>CAVPYD010000042.1:0-187309 GCA_963709895.1 uncultured Actinomycetota bacterium | reverse complement strand
GGCATCCGGTTTTGGAACAGCAACTCGTCGAGGAACGCTTTGTGCCGAATGACACGGGGCTAGGCGTAGCGGCGGGCATCCTGCCTGCCGTAGAGCCGGGCATCCTGCCCGGCGGAATGGCGCGGATGATTCGGGGCGCGGTGAAATTTCCAGCACGGAAGCAAATGCGGGCGCCGTTCCGGGCGGCAGGATGCCGCCCTCTACGGCAGGCAGGATGCCCGCCGCTACGCTTACCCCAAATCGCGCTCATCACCGGGCCGAACATGGCGGGCAAATCCACCTACATCCGGCAGGTCGCGCTGCTCGTGCTGCTGGCGCACACCGGCTCCTTCGTCCCGGCGGCCGAGGCGCGCATCGACCTGGTGGACCGCATCTTCACCCGCATCGGCGCCAGCGACGACCTGGCGCGCGGGCAATCCACGTTCATGGTCGAGATGAGCGAGACGGCCAACATCCTGAACAACGCCACGCCGCGCAGCCTGATCATCCTGGACGAAATCGGCCGCGGCACCAGCACCTTCGACGGCCTGAGCCTCGCCTGGAGCATCGTCGAGCACCTGCACAACCAGGTCGGCGCAAAAACGCTGTTCGCCACGCACTACCACGAGCTGACCGAACTGGCCGGCCGCCTGCCGCGGCTGAAGAACTTCAACGTGGCCGTGCGCGAATGGCACGACCAGATCGTGTTCCTGCGCAAGATCGTCGAGGGCGGCACGGACAAAAGCTACGGCATCCAGGTCGCGCGGCTGGCCGGCGTGCCGAAGGAGCGTCCTGGAGCGGGCGAAGGAGATTCTGCGCAACCTCGAAGAATCCGAACTCACGCCGGAAGGCAATGTGCGCCAGCCACCCGCCGCCAGCAGGACCGGGACAAATTGAAATCACTCGCCCCCGCACCGCAAATGGATTTGTTTGGGTGAATTTGTAATTTTCCGGAACGTAAATTGAATTTTAAAAATTCTGAATCTTGCTGCCACGGGCTCCAAATTCAATTACCCTCGTTCGATGCGCATCACCGGCGGCCAGGCAGCGCGGCGGATTCTGAAAGTCCCGAAAGGACTCGACGTCCGCCCGACGCCCGATCTCGTCAAGCAGGCGGTCTTCAACTCGCTCGGCGCGCGGGTGGTCGGCGCGCGGGTGCTGGAATTGTTTGCCGGCAGCGGGGCGTTGAGCCTGGAATGCTTGAGCCGCGGCGCGGTCTCGGCGTTGTGCATCGAAAAATCGCACAAGCACGCGGCCTTCATCCAGCAAAATGCCGGGGCGATTCCGAACGCCAATTTGCACGTGCGGACGCAGGACGTTTTCACCGCGCTCCCCCAGCTTGGCGCGAATGGCGGGCAGTTTGATTTGATTCTCGCCGATCCGCCTTACGGCGAGAAAAACGTGAATCGCCGTTCCACCTCGTTTGCGCAGCAATTGCTGGACGACCCGGACCTGCCGAAGCTGCTGGCGCCCGGCGGCAGATTTGTTCTGGGGCACACCAAACGGGACACGCTGGAACTCGTCGCGCCGTGGAAGGAAGTGAAAATGCTCAAACACGGCGACACCGTGATGCGGTTTTTGGAGATTAAGAACGTGGCAGCGGACGTCAGTCCGCTCTGACCAGTTAATTTTGAGCGACTCACGCCGGCTGCTACGACGCCTCTTCCACCGCCTCACGAATTGTCTCCTTGAATTCCTCGATGCCCTGGTCAAAGGCGGCGGAAATTGGCAACAACGAGACTTTTTTCACCTTCTTCTTGAATTGCTTCAGGTTTTTTTCGGCGGCGGCCTCGTCCATTTTGTTGGCGACGACCAGGCGCGGCCTTTTCACCAGCGCCGGATCGTAAAGTTCCAGTTCCTTGAGCAGTTGCCTGTAATCGTCCCACGGCGCGCGGCCGTCGGTGCCGGCCATGTCGAGCAGCAGCACGAGAATTTTGCATCGTTCGATGTGCCGGAGAAACGCATGGCCGAGGCCGACGTTCTGATGCGCGCCTTCGATGAGTCCCGGCACATCGCAAACGGTCAGCCGCTTCCAGTCGGCGTATTCCACGATGCCGATTTGCGGGTGCAGCGTGGTGAAGGGATACGGCGCAACCTTCGGCCGCGCCTTGGAAATGGCCGTGAGCAGCGTGGACTTGCCGGCGTTCGGATAGCCGACCAGACCGACCTCGGCCATGATGCGCAATTCCAAAAGATATTCGCCCTCCGTGCCGGGCTCGCCCGGCTGCGCGAAACGCGGCGTCTGCCGGCGCGCGGTGGCGAAATTACGGTTGCCCAGGCCGCCGCGCCCGCCTTTGCACAAAATGAATTGCTGCCCGTGTTCCGTGAGATCGGCGACGAGTTCGCCTTCTGTTGAATCACCGGCGGACGGCGGCTCGACTGCGTTCCTTGCTCAAATCAATTTCCTGCGCGGACACGCCGCCGCGCTGCGAATCAAGGGCCGCTGACTGGTGCCGGTTTTGAACCCCGGCTTTTCACTCCTCGTCCGTCGTCGTCGTCCCCGGCGGTTTTTGTTTCCGGCGGCGGCGTGGTGTCCTTGAGCCGCCGGACGAGCGTGCCGCAGGGGACTTTGACGATCAAATCCTTTCCGGCGTGGCCGTCCATGCCCTTGCCCAGGCCGTGCTCGCCCTCCTTGGCGATGAGGCGCGGCTGGTAATACTGCGCGATGAGATTGTTCAGGTCGTGGTCGGCCTGAAGAATCACGCTGCCGCCGCGCCCGCCGTTGCCGCCGCTCGGCCCGCCCTTGGGCACGAACGCCTCGCGATGGAACGCGACGCAGCCTTTGCCGCCGTGGCCGGCCTTCGCGTAAATTTTGATTTCGTCTATGAACATGGTGCCGAATTCTATGATCTTGATCGATTACGATTTACGGTATCGAATTAAGATTCACCACAAGATCAATCATCAATCGCAAATCATAAATAAAAAAGGCGAGGCGCTTGGCCTCGCCGTGAAATTTCGTTGCGCCGTTCATTCGCCGCGGCGGCGGCTTCGGCGACCACGTTCACGCGGCGGCCGTTCTTGTCGAACTTCACCTTGCCGTCGGCGAGCGCGAAGAGCGTCCAGTCGCGGCCGATGCCGACGTTCTGCCCGGCGGTGAACTTGCTGCCGCGCTGGCGGACGATGATGCTGCCGGCGGTGACGAACGTGCCGCCAAATTCCTTCACGCCGAGCCGCTTGCTGACGCTGTCGCGGCCGTTGCGGACGCTGCCTTGACCTTTTTTATGTGCCATAAATTGTTGAGAGTTGAGGTTGAGAGTTGGGGGCGAATCAGGCGTTGATGGCGGTGATTTTCACCACGGTCAACTCCTGGCGGTGACCGATGGTCTTGTGATAGCCCTTGCGGCGCTTCATCTTGAACGTGAGTTTTTTCTCGCCGCGCTTGTGCGCGACCACGTCGGCGGTGACGCTGGCGCCGCTCACGGTGGGCGCGCCGACGCTCAATTTGCCCTCGTTGTTGACGAGCAGCACGCGGTCAAACGTGAACGGCTTGCCCGCCTCGGCTTCGAGGCGTTCGATTTCCAGTGTGTCGCCGGCGGCGACGCGATATTGCTTGCTTCCGGTTTCTAAAACGGCATACATAAATTTTCCCGCAACGGGCCGGGTATTGAACCAGATTTGCGCCGGGTGTCAATGCCTGATTTTGAGAAAATCACCATCGAACGGGCGGCGGGACGAACAAAAAAGCCCGGGGCATCGCTGCCCCGGGCTTTTGCGTTAACGAATTGTTGATTATGGCAGGGCGTGCGGCGTTGACAAGGTGCTCAACGAGCAGCTCGATTTGCGGAGTGACACCGACATTGGCCGTAGTTGTAGGTGCCGCCCGCCGGGCAACCCGGGATGCTGGTATTGGCATTGAGCTTGATGTAAGCCGAGACCAGCGTTGCGCTGGGAGTGGCCCCGTTGGACTGGCCGGTTTCCAGCGCCCATTCGTTGATGGCGGCGTCAATCTGGCGGAGGTTGTTGATGCAGGCGTTTTGCTGCGAGGTGGCGCGGGCCTTGATGAAGTTGGGGATGGCAATCGCGGCCAGGAGGCCGATGATGGCCACCACGATCATGATTTCCACCAGGGTGAAACCCGCCTTGCGTGAGGTTTTGTTTGTTTTCATGTTTTAATGTTTCGTTTCCTATGCGGCGTGAACGACGCAACAGGCGGGTTATGACCGATTTATTACAGTCCTCGTTCACTGATTGCCTGTCGCAACCGCTACTGAATGCGGTATCGAGCATTTGCCATGCCGAGGCGAGGCGCTTGCCCTCCTCGTTGGCCAACAAGCTTGGTGGATGGTCGCGGATATCACCGGTTCGCTATCCCGGCCTCCGGTGGCATTGGCGAATGTCAAAATTCTGGAGTATCTGTCCATTATCAGGACAACGCCCGTTTTCGGAGCCAACCGGCCTCGGCCGCAAGTCGATGCAGCTTGGATCGCTGGATCAAATGCGCGCTTGCGTCGGCCGGGCCGACACGGCACCGGCGGTGGCAGATGCAAGACAATTTCAAGAACTTCGCACGGGTCCCGCGCGATGGAGGAAAGTTGGCCGGCTCGCCGTTTCGGGTGAACCTGGTGGGAATTCCACCGCCCCGGGCAAATTGACCCTGCAACTCCGACGAACAAAAAAGGGCCGGCTTGACGCCGACCCCTGTAAGAATTTCGATCGCCTTTCTAATTTCCGCGGGTCAACCGGGTTAAGGCGCCGGCACGACATCGAGCACGCGCGTGTCGTAATTGATGGGAGCATTGCCTGGGTCGGAGAATTGCAGATGCACCGTCTTGACTTCGTGCGGACGCAGGAAGTCGTCGCCGCCGGCGGGCGACGCTGATGTAGGGGCTTCCGAGCGGCGCAAGCACGGTCGTCACGCCGTCGGCATTGAGCAGCGAGACGCCGGCGGTCAAATTGTCCAGCGCGAGCCAGAGCGGCGCGGGAACCGGGCTGCTGCCGTCGTTTGCGATGTGCACCACCTGCCGGACCTGGTGTGTGTGCGGATTGAATGTGGCGGGACCGGCCGTGATGGACATGCCCGCCGGTGCCGGAATCGCGCCGGGCACAAACAGATCGCTCAGGTCATTCACGGTCGCGACGTTGTTGTAACCGCCGAAATTGTTGGTCTCATTCACCGGGATGGGGTTGTTGAGCAGCGGCAGTTCAAAAATCTCCTCCACGGTCTTGATGTCGGAGGAATGGTTCAGGACCACGCTGCTGGCGTAGGCGTTGCCCTTGGCCAGCGGCGAGATGACGATTTCGGGAACCGTGCGGCTGGTGTCGTCGCCGCCCTCGGATTCATCCCACCAGATGATGATCATGCCGTTGTCCCGGTAGGCTTTCGAAGCCATGATTTGCGGGACGACTTGCGAAAGGAAGTTGTCGCCGGCCGCGATGGAGGACTGGTCACCGGTGTAAAGGATGCCGTTGTAGGTGAACCCGCCATTCAACGAGCTGTGGGCATCGTTATATTGGTCGGGCGTGATCCAGTTGTATTGCCCGACCGCGTTGTTGTTCAGGTCGGTGAAGAATTGCGCGAGCGGATAGACGTTTTGGAGGGCAGTGTCGGCAAAGAACGCCATCGGGTTGTGCTTGACGGCGTAATTGTATTGGGTGGTGCCGTTGTAGGGATTGACCGGGCCGTTCGTGCCCGATGCGCTGTTGGTCGGGCTCACGCCAGTTGAACATCTTCCTGGTAATTCTTCCACGAAATGCCCGCCGCATTGAGCAACGCTGGTGAGGTGGATGCGGACTGTCATAGAACGTGTTGCCGTTGCGGCGCGGGGTCGGCGTCGGTGTGGACCCCGAAATCCGTACCCGCCTCGGCCCAGACGTAATTCGGCTCGGACGGATGGACGTTCGATGCCGGCGTTGTAATAATTCAGCGCGTAGGAAACCTGCGCCGCGTTCGGGTTGCCCGGCGTGACGAGGCTGTTGATGTAAGGCGCGGCCGGGTTGCTGAAGATTTGCTGCGGGCTGGCTCGGGTTGTCGGTTGCGTGAAGTTGTGATTCTCCATCGCAATCACGAAGATGCTGCCCGCCGAGGCTGGCAGCGCTGCCAGCAGGACGCCGGCGACCGCCGCGCCGAGCAACGTGGTTGTGCGATGGAATCTTCCACCTGCCTCGTTCAATTGCACTTGTATTGGACGATCGGTTGATTATCGTATTGTTTGTCTTCATATTTCTCCTTGTTTCTTTTTGGTTTTTGTCCCCGTTGTATTCAGGTTTGTTTCTTGCCTGATGAACCACAGGCGAGGCAGGGGAGTAAACGTGACAATTGTGAAATCCGGTCACAGATGGGCGGCCGGTGGCAGTCCGGTGACATGTCCCGAAAGTGACGGCAAAGAGAGGCCAACGAAAATTTTCGGTTAAGATTTCATAGCCTTGCCTGTCACGCGGCGAAGGAATCACCAGCGCTGCTGGAAGACCACAACCGGATTTCACCAAAAAAACAGCCCAGCCATGTTTGGCTGGGCTGTTTGATGAAAAAAGTTGTCAATTCAACGGCCGACCCACAGCACGTCGAGATTGCCGGGACCGCCGCGTCCGCCGCCGCGCCGTCCGCCGCCGGCGGGTGCGTTCGCTGGCGGGAGTGGCCATGGTCGCCGCCGGTTGCGGCGCGCGTTCGGTGCAGATCACAACGATCTGGTTGTTCTTGGTGTCCAGCGAGCAAGTTTTGCGCCCTGCTTGGTTTGCACGGTTTGCTCCACCTCAAAGCTTGTGGGGCTGTTTTCCTTGATGATGGTCAGCGTGCCGTCGCCCTGCGAGCTGAAGGCTTCCATCGTGTTGGGATTGAATCCGCCACCGTCCGTGCCGCTGCCGATGGGCAGAGTGGTCAAAACCTTGCCGTCATCGGCATTGAGAACGACACAGTTCCCGACCGTGGCACATGGCGAACAGGATGTGGTTTTTCACGTCCAAGCCCAGACCGGCCGGCCCGCCGCCCTTGCCGCCCAGGTCATACTGGGCGATGACCTTCAGGGTTTTCATGTCAACGACGGCGATTTTGTTTTTGTCCTCGACGTCCACATACAATTTTCCCTGCCCGTCGCTTTGGGCCTGCTCCATTGCGCCGCCGACCTCAATCGTGCCGGTCACCGTGCCGTCCTTGGGATCAACCAGCGTGATGCTTGGCGATCGTGGCTCAAAATCAGAACCTTGCCCGTGAACGGCTCAAGCAGGATGCCGTCGGGCCGGCCCTGAACCTCAATGCCCTTGATTTTCTGCATCGTCTCGCGTGTCAAACATGCCGAGCGGGCTGCTGCTGCTGATGCCGTGATGCGTGGCGGTGTCAATGGCCACGCCGTGACCGCTGATGTTGGTGATGGCGCCGATGTATTTGTGGTGTCCAGATCGAACACGAACGTGTTGCCGCCGCGCGGCACATAAACGCGCCGGCCATCGTTGTCGGCATAGACATAATCAATGCCGCCGCTGCCCATGAGCTGGGTGGTGTCGAGGACTTTGTAAGGGTTGTCGGTTTGGGCGAGGACATTGCCGGCCAAAAGGCCGATTCCCGCCACGGACAAAAGACCTGCAAATAGTTTCATAGGTTTGATCGCCATCAATCCGCCTTCTGTAGGTAGTCCCAATCACGGGTGAACCGGTAAGCATGACGCGAGGGCGGTTGCGGCGACTGGGTTTCCAGCCAGCGCAGCGGGCCGGAGCCGAGATTGCGGAACCCGTGCACGCAGCCCACCCCCGCCCATGCCACGTCACCCGGCCCCAGGGTGTAGCGGTGCCCGTCGAAGGTCGCCTCGGCCTGACCCTCGAGGAAGTAGTACGTCTCCTCGAACGGATGGTCGTGCCTGCCCGCCACCCCGTCGGGTTCGTACTGGACCATGAACATGCTGGTCAGCTGGGCATCCAGATCGGAGTCGATCATCATCTTGACGGTGATGCCGCTGTACACCAGCAGCGCGGTGCGCATGCTGGCCGAAACATCCAGCAGGTCCTGGCTCTGCCGGCCGACGTCCATGTGGCCGGCGGTGATGGTGCCATACCGCCGGTTCCCGGGATCGCGGACGTCCACCGGCCGAGCGGCCTCCCGTCGGACGGCGGCAACGGCGACGGTGTCGTCCTGCAGCCGGGCACGCGGTGCCGGGCCCTGCATTTCGGCCCATCTCACGGGGGCAGCGGACAGGTTCCGCCAGGCATGCGGCACACCCACCGGGAGCAGTCCGTAGTCCCCCGGCCCGACCTCCACGGACCCTTCGGCGGTGTCCAACACGCCGACACCGTCGACGACGTAAAAGCTTTCCTCAAAGGAGTGCCGATGCGGCGGGACATCACCTCCGGGCTCGAGAACGCAGATGCCGAAACCCGTGTGCACCGCGCCGTCGTCCTCGGTCACGGCCGCCCATCGGGTGAAACCGGTGGCCGTGGCCGCCCAGCCGGACGGCGGCTCGAACGTCGCCGTCGCGGCCGGGTGAACGACGTGGCTCACAGGTTCTTCCGGCGCTCGACCTCGCCGATCAGGTAGTCGCGAGAGTTCTCCACCAGCACCCTGGCCCGATCGGCGTCGGCGACGAGCTTGCCGTCCCGCTTCTGCACGGCACCGCCGATCAGCACGGTGTGCACGTTGGACACGTCGGCCGACAGCGTCACCGCCGCAACCGGGTCGATGACGGGCGCCACGTTCAGCGCTCGCGCGTCGATCAGCACGATGTCGGCCTGCTTGCCAGGCGTCAGCGAGCCCGTCCGGTCCTCGACTCCGGCGGTGTGCGCGCCGTTGATGGTCGCCATCTCCAGCAGCTGACGAGCGGTCAGCAGGCCCTCGGCGGGGACGTCCTGCTGCCAGAATTCCGCGTTCATCCGGGCCCGCTCCGAGCCGAAGGCCGCCCGCATCTGGGTGAACATGTCGCCCGGCACGGTGGTGACCACGTCGATGGACAGGCTCGGCCGCAGACCGTGGGCCAGCGCCTTCATCACCGGCGGCCAGCCATGTCCCATCTGGGTTTCCACCTGCGCCGCAATGGAAATCGTCCCCTGGCTGGCCTGAACCAGCCCCCATTCCTCGTCGCTGAAATAGCAACAGTGGATATAGGTGGTGTCGGCGCCGAGTTCCGGCCCGATCAACCCCAGGTCGCTGAGCTGCTTGACCATGCCGAACCGACCGGCCAACCGGCCCATCGCAACGTGCACGGTGATCGGGATACCGAGATCCCTGGCCAGCGCCCATTCGCTGAGCACCACGTCGTCCAAACAGAATCCCGGACCGCGGGTGGCCAGGGCCAGCGTGATCAGCCCGTCGTCGGAGGAGAAGTAGGTGTCCCGGATCCGGCGGACGTCGTCGTCCGGGATCGCGATCTTGCTCTGGTTCCAGTAGTCGTTGAGCGAGAGGTTCGCGCTGCCGTACGCGTACTGCGCCCGGATGCCAGACTCCTGCAGGCCTTTGATGCCGGCATCGGGATGATCGGGGGTGTTGTTGATGTGCGACCAGTCGACCAGCGTGGTGATGCCCGCGTTGACGCATTCCAGCGCACCCGCGAGGTTCGACGCGTACACGTCGTCCGGCCGGTAGACCGGGGCGAACGTGTCCAGCACGTCGACGAAATAGTCGTCGAGGGTGGCGTTCGGTGCGCAGCCGCGGATCGCCGCCTCCCAGGTGTGCCGGTGGCTGTCGATGAAACCTGGGATGACGATGAACCCGGTGGCGTCGATGATCTCGGCATCGACGTCGGCGCCATCGGCGAGACCGGCCTCGACGGCGACGATCGTGTCGCCGTCGA
This sequence comes from uncultured Actinomycetota bacterium, assembly GCA_963709895.1. Classification (GTDB taxonomy): domain Bacteria; phylum Actinomycetota; class Actinomycetes; order Mycobacteriales; family Nakamurellaceae; genus Nakamurella. Next base: position 177,617 of record CAVPYD010000042.1, on the reverse strand, counting down.
TGAGGACGTCACCGGTGGGTAGATCGCCGATGGTGGCGTCCATGCTCAGGACGGTTCCCCCTCGGATGAGCGTCTTGTTACCCATGTGGCGCGGCTCCTTTGCCAGGCTCGTGGTGGTGCGAGGCGGCCGATGAACCGCGCTCGTGACTGCGGTGGATCCGGTTCTTTCAGTAGGCGCACGTTCGGCGAACGGCGTCGACGACCTTGTCGACGGTGGGAATGACTTCGTCCTCGAGGGCATCGGCGAACGGCAGCGGAACGCATTCCGCGGCAACCCGACGGATCGGTGCGTCGAGCATCTCGAAACCCTCGTCGGCGACGATCGACACCACCGTCGCGCCCCACCCGCCCTGGTAGGGATTCTCCTCGACGACCACCAATCGCGTGGTGCGTTGCAGGGAATCGAGCACGGTGCGGATGTCCATCGGGATCAGGCAGCGCAGGTCGACGACTTCGGCATCGATGCCCTCCTGGGACAGTCGTTCCGCGGCCGACAGCGCCATCGGCACCGTCGACGCCAGGGCGACCACGGTGACGTCTTTGCCGGGGCGGACGATCGACGCCGTGCCCAACGGGACGATGTGATCCGGCGGCGCGGCCGGCCCCTTGCTGGCGAACAGCCCCTTGTGCTCGAAAAACACCACCGGGTCGTCACTCTGGATCGCGGCTGCCATCAGGCCCACCACGTCGGCGGGTGTGGACGGTGCGACGATCTTCAATCCGGGCACGGTGAGCGCCCAGTTCTCCACGGCCTGGGAATGCTGTGCGCCGAACCCGAGGCCGCCGCCGTTGGCCGTGCGGATCACCAGCGGAACCGTCACCTGGCCACCGGTCATGTACCGCACCTTCGGGATCTCGTTCGCCAGGTAATCCCAGCAGCACGCCAGGAAATCGGAGAACATGATCTCGGCGACGGGCCGCATCCCGGTCATCGCCGCACCCATCGCCGCTCCGACGATGGCCTGCTCCGATATCGGCGTATCCCAGATCCGGGTCGGACCGAATTCGTCGAACAACCCGACGGTCGTCTTGAAAACGCCGCCCGCAGCGCCGATGTCCTCGCCGAGGCACACCACGGTGGAATCCCGGCGCATCTGCCTGGCGATCCCTTCGGCGACCGCCTCCCGATAGGTGATCACGCTGGGGGCCGCTACGTCCGCCATGCGGCACCTCCGTCTGCCCACACATCGGTCAGCGCCTGTGCCGGGTCCGCCGGCGGTGCGGCCTTGGCCGCCTCGATCGCCGCGGAGACAACGCGATCGGCGTGGGCGTCGGCCGCATCGATCTCCGTCGTCGGCACACCCATCTCGACGAGCCGGCCGCGGGCGAGGACCAGCGGGTCGTGGGCGAGCCACTTCTCGACCTCGTCGCTGGGCCGGTACTTGCCGGGGTCGGATCGGCTGTGGCCGTAGTGCCGGTAGGTCTGCGCCTCGATGATCGTCGGACCCCCGCCGCCGCGGGCCCGCTCCACCGCCGTCGTCATCGCCAGCTTGACGGCGAGAACATCGTTGCCGTCGACGATCTCGGCCGGTATCCGGTACGCTGGCGCGCGGTCGGCGGCCGGATTGGGCACCGCGGTGACCGAGGCGATCGGGGTGTACTCCATATAGAGGTTGTTCTCACAGACGAACACCACCGGCACCGACCACACCGCCGCCAGGTTCAGTGCCTCGTGGAACGCGCCGATGTTGGTGGCGCCGTCGCCGAAGAAGGCCACGGCGATCTGGCCGGTGCCGCGCAGCGCGGCCGACCAGCCGGCGCCGACGGCCATCGGCAGGTGCGACCCGACAATCGCGTAGGAGCCGAGCATTCCGGCGGACGCCTTGGTGAGGTGCATCGAGCCACCCTTGGCCCGACACAGCCCGGTCGACTTGCTCATCAGTTCCGCGAGGCATTCCTCGGCGGTGGCACCCCGGGCCATTGCATGGTGATGGCCGCGGTAGGTGGCGAAGACATAGTCGTCCGGACGGAGGGCCGCGCTGGCGCCCACCGCGACCGCCTCGTGGCCGGCCGCCAGGTGGGTGGTGCCCTTGACGAGACCGATCATGAACAGGTCGTACGCCGCCTTCTCGGTCCGGCGGATCAGCGCCATCTGTTCGTAGAGGGCGAGCAATTCGGTCGCGGTCGTCGCCGGCAGCGCCGGCTCCGCGCCGTAGGTTGCCGTGCGGGCATCGAGGTCAGTCATCCGGCGATCCCCCGTTCTTCCGGCTGGTCCCGGGCGTCGCAGCGGTCCCGGTCGTCGCCGCGGCCGGCGTGGGCCCGCCGTTCGATGCCGGGCCGTCAGCGAACGACGATCTGGCGGGCGCGGTGTTCAGGTGCGATTGCGACTCGCGCAGGGTGGGCAGCGGGCCGGTGGCGGTCCAGTAGCGCTTGCCGGCAACCAGCAATTCCTCGGCGGGGAATTTCGTGATGACCTCGCAACCGGTGGCCGTCACCACCACCTCTTCCTCGATGCGGGCCGCCGACCAACCGTCCCCCGCAGGCCAGTAAGTCTCGAGCGCGAAAACCATTCCCTCCTCAAGGATCTCAGGGTGATCCAGCGACACCAGCCGGGAGAAGATCGGTTTCTCCCAAATGGAAAGACCCACCCCATGGCCGTACTGCAGCGCGAAGGCGGCCTGCTCGTCGGGAAAGCCGAACTCCTCGGCCCGGGGCCAGACCGCCACGATGTCGGCGGTGGTTGCCCCGGGCCTCACCAGTGCGATGGCCTGGTCCATGTACTCCCGGCAGCGAACGTAGGCATCCCGCATTCCCGGCGATGCGCTACCGACCGCGAAGCAGCGGTAGTAGCACGTCCGGTACCCCAGGTGGCTGTGCAGGATGTCGAAGAACGCCGGATCGCCGGGACGGATGATCCGATCACTGAAAACGTGCGGGTGGGGTGAGCAGCGTTCGCCGGAGATGGCATTGACGCCCTCGACGAATTCGCTGCCGAGGTCGTACAGCGTCTTCGCGACGAGGCCGACACATTCGTTCTCCCGGACTCCCGGGCGGAGGAACTCATAGAGATTCTCGTAGGCCGCGTCGACCATCGAACAGGCCTGGGTGAGTAGCGCGATCTCGTCAGCCGTCTTGATCCGGCGGGCCGACAGGAACACCTGCTGGCCGTCCACCACCTCCAGGCCCTTGTCACGGAGCGCTTGCAGGACAGGCATTTCGATCAGGTCGACGCCGACTGGTTCGTGCTGCAGGCCGTGCGCGGAAAGTTCGGTGGCGATCTTGTCGGCCACATCCTCCGCGATGCCTGCTGCGGGATTGAACGCACCGCGAAGGGTGGACACCCCGGCCCGCGCTCGCTTGGTGCCGTCCAGCCATGGGTCGAACAGCTGGTGATGGCGGGCAGCGGAGCCGAAGTCCCAGATCACCGGCTCACCGCCCCTGGGAAGCAGTGCGAACCTGATCAACTTGTCCATGGCCCAGGTGCCGATATGGGTGGACGTCATGTACCGAATGTTGGAGAAATCGAAGGTGAGCAGGGCGCCGAGGTCAGATTGCTCCAATTCCTCCCGCAGGCGCGCCAACCGCTCCGTCCGCAGCCGGTCGAGATCGATCCGCTGCTCCCAGTCAACGGCGTTCGGCCCGTAGGTGCGGATCGCCATCGGGTGAACCACTTCCCTCCGTTGGGATGCGGATGGTGCCGGCGAGCGTTGGTCAACGACCTAGCCGAACTGAGAAGGTGTTCAACCTCACTGCACGGCGGTGTTCAGCGTAGGTGACGCGGCCCGCTTCGGCAACGTAGACTTTGCCCCTTCACAGGGCGACGCGATCCGCTGCGCACCGTGATCGGTGGTCGGGGAAGGGGCCAGGTGAACCCAACCGGGATCTCCGCCATCGGTGACCGCATCCGCAGCGAACGCCTGCGTCACGGGCTGAGTGTGCGCGGCCTTGCCCGCGAGGCGGGCGTTTCGCCGAGCCTCGTCTCGCAGATCGAGACCAACAAGAGTCGGCCCTCGGTGAGCACCCTGTATGCGATCACGACCGTCCTCGGCATCACCATCGCCGACCTGCTGGATTCCGAGGTCGGTGCCGAGTTGACGTCTGCCCCTGAGATCGACGGTTCCGAATTCTCGCTTGCCGCTGTCGCAACGGGCGACGCCGAGGACCCACAGGCCGGCCCGAGCGTGGCGGCCGGTATGACAGCCCTGCTCACCGCGGCGGGACAGAAAGTAGCTGGCACAACGACGATGTCGGCCGCGCACGGTGGACGGACCATCACCGGCCCGGATCGCGAGCGGATGGTGGGCCCGGTGGTGATTCCTGCCGAGCGGGAGATGATCATCCTCGACTCAGGGGTCACTTGGGAGCGACTCGGACAGGTGCCAGGCACGCACGTGGACTTCCTGCTCGTGACGTACCAGCCCGGTGGGACCTCCTCCAGCAACGGTGAATTGATGCGCCATTCCGGAGCCGAGTTCGGCTACCTGATCTCAGGTGCCCTCACGCTCAAGCTCGGGTTCGAGGAGCACTCCCTGGTGGCGGGGGACGCAGTGAGCTTCGCGTCAAGCACCCCGCACGGCTATCACAACGACGGCACGGTTCCAGCGGTCGGACTGTGGTTGGTGCTCGACCGGGAGTGAGGCGGGTATCGCTGATGGTCGAGGGCGCATGTTCACGCCCAACGCACGACTGAGGGCTCAGCGACTGTCGAGAGCGTAGGACCTGGCGGCAGCCGCCCGGTTCTCGGCGGTGAGATCGGCGCGCCAGGCCGGCGCGCCGGACCGACGAGGGAAGGCCCGACGAGGGAAGGCCCGGTAGACCGGGCCTTCCCTCTGGTAGCAATGTGGCGAGCGGTCGGTCAGCCGACCGGTGCGGGATCGTCGGCACCGGTGTGCGGCGGCGCCGCATCCTCACCGGTGTCGATCGGATCATCCACACCCGTGTGCGGCGGCGCCGCATCCTCACCCGTGTCGATCGGATCATCCACACCCGTGTGCGGCGGCGCCGCATCCTCACCCGTGTCGATCGGATCATCCACACCCGTGTGCGGCGGCGCCGCATCCTCACCCGTGTCGATCGGATCATCCACACCCGTGTGCGGCGGCGCCGCATCCTCACCCGTGTCGATCGGATCATCCACACCCGTGTGCGGCGGCGCCGCATCCTCACCCGTGTCGATCGGATCATCCACACCGGTATGCGGCGGCGTGGCGTCATCACCGGGCTCGGAGCCTCCGCCGCCACCGCCCCCGCCGCTCCCCCCGCGTCCGCGGCCGTGGCCGGAGTCGTCACCGCCCGATTGCACCTGACTCGCAGCTGCGCCGCCGCTGGCGGCGGCAACATCCTTCGCCGCTGCCGGCAGCGCCGTGCACGCAGCGATCACCACCGCGCCGAGCGCGGCCGCCACCATGGAACGTGTTCTCATCATTTCCTCCTCGTTGAGCTGCCCGTTTGACCGGCCCCGCACCAATTTGCGGGAGCCTGGACGCGCAGTGTCGTTTGGGATTCCGGTCGTAGGTAAAGGTCATTTCTCGATGCACTCACCCCGCGTCGTTCATCGCCCCCTACCATTCCCCGTCCACAATTGGACCGTCGTTGTGTTCGAGGTCCCCGGTGCGGTGAAGGATCCATTGAAGATCACCACAGGGTGAGCCCCGATCCACTCTCGGTAAGCAGAGTCCGACAGAACGGGCGCGAGAGGAAGCCCAAATGAGGGCGGTTTCGTACCCCTAGATTTCGGGAGTCGGATTGATCAGATGCTGCTCGGCGTCCTTGATCTGCCCGAGATGAATGGGCGAGACCGGCCGGCCGAAGCTGTTGAGTGGGAAACTACCTGATGCCCGCAACGACGTTTTCCCGGGGTACTGAAATGACCTGACGCGGCGAAGGCGGACCGGTTGGCGGGTGATGCTCCGCGGAATTGGCATCGAGGCTGAGCACGATCCCACCCCACAGCAGTGACCACACTGGCGCTGGCACCGGAACAGGTACGTCAACCTTGAGGTACACCAACCGTACACAGACGGGGTAGCTTACTGGGATGGCGCGCGTGCGGACGAACATCGAGATCGACGAGGATCATGTGCAGGCGATCATGGATCGGTACGGGGTGAAGACAAAAACCGAGGCCGTCGAGCTCGCCCTGCGTCACCTGGCCGGCCAGCCGATGACCCGTGAAGAGGCCCTGGGCATGCGGGGCGCTCATGCGATGGAAGTACCGCATCCCGATGATCATCCTGGCGGGACGGCGTGATCCTCGCCGACACGTCCGCCTGGGTCGAATTCGACCGGGCCACCGGGAGTGCTGTCGACCAGCGGCTTACCGGACTGATCTCGGAGGACGGGCCGCTCGCCGTCACCGAGCCGGTCGTGATGGAGGTGTTGGCCCGAGCGCATCACGGGCCACGGGAGGACGACCTGCGACGGTTGATGCTGCGGTTCGACCTGCTGCGGTTCGATGCCGCCGTCGACCTGGACGCCGCCATGCGCATCTACCGACGGTCCAGGCACGCCGAAATCATCCCCAAGGGAATGGTTCAATGCATGGTCGCGTCGGTCGCCTGGCGGTCGGGCGCGGCGTTGCTGAGTTCCGATCGCACCCTCATCCGCATCGCCCGCGTTGTCGGCATCGAGGTCGACCGGGCGTCGCTGCACGGCCAATCCGTCCCGCACGGTCAATCCGTCCCGCATGGGCAACCTGCCGCCCCGCCCGCGCCCACCACCGCGACCCGACGCGCCCGCCGGCGCTGACTCCTCCAAGCGGTTCCAAGCGGTCCAAGCGGTTTCGCGCGGTTCCGTCAGCGGTCATCGACGAAGGACGACGGCGCCCGCGTGGGTCGCGTGCCGGGAGCCCAAAGGAGTTCACGCTGAACCGGGCGCAGTCGGGGCGACCGCGGTTACCCTGACATTCGAAGGAGGCGACCAGTGAGAGTGGACCCGACCAGGATCGATATCGAATTCGATCCGATGACGCAGCATATGGTGGGCGTTTCCGCGCACGGCTTGATGCCCTTCGATGTGCCGTTCATGAGCGAAATCGCGCCCAACCTGTGGCTGGGCGGTTGCGAAGACGGCTTGGTGCTGCCGACCTTCATCAAGCATTTGGTGTCCCTGTATCCCTGGGAGAAGTACACCGTCCACCATGATCTGCACAGCTCGCTGATCATCCGGATGTACGACAGCACTGATCAGGCCTTCGACCAGGTCGACAGCATCGCCCGGTGGGTGAATGACAGCCGCCAATGGGCACCGACCCTGGTGCATTGCCAAGCGGGCCTGAACCGGTCGAGTCTGGTGGTTTGCCGGGCGCTCACATTGGCCGGCATGCCCAGTCGCGAGGCGATCGAGATGGTCCGCAGCAAGCGTTCGCCCGCATGCCTGTCGAACCCGTCGTTCGCCCGCTGGCTTGCCGCGCAATGACCAAGGCAATGAAATTCCACCGGCAGGACCGCATCAGCATGAGGGTTGATGGACTCCGGACCTGCGCCGGACGATGGTCGAACACGCTTCGCCCGGCAGGTGAGGCCGAGATCGGCAACGGGCTCGGCAGCGACATCAGCAGTGGCGTCAATCAGCAACATCAGCACAGACATCTGCACAGCCGCACGACTGCGGGCGGCCGTTTCACTGGCTGACGGCCGAAGGACGAGCGATCGTCGGGACAGGGGATTGGTGGGTCATGCGACGAGGGCTCGACAACATCGGACTCGGCAGACAGCCGGACGGCAATGAGCGGTGGCGCCGTCAGTTCACGCTGATCGGAGCGTGCACTGCTGCGGTCGTGGTGCTCGCCGCTGCCAGTGGCTGCGCCGGCGTCGGGGGCACCGCCAACCCCGCGTCCTCGAGCCCGGCTGCGATCAGCTCGTCGGCGTCAGCCAGCAGCGAGGCATCGACCAGCGGCACCTCCAGCAGCAGTACTCCCGCCACCTCCAGCAGCCCGGTGACCAGCAGCAGTTCCGCCTCGTCGTCCGGCGGACCGGTTGCCGTGCTCGGCCTGCCGCACGCAAAGCCGCTGCCCGACACAGTCCTGCTCGCCAGCCGGATCGAGAACGGGACGTTTGATCTGTACCAGATCGACACCACCACCGGTGCTGTCGGGGACAAGTTGACCAACGGCACGCCGGGGCCGCAGTTCCCGATCTTTTCGCCGGACCGTGGGACCGTCGTGTACGTACAGTCCGGGTCGTCGAACCAACTGCGGACCATGGCCGTGGACGGCACCGGCAACCGGGATCTGTTCGCCGCCCCGCCCGCGGGGTGCGACACGGTCCTGCGGCCGGCCTGGAACCCGGTCGACACCAGCGAGCTGGCACTCGTCTGCGCCAACGGGGACGGCGCAACCGAACTGCATCTGGTGAACGTCGACGGCACCCTGCGCAGCACGCTGAACCCCGGGATCACCCGGATCGACGACGTCGCGTTCTCGCCGGACGGAAAGACGTTGCTGTACTGGGGATCTGCGGACCCCGCCGCCAACGGCGGTGCGCTGTACACCCAGCCGGTCGACGGCAGCGGGACACCAAAGCAGATCACCCAGCCGGGCGGGGCCAACGACGCCGATGCCACGTTCGCCCCGGACGGAAAGACGATTGTCTTCCGCCGCGCGAATGTGGGCGGCAGTTCCGCGCAGCTGCTCGCCGTGCAATCGGACGGCACCGGTCTGGTGCCGATCACCGACGGCACCGCCTATGACCAGGATCCGTCGATCTCCCCCGACGGCACCCAGATCGCATTCAAGAGCAACCGGAACAACGCCGCAGGGACGTCCGACACGCAGATCTGGGTGATCAACAAGGACGGCACCGGGCTCAAGCAGATGGGCATCGGGACCGCCGGAACGTCGGACGGCGCTCCCGCGTGGGGTCCACGCTGACGTCTCCCGATCGCGAAGTCACGTCCGGCCAGAGTGGTTGACCGTCTGGACGGCGTGCGGGCCGGGTCGCTACCGCTCGGCCAACCGCAGTCGGAGCCCGCTCGCCCGCGCCGCCGGCCGGGAAATCGCCGCGCGCAGTTCCGCCTCGGTGCCGACCAGCCGAACAAACTCCTCGGCTCGGGTGAGCGCCGTGTACAGCAACTCTCGGGTCGACAGCGGGGATTCCACTTCGGGAAGCAGGAAGGTGACCCGCTCGAATTGGCTGCCCTGGCTCCGGTGCACTGTCATCGCGTGCACCGTCTGAACCTCGGCAAGCCGGCGCGGTGAATAGCGGAGCAGTTTCCCTTCTCGGCTGAACACCACCGAGAGGACGCCACCCGGATCGGTGACCGCCACGCCGGTGTCGCCGTTGAAAAGCCCGATGGCGTAATCGTTCTTCATCACCAGTACGGGACGGCCGGAGTACCACTCGGCCTGCCGGACGGCGCCGTGCAGGTCGGCCAGCCAGATCTCGATCTGCCGGCTCCAGTCCAGCACGCCGCGCGGGCCGGTGCGGTGCGCGCAGAGCAGCCGGTGCACTTCCATCCTCTCCAGCGCGGCTTTGGCATCTCCGCTCAGCGCCGCCGCACGCACCGCGGTGGCCGCTTCCACCACGTCGGTGCGGACGCCCAGATCGGCATCGTCGACCAGGACCACCGCGGCGGACCCGCTGTTCAGCACGGCCATGGCCGCGTCCCCGTCCCCGTCCCGGACCGCGGCGGCCAGTTCGGCGATCGCGCCGCCGAATCTCCAGGTCTTGCGCAGCAGCACCACCCCGCTGGCCGGGGCGGTCGGTCCGTCTGGACCGGCCCCACCGTCTCGATTCGGCCCCACCGTCTGGACCGGCCGCCGAACCGGATGCCTGGTCGTCAACAGCGGTGGCGGCGGCGCGCGAGGTCAGCCCGGCGACCAGATCGGCCAGTACTGCGCCCGCCTCCACCGAAGCCAGCTGATCGGGATCGCCGACAAGGATCAGCCTGGCATCGGGACGCAGCGCCTCCAGCAGCCTGGCCATCATCGTCAGCGACACCATCGAGGTTTCGTCGATGACCACCACATCGAACGGCAGCCGGTTGTCGCGATTGTGCCGGAAACGGTTGCCGCCACCGGGCACCCAGCCCAGCAGCCGGTGCAGCGTCGACGCCGCCAACGTGGGCAGGTCGTGACGGTCGAGGTCGGCGAAGGTGCTCGCCTCGTCCTGCACGGCCGACTGCAACCGGGCCGCGGCCTTTCCGGTCGGCGCGGCCAAGGCAACCCGCAGCGGCGGGCCCGGTTGTGCCAACAGCAATGCCAGCACCCGCGCGACGGTGGTGGTCTTCCCGGTGCCCGGCCCGCCGCCGAGCACCGTCGTCCATTGGGTGGCGGCGACCTCGGCGGCCAACCGCTGTTGCTCGGCGTCGGCGTTGGGGAACAACCGCGCCAGACCCGCGGCCAGCACCCGGCGGTCGACCTCGGGAGCCGGCTGGGCCTGTCTCGCCAGCAGATCGCGTCTGACCTGCTCCTCCTGCCGCCGATACCGGTCCAGGTAGAGCAATCCGAACTCGCAGCGGAGCGGCTTCCCCTCCCCGACCAGCGGACTCGCCCGCACCGCAGGCAACCAGGTTTCCGGCTCCGGCCAGGGCAACGTCGGATCGATCTGGCGCATCTGCGAAAGGTCGACGCACACCGACCCGCTGCGAACCCCGCGCACCGCGAGGGCGATCGCCAGCTGAACGGCCTCGTCAGGCTCATCCGCGAGTTCGGCCAGCCGGCTGGCGACGTGCACATCGGCGGCGGTGAGTATCCCCGCAGCGTTGAACTCGCGGAGCAGGCCGGTGGCCCGTAACGCCAGTCGAGTGTCGAAAGGGTCGTCGGGAACAAGGATCCCGGCGGACACCGGATCGGTGAGCGGGCCGCTGCCTGGCAGCACACTGGTCATCGGGCACCTCCGGGCGGGCGCGGTGCGGGCGTCGGGTCGCCGGCACCATCGAGGAGGTCCGACAGGCCGGTGACGAGCCCCACCGGCGGCTGCCAGCCGAAGACCCCGCAGGGCCGGCCGTCGACCAGCGGCGTCTCGGGCCCGCACATGCCGCGCACGAACAGGTACAGCACCCCGCCGAGGTGCACGGCCGGGTCGTACCCAGGCTGGCGCCAGCGCAGGAACCGATGCAACGCAACGCAGTACAGCAGCGCCTGCAACGGGTAGTCCGATTCCGCCATCACCGCGTCCAGCGCGTCGGGCCGATAGTGCCACGCGGAAAGGCCCTGCTGCACCGACGATATCGAGCCGACCGCCGGTGAAGACCCGGCCGGCGACGCCGATCCTGGGAACGATGACGGTGCGCCGTGCGACCCAGGTCCGGCGGCACCGCCGATCTCACCCAGCCAGTTGGTCTTGTAATCGACCACCAGATAGCGCGGTCCGGGTAGCCGCAGCACCACGTCCAGGCTGCCGGTGAGGTAGCCGCGCAGCGGCAACCAGGAAAACCCCGGCGATTCGAGCCGATCGGCGTAACCGGCCAGCGGATCGTCCGGGCGGAGGTGACGGCGCAGGACGGGTGCCAATTCCCCCAACGTGATGCCGGCGTCGGTGCCGTCACCGGACTCGTCGCCACCTGTCCCGTCGCCATCCGCCAGGGGCAGCTCGAAGTCCAACTCCGCCAACCGGTCCCGGATCGGGATCTCGCGCAGGGTGATGCCCTCCGCCAGCGGACCCAGTGGCGACTGCAGCACGGGGAGCAGAGCCTGGGCCAGTTGGTCAGGGGTCAGCGGGGCGGCCCGGCGGGCGAGTTGCTCGGCGCACCGCTCACGGAGTTCGGCGGCCAGGTCCGGTGCCTGCGGGTCCGCGGTCTCCAGCACCGCGTGCACCAAGGTGCCGAAAGACGTGCCGGCCGGCAGGTCGGCCATCGGAGACGGAACGGCCAGCAACGCTTCGTCCGCCACGGAGTCGCTGTGCAGCAACGGGATCGCCTCGTCCGCGCGCTCAGCGGTCTCCGGTTCGCTGCCCACCCCGGCCTCGCCGGCGACCACCCCGCTCGCGACGGCGTCCACCCCCTCCGCGAGCGCCGCTGATCCCGCGGCCGACAGTGACGAGTACGACACCCGGCGCCACCCGGTGTCCACCGGACGATCGAGAACCCCCACCGCGAAAGAGGTGTCGGGCACCACCGGAGGCGCGGGCGCTCGCGTCACACCCACTGCTGCAGCCTCCACCACGGGGCCGCCCCGCTGCTCCAATTCCCGCAACTGCCGCGCCGCGAGATCGTCGGCAACCAGCGGGACATCGTCGGGCACGGCGCCGGTGAGGTCGCGGCGTCCGAACAGCACCCGGTGCAGGCCAGAGCACTGGGTGTTCTTCGTCGGCGCCCACCAGGTGACCACCTGCGACTGCGCCCTCGTCAGGCCGACATACAGCAGCCGCAGCGCCTCACCGGCTTCCTCCGCCAGCGCCTGCCGCTGCCGCTCCGATCGACCCGCGGTGCCGGGCCCACCGATGTCCAGTACCCGTTGCCCATTCATGTGCAGCAGCAAGGTGTCCGGCGTACGAACGAAACGGTCGAACGCGAAGGGCAGGTACACCACCGGGTACTGCAGCCCCTTGCTGGCATGCAGGGTGACCACTTGCGTTGCGGCGGCGTCGGTGTCGAGCCGGCGGATCCGGTCGGTGGCGATCTCGACAGCAGTGTCGGCCCGCCTGCGGCGCAACCACTCGGTGAGCGCGGTCAGCCCGAGACCCTCTTCCAGCGCCGCCGCGTACAGCGCCTGGCCGACATGCCGGAGATCGGTCAGTTGCCGTTCCCCGTCCACCTGAGCCAGCACCCTGGCCGGCAGGTCCCTTTCGGTGGTGGCCACCTCGAGCAAAGCGGCCACCCCGCGCTCGGCAAGAACGGCCGCCCACCGGCTGAACAACGCACTGAGCTCGTCGGTCAGCCGCTCGCCGCCGGCGGCCAGCTCCGCCGCGGTCCTGCCGACGAACGGGGTCAGCGACGCCGCGCGGACCCGGCCGGAACGGTGCGGCTGTTCCAGCGCCTCCAGCAACACCAGCCAGTCGTCACCGGCCCTGGTGTGGAACACGCTGACGGTTCCGGCGACCACCGCCGGGATACCCGCGGCCGTGAGGTTCTCGCTGAACCAGGTTTGCCTGCTGGTGGGTCCCGACGATCACCGCGACGTCGCCCGCCGCGATCGGGCGGCCGTCGAAGGTCGCTCCGGAACTCAGCAGGGCGGCGAGGTCCGCAGTCAGGTCGCGGGCGACGAACCTGCGCACCCGATCGATCGGGATCTTGCCGTTCCGGCCGATGTCGAACTCGGCGCGCCGCACCACCCGCAGCCGCAGCGGAGCACTCGACGGGGACCCGACCAACCGGGATTTCTCGGTCACCGCGGAAACCGGGCGCACCCGGATGTCCGGGCCGCCCAGCGCCATCTCACCGAACAACACCTGGAGGGCGGCGACCAGCGGCGCGTCCGCGCGCCAATTGCGGACCAGGGTGGGCTGCACCAGAGCGGTCTGCGCCGCCGCGAGATAGGTGTCGATGTCGCCGCCACGAAAAGCGTAGATCGACTGTTTCGGGTCGCCGACCAGGACCACCGTTGCGTGCCCGGCGAACGCGCGCTCCAGGATCTGCCACTGCACCGGGTCGGTGTCCTGGAATTCGTCGACCAGCACGATCGACCACCTGGCCCGCATCCGCTCGCGAGCGGCGGCATCCACCGGCTCGAGCGCGGTGGCCAGCCGGGTCAACAGATCGTCGTAGCCGAGAATGCGGCGCTGCCGTTTGCGCCGGTCCACCTCGGCCCGCACCGCGGCGCCGAACGCCACCCGCCTGGCGGCGGGGGTGCCGGCTTCCTCGCCGACCGGCACGAGCAGGGCCTGCGGATCATCGATCACCTTGCGGGCCAGTGCCAACGCGGTGTCCCGATCGAAAATCGGCTCCCCGGAACGGGCTCCGGCGAACGCGCGGACGTACAGGTCGTCCACCACCTCGACAACCAGATCGTCCAGGCTCTCCACCAGCTCGACGTCGGCGTCGCCGTCACCGGCGATACCCAGCCCGGTCAGCACGTATTGGCAGAACTGGTGAGTGGTGACGATGGTGGCCGCGTCGAACCCGGCCAACGCTGTGCGCAGTCGCTCCCGGCGGGCCAGCACCTCCTCGTCGGGAACCCCGGCCAGCAACGAATACAGCTCGTCGCTCGACGAGCGGGCAGCCGCCGGATCCGCCAGCATCCGTTCGGCCTCGACGAGATGGCCGCGGACCCGTTCCCGCAGTTCCTGGCTCGCGGCCCGGCCGAAGGTGATCACCAGCAGCTCGTCGAGGGTGGATTGGCCCTCCGCAACGTAACGGGTGACCAGGGCGCCGATGGCATGGGTCTTCCCCGTCCCGGCGCTCGCCTCCAACACGGTGGTGCCGGTGGGCAGCGGCCCCCGGATGTCGAAGGGCTTGCGCTGGTCGAAGGGCTGTCCCTCGTCGAGGGCGCTCACAGCACCGCTCGCTGTTCGTGTTCCAGCAACGGGAACCACAACCCGACGGCCAGCTCACCGAACAGGTGCGGCTCGCCGCCGCTGTCTTCAGCGGGCGCCTTGTGCAGCACCTCGAAAGGCGTGTTCCGCCCCCAGACCTGGATGTGGGCAAGGTCCTCGACCTCGCCGGGAAATGACCCGGTGGTCCACTTCTGCCCTGCCCGCCGCTCGGCCTCGGCGACCTCGATCCGCTTGAAACGTGTCTCGGCGTAGGCGGCAGCGCTCTTCACCGGCAGCGGCAGTGGCTCCCGCAGGCCGCGGTCGTACAGCGCGACCAACTCACCGATAACCTCGTTCGCGAGCTGCTGCTCCAGCGGCTGCACCGTGGCTCCCATCGGTTGCCCCGGATCGCCGCGACCGACACTGGCTGCCCCCCAGAGCGTCTCGGGATGCGCGGCGGTGAGCGCCAGCATCGCGATCCAGGCTCGCAGCCGCACCGCGGGCCCGAGTTTGCTGTACGTCACGGTGACCAGGCAGGTGTCGTGCAGACCGGGCACGGTGCCGCGCAGCTGCCGCCCGTCGGGGAGCTGGACCGCGACGTCGACCGTGCGGCGGGCCTGCGCGCGCAGCGCCGCCGTCCGCTCGACCAGCGGACGGACGTCGTACAGCACATCCTCCAGGGTGCGGGCGCCCAGCGGGCCGGGCGGCAGCACGCCACGGCGCCATTCCGCCTGCCGGCAGTCGTCCTCGGTCATCCCGGCCAGCCGGTCCCGGAGCAACCGGTCACCGATGCTCCATTGCTCCAGTGCATTCAGTTCGACCGGCAACGAATCGGACGGCTCGTCCTGCTCGAACCGAACCGCAACATCGAGCCGTTGCTTCAGGAAACCCTTCGCTGGATGGGTCAGCAGCGCGCTCAGCTCGGCCAGGTCGATGTCGCCCACCGGCGGCGCCGGCAGCCGTGACGGCAGGAACGCCGGGACGGGTACTCGCGGACCGGCGGCGGCGCGGGCGCCGGCCAATGCGGACGGGTCGAAGGTGAAGGGCCCCGGCCTGCCGAGCTCGCCGGGGGTGACGGTACGCGGGTCGAACGGCTGCAGCGGGTGGTGCACCACCACGCTGGCCCTGGCCTTCGCGCCGGTGACGGTGCTGGCGGTGTCGTCCACGGCGTCCAGCAGCTCGCCGAGCGGCACGGCCGGCGGTCGGCGCGCGCCGGTGCGCTCGTCGGCGCCGGTGTAGGTGATGATGATCTTCTCGGTGGCCGCCATCAACGCGTCCAGCATGAGCTGCCGGTCCTCGGAGCGCGGATCACGTTCTCCCACAGCGGGTTCCCGGGAAAGGATGTTGTCGCCGTCCTCCCGCGCGGCGCGTGGGAACACCCCGTCGTCGAGCCCGAGCAGGCAGACCACCCGGTGCGGCACCGAGCGCATCGGGACCATCGTGCAGACAGTCAGGGTGCCGGTCCGGAAGTTCGCCCTGGTCGGCCGCCCGGCCAGCCGCCCGGCCAGCAGCGCCCGGATGTCCGACCGGCTCAGCCGGGTACCCGCCGCACCCGCCTCGGTGGCGTTCTGCTCGACGCCGGCAAGTTCCCGGCGCAGCTCCGCGGACTGCCAACTGTCGGTGCCCCGCACCCTGGTCAGGCTGTCGACGGACCGGACCAGCGCGGCCAGCCACTCGTCGATCGGGTGATCGCCGGTGAGCGCGTCCAGCGCGTCCGTCACCCTGGCCAGCAGCTCGGCCAGCCGTCCGGCCAGGTCGACGTCCGAACTGCCCACGTCGTCGAGCGGCAACGCCACGCCCAGCCGGTTGTTGTCCTCTTCGGCCATCGCGACGCCCAGCAGCACCCGATCGAGCCCGGCGCGCCACGTGTTCTGCGGAAAGTCCTGCAAACCGAAAACCTTGCGGTGCTGGGCATCGAGCCCCCATCGGGTACCGGAAGCGACGGCCCACGCGGCCAGCTGCTCCAGCTCGTCGTCGTCGAACCCGAACCGGCGGCGCACCGGCGGCCAGGCGGCCAGATCCAGCACCTGGGAGGCGGTCACCCTGCCATCGGCGAGATCGAGCAGCCGATCGACGGTGGCCAGCAGCGGGTTGGTCTGGGTCAGTGCCCGGTCCGCCAGCCGCACCCGGAGGCCGTGCGCCGGGTGCCCGCCGTCGACGACGTCGGCGAGGCCGAAACCACCCTGCACCAGTGGGGCGTAGGCCTCGATGTCCGGGCACATCACCAGGATGTCGCTCGGCTGCAGGGTCGGGTCGTCGGCGAGCAGTCCCACCAGCACATCCCGGAGCACGTCGACCTGACGGGTCGGCCCATGGCAGGCGTGCACCTGGATGCTGCGGTCGGCGTCTTGCAGAAGATGCGTTGGCCGGCTGAGCCTTTCGTTGTCCGCGATGGTCCGTTGCAGGGTCGCGAGCAGGGTCGCGGCGGGTTGCTCCGCCGGATGATGAATGTCGGTGTGAGGCGCCCGGGACAGCGTGGTCTGAATCTCCCTGGCATCCCGGCCCAGCGAGGACAGCAGTGGGTGCTTCGCTGCCGCGGCGCTGGGATCGTCCCGCCGGCGCACCGGACCCCGCGGGCTCCGGTCGCCGGCCAGCGTCGCCCACAGTGCCGGCGAGGGATGCGGGAGCCAGAGATGGACCTCCCGGTGTTCGGCCAGCGCGGTCAGCATCCGGAATTGCCGGGCCGGCAGCGCGGTCGGCCCGAACAGCGAGAGCCTCTCCGGCAGTGGGGTTTTCGCCGGATCGACGCGGAGGTCGTCGATGACGGCGGCGAGCCGCTCGACGGGGTCCATCCCGCCGATCCGCTCACGCAGCCGGCGCCACAACTCGGGCTGCCAGCCGACGTCGCCCGGAACCGGATCACCCCAGCCGTCCTCGTCGCGACCCCCCGCCCACGCGGTCAGCATGTCCGGACGGTGCGTGGCGTAGGCGTCGAACAGTCCGGCCAGCCGCCGGGCCACCGCGTACCGGCGGCCGCGTCGGTGCGCGGCATCCGGGACGTCATCCAGATACCCGAGGTGAGCGGCCAGCGAGCGGCACCACGGTTCGGTCGCGGAGCCGTCGATGACCTCCAGCAACGGCCACGCGGCGGCGTCCGGGGCCCATGGGTCGTGCTCCGGTGCGCCGTCGACGGCGCTCGCCGCCTCCGCCAGCAGCCTGGTCGGCGACGGAAACCGGACAGCGGCGCAGATGCCGTCGTGCCGGCCTGCTCGAGCCCCGAGGTGGTGGGACATCCGCTGGGTGAGCCACCGTTCAATGCCGCGGGCCGGGACGGCCACCACCTCCTCGGCGAACACATCGTCCAGCGGTTCGGTCAGCAGCTCGGCCAGTGCGGCGGCCAGGGTGTCCGCGCGTTCGGCGCGGTGAATGTGCAGCGTCATCGGGAAGCCACCGCCCACCATGGCATCGATCGGATCAACGCGTCGACCAGCCCAGCGGCCCGTCTGTCGTGCCCTGCCTGGTCGCCCGTCGCTCGCGCGGGTCGCATCACGCCACCGTCACCCCGTCCCCGTTGCACTCCGACAGTGTGTCTGACGGGTACGACAGCGGCGGTGACCAGGGCAATGGCGGCGCGCACCGCTCACTCGTAAAGCCGTTGACACGTACTCCCCTTGGGACCAATACTCCTCATAGTCCAAAGGGGACTATCGGGTGTAGCGGGTGAAGGGGAAGCGGTCATGACGATGGACGAGCTCGCGCTGCTCGCGGGCTTGACATCCACCGCGCTGTTCGTCGTGAGCTACCTCCCGATGCTGCATCGTGCCTGGCGCACCAGGGATCTGGGCTCGTACAGCCGGCCCAGTCTGGTGTTGGCCAACGTCGGGAACGTGATCCAGGCGGTGTACGTCTACAGCCTTCCGGTCGGGCCCATCTGGTTCCTGCACGCCTTCTACCTGGGCGCCAGCGCGCTGATGCTGCTGCTGCATCTGCGGCACACCGACCGCCGCCCCGCTCGCGCACCTCGACCACCGTCGCTGCTCCACCGCACCGAGCGCACCGAGCGCGACCTGACATTGACGCAAGGAGGGACGCCATGACGGCGTCACGTACCTACTGTGCCCCACGGATGGCTCCGCGCGAGCTGGAGCGGCTGAGAGCCAGGCTGCGCGGAGTAGCACTGGCCCCGGGTGACCCTGGCTACGACATGGCTTGCCGGGCTTGGAATCTCAACGCAGTCCACCGGCCCGCGGTGGTCGTGCTCGCCGAGGACGCGTCGGACATGCGGTCCGCTGTGCGCTTTGCCCGCCGGGAGAATCTGGGGGTCGGTGCGCTGGCGACCGGACACGGGACAGGAGTTCCGTGCGACGGCGGAGTGCTGATCAACACGTCCCGGATGCGTGGGGTGCACGTCGACCCCGTCGCGCGCACCGCCCGGGTCGATGCCGGCGCGCTGTGGGAGGACGTCATCGACGCCGCGTCGGTCCACGGGTTGGCGGGCCTTCCCGGATCGAGCGCGAAGGTCGGCGTCGTCGGCTACACCCTGGGCGGTGGGTTCGGTTGGCTGGGCCGGCGGTACGGGATGGCCGCTCATTCGGTTACCAGGGCCGAGGTCGTGACGGCCGACGGGGACCTCGTCACCGCCGATCCGGACCACCACCCGGATCTGTTCTGGGGACTCAAGGGCGGCACCGGCAACTTCGGCATCGTCACGTCCTTGGAATTCGCACTGCATCCGGTCCGGGATGTCTACGCCGGCAACCTCTATTACCCGCTGGACCGCGCCCGCGATGTACTCGAGTTCTTCGCCGGCTGGACGAGGTCGGCGCCGCCCGAGCTCACCGCGGCGGCCACCTTCCGCGCCTTCCCGCCGTTGCCCGGAATTCCGGAACCGTTGCGGGGCAGGTCGCTCGTCGCGGTGCGCGGTTGTCACTGCGGCAATCTCGACGACGGCCGGGCGTTGATCGACACGGCGCGGGTCGCGTTGGGGCCGGCGGCGGTCGACACCTTCGCGGTGATGCCGGCAGCCGGGCTGGCCGCGATCAGCATGGATCCGGTGGAACCGCTCCGCGCGGTCAACCACTCGGAGCTGTTGGCCGACCTGACACCGGACGTCATCGACGCACTCGTGGAGCTGGCCGGTCCGGAGTCCGGGTCGCCACTGGTGATGCTGGAGATCCGGCAGCTCGGCGGCGCATTGCGTGCCCGGGCCGACGACCTGAACCCGATGGCGCACACGCGGGCCGCCTTCAGCCTCAACGCCATCGGAATCACGCCCACCACGGAGCGCGCGGCCGCCGTCCGGGCACACCTGGCCACGATCCGACACCGGATCGGCGCGCTGGCCTCCGGGGACACGTACATCAATTTCCTTGACCTGGACGGCGCCACTCCCGAGCGGATTCGCGCGGCCTATTCCACCGCCGACTGGCAACGACTCACCCGGCTGAAAGAAACCTACGACCCGGCCAACGTTTTCCGCTTCAACCGCAACATCCCGGGCCCGGCAGCCGCCCAGCCCGCCCACTCCGAATCATCCACATGCTGAGAAAGGCGACACAACAATGACAATTCTGGTCACCGGTGCCAGCGGCACCGTCGGATCCCAGCTGATTTCCCTCCTACGCGGGCGGCGAATCGACGTCCGCGCCCTGGTCCGTGACCCGGATCGTGCCAACGCGATTTCCGCGACCGGTGCGCAGTTGGTGACCGGCGATTTTGCCGATCCGGGTTCCCTTCGGGCCGCCCTCGACGGGGTGAGCGCGGTCTTTCTTGCCTGCGGGAATGTCCGGGAGCAGGTCGACTACGAATGCGCCGTGATCGATGCGGTCGAAACGTCAGGTGCGCAACAGATTGTCAAACTCTCGGCACGGGGCGCTGCGGTTGACTCCCCCGTCGCGTACTGGCACTGGCATGCCGTGATCGAGCGGCACCTGCAGACGTCCAGCACGCCGTGGACGGTGCTGCAGCCCGGATTCATGATGACGAACCTGCTGGGCGCCGCCGACCAGGTCCGGCAGCAGGGGATGCTGTTCGCCCCGGCGGCGGATGCCCGGATCGCGATGATCGACCCCGGCGACGTCGCGGCGGCCGCAGCTGTCGTGCTGACCGAGAACGGTCACCACGGGCAGACGTATGTGCTGACCGGACCGGAGGCGATGACGTACCACCGGGTCGCCGAGGACCTCTCGGCGGCGATCGGCCGGCGGGTCGGTTTCGTGGACATCCCGCCCGCGGCAGCCAGCGCAGCCCTGGTCGACGCCGGCCTCCCACCGTTTGCTGCCGAGCAGGTGGTGCGGGTGTTCGACGCGCTGCGCGACGGCGCGCAGTCCACCACGACCGACACGGTCCGCGCACTGACCGGAACAGCGGCCCGATCCTTCGCCGCCTTCGCCCGCGACTACGGCGGGGCGTTCGTCACCGACGAAAGAGCAATAGCCAACGCCTGAGCCGGCGGATGGGATCACGGTGCCGGCACGGACACGCCGTCCGTGCCGGCACCGGTTACCTGCGTCGACTCCCAGCGCGCCGCCCTCGCCTTTGCCTGGCGGACGGTCGCCTGCAGAGCGGCGATGTCGGGCGCCGCATCTCGGGGGTCCGGCGGCCACTTCGCGACAACGTCCGTCGCCCAACTCGCCCAGCGGTCGATCATCTCGAGATAATCGTCGAGAAAGCGCCCGGTCAGGCCCAGAACGGCGAGCCGCTCCGGGTACTGGCCGGTCCCGTCCACATAACTCGCGCCGACCTCGACATTGCGCATAGTCAGACCGTGCACCCATGCCCGCAGGTGCTCGAGCGTCGCGAGAAGGTCTGCGGTAGAACCATTCTCGGCGTAGAAAACCTTGAGAACATGTTCGGATTCGAAGATCGGCTCGGCGCTGTCCGCGGACAGCCAGACGCCGAGGGCTCGTCGGCCAGGTGGCGTGATGGAGTACACGGTCCTCGGCCGACGGCCGTGGGCGCCGGGCGTCGCGACGGCCAACCCCTGTGCCACCAGCTTTTTCGGTTCCTCGTAGAGCTTGCTGCGGGCGCGCGGCCAGAAGCGGCTCAACGTGCGATCCAGCTGGGTGGCGAGCTCGTACGTGGTCCACGGCTTGATCGCCAGCAGGCCCAGCACGGCGTACGACGTCGGAGTCAACGCCCTGCTGCTCGACATGACATCTCCTGGCGGTCGTCCGACTTTGTCCCAAAGGGACTATATAGCGACCGCGCCGGGTTGCGACGCCGAAGACCCGCTGCCGACATCCTGCATGGCTCGACGGCCCACTTGAGGGGATCGGAATGTGTTCTGGCGACACATGAGTCGCTGCGAAGACCTCCCGTAGCATCCTGAACGACCCCGGCTGTGGGTCGCGCCGAGCGCACCAGGTGTGCGTCACGCCGCTCGCCTCGACGAGGAGGACCCCCTGATGAGTCGCTCACCGATCGACCCGCCGATTGCTCACCGCTGTCCCCGCGCTGGCCGTGGCGGCGGTGATGCTGACCGCGTGCAGCAGTCCCGGTTCGTCCTCCGGCGACAGTTCGACCGCCGCAACGAGCGGTGCGTCGGGCGCTGCCGCGTCCGGCGACCCCATCAAGGTCGGGATCGTCACGTCGCTGTCCGGGCCGTTGCAGTCGTACGGCCAGATGTATCTGGACGCCTTCAACGTCGGCCTGGACTACGCGACCGGCGGCACCGGCGCGGTCAACGGCCGGCCGATCGAGGTGAACACGGCCGATGACGCGGGCGACCCGGCGAAGGCCACGACGGCGGCGACCGATTTCATCGGCCAGGGCTACCCGATCATCGCCGGCTCGGCGTCCTCCGGCGTCGGCCTGCAGGTCGCGCCGTTGGCCGCGGAGAACAAGGTGCTGTTCATCTCCGGGCCGGCGGCCACCGACGGATTGACCGGGATCAACAAATACACGTTCCGCTCGGGACGGCAGTCGTACCAGGACATCAAGACCGCCGCCTCGTTTCTCGGTGACGTGCAGGGCAAGAAGGTGACGGTGTTCGCGCAGGACAACGCCTTCGGCCAGGCCAACGTCGCGTCGGTGACCGCGGTGTTCGGCGCCGGCGGCGCGACCGTCACCCCGTTGCTGGTGCCGGCCACGGCCACCGATCTGGTGCCGTTCGCGAAGCAGGCCGCCGATGCCGACGCCGATCTGCTGTTCGTCGCCTGGGCCGGGACCAATGCCACCCAGATGTGGGATGCGTTGAGCCAGCAGGGAGCGTTCGACAAGTCCACCGTCGTCACCGGTTTGGACATCACCCCGACACACGCCGCGCTGGCGCCGGTCGCGGCCGATCTGTCGCTGCTGGCCCACTATTTCGACGGCGCCACCGAGAACGAGGCGGAAAAGGCCCTGGTCGCCGGACTGGCGAAGAAGAACGCGACCCAGGACCTGTTCTCTCCGGACGGGTTCAACGCCGCGCTGATGGTCGCGCATGCGGCGGAGTCGTCCCCCGATGACGTGGACGGCATGGTCACGGCACTGGAGGGTTGGCAGTTCGACGGACCCAAGGGCGCCATGCAGATTCGCGCCGAGGATCACGCGCTGCTGCAGCCGATGTTCCAGGCCAAACTCGTCGATGCCAACGGCACGCTGACCCCGGAACTGGTCAAGGCGCTCTCCCCGGACGAGACGGCTCCGCCGGCCACCCCGTTCAAGTGAGCGAGCCCGCGTCGAGTGCTGCCGCCGTCCCTGTCGCCGCCCCCGGTGACGTCATCACCCGGGACGGCGGTCCGGCGGTGTCGGTACAGGACCTGGGCTGGACCATCGGCGGCGCCGTCATTCTCGCCGACATCAACCTGGAGATCGCCCGCGGCGAACTGCTCGCGGTGATCGGTCCCAACGGTGCCGGGAAATCCAGCCTGGTCAACATGATCTCGGGAGTCTCCCGGCCGACCAGCGGTCGGATTCTCTTCGGTGGGCGGGACGTGACGCGGCTACCGGTGCGGTTGCGTGCCCGGGCCGGAATTGGCCGCACCTTTCAGACCTCGTCGTTGTTCGGCGGTCTGACCACGGTGCAGAACGTGGGATTCGCGCTGCAGTCCGCATCGTCGTTCCCGCTGAATCCGTTCCGCCGGGCCATGTCCGCGGCTTCGGAGGCGCAGGCACAGGCATTGCTGGAACGGGTCGGCATGCGGCACCTGGCTCGGTCGTCGACCGCGGCGCTGTCCCACGGCGACAAGCGGAAGCTGGAACTGGCGGTCGCGATGGCGAGGCGCCCTGAGGTGCTGCTGCTCGACGAACCGATGGCCGGCGTTTCCATGGAGGACGTGCCCGGCCTGGTCGAGCTGATCGCCGGCCTCAATGCCGACGGCGTCACCATCTGCATGGTCGAACACCACATGCACGTGGTGCTGGGCCTGGCGCACCGGATCGCAGTGCTGCACCACGGCCGGCTGCTGTCCGTCGGCTCGCCCACCGAGGTGACCGCCGACGAGACCGTCAAACGCGCCTACCTGGGCGATGCATTGTGACCTCTCACCCGCGCGACATTCTCCGACTGTCCGACGTCCAGGTGCGGATTGCCGGCTCACACATCCTGCAGGGCATCGACTTTGCGGTCGCGGCCGGTGGGGTGACCGCGGTACTCGGTCGGAACGGCGTCGGCAAGACCACCACCCTCAAGGCGATTCTCGGGCTGGTGCCGTCCACCGGCGCGATCGAGTTGGACGGCAAGCGGATCGACGGGGTGCCGACGCATCGCATCGTCCGGTCCGGGGTGGGGTACGTCCCCGAGGACCGCGAGGTTTTCGCCATGCTGACCGTGGAGGAGAACCTGAAACTCGCCGAGGTGCCGAAGGTCGAGCCCGACTACGACACCGTGCACGAGTTGTTCCCGGAATTGCTGGATCGGCGCCGGCAGCGAGCCGGGACATTGTCCGGTGGCCAGCAGCAAATGGTGGCGTTGGCCAGGGTGCTGCTGGGACCGACCCGGCTGCTGCTGGTCGACGAACCGACCAAGGGGTTGGCGCCGAAACTCGTCACCGAGGTCGGCGACGTGCTGGCCCGGGTGGCGGAGCGGACCACCGTGCTGCTGGTGGAACAGAACCTCCCGCTGGTCCGGCGGATCGCCGATCGGGCCGTGGTGATCGACAACGGTCTGGTCGTCCATCAGTCCGATGCCGCATCGTTGCTCGCCGACGAGGACCTGGTCAACTCGCTGCTGGGGGTGGCCGGTTCGCCTCGGGTGGGTCGCCCGGTCCTGGGTCGCCCGGTCCAAGGTCGCCCGGTCCAGGTCGCCCGGGCCGTGGTCGGTCCGTGCCGACGCAATCCGGGGGGCACGGATGAGTTCACTGGTACTGATCCTCATCACCGGAATCGGTCTCGGGGCGTTGTATTTCCTGGTGGCGTCCGGCCTGTCGCTGATCTACGGGCTGATGCACGTGCTCAATTTCGCGCACGGTGCGTTCCTCACCGCCGGTGCGTACGCCGCATTCGTTACGATGGGGTATCTCTCGGGTCTGGGCGGCTGGGCATTCCCGCTGGCCGTGGTGATCGGAATGGCGGTCGGGGGCCGTCATCGGCACTGCGGTGGAATTCTTCCTGATCCGCCCGCTGTATCGCCGGCATATCGAGCAGGTCCTCGTGACGGTCGGATTGGGACTGGTGGCGGTGGCGTTGTTCACCGGGATCTGGGGACCCGACCCGGTGCCGTTCCCGCGGCCGGCGTGGACAACGACCACCACGACCATCGGCGGCGCGGCCATTCCCAATGATCGTTTCCTGCTGATCGGGGCTGCCGGGGTGCTGCTCGTCGGACTGGTCGCCCTGCTGAAGTACACCCGGATCGGCTTGATCATCCGGGCCGGGGTGGAGAACCGGACCATGGTGCAGGCGTTGGGCATCGACGTTCGCCGGACGTTCACCCTGGTGTTCGCGCTGGGCGGCGCGGCGGCCGCGTTGGGCGGTGTCCTCGGGTCGGTCTATCTGGGTTCGGTCTCACCCGCCCAGGGCACGGCGCTGCTGATCTACGCCTTCATCGTCGTGGTGATCGGCGGGTTCGGGTCGATCGGCGGCACGGCGATGGCCGCCCTGCTGGTGGGTCTGGTGCAGCAGCTGGCCAACTACTACCTCTCGTCCGGCATCGGTGACGTGTCGGTGGTGCTGCTGCTGGCCGCCGTGCTGCTGGTCCGTCCTGGCGGGCTGACCGGGAGGACGGCATGACGTGGAGGACGGCATGACGGGGAGGACCGCATGACGGGGAGGACGGCGTGACCGGCCTGGCCAAGGTGCTGACGGATCGCACCGTCTCGCCGTCCGCGGCGCGGCGCAAGGAGCGCCCACCCATCGGCCGGGTCCTTGCCGTGCTGATCCCGCTTGCCGTCCTGGCGGTGCTGATCTTCCTGCCGTGGATGGGGTTCTCGGTTCCCGGCGTGCTCCCGGGTCGCGGTCAACTCCCCCGGGTCCATGCAACTGTTGGCGCTCTGCCTGGTGACCGGCGGCATCGCGCTGAGCTACGACGTGCTGTTCGGGCGCACCGGGTTGCTGTCGTTCGGTCACGCGCTTTTCGTCGGCGCCGGGGCCTACTCGGCGGCCATCGCCCTGGGGAAGTTCGGGGCTGGGCTCTTGACCGCGGTACTGCTGGTCGTCGTCGTCGGCCTTGTGCTTCCGCTCGTCGTCGGCGCGGTGTCGTTGCGCGTCAAGGGGATTGCCTTCGCGATGGTGACCCTGGCGTTCGCGCAGGCGGTCGCGATCACCGCACTCCGCAATCCCGCTGGGCTCACCGGCGGCGAGGAGGGGTTGTCGCTCAACCGGGCGAACCTGCCGGCGATCTTCTCCGGCGTGGTCAACGCGCCCTATCGATATTGGCTGGCGCTGGCGTTCTGCCTGGTGTGCTGGCTCGTGGTGGAGTGGCTGACCACGGCCAGGACAGGGCACGCCTGGGCCGCGGTTCGGGAGAACGAAGACCGGGTGGAGGTTCTCGGCCTGTCCGGGTACCGGACGAAACTGACCGCGGTGGTGGTCGGTGGTTTCCTTGGCACGCTGGGCGGGTTCGTCCAGCTGATCATCACGGGCGGCGCGAACCCGCACCTGCTGTCCACAGAGCTGACCCTGTCCCTGCTGGTGATGGTGGTGCTCGGCGGTGCCGGCTCCCGCTGGGGGGCGATCATCGGTGGCGCGGTGTACGTGCTGCTGGACAACCGGTTGCAGGAACTGTCCACCTCCCCCGCCATCGCCGACCTGCCCGCCGTGCTCCGGGTGCCGCTGAGCCAGCCGCTGTTCGTGCTGGGATCGCTGTTCATCCTGGTGGTCTACTTCGCGCCGGGCGGCATCACCGCGATCGGCGGCCGGGTTGCGCTGTGGTGGCGGCGCAGG
Source organism: uncultured Actinomycetota bacterium (assembly GCA_963709895.1). Lineage (GTDB taxonomy): Bacteria > Actinomycetota > Actinomycetes > Mycobacteriales > Nakamurellaceae > Nakamurella. The sequence continues at coordinate 151,080 of CAVPYD010000042.1, read as the reverse complement.
CGCGCGCCACGACCGTCGGCCGCACCCCGGGAAGCCGCACCCCGGGAATCGCGCGGATCAACTGGTTGACTCGTGTCACACCAGCCCCACCACCGCGACGTTGATGCGCGTGGTCGATGTTGATCCGCGCCACAGCGGGGGTGCGGGCGGGTGGCATGGGGGAACCTTGACCGCATGTATCTGGCTGACTTACCGACCGATTCTGGCGACGCGCCCCTCGCGTGGCTGGCCCTGACGCTCGTCGTCGCCGCCGTCGGCGCGCTGATCCTGGCAGTGCTGCTCGGCGCGATCTTCCGCCGGCTGGGGCGGCGGTGGCCGATGGTGGCGGAGGCTTCCCGGCGCGGCCGGATGCCGTTCCGGTTCCTGTTGATCCTCATCGCCATCCGTCAGGTCATCGCGTCCACCACGGTGCTCGGCGGCTGGCAGGACACCCTGGTCACCATCGTGCAATTGGCGATCGTTGCGGTCTGCGGGTGGCTGCTGGCCGTGCTGGCGTTCGTACTGGAGGACCTGACGCTGGCCAGGTTCCGGATCGACGTCGCCGACAACCGCAAGGCCAGGCGGGTCCGGACCCAGGTGACCCTGCTGCGCCGGCTGGCGGTGGCCGCGATCGTCACGCTGGTGATCGCCACCATGCTGCTCACCCTGCCCGGCGCCAAGGAGGCCGGCGCGACGATCCTGGCCTCCGCCGGGGTCATCGGCATCGTCGCCGGCCTTGCCGCCCAGTCCTCCCTGTCGAATCTGTTCGCCGGCCTGCAACTCGCGTTCACCGACGCCATCCGGGTCGACGACGTGGTCGTGGTGGAGGGCGAATGGGGACGCATCGAGGAGATCACCCTGACCTACGTGGTGGTGCACATCTGGGACGACCGCCGGCTCATCATGCCCTCCACCTACTTCACCTCCACCCCGTTCCAGAACTGGACGCGGAAGGAATCCGAAGTGCTGGGCGTCGTCGAGTTGGACGTCGACTGGCGGGTGCCGCTCGACGAGTTGCGGGTCGAACTGGACCGGGCACTGCAGGCCTCCGAGATCTGGGACGAGCGGGTCGGCATCCTGCAGGTCACCGATGCGGTCGGCAGTGTCGTCCGGGTGCGGGTGCTGGTTTCCGGGGTCGACGGGCCGACCGTGTTCGACCTGCGTTGCGAGGTGCGGGAGGCGCTGGTCGGCTACCTGCAGCGCGAACACCCCGAGGGGCTCCCCCGGATCCGGGTGGAGAATCTGGTACCGAGCATCCCGGCGCAGGCCGGGGGGGTCGGGCCGGCCGACGACACGTTGCCGGTGTCGCGGCCCCGGGCCCGCCGTTCAGCCGGGGAGAGCGAGTCCGAATCGACACACAGCCAGGGCCTTTTCACCGGAAGCATCAAGGCGATCCAACGGGCCAAGGGGTTCACCGGCGCCGGCACCTCGGAACCGGCCGATGATTCACTCGGAAGGGACGATGCGCGGCGGCACCCCGACCGTTGAGATGGAGGACCGGGGTCGGTCACCGCACACGCCACGACGCCGCAACCCAGCCCCGCCAGGTGAACGCTTTTCGGGAGTAGCCCACCATGTTGTCCAACGATGAACAGCGCCAGCTCGACGAGATCGAGCGTGCACTCCGCGACGACGACCCCAACTTCGCCTCCGCGGTGGACTTCGGGCACGCCCGGCGCCGCCGGGTCATGGCGCCGGCCGCGACCATCCTGTTCGGTCTGGTCCTGCTGGTGGTCGGCGCGATCGCCGCTGAGTCGTTCCTGGTTGTCGGCGTGATCCTGAGCGTGACCGGGTTCCTGGTGACGGTCGGCGGCTTCTGGTGGCTGGTGCGCGGCGGGCAAGGCCACGCTTGACCCGGCTGACCGACCCGCCGGGCGATCCGCAACGGCTACTGGGAGGGTTAGGGTCGTTCGGGGTGCGCCCGAGCCGGGCGCGTCCCATGATCAGTACGGGGGCGCCGCTGCGCTGAAGTGGCCGATCGACGGAGATGAGCCCATGAGCAAGAACAAGAACGCCAACAAAACCGCAAAGAAGAAGACCGAAGAGACCGGCGGCAAGCTGGGCCGCAGGGAGTACGAGGCGGAACTGGCAAAGCTGCAGGGCGAGTTGGTCGCCATGCAGGAATGGGTGAAAGCCTCCGGGGCGAAGATCGTCATCGTTTTCGAGGGACGGGACACCGCCGGGAAGGGCGGCACGATCAAGCGGATCGTGGAGCGGGTCAGCCCCCGGGTGTTCCACGTCGTCGCGCTGTCCGCGCCCACCCCGCGCGAGCAGTCCCAGATGTACGTCCAGCGATACCTGCCGCACCTCCCCGCGGCCGGCGAGGTGGCCATCTTCGATCGCAGCTGGTACAACCGCGCCGGGGTGGAACGGGTGATGGGCTTTGCCACTCCCGAACAGGTCACCCAGTTCCTGGCGCTGACGCCGGGGGTGGAGAAGGCCATGGTCGATTCCGGCATCATCCTGCTGAAGTACTGGCTCGAGGTCGGGCCAGACGAGCAGACCAAGCGGCTGGAGAGCCGGATCGACGACCCCCGCAAGATCTGGAAGCTCTCCGACCTCGACCTGAAGTCGTACAGCCGCTGGTACGACTACGCCCGCGCTCGGGACGACATGTTCAAGGCCACCGATACCGCTTGGGCGCCATGGTTCATCGCGCACACCGACGACAAGAAGCGGGGCCGGTTGAACATCATCAGCCACCTGCTGAGCCAGGTGCCGTACGAGCCACTCCCCAAGACGAAGGTCGAACTCCCCAAGCGGCAGAAGGCCGGCGACTACCGGGATCCCAAGCTGTCGCTGCGGCACATCCCCACCCCGTACTGATCCCGGCGGTATTGGTGCTGCATTGATCCGGACGGTGTTGATCCAGCGGTATTGATCTGGCGGCCCTGATTGCGCAGGAAGCTGTCAGCCCGGCGCCACCGCGACGGGTCGTACCCCGCCGCCGATCAGCACCGCGCGCAACTGCAACGCCAGTTGGATCTGCAACGCCCTGTCCGGCTCGGACCAGTCCGCGCCGAGCAGGGTGCCGATGCGGGAAAGCCGCTGCCCCACCGTGTTCGGGTGCAGGTGCAGGATGCCGGCGGTGCGCCCGAGGTGACCGCCCTGATCGAACCAGGCCGCCAGGGTGGCCGCCAGATCGGTTCCGCGGCCGGCGTCGTAGTCGAGCACCGGGCCGAGGGTTTCCTGCACGAACCGTTCCCCGCTGTCGCCACCGGACAGCAGCACACCGACGAAGCCGAGTTCGGCCAAGGTGGCGCCCTGCCCGTCGCGACCGAGGGCGAGCATGGCCGTCATGCAGTCCTTGGCGGTGCGGTGCGCCGCCGCGAGCCGGTGGGTCGTCGACGCGGCGTCCAGCGTCACCGACCCGGCGACCGCGTGGGCGGCGGCGGTCACCGGGCCGCCGAGCACCCTGCCGAGTCCCGCAGCGGCATCCCGGGCGGCCGCACCGGCGTCGCTGCCGGGGACCAGGAGCACGAGGTGCCCGTCCACCCTGGCCCACAGCCCGCGCCGCTGGCCGGCATAGAAGGAGGCCGCCTGCTCGGCGTCGACCCTGTGCCGGGGCAGCGCACACACCACGATGATCAGATCGCCGCCCAGCTCGGCATCCAGATCCGCTGCCCTGGCGGCGATCTCGTCCTCGTCGGCGACCGAACCGGCGAGCAGGTCCTCCAGCAGGTCACGCCGTCCACGGTTCGCGACCTCCGCCAGATGCCGGTTGAACAGCAGCAGCAGGGCGGTGACCACGGCGCCGCGTTCCAGCACCCGCAGATCCGCGGGTCGAGGCCTGCCCTCCCGGGTCAGGACGAGACGCCCCAGCACCTGGGACCCGGCGACGACCGGCACCGCGGATTGGCCGGGTCCGACGGGTTCACCGAACTGGGCCGGCGTCTGCAGGTCCACCGATCCACCGAGTACGGCCGCCAATTCCGCGGCGACGTCGGCCACCCCGCCGCCGCGCAGGATCAACTCGGCCAGCCGGTCGTGCGCGAGGACCGCCCGCTCGGTGTCCCGGCTCTGGTCGCGCAGTGCGGCGTTGGCCTGCTCGAGGCCGATCAGCGCCGCCCTGGTCTCGGCGAGCAGTCGGGCGTTGTCCAGGGCGACCGCGGCGTGCGCGGCCAGCGAGGACAGCAGCGCGACCTCGTCCCGGGAAAACGCACGCCGCCGCCGGTCGGCCGCGAACAGCACGCCGATCACCTGTGCGCCGCGCTTCAGCGGAACGCCGAGGATCGACACGAGACCTTCTGCGTGCACGGCGGAGTCGATCGTCGTGGTATGCCGGAACCGGTCGTCATGGAAATAGTCGGCGGAGTCGATCGGCACGCCCTGCTGAGCCACCAGGCCACCGAGTCCGGCGCCCAGCGGCAGCCGCACTGCCTGGAATTCGGCGGAGACCGACCCGTCGGTGATCCGCATGTAGGTGTCGCCGCGCTCGTCGTCGTTCAGGCAGAGATAGGCGATGTCCCTGCCCAGCAACGCGCGGGCGCGCCGGACGATGGCCGCCAGCACGTCATCGACGCTGGTCAGGGCGGCGAGATCGGACGCGGTCTGGAACAGTGCGGCGAGTTCGGCCTCCCGCCGGCGATGTGCGTCGAGTTGATCACGGATGCCGAGCGCCACCCGTTTGGCCCGCTCCAGTTCCTCGATGTCGGCGGCCGGCAGCCCCGCCGTGCGGGCCTCGACCACCGGGCGCTCGAACTCGACCGTGGAGGCGTCCCTGGCCAGCAGGTCGAGCAGGTGACACACCCCCGCCGCCATCCCCATGGGCACCATGCTGCCACCGGCGTCCACCCCGACTCCCCCGGTGGCCGGCGTCATCGGGGTGCCGCTCGGGGTCGTCGTCGCGAGCCGTTGTTTGGTGTCGTCGGTCCGCAGGGCCGTGCCGGCGATCAGCGAGCGCCCCATCCGCCGTCGAGCACCAGGTCCGATCCGGTGATCGAATCGCTCCCCGGCGAGCACAGGTACACGGCCGCGTTGGCGACCTCGGACGGATCGATCAGCCGCTTCACCGGGGACGACGCCAGAATCACCTTGGCGAGCACCTCGTCCTCCGACAATCCATGCGCCACAGCCTGATCGGCGATCTGCGCCTCGACCAGCGGGGTGCGCACGTACCCGGGATTGATGCAATTGCTGGTGACGCCACGCTCAGCGCCCTCCAGCGCGAGCACCTTGGAGAGCCCTTCCAACCCGTGTTTGGCCGTCACGTAGGCGACCTTGAACGGGCTCGCCCGCCGACCGTGCGCGGAGGACACATGCACGAACCGTCCCCAACCGCGTTCGTACATCCCCGGCAGGACCGCCCTGGACAGCACGAACGGCGCGGTCAGCATGATCCGGAGGATCTTCTCGAAGTCGGCGATCGGGAAGTCCTCGAGGCGTTCCACGTGCTGGATGCCGGCGTTGTTGACCAGGATGTCCACGGTCCCGGCCACCTTCTCGATGGCGGCCGGGAGGCCGTCGATGTCGGACAGATCGATGACCAGCGGCGTGCCGCCGATCTGCTCGGCGAGTTCGCCGACGGCGGCCGCGTCCCGGTCGACCGCGATCACGCTGGCACCCTCGGCGGCGAACCGGGTCGCGATCGCCCGGCCGATCCCGCTCGCCGCTCCGGTGACCAGTGCGGTGCGGCCGGCAATCGGTCGGCTGAGCTGTTCGGACCCCGTCGTCATACCGGCAGCCTAGGCCGCGGCGTTGCCCGGCACTATGGGCCGGCCACACACCGCGGGCCGGTGACGGATGGCCGACCGCCACATACCGACCCGGCCGCCCTCGGCGCCTGGCGATCTCTGCACACCGGTGGCCTCGCCGTCAGCGGGCCGACCTGACCGGGCGGACGGTGGGCTACCGTTGACGGATGGCGCTCGAGATGCCGCCGCAGACCATTCGGTTCGCCCGCTCGGCCGACGGTGTTCGGATCGCGTTCGCGCGGCTCGGTCAGGGCCCGCCGCTGGTCATCGCCACCTGCTGGCTCAGCCACCTGGAATATGACCTGGAGAGCCCGGTCTGGCGGCACTGGGTGACCGGCATGGCCGGAATCGCGACCACCATCCGTTATGACGAAAGGGGTTTCGGCCTGTCGGACTGGCAGGTTCCGGATTTCTCCCTCGAGTCGCGGATCAACGACCTCGAGGCGGTGGTCGACGCTGCGGGGCTGGAATCCTTTGCCCTGCTGGGGATGTCGCAGGGCGGACCGGTGGCGATCGCGTACGCGCTGCGGCACCCGGAACGCGTCACCCGGCTCATTCTGCACGGCAGCTATACGGCCACCCTGGGACCAACCACGGAATCCGCGGAGATGGAGGAGGCCTTCACCCGGATGATCGAGGTCGGCTGGGCTCGCCCGGAGGGCCGTTTCCGGCGGGTCTTCACCGACATGTTGATGCCAGGGGCGACGCCCGAACAGATGACCTGGGTGGACGACCTGATGCGGATGTCGACATCGACAGCCAACGCCGCCGCGTTCCGGCGGCAGCGGCGGGACGTCGACGTGAGCGCGCTGCTTCCGCGGGTCGACCGGCCCACCCTGGTGCTGCACGCCAGGGGTGATCAATGCAACGACTTCGCCGAAGGCAGGCGGCTGGCCGCGGAGATCCCGGGTGCGCGATTGGTCACCCTGGAATCGAACAACCACGTGCTGCTGGCGGACGAGCCAGCCTGGCCGGTGTTTCTCGCGGAGATCGACGCCTTCCTGGAACCGGACAGGCAACTCGATCGGCAAGGTGCGACACCACCGGGTGACGACGGGAGCGGCCGGCTCGACGCTGCGGCGCTGGGTGTGTTGACCCCCCGCGAACGTGACGTGTTGCGGCTGGTTGCCGCCGGACGGGACAATCGCGAGATCGCTGAGATACTGACGCTGAGCGTGCGGACCGTCGAGCGTCACCTGCAAACCATCTACCGCAAACTGGATCTCGCCGGATCCGCGCAGCGGACGGCCGCGGCGGCGCTGCTGCTCGCCGGTGACGGCAACCGGTTGACCGGGAGCAAGGGGCGGCAGTAGCCGGCGTACCGGTGGCTGATCCCGCACGGCGGGCGCCGGCGTCGGGATGTCGGCTCGGTCTCCGGCACGGACTACGCGTGCGCCGCCTCGTCGACCCGGGTGGCTCGGTGCCGACCGGCCCGGATCCGCTCAGACTTACGCGTCGGCGCGGTGTCGGCGGAGGCGTCGAATTTCTACCGTCACTGTCATCAACGACCCGACGCCGGCCAGGTATCGCGCCGGCCCGCAGACGAAGGACGGTTCGCATGACGACGACCATCGAGAACCTGGATGCCGATCGGCAGCTCAAGGCCAAGCACCGCGCGATGTGGGCGCAGGGTGACTACCCCGAGCTGGCAACCGATCTCATCTCCACCCTCGGGCCGGTGCTGGTGAACGCCAGTAAGGTCCGGCGAGGAGACCGGGTGCTGGACGTCGCGGCGGGGTCCGGCAACGCGGCCATTCCGGCGGCGTTGATCGGTGCCACGGTCGTCGCCTCCGACCTGACCCCCGAACTTTTCGACGCGGGACGCGCCGCGGCCGCCGCCCGCGGCGCGGCGCTGACCTGGGAAACCGCGGACGCTGAGGAGATGCCTTTCCCCGACGATGATTTCGACATCGTGATGTCGTGCGTGGGAGTGATGTTCGCACCGCACCACCAGCGGGCCGCCGACGAATTGATCAGGGTCTGCCGCGCCGGCGGGACGATCGGGCTGCTGAACTGGACCCCGACCGGGTTTGTCGGGCAGCTCTTCGCGACGATGAAGCCGTACGCCCCGCCGCCGCCGCCCGGCGCGCAGCCACCGCCGTTGTGGGGCAGCGAGGACCATGTCCGGGCCCTGTTCGGGGACCGGGTGCGGAACGTCGGCGTGCGAACCGCCACCGTCACGGTGGATCATTTTCCGACGGCAGCGGACTTCCGTGAGTATTTCACGTCGCATTATGGCCCGACCATTGCGGTGTACCGATCGATCGCCGACGATCCGGAGCGGGTGGCCGCCCTGGACGCCGATATCGACGCGCTGGTCAGGCGTTTCCAACGGCACGGCGGCACCGGGGTGATGGACTGGGAGTATCTGCTGCTGACCGGAACGAAGGCCTGAGTCGTTCTCGTCCAAAGAAGCCGGATGCACGGGCTCGGCGCTCACCGTTTGCGCTGACGCCACCAGGCCACCAGCCGAGACCACCAGCGCAGCAACGGGTTTCCACGCGGTTGAGCCGGTACGGGAGGTGGCACCCGGGCGGCAGGCGGCACCGAGTTGAGCAGCGGCAGGAAGTCGTTGAACACCGCCTCGTTCTGCTTGATCTCCCGGTGACCGATGATTCCCGGGCCGAGGTCGTAGGCCTTGTTCGTCGCGCCGGCCAACGTGCCGGTCCCGGGATTCTGCCCGTCGACCAGATCACCGGTCGCGGTCGCGCAGAAATAGCTGATGCTGTGCGGCAACGGCGGTGGTGTCGGGGATGTCCCGGTGCGGTAGGGAGTTTCGCCGCCACCGCCGGCCGTTTCGGCCAGCAGTTCGGTCATGAATTCGCCGCCAGTGACCCATTCCCCGACGGATGCCGTGCCCAGGCCGTGGAAAGCGCCGGCGAGCGAGACGAAGGTGCCGACCCGATTCCATTTCTTCGGTTGGTTCCAGCCGATCGGTATACCGCGATCCAGACCCCGGAACACCGAGTACATCAAGGTGCAGCCAAGGGAATGCGCGACGACATCGACCACGTCGACACCGAGATAGCCGCAGACGGCATCGAGGAAATCCCTGACGTCGTCGATGTTGTCGGTGTGCGGGGTGAACGAGGTCGACCGTGCCCGGCCCGAGATAGCTGGGGGCCCAGATCAACTCGGCCGGGTACCCGGCCGCCAGCAGCAGCCGGTTCAGGTCGAGCATGTCCCACGGTTGGACGTCCGCCGCTCCGCCGTTGCCGTGCACCAGCAGCACCGGGGCCCTGCCGGTGCGCGTCACCACCTCGCGGTGCGCCGTCCGGTCGGCGGCGGAATTGCCGCCGAACCCGCCCAGCGGACCGCCGGCCCCCGGTCCGCCCCGATCCTGCGGGACAGGGAAATCCGGCGGGTACACGCCCATGGGTTCCTCTCGCTGGCACGGCCGCTGCGCGGTCGGGCATGACCCCGCCGCGCGGATCAACGTCACGATAGTGGGACAGGTGTGACGGGAGTCAACCCGTTCATCCGCGTGATCGATGTTGATCCGCGCCGTTGGGAGGGGCGCGGCGGGTCAGCCGGTGCGGTCGGCGAGCTGGGCGGGGGCGACCGAGTTCCCCTCGGCGACGGACTTCTTGCTCGGCATGGTGTGTGACGGTCGGCCGCTGGGGGGTAGGTCCGAGCTCAGCTCGTCACCGGCCTGCTCGAAGGTGATGACCCGGTGGCCGCGGTTGTTGGAGAACCACATCGCGCGGGCCCAGGTGTAGAGCGTGCCCAGCCGATTCCCCCAGCCGATCAGGTAGAGGCAATGGATGAAGCCCCACATCACGTAGCCGATGAGCCCGGTGAACTTCAGGCCGAACGCGTCCGCCACCGCGGCCTTGTGCCCGACGGTCGCCATGCTGCCCTTGTCGAAGTACTTGAACGGCGCCGGTGCCGGTTCGCCGGACACCCTGGCCTTGATCACGTTGCCGACGTAGGTGCCCTCCTGCATGGCCGGCTGCGCGACACCGGGCAGCTTGTTGAGCGAGACCATGTCGCCCAGCGCGAACACCTCCGGGTGTCCGGGCAGCGTGCAGTCGGCGTTCACCGGGATCCGGCCGGCCCGGTCGGTTTCCGCTCCGGTCTTCTCGGCGAGCATCTTCGCCAGCGGGGACGCCTGGACGCCCGCGGCCCAGATACGGGTGCGGGCGCGGATCGTCTCTGGACCGTCGGGACCCTTGATGGTGATCGACTCGTGATCCATGTCCGTGGCCATGGTGTTCAGCCGGATCTCGACGCCCAGCTTCTCCAGGTGCTTGTGCGTGTACCGCTGGAGTTTCGGGTCGAACGGCGGCAGCACGGACTTGGCGCCCTCCAGCAACAGGATCCGCGCCTCGCGGGTGTTGATCGAGCGGTAATCCAGCGGCAGCACCTTGTGCGCCAGTTCGCCCAGCTGGCCGGCCAACTCAACACCGGTGGGTCCCGCGCCGACCACCACGAACGTCAGATATTCGGCCCGCTCCACCGGATCGGTCGACATTTCGGCCATCTCGAACTTCGACAGGATACCGTCCCGCAGATAACGGGCGTCCTCGACCGTTTTCATGCCAGGGGCGAACTCGGCGAAATGGGCGTTGCCGAAATAGGAGTGCGACGCGCCGGCGGCGACCACCAGGGTGTCGTACGGCAGCTCGAGGTCCCGGCCGTCCGGACCCTTGGCCCGCACCACGTTGTTGTCCAGGTCAAGGTCGTACACGTCGGCGAGCAGCGCGCGGGCATTTCGCTGTTTCTTGATCACGCTGCGCAGCGCGGGCGCGATGAGCCCGGGCGCCATGATGCCGGTCGCCACCTGGTACAGCAACGGCTGGAACAGGTGATGGTTCGTCCGATCCACCAGCGTCACCGTGACGTCGGCGCCGGCCAGAGCGCGGGTGACATTCAGACCGCCGAAACCGCCGCCAACCACCACTACGCGATGCTGTTCGCTCGCCATCAGTTGCCTTCCTGTCGAGATAGGGCATACCAGTCGTCGGTGAAGGGGCCATCATCCCGCGACGCGCCGGATTCCGACACCCGGCGGGTGGCACGGTGGACGCTGGTGCATTATCGCAACCCCGGACCCCTCGACCGGCTATTCCTGCCGTTCAGTGGAACCACGCCGCGCGGCGGAGCGCGGCCGTAGCCGCGGCTGAATCGCACGGGTCGGCGACCGGTCGGGTGGGCAGCCCGGTCACCCCGCGTCGCCGGCATCGGTGACCGGCCGGCCGTTCAGCCGCGCTGCAGCATTCGATCCGCGGGACCGACCGGCACTCGGGACACATGGCGAAGGAAGACGAACAAGGCCAGCAGGGTCAGCACCGCCAGCGCCCCGAACGCGGGGACCATGGCCAGTGCCGCCTCCGGCGAGGCCGGGTCTGCCTGGTGCCCGAGCCACTGATCGGCAGCGACACTGGCGCCCTCGAGTACCCAGGTGGTCAGCAGCGACCCGACGATCAGGTAGCCCCACGGGCGCCGACGCCAAAGCCACACCGACCCGACGATCATCAGCGGCAGCCACCAGGCCAGATCCTGGACGAACGTCGGACTGGTGGTCAGCCCCATCCCCTGCAGGAACGAGCTGGGGGTGTCGGACGAACAGCGCCGGAACGATGGTGCGCAGCCAGATCAGGGAGTTCAGCACCGCGATGAGCATGGTGTAGCCCGCGATCGCCCGGGCCGGCATCCCGTCGTCGATGCGGGCCGCCAGTTGGGTCACCGCGCGATGCCGCAGCAGCAGGATGATCGACCACACCGAAAGCCCCAGCATCGCCACGTAGACAGGAACAGCCGGTTGAAAGGTGTTCCGTACAAGAGCATCTGCGCGTTGTAGAGGACGGAAGCCAGGGCTCCCAGCCAGATCACGATGGCCCGCACCGAACCACGCGCGGCCAGCACCATGGCCACGGCCATCACCGGCGTGGTGAGCACCAGCAACACCAGGGCGGTTCCACTGGCCGAACCGTTCATCACCGCGGGACCGGTGAGGATGCCGTCGTCGGCGAAGGTCAGTCCGGCCGCCACGCAGGTGATCACCAGCAACGCAACGGAGAGCCAGAACGCCGCCCTCGGTAGGGGCGCGAACGGGTACATGCCCCGAGCAGGAGACACCGGAGTGCTGGTGGCGGCGATGGGCTCCGGACGGCCGGCCGCGCCCGTCCGCCGCGGCCGGGCAGCCGCACCGGCCGAGCTGTCGATCCCGCCGGTGGTGTCCCGACCCGGTGCGGTTGTCATGGTGCCCTCGCTTGCCAGCGCATCACCGCCGCGCGGCCGCGCGGCGCCGATGTCATCGTCGTCCGAGCGGCGCCGCCCGTTCAGGGGCAAAGGTCCCGAGCGGGCGATCCGGGGACGAAACGTCGCGGCCTGTGGCTCTCCGCGGCCGGTGACAGCAGGGCCACCTTCCGTCAGACATCGGGCACCGACGGTGAAGTCGATGGCGATGCTGTTCTAGCCTGACGCATGCGCCGGACAATGTCAGTACCCCCGACCGTGCTCCGCTGGGCTGCCGCAGTCGCTGTGGCGTTGGGTGTTTTGACGGCATGCTCCGGCGGCAGCACGCCCGCGGAGACCACCACATCGACCGAGCCGGTGACGGTGGCCGGCAGCGTGGTGAGCACCGCCGGGTCGGCCAACGAAACCGACATCGTGCTGCCTGCGCCCATCACCGCGAGCCTCACGAAACTCGGCGGTGCGGGATCAGGGGTGGAGTGGGTGTCGGTGTCCGGCGACGGCAAGACGACCAGCACCGAACCGGTCGGATTGACCGGGGACGCCGGTGCGGCGATCACCGGGCTCACCGGCAAGATGAACGCCCTGCAGTCGGAGGCCCCCGGCGCCCGGTCCGCGCTCGCCGGGCTGAGCGCGATCAAGTCCCCGGCGGGCTCGCCGGTGTGGGTCTTCTCGCCGCTGCTGGACACCACCGGAGCCCTTGACTTCAACCAACTCGCCTTCGACGAGTCGCCGCCGACCGTGGTCAAGGCCACCACGGCGGCCGGCGCGCTCCCGGATCTGAAGGGCCGGGATGTGACCTTCGTGGTGACCCCGGTCGCCGGTCAGCAGCAGAAGCTCTCCGACCTCCAGGTGGGCTACCAGCATGCGGTGTGGGAGGGCATCGCCACGGCCGCCGGTGCCAGCAATGTCACCTTCTTCGACGGCACCGGCACCACGCCCGGCAGCGGCACCATTCCGCCCGTGCCGATCCCGGACCCGAACGCCAAGATCAACTCGACAGGGCAGGGACCGACCCGGACCTGCACGCTGCCCTCGCCCGCCCTGTTCGTCCCCGATACCCCCAACCTGATCGACAAGGCGGCAACCCTGAAGGCGCTGGGCGACTGCGTCGGCACCCTCGACCCGAAGACGAAGATCACCGTCGAGGGCCACACCGCAGCGGTCCCCGGCGGTGACGAGGCGTCGGCCACCGACCTGTCGACCAGGCGGGCCACCGAGGTGGCCGCGTTGCTGAAGGAGCTCGGGGTGCCCGCGGAGAACGTCGCCCAGGTGGTCGGCTACGGCGACACCAAGCCGCTGGTCGAGCCGGCTTCGGATCCGGCCAACCGGGCGGTGGTCGTCACCTTCACCACCACCGGCTGACCGGGGCACCCGCGGATCACGCTCGGCAGATCCGTTGGCCGACGGCTACCGGGTGACGGCCAGGATCGAGAAGGCGTTTCCGCAATCGGGCCAGCACGGCCAGTTGCCCTGCGCGACGGCCCGGAGTGGCGGCACGCCCTTCACCCGCGACGGCGCCGCGGCGGTGGTCCAGGTCCACAGCGATCCGTCCGCCTTCAGCGCAACGGACCCGGTGCTGCCGAGGGCGGTCACCGCGGTCAGACCGGCGACCTGCACGGCCGCGCGCGGCGTGACCGGGAGTGCCCACACGGTGCCGTTGGACCGCAGCGCGAACTGATCATTGATCGCGCTGACCGCCGTCAGCCCCGGTACCGTCACCGGCGCCCCATCGACCATCACCACCACGGTCCCGTCCCGGCGCAGGGCATACGGCCCGGCCAGGTCGGCCACGTTGCTGAGGCCGGCGAGCCGCCGGACACCGGCGGCATCCCAGGTCCAGACCGTCCCATCCGCCCGAAGCGCCGCGCGGTCGGCGATGGCGACCATCCCGGTGAGACCGGGGATCTTCGCCGGCACGTCAAGGCCATCGGTGGTGGCCGCGCCGAGCTGGCCGTCCTGCCCGTCGCCGGTACCCCAGACGGTCCCGTCGGACTGCAGGATGTAGACACCGCCGCGGTAGCCGGCGACCTCCTTGACCCCGGCCACGTTGAGCACCTTGGCGGGCGCGGGCGGGTTCGACACGCCCACTCCGAGCGCGCTGCCCCGGAAATCGACGGACGTCGGATCGGCGTCCGAGCCCCACGCCCACAGCGAGCCGTCGTTCTTCACCGCGTAGCTCAGTTCGCTGCTGCCGAACACCGCGGTGCCCTTGTAGACCGCGCGGACGCCGGTCAGCGAGATCGGCGCTGGAGCGGCCGAACCGTCCGAGGTGCTGCCTGCGCCGAGTTGACCGTGCCGGTTGTCACCCCACGACCACACCGTGTTCGCCAGCGGGGCGGCCGCCCGGAAATAGCCGGTCTGGTCGACGTTGAGGTACACGCTGGAAGCTCGAGGAATTGTAGAAGTCGACGATCGAACCGGCCGACGACCGCACCATCACCGAATTCGCCACCGTCTGATTCGCGACGAAATTGACGTTTCTGGTGGCCGGCCGGGTGGTTCCGTGCGGAAAGGCGACAATCGCTCCCGAGGACGCGCCCGCCCTTGCATTCACGCTCAGCATGGCCGTCGACCCGCCGGGTCCAGCCACTGTCAGGGACAGCGTCGCGCCGGGGGCCAGCGAGTCGAAACTGCGCACCAACTGCATGGCCGGTACCCGCTGGTACATGCCGGGCGCCGTGGTCAGCCCGCCGCGGACGTAGCCCAGCACATCGGCCAGCACGTCGAAGGTACCCTCCGGATCCGAGGGCGAGGAAACCTCGACCCGGCCGTCCGCGCCGATCGGCACCACGTACAGGTTCGTCGTCGGAATGCCTGTGCTGAAGGGCATTCCCGCCAATCTAGTGAAGATCGGCAGGTCCGACGCGGGCGACCAGTACCCGGGGTCGTAAACGCTGGAATCGAACGCGGCGATCGACGAGGTGGCGGCCACGTTGGTGACGGTCAGCGCCATCACCACGGCCGTCGCGCCGGATGCCGGGACACCGCTACGGCCGGCGACCGGCCAACTGAAGTTGATCCCGCCACCGGCGTTCGTTCCCCACTGCGCGGTGCTGGTACCGAGTCCGCTGCGGGTGTCTAGGGACCGGGCCGGGGTGAGCGGGACGAACCCGCCCGCGGCGGTGACCGACCCGCCGAGGTAATAGCCGGCCAGGTCGGCAATGAGGTCGATCGGCTTACTGGAGGAATTGTAGAAACTTACCCGCCCGTTTGCAGACACCCGTGACAACACCAATGCGGTCGCCGACCTGCCCGCGACGAAATTGATGGTCGACATGTTCGGCCGGGCCGTTCCGGTCGCGTAGGCGATGACCCGGCCGGGACCTCCCTGATTCAGCGCGTTCACCGTCAGCACCACCGCGCCCACCCCGGTGGCCGGGACCCCGCCCCTACCGCCGACCTGCAGGGTCAGCGTTCCGCCGGCCGCGACCTGCTTCCGCGCCGCACCGGTGCCGTTGCGGGTGTCGAGCAGCCGCACCGGAGCGAGCGGCAGGTAGGCACCGGGCAGCGGGGCTGCCGCCGCCGCGGGCGCAGCGGCGGACGCGAGGGTCGGTGCCGGGGAGGCCGAGGCCGGGACGACGGCGAGCGCCGCGACCAACGCCAGCATCACCACCGCGCCGATCAGCTCGGCCGTGCGACGGACCGTGAAATGTTGTCCCGAGCCGGACATCGCCATACGCCCCTCGATTGCGCTGCCATCGCCGGCAGGCGGTGATGCCTGCCCGTCGTCCCCCCGATAAGGGGACACTACGTCAGGCGCCGGGGCCGCGGATCACCATCGTCACTCCGTCATTGCGGCGGCGGTGAGCAGGTCCGGCGGACCGGAAGCGATGACGTTCCGCCGCTGGAGCGGCTGCTGCCGACGATCGCCGTGGGAAGGAATGTTGCTGCAGGGCAACGTTTCTCGGACGGGCCTTTGCGGGGGTGGCGAGCTCGGATTTGCTACGACGACGGCGATGGGACGCTGCGGGTTCGACCGGTCACCCAGCGCAGCAGATGCGACTTTGGGCACAAGCCCCGTCCCGGCCGCGCCCGAAATCGCTGCGCCTGATGGCGGACAGCAAAAACCCGGGCAGGGTGGTGAGGAGGCACCCTGCCCGGGTTGCGGTGATCGCGGCCCGATGGGCCAACGCTCCCGAGACCGACGGTGGGCGGGCGCACAGGTTCGACCCGCACGCCCGAGCCGACCGGTCAGAACACTCGGATCGCCACCTCCGCCGGCTCGGCCAGCAGCGCCTCGATCTCGTCGTCGAGCTTCACCAGGGTGATCGATGCGCCCGCCATGTCCAGGGACGTGCAGTACTCGCCGACGTAGCTGCGCTTGACCGTGATGCCCTGGTCGGCCAGCCGCTGGTGCGCGCGCCGGTACAGGATGTACAGCTCGCTGATCGGGGTGCCGCCGAGCCCGTTGATCATCAGCGCGACATTGTCGCCGGAGCTGTACGGCAGGTCGGTGACCACCGCGTCGAGCACCTCGTCGACGATGGCGTCGGCCTCGACCAGCTTCTTCCGCTCGCGGCCCGGCTCACCGTGAATGCCGACGCCCATTTCGATTTCGTCGCCGCCGAGCGCGAACAGCGGGGACCCCTTGGCCGGTGGGGTGCAGGCGGTCAGCGCCACCCCCATGGTCCGGGTCACGTCGTTCACCTTGCGCCCGATGCGGATGCACTCGTCCAGATCGGCACCGTTCTCGGACGCCGCGCCGACCGCCTTGATGACGAAGAAGTTCCCGGCCACGCCGCGCCGGCCGATGGTGTAGGTGGAGTCCTTGACGGCGACATCGTCGTTGATGGTGAGGATCTCGACCTTGATGCCCTCGGATTCGGCCATTTCCTTGCCCATGTCGAAGGCCATCCGGTCGCCGGTGTAATTGTTCACCAGCAGCAGCACGCCCTTGTCGGAGGCGAGTCGCTTTGTCGTCTCGTAGACGTAGTCCATCGGCGGCGCCGCGAACACGTCGCCGGGACAGGCGGCGTCCAGCATGCCCTTGCCGACCACCATCACATGGGCGGGCTCATGTCCAGACCCCGAACCCTGGATGATCGACACCTTGTCGGCACGCGGCGCATCGGCCCGCATGATCAGGTTGTACTCGGGGACGTAGGTCAGCGTGTCGGGGTTGGCCAGCGCGATCCCCTCCAGCATCTCGGGGACGAACTGCTTCGGGTCGTTGACGAACTTCTTCATGCTTCTCCCTCGGTTGGCCATTCCTGGCTGATGTGTTCCACGAGAACGGCAACCGCCATCGCGCCGGCGTCCACCGAACCCCTGCTCCGCTCCCCCGTGTAGGACGCCCGCCCGCGTTTCGCGATCATCTCGGACGTTGCCTCGGCCGCCTGCCTGGCGGTGGCCGCAGCGGCGGCCAGCACCCCTTCCGGGTCCGTACCCGCTTTCAATTCGGTGTCGATGCGCTCGGTCATCGGGACCAGCGCGTCCAGCAGCGTCTTGTCGCCGACGTCGGACTGACCACGCATCTTGATCCCGTCGGTCGCGGCGCGCAGCATCGCGACGACGTCGTCACCGGTCAGCGTCTCGGCCGTGCCCGCGGTGATGCCCGCCTTCATGAATGCGGTGCCCCAGATCGGCCCTGACGTGCCGCCGATCCGCGAACTGACGATCATCCCGACCTTCTTCAGGAACGTCCCGGGATTCGTCCGGTCGATATCGTCCCAGCCCTCGATCACTTTCTCGAAACCGCGTGCCAGCGAATACCCGAAATCCCCGTCGCCCACGACGGAATCGAGATCACCGAAATAGGTCTCGTTGTCGATCGCGGTTTGCGCAATCGTCCGGACGACGAGGTCCACCCGCTGTTGAGTGTCGGTCACCCAGTACCTCCCTGTGCTGGTTCGCTGCCTGATTTCCTGGCTGCTCCGGTGTTCGCCGTCCTGACGCCGGCGCAGGCCCTGAGGTCGTCGAGCGTGAGGTAGTCGCCGGGTCGCGCCGGCCCACGGTTGGCGAGCACCTCGATGGGCGCGCCCTCCGGGGTCGCCGAGGTCGGACACGACGAGCACGGCCTCGTCGAATCCCTCCTCGCGGGTGTACCCGCTGACCGTGACCAGGCACGCCAGACCGGCCCGGTCGGCGGCGAGCAGTCCGTTGCGGGAGTCCTCGACGACGAGGGTGTCGGTCGGGTCGAGACCGAGCCGTTCCACGGTCAGCAGGTAGATGGCCGGGTCCGGCTTCTTGGCCGGCACTACGTCACCGGCGAAAATCGTTACCCTGCTGGCTGTTTCGGGTCCGACTGCGTGCTCGAGAACGGCGTGCACCGATTCCTGGGCCGAGGTGGACGCGACCGCGACGGTCCAGCCGGCGTCCAGGGCCGCGGGGATGATCCTGCGCGATCCCGGGCCGCGCGGGCAGCTTGTCCGTCGGCGACGAGGCTGCGGAAATGGGCGGTCTTGCTCTTGTGCCAGGTCGCCAGCAGGGCGGCTCTGGCGTCGGCATCGTCGGGAATGCGGGCGGCCTCGACGAATCCCGGGTCCTTGAACAGGCTGGCCATCCGTTCCTTGCCGCCGCCGATCTTGAGCCGCTCGGCGTACTCGTTCTCGTCCCAATGGGCGGGCAGACCGAATTCGTCGAAGGTGGCGTTGAAGGCCGGGAGGTGCCCGTACCGTTCGGTGTCCGCCAGCACGCCGTCGCAATCGAAGATCAGCGCCGTCACCAGGCACGCCCGGAACTGCCGAAGGTGCGCATGTGCTCGCGGGCCATTTCTTTCACCGCGGCGGTCTGCACCTTGAACAACGACGGCGGGTCCCACTTGTTCTTCTCCGCCGCGCCGCGGAGGAATTCCAGGCTCGATTTCATGTAGCACTCTTTCAGCGCGGTGGAGATGTTCACCTTCGCGCAGCCCCTGGCGATCAGGTCGGTGAACTGTTCGGCACTCATCCCGGTTCCGCCGTGCAGGGCCATCGGGATACCGGTCGCCTCCACCAGGTCGGTGACCCGTTGGTGGTCCAGGACGGGCGCGGCCTTGTACTGCCCGTGCGCGTTGCCGATGGCCGGGGCGAAGCAGTACACCCCGGTGCGCTTGATGAAATCCACCGCGATCTCCAGGCTCTGCTGCACCGAGGCCTGGTCCGAGCCGATGCCGTCCTCGACACCCTGGATGCCTTCGATCTCACCCTCGACGTGCGCGCCGTGCGCGACCGCTTCTTTCACGACTTCTGTTGTCTGGACGAGGTTCTCGGCGACGTCGAGTTCGTGCGCGTCGAACAGCACGGAGTTCCAGCCGCCGTCCAGGCAGTCGGTGATGACCGAGCGCTGCGGGCAGTGGTCCAGGTGCAGGGTGACCGGCACCGGGCAGTCCCTGGCGATGGCGGCGAAGATGCCGTAGAGCTGATCGCGGCCGTACATCACCACCGTCTTGACGGAGGTCTGCAGGATGACGGGCGAGTTCTCCTCGACGGCGGCGGCCAGCACCGCGTCGATCGACAGATCGTTGATGATGTTGATCGCGGGCACGCCGTAACGCTCCGCGAATGCTCGGTCCAGCGTTTCCTTCAGCGAGACGATCGGCACGTGACCTCCCCAGGTGTTCCGTCCGACGAGGGACCGCCGGACCACGCAAGGTCAGTCAAGTACATCCGTGCGCGCCGCTGAATGGGGGAAATCCCCCACTGGGTGCGACCCTAGGCGGCAGCCAACCGAGATCGAGGGCACGCATCACCGCGGCCGTGCGGCTGGTGGTTCCGGTCTTTCGCAACAAGGCACCGACGTGTTTTTCCACGGTCTTCGGCGAGATGGACAGCGCCTTGGCCACGGAGCGGTCGCTCATTCCCCGGGTCAGCAGACCGGCAACCTGCCGTTCCCGCGGGGTGAAGGGGACCACGCCATCGGCGCGCCGCGCCGCGTCGACGGTGGTGTCGTGCGGTGCGGCCTCGTACGGCAGGTCCGCCCGCACCAGCGTCCCCCAGCCCGCGACGTGTTCCACGCTCACCCCGCCGCCGGTGCTGTCGACCAGTTCCTGCCAGCCATGTTCGCCCACGGTCGGTGCTTCGGCCGGACCGGTCCCGGGCGGGTCGGCAGCGTCGTCGTACACCAGCAGCCGCAGCCCGTCGGCGCGGTGCACCACCGCGACGTGCAACCGTGCGGTCGGTTCGCGACGGGCGGCGGCCCGTTCGGCCAGCGTCACCAGATCGAGGGCAACGCTGGCGACCGAGGGTGCCACCGGGCGGGCTCGGCCCACTTCGGTGACCACCGTCCGCAATCCGGGCAGTGCACCCGCGATGTCCTGGCCGGCGTCCTGCCGCCGGTATTCGCGGATCATGTTGGCCAACGACGGGTCGCTCGCGCCCGCCTGCACGATGCCGGGAGCGGCCAGTTGGGTGAGCAACTCGAGTCCATCCACCTCCTGGGTGGTGAAGCGCCGCGGGCGCCCGGCGAAGGTGACGTTCACCCCGATGACGTCCCCGCGCCACCAGATCGGGACCGCGACGACCGCGCCGTTGCCGGCGGGGTGGCCGAGCGGCAGGTGACCGGCCGAAATCTGCTGGTAGCTGCTCAACACCACGGGACGGCGGCGGGCGACGACCTGCCCGGTGACACCCTCGTCGAGCGGGAACGTCTGACCCAGCTGGCACGAGGCCCCGTGTTCGGCCATCTTCGTGTAGCGCTGGGTCGGTGGATCGACCAGCGAGATGCTCCCGGCCACCGTCCCCAGCAGGTCGCCGCTGCGCGAGAGCAGGCGGCGCAGGAACGGGGCGAGTCGCACATCTGAGTAGAACTCGGCCGCGACCCGGTCGAGATCCAGCACGAGCTGATCACTCATTCGCACTCGGGGGTCGCACGCTCGGGGGTCGCACGCTCGGCAATCGGATGATGACGCGGTCGGCCGATGGGCGTGTCGCAGCCCGCCGAAGCGCAGCCCGGGACTCCACGGTGCTGCTCGCTGACCCCGTCGTCATGAGCCCACGGTAGGCCGGATCTGGGTACCGGGCGACGTTCAGTGGTCTCCGGAGCGCGACTGTGCCCCATCGAGCTAGCGGAAGCCTCGTGACGACAATTCCCGCCCGACGGCGGCTCGCTTTCACTAGGCCGAAGGTGGCGGCGGGCGCCCCCGACTCACGATTTTTGCCGTCTGTACTGACCGTACGTGCGCAGTGCTGGCCCAACGGCGGCTGTTCCTGACGATCAGCAGAGCCGGGAGCCGAGGTGGGTGTGTCTTGGACCGCCAACGGGGAGCTAGGACAGCAATGCCTCCGCCGCGACTGTTCGCGTCAGCCGGTTCAGGTGTGCGTACTGAAATCTTCGACAGCCCCCATTTGCCACGAGAAGGGTTTCTCTCCGCCAGCACGATGAAGACGCGCCCCTATACCAAGTATCTCGTTGCAATTCGCTCTGCAAAAGTGCAGATTCCACCATCTCGCTCACCATCGGAGAATGACGTGTTTCGGCCCGACCGTGCGCGCCGTGACATAGGTGTGACGCAGGCGTGACACCACTGGTAACACTCGATCTGGAGCACGCTATTGTTCCGTGAAGCACGCTCTTGTTCCCTGAGACGCGCTGCTGTTCCCGAGCACGAGATTGTTCCAGCGAGCGCATCCTTCCCGCCGTTGCTGAAGTTGACTCCGGAATCGAGGCCTATCATGACCCTGGCTGCAGCCGCCCAGCATTTGCCGGACCCGGTCATTCACGCTTTGCGCTCGGCGAAGAACACCGCGGCAAGCGCGCAACGAGCCGCTCTCCGACCGATCCAGCGCCGTCAACTTCGGACCGCGGTCAGGGAACTGCAGGCTCTCGCGCCCGAACTGCCCAGCCGGGAACTCGTGTCCCGGCTCATCCGCGCCTGGAACAACCGCGCTGCCGACGAACCGGGCTACTTGCTATCGGTCATCGAGCACGCCCGCGAAGCAGACGGGCCGATTCTGGAATGCGGCAGCGGGCTCACCACCATCGCTCTCGCGGTGTACTCGAAGCAGACCGTCGTGTCGCTCGAGAACGACCCCAAGTGGTTCAAGACATTGGCCACCGACCTGCACTACCTGGGGCTCGCCAGCGACGGATTGGTGCTGACGTCCGCTGAAAGCCTACGAGGATTTCCTGTGGTACACGGTGACGCCCGAA
Organism: uncultured Actinomycetota bacterium; assembly: GCA_963709895.1. GTDB lineage: Bacteria > Actinomycetota > Actinomycetes > Mycobacteriales > Nakamurellaceae > Nakamurella. The sequence continues at coordinate 129,139 of CAVPYD010000042.1, read as the reverse complement.
ATTCCCGAACGTATCGCCCTGGTCGTCTGCGACGGGCCTCCATTGCGGGGGAAGCCGGGGGGCCGAATTGGTCTGATGCCACTTCTCGGCGATCGGCTTCAGCCTGGCGCGGTGGTTCTGGTTGATTCTGATATGCAGGTCGCGGAGGTCGCGGCCATTGACACCTGGCAGAGCGAGTACGGCCTCCGGCCGGTCCCCACCGCTGGTGAAGAACTCGTCATGATCGCCGGGTGAATATCACGGTTGGTGAGGTCTGGGACGTGCACGGGCGTCAGCCCCGCGGGCCGAGAAATTGCTGTCGCAGCGTCTCGCCGGAGACTGTTCGAATGCCTCGATGCTGTGAGGCTGGGCACATCCGCGACGAATTGTTTCCTAGCCGACCATGGTCGGAGCAGCCAACTCGTGCTCAATCGTCCGTGCCGTAACCTGCCCGTGACCCCACCGATACGAACGAAAATCGTTAGCACTCTTAGGGTCTTGTGTGCTAACACCAATGTGATTCACCATGAACCATCCGGCCGGCCCGTGATGGAGGTTGACCATGATCGAACCCGAGGCATCACCGTCTGTCGAAGTGTCACCGTTTCACGCAGACGGCCTGCTCAGTGGCTTCCTGGTGTCCGGGCGGTGGCCGGCTTCGACGATCGAATGGGCCCGCTTCCTGCTGCTCGCCGTCCGGGTGGCCAGCGTGCCCGGCATGCTGCACACCAGCACGGTGTTCCGGGTCCGCGAGGAACTTCCGGACGAGCCCGCTCCGGGCACCGTCGGCCTGGTGATCGCCGAGGGGACGATCGTCGGGGAGAACGCCGTCAGCCCCGGCCAGTTTGCCGCCCACCAGCCGCCCGGCCTCATCGTGCTGCATCCGCCCACGGAGATCCGTCCGTCGCTGCCCGAATACGACGAGGTTGCGTCCGGTTGTGTGCTGCTGCCCGGACTCCCCCACCTGGGACTCGACCATCGGGCGGCGTGGGTCGAGGCCGATCACCGCGGCAACGTCGCCAGCATGATCAGCCGCGCCGGCATCAACGTCAACGACGATGCGGACACCGCCGTGCTGGCGCTGTTCCTGGCGGCCTGAGGCACGTCGGGCCGGCGAATCTCCGAGTTCGGCTCTCGTCAATGCCGTCGACGCGCAAGTTTCCAGCAGGTTCCGGCCGCGTCAGATCTGCACCATGCTGGTCGGTGACACGGACACTGGGAAAGGCGCTGCGACAGAGAGACTTTCGTCACCGGCCGCATGTGCGGTCAGTCGATACTCGCCCTGGTGCAGTTCGTAGATGTCGATGGCGGGCGTCATCGGGTCGACCACCCAGTAGTGCGGAATGCCCCCTCCGCGTACCGGGAGAGCTTGAGGGTGCGGTCGATCCGCCTCGAACTCGGCGAGATGACCTCGACCACCAGCGTCGGGGTCTCGGTGATGTTTGTCGCGCCGATCCGGTCCCGGCGGACCACCAGCAGGTCGGGCTCGAGGGAGGTGCGGCCGTCGGGCTGCCAGTCGAGCGGTGGGAGGAAGACAAACTGATCTTGTGGGCAGGCAGCCCGAAAGAGAAGGTAAAGCTCGCCGATCACCGCCTGGTGCCGGGGAGTCGGTGCCGGGCTCACCAGCAGCGTCCCGTCGATGAGCTCGTACCGCAGTCCGTCATCCGGCACGGTCTCCAGCAGCCCGACGGTCCACTCGCCGTCAAGGAGATCCGGATGCCACCGCCCGGCGTCCTGCACTTCCGCTGCCATGGGCACCATGGTTCACGACTCCTTCCGCACACGCCAGCATCCTTGCCGATCCGCCGGCCGGGCAATGGAGTTATCCACACTTGCAGGGCCAAGGTCAGCGCTGAGCCGCGGCCGGACAAGGCCGCCGGGAACTCGCGCGGATGAAGTGATGCTCTTCCGCCTCACCCGTCCCATAACCGGCACGATCATCCGCGCCGGGGAAGTTGATCCGCGCCGGAAAGGGGCGGGGGTTAGCGGACGCTGACCAGGGAGGGGTCGGAGATGTTGTAGACGGTGCCGTCCTGGGCGAGGACGGCGGGGAGGATCTCCACCTTCTTCGCCGAATCCGTGGCGTCGCCCCAGATCACCGACCGGCCATCGGTGAGTTTGAGCTCGATGTCGTAGGAGGTGCGGGCGCTGAGGTCGGCGACCTGCGCGCGGAGGTCCTTGGGCAGTGCGGCCACCACCGTGAGCGCGGCGACCGTTGCCGGATCGCCGACGCCGGGCGTCGCCAACTTGACCGGCACCAGACCGGCGGGCGGTGCACTCACCGCGAGATAGGGGTTACCGGTGCTGTCCATCAGCCAGAACCGACCGTTCGCGGAGGTGACCGCGATCGGAACCCGCGGCGTCACCGTCACCACCAGCGTGCCCGGCCAGTTGCGTGCCACCTCGACCTCGGCGACCTCGGGAACGGCATTGACCCGTTCGGCGACCTGGTCCAGGTCGACCCTGGCCAGCGGCGTGCCGTCCGGAACGTCAACGACGGCACGGACTTTCGCGGTGACGGGGTCGGGGGCGCCGGTGATGCTGACCGACCGTCACGCCGAGTACCGAGCTGAAGAACACCCCGTACACCGCACCCGCCAACAGCGCCACCACCAACACCAGCGCGAGGATCCACGGCCAGCGGCGGGGGCCGTCACCCCGACCGCCCGGTGTGCCCCGGTCGTCCTGCCCCTCGGTGGATTTCGACGAACTCCGGGAGAACGGGCGCCCGAGCCAGGCACCGATCCCGCGCCGCGATGGTTCCACTTCCGGCTCGGCAGCCGTGCGGGGATCCCGACCCGTCGTCGCGGTACTCCCGTCGTCGCGGTACTCATTGTGCCTCCAACAGCGTCAGCAGTTCCGGCCCGACGGTGGTGACGTCGCCGGCCCCCATGGTGATCACCACGTCGCCGCCACGGACCAGACCGGCGACGAAGGACGCCGCAGAGGACCGCTCCGGGTGGTACAGCACCTCGGACGCCGTGCCCTCGGGTACGGCACGGGCGACCAACTCGCCGCTCACCCCCGGCAGCGGATCTTCCCGCGCGCCGTAAACATCCAGCACCACAACCACATCCGCGGCGCCAAGGGCCGCGCCGAACGCGGTCGCGAAGGCCGCGGTCCGGGAGTACAGGTGCGGCTGGAACACCACGATCAGCCGGCCCGTCCCGGACGCCGGGGCCACCGCCGATTCCACCCCGGCAACGGCCGACACTGCCTGCGCTGTGGGAGATGTGACGGCCCGTGCGGGGAGAATGCCTCTGGCGGCATGGATCTGCGCGGCGACCTCGGTCGGATGATGGGCATAGTCGTCGTACACGGTGACCCCGCGGGCGATGCCCTTGAGTTCGAATCGCCGGCGCACGCCGGTGTAGGACGCCAGACCGGCGGCCAACTCCGACGGATCGACACCCAGTTCGACACCGGCGGCCAGCGCGGCGGCGGCGTTGAGGATCATGTGCTCGCCGGGGACGGAGAGCCGCAGCAGCACCGGCCGATGGCCCGGAAGGATGACGCTGGCGGTGTTCTCGACCGCCGGCACACCACTGGCCGTCAACGCGTCGGGGCGGGCGCGGCCGGCACCATCGGGTTCCGCGCCGGGCGCATCAGCATCGACGGAGCCCGCCGGGACCACCCGCACCGTCGCCGCCGGGTCGGTGCCGTAGGTGATCACCCGGCGCAGCGACACCCGCGAGGCCAGCGCGGCGGTGCCGGGATCGTCGGCACAGATCACCAGGAACCCACCGGGCTCGATGCGATCGACGAACTGATCGAACACCGCCGTGTAGGCCTCGGCGGTGCCGTGATGATCAAGGTGGTCGGGTTCCAGGTTGGTGATCACCGCCCCGTGCGGGCTGAACGACAGGAAGGAACCGTCGGACTCGTCGGCCTCGGCGACGAAGATGTCGCCGCTGCCGTGATGCGCGCCGAGGCCCGAGCCGGAGAGCTCGCCGCCGATGGCGAACGACGGGTCCAGCCCGGCGTGCTGCAGCGCCATGGTCAGCATCGAGGTCGTCGAGGTCTTGCCGTGGGTGCCGGCCACGCACACCCCGCGGCGGCCGGACATCAACGCGGCCAACGCATCCGCGCGCCGAACCACCGGGATGCCGCGCTCCCGGGCAGCCTGCAGTTCCGGATTGTCCGGGCGCACCGCGGTGGACACCACTACCGCAGTCGGGCCTCCGGGCAGCAGGTCAAGGTGCGCGGCGTCGTGCCCGACCGCGGTGATCACGCCGCGAGCGGACAGCGCGGTGAGCATGGCCGAATCCCGCGCGTCCGAACCGGAGACCGGCAGCCCGCGGTCGGCGAGAATCCTGGCGATGCCGCTCATCCCGGCGCCACCGATGCCAACCAGGTGGGCTCGTGCCAGCGAGACACCCTGCGCCGTCACCGGTCCCGGTACTGCGGCCGTCACCGTCGCCCGCCCCGTTGGACCGCGGGCCGCCGCGTCCAGCACCATCGTCGCCAGCACCTCGTCCACCGGGTGGGAGGCGGTGGACGCCGCGGCGGCCGTCATCCCGTCCCGGACGATCCCGTCGATGGCCAGCGGCGCGACCTGTTCGGCCACGGCCCGCCGGTCGAGCGCGGCGTCCTCGATGATGATCGCCGCGCCGCTCGCCACCTGGGCGGAGGCATTGAGGCGCTGCTCGCCGTTGCCGTGCGGCAGCGGCACGTACACCGCAGGTAGGCCGACCGCGGCGATCTCCGCGACCGTCATCGCCCCCGACCTGGCCAGCACCAGATCGGCGGCCGCGTAGGCAAGATCCATCCGATCCAAATATGGCACGGTGACGTACGGCGGGGACCCTGGAACCGGCTCCGGCACGGAGATCTCGTTGCGCCGGCCGTAGGCGTGCAGCACCCCGATGCCGATCTGGGCCAGATCGGGCGCGGCCTGCGACACCGCGTCGTTGATGCGCTGCGCCCCCTGCGATCCGCCGAACACCAGCAGCGTGGGCGCCGTTGGGTCCAGCCCGAAGAACTCCCTGGCCTGCGCCCGCAAGGCCGCCCGGTCGAGTTGGGAGAGGCTGCGCCGCACCGGGTTTCCGACCACGATCGCGTTCTTCAGGCCGGAGCCTTCGACCGCGGCCGCGACCGAGGTGGCGAACCTGGCGCCGATCTTGTTGGCCAGCCCGGCCCTGGCATTGGCCTCGTGGATGACGATCGGCACCCGGCCGCGGGCCGCGAGATAGGCGGGCAACGCAACGTAGCCGCCGAAACCGACGACGACGTCCACCTTCCGTTCGGTGATGATCGCCCTGGTCGCCTTGACCGCGGCCCGCATCCGGCCGGGCAGGGTGAAGATGTCCATCGATGGCTTGCGGGGCAACGGCACCGCCGGGATCAGCCGCAGGTCGTAGCCGCGCTCCGGGACCAGGGTCGTCTCCAGTCCGCGCGCGGTGCCCAGTGCCGTGATCAGGATGTTCGGGTCGCCAGCGGTCAGCGCGTCCGCAACTGCCAACGCCGGCTCGATGTGGCCGGCGGTGCCACCGCCGGCGATCAGCACACTGCTCACCCGCCGCCCCGTCTGCCCCACCAGCTACGGCCCTTCCCGGAATCCGGCTGGGAGCCCTGTCCACCCTGCTGACGCTGCGGCGCGCCCGGCGGCGTGCTGCCAGGTGCTTCCCGGGTTCGTGGCGGCGGGGCCGGCCGCCGCGTGGCGCCCTTGGCCGGTGTGCCCTTGGCCGGGGTCGCGCCCTGTCGGGGGGCCGCACCCCGGTCGCCGGCGCCGGATCGATGATCCGATCTGGTTGTCGACGTGCTGTCCGAGCGGCGCGGGTCGGTCGGTCGACGCATGCCGGTACGACGCGGTTCTCCCGCCCGGGGATTCACCGCCCGGGGATCGATTCCCCGGGTGTTCATCGTCCGGGTGTCCATCGTCCGGGGGTCCATCGTCCGGGGGTCGGCGGCCTGTCGACGCCTTGACCGATCCGTTGGCTTCGGAGCCCGTGACCTGGGATCGGGGCCCCTGGGAGCTGTGCTGCGGGGGTCGGCGTTCACGCGCTCGCGATCGGCCGAGGACCGCTTGTCGCTGGACCAGCGTTGCGGCGGTACCGCGGCACGCCCGGTGCGCGGGGCGCCCGGTGCGGGCCGGACCTTCGGAGCCCGCTTCAGCCGCAGCACCCGGCGCCGCCGCGGCTCGCCGCTGGGCCGGGACGACGGATGCATGCCGAGGAACCGGGCTATCGGATGGCCACCGGCGGCGTGCAGCGCGGCGACGGCCTGGGGTTCGCGTCGGGCGAAGTTCGCCAGCAACCCGAACACCACCATCGTGATGAGCAGTGAGGTGCCGCCGGCGGAGATCATCGGCAGCGGGATGCCGGTGACGGGCAGCAGGCCGACGACGTAGCCGATGTTGATCGCGGCCTGGCCGACCAGCCACACCGTGCCCGCCGAGGCGACGATCTTGACGAACGGGTCGACGTTGCGCCGGGCGATCCGCAGCCCGGTGTAGGCCAGCAGGGCGAACAGCAGCAGCAGGATGCCCGCGCCGATCAGCCCGAGTTCCTCGCCGACGATGGCGAAGATGAAGTCCGAGTCGGCGTTCGGCAGGTAGCTCCACTTGGCGCGGGACTGCCCGAGCCCGACCCCGAACCAGCCGCCGTTGCCCATCCCGTACAGGCTCTGCAGCAACTGGTAGCTGACCTTGGGATGGGCCTCCGGGTTGATGAAGGACAGCAGCCGGGCCATCCGGTACTCCGCCGAGAACGCCAGCGCGAAGAAGCCGGCGACACCCGCGATGCCCAGACCGGCGAACATCCACCACGGCGCGCCCGCGAAGAACAGCACGGCCATGAAGACGATCGTCAGGGCAACGGTGGTGCCGAGGTCGGGCTGCATCATGATCAGCGCGGCCATCAGCGCGAAGACCGGCAGCACCGGAATCAGCAGGGCCTTGGGTGAGCGCAACGTCGACCGGCGGGCCGCCAGGACGTGCGCCATCCACACCAGCAGCGCCAGCTTGGCCACCTCGCTGGGCTGGAACTGCAGGCCGCCCAACCGAATCCAGCTCTGCGCCCCGTTCACCAGAGCACCCACCCCGGGCAGCAGCACGGCCACCAGCAGGGCCAGCGAGATGATCACCGCCAGGGTGGAGAACGAGCGCATCACCCGGACCGGCAGGTACTGCGCGGCGCAGAAGCAGATCAGCCCGACGACCGCATAGGTGGCCTGATTGGCGAAGACGGAGAACGACGAACCGCCGGTGCGGAACGCGGACACCGAGGACGACGACAGCACCATCAGCAGGCCGAAGCCGAGCATCAGCGCGAAGATCGCCAGCACCAGGTGCAGGGAGGTCATCGGCCGGTCGAGCCAGTCCGCGGCGAACCGGGAGATCGACTGACGCGATTGCCGGAGCCACGGCCGCAGGCGCGATTCCCCGCCCCTCCGCCTGCTGCGGGAGCGGGCCGGACGGGCGGAACGGGGCGTCGGCTGGTCGCTGTCGATGTCGAAGTCGGCGTCGATGCCTTCGGGGTCGACCTCGTCGGATGGTTCGGCCGACGGCGGGCCCGGCGGCGACGATGTCGTGGTCACGTCGGCTGCCCGACGGGAACCGCCCCGAGCGACCGCGCGGCATCGGCGAAGGCGTTCCCCCTGGCGGCGTACGAGGAGTACATGTCCAGGGAAGCGGCGGCCGGCGCCAGCAACACCACGTCACCTGGCGCGGCCATCGCGACAGCAGCACTGACCACCTTGAGCATCACGTCATCGTCCTTGCCCGCCACCACCTGCCGGGGGACATCCGGCGCGTGTCGGGAAAGAGCGCTGTCGATCATGGGCGCGTCGACGCCGAGCATCACGACGCCGGCCAGCCGATCCGCCACCCGGGTGACCAGATCGTCGACCGCAGCGCCCTTGAGCTGCCCGCCCGCCACCCACACCACCCGGGGATAGGCCAGCAGCGAAGCCAGCGCGGCATGCGGGTTGGTGGCCTTGGAATCGTCCACGAAGAGCACCGGCGCACCTGGTCGGTCGAGACGGTCGAGCGAGCCGATGACCACGTTCCGGTGACCGCCCGGTTCGAAGGCCAGCAGCCCGTCCCGGACGTGGGCGGCGGTCGCGCCGGCAGCAAGGGCCAGCCCGGCGGCGGCCAGCGCATTGGTGACGTTGTGCCGGCCGGGGGGCCGGACGGCGGCGGCGGTCATCGTCACCGGTGTTCCTTGCGTGAAGACCGTTCCCCGAGCGGACCCGAGGCCGGACCCGAACGCGTCGTCCACGAACTCCCCGTCGCGGAGCCCCAGTCCACCCGGCGCGGGTTCGCCCGCGGTGATCGCCACGACTTTCTGGGCGGGGGCGGCGCTCAGCAGCTCCGCGGCGCCAGGATCGTCGACGACCGCGAGCGCGATCCGCCCGCTCAGCGCGCGGGCCTTGTCCGCCGCGTACGCCGCCATGGAGCCGTGCCAGTCCAGGTGGTCCTCGGCCACGTTGAGCACCACCCCGGCCGCCGGCCGCACGCTCGGCGCCCAGTGCAGCTGGAAGCTGGACAGCTCGACCGCGATCGCTTCCTGCCGCGGAGTCGGCCGTCACCGCCTCGATGACGGGCCAGCCGATGTTGCCGCAGGCGGTCACCCGGCGACCGGTCTGCTGCAGGATCGCCTCGAGCATCCCGGTGGTGGTGGTCTTGCCGTTGGTGCCGGTGACCACCAGCCACGGCCGCGGCCCCGCCGGGTCGCGCTGATCGATCCACCAGGCCAGCTCGACCTCGCCGATGACGGGGATGCCCCGGTCGGCGGCGGCCGCCAGCAACGGGTGCGTCGGCGGCAGCCCCGCGGAGGTGACGACCAGCATCGGTGCCGGCCGGCGGCTCGGTCAGGTCGCCGGCGAAGTGCACGTCACCGGCGATGTCGGCCAGCGCGGCAGGCGCCGGCCGGTTGGAGGTGACGACCACGCCGGCCCCGAGACCCGCCAGGTAGCGGACGACCGGCAGGCCGGTGACGCCCACCCCGGCGGCCAGCACCAGATCCCCTGGCCCGGGCAGCGCGGGCGGGCTCGGCTGGGTGGGCGGGCTCGGCTGGGTCGGGCGGATTCTCGGGGAAGGCGGTCGGGTCAGCCACCGGTCAGCGACAACCACTCGGCGTAGAACAACCCGAGCCCCAGCGCCGCGGACATGGCAGCGAGCAGCCAGAACCGGATCATCACGGTGGTTTCGGCCCAGCCCGCGAGTTCGAAATGATGATGGAACGGCGCCATCTTGAACACCCGCACGTGGCGGGTCTTGAACACCGCGATCTGGATGACGACCGACAGCATCTCCACCACGAACAGCCCGGCGATCACCACCAGCAGCAGCTCTGTCCTGGTCAGGATGGACAGCCCGGCGATCAGTCCGCCAAGGGCCAACGACCCGGTGTCGCCCATCATGATCCGGGCCGGATGCGCGTTCCACCAGAGGAACCCGATGCATCCGCCGAGGGCGGCGGCGGCGATCGAGGCCAGGTCGAGCGGGTCGCGGACGTTGTAGCAGCCGGCCGCCGCGGCGTCCGTCAGGTAGGGCGCCCAGCAGGCGTTGCGGAACTGGAAGAAGCCGATCGCGACGTAGGTGCCGAGCACCATCACCGACGAACCGGCGGCCAGCCCGTCCAGGCCGTCGGTGAAGTTGACGGCGTTGGACCAGGCCGCCACGAGCAGCCAGGCCAGGATGACGAACCCGACGGCGCCGACCGACAGGAAGGCGATGTCGCGGGTGTACGACAGCTCCGTCGACGCCGGGGTGAGGTCGTTGCCGTTGCGGAAGAACAACGCGCCGACGCCGAAGGACAGCGCCACGAACGTCTGTCCGAGGAACTTCATCCGCTTGTTGAGGCCGAGGTTGCGCTGCTTGCGGATCTTGATGAAGTCGTCGAGGAAGCCGACGACGCCCATCCCGGTGGTGAGGTACAGCAGCAGCCAGGCCGACGCGGTCGGGCCGCCGCCACCGCCGATCCACTCCACGCCCGAGGCCACCAGGTAGCCGACCCACATCGCGATGATGATCGCCGCGCCGCCCATGGTCGGCGTGCCGCGCTTGGACTTGTGGTGCTGCGGGCCGTCCTCGCGGATCTCCTGACCGAAGCCCTGCCGGGAGAACAGCTTGATCAGGTACGGGGTGAACAGGATGGACACGCCCAACGCGACGATCGCCGCGATCAGGATCGTCTTCACAGGTCGCCCTGCCCGGTTGACCCGGCCGTCCCGGACGCTGTCGGTGACGGTGTCGGATCTGTCGGCACCGCGGCCGGACCGGCGCGGTCGGCGATCAGCCGCAGCGCCACCGACTCCAGCCCGGCGGACCGCGATGCCTTGATCAGCACCACGTCTCCCTGCTCCAACTCCTCGTCGAGGATCTCGATGGCGGCCGCGGTGTCGGTGACGGGCAGCGATTCACCGCCCCACGACCCTTCCAGGTGCGCCCCCAGATGCAGCGCTCTGGCCCCGCTGCCGGCCCTGGCCGGGCTGGCGCCGACCACGATCAACCGGTCGACGCCGAGCCGGACCACCAGCCGGCCGATCTGGTCGTGCGCCGGGATGGTCTCCGCGCCGAGCTCCGCCATCTCGCCGAGCACGGCCCAGGTGCGCCGGCCCTGGCCGATCTGGGACAGCGCCTGCAGGGCCGCCCGCATCGAGTGCGGGTTGGCGTTGTAGGCGTCGTTGATCACGGTGATACCGCCAGGTAGTTCGGTGATCTCCATCCGCCACTTGGACGCGGCCCGCGCCCCGGACAGCGCGGCGGCAACGGTGCCGACGTCCATCCCGACTGCCCGGCCGACGGCGGCGGCGGTCAGCGCGTTGCCGACCTGGTGGGCGCCGATGACGCCGAGCGTGACCGGCGCGCTGCCCTCCGGGGTGACCACGGTGAACCGGGCCCTGGCGCCGTCATCCAGACCGACATCCTCGGCCCTGACGATCGCGTCCTTGCTGGTGCCGACGAGCACCACCTGCGCGCCGGTCACCGCGGCCATCCCCAGCACCAGCGGGTCGTCGGCGTTCAGGATCGCCACCCCGCCATCGGCCGCGGACGGAAGTGATTGCACCAGTTCGGATTTCGCGGTGGCGATGGCCTCAACGGAGCCGAACTCGCCGATGTGCGCCGATCCGACGTTGAGCACGGCACCGATCCGCGGCGGTGCCACCCTGGCCAGCGCCCGGATGTGCCCGATGCCGCGCGCGGACAGCTCCAGCACCAGGAAGCGGGTGTCCGGGGTCGCGCGGAGCGCGGTGTACGGGTGGCCCAGTTCGTTGTTGAACGACTCCGGCGGGGCGATCACCTGGCCGGGATCGTCGACGGCGCTGCTGAGCACCGCGGCGATCAGGTCCTTGGTGGACGTCTTGCCGGAGGAGCCGGTCACCCCGATGACCTCGAGTCCGTGCTCGCCGATCAGTGCGGTGACCGAGGCCCTGGCCAGGTCGCCCAACGCGGCCAGCACCGCGGTGTTGTCCGGGTCGTCAGCGACCCGCAGCAGCGGGAGGTTCGCCTCGATCGGCGCCGAGCCGAGCACGGCGACCGCGCCGGCCTCCGCTGCCGCACCGGCGAAGGCATGCCCGTCGGTGTGCTCGCCGTGCAGCGCGACGAACAATGCCCCCGGGGTGATCCGCCGGGTGTCGAACTCCACCGACCGGACGCAGACGTCCGCCCAGCCGGCTTCGACCGGCAGGCCGATGGCGTCGGCGACCTGCGCGAGGTTCATCGCGATCATGCGCCGGCACCCTGCGCGGCGCTGCCGCCGGTCTCCCGGGCGTCCGCGCCGCCGGTCTCCCCGGCGCCCGCGCCGCCGGTGACCTGACCGCCCAGCGCCGCGGTGATCGCCTCGCGGAGTTCGAGCCGGTCGGAGAACGGGTGGATGACGCCGCCGATGTCCTGACCCTGCTCGTGGCCCTTGCCGGCGATGACGACGGCGTCACCGGTGCGGGCGGCGGCGACGGCCGCCCTGATCGCGGCCCGCCGGTCACCGATCTCCCGTATCTGCGCAGGCCCGGCCGCGCGGGAACCGGCGGCCTCGCGGGCGCCGACCAGCACCTGCCGCCGGATCTCCGCCGGGTCCTCCGACCGCGGGTTGTCGTCGGTGACGATGACCAGGTCCGCGCGGCTGGCGGTCTCGGCGCCCATCATCGGCCGCTTGCCCGGGTCGCGCGCACCGCCGGCGCCGATGACGACGATCAGCCGACCGGTCAGCCCCTCGGAGATGGCGTCGAGCACCGCGGCCAGCGCCGCGGGCTTGTGCGCGTAGTCCACCACCGCCAGGTAGTCCTGCCCGGCCACCACCCGCTCCATCCGGCCCGGCACGGCGATGGTCGCCATCGCCTTCGCGGCCTGCTCGACGTCACGGCCCAGCGCGTCCACGCAGGCCAGCGCGAGCGCGGCGTTCGCCACGTTGAACGCGCCGGGCAGGGCCAGGTCCAGCGTCACCTGCCGGCCGCCCGGGCCCTCGCAAGGTGACGTGCTGCACTCCCCCGGTGAGCGGCTCGACCGCCGTCACCGACCAGTCCGCGGGTTCGTCCGTGCTGGAGACGGTCAGCGCGTCCGGGTGTGCGGCGGCGAGCCGGCGGCCCCAGACGTCGTCGATCATGATCACGTGCCGGGCCGCCCGGCCGTCGAACAGCATCGACTTGGCGGCGAAGTAGTCCTCCATGTCGTGGTGGAAGTCCAGGTGATCCTGGGACAGGTTGCTGAATGCACCGACGGCGTAGGACGTCCCCGCCACCCGGCCCAGCGACAGCGCGTGCGAGGAGACCTCCATGGCCACCACCCGCACCCCGCGTTCCACCATCACGGCGAACAGCGCCTGCAGGTCGGGCGCCTCGGGCGTGGTCAGCGCGCTGGGCGCCACCTCGCCGTCGATCCGGGTCTCCACGGTGCCGATCAGCCCGGTGGTCGAGCCGTCCGCGGCCAGCGCCGCCTCGAGCAGGTAACAGGTCGTCGTCTTGCCAGCGGTGCCGGTGACCCCGACCACGCCCAGTCGCCGGCTCGGGTCGCCGTAGATCGTCGCGGCCACGGCTCCGAGGACGGCGCGCGGCCGGTCCACGACCAGCAGCGGGACGGGGTCAGGTGCGTGGTCGGGCATGGGATCGAACGCTGCGTCGATGACCGCGGCGCCGGCAGGATCGGTCAGCACCGCGACGGCGCCGGCCACCACGGCCTCGCGCGCGTACCGGGAACCGTGCACCCGCGACCCGGGCAACGCCGCGAACAGGTCGCCGGGCCGGACATCCTGTGCGCGCAGTGTGATGCCGGTGATCTTGAGATCGGCAACGGTGGGCGCGGGTTCCGGGGCGCCGGCGCGGTCGGCAACCTCGCCGAGCGTGACCCCGATGGGATGCCGTGGCCGCAACGACGACGCAGGCAGAGCGGAAGGGGCCACGGCGGGCAAGGTTACCCGCCCTAGCTGACGTACAGGTCGTAGATCGGCGCCTCTGAGGTGGACGGCGGAACATCGGCCGCCCGAAGCGCGTAGGCCGCGACGTCGTGGAACAGCGGCGCGCAGCTGGTCGTGCCGGCGGGCGAGTTGCCCTTCGGGTCGTCGAGCATGATCGCCACCACGTACTTGGGGTTGTCCGCGGGCACCACGCCGGCGAAGGTCGAGGTGATGGCGGTCTGCGAGTAGTCGTTGGTGTCCGGGTCGACCTTCTGCGCCGTTCCGGTCTTGCCGGCCACCTGGTACCCGGTGATCGCGGCCTTGGGGGCGGTGCCGCGATGGTTGGTGTCGCCGTCCTGCATCGTGCCGCGCAGCATGTCCAGCAGCGTGCGGGCGTTGGTCGGGCTCATCACCTGGGTGGCCGCACCGGGCGGTGTCGTTGTCGTCTCGCCGTCGACGCTGGTGCTGGCGACGATGCTGGGCGCCACCCGGACGCCACCGTTGGCAATGGCCTGGTACATCCCGGCCAGCTGCAGCAGGGTGATGGACACGCCCTGCCCGATGGGCAGGTTGCCGAACGTGCTGGCCGACCAGGTGGATTGCGCCGGCAGCACGCCGGAGGATTCGGCGGGCAACTGGATGCCGGTCCTGGTGCCCTGGCCGAACTTCTTGGCCTCGTCCAGGAAGGCGTCTGGGCCCACCTTCTGCGCGATCATCAGGGTGCCGACGTTCGACGATTTGGCCAGGATGCCGGTCGCCGTCATGTTGACCGGCCCGTGTGCCCAGGCGTCGTGCACGGTGATGCCGCCGACGTCGATCGAACCGTCCACGTTGAGCACGGTGTCCGGCTTGATCAGGCCCTTCTCCAGGGCGGCGGCGAAGGTGACGACCTTGTTCACCGAGCCGGGTTCGATCGAGTCGGTGACCGCTCGGTTGCCCGTTTCCCTGGTGGTCTCGCCCGGCTGGTAGCACGCCATCGCGGACACCTGGGCCTGGTCCACCGTCATGACGACCACGCACCCGGATTTCGCCTGCGAGAGGTCGACGTACTTGCTGAGCATGTTCAACGTCGTGTACTGCAGGTCGGAGTCGATCGTCAGGTTGACGTTCATCCCGTCCCTGGCGTCGACCTGGTCGCGGGCGCTGCCCGGGATGATCATGTGCCGGGCGTCGACGTCGACGACCCGGCTGCCGTCCTTGCCGGCCAGTTTGGTGTCGAACTTGGCCTCGACCCCGGACAGCCCGTTGCCGTCGTAGTCGGTGCCGCCCACCAGCGCGGCCGATGCCGAGCCGTCCGGGTACTGGCGCAGGTCCTGCCGTTCGGTGACGACCGCGTCGAGCTCGCTGCCGAACAGCGGGGTGATCTTGGCCATCATCGCGTCGGCCTGCGCGGGCATGAGATTGCGGACAAGGTAGACGTAGGTCTTGCCCGATTTGAGCTTCTTCATCACGTCATCGGCGGTGACGGAACCGCCGGCACCGGCGACCAGGATCGCCGCGACCTTCCGGCGTTGGGCGTCGTCGGTGAACAGCGATGGCCTGGCCGCGATCGCCCTGCCCTCGACGGTGAAGGCCAGCGGGTTCCCCTTGCTGTCGGCGATGGTGCCGCGCTGGGCGAGCAGCGGGATCGTCCGGATGCGCTGGAGTTCGCTCTTCGCCGCGTAGTCCGCGGTGTCGATGCCCTGGATGGTGATCAGCTTGACCAGCGCCACCGCCAGCATGGCCAGTAGCACGCCGAGCGCGACCCTGCTCCGCCGGCGGAGGTTGGCGTTGGCCGCGCCGGGGCGGCGCTGCCGGCGTCCGCGGACCGATGCGGGTTGGCGACTTGGCCGGCCGGCACGATCCGCGACCTGCGCCCGCGGCACCCGGCGCGGCCCCGGGCCGGTTGCCCCTGACCTGGGTCGAGAGCTCGTGGGCGTGCCGCCCGTCGGCGCCGGATTCCCGGCCCGTCCAGTTGGCCGGCGGCGCTCGCCGGCGCCGGCGGGCTTGCCGCCCGGCGTCTTGGCGCCCGGCGTCTTGCCGCCGGACCGTGACCCGGCCGACCTGGCGGTGGCCGTCGGGTCGTCGGAGCCTGCCCTCATTGATGCGCTCCCTGGGCCGACGTGGCGGTGGTCCCGGCGGGGCCGGCGGCAGCAGCGGGGCCGGCCGCGGCAGGGCTGGACGCGGCCGGGGCGGTGGTGGCGGGCCGGCGGCGGGGCGG
Organism: uncultured Actinomycetota bacterium; assembly: GCA_963709895.1. Taxonomy (GTDB): domain Bacteria; phylum Actinomycetota; class Actinomycetes; order Mycobacteriales; family Nakamurellaceae; genus Nakamurella. The sequence goes on along the minus strand of CAVPYD010000042.1, from coordinate 113,629 downwards.
TGGTGGCGGCCGCGGGGGCAGTGGTGGCGGCCGCGGGGGCGGTGGTGGCCGGGGCGGGAGCAGGTGCCGGCGGACCGGGCACAGCGGATGGAGTGCCGATCACCGAGCCGGCGCCGGAGCCGTCGATGACCAGCATCGCGGCGTCACCGGCCGGCACCATGCCGAGGGCGGCGGCCGCATCGGCGATGCGCGGCGTGGCATCCAGGTTGGCCACATCCCGTTGCAGCGCCTCGATTGTCAGCCGCAGGTCGGTGGACGAGCTGCGGGCGGTGGAGGTGCGCATGCCGGCCTCGTCGGTCATCGTGTTCAGCCACAGCACGGTGGCGATCCCGCCGGCCAGAATGGCGATCAGCATCACCACGAACGGTGCCCGGTTCAGGGCGGAGGCGATCGGCTTGCCCGGGGTGACCATCCGGGTGCCGGACATCTTCTCCCGGCGCTTCTGCCGCTTGGCGTACGCCCGGCGCGACGAGGCGGTGCTCGGCGCCGGCGCGGCGGGCTCGGCCGCGGGGTCGCCGGCCAGCCGCCCCCGCTCGCCGGGTGCCCTGTCGCCCGGGGGCCTGTCGAGGGTCTGCTCGGTGGTCACGATGCCGCCTCCCTGATGCGCTGCGCAGCCCGCAGACGCGCTGATGCCGCGCGCGGGTTCGCCTGGATCTCCTGCTCGCCGGGGAGTTCTGCCCCCCGGGTGAGCCATGCAAATTCCGGTTCGTGGCCGGCGAGTTCGACGGGCAGGTCGAGTGGGCTGGTGGAGACCGTCAGCGGCGCGATGGCGCGTTTGACGATCCGGTCCTCCAGCGACTGGTAGGACATCACGACGATCCGCCCAGCCACCGAAAGATGTTGCAGCGCAACGGGGATGGCCCGCCGCAAGGCACCCAGCTCGTCGTTGACCTCGATCCGCAGGGCCTGGAAGGTGCGCTTGGCCGGGTTGCCGCCGGTGCGCCGGGTGGCCGCGGGAATGGCGGCCCTGACGAGTTCGACGAGCCGCGCGCTGGTGGTGAACGGTTGGCGGGCACGTTCGGCGACGACGGCGGAGGCGATGCGACCGGCAAACCGTTCCTCGCCGTACTCCCGCAGGATCCGGGTCAGTTCCGCGCCGGGATAGGTGTTGACGACCTCGGCCGCGGAGATGCCGGTCGTCGGGTCCATCCGCATGTCCAGCGGTGCATCGTGCGCGTAGGAGAAGCCGCGGTCGGCGACGTCCAGCTGGACCGAGGAGACCCCGAGGTCGAACAGCACGGCCCGGACCAGCCCGGAGCTGACACGCTCCGCGATCACGTCACCGATGTGGTCGTAGACGGCGTGCACCAACTCGACCCGGTCGGTCATCCCGGCGGCCTGCAGCCGCTCGCCGGCGATGCGCAATGCCGCCGGATCCCGGTCGATGCCGATCACCCGCAGCGACGGATGAGCGGAGAGCAACGCCAGGGTGTGCCCGCCCATGCCCAGCGTGGCGTCGACCAGCACGACATCACGGGCTCCGGAGGCGGTGGCCGCTTCGATCGCGGGCGCGAGCAGTTCATCAACCCGCCGGACCAGGACTGGCACATGACCGGCGAACTCGCTGTCGTCGGTCTGCTGCCCGCCCATCGGCACCTCATTCCGTGTGATCTGTCGGGCTGATCGGTCTGGTCGGTCTGGCTGATCTGTCTGGGCTGGGTGTCAGGGGTGATCTGTCTGGGTGGGTGCCGGATCGTGACGTTCGCCGGTTGGTTGCCGGTGAGGGTGACGGCGGCGAGCCGGGTGGGGTTCGTGCTTCCTGGTCCCCACCCGCGTCGGTCCTGGCACGGGGGAAGTCGTGTCAGGGCCGATGCGGGTGTGGGCCGGGCGGCACGAACACCTGCTGCGGTCGGCCGGCGGTCCGCTCCGTCAGTTCAGCAACCCCCTCTCGGGGTCTGCGTACGCCGCTTCCTGACGGGCCTCGTAGGCCTGCCATTCCGCCGCGTCCCAGATCTCCATCCGCAGGCCGATGCCGGTGACCACGACGTCCTTGGACAGCTGCGCGTACTCGCGCATCCGCACCGGGATGGTGATCCGCCCCTGGCTGTCCGGCTCCTGCTCGTCGGTGTTGGCCAGCATGTATCGCTGGAATCCACGCGCCTTCTCATCGGTGATGGACGCGTTGATCGCTCCGGCGGCGAACTCGGTGAAGCCGTCCGGGGTGAAGACGTACAGGCAGTGGTCCTGCCCCCTGACCAACATCACGCCCCCGGCGAATTCCTTGCGATATCGAGCCGGCAACGTCACCCGCCCCTTGTCGTCCATCCGTGGGGTGTAGGTGCCGAAGAAGCCTTGCAGCATCTCCCCACCTCCAGCCCGTCCGGAACCGCCGTACTGACCTGTTGCCGATCCATCTGCCCTGGTTCGCGATCTCCCGGTCTGGCTGGGTGTCCGGCGTTCCAAGTAGCGCCACAGTACCCCACTTTCTGCCACCAAGCGCCACCACCAGCCCCTACCTGTGGGGGTGTCGCCACGTTTTTGCACGTCACGATGGTGGGGCGCGGTGGGGGCATCCGGCCGGTTCTCGGCCGAGTCGACGCGGCAGTGCCCTTCGGAGGCGAAACGGGTCGACAACAGCCGCCAACAGGCGGCGGGGATTCCGGCATCGTCGCAGGTCAGCGGTGGGGACCACGGTGACGCCTGCGGGGCTGGTCGACGACGACGGGGCATGGTGGGGCGTCGTGGGGGTTCGGGGGAGCGACGGCGCCGGGATGGTGGTGCAGTCGTGATCGCGCGGCCTGCCGGCCGTCCGTGATCTCGCGGCCAGCCGGCCGTCGACGAGGCGGGTTCGACTGCCGGTGGACCGCATCGAAGCCGCTCCGATAGCCCCCCGACGCTGGTCCGACGGTGTGCCGACGCTGTGCCGACGCTGTCCCGACACCGAACCGGGAGCACCGGACCCCACCATTGGGGAGCCGCGCCGACGCCCGCCCCTGGCAGACTGTGAAAGGCGCCACGACACCGCCAAGACAAGTGACGACCGTCGGGAGGATCACCGGTGACACAGCACGTCGACCTGGAGCGATCGGACGGTCCGGGATCGACGGCGCCCACGGCGGAACACCGGCCCGCCGAGCTGGCCCAGGTGGCTGAGGTCGGCGGACGGATCGGGGCGGCCATCTCCCAGGTGGTGCTCGGCAAGGCCGAGGTGATCCGGTTGGCCATCGTCGCGGTGCTCTCCGAGGGTCACCTGCTGATCGAGGACGTGCCCGGGACCGGAAAGACGGTGCTGGCCAAGGCACTCGCCAAGAGCGTGGACTCGACGGTGAGTCGGGTGCAGTTCACCCCCGACCTGATGCCGAGCGATGTCACCGGCGTCAGCGTCTACGACCGGCAGACCTCCCGCTTCGAATTCCGGGCCGGCCCGATCTTCGCGAACATCGTGGTCGCCGACGAGATCAACCGCGCGTCCCCGAAGACCCAGTCCGCGTTGCTGGAGTGCATGGAGGAACGGCAGGTCACGGTCGACGGCACCAGCTACCACCTGGCCCGGCCTTTCCTGGTGCTGGCCACCCAGAACCCGGTCGAGATGGAAGGCACCTACCCGCTGCCGGAGGCCCAACGCGACCGGTTCCTGGCGCGGCTGTCCATCGGGTACCCCGACCGCAATGCCGAGATCGGCATGCTCGCCGACCGCGACCGCACCAACCCGCTCGACCTGCTGCGCCCGGTGACCGACGCGGCCACCGTGTCCGGCCTGATCGCTGCGGTGCAGACGGTGCACCTCGCGCCGGCGCTGCGGCAGTACGTGGTGGAGATCGTCGGCAGCACCCGGAACGTGCCCGAGGTCAGGCTCGGCGCGTCACCCCGCGCGGTGCTGCACCTGGCCCGCGCGGCCAAGGCGGCGGCGGCGCTGGACGGCCGGGCGTTCGTCGTTCCCGACGACGTCCAGCGACTGGCCGTGCCGGTGCTCGCGCATCGCCTGCTGCTCACCGTCGAGGCGCACGCCGCGCACCGATCGGCCGAGGAGATCGTGTCCGTGGTGCTGAGCCGGATCCGGGTGCCACGGGGTGGCTGATCGATCGCCCCGGCGGTGGCGTCGCACGGCCGGGGACCGCTCCCGATCCCGCGGGTTGACCACCCGCGGTCGCTGCCTGCTGGCCGGCGGGATCGCGGCGGCCGTCTGCTCCGTGGTGCTCGACGAGCGAGACCTGTTGCGGGTGGGGATCTTCGCGGCGCTGCTGCCGCTGATCGCGCTGGTGGTCGGGTCGGTCCGCCGGCTCCGGCTGTCGGCCGCCCACATGGTGATGCCCCCGCGGCTGGATCCGGGCACGGTCGGCCGCGTCATGCTGTCGGTGACGAACAACGGTTCGTCCCGCACCTCGACCCTGGAAATCTCCGAGCCGGCCACGGCCGACCTGACGCGCGGGGTCCGATGCCTGATGCCGCCGCTGAAGCCCGGCAGGCAGGCCGTCACCGACTACCAGTTGACGGCCTCCCGGCGCGGCCGGTTCCTGCTCGGCCCACCGACGGTGAAGATCAGCGATCCGTTCGGGCTGTGGGAAGAGCACCGCATCCTGCCGGCCCGCAGCGAGGTCCTCGTCGTTCCGTCGGTGGTCCGGCTGGCGGGGATGCCGGTGAGCACCGGCTCCCGGTCGGCGGCCGCGGACCGGGCGGCGGCGGGCACCATCGGCGGCGACCCAGATGTCGGCATTCGGCAGTACCGCAGCGGCGACGACATCCGCACCATCCACTGGCGCGCATCGGCCAGGCACGACGAGTTGATGGTGCGGCTCGAGGAACCGGTGTCGCATGGCGGCGCGACCGTGATGCTCGACCACCGGGCGACCGCGCACCGTGGGGAGGGCGCCGATTCCAGCCTGGAGACGGCGGTCACCCTCGCGGCGTCGATCAGCCTGCACCTGCTCGAGGCCGACCACCAGATCCGGGTCACCACACACAGCGGGGCGGTGCTGGCCAGTGGACGGGACATCACCGACGACGTGCTCGCCGCGCTGGCCGTCATCGAACCGGATCCGGCGACGGGGATTTCACACACCGCGGTGGCCGGATCCGGGTTGATCGTGGCGATCCTGGCCGAGATCGATCCGCCCGGGGCGCGGATCCTGGCCGCGGCCCGGCGGCGCGGCACGAACGGGGTGGCGATGGTGCTGGACACGGCGGACTGGGGCGCACACGGACCGTCCGCCCGCGCCCAGGGCATCGCGATCCTGCAGGCGGCCGGCTGGCGGGTGGTGCCGGTGCGCGCCGCGGAGCCGTTGGCGCTGGCCTGGAACCGGGCATGTTCCGGCTCCCCCGCCTACCAGCGCTCCGGCGACCGCCAGGTCCCGATGCCGGCGGCGAGGTGACCGCCATGAGGTCGACCCTGGCCACGCGCAGTGGAGCGGACAACCGACCGGTCACGGGGTGGGCGGTCGGCACCGTCAGCACTGTCAGCCCGGTCAACCAACCGGTCAACCAGGTGGGCGCTGCGAACTCTGTGGGGAGCGAGTCATGACAGTCGCGCCGCCGGTCAGCCGGCCCACCTCGGCACCCGGGCCCGGTCCCGGCCCAGGCGCCGCGAGCGTCGTCACCCCCGAGCCCGCGCCGCCGACCGACATTTACTTCTTCTCCACCCTGCTGGGCATGCTCGCCGTGCTGGCGTCGATGACCGCCATCCCCCCGATGGTCAGCGGCGATTCCTGGTTGTGGCCGACCGTCGAAGTGGTCGCGGTGATCTGGCTGGTCGGTGTCGGGGCGCGGCTGGCCCGGCTGCCCGCGGCCGTGGTCGTGCTGCTCCAGCTCGCGGCGGCCGCGATCGCGCTGACGGCGCTGTTCACCACCGGCGGGTACGGCGGGGTGATCCCGAACGCCGCCGCCATTGCCGATGCCGGCGACCTGCTGGACGGCGCCTGGGCGCAGATCCGGAATTCCGTTTCGCCCGCCGCATCGTCGACGGAACTGTCGTTCCTCATCGCGGTGTCCGTCGGGCTCACGGCGCTGATCGTCGACATGCTCATCGCGGTCTGCCGGGCGCCGGCGCTGGTCGCCCTCCCACTGCTGTGCATGTACTCCGTGCCTGCGTCGATCGACCTCGGGATGCTGCCGTGGCAGGCGTTCGCTGGCCCGGCCCTGCTGTACGCGCTGCTGCTCGCAGTCGACGGGCTGAACGGGCGACGGACGGACGGCGGCGCTGCCACCGCAACCATTCTCAGCGGGATCGCGCTGGCGGCCGTGGCGGTGGTGGTTGCCCTGTTGGTTTCCTCGACGGTCACCAGCGTCGGCACCGCCGGCCGGCTTCCGCGGGGCGGGTCGGCGGCCACCAGCGGTATCGGTCTGTCGCCCTTCGCCTCGCTGACCGGCAACCTGCAACGGACGGACCCTGTTCCGTTGCTGCAGGTTTCCGGGCTGACAGCGCCGAACTACCTGCGGACGGTCGGTCTGCAGAAATGGACACCGAACGACGGCTGGTCGGTGGACAGCCTGAGCACCGGTCCGCTGCCGGTATCCCTGCCCGGTACGGCCGGAGCCGGGGACGCGGACCAGGTGACCGTCACCTCGCTGGATTACAAGGGCGAGTTCCTGCCGATCTACGACGGGAGCAGCTCGATCGCCGGGCTCGACGCCGGCTGGTCGTACGACGCTGCGCTGCAGGCCGTGCACCGGCAGGACGCCATCGATCCGGGCGCCTACCAGCTGACCGTGTCGAAACCCGCGGTGAGCGCCGACCAGCTCCGCGCCGACACCGTCACCTCAGGCGGGTCGCTCACCGAGACCGGGGCGTTGGCCGAGGAGGTCGTCACGCTCACCCAGCAGGTGACGGCGGGCGCCACCACCGCGTTCGACAAGGCCGAGGCACTGCGTTCCTGGTTCACCGACCCGGCGAACGGCTTCAAGTACTCGCTCGACGTCCCCACCGGTGACAGCGGCGACCTGCTGGTCGACTTCCTGAACAACCGGCAGGGTTACTGCCAGCAGTACGCCACCGCGATGGCCGTGATGCTCCGCGCGGCCGGGGTGCCGGCACGGGTGGCGGTCGGCTTCACCCAGGGCGCCAAGCAGGCCGACGGCACGTATGTGATCAGCAGCAACGACGCGCACGCGTGGGTCGAGGTGTTGTTCGACAACGCCGGCTGGGTCCGGTTCGACCCCACCCCGCTGGGTGGCGGTCAGGGCGGCCAGCAGGGCTTCACCGACGCCGCGCCGACCCCGACCACCGCGCCCAGCTCTGCCGGACAGGCGACCACCGGTGCATCGGTGCCCGACGAGCTCCGCCCGTCGCCCGGCGACATCGGGTCGACGCCGGGCCAGAACACGGCCGCCGGCGGCTCCACGGCCCAGGACTCCCGGGTGGCGAGCACGCTGTGGTGGCTGTTGGCGATCGTGCTGGTCCTCGCGGCCGCCGCGGCAGGGCCGAACGTGATCAGGAACCGCCGACGCCATCGACGCCGGGCGCTGGCTGCGGCCGGCGGCGACGGCGCAGCCGCCGCGGTGTGGGGCGAGGTCGAGGACCTGGCCGTCGACCACGGGATCGGGCTGAACTCGGCCGAGTCGGCACGGGCGGTGGCCAACCGGCTGGCGCGCGCGACGCACCTACCGGACGCGGAGCGGGCAACTCTGCGGAACCTGGTGATGCAGGTCGAACAGGGTTGGTACGCGCCGCCGGCCGCAGACGCATCGGGCGTCGGGCCATCGGCCGACGGTCAGCGGCGCGGGCGCGGCGGGCGCCGGAACGGTGATGACGGCGACCCGGCCCCCGGCCGGAGAGTCGTTGTGGCAAGCCGCGACCACGATCGGCGAAGCGTTGGACCGCAATGCGCCGCTGTCGCTGACCGAGCGACTGGTCCCGCGGTCCGTGCGTCCGGCCCGGTGGCGCGAGTAGCAACGGTTCGCTACTCGCAACACGCCGCGAGGGCGCGAGTCAGATCCTGCCGGGCCGCGGGCCTCCGGGGATCGATCCGTCGGGCGTCTGCCGGCCGTCGTGGGGAAACACCAGGTCGGAATCCTGGTGGAACCGCGCATGGTGTTGCACAGCGATGGTGCGCTTCGTCAGGACCTCGACACCGACGAGGGCGGGGATTCGCTCACCGGAGCGCATTGCATGGCCGGGCCGTGGTGGTCAGTGGGCGTTGACAGCCCAAGGCGACGGAGGCGGGTGCACGCCAAGAAGAGCGGGGATCGGGAACAGCGTCAGGACGTGAGGGTTACTGGCCTGGCTCGTCGAAACGACGGCGGAACCGCTCTTCCATCCGGTTGCCCAGCGAGGGCCCCGACTTCGAGGCACCCTTCTCCGCGCCCTTCGCGGCGCGGGCGCCAGGTTGACCGAAGACGAACAGACCCACTCCGCCGACCATCGTCAGGAAGCCGATCACGCTCACCACGACGCCGACCGCGAGCAGACTCTGGGTCGCGATGACGCCGACGACAAGAGCGACAAGACCGGCAACGAACAGGCATCCCGCGACGATGGGACGACGTCGACGAATGCGGCTGACATTGACGCTGGTCGCAAACTTCGGGTCGTCCTCATAGAGCGCGCGCTCGATTTCGTCGAGCATCCGCTGTTCGTGCTCGGAGAGCGGCATGGGTCCCCTCCTCCGGCACCTGACCTACGCTGGTGGGTCACATCTTACGGCCGTCAATCAACGGCCTGACACCACAATACGAGTAGTCTGCGCGGTCCACTAGCGCGCGAGGAAATCTGGGTCGTTTTCACACGCTCGTGACGACCGATCAGGACCGTTCGGGCGGTTCCACCAGCGCCGCAGGACGTATCGCTGACGCTCCGAAGCGCGCCACCGCCCGATCGACCGCGGTCTCGGCCTCCCGCCAACCGGGCCTCGGATCCTGTGCCCCGAGCTCCAACTGCTCGACCACCTCGTCGGCGGACACCAGCCCCTCCAGCCGGACGCCCAGCAGGCGCACCCGTCCCCCACCGGATGCCCTGAGCTTGGACAGCAGGTCGTTGGCCGTGGCGTAGACCGCGTGCGAACTGTCGGTGGGTATGGGCAGGGTCACCGAGCGGGTGACCGTCGTGAAGTCCTCGTACCGCACCTTGATCGACACGGTCCGGCCGCGGACGCCGCCGAGCCGGGCCCGCCGCGCGGTCTTGTCGGCCAGCGCAAGGAGTTCGCGGGACAGCAGGCTCGGGTCGGCGGAGTCGATCGCGAAGGTGGTCTCCGCGCCGATCGACGATTCAGCCGCGGCCGCGTCCGCCACCGGTCGGTCGTCCCGGCCCCAGGCCAGCTCGTGCAGCCGGGTGCCGGCTGCCCTGCCGAGGGCACCGATCAGCATCGGCAGATCCATCGCCGCCACGTCGCCCACGGTGGTCAGGCCCATCGAGGCAAGCTTGGTGGCGGTTTTCGGCCCGACCCCCCAGAGGGCGCGTACGGGCAACGGATGCAGCACGCCGAGTACCCGGGATGGCGGGACGAGCAGCAGCCCGTCGGGTTTGGCCAGGCTCGAGGCCAGCTTGGCGACGAACTTGGTGGACGCGCCGCCGACCGTGGCGGTCAGCCCTAGCTCGTTGCGGATCCGTTCGCGAAGGGTGGCCGCGATGTAACCCGGACGTCCATAGCGCCGGCGGGCGCCGGCCACGTCCAGGAACGCCTCGTCCACCGACAGCGGCTCGACCAGCGGGGTCACGTCGGCGAACAACTGCATGACCGCCCGGGACGCCTCGGCGTAGGCGTGATGGTCGGGCGGGATCACCACGATGCCGGGGCACAGCCGCACGGCCGCCGAGGTCGGCATGGCGGATCGCACACCGGACACCCGAGCCTCGTAGGTGGCCGACAGCACCACACCACGACCGTCGCCGGCGCCGGCGACCATCATCGGCACACCGCGTAGCTCCGGCCGCCGACGCACTTCGACCATGGCGAAGAACGCGTCCATGTCCACGTGCAGGATCGTGCAGGCCGCGTCGTCGACAGCTGACAGGTCAGCCGTCACCTGCCGCGGCGTTCCGGTCTGATGACTCATGACGTCCCCGGCGGACCAGCCGTCACCCGACGAATTCCGGGCGACGCGCCAACAGGTGCAGCTCCGGCGCGAGATCCCGCAGCGTCCGGTGGGCCGAGGCGAGTTCCTCCAGCTCGGCCAACTCGCTGTCCGATCCCGCGGACGACGGTCGGCTGCCGCCGGCGACCAACCCGGCGACCACGCCGATGCCAACCACCGCCTCGACCTGCAGACCGACGTGGGTGAGCAGGTCGGCCATGCCGATGGGTTCGAAGCGGCGACTCAGCGGGTCCGACGGACCCAGCCGGCCGTCCGGGTCGGTCAGGATCGAGCCCGCCGCCACGTAGCGACCGGCCAGGATCTGCCGCAATACGGCGCCGAGCCTGCTGGTCACCAGCACCGATACCTGGCCGCCCGGTCGAACCACCGAGGCCAGCGCAGCCACCACCGCAATGGGGTCGTCGACCGTCTCGAGCAGGTGGTGGCACAACACCAGGTCGGCCTCACCGGGCGGAACGGCGGTGCCGAGTTGGTCGGCGTCAACCTGTATCCCGGTGACCAGGTCGCCGACGCCGGCGTCCTGCGCGCGTCGGTGCAGGATGGCCAGCGCGTTCACCGAGGAGTCGACGACCGTGACCCGGCAGCCGAGGCAGGCCAGCGGAACAGCCCGGGTGCCGCTGCCGCCGCCCACGTCGACGACGCGCGCGCCCGGCACACCCGACACGAGTTCGGCCAGCACCGCGTCGATCGGATCGCCGGTGACGGACCGGCGCACGTCGCTCATCGCACTCCTTCTCCGGGGATGTCGCCCCGCCGCCGCGGACGCTGACACGTCCGCTTCGCCGCGCTGGACGGCGGGTGATCGACCAGCATCGGCGGGCACTCACCGCAGCGTATCCGCGGCCCTCCGAGTCACCGCGATCATCCCCGGATTCGCCGGTGGCGACCTGTACGGTTGGCCGATGCTCGTGGCCAGTGTGTTGAGCCTCAAGGGCGGCGTCGGGAAGACGACGGTCACCCTAGGTCTAGTTTCGGCGGCTCTGCACCGCGGCGTGGACACCCTGTTGGTCGATCTCGACCCCCAGATGAACGCGACCACCACCGTTGATCCGGAGTCCGATCCGGACAACCCCGGGTCCAACGGACGCCGCCGGGTGTCGATCGCCGAGGTGCTGGACACGCCGACCGCGAAGGTCGTCGCCAAGGCGCTGCGCACCTCGCAGTGGGGCGAGCACCTGCGGCTGCTGCCCGGCAGCGAACGCACCGAGGCGCACAACCATCCCGATCCGGGTTCGAAGAAGCTCTTCCGGCTCGCCGGCGCCCTGGAGAAGGTGACGCCCGCGCCGGAGTTGGTGCTGATCGACTGCCCGCCCTCGCTGGGTCAGCTCACCAGGAGCGCGCTCACCGCCGCGAACCGCGCGGTGCTGGTCACCGAGCCTTCGCTGTTCGCCGTGACCGGTGTGCAGCGTGCCCTGGAGGCGGTGCAGTCCGAGCGCGCCGCGCACCGGCCGACGCTGCAGCCGCTGGGTGTGGTGATCAACCGTTTCCGGCCGCGGGTCACCGAACACGAATACCGGCTCGCGGAGCTCAGGGATCTGTTCGGACCGTTGGTGCTATCCCCCGTACTACCCGACCGTTCGGCGGTGCAGCAGGCGCAGGGCGCCGGCGTGCCGATTCACCAGTGGCCGACAGCGGGGGCCCGGGAGATCGCGCAGAGCTTTGACGCCCTGCTTGATCGGCTGATGCGGGCCGCGCGGGTCAAGACCCGTCGCTGACGGACGCGAACCGGCGCTCTGTGCAAAGGGTTCGGCGCCGTCGGCGGGCGGTGCCCGATCGACGGGTCCGGCCGCTACCGACACCCGACGGTGGCATCACGACGACGATCCGCGGACCAGTTCGTTTTCCACCAGGTCGAGGAAGGTCGAGGCCTGCCGGATCATGTCGTCGGCTTCCCGGGCGGACACCAGTCGTTGGATGCCCGCCTCGGCCGCCTGGCGTTTCGCGGAACCGGCGGCGAAGAACGCCGCCCATTCGGAGAACTCCGGCGCCACCTTCGCCATCAACTCCCATGCGCTCCCCCGGCGCCCGCGCACCGGGCGTGCCCGCGCGGCGAGCACCGCCGCCGCTGCCCGCAGCGCGGCGAGATGGGCGGCGGCATACCGATCGGCGGCGTCTGTCGCCCTGATGGCCCGGCCCAGCCCACGGCCGGCGTCCGCCAGCAGGTCGCGGGCCGCCTGGGGTACCGGCGCGGTCGCATCGGCCCGGCGGGGGCGGCGACCTGCTCTTGTCGATTCGGTCGACAGATCGGTGGCGAACATCGACTGCTCGCCGGCCACGCCGACCGCCGACCCACGCCGACCGCGGTAGTCCGCAAGTACTCTGACTGTCATCTCCGCTCCCCACTTTCGAACTTGTGTTCGATAGTACACCTGTTCGTTCTCAGCAACCAGATCACTGTACGACGGGGGTCCGACAGTGCTGCCGACCGACGAACGGCCGACGCCCGACCAGCGCCGCATAGTGCAGCGAACGGGTCGGGACGACCAGCTACCCGCGCGGTGGCTGGTCCATCGGGCGTCCATCGAACGGCGCGCGCGACGGGACGGACGCGGCGGGGTGACCGAAGGCGCGCCCGGCGGCCGGGCTGCTGCCAGCTGAATCACCGAGCGTGATCTGATACGCGGATGCATCGCCCGCTTCAGCACGCCATCGGGGACGAGCATCCGGGCACCAGCCCGGCCCCCGGTCCGGCGCCGTCCACGGCGGGATCCACCGTCCCTTCGGCGCCGGCGACGGAGCGTTCCCCGGCGCAGCCGGCCGCCGCGGCGACCACCCCAACCAGCGACCCACCCCGGGGCCGAATCAGCGGCCCACTGAGCGGCCAGCCAACCGTGCCGGGCGACGCCGTCATCAGGTTCCTCGACCCGGCCGCGTTCCGGGCGAGGGTGGCCGAGCTGATCGCCGTGTACGTCGCGGCGATGCGATACCCGGCCGACGTCGCGGGGGCGCGGGGCGTGTTGTGGGAGGAGCACAGCATGCGGGCGGGATTCGCCTGCGTGGTGGCGATCGGCGCCGACGACCGGATCCGCGGGCTGGCCTACGGCTACCGCGGCCTGCCCGGTCAGTGGTGGTTCTCCGAGGTGCGACGCGGGCTGGGACCCGAAGGGGACCAGCAGCTCTCGGATTTCTTCGAGCTCACCGAACTGCACATCCGGCCGGACGCGCAGGGCCACGGCCTGGGTGAGGCACTGCTGCGCACACTGGCCCGCGACCGGCCCGAGCGGCGCATGCTGCTGTCCACCCCGGAGGGTGAGAACCGGGCCTGGCGGCTCTACCGGCGCCTGGGCTTCACCGACGTGCTGCGGAACTACCGGTTCTCCGGTGACCCGAGGCCGTTCGGCATCCTGGGCCGCGACCTGCCGTTCGATCAGCCCGCCGGGACGGGCTGATCGGCTCCTCAGAGCGCGGCGAGCCGTTCGGCCAGCGGGTCGAGACCCATGCCGCCCATGTTCAGCCCGGCCATGTGAAACGCCTTGAGGTCGAACTGGTCTCCGTGCCGGCGACGGGCGTTGTCCCGGCCCGCCAACCAGACCCGCTCGCCGATCTTGTACGACGGCGCCTGCCCCGGCCAGCCCAGGTACCGGTCGATCTCGTCCCGGCAGTGCGCCGGGTCGCTGATCGTGCGGGTGAGCAGGAACTCGAGGCCGAGCTCCCCGGTCCACCGCTCCCCCTCGTGGAAGCCGGTACCGGGCGGGATCTCCAGCTCCAGGTGCATGCCGATGTCGACGATCACCCTGGCCGCGCGGAACAGCTGGGAGTCGAGCATGCCCAGCAGCACACCGTCGTCGTCGAGATACCCCAGCTCACGCACCAGCCGCTCGGCGTACAGCGCCCAGCCCTCGCTGTAGCCCGAGGTGTCGGACAGCAGGCGCTGGAAGTCGTTGAGGCTGTCCTTCCGGATGACGGCCGTGCCGATCTGCAGGTGATGGCCGGGCACCCCCTCGTGGTAGACGACGGTTGTCTCCCGCCAGGTGGAGAACACCTCCCGGCCCGGCTCCACCGCCCACCACATCCGGCCGGGACGGGTCAGGTCGTCGCTCGGCCCGGTGTAGTACGCGCCGACACCCCCGCCGGGCGGCGCGATCTTGCACTCCAGGGTCCGTAGTTCCTGCGGGATGTCGAAGTGCGTCTCGGCCAGGTCGGCGACGGCACCGTCGGACAGCCGCTGCATCCAGGCCTGCAACCCGTCGAGCCCGGTGACGTGGTACTTCGGGTCGGCGTCCAGCGCCGCCGCGGCGCCGGCCGGACCGGCACCGGGGGCGATCCGCTCGGCCACCTCGATCAGCTCGGCCTCGATGGCCAGGAACTCGGCCCAGCCCCAGGCGTAGGTCTCCTCCAGGTCGATGGTCGCGCCGAGGAATTCCCGCGATGCGAGCACGTACCGCTCCCGCCCTACCGCGTCCTTGGCCGGCGCACGCTGCAGCAACTGGGTGCGCAATTTCTGAGCGAGCTCGGCGTACGCCGCTTCCGCGGCAGCGGCGGCCTCGGTGAGCCGCGCAGTCAGCTCAGGCCCACGGCTGCCGTCGGGGTTGACCGTCGCCGCGAGCCCGGTGAAGAAGCCCTGCTCGTCGCCGTTCCCGGCATAGGTGTCGGCCTGCTCCGCGCACTTCTCGACCTGCCGGACCGCGGCCACCTGACCGCGGTCGGCGGCGAACTCCAGACTCTGCCAATACCCGGCCAGCGCGCCCGGGACCGCGGCCATCCGCTTGGCCAGCACGCTGACCTCGTCGTCGGAGTCGGTCGGCATCAGGTCGAAGACCATCCGGACGTTCTGCAACTGCGAGGCGATGACGTTGAGGTCCCCGTGCCGCCAGCCCGAGTTGTACACGTCGCGCTCCACCTGGAGGCGTTCGGCCAGCACCTCACGGGCCATGTCGTCGGCGACGCCGGTGGACTCGGCCGCGGCCAGCCGGTCGAGGGTGGACGTCACCAACTCATGACTCGCGGCCAAACCGGCGGGCGACAGGTCGTCCAGGGCGGTCTCGTCACCGGGAAGCCCGAGATAGGTCGCCATCATCGGGCTGGTGCGGGCGAGGTCGGCGACGTAGGCGTTGGAAATATCGTTGATGGCAGACATTCGGACGACGCTACCGCGCCTCGTCCGGGTCGACATCGGGGTTTCCCAGGGCGTTCTCCTCGGCCAGCGCCTGCGCCATCTCGACCGGTCCGTCGTCGGCCGCCGGCTGGTTTCCGCTGCTGGCGGCGGGTTTTGCGGGGTCGCGCCCACCGGCGACCGGTGCGACCGGCGGGCCTCCGCCGGGCGCGGCCGTCCGCGGATCGGCTCCCTCACCGCTGTCCTGGTCGTCGGTGGCGTGCCGGTAGGCCACCCGGACAGTCAGATGAGCGGACACCGGCGCCGTGACGAACTGCAGTACCACGATCAGCACCAGCATCCCGATGACGGCGGGCGAGCCCAGCCGCAGGCCGACCCCCAGCATCAGCAGCATGATGCCCAGCACCTGCGGCTTGGTGGCCGCATGGATCCGGCTCATGGTGTCCGGGAACCGCAGCACCGCGATGCCGGCCAGCAGCGACATCAGGGCGCCGAGGATCAGCGCGATGGACGCGATGATGTCCGTGGTGCTCATCGCGTGGCCGCCGGTGTGGGTCGGCCCGGCGGGATGCCGGACGCCGTCATCGTTGACACTGTCGTTGTCGTTGTCGGTGTCGACACGGTCATCGGCGGTCCCGTGGCAGCAGTTTGGCCAGCCCGGCCGAGCCGATGAAGCCCAGCAACGAGATGACGACCGCGATGACCAGGGTGATCGAGCTCTGCGTCACCGCCGCGAGCAGCACGATCACCCCGACCACGATCGCCAGCATGACGTCCAACGCCACCGCGCGGTCGATCTGGGTGGGGCCGCGGACCAGTCGCACCGCGGCGAAGGCCGCACCCCCGGTGAACAGCAGGCCGGCGATCAGCACGGTGAGCATCATCGGCGGGTTCCCCGCCGGCCGGCGCCCGGCGATCTGCTCGTCACCGGAATCGTCACCGGAATCGTCGTAGTCGCCGAGCGCGAGCCGGATCCGATGCTCCTGCGCCCGCACCTGATCGGCGAACGACTCCATGGTCTGCTTGCCCGGATCCAGCACATGGATCGTCAGCGTCCGGTCCTCCGAGTCGGCGTCGATGATCAAACTGCCCGGCACCAGCGACACCGCCAGCGCGGTCAGCGCCTCGAGCAGGTCCGAATCCGACGCCAGTTGCACGGTGGTGACCTGCGGCTGCGGCAGCCGCGGCCGGATCGCCAGCCAGGACACCTGGATGCTGGCCACCACCACGTCCCAGAGGAACCGGGCGAGCAGCACCAGCATCCGCCACGGGTGCAGCCCGAACCGGAAGTACATGGTGGGCAACGGGAACAGCAGCAGGATCAGCGCGCCGACGGCGATGCCGAGCAGGATGACGATCACCGACGCGGAGCCCCAGAGGGCCATCCAGACCAGTGTCAGCATCGTCAGGGTGATCACGTAGGCGCGCCAGCCACCACCGCCCGACCCGTCGTCACCGCGGATCTCGACGGCCCGCTGATGCAGCCTGCGCACGCCCGTCACGGCCCGTCCCCCGCTCCGGTCGCCCCCGGCGGTGCGGGCACGCCGGCGTCGAGCACCGCGTCGACGTAGACGCTGCGATCCATCAGGTTGGCCGCCGCTTGGTCGGTCAGCGCATAGATCGGGCCTGCGGCAAAGGTCATCAGCAGCCCGACCGCGACGATGGCGGTGGTCGCGCCGACCATCCCGATCGGCAGCCGGGCTGCCTCCTCGGAGGCCACCCGACGCTGTGCCTCCTTCTGTGCCCGCCGCCGGACGGCCAGCGGGCGGCCCGATTCGGTCTGCAGCGCGTCGCGCTCGTCCTCGGGTTCGGTGACCTCGGGGACCGGCCGCCAGAACGCCCGGCCCCACACCCGGACGATGGCGTACAGGGTGAGCAGGCTGGTCAACGCGCCGCCGGCCACCAGGATCAGCGCCAGCACCCGGCCGTCCTGCACGCCCGCCTCGAACAAGCCGACCTTGCCAAGGAAGCCGGACAGTGGCGGCACGCCCGCCAGGTTCATCGCCGGGATGAAGAACAGGATCGCCAGCACCGGCGCGGCGGCGGCCAATCCGCCCACCCTGGCCAGCACCGTGGTGCCCGCGACGCGCTCGATCATGCCCGCGCCCAGGAACAGCGCGGCCTGCACCAGGATGTGGTGCGCCACGTAGTAGATCGACGCGCCCAGCCCGGTCTCCGACGCCAGCGCGATGCCGAACAGCATGTACCCGATGTGCGAGACCAGGGTGAAGGACAGGATCCGTTTGATCCCGGACTGGGCGATCGCGCCAAGGATGCCGACCAGCATGGTGAGCAGCGCCGCGATCATCAGCAGGGTGCCGAACGAACCGGGCGGGAACAGCAGCGTCTGCACCCGGATGATCGCGTAGATGCCGACCTTGGTGAGCAGCCCGGCGAACACCGCGGTCGCCGGGGCTGGCGCACTGGGATAGGAGTCGGGCAGCCAGGCGGACATCGGGAACACCGCGGCCTTCACCCCGAACGCCACCAGCAGCATGGCCTGCAGGGTCGCCACGATGCCCGGCGCGACCTGCGGCAGCTTCACCGACAGGTCGGCCATGTTCACCGTGCCGGTCGCGGCGTAGATCATCGCGATGGCCGCCAGGAAGATCAATGACGACAACAGCGACACCACGATGTAGGGCGCGCCGGCCCGCAGCCGTTCCCGCGTCCCGCCGATGGTGAGCAGCACATAGCTTGCGGTGAGCAGGATCTCGAAGCTGACGAACAGGTTGAACAGGTCGCCGGCCAGGAACGCGTTGGTGACGCCGGTGGCCAGGATCAGGAACGTCGGGTGGAAGATCGACACCGGGGTCTCCGGGGTTTCCGACTCGTCCGCCATGCCCTGGGAGATCGCGTAGATCAGCACGGTCAGCGCCACGATGGTCGACACCACCAGCATGAACGCGGCCAGCTCGTCGGCGACCAGGGTGATCCCGAACGGCGCCGTCCAGCCGCCGACGTGCATCACCATCGTGCCGTTCGCGGTGACCTGCAGCAGCATCACCAGCTCGATCACCAGCTGGCTGGCCAGCACGCCAACGGAGATCACCCGCTGCACCCGTGGGCGGCGTGAGGCAACCAGCGTCACCCCCGCGCCGGCCAGCGGCAGGATGACGGCCATCGGCAGCAACCAGGTCATTCGTCACCTCCACTGGGATCGGATCCGGCGTACTCGGAGTCCTCGAGTTCCTCGGGGATCTCCGGCTCCTTCGTCACCTGATAGTTGCGGTAGGCCATCGCCAGCAGGAACGTCGACACGGCCAACCCGATGACGATCGAGGTGAGGATCAGCGCCTGCGGGATCGGGTCGGCCATCGCCTCGCCGTCCTTGGCCTGCCCGACGATCGGCGGCACCCCGCCGGTGCCGGACGCCAGCAGCAGCAGGTTGACGGCGTGCCCGGCCAGCAGGAAGCCCAGCAGCACCCGGATCAGGTTGCGGGAGAGCATCAGGTAGATCCCGCAGGCGAACAGCCCGCCGATGGTCAGCGCCAGTACCAGGTTGCTCGTCATCGGCGGGTCCCTTGCCTGGATGTGCCCGCCTTCGACCGGGACCGGCCCGATCCCTTGCGCCGCGATTCCTTCCCACCCGACCCGGTCGCGCCGGCCCGGCCGGCGGCGCGGTCGGCCTCGGCGCGTTCCAGCACGCCCTGCCGGTCCAGCTCCGCGCCCAGGGAGCGGAGTACGTCCAGCACCAGTCCGATGACGATGAGGTAGACGCCGATGTCGAAGAACGATGAGGTGACGAACTTCAGGTCGCCCAGCACCGGCACGGTGCCGGACAGGATCGTCGACTGCAGCGCGTCCCCGCCGGCGAGCAGCCCGTACACGGCCGTCACGGACGAGATCATCAGCCCGATGCCCATCAGGATCCCCGGGTCGACGGGAGCGGCCTCACCCAGTTCGAACGCGCCGCCCGCGATGTACCGGAGGGTCAACGCCAGCCCGACGATGAGCCCGGCGGCGAACCCGCCACCGGGTGCGTCGTGCCCGACGAACAGCACGTACACCGAGAACACCACGATGACGTGGAAGATCATCCGGGTGACGACCTCGAGCAACAGCGACCGCCGCGGCACCCAATTGGTGGCCAGCCATGGCGAGGGCTGGCGCGGCTGCTGCGGGTCCTTGAGCACCGTGGGCCGGCGCGGGGTGCGCCCGGTACGCCGGACGATGAAGATCAGCGATGCCACCCCGGTCGCCGCCGCGATCAGCACGGTGACCTCGCCGTAGGTGTCCCAGGCGCGGACGTCGACCAGGATGATGTTGACGATGTTCTTCCCGCCGCCGAACTCGACGGCCGGGCCGGCCAGGTCCGTCGACACCGGGGTGGCCACCCTCGTGCCAGGGATGATCAGCGCGAGCGCCGTCATCAACGCCCCGGCGGCGAGCGCGATCGCCAACCGGAACGCGTTCCCGCTGTGCGAGGAGTACAGCGCCGCGTCCGGCAGCCTGGTGAGCACCAGCAGCGCCGCGATCAACGTCACGGTCTCGACCAGGATCTGGGTGAGGGCCAGATCGGGCGCCCCGCGCAGGATGAACAGCACGGAGATCGCGTAGCCGACCCCGCCGACCAGCATCACCGCCGTCAGGCCGCGCCGCACCCGCGAGGTGGCGATGGCAAGCCCGACGATGACCAGCGAGAGCATGAGTTCGGCGGGCTGGCCGAGGATCTCCAGATCCGCCGGTCCGGTCCGCGCGCGGATCAACATCGTGCCCGGGAACGCCACCAGGACCACCAGGATCGCGCCCAGCGATACCGGCAACGACCCGCGCTGGGTGGCCGCCGTCGTGCCGCGGGCCAGGTTGTTGACGCCCCTGAGGGTGGCGCGATACCCCGCCCCGGGTTCGCCGCCGGGGTGGGCGATCTCGTTGCTGCGCCGTTCCCGGGCGCGCTGCGCGGCGAAGATCGCGGCACCGACCAACCAGCCCGCCACGGACAGCGCGAGCGGCAGGTTGACCCCGTGCCAGAGCGCCATCGCGTCCTCGTGGGTGGGTCCGGCGGTTTGCGCATAGGACTGCAACAGCGGTTCCAGCAGGGCCGGCCACACCCCGAGCACCAGTCCGAGGACGACGAGCAGCAGGGTGGGGCCGGTCATCCAGGGTGAAGTGGGGTTGGGCTGGGTGTCCGGCTGGGTGTCCGGCACTGTGCCTTGGGCCGACGCCGACGGCCGTTCGCCGGGGGCGTCCGACCTGGCGATCTGCTTTTGGCCGAACGCGCCCCACAGGAACCTCGCGCTGTAGGCCACGGTCAGCGCCGACCCGACCGCCATCACCGCAGTCCCGACGGCACCGGCCGTCCCGCCGTCCAGCAGTCCCGCATACCCGGCCTCCTTGGCGGCGAACCCGATCATCGGCGGGATCCCGGCCATGGAGATAGCTGCCAGGCCGGCCATCACCGCGATCGTGGGCATGGTCCTGCGCAAGCCGGACAGCTTGGTCAGATCCCTTGTCCCGCAGGATGTGTCGATGATCCCGACGACGAAGAACAGCGGCGCCTTGAACGTCGCGTGGGCGATCAGCATGGCCATGCCGCCCAGCAGCGCGTCCGGGTTGCCGCAGCCGATGAGCAACGTCATGAGCCCGAGCTGGGAGACGGTGCCGTAGGCCAGCAGCAGCTTGAGGTCGCGTTGGCGCAGCGCGATGACCGCGCCGAACAGCATGGTGCCGCCGCCCAGGGTCATCAACAGCGGCTGCCACAGCGGCAGGATCGCGAACGCCGGCGCGAGCCTGGCGAAAAGGTAGATGCCGGCCTTGACCATGGTCGCGGCGTGCAGGTACGCGCTGGCCGGGGTGGGCGCTGCCATCGCTCCGGGGAGCCAGAATTGGAACGGGATGATCGCCGACTTGCTGATCCCGCCGACGATCATCAGCACGATCGCGGTGGTGATCAGCGGGCCGGACGGCGGGTTGGCGATGATCTCCGACAGGGTGAAGGTGCCGGCCGTGACACCCAGCATGACGACGCCGACCAGCATCGCCAGGCCGCCGGCGGTGGTCACCATCAGCGCCTGCGACGCGGACATCCGGGCGGCCTTGCTGCCCGTCCGGTGCGCGATGAGGATGTAGGACAACAGCCCGGTGAGCTCCCAGAAGATCACCAGCAGGATCAGGTTGTCCGCCCAGACCAGGCCGAGCATGGCGCCGGCGAACGCGATCAGCGAGCCGGTGTAGCGGCCCGCGCCGTCGTCATCGGGTGGGAAGTACCGCGCGGAGTACAGCAGCACCAGCGTGCCGATGCCGGCGATGACCAGCGTCATGATCATCGCCAGGGCGTCCAGCCGCAGGTCGATGTTCAGGGACAGCGTGGGCACCCAGCTCACGCTCGCCGACTCGGCGCCCCCGTCCAGCACCTGCGGGATCTGCGCGGCCGCCCACACCGTGGTGGCGGCGGGCAGCACGGCACAGGCCAACAGCGCACCCCGGCCCCACAGCCGGGTCAGCGACGGGGCGATCAGCGCGAGCGCGAAGTAGGCGACGAGAAACCATGGGGCGAGCGCGAATCCACCCGACGATCCGGTGCCGGTCATCGGCCCACCGAAGCCCCGCCAGCGGCTTCGCGGGGCCGCGAAGGGCCGGGCCTGACGGTCGAGCGCACGGGTCTCCCGGGTGTTCGGTGGAGTCTGCGCTCACCCTACCGAGGCGGATCTGCGCACCTGGAGGGGTCCACCGGCGCCGCGCCGCCAGTCGTCGATCCGTGACCGGTACCCGCGGCCGTCCCCGCGGCGCTGCTCCGATCCCACGTGCCCCCCACCGGCGCGGATCGACGTCGCCGACGCGGATCATCTTGGCGCTTGTGGGACTGGTGATGCTGGTGTCAACCAGTTCATCCGCGCCGGGGGTGGGGCCGCCCCAACGTCCGCCGGAAGTTCCCGGACGGTCCTGGAAGGTCCCGAAAGGTCCCGAAAGGTCCCGAAAGGTCACCATTTCAGGCCCTTTCGCGTCGTGCCACAACCTCGAACGGCCTGGGATCTTGATCATGACCAGCAAGCTCACCCAGCGGGACGCCCCCTGACGTGTGCGGCACACCCGGCAGCGGCCCCACGACCAGGCGAACCCGGCGGCATGGCCGAGCGCCCGCCGGAAGGTCACCGTTTCAGGCCGTTTCGCGTCGTGCCACAACCTCGAACGGCCTGGGATCTTGATCATGACCAGCAAGCTCACCCAGCGGGACGCCCCCTGACGTGTGCGGCACACCCGGCAGCGGCCCCACGACCAGGCGAACCCGGCGGCACGGCCGAACGCCCGCCGGAAGGTCACCGTTTCAGGCCCTTTCGCGTCGTGCCACAACCTCGAACGGCCTGGGTTCTTGATCATGGCCGGAAACGCTGCGCCCACAGCGCGAGTCCCAGGCGGCGAGTACACCCGGCGGCGCTGGGCGTCTGGCTCGGCGCCTACAGCAGCGCGCGGGTGGTGCTGGCGTCGGTCTCCAACTCGGCGAACGCCCCGCGAATCGCGTCCAGCGAGTCGTTGACCTGCGACGCCTCGGTCACACCGTCGGTGTCCACCCCCGCCAGCGCCGCGGTCGTACTGAGCTCCAGCAATTTCGCATACACCTCGCCGACCTCGTCGACGGCTGCGGTCAGCTTCTCCAGCAACCCGCGCCGGCGCTCCAGCATCCGGCCGACAGAGGCGCGGACCTCACCCGAGCGAGGCATCCGGCGAGCGACGTCCTCGGCCCGCGCCACCGCGTCGTCGACGGCGTCCACCGCCCGCGCCACCCGATTGGCGACGCTGTCCGCGGTCCGCGCCGCCTCCACCGCCTGGGCGGCCGACATCGCCACGGCCGGCGCCAACTGGGTGCGCTGCAAATGTTCCAGGTCCCGCCGGTAGCCCTGCAACGTGCCCACCAACCCGGCCTGAACTGTGCCCTTGCGCAGCGGCGGCGCGTCGGGCTCGGCCGGGTCACCGTCGCCGCGAACCGCTCCGCTGACCACGGCCGCCACCCCGAGCATGCCAACTCCGACCAGACCCACCGCGCCGACCGGCAGGCCGATGGCCCAGGCTGACCCGGCGCCGACCCCGGCAGCGATCAGGCTCCACGGATCGCGGAACGCCCGAGCGGCCCTGGATGCGAACGAGCCGGCCATGGTGCGCGTCCGATCAGTGAGTAGGGGCGAGCGTGACACCACAAGAAATCACAGCAAAGCGTCAGAAGTTCGACAGCACGTTGGCGAAGACCTTGTCGATCGTCGCGGGGTCACGGGCATCGTAAGCCGCGGCCCGCGATGCCTCCGAGATCTGCTTCAAGACGTCGAGGTCGGCGTCCGGTCCGTAGGCGATGGTGAACACCCGCACCCCGTTCTCCTGTGCGCTGCCCTGCAAATAGCTCAGCAGGCCGTCGAGATCGTTGTCGGTGTACTCGTTGCGCCCATCGGTCAACACCACCACCGCGTTGATCGAGTTCGGATCGGACGAGGCGTTCATCTTCTCCGCTGCCGCCCGCGTCGCGGCGTACAGCGGGGTGCCGTTCAGCGGGGTCAGCGCGGCGATCGCGGTGGTGATCGGCTGACGGGTCTTGCTGAGCGGCCCGACGTCGACCAGCTGCGAAGTGATCGTGTCGGGGGTCGGCAGGTCGGTGGTGAACACCCAGAAACCGACCTGATCGGTGTCCGCCAACTGGCCGAGCGCGGTGGTCGCGGCGGACTTCGCGAGGTCGAGTTTGCTCTTGCCGCCCGACCCGGAATCGGCGCTCATCGAGCCGGACACGTCCATCACCACCAGGATCCTGGCGGGTTTGCGCACCTCCGCCCAGAGCGAGCGGACATCGCTGAGGACCTCGGGAGCGGGTGGGTTCAGGGTGATCTTCACCCCGTCGGCCTTGACGGCGGAGCTGGCGTTGATCGGATCCCCCGCCTTGCCATCGGCTGTCCGGAAGAACGCGTCGGTGAACAGCTTCTGCTGCTCGGGCAGCAGCAGGTAGTCCAGGAAGTCCTGCGCGCCGGCCTTCTTGTCCGCGGTCGACCACGGCGCGTCGAGGATGACGTACGGGCTGTCGCTGAACAGCGTGCCTTCCTTCGGGTACACCGCCACCAGCGGAACCTTGGGCGCCGCATGGTCTCCGAGGGTGGCCGGGTCACCGCTGGGGTTGCCGGCGTTGTAGTCCAGCACGCTCTTTTCCTCGACGGCGACGGCCGAGAGGTACCCGAGCGCCGCGCCCGCGTCGTCGGCGCGTTGCAGGTTCGACAAGTAGGTCAGCGTGGTGTCGCCGTAGTGGATGACGGAGCTCTCGACGTCCTTGAGGTACTGCTGCACCTCGGGCTTCTGCAACGCCGCGGCGGTCAGGTCCGAGGACGTGCCGGTGGCCGCCACCAGCGTGCCGATTGTCGCGGCAAGGCCGGAGGTCGAGATGGTGGGGTTCGTCTTACCCAGGGTGAACTTTCCCCATTCCGGGTGGCCCTTGGAAGCCCAGCCCTGCGGATCCTTGGCCAGCGCCAGCACGTCGGCCCAGCCGATCGGCGTGTCCGGCCAGCCCAACGCGGTGGCCATCGGCTGCGGCATGGCCAGCACCAGCGGGGTGGACGTCACCGACTGGATGTCCGCCGGAGCAGTGTTGACCAGATTGGGCTTGTCCTTGGCCGTCAGATCGGTCTTCAGCAGGCTCACCCAGGTGGACGCGGCCGGGGTCCAGACGTCCGGCGGTGTGCCGTTGAGGGTCGCGTCCCAACCTGCGGCCAGGTTCGCCTCGCCCGTTCCGGAGGCCACCGAATTGACCACGACGTCGAAGCACTTGCCGTTCACCGTGCGACCGGAGTCCCGGTAGGAGTTGGCGATCTGGCTCATCAGGGCGGCCTTCTCGCTGGAGGCCGCGACCGTGACTGTCTCGCAACCCTCGCGCGCCGGCTGTTGGCCGGTGTTCGGCGCCGCACCGCTGGTGGTGTCCCCGCCACCGGCAGACCCGCTGTCATCACGGGTGGTGAAGTACCGGATCCCCACGATCAGCAATACCCCGGCCAGGACCGCCGCGATGATCGGCAGTTTGCTCCGCGAACCGGATGCCCTGCCCCCGGACGGTGTGCTCACCCGTCAGCCCTCCATTGCGGCGCCGCATCGCGCCGCGTCTGTCGGTGTCGCGCGAACCGCGCGCACCGGTGAAACCTCATTGTGCCTGGCCGGAGGGTGGGTGCAGGCGTGATCGCGGTGGGAGGTCAGCGAGAGTTCGACCGGCCCTCGTCCTTGTTGACCTTGCGGCGCGCCAGCGATGACACGATCCGATCGATCCAGCCCATGACGGTCTTCATCGAGGTCCTCCTGGTGCTTCGCGGGTGACGGTCGCGATTCGGCGTCAATCACCAGCCTGCCACGCGGCGGCCCGATCTGGTCCGATGCTCCAGGGCACGTCGGTGGGCACCGGTCCCGCTGTTCCGCGCCGAACCCGGCGGGCGATCCCTCGGCTAACGTCGGGACTCGGCGGACCGAGCGATCGACGGGAACCGGCAGGCGGCAATCAGGAGACGAGCGATCAGCAGATGAGCGACTCGGAGATGAGCGACCGGAGATGAGCGACCGGAGATGAGCGACCGGAGATGAGCGACCGGAGATGAGCGACCGGAGAATGGGCGATCGGAGAATGGGCAAGGCCAGGCCTTTCGCGGTCCGCGCCGCGCTGGTCAGCGGGCTGGTCGCCGTCGCCGCCGCCTGCAGCTCCGTCCAGCAGGGATCAGCCGTCCCGGCGACCACCATCACGCCGGCCGTGAGTTCGGCCGCGAGTCCTTCACGTACCGCGGCACGAACGACGGTGTCGTCCAGCGCGGCCCCTTCCTCCGAGCGCGCCACCCGCACGGCAGCGAGTCGGCCGACACTGCACGCACCGACCACCGCCGCCACACCGAGCAGCCAAAGGCCCCGACCGCCCGTCACACCCACGCCGAACACCCCCACCTCGAACACACCGACCGCCACGCCGCCCGGACCGTCCGCCGGGGCACCGGGTGACTCTGGAACGCTGACCGTCCGGCTCGCGGGGTTCGATCCGGCGACCGGCCAGCTCCGCTACGTCAAGCAGCATCTGGTTCAAGCGGCCGGCACACAGCCCTATCTCGATGACGATCCCGCCGATCCCACCGAACATCTGGCGGTGCTCGCGCCCAACGCGGAGATCCGATTCGTCTATTCGTCCTGCCAGAACGGCTACGGAAATCCGCAGTCGGGCGGAGTTGTCTGCACCAGAGCCGATCTCGCCAAGGCGGTCGACAGTGACTTCGTCGCCGACATCGACCTGGTGAACGGCTCCGTCACGGCCGTGCGCCAGGTGTACCAGGCCTAGCGGTGACGCCCACCGACGTC
Organism: uncultured Actinomycetota bacterium; assembly: GCA_963709895.1. Lineage (GTDB taxonomy): Bacteria > Actinomycetota > Actinomycetes > Mycobacteriales > Nakamurellaceae > Nakamurella. The sequence goes on along the minus strand of CAVPYD010000042.1, from coordinate 87,327 downwards.
GGCGCGACCAGCGCGATCACCCGCCGCGGCACACCTGACGGGCCCGCCCGATCCCCTCGATCTCGACCTCAACGACATCGCCCGCCCGAAGGTAGGGAAACCGCCCGGACAGCGCGACCCCCTCGGGCGTGCCGGTGTTCACGATGTCGCCGGGCTCGAGCACCGCGAACTGTGACAGATACCAGATCAAGTAGTCGACGCGAAAAATCAGATCAGCGGTGCTGGAATCTTGGCGGACCTCGCCATTCACGAAGGAACGCAGCCTGACGTCGTCGGCATTCAGCTCGTCCGCCGGGACCAGCGCCGGCCCGAGCGGGTTGAAGCTCTCGCAGCATTTACCCTTCGACCACTGACCCCCAGAGAGTTCCAGCTGGAATTCCCGCTCGGACACGTCGTTGGAGACCGTGTAACCGGCGATGTATTCCCCCGCATCGTCAACGGATTCGAGGTAGCGGGCCTGGCGTCCGATGACGACGGCCAGCTCCACCTCCCAATCAGTCCTGGTGGAACCGCGCGGGATGAGAATGTCGTCGTTCGGTCCGACCACCGTGTTCGGTGTCTTGAAGAACAGAATAGGCACCTTCGGCGGCGCCGATCCGGATTCCGCCGCATGTGCGGCGTAGTTCATCCCGATGCACCAGACCGCCTGCGGCCGGGCAATCGGCGCGCCGACCCGCAGGCCGGTGGAATCCATTGCCGGCAATCTCCCGTCGGCCAGCGCATCCCGCACCCGGGCGATGCCGCCGCCCGCGAAAAACGGCCCGTCGATGTCCGCCGTCACCTCGCTGAGGTCGTATGTCACCGAATCCGTTTGTACGGCGGGTCTTTCGTGGCCAACGGGCCCGAGTCGCTGGAACCTCATGAACCATCCTTCGCTGTCATCGACACTGAACAGTGGTACACCCGGGCTGCGGTACGCCACAGAATGTGCTCCCGGTCGGTCTCACCCAGGCCGGCCAGACAGGCCAGCGCCTGCTGCCACATGCTCGAGTAGTCGCCGGCAATGGTGCTGATCGGCCAGTCACTTCCCACCATCAATCGGCGCGCCCCGAAGACCGCGAGCGCGTGATCCACCGATGGGGCCCACGACACAGGCGCCGGCGCACCGGGCCGACCCGTGCCCAACCCCGAGATCTTCGCCAGCACATTCGGTTCGGCCGCCGCGGCGGCCAACTGCTCGGCCCAGCGCGACCAGGCCGATCGACCCGCCGGCGGTTTGCCGAGATGATCAAGAACCAGGGTCAACGCCGTGCTCAGCGCCGATTCCACCTGACCGTTCGTGACGGCCCGGTTGAGGCCGCCGAGGGCCGCCCCGCCCAGCACGAGTCCGCGAAAGCCGGCGGAGGCCCGACTTCGAACGGCCGGAGGGCCGGGCAGATCGAGACCCGGCACGTCCGGAGATCGCATCGCGGTCACCTCTCTGAATTGGTGCGAACAACCGGTCAGTGTGATTTCAGGCAGATGGGTGGCACTGATCGGAGGTCAGTCTGACGCCTGGTCGCGGCGAGGTCGAGGGAAGCCTGCAGTCGGACCGGCACGGGGCCCACCGTGCCGCCGGCTACCGCCCCGGCGGCGGAAGCCGAAGCCCGGTCATCCCGCCGTCGACCGGCAGCACCACCCCCACCTGGACCCGGCCGCGGGCGAAACGAGACAAGCGATGGCGGAGGCGATCTCCGGACGGCGCGATCCTCCATCCGTCCGGAGATCGCCACGAAGTCCGCCATCGCCAGGTGCTGCACCAGTTCACCCAAGCCGACACCGCCGGCATGCGCGAACACCGGAACTCCGAACTTGGCTGCCAGTGTCAGAGCTGCGCTGGACCCCCGGCGGTCTCTAGGTGGAGCTGACTTCACCGATACCACAGCGCCTTTCGGTACTGCTGCCGTGGCCGGGCCGGGTTTCCGGGCAGCCGGAAGCCACCACGGCATTCGAGGTGGAGCTGAGTCCGGACGCTGCTGTCCTGCTGATGGTGGAGAGCCGGCTGACCGGTGCACGATGATGGTCCCCCGATGACCATGCCGCCGCCCGTTCCGACCCCGTGGTTCGCCGAAGGGTGACCCAGCCTCCTGGAGTTGCACATGCCGCTGTTCGACCTGCCGCTTGATCGGCTCCGCGCGCACCGGACCGCCGTCACGCCGCCCGACGACCTGGCCGCGTTCTGGGCTGACACGCTCACCCAGGCCCGTTCCCACGACCTCGACCTCCGGCTCGTCCCGGAGGACGCCGGTCTGCCCGTCTTCGACGTCCACGATGTCACCTTCAACGGTTTCGCCGGCGCACCGATCAAAGGGTGGTTCCTGCGCCCGCACGGTGCGGGCGGACTGCTGCCCTGCGTCGTCGAGTTCGTCGGCTACGGCGGCGGGCGCGGGCTGCCCGCGGAATGGCTCGTCTGGCCGGCCGCCGGTTACGCGCACCTGGTGATGGACACCCGCGGACAGGGCTCGGAGTGGCGTTCCGGCGACACCGCCGATCCGTGGCCGGGCAACGGCCCGCACGCCGGCGGCTTTCTTACCCTCGGCGTCGAGCACCGCGACGACTACTACTACCGCCGCGTCTTCACCGACGGGGTGCGTGCCGTCGAGGCGGCACGCCAGCTCCCCGGCGTCGATCCGGCGCGCATCGTGGTGGCGGGCGCCAGCCAGGGCGGCGGAATCGCCCTCGCGGTCGCCGGTCTCGTGCCGGACCTGGCTGCGGCCGTGGTGGACATCCCGTTCCTGTGCGACATCCGGCGGGCCACCGAGCTCGTGGAAACCGACCCGTACGCCGAGATCGCCACCTATCTGCGCGCCCACCGGAATCGGGTCGAACAGACTTTCGCGACGCTCGCCTACTTCGACGGAGCGGTGCTCTGCCGCACGGCCACCGCGCCGGCGCTGTTCTCGGTCGGGATCATGGACGACACCTGCCCGCCGTCAACGGTTTTCGCGGCCATCAACGCCTACGGCGGCACCACAGAGGTGCGTGAATACGCCTACAACAAACACGACGGCGGCGGGTTCCACCATCGCCGGGTGCAACTCGCCTACCTCGAAAAGGTGCTGTCTGCTCCGCCGCCCACGGGCCGGTCGTCCGCCGGCACCGCAACCGCGAACGGGTCGGTGACGGACGGCGGCGCCCCGGGGGCGACCGCCGCGCACAACGGTCACCCGTCGCCGGCCCGCGACCCCCGGCCCACCGGACACGTCGCCGCCGGCTCGGCAACGGCGGGGCCCGATGGCGGCTGACCTGTCATGCTCGCCTGCAGGGTGGGTCGGCCGGGCAACGTCACCTTCCGACGGCACAACCGAGGGTGGGCGGCCCCTGGACGCCGTCACGCAGACGATTCGCGAGCATCGCGCGATCGCGACAGCGATTCGCGACCGTCAGCCGGCGATCGCCCGCGTGTGGGCCACTGCGCACATCGCCGGGGTGGAGACGTGGCTGCGCTACTCCTTGGCGGACCCGGATCTGCCGGCAGGCCCGACACCGGTTGCCCTACGACAGAACCTGACGATCCCGGCCTGACTCCCGACCGATGCCCACCGGGCCGGGCTACCCCAGCGCCGCTGGGAATCCCGGCCACGGGCAACGGACGTGGCGCTCGCTCAGCTCGTCGTCTGGGCAGCTTCGGTGCACGCACCCGGCAGGTCCATCAAGCGGAAAGCCATCGCCGCGCAGGCATATCCGTCGAAGCCCTCGCTCGTACGTTGGTCCCATCCGACGATCGCATGGGACAGCGCGACCTCGGCGGTGTGCTCGGCGATGGCCGGGTCCACACCGGCGACGCTGCTGCTGCCGGACATTTCCCGGGCCAGCGGCAGGTAGAACTTCAGGAGGGCATTTTCGGCCGCCGTCAGCACCAGCGGTGCGTAGTGCTCCCGCGCCCGGGCCAGGGCGTCCCACAACTCCTCGGCAGCCTGGCCGTCGTAGATCCGGTGGTCGTTGACGCCGCGCGGCAGCGGCACCCCCTGTCGGGGCAACCCACCGACGTCGGTCGTCGCCCGAGGGCTGTTGTCACCCGTGGTCGAGACGGGTCGCGGCCGCGATCCCACAGCAGAGTTCACCGGTTTCCTCCTTTGCCCCCATCTGGGCAGTTCGGTCACGCTCCGCCACATCCATTCGTTGGGCAATTGTTCAGCGCAGGAAACCACGCGGTACAGGGTCGAAGGTCCCTTGCAGGGCGAATTCCTCGGCTCGGCTCGAGAAACGGGGCCATCCGAAGACCAGACACAGCCTCGCCTGGTCGGCTGCGGCTACCCCACCACCGTACCAATCACCGCGCATTATCGCGCCCGCGCAACACTTTCGGGCTCGGTGATCACCTTGCCGTAGTATACGGCGACCATCTGCCGATCGGCTGGGGTGGAAAATCTGCTACACAGTGACCGTGTCGCGCGCGGACGGGGTCGACCGCCCACGAAGGAGGGAAATGACGCCGGATCGTGATCGATCGGCGTCGTGAATTTCTCCGGGTCCCCCTCCGCCACCCGGCACGCGGAAATCCTGCCCTCCTCCGTGCATTCAATCCCCGGTCGATCACACCGTCATCGGTGACGACTTTCGCGAGCGGCCCCGCGCACATCGCGGTCAGTCACCGCAGATCGACCCCCGCCGCACGGGTCAGGCGGGCAACGCGCGACGCTGCTGCGTCCGACGATGCGGCGCAAAACGCGACACCGGGCCGCCGGACGTCAGGCGACTCCGGCCGGCCGGAACTGGATGCTCACCCTCGGCCCGACACCGCGGCGGGTTTTGGGGACGGCGTGCTCCCAGGTCCGCTGACAGCTGCCGCCCATCACGATCAGGTCTCCGTGGCCCAGTGGAAAACCCAGCCCGGTGCCGCCGCCGCGAGGGCGCAGCTGCAGCATGCGAGCGGATCCGACGGACAGGATGGCGACCATGGTGTCGGTGTGCGCGCCGCGACCGATCCGGTCCCCATGCCAGGCCACGCTGTCGGACCCGTTGCGGTACAAGCACAATCCCGCGGTGATGAACTCCTCACCGAGCTCGCCGGCGTAGTGCGCGTTGAGCCGGTCCCTGGCATCGCGCAGCATCGGGTGTGGCAACTCCGCATCGGCGGCATACCAGCAGAGCAGCCGCGGGACGTCGACCTCGCGGTCGTACATGGTGCGCCGCTCCGCGCGCCACGGGACATCGCGCAGCAGCACGTCGAGAACCTGATCCGACCCCGTCAGCCAGCCGGCCAGGTGATCGACCCACGCGCCGGAGGTCAGCTCGGTGCGCTGCACCCGCCCCGCCAGCGGTGCCAGTTCCGGCTCGTCCGCGACGTCGAACATCGACGGTTGATGGGTCACGGTCATGACGTGCAGCCTAGCAAATCGTCCGAACAGGTGTTCGGATGATTTACACCTGTCCGTCCTGCGCCCAGGCCTGCATCACGGCACCGACCGGACGCGGCGCCAGCATGAGGACCGGACGGAGTTCCTCCCATCCGGGCTCCTTGCAGCGGACGGCGAAGTCGTAGTGCGCCCGATCCACCGGATTGGACAGATCCAGCCCCGCGGAGTCCTCGCCGTACAGGCTCAGGTGATAGAGCCACTCCGTGCCATCCGGATCGGTGCGGCGGAAGGTCGCCTCGAACGCCATCCGTTCCCTGCTGAGGGTGTCCAGACATTCGTCGTACCGCTCGTGCAACATCTGCATCCACCGCTCCGTCTCGGCCTGCGCACCCGGCAGCAGCCGCGCCCGGCTGAGCTCCAGCCGCATCCCGGGCGGGACAGAGGGTGGCATCTCGAATTCGGCGGCGGCTGGTGTGGCGGACGCACCTGCCGTCGGGTTGCTGGGTGGCGGGGTCGACATCGCCTGATGCTAGACGGCTCTCGAGTGGCGCGGGTCACACTGTTCCGGGCGTCCCGGACGTCACAGTCCCGCGGCCGTCGGTGTCGTCAGGGACAGAGGCCGGCGCGAAGGTACCGGCCGCCAGCAGAGAGGAAACCAGCCATGAACGGAACGATCCTGGTCACCGGCGCCACCGGCACCCTGGGCCGTGCGGTGGTCGACCGGCTCCGAGCCTCCGGTGCGCCCACCCGCGCATTGAGCAGGCACGCCGGACCGGACAGAGTTGTCGGCGATCTCCGGACCGGTGCTGGCGTCGACGAGGCCCTGCGCGGGGTGTCGGTCATCCTGCACGCCGCGACCGGCCCGCGCGGCGACGTCGAGCTGACCCGCACCCTGATCGACGCCGCGCGTCGGGTTGGTGGGCACCCCCACCTCGTCTACATCTCGATCGTCGGCATCGACCGCATCCCGCTGCACTACTACCGGCAGAAGGTGGCGGGCGAGTTGCTCGTCGAGAATTCGGGGCTGCCGTGGACCATTCAGCGGGCGACCCAGTTCCACGACCTGCTGGTGAGAATCTTCGGTGGCCTCGCACGCAGCCCGATCGTCCCGGTGCTGTCCGCGACCAGCATCCAACCGGTCGACGTCCGCGAGGTCGCCGAACGGTTGATCCCGCTCGTCACCAACAATGCGGTCGGACGGGTGCCCGACATGGGCGGACCTGAGGTCAGGACGATGGCCGACCTCGCCCGGGCGTGGCTCTCCTCGACCGGCAAGCGACGCGCTGTGCTGCCCGTCCGAGCGCCCGGTGCCCTCGGCGCCAACCTGCGGGCCGGCGCCCAACTCACGCCGGAGCACGCCGATGGTCGCATCACCTTCGAGGAGTACCTGGCCGAGCAGTCGCGGCGGGATGACAAGCCGGCGGCCCGGCGTGAGCAGCCGAGACAGTGACCAGGGCCGGGCTCGTCGTGCTGGCCGTGATGCAGGGCCTGGTGGGTGTCTGGGCGTTGCTCGGTCCGGAAAGCTTCTTCACGGACTTTCCTGGCGCCGGGCACGCCTGGGTGGCGCTGCTGCCGGAATACAACGAGCACCTCACCAGGGATGTCGGCGCGCTGAGCCTCGCGCTGACCGTGGTGTTGGTGGCCGCTGCCTGGTGGCCGGAACGCCGGCTGGTGCGGATCGCGCTCGTTGCTTTGGCGGTCTATGCGATCCCGCACACCGTGTTCCACGCGACGCACCTGGAGGGCTTCCCTGCCGCCGACGCCGGCGCGCAGACGATCGGCACCCTGCTGCAGGTAGCGCTCGTCGTCGGGTTGCTGGCGCTGAGTTCACGACTCCCTGCGCACCGTGCGGAGGTGCCGGTGTGATGTGCTCGCACCCGGCGACCGGCTCTTCGCCGCCGAGGAATCGCGCAGTGACCCGCCAGTCAGCCCAGCACCGTATCGGCACCGCACCTGTACGCCCACCACCAGCAAGCCCCCACTCCATCGCCGGCTGTCCGGCGCCGATCCGGATCGAGGACGTATGACCGCCGCGCCATCCCGCCGCCCGGAGACCCTCGCGGTCACTGCGGGGCGACCCACTGCCGTGCCCGGAGCACCGTTGAACGTGCCGTTGGTGCTGGCGTCCAACTTCCGGGCAGGAAGCCCGGACGCGCCGGTCACCGAGTATTCCCGGGACGGCGGCACGGCGACCTGGCATGCGCTGGAGGCAGCGGTCGGCGCGCTGGAGGGTGGCACCGCGGTGGCGTTCTCCTCCGGAATGGGCGCGGCGACAGCGCTTCTCGACCTGGTTCCGGTCGGTGCCCGGGTGCTGGTACCGACAGATTCCTACAGCGGGGTGCGCGCCCTGCTCTTCGACGGCGCGGCGCACGGCCGCTGGACGGTCGACCAGGTCGACATCACCGACACGGCAGCACACGGTGGTCCGCCATCGCCCGCGGCGGCCGCGGTACCGGCCGGCGGCCGCGATGACCAGCGCTGACAGCGCTGATAGCGGATGGCCGGCCGGCGGACCTGCTGTGGCTGGAATCCCCGACCAACCCGCTGATCGACGTCGCCGATCTGTCCGCGCTGTGTCGGGCGGGCCGCGACTCCGGCGCGCTGGTGGTCGTCGACAACACCTTCGCCACGCCGCTCGGCCAGCAACCGCTGGCGCTCGGGGCCGACCTGATCCTGCACAGCGCGACCAAGTTCATCGGCGGGCACTCGGACCTGCTGACCGGGGTCGCCGTGGCGTCCAGCGAGGAACTGGCCACCCGGCTGCTCCGGCGCCGGCAGTTGGCGGGCGCGACACCCGGTGCGCTGGAGGCGTTCCTGGCGTTGCGCGGGCTCCGCACCCTGCCGGTCCGGCTGGCCAGGGCACAGGACTCGGCCGGCGTACTAGCCGCCCGGCTTCTGAGACCATCCGGCCGTCGAGCGGGTCAGGTACCCCGGACTGGCCGATGATCCTGGGCACGCACTGGCGGCACGGCAGATGACCGGGTTCGGCGCCATGCTGTCCTTCGAGGTGCGCGGCGGCGCCGCGGCTGCCGAGGGGGTCTGCCAGGCCCTGCGGGTGGTGACCAACGCGACCAGTCTCGGCGGGGTGGAGAGCACCATCGAGCGACGCGCCAAACTGGCTGGGCAGGAACACATTCCGCCCGGCCTGCTGCGCTTCAGTGTCGGAGTCGAGCACGTCGAGGACCTCTGGGACGATCTGTCGCAGGCACTGACCGGCGGGTGACGTTCCGGCAACGCCTGGTCGCCGAGCACCCGGCGCGCTCAGCCGACGACGTGTTCGACCGGGGGCCGGGCTCCGTTGTCGTCGGCAAGGGCGGCACCCGCGCGTTTCTTCGGCATCGTCGGCCGCCAGCCCGGCGGGTTCCCGGCCAGCGCAGCCGGTGGCGGCAGCTGCCGGGCCGATCCGCGGAAGACGACGACATAGCTGATCAGGATCATCGCCAGGGCGATCACCTCGAGCAGCGGCAGCCGACCGGAGAGCCCGTCGATGACGTCATACCCGCTGTGCAGCGCGGCGGCCAGCAGCCAGGCACCGATCAGCGCCGGCCAGAACCTGGCACGCACCCAGCCGGCCCGCCAGGCCACCGCCGCAATGAATCCGGTCAACAGGACGTGGAACAGCTCGACGAATGGCCGGAAAAGCATGTTGAGCACGTCGGGCAGGTGGATCTCGGACCCGCTGATGACGTTGAGTGAGATCTGCCTGCCGCAACACATAGGAGACTTCCTCGTACACACCGAAAACGGCCCCGCTGATCACAGCGAGCGCAATTCCCGCCCGGGGGTCCCGATATTTTCCGACGACGTACAGGATCACCGGAACGAGGATCTTTGCGGTCTCCTCCACCGGGCCGGCGATGCCAAGGCCCTGGATAGGGGTTTCGTGGTGGATGAGCGCACCCACGCCGCCCTCGATGGCGATCGCGAGCAGCAGCGCGACGGCGCCGCCGCCCACTCCCCAGAGATTCAGCGCCCCGAAGCTGATCGCCTGGTGCAGGTGCAGGCGACGAAACACCATCCACAGCAAGGCACCCAGCGCGCCGAGAACCCCGATCAGGCCGCCCAAGGGCCGCGAAGAGGACGGACCCTGTCCCGAGGAACACCACGGCCAGGGCGAGCGCCACCAACCAACAACCGAACCACAGCAGAAACCGTCCGTGCGTCAGGACCGCCAGCGGACGCCGATGCCACGGTGCCAGGGCCGCCGCCTGTGGGTCGGAAACCACCGTCTCCGACCAGGCGTGGCCGTCCCATTCACGCCCCCAACCGGCGACGCCGGTCGGATAAAGCCCAGGGGCGTCTCTCGGTAATCCTTTCCACGCCACAGCACAATGCTACTTCCGCGGCCGGCGGCGTATTGCCGGCCGAACCGCCGAATACCCGACGGGGTGATGACCCGCCTCATTCGTGCGCCTCCGTGAACTGCGAGTAAAGCATTCCCGCGCCGCCCACCCGGTGCGCATTCCTGAATGCGCTTCGTCCGCCACCCGGAGCCCCCTTGGTGGCGCGGATCAACTTCCACCACGCGGACGAAGTAGTCGACTCGCGTCCCAGCAGTCCCACCATCGAAACTTTCATCCGCGCGGCGGTCGCGGCGGCGTCGAGGTTGAGGTCGCGGCTGAGGTCGCGGCGGCGGTCGCGGCGGCGGGCGCGGCTGCCGGGCGCTACGGACCCGGCGAGGATTTCGACGGCAGAATCCGCGGCGATCCCTCCCGTCACGCCGACCGGGCTGCCGGCGCGGCAGCCGCGTGGGCGTACTGCCGTGCCACCCGCCGTGCCATGGGGATCGCCGAGGTCCGGCAGAAACCGGCATTGGACCGCGAACCATTTGCCGGCCCGCTCCGTACCCCTGGATGAGCCGATGAAGCACCACCTCGCAGTCGCCCACCAGCAGTACGGCAGCCGATGCCCGGCACACCGCGGTGGACGTCCCGCACCGAGTTCATCCGTTGTCAGCAGGCGACCGACGCCCGGTCGCCGAGGACGGAAGGACGCGGATTCTCGATCGGTGGACGGGCGTCCTGGCCACGGTCGTACCCATCGGTGCGTACCCCTAACCCTGGTTGCCGGGATCGGTGGTACATCGGTGGGCAACGTGCCTGATTCCGGGACTCCGCAGCTCCCCGCCGGCGCGGCGCGATCGGTCCGAGCCGAACAGAGGACTACTCCCCGGACCGGGCGTTCGCCGCGGAGGCCCAAGCCGCGCAGTCCGTCCCTCGGGCCGCAACGTCGAAAGCGGCGCCGGATCGGGAGATCCGGCGCCGCTTCACTGTCTGACTGTGTAGGACTGTGTATCACTGTGTGCAAATTGCCGTTTCGGTGTTACCGACGACGGGAAGCCGCGATCACCACAACGCCGCCGATCAGCATGATCGCCACACCCGAGCCGATGACGATCGCCCAGAGAGCGGTCGAATCCTGCAGGCTGACCCCGATCCGGGTCTGGGCTTGCACGTTGGCGGACCCGTCCGCATTCATCATGACCACCTCGTAGTGGCCGTCCCGGATCTCCCAGGAGAGTTCGGCATCGCGGGAGGTCGACGACGCCACCCAGATGTTCTGCTCGGCCGGCGCGCCCGGGGTACCCGAACCGTCATGCCGGACGGTGTTCAGTTCGAACGGTGACAGCTCGAGGTCGGCGACCCGATCGGTCGCAACATCGGCCAGGTAGCGGTCGACCTCGTCGACTCGGCCGATCCCGATGAAGACCGGTCCCTCACCCACGTTGTCGGCCGTCACGTGCAAGGTCGGTGAACCCGTCACGTACTGGAAGCCGTCGACGTTGGTGATCTTCCCGAGGTCGGCCACCAGGGCGGTGGTCGGCGTCGACACCCGGTGCTCGCCCGAGCTGAGCACCCGGTCCGATCCGAACAACGCCAGCAGTGCGCCGCCGGAGATCGCGGTCAGGAACCCGCTGACGATGATCACTGCGCCGACGATGATCCACCCGGTCGAACGGCGTGGCTGGCTGACCTGAGGCGGGGTGAGAGTTGTGGTGGTCATGGCGTACTCCTCGTGTAGGGAAGGACGGACGGTGATCCGGTAGGTGGTGGGCTGTTTAACCGGAGCGCCCTGGCCGATCCGCTCGGCCGAACACCGACAACGTTAGGAATTGGCGGGCGCCGCGAGCAGTGCGCTGACCGGCCAATCGGCCGGGGGCCGGGCGCCCGCTCTCGGGGGTCAGCCCCCCGTCGGGTGGTGGGCCAGCACACACCCGGCCGGTGCGCCGGGAAACGGGCCGGCCGGCCGATCGCGTGCCAGGCTGGAGCCATGGAAGCAACTCCGTCCCGCCGGTGGCGCGACCTTTCTCCCCGATCCCGCGCTGCCCTGATCGCGGGTGCGGCCGTTCAGTTGACCCTGCTCGCTGCCGCGCTCGCCGACCTGCACCGCCGCAGCCCTGAGGAAGTGAACGGGCCTCGCAAGGTCTGGGCCGCGGTCTCTTTTGTCAACTTCGTGGGGCCGCTGGCCTACTTCGTGTTCGGCCGACGTCGGTAACCTCGTGGCAAGCGCCGGGTCAGTTCTGACCCGGAGGAATCAACCGGGATCTCGCTCGTCGCTGACCCGGATGTGCCCGACTGAGGTGCGGGCGTCGCGAACGACCGCGCCCTTGACGGCCGGTGCCGTGCCGGGCCATAGCCTGTCGTCGAACGCGGCCCGGGGGTGTGTTCGGCCCGCTGTTGCGCCCGACGCCGGCTAAAGAATCCCGGTAAAGAACACCGGTAAAGAACCCCGCTGAAGAATCCCGCTGAAGCGGGACTTTCGGCCCGTGCCGACGCGGCCCAGCCGTCGATAGCGTTCGGCCGTGATCGACTTGTCTGCTCCCGCCGGCCTGCCCAACCCGAGGTACTCGGCACTCTCCGGTGCGCCCGTAGCACCGTGCCGGCACAGGTCGTGATCGCCGTTTCCCGGCCCGACCGGGTTCGCTGCGCGGCCCATGAGCAGTTCCGGAACGGGCGGACGACGCCGACCCACCTGCAATCCCTATCCTCGATCGGAGAATTTTGATGCAATTCCAGGACACATTCTTCATGAAAGTGATTGCCGAATTCCTCGGAACGGCACTCCTGGTCATTCTCGGCAACGGCGCGGTGGCCAACGTACATCTCAAGGGCAGCAAGGGATTTGCGTCCGGGTGGATCGTGATCGCCAGCGGCTACGGAATCGGTGTCATGGTGCCGGTGATGATGTTTCACCAGATTTCCGCGCAGATCAATCCGGCGGTGACGATCGGGCTCGCCGCCTGGGGACGCCAGTCGTGGTCGGTGGTTCCGGCCTTCGTCACGGCGCAACTGCTCGGCGCGATGGTCGGTCAGTTGGCCATCGTCGTCACCCACAAGCCCTACTACGACCAGACGAAGAAACTCGAGGACGTGCTCGGCACCTTCTCCACCATCAACTCGGCGGGCAGCAGGGCCAACGGTTTCGCCACGGAGTTCCTCGGCACCCTGGTGCTGGCGCTGGCCGCCCTGGTCATCCTGGACGGCCCGTCGTTCGCGGGCGCGCCGGGCGCCGCCGCGATCGGCGTCGGGTTCCTGGTGTGGGGCCTGGTGGCAGGCCTCGGCGGGCCCAGCGGTCCGGCCCTCAACCCGGCCCGTGACCTCGGACCGCGCATCGTGCACGCGCTCTATCCGCTGAAATACAAGGGCAGCTCGCAGTGGTGGTACTCATGGGTCCCGGTCGCCGCGCCCATTGCCGGGGCGCTGGTCGGCGTGGGAATCTTCACCTGGCTGCTCGGCTGACCATGAATGGTGGAGGTAGACCCGCGGCCTCAGCCAGCCGCCGTTCCGGCCGACGGGCGTTCTAGCTCTGGCTGCCGGATCAGCCGACTCTCGGTTCGCCGGCCGGCTCGTTCGGCGCCGGAACATCCATGGCCGGTAGACCGTCGACGCTGACCGCATTGCGCTGCCGCCAGTAGCCGGGGAAGAACGCGTCGTCATGACGCTCCTCCCAGCGGTCGAGCAGACCGCGTTCGTCGCGAAAGTCCATCAGCGGCACCGCGTACCCGCAGCTGTCGGAGACCCTGGTCAGATCGACCACCACGGCGGACCGCTGCCCCGCCGTCAGCTCCTTGCCGAACGCCGGCCGCAACTCCGCGAACTCGGGTTCATCGGCGAGGACGGTGCGGCCCCTGCCATGCAGCCGGACGATCTTGGGCGGGCCGGAGAAGGCGCAGAACATCAGCACGATGCGGCCGTTCTCCCGCAGGTGCGCGATCGTTTCCGCGCCCGATCCGGTGTAGTCGAGGTACGCCACCCGGTGCGGGGTGAGCACCGCGAACGTGCCCGCCATCCCCTTCGGCGAGATGTTCACGCTGCCGTCACCACCGAGCGGTGCCGTGCCGACGAAGAACATCGGTTGCCGGGACAGCCACGATTTCAGTGATTCATCGATACCCGGATACGTCTTTCCCATGGACCGATCGTGCCACCGGGCAGCGAGCAGCTGCCCGGCACCCAGCGGCCACCGCGAGCCGGTGGCGCCGGGCCGGGCCACGTGAGGGTTCAGCGTGGCCCGGCCCGGAGTCTTTCTGGGACGACTGGCCCCGACCCCGACACGGCCGAGTTCAGCAACCGTGCGGGATCAGCGGCCGGACTGGATAGATAACTGCGAGAGGGTCAGCTGCAGCCCGAGGTGGAGCCGCAACCCTCGCACACGTAGCAGGCCCCGGACGGGCGCATCTTGGTCCCGCAGGTGAAGCAGAGCGGGGCGTCCGAAGCCTTGCCGATCACCAACTCGAGCAATTCCGTGGACGAGCCGGCGCGGCCCTTTGTCACGACCTCGTGCTTGTCGGACCGGTTCCCGGATTCAGCCGCCGGCGCTGCGCCGCCGGACTCGATCGCCGGCCGCACCACCGGTGTGGCGTCGACCGTTGTCCGCAAATCCTCGACCAGATGGCTGGTGTCCGAAGCGCTTTCGCTGCCGTAGGTGGCTGACACCTGCGCCGCGCGCTCCTCGGCCGAGAAGATGCCCAGCTCCGCCCTGGCTTCCACCGGCAGGTAGTCCAGCGCGATCCGGCGGAACAGGTAGTCCATCACCGAGGTCGCGATCCGGACGTCCGGGTCGTCGGTCATCCCGGCCGGCTCGAACCGCAGGTTGGTGAACTTGGCGACGTAGGACTCCAACGGAATCCCGTACTGCAGACCGACCGAGACCGCGATGGAGAAGGCGTCCATCACGCCGGCCAGCGTGGAGCCCTGCTTGCCGAGCTTGATGAACACCTCGCCGAGCCCGTCGTCCGGGTACGACCCCGTCGTCAGGTAGCCCTCGGCTCCACCAACCGTGAACGACACCGTCTGGGACGGGCGCTTCTTCGGCAGTCGCCGGCGGACCGGTCCGGTCACCACCGGTGCGGCCGTCACCGCCGCGTCAGGAACATTCGCCGAGGCATCCGCGGACTTCTCGCCATGATTCTTGTTCGACGCCGACAGCGGCTGCCCGACCTTGCAGTTGTCACGGTAGATGGCCAGCGCCTTCAGGCCCATCTTCCAACCCTGCTGGTAGATCTCGGCGACGTCCTCGACGGTGGCGTTTTCCGGCATGTTCACCGTCTTGGAGATCGCGCCGGAGATGAACGGCTGCACCGCGGCCATCATCCGGACGTGGCCCATCGGAGCGATCGACCGCTCCCCCATCGCGCAGTCGAAGACCTCGTAGTGCTCACGCTTCAGGCCGGGTGCATCCACGACGTGCCCGTGCTCGGCGATGAACTCGACGATCGCCTCGATCTGCTCCTCCTGGTATCCCAGGGAGCGCAACGCGCCGGGCACCGTCTGGTTGACGATCTGCATCGACCCGCCGCCGACCAGCTTCTTGAACTTCACCAGCGCGAGATCCGGCTCGATACCGGTGGTATCGCAGTCCATCATCAAGCCGATGGTGCCGGTCGGCGCCAGCACCGAGGCCTGCGCGTTGCGGTAGCCGTACTTCTCGCCGAGCGCGATGGTCTCGGCCCACACGGTGGTGGCCATCTTCAGCGCGTTCGCGTCGGTGCCGCCGAAGGTGCGGATGTAGTCGTTGGCGGCGGCGTGCTTGCGGATGACCCGCTTGTGCGCATCGGCGTTGCGGGCGTACCCGTCGTACGGCCCGACGATCCCGGCCAGCTCGGCCGACCGCCGGTAGGCGACGCCGTTCATCAGCGAGGTGATCGCGGCGGCCAACGACCGGCCGCCCTCGGAGTCGTACGCATGACCCGTTGCCATCAGCAGCGCGCCGAGGTTGGCGTAGCCGATGCCGAGCTGCCGGTAGGCCCTGGTGGTCTCGGCGATCGGCTGGGTCGGGAAGTCGGCGAAGCAGATGGAGATGTCCATGGCGGTGATCACGAACTCGACGGCCCTGGCGAAGGTGGCGGCGTCGAACGAGCCGTCCGCGGACAGGAACTTCATCAGGTTCAGCGATGCCAGGTTGCAGGACGAGTTGTCCAGGTGCATGTACTCGCTGCACGGGTTCGACGCGTTGATCCGGCCCGACTCCGGGCAGGTGTGCCAGTCGTTGATGGTGTCGTCGTACTGGATGCCGGGGTCGGCGCACGACCAGGCGGCCTGGGTGATCTTGCCGAAAAGGTCACGTGCCTCGACGGTTTCGACGATCTCGCCGGTCTGCCGGGCACGCAGGCCGAACCCGCTGCCGGACTCGACGGCGCGCATGAACTCGTCGGACACCCGGACCGAGTTGTTCGCGTTCTGGTACTGCACCGAGATGATGTCGTCGCCGCCGAGGTCCATGTCGAACCCGGCGTCCCGGAGCACCCGGATCTTGTTCTCTTCCTTGGCCTTCGTCTCCACGAACTCGGCGATGTCCGGGTGGTCGATGTCGAGCACGACCATCTTCGCGGCCCGGCGGGTGGCGCCGCCGGACTTGATCGTTCCGGCGGAGGCGTCGGCACCGCGCATGAACGACACCGGGCCGGAGGCGGTACCGCCGGAGGACAACAGCTCCTTGGACGACCGGATCCGCGACAGGTTGAGCCCCGCGCCCGAGCCACCCTTGAAGATCAGCCCTTCCTCCCGGTACCAGTTCAGGATCGAGTCCATCGTGTCGTCGACCGACAGGATGAAGCACGCCGACACCTGTTGCGGCGATTGCGTTCCCACGTTGAACCAGACGGGCGAGTTGAAGGCGAACACCTGGTGCAGCAGCATCCAGGTCAGTTCGTGGGCGAAGATCTGCTCGTCCTCGGCGGTCGCGAAGTAGCCGTGCTCGACGCCGGCCGTGGTGTAGGTGCCGACCACCCGGTCGATGATCTGCCGCAGGCTCGACTCACGTGTCGGCGTTCCGACGGCGCCGCGGAAGTACTTGCTGGTGACGATGTTGGTGGCGTTGACCGACCAGAAATCCGGGAACTCCACGCCGCGCTGCTCGAAGTTGATCGACCCGTCGCGCCAGTTCGTCATCACCACGTCGCGACGCTGCCAGCTGACCTCGTCGTAGGGATGGACGCCCGCTGTCGTGTACAGCCGTTCCAGGTGCAGACCCCGGGACCCGTTGCTCCGATCACCCTGCTGAGCCGACCGGGTCTTGCGGTTCTTGCTCTGCCCGTTCGACGACGACGCGGACAGCGTCTCGGAGTGCGACCCTCCGGTCGGCTCAGCCGAGGCATTCGACTCAGTAGACGTTTCGGTCGCACCGACGGTGTCTGTCATGTCCTTGCATTTCCTTCCCCTGGGCGGCACTCCACCGGCGGCGCGGCTGGAGCGTTGACAACGTGGCGCTGGATGACACTTGGTGGCGCTGATGGGCGCTGGTCTGAGCTGTGCGTGATGCGGTGGGCCGGCGACCGGGCGGTTGCCCGCGCGGACGAGGAGCGGACGAGAAGCGGTCAGCCAACGCCGACCGGTGGCGGCAGGCTGGGGCCGGTCCGCGAATGTCGATCGGCTTGTCGAGCGGGCGGGTCTGCGTTGCGGCGGAGGTGCTCGGAGCGTCGGGCCCTGCGCCGGTATCCGCAGGATCCGGTGGCGCGGCGGCTGCCCGCATGTCGCGGATCTCGGCAGCGAAATCCTCCGCTGAGGTGAAGGACCGGTAGACCGAGGCGAACCGGAGGTACGCCACCTCGTCCAATTCCCGCAGCGGGCCGAGGATGGCCAACCCGATCTCCTGACTCGGCACCTCGGCCTGGCCCGACCCGCGCACCGCTTCCTCCACCTGCTGCGCCAGCTTGGCCAGCGCATCCTCATCCACCGGGCGTCCCTGACACGCACGGCGAACGCCGTCGACGACCTTCACCCGGCTGAACGGCTCGGTGACACCGCTGCGCTTGGCCACGACCAGCAGCGCTTCCTCGACCGTGGTGAACCGGCGCGAACATTCCGGGCAGGAGCGACGACGACGGATGGCCTGTCCGTCGTCGATCTCGCGGGAATCGATCACCCGGGAGTCCGGGTAACGACAGAAGGGGCATCGCATGTTGCCCGCCTCCTATCGGCATGAGTCCTGCTGGCCACCGCGTCGTGACGGGTGCTGATGTGGATCCTGTTGTGGACTGCCGGTGGGCAACTGGCTCATCGTGTGGACAACTGCCCGCCGGTGGTAGCACAACCTGTTGATATCTTACATCCGTGTAAGTACCAGATGTAGGGGTTGACGGTAGATCGCGGCGGGTGGGCGCGCAAGTCCCCACCGCGTGTCGAGACGAACTTTCGGTTGGGCCAACCGCCCATGGCCCGGTCAACCCGAGAGCACGCTCACTCCCCTTCGGCAGGCACCCGGAGCACCATCCCGAGGTTGATCACGTCGCCGTCCAACCCGTTGAGTTGCTGGATCTCGGAGATGACCGCACGGGGATCGCGATCCGGCGCCTGGGCGGTGGCGATCGACCACAGCGTGTCCCCTGGCCCGACCGTGACATCGACCATCCGGGCGGGTGCCGACCGGGAGAGCAGTGACGCCGCGAGCAGCGCTGCCGCAAGCAGCACCGTCGTCGTCACGGCCAACCGGGCCCAGCGGCCCATCCGATAGCCGTTCGGTTGGTCGAGAGCCCGCTCGTCGGCGTGTTCGAAGGATTCCTCGCACACGCCGACGGCAGCCGGGACCGCAGCACCCAGCGGCACGATGCCGGCCGATGGCCGACGGATCGACGGCATCCGCGACCATCGCCTGCCCCGGTCACTGCGCCCCGGCTCGGGCTCGGCCGCAGGTACGGGCTGCCAACCCGGCGCCGCCGGCAACTCGGTGCCATGCGCCGTCGGACCGCCGGGTTGCCGAGAAACCGGCGCGATTCCGACCGCAGCGCGTGTCGCTGCGGAGGAACCGCCTGTCTCGGCGGACCATGGCACGGACGACGGGACGGGTACCGCTGATGGACGACGACGGGGTGCAAAGGGGCCGTTCGTTGGTGCCGTGAGCGTTTGCGTTCCCATACCTTCACCTCGGCCGATCCGGCCGGAGGAACCCGGCCTGCTCTCGTGGTGGCCGATCCGGGGAGGACCCTCGAATCGAACGGGCGTTCTATCGAACGCTTGACCGAGTTGTACACCGGACCACCGACAGCGGGTAGATCGATCGGCGTGTCAATCGAACGCCTGTTTGAATTGTGACCCTATCGTCACCTAGTCTGAGAGGGCCGTCACTCCTGATCCCCGCCGATCCACGGCCGTGGGACGGGCCGGACGGCCCAACACCAGCGGCCTCGCGGCCGCACATCAGTGGGAGGGACAACGACGTGGCAACGGAGCACCAGCCCGACGATCGAACAGTCGATCCGGCAGTCGATCCAACAGTCGATCCAACAGAAAATCGATCCAACAGTCGATCCAACAATCGATGGACCAGCGGAAGACCTCGGCGGCGGACACCCCGCGGAGCCCGACGTTGATCTCGCCGACGCGATGGACGGGGCTGAGACGCCCCCGGCCGGCGACGTCGTGCCGTTCCCGGATCCCGCTCCGGTCGGCCGGGTGCTCACCATGCGGCAGCACAAGATCCTGCAGGTCATCCGCGATTCGGTCGAGCGTCGCGGCTACCCACCCAGCGTCCGGGAGATCGGACAGGCGGCCGGACTGAAGTCACCCTCGTCGGTCGCTCATCAGCTGAAGGTGCTGGAGAAGCGCGGCCTGCTGCGGCGGGATCCGAATCGCCCCCGCGCCGTCGACATCCGCCCGCTGGACGAGATCCAGGAAGAGGCCCCCGACCATCCGACGCCGACCTACGTGCCGGTGGTCGGCCGGATCGCGGCCGGCGGCCCGATCCTGGCCGAGCAGGCCGTCGAGGACGTGTTCCCGCTGCCCAAGGATCTGGTCGGCGAGGGCACGCTGTTCCTGCTGCGAGTGGTCGGCGATTCCATGGTGGACGCCGCGATCACCGACGGCGACTGGGTCGTGGTGCGGCAGCAGCCGGTCGCCGACAACGGTGACATCGTGGCGGCGATGATCGACGGCGAAGCGACCGTCAAGACCTTCAAGCGGCGCGACGGCCACCTATGGCTGCTGCCGCACAACGACGCCTACCAACCGATCCCCGGGGACGACGCCGTCATTCTCGGTCGGGTGGTCGCCGTTCTTCGCAAGCTCTGAGAGGCGCCTGCGGCAACGGCCCAACTCGGGATCGTTGATGTCCAGGGCCTGCACCCACCGCAGCGTTCACCGACGACGTGCTGCCCCACGACGCGACGATGCCCCGGCTCGGTGAGCCGGGGCATCAGACCCTCGGTACCGCTGACAACCCGCGGATCAGTTCTTGCGCTCCTCGACGGGTACTGACGTCGACACCGGCGGCGGTGGCGTCACCGGGACGACGGGAACGACCGGGCTCGGGGTGATCTGCGGCGCCGGAGTGGCCACCGCGGCAGTGGCATCGTTCTCGGCGGGCTGCTTGGCCTTGTCGTCGTCGGCCATCGCGGAGACCTCGGACTTCAGGATGCGCAAGGATCGACCGACACCGCGCGCCGCATCCGGCAACCTCTTGTATCCGAACAGGATGACGAAGGCCGCGATGATGATCATCCAGTGCCACCAGGACAAACCGCCCATGTTCATTTCCTCCTCGACCGATGACGCCGCTGACTGGTCGCTCGCATTGACTGACAGCTCTTCGGGGCCGATGGACGAAAAGATGGGTGGGCCGTCCTCCGGCGCTGGATTTCAGGCTACCCGGATACCGGCGGTCGGACGGAGTGATCAGGCACTATCAGGCTACCGAGAACCAACCGTCAGCCGGCCGCAGCGAACGGCGCCAACAAACCGGCAAGATCCGGGTAGACCCGCGCGTGCAAGCGGGTGCCGTCCGCGGTGTGTTCCTCCGTGAGCACTGTTCCTTCGGCATGCACCCGGGAAACCAGAGCGCCTTCGGTGAACGGCACCAGCACCGAGACCGACACCGCCGGGTTCGGCAGTGCACCGGCGATGACCAGCCGGAGCTGTTCGATCCCCGAACCGGTCCGCGCCGAGACGAACACCGCGTCCGGCATCAGATGTCGCAACCGGGTCAACGTCATCTCGTCCGCGGTGTCCACCTTGTTCACCACGATGATCTCGCGGACCGAAGAGGCGTTGATCTCACCGAGCACCTCGCGAACCGCCGAGACCTGCTCCTCGGGGTTCTCGTCCGACCCGTCCACGACGTGCAGCAACAGGTCCGCCTCGCCGATCTCCTCGAGGGTCGATCGGAACGACTCGACGAGCTGGTGCGGCAGGTGGCGAACGAATCCCACCGTGTCGGTCAGCGTGTAGATGCGGCCGTCCGCCGTCCGCGACCGGCGCGTTGTCGGGTCGAGGGTGGCGAACAACGCGTCCTCGACCAGCACGCCGGCGTCGGTCAGCCGGTTGAGCAGGGACGACTTGCCCGCGTTGGTGTACCCGGCGATCGCGACCGCCGGGATCGCCTTGGCCTGCCGCCGGGATCGCTTGGTGTCGCGGACGCGACGCATGCCGGCCAGGTCCGAACGCAGCTGCGCGATCCGCTTGTGAATCCGGCGCCGGTCGATTTCGAGTTTTGTCTCACCGGGTCCGCGGGATCCGATGCCGGCGCCGGCGGCGACCCGACCGCCTCGCTGCCGGGAGAGCGCAGCGCCCCAGCCACGGAGCCGGGGAACCAGGTAGTTCAGCTGGGCCAGCTCCACCTGGGCCTTGCCCTCCCGGGAGCGGGCGTGCTGGGCGAAGATGTCCAGGATCAACGCGGTGCGGTCGACCACCTTGACCTTGAGTCGCTCCTCCAGGTTGCGGAGTTGACCGGGGGCAAGCTCACCGTCGCAGATGACGGTGTCGGCGCCGGTGGCCTCGACGATGCCGATCAGTTCGGTGACCTTGCCCGATCCGATGTACGTCGCGGCGTCGGGATGGCTGCGGCGCTGCATCACCGCGTCCAACACCACGGACCCGGCCGTCTCGGCGAGCCGGGCCAACTCGGTCATGGACGCCTCGGCCTCGGCGGCGGTGCCGCCGGCCCAGACCCCGACCAGGACGACCCGCTCGAGTTGCAGTTTGCGGTACTCGACCTCGGTGATGTCGGTGAGCTCGGTGGAAAGGCCGGCCACCCGGCGCAGGGCCGCGCGGTCGGCGAGATCCCGCTCGCCCTGGGTGCTCTCCAGCTCATCCAGGTCGATCGGGAGATCTCGACTGGGGGCGGTAGACACGTGGGCAACCTCGAATTCGTCGGTAGGGTCGGTGATCCGGGAAGGCGACGTGGGAAATGCCGCGCCCACCGATCTGGGAATGGGAGTCGGAACTGGGGTACGAATTGTCGTGGAATTGTTCGGCGCGGCGGGCATCGGAGCGCTGGTCGCAGCTCGGGCGGCGGCGTCGTCGGTGTAATCAACAGTCATCTTGCTGTCCAGCGTGCCACGACTGGCCAACCTTTTTCTGATTTCCGGACTTTCCGCGCAGCGGCGTGCGACGGTCGCCGCGCCGCGGTGCGGTCAGCGATGGCGTTCCCAGAATCCGCCGTCGATGGTGCCCGAGGCCACCAACACCGCCGGACCTGTCAGCGTCGAGTCGTCGTCGGTGATCGTGACCGTCACCGCTCCGCCCGGCACGAAGACCTCCACGGTGCCCGTCAAGCGACGCTCGGCGCGAAGGTACGCGGCCGCGGCGGCCACCGTTCCTGTTCCGCACGAACGGGTTTCGCCAACGCCGCGTTCATGCACCCGCATGCGGATCTGATCGGGGCCGGTCGCGGTGATGATCTCGACGTTCACCCCTTCGGGGAAATCGGCCTTGTCGTACATCGGCGGGACGCTGAGGTCGAGACTCGCCAGGTCGATGTCCGTCAGGCACGCCAGATGCGGATTGCCGACATCCACGGCGACCCCGGCGACCTCCAGGTCGCCGATGCGCGCCGTCGAGGCATCGCCGACCACGACCCGACCCATTCGGATGGTCACATCGCCGTCGGCCGGCACGTCTGCGGTACGCAGCCCCCCGCGGGTGGAGAACAGCAGCCGGCCCGGCGCCGCCCACCCCGCGTCGACCAGATACCGGGCGAACACTCGAGCCCCGTTCCCGCACATCTGCGCGAAGGAACCGTCGGCGTTCCGGTAATCCATGACGAAGGCCGCGTCGTCTCCCGGTGGCGCGGGCGCGACCCGGATGATGCCGTCGGCGCCGAGGCCGGCGTGCCGGTCGCAGATGGCGCGGACCTGGCCGGCCGTCACGTCGAGGGACCCGTCTGGGTCCGGCAGCAGAACGAAATCGTTCTCGGTGCCGTGGCCTTTGACGAACGGCACGCCGGAGGGTGCGCGGGTGCCGGACATCGCTCCAGGTTACGGGGAGCCGGCAAGGGTCGGGCGTGAACATCTACCACCGGTCATCGGCCATCGGCGGCAGCGTCAGCCGTCGAGCAGCTCCAACACCCGCTCCGCCGCTCCTGGTCCCGCAGCGTCGACGTCGACCATCCTGGAGTCCCGGCGGAACCAGCTGCGTTGCCGCCGCACGAATCGCCTGGTGGCGGCGGTCGTGTCCACGATGGCCTGTTCCAGGGCGAGGGTGCCGTCGAGCACGGCCAGCATCTGCCGGTAGCCCAGCGCCCTCGATGCGGTCGGTCCCTGCCGGATCCCCGCGGCGTCCAGTGCGCGGACCTCGTCGAGGAACCCGGCGCTCACCATCGCCCTGACCCGTTGTTCCAATCGACCGTCGAGTTCGGCGGTGTCGCGGTCCAACCGCACCAGCAGCGCGCCGTATCGAGCGGGTCCTGGAACGGGCAGCGACGCGGCAAAGGGCCGTCCGGTGATCTCGATGACCTCCAGCGCCCGGACGATCCGGCGACCGTTCGCGGGTTCGATGACCGCCGCTGCCGCCGGGTCCATCGCCCGCAGCCGACGGAACAGCACCGGAGTGCCGACCACGTCCAGTTCTGCCTGCAGCCGGGCCCGCACCAGTGGGTCGGTGGCAGGGAAATCGATCTCGTCCACGATGGCCTGGACGTACAGCCCCGAACCGCCGACCACGACCGCGACTTTCCCGCGTGCGCGGATGTCCTCGACTGCCGCCCGGGCGTGCCGCTGGTAGGCGGCGACACTCGCCGGTTGGCTGACATCGAGGACGTCCAGCAGGTGATGTGGGATGCCGCGGCGCTGCTCGGGCGGCACCTTCGCGGTGCCGATGTCCATTCCGCGATAGAGCTGCATGGAGTCGGCGTTCACGATTTCGCCGTCGAGGCGTTCGGCGAGGTCCAGCCCGAGGTCGGACTTGCCGGTGCCGGTCGGTCCGGCGATCACGATCAATTTGTTGGCGGTCATCGGGTGCCGGTCAAAGGAGACTCGTTGTGGTCGTCGGTCGCGACGGGCGCCGGATGGCCTGCGGTTTTCCCGGCGCCGTGGGGCCTCACGCCTGGGCCCATCGCCAGGATGCGACGAAGTAACCCGACTCCGAACGGCGCACCCGAATAGAGCAGTTCCGCGGTGTTCGGCGGCGTGGCATGGGTGAGGTCGGCCAGAACTGCCAGCGGGCCGACCGAGGCCATCACGGCGTCGGCCGGCAACTCCGGATTCCGGCAGGCAACGCTCAGCGCGGCAGGGTCGCCGGCCGCGAGGGCCCGGGCGATGGCGGCATCGAAGGCACCAGATCGATCGTCACGCCGGCCCGGGGCGTTGTCCCCGTGGCAGGCCGCGCCGTCGGCTATCACCAGCAGACTGACCCGGTCGGGCCCATCGGTGCTGAGCTGGGGCGGCAGGTCAGCGGCGAGGGAGGGAGCGCCGGCTCCGATCACCTCGAGCGCCGAAGTCGGCGTGCGGTGAGCCGCAGCGCGCAGCAGGTGCGCGCCCACCATGGTTGCCACCGAGGGCAGCACGGCCGCGCCTGCCGCCGTGTCGGTTGCACTGTGATCGGCCGTGTGATCGGCACTGTGATCCGCACCGCCACGTTCGTCGCCGCCGGGGAGACTGAGCCTGCCAGGGTCGGTGAGGTCGTTGCGGGTCACCGATGTCTGCACCACGGCGCCCGGTCGGAAAATCCGCCATCCGCGGTTGTCGTCGACCTCGGGCCCGGCATCGCCGGTTGGCGGACCTGACCCGATCAGCCCCGACGTGATCAAGACGGTGCGGTCGGCCGGTGGCAGCAGATCGACGGCGCGGCGGCACGCCGCCAGCAGGTCGGGAACGGTACGCGCGATCGCCGTCGCGGCGCCCTCGACGAGAAATGGCGCGCCCGGGCACACGGCGACTCCGACGATCACTAGGTCAGGCTAATCGGAGGCCTTCGCCTGCCCCGAGCTTGCGGACTCGCTGATGATCATCGGCACTCGCCGACCCGGCCTCGCCAGAGAGCGGGTCGGCGGGCACACTGGACGTGACGTCGGCCGGGCCGGCGGGCAAGCAAAGGGGGCGCCGCAGGGTGCCCGGGAGATCAACGCTCCCACGCCGAGCAGTAGGAAGGTCCGCCGCCGATGTCGCAGGACACGAATTCCCGCTTCGAATCCGAGCCTCATTCCGCGGAGGGGACCGTCGAGCCCAGCGCGGCGCGCATCCCATCGGCGGACGACGGGGCAGATGTCGCCGCCACGGTGTCCGAGCCAACGGCGACCGAACCGACGGTGCCGGATCCGACGGCTGCGGCGGTCGAGGCCGTCCGGGCGGTCGAGGGAGACACCCCGCCGGTGGAGCTTGTCGCGGTAGCGGAACCGTCGGCGCCGAGTGTTCCTGTCGACGCCCGCCGCCGGGCCGCCGACGGAGGAAGCGGCCGATGAAGTGCCGCCGATGACGTTGCCGCCGATGACGTTGCCCGCCGATGACACGAAGAAGCAGTCGAGACATCCGTCGATGACGTAGCTGCGATGTCTCGGACGCCCTGCTCCCTGTCGTCGATCCCACCGACCGGTCCGACACGGTCGCCGCGGACACGGTCAGCACCACCCCGGCCGGCGCGCCTGATCTGACGGTCCCTGAGCCACCGGACTCGCCCGACATTCCCACTCCGGTGCCGGACGGCCCCGAACCGACAACGGACGTGCCCGGGCTCCCCGACGCACCGGATGTCCCTGAGGTGGCCCCCCCGCCTCGCGTCCCGGACGCACCGACGCCGCCGAGGTCTGCCGACTCGACCGCTGCCGCGGTTCCGGACCTCGACGAATCGTCGGGCCCGTCGAACGTCGCCGACTCGCCATCGCACAGTGCGCCCGAGGTGCCCGCAGTCGTGCCCGCAGTCGTGTCGGACGGCGACACACCCGCAGTCGAACCATCGGACGCACCCGATGGTGGTTCGAGCGGCGGAGTCGCAGACCCCGACCACGAGACACAGCCACCGGCAGCTGTGCCGATGCCGACGGTGCAGCCGGTACGCCCGCCCGCCCCGATGCCAAGCCCGGGCCCGGTTCATCCGCCCGCACCGATGCCCAGGGTGACGCCGCCGGCCGACCCGGCTAACGCGGCGGGGCAGGCGGCTGACGATGCTCCCGCCGACGCCGCTCCTGGCGACCAGGTTCCGGCCAACGAGGAACCAGCCGGCGAACCGACGGTGGCCGACGAAACCGCGTCAGCACCGAGCCGCCGGCGCCGGCCGAACCGGCCGCGGACGCCGGCCGACCGGCCACGGAGCCTGACCGCATCGCGGCGACGCCCTCGGTGGCGGAGACGGTCCCGATCGCGGAAACGCCTCCGATCGACGCTGCCGGTCGCGGAAACGCCGTCGAGCGCGCCGGTCCAGGAACAACACCCAGTTGCCGAAACGGCGCCCGTGGCCGAGGTCGGTCAGCGCCGTCGAGTCTGCGGAATCGACCGGCGATCCGGAATCCGGCGACGCCCCGACCCCGACCCCCGCGGTTGTCGAGGCGCCCGTCGGAACCACCGGCGACGAGCCGTCGGAGGACGTCCAACCCTCGGACACCGAGACCCCGGACACCCTGACAACCGTTGAGATCGCGGACGACGCCGCACCGGCAGACGTCCAGCCGGCGGCGGCACCTTCCGCGGACGAGGCGCCGCTAACCGAGCGCCCACCGCGGAAACAACAAGCGAAGTGCCCACCGAGGCACCGGCACCGACCGCCGAAGCGCCCGTCCTCGACGCACCTACCGCAGAGACCCCCACCGCCGAAACACCCACCCCTGAAACACCCACCCCGAAACACCCACCTGAAACACCCACGAACACCCACACCGAAACACCCGTCACCGAAACACCCGCGCCCGAAGCCACCACGGCAACGGACCAGCACGCTCGCCCTGCGGGATCGCCCCCCGGCAAACCACGACCGCCGGGCCAGCGACCGGGCGGCCGGCCGAACGTGAAGCCCGGGGCCCGGCAGGGCGGCCGGCCCAGCCCGGTTCCGTCGTCTCCGCAGTTCGGGACAATGGTGGAGCCGATCGTCGAACCGGTCGACCCGCACCTGTGGGGACGGATCGACGAGGACGGCGTCGTGTACGTCACGACCGCGGCCGGTGAGCGCCCGATCGGCAACTGGCAGGCCGGCGACGTCGAGGCCGGGCTCGCCCACTTCGGCCGCCGCTACGACGACTTCGCCACCGAGATCGCCTTGCTGGAAGCACGTCTCGCCTCCGGCACCGGCGACCCCAAAGCCACCAAGCACCAGGCGATCGCGCTGCGGGAGGCGGTGGACACGCTCCCGGCCATCGGCGACCTGGACGGCGCAGCGGCACGGCTGGAGATCGTGATCGGTGCCGCCGACGCCGCCATCGCCGGGGCGTCGCACGCGCGGACAGCGGCCCGTGCTGCCGCCATCAAGGCCAAGGAAGCGTTGTGCGTCGAGGCCGAAGAGCTCGCCGAGTCCACCCAGTGGAAGGCGACGGGCGACCGGTTGAAGGCGATCGTCGAGGAGTGGCGCAGCATCCGCGGGATCGACCGGAAGACCGATGACGCGTTGTGGAAGCGGTTCGCCAAGGCCCGCGACACCTTCACCCGCCACCGCGGTTCGCATTTCGCCGAATTGGACAAGCAACGCGGCGCCGCCAAGGAGGCCAAGGAGGCGTTGATCGCCAAGGCCGAAGCGCTGTCCGATGCCACCGACTGGGGCGACACGGCAGCGGCCTACCGCGAATTGATGACCGAATGGAAGGCGGCCGGGCGCGCCCCTCGCGATGTCGAGGATGCGTTGTGGGCACGATTCCGCGCTGCTCAGGAGAAATTCTTCTCCCGCCGGAACAAGACATTCTCCGATCGTGACGCCGAATTCGAGGCGAACGCGAAGGTCAAGGAGAATCTGCTGGCCGAAGCCGAGAAGATCGATCCTGCAGCAGGTATCGATCAGGCCAAGGCGGCGTTGCGGTCGATCCAGGAACGCTGGGAGGCGGCCGGAAAGGTGCCGCGCGAGCGGATCCGGGAATTCGACACCCGCCTGCGGGCGGTGGAGGAAAAGGTCAAGTCCGCGGACGAACGGCATTGGCGGCGGACCGACCCGGAGGCCGAGGCGCGGGTTCAGCAGTTCCAGAGCCGGGCCGAGTCGTACCGGACGCAGGCCGCCAAGGCCAGGGCGGCCGGTGACGAGCGCAAGGCCCGGCAGGCCGACGCACAGGCCGAGCAGTGGGAGGAGTGGCTCAAGGCGGCCCGCGGCGCCGTCGAGCGCTGAGCGAACCCGCTGCCGCCACCCGGGCGACAGCGACAGCACCGCCCAGCCGAAATGCCGCCGTCATTGTCCCGATCGACGACGCCTGCACCACTACTCGGGAGTGACTGCGCACACCCCGGCTGGTGACTCCACCGGCCGCACCGGGCGGCCGATGCCCGGGCAGCCCGAGCCCGACCCCGGGGGTGCGCACCGCGATCCCGGCCGCCGACCGGTCACCGGCCGTCGTGCGGCGGTGGGTGAGCAGTTCGCCGTCGGCGAGCAGGTGGTGGGGCGCTCCGTAGGTCACCCGGGTCGTCACCACGTCTCCGGGGCGGATCGCCCGGTCGATCGCCGGCCCGACGGGGGCGAAATGCACCAGCCGGCCGTCCCTGGCCCGGCCGCTCATCCGCCCGCTGTCGCCGTCCTTATGTCCCTCGCCGGAGGCCACCAACACCTCGACAACGGAACCGACCTTCGCCCGGTTGCCGTTCAACGCGGAGGCGTCGACGACCTCCATCAACCGCCGGAATCGCTCGGTGACCACCTCGCGCGGGACCTGGTCGGGCATCGTCGCTGCGGGGGTGCCCGGTCGCGGCGAGTACTGGAAGGTGAAGGCACCGGCGAAATCCGCCTGCGTCACCACATCCAGGGTCTGCTGGAAGTCCGCCTCGGTCTCGCCGGGAAAGCCGACGATGATGTCCGTGGTGATCGCCGCGTCCGGCATCGCCGCGCGCACCTGCGCCAGGATGGACAGGTACCGCTCACTGCGGTACGAGCGCCGCATGGCGCGAAGCACCCGATCGGATCCGGACTGCAGCGGCATGTGCAGCTGGTGGCAGACGTTGGGGGTGGACGCCATGGCGTCGATCACGTCGGTAGTGAAGTCCTTCGGGTGCGGCGAGGTGAATCGGACCCGCTCCAACCCGGCGATCCCGCCGCAGGAGCGGAGCAACTTGCCGAACGCCGCACGGTCGCCGAACTCCACCCCGTAGGAGTTGACGTTCTGCCCGAGCAGGGTGACCTCCAGGACGCCGTCATCGACCAGCATCTGCACCTCGGCGAGGATGTCGCCGGGCCGTCGATCCGCTTCCTTGCCGCGCAGCGACGGCACGATGCAGAACGTGCAGGTGTTGTTGCAGCCCACCGAGATCGACACCCAGCCCGCGTAGGCCGATTCTCGCTTGGCCGGCAGCGTGGACGGGAAGACCTCGAGCGCCTCGAGGATCTCCATCTCGGCCCTGGCGTTGTGCCTCGATCGTTCGAGCAACGTCGGCAGCGAGCCGACGTTGTGCGTGCCGAACACGACATCGACCCAGGGCGCGCGGCGCAGGATCTCGCCGCGGTCCTTCTGGGCGAGGCAGCCACCGACCGCGATCTGCATGCCGGGTTTCGTCGCCTTGACCGAGGCCAGATGCCCGAGGTTTCCATACAGTTTGTTGTCGGCGTTTTCCCTGACCGCGCAGGTGTTGAACACGACCACATCAGCGGTCTCGCCCTGATCAGTCGCGACGTAGCCGGCCTGCTCGAGCAGCCCGGACAGCCGCTCCGAATCGTGCACGTTCATCTGACAGCCGTAGGTCCGGACCTGGTAGGTGCGTGGCTGGTTGATCGCGGCGGCGCTCACGACGGACCCAGCTGGGGCCACCGGGGACGGCAATGGGCCAGCCGGGTCGGGGACGTCGGCGTGCTCGAGGCGATCGAAGACTGCGGAACTCACGCGCTTCAGGGTACGGGGCGCGCCCGCCGTCACCGGACCGCCAGACGGTTCCGAGAACCATCCGGCGTCGACGACCGTATTCCCGGATGGGACGACCGGCTGCGCGCTGCGACGGCGCGCTTCCCGGCTGATTTGCCCTATCGGGTAAAGGTTCGATGACCAAACGTACTCTTTCGGGCAATCACCCCACCGAATATGGCAGTCTCGACAACCTAGGTGCCAGCTATGAGCGCCGCACGGCTACAGGGAGGTCATGTGACTGCTGCCGGACCGTCGAACGGCGCACGCCCACCGATGATCAAGATGCACGACGTCGAGAAGCACTTCGGAGCGTTGCACGTGCTCAAGAACATCCAGCTCGACGTCCCGGCCGGTCAGGTGGTGATCGTCATCGGCCCGTCTGGGTCGGGGAAGTCGACACTGTGCCGGACCATCAACCGGCTGGAATCGATCGATTCCGGCGAGATCGCCATCGACGGGGTCCCACTCCCGGCCGAGGGCAAGGGGCTGGCGCAGCTGCGTGCCGACGTCGGCATGGTGTTCCAGTCGTTCAACCTGTTCGCGCACAAGACGATCCTGCAGAACGTCACGCTCGGACCGATCAAGGTCCGCAAGATGAGCAAGAAGGACGCCGACGAGCTGGCCGACTCGCTGCTCAGGCGGGTCGGCATCGCCGAGCAGCGGGACAAGCTGCCCGCTCAGCTGTCCGGTGGCCAGCAACAGCGCGTCGCGATCGCCCGGGCACTGGCGATGAAGCCGAAGGTGATGCTCTTCGACGAGCCGACCAGCGCGCTCGACCCGGAGATGGTCAACGAGGTTCTCGACGTGATGGTCTCGCTGGCCAAAGAGGGCATGACGATGGTGGTCGTCACCCATGAGATGGGCTTCGCCCGCAAGGCCGGTGACCGGGTGCTGTTCATGGCCGACGGGGAGATCGTCGAGGACGGCACCCCGCAGGAGTTCTTCACCAACCCCACCAGCAACCGCGCCAAGGACTTCCTGAGCAAGATCCTGACTCACTGAACGAGTCGATGACCAGCGCGGGATCCGCCCGCGCTGGACGAACCCGGGAGGGTGCATCACATGAGGTTCCGCACATTCGCATCCGTCGTGGCGGGGGCAGCAGCGCTCGCGCTGACAGTCGCCGGCTGTGGCAGTTCGAGCACACCGTCGGCCAGCTCGGTGGCCAGCGCGGCGCAGAGCGTGGCCAGCCAGGCGCAGAGCGCGGCAAGCTCGGTAGCAAGCCGGGCGAGCAGCGCCGTCAGCTCGGTGCAGAGCGCCGTCTCCGGCGCCGTCGCCGATTCGCAGGTGCTGACCAATGCCAAGGACGGCAAGGTCGTCGTCGGGATCAAGTTCGACCAGCCCGGGCTCGCCCTGAAGAACCCCGACGGCACGTTCTCCGGCTTCGACGTCGAGGTCGCCAAGTACGTGGCCAACAAGCTGGGCGTCGACCCGGCGAACATCGAGTTCAAGGAGGCCAAGTCCGCCGAGCGCGAGGGGCTGATCGAGCGCGGCGAGGTCGACTACATCGTGGCCACCTACTCGATCACCGACACCCGCAAGGAGAAGGTGAACTTCGCCGGGCCGTACTTCATCGCCCACCAGGACCTGCTGGTGAAGTCGGACAACACCGACATCACGGGACCGGACGCCATGTCGGGCAAGATCCTCTGCTCGGTCACCGGCTCGACCTCGGCGCAGAAGGTCAAGGACAAGTACGCCGCCGACGTCGCCCTGCAGGAATACGGCACCTACACCGAGTGCGTCGAGGCGCTGCTGTCCGGTGCGGTCGACGCCGTCACCACCGATGACGTCATCCTCGCCGGGTTCGCCGCTCAGCACCCCGGTGAGCTGAAGGTCGTCGGCAAGGGGTTCTCCGATGAGAACTACGGCATCGGCCTGAAGAAGGGTGATGCGGCCGGCACCACGGCGATCAATGCCGCGATCGCTGCCATGATCGCCGACGGCAGCTGGAAGAAGGCACTGCAGGACACGGTCGGGCCGTCCGGATACACGATCCCGACGCCGCCGACGCCAGGCAGCTGACGTGATGGTGCGCGGCCCCGGGAGGTTCCGGGGCCGCACACCGTTGCCATGAGATGCGCGCCGCCTGCACCCGCCGGCCGGCGCGCCGCACTCACTGCCGCCATGACCGCCAACGGCACGCGCAGAGGAGAACCCGGGTGGATTTCAGCTTCCTGTCGGATCCGAGATACAACATCCTCGGCGCGTTCTGGATGACCGTGCAGCTGACCTTCTGGTCGGCGATCGGTTCATTCATCTTCGGCGTCATCCTGGCGGCGATGCGGGTCAGCCCGGTCCCGCTGATGCGTGGTTTCGCCGGCGCAGTGGTCAACATCGTCCGCAACATCCCGTTGACGCTGATCATCATCATGATGTCGCAGGTCATCGCCAATCAGCTCGGCGTCCGGCTGGCCGTCCGGGAGGCGGGCGTCAACCCGCAGGGCTTCCTGGACACGCAAAACTTCCGGCTGGCGGTGGTCGGCTTCGTCATCTACACCTCGACGTTCGTCTGCGAGGCGATCCGGTCCGGCATCAACACGGTGCCACCGGGTCAGGCGGAGGCGGCCAGGGCGATCGGGCTGACCTTCAGCCAGGTGCTGGGCATCATCGTGCTGCCGCAGGCGATCCGTGCGGTGGTGGCGCCGCTCGGATCGGTGCTCATCGCGCTGACCAAGAACACCACGGTGGCCGCCGCGATCGGCGTTGCGGAGGCCGCAGCGCTGATGAACGCCCTGGTGGAGAACGAGCCGGACAAGCTGACGTCCGTGTTCCTGGTGATAGCGGTCGGCTTCATCGTGCTGACGCTGCCCACCGGCCTGGTCTTCGGCGCGCTGGCCAAGCGTTCGGCGGTGAAGCGATGAGCGAACGCGCGACCGTCCTGTACGACATCCCAGGGCCACGGGCCCGACGGATGAACGTGATCCTCAGCGTGCTGTTCGGCATCGTGCTGATCGCGTTGGTGTGGTGGGTGCTGTCCATCGTGGCCGCCAAGAACCAGCTCACCGCGGAGAAGTGGTCACCTTTCCTGCAGGCGGAGAACTGGACCACCTACCTGCTGCCCGGGCTGTGGAACACCCTGCAGGCAGCCGCCATCAGCGTGCTGATCGCGCTGCCCGTCGGCGCCCTGCTCGGCATCGCCCGGCTCTCCGACCACGGGTGGGTCCGTTGGCCGGCCGGCATCGTGGTCGAGTTCTTCCGTTCGATCCCGGTACTGATCCTGATGGTGTTCGCGTTCAACCTGTGGTTCTCGATCTTCGGTTGGTCCAGCCCGTTCGCCGCCGTCGTCATCGCCCTGGTGCTCTACAACGGGTCGGTGCTGGCCGAGGTGGTCCGGGCCGGGATCCTCGCCGTGCCCCGCGGGCAGACCGAGGCGGCGAGCGCGATCGGGCTCCGGAAGTCGCAGACGATGACGATCATCCTGCTGCCGCAGGCGATCACCTCGATGCTGCCGGCCGTGGTCAGCCAGCTGGTGGTGGTCGTCAAGGACACGGCGCTGGGCGGCATCTTCGTCGGCTACGTGGAGCTGCGGCGGGCCGCCGGCACCTCGGCCAGCAACTACGGGAACCTGCTGCCCACCTACGTCGTCATCGCGGTCATCTACATCCTGATCAACCTGGCGCTCGGCCGGCTGTCCACCTATCTGGAACGCAAGCTCAGCAGCCGCGGCGGCACCCAGATCGTGATCGGCGGGGGTGACGGGCAGACCGACCTGCTGCAGGCTCGGCAGAAGGTGATGGTGCTGGAGGAGCCGGGCTCGGCGACCGTGATGCCGACCCGGGACGGCTACTCCCAGCCCTAGGTTCGTTCGCTGCCTCGGACGCTGGTCGGGGCCGGCTGGCTCTTCTCGGGCCGGTCGGGCTCTGGTCTCGGCCAACTCGACGCTGGTCGGGGGCTGGTCGGGGTGCTCGGGCTGCTCGGAGTGGTGGCGCGGCAGGATGGGGCGATGACGGTTCCTTCACCCGCCCTGGCCGCCGTGCTGGCGGATCTGGCTGACGAGGGCGCGGAGCTCGACGGACTGGTCTCCGTTCCCGGCATTGACTTCACGACCGCAACGCCGGCGGCCGGCTGGACGATCGCGCACCAGATCGGTCACCTGAACTGGACCGACGAGCTCACCGTGCTGGCCTGCCGGGAACCAGCGAGATTCCTGGCGGCGCGGGCGGCCATCGTCGCGGATCTGCCGGCAGCGATCGAATCGGGCGCGGCTGCCGCCGTCGGGCAACCGGCCCCCGGGATTCTGCAGCGCTGGCGGGCGGGGCGGGCAGCGGTGCTGCAGTCGTTGGCCGAGGTGCCGTCCGGCACCCGGCTGACGTGGCTGG
The DNA here is from genome assembly GCA_963709895.1 of uncultured Actinomycetota bacterium. GTDB lineage: Bacteria > Actinomycetota > Actinomycetes > Mycobacteriales > Nakamurellaceae > Nakamurella. The sequence continues at coordinate 53,069 of CAVPYD010000042.1, read as the reverse complement.
GGCCGCCGATGGGCGCCGGCACGATGGCGTCTGCGCGGATCATGGAAACCTGGGCGCACGGCCTGGACATCGCCGACGCGCTCGGCGTGCGACGTGCTCCGACCGATCGGCTCCGGCATGTCGCCGACCTCGGCGTGCGTACCCGCGATCATTCCTTCACCACCCGGGGACTGCCGGTTCCCGACCATCCGTTCCGGGTTGAGCTGACCTCACCGTCCGGGCAGCGGTGGGACTGGGGTCCGCCGGAAGCCGCAGAGCGGGTGACCGGGACCGGTCTGGATTTCTGCCTGCTGGTCACCCAACGACGGCACCGGGACGATCTCGGGCTGACCGCGGTGGGCAACGCAGCCCACACCTGGCTGTCCATCGCCCAGGCCTTCGCCGGTCCGCCGGGATCAGGCCGATCGCCGACGAGCCGCTGAGCCTCCGGGTTGGCCGTGCGGGATCAGCTGGGCGCTGCCTGCCAACCACCGGCCTCGGCTGCAGCCGGCGGCAACCGGAGACCGCCCGCCGGTATGTCGAGGCGGCGCAGCCAGCGCTCGTGGCCGGATTCTCAGCGGGCGATTTCGGTTGCCCGTGACTCCCGGATCACCGTGACCCGAACCTGACCCGGATAGGTGAGTTCCTCTTCGATTTGCTTGGCCACCTCGCGGGCCAGCACGTGTGCCTCGAGGTCGTCGACCACGTCGGGCTTGACCATCACCCGCAGCTCGCGGCCGGCCTGCATCGCGAAGACCTTCTCCACACCCCGTTTTGCACCGGCGATGGCCTCGATCCGCTCCAGCCGCTGCACGTACGACTCCAGCGACTCGCGGCGCGCGCCCGGTCTGCCACCGGAGCAGGCGTCGGCGGCCTGGGTGAGGACGGCTTCGACGGTTGACGGCGGCACCTCGTCGTGATGCGCCTCGATGCAGTGCACCACGTCGTCCGACTCGCCGTACTTGCGGGCGAGTTCCGCACCGACGATGGCATGTGACCCCTGCGCCTCGTGGGTCAGTGCCTTGCCGATGTCGTGCAGGAACGCACCGCGGGTGACGACGGTCGGATCGATGCCGAGTTCGACGGCCATGCCGCGCGCGATGTGCGCGGTCTCGATGAGATGGCCCAGCACGTTCTGGCCGTACGACGTCCGGTATTTCAGCCTGCCGATGAGGGTGACCAGCTCCGGGTGCAGATCGGTGATGCGCACCGCGAGCAGTGCATCCTCGGCGGCCCGCTGACACAGCACCTCGACCTCGTCGCGGGCGCGCTCGAAGGCCTCCTCGATGCGGTGCGGATGGATGCGGCCGTCCTCGATCAACATCTCGAGGGTGATCCTGCCGATCTCTCGCCGAACCGGGTCGAAGCAGGAGAGCAGCACGGCTTCGGGGGTGTCGTCGATGATCACGTTGACGCCCGTGACGGTCTCGAAGGCGCGAATGTTGCGCCCTTCACGACCGATGATCCGGCCCTTGACCTCGTCAGCGGGCAGGTGCACGACCGCCACCACGGTCTGCGCTGTCTGGTCGGATGCGACGCGCTGGATCGCCTCGGCGACGATCGCCCTGGCTCGCTGCTTGGCCGAGGTCTGCGCCTCGGTCTCGATGCGCCTGATCATCATCGCGGCGTCCCGGCGCACCGCTTCCTCCTGACTGGCGAGGAGCTCCGCGCGCGCGGCCTCGACCGTCAATCCGGAAATCCGGGTGAGCTCCGCCTGCTGGGTGGCGGCGAACGCTGCAATCTCCTGCTGACGGTCGTCCAGCTCCTTCGCCCGCTGGGCCAACTCGGCTGTCGTCGCGGCCAACTGATCGGCCCGCGCCTGCAGTGACTTCTTGGTGGCGTCCAGTTCCGCTCTGGTCCGCGCCGATGCGACGCCGATCGGCCACCAGTGCCTGCTGCTCGTCGGCCAGCGCCTGGGTGGCCGCCCGCAACCTCTGCTCCGCTTCCTGGAGTTCGCGGCGGTCCTCGGAGAGCGCGGCTGTCGCCTCGACGGTGATCCGGCTCCGTTCCGCGTCCAACCCGGCCCGAAGTTCTGCGGCCTGCGCACGGGCGGCACCCACCGTTCGCTCCGCCTCCGCGAGAGCGTCCGCACGCAACTGCTCGGCTTCGCGGCGGGAGCGATTGGTCAGTTCATCGGCCGCCTCGGACGCTGTCCGGCGAACCGCATCCGCTGCCTCGGCGGCAGCTGTGGCCTCATGGCTCAACAGGGCGAAATGTGACAGGTCGGGTTCGTGCTCGGCACGGTCGTCGGTGTGCGGGGCGGGCGTGGACGACGTCACGGCGTTTTCGACGAGTCTGCGGAGGGCGTCCTCGTCGAACGGTGCCGGCGCCGCCGGGCGCCGCCGCACGACGATCAACAACGCCACTACCGCGACCAGCAAAGCTCCGACCAAGACGATGACGAGAGCGTCGGACATCGAACCTCCCTCATCGGTGCCGCGCGGGGACAGCAGCCGTAAGGCGCTGTCCAGGGTACGGCAGGAGGGGTCGCGCACGCGCCGTCGCAAAGCCCAGCGGGCCATCATCGCGACCATACTGAACGCCTATCGGCGCCGATCGCGTACTTCCCGGCCAGGCCGGGTAGGTGCGGCAACATCACCGCTATCGGCCGCGCAGCCCTGCGGCGCGCGTTTCGTGACTCTCCTGTTAGTCCGAGGTTAAGGAGCGGGTCACCATGGGTCAAGCCGACCCGCTTCTGGCGGACCGACAGGTCACCGAGCGGAAGCACGACCCGACCGAGGGACGACGCCCCTATCGGCTGAACGGAGCACGGCGGGAAACGTCACGCCGATGACGGTCCGACTCCCAACACGTTGTCACAGCGGAGGTTCGTGCCCACCGGATGGCCCGGCAGCCACACTCACGCACTGGGCCTGCCCGCGGCCTTGGCTGGCCAATGCGGGCGCTGCTCGCCGGTCAGCCGCACCGCCCGCCACGCTGATGTCGTGCTGAGTCAATGTCCGGGATCCCACCGTTCGTCCGCGGTGTAGGCGGCCAGCGCTTCATCAACGACGGACAACGCGACATCCACCGAATACCCGCGGCGGGCCAGTAAACCCGCCAACCTGCGGCGGGCGGCCACCGGTCCAGCGCTCATCGCAGCGTCCACCCGGCGCTCGATGAGTGCTCTTGGCCCGACTTCGCTCGGCTTCCTGGTCGATGCCGTCGACCGCGCCCGCGACCACGTCGTCGTCCACGCCCTTGCGGCGCAGTTCGGTGCGCAGCGCGCTCGCGCCCAACCCGCGGTCGCGCTGCTTCGTGGCGACGAAGGCCTGCGCGTAGGCCTCATCGTCGATGAGGCCTACGTCAGTGAAGCGATCCAGCACAGTCTCGGCGACCTCGTCCGGGATCCCCCGCTTGCGCAAGGCCAGCGCCAACGCGGCCCGGGGGCGAGCGGCGACCGTCAGCAGCCGAAGACAGATCGCCTTGGCGATGGTTTCGGGATCGCCGGGCGGGTCTTCGGGGTGACCGCCGTCATCGCTGGTGGGCGACCGGCCGGAAGAGCCGATCACCGCGCCGGCCATGGCCGCGTTGGTGCGGGCGCCTCGAGTCGAACGACCTCCGGAGCCGTTTGGAACTGCCGGGCCGTCATCGGTGCTGCGGACGGCCTGACCTCCGCCGCCGGCCGTCACAGCCTGGCCCCCGGCGGTTCGCGGGACGGACCGGGAAAGCACCTCCAGCTGTGCGGCCAGCTGAGCGATCCGGGCGGACCGCTCGGCGGAGTCGTCGTTGGCCGACGGAACGTCGGAGGGGTGCGGGAGATGTGGAGCAGCCATGACCGATCAGAAATCGACCGGAGCCGGCAACGGCTCCTCCGCATCGAGGCGAGCACCCACGCCCAGCTTCTCCTTGATGCGCTTCTCGATCTCCTGGGCGACATCCGGGTTCTCACGCAGGAACGTCCGCACGTTCTCCTTGCCCTGACCCAACTGCTCGCCGTCGTACGTGTACCAGGCGCCGGCCTTCCGAACGATGCCCTGCTCCACCCCGACGTCGATCAGCGAACCCTCGCGGGAGATGCCGAGGCCGTAGATGATGTCGAACTCGGCCTGCTTGAACGGCGGCGCCATCTTGTTCTTGACGACCTTGACCCGCGTCCTGTTGCCGACCACATCCGTGCCGTCCTTGAGTGCCTCGATTCGGCGGATGTCCAGGCGCACGGACGCGTAGAACTTCAGTGCCTTGCCACCGGTGGTGGTTTCGGGAGAGCCGAACATCACGCCGATCTTCTCCCGCAACTGGTTGATGAAGATCATCGTGGTGTTGGTGTTGCTCAGCGCACCGGCGATCTTCCGGAGGGCCTGGGACATCAGCCGGGCCTGCAAACCCACGTGGCTGTCCCCCATCTCCCCCTCGATCTCCGCGCGGGGCACCAGCGCGGCCACCGAGTCGACGACGACCAAGTCGATCGCGCCGGAGCGGATGAGCATGTCCGCGATCTCCAGGGCCTGCTCACCGGTATCCGGTTGGGAGACCAGCAACGAGTCGGTATCCACCCCCAACGCCTTGGCGTACTCGGGGTCGAGTGCGTGCTCGGCGTCGATGAATGCGGCGATGCCGCCGGCAGCTTGCACGCTCGCCACCGCATGCAGGGTGACCGTGGTCTTCCCGGAGGACTCAGGACCGTAGATCTCCACGACCCTGCCACGCGGCAGGCCGCCAATGCCCAGCGCCACGTCCAAGGCGATGGAGCCGGTGGGGATCACCTCGACCGGCGCACGCCCTTCGTCACCCAGTCGCATCACCGAGCCTTTGCCGAACTGCTTCTCGATTTGTGCGAGCGCGATGCCGAGCGCCTTCTCGCGATCCGGTGCCGTCATGACCCACCCCGTACCTTTCCTCTGTGTCCGCGGGTGTGACCCAACGGGACCTGGTGTTGCTGTCGTGCCGACGGTAGAACGAGCCACCGACAGTCGTCTGGATTCGCGGGTCGTGTGTGGACAACTCGCGCCATGGGGACAACTTTAGACGTACACCTGTTCGATACGCCAACATTCGACCGGCGTGTCGATCAAGCCCGCGACGCCCCAGGGAAGAGGGTTCCGGCCCGGACCCGGTGGAGTCGTCAGCCACCGACCGCCGTCCCGTGATCGCCGGTCCGCGTGGCGACAGTTGCTGTCACCACGGCGATGTCACCAGCCCATCGGGACATGACGTCCGACGTCAGCGGCGGTGACGATGACGCCGGGTCCGGTCAGCTCTGTGGTCAGGTGTCTCGTCGGGCGGCGTCTTGCCAGGAGCCGGCGGCTGGCCAGCGCGAAGTGGACCCGCCCGATGGAAGCGGCTCACCTCCCGGCATGGCGTCGATCCCGGTCGGACCCGTCCACGGGCGCCTGGATCAGTCGGGTAGGCCGTATCGAAGGGTGTCGGAGACGTCGAACGCATCGCACACCGCCGCCCAGACCAACTTCGGGTCCTCGCCCGCCGCCAACGCCTCGTCGGCGGTCAGCCCGCCCAGCGCCGAGAACACATGGTCCCGCGCCACCGAAGGCGCACGGGTGGACCCGAACTGCAGCTGCATCAGGCCCCGGAACTCGGTCAGTCGCACGGACCCGACCCTACCCAGCGCGCGACGGTCGATCCGCCGACGCGCATCCCGGGCCGGCGGGCAGAGCATCGCGTTGTTCGGCACGGCCCGCGGTCGCCGCACAAGGCGTCCGGCAGACTGCCCTGATGGATCCCACCGGCCTGTCCAGTCCGATCGGCCAACTGGTCATTGCCGCCGGGCTGATCTCGACCATCGTCGTGTTGATCATGCTGCTGCGCCGTCGCCGCTGACGACCGCTCACCGTCGGACAGTTCTGACCCCTGACCGGAGGACGGACCCGAGCACGGAGACGGCCGCGGCACGCCGGTGCCGCTGGGGCCCTCCTGGCACAACTCTGCCGCCCCAGCTCATCCCCGCTGCCACCTCGATGCTGTCGCACTCACCGCTTCGTCGCCGCCGCTCACCGCGGGCCGAAAAGTTTCAAAACGGAACGGGCGCGTTTCGGAATAAGATCGTCACAGCGTCGCGTTGTCAGACACGAGTGCTGAACTTGCGGTACGCCCAACCCCAGCGTTAACGACATGACGAGGTTGCCCTGTGTCCGACTCCTCCGCCCCCCTCACCGGGAGCGTCGACTCCCACTCGACTGTCGTCGGTGCGTACCCGAAACGCTGGAAGGCTCTCGGCGTCCTGGTCGTCGGTCTGCTCGTGGTCATCCTGGACAACACGATCCTGAATGTCGCATTGAAGACCATCCAGGAAGACCTCGGCGCGAGCCAGAACCAGCTGGTCTGGGCGATCAACGCCTATTCGCTGGCGTTCGCCGCGCTGCTGTTCACCTGGGGCGTGATGGGCGACAGGTTCGGCCGCAAGAAGATCCTGCTGATCGGGCTCGCATTGTTCGGGGTGGCTTCCGCGCTCTGCGCATTCGCGACCAGTCCCGGTGAGCTCATCGCTTTCCGGGCACTGATGGGCATCGGCGGCGCCTCGGTCATGCCGATCTCGCTGTCGATCATCACGGTGATCTTCCCGCCGCAGGAGCGCGGCAAGGCGATCGGGGTATGGGCCGCAGCGGTCGGCGGCGCGGTGGCCCTCGGCCCGGTCCTCGGCGGCCTGCTGCTCGAGCACCCGAACTGGTTCCAGTGGCTGACCGGAAACGATTGGGGCTCGGTCTTCTTCATCAACGTGCCGATCGTCATCCTCGGCGGCATCGGGATCTTCATGGAGGTTCCGGAGACGAAGAATCCCCGCCCGGGCAAGCTGGACCCGATCGGCCTCGTGCTCTCGGTGATCGGCCTGTTCACCGTGGTCTACGGCATCCAGAACGCCTCTACAGTCGGCTGGGCGGCGCCGTCCACCTGGGGTTTCATCATTCTCGGGCTGATCGTTCTGCTCGCTTTCGGGATGTACGAACTCAAGAGCACGCATCCCTCGATCGACCTGTCCCTGTTCCGCATCCGGTCGTTCTCGATACCGCTGACCGGTGTCTCGCTGGCGTTCGCCGCGATGCAGGGCACCTTGCTGTTCCTGACCTTCTACTACCAGATCGTTCGCGGTTGGTCGCCGCTGCAGGCCGGCCTGCTGGTTCTGCCCTTCGCGGTCGGACAGCTCCTCGGCGCCCCGCGCAGCGCCAAGATGGTGCATCGGTTCGGCGCCCGAAAGGTGATCCCCGGCGGCCTGATCTTCGCTCTGGTCGGCATGCTGTGCTTCGCGTTCGTCAGCCCTGACGCCCCCGTCTGGTTCCTCATCGTGGTCGGGGTGATCTTCGGGTTCGGGTTGGGTAACACCATTGCGCCGTCGACCACGCGGATGACGCTGGCGACCCCGCCGGAGCGTTCGGGCTCGGGATCCGCCGTGCAGAACACCGTCCGGCAGGTGGGCGCCGTGTTCGGTGTCGCGATCCTGTCGTCGGTGGTCGGCACGGTCTACAGCAACAACATGAGCCCGCTGCTCCAGGACAAGGGACTGCCGCCCGAGGCACTCGCGGCCGCGACCGACTCCATCGGCGGCACCAACGAGGTCGCCGACCGGCTGGCCGCGACTGGCACGGTGCCGGCGCCGTTGATCGACCAGCTCCGGCAGGCGGCCAATGACTCCTTCATGCCGGCGCTTGCACACCGCGGCCTTCGTTTCCGCCGGACTGCTGGTCATCGCGATCGTGGTGGTGCTCGTCTGGCTGCCGGCCAAGGCCGAAGCGGTCGCATGGGCAGGATCGCACCCCGGCGAGGACACCTCGGTCGAGGAGGGCGCCGCCGAGAGCTCGGGTGCACTTCGTCGACGAAGAAGGCAACGACCTCGAGCACATCGAGGACTTTCCTCTGGAGCACCTCCCCGCCGGCCGGCACCACGCCCGTGAGGATCGACGGCAGCACACCCTGGTAAGGTGGCGTCGTCGGTGTGGTCGGTGCGCCCGCGCACCTGGCGCCGACCACCGAGCCGACACGGAGCGGAACCGCCGCCCAGGTCGCGAGTCGCGACGAGAACGGCGGTGTGTCCAACGCGGTGTGTCCAACGGCGGTCAATGTCCAACGGCAGTACCACCAATGGCACTACCCCAATGGCAGGCACCGCCAACGGCAGCACGGTCAACGGCAGCAACGGCGACGCCAACGGTGTCACAGCCGACGGTGATCCCAGCCAACGGTGTGCCCAGCCGAACGGTGTCTCCGTCGGCAGGCACGCAGCTCCTGACGACCTCACCGCGGCGACCGTGGGGCGGACCGACGCACCGCCCATGACGAACCGCGGAGCCCGCCGGCGGCGAGAGCGGCCGGCGGCCCGGCCGTCCCAGGGAGCAGCGGGCGGACAGGGCGATCATCGACCGCGACCCTGGAACTGTTCGCCGACGAGGGCTACTACTCCTTGTCGATGGAGGCCGTTGCCATCAAAGCCGGGGTCAGCAAGGCGACGATCTACCGACGGTGGGCCGGCAAACGCGAATTGGTCATCGATGCGCTGGCCACCCTGAACGACGACTTCCCGAAGGAGAGCGATCCCCTCCCGCCCGGCGGTACCCGGGATCGACTGCTGTTGGGGCTGACCCACATGTCCAACCGGGACGCCGACTCGTTGGCCGGCCGCATCATGCCCCGGATGATGGTCTACAGCGTCAGCCAACCCGATCTGTACGCCGAGTACTTCGATCGGGTGATCCTGCCCCGTCGTCGGTGGCTGCACTCGGTGCTGCGCGACGGAGTCGAGCGCGGTGAGCTTCGGCCCGACCTGGACGTCGAGTTGGCGGCGATGGCCCTGATCGGCCCGGTGATACTGCAGGTGCACAGCATGGGACGACGGCAGCCCTACCCCGACCTTCCTGACCATCTGCTCGACCTGCTGTGGCCAGGATTGGTGGCGGCCGACGCAGCGAGCACGACGCCGCCCCAATCGGCGGGGTGATTCGGCGGAAAGCGCAGGGCGCGATCATCCAGCGTCCGGCGCTTCGTCAGCCCTGGGTCAGCTCCCGCATCCCCGCGGCCAACGCCCGAAGCTGATCGGTGGGGGCTTGCAACTCGCCCACCCCTGTTCCAGACGTCAGCTGACCCGTGGGCAGCTGGGCCCCGTTCAGCCCGCCATGTTCGGCAAGCTCACGTGACGCCGCGACGGCCTCGCTCGCCGCGGACACCAAATCCCCGTAGCCGTCCACGCCGTCGTGGATTTGCCGATGCAGCAGAGAAGCGGTGGCCTCCAGTTGCGCGGCGGCCTCCGGTGGCGCCGACCGCCGCGCCCGGAGCACACCGGTCAGGTCCTGGGCCCGGCGACGGAGTCCGGCCTCGGTCGAGTCCGCGGCCGCCAGGATGTCGTCCCGCAGCTGGAGCACATCCGCGTTGTCATTGACAATGCCGATCATCCCGACCAGCTGCCGTAGGCCGTCGGAATAGCCATCCAATCGGTCGATCTCCGGCCGGATGCTCGCCGCGACGACCGGCCGGGCCGGCTGCGGCGCCGGCAGCGTCTTCAGGACCCGGGTGCGTGCCCGCAGATCCACGCTCGCCCTGACGATGCCGATGATGCACCAGAGGAGGATCGCGATCAGGAACACCATCGCGCCCACCGCGCCGGACGTCCAGCCCTCGTCGACGACGGCCGCCACACCCGTGGCCGTCACCGCACCCGAAACGACGGCGCCCGCCGACCACGCTTTCAGCCGGCGTGATGCCGCGCGGCGGCGCTTCCGTGCCTGCACCGCGGGATCCCTGCGGACGCGGATCATCTCGGCCGCAGCCGCACTCACCTGCCCGGCCAGGTCAACTCCGTGCCCGACCGCGGCAGTCGTCGCCATTGCTCGACCCGCGGTCTTACGCATCAGGTCTGCTGATTGGGAAGCGGCGCAGGCTGCGCCGCGGGTGTGGTCGGGACGGACGCACCGGTGCCGGTGGCGGCATCGATGGAACGCGGCTGCTGCGCGGCCAGCTCAGGATGCAGCTGCGCCCGCAGCTGGTCCAGGCGGGAGGCACCTGCCATGTCAAGAGTCGACTTCTGCACCTCGAGCATCCGGCCCTCGACGGAGTTGGAGTGCAACTCGGCCGCGCCGAGGGCGTTGGCGTACCGCCGTTCGATCTTGTCGCGAACCTCGTCCAGCGACGGGGTGTTCCCCGGCGCCTGAAGCTGCGACATGGACTGCAGCGACGCGGAGACCTGCTCCTGCATCTTCGCCTGCTCCAACTGGGAGAGCAGCTTGGTCCGCTCGGCGAGCTTCGTCTGCAGCTGCATCGCGTTGTTCTCGACGGCCTTCTTGGCCTGCTCGGCGGCCTGCAGCGCCTGGTCGTGCATGCCCTTGAGGTCTTCCATCTGCTGCTCGGCGGCCACCAGTTGAGTGGCGAAGGCCTGCGCGGTCTGCTCGTACTTCGCGGCCTCCGCCGCGTTGCCCTTGGCCCGCTGCTCGTCGGCCAGGACCAGCGCCTGCCGGGCGGACGACTGCAGCCGCTCGACGTCGCCCATCTGCCGGGTCAGCTTCATCTCCAGCTGCCGCTGGTTGCCGATGACCGCCGCGGCCTGCTGCGACAGCGCCGCATGCTGCCGCTGGGCATCTTCGATGGCCTGCTGGATCTGCACCTTGGGATCGGCGTATTCATCGACTTTCGACGAGAACAACGCCATCAGGTACTTCCAGGCCTTCGTAAACGGGTTGGCCATAGATCTCGAGTCCTCTCGCCTGTCAACAGCTGCGGCATCCCTCGGCGGCCGCTTGACTACCCATCGTTCCAGGTGATCGGGCCAGCTTCTACCCAGTCCCCCCGAGTTCCGGAGGAATTCCGGGACGAACCCGGCCCACCAGCAGGCGCGATTGCGGGTTCACCCTGATTGTGCGCTGTTCAGGACCCGAATGCGCGGGTTTGCATGATCGTCACCGGTTCGGTCGCCGGCCACTGCCCCGAGCCCGGTCAGGGGCTCCGCCGACCGGGTTAGAGTGACGTGCCCACGGGCTCCTGCAGCACAGCTGGTGACACTCAGCCGTGCCGTCGCCGTCGGCGACCGCGCTCGGCCGGCCTCTCACGACAACCGGTCACCGACTGTGCCGCTGTCGGAGCTGCGCTCCATCCCCAGTGTCGACGACCAGGACGATGCCCCATCAGCGCCACCACCGCCAGCAGCACCCGACCGAGCAGCAGATCGACCCAACAGATCGACCCAACAAGTCAGCGGGCACCTGCCGGCCAGAGCAGGCGATCAGGAGGATCCATGGCACGCCACACCTCCGACGGCTCCCGCCGCGGCCTCGCCCCATGGGTGATCGTCACCGCGGTGGCGCTGCTGGTGATCGCCGGCGCGACGACGGCCTACCTGTTGATCGTCAACGGCTCGGACGACGAAGCGAACGCCGGCTGCACCGGGCAGGTCATCCTGCCGATCACCAGTTCTGCCGGTGCCACCCCCGCGATCCGTTCCGTCGCAGACGGTTTCGATGCGACGGCACCCTCGGCCCGGTCGACGTGCGTGACCACCGAGGTCACCGAGATGCCGGGTGACCAGGCGGCGCAGGCGCTGGCCTCGAACTGGGTGACCGGGCCGGGGCCGGCGCCGAGCGTCTGGGTGCCGACGTCGGGGGCGGACCTCACCACCCTGGAGGCCACCAACTCCGGTATGACCGCCGGCCGCGACCCCGACCCGATCGCCGGCTCGCCGGTGGTGTTGGCGGTGCATGCCCAGGACGCGCCGGCCTTGTCGTCACTCAGCTGGACGTCGCTACCGACGGCGGCCGGGCCCGCCGGGACCGCCGTGCTGGCAGCCGGAGACCACCTGATCATTGCGCTGCCGGAACCGGTGGCCAATCGCGCGACCAGCTATGCGCTGCAATCGGTGCTCGCCACCGGCGCCACCCCGGTCGACGCGGCGACGGTGACGGCGGCAACCGCACAGCTGGACGCGCTCGCCAAGGCCGGACCGCCGGTCCAGCCGGCGACGACCACGGACGCGCTGACGCAACTGGCTGCCGGTCAAGGCGGGTTCACGGCGGTCCCTGTGGTGGAATCCGAGCTGGCCGCATTCACCGCCGCGAATCCCGGCGCCAACCTGGTGGCGGTCCACCCGACGGGCCCAACGGTCGGTGACGAGTTGTACGGCGTACCGCTGACGGCACAGTGGACGACACCGACGTTGCGGGAGGCGGCGGCCGGTTTCCTCGCCTACCTGCGCAGCCCGGCCGGGCAGCAGTTCCTGGTGGACAACCACCTCCGGCTTTCCGCCGGCACCAGCACAAGCACCGGGCCGCTCACCACCCCGGCCGGCGCACCCGATGTCACCGCCGAGGTGACACCCGCGCCGGACGGCGGACCGGCGGTGGCCTCCGCGCTGGCGGTGGCGATCGGTGCCACCCCGGCGGGCTGATCACCGGAGCAGGGCCCCCCGCCGACACCGGCGATGCACCAAGCAGGTCCGCCGGCGCGCGATCACCAACACGTCCCCAGCCGCACACCGGCTGATCACCGAACGGGTCCCGCCCCGGCTGATCATCGAGCCGGTCCCTCTCGCCGACCGGGCGGCGCCGGGCAAGGTCGTCATGCCCAGGGCAGCGGCCCGCTGTCCACGCCGATCAAAGTCGCCCGCAGGCTGCGATCCCCGACCACCTCGAGCCGGCAGCTGGCGGACGCGGCACGTGCATCGGTTCCGCTCTCGCCCGCAACAACGGAGACCCGGAGCCCCCCGCCCGCGGTCGGGTCCGGCAGCCCGGTCATCCTGCCGATCAACTCGGCGCAGGCCTCCGCGAGCGACGCCGGCACCTGGCCGCGGACCATCGCAGTGGCAAAGTCCTGGATCCGGTGCGGCTCGAGACACGAGATGGGCAAAGGATTTTCGTCGGACTGCCGGCAGACTCCGAAGGGCGGCGGGGTCGGCCGGTCGGCCAGCGACAGTACGTAGGAACCCTGGTACTGCTGCATGCCAGGGGCGATGATCGCGCAGGCGGCCCATCGCGCCGACGGCTCGAACCTCGATGGCGCGCTGAGAATGGTCAGGAACCGTTGACCGGTGGCCGGGGCCCACACCCCCGCGCCGGACACATCCCGGACCTTGAAGGCAACGTGCGCGCGATAGCCCGTGGCCACGTCCCGACACCATTCGCCGTCCGAGGTGACCGCGGTGGTTGACCCGGCGGCAGGTGCGGTCAACGACCGGAAAGCGACCACCTCGCCGACATGGGGCAATGAGCAGTCCGAGAACCGCACCTCGGTGACGCCGGCGCTGCCAACGGTGAACGAGGTGACCGGACGGCCCTCCGCTGTCGCACCGGTGACCTGCCCGATGCAGTCCCCCACCCCGGGAGCGCTCGACCGGACCGGCGCGTACGGGGTTCCGGCGACCCTGATCCCGGACCAACGGGCACCGACCAGCGCGGCAAGCAGGGCGAGGGCGACGAGGGCGGCGCCCACCACACGGCGCGGCATCAGCCCAGAGTAGGCGCGCGCCGTCCGTGCCGTCGGCGGGTCAGCTCACGAAGGGCACCGGTCGATCGTCCAGCCCGATCACACTGCCGCCCAGCTGCCGGGATCCGGCGGCCGACGCGAAGCAACCGGCGGTCAGCGGCGCGTCCGGCGTGCTCGCCCCGTCGGAGGTCACGACGTCGAGAACAACGGCCAATTCACCGGCCTGCACCGGGCGATCCGTCCGCATCATGGCTTTCGCCACGTCGCGGCAGGCGGATTGCAGGTCATCGATCGACACCCGCGAGCGATCCGGCGCGACGCCGATCGCCAGCAACTGGGCGGAATGCGGTCGGCTGCACTGGAGCAGGTCGGCAGGACCGTCGAGATCCGTTCCGTTCCAGCACACCCCGAATTCGTCGGGAACCCGGCCGGAGGCGAAGCCCTGGGCCAGGGTGCCTCGATAGGTGCCGCCGTCGAGGGGCGAGGCCATGCACACCCGCCACGTCCGGCCGGCCCGGCGCTCCTCGTCATCGGGCACCACTTCTCGAGTCATCGCCCCGACAATCGGTTCCCAGCTGAGCAGATCCGTCGGGGGAAGGCCGGCCAACGTCACGGTCGTCCCGGTGACGACCAGTCCCGCGTAGCGGGCTGTCCCCAGATAGCAAAGCCCGAAGGGATCGTCGCGCGGCGTTGCCGGGTCCCCGTCCGGCTCCGCACCGGCGACCACCTCGCCCGCAATCGGCCCCATGCACGGACCCCACGTCACCGAGCCGACCTCCAGTTCGGACGGTTCGGCGTAGTTCGGACCCGGGCCGGGCGGGGCGGACAGCGCGCAGTCGCCGACCGCCGGCGGATCGGGGAAGGACTTCGCCACCGCAGAACCCGCGACCCGTCGTCCGGACACGCCCGGCACCACTGCCACGGCGACGACCGCCAGGATCAGCACGGCAAGCCCGGCCAGTCGTCGATCCATCCCCCACGGTAACCCGCGGATGCGGTCCCGCCCGCTGGGGTTTCCACGCCATCGACGCTGCGGGTCACCGGTCGAATATGTGCGGCCGGCGCGTCCGGTGAACCACGTAGAGCGCGCGCACCCGGTCACGGCGCGAAGGGCACCGGTCGATCCTCACCCAGCCCGACCAGTGTCCCGATCAGCTCCCGCGACCCCGTCGGCACCACGAAGCACCCCACTGTCTCCGGCGCATCCGGTGTCATCGCGCCGTCGGAGGTCACCGGATCGATCACCGTGGCCAGCGCACCGGCCGCGGTGGGGTCGACCCGCTGCATGATCAGCGCCGCGATCTGCCGGCACTGCATGGCACTCGCCGCGTGGTCGGAGAACGAACGATCGCGGACGGTGGCCGTGGCCAGCAGTTCGGCGGGATGCGGCTGGCCGCAGCTCACCAGCATGGGCGACACGTCCAGATTCGTTCCCTCCCAACAGAACCCGAACTCGGGTGGCAGCGAACCCCCGCCAAAGGCCCGCTCCAGCGACCCCCGGAAGCTGCCCAGGATGACCGGTGCGGCCAGGCAGGCACCCCAGCTCCGACCGGCCTGCCGTTCCAGCTCGCCGGGCACCACCCGGTGTGCATCGAACCCCAGCGTCGGCGCCCACAACACACCGGGATAGGACGGCGCACCCGGCACCGTCGCGCGCCTGTTCGAGACGTCCAGCCCGGCAAACGCCGCGGCCGCCCGGTAGCACCCGCGGCGACCGCGCCCGCTGGTCGTGTCAGCCGTACCCCCGGACGCACCGGCGACGATCTGGCCGTAGACCTCTCCGTCGCACGGTCCCCAGGTGACCGTGGTGACGTCCAGGTCTGTCGGCACGCCGAAGTTGCCACCGTCCGCGTTCAGCGGGCTCAGCGCACAGTCACCCACCGTCGGTGGATCGGGGAACGTCATGCCGACCGCGGACCCGGCCACCCGCTGCCCGGACAACGACGGCGCCACCGTCGCGGCGACGACCACCAGGATCAGCACGACGACACCGATGAGCCGACGGTCCATCCCGTCACGGTAACCGCAGTTCAGTGCACGGCCGGAAAGTTCACGGAACGAAGGGAATCGACCGATCGCCCAGGCTGAGCAGCGTGCCGTCCAGTTGCCGACCACCGCCCCCCGTGACGTAACAGGTCAGGTCGAGAGGTGCGTCCCAGAGCAGCCGGCGATCCAGATCGGGTGGCGTGACGGTGATCTCGAGCGCCCCGCCCGCCGTGGGATCGGACCGGCCGATGAATGTGGTGGCTACCCGCGCGCAGGCCTGCCGCACCTGGGTGGAGGTCCAGTTGGTCGGATTCTCCACCCGTCCCACCGACAGCAATTCCGACCGGTGCGGTTGGTTGCAATCCACCACACCCATCCCCGCGCGGACGTCGGCCCCGGCCCAACACAGGCCGAACGGTGTGGGCAGGCGACCGGTGGAAAACGCCGCCGCCACACTGCCCGAGTACAGCACCGGCCGGCTCGGGGTCACCACACACGCGAGCCAGGTCCGACCGGCGGCGCGCTGCAGGGACTCCGGTTGCACCCAGCGGTACCTCAGGTTGGCCGAAGGGCTCCAGCGCACCGGATTCGTGGCCGCGTCCCGCAGGCCAGGCAACCGCGCCGCCGCGACGTCAAGACCGGTGTAGTCCGACGCCGCCGCCCGGCACTGCTTTTCGGCACCGACCGCGGTGGCCAGCCGACTGGCGGCGTCTCCCGGCGCGTCGATCAGGTCGACCACCTCACCAGCGATCTCACCGTCACACGGGCCGAACACCGCAATGTCAGGATCTTTCGCGCTCTGTCCGGCGCGATACGCGGCCAGGTCGATGGATGTCCCGTCGGTGAGGCCGTCCCCGCGTGCCGGTAGCGAGTACAGCAGGCAGCTCCCGACATGCGGTGGAGCGGGCAGTGCGATGGGGGACGCCGAGCCTGCCACTCGCGCGCCAGTGAACAACGGAGGAAGGACGATGGCAGCGCTCAGCACGACCACCACCAACAGCGCTCCGACGAGCCGCCGGTCCATCCACCAACGATACGTCGTGACGTCTGCAGGCAGTTGCCTTCGGCGCAGGCTGTCACCGGTGCGCCCGTCACCCTGTCCCTTCTTGCCCCAATGACCGCTGATGTGCTTATCGTCATGGATGGCCGATGACGACCCGGTAACCGTCGGCACTCTCGTTGCGGTGAGCGTCGGCACCCCACGCGATGTGCCCTGGCGCGGGCGAACCGTGCACACCGGGGTCTGGAAGCGGCCGGTCGACGGCCCGCAGATGGTGCGAACGCTCAACATCGACGGCGACGGGCAGGGCGATCTCGGCGGACACGGCGGCCCCCATCGGGCCGTCATGGTGTACCAGGTGGCGTCCTACGACCATTGGCGCGAGCACCTCGGCCGCGACGACCTCCGGACCGACGAGCTCCAACCCGGTCAGTTCGGGGAGAACTTCACCGTCGACGGACTCGCGGACGACACCGTGTGTGTGGGCGACCGCTACCGGATCGGTGAAGCTGTTTTCGAGGTCAGCCAGCCGCGGGTGACCTGCTATCGCGTGGGGCTACGCCTGAACGAACCCCGGCTACCTGCTCTGCTGGTGTCGCACCGACGGCCGGGGTTCTACTTCCGGGTTCTGCAGGAGGGCGTGGTGCAGGCCGGCGATCCGATCATCCGGGTGGCCAGGAGCGCGGAGCGGATGACCATCGCCGACATCGACGCCCTGCTGTATCTACCGGGGCACGACCGCGAACAGGTGGCCAGCGCACTGCGCATCCCCGAGCTGAGCCCCGGCTGGCAGGGTTCGTTCGAGGCCATCCTGGCCGCCGGTGACGGCGCCACCGGCAACGTCGGGCTCACCGACGACGCCGCCGCGCCGCCCGTCGCGTGGCCCGGTTTCCGACCGGTGACGGTGGCGGAGGTCGTCAGGGAGAGCGACTCGGTGGTGTCCCTCCGCCTCGCCTCACCGGACAAGCAGCCGTTGCCTGCGGCGCTGCCCGGGCAGTTCGTTGCTCTCCGGCTGCGGCTCAGTGCCGACGAGCGGCCCACATCGCGGAGCTATTCACTGTCCGGGGCGCCCGGCGCGGCCGACTACCGGATCAGCGTGAAGCAGGAAACCCACGGCGTGGTCAGCCGTTTCATCCATACCGGGCTGCGCGTCGGGTCCAGCGTGGAGTTGGCTGCGCCGCGCGGGCGATTCGTTCTCACCACCGGTGACGACCCCGTGCTGCTGCTGTCCGCGGGCATCGGCGCCACGCCGGTGCTGGCGATGCTGTACGCGCTGGTGGCCGCCCGGTCCGGCAGGGAGGTCTGGTGGCTGCACGGCGCCAGGAACAGTCGTGAGCATCCGTTCGCCGCGGAGGCGGCCGCGCTGCTCACCCAACTGCCACACGTCCGGGTCGAGATCTGTTACAGCGCGCCGTTATCCACCGACGTCGTCGGCCGGGACTACCAGCAGCGGGGACGACTGACCGGGGAACTGCTGGCCGGTCTGCCGATCCCGCGGGACGCGCGGGCGTACATCTGCGGGCCGGTGACCTTCATGGACGGCATTCGCGCGGCGTTGATCGACCTCGGGCTCCCCTCCTCGCAGGTGCTCACCGAGGTCTTCGGCGCCGGGCCCGCAATCACGCCGGGGATCGCCAGCGGTCCGGTGGTGCCGGTGCACCAACCGGCCGGCGTGCCCGGGAAGGGTCCGGACATCACCTTTGCGCGCAGCGGTCTGACGGTGCCGTGGCGCGACGACGTCGGCAGCCTGCTCGAACTGGCCGAGGCGTGTGACGTGCCGTCCCGCTGGTCCTGCCGCACCGGGATCTGCCATACCTGCGAGACGGGCTTGCTGGCCGGGACGGTGCGCTATGACCCTCCGCTGATCGACCCGCCCGCGGACGGGAACGTGCTGGTCTGCAGCGCGCAGCCGCTGGAGGAGGTCGTCGTCGACCTGTGACGGGTGGGTCTGTCCGGCTGAACCAGCCGCGCCAGGTTGGTGATCACTGTTCTGGGACCTGGGGCGGGCTCATGGTCATTTCCTGGGCAGCCCGGTTCATGATCGACACACCGGGACCGGCCCTGGTTCATGATCAACGAACCGGGACCATGGACGGTCCCCACCACCATGCCCGGTCCCCGAACGGTGATCACCCTGCCGGGCGATCGGCCTCCAGGAACATGGCACGAGCCCGCCATACCTCGCACGGTGACTGGCTTCGCGTACGACGCTCCGTATCCACTGGTCGGCTCCCGCTGCGCTCGTTCCTCGCTACGCGTACGCCTCCGGCGATGGGCAGGAGCAGACCAGGTTCCGGTCACCGAAGGCCCCATCGATCCGGCCGACCGCCGGGAAGTACTTGTGCGCCGGCGACACCCCCGCAGGGAACACCGCCTCGAACCGCGAGTAGGGGTGCTCCCACTCACCGGCCAGCGCCGCCGCGGTGTGCGGCGCGCCGCGCAGCGGATTGTCCGTCACCGGCCACTCGCCTGCGGCGACCCGATCGATCTCGCCCTTGATCGCGATCATCGCGTCGCAGAACCGGTCGATCTCGGCGAGGTCCTCGCTCTCGGTCGGCTCCACCATCAGCGTGCCGGGCACCGGGAACGACATGGTCGGCGCGTGGAACCCGTAGTCCGCCAAGCGTTTTGCCACGTCATCGACGGTGACGCCGGTCGCCTGGGTGATCGGCCGGACGTCCAGGATGCATTCGTGCGCGACGAACCCGCCCTCGCCGGTGTACAGCACCGGGAAATGCTCGTCCAGCCGGCGCGCGATGTAGTTGGCCGAGGCGATCGCGGCGAGGGTCGCCTTCCGCAAGCCGTCGGCGCCCATCATCCGGATGTACGCCCAGCTGATCGGCAGGATCGAGGCCGACCCCCAGGGCGCCCCGGCAACCGCGCCGATCCCCGTGTCGGGCCCAGCGGCAGGAGCCAACGGATGGTTCGGCAGGAACGGCGCCAGGTGAGCGGCGACCGCGACCGGCCCGACGCCCGGCCCTCCCCCGCCGTGCGGGATGCAGAACGTCTTGTGCAGGTTCAGGTGCGAGACGTCGCCGCCGAACGCACCCGGCCGGGCGACGCCGACCAGCGCGTTGAGATTCGCCCCGTCGACGTAGACCTGTCCGCCCGCGGCGTGCACGGCGTCCGCCAGATCGGTGATGGTGTCCTCGAAGACCCCATGAGTCGACGGGTAGGTGACCATGATCGCGGCGAGCTCGTCGGCGTGCTTGTCGATCTTGGCGTGCAGGTCGGTCATGTCCACGTTCCCGCGGGTGTCGGTGGCCACCACGACCACGCGCATGCCAGCCATCACCGCGCTGGCGGCGTTGGTGCCGTGCGCGCTCGCCGGAATCAGACAGACGGTGCGGCCCTCGTCCCCGCGGGACCGGTGGTACGCGCGGATCGCCAGCAGTCCGGACAGCTCACCCTGCGACCCGGCATTGGGTTGCAGGGAAACGGCGGCATAGCCGGTGATCTCGCACAACCAGCCTGACAACTGGTCGATCAATTCGAGCATCCCGGCGGCGTCCTCGACCGGCGCGAACGGGTGCAGACCAGCGAACTCCGGCCAGGTGACCGACTCCATCTCGGTGGCCGCGTTCAGCTTCATCGTGCAGGACCCGAGCGGGATCATCGACCGGTCCAGCGCCAGGTCGGAGTCCGACAACCGGCGCAGGTACCGCATCATCGAGGTCTCGCTGCGGTGCGTGTGGAACACCGGGTGCGTCAGGAATTCGCTGGTCCGGGTCACCGCGGTCGGCATCAGGGGCGCATACGCCGCGAACCCGGCAGTCAACCCGAAGGCCTCGACCACGGCAGTCAGGTGCGCCCCGGTGGTCGCCTCCGAGACGCTGATCTGGACGGCGTCATCGCTGGCGGCCCACAGGTTCACGCCACGCTCGCGGGCGGCAGCGACGATCTCCGTGGCACGGCCCGGGACCCGGACCCGAACAGTGTCGAAGAAGACCTGGTGCTCGATCTCGAAGCCGCCGGTCTCGAGCGTGGCGGCCAGCCACAGCGCGTGTCGCCGGACCCGCTCGGCGATCGCCGTCAGCCCGTCCGGCCCGTGGTACACGGCGTACATCGAGGCCATCACGGCCAGCAGCACCTGCGCCGTGCAGATGTTGGACGTCGCCTTCTCCCGGCGGATGTGCTGCTCACGGGTCTGCAACGCGAGCCGGAACGCGGTGGTGCCCGCGGAATCGTGGGAGACCCCGACCAGCCGGCCGGGGAGTTGCCGCTGCAGTTCAGGGCGCACCGCGATGAACCCCGCGTGCGGACCGCCGAACCCGAGCGGAACGCCGAACCGCTGCGACGAGCCGACCGCGACATCCGCGCCGATCTCGCCAGGTGGGCGCAACAGCGTCAGGGCCAGCAGGTCGGTGGCGACGACGACCTTCGCCTCCCGCTGGTGGGCGGCGTCGATCAGCTCGGCGTGATCGCGGACCGCGCCGGACGCGCCCGGGTAGGACAGCAAGAGCCCGAAGAAGTCACCAACCGGCAGCGCCTCGGCGCCGCGCGACAGGTCGGCGACGACCACCTCGATGCCGATCGGCTCGGCACGGGTCTGGATCACCGCGATGGTCTGCGGCAGCGTGTCGGCGTCCACCACGAAGCGGCTCGACTTGGACTTCGCGGTCCGCTTGATCAGCGTCATCGCCTCGGCTGCGGCGGTGGCCTCGTCGAGCATCGACGCGTTGGCGATGTCCAGCGCGGTGAGGTCGGCGACCGCCGTCTGGAAGTTCAGCAGCGCCTCCAGCCGGCCCTGGGAGATCTCCGGCTGGTACGGCGTGTAAGCCGTGTACCAGGCAGGGTTCTCCAGCACGTTCCGCTTGATCACCGCGGGCACGAGTGTGTCGTGGTAGCCCATTCCGATCATCTGGACCATCGGGGTGTTGCGTGCGGCCAGCGCTCGCAACTCGGCGAGCGCTTCGGCCTCCGACGCGGGCGGCGGGAAGCTCGAGCGGCGCGCCGTGCCGGATGATCGCCGGCACTGCGGCGAGCTCGAGGTCATCCAGGCTCGGCTGGTCCAGCAGGTGCAGCATGGTGGACAACCCGGGGCGTCGAGCCCGATGTGCCTGTCCGCGAATTGCACCGGCGCGTGGCTGCCGTCGACGCCGTTGCCGGAGTCGGTCGCGTCTCGGTCGACCGGTGCGGTTGCGTGGTCTGTGCTCATGGTCTCCACCTCTTGCCCCGGCGCGCCGGGATCTCCGCGTCCGCGGTGAGGCCGCGAACGGATGACGAGTGCCGTACCGGGCGGACCCGGCCTCCCCCTCTGTCATCGGAGCCTGAGAGCTTCGCCGCTGACGCGGTTTGCCCCTTCGGCGAGGCGACCGGCCGACATTTCCGGCTGGGCACCCTCTTTCCAGAGGTGTCTGTCCCCTGCGGTTCGGTGGCCTGAGAGATTGGCGGGGAGGGCTTGCTCCTTCGGCGTCCGTGGCCGCGTCGTCGGCGGTTTCCGGACTCTCCCGCGGGGGGTCGGTGACGAGCCCGACGGTACCAGCCGGGCAGCCCGCTCAGTCAGTTCCCGCGATGGGTGTCACAACCGCCAGCTGTGACACCCAGCCGTGACAAGCTCGGGCAACTTACCCGAGCCGTTCTATTCAGCTCCACTCCGACGAGACGGACCACAGGTGGGCGAGCGCCGTCGCCCGCGGCAACAAGGTGCGTGCCGACAAGCCCGCGCGATAGACCGGCCACGACGTCTCGATCAGATCCAGACCAGTGAGAACCGACGTGGCGCGGGCGATGGACATCCGCACGTCGACGTCGGTCAACGGATGCCCGTCTGCCATCCAGCGGTGCCCCAGCATCGGGAAGACCTTGACCGCAAGCTCCTCCGACGGAAGCGGACCACCGGCTGCCAGGACAGCGACCGTCACGCCCGCCAGAATGGCCTCGAAACTGTCATCGGGCAGGAACCACGACCGGAGCCGGCGCACCACTTGCACGTCATCGGCGGCGGCGCGCGTGGGCCGGATGACTCCCTTGCTCACCCGCAGCAGCCTGACCCGTCGCAGGACTTGGTGCAGCGCAGCCAACGGAAACAGGTCATCCTCGGACGCTGCGGGGCGGCCGACATGGTGCCAGTGCGGCCGGAGTTCTTGCACCTGCCGGACGAACACCCGCGGCAGCCGTCCGCCGGGGGTCAGCTTCACACCGTCCTTCGCCAAGTCGAGCACCAGCCGCACGGTGGCCGGCACCTCGCCCACGGTCTGCCGGATCAGCAGATCGGTTGCCGCGAGGTCGAAATCGACCAACTCGCCGGCCCACTCCCGCATCCGGCGGTGGTCCTCGTGGGCGGGATCCGCCAGCACCGCGAGCAGTTCGGCATAACCGCCAACGCCCCCGACGTCCTCTGGCGGACACATGCCCTCGCCGTACCGGATGCCTGGTTCCTCGTCACCGGACCCGACGACCTCGACGGTGTGGTCCCATCCGTCACCGAAGTCGTACAAGTAGCTGAAGCGACCGGGCAGATCCCGCAGCAAGACCCCGGACTCGTCCCGCTCGTCCTCCATCGCGTCCAGATCCGCCACGCCGTACCGCGCTTCGCCGGTGACGAACTGGTGGAGGTGGCTGTCAGTCCACCCGAGTGCGGCCTGCAGCAGCTCATGCAGCTCCGGCAGGGTGCTGACGGCGGGCACGTCGATCACTCTGATGACGGCCGGCTCGACGCCGAGCAGGCTGACACGGAGCCGAGCGGTTTTCACAAGGTGACCCTACGAGGGCGCCGATCGCGACACCCTCCGGCGCGACTGGACAACGTGCGCGGAGGTTGCAACGAACACCGGGCGGTTGCTCCGATGCCGCCGCCCACCAAGCGGCGACGTCACATTGCGGATCAATGGCGTCTTGATGACACCATTCTGACGTCATACACTGACACCCATGCATGAACTCGAACTGCGGATCTCCGATGTCGACCGCGACCGGGCCGCCGCCGCGCTGCACACCGCGGTGAGCGAGGGCCGGCTGACCTGGCCAGAGCACGAGGAACGGCTGGGCCGGGTGTACGCCGCGCGCACCGGTTCCGAACTCGCGCCGTTGCTGGCGGATCTCCCCCAGGCTGTGCCCGCCGTGCTGCCGGCCTTCGCGCCGGCCGCGGTCGCCTCGCCGCCCGCGAGAGTCTTCCTCAGCAAGATCCGTCGCCGGCCGGACCCGTCCACCGGCGCACAACAGGTCGACGTCACGCTCGGTGCCGCCGTGATCGACCTCCGG
This sequence comes from uncultured Actinomycetota bacterium, assembly GCA_963709895.1. GTDB lineage: Bacteria > Actinomycetota > Actinomycetes > Mycobacteriales > Nakamurellaceae > Nakamurella. The sequence continues at coordinate 29,554 of CAVPYD010000042.1, read as the reverse complement.
GATCTTGCCCAAGGCTCCGTCATCGACGTCATCGCCAACTCGACGCTGGGCAAGGTCGAAGTGTTCGTCTCGCCGGGAACCAACCTGATCGACACCGGAACGGCGTGGCTGGGGAAGCGATCGACAGTCGAGGCACGCAGCCGCACCCCGGTGCGGGCCGGTGCTCCGGTGGTTCGGCTCGGCGGCCACAGCGTGCTGGGTCATGTCCGGGTGACGATCGGCTGACCTCGCCCCGCGCACGGCTCGGGTGCTGCGGCCTCGGACTCAGGAGGGCCGCTCGACGGACGCGAGCCGGCGCACCCCGCCGCGCAGGTTCAGGTGGATCGAGATGCCGGCCGACCGGGCCGCGAGCAGGGCGGCTATCCCCGCCGCCACAACGCATATCGTGCCGGTCAGCACCAGCGCGACCGGCGCGCCCCAGCGATCGGTGATGGCCCCGACGATCAGCGAGCCGACCGGTGTACCACCCATGAAGACCAGCATGTACAGGCTCATCACCCGACCGCGGAGTTCGGGATCGCTGGCGAGCTGAACCGACGTGTTGCCCAGCGTGTTGAACGTGACGGAGATGAAGCCCACCGCCACCAGCAGCACCACGAACGGGATGAACCACGGCGTCAGGCCCAGCAGCACCAGGCCGAGGCCCATCCCCGCGGCCGCCGCGAACAGCACCCACAGCCGGGTCGCCACCCGCCGGGCGGCCATCAGCGCGCCGGCCACCGACCCGAGCGCGAGCATGGTGTTGAGCAGCCCGTACACATCGGCGCCTGCGTCGAAGACGTTCTTGGTGTAGGCGGACAGGATGATCGCGAAGTTGTACCCGAAGGTGCCGACGAAGAACACCAGCACGACCGGCCACAGCAACGCCGGGGTCTCCCGGACATACCGCAGCCCTTCGCGGAGCTGGCCGGGGCCGCGCGGCGCCAGCGGCAGCTTCTGCAGGTCCCGGACCCGCATCGCGGCCAAGGCAGCGATCACCGCCAGGTAGCTGACCGCATTGAACGCGAACGCGTAGCCGATCCCGACCACGCTGATCAGCACACCGGCCACCGCCGGCCCGACCATCCGGGCGAGCTGGAAGTTGCCGGAATTCAGGCTGACCGCGTTGCGCACCAGCGACTTCGGCACCAGTTCGTTGACGAAGGTCTGCCGCGCGGGGTTGTCCACGACCGTGGTCAGGCCGAGCCCGAACGCGATCAGGTACACCTGCCACACCTGGATCATGCCGGCGAGGGTGAGGACGGCGAGGATCGCGGCGAGTGAACCGGCCGCGGTCTGGGTGATCAGTAGCAGCCGGCGCTTGGGATAGCGGTCGACCAGCAGCCCGCCCCACAGCCCGAACAGCAGCATCGGAAGGAACTGCAGGGCCGTGGTGATCCCCACCGCCAGCGGCGAGTTGGTGATCTGCAGGACGAGCCAGTCCTGGGCGATGCGCTGCATCCAGGTGCCGGTGTTCGACACCACCTGACCGGAGAAGAACAGCCGGTAGTTGCGGATGTGCAGAGCGGCGAACGTGGAGGGTCGGGCGTCGGGGTCGGGTCCAGCATCGGCGGTCGGTTCCGAGGTCGTCGACCGCGACCGGCGAGCTCGGGGGCGCTCACCGGGTCGGCGCGATCGGCAAGGGCCGTGCCGGCCGTCGACGCGGCGGCACGGTCGGTGGCGTGGTGGGTCGCGGGTAGCACGTCGCGGGAGTCGACGGTCACGGACCCACCGCGAGCGTCTGTCCGGTCGGCAGCAGCTCCGCCAACGGGCGCACTGATCCCGCGCTGCCCGGTTCGCGGCGTCCGTTCCGCTGTGATGCCGGCACTCGGGTGACGGTCGACGCTTGCGATGAGGAAGGAACGGGCGGTCCATCGGTCGCCGGACAGCGATCGCTGGGTGGTCGATCGCTGGTGACGATGGGAGTGCACGTGCGCGGCGCGCGGAGCGCCGCGGCGGGTCGGAACGTTCTGCGCTGCGGGCCGGTGACCCAGCACGCGCCGCCGGATGGTCAGCAGGCTCATGGCATCGCCGCCAAGCGGCTCAAGCGCCTCGACGGCGCCCGCGAGTGCCTGGCGCTCCGCCGGCTCGAGCTGGTCGATCCGCTCGCGCAGCCATGCGGAACGGACCTCTTTGGAGGCCTGGACGAAGGCGTCGCCGGCCGCGGTGCGCGTGACGAGTACCTGGCGGCCGTCCGTCGGGTGCGGTTCGCGGCGGACGAACTCGCGTCGCTCCAACATCTCGATCACCCTCGTCATCGACGGGGGCTGGATGTGCTCGGCGCGTGCAAGCTGCCCGGGCGTCATCGGCCCGCAGCGCCCCAGGTGACCGAGCACCGCGCTCTCGGTCGACGAGATCTCGTCGCCGGCCACCTGGTGCCGCAATCGGCGGGCGAGTACCAACACCGCCGCGCGTAACGCCGCGATCTCGATGCCGTCCGTTCCCGACTCGCGTGGCGCCGACGCACCATCTGCCATCTCAGGGCCCGCCGGCCCAGGCGTCACCGATACAGGGGCCGCGGCTGCAGGAGTCGCGGCCTGGTCAGTCACGGCCACATCAGCCGCGTCAGCCGGGACCTCGCTGGTCGCAGAGATGACGGCGACAGACGCGGTGGCGGTCTCGGCAAGCATGTCCTTAGTCTAACTCATTAGGTAACCTAACGAAAGCCCCCGCACGCTCACCCTCTCGGTCGGCCGGTCGAGCGCCGCCACGGCGGATACCAGGCGGGGCTCGGCCATGATCAAGACCTGCGGCCTATTCAGGTCGCAGGACAACACCAAGAGGCCTCAAGACGTGATCACCCGAAGGGGACCAGCGGACGCAAAGGCGGCAACAGCCGAGGTGGCCTGCTCCACCGGGGCGCAGACGCATAAAGGGCGGCGCAACGCGCGGGGACGGCGGAACCGGGTAGGGCCCTGCCTCACCCACCACCGGCGCTGACGATGCGGCCCCCGCGGCCCACCCAGCCGCTGCGGCGTCAGCACACTGATCATGATCAAGACCTGCGACCGGACAACACCAAAGAGCTCAAGACGTGATCATGCGACCCTGACTCAGCCGGCGGTACGCGCCTGCCTGCGCTGGGACAGCTCGTCCTGGGTGACGGGCACAACCCGATCCCCCTCCACCCGCTCGGCGGGGAACTCCGCCAGCGAGCCGGTGACCTCACGCATCGTGCCGCCGACGGCGATCCCGAAGACGCCCTGACCGCCCTGCAGCAGGTCGACGATCTCTTCGGGAGAGGTGCACTCGTACACCGTGGTGCCGTCGGAGAACAAGGTCACGCCGGCCAGGTCGTCCACCCCACGCGCCCGCAGATGATCGACGGCAACCCGGATGTTCTGCAACGAGACGCCGGTGTCCAGCAATCGCTTGACGACCTTGAGAACCAGGATGTCCTTGAAGGAGTACAGCCGCTGACTGCCGGATCCACTCGCGCCGCGCACCGTCGGCACCACCAGATCGGTCCGCGCCCAGTAGTCCAACTGCCGGTAGGTGATGCCGGCGGCCGTACAGGCCGTCGGTCCGCGGTAGCCGGCGAACTCATCGGGCAGCGCGGTGTTCGGAAAGAGCGCACCCTGCTCCTGGTCGGGCATTGCGCCACCCTTTCTTGCGTCCACGGAATGAACCGTGCCGCACCAACCCGCGTCAACCAGTGCTGTCCGAACCACCTCAACTGGACCCAACCGGCCAAATCACATCGACGTGACTTGCCCTGACGGTAAGCCCGCGCCAGGCACCGGTCAACGTCTGGCGCGGCGTGTCCTCAACCTGAGCTTCAGGGTTACTGCGAACGGGTACCAGCATCGCTGAGCCGAGCGGTCACGGCCAGTCGGCAGCGCCACCGCGACGGGCGGCTGGGCTATCCCCTACGGCTTCTGCTCGCCGCCGAAATCGTCGGGCGAGATCGAATCGAGGAACTCGCGGAACCGCTCGACCTCGTCCTCGGCGTCCCCGTCGTCGGCGCTGTCGTCCGCGACATCGGCGTCGTCTTCGGGCGGGACGACGATCCCCGCCTCGGCCAGCACGGCCTCGTCGACGAACACCGGGATCTCGACCCGAACAGCCAGGGCGATCGCGTCGGAGGGGCGGGCCGAGACGGTCGTGCCGTCGTCGAATGCGAGCTCGCCGAAGAAGGTGCCTTCCCGGAAGTCGACCACCCGGACCTGCACCACGGAGCGGCCCAGCGCGGTGATGACGTGACCGAGCAGGTCGTGGGTCAGCGGGCGTGCGGGGCGAACGCCCTGCTGGTGCATGGCGATCGCGGTGGCCTCAGCCGAGCCGATCAGGATGGGCAGGCTGCGCGGGCCATCCACCTCGGTCAGCATCAGAATCGGCTGCTGGTTGGGCATTTCGACCCGGACGCCGACGATCCGCATCTCGATCATCTCGGTCAGCCTTTCTCCTTCACGTCGAACGCTACACGTCGACGTGCGAGTGCGTAGGCCCACATCCCGTGCGGTCCGCGGAGCATCAGCGACCGAGATCCCGGCGTAATCCGGCCTTGACAAGTTGCGAGTGCATCCGCAACACCGTGGCGGCCAAACGGGCCGCTTCCGCGCCGGCTCGCTCCCTGGCGTCGGGGTCCTTCTGGTGCGCCTGAGCGGACACCAGTTGGGTGATCAGGGTTGCCTCTCGGTCGGCCGCAGTCCGAAACGACCGCAGGTGACGGGCCTCGAGGCCGACCGCCAGCAGCTCCGCCGCGGTCCCGGCGATGAGCACCGCGTCGGCGTCGAAATAGCCGCCAGGTCCCGCCTTGACCAACCCGAACTGCTCCAGCTCGGCCAACGACGTCATGCTGAGACCGGTTTCCGCCAGCAGCTCGCCGCGGGTCACCCGGACCTCGGCGGACGCGGCGAAATCGACCGGTGACGGCCCGTCGGCCATCACCAGCGAGCGCGGCAGCCTGGCCGCCGGGGTAGCAGGTTCCAGTCCGCGATCGATCGCGTCGAGCTGATCCTTGATGACCTTCAGCGGCAGGTAGTGGTCACGTTGGGCCGCCAGCACGTAGCGCAGCCGCTCGACGTCCTCGGTGGTGAACTGCCGGTACCCCGACGGGGTGCGCTGCGGCGTCACCAGACCTTCGGACTCCAGAAACCTGATCTTGGAGATGGAGACGTCGGGAAACTCCGTCTTCAATCGGCTGAGCACGGAGCCGATGCTGAGCGAGCGACCGGGCTCTGGCGACATGGTGGCGGTGCTAGCCGTGGACGACACTGCTGACCTCGATGACCCTGATCGCGACCGGCAGATTCGCCTGCGTCATGACCCGGTGTCACCCTCGGCCTGGTCGCCGGACAGGAAGACCAGCCGGAACTTCCCGATCTGCACCTCGTCGCCATTGGACAGCGTGGAGACCTCGATCGGTTCCCGGTTGACGTAGGTCCCGTTCAGGCGAGCCGATGTCGGCGACCTCGAAACCCTCGGCCGTGCGCCGGAACTCCGCGTGCCGTCGCGACACGGTGACGTCGTCCAGGAAGATGTCGCTCTCCGGGTGCCGGCCGGCGGTGATCTTGTCGCGGTCCAACTGGAACCGGGACCCGGCGTTGGGCCCGCGCTTGACGACCAGCAGGGCCGATCCGGCGGACAGGCCTTCCAGCCCGACGACGTCCTCGCTGGTCTCCGCCTCCGGGGAACCGAACAATCCACCGGCAAAGATCGAGGTGGAATCCGACGCCGCGGAACCGCGGTCGCTCTCAGTCACCAGACACTCCTTCGTCTTGCCTGCGCACGTTCCCGCTCTCGCCTACTGCCAATTCCCGGGGGCTGGCCGGACAAAACGGTCGCGGGATCGACGGCCGAATGGTGGGAAGTCCCCTGTGGGACGACCGTACCGTGCCGCTCCCCCTCGCCGCACCGCAGAGGGAGAACGGTGGGTCGACCGTGTCGATCTTGGCGCACTCGAAGATCCGGATCGGTTGGCGCACGCGCCAATGTCCTATCGCTGGGACAGTCCGTCAGCCTTCGCCGATCACTTCGGCGTACCCGGCCGCGTCGAGCAGTTCGTCCAGCTGAGCCGGATCGGCAAGTTCGATCTCCACCATCCAGCCATCGCCGTACGGGTCGCTGTTGACCACCTCGGGCGTGGAGTCGAGCGTGTCGTTGCGGGCCAGCACCGTGCCGGTGACGGGCGAGAACACGTCCGAGACCGACTTGGTGGATTCCACCTCACCGATGGAATCGCCCAGCTCGACCGTGGTGCCCGGCTCCGGCATCTGCACGAACACGATGTCGCCCAACGAGTTCTGCGCGTAGTCGGTGATGCCTACCCGGACCACGGAGATGCCGTCGGTGTCCGAAGTGTCCGCCTGACCCTCGCCGTGCAGCGTGCGGATCCACTCGTGGTCGGAGCTGTAACGCAGGTCCTCAGGGATCACGGTGGTCAGGTCCTTCCGGTGCTGGGAACGATTGGGCGTCGGCGGTGCGCGCATGTCGACGGCGCCCCGATCATCCAACGCCGGGTGTGGTCCTGCCGCGTCAGGGCGGTCCACGGTGTGTCGCGCCCGGCGCTGGATGGCGGCAGCAGCAGGTTGCCGACGACTGACCCGGACACGTCAGCCGTCCGCGGGGCGGGCGTAGAGCGCCGTCCGCGGCGCCCGGAGCTGGTCGATGACGATGCTGTCGGACTGCGTGACGTCCATGGTTCCGCCGGCCCTGCGCACGGTGTCGAGCACCCCGCCGGGGATCGCCAGCGCGGCCGCCAGGGTGGGCGGGTCACCGATCGCCTTGATCGTGTACGGCGCGGTCAACGTCGTGCCGTCCAGCTTGATCGCGCCGGCCGAGCCGGTGAACGCCGAGTCGACACCGATCCTGACGTCACCGACCTGGAACGCCTCGGCGCCGGCGTTGCGGAGTTCCTGAATGGCGTCCAGCAGCACCTCTGGCGGGATGCGATTCTGCGGGTCCGCGATCAGCATCGTCACTCCCGGGCCGGTGGCCGGGACCGTTCCGGTGAGAATGCCGAGCGCCTCGGCCTGGCGCTGCGCCTCGGCGAGCGCCTCCTCCGACGATGCGCCGCTGCTCTTGAGCCTGCCGAGGGTGTCCTGCAGCGCGGCGATCTCGCCGTTCAAGTCGTCCTCGCGGCGTTGCAGCCCGTCCAGGATCTGCACCAGGTCGTCCGGGCGCGCCGTGGCCAGGTTGTCCCCGGAGGCCGTCCGTTGCACCTGCACGACCAGCGCGAATCCCAGCAGCCCGCACAGCACCGCGACCATGATCCCGATGCCGGCGGAGCGGCGCCGGACACGGCGGGCCGGTGCTGCGGCCGGGGCCGGGTTCGGCGCTGCCGGACGCGGGTCCGATTCCCCGCTCGCGCCCGCAGCGCCCGCCTCGGGGGTGGGGACCACGTCGGGGGTGGCGGCCGCGTCGGGGGTGGGGACCACGTCGGACGGGTGACCGTGCGGCTCCCCGGTCGGCTGGTTGGAACCGGACATGCTCACGCCTTGAAGATATGACGGCGGATGGCGGCGGCGTTGCCGAAGATGCGGATCCCGAGCACCACGACCACAGCCGTGGACAACTGCGCCCCGACGCCGAGTTGGTCGCCGAGGAACACGATGAAGGCGGCGACCAGCACGTTGGCCACGAAGGAGATCACGAACACCTTCGCGTCGAAGATGTGGTCAAGCCGGGCCCGTAGGCCGCCGAAGAGCGCGTCCAGCGCGGCGATGACGGCGATCGGCAGGTACGGCGCGAGCCAGTCCGGAACGGTGGGATGGACGAAGAGCCCCACCACCACGCCAACCACCAGGGCCAGAACGGCATACACGCAGCAATCTCCTTCGGTCAGGCACAGGGAACGGGTTCGGTCAGCGGGCTGATGTCGTGGCGTCGGTCGTCACGGGGTGGATGTCATGGGGTGGATGTCACGGGGTGGATGTCACTGTTGCGGGTGGCGTTGGTGTGGGCGTGGCCGATGTCGGCGGCACACCGGACTCGGGTGCGGTGGACACGGGGCTCGTCGAGGCTGGTGCCGAGTCGGTCGACCCTGCGGTCGACCCAGGCGCGCCCGACGCGGCGGTCCCGGCGGGACCCACCGCGTACCGCAGGTCGGGACCGGAGCCGGCGGGCAGCGCCATGTCCTGCTGCGCGGTGACCTCGAACTGGATGTCGTACAACTGGACATAGGACGAGAACCGGCCGAAACCGGCGGATCCGACGGTCCGGACCTGCAGAGCGGAGGAGTCGCCGATGGCGTCGATGGTGATCGGCCAGAACACCGGCCGGTTGTCGACCAGGATCGATCCGCCGGCCTGCCGGATCGAGCTGGTCGGGCGCAGTCGGACACCGCCGACGGTGATCGCCTCCGCGCCCGCCGCCCACAGGTCGTTGACCAGCAGCTGGATGTCGCGGTCCTGGATGACGCCGACCCCGGAGGTGTCGTTGGAGTTTCCCTGGTCGATGACGATCCGCAGTCCAGGTCCATGGACAGCGGTCGAGCCGCTGGCGCGCTCCAGTTCGGCCACCGTCTGCAGCGGTCCGGCGGCGCCCAGGTCCGCCTGCTTTGCCCGCAGTTCTTCGGCCAGTGCCGAGGCCGACGCAGCGAGCTCGGACTGGTGCGTTTGTGCCCGGTCGATGTCCTCGAGGAGCGCGGACCTGGTCTTGTCGGCGCGGGGTTCGTTCGACTCGGTGGCACCGGCGGCGGTGCCGAAGAGCAGCCCGGCGACCAGCAGGCCGGCCACGGCGGCGATCACCTGCGAGGCACGGGAGGCAGGAGGGCGCTGCGGATCCGCGGCCCGGCGGGCGGCCGCCTCGGCGTACCCGGGGTCGAGCGAGTCGCGGCCGAGTGACTCCAGCAGCGGGGGGACGTAGGCACGCATCATCCCCGGCCTGGCGGCCCGGCGGTCGGCCTGCGGTGAGTGAGGTGGGTTCTGCGCCTCCGCGCGGCCGGCGGCACGGCCGGCGGTGCGGCGGCCGGCGGTGCGGCGGCCGGCGGTGCGGCGGCCGGCGGTGCGGCGGTTGGCGGTGCGGAGGCCGCCGAGGCGGCAGGGCCGCCACCGATCCCGCCGCTGGCGGACTGCGGCGGGCCGGTCGGCGGATCGGTCGCCGGGCCAGTTACCGGGTCGGTCACCGGGCAAGGCTCCGCGTCGTCGGCCGACGATCACGCGGCACCACCGGCGCGTGCCGGGTGATCCAGACGATCTGGGCGGCGTAGATGCCACCGGCCCACAGGTAGAGCACCAGGCCCCAGGCGATGAAGGCGTAGCTGATCGGCAGCGCGATCTGCGCGAGCAGGGAGTCGCCCTGTGCGAGCAGCAGCATCGGCAGGCCGTACAGCAGACAGAAGGTCGCGGCCTTGCCGAGGTAATGCACGGGCAGCGCCGGATAGCCGTACCGGCGCAGTAGCGGCAGCGTGGCCGCCAGCAGCACGTCACGGCCGATGATCAGCGCGGCGACCCACCAGGGGATGAACCCGCGAATGACGAACCCGACCAGCGCGGCCAGGATGTACAGCCGGTCGGCGGCCGGGTCCAGCAGTTCACCGAGGCGGCTGTACTGGTTGAGCAGTCGCGCCAGTTTCCCGTCGGCCCAGTCGGTGATCGCGCTGACCGCCAGCACGACCAGCGCCCAGAGGTCCTCCTGCGGGCCGAGCAACAACCAGAGGAACAACGGAACGCCGGCCAGCCGCAGCATCGACAGCAGGTTGGGCACCGTCCAGATGCGATCCGACGGCTGCGGGCGGGTTCCGGGCTGGGGCGGCCGGGAGGGTTCGGACACCGTTCCTCCTCGCCCCGCTGCGGTCAGGTGCGCACGCCGTCGCGGGCGCCCGTCGACGCGGGCCCGTCATCCCCCACCCGAATGTCAGCGCGAAGTCTAGTTCAGGACGGGCGACCCGCCGCGCAGCCGAGACTCCACACCGCGTCGCCGCGCCCAATCCGCAGCGCCGCCGCCCGGCAGCGGGCACCGGGGCGGCACCACGTCACCGGACGAGTCGCAGCAGGGCGTAGGCGGCGATGGTCGCCGCATCGACGATACGTCCGTCCAGGATCATCGCCCGGAACTCGGCCTCCTCGACCACGGCGTGCACCATGTCCGCCTCGCTGTCCTCCCGGTTGTGCTCGCCCGCGGTCAGGTCGGTGGCATGGAAGACGTCGAAGCCCTGCGAACAGAATCCGGGCGCCTCGTTCAGGTGGGCCAGGAAGCGCCAACTCGCCGCCGTCACACCGGTTTCCTCGACCAGCTCCTGGCGGGCCAACTCCAGTGGACCGCCGGCCTTTCCGGGCGGCCAGGTGCCCATCGGGAATTCCCAGGCCCGGCGGCCGATCGGGTAGCGGAACTGCTCGACGAGGTGGAAGGCGCCGTTGTCCTCGGCGATGACGATCGAGAAGTCGTCCTTGTCGACGACCCCGTAGGTGCCGACCGAACCGTCGGGGCGGGCGAAGGTGTCCTCGCGAACCGACATCCAGTTGTTCCGGTACACGGTTCGTGTGGTCAATTGCCCCGGCGGCCGATCGCCCGCATCCGTTGCCATCCGCCGAGTATCCGGGCGGCCACCGCTGCGTGGATCGGCGGCTCCCGTTCATCGCCCGCCGCCCGCCCCCTACGCTGACCCGGACATGACCGCCGCCCCTGCCCCGGCGCCGATGGCCCACGTCGGCGGCCTGCTGGCCACCGATCTGATGGAGATCGCCGACCTGACAAGCGATCCCGGTGTGCTGGACCGCGGCGGGTGGTGGGCGGTGCTGGCCACCTTCGAGGGCGTGCTGACCGGGTACCGATTCGGCTCGGTCGCCCCGGCCGCCCTGCCGACAAGCACCGGCGCATGGCAAGGACCCGCACAGCACAGCTGGCGCAGCTCGCTGGACCGCGACGGCTACCTGCGCGGCGTGGCCCGCATCCGCGAGCACATCGAGGCCGGTGACGTCTACCAGGTGAATCTCTGCCGGCTGCTCAGCGCTCCGCTGCCGGCGGCGGCCGAACCGTTGGCGCTGGCCACCCTGCTGGCCGCGGGTAACCCGGCGCCGTTCCAAGGCGTGCTCGACCTCGGTGACAAGTGGGTCGTCACCGCCTCACCCGAGCTGTTCCTGCGCCGCGATCGTGAGGTACTCACCTCTTCCCCCATCAAGGGCACCACCCGGCCGTCGGAACCGTTCGCGGACAAGGACTTTCCGGAGAACATCATGATCACCGACCTGGTCCGCAACGATCTCGGGCGGATCGGCCGGCCCGGTTCGGTGGTGGTCACCGGTCTGCTGGAACGCGAGGAGCACCCAGGCCTCGCGCACCTGGTGTCCACGGTGCAGGCGCGGCTCGCGGACGGGGTGGGCTGGACCGAGATCCTGGCCGCGACCTTCCCTCCCGGATCCGTCACCGGTGCACCGAAAATCCGCGCCCAGCAGGTGATCTCGGAACTCGAGCCGGTACCACGCGGCCCGTACTGCGGGGCGATCGGGTACGTCGATGCCGACTCCGGCACCGCGCAATTGGCCGTCGGGATCCGCACCTTCTTCACCTCGCGGACCGCTGACGGGAACCGGCTGCTGAACTTCGGGACGGGCGCCGGCATCACCTATTCCTCGGACCCGCAGGCCGAATGGGAGGAAACGGAACTCAAGGCGGCGCGGCTGATCTCGCTGGCCGGCGGCACGCCCGCCGAATAGCCCCCGCCCGTGTCGGGACGGCCGGGTACCTGGTCAACGTGGTCGGCGGTCAGGGCATCAACTTCAACCAACCGGTGAACCAGACCCGCACCGCCATGGGATACCCGGCGCCCGACCCGCGGTTCCCGCCGTACCAGAACACCTACAACGGCCTCGACCTGATCTATTGCCAGGGCAAGGACTCGCCCAGCGCGTCCCGAACCAAGATCTGGCTGCCCTGCCGGATGACCGGCGGAGCCAGCGGTGGTCCGTGGCTCACCGGTGTCAACGCGCAATGGTTGGGCTACGTCAACTCGGTCAACAGCCACAAACCGTATGGGGCCGAGTACATGGAGGGCCCGTACTTCGGAACGGCAGAGGCAACACTGTTCACCAAGTACCAGTCAGCCTGATCCTGCGGCTGGTCCACACACCCGAGGGGGTCCGCTTCGGCGGGCCCCCTCGTTCACGTCCGGGCGAGGCCTGGGCAGCACGGCACTCGCGGTGCTGACACCTCAGCCGACACCTCAGCCGCCGCCTCAGCCGCCGCCCAGCACCGACCCGTCGGCGATGGTGCCCGGTGACCCTTCCGCGGACACCGCGGCGACGCCCACCACCCGGACGTCCCGTCCGAACGTCCAGTCGCCCTTGACGGTCAGCTGGTCACAGCCGACCAGCGACGGCGCCCCGTGCGGAAAGCGGGCCTCGAAGTCGTTGACCAGCTTGTACGGCTTGTCCAGGTCGACCAGCGGGGCGGCCGTGCGCTCGGCGACGAGCCGGACCTGCGCCCCGTCGGCCAGTTCGTAGGCATCGGACCGGAGCACCAGCAGGTCGCTGGTCGCCTTCACCGGGAGGAACCGGGACCGGTCGACCTCGATGGCGCCGGCGCCCTCGAACACCCCGATCGCCGCACCCATCGCGGTCTCGATCTGGATCACCTCAGGGCTGGAGGGATCGCCGGGGTCGACGGTCTTGACGTTGCGGATGATCGGCAGCCCGAGCACGCCGTCATTGGCCTGCAGCACCGTATCCAGCGCCTGCAGATCGAGCCAGAGGTTGTTGGTGTTGAAGAACTTGTGCCGCGCGATGTCACCGAACGCGTCCTCGTCCTCCGGCCTGGTCTGCGCGGATTCCCGCAGGACGAGCTGCCCGTCGCTGCGCCGTCGGGCCAGGTGACCGCCCTTGCGGTCGGCGGCGGTGCGGCGGCAGAACTCGGCGGCGAAAGGACTGCCGGACGCCGCGAACCAGGCCGCCAGCCGCGGATCCGGCCGGGCACCGAGGTTGTCGGCGTTGGAGACGAACAGGTACTTGTACCCCTGATCGATGAGGCTGCGCAGCAGGCCGGAGCCGTCCAGGGCGGTGTAGATGTCGCCGTGACCCGGCGGGCACCACTCCAGCGTCGGATCGGCCGGCCAGCTCACCGGGGTGAGGTCGTCCGAGCGGAGCTTCGGCTCACGGTTCTGCAGGAACTCGAGCGGCAGGCCGTCGGACGACAGACCGGGGTACGCCGAGAGTGCCTTCAAGGTGTCGTCCGACGTGCGGAAGCTGTTCATGAACACCACCGGGAGCCGCACCCCGAACTCGGAACGCAGCGCCAGGATCTGCTCGGCGATGATGTCCAGGAACGTGCGCCCCGGCCGAACCTCCAGCAGCGACTTCGCCTTGTCCATGCCCATCGAGGTGCCGAGCCCGCCGTTCAGCTTGACCACCGCGGTCGCGGCGATGGCGTCCCTGGCCGCCTGCGGGTCGGTGTCCAGATCGGCCAGCCTGGGAAGTTCGTCGATGGGCTCCAGATCGGGCTCGGCCAGCAAACCGGTCTCGCCCGAGGCGAGCACCTCGTAGGAATGGGAGAACACCGCAATCGCGCGCGGGTGGATCCCGTCCGCCGCCATCAGCTCTCGGGCACGCTGCAGTCCGTCGCTACTCATGCGCGAAATGCTAGGGCACCCGGCAAGTCGGACCCAGCCGGGTGCGAACGCTCCGTGGAAGATCGATGGCTCCGCGTGATCGATCCGCCGTCCCAGCGGTCAGGGCGGCCTCGCCGCCGCTGCCTGCCGGAGCCGACCGGGTCCGGTGATGGCCCTGCCGGCCTACCCCGCCTGCCCGCGGACGTGCTCGAAGATCAGGTTGGTCTCGGTGAGCCCGACCTCGGGATGGGCGGAGAGTTCGTCGACGACGAAGGTGCGCAGCGCAGCGGCGTCGGACGTCGCCACGTCCAGCAGGAAGTCGTCGGCGCCGGCCAGGAAGTAGATGTGCCGCACCTCGGGGCGGGTCCGCATGCGTTCGGTGAACAGCCGCATCCGGTCACGCGCACCGGCGCGCAGCCGCACCGCGATCATCGCCTGCAGCGGCAGGCCGACCGCCTCGGGATCCAGCTCGGCGTGATAGCCGCGGATCACCCCCGCCTCCCGCAACGCGCGCACCCGGCCAAGGCAGGTCGACGGCGCGATACCGACCTCCGCGGCCAGCGCATTGTTCGGGATCCGCGCATCCCGGACGAGCGCCGCCAGGATCTTGTGGTCCACCGGATCGAGAACGGGCCGGCCGGCGCCGGGACCGGCCGGCCGGCCTGGGGCGCTCGGCCGGCCGGGAGCGCTCGGCCCGCCGGGACTGCCGGGACTGACGGGATCGCCGGTTTGCCGAACTTCCTGCGGCGGTCGGCGCCCGGCGCTGCCACTGGTCGAATGATTCGCAGCCATCAGGTCAATCTAGCGAATGATCGTCATAGTTGTTCCCTGTTTGCACTCCAAAGTTCATACTGATGCAGATCAGCGAGCGGCCATGACGCCCGCCGCATCATCCGGCAGCCGTCAGGAGGCTCATCATGCGAGTCGGGGTTCCCCGCGAAGTCAAGAACCACGAGTACCGCGTTGCGCTCACGCCCGCGGGCGCCCACGCGCTGACCAGCGCGGGACACGACGTCGTCATCGAGGCAGGCGCAGGTGCCGGTTCGTTCATCCCGGACGACGATTTCGTCGCGGCCGGCGCCCGCATCCTGCAAACCGCCGACGAGGTCTGGGATTTCGCCGAGTTGCTGCTGAAGGTCAAGGAGCCGGTGGCTTCGGAATACCATCGGCTGCGCAAGGACCTGGTGCTCTTCACCTACCTGCACCTGGCGGCTGATCGCACGCTGACCGATCGGCTGATCGAGGCGGGAACGACCGCGATCGCCTACGAGACGGTGCAATTGCCCGACCGGTCGTTGCCCCTGCTGGCACCGATGAGCGAAATCGCCGGCCGGCTCGCCCCCCAGGTCGGCGCCTACCACCTGATGCGCAACGAGGGTGGCCGCGGTGTGCTGCTCGGCGGAGTTCCGGGGGTGACGAACGGCAAGGTGGTCATTCTCGGTGGCGGGGTTGCCGGTGCGCATGCTGCCACGATCGCGGTCGGGATGCGCGCGGACGTCACCGTGCTCGACCTGTCACTGCCCACCTTGCGGCGGCTCGACGTGCAGTTCCATGGCGCGGTGCGGACCATCGCGTCGAACGCGTTCAACATCGCCGACGAGGTGACCCAGGCCGACCTGGTGATCGGCTCGGTGCTGGTGCCCGGCGCCAAGGCCCCGAAACTGGTCTCCAACGAACTGGTTTCGCAGATGAAGCCCGGTTCGGTGCTGGTGGACATCGCGGTCGACCAGGGCGGCTGCTTCGAGGATTCGCGGCCGACCACTCACGACGAGCCGACCTTCCGGGTGCACGACTCGCTGTTCTACTGCGTGGCCAACATGCCGGGCGCGGTGCCGCGGACGTCCACCTTCGCGCTGACCAACGCCACCCTGCCGTACGTGTCCGCAGTGGCCGACCTTGGCTGGCAGCAAGCGATCTCGCTCGACCACGCGCTGGCGGCCGGCCTCACCACGCACCACGGCGAGATCACCAACCTCGCGGTGGCAAAGGCGCACGGCGCGCAGGCGGTTGACCCCTACTCGCTGGTGGGCTGAGAACCGGCGGGCTGAGACAGCGAAAGGGCGTGCCGACTCCTGGGAGTCAGCACGCCCTTCGCTCGCTCACGCCGGAATCCCGTGACCGCCTACCGCTGCGGGGACGAAGTTCCGCCGCGACATTCGTCAGGCGGCGTCGAAGACCGCGGCGTCCAGGCGACGGGTGCGGCGCGGGTTGCCGAGCATGTCGCTGGCTGCCTGCCGCGGACGCACGACCGCGGCATCCAGGCCGCGGGTGCGGCGGGGGTTGCCGACAAGTGCGCCGGTGTCGACAGCACCGGCCGTGCCGGGCGTGGAATCGGTGGCGTGCAGCAGCAGTGAATTCATGTCATGGTGAGTCCGTTTCGTTCGCGGGCTTGGCCCTGATGGAAATGGCACTGCGAACGTCAGTGGTCGCCGCTTTCATGGTGACGCATGACGCCGGATGAAGATCACCTGCTGTGGTCTGGTTCACGACAACGCGAAATCACCGGCCAGGCGTGTCCGGGCAATTCCCCCACATTCGGCTCAGTCGGTATCGGCCGCCACCGCTTACCGGCCGGCGGATGATCAACTGGAGTTGTCTCAACCATACCGGTCAACGAGCGAAGATTTTCCTGCGATCGAGCCGCGCGGCAGGCTGATCGACGTCGCGCACCTGCTGCCGCGGTGCGCTCACGAGCGAGATGACAGCAGCCGAGCCAGTTTCCCTGGGTCAGCCGTTGGCGGCGCAGCCGCGCAACCGTGGCCGAGATCACCCACCCGACACGCCCTGCAGCGCGCGCATCAGCAGCACACCGGAGCCGGCCACGGTCAGCAGGCCGGCCACCACGACCACCACGCCGACGGCGACAACTCCCAGCGTGACGATCAGGCCGATAACGATGACGAGCGCGCCGAGTACCAGCAGGGCGACCGCGATCCGCACGCGTGAACGACGAACGCGATCGATCGTGACCTTCGCGGCGAATTTCGGGTCGTCGAGCAGCAACGAGCGCTCGATTTCGTCGAGCCTGCGCTGTTCGTCCCTGGAGAGCGGCACAATTCCTTCTCACGCCCAGGACTGAGCTGGACACCGCAATATTACGACCGCGGAAGAGCAGCCCGGCAGGGCCAACCGGACGCTTCCGGGCGCGCCGCCGTCATAGCCGCCGCAACGGGTCGACCGCACTTCCACGCCGCACTTCCACGGGACCGAGCATCACCAGGGCAGGCGGGACCGGCGCGGCGGCGGAGCAGCCGCGCCGGGTTCCCGTGCTCAGGCCAGGGACGCGTCCAGGGTGATCTCCACACCGGTGAGAGCCTTGGACACCGGGCAGGTTTCCTTGGCGGTCTGCGCGGCCTCGGCAAACCCGGCGGCATCCAGCCCGTCGACCTGGCCTCGGACGGTCAGCGCGATTCCGGTGAGCCGCAAGCCACCGGCCGGGTCGGGTCCCAGGCTGACGGACGCCTCGGCGACCAGACTCTGGACGGTGCCGCCGGCGTTGCCGATCACACCGGAGAGCTGCATGCAGTAGCACGAGGTATGCGCTGCGGCAATGAGTTCCTCGGGGCTGGTGACTCCGCCGGCCGTATCGGCGGTGCGCCGCGGGAACGACACGTCGAAGGTCCCGATACCTGAGCTGACGAGCTCCACCTGGCCGGAGCCATCGTTGAGCCCACCGCTCCACTGCGTGCGTGCAATGCGTGACGCCATCTGGTCTCCTTTGTCGCGTCTGCTCACGTCACTGTCGACGGAGCCGTTGGTCAACCTAGAGGTTCGGCCCTGTTGGGTTCTCCGACGGGCGTCCTCCTGCCCCGATAATGCCCAGTCGGTGCGGTTATTGAAACAGCGCCGGTGGTGCCGATCTCGTCAGGAGGAGAACGGCGACCCGTCCTGCCGGCAGACGGTGCCATCGGCAGGCACGGTTCCGTCGATCAGGTACGCAGCCACGTAGTCCTGGGCGCACCGACTCGGGTTGAGCAGTTCGGTGTGCCCGAAACCCTCGACGGTCAGGAAGTGTCCGTCCGCGAGTTCCGCCGCCATGCGCTGTGAGCTGGCGAAGGGGGTGGCGGGATCGAAGGTGTTGCCGATCACCAGCACCGGGCCGGGGGTCTTGGTGTTCCAGGGCCCGAGATAGGGGTCGGCCGCCGTGATCGTCCAACCGGCGCAGTACGCCACGAGCGGCCAGGCGGACAGCCCCGCTCTGGCGTACGACTCGAGCGCCTGGGCCGCGTAGGCCGCGTCCGCCGTCGGGTTGGGGCTTTCCCCGCAAACCACGGACAGCTGCCGTCCGCCGCTGGTGGTGTAGACCGCGGGTGCACCGGCGGCGGGGGTCGATGGGGCGGCCGACGGTCCGGAACCGGACGATGCGGACCCGTCGGCGGTCGCCGGCGTGGATGGGGAATCGGCCGTACCGGCGGGATCGCCGGACGGCTCCCCCTGCGTGCTCTGCCACAATTCCTCCAGGAATTGGCCGACCGCGACCCAACCGGGGAAACGGTCGAAGCCGGGAACTGGCTTCAGAATGAAGATGGCACTCTGCAGGTAGCTCTGCACGGCGCGATCGTCGATCGTCCCGCCCTGAAATGCCAGGCCGCCCTTGGTCTTCTCGAGCAATTGCGCCCATTTGTCCTGCGTCGCGGCCGGCGACCCGGCAGAAAACGCACAGCTGGCGGCGTCGACCGCGCCGCACTGATTCATGAATTCCTTCACCGTGGCCACCGCTCCGATATCGGAACCAATGCGAAGAAATGTGCTCAGGTCGCCGTCAGCGTCCGACCAGGCCGTCGGGAACACCGCGCCGTCCAGCACCGCCGCGCGGACCCGGTCCGGGAACATGTTCGCGTACGTCGCACCGAGAAAGGTGCCGTACGAGGTTCCGTAGTAGTTCATCCGGTCCTCGCCGACGGCCTGGCGCAGCAGGTCGAGGTCGCGGGCGTTGTCCGCGGTCGACACATGCGCGAGCAGGTCACCATTGTGCTGAATGCACTTCTCGTTGAAGGCCGTCCGGTTGGCGGTGAAGGCCGCCAATTCTTCCTTCGAAACGGGGATTGCCGGGCCCTGCTGCTGGGAATTGAATGCTGCCTCCTGCTCGGCACTGTCGAAACACTGCACCACCGGCGTGGTTCGACCGCCCATTCCACGAGGATCCCAGCTCACGATGTCGAACCGGTTCCTGACTTTTTCCGGAAATCCCTGGATCGCCACCGGAAGGTATTGGGTTCCGGCGTCGCTGGGACCTCCGGGGTTCCAGAACAATGTGCCGATCCGATTGGCCTGATCCTGCGCGGGATATTTGATCACCGCCAGGGAGAACGTGTCTCCACCCGGTTGCGCATAATCCATGGGCACCACCGCGGTCGCGCACTCGAATCCCTGCACGCTGGCGCCGCCCTGCTCGGCCGCCGGGCAGCTGGACCAGGTCAGTGTCGGCACAGCGACCGGCGCGCCGGCGGATGAGTCGCCGGACGATGGCGCGGTTGCCGCCGCGGATGACCCGCCGGCCAACGACGCGCTGGTGGATGAGTTGGTGGATGAGTTGGGGATGAGGAGGTGCAGCCGGCAGCGGCCGCGATGATCGCGAAACTCGCGATGACGGCGACGATTCGTCGACGATTCATGTCAGGCGCCCTTCCCGGCGATGATCTTCGGTGGCGGTACCGGGTCATCGAAGCATGAGCGTGCATGAACTGCTGGCCGCGGGTCGGTCCGCCGGCACCCTGATCAGCGCAATCCGCAGCACCAGCAACGCCGGGTCAGCAGGGACGCCGGGTCCGCGGTGGCGCCCGATCCGCCGGTCAGCCGAGGCGACGGGTCACCCGAGCGCCGGGAGGACCGAGGTTCACTCCAATCGCAGCGACGGCCAACTGCCGGCGAACCCGGGATGCAGGGCGAGCGCAGCGACGTCGGGCTCGGCGACCCATCGCAGCTCCGCGCTCTCCGCGTTCGGCACCAGCCGGACCGGTCCGACGGCGTCACCGATCACCGTGGTGTACGACCAGCCACCGTGGTCGTCCAGCCAGCTGCCGACCACCACGATCACCGCAGGGTCGATGCCGGCCTCCTCGTTGGCCTCTCGCAGCGCCGCCTGGATCACCGTCTCGTGGCTGTCGCGTGCGCCGCCGGGAAGCGACCAGGTGCCCCCGTCACTGGTCCAGGCCGCGCGGTGCTGCAACAGCACGTTCGCCGTCGGTGAGCCGTTACCACTGGTGGTCCCGCCGTCGCAGCAGCAGCCCCGCCGCGCCGTGCCGGCCCCAGTGCCGGTGGCCGAGGGCGCACCAGGTCCAGCCGTTGCCGTCGCCGCGCACCTGGCGCCTCCTCAGCTCGACGAACGGACGATCAACTCCGGGGCGAACATCGTCGGCGGTACCGGGCCGGGATCGCCGGCCATTCGCTCCAGCAGGATCACACCAGCCGTCCGCGCCATCTCGACGATCGGGTTCACCACGGTGGTCAGCGGTGGGTCGGTGGCCGCCGCGACGGCGGCGTCGTCATAACCGACGATCGCCACATCGGACGGCACAGCCAGCCCTCGCGCCTTCAGCACGGCGAGAGCACCGACGGCCATCAGGTCCGACGCGACGAAGATCGCATCCAGGTCGGGGTACCGGTCAAGCAGCCGCTCGGTCGCCGCCAATCCGCCTGGGGTGGTGAAGTCGCCGTGCTCGAACGCATCGACCGGCAGTCCGCGCTTGGTCAGCGCCGTGCGCCAACCCGACAGCCGGTCCTGCGAGGACGTCATGTCAGGAGGCCCGGCGACGGTGCCGATCCGGCGTCGCCCCCTGGTCAGCAGGTGATCGGTGGCCACCTCGGCACCGCGTTCGTTGTCGGTGTCGACGTAGCTGAACCGGTCGGGCATGTTCCACGGCCGGCCGACGAACACACTCGGCAGCGAAGCCGCCAGCAACGCCCGCTCGATCTCGTCCGAACGGTGATGGGACACCACGACGACGCCGTCCACGTAGCCGAGCCGCAGATAGCGAATCGTGCGCTCCGCGCGAATCCCCGACCCTGGCCATCAGCAGCACCAGTTGCAGGTCGGTGTCGCCGAGCGCTTGCGAGAGGCCCTGAATGGCGGCAGCGAAGAACGGGTCCCCGGTCACCCTCTCGTCGGGCTCGGGCACCACCAAGGCCACCGAGTCGGCGCGGTGGGTGACCAGCGTCCGCGCCGCGCGGTTCGGACTGAATCCCAACCGGAGGACGGCAGCCTCCACCGCGGCCAGCGCGTCCGGGCTGACCCTGGCCCCGCCGTTGATGGCCCTGGACGCCGTCGACCGCGACACCCCCGCGGCCGCCGCGACGTCTTCCAGGGTCGGTGACGCGCCTGCCGACCGCGCGCGTGGCCCGACGGGACCGGAGACGACCCTGTCATCGACCCGCGCACCGTCGCCCGCTCCAGTGCCCCCGTCCGGCACTGTCGTCAACGCGGGCTGCAGCGGCCGCGGTGTCCCGGGTGCCGGTCATCTGGGCCCGTGGCCGCCGTCCGGGCGACTGCCGTTGGTCGCGTGCGCTGCCCGCCCCGGCGTCCACCTGACGGCGCCGGATCCGACCCGGCACGGCGAACCTCATCACCAGAGCATCGGTGCGAGGCGCGGGAAAGTCCAAATCCGTGCCCCCGGTGCGGCCGGCGTTGCCCATTCGGTGACCGCTCCCCCTCGTTGATGCCGCGACTCCGTTGATACCGGCGCCCGGTCGATGCCGCTCACCCACCACTCGGGGACGACGGGCCATGGCGAGCAGGGGCCGTCCAGCTCCCGCCGGGACGATTTCGGCACCGCGGCGTCGGTGCCCACCAGCGGCGTGGAACGGTGGTGGTTCAACGGTGGTGGTTCAACGGTGGTGGTTCAACGGTGCACGTGGGTTCAACGGCTGGTCGCATCCTGCGGCAGGGGCCCCTGTCCGCACAGTGGAAGCGTGATGGAAGCGCTCCCACACCCCTCGACCGTCAATCCTTGGGCCGCGCCACCCGGTGTCAAGCCCGGACAGCCCCCGGCGAACCCGTTCGCTCGCTACTCTCTGTGATCCGTCCTGGTCAGCCCCACCGCCACGGCTTTCCCAGTTATCCAACCGTGACGTCCGCCGGGCGTTTCGCGGCCGGGACGCTGACGCGAGCCGCCGACCGGACCGACCGGACCCCAGCAACTGACGACGCTCTGTCCGTCACCGGAGTGGACTCGGCGGCCGCGACCCACCGCGACACGCCGCACCGCGCTGACCCCCACGGCGACGACCGCGACACCCCGTCTCGAACAGTGCCGCCTCCGACCATCGCGCCGCCACTGCGGCCACACTGGCGCGATGCCGGTGCCGATGCAGCCGCCGCCCCTACCGACGCGCACGCGCCGGGCGCCGGGGTCGACCGCCACCCCGTCCCGCCCGACTCGCCGAGGCGGACGGCCGCTCTCGGCGGTGGCAGTGCTGACCGCCGTTGCGGCCGCGGTGCTGCTGACCGGCTGCGCGGGACCGGGCGTGGAACTGACGCCCAGGTGGACACCGCGATCAACGCCGCGAAATCAGCACAGTCGGCGCAAGTCAGCACAAGCGGCACAGCCTGACGGGGGCGCGGCCGGACCGAACTCCGACGCGGACCCCGGATCGGCCGGCGGACCGGCGGACCAGCCGTCCACGGCACGACCCGGCGTGCCCGGGTGTGCAATGCCTGTCGATCGCGGTCACCGGTGACGTGCTGCTGCATCCACCGCTGGTCGAGCAGGCCCGCCACGATGCACGAGGCCGGGCACGGGCTGGACTTCACGCCGATGCTGGCCGGGCAACGTCGGTATGTCGAAGCGGCCGACCTAGGCATCTGCCACCTGGAAACGCCGCTGGCGCCGGCCGGCGGCCCGTTCGCCGGGTGGCCCGAGTTCTCCGTGCCCCCGCAGGTGCTGCCGGCGTCTGGTGGCCACCGGCTACGACGCGTGCAGCACCGCCAGCAACCACACCCTGGACGACGGCACGGCCGGGCTGAACCGCACCCTGGACGACCTGGACGCGGCCGGGTTGGCCCACGACGGCTCCTACCGCACCAAGCACGACGCCGAGACCCCGACCATCCTGACCACCGAGCACGGCACCGTCGGGTTCATTTCGGCGGCCTACGGCTCCAACACCGGCCCGCCGGACCAGCCCTGGCAGGTCAATGACCTCGACGCCGACGCGATCATCGCCAAAGCGCACGCCGCCAAGGTCGCCGGCGCGGATCTGGTGGTGGTGGCCATCCACGCCGGCACCGAGTACGAGACCGAGCCCAGCTCCGACCAACAGTCCGTGGCCCGACAGCTGTTGGCCAGCAAGGACATCGACCTGGTCTACGGGCACCATGCGCACGTCGTGCAGCCCCTGCAGAAGATCGACGGCAAGTGGGTGGTCTACGGCCTCGGCAACAACATCGCCGCGCACGAAACCCCGATCGAGGCCACCCGCGAAGGGTTGCTGGTCCGGGTCACGTTCAGTCGGGACGACGCCGGTCGGTGGACGACCAGCGATGTCGCCTGGGTCCCGTCACTGCAGGACGCCAAGCCCCCGCACCGCTGGTGCTCGCTGACGTCGGGGTCGCTCTGCAGCTCAGCGAAGGCGGATGCGGCAGCGCTGGCCAGGACCACAGCGGCGGTGAATCTGTACGGCGCGGACGCTGCCGGTGCCCATCCGATGGAGCAGCACTGAATACGGCCAAAGGTCGTCCGGGCGGCCACTTCGGACAACTCGCCCACCTTCATGGTGCCCGGGACCCCGCGCCGGGCTAATGTCGAGGCACGCTCGGACCGAGCCTGAAGCGCAGACCGCCGGACCTGAGGGGTTCTCATGCCCATATCTGCCGAATTGCAAGCATTGCAGCGCGCCATTGCCGACCTGCGATCCGGAGTCAACTCGTTGGCGCGCAACCACGGCGAGCTTCCGGTCGTCGCCCGGCTCCGGAACGACCTCGAGCGGCTGATCCTGGACGTCGCGGACGTCGAGGCGCTGTCGCCGGCCACTTGGGGAGCTCCGGCGATCCCGGCCGGTGGCACGCCGGTAGCACCGCCGACCGTCTACCAGGTCAGCGATGAGCCGTACGATCCCTCGCTCTGGCGTGATGACGCCGACGACGAGGGCGTCGGCGGCTACCACGGCATCGGCCGCACCGGCAAGAAACGTTGACCGGGGTCAACGCCCCTGGGCGGGCGCGCGTCGGGGTACGCACTCTCCGGAAGGACAGGTGGTGGCTCGCGCCGCTGGCGACCTTCCTCGGGTTGATGGTGTTCGTGGTCTATGCGACGTTCCGGGCGTTCCAGGGCGCGTACTACTACTTCGAGCCCTATCTCTCGCCGTTCTACTCGCCATGCCTGACCACCGATTGCGTGCCGGGTTCGAGCGACTTCGGGCAGCCGATCAGCTGGTGGCCGCTGTCCCCGGCGCTGATCATCCTGATCTTCCCGCTGGGCTTCCGGATGACCTGCTACTACTACCGGAAGGCCTACTACCGGGCGTTCTGGTTCTCCCCGCCGGCCTGCGCGGTCGCCGAGCCGCACAAGGCCTACACCGGTGAGACCCGCTTTCCGTTGATCCTGCAGAACATCCACCGCTACTTCTGGTTCTTCGCGATGATCTTCGGGGTCATCCTGACCTACGACGCGATCCTGGGATTCCGGAATCCGCAGGGCCAGTGGTTCCACATGGGCCTCGGCACGGTCATTCTGCTGATCAACGCCGCGTTGATCTGGCTGTACACCCTTTCCTGCCATTCCTGCCGGCACATCATGGGCGGCAAGCTCAAGCACTTCTCGAAGCACCCCGCCCGTTACTGGATGTGGCAACAGATCTCGAAGCTGAACGGCCGGCACATGTTGCTGGCGTGGGTGTCGTTGAGTTGGCTGCTCGTCACCGACCTGTACATCACCCTGCTGGCGCACGGCACGATCACCGACGTTCGCTTCTTCTGAAGCCCTTTCTTCTTGACTGCCCTGGAGGCCCTCACCGCATGTCCGACCACGAGGAACACCGGTACGACGTCCTGATCGTCGGGGCCGGTGGGGCCGGCCTGCGCGCGGCCATCGCGGCGCGCGAGGAGGGCCTGCGCGTCGCCATCATCTGCAAGTCGTTGTTCGGCAAGGCGCACACCGTGATGGCCGAGGGCGGCATCGCCGCATCGATGGGCAACGTCAACTCGAACGACAGCTGGCAGGTGCATTTCCGCGACACCATGCGCGGCGGCAAGTTTCTCAACAACCCGCGGATGGCCGAGCTGCACGCACAGGAAGCCCCGCAACGGGTCTGGGAGCTGGAGACCTACGGCGCGC
The DNA here is from genome assembly GCA_963709895.1 of uncultured Actinomycetota bacterium. Lineage (GTDB taxonomy): Bacteria > Actinomycetota > Actinomycetes > Mycobacteriales > Nakamurellaceae > Nakamurella. Next base: position 4,822 of record CAVPYD010000042.1, on the reverse strand, counting down.
TGTTCGACCGCACCCCGGACGGCAGGATCAGCCAGCGGAACTTCGGCGGCCACGAGTACCCGCGGCTGGCGCACGTGGGCGACCGCACCGGCCTGGAGCTGATCCGCACCCTGCAGCAGAAGATCGTCTCGCTGCGCCAGGCCGAGGAACAGGCCGCGGCCGATGCGGACGCCGCCGCCGGGGTCGCGCACGAGACGCTCGCCGACGAGGACGCCGGGCTGCGGGTTTTCGCCGAGGTGACCATCACCGAACTGCTCACCGACGCCACCGGCGCGATCGCCGGCGCCTTCGGCTACCGCCGGGAGACCGGCACCTTCATCGTCTTCCGGGCGCCGTCGGTGATCCTGGCCACCGGCGGTATCGGCAAATCGTTCAAGGTGACCAGCAATTCCTGGGAGTACACCGGTGACGGGCACGCGCTGGCGCTGCGGGCCGGTTCCACCCTGATCAACATGGAATTCGTCCAGTTCCACCCGACCGGGATGGTCTGGCCACCGTCGGTGAAGGGCATCCTGGTCACCGAATCGGTGCGCGGCGACGGTGGTGTGCTGCGCAACTCCGAGGGCAAACGATTCATGTTCAACTACGTCCCGGAGATCTTCCGGGCCAAGTACGCCGACTCCGAGGAGGAGGGCGACCGCTGGTACTCCGATCCGGAGCACAACCTGCGGCCGCCGGAACTGCTCCCCCGCGACGAGGTGGCCAGGGCCATCAACTCCGAGGTCAAGGCGGGCCGTGGCACCGAGCACGGCGGGGTGTTCCTGGACGTGTCGTCCCGGCTGCCCGCCGACGTGATCATCAAGAAGCTGCCGTCCATGCACCATCAGTTCCGCGAGCTCGCGGACGTGGACATCACCAAGCAGCCGATGGAGGTCGGGCCCACCTGCCATTACGTGATGGGTGGGGTCGAGGTCGATCCCGGACACCGCCGCGGCGCGGAACGTCCCCGGCCTGTTCGCGGCCGGCGAGGTGTCCGGCGGCATGCACGGCTCGAACCGGCTGGGCGGCAACTCGCTGTCCGACCTGCTGGTCTTCGGCCGCCGGGCGGGCGTCGGCGCCGCCGACTACGTGCGCGGACTGGGCAGCGCGGTGCCCGAGATTGCGGACGGGGCACTGGATGTCGCGGCGGCCGAGGCCTTGGCCCCGTTCCAGCCGGCCGCCGACGGTGGCATCGGGGAGAACCCGTACACGATTCACCGCGAACTCCAGCAGGTGATGAACGACCTGGTCGGCATCATCCGCAAGGAGGACGAGATCCAGCGGGCACTGGACGCCATCGATGCGCTGAAGGCTCGCATCCCCGCCGTCAGTGTCGAGGGGCACCGGCAGTTCAACCCCGGCTGGCATCTCGCGCTCGACCTGCGCAACATGCTGTTGGTCAGCGAGTGCGTGGCCCGAGCGGCGTTGGCACGACAGGAAAGTCGGGGTGGCCACACCCGCGACGACTATCCGGGCATGAGCGCGGAATGGCGGCGCAAGCTGCTGGTCTGCTCGACGCACAATGGCCCTGGGAACGGACAGGCGCCGGCCCGGCCGGCATCACCGTCACCGAGGAGCCGTCGCCGGTGATCCGCGAGGACCTGCTCGGCCTGTTCGAGCGCAGCGAGTTGGAGAAGTACCTGACCGCAGGCGAGTTGCCCGCCGACACCACCGCCACGGGAGGCGCGACATGAGCCGCAACGCACAATTCCGGGTGTGGCGCGGCGACGCGACCGGCGGTGGACTGCAGGACTACACGGTCGAGGTCAACGAGGGTGAGGTCGTGCTCGACGTCATCCATCGACTGCAGGCGACCCAGGCCGGCGACCTGGCGGTGCGCTGGAACTGCAAGGCCGGCAAGTGCGGGTCGTGCAGCGCCGAGATCAACGGCCGGCCCCGGCTGCTGTGCATGACCCGGATGTCGACGTTCACCGAGGACGAGGTCATCACGGTGACGCCGATGCGGGCGTTCCCGGTGATCCGCGACCTCGTCACGGATGTGTCGTTCAATTACCAGAAAGCCCGGCAGATCCCGGCTTTCGCGCCGCCGCCGGACCTCGCACCCGGCGAGTACCGGATGCAGCAGGTCGACGTCGAGCGGTCCCAGGAATTCCGCAAATGCATCGAATGCTTCCTGTGCCAGAACGTGTGCCACGTGGTGCGTGACCACGAGGAGAACAAGGAGGCGTTCGCTGGCCCCCGGTTCTTCATCCGCGCGGCCGAGCTCGACATGCACCCGCTGGACGCCCGCACCGATCGGCGGGAATTCGCCCAGGCCGAGCAGGGCATCGGGATGTGCAACATCACCAAGTGCTGCACCGAGGTCTGCCCCGAGCACATCCACATCACCGACAACGCCATCATCCCGATGAAGGAACGCGTGGTCGACCGCAAGTACGACCCGCTGGTGTGGTTGGGCAACAAACTGTTCCGGCGCGGCGCAGAAAAAACCAGCAAGGACTGACGTGCCACCGCCGGGTCCAGTCACCGCCGGCACTCTCAGCCCGCCTGCGCGCCGGCCGTCGACGATGCCTGCCCGGGTAACGCTCGCGGTCGGCGCCCATCGCCTGCACCATCTCGTCCAGCAGAGCCCTGGCAACACCCGCGCACGAACTGCGTCCGGGACGTGCGTCCGTCCAGACTGCTTTCCCTCCAGGCAGTTCCGTGCCCATTCCGCTGAGAAAAGGCCAGTTCATTGACATCGCCCCTCCGATACGACCGCTCTGACCGAGCCCTTTGTCCCCGACGACTGGTCCGATGTGGACTCCAGGGCGGTGGACACGGCTCGGGTGTTGGCCGCGGATGCTGTGCAGAAGGTCGGTAACGGTCACCCGGGTACCGCGATGAGCCTGGCACCGTTGGCGTACACGCTGTTCCAGCGGGTGATGCGGCACGATCCCGCGGACCCGCACTGGGTGGGCCGCGACCGGTTCGTGCTGTCCTGCGGACATTCCTCGCTGACCCTGTACATCCAGCTGTACCTGGCCGGGTTCGGGCTGGAACTGGACGATTTGAAGGCGCTGCGCACCTGGGGGTCGCTGACCCCGGGTCACCCCGAGTACCACCACACCAAGGGGGTGGAGATCACCACCGGCCCGCTGGGCCAGGGGCTGGCCTCGGCGGTCGGGATGGCGATGGCGTCCCGCCGGGAACGGGGACTGTTCGATCCGGACGCGGCGCCCGGTGAGTCGCCGTTCGACCACTTCATCTATGTGGCGGCCTCGGACGGGGACATCGAGGAGGGGGTGACCAGCGAGGCGTCGTCGATCGCCGGGCGCCAGCAGTTGGGCAATTTGATCGTCTTCTACGACCACAACGAGATCTCCATCGAGGACGACACCAACATCGCGTTGTCCGAGGATGTCGCGGCCCGGTACGAGGCCTACGGCTGGCATGTGCAGAAGGTGCACGGCGGGGAGAACGTCGTCGGCATCCTGGCGGCGATCGAGGCGGCGAAGGCCGTCACGGACAAACCCTCGTTCATCGAGCTGCGCACCATCATCGGCTACCCGGCGCCGAAGCTGATGAACACCGGCAAGGCACACGGCGCCGCGCTGGGCGCGGAGGAAGTCGCCGCGGTCAAGACGATCCTCGGTTTCGACCCGGACGCCAGCTTCGAGGTCGACGACGTGGTGATCAAGCACACCCGGCAGGCGGTGGACCGCGGCCAGGCGGCCAAGGCCCGGTGGCAGCAGGACTTCGACGCCTGGGCGGCGGCCAACCCGGACCGCAAGGCGCTGCTGGACCGGCTGACCGCGCGGGAATTGCCCGACGGCTGGACCGCCGGGTTGCCGACCTGGGAGAGCGACCCGAAGGGAGTGGCCACCCGGGCCGCCTCCGGGAAGGTGTTGAACGCGTTGGCCCCGGTGCTGCCCGAGCTGTGGGGCGGCTCGGCGGACCTGGCGGAGTCGAACAACACCACCATGGCCGGTGCCGACTCGTTCGGGCCGTTGGCCGCGACGACCGCGCACTGGGACGCCAACCCGTACGGGCGCACCCTGCACTTCGGGATCCGCGAGCACGCCATGGGCTCGATCCTGACCGGCATCGTGATGCACGGCCCGACCCGGCCCTACGGCGGCACGTTCCTGCAGTTCTCCGATTACATGCGCGGCGCCGTTCGGTTGGCGGCGCTGATGGGTGCCCCGGCGATCTACGTGTGGACGCATGACTCGATCGGTCTGGGCGAGGACGGCCCCACCCACCAGCCGGTGGAGCACCTCGCGGCGCTGCGGGCGATCCCGGGGTTGTCCGTTGTGCGCCCCGCTGACGCCAACGAGACCGCGCACGCCTGGCGGGCGGTGCTGGAGCGGCAGGCCGACTGGTTTTCCGGCCCGGTCGGGCTGTGCCTGACCCGCCAGGCCGTCCCGGTGCTGCAGGGCACCTCCGGTGCAAGGCGTGGCCAAGGGCGTCTACGTGCTGGCCGACGCCACCGGTGACCTGCAGGTGATCCTGCTGGCCAGCGGCTCCGAGGTGCAGATCGCGGTAGCCGCCAGACAGGCCCTGCAGGCCCAGGGCATCGGCACCCGGGTGGTCTCCGTGCCGTGCCTTGACTGGTTCCAGGCGCAGGACTCGGCGTACATCGATCCGTGCTGCCCTCGGCGGTGACCGCCAGGGTGTCCATCGAAGCCGGCATCGCGCAACCCTGGGGTGGTGGCTGGGAAGCCACGGCCGCCCCGTGTCGTTGGAACACTACGGTGCCTCGGCGGATTTCAAAGTGCTCTACCGGGAGTTCGGGCTCACCGCCGATGCCACCGTGGCCGCGGCCCACCAATCGCTCGCGGCCGCAGCGGCCGGGTCGGGTCCGAGCACCGAGTCCAGCCCCGACCAACTGGCGCACGCC
>CAVPYD010000041.1:0-61570 GCA_963709895.1 uncultured Actinomycetota bacterium | reverse complement strand
AGGGTTGATGGTAGGCCAGCCCATGGTTTACCCATGAAGAACAATGTGCACCGACGTGCGGCGGCTATCATCTTCGTGATCAACGGATCGGTGTCGGCGCAGGTCATGTGGTATTTCTGGGGTCGAAACCGGTACCAGCACGGATGACTGCTTGGTTAATCGGACGGTTACTGGTTCGAGTCCAGTCGGGGCAGCAACAGCCCAAGGTCAGCCAGCTCATCGCGACTGCATTTCAAGATCAAACCTGGGTTCACGCGTGTTGTCAGTTGGACCCGCCTAGTGGTGTGTCGCTGAATTAGCCTGGTGGTTTGATAGAATTGGTTGATGGTGGCTGCGGCGTTGTCGGTGACGGATGACCAGCGTCAGGAACTCCAGCGGATCGCGGCGTCCTCGGTGTTGCCGCACCGTCAGGTGGTGCAGGCCCAGGCGTTGTTGTGGGCTTCGGATGGGGTGGCGAACGAGGAGATCGCTCGCCGCTCCCGGGTGGACTCGGATGCCGTGCGGCGGTGGCGGAAGCGGTTCACCGACAAGGGCATCGACGGCGTCGGTGAGATCGCGAAGGGTCGCGGGCGGAAGTCCTGGTTGCCGCCGGACACGGTGCAGCGGGTGGTCGAGTTGACCCTGACCGGCGAGCCTCCCGGTGGCGCGACGCATTGGACCACCCGAACCCTGGCCGCTCAGGTCGGCGTGGGTAAGGACACGGTCGCGCAGATCTGGGCCGATCACCAATTGCAGCCGTGGCGGGTGGACGCGTTCAAGATCAGCAATGACCCGAGATTCGAGGAGAAGCTGGTCGATGTTGTTGGCGTGTACCTCAAACCGCCGGCGCGGGCGGTGGTGTTCAGCTTCGATGAGAAAACCCAATGTCAGGCTTTGGATCGGACCCAGCCGTCGCTGCCGATGAAACCGGGTCGGGCCGGCACGATGACCCACGACTACAAGCGGCACGGCACGATCGATCTGTTCGCCGCGATGAACGTGGGCACCGGCCAGGTACACACCCACCTGCGTAAGGGCCACACCGGCGCCGACGTGCTGGCCTTCTTCAAGCAGATCGACGCCACCGTCGACGCGGGCTGTCGGTGCACGTCATCCTGGACAACCTGTCCGCCCACAAGGCCCCCGAGGTGCGCAAGTGGTTGGCGCACAAGGACCGCCGCCGCTGGCACCTGCATTTCATCCCTACCTCGAGTTCCTGGCTCAATCTCGTCGAACGCTGGTTCAAGGAACTGACCGACAAACGACTCCGTCGTGGCGTGTTCACCTCCGTCGCAGACCTCACCCAGGCGATCACCTTCTGGGCCGAGCACTGGAACAGCGACCCCGACCGTTCATCTGGAAGGCCACCGCGGACGACATCATCGAAAAGGTCTCCCGAGGCCGCGAAACCCTCCACCAGATCAAATCGCAGACGGACCACTAGCGGACGGCTCATCGATCCGCTCGGCAACGAGCGGGACGGTAGACCGCCCGCGTCTGGCCACCGGAAGCACCGTCGCGCTTCACGGCCGAGCTCCGTCGGCCTGGCGCTCATCAGGATCATGCTCGGCGCGGGAATTGCCTGGCCGAGAACACGGCCAACAATCCCACCGCGCCGTCGCCGATGATGGTGACCGTGTCACCGGCGGTGACATGTGGCTCGTGAGCGGCGTGCCAACCGGTGCCGTACGCGTCGGGTACCCCGACCGATGTCGGCGCGCGACCGGACGCGTCGGTGGGCGTGACCATTATCGTCAGCTGCGCTGCTCGAAGACTCGCGCGCACCTGTTTGTCGCCCAGGGCCGGGGGCAAGGATTCGGGCACGGTTGCTCAGCGAGGCCGCCGAGCTGTTCGAGGAGTCGAGCCAGCCGATGGACGGCGCGCGGTCCCGCGCGGCGCGCTTGGCGCGGGGCGCAAACGCTTGAGCGGCTCCGTCCTTCCGCTGGGCCTCGGCGGGAACCTGCAGACGCTCGACAGGTTCACGGCGAGGGCGCCCCACCGCGCTGAGGCTCTTCCACCGTGATGCATACGTCGTTCGGCCCTCCGGGGTTGCCGAGCAACACCGGATGGCCGCGGACGTTGATCATTCGGCTACCGCAATCAGGCACCCAGCACTGCCGGCGCTGCTTCCGCCCTCGGTCCTGGGACCGAGAAGACCTTTGTCGCCTGCCGATTCGTGTATGCATGACGACCGACGGTGCGTCGCCGCAGACCGATGTAGGCGGCCACACCGCCCAACGCCACCAACGCCGCGGCCAGCAACAGGCCGGCCCGGTACCCACCCAGGAAGGCGTCCACGGGCGACTGACCGGCGGACAGCAGGACCGACTGCCGCGCGGTCAGCACCGCGCCGATGACGGTGATGCCCAGCAGCCCGGCCACCTCTCGGGAGGCGTTGAAGATCCCGGACGCGACACCGGCCTCTCTCGCGCGGCATGGCTTCCAGCACGCTCGAGGTGAGCGGCACGGTGAGGCCGCCGCCGATCCCGATCACCGCGAAACTGGGCATCAGGGAGGCGAAGTCGGCGTCCGCGCCGAGCAGGCTGACCGAGGCGACGCCCGCCGCCATCAGCAGCATCGCCGCGCCGACGACCCGGTATGCCCCGAGCCGGTGGGACACCCGCTCCGAGATGACCGAGCCGGCCGCCATCAACAGGGCCATCGGCACGAACGCCGCGCCCGCCTTGGTGGGCGAGAAGCCCAGCACCCCCTGCAGATAGAGCGAGGTGAAGAAGTAGATCCCGAACAGCCCGAATCCCCACATCATCAGCGCGATCAGGCCGCCGGAGAACACCCGCTCGCGGAACAGCGACATGGACACCATCGGCTGGTTTACCCTCAGTTCCAGCCGCACGAAGACCACGCCAAGGACGGCGGCGACGGCGAAGCTGGACAGGATCACCGTGGAGGTCCAGCCCCGGTCGTGCCCCTCGATCAGCGCGAACGTCAGCGCGAACAGCGCGCCGGCCGAGGTGATCACCCCGGGCAGGTCGAGCCGATCGGGTCCGGCGCCCTCGCGGGATTCGCGAATCGCGGCGGCACCCAGAGCCATCGTCGCCAGGCCGACCGGCACGTTGACGAAGAAGATCCAGCCCCAGCTGAGGTACTGGCTGAGCACGCCGCCCAGCAGCGGACCCACCGCGAGGGCGAGCGCACCGACACCGCTCCAGATCCCGACCGCGACCGCCCGTTGCCGCGGGTTGGTGAAGGTGGCCGAGATGATCGCCAGCGTGGTCGGTGTGACCAGTGCCGCGCCGAGTCCCTGCACCGCACGGCTGATCACCAGGACGTCGACGTTCCCGGCCAACCCCGCCGCGAGCGAGGCAGCCGTGAACACCGACAAGCCGATCAGGAACAGCCGCTTGCGGCCCCAGACGTCGGCGAGCCGGCCACCGGCCAGCAGCAGGCTGGCGAATACCAGGATGTACGAGCTCACCACCCATTCCAGCCCGGAGTGGTCAGGTGGAGATCGCGTTCGATGACCGGGATCGCCACGTTGACGATGTTGTTGTCCAGGTAGGTCATGAAGGTGGCAAGGGCCACCGCCACCAACGTCCAGTGTGATCGCTCGGCGGAAATTCTGGGGATATCGACACCGTTGCCGGGCCTCGTTTGCGTACTGGTCATGGCGAGTTCTCCTTCTGAGGTTGGGTTGTCCATGGCGGACGCTGCGAGACCTTAGGCACCGAGGCATCCCCGGACCTTCCGCGCCGACGGCAGGGCCGGGCGATAACGGGAAGGTTCGAAGAAGGTCGCGGACGGACTGTCGTCACCGTGAACGGGCAAAACCAGAAACCGATCCAAGTGCGGTCCGCCCCGGGCGGATTCCAGGACAAGCGAGAATCGGGCCGCGGCCTTCCGCATCCCTTCCCTGGCTGTCTCTCGCCTTGGCTCCGGTGCGGAAGGTCAGGGGAAGGCGGGCTGTCTAGCGTCTCGCAGCGTCGTCATGAACCACCCAACCCCCCAAAGGAGAACTCACCATGACCAGGACGCAGACCCGGCTCACCCGCGAGGGTGCCGACGTTCCCAACCCGGTCGCCGAAATCGATGCAGTGAAAGGGCAGTCGGAGATCGCGCAGCCCGACGACGACACCACCTCGCGGACCTCCACCAGGGGCGTTCCGGAACGCATGGTCGCGGCCCCATCCCTTGGTCACCTGGCCCGCAGGGACACCGGGGAGCTCACTGCCCGGCTCGCGCGACGGGGACGTGGTCGTCGCGCATCACGCGCCACCGGCCGGGACACGCAAACTCGGGCAGGCATGGCTGATTTCTCCCCCAAGGGACGGGGCCGTCCGCATGTTGTTGTTGTCGGTGGCGGGTTTGCCGGCCTGGCCGCGGTACACGGGCTGCGGGGCGTGGACGTGGACGTGACGCTCATCGATCGTCACACCTACAACACGTTCCAGCCGTTGCTGTACCAGGTGGCAACCGCGACGCTGAATCCCGGTGATATCACCTGGTTCCTGCGGTCCATCCGCACACATCAGGAAAATGTGCGCTTCGTCAAGGGCACGGTGGTGAGCATGGACCACGCCAACAGGACAGTCGTCCTCGACGGCGGCCAATCGATCGGGTACGACTACCTGATCATCTCGGCGGGGGTGACGGCCAACTTCTTCGGCGTGCCCGGGGCGCCGGAGTACTCGATGCCGCTCTACCGTCGGACGCAGGCACTTGCGTTGCGGGACAGGGTGTTCGCCGTACTCGAAGAGGCCGCGGTCAACGGTCGGGATCGTGACTTGCGGATCGTCGTGGTCGGCGGTGGCGCCACCGGGGTCGAGATGGCCGGCGCATTGACCGAGCTTCGTGACAACGACCTACACGTCACCTATCCGGAGCTCACACCGGCACGTGTGCACATCACCCTTGTCGAGCGGCAACCGTTCCTGCTGGCGCCGTTCCATCCGAGGCTGCGCGAGTATGCCCGTCGGTCATTGCAGAGGCGTGGCGTGGACCTGCGGCTCGATACGCCAGTGGAGCAGGTGCGCCCCGATGGCGTGATCATCGCGGATCAGGTCTTCCTGGCCGCCGACATCGTCGTCTGGGCCAGCGGTGTCCGGGTCCACGACCAGGTCGCGCAGTGGAACGTCCCGCAGGGCCGGGGCGGACGCATCACCGTCGATGATCATTTGCGCGTCGACGGTCTGGCCGGGGTGTTCGCGGTCGGCGACATCGCCGTCGAGGCCGGCGACCGGGCGTTGCCCCAGCTCGCCCAGCCCGCGCGGCAGGGCGGCACCTACGTCGCCGCGCAATTGAAGGCGGTGCTGACGGGCAGGCATGTCACGGCGTTCGGGTACCACGACAAGGGCACACTCGCGACGATCGGACGGAACTCGGCGGTGGCGCAGATCAAAGGATTGCCCCGGCTGACGGGCGCCGTCGCCTGGGTCATCTGGATCGCCGTTCATGTGTTCTCGTTGCTGGGCAACCGCAATCGGCTCGCCACGATGCTCAACCTGAGCGCCAGGTACCTGTTCTGGCATCGCAGCCACAACGCGATCGTCGGCGAGACCCCGACGATCATCCTGGATCAGGTGGCGCACCGAGACCGGGTACGCCGTCACCGACCGGACCTCCTGGCAAGTTGATGTGCCCGGAGCCACGTCGCCCTGCCGTCGAATAGGCGCCCTTTGCCCGGAGCACCCCGGCCGTAGCGCCTGCTGAGATTCTGTACCCGGGCATCGGGTGTCGTGCTGATGACGGAATCCTGAGAGCTGGTCGTCCGCACCGCGGTGGGCCGGGCATCGGCTGCCGCATTGCCGGCGGGACAACGTCGGGTGAGATGGGGTGGCGGTTCGGTTCGTGGTGACGGTGGCGTGAACCGGCGCTAGGCGCTGGCGGGTGTGGCGGTGGCTGCGGTCATTTCAGAGGTGATACGGCAGGGCCTGAAGCCTTTGACGACGAGGTAGACGCCGAGCGAGAACTCCCACAGCGCGACCGGGACCGCGACGGCCAGGGCCTGGGATGGGGCGCCGAACATGATGGCGATGGAGGCAGTGATCAACAGGGGACCTCCGATGAGTCCCATCAGGGGAATGACGCGCGGAACGAGGCGGGATCGGTACATCAGGGAGCCGAGCAACAGTGCGTTGATGCCGGCCATGAGGTCCGGTCCGAGCAGGAACGTCCAGTCACGGGTCGCCACCAGAGACTGGCCGGTGGTGACGAGCGAGGCCGCATCAGCGCCTGCGGTTCCGGCCACGTCCTGTCGCAGGGTGACGATCGACAGCAGGCTGACGACACCGATGACGATGATCGCGGCCTCCATGACGCGGGAGGTGACGAAACCCAGGGCGACACTGTCGTTTTGCCGTCTGACGATCGGGTACAGCGCGACGGCAGTGCCGATGCAGGCGAAGGCGTTGATGAGATCGAGCAGGCAGCCGAGGATGACCTGGGTGTTGGCGCCGGTGCCGATGATGTAGTCCGGATCGTCCAGCACGGGGGCCAGGAGGAAGACTGCTGGGATCGAGCTGACAAAGGTCAGTAGGTACAGCCCGCCCCCGACCAGCGCGGTCTTCCTCAATGAGGTCATCGGAACACGTTGCGGTGCTGCGGTTGTGCCGATGTGAACGGTGCTTGACATGGTGTTCTCCTTTTCTGGATTGCGGAAGCAGCGGGGCTGGCGGGTCGGCCTGCTCCGTCGTGGGCAAACGGAATTACTACTGCGCGGTACCCGGTTGGTCGGGTTCGATCCTGGCGACCGAGACCAGCGGCAGGCCTGCGTCGCGTACCGTCTGCAGCAGGCCGTGCAGGGCGGACTGGTCGACGAAGATGCCGTCCAGGGTGGTGGTGCCATCGCGGTTGGTGGTGAGGGTCATCCCGTCGAACCAGGTGGCCCAGCGGTTCTCGAGGTGCCCCTTGACGCGGATTTCGTACCGTCCGGCCCCGTCGGCGGTAGATGTCTGGCCCATCGCGGCCCCTTCGTTGGTCGCCTGCCCGGATAACGCTCCGGCCGTTCTTGCATATGTGAACGGTAGGAGCAGGCGTGGTGAGTCGACATCACCAAGGTTGGTGATTGAGGTGGTGACCCGCCGATTGCGATGTCGTCAGGAAGCGATCTTTGCGCCGGGCGATCAGCGGTCGCGGGTGCGGGAGAGCAGGTCGAGTTCCTCGGCGCGGCGGATGGCTGCCCGTCGGTTGTTCACGCCGAGCTTGGCGTAGATGCCCTTGGTGTGGGTGCGCATGGTGTTCACGGAGACGAAGAGCTGTCGGGCGATGTCGGGCCCGTCCAGGTCGGTGGCTAACAGTCGCAGCACATCCAGCTCGCGTTCGCTCAGCGCATCGACGAGACCCGGGCCGCGGCGGGGGTCGTCGCGGGTGGTCCCCGTCGTCTCGGCGTCCCTGTCATCGGCGCAGGCGGCCAGGAGTCGACGGAGATAGTCCGACCCGGGGTGCTGCGTGGCGGCCGCGATGAGCAGGGGCGCCATCGGTGGTCCCTCACCGACGAACACCCGGACATAGCCTTCCGGCTCGGCCAGGGTGAGCGCCCGCTCCAGCGGCGCCAATGCGCCAGGGATGTCACCCCCGGCGTGGTGGGCTATCGCCTGTAGCACCAGGATCTCGATGACGCTGCCCGTTCTGCCGCCCGCGTCGGCGGCCGACAGCAGCTCCTGCAGCAGGCCGGTGGCACCGTGCAGTGAATCCCTGTCGCTGTCGGTCGCGTAGTGCGCCAGGAGCACCCTGGCGAGGGTGATGTGGTCGAATTCCCTGATGTACGTGAGGTTGTCGTCCACGGACAGGCCCTGCTCCCGGGCCCAGCCGAGTGCCTCTCCGACCTTGCCCTGCGCGGCCAGCACCCGTGCCCGCAGCGCCGGGACGGGCCGCACATTCGGGGAGAAGTCGCCCAGGTACACGCGCTGCGCTTCGTCGAGCAGGCTGAGTGCGCCGGCGAGATCGCCCTGGACTTCTCGGATGCGGGCCATCGCGACCCGCCACCGGTACGGATTCTGCGGCAGCCCGGTGTGCTCGCCAAGGTCCTGACTGCGTTGCAGGTGTCGGGCGGCGGTCGTCAGATCGCCACGCTCGCAGGCGATCTGGCTCATCCCCACATACATGTCGGCCGTTCCGCGGAGCACCGTTCCGGCTTCGCGGCCGGCGAGCTGCACCCCGTGTTCAAACGTGCGCAGCGCATCGCCCAAGCGACCCTGCGTGGTCCGGATATCTGCCAACGCGATCGAACATCCCAGGACATCCGAGATGTGCCCGGTCCTGAGCAGTCCGTCGACACAGGCGGAATACGCGCGATGCGCAGCCTCGAGATCTCCGCCGCCCCAGGACGCCAGCCCCAGCAGGGCCGAGGCCCCGGCCCGGGTGAGGTGGTCCTCGTCGGCCGCGCGGTCGATCGCCAGCTCAGCATGCCGCAGGGTGGCGGGTGGGTCACCTCCGATCAACGCCAGCGCAGCCCAATACATCTCGATCGTCCCGGGAAGGCGGGAGAGCTGCTTCTCGTCGACGACGACCATTCCCGCCGAACGCACGTCCGGCCTCCCGCGGTCGCCGGTGGCCGGCTCCAGCCACCGCTCGGCATCCCGCAGACGTTCCTCGACTCCCTCGAACTCGTTGCCGGCCATCAACGCCCCGACCAGGCCGACCGCGAGCACTGGCCGCATCCGGACGACCTCGTCGGGGATGACGTCGAGCCAGCCGCGGATCGTGGCCTCCTGCCTGTTCCGCTGCAACGCCGGGATCGCCAGCTCGACCAGGTCCGCCGCCCGCCCGGCGTCCCCGGCGGCGAGCGCGTGACGGACAGCCGGCAACGGTTGTCCGTCCTGGTCGTACCACTGGCTGGCTCGGCGATGCAGGTCAGCGATCTCGTCGGGCCGCTCATCCTGGAGGTGTGCCTGCAACATGTCCGCGAAAAGGTGGTGATAGCGGTACCAGTGACGGTTGTTGTCCAGCGGGACCACGAAGAGGTTGGCGCGGTCCAGTGCCTCCAGGGTCGCCCTACCGCCGGGCTCACCAGTCACCGCATCGCACAGCGGGCCGCTCAACCGGTCGAGCAAACAGGTGCGCAGCAGGAAGGCACGGACCTGATCGGTTTGACGCTCGAGAACCTCTTCGACCAGGTAGTCCACGATGTACCGGTCGTCGCCGGCGAAACCGGCGATGAAGCCGCCAATGTCGTCCCGTCCCTGCATCGAGAGCGCTGCCAGTTGCAGCGCAGCGATCCACCCTTCGGTCCGTCCCTCCAATGCGGCAATGTGTTTCGCGGACAGGCCCAACCCGATGACGTCGTTGAGGTAGGCCGCCACCTCGTCGGGGGTGAAACGCAGGTCGCCGGAGCGGACCTCGACCAGCTCACCGCGGGCCCGCAGCCGAGCCAACGGCAGGACCGGGTCGGCGCGGGTGCTGATCACCACATGAACGTGTGGCGGGAGGTGCTCCAGGAGGAACACCATGCCGACACTGATGTCCGGCCCGTCGACGAGGTGGTAGTCGTCGAGCACCAGGTCGACGTCGTACGGCACGGCCGAGAGTTCGTTGAGCACCGCGGCGAGGACGGCCTCGATCGGTGGCTGCGCGGACTGCAGCAGCGGCAGCACACTGGCCCCGGCGCCCGGCACTGCGTTCTGCAGGGCGGTGATCACATAGGTCCAGAACGTGCCGGGTTGCCGGTCGCTCTCCTCGAGCGAGAGCCAGGCCACCGCTCGGTTGTCCGTGGGCGCGGCGGAGAGCCATGCGGTGAGGACCGTCGTCTTGCCGAAGCCGGCGGGGGCCGAGATCAACGTCAGCCGGGCATCGGACCGACCGCTCAACCGCCCGCTCAGCCGAGGACGGGCGACCACATTCTGTCGAAGCCTGGGCTGGTAGAGCTTGGTCTCGACCAGCGGGTTTGCCAAGGCATCTCCCGTCAGGAGTGATCGCGGTGCGGATGCGCCCGAGGGTAGAGCACGCAGCCAAACGTCAGCCAGCCGTGGTGTGACGGGCACCAAGGCTCAAGATGACCTCCGATCGCTGCGGGATGCGGCTACCGCCTGTTGAACGTCTTCTACGACGAGGTCCGCGTTGACGGCGATGGCGACCGAGGATCCCTCGCCGGCGGCGGTGATGACCTGGGCGCGGGGATTCGCCGCGTTCCCGGCGACCCACACGTCCGGCACGCTGGTGCGCCCGGAGGGATCGACCTTGACCCAGCCGTTGTCGTCGACCGCGCATCCCACACCGGCCAGCAGATCGGTGTTCGGGACGAGCCGCGGACGGACGAAAACCGCTGCCCGGTGGACAATGTCGCCATTGTCGAGTTCGATTCCGCGGAGGTGGTCATCGTCAACGACGAGCCGCGCGACATTGCCCTCGACGATGCCGATCCCTCGGGCGTCGAGTTGCTCCCGGTCGTCCGCGGTGAGCGTGTCGGTGTGCGGGAAGTAGATGACGTCCGGCGACCATTGGCGCACCAACAGTGCGTGCTGAACGGCGTCGGGTGTCCCGCCCAGGACACCGAGTTGCAGGTCGCGGACCTCATAGCCGTGGCAGTACGGGCAATGCAAGAGGTCCCGGCCCCAACGCTCACGGACACCGGGAACGTCGGGAAGTTCATCACGCAGTCCCGTGGCCACGATGAGCCGACGAGCCGTCACCTGCGGACCGTTGGACAGCAGGACCCGTAAACCTGAGCCGCCGGCCCGATCGACGCCGGCCACCGTGTCGGCGATCAGTCGGCCTCCGTAGCCCTGCACCTCGGCGCGCCCCGCGGCCAGCAGATCTCCCGGTGGCATGCCGTCCCGGGACAGGTACCCCTGCATGTGTGCTGCGGGCGCATTGCGCGGCGCCCCGGCGTCCACCACCGCCACCCTGCGCCTGGCTCGGGACAGCACCAAGGCTGCCGACAGGCCGGCAGCGCCGCCGCCGACCACCACCACGTCGTACCGTTCCCGGTGGATGTCGTTGTCGTTCATGTCGTTCAGAGTGGCCGGTCAACCGTGGCCGGGACAACCATTGTTGCCGTTTCTGGGACACACCGTCACGATCGGTCGAGGATCGCTGTGTCGTGGATGCCACCGCATAGACCCAGTCGGACCCCGGCTCGACCGACTCGGACAAGTGATGCCAGGTCAGGCGTTCGCTGGCTGGTGCATTGCGGTCCAGGCGGCGAACCCACCGAGCAGGTCCGAGACGTCAGGGTTGCCCTGGCGGCGCAGCATGCTGGCGGCGACGCTGGAGCGCCAACCGCCCGCGCAGTAGGTGACGACCGGCCGGTCGGTGGGGATTTCGTGGATGCGTTGGTGGAGTTGGGCCAGCGGGATGCTCAGGGATCCGGGGATGAACCCGGCGTCGCGTTCGGCGCCGTTGCGGACGTCGACCACTACGGGTGGCTTCGGGGACGTCGACGCCTGGGCGAGTTGGCGCGGGGTGAGGCGGCTGGCTCGGTGGGTGAGCTCCGGATGGGCGATGAGGAAGGCTTCAACGTCGGGCAGGTAGCCGACGACGCGGTCGAAGCCGATGCGGGCCAGGCGGACAGCGACTTCCTGCGGCTCCGCCGTCCGGGGCCATCACGACCACGTTGTCGGCCGGTTGCAGGACCATGCCGGCGGTTTCGGCGAATCTGCCGTCCGCGGGCACGTTCAGGGCGCCGGCCAGGTGGCCGGCGGCGAAGTCCTGGGCGTCCCGGGCGTCGACCACCACGGCGCCGGCGGCGATCGCGGTGAGCATTGCGGCGGTGTCGAGTGCGGTGAGCGGTTGGTCGGCGTCGTACACCGCGCGGTCTTTCCGGTTGAGAACGGCGTCGTAGACGAAGTAGTCCGGGGCCGGCGGCTGTCCGGCGGTGACCAGGGCGACGAAGTCCGGCTCGCTCATCGGCTGGCAGGCGTAATTGAACAGGCGTTGCTCGCCGATGGTGGATTGCTTCTCGGTGGACAGGTTCTTCCCGCATGCTGAGCCGGCGCCGTGCGCGGGGAAGACGCGGACGGCATCTGGCAGGCCCATCAGCTTGCGTTGGATGGAGTCGTACAACTGATGGCCGAGTTCGTCGGCAGTGACGCCGATGGAGGCGAGCAGGTCGGGTCGCCCGACGTCGCCGATGAACAGGGCGTCGCCGGTGAGGACGGCGTAGGCGATCTCGTCGTCGGGATGCTCGTACACCAGGACGCTGATCGATTCCGGTGTGTGACCCGGGGTGTGCATGATCTCCAGGGTGACCTCGCCCAGGGTGATCCGTTCGCCGTCCGCCAGTGACCGGATCTGAAATTCGGCCTCGGCGCCCGGTCCGTAGCCGATCCACGCCCCGGTGGCCCGGGCCAATTCCAGGTGCCCGGAGAGGAAATCGGCGTGGAAGTGGGTGTTGATGACCCCGACGATGCGCAGGCCGTGATCGGCCGCATCAGAGAGGTACTCGGCGATGTCGCGGCGCGGGTCGACAACCACTGCCTCGCCGGTGTTTTCGTCACCGATCAGGTACGACGCCTGGGACAGGCAGTCGAGATAGTGCTGAGCGAAATACACAACAGACTCCAGATGTCGGGACAGGCCGCGATTCAACGGTGGTGGTTGAGGCTCCGGCGAGGCGTTCTCACGCCGGTGGGAGTGGTGGCCCGGTCAGCGACCGAACAGTCGCGACAGCATCGATCCGCCGCCGGTGGAACGGGCGTTCGGTGGGCAGCTGCAACGCTGCTGCTGCGGCACACCGGACAGCACCTGCTCGACGTGTTGACCGCATCCGGTGTAGCTGGCCTTGCCGCAGGTGCGGCAGGTGGCGGGACTGCACATGAGGTTTCGCCCTTTCGAGGGAGTCGATGGTCGGAATCCGACGACCCCGAATGAACCCGCATGGCCGTGAACACGGATCGATGCGGAGCTCTGAGGGCGTCGAAACCCACTGTAGCAAATACCCCCGGGGGTATCAAGGGACACCAAGTTGGGGCCTGGTTGGAAGGTCCTGGGCAAGCGCCGCACCCCGGGGGCGGATGGGATGTGTCACCCGCCCGGGCGGGCGGCCCTTCATCGGATCTTCATGAACGCAATGGCCCGCGCTTCATGCCATGACCGCATGCTCGGAAATAGGCACCGGTGGGTGCCAGAACGCGAGAGGAAGTCGAGAGATGAAGATGAATCGAAAGGGCGTCACGTGGGCGATCGCTGGGCTCGCACTGACGGGAGCGTTGGTGGGCGGCGCGGGCATCGCGGTGGCGGCAACGGGCACGCCGCAGTCGTCACCGTCGCCGTCGAGCACCTCGACCGTCGACCCGCCGTACGGTCACATGGGCGGCATGAATGGAATGGGAGACATCGGGGAGATGGCGATGGCGTTCGGTGAGAACTCCGCCATGGCTGCGGCCGCGGACTACCTTGGCCTGAGCCTGACCGACCTTCGCGCCGACCTGCGAAGCGGTACGTCCCTGGCCGACGTCGCCGCGGCACAAGGCAAGTCGGTGTCCGGGCTCAAGGACGCGATGATCGCCGCGATGACGAGTCACCTGGACGCCAACACCACGTTGACCGCAGAGCAAAAGGCGGCGGCCCTCGCCACGATGAAGAGCCATCTCGACGTGATGCTGACCGCAATCCATTCCCATGGTTCCGGAATCGGGCCACTGGGCGCCGGAATGGGCAGCATGATGGGGCGGTAGCCACGTGATGGTGCCACCGAGTCCGGCCGGACAGCGGTGCGCGGGAGACGGCCCCGGGGATTCGGCTTCGAACCGGACGATCGGGGGCTGGCCAAGGGAGCGAGCCATGCGAAGGGTGTTGGTCGTCGACGACGAGCCGCACATCCGCACCGTGCTGCGCGGATACCTGCAAGCGGACGGCTTCGAGGTGGCCGAGGCCGCCGACGGTGCCGCGGCGCTGGCCGCGATGCGCGACCAGCCACCGGACCTGGTGCTGTTGGACGTGATGATGCCGGGAATCGACGGGCTGGAGGTGCTCCGCCAGCTGCGCACCTTCAGCGATGTTTACGTCATCCTGGTCACCGCACGCGCGGAGGAGGTCGACAAACTCCTCGGGCTGGGGGTCGGTGCGGATGATTACGTCACCAAGCCGTTCAGCCCGCGCGAAGTCACTGCTCGGGTCAAGGCGGTGCTCCGCCGGGACCGTGGCGTCCGCACCGCCGAGGAAGCAACCCTGCGTTTCGCCGGGGTGACGATCGACACCGCGGGCCGCGAAGTGGTGGTGAACGGAGTCCCGGTGATGCTGTCCAGTTTGGAGTTCGACCTTCTCGCCGCGCTCGCCGCGGCGCCGGGGCGGGTGTTCTCCAGGTCTCAGCTGCTGGAACGGGTGTGGGGTTACGACTTCTACGGCGACGAACGGGTGGTCGATGTGCACATCCGGAGCCTGCGGGCGCGGTTGGGTGACCAGGCGGGTGACCCGCATCTGATTGCGACGGTGCGCGGCGCGGGATACAAGTTCGTCGGCAGCCCACAATGAGGATGCGTCTGCCGTTGCGGCTGTTCCTCTCCTACGCTGCGGTGGCCGTCATCGGCGCCGTGGTGGCCTACGTGACCGTGCGCCTCCTTGCCCCGCGCCTGTTCGATCAGCAGGTCGGGATGATGAACGGCGCCGGTGCGGGCAACGGCAACGGCATGGGCCAGGGCATGGGGATGGGCGGGGCGACCCAGGCCGGGGTGCACGAGGCGTTCCTGTCGGCGTTGAACACCGCCCTCATCGTCGGTGTGTTGGCCAGCATCGCCGCGGCGGTCGTGGTTGCCTGGCTGGTCACCGGCCGGTTGCTGCGCCCGCTGGACGCGGTGCGGACCGCGACCACCCAGATCGCCGCCGGCCGGTACGAGGTCAGCGTCCCACTCCCGTCGGAGCCCGAACTGGCCGCACTTGCCACCGACGTCAACACCCTGGCCCACACCCTGGCCGACACCGAGACCCGCCGCACCCGGCTGCTCGGCGAGGTCGCCCACGAGTTGCGCACCCCATTGACTGCTCTCGACGGGTACGTCGAGGGGATGATCGACGGCGTCTTCGCGCCCAGCCCGGAGATCTTCGCCTCGCTCAGCGAGGAACTCCGCCGGCTGCACCGGCTCGCCGACGACCTGTCCAGCCTGTCCCGGGCCCAGGAACAGGGACTGGACCTGCATCCGGTCGACGCGGACCTGGCCGACCTCGCGAGCCGCGCGGCCGCCCGGCTCGCCCCGCAATTCCACGACGCACACGTCACGCTGACCGTCAACACCGGCACCGTCCTGCCCGTTCACGTCGATCCCGACCGGATCACCCAGGTGCTGACCAACCTGCTGGGCAACGCGTTGCTCGCCACACCCGCGGGCGGCGCCGTCACTATCACCGCACGTCCCACTGCCGCCGGCGGCGAAGTGGTGGTGACCGATACCGGGGTGGGCCTTTCCGGGCAGGATGTGGAACGGGTCTTCGAACGGTTCTACCGGGCGCCCGGCCAGCCGCGGCGGTCCGCCGGGTCCGGTATCGGCCTGACCATCGCCCGCGGGATCGCCCGCGGCCACGGCGGGGACGTCACGGCCTCATCGCCAGGGCCCGGGCACGGCGCCGCCTTCACCCTGGTGCTGCCGTTGCGATCACCTCAGCAGTCACATCCCGCCGAGCACGTCCGCAGCTGACCGTGACCCACAACGCGGTGAACAGACGACACCAGCGGGCGGGGTCAGCACCACGGTCCCGGTGAACGTCGCACTGCGGCTACCCGCCCGCAGCCAGCTGCGAGGACCCCCTCACGCCGTGGCGATCCCGTTGATCGTGATCGAGTTGTAGCGCAACGCGCTCCCCGGGTGAGCACCTCCGATTACGGTGTTTATCGGCACCGGCGCGCGAGAAGAACTGTGACTGCCGGGTTTTGTCGTCCTCGCTCTCACCCCGCACAGATTCGATCTGGCTGGAGTCCGGTGGACAACCGTTGCCAGTCTGTGTCGGTGAGAAGAACGAGCGGATAGACGGGACGTTTGACTCTGTGGGGCGGCTCCGAAACGACCAACAATTCAATGGTGACTGATACAACGGTGCTTGAAGTGACAACCGACTGTGCGACAACCTTGGCGGGCGCCGAGCTGTTGGCGGTGGCGGCGGACCCGATCCGGTGGACGTTGCTGAACAAGTTGACCGCCGGCGGGTCGTGTGTGTGCAACCTGCAAGCAGCATGTTCCGATCGCCGCGAACCTGCTCAGCTACCACCTGAAGGTGCTGCGCGAGGCAGGCCTGGTCACCGCGAGCCGCCGAGGCCGGTGGATCGACTACGCCCTGGCCCCGGACGCCCTGGATCGGCTGCACGCCGCCCTGCCCGGCGCCGTGACAGCCGCGCCGGTGTCGTGATGAGCGTCGCCGAACGGATCCCCACCACCGCACCGCGGTCAGGTCCTCACCCTGACGGCCGCGGCCGCGGCCTGGGTCACGGTGTATTGGGTGAACGGTTGGCTGTGGGACGCGTTGCTGTACAACGGGTTCGGGATGGACCCGGATGCCCGGTTGACCGGCACCCTGCATTTCTTCGTGTACGACACGATCAAGATCGCGCTGCTGCTGGTCGCGATCATCTTCATCGTCACCGTGCTGCGGTCCTACATGAGCATCGAACGGACCCGCGCCCTGCTCGGCGGCAAACGCGAAGGCGTCGGCAACGTGATGGCCGCCGGCCTCGGGGTGATCACCCCGTTCTGCTCCTGCAGCGCCGTCCCGGCGTTCATCGGGTTCGTCGCCGCCGGCGTGCCGATCGGGGTCACGTTGAGCTTCCTGATCGCCAGCCCGATGGTCAACGAGATCGCCATCGGCATGCTGTTCAGCCTGTTCGGCTGGCAGGTCACCGCCATCTACATCGGCGCCGGACTCATCGTCGCGATCGTCGCCGGGTGGGTCCTGGGCCGCCTCGGGCGTGCAGAAATGGGTCGAACCGTTCGTGTTCGAAACCAAACTGGGCGGGCAGGTCATCGACTCCTCCGCCGGTCTCACGTTCGACCAGCGCATCCAGATGGGTGTGGAGGAAGTCGCGACCATCCTGCGCAAGATCTGGCCCTACCTGCTGGTCGGCATCGGTCTCGGCGCGGTCATCCACGGCTGGGTGCCCACCGATTTCTTCACCACCTACGCCGGTCCCGGCAACCCCTTCGGGGTGCTGGTCGCCGTCGCCATCGGAGTGCCGCTGTACTCCAACGCCGCCGGGATCATGCCGCTGGTCGAGGCCCTGTACGACAAGGGCCTGCCGATGGGCACCCTGCTCGCGTTCATGATGGCCGTTGTCGCGCTCAGCCTGCCCGAGCTGATCCTGCTGCGCCGGGTGCTCAAGCCGCCGCTGCTCGCCGCGTTCGTCGCCGTCACCGCGACCGGCATCGTGATCATCGGCTACCTGTTCAACCTCATCCTCGCCTGAAACCCCGAAAACCCCACTCCCGAAAGGACTTCATCCATGATCATCAAGGTGCTCGGCCCCGGCTGCAGCAACTGCGTCAACCTCGAACGCGTCACCCGGCAGGCCGTCGACGCGCTCGGCATGGACGCCACCATCGAGAAGGTCACCGACTACCCCACCATCGCCGGCTACGGCGTGATGGCCACCCCCGCACTGGTCGTCGACGAGAAACTCGTGCTCTCCGGTCGCGTCCCCACCGCCGCCCAGGTCCGCGACCTCCTCACCCCGCTCGCCGGGTGACTACCCCGCGAACCTGACGATCGCCCCGCCTGTCAGGGCGAAGGGCGATCGTCAGGTCGTGTCGTGGGTCAGCTGTCGCTGTGGCCCATCCGGTACCCGGTTCCCATCCCGGTGCCATCACCCATTCCCATGCCCTGGCCGTCGCGGGCGCCGAGCCGAGCGCCGGTGCCGGCGCAGAACGCCGCGTCGGTCCCGCCGTTCACCGCGTTCGTGAACGCGTCGAGGTGATGCTGGGAGGCGGCGAGCAGGTGGGTGAACACCCGTTGCACGTCGGCGTCGGAATTCCTGGCGAGGATGCCTTGCAGGTCGGCGATGTCGGTCTGCTCGAGCGCGACACCGACCGCGTAGGCGTCCTGGACGGAGGTCAAACCCTGCGCCTTCCACTGGTCGTACAGCTTCTGCACGTCAGCGTTGGCGTAGGTCCCCGCCGGTTGACCAGCGGCGGGGTCGGTGATGGCGTAGCTGGTCAGCAAAGTGCCGACGGCGTCGAAGTGCTGCTGTTCGCTGGCCGCGATCCGGTCGAAGATGGCCGCGTCGTAGGTCTGGCCGAACAGCGTGTACAGGTCCCGGGCCATCCGCTCCTCGTCGCGGCTGAAGGCCAGGTCCGCGGTGCGGGTGTCATCGGCAATCGCGGTCGCTGACGACGCTGAGGCCGTCGGGGTTTGCGCTGTTGCGACCGCGGTGCCGGCCAGGCCCGCACCCAGGAGGACTGCCATACCGCCTGCGAGGAATGCCTTCTGAATGGTTCTCATTGTCCTGCCGCCTTTCGTGTGCTCCGCCCGTTCGGCGGATGACCCCAGTCAACGGCGCGGGGATGAAGGCTCTACGACGGCGATCGTGAAGACATCGTGAAACCCGTGACTTGTGAGAGAGCGTGGTCTTTCGACCACGGATGGCAACGACCCCACGCCCCCCACAGCAGCGAGGTCGGCGCCCGCGGCGGGCCCTGCGAGAGGTGGTGCTGCGGTTTCCTACAGTTGGAAGCAGCTGCCGACGGCGTTGGGCCGGAACACCCCGGGCAGGCCGGTCGCCAGCGCCTGCTGCGCTTTCCAGCTGGTGCAGTGGGCGGGCACCACCACGGCCGGGTTCTCGGCGGTGAGCGCGGTCACGGTCTTGGGGATGATGTCGCCTTCGCGGAGGTGGAAACCGCCGAGCACCGCGTACACCTTCTCGATGCCGGTGATCCGTTTCGCGTGCCGGACGATGTTGACGATGCCGGAGTGGCCGCAGCCGGTGAGCACCACCAGTCCCTTGTCCTTGACGTGCAGGACAACGGCTTGGTCGTCGTGTACGGCCTGGTCGGGGTGCCAGCCGCCGTCGTGCCATTTCTGGTGCGCGGGCGGCATTCCCAGCTCGAAGTCGGTGGTCCGGTCGACCTCGCCGGTGATCAGCAGTTGGCCGTCGAGCAGGAACGAGGGCTGCCGGTCCTCGATGATCACGAATCCAACGCCTTCCATTGCCTGCCGGCTCGGGGTGGGCAGTTCGAACGCGGCGTCGGGTCCGACGAGGCGGCGTTTGGTCCAGAAGTCCGGGTGGACCAGGACCGGCATGTTGGTGCGGCCCAGCCGGCGGGCGACCCCGTCGATGCCCATGACGTGGTCGAAGTGGCCGTGGCTGAACACGACGGCCTCGAACGTGTCGGGTGCGATGCCGAGCCGGTCCAGGTTGCCGATCAGTCCGTCCGGGGTGATGCCGGCGTCGAACAGCACCCGTCTGGTGCGGCCGTCGACGGTGGGTTCCACCAGCGCGGAGAATCCGTGTTCGGCGCGGAGGAAGTCGACGCTGTGCCCGTCGACGGCCATGCCGTCCGGGATGACGGGCAGCGGCCCGGCGGTGCCGTTCAATCCCCAGCGGCGCACCAATCCGCCCTCATCGGGTAACAGGACGTCGGAGGAGTTGTCCATCAATGTGGTGACGTGCACGCCGTCGACTTCTCGGAGCGAGATCGATTGCACGTGAATCCCTCCCACCGTGAATCACTCGGGAGATGAACAGAAAAAGCCTACCGCCGGGGGAAGTGGTCGGTACGACCGAAGGCACTACTGGTGATACGTCAGACATTTCGGCGCCGCATTGCCGGTGGGCAGCGGACGGTGTGGCGATCGGCTGCCTTCAGTGCCTGTCTCTCCGGCCGCCCGATGGGCGTCCGGTGGCGCCGACGGCGGCGATCACGGCGCCCACGGCGATCAGTGTGAGACCCAGGACCAGGAGCATGAGACCCAGGATGTTCACGGTGCTCCTGTCCCGTGGAAGGTGACAAGGGTTGCTTTGTCGGGTGGTTGTCGGTCGGGGAGGGCGGTGATGACGGCGGCGGCAAGGGTCAGACAGGCCAGCACGGCGGTGGTGACGGCGGCGCCGTGGGCGGCATCGGTGGCGGTGGTCGCGGTGGGGCCTGCGGTGTTGGCGGCGGCGGTGAACACCAGTGTCCCGGCGGCGACGCCGAGGGCGGTGCCCATTCCGCGGGTCATGTTCAAGATGCCGGCGGCGGCACCCGACTTGGTCCGTGGCGCGGAGCTCATGATGGCGGCGTTGTTGGCCGGGGTGAACAGCGCCATGCCGACACCGACCAGGGCGAACGCGCCGAGCAGCACCGGTAACGTCGGCTCGGCGGTGATCGCCAGCAGCCCGCCGGTGGCCAGCAGCATCCCGGCTGTGGTGACCCGTCGGGCGCCGAACCGGTCGGCCAGTCCGCCGGCCAGCGGCGCGGTCAAGCCCAGGGCCGCGGGCAGGCAGGTCAGTGCGAGCCCGGCTTGTCCCTGGGACAGGCCGTAGGAGGTTTCCAGGAACCCTGGCGCGGTGAACAGCAGGCCGAACATGGCGGTGTAGGACAGCAACCCGGTGGCCAGCCCGGCGTTGAACCGGTGGCTGCGGAACAGGGTGATGTCCAGGGCGGGACTGGGGTGACGGCGGGCGTGCGCGACGAACGCGGCGCTCAACGCCACGGCCAACCCGGCCAACCCGGCCAGCACCCACCGCGGCGGGTTCTCCGCGGCCAGGGACAGGCCGAGCATGACCGCGGTGACGGCGGGTACGAACAGCGCGAGCCCGACCCAGTCCATGCCGCGGCGGGGCGCCAGGGAACGGCTGCGGGGCAGGAAGATCCACGCGGTGGCCAGTCCCAGCACGGAGGCGGGCAGGTTCACGAAGAACAGCAGCCGCCAGCTACCCACGTCGAGTAGTAGCCCACCCACCGCGGGACCCAACGCCAGGCCGATGGCCTGCGCGGCGCCCTGCACCCCGACCGCCCGGCCCAGCCGGGCCCGCGGGACAGCGACCGCGATCAGGGCGACGCTGTTGGCTTGCAGCATCGCCGCGCCCACTGCCTGCAGCACCCGGAACAGGTCAAGGACGATCAGGTTCGCGGCCAGCGCGCAGCCCAGTGACGCCGCGGCGAAGACCGCGAACCCATAGGTGTACAGCAGTTTCCGGCCCACCGAGTCGGCCAGCCGGCCGATCGGCGCGACCAGCGCGACCAGGGTCAGCAGGTAGGACAGGGCGACCCACTCGACCTGCCCGGTGCTGCCGCCCAGGTCGCGGCCGATGGCGGGCAGCGCGATGGACACGATGCTCGCGTCGAGCTGCCCGATGAACGCCCCGATGCAGACCGTGCCGACGACCAGCCAGGGAGCCCGCGGCGACGACGCCACCCACCTCGGCCGGGCCGGTTCACGCAGGAACCAGTGCGCGGATCCGCCGCCCAACGGCCGCTCGTCGACCGACCCCGGACGACCGGCGCCGTTCATCGGACCGACGGGTCGTCCGGGCCGCCGTGATCGGGCGCCGGCGTTCCGAGATCGGCGGCTTCAGTGGCGGCGACCGAGTCGACGTCGCCAGCGGTGTGCGGCCTCCGGACGATCATGTAGACCACCGCGCCGACAAAGACGACCAGTGATGTCCAGTCGTTCAGCCGAAGGCCGAGGAAATGGTTCGCGTGGTCCACGCGCAACGCCTCCACCCACGCGCGGCCGACGGTGTAGGAGGCCACGTACAAGGCGAACAACCGGCCGTCGCGCAGTGAGAACCGTTTGCCGGCCCATACCAGCAGCACGGCCACCCCGATGTCCCACAGCGACTCGTACAGGAACGTGGGGTGGTAGAGCGCGATATCCGGGGTGTCCGGTGGCCGGTTGGCCGGGTCGATCCACAGCGCCCACGGCAGGGTGGTGGGCGCGCCGTACAGCTCCTGGTTGAAGTAGTTGCCCCAGCGGCCGATCGCCTGCGCGGCCGCCAGTCCGGGTGCCAGGGCGTCGGCGAAGTCCAGTAGCCGGATCCCGCGGCGGCGGCAGCCGATCCAGGCCCCGACGGCGCCCAGCGCCACCGCTCCCCAGATGCCCAGGCCGCCGTCCCAGATGTACAGCGCCCGGATCGGCTGCTCGCCGGCCGCGAAGTACAACTCCGGATCGGTGATCACGTGGTAGAGCCGGCCGCCGACGATGCCGAACGGCACCGCCCACAGCGCGACATCCACGATGTCGTCGGGGTTGTGGCCCGCGGCCTGCCAGCGGCGCCTGGTCCAGAACACCGCGACCAGGATCCCGGCGATGATGCACAGCGCGTACGCGCGGATCGGCAACGGCCCCAGGTACCAGACGCCCTGCGCGGGGCTGGGAATGTAGGACAGCACCATCGGCTCACCCACCGTTCCTCGATCCCCGGGGCCCACTTTACCTCTGCTACAGAGTTACTCGGTAGCAGATGAAACCGCGGTTAAGCTGGCCGGCATGCCGGACAGCGACGGGGGTGGGGTCGACCCGGCGACCACCCGGGTGCTGACCGAGGTCGTCACCCGGCTGCGGCGGACATTGCGGACCAGCATCCGCGCCGACTACCCGTGGGAAACCCTGCCGATGGCGCAGATCGAACTGCTGATGGCGCTGCAGGATCAACCCAGCAGGGTCGGGGAACTCGCGGCCAGGCTGCGACTGGCCGGCAACACCGTCAGCACCCTGGTCCAGCAGCTCGTCGAGGCCGGCTTCGTGCACCGGGGACCGGACCCCGCTGACCGGCGGGTCGCCGTGGTCACCCTCACCGACGCCGGGCGCCGTCAGCTCGCCGACTGGGACCGCGCGCACCAGCAGCGCATCGGCGACGCGCTCGGCGAGCTGTCCGCGGCGGACCGCACCGCCATCCGGGCGGCGTTGCCGGCCCTGGCCCGGCTGGTCGATCAGCTCGCCGACCAGCGCAGCCAGACACCCTGACCCGTCAAGTGCCGCGCGACTGGCGTTCCGATCGCGCGGACTCGAGAGGCGGGTACCGGATTCGAACCGGTGTCGACGGCTTTGCAGGCCGCTGCCTCGCCTCTCGGCCAACCCGCCATCGTTGTCGTGCCTACGGAGGCTACTCGACATGACCTCACGTTTCGCGACCCGTGTTCGGGCTGACCATCGGACGCCTCTATCGTGCGTCAGCGGTTTCGTCAGCGCAGTGCCCGGCGTCCCGGAATTCGCGGCCTCCGCTTCAGTTGATGAAACCCGTCACATCCGGGCAGCCGCGTCCTGGTTCCGGCAGCGGGTGTGGCCGGGGGCGACTACAGTCGAGAGTGGATACCCCCCTGGGTATCTCTGTGCGGAGGACCGGAGGGACACCGTCATGATCGCCGTGGCGCCTTCGTCGCCTGAAAGTCCTTGTGGGCAACTCTTGTGGAGGTTGTGAGATGACGTCGTTCTTCGCGTTCATGGCCAGTGCGGCCGGCAGGATCACCCGGATCGTGGCGGGTGTGGTGCTGATCGTTGTGGGGGTGCTGCTGGGCGGCGGATGGTGGGCGCTCGCGGTGGTGGGACTGGTTCCGCTGGCCGCCGGGATTGCGGATGTGTGCGTGTTCGCGCCGCTGTTCGGCCGGCCGTTCAAAGGTTCCCGGCTTCGCGCCGCCACGGCTGGCACAGCGGTCGGCGGATCCGCGACCTGATTGATTGGCCGTTCTCCGATACCTCGGGGATGTGGTGGGCATTCCGGGGGCTGCGGCTGGTCCCGGAACGAAGGCTCCAGGGATTAGCGCGGAGGCGTGATGAAGATCGTTGTGGTGGGCGGGGTCGCCGCGGGTATGTCGTGTGCGGCGCGGGCGCGCCGGCTGGATGAGTTCGCCGAGATCGTGGTGTTCGAGCGGGCGAACCATGTGTCGTTCGCCAACTGCGGTTTGCCGTATCACATCGGTGAGGTGATCAAGGACCGCAGCCGGTTGTTGCTGCAGACGCCGGAGAGCCTGGACGAATCGCTGGCTATCGACGTGCGCACCGCGGTCGAGGTCACCGACATCGAGCCCGGCAGCAAGACCGTGCGGGTCCGGGACCTGCGCACCGGGCAGGAGTCCGTCGAGTCCTACGACTCGCTGGCGCTGTGTCCCGGGGCGTCGCCGGTGACGCCGCCGCTGCCCGGCGTCGATCATCCCGATATCCACGTGTTGCGCCGGATCGGCGACATGGACGTCATCAAGGCCGCGGTCGACGGCCGTGGCGCGTCGGGCCGGCCGCCGATCACCCATGCGGTGGTGATCGGCGCGGGGTACATCGGTCTGGAGATGGCGGAGAACCTGCACGAGCGCGGTGTGCAGGTGGTGGTGGTCGAAATGGCCGACCAGATCATTCCGCCGCTGGACCGTGAGCTGACCACGACCATGGAGAGCTACATCCGGGCGCATGGCGTCGAGTTGCAGCTGGGCACCCAGGCCGCGGCGTTCAGCCAGTCCCCGGGCGGCCGGTTGCGGGTGGAGTTGAAGAACGGCGAGTTCGTCGAGACCGACATGGTCGTGCTGGCCGCCGGGGTTCGCCCGAACACCGAACTCGCGGTCGGCGGCCGGGCATCGAGCTGGGTCCCCGCGGCGGCATCAAAGTCGACGCGCACATGCGGACCAGCGTCGTGGACATCTACGCCGCCGGCGACGCCGTCGAGGTCGAGCATCTGGTGCTACCGGGGTCCTGGCTGGTCCCGTTGGCCGGCCCGGCGAACCGGCAGGGCAGGGTCGCCGCGGAGAACATCTGCGGCCGGGACACGGTGTTCGACCCGGTGCAGGGCACCTCGATCGTGAAGGTGTTCGACATGGTCGCCGGCGGCACCGGCGCCAACCAGCGGCAGCTGGACGCGGCCGGCATCCCCTACGAACGGGTGCAGATCCACCCGTCCGGGCACGCCGGCTACTACCCGGGTACCGCGAAGATGCAGTTGAAGGTGCTCTTCGAACCGGTGACCGGCAAACTGCTGGGCGCCGGGATCGTCGGCTTCGACGGGGTCGACAAACGGCTGGACGTGCTGGCCACCGCGCTGCGCGGCGGGATGACCGTGCACGACCTGGAGGGCCTGGAACTGGCCTACGCACCGCCGTTCGGGTCGGCCAAGGACCCGATCAACATGGCCGGGTTCGTAGCCTCGAACGTGCTGAAGAAGGACCTGCGGCTGTGGTACCCCAGCGAGTACCCGGCGGCCACCGAGGGCGCCAGGATCATCGACGTCCGGGGCCCGCAGGAGTTCGCGATCTGGCACCTGCCCGGCGCGGAGAACGTCCCGCTGCCGACCCTGCGCGACGCAGCGCAGGGCTGGGACAAGACCCGCCCGATCCGGCTGTACTGCGCCGTCGGGTTCCGCAGTTACCTGGCCTACCGGGCGCTGGTGCAGCGCGGGTTCACCGACGTGAAAACCCTGTCCGGGGGGATGACGACCTTCCGCTCCTACCACGACGTGCCGTCCCAGGAGGGCGTCGACACCGCCGAGCCACTGGTCAACTACGGCGAGGACCGCACCGGCATCAACACCGTCCGGTCGGCCGCCGCGGGCACCGGTGGTGGCGACCGGTGTCGAGGTGGACCTGGACTGCACCGGCCTGGCCTGCCCCGGGCCGATCATGGCGCTGCAGGCGAAGATGGCCGAACTCGCGCCCGGCGACGACGTGCTCGCACACGTGTCGGACCCGGGGTTCCGGTTGGACGCCCCGGTCTGGGCCGCCAAGAACGGGCACTCGATGCTCGACCTGGTGCCGGAAGGACCCGGCTACGCGGCTCGATTCCGCAAGGGTGGCAGCGACATCGCCGCGAGCAGCGCCGCCGCCCGGCTGAAGGACAAGAAGTCCTTCGTGGTGTTCTCCGGAGAATTCGACCGGGTGCTGGCCTCGTTCATCCTGGCCAACGCCGCCGCGTCGATGGGCGACGAGGTGTCGATGTTCTTCACCTTCTGGGGACTGAACGCCTTGCGCCGGGACGACCCGCCGCACCGGGAGAAGAACGCCCTGGACCGCGCGTTCTCCGCCATGCTGCCGTCGGGACCCGAGAAGCTCCCGCTGTCCACCATGAACATGCTCGGCGGGGGACCCGCGCTGATCAAGAAGATCATGAAGGACCACCACGTGCCGAGCCTGCCCGAGCTGATCTCCTCGGCCCAGCAGACCGGTGTGCGGCTGATCGCCTGCACCATGACCATGGACCTGCTCGGCATCGCCCACGACGACCTGATCGACGGCGTCGAACTCGGCGGCGCAGCGATGTTCTTCGGCGAGGCCAACGAATCCAACGGGG
The DNA here is from genome assembly GCA_963709895.1 of uncultured Actinomycetota bacterium. Lineage (GTDB taxonomy): Bacteria > Actinomycetota > Actinomycetes > Mycobacteriales > Nakamurellaceae > Nakamurella. Next base: position 35,536 of record CAVPYD010000041.1, on the reverse strand, counting down.
CGTTCTTCATCTGATAGACCCATGATCGGGGCCGGACCGGGCGGGCAAGTTCCGCGGCCCACCGTCGGACGCGGATACCGGATTCGAACCGGTGTTGGCGGCTTCGCAGGCCGCTGCCTCGCCTCTCGGCCAACCCGCCACGCCCGATAGGCCGCGCCTACTTTGATCTGCGGCCGCTAGATGAACAGTAGTTGCGCGCCTTCGGTTTTCTCGATGAAGTCGGTGGCGCTGATGATGTCCTCGACCTCGTCGTAGAGGTCGTCCTTGGTCAGATGGTTCATGTCGGCGGACATCCGGCACGCCCACAGGTGGCCGCCGGAGGCGACGATCTGCTCGAGGAAATCGGGGATCTCCGGGACACCGACTTCGGCGATCGACTTCTTCATCTTGGCGGTTGCCATCGATGTCATCCACGGCAGTCCGCCAATGCCTTGCGGCATGTGGGTGGCGGGGTTGCCGAGCACGGTGAACTTCAGGTCGTTCATGGTCTTCTTGTTGATGATCTCGAAACCCCAGAAGGTGAAGAACAAGTGGGTTTCGATGCCTTCACCGAGGGCGGCGTTGGCCAGCACCAGACCGGGGTAGGCCATATCCAGGGTGCCCTTGGAGCAGATGATGGCGAGCTTGCGGCCGTTGTCCTCGGTGTCGAATTGCGGCACGATCGCGGGCGCGGCGACCGGGCTTTCTTTGGTGGCCGTGACCGGAATATCGGTGGCAGTCATGGGTTTCGCTTTCGGTCGGTAGGTTGAGGGTGGCTTGGACGTGCGGCGGGCTCAGACACAGCCCTGGGGCTTGGGCAGGCCGGCGATGTAGGCCATCTTCTTGGCTGGTTTCTGCGGGAACAGGATGAACAGTTCCTTGAACGGGATCCCACCGGTCACCGAGACCCGGCGGAGGGCGGGTGTCTCTCCCTTGAGCGCGAAGTCCTCGCGCAGGAATCGGATTGCCTTCCAGTGGGCGCCGGAGAGCTCGATGCCGATCTTGCCGGCGAGGGTGGCGGCCAGCTCGTCGTCCCATTCGGCCGGGTCGGTCAGGAAACCCTCGTCGTTGACGTGGATCTGGCGATTGTCCATCGTGGTGACAGGCATGGTGCTCTCCTAGTTCTCGGTGTGCTTGCCGGCCATGGACATGTGCGACGGCAACGGGAGGGGTCGCCCGGGGAGCAGGACGTTCCAGTACATCCACCGGAAGGCCAGCTTGCCCAGGTGATTGACGCGGGTCTCTTCGAGCAGGCTGAACGGCCCGACGAGCGGCACCGGGTATTTCCCGGTCAACGGTTCTGTGTCGTAGTTGAAGTCGATGAGCAGCCCGCGCCCGTCGCCTGTCTCGATGAAACAATTCGCGTGGCCGTCGAACGATCCGGTCATCGGTTTGCCCTGCACGTAGTCGACGAAGTTGTCGCAGAAGATCTCCACGGAGAAATGCGCGACGGAACCCGCCTTGGACGTCGGAATGTCCGTGGCGTCGCCGACGGCGAAGATGTTCCGATGCGCGGTCGACAGCAGGGTGTGCTTGTCCACCGGAACATAGTTCATCTCATCGCCCAGCCCGGAGCGCTCCACGAAGTCGGCGCCCATGTTCAACGGAACGGTGACCAGAAGGTCGAACGGGATCTCTCGTTCGTCATAGGAGACGAGCATTTTTGTCTCCGGGTCGACGTGCTCGACGAGGAAATCCGTCTCGACCGAAATCTGACGATCGTCCAGCATTGCGCCCAACCGCGCGGAGGACACCGGTTTGGTGAACGCCTCGGACAGCGGCGTGACGTAGACCATGTCGACCTTGCTGCGGATTCCGCGGCTGCGGAAATAGGCATCGGCCATGAAGGTGAACTCCAGGGGTGCCACCGGGCACTTGATGGGCATGTCGGTGATGTGCACGACGAAGCGACCACCCTGGAACTCGGCCAGTGCCTTCTCCAGCGCCTGCGCACCATCCAGAGTGTAGAAATCGAAAATGCTGCGGCGCCATTGCGAACCCAGCACTCCCGGTGTCTGGTCGGGCCGGGGCGAGACACCCGACGCGATGACCAGGTAGTCGTAGGACAGGATCCGACCATCGGTCAGGGACACGGTGCTGTCGTCGGCGTTGATCCGGTCGACCTCGGCGATCACGAGTTCCACGCCGTCGGTGACGAGGGCGTGCCGCGACTTGATCAGCTGCGTGGTGGAGTAGCCGCCGAACGGGACGAAGAGATACCCAGGCTGGTAATGATGGGCATCGTCGCGGTCCACCACTGTGATCAGCCAATGGCTGACGTCGAGCTTCCGACGCAGTTTGTTGACGATCATGGTGCCGGCCGTGCCGCCACCGAGCACCAGCAGTCTGTTCACGATAGCCTCTTCTCCACTCTGAGATGTCAGCCTTGCCGTCCACGGTAGGAAGCGGGGACGTCGACCGGGAGTGTCCAAGGTCCCGATCTCGGCGCCAACATCACCGCGACATCGATGACGTTCGATCCCGGTTCTGGCACGGGAACCCAATGGGCGAGCCGCTTTCCGTGCGTGCTCGGCCGCGCTGGGCTATCCTGGCATCGATACCCCTATGGGTATGATGTTGATCACAGAAGTCCGTGTCGTGACCAGCAGGGAGCATCCCTCGACCCGGAGTTTCGGAACAGATCCAACGAGACGCGCGGAGGGAGTGACTACTTTGATGAGGGTGGGTTCGAGTTTCTCGTCGGGAATCGTCGGGCTGGCCGGACGGGCGACCGATCACCGTGAACAGGTCAAGCAGAGCGCCGAGTTCCGTTTGGCCGGAGCGGGTTTGCCGTTGGTGAGCCCGGCGCGGGTGTACATCTGCGGGATCACCCCGTACGACGTCACACACCTGGGGCACGCCGCGACGTTCGTCTGGGCGGACGCGGCGCAGTCGGTGCTGCGGTCGGTTGGAGTGCACACGGTCTCGTGCCGCAACGTCACCGATGTCGATGATGTGTTGACCTCGGCGGCGGAGGCCCACGGCCGGCATTACGACGACTACGCGGTGTATCAGGAATTCCTGTTCGACCAGGACATGGCGGCGTTGAAGGTCGCGCGGCCCGCGCTTGCGCCGCGTGCGCGGCACCACATCCCGCAGGTGCTGCAGCTGGCCGCCGCGTTGCTCGGCACCGGGAGCGCCTACGAACGGGACGGGTCGGTGTACTTCCGCGGCCAGGGTGCGGTGGCGGCTTCCGGGCTGGCCCCGGGGCGGGCGTTGGAACTGGCAGCGGAGTTCGGCGACGACCCCGACGACCCGGTGCGGGATGACCCGTTCGACGTGCCGGTGTGGCGCCCGTCGACGGCGCAGGACCCAGCGTGGCCCAGTCCGTGGGGCTGGGGCCGGCCAGGGTGGCACGCCGAGTGCGCGGCGATGGCGATGGCGGCGTTCGGCGCCAGCGTTGACCTGCTGGTCGGCGGCCGGGACCTGACCTTCCCGCACCACGCCTACCAGACCGCAATGGTCCAGGCCGCGACGTCGGTGACGCCGTTCGCCCGCCGCCCGATGCACGTCGGCGCCGTGCACTACCGGGGCCGGAAGATGGCGAAATCGACCGGCAACCTGGTGCTGATCAGCGACCTGCTGCGCAGCTACCCGCCGGCCGCGATCCGGCTTCTGCTGCTGAACCGGTCCTGGCACACCGACTGGGAATATCACGACGGTGACCTGGACGCGGCGACGGCCGATCTGGAGACCCTGTTCACCGCCGCCGGGCGGCCGAACCGGTCCGTACACGCCGTCGGCGCGGTCACTGCCGCGCTGCTGGACGATCTGGACATTCCCGCGGCGTTGGCGATCGCCAGGGACGACGGGGGAGAGGCCGCACGCGGGCTGTTGAACCTGCTGGCGCTGTCCTGACCGAGCCCATGCGCAGAAGGGTGAATCGCCCGGGTGTTGTTCGGTGGCGCCGTCTTGTGCTGCACTGAAGGCATGTTGATGACGGCGCGCCGCGCCCGGCCTCCGTTCCGGGTGTGTCTGCTGGCGCTCACCCTGTTGTCGGTCGATGACCGGCACTTTCCGGGCCGCTGACCCGAGCGCGTCGTCCGGATGGGCGCGCGTCCCGCACCCGCGTATGCGCCGGCCCACCGTCAAGGACATGCCCTCGTGATCGAGTCACCGCCTCCTGGCCAAGTCGACATTGCACACCCCACGCCCGCATGGGGTGATCGCGGCTCGTGCCCACGCGAACGTGCGGCTCCCGATGACCGCCCGGGTCGGCTGAAACGGTGGGCCGACGCGGCCCGCGCCGCGCACCATTCGGGTGTTCCGTTTTGACCGAATGCCACGTTTGAGACTCTCGTCACATCAAAGCGAAAACGGCGCTCCGTCACCGCTCTCACCGGACGACGCACGAGTAAATTGCGGGGGACGCTCACCCTCTGGTGTCGGCTCTTCGGATCCGATGGTCGGCGCGGGCCGCACCTTCGTCTTCCGTGCCTACGCTCGTGAGTGTGACCACCCCCGAGTTCCTCGACACCCCGTTGCTGCGACGGATCCGGGAATCCGTCATCGGCGATGACCAGGTGATGCCGGGACCGTACGGGCCACGAAGGGTCACCTACGCCGACTACACCGCGTCGGGTCGAGCGCTGAGCTTCCTGGAGGACTTCATCCGGGACGAGGTGCTCCCTCGTTACGCCAACACTCACACCGAGTCCAGCGGAACGGGTTTGCAGACCACCAGGCTCCGGGAAGACGCCCGCGCGATCATCGTGGAGGCACTGGGCGGCGACGCTGACACCGTGGTGATCTTCGCCGGCTCCGGTTGCACCGGCGCGATCGACAAGCTGATCGGCATCCTCGGGCTTCGCATCCCCGCGGACCTTGACGACCGGTACCACCTGGCTGATGTCATCCCGGCGCAGGAACGGCCGGTGGTCTTCATCGGACCGTTCGAGCATCATTCCAACGAACTCCCGTGGCGCGAATCCATCGCGGATGTCGTCGTGATCCCGCAGGACACCGACGGTCACATCGACGCCGCGCATCTGGAAGCCGAACTCGTCCGCCACCACGGGCGCCCGCTGAAGATCGGGTCGTTCTCGGCCGCCAGCAACGTCACCGGCATCGTGACCGACACCGGCCGGATTTCGGCGCTGCTGCACGCCCACGGCGCGTTGTCGTTCTGGGATTTCGCCGCGGCAGGCCCGTATGTGGACATCGAGATGTACGGCGGCCCGGGCCGGGACCCGTTGGCGTACAAGGACGCGGTGTTCCTGAGCCCGCACAAGTTCATCGGGGGACCGAGCACACCGGGGGTGCTGGCGGTCCGGCGGGAACTGTTGCACAACCGGGTGCCGGACGTGCCCGGCGGCGGCACGGTTGCCTACGTCAACCCGACCGAACACCGTTACCTCGATGACCCGGTGCAGCGGGAGGAGGGCGGCACCCCGGCCATCGTCGAATCGATCCGCGCCGGTTTGGTGTTCCAGCTCAAACAAGCGGTCGGCGTGGAGGTGATCCGCGGACGTGAGGAACATTTCCTGCGGCGGGCCGTCACGGCCTGGCAGCGTGAACCGGCGATCGAGATCCTCGGCAACCCCGATGCGGAGCGGTTGTCGATCGTGTCGTTTGTTGTCCGTGCCCCCAGCGGCCGCTACCTGCACCACAACTACGTCGTGGCCCTGCTCAACGACCTGTTCGGAATCCAGTCCCGCGGCGGCTGTTCCTGCGCCGGCCCGTACGGACACCGACTGTTGGGCATCGATCTGGACCGTTCCCATGAGTTCGACCGCGAGATCGCCCACGGCTGTGAGGGAATCAAACCGGGCTGGGTCCGCATCAACTTCAACTACTTCATCTCCGAGCCGGTCTTCAGCTACCTCGTCGACGCGGTCCGGCTCCTGGCCCGGGACGGATGGCGGCTCCTTGAGGACTACCGCTTCGACCCGGCCACCGGCCTGTGGCGTCACCACCTCGGCCCCGCCGAGCCACCACTGCGGCTCCGACAGATCTCCTACGACGAATCCGGAGCCATGCGATATCCGGTCCACCACGACCGGGCACCGGAGACCGAACTCGAGCGCTACCTGCAGGAGGCCAGCCGCACTGCTTCGCCGAAACGCCTCGACCCGCCTCTCAGACGGCCAGCGGCCCGGTTCGCTCGGTGTCCGACAGACTTCGAACACCTGCGCTGGTTCGACCTTCCCGCCGGCTGCCTTGCGTCCCGATGAACCCGGGTGTCGGCGCGTTGCGGTCGTTCGCCGGATGTTCCGGGACCCACAAGGCAAACCTGATTCCGATCGGGAGGGTTCGCGGAGTCATCTGCCTCGGTGATCGACCGGCTGCTTACCCGTGTTATCCCGGCGGCGTAGCAGCACCCACGAGGGGAGTGGAGTGACGTGCCCACGCTGACGCGAGCAGCGCCCACCAAGTTGCCCGCGACGGCCCACAGCGTTCCCAGCAGCATCACCGTCGCCGCCGAGATCCAGTCGCGGCGGCCTGCCTGACCGGCACCTCCGGGCCCGGGAGTGGTCGTCGATGGTCCTCGGCGGTGATCTGAATTTGCTGCGGAGCCTCGATCCGTTGGAGGTCCGACGATGTCGCGTGGGTCAATCCCGATGGAGTTTCTGACCTTCGGGTCCGCCCGACGGCACCGAGGCGACGCTGGGCGGGTGCTCGGCTCAACGCTTCCAGACCTGCCCGTTGCGCAGTCCACGCAGTGTGTTGGCTGTCACCAGGATCCAGAAAGCGACAAGACCGATGTACAACGCGGCTCCGAAGCCCTCCAGAGCAGCTGTGTCCCACACTCGGGCGATGGTCAATGTCGCCACCGTGAAGGCTCCCAGCGGGAAGGTGAACGCCCACCAGCCCAGGCCGAAGGGAAGCGGGCCGGTGCGGAGATAGCGGACCAGCAGTGCCACGGCCACCGCCAGCCACCACACCCCGAACCCCCACAGGCCGGTCGCGGCGAGCTGGCTGATGACGACCACCGCCGCGCCGCCGGCCTGCAGTATCGGTGCGGCGACGTGCGCCAGCGCGAGCAGCGCGAGGACACCGACGCCGACCGGGCCGAGGGCTATCCACAATGACGGCGCCAGGGGTGCTCCGGGCATCGTGTGCAGGATCAGCCGGTCGCGCAGCAGCCCCATCATGAACAGGAACAGCAGGAACCCCAGGCCGTAGAACGCGTACCCCAGGACGAGCAGCAGCCGGGCGTTCCCGCCGTCCAGCTGCGGGATCAGCGATGCCAGGGCCAGCGGGATGATGATCGTCACCACTGGTGGGATGAACCATCCGCCGTTGACCAGGACATGCGGCGTCTCCCCGGTGAACAGCACATAGGCGAAGGTGACGCTGATCGCGGCGGCCAGGATGCCACCGACGACAGTGAGGGTCGCGACGGCGAGCGTCACGACGAGCTCGGGCAGAACGGACGGGCCGATGACCGAGGTCATCACCGCAAGGACCAGCAACCCGCCGGGGACGGTGCCGTACAACGCACCCACCACCGGGTTGCGCAGGTCCGCGACCGCCGCTTCGCGGTGGCGGATCCACCGGATCAGGTAGGCCGCCAGCAAGACCGCGGCCAGCGCATACGCGAGAACGGCGAGCACGATGCCCAGCAGATGCGCGGTAGGCAGCAAATACTGCACCGCGGCCGGATTGTCATAGGTGGCCACCGCGAGAATCGCGGTACCCATTACCGAAGCGAACCAGCCTGGATGTAAATCGCGAACGCGAGCCACCGGCGGTGCCGTGTCCGTTGTCGCAGAGGATGTCGCCCCCATCGCAAAGTTCCCTCTCCGGTGATCTGGTCTTGCGCGGCCTCGACCGAAACCCCGCCGCGGCGACTCGCTGCGCAGCCACTTGACGCCCTGGTGGGCCAGCAGCTGATCGGCCGTCGCTCACTCATGTACCGCGAGATCGGTTCATACTCAGAGGAACCGCTCAGAACCTGTCTTCGGGATGGCCTGGCAGGTCCCGACCGACTGCGACCGGGCACCCGCTCGACCCTACGAACCGCCGGGCCTTCCAGGGCAGCGCCCAAGGTCCTGACCTCGACGCTCGCCGCTCCGGCCACGCTGAGAGCCGGGACACCGCGACTTTGGGGGTCAGGCCAGGGACAGGAACAGCTTCTCCATCACCTTGGTGTCGAGGGTCTCCTCGCCGCCGGATTCGACGAGGCATTGCTTGAGGCCGGCGGCGATGACGGCGAACCCGGCTCGGTCCAGCGCCCGGCTGACGGCGGCCAGTTGGGTGACGATGTCCTGGCAGTCCCGGCCTTCTTCGATCATCCGCAGCACCCCGCCGAGTTGGCCCTGCGCGCGGCGCAGCCGGTTGAGCACCGTTCCCATCGTTTCCGGGGCGAGTTCGACCATGTCGGTTCCTCCGTGTGTCGCGGGCATGGCGGTGGGGTCGGTCAGCATGTCGGCGGGGACGGGTGCAGCGAGTTCAGCGCGGCGGTCAGCCGGGTGCGGGCTTCGGTGGCGACCGCCTGCAGGTCCGGGTTTCCGGTGACACTGACCATGATGTCGGGATCGATGGTTTCCACCCGGGTGCGGTCGTCGTCCAGCTGGCGGACCACGACGTTGCAGGGCAGCAACAGCCCGATCGACGGTTCTGCCTGCAGCGCGGCATGGGCCAGCGGCGGTCGGCAGGCACCGAGGATCACCTGCGGTGCGATGTCCACGCCCAGTTTCGTCTTGAGTGTGGCCTGCATGTCGATCTCGGTGAGCACACCGAATCCCTGCGCGGCCAGCGCATCCCGGGTCGCGGTGAGGGTGTCGGCGAATGACCGATACACAGTGACCGCGATGGCGTAGCTCGCGCCGGTCGACCTCGCTGATGCCGGTCATGCCGATTCGGCGCCGTGCGTCGCGGCGCATCTTCGCGCGGACCTCGTCCATGTCCAGTTCCCGCACCGCGGTGATGACCTGTTCCAGTGCCTTCGCGGGCAACGCGCCGGGCTGGGAGAAGACCAGGATGCCGTCGCGGAAGGCCATCAGGGTGGGGATGGACCGGATACCGGCGGCGCCGGCGAGGTTCTGTTCGGCTTCGGTGTCGACCTTGCCGAACACGATGTCCGGGTGCGTCTTCGAGGCCTGCTCGAAGATCGGGGCGAACATCCGGCATGGCCCGCACCAGGCGGCCCAGAAGTCGACCAGGACGATGCCGTCGCCCGTCACGGTCTGCTCGAACGTGCTTTCGGTGAGTGTTGTTGTGGCCATGGTCAGTTCGATCCTCTCGACAACTGCAGTATATACCCCTGGGGGTATCAACGGAGGAGCGGCCAGGAATGTTCCCGACCCCGATCACCCATGCCCGGTGGGGTATCCCCAGCAGGCCCCGGAATAGCGCCGACCGGAGTAGTGTTGGCGGAGGAAGATACCCCACCGGGTATTCTTGGGACGGGAAGGCGAGGTGCTCACGGGGATGCGTGAAGTGTCGGTGTCGGAGTTCGCGAAGGCCCACGCGGCGGGGGCCGCGGTGATCGACGTGGGCGACGTCGAGGAATACAACCGAGGTCACATTCCTGGTGCGGTGTCCATCCCGGTGCAGGACATGTCGCGGGATCTGACCGCTGCGCTGCGCCAGATCCGGCGGGACGCGCCGGTGTACGTGGTGTGCGCCGCCGGTAACCGCAGCCTGATCGCCACGGGAATGCTGATGCACGCCGGGTACGACGCGTACTCGGTGTACGGCGGGACCACCGGGTGGGTCAGGGCCGGGCACCCCGTTGTCGGAGGTGACCGTGTCCGTCACTGACGCTGCCACTGACTCCACCGGGCTCGACCTGACCGCACCGGCACGGACCCACCCCAGTACGGGGAACGGGGCAACGACCCCGGAAGTCCACACCGACAGCCACAGTCCTCGCGATCGAGACGCCGACGCTGGGGGACCGCAGTTACCTGGTCCACGACGGGCGGGTCGCGCTCGTGATCGACCCGCAACGCGACATCGACCGGGTCCTGGACCTGGCCCGGACCGCCGGCGTCCGGATCACGCACATCTTCGAAACCCACATCCACAACGACTATGTCACCGGCGGGCTGGCGCTGGCACGGGAGACCGGCGCCGCGTATCACGTGAACGCCGACGACCCGGTCGCCTACCAGCGGACCGGCGTGCGGGACGGTGACGTCATCGACGTCAGCCCAGCGCTGCGGGTGCGGGTGCTGGCCACACCCGGGCCACACCTACACCCACCTGTCCTACGTGCTGGAGGAGCACGACGCCGCAACCGCGGTGTTCTCCGGCGGGTCGCTGCTGTTCGGTTCCACCGGCCGCCCTGACCTGCTCGGGCCCGGGCACACCCACGACCTGGTGCACCACCAGTACGCCTCCGCGCAGCGGCTGGCCGCGGAACTGCCCGACCGGACCCGGGTGATGCCCACCCACGGGTTCGGCAGCTTCTGCTCCGCGACCCAGTCCGAGGCCACCGCGTCCACGATCGGGGTCGAGAAGGCCACGAACCCGGTGCTCACCCAGGACGAACAGGGTTACGTCACCGAGCTTCTCGCCGGGCTGGACGCCTTCCCGGCCTACTACGCGCACATGGGTCCGGCCAACACCGCCGGCCCGGCGGCGCCGGACCTGAGCCCACCGGAGCCGGCCGATGCCCAGCAGTTGCGCCGGCGGCTCGAGCAAGGGGAGTGGCTGGTCGATCTGCGCGACCCGCACCGCGTTCGCCGCCGGGCACGCGCCCGGAACGCTGAATTTCGGGCTGGACGGGTCGTTCGCCACCTACCTGGGCTGGCTGATCCCGTGGGGCACCCCGGTCACGCTGCTCGGCGAAACCGCCGAGCAGGTCGCGGAGGCGCAGCGGGAATTGGTCCGTATCGGCATCGACCGGCCCGCGGCCGCCGCCACCGGCGGCCCGGACCGGTGGACCGACGGCCCGCTTCGCACCGTCGACCGGGCCACCTTCGCCGACCTTGCCCATGTGCGGCATCACCGCCGCGTGGTCATCCTGGACGTGCGGCGCAACCTGGAAAGGGCCGAGTCGCACATCGAGGGCTCCGTGCACATCCCGCTGCACGAACTGCTGCGCCCGCGCCGGCGAGGTCCCGCCCGGGGAGCTGTGGGTGCACTGCGCCGCCGGGTACCGGGCATCGATCGCCACCTCGATCCTGCTCGCCAACGGGCATCGGGTCATCGCGGTCGACGACGACTACACCAACGCGGCTGCGGCCGGCCTGCCCATCACCTCAGCAGCTGACCACGAAGGGACTGTTCGATGAGTTTTCTGTCCGGACTGTTCGGCCGTAAGTACGCCGCGATCGGCCCGACCGAGGCGCGGCGCCGGGTCGACGATGGTGCGGTGTTGCTCGACGTGCGAGAGCCGTCGGAGTGGCGCGCCGGGCACGCACCGAAGGCCAGGCACATCCCGCTGAACGACCTCGACCGAAGGAGCAGAGAGCTCCCGGCCGGCCGGGAGATCATCACGGTGTGCCGGTCCGGCAACCGATCCGCCCGCGCGGCGGGCATTCTCGCGGCCGACGGGCATGCCGTCCTGAACCTGTCCGGCGGGATGCGGGCCTGGTCGGCCGCCGGCCTCCCGGTCGTCGCCAAGGGCGGACGGCCCGGGTCCGTCATCTGATGCGCACCATCGCCGCAGCCGCGTTGCCGTCCGATGCCCGGAGGGGCACGACCGAGCGACCGCGGCGATCGGCGTCGATCGCACGACCCGGCGCGCGGGGCGGTCCCGGCCGTGTTGATCGTCGCGATCCCCGTCGGCCTGCTGATCGGGCTCAGCCTGGGCGCGCTCGGCGGCGGCGGGTCCATCCTCACCGTCCCGGCGCTGGTGTACCTGCTGGGCATGGACACCCGCGCGGCGACCACCGGGTCGCTGATCATCGTCGGGGTGACCGCGGTGTTCGGGATGCTCGCGCACCGCCGCGACGGACATGTCCGGGTGCTGCAGGGCGTCGTCTTCGGGGCGCTCGGCGCCGCGGGAGCCGTTGCCGGGACACGGTTGTCGCTGGCCGTGCCGCCCGATGTGCTGCTCGCCGGGTTCTCCGTGCTGATGCTCACCGTCGCGGCGTTGATGCTCACCCGCAGTCGCAGCCGGGTCCCTGCGGGAGGCGGCCCGGACGTTGCCGATGGGGTGCCGTTGGACGTGCCGATCATCACCTTCACCCCCCGATTCGTCTGCGCCTGCCCCCGCGCGGCGAAGGTGCTCATCGCCGCCGTGGTGGTCGGGCTGATGACCGGGTTCTTTGGCGTCGGCGGCGGGTTCCTGGTGGTCCCTGCGCTGGTGCTGGTCCTTGACTTCCCGATGCCGGTCGCGGTCGGGACCTCGCTGCTGGTGATCGCGATCAACAGCGGCACGTCGCTCGTCGCCCGTGCGGGAGGTGGCATCGACATCGACTGGACCGTCATCGGCCTGTTCACCGCGGCCGCCGTGATCGGCAGCCTGCTGGGCGCGAGAATCGCCACCAGGGCCCGCCCTGAAACCCTGCGGATCGCGTTCGCCGTGCTGATCATTGCGGTCGGGCTCTACACCGCGGCACGCAGCATCCCCGCCCTGTTCGGCTGAGACATGTTTCCCCGCAGAGAGTCCTATCGTCATCGAGAACAGGCGGTGGGCGGGCCGAGCACCCAGTCCCCTGACGATGCGATGTCCGCAGCGGGTGATGGGCCGGCAGTGATGGTCGGTGCGGTCCTGTCGTAACGTCGCGAGCAGGCGGCCCGATCACGTCCTCAGGACGCCGCGAGCACGTCCGTCGCGAGCTCGATCTGGATGGTCGGCGGCTCGGTCAGGGTGTTGTGCACCGTGCAGTGCGAGGCGACCGCGAGGAACGCGTCCCTGCGTTCCGGTGGCAGTTCGGTGGGTGGCGTGACGACGATGGCGATCTGGCTCACCCGGGCGGGCCTGCCGCCGAGCTCGTAGCTCACCGACACCGCCAGCCCGTCCGGAGAGAACTTGTGCCGGGCCGCGTAGCGGCGGGCGTAGAAGGCAACACAGCTGGCCAGGCCGGCGATGAACACCTCGGTCGGCGTCGGCGCGGTATCCGTGCCGCCCGCCTCGACCGGCTGGTCGACCAGCATGGTATGGCCGCGCACATCGACGGCGAACCGGTCGCCCTCCAGGTGCCGGACCCTCACCTCGTCTGTCATCACGTCGTCCCTTCTCGAGCAGCTTTCGATCGACCCGCGAATCGCACTCGAGACATCCTTCGGGGAGCGCGCGGCAGCAGTGATCGATACCCCCTACGGTATTGATCCGGTGGTCGTGTCGCTACGGACCTAAGTCCCGAACCCGTTGTCCACCGGCTTCTCTGAGCCACACGCCTTGGCGCCACCCGACCGTTGCGGACCTGCCGCACGAGGCCCGGGACGGGCGCCGGTCGGCCCCACGGCAGCTGGATTGGCCGGCGGGTCATGCGTCGGGCGGCTCGAGTGTGGCGGGCGCGGACCGTCGTGTCCTGCGCGGGAGGGTCGTTCCCGGCCCTCGCATGGGCCGCACGCTGGGTGCCCGATGCGGGGATTTCCGGCGGGCCTCGGTGGTGATGGTGAACCCGGGCGGCACGGGCAGACCCAATCTGGTCACCTCGGCAAGGTTGGCACCCTGGCCGCCGAGCAGATCTTTTTGATCCTCATCGCCCTGGGTGAAATCGAAAACAAGTTGGGTCGTCGCCCGGGGCTCGGTTCCTTGGCATGAGGGTGTGGACAACCGGTGCACCCCCCGCCGGGGTCAGGACTGGCTGGTGATGGCCGTCGCTGAGTCCGACAGGGGGCGTTGGGTTGCTCAGTTGAGTCGTTCGAAGATGATGGCCATGCCCTGGCCGCCGCCGACGCACATGGTTTCCAGGCCGAGCGTGGCGTCGCGTTCGCGGAGCCCGTTGAGCAGGGTGGCGGTGATCCGGGCGCCGGTCATCCCGTAGGGGTGGCCCACCGCGATGCTGCCGCCGTGCACGTTGAGCTTGTCGATGTCGATGTTCAGGTCGCGGTAGCTGGGGATGACCTGCGCGGCGAACGCCTCGTTGAGCTCCACCAGGTCCATGTCCCCGATCGTCATGCCCGCGTTGGCCAGCGCCTGCCGGGTCGACTCGATCGGACCCAAACCCATGATCTCCGGCGACAATGCGGACACCCCGGTCGCCACGACCCGGGCCAGCGGGGTGATCCCGAGTTCCTTGGCCCGCACGTCACTCATGATCACCAGCGCGGCGGCGCCGTCGTTCAACGGGCACGCGTTGCCGGCGGTGACCGTGCCATCGACCTGGAACACCGGTTTCAACCCGGACAACCCGTCCAGCGTGGTCCCTACCCGGGGGCATTCGTCGGCGGTCATCACCGTGCCGTCCGGCAGGGTGACCGGGGTGATCTCCTTGGCCCAGAACCCGTTCGCCAACGCCTTCGCGGTCAACGACTGGGACCGCAACGCGAACTCGTCCTGCTCGGCCCTGCTGATCCCGCGGTAGCTGGCGACGTTCTCCGCGGTCAACCCCATGTTGATGTAGTAGTCCGGTAGCTCGCCGTCCTCCCGCGGGTCGTGCCACACCCCGACCGGGTGCTTGGCCCTTTCCAGGCTGCGGGCGTGGGCGTTGTCGAACTGCATATCCAGGTACGGGTTCGGGCCCTGCCCCTTCGGGTCCGCCGCAGTGACCGGCGGGGTGTCGGAGCCGCCGATCCCGAACCGGGACACGCATTCCACCCCGGCGGAGATGAACACGTGACCCTCACCGGCGCGGATCGCGTGCATCGCCGTCCGGGTGGTCTGCACGCTGGACGCGCAGTACCGGGTGATCGTCGCGCCCGGCACGTTGTCCAGTCCGAGCAGTACCGTGACCACCTTGGCCATGTTCCAGCCCTGCTCACCGCCCGGCATCCCGCACCCGAGCAGCAGGTCGTCGATGGTCTTCGGGTCCAGTTCCGGCACCTGGTCCAACGCCGCCTGCACCATCGTCGCGGCGAGCTGGTCCGGGTGAGTGTCTTTCAACGCGCCCTTGAACGCGCGGCCGATCGGCGAACGGGAAACAGCCACGATCACGGCTTCAGGCATCAGAAATGTCCCTTCAATTGAGTACGGCGTTGCGCATCAACGCCGGGTGGGAGGTGAATGCGTCAGTGATTGCGACGCCTTCCGGGGGCGTGTTGGCCTTTCATGGGCCACTCTTGACCACAGCCTGCTCGCCGCGGCTGGACTCGACGTGTCGGTCCAAATCGGTGTGGGTGACGTCCAATTCGCCGTCGGGTAACCATCGGTAAAAAGGGCGGGTTCGCGAATCCAACGGCCCCTGTCGGCTTCATCGACCAGTCGATCGGATCCGCGGTGCCCAGCCAGAACGCTTCGGGGTGTCAACGGCACGGGGGCGGTCACACTCGCCCGGAAACCCTCGTCATAGGTACCCACGTCGGATCCCCTCGCAGATCGTCGTCGCGGCCGGATGCGTCGCGCCACCCGGGGTCCCATAAAGTTGAGACGCCGTTTGCGGGCACCACCCGGATATCGGACACCACCTGCAGCGGTCCTACAGCGCCTCGTACCAGCGTGCGGCACTCGTGGCAGGGAGATAAGGGTCGAAAGTCACAAATCGGACGTCCTGGCCGGGCTGGACCGTACCTGCCAGTGCCCGCGTGGTCGCTGGACGCATGGGTGGTCACGTGACCTCGGTCCGACGGGGGCAGCACCGATCCCACCGCAACTGCATCGGCCGGCTGCAGCGGATCAGGCGTCAGTCCCGGGTTTGCGGGCGCGGAACACGGTGTCCAGCGCTGCACGGTCGTTTCCTACCACTGGGCGGGACGCCCGTTCGGTGCGTTCCAGCCTGGCCGAGCAATCGATCGCGCCGAGGTCGGCGATCACGTCGCGAGCGCTGTAGAGCACATTCGCGTCCTGCGGGCCGCCGACGCCGTCGGTCAGATTGTCCGTGTGGTGGGCGATGACCAGCAGAATCCCGTCCGCCGCCAGAGAGTTCCAGGCCGACATGATCGCCTTGAGCCGCTCCGCCGCGGGCAGCTGCAGATACACCAGGAGGGCCAGATCGACCGGGGTCGAGGATCGGAAGCTGGTGACGTCCGCGCATTGCCAGTCGACCGTCACCGGGGGCTGGTGCCCGCGAGCGAGCGTTTCGGCTTTCGCCAGGGCGGCGGCCGAGAAGTCGACGCCGGTGACCTGCCAGCCGCGGGCGGCCAGCCAGATGCTGTTGCGGCCCTCACCGCAAGCCAGGTCAAGGGCCCGCCCCGGGGTAAGCCCGGCGATCTCCTGTTCGACCCACATGTTGGGGGTCGCACCCCACACCAAGTCGGTTCCGCGGTAGCGGGAGTCCCAGTCAGCGGCAGACATCGACGTCATCGATTTCCTCTTTCTGCTTCGAAACTGATGCTGTGGCAAACGGTGTGAACAAGCAGCGCAGATGCTCGGTGCCGCCGAGCAATTCCAGCCGCCGCCACAGCACGCTGGTGGGGATGGCTTGGCTGACATGGGCCGCGCAGGCGTCGGTCTGCTTGGACCGGTCGACCGGCAGTTCGATGTCGATCTCGGCGGGCCGGTGGCCGACGAACCCAGTGCCCAGTTCCCGGTTCAGCACCTCCGCGACCGCGGCCGGCAACGTCCAGCCCAGCACCGGCAGGTCAAGGCCCGCCGCGGCCAGCAGCGCCGCGGCCGTCGCCGCGGCGTGATCGGGGTGACCGGTTACCCCGCTCGGGTCGAAGACCAGCAGGCCGTCGGCGTGCACGGCTCGTGCTGCGTCGATCACCTCGCCCATCAGGCGGCTGCGACAGACGTGGTCAAGGGCGCCGTCGGGAAAGTCCCGCAGCACGGTGTCGGTGACCTCCAATGTGCGCGCCGCCGCAGCGAACTCCCTTCGCCGGACCGCGGCCAGATCACCGGCGACGCCGTGCAGGGTGGAAGCCTCACCGCGGGTGAGGCAGAGCACTGCCGTGCGGATCCCTGCCCGGTGGAACGCGTCCAGGATCGCGCCGAGCCCGAAGGACTCGTCATCGGGGTGAGCCACGACCGCCAAGACGGTGCTCCACGCCGGCAACAGCGTCGACACCAGCCGCGGTTCGGAATCAACGAGCATCATTCACCTCTTGCTGTCTTGACCATGGTCGCGTCGCCGGTAACGGGGGCGCCAGAGTCGAAAGACCTATACCCACCCGGGTATTTTCCACGCTCACCGCGTCGGGGTTGACCGATCTCGGCGCGCGTCGCGCAGGAGGGTCGCCGTGAGGTCGGGCCGATCTAGTCGCGCGGATCGTGAGGGTCGAGCCCATGCAGGGGGTAGACCGCCGTGCGAGTCTCTCGAATGGCACCGTCGACGGCCATCTCAACGTCCCCGTTCCACGGCGGAAACGGCACCCGGTGCGGTGTGCCGTCGGACATGTCGATCGGCAGGGAGGTCTCGGGCCGGGCAGCGGCCGCCTGGGTCAGCCATGCGGCGGGGACCGGGGTGGCCGGATCGATGTCGTTCCCGGACACGATCGCCAGCAGATGAGTCCACGCGCGTGGCACCACTCGCACCGGCGAGTATCCGCCGCCGCCCAAAGCGAGCCACCGCCCTCCGGTGACCGTCTCGGCCAGCTCCCGCAGCGCGAGGTACGACGTCCGTTGACCATCGACGGTCAGGTTCAGATCGGCCAGCGGGTCCTCCCGGTGGGTGTCCGCACCGTGCTGGGTGACGAGCACCTCGGGTTTGAAGGCCCGGATCACCCCTGGTACCACCGCGTGGAACGCTCGAAGCCATGCGGCGTCATCGGTGCCTGGCGGCACCGGCAGGTTGACCGACATGCCCCACGCCGGCCCGGTACCGCAGTCCGACGCCCATCCGGTGCCGGGGAACAACGTCAACGGCGACTGATGGATGGATACCGTCAGGACCCTGGGATCGTCGTCGAATGCGGCTTGCACGCCGTCGCCGTGGTGCGCGTCGACGTCCACGTAGGCAACCTTGCGCACCCCGGCCTCCAGCAGGGCCGCGATGCCCAATGCCGCGTCGTTGTACACGCAGAACCCCGAGGCGTGATCGGCCGTCGCGTGGTGCCATCCGCCACAGAAGTTCACCGCCCGGTCAACCTCGCGATGCGCGATTGCCCTGGCCGCCGCCACCGAACCGCCGGCGATGAGTGCAGCGTTCTGGTGCATGCCGGGGAAGATCGGATTATCCGCAGTGCCCAGTCCATGCCCCACGGAAAAGCGAAACCCGGGCCTGGAAGCCCGGCGGACAGCATCGATGTACCCCAGAGTATGTACCAGACCTAGGGTGTCGACATCTGCCGGTTCGGGCTCCAGAATATCGAAATCATCGATGACGCAGAGCGTCTCGGCCAGCAGCCAGGTCAATTCCCAGCGCAACGGATGCAGCGGGTGATTCCCGCCGAGGTCAAAACCCAGCATTCGACGATCCCAGACCACCATGGGTCGGCTCACCCGCCCAGGCTATCCCCGACCCGCTGCCGAGCATGCCGCCGGTCGACGGCCAGAAGTAGATGACATCGACGCGGTCATGTGGACCCCGGAGGAAGTGCTCCGCACCTCATCCTCGGCCCCAAAGCACCCTCCTGCCTGTGTCAGGCTACCCTGGCAGACATGGCAGGCAACGAGAGCCCGTGGCGGGACGGACGTCGTGCCTGGGAGAGGCTCCGGCGGTGGTCCCGGGGCAACTCCGGGCCGACGCCCCGACCCGACCCGGGCGAGGCGCTGACAGCATTGGCCGACATCGGACTCGTCCGGCGACTGCTGGACAATGCGGAATTGGCAGCAGTCAGAGCCGCTCGGCAGCAACACAAGTCATGGGCCGAGATCGCCACCAAGCTGGGCGTGACCCGTCAATCGGCCTGGGAACGTTGGCGGGATCTCGACGATGCAGGCGACGGGTCGTCGACAACTGGGTTTGCCGCGGTCGGCCAGGCCGGGTCCGATGCGACGTCTGCTCCGTCGGCGCGGCGATCGGATCGCAGCGCCGCGGGTACCTCGAGGAATTCCGTTGTGGTTCCAAACGTCATCGGCATGTCCTTTGACCAGGCCAGGCGAGTGCTACACGGGGCGCGCCTGGTTCCCATCGGCTCCGACCCGGATGGACCGTCGCTGTTCGTACTCGGATTGTCCGGCGCCGTGGTCGTCAACCAGGATCCGAGGGCGGGCCTGGATGCCGCGCCGGGATCGTCGGTCACGGTCTGGTTCGGTCGCGGGGGCGGATCAGCCGGTGTCCGTGAACCACGTCGCCCGATGCCCGACCCGAAGTCAATTCGGGGCATCCCCGAGGATTCGCTGGACGAGACCATCCGCTGACCAAGGGGCGATACCGCCGGGGTGGGCGGTTGCGTCGGGCGCGCATGCAACCCACCGCGCAGGCGGAGACCTGAGTGCTGGCGACCGCACAAAACTGGTCACCCCGGCCACGACGCTCGCCGGAAACCTTGTGCGCCTGCCGACCAGAGCTATTGGCTATTTGCTGCCGTATACGAGCGTGGGGTCGGTATCGGCGATCTCCAGCAGTCGGTTTTGTATTTGGCGACGCGTTCCCCTCGGGCGGGGGCGCCGGTCTTGATCTGTCCGCAGCCGGTGCCGACGGCCAGGTCGGCGATGAAGGTGTCCTCGGTTTCCCCGGACCGGTGGGAGACCATCGCGGTGTAGCCGGCTTCCCGGCACAGCCGCATGGCCTCGAGGGTTTCGGTGACGGTGCCGATCTGGTTGACCTTGATCAACGCGGAGTTCGCGATCTTGTTGCTGATCGCATCGGCGATGATCGCCGGGTTGGTGCAGAAGTTGTCGTCACCGACCAACTGCACCCGGTCGCCCAGGCGTTCGGTGAGCGCGATCCAGCCGTCCCGATCGCCCTCGGCGAGGCCGTCCTCGATGCTCCAGACCGGGAAGTCTGTGATGATCGCCTCGTACCGGTTGATCATGTCGGCGCTGGACAGCGCTTCTCCGGCGACCTGGTAGGCGCCGTCACGGTAGAACTCGCTGGACGCCGGGTCCATCGCGATCGCGACGCCGTCGCGGCCCGCGGTGTAGCCGGCGGCGGCGATCGCTATCAACACGGTCAAGCGCTGGGGGACCAGCCGGACCTGCGGGCGGGATAGCCCATGCGGCACCAATCACAAACCGAACACGGGAGCGCAGGAGCCCGTTCGGTGAAGATCTCTTTGGTCTAGCGGGCACTCCTGGTGAGCAGGCGCCTTCGGAGCCGGTGCAGCTGTGGCATCAGTCCGTAAATGACGATCGGTACCGCGATGGTCGCTAGGACGAAGGTGCGCAGGACGGGTGTCATCGTTCGGAGCCAGTCACCCAGGATCAGGTTGAGGACGAGGAGTGTCGGAAACACGGCCAGCCAGATCATCAGGGCGAGTTGATGTTTGGTCGGGGGCCCGAAATTGCCGGGCGACGAATTCGGGGTCGGTTCCCGCGCTGGTGTGGTCATGCTGACTCCTGATGGTTGTTCGTGGTGGGTGTGAGGGTGAATCCGTTGGTGAGGTCATGGACGGCGCCGGCACGCCTTCGTCGACCAGGTCGGAGTTGATGGCGATGGCCATCCCGGAGCCGGCGGCGGTGCGTACCGGGGCGCTTGGCTCGACGATGTTTCCGGCGGCCGACAATTCGGCGGTTGGCGTGCCGTCGCAGGGGAGGTAACCGTGCACGTGAACGGCCGGGGTGTTGAGCGAGCTACGCGCGTCAACCACCAGGGCTGTCCGGCGGCCCAGACACAGCACCGGGGCCGCGGACAAACCGGCCGCACCATCCGATGCGATGACGTCGTGATGACTCATGCCCCAAGACTGGAGCCGAGTGTCCTCATCACCAACGAACGTTGCTGATTCTGGGAAATTCGGGTCAGATAACGTCGATGGACGACATCTCGGCGGTCAGAATCGCCGCCGCACTCGAGCAGGTCGCGCCCCGGCTCAAGGGACTCCGCCTGCAGCGAGGGCTGACCCTCACCGGTGTCTCGTCGTCGACCGGGATCTCAAAAAGCACGCTGTCACGGCTCGAGACCGGTCAGCGGCGCCCCACCCTCGAACTCCTGCTGGCGCTCTCCCATGCCTACCGGGTGCCGTTGGACGATCTCGTCGCAGCGCCCGAGCAGGGTGATCCCCGACTGCGGCTCAAGCCTGGCCGCGTCAAGGGCAGGACGGTGATCCCGTTGACCCGACAACCGAATGGCATGCAAGCTTGGAAGATCATCATCCCGACCAGCAACGTCACCCCGGAACCCCGCACCCACGATGGCGACGAATGGATCTACGTCCTGTCCGGGCACATGCGATTCGTCCTCGGAGACCAGGACATGGTTCTCGGACCAGGCGAAGTCGCCGCATTCGACACCAAGGTGCCGCACTGGTTCGGCAGCACCGGCGACGAACCCGCCGAGATCCTCAGCATCTTCGGGCGACCCGGCGAACGCATGACGGTCAGAACAGCCATCCGTCAGCCGGAGGCCTTTCCTGATGACAATTGAGAACCCGGCCGGTGCCGTGGAGTCGCCATGTGGCGCGCCACCGCGCCAATGAGGCTGAAGCGTCCGACCACAGCCGTGGGTGATCACGCACGCCCGCGAGCATGATGATCCGACGGGCAAACCATCTCGGCTCGCTGTCGTGGGACTCCACAGGTAACGGCCGCCGACTTGGCCGATGTCCTCCGCCGCCAGGGCTCGGCGGATTTCTCGCTCCGACGTGGGTCGAAGAGTGGACCGAAAGACCCTATGGATACCCCTACGGGTATGCTACACAGAAGTTCCCACTGTGAAGGGAACCTCTGTGGCCGACGTCGTAATCCTGGGTGCTGGGATCTCCGGACACACCGCCGCACTCCATCTGTCCCGACTTCTTGGGCGCCGCGGCCTCGGCACGAAGCACACCGTGACGGTCGTCTCGCCCAACTCGCGGTGGAACTGGATTCCCTCCAACATCTGGGTCGGGGTCGGAAAGCTCGACAAGGACGACGTCGTCTTCCCCCTGCAGCCTGTCTACGACCGCAAGGGCATCGTCTTCCGGCAGGCCAAGGCCGTCGCTATCCGACCCGACGGAGACATCGACGATCATCGGGGTGCCGTCGACATCGAATACACCGGTCAGGGCAAAGCGGGCACGCGCGGGCAGCTGCGCTACGACTACCTCGTCAACGCCACCGGCCCGCGCCTGCGGTTCGAGGCCACGCCGGGCCTTGGCCCCGACGGCCACACCGTCTCGGTCTGCACCGCTGACCACGCCGTCGAGGCCGCAGCCAGGCTCCGGGAGGTCATCAAGCGGCTCGCCTCCGGTGAGGAGCAGACCTTGGTCGTCGGGATGGGTCACGGAACCTGTACCTGTGAGGGCGCCGCGTTCGAGTACGTGTTCAACGTGGACCATGAGCTGCGGGAGGCCGGGGTCCGGGACCGGGCTCGGCTGGTCTACCTGACCAACGAGGCCCATCTCGGCGATTTCGGTGTCGACGGGATGACCTTCGAGCAACAGGGCTTTCAGACCTCCAGCGAACTGTGGACCGGGTCCCTCTTCCGCGAACGCGGCGTTGAGGCCATCCTCGGCGCACACGTCGAACAGGTCGAGGAGGGCTTGGTCCATTACGAGACTCTCGACGGCCTGAAGCACACCCTGGCCTTCGACTTCGCGATGCTCCTGCCGCCGTTCGGGGGCGTGCCGCTGGTGGCATACGACAGGGAGGGAATCGACGTCACCGCACAGCTGTTCGCGCCGAGCGGCTTCATGAAGGTCGACGCCGACTACACCGCCAAGCCGTACGAACAGTGGCGGGCGGCCGACTGGCCGAGTACCTACCAGGCTCCCGGGTACGACAACGTCTTCGCCGTCGGCATCGCCTTCGCACCCCCGCACCAGATCTCCCGGCCACGGAAGAGCACCAACGGCACCGTGATCGCCCCCTCTCCGCCCCGGACCGGGATGCCGTCGGGCGTGATGGGCAAAACCGCTGCCCTGACCATCGTTGGCCGCATCAAGCACGGTGCCGACGCCCCGGCCCACCGGGCGTCGATGGCCTCGATGGGGGCGGCCTGTGTGGCCTCCGCCGGACACGGCCTGCGTCGTGGCTCGGCCGCGGCGATGACGATGATGCCGGTGGTTCCCGACTACGTCCGCTACCCGAGCGGGCGGGACCTGAAAGACACCCGCGGCGAGATCGGGCTCAGCGGCCACTGGGTCAAGCTGATGCTTCATTACCTGTTCATTTACAAGGCCAAAGGCCATCCCGGCTGGCAGCTGATCCCGGAGTGAGTGACATGACGACGACAGACTCCTGCATCCCGGTCCAAGGCACCATGGTGAGCGACCAGCCCACGGCCGATCTGAGCGGGGCTCCGCTGCCCACAGCGGCTACCCTTCGCCGCCGGCGCAGCGTGCCCTTCCAACTGACCCGTTTCGCGGTTTTCAACGCGCGCATCATGCGGATGGTGACCAAGGGCGCGCACTGACCGGACCATGGGCCAACAGTCACATTCGTTTGGTGAACAGTGTCCATGGAAGCTGACTTCTCGCTCATCGTGAGTCCGCGCCATTGTGTGAGACGGCACTGGACCCGTTGGGCCGCTGGACGCGAGCAGCCCAGGCTTGGCCCGTCTCACCCCATGCGAGTCTGGCCGCAGCGACCCGGCTCGATGTGCCCCGGCGCATCGTGATCACCGCGCTTGGGTTCCTTGGCTCCCCATCATCGAGCTGGTCGATCGGGCGGGCCGGATTCGCGCGGAGCCCAGCGACAGGTGTGCTTCACGTCTCACGGATTCGGCACCATGGTCACCCGATTACCACGCCTAGGTTGGAGGCAGCCGCTTCGTCCGAGACCCGGAGTCTGGGTCTAATGGCGCAGGCGGATGTCGTCATGAGTGAGGTGCTGATCGATGAGTGAGAGCGATGTGCCTGATTCTCCGTCCGGCCATTCCGCTGAGCCGCACGCCGGGGGTTTGGGACAGCGGTTGAATTGGCTGCGGGCCGGGGTTCTTGGCGCGAACGACGGGATTGTTTCGACCGCGGGTTTGGTCGTGGGCGTGGCGGCGGTGACTCCGGAGCCGGGGCCGATCTTGACCGCGGGAATCGCCGGGTTGGTCGCCGGCGCGGTGTCGATGGCGCTGGGCGAGTACGTCTCGGTGAGCAGCCAACGGGACACGGAACGTGCGTTGTTGGCCAAGGAGAAGGCCGAATTGGAGGAGTTCCCCGAGCAGGAGTTGCAGGAGTTGGCCGCCATCTACGTGGCCAAGGGCGCCAGTGTTCAGACGGCGATGAAGTTGGCCGAGGAGCTGACCGCTCATGATGCGTTCGCTGCGCATGTGGACGCTGAGTTGGGCATCGACCCGGACGAGCTGACGAACCCGTGGCATGCAGCGATCTCGTCGGCGATCGCGTTCACCGTGGGCTCGATCCTGCCGATCGTCGCCATCCTTGTGCCCCCGGCCGGGATCCGGGTTCCGGTGACCTTTGTCGTGGTGCTGCTGGCGTTGGGGTTCACCGGCGCGTTGAGCGCCTACCTGGGTGGTGCAAGGTGGGCCCCCGCGGTGGCCCGCTTGGTGGTCGGCGGAGCGTTGGCCATGGCCGTCACCTACGGCATCGGGCAGCTGGTCGGGGCCGTCGGAATCTGAGTCCAGCAGCCTTTACGCGCGTCGCCTGACTGGGGCCACACCCGTTGGAATGCAGCGTGTTTCACAGGATCGGCCCGCGCACGGCAGAAGAATGCGGCATTCGTAGCCGCCCGATCGGCTGTCCCCGGAGTGCGAATCAAGCAGACTTACAGTGAAGACCAGGCGATCACGGCGCCCGACAGTGATCGGGAAGCTCGGTGATTGATCGGAAAACGGTCAGGCGAGTGTCATCAACACGAGCACATTCACCCGGTGGCCGGGTCCCCTTGATCATCGGCCGCGCCGGCATCCGGGGCATCTCCGACGTCGCCCTGGGCATTCGCATCAGCCGCATCAGTCGTGTCGGCCGTCTGGTCAGCAGTCGGCGGGTCAGCGACTGGCGCGTTGGGAGTGACAACCTGCGCGGTCCCGAATGGTGATTCGCCTTGCATATTGCCAGCCGGGTCGTAGTTGCAGACCCAGTAGTCGTTGCCGTCAGCGCCCGTCGCCTTCCCGCACCCGACCCGTGCGGTCGCCGACCAGACCAGTTGGGTGAAGTGCCCGCATACCGCGCCAGCGGCGCAGGTGAGGCTCGGGATGTCATAGTTCGCCTGTTCGGAACCCCAGTCGTCGACGACCGCGCTTGCCGGGAACGCCCCCGATGTACCCATGAAGATGTTCTCGCCGAACTGGTTGTTGGGCCGGTGATCAAACTGTCCGCTCGCCGCGAGTTGATCGGCCCAGTCCTGGGCCAGGGCGGCCAGACCGCCATCCCAGGTCAAACCAGGCGAGTTGAATCGGGCCCGCCATTGGTTATGGGCGTCTACCAGGGCACTCTGTTCGTCGGCTGAGATCATCGCGCCAGTGTGGCACCGTTAGTCGGCGCTCGCCGGGCAAACTTCGGCATCAGGTCGAATTGTTGCGTGGAGTGATCAGGCGATTACCTGATGGTAGTTCCGCGAAGCAACCGGTGCT
This sequence comes from uncultured Actinomycetota bacterium, assembly GCA_963709895.1. GTDB lineage: Bacteria > Actinomycetota > Actinomycetes > Mycobacteriales > Nakamurellaceae > Nakamurella. Next base: position 10,127 of record CAVPYD010000041.1, on the reverse strand, counting down.
CGTCTGTACTGCAGGCAACTCGGCAGGTAATGATCCAGCAATCAGGCGGGAAGGCTGACCTCGACATCGGCGCCCGCGCTGGAAACGAGGACAGAAAGTTGAGCAATTCCTCGCCATTACCAGAGTCATGACGGTACGGCGGCGGGCCCCCCGGGAGTGCCAATCCGTGGACCCGCATCGTGGTCGGGAACTCACAGGTTTCGGCGGCACCGAATGACGAACTCTTCGCTTCTGTCGTCGAGGCATACCCGAGTGGATGGGTCGCACAGAAGAGTCGGCCGCGATGGTGCCGCAGGGACATCGCAGCGACGGTACTCGAGCCCTCGGCCGCGTTCCTGACCAGCCCAAACGGCGGTTGCCAGGGGACGACATGACGTTGACGATGGAAGTTCCATGATCGCGTTGCTGCAAACCTAGGAGAGGTCATGCCCACAGTTGTCGCCCACCATGATGTGACGGACAAGGATCATTGGCTGGCTTCGCCGAAACGGGAGGAGGTCTTCGGGCCGCTCGGTGTCACCAATATCCGAACATTTGTCGACCCGCAGAACCCAACCCGGGTCGCGGTGCTGATGGACGTTGCGGACATGGACGCGGTCATGGGGGCCATGCAGACCAAGGAGATGGCAGACGCGATGGAATATGACGGTGTATTGCCTGAAACCTTGGTGTTTCTCGTCGAAGCGTAGCCAGCCGAATTCGGATTCCCCGCGTCATCGAGGCGACCCGTCTGGAAGCAGCGGTGATTCAGTCAACTCGGCGTGACTCCCAACAAAGGCCACCTTTGTCGCGTGCTTTTGCCATGAGCGCTGACCCTCTGCGGTCGGGACTTGCTCTGGAAGGAGCACCTCACATTGCTGCGGCCGGACGGTAGTCGTATCGCATTGGCGAATGCCATGCCTTTGTAGCGCGTTGCGACGGACCTGGCGGGCCGAACGCGCCGAACTGCGCGAGATTGCCAGAACGGTCACCGGCATCAAAGATCCACCCGAAACAGTGCGCAACGGCGCCTCCCGGGTCGGGCGGATCACGGTCAGGACAGGGTGCGCAGCAGCGGATCCGGCCTGGGTGGCGCGACGACCACCCGCACGCGGGCGTCGACGACCAGCAGGGTTCTCCCCGTGGCAGATCACCGGGTTCAGATCCAGCTCGGCGACTTCCGGCAGGTCGTCGGCCAACGCGCCGATGCGCACGGCGAGGTCGGCAAGCGCAGCTCGGGACACCGTGGGTGCGCCCCGATAACCGTCGAACAGCACCGCGGTGCGCAGTTCGGCAACCATGTCTTCGGCGTCCTGCACGCGCAGCGGTGCGAGCCGGAACGCTCTGTCCGCGATCACATCCGCCAGGATGCCGCCGGAACCGATCATCACCGTCGGCCCGAACTGATCGTCCTGGACCGCGCCGAGGATCACCTCGGTGCCGGCCGGTGTCATCGGCTGCAGCAACACCGCCGGTCTGCCCGGACACAGCGCTACCAGCTCGGCAAAGACGCGCCGCAGTTCGGCCTCGTCCGGCACACCGAGGCGAACCCCACCGACATCGGTCTTGTGCACGCCACCCTCGGCGAGCTTGACGGCGAGTGGGTAGCCGAGTTCAGCCGCCGCGACTATCGCGCTGTCGGCATCGCCGACCACGCGCTGCGGGCTGACCGGGAGGCCGTAGCAGGTCAGCAGGCGGGCGACGTCCCCCGCAGCGAGCCAATCGGCGCCGGCCGTCAGCGCCCGGATGATCAGCGCCTTGGCCTGGTCTTTGTCGATACCGGTGGGACGGGCGACAGGCGTCACGGGCGCCGTGCGCAACCTGGAGTATCGCCAGGCTGTCCCCAGAGCCGCGGCAGCCGGTTCGGGGAAGGTGAACACGGGCACCATTCGGTCCGAACCGACGATCGGGATGGAGCCCTGCTCACCGCCGACCCTGGTGACGACGACGGGTTTGTCCGTCGCGAAAACCGCTGCTGCGGCGATACCGCTGATCACCTCGTCGGAGTTGGTGACCGCGGTATCGGTGAGCACCGCCAGCACGGCGTCGACCTCGGCGGCATCGAGCAGCAGGCGCAGCGCGGCGTCCAGTTCGGCGGGTCGCACTCCCGCCCCCAGATCCACCGGGTTGCGGCAGGACGCCGCGGTCGGAACTGCCTGTCGCAGTTGCTGTTCGGTCTCGGGTCGCAACGTCACGACGTCCAGGCCGGCGCGGACGGCGGCGTCGGCGGCGAGAATGCCCGGACCGCCGGAATTGCCGACCACCGCGACGCGGTTCCCGCGCGGTAACGGTTGGTCGCACAGAACTCTCGCGGCGTCGAGCATCTGTTCCATCGTGTCGACCCTGAGCACCCCGGCCTGCGTGAACAGCGCGTCGACCACGACATCCGATGCTGCCGCCGCCGCGGTGTGGGACAGACCCGCCCGCTGCCCGGCGGGGGAGCGCCCGGCCTTGATGGCGATGATCGGCTTGCTGGCCGAGACCCTCCGGGCGATCCGGGCGAACTTGCGCGGGTTGCCGACGGACTCCACGTACAGCGCGATCACCCGGGTGCGGTCGTCCCGTTCCCAGGCGAGCAGGAGGTCGTTGTTGCTGACATCCGCGCGGTTGCCCACCGAGACGAACTGCGAAATCCCCAATCCCCGTCTCGCCGCGGCGTTCACGACGGCGATGCCGAGCGCGCCGGACTGGGAGATCAGGCCGAGCCGACCTGGCCGCATCGGCATGCCCGCGAAGGTCGCATTGAGCCGAACCGCCGGGTCGGTGTTGACCAGTCCCAGGCAATTGGGCCCGAGAATTCGCATCCCGAAAGCGCGGGCGACGCCAACCACCTCGTCCTGCCGGGCCATGCCGGCGTCGCCGGTCTCGCCGAATCCGGCGGTGAGCAGGATCAACCCGTGCACTCCGCGTTCGCCGCAGTCACGCACCACTGCGGCGACCCGATCGGCCGGTACCGCGATCACCGCGACGTCGGCGGCGACCGGAAGGTCCCGAGCGGACGCGACGCACGGCAGTCCCAGACACCGTCTCGTGATGCGGATTCACCGGATACACCGCACCCGTGTAGCCACCGACCAGGATGTTGCGCAGCACCTGATGGCCCACCGACTCGGGCCGGTCGCCTGCGCCGATCACCGCGACCGATGCCGGCGCGAGGATGTGTCGAAGGCTGACTTCCTCGGCCGATCGTTCTCGTGCGCCGATCGCGGTGCTGGATTCCTCTTCGGCGGAAAGGTCGATGACGACGCGCGCAGTGCCTGCTTCGAAGCGAACCTGCTCCGCGCATCCGAGGTCGCGCAGGGTCCGCAGGGCGAGGAGGTTCTCGCCGAGTACATCGGCTTCGAATCGATGAATACCGTGTCGCCGGGCCACGTCCGCCAGGTACTCCAACAGCAGCGTGCCGATGCCCTGCTGCTGACGGTCGTCGGCCACCAGCAACGCGGCCTCCGCAATGTCGCCGGTCGACCTCTCGAACCCGGCGACCCCGACGAGCTGGTTGCCGATCCATGCCGTCAACGTCTGATGCGAGGGGCTCGCCGGTTGCATCAGCAGCGTCACGTACTTCTCTCCGGCGGATCGGCCGAGGCCGAAGAAGCGTAGGTACATGGAACGGTCGGACACCCGTGCGTGCAGGGCGCGCAACGCATCCGCGTCCGAGGCGGCAAAGGGCCGGATATGTACCAGGCCCCCGTCCGCCCGCACCGCGTCGACCCCTTCGAATGTCCCGCGGCCACCGGCCGCCGCGGCCGCGACCGAAAGCGTGCTCATGCTGGTCCTCTCGTCGTCGGTGAATCCGCCGGTCCGGCACCGCGTGCCGGAGGGTGCTGCGGGCCGCAGGTGTCATCGGGCCGGTCAGCCGGTCCGCGCGAGGCATGAGTTTGCCGACGCAGGTCCCTGGCGACGGATTCGCCACCCCGGCAGCAGCGCCCGCCGTTCAGGTCACGTCATTTCGACGGGTTCGCGCTGCCCATCGCTGCGGTGACGTCGGGCAGAACCTGGGCTGCCGAGTCGACGGCCGACGCGGACACACCCTCCGCGGCACCAGCAACGCTGTCAGTTACTCCCGCGACGCCGCCGGACAGTGTCTCGGTGACACCGGTGATGCCTTCAACGGCGCCGGTCGCCGATTCGGTGACACCCTGCGCAGCGGTCGCGGCGGCATCGCCGACCGCTCCCAGGTCGATCGGCAAGCCAGGTATCTCGATCCCCAGCGACTCGGTGACACCCGCGACGGCCTTCTTCAATCGCAGCCCACATCAGGATCTCCTCCAGATCGACAACAATGGTTCCGCCCCAGTTGACGACCGATGACATCTGTCGTCGACGACAGGACAGTCGGGTCGCTCGCGCGTCGAGGAATCGTGTTACCTGCCTCATCGCACCGCCGGGTTCACGGTGTTGTGGGCGCGTCGTAAACACATGTGTTGCCCTCCAGACTGGGGGCGCTACCGCACATCTTTGACGCTACGCCGTGCGTCACGGGGCGCGTGCCGCGGTGAGATGCGAGCCTTGTCACAGGGTTTCGTCGTTGGTTGGGCAGCCGAACCTCAGCTGCCCGGCGCGAGCGGATCGGCGCCGCGGCCAGCGCACCACCTGGGTAGCCGGATCGGGTGGAGCCAATTCCCGACGGATCGAGAGTTCATGCCGAGTGGTTGGCGGCTCCGTCGGGGACGAGGCTGAACGCCCCCTCTTCTTCCTGCGCGTTGTGCAACCGGAGAACGGCGTACAGCCCGTAGAGCAGTCGGCGGAGTTCGATGACGTCCTCAGGCTCGACGGTCTGCGGGTCGAGCCCGTCGAGCAGCCGACGCAGCCGGCCGACCTGATGCTCGATCTCGGCGTGAGTGCGACTCATCGCGGCGGTCGCTTCCGAGCCGCCCAAGGCGCGGTCGACCAGCGGGACCAGCAGTTCCTCGTCCGCGCGTTCGTGAGGGAGTAGTTCGCCCTCCAACCGGCCCAACAGGGCATACACCGGGTCGAGGTCCCCGTGGTGGGTGGACAGGGCGTCCGCGACGGAGCGGATCTGCTCGATCACCGGCAGCACCGCGTCGTGTTCGGCACGCAACTTGACCGCGGTGGCGACGTCCTCGGGGGGCATCGCGATGGTGTGGACTTTTCCCGGGAGGACGGCGCGCAGGGCGATGCCGATGGCCAGCACGTCGATGACCTCCTGCACGACGGCGCCGGCTGCGGGTGGCAGCAGCCCGACGGCGGCGGCGGCCATCGCCACGAACGACAGGCCCATGCCGATCAGGACGGCCTGCAGCGCAATCCGCTTGGAGCGGCGGGCGATGAGGATGGCGTCGGCCAGCGCGTCGACCCGGTCGACGGTGAGAACGATGTCGGCGGCCTCGGACGACGCGGTCGCGCCGCGGGCGGCGAGCGCGACTCCGACCCCGGCGGCGGCGAGTGCTGGTGCGTCATTGACGCCGTCGCCGACCATGATCGTGGCGCCGTGCGCGGACTCCCGTTCGATGGCGGCGAGTTTGTCGGTGGGGTCGCAGTTGGCCAGCACGGTGTCGACCCCGACGATGCGACCGATCATGTCCGCGATATCGGCGCGGTCGCCGGTGACCAGCACGACCCGGGTGATCCCCGATTCGCGGAGCGCGCGGACCATCCGTGGGGCGTCGGGTCGGATCGCGTCCTGCAGCAGGAACGCCCCGGCGGGCCCGTCGTCGACGGCGACGAAGACCGTCAGCGAGCCGTCGAGGTCGGCGCGGCGACGTACCTGCCGCACCCAGGCAGGGGTGGTGTCGCCGACGATCCATGCCGCCTTGCCGAGCTTGACCCGATGGTCACCGACGGTGCCTTCCAGGCCGTACCCGTGGACCTCGTGGACGTCGCGCGGCATGTCCAAGGCCAGCCCGCGTCGGGTGGCGGCGGTGACGATCGCGCTGGCCAGCACGTGCGCGGACACCTGGTCCAGAGATGCGGCCAATCGCAGGATCTCGTCGGCGTCGATGCCGGAGTCGGCGGTGATGACGTCGGCGACGACCGGGTGTCCCTGGGTCAGGGTGCCGGTCTTGTCGAACAGCATTACCTTTCCGCCTGCCAGGCGTTCCAGCGCGCCTCCACCCTTGATGACGACGCCCAGGTGCGCGGCGCGGGACAGCCCGGACATGATCGCGATCGGGGCCGCGAGCAGCAGCGGGCACGGTGTCGCGACGACCAGCACGGCGACAGCGAGCACCGGGTCGCCACTGACCGCCCAGGCCGCCCCCGCGACCACCAGGGTCAGTGGCACGAACAGGATGGCGAACCGGTCGGCGACCCGGACGAACGGCGCGGAGGAGGCCTGCGCCTGTTCGACCAGGCGAACCACCCCGGCGTAGGTGGACGCGGCGGCCGTCGCGGTCGCCAGCAGGTCGATCGGCGGCCCGGAGTTGACGACGCCGCTGCGGACGTCGTCGCCGGTGATCCGGTCGACCGGAAGCGGTTCCCCGGTGAGCGCGGACTCGTCCAGCACGGCGGGGGAGAGCAACCTGCCGTCCACCGGGACGATCTCCCCGGTACCGACGAGCAGGTGGTCACCGACCGCGACGTCGTCCACGGGGATCTCGACCACCCCGCTGTCTGTGTGGCGGCGCGCGGTCCGCGGGGCCCGCTGGACGAGCAGGCTCAATTCCCGGCGCGCTCGGGCCGCGGCGCGGGCCTCCAGCAGTTGTCCGCTGGACAGCATCACCGTGATCATTGCCCCGGCGAACGGCTCGTTCACCACCAGTGCGCCGGCCAGCGCGAGGACCGCGATGACATCCACGCTCAACTGGCCGCGGCGGATCGACGCCACCATCCAGCCGATCGAGAAGAGCAGGCCCAGCACCGTCCCGGCGATCCACAACACGCTCGCCGCCGTGTCCGCGTCCAGCAGCCACGCGACGCCACCGGCAACCAACAACAGCGTGGACACGGCAAACAGCGCCCGCTCCTTGTTCTCCCGCCACCAACTCACGGCCGGTCCCTTCCACCCTCACGGATGGACCGCGGCACACGGAGTCCGTCACGTCCCCAACCGCGGGTCTCCGCGGGCTGCCGAAGTGGCCACCGCCGGAACCCTTCGGGGCGCGCAGCCGTGCCACCACGCCCACCTCCTGGCCAAGTCTGATCACAGGGGCCACAGCACGACAGGGGCGAAGGTCCCAGCCGACCGGGACGGCCCGGCCGGCCTCGAGGCGGTCATCGGCCAACTGAACAGTCCCCAGCGGCCGATCAGGGCACGTGGCCCCGCGGTGTTGTGCCTTTGTCCTGGCGCACGGAGATCGTCAGGCCCCTCGCACTCGGGTTCGTCGTGCCCAGGTCATGCGCCGTCACTTCCGTAGCTTGCGGACCAGGCGGGCGGCCTGGCCGGTGGTGAGGTGCGGGAGGTAGCTGCGGGTAATCGCGGCGGCCATGGCCGGGACTGCGACGGCGTCCGGGTAGGCCATCCAGCGCGGCTGGTATTCGGGTTGGAATTTGGCCTTGAAGTCGAGCAGGGAGCGAAATCCGTACACGGGCTCGAGGGTGCGGCTGAGCTGGTCCAGTAATCGTTGCAGGGGGTCGGCGGTGGTGTCCCGATCGATCCGGGCGAGTGGCGCACCGGACAGGCTGACGTACTCCGCTCCTTCAACTCTCAAATCCTGCGCAGCGGAGGCGATGAGGAATTCGATGACACCGGGGAGGCTGCCCGGGCGGCGGCGCATGAAGTCGAGCGTCCAGGCAACCGGTCGCCCGTCGCGATAGACCGGTAGCCAGCTGGTGACAGCGTGCACGGTGCGGGACTTGTCGACGGCGATGAGGCACCGAACGTGATCGTCGGCGAGCTCATCCAGCCCACCGAGGGTGAATTCCATTTCGGGTAGCGCCTTGTCTGCGATCCATTCCTCGGAGATCGCGACGATCTGTTCGGTGATGGCCAACGGTGCGTGCCGGTAGTTGATCCATTGCGCGGTGATGTCATTTTTCGAGGCACGATTCATGGCGCTGCGGATGTCCTGCCATTTCTTCCCGGTGAACGTCAGGCCCGTCAGCGGGATGATGGTCTCCTCGGCCACCTGGACGCTGCGCCACTTCAAATCCCGATTGGCGATGTCCCTGGTCGCAGTGGTGACCGCGTACAGGCATGCGGTCAGGCCACGGTCGGCGCAGAATGCAGCGAAACCGGCGACCGCGTCAGGAAGGACCTCGGGCGCACCAACCGGATCACCGGTTGTCACGGCGACGCTGCCGACCACCCGGAAGGCGATGTAGCCACGACCGTCGGGGGTGAACCAGTAGCTGTTGCCCCGCCAGAGGGTCATGTAGGAGAACGACGATCCGCCTTGGCTGGTCAGCAAGGCCCGGGCGTGCGCGTGGTCTCCGGTGACGATGTCGGCCCGGTTCCGCCGGAACGACAGCGCAAGTGCCACGGTGAGCACGAGAAGTCCGACGGCGCCGGGCCATTCGTACAGCACGGTGGTCAAGGGCCCGGTCGGCAGGAACAGCGGGTCGATTTCGGTCAGGTAGGCCGGGGGTACGAACCGGGTCGGCAATGCCAGCAGCAGGTCGCCCACAGTGGGCGACCGGTCGAAATCTGATCGCAGGAGAGCGGAGCCGATGACGAACAATGCCGAGACCGCCGTGACGGTTGCGAGCAGGACGGCGGTGAGCCGGCGGTAGGTGCCTCGCGGTGCCCGGACGTCGAAGGACGAGCGGGTGACCAGCAACAGCCCGGCGACCAGGGCCGGCATGGCCAACGGCAGCAGGATCGCCGCACCGCTGAGCGTGCGGCTCAGCCCGCCGAAGGCCACCAACTGCTCCTCGGGGAGGCCGAACAACTGGGCCGCCAACACCACCGCCAGCCCAGTCAGCGCCGCGTTCACCAGTAGCGCCGCCCACCACGCCGCCCGCCGGCCGCGCCGTAAACCTTCCGCGCTGATCAGCAACAGCACCACGGGCAGCAGCGTCATGATCGTCGGACCCAACCCGGACAGGTTCAGCTGCGCCCGCAGCGCCCGACAGTCGTCGCCGGTCACCGGGTTCCCGCAGACCTGCTGCACCGTGTCCGCGGTCGGCGGCGGAACCAGCACCAGATACCGCAGCACCGACAGCGGCCCGATCGCCGTGTCCGAGAGGGCGGCGATCACTGGCCCCAACGCCAGGGTGGCAACCACCAGCGCGATCAGCACCCGGCGCTCCGTCCGGGATGCGGTAGGCGTCACCGGGCGGACGGATCGACCCAGCAGCAGCGGCCCGATCACCAGCCCGGTGACCGCGGCAGCCAATCGGAACACGTCCGCCAGCGCACCCGCGTACGCGACCAGCAATGCCGACCCCAGCAGCACGAGCAGGCGCACCCGTCGCCGCCAGAGCGTCGACATCCGGCAGCTGAAGGCCATCGCGACCCCCACCGCGGCGCCACCGGGACCCACGACCAGACCGTGGGAAATCTGTTCCGCCCATTGGTCTCCGGCGAATGCAGCCAGCCACACCGCGCCGGATCCGATCACCGTCCCGGTGACTTGCGCGACCAACAGCAGTAACCCGACCCGGCCCATGCCCAGTCGTCGTTCCGCCGGTGCGGCGAACACCAGCAGCAGCACCGAAGCGGTCAGGTAGCCACCAAGATCGGCGCACCACACCGCCGACGTGAGCGGCGTCCACCATCGACCTTCCGCCAGTGCGTCCGGACCAACCGCGACGGCAGCCAGCAACTCCGCCTTTGGCCCGTTGACCAAACTCCCAGTGGCAGCGCCCACCACCCACAGCACCGCCACCAGCGCCACCGTCAACGGGGCTCGACGTAACAGCCCGGCCAGGCCGACCAGCGAATCGGCAGATCGGGCCGCCCACGCCGACCCCCTGTTCAGCGCCGACGTCACCATCGTGAAATCACCGCACCGGAGTCCGCGACCGTCTGATCGTCCCGAACCGCAATCCATCCAGGTCGTACCGACCCACCCTTGTCAACCTCCTGACGCAGCACGTCTGCCCGGCCGACCCAACCACGCCAGGCGCCTCCGCGCCGACGGTACAAGTCAGCCTGGGCGCGTTGAAGCAGCGAGCTCAACCCACGCCGCTCGTTGCGCCCATGGCACCGCCGCCGCCACAGCAGCGCCAGCGTGCGCAGGCAGACCGGCCGGTTCCGCTGACCGGGGCCGCCCCCCGGGACCGGGCACCCGTTCGCCGGTCCTCAT
>CAVPYD010000040.1:0-406544 GCA_963709895.1 uncultured Actinomycetota bacterium | reverse complement strand
ACGCCGACAAGATCACCCCGTCGATGGCCAGGGCGATCGACGAGACGAACCGCCGCCGGGACAAGCAGCGCGAGTACAACGTCGAGCACGGCGTCGACCCGCAGCCGCTGCGGAAGAAGATCAACGACATCCTCGAGCGGGTGTACGCCGAAGCCGAGGATTCCGCGACTCGGTGCGGATGGGCGGCTCCGGGCGGAACGCCTCCCGCGGTCGCAAGGCCGTGGGGGAGCCGAAGAGTTCGGGCGTCTACGCCGGGCACAGCACCGTCGGCATGGCGCGCAACGAGCTCGCCGACCTGGTCCAGCAATTGACCGACCAGATGATGGCCGCGGCACGGGACCTGCAGTTCGAGCTCGCCGGCCGGTTGCGCGACGAGATCCAGGAGCTGAAGAAGGAAATCCGCGACATGGACGCGGCCGGCGTGGTCGGTGCCGGCCGCTGAGACCACCACGGCAATCGGAGGAGAAGGAGCCGCAGATGGGTGTTCCGTTTCAGGTCACGTTCGACGCCGCGAGCCCGAAGCGGCTCGGGGAATTCTGGATGGTCGCCTTGAACTACCGGATCGATGATCCGCCGCCGGAATTCGACAGTTGGGGCGACGCCCTGCGCGCCTGGGGCCTACCCGGCGACTGGGACGAGGTCAACGCGATCATCGACCCCGACGGGGTCGGTCCGCGGCTGTGGTTCCAGCGGGTGCCCGAGGGCAAGGTCGGCAAGAACCGGGTGCACCTCGACGTCAGCCCCGGCCGTGGCATCACCGACGGCGAGGAACGCTGGTCCACGGTCCTCACCCATGTCGAGCGACTGGTCGGCGCCGGTGGTGCCGTCGTCGAGGAGCGCAAGGGCGACATGGGCGAACGCTGGGTGGTGATGACCGACCCGGAGGGCAACGAGTTCTGCGTCCAGTAAGCAACCCAGTGACCGGTCCAGTAGACCGGCCCGTCGGATCGGCCCGAACGTCAGCTGGTGATGTCCTTGCGCCGGAACCGGAGCACGGCCAGTGCGGCGAGCGCGACCGCGTAGGCCAGGCTGATGAACCCGCCGCGGATCATGTCGTCCCACCGGACGGGTCGACCAGGGCACCCGTCCAGGCGAACGAGTAGTGGGTCGGCAGCCAGTTGCGCAGGTCGCCCAGCGCGTCGATCTGGTTGAGGATCTGGGACAGGATCGAGATCAGCACCGCGCCGCCGACGGCGCCGAGCGGCGCATCGGTGGAGACGCTGAGCAGCAGCGCGAGGCCGGCCACCCAGGTGAGCTGCACCGCGACGTAGGCCACGATCAGGCCCAACCGCACCAGGCCCTCGCCGAAGGTGAACTGCTCGCCGACCGGGGTCGACAGCGGATTCATCCCGTAGGCGATGGACCCGATGATCAGCGCCGTGATCGGCAGGATGATCAGCGCCAGGATCGAAAGGATCCCGGCGACAAGCACTTTCTGCCGCAGCAACCGGATCCGCGGGATCGGCATGGCCAGCAGGTACCGCAGCGACGACCACGACGCCTCGGAGGCGATGGTGTCGCCGAAGAACAGCGAGATGATCACGATCAGCAGGAAGCTGGCCGAGAAGAACAGCGACACCATCGCGAAGTTGATCGCCCCGGACGTCGCCAGATCCACCAGCGACACCGCGCCGCGGGCCCCGGTGTTGGTGCCGAACGCGAACGAGATCACCAGGATGATCGGCAGCAGCACCATGAAGCCCAACGAGAACTGGGTGCGCCGACGCCGGAGCTGACGGCTCAGCTCCACCCGGACCGGCAGGGTGCGTCCGACCCGGAAACCCTCGGGGGTGCCGTCCGGGCTGACCGGGACCGCGCCGTGCACCCCGCTCATCGCGGCGACCGCGGCGTCGGCCGAGTGGTCCTGATGGACGGGGCTCATTCCGGTCCTCCCTGGTGGTTGTCGATCCCACCGGCGTGGGGCGTCACGGCTGCCTCGCCGTTGCCGGCGCCGGCGGATTCCCGCGTCCGGCACTGCCGTTGCCGGTGGCCGCGCCGCCACCGTCGCGCCCATCAACGGCGCCGCCACCGGTCCCGTGCCGCCGATCGCCGGACCGTCGGACTTGCCGGCCCCGCCGGACAGTCGGCTGTCGGCCGGCAGTCCACCCCGTTCGAGCGCTGGACCCGGACGCCCCGATCAGCGCGAGGAACACGTCCTCCAGCCGGTTCCGCGGCGCAGCGGAATTGACCGCCACGCCGGCACCGACCAGTGCGGCGACCACCTCGGCGGCCGGGCCGGTCACCGAGGTCGGCCTGCACACCGGCCTCGGTGATCTCGATGTCACCGGCCAGGTCGCGCAGCACGGCGACCGCGGCGGGCACGTCGTCGACGCCGAAGACCATCTCCCCGGACGCGGCGACCAGTTCGTCGACCGTCCCGGAGGCGATCGTCTTGCCCAGGTGCACGACCACCACGTGGCTGCAGGTCTGCTCGACCTCGGACAGCAGGTGGCTGGAGACCAGCACGGTGCGGCCGGTGGCCGCGTACCGCCGCAGCACCTCCCGCATGGCGTGGATCTGCGGCGGGTCCAGCCCGTTGGTGGGTTCGTCCATCAGCAGCAGGTCCGGCAGGCCGAGCATGGCCTGCGCGATCGCCAGCCGCTGCCGCATGCCCTGCGAGTAGGTCCGGACCCGGCGGTTGATGGCCTTGCCGAGACCGGCGATCTCCAGCGCCTCGGCCATGTGCGCGTCCTCGGCCGGGCGCGCGGTCGCCTTCCAGTACAGCTCCAGGTTGGCCTTGCCCGACAGGTGCGGGAGGAACCCGGAACCCTCGACGAAGCTGCCGATGCGGGACAGGATCGCCGAGCCCGGTTCGACCTTCTGCCCGAACACCCGGATCTCGCCGGCGGTCGGGGTGATCAGCCCCATCACCATCCGCAGGGTGGTGGTCTTGCCGGCGCCGTTCGGCCCGAGCAGACCCAGCACCTGGCCGGCCTCGACCCGGAAACCGACATCCGTGACGGCCGCGACCCCGCCTGGGTACATCTTTCCGAGGCCGGTGATCGACAGCGGCACGTTCGTCAGCGCCGGGTCGACATCCGACCGGCGACGGCGAACCCGGCCGCCGAAGACCAGTGCCAGCACGACGATCGCGGCGAGCACGATCAGCCCGACCAGCTGACCGACCGGGATCTCCGACGCGGACACCCGCACGCCGCCGACCTCCGGCGCGGACAGCCCGTCGATCACCTCGGTGGTGGCCCCGGCCGCACCCGGCTGGGCCAGCGAGATCCGGTACGCCGCAGGTGTTGTCGGGCCGGCATACGCCTGATCGGTGGTCGACAGGCTGACCTGGACGGTCGAGCCGGCCTCCACCTGTAGCGCGGTGGCAGGCAGGTCGACGGTCACCGTCACCGGCGACCCGTTGGCCGGTAGGTTCGTCAGCCGGATGGGCGCGACCGCACCCCCGGCGAGTGTGCGGGTGCCACCCTCGGACACCTTGGCCAGCGAGGCGTACAGCACCGCGCCGTCATCGGTGGCCGGGGTGGACGAGGGGGGTGACGCGCCCGCGGCAGCGGTGCCGGGCGCCGACGGAATCGGGATGGCGGACACCGTGACGGTGATCCGCGGTGTACCGGTGACGACCGTCAGCTCGGCAAACGGCGCGGACTCGAACCGGGCCGTTTGGCCAGGAAGCCCGCCCAAGAAGGTGGACAGCGCGGTCGAGGCCAGGCTGGACAGGCCCGGCAGCGTCGAGATCCCGGCCGGTGACGCACCCGGCGGGTTCACCACGAACTGCGGGTCGCCGGTCACCGTGACCGGGGTCCGCGGGGTGCTGGTCCCGTCCGTCAGGCCGGGGTAGTCGGGTGCCTCCAGCGTCCGGCTGCGTGCGGACCCGGTGTCGCTGACCGGCCCGTCGACGGTGTACTGAAACGCGTTCGAGGGCACCGGGCCGGTGCCGGACAGGTAATGCTGCAGCCAGGCGGTGATCCTGCTCTCGGTGGCGGCATCCGGCGAGCCGCCGTCGTGACCGCCGTTGTACCAGGTCATCGCCACGGTGGCGCCGTTCGCCGCGATCGCCCTGGCGTTCGCGTCCGACTGGTCGAGGCCGAACAACGTGTCCCGTTCGCCCTGCACCAGCAGGGTCGGGGCGGTGATGTTGCCCGACCACCGCGGCCGGGCTCGACCGGGCCAGCAGGGCGGACAGCGCGGGGGTGATCCGGCCGGTCTGCGCAGCCTGCGAGTAGGCAGCACAGAGGTTGAGCATCATTCGCCCGCAGCTCACCGAGGACGCGGCAGCGGCCAGCGCAGGATCGGTGGCGGCGGTGGACGCCGGTTCCGTCGGACGCGGCCGGAGCCGGCGCCGGGGCGCTGCTGCTGGTGCCGCCCCGGCGGACGAAGCCGCTGTCCCCGCTGTCACCCTGCGCGACGCCGGTGGCGGACAGCGCCGCACCGGTCGTCACCGAGGCCATCAGGGTGGAGGCCCAGAACTTCTTGAACACCCCGTCGCCCACACCGGAGGCGGCGGCGGGGGTGGTCGCGGCCAGGTCCGCCGGGGTGGCCTGGGCGTTCGGGAACAGCGCCTGTTCCAGGTTGTTCCAGGTGATCAGCGGTACCGCCGCGTCCACCCGGGGATCGGTGCCGGCCAGCATCAGCGACAGCGCGCCGCCGTAGGAGCCGCCGGTCACCCCGACCCGCGGATCCCCGGGGCCATCCAACTGGACCTCGGGCTGCTGGGCCAGCCAGTCGACGACCGCGCGGGCGTCGGGAATCTCGTAGTCCAGCGAGTCGAGGGCGATCTGGCCGGTCGACGCGCCGAATCCGCGCGCCGAGTAGGCCAGCACCACGAACCCGTCGCGGGCCATCTGCTCGGCGTCGGCGGCCACCGACTTCTTCGACCCGCCGAACCCGTGGGCCATGATCACCGCGGGCGCGGGGGTGCTGGTCGGCAGGTAGACCGTCGCGTCCAGCACCACCGGATCGGCCACTCCCGGCCCGCCGGGGGCGTCGATCTGCACGTCCCGGCTGGCGATCGGCACCGGGGCCGGAGCCGGCCAGGCGACCCAGGCAACTGCAGCGATCAGTGCGGCGACGATGACAAGAGCGGTGATCCTCCGCTGGCGGGTTCCGAGCATCCGCCGCAGGCGCGCCTTCATGCAGTACTGGTCCGGGTGGACGTCCAGCCGGGGCCACAGCGGGGCGCGCAGTGGGAGGTACCTCGCGCCGCCGGGTGCCCGAGCCGGGCGCACGCATGATCGATCATCACACCAGGGTGCCAGACTGCGCGGAACTGCCTGGTCAACCGCGTTCCCGCCGGGGCATTTGCGCGGGCGGGGCGGTGCCGTCATGGGGGTCGGTGGCCGCGCGCCGATTTCTCACGTGACGGAATGCACGGTTCGCAGGGCGTGTGCTGGGCACCTGTTGTATGCGAAACTGCACGGACGTGGAGGGGAGTACTCCCACTCGCGGTGGCGTCGTCAACACGGTCCTGCAACGTCGCGGACCCGGTGCCACCGGCCTCGATTCAGGTAGCGGCCTTCGGCCGATCGGCAACAGCTGACCACGGAATCGGTGCGGAAGAGACCTCCGGTGTTGTGACGTTTCCCGCGCACCGGAGGAGTCTGTTGATATGAACGTGCCCTTGTGGGTATGGATTGCCGTGATCGTCGGCATTGCCGCGATCTTCACCGTGAGCCTGATCTTCGGCCGCAAGGCCCATGTGATCAGCGTCGCCGAGGCGTCGAAATGGGTGGCCGCCTACGTCAGCCTCGCGATCCTGTTCGGGATCGGCGTTTTCATCTTCGCCGGACCGCAGTACGGCGGTGAGTTCTTCGCCGGCTACGCCACCGAATACGCGCTGAGCATCGACAACCTGTTCGTCTTCGTCATCTTGCTGACGTCTTTCGCAGTACCCCGCGAACTGCAGGGCCGGGTGGTGCTGATCGGCATCATGATCGCGTTGGTGCTGCGCGGCGCGCTGATCGCGGTGGGCGCCGTGCTGATCTCCACGTTCTCCTGGGTGTTCTACCTGTTCGGGCTGTTCCTGGTGATCACCGCCTGGCGGTTGGCCAAGGAAAAGCACGACGAGGAGGACGACTCCAAGGAACCCGGCACGGTGGCCCTGCTGCGCCGGTTCCTGCCGGTTTCCGAGCAGTACAACGGCACCAAGATGACCATCCGCATCGACGGCAAGAAGCTGTTCACGCCGATGTTCGCGGTGATCCTGGCGCTGGGTGTCACCGACCTGCTCTTCGCGTTGGACTCGATCCCGGCGATCTTCGGGCTGACCAAGGAACCGTTCCTGGTCTTCACCGCCAATGCCTTCGCGCTGCTCGGCCTGTCCGAGCTGTATTTCCTGCTCGGCGCGCTGCTGCAGCGGCTGGTCTATCTGTCCAAGGGTCTAGCGCTCATCCTCGGGTTCATCGGGGTCAAGCTGATCTTCGAGGCATTGGCCAGCAACTCGCTGCCGTTCATCAACGGCGGGGAACCGGTGCCCTGGGCGCCGCACATCTCGCCGGCCCTGTCATTGATCGTGGTCGTCTCGATCCTGGCTGTCACCGTGGTGGCGAGCCTGCTGGCCTCCCGGCGGGCAGAGAAGGCGGAAGCGGCGTCCGCTGCTGGCGCCATTCCCGCTGACGACGGACCCGAGACCGGGTCGGGGGCCTCGTCGTCGGCGGTGGTCAGCGGAGCGGCGATCGATCAGGGTCAGCCGCGGCGCGACTAGCCTGCCCTGTTGTGAAGCCTGACGACCTCGCAGTCCTCCGTGTCCCCGGCCGCCCCGCGTTCACCGCCGACGGCCAGATCGTGGTCGCGGTGAGCTCGCCGGACCTCGAGGCAAACCTGTACCGCGGAACACTCGTCCGGGTCGGTGCCGGCGGGCCGGGCCATCGCGCTGGACCCATCGATCAACCCATCGATCAACCCATCGATCAACCCAGCGATCAACCCGCTGATCAACCCGAACCACCGACCGTGCTGACCGGCGGCCCGCGCGATTCCGAGCCCGTGACCAGCCCGGACGGTCGTCTGGTGGTCTTCCTGCGGGCAGCGGAGGCCGGGCCGCCGCAGCTGTATGCGATGCCGGTCGACGGCGGGGAGCCGCGCCGGCTGACCGACCATCCGCTCGGCGCCGGGCCGGTGGTGTTCGCGCCGGACGGTCGCACCGTCGCCTACTGCGCAGCCGCGCCGGAATCAGGCCGGTACGGCACCGACGAGGAAATCGGTGCCGACGCCGAACCGCCGCGTCGCATCACCCGGCTGTCCTACCGGTTGGACGGCGAGGGATTTGTCCTGGACAAGGCGCGGCAGATCTTCGTCCTGGACGTCTCTGGCCATGTCGAGCCGACGGCGCCGACCTTGGGGTCGCGGGTGTCGATCGATGGATCGCCACTGCCGGCGGAGCCGACGCCGGTCCAGCTGACCGATGAGCCGTCGGGCGCGGACCATCCCGCATTCACCGGCGACGGCCGGCTGCTGTACGTGCGCCCGACCGGGATCGACGAGCTGACCGATGAGATCGTGGTGATCGCCGTTCCCGCCCCGCCGGTGGACCCCGGTCGGAGCCCGTCTGATGGGTCTGCCGTGTCCCAGCCTGGACGTGGCGACCGGCTGGTCGCCACCCGCGGCTCGGCGGCCGGGTTGGTGGTCGACGGCTCCGAGGTCTTCTATCTCGGCGCGGAGTTCACCGGGGTGGACGCGGTGGCGCGGACGAACGGGCTGTGGGCCGCCCCGCTCGCCGGAGGCCCGCCGCGACGTCTCACCGACGAGGAAACGGTGGACGCCGACCTCACCGCCGGATGGCCCGCGCCGGGTGCCGGGACCGTGGTGATCCCGGTGCTGGACCGCGGCTCGGTCGGTCTGCGGGCCGTTCCGACGACCGCCGACAGGCGAGCGCTGACCGAGCTCGGACGGGTCGTCGGGGGCGAGCGGGTCGTGCGGTCCTTCACCCGGCGCGGGAACCTGCTGGCGGCAGTGGTCGCCGACGGCCGTAGCGCGGGCGAGGTCGTCACGGTTGAACTGACGGCGCACGGCGCGACGGCCGCGAGCGAGCACCGCTGGACGAGCTTCTCCCGTGGACTGGCGGCCGCCGGGCTGCGGCCGGCCGTCGAGGTCGCGGCCCGGTCCGCCGACGGATACCCGGTGCACGGCTGGCTGGTGGCGCCCGCCGGGCCGGGCCCACACCCGGTCCTGCTGCTGGTGCACGGCGGGCCGCACAGCGCCTACACCCCGGCGTTCTTCGACGAGGCGCAGGTCTACGCCGGCGCGGGTTACGCGGTGGTGATGGGCAACCCGCGGGGTTCGGCGGGGTACGGCCAGAGCCACGGCCGCGCCGTCGTCGGTGCGCTCACCACGGTCGACGTCGACGACGTGTTGGCGTTGCTGGACGCGGCGCTGACCCGGCCGGAGTGCGACACCAGTCGGGTGGGGGTGATGGGCGGCTCCTACGGCGGGTTCATGACCTCCTGGCTGAGCTCGCACGCGCCGGGCAGGTTCACCGCGGCGATCAGCGAGCGCGCGCTGAACGCGTGGGATTCCTTCGCCGGGTCCAGCGACATCGGGTACTACTTCGCGCGGGCCTACGTCGGCACCGATCGCGACGAATTGTGGCGCGTCTCGCCGCTGGCCTACGCCGACCAGATCGACGTTCCGTTGCTGATCATCCATTCCGAGCAGGATTGGCGATGCCCGGTCGAGCAGGCGCAGCGAATGTTCGTGGCGCTGAAGCAGCGCGGTGCGGAGGTGGAGATGCTGCTGTTCCCGGGCGAGGGCCACGAGCTGTCCAGGTCGGGCCGGCCGCGGCACCGGCAGCAGCGGTTCGACCGCAATCCTGGACTGGTGGGACCGCTACCTGCCGATTGAGCCGGCGGCCGACTCGGGCTGAGCTGCTGGTCTCGCCCGCGGGCGGCGTCGGGCCGGGGTCATCGATCCGGATCGGGTTCGCGTGCCAGCCGGTCGGCGCGCAGCTGGTCGAGATGCCCGGTGGCATCGTCCACCCGGCGGTCGAGCAGCGCCTCTTCCAGGTCGAGGTCGTATTCCAGTTCCCGCAGCACCTCCTCGGACAGCGTGCCGGAGTTGCGCAGACCGACAAAGACGTCCCGTTCGATGCCGACGAGTTCATGGCGCCAGTCAGAGATCCGGGCCAGCCGGGCTCCGGCGTCGCCGCCACGGCGTTCCAGCCGTTCGGTCAGCCCGCGCCAGTTCCGGCTGGCCGCCCACGCCCGCATCTGCCTCGCCTCCTCGGCGGGCAGGTGCTCGTCGGCGATCACCTCCTCGACCCGCGCCGCGATGGCCTGGTTGGCCACCTCCTGAGCGCGGGCGCGCTCCTTGGCCAGGTCGGCATCGGGGTCCCCCGGTAGGTGCAGCAGCCGGATCACCGCCGGCAGGGTCAGTCCCTGCAGCACCAGCGTGCCGAGGATGACCGCGATGGTGCAGGTCAGCAGCAGTGCGCGATACGGGGTGGTGAGCGGCAGGGTCTGCGCGGCGGCCAGCGAGACGACCCCGCGCATGCCCGCCCAGGACACCGCCACCAGCGGCCGCCACGATCCGATCGCCCCGGGACGGCGCAGCAGCCGACCGATGCCGTTGATCAGGAAGATCCAGATCGGCCGGATCAGGATCACCGTCAGCAGTACCGCCCCGGCGACCAGCAGGGTCGGCGCGCGGCCGATGTCCGGCGCCGTGACGATGCCCCAGAGTTGCAGGCCGATCAGCGCGAAGACCGCCCCCTCGAGGACGTATTGCAGCGCGTTCCAGGTGGCCCGCATGGTCAGCCGGACCTCCGGCTGCAGGTCCATGGGCGATCGGAAACCCAACACCAGCCCGGCCACCACCACGGCCAGCACCCCGGAAGCTTCGGCCAGCTCGCCGAGTTGGTAGGCCAGGAACGGCGTGACCAGGGACAACGCGGTGATCGGTAGGGAAGACGCGGTGTACCGGCGGCCGACCGAGGCCAGCAGGCCGATCGCCCAACCGATCAACAGGCCACCGATGGTGGCCCAGCCGAACTCCAGCAGTCCCTTCCCCCATTCCATCGAGCCGACCAGGATCCCGGTGACGGCCACCTTGAGCAGCACCAGCGAGGTCGCGTCGTTGAAAAGCGACTCACCCTCCAGCACGGTGACCACGCCGCGGGGGAGTCCGGCCCGGCGGGCGACCGCGACCGCGGCGACCGCGTCCGGGGGAGCGACGATGGCACCGAGCGCCAGGGCGGCGGCGAACGGTATCTCGGGCATGACCAGCTGCAGCACGAACGCCACGGCGAAGGCCGTCACCAGCACCATGCCGATGGCCAACTGGGTGATGGCGCGCAACAGCCGGCGGATCGCGATGACCGACGACTCCACCGCCGCCGCGAACAGCAGCGGCGGGAGCAGCACCGACAGCACCAGTTCGGGATTGATCTGATAGTCCGGCGCACCGGGGATGAACGACACGCCCACCCCGGCGACGACCAGCAGGATCGGGGCAGGCAGACCGACCCGTCCGGCGATGCCGTTGACGATCACCACCCCGACAACCAGGAAGACCACCGGCTGCAGCTCGATCATCTGGCTTCCTCCCTTGCGGATTCGTCATGGTGGCAGCAATCACCCGGAAGGGACCGACCGGCCGGCATCCGCCGGCAGGAATCCACCGGTAGTTGTGACGTGCCATGAACTGGTGGCGCGAACACCCGACCCGAACCCAGTGAAAAAGCTGGTGACCGTCACCACACCAACCGATAAGACTGAGGCTCGAGTGTCGGTGGGGTGGGTGATACTCGCAGAGGTGCGGCGCCGAGGGCGTCGCCGCACCAATCTCGCCGCCGACACGGTGGCCGGGAACACGGCCGGACCCATCCTGACCGGCTGTTATCCATCGCACTACCAGGAGTAAACGTGTCCAATCCCGTACCAGACGCGACCATCAGCCCAGGGGGCCGGCATCGAGCAGGCGACCCGGAGGCGACCGACGTGGTCGGTTCGGCCGCGGTCGGCCAGGCCGTTGCTCCGGCGGCCGGGGGCGCGGCGCCACCGCTCGACCCGAAGCGCTGGCTGGCGCTGGCCGTCATCGGCATCTCCCAGCTCATGGTCATCCTCGACGCCACGATCGTGAACATCGCGCTTCCCCAGGCGCAGGCCGATCTCGGCATCTCGATTGCCGACCGGCAGTGGATGGTCACCGCTTACGCGCTGCCGTTCGGCGCGCTGCTGCTGCTGGGCGGGCGCATCGCCGACTACGTCGGCCGCAAGAAGATCCTGATCATCTCGCTGTCCGGTTTTGCCATCGCCTCGGCAATCGGCGGCGCCGCTCAGGCCGGCTGGATGCTCTTCGGTGCGCGGGCCCTGCAGGGTGGGTTCGCCGCGATGTTGGCGCCGGCCGCGTTGTCGTTGGTGACGGTGACGTTCCATGACGAGAAGGACCGCGCGAAGGCCTTCGCGGTGTTCGGCGCGATCGCCGGCGGCGGCGCCGCCATCGGCCTGCTGCTCGGCGGCGTGCTGACCGAGTACGCGTCCTGGCGCTGGTGTCTGTACGTGAACATCCCGATCGCGATCGTCGCGGTCCTCGCCGCGATCCCAGTGCTCAAGGAATCGAAGGTGGAGGGTGGCACGCATTACGACATACCGGGCGCCGTACTGGCCACCGCCGGCCTCGGTGCCCTGGTGTGGGCCTGCACCCAGCCGGCCGAACACGGCTGGCTCTCGATCAACACCCTTGGCTGGATGGCCGTCTCCGTGGTTCTGCTGCTCGGCTTCGTGCTGGTGGAACTGCGCTCGACCAGTCCGCTGCTGCCCATGCGCATCCTGGAGAACCGCAACAGGGCGGGCGCCTACATCGTCGGTGCGCTGATCGGTGCCGGCCTGTTCGCCGTCTTCCTGTTCCTGACCTACTACCTGCAGGGAATCCTGGGGTACACGCCGATCCAGGCCGGGTTCGCGTTCCTGCCGTTCAGCGTTGGTGTGGTCGCCGGCGCGGGCATCGGTTCGCAACTGACCATCAGGGTCGGGCCGCGAGTCGTGGTCCCCGCCGGTCTGCTGCTCGGCGTGGCCGGGCTGTTCTGGCTGTCCACGATCACGGTGGGCACCGAGTACCTGAACACCATCCTGCCGGCGCTGCTGCTGATCTCGGTCGGCATGGGCTTCGTCTTCATGGCGACCACCAACCTCGCGCTGGTCGGCATCAACCACGACGACGCCGGCGTGGCCAGCGCCGTGGTCAACACCGCCCAGCAGGTCGGCGGATCGGTGGGCACCGCGCTGCTGAACACGATCGCGGCCACCGCGACCGCGTCCTTCCTGCTGAGCAATCCGCCGGCGGCACCGACTCCCGAGGCGATCGGGGCGGCTCAGGCCGCGGCCGCGGTGGACGGTTTCGGCACCGCGTTCACATGGGCCGCGGTGATCTTCGGGATCGCCACGGTGGTATCGCTGGTGCTGATCAACGCCGGCAAGCATCAGGTCGCCGACATCGAACCGATGCCGGGAATCTGATAGCGCGGCCACCAGCGGGCGGCGGCGCGCACGGGATCGTCAGAGACCGGCGCGCCGCCGCAGTGCATCCAGGTCGCGAATCACGATGGTGTGGCCGTTGACCGCCACCAGATGGCGGGCCACCAGGCCTTGCAGGACCCGATTGAGGGCCGGGCGCGAGGCGCCAACCATGTTGGCCAGGTCGGTTTGGGTGAGCCCGAGTTCGAGAGTGAGCGTGCCGTCCGCCGACCGCCCGTGATCGTCTGACAGCCGGACGAGCAATTTCGCCACCCGGCCGCCCAGGTCCAGGAAGACCAGGTCGGAGGCCTGTTCCGTCAACCGGCGCAGCAGCGCACCGATCGACATCAACAGCGCCTCGAGCAGCGTCGGGTTGCTCCGGACGAGTTCGAGCAAGGTGGCCCTGCTGATCAGCAACACGGTGGTCGGCTCGGCGGCGACGACAGAGGCCGATCGCGGGCCCTGGTCGATGAGGGCGAGCTCACCGATGACCTCCGGTGGACCGAGGGTGGCGAGAACCATTTCATTCCCGTCGGGTGAATGCACGACGACCTTGACCATACCGTCGGAAATGATCACGAGCCGATCGCCGGGATCGCCCTGATACCAGAGGTACTGATCGCGGGGATAAGCGCGTTCCACACAGTTGGCCGCCAGCGAGTCCAGTACCGCGCGATCGAGCCCGCCGAACAGCGCGGTTTGCTCGAGGACCTTGACCACCTGATCGCGAATCACATGACCCCACTCTGAACAACGTCGTCCTTTCCAGCATCGACGTCGT
Organism: uncultured Actinomycetota bacterium; assembly: GCA_963709895.1. Classification (GTDB taxonomy): domain Bacteria; phylum Actinomycetota; class Actinomycetes; order Mycobacteriales; family Nakamurellaceae; genus Nakamurella. The sequence continues at coordinate 393,356 of CAVPYD010000040.1, read as the reverse complement.
TGTTCTGGCTGGAGCGTGGCACACCGCCACCAGAGCATGGTAATCCGCCATTCGGCGGTACGGGGCTGCATTCGCCAGTACTCAGGTTCGATCTCGATCGACCGAAGAGCGGCGGGGACCCATAGCGGCGAGTGCGCGCGGACCGCACGCCCTGCGGGGCAATGCGGAAAGTCACCATTGCCAGAATCTCTGCCCTCAACAGAGTGATCGACAACCCGATTGATGGTTCGACCCTGCCCCGGGATATTGCCGTCCGCCCGCGGCAAATCAAATTCGCGCGACCCGTGCGTCCTCTTTCGAGCAGCAAGAACACCCCGACCAGTCGATCGCCAAACCAGCTGACTCGCTGTACGGTTCGGGATCGTGCGCAAACTGGGTAACGACGACAAACCACCCTCGGGCGCCGAACTGCGCCTGGCGATGCTCAGTGTCTACTACCACTCGATAGGTCGGCAGTTCCAGATAAGCGGTGCGCCCTCTGTGATGCTGCCACCACAGGTGCAGCCGTTAACCCTGGAAAAGGCGCTCGACCTGATGAGCGGGTCGCCGAGGCGGCTGCGAGAGGCGATCTGGCGGATTGTGCAGAGCGTGCCGTGCAACGTCCCTGAGGGGATCGAGGCCTATCCTCACGCCATCAGGGACTACTTCACCGATCCCGAGCTGCAGACATTGAACGACCGACGCCGCTGGTATCGGGCCGGCGCAAATGTCTTCGCGGCTGCGCTGGTGGCCTGCAGGGATGGCGCGGACCAGCTGTTTCGCCAGATCATGACGGTGATAGGAGAAGCTGACTCGGCAGACGTCAAGTTCGACGCTGTCTGGGCAGTGCTCGGCGAGAGCCGCGCCGACTACTTGAAGCGCATCGTCGATGCGATGGATCATGCCGATGACGACGAGGGCAAGAAGATCAGTTCGTACCGTCGTCAGATCAACAAAATTGAAACTGAAGTGGGCGTCAACATCTACGACTTTGTCGAGAACATGGCCGATGTCGCAGCATTTCAGGATGTCGACCTCGGATTGCAGTGGAATCCCGGCGGCGATCAGACCGCCGTCTTCCCGATGTGCTCCATCATCCGCCAGAACAGCAGCAACCTGACCACCACAGCCTCGGTGACAACGATCGTCTATGGCGACTTCGAGCGCCTGGCCGATTGCATCGACCCCCGGAACTGGGCCCGATCCAGTGACGTGATCATGAAATCGAACTATGTCAGGGGCCCGTACGACGATAGACGGCCCGTCGCCGACGACGAATACGTCCTTACCAGCGGTGTGCAAAGGCAACTGTTCATGGACGAATACGCCAGGGTGTCCTGGGGCGGCGACTCCGACCAGGAAGGCACGTTTCACAACATCTTGAACATAGAAACCAAGTACCGGTACGACAAGAACCACCAAGAAGACGCCTATGCAGACGTCGACTATTCACTGTGCCGCAGCATCGACAGTAAGATCCTGTGGGACGAGCGCAAGGGCGGTTTGCTGGTCAACCAAGGATTCATCAAGATACGCCCATTGGGTAAGAATCGTTGGCGAGTGTCGATGAAGAAGGAAGTTCGCTTCAGCGACCGCACGCCCTACGCCAATGCGGCCGGCTGGGCGGACTTCGGACAACTGGTCAACTATTTTGCGCCAGCGGTCATGACCTGGTGGCTGGAATGCGAGACATATAGTCTCGCGGACATTGGGCAGCACACCCCGTGCGACGATTCAGCGAATGGACGACATCCTTCCTGGTACGCAGCAGCCATAGCCGAGCTCCTAGCGCTCGCCAACACTGGAGATTGCTGCGGTGCCGCAGCCCGATGCGAGGAGGCGGGGCAGCGATGACTTCTGGTAAGAAGCGAAGCACGTCGGCGGCATGGGATCGGGTCGGACAATTCATGCAGCAGGGCAGCACTATCGGACAAGAAATGTCCGACCGAAATCTGGCTCTGTGGGCTGAGGTCTCAGCTCACCTGCGTGCGGACAAATACAGCGCTGACGACATGGCCAACGATGCCGCGACCATGATGACGGCCGCCATGGACAATATGGCGGATGCTTGGAAGCTCTGGTCCGAAACTCCACGCTCGAATACCGTCGCCGAACCGCTGCCTACGGTCGTGTTGATCCTCGAAGAAGTCAGCAAAGGCTGTTTCAGCGTGGCCGATCCCGTCTTGATCGAGCCGAGAGTGGGTGCAGGTAAGGCAACCCTGCCCGCCTCGGCTGAAATCGAACTTCATGGCACCGGCACGATCTCCTCGACGAGTGCCGCCGAGTTGAAGCGTCGCGTGCGGGTCAGTCGAGATGAGCCGTCGTTGGTGTACAGGGTTGAGACTTTCAACGAAAAGGTTGCGGACGACCAGTCCAGCATCGAGCCCGGAATGTACGAGGGCATGATTTACCTCACCGCTCCTGCGATGGCGCTCGCGAGCCTTCGAATCATCGTCATCGCGGACGCGGCTGCGCCGATCAACAATCCCGGCCCATGAGCGCCGCCTCCAACCCGACGTCAGGACGTCCTGACCTTCAAGGTGGCCCAGCTTCGACGTGGTCATGCAGCCAACCCGTGAATCAATGACGGATGAACTTCGGAACCGGGTGTTGCCGGCGTGAACCGAAGACCTGGCCGATCGATGAGCATTCCGTCGACCACATCAACACCTGAAAGCCAATCGCGTGGCGACATCACCGACGCCTGAGCGTTCAACGCCAAGGGTCCGTCTCGACGACCGCATCAACGACCTGCTCGCTGATGCTCGCGAAGCCAGGCGCAGTGGGGATTGGAAAATGACCCAGGCTCTTTCCAACGCGGTTTTAGCGTTGGATCCGGGTAATGCTGAGGCGCTTGTTTTGTTGTCGGGGTCGGCGACTCGTCGGCAGATGACGTTGTTGTTTTGCGACATTGTGGGTTCGACGCAGTTTGCGGATGATCGGGATCCGGAGGAGGTGAGTTCGTTGTTGCGGGGGTATCGAGCGGTGTGTTCGGGGGTGGTGGAGCGGTTTGGCGGGTTTGTTGATGATTATCGTGGTGATGGGATGTTGGTGTGTTTTGGTTATCCGCAGGTTCATGAGGACGACGCTCGGCGCGCCGTTCAGTGTGGGCTCGCCATCATCCGTGCGCTGGCACGACGGTTGCGCTCCCCCGGTAGTGCGACCGGTCACGCTGTTCCGGTGCAGGTCCGGATATCCGTGCACACCGACCTCGTCGTCCTGGACGGAGTGGGGGTGGCGGGGGCCACGGCGAACGAGGCAGCCCGGATCCAGGACCATGCTCCGCCCAATTCCGTGGTGATCAGTGATGCGACCAAGGCGCTGGTCTGGCCATGGTTCGACCTCGAATCGATCGGGGATTTCGAGCTGCGCGGAGTGTCCCGCCCGATCGAGATCTTCCGAGTGATTCGCGACAGACCCAGATCCGACCATGCCGGCGGTCCGGTGCCGGCCAGACCGTTCGTCGGGCGGGAACGTGAACTGGATCGGCTCGCAGCGCTCTTCGGTGGGTTAGCGCGTATCGGCCCGCTGTCGACCGGGCATCCGGGCGTGCCGGAGCCAAGCGTGTTGGTCATCACCGGCCCCGCCGGGGTGGGAAAGACCAGACTGGTCACCGAGGCCGCCGGCATCCTGGAAATCACCTGCCACGAATGCACGTGTTCGCGCTTCCATCAGAGCAGCAGTCTTCATCCGTTCCGCGCGATCCTCGAGAAGGCATTGGACATCCGTGACACGGACGAACCCGAGACCCGTCTCGGCAAGTTGCGGGCTCATGTCGATGCTCTGGGAGACGCCACGGGTGATCTTCCCTTCCTCGCGGCCGCGCTGGACATCCCGCTGCCACTGCTGTCGCCGCCGGCCGATGTCGACCCCGGTTCCCTCAGACAACGGGCGCTCGAGGTCACCGCCAGGATGCTGGAGTCGGTGGCCGGTCACGCGACATCGATGCTGTTCGTCGACGACCTGCACTGGGCGGACCAGTCCACCATCGATCTGCTGACGTTGATCATTTCCTCCCCCGATCGCAGCATGCACCTGGTCGTGACGGCTCGCGACGACTTCGATCCACCTTGGCCGGTGAACAGGGTTCCGCGCCTGCAACTGCCTCCGCTTGACCACGAGGCGATGCTGGAGATCGCGGCGCTCCTTCCGGAGGGCGCCCGGGTTTCCGGCGAGGATCGCGAACATCTCATTGCTCGGAGCGACGGTATTCCACTGTTCCTGGAAGAACTGCTGCGCACCGCTGACGCGGTGGACCGCGGCCGAGTCATGCACCGGTCGATCCGCTTCGGCGACCACCAAATTCCCCCTGCGCTGCTCGACCCGCTGCTGGCCCGGCTGGCATCTCCGCAGGTCGACCTCGAACTCGCCCAGGCCGCAGCGACCATTGGTCGCGAGGTCGATCGGAATCTCCTGCAAAACGTCGTCCGCGCAGATGACGACGAGTTCCAGAGCCGGCTGGACACTCTCGTCGCGGCCGGCCTGGTGGAACCGGCAGGCGATGGAGTCATCCGTTTCCGTCACGAAATGATCCGCGAGGTTGCTTATGAAACCCAGAAGAGAACTGCCCTGTGGGGGAACCACGGCACCATTGCGGATGAGCTCCTTGGCGGGGCGAGCGCGGTGAGCCCGCGCATCTCCGGCGAGGCGGCCCACCACCTCGAGCGGGCGCACCGTTACGAGGAAGCCATCGAGGCACACCTCCAGGCTGCGAAGGCGAACCAGGAGGTCGGTGCACACGCCGAGGCCACGCAGCGCCTCACCCACACGCTCGAACTGCTCGACCACATCCCCGCTGGTGACCGGCGCCTGCAGACCGAACTGACCCTCCGCGAGATGCGCAGCTTCAGCGCGGTGATGGCGGGCGGATATTCCGCGCCCGAGGCGGCGGTTGACTACCCGAGATGTGTCGAACTGTGCGAAGGGTTGACGACCACCCCGCGGATCGTTCCGTCCCTCATTCGAAGTTGGTCCTACTATGCGTTCCGCGGCGACCTCGTCGAGGCCGACAGGGTCGTCGATTCGCTGATCCGGCAATCCGAGGAATCCGGTCTGACCTTCCCTGCCCGGCAGATCGGGGAAGGGATCAGTGGATTCTTCCGCGGCGATTTCGGAACAGCACGACGTCAGTTGGCCAGTGTTGCCGATTCGAGTTGGGGTGCGACATCAGGAAGACCTCCGCCCGAGTGGCCGTTGCCGAACGATGCGGTGTGCGCCGTCAGCGCTCATCTGATCCCGGTTCTCTGGATCAATGACGATCGCCTGGGCGCGGATTCTCGAGCCGAGCTGGCAATGCAGCGCGCCGGGGAGTTGGCATTTCCGTTCGGCCCTTTCAGTGTGTGCTACGTCAACAGCATGGTTGCCCTGACGCGCAACATTCAGGACGATCGAGCGGGCGCCGCGGCTGCGGCGCTTGAGCAGGTTCAGCTCGGCGAGCGCCACGGCTTCGCCATGTGGAGCCTGACCGGCGGAATCCAACTGGCGATCACCGCGGTGCACCAGGGCTCGCACGACCAGATCGACCAGTTGGCCGGGCTTGTCGGAGCATGGCGGCAGCTGGGCGCGGACGCCTGGACGCCCTATTGGCTCACCGAGCTCGCGATCGCGCAGAGCGCAGCCGGCCGCGACCAGGACGCGTTGCGCTCTCTGGACGACGCCCTCGCTGTGGCCGCCGCCACTGGGGTCCATTTCTATTCGGCGGAGACCCTGCGGACTGAAGGTCGACTGCGGCTGCGAGCCGGGGACCGGTCGGGCGGAGGGTATCTGCACCAAGCGGTCGATCTCGCGGTCCGCCAGGGTGCCGCCGTTTTCGAGCGGCGCGCGAGGGCGGCCGTTGCGGAGATGACCACAGCGTGAGGGAGGTGGCCATTCTCGGCGGCGGCATGGCCGGGCTCACGGCTGCCTGGGCACTCAGCGAGCCGGCGTGCCGGGGAGATATCAGCGTCACCGTGTATCAGCGGGGATGGCGATTGGGGGGCAAAGGCGCCAGCAGCCGGGGTGTGCACGGACGGATCGAAGAGCATGGTCTGCACGTGTGGCTGGGCTACTACGACAATGCCTTCCGGCTGATGCGGCAGGTCTATTCTGAGCTGGATCGCCCCGCCAGCGATCCCTCGTGCGCCATCCCCACTTTCCAGGAGGCCTTTGCTCCGGCCGATCAGGTTGGCGTTCAGGACTACGCCGACGGGAGTTGGGCGCACTGGATAGCGACGTTCAGCCGCGCCGCGGGCGAGCCTGGCATCGAGGACCGCACCGATCGAGGTTCGTTGGCAGTGAGCACATTTCTGCGCCGGGCGCTCAACTTGCTGATGGATTTCGCCGCATCGCTGGAGTCCCGTCCGCTGGTCGCCGCGGGCGTCGTGCTCAGCGGATCGCCGGAGCCTCCCGGGCCGGCGCCCGGAGTGGACGATCTGGATGCAGCCAGTCGACTCCTTCGACGAATGGAAACCGGCGCGATGGTCACCGCCCTCGAGGCGCTGCGGCTGGTCAGTGCGTCCGGTGTACCCAGGGATTCACCCGCAGGGCGGATCTTGGGGCGCCTTGCTTCGCTGCGCGACACGATCGCCGCGCGAGCGGGGGACAGCGAGGATTCCCGCCGCGCCGCGGAACTGGCCAATATGCTCTCGTCCTGCATCCAGGGAATCGTGGCAGACCAACTGCTCACGGACCCACGTGGCTTCGGAGCGATCGATCACCTGGACTTCTGCCAATGGCTACGACGGAATGGCGCCACCAAGCAGACCTGCGAGTCCGCGCTTGTCCGCGGGTTGTATGACTTGGTGTTCGCCTACGAAGGGGGCGACGTGACTCGTCCGCGGTTCTCCGCCGGGCTCGGGCTGTTTCTGACGGGGAAACTCTTCTTCGAGTACAAGGGCTCCATCTTCTGGCGGATGCAGGCCGGGATGGGCGACATCGTCTTCGCGCCGCTCTACCAGGCGCTCAAATCTCGTGGCGTGCGGTTCAAGTTCTTCCACCGGGTGGACAAGCTTCAGCTCGGCAAGCGCGGCAAGCGGATACGATCCGTCACCTTGGCTCGGCAGGCGCGTGTCAAGCACGACGTCGACTACGACCCGCTGACCCGCGTCCGGGAATTGCCGTGCTTTCCTGCTGCGCCCCGTGGTGATCAGCTCACTGAGCCGGTCAATTCCGATGTGGAAAGCCATTGGTCGAACCGGGATGGAGAAGAGCCCGTCGAACTGCGGGCCGGGATCGATTTCGACGACATCGTGCTGGCAGTGTCGGTGGGGATGATCCCGTACATTTGCTCGGAATTGATCGCCGTTTCGCGGCGGTGGCGAGCCATGGTGGACAACGTCGCGACCGTGCCGACGCAGTCCCTGCAACTCTGGCTACGCCGTAGTGAGGCAGAGCTGGGGTGGCCCTACGAGGGCGCAACTGTCAGCGGTTATGTCGCGCCCTTCGACACCTATGCGTCGATGAGCCACCTGATAGCGCAGGAAGACTGGCCCGCGGACGAATCTCCGCGCTCCATCGCGTACTTCTGCGGTGCGCTGTCCGACAGGCAGGCCGTCGAACCGGCGGCAGCTCATGCGTTGGTCAGACAGAATGCCGTGGAATTCCTGCGACAGCGGGTCGGGCACTTCTGGCCGGCCGCCATAACCGCAGATGGTGATTTTCGTTGGGACCTGCTGTGCGGCGGCGGTGCCGCCAGGGGTGATGGCCGACTCGAATCGCAGCACTGGCAAGCCAACACGGACCCCTCGGATCGCTACGTCCAATCGCTGCCTGGTACCGCGGCGCACCGGTTACCGGCCGACGGCTCCGGATGTTCCAATCTCTTCCTGGCCGGGGACTGGGTCAATTCCGGTCTCAACGCAGGGTGCATCGAGGCCGCCGTGATGAGCGGTATCGAGGCCGCCAACGCCGTGCTGGGCCGCCCCCTGATGCAGGACGTACTGGGCAGCTGGTACGGGGTCCCGGCATCATGACAGCGGAAGGTGTGTGGACCGTCGAATCGCCCGCCGAGTCGATCTCGATCGTCGAATCGGCCGCCGCAGCCTTCGACGACATCATCAGCCAGGTCGAGGATCCGGCGGCGCCGGGCGGCGGCACCTATCGGGGTGGCCGTCCCGATCCGACGGCGACCCGGTTCGAGGCGCAGCGACGCCTGCAGATTCGGACCAGGCTCGCGCGATCGGTTGACCAGTACTCGGAGCTGTTCGAAAGCGCCATGTCGAGCTTCGCCGACGTCGTCGACGACGCCCTCACACCCTCCACCGACCGGGCCGGAGAAGGCCCCAGTCCAGTGGTTGCCCACGGCCAACCGGGAACCGCGGCCGTTGCACATGTCTGGGCGCACAACACGAGTGGTGCGCGTACACCGGGGTTCGCATTGACGATGACGGACCTGACGGCCGCCGATGGTGCTCGAGTCCCCGCTGGTGCCGGGTCCTTCGATCCGTCGTATCTCGAGGAAGCCACGGTGTCGCGGCGCGCCGCGTTGCTGACCATCAACCTCCCGATCGAGCTGAAGTCGGGCACTTACTACGGTCACGTCCTTGCGGTGGGTTTGGCTGATGTCGCCATCCCGATTCGCTTGGTCGTGGCGCGATGAGTGACTCGGCGGACCGCATTTCGGCGACGCTGGGGGGGTATGCCGCAGAGACATTGCGGACGATCGATTCGTTTCTCGTCGATGTCGAGCCATCCAGCGAACTGTATGACCTGGTGCGTGACTATCCCCATCGGCCGGGCAAGGGGATGCGTCCTGGTCTGCTGCTGGCAACATGTCAGGCGTTCGGCGGTTCGATGCGTGACGGTCTTGCAACAGCAGCGGCACTGGAAATGCTGCACAACGCCTTCCTCATCCATGACGACATCGAGGACGACAGTTGCCGTCGGCGAAAGGGCGAGACTCTGCACAAGCGGCACGGGCTCGGGTTGGCACTCAATGCCGGGGACGCGCTGGCATCACTTGCCATGCAACCGGTCCGGGCCGATGCGGCCCTCGGTGGCCGGCTCAGCAAGATGCTCATGGCCGAGTTCTCGACCGTCGTCAAGCAGACCACAGAGGGACAGGCCATCGAGCTCGGGTGGCGATGGAATTCCCAGCTCGTCGTCAGACCTGATCAGTACCTCGTGCTGGCGGGCAAGAAAACCAGCTGGTACACAACGGTCGCACCGCTGCGCATGGGCGCGATCATCGGCTCCCGTGGCACTGCTTCCCTGCGAGCGTTGAGTCGGTTCGGTTACTACCTCGGTCTGGTTTTTCAGATCGCCGACGACTTGCTCGACATCGAAGAGCACGCTGAGTACGAAAAGGACGCGCTGGGTGACATTCGGGAGGGAAAGCACACCCTGCTGCTGATCCACCTGCTCGATCACGCCATGGCCGAAGACCGGGCCCGGGTCGTAGAATTCCTGACCAGGAGCCCGGATGAGCGGGTGGACCCTGACGAACTGATGCAGCGGGCCCGGGAAGTTCGGGACCTGATGAAGGCTTACGGGAGTATCAAGTACGCCGAGCAGTGCGCAGCAGACATCGCCGCAGCCGCCGAAGAAAGCTTTGACCAGGCTTTTCACGAAGCGCCCGCGTCCGAGCACCTCGACTTCATCCGCGGTGTGATCGACTTCGTTCGAATCAGGCGGACTTGAGCTCGCGGTCATCCGGGCCCGGGATCGGCCTACGGTTCGGTGGAGGCGCGAACTTGGTGATCCCGATGCTGCTGTGCTCTGCATTCGGAGTTGCCTGCTCCGGGAAAAGGGCTCGGACGGCCTGGGTCTGCCTGAGTTTCGCCATGTAACGCGCTCTCGTCGGCCCGATGCTGCCGATCGGAATGCCCAACCGCCTGCTGATTTCCTGGTACGGCAGCGGAGGATCCTGCGCGAGCAGGAGTAGCAGGGTCCGTTGTGTGCTGGTCAATTCATTCAAGCCATCTCGTATCGTCCGGCAGCTTTCCTCCCGCAGTAATTGCTCATCGAGGGTACCGCTGTCGTCGGCGTTGATCTTGACGACCGTCTCCTGTTCGGTGGGATCGATGGGAATCATTCTTCGTTGGCCCGACAGTACCTTCCACACAAGATTTCTCGTTGTTGTCGAGATCCATCCTGGGAGTGCACGTGGCTCACGTAGGTCAGCCAGGTGGTTCAGCAGGGTCAGCCACAGAGTCTGGCTAACGTCATCGACATCGCTGGCGGACAAGCGGTGGCGCAATGCGATGCCGCGCACGAGCGGTGTGTATCTCTCGATGATGGCGTTCCAGGATTGTTGATCGCCCTGAACCGCCGCGGCCACCAATTCGCTGACCCCGGATCTTTCCTGCAGGCTCGTCGTCATGCCGGCTCCAACTCGCGGTGAGTCAGTAGGCAGGGATGAATCAGATCCACCGTGACGGCGATTTGGCGCGGAGTTCCCAATTCCGTGCCGGTGGCCATGGATCTGGTTCGTCTTCACTGCCGGGTCGAGCTAGGTGTCTCCCCTGGTAGAGACGATCCCGGAGCAGGTTTGCCGGAGCTATGCCCGCGGTGACAAGCGCTCTGTGCGCTGGGGCACAGTCTCACGGGTGATCGAGGCCGAGGCGTCACGAACGCTGACGTCTCGCTGATCGCCTGATCGCAATTCGAGCCTGCGGAAGCAAAGACACCCGTCAGAGGATCGCAATTCCCGTCACGCGGAGCAGGTCGATGAGTGAGCGCGATCCGCCTCTGCGGAATCAGCCGGTTGCGCGCGGACGCCGTCCGGGTTCAGCGTGATCCTCGAGCCACAGACGACGTGATAGGCGGCGCCAATCCGCGGCTCGGCGCTGCGTCCTGGTCGTGGACGGTGCACACGGCGACGACGCTGCCCGCCACCGAAAACAGTGCACAGGCGATCAGCGCCCAGCGGAAGGCGGGCAGGGCGGTCGCCTCGGTCGGGCCGACGCCGACCGTTGCGATGACCGTCGCAGCGACAGCTACCCCGACCGCCGACCCCACCTGCCTCGTCGCGTTGTACAGCGCGGTAGCCGCGCCGGTGTGCTCCGGCGCCACCGTGTCGAAGGCCGATGCCTGGGTCGGCATGAAGGTGTGCGCCTGGCCGACGCCGAGGGCGAACATCAGCACCAGCGGCACGACCGGGGGGATGTCACTGCTCATCAAGAACGACAACGTGACGAGCACCGCGGCGACGGTGAACTGCCCGGCCGCGATCAACCGGCGGGGCCCAACCCCGCGGTACAGCCGGCTGGCGATCTGGGTGCCCACCATGATCCCGATCGCCTCCGGAAACGTCAGCAGCCCCGCGGTCAGCGGCGGGTAGCCGAACGCAGTCTGGAGCATCAGGGGGTAGACAAAGAGCCCGCCGAGGAACCCGGCGGCGGACGCGAACGTGATCAGGTTCGCCGACCGGAAGAGCCGCAGTCCGAACAGCTGCAGCCGCAGCATGGGCGCGGCTACCCGGCCCTCGACCACCACCAGCAGGGTCAGCAAGACGACGCCCAGCAGTCCTGGGATCCAGATCGACGGGGTCGTCCAGCCGCGCACCGCGCCCTCGGACAGCGCGAACATCAGCGACGCGAAACCGACGGCGGCGAGCAGGAATCCGGGCACGTCAAGCGGGGAGTTCGTGCGCCGGGCCATCCGCGGCACCGCCAGCACGGTGAAGATCACCGCAAGGATGCCGATCGGCAGATTGATCCAGAAGATCCATCGCCAGCTGGCCCGCTGCACCAGGAAACCGCCGAGCACCGGCCCGATGGCCGGGGCGAGCGCGATGGGGATGTTGATGATCCGGCTGAGCCGAACACGCTCGGATGGCGGGAACGTCCGGTACAGCATCGCCATACCGACCGGCGTCATCAGCCCGCCGCCGAGGCCCTGAACGATCCGGAAGATCACCAGCTGCTGCACCGTCGCCGCGAACCCGCAGGCCGCCGAGGCCACCGTGAACAGCGTGACCGCGGCGAGGAAAACCTCGCGCGCGCCCATCCGATCGCCGAGCCAGCCAGCCACCGGAATGGCGACCGCAACGGCGACGAGGAACCCGATGTTGACCGTGGCGGTCAGCTCGACGGGTACCCCGAGGTCGGCGGCGATCGTGGGCAGCGCAACGTTCACGACGGTGGCATCGATGATCGTGATGAACATTGCCGCCACGAAAACCGTCGCCACCGCGGCTTGCGGGCTGATCCGGGCCATCACCGTGGCTCGGGCGATGACCGGGCCGAGGCCGGCTGAGCCGGTGGGTGACCCCGGGGCACGGTCGGCGGCGCCGCGATGGTGCGCTCCGGTCCGCGCTCGAAGGTGTCGTCCATGTGGCGGGTTCGTGGTTGCCCGGGAGCGGGGTCGGGCGTCGATTCGATTCGTCCGAGCGTTTGCGGGCACGGTGCCGGGACGATCGTCCGAGCGCGACGGGTGCCCACGCCGACGACGATTGCCACGTTCCGCTGTCCTCTCACTGCCTGATGACGCTCGGTGGTGATGCCGCTCGATTGTGATGCCGCTCGCCGTGGGTGATGCCGTTCATCGGTCGCCTGATTCGTGCTCGCCCGACGTTGACAGCACGGATTCCAACAGGAACCCAACTGGATTCCCACACGATTTCCACCGCGGAACCCAGGGCCGGTTCCCATTGCCGATTCCCATTCGTGTGCCCGGCGAATCACCATGTTCCTCCGGCGGGCAAACCCATGACGGCGCGGCGGTGATGCGCCGATGACCGGTCACCGTGCGCCGGCCCACCACCCGTGATCCTTGGCCGGGGCCGGCCCGACGCCCGTGTTGCCGGCCCGCCCGCACGGCGTCGCGAGGAGCCTGGTGTCTACGCCGGCGCCGACGCGGAGCGCAGCTGCCCCGGTGCAGAGCGCCGCCGCCTGGTGGGGTAGCGCCGCCGCCTGGTGGGGTAACGCAGGCCGTCGCTGCGGAGTGCAGCCGCCCACCCCCATGATGGGCGGCGCGACCGGCGGCCCGGCCGTGCCGAGATCCGAACGGCAGCAAGGATGTAGCCCGGGCGGAGGTGCCGGCGCGTTTGGTTGTTGTCCGGGAAATCTTTGCGCTGTCGGGCTTTCCGTCATGACCTGGCTGCGCGGGTGTAGGTCAGCGCAGGCGGAGGTTCCTCAGATGACCTCCCACTTCGGCTGTCCGAATTGTCGATATCGCGGTAACCTCGGTGCGCGGACCGGAATCGGGGTGGGTCGCGAGGCACCGCAGCGTTGGGCGCAACGGAGCGCCTGGGCGCACCCGACGACAGGGCGAAAATCGGTCGGCCACGGCTGACATGGGACTTTCGGCACTATCGCTCAGATGGCTCAAACCGGACAGTGGACCACACATCGAGGCGCCGGTCAGGGTCTCCCGAACGGAGGGGAACGAGAATGAATTGTCGCTTGAAAACCCGGTTCCTCGAGGGCGCTGACCAATCCGCGTCGGGTGTCGGTGGGTGTGCTCGTCAGCGCTTGATCGGGCCTGTCGGGCGAGGACGCTGTCGGTTGTACTGCCGGGACGCCGACGCTGGGCCGGTGCCATCTGCGTGGCGGACCCAGCCCCAAAGAACGTTCACGACGGGGTGGGTGCCGCTGATGGCCACGATCGCGCGCGATGTGATGACCACCGATCCGGACTGCGTTTCGCACACCGACACGGTCGAAGAAGTCGCGATGCGGATGCGCAGTCTGTTGGTGGCTTTCCTGCCGGTCTGTGACGAGGACGGCTTCCTGTGCGGCATCGTCGGCTACCGCGACATCGGCGCGCAGGCCCGATCCGCCCGGGGCAACATGGCCAGCGTCACCGCCGCGTCGTTGGTGGAAAAGGCGCCCATCACCATCGGCGTCAACGACCCGGTCGAGGACGTCACCAGGATGATGGCCGAGCAGCGGGTATGGCTGCTGCCCGTGGTCGACGGCCAACGGCTGGTTGGCGTCATCCACTACGACAACGTGGCGAACGCTCACCGGAGCCGGCTGCCCGCCCAGCGCCTGGAGTCGTCGCCCTCGCTGGTCAAGGACGCGATCCGGCGGTAGGCGGCGCCACCCCTCGCAACCGTTGGTCGATGCCGGCGTCGGCACGGTGCTATTTCAGTGCTGCCTCAGCGCTACTTCAGCGCGGTCAGCAGCTCTTCACCGACCGGCACCCCGAGTCCGGTGCAGGCGTCCCATCCCGGTCCGGCGCGGTACGCACCGTTGTTGCCCGAGGTGATGTCCCGGAACCCGTCGGCCACCGCCCCGGCGGCAACGCCGGCGTAGATCGCTGGTTGCAGCAAGCCGAACGGGCGCCCCAGCGACTGGGCCATCCGGGCGAGCAACGCGGCCCAGAGCGGGGACACCGCACTGGTCCCGCCGAACACCAGCTTCTGACCGTCGACCAGCACCTGGTACCCGGTCTGCGGATCGGCGTTCGCGGCCACATCGGGAACCCCTCGCCCCGGTCGGCCGGCGAGGGTGGGCACACCGACCGTGGTCTGCCAGGACGGCAGCCCGAACACGTCGCTCACCCCACCGCCGGTGGCCCCGGACCCGACCCCGTTGTTCCACACCACTTCCGACTTGACCACACCGGTGGTTGGATCCGCGTCCAGGCGCGTTCCGCCGCAGGCAAGCGCATGCGGGCTGGAAGCCGGGAAATCGGTGTGCACCTTGCCGTCCGCTGCCCCGTCGGAGCTGCCGTTGTCGCCGGCCGCGGCCGTCACGGTCACACCCAGCGCGGACGCGTCCGTGAGCGCCTGGTCGAAGGCTGTTCTGGCCTGCGCCGTCCAGTCGTCCTCGCTCTGACCCCAGCTGATGCTGATGGCCACCGGTGTCACCGCCGCGTGCGCCGCCTGGCTGAGTGCGTCCAGGAAGCCGGCGTCGGTGTTCGGTGCGAAGTACACGACGATATCGGCGCCCGGTGCCATGGCACCGACGATCTCGATGTCCAGCATGACTTCGCCGTCCGCCCCGTTCGGGTTCTGCTCCGGCCGGTTCGCGCCGCCGTCGACCCCGACCGCGGTGACCTTCGGCGGCGTGATGCCCAGACTCCGGAAGTACGTGGTCAACTCTGCCTGGGTGAACCCGCCACCCAGTTCCAGGATCGCGACCGTCTGGCCGGTTCCATCGGTGCCGGCCGGGAACTGGTAGATCTCCGCCAGTTGCGGCGGGGTGTAGCTGGTGGTGACGGCGGCCGGTGCGGCTACCTGAAACCGGGTCCGGCTCTGCGGGCGATCATCCAGCCCGAGCACGGCCGTCACCACACCGTCGAGAGTGGTTGGCACGCTGAGGTTTCCGGTACGCCGCCGGTAGGTGACCACGCTGCCGTCCGGGGCCTGCTCGGTGGCCAGGTCGAGTGACGTGCCGAAGATCGCGCACAGCACGCCGACCGTGCCGGCGACCCGCAGCCGGCGCGACGCCGGATCGACGTCGACGACCCGGGCACCCGCCGCGCTGAGCGTGCTGGTGACGAGGTCAACGTCGGCGGGGTCGGCGCCGTAGCTCTGCGTGAACTCTTCCCTGGACAAGGGCGGGCCGCCGGTCAGCGCCGATTCGGGGAGCTCGGCGCGCCGCCGGAGGACCACGGTGATCTCGATCGTCTCGTCGGCGGGCACCGACGCCACCGCTGGGCGGACCCCCGCCGAGGGCCGCTCGCTGCCGGGCAGCGGCACCCTGTCCTGCAGGCCGGCATCGGTTGGCTGGTCGGGCGTATCAGTCATGCGATACATCTACCCCACTGCGCCGACAGTCACTCGTCGGCAGGAGTTCAGCTGCCTCGAGCCGGGCGCCGGATCAGGGAATGCGCCGCGAGAGCACCAGCGCTGCGCCGGAGCCGATCACCGCGGCGATGGTGCCGGCGATCAACCATGGTCGGGACACGTCCTGCTGCTTGAATTCGTACCCGATCTGCTCGCCGAGCTGCGCGTACACCGATTTCAGTTCGTCGGCTGTCGCCGCGGTGTGGAAGTCACCGCCGGAGATCTGCGCGATCTCCTGCATGGACTGGGTGTCCAGCGGCACCGGGATCTGGCTGCCGTTGTAGGTGATGGACCCGTGGTCGGTGCCGAACGCGATCACCGACACCGGGACCTTCGCGTCGGCGGCCTGCTGTGCCGCGTCCTGCTCCGTCCGGCCCACCGTCCGCTTCCCGTCGGTCATCATCACGATCCGGGCCGGCACCGGGCCGGCATTGCCGTCGACGTCGGCCAGGGTCTTGGACAGCCGGTCGATGGCCTGCAGGCTGGACACGATGGCCTCGCCGGTGGCGGTCCGTTCATCCAGCTTGAGCCCGGCGATGGCCTGCTTGGCCGCCGCCCGATCGGTGGTCGGCGATACCAGCACGGTGGCGATCCCCGCGAACGACACAATTCCGAGATTGACCCCAGGGGTCAGCTCGTCGACGAATGTGGTGGCCGCTTCCTGGGCGGCGGCCAACCGATTGGGTGCGACATCGGTGGCCTCCATGGACAGCGATACGTCGATCGCCAACATGACGGTGGCCCGATTGCGCGGCTCCTTGGCCTCCGCGGTCGGGCCGGCCATCGCGACGGTCAACAGGCTGAGCCCGACCAGCACGAACACCGTCGGCAGATGGCGCCAGCGGCCGGGGCGCACCGGTGCCACCCGTTCCAGCAGTTCGAAGTTGGCGAAGCGCAACGTATGTCGGCGGGTTCGCCGTTGGGCCAGGGCGTAGCCGACCGCCAGCGCCACCACCAGCACGCCGGCGGCCAGCCAGAGCGGATGCTCGAAGCTCACCGAGCGACCCCCTTCTGTCGATGCGGTCCGACTGTGGTCCGACTGCGGCGCGTTGCTGTCCGCGCTGTGCTCTCGTCGCAGTGCTGGCACCGTGCGCCGAACCCGCACAGGAACCATAAAGCCGCCGTCACCACCAAATATCCGCCGAAATACCAGGGCGCGGGGATTCACAGGTTGCGCCCAGCATCTCCCTATCCGATTCCGTCGGTGCCTCAGGATTTCCCAATATCCGGGGTCGACCATCGCTGACATGGACAAGGATCTGAACCCGCTCGAAGGTGCCCCCGCCGATCGCGACCGTGACGTGACCGGTACGCCGGCCGAACCCGGCCAGCCGGACGATCGCGGCGCGCAGTCTCCGCAGGCCGACCAGGCCGCGCACTCCCCGCAGGACGCTCAGCCGGGCGCCGCGCAGCAGCCCGTGCACCAACCCCAGCCCACGACGTGGTGGCAGCCGCGGCCCACCGGCGCAGCACCTACCGGCGCACCCGGTTACCCGACCGGCGGTGCCCAGGGCTATCCGACCGGCGGCGCCCCGGGGTACAGCGCAGGCGGCTCGGGTGGGTACCCCTCCGGCGCCACCACCCCCGGCTACGGCCAGGCCTGGAGCAATCCCTACCCCGCGACCGGCGCTCCGTACGGCGGGCAGCACGCCGCGGGTCAGACCACGTTCGGCACGACCAACGCCGGCACGCCCAACCCCGGCTCGCACCAACCCCGGCCCCATCAACCCCTTGGGGATCAACTCCGGAGCCGGTGGTACGGCGACGGCGGAGGCCCCGCGCCCGGCGCACCGCGGACGGCGCACCACCATGGTGGTGGCCGGCACGGTGATCTTCGCGCTCGCTGCCGGTTTCGGCGCCGGAGCGCTCGGCGCCAGGGTCACCTCGGACTCGGCGTCCGGTTCGGCCAGCCACACGCTGACCCAGCTCGCCTCCGTCGCGACCAGCAAGGCCGCCGCCGACGGCTCCGTTGAGCAGGTGGCCGCCACCCTGCTGCCCTCTGTCGTGTCGGTGCTGTCCTCCTCGTCCAGCAGCGCCGGCGAAGGTTCCGGGGTCATCCTGACCGCCGACGGCATGATCCTGACCAACAACCACGTGATCAGCGGGGCGACGTCACTGCAGGTGCAGTTCAACGACGGCACGACCGCCGAGGCCACCGTCGTGGGGGCCGACCCCACCGACGACCTGGCCGTCATCAAGGCATCCGGCGTATCCGGCCTGAAGCCGGCGACCCTGGGCAGTTCGGCTGACCTGCAGATCGGGCAGCCTGTCATCGCCGTCGGCTCCCCGCTCGGCCTGTCTGCCACGGTGACCTCCGGCATCGTGTCCGCGCTGAACCGCCCGGTCCGCACCAGCAGCGCCGAGGACCAGCAGCAGCAACAGCAACAGCAACAGCAACTGCCGGGCCAGGACCAGCAGCAGAGCCAGGCCAGCACCAGCCAGGACACCGTGATGAACGCCATCCAGACCGACGCGGCCATCAACCCCGGCAACTCCGGCGGCCCGCTCGTCGACATGAGCGGCAACGTCATCGGCATCAACTCGGCGATTGCTTCGCTGTCCGCGTCGTCCAGCGGTGAAGGCGGCTCCATCGGCGTCGGCTTCGCCATCCCGATCGACCAGGCGAAGCGGATCGCGCAGGAGATCATCGACACCGGCAAGGCCACCCACGCCGTGCTCGGCGCCTCGGTCGGCGACGCCACCCAGGGCGACAACAGCCTGCTGACGGTGGGCGCGAAGGTCGCCGACGTCACCGCCGGCAGCGGCGCGGAAAAGGCCGGCCTGAAGTCCGGCGACGTGATCACCAAGCTCGGCAGCCAGAACGTCGATTCGGCTGACGCGCTGATCGCCGCGGTCCGGTCCGCCGCCCCGAACAGCCAGGTGGACGTCACCTACACCCGGGGAGGCGACAGCAACACGGTCACCGTGACGCTGGGTTCGGCGAGCGCCAACTAGGAAGTGACGGCACCATCCAGGCGGTGTGAGGGGAGGTGAACCTCGACACGAAGCCCCGGCGGATCCCCGCCGGGGCTTTTGTCGTCCAGCGTCACCGAGCCGCCGTGCTGGCGGACGAGTTCGCCGACGATCGCCAGTCCCAGCCCGCTGCCGCCGGTGCCCCGGTCGCGGGCGTCGTGCAGGCGGGTGAACCGTTCGAACACCCTGGCCCGGTCGGCGGCCGGGATGCCCGGTCCGTCATCGGTGACGGTCAGCACCGCCCCGCCGGCCGCGGACCCCACCGAAACCACCACCCCTGACGAGGCGTACCGGACCGCGTTGTCCACGACGTTGGCCAGCACCCGGGCGACGGCGGTCGGGTTCGCCTCCACCAGCAAGCCATCCGTGCCCGCTCGCACCAGGGTCACCGGGACCCTGGCGTCGGCGTACCGAGCCACCACGCCCTGCGCCAGCTCGGCGACGTCCAGCACCTCCCGGGGTGGGGGAGCGGCGTCGTCCGCGCGGGCCAGCAACAGCAGGTCGTCGACCAGGCCGGTGAGCCGGTCGACCTCGGCGAGCAGATCAGCGGTGTCCGGTTCGGTGCCGGTGACGAGCGCGACGTCGAGCTGGGTGCGCAGGCTGGCCAGCGGCGAACGCAACTCGTGCGCCGCGTCCGCGACGAACGCCCGCTGGCGCCGCCGGGACGACTCGAGCCGGTCCAGCATCCCGTTCAACGTGTCCGCCAGGCGGCGGATCTCGTCGGCCGAGCGGGGGACCGGCAGGGTGTCGTTCGAGCCGGCTCCGGTGATCTTCTCGGCGCCGGCCCGGAGCGCCTCGACCGGCCGCAGGGTGGCGCCGACCAGCCGCCAGGCGACCGCGGCCAGCACGATCAGCAGCACCGCATAGCCGACGATCAGGGCGGTGCGCGCGATCCGGACGGCGTCGTCGATGTCACCGGCCGGCACCCCGACAACCACGATCCCCGGCGACGACGAGGGACCGGCCCGCTGTGCGACCACCCGCATCGGACCGTCGACGCCGAAGGAGGCGCCGGACACGGTCTGTGGGCCGGCCAGCGCCGCGGTCACCTGGTCCGGGGGCAGCGCCGCCACCAACCGGTCGGCACCGGCCGATGCCGCGAGCACCCGGCCCTGCTCGTCCAGACCTGCACCAGGGTGGTGCCGCCGACCGGGATCGGGTCCGGCAGCCGCCCCTCGTCCAGCAGCGACGCCACCTCGTCCGCGGTCCGGTCGGCGGCGTCGTCGGTGGCCCGCTCCAGGCCGAACCGCAGCACCGCGGTCAGCGCGACCACCCCGATCGCCAGGCCGATCGCCAGCGCCGCCGTGCTCAGCAGCACCAGCCGCATCCGCAGGCTCAACCCGCGTGCTCGCGTGCTGCGGGGCGGCGGAGCGCCGGCGGGGTCGGCCACCAGGTCAGCCGCCGTCGGCTTCGAGGCGGTAGCCGACGCCGCGCACCGTCGTCACGGCGGAGCGGCCGAACGGGGCGTCGATCTTGCGCCGCAGGTAGCCGACGTAGACCTCCACCACGTTGGCCTCGGTGGCGCCGTACGCATCCCAGACGTGCTCGAGCAGGTCGAACCGGCTGACCACCTCACCGGCCCGGCGCATCAGGTACTCCAGCAGCGAGAACTCCCGCGCCGTCAGGGAAATCGGGGTATCCCCGCGCGCGACCTGCTTCGCCGCCGGGTCCAGCACCAGGTCCCCGGCGGCCAGCACCGCGGGCCGCTTCGGCGCGCCCCGGCGGAGCAGCGCACGCAACCGGGCCACCAGCACGACGTAGCTGAACGGCTTGGTCAGGTAGTCGTCCGCGCCGACGTCAAGGCCGTCGGCCTCGTCATACTCGCCGTCCTTGGCCGACAGCATCAGCACCGGCACCCAGTTCCGGTCCCGGCGCAACGCCCGCACCACCTCGTAGCCGGACAGCTGCGGGAGCATCACGTCCAGCACGATGGCGTCGTAATGCCCGGCCCTGGCGGATTCCAGTCCGGACGCGCCGTCGTGGCTCAGATCGACCGCGAAACCCTCTGCGCGCAAACCCTTTTGCAGGGCGCGGGCGAGCCGGACCTCGTCCTCCACCACCAGCAACCGCACCCGTCGCCCCCTTCTCCGCGTCCCACGCGCACAGCCACGCCGCGCACTCTCAAGCTGCTCTCAGCATGCCTGGCTCACGATGGGTTCTGCGCGACCTGTCGATGAACCCAGAAATGAGTGTGTAGCAGTGTCTGAACCCCAACTGTCTGAACCCCAGCCTTCTGCAACCCAGCCGGCCAAGACCTCCCTGCTTCGCAAGCCGGTGATCCGTTGGGTGGTGCCGGGCGCGGTCGTCGCGATCGCCCTGGGCGCCGCGGCGATCTCCGCGGTGACCGCCGACGCGACACCGACCCTGCCGTCACGCAGCGCCGCCGAACTGCTGGTCGACGTGCAGAACGCCAGCCTGACCGGGCTGTCCGGCACCGTGGTGCAGGACGCGGCGCTCGGCCTGCCGGAACTGCCGGTGCAGGTGGGCGGTCAGGGCAGCTCGGATTTCACCGCGCTGGTCTCGGGCACCCACACGCTGCGGGTCTGGTACGCCGGCCAGGATCAGCAGCGGGTCGCGTTGCTGGGCACGCTGGGGGAGTCGGATGTGGTGCGGAACGGGTCCGATGTCTGGACCTGGTCGAGTGACAGCAACACCGCCACCCATTACCAGTTGCCCGCGGGCGCCAGCAGTGGGGCACTGGCCGAGCATCCCGATTCCAGCGCCGCCGCGATGACCCCCCAACAGGCTGCGGAGGCCGCGCTGGCGGCCATCGACCCGACCACCACGGTCACCACGGACGGCACCGCCACGGTGGCCGGCCGGTCGGCCTACGAACTGGTGCTCGGACCCAAGGACACCGCATTCGCTGGTCGGCCAGGTGCGCATCGCCATCGACGCCGAGCAGCACATCCCGCTGCGGGTGCAGGTCTTCGCCAAGGATGCATCGACACCGGCGTTCCAGGTCGGCTTCACGCAGGTCAGCTTCGACGTGCCGGCGGCCGAGAATTTCCAGTTCTCCCCACCCCCTGGCGCGACGGTGACCGAGTCAACCCTCGGCAGCGGCGCATCGACCACCCCGGGCCAGACCGCCACCCCGGAGACGGCACGGCCGGCTCGCCCGGCCGGCGCCGATGAGCCCACCATCGTCGGGACCGGCTGGACGTCGGTGCTGGTGGCGAAGCTGCCGACCGCCGGGACCATTCCGGACGCGGCAACACCTGGCACCGCACCCGAGACGTCGGCCCCGCTGACGGCCGGCAGCGCGCCCGATCAACCGTCCGCGCGGGGTTCCGGTGCCGACGTCAGCGCGATCCTGGGTTCGTTGCCCGCGGTCAGTGGCAGCTGGGGCAGCGGCAGGTTGCTGCAGTCGGCACTGTTCTCCGTGCTGATCACCGACGACGGCCGGATCATCGCCGGAGCCGTCTCCCCCGAGAAGCTGTACGAGGCGGCCGCTTCGTGACCTCGCCGGTGGAAACTCCGGTCAGCACATCGCCGGAGCCGACCCCGCCGACGACCGGTGGCGCGCCGACAGTGGGACCGGTCGGCGGGCCGCTACAGTCGGCGACGATGGTCGGTCCCAGCGGTGACGGGTTCGCGGTGACGTCCGCCGGGCTGACCAAGCGGTTCCGCGGCGGCCAGGTCGCCGTCGACCACATCGATCTCGCGGTGCCGCACGGCGCGGTCTACGGGTTCCTCGGCCCGAACGGCTCCGGAAAGACGACGACCATCCGGATGCTGCTCGGGTTGGTCAGGCCGACCGAAGGGACCAGCACCCTGCTCGGCGGCCGGATCCCGGAGGACTCGCAACGCGTGCTGCCGCGGGTGGGCGCGCTGGTCGAGGGCCCGGCGTTCCACCCGTACCTGTCGGGTCGGGACAACCTGCGCCGGCTCGATGCCGCGGACCGCACCGCCGACCCGTCGACGTGTGCGGACCGGATCTCCGGTGCGCTCGACCGGGTCGGCCTCAGCGCGGCCGCCGGCAAACGATTCCGCAATTACTCGCTCGGCATGCGGCAGCGGTTGGGCATCGCCGCCGCACTGCTGCAACCCCGTCAGCTGCTGATCCTGGACGAGCCCACCAACGGCCTCGACCCGCAGGGCACCCGCGAGGTGCGTTCGCTGGTCACCGATCTCGCCGCCAGTGGCGTCACCGTGCTGCTGTCCACCCACCTGCTCTCCGAGGTGGAACAGATCTGCACGCACGTCGGGGTCATGCATGTCGGGAAGCTGGTCGCGCAGTCACTGCTCAGTGACCTGAGATCGCAGACAGCGCAACGCATTCGGGTGGAGACGAGCCGCCCGGAGCTGGCCGCCGCCAGCCTGGGCCGGCTCGGCCTGGAGGACGTTGCCGCGCAGCTCAGCGGGGAGGTCACCGCGTTGCTCGGCTCCGCCAGGCCGGAGGCGGTGGTCGCCGCGCTGGTGCGCGACGAGGTACCGGTGATCGCCTTCGGGCCGGTTCCGGTCAACCTGGAAGACGTGTTCGTGACCTTGACGGGGGAGGGATTCGGTGTCAGCGGCTGAAGCGGTTTCGTTACCGCCGGAGACGACCCCGGCCGTCACGCAGGAGCTCCCGCCGGTCCGGTCCCGGGGCCTGTCGACCAGATTCCTGCGGTCCGAGCTGAAACTGATCTACGGCAGGCGCCGCAACATCGCCGGGATGGCGGTGCTCGCGGTGGTGCCGATCATCATCGCGTTCGCGGTGAAGTACAGCGGATCGCCGCGTCGCGGTGGTGGTGACGGCGGCTTCATCGGCCAGGCCACCAACAACGGGCTGTTCGTCGGGCTGGCCGCACTGACCGTCGAGCTGCCGCTGTTCCTGCCACTGGCGGTCGCGGTCGTCGCCGGTGACGCGGTGGCCGGTGAGGCGAACGTCGGCACCCTTCGGTACCTGTTGGCCCGACCGGTGCAACGGACACGGCTGCTCGCGGTGAAGTACCTGGGTGTGCTGATCGCCACCGTCACCGCGGTGGTGTTGGTCGCCGCCGTCGGCGTCGGGTCCGGTCTGCTGCTGTTCGGCGCCGGGCCGGTGACATTGCTGTCCGGAACGCAGGTCTCGACCGCCGTCGGCCTCTGGCGGCTGTTGCTGGTCTGCGGCTACCTGGTGATCTGCCTGGCGGCGTTCGGTGCCATGGGCTTGTTCGTCTCGACGCTGACCGAGCAACCCATCGGCGCCACCATCGCCGTGGTGGGCCTCGCGATCCTCAGCCAGATCTTGGATTCGGTGACGCAGCTGTCGGCGATCCACCCCTACCTGCCGACCCACTACTGGCTGTCGTTCGGTGATCTGCTCCGTGATCCCATCTCCACCGACCAGATCGTGCCCGGCATGGTCAGCGCGGTCGTCTACGCAGCGATCTTCCTGGCCGCGGCGTGGGCGCGGTTCGGCAGCAAGGACATCACCAGCTGACGACCGACCCGGCTCCTCCTTGACGCCGGGCCGGTGGATCCGTCGAAGCCCTGAATTCATCGGCCCGGACGGTTACCCGAGATCGAATCGGGCGCGGATCTCGCCGAGGATCACCGATGGTCGTGCGGCCCCGTGCGTCAACGCGTCAACGGCGCCCATCACCGCCCGGGCCGGGTTGTCGTCCGCCGCCGCCTGCGCGGCCGTGATCGCGACCGACTCGGCGGCAATCGGCTGGTGGTCGGCCGACCCCTCGACCGACGTCACTGTCGTCCCTGTCGTCACTGTCGTCCCTGCCGTCACTGTCGTCACCGCGGTGACCGTCGTCACCAGGGTGGAGCCGGGAAACAGTCGATCCCACGCCGCATTTGAGTCGTTCAGCGGCGCGGGCAGCGGCTCGCCGCGATCCAGGGCGGTCAGCCCGGCCGCCACCCAGCCCAGTCCGTCGATGCCGGCGGTCTCGCACGCACGACGAGCGGCCCACCCCGCGATGGTGCGCTGCCGCTCGGGTGGTAGCGCGGCGAGCCGATCGACCAGGTCGCGATCACGACGCGCGAGTTGCGGGGTCGGCCAGCCGATCGCCCGCAGCTGGTCGGTCGGCCGCTGCCCGCCCCACAGCTGCAATTCGCGGGCGTCCTCGAACTGTTGTTGCCGGGCTTGCCGTTCGGCCTCCTCCGCGGCGGCAATGTCCGCCAGTTCGGCGTCGGTGGGTGGTGGGGGAGGGGGCGGGGTGTCCCTGGCGACCCCGTGCCAGTACGCGGCGATCTCACTGGTCTGCCGGATCACCGCGTCAGCTGCCGGTGGTGCCGGCCACAGCTGCAACAGGTACCTGTCGAACCCCGGGTCGTCGTCCATCCGCACGTCGGGCCCGTCGGATGCTTCCTGCATGCCGGACGCCGACCAGCGCACCCGGTAGTTTCCGGGCGCGGGCAGCGTCACCTCCGCGCCGCTGTCGAAGGCGGCGAGGCAGTAGTCGGTCGTCCCCGCCGTCAGCGAGACCTCGACGACTTCTTCCCAGTCACCGACCGACAAGGGTGCGCGCTCGAGCGCCTCCATCCGCACGGGGACCGCGCCCATGCGCAGGCCGGTGGTCATCGCGAGTCCTCCGGGCTGCGTGGCGCCGCACAGCCCGTTGGCCTGTCCGCCGCGGGCGGAGATCAGTTCGTAGAACTCGGTATTCCACGGCAGCAGGTGCACGAACCCGTACTGGACCTGCAGATCGCCGTCGAACAGAACCTGCACGTCACCCTGCGGCGGCGTCATGTGGCCCGGCCATGAGCGTCGCCGAGCCGGCCCAACGAGTCCAGCAGCAGTGCGGTGATCTGCTCGGCCGGCGCGGCGGACAGGGTCGGGAAGGCGTCCGCATGCCGACCCACCGCAACGCCGACAAAGGCGGCGGCGACGAGTTCGGCGAGCAACCTCGGCTCGGCGACGGGCCCGGATTCCAGTGAGCCGGATTCGAGCCGACGGACCAGCGGGTCGATCAGCCGCTCGGTGAAGGCCAGGAGGGCCTCGTCGTGCACCGACGGGTCCCCGTCGGCGCGCAGCGCGGACGAGATCACCGGTCCGGGTCCGCGGCGTTGCACCCGATCCAGCAGTTCGATCATCCGTGCCGGATCGAACAGGTCGCGAGGTGAGTCCGCTTCCTCCGCAGCGAAATCCGTCCTAAGGATGGCCAGGTACAGGCCTGACTTGCTCCCGAAATAGCGGGCGATCAGGGTCGGGTCCAGACCGGCGAGCTCACCGATGTCGCGGATCGTGGTGCGGTCGAAACCGCGCTCGTTGAACAGCGTCCTGGCCGCGTCCAACAGTGCCTGCCGGCTGCCGGCGGCGTCGCGACGTCGGGGCGCCGCGGCGGGGTCCTTGGGGCCGGTCATCGGAGGCGGGTCATCGGGGGCGGGTCATCGGGGGCAGGTCATCGCCAGGCCGGCAGCAGTTCCCGCACCGGAATCCGCCAGGGCGACGGCCGGTGCCTGCCGTGCCCGGCGTGTGTGGCGTCCACTGTGGGCATGCCTACCCGGTCAGTCGGCCGGCTGCGGTCGACCACGCTGCTGTAGATCACCATGTCCGACTCGGGAGATTCCGTCTCCAGCAGCATGACGCCGCCGGCCGTCCCATCCACGCTCTCGTCCACCAGCATCCGTTCCTCGGCTCGGTCCATCGTCCGGGCTGACAGCGGCGAGGCCTGCCGGGAAGGCAGCACGAAGCTCACCACCGCCGCGAACAGGCACAATACGACCCCGACCAGGGCCGACACGGTGTACCCGGCGCTGGTGGGAAGGGTATCCGGTGCCACCGTGTGCGCAGTGAGGATGGTCGCGCCCAGCGCGCTGCCGATCGAGAAGCCGATCTGCCGCAGCACCTGGTTCACGCCGAGAGCACTACCGGTTTCCTCGCCCGGCACGGACCGGACGATCAGGCCGGGGATGGCGGCGAAGGTCAGGCCGACGCCGAGCCCGGCCACGCCCATGATCAGGAAGGCGTCCGCCAGGTGCGCCCGGTCGAACAGGAAGATCAGCATGGAGCCGACCAGTGCCAGCGAGCCCAGCGGCAGCACCACGAACCGGCTGAGCCGACGCGCGATCACCGGCATCAGCCGGCTGGCCAGCACGCTTGCCACCGAGAACGGCAGCAGCACCAGGCCTGCCACCACCACCGAGGTGCCGAAACCGTACCCGGTCGACGTCGGGGCCTGCACGTAGCGGGTCACCATCGGCAGCAGCATGTACATGCCGAGCCCGGCCAGCAGCCCGGTGGCGTTCGCCGTCAGCACGGACCGGTTGCCCATCAAGCGGAGGTTCACCAAGGGGAACGACGTCCGCAGCTCGTGCCACACCCAGGTGCCCAGCACCAATCCCGTCACCAGGGCGAGCGCCAGCAGCCGATCGGAGGTCCAGCCCCAGCTGCCACCCTCGCTCAGGCCGAGCAGCAGCCCGATCAGCCCGGCGCTCAGCAGGACCGCGCCGACGCCGTCCAGCGGGCGACGCTGCAGGTGACTGCTGCGCGGAACCACAGCGGCGGCCAGCGCCAGGGCGAGCGCGCTGATCGCGACACCGAACCAGAACGGCGCGTGGAATCCGTAGCTGTCGGCCAGCAGGCCGGTCAGCGGATAGCCGAGGCCGACCCCGGCGGACGCGGTGATGGACAGCACCGCGACGGCGCTGCGTGACCGCTCGGCGGGCAGATGATCGCGGGCGACGGTCATCGCCAGCGGCATCAGCCCGAGGCCGATGCCCTGCAGCCCGCGGCCGGCCAGCAAGGCGGCGAAACCCAACGGCAGCGCGGCCAACGCGCAGCCCAGCATCACCAGGCCGAGCATCCCCAGGATCACCTCACGGCGGTGCGGTCCGTCACCGAGCCTGCCCATGATCGGCGCCGTCACGGCCCCGACCAGCAGGGCGATCGTCAGGGACCACTGCGCGGCGCCCTGGGTGACCTGGTAGTCGGTGGCGATGGTCGGGATCAGCGGGGCGCCCAGGCTGCTGATGACGGACACGACCATGCCCAGGAACAGCAGCACGGGCACCAGTGCACGGCCCCGGCTGGTCCGGAGTTCGAGAGGGGCCGGCTTGGCGATCACCGGCTCGGCGAGAAGTGATGACACGGGAATCCTTCGGCAGGGAATAGAAGCTGGTCAAGATGTCTTCGAGTGATGTCATCAGATGATGACATAATCTTGGCCGCAAGATAATCCCGCTTGTGGGTGACGTCACGCGACCGCGGGCGGCGCGACCGGGCCGCGTTCGACCGAAGGGGCGTCGGCGCGCAAGTCAGCTCAGCGGTCCCGCTCAGCGGTTCGGCTCAGCGATCGCTCAGGCTCAGGGATTGAGCACTGTGGTGGTGCAGCCAGGGGTGGTCGACCCGTCGAAGACACTCGTCATGAACTGCTGCAGCGGCGATCCCTCGAACACCAGGTCCGCGGACGACCTCGACCGGCCCTTCGCCGAGATCTGACCCGGGATCGCGAAGTGCGTTCCAGGGCTGACCAGGTCGATCTTGCGGAAGGTGTCGAGCTGGAGATGACCCGCCGGCTTGCCCGGTTGGCAGTAGACGGCGGCCGACAGCGAGTCGAACAGCGCCCTGGACATGCAGTCCGCGGGGTCGGGAACCTGGTCGGTCGGGAGCCCGGCCGGCGCGATGCAATGGATGATGTTGTCGTCCGTCCCCTGCGCGATCAGCAACGGAACGGGCTTGCCGGCGACCAGCGGTGCCTTGGGGAACGGGTTCACGCCGAGCGGGCCGGGCAGATTCCAGCGCATCCAGCTGCACCATGACGCCACCGCCGGCACGGTCGTCGACTGGCACGTCTGGTCCAGCCCGCCCTTGAAGTAGTCGCCGGACCGGTATACCGCCGGGAGGTTCCACACCGGCGGGATCAGCATCTGGTTGGTCTGGGCGTCGTAGTAGTCCGCGACCGCCTGCTGCACCTGCTTCGCGGCGGCACCGGCCAGGCACATCGGCTGCACGGTGGTGACTGTGCCGATGCCGGGCGTCGTGGTGACCACGGAGTCGAGGGCGAGCTTGGCGGCAGCGGCCGGGAACGCCGGGAATCGTGCCGCCGCGGTGGGCGCCCGACCCTGCGACAGCTCGTTCCACGACCCGAAGATGTAGGCGAACAGGGCAGGGCCGATCTGCATCTGCAGGGATTGCGCGGGCAGATCCAGCCCGATGTTCTGGTGCATCTCCCAGTCGGCCAGGCCGTCCCCCGGTTGCACGCCGGGCTGATCGGCCAGGGTGATGAAGGTACTGGCGGGCGCAAGCGCGGCCACCCCGACCAATGCGATGGGCGCCGTCGGGTGTGACGGAGTCGTTGCTGCGTCATAGCTTTCGGCCAGCTGGCCGGCCCACAATGCGGCGTGGCCACCCTGCGAATGGCCCCAGATGATCATGTCGTAAGCCGTCGGCGCCGCCTTGGCGAACTCCGAGGTCATCAACTGGACACCGGCGCGGGACGCGTCGAGGGCATCGGACGCCTCCATCTTGCCGACCACATAGGCGTCGTCCGGTTGGTAGTCCGTCGCGGTGATGAGCATTCCCTGGTTCATCGCGTACTGCAGCAACCCGCCCGCCGGTTCACCCTCATGCTTGCCGAGATCACTGCCCCAGGCGACCGCGTTGATGCCGCCGGCCATCTTGCCCCAGAACATGGTGGCCGGATCGCTGGACGGCAAACAGGACTGAGCGACCCCCACCGTGCCATGGGTCCAGTTCAACAACCGACCACGACCGCCGACGGTCGTCGGGCCGGCAGTCGGTGCGGCGGCCAGCCCGCAGATCAGCTGCAGGTCACCCTCGTCGACACCGGTGGAGACGTACAGGATGCGCCAGACGCGCGCGCCGGTCGGGAATCCGGGACTGCTCGAATTTGTCGGGGTGAGATCGACCGCAGCGACCAGGTCACCCGGTCCGAGACCCGCCGGGACCGGCCCACCGACTCCGTTCGGGCCCGCGCACGGACTGGTGTCCGGCGCTGCCGGGGTGCTGGAACCGGTTGTTGTGCCGGTGCCGGATCCGCCCCCCGAGGTGCACGCGGCGAGCACCATGATCGCGACAACGGCAACGACCAGCCGCGGCGACCACCGACGCCGAGCGCCGGTAGAGTCGCGGCAGGCTCTGCCGCCGGCCACTCGTGCGACCGCCATGACGTTTTCCCCCACAAGTTCGTTGTCAGCGCGCGTGCCCGGGTGGGGCTCCCCTTTCCGCCGTCGGCGCGCCGGGCATCGGCGGGCCATGTGACGGTCGGGTGCGGGGAACCACGTCACCCACCCGGTGACCGGGCATCGGCCGCCGCTACAACGAGGGGTGACTACATCCGTGAGGACTCGTCAGACGAGAACTCGTGTTCTGTTGTCGCTCCATCACACCGCTGGGCGAGCAGGCTCAGCACCGGCATAGGTCACGCTTTCCAGGACGAAAGTCCCATATCGACGGTCTGGGGCTCGCAGAATGGGTGTTCGTCGTCCGGGCCGACGGCAGCGATCGCACATTCTCGAGTCGGCGGGCCGCCGACAGAAATCCGCGCGCTGAGATCTCCCGGAGAAAATTCGCGGCGGGAGGAATGCCAGATGGTGTCAGTTTTCCAGATTCGCGGCGCGATCGAGGATCTGCTGAAGGCGCTTTTCCAGTTCGCCCGCACGAAGGGCGGCGAGGTCGACAACCGGGGAGATCCCCCTGGTTCCGGTGCGGCCATCGCGTGGGCGCGTGCCGGCGACGTGCTCGGCGCGATGCGATCCGATGCCGATTCCGGGGCCGGCGTCCTCGGCTGTCAGTACCGACGTCGCCGACGGCCGGTGCACCGCGAACGGAGCGGCCGCGCGGGTGAGGTGCGAGCGAGGGTGCGGGCGAGTCGACAGTGGTTGCGGCGCAAGGATTCCCCAGCGGTCAATGGCCGGCAGCGCCGGAACCTCACGGGTCGCCGGGCTGATCGGCTGCGGGTTCTCGCAGACGTGCGGTGATCGGGGGGTGAGCGGCGCGGCCCGACCGATGACGGACGCGATCACGTTGGTATCGGTGTACACCACGGTGAGGTCCAAGGCGTGCAGCCAGCGGGCGAGCGCGCACGGTCCGCACAGCAGGCCGTCGGTTCTCGAGGCGATGGTGGTGTCACCATCCGGGCCCGCGATCATTGCCTGGCCCCGGGCGAAGCGGATATCGCCGGCGGAGAGGCGAGCGATCCGCTGGTACGGCAGATCAGCGACCTGCGATAGCACGACCAGCGCCCGGTCCCGGCGTCCGATCCAGCCCGCCGTCCAGCCGTGAGAGGGCAAATCCCTGAGCGCGTTATCAGCGGTGAGCTGCTGACGGTCCATCTGTGATCCCTGTCCCGACGCTGCTGGGCCAATTCGGGCGGCGGTGAAAGTTGTTGACGCACTGAAGGTCTCGACGAACGCATGCTCAGGCGGGTGGGCGGGGCACGAGAGACGAAAGGTGGGCGGCGACTGCGTCTTGCGGTGAAGCGGCGTTGTGGCAGCCCCACCGTTTCCCATCCGGCTGTTGGGTCAACAATTCCCAGCAAACCTTATTGGTCGCGGCAGTGTCAAGTGGCCGGCAAAGTCGCCATCAGTCGCCATCCTGTCGCGGTCACCTGGTTGCCGGGCACACCGAGGATTCCTACTGCCAGTAATTCTCTACTTCCTCGACCGGCCTGACGGCGGCATCCGATTCGTCCTGTCCGAATTCCTTCCGGGCGCGACGCTGCCGCAACAGGTCCCAGCATTGGTCCAGCGCCTGCTCCAGTTGTACGAGCCGGGCACGCTCCTCGTCGGAGTCCAGCTCGCCTGCCAGTCGCTGCTCCCTGAGCTCGTGTTCCTCCGCGACCAGGCTGCTGATCTGCGCCAGGACTTGGTGGTCGTCCATCCGTACCTCCCAGCTGGTGGTTTCCAGGCTCCATGGTCTACCAGATGAGCTACCAGCGGCCGGTCGCGCGGCCACCGGAGGGATCCTGACGTAGGTTGGCTCGTGCCCATTGAGGATTTCCCCCGGTATCCGTTGACCTTCGGTCCGAGCCCGGTCCACCCGCTGGACCGGCTCGACCGCGCACCTCGGCGGCGCGAAGATCTGGGCCAAACGCGAGGACGTCAACTCCGGGCTGGCGTACGGCGGCAACAAGACCCGCAAGCTCGAGTACCTCGTCCCCGACGCGCTCGCCCAGGGTGCGGACACCCTGGTGTCCATCGGCGGCGTGCAGTCCAACCACACCAGGCAGGTTGCGGCCGTCGCCGCCAGGCTCGGCCTGAAGGCGGTGCTGGTGCAGGAGCGGTGGGTGGACTGGCCCGATTCGGTGAACGACAAGGTCGGGAACATCCTGCTGTCCCGGATCATGGGAGCGGATGTCCGGCTCGATCCGTCCGGCTTCGGCATCGAGTTCAAGGACAGCTGGCAGCGCGCCCTCGAGGACGTCAAGCGGGCCGGCGGCACCCCGTACGCGATCCCCGCCGGAGCCTCCGATCACCCCCTCGGTGGGTTGGGTTTCGCCAACTGGGCCTACGAATTGCAGGCGCAGGAAAGGGATCTCGGGGTGTTCTTCGACACCATCGTGGTCTGCAGCGTCACCGGTTCCTCGCACGCCGGCATCATCGCCGGGTGTGCCGGGCTGGACCGGCCGCGCCGGGTGATCGGCATCGACGCGTCCGCGAAGATCGACGCCACCCGCGAGCAGGTGGAGCGGATCGCCCGCAACACCGCCGCGCTCATCGGGCTCGGCCGGGAACTGCGCGACGACGAGATCACCGTGCTGGAAGGCTGGGCCGGCGACTTCTACGGCATCCCGGTGCCGTCGACGGTTGACGCCATCACGCTCACCGGCCGGCTGGAGGGCATGATCATCGACCCGGTCTACGAGGGGAAGTCGATGGCCGGGTTGATCGACCTGGTCCGCGGTGGCGAGATCGACAAGGACTCGACGGTGCTGTACGTGCACCTGGGCGGTCAGCCGGCGTTGAACGCCTACAGCGGCATCTTCCACTGACGGCCGCTGGGTGCGGACCGCGCGGCTCGCTTCATCCCGCGCAGGCGATGCGAGGTGGGCGCTCAGCTCCCAGGCTGTGCAGCATGTGCCTCTTTCTCATCCTGCTGGCTTTCGGACCCAGGACGGCCATCGCGATCTGGTGGCTGGTCGAGCCGGTGCGATGGAGCGCCACCTTCGGTTCGTTCTTCCTGCCATTTCTGGGATTTCTGTTCATCCCCTGGACCACGCTGATGTACGTCCTGGTCGCACCGAACGGCGTCAACGGCCTGGATTACCTCTGGTTGGGCCTGGCCCTGGCGGCCGACCTGGCCAGTTACAGCGCCGGTGGGGTCTACGGCAGGCGGCGCGGCGTCAGCAGTGGCGCCGGTGCAGCCTGAGCGGGTCTACCGGACCCTGACCAGCGCGGTTCCGGACAGCGGAACGGTCGCCGGCACGTTGCCGTAGGGGGTTACCGGGAGGCGTCACCAGCCTCGAGCGCGCCACTCCGCCAGGTGCGGCCGCTCGGCACCCAGGGTGGTGTCGTCGCCATGGCCGGGGTAGACCCAGGTGTCGTCCGGCAACACCCCGAACACCCGGCTCTCCAGGTCGTCCATCAATGACGAGAAGTTCTGCGGGGTAACGGTTTTGCCGGGCCCACCGGGGAACAACGAATCGCCGGTGAACAGGTGTGGGTACCCGGTCGGGTCGCGGAAGAGCAGCGCCACCGAGCCGGGGGTATGGCCGCGCAGCGCGATCACCTCGAGCGTGCAATCGCCGAGCGGGACGGTGTCGCCCTGGTCGAGGGGCACGTCCGTCGGCACCGGGAGGTCCGCCGCGTCGGCCGCGCCGGCGTAGAGGTTCGCGCCCGTCTGGCCGGCCACTGCGCCCAGGGCCTGCCAGTGGTCGAAATGCGAATGGGTGGTGACGATGCTGCGCAGCCGTGGGCGATCGGGGCCGTCGCCGAGCAGGTCGCTGATCCGTTGGTTGTCGTTCGCCGCGTCGATCAGCAACCCGTCCCCGGTGTGCCGGCAGACCAGCAGGTAGGTGTTGTTGTCCATCGGACCGACGGACAGTTTGGTGATCGTGATGTCGGGCAGCTCGCGGGTCGCCGGAGCGCCCTGCGGGTCGACGTGGCCGGTGTACTCGCTCATGCCCGACACCGTAGCGAGGGGGACCGAGTGCCCGCCCGCGTCATCGACGCCCATGACGATCCCGCGTCACCACGGCGGCAGGTCCGGGAGTTCACCGCTGGTACGCAACTCCGCGCCGTCCCGGCGTCCGGACAGCCAGCCCACCAGGTCGACCGCGCTGCCGCCGACCCGCGGACCGCCGTCGCCGATGACGATCGGTTCCGCGCCGTCCGGTTCGAGCACCATGCCGCCCACCGCGCGGGTGCGCACGTAGGACCGCAGCAGGGCCCGCAACAGCCGCAGCGCCTGCGCGTCGTCCAGCAGCGCGAGCCCGGCATCGGCGCCGAGGTCGTGGTGGTGCAGCTCCACCTCGCCGAGCCGGGCAGCCATGATCACATCCGCCGCGGTGGGCCCACCGCGACCGAGATCGACCGTGGCACTCCAGGTTTCCGCTGGTGTTGCGGCCAACTGGTCGGCCAGCTGTCGCACCGCGGTCGCGAAATCGGCGGCGATGGTCGCGGTGTCGCGCTGCCCGCCCGCCTCGATGTCTGCGACCCGCGCCTGCGGGGAGGGGTAGGGCGTGCGCAGTTCTCCAACGGCAAGGCCGTCCAGCACGTTGCGGAAACCGTCGGCGTTGCGGGCCAGGTGGCTCACCACATGGCCGATCGTCCAGTCGGGCAGCAGGGACGGCGCGGTGAAGGCGTCGGGTCCGGTGCCGCGGATGGCGTCGACCGCCGCGACCAGTCGGGCGGTCGCCTCCTGGACGGCGTCAATCGCAGCGGCGGGGTCGGGTTCTGGCGTCGAGTCGGTGGCCACCGGACCATCCTGCTGAATTGCCGCCCGTCGTGCCGATCCGGGGGGCCGGAAAGCGGGCGGAGGCCTCACCCGCTCATCGGTGAGAAAGCGACCGGGCGGCCCGGCACCTTTCGGTGCGGGGCCGCCCGGCTTCACGCTGTGATGACGCCCAGAGCAACAGCGGCTACGGGACGATCACGACCCTGCGGGGACGTATCCGACCACGTCGACCAGTGCGTGGATCGGTGACCCGTCGCTGTAGAGCGAGATTTGCCCGTTGGCCGCGAGCTTGACGACGGCGAAGTTCGCGACGTCGGTGGTGCTGCTGATGTAGTTCAGGTTGCTGGTGTACGGCAGGGCGGCGTCCGCGGGGTAGACCCGCAGGCTGCCGGCGCCGGTGGAGCCCGTGCAGTGAACACCGGTGAGGCTCACCAGGACGGCTTGGGCGTCCTTCGGGATTCCGGCCTTACCGGCGATCTGCACCGAGACCGGCTGGCCCGCCGCCAGCGGATGCGTTTGCCGGCTGTCGAACACCCGAACCGGGGAGGACGTGACCACGTTGCTCGCCTTCGGGTAGTAGCCGAAAACGTCGGCGGCGAGTCCGATGGTCGCCCTGTCGGAGTACACGTTGATCTTGCCGTTGGCCGGGATGTCAACCACCGCGAACGCGGCCTTGGTGACGCCGGGGATGTAGTTGATGTTGCTGGCGTTCGGTACCGGTGCACCATCGGGGTAGACGCGCAGGTTCCCGTAGTTGTTGGGGTTGATCGCGGTGAGGTTGATCGCCACCGCCTTCGCGCCATCGGGGATAGCTTCGTTGTTGGGGCCGGCTCCGGTTCCGGTGACCTGGATGGTGATGTGCGCGCCGGGAGCGATCGAGGTCGCGCCGCCGGTGTTGACGCCCGTGCGGGTGTCGGCGATCCGGGTGGGAAGCAGCGACTCGAAGGCTGGGGCACTCCGGGCGAGCGCGTCGCGCCGGCCCCCGACGTAGTAGCCCTGGACATCGACGATCACATTGACCGGGGAGTTGTCGCTGAACACCCGGAGCCCGGAAAGGGCGGTGGGGCAGTCGTTGGGCACGACGATTGCGTTGGCAATGGGCCTGCCTGGCTGATAGTTGATCAGCGACGTGTCGGGCACCGTCGAG
This sequence comes from uncultured Actinomycetota bacterium, assembly GCA_963709895.1. Classification (GTDB taxonomy): domain Bacteria; phylum Actinomycetota; class Actinomycetes; order Mycobacteriales; family Nakamurellaceae; genus Nakamurella. Next base: position 357,827 of record CAVPYD010000040.1, on the reverse strand, counting down.
TCCTTGGTCGCGGATCCGCCTTCGCAGCTGTCGGCGACCCGGAGGTCACCGCCCGTGCTTCCGATGGCGGTCACATTCAACACGTATGCGGTTGCGTCCAGCGGTAGAGCGGTGCGGGCGTAGTCGAAGAAGGTCAACGTGTTGGGAGCGACCGGGGCAGTGCCGACGCCACCCTGACCGATGCGGGTGTCGAAGATCCGGAACGGGGTGACGGGCACGTACTGGCCGGACCAGGTGATCCTGCCGACACTGCTGATGCCGTTCACCGTCGCGGTGATCGTCTGCAAGCCGCCCCGGCTGGAACGGACGAACACCGACGCGAACGGCACGATGGTGGGATCGCTGTCGGGCCCGATGGCGACGCCGTCGTCGACGCGGGCGGTCACGGAATTCCCCGGCAGGATCTTGCCGTTCTGATCGACGAATCCTCCAACACCGGAGGAGGTGAAGGTGACGGTGCGACCGAAGAGGCGGTTGTTGTTGCCGTCGGCGAGCATGGCGCCCACCGGGACCTTGTCCACCGAGGGAGTCGTCGCAGTCGGGTCGGGGATCACCCCGGCGGTCAGGGTGTTGACGAATCCGCGCGGGGTGAACGGCGGCAGGGTGTCGTTGACGCCCTGCCCGGTGTAGCTGCCGCCGAAGTTGTCGAGGGTGATGTTGGCCTGGTCGGCGACGCCGTCGCGGGCCCAGTACTGGGTCGACACCGTCGCACCCAGCGAGACGCCGTTCTGGAACGCGAATACGGTCACTTGGTCCTGGTGGTCAACGGTCGGCGAGACCGCATCGACATAGCTGAAGGTGGGTCCGTCACCGTCGATGGTGGTCTGCGTCGGGCCGTTGACGTCGGTCGTCACCTGCCAGACGTAGTTCACTCCGGCAACGGGCGTCCGGGCGGGGTTCACCGTGCTTGCAGTGAACGATGTGCGGCCACCGATGGTGCCGGTGCTGAGATACGGGTCGATGGAAACGATGTCGGCGGGCGCGATCCAACCGACCTGGGCCGGCACGGTGATCGCGTTGTCGCCAACCAGTGTGGCTTCGATGGCGACAACGTCGCCAACCAGCGGGATCGCGTCGGTGACAGTGGCCAGGAACTTCCCGTCTGGGCCGGTGACAGCCGGGTCGGGTGCCACGCTGTAGCCGGCGACCTGTGATGCCGGCGCAGAAGCCGCCGCGTCGACCGTCAGCTGGACGCCGTATCCGCTCAGCGGGGTGTTGTTGCCGTCCAACAGCTGGAAGTACACCGGCGCGGTCGTGGAATTGGTGAATGCGGTCACCGGGCTCGTTGCCGTCGGGGCGACCAGATCAAGGTGAAGGGGACCTGGCGGACGGCCGACCACGGTGATCGTGGCAGTGTCCGAAGGTTCTCCGGCATCCAGCACACCGATGCCCGGCGTGTCGTTCACGAAGGCCTGCAACGTGTCGGTGCCGACTGTTGTCTGGGTGGTGGACGGCGGGAGAGTCGTGTACTCGGCCGTAAAGGTGCCCTGCGGCTCGCCGGCAACGGCGGTGACGTTGACCAACCGGCCGGCGTTCGGGCCGGCAGTGATACTCGCGGTGGGCAGCGCGGCGGGATCCCCCACGAGATCACCCTGCGCGTTGAGCACCGTGACCGTCTCGTCGACGGTCGCATCCTGGAAGGCGGTCTGGGTGGCCGGCTCGACGACCACCTGCGTCGCGTCGGCTGCCGTGCCCGGATCGACGGTCAGGGTTGCGGCGCCCTGGACGCCGTCGACGACCGGCCTCCCGGCCAAGGTGAAGTCGATGATGCCCGCACCAGTCGAATTGGCCCAGAACGTGGCCAGTCCGCTCGAGTCGGTTGTCAATGGCGTGCTCGCAGCCTGGTCCGGAATGCTGACGATGGTGCCGGTGAAGGAGTTGAGGGGATCAGCAGAGGCCAGCAGCAGGTCAGGCCCGGTGCCCGACACGTCGATGCCCTGCAGAGGGATCGGATTGCCGTTCTCATCGGTCGCAGTGAGTTGGTACTTCGCCCACTGGCCTTGCGCGACATGGGTCGCGGGTGTGGTCGCGGTGATCGCGTGCACCGGACCGGTCACGATCAGAGTGCCTTCCACCGACGGCGCGCCGGCCGTGAAGGGCACCGTCGGCGCGATGGTGGGGCTGTAGAAGAAGACCAGATGGTCAGTGCCGGCAGTCCCGTTCGTGGTGACCGAGCATGTCGCATCGGCGGCGTTGACAACGCACGGAAGGGCGTCGGTCAGCGGCGCGCTCGCGCTGTCCGGTCCGCTCGCGACCGCGTAATAGATTCCACCGGGAGCCACGCTGTTGTTGAAGCCGATGGTGAACTGGGCACTGCTCGCACCGTCTCCCGCTACGGTTCCGGTGCCCGGCGTCACGGTCAACACTGTTGGCGCGGCGGCGGCCGCGGTTGTCGCGAACATCACCGCCGGCAACATTCCTGCGACAAGGGCCGCAGCCGCACCAACAGCGATTCGACCCAACGTTCGCTTACTCATGGGTGTCCCTTCCGGACGAGGATTACCTTGTTGCCCAGCCGATGGCTACGGGAACTGTGCGGATGCCCCAAATTCCCCCACCCGGACTATAGTCCGACCTGACCGCTATCCGCCCGCCGTGGATTGCACTTCCCGGCATCGGGACCGCGAGAATCGTGCCTGCGGATCGGCGCACAATCGAGCAGTAGTGGGGATTGCGTTTCACACCGGCAACGACACCCGACCGGGCGTTTGCGAACCCCCGACGTCCAACTGGCCCCATTCTCGGCCACGGTGACTTGCCTGTGCCAGGCGACACGCCGTTGACCTGCCGCGCTCAGAGTGGTTTATTTGCAATGTATTTCAGCGAGCCTTGGCCGCTCTCGGGTGGCCTGCCGTGGCACGAAGATCGGTGGTTGCAGCCGGGGTCGGCAAGGCTCCGTGAAGTATCGCGCCAGCGGTGACGGAAGTCACTACCGGCGCCCAGAAGATCCTTTCCCCGCCGGGGCCGACATTCGTGGAAAGTTGCTCCACCGACCCTTGTGTATTCTCGCGGCCACTATTCGGCCGACCGTGCCCATCACCCGCAGTGAGGCGCGATATCGTTGGTGCGAAAGCTCCAGGCCGAAATCACTCGTTCGTGCAACCCACTCCATGAGAGGGCGAACTGATTCCACTCATTCGAAGCAGAATGGTGTCATCACTGCCGTATTGCGGGGCTCGCGTTGAATTGCAGGCGGATTCTGATCTTTGTGCCGATCGGTGGGTTGGGGTGGGCAGCCCTCGGTGCCGTGCGGGGATCCCGCCCTCAGCGGTCCGCGACCGGCGAAGCATGCCTGCACCGAAAGGTCACTGCTCGCATCCCATTTCGGGTGGTCGTGCCTCGCGCTCCGCCGCTCCCGTTGCCGATGGCGACCCTCTTCGGGCTACCCGGTCCACCTTCGCGTCACGAAGGTCCGCGGCGTACGGCGATGGCTGCCGGGGAGGAGCGCTGGTCACCAACCAGGAACCCGCGCACGGCCCGCGGTGATCACTCCGTCGACACCGCACGCACAGCCGAGCGCAGCCGGTCCGCTGTGCGGTCGGCTCTGTTTCTGCCCACCGGGGCCAGTTCCCGGATGTCGGCACCCCGGGATAGCGGTCCGGCGCCATGGCGTACACGGCCGTGGAATTCCTGCTCATCCGTTGGGCTACGCCTTGCTGACGGCTCGCGATTGCCGGCGCCTCCCGGCGATTGCCCCGGCATTATCGAGTAGGCGAATGCCACGAACGGGTGGGCCAAATACCTAGGGTGATCAAATTTCGCCTGAAACAGGCGATTCGAATTGTCGGCTAAATCACAAGTCTTGTCCCAGCCATTCTCATTGAAGTGTGAAGCCCTCCGGCAGCGGGACTGCTGGAGCCTGATCCTGGTGCGGTGGGATTTGATAGTGCTTGTGGGTCAACAGCTGTCCCTGCAAGCGGGGGTGTATGTCCCGGCACGAAAAGTTGGCCGTTGTGGTCGTTCCTCGCTTGCTTGCCGGGATCGAGCGATCTTGGATGGCCGGGCATACGATCGGCGGGTGTCGCATGAATTACGCGTGACCGGCAAACCGACAGCCAAACAGTTCGTCCCGGGCGGACCCATTGGCTGTGCCGATCGCGGCACCGGCCGACAGCCGAGTGCCAATTGGCGAAGAAGCGAACGGTGACGATCTGGTCCACCGCTCGCTGCTGACGGATTCGGGGAAATCAGGCGAGCCGTGTCTCGCAAGGGGAGTTGAAGGGGTGGATGGCACCATGATCAGGAAGCTTCTCGTGGCCGGTTTGGCCGCGGTCGTAGCCACGGCGATGACGGGGCAGCTGGCCTATGCCGGCGCGCCGCCCAGAGTCCAGGGGGCGCCCCCCGCTCCCGCGGCCGCCGCAGCGCCGCCGAGCCCGACGGACCCGACGAAGATTCCGCACTATTTCGGTCCGTACCCCAACTGGGCCAACAGCCCGCAGACGCTGCCCGACGCGATCGTCACGATCAGCGGCGGTGGCGGTACCGGCGCCGAGGCGACAGCGACGGTGGCGCCGAAGACCGGCGCCGTCACCTCAATCACCGTCACCTCCCCCGGATCGGGATACACCTCCGTCCCCACGGTCGCGATCACCTCCCCCGGACTGACACCAACGGCGCCGGCGGCGGCGATCGCGGTGCTGGCCCAGGGCGTTATCACCAGCATCGCGGTGGACGAAGCTGGTTTCGGCTTCACTGCTCCGGCCGTCACCTTCGCCGGTGGCTCGCCGACCACGCCCGCGGCGGCTACCGCCAGCGGCGGCGTTGACAACATCACGCTGACCGACGGCGGCTCCGGATACCCGAACCAGCCGATCGTCAAGTTCTCCCTCCCGCAACTGCCGGACGGCAAGATCGCCACGGCCACCGCGACGATGGACGCCAACGGTGTGGTCACCGCGGTCGATCTGGTGGACCCGGGTTCCGGATACACCTCGGCTCCCACCCTCACCATCGACGACGCGAGTAAGGCCAACCCGACCGCGGTCGCGACGGCGACCGCGACCATCGGATCGGTCAGATCGACGTGACCGACGGCGGCGTCGGCTACCGGTCCGCGCCGGCGGTCACGGTCAACGACACGGTCGGCACCGCCGACAAGGCGCGAGCGCCACCGCGACGGTCGCCGTCGCCGGCGCCGTGTCGGACGTCAACATCACCGCGCCCGGCGGTGGGTACATCACGCCAGGCCTGAAGAAGTTCGTCGACACCCTGCCGGGACTCGGCTCGGGAGAAGAACAATCTCGGCCAGTACATTCCGGTCGGGGTTCCTGACACCACGACCTATCCCGGCTCGGACTACTACGAGATTGCGGTGGTCCAGTACCGCGAGAAGTTCTCCTCCGGCCTGCCCGCGACCCTGCTTGCGCGGCTATGTTCAGCTCTCCACCACGTAGTGCCCGGCAAGCATACGCACGCTGACCAATGCGAATCTCGATCCGACGATCGCTCCCACACCGATCGTTTCCCGACGGCTACTCCGGCGTCGGACGACCCGCACTACCTCGGGCCGACAATCATCGCGAAGAAGGATGTTCCGGTCCGCGTTCCTGTTCCGCAACCTGCTGCCGACCGGGACCGCTGGAGATCTCTTCCTGCCCACCGACACCACCCTGATGGGCTCTGGTCCCGGCCCGGACATGATGAAACTGGACGCCAACGGCGTGCCGATGGACATGGCCGCGGACCAGGGCACCGTCACCGACGGTGTGCGCAATCCGATGTGCAGCCAAGACCCGAAGCCGTCGACCTGCTACTCGGAGAACCGCGCCACCCTGCACATGCACGGCGGCATCACCCCGTGGATCAGTGACGGCACCCCGCACCAGTGGATCACCCCGGCCGGCGAGAACACCGCCTACCCCAAGGGCGTCAGCGTCAGCAACGTCCCGGACATGCCCGACCCCGGCCCGGCGCGCAGACCTTCTTCTACACCAACCAGCAGAGCGCGCGGCTGATGTTCTACCACGACCACGCGTGGGGCATCACCCGGCTCAATGTTTACGCCGGCGAGGCCGCGGGCTACCTGCTCACCGACCCGACCGAGCAGAAGCCTGATCGGACGGGCGGCTCCTTGCCGGCATGGGCCCCGGCGACCCGCTCGTCGTCCAGGACAAGACCTTCGTGCCCGACCAGGCCACCATGGCCAAGAACGACCCGACCTGGAACTACGCCAAGTGGGGCGGCCAGGGCAACCTGTGGACACCGCACGTCTACATGCCCGCGCAGAACCCCGGCGCCCCTTCGGGCATGAGCGCCTTCGGGCGCTGGATGTACGGCCCGTGGTTCTGGCCACCGGCGAAGGACGTGAAATACCCGGCGATCGCCAACCCCTACTACGACCCGAACTGTGACCCGGATGTCGCAGACGTTCTGCGAACCGCAGCAGATTCCGTCGACCCCGAACGTCTCGGTCGGCATGGAGGCGTTCAACGACACCCCGATCGTCAACGGCACCGCCTACCCGACCACCACCGTCGACCCGAAGGCCTACCGGTACCGGATCCTGAACGCAGCCAACGACCGGTTCTGGAACCTGTCGTGGTACGTCGCCGATCCCACCACCGGAACGCTCAGCGAGGTCGCACTCAATCCGACCGAACTCGCCGCTGCCCAGACCGACCCGGTCGTCGCGCCGACGCCGGACACCAGTCGCAGCCCGGTCGGGCCGAACTGGATCCAGATCGGCACCGAGGGCGGGTTCCTGCCGGCCCCGGTTGTCGTTCCCGCGCAACCGATCACCTACATCACCGATCCGACGCGGTTCGACGTCGGCAACGTCGACAAGCACTCACTGCTGCTGGCGCCGGCCGAACGGGCCGACGTCGTCGTCGACTTCTCGCAGTACCGGGGCAAGACCCTGATCCTGTACAACGACGCCCCCGCCGCCTTCCCGGCGCGCGTTCCCGGATACGACTACTACACCGGAGGACCCGACCTCAGCCCCACGCGGCGCCCCGACCACGCTGCCCGGGTACGGCCCCAACACCAGGACCGTCATGCAGGTCAAGGTGTCCAATGCCGCCCCGGCAGTGGCCTTCGACCGGCCGAACACCACCGCCGACCGGATGGGTGCCCTGCAGGCCGCATTCGCCCACCACCTCGATGCCAACGGCAAACCCGCCGGTGTCTTCGAGTCCGGTTCCGACCCGATCATCGTCGGCCAGGGTGCCTACAACGGCGCCCTGGGCACCAACTTCGTCAACAGCGGCTGGTGCAACGCGCCCATCCACGCCAGCGCTCGGTGCGACGGCTACGCGCGCATCCAGGAAGGATCCCAACCGACCGACACATTCGGGTTCAACACCGTCGCCTCCCCCAACGCGAAGACGCAAATACCCTTCCAACCAAAGGGAATGCACGACGAGATGAACTCGGCCAGCTTCGACGAATGGGGGCGGATGACGGCCAACTTGGGACTTGAAGCACCCGGCGCGACGCCACTGACCCAGAACATCATCCTGTATCCGTTCGTCAACCCGGCGACCGAGGTCCTCGACTCAACAGACATGCCGAGCAGCCTGCACGTCACGCCGATATCAACCGCAACAGACGGCACCCAGATATGGAAGATCACCCACAACGGGGTCGACACGCACCCCATTCATTTCCACCTCTATAACGTCCAAGTCATGAACCGCGTGACCTGGGACAACATCATCATCCCGCCCGATCCGACGGAACTCGGCTGGAAGGAAACGGTCAGGGTCAGCCCGCTGGAGGACACCATCGTCGCCCTACGCCCGATCGTGCCGACCCTCCCGTTCGGGATCCTGGACAGCCATCGTCCGCTCAACCCGATGATGCCCATCGGTGCCAGGGGCGACCTGAATGCCCTGCAGGGCTACCAGGCCGGCTTCAACAACACCGACACCGACGGCACCCCGATGACCACGCCGATCGTCAACGAGGTCACGAATTTCGAGTGGGAATACGTGTTCCACTGCCACATCCTCAGCCATGAGGAAATGGACATGATGCGGCCTGTCACGGTGCACGTTCCCAGAGCACTACCGGCGCCGCCTGTGCTGACCTTCACCCAGCAATCGGGGGTCGTCCTGAACTGGACCGACGGCACACCGGTCGACTACGCCAACCCGTCCAGTTGGACCAATCCGGGCACCGCGGAAGTCGGGTACCGCGTCGAACGGGCGCCGATCATCAGCAATACAGTCGGCGCGTTCGTCCAGATCGCGGCACCGCTGGCGAACGTCGTCAGCTACACCGACGCCACCGCCGACCCGGCCGCGGGCTACCAGTACCGGGTCACCGCGTTCAACGCCGCCGGCGATTCGACGTCGAACCTGATCACCATCGCACGCCCGTCGACGACCGTCGTGACCAGCAGCCCAGCGCCGTCGAGCTTCGGGCAGAACGTCACGTTCACCGCGACGGTGCGGCCGGCAACCGGCACCGGCACCCCGACCGGTACGGTCCAGTTCAATGTCGACGGCACCAATTCGGCACCTCGGTGGCGCTGAACGGGACCGGCGCCGCGGCCTACGCAACCACCGCTCTGACAGTCGGCAGCCACACTGTGACCGCCTCCTACAGCGGCTCGCTCGCCTTCAGCAGCAGTGTTAGCGCGCCGTACACCCAGGTCGTCAACACGGCAAACTCGACGACCGCGCTGAGCACCAGCGGCACCCCATCGGTGTTCGGCCAATCGGTGACCTTCACCGCCCAGGTAACCCCCGCGGCGGCGACCGGCACGGTCGTATTCACCATCGACGGCTCCGGCTCCAGCCCGGTCACCCTCGTCAACGGCAGGGCGACCTTCGCTACCTCGTCGCTCACCGTGGGTGCGCACTCGGTGTTAGCTGCCTACAGCGGCTCGGCCAGTTCTTCGGCGAGCACCAGCGCCACGGTGACCCAGACGGTGAACAAGGCGAGCAGTAAGACAGTGGTCACCACCAGCGGCACACCCGCAGCCCGCGGGACGGCCGTCACGTTCACCGCCACGGTCACTGCCGTTTCGCCCGGCGCCGGTACGGCAACCGGCAACGTTCAATTCCGCGTCGACGGGCAGAACGCCGGGGCACCGGTCGCCCTCGTCAACGGGCAAGCGAGGTACGTCACCAGCACGCTGACCGCCGCGACCCACGTCGTTGCAGCCGTGTACGCGGGTGACAGCCACTTCAACACCAGTACCAGCGCCAACCTTTCCCAACGCATTCAGTAGGAGAGGCTGCCGGTAGCGACCGGTAGCGGCGGCACGACCCTCGTCTCGGGGCGGGCAGGAATTCCACATTCCTGCCCGCCCCGTTTCGTCGTCCGACGGATCGCCGGCCAGCCATCCCCGCCAATTCCGCTGCCCGTCGATTCAACTCGTCGGCACATTCTCGTCATCCGCGAGCGCATCGGCGATGCGCGGGCGGTGGTCGGCCGTGGTCAGCCGGTCATCCGAGCCGGATCACGGTGCCGGTCGCGGAGGACTCCCGGGCGGCGTCCAGCACCCGTGCCGTGGCCACCGCGTCCCGCGGGTCGACCGGCGGTGCGCCGAGACCGGCGACGGCCCTCGCGACGGCCGGGTAGAACGTGTCCCACCGGCCGCGCTCACTGGGCATCAGCAGTTCGCGCTCGCCGTCGAACAGCTTGCCCCACGCCGATTCCGGCTCGACCCCCCAGCCCAGCCCGAGGCTGGCCGGCGAGCCACCGTTCTTCAGCTGTTCCTCCTGGACGTCGAACCCGTCGATCAGGTAGCCGGCGGCCGCTCCGTTGACCTGGAACCTCGGCCCCGGCGCCGCGGACGCCATCCCCGCGGCCAGGGTGGAGCGCACCCCGCTGGCATGCCGCAGGTGCAGCTCGATGTCGTCCTCCGCGCCGGCGCCCTCGCGCACCGTGGCCAGCTCGGCGTGCACCAGTTCGGCGGGCCCGAACAGGTGCAGGGCCTGGTCGACCAGGTGCGGCCCGAGGTCGAGCAACGTGCCGCCGCCCTGCTCGACGGTCCCGCCGTGCCAGCTGCCCTTCACCGGCTTGAACCGGTCGATCCGGGAGGTGAAGCGGTGCACCGTGCCGAGCGACCCGTCCGTGACGAGCCGGCGGACCGTCAGGAAGTCGCTGTCCCAGCGGCGGTTCTGGTACGGCGTGATGACCAACCCGGCCCGTTCGGCGTGGTCGACCAGCTCCTGCGCGGCGGCGGCGGTGAGCGCGAACGGCTTGTCCACCACCACGTGCAGGCCGAGGTCCAGCGCCCGGTGCGCCAGTTCGGCGTGGGTGGCGGTCGGCGTGGTGATGGTGACGCCCGCGACGCCCAGCGCCGGCAGCTCGCTCAGGTCGGTGACGGTGGCGGCGCCGGGCACCTCCGCCTGCACCAGCGCGCGGCGCTCCGCGGAGCCGGTGACCACGGCGACCAGCTCGAGGCCTTCGGCGGACAGGATCAGCGGCGTGTGGAAGGTCCGGCCGCCGGCGCCGTAGCCGGCCAGCGCCCAGCGGATCTGTGCTCGGAACTGTTCAGGGGTGGTCACTTGGCCATCCTGCCGTGGGGTGCGCGACGTCGCAGATTGCGGGACTGTCGGACCACGCGCCTAGCATGGTTCAACGTGACAGATCAGCTCATCGTGCGTGGCGCCCGCGAGCACAACCTCAAGGACGTCAACCTCGACCTGCCCCGCGACGCGATGATCGTGTTCACCGGCCTGTCCGGTTCCGGGAAGTCCAGCCTGGCCTTCGACACCATCTTCGCCGAGGGCCAGCGCCGCTACGTCGAGTCGCTGTCGCCTACGCCCGGCAGTTCCTCGGCCAGATGGACAAGCCGGACGTCGACTTCATCGAGGGGCTGTCGCCCGCGGTCTCGATCGACCAGAAGTCGACCTCGAAGAACCCGCGGTCGACGGTCGGCACGATCACCGAGGTCTACGACTACCTGCGCCTGCTCTACGCGCGGATCGGCAAGCCGCACTGCCCGGTCTGCGGCGAGCCGATCACCAAGCAGACGCCGCAGCAGATCGTCGACCGGATCCTGGAGATGCCCGAGGGCACCCGGTTCCAGGTGCTCGCGCCGGTCATCCGCGAGCGCAAGGGCGAGTACGTCGACCTGTTCGCCGACCTGCAGACCAAGGGCTTCGCCCGGGTCCGGATCGACGGCGTCGTGCACTCGCTGACCGAGCCGCCGAAGCTGAAGAAGCAGGAGAAGCACACCATCGAGGCGGTCGTCGACCGGCTGGTCAACCGGCGAGGCCGCAGCAAGCAGCGCATCACCGACTCGATCGAGACGGCGCTCGGCCTGGCCGGCGGCGCTGGTGATCCTCGACTTCGTCGACCTGCACGAGGACGACCCGCACCGCGAGCGCCGCTACTCCGAGCGGCTGGCCTGCCCGAACGACCACCCGCTGGCCTCGACGAGCTGGAGCCGCGGTCGTTCTCGTTCAACTCGCCGTTCGGCGCCTGCCCGGTCTGCACCGGCCTCGGCACCCGCAAGGAGGTCGACCCCGAGCTGGTCGTGCCCGGATCCGGAGTCGCTCCGCTCAACGACGGCGCCATCGCGCCCTGGTCCACCGGCACAGACCAGCGAGTACTTCCTGCGGCTGCTGCAGGGCCTGGCCGAGGCAGATGGGCTTCGACCTCGACACCGCCTGGGAGCGGCTGCCCGCCCGTGGCGCAGAAGGCGGTGCTGCACGGCATCGGCGACCAGGTGCACGTCAGCTACCGCAACCGGTACGGCCGCGACCGCTCGTACTACGCGAGCTACGAGGGCGTCGTCCCGTGGATCGAGCGGCGCTACGCCGAGACCGACAGCGACTACGCGCGCGAGAAGTACGAGGGCTACATGCGCGAGGTGCCGTGCCCGTCGTGCGAGGGCACCCGGCTCAAGCCGGAGATCCTGCCCGTCACCGTCGGCACGGGCTGGTCGACGCATCGCCGACCTGGCCGCGCTGTCGATCGGGAGGCGGCCGCGCTGGCTGCACGACCTCGACCTGACCGAGCGCGACCGGATGATCGGCGAGCGGGTGCTCAAGGAGATCAACGCCCGGCTCGGCTTCCTGCGTCGACGTCGGGCTGCGACTACCTGTCCCTGGACCGCGCCGGCCGCGACGCTGGCCGGCGGCGAGGCGCAGCGGATCCGGCTGGCCACCCAGATCGGCTCCGGCCTCGTCGGGCGTGCTGTACGTGCTGGACGAGCCGTCGATCGGCCTGCACCAGCGCGACAACCACCGGCTGATCGAGACGCTGGTCCGGCTCAAGGGCCTGGGCAACACGCTGATCGTGGTCGAGCACGACGAGGACACCATCCGCACCGCCGACTGGGTCGTCGACATCGGCCCGCGGGCGGGCGAGCACGGCGGCAAGATCGTCGTCAGCGGCACGGTCGCCGACCTGCTGACGCTCGCCGGAGTCGATCACCGGCGCGTACCTGTCCGGTGCGCCGCGAGATCGAGGTCCCGCTGGTGCGCCGACCGCGTCGGACCGGCGCCGCGAGCTCGTCGTCGAGGGCGCGCGCGAGCACAACCTGCGCGACATCGACGTCGCGTTCCCGCTCGGCTGCTTCGTCGCGGTCACCGGCGTCAGCGGGTCGGGCAAGTCGACGCTGGTCAACGACATCCTGTACGCCGTCGCTGGCGAACAAGATCAACGGCGCCAAGCTGCCGCCCGGCCGGCACAAGCGGGTCACGGGCGCATCGAGCAGTGGACAAGGTCGTCGGTGTCGACCAGTCGCCGATCGGGCGGACCCCGCGATCGAACCCGGCCACGTACACCGGCGTGTTCGACCACATCCGCAAGCTGTTCGCGAGACGACCGAGGCCAAGGTCCGCGGCTACCAGCAGGGCCGGTTCTCGTTCAACGTCAAGGGCGGGCGCTGCGAGAACTGCGCCGGCGACGGCACGATCAAGATCGAGATGAACTTCCTGCCGGACGTCTACGTGCCGTGCGAGGTGTGCAAGGGCGCGCGCTACAACCGCGAGACGCTCGAGGTGCACTACAAGGGCAAGACGATCAGCGAGGTGCTCGAGATGCCGATCGAGGAGGCCGCCGAGTTCTTCGAGGCCGATCTGCAAGATCGCGCCGGCACCTCGAGACGCTGGTCGACGTCGGCCTCGGGTACGTGCGGCTCGGGCAGCCCGCGCCGACGCTGTCCGGCGGCGAGGCGCAGCGGGTCAAGCTCGCCTCCGAGCTGCAGAAGCGCTCCACCGGCCGGACCGATCTACGTCCTCGACGAGCCCACGACCGGCCTGCATTTCGAGGACGTCGCGAAGCTGCTCGGCGTGCTGCACTCGCTGGTGGACAAGGGCAACACGGTGATCGTCATCGAGCACAACCTGGATGTGATCAAGACCGCGGACTGGATCATCGACATGGGTCCGGAGGGTGGCTCGGGCGGCGGGCTGGTGGTCGCCGAGGGCACCCCGGAGCAGATCGCGGCGCACCCGGATTCCTACACCGGGCAGTACCTGGCCCGGATCCTGGACGGCCGGGCGGCGCTGTCGACCCGCGCCGCGGGAGCGGCCGGGCGACGCGGAGCGGCGCCCAGCGCGGCGGTCAATGGTGGTTCGGGAGCTTCGGCGGGGTCGGCTGCCGCCAATCGCTCGGCGTCGGCGGGACGGTCCGCGGTGAACGGCCGGTCCGCGAACGGGGTGACAGCAAACGGGGTGACGGCGAACGGGGTGGCAGCGGCGAACGGCGCCGGGAGGGCCGGCGGTGGTCAAGGTCGGTGCGGCCAAGGGGCCCAAGAGTGCGCGCCACCGCCGGGCCGCGCCGGAGACCAAGGCGGCGGCCACCCGGGCGCGGCGGAAGGCGGCCAAGCTGATCTGATTCGGGCCGAGACTGCTCTGAGCAGGCTCGATACTGCGCCGAGCCGGTCGAGCGCAGGTGGCTCGGTGTGTTCACGGCGAGTCGCAGCTCGCGGGCCTCCGACGTGCGCCGCGGCCTGAAAGTGCTTCCGGGACAACGGCAATCCGCACGAGGATCGGCCGCGCGAGAGTTCTCCGGACACGACCGTGGGCGGCCGGTAACCTGCAGCGCGTGGAATTTCGTTCGCTGACCCCCGATGATGCAGGCGACTCGCTGCGAATGAGCAGGGACGCCTTCGGGGTGCCCATCGCCGGCGGGGCCGCCTTCATGTTGGGCCAGGGGATCCATCGCTGGGGGCTGTTCGACGGCCGGATCCTGGCGGCCAAGACGGTGGACCGGGAGTACCTCAGCATGATCGGCGGGCGGCCGGTGGTCACCGCCGGTATCGCCGGGGTCGCGGTGGCGCCGGAATACCGGCGCCTTGGCCTGGCCCGGTCGATCATGACGGACACCCTGGCCATTGCGCGGGACCGCGGGGCGGTCATCTCCACGCTCTTCCGCACCGCTCCCGCGCTGTACCGGTCGCTCGGCTACGAGCAGGTCGCCGAGCTGGTGATCGCCGACCTGCCGGTCTCCGCGCTCGCCGGGTTGCGGGTGCCGCCCGGCATCCGGCTCCGGCGCGCCGGGCCGGCGGACGCTGCGGCGATCCGGTCCGTCTACGCACAACTGTCGGCGGAGGGATCCTGCCTGCTGAGCCGTACCGGGCCGTGCTTCGCCCAGACCGATGCCGAGCTCGTCGATGCGTTCGACGGGATCACCCTGGCGATCGGTGAGAGTGGGTCCGTCGAGGGCTACGCCAGCTGGAATCGGGGGGAGGGTTACGGCCCCGGCGCCATCTTCACCGTTCATGACCTCCTCGGGTTGACCAGCAACGCGGTCGCCTCCCTCCTTGCGATGGCGGCGTCATTCGGCGCCGTCACCCCGACGGTCCGGCTGCGGACGTCGGGTGCCGATCCCGTTCATTGGCTGATCCCCGGCGCCGGCTGGGCCGCCACCGACGTCCGGCAGTACCTGCTGCGGGTGGTCGATCTGACCGGTGCCGTCGAGCAAAGGGGTTGGCCGGCAACCGTTTCGGGCACCATCGAGGTCACGGTGAATGACCCGGTATGTCCCTGGAACACCGGCAACCACCGGATCGTGTTCGACACCGGGGATGCTCGGGTGGAGCAGGGCGACGGCTCGGGTGTGCGGATGACGCCGACCGGCCTTGCGCTTGTCCTCGCCGGCGGTGGCGTCACCGCCGCGGCGCTGCGCCGCGCGGGGATGCTCCTCGGAGGCTCACCCGAGGATGACCTGGTGCTGGATGCCGCAATGGCCGGGCCGCGGCCGGCGATCCTCGACTACTTCTGACCGTGGCTCGCTGACCCCCACGCTGCTCACGGCCTGGGTGCGATGCCCTTGCTGCGGCATGGGAATCGGTCACAGCGTGAGCATCGCTGGGAAATTCCCTGATTGTGGTGTCGAGACGGTGGCATCCCGTTCGACGTGACGGTGAGGGCCGAGCTTTCGAAGCCCCGGCCACCTACCGAATGGAGAATCACATGTCCTTCCAGGCGTACTTGGACAACATCGAAGACAAGACCGGCACGACGCCGGAGGAGTTCGTCGCTCATGCGAGCCAGCGCGGCTTCGACACTCCGTCGACGAAGGCGGGGGTCATCGTCGACTGGCTGAAGGAGGACTTCGGACTCGGCCGTGGCCATGCGATGGCGCTGGTGCACGTCATCAAGAACGGCGCCCAGATCGGCGAAAAGTACGTCGGCACCGGCGGTGTGCACAGCGACCCGTCCAGCACGCTGGAACTCGGTGGGAAGAGCCGGCGCGCCCGGACCGGCCGCTGACGGCCAGCATCAGGGGCGCCCACGGTCTGGACCCAGTCAACTCTTTTCGAGGCACGTCACCAGGTGTCGGTCACCCGGGTGGTGGCGACGAACAACGCCGCGTCGGAGCCCCGCAGCAGCAGGACACGGACGGCCCGACGAGGGTTGTTCCCGGGAGCGAGCGGGTTGCGCACTCCGGAGATGGGCATGATCCGCAGGCGATCACCGGCGGCGGGGGAGACGCCGTCGGCCCTGGCATGGACGATCAGCGCTCCGTCGCCCGGTGACGCTCCGGAGTTCGCGCGGATCGGGAGAACCATCGCGCCGAACCGGCGGTTGATCGGCCGGCCCGACGTTCGAGGCGAAAGTGCGCGCGGGTCACCGATGATCGCGGGTGTACCCCGTCCGGCCGGCAGTGGGGCGTGGGCCACGGAATTCCACAGCGCCCAGCGTCGCCACAGCGCGATGGCCACCAGCGCCGAGGCCCACGCCGACCAGGGTGAGCAGAGCCGTCAGCAGGCTGCGGTCCCGGACCACCACCACGACCAGGCAGACCACCGCGAGAACGGACAGGCCGGCGGCAGCGATGCCGCACCGGGCGGCCAGCCGCCTGGTCACGCCGCCATCCAGGCTCCCGACCCGGTCGTCCGTCGGTTCCGTGGCGGCGCTGCTCCCGGCGCTCCGGTGCTGTCGGGGCGCTCAACGCTGTCGGTGCGCTCGACGCTGTCGGTGCGCTCAACGCTGTCTGCACTGCCGGCGCTGTCGACGCCGTCGGCCCTGTCAGCACTGTTGGCCCCGCGGCGCCAGTCGTCAGCGACATGTTCGTCGGTCATCGCCATCGACGATAGCCAACGGCCGGCTCGCGGTCTCGGTCCGCGCAGGAAAGGGCCGACCCCTCGACCCGCGAACCCACCCCGAGCGCCGTGCGCCCACCGATCCGCTCCGCGGCGTGTCACACTATGCCGGGGGCGACGACCAGGAAGGCCGATGACCAGCACCAGTCCGACCCTCATCACGTCGGTCCAGCGCGCACTGCACCTGCTGGATTCCGTCGGCCGCCGTCAGCGCCCCGTCTCGGCGAAGGCGCTGGCCCGTGAGGCCGGGCTGGCCCTGCCCACCACCTATCACCTGCTCCGCACCCTCGTCCATGAGGGCTACTTGGCGCGCGAGGACGGCGGTTACGTGCTCGGTCACCGGGTCGGCGGGCTCGGCCGGCATGGCGACCTACCCACCTGGCGCACCAGGCCGGCACTCACGGAGCTGATGAAAGAACTGTCCGGCGCCACCTACCTGGCCGTGTACCGGGACGGCGAGATCGAACTGGTCGACGTCGTGGACAGCCCGGTGTATCCGCGTACCGATCTCTGGGTGGGCCTGCAGTACTCCGGACACGCGACGGCGCTGGGCAAGGCGATCCTCACGGTGCTCCCGGAGGACCTGCGCGAGGACTACCTGTCCCGCCACGAACTGGCCGACCTGACCCCGATGACGGTGACCGACCCTCATGAGCTGCGGCGCCAACTGACGTCCGAGCAAGGCATCGCGCTCGATTCCGGGGAATACCAGCTGGGCGTCACCTGCGTCAGCGCCGCGGTGCGGACGGCGCAGGGGGCGGCCGCGGTGGCAGTCTCCGCACCCATGGCCCGGCAGAGTGCGTTGCTCGACTCGATGGACGTCCTGCGCCGGTGTGCCAACCGCGTCGGGTTGGCACTCGCCACGCCCTGACAATCCTCGAGGGCTGACGGTCTGCTGTTTGGACGGTCCATTTGTCGCGCGCCCTAACCCGCTGCCAGAGCCGCCCCTCGTGGCAACCGCCTGACCTTGGGCTTTCAATGTGCGGTCGTTGCGTCGACCTTGCACAGCGACTCGGGGCCAGCGGGACAGTCCCCATCCCGACGGGGCCGGCTGAGCAGATCCGGGTGATTGCCGGGAACTAATCCCTTTCGCCCTGACTATCCACAGGTATAGCCTGCTATCCGAGCGAACAGCAGGCTATACACAGGGATAGGCAGGCATGAGACCAGGGGTCGGCGACGGCAAGCATGCGTACGAGGATCTGACCGCACGCGCACGGATCAGGGACGCCGCGTTGTGGCATTTCGCCGAGGACGGGTTCGGCCGGGCGACCATCCGGGACATCGCGGCGACGGCGGGGGTGTCGCCCGGACTTGTCCGTCATCACTTCGGCTCCAAGGAGGGACTGCGCGACGCGTGCGACGACGCCGTCGCGCAGGCGCTGCGTGCGGTCAACGACGAGGCGTTGGCCGGCAGCCAACGGGGCGACCTGAGCGGGGCTGCCCTCTCCCGCAGGGCGCTGCGTCCGTACCAGAACTACCTGTCGCGTGCCCTTGTCGACGGATCGCCATCTGTCGCCCTGCTCTTCGACGACCTGGTGTCGATGACCGAGCAGTGGCTGATCCGGGCCGATGACGACCGTGCCGATCCGCCGATGGGGGACCGTCGCACCCGCGCCGCGCTGATCATCGCGATGACCCTGGGCATCCCACTGCTGCACGCCCACATCTCGCGCGCGGCCGGGACCGACATTCGCAGCGGCGAGGGCGAGACTCGGGTGGCGATGGCGCTTCTCGACCTGTACGCGCACCCGTTGGTGACGCCCGAGCTGGCGGCGACGGCGCGCGCGGCCTACGAGTCATTGCCGCCGACGTCGCCAAGCCCAGACGGCGCCGGGTCCGCCGCCGACAACCGCGGAACCCCGTCGGCAGCCCGACGCCCGGTCGCGACCGACCGCGACGGCACCCGACGTAGCACCGAAGACACAACGAATGCCAACACGGTAACGCAAAAGAAGATGTCGGTATGTCGGGCAAGCGACGCAAATATACTCCGGAGAACCGGGCTCATACGGAGACATAGAAGCGTCACACAGGCCGGCCGGAGGCGGTCACGCCGCCGGAAGGGATCGGCGCACAAACCGGTCGGCCGGTCGCGCAGGCAAAGAGCGATGCCGGCGCCGATAATAAGCTGGTGTTCGATGACCACGAGCGCGCCGCTCTAAATCAACTTCCGCAAGAGAACGCGGAACTCCAGTTGTATCAGGCATTCCTAAAAAAAGCCGCGACCTTCTTCGCAGCCGAATCGAATCGGTAGACGCTTACCGGTTGATGGACGCGGAGAAGGCGAAGTTCACAATCACCCGTATGGCGAACCTCCTCGAGGTGTCCAGGTCAGGGTATTACAAGTGGCGCGCCGTGGAGGCGGCCGGCACGAGCGCGGCCGCGTTACGGCGGGCTGGCCTGGATGCGAAGGTCGCCGCCTTCCATGCGGCTTCTGACCAGGCCTACGGATCACCGCAGATCCTTGCCGATCTGCGCGAGGAGGGTGAGCCAGTGTCCCGTAAGACGGTGGCCGCGTCGATGAGACGTCAAGGGCTCGGGGATCAGTCCTCGGCAGTTCACGCCGATCACCACGGTGCCGGACGCTTCGAGCGCAGTGCCGGCTGATCTGGTGAAGCGGAAGTGGGACACCGGTCAGCTGGATCGGATATGGACGTCCGATATCACTTACCTGGCCACCGGCGAGGGTTGGCTGTATTTGTGTGGAATTCGTGACGGCTGTTCCCGTCGGGTGATCGGCTGGGCGATGGCGGACCATATGCGTGCGGATTTAGTTGAGCAGGCGTTGGAGATGGCGGTGGTATTCAGGACCACCGACTCTGGAGAAACAGTGTTCCACGCTGACCGCGGATCGCAATACACTTCAGACCAGATCGCCGAGTACGCCACCAAGAATGGCTTGAAATGTTCGGTCGGCCGGACCGGCGTGTGCTGGGACAATGCGCAACAGGAATCGTTCTGGGCCAGTCTGAAAGTGGAGTTCTACAACCGTCGCCCCTGGGCGACCAGAGCGGAAGCAATGGCCGCTGTCGGCGACTGGATCGAGCGTGTCTATAATCGTCGCAGAAGGCATTCAGCCTTGGGCATGCTTACTCCAGTACAGTTTGAACAGCTCCAACGTCAGACAGCAGAAGCCGCTTGATCAACTGTCTACCTACAGGGGGCAACCCCAGCTATAGCCAACTTCGCGACCGCTTGTTCGTAGTTGATCGGGCTGACTTGGCCGACGCTAGAATGCCGCCGTCTACCATTATAGTAGACCATCCACTTATCAATCGCCAAATATAGCTCAGCCCTTGTCGCGAATGGGTGACGGTAATAGTATTCGTGTTTGAACGTCGACCAGAATGATTCCGAGCACGCGTTATCCCAACACACACCGGTCCGGCCCACCGATTGACGAAGCCCAGATTCCCGGCATTTATCGGCCACGTCGCCGCTGGTGAATTGACTTCCCCGATCAGCATGGAAAATGGTTCCCGCCACATTGTGATGCCTGGTACTGATGGCCATGTCCAGGCAATCGACAACCAGTTCGGCGCGCATGTGATCGGCGGCCGCCCAGCCCAACGCCCGCTTCGAATGCTCGTCGCGGATCGCGCACAGGAAAACGTCGCCCTCACCGCAGGTGAGGTAGGTGATATCCGACGCCCAGACGGCATCGAGCCGGCCCTGATCGAACACCCGGTTCACCAGATCCGGTGGCGTGATCGCCGACCGGTCAGGGATCGTCGTGCACACCTTGAACGACCGAGGACTGATCCCGGCGATGCCGTGAGCAGCCATGATGGCCGCCACGGTCTTCTCGGTCACCAGCTGGCCGTCGTCCCGCAACTCAGCAGTCACCCGCGGAGATCCGTACGTGCCTGCCGAATCCCGGTGGATCGACGTGATCTGCACCAGCAGATCCGCCCGCCTCTGCGTCGCAGCGGAAGGCTCCTGGCCGTTCACACGCTTCCGCCACGCGTAAAACCCCGCCGATGACACCGGCAGATTCCGGAACATCAGGGATTTCGTTCTACCGGCCGCCGGACCGTCGGTGTTGGCGCACTGAGCTTCAATGAACTCGAAATATGTCATTTCGGTTGCATCGCCGCAAAGTACGCCGAGGCTTTTTTTAGGAAGACGACGTCGCGTTCCTGTTCCTCGAATAGCCGGGCCTGGTCGACGACCTTCCTGCGCAACCTGACCAACTCCGCCCGTTCGCTTTCCGTCAGAGGCGTATCGGGCACCTCCGAAACGGCGTCCGCGGCCGCTTGCCGTATTCGCTCATCCTTGACCCACCGCCCCAGCAACTGCTCGCCCATACCCAATTCTCGAGCCACCTCGATGATCGTCCAGCCCAATCGATCACCCGGTGAGCGGCCTCAACCCGGTACTCCGCCGTGAATGATCTTCTTGTCGTCGCCACCTGAACATCCTCCCAGCTGGGCCCCCACCAGGGAGCCCGCCTTCGATGTCCACGACAGCACCGAGGACACATCGGAAGGAGAACCCAGATGAGCGATGCGATCTCCGTCACCGGCCTGGTCAAGAACTTCGGTCCGACCAGGGCACTGGACGGACTCGACCTGGTCGTCCGCACCGGCGAGGTGCACGGCTTTCTCGGACCCAACGGAGCCGGCAAGACGACGACTATCCGGATCCTGCTCGGGTTGATGCGCGCCGACGCGGGCAGCGCAACCCTGCTCGGCGGTGATCCGTGGGCGGATGCCACGCCGCTGCACCGCCGGCTCGCCTACGTGCCGGGCGACGTCACGTTGTGGCCCAGCCTGTCCGGTGGGGAGGTGATCGACCTGCTGGGCCGGATGCGCGGTGGCCTGAACCGGCAGCGCCGCGACGACCTGCTGCAGCGCTTCGATCTCGATCCGCGCAAGAAGGGCCGCGCCTATTCCAAGGGCAACCGGCAGAAGGTGGCGCTGATCGCCGCGCTCGCCTCCGACGTCGAGCTGCTGCTGCTCGACGAGCCGACCTCCGGCCTTGACCCGTTGATGGAGGCCGTGTTCCGTGAGGTGATCGGCGAGGAGGTGCGCCGCGGCGACCGCACTGTGCTGCTGTCCAGCCACATCCTGTCCGAGGTGGAGGCGCTCTGCGACCGGGTGACCATCGTGCGGGACGGGCGCTCGGTAGAGACCGGCAGCCTGGCCGACCTCCGGCATCTCATCCGGGTGTCCGTGCACGCCGAGCTGGCCGGACCGGCCAACGATCTGGCCGGTCTGCCCGGAGTGCACGACCTGCAGGCACAGGGCAACCGGGTCAGCTTCGACGTCGACGCGGGTGCCCTGGACGCCGCCCTGCGCCAGCTGACCTCGGTGGGCGTTCGGACGTTGACCAGCCAGCCACCCACCCTCGAGGAGCTGTTCCTGCGGCATTACGACACGACATCCCCCAGGGACCCGAGCGACCCGAAAGATCCGAGGGACCCGAACCACCATCCCAAGCATGCGGGAGTGGCGCGATGACAACCAACACCGCAACCGCGCCGGCCGGCAGCAGGCCGATCGGCACGGCCGCGGCGCGGCAGCACGCTGACCGGCACCAGGAACCTCATCCGGCTGATCCTGCGGCGCGACCGGTTCATCATGCCGCTGTGGGTGGTGATCTTCCCGCTCGTCGTGTCGTTCTACGTCACGTCGTACTCGGACCTGTTTCCGACGGCGGCGGCATTGAAGGAATACACCGACGCCAGCCGCGGCAACGCCTCCTTCGTCGCGCTGTACGGGCAACTGCACGGTTCGAGCCTGGGGCAGCTGGTGAACTGGCGGGCCGGTTTCATCCCCGTGATGGTCGGTCTGGCGAGCCTGCTCACCGTGATCCGGCATACCCGCACCGAGGAGGAAGCCGGACGACGCGAGTTGCTGGGGTCAACCGTGGTCGGGCGGCACGCCGGACTCGCGGCGGCGTTGATCGCCACCGTCGGCGCCAACCTGGTGATGGCCGTCCTGCTGGCCGCACTGATGATCGCCCAGCACCTGCCCACCGTCGGATCGGTGGCGATGGGACTCGAATTCGCGGCTGCCGGTGCAATCTTCGCGGCCGTCGGCGCGGTGGCCGCGCAGCTCACCGAGAGCTCGGGCGGGGCACGCGGGATCGCGATCACCGTGCTCGGCGCCGCATATGTGCTGCGCGTGGTGGGTGACGTCAGCGAGATCTCCGACGGCGGACTTGGCTGGGTGTCCTGGCTGTCGCCGATCGGCTGGGTCCAGCGGATCAGCCCGTACCAGGACGAACAATGGGCCTGGCTGCTGCCCGCCGTACTGGTGACGGCTCTGCTCGCCTGGCTCGCGGTGGTGCTGTCCGCGCGGCGGGACATCGGGTCCGGCCTGCTGCCGGTCCGGCTCGGTCCGGCCGAAGCGGCGGCCAGGCTGCGCAGCCCTTTGGCGCTGGCCTGGCGACTGCATCGCGGGCTGCTGGCCGGGTGGGCCGCGGCCTTCGCCGCGCTCGGCGTCGTGCTGGGCGGCGTCGCGAACGGCGTGGGCGACCTGGTCGGGACGAACCAAGCGCTGAAGGACGTGTTCGCCCGGATCGGCGGTCGGGAGGCTCTGGTGGACGCCTACCTGGTCAGCATCATGGCGATCCTGGGACTGATCGCCGCCGCCTACGGCATCCAGGCGACCCTGCGGCTGCGCACCGAAGAGAGCGCCGGACGAGCAGAGCCCGTGCTGGCCACCGCCGTCGGCCGCCTGCCGTGGGCCGGCAGCCACCTGGTGTTCGCCGTCCTCGGCCCAGCCGTCGTGCTGCTCATCGCCGGGCTGTTCGCCGGGCTCACCTACGGAGCCAGCATCGGTGACGTCGGCGGCCAGGTGCCAAGGGTGATGGCGGCGGCGGCGATCCAGCTGCCCGCCGTGTGGGTGCTCGCCGCTCTCGCGGTTGCGCTCGTCGGGTTGCTGCCGCGGCTGGCCGCCTTGAGCTGGGGGGTGCTGGTGCTGTGCCTGCTGATCGGGCTGGTCGGCACCGCCATCCAGCTCAACCACTGGTTGCTCGACCTGTCGCCGTTCACCCACATCCCACACCTGCCCGGCGGCGATGTTGCTGCGCTGCCGGTGATCTCGCTGCTCATCCTCGCCGTCGTGCTGGGCGGAGCCGGGCTGGTCGGGCTGCGTCGCCGGGACGTCCCGACCGCCTGACGGTGGGGTCTCGGCCGGATGACGGTCCGCTGCGTGACGTCCGTGACCGATCCGGCCCAGCTCGACATCGTCGTCGAACCTCTCACCCCGCGGCTATGGCCGGCTTTCGAGGGCCCGCTCGAGGCCGCCGCCCCGGCGGTGCCAGGTCGCGCCGAGGTCAGACACTCCGTGTCGCTAGTGGTTCGGCGTGCGGTGGCGGTCTGGGAGAATTGCCGCCCGTGAAGACGTTCGACTCCCTGTACGACGAGCTCGCCGAGCGAGCCAGCACCCGCCCCGCCGGTTCGGGGACGGTGCAGGCGCTGGACGCCGGCGTGCACGCCCAGGGCAAAAAGCTCCTGGAGGAGGCCGGTGAGGTGTGGCTCGCGGCGGAACACGAGGGCGATGACGCGCTCGCCCTGGAGATCTCCCAGCTGCTCTACCGCGCCCAGGTGATCATGATCGGCCGCGGCATCTCCCTCGAGCAGGTGTATCGACATCTGTAGCCATGTCGGCACCGGAGACGATGTCCGCCTTGCCCCCGGGACGTTTCTGCGACGAGTCGATGCGCCGGAACGAACCGGCTGCTGAGACCCTGTCCCGACGCCCCGGGCCTTCCGGTCCGTTGTCCCGGGGTAGTCGCCGCCGGTGACGCTCGCCCACCGAACCGGCGCCCGGTTCAGCTCGACCGCCATCCCACCGCAAGGAGAAATTCCCGATGTTGAGAGTTGCCGTGCCGAACAAGGGCACGCTCAGCGAGCCCGCCGCCGAGATGCTCAGGGAGGCGGGCTACCGCCAGCGCCACGAGTCGCGTGACCTGACCGTGGTCGACGTGGCCAACGACGTCGAGTTCTTCTTCCTGCGCCCCAAGGACATCGCGGTGTACGTCGGGTCCGGCGAGCTCGACCTCGGGATCACCGGCCGAGACCTGGCGACCGACTCCGGTGCCCCGGTGGAGGAGATCATCGGCCTCGGATTCGGCCATTCGACGTTCCGTTACGCGGCGCCGGCGGACGACGACTGGCACGTCGCCGACCTGGCGGGCAAGCGCATCGCCACGTCGTACCCGAACCTGGTGCGCGCCGATCTGGCCGACCACGGCATCGCCGCCACGGTGATCCGGCTGGACGGGGCGGTGGAGATCTCCGTGCAGCTCGGGGTGGCGGACGCGATCGCCGACGTCGTCGAATCGGGTCGGTCCCTGCGCCAACACAATCTGGCAGCCTTCGGTGACGTGATCTGCCAGTCCGAGGCCGTGCTGCTCAGCCGGTCCGGCAACAACATCTCCGCGGCGGCCAAGCAGCTGAGCAGCCGGTTGCAGGGCGTGGTGATCGCCCAGCAGTACCTGATGCTCGACTACGACTGCCCCGCGGAGTTGCTGCAGCGCGCCACCGCCATCACCCCTGGCCTGGAATCGCCGACCGTGGCGCCGCTCGCCGATCCTGAGTGGGTGGCGGTGCGCGCGATGGTCCGGCGCAAGGACGCCAACCCCGTGATGGATGCGCTCTCCGAACTCGGGGCCAAAGCGATCCTCGCCTCGGACATCCGGTCCTGCCGGCTGTAGCGGCGGCCGCGGTCATCGGACGTCGGGCTCCTCGACCACCTGGGCAGGCAGTCCACTTCCGCCGACCGCAGCCCTCGGCTGATCGCCGCGCGGCGCCATCACCGATGCCGCGACCGGGTGCACGCCGGGGTTCTCGCCGGACGGCGCCACCCCGGATTCCGCGCCGGAGTTCCTCGCCGATGCGGGATCGTCGACCGCGCCGGACTCCGCGGGCTGGTACTCCGGCGCGCCCGGATAGGCCGGCACGGTGCCGCCGAACTCGGGGCAGAACGCCTGGTAGGAGCACCACTCGCACATCCGGCTCGGCCGGGCCGGGAAATCGCCGGTGCGCCGCGCTCTGACGATGGCCTGCCACAGCGCGGCGACTCCCGACTCGAACGCGATCAGCTCCTCCTCGGACGGGCTGTAGGTCAGCGACAGCGCATCGGCCAGGTAGATCAACTTCAGCTGTGCTGGCACCACGCCGCGCATGCGGAAGATCATCAGTGCGTAGAACTTCAGCTGGTACAGGGCCTTGGCCTCGAAATCCGGGCCGGGGGAGCGGCCGGTCTTGTAGTCGACCACCCGCAGTTGGCCGGTCTCGGCGCGATCGAGCCGGTCGACGAACCCTCGCAGCGGTATGCCGTCACCGGCTTCGACTTCGATGGCGAGTTCGCACGCCTCGGGTGTGAACCTGCGGGGGTCCTCCAGGGAGAAGTACGTCCGCACCAGGTCGCGAGCGGAGGTCAGCCACGCCGGGAGGTCGTCGGCCGGGATGAGCTCAGCCAGCTCCGGGTAGTCGGCCGCCATCTGCTCCCACAGCGGCTCGACGTTCGCCACCGTGAGCTCGGGGGTGCGCTCCTCCGCGGGCCGGCCGAACATTCGCTCCAGCGTGCTGTGCACCAGCGTGCCCCGCACCGCCGGCGCGCTCGGCGCTTCCGGCAGCCGGTCGATCGCGCGGTACCGGTAGAGCAGTGGGCAGGTCTTGAAGTCGCCGGCGCGGGACGGCGACAGGGCCAGCGGCCGGCGCACCCGCGGCGATTCCGGCTCGAGCGCGGCGGGGTCGCCGTCCGTCAGACCCTCGACCGGAACGCCGGGCCCCTCGCCCGGAGGCTGATCCCCTCCGGAGGTGTCGCGGTCCGCGTAACGAAGCCCGGCCACGTCGCCCCCGATCGGTTCGCCCGGGACCGCTGTACCCGCGAGCAGTTCGTCTCGGGGCCGCGGTGCCGTCATCATGCTCACCCGGCTCACGGTAGGTCAGACCCACGACAGTCATGGCGAACTCCATCACGCGTCCGCAACACCAGGTGCTGAAACCGGGCGAACACCATGGCCCAGCGGTCGACGAGGCCGTCGGGTGATCTCCGTACCACTACCCTTCGGGGGTGCCGCCAGACCCGCGATCCGAGCCGCGCCACCCGCGGCCGTCGCAGCCGGCTGCGCGGGCAACAGCGCATTCCTTCCAGCGCCGGTTCAACAGTTCCACCGGCGTGACCCTCGGGTCGGTCGGCGGCGTACCGGTCATCGTCACGCCCTCCTGGGTGCTCTCCGTCGTGGTGATCGCCGCCTTCGGCGTCCCGGTGATCACCCAGGTCGTGCCCGGCACCGGTGTGGCCATGGCGATCGCGGTGTCCGTGGTGCTCGGTGTGCTGCTCGGCGCCAGCGTGTTGGCCCACGAGCTCGGCCACTGCCTGGCGGCACGGCTGATCGGGATACCGGTGTCCGGGGTTCGGCTCTACCTGCTCAGCGGCGTCTCGGAACTCACCAGAGCCCCGAGCACCCCGCGTGACGAAGCCGCCATCGCCGCGGCCGGCCCGGCCGTCAGCGCGCTGCTGGCCGGGGTGTTCTGGCTGGCCGTGCGGGGCGTCGACGTCAGCACGGTGAGCTGGCTGGTGCTCGTCCTGCTGGCCCTGGCCAACGCGGTCGTCGCGGTGTTCAACCTGCTGCCCGCGCTGCCGATGGACGGCGGGCGGGTGCTGCGGGCGGCGGTCTGGAAGGTCTTCGCCGACCGGCGGGCCGGCACCACCGTCGCTGTTTTCGGCGGCTACCTGGTGGCCGTCGCGCTGTTGGTGTGGTCCGTGCTGCTGGTGGTGTCCGGTGGGATCGCCGGGGCGCTGCCGGCGTGCATCGGGATCGTGATGGCGGTGTTCGTCGCCGTCGGTGCCGCCCAGGAGCGTGTCCCGCGCGAGCGCACCCGCTGGCCCGCCGGCGTCCCGTTGGCCTCGTTGGCCCGGCCCGTCGTGCGGCTGCCGGCCGAATCCCCCGTCTGGCTGGCCCTGGAGTCGGCCGCACACCATGGAGTGATCTTGACCGAAGAGGGCGGCATCGCCCGTGGCCTGCTCGATGTGCCGGCGGCCCGAGAACTCGCCGGGCATCGCCCACAGGCACCCGCATCGCTGGTCGCGCGACCGTTGGCGGCGGACGCGATCATCCTGGCCGACGACGATCCCGCCGACGTCGTGGAACGGTTGCGCAACACGACCGCTGTCGACTTCCTGCTGGTGGACGACGCGGGCTCACCGACCGGCGTCATCCGGCGGGCGGACATCACCGGCGCACTCGAACCAGTCCGGCCTGCTCGCCGCGGTCGGGCGAAGGCCGTCGACGGGGTCCAGCCGCCCAGGACCGCCCCGTGAGCGGGGAGTTCCAGCCGGGGGACCGGGTGCAGCTCACCGACTCCAAGGGCCGCAAGTACACCGTGGTGCTGGAGACGGGCGGCACGTACCACACCCACCGCGGCGGGCTGGCGCACGACGACCTCATCGGCCAACCCGATGGCAGCGTGATCGTCTCGGCGGTCGGCACCTCCTACCTGGCGCTGCGGCCGCTGCTCACCGACTACGTGCTGTCCATGCCGCGCGGCGCCGCGGTGATCTACCCCAAGGACGCGGCGCAGATCATCCACTGGGGCGACATCTTCCCCGGCGCAACGGTTCTCGAAGCCGGCGCCGGTTCGGGCGCGCTGACCTGCTCGCTGCTGCGCGCGGTGGGGCCGACCGGGTCGGTGATCTCCTACGAGATCCGGCAGGACCACGCCGACCACGCGGTGCGCAACGTGGAGCGGTTCTTCGGCGAGCGCCCACCGAACTGGTCGCTCACCGTCGCAGACCTGGCCGAGCATTCCGGTCAGGTGGACCGCGCCGTGCTGGACATGCTCGAGCCCTGGTCGGCGTTGGAGACCGTCGCGGACAACCTGGTGCCCGGTGGGGTCCTCACGGTGTACGTGGCCACCACCACCCAGTTGTCCAGGGTCGCCGAGGAGCTGCGGCACCACGGCGGTTTCACCGAGCCGTCCGCCTGGGAGTCGCTGCACCGGCCCTGGCACCTCGTCGGCCTGGCGGTACGCCCCGAGCACCGGATGATCGGGCACACCGCGTTCCTGCTCACCACCCGCCGACTGGCCCCGGGAGTGACCGCGCCGCGACCGCAGCGCCGACCCACCGCGTCGGGTCGCTGACGAGCGAATCGACGCCCGCTCCGGACCCGCGGTACCGGCCGGAACGCCCCCCGACGACCGCCCGCATCGCGTCGGACGCGTGTCTGTCGTGTAACGATCAGCCTGCGATCGCGTTGCGCACACGATCAGCCCGAGGCGCCGAAGGGCGCGCACACTCCCCGAAACCCGCTGCTCACGGACCACCGGGCGGTGCCGGGCCGGGTGGACGGACGTTCGGCTGATCCGCAGAAACATGGGACGCCGCAAGTTAATGTCAGCCGCGCTGTCCGGACCCGCAGGTAGTCTTGGTCTTTGCAGGGCTCCGACTCCAGGGGAGGGCAATGTGGCGGATCACAGACCGTCTGACGTGTCCGGAACTTCGGAGGGCGCTGACTCTGGCCCCGAAGAAGGTTACCGACAGACACCCGCGCAGCTCAGCGCGCAAATCCGGGTGCTCAACGACGAGATAGCCCAACTCCGGCGGCGGTTGGCCATCGCGCCGACCGACACCCGGCCACTGGAACGCCAGCTCACCGAGTCGGCCAACCGGATCAACGCCCTGTCCGAACGCAACGAGAAGCTCGTCGTCACCCTGCGCGATGCCCGCGCCCAACTGTTGCAGCTGAAGGAAGAGGTCGACCGGCTCGCCCAACCGCCCAGCGGTTACGGCGTTTTCCTCTCGGTCGGGCCGGACGGTTCGCTCGAGGTGTTCACCGGCGGCCGCCGGATGCGGCTCGCTGTCTCCCCGACCGTCGAGGTCGATGCGCTGCAGCGAGGTCAGCAGGTCCGGCTCAACGAGGCACTGACCGTCGTCGAGGCGGGGGCGTTCGAACTGGTCGGCGAGGTCTGCGCGTTGCGCGAGGTGCTCGGCGGCGATCGCGCCCTGGTGGTCGGGCACGCCGACGAGGAGCGGGTGGTGCACCTGGCGGCGCCGCTGCTGGACTCCCCGCTCAAGCCGGGCGATTCCCTGCTGGTCGACTCGAAGGCCGGCTATGCGTACGAGAAGGTCCCGAAGGCCGAGGTCGAGGACCTGGTGCTGGAAGAGGTTCCCGACGTCGAGTACTCCGACATCGGTGGGCTGACCCGGCAGATCGAGCAGATCCGCGACGCCGTTGAGCTCCCGTTCCTGCACAAAGATCTGTTCCGCGAATACCAGCTGCGGCCACCGAAGGGCGTGCTGCTGTACGGCCCGCCCGGCTGCGGCAAGACGCTGATCGCCAAGGCGGTGGCCAATTCGTTGGCCAAGCAGGTCGCGATGTCCCGCGGGCAGGAGCGCATCACCAGCTACTTCCTGAACATCAAGGGCCCGGAACTGCTGAACAAGTACGTCGGCGAGACCGAGCGGACCATCCGGCTGATCTTCCAGCGCGCCAGGGAGAAGGCATCGGACGGCACCCCGGTGATCGTGTTCTTCGACGAGATGGATTCGGTGTTCCGCACCCGCGGCACCGGTGTGTCCTCTGACGTGGAAACCACGATCGTGCCGCAGCTGCTCAGCGAGATCGACGGCGTCGAAGGCCTGGAGAACGTCATCGTCATCGGCGCCTCCAACCGGGAGGACATGATCGACCCGGCGATCCTGCGGCCGGGCCGGTTGGACGTCAAGATCAAGATCGAGCGCCCGGACGCGGAGGCGGCCAGGGACATCTTCACCAAGTACCTGATCCCGGAACTGCCCATCCACCCGGACGATCTCGCCGAATTCGGCGGTGACCGGCAGAGCACCATTTCCGCGATGATCCAGCACACCGTGGAGCGGATGTACACCGAGACCGACGAGAACCGGTTCCTGGAGGTCACCTACGCCAACGGTGACAAGGAGGTCCTGTACTTCAAGGACTTCAACTCCGGCGCGATGATCCAGAACATCGTGGACCGGGCCAAGAAGGCCGCGATCAAGGACCGCATCGTGCACGGTGCCGACGCGGCCGGCGGTCTTCGGGTCTCCCAGCTGCTCGAGGCGATCTCCGACGAGTTCGCCGAGAACGAGGACCTGCCGAATACCACCAACCCCGACGACTGGGCGCGCATCTCCGGCAAGAAGGGCGAGCGCATCGTCTACATCCGCACCCTGGTGTCCGGCAAGCAGTCCGAGGGCTCCCGCGCGATCGACACCGCGTCGAACACGGGTCAGTACCTGTAGCTCGTCACCGGTTGTGCGCTGGCACCTGTAGCTTCTGGTGCTGTGAGCAGCAGGCCGCGTCGAGCACGGTGGGCCATCGGCACCGCCGTGCTCGGCCGTCCGGCGTACATCAGCACGGGCAGCGCCGAGCAATTGCCCGCCGACCGCAGCGTCGAGGCCTTCCGGGACAACACCTTCCGGGTGCTCGACGCCGCGGTCGCCGCGGGGATCGACTGGATCGACACCGCCAGGTCCTACGGGCGCGCGGAGGAATTCGTCGGGCAATGGTGGCGCGGGCGGGCGGCGGAGGACCCGGACTGGGCGGAAACGGCCCCGACCGTCTCCAGCAAATGGGGCTACCGGTACGTCGGCGGCTGGGACCCGGGGGCGGACGTCCACGAGGTCAAGGAACACTCGCTGGCGGCCTTCACCGAGCAATGGGAGCTGACCCGCGCCACCCTGCCGCGGGTGCACCTGTACCAGGTCCACTCGCTGACCCTGGACTCGCCGCTGTTCACCGACGGGCCGCTGCTGGACGCGCTGGCCAGGCTCCGCGATTCCGGTATCGCGATCGGGTTCTCCACCTCCGGCGCCCGGCAGGGCGACATCGTCGAACGCGCCCTCGAGGTGACAAGGGCCGACGCCCGGCTGTTCTCCGCCGTACAGGCCACCTGGAACCTGCTGGAAACCAGCGCCGGACCGGCCCTACAGGCGGCGTCCCGCCGCGAACTCACGGTGATCGTCAAAGAATCGCTGGCCAACGGCAGGTTGGTCACCGAACCGCCGGCCGCCCTCCGTGATGTCTGCGCGCGCACCGGTGCCGCGCCGGACGCCGTCGCCCTGGCGGCCGCCGCGGCGCAGCCCTGGGCGAACCGGGTGCTGATCGGCGCCGCTGGCGTCGAGCAACTGGCCGCGAACCTGCGCGCCGATCAGGTGCAGCTGACGCCCGCCGACCTCGACCTGTTGACCGGTTGTGCCGAGGATCCCGACGGCTACTGGGCGCACCGGTCGGGCCTGCCCTGGCGTTGACAGCGGGCCGACTGCCGGAGCGCCGTCGGTACCGGCCGGGTCGACCGGCGCGGCACACGCCCACCGCGGGATCAGCGCTGGTCGGTGGGCTCCACCGCGGCGGGGTTCGGCAGGTCCACCGGTTCCTCGG
Organism: uncultured Actinomycetota bacterium; assembly: GCA_963709895.1. Classification (GTDB taxonomy): domain Bacteria; phylum Actinomycetota; class Actinomycetes; order Mycobacteriales; family Nakamurellaceae; genus Nakamurella. The sequence goes on along the minus strand of CAVPYD010000040.1, from coordinate 326,002 downwards.
ACGCCGACCCGACGGCGGCCAGGCCGGCCTCCAGTTCGTCCAGGATCCGGCCCGTCTCCACCACCAGCGTGCCCAGGAACACGCCGCGGGCCAGGTTCGCGGCCAGCATGTCGGCCAGATCGGCATTGATGTCGGCGATCTTCGACCGGGCCACCTCCACCGCCCGGTGCGCGGTGCCGCCCGCCACCACCACCCTGGCGTCCTTCTCGGCCCGCAGCAGGGTGTGCGCGAACGCCTCGATGGCCCTCGCGGTCGCGGCCAGGGTCGCCGACGCCATCGGCATCGGCGGCTGCAGGCCGTCCCGTGCCGGCACCTTGGTCGCGATGTCCCGGATGGTCCTGGCCAGCGTGCGCACCTGCACCTCGACGATCTGCAGGGTGTCGTTGGCCTGCTGCAGTCGGCCCAGCGCACTTGACCATGACGACCGACCGGGATGCAGTTCCAGCGACTGCGCGGCGCGGTCGGCGTCGGATTCCGCGGCGGTGGAGCACCCGGCCCTGCTCCCGCGCCTCCCGCAACCAACTGCTCGCCTGCTCGAGGCGCCACGGCCGGCTGATCCCATCCGCAATGGCGGACAGCACGTCGACGATGCCGTCGCCCAGTTCGGTGACCGAGCGGGTCGCCGCCGAGACGTAGTTCGGCGGCACGATGAGGAAATTCACGATGACCGCGATCCCGGCGCCGATCAGGGTGTCCAGGAAGCGCTGCCCGCTCTGCGCGCTGCCAAGCGCCAGCACGAACAACCCGTTGATCGGGATCTGCGCGGCGGCGCCGCCGTTGAGCCGCAGCACCTTCCCGACCAGGAACCCCAGCGCGACGATCAGGCTGATCGACCAGGCGTGCAGTCCGATCAGCCCGCCCAGCCAGATCGCCACCAGGATGCCGATCAGCACCGCGACGACCTTCTCCAGCGCATCCCGGATGGACGCGCGCACCGTCAGCAGCGCGATCAGCGAGGCGGTGATCGGTGCCCAGATCGGCGAGGGCGAATCCAGCAACCACTCGGCGACCGCCCACGACACCCCGGCGGAGACGGCGATCTTCAACGCCTGCCACAGCACGTTCCGGTCGATCCCGAGCAGTTCGGACAGCGGTCGGTCCCGCCACGACGGTCGGCCGGTGAGTGCCTGCAGCCGCCGGAGCAGGCGGTCACGCAGCGTGCCGCGGCCGGCGCCGTCGGCGGTCGCCGGGAGCGGTTGGTCCATCTGGTCGATCCTGCCCCACTAGATTCGAATCATGAGTGTGCGTCGCATCATGGGTACGGAGGTCGAGTACGGCATCTCGGTGCCGGGGGAGCCGGGCGTCAACCCGGTGATCTCCTCGACCCAGGTGGTTCTGGCCTACGCCGCGTCGGTGGCCGCCCCGCGAGCCAGGCGGCCGCGGTGGGACTACGAGGTGGAGTCGCCGCTGCGCGACGCCCGCGGGTACGACCTGTCGGCGCTGTTCGGTGCCGCTGAACCCGACGTCGACGACATCGGCGCCGCCAACGTCATCCTCTCGGACGGCGCCCGGCTCTACGTGGACCACGCGCACCCCGAGTTCTCCTCGCCGGAGGTGACCAACCCGCTGGACGCGGTGCTGTTCGACAAGGCCGGGGAACGGGTGATGGAGGCGGCCGCCCGGCTGGCCGCCTCGCTGCCGGGGTCCAAGCCCATTCAGATGTACAAGAACAACGTCGACGGCAAGGGCGCGTCCTACGGCACCCACGAGAACTACCTGTGCCGCCGCGACACGCCGTTCCCGGCGTTGATCGCCGGCCTAACCCCGTTCTTCGCCTCCCGCCAGGTGTTCGCCGGGGCGGGCCGGGTCGGGATCGGGCCCGTCCGGGCAGACCGAGGGTTTCCAGCTGGGCCAGCGCTCGGACTACATCGAGGTCGAGGTCGGCCTGGAGACCACCCTCAAGCGGGGCATCATCAACACCCGCGACGAGCCGCACGCCGACGCGGACAAGCACCGCCGGCTGCACGTGATCATCGGTGACGCCAACCTGGCCGAGACGGCCACCTACCTCAAGATGGGCACCGCCGCGCTGGTGCTGGCCATGATCGAGGCGGGCTGGCCGCTGCCGGCCGTCGAGCTGGCCCACCCGGTCGCCGCGGTGCACCAGATCTCCCACGACCCGAGCCTGACGGTCACCGTGCCGCTGACCGACGGACGACGGCTGACCGGAGTCGACATCCAGCGCGCCTACGCCGAGGCCGCGGCCGAGTTCGTCGAGGAGACCTTCGGCAAGGACGCCGACGAGCAGACCCTGGACGTCATCGAGCAGTGGGTGTCGGTGCTGGACAAGCTGGCCGTCGACCCGATGCAGCTGGCCGACGTGCTGGACTGGCCCGCGAAACTTCGCTTGCTGGAAGGGTTCCGCAGCCGTGACGGGCTGTCCTGGGGCGCGCACCGGCTGGCCCTGGTCGACCTGCAGTACTCCGACGTGCGGATGGACAAGGGACTGTACAACCGGCTGGTCTACCGCGGGTCGATGAAGCGGCTGGTCGAGGAGGAGGCCGTGCAGGCCGCCATGACGCTGCCGCCGGAGGACACCAGGGCGTACTTCCGTGGCCGGTGCGTGGCCCAGTACGCCGACCGGCTCGCGGCCGCGTCGTGGGACTCGGTGATCTTCGACATCGGGCGGGAATCCCTGGTGCGCATCCCGACCCTGGAACCCACCCGCGGCACCAAGTCCCACGTCGGAGCGCTGCTGGACGCCGCGGCGGACGCGACGGAATTGGTGGATGCGCTCACCCGCAAGTAGGCGTGAGCCGGACTGCTGGGTCGAGCGCGAACCGACGCGACGCGCGGCACGAACGGCAGAGGGCCTGCGGCGGGGTCACTGTCGGCGCGACTAGGTAGGCTCGCGGATATCTACCGGTGATCGGAGAACCGACATGGCTCAGGAACAGACCACTCGGCAAGGTGGCGGCGACGGCGATGGTGACGACGCCGCCGAAGGTGCGGCCGGTCAGGAGCGTCGGGAGAAGCTCGCCGCCGAGACCGACGACATCCTCGACGAGATCGACGACGTGCTGGAGTCCAACGCCGAGGACTTCGTGCGTTCGTACGTGCAAAAGGGCGGCCAGTGACAGCGTTGTCCCAGGCCGACCACTGGCCGGTTTCCGCGATCCCGGCCGCCTACCTCCGCCCCGGCACCGGGTCGTTCACCGAATTCCTGGCGACGGCGGAGCCGCACTTGCTGCCGGGTGGCCGGCCCGGGGCTGACGCTGCCCCGATCGCGGTGCCGCATGCCACCACCATCGTCGCGCTGACCTGCGCGGACGGTGTGGTGATGGCCGGCGACCGGCGGGCCACGATGGGCAACATCATCGCCCAGCGGGACATCGAGAAGGTCTTCATCGCCGACTCCCATTCCGCCATCGGCATCGCCGGCACGGCCGGTGTCGCCGTCGAGATGGTCCGGCTGTTCCGGCTGGAACTCGAGCACTACGAGAAGATCGAGGGTGTCCGGCTGTCGCTGGACGGCAAGGCCAACCGGCTGGCCACGATGATCCGCGGGAACCTCGGGGCGGCACTGCAGGGGCTCGCCGTCATTCCGTTGTTCGCGGGTCTGGAAGAGGGCACGACGAGCGAGCCCGCCGGCCCTGGCCGGATCTTCTCCTACGACATCGCCGGCGGCCGGTACGAGGAGCACGACTACTTCGCCGTCGGCTCTGGCTCACTGTTCGCCCGCTCGGCGCTGAAGAAGCGGTACGAGATCGGCGCCGACCTGACCACGGCCGTCAGGCTGAGCGTCGAGGCCCTCTACGACGCCGCCGACGACGACAGCGCGACCGGCGGCCCGGACGTCACGCGACGGATCTTCCCCGTGGTGATCACCGTGACTGCCACCGGCGCCCTGCGGGTACCCGCCGACGACATCGCCGCGGTGTCCGAGGCGGTCCTGGCCGGCCGACTGCTCCATCCGGGCGGCTGACCACCTCCGCTGCCCGCTCGCCGACGCCGGTCCCCGCGACCGACCCACCACCGCACAAGGAGCCCGGCCCGCCGTGACGATGCCCACCATCTACGCCTCGCCCGAGCAGTTCATGCGCGACCGCTCGGAGTACGCCCGCAAGGGCATCTCCCGAGGGCGCAGCGTCGTGGTGACGACCTTCTCGGGTGGCGTGCTGTTCGTTGCGGAGAACCATTCGCCGACCCTGCACAAGGTGAGCGAGATCTACGACCGCATCGGGTTCGCCGCGGTCGGCCGGTACAACGAGTTCGAGAACCTGCGGACCGCAGGGATCAGGCTCGCCGACGTCAGGGGATTCTCCTACGACCGGCGCGACGTCACCGGCCGCTGGCTGGCCAACGCCTACGCGCAGACCGTGGGCTCGATCTTCTCCGAGCACCAGAAGCCGTTCGAGGTCGAGCTGTGCGTCGCGGAGGTGAGTGCGGCGGGCGCGCCGGGGTGGGCGGGCACCGCGAGCGCCGGCGTCACCACCGGGGCCGACCAGCTCTACCGCATCTCCTATGACGGATCGATCGTCGACGAACGGCGTTTCGTGGTGATGGGTGGCGCCACCGAACCGGTGATCGCGGCGCTGACGGAGTCGTTCACCCCTGGCTGGGACGCCGCCACGGCACTGGCCGCCGCGGTGAGCGCGCTGGGCACGGCGGGTGAGGGCGCCCCGCGCACGCTGCTGCCCACCCAACTGGAGGTGGCGGTCCTGGACCGCGCCCTGCAAGGCCGGACGTTCCGCCGGATTCAAGGCGCCGCGCTGGCCGCGCTGCTGTCCGAGGGTCGCGCCCTCGCCCGCGGACGCGGAGGCCGCTGCCGCGGCGGACGAGCCGGTGAACCCGGCCGACGGAGTCGGCCCGGACGGCGCCGGCGCTTCCTGACAGCGGGCGCCCACCGGCGGTGCCGGTGAACTGTGTCCCCGGACAGCAAAGTTCGCGCTCCGTCACTCGGGGAGATCTTCTCGCCACTTTGCGTATCAGGCGCACCCGACCCGCTCTCTTGGTGGTGTTCGGGCAGCGCCGAAGAGGGGTTCGGGAGCTATCCGGGCGGAATGCGCCACCCCTAAGCTGCTGGTATTGCCAGCAGGTCCGCCAGGCGCCGAATCGGGAGGTACACGTGCGCGACGACATCGTCCGGGCGTCCCGCCTCCCGATCGGCCCCGGCCATCGGTCGCGGACATCCTGGCGAGCGGCTTCCGGCCGCCCCACATCTGGGAGGGCACACTCGTGATCGGTGTCAACGAGGACGCGGCGACGGCCACGGGGCTGACCCCGGACGCCAGGGATCGGACGGATGGCGACGCGCCACCGACCGCGCCGCAGGTCGCACCGAACGACGGCCGACTCGTCGCCCAGAGCACCGGCGCCGCGACACCAGCCCCACCGACAGCAGCCCCACCGACACCAGCCCCACCGGCCTCGGCGCCAGCGGACGTCGCAGGCCAGCCAGCATCCACCGACCAGGCCACCCCGGCACCGGCCGGGATTCCCGCGCGCCGACGCCCGGACGCCGGTGATCTGGTCCAGCGGGCGGGCGCGGCGTTCCAGGAGTACCGCGAGGGCGTGCCGGGAGCGATCGACCGGCTGGTCCGGTTGGTGAGTCCGCTGCTGTGGCACACGGCCCGGCAGTGCGGCCTGACCGCGGCCGAATCCGAGGATGCCGTCCAGCAGACCTTCCTGTTGCTGGTGCGGAACAAGGACACCATCAGCGATCCCCTTGCCGTGGTGCGCTGGATGACGGTGAGCCTGCGGCGACTTGCCTGGCGGGAACGGTCTGCCAGCTCGAAGCGATCCGGCGACGAACCGACTGACGAGGATCTGCCCCGCGCGCCGTCGGCCGAGCACGCTGCGGTGCTGACCGATCAGCAACGCCGGTTGTGGGCGCAGGTGTCGGAATTGTCGGAACGCTGCCGGCGCTTGCTCGCGGTGATCGCGTTCGCTCCGCGACCGGATTACGCCTCGATCGCCGCCGATCTGGGCATACCGGTGGGGTCCATTGGTCCAACACGAGGCCGCTGTCTTGCGAAGCTGCGCGCCCGACTTGACGGGGGAGACTGGTCATGATGGCAACGAGCAAGAACGTGACTGGCAGTGGCAACGGGGACTTCGAGATCGACGGCTTCGACATCGATGCCGACGCGCCGATGGACCGTGCTGACCTCCGCATGTTGACCGACCTGTTGGCGATTTACGACGCCGTCGACCCGATGCCGGAGATGCTGCCCGACGTGGTGCTGTTCGGTCTGGACGTGCACAACCTGGACGCGGAGTTCGCGCGGCTGGTGGAATCGGAGCTCTCGGTGTCCGGGGCCAGCGGGACGCGGTCGGTGGAGCACGCGCGCCGGGTGACGTTCGCCAGCGACAGCCTCACCGTGATGGTGGTCGTCAACCCGCAGCGGGACGGCTCGGTGCGCCTCGATGGCTGGGCCGCCCCCGGCGGGCGGTTGCACGCCGAATTGCGCGTCGGCGAATCCACGCTGACCGCCGAGTGTGACGAGTCCGGTCGGTTCGTCTTCGACGCTGTTCCCGCCGGGCCGGCCCAGCTGGTGCTGCACCCGACGCTGGAATCCGACCCGTCGCTGACGCTTCCGGTCGTCACACCGGCCGTGCACCTGTAGCTTTTGGCAGACCGCGTCCGGCCGATCGCGCGCGCGATCCGGCCCGACGTGATCCTTGATGCCTTTCTGCAGCAAGCAACGTCGCACCAGAGCAACGTCCGATTGCCCAAGGATGACCGCCCCCAGGAAACGCCCACCGCGCCCGGCGCATCGCGGGTCGGCGGTCGGTCCGCACCGACCTGGAGGCCTCCGTGAGCCGTCCCGACCCCGCAGATCCCAACGCACAGAACAGCACTGACGCGCTCGATCCGATCCGACGGTTCAACGGGCGGTTGCTGGACCCGTCGACCGCCGCGCGGCTGCGGGGAGCCGAGGCACCGTACCCCACCCTCTACCGGTCGAACGTGTTGCTGGTGACGGCCGACACCCGCGAGTCGGCAGCCCCGCTGATCACCGCGATCGACGAGGAGGTCAAGTCCCTCAAGCTGCAACGCGGGGAACCGGACCCGTTCAACGCAGACTCCCAGGACCCCGACCACAACCGCAGGGCCCAGCTGCTGGGGTTGGCCGAGGAACACAAGGTGCCACTGGTCTTCCCGATCGTGTTCGAGCCGACGGATGAGGGTCCGAACGCGGTCGACGTCTGGCCGTTGCTGTTGCGCCTGCGGCGTCGGGGGTTCGTTCCCGGCGCCCGCCCCGCTCGGCGACCCGACGACGGGTCGGCCAGGCCGCCGGCCGTCGACCTGGGGCACCTGATGTACGCCGCGATCTCCGGAAATCCGTTCGCCGCGGGCAATCCGTTCGCCGCGGGCAACCCGTTCGCGGCCGGTAACCCGTTCGCTGCGGGCAACCCGTTCGCCGCCGGAAACCCGTTCGCCGCCGGGAACTCCGGAATCGGCTCGTACGGCGTTGCTGGGTCGGGCGGTCATGGACCGGTCTCGGTGGTGATCAGGAAACCCGAGCCCCGGGAGGTCGCGCGGCGACCGCATGTCGTGGTGCTGGATACCGGTATCGGTACCCATCCGTGGTTCGACAAGAGCTGGGTGTCCGACTCCCTCACCTTGAAGAACGGGCTCCCGGTCGGGTGGGATGCCGCGGCCAACAGCGCCACCAGCCCCGACGGCGACGGCGCCGTCATCGATCGGCTGACGGGGTTCCTTGGCACCCATTCCGGTCACGGCACGTTCATCGCGGGGTTGCTCCACCAGACCTGCCCGGAGGCGCAGGTCACCGTGCTGCGCATCATGGGCGCGGACGGGGTCGTCCCGGAAGGGGACCTGGACACCTCGCTGACCGCGTTGAGCCTGTACCTGGACGAAAACCCAGGCACCGTCGACGCTCTCGTCCTCTCCTTGGGGTATTACGTCGAGACCGACGAGGACGCGGCCTACACCCCGGGGCTGAAGGAACTGCTGGAGGACCTGGCGGCGAAGGGTGTCACCATCTTCGCGTCGGCGGGTAACGACGCCACGACCCGGAAGTCCTACCCGGCCGCCTTTGCGCCGGAGCCCTTGTTCGGCGAGTCCGGATACTGCCTGCTGGTCTCGGTCGCCGCACTGAATCCGGACGAACGCACGGTGGCCCTGTTCTCGAACGACGGGCCCTGGGTGACCGCTCAGGCCGTCGGCGCCAATGTGATCTCCACCGCACCGACGTCGGCACGCGGGAGTTGGATGCCGGGCGCGCGGACCGTTGACCAGCGGAAACGAGTGCGCAGCCTGATCGACCCTGACGACTTCAGCGGCGGCTTCGCCACCTGGAGCGGAACGAGTTTCGCCGCGCCGGTATTAGCCGGCCTGTTCCTGGACTCGGTAGCCAAGCAGGACCAGGACATCACCATCACGGTGCGGCAAGAACTCGCACGACGACTACTGCGGTAGTTCCGGCCTCTGATCGGCCAGTCGTGACGCCGCGGAATAGGCGGGGTTTGCACGAATGGCGGTCCGATGACCAGCGCCGCAGCGAGCGCGACACACCTGTGGGAACAAGCACTCGCTCTCGGCGATCGTGGGCGACCCGCCGCGGCCGTGCGGGTCTGCGAACGAGCGCTGCGCCACCCGGAATTGGCGACGGCACCGGACGTGCACGCCCAGATGCTCATCACGCTGGCCTGCTTCCGGTCGGAGCTGGGCGACGCCGACGCGGCGCTCGACCACCTCGACGACGCGATGCAGGTCCACCCGGACTGCCGAGCGGCTGCCCTGACCGCGCGCGGGTTCGTGTTGTTGCGGGGAGCTCATCCGGATGCGCTCAGCGCACTGGACGAGGCCATCGCCGAGCTGGCCGTGGTGGCCCCGCAGCGCCAGCTGCGGGGCGCGGGCCCGAGTGACCTCGCTGCGGCGCTGCTCAACCGTGGATTGATCCACATGTCGCAGGGGCGGCTGGAGGCCGCGCGCGTCGACACCGTGGCCGCGGAGGCCGCCGCGGTGGCGGCGGAACGCCCCGGAGTGGTGCTGATGGCGCGGCACAACCTCGGCTACATCCGCTATCTGGCCGGTGATCTGCCCGGCGCACTGCAGGAGATGGCCGAGGCGTCGACGGTGCTGCCCGGACCTGACCTGGGCGTCCAGTCGGTGGATCGAGCGCGGGTGCTGCTGGCGGCGGGGCTGATCACCGAGGCCGGTGAGTTCACCGATCGGGCCCTTGCCGCGTTCACCACCAACCGCGCGATGCCCGACCTCGCGGACGCGCTGCAGGTGCGCGCCGAGATCGACCTGGCGATGGGCGATCCCGGCGCAGCCAGGTGGGCGGCGCGGCGCGCGGCTCGGATCGCCGCACGGCGCGGCAACGACCGGGCGGCCACCGTGGCCGAGGTGCTCGAGCTGCGGGCGGACGCGCTGCGGCGCCGCACCGTCGACGGTTCGCCGGCGGCGCGACGGAACTCGGCGGATCGGGCGGCGGCCCGGGCGGGGGAGCTGGCCGACCGGCTGACGGCCATGGGACTGACCGAGGATGCGCTCGCGGCCCGGTTGCTGCAGGTAGAGGCGCAGTTGGATGCCGGCGGCGCGCTGACCCCGACGCTGTCGGCGGCGGCAACGCCGGCGCCCGAGAGGGTCACCGCGAGCATGCGCGCGACCGCGGCGGCCACCGCCGCGCGGGGCGAACGATCGGGCAACCTGGCCATCCGGCTGCACACCAGGGTGCTCTCGGCCCGGCTGGAGCTGGCCGCCGGCGCGCCGGCCGCCGGGCTGACCCATGTCCGCCGCGGCCTGGACGACCTGGCCAGGTTCCAGGCCAAGTTCGGCTCACAGGACCTGCAGTCCGGCGCGGCCGTCCACGGTCGTGAGCTGGGCGCACTTGGCCTGCGCACCGCTGTGCAGACCGGTTCTCCGGCGGCGATTCTGCAGTGGCTGGAGCGGTCGAGGGCGGTCACCACCAGGCTGGCCGCCGTCCGCCCGCCGTCCGATCCGGACCTCGCCGCCGACCTCGGGTCGCTGCGGGTGGCGTTCGACCAGGCGCGGCAGGCCGCACTGTCCGGCCGCCGGGACGCGGCGCTGGAGCGTCGGGTCGCCGAATTGCGGCACCGCATCCGTTCGCGGTCGTGGACGGCGGGCGGTTCCGGTGCGGTCGATCGCCCGCTCACCCTGTCCGCCGCGCGGCGTGCGTTGGCGGCGGACCCGGGCACCAGCGTGCTTGCCCTGTTCCACGGGACCGGCCACGACCACGCACTGGTGATCACCGCGCGCGGCGCCCGGTACGTGCGGCTCGGCGAGATGCCGTTGACGGCGAGCCGGTCGCGGCGGGTGGCGTCCGATCTCGACCTGTTGGCCGACGCCAGGCTGCCGAGGGCGCTCCGGGCGGTTGCCGCGGGGTCGCTCCGCGGCACCCTCGGCCAGTTGTCGAGATCCCTGGTGGAGCCGGTGATCTCACGGCTCGACGACGGCCCGGTGCTGATCGTGGACGCCGGGCCGACGGCGGCGCTGCCGTGGTCGCAGTTGCCCGCCCTGCGCGGGCGGGTGGTCTCGGTGACGTCGTCGGTGAGTCGGGCGATTGCCGGGCTGTCCGGGTCGGATCGGCCGGCGCATGCCAACGGCGTCCTGGCCGTCGCCGGACCGGACGTCGGCAACGGCGAGAAGGAAGCCCGCGCCGTGGCGGCGTTGCACGCGGACGCGACCCTGCTCACCGGCGACGAGGCCACCGGCCGCAGGCTGCTGGATGCGATCCCGGGAGACGGACTGGTGCACATCGCCGCGCACGGGCATCACGAGCCGGACAACCCGCTGTTCTCCGGCCTGATGCTCGCGGACGGTCTGCTGTTCGGATACGACGTCGCTCCGAATGGGGCGCTGCCGGCCCAGATCGTGCTGTCCAGCTGCGACGTGGGGCGCACCGACGAACGACCGGGCGGCGAGCCGCTCGGCCTGGTCGCGGCCCTGGTCCGCAGCGGGGTCCGGACCGTCATCGCGGCGACCAGCCGGATCTCCGACGAGGTGGCCGAGCCCGCGATGATCGGCTATCACCGGCACCTGCTGGCCGGCAGGTCGCCGGCCGCGGCGTTGGCCGCGGCGCTGGCGGAGGTATCCGATGTCACCGATCTGCCCGCGCCACTGACCTGCTTCGGTGGGTCGCGGTAAGAGTGCCGCGCCCGACCGGGAGCGGCCGGCTCGGGCAATCGGGTCGGCCATTCGGCTGGGCAATCGGGTCGGCAACCGGCTCGGCCATTCGGGTCGACCCAGCGGGATCCGCCGCCCCCGCGTGACGTTCGCGGTCAGTCAGGGCATGCTGTCCTGGTGACAACGGGCGTTCTGGCACGAACGGCCCATCTCTCCTCGCAAGGCGGCAAGGCATCGGCGGTCGAGCTCTGGGCCAGCGCGCGAGGGATGGTCGACGTGGGGCGCCCGGCAACCGGGCTGCGATTGGCCGAACGGGCGCTGCATGCCTTCGACCGCGCTGCCCTCTCCGGGCGTCCCGATGCCGGTCCGGCGGCCAACGGCGCCGAGACGCTGCGCGCCCGGATCCTGCTGGTCATTGCCGATGCACTCGTCGAGCTGGGGCAGATTGCCGAGGCAACCGAGGCGCTCGAACAGGCCGCGCTGGGTGGCCCCGACGTGCAGCCGCTGGTGCAGGCGTCCAGGGGTGTGCTGTTGGGGCGTACCGGGCGGATGGCGGAGGCCCAGCGCGAGCTGGATGCGGCCATCGCGACCTACAGCGGACGCAAGCCCGGCGGCACCCTGCTGCGGATGCTGCACTGGCGGGGGCTGCTGCACCTCGCCGAGGGGCGGGCGGAGCTGGCGCAGATCGACTGCGAGCAGGCCCGCCAGCTCGGCCAGGCGCTCGGCCTGGACGCCTCGGTCACCATCGCCACCCACAACATCGGGCTGGCCAAGTTCTACGGCGGCGACCTGCCGGGCGCATTGGCCGAGATGACCAGGGCCGAGGAGGTCGCGCCCGAGGTGCGGGTGGGCTTCCGGGCGCTGGACCGGGCCAGGGTGCTGCTGGCCGCCGGCCTGTCCGCCGAGGCCAGGGAATTCGCCGACAAGGCTCAGCGGGCGTTCGCGGCGGAGCGGTCGCGGGTGGATCTGGCCGAGGCGCTGCTGGTCCAGGCGGAGATCGACCTGATCGCCGGATTCAGCCGGACCTCACGGCTGGCCGCCAGGCGGTCGGCGCGCATCTACCTGGCCTCCGGGCACACCCGCGGGGTGTTGGCGGCCAGGGTCATGGAGGTGCGCGCCGATGCCCAGGAGCGGTCGACGCGCCGCAGGTCCGCCACCCGGCGCGCGGTCACCGACGCCGCCAGGGCCGCGCAGGTTGCGGCGGATCTGGAGCGGGCCGGTGTGACGGACGAGGCCAGGGCCGCGCGGCTGATGCAGACCGACGCGCTGCTGGAGGCCGGCGACCTGGCCGGCGCGCACGCCGCGGCGGCGGCCGCCGGCGTCGTCACCACGTCGCGGTCCCGCGGGCATCGGCGGGCACCCACGCTGGCGGTCGAGATGCACAGCCGCCTGGTGGCGGCCCGGCTGGAGCTGGCCGAGGGCAACCGGGCCTCGGGACTCACCCACATCCGCCGCGGGCTGGACGATCTCGCCGCGTTCCAGGCCAGGTTCGGCTCCCAGGACCTGCAGGCCGCCTCGGCGGTGCACGGCCGCGAGCTGACCCTGCTGGGCCTGTCGACCGCGCTGGAAACCCGGTCGCCGGCGGCGATCCTGCAGTGGCTGGAACGATCCCGGGGCGCCAGCACCCGGCTGGCCGCGGTCCGGCCGTCCGCCGACCGGGAACTCGCCCGTGAGCTGAGCGCGCTGCGCACCGCGATGTACCTCTCGCTGCGCGCCACCAGGAGCGGGAACGTCGACCCCGGACTGGAACGCACCGTCAAGGAGTTGCGTCACCGGGTGCGGTCGCGGTCGTGGGCCGCCGGCGGGACGGGAGCGGTGAGCCGGCCGTTCTCGCTGGCCGAGGTGCAGCGGCGACTCGCCAAGACCTCGCCGAGGGTGAGCGTGGTCGCGCCGTTCCGCGGCAAGGGGCGCTTCCATGCGCTGGTGATCACCGCGACCACCGCGCGGTACATGGAGCTGGAGCGCGACCCCGGGCTGAACGGCCTGCTGCACCGGACGATCGAGGACCTCAACGTGCTGGCCGACCACCGGATCCGGCGCCCATTGCGCAAGGTCGCCGAGAAGTCCCTGAACGCCGGGCTGGGCGCGGCGGCGCGGCTGATCGTCGACCCGGTGCAGCCCTACGTCGACGACGGCCCGGTGGTGATCGCCGCGGCGGGGGCGGCCGCCATCGTGCCGTGGGCGTTGCTGCCGGGGCTGTCCGGGCGGGCGATCTCGGTGACGGCGTCGGTGACGGCCGCGATGTCCAGCCTCGGGCAGCGCGGCCAGGACCACCGCCGCGGTGTGCTCGCGGTCGCCGGACCCGAGGTGCCGTCCGCCGTCACCGAGGCGTCGAACGTCGCCGCCGCCTATCCGAGCGCGGTACTGCTGACCGGCGCCCACGCCACCGGGCGGGCGGTGCTGGACGCCATGCCGCAGGGCGGTCTGTTGCACATCGCCGCGCACGGCCACCACGAGACGGAGAACCCGTTGTTCTCCGGGGTGATGCTGGCCGACGGGTTGCTCTACGGCTACGACGTCGCGCCCAACCCCGTGTTGCCCGCCCAGGTGGTGCTGTCCAGCTGTGACGTCGGGAAGACCGACGACCGGCCGGGCGGTGAACCGCTGGGGTTGGTGGCCGCATTGCTGCGCAGCGGGGTGTCGACGGTGATCGCGGGCACCAGCCGGATCTCGGATGCGGTCGCGGCCTTGGCGATGACGGCGTACCACGACCGGCTGAGCAACGGTGTGCCGCCGGCGATCGCGCTGGCCGAGGCGATCAAGTCGGTGGCCGAGCAGGACGAGGACCCGGCACCGTTCACCTGTTTCGGCGCGGGGATCTGAGCCGATCCGCTACCGTCGGGGGCAGCCCGACCGGCCGGCAATGACGATCTGAGTGCCCGGGCCGGTGGGTGCCACGGTCCGCCCCTGACTTCCTGGAGTTTCGAGCATGGTCACCGAGTGGATCCTGCTCGGCGTCGGGCTGATCCTGATCGCCGGCACCGCTCTCTACGTCGCCGCCGAGTTCAGCCTGGTCACGGTCGACCGCGCGCAGGTGGCCAGGCAGGCCGCCGAGGGTGACGGTCGGGCCCGCTCGCTGCTGATCGGCCTCCGCTCGCTGTCCACCCAGCTGTCCGGTGCGCAGGTGGGCATCACCGTCACCACCCTGGCGCTGGGCTTCGTGATGGAGCCGTCGCTGGCCGGTCTGCTCGCCGCGCCGCTGCAAGCCGTCGGGCTCTCCGAGGGCGCCGCGCAGTCCACCGGGGTGATCGTGGCGCTGGTGGTGGCGACCGTGCTGTCCATGGTGTTCGGCGAGCTGGTGCCCAAGAGCATCGCCATCGCCGAGCCGATGGACACCGCGAAGGCGGTGATCACCCCGACCCGGATCTCCACGATGATCTTCACGCCGCTGATCGTGGTGCTGAACGGGGTCGCGAACGGGGTGCTGCGGATGATCGGCATCGAACCGCAGGAGGAGCTGCGGTCGGCCCGGTCGGCGGTCGAGCTGGACTCCCTGGTCCGTCGGTCGGCCGCGCAGGGCACCCTGGAGGCGCCGACCGCGGGGCTGCTCGCCCGGTCGATCGCGTTCTCCGGCAAGACCGCGGACGACGTGCTGACCCCGCGGGTGCAGGTGCGGTTCGTCAAGGCGAGCCAATCGGCGGACGCCGTCATCATCGCGGCCGTGGAGACCGGCCATTCCCGGTTCCCGGTGTCCGGTGCGGACTCCGACGACGTGGTGGGGCTGGTGCACCTGAAGCGGGCGGTCGCCATCCTGCCGGAGGAGCGGTCGGCGGTGACGGTGGAGCAGTTGATGGCGCCGGTGCCGGTCGTGCCGGGGTCGATGCCGCTGGACGACCTGCTCGACCTGCTGCGTGAGCAGGGCCTGCAGCTGGCGGTGGTGGCCGACGAGTACGGCGGCACCGCCGGCATCCTGACCCTGGAGGACGTGGTCGAGGAGCTCGTCGGCGAGATCCGGGACGAGCACGACCCGGCCGCGGTCCGGGCGGAGCGTCGCTCGGATGCCACCTGGCTGCTGCCCGGGACACTCCGCCCGGACGAGATCGCCGAGCTGACCGGGGTCCGGCTGCCCGAGTCGAACGCCTACGAAACCGTTGCCGGGCTGCTGATCTCGCGGCTCGGTCGGATGCCGGAGAACCATGATTCGGTCGAGGTGATGGCCACCATGGACGCCGCCGCCGAGCTGGGCATCCGGCAGGGCCAGGCCGGAGCGCACCCCGACGACGAGCCGATCCCGCGTGAGGAGAACGACGACGTGCCCCGCGCGGTGGTCGTCCGGCTCACCGTGCACAAGCGCGAACGCCGGCGGATCGCGACCGTGCTGATGTCCGCTGTCGGGCCGGCCGGTGAGTGGGACGCGCGGGACGACCACGGCGACCGTCCCGACCAGCACCGGCCGGACCAGCACCGGTCCGACCCGAACAGCGCCGACCCGAACCGGGGCGGTGACCGCCGATGACCGGCACCTGGCTGCTGCTGGGCCTGGTGGTGCTGCTGCTGGTGGTCAGCGCGTTCTTCGTCGCCGCGGAGTTCTCGCTGATCGCCGCCCGCCGCAGCGTCATCGAGCCGATGGCGGTGACCAGTTCCCGGGCCCGCTCGACCATCAAGGCGATGGAACAGGTCTCGCTGATGATGGCCTGCGCGCAGCTGGGCATCACGCTGTGCGGGGTGCTGCTGGGCGCGGTCGGCGAGCCCGCCGTGGCGACGCTGCTGGAGCCGCTGTTCGAACGGGTCGGCGTCCCGGAGTCGTGGCTGCACCCGGTGTCGCTGACCATCGCGCTGCTGCTGGTGGTGTCCGCGCACGTGGCGCTCGGTGAGATGGTGCCGAAGAACATCGCGATCGCCGGCCCGGAGCGGACCGCGATCGCGCTCTCGCCGATCCTGCGGGGCATCGCGACGGCGATCGGCCCGATCATCCGGCTGCTGAACCACTGGTCCAACGCGGTCGTCCGGGCCACCGGGCGCGAACCCAAGGACGAGGTGTCGTCGGCGTTCACCCGGGAGGAGGTCGGCGACCTGGTGTCGCAGTCGCTGGCCGAGGGCGTGCTGGACGCCGACGAGGGCCAGCGGATCACCTCGGCGCTGGAATTCGACGTCTCCCAGGTGGACTCGGTGATGGTGCCGGCCGACGAGGTGGTGTCGGTGCCGGCCGGGGTGTCCGCCGCCGAGCTGGAACGGGCCTGCGCCCGAACGGGTTTCTCCCGCTTCCCGGTGCGGCAGGACGACGGCCGGTTCTCCGGCTACCTGCACATCCGTGACGTGGTCGACATCCCGGCGGAGCAGCGGGACGAGCCGGTCCCGCGGCAGCGGATCCGGGCGTTGCCGTCGGTCTCGCCGGCGACGGATCTGCGGTCCGCGCTGGACCGGATGCGGCGGATCGGCGCGCACATGGCCGAGGTGGCCGATCGCCCGGGTGTTGCCGCGCCGGGTGCGGTGCCGGGTCCCGTGCCGGGTGCCGCGCAGGATGTCGGGTCGGTGAGCTCAGCGGGCAGCCCGGTCGACGCCACCGGCCCCACCAGGTCGGACACCGACCCCGCGGTCGCCGGCAAGTGCGGTCTGCTGATGCTGGAGGACGTGCTGGAGACGCTGGTCGGGGAGATCCGGGACGCGACCCGCCGTCGACCGGAACACACTCAACGGCCCGGTGCTGCGTCCGGGGCATAGTCTCGGCGCATGCAGCGGCGGATTATGGGGATCGAAACCGAGTTCGGCATCACCTGCACGTTCCACGGCCAGCGGCGGTTGAGCCCCGACGAGGTGGCCCGTTACCTGTTCCGAAGGGTGGTCTCCTGGGGGCGGTCGTCGAACGTCTTCCTGCGCAACGGTTCCCGGCTGTACCTGGACGTCGGGTCGCACCCCGAGTACGCGACCGCGGAATGTGACGAGCTGCCCACGCTGATCGCGCACGACAAGGCGGGCGAACGGATCCTGCAGGACCTGGTGGTGGACGCCGAGGCGCGGCTGGCCGAGGAGGGCATCGGCGGCGACATCTACCTGTTCAAGAACAACACCGACTCGGCCGGCAACTCCTACGGTTGCCACGAGAACTTCCTGATCGCCAGGGGCGGCGAGTTCGCCAAGATCGCCGACGGGCTGATCCCGTTCCTGGTCACCCGGCAGCTGATCGCCGGCGCCGGGAAGGTGCTGCAGTCCCCGCGCGGCGCGTCGTACTGCCTGTCGCAGCGGGCCGACCACATCTGGGAGGGCGTGTCCAGCGCGACCACCCGTTCCCGGCCGATCATCAACACCCGCGACGAGCCGCACGCCGACGCCGAGCGGTACCGCCGGCTGCACGTCATCGTCGGCGACTCGAACATGAGCGAGACCACCACCCTGCTCAAGGTGGGCAGCGCCGCCCTGGTGCTGGAGATGATCGAGGCCGGGGTGCCGTTGCGGGACTTCACCTTCGAGAACCCGATCAGGGCGATCCGGGAGATCTCGCACGACATCACCGGCCGTCGGCCGGTCCGGCTGGCCGGCGGCGGTGACATCTCCGCACTGGACGCGCAGATCGATTTCCACGAACGGGCCGTCGAGTTCGTCGGCCGCCGCGGCACCGATCCGGTGACCGAGCGGGTGCTGGACCTGTGGGGCCGGACGCTGAAGGCGGTGCAGTCCCAGGACCTGTCCGCGGTGGACACCGAGATCGACTGGGTGATCAAGAAGAAGCTGATCGACGCGTACGCGGCCCGGGCCGGGCTGGACATGACCCACCCCCGGATCGCGCAGATCGATCTGACCTATCACGACGTGCGCGCCGGCCGGGGCCTGCATTCCCTGCTGGTGGCCAAGGGCAGGGCCGCGCAGGTGGTCACCGAGGACCAGATCATCGAGGCCACCACCGTGCCGCCGCAGACCACCAGGGCCAGGCTCCGCGGGGAGTTCGTGGCCGCCGCGCAGGACGCCGGCCGCGACTACACCGTGGACTGGGTGCACCTCAAGCTCAACGACCAGGCGCAGCGCACGGTGTTGCTCAAGGATCCGTTCCGGGCCACCGATGATCGGGTGACCAGGCTGATCGAGGCCATGTAGCCGGTCCGGCGCCGTCCCAGCGGGCCGCTGACCTGCGGTTCGACGGACCGGCGCACGGGATATGACAGGCTGGACGGCGTGGCGACGGCGAAGGCGGAACGGCTGCTGAACCTGGTGATCGCCCTGGTCAACTCCCCGCGGTACCGGACCGCGGCGTGGATCAGGGACAAGGTCGCCGGGTACGCCGACGCACCCTCGGACGAGGCCTTCTTCCGCACCTTCGAACGGGACAAGCAGGAACTGCGACTGCTCGGCATTCCGCTGCAGACCCCGTCGACCGGCGAGGACGGCTACCGCATCCCGCCGGTGGAATTCGCGCTGCCGCAGCTGACTTTCACCCCCGCGGAGGCGGCCGCACTCGCCCTGGCCGGCCGGTTGTGGGAGACCACTGCGCTGGACCGGGCCGGATCCGGTGCCCTGCGCAAGATCCGGGACGCCGCCGGCGACGGCGCGGGGCCTGCCGACGGCCCGGCCCGTGACGCCTTGACCGCCCTGGCTCCGGACCCGGCGAACGCCGAGCACCGGGACGCCGGTGAACCGTCGGCCACCACCCTGCTGCAACCCAGGGTGCGCACCGGGGATCCGGCATTCGCGCCGCTGTACGCCGCGGTGCGGGCCCGCCGCGCCGTGGTGTTCGACTACCGCAAGGACCCGACCGGGCCGGGTGAACCCCGGTCGGTGCAGCCCTGGGGTCTGGTGTCCTTCCGCGGCCGCTGGTACCTGGTCGGCCACGACGACCAGCGCGGCGAGCAGCGGACCTTCCGGTTGTCCCGGATCGACGGTCAGGTCAGGACGGTCGGTCGGCCGGGCACGGTGCGACCGCCGGCCGGGATCGATCTGCTCGCTGAGGTCGCCGGCAGCGTGGAGCGACCCGCCGACCGCACGGCCACCGTCCGGATGCGCGCCGGGCGCGGCGCGGGTCTGCGCCGGACCGCCATCAGCTCGGTCGACTACCCGGACGCACCCGGCTGGGACCGGGTGACGATCCCGCTGGGCGGCCTGTGGGACACCGCCCGCCGGATCGCCGAGCAGGGTCCCGACGCGGTGGCCGAGGAACCGGCCGACCTGGTCACCGCGGTGATCCGATTGCTGACCGGCACCCGGCAGGCGCTGGCCGGGACATCCGGCGCGGCGGATCCGATGCCACGGCAGGACGGCGAGCCCCGACTCGATTCGTCCCCGGGGCGCGATCCCGCCGCCCACGAACCCCAGGAAGTCCAGACCGCCCATTTCGTTCAAGACGCCGAGCCCGTCCGGAGCGTCGAACAGGACCACAGCGCCGGGCCGGAGCGAACGGCGGAACCAAACCCCGCGGGTCGGGGGTGGCCGTCGTGAGCGAAACCGCCACCGACCGGCTGGCCCGGATGCTGGCCCTGGTGCCCTACATCTCGCGCCGACCCGGCGTCGCCATTGCCGAGCTGGCCGGCGAGTTCGGGGTCAGCACCGACCAGATCAGCGCCGACCTCAACCTGCTGATGGTCTGCGGCCTGCCCGGCTACTACCCCGACGACCTCATCGACGTTGTACTCGACGACGACGGCGGCACCGTGGCGATCGCCTTCGACGCCGGCATCGAGCGGCCGGTACGGCTGACCGGTGACGAGGCGTTCGCGCTCACCATCGCGTTGCGCGCGCTCGCCGAACTGCCCGGCCTGGTCGACGCCGAGGCGGTGCACTCCGCGCTGGCCAAGTTGGAGCAGGCCAGTGCCGCCCACTCCGGGCCCGCGGAAGCGGTACGGGTCGCGGCCGCCGACCCCGCTCCCGCGCTCGGTGCGGTCCGCGAGGCGCTGGACACCTCCCGCCGCTTGTGGATCCGCTACTACACCGCGTCGCGGGACGCGGTCACCGAGCGCACGGTGGACCCGCTCCGGCTGCTGGTCACCGACGGGCACGCCTACCTGGAGGCCTACTGCAACCTGGCCGGATCCATCCGGCACTTCCGGGTGGACCGGATCGAGGAGGTGCGCATCCTGGACGAACCCGCGCAGCCCACCCTCTGGGTCGACTCCGAGGTCCCCGACCGGATCTTCCATCCCGACCTGCAGATCCCGCCGGTCACCCTGCGGCTGTCCCGCGGTGCCCGCTGGGTCGCCGAGTACTACCCGATGGAGGAGAGCGTGGAGGTCGCCGACCCACCCGGCGGCCTTCGGGTGCGAATGCGCGCCGCCCGATGACGAGTGGTTGGCCCGGTTGGTGCTGTCCCTCGGCGGCGACGCCGTCATCGAGGACGCGCCGGAACTGGCCGCGCTTGTCGCCCGCCGCGCCGCGGAGGCGCTGACCGGTTACCCGGCGGAGGCGGTGGCCGCCGCGGCGCGGACCGGGACCGGGACCTGACCAGGCCCGACTCGCAGCGACTGCACCGACCCGTGCCCCGAACGGTGCCGATCGGACAAGGGCCGCGGAACGCCGGGTTGCGTAGGATCGGGCCGAGAACGGTGCCGCGGGGGACCGTTCAGCGACAATGGACAGACCGGACGCCACCGGCAATCCAGCCCTGGCCCGGTCGCCGCGTCGAGCAGTCACCGAGCCGAACAGTCACGAATCACCGACCGAACGCCCAGTACCGACACCGAACCAACACCCAGACGACTACCATACGACACCCAGCACGAACACCCGGTAACAAGCCCGAGACGATCAGCCGAGGAGCGACGCCGTGCCATTGCGGATTCCCCGCTTGCGCCGCAAGAAGGAGGAGAAGTCCCCGGACGGCACGATGTCGTTGATGGAGCACCTGTACGAGCTCCGGCGGCGGCTGTTCTTCGCGGTGCTCGGCATCTTCATCGGCACCGTCATCGGCTTCATCTGGTTCGGCCACGGCATCCCGGCGATCGGGTTGCCCAGCCTCTCGGAAATCCTGACCGGCCCGTACTGCGCGGTGCCGCCGACCGAGCGGGTACAGCTGGGCACCGGTGACGGCTGCAAACTGCTGGCCACCGGTCCGTTCTCGGCACTGGAACTGCAGTTGAAGTCCGCGCTGATCGCGGGTGTCGTGCTGGCCAGCCCGGTGTGGCTCTACCAGCTGTGGGCGTTCGTCACCCCGGCCCTGTACTCCAAGGAACGCAAGTACGCGGTCATCTTCGTCAGCTGTGGCGGGGTGCTGTTCGCCCTCGGCGCGGTCCTCGCCTACGTGGTCATCCGGGAGGGTCTGACCGTCCTGCTCGGCTTCGGCGGTGACGCGACCATCGCCGCGCTGTCGCCGGACAGCTACTTCTCCTTCCTGATCGCCATGCTGATCATCTTCGGGGTGTCCTTCGAGCTGCCGCTGCTGCTGATCATGCTCAACCAGATCGGGATGATCTCCGGCGCGAAGCTGGCCAAATGGCGGCGGTATTCGATCTTCGGGATGGTCGTCTTCGCCGGGCTCGTGGTGCCGGGCAACGACCCGATCACCATGGGCGCGCTGGCACTCGCGCTGTGCCTGCTGTACGAGGTGTCGGTGCAGGTCACCAAGGTGCATGACAAGCGCAAGGCCAAGCGACTGGCCGCCGACGGGCTGAGCGAGCTGTCCGACGACGAGGCCTCGCCGATGCCCGATGGGGTGGGCGCGGCCGGCGGGGTGCAGCCGGTGGCCGCGGCTGGCCCGATCCCCAAGCCCACCCCCAGCTCGGTCCCGCAGGCCGAACCGCTGCCGCGGCCGTCCGCTCAGGACTTCGGCGACGCCACCTGAGGTCCGGCGCGGGTTCAGCGGTCGGGCTACCCGTTCGACGCGGTCCCCGGAGGCACCGGCACCGCGGTGGCGGTCGGATCCGGCGGCGGGGCCAGCCAGATGGAGAGCATGTAGCTGACCACCACCGCCACGATGACGACCGGCATGGTCGCGAGCCCGTCCGCACCGAGCAGCAGGGTGGCCAGCAGTACCGAGGTGAACGGCAACCGGAGCATGCAGGCACACATCGCACCGATGCCCATCGCCACCGCGGGAACCAGCGCGACGTTGGCAACGGTGGACAGCAGCAGGCCGATGGTGGCGCCGACGAACATCGACGGGAACACCGGACCGCCGCGGAACCCGGCCAGCGAAACGCCGTACCCCAGCCCCTTGCACACCAGCAGCAGCGCCAGCGCCCCCCAGGTGTATTCGGCGTGGTTGGCGATCAGCACCGGGAGGTCGTTCTCGCCGGAGAACAGCACGTCAGCCGTGGAATGGCCGGTGCTCTGCGAGTACAGGATGGCAAGGCCGGCGATGACCAGGCCCGCCACCGGGGTGAGCACCACCAGGTTGCGTTGCAGCAGCGGCCGCACCGCAAGGCCCAACCGGCGGATCGCCGTTCCGATCACTGCGGCGGCAATGCCGATGACGATGGCCCACAGGAAGTCAACGCCGTCCGGTGCATCGAAGGTCGGAAGCCCGGGGATCGCCAGCGACACCGCGCCCAGCCCGACGACCGAATCGATGCCGATGAAGACGAGCGCGCCGATGCCGGAGGCGAGCAGGCCCGGCATCAGCACCACGGTCCCGATCGCGCCGGACAGGCCGATGGCCTCCAACAGCAGGAACGCGCCCAGCAGCGGGGAGCCCAACAACGCGCTGATCGCCGCGAAACTGCCGGCGGCGCCGATCACCATGATCGCCTGCTGCGGCGCGTCCTTCTTCACCAGCCGGACTACCAGTACCGCGATCCCGCCGCCGAGCGCGATCAGCGGCGCCTCCGGACCGATCACCGCACCGAGACCGAGCGATGCCAGCGCGGCCAGCAGGATCCCGGGGAGCTCGGAGCCGGACGCGACCCCACCGGCGTGGAAGCCGTCGGCGGGGGAGTGACCGCCCGCACCCGGGAAGTACTTGATGATCACCCCGACCAGCAGGCCGGCGATCACCAGCGGCGGGATCGGCCACCAGGCGGGCGGCTCGGCGAAGCCGAGCCCGGACGGCAGGTCGGTGTAGACCCAGGCCTGGAGCGAGTTGACCAGCCACAGGAATCCCGCAGCCACCAGTGCGATCGGCACACCCATGATCGCCGCGAAGACGAGCAGCACCACATACTGCCGGGTCCGCAGAACCGCGAAGGGGTTGACCGTGGCGGCCTGGGTCATGGTGGTCCTCCGGTGCTGGAACGGGCCTATTCAGGGCTGACGCCCATAGCGTGAGCTGCGGGCAGCCTCAGTGGTCACCCGGCCCACCGATCCCATCGACTGCCGCAGGTCAGCGCATCAACCCTGATGGATGAAGCGTGCGTGGTTCGTCCCGATGGGGCGATGCCGTGCGCACGCGGGGCGGGGTCTGATGGTCCGCAGGCCGCCGATGTCCACCAGGGTCGATGCGGTCACGTCACCCCCGAGGAGCTGCAGCATGGCCGCGAAGACCATCGCCCATCCCAGCGTTGCCGACCGTCGCGCCAAGGGCGCCGACGCCCGGATCGCGACGCCACCGTCCAACCACTCCGGATGGGTGCCGGCGGCCGACCGTGCGGATCCGGTCGCCCTGCTGGAGGCGCAGAACGTCACCAGGGAACAGGATCTGGTGCCGGTGCGGCACGGCAGAATGGCGGTCTCGCCCTTCACCTTCTACCGCGGCGCCGCGAAGATCATGGCCCACGACCTGGCCGGCACGCCGGTCGCGGGGTTGGACGTCCAGCTCTGCGGTGACGCGCACCTGTCCAACTTCGGCGCGTTCGCCTCACCCGAGCGGAAGCTGATGTTCGACCTCAACGACTTCGACGAAACCCTGCCTGGACCGTTCGAGTGGGACGTCAAGCGGATGGCCGCGAGCTTCACCATCGCCGCCAGGAACAACGGGCTGACGCCGGCCGAAGCCAGGGCGGCCACCCTCTCTGCCGTCCGGTCCTACCGCGAGGCGATGGCCGAGTTCGCCGAGATGCGCACCATGGACCTGTGGTACACGCACATGTCCGAGGACGACCTGCGGGCGGGGCTGGCCAAGATCACCGCAGCCTTCGGCCCCGGCGCCAAGCCGGCCAAGGGCGGGAAGACCGCCAAGGGAGCAAAGGGCAAGGACGCGAAAGGCAAGTCCAGCAAGGGAATCTCGGCCGAGGAGGCGGCGACCGTCAAGGCCGCGCAGCGGGCCGACAAGGCGCTGCAGAAGGCGCACACCCGGGACAGCCTGCAGGCCCTGTCGAAACTCGGAGAGGTGGTCGACGGCCATTACCGGATCAAGAGCCAGCCGCCCGTGGTGGTGCCGCTCCGCGATATCGGTCAGGCCAACAACCTGTCGGCCGACCAGATCGAGCACATCATCCGCGAGCAGTTCCGCGAGTACCGCTCGACGCTGCAGGACGACCGCAGGCATCTACTCGAACGGTTCGAGATCATCGACGTCGCCCGCAAGGTGGTCGGTGTCGGCAGCGTCGGCACCCGCGGATTCATCGCACTGCTGCAGGGTCGTGACGAGCAGGACCCGTTGTTCCTGCAGGTGAAGGAGGCCACCCGGTCGGTGCTCGAGGACCACCTGCCGAAGAGTCGCTACCACAACCCAGGGGAGCGGGTCGTGCAGGGCCAGCGGGCGATGCAGGCGGCCAGCGACATCTATCTGGGCTGGACGAAGGGCGTTCAGGAGGATCGCTATTTCTACTGGCGGCAGTTGCGCGACATGAAGGCGTCCGCGGTCGTCGAGGGGATGTCGGCCGTCGTGCTCGGCTTCTACGGCACGCTGTGCGGTTGGACGCTGGCCCGCGCGCACGCCCGCACCGGGGACTCGGTGGCACTGGCCGAGTATCTCGGCCAGGACGACAGCTTCGACCTGGCGATCACCGATTTCTCCGAGCGGTACGCCGACCAGAACGAGAAGGACTACGAGGAGTTCACCGCGGCCATCGCCTCCGGGCGGCTGGAGGCGGTCACTGGGATCTGAGGGCCGGATCCTGGCGTGTCGCCCGGTGCCCGATCCTGGCTGTTCCTGTTCCGGTCACTCGCCTTCTGATCGCTGTCGATCACCGTCTGCTGTCAGAACCTCACCCGCTGCGGACTACCCGCGGCGGGTGAGGCGACCGCATCCGTGCGGTGGCATCGTCCGAGTCGACGCAGTCGGCGAAAGGACAGCCATGCCGGTTCTCGGTGCCTCCCGGGCAAGCAGGACGACCAGAACGGTCAGCCCGTCAGCAACGGTCGCTGCTGCACCCACTGCAGTACCTCCGGCGGCACCGACTTCCGCGGTGACGGCACCCTCCGGGGGTATCGCGACCGCCCCCGCGCCGACAGCCGCCATCCTGGCCGGGAGCGATACGGACACGGTGGTGTGCCGGGTCGCAGCGCTCGACCCCTGGCCGGCGCCGTCCCGGTTCACCCCCCCGGCCCCCATGGACGGCATGGTGCGGCGGTCCGCCCTGATCGATCAGCTGGTGGGTTCGGCGGTGTTCCCGGTCGTCGTGCTCAACGCGCCGGCCGGGTACGGCAAGTCGACGGTGCTCGCCCAGTGGGCCGCCGCCGACCAGCGCCCGTTCGCCTGGTTGACCGTCGACGACACCCACAACGACACTCAGCAGCTGCGCCGCGACCTGGACGAGGCGATCGCCGCGTTGCGCCGGCGGTCGACGGACGGGGCAGCCCTGCCTCCCGCGGCCTCCGGACCGCCTGGATCGTCTGACGATCCGCTGTCCGCCGCGCCGACGCCGTTCGTGCTGGTCCTGGACGATGCCCAGTTGGTCACCGACCCCGGAGCGCGTCGGGTGGTCGACGCCCTGTGCGCCGGTGTGCCCGCGGGATCGCAGCTGGTGATCTCCGCGCGGGGCGCCGTCCCGGTCGGGCTGAGCCGGCTGCGTGCCGCTCACCGCGTTCTCGAGATCACCGCCCCGGAAATGGCTTTCGATGCCGATGAGGCGTTGGCTGCGTTGGCCGCCGCGGGGTGGAACCTGGCGTCGGCGAAAGCCACCCAGGCGCTGGTCGAGGTCTGCGAAGGGTGGCCGGCGGTGCTGGCGCTCGCCGGCGTCGCCGCCCGGGGACTTCCCGATCGCACCCGGCTGACCGCGGCCGGCCGCGATCGCCTGGTGACGGACTACCTGCGGACCGAGGTGCTGTCCGGGATCGACGAGCCCACCCTGCGATTCCTCACCCGCACCTCGATCCTCGCCGAACTGTCCGGCCCGTTGTGCGACGCGGTCGGCGACACCACCGGATCCGGGATGGTGCTGCGGGACCTGCGCGACGGTGCCCTGCCGATCATCGCGATGGACAGTCAGGACCAGCAGTACCGGTACCACCCGTTGCTGCGGCAAGCACTGCTCGCGGAGTTGGAGCACCGCGAGTCGCCGATGATCGCGGTGCTGCACGACCGGGCCCACCGGTGGTTCGCGGAGCGCGGCGAGGTCGACGCCGCGATCCGGCATGCCCGGCTGGCCGGTGACGTCCGCACGGTCGGCGACCTGGTCTGGGCCCACCTGCACCGGGCCCTGGCCGATGGTGGTCCGGATCGGGTGCGGCGGTGGTTGACCGGACTGACCGACGAACAGGTCGGCCGGTCACCGCGGTTGGTGGTGGCATCGGCGTGGGTGTCCCTGGTCACCGGTGACCAGGAAGCGATGGCGCGCTGGCAAGCCCTGGCGCGCGCGGCGGACGCCGCACCGGCATGGGACGGAGCGGGTGCGCCACTGCGCACCGCGCCGACGATCGGGTCCGTTGATTCTCCCGACCAACATGGCGCTGACCGATCGGGGCGCGGACTACCGCGGCGCGGTGCAGCTACTGGCTGCCTGGCGCGGAATCGGCGGGATGGACGAGGCCCTCCAGCTGTGCTCCGACGCGTACGAAGCTCTCCCGCCCGACAGCTCCTGGCGCCCCGCCGCCGGCGCGCTGTCCGGATTGGCGCTGGCGCTGTCCGGCCACTCCGGTCGGGCGTTGACCCGGCTCAGGGAGACGGAGGAGCTGGCCGCCGGCCTGGGTGATCACGCCGCTCGGATCGATTGCCTGGCCGGGCTTGGTGCCCTGGCCTTCGATCGGGGTCTGTGGCGCGAGTCGGAAGACCTGGTGCTGCGCGCGCAGGACCTGCTGACGGCACACCAGTTGCAGGATCTCCCGACGTCCGCGTACGCCGTCAGCATGGTGGCGTTGGTGCAGGCACGGCGCGGCGAATCCACCGAGGCGGCGCACTCCCTGACGCGGGCTCGCCGGCTCACCGGCGCCGTCGCCGGGCTGGCCCCGTGGATCCAGATCCAGGTCCGCGTGCTGCAGGCCCACACCAGCCTGCTGCTCGGTGACGCCGCCGCGGCACGCAGGCTGACCTGCCAGGCTCGCCAGTTGGTCGGCGAACGCAGCATGCCGCAGCAGCTGTCGGCCGGTCTGCAGCAGGCCGAACAGACCCTGTCGCATCTGCCGGCGGACTCCACATACGGGCTGACCCCGTTCACGGTCGCCGAGTTGCGCATCCTGCGGCTGCTGCCCACGCATCTGTCGTTCCCGGAGATGGGCGCGATGCTGTTCGTCTCCCGGCATACGGTCAAGACCCAGGCGCTGTCCACGTACCGGAAGCTGGGCGCGGCGTCCCGTCATGAAGCGGTGGAGCGAGCCTGCGCGCTCGGTTACCTACCGCCGACATCGGTGCCGGTCCGGATCGCCTGACGACGGGCTCCGCCGGCCGGGGCAGGGATCTCCGGTGCGCTAAGGGATCAACCCGAGGGTCCGGCTGCGACGCACGGCGCTGCGCCGGTTGGGCACGTCGAGCTTGCGGTAGAGCGTCTTGAGGTGCACCTTGACCGTGTTCACCGAGACGAACATCTCCTCGGCGATCTCCAGGTTGCTCTGCATGCTCGGAAGTAGTTGCAGTACAGCCAGTTCGCGCTCAGTCAGCGGTTCGGCCAGCGGTGTAGCCTCGGTCAGCGAGCGCCCGGACATCCCATCACCGGTGTCGCCGGTTGCTGGTCGCAGGCCCGCGGAATCGAGTTCAGTGACGAACCGTTCCTCGGCGGCAGTCAACCCGGACAACCGGCCCAGCACCCGCGGGATCCTGTCCCGGTCGAAGAACAGGAACGGGCGGGCGATGCCGTCCGGTGCGGCAATGCGGACGGCGCGGGTGATGGCGTCCATGGCTCCGCGCTCGTCGTGCAGCCGTTCGGCGAGCACCGCTCTGGCGACCCACACTTCAACCGCGGCAACGGGATTGGTCGGGTCCTCGGCGGCGGCGCTGGTCGTCGACAGGGCCCGTTCCGCCCTCGGCAGGTCGGACAGGGCCAGCCACGCACGCGCCGAGCACACCGCATACTGCACGCCCCACCAGCGGTGCGCGGTTCCAAGTCCACCCAGCAGGTGCAGCGCAGCCCTCGGATCACCCGCGCCCAGGACGGCCTTGGCCTCCGCCAGCGTCAGCCATTCCGCGACGAAGGCGGGGACGGTGCGGCCCGCGGTCATGTCGCTGGCGGAGCGGGCGTACCTGACGGCGGCATGCGGACGGCCGCTGGACGTGTTCAGCAGGCTGTGCACGATGCGGATCGCGACCTGCACCAGAAGTTCATTGGTCGCGGCGGAAGCCTGCACCAGCAACCGTTCGGCGTCCGCTGGTTTGCCCTGGGTCAGCGCCACCAGTGCCCTGGCCAGATCACCGATCGCCGACTGGTTCAGCGACGTCCACCCCCGTTCCTCGGCGAGCGCGCGTGCTTCGTCGGCGACCGCCGAGGCCTCGGCCGGTCGCCCCGCCAGCACGGTGGCAAGGGCCAGATAGCCCAGTCCGTTCAACCGTGGGGCGTCCAGGTCGACCCGCAGGCAGCGGGCGATCGCCGGACCGAGGTCGGTGGACGCGCCGGCGAGGTCGCCGGTCCAGACCTGCGCCACACTCCGATTGATGGCCGCGATCGCCCCGTACTCCTCGGCGGCCGGGAACGTCGAATCCATGGTGTCGAGCACTTCGAGGACTGAGTCGCAGGAGTTGAGCACCAACGACATGTCACCAATTGCCCGCCCGACCGCGGTCCCCCACAGGTCGATGAGCGCGGTCTCGGCCGCCCCCGTCGATGGTTGCTGCGCCAGCATTCGGCGGGCCCGGCTCAGCACCGGGGCGATGTCCACGTAACGGCCGGAGTATTCGAGTCGCGCCGCCGCACACCCCTGCAATGCGGCAGTGCGGGCCAACTCCGACTCGGGGATCAGGGCGAGCGTCTCGTTGATCGCGCGTCGTTCCACCGACAGGATGCGGGGTCCGGCGGTGGTGACGAACAGCTCGCCCAACAGCACCCAGTCCTGCGCGGCGGCCGCATGCCGCAAGCCCGTGACCGGTGCGCCGTGTGCGGTCAGCCAGATCGCTGCCCGACGGTGCAACGCCCGGTGCAGCTCCGGATCCTCCACCAGCAGCTGGTGCTCGAGTGCCTCCCGCAACAACGGGTGGTAGCGGTACCACTGCCGCCGCGGCCCGACCGAGGTGATGAACGTGTTCGCCTGCTCCAGCGCCTCCAGCCGGCGCTGGCCATGCGCCTGTCCGGTGCCGCGGCCGGGCGGCGGACTGCCTGCCACCACCCGGGGGTGCGGGCTCCCCGCAGGGTCGGCGGAAGTTACGTCGGAAGGATCGGCGACAGGATCGGCGGGGTCGGCGGTCAGCACGTCCGCCAGTTCGCCGCAGATCCGGTCGGTGATGCTGGTGCGTAGCAGGAACGCGCGCATGTCGGCCGGTTGACTGCCGAACACCTCGCCGAGCAGGTACTCGGCGACCGCACGGTCGTCACCGGCGAATTGGTCCGCCCGTCCCGGCGCGTCGTGGCGGGACAGGTACATCCCGGCCAGCCGCAGTCCCGCGGCCCAACCCTCCGTTCGCTCGACCAGTCGAGCGACATCCTCGGCGTCCACCAGTTGCCCGCCCAGCCGCAGGAACGCACTGGCTTCGTCCTCGTCGAAGGCCAGGTCCTGCGCGCGAATCTCCTGCAGGCCGCCGTTCACCCGCAACCGGTGCAAGGGCAGCACCGGGTCGGTCCGGCTGATCAGCACCAGGCGGAGCGGGAATTCGTGCCGCAGCAGTACCGCGATCGACTCCAGCACCTCCGGGTTGTGCACGACGTGCAGATCGTCGAGAACCAGCACGGTTCCTGGCCGAAGGCGCGCGAGGCCATCCCGCAACCGCTGCAGCCCCTTCGCTGTCAACCCTGGTTCGAGCGCGAGGGCGGCCAGTTCGCTGTCCGGGGGTACCGCGCCGGCCTGACGGAGGGCCGTCAACACTCCCGTCCAGAAGATGCGGAGTTCGTTGTCGTCGACGTCCAGCGCAAGCCATGCCGCCTGGGCGAGCTGATCAACGGCGCGACCGGGTTCTCCGGCGGCGTCCGTGGCCTCTGGCTGGCCGGGGTCATGGTGGGCCGACTCTTGGTTGGCCATCTGCCGATGACGAACCCAGGACGCCACCACCAGGGTCTTGCCCCACCCGGGGCCGGCGCTGACCAGGGTCAGCGGCCCACTCGTGCCCGCGTCCAGCAGCTTCTCCAGGCGGCGGCGTCGCAGGTAGCCGCGAGGAATTGTCGGCGGCACGACCTTGGTGCCGAGCAGCCCCCACCCCGCGTGGCCGCCGGTTGGGCTGCCCACCTGACCTCCGAGTCGCTGCCGTCGTGCTGGGACTTCTTTCGGCCCCGGCTACCAACTGTAAAGCCTGACAATGACCAACGAGCGCCGATTGGGTGAATGTCGGATGGGGTAGTCGATAGGGGAGCGGCATGCATATCCGATCAGGGTGATGCGCCGGGACCGGCCCAGCGGCGAAGCTGGGCCTCTCGGGCTGGATGGAGGACGCACACGTGGCAGCGCGGTCATACGAGATTCGCGTCCGGGGGCACGTCCCGCCGGAGGAGCTCGACGAGGTCGAGAACCTGCGCGCAACGGTCGAGCCCGCGGAAACCGTGTTGCGCGGATACGTCCCCGATCAGGCCGCATTGCACGGGATCCTGACCCGACTGCACGGGCTCGGGCTCGAACTGCTCGAGGTGCGGCGGGTTCCTGCGCCGGACGAGCTGAGCCAGCGGGCAACCGGGGTGAGTCGCGATGGCGAGTGAGACCTTCGAGTTCGTCGTCCTGGGCGTGTTGGGCCCGCAGCTGAGGTCCATGCTCGCCGATCTGGACATCGACGAGCGGCCCGGCGAGACCGTTCTGTGGCTGCAGGATTGCGACGAGTCGGCGCTGCTGTCACTGCTGGCTAAGATCGTCGCCAGAGACGACCGCGAGGTCCAGGCAATTCGGTGCGTGACGGCGGGCTGAGCCAGCAGGTTCCCGGCCCCGGCCGACCGATGGTCCTTGGCCGTTCCTGATGGAGCCCGATGGATACCACGACACATCCTGCTGGGCCGCTGCCGGTCCCACCGCGTACCCCGCGTCCTCCCACCGGCGACCGGCGCGCAGTGCTCGCGGCCTGTGCCGGCAACGTCGTCGAGTGGTACGACTACGCGATCTACAGCGGCTCGGCGACCGTGCTGGCCGTGGTGCTGGCACCGGGCGGCTGGGCCGGCATCACCACGATCTTCGCGGTGTTCGCGACGTCCTGTTTGTTCCGCCCGCTGGGCTCACTGCTTGCCGGTGCCAGGGCGGATCGGGTGGGCCGACGCCGCACGCTGGCCGCGATGATCCTGATGATGGCCGCCGCGACGGCCGCCATCGGCCTGTTGCCGCCGTGGTCGGCCATCGGGATTCTGGCGCCGGTCTGCCTGCTCGCGCTGCGTGCGGCGCAGGCATTCTCGGTCGGCGGCGAACTCGGGGTGTCCGTCGCCTATCTCACCGAGTTCAGCCCGGCCCCCCGACGCGGCCGGCTGGGTGGCTGGTACCTGAGCACGGTGGCGGTCGGACTCGCCGTCGGTCTGGGCACCACCGCCGCGGTGGCCGCGCTGGTCGGCAGCGATGCGCTGCACGCCTGGGCGTGGCGGGTGCCGTTCCTGTTGGCGATTCCACTGGGTCTGGTTGGTCTGTACCTGCGGACCAGGGTCGCCGAGACGCCTGACTTCCTGTCCGGCCGCGGCGCTGGTTCCGGTGCCGCCGCGGTTCGCCCGCGGGTCCGGCCGGTTGCGGTGCTCCGTGAGCACCTGCCGACGATCAGGCGGTGCTTCCTGCTGGCCGCGGCGTACAGCGCCGCGTTCAACATCTGGTTCGTCTTCGTGCCGAGCTACGTGACCACCGCGGGCCACGGTTCGCTGGCCGTGTCGCTGGCCTGCGCGATGATCGGGCTGCTGGCGACGGCGATCTCCGCGCCCGTCTTCGGCCGGCTGTCCGATCGGGTCGGCCGCCGCCCGGTGTTGATCGGTGCGTGTTCGGCCCTGGTCGTCGCGGGCATCCCGCTCTACCTGTGGGCGGTCAGCGGGTCCGGGACCGCGCTGCTGATCGGGAACGTCGTGATCGGCGTCATCGTCTCGGCGTTCGTGCTGCCGTCGTACCTGGCCGAGCAGTTCACCGCCGCCGTCAGGGCCACCGGTCTCGGTTGGGCCTACGGCGTCGCGGCCGCGGTGATCGGCGGCACCGCGCCGTTGCTGGGCGCCGTGCTGGCCCAGCGGGCTCCGGTCGCGGCCGTCCCGGCCTACGTTGCGGTATGGGCGGCCGCCGCGCTCGTTGCTGTCATCCGCTCGTCGGAGACCGCTCCAGCGCGGGCCTGATGCCCCGGAGAGGCTCGGCCTCGCGTGCCGGTCTTCAGGGATCGTTCGGCCCGGAGCCGGTGGGCGCCGGGTCGCTCGGCGTGGAACCGGCTGACGCGGAACCGGTTGACGTGGAACTGGGTCGGACGGGGAACCGGGTGGCGTGGAACCCGTCGGGCCGCTGCCGTTCCGCCGACCGTCCTGACCGTCCGCGCCGTCGACGCCGGGCGGGACCGGCGCCACCGGCTCGGACAGGCTCACCCCGGAACCACCCGCGCCGCGGCCGAAGGCGTCCGACAGCCGCATCGGCCGACTCGGACCGGGCAGCGCCGGCAGCGATCCCGGCTCGACGGCCGTGGGCTGACCAGATCGCATCCACCGCCCGATGGCATCGTCGCCGTCGGCGAACGCCGGGCCCAGCACGGCGGCGAAGACCAGGACGAAGGCCAGACCGGTCAGCCAGGTGACGAAGGCAAGCGCGATGCCGAAGGTGCCGAACTGCTCGTACTCGTTCGCCACATGCGCAGGCATCCAGATCGCGGCGGCCATGGTGTAGATGGACGACCCGATGCCGGTGAGCACCGCTGTCGGTAGCAGTGCCCGCCAGCGGATCTCGCCGCGCACCATCAGCCTGGCGGTCCACCACCAGAGCGCGGAGCCCCCCGCCACGCCCAGGATCCAGGTCAGCACCGGGCCGGTCGGCCCGTGCACCACGGTGCGCACCGAGGACAGGATGATCAGCAGGGCCGACAGGCCGCCGATCCAGATCATCCCGCGGCCCTTGTTCTTCAGCCCGCCGCCGGGTGGCCGCCGCCACGCCCGGAGGTACAGCCGCTGCAGCGCCGTGGTGAAGGACACCGCGAA
This sequence comes from uncultured Actinomycetota bacterium, assembly GCA_963709895.1. Classification (GTDB taxonomy): domain Bacteria; phylum Actinomycetota; class Actinomycetes; order Mycobacteriales; family Nakamurellaceae; genus Nakamurella. The sequence goes on along the minus strand of CAVPYD010000040.1, from coordinate 292,579 downwards.
GGCCACCGTCAAGGTTGCGCCGATGATCCCGGTGGCCGCCTTGGTGGCATCCGGTGTCGCGAAGGACTCGCGGATGGCGTCGAACGACGTACCGCTCAGCCCGAGTCGATCGGCGAGGATCGCCACGATCTGTTCGCGCACGCTGGTCGGGGTCAGCGCGGCGATCAGGATCAGCAGCGGGAACAACGAGACGAACGCCTTGGCGGCCAGCGCGACCGACCGGTCCACGAACTCGACCTCGAGCAGCCGGGACCACAACCGGCCGAGCACCGTGTTTTCCAGCAGCTCGGCGTAGTGCGCGGCGGTCTCGCGCGCCTGGGCCGCCTTGCCAGCCACCCCCGCCCGGGGCTCAACCGTCATCACTGGATGCTAGTGCCAGCAGGGGATCTGGCCCGCCACCCCGATGCGCCCCCGAGGTCCTCCCCAGGGTCCGAACGCGTCGTGTCCGGCCCGGTCAGATGTAGGTGCGGACGTTCCGCGGCGGGCGGTTGACGGCCAGCAGCAGCTGGGTGGGCAGGAACTGGGTGTCCAACGCCGCCTTGGCGTGCGCGATGGCCTCGTCGACGATGCGGTGCCGGATGCGTGCGGGGTCGGCGTCGGAATCGATGGTGACCTCCAGCCGCAGCTCCGGTCGGTCGGGCCGGCCTGCGGCGTGCACCGTGACTGCGCGCACGCCCGGGTAGCCGTCGATTTCCCGCCCGATCGCCGCGGTGAGGGCGCTGGTGGGCAACGTGGTGCGGCCCATCGTGGCACCGTCACCGTCGGCCGGGTCGGTGTGCCGACCGATCGCCAGATCTGTGCCGAGGTCCGCATCCGACCCGGTCTCCATCGCGATCCGGCCCAGGCGTTCGGTACGCAGTTGGACCAGCAGCCAGCGCAGCGCCAGCAGCGCCACGATGACCCCGAAGGCCGCCAGCGCGATCCAGATCCACGGCTGCTGCGCATCGATCCAGCTGGCGGTGCGTTCGGCGTACACCGGCGCATCTGCCTGCTGTCGCCCGAACGCGCCCAGCGATCGGGCCAGGGTGTACCCGCCGGCGGCCAGCAGCACCAGGCCGACAACGCCCAGCCCGATGCGGTTGCCCCGAGCGGTTCGTGAGCTCATCGCCGGCCCCTGCCGCTCAGCCGCACCCGCACCGCGATGGGCACCACCGGATCCAACTGCTGCAGGCGCGTCGTGATGGCATCCTGGGCCGCACCGGGCAGCCGCTCGGTCATGCTCAGCGAACTGGTGATCACGGTGGTCGCCGTGCTGCGGTTCAGCTGGGTCTCGGCGGCGTTGATGCCGTTGACGCGCTGCGCCGCACCGGACAGCGCGCGGCGCAGGTTTGCCGGGGTGATCCCGGTGACCAGCACCGGATCGCTCTCCCGCAGTTGCAGGTAGCGCCGTCGGGATGGCAGCACGGCCAGCGCCAGCAGCAGCAGACCCAGGGCGATGGCCACCGCGGCCGCGACGATCACCCCGGTGTCCGTCCACGGTGTCTGACGCAGACGGTCCGCGATGTCGGATCCATTCAGGCCGTAGGGCTGCCGGCCGGACTGCACGAGGATGGCCTGCCAGGCCACCAGGGCGCCGAGCGCCAGCAGCAGGACGGCGACGATCACCGCGGACACCGTCCGCCGGCCGCGCGGCAACTGCGGTGGCGGGTACGGGGCCATGCGCGGCTGCGTCGCGTTCGGACCGGCGGGGGAAGGCGCTGCTGCCGAACGGGACACCTGGGAACTCACAGCACCCGCCTGACCTGCACAGTCTCCATGCGGAGCGCTGCGACGGTGATGTCGACATCGGTGACGGTCAGACCGCAGAGCCGGGTCACCCGGTCACCGACATGTCGCCGAACCTGCCGGGTGATCTCCCGCACCGGAGCGGGGTAGTCGACCTCGATCTCCACCCGCAACTGGGCCATGCCACTGTCGATCGCCGCGCGGGCGTCGACGCTCTCGCCGCTGCGCAGGGCACGGGAGATCCGTTGCCGGGAAATGCCGTGGACGTGGTCGACCTCCAAGGCCGCCTGCGCCGCGGTCTTCTCCACCACCCGGTCGGTGATGCTGGTCCAGCCGCGTTCCGCCGGATCGCTGGGCACTCCGCTGGGGAATCCGGCTGCCACGAGGTCGTCGCCCGTCAACGGTCGGTGCGGCCGTTGGACCGGCCACTGACGTAATCGGTGACGTTGATCCGTCCGTCGATCACGGCGCCGACGACGGCGCCGACAACAGCGCCGACCAGCGCCATGATGAGCACGATGATGAAGGCGTTGAATCCGCCGAACGCGCCGGCGAACCCGAGTGCGATGCCGGCGGCCATACCGACCGAGATGGCAATGCCTTTGTTCATGGTGTGCGCCCGTCCGTGAGAGAAGTACTGAAGTGACTGCTGGGATCAGCGGCGAACAGTGCTGCCGCAATGCTGGTGAGTCGGTGGATCGGTGCTGACGAGGTTGCTGACTGATGGATCTCATGGGTCGCGGTGCTCATTTCAGCCGCCGCTGTGGTGTGCCGGCCAACTTGGCTCGCACGCGGCGGACCAGCCGGGTCGGAGACCTCCGTCGGGTCTGGTAGCCGTAGACCGGGGCGATCGGACCGTTCGGATCGTCGAGCGGGGCCGGGTGCGATCCGTCCGGTTGCTGCTCGAACCCCCGCCGCCCGGGTTGGTGCTGCGCGCTCCGCCGCGAATCGACGGCGCGCGCAGGCCGATCCGACCCGGCGAGATGACGCAAACCCTCGATGAATGCGTCGGGGTCGCCGCCCCGATCGGGGTGGTGATCACGAATGAAGGCTCGCCGCTGGGCGCGGAGTGCAGGGTCATCCGCCACCGGTCACCCCGCCGGGTCGGGCACGGGTTCGCCCGGCATCACGATGTCCTCGATGTGCACGTACAGAGCCCTGCCGGCCAGCACCCCGGCCAGCGCCTCGGCCAGTTGCTCGGTGATGTCGGTCAGCGGGACCTCGTACCTAGCCACCACGAACACGTCGACGCGGTCGGTGTCGACGCTGACACCTGGCACCGTCCGACCGGGCAGGTAGGACCGTGCCGCGCCGGAGAGTGACGCGACGCCGGCACACGAGGCGACGATCTCGCTGATCGTGTCGATGTCCGCGGCGGACGATCCGGCAGGATCCGAAGCCATGGGTGTGCTTCCTCCCTCGCAGCGACGATCACGCCGGTGAACCTGCCGGCGATCACGCCGCGTCGGATGGGACTATTCCACGCGGGAGTCGACCGGCTCGTCGGCGTCCTGGTTCGGCACGTGCACGTCGTGCACGACGATGTTGACCTCGGTGACCTCCAGCGTCGTCATCCGCTCGATCGCGCTGATCACGTTGCGCCGGATGGCCTTGGTCAATTCGCCGATCTCCACGCCGTATTCCACGACGATGTCCAGGTCGACTGCGGTCTGCCGGGCGCCGACCTCGACCTCGACACCCGCGGTCAGGCCGGAGCCGCCACCGGGGATCTTCTCGCGGATGGCGCCGAACGCGCGGGAGCCGCCGCTGCCACCGAGCTTGTACACACCGGTGATCTCCCGGGCAGCGAGTCCGGCGATCTTCTCGACGACGACATCGGCGATCGAGGTCTTCCCATGGGTGGTGACAAGCACCGTTTCGGTGGTCTCCAGGGCGCTGCCGGTCGAGTTCGATGGGGCGGACGTCTTGTTGGTACTGACTGCGGAAGTCATCGGTGAGGGCTCCTCAGAGAGCGAATGCTGGGGCGGACGGTCGGGAAAATGCCTGGCACGCAGCCATCCGGGGCCGCCCCTGGTGGGAGGCAGCCCCGGTGGTCACGAAGTTCGCCACCCGACGAACGACACTTCGTGCGGATGGGCGCTGTTGGATCCATGAAGCTGGGTCGATCCAGTGAGTGGATCGAACCATGGTTGGACCCAGCGGGTGAATTAGCGGCGGCGGGCGACCCTGCGGCTGGTCCTGCGTGCGACGCGGCGTGCTCCGAACATCACGTACCTCCCTCCGTGCTGCGGCTGGTGCAAGTGCGGTTACCCCCCACTGTCCACGCCGATCGTGATGATCGCCTGTGGAACCGGGGAAACGATCACTGCCGGCGGGCGGTCAGGCCGATGCCGAAGTGGTCTCCAGGGCGTGCAGTTCAGCGGCTTCCTCCGCGGAGAACAAGCCGACCTCAACCAGATCGAGCGGGCTGATGAACCCATCGCTGAGCCGGAACCCACCGGCGCGCATCACGGCGTCGCGCAGGCCGACCGCCCAGTGGTGCTCGAGCAGGATCAGCGCCGCCGCGGAGCCGTTCGGGATGTCCTCGAGGACGTCCCATCCTTCGACGTCACCCAGTGGGTTCAGACCCTCGGCGCCGGCTTCCGCGCCGGCCAGCGCGCCGGCCTCGGCGCCCTCTTCACCCTCGACCCCGAGACCGATCAGCGCACCGATCACGGTGCCCAATTCGATGGCCTCGTCGCGCGAAAGGTTGCTCAGGTGCATGATTTCGAGCTCGCCGTCGTCGTCCTTGTAGACGGCCAGCGAGTCGATCACCCGGACGGTGTCGCTCGCCCGCAACTTCTCCAGCTCCTCGATGATCTCACCGTGGAATTCGGGATGCGGGAATCCCAGCGCGATCAGTTGCACGGGTCCAATGGCCATTGCTGTTCCTTTGCTCTCCGGGTTGGAGTATCGGGTCGCCCGACACCTGGCGGCCCACCGACATCGTCGGCGGCGTGACACCCACCCTGCTCCACCTTGCTGAGCCGCCGCTGTGCTCGCATCACACCATCCGTATGAGATCGAGCCGGGTTCATGTCGGAATGCCGGGCGACCGTGGCGCCAGGCCGCTTCACCTGTCCGGGATGATGCCCGACGCAGGTCGGCTTGGCACCATGGCTGAGACGTCACGGCCGACGGCCGCTTGACGTCACGACCATCGTGGCATCGTCGGCGCCAGACCCACGGCTCACGGTCCGTGGGTGACGGTCAGTGGGTCACGGTGCGGCGTTCGTGGAGGATGATCTTCCAGGGATGGATGTGCGCCGCTTCGTCCGGAGCGGCGCATCCCGGCGGAGAAGGGAGCGACCGACATGACGGATGAAGTCCTGCCGTCGGCCCTCCCGACGACGGTCACTCCGATGGGACCCGACCGGGTGGAGCTCGACATGACACCGGCCGTCACCACACCCGTCACCACCCCCGTGTCCGCGCCGGTCGTGATGGACACCGCCGTGGTGTCGGTGGCGCCCGTGCCGTCCGCGGTAGCGGTGGTCAGCGATTCCGTGACGGTCTCGCACACCGCATCCACCGAGCCCAACGGACCCATCGCCGAGCTGCCCCCGGCGACAAGCAGTACCGCCGCACTGTCCGCCGCCGCACCACCTGTTCGCGCCGACCCACCACCCCCGTCCGCTGACCCGGCGGCCGAGCCTGTCCCCTCCGGAAGCCGGGGCACGGACTCGCCGCCCACGGCCAAGGCCATCGGTCCGGCGCCACCCATCGACGCCGGTGACGTCCTGGTCGCCGCCGCCGACCTGGTCATCGGCACCGCCTGGTGGGCGACAGGTCCGCTGCGCGCCGTCGGGCGGCTCGGGATCCAGGCAGTCGAGGCAGGACTGGCCGGCGCCACGGCACGCAGCAGGCGGCTGCAACTGCGCGCGCAGGCCCACCGGGGCGACGCCCGCAGCACACTCGATCTCTTCATCCAGGCGCTCCTCCGGCCGATCATCAAACGGGTCGTCGACGCCGCGCTGGCGGAACTGGACCTGACGAAGATCGTGATCGAGCACGTCGATCTCAATCGGGTGGCCGCCGCCCTCGATATCGACGGCATCGTGGCGGGCGTTGACCTGGATGCTGCGGTCGCTCGCGTCGACCTCGACGCCGCGGTCGCCCGGGTCGACCTGGATGCGGCGGTGCGCCGGGTCGATCTCGACCAGATCGTGGGCCGGATCGATGTGGACGGCATCGTCGCCAGCGTCGACATCGCCGCGGTGGTCGACCGGGTCGACATCGAATCCATCGTCAACCGGCTGGATCTCGACGAGATCGCCGGCCGGCTCGACGTCGACGGCATCGTCGCCAAGGTCGACCTGACGGCCATCGTCGACCGGCTGGACATCGCTGCCGTGGTCGCCAGGGTGGACCCCGATCCGGTGGTCGCGCGGGTCAACTTCGATGCGGCGATGTCGCACATCGACCTGATCGGTATCGCCCAACGCGTGGTGGACGGCATCGACCTGCCCGGCATCATCCGCGAGTCCACCGGTTCGCTGGCCACCGAGGCCGTCGCGGGCGTCCGCGTCCAGGGCCAGGCGGCCGACGACGCGGTCGGTCAACTGGTCGGCCGGGTGCTGCGGCGCAGGGCCCTGGACCCGCCGCGGCATCAGTGAGCACAGGACCCTCCGTGACAGTGACGCCGTACCTGGGGCCGGAGCATCGGGCCGCGGGCATCGTCACCAGGATCTCCGCCGGAGTGGTGGACGCGATCGTCGTCTTCCTGACCGGCCTGGTGCTGATGCTGACGTTCCAGGCGGCGCGGTTCATCTGGTCCCCGACGACGTTTACCTGGGATGACGTCTCGATCTGGGCGTCGCTCTCGCTGTTGATCGCGATCGCGATCGTCTACCTCACCGCGGCGTGGGCGATGATCGGCCGGAGCTACGGGCAGTACCTGCTGGGCCTGCGGGTGCTCTCCCGAAAACGGGTCAAGCCGGGCTGGGCGCTGGCGCTGCTGCGGGCGGGGTTCTGCGTGTTCTTCCCCGTCGGGGTGTTCTGGGTGGTGCTCAGCCCGGAGCGGCGTTCGGTGCAGGACGTCGTGCTGCGCACGGTCGTCGTCTATGACTGGCGCACGGTGGAACCTGGCAAACCTACGCCGGTCGCCAGCTGAGCTAGTGGGTCTCCGGTTCCGCCGGCAGCGGGGGATCCGCAGCCACCGGCTTACCCGACGTCGCGGACAGCCGCTGCAACCCCACTTCGACGGCGCCGAAGATCATCTTGGCGACCAGTCCGAACACCGCGAGATTGAAGAGCATCTGCAAGGTCACCAGGGTTCGGGTGAGTTCACTTTTCGCGGTGATATCCCCGAAGCCGACCGTGGTGAATACCGTCACGGTGAAATACATCGCGTCGGTCTTGGTCATCGCCTCGGAGAAGCTGTCGACCTGGGCCTTGCCGATCAGGTAATAGACCGAAGCGAAAACCACCAGCAGCAAAGGGATTCCGACGATCAGGGTTTCGGCCGCGCGGATCCGCGGGAACGGCGACCCGACGATCTTGCGGATCTGCCAGCTGAGGATGCCGGCCAAGGCGAGCAGTCCGGCGATCAGGATGACGAGGCCGGCGTCCGCCGGCCTGTCCAGCGGAAGGGTGTAGTAGGCCACCACGATCAGCAGTCCGACGAGAATCGATCGCGTCAGCAGCTTGGTGATGAGCCGATGTCGCTGCGCCGGGGTCAGGTCCTCGTAACGCGGTGCGGATTCCGCCATGTCGCTCCTTCTACCCTGAAACCCCCGCCTTCATTGACGAGAGATGGCGACCCGGGCAACCTCGGCAGGGTCGATCAGATGGGAATGGTCGTCAGCGCCGACGTCGATCTGGACCACGTCGATCCGGCCGGTGAACCTGCTGGCACCGGCGTATTCCGCGCTGACCGGCATGCCGTAGTCGTTCCCGATGTCGGTGGTCTCGTCGGCGGAGAAGACCAACGGCTGCGTCACGGCCACCCGCCCGGTGCCAACGGCCGCGCCGTCGTAGTACACGGTCACCGTGCCGCCCTTGGCGAGACCACCGCCGTCGTAGGCGAATTCGGCGCGGACCTGATGGTTGCCGGGCGTCAGATCTTCGGTCGCGCCGATGACGAATTCCTGCATGCCGAGCAGGTTGTAGACGAACTTCGCCCTGTTGTCACTGACGAACAGTGCCCAACCGCCGAACCGGCCGCCCTGGGCGACGATGACCCCATTCGTCGGCCCGTCGGCCGCCGTGTCGATGCTGGCGGTCACGGTGAAGGACCTGTTCTTGATGTCGATGACGCTGCCCTCGCTGAGCCGTTTCATCCCGGGGAACAGCACCTGGCTGGTACCGGTGATCAGTTGCGGTCGGCCGGCAATGGTGGCGTTGAGTCGCTCGAACCGCCGGTCGTCGATCGGCAGCACGCCGTACCGTACGGCCTCGATCAACCACAGTCGTTGCAGCTTGGCCAACCGTTCCGGTTGTTCGGCGACGAGGTCACGGGCCTGGGTCCAGTCGTTGTTGCCGTCGTAGAGTTCCCACACGTCATCGTCCAGCGCCGGGGGTACTTCGTGCGGCAGCCAGGGTGTGCTGTGCCGGGTGACTGCGCTCCAGCCCTTGAAATAGATGCCGCGGTTGCCGGCCATCTCGAAGTACTGCAGGTCATGCCGTTCCGGCGCGTCCGGGTCCTCGAAGGTGTAGACCATGCTGGTGCCCTCGATGGGGGACTGCAGGACGCCGTTCACGAAATCCGGCTCCGGAATGCCGGCCGCCTCGAGAATCGTTGGTGCCACGTCGATGACGTGGCAGAACTGGGACCGGATGCCGCCCTTGCCGGCGATCCCGGCCGGCCAGTGCACGACGGTGCCGTTCCGGGTGCCGCCCCAGTGCGAGGCGACCTGCTTGGTCCACTGGTACGGGGTGCACATGGCCCAGGCCCAGCCGACGGAGTAATGGTTGTAGGCGTCGACCGTGCCCAGCTTGTCCTTGACCGAGGCCATGAACTCAGGGGTCTCGATAGCGGCCATCCCGTTGAAGTTCGCCATTTCGTTGAACGCCCCGTTGACCGTGCCCTCCGCCGACGCACCATTGTCGCCGATGATGTAGTAGACGAGCGTGTTGTCCAGTGCCCCAATGGTTTCCAGGGTGTCGATGATCCGGCCGACGTGGAAGTCGGTGTGCTCGAGGAACCCGGCGTAGAGCTCCATCTGCCGTTCCAGTACCGGTTTGAGGGCGTCGTCCATCTCGTCCCAGGACGGAATGGCCGGTGGCCGGGCGGTCAGTTCGGCATCCTGCGGCACCACGCCGAGGGCCTTCTGCCGGGCGAAGATCTTCTCCCGCTGAGCGTCCCAGCCGCCCGCGAACTGGCCGGCGTACTTGTCCGCCCATTCCAACGGCACCTGGTGCGGGGCGTGCGTGGCGCCGGGTGCGAAGTACGCGAAGAACGGCTTGTTCGGGGCCAACGCCTTCTGGGTGCGGATCCAGTCGATGGCGTGGTCGGTCAGGTCCTCGGTGAGGTGGTAGCCCTCCTCCGGGGTCTTCTCCGGTTCTACCGGCGAGGTGCCCTCGTACAGGGCCGGGTAGTACTGATTGTTCTCCCCGCCGATGAAACCGTAGAAGTACTCGAATCCGCCGCCGCCGGAGGGCCAGGCGTCGAAGGGACCGATGGGGGAGGACTGCCAGGGCGGCACCTCGTGGCATTTACCGAACTGGGCGGTGGAGTACCCGTTCAGCTTCAGCGTGGTCGCGATCGCTGCCTTGGTGTTCGGCCGGAGCGCGTTGGACCCCGGCGCCGACGTAGCGATCTCGGTGATCCCGCCCATCCCGACCGAATGATGGTTCCGGCCGCTGAGCAGCGCCGCCCTGGTCGGCGCGCACAGTGCGGTGGTGTGGAACCGGTTGTAGGTCAGCCCATCTGCCTGCAACCGCTCCGCGGTGGGCATCGCCGCCGGCCCGCCGAACGGGCTGCCGGCACCGAAACCGACGTCGTCGAGGAGCACGATCAGCACGTTGGGTGCGCCCTCCGGCGGCAGCAACGGCTCGATCGGCGGGAAAGCCGTGTCCGGATCCTTGGCGTCGTAGGTGATCAGACCAAGGTGCCGCCGATCCGGGATGGGCAGGGCCCCGCGACGCGCACCCAGCTGATCCACCATCAAGACCACTCCTGTCGTGTATCCATCGCCCTTTGCCCGGAGAGGCGCTGAGCGCCGACCCTAGCGGTCTGCCGCGGCGCCGGTAATCGCCGCGATGGGATGACTCATCGGGTGACGTCGGGTCGCTACCCTTCCACCAACGCTCATCCGCTGATGCGGCTGTGACAAGGGAGCCCAGGATGTCGTCAGGCCGATCAATTGTCCGGACCGTGCCTGGCATCGGTGTGTTGCGGTCCTACCGGCCGGGGTGGTTCGGGAAGGATCTGACCGCCGGGCTGATCCTCACCGCCCTGCTGGTTCCGCAGGGCATGGCATACGCGGAACTGGCCGGGTTGCCGCCGATCACCGGCCTGTACACCTCGATCCTCTGCCTGACCGCGTACGCGATCTTCGGCCCGTCCAAGATCCTGGTGCTCGGACCGGATTCATCCCTCGGCCCGATGATCGCGGCGTGCATCATCCCGCTGGTGGCCGCCAACGGTGATCCCGCCAAGGCCGTGGCCTATGGATCGATCCTGGCGCTGATGGTCGGCGCGATCACCGTCCTGGCCGGTGTTTTCAAGCTCGGTTTCGTGGCGGATCTGCTGTCCAAACCCACCCAGATCGGGTACATGAACGGTCTGGCGTTGACCATCGTCATCGGCCAACTGCCCAAGCTGTTCGGGTTCTCCATCGACGCCGATGGGTTGATCGACGAATTCGTGGGGTTCGTCAAGGGCGTCGCCGACGGCGAGACCGTGCCGGCGGCGCTGGCGATCGGGGTCGGTTCGCTGGTGCTGATCCTGGCCTTCCAACGGCTGCTGCCGAGGATTCCGGGGGTGCTGGTCGCAGTGGTGCTGGCGATCCTCGCGGTGAATGTCTTCGACCTGGTGGACCGCGGGGTGAAGGTGGTCGGTCCGCTGCCAGAGGGCTTCCCGCCGTTCACGGTGCCCATCGTGCCGCTCGGCGACCTGCTGCTGTTGTTCGCGGGAGCCCTTGGTATCGCGTTGGTGTCGCTGACCGACACCATCTCGACCGCGTCGGCGTTCGCCGCGCGCAGCGGCGACCAGATCGACGGCGACAAGGAAATGATCGGTATCGGCGCCGCCAACATCGCGGCCGGGTTCTTCCAGGGATTCCCGGTGAGCACCAGCGGATCCCGCACCGCGGTCGCGGCCCAGAACGGGGCGAAGACCCAGGTGACGGGGCTGGTCGGTGCGGCAGCGATCGCCGTCATGCTGCTGTTCGCGCCTGGCCTGCTGCGGAACCTGCCGCAACCCACCCTCGCCGCCGTGGTCATCGCCGCCTCGCTGTCGCTGGCCGACATCGCCGGCATGCGACGGCTCTGGCGGCAGCGCAAATCGGATTTCGCGTTGGCGATGACCGCGTTCCTCGGGGTTGCGCTGCTGGGCGTCCTACCCGGCATCGGCCTCGCGGTCGCGTTGTCCATCCTCGACGTCTTCCGCCGGGCCTGGCGGCCCTACCAGGCAGTGTTGCGCCGGGTGCCGGATCTCGCCGGCTATCACGACACGCGTGTCTATCCGCACGGCGACATGCTCCCCGGCCTGGTGATCTTCCGGTTCGACAGTCCGCTTTTCTTCGCCAACGCCAACACCTTCAGGGACGCGATCCTGGCACTGGCCGACGCCGATCCCAGCCCGCAGTGGATCGTGGTGGCCGCCGAGCCGATCACCGACATCGACACCACGGCCGCGGACATGCTCGAGGACCTCGACGTCAAGCTCAATGCCAAGGGCGTCAACCTGATCTTCGCGGAAATGAAGTCACCGGTCCAAAGGCGGGTGGAACGTTACGAATTGACCGGCACCATCAATCCCGAGCATTTCTACCCCACCATTTCCGAAGCGGTCCGCGCCTACCAACGCCACACCGGCGCCGAATGGAGCACCGGACCGGGCGAGCCGCACCAGCCCGTGTGACGCCCGCGCCCGGCTCGGCGTATGTCACGCTGGAGGGGTGAGCAGACACGGCTGGAACTCCGAATCGGACGTGTCCCCGGCCGAGCGGTACGCGGCGGCGATGCGCGCCCGGCAACACCCGGAACTGGCGGAGTTCGCCGCCACCAGGCCGTTCATTCTGGACCCCTTCCAGGTCGACGCCTGCCGCGCGCTCGAGGACGGTCGCGGCGTCCTGGTGTGTGCACCCACCGGTGCGGGGAAGACTGTTGTCGGCGAGTTCGCGGTGCACCGCGCGCTGACCACCGACGGCAAGTGCTTCTACACCACGCCGATCAAGGCGCTGTCGAACCAGAAGTACACCGACCTGGTCGCGCAGTACGGGCCGGAGCGGGTGGGCCTGCTGACCGGCGACACCTCGGTGAACTCGCATGCCCCTGTGGTGGTGATGACCACCGAGGTGTTGCGGAACATGCTGTATGCCGCCTCGGCTGATCTGATCGGGCTCACCGCCGTCGTCATGGACGAGATCCATTACCTGGCCGACAAATTCCGCGGCGCGGTGTGGGAGGAAGTGATCCTGCATCTGCCGGCGGAGGTGCAGTTGGTCGGATTGTCGGCCACCGTGTCGAATGCGGAGGAGTTCGGTGCCTGGCTGCAGGAGGTCCGCGGGGAGACGACCGTGGTGGTCGACGAGATCAGGCCGGTGCCGCTGTGGCAGCACATGCTGGTCGGCCGGCGGATGTTCGATCTGTTCTCCGGGCCGACCGACCCACCCCCTGCGCGGTCGAACGGTGCCGGCGTCGGCGGCGGAAACGGCGGTGGCCCGAACGGCTCCGAGCACGACGGGGGAGCGGCGCTACTGCCGCGGCTGCGTATCGACCCCGCCCTGGCCAGGGCGGTCAGCGACGCGCAGGCGATGGCCGACCGATTCGGTTCGGGGTCGGACGGGCCGCGGGACCGGCGCCGCGGCGGGTCGGGGCAGCGCTTTTCCGGTGGACCCCGGTGGCGCCCGCCCGCCCGGGTGGACGTCATCGAGAAGCTGGACGGGGCCGCCCTGCTGCCGGCGATCACCTTCATCTTCTCCCGCGCCGGCTGCGACGCGGCGGTCGCCCAGTGCGTGCGCTCGGGCCTGCGGCTGACCTCCGAGACCGAGCGGGAGGACATCCGGCGGATCGTCGACCGGCGGACCGCGGGGCTGGCCGAAACCGACCTGGGCGTCCTCGGCTACTGGGAATGGCGCGAGGCACTGGAGCGCGGGCTGGCCGCGCACCACGCCGGGCTGCTGCCGGTGTTCAAGGAAACCGTCGAGGAGCTGTTCGTCGCCGGGCTGGTCAAGGCGGTGTTCGCCACCGAGACGCTGGCGCTCGGCATCAACATGCCCGCCAGGACGGTGGTGCTGGAGAAGCTCACCAAGTACAACGGCGAAGGCCACGCGGACCTGACGCCGGGGGAGTACACCCAGCTGACCGGGCGGGCGGGCCGGCGCGGCATCGACATCGAGGGTCACGCCGTCGTCATCTGGTCCCCGGGGATGGACCCGCAGGCGGTCGGTGGGCTGGCCTCGCGCCGGACCTACCCGCTGCGATCCTCGTTCCGGCCCAGCTACAACATGGCCGTGAACCTGGTGGACCGGCTCGGCCGGGCAGCGGCCCGCGAGTTGCTGGAACAGTCCTTCGCGCAGTACCAGGCGGACGGATCCGTCGTCGGGATGGCCAGACAGGTCGCCCGCAACTCCGAAGCCATTGCCGCACACGCCAAGTCCATGCACTGCCAGCTCGGCGACGTCACCGAGTACCTCGAGCTGCTCGGCCGGCTGTCCGCCGCCGAGAAGGACCTGGCCAAGGCCGGGGCGAGCCGCCGCCGCGGCGAGACCGACCGGGACCTGGCCGCGCTGAAGCGCGGCGACGTGATCGCCATCCCGACCGGACGCCGCTCCGGGCTGGCGGTGGTGCTCGATCCCGGCGTGGCCACCGACGGATCGGCCCGCCCGCTGGTGGTCACCGCGGGGCGGTGGGCGGGTCGGCTGACGACCGCCGACTTCCACGGTCCGGTGCCCGCGCTCGGCCGGATCAGATTGGGGAAATTCACCGACCATCGCTCCCCGAAGGTGCGCCGGGACGTCGCGTCGGCGTTGGCGTCATCGGGAATTGCGCTGCCGGCCCGCGGCGCCCGGCGCCTCCAAGAGGACGACGCCGACCTGACGGTGCTGCGCAGGGCGGTCCGCGCGCACCCGGTGCACGGCTGTTCCGACCGGGATGAGCATCTGCAGTGGGCGCGCCGCTGGCAGCGGCTCACCGCCGAGAACCACGCGTTGTCGGAGAAGGTGGCCAAGGCGCGCGGCTCCCTCGGCAAGGAGCTGGATCGCATCCTGCAGCTGTTGACCGACCGGGGGTACGTCGTCGGGGACAAGCTGACCCCGGCCGGCCGGACGCTGTCCCGGATCTGGTCGGAGAGCGACCTGGTGGTGGCCGAGTGCCTGCGCCGCGGACTGTGGGACGGGTTGGACCCCGCGGAACTGGCCGCGGTGGTGTCCGCGCTGGTCTTCGAATCCCGCCGGGATTCCCCCGGCGCGGGACACACCGCACAGGCGCGCAGCTCCGCAGCGGCCGATGCGATGGCCGCCACCGTCCGGGTCTGGGCCGAGATCACCTCGCAGGAAAGAGCTGTGGGGCTGCCCGCCACCCGCGAACCCGACATGGGCTTTGCTGCCGCGCTCTCTGCGTGGGCGCGGGGAGGGTCGCTGACCGAGGCGATGACGGTGGCGGTGGCCGGCGGAACAGACGTCACCGCAGGCGATTTCGTCCGGTGGTGCCGGCAGGCGGTGGACCTGTTGGATCAGGTCGCCGTGGTAGGCGGCGGTGTCGTCGCCGAGACGGCCGGCGCCGCCGTCACGGCATTGCGCCGGGGTGTGGTCGCGATGGGATCCGTGTAACCGCTGCCGGTGACGGATCTTTCCGTTGATCCCGTGGTGACCGGCACGCTGACGGCATAGCGACCGGCGTGCCCGGCGGAGTTCTTGCCGCGATGCAGGACGCGCGAAGTATCAGCACCGATGGTGCGGCTCTCCCGGTGATGCCGCCGCTGTGCCTTGGTGATCTCCGGTGGCAGCCCCGATCGAGCGACGCGGTGATCCGCGCCCACCCCTCGGTGGCGTGGTTGGATCACCTCAGGACGCCGGTGGATTCGGCGTGGTCAAGGAGGAACGCGATGAGCACGCCGCACGGGCAGGGCGGTCAGCCGGGCGATGGGCAGGATCCGCGGCCATGGTCCGCTCCAGAACCCGACGCCGAGGAGCCCGATTCCGGGGCCACGACGGTCTTCCGCCCCCAGGACCACCTTCCGCCCAGCACGTCGTCCGGCTCGCCGTCAGATCGGCAGGGTGCCGGTCAGCAGGGTGCCGGTCAGCAAGGTCCCGGTCAGCAGGGTGCCGGCGGGTCAGCCCCATCTCAGCGCAGTCAGCACCGTCTGACGCCGAGCCAGGAGCGACGGAGTTCTACCAGACCCCACCCGGTGCGCAGCCGACGTACCCGTCGCCGCCGACCAACGAGCCGGGTCATGGCCAGCCCGCCGGCTACTCCCCACCCGACTACGGCCAGCCCCCGTACGGCCAGCAGGGCTATGGCCAGCAGGGTTACGGGCAGCAGCCCGCCTACGGTCAGCCCGGCTACGGCCAGCAACCCGGTTACGGTCAGCAACCCGGCTACCCGCAGCCGCAGGACTATGGCCAGGGCTATCCGCAACCACAGGATTACGGCCAGCAGCCGGGGTACGGCCAGCAGCCCAGCTATGGACAGCAGCCCCAGGACTACGGACAACAGCCCCAGGACTACGGACAACAGGCCGGCTACGGTCAGCCGTCGGCTTACGGCCAGCCCTACGGCCAGGGGTCGGCCTACCCGCAACAGGCCGGCTACGAACAGGGCAGCTACACCCAGCCCGGCGGCTACCCCGGAGCGACCGCCGTCGCCACCCAGACTGCGCCGCCGAAGAAGTCGAACCAGGGCTTGATCATCGGCATCGTCGCCGCCGTGGTGGTCCTCGCGCTGGTCGCCGTCGGCCTGTTCGTCTGGCCCGGATTCCTGAACAAGAAGGTCTTCGACGAGCGTCAGGTCAGCCAGGGCGTCACCACCGTGCTGACCGGTGCCCCGCCGGACGGCTATGGCCTGAGCGGGGTGAGCAACGTGAGCTGCCCCTCCGGTGAACAGGTCAAGGCCGGCACCAGCTTCCAGTGCACGCTGAAGGTGTCCGGTGCCGACCGGACGGTGACCGTCACCGTCAAGGACGACCAGGGCACCTACGAGGTCAGCCCGCCCAACTGATCGGGTCGCTGGCCGGGCGCGACCGAGCGTGAACGTGGACGACGGGCCTTGCTGCGCCTATCTGGAGCTCGGCTCGTCGTCGAGCAGTTCGGCGCAGAGGCCGCGAAAGATGAAGTCGCCGAACGCTTCGATCGGCCATCGACGCAGCATCACCAGGGCCTCGTAGAGTTCCGCTGCCGTGTAGGCGAACATCACATCGCCGGCCCGGTCACTGCTGATGCCGTTGCGCAGGGCGCCGCGGTCGGCCAGCCGACGGGCATTGTGCTGCATCCGGTGCAGCCGCTCGTCGTTGATCTCCTTCAGCAGTGCCGCCATGTCCGGGTCGGCGACGGCGGCCGACCTCACCAGCAGCACGATGGGTGCCACCCGCGGCATGACTTCCATGGTCAGTGTCGACCAGTTCCGCAGGATCGCGCGAGGCTCCAGTTCACTGGCGGACATCTCGTCCGACCGATCCGGCGCCGGTCGCGGGCCGGCACCCGCCAACCCCGCCTGCGCAATGGCTCGAATCAGGCCGGGTTTGCCACCGAACGTCTTGTAGATCGTCTCGACCGACACCCCGCCCGCACTCGCGACAGCGGCGACCGTGGTCGCGGCGTACCCATCGCGCAGGAACAAACTCTCGGCGACCTCGAGGACATGAGTCTGCGTACGGCGGGCCCGCGCGCGGCGGCCGCTGGCGTCGTAGCGACGCGGAACCTTGACGAGCCCGGGATCGGGGGGCATGCTTCTCCTATTCCGTTACAAACAACTGTATCGGAAGTGGGATCGGAGCGCGGAATGACTCCCGCCAGCGTGATCAGCTCCCCGATGGTGACCATCGATCGGTTGGCCGGTGCCACCAACGCGCACGACATCGATGGTCTTGTCGACTGTTTCGAACCCGGGTACCGCAACGACACCCCGGCGCACCCGGCCAGAGGCTTCACCGGACGGGAACAGGTCCGTGCCAACTGGCGGCAGATCTTCTCGGCCGTTCCGGACCTGCACGCGAGCGTCCTGCGATCGGCGGTCGCCGGCGACACGGTGTGGACCGAATGGGAGATGACCGGAACGCGGCATGACGGCGGGGCGCACCTGATGCGCGGGGTGATTGTTTTCGGCGTGCCGACGGCGCGGATCGGCTGGGCCCGGTTCTACCTGGAAGTGGTCGAACAGGGCGGCGGGAACATCGATGTCGCGGTCGCGACCCAGCTCGGCGGTGCGCGATGATCCTGGTCGCCGGCGGAACCGGCCGGCTGGGCAGGCTGGTCGTCGCCGGGCTCACTGCCAGAGGTGAACCGGTCAGGGTGCTCACGCGCGACGCCACGCGGTCCGGGCTGCCGTCGGGCCCACGTGTCGAGGTGATGCAGGGGGACGTCCGTGACGAGTCGACCCTCCCGCCTGCGCTGGCGGGCGTGCGAGTGGTGGTGTCGGCGGTGCACGGCTTTGTCGGGCCGGGCCGGGTCACGCCGGCGTCCGTGGATCGAGACGGCAACGCCAACCTGGTCGCAGCTGCCAGGGCCGTCGGTGCCGACGTGGTGATGATGTCCGTGGTAGGCGCTGCGCCGGACCATGCCATGGAGCTGTTCCGGATGAAGGCTCTGGCAGAGGTCAACCTGCAGGCCAGTGGCGTCCCGTGGACGGTTGTCCGGGCAAGCGCCTTTCTCGAGCTGTATCGGGAGTTGTTGCTCCGGTCCGCCGGGAAGTCAAACAGGCCAGTGGTTTTCGGGCGAGGGGACAATCCGATCAATTTCGTGTCGGTGACCGAGGTCGCCGGGGTCGTGGTGGGGGCGGCGCTCGACCCGTCGATGCGCGGACAGACCGTGGAGGTCGTCGGGCCGCGGAACCTGACGATGAACGAGTTGGCCGCGCAGTGCCAGCGTCAGGTCGGCGGTGTCGGAAAGGCCCCGCGGCACGTGCCGCGCCCGGTGCTCCGCGGGCTTGCCGCCACCGGTGTCGTCGTGCGGTCCGGGCCCGCTCGGCTGGCCCGCGCCGCGCTGATCATGGACACCACGGACATGACCGGCGGTGTGCACACCGACGAAACCGATCGGGTGACCGATTGACCTGATCGAATACCGAAAGGCGTTGGTGCGGAATCCTCCACCGCTTTACTCTTTGATGATGGAAAACCGCGCGCCGGCGCGCACCCAGGACTTTCCGGTACCAGATGCCTTGGCCTGGTGGGCATCCGTGCTCCACTCATTCAGCCCTCGCTGGCCGGGGTCGGGCGATTTGCAGAATAACCAGGACATTGAGCCATCGTTGGTGCGCTCCGAAGGAGCCCAACTGGGATTCATCAACTTCAACACCATCGCCTCGAGAGATCCCCAGCTCGAGGAGCGGATCACCCGCGACGTCGCAAGCTATGGCAGGCAACTCGGCTGGATCATCGAGGCGCTTGAGGTGGTGATCAACGGCGATCTGCAGGCGCCGACCGCCGACGAGCAGCGGGCGCTCAGCCAATTCGCCATGCTCCGCGAGGCCATCGGTGAGGCCAAGCAGCGCACTGTTCGCGATCGGTGTGACCAGCTGATCGCGGACATTCAGGAGTTGGCGAAAGACCCGCTGGCGAATCGGAACGAACTGCAGCGGCTTCGCGCCGCCCTCGGTCCCGCCGGGCATGCCGGCAGCTGAGGACGGGGGAGCCCCCGTGAGGGGGACCAGGCGCGGACCTCTCCGGGAGGGGCCGGCGGTCTGGTGGCCTGCGACACAGTGCCACAGGCTGGTCCGCGCGATACCAGTCTCGCGGGTGGTATGCGGGTGACCCCAAGGATATCTGCAGCGCCCAGAAATGATCACCGCGACTCCTCGGCTGAGTGATTGCCTGCCCGAATGGCTCGAAGGCCGTCGGCTCGGTTGCGACACGCGCTATCCCTGAGCCACACTCAATGTGTCATTAGAGGCGCGATACCCCTAATGGACGTCACGTTGCGGAGGGATCCGACTCTCCGTGGTTGGCGATCCTTCTGCAGGGACTGATCGATTCATGACCCTCGAACTCCACCACCGTGCCCGACGACCGTTGCTCCCACCGTGGTCGGCGCCGACGCCCGATCCCGCGACCTCAGTGGTACCGGTTGACGCCGTCCGTGACGCACGGCGTGTCTCATCCCGATGGCCTGGTCGAGTTCTGCCCCGCTCCCGATCCGGACGTGAGGGTGCCATTTGCTGCGCCCGTTGACGTCAACCCTTGATGTACCCGATTCTCTGGAAAGCAGAAGCACAGTGAGAACTACCAGAATCGCATTGGTGAGCGTGACCTGCGCCGCCATGGCCTTGTCCCTGTCGTTGGCAGGTCCGGTGTCGGCCGCGCCCAGCAGTCAACCCGCTCCGGTGTCGGCCGCACCGTCCAACGGCGCTTCGATGAGTTCGTCGCCGGAATCCAATTCGTTTGCCTCTGAGGCATCTGCCAAGCAGTACTGGACTCCAGCACGGATGGCATCCGCAATTCCGGCTGATTCGCATGCGTCGACAAGTCCTGTGAATTCACCCGCACCTCAGGACTCGGGTCCTGTTGCCGCTTCCACCGCGCGCACACAGATCCCGGCGACGGTGGGGTCGCTGAAGCCGTCGGGGATTGAGACCGTTCGCGATCCGGTCACCCGGCCGTACAACAACCGTTTCGAACGGCTGAATGGCAAGGTCTTCTTCTCGCAGGATGGCTGGGACTATGTCTGCTCCGGTACCGTCGTGAACAGTTCCAACAAGGACATGGTTGATACCGCGGGACATTGCGTCAGCGACGGGGAGGGTTCCTGGAGTTACAATCTAGTCTTTGTGCCCGCGTATAATTCCACCACTGCGAATCCGTATCCTTACGGAATCTGGTCGGAGCGCAGACTTACGACGAGGACGCAGTGGCTCAACTACAGCAATTTCAAGCAAGATTTGGGCTACGCGCTTCTTGCGCCTTTGAACGGCCGGCACATAGTCAACTATCTGGGTGGTCAGGGCAGCTACTTCAACGTGATGCGAACCCAGAGATTCACCGCCTTCGGCTATCCCGCGGAAGCATCGAGGTATTCCGGATCCTTGCCGTTCAACGGGAAGTATCAACGAGAAGCGACCTCGGCCTCGTCGGGATCGGGTGACGACCCCCAACCTGGATATCCCGGCCCGAATGCCATGGTGATGCACTCCTACCTGACCGGCGGTTCCAGCGGCGGAGGATGGATCATCGGGATGTCGAGCACCACAGGCTTGGGCTACGTGAACGGGCACAACGACTATCACTACATCGGCGGCCCGAAGTACAGCGTCAGCAAGATGTACAGCCCCTACTACGGAGCCGAGGCACTTGATCTGTTCAACTACAGCAGGGGCTTCTAACACTGTCTCTCAACAAACCAACCGGGGGCAGTTATCGGTGGATCGCTACCATCCCCTCGGACTACCGGCCGCCAGGATTCTCCCGGTGGCCGGTAGGTCGTTCGCAGCCGTGAGATCATGATCCCGCATTGACAACCGCACTCGGGAACGCCTGAGCCTCAGGTCAGCAACAGCCGGCTCCAGGCGTCGGCGAGCCATTTTGCAAATTGGTCCGGCGTCCACGCCCGATCCCGGACCAGCAACACCCAGTACTCGGTGGAATTCATGCTCCAGATGATGTCGGCGACCTGGTCGTCGGTCAGCTCGCCGCGGACCCCGCCTTTGGCCCGGAGATCCGCGGCCAACCGGCGCATGTTGGCGGCGCGGCGCCGGGCAATCTCGGTCCACAGCGCCGCGCAGTCCGCGTCGGTGCCGGCCGCGTCCTGCAGGGCGAGGAAGACCGGCGCCAGCCGTTGCTGAATGGCGGTGATGGCGTCGGCGTAGATGGTGATCATGTCCCGTGCGCTGCCCGCCGCGTGCATACGTGCCACGTAGTCGCGGTGTTCGCCAGGAACGGCCTGTTCGGTCCCGGAGATCGCGGTCTCCACCAGCTCGCGCAGGAGCGCCGGTTTTCGCCCGACGGCGGCATAGACAGTGTCAACGGAAACCCCAGCTCGCCGCGCAATCTGCGTGACAGTTGTTGCGGTGTATCCATTGTCGATGAACAGCTCACGCGCGGCGGCAAGCACCGCTCGCCTGGTGGCCGCCGCCTGCTCCAGCCGCCGGGGCGCATGGTAGCTGCGCTTTGCCTCCGCATTGTCCTTGACGTGCTGATTCATCGGTCGTACTGTCACCTTATTCACCCGAAGTGGTTTCGGATGAATATAACAGGAGGTCGCGCCATGGTCTATGCGTTCATCCAGGACGTCCCCATCGGCGAGGATGTCTATCGCCAGATCATGGACAAGATCGGCCCGGAACCCATAGCGGGCTCGCTGGTGCATCTGTGTGTCCGAGAGGCGGATGGGCGACTGCGGTACATCGATGTGTGGGAGTCCGAGGAGGCCTGTGCGCGGGCTTTCGAGGAGCGGATCCATCCCGGCGTCGACGCCGCGTTCGGCGGAGACCGGCCCGCGCCGGAGCCCGAGGTGCACCGCCTGGACGTCCTGCACGCCACCGGCGCGCTGTTGGAAACCAGCTGGGCATGAGCACGGCGGGCGCTTCTCAGCAGGCGACGCTGCAGAGCGGCGCGCACGTCCTGCCGATCCCGCCGCCCCTGTACTACGGGGCCGCGTTCGCGGCCGGGATGGTGCTGGACGCAGTCACGATGCCGCTCGTCATCGGCGGGCGGCCCGGTACTGCGCTGCTGGGCATCGTCGGCCTCGCCGCCGGTAGTGTTCTTGCGGCGTCGGGCGTCCGAAGCGTGGTGCGGAATCACACGACAATCGTTCCGCACCATCCGGTGTCGACCCTGGTCACCAATGGGGCCTACCGATTCTCGCGGAACCCGATGTACGCCGGCCTGGCGATCGCGTATGTCGGCGGTGCCCTGCTTGCCGGAACATGGTGGCCGCTGGCCACCCTGCCGATCGCGCTTGTCGCCGTCCGCCGGGTCGTCATCGATCCGGAAGAGCGTTATCTCGCTGCGCGTTTCGGGGCCGTCTACGCCGATTACCGGGAGCGGACGCGGCGCTGGCTCTGAGCGTGTCGCCGTGGCCGAAGATTTCAGCGCCGGGGCAACGATCCCCTGGGTTGCGTCAGCAGCGTGACAGCGTCGTCGATCAATCGGTGCCATCGGTCTCCGCCCGGATCATTGCTGATCTGTTGGCTGGCCATTCCGGTGAACAATGCGGTCCACAGATCCACCTGCTCTGGGCTGCCGGCGCCGGCTGAGCGGAGTACCGCGGTGAGCTTCTCCAGCACTTCCTGCGCCAGCGCGTAGGACTCGGCGGATGGGCTGAAGCCAGGGATGGTGCGCAGGAACAGGAGTTGGTGGCGCGCCGGGTCCTCGACGCTGAAGTCGAACGACAGGTTGGCGGCCCGCCGCAGGACCTCCGCGGGTGCGCCGTCGGTCGACGTCGCCTCGATACGGGCCAGCAGGGTGCGATACCCGTCCGCAAACATGGCGTCGTACAGGGCGTTCTTGCTGTCGAAATAGACGTAGAGGGATGGCGCTCGCATGCCCACCGATTCGGCGATGTCCCGCAGCGACCAGCCGGCGAGCCCACGTTCACGGGCGAGCGTCCAGGCCGTCTCGATGATCCGGCCGCGCGTCTGAAGATGCCGTTCGGCCCGGCGGTCGCGATGAACCGGAGCCTTCGTCACAGGCACATCTCCTAACGTCGTTAGCAAAACGTGTTGACGCCGATCCTGAGGTGCGAGTATACCTAACGCTATTAGGAAATGCCTGACCCGCCGGTCACGCTGTACCGCCGATCGCGCGGCCCTGAGGTGCCACCGCGCCACGACCGGCGGTTCGACATCATCGCATCGATGCGCCACGAGAGGTCCGGCCATGACCGATACCGACCACCAGGCCACGGTTTCCGATCGACAGAACGCGATATCGCATCGGGAGTGGATGGCCATCGCCGATCGGGAGTACCGGCTGTTGCTGGACATGTTCGCTGGTTTGGCGGAGGACGATTGGCATCGTCGAACGGACTGCGATGAGTGGGACGTTCGACAGGTCCTCGCGCATCTGGTCGGCGGGGCGGTTTCCACCGCGAGCCTTCGGGAGCTCTGGCGGCTGCAGAGGCTGGGCCGGAAGTTCCGGCCGGGCGTGGACGGCATGAATGATGTCGAGGTGCTCGAGCGTGCCGAGGTCTCGCCCGACCAGCTGCTGACCGACCTGGCGGCCGCCGCCGAGCGTGGCGTCCGGGCCCGGACTCGCATTCCCGCGGCGATCCGCGTGGTGCGCGTTCCGTTCGGGCCGCCGCTGGGTGTTCGCTCGATCGGATACCTGATGGACCGGGTCTATACCCGGGACGCCTGGATGCATCGGGTCGACATCACCAGGGCGACATCTCGCCCGATGCTGCTGACCCCGGAGCATGACGGCCGGTTGGTCGCTGACATTGTGCGCGAGTGGGCGCGCGATCATGGCGAGCCTTTCGAGTTGACGCTGACCGGGCCTGCGGGCGGCCATTTCGCGAAGGGCGCCGGCGGGCCACGGCTGTCGCTGGACGCCGTGCAGTTCTGCCGGATCCTGTCCGGTCGTGCCAAGGGCGACGGTCTGCTCGACCGGCAGCTGCCGTTCTGAATCGGCCGACGCCGGAGCTGTCGGTGTCGCGAGCCGTCATGAAAGTGCCTGTACAACAACGCTAGTCGACTCATTCACGTCATCGGTCCGCCGCCGGGTGGCTCGGATGATGACCCCTGCCCGGCCCACGGCGACACCCACGGAGATGACATGACGCAACGACGATCCCAGTGTTCGGCCCTTGGCGCACTGGCGGTGAGTGCCTGTCTGGCGCTGACCGCCTGCGGAGGCACTTCCGCATCCAGTTCCGCATCCAATTCCACATCCCCTTCCTCGGCAGGTCCTCCGGCCTCCGCGGCAGCTCGGGTGGTGGGTGCGGCGAGCAGCAGCGCGCTGCCGGTTGAACCGCCGGCTGCGCTGTCGACGGCCGCCACCGGCGAGGTGAACCCGGCGCCATCGGCGACCGGCGCGGTGGGGGCGTGCGCTCTGGTCACCGAGCAGGAGGCGGCGACGGCGCTGGGTGGTGACCCTGGCCCGGGAACCCAGACGGCGCTCGAGGGAACGGCCACCGCCTGCACCTATCGCGCCGGCGGATCGACGTTGCAGTTCTCCCTGACGCCCTCCGATGGCAAGGCGACCTACGAGGAGCAACATGCGCACATTCCCAGTGCCGCAGCCTCTTTCATCTCCGACCTGCCCGGGATCGGGGACAGTGCGTTCGGGCAGTTCCAGGGTCCCCGGGGTGCCATCAATTTCGACAAAGGTGATGCGTTGGTCGTCATGGGCCTCAACCTCGCCGGCGCCACCGACCCGCCGCGAGATCAGCTCGTCGTGCTGGCGACGACGGCAGCAGGCCGGATCTGACGGGTTCAGTGGTGCGGCGAGCGTCGCGCAGTCTCCCTCGCCGGCGGCCGGCGTTCGTCCGGCAGTGGACACGGTTGGTCGGGTGAGCGGACGGCTGCCCTGAGGACAGCACCCGGATCGGTTGCCACCCGCTCGTCGGCATGCCAGCGGGTTCGCCGGATTGATATCTGCGACCAGCGGGAATGGTGGACCCGTGGCGGAAACCTGGACGGAACAGGAGCTGCGGGACCAACTCGGCCGAGTCGGGGTGGCCCCGGAGCTGGTGGTGCGGGTCAGGGTCACCGGGGTGGACCTGGACCCGACGACCGCGCACGACCGGGCGCGGACCGGGAAACTGGTGGTGGCCGGCGGAGCGATCGCCATTCTTGCCGTCGTGGTCATCGCCGCACTCCGCCAGGCGCTGGTGGAGGGTTTCACCAGGGGGTCAGTGCTGCTGGTCCTGTTGTTGGTCAGTCAGGTCGCGCTCCGATGGTTCAGCGGCCCCAGCATCATGGGGGCGCCGGCGGCCGGCTCGGAGGCGGACCGATTCGTGACGGCGCTGCGCACGCCGACCGCCGTGGTCCGGAGTGTCCGCAAGCGATGGCTGGTCGTCGTCGATGCCGGTCGGCAGTTGCTGGTGACCGAGGTTGGGCGAGCCGGTCGACCTCTTCCTTCAGCTGCAACAGTTGGGCGCGGGCATCGCGCAGGGTGACAACGAGCTTCTCGTTGCGTTCGGACAGGGCGTTGATCCGGTGAGGAGGGATGGTCGGTTCGCGGGCCGCAGCAGCTGATGGAGATCCGTTGGAGCGACCGGGACGGTCGTATCGTGTCGACTGCTGAGGTCCGCCGATATCTCCGCCCGTGGATTCAGTTGCGTTTCGCCGACGATTCGGTGATCGCGCTGCTGCTGGGACGGGAAGCCCGCACCCGGCTCGCCGGGGCCATTTCCGGCGTCGACACCGAACCTGGCTGAGATCGGTTGACCGGGATGGGTTGTCGTGAAGGTCCGCGACGGTCGAGAGTGGGCAGCAATCGAACAGGCTCGCAGGTGATGGGCTGCCGGCGGGGCCGACAACGTCAGGGAAGGCTGCATGCGAAAGATCATTGTGTGGATGATGGTGTCCATCGACGGGTTCTTCGAGGGTCCGGACGGCGACCTCGATTGGCACGCGGTCGACGACGAGTTGCACCGCTACTTCAACGACCAACTCGGCGCGATGGGCGGCTTCCTGGACGGCCGGGTGACCTATGAATTGATGGCGGAGTTCTGGCCGACCGCGGATCAGGACCCGTCGAGCACCGAGCCGATGGTGGAGTTCGCTCGCATCTGGCGGGAGATGCCCAAGATCGTCTATTCGACGACATTGGAAGCGGCAGACTGGAACACCACGATCGCGCGCGAGGTCGACGCCGGGGAGATCGCCGCGCTGAAGGCGCAGCCCGGTGGCGATCTGGTGGTCGGCGGCGCCGTGCTGGCCGCGGAGTTCGCCAGGCAGGACCTGATCGATGAATACCGACTGTTCGTCAACCCGATCATCCTCGGAAGCGGCAGGGCGCTGTTCTCCGAGTTCGACGTCAGGCGGCCGCTCCGGCTCGTCGACACGAAAGCATTCGGCAACGGTGTCGTGATGCTCAGCTACCGGCGACCCTGAGTTGATTCACCATCGGTCCACCCGATGCGCGGGCTCGCACTGGGTGAGCCTCCGCTGATGCCTCCCGAGACCCCGGAGCAGTCAGCTCGTGTCGAACGCCGGATCCGGCTCGGTTGCCTGGCCATTCCCATCCTCGGAATGGCGTTCTTCGCCGGCCTTGCGGTGTGGGCACTTCTCACCAACGGTCATCTGTCCACCAGCGGGTGGATCTACATCATCTGCTTTCTGGTGATGATTCCGGCGACCATCCGGCTCTTCCGGAGGGGCCGTCCGCGACCGGGCGGTGACAGCCCGCCGAACTGAACATCAGCGGGCGGCCAGGCTGGACAGCGACGACCGGTCATCCGAGGTCACGGCGGCGCTGGGGAGTCAGCCCCGGCCCATCGCGGCCACCAACCTTGCGGTCGGGCCGCCGATCCCGTGCTGCCTGATCAGCTGCGACAGCGCGGCGGGGTCGACCGGCTCGGCCGGCAGCGTGCCGGCGCCGGCGGGTTCGACCGTCACCGGGGCGTCGGTGGAAACCCGCACCACGGTCGGCGCCACCAGCAGGTAGTCGCGGGCAGCGGTCAGCTTGGCCCGCATCCCGGCGGTCAACCCGGTGGACCGCCCGTCAAGCGCCTCGATGAGCCCCTCCACCGTCCCGAACCGCGAGATCAGCGTCGCGGCGGTCTTGTCGCCCACCCCGGGTACCCCCGGCAGGCCGTCGGACGGGTCTCCGCGCAGCGCAGCGAAGTCGGCGTAGCTGCCCGGCGGAATGCCGTAGCGCTGCGCGACGGTGGCGGCCGAGTAGACCGCGGCCTTGCTCATCCCGGCGCCGATGTAGCGCACCGTGACGGCCGGGTCGGTGTCCCTGGCGACCTGGAACAGGTCGCGGTCGCCGGTGACCACCTCGACCGGATCCGTGCGCTCGGCCGCGGCGAGTGTCCCGATCACATCGTCAGCCTCGAACCCAGGTGCCCCGGCCGTCGTGATGCCCAGCGCGGCCAGCACGTCGAGCAGGATCGGCACCTGCGGGGACAGTTCGTCCGGCACCACCTCGATGTCGGTGGAGGCGCCAGGCGTCCCGCTGTGCGGGGTGGTCGCGGGCTCGACAGGCGTTGTGCTGAGCGCACTTTGCGGGTCGAGCACCCGGTGCGTCTTGTACGACGGGATCAGTTCGACGCGCCAGGCCGGCCGCCAGTCCAGGTCGAGGCAGGCCATCACCCGGGTGGGCCGGGCGTCGGACATCACCTTGGCCAGGATGTCCAGCGACCCCCGGACGGCGTTCACCGGCCGGCCGTCGGGCGAGGTCGTTGACATCGGCACAGCGAAGAAGGCACGGAAATAGATGCCGGCGAGGTCGAGCAACTGGAGCATGGGCGAAGACGCTACCCCGCCGGATCGACCGCCCGTCGGGAAGGAAGCTGGGAGCGCTCGGGCAAAACGGACAGCCCGTCGGGCCGCGCGTTAGGCTGCCGTCCATGTCCATCGACCAGTCGCGTTCTCCGCGCACCGTGGCCGACGCCGTGCCCGCGTTGGCCGACCGACTGGCCCGGCTGGCCGGTCAGGCCGGCATCACCGGCGCCGACGTGATCCTGATCAGCCCCGGCCCGGATCTGGAGTACTTCCTGGGGCACTCGGTGGGCTCGCACGAGCGGTTGACCTGCCTGGTGGTGCCGGCCGCCGGCGATCCCGCGCTGCTCGTCCCCACGTTGGAACGGCCGGGCTGGAGCGGTACCCCGGTGGAATCGCTGGACGTCGCGATCAGCACCTGGACCGACGGCGATGACCCGTACCTGGCGCTGGCCGGGGTGCTACCGCCGCAGGCCAGGGTGCTCGCCGTCGACTACCACATGCCGGCGGTGCATGCGCTGAACGCGCAGGCCGCGGTGCCCGGCAGTGAATTGACGCTGGCCGGCGAAGCAATAGCCGAATTGCGGATGCGAAAAAGCGAAGACGAGATAGCGGCGCTGGCCGCGGCGGGTGCGGCGATCGACCGTGTGCAACTCCGCATCTCCGAATGGCTGCGCGCCGGTCGGACGGAAAACGAGGTCGCCGCGGACATTGCCGAGGCGATTGTCGCCGAGGGTCATGCGCGGCCGGATTTCGTCATCGTCGGTTCCGGGCCGAACGGCGCCAGCCCGCATCACGAGGCGTCGGATCGGGTCATTCAGGCCGGCGACGTGGTGGTCATCGATATCGGCGGCCCGATGCCGTCCGGCTATTTCTCCGATTGCACCAGGACATATGTGGTAGCGCCCGCCGATGGCGACGACATCGCCGCCGATGCCCGGGACGTTTATGAGATCGTCCGCCGGGCGCAGGCGGCCGGCGTGGCAGCGGTTCGTCCCGGTGTCAGTGCGGAATCGGTGGATGCGGCGGCGCGTGCGGTGATTGACGAGTCCGGATTCGGGAAATACTTCATTACCAGGACCGGTCACGGCATCGGGATGGAGGTGCACGAGCATCCATACATGGTGGCGGGCAACTCGCAGGTGCTGGAGCCGGGAATGGCGTTCTCCGTGGAGCCGGGAATCTATTTGCCGGGCCGCTTCGGGGTGCGGATCGAGGACATTGTGGTGGTCGGGGACGACGGTCCGGTGCTGATGAACACGGCACCGACCGAGTTGACAATTGTCGGCGCGAGCTGAAAGGGACCCCGTCATGTTGGAGGAGATCGACGCCCGAATCGCAGGCGTACTGGCCGCCGATGGCCGGTGCAGCTATACCGATCTGGCCGAACGGGTCGGGTTGTCCGTTTCCGCGGTGCACCAGCGGGTGCGCCGGCTGGAAAAGCGCGGCGTGATCCGGGGGTATTCCGCGCAGATCGACAGTGAGCAGATCGGATTGCCGCTGACCGCCTTCGTGTCGCTGACCCCGATCGACCCGAGCGCCCCCGACGACTATCCGCAGCGCCTGGCGGCGTTGCCGGAGATCGAGGCGTGCCATTCGGTGGCGGGCGTTGAGTCCTACATCGTCAAGGTGCGGGTCGCCTCCCCGTCCGCGCTGGAGGCGCTGCTCGCGCAGATCCGCGGCACGGCGGGCCTGTCCACCCGTACCACGGTCGTGCTGTCCACCCCGTTCGAGCACCGGGCGGTGGCGCCGGCGGTGGTGGAGTCCGACGTCGACAGCGGGGACGTGGCAGCCGAGGGCTGATGCTCACGGAGGTGGCGCAGCAGCATGGTGGCTGCCGGTCGTGATGTGATCGGCGGGTGACCCTCCACTACCCGCCCGCCGACCGGGACGCCACCGTCGACGTCCTGCACGGCGTCACCGTGGCCGATCCGTACCGCTATCTGGAGGACCCCGATGCCGACCGCACCCGTGCGTTCGTCCGGGTCCAGAACGATCTGTCCAGGCCTTATCTCGCGGCTCTGCCGGCGGCGGCCCCGCTGCTCGCGCTGACCACCGCGTTGCTGACGGCGCCGCGGCGCGGGGTCCCGTGGGAGCGCGGCGGGCGGTACTTCGTCATCGAGAATCCCGGGGAGTTGGACCAGGACCGGTTGCTGACGGCGAACTCGCTGGCATCGTTGCTGGAAGCGCCGCGTGTGCTGCTGGATCCGAACGCACTGTCCGCGGACGGAACGGTGGCGATGACCGCCGCCAGGGTCAGCCCGCAGGGCAGCTATCTCGCCTACGCGCTGGCCGAGGCGGGATCCGACTGGCGGACGATCAAGGTGCGGAAGACCGACGACGGCCGGGACCTGGGCGACGAGCTGCACTGGACGAAGTGGGTGGACCCGACCTGGCTGCCCGACGAATCCGGGTTCCTGTACTGGCGCTATCCGGAACCGACCGGCGCCCGGTTCACCGACGCCATGGGTGCCGGGGAGCTCGTCCTGCACCGGTTGGGCGAGGACCCGGCGTCGGACGTCCTGATCTGGTCGCGTCCCGATGAGCCGGAATGGATGGCCTCCCCGTGGGTCGCCGCCGACGGCGGCTGGCTGGTGCTGATCGCCAGTCCCGGCACGGACTCGCGGACCACCATCTACGCCCGCCGGCTGCTGCTCGACGCGACGGGCCGCTGCGGTATCGGCGCGGAGAGCGTCGCGGTCGTCGACGAGCTCACCGACGCCCATCATGTGGTCGCATCCGAGGGGGACACCCTGTACCTGCGCACCGAACGGAGCGCGTCGCGCGGACGGCTGGTCGCCGCCGACCTCGCCGCGCCGGATCGACCGTGGGTCGACGTCATCGCAGAGCACCCCAGCGATGTGCTGGTCGATGTGAGCCCGGCGGCCGGGGCTTTCGTCGTGCTCTGGTCCACCGACGCGGCCCATCGCGTCGAGATCGTCGACCGGGCAGGGGGTTTCCTGGCGGCACCGGAGCTGCCGGTACCGATGTCCGTCACCGCGATCAACTCACGGGACGCGAGCACCGAGATCTTCGTCGGGATAACGTCTTTCACCAGTCCCAGCCGTTCGTACCGGCTGGCGGTGACGGGCGATGGGCTCGCGCAGTCCGCGCTGCCGCCGGCCGGCGACGAGGTGCCTTTGCCGGAGGTCGGTTTCGAGCGGATCCGGGCGATATCGGCGGACGGCACGCCGGTGCCGATGTCGGTGCTGCGCCGGCTGGATCTCCCGGACGGTCCGCGGCCCACGCTGCTGTACGGCTACGGCGGTTTCGACATCCCGGTGCTGCCGGCGTTCTCGGCCCTGTTCTCCACCTGGGTGGCGGCCGGGGGAGTGCTGGCGGTGGCGAACCTGCGCGGCGGCGGGGAGTTCGGGGCGCAGTGGCATCGCGGCGGGATGGTGCACGAGAAGCAGAACGTCTTCGACGACCTGTTCGGCTGCGCCCGCGAGCTGTTCTCCTCGGGCGTCACCACGCCGGAGCAACTGGCCGTGCACGGCCGTTCCAACGGCGGGTTGCTGGTGGGGGCGGCCATCACCCAGCACCCGGAGTTGTTCGCCGCCGCGCTGCCGACCGTCGGTGTGCTGGACATGCTGCGGTTCCACCTGTTCACCATCGGCTGGGCGTGGACCACCGACTACGGCTCGCCCGACGACGCGGCGGACTTCGCGGTGCTGCACGGGTACTCGCCGTTGCACCGCCTGGTGCCGGGCACGTCGTACCCGCCGACCCTGATCTGCACCGGCGACCACGACGACCGGGTCGTGCCGGCCCACTCGCTCAAGTTCGGCGCCGAGCTGCAGCGCTGCCAGGCAGGGCCCGGGCCGGTGCTGCTGCGGGTCGACACCCGCGCCGGCCACGGGATGGGCAAACCCGCGAGGGCCCTGGCCGCCGAGTACGCCGACCAGCTGGCCTTCGCGGCCCACCACACCGGCCTCCCGCCCACCCTCCTCCACGACCTCGTCCCCCTTGAGCGCGCGGATCATCTTCGCGCGCGCGGATGAAATCGTTTACTTCCGTCACAGCAGTCCCAGAACGGCCACCGTTGATGCGCGCTGACGACATTGATCCGCGCCAGAAAGGGGGCGGCTGGGTGGGTATGAAACGCGGGGCCGGCGGGGTGGGCATGAAACCCGGGGCGGCGGGCGTTGCCAGGAGGGTGCGGCGGGGAACTGTCGTGGGTGACGCTTAGCCTGGGCAACGACCAGGGTCCGGACCACCGGACAACCAGGGTCCGGACCACCGGCCGAGAGGAGCATCGAGGCATGACGACGGCGGCTTCCTCGCAGCGGGCCGGTGCTGTCGGGTTCCGCTCCGAGCGCGGGCCGATCCTGATCTCGCTGATGCTGGCGACCTCGCTGGTCGCGCTGGATTCCACCATCGTCGCGACCGCGGTGCCCTCGATCGTCGCGGACCTGGGCGGGTTCTCCCAGTTCCCCTGGCTGTTCTCGGTGTACCTGCTGGCGCAGGCGGTGTCCGTGCCGGTGTACGGGAAGCTCTCGGACCTGTTCGGCCGCAAACCGATCATGCTGTTCGGGATCGGGCTGTTCCTGCTCGGCTCGATCCTGTGCGGCTTCGCCTGGAGCATGCCGGCGCTGATCGCCTTCCGCGCCGTGCAGGGACTGGGCGCCGGAGCGGTCCAGCCGATGAGCGTCACCATCGCCGGCGACATCTACACCCTCGCCGAGCGGGCCAAGGCGCAGGGCTACCTGGCCAGCGTCTGGGCGATGTCCGCCGTCGTCGGACCGACCCTGGGCGGTGTGTTCGCCCAGTACCTGACCTGGCGGTGGATCTTCTTCGTCAACATCCCGCTGTGCGCACTGGCCGCCTGGATGCTGATCCGGCGGTTCCACGAGACGGTGCGGCCGCGGGTCCGGCGCCGCATCGACTACCTGGGCAGCGTCACCCTCACCGCCGGCTGCACGTTGATCATCCTTGGGCTGCTCGAGGGCGGTCAGGCGTGGGCCTGGACGTCCGTCACCAGCGTCCTCATCCTGACCTCCGGCGCCGTGCTCATCGCGATCTTCATCGCCGTGCAGCGCCGGGCACCCGACCCGGTGCTGCCGCTGTGGATCTTCAGCCGGCGGGTGCTGCTGGCCAGCGCGGTGGTCGCGCTGCTGGTCGGCGCCGTGCTGCTCGGCTTGACGACCTACGTCCCGACCTTCGTCCAGGTGGTGCTGGGTACCGGTCCGCTGGTCGCCGGGTTCGCGCTGGCCACCCTGACGATCGGCTGGCCGATCTCGGCCGCCCTGTCCGGCCGGTTCTACCTGCGGTTGGGGTTCCGGACCACCGCGCTGATCGGCACGGTGCTGGTGGTCATCGGCGCATCCCTGTGCACGCTGCTCGGCCAGGGGTCCAACGTGTGGGAGGTCGCCGGCTGTTGCTTCGTGGTCGGCCTGGGGATGGGCCTGGTGGCGAGCCCGACGCTGATCGCCGCGCAGAGCAGCGTCGGTTGGACCGAACGCGGTGTGGTGACCGCGAACAACCTCTTCTCCCGGTCCATCGGCAGCGCCGTTGGCGTCGCGGTGTTCGGCGCGATCGCCAACGCCACCCTGGGCTCGGCCACCGCGGCCGCTGGTGCCGAGTCCGCACCACCGGCCGCCTTGGCGGAGGCCGCCCACAACGTCTTCGTGGCGTCCCTGGTGCTCGCCCTGGTGATGTTCGCGGCAGCCTGGCTGCTGCCGGGCGGCCGGCCGACGCCCCTGCAATCCGGCGACCCGTCAGCCGATCCGGCGGAGCGTGACGGTCAGCGAGAGCCTGATCCGGTGGCCGATCACGGCCCCGGCGGTCTTGCGTAGTCCGACGTCGCGCCGGTCCGACTGCGCGATCGCCACGAACACAGGAACATCGGCCTCGCCGACCGCTTCGGGCGCCGGACGAACCTGCGGGCAGTGTCCACGCCGCCATGTACGGTCAGCCGGCCGCGTCTCAGAGCACGGCGTCGGCCAGCCGGTTCACCTGCGACAGATCGGCCACCGTCGGGTCCAGGATGAGCTCGTCCACGCCGGCATCCTCGTAGGCCTTGAGCGCGCCCTTGATCGTCTCCGCCCCGCGCAGCGCACCGCCGGCGATCATCTCGACGTACTCGCCCAGGAAGCCATAGTAGTGCCGCAAGTACCCGTAGGACGCGTCCTCCACATCGTCACCGATCGAGAAGTACGCCAACGCAAGGATTCTCGGAGCACCGTCGCGGCCGGCCTCGGTCCATGCCTGCCGTACCCGCGCGGCCAGCGGCGCGACCTGGGCGGGCGGGGTACCGCCCGCCGTCCATCCGACGCCGTATTGCACGGTGCGGCGAACACCGGGTTCGCCGCCGCCTCCGATCAACAGCGGAACCGCGCCACCGGGAACGTCCGGCGCGACCGGCTCCGGGCTGCCGGCCACCGGCTCACCGCGCCAGGCGGCCAGCATGGTGTCCAGCATCTGGTCGGTCCGTTTCCCCCGGCCGGCGAAAGTTGTTCCGGTGGAGGTGAAGTCGTCCTCACGCCCGCCTACGCCGATGCCGAGGGTGAGCCGGCCGGCCGAGATGGACGCCACTGTTGCGGCCTCCTTGGCGATCAGCACCGGGTCCCGGGTCGGCAGCACCAGGATGTTGGTCAGCAGTTCGATACGCTCCGTCACCGCCGCCGCAGCGGCCAGTGAGATCAGCGAATCATGGTTCGGGAATGCCACCCGGTCGATGGTCGCCAGCGTGGTGAACCCGCGTTCCTCCGCCGCGGCGGCCCACGTCGGGATCAGGGTTCCTGGGGTGTGCGGAACGGGGTTGGGCAGGCCGATGCCGATTTTCATGAACGTGAATCTAGTTGCTGGCGATCCACCTCGCCACGTCACAACCGTTGGATGGCAACGACTTTCGACCGGTTTAAGCCCAGATGCGCCGGTTGTGTCAGATGACCAGTTGCAAGCTGACGGTCAGCGCCAGTGGCGCGATACCCCGGATCAGGAACCAGGACAGCTGCACCGGCGCCGGCCCGAAACCGAGGTCGGCAACCAGGCCGTCGAACTCCATCGGCTTGGCGGTCGCCCGCAGCCACAGGTTGGTCAGCACACCGATCGGGGTGAGCGCGAGGGCGATCCACCGATCTGCGGGCATGGCCGGCGCCGCGGCCACCGTGAACAGCACCGCCGCGGCCGCCGGTGCGGCCAGGTGGACCAGTTTCACCATGGCATCGGTGCCGCCCAGCATCCGCCGCAGGGTCGCCGACTGACAGACCTTGCGCAGCCCGGCGCCGAACGGGGACACCGCCGGCACCGCGCAGAGCAGAGCCACCGGGGGGAGCCACTGAGCCGGCACCACAACGGCGGCGGCGTAGGGAACCAACAGGGCACCGACGAAAACCCCGGCGGCCCGGCGGTTCCGGATCGTGCGGACCCATTCTGCCGTCAGCAATGCGCGGGCGAGGCCGGCCGGGAAGGATCGCGATCGATGCACCCGCAGGTGCGAGAACCGGCGCTGGGCCAGCACATCGCCGAGCAGCGCCGGATCCATGAACAGCACCGCGGCCCCGCCGGCCGCGAAGAGCGCGTTCCCGGCGGTCAGCGCCATGCGGTCCAGTTCCGCGATGGTCCGCCACCCCCAGATCACCGTCAGGACGGCGAGCAGCACGGCAAGCGGCGCCCCGACCTGCACCGTCCAGCCGGGAAAGGCGGGCGCCCGGCCGAGCCGGATCAGCAGCACCGCCAGCCCGGCGAACGCCACCCCGACGCCCGTGGTGCCGGCCTGCACGGCCCGACGGACCTGCGCGGTACGGCCCTGCAGGCCCGTCGCGACCGCTGCCAGGGTGACCCCGAGAGCCGCCACCGACCACCACCGTCAACGCCAGGTCAACGGGGTCGGCGCCGCCGATCGCAGCCGCGATCCCGGCCAGCACGGCACCCAACGCTCCGGTACCGGCCAGCGTCCGGACCCACCGGGGGGTCAACTCCCATCGCCGATCGACGGGACCGCCCAGCACCCAGGTGTACTCCGCCGGGCTCCCGCGTACCGGGCCGAGTGCCATCGCCACGGCCAGCAGCATCGCCCCCAGCAGGACGGCCACGCCGACGGTCAGCGCCGCGGGCATCGCCGCGGTCACCCCGGGTGCGCGCCCGACGCTGAGCCCGATGGCCACCTGCACCGGTAAGCCGGCCAGCACGAAGACCGCGAGGATCAGCGTCCACCAGTCCGTGGGCTCCTTCCGCCCGCGACCGACGCGCCGGACCTGGGTGAGCAGCCTCACCCGGTCGGACCGGCCGGTTCGAGCCGCTCGTCGGCGACCGCATCGATCAGGCCGGCGTGGTGGGAGGCGAACAGCACCGCGCCACCCGCGGCCTTCTCGTCCAGCAGCCGCCCGATCAGCCAGTCGATGCCCTGCCCGTCCAGTCGCTGTTCGGGTTCGTCCAGCAGCAACAGCGAGCGGGGACGAACGAAACCCGACGCCAGCGCCAGTCGTCGCCGCTGGCCGGACGACAGCGTGCCGGGCAGCTGGTTGCGCTGATCGGTCAGCCCTACCTCGTCGAGCAGTGACCGCACCACGGTCTCGACGTCCGGTACGTCGTGCACCGCGGCGAGCAGGCCGAGGTGCTCGGCGGCGGACAGATCCGGGAAGAAGTCGACACTGTCGTCGACGGCGGCGATCTCGGCGCGCACCGCGGGATCGCTTTCCACCAGCCGCCGGCCGTGCAGCGTCACCGTTCCGCTGTCCGGGTGCTGGATCCCCATCACGCATTGCAGCAGGGTGCTCTTGCCGGATCCGTTGGGCCCGACCACCGCGACCGCCTGGCCGGGACGGACCTCGAAGCTCAGACCGTGCAGCACCTCGTGCTCACCGAAGCGGCGGTGCAGCCCCGACACCCGCAGCAGCACCTGATCCGATCCGGCGTCGTCCCCTCGCGTTCCACTCACCCGACATCCATCGGGCCGATCCTGCCAGACCGGTACGGCGGCGGCCCGAGGGCGCTGCGCAGCGAGGCTCAGGTGGCCGCGGCCGCCCGCATGGCCGGTTCGGTGCGGTAGATGATCTCGATACCCAACGCGCCGACGGCCCCGACCAGCAACGATTCCCACAGGGTGGTCGGCGTCAACGAGAAATTGAAGAATGACTGACCGATCGGCAGGATGAACGCCAGCGCCGCCAGCGCGACCATCGACCCGACCAGCGCGGCCTTCCAGAGCCGGAACGGCCGGGAGAGCACCACCAGGATCCAGAACGCGGTGAACAGCAACGAAATCGTCGCCGCGGTGGACGGTTGCCAGCAGATGACGTTGGCGACACTCTGGTTGGATTCGGTCTGCACCAGGCATTCCGACGCCGGCGGTGCGCCGACCGCGTTGCGCGCCAACATGTACGAGACGAGCACCACCACGCCCGACACCACGCCGGCCGGGATCGCGAAGCGCAGCACCCGGCGCAGGAAACCCGGCACGTACCGCCGCTTGTTCGGACCGAGAGCCAGGAAGAACGCGGGGATGCCGATCGTCACCGCGGACACCAGGGTGAGATGCCGCGGCAGGAACGGGAACGGCAGGGTGAACAGTGCCGCCGAGATGATCGCCACCAGGCTCATCACGTTCTTCGAGACGAACAGGTTGGCCACCCGCTCGACGTTGCCGATCACCCGCCGGCCCTCGGCCAGCACGGAGGGCATGTGCGAGAACCGGCCGTCCAGCAGCACCAGCTGGGCGACGGCCTTGGTGGCCTGCGCGCCGTTGCCCATCGCGACGCCGATGTCGGCATCCTTGAGGGCCAACGCGTCATTGACCCCGTCACCGGTCATCGCCACGACGTTGCCGCTCAGCTGCAACGCCTGCACCAGCGCGCGCTTCTGTTCCGGCGAGACCCGGCCGAACACCGTTGTCCGCTCGACGATCTCGCGCAGCTGTTGCGGGTCGTCGCCGATGGTGCGGGCGTCCACGACATTGTCGTCGTTGATGGTCAGCCCGACCCGCCGCGCGATCGCTGCGACGGTCGTCGGATTGTCCCCGGAGATGATCTTGATCCGGACACCCTGCTCGGCGAAGTAGTCCAGCGTCTCCTTGGCGTCCGGACGGACCTGCTCGGTCAGCGTGACCAGGGCGGCCGGTGTCACGCCGTCCGGCAATTCCTGGCCCTGCAGCGTGCCGTCCGACCGGGCCAGCAGCAGCACCCGGCGGCCGGTCGCGGCCAGCTCGCCCACCCGTGCGCGCAGCGGATCGTCCGCCGCCAGGCAGCACGTCCGGAGCGCCGAAGACCAGCGCACCGCGGCCGGTGAACGAGGCGGCGCTCCACTTCCGCGCCGAGTTGAAGGCGATGGTGGTCTCGCGGTTCCAGTCCGCGGGCGCCGCGAGTGCCGCCGCCAACGCCTTCAGGGTGCCGTTGGCGTTGGGGTCGTCGGCCAGCGCGCCGAGCGCCGCGCACACCTGCTCGGAGGTCCACGGATCCGGACCGACCGGCTCGCAGTCCTCGTAGGCGATGTCGCCGACGGTCAGCGTCCCGGTCTTGTCCAGACACACCACGTTCACCCGAGCCAGGCCCTCCACCGCGGGCAGCTCCTGGACCAGCACCTGCTGCCGGGTCAACTGCACCGCGGCCAGCAGGAACGCCACCGAGGTGAGCAGCACCAGACCCTCGGGCACCAGGCCGACCAGACCGCCGGTGGACCGGATGACGACCTGCTGCCACCCCTGGTCGCCGATGGCTCTGGCCTGCGACCACAGCTGCAGCGGCAGCGCGATGATGATCACCCAGGTGATGTACTTCAGCAGCTGGTTGACCGATTCCTGGATTTCCGAGCGGGTCTTGGTGAACTTCTTGGCCTCCGCGGCGATCTTGTTGATGTACGCGTCGGGGCCGACCGCCGCGGCGGTGAACCGGCCGGTGCCGGCCACCACGGTCGTCCCCGAGCGGACGTCGTCACCGGCCGTCTTGGGAATCGCGTCGGCTTCGCCGGTGAGGTTGGATTCGTCGATCTCCAGGCCGGAGGTGGACAGCATCGACCCGTCCGCCGGCACCTGGTCGCCGGTGCGCAGTTCGATGAGGTCGTCCAGAACCACGTCGGCGGTGGGGATCTCGATCAGCGCGCCGTCCCGCAGCACCCTGGTGGTGGGGGAGTTCAGCAGGGCCAGCCGGTCCAGTTTCCGTTTGGCCAGATATTCCTGGGTGATGCCGATCGCCGAGTTGACGATGAGCACCACGCCGAACAGCCCGTCGGCGAGCGACCCGGTGGACAGGATCAGCACGAACAATGCGCCGAGGATCGCATTGAACCGGGTGAAGACATTGGTCTTGAAGATCACCCACAGCGAACGTGACGATGCCTGGCTGGTGGCGTTGACCTGCCCACGGGCGACTCGCTCGGCGACCTGCGCAGGGGTCAGGCCGTCTGCCCCGCCCGCCCGGTCGGCGACCTGCGCGGATTCCGGCGAAATGCTCACCGGACAACTGTGACAGACGATCACTGGCTGGCCCACCCCGAACGCCCAACCGAACGCCCACCCCGAACGCCCACCCCGAACGCCCACCCCGAACGCCCACCCCAACGCCCCCGAAGTCCTGGCCGGGGAAGAGGGTGACCCGCACCGGTGAACACGGCCGGTGTTTGACTGTGCGGGATGACGCTCACCCTGCTGCGCGGCGGACGCATCCACACCGCCGCCGATCCCGATGCCACCGCCCTGGCCTTCGACGGGTCCACCATCAGTTGGATCGGCGGCGAGCATGCACTGTCCGTGGCCGGCACCCCGGACCGGGTGATCGACCTCGACGGTGCGCTGGTGGTCCCCGGCTTCATCGACGCGCACGTGCACACCACCGATGCCGGGCTGTCGCTGACCGGGTTGGACCTCACCGGGACCCGATCGCTGCCGGAATGCCTGGACGCCATCGGACGGTACGGCCTGGCACATCCGGACGGGGTGCTCTGGGGGCACGGCTGGGACGAACACAACTGGCCGGAGAACCGCCCGCCCAGCCGTGCGGAACTCGACGCGGTGGTCGGCGCCCGCCGCGCCTACCTATCCCGGATCGACGTGCACTCCGCGCTGATCAGTTCGCCGCTGGCGTTCGAGATCACCGACGGCCGCGCGCTGCCGGGGTGGTCGGACAGCGCACCGATCTCCCGGGCGGCCCACGCCGCAGTCCGCGGTTTCATCAGGGCAGCGTTGCCCGCCGGACAACGCCGCGCCGCGCACCTC
The DNA here is from genome assembly GCA_963709895.1 of uncultured Actinomycetota bacterium. Lineage (GTDB taxonomy): Bacteria > Actinomycetota > Actinomycetes > Mycobacteriales > Nakamurellaceae > Nakamurella. The sequence goes on along the minus strand of CAVPYD010000040.1, from coordinate 253,059 downwards.
GCGCTGCTGACCACGGCCGCCGCGCACGGCATCGTGGAGGTGCACGAATGCGCCGCGGCGGACGACACCGGCCGCGCCGACCTGGCCGCGCTGCTGACTCTCGACGGGCCGATCCCGGTGCGCGGCTACCTGGCCGCCGCCGTCACCGACCCGGAGCAGGCCAGGTCGCTGCTGGCCGAGACCGGTGCGCATGCGTTGGGTGGCGACCTGGTGATCGACGGCGCGATCGGCTCCCGTACCGCTGCGATCAGCCATCCCTACCTCGACGACCCGTCGACCAGCGGCGCGCGGTACCTCAGCCTCGACGAGATCACCGATCACCTGGTGGCCTGCACCCAGGCCGGGGTGCAGGCCGGTTTTCACGCCATCGGTGACGACGCCGTCAGTGCCGTCGCGCAGGCGCTGCTGGCGGCGGCGAAACGGTTGGGGGACAAAGGAACCGTCCGACTGGCGGGTTGCGCGCACCGGGTCGAGCACGCCGAGATGGCCGATCGGGAGGCCATCGCGGCGCTCGCGGCGACCGGCACGGTGGCCAGCGTCCAACCAATGTTCGACGCGGCCTGGGGCGGGCCCGACGGCATGTACGCGCAACGGCTGGGCGCCCAGCGGGCCGTCGAGATGAACCCGTTCGCCGCGCTGGCCGCCGCCGGCGTCAGCCTGGCCTTCGGGTCGGACGCGCCGGTCACCCCGATCGACCCGTGGGCGGCAGTCCAGGCGGGAGTGCACCACCGCACGCCCGGTTCCGGGCTTTCCCCGCGGGCGGCGTTCACCGCACACACCCGAGGGGGTCATCGCGCGGCCGGGCGCACCGACCGGGGGATCGGCACGCTGTCCGTCGGCGCTCCGGCGCACCTGGCGATCGTCGAGGCCGGCGATCTGGTCCGGCCGGCGGGGGACCCGCTGGTGCAGCGTTGGTCGACCGATCCACGGTCGCGGGTTCCGCTGCTGCCGGACCTGAGCCCCGGCGTGGCGCTGCCGCGGACGCTCGCCACCGTGGTCGCCGGCGTGCTGGTGCACGATGTCGGACTATTCGGATAAATTGCATGTTCGTTCATGGACAGGTCGCTGGATAGCCCCTGATCTGCGATGATCGGCATCCGCGCGGGACGGGCCCGTCGGACCTTGCCGCGCGAAAGGTAGTCCTCGCCATGCCCACCGAGCCCAGCCCCCGCTCTGTGCGAACCGCCAACTCCCGCCGACATCGCCGCGCCACCGGCCTGCTGGCGCTGGCGGTGGCGACCGCGCTGGCACTCACCGCCTGCACCTCATCGGGCGACAGCGCCACCTCCTCGAGCACATCCCGTGGCAGCGCGGCCGTCACCGCGTCCGGTTCGACCGGCGCCTCCTCGGGTGCCTCGCCGGCCGGGGCTGCGACCGTGCCGACGTTGGCCTGGGCTGCCTGCCCGGCCGCTGATTCGCCCACCGCACCGGACCTGAGTTCCTTCCAGTGCGCGACCGCCAGCGTGCCGCTGGACTACGCGGATCCGTCCGGGAAGAGCATCGACCTCGCCGTGGTGCGGCACCCGGCAACGGATGCCACGGCCAAGATCGGGACCCTGTTCTTCAACCCGGGAGGTCCAGGTGGCACCGGCACCGGGCAGTTCCCGGCCTGGTTCAGTTTCTTCCCCGCCGAGCTGCAGCGCCGGTTCGACATCGTCAGTTGGGACCCGCGCGGCATCGGCGAGAGCACCGCGACCCAATGCTTCGACTCGGCCGACGCCGAGGGCGAACTGCTCGGCGCGCTGCCGGCCTTCCCGATCGGCGCGGAGCAGGAGAAACAGTGGGTGGACGCGTACACCCAGTTCGGTCAGCAGTGTGCGGAACGCGCCGGCGAGCTGCTCGAGCACGTGTCCACCCGCGACACCGCCCGCGATCTCGACCTGCTCCGGCAGGCGGTGGGCGAGGACAAGATCAACTACCTGGGCATCTCCTACGGCACGTTCCTCGGCGCCACCTACGCCAATCTGTTCCCGGACACGGTGCGCGCCATGGTCTTCGACGGCAACGTCAGCCCGGACGCCTGGACCAACAACGGGCAGAGCACGGCGACGGAGAGCATCAACACCAGGATCGGTTCCGACGTCGGCGTCGACTCCACGCTGCACGACCTGTTGACGCTCTGCGGCCAGACCAGCACCGAACGGTGTGCATTCTCGGCCGGTTCCGCCGACGCGACCGTGCAGAAGTGGGACACCCTGCTCAGCCGCCTGCAGCAGCAGCCGGCCACCATCGGCGCCGCCGGCGCGCAGAAGACCGTGACGTATCAGGCTCTGGTTTCCTCGATCGGCAACGCGCTGGACTTCGTGCAGGCCGGCCCCGGGATCCAGGGGTGGACGGGCGCCGCCACCGTCATGCAGGAGATCTGGGAGGCAACCGAGGCCGCTCCGGCGTCCTCACCCGCGACGAGCCCGTCATCGAGCCCGGCCGCGCCGACTCCGGCCGCAGCCGGCGGCTCCCCGCGTCGCAGGGTCCCGCTTCGCAGGCTCCCGGGTCGCCGGAATCCCCCGCCACCGAGAGCTATGTCGGGCCGGAACAAACCCTCTCGGTGGAGTGCGCGGATGCCCCCAGCCCGCCGGTGAGCGCCTGGCCGGCGCTGGCCCAGCAGGTGTTCGACAAGGCCGGGATCAGCGGTTCCGCGTTGAGCTGGGGCGACGAGATCTGCTCGACCTGGCCGGCAAGGGCCGCCGAACCGTCCGCCGGGCCGTGGGACGCCGCGACGGCGGCTCCCATCCTGGTCGTCGGCAACACCCAGGACCCGTCGACGCCGCTGCAGAACTCGCAGGCGATGGCCAAGCTGCTGGCGGACGCCCGGCTGGTCACGATGAAGGGCTACGGGCACACCGCGTTCCTGAACCCGAGCACCTGCGTCAACGACCTCGAGGTCAGCTACTTCGTCGACGGAACCCTGCCAGCGGACGGCACCACCTGCGAACAGGACAAGGCGCCGTTCGCCGGCTGACCGGCACCGCTCAGATCAACGTGCTGGCGGACCCGGCGCGGCACAGCCCCGCAGCGGATCGGGACCGGCCGGATGCGGTCCCGACTCGGGACCAGAACGCGCAGTTCGACACCATTCGTCGGAGCCTGAGCCGGTCGAGCGGCCGGCGGTGCGAGCCGGCCGGAAGCAGCCGGTGCTGGGCCGCAGTGCCGGCGCGCCATCCGACCATCAGTGCAGACATGTCCGCCACCTCCGATCGCTCTGGCCGACATTATCGAAAGGAACGGGACAATTCGCTCGATTTCCGTCGAGACAACCCGGACGGAGCAGCAGGAATTCGGCGGTGCGCAGCAATCAGCCGGTCAGCCGGACACCTCAGCCGTCGCTGGGCGGCACCGTTCTCGACGGGATGATCGCGACCGTAAGCCGTTGCAGAGCTGGTGTTTCTGCGACGCTCCGGGTGTCAGCAGGGCGCACCCCGCGCGAATTGTTTCGGAAAGGCATGAGCTCGAGCAGATTCTTCCTGAAATCACCGGGCCGGGGCGCACCGCCTGCTGTGTGCAGACGACGGCAACTTCCGGTGATTGAGGGGTTCGTGACGATTCCGCCGAATCAGCGGGCCTTCCCGGCCAACTGATCGAATTGCTCTCCGAGGGCATCCCGGGCGCCCTCGAGGTGGGCGCGCATCAGTGCTTCGGCGGCCCCCGCGTCGTGTTGTTCCAGCGCCGCCAGCACGCCGCCGTGTTCGGCGACGATGCGATCGCGGCCCAGGGCGTATCTGGACTGCACCATCGACAGGTGGATCTCCCCGCTGAGCGCCTGGTACAGCCGGGTGAGCCGGGGACTGCCGACCGCGCGGACCAGTACCCGATGAAACCGTAGGTCCGCCTCGACGAACTCGCCGTGGCCGGCCTCGGCGCCGACGGTCGCCAGGTCACGCACCGCCTGGCCTGCCGCCTCCGGAACGGCGTCCGCCGCCACCCGCCGGACGACCTCGAGCTCGAGCGGGATGCGCACCAGGAACAGGTCGTCCACGTCGTCGCGGGACAGGTTCGGCACGTAGGCCGACTTATGGGCCTCGCGCCGCAACAGGCCTTCCAGCACCAGCTGATTGATCGCCGTCTTCGCGGTCGGTCGGGACACCTCGTACTCCGTCGCGATATCGGTTTCGGTCAGCCCGACCCCGGCGTCGAGCTCCCCGTCGAGAACCCGGGTCCGCAGGGACGAGACCAACGCATCGACGACCGAGACGGTTCTCAGGCCCTTCATGACGGCAACTCCTCCGTGGTCCGGCCACAAGGGACCAAGTGCCCTGGTCCACCCGTGCGGGTGCGCTCAGGCTACAAGGTCTACGCCCAGATTGTTTATCAGTCTGCTCTAGCTATTGACTTACATGTGTACTTGTCTTACAACTTACTGATCACGGCAGACGTAGCGCATCACCGGCCCGGCCTCTCTTCACCGGCCAATCCGCCCGTGTTCCACCGAGAAGTTGCCCTACCCATCGCCCACCACCGGGCCGACACAAGGGAGTGCCGATGTTCCAGCAGGTTGACGATCCGGTCGGGGGGTCGCTGGCGCTGTCCGCGCTTGTCGCGGCACTGCCGCTGCTGACCCTGTTCGTGTTGTTGGGCGCGCTGCGCTGGAAGGCCTGGCAAGCAGGCATCGCCTCACTGATCGTCGCTTTGGGGGTGGCGATCTTCGCGTTCGGCATGCCCGCGGGCCAGGCGTTGCTGGCCGCCAGCGAAGGCGCTGCGTTCGGCCTGTTCCCGATCATCTGGATCGTGCTGACCGCGATCTGGATCTTCCGGATGACCGAGCTGACCGGCTACGACCTGGTGCTGCGGCGGGCTTTTGGCTCGTTGTCGCCGGATCAGCGGGTGCAGGCCATCATCATCGCGTTCTGCTTCGGCGCACTGCTGGAGGCCCTCGCCGGATTCGGCACGCCCGTCGCCGTCACCGCCGTCATGCTCATCGCTGTCGGGATCGCGCCGATGAAGGCCGCGGCCGTCGCCCTGGTGGCCAACACGGCTCCCGTCGCCTTCGGCGCCATCGCCGTGCCGATCACCACCCTGGGCAAGATCACCGGTCTCGACCCGAACCTGTTGGGCGCCATGGTCGGTCGGCAAACTCCGATCCTGGCGGTGTTCGTCCCGATGATCCTGGTGCTGATGGTGGACGGCCGACGCGGCGTCCGGCAGGCGTGGCCGGCCGCGCTGGTCGGCGGCGTTGCGTTCGCCGGCGCACAGTTCCTCAGCTCGAACTACTTCAGCTACCAGGTGGCCGACATCATCGCCTCCCTCGCGGGTGCGTTGGCCATCGTGCTGCTGCTGCGGGTGTGGCAGCCGGCCGAGATCGTCGGGACGCAGATCGTTGAAACGGAGCCGGCCCACGACATCGTCACAGCTGCAGTGTCCACCCCGGACAGCGGTGAGACCGGGCACGCGCTGGGCCCGGTGGGCCCGGGCGGAACCTCGGATCACCCCAAGGGCGCGGGCGGGAACTCGGACGCCGGTCCGGTCGGCAAACGCGAGGCGCTGATGGCTTTCGCGCCCTACCTGATCGTGGTTGCCCTGTTCGCGCTGATCTCCTTCGGACCGCTGAAGGACTTCCTGGACACGCACTCCGGTCCGAAATTCGCCTGGCCGGGTCTCGACGTGCTGACCAGCGCCGGAAAGCCCTTGTCTGCAGCCACTTTCAACCTGAACATCTTCACCGCCGGCGGGACCGTGCTGCTGGTCGCCGGCGTCCTGACCGCCCTGCTGTACCGGTTGTCCGCCAAGCGGGCGTTTGGCGCGTTGATCGGCGTCGTCGTCCAGTTCCGCTGGACCATCCTCACCGTCGTCGCAGTGCTGGCGCTCGCCTACGTGATGAACTTCTCCGGCCAGACGGTGACGCTGGGCCTGGCGCTGGCCGCGACCGGGGCGTTCTTCGCCTTCCTGTCCCCGGTGGTCGGCTGGATCGGCGTCGCGGTGACCGGATCCGACACCTCGTCGAACTCGTTGTTCGGACTGCTGCAGACCACCGCGGCCACCCAGACCGGTATCAGCCCGTACCTGCTCGCGGCCGCGAACACCTCGGGCGGTGTGCTCGGCAAGATGATCTCGCCGCAGAACCTGGCGATCGCCGCCGCGGTGGTCGGCATGGAGCACAAGGAGAGCGCGCTGTTCCGCAAGGTGATCTGGTGGAGCCTCGGTCTGCTGCTGGGCATGTGTGTGCTTGTCTATCTGCAGTCCACCCCGGTGCTCGGCTGGATGGTCGTCGGCTGATCCGGTGCCGACGGCGGAACAGCAAGTCCGGCAGGAGGTTTCGCCCCGTTGCCCAGACGGTCCGACTGACAGCGCACCAGCAGAAGGAGCACGGTGAACACGCATCGGCCCAGTACTACCCTGCCCGACCCGCCGCCCGGATTGCTCGCGGCCCTGGGCCGCGCGCTGCCCGACGCTTCGCAGGTTCGCAGCCGGGCGACCGATCGGCTGGCCCTCGGTCACGACGCCTCGCACTTCGCGCTGACCCCCAGCGCCGTGGCCACGCCCAGAAATGCCGACGAGGTCGGTCGGTTGTTCGCCGTCTCGGCCGCGAACCGGGTTCCGCTGACCTTTCGGTCCGGGGGCACCAGCCTGAGCGGTCAGGCCGTCACCGACGGGATCCTGGTGGACACCCGTCGGTACTTCCGGGACATCGAGATCCTGGACGGCGGCGCCAGGGTCCGGGTGGGCCCCGGTGCCACCGTCCGTCAGGTGAACGCCAGGTTGGCGGGCTACGGACGCAAGCTCGGTCCCGACCCGGCCAGCGAGATCGCCTGCACCCTGGGCGGTGTCGTCGCCAACAACTCCAGCGGCATGGCGTGCGGAACGGTCGCGAACACCTACCGGACGCTCGAATCGCTGGTCCTGGTGCTGCCCAGCGGTTCGGTGATCGACACCGGCGCCGCCGATGCCGACGACCGGCTGCTGGCCCTGGAACCCGAGTTGTTCCATGGTCTGGGCGGGCTGCGGGACCGGGTGCGGGGTAATCCCGCCTCGGTGCGGACCATCGAGCATCAGTTCTCGATGAAGAACACCATGGGCTACGGGCTGAATTCGTTCCTCGATCACACCAGTCCGGTGGACATCCTGGCGCACCTGGTGGTCGGTAGCGAGGGCACCTTGGCGTTCGTTGCATCGGTGGTGATGCGCACCGTGCCCCTGCTCCGGCATGCCATGACCGGGCTCCTGGTATTCGACACCCTCAGTGGCGCAACGGGTTCCCTACCCGCCATCCTCAGCACCGGGCCCGCCACGATCGAACTCCTGGACGCCGCGTCGCTCCGCGTGGGGCAGGCCGACCCGGAGGCCGACGACAGCCTGCGGCGTATCAACGTCGACCGGCACGCCGCCCTGCTCGTCGAATACCAGGCCGACAGCGCCGCCGCGGTGGCCGATCTCAGCGGGACGGCCCACCCGGTGCTGTCCGCGCTGCCGGTCACCGACCCCGCGCAGTTGACGGCCGATCCCAGGGCACGCGCCAGGCTGTGGCACACCCGCAAGGGTCTGTACGCCACCGTCGCCGGGGCCCGGCCGTCCGGGACGACCGCGCTGCTGGAGGACATCGTCGTCCCGGTGCCCGCCCTGCTGGACACCTGCGAGACCTTGACGGGCCTGTTCGCCCGGCACGGCTACTCCGACAGTGTGATCTTCGGCCACGCCAAGGACGGCAATGTGCACTTCATGCTGACCGAAAGACTCGGCGGCGGCGGGCCGCTCGATCGTTTCGTCGGATTCACCGAGGATCTGGTGGAGCTGGTTCTCGGGCACGGCGGCTCGCTCAAGGCCGAGCACGGCACCGGCCGGATGATGGCGCCGTACGTCCGCCGGCAGTACGGCGACGAGCTGTACGAGGTGATGCAACAGATCAAGGCGCTCTGCGATCCGCGCGGGTTGCTCAACCCCGGTGTGCTGATCAGCGAGGACACCAAGGCGCACATCAGCCACCTCAAGGTCGCGCCGACGGTGGAGGCGGAGGTCGATCGCTGTGTGGAATGCGGCTACTGCGAACCGGTCTGCCCGAGCAAGGACCTGACCACCACGCCGCGCCAGCGCATCGCGCTGCGCCGGGAGATGGAGCACGCCAGGTCCGTCGGCGACGTCACACTGCTCACCGAACTGCAGGACGAGTACGAGTACGACGCCGTCGATACCTGCGCGGTGGACGGGATGTGCCAGACGGCCTGCCCGGTGTTGATCAACACCGGGGACCTGGTCAAGCGGCTCCGCGCGGACAACGCCGGTCGGCTGGCCGGCAAGGGCTGGACCACCGCGGCCAGGCATTGGGCTGGAGTCACCCGCGCGGCCTCGGTCGCGCTGACCACCGCCGGGAAACTGCCTGCCGTGCTGGTCACCGCGCCGAACACGTTGGGCCGCAGGGTCATCGACGCGGACACGCTGCCGCTGTGGTCGCCCGACCTGCCCGCCGGCGGGACCCGTCGCGACGGCGGCTCGATGGCGGGCGCGCGATCGGGGGCGCTCTCGGCAGACGCGGTGTACTTCACCGCCTGCGTCGGGACCATGTTCGGTCCGAGCCAGGCCGGCCCCGGTGTCAAGGAATCCTTCCTGCAGATCTGTTCCCGGGCCGGCATCACCCTGGCGTATCCGGACGGGCTGGGCGACCTGTGCTGCGGAACCCCTTGGCGTTCCAAGGGAATGAAGGCCGGCTATGCCGAGATGGCAGGCCGGGTGTTGCCCGCGCTGTGGCGGGCCAGCGAGCAGGGCGCACTGCCGATCGTGTGTGACGCCGCCTCGTGCACCGAAGGCCTGCGGCAGATGCTGGAGTCCGAGCTTGCCGCTGCGGACGGTCGGTACGCGGCACTGCGGGTGGTCGACGCGGTGGCATTCGTCGAAGAACATGTGCTGCCGAAGCTGTCGCTGACCCGCAGGGTCGGGGCGATGGCGCTGCACCCGACGTGCTCGTCGACCAGGATGGGACTGAACGACTCGCTGCGGGCGGTGGCGGCCGCGGTCGCCGACAGCGTCACGGTGCCGGACAGCTGGGGGTGCTGCGCGTTCGCCGGCGACCGGGGCCTGCTGCATCCGGAGCTGACCGCATCGGCCACCGCCGCACAGGCCACCGAGTTGGCGGCCGGACATTTCGACGCGTTCGCGTCCTGCAACCGCACCTGCGAGCTGGGCATGACCAGGGCGACGGGGGAGCAGTACCAGCATGTGCTGGAAGTGGTGGCGTGGGCGAGCACCGATCAACCGAGCATCGCGGAGCCGGGCGCGGGCCAGCCGATGCGGATCAGCTCGCCGCAGCCGGCCGGGCCGGATCGGATTGCTGACGGTGTCTCACCGGGCGGGTGACGGGCCGGCGACGGCGCGCCGCCGAGCCCTGGAGGCGCGAAGGTTCGCCGCATTGCCGCAGACCCGCACGTCGTGCCAGACCCCGCTGTTGTTCTTGGACCGGTCGTAGAACGCGGAGCCGCAGGGCCGGTTGCGGCACAGCTTGAGCCGTCGCCACGTCCCCGCCTGCTGGGCGAGGTAGACCTGCACCCACACCGCTGAGACGAACCACCCTGGGCCGCGTCCGGCGGGGTGCAGCGCCAGGTCACCTCCCGGGTCGACCACGATCGTCGCCCGGACGAGGGCCGGATCGCCGGCCGGCGACCCGGCACCGGACACCAACCGCTCCAGATCGGACCGGAGGTCCAGCAGAACCCGCAGGTCGCGGTCGGACAGGTCGTCGATCCAGGACAGCTCCGGCTCCTCCTGGAGCGGCGCTCGCGGATTCAGCGCGTGTTCATTCAGTTCTTGCTCATCGAAGCGGGGCGGGCTCGTGCACCTCGCGCAACCAGTCGACGCGCCTGGTCGACGGAGGCCAGCAGATCGGTGCCGTGCGGGCCCATTGCCCTGGTGTTCAACACATCCTGGACCAGCGCCAGGCCGTCCGGAGCGGGCTGCAGCCCGGCTCGCTCGGTCGACCCATGTGACATAGCTCAAGAGTATTTGACTATGTCGCTTGCTGCAACTACAACCGACGTAGACAAAGACTCATACGGCTCTGTCGAAGGCGCAAGATTGAACCGGAGGATGCAGCCATGGTGAACATCAACGGAGCGACCGCACTGGTGACCGGCGGGCAGCGCGGGCTCGGCAAGGCGTTCGTGCGCGAACTCCTCGACCGGGGGGCGGCAAAGGTGTACGTCACCGCCCGAGACCCTCGGCCGAGCCAGGACCCGCGCATCGTCCCGGTCGCGCTCGACGTCACCGACGAGGCATCGGTCCGAGCCCTGGCGGACAGCGCGGGCGACGTCTCGATCGTCATCAACAACGCCGGCATCGGTGGGTCGGGGTCGCTTCTGCACACGGCTGTCGACGACATCCGCACCGTCTTCGAGACGAATGTGTTCGGTGCGATCCGGGTGGCGCAGGCCTTCGCCCCCGCGCTGGCTCGCAACGGCGGGGGAGCGCTGGTCGACATCCACTCGGCCCTGAGCTGGATCGCCGGCGGGCGGCGCCTACGGAGCGTCGAAGGCCGCGTTCTGGTCCGTGACCAACTCGCTGCGGCTGGAGCTGGCCGGGCAGGGCACCCTGGTCGTCGGCGTGCACCTGGGCTACGCCGATACCGACCTGACGGCCACGGTCACCGCCCCGAAGCTCGATCCGCGCGAGGTGGCCGGCGCCGTCATCGACGGCTTGCAGCACGACGTCAGCGAGGTGCTGGTGGACGAGGTCAGCAGGCACTTCAAGCAGGCCGTCGCGGGCCCGGTCGAAGGGCTGTCCATCCGGGCGGTGGCCGCCCGCTGAGCTGGACGGAGGGTGCCGATCGGCCGGTCCGACGTCGGTCGGTGAGCTCACGGTATTGCCAACCGAGGCGGTTACGCTGGCGCGGTGGCATCCCCGACCGTGGACAACGAGCCCGCGCGGCCGTCCGACGTTCCGCCGTCGGACGTCGCGCCGTCGGACGTCGCGGCGGGCACTCTGCGCCGACTGCGGGCGGCGCGGTCGGCCGATGGCGCGCCGAGCCGTCCGGGTCGGCTGACCCGCTGGCGGCGGTCGCTGTTCGGGGCCGGTGGGGTTCGCATCCTGGGCAGTGCCGCGGGTGGCCTGGCGCTGTACGCGGCCTTCGCGCCGTCCACCCGGTGGTGGCTGGCGATCGCCGGCTTCGCCCTGTTCGGTCTCGCGCTGGCGGGCCGCTCCTGGCGGGCCGGACTTGGCCTTGGCCTGCTCTTCGGCCTGTCGTTCTACCTGCCGCTGCTCACCTTCACGAACGTGTACGTCGGGAACCTGCCGTGGATTGCGCTGGCAGTCGCCGAGGCGCTGCTGACCGCTCCGGTCGGCGCGCTCGCCGCGGCGGCGTCCCGTCGACTTCCGGCCTGGCCGGTGTGGGCTGCCGCCGCCTGGATCACCGGGGAGGCGCTGCGGGCCAGGTTCCCGTTCGGCGGATTCCCCTGGGGCGGTGTGGCCTTCTCGCAGGCGGACGGGCCGCTGCTGCCGGTTGCGTCCTTGCTGGGCGCCAGCGCCCTGGGTTTCCTGACCGCGCTGGCCGGGTTCGCGCTCGCTGCCCTGATCCGCGCGGTCGCCCAGCGTCGTCCACTGCGGTCGGCAGCCGTGCTCGGTGCGATCGGCATGCTGATCGCACCGTTCCTGCTGGGCCTGGCCGGCCTTGCCACGCGTTCAGCACGGCACCGACGCGCCCACCCGGACGATCGCCGTCATCCAGGGCAACGTGCCCCGCGCCGGCCTCGAGTTCAACGCCGAGCGGCGCGCGGTGCTGGACATGCATGCCCAGCGCACCCACGAACTCGCGGCAGCGGTTCGGGCGGGCACGGCCCCGGCTCCTGCGCTGGTCATCTGGCCGGAGAACTCCACCGATATCGACCCGTACCGCAACCAGGACGCGAATGCGGTGATCAGCGCGGCGGCCAGGGACATCGGGGTGCCGATCCTGGTGGGGGCGGTCGTGCAGGCCGATACCCCGGGAGAGGGCTACAACCAGGCGATCGTCTGGGACCCGGTCACCGGTCCCGGGCAGATCTACGACAAGCGGCACCCGTTGCCGTTCGGCGAGTACATGCCCTACCGGTCGTTCTTCCGGATCTTCTCGGACAAGGTCGACCTGCAGCGCGGCACGTTCCTGCCCGGCGACGTGCCCGGCAACCTGCAGGTCGGCGGCGTCAACGTCGGCGACGTCATCTGCTTCGAGGTGGTCTACGACGACCTGGTCCGTGACGTGGTGCGCGGCGGAGCCGAGGTGCTCGTCGTGCAGACCAACAACGCCACCTTCGGCTACACCAACGAGACCTACCAACAGCAGGCGATGAGCCGGGTCAGGGCGGTGGAACATGGCCGCGAGGTGCTCATCTCGGCCACCAGCGGGGTGTCGGCCGTCATCGGCCCGGACGGCGTGGTGCAGTCGACGGTGCCGCTGTTCACCCCCGGCTACCTGACCCCGTCGGTGCCGCTGATCACCGCGACGACGCCCGGTACGGTACTCGGTGGCCCGCTGGAGTGGATCCTCGCCGTCGCAACGCCCCTCGCGCTCGCGGTGGCGGTGATCCGCGCCAGGCGCCGGGCCGCCGACGGCCGGCCGACGCCGAACGCCCGGCAGACCGGGGGCAGCACCAGCGTCACCGCCGACACCACGACCCAGAAGGACCCGACACCGTGAGCTCCGAGAGTGCAGCGTCGCCCTCACCTCAGTCCCGCACCGAGCAACCCGATCACCAACCCAACGACGGTGACGGGCTGCCCGGAGATCGCGTGCTGGTGATCATCCCGACCTATCAGGAGCGGGAGAACCTTCCGCTCATCCTCGACCGGGTGCGCGCCGCGGTGCCGAGCGCCTCGGTACTGGTGGTCGACGACGGAAGCCCGGACGGCACCGGCAAGATCGCCGACGAACGGGCGACCACCGACGATCACGTCCATGTGCTGCACCGGCCGGCGAAGGCGGGTCTGGGTGCGGCCTACGTGGAGGGCTTCGGTTGGGGGCTGGAACGCGATTTCGACGTGCTGGTCGAGATGGACGCGGACGGCTCCCATGCGCCGGAGCAGCTGCCCCGGTTGCTGGCCGCGCTGCAACACGCCGACGTGGTGCTGGGATCGCGGTACGTGCCCGGCGGTTCGGTGGTCAACTGGCCCAAACGCCGGGAGCTGCTGTCCCGCGGCGGGAACCTGTACTGCCAGATCGCGTTGGGGGTGAACCTCAAGGACATCACCGGCGGCTACCGCGCCTACCGGGCGGCCGTCCTGCGGGACCGGCTGGCCGGCCATGTCGAGTCGCAGGGCTACTGCTTCCAGGTAGATCTGGCCTGGCACGCCGCGCAGGCCGGGTACCGGGTTGTCGAGGTACCGATCACCTTCACCGAACGGGAGATCGGCACGTCGAAGATGAGCGGTGGGATCGTCCGGGAGGCGCTGCTGAAGGTCACCGGTTGGGGCGCCGCCCACCGGTGGAATCAGCTCAGATCGCTGGTCGGGCCGCCGGGAGCCGGCGAAAAAGAGCTGACCCGAGCGGGGACGGCCCCGGTCGAGCCGGTCCGCCGCGGCTCCGAACCCGCCCGCGGTGAAGCACGACAAAGGCACGAACACACGAACAGCGCCGCCCGCGGGACTCCCGCTGGCGGCGCTGGTCTCACTGGTGCTGGTTCGGTGGTGCGGTCCGGGCACTCAGGACGCGGTGCGGCGACTCTTCAACTCGCTGAGCCGCTCGTTCAGGATCTCCTCGAGCTCCTCGATCGAACGCCGCTCCAGCAGCATGTCCCAATGGGTGCGCGGCGGCTTGACGACCTTGCCCTCCGGCACGGAGCCATCGACCAGCATCGAGGACAGGCCATGCATCCGGCAGTCCCACGTTGTCGGGACCTCGGCATCGTCGGCCATCGGTACGGTGAACTCGTGGTCGCGCGGGCAGCGGTAGGTCGCGGTCCGGCGAGGGGCGAGGTCGTGGTTGCGGTCGGCCTCGTAGCTGGTGGATCCGAGGCGGCTGCCGCGCAGGACACGGTCGGCCATGGTGTTCCTTCCTTACTGCTGTGAAGACTGCTGTGAAGCTGCTGTGAACGCTGCTGGAGCTGCTGCCCTGATCTCTGCGGCGACGCGGTGGGCGCAGCGTGCCGGACGTCTCCTCCGGCGGCGAGCCCGATGGGCTTCCCTACCGATCAGTAACGCATTTCAGGTGGTGTTCGTTCCCAGTAGGACATCGGCTGGGTCTGGTAGGGCGGAAATCACTCTCTAGGGTTTCTTACCGCTGTTCAGGGCCGGTTGGATGCCCTGGACACCTGTGAGACGCCCGAAGGTGTCCACCGTCACGCTTGCCGACCGAAAAATCTTCGGATCAATGGGGTGAAACCCATCACGACGCCGTCGAACGCGACCCGACGCCCGCCCGGAGCACCCGGGGAGCGGCACGTGCGTCGGCCGTCTGCGTTCAGTCCGCCGAGCCGTCGGGACCGAGCTGACCGGAGCGGTGATGCGCCCGACACAGCACCTGGTAGCGCACGCCGGGCGGAGCCGTTGCCCCCGGGTCGCCCGGCGCCGAGTCTGTCGAGCCAGCCGCCGAGCCAGTGCCGATCGCCGAGCCAGCTGCGAACCAGTGCCACCCGTCGAGCCGGCCGGAACCGGCACGGTGTCCGCCACGACGACCGTCGCGCCGTCCCTGACCAGCCGGCCGTCGATCACCCGGCCGTTGAACCGGGCGATCCGGCCACACCAGCAGAGCACCTCAACCTGGAGCGGGAGCACCACATCGGCCAGCTCGAACAACCGCGCGGAACCGGGGAACAGCCGACCCCGAAAGTCGGTGGCGATCCCGAACGCGTAGACGTCGACCTGCGCATCGTCGGCCAATTGCGCCAGCTGCTCGACCTGCGCTGGGGTGAAGAACTGCGCCTCGTCGACGATCAGGTAGTCCACCCGCTGGCCATGCGCCCAGGATCGGCGCACCAGCGCGCCCAGATCCAGCTCGTCGTCGACCTCGAGAGCGGGTCGGTGCAGGCCCATCCTCGAGCTGATCTGGGCCGGCCCGGAACGGTCCAGCCTGGTCAGCAGCAGCCCGTGCCGGCCCTGCCTGGCGTGGTTGTAATCCAGCTGCAGGGCCAAGGTCGACTTTCCGCAGTCCATCGGCCCGTAGAAGAACTTGACCGAACCACCGGCGAACCGGCTGCGTCCGATCCCGGCGGCCGGGACGGCGGACAGCGCCGACGGGGACTGCGGTTCGGCCGGCGGCCCGGCGGGTTCGTGCATTCCGCGCACTGTAGTGCCGGGCCGGCACCATCACTGCCAGGCGCCGCGGGAGACCAGGACGTCCCGCAGCACGTCGGGACGGTCGGTCATGATCGCGTCGACGCCCAGGTCGAGCAGCCGGTTCATCTCTGCTTCGTCGTTGATGGTCCAGACGTGGACCTCGATGTCCGCCGCATGGGCCGCCGCGATGAACCGCGGCGTGACGATGGGAAAGCGCTGCCAGCTCACCGGGACCTGCGCGGCCACCGCAGAGGTGGCGAAGCCGCGACCGAGTGCGGTTGCGCGCACCAGCCGGAAGATCTCCCGCGGCCCCATCGAGGTGTCGACCTGCGGCCCCAGCATCTGCCGGAGGATGGCCAACCGCCGGTCGGAGAACGAGCCGAGGCACACCCGATCCGCGGCCCCGGTCGTCCTGATCAGGTCGGCCAGCGGGCCCAACACGCTGGCGGCCTTGGCGTCGATGTTGAACTGCGCGGCCGGTAACGCGTCCAGCAGATCCGACATCAGCGGAATCGGGTCCGTGCCGCGGATCTTGGCTCGCCGGACCTGGTCCCACGTCATCGTCGCCACCCGGCCCTTGAGGTCGGTCACCCGGTCCAGGAACGGGTCGTGGAATGCGATGAGCACCCCGTCGGCGGTGGCGTGCACGTCCGTCTCGAGGTAGCGGTAACCCTCGTCGAACGCACGTTGGAAAGCGGCCAGGGTGTTCTCCCGGCCCGCGAGATCGCCGGTGTGCCATCCCCGATGGGCGAAGGCCCGTGGTGGTCTTCCGTCCAGATACGCCACCGCCGCAGTCTGACATGCCGACGGACCTGCCGGCTCGACTGAAACCGCGACGGCGCGGTGGGGCGTCGCCGTCACCGGGGTCGGAAAATCGTCACTCGCGAACTGCACCGGTGGTCGGCGGAATGTCGTCACGGTGACGGAGCGCCGGCGGGTTACCGTCACCGCCATGACGGATCTCGCCACCCGCCCTCCGGCGCGATCGGCACACGCCGCCGACGCGACCCGGCCGACCGGATCCGCGACGCCAGGCCGGTGCCAGTGGTGCGGGCGCGAGCTCGAAGGCAGCAGCGGGGTGGGCCGCCGCCGCCGCTACTGCGCCCAGGCGTGCCGGCAACGCGCCTACGAGAACCGGAACGCACTGGAGCGTGGGGCGCTGCCACCGGACGTGGTGGTGCTGACCGCACAGGAACGGGACGACCTCGCCGACCGGTTGTTCCAGGTGCGTTGTGCCGCTGAGGATGTGGCCACCGCGCTGGCCGAATCCGCGCCGCCGGGCGAGCTGGAGCCGCTGGTCAGCGAACTGCTGGCGGCCGCGCGATCCGCTGAACGGATCCGCTGAACAGATCCGCTGAAACTCTCAACGTCAACTCGACCCTGAGGGTTGTCGGCACCATGGGGCCAGTGTTGCTGGTATCCACCGGGTGGACATTGTGGTCACAAGGCGCGTGGTCATCGCCGAAGCGTTAGGTTGGAGGAGCCGGGCGCCGGAATGTCCCCGGGCCCCGTTAGTAGAACCACCCTCGCGGACTACCGCGGTCGCAAGACCGGCCGGAGCCGCGTTGGGCACGTCGCCCTGAGCGACTCGGCGCCCGGCGCACTACTCGCCGATCCATCATCGGCGCACTACGCCCCGTGCGGTGCGCTCTCCAGGTAGGCCAGCACGGCCAGCACCCGGCGGTTGTCGTCCTCGCTCTGCTCCAGGGCGAGCTTGCCGAAGATCGAGTTGGTGTGCTTGCCCACCGCCTTCTCGGTGATGAACATCCGGGCGGCGATCGCCGCGTTCGAGCGGCCCTCCGCCATGTGGGAGAGCACCTCGCGTTCGCGGGGGGTCAACGACGCCACCGGTGACGAGTCCTGGTGGCGGGACAGCAACTGGCTGATCACTTCGGGGTCCATCGCGGTGCCGCCGGCGGCGACCCGGCGGATCGCGTCGACGAACTGGTTGACGTCGGAGATCCGGTCCTTCAGCAGGTAGCCGACCCCGCCGGTGCCCTGGGCGAGCAGTTCCCTGGCGTAGAGCTGTTCGACGTACTGGCTGAGCACCAGCACCGGCAACCCCGGCATCTGCGCCCTGGCCGCGAGCGCGGCGCGGAGCCCCTCGTCGGTGAAGGTCGGGGGGAGTCGCACGTCGACGACGGCGACGTCGGGTCGATGGGTGGTCAGTGCCCGCAGCAGGGACGGCCCGTTGTCGACGGCCTCCACCACCTCGAACTGGTACGCGGTGAGCAGCCGGATCATGCCGTCGCGGAGCAGCGCGAGGTCCTCGGCCAGCACGATACGCACGCGTTCTGCCCTTCCTCACGATCCGTCGGCGGTCCGTCAGGCGATCAATCCCGGCCGAGCGTATCCAGCGCGGGTCTCGTGCTCATCTCGGGATCGGGCTATCTCGCGACGGCACCCGCGGTCAGCGCGCACGGCACCTTCAGGGTGACGATCGTCGGGCCGCCCAGCGGGCTGGCCATCGACAGGGTGCCGTCGAATGCCGCCAGCCTCGACTCGATACCGGCCAACCCGCCACCGGGCGTCAGCTGCGCGCCGCCGACCCCGTTGTCGCCGACCAGTGCGGTCAGCGCCTGGCCGTCGTGCCGGACCCAGACCCACGAACTCTGTGCGGCGGCGTGTTTCGCCGAGTTGGTCAGCGCCTCGGCGACCGCGAAGTACACCGCCGATTCGACCGGGGCCGGTGGCCGACCGGGCAGGTCGATGTCGACCTCCACTGGCCGTGGTTGAGCCAGCGCGAGGGCTTCCACGCCGCCGGACAGCCCGCGGTCGGCGAGTACCGGGGGATGGATGCCCCGCACCAGCGACCGCAGTTCCTGAAGCGCGGTCGTCGAGGACTCCCTGGCCTCGGCGATCAGCGCGGCCGCCGCCTGCGGGTCGCGGGTCACCAACTCCTGTGCCAAGCCGAGATTCATGCCCAACGCCACCAGTTGGGCCTGCGCGCCGTCGTGCAGGTCGCGTTCGATCCGGCGGAGCTCCGCGGCGGAGTGGTCGACCGTGTCCGCCCTCGAGGTCTCCAGCTGACCGATGCGTTCCCGCAGGTGCTCGTCCTGCGGGCCGATCAGCAGGCGGGTCGTCGCGGCATCCGTGCGCAGCAGCAGCGGCGATCCCCAGTAGCCGAGCGGGAGGATCAGGAACGCGATCAACGCCGACAACTCCAGCGCGAACCCGATGCTCTGCACCTCCAGCAGCCAGGCCAGGTCCCGCCAGGTGGCGCGGTCGGTGAGCCGGAAACGCATCTGCGCGAACACCCCGCCGGTGATCGTCGGCGGGTACGGCTCGGTGATGGCGACTCCCAACACCTTGCCGGCCAGCCGGCGGTGCAGTTTGGCGAATCCCCGCAACGCGGCGAGCGAGCCGAGCAACAACGGAATGCCGATCCAGATGACGAGCAGCGCGGTCGACGCGACCAGGAAGGCGAACAACACGAAACCGGCGATCCGCAGGCCGAGCAACGCCCAGGCGATGCCGAAGAGCGCCCAGCGGCCGGCCGGAGGGCCGGCGACGGGCGGGGCCGCGGCGGGGGCGGAAGCATCGGGCATGTGTTCATTCTGAGCGGGACCGCAAGCCAGTGGAGTAGGCCCAGACCCCCCATCGGGCAGGGGACAAACCCCGATCACGGGTTCGATCGGTCCGGGTCGTGCGTGGAGGCCGGTTCGCCCCGCCGGCAGGGTGGGTACAGTCGATTTCATGATCACCGTGCAGCGCACCGTCACCACCACCTGGGACCCGAAGTCCACGTTCGACTACCTGTCGGCGTTCGAGCACACCAGCGAATGGGACCCAGGAACACCGATCGTCGAGAAGCGGACCGACGGGCCCGTCGCCGTCGGCTCGAAGTACCACGCGGTTGCGGAGTTCCGCGGAAAGCGCCAGGAGATCGACTACGTGGTCACCGAGCTTGGCGACGACCACATCCAGCTGCGCGGCGAGAACAGCACCGTGCTCGGCATCGACACCATCACCGTCAAGCCTTCCGGCACCGGCAGCGAGGTGACCTACAAGGCCGAGTTCAGCATGAAGGGTCTGCTCTCGTTGGCGCAGCCGTTCCTGGGACCGCTGTTCGAGAAACTGGGCGACCCGGCCGCCGACGGGATGAAGAAGAAGCTCGAATCGCTGGCGAACGCATCCGCCGCCAGCTGACGGCTCCGAACCGCAAAGCAGGGCGCGCACCGATGCGCTGAGATCCCCGCAGGTGCGACGATGCGGTGATGCGTCCGACGCTGCTGATCGTGGACGACCACGCCGGGTTTCGGGCGTCGGCGCGTCGGCTGCTGGAGGCCGAGGGTTTCGCGGTGGTGGGGGAGGCCGATGACGCTCGGTCAGCACTGCCCACGGTCCTGGCGCTCTCGCCGGACGTGGTGCTGGTTGACATCGCGCTGCCGGACGGGGACGGGTTCGAGGTGTGCGCGAGCATCGCGCGCGAGCACGGCGCACCGGTCGTGTTCATCTCCAGCCGGACCATCGCCGGCTTGCAGGACAAACTGGGGCGCAGCCAGGCCCGCGGCTTCATCCCGAAGAGCGAACTGTCCGGGTCGGCGATCCGTGCGCTGATGGGCTGACCATGCGCTGGCGCACCCCCGCACTGATCCTGGCGGCCATTGCGCTGGCCGCGGCCGTCGAAGTCGAGTCCTATCGGGGACTGCCGCTCCCGAGTATCGCCGATGGGGTCGTCGGGGCGACGCTGCTGATCTGCGGGATCCTGGCGTGGCGGCTGCGCTCGGCCCGCGGGGTGGGGCTCCTGATGCTCCTCTCCGGTGGCACCTGGCTGCTCGGCACCCTGGTTCCGGCTGCGCTGCTGCTGCATCGAGGGCCGTTGGTCCATCTGCACCTGTCCTACCCCTCCGGCCGCCTGCACCGCATGTTGCCCATCGGGACGGTTGTGCTCGCGTACCTGACCGCGATCGTCGAACCCCTCGCGCGCAACGACTGGCTGACCCTTGTGGTGGCCGCACTGGTGTCCGTCGCCGCCGTCGATGTCTTCGTCAGGACATCAGGCCCGGCGCGCAAGGCCGGCCGACCCGCGCTGATCGCGGCGCTGGCGTTCGCCGGGGTGCTCGCCCTCGGCGCGGTGGATCGGCTCGCCGGGTGGGACCGCGAGCTGGCGATGCTGTTGCTGTACGACGCGGTGGTCACGACCGTTGCCGTGGTCCTGCTGCTGGATCTGTTGTTCGGTCGCTGGGTGGACTCGACGATCGCCGACCTGGTGATCGGCCTGGGTGGCGAGGCGTCGGCGAGTCTGCAGGTGCAGCTTCGGCGCGCGACGGGTGACCCTTCCATGGTCGTCGGCTATTGGGCACCGGACACCAGCCGGTACGTGGACGACGCCGGTGTCGAGGTGGAATTGCCGGCCGATCAGGTGGCGAGGGCGGTGACACATGTCGATGACGACGGCGCACCGCTGGCCGTGCTCGTCCACGATCCATCGGTGGCCCGCGACCCGGAGTTGCTGGAGCTGGTGACGGCGGCCGCTCGGCTGGCGGTCACCAACGTTCGGCTCCGGGCGGGAATCCAGGACAGGGCCGCACAGCTCGCGGCATCGCGGCGCCGCATCGTGGAAGCGGCCGATCGGCAACGGCGGAATCTCGAGCGCGAACTCGCCCTCGGCACCGTCGACCAATTGGCGAAGGTGTCCCGGCTGATCGACGGCCTCGATATCGACGGCATCGGGGAGATCCGGGAGGAATTCTCCGGTGCCACGGCCGACCTGGTCGATATCGCCCACGGGGTGCGGCCCGCGGCGTTGACGTCCGGCGGCCTGACCGCGGCGCTACCTCTGTTGGCCCATCGATCGCCGGTGCCCGTCGAGCTGACCATCCAGGTCGAGCGAGTGCCTGCGGCGGTCGAAGCCTGCGTGTACTTCGTGTGCGCGGAGGCGCTGACCAACGTCAGCAAACATGCTGCGGCGAAACGGGTGTCGATCGACGTCCGTCAGCAGGGCGGCGAGATCTCGATCGCCATCGCCGATGACGGCAGCGGCGGCGCCGACCCTTTTTCCGGGACCGGCCTGCGCGGGCTCGCCGACCGGGTGGAGGCGCTCGACGGGCGACTGCAGGTGCGCAGCGCCCACGGGGACGGCACCACCGTGGTGGCGACCGTCCCCGTGGGTGAGTGAAACCCCTGCGGTGGGGGTGACGTCGAGGGTCAGTGCGGCGTGTCGAGGAAGGCCGCGGCCGGCGGAGGGCACTGCTGGTTCAACGCCGACGGGTCCGGGGTTGCGCTGACCCGTTGGAACTTCCATTGATTTCCGTCCATCAAGGGCGAGATCATGCCGTCCATTTTCGTCAGGGTCAGCACGTCGCGGTACAGGCTCCAGTGGAAACCGAATTCCTCGCCCGGCTTGTTGGCGGCGTTGGTCGGTGCCTGTCCGCCGCCGCCCTCGAAGTCCCAGGTCAAGACGTCTCCTGCGACGGAGTATCGGCCGTACGCCCAGGTGCAGGCCTCATCGTTGTGCTGGGTGGTGGCGAATCGCCCGCGGTCGTAGACATAAACGGAGTCCCCGTAGTTCTCCGGGACCCATGCGCTGGCAGGTATTCCTGCCGCCTTGAGATCATCGAGCGTCGAAGTCGTCGTATAGGTTCCGTCGATCGGTGTCGGCGACGCTGTGGCCCCCGCACTCCGGTTGGCGTCCGGGCATTCGATCGGCGCGTCGCTCACCGAATCCACCGGCACGGAATCGGCCAGCTGCGCAATGCGATCCAGGAATTCGGCCGTCGCGGTGTCCTCCCGCAACCACTGGTACAGCGGTTGCAGTTTGTCGCGCAACGCCTGGACCTGTGTAGGGCTGGCCTTCTCGAACGCGATCAGTCCACGTCGACACAAAAAGCCGACGTCCTCGGCTTCGGTAGCCCGGTCGTTGGCAGCCTTGATGTCGACGGTGGCGCGGGCGGCGTCAATCAGGAAGGTGCGGTTCTGCTCGCTCAGCCCCGCAAGTGCCGCGCTGTTGCCGTAGATGACCAGCGGACGCGGGCCCAAGGTGACGTTGGTGGTGGCTGATTTCGCTGCTGCGTCGTACTGGTTGCCGGCGACGCTGGACAATTGCTGATCAATGCCGTCGAACGTGTCAACAGGCGCCCCGTTGAACCCCGACTTCGTCGGAATGGCGCCGAGCGTCTCCAGCGATCGTTCGACAACCACGCTCGGCGGTGTGGCGATCACCGCCCCCTGGTAGTCGGAGGGTCCTTTGAGATCGCGGGTGATCCCCACCGGATGGCGCATCGGCCCGGGCAGGATCCCGATTCCGGTCATCCCGGAACCGTTCAGACCGGTCAACATGTCAGTGGCGATGTCGCTGTGCAGGACCGCTCCCTGAACGGCCGGTCGGTCGATCACCAGCGGAGCGATCAGCGCGTCGAAGGACCGGATCCCTTGGTCATGCCACGCCCTCACCGCGGTGATACCCAGTGGCGCATTCCCGGCTCGCACCGCGTCGATGGCGTCGTGCTCGCTGGTGAGGTCGCCACCGCTGTTCAGGCGCCATTCGTCGACGACCTCGATGCGCAACTGCCCGTTGGAGATCTTCTCCACCGCACTGACGAAGTCCTGGGATTCGGGTGCGCCGGTCGGGTTCAGCATGCGCAGCACGACCGGTTCGGCCGGTACGCTGCCGCCTGCTTTTCCGCCGGCTGCTTCCGACGCATTGCCGGTGGCGCCGCACCCCGCGAGCGGCGCCATCAAGGCCAGTAGAGCGACTGTGCCCAGCCACGACACACGGCCCCGCCGCCGTGCAAGGTTCTTCATCGGTGGCCCCGTCCGGTCCAGCTGCATGACCCCGTCTCCTTTGGCTAGATCATTGCGGACAAACGGGACGTTAGATATTCCCGGGCGGGACGGAATCAGAGCACACCCGTCGATCAGCGGGACGGTTTCGGTGCATACCCTGAGGCGCACTCCGGCACTCGGTGCCAGGATCGTCCTGGTGAAGGCGGCCGCGCTCGGGCTAGTCGCGCTCGGACTGGTGCTCGCCTCGCTCACCGTCCCGCTCGTCTTCGACGGCGGCACAGTTCACGGCACGGCGGCTGCCGTGCTGCTCGTCGGCGTGGGGTTCAGTGCGGTCGGTGTCGGCTGCGCTGCCGCGATCCGCGGCGGCGGGACGGCGTTCGGGCTGCTGCTGGAGGCGGCGGGATGTCTCTGGTTCGTCACCCAGTGGAACGCTCCGGGCGTCGGCTCGGCCCTGATGTTCTCGGTCGGGCTCGTCGGGTGGGGCGGCTTCCCGGCGGTCGCCGCGCATGCCGCGATCGCCTATCCCTCCGGCCGTCTCGGCAGGCGGGTGGATCGGGCCTCGATCACGGCCGGCTACCTGATCCTGATCGGTGTGGTCGGGCTCGCCCCGGCACTGCTCTTCGATCCCGCGGCGGGCAATTGCCGCCAATGCCCGGACAATCTGCTGCGGATCGGGTCGGCACCCACCATCGTCGAAGGACTGCATGGCGTCGGCGCGGCCCTTGCCGCGTTGACGACGGCTGCGCTGGCCCTGGTGTGCGTCGTCCGGATGGCGCGCTCGTCGCCGGCGGCCCGCCGGACGACCGGGCTGGTCCTGGCGTCGGCGACGATCCTGTTGACGGCGACGGCCGCGATGTTCGCGCGATCCGTCGCTCCTGCCACCGTCCCGCTGGACGACACCACGCGGATGTTGTCTGCGGTGCAGGGGATCTCGCTGGCCGCGCTGTCATGTGCCGTCATCGCGGAATGGGTTCGATTGCGGCGCGCACGATCTCGCCTGGCCCGCTACGCGTTGGACATCGGCAAATCTCCATCTGCCGGGGAGTTGCGGGACGCCTTGGCCGCTGAGCTGCGAGACGCCGGCCTGGAAATCGCCTACCCGCTCGATGATGGCCGGCTCGTGGACGCCGGCGGACAGCCCACGGCGAGGGGTGGCCCGGGCCGGACCACCACGGCATTCGTCAGGAACGGCGGCACGGTCGCGGTGTTGACCCATCGGGCGGGGATTGCCGACGACCGCCACCTGGTCGAGGACGTCGTCTCTGCGGCGGGTCTCGCGCTGGACAACGAGCGGCTGTCGGCGCAGGCGCGGGCGCAGGTCGCCGAGCTCGCGGCGTCGCGGCTGCGGATCATCGAGGCGGGCGAAGCCGAGCGACGGCGGTTGGAACGCGACCTCCATGACGGTGCCCAACAACGGCTGGTATCGCTGATGCTCGCGCTCCGCCTGGCCCGAAATATGGCCAGGACCGCAGAGGACGGTGAACGAATCGATGCGGCCATCGCGACGCTGCGTGAGATCGTCGCCGCGGTGCGTCGGGTCGCATCCGGCATCTATCCGTCCGTGTTGGTCGAGGCAGGCCTGCGGGGTGGTCTGGCCGCGCTGGCCGAGGATTCGCCATTTCCGGTGCGGGTGCGGGCCGTCCCGGTGGAACGGCTACCTGGGGCGACGGAGGCCGTCGCCTACCTGTTGGTCTCTGCACTGGTCCCCTGCGGCGCCGTGACCGTGACCATCACTCCCGAGTCCGTCACCGACGACCAACGCTGTGTGCGCGTCGACGTCGGTGCGTCGGCGCTACCTGATTCGCTCTCCGATGTGGAAGACCGGATTGCCGCGCTCGGCGGCAGCCTGTCCGTCACCGGCCCGGCCGGCCAGCGATCTGTTCACGCGGTGCTGCCGTGCGGGTAGTGATCGCGGACGACTCGGCCCTGCTCCGGCAGGGTCTGGCCCGGTTGCTCGCCGATGACGGCTGCGACGTCGTGGCCACCGTCGGCGACGGCCCGGCGTTGCTGCGCGAGGTCGAACTCGACGCGCCGGATGCGGTCATCGTCGATATCCGGATGCCACCGACACACACCGACGAAGGGATCGTCGCCGCGCAATGGATCCGCAAGCGGCATCCCGACATCGCGATCCTGGTGCTGTCCAGCTATCTCGAGTCCGAATATGCCACCAGGTTGCTCGAGGAGGTCCCCGCACGCGCCGGCTATCTGCTGAAGGAACGGGTGTCCGACGTGGGGGTGGTGATCGATGCGCTGCGTCGCCTGACGGACGGCGAGTGCGTCATCGACCCGTCTATCGTCTCCCGATTGCTCCGCCGCGCTTCGGGGGTGGTCACCGAACTCGATGCGCTCAGTGCCCGGGAGCGCGAGGTGCTGGCGTTGATGGCGGAGGGACGATCGAACAGTGCGATCGGTGCGGCGTTGTTCCTGTCGAAGAAGACGGTCGAGGCACACGTGCGCGCGATCTTCATGAAACTCGCACTGACCGTCTCCCCGGATGACGACCGCCGTGTCCTGGCGGTGCTGACCATGCTGAGGTCTATGCCGTGAGGCGCCGGTGGTCGCGCCGGCCGGTCGGTCACTCCCGATGCGTCGCCCGCTCCACGATGTCCGCCGGATTGGGCAACGAGTCGTCGATGTGATGGACGGCGGCATGCGGGTGCGGCGCGCCGGGCCGGCCCGCGCGCAGGGTCAGCAGGCTGATCTCGCTGGGCGCGAAGATGCGGAACGGCGGTCCCCAGAAGCCGCTGCCGCGGGTGACGTACAGCTGGGTCCGGTCGCCGCGCCGGGAAAGCCCTTGCAGCGCCCCCTGTTCCGCACGCACCAGTAGGTGGAAAGGCCACATCTGGCCGCCGTGGGTATGCCCGGACAGCTGCAGGTCCACCCCTGCCTCCGAGGCCCCGCGGACCTGTTTCGGTTGGTGCGCAACGAGGATCACCGGGACGTCGGGATCGAGTCCGCCCAGCGCCGCCGGGAGGTCGGCGCCGTGCCCCGGCACGCCCGAACCGGCCGCCGTCAGATCGTCGATGCCGGCGACGGCCAACCGCGCGCCGCCGCGTTCCACCACGACGTGCCGGTTGTGCAGCACGGTCCAGCCCAGCTCCGCCATGTGCGCCACCCAGTCCAACGCCCCGGAGAAATACTCGTGGTTCCCCGTGATGTAAACCCTCGCCAGCGCCCCGCGGGTGGTGCCCAGCGGAGCGACCTGCGCCCGCCGCTGGGCCACCGATCCGTCGGCGAGATCACCGGCGTGCACGAGGATGTCGGGTTCGAGCTGGTTCACGGTGGCGGCCAGCCGGGCGGACCAGCCGGCGCGGTTGATCGGCCCGTAGTGGGTGTCGGCGATCACCACGACCCGGGTCCCGTCGAGCCCGGCGCCGAGCCGATCGATGGTCACCTCCGTCCTGCGCACCCTGGGTACCCGGCGGGCCTGGTAGGTACCCCAGCAGCACAGCACCAGCACCACCGCGAGCACGCCCAGCGCGACCACCCGGGACCGCAACGGGTCGGCGACCCCCGCCAGCAGCAGCACCAGGCCGACCGCCGAGCCGATCACCGTCCAGGCGAACAACTGCCAGACGATGCCCAGCCAGGTGTCGCCGACGACAGCCAACCCGTCGACGTGCCGGCGGCCGTGCCCGGCGATCATCGCGAACGGGAACCCGATGATCGCGACGACGGCGACGGCCGTACCGACGACCGTCACCGGCGCCGGCCAGTCCGGTGCGAGCACCAGCCGCCACCACGGCAGGCCGTGCAGCAGTAGCAGTACCGTGATGAGCACGCCGAGGAACACCAGGCGGCGGCTCATCGGGAGGTCGCGGTCCGGCCGGTGCCGCCGGGTGATTCCGGCGAATCGGGCGCGGTGACTGCCGGCCGATGATCGTCGCCGGGGGCCGGTGACTGCGCCTGCCGCGCCCCGACCGCGGCCGACTGGCCCGGATGTTTCCGCGCGAGCACATCGACGACCGGGCCCAACCGCACCTGCAACCGCGTCACGTCGTCCACATACAGCGATGCCCCCCACAGTGACCGGGCATGCGCACCGACCCGGCGGTCGGCCAGCGCCGCCGGGTTCACCCGCAGCGCGGTGAGCACGCCGCGTTCCGCATCGACCGGATCCGGGGCACCCGCGCCGGCCGCATGTGCCGAGCCGTCGAGGATCGACGCCGCGTAGTGGAACCACCTGGACGCGGCGACGGTGCTGTCGGTGAGGCAGACACAGGCCGCGGTGAGCGTCGGCTCCGGTCGCGGCAATGGTGTGCCCAGCGCGAAAGGCGCGGGATCGGCGAGCGGCGCCGGCCGCCGACGGAGATCGTCGTCCTGCTCGGCCGTTTCCTGTGCTGACGTCAAGGACGGCATCAACCCCGGAACCGCCATCGCCGCGATTGCCTCGGCGGCCAGTCGGATCCGGGTGGCTCCGTTGGATGCGGTCGTCAACTCGTCCACCGGAACCGGCTTCGAGCCGCGCTCCGCCAGGTATTCGCGGAACGCGTCGTCCAATCGGCTGGCCGCGAACCTGGCCTCTTGCAGCTCCAGTCGCAGGTCGAGTTGAGCGGAAACGGGGGCCGCCGTTGGCGCGTCCGGGCCCGACCGGGCGGCAACCGAGTCACTGGCCTGGTCGGCGACCATCCGCTCGGCCGCCACCAGGGCACCCGCCGCGGCCCGCAGGCTCTCGGCCACGGCGGTTCGGATCTGGGCGGCAGCACCGCGCGGCCAGAACAGAATCCCGCAGACCAGCCCCGCCGCGCAGCCCATCGCGATGTCCTCGACCCGCACCAGTCCTACCGTCCAGCCCACCGGCTCGATGATGTTGAAAAGGATCACCACCATCACCGTGAACGCAGCCTGGCCGGCCGCGAAGGACACCGCCTCCGGCAGGAACGCGGCGACGATGACGACAAATGGCAGGACCGCCCACAGGTGAACCGGGTCCGTCCCCAGCAACAGGACCAGCCCGGCGCCGATCAAGAACCCCGCGAAGGTCCCGATCAGCGCACGGAGCGCGGTCGACCCGGTGGTCAGCGCGGAGGAGCGCAGCACCGACATGGCCGCGAGCACGACCCAGAATCCGTGGGCGATCTCGGTGACCTCGGCCAGCAGCACGGCCAGGGCGAGGCCAAGGGCGCCGCGGACGCTGTTCTGGAACCAGACCGACTGCCGGGTGATGTGTCCGGCCACGATCCGCATTGCCGCGGAGAACGGGCTGATCGCGGTGCTGGGGATCTGCCGCCCCAGCAGCCGGTCGATGAGCGGTCGAGCGTCCGAGGCCGCAGCCACCGCGACCGTCTGCCCGGCGAGCCGGGTCGTGTAGTACAGCTCGTGCACCACGGAGGGTCGCAGGCGCACCGCATCCGCGCTGTCGTCGTCCAGGACCTGTTTGGCGACCGTCACGACGAACGGCCGTCCGTCCGGCTGAGCGGGATCCGCGTCGTTGTCCGCGTCGTTGTCAGTGGCATGTTCGGTGGTGTGATCCGGGTGCTGGGCGGCTCCCGGAATCTGCACCAGCACGAGGCCGTCGATCACCCGCGCGCGGGCACGTTCCAGGTTCCGTAGTGCGGTCGCCAGCTGCTGGCGATGCTCGAAGGCAGGTCGCTCGCCGTGCGTGTCCAACGCCGTGGCGGAGGCATCCAGCACCGCGGCGCAGGCATCTACCAGGTCCCGCGCGACGGCCGGCCATTCGTCGGAGGCTCCGGTCGGCAGCCTGGCGATCACCACCCTGAGCCACTCCAGCCGGTCGATCAGCTGGACGAGCAGTCGGCTGCCCGTGGTCAGCCCCACCGGCCGGAAAGTGGTGCCCCGAAACTGTTGTCGGAGAGCGATGATCGCCTGCGCGGAGGCGGCATCGGCGTCGGCCTGGACATCTGTTTGCGAGTCGGCCTGCGCGCTCGCGGTCCCGCTGACGCTCCCAGCCCGGCTGGCGATCTGTTGGCCCAGCGCGCGACACGCATCGGCGGCCCTGGCGCGTAGCGCGTCGTGATCACGAGGCGGCCAGAGCAGCACGCCCACCGGGATGGCCAGCGCTGCTGCGATGCCCCACCCGCCCAGCCGGGCGGGGATGTCGGCAGCGGTGCCGGGCACGGTGACCGGCAGGATGAACGTCAGCAACGCTGCCCGGGTCCCTGCCGCCGACGCGGCGCTGAGCACGCCGGAGAAGAGCACCAGGAATCCGACGACGAGCATCCCCAGCACCGCGGTCCAGGCCATAGCGGACGCCAGCGTGCCCAGCGTGATGAGCACCGTCCCGACGACGGCCAGGATCAGGTACGCGCCGAACCGGGCGCCCTTGTTGCCCGGGAAGTCGGCGAACAGCAGGAACGCGACGCCGCCGAAGGAGGCGAACAGGCTCAGGTTCGGGTTACCGATCACCAGGGTGCCGATGGCCAGCCCGGCGGTGACCACGATGGCCACCTTGATGGCCTTGTGCAGCGCATTGAGCTCCGGGTCGTGCCGGCGCAGCCAGCTCACGATCGGTGCCATGGGTTCCCTGACGATCTACTCCGGTCGAGACCGGGCGGGTGCCGCCCGTGAGCGGGAATCTATCAGCGGAATCCGCGTGCCGACTTCACGCCTGGATGCTGGTGCAGCGACATTCGGCGGCACAGTCTTGGGACACACCTGGTTCACCGGGCCAGCAGCAGCCCCGCATCCCCGAACTCGTGCCACAGGTAGCGGTGGGCCACCGCGGCGTCGTAGGCCAACTGGGTCAACGCCGCTCCCGCAACCGCCTCGACCAGCAGCAGATGGGACGCCTCCGGGTTGTGCCAGCCGGTGATCAACCCGTCCACCACGAGCACGCCGCGCTCCGGGGTGATGACCAGTTCCGTCCAGCCCGATCGGGCCGACAGCGTCCCATCGGGTGCCGCCGCGGACTCCAGCGCGCGGGTCACCGTGGTCCCGACGGCAACGACCCGGCCGCCCGCCGCGCGGGTGACGTTCACCAGTCGCGCGGTCGCATCGGGCACCTCGAACCACTCCGGCTGCGGCGCTTCGCCGGCGTCCTGCGATGACACCCCGGTGTGCAGGGTGAGCGGTGCGATCGTGATGCCCTTCGTGACCAGCCGGGTCACCAGCTCGGCGGTGAAAGGTCTGGCCGCGCTGGGCATCTCGGCGCTGCCCGGTCGGGTGGCGAACACCGTCTGGTACTCCGTCAGGCCGTAGCGGCCGTTCAGGTACCCGTAGGCGATCGGCCGCCCGTGCCGAACCAGATGGTCGATGAGATCGGCGGTCCCGATCACTTGCGCCCGCCACAACCGGTTGCCGCGACCGGTCGGCGACGAACCCGCCCTCGGGTACGGCGTGAGCAGTCTGAGCCTGACGCCGTCGAGCAGGCTGACCACCTCACCGCCCCGTCCGTCCAGGATCGGGCAGCAGGCATCGGGAGCCGTCCGCAATTCCACGACCCAATGTCCGTCGTCCAGGTGGGTGGCAAGGTGCACGACGACGGGGCCGCGTCCGGGTGTCCGGCCGTCGACCTCGGCGGCCACCGTGGCCGAGGTGTTGACCACCAGCAGATCGCCGGGCCGCAACTGGTCGGGCAGGTCGCGGAACAGTCGATGGGCGATGCCCTGCCGGCCGGCCACGAGCAGTCGCACCTCGTCGCGGCGCAGTCCGCGATGCTCGGGTGGTTCCGCGGCGGTGTTGTCGTCGGGAGCAGCGAAGACCGTGCTCGGCGCGGCCAACTTGGCGCTCACCAGGCCACCGCCGCCCGGGTGGAAGGGTCCTGGACGACGGCGCCGTCACCGGCGAGGTACCGGCCGCTGGCCGGTCGATGGGTGATCAGGTCGATCAAAGCGGGTACCACGTCGGTGGGTGACCGGCGATCGGAGACGTCATCGCCGGGGAACGCTGCCTGCTGCATGGCGGTGTTCATGTCGCCGGGATCGACGGCGTAGAAACGGATGTCGCGGCTGGACCCGGGTTCGGCCGCCGCTGCGGATTGCTGTTCGGCGGCCAGGGTCGCGGTCAGATGGTCCAGCGCGGACTTGCTCGCGCCGTACGGACCCCAGGTCGGGTAGTGCTCCACGGCAGCATCGGAGGAGATGTTCAGCACGACCCCGTGGGCGCGTCCGATGGCCGGCAGCACCGCGCGGATCAGTGCGAACGGCCCGAGCACGTTGACCTGCAGGACGTCCGCCAGTTCCACGGTGGCGGTCTGTTGCAGTGGTCGTAGGGGAGTGGGGCCGAGCGTGCTGGCGTTGTTCACCAGCAGGTCCAGTGCTCCGACCTGCTGGACGGCGGCAACCAAGGCGCGGCGGTGCGTGCCGTCGGCGACGTCACCGGCGATCGCGGTGATCTCGGTGGTGGTCCGCAGCTTCGCCGCGACTTCCGCGAGTTGTTCCGGCCGTCGGCCGTCGATGATCAGCCGCCAACGCCGGGCGGCGAGCTCGGCCGCCAGGGCGCGGCCGAGGCCGGCGGATGCTCCGGTGATCAGTGCGGTGGGCATGAATTCCTCCAGAGTTTCGGGCGGTGGCGCCGATGTCGATGGATTCCTGACGCCGTGCACGCTCCATGGTTAAAGTTGAAGTCAGGTTTAAGTCAAGGTAGCGTCGGCGAGATGCCGAGCAATCCGTACCTGACCGTCGCGGAAGTGGCCCGGCGCAGCGGGTTTGCGCCGTCGGCGCTCCGCTACTACGAGCGGGAAGGCCTGATCGCAGCGAGCCGGACCGGTGGCAACCAACGTCGTTACGAACGGATCGTGCTGCGCCGGCTGGCGTTCGTCCGGGCAGCCCGCAACGTCGGACTGTCCCTGGACGAGGTCCGCGACGAGTTGGCCCAGTTGCCTGCCGACAGGGCACCCACCACGGCAGATTGGCGCCGCATCTCCCGCGATTGGCGGGTGCGGTTGAACGAGCGGATCGCCGCGATTGAGGCGTTGCGGGACCGGCTGGATTCCTGCATCGGGTGCGGCTGCCTGTCACTCAAGGCCTGCGCGTTGTACAACCCGGACGATCTGATCGGTCGGCAGGCGACGCCTCCGGGGGCCGCGTTGCTGCCGCCGCTGCTGCGCCGACCGATTGGCACGCTTGGCCCCGACGGCGCTGTCGGCGCTGTCGGCGCTGTCGGCGCTGTCGGCACTGTCGGCGCTGGCGCGACGGTCGCGGCAGGTGGACGGTCGACGGCATGAGCTACTCGATCACGCCGGTGACTGCGGACGGCTGGGACCGGTTGGAGGAATTCTTCGGTCCGTCGGGTGCCTACGCGCACTGCTGGTGCACCTGGTTCCGGCAGCGGCAGAAGGACTTCGACGTCGGCGCCCGCGACGGCGGCGCTGGCAACCACGCCTTCCTGCGCCGGCTGACCACGGGCGGCCAGGTGCCCGGATTGATGGCCGAGGACGAGTCAGGCGACGCGGTCGGGTGGGTGAGCGTCGGCCGACGGGAGCACTTCCCGCGGATCCTGCGGTCGACGACACTGCGACCCGAGCCGTCCGACAACCTCGAGAACGTTTGGGCGGTGGTGTGTTTCTGGGTGCCGCGCCGGGATCGCGGCCGCGGGGTGGCCGGCGCGCTGCTCGGTGGTGCGGTACGGCACGCGGCCTCGAACGGCGCCGCAGTGATCGAGGGCTACCCGGTGGACACCGCGCTGCGGAGCCCCGGCGCGAGCGGATTGTTCCCCGGCACCCTCGGCCTGTTCACCGCAGCCGGTTTCACCGCTGCGCGAATCCGCTCGCCGGAGCGGCCCGTCGTGCAGTACATCGTCGGGTCGGTGCGCGCCGGCTGATCGGGGGGAGAACGATGCCGGGATGACCAGCCAACCGACCGTCATCACCACGGACGTCTGCGTCGCCGGGGGCGGGCCGGCCGGCCTGATGGTCGCGCTGTTGTTGGCCCGGCAGGGCATCCGGGTGGTGCTGGTGGAAAAGCATGCGGATTTCCTGCGCGATTTCCGTGGCGACACCGTTCATCCCTCAACCCTGGACCTGCTCGACGAACTCGGACTCGGGCAGGAATTGGCGGAACTGCCGCACCGCGACGTCGAGCGGTTGACGGTGACATTTGCCGACGGGACGTTCACCCTCGCCGACTTCTCCCGCCTGCGGATCGCGCACCCCTACATCCGGTTCATGCCGCAATGGCATCTGCTCAATCTGCTCGCCTCGGCCGCGGGACGGTCACCGTCCTTCACCCTGCTGCGTTCGCACGAGGTCACCGACATCGTCCAGGACCGCGGCATCGTCACCGGTATCCGGGCGACGGGCCCGAGCGGTGACGTGCAGGTGCGGGCTTACCTGACGATCGCCGCTGACGGTCGCGCCTCGGTGATCCGCGATCGGCTGGCGCTGCCGCTGCGCACCTTCGGCGCACCGATGGACGTGCTCTGGTTCCGGCTGTCCCGCCGGACCAGTGACGGTGAGGGACTCGAGATGCGCGTCGGGCCAGGGCGTCTCATGCTCGGCATCGACCGGGGGGACTACTGGCAGGTCGCCTGGGTGATCGGCAAGGGGTCCGCTGGAACGTTGCAGGATCAGGGCCTGTCACGGTTCCGGGAGTCGGTGGCGCAGCAGGCGCCGGTGCTGGGAGATCGCGTCGCGGAGATCAGTGATTGGGATGACGTCAAGACGCTCAGCGTCCGGGTGGACCGGCTGCGCCGCTGGTATGCCCCTGGTGTGCTGCTGATCGGCGACGCGGCGCACGCCATGTCACCGATCGGTGGGGTGGGCATCAACCTCGCCGTGCAGGACGCCGTCGCGGCGGCCCGGATCGTGGCCCCGGCCGTGCTGTCCCGCACCCTCAGCACCCAGGTGCTGGCGAAAGTGCAGCGGCGGCGGGCATTTCCGACGATCGTCACGCAGGCCGTGCAGCTGGGGATCCAGCGGTTCTTCCTGGAGCGGGTCCTCGCGGCGGAGAATCCGGTGCTGGCACCCGAACCGCTGCGCCGGCTGCCGGCGGCGTTCCAGAAGCTGCCGGCGCTGCTGGTCGGTGTCGGGGTGCGACCCGAACACCTCGTCCGCTGACCGTCGCACGGGGTGGGCCGGCCGGGCCGGGCCGGGTTTGGCCGCCCGCGCCGCGCCGGGCCGGGCTTGTTGACGGGGTGGGGTGGTGACGAGGTGGGTGGCGACGTTGGTGACGTTGGTGACGTTGGTGATGTTGGTGACGTTGGTGACGTTGGTGACGTTGGTGACGTTGGTGACGTTGGTGACGTTGGTGACGTTGGTGACGTTGGTGACGTTGGTGACTTTGGTGACACCAGGTGACGACAAGTCCGGCGTCGCGCTCGGATGATCACCGTTTCAGGCCCTTTGGCGTCGTGCCGCGACACCAGAAGGCCGGAGGAGGTGATCAACCACCGGCCCGCGGACGGACCGCGACTGGCGTGGTTCGACTGGCCTGGTTCGACTGGCCTGGTTCGACTGGCCTGGTTCGACTGGCAGTCTCTACTCGAACATCTCGACCGGTCCGCGACGGGCCGAGACGGACCGCGGTCGGCAGGGGTTCGACAGGCACGTCTCGACAGGCACGTCTCGACCGGCCCGCGACGGACTGCGGTCGGGCGCGGTTCGACTGGCCTCGTTCAATAGGCACGTCTCGACAGGCACCTCTCGATCGGCGTTGTTGCCGGCGCCCGGCTCGCAACGTGGCGGACGTCACGCCCGAGCTCGGAACGGTTCTGCGGCGTGGCTGGTTACACCAAGCGACGGTCTCCGGGACATGCCCCGGGCCCCACCCCTTATGTCGCCAAGAGCGACCACGTGCCGAGAGGCGCACTGGCCGGGGATCGTCCGCAATCGCCGCCCGGCACCTCCCGCGCCGGGCGGCTTTCGCGTATCCGGGCCCACGACAACCACCACCGAGCACCGAGACCACCACCCGTGTGACGCCAACGGGCCAGGGTTGGCGGCACCGCCCGTGCGCATGGTGGTGGACACTGGAGCAGTGTGGCCGGCAATGGCGCTCGGATGGTCCGACGCTCCGCGGGGGGTTGCGTGCTGACCACGGGTCGGAGGGGTCTTGAAGCGATTCAGCTGCGGTGACGTCATTCCCGGCTGCCGTCGCGTCTTCACCGGTGCCGGCGATCAGAGCGTGCTCGACCAGGCTTTGGCGCACGCCGCCGCCGATCACGGCTTGTTGGAGCCGCCGATGGCGCTGGTGGAACTCGTGATCGCCCACACCCAGCCGTTTGTCCCGGTGCGTGACCGCGGGCACCTGCGGGTGGTGGACCCCCCGTCATGGCACTGCCCGGAATCCGGCGCGGCAATCGGACAGTGGAGCCCCTCCGAGGTCGGGGCCGCCGGGCAGGACCGCGCCGAGAAATCGGCAGCCGTGACGCCGTTGGCGGGCAACCGGACCAGGCCTTCTGCCGGCCGCGGCCGGCGCTGGCAGCGTCCTGCGGACAGTCCCCGTCGGGCCGAACATGACAGCTACCGGCACGAGTGTGTGATGTACCGGGGCGAGAGCGGGTTTCTCGCTGCTGTCGTGCCCTTCATCCGGGACGGCCTGGCCCGCGACGAACCCGTGTTGGTGGCGGTCATCGACCCCCGGCTGCGCCTGCTCCAGTCGGCGCTCGGCCCGGACGCGCAGCGGGTGCAGTTCGCGGAGATGGGCGAGCTCGGCCACAATCCGGCGCGGATCATCCCGGCCTGGCGGGAATTCACGGCACGGTACGCCGGCCGACCGATGCGGGGCGTCGGTGAACCCATCTGGGCGGGGCGGCAAGACGCCGAAATCGCCGAATGCCAGTTCCACGAAGCACTGTTGAACATCGCGCTGTCTGCGGAAACTCCGCTGTGGCTGATCTGCCCGTACGACGCGGAGGCGCTGAACGGCGAGGTCCTGCACGAGGCACGTCGCAGCCATCCAACCGTCGTGGAGAGCGATTCCGACAGCAGCAGCACCGGCTACGGCGGGGATTCCCTGATCCAGGAGCTCTTTTCCGCCGCGCTGCCCGAGCCGGTGACGAGCCCGACCGTCATCGAGTTCGATGCGTGCCGGCACCAGCACATTGCGGGCGTTCAGCGCGCGGCCGAGCGGGCCGGCCTGTCCGCCGACCGAGCAGCCGGTCTCGCAGTGGCCGTCGGTGAGGTGAGCAGTTCCGCGGGCTGCGGCACTGGGTCCGTGCGGATCCGGTTGTGGACCGAGCGGGACGCTGTGATCTGCGACGTCGCGGGTAACGCGCGGATCGACAACCCGCTGATCGGCCGGTCCGCCGTCATCAGCCCCGACCGGCGCGAGCGGGGCATCCGGCTGGCCAACGCGCTCTGCGACCTCGTTCAGGTCCGCTCGCGACCCGAGGGCAGCACGGTGCGACTCTCTCGCTCCCGCGAGTAGGAGCCGACCGGCCTCGCCGGGCTCGAGTCTTCCCAACTGCAGTCGCTCCGCTTCGATCTGTCTGACTTCCTGAGGCGGTTTGCGATGAGTTTCGGCTGGGCCTGGTGTCTCTCTGGTGCGGTGCCGGCCGGCACGAGACGGGCGAGAGGTTTCGGAGGACACCATGACGAGCGCGCCGAGTGACCCGACGACAGGGCTGACCGGTCGCCCGCCGGTGGTGGACATGGCCGCCTGGCAGGCGGCCCGGGACGAGCTGCTGGTCCGCGAGAAGGCCCACACCCACGAAGGCGACGCCATCGCGGCGGCCCGTCGCCGGTTGCCGATGGTGGAGGTCGACGGGACGGTGGATGTCGTCGGACCCGACGGGCCCCGTCCCGTTCATCGACCTGTTCCAGGGCCGCCACGAACTCGTGGTCTACCAGCACATGTGGTACGACGGCGCTCCGCACCAAGGTCAGTGTGAGGGCTGCACCACCACCGCCTGGCATCTGAAGGACGCGGTCTACCTCAACGCGAGGGGCGTCTCCTTCGCCATCCTCACCACAGGTGCGTGGGACGAAGTCGCCTCGTTCGTCGACTTCATGGGCTACACCCAGCCCTGGTACTCGGTCCGCGGCGTGGACGCGCCGATCGGCGGGCAAATGGGGCACATCGAGAGTTTCCTTCGCGACGGCGACCGCGTGTTCCTGACCTACTCCACGACGGGCCGGGGCAACGAGCCGGTCAACGGCTCGTTCGGCCTGCTCGACATGACGCCCTACGGTCGCGGCGAGGCGTGGGAGGACAACCCCGAGGGCTGGCCCGTGATCGGCCACAACGGGCACCCCTCCGTGGGCGGCCAGGCCTGCTGGTACTGGCGCTCGGACGCCGATGGGAACGCCACCTGGGGGCCGACCAGCCGGCCCGTGCCGCAGTGGACCCGTCCTGGCGCGACCGCCGTGGAGTCCCTCGGCCGGCACGGCAACCACCACTGACCCACCCGACGGATACTCACCCACCCGGACCGATCGATCGGTGCTCACCCCAGGGTGGCGCCGAAGATCATGCCGAGCAGGTAGGTGGCGGCCGCGGCGCCCAGCCCGATCGCCAGCTGCCGCAGCGCACGCCGGAGTGGCGGGCCGCCGGACAGCACGCCGACGATCGCGCCGGTCAGCATCAGAGCCAGGCCGACCAGCACCACGGCGATGATCAACGCCGTGCGTTCGGTGAAGCCGAACAGGAAGGGCAGCACCGGGATCGCCGCACCGGAGGCGAAGAAACAGAAGCTGGAAACGGCGGCGCCCAGTCCGGTGCCCACCACGTCGTGCCCGTCGTCGGCGACGGTGTCCGGCTCCAGCTCCGCGGGGTAAGCGCTGAGCACGTCCGTGGCGTGCGTCCTGGCCTCGTCCACCGTCATGCCGCGAGCCCGGTACACCAACGCCAGCTCGTTGGCGTCCACGTCGAGGTGGGGGAGCGCCGACTGCGCGGCAGTGCCCGGTGTCGAGGCCGCGAGCAGCTCCCGTTGCGACCGGACGGAGACGTATTCACCGGCACCCATCGACAGCGCGCCGGCCAGCAGCCCGGCCAGGCCGGTGAGCAGGACCGTGCTGGTGGCGACCCCGGCGCCGCTGACCCCGAGCACCAGCGACAGGTTGCTGACCAGCCCGTCGTTGGCGCCGAACACGGCGGCGCGGAAGGTACCGGACACCCGGGCCCGGCCGCGGGCGGCCAGTCCACGCAGCACCTCTTCGTGCACCCGCTCGTCGGCGGCCATGCTCCGGGTCGCGTCCGCGTCCTCTTCGTACGGCGAGCGGCTCTCGGCGCGTTGGGCCAGCGCGAGAACGAAAACCGATCCGAACCTGCCCGCCAGCCACGCCAGCAGGCCGATCCGGGGGCTGGCCCGGCGGTCGCGGCCGATGTCTTCGCCGAGCAGCGCCTCCCAGTGAGCGGCATGTCGCCCCTCGGCCTCGGCGAGTTCGAGCAGGATCGCCCGCTCCTCACCGGACCTGCGCTGGGCGAGGCGACGGTAGAGGGTGGATTCCGCTCGCTCGTCGGCCAGCCGGCGTCGCCAGGTCCGCAGCGTGGCGGCGGATCGGGTCGATGAGTGCGACACCGCCGGCACACCCCCCGACGAGCCGGTGTCCCGCGCGGTCATCGACGGGGCTCCTGGCGGGCGGGTGACGTCCGGCGCAACCGGGCGGGCGGCCGTGGTGATGTGTGCACCCGACCATTGTCCCGGGTGGGGAAGCTCGCGCGGGCAGCCAGGTCGGCAACAGTGTTCACCCGCGCGGGTCCCGGATGCCGGGATGTCGAGGTGTCCATCAGCTACGCCAGCGACGACTCGGTGCAAGCGAACGGTGTCGTGGTGGACGACATCGCCGTGTCCAGTGGTGCGGGCAGCACCTCCTTCGAGGACGACGGCGACGTATAGGACGGATGGGCAGTCAGCGGGCCGCCCGCCGACAGCCCGCCCAACGACGGCAACTGGTCGGTCGCGACGACGGCGGATCTGCCACCGTCCACCGGCGCGATCGTGCAGGGATCCTTCGCCAGGGAGCCGGAGATCATGACTTCCTGTCCCAGTCGTTCGGTCGTTACCCGTTCACCGCGGCCGGCCGAATTGTCGACGACCTCGAGGGTGTCGGATTCGCGCTGGAGAACCAGACCCGGCCGATCTATTCACGGGCCTTCTTCACCGACCTCGATTTCCGGTGACGACGTTGTGGTGCACGAACTGGCCCATCAATGGTTCGGCGACAGCGTCAGCGTTCGGCGCTGGCAGGACATCTCGGCTGAACGAGGGATTCGCCAGCCTACGCCGAATGGTTGTGGAGCGACAGCGAGGGATTGGGCACGGTCCAGCAGAACTTCGACTTCTTCTATTCGTTGGTACCGGCGAATGATCCGTTCTGGCAGGTCACCATCGGCGATCCGGAGCGGACCGGATCTTCAACCGGGCGGTGTACTGGCGCGGCGGCATGACGCTGCACCAACGACGACTGTCCATCGGTGACGGGGACTTCTTCCGACTGCTGAAAACGTGGGCCAGATCGCACGCCGGCGGCAATGGCACGACAGCGCAATTCATCGCGTTGGCCGAGCGCATCTCCGGGCAGGACCTGGACGCGCTGTTCCGGACGTGGCTGTTCACGCCGGGCCGGCCGGATGTGACCGGCCCGGGGATCCAGGCCCGCGCGGCGACCGCAGGACAGGCGCACGTCCCGGCGGCGGCGCCGGCCGCGGTCAAACGTATGGTGACCACCGGGACGCTGGCGGGTTTCTGACGGCTACCAGGTACCGAGATGTGGCCGTCTCGAGGTTCGTGGGGCAGGTCAGGCATCCTCGTCGAGGTGCAGTTCCTCGCCCGGCCACAGCGGCAGCAACCCACGTCGCTTGAGTTCATTGCGGATCCACGTCTCCCGCTCGCTGGCTGCGGTCACATAGGCGCCGAGGTCAGCGGAGAATTTCTCGTCGAATCCGGCTTCCGGTGAGGCACTGTCGCCGTTACCGGCGACCTCGAGGCTGCGGTCCAGCCGCTCCCGCTCCTTCTGAGCGCCCTTGTTCAGCCGGCGGAGTTCGGGCAGCAAGGCGACGAGTGTTGCCGAATCCGTTCGTCGGTAGACCCTTTTCGTCGGCTCGTCGAGTGCCACACGGAGCAACGGTACAGAGTACCGCTCTGCCGCGCCGGTGCTCGGGCGCGCACCGCACGCCGCCATTCCGCAGCGGGAAAGCCACTGTGCGGTGCCGAGGGTTCACCCCGTGTTCACCGTCCGGTACTGACGTCCGGCGGGCGTTGCTGTTGTGCTGGGTCCGCGACACGCGCATCGAGCTCGCAAAAGTCATCGCCAACCGCCGGAGCAAGACCGCCGGTCGTCCTGCCACCTGCGTCCAAGGAGACACGGACCATGTCCACCACCCTGTTCCTGGTTTCCATGGTGATCATCACCGCGCTGTTCTTCGATTTCACCAACGGCTTCCACGACAGCGCGAACGCCATGGCCACCTCGGTCGCGACGGGCGCGCTGAAGCCGAAGGTGGCGGTGCTCATCGCGGCCGTGCTGAACGTCGCCGGTGCGTTCCTGTCGACGGAGGTCGCCAAGACGATTTCCGGTGGGATCGTGAACGACGCGCTGGTCACCCCGACGATGATCTTCGCGGGCCTGGTCGGGGCCATCCTGTGGAATCTGCTCACCTGGCTGTTCGGGTTGCCCTCCAGTTCCTCGCACGCACTGTTCGGCGGACTGATCGGCGCCGTGCTGATCGGCGCGGGCGCATCGGGGGTCAACTTCTCCGTGGTGATGTCCAAGATCATCCTGCCGGCGGTGGTCGCGCCGGTGGTCGCCGCCCTGGCGGCCGGGGTGGCGACCTACTTCCTCTACGTGATGATCAAGCGGGCGGACCAGGAACCGGTGGCAGGGTGGTTCCGGCACGCGCAGTCCGTGTCCGCGTCCCTGGTGGCGCTGGCCCACGGCACGTCGGACGGCCAGAAGACGATGGGCGTCATCACCTTGGTGCTGATCACCGCCGGATATCAGGAATCGGGCACCGGACCGGAATTCTGGGTGATCGCCAGCGCGGGCCTGGCCATCGGGTTGGGCACCTATTCCGGCGGCTGGCGGATCATGCGCACCATGGGCAAGGGCATCGTCGACGTCAAGTCCCCGCAGGGCTTCGCCGCCGAAACCACCTCCGCCGCAGCGATCCTCGCGTCGTCGCACATGGGCTTCGGGCTGTCGACCACCCAGGTGTGCTCGGGCTCGATTCTCGGCTCGGGGATCGGCAAGAAACTGGCCCACGTGCGGTGGTCCACCGCGCGCAAGATCCTCTACGGCTGGCTGCTGACCCTGCCGGCCGCCGCGTTGGTCGGCGGCGCGGCCGCCGCGATCGCGCTGACCGGCACCGTCGGAATCATCATCGTATTCGTCGCGCTGCTGGCCGGCGCGGGTGCGATCTACGCGATCTCCAAGCGCGCGCCGGTGTCGAGCGACAACGTGAACGACTCGCCGGACGTCACCATCAACGCCGACGAACCACCGGTCTCGGTGTGACCATCGCACCGGCCGCGAGCATCGGAACCACGACCACAACCGGAGCGAAAGGGCCTGCGGCATCATGAACATCGACTGGAATTCCCTGGCGCTGGTGGCGATCACCACTGTCGTCGCCGCGGTCGCGATTGTCGGGATCTTCTCGCTCGGGGTGTACGCGCTGACGTCCGGAGGCCGGGCAACCGACGGGACCGCACCGAGCCCACTTGCGCGCCTTTCCGGGTATGCGTGCGTCGGGGTGTCCGGGCTGTTGGTGCTGTACGGGCTGTATCTGATCGTCCCGCAATTCCACTAATCAGCACGGCAGCCCGATCCACCTGTCGCAGACGACCTGTGGTGCAATGACGTTCAGGAGGCCGACGCGAAAGTCGCTCCGGGGGAAGCAACCTGGCGCGCGATTCGAGCCCGTCCACTGCAGTGATGACGACGGACGTGCCGGTAAATGACTGGCCGGGACGCCGACGCGACGGAATGATCCGCGGAGTCGGGCCATCGCACGACCACGCCAGATCCGCCGAAGGACACCATCGTCGTGAGCGTCATCGCAGCCAATTCGTTCGAGTCAGCGCCCCAGCCCGAGATCCGGACGGCGGCCGGCGTGCTGCGCGGCAGCCGGGAGGCGGGACTGGCGGTCTTCCGGGGCGTCCCGTACGCCGAGCCGCCGGTGGGTGCGCTCCGATTTGCCGCGCCGCGGCCGGTGCGCGGCTGGGCGGGGGCGCGGGCTGCGGCGTCGTTCGGGCCACCTCCGCCGCAGCCCGGCTTTGCCGGGATCGACGAGCCCACGCGGGATGTCGCCGGCGACGACTGGCTGTCGGTCAACGTCTGGTCGCCCGATCCGGACCAGGGGGCCGGCCTGCCGGTGCTGGTGTGGATCCCCGGCGGCGCCTACATGATCGGCGCGTCCAGTCTCCCGGAGTTCGACGGCGGCCGGCTGGCCGCCGGCGGCGCCGTCGTGGTGACGCTCAACTATCGGCTGGGCGCTGAGGGTTTCGCGCAGATCGACGGCGCGCCCGCCAACCGGGGACTGCTCGACCAGGTCGCCGCGCTGCAGTGGGTGCGCGAGAACATTCGGGCGTTCGGCGGCGATCCTCGACCGGGTGACGGTCTTCGGCGAGTCCGCGGGAGCCGGATCGGTCGCCGCCCTGTTGGCCATGCCACTGGCTGCCGGGCTCTTCCGCCGCGCCGTCGCACAGAGCGTGCCGGGGCCGTTCTCTCGGTGGAGCTCGCCGCCGACGTCGCCGCCGCCTGCGCCGCCGAACTGGGACTGCGCCCCACCGCGGCCGACCTGTCGGCCGTTGACCCCTCCCGGCTGTCCGACGCGGGCGTGGCCGTCTCCGCGAAGATGGACGGGCGGCGGGATCGTTGGGGCCTCATCACCCACCGGAAGATGCCATTCGGGCCCGTCGTCGACGGCGACGTCCTGCCGGCCACCCCCTGGCAGGCACTGGCTGCAGGTGCGGGCCGGGAGGTCGACCTGCTCGTCGGCCACACCCGCGACGAGCACCGGCTGTTCAGCCTGATCGACGGCGTGCTGGGCCAGGTGACCGAGGAACAGGCCGAGAGGGACCTGGTGACCCTTGCGCCCGGCCCGGACGGCGCCCGCCGCTACCGCGAGGCATTCCCGAACGCCGGCCCGGAGGAGCTGTACGAACTTGTCAACGGCGACTGGCTGTTCCGGATGCCGACGCTGCACCTCGCGCAGGCGCATGCCGCCGCCGGCGGCCGGACCTTCCTGTACGAGCTGACCTGGGCCGCCCCGGGTGTTGGCGGCGCCCTCGGCGCCTGCCATGGCCTCGATATACCGCTCGTCTTCGGGAACCTGAGCAGCGGACAGCCAGGGATGCTGATCGGCGACCCCTCCGCGGAGGCGGAGGCCCTCTCGGCGCGGATGCGCGGCGCGTGGACGGCGTTCGCTGCCGACGGCGATCCCGGCTGGCCCGAGTACGACGCCGACCAGCGGCTCGTGCAGCTCTTCGACAGCCGGCCGGCGGTCACCGGCTACCCGGAGGAGGCCTCAAGGCTGCTGTGGCAACAGCACACGTTCCCTGCACTCCCGCTGATCGACGAATGATGCGACGAGTGCGGCGCGAGTGAGGCTCAGCGGGGACCGCGCGCGACCAGGGTCCCCACAGCGGCGATGCGCGAACCGTCAGGCGTCCAACGACAGTCGGACCGAGCCCGCCGGATCGGCCAGGAAATCGCCGCCTCCGGTCGCCTGGCCGAGTTCGTCGGTGCCGCCGACGACGGTCAGGGTGGCCTTCGCGGCGCCGTCCCGGAACTCGCCGACATGTTGCAGCACCAGCGTTCCCGTGCGCCCGGCGACGGTGCCCCTGATCCGTTCCAGCCCGACGAACGCGGCGCTGCCGTCGGAGTTGTACGACATCAACCATTCGGTCACCGAGGTGCCGTCGACGTCGCCGGAGTATTTCTTCTGCACGCTGGCCCTGGTCAGCTTCGAGAGTCAGCTTCGAGAGGGTCAGCTTCGAAGGGGTCGGTTCGGAAGGGGTCGGCTGGGACGAGGTCGGCTCGGAC
Organism: uncultured Actinomycetota bacterium; assembly: GCA_963709895.1. GTDB lineage: Bacteria > Actinomycetota > Actinomycetes > Mycobacteriales > Nakamurellaceae > Nakamurella. Next base: position 209,348 of record CAVPYD010000040.1, on the reverse strand, counting down.
CCGCCGTCCGTGTCGAACGGCGCCTCGTCCCAGGAGGTCACACCGAAGGTGGCATCGACCGTGAAACTGCTCATGATCTCTCCTTCGTCAGGTCTTGATATGAGTCACTCACATTAGCAACAGTCGAGCATCACGAAAGCCCGGTTCCGTGAGACCACCCAGCTGGCCGAACCATCCTGACCACCCGGCGTGATCAATCCGCGGTGGTCAGCGTGGCAGCTTCCGTCTGGGCGGGACACAGCCCCATTTCCCGGCCACAGGCGGTGAAGTCGCACAGCCGGCACAGCGCTCCACCGTGGGGCGGCCGACCCGCCGCACGGGCGTCCCACCGATCGTGGGTGATGTCGGTGATCATCGTCGCCAGTGCGGCGGCCAGCTGATCCCGGTCACTGTCCGAGAGTGAGCGCATCGCCCTGGCGAGCACCGTCGCCCTCGCCCGCTCGACGCGGTCGGCGGCGGCGGCACCCTCCGCGGTCAAGGTGACCACCACCGAGCGACCCGGCGGCCGCGACCGGCGGGTGACGTAACCCAATTCGCTGAGTCGGTCGACCAGTCGCACGCCGCCGGAATGGGTCAGGCCCACCAGGAGCCGCAGTTCCTCGATGGTTCGCTCGCTCGGGGATTCGTGCAACGAGACAAGGGCAGCGGGTGCGGCGTCGCTGACCCCGGCGGCCTGTTCGGCCGCCTCCCGGAGTTCGTCGGCGATGGCCAGGCACAGCGCGCCGAGCAGGTTGGTCAGTCGGCGGTCGGGCACGGTCAGAAACTACGCCGGTCGGGCGGTGTTCCGCGGTGCCGGTGCGGGCTGAGGTCTGCGCCGCCCACCGACCTATCCTCGATATCACCCGGGACGTCATCGCGCCTCGCCTGGTGTTCTCTCCCGACCGGCGTTGACCGACCGGAATTGTCGACCGGGTGCGCGGAGGCTGGTCGCCGAGCAGGTGAACGGAAGGAAGGTCCTTGACCGCAGCGGATCCCGGCGGGTCGCCGGTCGGAACGAGCGCCTCGAACGACCCTCCGACCGATGCCATCCCGGTCATCGACCCGACTCGGGCGGGGGTGCCCGATGGCCTGCGGGCGGCGCAACTGCCGCCGAACGCCGTCGGCGGCCTGCCGCGGAGCCCGTGGACGTTTGTCGATGTGCTCGCCGGACTCGGCCTGCTGTTGGTCCTGACCGTGCTGATCGGCGCGGGCGTTGCCGTCACCGGGGATCGGCCGAGTCGTTCCGTGCTGGCGTTGCTGTCCCTGGCGGCCACCTGGATCGCCCTGGTGGCGACCTGCTGGTGGGCCTGCCGTCGGCACGGAACCAGCAGCCTGGTCAGGGATCTCGGGCTGTCCTTCCGCTGGGCGGACCTGTGGATCGGCGTCCTCGCCGGGCTCGGGCTGCGGGTCGGGGTGGTGATCATCGCTGTCCTTGCCGCGTCGATCACCCGCTACCGGGGTGGCGCCGACACCAACCTGCCGGTGGAGTTGACGCAGGGGACCGCGATGCTGGTCACCACCGCGCTGGCCGTCACGCTGATCGCACCGGTGGTGGAGGAATTGTTCTTCCGCGGGCTGCTGCTCCGCTCGGCCCTGGCGAGCCTGAACCGCAGGGCGTTCCGCCCGCGGTTGGCGAAACCGTCCACCCGCGTCCATATCGCGGTGTTCACCTCGGCCGGCCTGTTCGCCGTGATCCATCTGAGCGAAGCCGACACCGCGTTCTCCGCGGCCGTGTTGTTCCTGTCGCTGCTCCTGGTGGGATGGGTCAACGCCCGGCTCACCCTGTGGAGCAACCGGCTGGGGCCCGCGATCGTGTCCCACGCCGTCTTCAACGGCACCGCACTGATCCTGTTGCTGATCGTGCAGGGTTGAATCGTGCAGGATGAATCGTGCAGAGATGAATCGTGCAGGGTTGAATCGCAGGGTCGAAGCGGCTGACAACGGGCCGGAGCTGACCGGCCCGACGCCGTTCTCCGGTGGCCGTCGGCCCACACATCCTGCAGAGTGCGGCTATCGGAGCGACCAGCCATCGAGCAGCGCGGAGGTGTGGGTGCGACCCGACGATCCCGCGGCCGCCGCGCCGACCGGACCACCAGGGCTGGATCTGACGGCGCTGGCACGGTATCTGGCCGCCGAGGCGCCCGGCCTGGTGACCGGCCCGCTGACAGCTGAGCTGATCACCGGCGGCAAGTCGAATCTGACCTACGCGGTCACCGACGGAAGCGCGAGCTGGGTGGTGCGGCGACCGCCCCTCGGCCACGTGCTGGCCACCGCGCACGACATGACGCGTGAGTACCGCGTGCTCACCGCACTTGCGCCGACGGCGGTTCCGGTGCCCGGCACGGTGGTGTTGTGCGCTGACCCCGCGGTGCTGGGAAGTCCGTTCTACCTGATGGAGAAGGTCGACGGGTCGGCAGTGCGCGATCCGGCCCAGCCTGGCCCGGTTCGACCCGAGCGCCGTGGAAGGCCTGGCGTTCGCACTGGTCGACACCCTGGCGGAGCTGCACGCGGTCGACGCGCCCGCGGTGGGGCTGGCGGACTTCGGCCGGCCGGCGGGATTCAACGAACGGCAGGTCCGGCGCTGGAAGACCCAGCTGGACGCTTCCCGCAGCCGGGACATCGACGGCATCGACGAGCTGTTCGCCGCGCTGGCCGCGACCGTGCCGGCCACCTCGGCCGCGGCCATCGTGCACGGCGACTACCGGCTGGACAACGTCCTGGTCGGCCAGGATCCCGCCGGGTCGCTGCGGATCACCGCCGTGCTGGACTGGGAGATGTCCACGCTGGGTGACCCTTTGGGTGATCTGGCGCTGCTGTTGCTGTACTCCGGATGGGCCCTTCCCACCGAGCCCACCGTTCCCACCGTTCCCACCGTGCCCACAGTGCCCACCGAGACCACCGAGACCACCAAGCCGAGCCCGCGGGAACCGACCCAGCACCCGGAGAGCGATTGGCCCACAACGGTTTCCACCCGGCCGAGCACCATGCTCGAGGTGGCCGGGCATCCGGGTGTGCCGGCCATGGTGCAGCGGTACGCAGACAGATCGGGCCGTGATCTGAGCAACCTCCGGTGGTACCGGGCGTTCGCGGCGTTCAAGCTGGCCGCGATCGCCGAAGGGGTGCACTACCGTCACCGGCTCGGACACACAGTGGGACAAGGATTCTCCGCCGTCGGCGACGCTGTTGCCCCGTTGGTGGCAGAAGGGCTGGACATTCTGCAGTCATCGTCTGTCGAGATTGGGGAACAGTGATGGACTTCTCCTTCGACGACACCACGACCCATTTCCGACAGCGGCTCCGCACTTTCATGGTCGAGCAGGTCCACCCGGCCGAACCGGTGCTGGCGGGCTACCTGCGGGCGACACCGGGCGACGACTGGTCCACCCCGCCGGTCATCACCGAACTTCGTGCCAAGGCCAGGGCGGCGGGTCTGTGGAACCTGTTCCTCCCCGGTCCGCGGGGTGCCGGGCTGACCAACCTGCAATACGCGCCGCTGGCGGAGATCAGCGGACGGAGCCCCGATCTGGCGCCGGTGGCGATGAACTGCGCGGCGCCCGACACCGGCAACATCGAGGTGCTGGACCAGTTCGGCACCCCGGAGCAGCAACGGCGCTGGCTGGAACCCTTGCTGGCCGGGCGGATCCGCTCGGCGTTCGCGATGACCGAACCCGACGTCGCCTCGTCCGACGCCACCACGATCGCCACCAGGATCGCCCGGTACGGCAACGACTATGTGATCAACGGACGGAAGTGGTACATCTCCGGGGCGATGAATCCCGAGTGCGAGATCCTGGTCGTGATGGGCAAGACGGATCCGGACGCGCCGAAACACCTGCAGCAGAGCCAGATCCTGGTGCCGCGGGACACCCCGGGCGTGCACATCGACCGCGCCATGGACGTTTTCGGGTTCGACGACCGGGCCCACGGGGGACATGCCGACATCGTTTTCGACGACGTCCGGGTTCCGGTGACCAATCTGATCGGCAGCCCTGGATCGGGTTTCGCCATCGCCCAGGCCAGGCTCGGGCCCGGCCGGATCCATCACTGCATGCGGCTCATCGGGATGGCCGAGCGGGCGATCGCGCTGATGTGCCGGCGGGCGTCGTCCCGGGTGGCCTTCGGCAGGCAGTTGGCCGCCCAGGGCGTGGTGCAGGACTGGATCGCCGAATCGCGCGTCCGGGTGGAGCAGCTCCGGCTGCTCGCGTTCAAGACGGCCTGGCTGATGGACACCGTCGGCAATCGCGGCGCGCAGATCGAGATCCAGGCGATCAAGATCGTCGCGCCGTCAACGGTGGAGTGGATCATCGACAAGGCCATCCAGGCGCACGGGGCCGCCGGGGTCAGCCAGGACACCCCGCTGGCCGGTCTCTGGGCTGCTGCCCGTGCGCTCCGGTTGGCGGACGGTCCGGACGAGGTGCACCGCCGCTCGCTGGCCCGCACCGAGCTCGCTCGGCACAGCAACGTGCCGGACGTCGAACCGGACGAGCCGCCGTCCGCACGGATTCAGGAGAATTGATGGGCCGCAACAACATTCTCATCACCGGCGCGAGCTCCGGGCTCGGCGCCGCGATGGCGCGGCGGTTCGCCGCGATGAACCGCAACCTCGCGCTGTGCGCGCGCCGGACCGAGCGGCTCGACGCGTTGGCCGACGAGCTGCGGTCGGCCCACCCGTCGATCACCGTCGCGGTGCGCCGACTGGACGTCACCGACCACCAGGCTGTCTTCGAGACCTTCCGCGCCTTCGACGCCGACCTCGGCGGCCTCGACCGGGTCGTCGTGAACGCCGGCATGGGCAAGGGTGCGCCGCTCGGCACCGGGCATTTCTCGGCGAACCGGCAGACCGCGGAAACCAACTTCATCGCCGCCCTGGCACAGGCCGAAGCGGCGCTGGAACTGTTCCGGCCGAGGAAGAGCGGCCACCTGGTGCTGATCTCGTCGATGAGCGCGGTGCGCGGGCTGCCCCGCAGCATGAACGCCTACGCCGCCAGCAAGGCGGCCGTGTCGGCGATGGGGGAGGGCCTGCAGGCGGAGTTCCTGCGCACCCCGATCGTGGTGAGCACGATCCTGCCCGGTTACATCCGCACCGAACTCAACGAGAAGGTCCGCAACACCCCGATGCTCGTCGGTATCGACAAGGGTTCCCGCGCGCTGGTGCGGGCCATCGAGCGGGAGCCACGCCGGGCCTGCGTGCCGGCCTGGCCGTGGCGGCCGATGGACCTGCTGTTGCGGGTCATGCCGCTGCGCGGGGTGGCGAAGTTCGGCTGACACCGCCACCGCCACCGCCACCGCCACCGCCACCGCCACCGGAGCAAAGGTGATGCCCGGGGAAGATTCCGGGGCATCGGGTGGTTACATGCCATGACGGTCCCCGGTACATGCCCCGGGCTCCAACCCCTTCGTCGCCACGAGCGACCACGTGCCGAGAGGCGCACTGTCCGGGGATCGTCGCCACACCGCTCGACGCCTGCCCGCGTCGGGCGGTTGCTGATTTCCAGGGCCGATGCACCGCTGACCCCAGGCCTGCTGGCCCGTTTCCCCCGCCTGTCGGTGGTGTGCGCGACGATGGGCGGGATGATCACCACGGGTTCCACACTCAGCCGGCTGCGGCTGGCGGCGCAGCGCATCGAGGGCAGCGAGTTCACCACACCGGGGGAGGTGGTGCGGTGGATGCTGGCGCTGCAGGGTCAGGACCTGCCGGGCGCCAAGTGGTCCGTCGGCCTGCGTGCTCCGGGATCGACTCTCGCGGACGTCGACGCCGCGCTCGGCAGCGGTGAGATCGTCCGGTCATGGCCCATGCGCGGCACCCTGCACCTGGTGCCAGCCGTCGACATCGGATGGATGCTGCAGCTGACGGCCGAGCGGACGCTGCGGTCGTTGGCCAGGCGGCACCGCGAACTGGGCCTGGACGATGCCACGTTCGGGCAGGCCAAGGACATCGCGACCAAGGTGCTGGAGGGTGGCCGATCGGCGACCCGCGCCGAACTGTTCCAGGCGTTCGAGGCCGCCGGTATCGCCACCACCGGTCAGCGCGGGCCGCACCTCATCGGTCAGCTGCACCAGACCCGGCAGCTGTCCCTCGGTCCGATGCGCGGTAACGATCAGGCGGTCGTGTTGCTCGACGAGTGGGTACCCGAACCGCGGGTACTGGATCGTGACGAGGCGCTGGGGGAGTTCGTGCGACGGTACTTCGCCAGCCACGGTCCGGCGACCCTGCGCGATTTCGCCTGGTGGACAAAGCTTCCGCTCCGCGACGCGACGGTCGGGATGGCCGTTGCCCGCGAGCACCTGGAGGAGCTCGTCGTCGACGACGTCAGTTACTGGATGGCGCCCGGGCTCCCCGACAGGGCGTCGCGGCGGGTGCATGCCCTGCCCGGGTTCGACGAGTTCCTGCTGGGATACCAGGATCGCAGCGCGAGCCTGGCCGCCGAGCATGCGCAGCTGACCGTGCCCGGCAACAACGGCATGTTCCTGCCCACGATCGTGGTCGGCGGCAGTGTTGCCGGGTTGTGGCGGCGGAAGAAGACCGCCGCCGGCGTGACGGTCACCCCGGTGCCGTTCGGCCCACTGTCTCCTCGCCAGCTGTCCGGATTCGAGGGTGCCGCAGCCGGCTACGGCCGTTTCCTCGGCGTCCCGGTCACCGTCGCGGCGCCGGCCGCCGACCTGCAGTCGTAGCGTCGCGCCAACCACTCATGACGGGCTGACCCGGAACGTCGTCCCGAGTTCCGCCGTCGAGTCGCCGCCGACCCACACGTCGAACGTCGACGAGTCGATCACCCAGTCCCGGACCGCGGCGTTCCAGTAGCGCAGCTCCGCAGGTCCCAGCGCGAACCGCACGGTGCGCGATGCGCCGGCCGGCAGGCTGACCCGCTGGAAGCCCTTGAGCTCGCGGACCGGCCGTGACGCTGACCCGTGTCGCTGGTGCAGGTACAGCTGCACCACCTCGTCGGCGTCCCGGCTGCCGGTGTTGGCGACGGTCACCGCCACCGACACCGACCCGTCCGGGGCGATCTCGTCGCGATCCAGGGTGAGGTCGCTGTACTCGATATGTCCGTAGCTCAGCCCGTGCCCGAACGGGAACAGCGGGGTGCTCTGCTCGTCCCAGTACCGGCGCCACTGGTTCTCGGGCTCGTGCGAGCGGGTGTGCGAGTAGACGATCGGCACCTGCCCGACCGTCCGCGGCCAGCTGAACGGGAGCTTGCCGCCCGGCGCGACGTCACCGAAGAGCAGGTTCGCCACCGCGGTGCCGCCTTGCGTTCCCGGGTACCAGATGTCCAGGATCGCCGGCACGTGCTCGGCCGCCCACCGCAGGTCCAATGGCCGGCCGTTCAGTACCAGCAGCACCACCGGTGTGCCGGTCGCGACGACCGCCTGGAGCAACTCGAGCTGCCGTCCCGGCAGTTCCAAGGACGATCTGGACGCCGCCTCGCCGATCATGTTCTGCCACTCGCCGACTGCCACGATCGCGACCTCAGCGCCGCTGGCCGCATCGACGGCGCGCTGGAACTCGGCGTCGTCGTCGAAGTCAGCGGGATCCTCGGGCGCATTGCCGGGGAACATGTCGAACATCGAGGCGAATTCCCGCTGCGCGGGCCGTATTCCGGGCGCGTACTCGACGCGCGCCGACTCGCCGATCCTGTTCCGGATCCCGTCCAGCACCGTCACCGTTTCGTCCAGGTCGAAGTCGAAGCACCACGGCCCCAACGTGTCCCGCCTGGAATCGGCCAGCGGACCGATCACCGCGACCGATCCGACGGTGCCCGGATCCAGCGGCAGCAGGTCACCCTCGTTGCGCAGCAGCACCGCCGAACGCTCGGCCGCGCCGCGGGCCACCTCGCGGTGCGCTGGATCGGCGAGCACTTCGCGGGCGCGGTCCTCGTCGACGTACGGGTCGTCCGGCAGACCCAACCGGAGCTTCGCCGCCAGCACCCGGCGTACGCAGGCGTCCAGGGCCTCCTCGCTCGCGGCGTCCGTCCGCACCGCCTCCGGCAGGTGCGCGTACGCGGGGTCGGAGACGGCCATTTCCATGTCGATGCCCACCGTCACCGCCCGCGCGCCCGCGTCGGTCAGGTCGGCGGCAAAACCATGGGTGACCAGATTGCGCACGGCGTTCGCATCACTGACCACGAAGCCCTGGAAGCCGAACGTCCCGCGCAACACGTCGGTGAACAGCCACCGGTTGCCGCTCGCCGGAACGCCGTTGAGGTCCATGTACGCGGTCATCACATTGCCGGCGCCGGCCTGCAAGGCGGCGACGAACGGCGGGAAGTAGACGTTCCAGAGTTCATGGTCGGACAGGTTGACCTCGTCATAATCCCGGCCGCCGATCGCCGCGCCGTACCCGGCGAAGTGCTTGGGGCCGGCGATCACCCGCTCCGGAGTTCCCAACGTCTCGCCCTGGAATCCGCGGACCTGTGCGGCGGCGACCGCCGCGCCCAGGAACGGGTCTTCGCCGGCGCCTTCGATGATCCTGCCCCAGCGCGGATCCCGGGCGATGTCGACCATCGGTGCGAAGGTCCAGTGGATGCCGACCGCGCGAGCCTCCCGGGCGGCGACGGCCTGGCCGCGTTCGATTGTCTCCGGGTCCCACGACGCCGCCATGGCGATGGGCACCGGGAGAATGGTGCGCAGGCCGTGAATGACGTCGAAGCCGAACAGCACCGGGAGACCGAACCGGTTGCCCGCAACGGCGAGCCGCTGCAGGCGGTTGATCTCCGCCGGGTCGGTGACGAACAGCAGTGACCCCACTTCGCCCCGGGCGATGGCCTCCTCGACGGTGGCTGCGCGGGGGGCGTCGGCGCCCTGGCCCGGCGCCGCGTCCGCATCAACGTCGGCGCCGAAATAGAAGTACTGGGTCAGTTGCCCGGCCTTCTCTGCCGGTGTCATCTGGGCGACCAACTCATCGACCCGCGAGCCGATCTCCGCGTCGGTCATCGGCGTCCTCTGGGCACTGCGCGTTTCGGCCATGTCGACTCTCCTCCGGGGCAGCACCCGTCGCCGCTGACTCAGGCTGCAAGATCTGTCAACCTATCGGGTCCGCGATTCGAGCGCCCCCGGCATCGCCCGGTGGGCGCCCAGACGCCGCCCTGGGGGAACCGCACCACAACTGGCAGCGGTAGACCGCATACCACTCGCAGCCCTGTCGTCGTTTCGTGCGCAGTGAACTCGAAATCAATTCGGAATCACATTTCTGAATTCTCGGAACAATGACCGGTGCCCGTCGGCAAATGTCGCCCATTGGCCGGAAATGACCCAGCACAGAAGCGGGGGAGCGGTCGGCGGGGCATTCGACAGCGATGCGACGAACGGCATGACGGCGACTGTTCACCGCGTTGCCGGCGTGCTAACGTCGGGGCGATCGTGATCCATCGGCAGGAGGTGAGCCCCATGAACGCAGTATCCGCAGTGGGTGCTCCGCTGCTGTGCACGATCGCGCGACTGAGGTAGTCGCCACCGGGAGCGCCCGCCAGGCAGGCAATTCGCGAAAGGCGACTCCCATGAACACACCAGTTTTTTCAACTCGGCACGTGACCTCGACGACGGCCTCCACCCGGCCGACGTCCGACCAGAGGCAAATGCAGGTCGACGCCACCAGGCGGGTGCGCGCTGCGGGTGAGCGAGCGTTGGTCCTCGGTGGTGGCGGATCGGCAGGCAATGCGTGGTTGATCGGCGTCGTCGCCGGCCTGTTCGATGCCGGGCTGAATGTGACCGTGGCCGATCTGATCATCGGGACGTCGGCCGGGTCGACGGCCGCGGCCCAGATAACCGGCGCGAGCCCGACCCAACTGCTGGCCGACATCCTGTCCGCTGCGCCTCAGCAACGGCCTGGTCCGGTCGGGTCCGACCGCGGAGGTGCTCCCATCACGCCGGTCGCCGACCACATGCGGCGGACGAGCGCGATCATCGCCGCCGCTGAGGATCCGGCCGACATGCGCCGACGACTGGGTGCGGCGGCGCTGGAAATGGAGGCGGAGTCGGACGGCTCCTGGCAACCGCGGTGGCGCGCCACGGTCGCCGCTCGGTTGCCCAGTCGGCAGTGGCCGGAACAAGCGGTGCAGATCGTGGCTGTCGATGCGCAGACCGGTGAACCGGTCGTGTTCGACCGGCACAGCGGAGTCGATCTGGCGGACGCCGTCGCCGCCAGCTGTGCCAGCGGCGCGCCCTACGGTATCGGCGACAGCCACTACATCGACGGCGGCTACCGACGATCCAGCGAGAATGCCGATCTGGCGGCCGGATACGCGCGGGTGCTGGTGCTGTCACCACTCGGCGGCCGATCACGGGCACCGCTGGAATGGGGCATGCATCTCGCAGCGCAGGTCGACGACCTGTCCGCCCACGGCAGCAGAGTCCACACCATCCTGCCCGACAGCAACTCCCTCGACGCATTCGGCGACAACATGATGGACGCGTCGACCCGTCCGCCCGCCGCTCGAGCCGGCTACGAGCAAGGCAAAGCCCTCGCCGAGCAGCTCACCGAATTCTGGCGCTGACGCCGTGGACTCGATCGACCCGAGGCAGCGGATCGACACCCGTTGCAGCACAATGACTATCGGAGTGCAACTGAAGACTCGCCCACCCGATTACCGTCACGGTGACGAAAAGATCCGGCTCTTGCTGATGGCAGAGTTTGGCACCACAGATGCGCTGTGGCTTCGAAGATCCGACGGCAAGGCATCCTGTGCCGTCCCTCTCGATCACCTACCGTTGACCGCGCCGCTGAAGCAACGACTGCGCGCTTGGACGGTGCGTCATGCCATGTTGAACGACCCGCCGTTCTCCTGGGGGGCCCGTGAGGAGCTCGCAGCGTTCGCCGATGAGGGCCGAATGCTCCTCGGGCAGGTTCGCCTGGAATTGGGTGATAGGTACGACGTGCAGGGCCGTGCTGGCACCAGGTGACTCAGATCTGTGACGACACCCGTTGCAGGGTTATAGCTGTCAAGTACAACTGAGGACTTCCGCACCTATTAACGTCACGGTGACGAAAAGATCCGAATGCAGCGGATCGGGGGCCAGCTGCCGGCCGAGGTGCCGGTGCACCTGGCCGGGTACCCGGCCGAGCGCTCGACACCGGTGCACTGCGGCACCGCGGCGCGCCATGATCCGGTCCGATATCGGGCGGGCCCGGAAGCAAGCGGTGCGGGTATTCACGCGGTACGCGGAGACTCCGGGCAAGCTCGGCGGGCCGCCCGCAATGGGTTGCCGCCGATGATGGCCACGCCGACGCGCGGCAAACCGGCCACGGCGAGCCGCACAAGCAACCAACTGAGCCAAGTGCCGATAAGGAACATTATGTCAACCAAGTCCACCCCCCGAACCGGCCCATCCGATTCCGTCACCGGAGAGCCGCCAGGCGTCGTGGCCGGTATCGGAGCGCCCTGGAGCTAGGCTCCCTCGGCAGTGGACACATTGATGTCGCTTCACCCATGTGCATTCCACCCGCTGGACCGCGACGAGCCGAGTAATGACGAGACGCGGCCCCGCGAGCCCGGTGAATGGCCGGTCAGACGGCGGCTTCGGCGAGACAAAGTGCGAGCCAATGTGGACACCGTGTCAATTCTGGATGGTCGCCTGATCGCCCGCGGGCGGGCTGTCGCCAACTACCCCATCGCTAGGATCGCCATGGAGGTGGACGGGTACTGCCTCGGCCCGGTGCGGCATGGGCTTCCCCGTCCTGATGTCCAGCGCGCCTTTCCAACGCTCGCCACCGGTACTTCAGGGTTCGCGCTGTCCACGGCGTTGCCCGTTGCCCGGTGGAGGGCATCTGCAGGAGTGCACCGTGTCGGCATGAGAATCCGTGGAGCACGCCAGGATCACCGGATCGAACTTGACTATGACTTCAACTGACTCCGCACCCGGCCGGGAAGCCGGTTGGCGCGCTGAAATGCGGGACGCATGAACGACAGCTGATCCAGCCGGTGGCGAGCGTGATCGAACTGCAATTGTAGATCGCCGAGTTCCCTTCTCAGTCGCAGAATTTCGCGACGGCGCTTCTCCAACAATTGTTGACCGCTCTCGCGCGGATAGCGGTTTTGCGCTCGTGCCCGTCGCGAAGGCCTGCCACCGCTCCGGGTGATGGAGAACCGCGGCCAACGGCTCCGCGCAGACCTGCCAGGTGTACTGGCCGGCCAGTGGCCGCGGCGTCGGCGGCCCGTCGCCGGGCGCGACGTCGAACTCCATCAGGCTGATCGGCTCGATCCGGCGGTAGGCCCAGGTGTTGTACATGTCCCGCCCGCCGAATTCGGTGGGCGGGCGAAACTGGGTCGCCAAAGGGACCCCACGTTGGAGTCGAAATGATCGAACAACCGAGGTTGGCCCGTGGCTGAGACGATTGACGTCACCTCAGCGCGTCGCCCGACACAGGTTCGCCTTCAGGTCGCTCGTCGCGATTCGGCTCTGCCGGAATCCGTGCCGACCGCTGTTGCGAATGACCATCGCGACTGCGGTAGTCATGGCCCTGCTGTCCTGCAGCAGCCCCGCACCAGTCGATCCAGCGGGACCGTCGACGACCAGGTTGACTGCATCCGGGTCAGCCCTCAACACCTCTGCGGTCAATGCCTATGGCTCGGTCTATCAATTGGCAGCTCTGAAATCCGGCCAAGGGGATGAAAGCCAGGTTGTTTCTGGGGCCAATCGGGCCAATCGGGCGAGTCGCCGATCGTCCTGTCTTTTGATTCGTCGTTCGAGATACAGCGCAATCCGATTTCAGTCACGGACAATTTCACCGGAAACTCGGCGTCGATTGGATCGCCCGTTCAGGTGTTCGGCGGCCGGACCGGCAGGGTACTGCGATGCGACGGCCAGAATATGCAGGAGTTCCTGGTCTCGACGATTGGAACTCCGTAACGGAAGCGATACCCAGGCCGACTTGCGGGGCACGGAGCTGTTCCGGTGGACCAACTCGGAACCGGCTCGGCATCACCGACTCCAAGAGCGGCCAGCGTTCGGTAGGTAGCCGGCGCGTCACGCCTCAAGGGAGTCGTGCCTCGACCAGATCGTCGATGATGCGGAAATCGGCAAGGTTCAGGGTCAGCAACGGGACGCGTTCCACCGATGCCGTTGCCGCGATGGCCAGGTCGAGCTGGCGTCGACGAGGCTTGCCGCCACGTTGGGCGACAGCCGCCACGAGCCGGCCCCACGTGCGTGCGACCTCGACGGAAATCGGGAGCGGGTCGAAGGTTGCTTCGACGACCGCCAAGCGGTCCGTCCGACGGGCGCGCTCGTCATTGTCTGCGGCAAGCAGTGCCCCGAAATGCAACTCCGTGATCGACACGACGCTGATCGCCGCCTCGACGTCCATCGGTGCAATGTCAGCTATCAGCACCGAGGTGTCCAGTACCGCCCTCATTTGGCGTATGGATCGACGACAGCGCCGTCCAACAGGCCCAGATCGCTGTCCAGTCCGCGCGGCGTGGGCCCACGCCAAACCAGGTCCAGAGCGGGTCCGCTGACCCAACGGCGCTTGCGAACCGGGCTCAATTCGGCAACCTCCCGGCCGGCAACGGTGATGGTGAGCGTCTCCCCCGCTTCGACCCGGCGCAGCACGTCGCTCACCTGATTGCGTAGCTCCTTCTGTGGAATCGTCGCCATCTCACCACGGTAGCAGTTCTGCTACCGAAGGCGTGCAGCAATCCCCGTCGCCGTTCCCACTCGCCCTACCCAGGGCGACGGTGTGCCAGCAGTGCCGCCATCTTGTCCAGACACTGCTCAAGTCCAGCCTTGGATTGGTCGCGCACCTCCGGTACCGGGTAGCCGAACTCGGTGACGGTCATCAAGGTCTCTCCGGATGGGAGCGATTGGAATGTGACGAGGTGCCGCACCACTGCCGGAACACCGGGTGGCGGGTCGACCGTCGCGCCGTTGGCGTCGGCGAATCCGTTGTCGAATTCGATCAGAGCGACCGGCTCGATCCGGCGGTACGTCCAGGTGTTGTAGAAGTCCTGACCGCCGTAGTCCGCCGGCGCGCGCATGCAGACGAGCGAGGTGCCGCCGACCCGGAAGTCCAGATCGGCGGACGGCGAGGTGAAACCTTCAGGCCCCCACCACTGGGTGACGTAGTCGGGTTCGCTCCAAGCGCGCCACACCTCGGCAACGGGCGCTTTGAATTGCCGGGTGCTGATGACGTCGTAGGCGTCGGACATGGGCCCTCCGGGTGCTGCGGACATAAGCGCGGAAAGACTGTGCCCGGAACGACCGGTTGGATCGCGGAAACTCATCGTCGGCGCGTTGCCGTCATCTGTGCCGTCATCTGTGCCGGTCTGCTGGATCGTCGCCGACCGTTGGCAATGGGCGCTCGCCGCCGGCATCGGACTCCTCGGCGGTCTGCTGGTCCTCGGCTGGCAAAAATCCGCTCGCCGCTAGTCAACCGACAGTGGACGAGAATGCCTGCAGGCCAGCGACACGGAGCAGCTCGAGGCGGTCGTGATCGGGCGTTCCGGGCTCCGCCGTGTACACCACCACCCGGAGGTCGCTGCCCGGCGCGGTGAGCACGTCGCAATCCAGGGTGATGGGTCCGACCAGCGAGGTCTGGATGGTCTTCTGCCCCGCCAGGTAGGGCGCTACCCGTGCTTCCTCCCAGATGGCCGCGAACCGAGGGCTAGAGGCGAGCAACTCGTTGATCAGCGCGGCCAGGGCTCGATCCCCGGGGTAGCGTCCGGCGGCATTGCGCAGGTCGGCCACGATCCCGCATTCGAACGCGGTCCGGTCGGCATCGCGGCCGGCCGGCCGGGCATCTTCGGCCAGGAAGAATCTCCACGCGAGGTTGGCCTCGCGACCCGAAAACCCGGAGGGATCACCCCGCAGCGCTGCCCACAAGGGATTCCAGCTGATCAGGTCCCACGCCGCGGAGAAGACACCGACCGGTGTGTCGCCCAGTCGGTCGATGATGCGCTGGATACCCGGGGTCAGGTGCCGCGGTACCTCCGCGATCGTGGGAACGGCCGCGCCGGCGAGTCGATACAGGTGATCCCGCTCCTGGGTGGTCAGCCGTAACGCCCGCGCCATGGCCCCCAACACCTGGGGTGACGGATTCCGCGCTCGCCCCTGCTCGAGGCGTACCAGATAATCCACGGACAGTCCGGCCAGCGACGCGAGTTCTTCCCGTCGCACACCAGGTGCCCGCCGGCCTGCGCCACGCGGCAGCCCGGCCGCCTCGGGGGACAGTCGATCGCGCCAGGCCCGCAGCATGCTCGAGAGTTCTGACGTCCCGACATCGGTCATCTGTCAAGTGTTCCCCCGTGACGCTCGCACAGGGTAGTACTGCCAGTCCATAGGACAGCCCGTGCCTTCTCCCCCGCTGCGCCCGGGCCGGACGCTGGGCACATGACATTCACCTTGATCACCGGAGCGAACAAGGGCCTCGGCTTCGAGACCGCCCGGCGGCTCACCGAACTCGGTCACACCGTCTACGTCGGCGCCCGGGACCCGCAACGGGGCAAGTCCGCGGCCGCGGCACTGGGCGCACGCTTCGTCCAACTCGACGTGACCGACGATGCGTCCGTGAATGACGCGGCGGCGTTCATTCGGGCCGACGCCGGGCATCTGGACGTCCTGGTCAACAACGCCGGGGTGGCCGGCTCCCGAGCGGAACCGGCCGACCTGACCGCCGACATGGTCAGCACCGTCTACGAAACCAACGTGTTCGGGCTGGTCCGCGTGACCCGCGCGATGTTGCTGTTGCTGCAAGCGTCCGGCTCCCCGGTGATCGTGAACGTCTCGAGCGGGATGGGGTCATTCGGCCTGGTCACGGACCCGACCCACCCCGGTTTCGCGTTCCCGGCGGTCGCCTATGGGTCGTCGAAGGCGGCCGTGTCGGCGCTCACGGTGCAGTACGCCAAAGCGTTGCCCGGCATTCCGGGTCAACGCCGTCGACCCTGGTTACACGGCCACCGATCTGAACGGGAATTCAGGTACCCAAACACCTCTCGAGGGCACCGACGCCATCGTTGCGATGGCCACCATCGACGCGAACGGGCCGACCGGGACCTTCTCCGACCGTCGTGGCCCCCTGCCCTGGTAGGTCCGGCCACGATGGAGAACGCCTGGCGGGCGGCACGTTTCCGTCGTGCCAACTGGCTGGTGTGTCGACACCGCTGGGCAGACGGTCAGGAATCGAGAAGCAGCCGTGACCCAGCCGTCGCTAGCGTGACTGTCGTCAACACCACCGGGTCGCCGAGAAGACCCACCCACCTTCAAGGAGTGATCATGACCAGCACCACCACCACGCAGGGCATCACCACCGTGCTGCATCCGGTGTCCGATCTGGACGCCGCCAAAGCGGTCTACACCGCACTGCTCGGCGGACCGCCGCAGACCGACAGCCCCTACTACGTCGGCTTCGAGGTGGCCGGCCAGCAGATCGGGCTGGTGCCCGGCGGCGGACCGCAGGGCATGACCTCACCGGTGTCCTACTGGCAGGTGCCGGACATCGAGGCGAAGCTGGCGGAGGTGACCGCCGCCGGCGCCACCGTCAAGGAGCCTGCGCATGACGTCGGCGGCGGGCGTCTGGTGGCGACCTTCACCGACACCGACGGCAATGTCCTTGGGCTGCTTCAGGATCAGTGAGTTGACGACCGAGTTGCCGCCCCGCTCCCGCGCCCAGCGCCGGCTGGACACCGAGCAGAGGCTCACCGACGACGTGGACATCTGGGTGGCGAGCGCCTCGGCGGACGGCACGCCGTACCTGGTGCCGCTGTCCTTCGTCTGGGACGGCGACGACCTGCTGTTGGCCACCCCGACGGACAGCCCGACCGGCCGAAACCTGGCCGCCACCCGGACGGTTCGGCTGGGGTTGGGTGACACCCGCGACGTGTCCATGATCGAGGGTGACGTCGACGTCATCGAGATGGGCGCGCTGTCGACGGAGCGGGCCGACCGGTTTGCTGCGCACGCGGGCTTCGACCCGCGTGCGTTGACCACTCCGTACTCTTGGTTCCGCATCACCCCCCGCCGCATCCAGGCGTGGCGCGAGGTGAACGAGCTACCCGACCGCGAGTTGATGCGCGACGGCCACTGGATGGACTGACCAGCTCGACCGACCGCGACAGTCGCCGGCAGCAGAGGAAGCAGGGGAAAGAATCACGATGAGCACAGCCACGAGGACGAACACCCAGTCCCCCGCGATGCACCTCGCCGACAGCCACGACCTGATCCGGGTCACCGGCGCGCGGGTCAACAACCTCAGGGATGTCAGCGTCGAACTCCCCAAGCGGCGGCTGACGGTGTTCACCGGAGTTTCCGGCTCGGGCAAGAGCTCACTGGTGTTCGGCACGATCGCCGCCGAGTCGCAGCGGATGATCAACGAGACCTACAGCACCTTCGTGCAGGGCTTCATGCCCACCCAGGCCCGGCCCGACGTGGACGTGCTGGAGGGACTGACAACGGCGATCATCATCGACCAGGAGCGGATGGGGGCCAACGTCCGGTCCACGGTCGGTACCGCCACCGACGCCAACGCGATGCTGCGGATCCTCTACAGCCGGCTCGGCAAGCCGCACATCGGCTCGTCACAAGCGTTCTCGTTCAATGTCGCCTCGATCAGCGGTGCGGGCGCTGTCTCCATCGAGCGCCACGGCCAGACCGTCAAGGAGCGCCGCAGCTTCTCCATCACCGGCGGCATGTGTCCGCGCTGCGAGGGCAGGGGGTCCGTCACCGACATCGACCTGACGGCCCTGTACGACGACAGCAAGTCCCTCAACGACGGTGCGCTGACCATCCCCGGTTACAGCATGGACGGCTGGTACGGCCGCATCTTCAGCGGCTGCGGGTTCTTCGACCCGGACAAGCCGATCCGCAAATTCACCAAACGCGAGCTGCACGACCTGCTCTACAAGGAGCCGACGAAGATCAAGGTCGACGGCATCAACCTCACCTACGAGGGGCTGATCCCCAAGCTGCAGAAGTCGATGCTGTCCAAGGATGTGGACGCCCTGCAGCCGCACATCCGCGCGTTCGTCGAGCGGGCGGTGACCTTCACGACCTGCCCCGAGTGCGACGGCACCCGGCTGTCCGAGGCGGCCAGGTCGTCGAAGATCAACGGGAAAAGCATCGCCGACGCCTGCGCGATGCAGATCAGCGATCTCGCCGTCTGGTTGCGCGCGCTTGACGAACCCTCCGTGGCACCGCTGCTCACCTCGCTGCGGCACACCCTGGACTCCTTCGTCGAGATCGGGCTGGGCTACCTCTCGCTCGAGCGTCCGGCCGGCACGCTGTCCGGCGGTGAGGCGCAGCGGATCAAGATGATCCGGCACCTCGGCTCCTCGCTCACCGACGTCACCTACGTCTTCGACGAGCCCACCATCGGCCTGCACCCGCACGACATCCAGCGGATGAACAACCTGCTGCTGCAGCTGCGCGACAAGGGCAACACGGTGCTGGTCGTCGAGCACAAGCCGGAGACGATCGCGATCGGCGACCATGTGGTCGATCTCGGTCCCGGCGCCGGCACGGCAGGCGGCGAGGTGGTGTTCGAGGGCACCGTCGACGAGCTGCGGACCAGCGGCACGCTGACCGGGCGCCACCTGGACGACCGCGCAACGCTGAAGGCGGACGCGCGGAGGGCGAAGGGAGCGCTGGAGGTGCGCGGCGCCAGCACCAACAACCTGCAGGACGTCGACGTCGACATTCCGCTCGGTGTGCTGGTGGTGCTGACCGGGGTGGCCGGTTCCGGGAAGAGTTCGCTGATCCAGGGATCAGTGGCCGGTCGAGACGGCGTGGTGGTGGTCGACCAGGGCGCGATCAAGGGTTCGCGGCGCAGCAACCCGGCGACCTACACGGGTCTGCTGGAACCGATCCGCAAGGCCTTCGGCAAGGCCAACGGCGTCAAGCCGGCGCTGTTCAGCGCCAACTCCGAGGGTGCCTGCCCCAACTGCAACGGCGCCGGCGTCATCTACACCGACCTGGCGATGATGGCCGGGGTGACGACCGTCTGCGAAGTGTGCGAGGGGAAGCGGTTCTCGGCCGAGGTTCTCGAATACAAGTTCGGTGGCGCGGACAATGGGAAGGACATCAGCGAGGTGCTGGCGATGCCGGTGACCGAGGCCGAACAGTTCTTCGGCGCCGGGGAGGCCAAAACGCCGGCGGCGCACAAGATCCTGGCCCAACTGGCCGACGTCGGGCTCGGCTACGTCAGCCTCGGCCAGCCGCTGACCACGCTGTCCGGTGGCGAGCGGCAGCGGCTCAAGCTGGCGACCAGGATGGTCGACAAGGGTGGTTCCTCCAGCGTGTACGTGCTCGACGAGCCCACCACCGGCCTGCACCTCGCCGATGTCGAGAACCTGCTCGCCTTGCTCGACCGGATCGTCGACTCCGGCAAGTCGGTGATCGTCATCGAGCACCACCAGGCGGTCATGGCGCACGCCGACTGGATCATCGACCTCGGCCCCGGCGCCGGTCACGACGGCGGCCGGATCGTCTTCGAAGGCACACCGCAGGCGCTCGTCAAGGCCCGCTCCACCCTCACCGGCGAGCACCTCGCGGCCTACGTCGGTGCCTGACGTCGGACTGGCGGACCAGCCGGCCGCGACCACTCGAGAAAGGCGTTCTGCCATGTGTTTCGACGCGTCCCGGCCGGTGATCAGGCGGTTTCAACAGGTTCCGCGGTGTTCATCGTGCGCTACGGGCAGTCGACTGTGGCACGATCGGGCAGGTGACCGGTAGTTCCCCCGCGACGCAGCACCTGCGCGATCTCGCGCTGCTGCGGCGTGTCCGCGACCGGATGGACCGGGAGTACGCGCAGCCGCTGGACGTCGAGGCGTTGGCCCGCGGCGTGCACATGTCGGCCGGGCACCTGAGCCGCGAGTTCCGGCGCGCCTACGGCGAGTCCCCGTACAGCTACCTGATGACCCGGCGGATCGAGCGGGCGATGGCGCTGCTGCGTCGCGGCGACATGAGCGTCACCGACATCTGTTTCGAGGTCGGCTGCTCGTCGCTGGGCACCTTCAGCACCCGCTTCACCGAGTTGGTCGGTGTTCCGCCCAGCGTCTACCGGCGGCAATCCGCGCCGGCGACAGCGGAGATGCCGCCGTGCGTTGCCAAGCAGGTGACCAGACCCGTCAGGAATCGAGAAGCGACGCACCGCGGAACCGCAACTAGCGTGACCGCCATGGACATCACCATTCACTCGAGCTTCCTCCCGCAGGACGACCCGGACGCCGCGCTGGCCTTCTATCGCGACACCCTCGGCTTCGAGGTCCGCCTCGACGTCGGATACGAAGGGCATGCGCTGGATCACGGTCGGCCCCGTCAATCAGCCCGACACGTCCATCGTGCTGAGCCCACCCGCCGTGGAACCCGGGCATCACCGACGACGAGCGCCGCACCATCGTCGAGATGATGGCCAAGGGCACCTACGCGCGGCTGCTGCTGGCCACCGCCGACCTCGACAGCACCTTCGAGCAGCTGCAGGCCAGCGGCGCCGAGATCGTCCAGGAGCCGATCGAGCAGCCGTACGGTGTTCGCGACTGCGCCGTCCGCGATCCGGCGGGCAACCTGATCCGCATCCAGCAGCGGCGCTGAGGCCGCAGTCGAACCCTGAACCGAACCTCAGTCCGGGCCGCTCATTTCACCGCGAGAATCTCGGTCGTCCGGATGTCCGGGTCCTTCGCCAACAGATCCGCGGCCACCTGACCGAGTGCAGCCGGGATCTGACCGTTCAGGTGCGCCTGCCGACCCTCCTCGTCGTCGAAGGTGTCGAAGATCCCGTAGGTCGTGTCGCTGAGTTTGAAGGCGTACCAGGTGACGGTGCCGCCCTCGGCGACAGCCAACTCCCGGCCCTGCTGGAGAAATGCAGCCAGGTCGTCACCCTTACCGGGCTTGGCCTCCAACAGTGCCAGCAGCCCTCGATCGACAGCCATGAATACCCGTCCTTCCTCGTCGGTGGAGTTACGAATCCAACGTAGGCCCGCGTCAAGGCAGAACAGTCAACCGCCGGCCATCGCCCCGACGACCAGGAAGGGCTCAGTACCGTTGACGACGGCAGCCGGCAGCGGGGCGTCGGGCGACTCGTGGGACAGATCTTCCTGGCAGGCGTAGAACCGCACGAACGGCCTGCGCCGCTGGGTGGTGTGGTCCCGCATCGTGCCGCCCAGGACGGGGTGAAGGGCCTCGATGGCGTCCAGGACCGTCCGTTGGGTGATGGGAGGGTCGACGTCCAGCTGCAGTTCTCCGCTGAGCTGCGCCAGGGCGCGAAGGTGCGCCGGCAGGACCACGCGGATCATGCGAGCGTCTGGACTTCGACCGAAAGCACCGCGGGCAGATCGCGGACGATGGACGTCCAACTGTCGCCGGCATCCGCCGACGCGTACACCTGGCCACCGCTGGTGCCGAAATAGATTCCGCACTGGTCGAGCGAGTCCACGGCCATGGCGTCCCGCAGCACATTGACGTAGCAGTGCTGCTGCGGCAATCCCGTCGTCAGCGCCTCCCACTCGTTGCCGCCGGTGCGGCTCCGGTACACCCGGAGTTTCCCGTCCATCACGAAATGGTGTGAGTCGCTGGTGATCGGCACGACGTAGATGGTGTCGGGTTCATCGGCGTGAATTGCGATGGGGAATCCGAAGTCGGTCGGCAGGTTCCCGCTGATCTCCTGCCACGACTCCCCCGCATCGTCGCTGCGCATGACGTCCCAATGCTTCTGCATGAACAGCACCTCGGGTCGTGCGGGGTGCATGGCGATGCGGTGCACGCAATGCCCCACCTCGGCTTCCTGGTCGGGGATGCCGTCAGATTTGAGACCTCGATTGATCGGTCGCCACGTTTCGCCCGCGTCGTCGCTGCGGAACGCGCCGGCCGCGGAGATGGCGGCGTACATCCGATTGGCGTCGGTCGGATCCAGAATGATCGTGTGCAGGCACATCCCGCCCGCGCCCGGCGCCCAATTCGCGCTGGTGTGGTGGGTGCGCAATGCCGGCATCTCGTGCCAGGTCTGTGCGCCGTCGACCGAACGAAACAGCGCGGCGTCCTCCACGCCGGCGTACACCGTGTCCGGGTCGGTCAGCGACGGTTCAAAGTGCCAGACCCTGGTGAAATCCCAGGGCCGCGGCGTGCCGTCGTACCACTGATGAGATCCGACGTCGCCCACGTAGTCGAACTTGTTGCCCTTCGGCTCCCAGGTCAGGCCGCCGTCGTCGGAGCGTTGGACCACTTGGCCGAACCACCCGCTCGCCTGCGAGGCGTAGAGCCGATCCGGCTCGGCCGGCGAACCGGCGACGTGGTAGATCTCCCAGCCCGGGAAGTGCGGACCGGCGATGTCCCAGTCCTTCCTGGCTCCATCGGATGTCAGCACGAACGCACCCTTACGAGTGCCGACCAGCAGTCGCACACCAGTCATCGCAGCACTCCTTCCCTCCGGTAGTGATCGGACGGTCGAGATGAGTCACAGGGTAGCCAGTGTGGACCCACCAGCGTGCGTCTCATGGCCATCGCAGTCGACCGCGACGGTCCCGTTGACGGACCCGCCGACGCGAGGATCGAGTGGTCGGCGCCGGCCCGCGCGCTTCCGATGACGTTCCGATGACGTTCCGACGACGTTCCGACGACGTTCCGACGACCGGACGATGCTATTTCGACAACTTCCGATAGTTCGGCACCGAATTACTTGTTTCGGAGGTAAGCGACTGTTAGCGTCCGGGCTGCGGCAGCGAGCCGTGGACCCGATCCGAGGAGAAGCCCGTCATGACAGCAACTCTCGTGGTGCGACACACCGTCAACGATTTCGCAGAGTGGCACTCGGTGTACGAGGAGTTGGAGCCGCTGCGCGTCGAGCATGGCTGCACCGGCAAGCGGGTGCTGCACGCACCGGACGATGCGAACGACGTGTTGGTCACCCACGACTTCCCGTCGGTGGAACAGGCCGGTGCCTTCGCGCACGACCCCGCACTGCGCGCGGGGATGGAACGGGCCGGCGTCGCAGGGGCTCCCAGGATCGAGATCTTCGAGGTTGTCTGACACGTTTGACCGTCGGCGGCGCAGGCGGGTCACCTCCCTGCGTCCGTCGCCGGCCGCGCTCGGCATCGTCCGCGTCGACCCGGACTTCGCCGACGAGTTTCCGGACGGCGATCCGACCAGCACCGAGGCGCACGCGTCTCTGGTCAGGGTTGGTACGGCGTTGCTGCAGGAACTCGACCGCTGCGTGGGCGCCTCCTTGGACATGCCGCAGGCGGCGGCGACCGCACTGGCCGTCATCGACGGTGCGGGGACACCGCTCACCCCGTCGCAGATCGGCGACCGGGTGCTCGTCCCATCCGCCACCATGACGTCCACCCTCGACCTGCTCGAGGGCCGCGGGTGGATCGAACGCAGGCCGAATCCGGACGATCGGCGAAGCCTGCTCATTCAGATCACCCCGGCGGGCTCCGATGCGGCCAACCGGATTCTGGCGGGAATCCGGAAAGTCGAGTCGGCAACCCTCAGTGGGCTGACCCTCGCCGAGCGAGAGCAATTGCTGGAGCTTCTCGCGAAGGTCATGGAACGAGCCGCGGTCGTGGCCGGTGAATCGCCAATTGCCCTGTCGGGTCGACGCAACAGGCCCCACCGACTCGATGAACGTCATTCGTAGCTCGCACATCCGGAGGAGGGCAGGGCCGACCGGTCCATCCCCGCCGAGGGAATCTGGAATCGGGCGCCGACATTCGCAGATGCCACGGCGATCATGACCCGCCGGTGCACCGATTTCATCGCCGCACCGCGGGCCGGACCAGTGGTCATGGTCCGGCCCGCGGTGCCGCTCCCGGATGCGGCCGGCGAGGTCCAACAGACCCGCCGGGCTAATTCCAGCTGTCGATCTTGATGTCCCGTGGGGCGGGGGCACCTTTCCCGGTTTCCACCAGCGACTTCAGGCTCATCATGAACACGCCCCACTTGGTGCTGCAATGATGCATGAATTCGACCGGTTCCTTCCAGCCCTCGTGTCGGAAAAGGACGACGGCGTAATCGCCGTCCTGCCTCAGCTCGAAACTCACCGTGGTGTCGATCCATTCTTCCGGCCCGTCGACCACCAGCCACCGGACGCTCTGGGCAGGGCGGAGTTCGAGAACCTTCATGCTGATCGAGCCGGGTTCGAAGCGGAATTCGATGACCCCGCCGACCTGGGTATCGCCCTGTGTGTCGTCCGTCCACCAGCCCGACAGACCGTCGAGCGTGGTCAATGCCGCGTAGACGTCGTCGACGGTTGCCGATTCGACCCCGATTTTGTGGAGAATGTCCACCATGTCCTATTCCTCTTTCTGGTCGTGGTGATGTGCACCGACGATTAATGAGTTGTCAGGGCGCGTTTTTCGCGCAGGGTTCAGCCAGGAATCCTCCTCATCGTGATGCGGTCCGTTGATGGGCGGTTTTGGGCGGCCGCGTCACGGCCGCCGGCAGGCAGGCAGGGTCACGGCGGCAAATGGATCCTGGCGCTGGATTCTGGCGCTGACCCGCGAAGTTGCTCGCCACCAACGGTTGTCGTGACGCCCTAGCTGCCGCTCTCGGTCTGCTCGAGTGCCTCGGCGATCTGCTTGATCCGCCGCAGCCTGGCGTCCCAGGTCGCACCGACGGCAGCGAGCTGCGCCACCGCGCGGGCGAGTTGGGCATCGTCCACGCGGTACCGCATCTCCCGTCCGACCGCGGCGGGGTGGACCAGGCCCACCCGGTCGAGCACACCGAGGTGTTTCGCGACGGCCTGACGCGTCACCGGCAGCTGGTCGCTGAGGGTTGTTGCGGTTCCGTCACCATCTGCCAGCAGCAGGTCGAGCATCCGCCTTCGGGTCGGATCCCCGATCGCCGACCAGAGGTCGTCATTGACGGCGACACTCATGGGGCAGCAACCACGTGCGTCGCCGGCTGCGAGGTCGTCCAACGGTTCGCCATGGATCGCCCGCTTCCTGCAACGTTTGGTTGCACATCACCGTAGCTCCTCTGCGCGAGCGATGCAACCATCGGTTGCATCATTCGGGAACAGGGCCGGCCCGCGTCCGACCCGACCCCCGCTCCGGCCGTTCCCCGCGGTCGTCGCGGCGCTGATACGCCGTCGATCGTTACCCTCGAAAGGTGACCGACCTGCTGACCGTCGTCGCCGTCCTGGCGGCCTTCCTGGCGATCATGGCCGGGTTGGTGTGGTTGACACACCGCAGTCGCGGTCGGCGCGTCGGTAGTTCGGTGGCCGGCCCGTTCGAGGAAATCTGGCACCCTGCCGCCCACCGGGCCAGGATCGACATTGAAATCCAGGACGAACGCAAGACGCCGATCCCATCGCCCGGCGATCCGCCGGACCCAGGAGCCGTCACCCCGAACCCGCACGCCTCGCCGTGAGAAATGCCGCTCGCGTTACTGTCGCCCGATGCCCAGCAACGAGCAAGGCTCCGACCGGTCGCGCCGGCAGGCAGTGGCATCCCGGATCGGCCCGCTCCTCCTGGTGGCCGCCGTCGTTCTCGCGGCAATCGCGGGCATCACCTTCGCCCTGGACAAGACCGGCTGGGCCTGGTCGGCGCTGGCCCTCGCGGCCGTGCTGGCAGTGATCGGCGCAGCGCTGGTCGCTAGGGGTCGGCCCACGGACTGATCGGTCGATCGCGGCCGAGGATGCCTACCCGCCGGCGGGCCGCTCGTTCCGGCTCACCAGGCGATCGAAGCAGCAGGCTTCGCCGTCAGCGTGATCCCGGGCAGCGAGCCGTACTTCGCCGCTCTGATCAGATGGTTGACCAGCAGTTCGGCGGGTAGCGACTGGCCTCCGAATTCCGTGTCGTCGGTGGTGTGGGCGTCCTCGACCAGTGTCACGTCGTAGCCGCGGTGCACGGCCCCGTACATCGTCGCCGTGATGCAGAAGTCGGACTGCGCGCCGCACAGCAGGATGTGCTCGACGTCGAGTCCGGCGAACACCCCTTCGAGGTCGGTGTCGGCGAACGAATCCCCGTATTGCTTGTCGACTCTGGGCTCGCCTCCTGCGGGCACCAGCGTGTCGACGATCTGCCATCCCGGCGAGCCGATCGGCATCTCGTCCTCGTTGTGCTGAACCCACACCACGGGTACCTCGCGGGCTCGCGCGCGGTCGACCAGTTCGGCGATCCGGCCCACCACCTCGTCCCGCTGCCACGCGGTACCGACGACGTCGTTCTGGACGTCCACGACCAGCAGGGCCGTCTTGCTTCTTCCTGGCAGTGTGCTCATGCCGGACAGGCTACGAGTCGGCCCTGACACTCGGCGACCGTGGGCGGGATGGCGCCGCTGACGTCAGGCAGAATGCCGCGTGAACGAAGGAGAACCGCGATGCCCGTGCCCACGAAGCCGCTGACCAAGCTGGGCTTTCTCACCATCGGCCTGTTCGACGGCGCCGATCCACGACCAGGCCACGAATCGACGCTGGAGATCATCCAGCTCGGCGAGCAACTCGGCTTCGACAGCGCCTGGGTCAGGCACCGTCACCTGCAGTACGGCATCTCCTCGCCGGTGGCGATCCTGGCCGCGGCCACCCAGCGCACCAGCCGCATCGAACTCGGCACGGCCGTCACCCCGTTCGGCTGGGAGAACCCGCTCAGGCTCGCCGAGGACTTCGCCACCGTCGACATCCTGTCCGGCGGCCGGCTGAACCCCGGCATCAGCGTCGGGCCGCCGATGCGCTGGGAGGAGGTCAAGCACGCGCTGTACCCGGACACCGCCGACGTCGAGGACTTCAGCTACGAGCGGGTGCTGCGGCTGCTGCGCTGGATCCGGGGGGAACCGGCAACCGACTTCAGCGGGGTGGAAGGGATCGAGGTCTTCTCCGATCGGGTGCAGCCGCACTCCCCCGGCCTGGCGAGCCGCCTCTGGTACGGCGGAGCCAGTCTGCGGTCCGCCCAATGGGCCGGCGAGAACTCGATGAACCTGCTGGCCAGCAGCGTCGTGAAGGCGGAGGAATCGGAGAACTTCGCCGACATCCAGCTGTCCCACATCCGGACGTTCCGCGCGCACCATCCCGACGGGGATCGCGCCCGGGTGTCGCAGGGTCTCGTCGTCATTCCCGACCGACAGTGCGTCGGCCGAGCAACGCGAAAAGTACTTGCGGTATGCGGAATCTCGGACACCGCGCACCGCGAGTCCGCAAGGCCCGGCACGGTTGATGTTCGAGGTCGACCTGGTCGGCACCTCCGACGAGATCGCCGAGCGGCTCTACGCGCACGCCGCGTTCCGGGAAGTCGACGAGGTCGCGTTCGCCCTGCCGTTCAGCTTCCAGCACGACGACTATGTGCAGATCCTGACCGACATCGCCACGAAGCTCGGCCCGGCCCTGGGCTGGCATCCGGCCGACTGATCGAGCCGGACCCCGCTCAGCGACCTGCGACCGCTGCGCCGGCCGACGCGTAGGTCCAGAACTCGCGCATCAACGGGGTGGTGGTCGGACCGGTCATCGCTACCTGGGTCAGCAGGATGGTGATCGTGCCGGTGCGCGGCCGAGAGATGGCCGGCCGTGCCGGTGCCGCCCACCCAGCCGTAACGGCCGCGGCTCGTTCCACGGGTCGATCGACTCCACGTCCACCGAACCGCCGTACCCCCAACCCTGCCCCTCGAGGAACAGCGCGCCGGCATCACGTTGGGCGCGGGTCAGGTGATTTGTCGTCATCTCCCGGACCGCAGCGGGCGACAGCAGTTCGCGGCCGTCGGCGGTCGATCCCTGCGCCGAGCAACATCCTGGCGAACGCGAGCCAGTCGTCGACCGTGGATACCAGACCGCCGGCGCCGGACGGGAATGTCGGAGGGCGGGACCAGTGACCCTCCGGTGCGTCCGCCAGGACAAGACCGCCGGCCGGAGTCGGGCTGGTAATAGCTGGTGAATCGATCGAGCTTGTCCGGCGGGACAGCGAATCCGGTGTCGACCATTCCCAACGGCTCGAAGATCCGCTGGGACAGAAATTCTGGCAGCGATCGGCCGGACACCCGTGGCGATCAGCACACCCTGGATATCGGAGCAGGTGTTGTACAGCCACGCCTCGCCTGGCTGATGAAGCAGCGGCACCCGGGACAGCGCCGCCATCCATTCGTCCGGCCCGATGTCCTCCTGCCGGATCGCGCCGCGAACTTCTGCACGTCCTGTCGAACAGCGGTGCGACCGCGGGCAGCGAGAAGTCCGACGGGAAGCCATATCCGGCGCGTGAGGTCGAGCAGGTCGGTGACAGTGATCGGCCTGACGGCGGCGACCACGTCGTCCACCGGACTCTGCGGAGTGCGGACCACCATCGGTGACGCCAATTCGGGCAGCCACTCCGCGACAGGATCGTCCAGCGCGATCCAGCCGTCCTCGACCAGCATGAGCAGTGCCGCCGCGACGATGGGCTTGGTGATCGAGGCGATGCGGAAGATGGAATCCCTTGCCATCGGGACGCTGCCTCGATGTCGCCGTGGCCGGTGACCGCCACCTCCAGTTCGTCGCCGTGCATCACCAGGGCCACCGCTCCAGGAATCGCACCGGCGCGCATATGCCTGTTCAGGATCTCGGTCAGGCCTGGTCAACGGTCGCCCACCCCTCTCGCATCTGCATCTGTCGGAAGGGGAGACCGGAGATGCGGCCCGGAGTCATCGGCTCCCGACGACGATCGGCCCTGGATGATGGCTCCGGGCCGGCTCGGACGTGCTGAGCCCGCCTTGTGCCGTCGGGAGCGCGACCCCACAATGGGCGGACCCCACGATCGAAAGGTGGATCTCGATGCCCACCAGGCTCAACCCGTACCTCGGATTCCGTGACACCGCGAAGGAGGCGATGGAGTTCTACCAGTCGGTTTTCGGTGGGGAACTGATGCTGACCACGTTCGGGGAGTTCCACGCGAGCGAGGATCCCGCTGAGCAGGACAAGATCATGCACGGCATGCTGACCTCGCCCAGTGGGCTGGTGTTGATGGGTGCGGACACCCCGAACAGCATGGACTACACACCGGGCGACGCCTTCTCGGTGTCGCTCAGCGGCGACGACGAAGCCGAGCTGACCGGCTACTGGGAGAAGCTGGCCGAGGGCGCCGACGATCACCGCCCCGCTCAACAAGGCGCCCTGGGGCGACACGTTCGGCATGTGCAAGGACAAATTCGGCATCAGCTGGCTGGTCAACATCGCCGGGTCGTCGTCACCGGAAGGCTGATCACGTCGCACGCTTCTCGTCGACGTCGCCGCTGTCCCGTTCGCTATTCTCGATCGCCGTCGGCGTCACGCTGCTCGACGAGCAGCTGCACCGACCTGCGCGATCAGCTCGTAGGGAATGGGCTTTCGCAGCGGAAACTTCAGCGTGCCCTTCGACGCCCGGTACGGAGCGATCTGCCGCTCGAAACCGTCATCCCCGGCCGGCGCCGGATAGACGCTGATGTGGTTCTTCCAGCCCGGCGAAGTACACCAGGTACCGACCGTCGAGGGTCATCGTCGGCATGTTGTAACTGATGGTCTCCGCCACGCCCGGCGCCGCATCTCGGATGGTCAGCCGAACCTGTTGCAGGATCGGCCGCACTCCTGCGGAAACGACCCGATGTAGTCGTCGATACTGGCAAATGGCGTTGCCATGAAAGGCCTTTCGAGTCCGTGAGGTCGACGCAGGGCAGGTGGTGACGAGGCGTCCCCGCGCCCGCAGCCCGGTTGGCCGCCCGCTGTCACCCTCATTCCATCAGATGGACACGTAGTGTGATAAGTATCGCCGACGGGCCACGGTTGCTCTGATCGGCAGGTGGTGGCTGCTGGGGGGGTGCCCGGTGATCGAATCTGGAACGACGTCGTCGATGTTGCTGCGCTGTGGGAATTGCGCGGCGATATTGGATTTGAACGTGTCGCTGTCCTCCGACACGCCCGGTGCGCACCTGCGCGCGGTTGTGGTGGCCACTCGACCCTGCAAATGCGGCACGATGGCCCGCGCCATGGTGCAGTTCGGTGGCGAGGGTGTCTGAGACAGCCCCGGCACCGGGCGAGATCGTCCGTCGGTCCCGTGGGATTCGTTGGCAGACAGCGAATGTCGCGGGATCATGACGGCGCACCGAGAGGTTCCGACGCGCGGTCCGCTGGACCCGCAGGACCCGAACCTGTTGCTGGTCATCGCATCCGAGGAGGCCCACGCGCAGAACATGCGCGCCGCCGGAATGCAGCCGCCCTATACTGGGCCGCGTTGGCCGTGGTGGTTCGGGTCGGCCGCGCACGCGACGCCCTGACGGAGTCCGCCGCTCACCGTTGAGTCTCCGCGGAATTGTATTGTCCGGTTCGGGTAGCACTCTTCATCTGTACGGTCCGGCTTTCCTGGGGGTGCACGGTGACACCACATCCGATGGGCATTGACAGCAAGCGTGGCTCGCGCGGGACCAAGGTCGCGCCATGATCGACCGAATACTGGTTGATGCCCGCGACGTGCGGGAGGGCGACACCATCGCTCAGGTCGGCCGCGTCCTCGAGGTGCAGGTGAGCGCCGGCCAGGTCGTGTTGAACGTGTCGTTCTCCTCGTCGGCGGAATATGTCCTCGCCCCCGACCATCTGGTCTGGATCGACCGCGAGCAGTTGGCGGCGTGACGCGGGGCCGCCGCGGCGGCTCGATTCAGCCGGGATCCGCAGGGAGGACCAATGAGGACGACCGCGTTGCGGCCACATCGCTGTCCCGCCTGCGGCCGGGTGATCGCCCGACTCGATCCGCGGTGGTCCTGGAACCGTTCCGTGCTGGTCATCCGGGCAGCCCTCGATTCGCACACCCCGGTGTGCGTGAGCATTCAGTCGGTGGCCCCGTCACCGGCGGCCCTCTGATCGAGGCCGATCCCAGGCCGATCCAGGCCGATCCCGGCTGATCCCGGCTGATCCTGGGCTGACCCCCGGAGCGTTCCCGGGTGCTCATCCCGGGCCGTCGCACATTCCATGCCGGTGCGCTGGAGTGAGGCGCAAAGAGCTCACACGGTGAGCACATTTCCTTGCCAGACTGGCAGCCATGCGCGCCGATCGGCTGATGGCCACCCTGCTGCTGATGCAGGCACGCGGTCGGGTCACCGCCGCGGAGTTGGCCGCCGAACTCGAGGTGTCGGTCGCCACCGCCCGCCGGGACCTGGAGGCGCTGTCCGCCGCCGGCATTCCCGTGTACCCGCAATCAGGGCGCGGCGGCGGGTGGTCGCTGGTCGGCGGAGCCCGCACCGACCTCAGTGGGCTCAGCTCGACGGAGGCGCAGGCGCTGTTCCTGCTGCTGGGACCGGCGGCCGTCATCGCACCCGAGGCGAGGTCGGCGTTGCGCAAACTGGTCCGTGCGTTGCCGGCGACGTTCCGCGAGGACGCGCAGGCCGCGGCCGAGGCGGTGGTCGTCGACCCGGCCGGCTGGGGCGAGACCGGTAGGCGCCGTCCACAGCTGGTCGAACTGCTCCAGGCAGCCGTCGTCAGTCGGCGAAAGGTCCGACTGGACTACACCAAGCGGGCGGGGCAGCGTGCCCTGCGCATCGTCGCGCCGCTGGGTCTGGTCGACAAGGACGACGTCTGGTACCTCGTCGCCGGGACGGACGCTGGCCGGCGGACGTTCCGGGTCGACCGGATCTCCGATGCTGTCGTCACCGATGCGGCGGCCGAACGACCCGCCGGCTTCGAGCTGTCCGCCGAGTGGGAGCGCATCGTCGGCGAGGTGGAACTGCACCGATCGCAGCTCACCGCGAGCGTGCTGCTGGACGCCAGATTCCTGCCGGTCCTGCGGGACCAGTTCGGCCGGCACTGCGACGTGCAGGAGGAGTTGGGTGACGGTCGGGTGCGGGTCCGGGTGGCGGCCCCGACGGCATTGATGGTCGCCGAGCACCTGGCCGGCTGGGGATCGCTGCTCGAGGTGATCGAACCGGCGTCGGTCCGGGCCGAGCTGGCCAGGATCGGTGCCGAGTTGACGGCTCGGTATTCGCCATGAGCGCCTCTCGGACACGGCGCCCGGCCAGGCGCCGCGGGTCGCGTCCGGACGGGGCCCCCGGAGGTGGCTGCGCCCACCATGCCGGCACCTGTGCCTGCGCCGTCGTCGGTCCGAACGTGGGATCGGCATGGTGATCACCCGAGGTCGCATCAACCGGGTACGCTCCGCTCTCGCCGTCGTCGCGATCCTCGGCTGCGCGGGATGCACCAGCGCCGGGTCGGGCGCCCCGGAGGATGCCTGGCAGGTCGTCACTCCGCCGGGAATCGCCGCCGTGTCCGTGGCGGTCGCCGGCGAGGAGGTGCTGATCGGCGGCTCCAACGACGGCCGGCCGGCGGTCGCGCGGCTCGAACACGGCAGCTGGCAGGATCTCCAGGTGGTCCCAGCCACCGCTTACGGACGCCAGGCCACGCTGATTCACCTGGCCGCGGACCCCGACGGTCGGATCGTCGCGATGGGCACCGCGACTGGTGGCGCGCACCTGAATCCGCGCTGGACGACCTGGATCGGGACGACCGGCAGCATCGTCGAGGAGCCGCAGACGGTGGAAACCTTCGGTGGCCCGAACGCCGGTGGCATCACCGACGTGATCGCCGGCGACGTCCCGGTCGTTGTCGGCAGTTGGTCGCTGTCTGCCGGGGCGGTCGGCGTGGCGGTGTGGGGACACGACGGCAACACCTGGGTTCGCCGGCCGAGCCCGCCGGTGCTGTTCGGAAATTCAGCTGCGATGACGGCGGCAACAGCCGCGGCCGCGGCAGGCGATGTCGCGGTGATCGCCGGCCTGGTCACCACGTTTCGTCAGGGATCTGTCCATCAGCAGGGCGCGGTGTGGGTGTCCGGGCCGGACCGCCGGACGTGGACCAGGGTCGACCTGGACACGTCGGAGGACAACAGCGCGGCCACCGATGTCAGTTGCTCGTCAGGTGCGTGCCTGGTGGTCGGTCGGGTCGGCGATCGATTGGCCGCCTGGCGGCTGCACGGCGTGCTGGCAGCCCGGGACGACGACCTGCCGGACCGGATGGTCGACCGTTTCGTCGCCGCGCCTCGGGTGGCGCTTCGCGGCTCGTCCGCGGTGATTGCCGGCACCGGGCGCGATGAGGTGATCACCTCATCCGCGGCTGGCCAATGGTCGTCAGCGGCCGCTCCGCCGGGCGAGGTGCGACGGGTTGCCGTGGCCGCCAACCGGATCTACCTGCTTCTCCGGTTGGCGGACGGTGCGGGGATGGTCGTCACGCGCGCGTACTGACCGCGGAGCGGCCGGAGCCGGGACAGCGGGTGGCGGTGGTGCCTGACGGTGCACCACGGCCCGATGCGGTCTCGGGACGGTCGACATCGAGCTAGCAGTCGCGCGAAGTGCAATTCTGCACTTGCGCGTCGCCATGCCGATGTGCAAGCCTGTGGTTGCACATCCATCATCCTGCACTGGAGGCACCTATGACGCCGGATCGAATCGAGCGGGAGATCCTCATCGCCGCACCCGTCGAACGAGTCTGGGCGGTACTGACCGAGCCGGAACACATCGCGGTGTGGTTCGGACCCGGTACGCCGACCGTCGACCTTCGCCCGGGCGGCTACCTGGTGCTGGACCACGGCGAGCACGGGTCGTTTCCCACCCGCATCGAAAAGGTTGATCCACCAGGCTATTTGGCCTATCGCTGGGCAAGTGGCCATCCGGGCGAACCGGCAACGGACACCAACTCGACGCTGGTCGAGTTCACCCTCACCGCCGAGGGCAGCGGGACGCGCATCACCGTGACCGAGAGTGGTTTCGCCACCCTGGTCGTTCCCGCCGAGCGAGCGGCCACCGCGTCCTACGAGAGCCACGTGCGAGGGTGGGCGGAGGTCGTGCAGGCGCTGGCGCGGCACGCGGAGCAGCGCTGACCGGTGGAGCCGCAACCGGATCCGGTCGACGCGGTGCTGGCGGCCCTCGCCGACCCGATGCGCAGGCGAGTGCTCGATGTCCTCGCCGCGCACGGCGAGAGCACGGCGACGTTGCTGGCCAAGGAATTCCC
The DNA here is from genome assembly GCA_963709895.1 of uncultured Actinomycetota bacterium. Classification (GTDB taxonomy): domain Bacteria; phylum Actinomycetota; class Actinomycetes; order Mycobacteriales; family Nakamurellaceae; genus Nakamurella. The sequence goes on along the minus strand of CAVPYD010000040.1, from coordinate 175,537 downwards.
GGTGACCAGGCAGGCCGTGGTTCAGCACCTCGCGGTGCTGGAGCGGGTTGCGCTGGTCGCCAGCCACCGGGTCGGCCGCGAACGGCGCTACACGGTTCGGTCCGAGGCGCTGACCGCCACCGCCCGCTATCTGACATCGGTGGCCGCGCGGTGGGACAGCAGGCTGGCGGCCATCAAACGGCTGGCCGAGTTGCCGGTGTCGGCCTCCCTGCAGCCGCCATCGCCAGCCGGTCAGCCGCCAGCCGGTGGGTCGCGAGTCGGTCGGTCGTCAGACGGTCAGCCGTCCGGTTTGCCGGCGGGAGTGCCACCACCCGTCGAGAACCATGATCGTTTACCGGAACGCTGATTCCACCGCCAGCAAGCCCACCTTCGGATCGCGCATCCCGCGGTAGATCGGCGGGATGGGCTTGTCGACCCCGAACAATGAATAGACGGCATGCATCGCGCCGTGCACCGAATATTCGACGGTGAAGACGACATCCGACGGCAGCTCGGTGAATTGCCCGAGGAACGCGAAGTTCTCGGACCCGTCCGGGAGCACCTTCGGCCGGTCCTTTGGCACCCGCCGGCTGAACAGCGCTGACGCGTACGGCATCATCACGGTGGTGATGTCACTGGTCTCGAGTACCTCGTCGAGGATGTCGGCGAAGCCGAGCTGGTGGATCAGTTCGGTGAGGATCTCCCGGCCGGTCGACTGCGACATCTTCTTGGCCACGTAATCGCCGTTGTTGTCGATGAACAGCCCGTAACCCCATAGGGTGTAAGTGTTCTCGGGCATGTTCGGGAAATGCGGCTGATGTGGCACGACGATGGACATCAACCAACCCGAGTCCACGAACGTCATGAGCGCCCCGGTGCCCGGCTCGTTGTCCGCATATTTGATGATCCGGTCGAGCAGCGTTCGGTTGTGCATGGTGAGTGTGAACGACTCCCACTTGTTCTCGTCGATGTTGCCGTAGAACGTGTTCGGCCGGCCGAAATCGGGCGCCTTCTTCGCGATGGTGTCCCAGAATTCCCAGCCGCCGTCCCGGCGGTCGCGGATCAATTCGGGCACGGAATCAGATCCGGCGTAGGTCGCGTCCGCCGTGATCGAGCCCACCGTCATGAACAGGAAGTCGTTCGGCCCGAGGTCGATCACGGTGTCCTCGCCGTGCCCCGAGTAGTACAGCCGGGTCGCGCGGCGGTGGCCGTCCTGGTTCACGAAGTCGGCGTCGGTGGCCGTAGCCCCGAACCGGACGTCGACGTGGTTGGCGTACATCCATTGCTGCAGCGGCACGACGATCGAGTCGTACTGGTTGTACACAGTCCGCCTGACCCCGGACAGGGTGTGGATGCGGGAGAACTCCTGCACGAACCGGATGAAGTATCGGCGCAGTTCGATCGCGCTGTGCCAGTTCTGGAAGGCGAACGTCGTCCGCCACATCTGCCAGAAGGTGGTCCGGAAGAAGTGCTCGGAGAACAGTTCGTCGATGCGCCGGGCACCGAGGGCATGCTCGGGCGTGGCCAGCAGCCGGGTGAGAGCCGCCCGGTCGCGGGTGTTGAATCCGTACACCTCGGCGGCCAGGATCTCGTGGTCCTTGTTGATCAGCCGGGCGTGCGCTTCGGTCGGCACCCGCCGGTTGAACTCGATGATCGCCTGCCGCGCCGACTTGTTCGGGTCGTCCCGGTCAGGGATCGTTTCCAGCAGGTTCCACACGCACCGGTACGCTTCGTCCTCCAGCATCCGACCGCCCCGGGTGACATATCCGGCGGCCACCGGCGACGCCGCCCCGTCGAGTGCGCCGCCCTGAATATCCAGCGACTCCAGGATGTGAATGTTCTCCCCCGGTACCCCTGCGTCGCGGATGAGGAACGCCGCGGCAGCCATGCTCGCGATCCCCCCGCCGACCATCCAGACGTTGCATTCCTTCGTTTTCACAGCCATCTCGGTCCTTCCACCGGACGAAGCCGCCCGTGCAGACAGCTCCACCATCGATCCTCAACCTGAAGGCTGGGTCATGCCCGTTAAGTGACGATCGGCACAACGCCCTGATGGCGGGCGTCACATTCGCGGCGCGTCGGCACGCCCCGGCGGGAGTCCGGCCCGAGCATGAGGCCGCGAGCCGCCCTGATCCCGGTGGTCGGGTCGGGTCTCGGCGGGTCGGTCGCAGTGTCCGTCTCAGCGCCGGGTTTGTCCTCTGGGCTCCGGGATGTTGTGGCGGTCAGTGCACACAACCGGCGCCGAGTGGTCTGTCGCCTCCGGCGTGGCGGCCCGTCGCCCGCCCGGAACGGCGCGCGGACGTGCGGGTTTCTCAGATCCTGTCGCCCGCCGAAAGCGCCGCGGACGCGCGGTTTCTCAGGTCCTGTCCCCCGCGAACGACAGCGGCTCCGCCACGTCCTCCAGCGCCTTGTTCTCCGCGTCGATGCCCAGGAAGACTTCGACCACCCCGCCGACGATCATCACGCCGGCGGCGAGCAGGTAGCCGTAGAACAGCATCGTCGGGTCGCTGCCGTCGCCGATCAGCCATCCGTACAACACCGGCCCCAGCGCGCCGAAGGTCTGGGCGATCGAGAAGAACACGGCGATCGCCATGGCCCGCACCTCCAGCGGGAAGATCTCGCTGACGGTCAGGTAGGCGGCGCTGGCCCCCGCGGATGCGAAGAAGAAGATGACACACCACGCGATGGTCTGGGTCAGCGCGGTCAGCATCCCGGCGTTGAACAACCACGCACTGATCGCCAGCAGCACGCCCGACAGCAGATAGGTCCCGGAGATCATCTTGCGCCGGCCCAGTGAGTCGAAGAGATGGCCGAGTACCAATGGGCCGAGGAAATTGCCGACCGCGAAGGCGATCAGGAACCAGGGCGCCGCCGACGCCGGCACGTTGTAGAACTTGCCCAGCACGATGGTGTACGTGAAGAAGATCGAGTTGTACAGGAAGGACTGGGTGATCATCAACGTGGCACCCAGGATGGACCGCTTCGGGTAGGTCTTGAACAGCACCCTGACCAGGTCGACGTAGCCGTGGCTCCGCTCCGGCCGCAACTCGATCTCCTTGGACTTGTCCACCTCTGCGAGCTCCCGCCCGCTGGACTTGACCTCGTCCTCGATGAAGGCGATCGACTGCTCGGCTTCCTTCTGGTAGCCGTGCATGACCTGCCAGCGCGGGCTCTCCGGCAGGTGCCGCCGCAGCACCAGGATGAACAGCGCCAGCACCGGGCCGATCAGGAATCCGAGCCGCCAGCCCAGGCTCGGATCGACCACGTTCAGCAGGATCAGCGTGCCCAGCGTGCCGAGAACCGATCCCAGCCAATAGGTTCCGTTCACCGCGAGGTCCACCCGCCCGCGGTGCCGCGCCGGGATCAACTCGTCGATGGCGGAGTTGATCGCGCCGTACTCGCCGCCGATGCCCATTCCGGCGATGAATCTGGTGACAAAGAAGAACGCGATCCAGCCCGGGCCGGACCCGAGGGTCAGCGCGGTCAACCCCGAACCGCCCAGGTACACGGCCATGGTGATCATGAACAGCTTGCGCCGACCCATCCGATCCGACAGCCGGCCGAAGTACAGCGCGCCCACCACCTCGCCGAGCAGGTAGATGGTGGCGGACAGGCCTACCGCCGCTGACGACAAGCCGAGCGTCGTCGGTTCCGTCAGCGTTTCGGCGATGGCGCTCGCGACGGTGATCTCCAGCCCGTCCAGCAGCCAGGCGACCCCGAGCGCCAACACGATCCGGGTGTGGAACGGCGACCAGGGCAGCCGGTCGAGCCGGGCAGGAATGAGACTGTGTAGGACCTTTCCGGTGGCCTGCGTCGACATGTCCTCGTCCTCCTCGGTCCTGCTCGCCGAAATCCCGTCGAAGTTCTTACCCACGGACGTGCCGGGCAAAACCATGTCCCCGCGGCGGCACCGACAAACCTGTCGTCGTTGTCGGGGCTGTTGGGCAGACTGGGCATCGCATCGTGACTGTCGTCGCCGTCGCCGTCTGTCGTCGCCGTCGCCGTCGTGTCGTCCGCCGTCCGTCGGCCGTCGAAGACGAGGACAGCGCCGGGGTGACGCTCGACCGGACCACACTCGACCGACCACGCTCGACCGGAGCCACACTCGAAAGGGGAGCCCGATGTCCCAGCCGCCCTCGACGTCCGGCCTCCCTCGCGCGCTGCGGCCCTTCGCCAACGGGCAGTTCCGGTTGCTCGCCGCGGCCCTGTTGTGCTCCTTGCTCAGCGTCGGGATCTGGCTGGTGGCGTCGGTCTGGCAGGTGATCCAGCTCGGCGGATCGGCGAGTGACCTGTCGACCGTCGCGGCCGGCGCGAGCCTCGGGCTGGTGCTCGCGGTGCTGCTCGGCGGCGTGGTCGCCGACCGCGTCAGGCAGCGCTGGATCCTGCTGACCGTCGAGCTCGTCAGGGCGGTGGGGTACGGGGTCGCGGCCGTGCTCGCATTGACCGGGACCATCGGGATCTGGCAGCTCGCCGCGATCGCCTTCGTCCTCGGCGTCGCCGACGGGTTCTTCTACCCCGCGTATTCCGCGTGGTTGCCGGCGCTGATCGACGCCGACGAGTTGCTCGCGGCGAACGGCATCGAGGGGGTCCTGCGGCCCACGATCATGCAAGCGGCGGGACCGGCGCTGGGCAGCGCGATCATCGCGGTGTCGTCACCGGGCGTCGCGTTTCTGATCGTCGCGGTGCTGCAGATCGGCGCTGTCGTAGTGCTGGCGGCGATGCGCGGCACCCCGGTGCGCCGGGACATCGACCGCGCCCGGCATCCCATCGTCGCCGCGGGCATCGATCTTCGCGACGGTTTCGTCTACATGGTGCGCACCAAGTGGTTGTTCGCCACCTTGCTCTTCGCGATCGTGCTGCGTGCTGGTGACGATGGGGCCCATCGAGGTGCTGCTGCCGTTCGCGGTGAAGGATCAGACCGGCGGCGGGGCGGGGGCGTTCGCGGTCGCCTTGGGCGCGTTCGGGTTCGGGGGTGCTGCTGGGTCGCTGGCGGTCGCGTCGATCCGGCCACCCCGGCGGTACTTGACGTTGATGATTCTCGCCTGGGGCATCGGCTGCGCGCCGCTGGTGATCATCGGGCTCACCGACCAGCTGTGGTTGATGGTGATTGCGCTGTTCGTCTGCGGGTTCCTGTTCTCCGGGGCGCAGGTGCTCTGGGGCACGCTGCTGCAGCGCCGGGTGCCGCCCGCGATGCTCGGCCGGGTGTCGAGCCTGGACTTCTTCGTCTCGCTGGCCCTGATGCCGGTCTCGATGGCCGTTGCCGGACCGGTCGGTGAGACCTTCGGGCTGACCCCGACATTCGTGGTGGTGGGTGTGTTCCCGACGTTGCTGGCGGTGGCGACCCTGCTCATCGCACGGCTCCGCACCGACGAGCTGGCGCATCCACTGCGCACGGAAAGCGCGCCGTCGGTGGGAGGTGGCGGATCCGGCGACGTCGACGATGACGCCCAGGTGTCGGGGAAAATCCGTCCGGATGGAGTCGACGTCCTTGATCTCGCCGGAGATCAGGGTGGGACAGATATTTCGCGGTGAAGTTGGCCGGACCCCTCGGAGTATTCTCAGCCGGCGAGCGGGCGTAACCTGAGAACGCGCAGACTGCGCATTTTCCGGGGGTAAACGATGAGCGCCGAGTACACCGAACCGACCACGAATTCGGGCACTTTCCCGCCGCCCGCCGGCGCGGGTCGGCCGCCGGCAGTAGGACTGCCGTGGTCACAACAGATGAAGCCGCGAAACAGCGTGCTGGTGTGGATCGTCTGGCCGGTGCTGACTCTGGGGATCTACCATTTCGTCTGGTACTACAAGATTCACAACGAGATGCTTCATTTCGACCCGCGCCAGCCGATCAAACCCGGCGGTTCGCTGCTCACGATCCTCTTCGGCTGGATCATCATCGTGCCGCCGTTCGTGTCCTACTTCAACACCGGTAACCGCATTGCGCAATGCCAGCGTGCCGCGGGTCTGCCGGTCACCGCCAACCCGTGGATCGGTTTCGTCCTGTTGTTCATTTTCGGATTGACGCCGCTGTACTACCAAATGGAACTGAACAAGGTTGCCCAGCGGTACGCCGTGGCGCCGGGAGCACCTGTCGCCCTGGTCGTTTGACCGAATTCAGCGGCGGTCGGCAATGCCGCGAACGTAGGCTGCCTGCCCGACGTGCTGGAGGTCGTCGGAGATGACGCTCACCAGTCGGACGGCAAGCGTCACCGGCGGATCCCACCGGGTGTCGACGATGCGGTCGAGGTCGTCGTCGGACAGCGTCCGGAGGTAGTCGACGGTCCGGTCGTGCACGGCGGCGTGGTACCCGGCCAGCAACTCCGCCGAAACCCGAACGGCGGCAACGTCATCGGAGCGCTGTCCGTAGCCGGTCGCCGACGCGTCGAACGGCAGGCCGAACCGGTCGACCCACCCGCCGGTGGTCCAGACCTGCTCCGACTCGGCAGCGTCGGCGATGTGGTCGTCCTGCACCCGGGTGAGGTGCCAGACCAACCAGGCGACCGAGTTCGCCTGTTCGTCGATCCGAAACTCAGCGGAGTCGGTGTCGAGCCCGTTCAGTACGCGCTGCACGCTCTGCGCGACCCGGTCAAACCCGTCGATCAGAATCCCTGAGCTGTCCACGCTGCCGCTCCCTTGTCCGAGTTCCTGGACGACCCTCGATCCAGCCTCGGCGACGTTACCCGGTGCCCATCCTCGACGAAGGCGCGGCGGTGCACGGCGATCTGGCGCAGCAGATCCGACGCGATCTGGCACGACGATCTGGCCAGCACCCGCTGGATCAGCGGCGGTTCATCCGGAGAGCCGCACCAAGACGCGGGGCGTCGGGCGCGATCGCCGTGCCCGGCGGGACCGACTGCGACGCCACCCGATTCCCGGCACCGGTGAAAGTCACATTCGTCGCACCGGCCTGGTCGAGCAATGCGGCGGCCTGCTTTTGGGATTTGCCGACAAGGTTGGGCACGGTCACCTGGCGGACACCGACTGCGACCGTGACGGGCGTGCCGGTCTTCTTGACCGGCGCACCGGCGGTCGGATTCTGGGTCAGCACCGCACCGATGGAGCCGCGCGCGGCTGTGGGTTGTTGAGTGACTCCCAAGGTGCCGGAATCGCCTCGCCAGCCCTGCTCCTGCAGCGTGGAGACTGCCTGATCCTGGGACTGCCCGACCAGGTTGGGCATCACCATCATGCTGTTGTTGGAGTACCTGAGGGTGACCGGGCTGCCCGCCGGAACCTGCTGACCTGGGCGGACGTCGGTGCCGATCACCTGGTTGGGCGGTTCGATCCCGTCGGCCTCTTGCGGAACCGCCGACAAGTTGGCGGCAGCCAGGCTCGCGGCGGCCCGGTCCAGACTCGCGCCGACCAGACCGTCAGGCACGGTGACCATCGTCAGCCCCGTCCCGATGCTGACGGTGATCTTGCTGTTCGGCGGGACCTGGGTGTGGGCCGGCGGATCCTCCGACAGTGCCTTGCCCTTGTCCGCGTCCGATGACGGCTGCAGGACTTCCTGGTACTGCAGCTGCACCGCGGCCAGCGCCTTCTTGGCGGACGCCCGGTCCGCCGTTGAGCACATCGGGGACGGTGACCAGGCTGACGCCCTTACCGATCTCGAGGTTGATCACCGAGGCCTCGACGATCTGGGTCTGGCCGGACGGCCGCTGACCCACCACTTTGTTCTTGGTCGCATCCGTGGATTCGACCCGGGTGACGGCGCCCAGGGTGAGTCGGCTGTCCTGGATCTTGGCGGTGGCCTCTTTCAACGACATGCCGGAGAGGTCCGGGACCGCGACCATGGCCGGCGGCGGCGGCGCGGAGATCACCCCGAGGGTCAACCAGACCGCGCCGACCAGCAGCGCCACGCAGAACACCCCGATCGCGACGAAGCCCACGATCCGCTTCGAACCGCCGCCCGCGGTGCCCTGGTCGGGCTCCGGCGGCGGCTCCGTCCGCACCGGCGGGGCCAGCAACGGCGGCGAACCGCCACCGCCCGCCGTTGACGGAACCGGCCGCATCAGCTCGGTGCGCTGCGCTTCGGGCTCAGCCGGGTTCGGCACCAGGGCGTGCACCTGTTGCCCGGTGAGTGCGCGCACCACGTCCATCCGCATCTCGGCGGCCGTCTGGTAGCGGTCGAGGGGATCCTTGGTCAAGGCCATCAGCACGATGGCATCCAGTTCGGCCGGGACCTCCGGCCGCTCCTCGCTCGGCGGACGGGGCGCCTCCCCCAGGTGCTGCCGCGCCGTCGCGACCGGCGACTCTCCGGTGAACGGCGGGCTCCCGGTCAGCAATTCGTACAACAGACAGCCGGTGGCGTAGACGTCGGAGCGGGCGTCCACCGCCTCACCCCGGAGTTGCTCTGGCGAGAGGTACCGGGCCGATCCCCCGGCGGATCCGCTCGAAGGTTCCCCCCTCGACACCGACGCACCTGCGGTCGGCGCCGCTGCGCCGTCGGCAACGGCGCGAGCGATGCCGAAGTCCATCACCTTGACGGCACCGGCCCGGTTCAGCATGACGGTCGCCGGCCGGATGTCCCGGTGCACGATGCCGCGCCGATGGGAGAAGTCAAGGGCCGCACAGACATCGGCGATGATCTCCATCGCCCGCCGCGGCTCCAGCGGGCCGTCCTTCGCGAGAACATCCCGCAGCGCTTGTCCGTCGACGTACTCCATCACGATGAACGGGACAGGTCCGGCGTCGCCGTGGGTCTCACCGGTGTCGTACACCGCGACGATCGCCGGATGGTTCAGCGAGGCGGCATTCTGCGCCTCCCGGCGAAACCGCTCCAGCAGCATCGGGTCGTCGGCCAGATCGGGCCGCAGCACCTTCACCGCGACCTCGCGGCCCAGCCGCAGGTCACGACCGCGATGCACTTCGGACATGGCGCCGACGGCGATCATGTCCGCAACGTGATACCGGCCGGCGACCAGGTATCCCGTCTCTGTCATCCCGTTCCCCGTTGAGTCCGTAGGCGTGTCCCCGGCATCGGCGCCGGGACTGTCGATGGCCGTTCAGCCCAGATCTGTCCCAGACCAGTATGCGACCAGACACGCACGGTGACGACCGCGGTCCCGGTCACCCGACCGAGGCTGCGCGCGCGTCACTTACCGGGCGGCCGGCTGTGCGAGCACATCGCGAACAGTCCGCGGTTCACGGCCGAGGAGCGTGCCGAGCAGGGGGTCGACTCCGGCGAAGAAGCCCCTGTCGGCGGCCTGGTACATGCCGAGCAGGAAGCGCGCAGTGAATTCCTGCTGCCCCGCGGCGACCTGCGCGGCGATCCACTCGTCCGGATCCACCACGGCCAGCTCGACCGGTCGACCGGCCAGCTCGGAGGCGAGCTGGGCGATCTCTCCGAAGGTGGGCGCCGCGGTCGCGGTGAGCGTCGTCGGCCCGTCGTACCCGCCGCCCGCCGCCAGGATGACGGCCGCCGCCTCGGCGGCATCCTCGCGCGCTGTCCACGACACCGGTCCATCGGCGGGAAGCGTGATCACCCCGGTCTCCCGCCACGGACCGGCCAGCCAGTTGAGGCTGTGCGCGTAGAAACCGTTGCGTAACGAGGTCCAGCTGACGCCGGACTCCGCGAGCAGCTGCTCGGTGGCGAAGTGATCGCGGCCGGGGCCGAACGGGGTGTCGGGGGCGGCGCCCTGGTGACCGGTGTAGAGGATGCGCCCGACCCCCGTGCTGACGGCCGCCTCGATCGCGGCGCGGTGCAGGCTCACCGCGTCCGCGCTCGGGTCGCTCGACGACACCAGTAGCAGCTGATCGGCGCCCTTGAACGCGCCGGGCAGGAAGTCGGGGTCGGCATAGTCGCCGCGCCGCACCGCCACCCCGCGATCCGCGAAACGTTGGGCTCTGGCGGGGTCGCGGACCGCGACGACGATCTCGCTGGCGGGCATGCGCTCCAGCAGGTGCTCGACAGTGGCGCCGTTGAGTGCGCCTGTCGCTCCGGTGATGACGATCATGACTTGTCCTTCTGCAGTATCGATGGAATCAAGTTGACCGTACCAGCGGAAATTCATTGATAGCAACGATGCGTTATCGTTGGAACATGACCGATGGGTTCAGCAGCCGGGCCGACACCCGCTCGAAAATCGTCGACGTCGCGGCTCGCCTGCTCAGCGAGGATGGCCCGGCGGCGGTCACCACGCGCGGGGTGTCCGAGGCGGCCGGTGTGCAACCACCGACGATCTACCGCCTTTTCGGCGACAAGGACGGATTGCTGGAAGCCGTCGCCGAACACGTGATGGCCACCTACGTGGCCGCCAAGGCCGAGATCGTCAAGGCGGCATCGGAAGCGGATGTCGATCCTGTCGACGAACTGCGTACCGGCTGGGAGATGCAGATCGATTTCGGCGTCGCCAATCCATCCCTGTTCCGCCTGTTGAGCGATCCGGCGAAGGTCATGCACTCACCCGCGGCCCGATCGGGCAGGCAGGTCCTCCAATCGCGGGTTCATCGGGTCGCGGTGACCGGTCGGCTCCGGGTCAGTGAGCAGCGCGCCGTCGACCTCATCCAGGCAGCCGGAACCGGCGTGATTCAGACCCTGTTGTCGACTCCGCCCGAGCAACGCGATCCGGGACTTTCCCGGGCGATGTTCGAGGCGGTTCTCGGGCAGATCCTCACCGACCCGCCGGAGCGCGCGGAGGGCGGGTCGGCGGCGACGGCCGTCGCGTTCCGGGCCATCGCGCCGCAACTCACCGAGCTCAGCGACGCCGAACGGCTCCTGCTGGACGAGTGGCTCGACCGCGCCATCAGGACCCTGTGAGCGGCACGCGCACCATGCCCCGCGCCGGGCCCGCCGCATCGTCACGGGAACGCGGACGGATCCCGCGGCGCTGACCTCGCCGACCTCGCTGGTGCGCCGAACCGAGCAGCCGCTGATGCCGACTCGGTCGATGATCACACTGCGTTGACCCACCCCCGCCCTGCCGACGTCTCTATGCTCGGAACAGGAGGGAACTCATGCTCATTTCCCCAGACCCGCCGCCCGGCGCGCGGGTGCGGGACAAGGTTGTCAGCGCTGCGGATGCTGTGCGGCTGATCCGCGACGGCGATTACCTGATGGTCGAGGGATTCGTGGGTCAGTGTTTTGCCGAGGAATTGACCCTCGCGCTCGAAGAACGATTCCTGGAGACCGGGTCCCCGCGAAATCTCACCCTGGTGTTCACCGTTGCCGCCGGCGACCGGGAAGGCCGCGGGCTCGATCGCCTCTGTCACCCCGGCCTGCTCACCGGTGCTATCGGCGGATTCTGGGGGGTGTCCCCCGCGCTGGGAAAGTTGGCCGCGGACAACAAGATCCGGGCGCACAACCTGCCGCAGGGCACCCTCTCGCAGCTGTTCAGGGACACCGCGGCCGGCAAGCCCGGGCTGCTCACCCGGGTCGGTCTCGGCACGTTCGTCGACCCGCGACGGGGTGGCGGCAAGATCAACGCGTGCACCACGGAGGACCTCGTCGAGGTGGTCACCATCGGCGGCGAGGAATTCCTCTTCTACAAGGCGCTTCCGCTCGACGTGGCCTTCCTGCGCGGCACCACGGCCGATCCGGAAGGAAACATCACCATGGAGCGCGAGGCGCTCACGCTCGAGGCGCTGGCCGTGGCCACTGCCGTGCACAACGCGGGCGGCTCGGTGATCGTGCAGGTGGAGCGGGTCGCCGACACCGGCAGCCTGAGTTCGCGGGACGTCAAGATCCCCGGCGTGCTCGTCGACTGCATCGTGCTGTCCAAGCCGGAACACCACTGGCAGACAATGGCGACGCCCTATTCCCCGTCGCTCAGCGGAGAATTGCGCCGGGTCCGCAACACCATCCCGCCGCTGCCGCTGAACCCCCGAAAGGTCATCGCCCGCCGGGCGGCGATGGAATTGCGGCCGGACAGCGTGGTCAATCTGGGCATCGGCATGCCCGAGGGGGTGGCGAACGTGGCAGCGGAAGAGGACATCCTCGACTACGTCACGCTGACCGCCGAGCCCGGTGCGATGGGTGGGATGCCCGTCGGCGGGCTGGATTTCGGAGCGGCGGTCAACGCGCATGCGATCCTCGACCAACCATCGCAATTCGACTTCTATGACGGTGGCGGCCTGGACATCGCATTCCTGGGAATGGCCCAGGCGGATCGCCTCGGAAATGTCAATGTGAGTAGATTCGGGTCGAGAATGCCCGGGTGCGGTGGGTTCGTCAACATCAGCCAGAGCGCGCGCCGGCTGGTTTTCGTCGGCAGCTTCGTGGTGCCGAGCCGGGTCGAGGTGGCCGACGGGCGGCTGGTGATCTCGCACGGCATGGTCACGGCGAAATTCCTCGACGAGGTCGAACAGCGCACGTTCAGCGGCCAATATGCCGCCGCCGCCGGAAAGCCCGTGCTGTATGTCACGGAGCGCTGTGTGTTTGCACTCACTCCGGAAGGCTTGGAGCTCATCGAGATCGCTCCTGGGATCGACGTCGAGCAGGACGTCCTGCGGCATCTGGCCTTCGAGCCCATCGTTCGGTCCGCTCCGAAGTTGATGGATCCCAGGATCTTCGCCACCGGGGTGATGGGGCTGAAGGACGACCTGATGGCTCTGCCGATGGATGCGCGGTTCAGCTACGACCCGACGCGGAACATGTTCTTCCTCAACATGGAGGGCATGTCGTTGACCACCCGTGACGAGGTGGACGAAATCCGTGCCGAAGTCGCCCGACGGCTGTCGGCCATCGGCGGCAAGGTGAACATGATCGTCAACCACGACTATTTCTTCGTGGCGCCCGCCGCGGCCGAGGACTACAACATCGCGGTGCGGTGGCTTTCCGGGCATTACTACGCCACTGCCACCCGCTACACCTCCAGTTCATTCCGGCGCCTGGAACGCGGTGGCCAGTCGGCCAACGGTCGGGGTCGTTGACCGACTCGGCGCCGGATGGCCCGTAGTCGAGAAGTCCTTCCGGGTGGGGACTTTCGGCTCTACCAGGGAATTTCCGACGAGCGGATCCTGCGGGCAGGAACATGTCGGAAGGACCCGTGATGTCGCATTCAGCATCTTCTGTCAGCACGACTCACGGCCGGCGCTGGGGTGTCGCCGTTTTCGCCGCGATCATCGCCTTCTCCGCCTACGCCGGTGCGGTCGGGTTGATCTCCGGCGGCTTGTCGCTCGGCGATATGGCGTCGCGACTGCCGTTCGGCAGCCCGGTGCTGGGCGGCATCGCGCTGGCGCTGATCGTCGCCGTGCCGTCCACAGTGCTTGCCTGGCTCGCCTGGCAGGGGGATCCGCGCACCGATGCGGCCGCCCTGATCGTCGGCGTCCTGATCATCGGCTGGATAGTCGTCGAACTCGCCTTCATCCGGGAGTTCAGCTTCTTCCACCCGGTGTACCTGGTCGTCGGTGGGGTGCTCGTCTGGATCGGCCGGCACGCTGTCGCCGACCTGCGGTCGCTGGTGCACCATCCGGTGGCGCACTCGTCGTGACCGCCGCCCGGGCGCTGATCCCAGCGGCGACGCTCGCGGCGACGTACGCGGTGGTCCACCGGCTGGGCCGGACCTATGGTTCGACGGCCGCCGAACGCGCCGCAGACCTGCCCGGCGACGCCCTGGTGCCGGGCGCGCAGTTCGAGTGCCAGCACGCGATCACCATCGACGCTCCCCCGGAGCTCGTCTGGCCGTGGCTGGTTCAGATGGGATGGCATCGCGCCGGGTGGTACACCGCCCGCTGGGTCGACAGGTTGTTGTTCCCCGCCAACCGGGCGAGCGCGAACGAGATCATTCCGGAGCTGCAACAGCTCGCGCGTCGGCGACTTCATCCCCGACGGCCCGCCGGAGACCGAGTGCGGCTTCGTCGTCCACGAATTGGCGCCGGAAAGGCATCTCGTGCTGCGCTCGAACTCCCACCTGCCGCTCTCCTGGCGGACCCGTGGCCGGGCCCGGCTCGACTGGACCTGGGTGTTCGTGCTGGTGCCGATCGACGGCGGCCGCCGGACCCGATTCACCTTCAGGTGGCGGGCACGGACCTCCCCCTGGTGGGTGCGGGCAGGGAGTTGGGCGGCGATCGTGCCCGCCGATCTGGTGATGTCCAGGGACATGTTGCGCGGCGTCAAGCGGCGGGCCGAGGGCGCCAGCGTTCCCCGGAGCCCAGCGAGCAGCACTCGACGACGTCCCGCGCCGGCACTGGTGAGCGCGGTTCCGGGGACTGAACCCTGGTCAGCGTCCTGAGTCGGGCAGCTCCATCGGCAGCTGCGATGCGCGCACCCGGCGGCCGGGCCGCGGGCGGTGGCGGCTCGGGATGCTCCTGCTGACCGCTGCGCCGGAGGGGCAGCGGAGTGCGAGGTTCGCGGTCGCCGGCTTCTCCCCCACCGTCGTGACGGAGAAAGACCACGACGGTGTCGCCGCGGTAGCGGACCGAACCGGCTGCCGGATCCTGATCGGCGACGAGCCAGCGGCCCGACGAGGCCAGATCGGCCCAACGGTGCGGGTTGCGCGGCGATGGCCAGGGTGACGCCGGCGCGGTCCGCCTGGCCGAGCGCGGCACCGACCAGCATCCCGTCGAAGTCCGGGACCCGCACCCTTCCGGCACGGGGAGGAACGCGCGTGCCCGGCGCGACCGGGCGGCGCGCCGGCCGATGTCCTCGGGATCGTCGTCAGGGCCATGGCTGAACGGAAAGGTGCTCACCGAGGGCCTCCATTCGCGCGGCCGGGCCGGGTGGTGCCGCACGGCGCACCGTCATGCCCGTCGTCCCTGTCGTTACTGTCGTTCCTCGCACGGTACGGCGATATCCCAGCGGTGGAAACGACTTCTGCTACGGGTGAAGGCGCCCCACCGGCGCCGGTCCGCGGGGTCCGTAGATTGGTGGGGTGGCGCTCACCCTGTTGCCGTTGTTCCCGCTCGGCACCGTGCTGTATCCCGGAGTCGTCCTGCCGTTGCACATCTTCGAGGAGCGGTACCGCGTCCTCGTCCGGGATCTGCTGGCGCAGTCGGAGGGGCCGCGCCGATTCGGCGTGGTCGCGATCAAGGAGGGCCGCGAGGTCGGCACCGACGGCGTCACCGCGCTGCACGAGATCGGCTGCACCGCAGAGCTTCGGCGGGTGGAAGCCTATGACGACGGCCGGTTCGACATCATCGCGGTCGGTGGGTCGCGGTTCCGCGTGGTGCGGGTGGATGCCTCCGAGCCGATGGTCGGTGAGGTCGAATTGCTGCCCGATGTCAGCACCGACGACGCCGCCAGGCTGTCCACCCGGGCCGTGAAGATGTTCGGCAGCTACCGCAAGGCGCTGCTGACCGCGCAGGGCCTCGACGTCGACGAACCTCCGGAGCTGCCGGACGATCCGGTCGAGCTGTCGTATGTGATCGCGGCCGCGATGCTGGTCGAGATGTCCGACAAGCAGGACCTGCTGGCCACCTCAACGGTCGACGAGCGGCTGGCGCTCGAGGTGGCGTTGCTGCGCCGGGAGTCGGCCCTGGTCAGTACGCTCTCGACCCGCCCGGCGGTCGAATTCCCGCGCGCGGGCTACAGCCAGAACTGACCAAGGGCACCGCCGGACCGGCCGCCGGGCCAGCCACCATGGCGCATCCGGGCCACAACCAGCGGTGCCGGGGTGCGGACGCTACGTCCGCACCCCGGCACCTTGGTGGTCGCGCGGGTTCGTCACCTACCCCTGGATGCCCTGGATGGCACCGCCGAGCGACTCCTGCAGCTGCTGGCTGCCGGCCGCGGTGATCAGGTCGAGTCCGCGTTGCAGGGCGACATAGGCGATCGGGTCGCCCAGTTCTCGTGCCCAGTCCTTCTTGGGCGGCCACGGGAACGGCCACCGCCACCAACGCGGGCAGAGTTCACCGTCCTCCCAGTCGGCGACGGCGCCCAGAAACGCCACCCGCTGGTCGGCGCTCAGCTCGGCGCGTTCGGACATGCTCTTGCGCACCGCGCTGTCCGCCGCCTTGGCAACCTTGGCGGTGACCTCCTCGGGCGCGAAGCGCGCCACTGCCGCGACCACCGACGACGCGATGTGCGCGTCAACCTCGAACTGGTAGCGGGCCCTGATCAGCAGCGGCCACGGCACGTTGTCCGCGCCTGGGAAATTCTCCGGATCCCACATGGGGACTCCCTTCGTCCTGCCGGACACCCCCCTGGCACCCGACGCTTCGACAGAGCGAGCTAACCGGACCGTGATACCCAGGGCCGGCTCGCAGCGGCAGCGACTAGCGGCGCCACAACCCGGGTCAGCCGAGCAGTTCGTGCAGGTAGCACCACCGCCACGCCTCGCCGGGCTCGAAGCTGCGCATCACCGGATGTCCGGTGCGCTCGAAATGCCGGGTGGCGTGGTTCCCCACCGACGAATCACAGCAGCCGACGTTGCCGCACTGCAGGCACAGCCGCAGGTGCACCCACTTCAGCCCTTCCCGCAGGCAATCCGGACAACCGTCCGGCGTCAGCGCGACGGTGTCCGACGGTGCGTTCTGCAGGTCGTCGCACTGGCCGGCGGTGCGGGCGGGTGTCACCAGGGTTCGATCGCCAACGGCTTCGGCACGGCCCGAGCGGCGGTCGATCATCGACTCCTCGACGTCCAGGGTGGCCATCACGCTGGCCAGCACGTCGCTGTCGACGGTGCCCTCGTGACGGATCTTCAGCACCTCGTTGCGCTCGGCGGCCAGCATCGCCAGCCGCAGCCGGCGGTACTGCTCGCTCGGCGTTTCGTCCGCTTCGGAGCTTCCCAATCGTTCCCAGACGACGTTCGCCCTGGTCTCCCCACGCCGGCGCAACATGGCCACCGTGGCTTCGTCGTCCTCCGGGGTGACGATCCTGTCCAGTTCCGCCCGGCCCGCCGCGGCCGCCGATCGCAGCACGGTGGCCTCCTGCAGCGCGTCCTCCCGTTCGTCCGGCCCGCGGACGTCGAGCCGGCGGGCCAGCCACGGCAACGAGAGCCCCTGCAGCAGCAACGTTCCCGCCGTCACCACGAACGCACCCAGCACCAGCACCGAGGCCTGCGGAATGGCCTCCTGCAGGAGCACGAACGCCGCGGCCAGGGTGACCACGCCGCGCATCCCGGCCCAGGAAATGATCGCCGTGCGCTTCCACGACACCCGTTGACCGCGTTCGTCTTTCGGCTTGACCAACAGGTAGCTCACCGGGAACACCCACAGCGGGCGGGAGAGCACCACCGCGGCCAGCGTCCCGATGCAGAACACCGCGATGGTCTGGGCCGGCAGGTTCGCATTGACGACATCGTCGAGGATGCCCCGCAGTTGCAGGCCGATGAGCAGGAAGACGCTGTTCTCCAGCAGGAACTCGATGGTCTCCCAGTTGATCCGTTCGTTCAGCCGGGAGGTGGCGTCCTGGATGATCGGCGCCTTGTGCCCCAGGATCAGGCCGGTGACCACGACCGCGATGACCCCGGAAGCGTGCAGTTCCTCGGCGGGCAGGTAGGCCACGAACGGCGCCATCAGCGATACCGCGGTGTCCGACACCGGATCCTTGATGTGCTTGCGGACCAACGCGATGAGCAGCGCCACGGCCACGCCGATCGCCACCCCGCCGGCGGCCGCCCAGACGAAGTCAAGGGTGATCCGGCCCAGGCTCACCGTCCCGGCGACCGCGACGATCGCGGTGCGCAGGGCGACCAGCGCGGTCGCGTCGTTCAGCAGTGACTCGCCCTCGAGCACGGTGACGATGCCCCGTGGCAACCCGATACGCCGGGCGATCGAGGTGGCGGCGACCGCATCCGGCGGTGCGACCACCGCGCCGAACGCCACCGCCGCGGCAAAGGGAATGGGCAGCAACAGCCAGGCAATCAACCCGACCGTGAACGTCGTGAAGATCACCAGGCCGACGGCCAGGAAGCCGATCGCCCGGCGATTGGCGGAGATGTCGATCAGCGAGGTGCGGATGGCCGCGGCGTACAGCAACGGCGGCAGCAAACCGATCAACACCAGATCAGGGCTGAGTCTTACCCCCTCGACGAACGGCAGGTAGGACGCGCCGATGCCGATGACGACCAGCAGCAGCGGCGCGGGGAACTCGAAACGGCGGGCGATCGCGCTGACGGCCGTCACCGTCGCGATCAGCGCGAGAAGCGTGATGGCCACTGACACCCGTGCATCGTTGCACCCCGCGCGCGACCGTTCGGCCGCGCACCGGTCCGGCCCGGGTCAGCCCGCCCGCCGCAGTCGCAGCGTGACCAGCTCGAAAGGCCGTAGGTCCAGCCGGATCTGCCCGAGTTGTCCGGCGGCAGGCGGTTTCGACTGTGCCGACGGTGCCGACGGTGCCGACGGTGCCGACGGTGCCGACGGTGCCGAGCGTGCCGATTGCGCCGACGGTGCCGATTGTGCCGGGACGGGCCGTTCGAGCAGATCGGTGACCGCGACGCCGGCCGCGTCGAACCCGGCGGTGACGCCCACAGTGACCCGCCGGCCCAGTGACTCGTACAGCCGGACGATCACGTCACCGGATCTGTCCTCGGCCAGCTTCACCGCTTCGACGACGACGGCGGGGTCGGACACCGTCACCAGCGGCGCCACCTCCCGTGACCCGAGCACGGTGCGGAGCGGCAGGTTGAGGTCGTACCCCGCCCGCACGGCGGTCGCGATGTCGGGACCCGGGGTGAGGGAGACCTCGAAGACATGCCTGCCCTGGTCGGCGGCCGGGTCGGGGTAGCGGGGCGCCCGCAGCAGCGACAACCGGACGGTGGTGAACGTGCCACCACCCGGACGCGGATGCGTGGTGACGTCGTGACCGTAGGTGGAGTCGTTCGCGATGGCCACCCCGAAACCCGGCTCGGCCACCTGGATCCACCGGTGCGCGCAGATCTCGAACTTCGCCACTTCCCAGGACGTGTTGGTGTGGGTGGGCCGGAAGACATGGCCGAACTGCGTTTCCGACGCGGACCGGTCGGCGGCCACATCGATCGGAAAGGCGAGCTTCAGCAGCTTCTGCCGTTCGTGCCAGTCCACCTCGATGGCGATCCGCACGCTGCGCGAACCCCGCGGCAGGCTGATCCGCTGATCGATCCGGGACGCACCGAACCGCCTGGTCACCGCGATCACCGGCGCACCGTCGGACGTCCGGTCCAGCCGCACGGACTCCGCGGACTCCAGATCGGTCACCGTGCGCCGGTAATGGCGGTCGATGTCCCAGGCGTCCCATTGATTGGGGATGTCGCGATGCAGCTGCAGCAGGTTCCCGACCGCGCCCGGCGGCAGCACCTCCCGGCCGGAACCCAGATCGACCAGCGACGTGAGCAACCCGCGGCCGTCGACCCGCAGCCGGAGCATCCCGTTGTCCAGCGTGAAGCCGGCCGCCTCGGTGCCGTCCTCGGTGCCGTCGCTGCCGTGCTCGGTGACGACGGCCGCGCCGCTGTCCGTCCTGGGCGACCCGGCGGCCAGGCCGGGGACCCCGTCACGAGCGAACGGCCCGGCGTTGAACGCGATGAGCTGCTCCCCCTCGCCGGTCAGCTCGCGCAGGCTGCGCTCGATCAGCACCCCCAGGTCCCGGGCGACGTCGGCATACCGGCGCTCGGCCTCCCGGTGCACCCAGGCGATGGAACTGCCGGGCAGGATGTCGTGGAACTGCTGCAGCAGCACCACGCGCCAGAGCCGCCGCAACTCGTCATACGGATAGTCGGCACCCGAGCGCACCGCGGCGGTCGCCGCCCAGAGCTCGGCTTCCCGGAGCAGGTGCTCGCTGCGGCGATTGCCCTGCTTGGTCCTCGACTGCGAGGTGTAGGTGCCGCGGTGCAGTTCCAGGTACATCTCCCCCGCCCACACCGGCGGATCGGGGTAGTCCTGTTCGGCGTCGAGGAAGAACTGCCGCGGGCTGCCGAAGCGCAGCATCGGCGAACCCTCGAGCGAGGCCACCCGGCGACCGCGGGCGATCATCTCCCTGGTCGGCCCACCACCGCCGTCACCGTGCCCGAACGGGACCAGGGAAATGGTGCCGCGCCCGTGTTCGGCGTAGTTCCGCTCGGCGTGCGCCAGTTCGCCCGCCGAGAGATCGGAATTGTAGGTGTCGACCGGCGGGAAATGGGTGAACACCTCGGTGCCGTCGATGCCCCGCCAGCGGAAGGTGTGGTGCGGCATCCGGTTGGTCTGATTCCAGGAGATCTTCTGGGTGAGAAACCACCGGGCGCCGGCCGCGGCGGCGATCTGCGGGAGCGCGCCGGAATAGCCGAAGGAATCCGGTAGCCAGACCTCCTCGGTGTCCACACCGAACTCGTCGGCGAAGAATTGCTTGCCCATCAAGAACTGTCGGGCCATCGCCTCACCGCCGGGCATGTTGGTGTCGGATTCCACCCACATCCCGCCGACCGGGACGAACTGTCCTGCGGCCACCTTCAGCCGAATTCGTTCGAACAACGACGGATAGTATTCTTTGATCCAGCAGAACTGCTGCGCCGACGAGCAGGCGAAGACGAAATCGGGATGGTCGTCCATCAACGACAGCACGTTGGAGAAGGTGCGGGCGCATTTCCTGACGGTCTCCCGGACCGGCCAGAGCCACGCCGAATCGATGTGTGCATGCCCGGTGGCCAGCACCCGGTGCGCGCTGGCCGCCGCCGGCGACGCGAGCACCGCGGTCAGCTCCGCGCGGCCGGCCGCCACGGTTCCGGCGACGTCGTCCGGATCCATCGCGTCCAGCATCCGCTCCAGGGCGCGCAGGATCAGTGACCGCCGGGGCAGGTCGACCGGGAGTTCGTGCATCAGTCCGTCCAGCACCTCGACGTCGCGCAGGAGTTCCCAGACGGCCACGTCGCGCAGCGCCACGTCCACCCGGCCCAGCCGGTAGAGCGGCGCGGTGCCCGCTGTTGCCCGGTCGCCGAGCGGGGTCGGCGCAAAGGCGTTGGCGGCGACGTCCGGGTTGGAGGCGGCTTCGACATAAAAATCGACAGACAATTCGCCGGACGACTCGACCGCGGAGCCAACACCGTCGGAGAGTCCGCTGCCGGTACGCAGGAGGTCCAGCGGCAGGTGCGAGTTGCGTGGTGCGATGGTCTTCAGCGGGTTGCCATCCAGGTCGTAGGCCAACCCCTCCGCCTGGAAACCGGGGGTCGCCTTCTCGAACCCGAGGTCGACGACCGCCTCGACCCGGACGTCGTCGCCGGGTTCCAGCCAGGCCCGCGGCACTTCGCCGGTGACGTGCAGCCAGGTCGTCCCCCACGGCGGGCCCCAGGCGGTGCCGGCGGTGATCGGCGTGTACGGCGCGGCGACCGCCTCGGCGAACGGGACCGGCTCGCCGGCCGCCGCCCAGGCGGAGACGTTGAGCGGCAACCGTTCTCGGTACACGGCCGGTTCCAACCGCTCGGTGCGGAACCGGCGGAGGCGTCCTTCGGTGAGCTGGCGGTCGTCGTGCATCGTCGAGCGGCTCCCGTCTGTCAGACCTGTCAATGCAGCCGCCGGGCTGTCAGGCCCGCGGTCGGTGGGTCAGCGCGGCGGGGTGGGTGTCACTCCCCGATCACCGTTGCCCTGGCCTGCGCGACCGCGGTCGGCGGTCCGGCGAGATGCCAGCGATGACCGCCGTATTCGAACACATCGGTCGCGCCGCCGGCATGCTCGACCAACGCGGCGCCGGGCAGCCAGTCCCAGGACAGGGTGTCGGCGTGCAGCCACACACCGAGCCGGCCGGCGGCCACCGCAGCGAGTTCGACCGAGCCCGACCCGATGATCCGGACCGACGCCGCGGCAGCGATGGACCGGAGTAACCCGTCCCGCAACTGCAGGTCGTTGACCCTGGTGGGGTGCAGGTAGGTGGAGATGGCGATCTCGTTCAGCGGGCGGTCCAGCAGCGTCGGCAGCTGCTGCCCGTTCAGCATGGTCGGGTGGTCGCGCCCACCGATCCACAATTCATCGGTGGTCGCCTGGTACACGGCGCCGAGCACCAGTGAATCGCCGTCGAGCAGCGCGATCGCCGAGCACCACGCCGGTAGACCGGAGACGAAGTTGAACGTGCCGTCAACCGGATCGATCACCCAGGTCCGCTTGCCGGGCGCGACGGCGCCCTCTTCCCCGATGATGCCGTCGTCCGGTCGAGCGGAGGCGAGGACCCCGACGATCATCTCCTCGGCCGCCTTGTCGGCGTCGGACACGACATCGCTGACGCTGGTCTTGCGCGCGACGGTGAGCCCGTCGATCCTCATCCGGGTGGCGAGGTCCCCCGCCCGGCGCACGAGGTAAGCGGCGAGCTCGGCGTCGGTGCTCTGTGAACTGTCGGCCTCTTCCGGCTCACCCGTGATGATCTTCGACACGAACCAACGGTAGCCGCCCCGCCGGTGCCCGGCGCACCCGCGTCACCGCGATGCCGTGGGCGCCGGCCGCCGTACCCGCCCGCGGAGCCAGCGCGGCAGTGCGGCCGCCACCACCGCGATCAGCACGACCACCAACGGAAGGCCGGCGATCGCCCAGGCGGCGTACAGCGCGATCCCGGAAACCTCGCTGCCCAACGAGGCCATCGACGTCACGGTGGCCCGGGCCGGCCCGGTGATGCTGTCCTGCAACCGGGTGTCGGCGACCACCAGCACCATCCGGTACAGCCCGTAGAAGAGGCCGACCCCGATCAATCCCGCCGGCTGATCGGCCAGCGCGGCGGCGGCCAGCGCGGCAACCCCGCAGCCGAACGCCGTCGTCAGCGCCGCGGTGCTCATCCTGTTCGCCCCACCGCCGAGGGCGGCACCGATGGCGCCGGCCAGCGGCAGCCCGAGGGTCGCCATCGGGACCAGCACGGTCGGCACCCCCCAGTCGCTGGCCAGCAATGCGAAGTACTCGTCGAACGCGTCCAGCCCGGTCAGCATCGCCACCGCCAGCATGGCGGCCCGGACGGTCGGATGTGCGGCCGCCTCGGCGACACCCGCGCGGAGCAC
The DNA here is from genome assembly GCA_963709895.1 of uncultured Actinomycetota bacterium. Classification (GTDB taxonomy): domain Bacteria; phylum Actinomycetota; class Actinomycetes; order Mycobacteriales; family Nakamurellaceae; genus Nakamurella. The sequence goes on along the minus strand of CAVPYD010000040.1, from coordinate 152,765 downwards.
GGCCAGATAACCATCGGGCTCGTCGCCGGAGTGGTCCGGTGCTGTCGATTCGGCCGTCGATCCGCCTGTCGATTCGGCCGTCGATCCGGCTCCCGACTCAGCGCTCGGGTCAACGGGTTTCGGCTCTGCAGGCTGGGCGGTCGGCTCGGTGCGCCCGGTGGATTGCGGACCGGTCAGGTGTCCGGCGGGTTGCGGTACCGCGGCAGTATGCCGCGGATCCGGCTTCGCCGGCGGGATGAGCCAGGCCAGGCATGCCGTCAGCAGACACACGACCACGCTGACCCACCCGACGAGGGAATACCCGCCGGAGGCGAAGAGCAGGGTGGCAGCGACGGCGGCCGGGATCTGCGCCAGCAGCCCGGCGCTCCGTGACCAACCCAGTACCCGGGCGAACCGGGCGATATCCCCGTTCGCCGCCAGGCCGTCGTACAGCAACGCCTCGAACGAACCGGAAACCAGCGAGCCTCCGATGCCCCACAGCACGAAACCCGCTGCGTAGCCGGCGAATCCGGGCATCAGCAGCCACACCGCATACCCCGCGGCCTGCAGCACCCCGGCAGCCATCAATGCCAGCCGAGGCGAGAAGCGGTCCGCCAGCGCACCGGAAGGCACTTCCGCCAGCAGTCCGACGATCGACCACACCACGAACAGCGCGGAGATCTGCGCGTCGGACAACCCGTTGTCCGCGAACAGCAATGCGTAGAACTCGTACAGCGGCACGACGTCGGCGAAGAACGACCAACCGACCGCCGTGACTACCAGTCGCCGGCTCGCCCGCGGGTAGCCGGCAGCGCCAGGTCAATGAAACGGCATACGCACGAATTTCATACCGGCGAGACTAACTCCGCCCCCGCCCGCAGGCCAAGCCTTACCGGGAAAGCCATCCAGCGGCACCGATCCGCCGTTCACTGTTCATTTACTTGGCCGAGCGAAGGGTCTTGTCACAGGGCCGGCACAGGTGCAATGTCACACCGACACGACCCGACCCTGGAGGGAACATGCGCAGGAGACACAGAGCTGTGGCCATCGGGTGCACCGCCCTGCTCGCACTGGCGGTGCCGAGCGGGGTTGCCGTCGCCGACTCCTACGGGAGTGGGCACGGTGACCGCGGCCCGACCGTGGTCGGTGGGTACAAACATCTGGTGGTGATCTACGAAGAGAACCACAGCTTCGACAACCTCTACGGGACATGGGGTTCGGTCAACGGCCAGCACGTCGAAGGGTTGGCCGACGCCGAGCAGGTGAACACCACCCAGGTCGCGCAGAACGGCGATGCCTATGGCTGCCTGCTGCAGGTTGACGTCAACCTGGCTTCGCCACCACTGGCAAACACCTGCGTCGATTCCGCGCACGGCGTCAGCGCGAGCCACTTCACCAACGACCCGTTCACCATCGACAACTACATCGCCGCGGACGACAAGACCTGCCCGGCGCCGGGCGTCTTCGCCGCGAACGGAGTGTTGAAGGACAGCCCCGGCGCGCTGCCGGGTGGCTGCACCCGCGACATCGTGCACCGGTTCTACCAGGAGCAGTACCAACTCAACGGCGGAAAGCAGAACCGGTACGTCACCGGTAGCGACGCCGTCGGCCTGACCATGGGCCAGTACGACACGAAGAGCCTGCCCATCTACAAATACCTGAATGGCCGTAACGCGCCGAACTACGTGATCGCCGACCATTTCTTCCAGGCCGCGTTCGGCGGGTCGTTCCTGAATCACCAGTTCCTGGTGGCGGCGCGGGCGCCGCTGAATACGTCTGCCGGCCACGACCGCATCGATGCCGACGTTGCATTCCGTCGTCGACGCGAACGGCTTCCCCAACGCCAGCTACCCGCTCTACAAGCCCGATCCGACGCCGGTTCAATGACGGCGCAGCTCACCCAGGCGTGCACGCCGGCGCAAGATCCGAACGTGGCCTGCGGTGATTTCGCGGTCAACACCATGCAGCCGTCGAATCCGCCGTCCGCGGGCTCGGCACCGAACTGCCGCTCATCGACGACAAGAAGTTCCCGAACATCGGCGACCGGTTGAGCGGCAAGGGGATTTCCTGGAATTGGTACTCGGGCGGCTGGAACGATGCCGCGGCCGGACATCCGGGGCCGCTGTTCCAGTATCACCACCAGCCGTTGAATTACTGGGCGGATTACGGTCCGGGCAAGCCGGGGCGGACGCACCTCAGGGATGAAACGGAATTCATCAGCAGCTGCCCAGAACGGCACCCTGCCGACGGTGAGCTTCGTCAAGCCCTACGGCGCCGAGAACGAGCACCCGGGCTACGCCAGCGAGCCGGACGGCAGTGATCACCTGGTCGACCTGCTCAAGACGGTGCTGGCCGGGCCGCAGGCCAGGGACACCCTGGTGGTGGTCACCTACGACGAGTTCGGCGGGCAGTGGGACCACGTCTCCCCGCCCGGACAGGGCGGCGCGACGAAGGGCGTGCACGACAAGTGGGGCCCTGGCACCAGAATCCCGGCCCTGCTGGTCAGCGCGTCGTTCGACCGGTCCGGGGTGGACCACACGGTGTACGACACCACCTCGATCCTGGCCACCATCGAGCACGGCCTTGGCCTCCGGCCGTTGAGCCCGCGCGACGCCAAGGTCGCGGACCTGCACAAAGCGGTACGAGTCGGCACCAGGCACTGATCGCGGGCGTCCGTCCGCGGCCGTCCGCGGTGACGCCGAGCGGAGGTCCGGGTGGTAGACAGGGTCGGTGACCCGCCTGCTACTCGGACCCCTGCTGCGGCACGTCGGGACCACCGACGCGACGATCTGGGTGGAGACCGACACGCCCTGTGACGTCGAGATCCTCGGGCAGCGGGAACGCACCTGGACCGTCGCCGGCCACCACTACGCATTGGTCGCGATCGAAGGCCTGGCCCCGGCCAGCAGCACCGCTTACCAGGTGCGACTGGACGGCGACCAGGTCTGGCCCGAACCGGACTCCGACCGGCCGCCGCCGGCGATCCGCACCACACCGGACGGCGGGTCGATCCGCATCGCATTCGGATCGTGCCGGTACGCCAAGTCCTCCGCGGTCAAGGGCGACCAGCATTTCGATGCCGATGCACTGGTCTGCCTTGCCCGCTCGATGGCCAGCAAGCCGCCGCAGGACTGGCCGCACGCCCTGGTGCTGCTGGGCGACCAGGTCTACGCCGACGAGACCTCGCCGGACACCCAGCAGCGCATCCGGGGGCGTCGCGACATCACCAAAGGTTCCGGCGAGCAGGTCGCGGACTACGAGGAATACACCTGGCTGTACCACGAGTCGTGGACCGATCCCGATGTGCGCTGGCTGCTGTCCACCGTGCCGTCATCGATGATCTTCGACGATCACGACGTGCGGGACGACTGGAACACCTCGCATTCCTGGCGGCTGGACATGCAGGCGCAGCCGTGGTGGCACGAGCGCATTGTCGGCGCGTTGTCCTCGTACTGGGTCTACCAGCACCTGGGCAACCTGTCCCCCGACCAACTCGCCGACGACGTGCTGTACCAGAAGGTCCGCGGGCACGGCGGCGACGCCGAGCCACTGGTGCGGGAGTTCGCCATCGCAGCCGACGCCGAGGCCGACGGAGCCAAGGGCGCCCGCTGGTCTTTCCGCCGGGACTACGGGCGGGTGCGGTTGATCGTCATCGATTCGCGATGCGGGCGGATTCTGGCCGAGGGTCGGCGGGGGATGATCGGCGACGCCGAATTCGACTGGATCGAAGAGCAATTGCCCGGCGACTACGACCACCTGCTGATCGGCACGTCGCTGCCCTGGCTGATGCCAAGAGCGCTGCACGACCTGGAGTCGTGGAACGAGGTGCTCTGCGACGGGCGGCGCGGCGATCGTATCGCCCGATGGTCCGAGAAGCTCCGTCGCGCAGCGGATCTCGAGCACTGGGCGTCGTTTCGGGCCTCCTTCGACCGGCTCGCCGAGACCATTCGCGACGTCGGTCGCGGTCGCTACGCGGCGGCCGGCAGCCGGGCGCCGGCGTCGGTCTGCGTGCTCTCCGGCGATGTGCACCATGCCTACGTCGCGCGCGCCAGCTTCCCCGGCGGCAGCTCCCCTGGCGGCACCGATTCCGCCGTCTACCAACTGACCTGCTCGCCGCTGCACAACCATGTGCCGACGCCGATGCGGCTGACCTTCCAGGCAGCCTGGAGCCGGGTCGCCGAGCGATCTACCCGGGCGATTCTCGGACTGGTGGCCAAGGTTCCGCCGATGATCATGGAGTGGTCCCGCGAGCAGGGACCGTACTTCGGCGATGAGCTGATGACGATGACGATCCAAGGGCGAAGCGCCGACCTGCTGCTGGAGAAGGCCGGACCGGTGAGCGACCCGCGACTGGCCGAGATCACCCGGCTGACGCTGACCTGACCGGGCCGGCCCGACCTGCCGGGCGCCCGGCAGGGTCGGGACCGGAACGTCGGCGCGGCCGACCGAGGTTCACCCGACGGCGGTGCTCCCGCTGAGCTTCTCCACTGGGCCGTTCGGGAACGCGACACCGGTCAGCCGTTCCGCGGCATCCCAGAGCGCGATCGCGGTCGCCGTGTTGTGGGCGCTCTTCGGCCCGTTGACCACGGTCGGTGCCCCGGTCATCTGCATGAACCCGTCCGGCCCGTAGTAGCGGCCGCTCGCGGCATCCGGGCTGGTTGCCGCGTACAGCGTCGGCAGCGCGCCCGCGTCGGGGTCCTGCGCCATCCCGGGAAGCTTCATCAGCAGGGCCGAGGCGTCGAAACGCGGATTCGACTTGCCCATCCGCGGTCCGGTGGTCTGCAGGTTGGTCCGGGTGAACCCCGGATGCGCCGCGATGCTGACGATGCCCCAGTTGTGCCGCCGGCTCTGCCGGTCCAGTTCGATGGCGAAGATCAGGTCGGCGAGCTTGGACTGCCCGTACGCGCGCCAGGCCCGGTAGCCGTGCTCACTGTTCAGGTCGTCCAGCTGGATCGTGCCCATCGCGGCGGCCGTGCTGCTGAGCGTGACCACCCTGGGCGCGGGTGCGGCGGCCAGCAGCGGGAGAAGCCCGGCGGTCAGCGCGAAATGGCCGAGGAAGTTGGTGCCGAACTGCAGCTCGAAGCCGTCCGCGGTGGTGTGCCGGGCCGGTACCGCCATGATGCCGGCGTTGTTGACCAGCAGATCGATGGGACGGCCCTGCCGCCTCAGCCGATCGGCGAACGCGGCGATCGAGGCGAGGTCGGACAGGTCAAGGGCCTCGACCGAGAGCGTTGCATCCGGGAAGTCGGCCAGGATCCCCTCTACCGCCTGCTGGCCCTTCTCCGTGTTGCGGACGGCCAGCACGACCTCGGCGCCGGCGCCGGCCAGCCGGCGGGTCGACCTCGAGGCCGATCCCGCTGTTGGCTCCGGTCACGACGGCCAGCCGGCCGTGCTGGTCCGGCACGCTGAACTGCGGATGCTTGCTCATGGCGTTCCTCCTGATTAAGAGCCCAATGGTCTGTTACTGGTTCCAGCATAACAGACCAATGGTCCGTTATGCTGGGCGACGGTGATCAGTGACGGTCGAGGAGAGGGGGCCGCCGGTGACGCACGGAGCACCACACTTCCAGCGGGCGCGGAGCCCCGAGCAGCGCGAGAGCCGGCGCCGGGCGATCCTGGACGCGGCTGCCGCGATGATGACCGAGATGCCGGTCGCGGACATCAGCCTGCGCGAGCTCAGCCGCCGGGTGGGGCTGGCGAAATCGAATGTGTTGCGGTACTTCGAATCTCGCGAGGAAGTGTTCCTGGAGCTGCTGGACACCGGGTGGACCGAATGGCTGGCCGCGCTGGCGGGCGAGCTCGAGGCGCTTCCGGCGCTGCCGGCCGGGCTGCCCGCGGATTCCGCCGAGGTGGTCCAGCGGGTCGATGTGATCGCGCAGGCGATGGCGCGGCTCGCTGGCCGAGCGCCCGTTGCTGTGCGAACTGGCCAGCGTGACGGCCAACGTGTTGGAACGCAACGTCTCCGTGCCGGTCGCGCGCCGGTTCAAGATCGCCGCGATGAACAGCATGGCGGTGCTGCAGAAGCTGCTGCGCGATCACCTGCCCGGCCTTGACGACCCAGCGGCGGAGCAGTTCACCGCCGCCACGTTGGTGATGGTCGCCGGCCTGTGGCCGCTGGCGAACCCGCCGAGCACCGTGCTGGCCGCCTACGAGGACCCGACGCTGGCCGCCGCGCGGGTGGGTTTCGAGGACGGACTGCGCGCCCTGCTGACCGCGCAACTCACCGGTGTGCTGCACGGCGGCGCCCGCGCGGCCCCACGCCCGTCATACTGAATCCCGGCCGTCCGGCCGTCAGAAGTTCACCGAAGGGTCTTCATCGTGCTCATCCTCGCCATCATCCTGTTGGGCATGCTCGCCGGCGCCGCCGCGCAGCTGATCTTCCGCGGCGGGCACAAGCGCCCGATCGACTGGACGGCGGCCATCGTGGTCGGGCCTGATCGGATCATTCGTCGGCGGGCTGATCTTCAGCCTGATCGCGGGTGACGGCATCGAGCTGCGTCCGAGCGGCATCATCGGTTCGATCGTCGGCGCCGTCGTGGTGACCGGGATCTACAAGCTGGTCACCGGCCGGGTGCCGGGCAGCAAGGCTCGCCGCTGATCGGAGTCGGCTCCGGGATCGGGATCGGGATCAGGTTCGGGATCGCGATCGGCCACCAGCCGGATCGACTTCCGGCCGACCGATCCCAGGGGTCCCATCGCCGCTGGGTGCAGTGCGCAGGCGATCGCCTCGACCCCGTCGACCAGCCGCGGTCCAGGTCGCACCACGATGCCGTCGGCGTCGATCGCCCAGACCTGCACTGCGGGTAGCTCGGCGAGGATCTGCTCGGCCTGCGCGGCGGCCCCGTCGAGGTGATATCCGCAGGGCGCCACGATGACCACGTCCGGGTTGGCCGAGCCGATCTCCGACCAGCTGGTCTGCACCGACCGCTCCCCCGGACTGGCGCCAACCGGCTCGCCGCCCGCCGCCCGGACCAGGTCGGGCACCCAGTGCCCTGCGGTGAACGGTGGGTCCACCCACTCGACGACCGCCACCCGCGGACGCGGCCGATCCGCGACGGCGAGCGCCACCCGGTCGAGCCGGGCGCGCAGCGTACCGACCAGGCGTCGGCGCCACGTCGCTGGTGCCGGTCCGGTCGCCGACCAGCAGCACGCTGTCCAGCACCTCGTCCAGCGAATGCGGGTCCAGCGAGAGTACGTCGGCCCTGCACCCGAGGTAGCCAAGCGCGTCGTCGACCTGGCCGGACGGAATCGCGCACACCCGGCACAGATCCTGGGTGAGGATCAGCTCGGGGTCGAGTCCGGCCAGCGCGTCGGCGTGCAGCGTGTAGAGGTCCGCGCCGGCCGCCAGTTGCGAGCGGACATACTCGTCGATCTCCCCGGGAGCCATGCCCTTGGTGTCCCGGCCGCCGACGACGACGGTCTTCTCCCGCCGCGCCGAGGCAGGTTCGTCGCACTCGAAGGTGACCCCGACCAGTTCGTCGCCGAGGCCGAGGGCGTAGACGATCTCGGTGGCCGACGGCAGCAGCGAGACGATGCGCATGTCAGCCCTCATCCATCGCCGTGCGGGTCATGTCGCAGTTCTGGTCACGTCGTAGTTCTGGTCACGTCGCAGTTCGGGTCAGACTGCCCGCATCCGGTTGTTGCGCGGATTGTGTTCCAGCTCGGCCAATCCGAGGGCCTCCATCAGCGGCGGGATGTACACCCCGAACCGGCCCCGCAGACCCTTCTTCAGGCCGTACCAGCCGCCGACCGGATTCTCCGGCGAGCGGCCCCAGGCCTCGACGGATCCCTCCGGCGCCGGCTTCTGCTCGTCCGCGCCGCCCAGAGGTACCCAGTCGCCGGCCTCGGTGAGCATCGCGTGCAGGTCGTCCAGGCAGCGGGCCTGATAGGTCAGGGTGGTCTTGCCGACCACGCACACCAGGATCGCCGGGTCGGCGCTGTCGTCGCGATGGATGCTGTACGCGGACGTCCCGGGCGGGGTCGTCAACTGCCACGGGTCGTCCTTGGTGCCGGAGCCGGTTGCCATGGGTGGACCCTACGCCGAGGACGGCGCCGACCACCCGCTCGCCGGGCGACGTCGACGCGGAGGCAGCTGTTGCCGGTCCGGCGTCGGTCCGCTGCCGGACCCGGCGCACGCTCTACGCTTGCTGCCATGCAGCAGTACCTCGATCTGATGGATCGCATCCTGCGGACCGGGACGGTCAAGTCCGACCGCACCGGCACCGGCACCCTGAGCGTCTTCGGCCACCAGATGCGGTTCGACCTGTCCGAGGGGTTCCCGCTGGTCACCACCAAGAAGGTGCACGTCCGGTCGGTGGTCGTGGAGCTGCTGTGGTTCCTGCAGGGCTCGACCAACGTCCGCTGGTTGCAGGAGCGCGGCGTCAGCATCTGGGACGAGTGGGCCGACGCGGAGGGCGAACTCGGCCCGGTCTACGGGCATCAGTGGCGGTCGTGGCCGGCCCCGGACGGCCGGCACATCGACCAGATCGCCGCGGTGGTGCGCTCGCTGCGGGAGTCCCCCGATTCCCGCCGGCACATCGTCTCGGCGTGGAATGTGGCCGAGGTCGCCGACATGGCACTCCCCCCGTGCCACACCATGTTCCAGTTCTACGTGGCGGACGGCCGGCTGTCCTGCCAGCTGTACCAGCGCTCGGCCGATGTCTTCCTGGGTGTGCCCTTCAACATCGCCTCGTACGCGCTGCTCACCCAGATGATGGCGCAGGTCGTCGGGCTGGTCCCCGGCGACTTCGTGCACACCCTGGGCGACGCGCACCTGTACGCCAACCACCTCGATCAGGCGCGGCTGCAGCTGACCCGCACTCCCGCGCGCGCTGCCGTCGCTGGCCATCACGCCGGGGATCACCGACATCGACGCCTTCAGCTACGAGGACTTCACCGTCCTCGGCTACGACCCGTACCCGGCGATCAAGGCGCCGATCGCGGTATGACGGGCCGCCGAACGGCCGCTGGTGAGCGTCACCCTGGTCGCGGCCGTCGCCCGCAACGGGGTGATCGGCGCCGACGGTGGCCTGCCCTGGCACCTGCCCGACGACCTCCGCCGGTTCAAGGCGTTGACCATGGGCCACCCGATGATCATGGGCCGGCGCACCTTCGAGTCGATCGGCCGCGCACTGCCCGGCCGGGTGAGCATCGTGGTGACCCGCGACGCCGGCTGGACCGCCCCGGGCGTCACGGTGGCGCACTCGGTCGACGAGGCGCTCGCGCTGGCCGGAGCCGGAGCCGCTGCGAGGTGATGGTCGTCGGCGGCGGGGAGATCTACCGGCAGACCATCGACCTGGCCGATCGGCTGGAGATCACCCACGTCGAGGCGGATGCGGTGGGCGACACCCGCTTTCCGGAGATCGATCCGTCCGTCTGGGAGTTGGTGTCCCGGCAGGACTCGTCCGGCTGCTGTTTCGCCGGATACACCCGCCGATCCGAGCCACCTGCCGGTGTCCGACCTGGCCGCATTGCTGGCCGGGATGGACCCGGAGCTGCACGAGGGCGAGTTTCTGTTCTGTTCGGCGCCCGCCGGCTGGGAGGTGCCGATCGGGCTCGACCCGGTCGTCACGGTGCGGGAGGCAGAAGGCCGTGACCCTGGTGCTGCCCGCCGACGCCGCCGAGAGTGCGGGCTGGTCAGGGACTTTCCGCTGCGCGTGGATCACCCTGCGGGTGCGGTCCGCGCTCACCGCAGTGGGTCTGACGGCCGCCGTCTCGGCGGCGCTGACCCGGGACGGCATTGCGTGCAACGTCGTTGCCGGGTTTCACCATGATCATCTGTTCGTGCCCGTCGGATCAGGCCGACCGGGCGATGGCCGCGCTGGCGGCCCTGCCCGCATGTCCGGCCGCCGGACGGTGCAACCGGCTGACGGATCAGACGCCGACGGTCAGGGCCAGACCGGCCGCCGCTGTACCCACTGCACTGACCGAACCCACTGAACCGACCGAACCGACTGGACCCGCGGACCCACGCCCTCAGCGCTCTCGGCCAACGCATCGAGCGACAGGTCGAGCACCGCCGCGATCGCGGCCACCGTGGCGAACGCGGGAGTCGGGATCCGCCCGGTCTCGATCTTGCGCAGGGTGTCGTTCGAGATTCCGGAGGCCGCGGAAACCTCCGCCATCGGGCGTGGGCCGCGGGCCTCCCGCAGGGCAGCGCCGAGGCGTTGACCGGCGGCGAGTTGCTCCTGGTTCAGGGGAATGCGCACCATGGCCGCGATAGTAATGCCGGGCCACCGGGCCGCTGCGTCCGGGTGATCATGAAACCGCGGGCCGCCAGGCGCCAGGTTCAGCGTGTCGGCCGGCTGCCCGAGCGGCGGTCATCCGCCTGCGTCATCCAGGCTCGCGGCCAGCGTGACCGCGGTTCCCCGGCGCAACGAATTCGGGATCTCGGCGATGCGGTCCACGAACTGCACCAGGTCGTCCAGCTCGGCCCGCGGCCGGTCCCCGTCCACGATGACCTGGTAGCGGATGCCGGCGGACACCGCCGGGTCGCCGTCGAAGTCACCGTCCACGAGCACCTGCACGCGGGTCAGAGTGATACCCAGCCGCGCGGCCTCGCGGAACAGATCATTGGAGATGCATCCGGCGATCGCCAGGTGCAGCAGCTGGCCCCCGTTGAAGCCAAGGCCACCGCCCCCGCCTTCGATCGGGCGGTCAACCACAGGGTGATACGGACCGGCACTGCCCAGCGCGGTGACCGCACCATCCAGCGACCGGGTCTCGACGCGGAACATCGTCGAATTGTCCCACCGTGGGACGACGACGGAGCGAGTTCGAGCCCGGCTCTATCAGCCGACGGGCGCGCCGGGCCGGGTGGAGCCGTAGGGCAGCACGATTCGCAGGGTGGGATCGAGATCCAGCACACCGGAGCGCGGGCGGTTGGCATCGCCGCGGTTGGCATCGGCCCGGTGGGAATCTGAAAGGCCCGGTTTGGTGGAGTTGGTGACCACCGAGCTCTTGTTGGAGGCCGTGCCGGTGGACACCGGGAGATCGGAGCGCATGGTGCGGCTCACCGTGTCCAGCAGGTCCGACAGTTCCAGGTCGAGGGCGTCACAGATGGAGGCCAGCAACTCGCTGGACGCCTCTTTGCGGCCCCGCTCGACCTCGGAGAGGTACCCGAGTGAGACGTTCGCCGCCGTCGAGACGTCACGTAAAGTGCGGTTCTGCCGAGTTCTCGCGTCGCGCAGTGTCTCGCCAAGTGCGTCACGCAGTAGCACGTCGCACCTCCTCTCCGGTCATCGCATCCATTCGTCGAACCGGCCGCGTTGCTCTGATACCACAATTGTGCGCTGCCATCCGGTGGCATGCCGGGCGGCACACCCATTCGCTCACTCAGTGGCATCCTGCCAGGTCGTACACCGGTCCCAACGTGTGTGGCACCCCCGATGTTCCATGCCGTCGATCACCGTGCGGTTACGAAGCTGTTGCGGTGACATTCGGGGACCCCAGTACATGCTCGGCGCCGTCGTCGGCAGCGGCACATTGGGGGGTCCACACAGGGAGAGCGCAGGGTCCGCGCGCAGGCACAGCGCGTGCGCAGCGCGGCGCCGGTCTCAGCCTGCGGCCGCCGGCGGCGGGCCGTCGACCCGGCCGGCCTTGGCGCGGGAATAGACCGCTGCGGCCCGCACCACGTAGTCGACGCCGGTCGCCACTGTCAGGATCACGGCAAGTCCCATCGCGGCGGCCTGCAGCCAGTCGAACGTCGGTGCCAGCGGCATCAGGTACAGGCCGATGGCGATGATCTGCACAAACGTCTTCGCCTTGCCGCCGGGGCTGGCCGAGATCACCCCGTACCTGATCACCGCGAAGCGGAGCAGCGTGACCCCGATCTCCCGGACCAGGATCACGATGGTGATCCACCATGCCAGGTCGCCCGAGCATCGACAGCCCGACCAGCGCGGAACCGGTGAGGGCCTTGTCGGCGATCGGGTCGGCGATCTTCCCGAAGTCCGTGACCTGCCCGCGTTTGCGGGCGATGTGCCCGTCGTACCGATCGGTGATGGCGGCGATGGCGAAGATGACGAACGCGATCCAGCGCCAGGTGGTGTCGTGTCCGCCCTCGGCGAACAAGGCCAGCAGGAAGACCGGAACCAGGATCAGCCGGAGCACGGTCAGGGCGTTCGGCAGGTTGTACAGCGATACCGGCGGGCGTTCCGTCACGACGGCACCGCCATCCCCGGGCGGCCGGCCATGGCCGGTGCGGGAGCCATATCGAGCACCGCCGCACCGTTGACCTCCGACCTGATCACTTCTACGGCGCCTGGCGAACAGATCGATGCCGTCGGTGTCCACCACCCGGCAGCGAACCAGGTCACCCGGTCGCAGGCCGTCGATGCCGAGCAGGTCGGTCGGCAGGATGGTGGTGCTGCCGTCCACCTCGGGTGCCTGGTGCGCGGCGCGCCCGACGACAGCGGCACCGCCGGCCGCGTCCTGCTCCGGTTCGTCGACCAGCACCAGCACCTCGGTGCCGATCCGGTCCTCGGCGCGTTGCGCGGTGAGCTCCTCGACCAGCGACGAGACCCGCTCGACCCGCTCGGCGATCAGGTCGTCGTCCAGCTTGCCGGGCAGGTCCGCGGCCGCGGTGCCGTCCTCGTCGGAGTAGCCGAACACCCCGACCGCGTCCATCCGCGCCCCGACCAGGAAAGCCTCGAGTTCGGCAAGGTCCGCTTCGGTCTCGCCGGGGAAGCCGACGATGACGTTGGAGCGGATCCCGGCCTCGGGCGCGACCGCCCGGATCTGGTCGATGAGCGAGAGGAACCCGTCCCGTGAACCGAACCGGCGCATCCTGCGCAGCACGGGTTCAGCGGCGTGCTGGAAGGACATGTCGTAGTAGTCGGCGACGCCGGGGATCCCGGCGATCGCCTCGATCAGCCAGGGCCTGGTCTCGGCGGGCTGCAGGTAGGACAGCCGCACCCGGGTGATGCCGGGGACATCGGCCAGCGCCAGCAGCAACGTCTCCAGCGAACGTTCGCCCGGCAGGTCCTTGCCGTAGGACGTGGAGTTCTCGCTGACCAGCACGATCTCCCGGACGCCCTGGGCGGCCAGCCAGCCGGCCTCGGTGACGATGTCCGCCACCGGCCGGGAGACGAACGCACCGCGGAAGGACGGGATCGCGCAGAACGTGCACCGCCGGTCGCAGCCGGAGGCGATCTTCAAGGGGGCAACGGGTCCGGCCTGCAGCAGTTTGCGGACCAGCACCGGGCCGGACGCTGGGGTGGGCCCGGCGGGGGCCGGAGCGTGGCCGGGCAGCGACACCCCGGCCGCCGCTGCGGGCCGGGCGGTCGGCGTCAGGGGCAGCAGCATCCGCCGGTCGACGGGCGTGTGCGCCGGCGGTCGGTGACCGTGCATCACGTCGCCGAGGACGGCGGCCAGGTCGGGATAGGCGTCGAAGCCGAGGACGGCGTCCGCCTCCGGCAGCGCCTGCGCCAATTCCGCGCCGTAGCGCTCGGCCAGGCAGCCGACCGCGACCACCTTCGCGCCGGTGTCGGCCGCGGCCAGCAGGGTGTCGATGGAGTCCTTCTTCGCGCTGGCCACGAACGCGCAGGTGTTGACCACGATGAGGTCGGCGTCCTGCTGGTCCGCCACCAGTTCGAAGCCGCCGAGGCTCAACCGGCCGGCGATCTCGGAGGAGTCGACGTCGTTGCGGGCACATCCCAGGGTGGTCACAGCGACCCGGACAGGTCCGTCACCGTCCGCGCTACCCGACACCGTCGACACCGCCTCACCCTAGTCGGCGCGGGCTCCCCGCTGGGAATCGACAATCTGAACGGGCGAGCCGCGACGGCGACGGTTCCCGAGCAGCAGGGTTCCACGCAGATCGCTAGGCTGATCCGCCGTGACCCCCGACGACCCGGACGCGCTGATCGTGCATCGCGCCAGGGTGAGCGATGTCCGTCGGATCAAGGACCTGGTCGACGAGTACGCCGGGGTCATCCTGCTGGAGAAGACGCTGGCGAACCTGTTCGAGGACGTCACCGAGTTCTGGGTGGCCAAGTCGAACGGCGTCGTCGTCGGCTGCGGCGCACTGCATGTGCTCTGGGAGGACCTCGGGGAGATCCGCACGGTCGCGACCGACCCGGCGGCTCGCGGTCGGGGCATCGGCAAGGCGGTCTGCGAGGAGATCATCCGGGAGGCACGAGATCTCGGGCTGCACCGGCTGTTCGTGCTGACGTTCGAGGTGGCGTTCTTCCGCTCGCTCGGGTTCGCACCGATCCACGAGCTCGATCTGACGCCAGAGGCATTCGCCGAGCTCCGCAGCTCCTACGACCGCGGGGTGGCTGAATTCCTTGATCTGCCCTACGTCAAACCCAACACCCTGGGGAACACCCGGATGCTCAAGACCCTCTGACGCACCGCGGGACGCCGCGTGACCAGGGTTGGTGCCTTGCTCAGGCGTGCGGGGTGCGGCGGTCCTGGATCTTGGCAAGGGCCTCGGCCAGCAGGGCCTCGCCGTCGGCGTCGCTGCGCCGCTCCTTGACGTAGGCCAGGTGCGACTTGTACGGCTCAACCCTCGGAGCAGGTGGTGGTGTCTGCTCGTTCTGACCGGCCGGCAGCCCGCACCGCGGGCAGTCCCAGGTGTCCGGGATCTCCGCGTCCATGGCGAACGCCAACCGCGTCGTGTGCCCGTTGGCGCAGAAGAACTCGAGGCGGCGCCGTGGAGCGGATTCACCGCGGTCGGATTCGCCCATCCGGCCGGCGCCCACGCGCGAACCGCGGATCGGATTACCACCCGCCATGTCGACCTGCCCGCTCTCTCAGTTGGGAGTCTGGTTGGGAGTCAGTTGGGGAGTTCAGTGGGCAAGAACTCCTTGACGAGTCAGCGGTGCGCGACCCGACGGACGGCGGGGTCAAGCCCCGACCTTCAGCAGCAACCCGACGCCGATGATCGAGATCGCCCAGACCGCGGCGGTGAACAGGGTGAGCCGGTCCAGGTTCTTCTCGACCACGGACGACCCGGACAGCGAGGACTGCATGGTTCCACCGAACAGCGAGGACAGCCCGCCGCCCTTGCCCCGGTGCAGCAGGATGAGCGCCATCAGCCCGAGGCTGGTGATCACCAGGAGTATGTCCAGAAAGATCTTCATCGCTGCCTTGCGTCGTCGGGGCGGTAGCGGTTGTGCCTGTCGACCCGTACCCGATACCCGGTACCGGGCGGCCCAACCCGTCGCGCGCCAGTCTAACCCGACGAACCGGTCAGGCAGGCCGACCACCCGGTGGTCGGGGGGTCGGCCTGCCTGCGGTCGTCAGAAGTTGGCCCGGTCCTGGGGTGACACCGGGGTCGGTGGCGGTCCGGTCAGGACAGCACCCCGACGGCGTTCGCGGCCAGGTTGGCGAACTCGGTGCCGTCCAGCGACGCACCGCCCACCAGGGCGCCGTCGACGTCGGTCTGCGCGGTGATCTCCGCGACGTTGCCGGACTTGACCGACCCGCCGTAGAGGATCCGCACCGCGTCGGCGACCTCGGCGCCGTACTTGTCGGCCAGCGCCGCCCGCAGCGCGCCGCACACCTCCTGCGCGTCGGCCGGGGTGGCCACCCGACCGGTGCCGATGGCCCACACCGGCTCGTAGGCCAGCACCAGGGTCTTGGCCTGCTCGGGGGTCACGTCGGCCAGATCGGCCAGCAGCTGACCCACCGCATGGGAGACCTGATTGCCGGCCTCCCTGACCTCGAGGCCCTCGCCCACGCAGACCAGCGGGATCAACCCGTGTTTGAACGCGGCGTTGACCTTCTTCGACAGCAGCTCGTCACTCTCGGCGTGGTATTCGCGCCGCTCGGAGTGCCCGACCAGCACGTAGGTGACGCCGAGCTTCGCCAGCTGGGCGCCGGAGATCTCGCCGGTGTAGGCGCCGGAATCGTGCGCGGACAGGTCCTGCGCGCCGTAGACGATGGACAGCTTGTCGCCCTCGATCAGCGTCTGCGCCGAGCGCAGCGCGGTGAACGGCGGGATGACCGCCACCTCGACATGGTCGTAGTACTTCTCGGGCAGGGTGAACGCGATCTTCTGGATCAGTGCGATGCCCTCGAGGTGGGTGAGGTTCATCTTCCAGTTGCCGGCGATCAGCGGCTTGCGGGCGGTTGTCATGAGGTTCATGCCTCCAGAACGGCAAGACCGGGGAGCTCTTTGCCCTCGAGGAACTCCAGGGACGCACCACCGCCGGTCGAGATGTGGGTGAAGCCGGATTCGTCGATGCCCAGGATGCGGACGGCCGCCGCGGAGTCGCCGCCGCCGACCACAGAGAACGACGACGAGGCGGCGATGGCCTCGGCCACCGCCCTGGTGCCATCGGCGAACGGAGCGAGCTCGAACACGCCCATCGGGCCGTTCCAGAAAACCGTCGCCGCGCCGGAGGCGATCTGGGAGAAGTTGGCCGCACTCTCCGGGCCGATGTCCAGCCCCAGCCAGTTGTCCAGGATCCGGTCGGCGGTGACGATCTGGATCGCGGCGTCGGCGGAGAAGGCGTCGGCGATGACCACATCGGTGGGCAGCACGATCTTGTCCGGGTTGTCCGCGAGCAGCTGCTTGCACGTTTCGATCTGGTCCTCCTGCAGCAGCGACGACCCGACGCCGAAGCCCTGGGCGGCCAGGAAGGTGAACGCCATGCCGCCGCCGATCAGCAGCGAGTCGACCCTGGGCAGCAGCGAGGTGATCACCCCGAGCTTGTCGGAGACCTTGGACCCGCCGAGCACAACGACGTAGGGCCGGTCCGGGTCGACGGTCAGCTTCTTGAGCACCGCGGTCTCGTTGGAGACCAGGTAGCCGGCGTAGTGCGGCAGCCGTTGCGCGATCTCGTAGACCGAGGCCTGCTTGCGGTGCACCACGCCGAAGCCGTCGGACACGTAGGCGGCATCGGGGCCGACCACTCCGACCAGGTCGTCGGCGAGCTGACCACGCTCGCCGGCATCCTTGGACGTCTCCCGGCCGTCGAAACGGACGTTCTCCAGCATCGCCAGCTGCCCGTCCTGCAGCGCGGCGACGGTTTCCCGGGCCGACGGCCCGACCAGGTCGTCGGCGAGCGGGACGGTCACGCCGAGCAGTTCGCCGAGCCGGGTGGCCGCGGGTGCCAGCGAGTACTTCTCCTCCGGTGCGCCCTTGGGTCGACCGAGGTGAGCGGTGACGACCACCTTGGCGCCGCCCAGCAACAGGGCCTGCAAGGTGGGCAGTGACGCGCGGATCCGGCCGTCATCGGTGATGACGCTGCCGTCGAGCGGAACGTTGAGATCGGATCGGACCAGCACGGTGCGACCGGCAACACCGGAGGCCAGCAGATCGTCGAGGGTGTGCACGTCGAAACTCCTTGAGCAGGCAACATTGCGGCACAGGCTGACAAGAAATACGGGCGAATGGAGTGCGGACGGCGCGGCGAGCGCGGTGACCAATAGCGCGGTGACCAAATGGGGTCACCGACGGCCCAGCCGGCCCGATCGATCACCAGGGCGCACGACAGTTCGCGGGTGGTGTCCACCGGGAATTGGTTCCCGGCGGACGCCACCCGCGAGTCACTGCGTCAGAGGCTGGAGCCCACGAGGCTCGTCAGGTCGACGAGCCGGTTCGAGTAGCCCCACTCGTTGTCGTACCAACCGACGATCTTGAAGAAGTTCCCGCCGAGGCCGATGGTCAACGGCGAGTCGAAGGTGCACGACGCGGGCGAACCGACGATGTCGGTGGAGACGATCGGATCGGTCGAGTAGAACAACCGGTTGTTCAGCGGGCCGGAATCGGCGGCCGCCTTGAACGCGGCGTTGACCTCGTCCACGGTGGTGCCCTTTTCCAGTTCCACCGTCAGGTCGGTGACCGAGCCGGTCGGCACCGGGACACGCAGCGCGTAGCCGTGCAGCTTGCCCTTCAGTTCCGGCAGCACCAGCGCGGTGGCCTTCGCCGCACCCGTGGTGGTCGGGATGATGTTGATGGCGGCGGCGCGGGCGCGCCGCAGATCCTTGTGCGGGAAGTCCAGGATCACCTGGTCGTTGGTGTAGGCGTGGATCGTGGTCATCAGACCCTGCACCAGCCCGAAGCTCTCGTGCAGCACCTTGGCCATCGGCGCAACACAGTTGGTGGTGCACGACGCGTTCGAGATGATCGTCTGCGTTCCGTCGTAGGCGCTGTCGTTCACGCCCATCACGATGGTCAGATCCTCGCCGGTGGCCGGCGCGGAGATCAGCACCTTCTTGGCACCGGCGGAGACATGTGCCCGCGCCGCGTCTGCCTTGGTGAAGAAGCCGGTCGACTCGATGACGACGTCGACGCCCAGGTCTCCCCACGGCAGGGCGCCGGGGTCCCGGTTGGACAGCACCTTGAACTCCTTGCCGTCCACGCTGATCGCGCCGTCTCCGGCCGATACGTCGTACGGCAGCTTGCCCATCACGGAGTCGTACTTCAGCAGATGGGCAAGGGTCTTCGTGTCCGTCAGGTCGTTGACGGCGACGATCTCGATGTCCTGGTCGAGAGAATCGACCGCTCGCCAGAAGTTGCGGCCGATCCGGCCGAATCCATTCACTCCGACGCGCACAGTCACGTGTGTCAGCCCTCCTCTAGGGGTTTCCCGCCTCGGTGTCCCTCTGACACGGGCGGGATCGATCAAGTGGCACCGCCTAAAAAGCCTTCGAGGCGACGACGGCCCTCACTGTATCGGGAGCCCCTAGCCATGGCATGTCGGGTGAGGGTCGCTCTTCGATTGTGCGGCGATTCGGGTCGAAGGTCCTGCCGCGCTTTCGGGTCCGTCGGCCCGCGCGGGCAGGGTCGTTGGCCTCTGGCCAGGATCGCCTGGCCATGCTAAAAGGATTCAGCTCGGCCCTGCTGAAGCGATTCAGCGCTTCAGGTAGTGCGAGATCGCGCGCTGCGGGCCCGAACCGTCCGCCGCGGCTGGTCCCGAGCGCGTGCCAGCGGTGACCCGCGGCCATCCCCGCCCGTCGCCCGCGATCAGCCGTCGAGCATGTCAGCCGTGACGGCAGATTCGGTGTCCGGGATGCCGAGGTCGGCGGCGCGCTTGTCCGCCATGGTCAGCAACCGGCGGATCCGGCCGGCAACGGCGTCCTTGGTCATCGGCGGGTCGGCCAATTGGCCCAGTTCCTCCAGCGAGGCCTGGCCGTGTGCGATCCGCAGCCGGCCGGCCTGGCTCAGGTGCTCGGGTGCCTCGTCGCCGAGGATGGCCAGCGCCCGTTCCACCCTCGCGGCGGCGGCCACCGCGGCCCGCGCCGACCGGCGCAGGTTCGCGTCGTCGAAGTTGGCCAGCCGGTTGGCGGTGGCCCGGACCTCGCGGCGCATCCGCCGCTCTTCCCAGGCCAGCATCGACGAGTGCGCGCCCAGCCTGGTGAGCAGCGCGGCGATCGCGTCGCCGTCCCGGACCAGTACCCGGTCCGCTCCCCTGACCTCCCTGGCCTTGGCACCGATGCCCATCCTCCTGGCGGCCCCGACCAGCGCGAGGGCGGCCTCAGGGCCGGGGCAGGTGACCTCCAGCGAGGCGCTGCGACCGGGCTCGGTCAGTGAACCGTGCGCCAGGAACGCCCCGCGCCAGGCGGCTTCGGCGTCACCGACCGACCCGGCGACGATCTGCGGCGGCAACCCGCGTACCGGGCGGCCGCGTTGGTCGATCAGCCCCGTCTGGCGGGCCAGCGAATCGCCGCCGGCGACCACCCGGACCACGTACCTGGTCCCCTTGCGCAAGCCGGAGGCGGCCAGTACCTGCACGTCGGCGACATGCCCGTACAGCTCACCGATCTCCTTGCGCAGCCGCCTGGCGACGGCGCCGGTGTCCAGTTCCGCCTCGACGATCACCCGGCCCGCCACGATGTGCAGCCCACCGGCGAAACGCAGCAGCGCGGATACCTCGGCCTTGCGTGCCGACACCTTGCTCACCGCGACCCGGCTGAGCTCGTCCTTCACGGCGGCTGTCATCGCCATCCGGCGCACTCCCTGTCGTTCATCGTTCGTTCCCCCAACTGGCCCCGCCTACCGCTACTCCCCCGGCCGGGCGGCAAGCGCCCGCGTCAGCACCTGTGCCAGGGAAACCGACAACCTTGTCGGGTCATGCCGCGCCGTCCCGGGGACGGCGACATCATCCAGATCGAGCCGAGCTCCCAGCCGGGATGCGGCCGATGCCAGTCGCTGCGGCAGGGCCACCGAGGCCCGATCCGCCAACACGGAATCGACCCGGAGGCCGGGGGCGTGTGCTGAGAGTACGTCCAGGTGCTGCTCGGGGGAGAACCCTTCGGTTTCCCCGGCCTGCGCCGCCAGGTTCAGCACGACCAGCCGGTGCGCGGCGCTGGCCTTGATCGCGTCGGCCATCTCGGGGATCAACAGGTGCGGCAGCACGCTGGTGAACCACGAGCCCGGACCGAAGGTCAGCAGGTCGGCGGCGGCGATGGCGGCCAGCGCCTCCGGGCAGGCGCGCGCTCCGTGCGGGGCCAGCGTCACCGAGCGCACCCGGCCGGGCGTGCTTGCCACCGCCACCTGCCCGCGGATCCGGCGGACCGCGGTGGGGTCCTCGTCCAGCCCCTCGACGTCGGCCACGATGTCCAGCGGCTCGCACGCCATCGGCAGCACCCGGCCGCGTGCACCGAGCACGACACCGGCGGCGTCCAGGGCGGCCACCGGGTCGCCCAGCACCTGGGCCAGCCCGACCAGCACGATGTTCCCGACCGGGTGGCCGGCCAGTGCCCCCTCGCCGCGGAACCGGTGCTGGAAGGTCGCTGACCACAGCTGCCCGGTCTCATCGGCACTGCTCAGCGCGGTCAACGCCATCCGCAGGTCGCCCGGCGGCACGATGCCGGGCACCTCCAGCCGGAGCCGGCCCGACGACCCGCCGTCGTCGGCGACCGTGACGATGGCGGTGATGTCCACGTCCAGCCGGACCAGCGCGCTGAGCATGACGTGCAGGCCGTGGCCGCCGCCGAGCGTGACCACCTTCGGCCGCTTGTCCCCCACCGGTTCGCTACTCCCGGCCCAGGTCGCGGTGAACCACCTGAACCGCGAGCGAGTCGCCTTCCAGCCGGTGCCGCAGTTCCTCCGCGACGGCGACGCTGCGGTGCTTGCCGCCGGTGCAGCCGACCGCCAGCGTCAGGTACCGCTTGCCCTCGCGCTTGTAGCCGCCGCTGATCAGGTCGATGAGCGCGACGTACCGGTCGAGGAACTCGGCGGCGCCCTCCTGGGACAGCACGTAGTCGGAGACGTCGGCGTCCTTGCCGGTGTGGTCGCGCAGCTCCGGGATCCAGTGCGGGTTGGGCAGGAAGCGCATGTCGATGACCAGGTCGGCATCCAACGGCAGCCCGTACTTGTAGCCGAA
This sequence comes from uncultured Actinomycetota bacterium, assembly GCA_963709895.1. Lineage (GTDB taxonomy): Bacteria > Actinomycetota > Actinomycetes > Mycobacteriales > Nakamurellaceae > Nakamurella. The sequence continues at coordinate 131,505 of CAVPYD010000040.1, read as the reverse complement.
GGACACCACCGTCATCGACGCCCGGCGTTCCGGCCCGTCCTGGCCGAAGGCCTGCTCGACCTGCCGGCGCAGTTGATGGATCGTCAGGTTCGAGGTGTCGATGACGACGTCGGCCTCCTCCCGCAACGGTCCGAGCAACTCCCGCTCCGTCGCCACCCCATCGGCGAGCCGGCCGCCGCCCTGCAGCGGGTGCTGGCGGCGGTTGGCCTCGTACCGACGGATCAACACCGCGTCACTGGCCTCCAGGAACAGCACCCTCGGCCGGTAGCCGCGGGCGTCCAGATCCTTGATCTCCGCGGCCAGGTCCTCGGTGAACGCCCGGGACCTGACGTCGAGCACCACGGCGATCCTGGTGACGTCGCCGCTGGTCCGGGACCCCAGATCGACCATGGTGGCGATCAGTTCGGGCGGCAGGTTGTCGACCACGAACCAGCCGAGGTCCTCCAGACACTTCGCGGCGGTCGACCGGCCGGCGCCGCTGAGCCCGGAGACGATCGCCACATGGATGCCACCGGCGGAGGGCCCGTGCCCCGGCTGGTGGGTGACCTTGACCCCGGCTTGTCCTTGACCTCGGTGTCCTTGACCTCGGTGTCCTGCGGCTGGGTGTCTCGGGGCGCCGCCCCGGTCGCTTCGCTCATCACAGCCCCTAGCGGTGCTTCGATCCTCCGGTCGGCACGCGGGTCATGTCGTGGTCATCTCATGCTCACGACTGGGCCCCGGTGTGTGTCGACGGTAGCGGTACCTGCGTGGCCGGCGCGCTGCGTGGTGCCCCGGTCTTCGCAGAAGTCACAGAGGTCCCGGTCATCGCGGTGGTCGCAGAAGCCGCAGCAGCCGCAGCAGCCGCAGAAGCCGTGGAGGCAGCAGCAGCCGAAGAAGCAGCAGAAGCCGCGGGAGCCGAAGGACTCGCGGGGGCCAGCGCGGCGACCACCGCCTCCGCGGTCCGCCGGCCGACTCCCGGCACCTGCATGACGTCCTCCACCGCCGCCCGGCGCAGCGCGGCGACCGACCCGAAGTGCCGGACCAGCGCCTTGCGCCGGGTCTCGCCCAGGCCCGGCACGTTGTCCAGCGCGGACACCGTCATCGACTTGGAGCGCTTGGCGCGGTGGTAGGTGATGGCGAACCGGTGCGCCTCGTCGCGCAGTCGCTGCAGCAGATAGAGCGCCTCGCTGGTGCGCGGGAAGATGATCGGGTCCTGCTGCTCGGGGACCCACACCTCCTCCAGCCGCTTGGCCAGCCCGCACACCGTGACGTCGACGATGCCCAGCTCGGCGAGCTGGGCAGCGGCTGCGTTCACCTGGGGAGCGCCGCCGTCGACCACGAGCAGTTGCGGTGGGTAGGCGAACCGCCGCGGCCGGCCGGTTTCCGGGTTGATGCCGGGCGGCGGCGCGAGCACCACCCGACCGGCGAGCGAGCCGCCGTTCGGCGTGCTCGCGCCGCCGTCGGTGACCCGCGGTTCGGGGGCGGCCGGCTCGCCGGGCGCCACACCGGCACCGGAGTTCTCGGAGTCCGTCGAGCCCCTCTCGTCCGCGACGTCCTCGGCGGTGCGCTGCGCGCCGTGGGTGAACCGCCGGCGAACGACCTCGGCGATCGACGCCACGTCGTCGCCGGGCCGGTCCCGGATCGCGAAGCGCCGGTAGTCGCTGCGCTTGGGCAGCCCGTCCTCGAACACCACCAGCGACGCCACCACGTCCGTGCCCTGTACATGTGAGATGTCGATGCACTCGATCCGCAGCGGCGGGGTGTCCATGCCGAGGGTGTCGGCGAGTTCGGTCAGCGCGGCGGACCTGGCGGTCAGGTCGCTGGCCCGCTTGAGCCGGTGCTGGGCCAGCGCCTCGGCGGCATTGCGGGTGACCGTCTCGGCCAGCGCGCGCTTGTCGCCGCGCTGCGGGACCCGCACCGAGACCTTGGAGCCGCGCAGCCCGCCGAGCCATTCGGTGAGTTCCTCCACGGTGGCCGCCTCCTGGCTGGGCAGCACCGGCACCAGGATCTCCCGTGGCACCGCCGCGGCGCCGTCGTCGTCCGCGCGGCTGCCGTAGAACTGCAGCAGGAAGTTCTCCACCAGCGAGCCGAGACCCGCTGACCCGGCGCTGTCGGCGTCCACGTCGACGATCCAGCCGCGCTGGCCGCGGACCCGGCCGCCGCGCACGTGGAAGACCTGCACGGAGGCCAGTAAGTCGTCCGCGGCGATGCCCACCACATCGGCGTCGGTGCCGTCGCCGAGCACCACCGCCTGCTTCTCCACGGCGCGCCGCACCGCACCCAGGTCGTCACGCAGCCGGGCGGCGCGCTCGAAGTCGAGGTCAGCGGCGGCCGCGGCCATCTCCTTCTCCAGCCGGCGGATCATCGGATCGGCCTTGCCGGCCATGAAGTCGCAGAAGTCCTCGACGATCGCCCGGTGCTCGTCGGCGCTGACCCGGCCGACGCACGGCGCCGAACACTTGCCGATGTAGCCCAGCAGGCACGGCCGGCCGATCTGCTGCGACCGCCGGAACACCCCGGCAGAGCAGGTCCGGGCGGGGAACACCCGCAGCAGCAGGTCCAGCATCTCCCGGATAGCCCAGGCGTGGGCGTAGGGCCCGAAGTACCGGACACCCTTGCGATGTGGGCCGCGCATCACCTGCAGCCGCGGGTATTCCTCGCCGACGGTGACGGCCAGCTCGGGGTACGACTTGTCGTCCCGGTACCGCACGTTGAACCGGGGGTCGAACTCCTTGATCCAGTTGTATTCCAGCTGCAGCGCCTCGACCTCGGTGGACACCACGGTCCACTCCACGCCGCCGGCACTGGTGACCATCTGCGCGGTCCGCGGATGCAGCGACGCCAGGTCGCCGAAGTACGAATTCAGCCGGGACCGCAGGCTCTTCGCCTTGCCCACGTAGATGACCCGGCCGCCCGGATCCCGGAAGCGGTAGACCCCGGGCGAGTCCGGGATCGTGCCCACGGCCGGGCGATAGGTCGAGGGATCGGGCACATCGGCGAGGGTAATCGAGCCACCCGACACCACCGCCCGACCTGCGCGGAAACCGGGAACAGGAGCCCGCCGCGGGCGCCCGGGGATTCCCCGTCGCGGGCGTCCTCCACCGCTGGATCGGCCGGGCCGCTCCGGCCGATCTGGGCCCGCGGGTGCCTGTGCACCCCGCTAAGGTGATGCGGCCAGCCGGGGTGATGACCGGCAGGTGACGGATCGAGCGGTCGGTACGCAAGGAGCGCAGATGGAGATCTGGCCAGGCAAGCCCTACCCGTTGGGAGCCACTTTCGACGGCACCGGCACCAACTTCGCGCTGTTCAGCGAGGTCGCCGACAACGTGGAGTTGTGCCTGATCGGCGAGCGCGGCGGCGAGACCCGGATCCCGATGCCCGAGGTGGACGGGTACGTCTGGCACTGCTACCTGCCGACGGTGCAGCCGGGACAGCGGTACGGCTACCGGGTGCACGGCCCGAACGATCCGTCCCAGGGCGCCAGGTGCAATCCCAACAAACTGCTGCTCGACCCGTACGCCAAGGCGGTGTCCGGGTCCATCGACTGGGACCCGGCGCTGTTCTCCTACAACCTGGGTTATCCCGACTCCACCAACGACGCCGATTCCGCGCCGCACATGATGCACGGGGTCGTCATCAATCCGTTCTTCGACTGGACCGGCGACCGGTCGCTGCGCATTCCGTACAACGACAGCGTCATCTACGAGGCGCACGTCAAGGGTCTGACGGCGATGCACCCTGAGGTGCCGCAGAGCCAGAAGGGCACCTACGCCGGTGTCGCGCACCCGGCGGTCATCGACCACCTCACCCGGCTGGGCGTCACCGCGCTGGAATTGATGCCGGTGCATCAGTTCGTCCAGGACAGCACGCTGCTGGACAAGGGATTGTCCAATTACTGGGGCTACAACACGATCGGCTTCTTCGCCCCGCAGAACACCTATTCCGCGTTCGGCGAGCGCGGGCAACAGGTGCAGGAATTCAAGGCGATGGTCAAATCGCTGCATTCCGCGGGGATCGAGGTCATCCTGGACGTGGTGTACAACCACACCGCGGAGGGTAATCATCTCGGCCCGACGATGTCGTTCCGGGGCATCGACAACGCCGCCTACTACCGGCTTGTCGACGACGACAAGCGCTACTACATGGACTACACCGGGACCGGGAACTCTTTCAACGTCCGGCATCCCCATTCGCTGCAGCTGATCATGGATTCGCTGCGCTACTGGGTCACCGAAATGCACGTCGACGGGTTCCGCTTCGACCTGGCAGCCACCCTGGCTCGCGAATTCTATGACGTGGACCGGCTGTCGACATTCTTCGAACTCGTGCAGCAGGACCCGGTCGTCTCCCAGGTGAAATTGATCGCCGAGCCGTGGGACATCGGCCCCGGCGGGTACCAGGTCGGCAACTTCCCGCCGCAATGGACCGAGTGGAACGGCAAGTACCGGGACACGGTCCGCGATTTCTGGCGGGGCGAGCCGGCCACCCTTGGTGAATACGCCTCCCGACTGACCGGGTCGGCCGACCTGTACGAGACGTCCGGGCGCCGCCCGGTGGCGTCGATCAACTTCGTCATCGCGCACGACGGCTTCACCCTCAACGACCTGGTGTCCTACAACCACAAACACAACGAGGCCAACGGCGAGGACAACAACGACGGCGAGTCGCACAACCGGTCATGGAACTGCGGGGTGGAAGGACCCACCGACGACCCGGCGGTGAACGCCCTGCGGGCCAGGCAGAAGCGCAATTTCCTGGCCACCCTGCTGCTGTCCCAGGGCGTTCCGATGATCGCCCACGGCGACGAGCTCGGTCGCACCCAGCTGGGGAACAACAACACCTACTGCCAGGATTCCGAGCTCACCTGGATTCACTGGCAGGAGGCGGACGAGGCGCTGATCGAATTCACCGCCTCCGTCGCCAGGTTGCGCCGCCAGCACCCCACCTTCCGGCGGCGCCGGTTCTTCGACGGCCGGCCGGTCAGTCGTGGTGCCGGTGAGCCGCTGCCGGACATCGTCTGGATGACGCCGGGCGGCCAGCTGATGAAACCGGAGGACTGGGACGCCGGGTTCGGCCGGTCGATCGGAATGTTCCTGAACGGCAACGGCATCCGTGGGATGGACACCCGCGGCGCCAGGGTCGTCGACGACTCGTTCCTGTTGCTGTTCAATGCCCACGACGAGGGCCTGGACTGGGTGCTGCCGCCGGAGGAGTTCGCGCCCGCCTGGCGGCTGGTGATCGACACCTCCGGCGTGCCGGAACATGTCGAATCCATCCCGGGCGGCACCTCGGTGCGGGTGGCCGAGAAGGGCATGGTGGTGCTGCAGGCGTTGGCCTCGGTCGGCGAGGAGGCCACCCCTGGCGGCGCGGCGGCGTCGGTGCCGACCATCGCGCCGGTGCCGGTGTCCATGCGGCCGGATGCCGATGCCGGGGACGCGCCGGGACACGAGCCGGAAGGGGCCGCGGAACCGGACGAGGACCAGGGCGCGGTGGTGGAATCCGATGCTCCGGCCTCAGAACCACCACAGGAACCAGGGCCGGAACCGGAAACGGAACCGGAAGCGGCAGCCGAACCGGCCACCTCCGAGGAGACCTCGGACACAGCCGGCACCGCGCAGGAGTCAGCGGAGCCGGATCAGGGTACTGAGCCTCCGGCGCCGGCCAAGCCGGCACCGGTGCAGGCCAAGCCGCGCACCCGTCGTCCGAAGAAGAACTAGCCCGGAGCGAACAGGCGACAGCGCCGGCAGGGAAGGCAGTCGTGAAGGTCCCCCACTCGACATATCGGCTGCAGGTGACCGAGGACTGGCGGTTGCCCGACGCCGCGGCGCTGGTGCCCCAACTCTCCGCGCTCGGGGTGGACTGGGTGTACCTGTCGCCGCTGCTGGAGTCCGAACCCGGTTCCTCGCACGGGTATGACGTCACCGATCACTCGGTCACCGACGAATCACGTGGCGGGCGAACGGGTCTCGCCGCCGTCGCGGCGGCCGCGCGGGCCGCCGGGATGGGCGTGATCGTCGACATCGTGCCCAACCACGTCGGTGTTGCCACCCCGCCGCTCTCCGTGTGGTGGTGGGACGTGCTCAAGCGCGGCCGCGACTCGGTGCATGCGCAGGCATTCGACGTCGACTGGGAATTCGGCGGCGGGAAGATCCGGCTGCCGGTGCTGGGCGACGCGGCCGACGGCCACGACGAACTCGATGCGCTGACCGTCGTGGACGGCGAATTGCGCTACTACGACAACGCCTTCCCGATCGCCGACGGCACCGGCGACGGCACCCCGCGTGAGGTGCACGCCCGGCAGCACTACGAGCTGATGAATTACCGCAGGGCCGACACCGAGTTGAACTACCGCCGGTTCTTCGCGATCACCACGCTGGCCGGCATCAGGGCGGAGCTGCCGGAGGTTTTCGCGCAGTCGCACGTCGAGATCCGGCACTGGATCGACCAGGGCTGGGTGGACGGGTTGCGCATCGACCATCCCGACGGTTTGGCTGACCCCGCAAGGTATCTCGACGACCTGGCGGCGCTGACCGACCACCGGTACGTGGTGGTGGAGAAGATCATCGAGGGCGACGAGGAGCTGCCCGCATCGTGGGCCTGCGCCGGCACCAGCGGGTATGAGGCGCTGGCCGCGCTGGACCGGCTGTTCGTCGACCCGTGGGGCGAGGCCGTGCTGGACGAGCTGGACACCCAACTGCGGGCCGGCCTGCGGGTCGACTGGCAGGCGATGACCAGGTCCACCAAGCGGGCGGTGTCCGACGGCGCGCTGCGCTCGGAGGTCCTGCGGCTGGCCCGGCTGGCGCCGGATGTGCCGGAGGCCGACGATGCCATCGCCGAGTTGCTCAGTTCGTTCACGGTGTACCGCACGTATCTTCCGGACGGCGCGAAGTACCTGGACGAGGCCGTCGACCGGGCCAAGAACTCCCGACCGGAGTTGACCGCAGCGTTGGACGAGATCGCCCGTCGGCTGGGCGATGTCGGCTCGGAGATCTCGGTCCGATTCCAGCAGACGTCGGGCATGGTGATGGCCAAGGGCGTCGAGGACTGCGCCTTCTACCGCTGGTCGCGGCTGACCTCCCTGACGGAGGTCGGCGCCGAGCCGGACCAGTTCGCCATCACCCCGGAGGAGTTCCACCGCATCCAGGCGGAGCGGCAGCGCAGCCGTCCGGCGGCCATGACCACGCTGTCGACCCACGACACCAAACGTGCGGAGGACGTCAGGGCGCGGATCTCGGTGATCTCCGAGATCCCGAACGAGTGGTCGGCCGCCGTCCGGCGGTGGAACTCGCTGGCCCCGCTGAGCGACGAGCCGTTGGCACACCTGGTCTGGCAGGCGGCGGTCGGTGCCTGGCCGATCGAGCGCGACCGGTTGCACGCCTACGCGGAGAAGGCCGCCCGGGAGGCAGGGGTGTCGACGGGCTGGATCGACGCGGACAGCCGATTCGAGGAACGCCTGCACGCGCTGGTGGACGCGATCTACGACGACACCGAACTGCACGCCTCGATCGTCGCCACGGTCGACGTCCTCCGCCGGCCCGGGTGGTCGAACTCGTTGTCCGCCAAGCTGATCCAGCTCACCGCACCCGGTGTGCCCGATGTCTACCAGGGCACCGAGCTGTGGGACTTCTCGCTGGTCGATCCGGACAACCGCCGGCCGGTCGACTACCCGCTCCGCGCGGAACTGCTCGCCCGACTTGATGAGGGCGCTCTGCCGCCGATCGACGAGCAGGGCGCGGTCAAGCTGCTGGTCACCAGCCGCGCGTTGCGATTGCGTCGGGATCGGCCGGAGCTGTTCTCCGGCTACACCGCGCTGAGCGGAACCGGTCCGGCCGCAGAACATCTGGTCGCGTTCGACCGCGGCGGCGCGGTGACCGTCGCCAGCCGGCTCCCGGTCGGGCTGGTGGCCGGCGGCGGCTGGCGGGACACGGTGCTGGACCTGCCGGTGCTCGACAATCCCGGCGGGCGCTGGACCGATGTGCTGACCGGCCGCGAGATGGCGGGCGGCGCCGTCGGCGTCGGTGCATTGCTGGACACCTACCCGGTGGCGCTGCTGGTCGCTGACAGCGTGCCGGCGGCGTGAGCGGGCAGCAGCGCCCTGACCCTGAACATCAAGCCAACCCGACGACTCGATGGGGAGAGCGACGATGCCGCTGAACTTCCGGGTATGGGCGCCGCAGGCGTCCACCGTCAACCTGGTCGCGCTCGGCCGCGACCATCCCATGAAGGCCGACGACAACCAGTGGTGGAGCGTCGATCTGGAGACCGTTGATGCAGACGACGGTGACTCGGATGGCCCACCGGAGGTCGACTACGGCTTCCGGCTCGACTCGGCCGACAAGGTGCTGCCCGACCCGAGATCCCGGCGGCAGCCGCAGGGCGTGCACCTCCCCTCGCGCACCTTCGACCCCGCCGGCTACCGGTGGAACGACGCCGGGTGGACCGGTCGCCGGCTGGCCGGAAGCCTGATCTACGAAATGCACGTCGGCACCTTCACCGCCGAGGGCACGCTGGACGCCGCCATCGGCAAACTCGATCACCTGACGTCCATCGGCGTCACCATGGTGGAGTTGCTGCCGGTCAACGCGTTCAACGGCACCCACAACTGGGGCTACGACGGCGTGTTGTGGTTCGCCGTGCACGAGGCCTACGGCGGGCCGCGGGCCTACCAGCGGTTCGTCGATGCCTGCCACCAGCGCGGCATCGCGGTCATCCAGGACGTCGTCTACAACCACCTGGGCGCCAGCGGCAACTACCTGCCGATGTTCGGCCCGTACCTGCACGACGACGGGCGCAGCAGCACCTGGGGCGCGTCGGTCAACCTGGACGGCCCGCTGTCCGGCGAGGTCCGGCGCTACATCCTGGACAACGTCGTGATGTGGCTGCGCGACTATCACGTGGACGGGTTGCGGCTGGACGCGGTGCATGCGCTCACCGACACCCACGCCATCCACCTGCTCGAGGACATCGCCATCGAGGTGGACGCGCTGGCCCCGCACGTACGGCGGCCGCTCTCCCTGATCGCCGAGTCGGACCTGAACGACCCGAAGATGATCACCCCGCGGGAGGCCGGCGGCTACGGGCTGACCGCGCAGTGGAACGACGATTTCCACCACGTGCTGCACGTCGCGCTGACCGGCGAAACCGACGGCTACTACGCCGATTTCGGGTCGATGTCGGCCATCGCCAAGGTGATCACCCAGGCCTTCTTCCATGACGGCACGTATTCCAGTTTCCGCGGCCGCGACCACGGCAGGCCGGTGGACACCCTGGTGACGCCGGCCTGGCGGTTCATCGGCTACAGCCAGGACCACGACCAGGTCGGCAACCGCGCGGCCGGCGACCGGCTCACCGCCCAGCTGAGCGCCGCTGACCTGGCCGTCGCCGCGGTACTGGTGCTGACCGGGCCGTTCACCCCGATGCTGTTCATGGGCGAGGAGTGGGCGGCCTCCACGCCGTGGGCGTTCTTCACCTCGCACCCGGAGCCCGAACTGGCCGACGCCACCAGGGAGGGGCGGATCCGGGAGTTCGAGCGGATGGGCTGGGACCGTGACGCCATCGCGGACCCGCAGGACGAGAACACCTTCCTGAGCTCGAAGCTGGACTGGGCCGAGCTGGGCAGCGGGCGGCACGCCGAGATGCTCGAGCTGTACCGCAAGCTGGCGCAGCTGCGCCGCGATCGCGCCGAGCTCACCGATCCCCGGTTCACCCGCACCACGGTGACGTTCGACGACGACGAGCGATGGCTGGTAGCCGATCGTTCCGGGCTGCGGATCGCCGCGAACCTGTCCGACGAGACCCGCAGCATCGAGCTCGACGGCACGCCGGGAGAGTTGCTGCTGGCCACCCAGCCGGGGGTCTCGACGAAGGCCGCGACGGTGACGCTGCCCCCGCACACCGCGGCAGTGCTGGCGCCGGCGGGTGAGTAACCCGGTAGGCGGATGTTAAGAGATCGCTCAGGCCCTCCGGACAGGCTCTCGCAGTAACAGGTGACGCACCGGGCGCACCTCGACACCGCAGGGAGCACACCATGACCAGCACCGCCGTCACCATCAGCACCGCCGCACCGACAGCACCGACAACCGCGAGCACCGCGGGCGAGCGAGCCGGAGCATCGCCCGCCAACGGCGGGACCCCCGCCAATTGGCCCGCCATCGTCCGACGTTCGCTGGTCCTGGCCGGCATCCTGATGGCGATGCTGTCCATGCTCCTCGGGGGCGCGTCCGCCGCGTCGGCGGTGACCATCAGCGCCCAATCTGGCTACCCGGGCAGTGCGACCCTGGTGGCGACCCACGGCGCATCGACCGGGTTCGCCTCCGCAAAGATCACCGTGCCCTGGCGGAACGTCACCGAGTCGACGAAGTACGCGAACTACGACCAGTACGTCTGCGTCCGGCCGCGGCTGTTCGAGAGCTCCGGTGGGAGGTGGATCCAATCCGCCACGGCGAGCAACTGCGCGTGGATCCCGGCCGACCAAGCAGCTGCCGGAGCCAACCACGCGCGGCCCGCGCCCAGGTCGCGCGTGGTTGGGGTTCGGGTGTCCCACATGCGGGTATCAGTGGCTCGGCCTGGCGGTATCAGGGCGGTATCGGCCCCGTTGACCGTTTTCAGTGGTCGGCGCACACTGCTGCGATGACCCTCCCCGGGGTTGCCCTGTTGGGACCGCTCACCGTCAACGGCGATTCCGCGGTACTCGCGCCGCGGGATCGGGTGGTGCTGGCGGCCCTGGCGATGCAGCCCGGCGAGCTGATGAGTGCCGAACGCCTGGCGGACGCTCTGTGGGGTGAGCGTCCGCCGGCGTCCTGGCACAAGGTGGTGCCGGGGTGCATCGTGCGGTTGCGTCGATTGCTGGGTGCGGAGGCGATCGAGACCACCCGCTACGGCTACCGGCTCGTCGTGCCGGTCGACGAGGTCGACACCCACCGGTTCGAGCGGCTCCTGCAGCGCGGCCGGGAGCTGCTGGAGGTCGGTGAGTCGGAGCGGGCACAGCACGCCCTTGGCGAGGCACTCGAGCTGTGGCGCGGCCCGCCGTTGATGGATCTGGACGGCTGGGAGCCGGCCCGGATCGAGGCAGAGCGGCTGACGGAGCTTCGGTTGGAGACCGAGGAGTGCCAACTCGATGCCGCGCTCCGCGCCGGCCGGCATGCGGAGGTGTCGGCGCAGGCCAAGGCGGCCGTCGCGCGGGCACCGTTGCGCGAGCGCCGCTGGTCATTGCTCGCCCTCGCCCAGTACCAGTCCGGTCGGCAGGGCGAGGCGCTGCGCACCTTGCACCAAGCGCGCACGGTGCTGGTCACCGAACTCGGGCTGGACCCCGGTCCTGACCTGATCGCGTTGGAACGAGCGATCCTGCGGCAGGATCCGGCGCTGACCGTGCCTCCGGCCGGCCCGGACGCCGCCGCGGTCTGCCCGTACCTCGGGTTGTTCTGCTACGACATCGACGACGCCGAGATGTTCTTCGGGCGGGACGCCGAGGTCGCCGACTGCGTCCGGCGGCTGGGCAGCGCGGGGATGCTGGCGGTGGTCGGACCGTCGGGTTCGGGGAAGTCGTCGTTGGTGCGCGCCGGTGTCGCGGCGGCGCTGGTGCGGGCCGGGCGTCATCCGTTCGTGGTGACCGCCGGTTCCCGACCCACCGCCGTGCTGACCGACGCACCGCCGACCCCGGAGGCCGGCACCGTGCTGGTGGTTGACCAATTCGAGGAGGCGTTCACCCTCTGCGCTGACCCAGAGGAGCGGACCCGATTCTTCTCCGGCCTGGTGGCCGAGGCGAGCAGCAGCCCGGTGGTGATCTCCCTGCGCGCCGACCGCCTCGGCGCCCTGGCGCAGTACCCGGACATCGCCCGACTGGTCGAGCGGGGGCTGTACCTGCTCGGCCCGATGGATGAGGCCGGGCTGCGGGCCGCCATCACCGGGCCCGCCCAGCGGGCCGGTCTGCTCCTCGAGCCCGGCCTGGTGGACCTGCTGGTACGGGAGGTGGAGGGCCAGCCGGGCGCGCTGCCGCTGCTCTCGCACGCGCTGCGCCGGACCTGGGAACGCCGGGAGGGTCGGACGCTCACCGTCGCCGGTTACCAGGCCACCGGCGGCATCCGCGGCTGCGTCGCCCAATCCGCCGAGCAGTTGTACGAATCGCTGACCACCCGCCAGCGTCCCGTGCTGCGACAGGTGCTGCTGCGCTTGGTCTCTGCCGCGGACGACGGCGACCCGGTGCGCACCCGGGTGCCGCGCCGGCTGCTGCTCACCGATCCCGAGCGGGAGTACGTCGTGGACCGGTTGGTGGCCGCCCGCCTGGTGACCACGGATGACGACACGGTGCAGATCGCGCACGAGTCCCTCACCCGCGCCTGGCCGCGGCTGTCGACCTGGCTCGACGACGACGTCGAGGGCCAACGGGTGCTGCGTCACCTGTCCGCGTCGGCCGACGCCTGGGACAGCATGGGCCGGCCGGACAGCGAGCTCTATCGCGGGTCCCGGCTCACTCAGGCGTTGGATTGGCAGCACCACCGCCACCCCGACCTGACCCCGACCGAATCGGACTACCTGGACGCCGGCGCGTCGGCTCGGGACGCGGAACGGCTGGCGGCAACGGAGCACGCGCGGCACCAGGCCCGCACTCGCCGACGGACCCGGCTGCTCATCACCGGAGTGGCGGCGCTGCTGGTCGCCGCCCTGGTCGCCGGGGTGCTGGCGATGCGGCAGCAACGGCAGCGGGAGGCGGCCGACCTCGCCGCGGCGGTCGCCGAGGCCAGCCGGGTGGACGACGCGTCCCGCGCCGCGCCCAACGTGGACCAGGCGCTGCTGCTGGCTCTGGAGGCTTACCGGGTGCACGACTCCCCGAGCACCCGGCGGTGGTGGCGAACCTGCTGTCCGGGCACGCCGCGCTGATCCGGTCGGTGCCCACCCAGATGCTGGTGCAGACCCTCGCCGTCAGCCCCGATGGCACGACACTGCTGGTCGGGGAGGGCGACAGCGGGACGACGGCCTACCGCACGGACACACTTCGACCGAACGGCCACCTACGCCGCGCGTTCCCGGCTGGACCATCGAGCTACCGGGCGGACGGACAGCAATTGCTGCTGGCAGGCAGGAGCGGCACCGGCCTGGGCGAGAGTGCGGATGCAGCTCTCGGCGGCGGTGACGGACCCTCGCATGTCCGCCCTGCAACCATCTGGAGCTGACCGAAATCAGGGCACTCGTACGTCTATGCCGAGGATGCTGCGTTCAGCGCCGACGGTCGGGCTCTCGCGGTCTACGCGGATGGTTATCCCCGCAAACGGTGGTCCGGCGATCGACTCGGCGGTGGCCGTGTGGAGAGTCGGAGCCCTCAGACAGGCACGCCATGCTGGTCAAGCGGATGCCCTCCTTCGCGGTCGCGCTCAGCCCGGATGGGCGCCTTCTGTACGTCGGCACCCAGGAGCCGGCCCTCAGGGTGATCGACGTGGCGACCGGCCGCACCCTGAAATCCGTCCCGCTACCACCAACTCTCGCACTGGCCGCCATGCCGGCCGACGTCGACAAGGGGGAGACCATCTGGTCCGCGTTCTCCGACGACCTGGAGGTCAGCCCGGACGGGAAAACCCTTGCCGTCGCCGAGGGCAACGACGTCGTGCTGTACGACTCCGCGACGCTGGCCGAACGTCAGCGGCTCACCGGCCATACCGATCTCGTGCGGTCGATCCAGTTCTCCCACGACGGCACCCGGTTGGCGTCCGGCTCGCAGGACCACACCGCAATGGTCTGGGACCTGGTCACCGGCGGCGCGATCGACACGCTGACCGGTCATGGCGACGCCGTCCTCGGTGTGGCCTTCTCGCCGGACGACGGCACGCTCTACACCGGTGGCCCCGACCGCCACGTGCTGGTCTGGGACCTCACCGGCCGGCGGCGCTTCGTTTCCCGGACCTTCGACGGCGCCCCCCGCAGCACCCTGGCCGGAACCGCCGTGCCATCCCCCGACGGGCAGGCAGTGGTGTACGCCGGCGCCGTGGCGAGCGGGGACAACCTGCGGTTCCTGGACATCGCCACCGGGCGACTGCAGGCCCCGGTCGTCGATCGGGACGGGTCACCGCTCGCGGCCTGGCTGCCGCCGGATGACCGCAGGGTGGTGACCGCCGCGGACCGGGTCCTGCGGCTGTGGGACCGCAAGGACAACCAGCTCGTCAAGGTGGGCATGGGGTCGCCCAGCCGGGTGACCGCGCTCGCGGCCACCCCCGACGGCGGTTTCGTGGTGGTCGGCGACCGCGCGGGCGGGGTGCGCCGGATGGCGACCAGCGATCTCGCCGCCGCAGGTCCGCGGGTGGTTCTCGACCACCCGGTGACCGCGGTCGCTCCCGGTCCCGGGGACACCGCGGTGGCCCTGCTCGACGACAAGACCTATGCGGTGGTGAATCTCGCCGACGGCAGCGTGCTGCAACGCGGCAGTCTCGGCATCAAGCCCAGCGCCGCGGCGGTCTCACCGGACGGCGGACGGCTGCTGGTCGGCGGCTCGTCCGGCGAGGTGGGACTGTTCGACCTGGGTGCGCAGGAATGGATCGCAGCACCCGTCGTCGGTCACCGCCAGATCGTCGACAGCGTCGTCGTTTGCCGGCGACGGCGCGACTGTCGTCACCTCCTCGTTCGACGGTGGCGTGCGGATCTGGGACGGCGCCACCGGAGCACCCGTCGCCGGTGTCGACATCGGGCAGGATCAGTCGCCGGCGGTGGCCACGGTGCTGCCCGACGGGCACCAGGCGCTCGTCGCCACCCGGGACGGTGCGGTCTACCAGCTGGACACCCGGTTCGACCGGTGGACCGCGTTCGCCTGCGCGCTGGCGGGCCGCAATCTCACCCCGGCGGAATGGCGGGCCACCTTCGGCGACCAGCCCTATCGCGAGACGTGCCCGACGGGGTGAGCGGTCGAGGCTGGCCCCCTGACCGACGGCCTCAGCGGACCAGCCGGGTCAGCGCCAGGTAGGCGATCGGTGCGTAGCCGAGCACGACGGGCGCGGGGCCGGAGATGTCCAGCGTGGTCCGCGTTCCGCTCCCCCGCTGCTCGACCGCATGCCCCAGCGTCAGGCGGATCCCGCCGAGCAGCACGACTCGCCATTCCCAGCAACGGTTCTCGTGGTCGACGCCGAGCACCTCGAAGTCGACCCCGACACCCAACGGGCCGTGCACCCGACCCCGGCTGCCGGCCCGGACCGGCGAATCCGCGCAGTCGACGCCGCGGATCTGCGGGGACCATTCGGACCATCGTTCCGGACGGATGTACCTGTCCCAGACCAGGTCCGGGGCGGCCGGCCCAACGGCGGCGATCGTCCGGTTCACTCCTGCGGCGCCGGACTCGCCGGCTGGTGCGCGCGCCGGGACCGGGCGAACTCGTGGTGGATGTGCCGCAATTCCTCCACGGTGGCGCCGAGCAGCGACGAGGCGAAGATCCGGCCCGGCCCCTCGGGGACGGCGACCACGGACGGCACCACCAGCACCGGGATCTGCGCGTCGACCGCGGCCTGCGTGCCCGACGGCGAATCCTCAACGGCGAGAACCGCTTCCGCGGTCAGGCCGAGGAGTTCGGTGGCCCGCAGGTACGGGTAGGGGTCAGGTTTGACCCTGACCACCTCGTCACCGCAGATGGTGACGTCGAACCGGTGGTCCCCCAGCATGGCCAGCGCCACGTCGACCAACGACCGGGGCGAATTCGTCACCAGCGCGGTCTTCAATCCGGCCGACCGGATCGCGTCGATGAGTTCCTCGGCTCCCGGCTGCCAGAGCAGTTCCTCGGCGAAGATCTCCCCGGTGATCGTCAGCAGCAGTTCGACCGTGGACTCGACGGTCTCCGACGCCCCGATGTCCTCCAGCATGACGGCCACCGCGAACGGCACCGACTGCCCCACGGTGCGATCCCTCGCCGCGGGCGACAGCGCGCCACCCAACTGGGCGGCCACCCGATCCATCGCGATCGACCACAGCCGTTCGGAATCGACCAGGGTGCCGTCCATGTCGAACAGCACGGCGGCGAGATCGGTGATCCGATCGCCGATCTCGCCGGCGGGACGCGCGGGTGCGGTGGCCGGGCCGGTCATCGGGCGGCGAAGTACTTCGCCTCGGGGTGATGCGCGACCAGTGCTGAGGTCGACTGCTCGGGATGCAACTGGTACTCCTCGGACAGCTCGACCCCGATCCGCCCCGGCTCCAGCAGCTGCACCACCTTGGTCTGTTCGGTCAGATCCGGGCAGGCCGGATAGCCGAACGAGTAGCGCGCGCCGCGGTAGGCCAGATCGAAATACTTCTCGATGTCCGCCGGGTCGTCCGCGGCGGCGGACGTGCCGTCCGGGAAAACCAGCTCAGAGCGAATGCGCTGATGCCAGAACTCGGCGAGCGCCTCGGTCAGCTGCACCGAGAGCCCGTGCACCTCGAGATAATCGCGATAGGCGTTGGCGGCGAACAACTCGTTGGCGAAGTCGGCGATCCGCTGGCCCATCGTCACCACGGTGAACCCGATGACGTCGACCTCCCCCGAGGATCGCGGCCGGTAGAAATCGGCCAGGCACAGGTGCCGGTCCCGGCGCTGCCGCGGGAAGCCGAACCTGGTCACCTCGGGCGCGTTGATGTCCGGCTCGGCCAGGATGACGACCTCGTCGCCCTCGGACACGCACGGGAAGTACCCGTACACGACCGCGGCGTTCAGCACCTTCTCGGTGTGCAGCCGGTCGAGCCAGTACCGCAGCCGCGGCTTGCCCTCCTTCTCCACGAGTTCGTCGTAGCTGGGGCCCTTGCCGCCCTTGACGCCGCGCAGGCCCCACTGCCCCATGAACGTCGCTCGCTCGTCGAGCATCGCCGAGTAGTCCGCCAGCGGAATGCCTTTGACCACCCGTGACCCCCAGAACGGCGGGGTGGGAACGGGATTGTCCAGCGCCACATCGGACCGCGCCGGGATCGGCGCAGACTCTTCGGCATCGGCTGCGGCCCGGCGCTTCTCGGCGATCCGCTCGGAGCGCTCGCGCCGCGCCTTTCGCTCGGCCGTCTTCGCCGCGTCCGCGGCATCAGCGGCCGGGTCGAGTCCCTTCTTCTTGGACATCAACCCGTCCATCAACCGCAGCCCCTCGAACGCGTCCCTGGCGTACCGGACGTCGCCGCGGAACACCCCGGACAGGTCGTTCTCCACATACGAGCGGGTGAGCGCGGCGCCGCCGAGCAGCACCGGGTACTTCTCGGCGAGCCCGCGGGCGTTCATCTCCTCGAGGTTCTCCCGCATCACCACGGTCGATTTCACCAGCAGACCGGACATCCCGATGGCGTCGGCGCTGGCGTCCTGCGCTGCCGACAGGATCGTCGAGATCGGTTGCTTGATGCCGAGATTCACCACGGAATAGCCGTTGTTGGACAGGATGATGTCGACCAGGTTCTTGCCGATGTCGTGCACGTCGCCCTTGACGGTGGCCAGCACGATGGTGCCCTTGCCGGCCGAGTCGGTCTTCTCCATGTGCGGTTCCAGGTGCGCGACCGCCTGTTTCATCACCTCGGCCGAGGTGAGCACGAACGGCAGCTGCATGGCGCCGGAGCCGAACAGCTCACCGACCGTCTTCATGCCCTCCAGCAGGGTGTCGTTGATGATCTCCAAAGCCGTTCGCCGCTGCAGTGCTTCGTCCAGATCGGCCTCGAGCCCGTTGCGCTCGCCGTCGATGATGCGCCGCTGCAACCGTTCGTCCAGCGGCAGCAGGAGCAGTTCCGCGGCCCTGGTGGCCCGCCCCTCGGCGGTGGTCGCGCCGTCGAACAGTTCCAGGATCTTCTGCAGCGGGTCGTAGTCCCCCTGCCGCCGGTCGTACACCAGATCAAGGGCGGTGCTGCGCTGTTCGTCCGGGATGCGGGCCATCGGCAGGATCTTGGACGGGTGCACGATGGCCGAATCCAGGCCCGCCGCAACGCATTCGGCCAGGAAGACCGAGTTCAGCACCTGCCGGGCGGCGGGGTTGAGCCCGAACGAGACGTTCGAGACACCCAGCGTCGTATAGACATCGGGGTGACGGCGCTTGAGTTCCCTGATGGCCTCGATGGTCTCGATGCCGTCCCGGCGGGTTTCCTCCTGGCCGGTGGCGATCGGGAACGTCAGGCAGTCGACCACGATGTCGGACTCGGACAGTCCCCACCGTCCGGTGAGGTCGCCGATCAGCCGCTCGGCGATCGCCAGCTTGTGGTCGCGGGTGCGGGCCTGGCCCTGTTCGTCGATGGTCAGCGCCACCACCGCGGCGCCGTGCTCCTTGACCAGCGGCATGATCCGGCCGTACCGGGAATCCGGCGCGTCGCCGTCCTCGAAGTTCACCGAGTTCACGATGGACCGGCCGCCCAGCTGTTCCAAGCCGGCCTTGATCACCGCGGGCTCGGTCGAGTCGATCATGATCGGCAGGGTGGAGGCGGTGGCCAACCGGGATGCCATGGCCGTCATGTCCGCCGCCCCGTCCCGGCCGACGTAGTCGACGTTCAGGTCGAGCAGGTGGGCGCCGTCCCTGGTCTGCGCCCGGGCGATCTCCACGCAGTCCTGCCAGTTCTCGGCGAGCATCGCCTCACGGAAAGCCTTGGAGCCGTTGGCATTCGTCCGTTCACCCACCATCAGCACGGACGCGTCCTGGGCGAACGGCACCGCCTGGTACAGCGAGGACAGGCTCGGTTCCGGCCGCGGGCGGCGGACCGCCGGGGTGGTCTCCCGGATGGCCTCCACCACCTGGCGCAGGTGTTCCGGCGTGGTGCCGCAGCAGCCGCCGACCAGTCCCAGCCCGAACTCGGCGACGAACCCGGACAGCGCCTCGGCCAGTTCGCTCGGGGTGAGCGGGTACACCGCGCCGTTCGGCCCGAGTTGCGGCAGGCCGGCGTTCGGCATCACCGACACCCCGGTGCGGGAGTGCCGGGACAGGTACCGCAGGTGCTCGCTCATCTCGGTGGGCCCGGTCGCGCAGTTCAGCCCGATGTAGTCGATGCCCAGCGGCTCCAGCGCGGTGAGCGCCGCCCCGATCTCGGAGCCGAGCAGCATGGTGCCGGTGGTCTCGACCGTGACGTGCACCAGGATCGGGACCTGGATACCGGTGGCCGTCATCGCGCGCTTGGCGGCCAGCACCGCGGACTTCGTCTGCAGCAGGTCCTGGCAGGTCTCCACCATCACGGCGTCGATGCCGCCCTCGAGCATCCCGCTGACCTGCTCGGTATAGGCGTCCCGCAGGGCCAGGTAGGGGGCATGCCCGAGGGTGGGCAGCTTGGTGCCGGGGCCGACCGAACCCAGCACGAAGCGCGGCTGGCTGGGGGTGGAGAACTCGTCGGCCTCGGCGCGGGCCAGCGCGGCGCCGGCCAGCGACAGTTCGTGGATCCGGTCGGCGATGTCGTACTCGGCCAGGTTGGCCAGGTTGGCGCCGAAGGTGTTCGTCTCCACCAGGTCGACACCGACCTCGAGATACGCCCGATGCACCGCCCTGACGATGTCCGGGCGGGTGACGTTGAGGATCTCGTTGCAGCCCTCGAGCCCGGCGAAGTCGTCCATCGACGGGTCCTGGGCCTGCAGCATCGTGCCCATCGCACCGTCGGCCACGAGAACGCGCTGCGCGAGCGCGGCCAGCAAGGGGTGCACAGGTGAGGTGGTCACCGGTCCAGGGTAGAGGTCGCCGCGAGCCAGTTCACTGACCTAATTGGCGCCCGTCGCGTCATCGTCGGAAATTCGGCGGGACATCCGTTCCGTTGTCTCCCGCCGATCACCCGGTTCGTGCCAGGTTCCTGCAGCCGGCTCGATCGGTTGATCCCCCGGCGGCCCGGTGTCTGCTTCGAGCCGCCGCGGACGGACGTAGGCTGACCTGCGTGAGTCAGTTTCAGGTGCTGCGGAACCCCGTCATGGTGGCCGCCTTCGAGGGCTGGAACGACGCCGGAGACGCCGCCACCGCCGCCGTCGAGCAACTCGGTCTGACCTGGGACGCGACCCCGTTGACCGAGCTGGATCCGGAGGGTTTCTACGACTTCCAGGTGTCCCGCCCGACGGTCCGGCTGATCGACGGTGTCACCAGGACGATCGACTGGCCGACCACCAGGCTCTCGGTGTGCCGGCTCCCCGATTCGCCCAGCGACGTGATCCTGGTGCACGGCATCGAGCCGAATTTCCGCTGGCGGGCGTTCTGTGACGAGCTGCTCAAGATCGCCGTCGAGCACCAGGTCGCCACCGTCATCGGGCTGGGCGCGCTGCTGGCCGACGTGCCGCACACCCGGCCGATCCAGGTCACCGGGTCCGCGCACGACGAGACGACGGCGGCCAAGCTCGGGTTGACGCGATCCAGGTACGAGGGGCCCACCGGCATCTCCGGGGTGTTCCAGGACGCCTGCGTGCAGGCCGGGATCCCCTCCCTGTCGTTCTGGGCGTCGGTCCCGCACTACGTGTCGCAGGCGCCGTCGCCGAAGGCCACCCTGGCGCTGCTGCACCGGGTCGAGGAGATCCTGGACATCGAGGTACCGCTGGGCTCGCTGCCGCAGCAGGCCGACGAGTGGGAGGCCGAGGTCTCCCAGATCGCCGCCGAGGACGAGGAGATCTCCGAGTACATCCGGGCGCTGGAGGAACGCGAGGAGGCGGACGAGCCGCTGCAGCCCGCGTCGGGTGAGTCGATCGCCGCCGAGTTCGAGCGCTACCTGCGCCGGCGCGGCCCGCGGCCCGGCGAAGGCCGCCGCTGACGCCGGACTCCGCCGCTGACGCCGCCGGCTGTCCACGACGGACCCGCCGGCTCCGGCTCAGCGGGTCTGCAGGTGGAGCTGCTGGTCGAGCAGTGGCGCGAGGTGCTCCGAGTACGTGATCGAGACGTGGCCGACGTTGGCGTACACCACCCGGTTCCCGATCACGCTGGGGCAGCTGTCCTGGAAGCAGAACCAGGAATCGACATCGACGAACTCCGCCCCGGCGTCGGCCGCGATCTTCTGCTCGGTGCGGGTCGCCTCGAGCTTGTCCGGCGGGTCGGGGAACACGCAGGTCTGCAGGGTCGCGTTCTTCTCCTGCAGGCAGTCGAAGGGGTTGATCTCTCCGGCCGGGTCGGACAGCATCAGCGCCTGCTTCCCCATGGCCTTGAGCTCCGTCGTCACCTGTTGCAAGGCGGACTGCCAGCCGTCATCGGCGTTGTACCCGTTCAGCACGATCAGGTCCGGATGCAGGGCGGCGATCTGCGGCTTGGCCCAGTCGTACCAGGCCGTGCACTGGTTGCTCGGATCGCCGGTGAGATAGAGGGGATAGTCGCAGGCCTCCTTCACCACCGGGAAGAGTTGCCAACCGGCAGCCTTGGCCACCCGTTCGAGCGCGGGCAGCCATGCCACCGCGTGGCTGTTCCCGAACAGCACCACGGTCTTGGTTCCGTGCGGGTCGCCGAACTGGCAGATCTTGCTCTCGGTCTTCTGGTAGCCGCTGCAGTCGCCGATGTCGGTGCGGTCCTGCAGGATCCCGTCGAGGGGCGGTTGCAGGTCCGCTGGGATCGGGTCGGACGCCGCCGCGGCCATCACCGATGCCTGCACTTCGCCGGGGCCGGGCGCGTCCGAGCCAGTGGTGGCCGACGCCGCCCCAGACGCCGCCGCGGATGTCGGGTCGGCGGACCCAGCGGTGTAGACGGATGGCGTGCTGACCACCGTAGGTCCGGTCGATTGGCCGATGACCGCGAGCAGCACCACAGCCCCGACCGTGACGGGCCACAGCAGCAACGGGCCGTAGGGCTTCTTACCCCACCGGCGACGCGAATGCCGGAGTGGATTTTCCACCCACCGGTAGGAGACCGACGACAGCAGCACGGCCAGGCACACCACCAGCATGGCCTGTGGCGCACCGAGCTCGTGTCCGGCGTAGGCGGCGGCCAGGATCAGCAGGGGCCAGTGCCACAGGTACAGCGAGTACGAGATGTCACCGACGAATCGCATCGGCCGACGCCCGAGGAGGTGATGCGCTCCCCACCGCGGGCTGCCGATGCCACCGACCAGCACGGCGCACGCGGCGAGCACCGGCAGCAGCGCGGCCGACCCGGGAAACGGCGTGGCGGCGTTGAAGAGCACCGCTGCGATGGCCATCCCGGCGATCCCGGCCCAGGTCAGCACGGAGCGGACAGCCTCGGGGAGCCGGCCGAGCAGCGGCAGGCTGATCGCCAACAGCGCGCCGGCGATCAGCTCCCATGCCCGGTCGACGGTGGAGAAGTAGGCAGCCGTCGGCTCCAGTGCCGTGTCCCGCACGGACCCGATGAACGACAGCAGCCCCACCGCGACCAGGATCACCGCGATCCGCACCCTGGGCACCGGGGCCGGGGTCGACGGCCGTCGGGTCAGCCCCAACCGGCGCAGCAGCGCCGGAACGCCGAAGACGGTCAGGGCGAGCATCGCCGGCCAGACGAGATAGAACTGCTCTTCCACGGCCAACGACCAGAAATGTTGCAAGGGCGACACCGCGGCGTCGCTGAAGTAGTCGGTACCGTCCTGGCTGAACTTCACGTTCGCCGCGAACAGGCTGGCCCACACGCTGTCCAGCAGCACCGCCTTGCCACGCAGGGGATTCAGGATCAGCAGCGACGCGACCGCGGTGGCCACGATCACCAGGGTGGCGGCGGGCAGGATGCGCAGGGCGCGGCGCGAGTAGAAGGTCGCGAAGCCCACCTTGCCGGCGGCGGTGTCGCCGAGCAACAACCCGGTGATGAGGAACCCGGAGATGACGAAGAAGACATCGACGCCGACAAAACCGCCGGTGAACCCGGGAATGTGGGCGTGGCTCAGGACCACCAATCCCACCGCGACCGCCCGCAGGCCCTGGATGTCCGGGCGGAACGATTGCCGGCTGTCCTCAGCGCTCGCGCGGGTCTCCGGCCATTCCCCCACCATGGGTAGAGCCTATCTGGACAGCGAGGGACAAATAGGTCAACACGGCTGCTGATGGTGCGTAAAGGCTGTCGCGAAGATCACGGCGACACGTGTTCCGCCGCCGCATCTTTCACCGCGAACACCGACCCGGCCTGTTGGGAGCGACGACGCAGTCCGGCCGCGGACCTGAGGCGTCCCGGCCCAGGTCGGTGGTCCGTCACCGGCGCGGTGGATCACTCCGCAGCGAGATACCGAGCAGTGCATCGACGGCATCCGCGACCACCGCGCCGGGCAGCGAGCCGTCGGCCGCCCAGCGATCGAGGACCGCGATCGCGGTGGGCGTGTCCAGATCGTCGGTCAAGGCCGAGCGGAGATCGTGCAGCACCTGCGCCGATCCGGAGTCCGCGCCGGCGCCCTCGCGTCCGGCCGCCGCGCGCCAGCTGGCGAGCCGCTGCACCGCCCGGTCCAGCAGCGCGTCGGTCCACTCCCGGTTCTCCCGGTAGTGCCCGGACAGCAGCGCCAGCCGGACCGCCATCGGGTCGACGCCGTCCCGGCGCAGCCGGGAGACGAACACCAGGTTGCCGCGGGACTTCGACATCTTCTCGCCGTCCAGCGCGATCATCGCCGCATGCGTGTAGTGCCGGGCGAAGGGCACCACCCCGGTCAGCACCTCGCTGTGCGCGGCCGAGCACTCGTGGTGCGGGAAGATCAAGTCGCTGCCGCCGCCCTGCACGTCGATGCTCGGGCCGAGCCGGTTGCCGGCGATCGCCGAGCATTCGATGTGCCAGCCTGGCCGGCCGAGCCCCATCGGGGACTCCCACGAGGGTTCGCCCTCGCGGGCCATCCGCCACAGCAGCGGGTCGAGCGCGTTGCGCTTCCCCGGCCGCTCCGGATCGCCGCCGCGTTCCGCGGCCAACGCCAGCATGGTCGACAGGTCGTACCGCGACTCGTAGCCGAATTTGGGGGCGGTAGCCACGTCGAAGTACACGTCGGGATGCTCGGCGTCCTCGACCCGGTAGGCCGCGCCCATTTCTAGCAGCCGGGCGACGGCGCTGGAAACCTCGTCCATGGCCTCGACCGCGCCGATGTAGTCCCGCGGGGCAAGGACGCGCAGCGCCGCCATGTCCTCGCGGAACAGCTGGATCTGGCTGTCGGCGAGGTCGCGCCAGTCAACGCCGTCCCGTTCCGCCCGTTCCAGCAGCGGGTCGTCGATGTCGGTGATGTTCTGCACGTAGTGCACGCCGCGACCGCCGTCCAGCCACACCCGCTGCACCAGATCGAAGGCGAGGTAGGTGGCCGCGTGGCCGAGATGTGTTGCGTCGTACGGCGTGATGCCGCAGACGTAGATGGTGGCGGTCTGCCCCGGCGTGGTCGGCCGGACCATGTCGGTGGCCGAGTCGTACAGCCAGAGCGGCCCGGACGTGCCAGGCAACGACGGGACGTGAGGTGAGGCCCAGGACTGCACCGGTCCACCCTAAACGTCGTCGGTCGCTGATCGGGACCGCTCAGTCCGGCACACCGGGGATGACGTGCCGGTTGGCGTTCAGCAGCGCCGCCTGCCAGCCGCGCAGTCCGGTGCCGCGCAGGTCCGACGGCGGCGACGACGCCGGGAACATGATGTTGGCGCGGTCCGGGTGGTGCGGCAGATTCAGCGCGTGGCCCAGTTCGTGCACCAGCACGGTGTCGTCATAGCTGTGCGGTTGCGCCGGGTCGAACAACGAGGCCTGCGCAACGACCCAGTCGGCGCTGATGCCCAGCGAGCAGCCCGTCACCCGGCCGGCGATGGTCCTGACCACGATCACCGTGATGGGAACGCCGATCGTCACCCCCGGCAGGGGTGCCGTGGCGGACACCCGGCGGTAGAACGCGGTGTGGCCCAGCACGTCGTCGAGCAGCAGCCGGCGGTTGGCGTGCGGGTCCAGCGCGTGCGGCGGCGCCGGTTCGGGTTCCACCTGCACGTCGGTGAGCCGGACGCGGATGCCGGCGCCCCCGGTCAGCACCGCGTCGGCCCGGTCGATCGAGCTGGTCAGCCGGTCCGCGGTGGTCAACGGGTGGCCGTGTTCGTCCGACAGGATGACCACCCGAACGCGCAGCGTGGCCGGTCCGATCCGCTGCCCGGTAACCGCGGCGTGGGCGGCCTCGCCCGCCCTGGCGACCCCGCTCGAAAGGTCGAGGGTGGCGGCGCCGACAGCCCTGGTCATCGCCCTGGTCGAGCCCCGGAGCGCACCGGCCAGCTGACCGCCGGCGGCACGGAGGGTCACAGCGGCGGCCACGGAATCGGCGTGCGGTGACTGGGCGGACGGGGGAAGGTCGGGTCGTCGGCCAGCGATTCCAACCGCTCCCGCAGCACGGCGATCTCGGTCCCGGTGAGCAGGTCGGCGAGTTCCTCGCCGAGGTCGGCGTCCAGGCCGGTGAGCAGCACCGCAACCCCCGCGACGACGGTGGCCGGCAGCGGGCGGCCCGCCCAGCCCCACAGGATGGTCCGCAGCTTGTCGTCGGAGTGAAAGCACAGCCCGTGGTCGACGCCGAGCACCCGACCGTCGGGCAGCGGCAGCACATGCGAGCCCTTGCGGTCGGCGTTGTTCACCACCAGGTCGAAGCCGGCCAGCGTGGCCAGCGCGGGCGGTCGGCGTGTACCAGCGCCACCGGCGATCCGTCCTCGTCCACCGCGCGCAGCACCGGCAGCCAGCCCGTCGGGACCTCCGCGATCCGCACCAGGTCGACGGCCTCGTCGGGGTTGGCGTCCTCGATCCAGCGCTGCACCATGCCCGGCCCGAACGGGCCGGGGCGGAGCACCGTCAGCGGCACGCAGTCCCAGCCCGCGGCGCGGGAGACCAGGTAGGCGGCGCGCTCCCGGTCGGCCAGCGTGCCGTCCGGGAAGTCCCACAGTGGCCGTTCGCCGCGGACCGGCTTGTAGATGCAGGGCACCGTCAGCCCGTCGGCGGATGCCTCGGCGAGCAGGGTGACGTTCGAGGCGTCGGTGAGCCGCCCGGTGATGGTGATCTCCCCGGTGGCCAGCACCTCCGCGGTGACGGCGTCGATCGTTGCGGCGTCGTCCGCGGGGGCGGTGTCAGCGGGGTACTCACTCCCGGAATCGACAGGGGGTCCGGCGGCGGGGGCGCTGGGGTCGGGTGCGTTCGTGTCGGCGGATCTGCTCGAGCCGGTCGAGGCCGGCTCAGCCGAGGGCACCGCGGTGATAGCCGTTCAGCCGCGGGCAGATGTGACCATCTGCGTCCAGCGGGTTGTTGCACAACGGGCAGGGTGGGCGCCCCGCCGCCACCACCCGCTCCGCGTGCTTGGCGAAATCCCTGGCCTCGGCCAGCGACATGAACACCCGTAGCGCGTCCGGGCCGTCCTCCCGGTCCTCCAGCACGACCTCCTCGCCGACGTCCTCCTCGGACAGGGCGAGCAGTTCGACGATCACCTGGGAGCCTTCGCCGTCCCAGGCCAGTCCCATGGTGCCGACCCGGAATTCGGCGTCCACCGGCGTGGCCAATGTCAGGTCACCGCGCTCGGGGTGGGCATCGCTCTCCGCCTGCGCGCCGAACCGCCTGGCCACCTCGGTGATCAGCGATCCGAGTCGGTCCGCCAGCACCGCGACCTGTTGCTTCTCGCAGGCCACCGACAGCACCCTGCGCCCGTCGACAACCTGGAGGAAGAACTCGCGTTCGCCGGGCTGCCCGATGGTCCCGGCAAGGAACCTCTCGGGTGATCGGAAGACGTGGACCTGGCGTGGCATGGCACCTCCGAGCTTAGGCCACCGGGTCTGGACAGGGCGCAGTCGAGCGGCTCCGTGACGGGCACGATCGCGGAGCGGTCAGCGGGTGACGCCGCCGGGCACTGCCTCCGAGGCAGCGTCCGGTTGTGGATCATCGCCGGGTCGGTCGTCAGGTCGATCTTCACGCAACCGCGGCACCGGGTGGGAACCCAGTGATCGCAGCTCACCGGTGTCGTTGATGCGCTCGACGAACGGTCGCAACGGGGTGTACCGGATCACCGACAACGACGCCGGCGCCACCACGATGCGCTGGAACGAATCCAGGTGCAAGCCCAGAGCGTCGGCGAGCAGTGCCTTGATCACGTCGCCGTGCGAACAGACCAGCACCGTGCGGGCGATGGGGCCCTGTGGCGCCGCGTCGGGTGCGTCACCGGCGGACTTGTCGGGAGCGTTCGATGTGTCCGATCCGTCCGATCCGTCCTGCTGGGCCGGCTGGACGGGTCGCTGTGGATTCTCTGGAGGATTCTCTGGAGGTGGCACCACCAGGGCCCGGACCGCCTCGACCGCGCGTGCCGACACCGCGGCCAGCGATTCGCCGCCGGGGAAGACCGTCGCCGACGCGTGATGCTGCACCGTCCGCCAGAGCGGCTCGGTGGCCAGTTCACGCAACGGGCGGCCGGCCCAATCGCCGTAGTCGACCTCGGCGAGCCGGTCGTCGACCTCCACGGTCAGGCCCTTGGCCGCCGCCAGCGGGGCGAGCGTCTGCTGGCAGCGCTCGAGCGGCGAGGAAACGATGCGATCGATGGGGACGTCGGCCAGCCGGTCGGCGATCCCGGTGGCCTGCGACTGGCCGGTGTCGTCGAGGTTGATGCCCGGGGTCCGGCCGGCCAGCACGCCCGAGGTGTTGGCGGTGGACCGGCCGTGCCGCAGCAGGATCACCGTGGTCACCCAGGAGCGGGGCTCCGGGCGGTCCTGCGGACGGTTGGTCCCGGTGACGGGGAGGCCGGTCCCGGTGACGGGGAGCCGTTCGCGGCCGGTGCTGTCACGGGGGCCGTCGTCCCGGACGTGGCGGCCTTGACTGTGGGTTGGCCTGCCTCGGGCGCATCGGGGGTGGTCATGTCGCCGCCAGCGCGCCGGTGCTCAGCGCGACGATGATCGCCGCCGCCAGCGCCCAGCGGTACCAGACGAAGATCCTGATGGTGTGTCCTGCGACGTAGCGCAGCAGCCAGGCGATCGAGGCGTACGCGACCACGAAGGACACGATCGTGCCGACCAGGGTCGGGAGAGCGCCGACGCCGCCGGTCTTCAGTGCGGACGGCAGTTCGTACACGCCGGCACCCAACAGCGCGGGAATGCCCAGCAGGAACGCGAGCCGGGTCGCCGTCACCCGGTCCAGGCCGCGCATCAGGCCAACCGAGATGGTCGCGCCGGAGCGGGAGACGCCGGGGATCAGCGCCAGGCACTGGGCGAACCCGATGATCAGCGCGTCGGCCAGGTTGAGGTCCCGCTCGCCGCGGTCCTGCTTGGCGACCGCCTCCGCCAGCAGCATCACGCCGCCCCAGACGATCAGCGCGAACGCCACCACCCACAGGCTGCGCAAGGGACCGGAAACGATGTCCCTGGCGAGAAATCCGACCACCACGATCGGCAGCGACCCGATGATCACCAACCAGGCCAATCGGTAATCGGGGTCGGTACGGCGGTCGGCGTTGAACAGCCCGCGGAACCAGGCGCGGACCAGCACCACGATCTCGGTCCAGAAGTAGATGATCACCGCGACGATGGCGCCGACCTGGATGACCGCGGTGAACGCCGTGATTGACGGGTCGTCGATGGACAGCCCCATCATCTTGGCCGCGATGGTCAGGTGCCCGGTCGAGGAGATCGGGAGGAACTCCGTCAGCCCCTCGACGATGCCAAGGATGATCGCCTGCAGGATCGTCATGCCGCCACGCCCGCCTTCTCGGCCGCCTCGACGACGGTCCGCAGGGTGCCGATCCGTTCGTCCAGGGTGGCGTCGAAGCAGTTGACGTTCACGCTGGTCACACCCCCGTCGGCGAGCCGGGCCAGGCGATCGGCGATCCGGTCGACGTCACCGAGCAGGCAGGTGCGGTCCAGGAACTCGAAAGGTACGGCGGCGGCCGCACCGGCGTAGTCGCGGGACAGGAACCGTCGTTGCACCTCGTCGGCCTCCTGCTCGTAGCCCATCCCGGAGGCGATGCGGTGGTAGAAGTTCGTCTTCTTCGATCCCATGCCGCCGATGTACAGCGCCGCGTGGCCGCGCACCCGATCGGCGGCCCGCTGCGGATCGGCGGCGACCGAGACCGGTACCTGGGCGCTGATGTCGATGAGGCCCGGATCCCGGCCGACGCCCACCGCGGCCGAGTGGATCTTCGCGATCGACTCGGCGGCGGACTCGGGGTCGAAGAAGATCGCCAGCCAGCCGTCGGCGATCTCTCCGGTCAGTTGCAGGTTCCGCGGCCCGAGCGCGGCCAGGTAGACGGGTACGTCGGCGCGGACGGGCTGCAGCGAGAGCACCAGGGACTTGCCCGGCCCTTCCGGCAGGGGCAGCGTGAAGTGCTCGCCACCGGCGGTCACCCGGTGTCGATGCAGCGCCTGCTGAACGATCTGGACGTACTCCCGGGTCCGGCCGACGGGATCGGCGAACCGCACGCCGTGCCAGCCCTCGGAGACCTGCGGACCCGAGACGCCAAGGCCGAGCCGGAACCGCCCGCCGGACAGCGCGTCCAGGGTGGCGGCCGTCATCGCGGTCATCGCCGGCGTGCGGCCGGGGATCTGCAGCACCGCGGACCCGATGCCGATCCGGGTGGTCCGTGCCGCCACCGCGGCCAGCACGCTCACCGCGTCGGAGCCGTACGCCTCGGCCGCCCACACCGCGTCGTAGCCGAGCTTCTCGGCGGCTTCGGCCAGCGTCAGGTTCTCCAGCAGTTCGGCCGCCGAGGTGACGTACCCCAGGTTCAGGCCGAGACGCACACGGTGTGGCACGTTCAGGCACCCCTTGTTCCAGCGGCCCGGCGCCGAGAGAATCGGCCCTCGATCGGCCCAGTGCCGTCGGCTCCCCGCGTGAACACGGTACCCGCGGCGCGCCCCGTCACCGGACGCGCCGCGTCCGGTGGATAGGTTGGCGCCATGGATTCGCGCCGCGTCGGACGAAGTGGGCTCGAGGTGTCCAGGCTGGCCCTCGGCACCATGACCTGGGGTCGCGACACCGGCGCGGACGATGCCGCGGCGCAGTTGGAGGCGTTCGTCGGGGCCGGCGGCACCCTGATCGACACCGCCAACATCTACGGCGACGGGGACGCCGAATCGATCCTCGGCACCCTGGTGCCCGACGTGGTGCCGCGCTCGTCGGTGGTGCTGGCCACCACCACGGTGGGGGTCGGCGGCGGTCGCGGGAAGTTGCTCGCGGCACTGGATCTCTCGCTGACCCGGCTCGGTACCGATCATGTCGACCTCTGGCAGGTGCACGGGTTCGACACGTCGGTGCTGTACGAGGAGACCTGCTCGGCGCTGCGGACCGCCGTGGATTCCGGTCGCGCCCGTTATGTCGGGGTGTCGGGAATGACCGGTTGGCAGGTCGCCACCATCGCCGGCGGGCTGCGCGCGTTCGGCGTGCCGGTCCCGCTGGTGTCCGTGGAGGCGGAGTACTCGTTGGTCGAGCGCGAGCCGGAGGATTCGGTGCTGCCGGCGGCCGCCGTGCACGGCCTCGGCCTGCTGGCCTGGGCGCCGCTGGGCCGCGGCGTGCTGACCGGCAAGTACCGGCACGGCACCCCGGCGGATTCCCGCGGCGCGTCACCGCATTTCACCCGGTACGTCGGCCGGCACCGGACCGAGCACGCCGCGCGCGTCGTCGAGGCCGTCGCCACCGCCGCCGATGGACTGGGCACGTCACCGCTGGCGGTGGCCTGTGCCTGGGTCCGCGACCGCCCCGGCGTGTCCAGCGTGGTGATCGGCGCCCGCGACCGAGCACAGCTGCTGGGCTCGCTGGCCGCCGACGAGCTCACCCTGCCCGCCGAGATCCGCGCCGCCCTCGACGACGTCAGCGGCTCCCCGGACCCCACCCCGGACCCACCCCCCGCCTGACCCCGCCCCCTCCGGCGCCGGGTGGGGGTGATCCGGGTGGGGCGCGGGTAGGGTCCCAGCGTGCCCGAGGTCTTCGCCGAGTTCTGCGCCGCCGGCCTGTGGCCCGGGGTCGGGCCGGCCGTCGCGGGCCAGCTGGCGCAGGCGGGGATCACCGGCCCGGCCGACGTCACCGCCGGGAAACTCGCCTCGCTCCCCCGGATGACCGACCGCAGGGCGAACCGGCTGATGAACAGCTTCGTCGGCTCCGGCCACCTCTACGAACTCGCGGAACTCCTTGTCCCCCAGGAGATCCCGGCCCGGTGGGCGTTGCGGTTGACCGACTCCCTCGATGCCGCGGACGCCGCCCAGGCGCTCCGCACCGACCCGTGGCGGCTGCTGCTGCTCCCGGACGCGACCGTCGCGCAGGCCGACCGGCTGGCCCGTTCCATCGATCCCGACGTCCGCCGTGACGACCCACGCCGCGGCCGGGCGCTGGTGGCCTGGACGCTGGCCAGGTTCGCCCGGGACGGGCACACCGCCGCCCCCGAGAGCATGGTCGCGGGCGCGCTTCGCCCTTTCGGGGTGGACGCCCGCAGTGCGTTGGACGCCGCGATCAGCGCCGGCACCATCGTGTCGGTCACCGATCCGACGGGTCCGACCGCGTCGAACGAGCCGTGGGTGAGCCCGAAGGCGCTGGCCGACGCGGAGTCCTCGATCGCCACCCACCTGGCCCGGCTCATCGACTCGGCATCGTCGCTGGCCGGCGACCGGGCGATCAAGGGCGTGCTGTCCGGGCTCGCGTCCGAAACCAGCGGCGAGGGGTTGGACGCGGTGCAGGCGGGCGCGGTCGGACTGGCCGCCGCGCACGGGGTCAGCCTGCTGACCGGCGGACCTGGGACGGGCAAGAGTCGGACCATCTCGGCGATCGTCGCGCTGTGCAGCAAGGTCCAGGCGTCGATCGCGCTGGCGGCGCCGACCGGGCGCGCGGCCAAGCGGCTGGAGGAGCTGGCCGGCAGCAACGCCACCACGATTCACCGGCTGCTGGGCGCCCGCCCGGTGTCCGACTCTGGATCGCGGGCCTCGGTGTTCGAGCACGACGCCGACAACCAGATCGAGGCCGACCTGGTGGTGGTCGACGAGGCGTCCATGCTGGACGTTGAACTAGCAGCGGCGCTGGTCTCCGCCTTGAAGGACGGCACCCACCTGGTGATCGTCGGCGACCCGGCCCAGCTGCCGTCGATCGGCCCCGGCCGGGTGCTCGGCGACCTGATCGACAGCGGCACCGTGCCGGTGACGGAGTTGCGCACCCTCTACCGGCAGACCGAGGGCGGCACCATCGCCCGGCTGGCCACCGCCGTCCGGGCCGGCGAGCTGCTCGCGGTCGACGACCCCACCCACGAGGTGGTGGTGGTGCCCGCCCGCGGATCGGAGGAGGCGGCCCGACGGGTCGTTCAGGTGGTCACCGACTCGATCCCGCGAGTGTTTTCCAGCAGCGGCGACCAGATCCAGGTCGTGACGCCGGTGCACCGCGGCGCGGCCGGCACCCAGGCGCTGAACCGCGCGCTCAAGGCCGTTCTCAACCCGGGCACCGGGACCGTGCGGGGGTTCGACGTCGGCGACCGGGTCGTCGCCACCGCCAATCACCTGGACGCCGAGCCCACCGGGTACGCCAACGGCGAGGTCGGCACCGTCGTCTCGACCGGCGACAACTCGCTGCGGGTCGCGTTCACCGGCGGGGAGTCGGAGATCAGCGGGAAATCACTGGCCGACCTGCTGCACGGCTGGGCGATCACCGTGCACCGCGCGCAGGGCTCGGAGTGGGAGGCGGTGGTCGCGGTGATGCCCCCGGAAGCCGGTTCGATGCTCAGTAGACCGCTGGTCTACACCGCGCTGACCAGGGCACGCCGGCACCTGACGGTGGTGCACGCGGCCGGCCCGCAACTCGCGCACGCGGTGCGGCAAATCGGCTCGCTGCCCCGCCGGACACGCCTGGAAGCCCTGCTGCGGGCATCCGTGACGCCCGTGCCGACCTCATGACCGGCCCGCCGAGCACGCCGTTGGACAGCCGCCGAAACGGCATCACCGACCGCCCCGATACCGGCGCGGATGCGGCACACCCGGCGCTGAGCAGGCACACTCGTTGCAAGGTTGTTTCGTGCTCGGCGGTTTTCCTGCCCGACTCAGCGGAGGTGATGGGCGATCAGCGCACAACCGTCCATGGTCGATCCATCGTCCGGGGCCGGCAGCGGTCCGGGCAGCCCGCCGTCGTGGGCGCCGACCGGACATCCTCCCGACGAGTTCGACTACCGGCCCCTGCGGATCGACGCGACGGTGTCCCGGGCGGCCGCGGCGACCATGCTGGCCGTCCGCGCCGAGTTCGCCGGCTGGGAACTGGCCAGGGTGCTGCGGTTCCCGGACGGCAGCCGCCGGGTCTGGCTGCGCCGCCGCCGCTCCCCCGGTTTGCTGCCCGACCTGACGCCCTGAGCGGGGCGCTCCCCGCGGCGTCCGCGTTCACACACGCAGCGAGGACGCGGTGACGTCCGTCCCGGGCGGCGAGGGCTCGAGCCCGGACAGCGCCGCACCGGACGGCAGCAACCCGAAACGGAGCTCGACTGGCGGCTGACCCGCAGCCAGGTGCTGCGTGACTCGATGGGTGTGGCCATTGCCACTGGCGCGTACGGCATCTCGTTCGGCGCCATCGCGCTGGCCGGCGGGCTGAACATCTGGCAGACCATGGCGTTGTCCCTGCTGATGTTCACCGGCGCCAGCCAGTTCGGGCTGATCGCGGTGATCGCCGGCGGCGGCGCACCGCTGGCCGGGGCGGCCACGGCGATCATGCTGGGCGCCCGGAACGCGCTGTACGGGCTGCGGCTGGCGGAGATCCTGCGGGTCAGCGGGCTGCGCCGGTGGGGCGCCGCGCAGCTCGTCATCGACGAGTCGACCGCGATGTCGATCGGCCGGGACACCGACCGCGCCGCACGGCTGGGCTTCTACGCCACCGGCCTCGGGGTGTTCACGTTGTGGAACCTGGGCACCCTGGTCGGCGTGGTCGGCGCGTCCTGGCTGTCCGAACCGCGGGCACTCGGGTTGGACGCGGCCGCCCCGGCGGCGTTCCTGGCATTGCTGGCGCCGCGGTTGCGCGGCCGCGAACTGTGGGTGCTCGCGCTGGTCGCGGCGCTGGTCGCGCTGCTCGCGGTGCCGCTGGTCCCGGTCGGCGTGCCGGTGCTGCTGGCCGGCCTGGTCGGCGTGGTCGCCGGCCTCATCCCGCGGAAGTCAACGCCGCCACGGCCCGGCGAAAGAACCGATTACGGCGAGCCGGACGACCAGCCCAGCCCGGACCCGTCATGACCGTCTGGATCGGCATCGCGGTCGGCTGCCTCGGCTGCTACCTGCTCAAGCTGGCCGGCCTGTCGGTGCCCAAGAGCGTGTTGGAGCGCCCCGCGGTGCACCGCATCGCGGCCCTGCTCCCGGTGGTGCTGCTGGCCGCATTGATTGCGGTGCAGACCTTCTCGGAGGGCAAGAGCCTGGTGATCGACGCCCGCGTTGCCGGGTTGGCGGTCGCCGCGGTTGCGGTCTGGCGGCGGTGGCCGTTCCTGGTGGTCGTCGCCCTCGCGGCGGTGACGACGGCGTTGGTGCGCCAGGTGATCCCGACCGCCTGACTCGCCGGCCCCGGGGAACAGCCCGTCAGCAGGTCCGCAGGAACCGGTCGAGCACCCTGGTGCCGAACGTCAGCGCGTCGATCGGCACCCGCTCGTCCACCCCGTGGAACAGCGCGGTGAAATCCAGGTCGGCCGGCAACCGCAGCGGGGCGAAGCCGTAGCCGACGATGCCCAGCTTGTGGAACGCCTTGTTGTCGGTGCCGCCGGACAGCATGTACGGCACCGCGCGCGCGTCCGGGTCCTCCGCCTCCAGCGCCGCTTTCATGGCCTCCACCAGGTCGCCCTCGAACGGGAACTCCAGCGGCGGGATCCACACCCAGTCGATCTCCACGCCGTCGCCGACGATCTCCGCGACCTCCTCCCGGAAGTGCTCCTCCGAGCCCGGGCAGCACCCGGCAGTCCACGGTGGCCTCGGCGGTGGACGGGATGACGTTCGCCTTGTACCCGGCCTTGAGCATGGTGGGGTTCGCGGTGTTGCGCAGCGTCGCGTTGACGATCCGGGAGATCGGACCGATCTTGCGGACCGCGCCTTCCAGGTCGTCCTCGGGGAATTCCAGCCCGGTGAGCTCGTGCACGGCAGCGAACAGCGCGTCGACCGTCGGGGTGTGGGTCAGCGGGAACTCGTGCGCGCCCAGCCTGGCCACCGCCTCCGCGACCCGGGTGACGGCGTTGTCCTCGTTCACCATCGACCCGTGCCCGGCGCGGCCCGACGCCGTGAGAGTGGCCCAGGCGACGCCCTTCTCGGCCGCCGCGACCAGGTACGCACGCCGCTGGTCGTCCAGCGGGATGGAGAAACCGCCGACCTCGGAGATGGCCTCGGTGGCGTCGGCGAACAATTCGGGATGGTGCTCGACCAGCCAATGCGCCCCCCACGCGCCACCGGCCTCCTCGTCGGACATGAACGCGAAGATCAGGTCCCGCGGCGGCACGTACCCGGTGCGTTTGAACTCCCTGGCCACGGCGACCGTCATGGCCACCATGTCCTTCATGTCCACCGCGCCGCGGCCCCAGACGTACCCGTCCTGCACGGCGCCGGAGAACGGATCGACCGTCCACTCCGGGGCGTGCGCCGGCACCACGTCCACGTGCCCGTGGATCAGCAGTGCGCCGCGCCGCGGATCGGCGCCGGCCAGCCGGCAGATCACGTTGCCGCGACCGGGAGCCGCCTCCAGGTACGACGGTCTCGTACCCGACCTCGTCGAGCTTGGCCTGGATGTACCGGGCCGCCCTGGCCTCCCCGTCACCGATGGTGTCCGGGTCGCCGGTGTTCACCGAGTCGATCCGGATCAGCTCGCTGCACAGCTGGACGACCTCGTCCTCGGCGGCGCTCCGGTCCGGGCCCGCGGTCTGCTGATCACGGGTTCGATCCAGGTGGTTTCGATCAGCCTGGGTTCGATCAGCCTGGGGGTCACTCATGGAGACCATTCCTACCGCACGCTGACCGACCGGCTGATCACCCCTGCCGCCGCAGCCCGTACTGCGTCTCCGGTCTGCCGACCTGTCCGTAGCGCAATGTCCGTTCCGCCGCGCCGGTGTCCGCGAGATGCTCGAGATAGCGGCGGGCGGTGATCCGGGAGACGCCGAGGAAATCACCGATCTGGCCGGCCGACGCCTCCCCCATCTCGCGCAGCGCGCCGACCACGATCGCCAGCGTCTCCTTCGTCATGCCCTTGGGCAGCGAGCCGCCCGCCGGTGAGCGCAGCAGCGCCAGCGCCCGGTCCACCGCGGCCTGATCCACGTCGGTGTCGCCGGGGGATTCGTCGTGGAACTGCTCCCGGAACTCCTGGTAGGCGAGCAGCCGGTCGCGCAGCGCGGCGAAGGCGAACGGCTTGATGACGTACTGCACGGCGCCCTGCGCCACCGCCTTGCGGACGATGTCCGCGTCCCGCGCGGAGGACACGATCATCACGTCGACGGTCGACCCGGCCGCGCGGATCCGGCGGAACAGGTCGAGGCCGCTGCCGTCCGGCAGGTGCAGGTCCAGCAGCACCAGGTCGATTCCGCCCTTGCCCAGTTCGCGCTCGGCCTCCATCCGGGAGTGGGCGACGCCGGCGACGCTGAACCCGGTGACGCGCTCCACGTAGGCGCGGTGCGCGCGGGCCGCGATCGGTTCGTCCTCGACGACCAGCACGCTGATCATGACGGGCCTGCTGTCGTGGCGGCAACCGCGGCGCCGGCGGGATCGCTGACGCGCGGAGGGGTTCTCGTCGGGCCGGGCCCGGTGCATCGGCAGCCACACCACGAACCGCGCGCCCGGTCCGGGCTCGGCCAGCACCGTGCCGCCGCACCGGTTGACCGCCTGCGCGACCAGCGCGAGCCCGAGGCCGCGGTCCCCGGCCGGGCCCCGCGCCGTCTTCGTCGACCAGCCGCGGGCGAACACCGACCCGGCCTGCTCGACGGTCAGCCCGGGTCCGGTGTCGGTGACGGTGATCCGCACTCCCCCGTCGGCCAGTGCGCTGGCCACCTCCACCCGCCGCGGCCGGTCGGCGGGCTGCGCGGTCAGCACCTCGAACGCGTTGTCGACCAGGTTGCCCAGGATCGTCACCAGTTCGTAGTCCGGCGCCAGGTCCTCGGGCAGTACCGACCCGGCGCCGATGGTCAACTCGATGCCGCGTTCGGCGGCCTGCGCGGACTTCGCCAGCAGCAACGCGGCCACCGCCCGGTTGCCGACGCCCTCCAGCACCCGGTCGGCCAGCGCCTGCGCGGTCTCCAATTCGCCGACGGCGAAGGTCAGCGCGTGGTCCGTCTCACCCAGTTCGATCAACGAGATGACGGTGTGCAGCCGGTTCGCCGACTCGTGCGCCTGCGCCCGCAACGCGTCCGAAAAGCCTTCCGCCCGATCGAGTTCACCGCTCAGCGCCTCCAGTTCGGTGTGATCGCGCAGGGTGATCACAGCGCCGACGACGCGACCCTGCACGAGCACCGGGCGGCGGCTGATCAGCAGCACCCGGTCGTCGGAGAGCACCAGTTCGTCGGTGAGTTCGTCGGGGGTGTCGATCAGTTCGGCGATCTGGGTCGGCAACCCGGCCTGCGCGGCACTGGCACCGATCGCCCCGTCGGTCAGCCCGAGCAGTCGGCGGCCCTCGGTGTTGACGCTGGCGATCCGGCCGTCACCGTCCAGCAGCACCATGCCCTCGTGCACCGACGCCAGCACCGCGTCGTAATAGGTGAACATCCTGGCCAATTCGCGGGTGCCCATCCCCAGCGTCTGGCGGCGCACCCACCTGGCGATGATCAGCGAACCGATCACCCCCACCACCAGGGCGCCGAGCACGATGAGCGCCAGCACGGCCAGTCGCGCCTTGGTGGCCGCATTGATGTTGTCGACGGTGACGCCGACCGACACCAGCGCGACGACCTGACCGTTCGAGGTCACCGGGACGATCGCCCGCATCGAGGGCCCGAGCGTGCCGGTGTAGGTCTCGACCCCGATGCCGCCGGCCAGTGCCGCGTCCCGGGTACCTCGGTATTGCTGACCGATCTGCGTCCGATCGGGGTGCGTGTAGCGGATCCCGTCCGGTCGCATGACCACCACGAAGTCCGCGCCGGTCTGCGTCCTGACCGCCTCGGCGTACGGCTCCATCGCCGCCGACGGTACCGAGATCTCCTGCCCCGCCGGATAACTCGCGGTGACGGCACGGATCACGTCCGGTGCGGCAGCCACCGACTGGGCGATCGAGGTGACCCGCGCGGCGGTGGCCCGCTCGGTGTCGCTGTCGGTCTCCCACAGCAACGCGACCAGGGCGGACCCGACGACGACCAACAGCACCACCGCCTGCAACAGCAGGATCCGGCTGGCCAGCGACCAGCTGGAACCGACTCGGGTGCGCACCGCGACACCTCCCGCGGGACCGGGGACCGCCGCATCGCCGTCCGTGACCAGACCCTACCGAGAGATGCGCGCGTCGAGTCCGCAGAAAAGCCGAGAAATGACGGTCTTCCGACCGGGTCAAGTTTCCCGGCCATTTTCCTTATGTACGTATCAGTGACGTAACCGCGCCGGGACGGGAGTCTTCGTACAGATCGAAGCAGATCCCACCCCAGGCAGGAGAACACGATGGCCAGCATCAACCCAGGTCCACCGAGCCAATCAGGAACAGTCGCGGAGGCCCCGAAACGCAAGAAGGTCAGCACCCACTGGCTCTACGTCGCGGTCATCGTCGCGGTGGTCGCCGGCGCGGCCGTCGGGCTGATCTTCGGCAAGGACGCCGCCGGCCTGGCGATCATCGGCACCGCGTTCGTCAACCTGATCAAGATGATGATCGGCCCGATCATCTTCTGCACCATCGTGCTGGGCATCGGCTCGGTCCGGAAGGCCTCGCAGGTCGGCAAGGTCGGCGGGTACGCCCTGCTGTACTTCATCGTGATGTCCACCTTCGCGCTGGGCCTGGGCCTCTTGGTCGGCAACCTGATCCACCCCGGTGACGGGCTGCAGTCCGCCGCCGCCAGCGCCAGCTACACCGTCCCAGAGGCGGCCGGTTCCGGGAACTTCATCATCGACATCATCCCGACCACGCTGTTCTCGTCGCTGACCGCGGGCTCGGTGCTGCAGGCGTTGTTCGTCGCGCTGATCGTCGGCT
Organism: uncultured Actinomycetota bacterium; assembly: GCA_963709895.1. Taxonomy (GTDB): domain Bacteria; phylum Actinomycetota; class Actinomycetes; order Mycobacteriales; family Nakamurellaceae; genus Nakamurella. The sequence goes on along the minus strand of CAVPYD010000040.1, from coordinate 92,677 downwards.
TCGCCGTGCAGGCCATGGGCAGCAAGGGCGAGCCGGTGCTGAACTTCATCACCGTGCTGCAGCGGCTGGTCTTCAAGATCCTCGGCGGCATCATGTGGCTGGCCCCGATCGGTGCGTTCGGCGCCATCGCCGGCGTGGTCGGCAACGCCGGCTGGACCGCCATCGCCTCGCTCGGCATGCTGGTCGGCGTCTTCTACGCCACCTGTGCGGTCTTCGTCGTCGTCATCCTCGGCGCGATCCTGAAGGTCACCACCGGGTTCTCGATCTTCAAGCTGATGCACTACCTGCGCCAGGAGTACCTGCTGATCGTCGCCACCTCCTCCTCCGAGACCGCGCTGCCCCGGCTGATCGCCAAGATGGAGCACCTGGGTGTGTCCAAGCCCGTCGTCGGCATCGTGGTGCCGACCGGCTACTCGTTCAACCTGGACGGCACCGCCATGTACCTGACGATGGCCTCGCTGTTCATCGCCAACGCCATGGGCGCCCCGCTGTCCTGGAGCGAGCAGCTGTCCCTGCTGGTCTTCATGATCGTCGCCTCCAAGGGCGCCGCCGGCGTCACCGGCGCCGGCCTGGCCACGCTGGGCGGCGGCCTCGCCTCGCACCGCCCCGACCTGGTTCCCGGTGTCGGCCTGATCGTCGCCGTCGACCGGTTCATGTCCGAGGCCCGCGCGCTGACCAACTTCTCCGGCAACGCCGTCGCCACCCTGGTGATCGCCGGTTGGGTCAAGGAGATCGACCGCCCGCAGGCCGATCGGGTGTTCTCCGGCGAGGACCCCTTCGACGACACCGACATGCTCGACGAGCACACCGCCGCAGAGCACCGCAAGGACGTCGTGGCCTACAAGGAACACGCGGCTTCGCACTGACAGGCACTGAGCGCTGACCAGGCACTCTCCGATCGAGCCCGTCTTGACCCGGGGGCGATGATCGAGAGGACGCTCATCGAGTCGCCTCGAGGATCGGCCGGCCGACCACCGGCCAGTACAGCAAGCAGTGCAGGGCGCCACGGCGAGCCACTCCCGGCCCGCCGTGGCGCTGCATGTCCGCCCTGTCACCACCGCCGACCGACCATCTCCAGCACTCACAGGACCTACCGCCCACGAAAGGCCCTCGTCATGAGCAGCACCACGATCGCCAACCAGAACGGCGCCGACCGTCCCGCCCGTGTCAGCCCCGCCGCCACCAGCACCCGTCGGCCGACCGATGCCACGACACCGATAGCCCCGACACCGCGAGTCGTTGTCCGAGTCCCCGCGACGACCGCGGCTCCGGCGTCCTGGCGGCCCTACGAACTCACGGTGACCGCCGACGGGGTCACCGCGCACATCAACGCCAGGGGCAGCGCCGTGCTGACCTCGCCGAGCATCAACCGGGGCACCGCCTTCACCCTGCAGGAGCGGGAAGCGTTGGGGCTCAGCGGTTTGCTGCCCACCGGGGTGAGCACCCTGGAAGGTCAGCTGCGCCGGGTCTATGCCCAGTACCTGCAACAGACCAGCAACCTGCGCAAGTGGGTGTACCTGGCCAACCTGCGCGACCGCAACGAGGTGCTGTTCTACCGGCTGCTCACCGAGCACATCTCCGAGATGCTGCCGGTGGTCTACACCCCGACCGTGGGCGAGGCGATCGAGCGGTTCAGCCACGAGTACCGCCGCCCGCGCGGCGTCTTCCTGTCGGTCGACCAGCCCGAGAACGTCGAGACCGCTTTCCGCAACACGGGTCTCGGCCCCGATGACGTCGATCTCATCGTCGTCACCGACTCCGAGGGCGTGCTGGGCATCGGCGATCAGGGCATCGGCGGAATCGAGATCTCCATCGGCAAGCTCGCCGTCTACACCGCGGCCGCCGGCGTGCACCCGCGCCGTGTGCTCCCGGTGGTGCTGGACATGGGCACCGACAACCTGAACCTGCTCACCGACGAGATGTACCTGGGCGCAAGGCATGCGCGGGTCCGGGATGAGCGGTACGACGCCCTGATCGACGCCTTCGTGACCGGGGCCGGCGCGGCGTTCCCGAACGCGATGCTGCACTGGGAGGATTTCGGCGCCACCAACGCGCGGCGCATTCTCACCAGATACGAAAACACCTGCTGCACCTTCAATGACGACATGCAGGGCACCGCCGCGGTGGTGCTGGCCGCGGCGTTCTCCGCGGTCCGCGCCGCCGGGTCGCGCATCGCCGACCAGCGGGTCGTCATCTACGGCGCGGGCACCGCCGGGCTGGGGATCGCGGACATGATGCGCGACCAGATGATCCGCGAGGGACTCTCGCCGCAGGAGGCCACGGACCGGTTCTACGCCATCGGCAAGGACGGCCTGATGATCGACGACGCCACCGACCTGCTGGACTTCCAGCAGTCCTACGCGCGTCGCCGGACCGAGATCGACGGCTGGTCCGACGCCGCCGATGCCGGCCTGCGGCGACCAGCCCGACGGCGCGACCGGTCGGTCTGGCCGAGGTGGTCTCCCGGGTGCACCCGACGATCCTGATCGGCACCTCCACGCATGCCGGCGCGTTCACCGAGGCCATCGTCAGGGACATGGCCGCGCACACCGCACGGCCGATCATCATGCCGCTGTCCAACCCGACCTCGAAGGCCGAGGCGCTGCCCGCCGACCTGATCGCCTGGACCGACGGCCGGGTGCTCACCGCGACCGGCAGCCCGTTCGATCCGGTGACTCACGGCGACCGGACCTACCAGATCGCGCAGTCCAACAACGCGCTGATCTTCCCCGGCCTCGGGCCTCGGCGTCACCGTGGCCAGGGCCGCCCGGATCAGCGGCCGGATGATCGCCGCGGCCGCCAACGCGATCGCCCAGCTGTCCGACGCGGGCGGACCGGGCGCACCGCTGCTGCCGCCGATGAAGGACCTGCGCACCGTCTCGGCCGCGGTGGCGATCGCTGTTGCCACCACGGCCGCGGAGGAGGGTCTGGCCCGGGTCCCGCTGACCAATCCGGTCGAACAGGTCCACCAGGCCATGTGGCGGCCGGAGTACCCGCGGATCGACACCTCGCAGCTGTCCCGGTAGGCCCGCGCTGGGCCGCAGTCCACCGGTGCGGCGCGCGTCGGCTTCCGCTGTGCGGGAGAACCCTCGACGCGCCCCGTCACCGCTTGCGAGCAGGCATTTCTTCCCGCAGTTTGGATGTTTCGAGGACCCGGACGGCGGACGAATTGTCCCCGGACGCGCCCCGATGACTGAACGCCCACTGGGAGGTGAGGAATGAGCCTGTACGAGGTTCAGCAATGCCTGTTCGACTATTTGCGGGTCCTGGAGGACCCAAAAACGCAAGGCCGTCCGGAGATCAGCACGGACGGGTACGACCTGACCGACGCCGAGCGTGATGCGCTGGTGAACAAGGACGTCGGAGCCATCTACGCGATGGGAACCCATCCGGTGATCATCAACGGCTACTGCCGCGCACTCGGATACAAGAAGGCCGATTACCGCCCGCTGCTGGAAGCCGCGGCGCCCAAGACCGAGAAGAGGAGCGTCAGATGGCAGACATCGTGATGGCGTATTCGGCCTCGCACGCGCCGATGATGAGTGCCGACAAGGAATCCGCCCCACCGCGATCAGGCCGAGCGATTCTTCGGCGGCCTGGCGAAGGTGCGCCAGCAGGCGGCCGAGTCCCGGCCGCAGGCGATCGTCTTCATGACCGGTCGAGCATTTCACCAATTTCTTCCTGCAGAACCTGCCGCAGATCGCGATCGGATTGGGCACCGGTCATCAAGGGCCACTGGAGAAGTGGCTGAAGATCCCGAAGACGATCGTCCCGGGCGATCCCGGGTTGGCCGAGCATGTGCTCGAGGGTTTGGTCGCGGACGGGTTCTACCCGGCGTTGTCGCACAAGATGAAGCTCGATCACGGGTTCATGACGGTCTATCACGAGCTCGACCCGGAGATGGAATTGCCGGTGGTGCCGATCGTGTTGAACTGCACCACCCCGCCGTTGATGACGCTGCGGCAGAGCTATGAATTCGGCAAGTCGGTGGGCGCGGCGATCCGCTCCTACGACGGGCTGGAGCGGGTGGGACTTGTTGGCGCGGGTGGGCTTTCGCACTTCGTGGGGGAACCGCGGATCGGCGACATCGAGGAGGACTTCGACCGCTGGTTCCTCAACGAACTCGAGCGTCAGCCGCTGTCCGACGACCTGCTCGACATGCCCAACGACGAACTCATGGAGGCCGGTAACGGCACCGGCGAGGTCCGCGCCTGGGTCGCCGTCGGCGGCGCCATGGAGGGGCACACCGCCACCACCCTGTCGTATGAACCCATTTACGAATGGATCAACGGAATGGGCGTGATCAGCTACCAGACCTGATCCGGCGAGCCGCCTATCGCAGGGATTTGCCCGGTTTCGTCGATTTCGTCGGTGTGTCCGAGTGTCGTCCCGGATTCCGATCCCCCGACACCCCAACGACTTCACGTCGTTGGCTAGGCCGAACGGGTACCTTGGCGGCATGGCTACCATCACACGCGAGTATCAGGTCGACGACCTGGACGGTTCCGAGGACGACGTCAGCACGGTGCAGTTCAGTCTCGACGGCTCCAATTTCGAGATCGACCTCAGCGCCGACGAACGAAAGCGCGACTACGGGACGGGCTGGAACGGTTCGTGAATGCGGCCAGCGCGGTCAAGCCGGCGCGGGCCGGTCGGGCCCCGCGCCGCGCCAAGGCCGCCGCCGCGGCGCCGCCGCCGAATCGCGACCAGGCACAGGCGATCCGGGACTGGGCGCGGAGCAACGGCTACGAGGTGTCCGCCCGCGGCCGGATCTCCAAGGCCATCCAGGACGCCTTCGACGCGGCGCACTGACCCGCGCGGTGTGACGTGGGGCAGAGCCGGCCGGACGGGTCGGCGCTGTCGTTGTTCCGCGTTGCAGCGACGAACCGTTACCGCGTTTCACAGAAAAGGCCGCCCCGCCAGTTCGCGGGACGGCCTTTTCGCGTGTGCAGCGGGCGCGGTCAGCCCGCCAGGGGTGTTTTCTTGCCGCTCCCGGCGCTGAGGCGCTGCGTCGAATTGGCGTCCGGTGTTGCCGCGATCGACTGACGCACGGCGTCGGTGTACTGCGAGCCCGAGGTGTAGCCGGAGATGAGCGAGAAGAATCCGGCGACCTTCGGTGTTCCCCAGCCGGTCGCCGCATCCCAGCCCCGAGCGGCTGGATAGCCGGGAATCGTCACGGCATTGCCGCTCGCGTCGGCGAAGGTGAAGCTGTTGTCACCTCTGGTGACGTCGTGGAATGTGCGGCCGTACAGGCTCGAACGCGCCAACGGATACAAGCCGGCATTGATCAAGCCGAGGCGATGATGGACGCGCTGGGCGCCCAATGCCACGATTCCGGCCCATTGCGGTGATCCCGCGCTGGTCCCACCGAAGATGAACACCAGGTCAGCTCCCAGGCCGGAACTGCTGAAGACCACCAGCACCCCGCCGTCGACGTCACCGTTGTAGGCAACGTCCGGCAGCCCGCGGAACTGGCCGATCCGGGGAATGCCGGCCTGGTAGGCGGGCTTGCGGAAGATGGTGCTGAAGCCACCGCCGCCGGCGCCGAACTGGTCGTTCCACACGGTCTCGCTCTGGTAGGCGCCGGTGGTCGCGCCGGCCTCCAGGTGGGTGCCGCCGACCCCGGTCACCAACGGGTCGCTCGCCGGAGTCGACGCGCTGAGCAGGAAGGACGAGCCGTCGCACGTCGGCTGCGCCGAACCCTGGTCACCGGCCGACGCCAACAGGGTGGTGCCCTTGAGTGTTGCCGCAGCGAAAACCGCATGCTGCTGGGCGAGATTCGGAGCGCACCTTTCCGCCTCGCCGAAGCTCTGGCTGATGACATCGCCGAGATCGTGATCGACGGCGTACTTGGTGGCCCGCAGGATGTCGGCGTCGTCGTTCGACTTCGCAAGAACCAGGTCGATGGTGGCGCCGGGCGCGATGGCATGCGCCCACTCGACATCCAGCGTGATCTCCCCGGCCCACCCCGTTTGATTCGGGTCGTTGACGTCGAACGGTGTCAGGCCGTCGGGCGCGATGATGTTGAGCCGCGAATCGGGGATTCCGAAAAGAAGGTTGAACTGGTGCAGGTCGTGCCGAATCGTCGGGCTCTGGAAAGCGTCGACAATCACGATGGTCCGGCCGGCGCCGGTGATTCCGGAATTGATCACCGACTGGATGCTGTAGGCGGTGCGGATTTGCTCCGGCGTGTAGCAGCGCACATCAGCGGCCGCGGACTGGCAGCTGAAGGTGGCCGCGTGGGGGAGCTTGCCGGCGAGCCGGAAATGCGACGCCGGCGGGGCCGACGGTCCGGCTGCGGAATGACCGGCATATCGCGGTGCCGGTGGCGACCCCGCCGGTAGCAACCCCGCCGGTCCCGGAGATCACCGCCACCGGCATGACCACGGGCAGCAGGACAGAAAAATTCTGCGCATGACCGTCTCCCCTTTTCGACGCCGCCACACGGAAGACGAGAAACATAGCAGCTCTAAGGGTCGGGGGGACAGCGGCCGACGGACCCGGATCCTGGGAATCCGGGTGAACGTGCTCCCCGGCCGACTCGGCTCGCCATCGTGCCATCGAATCGACCAGTGCGGCGCAGTCGGGTGCGGCGCCGGTCACCCGCCCGTGACCGGACCGACGGGATCCGAGCCTGGCCCACCCGGGTCCGGCAACACCCGCGACAACCACCCGGCGAGTTCACGAACGCCCTGCACCGTCAGGTTGTGGCCGTTCGGGTAGCGGGTGGCTGTGCAGTCCGCGCCGGACGGTCCGGTCAGGTAGTCCCAGGTCCGGTCGAGGAGGTCGCGGGGAATCACCGCGTCCTGGTCGCCCTGCGCCATCAGTACCGGGAGTCCGGCCAGGCGGCCGCGACTCGGTCGGCATGTCCGGCGTCGAAAGGCATGGTGCCGTAAAGGATTGCGGCCGCCGCGAATCGCCGCGGGTCGTCGAGGACGAGCCCGCCGGCAAACGCGGCACCCCCGCTGAACCCCACCACCGCGACCGGCCGCCCGGCCGGGGCGATCTCGTCCAGCCAGCCGCGGAACCAGCGAATGGTGGCCGCGATCGACGCGGCGATCGGGCGGCCGATCCCCCGGTTGGCGAACCAGGCGTACCCGCCGTTGGCCGCGATCGGGGCGCGCACCGCGGCATAGGCCGGACCAGCAGGCAGCTCGTCGGCCAGGCCGATGATGCCGTTCTCGTCGGCACCACGGCCGTGCAACAGCAGCACCAACGGCGCGGCGGGGTTGGTCGCCCCCGCCACGCCACCACCGGCGGGGCAAATTCCGGAGCGGTCACTGCCCCGTCGTGGGACCCACGAGTCGCCACCCGGTCTGCCAGACCCAGCCATTGCCGGCGTTGAGGGTGATGTTCAGGAATGCGAGTTCCTCCAGCGACCGGGCCATTCGCAGTCCGCCCACGTCCAGCGGGCGGAACCCGAGTGAGGCGCCCAACTCGGCGACGGTGGATTTCGCGGCGGCGTCGTCGCCGGCGATGTAGAGATCGAGGGCTTCGCCGGCCTCGGTCGGTGCGGCATACCGCGATGCGAAAACGGTGTTGAAAGCCTTGACCACCTTGGCCTGCGGCAATGCCGCCTGCAGGTCAGCGGCTCCGGAGACGCCGGCGATGTCCAGGTCGCTGTACGTGGCGTTCAGCGGATTGGTCGAGTCGACCACCACCCCGGATCCGACCGCGTCGGCGATCTCGGTGGCCACCGCACCGACCGCACTGCCGGGAACCGCGAGCACCACCAGATCGGCACCCTGCACTGCCTCGGTGTTCGACCCCGCCGCGGTCGCGCCGACGGATTCAGCCGCCGCAGCGGCATGTGCCGGGTCGGAGGCGGTCAGCACCACCGAATGGCCGGCCGCCACCGCTGCTGCGCCCAACGCTTTCCCGACGTTCCCAACCCCGATGATGGCGACCCGCATGGAGCACTCCCCGTTCAGTGGTAGTTGTACTGGTCCGGATGGACTGTACTTGAGCCCTCAACTGCTTGCCAGTACATCGCGTCGGTCAACCATTCCGGGTATGTGAGCACGCAGCCTGGTTCCGTTGTACTGGCGGCTCTATCGAGCGGCGGTAAGCTCGACTGGTCGCTCCTGGTCGGGAAACCCTACCGGAGGGTGAGATTCGCGGGGATGAGGCGATATGACCGAAGGAAATCAGGTCTGGGTTCCCGGCGATGTCGACCCCGCCCAGCCGAGCGTCGCGCGGATCTATGACTATTACCTGGGCGGATCGCACAATTTCGAGTCCGACCGGGCCTTCGCGCGGCAGGCGCTGGAGGCTTTTCCCTCGCTGCGAGAACTGCTGAGGGACAATCGGGCGTTTTTGCGGCGAGTCGTCCGGCAGCTGAGTCGCGCTGGGCGATTGATCAGTTCCTGGATCTGGGATCCGGAATTCCCACCGTGGGAAATGTGCACGAAGTCGCGCAGGCGGCGAATCCGCTGGCGCGGATCGTCTATGTCGATCACGACCCGGTCGCGGTCGCGCAGAGCCTGGCGCTGTTGGCCGGGAACGACCGCGCGACGGCGATCCCCGGCGATATCCGCGACCCACAATGGGTTCTCGAGAAGCCGTCGGGACCGGACTACTGGATCTTCGACCGGCCGCTCGGAGTGCTGTTCATCGCCGTCCTGCAGTTCATCGACGACGCCGAACGGCCCGCCGCGCTGATCGCGGAATTCATGAGCGCAACGCCGCCCGGCAGCTACCTCGCGATCAGCCATCCGCTTCGATCGGATCACCCGGCGTCCGGTGTCGCCCGCGTCTACAACCAGTCCCGCTCGCCGAATCCCATGCGGTTCCGTACGCGGGAGGAGGTCGGGTTGCTGTTCGGTGATCTCACGTTCATCGACCCTGGCCTGGTCCTGATGCCCATGTGGCGGCCGGAGCCCGCGGATGACGGCGAAACACCTGATATCGATCCGGACTATCCAGGTCTGGCGGGCGTGGGGCGGCGAGACTGACCGGGCAGGCGGTGCGCGCGGGTGGCGCCCGCGCCCTTCCGGACGCGGACCGGCTGGGCCGCGAATGGAGGCGCGCCGTTGAACACACCAGCCTGATCTCCATGAGTGGATCGACGCTGCGTCAGTTCATGCACGGCCTGGCAGTCCGGGTGCTGGACGCGGTGACGTCAGAACCACTGGATGCCGGATGCCCGTATCAGCGTCGGCGTTGATCTGGTCGAGGCGCATTTCACCGAGGTCGACGCGCTGGAGCGGACCATCGCCGTGCTGGGCGCCGAGCTCGTCGAGGGCGCCTGCGCCCGGCCTGGTGGTGCGGTTCGGCTCGCCGAGGTGCTGGGCTCGCTGGCAGCGGGGTACGCGCAGGCGCTGCAGGATCGAACCCGCAGTGAGCAGGAGCAGATCACCGCGGCCGCCTTCGCGGCGCGAGTGTCGGCCGAAGAGGCTCGGTGGCACAGTGAGGCTCGCTTGGAGGCGGTGTTCGTCGAATCGGTCATCGGTATTGCGGTCGCCGAGATCGACGGGAGGATTCTGGAGGTCAATCGGGCGCTGTGCGAGATGCTCGGCTTCACCGCCGCGGAGATCACCGGCCGCACGTTCTGGGAGTTCGTTCATCCCGATGACGCGCCAGGGTTCTGGGAACAGGTCGAGGACCTGCTGACCGGCGCGGCGAATCACCTTCGGGTGGAGAAGCCGTATTTCCGCAAAGATGGCGACGCGATCTGGACGGATCTGGTGCTCTCGCTCATCCGTGATCCGGAGGAGAACCCGCGGTACGTCGTCGCGATGATCGAGAACATCACCGATCGCTACCACCTGCAGACCGACCTGATCTACCAGGCGGAGCACGATCCGCTCACCGGGCTGCCCAATCGGACGGTCTTCTTCCAGCGCCTCGAGCAGGCGCTCGCGACCACCGAACAGGTGGGCGTGTGTTATCTGGATCTGGACGGCTTCAAGGCCATCAACGACACGCTCGGCCATGACAAGGGCGATGAGCTGCTCCAAGCCGTCGGGCACCGGCTGATGACGGATCTCGGCCGCGACGGTCATCTGGTCGCCAGGATGGGCGGCGACGAATTCGTCGTGCTCGTCGAACACGATGCCACCATCGAGCGCCTGCGCGCGGTGGCGGGCACCGCCCTGGAAGCGGTGCGCCGGCCGGTGACCCTGGACAGCCACCAGGTCGCCATCTCGGCCAGCGTCGGGATCGTCCAGCAGGGCGACGGCGGCACCGGGGCGGCTCAGCTGATGAAGGCCGCCGACACCACCGTCTACTGGGCCAAGGCCGCCGGTGGCGGCCGCTATTCGGTCTTCGATGCCGACCGGCACAGCGCGGACGTGGGCCGCTTCGCGTTGTTGGCCCGGATTCCGGAAGCGCTGGCCAACGGCGAATTCGTGCTCGAGTATCAGCCCCTGGTGCGGCTGTGCGACGAGCAGGTGATCGGGGTGGAAGCGCTGGTGCGGTGGGAGCTTCCGACGGGCGAGCGGCTCGCGCCCGGCGACTTCATTCCGCTCGCCGAAGAGACCGGCCTGATCGTGCCCCTCGGCCGAGCGGTGCTGCTGGAGGCGTGCAAGCAGGGCGTCCGCTGGCTTGCCGCGGATCCAACCTGCCGGCTGCTGATGAGCGTCAACATTGCTGCCCGCCAGGTCCGCGAGCCGCACCTTGTCGACGAGGTCAAACAGGTGCTGTCCGAGACGGGTTGGCCCCCCGAACTTCTCCAACTGGAACTGACCGAGAGTGCGCTGATGGGCACGGGCGCCGACTCGATCGCCGCGCTGCGCACCCTGTCCGAGATGGGCGTCCGGATCGCCATCGACGATTTCGGCACCGGCTATTCGAATCTGGCCTACCTCCGCGACCTGCCGGTGCACACCCTCAAGCTGGCCGGCACGTTCCTGACCCGGCGGGGTCTCAACAATCACCCGGAGACCGTCGATATCGATATCGTCGCCGTGCTGGTCCAGCTCGCCCACATTCTGGGGCTCTCGGTCATCGCGGAATCACTCGAAACGGCGGCTCAATTCGCCCGGCTCCGGGAACTCGGCTGCGACACCGGCCAGGGCTGGTTCTTCGCACCTGCCCTGCCGGCGCAGCGGATACCCGCCCTGGTCCATGCTCCGCCGTGGAACGAGCGGACACCGAACGGCGACCGCGCCTACCCTGCCCCGGTCGCCTCGCGGACCTAGCCCCGGACCGCGACCGCCCCCGGAGTGACCGGGAGCCGCCCGCAGGCGGCTCCCGGTGCCGCGCTCAGTTGTCGGCCAGCGTGACCCATTCGGACCACGGAATGGCCCAGTCGTAGATGTCACCATCGGCGGGCGAGAGTTGCACGCTGGTGCCCGTCACCTCGACCGGGTCGCCGTAGATCGCCGTCTGGAAATATGCCTGCGCATCGACGGCGGACAGGTTGACGCAGCCGTGGCTGACGTTGTCCACCCCCTGCGCGCCGACGGTGGCCTGGTTCTGGTGGATGAACTCGCCGTTGTCGCTGATCCGCACCGCCCAATGTTCGGTGACGTTGGTGTAGCCGTACGCCGGGTTGCTCATCGTGGTGGTCTCCTTCTTGTCCATCACGATGTGGATCCCGGAGCGGGTGACCCGGTTCGGGTCGCCGATGATGTCGCCGCTGCCGTAGGACGCGTCGTAGGTGGCGACGGTGACGCCGTTCTGCTGGACGACCATCTTGTGGGAGTTGGCATCGGCGAGCACCACCTGGTTGCGGCCGATGGTGAAGTCGGTGGTGACGTCATCCCCGCCGTACTGGCCGCTGCCGAAGTCGACGCCGTAGAGCGCCGACGAGACGTGCACGGTGGTGCCGGCCGGCCAGTACGTCCTTCGGACGCCAGTCCAGGGACGGCCAGGTGTCGCCGTCGTGGGTGATCCAGGCCCAGGCGCCCTCCACCTTCGGGGTGGTGGTGATGGTGACGTGCTGTTCGACGAGGGCCTTGTTCACCGGCTTGGATCCGAACCGGACGATCACCGGGGCTGCCACGCCCACCACCGCGCCGTCACCGGGGGAAACCTGGCTGGTGATCTTGTCGGTGGGGGTGACGGTGGTGTAGCTGCCGGTGATCGGCACCGACTTGCCGTCGCTACCCAGCGCGCTGCCGGTCACGGTGTACTTCTTGCCGTACCCGAGTGGCTCGGCCAGCGTCCAGGATTTCTTGTCCGCCGACAGCTTGCCCTTCACCGCGGCGCCCTCGGGATTGCTGAACGTCAACTTCGTGATCGTGCCCTGCGCCACGGTGATCGTCACCGGGTCGGCCGGGGCCAGTGTGGTGTCGCCCAGCGCCGGGGTCGCCGTCACCACGGCCAGCGGCGCGGCGGTGGTGGCGACCACGGCCTGGCCGCCCTGTTGGATTGGTGGCACCGACACCGGTGCACGCTGCGGTGGCGCCCAGCGCGGCGATCGCGACAACCGCGACAACCACTCGGACAGAACGTTTGACGTGCAGCATGCGGGGCCCTCCAGAACATCGGCGAAACGGCGGACCCGTCAACGACAACGAATCCCCTCGACCCGACAGACGCCTCAACCCGGTTCCCGTTGGCCCGTGCGCCCGGTGACCCAGCCCACGTCGCTCGGCCGGATCAGTGCACAGGGAGCAGATCGGGTCGTTTGCAGGTGAGCTCGACCTCGGGCGGCCGCGCGCGGAGGTGTTCCCAGATCCACGGCAGGAGATTCCCGATCGCCCAGACGGCCTCGTCGGCAGCCACTCGCGCCCGGTTGCGCCGCGGTACGGGAGGCGGATCGGAGCGCCAATCCTCCACCTGGTGCCCCAGCGCTTCGGCCAGCCCTGCGGCGATACGCCGGTGTCCCTCGGTGTTGGCGTGCAGCCGGTCGGTGTGCCACAGCGCCGGATGGCTGGCCGCTGGTACCGCCGCGAGGTCGACGACGATGGAGCCGAAACGGTCGGCACAGGCCAGGGTCACCGCATTCAGATACTGGATCCGCCCGCGCAGGACGACCGCCAGCGGCGCCACTCTCGCCATGTCGGGCATGGTGAAGGTGAGCACCGTGGCACCGGTGGCCGCCAGCGCGGAGTGCATGGCGAACAGGTCATCGCGCAGCGCGGCGCGGTCGAGCCTGGGCCGCAGCACATCGTTCACGCCGGCCATCAGCACGGCGACATCCGGCCGGAGTTCGACCGCCCGCGCCAGTTGGGTGTGCCGAACCTGGCGCGCCGTCTGGCCGCGCACCGCCAGGTTTGCGTAGAGCAGGCCGGGATGGACGGCGCTCAGATGTTCGGCAAAGCGATCGGCCCACCCGACGTAGCCGCCGTTCGGACCGGGATCCTCCAGACCTTCCACTGTGCTGTCGCCGATGGCAACCAGTCGCATCGAGTCGCCCCGAGCCAATCCACCACACCTCTCCATAGCCACGGCCATCGCTGTCGCATCGCCACGATCAGCCTGCCCGATTCGGCTGTGCTGCGGCTGTGTCATGCCGCTGCTGGGCAGCATCACGTCGTATATACACTTAGAGCAGAATGTATATAGCGGGGAGGTCACGATGACCAAGCGACTGATCGACATCGACGACGACCTGCTGGATGCAGCGCAGCGGGAACTGCGCACCAACGGCGTGTCCGACACCGTCCGCGAAGCTCTGCGGCAGACGGCCGCTGCGGCCGCCAGGGCCCGGCAGGTGCAGTGGCTGACCGACGGCGGTCTGGCCGAGCTGGCCGACCCCGACGAGCGCGCCAAGGTCTGGCGCTGACCGGTGGCTCTCGCCCGCTTCTTGATTGACACGAGCGCGGCCGCCAGGATGCACCACCCGGTCGTCGCGGACCGGCTGGGCCCATTGATCGAGGCCGGTCTGGTCGCCACCTGTGCCACCCTCGACGCCGAGGCCCTCTACAGCGCGCGCAGTCCGAGAGAATACGAACTCTTGCGCGCCGATCGACGTACCGCTTATGAGTACCTGCCCACCGACGATCGGCACTGGCGGCTCGCCTTCGATGCCCAACGCGACTTGGCCCGCACCGGTCGGCACAGGTCCGTAGGGATTGCCGACCTGATCATCGCCGTCCTGGCCGGCGAACACCAGCTCACCCTCGTTCACTACGACGCCGATTTCGACATCGCCGCCGGAGTCTTGGACTTCGAGCATCGGTGGGTGACCGTCCACGGTGTTGTGCCCTAGGCAAAGGTGCCGTCGCTGCCTGCTGTCAGACCGCGATCACCTGGATGATGTTCCCGAGACCGGCCAAGTCGGCGGGGCTCCGAGTGAGCAGGACGGCGCCGAGATCCGCGGCGACGGAGGCGAGCATCAGGTCGATCCGGCGTGGTCGGGGATTTCTTCCCGAATTCCGCACATGTGCCGCGATGGCGCCGTAGAGGTGCGCCGCCCGGGCGGAGTACGGCACCGGGTCGAAGTCGTTGAGCACATCCCGGTACCGCGCCTCGCGGGCGGCGGCGACCAGCGGATCCTCGTGATGTAGACCGTAGGCCAGTTCGGCGACGGTGAGCGTGCTGATCGCGGCGGTGTCGGCCAGGTTGTCGAGGTGGTCCGGATACTCGATCACGCAAGAAGTGTCGAGTAGCGCCAGGGCATGGTCAGCCACGGCCAGTGAACGGGTCGTCGTCGATGAAGGTGTCGGCATCGCGGATGTCCCTCATCCAGGACTCCCGGTCCGGCGCGGTGGCACCGGCCGGCCGTTGCCGCGCCAGGAGATCGGTGGTTTTGGGGAACCGCGGCGGCCTGACGTGGCCGGCGTGCGGGACCACGTCAGCCACCACAGCCACTGATGGGCCCGGCGCCCGTGCGTCGGGCTGGCTCACCTGCGAGGTGAGCCGTTGACCAGCGCCGTCGAGGGTGACCTCGTCACACACCACCAGGCCGACCAGCACACCCACGAGCGGTGCCAGCCCTGGATCCAGCACTGGGAAAGATCAGATGTGTCCGAGGGGGGACTTGAACCCCCACGCCCCTAAGGGCACTAGCACCTCAAGCTAGCGCGTCTGCCATTCCGCCACCCGGACCCGGGTTCGCGACGCTTCCGCCGCGACGGCCCAGCTTACTCGATGCGGAATGCTCCCCCAACCCGATCGCCGCAACGACGAACCGTCCCGACACCGGGCCGCGGGGTCACCCGGGCATGCATTTCATCCGTGTGGTGTTGTCACCCGACAGGACGCCCCGGTGCCGACACTCGGCGCCCACGACAGTGGAGGCACAACATGCCCTTCGACGGGTTCAGCACAGCAGAACGGGCGTACCTGGCCGGCCAACGGCTCGGCCGGCTCGCGACGGTGTCCCCCACCGGCATCGTCGGCAACGCCCCGGTCGCCTTCTTCGTGCGCAGCGACGACACCATCGACATCGGCGGCCAGCGGATGGGCGCCACCAAGAAGTTCCGCAACGTCGCCGCCGGCTCCCGGGTGGCGTTCGTGGTCGACGACCTGGCGCCCGGGCCTGGCTGGCATCCCCGTTACCTGGAGATCCGGGGCACGGCCGAGGCGCTGTCCGACGTGGAGCCGCCCGCCCGCGGGTTCTCCCGCGACGTGATCAAGATCCATCCGGACTGGGTCCGGTCGTTCGGGCTACCCGACCCGGAATAGGCCCAACCTCGCCGGCGATGCCGCGTCCCGGCCCGAGGTGCGGTCGCCGCCCGAACCGGGCAGCATCATGCCGTGCCGATCAACCAGGCGATCAACCAGGGGGTACGCCCATGCGCCGGATCATGGTCGTGGCCAATCAGACCCTCGGCGGTGATCACCTGGCCGAGGTGATCAAGGCCCGGATGGCCGAGACACCCACCCACTTCAACCTGCTGGTGCCGGCCACGCACCGGGCCGACTTCGTGGTCGCGGTGGCGGAGGCGTTCGCCGTGCAGGGCGGGATGCGACCGCCAGCGGCGACCAACGGCGACGACCCGGACGCCAGCGCCCGGCTCGCGGCGGGCCTGGAGTGGATGCGCGGACTCGGCGCGGCGGTCGACGGCGAGGTCGGCGAGCACGACCCGGTGCGCGCCATCCGCGACTACCAGGCGCGCGAGCGGGTCGACGAGATCATCATCTCCACGCTTCCGCGCGGCCTCTCGCAGTGGCTGCACCTGGACCTGCACCATCGCGTCGAGCGGCACTGCGGGGTGCCGGTGGCCGTCGTCAGCGCCGAAACGTCCCTGCAGTCCTGAACTCCCCTACGGCGGATCGCCGGGCAGAACTGCGCCGCGTCAGGCGTTGTCCTGATGGTCCGCGCCGACTACCGTTTGGTCAGCTAAGGACGCTGCCTGTATAGCAGCGCGGAGCAGCGGAGGAGGCCGGGTGCGGCACGGTGGCGACAGCGACTCCGGGTCCGACGGTGCCCGCCGCTCGCTCCGCTCGACGCTGCTGTCCTGGCCGGTCATCCGGCAGTACACCGAGGGTGATCCGCTGGGCCGCGGCGCCGCCGCGGTGTCCGCCCACACCAAGGCATGGACGGCCCGCACCACCACCGCCGACAAGGTGGTGCAGAGCGTCTGCCCGTACTGCGCGGTCGGCTGCGGCCAGCGGGTGTTCGTCAAGGACGAGAAGGTCATCCAGATCGAGGGCGACCCCGACTCCCCCGTCTCCCGCGGCCGGCTCTGCCCGAAGGGCTCCGCCAGCGAACAGCTGGTCAACAGCCCCGGCCGGCAGACCGCCATGCTCTACCGGCGCCCCTACGGCACCGAGTGGGAGTCGCTGGACCTGGAGACCGCGACCGACATGCTGGTCGACCGGATCCTGGACACCAGGGAACGCACCTGGCAGGAACACGACGACGACGGCAACCGGGTCCGCCGGACGCTGGGCATCGCCGGCCTCGGCGGCGCCACCCTGGACAACGAAGAGAACTACCTGATCAAGAAACTCTTCACCGCGATGGGCGCCATCCAGATCGAGAACCAGGCCCGTATTTGACACAGCGCCACCGTCCCCAGTTTGGGGGCCTCTTTCGGCCGTGGAGGCGCCACGGGTTTCGTGCAGGATTTGCAAAATTCTGACTGCATCATCATTCAGGGCTCGAACATGGCCGAATGCCATCCGGTCGGGTTCCAATGGGTGATGGAGGCCAAGGCTCGCGGCGCGACGGTCATCCATGTCGATCCGCGGTTCACCAGGACCACCGCGGTCGCCGACATGCACGTCCCGCTGCGCGCCGGTAGTGACATCGCCTTCCTGGGCGGCATCGTCAACTACATCCTGTCGAACGAGAAGTATTTCCACGACTACGTTCTCGCGTACACCAACGCGGCGACGATCCTGCGTGACGATTTCCGGGACGTCGACGAGATCGACGGGGTGTTCTCCGGCTATGACCCGGAGACCGGAACGTACGACACGAAGACGTGGAACTACGAGGGGATGCCCACGCAGGAATCGGCCGCCAGTGGCGAGGAGGAGCAGGTCCGAAATACCGCCGACGATAGTGCCGACGACGGTGCCGACGACAAGGCCGGAACCGCAGAGGGCACGGAAGGTACGGCCCAGTTCGACGGCGGAACGGCCGACGCCCGCGACACCGACGAACGCGACTCGGCCTCCGGCGACACCCAGGACGAGGAGTCGCAGAGCGAACGGGCCGCGGGCCACGAGATGGGCGGCCACGGCGCCAGTCTGGAGCACGGCCGGGTGCGTCGGGACGAGACGCTGACCGATCCGCACTGCGTTTTCCAGGTACTCAAACGGCACTACGCCGCTTACACCCCGGAGATGGTGCAGCGGGTCTGCGGTGTCCCACCGGAGCAATTCCTCAAGGTCTGCGAGGCGGTCACCGCGAACAGCGGCCGGGAACGCACCACGGCGTGGGTGTACTCGGTCGGGTGGACGCACCATTCCGTCGGCGTGCAGTACATCCGCGGGCCGCCATCATCCAATTGCTGCTGGGCAACATGGGCCGCCCCGGTGGCGGCATCATGGCCCTGCGCGGGCACGCCAGCATTCAGGGGTCCACCGACATTCCCACCCTGTTCAACCTGCTGCCCGGATACCTGCCGATGCCGAAGGTGGGCGAGCACGGTGACCTGGAGCATTACCTGGCGACGATTTCCTCACCGAATCAGAAAGGTTTCTGGACCGAGGCCGATTCCTACACGATCAGCCTGCTGAAGGCCTATTGGGGTGACGCGGCGACCGCCGAGAACGACTACTGCTTCGACTATCTCCCCCGGTTGACCGGTGATCACGGCACCTATCAGACCGTGATGGACATGCTCGAGGACAAGGTCGAGGGCTATTTCCTGCTCGGCCAGAACCCGGCCGTGGGATCGGCGCACGGGAAAATGCAGCGGCTCGCCATGGCCCACCTCAAATGGCTGGTGATCAAGGATCTCAACATGATCGAGTCGGCGTCCTTCTGGAAGGACGCGCCCGAGATCGCGACCGGTGAATTGGCCACGAAGGACATCGGCACCGAGGTGTTCTTCTTCCCGGCCGCGTCGCACGTGGAGAAGGACGGCACCTTCACCCAGACCCAGCGCATGCTGCAGTGGCATCACAAGGCGGTCGAACCGCCCGGCGACTGCCGCAGCGACCTGCACTTCTTCTTCCACCTCGGTCGCAAGCTCCGCGAGCGGCTGGCGGCGTCGACCCTCGACCGGGATCGGCCGCTGCTGGACCTGACCTGGGACTACCCGGTCGACGAGAAGGGCGAACCGTCCGCGGACGCGGTGCTGCGGGAGATCAACGGCTACCACCTGACCGGCGAGAAGGCCGGGCAGCCGCTCAGCGCGTTCACCGAGATGAAGGCGGACGGGTCCACCTCCGGAGGGTGTTGGATCTACACGGGCGTGTACGCCGACGGGGTCAACCAGTCCGCTCGGCGAAAGCCAGGGCAGGAGCAGTCCTGGGTGGCGCCGGAATGGGGCTGGGCGTGGCCGGCCAATCGCCGCACCCTGTACAACCGGGCGTCCGCCGATCCGGACGGCAAGCCGTGGAGCGAGCGGAAGGCCTACGTCTGGTGGGACGAGGCCGCCGGCAAGTGGACCGGGCACGACGTCCCCGATTTCCCGCTGACCACCGCGCCGTCCTACCGGCCACCCGAGGGGACCGGCGGACCGAAGGGGTCTGGCCGGTGACGACCCGTTCATCATGCAGGGCGACGGGAAGGGCTGGCTGTACGCGCCGACCGGCCTGCTCGACGGGCCGCTGCCCGCGCACTACGAACCGCACGAGTCGCCGGTCCGCAACGCGTTCTACCGGCAGCAGGCCAACCCGACCCGACAGGTGTTCCGCCGCAAGGACAATCTGTCCAACCCCTCGCCGCCCGAACCGCACTGCGGACGTCTACCCCTACGTCTTCACCACCTACCGGCTCACCGAGCACCACACCGCCGGTGGGATGAGCCGCTGGCTGCCCTACCTGTCGGAACTGCAGCCGGAGTTCTTCTGCGAGATCTCCCCGGAACTGGCCGCCGAGCGCGGGTTGCAGCACGGCGGCTGGGCCACGATCGTCACGGCGAGGACCGCGATCGAGGCGCGGGTGCTGGTCACCGACCGGGTGGTGCCGCTCCGGGTCGGCGGCAGGACGATCCACCAGATCGGTCTGCCCTACCACTGGGGCGTCGGCGGGAACGCCTTGGTCACCGGTGATTCGGCCAACGACCTGTTCGGCGTCACGCTCGATCCGAACGTGCACATCCAGGAATCGAAGGTCGCGTCCTGCGACATCCAGCCCGGCCGGCGGCCCACCGGCCCGGCGCTGCTCGACTATGTCAAGGAATACCATCGGCGAGCCGGCATCACCATCTACACCGGAAACGACCAGCGCACGCCGATGCAGGGAGCCCAGATCATTCGCCCGGACTCCGACGGCACACCGGAAACCGGCCCACGACAGGGGGAACCGTCATGAGCAGCCGGGACACCTCCGACGACAACCTGGTCGCCAGCGACGCGGGCTGGCCGGAACCCCCGCCCCGCAAGGGTTTCTTCACCGACACCTCGATCTGCATCGGCTGCAAGGCCTGCGAGGTCGCCTGCAAGGAATGGAACGGGGTCCCAGAGGACGGGCTGAACCTGCTGGGCTCCTCCTACGACAACACCGGCGCGCTCGGGGCCTCCACCTGGCGGCATGTCGCCTTCATCGAGCAGGCCAGGCCGTTGGGTCGTCAGGACTCCGGGCTCGTCGGGCTACCCGTCGGTCCGAGCGGCGCCGACACGTCGAATCAGGCCGCGGCGCAGATGGTCTCGGGTGAAATGAGTCAGCTCGGCACCTCCACCCGGTCGGTCGACCTCGGCATCCCGAGCTTCCAACTGCCCGGCGCCGCCGCGGCACCGGCCGACCGCACCGACTTCCGCTGGCTGATGTCCTCCGATGTCTGCAAACACTGCACCGAGGCGGCCTGCCTGGACGTCTGCCCGACGGGGTCGTTGTTCCGCACGGAGTTCGGCACCGTGGTGGTGCAGGAGGACATCTGCAACGGCTGCGGCTACTGCGTGCCTGCCTGCCCGTTCGGCGTCATCGATCGGCGGATCGGCGACCAGGGCACGAAAAACGTTGGTATCGCGCAGAAATGCACGCTGTGCTACGACCGGCTCGGCGCCGGGCAGACCCCGGCGTGCGCGCAGGCCTGCCCCACCGAATCCATTCAATTCGGTGACGTCGAGGAATTGCGGGAGCGGGCCGCGACCAGGTTGGCCGCGCTGCACGCCGCCGGGGTGAGCGAGGCCAGGCTCTACGGCGAGGATCCGGAGGACGGGATCGGCGGTGCTGGCGCGATGTTCCTGCTGCTCGACGAACCCGAGGTCTACGGGCTGCCACCCGATCCGGTGGTCACCACCAAGCACCTGGCGGAAATGTGGCACGCCGCCGTCGCGGCGGCCGGCACCCTGCTGATCGGCGCTGCGCTGTCCTTCGTCAGGGGTCGTCGATGGTGAGCAACCCGATCAGGCTGTGGCAGCAACGAACCCGGCAGCAACGAACCGGGGCAGGACCGCTCCGACGAGCCGAACGCCGTCGACCGCAGCGGTCCCATCGAAAATCGTCCCGGCCGCGAGGCACTACCCGGGTCCCGCGGCCGGGCGGAAAGTCCCGGCAATATCAGCACGGTCAGCCCCGTCAGCACAGAAAGCACCGTCAGCAGCGCCTCCCGGAGGCCGGTGCCGGGCACGGCTCCGGGAAGCGCCGTGGCCGCGGCGAGCAACCAGTGGTGCCGGATGCGTCGTTCACCTCCTACTACGGCCGGCCGGTGCTCAAGCCGTCGCCGTGGGAGGCCGACATCCCGGCGTACCTGTTCCTGGGCGGGATGGCGGCGGGTTCGTCGCTGCTGGCCGCGGGCGCCGACCTGGCCGGGCTGACCACCCTGCGGCGTGCGGGCCGGCTCGCCGCGATGATCGGGATCAGCGGCAGCTTCGTCGCGCTGGTGCACGACCTCGGCCGGCCGGCCCGCTTCGTGAACATGCTGCGGGTCGCCAAACGCACCTCGCCGATGTCGGTCGGCACCTGGATCCTCACGCTGTACGGGCCGCTGGCCGCGGCAGCGGGCGCCGCCGAACTGCGCGGGCTGCTCCCCCGCCGGCTGTCCTGGGTCACCTCGCTGCTCGACCTGGCGGCCCGGCCGGCCGGGATCGGCGCGGCCGTCGCGGCGCCGGCCATCGCGTCCTACACCGCCGTCCTGCTGGCCGACACCGCGACGCCGGCCTGGCACGATGCCCGCCGCGAGTTGCCGTTCGTGTTCGTCGGATCGGCGGCCGCGGCGTCCGGCGGCCTCGGCATGATCGCCGCCACCCTGGCCGATGCCGGTCCGGCCCGACGGCTCGCGGTGGGCGGCGCGGCTGTTGACCTGATCGCCGGGCACCGGCTGGAATCCGCGGTCGGCATTGCCGCGGAGACGCTGCACACCGGGACGGCCGGACGGCTGATGACGGCCAGCAAGATCCTCACGGCCGTCGGCGGTGTCGGTGCGATCTTCGCCGGGCGCAGCCGGGTGCTGTCCGCGATCAGCGGTGTGGCGTTGCTGGCCGGGTCGGCCTGCACCCGGTTCGGGATCTTCGAGGCCGGTCAGGAATCGGCCCGCGACCCCAAGTACACCATCATCCCCCAGCGAGAACGCCTGGAGCGTAAGGCATCTGCCGGAGCTGACCCCGGAAACTGACCTATGGCAGTGGTCACAGCCGATGATCGGTCGCGTCGTCGGCGACGCCGTCGAAGTACTTGTCCAGCACGTGCTGGAACACCGCCTCATCAGACGCCGCCCGCAGGAACAGCGTCATCGACGACCGCAGCTTCTGGGCGTCGATGGACCCGAGAACCTGCTCGGCGGTCCGGCCCTCGATCTCGCCCAGCACCACGGTGCACTGCACCAGTCGTGGCCCGAGAACGGGATGCGCCAGGTACGCCCTGGCCTCGTCCAGCGAGGAGATCGCGTACTGCTGCGCTGTGGGGCTCCGGCCGAGCCCGGCGATCTGCGGGAAGATGAACCACATCCAGTGGCTCGATTTCGACCCGCGACGCAACTCGTCCAGGGCGCGGTCAAAAGTGCCGCCGGAGTCCTGCGCGGTGACGAATCGCTGGAGGTTGTACCTGTCGTCCATCGGGGTCGCCTCACCGTCTCGCTGTGCTTGCGGGGTCGTTCCATCAGTAGCCCGTGACGACCATGCTCACACCGGCAATCGCCCCGGCGCCCATCGAAACCGGCGCAGACTGGCCTCATGGACGGACATCCGGGCACGGTGACCAATCGGATCTGGCGCGACGGCACCGTGCAGGTCGACAACTGTTCGGCCGATCAGGTACCCGACTTCCTCGACGAGGAGGGCTGCTTGGTGTGGATCGACCTGTGCGACCCGAACCACGAGCAACTCTCGACACTGGCGCGAGAACTGAACCTGCACCCGCTGGCCATCGAGGACGCGGTTGCCCATCTGGAACGCACGAAGGCGATCAGGTACGGCAAGTACACCGTGCTGACGGCGTACGCGACCCGGCTGCGTGACCCCGCGACTGTCGCGCCCGGCGGTGCTGCTGCCGCCCCCGACCAGAGCAGCCCTGCGTCCCTCCGTCCGGCGTCGACCCTGCAGCTCGACCGGATATCGGTGTTCATCCTGCCGCGCGGCATTGTTACCGTGCGGCACCGCGACGGGTTCGACATGACGCCAGTCGTCGAGCGTTGGCAGGACAACGCCGATCTCCTCAAGTACGGCGTCGGGGCGTTGTTGCACGGATTGCTCGACGTCATTGTCGACGGGCATTTCGACGCCGTACAGCAGCTGGACGATGCGATGGAGGAACTCGAGGACGGGCTGTTCGACGCGCATTCCCATAGCGCCGAGGTGCAGCGCCGCACCTATCAGATCCGTAAGGACCTGGTCGAGCTGCGCCGGGTGACCCTGCCGATGCGGGAATTGGTCAACACCGTGCTCCGGCATCATCGCGAGACCGACAACGGCGCCGCTGCAGCCGATCTCAACAGTTCGTACGACGATCTCTACGACCACGTGCTGCGCGTCGCCGAGTGGACCGAATCGCTGCGCGACATGATCACCACCATCTTCGAGACCAACCTGTCCCTGCAGGACGCCCGGCTGAACACGGTGATGAAGAAATTGACGGCGTGGGCGGCGATCATTGCGGTGCCCACCGCCATCACCGGGTATTTCGGGCAGAATCTGCTGTACCCGGGAATCGACACCCAATGGGGATTCGTGCTGTCCACCGCGATCATCGTCATCATCGCCGGCGGGTTGTATCTGCAATTCCGCCGCAAGGAGTGGCTGTGACCCGCCCCGCTACCTGACCTCGATCGCCGCCTCGCGGCGCGGCACCGTGTGCCCGATCACCGGCGCGCCGGGCACCTCCCCCACCACCAGCAGTCCCCCGCTGGTCTGCGCGTCCGCCAGCAGGAGCAGCTCATCGTCAGCGACCGAGGCGGCGAGGTGTGGCCGGACCCAGTCGAGGTTGCGCCGGGTGCCGCCGCTGACGTAACCGTCGGCGAGCGCCTGACGTGCCCCGTCCAGGTAAGGGACGGCCGCGGCGTCGATCACCGCGGTCACCCCGGACGCCCTGGCCATCTTGTAGAGATGTCCGAGTAACCCGAACCCGGTGACGTCGGTCGCCGCACGCACCCCGGCGGCCAGCGCGGTCTCGCTGGCCGCGCGATTCAACTCCACCATGCAGTCGACCGCCTGCTCGAACACCTCGCCGGTGGCCTTGTGCCGGTTGTTCAGCACTCCGACGCCGAGCGGCTTGGTCAGGCTGATCGGCAGGCCCGGCTCGGCGGCGTCGTTCCGCATCAGCCGATCAGGGTCGGCCACGCCCGTGACGGCCATGCCGTACTTCGGCTCCGGGTCGTCGATGCTGTGCCCGCCGCCGACGACGCAGCCGGCCTCCCGCGCGACGTCGAGGCCGCCGCGCAACACCTCGCGGAGCAGTTCGATCGGTAGCACGTCACGGGGCCAGCCGACCAGGTTGACCGCCACCACCGGCCGCCCGCCCATGGCGTACACGTCGGACAACGCGTTCGCGGCGGCGATCCGGCCCCAGTCGTAGGCGTCATCGACGACCGGGGTGAAGAAGTCCGCGGTCGCGACCACCGCGATGCCGTCCTGGATGCGCACGACGGCCGCGTCGTCGCCGGTGTCCAGGCCCACCAACACGTCGGGTGAGTCCAGGCCGGCCAGGCCCTGGACGATGGACTCCAACTCCCCGGGCGGGATCTTGCAGGCGCATCCACCGCCGTGCGCGTACTGGGTGAGCCGGTACAGGGTCGACGTCATGCTTCAGACGGTAGCGCCGGTGTCGGCAGCGATCGACGGCGGCGACGATCATGCAGCGACGATCATGCGGCTACGGTGTGCGGCGGAGGCGTACAGGCGCCTGGTGGCCCTCCCGGTCTTCAAAACCGGTGAAGCCGAGCATCTCGGCTTGGCGGGTTCGATTCCCGTCCGCCTCCGCCAGCTGCCGAGAAATGCGCCGATCGACGGGGAGCAGGAGCCGATGACGACGACCGACCCGCGACGGTTGGTGCCGCGCACCGACGTGGTGCTGGCCGACCCGCGGTTGACCGCGGCGGCCCAACGGCTCGGTTCCGCCATCGTTCGGGCCGCGGTCACCGGAGCGCTGGACCGGGCACGCCGCGGGGACATCCCGGCGACCGACGTCGCGGATGTCGCGGTCGCCGGCCTGCCCGCGCGCGCCACCTCGATGGTTCCGGTGATCAACGCGACAGGTGTTGTGCTGCATACGAATCTGGGTCGCGCCTCGCTGTCGCCGGCCGCGCTGGAGGCGGTCACCGCGGCCGCCGGCTACGTCGATGTGGAGTTCGACCTCACCGGCGGACGGCGGGCAGCGCGGGGCTCGGCGACCGTGCAGGCGCTGCGGGCCGCGGTACCCGGCGCGGAGCAGGCGCTGGTGGTCAACAATGGCGGCGCCGCGTTGGTGCTGGCGACCACCACGCTGGCCGCCGGTCGCGAGGTGATCATCAGCCGCGGCGAGATGGTGGAGATCGGTGCCGGGTTCCGGCTGGCGGACCTGATCCAGTCCACCGGTGTGCGGATCCGCGAGGTGGGCTCGACGAATCGGACGACCGTCGCGGACTACGCCGACGCGGTCGGCCCGGACACCGCTGCGGTGGTGAAGATCCACCCGAGCAATTTCCAGATCGCCGGCTTCACCTCGTCGGTCACCGTTCGGGAGCTCGCGTCGCTGCCGGTCCCGGTGATCGTCGACGTCGGCAGCGGGCTGCTCACCCCCGATCCGTTGCTGCCCGACGAGCCCGACGTCGCCGATGCCGTCGCGGCGGGCGCGGCGGCGGTCACCTGCAGCGGCGACAAGCTGCTCGGCGGTCCGCAGGCCGGGCTCATCGTCGGCCGGGCGGAGGTGGTCGAACGGATGCGCCGGCACCCGCTGGCGAGGGCCCTGCGGGTCGACAAGCTCACCCTCGCCGCGCTGGAGGCGACGCTGCTCGGGCCACCGACGCCAACTCTCCAGTACCTGCATGCCGACCCGAACCTGCTCCTGGCCCGCTGCGAACGGCTCGCCGCCGCGACCAACGGCGACGTGGTGCCGAGCGTGGGGGCGGTCGGCGGCGGTGGCGCTCCCGGTGTTCCGCTGCCCGGCTGGGCGGTCGCGCTCCCGCCCGAGCTGGCCCGGCCGTTGCGCACCGGACGGCCGCCGATTGTCGGCCGGGTGGAGAAGGACCGCCTGCTGATCGACCTCCGCTGCGTGCCGCCCGAGGTGGACAACGTGGTCGGCGCGGCGATCGTAGCGGCCGTCACACTCCTTGCGGCACAGGGCGACTGAGCCCGTGTACGTCATCGCCACCGCCGGTCACGTCGATCACGGGAAGTCCACCCTGGTGCGGGCGTTGACCGGGATGGAACCGGACCGGTGGGCCGAGGAACGCCGCCGGGGCATGACCATCGACCTCGGCTACGCCTGGACGTCCCTGCCCTCCGGGCGGACCCTGGCCTTCGTCGACGTCCCCGGGCACCAGCGGTTCATCGGCAACATGCTGGCCGGGCTCGGGCCGGCACCCGCCGTGATGATCGTGGTGGCCGCCGACGAGGGCTGGCGGGAACAGAGCGCGGAACACCTGGCGGCGGCCAGCGCGCTCGGCATCCGGCACGGCCTGCTGGTGGTCACCCGATGCGATCTCGGCGACCCGGCGAACACTGTCGAACAGTCCCGCCGCCGGCTGGCGGACAGCACCATCGCCGACGCCGAGACCGTCGTCGTCTCCGGTGCCACGGGTGCCGGTCTCGACGACCTGCGGGCCGCGCTGGACCGGTTGGTCGACCGGCTCCCGGCGCCCGACGTGCGGGACCGGGTCCGGCTCTGGGTCGACCGGGCGTTCACCATCAAGGGTGCGGGCACGGTCGTCACCGGGACCCTGGGTGCGGGCACGATCAGCGCCGGCGACCAGCTGGAACTGCGCGGCGAACGCGTTGCCGTTCGCGGGCTGCAGATGCTCGGCGCGGACCGGCCGGCGGTGCCGGCGGTCGCCAGGGTCGCGGTCAACCTGCGGTCCGTACCGAAACAGGACGTCGGACGTGGCGATGCGCTGCTGACCCCGGATCGCTGGTGGCACACCGACTCTGCCGACGTGAGGCTGGCGCCCGCGCTGCCCGGACCGGCGGGTGAGCCGCTCAGCGCGGCCATCGCCGCGGACCTGCCCAGCGACCTCACGATGTACCTCGGCACCGCCGCGATGCCCGTGCATGTCCGGCCGCTGGCCGGTGACATCGCCCGGCTGCGATTCGCCGCGGCGCTGCCGCTGCAGGTGGGCGACCGCGCCATCCTGTCCGACCGCACCCGACTGCACCTGCCGTTGGGTGCGGTGGTGCTCGATGTCGACCCCGTCCCGTTGCGCCGACGTGGCGCGGCGATCGGCCGGGCCGGCGCACTGCGATCCCCCGGGCCGCTGCCCGGGCTGCTGGATCAGCTGCGCTGGCGAGGGGCGATCCGGCGCAGTACCGCCGCGGCCTGGGGGCTGCCGCTGGACGACGTGGCCGGCGTCCGGCAGGCCGGCGACTGGCTGGTCGAGCCCGCGGTGTGGGATCGCTGGACCACCGAACTGGCCGCGGCGGTGGATGCCCACGCAGCGGTGCACAGCCAGGATCCGGTGCTGCCCGCGGCGTCGGCCGCTGCCGCGCTGCAGCTCCCCGACGCCGAGCTCATCGCCGCGCTGGCCGCGGCGACTGGGCTGCAGCTCGCCCGCGGCGGAGTCCGTCGGCCGGGTCGAGCACCCGCCATGGGGTCCGCGGAGTCCGCCCTTCGGGAACTCGAAACGGCGCTGCGGGCAAACCCTTTCGCCGCGCCGGAACGGGGCGAACTGACCAGGCTCGGGCTGACCGGCAAGGACCTGGCGGTCGCTGTCGCGCTGGGCCGGCTGATCCGATTGGACGGTGACACCGTGCTGCTGCCGGACGCGCCGGGTCGTGCGCTGATGATCCTGGCCGGACTGCCGCAGCCGTTCACCACCAGTCAGGCCCGTATCGCGCTGGCCAGCACCCGCAGGGTGGTCATCCCGCTGCTGGAACACCTCGACCGCGAGGGTGCGACCGTCCGGGTCGATGACAACCGCCGGCAAACAGTCGTGACATAGAAGGCGGACGGGAGCACCGTTCGGCGCCGCCCCGGTTCCTGCCCGCCGCCCCCGGTTCGGTCAGACTGTGCGGATGAACAGGCTAGCCATCCACGAATCCGTGGCCCCGGATCTCGAACCGACGGAGCTGATCACTGTCGCTCAGCAGTCGGGATTCGACTCCGTCGGCCTCAAGGTCGCGCACGGACCAGGAGCGGAGCGGTGGTGGTCCAAGGGGGCCGGCGCGGAGGAACTCGGGCGCATGGTCGACCACCTGCTGGCCAGCCGGGTGTCGGTGCTGGACATCGGGCGAGTGGAGCTGGGCGACCTCCCCGACGCGGTGGCGACCACCGAGTCCTACCGCGGTGTGCTGGATCTGGGCACCCGGCTGGGTGCGCATTTCGTCACGGCGGCCGCGGTGCCGTCCGAACTCCAGGTGACGGACGTCGCGGAGCTGTTCGGGCAGCTCGTCAAGGACTGCGATGCCTACCAGCTGATCCCGCTGCTGGTCCCGCAGCTCGACACCTCGGTGCGCGCCTTCGACGATGCAGTGACTGTCGTCAGGCGGGCCGGCGGCGGGTTGATGATCAACGTGTCCACCGCGCAGACGGCCTTCGAGATCGAGTCCCTGGTGATGGATGCGGGGAATCACCTTGGCTACTTGCGTGTGCTGGCAACCGATCTCGACGCGGCCACCGACGATGCGGTCGCGGGTTTGCTGGCCACCGTCCCGGTGCACGTACCGATCGCGGTGGGTGCCGCGGTGGGGTCCGAGCCGGCGGTGACCGGGTCCGGCGACCTGCTGGACCGAGCCCGCGGGTGGTACCACACCATCGACATCATGCTGGAACACCCCCGCGCGCGGGCCGAGCGGGAGAGTCGGCGATGAACGGCAGGCGGCCCACGGATCAGTAGTGGATGCTGCCCGGCGCGCCCCCGCCACAGGCGATGGCATCGCCGTTGATCGCCACGCTGCGCGGGGATGCCAGGAAGGTGATCACCTGCGCCACCTCGTCGGCGGTCACCAGCCGGCGGATGCTGTTCAGCCCTGCCAACTGGTGTTCCACCTCGGCCGGTGTGACGCCGTCGGCCGCTGCCCGCGCGTCGACGACGCCGGCGGTGGCCTCCGTCCTGGTCAGGCCAGGGTGCACGACGGTGACGTTCACCCCGTGCGGACCCAGCTCGTCGGCCAGGTTCTTGGTCATGGCCGCGACCGCCACGTTGCGGATGGAGCCGATCGTCGAACCGGTGCTGCGCGCCGCCAGTCCGCTGACATTGATGATCCGTCCCCAGCCGCTGGAGGTCATGCCGGGCGCGACCGCCTGGGCACACCGCAGGTAGCCGAGCACTTTGACGTTGACGTCGGCCCAGAACACGTCGGAGGTGATCTCGGCCAATGCCGGAGGCGGGGATTGGCCGCCCGGCGTCGCGGCCGCGTTGACCAGGATGTCCACCCCGCCCATCGCAGCGGTTGCGGCAGCGACGAGCGAGCGCACCGATTCATCGTCGCCGGTATCGGCGACCACGGGGTGCGCGCCGAGTTCGGCGGCCGCGCGCACCAGGGGCTCCGCCTGACGCCCGCAGATGGTCACTGCGGCACCTTCGGCAACCAACGACTGCGCAACAGCCCGGCCGATGCCCCTGCTGCCGCCGGTCACCAGTGCTCGCCGACCCGCCAACTGAAGGTCCATCAGCAGAGAATAGGAGCGCCCACCGGTCAGGTGCCGGGCGCAGGGACGTTCCATGCTGCGGCAGCGGGCTTGACAGGGCCGCCAGATCACGGTTACGTCACAGGTGCTGATCCCGACAGCCGATCTGGGGCCGGCGTCGCCGCCGCTTGGCCGTGGCCCCGGACGAGAGCCCTCTCGCCGCCCAGGATACCGCCAGCGAACCGGTTCACCTACCCGCCCGGCGGGCCACACGTTACCGACAGTCGTTCAGGGTCAAGAGATCTCGGATGATCGGCGAGAGGGACATGACGTGAGCACACCAACTGCAAACCCTGCTGAGCCGGCCCGGCCCGGCAGTATTGCCGACCGGTACGAGGACCTCCTGGCGGCCCTTGACGAAGGTCCCCGACGTGGCCTGGTTCACCGCCTTTCGGTGGGGTACTACGAGGGATGGCGACCGTCCCGCGAGGAGGTCGCCAATCTCATAGCCCGGGAAACGGGCCGCATCACCGAGAGTGAATACCTCGAAGGGAGACGCAACCATGCGCCGTCATCATCGTCGCTGGGCACTCGGGTGACCGACCGATGAGAAGGGACCGGGACCGCCACGACATCCGCCGGGTGATCGACGCAGCCACCGACCTGTTGGTGAGCGCGCATCGAATGACCCATTCCGAGGCCTACCGGTGGTTGCAGAGCAAGGCGATGAAGCGCCGGACATCCCTGTTGGCAGTGGCCGAATCGGTCATCGCGGCGGCGGACCGGTCCCCCGCACTGCCCGGCGGTCGCCGCTGAGTTCGCCGATCCGCTCGTGATCGAAGGTCAGGCCAGTTCGGGAACGTGCAGGTGGGCCATCACCACATCGAACTCGCGGACCTCGATGACCCCGATACCGGCGTCGGACCTTCCGTCCGAAGACACCATCCCCGCTAGTCCGTGGGTGGATTCCATCGCCTCCCGGTCGCGGAAACTCACCGAAACCACCGCGCGGCTCCATTCCCGGTGCATCAACAGGCTCGCACCGCAAAATCCCCGCCGGGTCCTCATCGCCGGTAGCGACGCGAACGTGAAGGCCTCGAGGACAGTCGCGGCCTGACCGGATTCGACTCGCAGCCAGGTCACCCGCATGCAGGAGTCCTCGCTCGCGTGTCGCTCGCGGTGGACGGCCGCGATATCCCATTCCTCGACCTCGGCGAATCCGCCGAGGGTCTTGGCCACCCGCTCCCGCAGCGGACGAACGGCCGCCACACTCCCGTGCATGTCCTCGAGGGTGCGCCAGGCGGTCGTCGCGATGCACCTGGCCGATCGTCGGTCCGCGATCATGGACACCCCGACGCAGCCGCGCATGCCCCGCAGGGACGCCATCACCTCGTCACGAAAGAGTGTGACCCCGGATTCGACGGACTCCGGCCGCGCCTGAAACGTCGTTGAACGGGCGTACACGCCTCACCCTCCCTTGCGCAGCGTCGCGCCAATCGGAATCGGTCAGCAAGAATCGGACAGCAAGAACGGACAGCGGAACGGACAGCGGCAATGGGTCAGCGACAATCGGGCAGCGAAATCAAACGGTGAAACTCCCACTTTCCTCTCCGAAAGGGTTGCTGGCAATGGTTCGGTCCACACTGTGCCGGCTCGCGCCTCCGGGGAAACGCTGCCCGACGGCATCGCTGACGGCGTAACGTCTCTCACCGGGGGGTCGGAAGGACGAAGACCGGTGTCCGATGCAGGCGGCTGGCCCAGGAGTGACGCGCCGGGCATTTCCGGGGTCGCGTTCAGGTTGGTCGGTACCTTCCGGGTGGCCGTCGACGGGTCGGCGGTCGAGCAGGTCGGCAGCGCGAAAGCGCGGCGGCTGCTTGCACTATTGGTGGTGGAGCGCGGGCACAACGTGTCGATCGACCGCATTGCCGCCGCCCTCTGGGAATCGACACCGCCGGAGCGGGCCGCCGAGAATGTCGCGACGCTGGTCAGTCGGCTCCGTCGCGTCCTCGGCCCTGGAGTCGTCCACGGCGCGCGCGGCAGCTACCGCCTCGGCGACGGAGCCGGGATATGGGTGGACCTCGACGCCGCCGAGGATCTGGCGACCCGCGCGGAGGGCAGCATCCGGACGGAGCCGGCGGTGGCCCTCGCGGCGTCACGGCGGGCGCTCGATCTGATCGGCGGCGGCGAGCTGGTGGAGAACGAGCCCGATGCCGAATGGACGTACCTGCCCCGGTTGCAGCTGAGCCGGCTGCTGCGACGGGTCCGGCGCCTCTACGCAGAGGCGGCGTTGGACGTGGGTGAGTTCGACGCAGCCCAGGACATCGCGGAGCAGGCCCTGACCACCGACCCGCTGGACGAAGCGGCGGGTCGGGCGCTGATGCGCGCGCTGCACCACCGGGGTGAGCCGGCCGCCGCGCTGGCGGTCTTCGATCGGCTGCGCAGGGTGCTCGATGGCGAGCTCGGTAGCACTCCGGCGCCGGAGACCAGAGCAATCCACCTGGCCATCCTGCAGGAGCGCAGCCCGACGGCGGAGCGGACAACGGCCCCCGCGAACCGGCCCGGGCAGGATGAAAGCTCTCTCCTGGCAAGGGATCTGCCGGAAGCGGATCTGGTGGGGAGGGATCTGCTGGGTCGGGAGGCGGAATTCGGCAGGCTCAGAGCTGCCTGGGCCCAGGCTGCCGCGTCCCACCCGGAATTGATCATCCTGACCGGAGAAGCCGGTATCGGGAAGACCCGGCTGATCGACGAGTTGGGCACCGTGGCGGCATCCACCGGAGGGCTGGTGCTGCGCGCCCGGTGCTACGAAACCGAGCGATCGCTGTTCCTGCAGCCGGTCGTGGAGGCGATCGGTGGCCAGGTGGTGCGGATGGCACCCCGGGAATTGCGGGACGTGGTCGGCGAGCGGGCCGGGGTGCTGGCCGAGCTGGTGCCGGACGTCGGCGCCATGCTGGGCACCGTCCCGGGCGAACGCGGCGATCCGGACACCGAACGGCGCCGAGCGTACGACGCGGTGACGATCTTCCTGCGGCGGCTGGCGCTCCGTCATCCGGTGCTGCTGTTGATCGACGATCTGCATCACACCGGCCTGGCCGTCATCGAGTTGCTGCACTACGTGCGCCGGCAGCTGGCGGACAGCCGGTTGTTGATCACCGTGGCGGTCCGCAGCGAGGAGGGCCAGCGGGTGCTCGCCGACCTCGCCGATGTCGGCACGCTGGTCGAGATCGGTCCGCTCCCCGCCGAGGCCGTGCTCCAGCTGGCCGTGTCCGCGGGGCACGGCGATCAGGCGGACGCAGTTGCAAAGCGGAGCGCCGGTCATCCGTTGTACGCCGTGGAGATGCTCCGCGGGCTGACCGTCGGCGAGCAGTTGCCGGCCAGCCTGCAGGAAGCCGTCCTCGCCCGAGTGCACCGGACGGGCCGGGAATCCGAGCGGATCCTGCGCGCCGCAGCGGTTCTCGGCACCTCCTTCGACCCCGTCACCATCGCGCGGCTGCTCGACCTGCCCGCTGCGCAGGCCGTCCAACAATGCGAGGATCTGCTCCGCACTCGGCTGGTGGTCGTCGCGGAACGCGCGTACGAGTTCGTTCACGACCTGGTCCGCGAGGTGCTGTACGCCAGCACCCCGCTGCCGACCAGGCTGGCTTATCACGCCCGGGCGGCCGATCTGCTCGGCGAGACTCCGGAGGCGATGGCCGGGCATGCCGCCGCCATCGACGACTGGTCCCGCGCCGCACGGGGTTGGCTCCGCGCCGCTGACCAGGCGATGAACCGGTTCGCGGCCGCCGACGCCGAACGGCTGCTGGATCGGGCGATCGAGGCCGCAACCAGGGCGGGCGACCCCGAGCTCCTGGGTCGGGCGCACCTGGCCCGCGGGCGGGTGCGGGAGACGCTGGCCCGGTACGCCGACGCTGTCGCCGATCAGGAAAGGAGCGTGGAGCTCGCCCGGTCCTGCGGCGACCCCCGGCTGGAGATGCTGGCGCTGCGGGAACTGGGCGGGGACGCCGCCGTCGCGACCGTCGGCGGTGCCGGCCGATCGTCACCAACGGTGTCGCTGGAGCGGCTGGAATCGGGTCTGCGATTGGCCGATTCGCTCGGTGATCGCGGCATGCAGGCGGACTTCCTCGCCCGGATGGCTGTGCTGATGAGCAACCGACTGCGGTTCACCAACAGCCTGGACGCCGCAGCCAGGGCGGTGGCGGTGGCTCGCGGGTCCGGGGATCCGGTGGCGCTGGCGAAGGCGTTGGACGGAGCGAAAACGGGGTTCGCGTACCTCGGGATGCTCCCCGAACTCGAGACGACCCTGTCCGAGCTGGAACCACTGTTGCGAGCGCAGGGCGACCTCTGGCGGCTGCAATGGACCGTGTTCGAATCATCGTTCCCGTTCATCGCCGACGCCCGCTGGCCCGATGCGGTCGCCCAGGTCGAAGCCGCGCTGGCGCTGAACCGGCGCAGTGGGTACGTCGGCTACGAGAGTTGGCTCACCGCTCATCTTGGTTGGCTGGCCCGGCTGCAGGGCAACGACCGCGACGCCGTCGGCCACGGCCGGCGGGCGATCACCACGGAGCCGTCGGCGCTGCACTCCTGGTTCATCACCACGGCGGCCGCAATGTTGTCCACCACCCTGATGGAGATGGGCGACCGCGCGCAGGCGATGTCGGTGCTGCGCGACGTGCCGTTCGGCGGCACCGTGAGCCAAACGGAGGCGTACCGGCTGCGCTACCTGGCGGCGCTCGCCGAGGCCACCGGCTCCGCTGACGTGCTGGCCGAGGCGGACCGGCTGCTCACGGCGATCCAGGCTCCTGCACGCGGTGCGTGGCTGCTCGGGTCTGACGCCTACCTCGGGGTGGCGCGGGCCTGGCTGGCCGCCGGTCGTCCCGACCTGGCCGCCGACCGGGTCGCGCCGCTCGTCGTCGCCGCCGACAAACAACACTGGATACCGGTACTGGCCCAGGGACTGCTGGTCGCCGGCGAGTGTGAGATGATCACCCACGGCGAGTCGGTCGGCCGCGAGAGTCTCAACCGGGCAACGGCTCTCGCCGCGCAGCACGGAATGGGGGGCGTCGGCCGCCGCGCCCAGCAGCTGCTGGCCCGGCTGTCCACCGGCTGAGAACCGCTGTCCCGATTCAGATCAGTGAGGCGATCATGCCGGCGGCCCGCCGCGCGCCGTCGGTCTCCACCGGCAGGTAGTCGACCTGCCTGCCCATCTCAGTGGCGATGGCCGCGGCGATGGTTTCGGGATCTGCGGTGGAGTACTCCATGCACCGGCCGGCGCCGTAGCGGTCGAGCCGGTGCCGGACGTGGTAATTCTGCTCGAAATGGTTCCGGAGCGGGAAATACAGGAATGGTCGCCGCAACGCGGTCAGCTCCATGCAGGTGGTCAGGCCGCCCTGCACCACGGCGAGGTCACAGGCGGCCAGGTGCCGGTACAGGTCGTCGACGTAGCCCCGGATCTCCAGGCCCGGGTACGCCGGAAGCGACGCCGGGTCGATCCGGGGCCCGGTCACCACCACCATCCGCAGGCCCGGGACCAGTTCCCGGGCCAGCGGGTACGCGGCGATCACCCGGCGCAGCAGCGGCGCACCCACCGCCGATCCGCCCACCGTCACCACACACACGGCCTCACCCGAGAGATAGCCGAGTTCCTCCCGGGTTCGGCTCCGTTCGGCGACCGCGGCCCGGTCGAAACCGGTGACGTAGCCGGCGAACTCGTAGTGCTCGCCGGTCCATTGCCGGATCGTCGGCAGCCCGGGCCCAAAGCAGTCGGGAACGATGTCCGACGGGTTGCCGACGAAAATCGCGCGGTCCCTGACTCTCGGGTAACGCTCGACCTGCTCGATCATCTCGGCGTTGTAGTCGGCGGTGAGGAAAGCCTCGCGCTCGCCGCCGGCCGGCATCGGCAACCAGCCGACGAAGTCGGTCAGCCAGGCGAACGCGGTCCGCTTCAACTCCGGATTGTCGTGCCAGAAATGATCCGCGTCCCACGCCTCGTCGCCGACCACCAGGTCGTAATCGCCCCCCTCGACCACATCCTGCAGCACATGGAAATTCGCGACCAGTATTTCGTCCATCCGGCGGAATGCCTGGAAACAATGCAGGTCGTGGCCGCTGGATTCGCCCTCCAGATGAGCCGATTCGCTGACCAGCCGGCCCGACGCCGGATGGATCGATTCGCCGCGTCTGTCCAGCACCGCGGTCACCGGGTGCTGGGTGAGCCAGTCGATGGTCAGATCCGGGCGCAGGGTGCGCAGCTCACCGGCGATGGCGATGTCCCGCAACGCATGTCCCAGGCCGATCGGTGACGACAGGTACAGCGCCCGCGGGCTGCGGGACCGTGCCCTTGTCCATGTTCGGGCCGGCGGCGGCTGGGCCCGCTTGGGCTGCACCCGGTTCACGAAATCCCGGAGCAGCAGGTTGAACCGCACCGGATCGCGGACGTTGGGCGCGTGCCCGGAACCGTCGAACAGCACGAACTCGCAGCCGAGCGCGGCTGCCAGCCGCTCCCCCGCCGTCACGCTGATCAGGCGATCACCGTTGCCGTGCACCACCATGGCCGGGCAGTGCACCTGGCGCGCCAGGTCCTTCGCGTGCTCGCTGAGAAACGGGCCGAGCTCGTTGTCCACGATGGTTTCCGGTGTCGTCTCCATCCCCCAGCCGACGGCGTCCTCGATGGGTTTGGTGGAATGCGCTTCGGAAAACATCTCGCCCATGAAGAATTCCAGGAAGCCGGGCCAGTCGCGTACCCAGGAATGCCGGTTGTACTTCGCCCAGCCCTCGTCGGTGTCGAGCGGCTCGTGGAAACTGAAGCTCCCGCGACCGGGCAGTTTGTCTCCCATGCCGATGGCCGGGCTGATGAACACCGCCCCGGCCACCCGATCCGGGTGCTGCGCCGCCAGTCCGAGCAGATGCCCGCAACTCCTGGAAATGCTCACGCACACCGCCGCATCGGTGCCGGTGGCGTCGAGCACCGCGAGAACGTCGTCGACGATCTCACGGTATCCGTAGGCGGCCGGGCCGACCGGCCGATCGCTGCGACCGTTGCCCCGCTCGTCGCAGGTGATCACCCGGAAATCCCTTGCCAGGAAAG
This sequence comes from uncultured Actinomycetota bacterium, assembly GCA_963709895.1. Taxonomy (GTDB): domain Bacteria; phylum Actinomycetota; class Actinomycetes; order Mycobacteriales; family Nakamurellaceae; genus Nakamurella. The sequence goes on along the minus strand of CAVPYD010000040.1, from coordinate 56,006 downwards.
GGACCTGGGCCTTCCAGTGCAGCGAGTTGATGATCGCCCAGGGTGGCATCAGCAGCACCGTCGGCTCGCCGCTGCCGAACACCTCGTAGCCGATCTTGACGCCGTCACGGTCGACGAGGCCCTGGATGTCGGGTTGCCGCGCGCGCATTCGGACCTCCCATCGACGGACCTCCCCATGGTGCCGCGACCCATTGCACCGCCATTGCAACGGCACTGCAAGGTCGCCGAACAGGATCTGACTGTCAACGTCGATCCGGCTGTCGGCCGGCAGCGCAGAAACAGTGGAGGAACCATGGCCGTGGACCAGGACAAGCTGATGGCGTTTCTGGGGCAGTTCGTGGGCGATCTCGGGGCGACCATCGCCGCCGGGAGTGTCGTCGTCGGAGATCGCCTCGGGCTCTACCGCGCGCTGGCCGACGGGCCGGCGACGGCCCATGAACTGGCGCAGCGCACCGAGACCGACACCAGGTACGTCACCGAATGGTTGCGCGGTCAGGCCGCCGGCGGCTACGTGATGTACGACCCGGCCATCGACACCTATTGGCTCACCGAGGAGCAGGCCTTCGCGCTCACCGATCCGGACGGGCCGCTCTACCTGCCCGGCGCCTTCCAGCTCGCGCTCGGTGCCCTCAGGGCGGAGCCGGCCGTGACCGACGCCTTCCGCACCGGGGCCGGGATCGGCTGGCACGAGCATGATCGCGAGGTGGTGATCGGGTGCGAACGGTTCTTCCGCCCGGGGTACGTCGGCAACCTCACCGGCAGTTGGTTGCCCGCCTTGGACGGGGTGACCGAGAAGCTGCGCGGCGGTGGTCGGGTCGCCGACATCGGTTGCGGCATGGGCGCATCCACCATCCTGTTGGCCCAGGAATTCGGCAATTCCACCTTCGTGGCCTCCGATTACCACCAGGGGTCGGTCGACGGTGCCCGCAAGCGGGCCGCCGAGGCGGGCGTCGGCGAGCGGATCGCGTTCGAGGTGGCCTCCGCGCAGAATTTCAGCGGGACGGGGTACGACCTGGTGACCACCTTCGACTGCCTGCACGACATGGGCGATCCGGTCGGCGCCGCCCGGCACATTCGCGAGTCATTGGATTCTGACGGCACCTGGATGGTGGTGGAACCCTTCGCGCAGGACACGGTGGCCGAGAACCTGAATCCCGTTGGCCGGGTCTACTACTCGTTCTCCACCTTCCTCTGCGTACCGAACGCGTTGTCCCAGCCCGGCGGCTACACGCTCGGCGCGCAGGCCGGCCCGGCGGGTGTGCGGCAGGTCGTCACCGACGCCGGTTTCACCCGGTTCCGGCAGGTCGCCGAGACGCCGTTCAACCTCGTCTACGAGGTTCGTCCCTGAATCCAGGGATCCGTGCCGCCGCGGTTTCCGGATGAATCGATCGGGGCACCAACGCGGTCATGGGACATCGAGTGGTGGTCATCGGTGCAGGGGTGTCCGGGCTGACGACGGCGGTGCGTCTGCTGGAAGCCGGAGCCCAGGTGTTGGTCCGCACCGCGGCCGCGCCGATCGGCACGGCTTCGGCGGTGGCCGGGGCGATGATCGGCCCGGTTTTCGGGGATCCGACGGATCCGGCAGTGGGCTGGGCACGCGCCTCGGACACCGAGTTCCGCAAGCTCGCAGACCAACCCGGCACCGGCGTCACGGTCCGCCGGGGCCGACTGCTGTCCACCCCGGCATTCGGTGATCAATTGCCGCCCTGGGCCGCCACCGTCCCGGGTTTTCGTCCACTGGATCCCGGCGAACTGCCTGCCGGATTCCCGGCTGGCATGTGCGCCGAGTTGCCGTTCGCCGACATGCCGGTGTACCTCGGGTGGCTGGTCGCCGAGGTCGCTCGGCTGGGTGGGCGCATCGAGCAATCCCTTGTCACCGATCTCGCCGATGCGGGCGGCGACATCGTGGTGAACTGCGCCGGCTTGGGCGCGACCACGTTGGCCCACGACCCGCAGCTGACCCCGGTACGCGGACAGCACGTCATCGTGGACGCGCCCTGGCTGACCGACTTCGTCTACGAGGGTGGCGCCGCGGATCATTGGGTCGGGGTGATGCCGCACGGCAGACGGGTCGTCCTCGGCGGCGTCGCCCAGCCCGGCGATACCGGTTTGGCGCCCGACCCGGTGGTCACCGAGCAGCACTCCTGCGACGGTGCATCGCCGTCGTTCCCGAACTCGCCGATGCGCCTGTGGTCGGCGTCGAGGTGGGCATCCGCCCGGGCCGCCCGCGGGTCCGGTTGGAACGCGACGATGCTGCCTCGTGCCCGGTCGTGCACAACTACGGGCACGCCGGCAACGGGGTCATGCTCTCCTGGGGCTGCGCGGACGCCGTGACCGCCCTGGCGCTGGGCTGAGCCCAGGACTTCAGGACCGGCGTCGCCTGGGCGCCTTCGCAGCCGCCCGGCTCGCCTCGAGGACTTGGGGTGCGGTCGCCTTGTACTGGTCGTACTTGCCGACCGCCTCGGCCACGTAGCTCCGGACGGAAGCAGAGTCGACCTCTTCTGCCGTCCCGAAATCCCAGCTCATCAGCACCGAACTGCCCGACCGCAGCACACCGAGCGGATCGTCCAGCAGCACGCCGTACAGGAATTTCAGGCTGACGCCCTTTTTCGTGGCCTGCACCGCGCAGATCCAGGTGCGCCAGTCAGCGTGCAGCCCGTACATCAGGATCCCGTACTTGATCGCGACATCGAGCTCGGGAGCAGCCGTCCGGATGTTCTCGTCGAGACTCCTCACGAGCGGGGCTGACGCCGGGTCAGCACCCGCGAGGTAGGTCTCCAGCGCCGGGGTGTTCACGGAACCGTTCCTCCTCTGGTCTGCCCGCTCTGCTCTGCCCGGTCGACCGCCCGGGCCGGTCCCGGGCCTCGAATTCGGCCGGGCCGTGGGCGCTCACCGTATCCCTGGACACCCTCGGCACGCCCGGACGCGGCCCTGGCCGGGTGAACAGGGTCACGCCCCGCCCACCCGGTTTGGGACTTACGGCCCTATGAACCCGCTTTCGCCGGGCGCAACCATGACCTACGGAAGGGGGCACCATGACCCACATCCTGGTCGCCTATGCAACCAAGAACGGCTCCACCCAGGAGGTCGCCGAATACATCGGCACCGTCCTGCAGGAAGATGGCGCCGACCTCGAGCTCTGCCCCGCCAAGTGGGTGCGCGAACGCATCGAGGGGTACGACCTGGTGATGCTCGGCGCGCCCCTGTACTCCGGGCGCTGGCACCGCGACGCCCACCGTTTCCTCAAACGGCACCGCGAAGAGCTGGGCCGGGTGCCGGTCTGGGTGTTCGGAATGGGCGCGCGCAGCGGTAGCCCGGAGGCCTGGCGTCGGGCCCGTTTCCAGTTGGACCGGGCGCTGGCCAAGCGTGCCTGGCTGCAGCCGGTGGCGAGCACCGTGTTCGGCGGCGTCGACCCGCCGGACGTCGACGGGGTCCGCCGGGACCTGCGGAACTGGGATGAGATCCATGCGTGGGCAGCCGACGTGTCCCGCTCCATCGAGGCCGGCCACAAGCAACCGCACTGAGCCGGGCGCCATCGGGTGACCTGAGGCCCGGGAGTGGTCGGAGAACTGCACCGCCGTGCTGCCGCGGATGTCCGCCGATCACAGCCGCACGCAGCCGATGGCCCGGGACTTGAGGCTCCCGAGCCACAGGCTGCCGTCGAATTCCCGGACTCCGGTGACCATCTCCAGGCGCGGGTGGGTGGTTTGCAGGTCATGAACCAGCTGGCCGTCGCTGTCGTAGGCCTGCGCCCAGACTGTCGGTTTCTCCTTGGGCTGCAACCGCTTCGGGATGGCCCAAGCGATCTTTCGCAGGACCGGCGGTCGGGGTGAGAGGGTGTCCAGGATGCGATTGCGGCAACTGGGCAGGGCGACCCAGATCAGGCCGTCGTCGTTGGTACTGAGATTGTCCGGGAAGCCCGGCAGGTTGTCGACCAGGATCTCATCCTGGCCGGCCCTTGAGCCCGTCAGCCATCGTCGTCGTAGTCGATAGCTGCCCGTCTCGGCGATCACCAGGAATGCCCCGTCTGGCGAGAGGGTCACTCCGTTCGCAAAATCGAGGCCACCCGTGATCAATTCTGTGCCCTGCTCCGGCGTCCACCGGAACAGCCGTCCGGTTCCGGTGTGGGCGAGCAGTTCGGCGGTGTAGTGCTCCTGGCCGAACTCGGTCGAGCTGTCCGTGAAGTACACGGAGCCGTCGCGCGCGACCGTCGCGTTGTTGCAGAACCGCAGCCGCGCGCCCTCGAACTCCTCGACGAGAACCTCGACCGCACCGCTCCGCGGATCGACGCGGAGCAGGCCGCGCCGGCAGTCACAGGCGATCAAGGAACCGTCGCGGGCGAATTCGATGCCCAGCGGATAGCCGTGGGTATTGCGATCTCGGTGACGGTGCCGTCGCGTGCGACCCGCACGATTCGCCCGTCCGACATCCCGGTGATCACCGAGCCGTCGGTGTCGACGAGCACATCCTCCGGACCCACTCCCGGCAGGTCGACGACCCGCACGTCGAAGCGGGTTGTCGAGGATCGCTGCCGCGCGCGGTCCGGTGCCCTGGGCGGTTGCCAGACCACCGGATGGATCCGTGGTGTGGACATGCTGCCCCCGGTTGGGTCGACCACAGCAGTTCGAGCCTGCAGTGCCGGCGCGAATTCACCCCGTCGGGTGGGTTCAGTCTACCGGCGCCGCAGCCGGCTCCCACAATTCGATCGCATTGCCTTCGGGATCGTGGATCCGCGCGAATCGCCCGACTTCAGGCGAGTTCCATTCGGGCTTGACGATGACCTCAATCCCGCTGGCGGTCAATTGTTCGAGCAGCCCGTCGAGGTCGACGACGCGCAGATTGAGCATGAACTGCTTGTCCGCCGCCCAATAATCGGTCCCCGCCTCGAACGGCGCGAAGACCAGCGGCCCGCCCTGCACCGTCCACGACCATTGGTCGGCCGGCCCGGTGCCCTCGGCGGCACAGCCGGCACCGACGTTGAGATGCTCGCGGTACCAGGCATTCAGCGCGTCGGGATCCTGCGCGCGAAAGAAAATCCCGCCAACGCCCAGCACCGGCATCGTCGCTCTCCTCTCGAATTCGTCAGCCACGTCGGCAACGGCCCTGAGAGTATCGCGCGACCCTCGACCACAGCGGTCGGTGTTATCCCCACGCGCCATCTGTGGCTGCACCTGCATCGTGACGTTGCCATGGGGATGGGTGCTGGCACGGATGTCGCTGGTTCGCGCGGCCAGAACACTCCCCACAACAGGGTCACGACCATGGGCCCCAACGGGAGGAGTTGTGATGAACCTGCGACGCGCAGCATCGACCGCCGCATTGACCACCGGCTGCCTGGTGATCTCCGGAGCTGCGGCGAGCGTCGATGCCGGCACGCCCCGACCACCCGCATACACGATGATCGACGTAGGGACGTTCGGCGGCCCGCACGCCGAACTCGACGGTCAGGCCGTGCAGATCCCCCGCCGAGGAACGATCCTGGGGACGGCCGACACTACCGTCCCGGACCCGGACTTTCCGAACGTGAATCCATTCTTCGGCGATCCGAATCCATTTGTCATGCATGCGTTCCAGTGGCAGCACGGACAGTTGCTCGATCTCGGCGCGCTACCCGGGTCCAACAGCAGCGCAGTGTTCGAGGTCAACCGACACGGCGTTGGCGCGGGGATGTCGGAGACCGGTGCCCTTGACCCGATCAACGGGTATCCGGCGATCCACGCCGTGCTGTTCAAGCGCGGTGGGGTGGTCGATCTGGGCGTTCTGCCCGGGGGAACCGGCAGCGTGGCATTGGCGATCAACAATCGCGGTCAGGTCGGCGGGTTCGCCAACAACGGCGTCCCCGATCCATTCTCGATGCTCCCGTTCGGCACACAGACCCGGGCGTTCATCTGGCAGAACGGCGTCATGCACGACCTGGGCACGCTCGGTGGGCCGGACGCGATCACCGCTACCCTCAACGCACGCGGCCAGATCGCCGGCGATTCCTACCTCGACAACATTCCCGATCCCGTCACCAACAAGCCGACAAGCCACCCATTCCTGTGGACCGCCGGTCATATGCGCGACCTCGGCACACTGGGCGGCAGCCAGAGCCAGACCGCGTGGCTGAACGACCGGGGTCAAGTGGTTGGTCAGAGCACCATCGTTGGCGACCAGGTCACCCACCCCTTCCTCTGGGATGGACAGAAGCTGCGTGACCTCGGAACGCTCGGCGGCGATTTCGCAGGGGCGGCGAACATCAACGACGACGGGGGCGTTGTCGGATTTTCCAGAACGGCCGGCAACAATACGGCTCACGCCTTCCTGTGGAAGCGCGGACGGATGACCGATCTCACCGGTGCTGACAACCCGTCGTGCACGTTTGCCGAATGGATCAACGACAGTGACCAGGTCGTGGGCGGCAGCTGCAGCGACGGCAGGGCGCTGGTCTGGCGGGACGGCAAGGAATACCACCTGGACGATCTTGTCGGCCCCACCGATGTCCATCTCATCGAAGCCGCCTACATCTCCGACAGCGGCGAGATTTCAGCAGTGGGATTGCTCCCGAACGGTGACCAGCATGTCTTCCTGCTCACGCCGAAGGGCCATCGCTGAGCACCGAGTCTGCACGGCAGCTCGGCCATGATCGAGACCCTCCGAAGCCGCCGGGAACGCAGCCAGCTCGGCTGCGTTCCCGGCGATGATGGGCCCGGTTCAGCTGACCGGGCGCACCTTGTTCGCGGCGTTGAACGCAACGGAATCCTGCCCGGCGATGGTCACCGTGGCCGTCCCGTCTCCGCGCACCGTGATGGTCGGCCCGGTGCAGGAGCCGGCGCGACCGGACTTGCTGAAGGTGCCGTGGATGACATCGCAGTAGGTACCGCCGGGCAGGCCTGTCCGGAAGGTCTGGGTCTGCGGTGTGGTGTGGTTGTTGATGGCGATCCACCCCTTGGCCCCGCGGCTGAATGCGATCAGGTTGGATCCGTCGTCGTACATGTTCTGGACCGGGGCGTTCCCGACGTAGTTGTGGAAGTCCACCAGGTTGGCCACGCCCTGGCTGCGGTGGGTGCAGGCCCAGCCGTTGTCACAGTCGGTGTCCGTGACGAAGCCGTTGGCGTCCGCCGGCGGCGAGCCGTCCCGGTTGGCGAAGACGAACCCGGAATACACCTGCGGGGTGCCGTAGCCGTAGGCGAGAGCGAATTCGGTGGCCAGGGTGTTCGTCGCGCCGGACTTGTAGCTCAACGTGGAGCCGTCACGTTCGCTGTCGTGGTTCTCGATGAAGGCAACGGACTTCTTGCTCGGCAGCAGCCCGGCGTCCTCACCGAACACGGTCAGATCGGTGACGTTGCTGGTGAACGCGGCCTTGACCGCCGTGGCGAAATCGAAGCCGAGCAGGTTGCCCTGACCCTGGAAGGCGAAGGGCGACAGTTTGCCGGGGCCGCCAGGCGGGACCTCCAGCACGATGTACGGCCGGCGGCCGTCCGTCGTGCGGTTCAACTTCTTGAAGATGGCTGTCAGATCGGCCTGGCCGATGTGCTTGGCGGCGTCGACGCGGAACCCGGCCACACCGTAGGACAGCAGCTTGTTCAGGTAACCCGCGATCGTCGTACGCACCGATTCGGACTCGGTGCGAAGGTCAGAAAGCCCCACCAGTTCGCAGTCGGTGACCTGCAGGTAGTTGTTGAAATCTGCGATCGTGTTGCTCGGTTCCGGGCAGTCGGCGGGCGTGGTGTGGAAATCGGCCGCCGTGTACAGGCCCGGATAGTTGTATTTGGTGAAGCTGTCATTGCCGCCGTACGACGTGCTGCCCTGCCCGGTCATGTGGTTGATGACCGCATCGACGATGACCTTGACGCCTGCCGTCCGGCAGGTCGCGACCATTGCCTGGAAGTCGGTCTCGGTGCCCAGCCTGCTGTTCAGCGTGTAGTCGACGGGTTGATAGACCTCCCACCACGGGTGCCCGGAGGTGCTGCTCGGGTTGTTGATCGAGTTCTCCGGTGGGGCGACCTGGACTGCGCCGTAGCCGGCGGGCCCCAGCACCGTCGTGCATTCCTGGGCGACGGACTTCCAATTCCATTCCCACAGGTTGGCGATGACGTTCCCGCGGCGGGCCGTGGGATGACCGAAGGTGGCGGGCGGCGGTTGCACCAGTGGGACCACCGTCGTCGACAGCTCATTGGTCGCGGATGCGAAGCTGAAGGTGGTCGTGGCGCCCCCGCCGGCTGCCGGTACGGCGAACGACGACGGCCCGTAGGTCGCGCCGGTGCCAAGACCGGTGATCGCCGAGACCTGATAGCTACCAGCAGTAATCGACCCGGTGGCCAGGGTGTAGATGCCGTCCCCGTCGATGTCGTACAGCCAGCTCTGCGGGCACGACTTGTCATCATTCACCGGGCAGCCGAGCTGCGTCTGGAAGTTGCCGGCCAGCGCGACGCTGTTGATCGAATCCGATCCCAGATTCGACGCGGGGTCGAATACGAACGTCACCGAGGCGCCGCCCGCGGGAACGCGGAGCACGACATTCCCGGACCCACCCTGCAGGCCGAAGTTCGGATTGCTGAAGTCGTCGTTCGTGGCGAATTTGTACTGGTAGGGCTGACCGTCTGCGCTGGCCGGGATGGTGAACGTCCCTTCGAACTTTCCGTCCGCACGTGCGGTCAGGTGGACCGCCGCGCACGGCGGACTCCAATCCGCGGAACACCCGAGTTCGGAATTGAAGGACCCCGCGACGGTCACTGAAGTGACGGCCGTCGCTGCTGCTGCCGACGCACTGGGGACTTGACTCACCGCCAGTACCAGTGCCACCGGAATGACCGCGGCAGTGATTCTGGTCAAGGGACGATGTCTCATTCTGGCCTCCCGCAGGCACAGTGACGTGCAAAGCGGCAGCCTCGCACTGCAGCCCCGAACGCCGATGATCGCGACGCGCTGAACCGTATCAGCACCTTCTCGAGCCCGCCCTGTCGGCATTTTCGGGCCGGCTCAGCTTGCACGGGCGTTCTCACGCGATCAGGTATTCCCAGTCGGGCCCGCAGCCAAACAGGCTGCTGGGATTGACGGATAGGTGCATGCACTGATGCGCCCGGAATGGGCATCCGACACCATTGCCACGGTTCGTCATCAAGGGTGATGGGAAGGCGGGCGAATGAATTCGCTCATCGGCGAGATGGTCAAGGGGGTGACGCCGATCGAGTGAACGACCTGGGGGCTGCACGGTATCTACCGAATCAGTGTCGAACACCAGCTGACAGCAACCGATCGCGATACCTACTCGGTCGTTTCGAGTGTGAGATGCGTGCTGGCACGGATGTGCCGAATTCCGACGACCGAGATGGTACTCGCAACAATCGCCATACTACGAGGAGAAGATGATGGCGGCACAGGTCGGTCTGAAATCGATTCGAGAACCCACCGGTCACTCCACCGGGCACAGGCGCCGCAGGCCGTCGGTGATCGTCACCACGATCGTGGCCTGGCTCAGGCGGGCCCGTCCGTTGCTCTTCCTGACGGTGCTGATGTCGCTGATGGTGCCGGCGCCGGCCTCCGCGGCCGCCGGGCAGATTGATCACGACAGCTCAGCTCGATCGGCGTGGTCCGGCGCGAAGGGCAGCGACGCGGGCGCCCGGCCCCACGGACTTCGCGGTCATCTGCTTTTTACCAGAGCCGCCGCCGGGGACGTTCAGGCGATCTTCGAGTTCAGTCATCGGAGCGAGCGGCAAGTGACGCCGCCGGGTGCGTATTGCTGCCTGCTGCGGGTGTCACCGGATCGGCGGCGCATCCTGGTCATGCCCGGCGGTGACATCCCGCTGCCGGTGACCGGAGGCACCATCAATCGCAATGGGGGCGATTTCCGCCGGCTGCCGTTGACCGATCCCACGCTGAATCTGGTACCGCAGGCGTGGTCACCCAACGGTCGCCGGATTGCCTTCGAGGGTTGGGATTTCGACGATCTCACGCGCACCGGCGTGTACACCGCCCGGGCATCCGACGGTGGTGACCTGAGGAGGGTGACCACCCGGCCGGGCGAGTCACACGACATTCCGCTTGATTTCTCGCCCGACGGCCGGCGGTTGGTGTTCTACCGCACCGCCGTTGTGAATCCCGATTCCGCAACGGGCGGCGCACTGTGGACCATCGGTGTGGACGGATCGAATCCTGTTGAAATCGCCGGTACGTCGGTCGGGCCGTCGTGGTGGGCGCGGTGGTCCCGGGACGGGCGCCGGATCCTGTTCGGCAACCAGCGGACGGCGCCCTCCGGCGCGTTGTGGACCGTCGCCCCGGACGGCTCGGCGCTGCGCACGCTCTTCGTCGACCGGGCGGGGCGGTTCCCCATCGAGCCAACCTGGTCGCCCGACGGTTCGCAGATTCTGTTCGGCTTGGACCCCACCAACGACCAATTCGCTCAGCCGCCCAATGGGCTGTATGTGATCAATGCCAATGGCAGCCAGGCTGCGTCTGGTCATCGGCACCCACGATTTCAAGAATCAACCCGAATGGCTGCCCTAGCCGCGGGCGGCGACCAACCAACGGAATGGAGAACCCGATGAGTGCACGCACGCTGCCGGTGCTGATTCTGGTGGCACTGTCACTGATCCTTGCGCCAACAGCGGCGGCAGCACAGACGCACGACGACCACGGCAAGAACACCCAGCTGGTCTGGTCCCGTGCCGTCGACAGGAACGGCACCGTCCAGCTGGTGATCTCCGACCCGCTCGGCCGAGGAGAGCGGGAGTTGACCAGGCCGGCCGAGGGAGTCCGGGACAGCGAAGCGAGCATCTCCCCGGACGGGCGGCTGGTCGCCTTCGAGCGGGATTACCCCGACGGCAGTGCGGTGATCCGCACCGTCGGCACCGACGGGCGCAGCGAACGCGAGGTCCCGATCCCCTGCACCGACCCATGCGCGGATCCGTTGATACCGGGGTGGACTCCGGACGGGCGGCACCTCATCTTCACGCTGGTGGTCGGACCATTCGACCAGGTCAACGGCTCCGCCAGATCGGCTGTGCTGTGGACCACGAATCTGAACGGGGGGCAGTTCACCCGAGTGTCGGAGCCCGGAATCGATGGCGCACTGGAGGACTACAACGCCAGTTTCGCTCCGGACGGGTACATCGTCTTCACCCGGGTGAGAAATTCTGACATCACCCCCGCGGCCTTCAGGATGAATCGCGACGGCACGCATGTCCGGCAACTGACCGCGTGGGACGTGCACGCCGACGGGGCGCAGATTTCTCCCGCACGGTCGGGGCCGACCCACAACACGGTGGTGTTCGAGACGGCACGCGATGGCGGCCCGTTGGCCGTGGCCACCACATCCGCAGCGCCTCGGTCGGCCCGGGACGGCTTCCCGCGGATCACTTACCTGACGTCGACCACGCTTCCGAACCAGCAGAACTTCGGGCCAACGTGGTCGCCGGATGGCAGGCAGATCGCCTTTGCGCGATTTGACTCCGAACCGACGCCCGACGTTGATATCTGGACCATGCGCTGGAATGGGAAGAAGCCGGAGCAGGTGTCACAGTCTGCGCAACCTGAGTTCTCTCCGGCCTGGGGCATCGGACGCTCCTGACCTACCGTGGCCCGGTGCTCGCCGAGAATTCCGGCGGCGAGCACCCTGGTCGCGATGCGTACCGTGCCGTGCCACGATCATCCCCGTGCCCGCCGGTCGATTCGTGCTGCTGGTACGAATCGTGGCGTCAATCGCGGCCCTGATCGCCGGACTGTGGACACTGAACCTCGCTCGCGAACTGGACACGGCGTCCCTGGCGGGCAGGGCGATCCCGGCCGCCATCCTGCTGCTGGCGGCCGGATGGGCACTGATCGCGGCCGGCCTGGTGCTCCTGTCCCAGACCGGAAGTCGGACGGCCGGAGTTCTCCTCACCGTCAGCGGCTTCGCCTGGTTCGCCGCGGAGTGGAACAATTCGTCGGTCGATTCCGCGGTGGTGTTCACCGCGGGTGTGGTGTTCTCGACGGTCTGCCCCGCGCTGGTCGGCCACGCATTACTGCGGTACGACGGCGCGCGCCTTGACCGCCTCGGCGCGCTCGCCGTCCGCGTCGCCTACTTCGCCACCATCGTGCTCGCAGGTCTGCTCCCGGCGGTCTTCTTCGAGCCGGCGCAACAAGGCTGCGCGGATTGTCCGGCGAATCTCGTCGCCCGCTATTCCGAACCTGCGGTGGTCAGGGTTCTCGACGGGTCGGCCGTCGTCGCCGGACTCCTGTGGTGCGGATTGTTCGTGATCGCGATCGGCCGGCAGATCGCGATGTCCTCCCGTGGACGTCGGCGCCGTGACGCACCAACACTCCTCCCCGGGATCGGTTACCTCGTCATGGTGGCCATCGGCTACCTGAACGCGCTCTCCACGGGGGCGCTGGTGGTCAACGGTGCGGCCAGAATCATCTGGACGGTGCAGGGCTGTCTTCTCGTACTGGTCGCCCTCGGCACCGGCTGGCCGTGGCTGCAGCGCCGGATCACCCGTGCGCGGGTGGCCAGACTCGTCGTCGATCTCGCGGCCGCTCCGCCGGTCGGCGGCCTGAGCGGAGTCCTGTCGCGGTTGCTCCACGACCCATCCGTCCGGCTGCTCTTCGTCGTCGACGACCGTGTGGTCGACAGCCATGGCGGCACTGCCAAACCGGATCCAGGTCAGGCGAGCACTCCGATCCTCCGAGGCGGCGAATCCGTCGCCGTCCTGACCCATCGGCCGGGGTTGTTGGACGATCCTGCCCTGCTGAGTGAGATCGCCGACGCGGTCCGGTTGGCTCTCGACAACGAGCGTCTACGGGCCCAAACCCAGGCGCAGTTGGTGGACCTGCGCGCCTCGCGCACCCGTATCGTGCAGACCGCGGATGCCGAACGCCGCCGATTGGAGCGCGACCTGCACGACGGGGCACAGCAACGTTTGGTGGCGCTGTCGCTCGCCGTGCAACTCGCTGCGCTGCGACAACGGGATGATGGGGCGGCGGTCGCCCGACTGACCCAGGCCCGCGCGGAGGTGACGGCTGCACTCGCCGAACTACGGGTGCTGGCGCGCGGGATCTACCCCCGTGAGTTGGCCGACGAAGGAATTGCCGCGGCGTTGGAGACTCTCGCCGAAAATTCGCCGACCCGAGTGGTGATCGGCGGCGCTCCCGGGGTTCGATTCCCGCACGCGGTGGAGGCGGCCGCGTACCAAGTCGTGTCGACCTGCGCGGGCTCCAGCAATGCCCACGGTGTGCGTGTGCGGGCCTCAGACAACGGTCAGGACCTGACTGTCGAGGTTGAGACAGATTCCCCTCCAACGGATCTCGTCTGGTTGCAGGATCGAGTCGGGGCGCTGGGCGGGACCCTGCTGGTCGACCGCACGCCGCAGCTGAGCAGGTTGACGGCGGTGCTGCCATGCGAGTGGTGATCGCCGACGATGAGGTGCTGTTGCGAGAAGGACTGTCCCGCTTACTGTCCGAGGTAGGCATCGAGGTGGTCGCTACGGCCGCCGAGCCGCTCGGGCTGATGAAGGCGGTCGCGCTGGATCAGCCCGATGTCGCGCTCGTCGATATCAAGATGCCGCCGACGCACACCGACGAAGGCTTGGTCGCCGCCATGGCCATCCGCGACCAGCATCCTTCGGTTGCGGTGCTGGTGCTGTCCCATTTCCTCGATTCCCGTTATGCCATGCGGCTCATCGAGCATCACCCCAGCGCCGTGGGATATCTGCTCAAGGAACGAGTGTCGGACGTCGCGGTGTTGGCCGATGCGCTCCGAAGGGTCGGCGACGGTGAATGCGTCGTCGACCCGGAAATCGTGTCCAGGTTGCTCCGTCGGCCCCGGCCCAGCGGTCCGCTGGATCAACTGACTGATCGCGAACGTGAAGTGCTGACGCTGATGGCCGAGGGCCACTCCAATCAAGGTATTTCCGACGGGCTGACGCTGAGTCCGCGCACCGTAGAGCGGCATATCGCCCACATTTTCGACAAGCTGGGTTTGGCGGAGTCCGAGGCCTATCACCGGCGGGTGCTGGCCGTGCTGGCATTCCTACGGAGCGACGGGCCGTGAGTGCTGCCACCCATTCCGCTGAGCTCCGGGCGTGCGACGATCGATCGATGGCCGTCCGGGTGGTGATCGTCGACGATCATCCGCCGTTCCGTGCCCTGGCCCGGGAACTGCTGGAGATGGACGGTTTCCAGGTGGTCGGGGAGGCCGGCGATGCCGCCGGCGCGGTCGACGTCGTCACCACCACGGCGCCCGATCTGGTGCTACTGGACATCGGTTTGCCGGACGCGGATGGATTCGAGGTCGCCAGGTTGCTCTCGGCGATCGCGCATCCGCCGATGGTGGTGCTGATCTCGAGCAGGGACAGCACCGCCTACCGCCGGCGACTGGCCGCCAGCGGTGTGCGCGGGTTCCTGCCCAAGGCCGACCTTTCGGGCGCCGCCCTTGCCGCCCTGATCGGATGAGAAATGCCGCGGGCCGCGCTGGATCTGTTGGTGGGGTTGGCGTTTGCCGGGCTGGGTGTCCTGCTGCTGCCCTCCCGCCGGCGCCGGCCGGTCGGCGTGCTGATGATGGCAGTCGGCAGTGCCTGGCTACTCGGCAGCACCTTTACCGCCGCGGTCTTTCTCTATCGCGGCCCGTTGATTCACCTGCTGCTGAGCTACCCGACAGGCCGCGCCCGGCGAACGGAGCCGAGGGTGGTGATCCTGCTCGGCTACCTGGACATGGTGCAGATCGTGGGGCGCAGCTACGGGGCGACCATCGCGCTCGGAACGCTGGTCACGGCGGTCGCCGTGGCCGAGTACCGCCGCGCCGACGGCGCCGAACGGCGCGGGCGACTGACCGCGGCGATCAGTTCCGCGGTGCTGATGGGAATCCTGCTCATCGGAGCAGTGGCGCGACTGGCCGGCGTCGACGTGGATCCGGAATTGCTCGTGGTGTTCGACTGTGCCCTGCTCGGAGCGGCGATCGCACTGTTCGCCGATCTTCGCTGGGGTCGATGGAATCGGTCCGCGATCACCTCGTTGGTCGTCGAGCTCGGCCGCTCGGAGGACGCTCGTACGGTCCGCGACAAACTGGCAAGGGCATTGAACGACCCCGGCCTCGAACTCGGCTTCGTGGACCCCTCCCGGGACGTCATGGTCGACGAGAACGGGCGCCCGGTCGTGCTCACTGCGGCGGGTGAGGCCCGCGAGCGGACGATACTGCGCCGGGACGGCCAGGCCATCGCCGCGTTGGTCCATACACCCGGTGCGGTCAACGACCCGGTGCTGCGGGAATCCGTGACCGCCTTGACGAACCTGGCAGTGGCCAATGCCCGGCTGCAGGCCGCCGTTCTCGCCCGTGTCGCGGACGTCGAGGCGTCGCGGCGCCGAATCCTCGAAGTGGCCGACCGGGAAAGGGAGTCGCTGGACGCCGAGATGCGATCGGGGCCCGAGGTCAGGCTGGAGCGGGTCGAGCAATTACTGGACGCGGCAGACGGCGATCTGATCGACCAGGTGAACGAATCGCGCTCCTCCCTTCGCGACTTCGCGCGCGGAATACATCCCCGGTCATTGGCATCCACCGGGCTCGCCGGCGCCTGCGCTGAGCTGGCCCGAGCGGTTCCACTGACGGTGACGGTCAGTGTCCCAGCCGAAAGGCTGGTGCCGGAGGCGGAGTTGGCCCTGTACTTCGTCTGCGCCGAGGCGCTCACCAACACCGTCAAATACGCCGAGGCCACGCGAGCCGAGGTTCGACTGACTTTTTCCGAACGGGCAGCGCAGCTGGAAGTTGCCGACAACGGACGCGGCGGGGCGAGCATGGGAGCCGCATTCGATACCGGCGGAACAGGCCTACGCGGGCTCGCCGACCGACTCGCCGTGATCGGCGGACTGTTGACGGTCGATAGTCCAGCCGGTTCGGGTACCACGGTCACGGCGCAAGTGCCCAGGACAGCGATCACCCGATGAGTGTGTGCCCGACTCAATGATCGGTGGTCGGTGTCGCTGCGGGCACGTCGCCGATCCGGGTCCACGGTCTGACGGCGTAGGCGCTCGGATAGGTCCCTGGATTTTGTGTGGGATTGGCCTTCCAATGGATCGTCAATTGGTCGCGGTACAGGCTCCACGTCCACACGTCCACCTCACCGCGCCTGCGCTGCGCGGAGCTCTCCGGTCCCCGCCCACCGCCGCCCTGGTAGCTGACGGTCAGCGTGTCGCCGTCGACCTCGTAGTCGGCGTTCGCCCAGGTTTCCGTCGGTCCGTTGACCTGGGTTTCGGTGAGGTGGCCGCGGTCAAAGTTCCAGGTGAAGGTTCCGATATTTGCTTTGATGTTCTCGTCGATCGGCATTCCCATGTCCATCGCATCCTGCATCGTCGTCGTCATTTGGTACACGCCGTCGATCGATGCCGACGCATCCGCCGCCGAATTCGTTTGCGTTGAAGATGTCTGCGTTGAAGATGTCGGCGGTGAGGATGTCGGCGGTGAGGATGTCGGAGCGGCGGTCGCTGGAGTGCATGTCGGAACCGGATCGGCGGCGGGTTCGACCTCGGCGCGCAACTGCTCGATGCGGGCGAGGAAACCCGCCGTCCGGGGATCGGCCGCGAGCCATTCGTAGGCCGGCCGAAACGCAGCACGCCATTGCCGGATCTGGGCGGCTGTCTGCGGGATGAAGTCCAGCTGCGCTCGACGGCAGAGGCCGTTCAAGCCTTCGGCATCGCCCCCGTGTTGGGCCTGAGTGGTGGCTGGCACGGCGGCCTTGGCGGCCGCTCGCAGGATGTCGATTTGTTGATCGGAGAGTCGGCCAACTGCAGCGGCGTTACCCACGATGACAAACGAGCGGGGCCATAGGATGACGTTCGCGGCCATTTCCTTGACCACGTCGTCGTAAAGGCTGCCCTCTACCAAGCCGAGTTGACCCTCCATTCCGTCGGCACCGCTGATGTCCGTGCGTTCGAACGGGGTCGGTACCGGAATCGCACCCAAATCCTGCAGACTCCGCGCCGCAACGGCGCTGGGACTGATCGCGATCCTCGCGCCGTTGAGGTCGCCCGGCGCCAGCAGGTCACGGGATATTCCGCCGAGCCTGCGCAGCGGCCCTGGCAGGATTCCGATGCCCGTCAGGCCGACGGTCTCCGGCCCGGCGAGCATCGTGTCCACCATGGAGTCCTGCAGCACCGCATCCTGCAGAGCATAGGAATCCAGGGCCATCGGTGCGATCAAGGCGTCGAAGCTGGTCACCCCTGCGTCGTGCCAGGCCCGGACCGGGACGACGGCAAAGTCGGCGGTTCCCTGACGAACGGCGGTGATCGCGTCGGCTTCGCCGGTGATCGACTCCTTGTGCCAGCCACTCTCCCATTCGAACGACAGCGAACCGCCCGATAATGACCAGACCTGGTCATCGAACGGAGTGATCTCGCCGAGGGCCCGGGTGTTGATGCCCGTCAGCACCAGCGTCTCCGGCAGTGTGACGCCGCCGGACTTGTCGACCTGAGCCGAACAGCCGGCGAGGATGACTGTGCTGATCACTGTGCTGATCACCGTGCTGATGACCGTGCTGACGACGACGCCGCGCACCGTTCTCCAGGCCATCGGTACCTCCCTGGCTGCTTCGCCACCGGCTTCGGCTATTCCATTGGCGTCAGCCCTCCGACATCTTCCACCCACGAAGAGCCCCGGTCACTACATTCCACCCACCAGGTCAATCGACCAGTTCAACCACCATTAGCTACCGCCAGTCCGGGCTGACTTCGGCCTCGGGTGTGTTGGTGATCTGCCGGACGTCCGAACCGTCGGCCCTGGCGGTGTACAGGTCCTCCTGCTCATTGATGGCCAAGGAAAAGACGAACCGGGAGCCGTCCGGCGACCAGTCGGGCATGAATGCGAAATAGTGCGCCGCGCCGGTCTGCAGCGGGATGAACCTGACTGCTCCCCCATGCACGCGAACAACGAACAATTGACCGTCGGGGGTCGACGAAATGATCGACCGCCCGTCTGGCGACCACCGAGCAGACGCAATCTCGTGGGCCGCGGCAAGACCGTAGGGTGTCAATTGCCGCAGGTGCTTGCCGTCAAGTCCCTCGATGAACAGTGCCACCTGCTGGTGGTCGGTGTTCTCATCGCGGTAGCGCAGGAACACGAAACTCTTGCCGTCGGGCGAGACATCGGTGGCCTCGTCACACGCGTTGCAGCCGCCCGGGAACGGGTAGCTGGTGAGGCGAACCGGGTGCCCGCCGTCGGCCGCCCTGATCCCGAAGACCCCCGCCTCCTCGTCACCGACGCTGCACAGCAGATGTTTTCCGTCCTGGTACCAACCGCCGAAACAACCACCGTCAAACGGCGCGTTGGGCGGTTCCAGCAGCCGGAAGCGGGTTCCGTCCGGCTTCACCGTCACGGGCCGGAACGGAAGGAGATTTCCCGAGGCATCGAAACGCAGGACGTGCGAGATCACCAGCTGCCGATGATTCGGTGACCATCTCGGGCTTGCCCAGTCCTCGGCCGGGTAGGCCAGCGGCACCTGGTGCACCGCAGAGCCGTCGGGCTGGCTGATGAAAATGGTCGAACCCACCGGACCGGTCTGCCGATTGAACACGATCTGGCCGTCCCTGCCGGGTCCGTGACTTCCCGACCCGTGCGGCGCGGTGCCCCGCTCGACCGGCGACTGCGCCGCGGCCGGCCCAGACAGGGCTGTCGCGATGAGCGCAACCGCCGACGCCGACATCACCAATCGGGTGGCCCACCGCGATCGGCGATGCCTGGCGGCCAGACTCGCCCGGAGGGATGCAACGGCAGCGATGGTCATGAGGGGGGCCTCCTCGGGATCGGCGTCCAGGCAGCCCATCGTCGCCGGGCCGCAACCCCCAGCCATCCGTGCCAGCACCTATGTCGGGACGGGGGAAACTGGTCCTGTGCATGAGACATTGCGGGCGGCAATGGCACCGGTGCTGGCGGATCTCCGGGCCACCGGTGGGCCGCTGCCAGTGGTTGTCGACGAGGAGTGGATTGACGACCCGGACTATGCGTCGGCAATGCTCGGCGGCACCGGCATTTCCGTCAGACTGGCCGCCGCCGGCTGCGACCGCATTGTGTCCGTCGCGGATCAGGTGCAGGAATGGGCGATCGAGGAGTTGTGGATCCGCTCGGCGACGAATTGGCCGCGCTGTCCCCGCCACCCCGACGCCCACCCGCTCGCCGCGGTGAACCGCGACGGCATCGCACGATGGGCGTGCCCTACGGACGGCACCGCGTTCACCCCGATCGGCTCGTTGTGATCCGGCCGTTTCACCTCGGATCCGGCCACCTCACCTGGAAGCAGCGCTACGAGGCTGACGCGGACCGCGTCACGGGCGCAGGTGCGTCGGCCGGTGCCTGCTGCGCCCCGCTCAGCATGAATTCCTCGAGCACATGCGCAAAACGTTCCGGCTCGTCCAAATGCGGGAAATGCCCGGCGCGGTCAAAAATTGCCACCTGGCTCGCCGGCAATTCCTCGCGAGCGGCCTCGACATGCGAGGACGGGATCATCCGGTCGCTGCCGCCCCACAACAGCAGCGTGGGCAGCCCGGCGATGCCGCCCAACCGATTCCTGGCACTGACCGTCTGACCGTGCATGTCGATGACCGACCGACTGGTGGCCAGGAACGCCCGCCTGGTGTCGCCGTCGGCCAGGCTGGTCAGGCTCTGCCACGCCTCCGCCGAGCTCGGGCTGATCCGCGGCAAACCGGTCTTCGACCAGATCTTCAATGCGGTGTCGCCGACGTTGTGCAGCCAGTCCGAGGCCAGCACCGGCAGCACCAACTCGCTGCCGGGGAGCGTCGCCGCGCGCAGCAGCGGGTGCAGTTCGGGGCCGAGGCCGCCGCTGCTGACCAGCACGATGCCGTCCACCCGGTCGGGAAAAAGGTAGGCGAACTGCATGGCGATGCCACCGCCGAGGGAATGACCGACCAGGGTGGCGCTCCGAATGTCGAGGGCGTCGAACAAATCGCGCAGGGTCGCGGCGTGCGCGCCCAGGGAGTAGTCGCCGACCGGCTTGTCCGACTCGCCGTGTCCGAAGAGGTCGGGCGCCACCACCCGGTGCCGGCGGGCCAGCCGTTCGAGCTGCGGTCCCCAGGTCCGGTGCGAACTCATCAGGCCGTGCACGAACACCACGACGGGTCCCTGTCCGACGTCGACGTACGACAGGTCGTAGCCGTGCAGCGTGATCCGGTTCAGCGTGTCCGGCACCAGCAGCTCCCTAGCGTTGGTCGGCAGCGTCAGCCCGCAGCGTTAGTCGCCGTTCACCTACGCTACGCCGCCTGGCTAGAGCCGCTGGGCGTGCTGGGCGGTGGACAGCATCGCCAACGTGGACTCAGCGCCCTGGTTGAGATTACGACCGTCGGTGTGCAGCCCGTCGTAGCCCGCGCCGGTCGACGGATCGAACATCGGCACGTCGCCGTCGTTGTGGCCCTCGAACCACGCCCAGGCGCGGGCCACCTCGTCGCGCCAGCGCGGGTCACCGGTGATGTCCCAGGCCCGGGCACAGGCATCGGCGAGCGCGGCCACCTCGATCGGTTGCTGGTCGAACGCCGGACCGACGTCGTTCGGACCGCGGCCGGCAACCGGCGTCACCGAGTAGCGCCCGGCCGTGACCTCGATGCCGATCAGGAAGTCGAGCAGTTCCAGCCCGCGGGTCGCCGCGGCGCCGTCCGGCAGGGCCGCGCCGATCAGCAGCACGGCTTCGGCGACCGAGCCGTTGCCGTAGCGGAGCCGCGGTTCGATCCAGATCCAGTCCGGATCGTCGGTGACGGAGCCGGCCAGCACCAGCAAGGGGCGCACGTCCTGCAGCAGCGAGCGGGCCGCGTGCCTGCCCGGAATCATGGAGCAGCAGCTCGCCGGCGCCCAGCGCGGCGAATGTCATCGCCCGCAGGTCGACGGATCTGGCTTGCGCCGCGAGGCGGAACCCCTGCAGGGCCTGCCGGCGCAGCAGGGCGGTCGGCGCGTGCACGGCGGCCACCCCGAGGGCCCACAACGCGCGGCCCCACCAGTCGCCGGTGCCGGGCGTGTCCGTCCAGTGACCGGACGCGTTCATCCTGTTGTGGCACAACCCGTCCGGCTGGATCGCTGACAGGGTGAAATCCAGGTACAGCCGGCACAGGTCCAGCACCTCGGTGTCGGCGATCTCCTCCCGGCACACCACGATCAGCGCCCGGGCGACGTCGTCCACGCAGTAGCCGTGCTCCAGCCGCGGGGCATCCAGCAGCGCGTGCTCGAACAGCCCACGGGAATCGGTGAGCCGGCTCAGGTGCTGCAGGACGGATCGGCTGGGCGGTGACGAAACGATCAGCGCCGCGGTCACGCTGCGATCTCAGCCCTGATCAGTTCGGTGGCGAGATCCCGGTAGCGCTGCGCGACGGCGGGCCAGAGCAGTTCGGCGGTCTGCGCCGCGGCAGCCCGGGTCATGGTCGCGGCCAGGCCGTCGCTGGTCAACACGGCGCGCAGCGCCTCGGCCATCGCGCCGGGATCACGCTGCGGGACAATGATTCCGGCGCCGTCGGCGAGCAGCTCAACGGCGTGCGGGAAGCGGGTCGCCACCACCGGGCGTTGGGCCGCAACGGCTTCGATGAGGACGCCGGACGTCACCTGTTCCGTGGAGTCATACGGCAGCAGCACCACGGCGGCGGAGCGGACCAGCGCGGCGAGGTCGGAGTCGTTGCGGTAGCGGCCATCCAGCTGCACCGCCGATTCCAGGCCGAGCCGGTGGATCTGGTCGCGCAGCGCCGTCCCGGTAGGCCTCACCGGCGTTCTCCCGCACCTTCGGGTGGGTCTGGCCGGCCACCACGTACCGGGGTTCGGGACGCAGGTCGCGCAGCCGGCTCATCGCCTCGATGCCCCACTCGATGCCCTTGCCGGGCCCGATCAATCCCCAGGTCAGCACGGTCGGGCGTCCGGCGGACTCGGTGTGCACGGAGTGACCGGCGATGTCGGCGGATCCGTGCGGGATCACCTGGACCTTCGCCGGGTCGATGCGATAGCCGGCGACGAGCCGATCCCGCGCCGTACTGGTCATGGTGACGGCGGCGGAGGCCAGCCGGACGACGGATTCCAGCACTTGACGTTGGTGGTCGGTGGGCGTGGTCAGCACGGTGTGCAGCACGACGATCGACGGCACCCGTGAGCTGGGTGAGCAGTTTCAGCACCTCGTCGCCGTCGTGGCCGCCGAAGATGCCGTATTCGTGCTGGATGATGACGACGTCGCAGCTGCTGAGCAGCATCGCGGCAGCGGCCGGACCCTGCGGGTCGCCGGCCACCATGGTCCCGACCACCTCGGCTGCCGGATCGTCGAATCCGCGCGGGCGTCCCGGGAATTCCAGCAGCCGGATCACCGAGGCGGTGTCGTCATAGCCGGTATGGTCCTGACCGTCGATCATGGCCGTCATCAAGGACGAGGTGAAGGTCGCCAGGCCACATTGGGTCGGCGGGTACGTGCTCACAAAACCAAAACGCATCGTCAAGGCGAATACCTTCCACAGGGGCGGCAGCGCCGGAATTCTGGCGACACCTCACGCGGATGTGGCGGTCGCGGCGAAAGCGTGTATCACGGCGCGATCTGCGGGAAACTCGGCGCTGCCTGGGAAGCGGCTGGCGCGCATCGGCGGGCGCCCGGCACCGTTGAACCTCCTCACAATAGCCTGTCGCGGCGGCGAAATGTCCATTTGTGCGTTCGGCCACTCCTGCCCGGCGCGGCGTTTGGCACCGGCCCACATCGGGAACGTGAGCTGTTGCCGCTGGTCGGCGTGGTGCACACGGTGACGAAATACGTTCGGCACACAGCGTCGCTAGAGTCGGCCGGTACGCACGGGAGCCGCGCCGGGACAAGGGACCGGTGGTGAGCATCGTGCACCGACGGGAGGCGCTGGCGTTGAACAAAAGGGACGTGCGAATCGGCTGCGAATTCGTCTACGACGCAGAGGTGGCGACGTCCACGATCTTCCAGGTGACGCCGCTGGGCACCGACGGCGTGGCGATCAGCGGCGAGGAATGGACGATCAAGCCGGAGCTGGATTCGCACGAATACCGCGATCTGTACGGCAACCGCTGCCAGCGCATGGTGCTGCCGCCGGGCCGCTCCGAGATCCGGTACAGCGCCATCGCCCGGGTTCCCGACGCCACCGAGGACGCGGACGAGTCGGCACCCGAACTGACCCCGCACGACCTGCCCGACGACGTGATCGTCTATACGATGCCGAGCCGGTTCTGCCTGCCCGACATGCTCGGGACCGAGGCCTGGACCAGGTTCAGCCATCTGCCGACCGGCTACAGCCGGGTGCAGGCGATCTGCCAGCACGTCAACAGCCATCTGCAGTTCGCCTACGGCAGCAGCTCCCCCACCTCCACCGCGGTGGACGTCAACCTCTCCGGGTTCGGGGTCTGCCGGGATTTCACCCACCTGGCGATCACGTTCTGCCGGGCGATGAACATTCCCGCGCGGTACGTCTTCGGCTACCTGCCGGACATGGATGTGCCGTACGACCCCGCCCCGATGGATTTCGCCGCCTGGATGGAGGTGTGGCTGGGCGACCGGTGGTGGACCTTCGACCCGCGGAACAACGTTCGCCGCAAGGGCCGGATCCTCATCGGGCGCGGCCGGGATGCCTCCGATGTCGCCATGGTGACCTCGTTCGGCGGACCGACGCTGCAGACGATGCTGGTCGTGGCGCAGGAAATCGGCACCCAGGACGTCAGGACAGGTCAGATCGTCTCGTAGCCGGCGGATTGATCAGCGCAACCGGACTTCGCGGAGCTAACTGACCTCGTCACGCTCGCGCCGCAGCCGGATTTCCACCGCGACCTCGTGCACCCCGGGAACAGCCTCGGCAGCATCCTGCGCGGCCGCGACCTCGACCTGGTTGTCGACCGAACCGGCGATCGTCACCACGCCCTCGTGCGCGGACACGCCCAGCGTCGACTCGACCTCGTCGGAGCGTTCGAGGGCGGCGATGACATCGTCCTGCAACTCGATGTTCGACGGCGGGCCGCCGTCATGGCGCGCTCGCCCCGGTGCCGGGAGGCACCGCGGCCGCGGAATCGGCGTGCAGGACCGAGAGTTCGTTCCGCACCGCGGTGACCCCAGCGACCTGATGGGCGACCGACTGCGGGGCAGATCGATCTCCCGCGACGTCCACGTCGCCGGACAGCGTGACGACCCCGTGGTCCGCGGAGACGGTCATTCGATCGGTATCCACGTCGGACGCCCGGGTCAGCGCCGCGGTGACGTCGGATTCCAAGTCAGACTGGCCCGAGGAAGTCGGCCCAGTCTGAATCGACGCCGTGTGAATTGATCCAGTCTGATCTGGCGCAGCCGGAATTAGCCCAGCGGAAATCGGAGCTGTCATGGCAGGAAGCCTCTCGGTTCGTGATCGGAACCGGATCGGCCTTTGCGACCCGTCGGGCGACGTGCGGTGCGAACGTTAGCGGACGTTTTCCTTGACGCGGTCGAGAGCGGCGAGAATCTTGACCGCGACGTCGGCCAGGCTCATGCCCTTGCGGGGTTCGACCTTGAGATCGGCGAGGGCCTGTTCGACGGAGGTGATGCGCTGGCTGTAGGTCTGGCTCATGGCGTTTCCTTCTGGTGGCGGGACTTGTCGGTCATCGGTGACCGACAAGGGTTACGCGCGTTGGCGATCCGAGCGCCACCGCGGCAACGTCGTGGTGATGTGAACATGGTGAATTGGCCGGATGATGATTTCAGACCGCCACCTCAACCGCCGCGCCAATCCCGGGCTCCGGTCATGGCGCACATCACACTTCAGGCAAGAACGAAACCGGCCCGGCGCCGGTTTGCGAAAACTTTCTCACCTGCTTTCAAGACTACCCCGCCGGCCTCCACCACGGTGCCGGTCGGCACGCCAACGGTTTGCGAAAAAATGCACACTGTGATCAATCTCGCGCGGACGTGGCAATTTGTGGGACTTTCGCCCCTGTTCGGGTCTGCTCCGGGAATTCTGCCGCGGCGGCCGAAGACTGCCCCCGGTGCCCGGCGGAGGCGTAGTAGGCCGCGCCGATGGCGCCGGTGACGGCCAGCGCGAAGCCCACCGCCGCGGCGCCGGCGAGCCCGGGGCGCACCTGATCGCCCCGGTACAGCAGGCCGACGATCGACGGCACCGTCATGGTGGTGGTGAACATGATGGCGGTAGCACCGGTCGCCCCGCCGCGCTGCAGTGACACATGGCGAACAGCGTGGTGGCGACCGCGCCGTTGGCGAGGATGGACAGCAGCGCCGGCTGCAGGAACTCCCCCGGGGCGAGTCCGGGAATTGCAGGGTGCGGGCTGCGATGCCGACCACGCTGAACCCCAGACCAGCGGCAACGGCGAGGGTCGGCGTCGCGACGCGGGTCGGCAGTGTGCGGCCGAAGTAGCCGAGGGCGGCGACCGGAACCACCGCGGCCGGCAGGATCCAGCTCCACCCCTGCGGCAGGGTGTGCGCCGGCGTCGGTTCCGCGGAGAGACCGAGCAGGATGAGGCCGCCGGCACCGACCGCCAGGGCGAGCCACCCGATCCGGGCCCAGCCGGATGCCCATCAGCGCGGAGATCACGGCCGTGACGCCCATGCTGAAGGCGATCACCGACTGGACGAGGAAGAGCGGCAGCAGGTGCGGCGCCGCGGCCGCGAGAACGAACCCGGTCAGGTCCGCGCAGAGGCCGAGAAAATAGAGGTATTGCGTCCGCAGCCGGACCAGATCGACCGGCGTTCCGAAGATTCCGGCCTGGCGAATACCGAGGGATTCGCAAACGACCCGGTTACGGTGTCAGTGCCGCGAATCCGGCGAGAAGGCATCCGACGATCACCCTGAGAATTTCTGCCTGGTCGCGGAGGGTCGAATTTCGGTGAATTCCGTCAGGGATTGGTGCCGTCAGCGGCGATGCGTGGGTACCCGGTCGACCCGTAGGTCGATGCCAACGAGCCGACCGGAGTCAAGGCGAGAGCGGTGAGGCTCTCAGCCGGTGGTGAGCAATGCTTCGGTGGTGTCGCAGTTGCCGGGGGTGCAGGCCCGCCGCATGATGTCCTGCGCCTCGGCGAGGTCGGTGCTCGGTGGGACGACCAGCAGCGTGATCCGGTGGTCGTTGACGCCGGAAATGTCGATGGTGTCGGACGGGCGGGTACGAAAACCGTCCAGCCGCACCCGAATACCGCCGGCGTCGACCCGGCGGTTTGCGGTTGCCCAGCCCGCCAGGTTGTAGGACACCCGCTCGATCGACCCGAGCCGCGGTGTGATGGCCTCCAGCAGCGCCGGGATCTCGTTGGCGAGTTCGGTGGAGTACGGCCACCAGGCGCCGTCGACGAAGCCGGTGGTGCTGCCCTCTGGCTTCAGTTCCAACCGGAGGTCACCGGTGGGCTGGATGGTGGTTTCGGAAAGAACCTCGGCTCCGGTCATCACCGGCGCTCCTGTCCCCGGACCCGCTGGGCCTGGACTGGAAATGACATCGAGGACGACGCCGACTCGACCGCCGGCGTGCGAAATGCTCTCGACACTCCCCAGCCTACCCTGTGGGCTAGGTACGCGTCCGAATGGGTGTTCGACATCGTCGGTAGGTCTGGAAAAACTGTCGATGTCGTGACGCGGGGCCGGGACGGCGTGCACGCCCGAGGACACTGACGACATGGCTGACACCTCTATACCCGTGAGCCGTGACCGTGACGCAGCGGGCAGGGCGCGCAACGCCCGCCCCCGCGACGCGCTCGGCCGACCGCTGCCCTACGGCTCGACCGATGTCCCGCGCCAGCCCGAGGGGATCCGGCGCACGCCGGACGAGACGATCGTCGAGGCGCAGCGCCTGCTGGATGCAGGGTTGCCGTTCCACGCCCACGAGGTCTTCGAGGACGCCTGGAAAACCTCGACCGGACCCGACCGCGCGCTGTGGAAAGGCCTGGCGCAAATCGCGGTCGGGCTTGACGCACGTGGCACGGGGAAATCTCCGCGGCGCGCAGACACTGTTACAACGCGGTGCGGCCGCGATCGCGCCGTATCGCGACGATCCGCCCTACGAGCTGGACGTCGCTGGGCTGGGCGACTGGGCCACTGACTTGGCGAATGGCTTGGGCGGCCCGGATCCCGTTGTCGGGCCATGCCATTCCGCAGCTCCGCGCCGTCCGCTGACGGTCCGGGCATCCGCGGCGACCTCCCGCCGCGGCACGGGACTCCTACTGTGTTGTCGCCGGTCATCTCGCCGGTGCAGCCGATAAGCGAGGCGCCCGCGGGTTGCCACAATGGCCGATCTCTGATGTGGCGGGCGGGCCAGCACCGTGACCCGCACCACACCCGCGGCACGCAGGGCACATCGGGCCGTCTCACTGATAACAGGTGAAAAGCCCTGCGGCCCGATAGGAACACCGTCCGCGTTCGGACATTCTCATTCGTGTTCACCAACGCCACCATCGAGTGGGCGTGTCAGGCATCGAACCTAGTGCGCGCGGCCCGAACGCCGCAGCTGACCGCTACCAGCCGCTACCGGGTCGCTGCGACTGCACCGCGCTGGTCTGGCCGTCGCCGACGAAACCTGGTGGCCCAAGAAAGCCGGACGGTCGCCTGGCGGAATCACGTTGTCAAACAGCATGGCCTGACTCGAAAAACGCGAGGCCCTCACCCAGCAGATTGGCCGGCCGTCGCTCCACTCGGCAATGTGACTCTGGGTTACTGGTCAGTAACATGTTGCAACCCGCGCAATTCCGACACCTCACTCGTGCCGACCATGACCTGATCTGGGGCTCCAGTCCCTCAGGTGTGCAACATGTCTCGTTCGAGATCATCGTCGATCGCCGGCGTCTACATGGCTCGTACCATGAGCCTTCACGCAACTACCCGTCGATTTCATGAATCCGTCGCATGCCGCAAGAGCGCCGCGCGTCAATGTCGATGTGACTGTCGATAGCGAGTGGGATTACTTCTGGCAAAATGGCTCTTCCAACGAACCGGGAAATCCGCCAAAGGGCACTCAAGACGCCGGGACCAAAGTCCGCAAGCGCTTTCGCGTGAAAACAGGTATCCCCCAAAAGAGCCGCCCAGGCGATGCTCTCTGTAATCGCGACATTCGGACAGGTGGCGGACGAATCTGCCGGGTGAAGTATCGCTCCGTATCCACAGCACTCCACCATATGGGTGTAATTTTGAATTCAGCGGGGGGAGTCTCCGCAAAGACCTTCAGAAAGAAGGCGGCGTCATGAGAACGCCCAGCAAGATCATCACCGCACTCGCCCTCGCAGGCCTCGCCGTCGCCGGCGGCGCCGCCTTCACCGCTGCCGGTCTGGGCGACACTTCGCCCAGCACTACGCCATGTTCATTGGTGGTCAGTGTCGCACAGCAGCGTTACGGGTGCGAACCTTGACCATCGTCACGTACACCTACGACGCAGCGACACTGCGGGTGTGACGGTTATCAACTAGTTGACCTGACCTTTGATCGGACACCCGTGGACAGCATGGTGAGATGGTTCATCGGCCGGCGGACACCACGGACTGCGACGGCCTGGACTGCGACACACAGTCAGGGCCTAGCGCGACCTTACACTGTGTCCCTACCGACCCCAGCAGGCGTGAGATTCCCTTAAGGTCACCGTCGTCAGCCTTCGACAAAGGCGCCCAGCGCTGCCGTAGCCTCGACCGATCGAGGTTTGACCTAACTGTGCGCTATGGCCCGTCGCACCCAGCCTTCGGGCCATAGCCACCGTGTCGCCACCTGACTGAGGTGAGGTCTTGTACGCATTGGAAGGTGGCGGATAATCAGCCGCGCTCCGCAAATTCTGGCGATACTTGGTCCATCTGTTGCGTGGCTTTGGCTGTCGCATGCTCACTGGTGTACTGCCATCGTGGTGACCTCCGGTGTCAGCATGAATCCCGCTCTACTACCAAGGCGACCTGGTGGTCGTCGCGAAGTCCGACACCTATCGACTCGGCCAAATCGCCGCCTATCCAATGTGCCAGGCACAAGATTCGTCGCCCTCCACCGCATCATCGCCGGCGACGCCTCCGGCTTCACCTTCAAGGGCGACAACAACCAATCCATCGACCCGTACCACCCCACCGCCGATCAAATCGTCGGTGGGGCGGTTCTGCATATCCCGCACGGCGGCCAAGTGTTGCAGTTCATCACCAACCCCATCGCGCTCGGCGTCGTCGCGTTCGCGCTGATCATGTTCGGCAGCAACAGGATCCGGACTCGCAAGCAGAAAGAGGAGATTGGCCATGGCCCAACAGGTCAGCGCCGGCAACAGTGTGACCCGAACGATGGGCGCACTCCCCCGGCAACTTCAGATCGGCTTCAGCGTCACCGCTGCGGTGGCGCTTCTTGCGCTGATCATGGCTGCCTTCTCCTGGACCGCGGCGACCCAGACCCTGACCAGCACGACCTCGCAGTCCGGCCGTGCCATGACCTTTTCCTATTCCGCGACGGTCCCGAAGAGCCCCGCCTACGACGGCACCACCGTGAACTCACCCGACCCGATCTTCCGCAAGCTGACCAACACCGTCGACGTGCAGATGGCCTACGTCGGCGATCCGGGCAGCATCACGGTGGACGCCGAGCTGTCCACCCCGAGCGGCTGGCATTCGACGGTGCCGCTGTCCGGCCCGACCGACATCACCGGCGAGGCCTACGCCGGTTCGGTCACCCTCGACTTGAACGCCCTGGACGCCCGCGCCCAGGCGGCCGCCGACACCACCGGCCTCCCCGGCTCACCGTTGACCGTGGCCGTGGTGGCCAACATCCAGACCGACAGCGGGCTTTTCGCCCCGAAGATGACCTTGAACGTCGCGCCGCTGGAAATGACTATCAGCGGTGACCCGAAGGTCACCGACTCGACGAGCACGCCGGCGTCGACGCTGATCGCCAACACCGTCGGGGTCGGACCGTTCCGCCTGGGCGTGGTCACCGCCCGCATCCTGTCGCTGCTCCTGCTCCTCGGTTCCGTGATCGCCGCGGTGCTGCTGTTCCGCATCGCCAAGCGCACCCCGCCGGTGGACGAGGTCACCCGCATCACCCAGCGGTACGGGTCGCTGCTGGCGACGGTGGAGCCGATCGCGACGCCGGCGAACGTGCCGGTCATCGAGGTCACCGAGTTCGCCACCCTGGCCAAGCTCGCCGAACGCTGCGGCCAACTGGTCATGCACTGGTCGCGCAGCGACGTCGAAACCTTCGTCATCCTCGACGAGGGCACCACCTACCGCTACCGCACCAGCTCAGCCGCCATCGTCCCCGCGGTCGACCCGCGGTCCCAGGATACCCCGGACGCAGACCACGCCGAGGACGTCGAACTCGACCAGCACTAAAAACGCCAGGTCCAACCGGGCGGCGCTGCTTACCTCTTGCAGTCCGGGCTCCTCGCCCGGACCGCGTCCCGTTGGTCGGACCAGACCGAGAACGGAAGCCGGGCGGGTCTTGCGGGACACGAGATTGACTCGGAACTCGAAAAGGCTTGAGCAGCAATGGAAGTATCGGCATAACGGTACGCCTATCGGGCAGGTATGCGATTCTGCGTTTGTAGCGACGATGAGTGACGTCGCGTCCCTCGTTTACAGGTCAATAATCCCAACCGTCTCGACACAGGAACATCATGAGTTCCAATCCCCAAAGCACGGAAGCGGTCCAGAAACCGGGCATACGCACGTCGGGTAAAGTTCGTGTCGCCGTTTGCCAGAAGCCATGACCGGCAGGGCAAGCACCGCGAAGGCGGCGGCGCGCTTCCAGATGGTCAAGGTCGGGCTCGAAAGATTTTGGACCGGGCAGCGGGCGAGGTCCGCGCCGCCCTGGAAGAGGTGCGCCGCATCCTGGACGATCTGCGTCCAGCGCCGCTGGACGCCCTCGGCCTGGTCGGCGCACTGCGTGCCCACGCGGAGAACAGTCCCGACGGGCTCGCCGTCCAGGTCAGCGCTGCCGGCCGCTTGACTCCCTTGGACCCCGACGTCGAATCGGCCGCGTACCGCATCACCCTGGAGGCGCTGACCAACGTCCGTCGGCATGCGGCCGCCGACAACTGCACCGTCACCCTGTCCACCGACGATCATCAAGTACTCATAGAAGTTCACGACGACGGCCGCCAGTGCTTCGTTGCGCGCAGTCAGCGCCTCGGGACGACAGTGGTGCCACCCCAGTCCTCAGGGTCCACATCGCGAAGTGTCTGTGTGAGCACCCATTCGTGACCGAACGGGTCAACGAACGCGGCTTGGCGTTCGCCGTACTCCCGGTCGCTCGGGCTCTCGTCCGCATCGGCCCCGGCAGTGCGGGCGGCGTCGAGCACAGCCTGCACGTCATCGACCCGGAACATCAACTGGTGAGCCCCGGGTACGCGTGCGTCACCCTGTCGGTACTCGCGCACGATGATCTCGGCGCGCTCGGCTTCGACGCCGAGTTGCGCGATGAGCCTCCCCGATCCGGACGTGTTCGACAAGCCCGAGGACATCGAAATACCAGGCGACCGCGGCGCGCACGTCGATGACAGCAAGCACCGGAACGACGCGCGCCCAGGGGGCCCCGGGGCGGCCGGCCTGGCGATGGCGTTCAAGCTCATCGAGGCCGCGCAGTCCCGGGTGGCGGGCGGTGAACGCACCGCACATGGTCGCCCTGGTCCGTGCCGGTGCGACGTTCCACCGCGGCAAACTCGTCGAACGACCCACCAGTAGCACCACCGAATCGGCGGAGGTCATGGTCGCCTAAAAGATCTTGATCCACAGGTATTGACTATTTCTCTGGCGCTTCTGTCACAAGAGCCTATTCGCTATGTGCGCTCAGATCCCTGCGCACGTACCCGGGTCCGGTTGGTCAATTCTCGTGGTTCCCCCGGGGGGCACACGCGGGAAGGTGACGTAGAGGATGTATGGACCCGAGCCCGTGTTGAGGACGTCGTCCACTTCTCCGGGCCGCTCGATGAAGGCCTGTCCCGCGGTGTAACTGGTTGCCTCGCACCGGGGCTGCCTGGCACCCCGCCCGTCAGAACCTCGATCGGTGCCGACCGCGTGGTAGGTGATGAGCGAGCCCTGCTCGACGATGACGATCGCGCCGCCCGGGTGTGAGTGCCAGCCGGAGGAGCCGCCCGGGGTGACCGTGATCTGCACCATGGCGACGTCAGTTCCGAACTGCAGCGGAATGCTGCCGTGTGATGTGTCAGTGCCACGCGCCAGCGGGACGTTGGTCAATCCTGACGGCGGCGTGGCCGAGCTAGGTGCGACGGTCAATGCCATGACGGCCGCGACGAGCGTTACGGTGGCCGCGGCCACCGCTATCGGTGACCTGACACTGATTCTTCCAATCCTCATAGCTGGCTTACCTCTCTGTAAAGTCAATGGTGATAACGGGTAGGGGTCTACGACCTCCCAAATAGCGATCCCACAGACGGCCCATTTCGATCTTGGACCACTGGGGTCACGGATACGGCCACGGTTGCGCGCTGGCAGTGTTCCTGCTCAGCGGGGTGCATCGATTGCGACGAGCCCACAGCAAGTCGCCAGGGTTGACGTGAGGATAGGAGTCCGAGGATCAAATTCCCCTTGTTAACAGGAGCTACTTGGCGAAGCCGGCCTTTGGAGCTTCGACCCGCGGGAGCCGCGGCGGTATACGCCTTCGGGCGTATATTTTCCGTATCGACGTTCCGGCCTGACTGGTCGGTGAACTGGGGTGAGGCGATGACCAGCCACCACGCTGCCCGACACGGATCTGCACGCGCTGTTCACGTTGCTTGAGGACGCCCGGCGTGACGATCCGGGCGAGGTGGTCCCGTGGGCGTTGCTGGAGGGGCTGGCGCGGCTGATTCGCGCCGATTCGGTGCAGTGGACCGAGACGGACTGGGTGCGCGAATGCATGGTGGAGCGTCAAGCAATGGAAGGGGGCGAACGCGACGAGGTCATCAAGTTCATGAAGAACGATGAGACTGCAGCGTTTTTCCGGGCGTGCCGTAATTTCCGGGTGTGCACCGATCCACAGTTGATGGCTCCGACCCGGCGGGCGACACAGATCTCGGACTTCTACACCGACCGCGAGTATCTCAACACCGAGGCGTGGGCGGAGTACTTCCAGACCGGCCCGGTGCGCAGCTCCCTGAATGTGCGGCTTCCGAGTCTGCCTGGACACGCCCGCCGGGTGGTGTTCATGCGGTCTACGTTCACGCACTTCACTGATCGCGACGTCATGCTGCTGACGTTGGCGCGTCCGCACTTGCACGAGATCTACCTGGACGCGGAACGGCGCCGCCACGGGGTGCCGAAGCTCACCGCGCGCGAGTGGGAGGTATTGCAGTTGGCGGGTGAGGGTCTGCCGAACGCTGCGATTGCCCGGCGGCTGTTCATCTCTCCGGCCACCGTGCGCAAGCACATGGAGCACATCTTCGACGCTCTCGGGGTGCGCAGCCGTACCGAGGCCGCCGCGATCGCGTTGCCACACAGCCCGCTGGCCGTGTCGGGATAGCCAGGCTCGGAGAGCTGATGCGTCGAGCGGTGTCGTTCTGCGTGGAGGCCGGTGCATCAGCTGCTGACGCGCTCGCGGCCGCGACCTCCGTCGCCGCGCAAGCTTGTGGCCTCGACGATCGAAAGGGCTTGCTGCGCAAGGGCTACGACGCCGACATCATCGTTGTCAACGGCGATGTGTCAAGAGGGACCACTGCGGGACGCAACCGTGCGATCGCCTCAAGAGCTTCGACACCCGTAGCCGCCTCACCGACCACCTCGAAGCCATCGCCTACCAGCACGCGCACCGCGACCGCGCGAAACTCGTCATGATCGTCGACGATCAGCACCGTCGTGGCCACCGAAGCATCCTGGCACGTTTGGTGGAAACCGAGATTGTTGCTAGCCACAACGTCTGATCCGAACAGACGTGGAAGGCTGACGACGGACAAGCTCCGGGTGGAGGTGATGGGCGGATGCGGCCTTCACTGAGGGTCCTGGTAGCAGAAGACACAATGCTGACCCGGGAAGGCATCGTTCGGTTGCTGCTCGACGCCGGACTGAACGTGGTTGGACAGGTCGCGGACGCGCCGTCCCTCATGCGAGAGGTTGCCGACGCCTCACCAGATGTGGTCGTGGCCGATATCCGGATGCCTCCGACCCAGACCGATGAAGGGCTCACCGCCGCGATCGCGATCCGCCAGGAGTACCCAGAGGTCGGGGTGCTTGTGCTATCCCAATATGTCGAACCGAGCTACGCGTTGCGCCTACTCAAGGAACAGCCAGCGAAAGTGGGCTACCTCCTCAAGGAACGCATCTTCGACCCCGCCGTGCTTGTGGACGCCTTGCACCGCATCCACGACTGCGAAACCGTCATAGACCCGACAATCGTCTCGCGCCTTCTGGGCCGTCAACGCGCAAGGCACCCGTTGGACCTGCTGTCCCCCCGCGAGCGCGAAGTCCCGGGCCTCGTCGCCGAGGGGCTGTCCAACCAGGCTCTCGCGACCCGCCTACACGTCACCGAACGCACGGTCGAGGCCCACATCACCCAGGTATTCAGCAAACTCGGGCTCGTCGATGACCCGGCCACCCACCGCCGGGTGCTCGCCGCCCTCACCTTCCTACGGACCTGACCCGATCACCCGGAAGTCTGGTCCCAAGTGGGACGTGGCGCCAGGACCAAGCCCTCCTCCGTACGGTGGCCCCGCGTCACACTCGCAACACTCGCAATCGCTCACACTCACAAGGCTGTGCGGTAGTTGCCGCCGTCTCGACCGCGGAACGCTGACTGACACGTCGCCACTCCAGCCGTCAGCTGGCGACCCCGTCCTCGCTGTGCCGATCGAGGATCCGCTTGCGACGCAGAGCATTCGGTCGAGATCCTCAGACGATGAGCACAACGCACATTGCACCCGGGCCAGCCGTGACGTCCATTCAGCCGGAGCTCTGGGTTGACCGCGGCAAGGCGGCGCTCGCGTTCTACGAGTCCGCGTTCGGCGCCACTGTGCTGCACCGCGTTGGCGATGGCGATGACATCGTTGCCCAGCTCGCCATCGGCGACGCGGCGTTCTGGATCGCGACTACTGGGTCCAGCACTGAGCGGCTGGTTCCGCGGGCCATCGGCGGCGCGACGGGCCGAGTGCTTCTCGTCGTTGACGATCCAGACGCGGTGTTCACTCGTGCCGTCGCCGCTGGTGCTCATGGCAGGTCGCCCGTCGTCGATGTACACGGCTGGCGGGTGGGGAGGCTGATCGACCCGTTCGGCCACGAGTGGGAAATCGGCAAACCTCTTATCGCCTGGCCACCCCAAGCATCGTCGCGATAGCGGACCCCTGCGGACGCAAAATGGTCATGGCATTGATGCATTGAGGGGCAGCTCCGATTACGCCCGTTTGCCGTTCCGGTTGTGGACGGTTCGAAGGTCCCACAACCGGAGGGGCGCGGTGACCGCGACGCGGGCGACGGGGTGGCGTCGCCAGTCCGCGGCGTAGGTGATGCAGACCAGGGCTTTTCCAGCCCTTGGGCGCCGTCGTTGTCGGGGTCGGCGCCAAACAGGTCACCGCATTGGTAGTGGCGGCCAAGGCGGCAGCGTCGACCTCCGGGGAGGCTGCAGGTCGCTCCGGCGGAACAGCGAGCACCAGAGCGCGGTGGGTCCGCGTTCTGCAGGGACGACACCCACGCGTGGTCGCTGGCGGTCCACAACGCCGGCGCTCAACCGCTCCCCATCGCTGCCGACCCCGGCCGAAGCGATGTTCATCACCGCAGCGCGACCACCGCAGGCCAGCGGGCTCACTGCGACGACGACCTGGGAAGCCGTTGCAGTGGGGTCCGGTCGCCCACCGACCAACGATGACCAAATGGATCGGTAAAGCCGCCCTGACGGTGCGGCCCCCACGGCGTGTCGTGCGCGCTGACCGGTTCCACGTGTGCGCGCCAGCTTGTGCAGCCCGTTCGATGAGTTCATCGGGTTCATCGATGAACACCTCGATCCGGGTGGTCGTCAATCCCACCGCGGTCGGGCTCGGCTCCCGATTCTTGCCCGGCACGGCTTCGTGGACGAAGAACGGGGCGCCACCGAGATCAAGCCCAGCCTAGGGCTGCTGGTCAAGATCGGGGGGGTCTCCGTGAGAATCCGACGCCGCCAAGGTCCCACAACCGGCCGGCACCAAGCGCCGTCGTGCACCACCGCACCGCTGCGTCACCGTCGGACACGATCAACATCACCGATAGGGCTGGGCGCATGGCCGCGCTGCTCATAGTCATCGAGGATGGCACCGGTGACCGGCCCCCGCGAGTTCGGACATGGCCAGGCCCGGGCTCAGCCGGCGGCTCTGCAGACGGCCAAAGGAAGGTCGTAAGGGAACCTCCTGAATCAGGGTTCGCACATCCCTCGTCATGAAAGTGTGAAGGCAGCGCGCGGGGAGCAACCCCGGCCACGAAGTAGGGGTTTCCCCTTCACAAAATGCGGGTTATCCACCTGCTGTATCAGGCCCAGGAGGACGAAGCTCAGTACCAACAGCACGACCGATCACGCCGATCGGATAACTGAAATGGCCGAGCAGATGCCCTGCCGGCAGTACCGGCCGCAGGAACCTCCCACGCCTGGGATGAAGACCAGCCCCACTCCAATGAGGAGCGGGGCTTGTTCATGGGCGTGATCGGGTCCACCTTCAAGATCTTCTTGACCGCTTCCGGTGTCCTCATCGTGGAGGTGGACCTCCCCGAGCACCGATGGTTGGTCGCCGCGAGTCGACCGCGTTCGAGGTCGACGGGCATCTGCTGACGCCTTACCTGGGGCCGGGCTCTCGTCCGTGTATGGCAGCGGTGCCCTTGGGGAGGATCTCCGGCTGCTAAAAAAGGCGGTGGTCTCGACTCGGTTCATGGTCTGGTTCGCCGAGCAGTCAGCCCAACGGGCCGCCGCGGGGTCATGAGCCCGAGGCCGCGGACGGTGCGTTGGGCGAACCGAACGGGCGATGCACACCCTGTCACCGCGGGCAGGGCATAGCCCCAACTCTCAGGACCCCTTGGGCCGGCTGCAGGCTTGCCACGATGATCACATCCCACGTCTCCACTCATGAAATTGAGCATTCCCCATTCCACCACGCGGTGGAGCGGGCCGGTTCGTGTTGCAGCAGAACAATTCTCACCGCGCCCCATGGCCAACCTGCCGTCGTGAATCACGGTCGGCCGCCGGTCGACAACCGGCCGGCCAAAACACCCGATCCGGCCTGCCCGCCACGTCGGCGCTACGGTGACGCCGACCAACCATCGAAGGTCGGCCCCGGGTGTCCGCATCGACAGTGACGACGGCCCCCGCGGGTGATCGGCATCCACGGTGAGTTCAACACTCGTGTCAGAAGAGATCGACCGGGCCCGGATATTCGGACATGTCTATCGACGCAACCTACGTCGTCTGATCGAAGTCAATGATCTTGCGGGGGTGTAGCGCCATGTGGGTCATCGGGACCCTTGCGGCCGGCTACCGCGTCGGGCGGTCGTCGGGTGTCTGCCGGGACAGGACGGCGAGGCTGTTTAACGTCGGCCATGGGGGTCACCGATGGCGGGAATCGGGCCATACTGGGGCGGAGATCCCCTTGGGCGCAGAGGAGTCTGCTGATGGACAGGTCTGTGCGGCGCGGGGCGGTTCGGCTGACGCGTGTCCCGAACTGACCGCGTCGAGGGTTTCGGGCGATTGCCACGATCGGGTCGATGGCGCAGACGCCGGGATCGAACCCCCGGGCGCCCGGTTCAGGTGGTCGGTCATTCGTGAGCGGTCGAGACGTGATTCTTCTGATGGACGCTGGCGGTGCGGGTTTCGAGCACCGAATCGATTGGTTTCGGTGAGTCGCTCGGTAGGCAGCGAGGTGCGGATCGCCGAGTTGGTCGGGACGTCGTCGTACGCGGCGGACCTGGGTCTTGGGCAGCCGATGGACCACTGCCTGCGGCAGACGGTGATCGCCGGTCGTCTGGCCGGGCTGGCCGGCGCCAGTGATCGGGACGTGGCAACGACGTTTTACCTGGGGCTGTTGATGAACACCCATTGCCATGCCGACGCCGCTGAGCAGGCGACCTGGTTTGACGATGACATCGGTTTCAAGTCCGAGGGTGTCGAGACGCTGGGCTGGAACACCGCGCAATAATCGCGTTCTTCCTCCGGCGGCTCGGATTTCACGGCAGCGCGTCGGCTCGGGCGAACGGCTGGTGACCTTCCCGATCCGAGGGCAGCGGCTGGTTCTTGGGTTCCTGACGACCCACGCGGCGATGGGTGCCAGGTTCGCCGAGCGGATCGGGCTGGACCCGGCGGTGGGTCTGGCCATTGGCGAGGCGTACGAGCAGTGGGACGGCAAGGGTGTTCCCGCCCAGCTGTCCGGGGAACGGATCGGGCTGCCAGCTCGGCCGGTGCAGTTGGCAAGTCCGGTGGAGGTGTTCAGCCGTCGCCACGGCACCCGAGCCGCGGTGGCGATGGTCCGCCGGAACGCGGGCACCCAGTTCGATCCGGTTCTCCCGGACCTGTTCTGCGCATCGGCATCCGAGGTCCTCGACGGGTGGACGAGGCGGCCGACTGGGACGCGGTCCTCGACGTCGAACCGGAGCCGTGCCGGTCGGTCAGCGGAGCAGAACTGGACGTCGTGCTGGAGGCGATGGCGGACCTCGCGGACCTGAAGTCTCCGTATTTTGCCGGTCATTCGCGGGGGGTCGCGAACCTCGCGGCCGAAGCGGCCCGAACGTTGGGACTGCCGGCGGACGACCACACCGCCCTGCGGCTGGCAGGGTTGATGCACGACCTCGGCCGGGTCGGTGTTTCCACCGCGATCTGGGACAAGCGCAGCCGGCTCACCGCCACCGAACTGGACCGGGTCCGGCTTCATCCGCTGCTCACCGACCGTATGCTGGTCAGGATCAGCACGTTGGGCGGGCCACGCACGATCGCCGCTCGTCACCAAGCCGGGGCGTGGTCCGACTCACAACGGTCACCGAATTGGTCGGTGCGGCGCAGGCCATGCCGGGTGAGGTCTGCACCGCCTACGCAATGGGGCCGATCCCAACCGCCATCCCCCATATCCAAGACGGCGGACTCGTCGCGCTCGGGGTCAGTACTGCGCGCCGCTCACGGCTGCTACCCGATGTACCGCCGCTCGCCGAAGCCGGCGTTGAGGGCTTCGCCTTCCCGATCTGGTACGGAATCTGGGCGCCGGGCCCAAACCCAACCGAGATCGTCAGCAAGCTTGCCCGCGACATTTCGAACGCGCTGGCCATAGCAGAACTCCTGGAGTGGCTCAATCGGTACGACGCGGATCCCATGCGCATGACCCAAGCCGAGTTTGCTGACTTCGTCGACAGTGAATGTGAACGCGCAACGCTCCTTCTGTCCTCCGGCTGAGCACGACGGCAGGCTCCCGATCTGGCGACATCTGAATGGCAGGCCAGTGTCCCGGGGTTTGGCGGATCTGTTCGGGCATAGGGGCCCGATCATCAGCCGTCAGCCGACATCACCAAGATCGAGGGTGCATCCGGGCTATCGCGGGCCTTCCTCGTTCCGTTTGTACGGTGTCCATGGCGGGGTTTCTCCGGTGATCTGTAGCGGTGGCGCTGCGCTGTGTTGGTCGATGTCGGGCACGATCAGCACCGGGCACGTAGCGGCCAACACGACTGACCGTGCCGTGCTGCCGAGCACCCGCTTCGCGATCCAAGACCGCTGATGGAGCCCCAGCACGATCAGCGACGCGTCGACCTCGACGGCGACGCGGACAATGATGTCCGCGGGCGCAGCGTCGTCCGAAATCTGGCGCAGCGAGTTGCGCACGCCGTTCGCCGACAGGTGGGCGACTACGGCGTCGAGGTCAGGCTGATCAGCGGCGGTAGGGACGAGGTATCCCGCGGCGCCGACGATGTTGACGATCACGACCGCGACGTCGCGCCAGCGTGCCTGGCGTTCGGCCTCGGTCACCGCAGAGAATCCTGTCTGTGTCGGCACATAACCAACCACAACCGTCATCATTGCCTCCTCGATCTAGTGGATCCGTCAGCAAGCAGTCCGCGGCGCGACGAAAGGGAGGGATTCTGCACCCCGCTACCTGCCGACATACCCGACGACACAGCACATCCCGTGCCGTTCCGACTCCTGGGACTGCGCCGTCGAGCTGCCCGTCGACCGGGCCAGCCGAGACATCCCATCGGTCAGACGGTGCTGACATCCGATGCCTGCGGTCCCTTGGCGCCCTGGCTGACCGTGTAACTGACCTTCTGGTTCTCCTCCAGGGACCGGTAGCCGCTACCGGTGATCGCCGAGAAATGAACGAAAACATCCGGGCCACCGCCGTCCGGGGTGATGAACCCGAACCCCTTTTCGGCGTTGAACCACTTGACCGTGCCTTCAGCCATGACTTCTCCCTGTCTCACCTCGCACCGGCGGGGTATCGCGGCGCGCTGACCAGGTTAGTCGCCGTCAACCCTGGCAGGTTCAGGATGGGCACGGCTAATTCGGTGATCGAGTACCGGCTCTTTCGGGATTCCCGGGCCCGAGGGGCGCCTTGCTGATCGACTTCAGCTGGCGCCGACGGACAGCATCCGCCGGAACAGGGTGTCCTGGTTCCAGAACGG
The DNA here is from genome assembly GCA_963709895.1 of uncultured Actinomycetota bacterium. Classification (GTDB taxonomy): domain Bacteria; phylum Actinomycetota; class Actinomycetes; order Mycobacteriales; family Nakamurellaceae; genus Nakamurella. Next base: position 15,585 of record CAVPYD010000040.1, on the reverse strand, counting down.
CGTCGCGGCCGTGCACCGCAGCGTCGAGGAACGGGAAACGGACCCTCCCATAACCGGCCCCATCGGGGGATGCCGGCCGGCCGGCCGGAAACGGTACCGTCACCCGGCACAGCCGGAAACCTGGCCGGACTCTTGCGCGGAAGGGGATCCCTCTTGAGCGACGCATCGTCGGACCAACCGATCGTTGCAGTCATCCACTCGTCGCCGGGCACCGTCGGACCGGCCGAGCTTGTCTTCGCCGAAAGTTTCCCGGAGGCACGACCACGGCATCTGCTCGACCAACGGCTCTGCGAACCGGCTCTCACAGAAGGCATCAGCGCGGCATCACGAGAAATCGTGATCGGCCTGATCACCGATGCCATCGATCATGGCGCCGAAGCTGTCCTGCTATGCACGTCGAGTTTCGGCCCCGTCGCGCACAGCGTCGCCGGCGATCTGCCCGTACCGATTCTTGCGCCGGACGAGACCATGTTCGCCCACGTCGACGCCCTTCGCCCCGCCGAGGTCGCCGTCCTCGGGCCACAGAAGGCAGGGCTCCTCGACATCGTCACCCGCCTCAACAGCTACCTGGCGAGCCTCGACCGCGCGGCCGGGGCCACTCGCACCGAAACCCGTGTCACCGGTACCGCCGTCCTCGGTGCCACCGGGGACGGCCCGGCCGGTGACCACGAGTCGCTGCTGGCCGCAGTGGTCGCAACCGCCCGCGCCGTCGCTGAAGTCAGCGATCTCATTGTGTTGGAGCACTTCTCGCTCGCGCCCGCCGCCGCGGCGGTCCAGTCGGCAGTGTCGGTGCCCGTGCTGAGCAGCCCGCATCTGGCGGTCGACGTGCTCCGCAGCCTCCTGCTGGAGACCGCCAACGGCGAGTCACCGCCGGCAGAACCCCCGGCCACATGACGCCAACCACCATCGAGCACACATCCCGCCGCACCCTGCGGTGTCCGAGACCCGCGCGGAATCAAATATGCCGGAATTGACCGGCGGTCGCCGCGTATTCCAAGCCCGTGAATGCACCTGCAACGCACTCCAGATCGTGGTTGCGGTGATGAATCACGTCACTCTCCCGGGTGTCAATCAGGGGGCCGGCGTCCGGGAACAGTCGCGGGCTCCGACGCGCGCGGCGACGGGGAATCGACGGAGCGCTTGGTGCCGGTTCAGGACCACCCCGACCCTGGCTTTAGGATCGTCCCGGTCCGGGCGGCCGTTGAGCACCATCGCGGCGCGGGTGGGAGTTCCCGGCATAGGGATCACTGCGGAACGTCAACGATCAAGATCGCGACGACGTGACGTCGACCGCGGACGTCCCGTCTGCGGTTCGGCTTTTGTGACGCGCCGCGGGCCGTTGTATGAGCGGAAGCAGTCGCATCCGGCGGTGACCGCGCCATGTGTCCGCTCGCTGGGTTCGTCGCGAAGAATGTACGACTATGGCTGAGATGTGGGTCTCGAAGGCAGATGTGCCGTCGACAGCGTGTCGAGGCGATGAGCAGGCGTTCGAACGGCTGCTCGAACGTCATCGTCGGGAGCTGACGGCTCACTGCTATCGCATGCTCGGCTCGATCCACGACGCGGAGGACGCGGTCCAGGAGACGTATCTGCGGGCCTGGCGGGCCTACGGCGGGTTCGAGGGACGATCCTCGGTGCGCACCTGGCTGTATCAGATCGCCACCAATCGCTGCCTGAGCGAGTTGGCCAGAACCGATCGACGGAGGGTGCTGCCCTCTGGCCTAGGAGATCCTGAGCCAGATCCGGGTGCTCAGCTGGAACAGGTTGGGACAAAGGTCAACTGGCTGGAGCCGACGCCGGATGCGATGGTCATTTCCGACTCTGATGATCCCGCGGCCATTGTCGCAGCCCGTGAAGGCCTACGACTGGCACTTGTCGCGAGCTTGCAGCATCTTCCGCCCCGGCAAAGGGCGGTGCTTGTCCTCAGGGATGTATTGGCCTGTTCCACCATCGATGTGGCGAACATGCTCGGCACCACGACGGCGGGGGTCAAGAGCGCACTGCAGCGGGCCCGGGCGCGTCTGGGGGAACTGGCCCTGGCCGAGGACACGATCATCGAGCCAACTGCGCCGCGAGCCCGCGAACTTCTGGACAAGTACATCGCGGCGTTCGAGAAGGCCGACGCGGCCGCTTTGGAGGGGCTGCTTATGGACGACGTCACCTTGGAAGCAACGCCGTTGCGCACCTGGTTCGCGGGACGCATGACCTGCGTTCCGTTCCTTCGCGACCATCTCCTCGGGTCATCAGGTGACTGGCGCATGCTGCCCACCAGCGCCAACGGGCAGCCCGCCGCGGCCGCCTATCGGCGTGACGACGACGGGAACTACCAGCCTTATGGAATATGCGTGCTGACCGTCACCACCGCCGGCATCCGCCGGATCTCCTCCTTCGGCGACCCAGGACTGCTCACCGTGTTCGGGTTCGACAGCAGTTGGCGCGGCCACCCACGGACGTCGAATCAGCTGACTGAGATGCCGGATCTTGGCAGGTCGTCGGGCTGAGCGATTCCTTTCTCGTCCGTCCCGGGTCTCCAGTAGTAGGCGGGCCGGCCTTGCCGGGCCAGCCGCGGCCACCCAGCTCAAAGGAGAAGCCCACCGTGACGAATGCCCCGAAGGCCATGCGCGCCTTGCTACAGACATCCCTTGACGGCCCGAAAGACCTGCGTCTGGTTACCGACGCGTCAATACCGAGCCCGGGTCCTGGCGAAGTCCTGATGCGTGTCTCCGCAGCCGGTGTCAACTTCGTCGACATCTCGCAGGCTCGAGGTACGTTCGCAGGCGGCCCGCAGCCGCCGTATCTGGCAGGCATCGAAGCGGCCGGTGAAGTGATCGCCATAGGCCAAGAGGTGACCGGCATCGAACCCGGCGCCCGCGTCATCGGAATTGCAATCAAGGGCGGCGCCTTCGCCGAGTACATGGTGCTACCGGCGGCCGCGGCGCTCCCGGTGCCGCAGGGCTGGCTCGATGAACAGGCGCTCGGTCTGGTCGTGAACTGGCCTACCGCCATTGCTGCACTCAGGCAACTGGGCGGCGTCTCCGCCGGGCAGACCGTCCTCATCCATGCCGCTGCGGGCGGGACGGGGCAAGCGGCGGTGAAGATCGCCAAGCACTACGGCGCAACGGTGATCGCCGCGGCGTCGCCGGGCAAGCACGCCGTGGTACGGGCGCTCGGCGCCGACCACGTCATCGACTCCCGCAGCCCCGCCATCGCCACCGATGTTCTGCGGCTGACCGGGGGTGTGGGCGCCGATGTCGTGTTGGAATCGGTCGGTGGTGCAACGTTCGAGGCGAGCCTGGCCGCGACCAAGCGCGTCACCGGCCGCGTGGTCGTTTATGGCATGGCCGAGGGCACAACACCCTTCAGCAACTGGGACCTGGTCTACCGGCACCAGGTACAGCTCATCGGCCTGAACATCGGGACCCTGATCCAAGCCGCACCGAGCATCTTCGCAGCAGTCTTGCACGAATTGTTCGGACTTCTCGCGGACGGGGTGCTCGGCCCCGGCCAACCGACGACCTATGAACTCGCAGCTGGGCCGACGGCCCTCGCCGAACTGGAAAATCGGACGACCCTAGGGAAGTTGGCCCTCATACCGTGACCTGTGGCGCTGACCCACCGAAACGACGGGGATCCACTTCATGTGCACCATCAACAAGACCACCCGGTGCGGAGATCAAGAGCGCGTCGCCGGTCTCGGCCGGCGATAGGCTGTCGCACAACAGGATCGCCGAGTGAGACAGAACTTAGTTGCGCTCGACGAGGGCGGCGAGCGCATCTAGTTCCTGTGCCAACGTCGACGCGGTATCGGTCGGATTCACCCCAGGCGGCAACGGCACGGTCATCGCGATGACGCTTCCGCCTCCGGGTCGGGGTATCGCCCTGAGGTAGGCCCCACCCTCGCGTCCGGGAGCGACCTCGCGCAGGTAGTCGACCGTGCCGGCACTCTGGTCGACCATGACGCGTAGAGCGAAGTCTCGACCGTCCTTGGTAGCCAGCCATCCGGATCGAGCATCACCAGTGACTCGGTCGACGAAAGCGGGTGCCCACTCGGGGATGCGCGGCGCCTGGGCCAGCACGCCGACGACCGCATCTGGCGATGCTTCGCTCTCGATGCTCTGGGTGACGGTCCGGCGGCTGCTGTGGGACTCGGTCATCGCTTCCTCCTGGCGGACGGGCCAGTCTCCATGGCCCGGACGGGCGACGCGGGCAACCTTCGAGTGGAGCGCCGGTGCCGTCTCGCCCCCCTCGAGGTGGCGGGGTAATTCGGGCAGGCGCGCAGGGATTCGACTATCTCATTCACTGAGTGCGTGGTGCAGGGCTGCGCCGAGTTCGTCGGTTTGCCGCTGAGATATTTCGGCGGTCAGGACGGCTTGCGACCCGTGGAAGGTGCCGGGCCACTGGTGCAGTTCGACTGATACGCCGGCCTGCAGCAGGCGCTGCGCGTAGCCGATGGCTTCGTCGCGGTTCGGATCGAACTCCGCGCACGAGATGTAGGCGGGGGGCAGGTCGGACAGATCCTCGGCGCGTGCCGGCGCGGCGTACGGCGTGGCGGGCTCCGGACCGAGGTAGTGGCGCCACGATGCGGCGACCTTGTCGCGTGTCATGAAGGGCGTGTCGGTGAACCTGCGTGCGGACCAGGTGTCCTGCTGGTCATCGAGTTCGGGTTGGTTGAGCAGTTGGAAGCGGATCGGCGGTCCGTGCTGGTCCCGCGCCCGCAACGCCACCGCGGCCGCGAGGCCCGCGCCGGCAGCGTGGCCGCCGACGGCGATCCGCGCCGGGTCGATCCCGAGTTCGGCTGCGTGCCCGGCGGTCCAGGCCATCACGGCGTAGGCATCGTCCACGGCGGCCGGGTACCGCTGCTCGGGAGCCAGGCGGTAGCCCACCGAGACGACGACCGCCTGGGAGCGGTCCGCGACCTGGGCGGCCCACGGATGCTCGGTCTCCAGGTCGCCCATGACGAATCCGCCGCCGTGCAGCCAGACGATGGCGCCTTGCGCGCGTTGCGGGCGATAGATCCGCACCGGCACGTCCGGGTCGGCGGGCACCGTGCGGTCTTCGATGGCCATTCTCTCGGCCTCCGGCGCGGGAGCCGCGGAGGCCAGCTCGGCGAGGTTCTTGCGGGCGGTCACTGGGTCGGTCAGGTCGGCCGGGGGGAACGACGGGATGAACGCTTGGAGTTCGGGATCCATTTGTCCCGTCCACACGTTGCTGGTCATGTCTGGGTCTCCTGGTGGGCTTGATCGGTGGTCTTGATCGTGGTGGCGGGAACTGGTCGCGGCCTTCGCCATAGCAGGGTGACGGCGAGCAGACCGGGCAGGCACGGCAGGATTCCCGCCCAGCCGAGTAGCGGCGGCAGGCCGGTGTCCCCGGAGGTGTCCTTGATGAGCAGATCGGTCAGGGCGACGCTTGTGCCGAGAATGACCATCGCGGTCGCGGCGCCCCGCGCCCACCGCTTGCGCATCTTGACGACGCGGACGGTCCACAGCCAGGCGATGATGCCGAGGATCCCGATGGTGGACAGGTACACCAGGTAGGTCGTGGCGGCCGTGTCGATGCGCGCCTGACTGTAGGTGGGATAGCCGGTTCGGATGTGGTCGGCCAGCGTGTTGGATGTGGCTCGGTCGATAGGTGGGACGAGCGTCGCGGTGACGGACAGCGCGAGTCCCGTGTACAACGTCGCGATGGTCGACCTGTTTGTGGTCATCGGCTTGGGTCGGCGTTGGTCGGCGCCGTCGAGCAGAACATGGGTAGTCATGTGTCCTCCTTGGCTGTTCTCCGGCTCGATCGAGGGTCGCTCGTTGAGTCGTGGAGCGGTGGGCGTCAGGCCGCGGGTCGAGGCCGGCTCATCTGGGCGGGTTCGACGTTGTGGTTGAGCGCGAACCGGTTATCGGGGTCGTAAGCGCGCTTGACTGCGGCCAGCCGGGCGTAGGTCGCGGGCGGGTAGGCCGCCGCCAGATGTGACGCTGTCGCCGCGCCCTGGAAGTTGATGTAGGTACCGATGCCGTGAGCCGCGACGGCGTACCAGGGCGTGAGCGCTTGCTCGATAGCCGCCTCGCTTGCCGTGGCCGGGAGCATCAATAGGGCGACGATCATCGCTTCTGCATCGCGGTGGGCGAAGGCGGTCGCATCGTTGGGGACCCGACCGAACGCTCCACCCAGGCTGCGCAGCGCGATGCCGGTGGGGACGGGGTTGGCGTGGAGGCGACTGATCGCCGCGAGCACGGCGTCATCGAGCGTCGCAACCAGGGTGTTGCGGGCGGCGAGCCGTAGCTGCGGCGGTGGCTGCGGGGCGTCTTCGAGGATCTCGGAGTACCGCCGCTGTGCGATCGTCGCCGCGGTCACGGTGCCCAGACCGAGCAGCGGTTCAATCGCGAAGTCGGCCGCGGACTCCGTGGTGCCCGGCTCGCCCGCGTAACAGAGGAGCACTGTCGCGGACGGCGTGGAATCCGGTAGCTGCGGCGTCAGCGCCAGGGTGCTGGACAGCTCCTCGGGGGCGACGCGCATGGCATCCCGCCACCGGGCCAACAGGTCGGCCGGATCGTCGGACAGGTAGGCCACCGTCCCGAAGCGCACCGTGCTGACGGGCTGGGCGAGGAAGTCGAAGTCGACCACCACCCCGAAGTTCCCGCCGCCGCCGCGGAGCGCCCAGAACAGAGCGGGATGATCATTCTGCGAGGTGGTGAGCAGCCGGCCGTCGGCGGTCACGACACGGGCGCCGACCAGGTTGTCGATCGCCAGCCCGTACCGCCGAACCATCCAACCGATCCCGCCGCCCAGGGTGAGGCCACCGACGCCGACACCTGAGGTGTCGCCGGCGGTGAGCGCCCAACCGTGCGGATCGAGCGCGGCCGCAACCTGACCCCACGTCGCGCCGCCGCCGACGCGCACGAGGCGGCGCGCGGCATCCAGGACCTCGATGCCGTCAAGATGCGCCAAGTCGACCAGCATCGTGCCGGTGCGCTCGAGTCGGCCGAGCGGATTGTGGCCGCCCGAACGCACCGCCACCGCCATGCCGTGGTGTGCGGCGTACCTGAGCGCGGCCGCGACCTCGCCCGGGTCGCGGGGGCGGACGACCAGTTCCGGCCGGCCGGTCGCGAAAAAGCCGCGCGCGCTGGCGTCGTACCCGTCCTGGCCGGGTCGCAACGTCTGGACGGATAGGTCAATCTCGAACAGGTTCATCCTGCACTCCTTCGTCGTGAACTTTGGGCTGGTCTGATAAGTCCGGCGTTTGCAGCTGCGATGCGTCACGCAACGAGGACGTCGGCGCCACGACCTCTCGCACGGCTGTCGATCCAGCGGTGTGATATCCGAGAGGTTTGATCGATGTATAGAGCTTGGCGTCGCGCAGAGCATTCGCGCTATGCGGAAACCGAAGGATTGCGGCGCAGGTTTGCGGTACACCGAAAGCGGTACGCAGTTATCCCGTTCGGCGACCGGAAGGAGCGAGTCGTGGACATGACGGCCACTATCGGGATCGACGAGACGCTGCACGCGGTCGCCCTGAGGCTCAGCGGCGAGATCGACGATCTGGTTGAGACCATGCTCGTCCGGATGCGGGCCGAGGCACCGGGTTTCGACACGGCGTCGCGGCCCGAACTCGCCGATGGACTGCGATCCTCGTGTTACGGCAATGCCCGTGTCGCGCTGCAGGCGCTCGGCGGCGACCGGCAGCCGCCGCACAACCCGCCGGCCGAGGCAATGAACGAGGCGCGGGCGACCGCCCGGGCCGACGTAGCACTCGAACCTCTGCTGCACACCTACCGCATCGGGCATGCGGTCGTCCTCGAGCGATTCTTTGCGCTCATCGAACAGCTGAACCTGCCGCCGGCCCAGCGACACAGCGCCACGCTGATCGGCTCCAAGTACCTTTTCGCCTATGTGGATCGCGTCGTGGGCGAGATCTCAGAGGAGTACACCGCCGAACGTCACCGGGTTCTGCGCAGCAGCATCCAGCGTCGCGTACAACTCGTACGTGACGTTCTCGGCGGGGCGAGCATCGACAGCGTCGAGCTCGGCTACCGCCTCGAGCAAGAGCATCTCGCGGTCGTCGCCACCGGCCCGGCCGCCGACGCATCCCTGCGTGACCTCGCGCGCCGACTGGAACGCCGCCTCCTCACGGTCGCGATGACAGACGACACGGTCTGGGCGTGGCTCGGTTCGTCCCATCGCTCTGAAGGCGAATGGCGCCACCTCGCCTGGGCGCAGGTCCCGAGCCGGATGCGATACGCAGTCGGCGAGCCGGCATGGGGGATCACCGGGTTCCGCGACAGTCACGAGCAGGCGCTCGCTGCCCTCCGGGTCGCCGCGCATTCGGCGCAGCCGGTTACCCGCTACGACGACGTCGCGCTCGAAGCGGCGCTGCTGTGCGACGTCCGCGCCGCGCGCCGCTTCGTCGAGCGCGAGTTGGGTCCGTTGACCGCGCAGGACCCGCGGACGCGCGTGCTGTGCGACACGCTCGGGAGCTACCTACAGTCCGGTCTCAACGCGGCCACCACAGCGGCGGCGCTCAACGTCAGCGACCGCACGATCGCGTACCGGATTCACGGTGTGGAGGATTTGCTCGGCCGCCGTGTCCTGGCCCGCAGCATCGAGCTCGCCGCGGCTGTCCGGCTGCACCGCGTCCTCAACTCGTGAACTCTTATCGGACCGCTCGCCGGCTGCGAACCTTCGCGACACTGATGCGATGAAGGAGCGGGGCCTCCGCTCCTCGTGGGACTCCGCAGTGGGTTGGGTTGACACTGGCGGTGCTCACGTCCGTTTCGACGAAGGAGGCCCCTTGTGAGTGAATGCTATTCGGGTCAGCAGTTCGTGGGAATCGATCTGCATCGACGACGTTCGGTGATTGTCCGGACGACCGCGGCGGGTGATCAGCTGGAGTGCATCCGGATCAGCAACGACGTTGATCGGTTGTCCACGGTGATGGCCCGGGCCGGCGAGGCACCGGAGGTGGTGCTCGAGGCGACGTACGGCTGGTACTGGGCGGTCGACGCGTTGCAGGACCTCGGCGCGCACGTGCACTTGGCGCATCCATTGGGCGTCAAGGCATTTGAGTACCGACGGGTGAAGAACGATGAACGAGATGCCGCCGACCTTGCCGACCTGCTGCGGATGGGGCGCCTTCCCGAGGCGTGGATCGCCCCGCCCGCGACCCGGGAGCTGCGGGAGCTGGTCCGGCATCGGGCCAAGCTCGTCGGGATCCGCAGCAACTGCAAGGCCCAGATCCACGCCGTGCTGGCCAAGTGCGGCATCCAGGTGTCGATGACCGACCTGTTCGGTCTGGCCGGCACCGACCTGCTGGACCGGCTCGAGCTGCCCAAGCCGTATGCGGCGCGGATCGCCTCGCTACGGCGGGTCATCGGCACACTGGATTTCGAGATCGACGCGTTCGCCGGGCAGGTCCGGGGCCGGTTGGCCCGCGATCCCGGGTTCGTGGCGGTGCAGGGCATCCCCGGGATCGGCCCGATCCTGGGGGCGGTGTTCGTCGCCGAGATCGGTGATGTGCATCGGTTCGCGCGGGCCGAGGAGCTGACCTGCTGGGCCGGGTTGACGCCCAAGCACCACGAGTCCGACAAACACGTGCACCGCGGCCGGATCACCAAACAAGGTTCCCGGCTGGTTCGCTGGGCCGCGATCGAGTCCGTGCAGATCCTGCCCAAAACCAGTGCAATTGGGCGGATCCGGGACCGGGTCGGGGATCGGCGGGGCCGCAACATCGGGGTGGTCGCGGCCGCCCGCCGCCAACTCGAATTCGTCTTCTACGCCCTGCGCGACCACCGGGTCCGCGCACTGCAGGGCACCAGACCGGTGGCGGCATGAAACCCCGGCCGTCACCCGAACAGCTGGCCGGTGCGGGTCGTGCAGGTCATGACCCCCACCCGTGGCGTGGTCGCTCCCTCTGATTGACCCCACCGGCCAGCAAGGCACCGCGCACCCCAATCATGCCGCCGACCTGCGCGGCGAAGGGATGACGAGCAGCCCGTTCGACGGCTGCGATCGCCGGGAACCTCCGGCATTGATGAGAGCAACGCCCCCCTACCCGTCGACACGATCAGAGGCCCCCCGGCACCCGAAACCCTTTCCCCGTTGCCAACACGCTGCGCCGAACGGCGCCGGCGTCAAGGCCCTCCGGCCGCTCCGCGGTCGGGCTACGCCCGAGCCTTGACCCCGACGCCTGAGTTCGGCGTACCCGGCACCTACGGAGAAAGGCAAAAGAAGGGCCAGCCTTACCCCTTGACCGGCCCCGTTCCTTCAGGGATGAACCCGGCACCTACGGAGAAAGGCAAAAGAAGGGCCAGCCTTACCCCTTCACCGGCCCCGTTCCTTCAGGGATGACCTGCATGAACGGGCCAACCGCGGCTGCCAGACTCGAGGACATAGAAAACGTCATTGGTTTGGGTTGAGGGTAATTGTCGATAAAACGACGACGGATTGGCACCGCGAATCGCCCGCCTGTCGTTGATTTCCTGTCGCGAAATGGATCCTCCAGCGGGACGGGTGATATTTCGGGGTGTCGGCACATAGCCCAGGCGACCTGCGTTTGCCGCGTTTTGGTAAACGGGGCGGCAGATCCGGTGACCTCCTCGGACGCAGGCTTGCCTTTGCCTTCGGATTACCGGTGTGTGCTGCATTTCTATAGATGATCCGGCGCAGGACCCCGGCAGCGATGATCCGCTTGTTCGGTGTTGGCCGGTCGGCTGGGACTACCTTCGAAGGCTTGTCGACGGCCGCTACAGGAGTTACTCCAAACTCCGGACTGCGAAATTCGCCCTCGGCAAGCCAGACGTAGCCGAGCCAGCCTCAGTCGTCATGGCGAGACGCCGTACAACTCGGATAGTTCCGCGATCAGTTCGGGGTGCGGAGTCTGCCCGTAGCGGGTGGCGATCTCACGCACACGGTCAGGACTCGCTCCGGCCGGGAGGGCTCCCATCTCGTCAAAGAAGCCTTCAAAGCCGGCCGGGCAGATGAACTCGATGACGATTGCGTCGACCTCCGTGGGGTTCCACAGAGCGTGCACGATGCCGCGCGGCTTGAAGAGGAACCCGCCCTCCTCGACCACCACGTCTTGGTCACCAACCCGACCACCGATGCGCCCCCGGAACACGAATGAGAACTCGTCCTCGTACTGGTGTGAGTGAGGCACGACTAGTCGGTGCGCCCAGTGATCAGGAGGTGATCGTCCAGGGTCGTGTTCTGGTCTGAAGCTCGTCGTCGCTTGCCGGTGTGAGTCCGGTCCGGGTAGCTGCCAGGAGGCCCGGTAGCAGGCTGGCGGCTTGGTCTGGAAACGGGTCGGGTCGAAGCCCAGCGTCGAAAGCCCCTTCGGGGGAAGCAATCATGCGGTCCGTAGCGGAAGCGAAGCCTGCCGCGTCGTTAGATCATTGAGGGAGAGCCGAGCCGGCGAACTCACGGTGAAGGCCATGGAAGCGGTGAAGAGCCTGGAGGCGCAGCCGTGAAGGACTCCCCGGCGTAAGAGGGTGCGGAACGTGTGAACAGTGACGGCGGGAACTGGGGAGACCCTCCTCGGCCGAAGTGCCCTGCGATTGGCGTGGAAAGCCTGGTCCGATAACCGGTGTGGAGCCGGGAAAGGGTCAGGGCCGAGAGGGAGTCGGAGGCGGTCGTAGTACCGATCGAGCCGTGCGGACAACATAACCGCCGGTGAGGGAAGGGCCGCTGCTTCGTTCACGCGCAGTGTCTGTGAGGAATGGGATCCGGTGAGTGCCATCATTTCGGCTAGTTCCACCGCGGTGGGGTCCATGAGTGACCCGGTTCGTGCCTTGCAGCATGCGCTGTACCGGTCGGCCAAGGCCGATCCGGGACGACGGTTTCACGCGTTGCATGACAAGGTCTTCCGCAGGGACGTCTTGCAACGGGCGTGGGTTGCGGTGCGCGCGAATAGGGGCGCACCGGGTATCGACGCGACCACCCTGGCCGACATTGAGGAATACGGGGTTGACCGGTTCCTGGATGAGTTGGCCGACGACCTTCGCAATCGACGGTGGCGGCCGTTGCCGGCGCGGCGGGTCTTCATCCCGAAGCCCGGCACGGCCGAGAAAAGGCCGCTGTCGATTCCGGTGGTCCGGGACCGCATCGTGCAAGCGGCGATCAAGATCGTGCTCGAGCCGATCTTCGAAGCCGACTTCCTGCCGTGCAGTTACGGGTTCCGCCCGAAACGGTCGGCGCACGACGCTCTGCAAGTGCTGATCGATCAGTCCTGGCAGGGCAAGCGGTGGGTGGTCGAAACGGACATCGCGAACTGTTTCGAGGCGATTCCGTTCGACAAGTTGATGCAAACGGTGTCAGAACGCGTCAGTGACCAGGGTGTGCTGCGCTTGGTGCGGGTGATGCTCCGCGCCGGGGTGATGCAGGACGGGATGGTCCGGCGACCGGTCACCGGCACTCCGCAGGGCGGCGTTGCGTCGCCGTTGCTGGCGAACATCTACCTGCACCGAGTGGATCGGGCATGGGATGAGAACCGGCATGGGGTGCTGGTCAGGTATGCCGACGACGCGATCGTCATGTGCGACACACGGGAGCAGGCGGAGGCCGCGTTGGCGCGGTTGACGGCCCTGCTGGCCGACCTCGGGCTGGAACCGAAGGCGGCCAAGACCCGCATCGTGCACCTGGTGGAGGGTGGGCCTGGGCTGGACTTCCTGGGGTTTCACCACCGACTGGTGCGCGGGCGGACACCCCGTTCGAAGCACCTGACGTTTCTGGCCCGCTGGCCGGCACGCAGGGCGGTGCAGCATGCACGGGACCGGATTCGGGTCATCACCGGACGGCCTCGACTGCTGCTGCCACCCGGGCAGATCGTGCGGGAACTGAACTGGTTCCTTCGCGGCTGGGCGGGGTATTTCCGGTTCGGGAACTCCGCATTGATGTTGGGTCAGATCCGCAACTATGCCCTGCAACGGTTGGCGATTTGGTTGTCCAAACGGGGCAACCGTCGCCGCGCCTGGGGCTGGGGTATGACGCAGATCCTTCTCTCACCATCACACCTGGGATTGGTCCGCCTGGATGGCACCGTCATTCCGCCCAGACCCTTCCGGGACTGGAGAGGCTGAATGCGACTGGTGAAGAACGTCGGTAAGCCGTGTGCGAGAGAATCGCATGCACGGTTTGACGGGCGGGGACTGGAAACGGACCGGAAATCGACGGCACCGCGCCAGTCCCCGACCCTCCCACTTAAGGAAGGTGTCCACGGGTCCTGTAGTGGCATTGACGAGCGCTGTATTGGTGGCGTCGGCGCCATTCTGATCGGCGGAGGACGTGGTCGGGGTCGGGTGTTTCGGTCCAGATCAGGTGGATCAGTAGTCGCCGGATTTCCGGGACGCTCAGCGCGATGAGGTCGCCTCCGGCCGGATCTCGGCCCCCCTTTTTGACCGGGTCACGGTCAGGAAGGCGTGGGCCAGCATGGACAGGGTGGTGTGTCGGTACCAGCCGGTGTATTGCCGGACCTGGTAGTGGTCCAGCCCGGTTTGGCCTTTGGAGGTTTGGAAGGTTTCCTCGATGGCCCAACGGGTTCCGGCCACGGTGACCAGTTCCGCGAGGGACGTGCGGGCCGGTGCGTGGCACAGGTAGTACGCCAGATCGGTCGGGTCGGACAGGCTGCGGCGGGCCAACAACCAGTACACCGAGTCGGGGAAGTTGACGCCGTGCACCCGGACCCGCGCCCAGTCGTAGAGTCGGTCACCCTTCGCGCCCTTACCGGCCGAGATGGTCCGCCAGGACTGCACCGGCAGGGCGGCGACCAACGCGTCGGCGCGGAATTCCTGACCGTCGAACCGGCCCGGGCCGGCGATCACGTGCTGGTTCACCCCGACCGCGAGAACGTAGGACAGGCCCAGTTCCTCGCATTTGGCGCGAAGCCGGGAATGCTGTCCGTAGACCTCGTCCGCGGTCACCCACCGGGCCGGCACCCCGTTGTCGTGGGCGCGTTGCAGCATGCTCATGGCCAGTTCCGGTTTGGTCGCGAACTCCACCTCCGCACCGATGCCGGCCGCCGCGCACCGGTCCCGGTCCTCGGTCCATGCCTTGGGCAGGTACAACTCTCGGTCCAGGAACGTTCGCCCCGCCGCGGTCGCATACGTCAGGAACACCCCGATCTGACAATTCTCGATCCGCCCCGCGGTCCCGGAATACTGCCTGGCCACCCCCGCCGAGCGGGTGCCCTTCTTCAAAAACCCGGTCTCGTCGATGATCATCACCCCACCCGGATCACCGAGGTGTGCCACCACGTACCGCTGCAGGTCGTCACGGACCAGGTCCGGGTCCCAGTCCGTCGTCGACAGCAACCGTTGCATCCCGTTCGGGGTGGCGTCCCCGGCCTGCTCGGACAGCGTCCAGGAGTTCTTCCGTTCCTCGGCCGAGAGCAACCCCCGGATATAGGCCATCGCGTGCTCACGGGGCTCTGACCTGGCAAAACGCCGGCCGATCAGAGCATGCAGCTCCGCCAGTCCGTCCGCCCACTCCTGCACCTGCGCCACACACAGATCATCACCCATCGACGCATGATCAACACACGTCGGCCCCGATCAGCGCAGACACGCCGACAAGATCAGGATAAACGGGACTGTAGTACTAGGGCGTGTCCCGACGATCATGAGGGTCGGGGCCGGATAGACAGATCTTTGTGTATACCCGTCATGACTTGACCGATGATCAGTGGGCGAAGCTGGAGCCCTTGTTGCCGGATCGGACCCCGATCCGTGGTGGCCGCTGGATGGATCACCGGATGGTCGATCAACGGGGTGATGTGGCGGACCAGGTCGGGATCCGCGTGGCGGGATCTGCCGCCCGAGTACGGCAACTGGAAGACGGTGTACAACCGGCATCGCCGCTGGTCAGGGGATGGGACCTGGCGGAAGGTGCTGACCGGGTTGCGCGTTGACTGCGACCTCCTGGACGGCGGTGAGTGGGTGCTGGGAGTGGACGGGACGGTCGTCCGGGCGCACCATCACGCGGCCGGTGCACGGCACGAGCCGCCGAAGGACATTCCCGCGGAGGTGTTGGCGCCGACCGTGTTGGAGGTGGATGTCACGCCGGTCACGAGCACAGGGGGATCGGTCGAATGACACGGAATCTGCCGAGCGGTCGGTGGCGGTCCCGGATCGGGAGGGTTTGGGGCGTAGCCGGGGTGGGGTGACGACGAAGATCCACCTGGTCGCGGACTCGCAGTGCCGCCCGATCGCACGGGTGACCACGGCAGGGCAACGGCACGATTCGGTGGCCTTCACCCCGGTGATGGCCGACATTTCGATCATCAGAAGCTGCGGCGGCACCGCCCAGGACCAGGCCGGACCGGGTGCTGGCGGACAAGGCGTACTCCACTCGGAAGATCCGGAATGCGTTGCGGCGCAGAGGTATCAAGGCGACGATCCCGGAGCCGTCGAACCAGGTCGCGGGCCGGAAGAGTCGTGGTTCCAAGGGTGGCCGGCCCCCGAAGTTCGACAAGGAGATCTACAAGACCCGCAACACCGTGGAGCGGGCCATCAACCGGCTCCGCGGGTACCGGGCCGTGGCCACCAGGTACGACAAACGCGAGTTCGTCTACAAGGGAACCATCGATGTCGCCAGCATCGGGATCTGGCT
>CAVPYD010000039.1:0-6663 GCA_963709895.1 uncultured Actinomycetota bacterium | reverse complement strand
CGTAACGGTTCCGGGATTGGCGACACCAAGTGGTGTCAGCAATCATCGGAACGGAAGAAGGATGTCGACGATGTCGATTCTCGACACCAGGAACAGTGCTGCGTTCGCCGGCGTTTTCGTGCAGACCAACGAACTGGGCACCAACAGGGTGCTGGCGTTCCGCCGCGCCCAGGACGGTGCGCTGGAGCCGGCGGGGGAGTACGCGACAGGTGGTGTCGGCCTGGGCGCGGTGCATTTGGGCTCGCAGGGATCGGTGATCCTCACCGCGGACGGTCGTTTCCTGCTGGTGACCAACGCCGGCAGCAACGACGTCGCGGTGTTCGCTGTGCGCCACGACGGGCTGGAACTGGTCCGGACAACTCCGAGTGGCGGCGTCGGCCCGGTGAGCGTGACCGAACACGACTCTCTGGTGTACGTGCTGAACAGCGGTGACCCGGGCCTGGCTGGGTTCACCCTGGACGCGGACGGCCTGCACGAGTTGCCGGGGTCGCGTCGTGACCTGGCGGCGGGCGCGGACCCGGCGCAGGTCGGGTTCTCCCCGGATGGCGCCACGGTGGTGGTGACCCAGCGGGGCACGAACTCGCTGCTCAGCTTCCCCGTGGATGAGAGCGGGCTGCTGGGCGACCCGCGGGAGATCGCCTCGTCGGGTCAAACACCGTACGGCTTCACCTTCGCCGATAACCAGACGCTGGTGGTGACAGAGGCTTTCGGCGCCCAGGTCGGGAAGGCCGCCGCGTCCTCCTACCGGTTGACCGCGCAGGGACTGGCCCCGATGTCCCGGTCCGTCGGCAACGGCCGCAGCGCGATCTGCTGGGCGGTGTCCGACGGCAGCGGCCGGTTCGTGTACGCCACCAACTTCGCCGACGGCGCGGTATCCCGGTACGAGGTCAGCACTGACGGGTCGCTGACGCTGGCCGACGCCACCGCCGGCACCGCCGTCGAGTCACACCCCGGCCTGCGGGACGAGGACCTGTCCGGCGACGGCCGCTATCTGTACGCGATCGACGCGGACGCACACCGCATCTTCGGATGGCACGTCGAAGCCGACGGACAGTTGACCTCGGTCGGCTCCCGCAACGGCCTGCCTGACTCCGTCGCCGGGCTCGCGGCGAACTGAGACGGCGAAAGTTGGTCCGCGGACCGAAAGGCACGCCCCCGGCGAGACGGGGACCGCCCACCGGACCCAGGTCGAGGACATCCCGGCCGCAGCCGCCATCGTGATGTCCTCGGCCACGCAAAGACACAGACTGGAGACCACCATGGCCGCCGACTATCCGACGATGATCGCTCCGGTCAACCACATGGAACCGGTCCCCAGACGGATCCGCGCAACGCTCGGGACCCACACCATCCTGGACACCACCCGCGCTATGTACGTCTGGGAGTGGCCCAACTACCCGCAGTACTACATCCCTGTCGCCGACGTGGATCCCACTGTGCTGGTCGACGAACAGCACCCACAGCGGCTCAGCCGCGGCACCGCGCGGCGGCACAGTATCCGCGCCGGAGACACAGTTCGGCCGGGCGCCGCCCGGCTGTACACGGAGGATGCGATACCGGGCCTGCCAGGCATGGTCCGCTTCGAATGGGACTCCGTGGATGCCTGGTTCGAGGAGGACGAGCAGGTCTTCGTCCACCCCCGCAATCCCTACACCAGGGTGGATGCACTCCGCTCGACCCGAGCAGTCCGCGTCGAACTGGACGGGGTGGTGCTGGCCGAATCCTCCAGCCCGGTCATGGTTTTCGAGACCGGGCTGCCGACCCGCTACTACCTGAATCGGAGCGAGGCGAACCTCGATCACCTGATCCCCACCCAGACGCAGACCGCGTGCCCGTACAAGGGCACCACCAGCGGATACTGGTCGATCAGGATCGGCGAGACCGTGCACCCCGACCTGGCCTGGGCCTACGACTTCCCGACCCGGCAGCTTCAACCGATCGCCGGATTGATCGCCTTTTACAACGAAAAGGTCGACATCTTCCTCGAGGAGCAACTGCTCGACCGGCCGAAAACCCATTTCTTCAAATAGCACGAATACTCCGACATCTGCCGACAGTGATCGACTGTCGGCGACAAATACGTACACACATGAACGGGCCTGGTCGCTGGTCCGTTCAGCTCGGTATGCGCGAACCTATTGTTCGGTCCCAGGCACGTTGTGTACCAGAGGCTCACACGGCCCGCCCGGGTCCGCCGGAGACTCCTTACAGAAGTGTGAATAAGTCCGCACGAGCATGGTTTTCGAAAGCCGGACGGCGCTTGAATTCACCGGGGCCACTCGGACCATTGACGGTCCGCCCCCCTCGAGCATGGGAGTACGAAATGCGAAAGCACCTCGGCCTCGCGGCGTTGGGCGCCGTCCTGGTCGCCGCACTCAGCCTGGTGGGCGGCACCGCCACCGCCGACCCCCCGCCGTCATCGGTGATCGTGGGGCATGCCTACGTCAACGACAACGCGGCGGGCTCCAACACCGTCGCAGCGTTCGACCGGCACGCCGACGGGTCGCTGACACCGATACCAGGGTCGCCGTTCCCCGTCGGCGGGGCCGGCTTGGGGGCGGGCCTGGGATCCCAGGGCGCGATCCAGCTCAGCCCCAACGGGCGGTTCCTCCTCGCGGTCGACGCCGGCAGCAACCAGATCTCCGTGCTGCGGCTGACCCATCGCGGGATACCGGAGCCCGTCGGCGAGCCGGTCTCCTCCGGGGGCGTCCGACCGGTCAGCATCGCCATCAACCGGTTCGGGTTGGTGTACGTCGCGAACGTCGGCGACGGCGGCAGCAACTACACCGGCTTCTTCCTCACCCCGACCGGCCGGCTGATTCCGCTGCCGGGCACCACCGTCCCGGTCCCCGAGGGATCAGGCGTCGGCGACGTGCTGTTCAACTCCACCGGCGACCGGCTCGTCGGCACCCGGGACAATCCCTCCCTGATCGACAGCTTCACCGTCCGACCGAACGGCCGACTGGTCGCTGCCCCGGGCTCCCCGTTCACCGCCCAGGGATTCGGCCAGATCGGTGCAGAGTTCCGTCCCACCAACCCCTCTCAGCTGTACGTCAGCAACGCGCACAACGGCCCAGGACTCGGCACGGTGTCCGCCTTCCAGGTCAGCCGCAGCGGCGTCCTCCGCTCGATCGGCGACTCCCCGGTCCCGGACGGACAAACCGCGCCGTGCTGGGTCGAAATCAGCCACGACGGCAAATACCTCTTCGCCGTCAACACCGGGTCCGCCAACCTCTCCCGGTACGCCATCGGGCGCGACGGGTCGCTGACCCTGATCGGCACCACCGAGTTCAGCAACGGCGCGGGCGCGGTCGACGCCCGGCTGTCACCGGACGGCAAATTCCTGTTCGTCACCGGCGGACGCGGACTGGTGGTCAGCGGCTTCGCCGTCAACGGCGGCGATGTCACCGAACTTCCGAGTTCGCCGACGCGCGCTGCCGACCGGAACCGCACCCACCGGCATCGTCGTGCTGTGACCCACCGACGCTGACGGGCGCCCGGGTTCTCCGCACCGGAGAACCCGGGAGCCCGGCCGCACCACGAGGCCCCGGGTTGCGGAGGCCGACGTGGACACCCACCATCAATGGACATTTCGGAAGGACACAAAGGAAACATCATGGCTGATCGATCGAACGACTACTCGGACCTGACAGCGCTGTTCATCAACACCGACGTTGACCAGATCCCCTGGGGCCAGCCACACCCAACTCCTCATCGACGTCAGCGCGGACATCATGACCAAGCAGGGTGTCACCGTGGATCAGTTCCGCGCGGTCGATCACCAGATCGCCACCGGTGTCTACCCGGACATGCGGACCCGGGGATGGGACGTCGACGAGTGGCCGGAATTGTTCCCCCGGGTGCTGGCTGCGGACATCCTGGTGATCGGCGGCCCGATCTGGTTGGGCGACAACAGCAGTGAGACCAAGAAGATCATCGAGCGGCTGTACGCCCACTCCGGCGAACTCAACGACAAAGGGCAATGGCTGTACTACGGCAGGGTCGGTGGCTGCCTGATCACCGGCAACGAGGACGGCATCAAGCACTGCACGTCCAACGTCCTGTACAGCCTGCAACACATCGGCTACAGCATCCCGCCGCAGGCCGACGCCGGCTGGATCGGCGAGGCCGGCCCGGTCCCAGCTACGGCGACCTGCTCGAGGACGGCACCCGCGCGGGGCTGAACAACGACTTCACCAACCGCAACACCACCTTCATGACCTGGAACCTGCTGCACCTGGCCCGGATGCTGAAGAACGCGCGGCGGCTTCCCCGCCTACGGGAACCAGCGGAAGGAATGGGACGCGGGCACTCGTTTCGACTTCGAGAACCCCGAATATCGATCATGACCACCCGCACGAGGACGAGACCCCTTCCTGTCAACTAGGACTCCGTCCACGGGTGGGCGCGGACTGTGGCTGATCGGCGTCAGCATCGTCGCGGTTGGGCTCACCTGCAGATGATCAAACGGGCACCGGAAGCCGCACCTCGAACCGGCAGCCGTGCCCGTGGTTGCACACGCTGATATCCCCGCCGTGTGCCTGCACGAGTCCTCTGGCGATGGCCAATCCGAGGCCGGCGCCGTCTCGGTGCTGATGGCGCCGGCTCGAGGTGATCGCGCGGTTGCCCCGCGGAATGCCACGTCGAACACTCTGGGCAGGTCGTCGGGATCGATGCCACCGCATTCGTCCTGCACTGCCAGCCACGCGTAATCGGCGGTCTGCCCGGCGATCACCTCGATGGTGTGGTCGGACGGGGTGTGCCGGATGGCGTTGACCAGAAGATTTCGCAGGACCCGGAGGAGTTCGGGATCCGAGCCGTGCACGGTCGGCCAGCCCGGTTCCACCGATGAGGCGGTCAGGTGAACACCACGCTGCTGGGCGGCCGGTGCGGCCGTTTCCATGGCCTGGGCGACCAGATCCTCGGTGGACAACGGTCCGAAGGTCAGGGCGAGCGCGCCGGCATTGATCCGGGACAGCTCGAACAGGTCGTCCACCATCATCGACAGCCGGGTGGTCTCCGAGCTGATCCGCCTGGCGTAGTCGGTGATCTCGGTGGGATCGACCACAACGGCATCTTCCAGCGCCTCGCTCATCGCCCGGATCCCGGCCAGTGGGGTGCGCAGGTCGTGGCTGACCCAGGCAACCAATTGCCGCCGGGAGGTTTCCGCGGTCCGTTCGGCGGCGCGTTCCCGTTCGGCGGCCAGGGCGTCGAGGGCGATTCGCCGCCCGAGGTAGATCACCACGGGAATGACCACGATCGCGATCAGACCGCAGGCTGTCGCGGTCAACGCCAGAGCCGAGGAGTACATGAATCCGCTGATGACGACAACGAAGAGCAACACGGCCAGGATCGGGATTGTCACCAGGGCCGCGATATTCGCTGTCGCGGATCGATTCCGCAGCGCCTGCAGGACGGCAAACTCGACGAGACCGGTCAGCAACGCGGCCAGCAGAGCCCAGGGAAGGACATGTACCACGTCGGTCATGACAGGGCTTCCGGCTGAACCCGTGTATCGCCGGCTCCGCGGTCCCGGTGCTGACCGGTCCGGCCGTCGGGCTCCCGCGGGCCGCGGGAAGGAGCGGTCGGTTGGTTGCCGCTGTGGCTGGTTCCAATCGGTATCCCACGCCCCACACGGTGACGATCCGCTGCGGCCGGGCGGCGTCGATCTCCACCTTCTCCCGGAGGCGTCGCACGTGGACGGTGACCGTCGATTGATCACCGAATGACCAGCCCCACACCTTCTCCATCAGCTCAGCGCGGCCGAACACCCGGCCCGGGTGCGCCAACAGGAAGTACAACAAGTCGAATTCGCGGCTGGTCAGGGAAATCTCGCTCCCGCGGCAGGTCGCGACGCGCGAGGAAGCGTCCGCCGTCAGTTCGCCGTCGGTGGTGCTCAGCTGTTGGGGCTGTGCTGTTGCGGGTGCTGCGCTGGCCCTGCTGCGATCCAGCACCCTGCCGACCCGCAGGGCCAGTTCTCGCGGGCTGAAGGGCTTGACCACGTAGTCGTCGGCACCGTATTCGAGACCGACGACGCGATCGGACACCTGACCCAGCGCGGTCAGCATGATGATCGGCACTGACGATGTGCGGCGGATCTGCCGGCACACCTCGAGGCCGTCCATACCGGGGAGCATCAGGTCGAGGACGAGCAGATCAGGATTACGGTCCAGTGCCAGCTCGAGCCCGGCGCTGCCGTCGGCGGCCTCGAGCACGTCGTGCCCGTCGCGCATGAGGTACCGGCGCAGCACCTCTCGGACGGTGTCGTCGTCGTCGATCACCAGGACGCAGGAGCGATCAGCCACTGATCTCACCTCCAGCTCGCCTGGTCGACGCACGCAAGTGATGTCACACCGATTGTGCCGACGGCGCCGGCTCCTCGACGGTAGGCCCGTCGGCCGCCGGGTGACAGATTCGCCGATAAACCTTCCAGATCCGTAAGGACTCGTCGGCGCCCAGGCACATTCGCGCGTTCGGCTGGTGGCGGTCTTGGTGTCGAGTCGGGTCCGATGGCATCGATGGCGAAGAGCGCTGGACCGGGGTCGGCGCGTTCGCCGATGGCGATGTTGTGGTGCCTGAACGTGTTCGCCGCTGTCGAAGGTGGGCCAGCATGGCGCCGTAGAACGCGGTGGCCGTCGGCAACATCAGCCGTCGCGAGATCCA
>CAVPYD010000038.1:0-30718 GCA_963709895.1 uncultured Actinomycetota bacterium | reverse complement strand
GAGAGGTGACGACTATGACAGGCACCCCCGGGCCGCTCCGTCGGCACCGGACATCAGCCCGGTCGCGGTCCGTGGCGCCGCGCTCAGGATCGCCACGGACCGGATGCCCGGCATGACCGCGAGCGGTGCACCCGTTGGTGTGAAGCCTGCGATGCGCCGCACCAGGAAGCAAACCCGCCAGTGACAGGGGTCGGACTCGGGTGAACGGGGAGAGGTGCTTAGTGACATTGAGTCAAGACACGGGCCCTGATCGGAGACAGCCGCCGCACGTGGAACTACCCACTGCCGCGTGACCACAAACCCCCGTCGTCGCCGCGGGTGGCGCCGACCAGCCGACCGAACCGCAACGGGGCCCTGCTGGGATTGTCCCGACGACGTCAGGCGTCAAGACGAAAGCCGATGGGGCACCGACGGGCTCGCCGTCGGCGTTCGTCGTTGTCCTGCGCTGGGCGCTTCGAGATCGCGCCAAGGGCCATCGTGATCGTCTTCATCGGCGAACCGATGGACTGGATCGCTGCATGGGGCAGCACCATGGCTCGGCTGACCTGACCAGCGGTGCTTGACACCTGTCGACCTGTGGGCAGCATGACGGCGATGTCACGTCGGGGGCCAGATGGTTCCGCCGGCGGCGACTGTTCGGACAGCGTTGACCAGCAGTGTGGCGTCTTCGGTCTTGACCAGGTATCCAGCGACGCCAGCGGCCTGGACTTGCTGCAGAGTCCGCGGCGACGTTGACGCGGTCACGATCAGCACTCGCATCGTCGGCCAGCGCGCCTTCAGATCCCTCGTGGCCTCTATGCCGGACACCGTGGGCATCTTGACGTCCATGATCACCACGTCCGGACCTGTGGCAGCCGCTGTCTGGACCACCTGGTTGCCGTCGTCACATTCGCCGACGACCGTCATTCCCGCCTCTGCCAGTACCGCCCGCGTCGCTACTCTGATCAGCGGATGGTCGTCGACGATCATCACATTGATCGAGGCGTCCATGCTGTGGTCCTCCGAAAGCCTCAGTCGGGACCGGCAGTGGCGTGCCGGCGCTTGGGCGAGTCCACGGGCCGGGATACCTCGACACGCGGTGCGAGTGGGATCCAACGGTTTCAGAAGTTGTTCGTGTTCGAGGCGATGGTGACGGCGATCACTGCTTCGCGACGACGTACTCACCACCGAATTTGCTGAACGCGGACCCGGGCGCGCCGATGGTATCGGCGTCATCGAAGCCTGGGCACTTGGTTGTTGGATCCGGCAAAGAACGCCGCGACCACCGTTTGTACGGCCGCGCTTGATGCGGTGTCGTGTTACCGAGCTTGGTGCGGTACAGCGGAGGGAGCTCGCTGGCAGATCACGAAGCCGCCGCTCTGGTTGGGCGCTGCGCGGGCGACTTCAGCTGCAGCGACTGGTTGGGATCCGGAGGCCTTCGGGGGCAGATCGTCCTCCGCATGTTGCACGATTTGATCCACTGGAGGGGTGATGTTCTCCAGCGAGCGCTGACCGGCTTTCAGGCGGCGCATGCGGACACGTTCGCTCGGTCGACGTGCCACTGTTGTCGCTGCGCGAACCGTGGATCCGCCTTCCGGGTCAATTGTTTTCGGGTTTTGACATACACCTTCGCACAGGGTGACGTTCGGGTGTAAACAAGATCCGCTCGGCCCGCGGTGGTGGCCTCGAAAGAAGGGTAGTGATCGTGGCGAAAGCAATACGGCTCAAAGTTCTGGGAACTCTCGCTCTCGCGGTCGCACTTGCGCTTTCGGGTGGATCAGCGTTGGCTGAAGCATCCAGCCCGCAAAAGCCCATGGCGTACACCTGCACCGGTGGTGAGATTCCGTCAGGGACATACGCCAGCATGACGGTCACGGGCGCGTGCAATGTTGCAGCCGACGCCGTGATCCGCGTCGTGGGCAGCGTGAACGTCGGCGCCGGTGCACAGCTGGACGCGCAAAGTGCGCCCTCGACGATCACCGTCGGACGCAACGTCACCGCGGCTGCGGGCTCGCTCGTCGGCCTGGGCTGCCAGCCGCCGTCGTACACCGGCAACTCGGCACATCAGTGCACCGTCGAGCCGGACGGGCATTCCACCATCACCATCAATGGGAACGTCACCGGCTGGAAGGCACTCGCGGTTCTGCTGAACGGGGTGACGGTCAAGGGGAACGTCACTTTCGTCGGCGGAGGCTCCGACATTCCTTGGTCGATCAAGAACAACACGATCGGCGGAAATCTCACGGTCACCGGCCAGACGGCCGAATGGCTCGGCGTGCTCTTCAACCGGATCGGCCGGAATGCGACGCTACTCAAGATCACCCTTCACGATGTGGACCCAGGTGCCCCCGGCGTCTACATCGTTCAGAACAAGATCAGGTTCAACCTGACGTGCTTCGGACTGACGCCGGGCGTGTCC
This sequence comes from uncultured Actinomycetota bacterium, assembly GCA_963709895.1. Lineage (GTDB taxonomy): Bacteria > Actinomycetota > Actinomycetes > Mycobacteriales > Nakamurellaceae > Nakamurella. The sequence continues at coordinate 28,320 of CAVPYD010000038.1, read as the reverse complement.
GGAGGTTTCGTCCCCGGCGCTGTCAACGTCGTTGGCCGCCACGCAATCGGTCAGTGCGCATCCCTGATTTGACCTCGTTTGGACCCGACCGTCTGCCACCCGTGCGCTCAGGCGGGTGGCGGGCGCGCGGGCGCCCCGAAAGGCCTCACGGTCGACTCAGCCGCAGTCAGACAAAGAGCGAAACGGTGGCCAACCGGTATGAACTGTGGTCAATCACCGAAATGACGGAAATCGAGCAGGAGTGACGTGCCCTACCCCACTCTTGAGTCTGAAGCGTTGCAGATCAACCCCTGATCCGCCCCCCGCATCCCGCCCGGCCAAATGGCTCCTGGATTGACTGCCTCGGCTTTGCGTGCCGGGCCGAAGGCCGGCGTAGCTGGGCGTTTCATGTCATCAGTCGCCGATCAGCCTACCCATCGGCAGACCGCCGCATGATCGCGTGCGGCGACCGCAATTGTTTCGACAGGGGATCGTCGGCTTACGGGACGCGCCTGACACTCTCGATTCTGGCGTCGAGATCGTCGGCCTGGGAGATGATTTCCTCTGCGACGTGAGTTCCTCGTCGTCGCCAATCGATCAGCAGGAATGATCGAACGCCGATTACGACGACGAAGATTGTGATCGTCACGGCGAGGGCGATGGTGATGACTTCCCATCCGGCGGTTCGGATCGCTGCAAGCCACATAATCGCGACCGTCGCGACAGCCGCCAGCGGAAAGGTGAACGACCAGAAACCGATCGAGAATTGCAGCCTGCGGTACCGACCGATGAGGGCGATCTGAATTACGCCGAGGAACACGGTGAGGCCACCGAGCGCCAGCGCGAAGTTATCTGGCCGGCCACCGTCGAGCGCGAACCAGGCAATGCCACCAACAGCTGGTGGCGCGACGATGATCGCGATTGTCGGAACCAAGGGTCCTGGCAGAGGCGGGCTGATCGTCGAGCCGGAGGACCAGGAGCGGCATGATGACCGCCCAGAAGAAGATCCCGATGCCGAACATGGCCCACGCGATCACGGTGAGATGGATGTGCGCAGCGGCGTCGGCGCCGACCAGCCCGGTCGCGACGGTCGGCAGCAGATACCCACCGTGCACCGCTCCCAATTCAAGTCTTCCTTCGAACCAGGTCGAGACGATCCAGCCGGCGAAACCGACCGCGACGACGAGACAGGTGAGCACCACGATGACACCGGCGGTCGGGGCCACGTCATACAGGGCCGCACCCAGCAGTATGCCCGTCGTGGGTACCAGGGAGGCGATCGGTCCCTGCGCCGGGTGCCGGAGCTGCCCGGCAAGGTTCTGACTGCTGCGGGCACCCCGCTCGAGATGGGCAACGATCAGCCACATCCATGCGATGGCCGCGCCTATCCAAGCGATCTGCGCTGACAATTCCGGCCACGCCAAGGCGCGGCAGGTGCTTGTCCATACCTCCGCCAGCCCGGCGAGCCCGAAAGCGATGGCGAAGGTGTTCAACGGCATCCGCCCGACCTGGTCCCGGTCGGCTGGTGGCTCACCGGCCGTCATCACACCTCCTGCCGGGCAATGACAATGGGTCCTGACACCCGACGGGTCGCGGCCTTCGTGGCGAACACTCCGGCCACCACACCGACGATCCCGACCCCGACGATCGCCCACACCGGAAGGCGCAGGTCGACGGCCAGGACGATGCAGAACCCGTCGAAGAGTGAGATGAGCACGAATCCGAGATGGGCGAGGAACCGCTCGGTCCAATTCGCGGGGCGTGCGTGCGCGAGCCGCACGGCAAGCAGGGTGCGAACCATCAGCACGACGCCGAGAACGGCGAGGCCGGCGAATACGGTGCGTTTAGCCGACGGAAGGGCGCTCCAGTCGTACGCCACCACCGTAGCGAGCGCCGCCATGGAGACTGCCAGGGCAATCGTGTAGGTCAGCAGTCGGCTCGAATGCGCCGTCGACGGGGGACTGAAAAACATGACCGTACCGACGGCAAAGGCCACGAGGGCCCCCCCGGCATGAACGGCGATCAGCACGAATTGGGTCATGGACGGGTGTCCTCCCGAGAGGTATCGGGCTGGAGGACCCGCCGGCCGACGGTGGCCCGGGAATCGATCCTTGGATAAACCAGGCCGAGCAGTGCCACCAGGACCATGGCGATGGTCATGCCGATGAACACCGGGCTCACCGCCGAGGCGTAATCCTGCGCGACCGAAGCCAGGATGCTCTTGGCCAATCCGGCGGGCAGCGTCGCCAGCTGCGACGGCTCGTTGGAGCCCGACACTGAATCTGCCGCCGTCTGCGCGGCTCCCGCCGGGAGGCCGAGCCGGTCGAACGAGAGGACCAGCGAGTCCTTGAACGAACCGGCGACGACGGACCCGAGGAGGGCGAGACCCAGTGCCCCACCGAAGCTCCGCGCCGATTGAGACAGGGCGGTGACCTCACCGTAGGAGGCGCCGACAGCGCGGTTCACCGCGTCCGTGCTCATCGGGCTGTACATGAACCCGATGCCTGCACCGGCGAGGGCCAGGGGCGCGGTCTGGGCATTGAAGAACGCGGTTGCGTCGAAGGCCAGCAGCGGAGCCCGTGCCGCGAGCAGCCCGTATCCGACGGCGCCGAGGACCCCGCCGACGATGAGCACGCGGCGGGCGCCGCGCCGGTCGAACAGCACCGACCCGAAGCGGGAGGCGATGACGAAGCCCAGGAAGAACTTGAGGAACAACAAGCCTGTCTGCAGTGCCGTCTGCCGCAGGGACACCTGCCCGTAGACGCTGAGGAAATAGAAGGTCGGCACGAACGCCACCGACGCGATGAGCGTCGAGAGCACGGCGATCGTGAAGGCCAGGGACCGGAACGCCGACAGCCGCACGAGGGGGTCGCGCGGGAATCGCTCGTACCAGACGAAGCCGACAACCGCGGCAACACCGGCAAACAGCACGCCCCAGAGCACGGGGTTGTCCCAACCCAGGTCGGACACCTGCTGGAGTCCGAGGACGAGCAGTAGCATTCCAACGCTGATCAGCAGACCGCCTCCCAGGTCGATACGCCCCGAGGCGCGATCTGACCTTGCGGCGGACATGGCGACGAGAACGAAACCGACGAACGCGATCGGGATGTTGACCCAGAAGATCGCGCGCCACGTCCACTCTGTCAGGTAGCCGCCGGCGATCGGGCCGATGGCCGTCATCGCGCCGGTGACGGCGAAGAAGATGGCCATCGCACGGCCTCGTCGGGCGACCTCGAAGCTCTGCACCACGATGCCGACGGCAGCGGGGACCATGATCGCGGCGGATGCGCCCTGCATGGCCCGGGTGGTGATCAGCCAGACCTCGGCCGAATCGCCGGCCGGCGCGATCCCGCAGAGGAAGGAGGTCACCGCGAACGCGGCGATCCCGATCAGGGCGAGGCGACGATGCCCATAAAGGTCCGACAGCCGGCCGCCGACGATGAAGAGCGCGGCCGCGGCGAGCAAGTAGGAGTTCACCGCCCATCGGATGGCCTCGCCGGTCAGGCCGAGGTCCTGCTGAATGGTCGGCGCTGCGAGGGCGACGATCGTCTGGTCGATCGTCGTCATCGAGACGGCGAAGATGAGTCCGACCAGGGTGGAGAACCTCGACTGGCCGGTCATCGACCGGTCCCCGTCGAACTCGATCACGATCTTCCCGTGGCCACTTGAGCGAGTGACAGCATCGTGGGCGCTGTCGACAGTGGACCAGCCGTACCGGTTGATCGACAGTCTCGGCGTGATCGCCCCGGCGTCGACCAATTCCGCGACCGCGCAGAGGATCTCGCCATGGTGCTCACGCCCCTGGCCGGTGAGCAGCGGCAGCAGGGTGAAGACGCCCGAGTAGGTCGCGCCCCGCAGGCTCAGCGGAGCCAGCAGGTGGGAACCCCAGCCGAGGACGCTGACGACGTGGCCGGTGTAGCGGCGGACGGCAGCGAATGAATCGTCCAGGGCCGGCCCGCCGACCGTGTCGAAAATGACATCGAAACCCTCACCACCGGTCAATTGCGCGACATAGCTCGCGACCGGGGCATCGCGGTCGATCGGCCGCGCTCCGGACGCGCGGACCGCGTCGAACGAGCGCGGGCTGGCCGTCGCGTACACGGTGGCGCCCCGGCTTGCGGCCAGCTGCACCGCGATCGTCCCGACACCGCCGGCGCCGCCGTGGACGAGGACGACATCGCCGCCGCGTACCGCTGCGCGATCGACGAGTCCCTCCCAGGCGCTGACCGCCGCGAGAGGCAGGGCCGCGGCCTCGCGCATGGTGAGCCGTTCCGGCTTTCGGGCGAGCAGCGAGGCATCGACGGCGGCCCACTGTGCCAGCGATCCCTGCTGTTCACCGACGCCGCCTGCCATGCCGAACACGGCGTCCCCAACGGCGAACCGATCGACCCCCGGACCGACCTCGTCGACCGTGCCGGCGAGATCGATGCCGAGGACGAACGGCGGCGTCACCTGGGCATGTGCCGCCTGCCCCCATCGGATCTTGACGTCGAGCGGGTTGACCCCGCTCGCTGCGACTCGGACCAGGACCTCGCCGGGTGACGGAACGGGGCGGGGCAGCTGCTGCTCCTGCAGGGAAGCTCCGAAGGCCGGCAGCACCATCGCGGCCATCGTCGCGACCGGAGTTGCACTGTTGGTTGTTTCCATACCGTCAGGGTCGACAGAACCCTCCACGACGGCATCAGCGAAATGACTTAATGCCCTGTCTGCGGTACTCGAGCTGGATCGGGGTTCAGTGCGACGAGCTCGGCCAGCAGCACGTCCATTTCCAGCGGCAACTCGCCGGCCAACCAAGCGCAGATCGTGCCCGCCCAGCCGTGACCGACGAATGCGGCAATGGCCACCGATCGCGGCGAATGAGCGTCCCAACCCGGGGTGATGGACAGGAAGTCGAGCATCGTCTGCTGCAGCGTCGCCCCGATCCGCGCGCGGGCCTGCGCCCGGTCGGCCCGCACCGCGGCCGCCAACCCCGGGGCGTTGGCCGCGATCGCGTCGAGGTAGGCCCGGCCGGCGGCGAGGGCCGTCACCCGGGTGGCCGGTCTGGCGCGCTCGGCAATCATCGCCTGCGAGCGGGCCAGGTCGGCCAAGGCCAGGTCCAGCACGTACAGCGTCAGATCCTCGACACCGTCGAAGTGGGCGTAGAACGACGATCGGTTGACACCCGCTGCCCGGACGATGGTGCTCACCCGCGGCACCCCGGCACCGGGCGTTGACACCTGGACATAGGCGTCGACGAGTCGCTGCCGGGTACGCACCGCCCGGGCGTCCGTGCTCGGCGTCCGGGACCGTGAATCGTGGTGTTCGTTCACCTGGCGCCCGCGGTCATCACCCAATCGGGAACCAGGCCGGCGAGCAACGCCTCCAGGTCGTCGCGGTGCACCGGCACCTCGCCGCGCAACCAGGAACAGATCACGGCCGAGAGCGCGTGGCCCAGGTACTCACCCGCCACCGCCCGACGATCGGCAGGAACCGAACCGAACGCGGGAACGATCTCCAGGTAATCCTGGACGTAGCCGTTCAGGATGCGGCCGAACGCCCATTCACCGAAGGCCCGGTCGCCGCTGAGCAGTGTGCTCAGCGCGCCGTGGCCGGCCGTCGACAGGTCGACGATCCGTCGGATCACGTGGCGGTTGGACTCGTCGGCCACGACGGCGCCGCCCGCTTCCAGGCGAAGCAGGTTCTCGTCGTGAGCCGGTTCGAGTTCCTCGCGAAGGGCGTCGACCGCGAGCTCGCCGACGGACCCGAAGTGCGTGTAGAACGACGACCGGTTAACGCCCGCACGGTCGGCGACGTCGGCGGCGGATCGGACCCTCCCCGTCTCGAGAAGGTCCAGATACGCCCGTCGCAGGTGCGCACGCGTGTGCGCCGCCCGCGCCGCCGCGCCGAGGACGGGTCCGTCATGATCCATCTTTCGTACTCCGTCGGCTGGCGATAGACTGGATTTCTCCAACACCTGTTGTGGGATTACATGCTCCATACTAGTCGTTGAGGAGTGGCGGTGGCTGACCACGGCGCGGTGTCGCTCGTCGGACGCGACGCCGAAATCGACCTGCTCTACGAGTTTGTGACGCGCGCCGGTCGCCAGGGCGAGGCTCTGCTGCTGTCGGGCGAACCCGGAGTGGGCAAGACCGTACTGCTCAACGCGGCTGCGGCGATCGCGGAGGCCGAGGGTTCCCTGGTGCTGCGCGCGGGCGGCGTCGAGTTCGAGGCGGACCTGCCCTACTCCGCGCTGCATCAAGCCTTGATGCCGCTGACCGATTTCGCGGGGCTTCCCCCGGCGCAGCGAGATGCCATTGCCGTCGCCTGCGGCATAGGGCAGGGTCCACCTCCTGCGCGCATGCTGGTGTCCGCGGCTGCCCTCGCGCTCCTGGTCCGGGAAGCGAATCGGCATCCGGTGCTGCTGGTCGTCGATGACCTGCCCTGGATCGACCGGGCAAGCGCGAGCGTCTTCGCCTTCGTCGCCCGCCGACTGCACGGCAACCGGATCGGCTTCCTGGCCTCCTGCCGATCCGAGTCGGAGGATCTGTTCGACCGTTCCGGCCTCGTGTCGTACACGATCGAACCGCTTGCCCCGGCACCGGCCCGCGATCTGCTCGACGCGCAGCTGCCGGCGCTGGGGGCGCGACTCCGGTCCCGGATCCTCGCGGAGGCCCAAGGCAACCCCCTGGCGCTTCTCGAACTGCCCTCGACACTCGCCATGCCGGGTACCTCGTTGGCGTTGACCGCGCAGCGGGTCTTACCCCTGAGTGCGCGGCTGCGGCGGCATTTCAGTTCGCAACTCGACCGCGTGCCGGTCCGAACACGAGACCTGTTGCTGATGCTGGCCCTGAACCCGACCGGCGATCTCATGGCGCTGGCTGGCCGATCGTCCGATCCGATCGTCGACCTCGAACCGGCGGCAAGGGTCGGTCTCGTCGTGATCGACCCCGTGCGGTTCACCTGCGATATCCGGCACCCGCTCATCCGTTCCGCGATCGTCGGCATCGCCCTCACCGCCGACCGGCGCAAGGCGCACACCGCCCTCGCCGAGGCATCGGCCGACCCCGACCGGCGCGCCTGGCACCTGGCGGAGGCCTCCTGCGGACCGAACGAGTCCGTTGCCTTGCAACTGGAGGCCGCCGCGCACAGGATTCTGGCGAAGGGGGACACCGTCGGCGGCGTGACAGCGCTGATGCGCGCAGGATCGCTCAGTCCCGACGCCCGTGACAGGTCGCGCCGAATCGCCGAGGCCGCCTACATCGGGGCGAAAATCAACGGCAACCTGAGCGACGTCTCCGAGTTGCTGACCGAGGCGCGATCGGCAGACCCGGACACCCGCGATTCGCTGGAGACGGCGGTGGCCGCGGCGTACGCCGTCCTCGACGGGGACGGCGATATCGTGACCGCGCATCGACTTCTGGTCGGGGCGATCGAGGTCAGTGAGCGCCGGTTCGATCCCGAGGACCCCTTTCTCGTCGAGGCACTCCACGTGCTCTTCCAGGTTTGCCTGTGGGCCGAGCGTGGCGACCTGTTCCCGCCGTTCGATGCGGTCGTCGCGGATCTGGGTCAGGCTGTGCCCGAAAGCCTGTGGTTCCAGAACGTGGTGCTCCGCGACCCAGCCCGGGTCTCGACCAGCGCGTTGGGCCGACTGGATCAGGCGATAGCAGGTCTCGACCTCGAGACCGACGTCGTCCGGATCGAGCGCATCGTTCGGGCGAGCACCTACGTCGACCGTGTATCAGCATGCCGTGGCGCGCTCGAGCGAGTCGTCGAAGACGGGCGGCGTGGGGGCGCCATCGCCACCGCCATCTCCGCCCTCATGCAGGTTTGCGTGGATGACTACTTCATCGGGGAGTGGGACCCTGCGCGTCAACTGGCCGACGAGGGAGTCAGACTCTGTCGAATCCACGGGTTCAACCTTCCGAGGTGGTGCTTCGAGCTGGGCGACGCACTCGTCGCCGCCGGCCGCGGAGAACGGGAGCGGGTCCGCACCGTCACCGACGCGATGCTGAACTGGGCGGTGCCCCGCGGGGTGGGCGGGGTCGTCGGATTCGCGCAACATGCACTCGCTATGGACGCGCTGGCCAACGGTGATTGGGAAGGAGCCTTCCAACGGGCCGCACGCATCAGTGCGCCCGGCGTGCTCCAACCGCGGGTGGGCTCGTCCCTGTGGGTGGCGCTGGCGCTTGTCGAGGGGGCCGTACTCAGCGACCACCGCAGGGAGGCCGAGGACCATGTCGCCGAAATGCGTCGTGACCGGCGTCGAGAAGATCTCGCCACGGATGGCCATGGTGGTCGAGGGCGCGGAGGCAATGATCACCGACGGGCAAGACGGATTCGACCTCTTCGAGAAAGCGCTGCAGATCCCAGGAGCAGATCACTGGACGTTCGAGATGGCGCGAATCCGGCTGGCCTACGGTCAACGACTCCGCCGCGAACGTTCGGTCACGCAGGCCCGGGTCCAACTCGAACTCGCGGCTGACGTGTTCCGCCGTCTGCAGGCTCGGCCCTGGACTGACCGAGCAACAACGGAGTTGCGCGCGGCCGGAGTGACCACTGACGGCCCGCCCCTCGGCCGTGACGCGCTCACCGCCCAGGAGCGGCAGGTGGCGACCCTCGCCGCAAGCGGGCTGAGCAACAAACAAATCGCCGAGCGGATGTTCCTGTCACATCGGACGATCAGCGCGCACCTGTACCGGATCTTCCCCAAGCTCGGCATCACTTCGCGGGCCGCGCTTCATGACGCTCTCGGTTCGCCACCGGCGATGCTGAGAAGCGAAACCTGACCGCGACGCACACCTACCAATAAATACACCGACACGCCCCGAGCCTGCACTAGCCGGGCAACTGCAGGCCGATCCGGCGAATTGGCGATTCATTTCAAACTCCACCCCACGGGCTTACCTGAATTGCATAACCCGCCCACAGCAGCTCCGAGGATTCGACTCATACCGAGCCCACCGGCCGCTCACGGAAATGCCGTATGTCCAACCGCATCGGCAACGATCGGTTTCAAGTCCGCCGCTTCCTTGATCGACAATCGTTCCGCAGGGGATCGGCGGATTCAAGCGGTCGTCGCAACGGTGGGCGCTAAGGGTCCAAATAGTAACTGCTGCATCATGTCCGCGGGCGTTTTCATTCCGAGGGGTTTCCGCGGCCGAGCATTCAGTTCCGCCGGAACCTCGATCAGGCGGCCTGAGCTGTGGACTGACAGGTCGGTACCTTTGGGGAAATACTGGCGGAGCAGCCCGTTGGTATTCTCGTTGCTCCCACGCTGCCACGGCGAATGCGGATCACAGAAGTAGATGGACATTTTCGAGGCCAACGTGATCTCGCTGTGCTTCGCCAGCTCCGAACCCTGGTCCCACGTCAGCGACTTGCGAAGATGCGCCGGCAGCGTTGCGATGGTCGCCAGGAGGCCGTCCCGGACGGCCACAGCGCCATGCCCGGCGGGCAGGTGCACAAGCATCGTGTAGCGGCTCTGACGTTCGACGAGGGTGGCTATTGCGGAACGACAATTCGACCCCAAAATGAGGTCGCCCTCCCAGTGTCCCGGCACCGCACGGTCGGCGACCTCCGCGGGTCGCTCGCTGATCAAAATCATGTCCGAGACCACCGCGGGCCGCTTGGTCGCCGACCCCCGCGGACGGCGGACCGCTCGCCCGGTCCGAAGGTGTTGGTGCAGGTCAGCACGGAGATGACCACGCCCCTGGACGAACAGCGCCTGGTAGATCGTCTCGGGGGACACCCGCATCTCCGCCCGATCAGGGAACCGCTCGGCCAGGTGCAAGCTGACCTGCTCTGGGCTCCAGTTGATACACAACTTGGCCTGCACGACGGCGGCCAATTCGGCATGGTCAAACTTGCTCGCCTTGGGTCGACGACCCGACGCTTCGGCGCGTTTCTGCGCGTCATAAGGAGCGTACTTCTTGTGGTGCGGGCCGGGTCCAGGACCATTGCGGCGAAGCTCGCGGCTGATGGTCGACGCAGACCGACCGATCTCCGCCGCGATCGCGTTGACGCCGGTTCCCGCCAAACGGAGATCGGCGATACGCAGCCGTTCCTCAAGACCCAGATAACGCCCCGACGGCTCTGGTCGTTTGCGCGGGACCAGCCCGCCGGTCGCCCTACGCCATCGTCGTCCAGTTCGTCGATCCACCCCGACAGCCTCACACGCGGCGATCAGGGTCGAGCCCTTCGCGAGCAAAGCCCAGAACGCGTCGTGGTTCTCGATGCGCGTATTCGTCTTCTTCACAGGACAACACCTCTCGACTGGCAGCGGTGTTGCAACGACCATCTGAACCTGCCATCCTCTTGCGGGACAAAAAGTCTCAATCGGTACTTCCGCGGAATGATGGCTGGGCTGGGCTGGGGTGGGGTGCGGCATGTTCTTGGCCAACCCGGTCGATCGGCGACCTACCGCTCCGAGCCAAGATGCCCTGCCGCGGACTGGCAGGGGATCGAAACCTGCTGCCACCGTTGTATTGAGCCGGACCGGCTAGCTGGCGCCGACCTGAAGCTGGGTCATGAGGGCGAGGGTGTCGGCGTTGAGCCAGTATTCGACGATCTGGTTGCTGGAGACGCGCAGGATGTCGGTGCCGGAGATGGTGAATTCGGTGCCCACGGGTGCGCCGGCTCCGGGGAGGCCGCAGCCGTAATGTCCGGTGGCGTTGGCCGCCGCCGGGTACCGGGTCGCCGACGTCGACATCAGTGGGTGCGGCGATTCCAGCCTTGGCTAGGACGGTCACAGCCGCACCGACATTGCCGGCGACCTGGTCGCTGTCATGCGTCATCTGGGTGGGGCGGCCGTCATCATTGGTCAGTCGATCAGCGGCGGTGCCGCCACCATCGCCGCCGCCACTGCGCCTGACCTGATTACCGGCCCGGTTTCAGGCGGTGTCGCGGTCAGGTGGTCGGTGGCGCTGCGGGCACGGCCCGCTCGGCGAGCAGTGCACGGACCTCCGTCTCCCGGAACCGGCGGTGCCCACCGGGAGTGCGGATGGATCCGATCCACCCGTTGGATGCCCACCTGGCCACCGTCTTGGGATCCACCCGGAACAACTCGGCGACCTGGTGCGGGGTCAGCAGCCGTTCGTTGTTCTCGTTGGTCACAGGATCCCCACCTCGATTGCGGACCTCCGGTGTCATCCATGCGGACATATCCGCCCATACTGCACCACCCAGGGCCTCACCCAAAGTCACCTTCACGGAGCGGCGGCCATTTGCGCAGGGCCGGTGCGCATCTCCGCTCGTCGCTGCGCAGAGCTGCGTGCCGCCACACCATCCGGGGCTGCGCCGGTTGGTGGGTGTGATCCACCGATGCCTTCCGCGGCGGAGTGTGCGGCGCCGGACTCCGCGGGTGGAAGTGCGTGCCGACTCCACCTACCATCGGTGATGAATGTTCGTTGTCGCCCCAGCACCCGGTGACAGCCCACCCCCTTTGGCGGGCCTCGTATCGGGCGGGAGCAAAGCGCGATGACCACTGCATCCGTTGGCAGCGACCGGTGAAACGGTTCGTCTGCACCGAGCTGCACCCCGACTGCGACCGGGTGTTCACCGGACCCACCGATCAGGCCGTGCTGGACCGGGTGCTGGCACACGCCGCCGCCGACCACGACGTGCCGCACCCGTCGATGACGTTCATCGAGCAGGTGGTGATCGCCACCCGCCCGTTCGCCCCCGAACGCGGGCAACAGCGCACGACTGGCCCTGGTCGGCGCCGAGTCCGGGCACCGGTCGGCACCCCTCGCCGGTGCCGGCCAGCGGGCCGGTCGCCGGCTCCGGCCGGGCGGGCGCACCGAGCCCGGGACCGCGGGCCCGGCGACGGTGACCACGTTGACCGGCCGGCCGGCCCGGGCGCACCGCACGTACCGGCACGAATGCTGGCTGTACCGCGGGGACGCCGAGTTCGTGGACCTGATGGTGCCGTTCATCCGCGACGGCCTGGCCCGGGACCAACCGGTGATGGTCGCGGTACCCCAGCCGCGGCTGCACGCCCTGCGCGGCGCCCTCGGCAGCGACGCCGACCACGTGGCATGGGCCGACATGGCCGACCTCGGCGCCAACCCGGCCCGGATCATCCCCGCCTGGCAGGACTACACCGAACAGTACCGCGGGGACCGGCGCCCGGTCCGCGGGATCGGGCAACCCATCTGGCCGGGTCGCAGCGCGGCCGAACTCGTCGAAGCCCAGTTCCACGAGGCGCTGCTGAACCTGGCCGTCGGACCCGACACCCCGCTGTGGCTGCTCTGCCCGTACGACACCAGCACCCTCCCGGACAACGTCATCGACGAGGCACAGCGCAGTCACCCGGTGCTCGCCGAGGTCGGCGCCTACCGCGGCAGCACCTGTTACGGCGGCGCCCACCACGCGGACGTCCTGTTCAGCGGTCCGCTCCCCGAACCCGCCGCACCGACCACCGTGATCGCCTACGACCCCGACCGGCACCGGCACGTCGACCACCTCATCCGGGCCGCGACGGCCGCGGGAGCGGGACTGGACCGGGCCGCGACACTCGCCGCCGCGACCGACGAGATCGCCGCCGCCGCCCACCATGACACCGGAGAGGTCGAGATCCGGCTCTGGCACGAGGACACCGCCGTGCTGTGCGAGGTCACCGACACGACGGTCATCGATGACCCGATGACCGGCCGCTCCGTGGCACCCACCGCCGGGAGCCGCACCAACCGGCGGGACCGCGCCATCCGCCTGGCCAACGAAGAGTGCGACCTCGTCCAAGTCCGGTCCGGCCAGCACGGCACCACCGTCCGGATCCACACCCATGTCACCCCGCCGCCAGCGCGGAATGGCTGCGGGCCAACCGGAGGTCCCCGAACGGCAGCGGCGCACCCGCACCTATTTGGTACCTCCCCAACGCGTTAACTCGAAGACGGGGAAGTTTCAGGGGTGGTCGGGCGCGCCGGGGCCGGGACACCGAGGATGTCGGCGGGCCGTCGCTGCCGGTCGACCAGCGCTTGAGCCAGGTCGGTCAGCCGCAGCTGGTGGCGGCGGGCGTAGCCGCGCAGCGCGGTGAACGCGTGGTCCATGTCCACTCGGCCGTAATGGGCCAGGATGCCCTTGGCCTGTTCGATGACGACCCGGCTGGCCAACGCGTGCCGCAACTGGTCGTTCACCTCGGCGGTCTGCCGCACCGTGCGGTGCTGCATGATGCCGATGGTCGCCACGTCGGCCAGCGCCTGCGCGGCGCGGCGGTCCGGTTCGGCCAATTCCCCCGGTTGGCCCCGGAACAGATTCAACGCGCCGATGACCCGGTCCCGGTGCCGCATCGGCACCGCATGCACCGACCGGAACCCGTCACCCGTGGCCAGCGTCGCGAACTCCGGCCACCGATCCGCCTCGGCGGCGACGTCCGGGATCGTCTGCGGCGCCCCGGTGCTGTAGCAGTCGAAACACGGGCCGCGGCCGGTGCGGATCTGCAGCACCTCCAGCAATTCGATGCGTTCACTGGTGGACGCCAGCACTTCCAGTTGGCCGTCACCGTCGGCCAGCACCAACCCGGCGGCGACGGCGTCCAGCAGGTCGACGCTCACCTCGACCAGGTACTGCATCAGTTCGGCCACGTCGTAGCCGGCGGCCAGGGTGTCCGCCAACGTCACCAACGCGTCGATGAGCCGGGATTCCCGGGTCGGGCCGCTCACGGCGTTAACGGTAGCGGCATCGGTCGTGGCCGTCACCGGTCGTGGCTAGGTGAGCTGTAACCGGCCGGTGACCACCGCGGCCGCGGCGGCTCGGACGCCACGGTCCGGCCGGACGCGAAGGCGTGCCCGCGGAGCCGGGCATACGCCGCGCCGACCGGCAGGGCGAGCTGGGCCATCACCATGCCGGTAGGCCTGGTGGATCCGCCGGCGGTCCTGCGGGAGTTCCCGCCACCGGCCGACCAGTCCGCGGCGGGCTCGGGCGCCGCCGGTCCGGGTCGTCGGCGGCCTACACCGGCACCCGTGCCAGACGTCGCCGGCTCGGTTCCACCCGGGAAATTACAGCCCGCGCGGCCGTCCACACCCCTGACCGGCCCATGGACAGTCAGCTCACCGACGAACCGCGGACCGTGACCTGCGCCAACGTTCTCGTAACCCTCGATAACCGCGCACTTACCGGGGTGACGAACGAAACCGCTCCGTATGACACGGTGTTTCATGCAGGGCGGTAGGTCTGTTGCCAAATGGTCGCAATCGGACAGAGACGCAGGCCGCCGCCGTCCCGCTGAGCGAACCACAATGGCAGCGTCGCAGCTCGATCCCATAGCCTACGTGTCCATGATCGACATCGTTCCGCACGGGATCCCTCACCGGTACTGGGCTCTGTCGGGGACGAGGCAGGACTCATGCTGGTGTTTCGCTCTCGGGTGGAGATCTGTAGCGCAGTCCGTCGCCGAATCGGAAGAGCGGGTCGGCGGTGTCGAACGGGACGTCGGGTCGACTGGCTGTGACGGCTGCCATGGACCGGGGGAGGTCGATCGGCAGGCGGCCTTCCGGTTGGGCTTTGCCGAAAACGATGTCGAGGAATGCGGTGTCGGTGCTGCCCCAGCTGACCAACAGTGCGGCGGCGGTGTCGGAGAGGTGGGTGAGGATGGCGGGGCGGTCCAGGTAGACGTCGAAGATGGTCGGGACTGTCGCGCAGAGTTCGGTGTGGCGGCGCTGTTCGGACGAGGGATACTCCAGTGACCCGGCGTGGAAGACCGCTTCGAAGGATCCTTTGCGGGGTTCGAACGGTGCTTTGAGGCGGATGAGCGCTATGTCGGCCTCGGCCGGGCTTGGGACGATTTGGCCGTACCGTGCGGCTACCTCAGTGTCGATTCCTTCGGTGTACAGCCTCAGACCTGTAGACAGCGGCAAGTGGTCGTCTCGGTTGACGAGCAGGGTGTAGGAACGGCGTTGGGTGGCCTCACCGGCGGCCAAAAACGGTGCCTGCCCGACCACCTCCCGTGCGCGGGCTGGGTCGACGAACGGGTCGTCGAAGAGCCCGAGCGCGAACTTCTCCCGCAGCAGTCGGCGGACCGAGGCGTCCACTCTGCACGGGCTCAGCCGGCCCTGCTCGACCAGGGTAACGATCAGCTCGGGTCGCGCCTCGCCGCCCAGCTGATCGCATCCTGCGTCGATGATCTTCTGAACCCGGCTGAGCTCATCCAGGTGTTCAACACCCCAGGCCCGGGCCGGCATGTCCTGACCGAAGATGATGGAATCCGTGACCAGTCCCCAGTCGCTCAGCACGATGCCGTCGAAGCCGAGCTCACCCCGCAGGAGGTCGGTGACGATGCCGCGGTTGAAGCCGAATCCGACTTCTTCGTACGGGGTCGCCACCGGCATCGCGTAGTACGGCATGATCTGGGCCGCGCCGGCCGCGACCGCTGCCCGGAAGGGGATGAGGTGGTAGTCGAAGTTGTCACCGGGGTACACCTGTTCCCGTCCGTACGCGAAAT
Source organism: uncultured Actinomycetota bacterium (assembly GCA_963709895.1). Taxonomy (GTDB): domain Bacteria; phylum Actinomycetota; class Actinomycetes; order Mycobacteriales; family Nakamurellaceae; genus Nakamurella. The sequence goes on along the minus strand of CAVPYD010000038.1, from coordinate 12,926 downwards.
GCGGGTCCTCGCCGTCCTTCTGCGGCCCGCCGCCGGGAAAGTGCTTGGTGACCGTCGACACCGACGCCGGGCCGAGTTCGCTGAGTTGGAACCCACGGATGTAGGCCGTGGCCAGGGATGCGGTGAGGTCGGCGTCCTCACTGAAGCTTCCGTTCAGTCGGGCCCATCGCGGCTCGGTGACCAGGTCGACCTGCGGGTGCAGAGCCAGGCGCAGCCCGACAGCCAGGTATTCCTGTCTGGCAATGTCGGCGAACTGCTCGACAAGCCCCGCCGAGCGGAGCGCGCCGAACCCGAGCGGTTCCGGCCACTGCGAGAAGGCACCGGCCGACGCAGACGTTCCGATGTTGTCGGTGAACGCGTGACGTGGGTCGGTGGAGAACGTCACCGGAATTCCCAGCCTTGTATCACCGGCGATCTCCTGGATCTGGTTGTGCCATTGAGCGAACGCGAACGCATCCGGCACGGGGCCGAGCACGTTGAAGTGGGTCATCTGCAGGTCACGAATCATGTGCTCACCGCTCATGGTGCCCAGCACCGGGTGACCGGCAGTTGGGTCGCCGACCGCGATCTTCGTCTGGAACATCAGGCCGGCTTTCTCTGCCAGCGTCATCCGGGACAGGACGTCGGATACCCGGTCCTCCCTGTTGGCGCCGGAATCCTTGTAGACGGACGGCATCTCGCGGCGAGGGTCGGCTGCCGAGTTCAACATTCGCAGATGTCCTTTCTGGTGGGCCCGGCGGGAGCCTTGGGCCGCTGAATTGGTCAGCAGATGCTCGAAGTCAGGCCTCACTCGTGGGCGGAGTGAGGCCACCTACGGGAGACAAGGAGTTCCGTGGGGTGTCCGGTGGCAGCAGGTGTTGCGTGCGTGGTGTCCCGACGATGTGGGCGAAGGCGGCGTCTTCGATTGCCTGGTCCTCGGCTGTCAGGCGTCCATTGTGTTGCAGTTTGTGTTCCTGCCAGGTGGGTACCTGGAACTGCTCCAGGAACAGGCCGGGGCTTTCTCCGACCCTGAACAGTTCCCAGCGCGATGCGCCGCTCCGCAGGCGCGATCGGCGAAGGAAGTCCATGGCGCCCAGGAACTCTGCCTCCTGGTCGACGGGTACCTCGAACTCGACGGAGACCACGATGGGCCCGGCGTCCGGTCGCGGCTCCAGGGCGACCGTGGCCGGACCCCAGTACGCGGCGGGTGTGCGATCCAGGTGTTGATTGTCGGGCACTGTCAGGACCAGCCCACCGGCCGCGCTGAGGCCGACGAGAACGGCTGCTGCTGGAATTGCGACGCCAAGGCCCCAGTGTTGAGTGACGAGTCCCCAGATCGGGGCCGCGATGGCCTGCACGCCAAGGAAAACCATCAGGTAGATGGCAATCGCCCTGGCACGCACCCAGCCGGGCAGGAACAGTTGCAACTCGGAAATGATGGTGGAGACGAAGGCGGTCCAGCCGAAGCCACAGACCACGAGCAGCGGCATGGCAAACCAGGGGTTCGACGCCAGCACCAGGGATCCGAACGCCACCGCGAAACAGGAGGCGGCCACCGCCAGCACCCCGTTTGATGACAGGTGTTGTTTGACCCGGCCCAGGCTTACAGCGCCGATCACCGCCCCGAGGCCGAGTGCCGCGAACAGCAACCCGTAACCGTCGGCGGCCAGACCGAGCTGCCGGCTCGCGATCAGCGGCAACAGCGCCCACACAGCGCAGGCCGGGGCCATGAAAGTGGCCAACCGGAACAGCATCCGGCGGACCGTCGGCTCGTGACGGACATACCGACCGCCGGCGACCAGGGCCGGGAGGAACGGCTCCCGCTCCCCGCGCGGGACTCCAGGGCGGCGCCACACCACCAACACCACGGCCAGGAAACCACCCGCGGCCGCGGTCATCACGAAAACGGGTGGGACACCCCAACGGGCGATCACCACACCGGCTATCGCCGGGCCGGCAGCCCGGGCGACGTTGACGCTGACCATGTCGAGGCGGGTCGCGGCCGGCAACTCTTCGCGCGGCACCAACTCGGTGATCAGGGCCTGCCAGGTCGGGGACAACATCGCTTGACCGGCGCCGACGGCGAAGGTGAAAGTGAGCAACAACGCCGGGGGCATCAGCCCAGCGGCCGTGAGAACAGCCAACAGCACCGCCACCACGATGAAGTAGATCTGCACCCCGAACATCAGCCAGCGACGGTCAAAGGCGTCAGCCAGCACACCCGCGGGCAGCGCAAGCAGCATCATCGGCAGGGTCGACGCTGTCTGCACCAGGGTGACCAGCGTGGCACCGTCGGGCCCACTCACCAACAACCATTGCGCACCCACCGTCTGCGCCCACGCACCCACGCTGCTAACGACGACCCCGAGCCACAACCAGAAGAACGCGCGGCGTCGGAACGGCGCCCACGGCGATACCGGCGCTGACCGTTCGGTGTGCGTCATCGCATCCTCCGCGGTGTTGGAATGGCGGGTCGGTCTGTCTCATCGGTCTGGGTGCACCGCTCCTGGTCCGGCCGTAGGGTTGGCGATCCCGACCCGTTCACCGGCCCAGGAGACCATAAATGCCCGCGCAGTCGACACCCGATGTATCGGCGAATGGCCAGGCGAAGGCGCCGCGGACTCAACCGTTCGATGGGTCCGCGTTCCGTTCGTCGGATGACACCGTGCTGCGATGGCTCGGAATGGCCGGGTTCCTGATCAACAGCCGAGGGACGACGCTGATGCTTGATCCGCTGCTCGGCGGGTTCGATATGCCGATCATGATCGAGATGCCCATCGCTGCCGCTGATGTGCCGCATCTCGACGCCATCTTGGTCACCCACAGCGACAATGACCATTACAGCGTGCCGACCTGTCGTGACCTTGCAGCCGTGACGACGGAGTACCACTCCACGGTCTATGTCGGCTCGCTGATGGCGCAGGAAGGTTTGCCGGCCACCGGCCACGCCATCGGGAACGGATTCGACGTCGGACCGGTCCGGGTCACCGTCACCCCGGCAGACCATGCCTGGCAGAACGACAGCCCTGGGGCCAGCGATCGCATCTTCCAGGACGAGGACGCCTGCGGCTTCTGGATCGAGACACTGGACGGCGTCATTTGGGCGCCGGGTGATTCCCGGCTGATTCGCGATCATCACCTGACGATGCCCGCACCGACCGCGATGTTGTTCGACTTCTCCGACAGCGAGTGGCATTTCGGACTTATTGGCGCAGTCGAAATGGCGAACGCCTACCCGGAGACACCGTTGCTGCTGTACCACTGGGGTTCGGTCGACGCCCCCGATTTCCCGCCCTTCAACGGCGACCCGGCATCGCTGCTGCCAAAGGTGACCAACCCGGAAAGGATTCGGGTGCTGGCCCCCGGGGAGCCTTACACCCTTGGCCGCTGAACCGGCCCCCGTGGCCGCAGCGCACCTGGGTGCCCGTGACCACCACTTTTCGTCGTGGCCGCCGCTGCCACAGCAAGCCACCGGTGACCATGGCGGGTGCCGCCGGGCAGATCGGCTACGCCCTGCTGTTGCGGTTCGCCCCCGGACCCGCACCGCCTGGCACTCCCACACCCGCGGCCAGTACCTGCATGTCACCAGGGCATCGCCCACTTCGGCGGCCGCGACGGGCAGATCATCGAGGTCCACCCCGCGCAGGCGTCCTCTTCGCCACCACCATGCGCTCGTCATTCTCGTGTGGTGCGGCGATGGGGTCGAGCCAGACGTCACACCGGCGAACTGCTCGGGTGGGTTCTTGGTCGTGGGTTTGCGGGGTTCGATTTTGCACTGCGTATTCTTTTCTACGAGAGGGTGCCGTTTCGTCATCGAGAGGGCGAGCCGGGCCGGTCAGGTTTCGTCGCCGAAGACTTTCTTCGCCACGGCCATGGCGGCCATGGCCTTGGGCCAGCCGGCGTAGAACGCCAGGTGGGTGATCGCCTCGATCAGCTCGGCCTCGGAGAGTCCGTTCTCCCTGGCCAATCCCAGGTGGTAGACGAGCTGGTCGGTGTTGCCGGAGGTGGTCAGGCAGGCGACGGTGACCAGGCTGCGGTCCCGGGCGGCGAGGTCCGCCCGTTTCCACATGTCACCGAATAGGACGTCATCGGTGTAGCCGACCAGGGCGGGCGCGAAATCACCGAACATGCGTTGCGCACCGGACGGTTCAGGACTGGACATCAATAGTCTCCTCAATACGTGGGGTGAGATGGTCTGCGGTATAACGGCAATCCGTGCGGTCAGTGATCGACGAGGGCCATGTGGTGCTAGTTGTAGCGGTCCCCTGCGACGACCACCCGGGTCACGACGGTGTTGAGATCGTTGACCAGCACATCCAACCGGCCGTTCCGGACGAACGCCGGGCAACCGGTGAACGCGTCAACCGTCGCCTGCACCTCCGGCCTAACCCGCTGCGCGCGACGCGGCACACGGCGCCGCCCAGGGCCTTGCGCGCAGGCCAGGTCGAACAGATGCGCCCGCTCAGCGCCGTCCAGCTGCAACACCCGGGCGACCGCATCCAGCACCGACTCCGACACCCCGGTCAGGTTCCCCCGTTCGAGTCGGGTGTAGTACTCGATGCTCACCCCGGCCAGGTCGCCGACCTCCCGGCGCCGAAAACCGGGGACCCGCCGCTGCCTGCCGTCGTCCACCAGGCCGGCATCGGTGACCGTGATGCAGGCCCGCCGGGAGATCACGAAATCCCGCACATCGCTCCGTTGTCCATGACCTTCACGGTAGGGCGGCCGCCGCAGGGGTGGGAGTCTCTGCTGTTACCCCCACCGTTACGGTGCGGCCACCACCGCAATGCCGGCCCGCCCTTCCCCGGGAATATCAACGACGGAGCACGTAGGGCTCCCCGTGCCAGCACCCGGATCCGGTCCGGATTCATCGACCGGGGAACCGAGCGACCCAACGCAATGTCCGATGGCGCTGGCCGTCGATGCGCGGACGTGGTGGCGGGACGCCGGGCGGGTGGCGGGGTCGGCGAAGGCTTTGCCAGCGCGGGTTTCTCCACCGATACGCTGTTGGTTGCCGGTGTCAGCGCCATGCTGGCCGGTGGATAAGCGGCAGCCGGCGACCGCTACACCGAGGTCCGCACCGAACTGGCGACGAACCGGGCCCTGCTGGACCAGGAAAAAGCCGGAGCAGTTGCGTGCGTCCACCGTCGTCCGCGTGCGTCCATCGATCACTATTCTTCCTCGTCAGAGACCATAGCGACCTCCGCAAACACGAGTTCGCGGACTCATGAGGTGCACAGGCCGCCTCGGCCATCGGAGGCGCGCGGACGAACGCGGGGGGTGATTCACTGAGCCAATGTGCAGATGGATGGCGTACTCAGGTGACCCGATCCTGGCCGAGGAGCTGCTGTTCAAACCCGTTCACTCAATCATCGACCAGAGCTTGCACTCGCGAATGGGTGCTACCACGACCAATGGCGACGGCTTCGGGATCGGCTGGTACGGCGAGGGCTATACCGAACCCGCGTTTTTCAAGAGCATCGACCCGGCCTGGAACGACGCCAACCTCCGAGAGGTGGCCGGGCGGATCAAGACCCCACTGCTGTTCGCCCACATCCGCGCCTCGACCGGGACCCCAGTCCAGCGCACCAACTGCCACCCGTTCCGGCACGGCCGGTGGCTATGGATGCACAACGGTGCCATCCGGGAGTTTCAGAAGGTGAAGCGCGACCTCGTGCTAGCGGTCGATCCGAGCCTTTATGCCGACATCCAAGGCTCCAGCGACTCCGAGACCCTGTTCTTTCTGGCGCTGACCTTCGGTCTGGCCGAAGATCCATTTGTGGCGGTCGCCCGCGCGATTGGACTCGTGGAGAAGGTCGGTCGCGAGCACGGAATCGAGCATCCGTTCCAGGGCACGGTGGCGACGAGCAATGGGGAATCGATCTGGGCCTTCCGCTACTCAAGCGAGCGCCAGAGCCGGACCCTCTACTTCTCCACCGAGGTCGACGCTCTCCGCAAGCTGCACCCCGAAGTGGAGGTCCTCGCCCAGCTGGGCCCGGAGACTCGGCTGGTGGTATCCGAGCCGCTCGGCGACCTACCCGGAGCGTGGAACGAGATACCTGAGTCCTCGGCGGCAGTCGTTCGGCCAGGCAGAGATCTGCTCCAGGAGTTCGTGCCCATCGCTCCCTGACCGTTGACCTTTCGCCGACCGACCTAGCCAGAGGTAGCAACAACCTGAGCGGTTGAGCAGCCAGGGAGCTTCCACCAGGTGGGGTTTTCGCGCTTGGAGCCCCAACCGCAAGCGGGATGCCGAGGCTGGAATTTAGATCATCCCATTCCATGATCGTCGTCGTTCCGCGGGGGATCCCTCATCGAGACGGTCCCTGGCCGATCCAGAGCCGTGGATCCGTGCCGGCGATCCTGTTCCGCGAGCACGCAAGTTGAATCCGTGGTGCAGAGGTCGATCGCGCACGCCGAGGTATCGATGATGAGCTCGTCGCCCGTGGTGGCGGAGTCGCCGCGATGGTTCAAGGTCGGGAAGGCACGGGGGAACCCTGCGAGTCGGAATGCATTCGAACTCGCGAAGTGCCCCGCACGTCCGTTCGGTGACTGGGCGGGACCGAACCGATCACCCGACCGACGACGTTCCGGTCGCCGAGGGTTGAGCCTTCGTCGGGTTCAGGCGAGGTCGAACCGATCGAGGTTCATGACCTTGTCCCACGCGGCCACGAAGTCGCGCACGAACTTCTGCTGTCCGTCGTCGCTCGCGTAGACCTGCGAGAGTGCCCGTAGGTCGGAGTTGGAACCGAACACGAGGTCGACGCGACCACCGGATGGCTACAAGACCGCGACCAGGTCGCCTGGATTTCCGCCCATGCACCACTGGGCCGCCCACCCCGAGCAGACGAACTCGACGGCCTGTTGATCTTCCTGGCAAGCGACGCCTCCAGCTACGTCACGGGTCAGACCCTGTTCGTCGACGGCGGCTGGATCTGCCGATAACGCGGTCCTTGCCGTGCAACCTGACCTTTCGCGGTGCCAAGGCAAGGGGCGTCAAAGGTCGGGTGCGTCTGAGAGAGACGACTTTCTGCACCGGCTCAAGGCGGCTGCCAGCGGCGCACATATTCGTCGGGCCAGCTGCGCTCTATCAAATGTAAAGTCCCAGCGATGCAAGTTGCTGCAGGACAACCTCTGTGGCTATACACAAATCGAACAGTGCTAGGGTGCCAATATGGCAAGTGTCCTCACGTGGGTCTCACAGTCCGGTGTCGTGCAGGGGTTGATCATTGGCGCCACGTTGGCGTTCTTAACTGCAATTCTCATCATGAACATCGTGGTCAGGGCAATAACAACTACGGTCCATGGCTGGAGCAGCATCCGCACATGCGGCCGGCCCGGCAACGGAATCCTCGTGCGGGCCGCCTGTGCCAAAGCCCTGCCCGTCGTCAATGTGCTTGAAGAGGCCGCCTACTGGACAACCACCAAGGATGGCTCAGGTCAAACGCTGAGCGGCAGGCATGAATACGTCCTGCATTTTCCGGCCGGGCAACTCCCGCCGAATGACGCCTTCTGGTCGCTCACCCCGACCGATGTCGCCGGATACATGGTGAACAATCCAACTCATCGGTCCAGCGTTGGTGACCGCTCACCCCTCGCGCAGAACGCCGACGGGTCAGTCGACATTTATATCCAGCAGAAGGTGCCGAGAGGGCACGAGCAGAACTGGCTCCCGACTCCCGCCGGCACCTTCAAGCTGATGCTCCGCGCCTACTTGCCCGGGTCGGCGATTCTCAATGGCACCTACCGCGTGCCGCAAGTCGTCAAGGTGCAGTGATATGAACCGGCTCATTTTGAAATACGGATATCCACTTACAATCGTGATACTGGCCGTCTTCGCGTGGGTCATCTACCGGCGGATCGCCAGCGGAAACGGGATCATTCCACTCGCCATGACGGCAGCGATCGTCTGGGCGCTCGGCGCGCCGGCCTTCATTTATCTCTGGCCGCGACTCACGGTTGGTGGCTACAAAAGAGCGATTGTCAAGCATGGGCTCGGCGGCGGCCCGATCCCGGTCAACACGCTGTACGCCGCGCCCACCATCTCCTCCACGTCGGCGTCGCGCGGGAGCTTGTTGGCAACCGGAACCGACGACGTGCTCTACATCGGCGGCTGGCTCGATCTGAGGAAGGAGCCGCGAGTACTGCATGTGCCGGAGATGGCGGGCAGGTATTTCAGCGTGCAGTTCACCGATCCGTCGAATAGCGCAAACTTTGCCTACGTCGGCAAACGTACAACGGGAACATCCGCCGGCGATTACGTTCTCAGCGGACCCGGCTGGAAAGGAACCGTAGCGAACGCCGTGACGCAGATTTCTTCGCCAAACAATTCCGTACTCGTTGTCGGCCGCGTATTCGTCGAGAACGACAGCGATCTCCCGACCGCGTACGCGCTTGCGAAGCAAATAGAGCTCGCGCCGCTGAATCAGTAGCGGTCGACGGGAGCCCGCCCGATGTAGGACCGCGAGCGGCGCCCAACCGGTCAGCGCCGAGAAACCTCGGGCACAATCTGCCGTCGCCGGGTCAGGTCGCTGCCTGATGACCCGTGCGGGTTCGGCTCGCGTCGGAGACCACTGGGGTTTCCGTGCGGGGGGTGGGTGCGGATCGCAGCAGGCCCAGGGCGAGCACCGGGAAGATGAGGACGGACAGCAGGCCGGCGCATACGAGCGCCGCGGCGGTGATCGGTGTCATCAATCCGGCCGCCACCCCCATCTGGCTGGCCGTGACGATGAACGGAAGGGACGTCGCCTGCAGCAGCCCGGACGCGGCCGACTGCAGGTCGGCCCAGGCGGCGGATCGACAGCGGCGCCGGCACGCCCCGGACGACCAGCAGGGCGAGCAGGAACAACGGCACCCGGAGCAACGCTGACGGGCTGGCCAGCAGACCCGACAGGTCCAGTCGCACCCCGCTACTGATGAAGAACACCGGGATCAGGAAGCCGTATCCGATGGCGTCGAGCTTGATCCGGAAATGCGGGTGCGTGCTCGAGTCCCGGTCCACCAATCCGACGACGGCGCCGGCCAGGAAGGCGCCGAGGATCGTCTCCAAACCCAAATGCCCGGCCAACGCCACGAGCGCCACCAGGAGCAGCACCGCGAACCGGACCCTGATCTCCGCTGTGGTGTCCTGGATGCGCACCAGGACAGTCCCGAGCCGCATCGAACGACCCACCCGCAGCAGCATGACCGCCCCGACGGCTTACCAACGCGGCGAAGATGACCAGCAGGACAAGTTTCTCGCCGACGCCGCCGCCGCTGGTCGAGAAGAACAAGGTGAGCAGCACGATCGCGGAGAAGTCGGCGACCGATGATCCGGCGATGGTTGTCTGGCCGACAGGGCTGTCGGCCCGCCCGGCGTCCTTGAGCACCGGACCGATGAGGCCCAGCGACGTCGCGGACAGCGCGATCGCGACCAGTAGCGGGGAGCTGACCCAGTTCAGGGCACCGACGCCCGCGCCCATCGCAACCCCGGTCGTTGGGATGATCTTCCGCGCGCAGTCCCCCTGGAAATATGACGGGGCCACCTGAACGTCAGAGATATTCAACTGCACAATAGTGCTATCCTCTGCACATCGTGCAGCCGCTGATATGACCGGTCTGGCGCTGATCCGGGAAAGCGCGATGCGGCTGACGGCCATGCGGGTGGGCGGCGGTGTCGATCCGGGACATCGCCGCGGACGCCGGAGTGTCGTCGTCGTTGGTCGTTCACCACTTCGGCACCAAGGCCCGGTTGCGGGAGGACGTCGATGCCCGGGTGACCGAGGTCTTGCCCAACTGCTCGAGCAGCTGGGCGACGCCGACGTGCACGACGGGGAATTCATGTCGATCGCGGCCGCGTTCCACGACCAGGTCGGCTCCGACGGGGCGCCGGCCTACCTTCGGCGACTGCTGATCGATGGCGGCCCCGCGGCGACCGAGCTGTTCGGGACGTTATACGCCGCAACGGTCGCCAGTTTGGCGGACCTGGAATCGGCCGGTGTGCTGCGGCCAACCGCCGACGTGTTGGCGCGTGCCGCGTTCCTGCTGATCAACGATCTTGCTGTGGTGCTGCTTCGGGACGAGGTGGCCCGGGTCTGGGTGTCGATTCGCTGAGCCGGCAGGCCTGCGCCGCTGGCGGAACACAGTCATGGAGATCTACCGCGGCGGCGCCTTCACCGTTCCCGACAAGACTACGGGAGGAAGGAATGAGCGCAGCGAGTGAGGTCTCGGCGGTGACCACGACGTTCCGAGTCGCCTGGATCGGGGCCGGACGGCGCGGGCACGTCTGGTCGTCGACGGAGTCCTGCACAGACGCTCGCGGCGCCTGGGTGACAGGCGGGCGGCCTGACACGGACGTCGGGGATGCCAGCGAGCATCCGCGTCACCGGGGAGGCAACCATCGTTGTGCCGGGGGCGCGTTGAGCGCCCCGTGGAAGGAGTGACAGCCGTGAGCACGACTCAATTCGTCATCCGCGCCGAGGGGTTGACCAAGACCTCGGCCGGTTCCGCGCCCTCGATGGGCTCGACCTCGAGGTGACCCCCGGAGAGGTCCACGGTTTTCTCGGCCCCAACGGGGCGGGCAAGTCGACGACGATCCGTGTCGTGCTGGGCCTGATCCGCGCCAGTGGCGGTCACGTCGAGCTCTTCGGCGGCGACCCGTGGCGCCAGGCCGCGACGTTCACCAACGGCTCCCTATGTCGCCGGTGATGTCGCTCTCGGCCGGGGCACCGGCGCCCAGTGTCTGGACGTTCTCGGCGCTACCCAGGGCGGCCTCGATGCGGGCCGCCGGGCCGCCCTCATCGAGCGGTTCGACCTCGACCCGACCAAGCGGGTCCGCGATTACTCCAAGGGGAACCGGCAGAAGGTCGCCCTGATCGCCGCGCTCGCGGCCGACGCCGATCTGCTGGTGCTCGACGAGCCGACCTCCGGGCTCTACCGCTCATGGAACAGGCTTTCCAGGAGGTGGTCCGGGAGCGGCGGGAGGAGGGCTGCACGGTCCTGCTGTCGAGCCACATCCTCGGTGAGGTCGAGGCTCTGGCCGATCGGGTGAGCATCATCCGCCGGGGCCGGACCGTGACGACCGGAACCCTCGCCGAGCTGCGACGGCACACCCGCACCACGTCCACGCGGTCACCGTCGACGAGGCCGCGGGCCTCGCCGACGCGCCGGGCGTCGCGGATTACGTCTCCGAGCCCTTCGACGGCCGCGTCGAGAGCCGGTTCACCGTCGACGCCGAGCACCTCGACGCCGTCGTCGGCCGGTTGCACGCCGCGCGGATCCACACCCTCACCGTCACCCCGCCGAGCCTGGACGCGCTCTTCCTGCGCACCTATGACGGTCAGGCCGTGCCGCTGGACGCCGCCGAGGCCGGCGAGCCGCAGGGGCGCGGCGATGGGGCGACCGGCCTGCGGGCCATGCTCGGTGTGCACTGGCGGCGCACCGCCGCGGCACGCTCGTCTGGATGCTCGCGCTCACCGCAACAATGGTCGGAACGGCGGGGGCGGTCGCCGCCCTGTACAGCACCCCCGAGAAGATCCACACCTACGCCCCAGCCATCGGAGCCAGTAACACGCTTGTCGCGATGAACGGCAGGGTCGAGGGCATTGACAGTCTCGGCGGGGTCATTCAGGACGAATACGAGCTTCCTGGCTGAGCTCCTCCTCCCGCTGCTCGGGATCAGCCTCATCGCCCACTTCACCAGGCGTCAGGAGGAGGCCGGGCGGCTGCTGACGGTCCTCGCCGACCGTCTCGTTTGGCATGTCCCGGTGCTGGCTGGGCTGGTGAGCCAGCCCCCTCCACCTGGCTCCGTCACCGCCATATCATAAGCCCTCTGGGCTCACCCGTCTCCGGTGTACCCGCCGCCGGATCGGTCCTCTACGCCGCTTCCCTCGACCCTCCCATGCACTCGCCCTCGCCGGGCTCACCGGCCCTTCTTAGCCCATCGCCTGCACTCCCTGGCGTTTTTCTGTGGAGCCTGCTCGTGCTGGCCGTCGCGCTGCGGGGCGTCGGAGACATCGACGCGGACATCGTGTAGCTTCGCTATCGCGTCGCTCAGAGGGGCCGAGGAAGGCCGCCCATTCGGCTCGATGCGGTGATCGAGCACCTGCTCATTCCCCTGGCCGTCCGGCGGGCTACCCGCCGCGCTCGCCGTCCTGCTCGCCGCACCCCGCGACCTCGGTAGCTCCCTAGTCAGCGGGGGTGTGGGACAAGAGCGGGCAACGACATGGCTGCGCAGCCCGCTCGGGCTGGCTACCGCCATCCACCGCCCTGCGGTGCTCGGTTGGCTGGCGGGTGCCCTGGTCATCGCGGGCATGATGGGCGCACTCGCGCAGCAATTCCTCGACGCCGTCGCCGGGAACCCGGCCATGGCGCAGGCCATCGGGATGTCGGGCGCACAACCCGAGGACGGGTTCGTCGCCGTCACCCAGCTCTACATCGCCATCATCGCCACGGGGTATGCCGTCCAGGCCGTCGGCAGTCTGCGCGGCGAGGAGACGGCCGGACGTCTCGAGCCTCGGCTGTCCGGCACCCTGTCCCGCCTGCGCTGGCTCGCCGCCCACGGCCTCGTCATCGTCACCGGCCTCGTCGTGATCGTCATCGTCTCCTCGGTCGTGCTGGCCGCGGCGATGGCGTGGTCGATGGGCACCGCGGTTCAGCTGGGTCGCGTTGTCGGGGCGGGCGCGGCCTACCTGCCGGCCGAGCTCCTCGTCGGCGGGCTGGCGCTCGCGCTGTTCGGCGTGCGGCCCAGGGCGTTCCCGGCGGCCTGGGCGGCCTTCGCCATCGTCGCCTTCATCGCCTTCCTCGGCCCGGGCCTCAAGCTGGCCGGGTGGGCGCTCGACGTGTCCCCGACGACCCATGTCGGCAACCCTCCGCTGGGCACCGTTCAGGCGCTGCCGCTCGTCGTCCTCGGCGCCATCGCCGTGGTCCTCGGCATGGCCGCCGCGGTCGGCTTCCGCCGTCGGGGAGTGCCA
>CAVPYD010000037.1:0-42967 GCA_963709895.1 uncultured Actinomycetota bacterium | reverse complement strand
GAGGTTCATGACCTTGTCCCACGCGGCCACGAAGTCGCGCACGAACTTCTGCTGTCCGTCGTCGCTCGCGTAGACCTGCGAGAGTGCCCGTAGGTCGGAGTTGGAACCGAACACGAGGTCGACGCGACCACCGGATGGCTACAAGACCGCGACCAGGTCGCCTGGATTTCCGCCCATGCACCACTGGGCCGCCCACCCCGAGCAGACGAACTCGACGGCCTGTTGATCTTCCTGGCAAGCGACGCCTCCAGCTACGTCACGGGTCAGACCCTGTTCGTCGACGGCGGCTGGATCTGCCGATAACGCGGTCCTTGCCGTGCAACCTGACCTTTCGCGGTGCCAAGGCAAGGGGCGTCAAAGGTCGGGTGCGTCTGAGAGAGACGACTTTCTGCACCGGCTCAAGGCGGCTGCCAGCGGCGCACATATTCGTCGGGCCAGCTTGCGCTCTATCAAATGTAAAGTCCCAGAGATGCAAGGTGCTGCAGGACAACCTCTGTGGCTATACACAAATCGAACAGTGCTAGTTTGGCAACATGGCAAATGTCCTCGCATGGGTCTCACAATCCGGTGTCGTGCAGGGGTTAATCATCGGCGCCACGCTGGCATTCCTGGCGGCGATTCTCATCATGAATTTCGTGGTCAGGGCAATAACAACGAAGGTCAACGGTTGGAGCAGCATCCGCGAATGTGGCCAGCCCGGCAACGGAATCCTCGTGCGGGCCGCCTGCGCCAAAGCCCTGCCCGTCGTCAATGTGTTTGAAGAGGCCGCGTACTGGACGACCACTACGGATGGCTCAGGGCAAACGCTGAGCGGCCGGCATGAATACGTCCTGCATTTTCCGGCCGGGCAACTCCCGCCGAATGACGCCTTCTGGTCCCTCACTCCGACCGACGTCGTTGGGTACATGGTGATCGATCCAACTCATCGCTACAGCATTGGTGACCGGTCACCTCTCGCGCAGAACGCCGACGGTTCAGTCGACATCTATGTCCAGCAAGTGGCTCCGAGAGGGCACGAGCAGAACTGGCTCCCGACTCCCGCCGGGAACTTCAAGCTGATGCTCCGCGCGTATCTGCCCGGCGCGGCAATTCTCGACGGCACCTACCGCGTGCCGCAAGTCGTCAAAGTGCAGTGATATGAACCGGCTCATTTTGAAATACGGACATCCCATTACAGCTGTGATACTGGCGGTTTTTGCGTGGGTCGTCTACCGGCGGATCACCAACGGGGACGAGATCCTTCCACTCGCCATAACGGCAGTCATCGTTTGGGCGATTGGCACGCCAGCTTTCATTTACCTCTGGCCGCGCCTCACGGTCGATGGCTACAAGAGAGCGATTCTCAAGCATGGGCTCGGCGGCGGCCCGATCCCTGTCAACACGCTGTACGCCGTGCCCAGCATCTCTTCTCGCCGTCGGCGTCGAGCGGGAGCTTATTGGCAACCGGAACCGACGATGTGCTCTACGTCGGCGGCTGGCTCGACCTGAGCAAGGGGCCGCAAGTCCTGCACGTGCCGGACATGGCCGGCCGCTACTACAGCGTGCAGTTCACCGATCCGTCGACGAGCGCCAACTTTGCCTACGTCGGCAAACGCACGACGGGAACCTAGGCCGGCGACTACGTTCTCAGCGGGCCCGGCTGGAAAGGAACCGTAGCCGAACGGCATGACGCAGATTTCTTCGCCAAACAATTCCGTGCTCGTCGTCGGCCGTGTATTCGTCGAGAACGACAGCGATCTTCCGACCGCGTACGCGCTTGCGAAGCAAATACAGCTCGCGCCGCTGAATCAGTAGCGGTCGACGGGAGGCCGCCCGACATACGACTGGGAACGGCGCCCAACCGGTCAGCGCCGAGAAACCTCGGCACCCTCCGCCGTCGCCGGGTCAGGTCGCTCCGCTGGATGCCCGTCGGGTTCGGCTCGCGTCGGAGCCCACTGGGGTTTCGTTGCGGGGGGTGGGTGCGGATCGCAGCAGGCCCAGGGCGAGCACCGGGAAGATGAGGACGGACAGCAGACCGGCGCAGACCAGCGCCGCGGCGGTGACCGGTGTCATCAACCCGCCGGCGACCCCTATCGGGGCGGCGGTGACGATGAGCCGAAGGGACGTCGCCTGCAGCAGCCCGGACGCGGCCGACTGCAGGACGAGCCCAGGCGGCGGATCGACAGCAGCGCCGGCACGCCCCGGACAAGCAGCAGGGCGAGCAGGAACAACGGCACCCGGATCAACGCTGACGGACTGGCCAGCCGGGCCCGACAGGTCCAGTCGCACCCCGCTACTGATGAAGAACACCGGGATCAGGAAGCCGTACCCGATGGCGTCGAGCTTGATCCGGAAATGCGGGTGCGTGCTCGAGTCCCTGTCCCACCAATCCGACGACGGCGCCGGCCAGGAAGGCGCCGAGGATCGTCTCCAAACCCAAATGCCCGGCCAACGCCACGAGTGCCACCAGGAGCAGTACCGCGGACCCGGACCCGGATCTCCGCCGTGGCGTCCTGAATGCGCACCAGGACAGTCCCGAGCCGCATCGAACGACCCACCCGCAGCAGCATGAGCGCCCCGAAAGCTTACCAACGCGGCGAACATGACGAGCAGGACAAGCTTCTCGCCGACGCCGCCGCCGCTGGTCAGAAGAACAAGGTCGAGCAGCACGATCGCGGAAGAGTCGGCGACCGATGATCCGGCGATGGTTGTCTGGCCGACAGGGCTGTCGGCCCGCCCGGCGTCCTTGAGCACCGGAACGATGAGACCCAGCGACGTCGCTGACAGCGCGATCGCGACCAGTAGCGGGGAGCTGACCCAGTTCAGGGCACCCGACGCCCGCGCCCATCGCAACCCCGGTCGTTGGGATGATCTTCCGCGCCAGTCCCCCTGGAAATATGACGGGGCCACCTGAACGTCAGAGATATTCAACTGCACAATGTGCTATCCTCTGCACATGCGTGCAGCCGCTGATCTGACCGGTCTGGCGCTGATCCGGGAAAGCGCGATGCGGCTGACCGCGGAGCGCGGGTGGGCGGCGGTGTCGATCCGGGACATCGCCGCGGACGCCGGAGTGTCGTCGTCGTTGGTCGTTCACCACTTCGGCACCAAGGCCCGGTTGCGGGAGGCCGTCGATGCCCGGGTGACCGAGGTCTTCGCCCAACTGCTCGAGCAGCTGGGCGACGCCGACGTGCACGACGGGGAATTCATGTCGATCGCGGCCGCGTTCCACGACCAGGTCGGCTCCGACGGGGCGGTGCTGGCCTACCTTCGGCGACTGCTGATCGACGGCGGCCCCGCGGCGACCGAGCTGTTCGGGACGTTATACGCCGCAACGGTCGCCAGTTTGGCGGACCTGGAATCGGCCGGTGTGCTGCGGCCAACCGCCGACGCGTCGGCGCGTGCCGCGTTCCTGCTGATCAACGATCTTGCTGTGGTGCTGCTCCGGGACGAGGTGGCCCGGGTGCTGGGAGTTGATCCGCTGAGCCGGCAGGGCCTGCGCCGCTGGGGGAACACAGTCATGGAGATCTACCGCGGCGGCGCCTTCACCGTTCCCGACGAGACTACGGGGGGAAGGAATGAGCGCAGCGAGTGAGGTCTCGGCGGTGACCACGACGTTCCGAGTCGCCTGGATCCGGGCCGGACGGCGCGGGCACGTCTGGTCGTCGACGGAGTCCTGCACAGACGCTGCGCGGCGCCTGGGTGACAGGCGGGCGGCCTGACACGGACGTCGGGGATGCCAGCGAGCATCCGCGTCACCGGGGAGGCAACCATCGTTGTGCCGGGGGCGCGTTGAGCGCCCCGTGGAAGGAGAGACAGCCGTGAGCACGACTCAATTCGTCATCCGCGCCGAGGGGTTGACCAAGACCTTCGGCCGGTTCCGCGCCCTCGATGGGCTCGACCTCGAGGTGACCCCCGGAGAGGTCCACGGTTTTCTCGGCCCCAACGGGGCGGGCAAGTCGACGACGATCCGTGTCGTGCTGGGCCTGATCCGCGCCAGTGGCGGTCACGTCGAGCTCTTCGGCGGCGACCCGTGGCGCCAGGCCGCGACGCTCCACGAACGGCTCGCCTATGTCGCCGGTGATGTCGCTCTCTGGCCGGGGCTCACCGGCGGCCAGTGTCTGGACGTTCTCGGCGCTACCCAGGGCGGCCTCGATGAGGCCCGCCGGGCCGCCCTCATCGAGCGGTTCGACCTCGACCCGACCAAGCGGGTCCGCGATTACTCCAAGGGGAACCGGCAGAAGGTCGCCCTGATCGCCGCGCTCGCGGCCGACGCCGATCTGCTGGTGCTCGACGAGCCCACCTCCGGGCTGGACCCGCTCATGGAACAGGCCTTCCAGGAGGTGGTCCGGGAGCGGCGGGAGGAGGGCTGCACGGTCCTGCTGTCGAGCCACATCCTCGGTGAGGTCGAGGCTCTGGCCGATCGGGTGAGCATCATCCGCCGGGGCCGGACCGTGACGACCGGAACCCTCGCCGAGCTGCGACGGCACACCCGCACCCACGTCCACGCGGTCACCGTCGACGAGGCCGCGGGCCTCGCCGACGCCCCGGGCGTCGCGGACTACGTCTCCGAGCGGTTGGACGGCCGCGTCGAGAGCCGGTTCACCGTCGACGCCGAGCACCTCGACGCCGTCGTCGGCCGGCTGCACGCCGCACGGATCCACACCCTCACCGTCACCCCGCCGAGCCTGGACGCGCTCTTCCTGCGCACCTATGACGGTCAGGCCGTGCCGCTGGACGCCGCCGAGGCCGGCGAGCCGCAGGGCGCGCGGCGATGAGGGCGACCGGCCTGCGGGCCATGCTCGGTGTGCACTGGCGGACGCACCGCCGCGGCACGCTCGTCTGGATGTTCGCGCTCATCGCCGTCATGGTCGGAACGGCGGGGGCGGTCGCCGCCCTGTACAGCACCCCCGAGAAGATCCACACCTACGCCCAGGCCGTCACCGCCGGTGACGCGCTCGTCGCGATCAACGGCAGGGTCGAGGGCATCGACAGTCTCGGCGGCATCATCCAGGACGAGTTCGGATTCCTGGCTGCGTTCCTCCTCCCGCTGCTCGGGATCAGCCTCGTCGCGCAGTTCACCCGGCGTGAGGAGGAGGCCGGGCGGCTCGAGACGGTCCTCGCCGGCCGGGTCGCGCGGCATGTCCCGGTGCTGGCTGGGCTCATCGTCGCCTCCGCCGCCATCGTCGTCACCGCCATCGCGTTCGCCCTCGGGCTCACCGTCTCCGGTGTACCCGCCACCGGATCGGTCCTCTACGCCGCTTCCCTCGGCGCTCTCGCCGTCGCCTTCGCCGGGCTCGCGGCGCTGCTCGCCCAGGTCACCCTGCACTCCCGGGGCGTTTATGTGTGGAGCCTGCTCGTGCTGGCCGTGGCCTACCTGCTGCGGGGCGTCGGAGACGTGACACAGACGTGGGTCACGTGGCTCTCACCGCTCGGCTGGGCCGAGAAGGCCGCCCCGTTCGGGGCGATGCGGTGGTGGACCCTGCTCATTCCCCTGGCCGTCGGCGGGCTGCTCGCCACGCTCGCCGTCCTGCTCGCCGCACGCCGCGACCTCGGTAGCTCCCTCGTCCGCGGGGGTGCGGGACCGGCGCGGGCAACGACATGGCTGCGCAGCCCGCTCGGGCTGGCTACCGCCATCCACCGCCCTGCGGTGCTCGGTTGGCTGGCGGGTGCCCTGGTCATCGCGGGCATGATGGGCGCACTCGCGCAGCAATTCCTCGACGCCGTCGCCGGGAACCCGGCCATGGCGCAGGCCATCGGGATGTCGGGCGCACAACCCGAGGACGGGTTCGTCGCCGTCACCCAGCTCTACATCGCCATCATCGCCACGGGGTATGCCGTCCAGGCCGTCGGCAGTCTGCGCGGCGAGGAGACGGCCGGACGTCTCGAGCCTCGGCTGTCCGGCACCCTGTCCCGCCTGCGCTGGCTCGCCGCCCACGGCCTCGTCATCGTCACCGGCCTCGTCGTGATCGTCATCGTCTCCTCGGTCGTGCTGGCCGCGGCGATGGCGTGGTCGATGGGCACCGCGGTTCAGCTGGGTCGCGTTGTCGGGGCGGGCGCGGCCTACCTGCCGGCCGAGCTCCTCGTCGGCGGGCTGGCGCTCGCGCTGTTCGGCGTGCGGCCCAGGGCGTTCCCGGCGGCCTGGGCGGCTTTCGCCATCGTCGCCTTCATCGCCTTCCTCGGCCCGGGCCTCAAGCTGGCCGGGTGGGCGCTCGATGTGTCCCCGACAACCCATGTCGGCAACCCTCCGCTGGGCACCGTTCAGTCGCTGCCGCTCGTCGTCCTCGGCGCCATCGCCGTGGTCCTCGGCATGGCCGCCGCGGTCGGCTTCCGCCGTCGGGGAGTGCCACAAAGCTGAGCCGGCGGGGACGCCGGGTCTGCACCGATATCCAACGGCACAGGGTTCCCGGTCCGCATCCTGGATCCACGCGGCGATCCCGAGCGGCGTCCTCGCCACAGCCAGCACGACCGTCTGGCCGCGCTGACCTCTGGCGTGGAGTTACTGATCATGGATGAGCCAACGACCGGCTGGACCCGTTGGTGGAGCGGTGTGGATCGCGTCCACCGCGAACGTCAGCGGGGACGCACCGGTCTCATCGCCCGGCGAGCCCTCGCTGCTACTGATCAGGCGCCGGCGACGGGCTACCGGGCCGTCGCGACCCGCCGGGCGCCGTCAAGTTTCGCGTTGTCGTTCGGGCACGGGTTGGGCACCGTGGACAACCTGATCTCGTCGGGGATCCACGAGAACGCGGCGTTGATCGCCGGTGGGCCGGTGACCGCGCGGCCTAGCGATCACCCGCGGCGAGGTGGCCTGTGCGGTGAATTTCTGCGGCGGAATGCACCACGCGATGCCCGATCACGCGTAGGGGTTCGGCGTGTACAACGACGCCGCGCTGGCCATCGCCGCGATGCTTGGCCGCCGGGGTCGGCAAGGTCGCCTACGTGGATGTCGACGCGCACCAAAAGCTCTCGGCCGTTGCCCGTAGGAGGTCAGCGGGCGTGGCTGTGGTGTCCGGTATCCGTTTCGTGGGGTGCGCTGATCCGGGCGGCGGTTTCTAAGTGCAGCGCGTGCACGAATGCCTGGGGGAGGTTGCCACGAAGTTGGCGTTCGGTGGTGTCGTATTCCTCGGAGTACAGCCCTGGGGATCCGCAGGCGCTACGGGTGCGTTCAAACCAGGCGGTGGCGTCGACGGGCCGGTGCTGTTGGTGCAGGGCCAGTGCGACGAGGAACCCGCAGAAGGTGAACGACCCTTCAGCTTCGCCCAGTGGTCGTTGGTCGTGCCGGAATCGGTAGGCGTAACCGTCGACGGTCAGGTCGCGAAGGTAGCTGTCCAGGGTCGTGATGGTGCGGGGGTCGTCGGCGGGCAGCGCTCCGCGGAGCGGCGGTAGCAGCAGTGCGGCGTCGAGCCCGGGGTCGTTGGGTGAGCGTTGCCAGCGGCCGCTGGGGTGCAGTGAGGTGGCGGCGGTGTCCGCAACGATTTTGTCGGCGAGCGTGGGCCAGTCGGCGGCGGCGGGGCCGGCGGCGTGCTGGGCGATGGCCCGCAGTCCGGCGGCGCAGGTGAGCCGGCTGTGGGTCCAGGGCCGGTTGTCGATTTCCCAGATGCCGGCGTCGGGTTCCCTCCAGCGGGCGGCGATAGCCGGCGGCGAGAATCGCGGCCGCCTGCCAGGAGTCGGTGTCCATCCGGTCGTGACGGGCGGCGGCGGCGAACAGCAGGAGGCTCTCGCCGAGGGCGTCGAGTTGGAATTGCTTGTTGACCCAGTTGCCGATGATGTTGTGTCCGCCGGGGTAGCCGGGCAGGTCCAGGGTGTGTTGGTCGGGGACCGGGTCCCCGGTGCTGGTGTAGGCGGGGGCGAGGTGGTCGCCGTCGGCGAGGACTCGGTCGGTGATGAAGCGGACGGCGTCGTCCAGCAGCGGGTGCGGGCCGGCGGCGGCGACGGCCTGGCCGGCGTAGCACTGGTCGCGGATCCAGACGTACCGGTAGTCGTAGTTACGGCCGGCTTCGGCCCGTTCGGGCAGGCTGGTGGTGGCGGCGGCGACCATCCCGCCGGTGCGGCTGGTCAGGCCGCGGAGCACCGCGTAGGAATGTTGCGCGTCCGGCGGGGTGTGACAGTTCTCCAACGCGGGAACAGCTGCGGCCCAAGAGGTTTCGGTGGCGGACCAGGCGGCGTCCGGGTCGGGCGGCTGCGCGGGCAGTGGTTGATCGCTGATCTCCAGGACCAGGTCGTGATGCTGCCCGCCGGGCACGGTCAGCTCCAGCACCAAACCGGGGTCGCGGTCGCCGCGCCGCCGCCGAGCCTGGCCTGCGCCTGACCAGCGCAGGTGCAGGCTTCCGGTGCGGGCGGTCCATGTGTCCCCGTCGCGTCGCACGTTCGGTGAGCGGGTGTCGGTCGAACCCGCCGCGGGGGTGCAGTACCGCTTGCACGCGGGCGTCACCGTCGGTGGCGATGATCCGGCGGAGGATGACCGCCCGGTGTTCCTGGCCGGGAAAGGCGAGCGCTTCCCGGCTTTCGATGATGCCGGTGTGGGTGACCCAGCGGCTGCGCCAGATCAGCGTGCCGGGTTCGTAGTGGCCGCCCCACACGTAGGGGTCGGTGGGGGTGATCGCGTACCCGCCGGTCCCGCCGAGCAGGGAACTGAACACGGCGTCGCTGTCCCACCGCGGTGCGCACATCCAGGCGATGTTGCCGTGCGGGCCGATCAGCGCGCCGCGTTCGCCGTCGCCGAGGAATGCGTACTGGCGAAGGGTCTGCGGCAGGAACCGCGCCGCCGTGCTGGGTGTCTGGTGCACGGTGGCGCTCACTGCTCGCCTGCGCGGCATCAGTCGGCCGCCGATGCCCGCGGGGCACCGGCCAGGGCAGCACTGCGCGGCGCGGGGTTGCGATCGTCGAGCCGAATGCCGGTGGCGGCGATCCCCCTTGCGGTGTGGGCTGTCGTCCATCGTGGTGGTGGCGCCCGGGATCCGAGTGGCGGTGGGCGTCGGGTCGGTCATGTGGTGCGGCCGGCGAGCACGGCGGCCGCCGCGCCGGTGACGGCCGCGGCGACACCGGCCAGCAGGCCGTGGTGCTGGGAGGCCCAGAGTTGCGGGTCGGTGTCGTGGGCGCGGGTGTCGAAGACGCCGTGGGCACCGTAGTCCTTGCCGCCCTTCCCGTCTGCCGGTTCCCATAGGTTCACCGGCGCGGCCGGGTCCCGTGGCTCGGGCGTTTGCTGCGCCTGGATTGCGGTGCGGGCCAGATAGCGGTCCAGAAGCCCTGGGGCGATGGCGTTCCCGGCCAGGGTGAGGGCGGTGCTGACGCCCACCCAGTACTCGCGGCGCTGGGGGTGGTCGGCGGCGTACAGGACGGCGTCGGCGGCCAGTTCGGGTTCGTAGATCGGCGGCACGGGTTGGGCGTGGCGGGGCAGCCGGGACAGCACCCAGGAGAACTGCGGGGTGTTCACCGCCGGCATCTGCACCATGGTGACGTGCACGTTGCTGTGCTCGTGCAGCAGTTCGCAGCGCAGCGCTTCGTGGAATCCTTGGATGGCGTGTTTGGCGCCGCAGTACGCGGTCTGCAGCGGGATGCCGCGGTAGGCCAACGCGGAACCGACGTGCACGATGGTGCCGCGGTCCCGGGCTCGCATCCGCTTGAGGGCGGCCATGGTGCCGTGCACGTAGCCGAGGTAGCTGACCTCGGTCACCCTGCGGTATTCGTCCGCGCTGATCTGGGTGAAGGGTGCGAACACCGAGGTGAACGCCACGTTCACCCAGACGTCGATCGGCCCGAGTTCGCGCTCGACCCGATCCGCGGCGGCGTCGACCTGCTCGGCGTCGGCCACGTCGACAGGCGCCGTGAGGGCTGTCCCGCCGGCTTCCCGGACGTCGCGGGCCGCGCCCGCCAAGCCCCTCTTCGCCGCGGGCAAGCAGCGCGACCTTCGCGTGCCGGGCGCCGTACGCGCGGGCCACGGCCCGACCGATTCCGCCACTGGCCCCGGTCACCACCACTGTCTGTCCGATCATCGGTGATCTCCTCCCATCACGTGCGGGCGTGCCCTGGTTGGCGCTGTTCCTCGTCGCGAAGGTGTGGCTGGTCGGGGCTTCCGTTCAGCTGATCCAGCCCAGCGTCCACAGATCCTGCGGGCTGGGCTCGCCACCGGCGTCGGCGAAGTGTTGCATCGCTTCCCCGAGTTGTTGCCGCTGCTGCGGGGGCATCCGGCGCAGGATCTTCTCGATCGCGGCCCGGCGCCGGGCCACCACCCCGTCGATGAGTGCCCGGCCGGCGGGGGTCAGGTCCAGCAGCAGGTGCCGCCGGTCGGCGGGGTTGTCCCGCCGGTCGAGCAGGCCCGCGGCGACCAACCGGTCGCACGCCCGGGTCGCGTTGGACGGGTGCACGCCCATGTCCTCGGCCAGCGCCGTCAGATGCAACGGGCCGCGGGTGGCCAGCACCATCAGCGCCCGTAGCTGGGGCACCGTCACGGTGTCCTCGACGTCGGCCAGGGATTGCGCGGCCACCCCGACCAGCACCCGGGACGCGGCAAGCACCGCCTCCACCTCGGCGGCGACCAACCGACCCGCAGTCCGCTGAACAGCCATGTAAAGAGAGTGCCGCAACCCTTGCATAGAGCGCAAGCATTGCGAGTAAACCGGTACTGGAACGACATGCCGAAGCAGCACAGCCCGGTACGAGGAGGCTGAGGTGATGCGGATGGTTCTTCCGACGTGCTGCCGCCGGACCGCCTGCGGGAAATCGGACGGGATCAACGGGATGCCGGCGGCGTGGCCAGGGCCGCATATCACCCAGGTCAACCGATCGGAGGATCACCATGAACTGTTACGACTGCATCGGGGACGGTCGGACCACCCCGGCGGTGGCCATCTGCACCAGTTGCGGCGCCGCCCTGTGCGGTGAGCACACGCGACTGGAAACCCAGGACCACACCCAGGCGGCCACCCCCGGCAACCCCAGCCATCACCGCACCCGCGCGCTCATCTGCACCGGCTGCGACAGTGTCCTTCGCAGCACCGCTGCATGACCGCAGAGCTCGGGGTGCAGAATTCCCGTTCGCAGTTCGACCCACCCAACGACCACTGCGACCATCACCCCAATTACGGCTGCGTGTGGATCCTGCCAACACAATAGTGACAGATCCGCTCCGTGCCGGGCGGTACTCGGGGACGTTGCCAGAGGTGTTGGAAGGTTTCATTGACCGGAACGGAGGGGTGAAGCCGTGAGACCTGCCGCCCGCCGGGGGATCAGCGGCCCACGTTCTCACGGAAGAGCCGGCATTGCAGGTTGATGACAGCCGGTCATAGCACGGGTGTGACGGGGAAATGCCATGTGGTCCAGTGATAGTCGAATCTGAATAGACGAAGAGGATGCGATCTCGTGCAACAAAATCAGCCGAGGTACCGCGATCATGCCGACGCCAGCGCGGTGCTTGCGCAGTCGTTGGTGAAGTACGCCGGCCAGAATGTGGTCGTGTTGGGGGTGGGACTCGGCGGCGTGGTCGTCGCGGCACCCATCGCCGACGCATTGGGCGCAGATCTGGACGTGCTGGTGGTCCGGCCGCTGACTGTGCCGGGTCATCCGGACCGGCCGTGGGGAGCGGTTGCCGTGCTTGGTGATTGTGTGCAGGTGGCCGCCGACCGGGACGCCGCTGCTCGACCGTCTCCTTCCGGCGGATCGGCGGCTTCCGGCGGAGCGGCGGCCGGGATGCCCCATCCGGACCTGATCGATATGCGTCGCCTGGAGAACCTGCTCCGCGATGGCAGGCCCTCGGAACCGGTCAACGGCCGGGTGGTGATCGTGGTGACGGACGGGCTTGCCAGTGTCCCGGCGATGCGGGCCGCGACCTCCGCCGTCCGGCGGCATCGCCCGGCCCGGCTGGTGATCGCGCTCCCGGCAGGCACCAGCCAAGCGTGCCGCGAGCTGAGGGGGGACGCTGACGAAGTGGTCTGCCCGCGGTCCCTGGGACCATTTCGTGCCGTCGCTCCGGTGTACGCAGAGCACCCTACGGTCAGCCCCGATGATGTCAGATCCCTGCTGTCCGCCTGGTCGGTTCCCATGGCGAAGACGGCGCATGGGACGCCAGGCCGCGTGGGCTGATTCGCCGGTGCGCTCGCGCCCTGTTGCGCTGCAGAAAGCCGGACCGAATCACCGCGATATCCGGCCGGTGAGCCGGCATGCCGACCGTTCGCTGTCGGCGGTGTATCGCCGTTCCGGCGAGTGTCGGAATCGGACGTGGGCACGGTGCACGGCCGCCTCGTTCCATCGGGATGGCATGGCCAAGCATGCATCGAGCCCGTTGGAATGTTCTGGGCTGCAGTTTGTTCCGGTCACAAGCGCTGAGATCGGCGCTACGCTCTAACCGTTCCCGGCACTGGCCCAGGTTGTCAGTGAGCCGACCTGTTGGGAGGCCGATTGTGACGGCTGTTGCTCCTCGCCGGGTGGTGTCCCGGCCGTATCCGGTGAACGGCCTGCGCGTGGCTCGAAGTTCCTGAGTTACCTGCACACCACGGACCCGAAGGTCCTGGGTGTCATGTACATCGCGACCTCGTTCACCTGGTTCATGATCGGCGGCCTGATGGCGCTGTTCATGCGCGCCGAGCTGGCCCGGCCGGGGATGCAGTTCCTCTCGCCGGAGCAGTACAACCAGCTGTTCACCATGCACGGCACGATCATGCTGCTGTTCTATGCCACGGCCGTGGTGTTCGGGTTCGCGAACTTCGTGCTGCCGTTGCAGATCGGCGCCCCGGACGTGGCCTTCCCGCGGTTGAACGCGTTCTCCTACTGGCTGTACTTCTTCGGCGCGATCATCGCGAACGCCGGGTTTTTCACCCCCGGCGGAGCGGCCGCGTTCGGCTGGACCGCCTACACCCCGCTGTCGCTGTCGGTGAACTCCCCGGGCGTCGGCGGTGACCTGTGGATCATGGGTCTGGCGGTGTCCGGCCTGGGCACGATCCTGGGCGGGGTGAACATGATCACCACGGTGATCTGCATGCGCGCCCCCGGGATGACGATGTGGCGGGTGCCGATCTTCACCTGGGCGATCCTGGTGACCTCGATCCTGATCCTGGTGGCGTTCCCGGTGCTGACCGCGGCGTTGCTGAGCTTGGCGTCGGACCGGCATTTCGGGTCCCATGTGTTCGACCCGGCCAACGGCGGAGCGATCCTGTACCAGCATCTGTTCTGGTTCTTCGGGCACCCGGAGGTGTACATCGTCGCCTTGCCGTTCTTCGGCATCATCTCCGAGGTCATCCCGGTGTTCTCCCGCAAACCGCTGTTCGGCTACCGGGGCATGGTGTACGCCCTGCTGGGCATCGCCGCGCTGTCCGTCGCGGTGTGGGCGCACCACATGTTCGCCACGGGTGCCGTGCTGCTGCCGTTCTTCAGTTTCATGACGTTCCTGATCGCCATCCCGACCGGCCTGAAGTTCTTCAACTGGATCGGCACCATGTGGAAGGGCCAGGTCAGCTTCCAGACGCCGATGCTGTTCGCGGCCGGGTTCCTGGTCACCTTCCTGTTCGGCGGGCTGACCGGCGTCATCCTGGCCGCGCCGCCGCTGGACTTCCACGTGTCGGACACCTATTTCGTGGTCGCGCATTTCCACTACGTGCTGTTCGGCACCATCGTGTTCGCCACCTACTGCGGGCATCTACTTCTGGTTCCCGAAGATGACCGGGCGGTTCCTGGACGAGAAGCTCGGCCAGCTGCACTTCTGGACCACGTTCATCGGGTTCCACATGACGTTCCTGATCCAGCACTGGCTGGGCAACATCGGGATGCCGCGGCGCTACCCGGACTACCTGCCGACCGACGGCTTCACCACCTTCAACACGATCTCCACGATCGGGGCGTTCGTGTTGGGCGCCTCGACGCTGCCGTTCATCTGGAACATCATCAGGTCCTACCGGTACGGCGAGATCACCACCGCGGACGACCCGTGGGGCTACGGCAACTCGCTGGAGTGGGCGACCAGCTCACCGCCGCCGCGGCACAACTTCCTGTCGTTGCCGCGGATCCGGTCCGAGCGGCCGGCGTTCGAGCTGCACCACCCGTACATGGTCGACCGCATGCGCAGCGAGGCCCATCCCGGGCGGGGCTGGAAGCCGCTGGCCGAGGCGGAGGCGAGTGCGCACCTGAAGGTCCCCGGGTCCTGATCAAAGCGCCGCGCGGTCCGAGCCTCGGGCGTGAGCGCCGGTGTGACAATCGGACAGCCGTGCGCAGATTCGCGAGAGGAACCAAGTTCTCGAGTTCGAGCGTGCTGACCACCCGTCCGGAACCGACAACCCAGAGTGGCATGACGGGCGTGCTGTCGGCCCGGATACGGGCGCCACGTTCTGCTGGTACCCATGTCGGGTGGCAAGCAGTCACGCCGGACTTCACCCGGATGTCGTACGACAACACCGCCGGGGGCGAGTCCGACCGGCTGTCGACGCCGGTGGTCTACCGGAGCCGGAGCCAGCGGTATCCCCACCCGGAGAGCTCGATGCCGGTCAGGGCGCGGGTGGGTCGCTGATATGGGCTGTCCGCGAACACTTCCCACGGGCGGGTGGGCCCGGCGTGCCCGTTGCCGATGTCCACGGTGACCGGGATGTCGGCCAGGTTGTGCAGCAGCAGCACGGCTCCCTGTGGGCTGTCGAAGCGGTGGATCAACACCGACGGCGGCGCTGGGACATCGAGGACCCGGCAGGTGCCGGTGCCGATTTCCGGGCATTCCCGGACCGCCCCGATGAGTTGTTGGAACCAGCGCAGCAGGGAGTCCGGATCCCGTTGCTGCGCCCGCACATTGACTTTTCGGGCGCCGAACGGTCCGGTCAGGCTGACCGGCGCGATCAGCTCCGCGGCTGGTGTGGTGGAGAATCCTGCGTCGGCGGCGTCGGACCATTGCATCGGGGTGCGGATCGCGTCGCGGTCGGGCAGCGCGAGGTTTTCGCCCATGCCGATCTCCTCGCCGTACCGCAGGACCGGGGTGCCGGGCATCGCGAATTGCAGCGCGTAGGCCAGTTCGATGTGGCGCCGGTCGCCGCTGAGCATGGGCGCCAGGCGCCGCCGGATTCCTCGTCCGTACAGCCGCATGTCGGCCCGCGGGGCGAACACCTGGAACACCTGCTCGCGTTGTTCCTCGGTGAGCCGGCTCAGGTCGAGTTCGTCGTGGTTGCGCAGGAAGGTCGCCCATTGCGCTTGTGGTTGCAGCCGCGGTAGGTCGGTCAGGGATTCGATGAGGGGTTCGGCTGTTTGTCGGGCCAGGGCGAGCCAGAGCCGGGCGTTGAGCAGGAACGAGAACATCATGTGGGTGCGGTCGTTGGGTCCGTCGACGCTGGTCCCGGTGTATTTGGTGATCTCGGTGGCGGCGACGTTCGCCTCGCAGAGCAGGACGGCGTCCCCGGTGCGCCATTGCAGGTCTTGGCGCCACCGGTCGAGGATGGTGAAATCCTGCGGTGCGGGGTCGACGCCTGGGGTGACCTGCTCGAGCACGAAGGGTGCGGCGTCGACCCGGAAACCGGATGCTCCGAGTTGTTGCCAGAACCCCATCACTTTGCGGATCTCGTCGCGGACCGCGGGGTTGGTCCAGTTCAGGTCGGGCTGGAAGTCGTAGAACCGGTGGAAGTACCAGGCCTTGGCGGTCTGGTCGTAGGTCCAGGTTTCGGTTTGTTCGCCGGGAAAGACGATGCCCTGGCGTCGGTCTGGGGGTTCGGTGGCGCGACCAGACGTACCAGTCCCGGTAGGGCGATTCCGGGTCGGACCTGGCGGATTGGAACCAGGGATGCTGGTCGGAGGTGTGGTTGACGACCAGGTCCAGGACGATGCGGATGCCTCGCTGGGCGGCCTGCAGCGTCAGCTCGGTGAAATCTCCGAGCGACCCGAGGCGCGGGTGCACCGCGTAGTAGTCGGCGACGTCGTAGCCGCCGTCGCGGAGCGGTGAGGGGTGGATCGGGTTCAGCCACAGGCAGGTGATCCCCAGATGCGACAGGTAGTCCAGCCGGCTGGTCAAACCGGGCAGGTCTCCGCAGCCGTCACCGTTCGAGTCGCGGAACAGGTCGACCTGCACGCAGTAGATGACGGCTTCCCGGTACCAACGATCCGTCATGCGTCGAGCTCCCGGTTCGGGCAACACTGCTTCCGCGGGTGTGGATGTTTGCCGGTGTTCGAGCGTGCCAGACGGTGGGCTGGCGCCATCCCGGGGGCGTACGTTCCGCTTCGCCGCGTGGCGATCCGCCTGGGTGGCCGGTCGTGCTGGCGGTGCGGTCCCCTCGGCGTGACGTTGGGTGGCTCCGCAGGAGCCGCGGCGGGAAATCCTTCCGCAGCAACGTGTTCCGCGTGCCGGTCACCGGTGGCCGCCGCGCAGGATCATCGCGCCGCAGCCGGCGGAGGCCGCGGCGGCGGCGGCGCTGACCAGCGCGGGGCGCCGATAGCCCGGACGGACCCACCCGAGCAGCAGCATGCTCGCCGCGTGCAGGACGTCGGTCGCGACGGCGACGGTCACCACCGGCGGGTCGGGCCGGATGATCAGGGCGACGCCCTGCAGGAGTTGCCGTCCGCCCAGGACCCGGGCGACGACGTCGGGCGGTGCGTCACCGCTGCCGCTGACCAGCCGGGTGAGCGCTGCGGGTCGCAGCAGCAGGGCGGCGCCCAACGCCGCATCGAGCGCACCGAGGACCCGGGTCGCGGCAGCGGTCGGTCCGTCCGTGCCGTGGTTCATTTCCGCCGACCCAATAGCAGGGCGGTGGCGGCGCGGCGGTCAGGCCGGCGGCCGCGCCGGCGAGCAGGCCGTGGTGGTGCGAGGCCCAGAGTTGGGGGTCGCGGTCGTGGGCGGTGCCGTCGAAAATGCCGTGGCTGCCGAAGTCCTCGCCGTTCGGTCCGTCGGCGGGGTCCCACAGGTTGGCCGGCGCGTTCGGGTCCTGGCGCTGCGGGGTCTGCTGCGCGGAGAATCCGGTCCGGCCCAGGTAGCGGTCCAGGATGCCGGGGGCGATCGCGTTCGCGGCGAGGGTCGCGGTGGTGCTGGAGCCGACCCAGTATTCCCGCCGCCGCGGGTGGTCGGCGGCGTGCAGCACGGCGCGGGCGGCCAGTTCGGGTTGGTAGATCGGCGGCACGGGTTGGGCGTGGCGGGGCAGCCGGGACAGCACCCAGGAGAACTGCGGGGTGTTCACCGCGGGCATCTGCACCATGGTGACGTGCACGTTGCTGTGCTCGTGCAGCAGTTCGCAGCGCAGCGCCTCGTGGAAGCCCTGGATGGCGTGTTTGGCGCCGCAGTACGCGGTCTGCAGCGGTATGCCGCGGTAGGCCAACGCGGACCCGACCTGCACGATGGTGCCCCGGTCGCGGGGTTTCATCCGCCGCAGCGCGGCCATGGTGCCGTACACGTAGCCGAGGTAGCTGACCTCGGTGACCCGCCGGTACTCGGCGGGGCTGATCTTCTCGAACGGGGAGAACACCGAGGTGAACGCGACGTTCACCCAGACATCGACCGGGCCGAATTCGTCGTCGATGCGGTCGGCGGCCGCGAAGACCTGCTCGGCGTCGGCGACGTCCACCGGCACGACCAACGGCCGGCCGCCGCGGGCCTGCACGTCCCGCGCGGCGGCGGTCAAACCCGTCTCGCCGCGGGCCAGCAGGGCCACCGCCGCGCCGCGCTCGGCGAACGCCCGCGCCACCGCCCTGCCGATCCCGCCGCTGGCCCCGGTCACCACCACCACTGGTGCACTCATCGTCGCTCCCGCAGAACCGTCCGTGGCGATCTCCTCACCGAGATCGCCTCCGAGCCGAAGTTCCCCGGGAACGGCGCGGTCAAGCCGCCTGTCGAGGCCCCTTTGTGAGGAAACCGTGGCCGCCGCGCCGGTTAACCATCGGCCGGCAGGGAACAGGACAAAAGAGTCAACCACCCGGGGCCAACCCCGGGCGGTCGGCGCTGAACACGATCGCGGTGATCGGGACGGAGGACGGCGAGATGGCTGATCTGGTAGCGGATGTGGTGTTGGCGCGGTTGCGGGAATGGGGCGTCACGCAGGTGTTCGGGTATCCCGGTGACGGGATCAACGGTTTGTTGGCGGCGTGGGGCCGGGCGTCGGATGATCCGCAGTTCGTGCAGGCCCGGCACGAGGAGATGGCGGCGTTCGAGGCGGTCGGTTTCGCGAAGTTCAGCGGCACCTTCGGGGTCTGTGTGGCGACCAGCGGACCCGGTGCGATCCACCTGCTGAACGGCCTGTACGACGCGAAATCCGATCACGTCCCGGTGGTCGCCATCGTGGGGCAGACGGAGCGGTCCGCGATGGGCGGGTCGTATCAGCAGGAGGTGGACCTGCTGAGCCTGTTCAAGGACGTGTGCAGCGATTACGTGCAGATGTGCACGGTGCCGCAGCAGCTGCCGAACCTGATCGACCGGGCGATCCGGATCGCGGTCACCGAGCACGCCCCGACGTGCATCATCTTCCCCTCCGATGTGCTGGACCTGCCGTACGAGCCGCCGGCGCACGCGTTCAAACAGGTCCCGTCCAGTGTCGGGTTCGCGCAGGCCATTCCGACGCCCGATCCCGGCGCGGTCCGGGCCGCCGCGGACCTGCTCAACGCCGGCGGGAAGGTCGCGATGCTGGTCGGGCAGGGCGCCCGCGGCTGCGTGGCCGAACTGACCGAGGTGGCGGACCTGCTCGGCGCCGGCGTGGCGAAGGCGTTGCTGGGCAAGGACGTGTTGCCGGACACCCTGCCGTGGGTGACGGGTTCCATCGGCCTGTTGGGAACCACGGCCAGCTACGAGCTGATGATGGGCTGCGACACCCTGTTGACGGTCGGTTCCAATTTCCCGTACACCCAGTTCCTGCCGGACCTGGGGCAGGCCAGGGCGGTGCAGATCGACCGGTCCGGTAAATGGATCGGCATGCGGTACCCGTACGAAATCAACCTCGTCGGCGACGCGAAAACCACGCTGCGGGCACTGCTCCCGCTGCTGGTGCGGAAGGACGACCGGCTGTGGCGGGAGCAGATCGAGGCCGCGGTCGCCGACTGGTGGGCCACCGTGGAGCGGCGGGCGTTGACCGGGGCGGAGCCGATCAACCCGATGCGGATCTTCCACGAGCTGTCCTCCCGGCTGCCGGACAACGCGATCGTCGCCGCCGACTCCGGTAGCGCCGCGAACTGGTACGCCCGGCACCTGAAGTTCCACGGCGACATCCGCGGTTCACTGTCCGGCACCCTGGCCACCATGGGACCGGGGGTGCCGTACGTGATCGGCGCGAAGTGGGCGCACCCGGACCGCCCCGGAGATCGCGCTCGTCGGCGACGGCGCCATGCAGATGAACGGGATGGCCGAGCTGATCACGATCGCGCACTACTGGACCCAGTGGGCCGACCCGCGGCTGGTGGTGGCGATCCTGCACAACAACGACCTGAACCAGGTCACCTGGGAGATGCGGGCGATGGAAGGCGCACCGAAATTCGCCGCCTCGCAAACCCTCCCGGATGTGGACTATGCCGCGTTCGCCCGCAGCCTCGGGCTCGACGGCATCACCATCGACGACCCCGACGCGCTCGGCCCCACCTGGGACCGGGTGCTGCACGGCACCCGGCCCGCCGTGCTGGACATCCACTGCGACCCCGACGTGCCGCCCATCCCGCCGCACTCCACCTTCGAGCAGGCGAAATCCCTGGCGGGCGCGGTGATCCACGGCGACGAGAACGCGTGGGGCGTGCGTCAAGCAGGGCGTGAAACAGAAGGCGCAGGAATTCCTGCCCGGCTCGAAAGGAAACTGAGATGAACCGTGGGCTGCTGCGGCGGCGCACCGTCGGGGCGCTGGCCGGGCGCGCGGTGAAGGATGTGCGGACCGGGCGGTTCGAACGGGGCATGGCCGCGCTGACCGCCGCGGGCGCGGCGATCACCGCCGCCGAGGTGTACCTGTCCCACGACGGGGCCAGTTTCGGGAACAAGATGATGTGGTGGCCGGTGGTCATCGTGCCCGCCGCCGTCCCGGCGGGGGTGGCCGCGGTGTTCTCGCCGCGCGCCGCCCGCACCGTGCTGCCGGTGACCAGCGCGGCCATCGTGATCAACGGCGTGCAGGGCACCTACCTGCACTGGCGGGGCATCGCGCAACGCCCCGGCGGGTGGACCCGGTACAACATGGAAGGCGGACCGCCGATGTTCGCCCCGCTGCTGGCCTCGCTGGTCGGGGGCATGGGCCTGCTCGCCGCGGTGCTCCGCCGGGAGGGCCGGCGGTGACCTACCGCAGCCCCACCGGTCGCGCCGTCACCCCGCAAAACCAAGGTAGGTACCCGGGTTTCGATGTGCTCGACCAGGTCCACGTCTGGGACGACGTGACCGCCGGGGCGGTGCTGGCCAGGCTGGCCCCGCCGAACGACCTCGGGTTCTTCACCGCGGCCGAACGGGCCGTCGCCGAGCCGCTGCTCGACCTGCTGCTCGCCCAGGACCGTGAACCCCGCGTCCCGGTGCTGGCGTTGATCGACACCCGGTTGGCGATCGGCGAGACCGACGGCTGGCACTACGACGACCTGCCCGAGGACGGCCAGGCATGGCGGGGCACCCTGCACTACCTGGACCGGGACGCCGCCGCCCGTCACCACCGTGGATTCGCCCGGATCACCGCGCCGGGGCAGGCGGCGCTGATCCAGGCCGTGCAGGACCTGTGCACCGCTCACCAGGCGTGGCACGGGTTTCCGGCCGCCCAGGTGTGGAGCCTGTGGACCCGGTACGCGTGCACCGCGTTCTACTCCCATCCGTGGGCGTGGAACGAGATCGGGTTCCCCGGCCCGGCCTATCCCCGCGGCTACCTGCACCTGGGTATCGATGCCCGCGACCGGTGGGAGCACGGCGACGCCGACGATGTCGACCCGGTGCCGTTCGCCGCACGCGCCGAACGCGCCCGCCGCCGCCACCGCGACCTCACCGCCGGTCACCAGCCGTGAGCGGGTACCGGGACATCAGGGCCCGCAACGATTCCGCGTGGCTGCTGCCGACCGACGGTTCCCGCACCGACCACCGGCTACGCGCCGACATGCGCCGCTTCCCCGACACCGAACAGGTCGACGTGGTGGTCGTCGGCGCCGGCGCCGGCGGCGGGGTGCTGACCCAGCGGCTGGCCCGCGCCGGTTGGCGGGTGGTGTGCCTGGACGCCGGGCCGTTCTGGGACCCGGACACCGACTGGGTCAGCGACGAACGCGGCTCCCACACGCTGTTCTGGACCGAGCCGCGGCAGATCGGCGGGGACGACCCGGTTCCGTTGGGGTCCAACAACTCCGGCCGCGGCGTCGGCGGTTCCATGGTCCACTACGCCGGGTACACGCCGCGGCTGCACCCGTCGGATTTCCGCATCCGCAGCCGCGACGGCGTGGGCGTCGACTGGCCGATCGGTTACCACGACCTCAAGCCGTACTACCAGCACATCGAGGCCGAACTGCCGGTCGCCGGGGACGACTGGCCGTGGGGGGACCCGCACCGCTACCCGCACCGCCCGCACCGGGTCGGCGGCAACGGCGACCGTGTTCCTGCGCGGCGCGCACGCCGCCGGGATCCAGGCCAGGGTCGGGCCGGTGGCGATCCCGAACGGACGGTTCGGGAACCGGCCGCACTGCATCTACCGGGGGTTCTGCCTGCAGGGCTGCAAGGTCAACGCCAAGGCCAGCCCGCTGATCACCCACATCCCCGACGCCCTGGCCCGCGGCGCGGAGATCCGCGCCGACAGCCACGTCAGCGCCGTCACCATCGACGACACCACCGGCGCAGCAACAGGTGTCACCTACCTGCGGGCCGGGGTGGAACACCACCAACGGGCCGCGGCGGTGGTGGTCGCCGGGTACAGCATCGAAACCCCCGGCTGCTGCTGCTGTCCACCTCGGCCCATCACCCGGACGGCCTTGGCAACAACCACGACCAGGTCGGGCGCTACCTGATGGTGCAGGGCGCCCCGCAGACCGCCGGCCGGTTCACCGACGAGATCCGCATGTACAAGGCACCACCGCCGGAAGTCAGCAGCGAACAGTTCTACGAAACCGACCCGACCAAGCCGTACCGCCGGGGCTGGTCCATCCAGACGGTCAGCCCGCTGCCCATCACCTGGGCCGAACACGTCACCGCGCAAGGACATTGGGGTCACACGCTGCGCGAGTACATGCGGGACTACGTGCACTGGGCCACCCTCGGCGCGCTCTGCGAATTCCTGCCCCACCCCGGCAACCGGGTCACCCTGGCCGGCGAGACCGACCGCCACGGCCTGCCGGTCGCGCACTTCTCCTACAGCCAAGGCGAGAACGACAAGCAGCTGATGAAGGCCGCCCAGGCAACGATGGAGACCATCCTGCACGCCGCCGGCGCCGAAGAGGTCATCACCATCGGCCGATACGCCCACCTCGTCGGCGGCGCCCGGATGGCCGCCCGGCCCCAGGACGGTGTCGTCGACGCCGACCACCGCATCTTCGGCGTCCCCAACGTGTTCATCGTGGACGGCAGCACCCTGCCCACCCAGGGCGCGGCGAACCCCGCCCTGACCATCATGGCCATGGCCGCCCGCGCCGCGGACCGGATCCGCGCCACCGGCCGGACCGGCGCGAGCGACCCACCGGCCGGCGTGCGATGACCGGCCCCGACCCGCGGATCGGTGACATCAGCACCGCCGTCTACCGGTTCCCCACCCCGGAACCCGAAGCCGACGGCACGCTCACCTGGGACGCCACCACCGCCGTCACCGCGCAGATCACCGCCGGCGGACACACCGGGCTCGGCTGGACCTACAGCGCCGCGGCCGCCGCCGCCCTGATCACCGAGCAACTGGCCCCCGCGCTGCGGGGCCACGGCGCCTTCGACGTCGCCGGCTGCTGGTCGGCCATGCACCGCGCCTGCCGAAACCTGGGCACCCGCGGTCTGGTCATGCAGGCCATCAGCGCCGTCGACATCGCCCTGTGGGACCTCAAGGCCCGGCTGCTGAACATCCCGCTCACCGACCTGCTCGGCCGGGTCAGGGACCCCGTCCCCGTCTACGGGTCCGGCGGTTTCACCACCCTCACCGACCATCAGTTGGACGAGCAGATCGCCCAGTGGGCCGACACCGGCTGCACCGCAATGAAAATCAAAATCGGCGAAGCCTGGGGCACCGACATCACCCGCGACCTGCGCCGCGTCGCGCAACTACGGGACCGCGCCGCACCCGGTGTGCAGGTGATGGTCGACGCCAACGGCGGCTACACCCTCGGGCAGGCCCGCCGGGTCGGCGCCGCACTCGACGACATCGGCGTCGTCTGGTTCGAAGAACCCGTCAGCAGCGACGACCTGACCGGCCTGGCAGCGGTGCGCAACGCGGTGCGCTGCGACGTGACCGCCGGGGAATACCTGGCCGACACCGGTGATGCCGCACCACTGTGCAAGGCGGTGGACTGCCTGCAACTGGACGCCACCCGCTGCGGTGGCTACACCGGGTTCCTCCGTGGCGCGACGATCGCCCACGCCCATCACCGGGACGTCTCCGCGCACTGCGCCCCCTCGCTGCACGTACCGGTCGCCGCAGCGATCCCCAACCTGCGGCACGTCGAATGGTTCACCGACCACGCCCGGCTCGAACCCCTGCTCGTCGACGCCGCCCCAGCCGTCCGCGACGGCTGCATCAAGGTCAACACCGCGGCAGCCGGGCACGGCATGACGATCTCCACCCGAGCTCGACCATTCCAGGTGTCATGACCATCAACTGGGCAACGTCGAACGTCACGAAATCACGGGCCGGCAGGGCGGCCTCGGACACAGCACTGACGGCAAAGGGGACAGTCGAGACCCGCGCCAGACTGGCGTGTTTCACATTCCCAAGGACCGGGTAACCGTATTTCGGTGCACCGACCGCACCGGTCGGCACTCCGTAAGACGCATCGCCACGGAAGGAGACTGGCATGGGTGTGGGAGACAAAATCGGAAACGCCGCCGAAGAAGCAGCCGGCAAGGTGAAAGAGACCACCGGAAAAGCCACCGGCAACGACAGCCTGGAAGCCGAAGGCAAGGGTGACCAGGCCTCCGCGAACGTCAAACAAGCCGGCGAGAACGCGAAAGACGCCGTCAAGAACGCGTTGGACTGACCCGCACCCGTCGACCCCGCCACGCCCGCGTGCTGAACGCCCCCGACAAGGCGGTGCCGTCAAGACCATTGATCGTTTGACAGCCCCTTGTCTCCGCACTGTGCGGTGACATCCTTTAGCTCGGCGTCAACGTCACCGGGTGTTCGGGCCTCCTACACCCGGAGCGATGGCCGGGACACCCTCCTCCGACCAGCGCCGATGTCCCTCGACCCGGCCGATACCCGGACGGGTCGAAGGACAAAGGACGGCCGGGGTGCCCTGAACGCATCTCCCTTCCTGCCTTCCGCATAGCAAGCGCGCCGCCCGACGCAGGCATTCTGGGGTGCCATCGATTCCGGCGTCGCGGCCGGTCATCGCGACTGTTTGCCCGATGAAAAACGGCGACCTCCTCGCTGACCGCGACCGCGACGGGCCAGTTGAATTGACTCCGGGGCGTCGACGGCTTGGGTGTGGTGGCGCATGGGGTGTGGATGAGCCGAAGAGGTACGCGCCGAAAGCGGAGTTCGTGAACCTGCGGTGTTCCGCTAATTCAAGCGGTGCGGTGTGATGGACGGTCTGTGGCCTAAAAAGGCCCGACGCTCGTGTGCCGGAGGGGGTGGGGTTGTGATGTCGCGTCCGCGGAGAACGGGACCCCGCCGGCCGGCGGCGCACCGGCCGCCGCGGCCGACGGATCGCACACTCTCGGGCGGTTCAGTTCCGAGTCAAGCCGGGCGCCCGGCGCCTGCGGGGGTGACCGTAGCCCTGCTGATGTCTGAACCGCAGGCCGTGGTCGGGGAGTTCGACAGCGCGGTACAGGCCGCTCAACGGATGCTGTCGACAGGTGTGCCGGCGGTCGCTGTCTGCGGGTCGGGGAACCGTTTTGTTGGCATGGTGTCCGATCGGGACATCCTCGAACGGGTTGTCGCCGCCGGTCGGGACCCACATGTTGATCCGGTGGCCGCGTTGGTGGGCGGTGATCGGCCGGTGATCGGCCCGGATCGACCGGTGGACGGGTCGGTGTTGGCGATGCTGCTGCGTCAGCGCCTTGCCCTGCTGCCGGTGGTCGACGACGGCCGCCTGCTCGGTCTGCTGCACTTGGCTGATGTCACCGACCATCTCCTGGAGGAGATGGACCGGGGTGGATTTCACGGGGAACTGGAAGCGTGGTGGCCGGACCCGCCGCCCGGCGGCGATATCGGAGCCATACCGGACAGCCCGTAAAGTGGACGTCGGTCGACACCGCTCCTGTCCATACCGAGGCCTCCATTCCCGGCGTGTGTTTGGCGGCTACCGCCTGACCGAACGCTTCGCCGGGCGTGGTTGCGGAATTTTCTGCGGCTGCCGTTGAAACGGACACGGCGGCATGTTGTGATGGTGACCTGGTCCAGACACGGTGCCAGGACGATTCCTGATCTCAGGAGAGTCCCGTGCCCACGTCCATCCTGGCGCCGACCCCGTCCCACGACCGTCTCCCGCAGTTCGGGCGGACCTTTTCCGCTGCACCGCCGCGGGAGCGGAGCCGCCGGTTACGGGAACAGCTGGACGATCTGGCCGAGTGTGGCGATCCGGTTGAGCAGCGCCGCCGTCGGGGGCAGGTGATCAGCGAGTACATGCCGGTGGCACGGTCGGTAGCCGCGCGGTACCGCGGTCGTGGGGTGGAACACGCCGAGCTGGAACAGCTGGCGTACGTGGGATTGGTGAAGGCGGCCAACCGGTGGCAGCCGGGTCGCAGCGAGGACTTCTTGTCCTTCGCGGTACCCACCATGGTCGGTGAGATCAAACGGTTCTTCCGCGACCATTCGTGGCTGATCCGGCTACCCCGCGGCATCCAGGAGATCCGACCGACCGTCGCGGCGGCGGAGGACCAGTTGCGTCAGCGGTGCGGGGGTCGACCATCCGATGCTCAGGTGGCGGCGGCGGCCGGTGTCACCGGCCGGCAGTTGCGTGACGTGCGGTCGGCGAATTTCGCGTACCGGCCGCCGTCGATCCAGGACGCGGACCGGGGAACGGGTATCGGTTGTGATCCGGCATGGCTGCGGGAGGATCCTGAGTTGTCCCGGGTGGAGGACCGGCTGACGGTGCAACGGTTGCTGGCCACGCTCACCGACGAGGAACGCCGCATCATCGAGATGCGGTTCCAGCACGGCTGGTCTCAGTCACGGATAGGTGAGGAGATCGGTGTCAGCCAGATGCAGGTATCCCGGCTGCTGCACACCATCCTCAACAAGCTGCGCACCGTGATGCAACGCTGAAGGACTGCCCGACAGCGCAAATTTCTCAGGCTGTGATGGCGCGCTCATCGGGGTTGAACTGTGATGGCTCCGGGTATAGAGCGTTGTGCCGACGGGAGTGGTTACCACCGCATATCCGAGTGAAATGTAGTGCACCGTCAGGCGTCCCCGGCTTGGCGGCGAAGGACGAACCCAATGTCTCTGTGACTCGCCGGATGGCGGCGCGGAGACGACCGACACGGCCTGGGGGAGCACGATTCCCGCGCGGGAGCCCGGGCCGCCCGATCATCGTTCCGATCTGAAGGAGAATCATGATCAGCACTGAGACGGTCACCGCCACGGTCCACGGAGGTCGTACTGCAGTGGAGAGGTCCGCTGATCTGTGGCAGCAGAGCACCCGGGCGCTGACCGGCCAGGCCGCCCAGCTTGTCTGGCGGCTGCCGCAGCCGGACTTCGCCGAGGTCACCCGCAAGTACTTCGAGTACCTGCAGGACGGCCTCGAGGTCAACAAGGACGTCACCCTGAAATGGGTGGGCGCCCTGATGTCGATCACCGAGGCGGTCCGTGACCAGTGGCAGACCGTCGCCGACTTCCAGCGCGGCCACAGCAGGGCGATCAGCACCTGGATCTCCAACGAAGCAGAGACCTTGCAGGACGCCGCGCACAAGCAGGCGGAGCAGATCGACAGGGCTCAGCTGGAACAGCTCGAGCAGGCTCGCCAGGCCGAGCCGGACCGGGCAAAAGCGCAGCGGGCCGCCGCGTCCGGCAGGAGGCTCGCGCAGCGGTACGAGGGTCGGACCAAGGCGGAGTTGGTCGACGAGCTCGCCGGGCGAGGCCTGCCCAAGACCGGCACCGTCGATGAGCTGATCGATCGCCTGGTCACCGCAGACACCAACTGAACGCAACAGCATCTGAGACGGAGCGTATTCGGCGACTGGTGTTGAGCCAAGCTGTGCACACGGCGACCGTGAACGGTTGCACAGGGATCTGAACCTCACCAAACGTTCCGGGTCCGAATATCCTGGTTCTCAGGCTATTTGGGTACTCGAAGGTGGGCCAGCGCCAATTCGAACTCGCGCATCTCGCGGACCTGGGCGGCGGTCTCCTGGTTGCCCGCGGACTGGATCGCGTCGGCCTGCTCCCGGTTGAGTTGCATGGCCTCGCGGCTGTCGAAGGTCTCCGTGGACATGGCGCTACCGGAGGCTCGGTCGACGAGCAGGCTGGCGGAGCAGAAGCCGTCCGGCTCTTCGATGGCCGGAATCGAGACCATTTTGTAGATATAGACGGCGTGGTCGACGGCCGCGGGATGGGTGGTCACGGTGCATGAAATGGATCTCCCAGCGCAGGCGGAAGGTGGGTCCGGCGCGGCGTCAATTTCTGGCAGTACTTGCTGAACTCGGTCATTGTTGCCACCGTCATCACCATGGGCAGGTCTTCTTCACTCCCCGACGATCATGGTGCCGCCGAGGATTTCCACCGCCCGGTCACGAATGACACCGACCGGCCCGGCGGGTGCCCGCATCGCGGCCTTGTATCCCCACGAGCTGGTCGCGATGCAGCGGCCGGAGCCGCGGTCGACCAGCAGGGACAGGCCGATGAAACCGTCCATCCGCTGCAGTGCTGGCAGCGCCACGTCGCGGATGTGTGCGATGCCGGCGTCGATGGACTCGCGCTTCGCCAGGACCGTGGTGGTACGTGCGTACACGATCCGCCCCTTCTGTGTCGATTGGCGCCAGGTTGGCGCCACGGGTCGCGGTCCACGCTCCAACCGGCCATGCATGACAAGAGCGGGTGGACAGCGGCCCCGCCGTATCAGAACCCGCTCGGAAAAATTGGCATGCCTGACAAGCTCGTCATCGGCCAGGTCGTGCCCTCGGGGCGTCCTGGCTTCGCGATCGAGAGACGCAGCCGGTGGACCAGCAGGCCCCGCCTCGCGACACGCCCGATGTTCATCAACGGGACTTCGGCGGCATTCCCCGGAGGGTGCGGTCCGGCAAACAGGTACGGCCCCCGGCGGCCGGGTGGCAGACGCGATACTGCCTGGGCGGCAACGTTTCAGACCGAGGGTTGGTCGACTCGCTGGGTGTCGATGCACGGCCGGACATACCGGTAGGACCACGGCTCGTTCCCGCGGCCGGTAAGGATCCAGCCGTGCTCGGCCAGGTCACCGCGCAGCGCGCTCAGGCTTTCGGTCATCCGGGGAGACCAGGCCTCTTGCGGCGGGATGTCCGCCAGGAACGCGCGGGCGGCCACGAAAGTGTCCCCGACGACCCGGTAGGTGGGCCACCGTGGATCGCGGCTGTGCGCGACTGCGACGAAACGGTAGGTCCCGGTGCCGTACTGCGACCCGAGGGTGGTCAGCACACTGGTGAGCCAGGATGTCCTGCCGTAGTCCTCGAGCTCGATCTCCAGCGTGTCGGCCGGCGGGCCGGTCGGGAACCACCGCTGCCGCCGGTTGTCCCACCAGCGTTCACCGTCCGCGGAATACTGCCCGGGACCCCGGTCGGGTCCCTGCCCGGTGCGGTGAGCTGTCACCGCCATGACAACCACTTCCCGGAACCGACTGTAGAACGA
This sequence comes from uncultured Actinomycetota bacterium, assembly GCA_963709895.1. Taxonomy (GTDB): domain Bacteria; phylum Actinomycetota; class Actinomycetes; order Mycobacteriales; family Nakamurellaceae; genus Nakamurella. Next base: position 14,171 of record CAVPYD010000037.1, on the reverse strand, counting down.
CCCGCTGCGACCCCAGCAGGGCCGGAAGTCCCGACCGGAAGACGCTGCTGACCCGCCGCACGTCGCGCGGCTGCTATTCCGAGGCGGCGGCGTTTGCCTTCACCGGCTAGTGGTCCCGCCGAGGATGTGAGGCACTGGACCGCCTGGTGGCCTGGATCCGATTTGAAGTGCCCGCCCACGCCGCCGCACGCGCCGAGTAGGGCGCCGCACGGGGCCGCGGACACCGGCCGGGATCACCGGCTGACCGCGGCGGCAGTTGGCGACGCCGGAAACCGCCGCGCTGACCGGTGTCCGGTGTCCGGTGATGCGGGCCTGACCGGTCGCACGGGCGCCCCACAGGAGCTGAAACCTCGTCGGGCGCCGACGCCGCGCCATGAGACCGACGCTTGCCGGCGTGGGTCCTTGGCCGGACGGAAGTCGCTGGGCCGCAGCATGAGTGACGCTCGCTCGTGCTTGGGGGGTGATAGCTATCCCCGGTTTTGGGTCGCAACAAGTGAATCGGCGCTGGTTCTGGTCAGAGGTAGTCCGGTCCGGTGGGCACGTCGTGGGGTTCGCTGCGGATCAGGTTCTCCAAGGCGCGGACGCCCTGTTCTTCGCTGACGGTGATGGATAGTCCGGTGGTCCATTTGACGATGAATTCGTGTTCTTCGGGGTACCAGGTGATCTGCGCGATGTGATCGGTGTTCAGCCAGTTGTGCACGCCGGTTCTGATGAACACTGTCAGCTTCCCTCTCGGTCTACCGGAGTCTCGGCCGGTGGGTCTCGTCGTGCCGGGGCGCGGCGGCCCCGCCGCGGCGGGTGCTGCGGAGTTGGTGGTTGCGGGCGATGAGGGCGCTGTTGTCGGTGTGCAGGGCGGTGTTGCGTTCTTGCAGGGCGGTGTTGTGGTCGTGCAGGGCGGTGTTGTCGGCTTCCAGGCCGAGGATGCGGGCGATGCCGGCCAGGTTGACGCCTTCGGCGATGAGGTCGGCGACGCGGCGCAGTCGGGTGATGTCGTTGTCGCTGTAGCGGCGGGTGCCGCCGGGGGTGCGGACCGGTTGCAGGAGTCCTTTGCGTTCATACAGGCGCAGGGCCTGCACGCTCATCCCGGCCAGGTCCGCGGCGACGGTGATGCCGTACACCCCGGCGGTTCCGTCGCGGGCCGGCCACGGCGGGTCCGGGGCGCTGGGTGTGGCGGTAATGGTGGTCACCCTCTTGCCTGGTGTGTGTGGCTGGTGCTATAAGGAAAGTACACCAACGGACACACATCAACCCGACGTTCTAGCGCGGGGGTGCGAGGGGGTGAGACGCGATGCACGACGGCGGGAACACCTGCACGCCGGTCGGTTCCGGGGCAGTGGACGAGCAGTTCTGGGCGTTGATCTGCGAGGACGAGGACTGGCTTGACAGGGAGTTCGAGGAGATCGTCAGCGAACCCGCGGAATCCCCCAGACTGCGCCGCCGCCGCGGTCGATGGTGTGTGTCGACAGGTCCCGTCCCGCGCGGCACCGTCCGTGCCGTGGCGGGCGCCGAGAGGGATACCCGCGCAGTACAGGGCAGTGTCCCGGGCGGTCGTGGCGGCGGCAACGCTCACCGCCCCGGCCGGAAAGCATTGACAGGTAACAGGTTTCGAGGGAAGGGGCGGTGGTTCCACCGAGCGAGAGCCCGTGGTGGCGGGGTGAGGTCGCCCGCACGTTTGACCCCATGTGATGCGGACAACCCGGCCGACGGAGACAAGGCCGAAGGTCTCCTTCGGGGGCACCGCATTCAGCGTCTCGTGACGCTTGTTCAGCGGGTCGCGTCAGCCATGTCACCAGCACCGAAAGGCGGTCACCGGATGGTTCCCGGTGACCGCCTTTCGCTGTCTGCACTCTGCTGTCCTGCTGACTGCGCCCACCCCGCACGGGAAGGTGCGTGGCGGCACGCCGGCCGGGTTGTCATGAAGGGAGTCTGCCAGGGAGGTCGTCGCTGTGCGATCACGCCTTGCGTTTGACGCTGCGCGGAGCTATAAAGAATCTGTTTCTCTCGAGATAGATACGGGCGTTTCGTGAAGATGTGTTGGTCACACAGCGAGGGACTGTGGGAGGTGGTTGGTGATGCTCATGCGTACCGATCCGTTCCGTGACCTGGACCGGTTGACCCAGCAGTGGTGGGGGACCAGCGCCCGTCCGTCGGCGATGCCCATGGACGCCTGGCGGGAGGGTGATCATTTCGTGGTGGAGTTCGACCTGCCGGGGGTGAGCGCGGACGCGGTGGACCTGGATGTGGAACGAAATGTGTTGACGGTGACCGCGCAGCGGCCGGCGTTGAGCGAGAACACCGAGTTCCTGGCCGCGGAACGGCCGCGTGGGGTGTTCAGCCGGCAGCTGGTGTTGGGTGACAACCTGGATCTGGACCGGGTGCAGGCCGGTTACCGGGACGGCGTGTTGCGGTTGGTGATCCCGGTCGCGGAGAAGGCCAAGCCCCGCAAGATCGCCATCGATACCGACGGCGGTGCCGACCAGGCCATCTCCACCGGCAACGGCCACCGGACCCAATCGCAGGGCGCCGACACGGTCGACGCGGTCAACGCCTGATCGGGCTGCCCCGCTCCTGTCATGCCGGCCGGGCGGCCGGGTCGACAGGGGTGGGCGATGTCCGGTGAATGGGGCCGGGTCGTCCGATGGCTCGGTGCGGGACTCACCGATCGGGGGGTTCTACCGGGGGTGCGGAGGAGGTGGACCGCGGTGGACTCGACCGAGATGTCGGTGGCGGTGTTCGACGGCCCCGGTGAGGTGCGTGCCCTGTTGAGGTCAATGGATTGGGCGGCGACCCCGTTGGGGCCGGTGGATTCCTGGTCGCCGGTGCTGCTGACCATGGTGCGGAGTTGCCTGAGTTCGGGTTTCCCGATGCTGATCCATTGGGGCCCGGAGCATGTCGCGGTGTACAACGACGCGGCGGCGGCGCTGCTGGGCGGGAAGCACCCGACGGCGTTGGGTCGCCCCGCGCGGGCAGACCTGGCCGGAATCCTGGGACCGGGTCGGGCCTCGGTTGCGGGAGGTCACGGTGCAGGGCCGCACCCTGCAGGCGGTGGACGAGCAGCAGATCTCGCACCGCAACGGGTATCCGGAGGAGGTGTACTTCAGTTACTCGCACAGCCCGATCACCGACGTGGACGGCGTCGGTCGCGGGCATGTTGTCGGTGGCGACGGAGACGACCGCGAAGGTGTTGTACGAGCGGCGGATGCGGGTGGTCCGCGAGTTGGGCGCGGTGTCGGCGACCACGTCCGGTTGCCCGGCGGACACCTGCCGGGCGGTGCTGGAGGTGTTGGGCACGGCCCGGCAGACGATGCCGTTCGTGGTCGCGTTGCTCACCGGCGACGACGGGGTGGCCCACCGGGTCGCCGAGTACGGTCTGGCGGCCGACGCCGCCATCCCGGGTGTCACCGACACCGACGTGGCGACCGATTGCGGTGGGGTGCTCGGCCGGGTGGTGCGGACCGGCCGCGGTGAGGAGGTCACCGGGCTGCGGGAGGAGTTCCCGGGGGCGTTGCTGCCGGGGCCGTTGGGGCCGTTGACCCCGGACGTTGCGGTGGTGGCGCCGTTGACGGTCAGCGGCAGGGCCGATCCGGTCGGCGCGCTGGTGGTGGGGGTGAATCCGTACCGGCCGTTGGATGCGGAGTACCGGGCGTTCTTCACGCTGATCGGCCGGCAGTTCAGGGTGGCGCTGTCCGACGCCGCGGCGTATGAGGCGGAACGGGAGAAGGCGCGGCTGCTGGCCGATCTGGACCGGGCGAAGATGGAGTTCTTCCAGAATGTCAGCCACGAGCTGCGGACCCCGCTGACGTTGCTGCTGGCCCCGTTGCAGGACCTGCTGGTGGCCGACCACCGGCCGCCGCGGGAGCGGGAGGATCTGCGGGCGGCGGTGCGGGCCGCGGAGCGGCTGCGCGGAATGGTCGATGCGTTGCTGGATTTCTCCGGCGCCGAGCACCGCAGCCTGGACCCGGACCGGCAGCCCATCGACCTGGCGGCGTTGACGGCGGACACGGCCAGCATGTTCCGGTCCGCCGCCGAACACGCCGGGTTGTCCTTCGACGTCGATGTTCCCGCTGCGCCGCTGACCGCGGCGGCCGACCGGGCCATGTGGTCGACCATCGTGACCAACCTGCTGTCCAACGCGCTGAAATACACCGACCGCGGCGGCATCCGGGTCCGGCTCACCGGCGCTGACGGGCAGGCCGTGCTGACCGTCGCGGACACCGGTATCGGGATCGAACCCGACCAGCAGGCCCTGGTGTTCGACCGGTTCTACCGCGCCGCCCCAGACAACGACATCGTTGATAACCCTGACGGTGGCGCGGGTATCGGGTTGGCGGTGGTCTCCGACCTGGTCCACGCCCACCACGGGACTGTCACCATGAGCAGCATCCCCGGCGCGGGCAGCACGTTCACCGTCACGATGCCGCTGGCCGCGGGGCATCATGCCGGTCAGGATCAGGGGCTCCTCGCAAGTGCGCCAACGAGCGGCGGACCGCGGTTGCTGCTGGTGGAGGACGACTCGGACCTGCGCGCGTATGTGACCCGGATACTGACCCACGACGGATGGGCCGTGCACGCCGTCCCGGACGCCGAAACCGCCCTGACCGCAACCATTCAGGGGCCCGTTGATGAGCTGCCGCAGGTGGTGCTCACCGATGTGATGTTGCCGGGGCGCAGCGGCCTGCAACTGGTCGGCGACCTGCGTTCCGATCCGGCGACCTCGCGGGTGCCGGTCATCGTGTTGACCGCCCGGCACGGCGACCAGGCCACCGCCGAGGGGTTGGCGGCAGGCGCGGATGACTACATCACCAAACCGTTCTCCTCCCAGGAGCTGTTGGCCCGGGTCCGCGCCGCCCACGAACTGGCCAGGATGCGGGAAACAGCCGTCGAGACGGCCGAAACCAAGGCCGAGCAGATCCGCGCCGCGCTGGACAGCAATCGGGTCATCGGCACCGCCGTCGGCATCGTGATGGCCACCTACCGGCTCACCGCCCAGCAGGGATTCGACCTACTCGTCAAGGCAAGCCAAAACAGCAACCGCAAACTCCGCGACATCGCCGCCGACGTCACCGCCGCCCGCACCCTGCCGATGCGGCCCACCCTGGTCGACGACCTACTCATCCGCGTCGCCACCTAGTGTGCTGCGCCATTGACTCGTTCTATAAGTCGTCCGATCGAGCCGAGGATCTGTTCAGCGGTCTTGGTCCAGATGAAGGGTTTCGGGTCTTCGTTCCACGCCTTGATCCAATGGCGGATGTCAGCCTCGAGCGCCTGGACGGAGCGGTGGTCGCCGCGCCGGATGAGTTGGTCGGTGATGCAGCCGAACCACCTTTCGACCTGGTTGATCCAGCTGGAATATGTCGGCGTGAAGTGCATATAGAAGCGCGGATGGTCGGCCAACCATTTGCGGATCGCCGGGGTCTTATGGGTGCCGTAGTTGTCGCAGACCAGGTGGATGTCCAGTTCTTGCGGAATCTCAGAGTCGATCTTGATCAGGAACTTACGAAACTCGATGGTGCGATGCCTGCGGTGCAGGCTTGAGATCACGGTGCCGTCGGCAGTGTTGAACGCCGCGAATAGGCTGGTCGTGCCGTGACGGACATAATCGTGGGTTCGTTTCTCGGGCATTCCGGGCATCATTGGGAACGCCGGCTGGGACCGCGCCAGGGCTTGGACCTGCGACTTCTCGTCAACGCAGAGCACGACCGCGGACTCCGGGGGGTTGAGGTACAACCCAGCGACGTCGTAGACCTTCTCTACGAACATCGGATCGTTGGACAATTTGAAACCATCGGCGCGGTGCGGTTTGAGCTCGAACGCATGCCAGATCCGTCCGACTGTTGACGCGGAAAGCCCGGATTTCTCCGCCATGGACCGACGAGACCAGTGAGTCGCATTCTTCGGGGTGGATTCCAGGGTGTCGACCACGATCTTTTCCACTTGCTCCGCGGTGATTGATGGCACCCGTCCAGGACGTGGATCATCCGCCAGGCCATCCAGCCGGAGTTCGAGGAACCGGCTCCTCCATTTACCGACGGTCGGCTGCGAGACTCCCAATCGGGCCGCGACTTCCTTGTTCGGCACGCCCTCGGCGCACTCGAGGACGATCCGGGACCGAAGTGCCAGGGCCTGTGACGAGGACCGGCGGCGGGCCCACCGCTCCAACTGCTCTCGTTCGGCAGAAGTCAATTCCAGCTTCGCTCTTGGTCGACCCGTCCGTGCCATGCCTAACCATATCACTTATGTAGCGCTTCAATGGCGCGGGACACTAGTACCAATGCCGGTCGAGATCCGCAGCCTGCCAATCAATCTCGCCAGCATAGGGGACGCCGCCGGGACCGCGGCGGATGGTTGCGGCATCGAGTGCGTCGCAAATTACATCCTGGTGTTCTCGGGGCCAGTGCCGTTGACACCGCGACCGACGAGGTCCTCCTCACCGTCACTGTCACACGGCGCTTCCCAGACTCGGCGAAGTAGCCCGACCCGTTCTCTCGGGATGCCGGTGGTTGTCGCACAGTCCCGGCTTGGCGTGGTACGGCGTCGTCCGTCTGCATCGGTCCGCCGCCCAGGCATCACGCGTCACGTCTTGGGGCACCGTGGCGGTTACCGGAGGTTGCTGGTCAGGAACGCGGTGACTCGGGTCTGCCAGAGGGTGGGGTCGGTGGCCAAGCCGCCGGCGTGCGGGGAGCCGGGGATGGTGAGGATGTCCACGGTGTCGGGTGATCCTGCCTGGATGTACCGGGCCGCGGCGTCCTCGTCGGGCACTGCGCCGGCGGTGATCAGCAGCACGGGTCGGGGTGCCACCCGCGCGGCGGCGTCCCGCAACGGGATCGGTTGCGCGGCGTCGGTGAGCAGGTCGGCGGTCGCGTACATGACCGCGTCCAGGGCCCGCTGCACGGTGCCGCGGATCCCGTACACGGTGGGCAGCCACGCCTTGTCCGCGGCGGTCCGGTTGGTGGCGCCTTCGGCGACGACGGCGCGGATCCTGGGATCGGCGGCCATCGCGCCGATGGCCTCCTCGCCGCCCATGGAGATTCCGACGACGCCGATCCGCCCGCCGGTCACCTCCGGTCGGGACGCCAGGTAGTCCACCGCGGCGGTGACGTCCTGATCGCCGTACCAGCCGAAGTCCATCGCCCGCCCGGCGCTGCGGCCGTGGCCGCGGGCATCGAACATGAGAACCCCGAAGCCGTTGCGGGCCAACACCTGCGCCTGCGGCAGCACATCGGAGCGGGTGGACCCGGAGCCGTGCAGGAGGGCCACCGCGGCGCCGGAGTCGCCGGGGATGTACCAGCCGGACAGCTGCACCCCGTCCGACGTGGTCAGGGAGACGTCATGGAAGGGCAGGCCGGCACCGGCCGGGTCGGTTTCACCCAGCGGCGGTCGCCGGCACGTTCGTCGCGACCACCGCCAGGGCGAGGGCGAACACGGCCGCATACGCCGTGAGGATCACCGCGGGGATCGCCAGCACCCGGCCCCACCACGTCGGCACCGCCCGGATGGTGGTCACGCCGCCGCCGCCAGCAGCATCAGCCCGGCGGCCAGGCACACTGCCCCGGCCACCGTGACCACCGACCAGCCGACCGCGACGGCGTGCGGCACCGCGAACGCGGCGCCGACCGCGGTGCCCAGGATCCCGACCCCGAGGCCGACGACGCCGCGGACCAGTACCCGCCCGCGGGTCACCGCCAATACCGCCGCCCAGGTCAGCCCGGCCGTCACCGCCACCCGGGCCACTTGCCACCCCACGGCGCCGTCGTGGCCGACCAGCACCGCCACCGAGCCGCCCACCAGCAACACGGCGACCCGCCACCACGGGCCGGCCCGGCTGCGTCGAACCGAAGCCGTGGGAGGCGCACCGGCGGTGTCCACGGAATCACTCCGCCCGTCGGCGGGCACTGGTCGGCGGCCGTCCGCGCCGGCGACGGGCACTGTGATCCCGCTAGTTCCGGTGTCCGCCGCCCGACGCCATCGGTTCATGCCGACCTCCACCACCGAACCGCGCCGACCATGGCGGGATGCCGCACGGCGCAACCGGTTCCACCACATCCTGGGCCGACCAGACGGCCGGTTCCCAGGGCCAAACGTCCCCTCGCCCGTGGCGCCGACCACGCTGCCACTCACATTCACGCGTGGGCGGCCGGCCGCCCACGCGTGTCAGAATCGTCGTCGCGGCAGGGGTGCAGGACTTCAGCCCCGGCGGGGAAGGCCCACGGGCCCCTTCCGAGGGGAACCGACGCGCGGTCCCAGGTGACCGCCGACCCGGTGCCGGCGGCCCGTCCGGACATCCTTAGCCCATCCTTAGCCTGGATGCACCGCGGATGATCTCTCCGCGGACGGAGTTGATCTTGTCGGGGTGGGATTGGTCCGGGCAGCGTTGGGTGACCGGCTGAGTCCGGTCTGACCGCAGATTGTTTCTGATTCAGGCCCGTATGGACGGCTGGTCAGGTGGTCAGGCAGCGGGTGGTGGCGCGGTCGCAGCCGTGAACAAAGACTGGCTTTTGTTGGCCCAGGGCCAGAAGGTGGGCAGTCGTAGGGTTGCTCGTCGGGCGGAGCGGATCGCCGTTCATGCAGTGTCCGGGATCGCGCTGACCGCGGCGCCTCCTTCCGGTCGCCGCCGCCGCAGACGATGTCGCCGCGGGTTGGCGAGCCGAACGTCATGACCGGGGGACGCCGAGCCGAAAGTGGGCCCACGCATCGCGGCTGAAGCTCAGACGTTGGCGATCCGTTCGGTCAAGGTCGTGATACCGCTGGCGGTCAGGTCGGGCAGGGCGGCGGCCCGGCCGGTCGTCGCCAACACCAGGGACAGGGTCGGGCCGATGACCTCCGGGCCGTCCTCATGCACCGAGTCGGTGTCGGTAGCCCGCAGGGTCAGACCGGCGATGCGGTCCTTGCCGCCCACTATGAGGTTCGACCCCTGATAGAACTTGGCCGCCCGCACCACCGTTTCCGGCGGCGGGTTGTAAGCGATGCCCAACGGTCGACGGATGTCCGCCCCATGCACGACTATCTCGCCGATCATCGACTCAAGGGGCCCGGGCGGAGCTGTGGTGTCCAATAGGTGAGCGCGGAACTCGGCCAGAGTGGCCGCCGGGGTCGGCAGGGTGTCCCTGGCGACGTTCTTGCGTTGAAGGCGGTGAAGTTGAACAGAGCCGCGGCAAATAGGCCGAAGAACTTCGGCGGGGTCATCTTCGCGGTTGCCACGAGGTGCCCCGAACGGCGTGTCTGGCCGGGCCGACGCTGCGCCGAGCAGTTCGCTGATGGGTACTTGCTGTGCTGTGTCCAGGCCCAGAGCACGATGTTGGTCGCGGGTCGAGAGTCCGCAGATTTGCGCCATCCGCGCCGCGACAGGAGGTTCAGCGCGTCACAGCACCAGGAAGACTGCGAGCGCGGCGATGATGGCGAGCATCGCGGCGACGCTGATGACCGCGCCGAGCACCGCCGCGGTGTGCATCGTGACCACACCTGTCAGCAGCAGGGTCATCCCAACACTGAGCAGAACCGCGGCGAGGATGACCCGGCGCCGCTGCCCCGGGTGCCAGGAATCCGGCGAACTCGGGGTCCTGCGCCAGGTCGCGTTCGATTTGGTCGAGCTGGCGTTGTTCGTCTTCGGATAGTGGCATCGTCTTTCCTTCGCCCGACCCGGTGAACGGTTTCCATGTTACGACTGGACCGGTTCCTGGTAACGCCCACGCGGTGCCGGGCCGGGGGATGTGCAAGGACCCGACCGGTGGTGCAGACGCGACTGGGACGTGAACGTCTCTACGGGCCAACGGTCACGGGGAACGTGGACGAGGTGATCCGCCGAATCCTTATGTCCCGTGGCGGTGCAGCGTCGTACTGAGGCAGGGTGAGTCTGCCTGGCGTGGGCGGGTTTTGCCCGCCTGAAGTCCACGCGATGCTCCCCGCCGTCGTCATGATTCACCGACTGGCTAGAGCGTGTCTGCTAACCGATTCTGAGGTGGATCACGGTGTTGGCCAGGGTGACGCCGCCGAGGAAGGTCAGGGCGTGTTTGTCGTACCGTGTGGCGATGCCGCGCCACTGCTTGAGGCGTAGGTAGCCACGTTCGACGGTGTTGCGTTTGGCGTAGGTCTGCTGGTCGAAGCCGGGTGGCCGGCCACCCTTGGTGCCCTTGGCCTTGCGGCGGTCCTGCTGGTCCTGTCGTTCCGGGATCGTGTGCGGGATTCGCCTGCGCCGCAGCTTCTCTCGGGTCGACGGGTGCGAATAGGCTTTGTCGGCCAACAGCCGGAAACGGGGTTTGCGGGGCAGCGGGTACTGCTGGTGGTGCAGGTCGAGCAAGGGCTCCAGTTGTGGGTTGTCGCCGGCCTGACCGGCGGTCAGGATGACCGCGACCGGGCGGGTCCGGTCGTCGGTCAAGGTGTGGATTTTCGTGGTCCGTCCACCCCGGGAACGACCGATGGCATGGTCAGCTGGTTCGACCGGCAAAGTCGTGTAACTCGATGGTGCCCCCTGTGTCCTGGGCGGGGGTCGCCAGGCCCGGGGCGCCGACCGATGATCTGCGGGCGCCCGCGGCGTGTTGGTGGGCTCGGACCACGGTCGAGTCCGCCGACAGCAACTGCTCGAGATCGGGATCGACGTTCTGTCGGAGCAGGCCCGCGAGACGTACCGCGTCGAAGATTCGTTGGTAGGTGCCGTCCTGTGACCAGCGGAAATGGCGTTCCCAGGTGGTCTGCCACGCGCCGAACTCGACCGGTAGGTCCCGCCAGGGTGAACCCGTGCGGTACCGCCACGCGATGCCCTCCAACGCCCGTCGATGATCTGTCCATGGGCGTCCCGGACGACCCTTGGAGGACGGCAGTATCGGCTCCACAACGGCCCAGAACTCGTCCGAGAACACCCCATCGCGCACCATTCCAAGATCATCACGGACGACCCCGCTCAGGATTGGCAGACACGCTCTAGTCGGAGCCGGTGGGGGGGTCGGTCGCGCTGCTGACCGGTCACGGATCTGCTGTGGCCGGGGCGTCGTCTCCGGGTGGCTTACGGTGTGCCGATGAGGACCGGACGACAGGTGTACGGGAGCGCATGGTCGAGCGGAGCCACTGCCCGGTTTTCGGTGATCCAACCCGTTGGCCGCCGGAGTTGTCGGTGACCGGGCCTGGATGCTGGCCGCCCGAGACGGCGTCGTGAACGTCACCGCGGTGCGGACCCGTTATGAGCACATCGCCGCCGGTTGGCGGCGGGCGACCGCGGAGCGGCGGGCGGGTCTGCTCGGTGAGCTGGAACTGTTGGCGTTGCAGTTGCCGGTGGTGCAGGCTCCGGACGACCCGGACCGCGCCGAGGTCGTGGCGTTGCGGGCGGCCATCAGGGAGTTGATCACCGAGATCACCATCGGCCTGTCGGACCCCACTTGAGGCGATGACCACCCCTCGTCAGCGGCGGCCCCGCCGGGGCGCCGGGTGCTGGTGCGGGTCGTGGTGGGCATCACCCGCAGCCGGTCCCGGGCGGCGTCCTGGACCAGGATGGGCACGACGTCACGGGTTGGGTGAGCGTCGAAATGCCGGTAGGTGTCCCACACCACCCGCGTCACCAGCGCGGTGTCCAGGTTCGTGAGCTGACGGGAAAGACGTTGCGCTACATGATCAATCGCGGCGAGTTCGGGATCGGAGGGAATCACGGTGAGCCTGCCGGACTTCGCCGCCGTCCGTCAATCACGCAAACTGATGCAGGTCAGTGGCGGGTCGTTGGGACGCGATGACGCAGCGACGCGCGGATGTCTGGCGGGTCCGCTGATGTCCGCGGTGTCCGGTCCTGCGGGGCCGCATGGCCGCCCATCGCTGTGCAGGGGGCAGTGCCGGAACGGCGCGGTTGCCGGCGCATCCGCCCGGAGAGTCCCCCGGTGGATGATGGTTGTCGTCCGCTGGGTGCCAGGACACCCTTGGCCGGTGCGCGAAGGCACCAGTGTGACCGACAGGGCCCTGACAACGTCGCTGCCCTTGTTGGCGATGTGGTGGTGGGTAGGTGCGGATGATGTGCACGGTCAGCCAGCTCAGCACCGCCCAGACCAGCAGGTCGACGGTCGCGGTGATCAGCAGACAGGCTATCCGGCAACAGTCGGTGATCCACCGGTGCTCTAGGCACGCCACCGTCATCGCCCACGCCGCTCACTGTGTCGGCTCATCACACCGCATGCCCCGGAAAGCCGCCGGCTCGGGCGATGACCTGGTCACCGGGGGTCGGTTGTTGGTCGTCAATCGGTGTCAGGCGTGAAGAGGAGGCGGTGGGCCAGCACGTCTGCGGCGACGGCGTGGCTGGTTTTGTTCTGGGCGAATGCTGCGCCGCGTAACAGGTCTCGGGCCTGTTCAACATTGACGTGTCGTTGCACCGTGATGGTCCCGATGGCCTGATCGATCTCCATCCGGCCGAAGGCGAGGTCCACGGCATGGGCGTCGAGTTCTTCGCGGCCGCTGTCGGCGACATCGTGCAGAACGACCGCCGCGGCGGTGCGGGCCAGACCCAGCGCGGTACTGAGGTCCCGGCCGTTGAGATCCCCGCGGGCCCGCCGGTAGAACCAGATCACGCCGAACACCATGGCGCCGATCTGAAGCGGGAAGGCGAACACCGCCCCCGCTCCGGTGTCAGCGGCTTGCCGGGTGAACCACGGCCACCTCGCGGCCGCCGCAGCGCCGTGCAGGTCGGGTTCCAGCACCGGGGATTGGTCCCCATACGCCGCCAGGCACGGGCCCTCGCCGGTGACGAATTACCAGGTTCGTCCAACCGGGCGATCACCGGGTCGGTGGCATACAGCAGCGCCGACGTGTGCGGTCGGCGCGGGTCGCGCACCGCCGCACCTCGACCGGTAGCAAACCCACGCTGATCTGACAGAACAGTCGGGTTCCGGCGGGTGCCATGTCGTTGTGGGCGCTCACCGGGCGGGCCCAGGCAGGGCCGCCTGCGGCGGGCCGCCGCAGATAACGATCATGATCATGAACCCAACCAGGCATCGGCGACCGAGCGCACCTGGCGGCGGGCGGAGTCACCCCGACGCTGCGGCCTCAATGGCGGCAACGGCGGCCCAGGCCGGCTGTGGATAATCCAAAGACGTCACCATACCCGTGCGCGGGCGACGGTCACAACCACGAGGGAACACAGGGCCGCCCGGACCCTGCTCAACCGCCGAACGGGCCCGGGCATGTGCCGGCACCGGAAGCGACCATCTGCACGTCTGCTCAGTCGGAGCGATCCCCGAAGTGGGCGCGAGGACGCGTCGCCAGATCCGGCGATTGCGCCGGATGGTGTTCGTCGCCGTGCTGGTTCCAGGTTGTGTTGGCCTTTGGAGGTGTCGAGACTTCTCCGACATTTCGACGTAGGGTTTGAAGAGTCGTTCTCCCGGGCGAGTCTTTTCGCTCTTTCGGGTAGGTCGCAGGAGGTCGATCCGGCTGCGGTGAGGGTGGTTTCGAGTCGGAGCCGGTAGTAGTTCTTGTGTCCGCGATTATTGTGATACCAGGGACCTGGTGTGCCAGGTCGGCGTCGTCGAGCATGCCGACGAGAACGTGGACGTCATCGGCCTCACGATCGAGTTCGCGGGCGGTGAACGCCCGACGGCGCCGAGACGCTCTCGACGCGGACCAGGAGAAAGCTCGACCGAGTTCATCCTGGACCGACCAACACTGCAGACATCCGAACCTTCGATCTCACCCTGCGTCAGGTGGACTTGTACGAACCGACTGGCCTGAACCAACCCTGACACGCAGGGACGCGGCGTAGGTGGAGTCCGGGGGTGGGTGAGGCTGGTCTGTCTGCGATTTGATCTGGTTTGTAGGGTTTCGTGGCCACGGGAGACCTTTTCGATGATGTTGTCTGCGGTCGCTTTCAGATGAACGGTCGGGGATCGCTGTTCCAGTGCTCGGCCCAGCGGGTGATCGCGTCGGTGAGGTCAGCGACGGAGGTGAACACGCGACGACGGAGTCGTTTGTTGGTCAATTCTTTGAACGAGCGCTCCACGAGATTGAGCCGAGGACTGGAGGTGGGGATGAAATGCAGGTGCCAGCGGCGGCGGTCCTGTGCGCGAACCACTTACGCACCTCGGGGGCCTTGTGGGCGGACAATTGTCCAGAATCACGTGCACCGGCAATCCGTGCTCGACGGTGGCGTCAATCTGCTTGAAGAACGCCAACACGTCCGCGCCGGTATGGCCCTTACGCAGGTGGGTGTG
>CAVPYD010000036.1:0-163081 GCA_963709895.1 uncultured Actinomycetota bacterium | reverse complement strand
ACACGCCGGCCACGTCGGCGGGGGTGGCAAGGGCGAAGGTGCGGGCGAGTGCGTCGGTGGTGTCGGCGGCGTGTGCGAGGTTGATGGCGTAGGTGCTGCCGTCGGCCGGGTGCAGCCAGACGGCGTCGAAGTCCTTGCCGGGGGTGAAGTCACCGACCCGGTCCGCCAGTCCGAGTGCCAGCGCGCCGGCCCGGGTTGCCAGGTACAGCAGGTGCACCGGGGACAGCGGTAGGCCCTCGCCGCCGAGCAGTTGTTGCATGAAGTAGGCCTGGAGCCCTTCCTTGGGCAGGAAGAGGCCGGTCCCGGCTCCGACGTCGGAGCCGAGCGCAACACCGACGCCGTGTTCGACGTGCCGGCGCAGCGGGAACAGTCCGCTGCCGAGGGCGGAGTTGCTGGTCGGGCAGTGCGCCGCCCAGGCGCCGGCTTCGCTCATCAACGCCAGTTCCTTGTCGCTGGCGTGCACGTTGTGCGCGAAGACGCTGCGGTCGTTGACCAGTCCGTGTTGGTGGTAGGTGCCCAGGTAGTGATCCGAGCCGGGGAACAGGTCCGCGACCGCTGCCACTTCGGCCAAATTCTCGTTGAGGTGTGAGGTGAACCAGATGTCGTCCCGGCCGCCGGGCGCGTCTTGCACGAGTTCCGTGCAGACCGCGAGGATTTCCTCGGAGGCGGACAGCGAGAACCGGGGGGTGACCGCGTACCGCAATCTTCCTTTGCCGTGCCAGCGGTGGATCAGGTCGCGGCTCTCCGCGAGCGCGCGGTCGGGGGTGCACAGCAGGTCCTCGCGGAGGATCCGGTCGCTGAGCACCAGGCCGGCGGTGACGTTCAGTCCGCGGGCCTCCGCTTCGGTGAACAGCACGTCGACGGCGGGCGCGAAGTGCGAGCCGAACACCAGCGCGGTCGTCGTCCCGCAGGCCAGCAGGCCGTCCAGGAATTCGGTGGCCACCACGTCGGCGTAGGCGGGATCGGCCAGCCGGCTTTCCTCGGGCAGCGCGCATTTCTCCAGCCAGTCCAAAAGGGGCATGCCCAGCCCGCCGATGGCCCTGATCTGCGGGTAGTGCACGTGGGTGTCGACGAAGCCGGGCAGCAGGATCCCGCCGTTCAGCTCGGTGACCGGTTCGGTGGGGTGTTCGGCGTGCAGTGACCCGAAAGGTCCACGGGCGATGATGATCCCGTCCCGGACCAGCACCCCGCCGTCCTGGTCGGCGGCCAGCGCGTCGGCCGGTTCACCGGCGAACGGATCACCCGGGGTGTCGATGACGGCGGCGCGGTAGAGCGTCATCGCAGCGCCGTCCTTTCATTCGTCGACATCGGTCAGTTGGTCGGAAAGAGCTTGCCGGTGTTCGGGATCGCGGGCGTCGGCCTGCCGTTGCATGGCCAGCAGCAGTGATGAGGCGACGCTGACCGCGATGACGGCGGGTTCTTTGCCGGTGATCTCGGGTAGTCCGATGGGGCTGGTGATGCGGTCGATCACCGCCTGCTGGTGGCCCTGCTCGGCCAGCCGACGCCGGAATCCGGTCCATTTGGTGCTGGACCCGATGAGCCCGATGCTGCCCAACGTCGGTAGCCGCAGCGCGGCGTCGCACAGCGCGAAGTCCTCGGCGTGGTCGTGGGTCATGATCAGCACGTGCGCGCCGCGGGGCAGCATTTCCAGCACCTGTTCGCCGAGCAGCGCGTGGTGCACGGCGACGTCGGCGCTGCCGTCGGTCACGTCGGCCAGCCGCAGCTGGTCGAGCTCCTGTTCACGGGAATCGACCAGGTGCAGCTGGACGTCCAGCCGGGACAGGATCCTGGCCAGTTCGTAGCCGACGTGGCCGACGCCGAACACGGCGATCACCGGCCGCGCCGGCAGCGGCTCGAGCAGCAGCGTGACCTCGCCGCCGCAGCACTGCCGGCCGTGCTGGTTCCGGGCGTGCTCGTTGAGCCTGGCCTCCTGCGTTTCGGGGGTGGGCGTCCCGGAGGAGATCAGTTCGCGGGCCCGCCGCACGGCGGCCTCCTCCAGGTTCCCGCCGCCCACGCTGCCCCAGGAGTGGTCGGCGCCGATGACCATCTTCGCGCCGGCGTCCCTGGGGGCGTGGCCGCGGACCTTGATCACCGTGACCAGCACGCCCGGTAAGCCGTCACGGCGCAGTTGCTCGACGGCGCTGAGCCAGTCCACTGCTCACACCCCCGTGAGAACGGCGTGCGCCACCGAGCTACCGCCGTTCGCCGACGATGACGCTCCGGTGGCGGACCTGGCCGCCTCGATCGCCCAGTAGACGGTTTCCGGGGTCGAGGGGCAGCCGAGGTCGACGGACCAGCCCTGCGGGCCGAACGCGGCCGCGGCCTGCCGCAACGCCTCGCGGACGCTGAACGCCAGCATCAGCGGCGGCTCACCGACGGCCTTCGAGCCGTACACGACACCGGATTCGGTGGCCCGTTCGAACAGGTGCACGGTGAATTCCTCGGGCATCTCGGAGAAGCTGGGGATCTTGTAGGTGCTGGCCGCCTGGGTGTTCAACCGCCCGCGGTTGGCGCCGTCGCTGGTGTCCCAGCGCAGTTCCTCCAGCGTCAGCCAACCCGCGCCCTGCACGAAACCGCCCTCGATCTGGCCGATGTCGATCAGCGGCGACAGGCTGTCGCCGACGTCGTGCACGATGTCCACCCGCCGCAGCCGGTACGCGCCGGTGAAGCCGTCGACCTCGACCTCGGAGCAGGCCGCGCCGTAGGCGTAGTACTTGAACGGTTCGCCCTGCATCCGGTTGGCGTCCCAGTGCAACCCGGCGGTGCGGTAGAAACCGGCCGCCCACAGCTGCACCCGCTGGTGATACGCGTCGTGCACCAGGTCGGCCCAGGTGATCTGCTGGTCGTGGAAGCCGATCCCGGTGACCATGCCGTCGACGAACCGCACGTCGTCCGGGTGGACGCCGAGTTTCCCGCCGGCGACCACGTTCAGCCGGGCCCGGATCTGGTCGCAGGCGTTCTTGATCGCACCGCCGTTCAGGTCCGCGCCGGAGCTGGCGGCGGTGGCACTGGTGTTGGGGACCTTGTCGGTGCGGGTCGGGGCCAGCCGCACCACGCTCAGCGGCACCCCCAGGCAGGTCGCCGCGACCTGGATCATCTTGGTGTGCAGGCCCTGGCCCATTTCGGCGCCGCCGTGGTTGATCAGCACCGAGCCGTCCTTGTAGACGTGCACCAACGCGCCGGCCTGGTTGAACGCCGTCAGGTTGAACGAGATGCCGAACTTCACCGGGGTCATGGCCATGCGCACGTTTGGTGTCCGGGTGCGCGTCGTTGAACGCGGCGATCTCGGCCTTGCGGGCCCGGAAGTCGCCGCGCTCGGTCAGGATCGACCAGATATCGGCGAGCCGCTCGGCGTGCCGGACCGGCTGCCCGTACGGGGTGGCCTGGCCGGGTTCGTAGAAGTTGGTGCGGCGCAGGTCCTCCGGTGCCACCCCGAGCAACGGTGCGCAACGGCCCAGGATGTCCTCGATGACGATCATGCCCTGCGGGCCGCCGAAGCCGCGGAACGCCGTGTTGGAACACCGGTTGGTCTTGGCGATCCGGCCGTGCACGGTGATGTCCGGGATCCAGTAGGCGTTGTCGATGTGGCAGAGCGCCCGGGCGAGCACCGGCTCGGACAGGTCCAGGCTCCACCCGCCGTTGCTGACCAGCGTGGCCCGCAACGCGCAGATCCGCATGTCGTCGTCGAAGCCGACCTCCCAGCTGGCCAGGAACGGGTGCCGCTTCCCGGTCATGGTGATGTCCTGGGTGCGGTTCAGCCGCAGGCTCACCGGCCGGTCGGTCAGCACCGCGCCCAGCGCGGCGATCGCGGCCAGGCCGTGCGGCTGGAACTCCTTGCCGCCGAACCCGCCGCCCATCCGCAGGCACTGCACGGTGATGTGATGGGCACCGATGCCCAGCACGTGCGCGACGATGTCCTGGGTCTCCGACGGGTGCTGGGTGCTGGACTGCACGAACACCTGCCCGTTCTCGTCGACCAACGCCAGCGCGGCGTTGGTCTCCAGGTAGAAGTGTTCCTGCCCACCGAATTCGAACTCGCCGGTGAACCGGTGCGCCGCGGTGTCCATCGCCGCGTCGGCGTCGCCGCGGCTGACCGTGCGGGCATGGCCCTGGAAACTGTCCGCGGCGATGGCGTCCTGGATGGTGACCAGCGACGGCAGCGGTCGGTAGTCGACCTGGACGGCGTCGGCGCCCTGCCGTGCCGCCTCCAGGCTTTCCCCGAGCACCCAGCAGACGGCGTGCCCGTAGAACATCACCTCGGAGGGGAACAACGGTTCGTCGTGCTTCTCCCCGGCGTCGTTCAGGCCGGGGACATCGTCCGCGGTCAACACCCGGACCACCCCGGGCACCTCGTACGCGGCCTCGACCCGCAGGCCGGTGACCATGGCGTGGGCGTGCGGGGCCTGCACCGGCCAGGCGTGCAGGGTGTCCTTGGTCCGGTTCACCAGATCCTGCGTGTACAAAGCCTTCCCGGTGACGTGCAACCCGGCGGACTCGTGCGAGATCTCCAACCCGACCTTGGGGTTGATCGGCCGGTCGGCCAGCGGCCCGTGTGCCTTGCTCATCTGTCAGACCTCCTGGAAGACCCGGGCGGGGTCGGGAGTGGTGCCGCTGTTCTGGGCGAAGAATTTCCGCAGCGACGCGCCGAGCATCGCGCTGCGGTACGCGGCGCTGGCCCGGTGATCGCTGATCGGGGTGGCCTCGGCGGTCAGCACCTCCGCCGCCTCCCCGATGACGTCCCGGGACCAGGGCCGGCCGGCCAGGAACTCCTCGGTGCGCACCGCGCGCAGCGGGGTCGCCGCGACGCCGCCGAGGCCGATCTTGATGTCGCCGACGACGGGCGCGCCGCCGTCCCGCGCCGCGGCCAACCGCAACGCGAAACCGACTGCCACACTGGAGATGTCGTCGAAACGACGCTTGGCGATCTTGTGGAATGCGCTGACCGGCGCGACCGGTGTGGGGATCCGGATGGTCTTGATCAACTCGTCGGGGCGTTTGAGGGTCTGCCGGTACCCGGTGAAGTAGCCGCTCAACGGCACCTCACGCTCACCGTCCCGGGACACCAGCACCAGCGTCGCATCCAGCGCCAGCAGCGCCGGCGGGGTGTCGCCGATCGGGGAACCGGTACCCAGGTTGCCGCCGAACGTGGCGCCGTTGCGGATCAACCGGGACGCGAACTGCGGGAACAACTCGGCCAGCAACGGCACCCGCCCGGCCAACGCGCGTTCCACCTCCGACAAGGTCAGCGCCGCGCCGATGTCGATGCTGTCGGCGCCGACGGCGAACTGTCGCAGTTCCTCCAACCGGTCGATGCCGATGGTCAGCCCGGCGCGGGCATGCCGGATGTTCAACTCCACCCCCCAGTCCGTGGAACCGGCCAGCACCCGCGCCGCCGGGTTCTCGGCAAGCAGATCCAGCGCCTCGGCCAGATCCGCGGGCCGGGCGAACTCACCCTGGTCGCTGCTGATCCTGGTGCGGGCCGGCGCCGGAGCGGGACTGCCCAACCGTGCGAACAGCGGATCGGACTCGGCCGGCTGACCCAACGCGTACGCCGCGTCCCGGATCGGCCGGTAACCGGTGCAGCGGCACAGGTTCCCGGACAACGCATGCAGATCGAAACCGTTCGGGCCGTGCTCGTGGTCCGGTGCATGACCGGGCGCAGTCGGATCGGCACCATTGCCCTGGGAGCGTTCCGCGGCCCGGCCGCTGGTGTCCGGCTCGGTCTCGGCGGCGCGTTCCGCCGCCGGACCGGTGTCCCGACCACGGTCCGCGCGGTAATACTCCGAGGCCATCGAGCAGATGAAACCCGGTGTGCAGTAACCGCATTGCGATCCACCGCGGTCGGCCATCTCCCGCTGCACCGGGTGCAGGTCGTCGACGTCACCGAGCCCCTCGGCGGTGATGACCTCCTGGTTGTCCAAACCGGCCGCCGGGCACCAGGCAGGCGTTGATCGCGGTCCACCGGCTGGACCCGTTGCCGGCCGGGCGGGACACCATCACCGCGCAGGCGCCGCACTCGCCCTCCGCGCAACCTTCCTTGCTGCCGGTGAACCCGGTGCTGCGCAGCCACTCGAGCAGGGTGACGTGGCCCCCGACGTCGCCGAGCTCGTGCGTCTTGCCGTTGACTGTGACTTGAGGCTTCACGTCACGAACTCCTGTTCACGTAGTTGAAGTATTGATGGCGGCTTCTCGACAGCCCGCCAGCGGCCCGGTCGTTCTGGTCATCAGTGTGCCCCCGCTCTGGCCAGCAGGGACCTGCTCGCCCGGGACACCTCTCCGGCCAGCACGTCCTCGTCGATCGTCACCGGCCGGTCCTGCTCCACGATCGTCCGGCCGTTCACCATCAGCAGGTCCAGCGGCGGCGGCGCACCGAGCACCAGTGCGGCCACCGGATCGGCAATGTCGATGTGCGCCAAGGTATCCAGCCGCCACACCGCCAGGTCGGCGAGTTTGCCGACCTCCAGCGAGCCGATGTCGTCGGCTCGGCCGAGCACCCGCGCCCCGCCCATGGTCGCCATGTCCAGCGCGTCCCGAACGGTCAGCGCCTCGGGGCCGCCACGCGCCCTGGCGAACAGCAGCGAGTGCCGCACCTCCTCCAGCAGCGAGCAGGCCTCGTTCGACGCGGCGCCGTCCACCCCGAGGCCCACCGCGACCCCGGCGTCCCGCAGATCCCGGCTGCGGCAGATCCCGGCGCCCAACCTGGCGTTGGAGGTCGGGCAGTGCGCCACCGAGGTTCCGCTGGCGGCCAGCGCCGCGATCGATGCGTCGGACAGATGCACCGCATGCGCGAGCCAGACGTCGTCGCCGAGCCAGCCCAGCGACCCGACGTACTCGACCGGCGAGCAGCCGAAGCGCTCCCGGCAGAACTCCTCCTCGTCCAGCGTCTCGCACAGATGCGTGTGCATCCGCACTCCCTTGCGGCGGCTCAGATCGGCGGTCTGCTTGAGCAGGTCCCCGGTGACGGAGAACGGCGAGCAGGGCGCGACGCCGATTCGCAGCATCGAGTCGGACGAGGTGTCGTGATAGGTGTCGACGGCCGCCTCGGTCGCCGCCAGGATCGCGTCGATGTCCTCGACCACGGAGTCCGGCGGGAGCCCGCCCTTGCTCTGGCCGAGGTCCATCGACCCCCGGGTCGGGTGGAAACGCAGCCCAACCCTTTGTGCGGCAGCGATTTCCGCGTGCAAAACGTCGCCACCGTCGTGCGGGAAGACGTAGTGGTGGTCGGTCGTGGTGGTGCAGCCGGTCTTTGCCAACCAGGTCAGCCCGCCGCTGGCCGCGGTGTGCACGAGGTCGGCATCGATCCGGCCCCAGACCGGGTACAGCGTGGTGAGCCAACCGAACAGGGTGGCGTCGACCGCCAGCCCGCGGGTGATCCACTGATAGAGGTGGTGATGGGTGTTGACCAGACCAGGAGTGATCAGGCATCCACTGGCATCGATCCGATTGATCGGATGGCCGCCCGCCGGCATGGTCGGTGCGGCGCCCGGGCCGACGGCGGTGATCCGGTTGCCGGTGACGACCACGTGGCCGCCGGCGAACTCAGAACCGGCACCGTCCACCGTGACGACGTGGGCGCCTTCCAGCACCGTGACGTCGTTGCCGGTAGTCAGCCCGGGCGCCGCCGCCCATCAGGCCAGCACCTTTTCCAGCCGGGTCAACGCGATCTCCCTCAGTTGAGTGGTCACTTCGACCTTCTCGTCAGCGGGCGTGTTGTTCAACCGGCGGCGCAGCTCGCTCAGGATCTCGGTGGCCGGCCGACCGGCCGCCCTGATCACGAACACCCGGTTGAACCTGCTCTCGTACTCGGCGTTCCCGGCGCGGATCGCGTCCGTGATCGCCGGGTCGGCGTCCCCGACCGCGGCCTGCTCCCGCTCGGAGAACTCCACGTCGTGACCGTCCCCCGCCTGCTCCCCGATCCTGGGGTGCCGGGCCAGCGCCGCGGCGATCTCGTCGTCGGAGAACTCGGCAGCGGACGCCCGAGCCTGCCGGAAGACTGCTCCCCGCGAATCGTAGGGGCGGTGGGCCGACAGCTCATCGATCCAGCGCGGAACCGCGAGGCAGGACGCCAGGGTTCGCGCGTGCCTCGGCGTCGGACATGCTGTTGAAACGGTGCAGCCCCTCGGTCTGCGTGCCGTCACTGATTTCCTGACGAGCTCCCGGAGGCGAAACCAGCGACGGGGTGGCCTCCAGATTCGCCGCCCTCGCGCCCAGAATCGGGCTGGCGTCCGCGACCAGGTCGTCGAACCGGTGGTTGGCGATCTTGGCGACCTCGATGATGGCCGCGGCGTGCTCCTGGGTGGGCGAGTTCTGCATGCGTTCCCACCCCGTCTTCAGGATCTGGTCGCGCTTTTCCACGTCCCGGACGGAGACGATCAGCGGGATGCCGAACCGCTCCCGGTAGGCCTGGGTCAGCAGCGCGAACTGCTCGTGGTCCTCGTCGTTCAGCAGCGTCAGCCCGACCGCGCCCTTGATCACGGGCCGATTCCTCACCGCGGGTGTCGCCTTCGACGGCGTCACTGCCAAGGTCCGGATAGAAGGTGAAGAGATCGTGCTGTTCACTGCGGTCCGAGGAGAACAGTGCCTCCTGGAACGACACCCGCAGGTCGTGGGTGTCCTTGAACGGGCGCTGATCGTAAGCTCGCTCGGCAACCCATTGCGGGCCCTGGACCAGTCGGCCGAAGGTTTCCACGAACTCCTCGCGGGTCATCTCGTTGACCTGGTCGAGCCGGATCACACCGGCGCCCGGCCGGCCGGCCACCGCCGGCCCGAAGTCCTTGCCAATGTGGTGGAAGACCAGGTTCAGCAGGATGGCGCACAGGCTGCCCAGCGTGATGCCGCTGCCGAAGATGATCTGCGCCCAGTCCGGAACAGCCTGCGCCACACCGGGTTGCGCGGTGACGAACATTGCCAGACCCAGGCTGGTGCCGACGATGACCACGTTGCGGTGGTCGTGGAAATCCACCCTGGCCAGCGTCTGGATGCCGACCACCGCGACCGTCGCGAACATCGCCAGGGCCGCACCACCCAGCACCGGCGGCGGCACACTGGCCACCAACGCCCCGGCCTTGGGGATCAGCCCGATCAGAATCATGAACACCCCGGCCGCGGCGACGACGTACCGGCTCTTCACCCTGGTCAGCCGGACCAGGCCGACGTTTTCCGCGAAGCACGTGTACGGGAACGAGTTCAGCACACCACCGATGAAGGTGGACAGCCCATCGGCCCGCAGGGCCCTGGACACGTCGTCGGCCCCGACCCGCTTCTCGACGATCTCACCGGTCGCGAAGACATCACCCGTGGTCTCCACCGCGGTGATCAGCATGACCACGATCATCGAGATGATCGCCGCCGCGGAGAACTTCGGGATGCCGAAGAAGAACGGGGTGGTCACCTCGAACCACGGTGAGGTCGACACGCTGTCGAAGGTCGCATCGCCCAGCAGGAAGGCGACACCGGTCCCGATGACCAGGCCGGCCAGCACCGCCACGGTTGCCATGAAGCCCTTGAACACCCGCTGGATGATCACGATGATCGCGAGCGTGCCCATCGCGTAGCGCGAGGTTCTTGGAACTGCTCGGGTCCGGGTTCGCCCCGCCGCCGACGGCGTCGAGCGCCGCGACGGGCAACAGGGCGATGCCGATGATGGTGATGACCGACCCGGTGACCACCGGCGGGAAGAACCGGATCAACTTCGCGAAGTACGGCGCGATGAAGAACGTGAACAGCCCGGCGACCAACACCGAACCGTAAATGTAGAGCAGGCCTTCGGTGCCGCCGCCGTTGGCCATCGCTATGGCGATCATCGGCGAGACCGCGGTGAACGTGACGCCTTGCAGCAGCGGCAGTTTGACGCCGACCTTCCAGAAACCGACGGACTGGATGATCGAGGCGATGCCGCAGGTGAACAGGTCGGCGTTGATCAGATGGATCAACTGCTCCTGGGTCAGCCCGATCGCGCCGGCCAGCAGGATCGGCACCACCACGGCGCCGGCGTAGAACGCCAGCACGTGCTGGATGCCGTAGATCGCCAGCTTCGGGACCGGCAGAACCTGGTCGACCGGGTGCTTGATCGACTTCGTTCGGCTGGAGCGGTCCGACTTTGTCGGTGACGTCATGGAAGGTCCCTTCGGTCCACGGGTGGTGCCTTGATTTCGCGGGTGTTCACGGTGATGTCTCGGGTCGCTCAGCAGAATCCGGGGATGGTGTTCCAGGCCGAGCCCGGCTCGGACGCGTCGTCGCGCCCGACCTCGGCCTCGATCAGGCCGTACGGTCGGTCTGCGGCGTAGAAGACCTCGCCGGGGTTCTCGACGCCGAACGGCGAGAGGTCGACCAGGAAGTGGTGCTTGTTCGGCGCCTTGAACTTGATCTCGGCGATGTCCGGGAGTTCCTCGAGGACGGCCTGCCCCATCGCGTAGAGCGTCTGCTGCAGCGCGTAGCTGTGCACCTGCGCGAACTGCTTGAGCAGCAGGGCCCGTACCTGGGTGTAGGACTTGTCGAAGTCCACGTCCGTGTTCGCGTACCGCCAACGGGCCACCAACGAGGTGGCCATGATCCGGTCGGTGGTCTCCTGCAGCGTCGTGTACTCGTCCTTGAGGAAGCCCCAGAACTCCGACCCGGTCGTCTTGGCGACGACCAGGTCCTTCAGCCCGGAGACGACCCAGGCGCGCCGGTCGGCGCCGCGTCCCTCGACGGTGACGACGGTGGTGCGGGTCTCGGTGCCGGCGCGGACGAAGGAGTGCTCGTGCGGGGCGCCGTCGATCTCGATGCGATCCCAGAAGTATTCGTCGATTTCGATACGGGCTCCGGTCGCCTTCGGCGTTTGGTGGATGAAGTGGTCCCCGAGGGTCAAGCCGAATTCCTCGATGGAGTTCACTCCCTTCTCCTTGGCGAAGGCGAACACCGTATTCTTCTGGGTGTCGGTGGGAAGAATAGCCGACTGATCTCCGGTGATATGGGCATCGCGGAAATCGCCGCGCAACGCCGATGACACGTTGAGGTCACGGATCTCGTGCCGCGCCGTGTCGCGATAGACACGGACCAGACGGTTTTCGGCCTTGCCGTACTGATTGGGTCCCAGGACGATGCTCATGTCGTCAGCTCCCTCGATACGTGGAATTGGGGAAAATGGCTCGGCCGGGCCGGGACATGGCTGTGCCGAGTGGGGTAGTTCCGGGTGAACGTCAGACGGGCGGTCGGTAGGGACCAATCCGTCGTCGTTCGGCGGGAACGGCCGGAGCGGCGTTCCGGGGTGGAGCCTGGCGGTGGGGCCTGGTGATCACAAGCACTCCCTCGCTCCGATGCGGCGGAAGTTTTCTTCCGCAGTCCGAAATGCTAGAGGGTGGCCTGCGTCACGTCAACAGTTTGTTGAAGGAAGTTTGGGAGGTTTCGCCCGCTGCCGCGCAGGGGCTCAGCCGCGGGGTGCGAGTCACTCGCGTTCCCGGTTCAGGTAGTTGTAGACGGTGAACCGGCTGACGCCCAGCGACGCCGCCACCGCCTCCACCGACTTGCGATAGGAGAAGGCGCCGGCCTCCTCGAGCAGCCGGACGGCCTGCTGCTTCCCGGACCGGGACAGGTCCGCCAGCGGGGATCCGAGCTGCCGTTCCAGGTCGTCGATGATCGCATCGAGGCCGCCAGGGGTGGCGGGCTCCGGCTGGCCATCCCCGGCTCCCGGTTCTGCATGCTCGGCCGAGGAGTCCGTGATCGGCAACCGCACTCCGACGACGATGTGCCCGTGCCATTCCACCGGCACGTCACCGGCGAGCAGTTCAGTGGGATCGACGAGTTCTGCGCCGATCCGGTCCAGCAGCGGTCCGAGCGCGCGCAGCAGTGGGTGGAACGGTTCGTCGCTCAGCTCCGGGTTCTGCTCCGGCCCGGCGGCGTCGCGGACCTCCACCCGCACCCGGTCGGCGCCGGCGCCGAACGCCGCGCCCAGCGCTGTCCGGAGGGTGTCCAGGACGTCATCGGCATCGCCGGCGCATGACGTGCCCAGCGGCCCGAACTGTCCGTCGAGGCCGGCCGCTCTGACCACGTCCCACGCGGTGCGGGCGTGCGCCGGCGGATCGCCCTCGCCGTGGAAGGGCTCCGAGGTGAATTCCGCGACCAGTCGCACGCGGTGAGATTACGCTCGGTGTGTTTCGGCTCGAGTCGCCGACAATGGCCGCGGCACGCTGGAGGCTCGACCCCGGGCGTCCGGTCGCTCGTCAGCCGGCCGTAGCGGGTGCGCGGCGCGCCAGTACGTTGAGCCGATCCCGTTCCAGCCCAACGGCTTTGCCGATCTCGGCCTGGTCAGCGGCTCCGCAGTCGACGGCGCGGAGGATGAAGCCGGCGAGGGCGACAGCGGTCGCCGGTTCGTCGAGAAAGCCCGAGTCGGTGCGCTCGACGTAGGCGCGAAGGCGGGCCGTCGCCGAGGGCAGCCCCTGCAAATAGAAGGCGTAGACGGCGGCATAGCGGCTGGGCAGTTGGGCGGCATGCATGTCCCAGCCCTGGTAGAAGCCGCGTTCCAGCGACCGCCGGACCAGCCGGGCGTGCAACCGCCACGCCGATCGCACCGCGTCCGTGCTGCCGATCGGCAGCACGTTGGTGGATCCGTCGCTCAGGTGCACGCCGGTGCCTGCCGCGGCGACCTGCATGGTCGCCTTCGCGTGATCGGCCGCTGGGTGCTCCATGCTCTGGTATTCAGCGGCGATGCCGCAGGACGCCGAGTAGTCGTAGGTCCCGTAATGCAGCGCTGTGCATCGCCCGGCCGCGGCGTGCAGCATCGGCGCGATCCTGGCCCGGCCGTCGGGGCCGAGGATCGCCTGCGGGGTTTCCACCTGGATCTCGAAGTGCAGGCTGCCCGCCGGCAACCCGTGCGCACGTTCGAGTTCGTCGCACAGGAACACCATGGCCTGCACCTGGTCGACGGATGTCACCTTGGGCAGCGTCACCACGAAGCCGTCGGGGAGTCCGCCGCTCTGCGCGAGCTGCCGACGAACAGATCCAGCGTCCGCACGCCGCGGCGTCTGGTCGGCGACTCCAGGCTCTTGAACCGGATCCCGAAGAACGGCGGTGCGCTGCCGGCGGCCAGAGCCTCGCGCAGAGCCGTTGCGGCAGCGAGGGTGTCGGAATCCTCTTCGTCATCGGGGCGCGGGCCGTAACCGTCCTCGAAATCGATCCGCAGGTCCTCCATGGGTTCACGGTCGAGCTTCCCGGTGATCCGGTCGTAGATGGTCTCGACCACTGCCGGGTCCATGCCCAGCGCGGACGCCAGGTCTGCGGGCGTCGCACCGTTGGCCGCGAGCGCGGCGGTCGCCACGTCTCCCCAACGCCGGGGGAGGTCCGCCGTGAACTGGTCGGCGGCAACGTAGACGGTGTGCACCGGCTGGCGGACCGGGCGCTCGCCGGGATACAGGGCTGCCAGTTCGCGGTCCGCCGGTTCGAGCCGGCGGTCCAGCTCGGCGGTCAGGGCATCGAGATCACTCACCACGTCGTCCTTTTCAGCTGAAGTTCTGCTTCACTATTCTTGCCAACTCGATCGACGATGCAGCGCAGGCATTCTCGCTCGCGGGACCGCTGGCGGCGCCGCGCCGACGCACCACGGTCGGTCGGGCCAGGCGACCCGGGGGCATCCTCCCGCCACTCGGCGGCTGCGACGAGTCGATCATGAGAGTCGGCAAGCACTTCTATCTGGCGGAAAACAAGTTCTGTAGAGTGGATACTAGTCCCCGGACAAGACACGTCAAGGTGATCGCGACGACATGCCCGAATGACGGACGTATACTTCCGTCAGACGGAAACCATCAGGGACCATGTGCCGCGAGCGGGGGAACTGAAGTGGCCAAGGGAGCACCAGCCATCAAGGTCGCGGATGCGGCTGCCTTGAACGGTACCGACGGCAGTGGCCAGCCCGACGAGACCAAGCAGCGCTCCGGGGGTGTGCAGTCCATCGAGCGCGCGTTCACCATCCTGGAGACCCTGGCCGGCAACGGCGGTGTGATGGGGCTCTCGGCGCTGGCCACCGAATCCGGACTGCCGTTGCCGACCATCCATCGGCTGGCCCGCACCCTGGTCGACCTCGGCTACCTCCGGCAGGAACCCTCCCGGCAGTACGCGCTGGGCCCGCGGATCCTGCTGCTGGCCGAGAGCTCGTCGTTGATGCTCAGCGCGATCGCCCGCCCGCATCTGGCCCAACTGGTCGACGACCTGGGCGAGACGGCGAACCTGGCGTCGCTGGACGGTGACCAGATCGTCTACATCGCGCAGGTGCCGTCGCGGCATTCGATGCGGATGTTCACCGAGGTGGGGCGTCGGGTGCTGCCGCACTGCACGGCGGTCGGCAAGGCGATCATGGCTCACATGCCGCCCGAAGAGGTACGACAACTGTTGGCCCGCACGGGAATGCCGCGTCATACGGAGCACACCATCACCGATCCAGCGGTGTTCGCCGAGCAGTTGGTGTGGGCGGGTGAGCACGGGTATGCCATCGACGACGGGGAGCAGGAACTGGGCGTCCGATGCGTCGCCGTCGCCGTTCCCGGCGTCCGGGCGCACCTGGCGGTCTCGGTGTCCGGCCCGGCCGGCCGGATGTCCCCGGAGACGGTGGACCGGGCGGTCCCGCTGCTCACCGCCGCCGGCGCCGCCCTCGCCAAAGAACTCGCCTGACCCACCCCCAGCTGCCCCGCCCCCGGCGCCCCCTTGCATGGGCCGCGGGTGAGGTGGCTGGGGGTGAGGTGGCGGGGGCCGGGGCGGCGGCAAGGAACAATGGACAGAGTGACCCCTCCCTCGCCTTCGTCCCTGACCGTCGCCGGTGACGCACTGCCCGGTGCTCCGGTCGGCGCGTTCGGCGCAGGCGGGGTGCCCGCGATGGTGGTCTCCGACCTCGACGGCACGTTGCTGGACCACACCGGCGACAGGATCAGCCAGCGCAACATCGACGCCCTGCGCCGCGCCGAGGATGCGGGGGCGCGGGTGGTCATCGCGACCGGTCGGCCGATCTGGTGGCTGGGCCCGGTGATCGAGGCCGGCTTCACCGGCACCGCGGTGTGCATGAACGGCGCGGTGGTCTACGACATCGCGGCCGGCGAGATCATCGCGTCCTCCCCGCTCACCCCGTTGACGATGCAGAACTTCGTCGCCGCGCTGTCCGAGCAGACCGACGAGTTCGCGCTCGCGGTAGAACGGCTCGGCGTCACCCTGCAGGCCTGCATCGCCGAGGAGGAGTACGAGCATCCCTGGGCGTTCGGGTACTTCCAGCGTGCCGAC
Source organism: uncultured Actinomycetota bacterium (assembly GCA_963709895.1). GTDB lineage: Bacteria > Actinomycetota > Actinomycetes > Mycobacteriales > Nakamurellaceae > Nakamurella. The sequence goes on along the minus strand of CAVPYD010000036.1, from coordinate 147,841 downwards.
CGCGCCACCCTGCTGGCCGACCCGGCGGCGAAGCTGCTGGTCAGGGGCACCGGCGACTCGCGCTCGCTGGCCACCGCGGCCCGTGACACCGGCAAGGACACCGTGCACATCACCTATTCCACCGATGACGGGCTCATCGAGGTGGCCGCCGCCGGGGTGAACAAGGGCTCGGCGTTGGCCGAACTCGCCGGGCGCTGGGGCATCGAGCCCTCCCAGGTCGTCGCATTCGGCGATATGCCGAACGACCTGGAGATGCTGCACTGGGCGGGGCACGGCGTCGCGATGGGTAACGCGCACCCCGACCTCATCGCCATCGCGAACGAGGTAGGAGTGGACCATCACCAGGACGGCGTCGCGCAGGTGCTGGAACGCTGGTTCTGATCGACGACTGGTTCTCGCCTGGTCACCGCGGCACTGTTCACCGCGGCCCTGGTCAGCGCCGCCCTCGTCACCGCGTCACTCGTCACCGCGCCCTGGTCGGCGCCTGAACAGCGACTGGTCAGCGCCGCCCTCAGAGCGCGGAGCCGCCCCGGGGACAGAGCGCGCCGGTGCGCGAGGTGTCCTTGAGTTTCACCCCCGACTGCCCGAGCGTGCGAGCGCCGGCCACCAACCCGGCAGCCACCCGAGCGGCCTGCCGATACCCGAGTCCGTCCGGTGGGTGGATGTTGGAGATGCAGTTGCGGTCGGCGTCGGTCCGACCGGGCCTGGGCAGATGGGTGAGGTAGATGCCCAGGCTGTCCGAGACCGACAGGCCCGGACGTTCCCCGATCAGCACCAGCACCGTGCTCACGCCCATCGCCTGCGCAAGGTGATCACCCAACGCGACCCGGGCCTGGGTTGCGATCACCGGCGGTGCCAGTGAATAGCCGCCGCGGAGTTCGGTGACGAGCGCGTCGAGCAAACCCACCCCGTGATCGGCCAGCGCGCGCGGGGACAGCCCGTCGGCCAGCACGAAACCGACGTCCTGGCAGGCACTCTCGTACCCCGGACGGTCGAACATCGACAGACTCGCCGGTAACCGGCCGAGGTCGGGCCGCTTCAGGTACTCGCTGCGGGTGGCCGCCTGGCTGCTCGCGATCACCGGCCGGCCGATCCCGACGGCCGCGACCCGCTCGGCGAAACCGTCGACGTCCAGCGGTTCGTGCACCGCGTCCCTGGCGGACGCATGCGCGGCTTTCAACTCCAGGACGTGCCGGGTGGGCAGTGAGTCGCCGGCCCGGCCGAGGCCGATCCTGGACTGCGTCGTCAGCCGTAGCGCGGCCCAGAAGTCCTGCGGGACAGCTGGCTTCGGGCTCTCGCCAGTGGTCATGACGCGGTCAGCTGGCGCAGCGCGGACGACGCCGCATCGACGGGAAGTACCCGGCCGGCGCCGTCGGCCATGCCGAGCGCCTGCAACCACGCCTCGAATTCCGGCGCCGGCCGCAGTCCCAGCACATGCCGCAGGTAGAGCACGTCGTGGAACGACAGGCTCTGGTAGCCGAGCATCACGTCGTCGGCGCCCGGCACCGCGATCACGAACGGTGCCCCGGCCGCGCCCAGCAGCGTGAGCAGGGTGTCCATGTCGTCCTGGTCGGCCTCGGCGTGATTGGTGTAGCAGACGTCCACGCCCATCGGCAGGCCGAGCAGCTTCCCGCAGAAATGATCCTCCAGTCCGGCCCGGATGATCTGCTTGCCGTCATAGAGGTACTCCGGTCCGATGAATCCGACGACGGTGTTCACCAGCAACGGGTCCAGGTCGCGCGCCACCGCGTACGCCCTGGCCTCCAGGGTCTGCTGATCCACCGGTCGGCCGTCGGTACCGAGGTGCGCGCCGGCGCTGAGCGCGGAGCCCTGCCCGGTTTCCATGTACATGACGTTGTTGCCCACGGTGCCCCGGTGCAATTCCCGGCCGGCCGCGTTGGCCTCCCGGAGCAGCGAGATGTCAATGCCGAAGGCGGTGTTCGCTGCTTCGGTGCCGGCCACCGACTGGAAAACCAGGTCGACCGGGACGCCTGCCTCGATGAGCTCCAGCGTCGTGGTCACGTGGGAGAGCACGCAGATCTGTGTCGGAATGGCGAACCGCTCGCGGATCTCGTCCAGCAGGTGCAGCAGATCCGCAGTGCTGGCGGGGGAATCGGTGGCCGGGTTGACGCCGATCACCGCGTCACCGCAACCGAGCAGCAACCCGTCCAGGGTCGCGGCTGCGATGCCACGCGGATCGTCCGTGGGGTGGTTGGGTTGCAGTCGGGTGCTCATCCGGCCGGGCAACCCGATCGTGGTGCGAAAAGCGGTGATCACCGAAGCGCCCCGCGCCACGGCAATCAGGTCCTGGTTGCGCATGATCTTGCTGACCGCGGCGACCATTTCCGGGGTGAGCCCGGGGGCCAGCGCGGTGAGGGTCGCCGCGGCGTCCGGTCGGGTCACCACGTCCAGCAGCCAGTCGCGCAATCCGCCGACGGTGAGGTGGGAAATCGCGCCGAAGGCCGCTGCGTCGTGCGAGTCGATGATCAGCCGGGTGACCTCGTCGGTCTCGTACGGCAGCACCTGCTGGTCGAGGAAGGTGTCCATCGAGACGTCGGCCAGCGCCCATTGCGCGGCGGCCCGTTCGGCGTCGGAACCGGCTGCGCAGCCGGACAACTCGTCACCGGAGCGCAGTGGCGTGGCCTTGGCGAGCAGATCGACGATGCCCTCGAACCGGTAGGTGGTGCCGCCGAGCGTCTGGTGGAACGTGCTCATTCGAGGTGGGTTTCCGCCGTGGACACGGGGCGCCCGATCAGGTGAATCGCTTGACGAAAGCCATTGCGGTGTCGGCGACCTCGCGCCAGCCGCTGTCGATGGTCAGCGCGTGCCCACGGCCGGGAATCTCCTTGATCTCGGTGACGCCCTCGTTGCGCCGCTGCCGCTTGAACGAGGCGTTGGCGATCGCCCAGGGCACGGTGTTGTCCTTCTCGCCCGAGATGATCAGCAGCGGGCCGCGTTCGGGGTTCTTGCTGTTGACCTTCGCCTCGGTCCACGGGTTCAGGTTCGCCGTCGCCGCCTGGAACAGCGGCGCCCCGGGGGCCGGGACGGCGTAGGTGTCGTACAACTCCTTGGCCTCGTCCTCATCGACGGCGTTGGCGAAGGCGAACCGGAATTGCTCGTAGGTGAGCGGTACCGCCCGGTTGTAATTCGCGGGGTTGGTCAATACCGCGGATGACGATTTCAGTGCCGAGATGGGGAGCGGCAGCACCCCGCGGAACGGCGCCGGGTCGATGGCCACAGCGGCGGCGGCGCAGCCTCGGCCGGCGACGATCTGGGTCAGCAGCCCACCGAAGGAGTGCCCGATCACCGCGGGCTTCTTGGTGAGCGCCCTGGCCGCTTCCTCGAAGTGGTCGGCGACCTGGCCGACAGTCTTGTGCGCGAACGCTTCTGGGTGTTCCTTGGCCTGCTGGACAGTCTCGGGATCGTCGGGCCAGCCCGGGCGCGATGGTGCTGTAGCCGGCCTCCTCGAACAGCGCCCGCCAGCGGTCCCAACTGCTCGGCAGCAGCCACAGCCCGTGGATGAACACGACGGGGGTCAGCCCGGAGGCGTTCGCCTGGTCGATGCTGTTCTGCTCGTGCTCGGTGAGAGTGGCCATGCTGGGTCCTCCTGGCGAGAAGAAGGCGGGATCGTCCATCCGGACGTGCCGACATCATCGCAGCGTGAGCAAACGTTGTCCCCCGCTGGTGACGCCGGTGCGGAATGCCGCCCGATCAGCCGAGGGAACTCGCGTCGGGTGGCACGTCGACCGCATGCCGGCGCAGCGCCTCCAGGGGGATGATCTCGAGTGCGCGCTCGTGGGTGGCGGCCAGCACCACGGGCGCGGCGCGACCGTCCTCGAACGCCTGCCGCCAGCGATCACCCACGACGCACCAGCGGTCGCCGGGAACCAGTCCGGGGAACTGGAACTCCGGTCGAGGAGTGGTCAGGTCGTTGCCGACCTCGCGCTGATAGGCCAGAAAATCGGCGGTGACGACAGCGCACACCACATGACGGCCGAGGTCCTCGGGTCCGGTGGCGCACCGGCCGTCCCGGTAGAAGCCGGTCACCGGATCGATGCCGCACGGTTCCAGTTCCCCGCCGAGGACGTTCCGTTCACCGCTCACCGGGTCAGCCTGCCATCCACCCGGTGCCGCGTTTCTGGCGGCACCCGGGATAGCGGCGGGTCGGCCGCGGCGCATTCATCGCTGCGACGACCGCGGAACGTCTGAAGAGCGTTCAGCGTGTGCAACGGTGACGACCGCCGTACCCAGCTGATCTGGACCGCACCACTGTTGTTAGACCCTGCGGTCAGTCCCGGCGCCCTCTGGATTCGCTGTCGCGGACCTGGGTGGCCAGCACCGCCACCTGGGTGCGGCTTGCCATTCCCAATTTCGACAGCACGTGGGACACGTAGTTCTTGACCGTCTTCTCCGCCACGAACATCCGCGCGGCGATCTGCCGGTTGCTCAGACCCTCACCGATCAGGTCGAGTGTGGTGCGTTCATGTTCGGTCAGCGCGGCCAACGGGCCGGCCGCGGGCGACGCCGATCGCAACCTGTTCAGCACGACGGCGGCCGCGCGTGGGTCCAGCAGAGAGCGGCCCGAGCCCACTGTGCGGACAGCGGCAACCAGATCGAGACCGGTGATGTCCTTGATCACAAATCCCGCTGCGCCGGCCAGGAACGCATCCATCATCGCTTGCTCGGCGGGAAATGAGGTGAGCATCAGACATTGCAATTCGGGACGTTGAGACCGCAATTCCCGACACAATTCGACGCCGCTCCCGTCCGGCAATCGCACGTCCAGCACGGCGACGTCCGGGAGCAGGGTCGGCACGCGAGCCAGAGCCTGTGCCACGGTCGATGCCTGGCCCACGACGGCGATGCCGTCGGCGTCGTTCAGCAGGTCGATCACTCCACGCCGGACGACCTCGTGGTCATCGACGACGAACACCCGGAGACTGGTCACGGCTCCCCCTTGTAGGTACAGCACCGCATCGACGGAATGGGCTTCGTCGGCGGATCGGCCGACCATCCTCGGCGACATCGCGAAGCCCAGCGGACTCAGGTCTTCGACGGTGACCGGAGTTCTTCCCTCAGCCCGCCCAGTCACCCCTGTCTCGTGACAGGGCAACGACCTCGAGCTCACTCTCAGTCAGGCGGTCCTTCACCCAGTGTAGTCACAGCGGGGTCGTGACGGTGGTTTGGGGATGTCCGATTTTTCCGGTTAGTCCAGAGAGCTGGGCATCATCGGGTACAGATCAAATCCGAGTCGGCGACGCGCAGTGGCATCCGGAAGGATTTCTTCATTTCGCGACGACCGGGAACCATTCGGGTTCCGCGGTGGAGATGACGTAGTGCGTCGGCCGCGGGGTGTAGCGGCGCGATTTCGGATGGAAATTCCGCTCAAACGAAGGGACGAAACCGGGGGTCGCTGTCCTTGCCTGTTGTCGTCATTTCAGCATCTTCTTTCGGTGTGTGAGGCACCGCTGATCGGGTGTCGCAGGGCCCCTCTGGCAAGCGATCGTCCCGGTCGGCTGGTGATCCTGATGTCATCATCCCGTTGTCCTGACAAAGGTTTCAGGGGCGACGGTCCTGTCTCGCCAGCGACAACCCCTGCAAGACCCCGTCGGATGCCTGCGCCTTCCGCGGATTTGGTCCCGTCAGGAACGCGAAACATCGGCGCAATGCCGCAAAGGTCCCGACTCGATCCCCGGACGCCGAGCGTTCGTCTTCAGTCGGCAGGAACGAGGCTCCGGGCGACCGACACATCCCGGTAGGAGTGGTCGGCCGTGTCCAGTTCGTCGTTGACCCTGGCGCCGTTCTCCCACCAGTGCCGCAGTCCTCGTCCCACCTCCCGACCGGCCTTCGTGTGAATGCAGCTGGGATAGTTGCGCGGCGACCTCCGCTGAGGTCGAGAGCATCTCGTGAGCGGCCAGCACTGCGTTGTCAACGTTGCTGCGGCGGATGTCCTTCTGCAGCACCGACACCAATTGATCCACCGGGATTCCGCGGGGGCTGATGATGGTGCTGAACGGCACCTCGTCCTGCGGGCTGCGTTCGTCGGGGTGCTCAGACACGTGGCATGCCTTCCGGTGACAGGTCGGGCGCGTCCGAACCGGAAGGGGCCTCGCTGCGGCCAGCATGGCATGACGCCCGCCGCGATCGCAAACGTCGCCGAGCGGCCCGCCAGTCGGCCGCCGCGCACGACAAAGCGCCTACAGCAGCGCCCAGGCGTCCGAGAACACCGACCGCAGAATGGATTCCATCTCGTCGAATTCCCGCTGGCCGCAGATCAGCGGGGGCGCCACCTGCACCACGGTGTCGCCGCGGTCGTCCGCCCGGCAGTACAGACCGCGATCGAACAGCGCGTTGGACACGAAACCCCTGAGCACCCGCTCGCTCTCGGACTTGTTGAACGTCGCCTTGGTGGCCTGGTCCTTGACCATCTCGATGCCGAAGAAGTACCCGTCGCCGCGGACGTCGCCGACGATCGGCAGATCCTTGAGCCGCTCCAGCGTCGTGCGGAGCGCATTCTCGTTGCGCAGCACGTTGCCCAGCAGGTCCTCGGATTCGAAGATGTCCAGGTTGGCCAGTGCGACCGCACAGGAAACCGGGTGCCCGCCGAAGGTGTACCCGTGCGGGAACGTGGTGGTGCCCTTGCTGAAAGGCTCGAAGATCCGATCGGAGATGAGGGTCGCGCCGAGCGGGGAATAGCCCGACGTGAGGCCCTTGGCGGAGGTGATGATGTCCGGTTGGTAGCCGAATTTCTGCGCGCCGAACATCGTGCCGAGCCGGCCGTACGCGCAGATCACCTCGTCGGAGACGAGCAGGACGTCGTGCGTGTCACAGATCTCGCGGAGCCGCTCGAAGTATCCCGGCGGCGGCGGGAAGCAGCCGCCGGCGTTCTGCACCGGCTCCACGAACACCGCGGCGACCGAGTCGGCGCCCTCCATCAGGATCGCCTCTTCGACCTGATCGGCGGCCCACCGGCCGAAGACCTTCTCGTCGTGCGCGACCAGTTCCGGCGCACGGTAGAAGTTCGTGTTGGGCACCCGGCACCGACCCCGGCACCAGCGGCTCGAACGCGTGCTTGAACGGCGGCACCCCGGTGATCGACAACGCGCCCTGAGTGGTCCCGTGGTAGGCGATCGCGCGGCTGATCACCTTGTACTTGCCGGGCTTCCCGGTCAGCTTGAAGTACTGCTTGGCCAGCTTCCACGCCGTCTCCACCGCCTCGCCGCCGCCCGAGGAGAAGAAGACCTTGTTCAGGTCCCCGGGTGCCGCTGCGGCCAGCCGGTCGGCGAGTTCGATCGCGGCCGGGTGGGCATAGGACCAGATGGGGAAGAACGCCAGCTTCCTGGCCTGCTCGTACGCCGCCCTGGCCAGCTCCTCACGCCCGTGGCCGGCCTGCACGACGAACAACCCGGACAGCGCGTCCAGATAACGCTTGCCGTTGCTGTCCCAGATGTAGGCGCCCTCGCCCCGCTCGATGACCGGGACCGGCTGGTCGTCGTAGGTCGACATCCTGGTGAAATGCATCCACAGGTGGTCGGCCGCATGGTCGCGGCCCGATGCGCCGCCGGCGGCGGGTGCGCTGTCGGTGACGGTCGAGGCGGGCGGCAGGGTGGTGGTCATCGGGTTCCCCAGGTGTAGGTCTGCTTGGACAGTTCGAGGTAGACAAAGGTTTCGGTGGAGCGCACACCGTGGATCGGCCGGATGTGCTCGTTCAGCAGGTACAGCAGGTGCTGGTCGTCCTCGCAGACCACTTCGGCGAGCACGTCGAACGACCCGGCGGTGATCACCAGGTAGGCGACCTCGTCAAGCTCGCGCAGGGTGTGCAGCACGGGATCCAACGGGCCGTCGACCCGGATGCCGATCATGGCCTGACGGGTGAAACCGACCCGGAGCGGATCGGTGACCGCGACGATCTGCACGACGCCGGCCCGGACCAGTCGCTGAACGCGTTGCCGCACGGCCGCTTCGGACAGCCCGACGGCCGCGCCGATCGCCGCGTACGGTCGACGGCCGTCCTCCTGCAGTTGTTCGATGATCTTCTTCGAGACGTCGTCCAATGGCGGCGGCGTCTCCCGGACCCGGAGCCGGGAGCCGGCACCCGTCCCGATGTCATTGCCGGAGCCGGGGTCGCGGACGCCGTCGGGGCGAGCGATCGATCGGGTGGACATTTGGCCATGATGACAAGCAGGTAGCCGTCTGTGCAAGCGGATCCGTTGAAAAGTACCCCTTCGACGACGAAATCCGTCGGATAGGTGCCTCGAAACGGTCGCCGGACAGGTGCACAATCAGCGCATGAGCAGATACGGCGCCATGTACGGCCCGGACGTCACGTTCACCGGGGTGCCGCGCTGCGATCTGTCCGATCCGGCGAGTTACGCGGACGCCTCGGCGGTGATCGTCGGCGCTCCCTACGATTCCGGCACCTCCTACCGGTCGGGCGCCCGGATGGGCCCGATGGCGCTGCGGATCTGCGACTACTCGGAGCACACCGGGTCCCGGCCGCATCTGTCCCTGCGGGTCGACCCGCTGCTCGATCTGGGTGTGGTGGATGCCGGTGACGTCGAGATGGCGCCCACCGAGACCGTGCGGGCGCTGCGGAACCTGCAGGACGTGATCACCCAGCTCGCGGCGGCCGGCAAGATCCCGGTCGTGCTGGGCGGCGACCACACCGTTGCCCAACCCGACATCACCGGCCTGGCAGAGCATTTCGGCTACGGCCGGATCTCGGTGGTGCATTTCGACGCGCATGCCGACACCGGCGACATCCAGTTCGGCTCGCTGTACGGGCACGGCCTGCCGATGCGCAGGGTGATCGAGTCGGGCGCGGTCCGCGGTGATCGCTTCCTGCAGATCGGCCTGCGCGGCTACTGGCCGGAGCCGCCGGAACTGTTGTGGATGGCCGAGCGCGGCATGCGCGGTTACGAGATGGCCGAGATCCAGCGCCGCGGCCTGGACGCGGTGATCACCGAGGCGCTGGCGATCGCGGGTGACGACACCGACGGGGTGTTCCTGTCCGTCGACATCGACGTGGTCGACCCCGGACTGGCGCCTGGCACTGGCACCCCGGAGCCAGGCGGGCTGACCGGCCGGGAACTCCTGGACGCGGTCCGCAGGATCGGCCGCGAGGCCAACCTGGTGGGCATGGAGATCGTCGAGGTGGCGCCGCCGTACGACCAGGCGGATGTGACGGCCATGCTGGCCAACCGCGTTGTACTGGAGACCCTCTCGGGGATCGCCCGGCGGCGGGCCGACGCCGCCAGCGGGACGCGGTGGGACGAGAGCACACCGCTGCTGGCGGGTCGGGTGGCTGTACCTGAGTCCGCCAGCGGACGGACTGGCGGGGGCCGGTCCCGCCACCGACGTCGCCGTGGCGACTGCGCAACGCCGTGGCCGCATCCGTCGCCGACGACCGGGACCACGAACGCGCCTTGTGACGTTCGGCGGTCGCGGCAGGCCTTTGACCCGGCAAGGGCAGGGGCTGTCGCGGTCACGGACTTGACCATCGGCACGGATCCGTCCCGAATGCCGCGCTCCGTATTGGGGTCGGCCGCCCCTGACCGCCGGTGGCGGGCCGATCGAGGATGGAGTAAGCAGGATCGCCTACCAGGGGGAGGGGACTGACATGGCGCACATGTCCAGCCCGGCAATCCGACAGGAGTCGTCAGGGCGCGCCGGGCGCGAGGTGGCGTCGCACCGCCGGCCACCACGCCGGAGCCAGCCTGCGAACCGAGGTCCGGTACAGCGACCTGGTCCGGCTGGGTTCGCGGGTCGGCCGGCCGTGGTTCCGTTTCACCCGTGACGGGCGCTACATGGTCGAGGTGGGCTGGGAGGGCGGTGGGCCCAACACGACCCACTGCATCTCGGAACTGACCGTGATCCGCAGCAGCGACCGGTTCGCCTGCATTTGATATCCACGCACGTCACCGAGGGGGAGCCATGAACGAACGCCAGAAGGTCGCCGTCAGCGAAGCCACCGAGGATTTCGCGGCCTGGGAAAGCGAAGTCGATTTCGCGATGTGGGAGGACGAGTTCCGGGCCCTCGCCGAATCCAACTGAGCCGTTCAGAGCCCTTCAGGCGCCTTCGGGCGCGTTCAGGAGCTTCCAAGACCCTCCCGGAGCCGAGCCGCTCGGAGCCGTTTCCGAGCGCCAGGAGCCGTCAGAAGACCGTCAGCTCGCGCGCCCGGAATTGCCCGCGCACCCGCTCGAGCAGTTTCTTGCTGGGCGGCTTGGTGTTCTCCAACGGGTAGGGCTCGCCGATGGCCTTCCACTTCGAGGTGCCCATCTGGTGGAACGGCAGGATCTCGACCCGTTCGACGGCCCCGCCCTTGCCCAACGACTGCAGTGACTGCACGTAGTCCGCGACCGCGTCAACGTTGTCGACCGCATCGGTGAGGTCCGGGACCAGCACGTAGCGGATCCAGATCGGGGTGCCGCGCTCGGCCAGCCGCCGGCCGAAGGCCAAGGTGGGGGCCAGTTCTCGGCCGGTCACCTTCTTGTAGGTCTCCGGGATCCCGGATTTCACGTCCAGCAGCACCAGGTTGACGTCGTCGAGGAAGGCGTCGTCGACCCGCGCGCCCAGGAACCCGGAGGTGTCCAGCGCGGTGTGCAGCCCGATCGACTGGCAGTGCCGGAAGATCCTCCCGGCGAAGGTGTGCTGCAGCAGCGGTTCGCCGCCGGACAGCGTCACACCGCCGTGGGTGGCCTTGAGCACCGGCGCATAGTGATCGATCCGGTCGGTCACCTCGCTGAGCGCGGTGGGAATGCCGTCGGGCAACCGCCAGGTGTCCGGGTTCTGGCAGTACAGGCAGCGCAGCGCGCAGCCGGACAGGAAGTAGGTCAGCCGGGTGCCCGGCCCGTCGACCGCGGTGACCAGCTCCCAGGAATGCACGCTGCCCAGGTCGCCGTCGCGCACCGCATGCAGGCGCGCGTGCCGTTGCTCGTCGTGCTGGTGACGCCCGATGGGCGGCATCTCCAGCGTGATGGCGGGCATTGTCGGCTCCTGACAAGAAATGGGGCGAAAGGCGAATGTGGCGTGCGTCGCGGGGCTTTTGACAGCACCGCCAAAGTACCGACGAAGCACTGACAAGCACTGCAAGGCAATTCACGAAGGGCGGATCGGCTGACCCCGGCACCGGTGCCGAGGTCAGCCGTCGCCGGATTACAGGCCGCCGTGGAAGGTCCGGGACAGCACGTCGAGCTGCTGTTCCCGGGTCAACCTGACGAAGTTGACCGCGTACCCGGACACCCGGATGGTCAGCTGCGGGTAGTTCTCCGGATGCTCCATCGCATCCTCGAGAGTTTCCTTGTTCAGCACGTTGACGTTCATGTGGAAGCCGTGCGACACGACGTAGGCATCCAGCAGGCCGACCAGGTTCTGCGCCCGCTCCTCCGCCGTGCGGCCGAGACCGGACGGGACAACCGTTGCGGTGAGCGAGATTCCGTCCTCGGACTCGTCGTACGGCAGTTTCGCCACGCTGAGCGCGCTGGCCAGCATGCCGTGGGTGTCGCGGCCGTTCATCGGGTTGGCACCCGGGGCGAACGGCTCGCCGGCGCGGCGGCCGTCGGGGGTGTTGCCGGTCTTCTTGCCGTACACCACGTTGGACGTGATGGTCAGCACCGACTGGGTGTGCACCGCGCCGCGGTAGGTCGGCTGCCGGCGGATCTTCTCCATGAACGCGCCGACGATGCCGACGGCGATGTCGTCGACCTTGTCGTCGTCGTTGCCGTAGCTCGGGTACTCGCCCTCGACCAGGTAGTCGACCACCAGGCCGGTCTCGTCACGGACGGGACGCACCGTCGCGTACTTGATCGCCGACAGCGAGTCGGCCACCACGGAGAGGCCGGCGATGCCGCAGGCCAGGGTGCGCAGGATGGTCTTGTCGTGCAGGGCCATCTCGATGCGCTCGTAGGCGTACTTGTCGTGCATGTAGTGCACGCAGTTCAGCGCGTCGACGTAGGTCTCGGCGAGCCAGTCCATCATCTTGTCGAACTTGGCGGCGACGTCGTCGTAGTCGAGGACCTCACCGGCGGCCGGCGGGGCGACCGGAGCGATCTGCTTGCCGCTGACCTCGTCGCGGCCGCCGTTGATCGCGTACAGCAGGGTCTTGGCCAGGTTGACCCGGGCGCCGAAGAACTGCATCTGCTTGCCGACCCGCATGGCGGAGACGCAGCAGGCGATCGCCGCGTCGTCGCCCCAGGAGTCGCGGATCAGCGCATCGGACTCGTACTGGATGGCCGAGGTGTCGATGGTGACCCGCGCGCAGAAGTTCTTGAACCCCTCCGGGAGCTTGTCGCTCCACAGCACGGTCAGGTTCGGCTCCGGTGCGGGGCCGAGGTTGTACAGGGTCTGCAGCATCCGGAAGGAGGTCTTGGTGACCAGCGAACGGCCGTCCTCGCCCATCCCGCCGATGGACTCGGTGACCCAGGTCGGGTCGCCGGAGAACAGGCTGTCGTACTCGGGGGTGCGCAGGAACCGCACGATGCGCAGCTTGATCACCAGGTCGTCGACGAATTCCTGCGCCTGCGTCTCGGTGATGACGCCGTCGGCCAGATCGCGCTGGATGAACACGTCGAGGAAGGTGGAGGTCCGGCCCAGCGACATGGCCGCGCCGTTCTGCTCCTTGACCGCGCCCAGGTAGGCGAAGTACAGCCACTGCAGGGCTTCCTGCGCGGTGGCGGCCGGCCGGGAGATGTCGAAGCCGTAGCTGGCCGCCATCTGCTTGAGCTCGGTCAGCGCGCGGATCTGCTCGGTGTTCTCCTCGCGGTCACGCACCACGTCCTCGATGGACCGCTGCATGTCCAGGTCGATGCGGTCGATCTTCTTGGCCTCGATCAGCGCGTCGACGCCGTACAGCGCGACCCGGCGGTAGTCGCCGATGATCCGGCCGCGGCCGTAGGCATCGGGCAGCCCGGTGATGATGTGCGAGCTGCGGGCGGCGCGCACGTTCGGCGGGTAGACGTCGAACACGCCCTGGTTGTGGGTCTTGCGGTACTTGGTGAAGATCTCCTTCACCGTCGGGTCCGGCTCGTAGCCGTAGGTCTTGAGCGCGTCCTCGACCATCCGCCAGCCGCCGTTGGGGACGATGGCGCGCTTGAGCGGCGCATCCGTCTGCAGGCCGACGATCAGCTCGTTGTCCTTGTCGATGTAGCCGGGCTTGTGCGCGGTGATGCTGGACGGGGTCTTGGCGTCCACGTCGTAGATGCCGCGTTCGCGCTCGACCGGGAACATCGCGGTCAGCTTGGCCCAGATGGCGGTGGTCCGGTCGGTCGCGCCCTGCAGGAACGGCTGCGTCCCCGAGGTACGGGGTGTAGTTGCGCTGGATGAAGTCGCGGACGTTGATCTCGTCCTGCCACGGGCCGGAGACGAAGCCCCGCCACGCGTCGGTCGTCCGGTCGGGTTCGCTGCCGGGGGTATCGGCGTTGCGGGGATGGGCTGCGATGGTCATTTCCACTCCTTGTGGCTGGCCGGTGGGCCGGTCTGTGCTTCGGTGCTTTGTGGCACGGCTGGGTAGGCCGACTGCTCCCGACGGTATTGATCAACCGCCGGGAGCGGACGGGGCGAAGGTCCCGAATTGCCGGAGATCTACACCACGGACGGCTCCAGTTCCGGCGTCGTTTCGACGACCGCGGTCGGGATCGGGGCATTTGTCCGCTGCTTGGCTTCCTGGAAGGAAATCCCGTAGTACGACGCGACCATCAGGTCCTTCATGTCCGCGAGCATCGGCATCCGGGGGTTGGCCGGCGCGCACTGGTCGCGGTAGGCACCCATCGCCAGCTCGTCGAGCCGGCCGATGAAGTCCTGCTCGTCGACGCCCTGGGCCGCGAACGAGGCCGGGATGCCGACCTTGGCGCGCAGGCTCTCGATGGCCACCGCGTACGACTCGACGCCCTCGGCGGGGGTGGATGCCGGCAGCCCGAGGGTCGCCGCGATCTGCTGGAAACGCTCGGGTGCGACGTAGTGCTCGTACTTGGGCCAGCTGGTCAGCTTCGTGGGAACCGTTCCGTTGTAACGGATCACGGCCGGCAGCAGGGTCGCGTTGGTGCGGCCGTGCACCAGGTGGAACTTCGCGCCGATGGTGTGCGCCATCGCGTGCACGATGCCCAGGAACGCGTTGCCGAACGCCATCCCGGCGATCGTCCCGGCGTTGTGCATCTTCTCCCGCGCCTTGACGGTGTCGGTGGCGCCGGGGACACCGTTGACCGAGACGGCCAGGTTGTCGAAGATCAGCCGGATCGCGTGCAGCGCCATGCCGTCGGTGAAGTCGTTGGCATAGACGGACACGAACGCCTCGGTGGCGTGGGTGAGCGCGTCGAAGCCGGAATCGGCGGCGAGCGACTTCGGCATGCCGCCGGTCAGCACCGGGTCGATGATCGCCACGGTCGGGGTCAGCGCGTAGTCCGCCAGCGGGTACTTCTTGCCGGAGGCCGGATCGGTGATCACCGCGAACGGCGTCACCTCCGCGCCCGTGCCCGAGGTGGTCGGGATGCAGACCAGTTGCGCCAGGTTGCCCAGCGTCGGGAACCGGAACGCCCGCTTGCGGATGTCGAAGAACTTCTCCTTCAGGTCGGAGAAATTGACCTCGGGGTGCTCGTAGAGCAGCCACATCACCTTGGCGGCGTCCATCGGCGACCCGCCACCGAGGGCGATGATCGTGTCCGGCTTGAAGCCGCGCATCAGGTCGGCGCCGCGGTACACGGTGCCGGTGCTCGGCTCCGGCTCCACGCTGTCGATGATCTGCAGCGCGACGGACTTCTGCCGGCGGCCGAGCACGTCGATGATCTTGTCGACGAACCCGAGGCGGGTCATCGTCTCGTCGGTCACGATCGTCACCCGGTTGACGTCTTCCATGTCGACCAGGTAACGGATCGCGTTCGGCTCGAAGTAGGTCTTGCTCGGCACCTTGAACCACTGCAAGTTGTTGTTGCGCCGGCCGACCCGCTTGATGTTGATCAGGTTGATGGCGGATACGTTGCCGGACACCGAGTTCCGCCCGTAGGAGCCGCAGGACAGGGTGAGCGACGGGACGAACGCGTTGTACACGTCACCGATGCCGCCCATGGAGGTGGGGGAGTCGCGGATGATCCGGACCGCCTGCACCCGGCGGCCGAATTCGATCGCCAGTTCCTCGTTCTCGGTGTGGATGGCGGCGCTGTGGCCAAGCCCGTCGAGCTCGACCATCTGCTCGGCCAGGTCGATGCCGGCGTCGGCATCCGCGGCGCGCAGCACGGCGAGCACCGGGCAGAGCTTCTCCCGGGTCAGCGGCTCGTGCCGGCCGACGGAGGGCACCTCGACCAGGATGATCGAGGTCTCTTCCGGCACGGTGAAACCGGCCTGCTCGGCGATCCACACCGGGCTCTGGCCCACGACGGCGGGGTTGAGCTTGGCTCCGGAGCACGCGACACCGTCGGCGGCTTCCGCGCCGAAGATCAGCCGCTCGAGCGCGGCCTTCTCGGTCGGGTTGCAGCGGTAGGCGTGCAGCGTGGCGAACTCGGCCATGGCCGCTTCGTAGATCGGCTCGTCGAGGATGACGGCCTGCTCGGAGGCGCAGATCATCCCGTTGTCGAAGGACTTCGAGGCGACCACGTCGTTGACGGCGCGCTTGAGCTTGGCGGTGCGCTCGATGAACGCCGGCACGTTGCCGGCGCCGACGCCGAGGGCGGGCTTGCCGCAGGAGTACGCGGCCTTGACCATGGCGTTGCCGCCGGTGGCCAGGATCAGCGCGACGTCGGGGTGATTCATCAGGGCATCGGTCATCGCGATCGATGGCTTGTCCACCCACTGGATGCAGTGCTCGGGCGCGCCGGCCGCGATCGCGGCGTCGCGGACGACCTGCGCGGCCAGCGCGGAGGACTGCTGGGCCGACGGGTGGAAGGCGAAGACGATCGGGTTGCGGGTCTTCAGCGAGATCAGGCTCTTGAAGATGGCCGTCGATGTCGGGTTGGTGACGGGGGTGATCCCGCAGATCACCCCGACCGGCTCGGCGATCTCGGTGATCCCGGAGATCTCGTCGCTGCTGATCACGCCGACGGTCTTGAGGTACTGCATGGAGTGCGTGACGTGCTCGCAGACGAAGATGTTCTTGACGGCCTTGTCCTCGAAGACGCCGCGGCCGGTCTCGGCGATGGCGGCCTGGGCGAGCTGGCCGTGCTGATCGAGCGCGGCGACGGTGGCCTTCTTGACGATGTAGTCGATCTGTTCCTGGTCCAGCTCGTGAAAGGCCTTCAGCGCGGTGAGCGCGTTGGCGACCAGCGGGTCGATGACCCGTGCGGTGTCTGTTACTGCGGAATCAGATACTGCGGAATCAAGCGGTGCGGTGGGGTGCGATCCATTGGTGGGGGTCGCGACTGGACGACAGGTCCATCGGAGTCGGTAGCGGTTTCGGCGCTCCGAATGGCGGTGGGCGCGGACATGGGGTTCTCCCGATGTGAAGGGTGACCCGACAAGGTTGTCGGGTCACCATTAACGGTAGGGAGACGCTCCGTTGAACACCCGGGTCGAAGGTCCCGAGTATGGCCGCCCACCGGCCGGAACGGCCGTGAGTTGGGTCACGGAGTGGTAACGTCCAGCGGCTCGTCGCCCGGCCGCAGCCGTGCCCGACCTGCACCGATCCACGTTCCGCAGGCCGTCCAGGCGCTGCAGGTCGGCGGCTGGGGCGCCGGGTGTGTGCCCAGCCCTGGGTCCTACAGGTACTGGCCGGTCCCGGAGTGCCCGCCGCCGAGCCCGCTGCCCTGCGCGTCGCCGGGTGAGTGGCCGGGCGGCAGCGCGCCCCTGCGCATCTGTTCCAACTGCATGCGTGCGGCCATCTGCTGGGCGACCAGCGCGGTCTGCAGGCCGTGGAAGACCCCTTCCAGCCAGCCGACCAGCTGTGCCTGGGCGATCCGCAGCTCGCCCTCGGACGGGATCGAGTCCTCGGTGAACGGCAGCGTCAGCCGTTCGAGCTCGTCGCGAAGCTCGGGGGTCAGCCCGGATTCCAGCTCCTTGATGGACCGCTGGTGTACATCGCGCAACCGGGCACGGCTCGCCTCGTCCAGCGGTGCGGCCCGCACCTCCTCCAGCAGCTGCTTGATCATGGTGCCGATACGCATCACCTTGGCGGGCTCGCCGATGGCTTCCGCCGGGTCGATCTGCCCGTCCTCGCCGCCGCCGGTGCCGCCCTCCTCGCTTCCGGGGCTCAGCTGCGCGGGTACCTCGGCATAGCCGACGGGCTGCCCGTCGGAACCGATCACCAGGACCCGGTGACTGTCGGATTCGCTCATATCTCCCTCATCGCTGTCGTTGCTGATCTCTTTGGTGGTGGGCTGCTCGATCCGCACGACGGGTGGCGCGATCTCGGCTGCCCGGGTGCCGGAGCGTCAGCCGGCGCGGGTCGGCGCCCGCAGGACGACCTTGCCCACGTGCCCACCCTCGCTGATCCGCCGATGCGCGGCACCGGCGTCGGCCATGTCGACAACGGTATCGATCACCGGGCGGACGGTGCCGGCCGCGATCAGCGGCCAGAGGTGCTCGGTGACGGCGGTGACCACCTCGGCCTTGGAACCGGGGCCGGTGACCGGCCTGGAGCGCAGCGCGGTGGCGATCACGCCCAGCCGGCGGCGCAGCAGGGAGTTCAGGTCGAGCTCGGCCTTGGTACCACCCTGCATTCCGATGACGACCAGCCGACCACCGTCGGCCAACGCGGAGATGTTGCGCGCCAAGTACTTCGCGCCGACCACGTCGAGGATCACGTCGGCGCCGCGGCCGTCGGTGGCCGCGGCCAGCTTCGCCACGAAGTCGTCCTTGCTGTAGTTGATCAGGATCTGCGCACCGAGGTCGTGGCAGGCCTGCAGCGCGGGCTGTCGGGACGCGGTGACCGCGACGATCGCACCGAGCGCTCTGGCCACCTGGATGGCCATGGTGCCGATGCCGGAGGCGCCGCCGTGGATCAGGATCGTCTGTCCGCTTCGCAGGCCCACGGTGAGGACGAGATTCGACCAGACCGTGCAGGCCGCCTCGGGGAGCGCCGCGGCCTGCAGCAGCGTGACGCCGGGGGGCACCGGCAGCAGCTGCACCGCCGGGACGCTGACCCGCTCGGCGTAGCCGCCGCCGGCCAGCAGCGCGCAGACCTCGTCACCGACCTGCCACCCGGTGACCCCGCGACCGAGCTCACGGATGGTGCCGGAGCACTCCATGCCAAGGATCGACGACGCGCCCGGCGGGGCCGGGTAGTGCCCGGCCGCCTGCAGCAGGTCCGCCCGGTTGACGGCCGCCGCGGTGACCTCCAGCAGTACCTCGCCGGGTCCCGGAACGGGGTCGTCGACCTCGGACCAGCCCAGCACAGCTGGGGCCCCCGGCTCGTCGATCGTCACCGCCCACATGGCCCCGAGGGTAGCGGGGCGGCGCCGGTCGGCCCTGGCCAGCGCCGTGTTGCCGACTCCAGACGGCGTCCGGGCGGGGTTCGTCGGGTGTTCGTCTGGGTGAGCGCCTGGTGTTCGTCCGGTGTTGGTCAGCGCGCCGATCGGCGGGCCGAGTGGGTCTGACCACGCGGTCGCCGGTTGTCCGATTTCCCGGTGGCGGGCAAGGTACTGCCCATGACCCCACCGGGACGCGCGCTGGCCGAGTACTGGCCGGTGTTCGGTCTGCGCCTGGCTACCCCCCGGCTCGTCCTCACCCCGATGTGCGACGACGACCTGGTGGAGACGTTGGATGTGATCCTCTCGGGGATTCACGAGTCGAGCCGCATGCCGTTCGCGATGCCCTGGACGGACGCGCCCAGGGATGAGCTGATCGCGAACACCCTGCGCTACTACTGGACCTCGCGTGGGTCCAACACACCGGCGAAATGGTCGGTGCCGTTCGTCGTCCGAATGCGCGGCGTGCTGGTGGGCATGCAGGACCTGATGAGCACGGACTTCGCCGTCACCAGGAGGGTGTCGACCGGCTCCTGGCTCGGCGCGGCGCACCAGGGCGTCGGCATCGGCGCCGAGATGCGTTCCGCGGTGGTGCAATTCGCGTTCGACCACCTGCGAGCCGAGCGGGCGGACAGCGGCGCGTTCACCGACAACTCCGCATCCCTTCGGGTGTCGGAGAAACTCGGGTATCGCCCGAACGGCACCGCTGTGTGGCAGCGAAGGCCGGGCGAGCGAGCGGTCGAGCAACGATTGACGTTGTCGCCCAACGATTTCCGGCGCCCGGGTTGGGACGTGCAGATCGCCGGGTTCGCGGCGTGCCGGGGCTATTTCGGCCTGTGAGCCGACCACGGCTGCGCAATCGAGCCGCCAGTTCCGGCCCTCGCTCGGGCCTTCGTAGGGCCGAAAGTGGTTGCTCGAGGGGCGGTCTCGGGGTGTGTCCGATTCAGAACAGGCCGATGATGTGATCCAGCAACGCGATCCGGTTGACCCGGGTGGCGCCGCCCTTGATCGCCGGCATGGCCGCGTAGAAATTCCGCAGCGCCTGGGCGACGTGTCGGTTGACCCCGATCGCCTCCAACTGCGCGGCGGAGCGAGTCCCGATGCGTTCCAACGCCTGCGCCGGCCCCTGGCCGAAGATATCGACTCCCCAGTGCATCCAGTCCGTCCCGGCCGGCACCAGCTTCTGGACCTCGGCCAGCGTCGGCGCGGCGACCCTCGCCAGCCGCTCGGCCTCCGCCAGGCGCTTGAGTTCCCCCTCCGCCGAGGCCAGCCGCCTGGCGTCCGACTGGGCCTTGGCCAGCCGCTTGGCCTTCCGCGAATTGCGCCAATGGGCGATCTTCTCGGTGAACCAGGCGATCAGCGTGCCGCCCTTCCCGCGCAGCCAGCTGAACCCCCTGCCGAAGAACTTGATCGCCTTGTTCAAGCCCTTCGTCAGTTTCCCGACGAGCGGGATCGCGCCGATGAAGGCCAGCGCCCGTTCCCACCATTTGAGCTTCTCGCCGGTGACCGGGTCCGTGCCCATCACCGCCCGGTACAGATCCTTGAGTTCGCCGATGATCGGCAGGAAGTCCGTCCCGATGTCGGCGGCGATGCCCGCGGTGCTCCGGTCGCTGTCGGCATCGGTGGGCATGGGCGCGGCGCGGCGCGGCAGCGTCTGCAGGTACGCGAGGATGGCAGTCTCCTGCTGCGCGGTGGTCAGCGGCAGTTGCGCGTAGCCGGGCATCACCGCCTTGGCGATGTTGCCGAAGGACAGTGCGGGGAAGTCCAGTGGTGCGTACTCGTTGACCGCGATCACGTCGCCGCCGTCGACCCGGGTGGTGCGTTGGCTGCGCACCATCAGACCGGGCATATCCAGCGCCGCGTCAGGGCTCGACGGCAGCGCGGTGCCCTCGGGCAGCAGCACCGTTCCGCGGATGTCGAGATAGACCGTGATGCCGTCGGTGGTCTGCAGTTCGACCTCGCGTCGATAGCTGATCCGCGGCTGGGCCGGGCCGACCTCGGCCCAGGCGGTGGCCTCGATGGTGGTCGTCCGGCGCATGACGGCCCTGCCCTTGTACGGCTCCTCGGTGTGCCACCGCTGGGTCCGGGGCGGCAGGGTGCGGGGCGCGGGCTGACGCTGAACTGGGAGCGACGAGTCCGCCAGCCCGATCAGGCGGGCCACCGCGCCGTTGCCCGCCGCCCGCTGCAGGGCCGCGATGCGCTGGGCGCTGACCGGATCGGCGGGACGAGCGGTTGGGGCTCCCGCGGCGGTGGTGGCGGTCGGGGCGCGATGTGGGTGTGGAGCTCGCACGGCGGGCTCCGGCCGGATCTCACATCGACTCTTCTCGCCCATGCCCCTGCACCGAATTTCCCGGCAGTGTCTTCTCCGTGGCGAGCCGGGTCAACGGCAGCCGTCAGACCTCAGGCTAGAAAACGTCGAGGGGTAGTGCGCGGTCTCCCGGGCGGATGAAAGGGCACGGCCGACTGCCCGATCGGGCGGCCACCGGCGTCCGGCGTTGCCGGAGCCGCGGGGCATCGGGTGGCATCGCGAGCTATCGGCCGATGTCGACCATGATGGCGGGTGCGGCCCGGGCGTCGGGACGTGGCGGCGGGCCGTCGCACCTGCGGTTGCTTGTCGTCGGTGGGCCGTGTCGTCGGTCGGCTCCGGCTCTCGCGGGCGCCAGCACGGCTGCGGTCATGGCGGCAGGAAAGGGGAACACGTGCACACCGCCCAGCAGGCGCGCCGGTGACCGCCCGGCCCCGCGACGGAACTGGGCCGGGCCGGCAGGGCGTGCTGGCCCGAATCCCCGCCCCTGCACTGTTTCTCGCGTCGGGGTGCACCCAGTACTACGGTGCGGCGCTGGCGGTGGGGCTGTTCGCGGTGTTGCCGGCGGCATCGGTCGCCTGGTGGCGGTTGGCGGTGTCGGCGGCGGTGCTGATGATCTGGCGGCGGCCGTGGCGGCAGCGCTGGACCGGCCGGGAGCTCGGCGCGTCGGCGCTCTTCGGGATCGTGCTCGCCACGATGAACGTGGTGTTCTACGTCGCCATCGCCCATCTCCCGCTGGGCACGGCGGTGGCCATCGAGTTCATCGGACCTGTCGCGGTCGCCGCGGTGACCGGGCACGGGTGGCGCGACCGGATGGGTATCGCGCTTGCCGCGGTCGGTGTGGTGCTGCTGGCCGGCGTGCAACTGGAGAGCGGCCTCACCGCGGACGTCGCGGTCGGCCTGGTGGCGATCTTCGCGTCCGCAGCGGCGTGGGCCGGCTACATCGTGCTGGGGCGGCGCATCGCGGTGCGCCGCGACGGCATCAGCTCGCTGGCCGTTGGCATGACCGCGGGCGCGCTGCTCTATTCACCACTGGCGATCGGTGCGGTCGCGCCGGTGGTCACCGAGCTGTCCCTGGCCTGGTCGATCGTCGGGATCGCCGTGCTGAGTTCGGTCATCCCGTACGTCATCGAGCAGGTCGTGCTGCGCCGGGTGAGCGCGGCGAGGTTCGCGATCCTGCTTGCCCTGCTACCGGTGACGGCGGCCGTCGTCGGGGCGGTGTTTCTCGGTCAACGGCCAGCTGCGCTCGAGGTGCTCGGGATGGCCCTGGTGTGCGTGGCGATCGTGCTGTCCGGTGATCGGTCCGGCGCCGCCGACCGGCCGGACGCGCCGGCGCCACCGGTGCCACCGGTGCCCTGATCGGCTGCCGGCCGGCTCCGTCGCCGAGTGCGGTGAACGTCAGCCGAGATTGCTGGTGTCGAAGGTGTTGCAGGAGGCCGGGTCTCCGGACCGGTAGCCGGTGAGGAACCATTTCTGCCGCTGCGCCGACGTGCCGTGGCTGAACTGCGAAGGGTCGACGCGCCGGTTGGCGACCTTGGTCTGGATGTAGTCGTCACCGATCTTGCCGGCCGTGTCGACCGCGTTCGCCAGGTCGGCGTCGGTGATCTCGGTGATCAGCACCTGGCCGTCCGCGCCGGGTACGGTCGTTGCGTTCTTGGCCCACACGCCGGCGTAGCAGTCGGCCTGCAGTTCGAGTCGCACCGATCCCGAAGTGGCGCCGGTGGCGGTGCCCACCCGGTCGCTGGTGCCCAGCAGTTTCTGCACGTGATGGCCGTATTCATGGGCGAGCACGTAGGCCTGGGTGAATGGGGCGTCGTTGGCGCCGAAGGTCGAGCGGAGCTCGTCCCAGAACGACAGGTCGATGTACACCTGCTGATCCGCCGGGCAGTAGAACGGGCCCATGCCGGACGATCCGGTGCCACAGCCGGTGCGCGTTGAGCCACTGAAGAACACCGTGTCGGCCTCGCGATAGGTGCCGTTCGAGGCAGCGAAGGCATCCGTCCAGTAGTCCTGCACCGAGTTGATCACCGCGACCGTCGCGCAGTCCTCGCTGTTCGATGCGTCCGCCCCGGTCTTGCAGGCGTTCGCCAACTGGGAGTTGTCGACGGTCGCGTTACCGGAGGCGCCCTCGATCAGCCCCGCGGTTCCGCTGGAAGCACCGCCGCCGGCGAACTGGCTGATCAACACGATCACGATGACCGCGATCAGCCCGAGTCCGCCGCCGCCAACGGCCAGACCCCCCTTGCCGCCGGGAATGCCGCCGAAGCCGCCACCCCCACCGCCACCGCCCCCGCGCCGGTCCTGCACCTGCGAGGTGTCGAGTCGGGCATTGGGGTTGAACTTCATCGCGCAGCACTCTCCTCGGGTCGTCTGGTCGTCTGCGGCGGGACGCCGCCGTCCGACCGTCCTGACCAGCCGCTCGATCGGGTCGTGATCACCGGGTGATCACGTCACTGAATGACCGCCACTCTAAGGCTCGATCCGGCCCCCAGCCTGCCGCGCGCTCACGGAGACGACTCCGGTATCGAACGGGTGGTGCCCATTGGGCAACATTGCACATTGAGCAAGATTCTGCCTATGCTTGGGTCATGACCAGCACGGGCGGTGGCCGGCCGACTCCGACGCATCCGGGCCAATCCGGCCTGCGGGAACGCAAGAAAGACGCGACCCGCCGTGCCCTGGCGGAGGCTGCGCTCGACCTGGCGTTCACCAAGGGATACGACTCCGTGACGACCGCCGCGATCACCGAGCGGGTCGGGGTGTCCCGCCGCACCTTCTCCAACTACTTCTCCAGCAAGGCCGAGTGCATCGCCGCGGTCAGCGAGGGTTGGCTGGACGACATCATCGAGGCCATCCGGCACGCGCCCGACGATGAATCGCTCGGCACGATCCTCTGCGATTCGCTGCGGTCACGTGGCCGCCAGCCTGCCGCAACGCTGGGAACGGCTGGCCCTGCTGTTCGACGCCGAGCCCGAACTGCAGCCGATGGTGGGCGCGATCGATGCGGCCAATACGGAGCAACTGACGCACGCGATCGGTGATCGGCTCGCGCTGCCGCCGGACGACATCAGGGTGCGGATGCTCGCGACCTACGGCATCGCCGCCGGCCGGATCGTCCTGGAGAACTGGCTGCTGCGCGGGAAGCCCGGCGGTGAGCAGGGTTTCGACGCCCAACTGGCGCTTGCCTTTTCCATCATCAATCTGGATGAGCTTTCCGCGCTTCCCGGCCGGCGGCCGGACGCGCCCGCCTGACCCTTTCGTTACCGCTTTCGTCACCGCTTTCGTTACCGCTGTCGTCACCGCTCTTGTTACCGCTCGACTTTCACTGATCACCGATGCCAGGAGCCACCATGGCCAGCTTGCTGTACCGACTCGGACACTTCGCGACCCGCCGACGGTGGGCGGTGCTGATTGCCTGGCTCGCGTTGTTGCTGGGACTGGGCGCAGCGGCGGCCGCGTTCTCCGGCACCATGACGTCCTCGTTCACCATCCCGGGCACCCCGGCTCAGGCGGCGCTGGACCAGCTCGGTGAGAAGATCCCGGGCGCGGGTGATGCCACCGGCCGGATCGTTTTCGCGGCGCCCGAGGGTCACACCCTTGCCGAACCTCAGTACCAGCAGGCGATCGCCACCGTCGTCCAGCAGACCAAGCAGCTGCCTGGCGTCACGAACGTCATCGATCCGGCCACCGGCCGGACCGTCTCGCCGGACCAGAGCGTGGCTTTCGCGCAGGCGTTTTTCCAGGGCCAGATCACCGAGATTCCCGAGTCGACCCAGGCCGAGCTGGCCGGCATCGCCGACGCCAACAAGGTCGACGGCCTGCGGATCGAACTCGGCGGCGGTGCGGTCGCGCAGGCCCCGTCGGTCGGGTCGACCGAGGGGATCGGCGTGGTGGTGGCGATGGTCGTGCTGCTGATCACCTTCGGCTCGGTGGTCGCGGCCGGTCTGCCGATGCTCACCGCACTGATCGGCGTCGCGACCGGCATGGCGGGCATCCTCTGGGCGTCGGCCGCGATCGAGATGTCCAACACCGCACCGATTCTTGCCCTGATGCTGGGCCTTGCCGTCGGCATCGACTACGCGCTGTTCATCGTGTCCCGGCACCGCTCGCAGGTGAAGGTCGGGATGCCGATCGAGGAGTCCGTGGCCAGGGCGAACGGGACGGCCGGCACCGCGGTGGTGTTCGCCGGCTTGACCGTGCTGATTGCGTTGGCCGGGCTCTCGGTGGTCGGGATCCCGTTCCTGACCGTGATGGGGCTGGCCGCCGCCGGGACGGTGGCGATCGCGGTGCTGATCGCGATCACGCTGCTCCCGGCGCTGCTCGGGTTCGCCGGTGAGAAGGTGCTGCGGAAGAAGGATCGGGCGGCCGCGGCGGAATTACGGGCGAACTCTGTGGGGCATCACGGTGTCATCGATCATGCCCACTCGCCGAACCGCTGGATCCGGATGATCACCCGGCGGCCCACCCTGGTGCTGATCGTCGGCGTGCTCGGGTTGGCCATCATCGCGATTCCGACGCTGTCGCTGTACCTCGGTCTGCCGGACGACGGCACGGCTGCGCTGGACAGCACCAAGCGGCAGGCCTACGACCTGGTGACCAACTCGTTCGGACCGGGCGTCAACGGACCGCTGCTGGTCACCGTCGCCGTCGACGACCCGACCACGATGTCGCAGGCGCTGCCTGCGGCCGCGCAGGCGGTGCAGGGGGCGAGCCCGGACATCGCGCTGGCCCTCCCTGGAGCGGTCAGCCAGGACGGCACCTTCGGCTTGATCACGGTGGTCCCGCGGTCCGGGCCGTCGGATGAGGCGACCCAGCAACTGGTGCACACCCTGCGGGACCAGGCGCCGTCGCTCGGTCAGTCGGTAGGCGCGACGCTCGCCGTCACCGGCCTGACGGCAGCCGCCATCGACGTCTCCGACAAGCTGGCCGCGGCGCTCCCGATCTATTTGCTGATCGTCGTCGGGCTTGCTCTTGTGCTGCTGTTGTTGATCTTCCGGTCGATCGTGGTCCCGGTGATCGCAGCCCTCGGCTTCCTGCTTTCCATCGGCGTGGCCTTCGGCGCCGTCGTCGCGGTGTACCAGTGGGGCTGGCTGAGCGGGATCTTCGGGGTGGACACACCGGCACCGATCATCAGCTTCCTGCCGATCCTGATGATCGGCGTGCTGTTCGGGCTGGCCATGGACTATCAGGTGTTCATGGTGTCTGGCATGCGTGAGGCCTACGTGCACGGCGCGGATGCGAAGCGTGCGGTGGTGTCCGGGTTCACCGCAGGATCCCGGGTGGTGACGGCGGCGGGCATCATCATGGCCTCGGTGTTCTCGGGGTTCATCCTGGCGCCGGACACGATCATCGCCTCGGTCGGCTTCGCGCTGGCGATCGGCGTGCTGGTCGATGCGTTCGTGGTGCGGATGACGTTGACGCCAGCTGTGATGACGCTGCTCGGGCGGTCGGCGTGGTACCTGCCCCGGTGGTTGGGCCGGGTGCTGCCCAACGTGGACATCGAGGGCGAACGATTGCTGGCCAAGCTGGCTGCCGCCGATCCCACGCACGAGGATGCCGGCTACGGGGTGCATTCGTACGAGATCGAAGACGCCGACGGTGCCGCGACCGAGCCGGAATCCGAGCAGGATGGGCGGCACGTGGTGGTCCGGGCGACGTCGGGGAGCGGTCCGACCGGCGGTGGGCGGCACCGGCTGCGCCGCTGACGGTGCGCTGCGGGGGTGGCGTGGGGGTGGGCTGCACGACCGCCTGCGCCAGCGCATCAGCACCGGTGCTGAAACTCGCTGCGCTGCGTGGGTTTGGCGTGGGCTCTGGGCTCGGGGTTTGGCGTGAGCCCCTGGGCTCGGTGGGCTGGGCGGGCCAGGATGATGCCAGCCGAGGCTCAGGACTGTCGACGCTGTCGGATGCCCCGGTTGGTGCTCGGCTGATCACGACTTGAGGCCTTTTGAGGTTGCGGTGCAACACGAAAGGGCCGGAGGTCTTGATCATCCGCAGTCCGGCAGCCGGCGGTTGCTCCAGAAGCAGCGCGCTGGGACGGCGCAATCGATGGCTGTCGCGCATGGCATCGGCCGAGGTGGCTGGGTGCACGGCATCGCCTGAGCGGGCTCGGGGCAATGCCGGGCTCGGTGGCTCGGTGCGGACCCGGCGTTCAGCGTGCGGACCGGGCCAGTTCGAGGGCGGCGCGGACCTGGCGGATGACGTCGTCTGGTCGGTTGGTCAGGTCGTACCAGGTGAACCTCAGGACGGTCCAACCGGCGCTGACCAGCTGGTTCTGCTTCGTCCGGTCCCGTTGGAAGCGGTCCGGCGAGTGATGCCACGCCCAACCGTCGATCTCGATCGCCAACCGTTCCGCGACGAAGGCCACGTCCACCGTGGTCCGGTCGTTGGCGGGATCCCACGGGTAATTGACGCGCCATCCGCGGATGCCGGCTCGCTTGAGCAGCGCTATGAACTTGCGTTCGCTGGCGGCCGCTGACCCGTCGGCCGCGGCTCGGAGCAGTTGTCCGGCCGACGCCGATCCGTGCATGCCCATGTTCCGGTAATGGGCCAGCCGGAGCTCCGACAGGCTGACCCGAGTCTGCAGCGCTCGGTCCAATAGCGCTGGGCCGTCGGCGCCGAGGGCGACAGCGCCGATGAGCGCGGACAGCGCCAGCCCGCTGACCGGAGCCGCGCGCAGCCAGGCGCGGTCGGCCGATGCCAGCGGTCGTCGGATGATCCGGATTCCCGGTCGTGCACGCAGATGCCGCCGTGGTGACGTCACCACGTCAACACTCGTTGGCTCGACGTCGGTCAGACCCCACCACCAGGCGGCCGCCAGTCCGAAGAGCAGCGAGTGATCACCAGCCCACAACCCGGCCGCGCGGATGCGGGACGCCGTACTCACCTGATGATCCGTTGACCGATACACCCCCGGGTGGACGATGACCCACCGCCCGGACGCGAGCCGGGCCCGGATCTGCCCGACCGTCATGCCGATGCTCAGCGCTTGCCGCCGCGCCAGGACACCGTCCTGACGTGCCAGCACCTCGGCAACCCAGCCATTCACCTGGTCCATCCGCGCAATGATCGGTCATCGTGAGCCCCGCCCGGGAAGTTATCCACAAAGCGCTGATGGCGTACGTGCGGGCGAGTGTCATCGACGCTGACACGGCATTGATGCCGTGATGTCCGCGACGTCCCGACGGCCTGGGGCGGGCGCAAATGCCAAGGCGACCAACCGGCCGGGGGCGCTGTGGCCCGAGGGTGTGGCGGCCGGATGCGTGGGGAGGGCGCCGCGGTCGGATCCGCTGGAGAGTGACAGGCGGCTGGGCGCTGGGACGGACGGCGGCGGGCGGATGCCAAGGAGAGGGCCGCGGCCGGATGTGCCGGGAGGGGTCGTGGCCGGATCCGCCGGGTGGGCGGCGACCGTTGGGTACGGGGCCAGAATTGGAAGCTGGCCACGTGGTGCGTGTTCCTGGTGGGCACGACGGGGTGGCCGCGCCGCCAACTCGGGAGGGATCGCCTTGCTCGGCACGCCACCGGCGGACTATTTTCTCGCCACTGCGGATCAACACTTCCCGCCCTTGAGGGCGTGTCACGGCTCGAAGGTCCAGAGGTCTTGATCATCGCGGACAACGGTCTTGCCTACGCGCGGCCCGGTGGACGGCATTCTGCTGGCTGCCGACGTCGGAGGAAGCGGTGGGATGTGGACAGGCACGTCAGTACACCGTCCGGGATCCGATGACGACCGTGGCTGGGCGGACACGGGCCGGACCGACCCACGGATGATCACGACCTGCGGCCCGTTGATGTTGTGGCACAGCATGAAAGGGCCACAAGTCTTGATCATCCGATGACACCAGCGGTCTCCAGACCTTCGCCCGGCGGTCGGTCAACAGCGCTTTGAGGTCGACCACCCAATAGCGCGTTCCGGACGGCCAAGCGGCGGCTCATCGTGGAACCGCGGAGCGTTGGGATCCCCTGACGCGACGACTGAGGGAGGGTGGAGGGGATGGGCGGGTGCAGGCGGCGGGCATCATTCCGGCCGCCGACGTAGTGGACATTGGCCGTGGGATGGGCCGGGGCCGGGGGGTTGAACGCCGGACTGCCGCGGGATGATCACGACCTCCGGCCCGTTGAGGTTGCGGCACAGCCCGGATGGGCCACAAGCCTTGATCATCCGACACGTGCGCGCCCGGGTTGCCGGGTCAGAGGGCGCCGCGGTGTCCCGGCAGAGCAGTGCCGGGTCGACGGTCAGCGATGCGTCGGGTCGGCGGGTCAGTGGGCGCCGCGGCGCCCCGGCAGAGCAGTGCCTGGTCGACGGTCAGCAATGCATCGGGTGGCCGGGTCAGTGGGCGCCGCGGTGCCGGGCACACCAGCGCCGCGTCGACACTCGACATGCCTGGGAAGCCGGGTCAGCGCCCGCGCTCGTCCAGGGTCGCGTCGGCAGGTCGTGGCTGGACGGGCACTCGACGCAGCCAGAGCCGGATGCCCTGCCAACGGATCAGCGCCGAGGTCCTGAGCGTGACGAACGGCCAGCGCAGGAGCGAGCCGACGATCGCTCGTGTGGTCGCGCGTCGACCGGTGCCGCCGAGAGTTGCCACGAACGGGGTCGCGTCGCCCTGCCGCAGGGCGATGGACACGGTCAGGCGGTCCGCGGGCAGCGGGGTGCGCATCAGATAGGTGCCGCCCATGGGCAGGAACGGCGAGACGTAGAACTCCTTGCCGACCACATCCCGCCCCGACCCGTCCGGTCGCAGGAGATAGACATGACGTCCGCCGTAGGTGTTGTGCACCTCGGCGATGACGGCGACCAGGTCCCCGCCGGACAGGCAGTAGAACACCGACAGCGGATTGAAGACGTGCCCGGCGACCCGCGGGCAGGTCAACAGCAGGATGCGGTCCGCGGTCAGATCGCTCTCGGCAAGCAGCGCTCGTGCGTTGCCGGCCAGAGTGCCGGCCGGGTCGCCCAGATGATCGCTCGCCTGGAATCGGGCGAACGGTTGCAACCAGCGGGGAAGGGTCGGTAGCGCGTCGACGTCGACGAGCCAGAAGTAGGACGTGTAGCTGAACCGGCGGGTCACCGCACCGGGAGCGTTGGAGTTCCGCTGGTGCATGACGGTGGCGTGGTAGATCAGGGCCGACGATCGCGGCTCGCCCGCCGTGGCCGGCGCCTGCTCGGCCGGAGTTGCGGGTCCGCCGACCGCTGAGGGACCTTCGCGTGTCACTGCTACGGGGTTTGACGGCGGAACAGCTGCGGCACCCGCTTGCGTCGCGGCCGGAGCACCCGCTGGCATCGCGCCCGCGGCACCCGTCCGCGTCATCCCGGCTGTCTCGATCACCGCTGCGGAACCTGTCGGCGGGACCACCGCGGCACCCGCCTGCGTCATCCCGGCTGTCTCGATCACCGCCGCGGAACCTGCCGGCGGGACCACTACGTCACCCTCCCGCGTCACCGCCGCCAATCCACCCCGCGCGACGTCCGCGGTCGCGCGGTCAGCCACCGGCTCGACCGCTGACCCAGACGAACCCACGGCCGCCCGCTCGCCGGCCACCGGTTCGGCCAAGAGAGCCGCGACCTCGCGCGAAGGGTGCAGCGTCGTCATCAGCTCACCAACCCACCCCGAAGGACTCGGCGGCGCGAACCCCGGAGGCGCAGCCGTCCTCGTGGAATCCCCACCCCTGCCACGCGCCGGCGAAGGCGGTGCGCCCGGTGTTCAGCGCGGGCACCTCGCGCTGCGCGGCGACCGACTCCCGGGTGTAGGTGGGATGCGCGTACGTCATCTCCGCCAGCACCAGGGCCGGATCGATGGCGTCATCCCCGTTGAGCGTCACGACGTAGTCGGACGGATCGGAGATGCGCTGCAGGATCTTGAGGTCGTAACTGATCTTGACCCGATCGTCGTCGGAGGAGCAGTCGTCCATCCGGTAGTTCCAGGACGCACGGGCCCGCTTCGCCCGCGGCAGCACCGACCCGTCGGTGTGCAGCACCGCATGTGACGGGATGTAGGCAAAGGCACCCAGCAGCCGCGCCTCGTCCGCGGTGGCATCGGCGAGCAGGGACAGCGCCTGATCGGGATGCGTCGCGATGACGACCCGGTCCGCCTGGTGTACCTGGTCGGCGTCGTCACGGATCTCCACACCGTCGTGATGTCTGCGCACCGACCGCACTCCGGACGCCGTGTGCACCGCCGACAGGTCCTTGGCGGCCCGCTCGACGTAGGTTCGCGAGCCGCCGATCACGGTGCGCCACTGCGGCGATCCGGTGACGGTCAGCATGCCGTGGTTGTCCAGGAAGCGGAACAGATACCTGGCGGGGTAGTTCCGTGCTCCGTCGAAGCCGCAGGACCAGACGGCCGCCACCAGCGGCAGCATGAAATGGTCGGCGAAGTACCGGGTGAAACGCCCGGCCGTGAGGAACTCGCCGAGCGTCTGGCTGTCATCGCCGCTGGCCAACACGGCTGCGGCCCGGCGATGGAAGAGCTTCACCTGGGCGAGCATCGCCACGAACCGCGGCCGCAACACCGCGGACGGCTGCGCGAACAGCCCGGCCAGCCCCTTCGCCCCGGCGTATTCCAGCCCGCAGCCGTCGCAGCGGACGCTCATCGACATTTCCGATTCCTGGGTCGCCACGCCCAGTTCGGCGAACAGCCGCAGCAGGTTCGGATAAGTGCGGTCGTTGTGCACCAGGAACCCCGAGTCCAGCCCGGCGACCAGGCCCGACGACAGCGGCACGTCGTGGGTGTGGGCATGACCGCCGAGCCGGTCGTCGGCCTCGAACAGCTGCACCTCGAAGCGGCGCTGCAGCAGGTAGGCGGCCGTCAGACCAGACACCCCACTGCCGACGACAGCCACCGTCGGACGTGAATCGGCCGTGCTGGATCCGGACATCGGTGGTGGCTCTCCTCAGGATCTGCGGACTGATGACTGGCGCGCGACGGTCTGGACACCCCCGACGACACCGAGACGAACGAAGACCCACCCTCATTCGTACCGGACCGGCCGTTGGACGGGTAATCCGCACGTCGACCGACCTGTGATGAGTACGCCGTTCGGGGCCGGATCGGATGACCGCAACCCGCCCCGGTAGTCCGAGAGCGACGCGGCTTGCCGGTGGCGGGTGCCTCAGGTCCGCACGGCTCACCTACTGTCGACGCCATGCCTGCGGACGTCCCGACGATCATCGCCACCTCCATCGGATTCGATTCCCGCGGCCGGGATCGGTTCGATTGGGACGCCGGCCCGATCTTCGATCTCGCCGCCGACCTGTCCGGCGCCGAAGGAACGCCGCGGGTCTGCTTCCTGGGCACCGCGACCGGGGACAACTCCACGCTGATCGCCGGGGTCTACTCCGCGTTGACCACCCGGTTCCACCCGAGCCATGTCGAGCTGTTCTCCATGCCGAACGTCGACGATGTCCGCGCGCACTTCCTGGCCCAGGACGTCATCTGGGTCGGCGGCGGCTCGGTGGCGAACCTGCTCGCGCTGTGGCGGCTGCACGGCTGGGACGAGTACCTGTACGACGCGTGGCAGGCCGGCGTGGTGCTGGGCGGCGTGTCCGCGGGGTCGATCTGCTGGCACCTGGGCGGGACGACGGACTCGTTCGGGCCGGAGCTGCGGCCGGTGACGAATGGCCTGGGCTGGCTGCCCTATTCCAACGGCGTTCACTACGACTCCGAGCCGCAACGGCGCCCGCTGTACCACCGGTTGATCGGTGACGGCACCCTGCCCGCCGGTTACGCCACCGACGACGGGGTCGGATTGGTGTACCGGGGGACCGAGGTGGTGGAGGCGGTCGCAGACCGGCCCGGCTGCGCGGCCTACTTCGTCAAGGCCGGCCCGGACGACAAGGCGGTGGAGACGGTGATCGAGCCGCGCCGGTTGCGCTGACCTCGCCGATCGCTGCTGCCGACAGCAGAAGCGGATCCGATCACCGCTGCCCGGGCGGCCCGACCGCTCTGCGCGCTCACCGAACGGGGACGTCCGAGTCGCTGCTCTAGACTCTGCCGCGGAGGCGTGTCCGAGTGGCCGAAGGAAGCCGCCTTGAAAGCGGCCAGGTGTCAAAGCCTCGGGGGTTCGAATCCCTCCGCCTCCGCAATTTCTCCGGCCGTTCGGGCGACCGACCATTGGCGCTCAGAGAGCCGTAAGGTGCCCGGGTGAGCCCGTTCGAGATCGTCGCCATCTTCCTGGCCGGCGTGGCGGCGGGCACCATCAACACGATCGTCGGGTCGGGCACCCTGGTGACGTTCCCGACGCTGCTGGCCTTCGGCTACCCACCCGTCGTGGCCACCATGTCCAACGCCATCGGTCTGGTGCCCGGCAACGTGTCCGGCACCTGGGGCTACCGGCGGGAGCTCAAGGGTCAGGGTCCACGGCTGCGCTGGCAGATTCCGGCTTCGTTCCTGGGTGCGATCACCGGCGCCTGGTTGCTGCTGCACCTGCCGGAGAGCACCTTCCAGAAGGTCGTCCCCGTTCTGCTGGTGATCGCGCTGATCCTGGTGATCATCCAGCCACGGCTGCAGATCGCCTTGCGCCGTCGGGCGGAGGCGGCCGGCCGGGATCACGCGGTGATGGGCCGCGGCCAGTTCGTGCTGCTGATCGTCGGGACCTACCTGGTCGGCGTCTACGGCGGCTATTTCGCCGCGGCTCAGGGGATCCTGCTGGTCGGCGTGATGGGCGCCCTCCTCGCGGAGAGCATGCAGCGCATCAACGCGGCCAAGAACATGTTGGTGCTGATCGTCAATGTGGTCGCCGCGACCGTGTACACCATCGTCGCGTACGACCGGATCGCCTGGGCTGCAGCGGGTCTGATCGCGGTGGGGTCGCTGATCGGCGGATTCATCGGGGCCGGCGTCGGGCGCAAGCTGTCGCCGGTGGCATTGCGTGCCGCGATCGTGGTGCTCGGCCTGATCGCGCTGTGGCGGCTGCTGGCGGCCTGATCACCGGTTGATCAAGATGAGGTCACGCTGATGCGAACTCGAGCCGGACACCGACCAGCCGCACCGGCCGCCGGCGATCGAAGCGCTCCAGCACGTCCAACGCCGCCGACTCGACCAGCGCCGGATCGACCGTGGGAGTGGGTAGCCGAGCGCTGTGCGTCGAGGTGAAGAACGGCGCGAACCGCACCTTCACCGCCACCCGCGCGCCCGGCCGGCCGTCGGCGGCGACGTCGGCGCAGACCCGACGGGCGAGTAGCGCGACCTCCGCGCGCACGTCGTCCCACTCCGTCAGGTCCTGTTGGAACGTCGTCTCCCGGCTGCGGGAGCGCGGCACCCAGGGCTCGCCCTTGACGGTCCGCCTACCGAGGCCCTGTCCGAGATGCACCAGCCACGGACCGGTGGCCGGCCCGAACTCCGCGGCGAGGGCTGCCGGGTCGGCCGCTGCGAGGTCACGGACCAGCAGGTACCCGAGCTCCGCGAGCTTCTGCGATGTCTTGGCCCCGATCCCCCAGAGTGCACGGGTGGGCCGATCGAACATCACCTCGGCCCAGTTCTCTGCGGTCAACCGGTACACCCCGGCGGGCTTGCCGAAATCGGTGGCGAGCTTGGCCCGCAGGGTGTTGTCGCCGATGCCTATCGAGCAGTGCAGCGCGGTCTGCTCCAGCACGGCCGCCTGGATCTCTCGGGCCAGCGACTCGGGGTCGTCGGTGTCGGCGCCGAGAAACGCCTCGTCCCAGCCGATCACCTCGACGATGACGTCGAACGAGCGCAGCACCTGCTGGACCGAGACCGACGCCTCCTCATACGCGGAGTTGTCGGCGGGCAGGAACACCGCCTGCGGGCAGCGTTTCAGCGCGGTGCGCAGCGGGATACCGGAGTGCACACCGAATTCCCTGGCCGCGTACGACGCGGTCGCCACCACCCCGCGCTGGGTCGGGTCGCCGGCCCCGCCGACCACCACCGGCAGCCCGGCGAGCTCGGGGTGACGGAGCATCTCGACGGCAGCGATGAACTGGTCCATGTCGACGTGCAACACCCACACGCCCACCAGTCTGCGACCGCACCCCGACACCCGCGCTCAGCGCGGCAGTTCCGCCAGCCGCCTGGTCAGGAACCGGCGGTCGGCATCGGAGGTGGCCAGGTCGAGCGCTCGTCGGTAGGCATCGGCGGCCGCCCCGTGACGGCCGAGCCGGCGCAGCAGGTCCGCCCTGGTCGCGGGCACCAGGTGGTAACCCGACAGCCGGCCGGCGCTGTCCAATTCGTCGACCAGGTCCAGCCCCACCTGCGGCCCCTGGCTCATCGCGACCGCGACGGCCCGGTTCAGCGCGATGACCGGGCTGGGGTGCAGCTCCGCCAACCGGTCGTACAGCGCGGTGATCTGCGCCCAGTCGGTGTCGGCGGCGGTGCGCGCGCTCGCGTGGCGGGCGGCGATCGCGGCCTGCAGCTGATAGGGCCCTGGCGATCGTCGCCGGGCGGCGCGATCCAGCGCCGCCAACCCCTCCGCGATCGCGTCCCGATCCCAGCGGGTCCGGTCCTGCTCCTCCAGCGTGACGGGCACGCCGTCGGCGCCGACCCGGGCCTCCCGCCGACTGTGCTGGAGCAGCATCAGCGCCAACAGCCCCCAGGCCTCCGGCTCGTCGGGCATCAACCCCGTCAGCGAGCGGGCAAGCCGGATCGCCTCGTCGCACAGGGACGCCCGCACCAGGGACGGCCCCGCGGTCGCCGAGTAGCCCTCGTTGAACAGCAGGTACAGCACCGCCAGCACGCCGCGCGTCCGGTCCGGCAGCAGATGGGCCGGTGGCACCCGGTAGGGGATTCCGGCGTGCCGGATCTTCCGTTTCGCCCTGACCAGGCGCTGCGCCATGGTCGGCTCGGGCACCAGGAACGCCCGCGCGATCTCCGTCGTGGTCAACCCGGCCAGCGTGCGCAGGGTCAGCGCGACCCTGGCCTCGAGCGCCAGCGCGGGGTGGGCGCAGGTGAAGATCAGCCGCAGCCGGTCGTCGGGGATCTCGTCGTCATCGGGATCCAGTCGGGTCCACCGACTCAGGCGGGTCCGAGGTCGTCATCGCCGACCTCCTGGAGCTTGACCGCTTCGGTCGACGAGCGGCGCAGCCGGTTGATGGCCGTCCGCCGGGCGACCGTGGTCAACCACGCGCCCGGTCGGTCAGGGACGCCGTCCCGCGGCCACTGCTTGACGGCGAGGGCCAACGCCTCCTGGGCACAGTCCTCGGCGAGGTCCCAGTCTCCGGTGAGCCGGATCAGCGTCGCCACCACCCGGCCCCACTCCTCCCGGAAGGCCTCGGCGACGGCCGTTCGGATGTCGCCGCCGTGGCCACCGCCGATCTCCCGGCCCGAATCCGGGCCGGGAGGCTGTCCGGCGCTCAGAACTTCCACACCGGCCGCACCTCGATCAACCCGTACCTCGCCATCGGATGCCGCGCGGCGACCTCGATGGCCTCGTCGAGGTTCTCGCACTCCAGCAGGTCGTAGCCGCAGATCTGCTCTTTCGTTTCGGTGAACGGGCCGTCGGAGACCAGTACTTCGTCGTGACGGACCCGCACCGTGGTCGCGTCGCTGGCCGGTCGTAGCCGATCGCCGGCCTTGCGGACCCCGCGGCCGTCGACGTCATCAACCCATGCCGTTGTCGTCGCCTCCATGTCCTCGTCCGGGGTGAACGGTTCGTCGGTGCAGATGAACAGCAGGTACTCCATGGTGTCCTCGCTTTCGATGGCGCCGCCGATCGGCGTTCTCACCAAGACGTCACCTGGCGGAGGGCGGGATCGACACCTCGGGCGAATCTTTCCCGCATGACGGCCCAAGGTCAGCGGGAGTACCGACCCGCCGCGGCGAGGAATACGTCGTTCTCCTCCGGCGACCCGATGGTCACCCGCACCCCGCCGGTCGCGTCGGCAAACGCCCGCACGATCACCTTGTGCGTTTCACAATGCGCCGCGAAGTCGGCAGCACGCTCCTGCAGCGGCACCCAGACGAAGTTCGCCTGTGACGGAGGGACCGAGAAGCCCTGCTCGCGCAGCGCCGCCGTCACCCTGTCCCGCTCCGCGACGACCTGCTTCCACCGGGGGGCCAGGTCGTCCTTCGCGGCCAGTGCGGCGAGCGCCGCGGCCTGCGCAAGGGTGTTCAGCGCGAACGGAATCGCCACCTTGCCCATGGCGGTGACGACGTGCGGGGCGCCGATGGCGTACCCGACTCGCAGGCCGGCCAATCCGTAGGCTTTTGACAGCGTCCGCAGCGACACCACATTCGGCCGGCTGACCGCGAATTCGAGCCCGTCCGGGGAATCGGGGCTGACGTCGAATTCGCGATAGGCCTCGTCGATCACCACCAGGACGTCTTCGGGAACTGCGTCAAGGAATTCCGCGAATTCGCTGCGGCGAATGGCCGTTCCGGTTGGATTGTTCGGTGTGCAGACGAATATCAGCCGGGTGTGCGTATTGACCGCCGCGGACAGCGCGGACAGGTCGAGTTCGTGACCGGCGGTCACCGGGACGCGGACCGCGGTGGCACCCGTGATCTGCGTGACGATCGGATAGGCCTCGAACGACCGCCAGCCGAACACCACCTCGTCGCCCTCGCCGGCGGTGGCCTGCACCAGTTGCTGGCACAGTGCCACTGACCCGTTCCCGGCGATGATGTGATCGGTCGGCGCACCGGTGTGCGCCGCCAGGGCCCGGATCAGCGCCTGCGCGCCGTTGTCCGGGTAACGGTTGATCCCCGCCGTCTGGTGCGCCACGGCGTTTGCGATGGCCGCAGCGATCGCCGGCAACGTGGGGAAGGACAGCTCGTTCGAGGCCAGCTTGATAGCGCCGGGCACGCTCCGGCCGGGTGCGTAGGCCGGGAGCGAGTCCAATGCCGCTCGGGTCCGGACCGTCATGACGGTGACCTCCTTGTCAGCCGGTTCAGTTCGTCGCG
Source organism: uncultured Actinomycetota bacterium (assembly GCA_963709895.1). Lineage (GTDB taxonomy): Bacteria > Actinomycetota > Actinomycetes > Mycobacteriales > Nakamurellaceae > Nakamurella. The sequence continues at coordinate 110,305 of CAVPYD010000036.1, read as the reverse complement.
CATCCGGGTGAGGCGCGAAACCGCGGATCGCGTGCCCCACGAGCAACCCTGGACAACCCGGCCGGGAGGGCCGGTGCGTGCTGCTGGCGGGTTCGAACGACCTCACGGCACTGTAACCTCGGCGGCTCCCGGACCGGTGAGTGCCGCTTCCGGAGCTGCGCGGGTACCTGTCGTGACACCGGCCGGAACCGACGATTCTGACCGATTCTGAAGGATTTCGGGCACTGTCACTCCTTGGCGGAGCAACCCATTGTCGCGCTCGTGCTGATCACCGGTGGTTCACCCCCTCCCCGACACGTAGGTCGCAGTCGCCCTGGTGCAACTTTGCTGCTTGCACCCACGTGTGGCTCGGCCCGGGGATGCTGTGGGGTGGCCGTTCACGTGCAGTTGGCCCCTGAAAGACGTTGGCTGGAAGGGAATGCTGGGCGCGCCCCTTGGTGGACCTGGCTACCGGACGTTGTGCAGAGGGGCCGGTCGGTGATCATGCGGAGGTTCGCCGGCAGGTAGGGGCGCCAACGATTGTCCCTGCTCAAGGCAGCGACAGTCGGCGGGTCGCTGAAATGCTTTCGCGCTTGTTCGTACCAGGGCGTGTGTAGTCGGCGGATCAGGTCGACGAATTCATCCATGTCGCGCACGGCGATTCCCAGCTCGCCGGCCCGGCCAGGTCCGGCCGTCAGGTAGGCGAGCAGCGTCGCGAGTCCATTGTCGCCCAAGTAGTTCTGCAATTCTTCGGTCACTGTGTTGTCGTTGTCGGGTTGACACCGCGAGGTGTGCGTGATGCGGAAATGGAATGCGAGAAATGGTTCAGCGGTTTCATTCTGGAACGTCAACAAACCGCTGGTGCCGGACACGTCATCGCCACATTCGTCGCAGGTCCATCGGGTCAACGGCTCAATCAAGGGGTGGGCTCCTCTGGTCGATGCTCGGTGACGCGTCGCTTGGCTGGTTGACGGTGGAAGACCGCCGGACCCGGTAGGCCAAGCTGGCGGATCACCGCGGGTTGACAAGCGAAACGTCAAGCTTGGTTTCGTTTGTTTGGTTGACCGTCCAACACGCTGGACGTTCAGTCGCGGCCCGCGCTCGGCAGTTGGATCCGGAGCCAGGTCGCTGCTGCGGCCGGAAGTGTGCCGGACCCTGACTCGCCGCTGGCACAGGATGGTCTGGCCGGTGTCCAAGCCGGCTGGCAGCGTCACCGGGTAGTCGTTGTAGTTGACGACGCAGACGAAGTCGGCGCCTCGTCGAAATGCAAGGACGCCGTCGGGTGCGTCGATCCAGGTCACTGTTCCGTCGCCGAGCGCCGGGTTCTCCCGACGGCTTCGCAGAGCTGCACGGTAGAACGTCAATGTCGACAAGGGATCCGTCTCCTGCGCCTCCACCGTCAGGGCAGCCCATGACGCGGGCTGTGGCAGCCACGGTGCGCCGCTGGGGCCGAACCCGAACGGTGCTTGCGAGCCGGCCCACGGCAACGGCACCCGGCAGCCGTCCCGGCCGACTCGTTCTCCGTTGGTGCGTGCGAAGATCGGGTCCTGTCGTAGCTCGGCGGGGATGTCCAGGACCTCTTCGAGGCCGAGCTCCTCGCCTTGGTAGATGTATGCGCCGCCGGGCAATGCAAGGGACAGCAGGGTGGCGGCCCTGGCCCTGCGCAGCCCGAGATCCCCGCCACCGAACCGGGTGGGGTGCCGGGTGACGTCGTGGTTGGACAGCACCCAGGTAGCAGGAGCCCCGACATCCCTGAGCTCACCGAGGGTTTGGTCGATCACCTTGCGGACCGCCGCGGCATCCCATGGCGCGTCGAGGAAGTTGAAGTTGAACGCCGTGTGCAGCTCGTCCGGCCGCAGGTACTGGGCGAACCTGTCTGGGTTGGGCACCCATGCCTCGGCACAGAACACCCGGTCCCCGGCGTACTCCTCGATCACCGACCGCCATCCCCGGTAGACGGCATGGACCTCGTCGCGATCCCAGTGCGGGTGCTCGTTGGTGTGAGCAGGCGTCAGCAGGTGTCCGCTCGCCCCGTTGGGCAAATCGGCCAGGTCGGGGTCCTTGGCCAGGCCGTGCGCGACGTCGATACGGAACCCGTCGACACCCAGTTCCAGCCAGAACCTCAGGATGTCCTTGAACTCGTCGATGACTTCCTGGTTGGTCCAGTCCAGGTCGGGTTGCTCCGGGGCGAACAGGTGCAGGTACCACTGCCCGTCGGGGACCTGGGTCCAGGCCGGCCCACCGAAGTTGGACACCCAGTTGTTCGGGGGAAGGGAACCGTCGGGCCCGCGGCCCGGCCGGAAGATGTACCGGTCCCGTTCAGGACTGCCCGGGGCGGCCGCGAGCGCCGCCTGAAACCACTCGTGCCGGTCGGAGGTGTGATTGGGCACCAGGTCGATGATGATCCGCAACCCGTGCTGGTGCGACTCGCGGATCAACGTCTTGGCGTCGTGCAAGGTGCCGAAAACCGGGTCCACGTCCCGGTAGTCGGACACGTCGTAACCGGCGTCGGCCTGCGGGGACGGGTAGAACGGGCTGAGCCAGATCGCGTCGACGCCCAGTTCCGCCAGGTACGGCAGTTTCGATCGCACGCCGTTCAGGTCCCCGATTCCGTCGCCATTGGCGTCGGCAAAGCTCCGTGGATAGATCTGGTAGATCACCGCAGATCGCCACCACTGAGCGCTGACGGTGGAGTGACCGGCGGTGCTGTCGATCTGCTGGGACAAGGAACGGTCCTACTCTCTGCTCGAGGTTGGGGCGATCGGCGGGTCCGCTTATTTAAGCGGTTGAACGTGCTGGAGTCAAGGCCCTCTTTGAGACTGTGCAGCGTCTCACCTGCTCAAGGTCAGATGTGGCATGTCTTGGCACAGCCGTGCGGATGATGGATTGAAGGGTTAAACATGCCATAGAATCGCCGCATGCCCCGAAGAGTCCCGCACAGACCCTCCCTGGCCACCGTTGCCGAAAGGGTGGGAGTGTCGACGGCCACCGTGTCCAACAGCTTCAACCGGCCGGAGAAGGTGTCCCCAGAAGTGCTCGCCCGGGTGCTGGCGGAGGCGGAGCGGCAAAGCTACGCCGGACCCGATCCCGCGGCCCGTCAACTGAGCCGGGGCCGGACCGACACCCTCGGGTTGCTATTCACCGATGAACTGTCAGTTGCATTCCGGGACCCGGCCGCGATCGCCTTCATCGAAGGCCTGGCGACGAGTTGCCAGAGTGCCGGCCTGAACATGCTGCTGATCTCGACGGAATCGACCGGCGACCGGACCACCGCCGTCGGCAACGCCGTGGTCGACGGATTCGTCGTCTACTCGGTTCCCGTCAACGACCCGCACCTGCGGCGGATACTGGACCGCCAGCTCCCGACAGTGGTCGTCGACTCTCCCCCCGATCTGCCGGGGGTCGACTGGGTAGGTCCCGACGACCGAGCGGGTGCCCGCGCCCTCGGTGACGTACTCATCGACCTTGGGCACCGACGCATCGGCGCGATCACCGGGACCGGGCACGGCAGCTACTCTGGCGCCGCCGAGGGGGCGAGAATCATGAATGAGCCAGCATCGGTCCATCGCAACAGGATCCTCGGCCTCCGAGATGCTCTGGCTGCGGTAGGCATCAGCGACCTACCCATCGAAGAACGCCCCGCCAACACCGCCCAGGCGGGAGCCGACGCTTTGCACGCCCTGCTGGACCGCCGACCCGACCTCACTGCCGTCTGCGCGCTGATGGACGTCTTGGCGTTGGGCGCGCTGACAGCGGCACGAGAGCGAGGGCTGTCCGTCCCACAAGACCTGACCATCACCGGTTACGACGACATCCCCCAGGCCGCCGCAGCGGGCCTCACCACTGTCAGCCAACCCCTCATCGACAAGGGCCGGATTGCCGGCGAGCTTTACCTCAGTCACCGCCCCGGGACCGCAGCACGACGGCGGATCCTACCCACCCATGTCCAAGCCCGTTCTACCAGCGGCCCGCCCCCGATCTGACCCAGTAACGGTCCGCGCCGTCCGCATCGCGTCGTGGCGCGAGTTATCCCGCCAGGTCGGCCGTCAGACGCTTGTCGATGTGCCGGTCGTGCCGCGAGGGGGGCGTCGGATCCGGGTGACCGGGGTGTAGGAACGACACATGAGCCCAGCCGACGTCGTCCCCGAGGTGCTTTGGCAGCCCGGGCCCGATCGCATCGCCAGAGCCCGGATCACCGACTTCGCCGAGTTCGTCGCCACTCGCACCGGCCTGAACCTGCCGGACTACCAGTCTCTCTGGGCCTACTCCACCGGCGATGTCGGTCAGTTTTGGTCAGCGGTGGCCGACTACTTCGGCGTTCGCTGGCACGCGCGGCCCGAGAGTGCGTTGGTCGCGGACGTGATGCCAGGCGCCGACTGGTTTCCCGGCGGCACGCTGAACTACGCCGAGCATGCGCTGACCGGCCCCGATGACGGCGAGTTGGCCGTGATCAACGTCCAGGAGGACGGCACCGAGCAGCTGATCACCCTCGGCGATCTTCGCGGACGGGTCGGAGCCGCTCAAGCGGGCCTCCGCCGGATGGGGGTGGGCCTGGGCGATCGGGTGGTCGCGCTGGTGCCGAACGGGGTTCATGCGCTGGTCGGGTTCCTGGCGACCTCGTCGTTGGGCGCGGTGTGGTCCTCGTGTTCGCCCGACTTCGGGCCGGGCTCGGTGATCGATCGGTTCACCCAGATCTCGCCGACCGTGCTGCTCGCCGTTGACGGATACCGTTACGGCGGCAAGGTTTTTGATGTCGCGGGGACCGTCGGCAAGCTGCGGGCCGCGCTGCCCGGGCTGTCCGGCGCCGTGCACATCCCGGTGCTGGGGTCGTCGACTCCGGACGGCATGACGACGTGGGACGAGCTCACCGAAGAGCCTGCTGAGCCGACATTCGTCCCGGTGCCCTTCTCCGCGCCGCTGTGGGTTTTGTATTCCTCGGGCACCACCGGACTGCCCAAGCCGATCGTTCAATCGGTCGGCGGGATCCTGCTCGAAACACTGAAAACTGCTGGCCTGCAAGCGGATCTCGGCCCCGGCGATCGGTTCTTCTGGTACACCACCACCGGCTGGATGATGTGGAACTACCTGGTCGGCGGGCTGCTGGTAGGCGCGACCATCGTGCTCTTCGACGGCAGCCCCGGGTATCCGGACCTCACGGCGCTCTGGCGCCTGGTCGAGCGTCACCGGATCAGCTACTTCGGGACGTCGGCTCCGTTCGTCGCATCCTGTCGGAAAGCCGGGCTGACGCCCGCCGCGGAACTCGACCTGACGTCGCTGCGCACCATCGGCTCCACCGGATCGCCGCTGGGCACCGACGGATTCCGCTGGCTGCACGATGCGGTGGGGTCGGACATCCAGATCGCCTCGGTGTCCGGGGGCACCGACCTGTGCACCGCGGTGGTCGGCGCCGCGCCCACGGTGCCGGTCTGGATGGGCGAAATTTCCTGCCGCGCGCTGGGTGCCAAGGTCGAGGCGTACTCGGCCGGCGGCGACCCGCTGATCAACGAGGTCGGCGAGCTGGTGATCACCGCCGCGATGCCGTCGATGCCGGTGTTCTTCTGGGGTGACGAGGACGGCACCCGGCTGCACGACGCCTACTTCGCCGACTACCCAGGGATCTGGCGGCACGGCGACTGGATCCGCATCACCTCCCGCGGGTCCTGCGTGATCGAAGGCCGCTCGGATGCCACGCTGAATCGGGGTGGCGTCCGGATGGGCACGGCCGAGTTCTACCGCGTGGTGGAGTCGGTGCCGGAGGTCGTCGATTCGATGGTGGTGGATACCTCCACCTCCGCCGGCGAGGGAGATCTGCTGTTGTTCGTCGTACTGGAATCGGGAGCGGACCTCGATGAGGTCACACCGAAGCTCCGCGCGCTGATCCGGTCGGAGTTGTCGCCGCGGCACGTGCCGGGGGCGGTGGTCGCGGTTCCCGTGGTGCCGCGCACGTTGAACGGAAAGAAGAGCGAGGTGCCGGTGAAGCGGATCCTGGCCGGCGCGGCCGTCGAGAGCGTGGTGTCCCGGGACGCCCTGGCCGATCCGGATGGTTTCGATACTTTCCTCGGTGCGGCGCGCTCGGCGGTCGCGGCGGCGGAGCGCCGGTGATCGGTGCACGTCGCCGGTCGGTCTGCCGGCCTGCCGTCCCTGGGGTTGGCTCGTTGGTGTCGGCGATGGGTGCGGCAGTCGGCGCCGCCTGCTCTGCTGATGCTTGCCGGGTGTGGGACCGGGGCGTTGGCGACGCAGGATACGACGCCGCCTGGCGGGTCAGCCTCGTTGACGGCCGCCCCGCCGTCCGCGTCGGGGCCGACGCTGGTCGTCACGGTGCCGGACCTCCCGCTGGCGTCGTCGTCGGCCCGATCGTCCGTCGCAGCGCCCCCGTCGTCGGTCGCGTCGCCTGCTGTGTCGTCCACCGCGACTCCGCCTGTCGTCGACAGCCCCACCGAGGCCGCGGCGACCGAGGATGTGACCACCGAAGGCGCACCCGCGACCGACCCTGTGTCCACCGAAGCCGGGCAGACCACCGCGCAGGCACCGCCGGCCGCCACCGCCGCGCCGTCCACGCCGGCAGGGGATTCCGTGCCGATCTCGCTGGCGAACTGCGAGGGGTGCTCGGTGCTGGCCACCCACCGCGGCGTCTCCGGCGACCTGTCCGCGGCCCTCGTCGGTACCGCGACGGGCCGGGCCGTCCTGCTGTCGGTCGGCCCGGACGGCCAGGTCAAAGGGGTGATCGGGGTGCCGTACGGGGCGTCGTTCGCCGCGCCTGCCGATGGGGTGCTGCCGTGTGACGGTCAGGCGCGGTGTGCGGTGCAGGGCACGCAAACCGATGGCCGGGCGATCCTGTCCGCATTCGAGTTGACCGGACCCGGCGCCTGGCGTGATGTGTCGGGCGATGATGCTTTCCCGTCCGCGACCGAGCGCGCCGCCGTCGTCGATCTGGGCGGCGAACTCGGGCTCGCGGTGCAGGATCAGGGTGACGGAGCGGCCGTCTGGCTGCTCTACCGGTGGGGCGGCGACCGGTTCACCGTGCTCGGCTGCGCACCCGACGGCGACTCGCCGCCGAGCGCCGCGGACGTGTCGCCAGAGCTGTGCCTGTCCTGAGGGCTGTGCTCGGGTGCTGTGCGTTGGGGGCTGGGTTGGGCTTGAGGGCTGTCAAGGCCGGGGCCCGTTGTCGGCCGAGCCGTGTTGTGGCCGGTGCTCGGCCGGGGGCGGGGCCGGCTCGAAGTGCCCGGCCGAAACCCCGGATGATCAAGGCCTGCGGCCCCTTGGTGTCGTGCCGCAGCCTCAAGCGGCCGCGGGTCTTGATCATGGTGGTCGGCGCTGCGGCCTTGTTCGGCGATAGGCCCATCGCCCGAGCTGTCGGGGCGGCCGAGTGTCGCGCGGGTGTGGTGGGGGCGGCCTGTTGTCGGCCCGGCTCCGGGTGCTGCCCGGCCCAAACCCCGGATGATCAAGGCCTGCGGCCCCTTGGTGTCGTGCCGCAGCCTCAAACGGCCGCGGGTCTTGATCATGGTGGTCCAGCCGGATGACGTGATCATGACGAGCGCCGGGCGGCCGGAATGCGCCGCCGAGGTCTCGGCGCGCTTGTCGGCAGCCCCCAGCTCGCACCGGTGCTCAGCAGCGCCTGGGACCGGCGGTCAGACGGTGTAGGTCTTGGCCACCAGCACCAGCTCCGACGTGTGTGAGCCCTGGATCCCCACCCCCGGCGGCCTGGGGGTGAATCCCGGCAGCCCATCCAGCCCGTCACTGCCGTCCATCACCCGGACGGTCACCGGACCGGCCGAATCGAGTTCGAGATCGAAGGTCACCCCGCCCTCGACGCCGCGATCCGGCGGCCCGTTGAACACCACGCCGGTCCCGTCGGCGAACGCTGATGTCGGGATCTCCTGACCGGCCACGGACGCCCGGGACACCACCGCGCCGGGCAGCAGCAGGTAGATCAACCGGGCGTCACGCTGTGGCGTGACCGTGATGCTCAAGGTGCGCCGGTCGCCGCTGGTCCGGTCGGCGGCCACCGCCACCGCGGGTGCCGGCAGCGCCGCGGCCTGGGCGGGCCCGGACAGCACGTCGGCGCCGAGAAGCCCGAAACTCCCGCGCAGGTCCTCGGGCCCGGTGACGTACTGACTCACCCATTCCCCCGGGTCGGCATCGGTGCTCACCCAGCGGGCCTGGCCGGTGTCGGTGTCGAGCGCGTAGAACAACTGGGCGGGCGCCGGATGCGCCTCGTCGAAGTGGTCGACGGCCAACCCGGCGCCGAAGAACGCGAGCGTGAGAACACCGGCCGTCAGCGCCGGCATCGCGGCCCAACGACGACGCACCGCCCTCGAACCACGACGGCCCGACGAAGCCGCAGCAGCAGTGGCGGTCGAGGCCCGCGGCGCGGGCACGTCGGCGGCCGCCGGAACGTCCGCCGGCCCGGCCCGGAGTCGATCACCCGGGTCCCGGTCCACATCCGGATCGGTCGCCACGCCAACGGCAGCGCCGGCAACGGCGGCAGCGACTGCGGGGTAGATCAGTTCGAACACCGGCAGCAGCGCCAATCCCAGCAGTACCGCGAAGAACGCGCCGGCCGCGCCGGTGGCCAGGCCCAGCGCCGGGAAGAACAGCGCGACAGTCGGCGCGAGGATGACGACGGCCACCGCGGCCGCGAGACCCAGCGCGACGGCCCGCGCCCAGAGCGGACGCACCGACACCGCGACCAGCGACCCCAGCGACCCGGCCAGCGCGGGTAGCGACGCCAGGTACGACCCGCCGGGCGTCACCGCGGCCAGCACCAGACCGAGCACCGCCAGCAGCCCGAACGCTCCGATGGCCAGCGACCAGGCTCCGATCGGCCGGCGCAGCAGCCCGTACCAGGTGAGCACGATCGTCGCGACCAGGGCGACCACGCACGCCCGGAACCACCCCGGCCACCACGGATCGATCATGCTCGCGTATCCGGGTCGCAACTGCACCAACAATGCCCACAACCCTTGCGCGGCAACGGGTGCGACGATCAACGGGATGACCGCCAGACCGAACCCGGCGGCGCCGCGTGGCCAACTTGCCAGTCGCCGGCGGCGGGCGACGGCGGCGAGCGCCAGGGCGCTCAGCAGGGCAAGCACGGCCAGCGGCCAGACCAGCCAGCCGGGGTAGCGGACCAGGGTCGCTCAGTACCGGGAAGTAGGTCGAATCGTTCGCGGCGGGCACGCTGAGCGCGGCGATATCGGCCGCGCCGAACGAGCGGGCCAGCGCCACCGCATTGTCGCCGTGCTGCTGCAGGCTCGCCTGGTCCATGTACGACGGCCGGTCCTCGGGAGCGTGGTAGACCGCAGAGCCGTCGATGTAGGCGGAGTTCAGTCCGGAGAATCGGCCGGAATCGCGGAACGGCGTGAAATCGGTGTCGTTGGGCAGGATCCGGTAGATCTCGACCGCGAAGCTGGTGGCCACCGGATAGGGCACGGCCCCCGCGTAGACGCCCACCACATTCGCGTTCCCGCGGGAGGTTTCGAACAGCACCACCGGTCCCGACGAGCCCCTCGACTCGAAGTTCATCGCCACCCCGCCCTGCGCGGCCAGCGGGCTCTGATCGACGAAAGCCTGCGCGCCGCACAGGCACGCCTCCTCCGCATCGGTGAACAGGAAGACGATGTCGTTGCGTGGCCGTGGACCGGCGGACAGCACCCGGGCGGTCTCCAGCAAGGTGGACACGCCCGCACCGTCGTCGTTGCCGCCGTAGGAGACCTGTACCGAGTCGTAATGAGCGAACATCACGACACGGCCGGTCGAGCTCGTCCCCGGCAGGACCGCGATGACGTTGCGGACCCTGGCCATGCCGTACGGGCCGCTGAGCTGGCCCGTTCCGCTGACGGTGTCCTGGATCTGCGGCTGCAGCCCGAACCCGGTCAACGTCGTGACGATGTAGTCGCGTACCTCGCCGGCCGCCGCCGACCCGGTGACGTGCTGCTGCGACCCGACGCGTTCGACATGTTGGTAGGCGCGGGCGGCGCTGAACGTGTCGGCCGGTGCGTCGACGGCCACCGGTGCCGGCGGAGCGACCGCCGCCAGGCTCGCGACCACCAGCCCGGCCAGCACGATCAGGACGATCAGCCCCGCCACCATGCGCGGACGACCTGACTGCCCGGTGGGGACCTCCGACGCCGACGTCACGGCCATATCCTGCGCCGCCGGAGCCGGTCCGGCCCGCCGCTTCGCGTTCCGCGGACAACCGCACCGTGATCGCGGGGACCCTCCCGGCGGATCTCGCTCGCCGCGATCGGCTACACCGGCGCGGCGCGCGCCAGGAATAGCGCTCGCCCCCCGCGATCGGCTACACCGGCGCGGCGCGAGCCAGGAACAGCGCCCGCTCCCGCTCGTTCCTGGTCAACTCCGCGGCCCGGGCAAACTCCGTCCGCGCCTCGTCGACCCGCCCGAGTTGTTCGAGCAGATCGCCCCGGACCGCGGGGAGTTGCGGGTAGAACGGCAGCTCCCCGGCCGTGACCAGCGCGTCGACGATCGCCAATCCGTCCTCAGGCCCGGCCGGCTTTGCCGACCGCGACAGCCCGGTTCAGCTGGACCACCGGCGAGGGCCACAGCCCGCCGAGAATCTCGTAGAGCGCGGCGATCCGGGCCCAATCGGTGTCCTGCACGGTGCAGGCCCTGGCATGGCACGCGGCGATGGCCGCTTGCAGGGTGTACGGGCCGATCGGGGCGGGCAGCGTCTCTGCCCGGCGGAGGGATTCCAGCCCGCGGCGGATCAGCAGCCGATCCCAGAGTCGGCGATCCTGATCGGGCAGCAGCACCGGCTCGCCGTCCGGACCCAGCCGAGCCATCGACCGCGACGCCTGGATCTCCATCAGCGCCAGCAGCCCGTGCACCTCCGGTTCATCCGGCACCAGCACGGCCAGCAGGCGGCCCAGCCGGAGCGCCTCCTCCGTCATTTCGGGCCGCATCCAATCCTCGCCCGCAGTGGCCGAGTAGCCCTCGTTGAAGATCAGGAAAACGACCTGGAGGACAGATGCCAGGCGGTCCGCCATTTCCTCGGGTCCGGGCAACTCGAAGCCGACCGAATGGCCGGCAAGGGTGCGCTTGGCTCGCACGATGCGTTGTGCCGCAGTGGATTCCGGCACCAGGAACGCCCTGGCGATGTCCTCGGTCGACAGCCCGGCCAGGCAGCGCAACGTGAGGGCAACGCGCGAGTCCATGGTCAGTGCCGGGTGCGCGGCGGTGAAGATCAGCCGCAACAGGTCGTCGCCGATATGGTCGTCCAGCGAACCGTCGTCCACTCGCGCGGCGATCGGATCAAGACCCTCGGCCGCCCTGTCCAACGCGCCCAACGCGGCCAGCTTCTGTTGGTGCACCGTTCGGCGGCGGTACATGTCGATGCCGCGGTTCTTCGCGGTCGTCATCAGCCATCCCGCTGGGTTGGGTGGGGTTCCGGTACGCGGCCATTGTTCGAGCGCGGCGAGCAGGGCGTCCTGCGCGAGTTCTTCGGCGAGTCCGACGTCGCCGGTGACCCGGGCCAGGCCGGCGATCAGCCTGCCCGATTCGATGCGCCAGACGGCCTCGACAGCGCGCCGTGCCGCGGCACCTTTAGCGGCGTCAGACTCCACCACGCGCGGTGCGGCCGGATCTCGCGGAGGCACGGAACTCGGCGGGGATTCCGGCACACAGCCGATTAGAGCCCCGATCATGGTGCCGATCAAGTCTTGGCCCGGCCATCGGAACCGTGCTCCGATGGCCGGGCGTCGCCATTGACGGCGAACGATGGGCTCACGCCGGGGGTGCGAAGTCCTCGGGTCCGAAGACTTTCAGTACATCGGCGTCACCTTCCCAGGCCGGCCACAGCTCCTGGTGCAGCCGCAGGAAACGGGACGCCCACTCCACCGCTTCCTCCTTGGACCGGACCTGGTACAGCGCATAGCTGATGAATTCCTTGGCCTCGGCGAACGGGCCGTCCACCACGCTCAGGTGCCCGCCGGACAGCTGCACCCGAGCTCCGGCGATGCTCGGTGCCAGGCCCGCGGTATCCAGCAGCGCGCCGGCGGCGGTGGCCTCCTCACCCAGCTTCATGATCGCCTCCATCAGCCCGGGCGGCGGCGGCTCGGCGGGTTGACTTCCCTTGAGCAGAATCATGTATCGCATCGTGATTTCTCCTGTGGTTGCGGTATCGGGGTTGTTCGGTGGCCGGTCGAGCCTGGTCGTGGAGTGTCAGCGCAGGGAGTGTGTCAGGAGCTCACCTCGCGGCCGGAATGCGTACCACCCGGAGCGCGACCTGGCGGTACCGGTCGACTGCCACCGCGGTGATCCAGGCCGAAACAAGCACCACCGCGGCGATGAACGCGATCGTGGAAACCTGGCTGCCGCCGCCGGCGGCGAGCAGCGCAAAGCCGGCCAGGAAGAGCGCACCGGTGACGCGGGAGAACCAGGCAAAGCCGCTCCGGCCTTCGGTCGCGTACCGCCGTGCCAGCACGAAACAGCCGATCGCCAGGGCCGTGAACCCGATGGCGCCGACGAGGAAATGCACCATGCCGTGCCACGACACCGTCGTCTGCGTCGTGCCGACCGGGAAACCACGCACCGGGTCGGCGCGGAACACCCCGGCCAGCACCAGGCTGACGCCGTACATCGCGACCAGCCGGGGTGCCCATCGGGCGCCGGGACCGGGGTCAGCGCCCGGCGGAGCCCGACGGCGAACGCGATCAGCATCAGCCCGCAGCCGATCAGGTTCGCGATCTGGATCCAGCCGTGCTCGCCGTTGGCCAGCAGGCTCCACGCGTGCCGGGTCACGTCGAAACCCTGCCGGGTGACCGCCTGCGCCAGCGAAACGACGACGTAAACGGGCCCGGCGATGACGCCGTAGCCCAGCAGGGACTTCGTGACGCGGTCGGTGGGCGAGCACTCTTCGGGGGCGGTGTGCGTGGTGGATCTGGTCGCCGGGGTGGTCATGGCGGGCTCCTTCGATCGGGTGGGGGTCGGAGGCTCGGTGCGCTCCGGTCACCCCCACCACGAACCGCACGGGTCAGGATCGACATCGCTCGCGAATTTTCTTGTGCGCCCGGCGCCCCGGCTGGTCGGAGGCGTGTCCTCGCTGGGAGACCCAGGCCCGGCCCAACCTCCGATCGGCGATCCGATCAGGCCATCGCCACGCTCGACGACGTCAGCCAAGGGGCGGGCCGGCTACGCGTCAGCCTGTACGCCGACCTTGATGGTCACCATGTGGGGACCCGCAACGGTCCTGGTGACCCACCGCGGTCCCGACGTGGTGATCATCCCCCGGTGCTGAAGCCAGTTCGCCGAGACGCTGATGGTCGGCCGGCGGTTCTACTCGGTGGGAACACTTTTCTCCGGACCCTTCGCTGCTTACAGTCGGGGTGACACTGGTCAGCCGGCCATGTTGTCGGCGCTGGGGTGGTCCGGCGCAGACGTTCCCCGCAGATGTCCCGCTCAGTTGTTCACGGCCTGCCTGAAGGAGTCGTCGATGGATCCGTTGGGGATCGCCCGGTGGCAGTTCGGTATCACCACCGTCTACCACTTCCTGTTCGTCCCGATCACGATCGGAATGGCCTTTTTCCTCGCCATCATGGAGACCGCGTGGGTGCACACCCGCAAGTCGATCTACCTACGGGCGACGAAGTTCTGGGGCAAGATCTTCTTGATCAACTTCGCGATCGGGGTGGTCACCGGGATCACCCAGGAGTTCCAGTTCGGGATGAACTGGTCGAGTTACTCCCGGTTCGTCGGTGACGTCTTCGGGGCGCCGCTGGCGATGGAGGCACTGCTCGCGTTCTTCCTCGAGTCGACGTTCCTGGGCCTGTGGATCTTCGGCTGGGACAAGCTGTCTCCGCGGCTGCATGCCACCTGCATCTGGCTGGTGTCCATCGGCACCATGCTGTCCGCGTTCTTCATCATGTCCGCCAACTCGTTCATGCAGCACCCGGTGGGCATCACGGTCAACGAGGACCGGCTCGAGGGAGCGCGCGCCGAGATGAACGACGTCTGGGCCGTCCTCACCCAGCCGCTGAACCTGTGGGCGTACTCGCACGTCATCGCGGCCGCCGTGCTCAGCGGTGCCGCGATGTTCGCCGGCATCTCGGCCTATTTCCTGATGAAGCAGCGCGACGTCGAGGTGTTCCGGCCGTCGGTGCGGCTCGGACTGGTCGGCATGCTGATCGGTTCGCTGGCGGTGCTGATCACCGGCGACCTGCTGGCCAAGGTGATGACAGATGTCCAGCCGATGAAGATGGCGTCGGCCGAGGCGCTGTGGAACACCACATCGGGTGCGTCCTTCTCGCTGATCACCATCGGCACCCTGGACGGCTCCAGCGAGGTGTGGTCGATTCGGGTGCCAGGCGTGCTGTCGTTCATGGCCACGGAGTCGTTCTCCGGCACGGTCGAGGGCATCAACGATGTGCAGGCGCAGTTCGAGGAGAAGTACGGCCCCGGCGACTACCGACCCAACATCCCCGTCACGTACTGGATGTTCAGGCTGATGATGGGCGCCGGATTCATCATGATCCTGGTGTCCCTGGTCGGGCTGTGGCTGACCCGCAAGGGCCGGATACCGAAATCCAAGTGGGTCTGGCGGCTGGCGATGATCGCCATCGCGGGACCGGTGGTGGGCAACTCGGCCGGCTGGATCTTCACCGAGATGGGCCGGCAGCCGTGGACGGTGGTCGGGCTGTACCGGACGTCGGAATCGGTGTCGCCCTCGGTGTCCGGGGGTGCCGTGCTGACCTCGCTGATCGTCTTCACCGCGCTGTACGGGATCCTGGCCGTCATCGAGATCGGGTTGGTGGTCAAGTACGTCAAGATCGGGCCGCCCAGCGAGGCGGAGGCGTTGCATTCGATCCGCCGCGGGCCGCCACGCCGCGGCGGCTCCGCCGGCGTCGACGGCGAGGATGCGACTCCCGCCGAAGAGAAGCCGATGGCTTTCGCCTACTGACGCGGGTGCCCGATCGGCGCAGGTCGGGCCGGCTGCTCCACCTGGGAAGCTGGCGCGGCGGTTGGCCGTTGCCCAGGCAACAGGCACCGCTCGGCGTTACGGTGTGCGTTGAGGCCCGGACAGCGAGTCACGTCGTCCTGGCTGCCGCTTCACACCGTTGTGGAGGCACCGCGTGGCTGGGAATTGTGCAGAGGCGGGGCGGTCGGTCACCAGCAAGATCACGTCCATTCTGCTGACCTTCACCGAGGGCAGTGAACATTCGCTCACCGAGATCGCCCGGCTGGCCGGGCTGCCGATCTCCACCGCTCATCGGCTGACCTCGGAACTCGCCGGGTGGCGCCTGCTGGAACGCACCGAGGACGGTCAGTACCGGGCAGGGCTGCCGCTTCGGATGATCGGCACCGTCGACGACTGCCCGGCGACCGTGGCCGAACGCGGACCCTGTGTGCTCGAGGACCTGTCCGCCGCGACCAGGAGCCGCGCCCGGCTCGGGGTGCTGCGGGAGCTCGAAGTGGCGTACATCGAGAAGGTGCCGGGATCACGGCCGGCGACGTCCTTCGTCCCGGCAGCGACGCTGCCGTCGCACGCCACGGCGCTCGGTCGCGCGTTGCTGGCGTTCTCGTCGCCGCAGATCGTGGAGTTGACGATCCTGCGTGGCCTGCGGGCCTATACGCCGCACACCGTGACCTCGCCGGAACGGCTCCGTCGCGCGCTGGCCGTCACCAGGTTGAGCCGCGTCGCCGTCACCCGCTGGGAGCTGGAGGCCGACCTGTGCGGGGTGGCCATGCCGGTCTTCGGGCCCGGCGGTGACGCAGTCGCGGCCGTGGAACTGGCGATAAATGACCTCGGCCGCAATCTGCAGTCGGCGATCGCGGCCCTGGTCATCGCCACTCGCAGCCTGTCCAGGGAGTTGGCCGGGCAGGTGCGCCCGGTGACGGCGCTGCCCGGTCAACACCCGCTCTCGGCTGGGGCTGCCCCTGGCGAACCGCTGACGGTCGGTGTCGAGCCGGCCCGTGAGTGGGCCGGCCCGCCCGACTCAGTCGACGGCGCCGGCGAGGGGATCGCTCGTCAACGTGCGCGGGTGTAGCCGCCAGCCGAGCCAGAGAATTGCGGACTCGACCCGTTTCGCGCTCCGCACCGCTCGCGTCGCGGTGGCATAGCCCGGGCTGTCGACGGATTCGGTGGCTATCCCCAGTTCCAACTCGCGGCTCTCCCGTGCCCGTTCCGATCCGGCCCGGAGCAGGCGGTCGCTGAGATATTCCCGAAAGGTCATCGGCATGGTGTACAGCTCCTTTTCAGTGCTCGGTTGTCGGGCCCTGGTTGCGGGCCAGAGTGGCGGACGGAGGCGGGCGAAAGTTCGCCGCAAGTCGGCGGTGACATCGATCGACCGTGAGACATGGTGATGCAGGAACATTCTCAAGCGGTCGCGGGCCGGCCTTGACCGGCCCGCAACCGCTTGGAGGGTCGGTCAGAGGCCGATCGCGGTCCCCAGCGCGGCCAACGCGGCGGAGGCCGCGATCATCACTGCGCCGGCGATGAGGCCGTACTTGTAGGTCTGCTTCAATTCATCCATGCTATTGCTCCTTAACTGGAGGATTCTTGATTTTCAACATTCCGAACCATTACCTCCACTATTTTGCCATCGAAACAACACCGGATCGGCCGGCTGGCCTGTGATCTACCTTGAGCCGGGGTCGCGCAACCTTGAGTTGATCAAGAAAGCGCAGGTCAGGCTGGGTGTCCGTCGTCATCGGTCCTGGTCAGAGGGGTTGGCGTCCCACTCATCGGGACGAAGTCTTGATCATCTCGCCAGGCTCGACGGAGAGTGGCGGCACGCTCACGATGGGTGGGAAAGGTCAGAACTCCAGCTGGGCGGGGGGGCGGGATCCGGTCGGCCCGCACCGGCGGCGGGTCAACCACGCGTCCCGCGCCGACCGGTGGCCATCTCGCCACGGCACCGGCAACCCGGTTCCCGACCCACCGTCAACGCATGAGTTCCTGCGCGGGCGCGATCAACACACCCCCGCCGCGGCACGACACGCAGACGCTGCGTCCGCAGCGTCTGCGTGTCTGGTGGGCCTCACCCGGTGTCAGCCCGACTCGGAACGGCCGGCCCTGCGGGGTAGCTGCTCAGGTGGCAGTGGCCACAGGTGGCGAGTCCTCAGGCTGGCAGTCGGATGACCGACCCAGCGCCGGCGGCGACGCTGTTGATGGACACGTAGACGTGACCTGATCGGTCCACCGCCACGCCGCCCGGGGTCGGGAGCTCAGTGGTCACCCGCGAGCCGCCGTTGTGCGGGATCTTGACCAGCGCTCCTGGCGAGCCGAAGGGTGCGCCGGTGAACAGTTCGGTGGCGTAGATGTCGCCATTCGCGGCCACCGCCACGCTGGTCACGGAGCTCAAGCCGTCGTACACCTTGACCCTCTTCCAGTGCGAATCGAAAACGGTGACTTTCGCCGCGCCCGGCTGCAGGCTGCTCAATTGACCGACGTAGAAACGCGAACCACGCTTGGCGATCGAGGTCGGAACACCGTCAAACGGATCACGCGGACGGGATTCGAACCGGGCGACCACCTTGATCCTCTTGCGCGCGTCGATCCGATAGACGACATTGGCGGCCGCGTCCGCGACATAGCTGGTATCTCCCACTCGCAGCAGGCCATAAGGATCGGATTCCGGGTCGTGGCCGGGGAAGGGGTGAGCCAGGGAGAATGCGGCAACATTGAATTGCGGGCGCACCTTTCCGTTCCTGGCAATCTTGATCAACTCTCCGTTCTGATTCGCCACCGACCTCGGCAGGCTGTCGGGTGGACCGTAGGTGACGATGCCCCAGATCTCTTTGCGGGACGTCACCGACACCGAGTCGACACCGGTCGCCGCGGAGCCATCCGGAGCGGCGAACGACAGCAGCCCGTTCACGACCCGGGACGCGGACGCCGAGCGCCCGGGGTTCTTGATCTTGGTGACGGAGGCGGTGTTTCCGGCGCAGGACTGCCCCTCCGGACCTGCGAAACATCCGCCTGGGTCGGTCGCATCGAGCTTCCCCTTGCCGGCCTCGGCGACATAGAGATCACCGCCGGGACCGAACGTCAATTGTCGCGGGTTGTTCAGGCCGGAGGCCACCACCACCGGACCGGAGGGGTTCGCGGCCGCGCCGGGGGCACCGGCTACGGTGATTCCGATGGCCATGATCAGTGCCGTGAACAGGCAGACCATTCTTCGCATTGACCCGCTCGCTTTCCCTTGATCGCTCGGAGGCACCGGAACTGTTGGGGGACCCTACAACCGTGCCAACCGGGCTGCCCGGCGACTGTCGATGGGCAGTGACTGCCCGCGCGGCATCGGGGTGAATCCGATCATTCTCCTGCCGATGGCAATCGGGGAAAATTCCCCGACGGGCGCGCAGGTGTTCCGGTGCATCGGTGTGCCCGCACGCCGAACAGCGCCTTTCAGGTATTTCCTCGGGTGCATTTCGACAACGCACGAACTTTTCTGAATTCCTCGCGCTATGACAACTTCCGACTCGTCACCAGTGCCCGTCGCGCGCGCCGAGCCCAGCGGTCCCAATGGAGTTTGACGACGAATGGGTCCGTGCCTGTCGGCTGATGTGCCGCGCCATCGGTTGCTGCGCTCATTGCGCTGCGCCGTCCGGGGTCCATCGCGCGAGTTGCTCGCGCCAGGACGGCGGATCCCCCGGCAGCGCGGAGGTGGCGCCGGGGGACAGCCCGTCGAGGATGATGCCGAGGAAGCGCTGGCGCAGTTGCGCGGTTCGCGCCCCGTCGCCGAGCCGGGTCTGGGCCAGCAACTCCAGCAGGAACGCAACATCCAGTTCGGTCACGTCCGATCGGATGGCGCCGGCTGTCTTGGTTCGTCCGAACAGCTCCTCGGCCAGCCGGCGCATGCGTTCCGCGTCGTGCATGTGCTGTTCCGTGGGCACGAAGGTCCCCGCCAGGCGCACGGTCAGTGAATGGGTGTCGGCGGCGACGATCCGCCGGAGAAAGGTCGCGTACGCCTCCCAGGGGTCCCCGTCGTCGGCCAGTGCCCGCTCGGCTTCGGCGATATAGACGGCCTGCCCGTTCGAGCACAGCGTGCCGAGCAGGATGTCCTTGCTGGGGTAGCGGCGGTACAGCGCGCTGATGCCCACGTTGGCTCGTTGCGCCACCGCCGCGATCGGCGCCGCGGGATCGTCGACGAACACCTCCCGTGCCGCGGTGAGGATGGCTTCGTCGTTGCGTGCGGCCTGCGCCCGGCGGCCGCTGAGCGGAACGGACGGAGTCGTCATTGCTTCAGAATACTGTGGAACGAAGCGTTCCGCTCTGCTAGTCTTGAACAGAATGCTTCGTTCCGTTCGAACGGGTTCAAGCGGACGAATTCCGGACCGAGCAGCACACCGAGGAAGGCGAGGTTTCCATGACAGCAACCGATCCCAGGACATCCGGCACTCCCAGCTCGCCCAGCACGAACGACCGGCGCGCGACCGAGCGTGGGACTGCCGAGTCCACATCCGCGCAGTCCACCTCCGCTCAGTCCACCTCCGCTCAGTCCACCTCCGCTCGGCCCGATCCCAGCCAGACCGGCCCCGTCGACGGCATCGAGTCCTTCGTCATCGACATTCCGCAGGCCGCCCTCGACGACCTCGCCACCAGGCTCGACCTGACCCGCTGGCCCGGCCAGTTGCCTGGCGCACAGTGGACCAAGGGTGTGCCGGTGGACTACCTGAAGGACCTTGCCGGCTACTGGCGGGACGGGTTCGACTGGCGCGCCCAGGAGGCGCTGCTCAACCGGTATCCGCAATTCGTCACCGAGATCGACGGCCAGCGACTGCATTTCCTGCACATCCGTTCCGCCGAGGCCGATGCGACCCCGCTACTGCTGCTGCACGGCTGGCCCGGATCGTTCGCGGAGTTCCTCGACGTCATCGGACCGCTGACCGACCCGGTCGCGCACGGCGGTGACCGGGCAGATGCCTTCCACCTGGTGATCCCGTCGTTGCCCGGCTTCGGATTCTCCAGCCCGGTGGCCGGAACCGGTTGGAACAGCAGGAGAATCGCCGCCGCCCTCGCCGAGCTCATGGCCCGGCTCGGTTACTCCCGCTACGGCGCGCAGGGCGGGGACTTCGGCGCGTTCGTCGCACCCGACCTCGGCCGAGTTGACGCCGAGCATGTGATCGGCGTGCACGTCAACGCCGCGACCGTCGGGTTCATCCCGTGGGGCGAGGTCCCGGAAGCGGATGTGGCGACGTTCACCGAAGTGGAAAAGGCCCGACTGGCCCGGCTGCAAGCCTTCCTCGGTGACGGCAACGGGTACTTCCAGATCCAGGCGACCCGCCCGCAGACGCTGTCCTTCGCGCTGACCGACTCCCCGGTCGGACAGTTGGCGTGGATCGTGGAGAAGTTCAAGGAGTGGACCAACTCCGGGCACGAGTTGCCGGAGCAGGCGATCGATCGGGATCGCATCCTGACCGACGTGATGATCTATTGGCTGACCGGCACCGCGGGATCCGCGGCCAACCTGTACTACGAGAGCATGCACTCGCAGGACTGGCCGACACCATCGACGGTGCCCACCGGTGTGGCCGTCTTTGCCGAGGACGTGGCGATCCGCCGGTACGCCGAACAGGGCCAGTCGATCGTCCGCTGGACCGATTTCGAGGTCGGCGGCCACTTCGCCGCGCTGGAGACCCCGGAGCTGCTGGTCGCCGACCTGACCGCGTTCTTCCGCGAGCTGCGGACCGCCAGCAGCTGAAGGCCGGTCCCCGCGGATCAGCTGGGTGGACCGCGGCACGTGCAGACCCGTCCCGTCCGCTGCCGCTGCCGCTGTCGGTGCCGCTGTCGGGGTGGGCGAGTAGAGACAGGGCATGCGGACACAGTTGCGGCGAGCCGGCGAGCTTCGCATCGGCGACCGGGTGGTCGGCGCAGACGGGACGGCAACCGTCACCTCCACCCGGATCGAGGGCGCCGGCGGCGGGACGGTGTCGATCGAGTTGACCGGTCGGGCGGGCCGATCGCGGTACCGGCCCGGCGATCTGGTCCCGGTGCTCGCTCCCGGGGGTCCGTCGGCCGGAGCCCCGGGCTGAGCCCGTCCCGCAGCAGCTCCGCCGCGCCCGGGTAGGACCCACGCCACAGCCGTTCACGTGTCCGGTTTTGGGCGGCCGGGGCTAGTTTTGAGCTCATGGTTTTGAGCTCATGGTGACGCACAGGTCCGATGCGGAACCAACGATCCGTGTCGAAGGCCTGCGGGTGGTCCGCGGCGGCCGCACCGTGTTGCCCGGGTTGAGTCTTTCGGTGCCGCGAGGGCAGCTCATCGGCCTGCTCGGACCGAGCGGCTGCGGGAAGACCACCCTGATGCGCAGCATCGTCGGTGTCCAACAGGTGGCCGGGGGCACCGTCGAGGTGCTCGGTAGCCCGGCGGGTAGCGAAGGGCTGCGCCGCCGGGTCGGCTACCTGACCCAGGACGCGAGCGTCTACCTGGATCTGACGATCACCGAGAACATCCGGTACTTCGCCACGGTCGTCGGGGTGCCGAAGCAGGGTCTGGACGCCGAGGTGCTGCGGGTTCTCGGCCTGGTCGATCTCGTCGATCACGCCTCGTCACGCGCGGGCAACCTGTCCGGCGGCGAGCTGTCCAGGGTCTCGCTGGCCGCGGCACTGGTCGGCAAGCCCGAGGTGCTGGTGCTGGACGAACCGACGGTCGGGCTCGACCCGGTGCTGCGCCGAGATCTCTGGGCGATCTTCCGCCGGCTGGCCGCCGACGGCGTCACGCTGCTGGTGTCCAGCCACGTGATGGACGAGGCGATCCGGTGCGACCGGCTGTTGCTGATGCGGGCCGGCGCGGTGCTCGCGGACGACACCCTGCAGGGCGTGCTGGCCTCGACCGGGGCCACCGATGCCGAGCAGGCCTTCCTGGCGCTGGTCGACCGGGCCAACTCCGCCGCTCGCGACGGCTCGGCGCCGGACCCGCCGGCCGTCCACCATCCGTCGCACGAGGCCGGCCGATGAGCGTTCGGCTGACGATGGCCACCTCCACCCGGGTGCTGCAGCAGATCCGCCACGACCGGCGGACCCTGGCGCTGCTGCTGATCGTTCCGTGCGTGTTGCTGGGTCTGCTGGCGTGGATCTACCAGAACACCCCGGTGTTCGACGAGATCGGCGCCCCGCTGCTCGGCATGTTCCCGTTCCTGATCATGTTCCTGGTGACCAGCATCGCGACGCTGCGCGAACGGCAGTCCGGCACCCTGGAACGGCTGCTGACCATGCCGCTGGGCAAGGCCGACCTGATCGGCGGCTACGCGCTGGCGTTCGGGATGCTGGCGGCGCTGCAGGCCGTCATCGCGTCCTCGTTCGCGCTGCTCGTGCTGGGCCTGGATGTGGCCGGCGCGGCCTGGCTGTTGATCCTGGTGGCGATCGTCGACTGCCTGCTCGGGACCGCGTTGGGGCTTGTTCCTGTCCGCCTTCGCGACCACCGAATTCCAGGCGGTCCAGTTCCTGCCGGCCTTCGTGCTGCCGCAGTTCCTGCTCTGCGGACTGCTGGTGCCGCGGGATCAACTGCCCGACGTGCTGCGCTGGATCTCCGACATCCTGCCGCTGTCCTATGCGGTGGACGCCATGCAGACGATCACCACCGACCCGAACGGCACCGCCAGCGTGCTGGGGGATGTCGCGATCGTGCTGGGCTTCGTCATCGCGCTGGTCGCCCTGGGCGCCGCGACGCTCCGCCGCCGCACGCCGTGATAGCGATAGTTGCCCGACGAAGGTGATGGGCCGCCGACCAGGCTCTTCTCGTGCCGGCCGCGGCCTCTCTACTGCTTCACGTAGGCGTTGACGAAGGCCGGTGCGCCGAAGATTCCGGAGATGAACAGACCGCCGGCCTTCGACCCGTGAATGTTGTCGGCCACGTCGACATAGAGCGGAACGGCCGGCGCGAAGTCGGTCATGATCTGCTTGTCCACGGCTGCCCACTGCGAGGTCTGCTGGGCCGGGTCGAGGGCCAGGATCCGATCGAATTCGGCGTTGATGGCGTCGCTGTTGACGAACGAGGAGTTGCTGTTGCCGTCCGCCTTGATCGTGCGGCCATCGAACAGGACGGGCAGGATTGCCGCGCCGCTGGGCCAATCGGCGGCCCAGGAATCGACGTAGAGATCCCACGGGTTGTCCTTCTTCTTGGTTTCGTCGAGCTTGGAATCCGCCGGAACGCTCTTGACGGTGATCGTGAAGCCCGCCTTCTCGAGGTTGGCCTTGAGTTGGGTGGCGACCTCCTGACCCTCGGAGTCGTCGGCCGCGGCCAGGACGAGTTCGGGCGTCCGGCCGGCGAGGAGTTCCTTGGCCTTGTCGATGTTGCCGTTGGGGCCGGCCGGGTAGGCGTCGTACTGCTGGTAGCCCAGCGTGCCGGGTGGCATCAGGGTGGTGATGGGCGAGGCGACGGTCTCGCCACCGAGTGTCTTGACCAGGCCGTCCCGGTCGATCGCGTAGTTGAGCGCCTGGCGCACCGACAGGTCGGTCACCCGTTGGGTGTTGATGGTCAGTCTGTTGGCGCTGGGGGTCGGGCTGAGCAGGGTGCGTTCGGACAGCGCCGGGTCCGCGGCCACCTTCGCCACCAGCGATGCCGGCACCCCGCTCCACGCGACCGCGCTCTGGTCCGGACCGTTGTCCGCGATCACTCGACTCACGGCGGCGTCCGCGTCGGGCCCGAACGTCCAGACGAACTTGTCCGGGTATTGGTGGCGGACAGGGTCCGTGGCGGGGTCCCAGTTCGTGTTCCGCTCCAGCACCAGTTGGACCCCTGGGGTGTTGTCGGTGATCTTGTAGGGCCCGGAGGAGACCGGATGGTTGTCGTAGTCGACTCCGGTGTCCTTGTCCGCCGGCACGGGTGCACTGGTCGGCAGCGAGGCGGCGAACGGCAGATCGCAGTGCGGTTCGGCGAATTCGAACCTGAGGGTTTTCGCGTCCGGCGTCGTCAGCCCCGGCGGCAGCGATGTCTTGTTCGCCTTGAAGTCCCACGCCGTGTCGTACTGCGGGGTACCGGAGAGCCATTCCTGAAGGTACGTCGGACCGCTGGTCAGGTCAGGATCGAACGATCGGGCAATGCCGTAGGCGATCTCCTTCGAGGTGATCGGCCGCCCGTCCTCGAATTTCAGCCCGTCCTTGATCGTGTATTCCCAGACCTTGCAGTCACCGTTGACGTTGCTGCCCGGCGTGGTGGCCAGATCCCCGACGAGCGTCAGGTGGCCATTCCCGTCGTCCTTCCAGGTGGTGAGGAATCTGCTGTACAGCGGGGCATTCATCAATCCTGCGAACGAATAGACCCGCTGCGGATCGAGATGCGAAATCTTGGATTCGCGGATGATGGTGATCGTGCCGCCCTTGGTGGCCCCTGGCACGTCGGGTGCCGGGCCGAGCGAGTCGTCCGGGCTGGCGGCAATGGCACCCGGTTTGTGCCTGGCTGCTCCCTGCGCTGGTGTCCGTCCCACCATTGGACGTGGTGTTCTGGCTGCAGCCGGCCGACGCCAGGACGAGCACGAGAACTCCGGCAGCGGCGAATGTCGTCCGAGGTCGCATGGTGATTCCCCTCCCGAAAAACTCGGCCCTGGTTGTGATACCACTTGGCGATTCAGGCCGAAAGGGGCTGTTTGGTCGATTTGTCTATGATCCGAGTCTCACCCGGGGATCGATACGTCGCGTAGAGCAGGTCGACCGCCAGATTTGCGGTCACGATGAAGAATGCGGCGACCAGGACGGTCGCCATGATCGTTGGCAGGTCACCCGAGCGGACGGCGTCGACCGCGGTCCGGCCGAGTCCCTGCAGGCCGAAAGTGATCTCGGTGATGACGGTCCCGCCCAGGGCCGCGCCGATGTCCAGGCCCGCGATCGTCACCAAGGGCGTGACGGCCGCGCGCAGCGCGTGCCGACCGTACACCCGCGAACGCGGAACGCCTTTGGCACGTGCCGTTCGGATGAAATCCTCGGACAGCGTTTCGAGCATCTGCGCGCGGGACAACCGCGCGTAGATCGCGGAGAACAGCAGGGCAAGCGCCACCCAGGCCAGCACCAGGCCTCGCGCCCAGTCGACGGGGTTGTCGAAGAGCGGCGTGTAATGCGGCACCGGCACAATGCCCCACTGGTAGGTGAACACCAGCAACAGCACGCCGCCCACGAAATACAGTTGCAGCGAGGCGCCCGTCAGGGCGAACCCGATCGCCGCCCGGTCCACCCAGGTGCCACGCCGCAGCGCCGACACCATGCCGAGTCCGATTCCCAGTGACAACCACAGGATTGCCGCCGGAACAACAATGCTGACCGTCACCGGGAGCACCCGGGCGATCGTCTCGCTGACCGGTTCGTTGTTCACGTAGGAGTAGCCCAGGCACGGTGCATCGCAATGACCGCCTTGCGCGCTGCCGAGATCCCGTCCGACAAAGATCCCCTTCATGTAGCCCAGGTATTGTTCGACCTTCGGGTCGCTCAGGCCCAACTCCTGCCGAACGCGCTCCAGCCGCTCCGGATTGCAGTTCTTCGGGCACATCCCGGTGACCGGATCGCGGGGTAGTACGAAGAACATCCCGAAGGTCAGCACGCTCACCGCGAAAAGGGTGAGCAGCGCGGAGAGGGATCTCTTGACCAGGAACCGCCCCATTCCAGCCCCGCCTACCGGGTGGATCGGGGGTCGAGCGCGTCGCGCAGGGCGTCGCCGAACAGGTTGAAGGCGAACACCACGACGAAGATGGTGATACCCGGGAAGAAGACGTAGGCCGGATCGGTCTGCAGGTAGCCCAGGCTCCGCTCGATCATCCGGCCGAGATCCGGCGTCGGCTCGAGGATCCCGATTCCCAGGAACGACAAGGCCGCCTCCGCGGTGATGTACGCCGGCACCGCCAGCGAGAAGGAGATCAGGATCGGGGCCCACAGGTTGGGCAGCAGCTCGCGAAACAGGATGTGACCCAGGCCGGCGCCACAGACCTTGGCCGCGTCCACGAATTCGCGCTCGCGCAACGAGACGACCTGCCCGCGAACCAGCCGAGCAGTGCCGGCCCAACCGAAGACGGCGAAGATCCCGATGAGCACGGCAAACTGGAATCCGGCGGGTACTGCTTCCCGAGGTCCGTAGAAGCGCAGCGACACCGTGGGCACCACCGCGAGAGCGAAGATCAGGAAGGGCAGCGCCAGCGCGAGGTCGGTCAACCACCCGATCGCCGAGTCGATCCAGCCACCAACGTATCCGGCGACGACTCCGGCGACGACGCCGAGGGCCGAGGTGATGGTCGCGGCCGTGAACGCGATCAACACCGATGTCCGCATCCCGTCGATCATGCGGACGAAGATGTCCCGGCCCAAACCGGGCTCGATCCCGAACCAGTGTTGGTCGGAGATCCCGCCGCCGAAACCCACCGGCATTCCGTACTTGTCCAACGCCTGCTGGAATTGATCGTGGGGTTCGATACCGTACAGCCATTCGATGACCGGGGCGGCAAGTGCGATCACCAGCAACAGGACGCAGGGTGATCCCGCTGATGACCGCGGTGCGGTCACGCCGGAGTCGCCGCCAGGTGAGTTGCGCGGGCGACCGGCCTGCGGTGGTCCGGGCAGGATTCTCGCCGGGACCCAGCGCTGGAATGGGCGACCCGGGCTGCCGTGCTGTTCCGGCTCATTGCGGTGCAGTCGCCGGGAAGTGGCACGCGGTGCGATGGTCTTCGCCGCGGGCTATCAGCGGTGGCTCGTCGAGAGCGCAACGTTCCCGCGCCTGCGGACAGCGCGTCCGGAATCGGCAACCGGACGGCGGGTTCAGCGCGTTGGGCACCTCGCCGCTCAGCCGGATGCGCCGGGACGCTCCGATCGTGGCTGGATCCGGGACGGCGGACAGCAAAGCCCTGGTGTACGGGTGCTGAGGGTGCGCAAAGATGTCGTCAGCGCCGCCGATTTCGACGATCTTCCCGAGATACATCACCGCGACGTCGCGGCAGAAATGGCGGACGACGGCAAGGTCGTGGGTGATGAGGACGAAAGTCAGGCCGAGGTCCCGTTGCAGTGAGCGCAGCAGGTTGATGATCTGGGCCTGAATGGAGACGTCGAGAGCGGCGACCGGTTCGTCGGCCACCAGGAGCCGGGGTTCCAGTGCCAGGGCCCTGGCGATCCCCACCCGCTGGCGTTGTCCACCGGAGAACTCGTGGGGATAGCGGTTGTAGTGCTCGGGGTTCAGCCCGACGATTTCCAGCAATTCCTGCACGCGGGTCCTCAGGCCGCCGGCCGGCCGGACGTGGTTGACCTGCAAGGGCATGGACACGATCCTGCCGATGGTGTGACGGGGGTTCAACGAGGCGTACGGGTCCTGGAAGATGAACTGCAGCTGGTGCCGGATGGGTCGCAGTTTCGAGCGCCGAAGATGCGTGATGTCCAGTCCGTCGAACGTGATTCGGCCGGCAGTGGGTTCGGACAATCGAACGAGCATCCGGCCGGTCGTGGTCTTTCCGCATCCGGATTCGCCGACGATGCCGAGCGCATCACCCTGCCGAACCTGGAAATCCACCCCGTCCACCGCTCTGACAAGGCCTCCGCCGCGCGCCGGAAAGTGTTTCGTCAGATCCTGGACGGAGAGCAGCATCTGCGTCATGGACCGACCTTCGACGGGGCGGTCTGCTTGGCGTAGATGGCTTTCCGTTCTTCCTCGGGAAGGTGGCAGGCAACCAGGTGACCTGGTTCATAGGTCGGCCGCAATTCCGGCACCTCTGATCGCGAACGACCGTCGGTGCGGTTCTGGTAGGCGCACCTGGGGTGAAAGGCGCAGCCGGCCGGCAGGTCGATCAGGCTGGGGGGATTGCCGGGGATGCTCATCAGATCGCCGTCGTGCCTTCCGTGCAGATTCGGCACGCTGGACAGCAGGCCCCAGGTGTACGGATGTTGCGGCCTGTGCAGGACCTGTGCCACGGAACCGCTTTCGACGATCCTGCCGGCGTACATCACCACCACGTCGTCCGCGATCTGGCTGACCACCCCGAAGTCGTGGGTGATCACCACGACCGCCGTCCGGAATCCCTGCTGCAGTTCGGTCAGCAGGTCCAGGATCTGCGCCTGCATCGTCATATCCAGTGCGGTGGTGGGTTCGTCGGCGATCAGCAGGCCCGGGTCGTTCACCAGCGCGATGGCGATCATCACCCGTTGACGCATACCGCCGGAGAATTCGTGCGGGTATTGGCTGAACCGCTTGCCGGGCTCGGGGATGCCGACCCGATCAAGCATGTCGACGGCGTGACGGCGGGCTTCTGCCCGTCCGGCCCGAGGGTGGTGGACGCGAAATGCCTCCGAGATCTGCTTTCCCACCGTGTAGTAGGGATGCAGCGCGGACAACGGATCCTGAAAGATCATGGCGATTTCCTGGCCGCGCAGCGTGCTGACGCGGGCGTCGTCCATGCCGACGATGTTGACTCCACCGACCAGGACCTCGCCCGTCACCGTCGTGTGGTGCGGGTCGTGCAGACCCAGGACTGCCAG
The DNA here is from genome assembly GCA_963709895.1 of uncultured Actinomycetota bacterium. Taxonomy (GTDB): domain Bacteria; phylum Actinomycetota; class Actinomycetes; order Mycobacteriales; family Nakamurellaceae; genus Nakamurella. The sequence continues at coordinate 81,933 of CAVPYD010000036.1, read as the reverse complement.
CGCAGCCGCACTCTTGCCGGACCCGGATTCCCCGACGATTCCCAGGGTTCGGCCGGGAGCAACCGCGAACGACATGCGGTCGACCGCGCGAACCGTGCCGTCCTCGGTGCGGAATTGCACACTCAGATCGTTCACCCGCAGGGACGGCGCCTGGCAGTGGGCGCCGGTCATGATGGCCCCCCGTCTCGCGAGAACCTCAGCCCTGGGTACCGGCGAAAATAATGTACACCTGAACCGGGCGTTCACCATTGTGCGAGAGACGGGCCCGGCCGGGCATCGGCCGACAGGGCAATTCCGCGCCATTCGGCTCGCCGTTCTGAGTCGGTTTCGCGCGTCGGGCCGGCCGTCACATCGAGATCGAGCCCTTGCGGAAATCGCTACGCCCGATGTGCACATTGACCAGCGCCGGCTGCCCGCTGTCCCGCGCCTTCGCCAACGCCCCCGGCAGCTCGTCCGCGGTGTCCACGTGCAGGCCGAGGGCGCCGAACCCGGCCGCGACGCGGTCGTAGCGGGTCGGCGCCAGCACGGTGCCGACGTCGTCGCCGAGCAGGTCGACCTGGGCCCGGGCGATCTGCGACCAGGCGGCGTCGTTGCCCACTACGGCGACCACCGGCACGCCGTGCCGGACGAAGGTGTCGAACTCCGTCAGGCTGTAGCCGACCGCGCCGTCGCCGAAGACGATCCACACCGGCGTCCTCGGACGCACCATGGCCGCACCGAGCGCGAACCCGGCACCGACACCGAGCGTGCCGAAAACCCCCGGATCGAGCCAGCGCAGCGGGCCGTCCGGGCGGAGCACGTACGACGCGGTCGCCACGATGTCGCCGCCATCGCCGACGACCACCGCGCCCGGCGGCATGGCGTCAGCGATCAGTCGGCAGAGCTCTACCGGGTTCACCCCGTCCGTGTCGCGTGCGGCCTGCACCGCGATCTCCGCGTCCCGCGCCGCGTCCCGGGCCTGCACCCGTGCCCGCCAGTCCGTCCAGCGGTGTGTGTCGTTCGGTACCGCGTCGGCGAGACCGGTCAATCCCAGCCCCGCATCGCCCAGTACCCCGATGTCCGGGCTGCGGTTCTTGCGCAGGTCGTCGGCGCTGCGGTTGATCCCGACCAGGCAGGCGTCCCGCCGGATGTGGCTGCCGTAGTCCAGCCGGAAATCGGCCGGAACGCCCGCCAGCAGCACGAAATCCGCCTCGCGCAGGGACTCCCGCCGGCGGTGCCTGGCCTGCAACGGGTGGTCGGCGCCGAGCAGGCCGCGGGCCATCCCGGAGAGGTAGACCGGCGCCCCGATCTGTTCCAGGGCGGTCCGTACAGGTTCGGCGATGTCCGGGCTGACCAGGGCTTGGCTGCCTACCACGATAACCGGACGGTCCGCCGTGAGCAGTCGCTGCGCCGCTTCGCGCAGCCGGGCGGCGTCCGGTTCGGGCGGCGGGATCTCATCCGGCCGGGTGGCCCGGTGGGCGTCGGCGCCGCGGAACTGCCGGCGCACCCGTAGGGAGAGATAGGCGTGGACCGCGCGATCGCGCGGCGTGCGACCCGTCCGTGCTGCCCCGTACCACTCGCGGACCACGGATTCGTCGTAGAGCACGTCGATCGGGAGCTCGACGAACACCGGGCCGGGTACGTCTTCCTGGCTGACCCGAAAGGCGTGTTCCAGCGCCGGCACGATGTCCCGGACCCGGCGCACGCCCCGGGCCCACTTCACGTGCGGGCGCAGCAGAGCCATCTGGTCGATGTCCTGCAGCGCGCCACGGCCCTGCAGCACGGTCGGCGCCGCGCCGCCGATGAGCACCACCGGTGACTGCGCCAGCTGAGCGTTCTTCACCGCGGTGATGGTGTTCGTCAGGCCTGGTCCGGCCGTCACGGCGGCAACCCCGGGCCGCCCGGTCAGCCGGGCGACGGCGTCGGCCGCGAACACGGCGGTGGCCTCGTGCCGGGTGTCGACCACCCGGATCCCACGTGCCTTCGCGCCGACCAGGACGGGCGAGATGTGGCCGCCGCACAACGTGAACAGGACCGGGACACCCTGCGCCCGCAGCACCTCGCCGACCAGGTCTCCACCGTTCATCTGGGCCTGTCAGGGGTCCGCGGGCCCGGCTGGTGTTGTCGTGGCATGGCCTGATCCTGCTCTTGCCGCTGTCCGGTCCGACGCTCGGCCCGCCGCTGCTGCCCGTGACGGCAGCTTCATACGATCAACAAAATCGGACACAAAGGCCGCTGAAACTGCGGAACTCACCAATATCAGACTTTTGCAGGAATCGCCCGTAAGTGACCGCGCGGACAAATGCCGTGGCGGGCTACCCTTCATTCTCAAGGGCCCTCGAAGGGGAAACGCCGACGCGGTGGGAGAAATGCTATGCAGGTCAAAGATGTTCTGGCCCACAAGAGTGCCGGGGTGGCCACCGTCGAGCCCGACAGGTCGGTGGCCGATGTCGTCGCCGCGCTCGCCCAGTACGGGGTCGGTGCCCTGGTGGTCAGCAGCAACGGTCGCACCATCGAGGGAATCGTCAGCGAACGTGACGTCGTGCGCGCCCTGAACACCCTCGGTTCCGCGCTCCTGAACACCCCGGTCCGCGAAATCATGACGGTGAATGTGCACACCTGCGTCCGCACCGATGAAGTCGCGACGCTCGCCCGGACGATGACCGACAAACGGTTCCGGCACATGCCGGTGACGATTGACGGCGCGCTCGACGGAATTGTGTCGATCGGCGACCTGGTGAAAAGCCGGATGGACGAGATGGAAACCGAGCACGATCAACTGGTGGATTACATTTCCTCCGCCCGCTGATTGCCGCCGCATCCGCCCGCAGCCAGGCTGAGGAGCGCGTCGCAGCGCAGGACCGCGGAGCAGGGCGCTGCGGGCATTCAGTGATCACCGCATGGGGACCGTCATAGGCCACCATCACCCTTGGCAGTCCCCAAACAGTGATCACCCACGGACCACGCCGCCGGTTTGGCGCCGCAGGCAAGGGGGCGGTACCACCGGGGTCACGCCCTATCCTGGCGCGGTGACGCAGACGCCCGGCCCCGGGCCCGGCCAGCCCAACATCCCCGCAGCACCCAGCCGGGCGACGCTGCGGCTCGGTGTCGACGTCGGCGGCACGTTCACCGACGTCGTGACGGTCGACCCGCGGGGCAGGGTGGCGACCGCGAAGGTCCCGTCCACCCCGGAGGATTCGTCGGCGGGGGTCATCGCGGGGTGGGAAGCGCTGCCCTGCCGGCCGCGAGCGTGGCGCTGTTTGCCCACGGCACGACCGTGGCCACCAACGCCTTGCTGGAACGCCGGGGCGGTCGCACGGCGTTGATCACCACCGAAGGCTTCCGCGACATCATCGAGATCGGCCGGCAGGATCGCGCCTCGCTCTACGACCTGACCAAGCACCGGCCGACCCCACTGGTCCCGCGTGACTCTGCGCTTCGTTGTCCGGGAGCGGATGGGTCCGGCCGGCGTTGTCGTCCCGCTCGACCTGGACAGCCTGGCTGCCGCCGTCGACGCCGTCGCTGCGGCGAAGGTCGAGGCGGTCGCGGTCTGCCTGCTGTTCGGCTTCCTGCATCCCGACCACGAGCGCGCGGTCGGTGCGGCCCTGCGGGAACGGCTACCCGATGTCGCGGTGTCCCTGTCCTGCGATGTGCTGCCGGAGTTCCGCGAATACGAGCGGATGTCCACCACGGTCGCCGACGCGTACCTGCGGCCCCGGTTGAGCGCGTACCTCAGCAGGCTCGCGGCTCGCTCGGCCGAGGCCGGGCTGCCCGAGCCGCTGGTCATGCAATCCTCCGGCGGGGTGGCCGACGCCGGAACCGCGGCCAATCATCCGGCGCGGTTCGTGCTGTCCGGGCCGGCGGGCGGCGTGGTCGGCGCGTCGTATGTCGCGGAGCTGTCCGGCTTCCCGAACGTGCTGACCTTCGACATGGGCGGCACCAGCACGGATGTCGCCCCGGTGGTGGCCGGCAGGGTGCAGATGACGACCGAGTCGGTGGTCGCCGGCGTGCCGCTGCGATTGCCGATGGTCGACGTGCACACCGTCAGCGCCGGCGGCGGGTCCATCGCCTGGGTCGACGAGGGTGGCGCGCTGCGGGTGGGGCCGCGGTCGGCCGGGGCGGTGCCCGGTCCCGCGGGGTACGGGCTCGGCGGCGACGAGCCGACCGTCACCGACGCGAACCTGGTCCTCGGCTACCTGCCCGACGGTGCCGAGTTGGGCGGCGGACTGGTGCTGCGCCGGGACCTTGCCGAGCGTGCGCTGGCCGGCCTCGGCGAGCAGCTCGGCTTGGATGCCCAGCGGGCTGCGCTCGGAGTCATCCGGGTAGCGGACACCGAGATGGTCCGAGCGTTGCGACTGATCAGCGTGCAGCGGGGGCTCGATCCGCGGGACTTCGCGCTGGTCGCCTTCGGTGGAGCGGGTGGCCTGCATGCCTGCGCGCTGGCCGAGGAGCTGGGCTGCGGCACCGTGCTGGTCCCGAAGGCCGCCGGCGTGCTCTCCGCGCTCGGCCTGGCAATCTCTGAGGTACGGCACGACGTCGTCAGGCCCGTTCTGCGCAGTGGCGAGCCCGACGATCCAGCGGACGATGCCCGGGACAGCCTGACCCCGGCGTTCACCGAATTGGAAACGGCCGCGGCCGCCGAGTTGGACGCCCCGGTGACGCAGCGGCTGGCGGACCTTCGCTACGCGGGGCAGTCGTTCGAATTGACGGTCCCGGGGGCCACCGCTGACGAACTCGTCCGGAACTTCCATGCCGAGCACGAACGCCGGTACGGCCACCGGATCGACGACGAGCCGGTGGAGATCGTCAATCTCCGCTTGGTGGCGACGGTGCCCGGTGCGACGCCCGACCTGCACGAACCCGACGAACCTCGGGACGCGGTGGTGGGCCGTCGGACGGTGCTCGTCGACTCCGGTCCGGTCGACGCGCTGGTGCTGGCCCGGACCGCGATGGGCCGCGGCTCCCGGGTGAAAGGTGTTGCGGTGGTGGAGTTCCCGGAGTCGACGTGCCTGGTCCGGCCCGGCTGGTCGGGTTCCGTCGACGACGTCGGGACGCTGGTGCTGACCCGGGACGACCCTCCCCCGCACCCCATGAGACGGAGGACGGCCGGTGAGCCTGGACCCGATCACCCTGTCGGTGCTCCGCTCCGCGCTGGCGGGGATCGCCGAGGAGATGGGCACCGTGCTGGTCCGCTCGGCGTACTCCTCCAACATCAAGGAGCGGCGGGACTGCTCGGCCGCGCTTGTTCGACGCATCCGGCCGGATGGTCGCGCAGGCCGAGCACATCCCCGTGCACCTCGGTGCGATGCCCGAATCGGTGGCGGCGGTGATCGCCCGCGACCCGCAGCCAGGCGACGTCTGGATCCTCAACGACCCCTACACCGGCGGCACTCACCTCCCGGACATCACCCTGGTCAGCCCTGTCGACATCGACGGCGAGATCGTGGCCTTCGGGGTGACGCGGGCGCACCATTCCGACGTCGGCGGGATGTCCCCGGGCTCGATGCCCGCCGGTTCACGGGACCTGTGGCAGGAGGGCCTGATCATCCCGCCGGTCCGGCTCACCGATGACGTGCTCGCCCTGGTCTGCGCGAATTCCCGGACCCCCCGGCTCCGCCGCGGCGATTTCCGCGCGCAGGTTTCGGCGAACCGGGTCGCCCAGCGGCGGATCGCCGAGTTGACCGAGCGCTGGGGTCTCGACACGGTGCTGGACGGCTTCGACGAGGTGCTCGCCTACGCCGAACGCCGCACCCGCGAGGCGCTGCGGCAACTTCCGGACGGTGTCTACCGGGCGGCCACCGAACTCGAGGGCGACGGCGTCACCGACGACGACATCCCCATCCAGGTCGCGGTGACGATCGACGGGGACTCGGCCCTGATGGACTTCACCGGGACCTCGCCAGCGGTCGCCGGGAACGTCAATTGCCCGCTCGCGGTGACCCGGTCCGCCTGCTATTTCGCGCTGCGCGTGCTGCTGCCCGAGGACGTGCCGGCCTGCGCGGGGACCTACGCGCCGCTGACCATCCATGCTCCCGAGGGATCGCTGGTCAACGCGCGGCCGCCGCATGCCGTCGTCGCCGGCAACGTGGAAACGTCGCAACGCGTTGCCGATGCGGTGCTCGCCGCGTTGGCCCAGGTCGCGGACGTACCGGCGGCGGGTGAGGGCACCATGAACAACACCGTCATCGGCGGCCGGGGGTGGACGTACTACGAGACGGTCGCCGGCGGCCAGGGCGCCTCCAGTAGCGGTGACGGCCCATCGGGCGTGCACGTCGGGATGACCAACACGCTGAACACCCCGATCGAGGCCCTCGAGTTGGAGTACCCGATGCGGGTCGAGCGGTACGAACTGGCCGACGGCTCCGGCGGGATCGGGGCGCACCGCGGTGGCGAGGGCGTCGTCCGGTCGATCCGGGTGCTCGAGGACGCGACCGTCAATCTGCTGACCGACCGTCGCCGGCACGCGCCGCCCGGGCTCGCCGGCGGCGGACCGGGAGCGGTCGGCCGCAACCTGCTCGGCGACCCGGCCGACCACCACAACGCGGCGGGGGAGGCGGAGGAGTTGCCGCCCAAGGTGGCCCGCCGGCTGCGGGCCGGCGACGTCGTCACCGTGATCACCCCTGGTGGGGGCGGGTGGGGGGCCGCGACGTGAACGCCGGCGCGCCACCACGTGCGTGCGCGATCGGCGGGCCCTGCCGATCCCTCGGACGAATCGGTCCTCGGCTGGCTGCTGGAGGGTGACCCGTCGATCCGGTGGCAGGCCCTGCAGGATCTCGCGGGTGCCGACGGTGCGGACGTCGAGCGGGAGCGGCAGCAGGTCGCGAGCCAGGGTTGGGGTGCGCGGCTGCTCGCGGAGCAGGACCCCGACGGCCGCTGGGCCGGCGCGCTGTACAGCCCGAAATGGACCTCCACCACCTACACCCTGCTGCTGTTGCAGCGGCTCGGATTGCCGCCCGGGAATCCGCAGGCGCTCGCCGGTTGCCGGCAGGTGTGGGACGGCGCGCAGTACCATCGACGGCGGTCTCACCCTGTCGCGGTCGATCGGGAAACCGGAAGCCTGCATCACCGCGATGCTGGTGCGGCTGGCGTTCGCCTTCGGGTATCGCGACCGACGCCGCGAGCCGGCCGTCGGTTGGCTGCTGGGCCAGCAGTTGGCGGACGGCGGCTGGAACTGCCGGTCGGTGCGTGACGGCTCGCGGCACGGGTCGTTCCACACGTCGATCAGCGTGCTGGAGGCCCTGCTCGAGTACGAGCGCGCCGGCGGCGAGCGGCAGGTCGGTGACGCCATGCGCCGGGGTCGAGCCTTCTTCCTCGATCACCGGCTGTACCGATCGCACCGCTCCGGCCAGGAGGTGAACCCGGCGTTCGGCAGATTCCCGTTCCCGCCGCAATGGCACTTCGACGTGCTGCGCGGTCTGGAACACTTCCGCGCGGCGGGGGCACCGAGCGACCCGCGGCTGGCTGACGGGATCGAGGTGCTCCGGCGCGCCCGGCGCAGCGACGGCGCCTGGCCGGTCTACCGCGGCTACTCCGGGCGGACCTGGTTCGTCATGGAGCCCGCCGGGCCGAGCCGGTGGAACACCCTCCGCGCGCTGCGCGTCCTGCGCTGGTGGGACACCCACTCCGGTTAGCCCACGGGTAGCCACTTGGCGAGACGGTCCGGCAACGGCAGTGATCAGACGCCCTGCCAGCCCTTCACCACCAGCAGTGCACCGATCACCAGGATGACGACCGCCATCACCGCGGCGTTGTTGTCCTGCAGCCAGGTTCGCGCCTTGCCCAGCGGGCGCAGGATCCGTTCCCCGATGATCAGGTACAGCACGATCGGCAGCGCCACGGTGATGGACGCGACCAGAGTGAAAACCACTGCGGTGATGGCGGTTTCGGTTGCGCTGAGGTCGGCCGCGCCGATGCTGAGACCGGCGGCCGCGGTCAGCAACAGGACCTTCGGGTTCGCCGCCGACAGCAGCAAACCCAGCCGGAGCGCGGTCGGCGGCGTGAGGCGCGTCGATCGACTGCATCCACGCGGGCGCCTCCTCCCGTCGCCCGCGGGTGAGCCACTTCTGCACGCCCAGCACCAGCAGTGCGGCGCCCAGCACGATCCTGGCCCAGGACGCCCAGGTCGGCGGCTCGTCCGCCAACTCGACCAGTGGTCGCCAGGCCGATGAACACACCGGTGGCAACGAGCACGCCGATCACCCACCCGGCGACGAACCCGAGGCTGGTCGCCTTGGCACGGGGAGTGAACAGCAACAGGATGGCCGGGATGATCGGGAACGGCGACGCGGCGACCGCGATGCCGAGCGCCAGCACCTCGGCGATCGTCTCGCCGACGCCGGTCACCCGCTGCTCCGGCGGGGTCGGCCGTCAGGTGCGCCGGCGATGTCGTTGATCGGACCCGTCACCTGCACAGAATGCCTGGTCGCTCGGCCATAGATCGAGCGCTGCCGCGCTGTGATCACGCCGACGCCGGACGGGTCGTCATCGGCAGGCGGTGGCCACGCCCAGCTCGCTCCTGCCGGTGGCGGAGGTCGCTGCCCCGGGGCGGGGAACCTCCGTGGACGCGCCGGGGGGGTGTCGGATGGAGGGTGACCACCAGTACAGCGCTCAGCACGACGGCGACACCGGCGACCTGCCATCCGCTGAGTACCTGGTCCAGCACCACCCAGCCGCTGATCACCGCCACCACCGGGCTCAGCAGGGACAGGAAGGTGATCGATCCGACCGGCAACGCCGCGATGCCGCGGAACCACAAGGTGTAGGCCAGTGCCGCCCCGACCAGTGTCAGGTACCCGTACCCGAGGAAGTTCTCGCCGGTCAACGGCTGCGCTGGGCAGCCCTTCGGCGACGAGGGCCAGCGGCAGCAGGAAGGTTCCGCCGGCGATCAGTTGCCATGACGTGGTGACGAGCGGGCGCTCCGGCTGGCCCCATTTCTTGGTCAGCACAATGCCGACGGCCATGCTCAGCACGCCGCCCACCGCGGCGGCGATGCCGATGGCGTCCAGCCCGCCGTTCGCCTGCAGCACGAGCAGGGCAACACCGGCGACACCGGCCGGCCCGGCGACGATGCGCTGCCGGGTGAGCGCCTCGCCGAGCACCCGCGCGGCGAGCAGCCCGACGACCAGCGGCTGGATGGCGCCGATGGTGGCGGCCACCCCACCGGGCAACCGGTAGGCGGCGATGAACAGGAAGGCGAAGAACGCGCCGATGTTGAGCGTGCCGAGGACGGCCGATCGCCACCACCACGCGCCGCTTGGCAGGGTTCTGGTGACCGCGAGCAACAGCAGCCCGGCGGGCAGCGCGCGCAGCACCGCCGCGGTCAGCGGCCGGTCGGGCGGCAGCATTTCGGTGGTGACCAGGTACGTCGTTCCCCAGGCCATCGGCGCGAGCGCGGTGACGGCGGTCAACCGCAGTCGATTGCTAAGCACTTAGCCAAAATAGCTCACCGCTTAGCGATTGTCTAGAGTGCTGTGCATGGCCCGGGTGAAGCAGGACGGTGTCGACCTGATCGTCGAGCAATGGGCTGCGCAGCGGCCCGAGCTGGACGTCTCGCCGATGGAGGTGTTCGGTCGGCTCGCCAGGGCGAATCGGCTGATGGAACAGCAGCTCGACACCGCGTTCGGCCGGCACGGGCTGGATTCGGGCTCCTTCGACGTGCTGGCCACCCTGCTGCGCGCCGGTCCGCCCCATCGGTTGACGGCCGGCGCGCTGCAGCGGAGCGCGATGATCACCTCCAGCGCCGTGGCCCAGCGACTCAATCGCCTCGAGGGCCGGGGGCTCGTCACCCGCAGCCAGAACCAGGACGACGCCCGGGCCACGGACGTGACGTTGACCGGGCGCGGGCATGCGTTGATCAGCGCGGCGCTCCCGGATCATGTCGCCAACGAGCATCGGCTGCTCCAGGGTCTGTCGGGCCGGCAGCGGGCCGAGTTGGCCGTGCTGCTGCGCTCGTTGATCCAGTCGATCGAGGGCGCCGCACCGTCGCCGCAGCCGGACTGAACCAGGTGGCACCGCGCCGCAGTACGCGCATTCTCGGGCCCCGATCGGTTGCTGCCGGACCCGCCCGCGGGTTCGATTCGGGCGGGTGGACGGGACGGATAGTGTTGCCGTGACGGTCGTGGGGTGCTGGATACGCCCGCCGGGCGGCCCGTTGTCGGTAATCGGGTCGCGACAAAATACCGCCGGCGGTACTCGGTTCGACTCGCGCAAACGCTCGCGTGGGAGGTGAATCGTCTTGCCCGGTGACCGGCTGCCGGAGAACGCGGAACCGCTTGCCGTCGCAGGACCTTCCGGTCGGTTTCCGGCTCGGCGTGTACCGGATCGAGGCGTTGCTGGGCCGGGGCGGGATGGCCGTGGTGTACGAGGCGACCGATTCCCGGCTCGGCCGCCGGGTGGCGCTGAAAGTACTGACCCGGGAGCGCTCGGAGAGCCCCGAATTCCGCAAGCGGTTCCTGCGCGAGGCGCATTTCGCCGCGTCCCTCGATCACCCGAACATCGTGCCGATCTACGACACCGGCGCGGAGAAGGGTTTGCTGTACATCGCCATGCGCCTGGTCCGCGGCGGAAATCTGGCGGCCCTGCTGCGCCGGGGCGGTCCGCTGGAGCCGGGGCATGCCCTGGCGATCATCGCACCGGTGGCCGATGCGCTGGACGCGGCGCATGCAACCGGACTCATCCACCGGGACGTCAAACCGGCGAACATCCTGCTCTCGCCGGTGGCCGAACGGCACGGCTACGAGCACGTCTACCTCAGCGATTTCGGGCTCACCAGGTATGCCACGGAAATGAGCAAGCTGACCGGTACCGGCAACCTGATCGGGACGCTGGACTACATCGCGCCGGAGCAGATCCGCGGGCAGTCGATCGACGCGCGAACCGACCTGTACGCCCTGGGCTGCGTTGCCTACGAATGCCTCACCGGGCATGCCGTCTTCCGTCGTGACGATCCGGCAGCGCTCCTGTGGGCACACCTGAACGATGTGCCGGACGCCGGTCTCCGCGGGCCGCAGCGATCTGCGGGCCGCGGATCCAGTGGTGGCAAAGGCGCTGGCGAAGAGTCCGAGTGCGCGGTACCAGTCGTGCGAGCAGTTCGCGATGGCATTGGCCGATGCGTTGCTCACCGATCGTCCCCGGCTGTCCGACACGAACACCGCCGAACGCGCCATACCTGCCGACATTCTGGAACTGGACGCCGAACCGTTGCCCGACGTGCTGAACGACGCTGACGGGTACCCCCTCGACGTCGGGATGTCGCTCCGGGGTAGGCACTTTCGCTCATACCGGCGGGATTACCGGGCGCATGCTCACGGTGTTCCTGGTCGACGACCACGAGGTGGTGCGGCGGGGTATCGCGGATCTGCTGGATTCCGAACCCGACCTGACGGTGATCGGTCAGGCGTCGTCGGTGGCCGAGGCGATCCAGCGGGTACCCGCGATGCGACCCGATGTCGCGGTGCTGGACATGCGTCTGCCGGACGGCAACGGGGTGGAGATGTGTCGGGAACTGCGATCCAGGGTGCCGGGTCTGCAGTGCCTGATCCTGACGTCGTACACCGACCAGGAGGCGATGGTGGACGCGATCCTGGCCGGCGCCGGCGGATACGTGATCAAGGACATCCAGGGCATGGACCTGGTCGCGGCCGTGCGCTCCGTCGGTTCGGGGACCTCGATGCTCGATGTCAGGGCGGTGGCGGCGCTGCGCGATCGGATCAGCGCCGACGCCGAACGCGTTGGTCCGTTGGCCGGGCTGACCGATCAGGAGAAGACGGTGCTCCACCTGATCGGCGAGGGGCTGACGAACCGGGAAATTGCGGAGCGCACCACGCTGGCCGAGAACACCGTCAAGAAGTCGGTGTCGGCGCTGCTGACGAAATTGGGTATCCACCGCGGGTGCAGGCGGCTGCCGTCGCCGCGAAGTTCCGGGGCAGGACGGACGAGCCTGATCAACCCCTCGGGTGACGACGGCATCCCGAACGTGCCGCCTCTCGGCTCTGCGGGCTCCCACTGAGCGCCGCAATTGACCTCTGGGCTCCAACAACTACTGGCGCCGAGTAGCCAAAAAGTGGCGCTGAGTGGGGTTCGCGTCGTCAGCGCCCTGCCGGCGAGCGCAGCCGCGAGTGGAGCCGGGCGGGCAGCACCGATATGACCCGAGGCGGCCGGCGCAGATATCGGCCGCGCCGGCCGCCTGGGTCTGTGTCACATCGCGGAATTCATCATCCGGTGTAGACCCAGATGCGGCCGGAATCGTGCCGTTGGTACAGCTGCCCACCGCCGGCGACGATATCGACGGTCGCGGGGTTGCCATCCAATTGCTGCCATCCGGTGAGCGGCGTTCCGGTGTATTTCCAGATCAGGCCGGAGTTGTGCCGCTGGTAGAGGTTGCCACCGTCGGCGACGATATCGACGGTCGCGGGATTGTTGTCCAATTGCTGCCATCCGGTGAGCGGCGTTCCGGTGTATTTCCAGATCAGGCCGGAGTTGTGCCGCTGGTACAGGTTTCCGCCGGAGGCGACGATGTCAACGGTCGCGGGGTTATTGTCCAGCAGAAGCCACCCGGTGTGCGGCGTCCCGGTGTAGACCCAGATCAGGCCCGAGTTGTGCCGCTGGTACAGCGCGCCGCCGTCGGCGACGATCTGCACGGTCGCCGGGTTGTCGTCCAGCTCGAGCCATCCCGTCAGCGGGGTGCCGGTGTACACCCAGATGCGGCCCGAGTCGTGCCGTTGGTAGAGGTTTCCGCCGGAGGCGACGATGTCCACGGTCGCGGGGTTGTTGTCCAGCTCGAGCCACCCCGTGTGCGGGGTGCCGGTGTACTGCCAGATCCGGCCCGAGTCGTGCCGCTGGTACAGGTTGCCGCCATCGGCGACGATCTGCACGGTCGCCGGGTTGTCGTCCAGTTCCTGCCACCCGGTGAGCGGGGGCCCGGTGTAGACCCAGATGCGGCCGGAATCGTGCCGCTGGTAAAGGTTTCCGCCGGACGCGACAACCTCCACCGTTGCCGGATTGTTGTCCAGTTCGAGCCAGTTGGGGAAGGGGTTCTGCAGCGGATACACCGTCGACGAGAACTGGGCGTCCAGCGCGTCGATATCCGTCCCGCCGTTCACTGCGACGTTGTCGTTCATGATCGAGGCCGGCAGCCAGTAGCACATGATCGAATCGGGATCGGCCTGCGCGGTGGCGATGAGGGCGGAATTCGGCAATGGTGTCAGGACCTGAGCGATCACTTCCTGCTCCGACCAGCCCTGGGTGCTCTGGAAGTACTGAATGGCCCGCGCTCGGTTGATGCGATTGACGATGTCCTCACGCATGTGTTCGTGCGGGAAACCCAACGTATGCCCGGTCTCGTGCCGAACGACCCGGTGGAATTCCGAGTCCGGGGTGTTCATCGTGAAGCTGTCGAGGTTCATCGTCGGCTGATCTGCCGGAATGTGCAGGACGTCCGTGCCGAGGTACGACCAGTACCCGTCGTTGGCGTTCCGGGCGATCCGGACCTGCGGGTCGGTGGCGGTCTCGACGAACTGCACATTGGCATATTGGGCCCAGGAATTCATGTGCGAGAGCAGGCGGGCCCGCAGATCCGCGGGCGGATTGTCCAGGAAGCCGACCGTCAGCCGCACTCCGCCGCTGCCCCAATACTTGGACGTCATCAGTGCCAGGTGCTCTGGGGCGATGTCGGCGGTGGGTGCAATCGCGCGGAGCGCTTGCAGCGCAGGAGCATTGGCCGGATTGATGCCGGCGGCAGAGGACGCCGCCCCGATCCACAACTCCTTGGGAAGAACTTTGATGGCGCAGACGGGAGTTTCCATGTCGTTCCTTTCGAAGAACGGATTTCTTGACGTACGGTGGGGTGGCCGCCGAGAAGGGGCACCTCCGAGTGGACTCGTGCCGGCCCGGCGGCAATTCATCGGCGTAATTCATCGGCGGGAATTCATCGGCGGTAATTCATCGGGACCAATTCATCGCGGCCAATGAGCAGCACGACGCCGCCGCGGTCGCTGGTCGGTGACCCGATGGCCAGTCGGGCCGGCCGATCGCTGGGTACCTACCATGGCCTGGCCCGATCGACGAGGTGACGGCGACCCGACTGGGCCGCACATCGTCACGTCGCCTGCGTGCGAGGTGGCCCATCGCGCCGACGGTCCGATGTTGCCGCGACCATCACCATTCGACGTACCGAGGCCAACTCGCTGATAACAATTCCGGATTCGTGGCCGGACGCCGCTCGGCCCCGGCGCACCCTGGTCGTTTCTGTCTAACCGTCACCTCCGGTCTGTCGCGAGCCAGACGGCCCACCAACGCAGCGGTTCAGGATGCCATCCCGGGTCGGCCATCTCGACGACGCTATGACTGATAGAGATACCCGCAGCTCACCAGATACGTTGGTGGATCAGAGACCTCAGCCGGCGGTTGTTAGAACATCGGCCGGGCTTTCCGGCGTTGCCGTCATCAGCGCGCGCCGCGGTCGCCGTCGCATCGAGGAAGAGCGAGATGCATCGCCTGCGAGCCCCCGACGGTGATGCACACCCAGTGTGGGCAACGGTCGAGGACTGGACAACAGCTTTTCATACTGTGCGGGAGCCTGGGTAAGGCCAACCCGCCACGGCCGAAGGATGGTTCGGCGATCTCATCGCGTGCCCGTCGCGAATGACGCGTTCCTATTCGAAGCCGAAAAGGCGCGCCGGCGTGTCCCAGAGGACCTTTCGGCGATCGTCGGGGTCAGGGATGAGGTGGTCGACGAGCGCTACGGTCAGCCCGTAGTCAATGCGCTCGGGGGCCCGCAGGAACGGCCAGTCGGATCCCCACATGCACCGTTCGGGGGTGAATGCCTCCAGGATCGCCTGGACGTAGGGCCACGAATCTTCCCAGGGATATCGGGTCGTCGAGCATTTCACCAGACCGGAGATCTTCACGAAATACCGGCCGGTCGCTGCGAGGTCGAGCAACCGACGGAAGCCCGGCTGATCGAGGCCCGCGCTGGGATCGGGTCGCCCGCAATGATCGATCAGCACCCGCACCCCGGATGGTGCCAGGATCGGCGCCATCTCGACCAATTGGTCGGACGCGACCTGCACGTCGGCGAACATTTCCAGCTCCGCCAGGTGACCTAGCAGCTCACCGGTCTCGCGGAAATGGTCAACGCCGAGCAACGCCGCCTGCATGGTGGTTCCCACGATCCCGCGGTCGCGGAGCTTCTCCAGCTCGGTGCGGGCGATGCCGTTGTCGACCACCGCCACGCCCTTGAACCGTCCGTCGCCGCGGTCGAGGAAGTCCAGCAGACAACGATTGTCCGTGTCGTAGCCGGAGTTCGGGCCGACGACCAGGGCGTGTCGCGAACCGTGGGCGTCGAACAGGTCGGTCAGCTGGCGCGCCGTACCCTGCTCGTTCTCGACCGGGTGATACCAGGCGTCGGTCGCATAAGGGAAATGTGCCGGATCGAGAAGATGGTTGTGACAATCGATCTTCGGCTCGTGGTGAACGGTCACCACGGCAGTGTCCAGCAGGGCGTGCACGGCGCGGCCCGATCCCCGGCGCCTTCCGGAGAGTGGGATGCGCGTCTGGTCGAGTCCGGGCCACCCGCACCGAGTGCGGGGTCGACGGCAGATCAGAGCCAGTGCTGCCGATGGAACAGGTACCAGAGCACCACGCCCAGCACCAGCATGAGGGTCAACGCAGCGGGATACCCGAACGACCAGCCGAGTTCTGGCATGTTCGAGAAGTTCATCCCGTAGATGCCCGCCACGACGGTCCAGGAAATCGCGATCGTGCCCCATGCGGTGATCTTCCGGACGAACCTGTTCAGCTCGTTCGACACCCGGGTCTGGAAGAGATCGAGGACCTCCTGGAGGTACTCACGTTCCAGGTCGGCGGAGTTCTTGAGGTGGCCGTACTGCTGCCGCATCAAGGCCAGCCGCTTGGTATCGATGCGCATCACGCGTCTCGTCGACGCTGAGCAGGTCGAGCAGGTTGTCGTAGCACCTCGTAGGCCTGCGCGGCGTTGATCCGAATGGTCTGCAGGTCGTGCCGCAATTCGAAGAGGTCCTGCAGGACCATTTCCGCGGCGACCGGGTCCTTCGTCATCACCCGGCCCTCCAGATCCGCGACGCGGCGAGCGCTGGAGCCGATGAGATCCTCCTGGCCGCGCAGCATCACCGCGCGCATCGCCGCGATCAGCTCGAAGGCGGTGGTGGGGCGGATCTCTCCGTCGTCGACCTGCCTGCGGACGATATCCAGATCGTGATTGACCGCGTCCTTCGACATCGTCGCGTTCGCCGGACCGAACACGGTCCACAGCATGTGCGGGGTCAGGAAGGTCTTCAACGGCTGGAAATGCAGCAGGCCGTCCGACCCGCGGGCGAGGCCGTTGATTGCGCTGTAATGGTGATCGGGATAGATGTGCAGCTTGGGTACCGGGGTGCGGTTGTTGACGTCCAGCAGATCGTCGCGCCGCGGCTTGACCATCTCGACGAGCAACGCCATGGCCCGCTCGTCGGAGTGGTCCAGATGCACCCAGATGACACCGTCGTCGCGGGCCGCGATCTCGGCCAGGCCGTCCGCTGGAATCTGCTTCACCCCGTTCGCGGTGATCCACCGAATCTCCACCGGCACCTCCAGGCCCCGCCGGCACGAACATCGTGCGTTTCGTCCCGCGAACAAGTTACCGCCGGGGCCGGCCAAGGCACCTGATCTCTCACTGCGCGGAATCCCGGGCGGTTGGGGGTCGCTGCCCGCGCTCAGGCGTCGGCAGGCCGGATCGGCGGCGCCCACGGCGGGCGGTTGATCAGGCAGAACGGGTGCCCGGCCGGGTCGGCGAAGACATGGTCACCACCCAACGGTGTCGCCCCGAGGGCAACGACCCGCCGCTCGGCGTCGTCGAGATCGTCGACCATCACGTCCAGGTGGAATTGCTGGGGTCGCGACGGGTCGGGCCAAGCCGGCGGTCGATGATCCTCGGCCAACTGGAAGGCGAAGCCGGAGGTGGTGTCGTTTTCGGAGATCACCACCCAATCGTCCGACCGGTGCGTCACCGGCAACCCGATCAGCTCCGCGTAGAACTCGGCCAGCGCTGCCGGGTCCGGGCAGTCGATGACGACATGGTGGTGGCGTCCGATCATCCGACCATGGTGCTCACCCGGCGGGCGCGCGGCCAGCCCCCGATGTTCGCGCCGGTCGCCGCGTCTCAATGGACGAATTCCGATCAGGACGCGGGTTTCCCGGCCGGCAGGCCCAGTTGCCCTGCCATCACGGCGATCTCGTGCTCGAAGAACGCGTCGGCGGGATCGACGCTGCCGACCAGGTGGCCGAACAATTCGAAACTGATCAGGCCGAACAACCGGGTCCATGCGCTGATCGCCGCGCCGATCACGGCGGGCGGCACGTCCGGCGCGAGCTGGTCTGCGAGGCCCTGCAATTGCCGGCTCAACTCACCCGTGACGGGAACGCCGTCGCGGTCGGCCACGCTGCCCGCGCGCCACCCGTCACGAAGCGGTCCGAACAGGGTCAGTGGGATGCCGGCCGCTGGATCGATGGTGTCCGCGGGAGCCCGATACCCGGGCACCGGTGATCCGTACAGCAGGGCGTACTCGTGCGGTTGTCGTTTGGCCCAGTCGCGCGCCGCTCGGCACATGGCCAGCCAACGACCGGTGACGTCGGTCGGGTCGATCCTTCGCGTCGGCCGCTCGAACGGCGTCGCCGAGAGCGGTGTACGCCTCGATGATCAACGCGGTCAGCAGGTCGTCGCGGCTGGGGAAGTACCGGTAGAGCGCCGAGGACGCCATCCCGAGTTCACGAGCGATGGCCCGCAGCGACAGGCCGTCGGCGCCGTGTTCGGCGATCTGCCGGCGCGCCTCGGTGCTGATCGCGATGGTCAGTTCGCGGCGGGCGACCGCTCGCGCGGTGCTGGAGGCGTTCACCCCGATGACCCTACCCGTGATTGCGAACAGCGATACAGAACGAGAGCACTGCTCTTGACACGCGCGCGAATCGCGGTGGATGCTCTGTAACGAGAGCGGTGCTCTCGAATCGGCCACTCGAAGGGACAGAAAATGACGGATCTGCAGGGCGATCGCTACCTGAAGCCGGGTCGCACCACCAACCTTTTCAACTCCGCGGTGGCCTGGCTGGCCAGGGCCGGCGTGAGCATCCTCGGCAGCCGCGAGCTGCGCGTCCGCGGTCGCCGCAGCGGGGAATGGCGGACCACGCCGGTCAACCTGCTCGTCGTCGACGGTCAGCGGTATCTGGTGGCACCGCGCGGACAGACGCAATGGGTGAGGAACATCCGGGTGTCCGGTGGCGGAGGGCTCCGCCTGGGGCGCCGCATCGAACCGTTCCGAGCCGTCGAACTGCCGGATGCGGAGAAACCGGCCATCCTCCGCCGGTACCTCAAGAGGTGGAAATTCGAGGTCGGCGTCTTCTTCGACGGGGTGGACGCGAAGAGTTCGGACGCGCAACTGCTGGAGATCGCGCCCGGTTACCCGGTGTTCCGGGTGGATGCGGCATCCGCCTGACCCGGGTGTGGGCTCATTGGCACCTCGCCGCGATCACGGTGCGGCCCAACGGGTACCAGGCGCGCGGCGTACGGACAGGCGGACGTGGCCGCGTGGACGAACGTGTCGGAAATGGGCGGAAGTGACGCAAAGCTGACGACTTCAGTCGCGCCGGGGGAAGTTGATCCGCGCCGGTGGGTTTGCCCGGAGCGGGACCCGGGCGGACCCGGGATGAGGTGACGGGATCGACACGCCGTTCTGCCGTCGGGCGCGCGCGCGGTGGGGGATCGTGGAGGGGTGACGGTCGGGGAGCGTGGCGGTGTCGATGCCGTGCGCTCCGACGGCGGTCTGGTGCACATCCGCCCGGTGCTGCCGGACGATCTTCCTGCGCTGCGCGACCTGCATCGGGGCGCCTCCGACCGCTCGTTCTACCTGCGCTTCTTCGGCCTGAATCGCGGCGCAACGGACGAATACGTGCGTCGCCTCGGCCGTCCGCCGGGCCCGTCCGCACCATTCGCTGACCGCCTGGATCGCCGGCCAACTGGTGGGCGTTGCCACCTACGAGCGGCTGACGGACACGTCCGCGGAGCTGGCCCTGCTGGTCGCCGACGCCAACCAGCATGTCGGGCTGGGCACGCTGCTGATCGAGCACCTGGCCGAGGATGCCCGACGTGCCGGCATCGCCGAATTCATCGCGGATGTCCTGGTCCAGAACTACCTGGCGATGCATGTGGTGCGCGACACCGGGTTTCACACCGTGGTCCGGTTCGACGGCGGCACCGCGGAGGTCACCATCGACCTGACTCCCGACGAGCAGGCGGTGGGCGCCATCGACGCCAGGGAGCGCTCGGCCGACCAGGCGAGCCTTCGTCCGCTGCTGGCCCCGGCCGTGGTCGCGGTGATCGGCGCGAGCGAACGGCCGGGTGCGGTCGGCCATCAGATTCTGCGCAACATCCTCGCCGGCCGGTTCACCGGCGAGGTGTACGCGGTGAACCCTCGGCACGACTCGGTCCTGGGCGTTCCGTGTGTTGCCTCGGCCGACCTGCTGCCGGTGACCCCGGACCTCGCCGTGGTGGCCGTGCCGGCCCGCGCGGTCGCCGACGTCGTGCGCGCCTGCGGTGCACGCGGCGTCCGCGGGTTGGTGCTGGTCACCGCCGGATTCGGCGAGACCGGACCGGCGGGCGCGGATGCTGCAGGACGAGGTCGTCGGCATCGCCCGCGCCTTCGGGATGCGACTGGTCGGCCCGAACTGCCTCGGCCTGCTGAACACCGATCCGGCGGTGCGGCTGAACGCGACGTTCGCGCCGCTGCCGATGCAACCCGGTGGGCTAGGTCTGGTGTCCCAATCCGGTGCGCTCGGGATCGCCGTCGTGCAGGCCGCCACCAGATGGGGCCCGGGTATCTCCCAGTTCGTCTCGGTCGGGAACCGGGCCGACGTCAGCAGCAACGACCTGCTGATGGCGTGGGAGCAGGACGAGCGAACCCGGGTCATCGCGATGTACCTGGAGTCGTTCGGCAACCCGCGGAAATTCGCCAGGATCGCCCGGCGCGTCTCCCGGCACACGCCGATCATCGCGATCAAGTCGGGCCGGTCGACGGCCGGCCAACGCGCGGGCCTGTCGCACACCGCCGCCGCGGCGTCGTCCGACACCGTGGTGGACGCGCTTTTCGTCCAGGCCGGTGTGGTGCGGGTCGACACCATGGAACAGATGCTCAACGCGGCCAGGGTGCTCTGTGATCAACCGCTGCCGGGCGGGAATCGGATCGCGGTGATCGGAAATTCCGGTGGCCCGAACATTCTCGCCGCCGACACCGCGGAAGGTGTTGGGCTGGATATTGTTTCCCTCGCCGACACCGACCGAGCAGCGGCTCCGCGCCCTGATGCCGGTGGCGCCGTCGCACCGCAACCCGGTCGATCTCGGAGCGACCGCGATACCCGGCCACATCCGTGACGCAGTCCAGATCGTGCTCGATGCCCCCGAGGTGGACGCGGTATTGGCCGTGCTGACCGACACCGCGCTCGCCGACCCCGGTGACGTTCTCGAACTGATCGCCGACATCGCGGCCGTCGCCGCCAAACCGGTGGTGGCGGTGCGGGTGGGCGGCCCGTCCTCCTCGATCCGCCGGGACGAGTCGAACCGCGCGCTGCCGGTCTTCACGTTTCCCGAGCCGGCCGCCGTGGCATTGGCGACGGCCACCAAGTACGCGCGCATCGCCGCGGCCCCCTCGACACCGACCTCCCGGCCGGCGGGGATCGATGCGGCTCTGGCGGCCGCGGTGGTCGACCGGGCGCTGACCGCGGGCCAGGAATGGCTGACGGCGGAGGACGTCGCGTCCGTGCTGGCGGCCTACGGCATCCCGGTCTGTGCCCAACGGGTGGTGACCGACGTCGACCAAGCGGTGCTGGCCGGGGTCGAACTCGGCTACCCGCTCGCGGTCAAGTTGGCCTCCGGCGGGCTGCACAAGACCGAGATCGGTGCTGTCAGAGTGGGTGTCAGCGACGAGGTCGCGCTGCGGGCCGCCTTCCGCGACGTCGCTGCTGTCGCCGCCGTCGATCCCGTCGATGGGTGTCCGGCCGCAGTGCTGGTGCAGCCGATGGCGCCGCCCGGCATCGAGATGATCATCGGCGCAGTGCAGCACGAGCGGTTCGGTCCGGTCGTGCTGGTCGGTGCCGGCGGAATTCTCGCGGACGTCATCGCCGACCGAGCGTTCCGGCTCGCCCCGCTGGGGGTCGACGACGCCCGCGGCATGCTGGCGGAACTGAGAACCGGGCCTCTGCTGGACGGCTACCGGGGCGCCGCTGAGGTGTCCAGGGACGCGCTGTGCGAGCTGGTGGTCAGGGTCGGTGTGCTCGCCGACGAACTGGCGGACGTGGCCGAGCTCGACCTGAACCCGGTGATCTGCCGGGGGCGGGACCTCGTCGTGGTGGATGGACGCATCCGGATTCGCGCGGCAGCGCCCATGCCCGATCCTTTGCTGCGCAGGCTGGAATAGCCAACCGGGGCGACGCTCGAAACCGACGACTGTCCCGCCACAGTCCTGGCGACAGGCCGCCACAGTCATCTTGGCGACAGGCTGGCACTGATTCCCCGAACGGGGTATGACTGACAGATACCGGCCGCAGCCGACGTCGCGCAGAACGAGGACACTTTGGCCCAGCGTCGCCGACGTCGTCAGAACAGGTACATCCGGGCCAGGACCGAGGATCACCATGAATGAACCGCGCATTGTCACCCCGCCGACCGGTTATCAGCGCCGGATTCCCCAGTTCACCCTCCAGAAATGACGGCGATCGTCGATCGCTCGGTGGGTGTCAGCGGTGACGGGGACGACGATGCAAGCCGCGAGGACATCGATTTCCCGAATGGTGATGATCTCGCGCTGTCCCGCGGGACGGATTTCTACGGTCTGGACGAACTGCTCACCGAGCAGGAACGCGAAATCCGGGACCGGGTGCGGGTGTGGTGTGACACCAGGGTGTCGCCGGCCGCCGCCGGGTTCTGGGAAAGCGCCGAATTCCCGGTCGAGCTGGCCAGGGAATACGGCCGGCTCGGTATCGCCGGCGCGTCCATTGTCGGCGACGGCTGCCCGGGTCTGACGTTCCTGGCCGAAGGGGTGATCGCCGCCGAACTGGCCCGCGGCGACGGCAGCATCGCCACCCTGAATGCCGTGCATTCCGGGCTGGCGATGACCACCATCGCCATGCTCGGTTCCCCGGAGCAGCGCGCGAATTACCTGCCCCGGATGGCCACCTGTGAGGTGTTGGGCGCATTCGCGTTGACCGAGCCCGCGCACGGCTCCGACGTGGTGGCGCTGGAAACCCGGGCCCGCCGCGACGGCGAGGAATGGGTGCTCGACGGGCAGAAGCGGTGGATCGGCAACGGCACCGTGGCGGACATCGTGGTCGTCTGGGCCCGCGACGACGACGGCCAGGTCGGCGCGTTCGTCGTCGAACACCCGGACGGCGCGGCCCACCCGGTCCCTGGCTATCGCGCCAGGAGGATCACCGGCAAGGCCGCGAACCGTGGGGTGTGGCAGGCCCAGATCCGGCTCGACGGCGTCCGGGTACCCGCCGCCGCGCGCCTGGCCAAGGCCCGGACCTGGGACGACGCCAACTACGTGCTCGCCAAGTCCCGGCAGACCGTCGCCTGGGAGGCGCTCGGCCACGCCATCGCCGCCTACGAGGCGGCGCTGACCTACGCACTGCGCCGCCAGCAGTTCGGCCGACCGCTGGCCCGCTTCCAGTTGATCCAGGACAAGCTCTCGCACATGCTCAGCGACATCACCGGCATGCAATTGATCTGCACCAGGATGTCCCAGCTCCAACAACAGGGCCGGATCTCCATCGAGCACGCCGCACTGGCCAAATTGAACACCGGGGACGCCGCCCGCCGGGTGTGCGCGATGGCCCGGGACATCCTGGGCGGCAACGGCATTCTGCTCGACCATCACGTCGCGCGGCACCACGCCGATATCGAGGCCGTGTACACCTACGAGGGCACGGACTCCATCCAGTCGCTCATCGTCGGCCGCGCCATCACCGGGCTCAACGCCTTCCGGTGATGTGATGAGCAGAGCGGCAACAGGCGGCGCCCGGCCAGGTCGGCGGCTCACTCAACGCCGCAGTCCACACCTCAGTCGACACCTCAGTCGACACCTCAGTCGACACCTCGGTCGTCACCTCGGTCGACACTGCGGTCAATCCATGGCGGCGGTCGGCTGATGTCGCGCAACGTGTACGTCGCCGCGCCGGAGGACGGCTCCGGAAAGTCCACCGTCGCGCTCGGTCTGGTGACCTTGCTCGGCCGACAGGTCGGCAGGGTGGGCATCTTCCGGCCGGTGGTCGATTCATCGCGACCGGTGGATCGGGTGGTCGAGCTGCTGCTCGCCCAGCCCGCCGTCGACCAGGGGTATGACGAAGCGATCGGCGTCGGCTCCGCAGAATGGCGCGCCGACAACGGGGGCGCGCTGGCCAGGATCGTCGACCGGTTCCAGGATCTCGGTCGAAGGTACGACGCGCTGGTGGTGGTCGGCAGCGACGACGAGCTGGGCGCCACCACCGCGATCGCCGCCAATCTGGGCGCGCCGGTGGTGCTCGTGGTGCACGGCCGGGGGCGCAGCGCCGAGCAGGTCCGGCTGGCCGCCGAGCTGGCCAGGGCCGATCTCGTTGCGGCGCATGCCCATCTGGTCGCGATCATCGCCAATCGGGTGGAGCCGGATTCGGTCGACCAGGTCCGTGCGCTGATCGCCGGCGACGGCGGCCTGCCGGTCGGCGTCATCCCGGAGATGCGCCTGCTGGCCGCTCCGGTGGTGGCCGACCTGGCCGCCGCCTGCGGCGGCGAACTCGTCCGCGGAAACCCGGCCTGGCTGAACCGCGAGTCGATGGGCTTCGTGGTGGCGGCGATGTCACTGCCGGATGTGCTCATCCGCCTGGTGGAGGACGTCACGGTGATCGCGCCGGGCGACCGGTACGACCTGTTGCCCGCCCTGCTGATGGCCCATCAGTCAGGGGTCTACCCGCGACTGGCGGCCGTGGTGCTGACCGGCGGCTATGCCCTGCCCGAACCCGTTGACCGGTTGATCTACGGTGCGCATCAGGATCTGCCGATCATCCTGACCACGGGTGGCACCTTCGAGACTGCGTCGGCCCTTGCGGGTGTCCGCGGGAAGCTGACGGCTCGGTCGACCGTCAAGGTGGAGTCGGCGCTGCGGCTGTTCGAGGACACCGTCGACAAGGAAAGGCTCCTTGCCGCCATCGATGTCGAAGCATCCGACGTGCTCACCCCGGTGATGTTCCAGCACCGGCTGATCGACCGGGCACGGTCGGACCGGCGGCGCATCGTGCTCCCTGAGGGCGAGGACGAACGCATCGTCCGGGCCGCCGCCAGCCTGCTGCGTTCGGGCGTCGCCGAGCTGACCCTGTTGGGCGAGGAGATTCCGGTGCACGCAGCGGCATCCGCCGCCGGCGTGGACATCAGCGGCGCGACCATCCTGTCCCGGCACGATCCGGAACTGGTCGCAATGTTCGCCAAGGAATACGCGAGAATTCGCGCACACAAGGGCGTCACCGAGGAGCAGGCCGCCGAGATCGTCACCGACGCTTCGTATTTCGGCACCATGATGGTGCACCTGGGGCTGGCCGATGGCATGGTGAGCGGCGCGGTGCACACCACGGCGCACACCATCAAGCCGTCCTTCGAGATCATCAAGACGGCACCGGGCACCTCCATCGTGTCCAGCGTGTTCCTGATGTGCCTGGCGGACCGGGTGCTGATCTACGGGGACTGCGCGGTCAATCCGGACCCGACCGCGCAGCAGTTGGCGGATATCGCGATCTCCTCGGCCGGCACCGCCGCCCAGTTCGGTATCACCCCGCGGGTGGCCATGCTGTCGTATTCCACCGGCGCGTCCGGCAGCGGTGCGGACGTCGACAAGGTCAGGGAGGCAACGGCTATCGTCCAGCGGACGCGGCCCTGACCTGCTGGTCGAGGGCCCGATCCAGTACGACGCCGCGGTCGACCCCGACGTTGCCGCGGCGAAGTTGCCGGAGTCGCGGCTGGCCGGCCGGGCAACCGTGCTGATCTTCCCGGACCTGAACACCGGCAACAACACCTACAAGGCGGTGCAGCGCAGCGCGAACGCGGTCGCCATCGGGCCGGTGCTGCAGGGCCTGAACAAACCGATCAACGACCTGTCCCGCGGAGCACTGGTCACCGACATCATCAACACCGTGGCGATCACCGCGATCCAGGCCCAGGGAATGGCCCGGGAACCAGACCGGCGGTGACCCAACGGTGCCCGAGGTGACCCGCACGAAGGGTTCCCGACGCACGGGTTCCCGACGCACGGTTCCCGACGCACGGGTGACGGCGGTCAGCCCTGAATTCTGCTCTCGTGGCCGGCCCAGGCCGCCTTGCGCAGTTCGTCCTTGCGGATCTTCCCGGTGGCCGTTCTGGGCAGATCCAGCACGAAGTCGACCTCCTTGGGCGCCTTGAACTTTGCGATGTGCTGCTTGACATGGCCGATCAGCTCCGCCTGGCCCGCGGTGTGTCCGGCGGCCAGCACCACGAACGCCTTCGGTCGCTCGCCCCAGCGTTCGTCGGGAACCGCGATGACGGCCACGTCGGCCACCGCCGGATGGGAGGAGAACGCATGTTCCACCTCGACGGTGGAGATGTTCTCGCCGCCGGAGATCACGATGTCCTTGGCGCGGTCCATCAACCGGATGTAGCCGTCGGGGTAGCGGACGCCGAGGTCGCCGGAGTGGAACCAGCCGCCCTTGAACGCCTCAGCGGTGGCCGCCGGGTCGCGGAAGTACTCCTTCATCACCGTGTTGCCGCGCATGACGATCTCGCCCATCGTCACGCCGTCGGCCGGCACGTCGATCAGCTCCTCCGAATGTCCGTAACTGGCAACGACTCTCGCCTCGTCAGCGGTGATCATGCCGACACCCTGGCGGGCCATCAGGTGGGAGCGTTCGGCGACCGAGAGGTCCTTCCAGCCATCCTGTTCCTCGCATACCGTGTACGGGCCGTAGGTTTCGGTCAGCCCGTAGACATGCACGACGCGTACGTTCAGCTCGGCGAAGGCCGCGATGATGGACGGGCTGGGCGGCGCCCCGGCGGTCGTCACGGTCAGGGCCTTCGCCAGCGGGTGCACCAACGAGGATTCCCGCATCATCGACAGCACCGTAGGAGCACCGGCCATGTGGGTCACCCCGGCCCGGTCGACCAACCGCCAGATGTCGTCGGCACGCACGGCGCGCAGGCAGACATGGGTTCCCGCGACCGCGGTGAGCGCCCAGGTGGTGCACCAGCCATTGCAGTGGAACATCGGCAGCGTCCACAGGTAGCTGGAGCCGTCGCGCAGGCCCTGATGGATCACCTCGCCGAGGGAGTTCAGGTAGGCACCCCGATGGGTGTAGACGACGCCCTTCGGATTGCCGGTGGTGCCGGAGGTGTAGTTGAGGCTGATCGCCGCGTCCTCGTCGACGACGGTGTACGGGAGCGGGCTGTCGCTGCCGGCGGCCAGCAGATCGTCGTAGGTGGTGGCGAAGGGCAGTTCCACCGGACGACCGTCCTCCGCGGGCAGCGTGACCATTTCCCGCAAGGTGACGACGGCAGCCAGCTTCTCGCGGGCCGGTTCCAGCAACTCCGGGTCGGCGAACAGCAGACCGGCGCCGGAATGCTCGACGATCACCGCGATTTCCTCCGCCGACAGCCTGGTGTTGATGCTGACCAGGACGCCGCCGGCCAGCGGCACGGCGAAGTGCGCGATCAGCATTTCCGCGCAGTTGGGCGCGAGGTACGCCACCCGGTCGCCCGGCCGCACGCCGCGGGCCTGCAGGGCCCTGGCCAGCCGGGTGACCTGGGCGGCCATTGCCGCGTAGCTGAACGACCGGGTTCCGTCGACGATCGCCCTGCGGTCGGGATGCACGGCGGCGGCCCGCTGGAGAAAGCGAAGGGGGGTCAAGGGAATCTGCATTGTTCGCGCCGCCTCGTCTGATGACGTCAGGGTGGCGCCTCTTGCACCGTACCGCGAGCCACGGCCGGAAATATCAGGGTGTGACATTCCCGTTGGTCCCAATTCCCGGTGGGTAGGTTTCGTCTTTGAACCGGAGTTGCTTGCCTGATTCACCGTGCGGTTCGCGAAACTCGGCGACCGGTACAGGAATCAAGAGACTTTGGGAGAATTCCTTCTCTTATGGTGGGTATTGTTCGGACCGGGATGCCATAACACCTAGCAGCGCCGGGGCTCCGCAAGGCCGGCCGCTGCGGCTGGATAGGGTCAGCGGCGGGCGGCAGCGACCCGTTCGCCCGAAAATCGGTCAGCAGCTGCCGCCCGATCAATGCGGGCAACAGGTGGCGATTCCAGGGGGTGGCGGTGGTTCTGCCCAAGGCACTGCTGTCCTGGAGCACCGGCAAGGACAGCGCCTTCACGCTGGCCGTGCTGCGGGAACAGGCGGAGGTCGACGTCGTCGGCCTGGTCAGCACCATCAACGCCGGAGCCGGCCGGGTCGCGATGCACGGGGTGCGCCGCGAACTGCTGCTGCGGCAGGCGGACGCGGTGGGCCTGCCGGTGCACGAGGTGAACCTCCCGTGGCCGTGCAGCAACGAGCAGTACGAGGCGGCGATGTCCGCGGTCATCGCCGCGGCCCACGAGCAGGGCGTCACCCGGATGGCGTTCGGTGACCTTTTCCTCGCCGACATCCGCGCCTACCGCGAGGAGAAGCTGCAGGGAACCGGCCTGCAGCCGATGTTCCCGCTGTGGGGGCGCGACACGTCCGCGCTGGCCAGGGAGATGCTGGACTCGGGGATCGCCGCGGTTCTCAGCTGCGTCGACACCGCCCAACTCGATCCGGCCTTCGCCGGCCGGGCCTTCGATCACGCGTTGCTGGGTGACCTGCCCCCGACCGCGGATCCCTGCGGGGAGAACGGCGAATTCCACACCTTCACCTGGAACGGACCCGGGTTCCGCCGGCCGGTACCGGTCCGCGTCGGTGAATCGGTCGATCGCGACGGTTTCCTGTTCACCGACCTGCTGCCGGCGGCCCGCGGTGACGAGCCAGGCTGATGCTCGCCGGCCCGGTGTCCCGGCGCGAATTCAGTCCTGGAACCGCGGCGACAAGGCGTACCGCAGCAACACCACGTCCTCGATCTGCCGCACCTCGGCCAGCCTGGCCCGGCGATCCGGGTTCCACGGGAACCGGCCGTCACCGACGAACCGCCTGGCCCGCGAATCGCCGACGAAGAACGGCGCGACCACCAGGTGCAGTTCGTCGGCCAGGTTGGCCGTGAGGAATTGGGTGTGCACCCGACCGCCACCCTCGACCATCAGCCGGTGGACCCCGCGGGCGAAAAGGTCCTCGCTCATCCAACGCAGGTCGACCGGTGCTCCGCCGTCGACGACGGTGGCCACCTGCCCGAATCGCTGCTGGGCGTGCGACACCGTGGAACTCGCGCAGTAGACCAGCTTCTCGCTGTCACCGGCGGCGAAGAAGTTTGCGCACACGTCGAGCTCGGCATGCCCGGTGACGGTCACCTTGATCGGCGAGGGCGGCAGCCCGCGGGCGACTCTGTCGTCCCGTCGCTGCTGGGTCCGGACCAGCAGCCGCGGGTTGTCGTTGCGGACCGTGGCCGCGCCGACCAGGATCGCGTCGGAGGTCGCCCGGACCGCGTCGACGCGGTCGAAATCCGCGTCGTTGGAACACAACAGCCGCCGCTCGCTCGCCGTGGCCAGGTACCCGTCGATGGACATGCCACAGCTGAGCAGCGTGTAGGGGCGGTCAGCCACGCGCGGCGACCTCTGTCACCGCTGCGCGGGACGTCGCCGCCGCCAGCCTCCTGGGCTCGGCGGCCGGTTTCGGGTGCTCGGAACTCTGCGTGCGCTGCGATCGCTGCCTGAGCCATGCCACCAGCAGCACGATAGCGCCCGGGAGGCTGGCGACCAGCACCATGACGCCGTAGACGACGGCGGTGGCGACCCCCTGGGTAGCGCCCAACCCGGCCGCCGCGAACGCCCAGGCGGCCACCCCTTCGCGTGGTCCCCAGCCACCGATGTTGGTCGGCAGGCCCATCGCGACCAGCACCAGCAGGGCCAGCGGGAGGAGCTGGGCGAGTGACGCCGTCGATCCGGCCGTCCGCGCGGCGATCAGGAATGTCGCTGCGTGCCCGGCCACCACCACGCTGGACGCGATGACGATGCCCGGCCAGGCTCGCCGGGCCAGCAGCCCGTGGCGGATGTCGGCCGCGGCGGTGCGCATCGCCCTGGCCCACCGCGACGGTCCGCTGTGCGGCAGCAGCCACGCCAGCACCACCAGGCCAAGTGCAGCCGCCAGCACGATCGCCGCGACGAGCGGCACGGACGAACGGACGGGCGAGGGCAGCAGGAGCAGCAGGATCACCGTCAGCACGATCTGCACCAACTGCCCGGACGAGCGTTCCCAGCCGACGGCTCGCAACCCGCGGCCGACGTCGCCGACGTCGCGGCCGTGCTGCACCCCGCGGTGCACGTCGCCGAGCACCCCACCGGGCAGCGTGGTGTTGAGGAACTGCGATCGGTAGTACGCCGCGACCCCGGAGGCCATCGGGACCTCGACGCCGAGGCCACGGGCAACCAGCCGCCACCGCCAGGCGCAGCACGCGGTCGTCACCAGCGCGATGCCGGCCGCCGCGGCGAGCGACCACCAGCTGACGGTGCGGACGCCGTCCAGGAACGGGCCGGTGCCGAGCCGCCACACCAGCACGGCGAGGATCGCGGCGCCGCCCAGCAGGCGCGCCCACCTCCACCAGGTGTGGCTCATCGTGACGTCCGATCGGGTCGGTGTTCCAGGGCCGCGCGGTGACCTCGCAACAGAGGTCGCCGCACCGTTGTGCTCTGCACTGACATACGTCGGGAACAGGCCCAACGGTTCACCTGCGGTGCCGACGGCCGCCGCTACCGAGCTCAACGCGGCAGCGCCAGCAGATCCTGATGGTGCACGGCGACGGTCAAGCCGCCCCCGGCCGCCTCCGCGCCGCGGCGCCGAACGTATGCCGCGGACAGCGGCCGCCAAGTCCGGTTCCTGCTCGGCACGCCGCGCCCACCCAGCCGGCCAGCCATTCCGTCGTCAGCGCGGCTTGCGCTGCGCCCAGCCGCCACGGGCTCGGTCGGACGATCACGTCGGCGCCGAGCCGGTCGAACGCCTCGACCGCGGCCCCGACGGCGTCCGGGCCGAGCAGCCGACGATCGCCGACCGTCCGGCGCTGGTGGGCGTTGAACGCGGCGCCGATCCGTTCGTCCAGCGGGTCCGCGGGCTCGAGCTCGACGTCGCCGGTCACCGACAACGTCACCAGCACCGGGCAGCGGGCGGACGCGCAGGCGACGACGAAGCGGTCCAGCTCGTCGGCGGTCAGCATGTCCAGCAGCGCAGCCGCGGTGATCAGCGACGCACCGGCCAGCTCGGCGGGGTCGAGCCGGGTGATGTCCCGCTGCCGGGTCTGGACGCTCACCGGCGCCCCGTCCGCGCTGACGGTCGGTGTCCTGGTGGCCGCGATGGCCAGCAGCTCCGGGTCGCGATCGGTGCAGGATCCAGTGCTGCGACCCGGTCAGGCGTGGCGCCAGCCACCGCCCCATCGAGCCGGTGCCGCAGCCCAGGTCGTGAATGACGCTGCGGCCGCCGGTCGGCAGCCGCTGCTGCACCTCGTCGACCAGGTCGGTCGCGCGGGCCGCCGCGTCGGCGTCCTCGCGCAGCGCCAGCCAGTCGGGACTGACCACCACCGGAGCGTCCATCATGCCGTCACCTGCGCCAGCACCCGGGACAGCGTGGCCGAGGTCTCCGACCAGCCGGACAGCGTTGTACTCCGGGCGCGGGCCGCCAGTCGCAGCCTGGACCGCAGCCCGGCGTCGGTCAGCCAGTCGCGAAGGGCCGACGCGAGTGCCGCAGGATCATCGGCGGGCACCAGGATGCCCGGGGTCACCCCGCCCGCCGCGTGCGCCAACGGCCTCCGGCACCCCGCCGACGGCGGTGGCGATGACCGGGATGCCGCGTGCCAGCGCTTCGGTGACGACCATGCCGTACGTCTCCCCGCGAGAGGCCAGCACCAGCACGTCGGCGGCGGCGTAGCTGGTGGCCAGCTCGGCGCCGGTCCGCGGGCCGGTCAGCCGGACGCGGTCGGCGATGCCGGACCTGACCGCCTGCTGCCGCACCCGTTCGGCGAAACCAGGATCCCGGGTCAGGCTGCCCACGCAGGTCAGCCGAAACGGCACGTCGGCGATCGTGGCCGCCGCGGCCAGCAGCACGTCGTGCCCCTTGCCGGGCGTGACGGCGGCCACGCACAGCAGCTCACCGCCCGACTCGGTCCCGCGGGCCGGGTCGGCCGCGTCGACGCCCGGGGCTGCCAGGTGAATCCGGTTGGGGTGCAACGCGTATGCCTCCAGCAGCCACTCCCGGGTCCACGCGCTCGGGGTGACGACGCCGACCGCGGCGGACAGCACCGCCCGTTCCCGTGCGGACACGTCGGACCGGTCGACGGTGGCTGCGGCGGCGGCCGGGGCGTGGCCGAGCGGCATGTGCACCAGCACCACCAGACGCAGCCGATCCGATTCGGGCACCAGCACATCCGGAACCGTGGACGCGATCAGCCCGTCGAGCAGCACCGCGGCGCCATCCGGGATGTCCCTCGAGTACCCGGGCAAGGCGCGGCACGGTCGGCGGCGTCCGGGCGTCGGCCAGCCGCCGGGAATCGGGTGCTCGTGCACCGACCAGCCGATCGCGGCCAGGCCGGAGCAGACCCGCCGGTCGTAGGCGTTGCCGCCGCTCGGCCGCGACGGATCATCGACGCCCTCCGGCACCACGACGTGCACCGCACCGAGGCGTTCGAGTGCGGAGGTGGTGACGACCCGGTTGCCGGTGCCGGCCGAGACGGTCCCGCTCACCGCGCGCCCGCAGCGGTCACGGCGCCCGCGGTGGTCACTGCGCACGCAATGCCGACAGCGGCCGCAGTGCCGACAGCGCTGCTCGCAGGGATCGTCACAGTGCTCGCTCGTAGCTCGCCCAGGCCACGTGGGACTCGTGCAGGGTGACCACGATCCCGGCCAACGCGCGAGCGGCCTCGCCCAGCGCGCCGGCGTGGACCCGCTCGGCCAGCCGGTCGGCGACCACCTTGGCCAGCGCCTCTGTCGAGGTGTTGGTGCCCGCGAACGCCGGCTCGTCGTCCAGGTTGCGGTAACTCAATGCGCCGACCACGGCGTGCAACTCCTCCGCAGCCCGGCCGATGTCCACCACGATGTTGTCGGCGTCCAGGGACTCCCCCCGGAACGTTGCGTCGACCACGAAGGTGGCGCCGTGCAGCCGCTGCGCCGGCCCGAAGACCTCGCCGGTGAAACTGTGGGCGATCATCATGTGATCGCGGACGGTCACGCTGAACATCTGCTCACCCCTCGATTGTCGGGACTGTCGGTGACTCGGTAGCCGGGCCGCCCGGCTGCCTTTCCGGCGCCCGCGCGACCTGCTGCGAGGCCGAGCCGGCGGGCGATGCAGGCAGGGCGGTACTCCCGGTGCCGGTGTAGTCCACGACGTGGCACAGCGCCGGCAGGCTGCCATCGGCCAGCCGGGGCATCACCTCCGGCAGCTCGTCGAACCGCGACGTCCCGGTGATCAGCGCGTCGAAGGCGGGATCACCGCAGCAGCTCCAGGGCGAGCGAGAGCCGGTCCGCGGTGCTGCGACTGCCTCGACGGGCCGGCGAGATCATCCCGACCTGGCTGGCCCTGATCGCCAGCCGGCGGGAGTGGAACACGCCGCCAAGGGACAGCGGGATCTCGGCGTCGCCGTACCAGCTGAGCTCGATGACCGTCCCCTCGGTGGCCAGCAACTCCACCGAACGCTGCAGGCCGGCCGCCGTCGCGCTGGTGTGAATGACCAGATCCCGACCGCCCGCCGCATCTCCGGGCACTGCGAAGTCGACGCCCAACGCGTCGGCGACGTCCCTCCGGCGCTCGTCGGGGTCGACGATCGTGACCTGGACGCCGGGGAAGCGGGCCAGCAGCCGTGCGACGCAGCAGCCCACCATGCCGGCGCCGACGACGGCGATCCGGTCGCCCAGCAACGGCGCGGCATCCCACAGCGCGTTGACCGCGGTTTCCACCGTGCCGGCCAGCACGGCGCGTTCCGGTGGCACGTCGTCCGGGACGACGACCACGGCGTCGGCCGGCACCACGTACGCGCTCTGGTGCGGGTACAGGCAGAACACCGTGCGGCCCAACAACTCGGGCGGGCCGATCTCCACCACGCCGACGCTGAGATAGCCGTACTTCACCGGCCCGGGGAACTCGCCGTCCTGGAACGGCGCGCGCATCGTTGCGTACTGGCTGGCCGGAACGCCGCCCCGGAACACCAGCGACTCGGTGCCCCGGCTGATCCCGGACCGCAGCGTGCGCACCAGCACTTCGCCGGGGCCCGGGTCGGTCAGCGGAGCCCGCCGGAGCTCACCGACGCCGGGTTCGCGCAGCCAGAACGCGAGGGCATCCTCCACAGCGGCCGCACCTCCCAGGTCCCGAGGTGAACCGGACCGTCACCATTGCGCGTATTACCGCTGTACACCATAGATACGGAGGCACAGTGCTCAAGGTTCGAACGGGCCCGGTGATCGGGCTGATCGCCCAGCTGGCGCTACTCGCGGCGCTCGCAGGGACGACCGGCCTGGGCGCGGCCGGCTGGGTCGTCGGCGTCGGCTACGGGGTGATCACCGCCGGCGCGCTGACGTTCGGCCTCAATCGCCGGGATGCCGGGAGCCTCGGACCAGCCGATCGGGTCACCCTCGCCCGCGCCACCCTGGTCGGCGGAGTGGCCGCGCTGGTCGCCGACTCGGTCACCGGGGCGATCCCGGTGACGGTGCTCGTCGTGCTCGCCGCGGTGGCACTGGCGCTGGACGCCGTCGACGGCTGGGTCGCCCGGCGGACCGGAACAGTGTCGACGCTCGGCGCGCGCTTCGACATGGAGATCGACGCGTTCCTGATCCTGGTGCTGTCCGGGTACGTCGCGCTGTCGTTCGGACAGTGGTGGGTGCTGGCGATCGGCGCGGCGCGCTACCTGTTCGTCGCGGCCGGCTGGCTGCTGCCCTGGATGCGGGCGCCGCTGCCGGCGCGCTACTGGCGCAAGGTTGTCGCGGCCGTGCAGGGTGTCGTGCTCGCCGTTGCCGCAGCCGACGTGCTGCCCCGCCCGGTCACCGACGCCGCGCTGGCCGCCGCCCTGGTGCTGCTGGCGGAGTCGTTCGGCCGTGACGTGTGGTGGCTGCTGCGCAACCGGGCCGTGGTGGCCGAGGCAGCGCCGGGCGAAGCGGGACGGCAGGCCGATGCGGCCGAGCGCCAGGCGGCTGACGGGGCAGCAGACGCGGCAGCAGGACGGCAGAAGGCCCGCGGGCCGGTCCGGGCGCGTGGCAGCCGCGGTGACGACCCTGCTGGCGGCCCTGCTGGTCTGGTTCGCGCTGGTCGCCCCCAACGAGATGCACGACCTGATGCCCAGCGCCTTCCTTCGCATCCCCGTCGAAGGGCTGGTGTTCATCGCCGTTCTGCTCGCCCTGCCGGCCAGGTCCAGGGCACCGGTGGCGTTCGTGGTCGGAGCGCTCCTCGGCCTGCTGACCATCGTCAAGGTCGTCGACATGGGCTTCTTCTTCGCGCTGGATCGGCAGTTCAACCCGATCACCGACTGGGGGTACCTGGGATCCGCGGTCGGTCTGCTGAGCGACTCGATCGGACACAGCGGCGCCGTTCTCTCGGTGATCGCCGTGCTGCTCGTGGTCATCGCCATCCTCGTGTTCACGCCGCTGGCGGTCGTTCGGCTCTCCCGGATCGTGGGCGGGCACCGCACCGCGTCCATCCGGACCGTCACGGCCGTCGGGGCGGCGTGGGTGCTGTGCGCCGCGCTCGGGGTGCAGATCGGGCAGGGCGCACCGATCGCGTCGACGAGCGCCGCTGCCCTCACCTACGACCAGGTCCGACTGGTCCGCGCCGGCATTGCCGATCAGGAGGTGTTCGCCGCCGCGGTCGCCGACGATCAGTTCGGCACGGCGCCATCGGTCGCCGGCACGACGCCCCCGACTGATCCCACCGGTGCCACCGATCCCACCGCGGGGGCGCCGACGAGTGCCGGGGGATCCGCACCGGCCGAGTCATCCCCGGCAGACACCGCGGCGGCCCAACCAGCGGGGGCGACCACATCACTGGCTCCGCCTGCCGCCGCCACTCCCGGAGCCGGCCTGCTGGCGGGACTGCAGGGCAAGGACGTCATCGTCGCCTTCGTCGAGAGCTACGGGCGAGTCGCCGTGCAGGATTCGCCGATGGCGCCGGCTGTCGACGCCACCTTGGACGCCGGGACCCAGGCGCTCCATCAAGCGGGGTTCTCCGCGCAGAGCGGCTTCCTGCATTCCCCGACCTACGGCGGCCTGAGCTGGCTGGCCCATTCCACGTTCCAGTCAGGTCTGTGGATCGAGAACCAGCAGCGCTACGACCAGCTCGTCGCCAGCGACCGCCTGACCATCACCTCGGCCTTCAAGCGGGCGGGGTGGCGAACGGTGGCCGACGTGCCGTCCAACGAGACTGCCTGGCCGGAGGGGAAGACATTCTTCAACTACGACCAGATTTACGACGAGACAAATGTCGGGTACGCCGGCCCGAAATTCAGTTATGCCGCGATGCCCGACCAATTCATCATGTCCGCGTTCCAGCGGATGGAGCTTGCCAAGCCGGGCCGCGGCCCGCTGATGGCGGAGATCGACCTGGTGTCCAGCCACTGGCCGTGGGCGCCGATCCCGCACATGATCGACTGGAACCAGGTCGGCGACGGGTCGATCTACGACGGAATGCCCGAGCAGGGCCAATCGCCCGACGTGATCTCCAAGGACCAGGCCGCGACCAGGGCCGCGTACGCGGAATCCATCCAGTACTCGCTGAACACGCTCATCTCGTTCGTGCAGACGTACGGCGACAAGAACCTGGTGCTGGTCATGCTGGGTGACCACGAGCCGGCGTCGACGGTGAGCGGCGAGGGCACCACCCACGACGTGCCGATCTCGATCGTCTCCCAGGACCCTGCGGTGATGAACCGGATCTCCGGCTGGGGATGGACCCCGGGCCTGCGGCCGACCCCCCAGGCGCCGGTGTGGCCGATGGACGCGTTCCGCGACCGGTTCCTCACCGCCTACAACGGATAGCCCGCGCGGCCGGGCGTTCGATGACGGCAGGAAGCGGCTGCCGTCATCGGCCTCACGTGGCGCACGGCACTGCGCGCTGGAAAGTCGCTGACCCGCCGACGGCGGAGGATGGTGCCAACGGGTTATCGCAGTGATGCCCCGGCGGCGGAAGGAGCGAGCCGATGACCCTCGCCGCGGGTATCGCCGGAGTGCTGACGCACGTCGCCAACGGTGTCGCGACGGTGACGCTGTCCAACCCGCTGCGGAAGAACGCGTTGACCGTGCAGATGTGGGCGGATCTGGCGGCGGCGGTCGACGACCTCGACGGCCGAGCGGATGTGCGGGTCATGGTGATCCGCGGCGCGGAGGGGAATTTCTCGTCGGGCTTGGATCTGGCCTATCTGATCGAGGCCGACCTGACGGCGGAGGGCACCATCGATCCGGCGGCGGTGACGTCGCCCGCCGAACTGGCGATCACCGGTTCCGCCACCCCGGTCATTGCCGCGGTCGAGGGGTATTGCCTGGGCGGCGGCGCCCTCGTTGCCATTGCCGCGGATATTCGCATCGCCGCGACGTCGGCACGGTTGAGCCTGCCGCCGGCCAAGCTCGGTGTTGTCTACCCGGCATCGGCGATCCGGCATCTGGTCGCGCTGATCGGCCCGTCCCGCGCGAAACTGCTCCTGCTGACCGCCGAAACACTCGATGCGAATAGTGCGCTGAGAATGGGTTTGGTGGACCGAGTGGTTTCACCCGAAGGGCTCGACGAGGAGATACGCGTCATGACCCGGGCGATCATCCGCGGTTCGGCCCTGAGCCAGTCCTCCACCAAACGCCTGGTCGAAACCTGCGTCGACCGGCCGGACGATCTCGAATCGGAAAGGGACCGCTGGCATGCGTTGTCATTGTCCAGCGGTGAACTCGCCGAAGGTATCGCCGCTTTCGTGGAAAGGCGCAGGCCGGTTTTCGGCTGGTCGGACCATGGCGGCGCACCGGTGTGAGACTTCTCACCAGCGATAGCTGGCGCTGAAATCAGAGCGGCGCCGACGAATCCGTCGCAGAATTAGCGAGAAGAGCGACGGTCCGCTCGATGGTTTTCGACTCGTCAACGGGGTCGGATCGGGTCGCTGGTGCGCAGGCGTGACAGGGGGGCGACACGGTGGTCGGGCGAGTCCGACGGATCAGGTCGGCCGCCGGCGGAAGGTCCGCGCTGACGGCGAACGACCCGGCGGCACATCGCCGGTACAGCATCGTCATCCCGGCCTTCAATGAGCAGGCGTACGTCGGTGCCTGCCTGGAATCGCTGGCGGCGCAGGACTATCCGGCTCCCTTCGAGATCATCGTGGTGGACAACAACAGCACCGACCAGACTGCAGTGACCGCCGAGGCGGCAGGCGCGACAGTGGTGTTCGAACCCGAGCGCGGCGTCTGCCAGGCCAGGAATCGCGGCACGACCGTCGCGGCTGGAAACATCATCATTTCCACCGACGCCGACACCACCTTTTCCTCGGGCTGGTTGTCCGCGATCGACCGCGCCTTCGCCCGAAATCCCGCCGCGGTCGCGGTCGCGGGGCCGTGCCAGTTCGTCGCGGCACCCGGCTGGGCGGTCCTCTACCCGAAGCTGCTGTTCGGGGCGGTGGACCTGGTGAACAGGATCACCGGCCGGGTGGTCTATGTCTCGGCCACGAACATCGCGTTCCGCAAGAACGCGTGGAGTGGCTACGACACCCGACTGACCCAGGGCGGTGACGAACTCGACCTGCTGCGCCGGCTGCAGGCGACGGGAAAGGTCATCTTCGACCCCACCAACCCGACCAGCACCTCGTCGCGCCGACTGGATCAGGGCCTGCTGTACAACATCGCGGTGACGTTCTTCTATTACTACGTCCTGGGATACGTGCTCAACAGGGCATTCGGCCGGCCGATACTGGGCATGGCGCCGCCGTTCCGGCGAGCCGGCGACCGGACCTCCCGGAGCCTGGGCCGATCGTGGCGGATTACCCGGGCGGCGTTGCTGCTGACCGGCAGGCGTTGACCACGGCACCGACCCGGCCGCGGCCGGCACCTGCGGTTCGATCAGGTGATCGCGCGCTGGGAGGTCAGCGGCCACCGGGCCGTTGACCGACGAGGGCTGGAGAGGGTGCATGCGGATCGCACGCGCGGCGCGGTGGGTGATCGCTGCCGCGGCGGCCACAGCGACTGCTGGCTATTGGACGATGATGTCGTCGTACTCGCAGCTGCTCGGTCCCTTCCCGTACCGCGGTAGCACCGCGAACACAGTGATCGCCCTGACGTTCGACGACGGCCCCAACGAGCCCTTCACCTCCCAGATCGCCGACATCCTGGCGCAGCAGGATATTCGGGCGACCTTCTTCCAGGTCGGCGAATGCGTCGAGCGGTACCCGGACGTCACCGCCAGATTGGTTCGTGACGGCCACGTCATCGGCAACCACAGCCACTCCCATCACGTCACCCGGTGCGTGGGCGCCCGCTCGCAGCGATCCGAGACGCGCGGCGGCGCAGCGCGCCATCGCCCGGGTGGTCGGCCGTACGCCGGCGCTGTACCGACCGCCGTGGTTGCTCCGGACTCCGACCCTGCCGGCGGTGCTGCGGGACAGCGGTCTGACGCCCGTCTCCGGCGAGTTCTGCCACGCGTTCGAGGTTTTCCAGCCGCCGCCGCGATGGATTGCCAGGCGCGCGCTGGCGAAGGCCCGCCCGGGCGCGATCCTGATCTTCCACGACGGGTTCGACGCCAGGGGCGGCAACCGAGCGAGCACGGTGGCGGCCGTGCGGATGGTGATTGCCGACCTCAGCCGTCAGGGGTATCGCTTCGTCACCGTCGATGAATTGCTCGGCATTCCGGCCTATCAGGCCTTTTCCGTAGAGGCCTGAGCAACCGGTCGGTGACCGGCCGTCGGAGACGGCAACCCGGGCGATCTCATCCGTCGTTGGCGGCGGGTGGCAAATCGTGTCGCGCCTCGGACATCCGCCGGGTGAGCTCGGTTCGCGAACGCAGGCCGAGTTTGCGGTAGATGTGGCCGAGGTGGAATTCGACGGTTTTCGCGGAGATGAACAGCGCGGCGGCGGTTTCCTTGTTCGTGGCACCATCTGCGACCCGAAGTGCCACGTGCAGTTCCTGCGGGGTCAGCGTCCCGGTGGGTCCGATCCGGGTGGCGCTGGGGGTCCCGCCGGACGCGCGGAGTTCGGTTCTGGCCTGCTCGGCCCATTGCACGGCGCCGAGCGCATCGAACAGGTCGGCTGCCCGGTCCAGCGCGACCCGTGCTTCGGCGCGTCGTCGCGAGTGTCGCAGCCGGCGTCCGAAGCACAGCTGTGTGCGGCCGAGTTCGTAGGGGTCCTGGTCGCCGTGCAGTTCGATGGCCAGGGCGAACAACGATGGGTACTCGTCGTCGGGTGCGAGCAGTCCCCGGCAACGGGCGGCGACGGCCGCGGCCCAGCGGATCCCGGTCGCGGTGGCCTGGGTGTCGAGGTGGTCCAGTTCGCGGGTGGCGTCGTGGTGGCGGTCGAGCCGGACGTAGGCCTCGATGAGGTCGGCGTTCCACAACACCGCGTTCGGCAGGCCGACGCGGTGGGCGCTCTCGACGTCGGAACATCGCGCTAGATGGGCTCGTCGCTAGCGTCGGGTCGACCGAGGGACAGTTCGAGCATGCCGAGCGCTGCTGGCGCGTAGTTGCGGATGGCGGTGAGGCCGAATCGGTCGGCGAGGTCCAGCGCGGCGGCCGCATGTTCTCGGCACGCGTCCTCAAGTCCCAGCTGTGCCTCGATCCGTGCCAGGACCACGAGGGCGATCGATCCTTGTACGACTTCGCCGATCTCGGCGCTGATCTCGACCGCTTCGCTGGCGTTGGAATACGCC
The DNA here is from genome assembly GCA_963709895.1 of uncultured Actinomycetota bacterium. Lineage (GTDB taxonomy): Bacteria > Actinomycetota > Actinomycetes > Mycobacteriales > Nakamurellaceae > Nakamurella. Next base: position 41,937 of record CAVPYD010000036.1, on the reverse strand, counting down.
GCCGTCATCCTTCCGGAGCGGTTGTCCAGTTCGGCCAGGTGCGTCAGCGAGTGGGGAATCATTGTCAGGGCGCCAGCGCTCCGGGCGGTGGACACCATGCGTTCGAAGACCCGTCGGGCGTGGTCCCATTCCTCGATCCAGGTGAGCACGTGGCCGGCGCACACCAGTAGGATTCCAAGGTCCCCGAGCGGGTCGATCTGATCGAGCGTGGGCAGCAACGGTTCGAGCAGCTCGCGTGCCTCGTCCACGTGCCCGGCGAGCGCCAGGGTGTAGCTCGACGCGAGTTGGGCGACGGTCAGTACCGGTCCGCCGACCGACTGCGCGAGTTGGACTGCCCTGCTGGAAATGTCGACGGACGGGCCCACTTCGGCGGTGCCTTGGGCTCCGATTGATGCGATCGCGAGTATCGCTGCCGCCCGGGCCGGGTCGTGGGCCTCGACAAGCGCGGCCTCGCGGATGAGCATCTCGATGGTGTTGGTCATCGGGGCGATCATGATCAGCGCCGAGCCGCGGACCAGTTGGACGTCAGCCCGAAGGAGGGGATCACTGATGTCGGCGAGCAGCCCGAGAAGCAGGTCGTTGGCGGCGTGGGCTTGACCGCCCAACCGGAACGCGGTGCCGGCGCCGATGGTTCGGCGGATCCGATCCTCGCTGGCGGGGCTGAGCCGGGCGGCCGCGGCCAACGCGTTTGCTGCCGCGACGTACCCATGCCGTGCCTGGGCGCTGGTGGCGGTGTCTTCCAGCTGTTGGGCGACGGTTTCGTCGGGTCCGGTCGCGGCCGCAGACAGGTGCCAGGCGATCTGGTCGTGGTGGTCCTGGTCCAGGGCCGCCGCCAGCGACCGGTGTGCCCAGCGGCGGTCGGTGGGGTCCGCGTGGTGGTAGGCGGCGGAGCGCAGCAGGGGGTGCGCGAACTGCACGGTGCCGTTGGTGATGTCGATCAGGCCGAGTCGTTCGGCGGGTGCGAGGTCGGTCAGCGCGGTGTGCTGGCCGCCGAGCGCGGTGGCGATCTCGGCGAAGTCGCCGGTGTCGCTGACGGCGGCGATCAGCAGCGCCCGCCGGGTGCTGTCCGGTAGCGGCGCGAGCCGCCGGGCGAAGGAGGTTTCCAGGTCGGCGCCGATGGCGATCGGCCCGGCGATCGGGACGGACCCGGCGAGTTGCCCATCGCGCAGGTTGGCCAGCGCCTGGGTGATGGCCAGTGGGTTCCCGGCGGTCTCGCCGACCAGTCGGTCGCGGACCGCGGGGCTGACGATCTTCCCGGAGCGGGCGACCAGGGCTTCGGCGGCGTCGGTGCCCAGGCCGATGAGTTCGAGCCCGCCGATGCGGGCCGCGGGCCGCCAGGGTCGGTCCCGCATCGCGAACAGCAGCACCACCCGTTCGCTGCCCAACCGGCGGGCGGTGAACAGCAACGCCTCCCGGGACGGCGTGTCCAGCCAGTGCGCGTCGTCGACGACGGCCAGGACCGGCGCGTGCTCGCCGCCGGCGGCGAGCAGGCTGATGGTCGCGGCGGCGGCGGCGAACCGGTCGCCGGGGGTGGCCGGGCCGATGGCCAGCGCCCCGGCCAGCGCGGCGGCCTGCGGTGCGGGGATCCGGTCCAGCAGGCCCAGCAACGGTCGGAGCAGATCGGCCAGCCCGGCGAACGGGAGTTCCGATTCGGCCTCCAGGGGCCTGGCGTGCAGCACGGTGAAGCCGGTCGCGGTCCGGACGATGGCGTCGAGCAGCGCGGTTTTCCCGATGCCCGGCTCTCCGTGCACGATCACCGCGCTGCTCGGGCCGTGTCGGGCCGCGTCGAGCATTCGGCCGAGGTGGGCCAGCTCACGGTCCCGTCCGAGCAGCATCGGCGCAGCGTACGACAGCTGAATCGATGCGGCCCGCCGGGCACGGACCCGGCAAACCTAGGGAAATCCCCGTTGTGCCCGCGCCGGCCAGGACGTGCGATGGACGTGGGTCGAAACCGGCGTCGCCGGCGTCGGGAAATGACCAGCAGAACAGGGACGACCATGCGGGCACGGGTGTGGGGATCACGATCAATCTCGGCGGTCGCAGCGACCGGTCTGCTCGTCGGTGGGGTCGGGCTGACCGGAACTAGCCGCGACATCGACCCGCCACCGTGACTTCGGCGACGGTCTCGAAGATCCATCCGTCGGACCCGTGGCGGCCTGAGAAATCTCGGTCGTCGACATTCTACGACCTGCTCCCCGAAGAGGCGGCTCGGCAACCGGGCCATGCCCGATTGACCAGCCGGCAGGCAACGTCGCGCGTTCGATCGAACAGGAAGCTCGAGGTGTCGTCAGGATATGCGTATTCCTATCAGACCATTGACCTGACGTTGGCCATCAGTCGTGGAACGCCGGTTCCGCCGATTCTTCTGGGCAGACCCTCGGGTCATTCTGGATCCCGGTGTCTCTCCTGCTGATCTCTCCACGGCAATGTCCGCGATCTGCGTCGGCAACACGATAAAGATCACCAGCCGGGAACCGGCATCCCGTTGCCGATCAGCTGCTGATCGACAATGTCGACCTCGCCAACGCGACAATCGTTGATATCGGGGCATCGGACGGGTCCACGTCGGTCCATCTCATCGGGAAGCTCTCGGGTTCAAGAAATACATCATGGCCGATCTGCATGTCCACCTCTCGGCGAGGCACGTCGGTCGCCGCACGTTCTTCCCTGACAGCGACGGGACAGGCCCCTGACCTCGCTCCTGTCGCTAGTGTTCCGGTCCGGAACCGTTGGTGAGAATGTAACTGGCACGCCGCTCCAAATCCGCTCGCATTGCCAGATACGCAACATCCAGGGCAGCCCTGATTTCGGTTTCCCGCGGCGTGCCGGGTATGTAGGGGGCGCCGTCCCACCGGTTGAACCGGGGGTTGCCTGGTGGGGGTGGATCCAGGAAATAAACGCCGTACTCTCCGTTGGCGTACTTGTGCGGAAGTCTGTAGTTCCCACGCCCGGGAGGCTGCCCCACGGCGAGTCTGACACCAGTTTCCAACGTGGCATGCACCTGAACGTTCTGAGCTTTGCCCGCTGGGTTGATCAGTTGATCGACCAGCTGAGTAGGCGTTGTGTTTGTTCCCACCGTGGCCTGGGATATCGCCGCTAATTTTAGGGAATAATGCGCGCCCAAAGGTCCGACATTCGGCAGGCGATTGAACTGTTCCATCACCTGCGAGTCATCAGACTGCAGCGTGAGGCCCATCCAATCCGCCCATATCTGGGAATGCTGCGGACTACGCTGGTGGTTCCAAGCTTCCTGTAGCACCCGGCCGAAGTCTGTGATTCCAATGGTCGGATCATTTCGTATTGTGTCGCGTACGGGTTCGGTCAGCTGCGGAAAGTTTCGCTGTTTCAGATGCAAGTAGTGACTGATCAAGTGCAGTCGAATTAGATCTTCGACACTTGCTCGCAGATCGGTGGTCGTGTTTTTTGCCAGTGAGCTGCGGTTTGCAGCGAGAATGTCCTGAGCACCGGGCAGCCAATTTTCGTCGGTAAATCCAGCCTGCTGCACTTGCGAGCGGGTGCTCGCCAGGATTTCACTCTCGATTCTCTCCCATTGTTCGATCTTCTGGTTCTGAGCCGATTTGGTTCTTTCTTTCGCGGCCTTCTTCTTGGCGCTCTGACTCGCTGCCGCCGCGGCCTGCTCGTCTGCCGACCTGAGTTTGGCCACTTCAGTTTCTAATGGCCTGGCGCGTTTCTTGAAACTGTTGTTGGAACCCCAGATCCGCTCATCCTTGCTCAGGCTACTGAAGTACTCGTACGCATCCTTTGTCGCGACGGCGGCATTCAGTCGCTCATGGTAGCGGCCCTGGTTAGTCGCGGAGGCGATTGCCAATGTTTGGGCATCCAGTTCCCATTGCTTCTTTATGAGCTCGAGGTCCGCGGGGACCATCGTATCGAAGTCTTCTAAGCGAATGAGCTGAGCGAGTTTCTGTCCCGCCGCGTTTGGCGCTTCTCTTATCAGTCTGGCGCTAACCAACCTTCGATTCTGCGCGCTCAAACCGCTCATGAAATTGAACGACTTCTGGTTCGCCATGGCGGCCAGAAATTTGGCGTCGTCGACCTTCATGTTCCAGCGTTTTGCAAGGGCCGCCCGTTCCTCGTCACCGCCCACTGTCTTGATGTTGACCACGGGTGGCTTCGGGGCCTTTGCATATTCAGCCAAAAAGACTTGCTCACAGTATTCGATGAGTGATGTCAGCGGCTTGGCCTTGGAATGCTTTCCCCGCAGCCAGTTCTCGATTTGCTTGATCGATTTGTCAATGGCTTCCTGGTTCTTGTGGTCCTCCTTCTTGAGGTTGTAAATCGCAAGCATAAAGGCTTGTGGATCGGCGGTGTCGAAAATAGTCTTCTTGGTGATACCTACTTCGCTGTTGTTCAGAACGTGTCGCCGGATCGTTCCGCCGCCGGCTCGTTCGGTTGGCGTCGGCGGCGGAAGTGGATCGCTCGGCTGCCGTTTGATTCGACGTATTCGGCCGGGATCCAGTCCGTCACCAACCCTACCAACGGGATCGCGTGACTCCGTCTTGGTTGTGAGCGGAATATCGCTCCCGGAGTGCGCAAGGCCTGGGATCGGGACGATCGATATGGTCGTCGCTGGGATTGCCGCCTTTGGAGTGGTGAGCGGCTCCTGCTGTTGTTGCCGGGGTCGCGCGGTCTGCCTGGCCAACCGTGTTGCCATCGCTGCTCCGCTCGTAGGTGAGATACAGGGAGTTCGCCGTGGGCGCCTTGAGGACGAAACCCACCATAGATCGTCGCAGACGATACTGGCGAGCCTCAATTTGTGTTGGCCGAGGATTCGCTCGATGAACGCTGAAAGTCCGGTCGATGAGCCACACGGCCCGCATGTCCTCCAGCGTCCTCGGGCTCCAAATGCGGGCCGGAGCGGCCCCGAAATGGTCGAGCGGCGCGCTCACCTCTGAAGCGGCATCGGGGGCGCTGATGACGTCGGTTGATAAAGGTGCCGTGCCAGCTCGCTGCGGGATCGGAGTCCGAGTTTGCGGTAGATGTGGCCGAGGTGGAATTCGACGGTTTTCGCGGAGATGAACAGTGCGGCGGCCGTTTCCTTGTTGGTCGCCCCGCCGGCGACGGTGAGCGCGACGTGCAGTTCCTGCGGGGTCAGCGTTCCGGTGGGTCCGATCCGGGTGGCGCTGGGGGTCCCGCCGGACGCGCGGAGTTCGGTCCTGGCCTGCTCGGCCCATTTCACGGCGCCGAGCGCATCGAACAGTTCGGCTGCCTGGCCCAGCGCGACCCATGCTTCGGCGCGCCGTCGCGAATGCCGCAGCCGGCGTCCGAAGCACAGCTGTGTCCGGCCGAGTTCGTAGGGGTCCTGGTCGCCGTGCAGTTCGATGGCCCTGGCGAACATCGATGGGTAGTCGTCCTCGGATGCGAGCAGGCCGCGGCAGCGGGCGGCGACGGCCGCGGCCCAGCGAATCCCTGTCACCGCGGCCTGGGCTTCGAGGTGTTCCAATTCGCGGGCGGCGTCGTCGTGGCGGTCGAGTCGGACATAGGCCTCGATGAGATCGCCGTTCCACAGCACCGCATTCGGCAGACCGACACCGACGTCTCGCTCCAACTTGGAACACCTCATGAGGTGTTCCAAGGCTTGAGCGGGCCGGCCGAGGGACAGTTCGAGCATGCCGAGGACGGCTGGCGCGTAGTTGCGGACGACGGCGATGCCGATTCGATCGGCCGCGTCCAGCGCGGCGGCTGCATGTTCTCGGCAGGCGGTCTCGAGCCCAAGTTGTGCCTCGATCCTCGCCAGGGTCACGAGGGCGAGCGATCCTTGTACGACTTCGCCTATGTCGGCGCTGATCTCGACCGCTTCACTGGCGGCCGAAAAGGCGGCTGTCATGCTGCCGCAGCGGTTCTCCAGCTCGGCCAGGAGCGTCAGCGAGAGCGGGATCATGGTCAGCGCCCCAGCACGTCGGGCGGTTGACACCGCGTGTTCGAAGGCTCGTCGAGCGTGGCTCCAATCCTCGATCCAGGTGAGCACTTCGGCGCATACCAGTGATAGGCCCAGGTCTCCGAGCGGGTCGATCAGATCCAACATGGGCAGCAACGGTTCGATGAGCGCATGGGCCGCGGTCACTTGCCCGGCAAGCGCCAAGGCGAAGCTCGCCGCGAGTTGGGCGACGATCGACACCGGACCGCCGACCGATTGCGCGAGTTGAACTGCCTTTCCTGAACAGCGGACGGACAGGCCCACTTCGGCGGTGCCCTGCGCTCCGATCGACGCTATCGCGAGCATCGATGCCGCCAGGGCCGGGTCGTGGGCCTCCACGAGCCCGGCCTCGTCGATGAGCATGGTGATGGTGTCGGTCATCGGGGCGATCATGATCAGGGCGGTCCCGCGGGCCAGCTGAACGTCCGCCCGGAGTACCGGATCGCGGACCTCGTCAGCCAGTCCGAGCAGCAGGTCGTTCGCGGTCTGGGCCTGACCACCGAGCCGGAAAGCGTTACCGGCGGCCAATAGTCGACGGGAGCGATCCACGCTGGCGGGGCTCAGCCGGGCGGCCGTGGCCAGCGCGTTAGCGGCGGCGATATAGCCGTGCCGGGCCTGCGAGCTGGCGGCAGCTTCCTCCAACCGCCGGGCGACGGCTTCGTCTTGTCCGGTCGCGGCCGCCGCCAGGTGCCAGGCGATCTGGTCGTGCTGGTCGGGGCCCAGCGCGGCGGCGAGAGACCGGTGGGCCGAACGGCGGTCGACGGGATCGGCGACGTGGTAGGCCGCGGAGCGCAACAGCGGGTGCACGAACTCCACCCGGTTGTCCCGGATCGCGACGACGCCGAGGCTTTCGGCCGGGTCGAGGTCGGGGGCGGTCATGTCACTGCCGAGTGCCTTCTGGATTTCTCCCAGATCGCCGGTGTCGCTCGCGGCCGCGACCAGCAGGGCACGTCGGGTCGTCGCCGGGAGCGAGGCGAGCCGCTCCGCAAACGAGGATTCCAACAGTGTGCCGACGGCGATCGGTCCGGTGATCGGAACAGACCCGGACAGCTGATCGTCACGCAGCGTTGACAGAGCCTGCACGATCGCCAGCGGGTTGCCGGCGGTGTCGGCGACCAGACGGTCGCGGACATGCGCGCCGACGACCTTGCCCGATCGTGCCACCAGCGCGCCGGCGGCCTCGGGATCAAGTCCGCGAAGCTCCAGTCCGGGCAGTCGAGCCGTTGCGCGCCAGGGACTGTCGCGGGTGGCCAGGACAACCACAACCTTGTCGTTGCCCAGCCGACGGGCGGCGAACAGCAGCGCCTCTCGCGACGGGGTATCGAGCCATTGCGTGTCGTCCACGACCGCGAGTACTGGCTTGGCCTCGCCGCCGGCCGCCAACAGGCTGATCGTCGCGGCGGCGGCCGCGTACCGGTCGCCCGGTGTCGGCGGCCCGATGGCCAGCGCACCGGACAGCACCGCGGACTGCGGCGGGGGAATGCGGTCGAGCAATCCCATCAGCGGACGCAGCAGATCCGCGAGCCCGGCGAACGGCAATTCCGATTCAGCCTGCAGCGGGCGGGCTCGTAGCACCGTGAATCCGTGGGCCATCCCAGCAGCCGCGTCGAGCAGCGCTGTCTTACTCCGACCCCGGGATCACCGTGCACGATCAACGAACCGCTCGTACCGCCGCGGGCCTCGTCCAGCATCCGACCGATCCGGGCCAGCTCATGGTCCCGTCCGAGCAACACCGCCGGAGCGTACGGCGGCTGAATCGCTCCCGCCCGTCGATGCGTCCGTCGTCACATTCGTTGGGTGTTCACCGCGATCGAATGTCAGGGGTCGACGACCAAGCCTCCAATAAGGGTGATCGTGCCGCCGTCGGGGTTCGTCAGGGTGATATCGCGGGGTCCCTTGCCGGCCTTGGCTGTCACCGACACGTCCAGGACGGCTGTCGTGTTGCTGCTGACCGTGAACCCGATTGGGCTCACGCCGGCCGGGTTCGGAATCTTCACCGTCAGGCCCGCCTGGAACCCTGTTCCGGTGAGGGTCACCCGTGTCACCCGTGGCGCGGTAGCGGTGCCGCGGCTGACGTGGGAAGGGTTCAGCGATGTGATGGCTGGAGCGGCGGTGACGGTGAAACATCCTTGACAGATACCGATTTCACCATCGGGGTTGGTCACCGTCACGTCACGGAGGGCAGCGACAGCGTCCTTCAGCACAGAGATCGTCACGCTCAGTTTCTTGCCGGAGTTCCTGGTCACCGAGTTGACCGCGATTCCAGGTCCGAAGGAAACGGTTCCGCCAAGGGCCACGAAGTTCGCGGCGAATCCGTTTCCGTTGATAATCACGGTGGCGGTTGCTCCTTGCCCGCGTGAGTTGGGTATGACCCCGGAGATGCTCGGGCGTTCCTTGACCGTGAGTGCGCCGGCTTTGGTGGTCTTTCCGCCGTCCGGATTCGTGACCGTCAGCGCGCTGAGCCCGATCACGGTGCCGCTGTCAATGGTGACGGTGACAATGGTGGACGTGGGCGAGACGACACTGGTCGAGTTCACCGTGATGCCCGCTTTGCCGGCCGTCACTTGCGCACCCGGCTGGAATCCGGTCCCCGTGAGCGTGATATCCGTTGGCCCCGAACCCTGGAACAGAGTGTTGGGCGTCACCGCGGTGATGGTTGGCCTGGCATTCACGATGAAGCAGCTGCTGCACGTTGCCGTCCCGCCGGGCGCGGGGTTCGTCACGGTGACATCGTGCGCGCCGATCGCTCGATTCGTTGGGGCTGGGACGACCACCCGCAGATGAGTGGAATCGACGAACTGGGTGCTGACCCCAGTGATCCCGGAAATCGTGACGACCGCACCACTGACAAACGAGGTGCCAAGAATGTCCACCGGCTGGGATGCGCCGACGCCAAGCGCTGACGCCGACGTCACGGTCAACGAAGCGTCTGATACCAGCACGTCGTGGACCCGCACGGTCCCGCCCAACGCATGATGAGCGCGGGAGACCCGTCGGTCGACTCGATGCCCCAGTGGAAGCCGACCGGCGCATCGGGTCTCTGCGTCTCGTTGACAATGCATTCGTCACCGGTGGGGATGTGGCCAAACACGAGAGGCGACGTGTACGGGTAGGTGAGTGCGCCGTCGCGGCTACCTCCCTCGACACCGCAATCAGCGTTGAAGGTGAAGAGACCTCCCGTGAAGTTCGACCCCGCAGCATCGACGGACAGCTCGACGGTCAGCGACCCGGTGGCTCGTTCGACGTGCACGGTGAACGAGCCCGGACTGGAAGTGTTCCCGGCCCTGTCCGTCGCGGAGCAGAAGACGCCCGTATTGCCGACACTGAACAGCGAACCGGATTCCGGCGAGCAGGTTGCGGGGATGGGCCCATCCCGAGCGTCGAGCGCTCCGACGGAATACTCCACCTGAGCCCCGTCCGGGCCGTCTGCTGTGACGAGGATCGAGGGCAATGAGGGCAGTTCCGGTGGGACGACATCCGATTCGACCGCGCCGGAGTCGCACACGGCCCCGGACTGTCGCGCAAAGCCGGTTTGGTCGGCACCGCTCAGGTCGCACGCGGATTGACCACCAGCGTGCAGAGCGACGCTTCCCGGCAGGAGGCTGATCGTCGGCGTTGGTCCGCCGTGGTCACCGAATCCACCGAGGTGCAGGCTGTCCGCGGTGACCACCTGCGAGGTCTGGAAGTTGCAGCTGTCGTCGGTACTGAAGTTCCCGCCTTGATCATGGCCGTCCGGGAAGGCGCCGAGAGCCGAGCCGCAATTTTTCGTCTGCGTGGGCTGGGAAAGGATCGTGTTGGCCAGATTGACCGGGCCGTCGTAGCTGCCCAGAGTGGCGCCGACCGTTCCGGGGCTGATCGTGTTGCCGACAAAGGTCGAGTTGGTGATGAAGAGCTCTGCATGCTCTGCCCCAGATCGCTCCGCCGGCTCCGGACGCAAAATTGGAGTAGAACGTGCTGTTCGACACGGTGATCTGTCCAGCCAGCGAGTAAATGGCTCCGCCGGCCTGCGTGCCGACATGCCCGGCCGCACCGTTGTAGGCGCCGTTGAAGGCAAAGCTGCTCCGGGTCACCGTCACCGACGTGGTCGCACCGATCGCGCCGCCGGCGCCGCCGGTCGCATTGTTCAGGAACGTGCTCTGGTCGACCGTTACGGTCGCGGCGCTGATCGCCCCGCCGACACTGCCCGTCGGGTCGACGCCGTTCTCCATCGTGACGCCCCTGACGGTGATCGACTGACCTCCCCCGTCGATGATTCGGACGTTTCCGCCGCCGTCGATGATGGTTTGCGCCGGCCCATCTCCTTCGATCGTCAGATCCACCGGCACCACGATGGTCGATGCGACCGGGTAATTGCCCCCGCACACATGCACCGTGTCCCCCGCCATCGCGGCGCCAACGGCGTCAGCGATTCCGGCGTACACAGAGTCGGGGCAGCCAACGGAAAGCGGAGAGGTCGCGTGTGCGGGGGAAGCCGCCCCCACGCTCACCACCAGCGCGAAGGTCGCGAGAAACGCGACGCGAAGACGCCTGCGGATCGCGGTGGCTCGCTGAATCGATTGCGGCGCGAAGGGAGACATGTCGGGTCCGTTCCTGGCTGGACGTGAGGTGAACCGTTGATTGTTGCGCCGAGACTGCCGGTGAGTGCTTCAGGGAATTCCCTAGGTTTTCTTGCGGTCACCTCAACCGGGTCGGCCGATTCCGGGGCCTTCCCATGCTGTGGCCGGTGTGTCCGGCGGTGATTGGGCAGAAGCCCGAGCAGACGCTCGGGACGCGGGCCAGACAATCTGTCGAACCTGGGGAGATCCCTGTTGCGCCCGCGACACGACGGCGCAATGGTGATGCCGAGTGACCGGTCCGTCGCGGACGGCTCTGTCCGGAGCCCTGTCAAATCTGCAGTGTCCGGGGGACGGATTTGGTATCTCAGGTCTTGCGGCGCCATCTGATCAGCGCTGGCAAATAGTCGTGATCGAATCACCCAGATCGAGGTTGGAAGTCGTGGGGATCCTCCTGGCGGTGTTCTGCTGTATCGCGTGGGGGGTCGCGGATTATCTCGGTGGCATCGCGACCACCGGGAGGCCCGCGCTTCTGGTTGTCCTGTTCGTGCAGGCATTCGGACTGCTCACGGCGCTCGCGGCGGCTCTCGCGTGGGACATCACCATCTCGGCGTCATCGGCCATCGGGGCCGCCGCCGCGGGCGTCTGCGGCGCTATCGCCTTCATCGCGTTCTATCGCGCTCTGGCCGCGGCCCCGATGGGAGTCGTTGCCCCACTCGTCGGCACCAGTGTGGTGATCCCCGTGACGGTCGGTGCTCTGCGCGGACAATGGCCGCCGCCGATCGGCATGATCGGGATCGCAGTGGCCGGCGTCGGCGCCTTGTTGGCGCTGGGGGTGCGCTCTCCGAGCACCCATGTTCGCCTTCCCGGAAACGTGAAGGTGCTGTGCCTCGTCGCGACCGTCGGATTCGGCGCGGCGATCACCCTCTTCGCCGGCAGTGCCGGTTCGGGGTGGGTCGGCTCGACGGTGATCATGCGTGCGGCTTCGGTGGCAGCGCTCGCGTGCTTCGCCGCCGTGCGCTGGCGACACCAGCGGCCCGCGGCCGCCGCCGGGATTCGTGGCATGCCCTGGGCGAAGGTCAGCGCGTCGGGAGTGATCGATGTGGTGGGCAATTTCGCCTTCGCGCTGGCGCTTGCTCGGGTGCCGCTCATCCCGGTCGCGATCATTTCTGGGATGTACCCGCTGGCGACGGCCGCACTTGCCTGGCTGCTGGTCGGCGAACGACTCACGGTGCGTCAACGGTGGGGCGGCGGTGCCGCCGTTTGTGGCGCTGTGTTGATGGCCGCGAGTTGATGGCGTCGCTGTGATGGCGGAGGCTCAGGGGTGACTGCCCGCCGTGTTGGCCGGTCGCCGCGGTGGTCCGCCGTCAGGCCGGCAACGGCCGGTGCGGGTAGTCGTTCTCGCGGTGCTGGAAGGACAGGATGGCCGGATTCTGGATGACGCCGTCCCTGATCTCGATCGCCCGCCGGATCGTTGCGCTGGCCTCCCAGGCCGAGCCCCCACCCATCACCACGGGCAGGAACGGCAGGATCGCCTCGCTGTTCTCCCACGTTGCGGAATTCCATAGATAGGAAGGGCTGTGGTCGACGGCGTAGTAGAGCACGTTGTCACCGACGACGAAGGTCGGATCACCGAACGTGGTCGGCCGCGCCCAGCTGAATCCCATGCCCTCGTCGCAGGAGACGTCCACGATCACACTGCCCGGCGCGAGCCTCGTGAGGTCGCCGTCGGTCAGGAACATCAGCGGGGCATCGGTGTTCTGCAGCACGCAGTTGACGATGACGTCGTGGTCGGCCAGGAATTCGGCCAGCGGAACACTGCCGTCCTCGCAGACGGCGTGGTTGACGTGCCCTGGAGCATTGTCGTCGAAATGCACGATCCGCGCGGAATGGATCGGCGCGGCCACCGCCGCGACGGCGCGGTGGGTCAGCACGTCGACGTCGTAGACGTCCAGCGCGTTCAGCGCGGACACCGCACCGCGTGCCGTCGCGCCGAAGCCGATGACGACGGCGCGCAGCCGACGCCCGTAGGCACCGGTGGACCCGGCGACCTGCAGGGCATGCAGGACCGAGCAGTACCCCGCGAGCTCGTTGTTCTTGTGGAATACGTGCAGGCTGAAGGATCCGTCGCCGTGCCAGTGGTTCATCGCCTCGAACGCGATCAGCGTGAGTTTCCGGTCGATGGCAACCTGGGTGAGCGCGGCATCCTGGACGCAGTGCGGCCAACCCCACAGGACCTGCCCGACTCGAAAATCGGCGATCTCGCGGAGCATCGGCTTCGGTTGCAGGATGACGTCGCACTCGTTGATGAGCTGCTCGCGGGTCCGGACGCCGCCGACCCATTCCTTCAGCGACGCATCCGACAGGCCGAAGCTGTTCCCGAAGCCCGTTTCCAGATAGACGTTGTCTCGGAGGTCGTCGGGGATGCGGCTGAGGTGATCAGGGTGCAGCGGAAGGCGCCGCTCATTCTCCTTGAGCGACCGGGCCATCACACCGAGGCTCAACATGTCACGTGCGTCCTTCGGGCTGGGGGCCGTCCAACACTGCGGGCGGGGCACCCACCCCGCGGTGCGAAAAGGCCGTGAACGATGAGCCTACGCCGTGGCCGGATTGTGCGAGGCAGCTGTCGCCGGCCCGGGCCGGTGCCCCCCGTCACAGCCGGCGCCGGGTTCGTCGGTGGCTGCGTGATTGACAGATGCACCGCAAGAGCGTTCTCTGGACGGTACTGATTCGACAGTCGCGTGGGAGCGATGTTGCCGCCCCAGGGCTGTGACTCCGCTGGGAGTTCCTCTCCGCGCCCAGAATGTGCCGAGGGCATTTCCCCGATTCTGGTGTCACCATGACTGGACTTCCCCGTCTGACGGCGGGTGACGGGTGCCCGACGGCTGCCGCGCCCGACCCACAACGTCACCGCCACGTTGCTGACGCCACTACCCGGAACCCGTTGCCCCGCAACCATTGTGGTCCACCGGTCGTTCGATCCGATTCGGAGAGAACAAGGAAGTGCCCATCATGTGCCTGACATTGACCAACGCTGCGACGGTCCTGGATCACCGCACCCCGGCGGGGTCGGTGCGGGGGTACACCTGCACCCGGCATCAAGCGGCACTGATCAGTCCGGGGGACCTGTGGCGGGCTGTTGACGGCGAGTATCCACGGACGGCCGTCCTCGTCCGCCAACATCGCGATCGCATCACCATCACCGACCAGTACGGGGTGGCGTTCGGCTACCCGTCGAGTGAGGTCATCGCTACCGCCGTTCCCGATGCGTACGGCCTGAGCCAGAAAGCAGGCCGGACACCGCGAGCTCGCGGCGACCCCGCCGCGTCGACTGCCGGGACCGCCCAGCCACCCCGATGAGTGACATCCACAGCCCCGCAACGACGCCGGGAGACGGCCCATGGAGTACGTCCGCGTGCCGGTCAGCGGCGGAAGATGTATGCACGTCACGGTTTTCGGACCGCTGGGCGGCCGCCCCGCGGTAGCGTTGCACGGGCTGGGTGGGAGCACCGAGCAGAACGTCCCCGCCCTCGAGGCGGTCGCCGAGTACTACGGATTGCGGACGTACGCGATCGATCTGCCCAACCACGGCCGCAGCGGCAAGGTCGGGATCCTGCATTTTCAGGTCAGGCATTTCGCCGATCTCATCCTGGAGGCCATCCGAGCCCTGGAGATCGAACCGGTGGTCATTCTCGGGCATTCCTTTGGCGGGCAGTTGGCGGCCCTGGTGGCGGAGCGCCTGGGCACGTGCCCGGTGCAGGCGATCTTCATCAATCCGGCGCTCGGTACCCCGTGGGACCGCAAACTGCGATTGTGCTGGCGGCGGCCATGGCTGTTCTTCAAGCTCATCGAGGAACTCGGTTACGACGACGGGAACATCACCAAGGGCGAGCTTTACCACGCCGGGCGGCTGCTGCGGTCCATCGTGGATATGCTGCTCGACCGGAACCTGCGGCCGTTCCGTCGGCTCCAGGCCACCATGGCGCTGCTGCTGAACCGCGACACAGCAAGCATTCTCGGTCGACTGACGATCCTCGGCATCCGGCCGATCGTTGTCCAGGGCATTCTCGATCAATCCACCCCGGCCGACGACGGCGCCCACTTCGTGGACGGATTCCACAGCTGGCTCCAGGAGGCCGGCGGCCCGCAGGCACTCCTGGCGGCGCTGAACAAGGTATTGCCCGCGTCCGCACTGGATCCGCACGCGATCTGACCGGGTCGAAAGTGATGAGCGCCCGCCGCTGGCCATGCCCCCAGCCGCGGGTCGACCCCGGCAGTGCCGGCCCGAGCGGGCACGGCGGTCCTCCGTATGCATTGACCACCCTGCCCGCTTGCCGACCGGCTTGGATCAACTCCGTGGAAGTTGATATCCCCTGGCGTTCAACGGGATTCGGTAGAGCCCCTTGCCTGCCGTGACGTAGAGAATGTTCGAGTTCCGTCCGGTGCCGAACTCCGCCGCGGTCGGCAGGATGTCCCCGGTGGGAATGCGGGCGATCTCCTGACCTTGGGGCGTGTACACGCGGATGCCGGCTGCGTCGCCGTCGCGCACGGCAACGTACAGGTTGCCGTTGGAGTCGGCGGTGATCCCGTCCGGGCCGAACTTGGGCAAGTAGTTGACCAACGCCCGCCGCTCGCCGACCGTTCCGTCGGGGTTGAGCGGGTACGCCCACAGAGTCATTTGCAGTGGTGGGATCGACGCGAGTTCCTCCGGGGAGAGCCGTGGCCCATCGAGGAACCCGGTGTCGAAGTCGGCCACGTACAGCGTGCGCTGATCCGGCGCGACGTAGACGCCATTCGGCTTCGTGGCGTTCGCGATGATGCGGTGAACCGACCCGTCGGTGTCGATCCGGTAGACGCCTTGGACAGGTTGCTCGACCGGCTCGAGCCCTTCGTAACGCGGATCGGTGAAGTAGATCCGGCCCTGTTCGTCGATGCTGACCCCGTTCGGGGCGTTCAGCTTCCTGCCCTCGTAGTAGGCGGCGAGGATCACGCTCCGGCCCGTGCGCATGTCGGTCCTGGTCACTCGCTGGCCGCCGTTGTCGGCGGACTCTCCGATCACCAGATTGCCCTGGGCATCGAAATCCATGCCGTTGGCCTGCCCGCTGGGCGAGCGCCAGATGGTCGTCCTGCCATTGCGGCCGTCGTACTTCCAGATGATCCCGGCCTCGACGTTGCCGTTCTCGTCCTTGCACACATTGCGTGCGGAGAGTTCGGCGAAGTAGACGTTGCCGTGCCGGTCGGCGGCCGGGCCGGTGGTCAGCACGCAGCCACCTTCGAACAGGGTGGTCAGCCGCGTACCGGGCCGGACGATGCTCGGATCACCGCTGACGTCGGGGAATTCGTGCTGGGGCACGCCGGGCGCTGGCCCGGTGTCCGCAGCGGTGGGGTCGTCCGTTGGTGCGCTCGAGACGGTGGGCGCTGTGATGAGACTGGTGGCATCCCCCGGTTGGACCAGGAAAAGGCCCCCGGCCACCACAAGTGCGGTGAGTGCGGCAAGTCCTGACGATCGCGACAACAACCGTCGATGAGACATGTGACCTCCGATCTGCGCGGGGTAGCCGGCTTCGATGTCTCGGCTTTTCCCCCTGAGAGATACGCATTGAACCCTCAATCGATAACCGCCGCAAGGGGGCGGGGGTTTTGTCCGAATGAATTTCGACAGCGTTCGGCGAATGGTGGTCGATTGTTGATGAATCCTCGACCTGCTCCGGAAATTGGCTCGGATAGTTGCGCAGGCATCGAATTGTCGGCAACCGTGGGTGCCCGCGCAGCGCAGTCCCATGTCCGCTGCAAAAACCCGCCCCGGGGGACGCTCATGGCACGCAGGTGGCGAGATTATGTGCATTCAAACGATGTTCGGGCCCGCGAGGCGCGTGTTGGCGACTACTGCACTTTCGGCGATGCTGCGCCGAGCGGGTGACGGGCAACTCCCCATCGGATGATGGCGGCCACAATCTGTTCCGGCGCGATGCTCATTCGACCAGGCCGTGCCGGGAGTGTGATCGTGACCGATGATGGTGAGTCTCGAATGCCGGCGACGCGCGGGGTGACAGCCGGGTCCGGCTGTTGTGCGCAGTGATGGCTAACGATCCTTGTCGAATCCGCGGGCCGCGCATTGGACGAGGCGCCCGACGTCGGAATGGTGGGCCGACCGGCCTGTCGCTGTCCCGTCGGACGACCGGCGACGTAGTCGGCGTCAGTGGGACATCGTCATTCCGGGCTGGCCATCCGGATTCGCCGCGTCGAACCAGGCGGGCACGGTTGCCGCGAACCCGAGGGCGGTGACGGCGATCACCGCAACGACAGCCAGCGCACGGACGTGTGGCCACGCCAGCGGCGTGCGCTGCAGGGAGTCGGCCGAACGCAACAGCACGATCGCGATGATCAGCGCGACGATTTCCAGCAGGCAACAGATGATGTCCGGTATTCCGACGGCGATCGGGCAGTCCCGCAGCCGGCCCGAACGGCAGTCCGGCCGTTCGGGAGTAGATCCACAGCACCAGCGGAACAGCCGAGACCGCCGCGGCGATGATGAGCATGACCCGGCGCTGACTGACCTGAATCAATGCTGCGACAACGAGTTCCGCGACGGACAGCACAATGAAAAGCACCCCGGCGGCGGTCCACGCGGCCAGCTGGCCGGGGACGACCGCGGCATGGATGGTGGCGCTCCCGATCAGGACGGCGGCGAGAACCACCCGGAGGTCCCGTGCGCGGCTCCTCGCCCCGCCACCCGCCTCGCTCGCGCCGTCATGCTGGGTGACCGACGTCAGGTTCAGCCGGCCGCCCTTGACCGCCACCACCCAGGCGACCAGCAGGAGGTTGGTGACGACGAGGAAACCGCTGACCAGGAGCACTGCCTTGACCTGGGTCCCCAGGGTTGACTGCCGCGCCTGGTCAAGGCAGTCGCCGACGCAGATGCCGCGCATCGAGTTCATGAACTGCAGTTGCTCGGACTCGAGTTTGTAGTCGTAGGCCGAGCTCGCCGCCAATGCGGCGATCCCGGTGATGCTGCCAAGGCCGACCACCAGGGCTGCCGTCGCAACGGTCGCCCTTGGCGTGCGAGGTGCCGGCCCGAACCAGCGCAGCGCCAGTACGGCGGCCCCCAGCACAGCGACGACGAAAAACGGTATGACAAGAGTGGATTCCCGCCACCAGCTGGTGAACGGCGCCTGCGTGCGTTCGATGGCACCGACCGCCCCCCGTGCCGACAGCATCCAGAAGCCGTCGGCATAGGCCATCGCGGCGGCCAGCGGCAGCACGGTCGACCACGCGACTGCCGGCCGGCCCTGCCGCACCGCCGGGAGCCAGGTGGAGTTGACGGTCATGGTGTCCTGCTCATCCTGCGCCGGGTCGGTGCCCGCGCCGCCCGGCGTAGGCGGAGCGGGCAACCGACAGATCCTGTGGGGGGTGACGGGCGTCCGGTGGCACAGTTGGCCCTCGCCCGGCTCGGGACGACTAGGAGGTGATCTCCCAGCCGAACATCATGGCGTGGTCCTCGTGCGCCAGGTTGTGACAGTGCGCCACGTACGGTCCGACGAAGTCCCGGAACCCGCGGTACACGATCACCGACTCACCGGGGTCGAGCGCCACCAGATCCTCCCGGGAGACATCGTCCGGGTGGCCGGCATCGCCGCCCTTCGTGACGTCCTTGCCGTTGCGCATGACGGTGCGGTGTTCCTCCATGTGCAGGTGGAACGGGTGCACCCAGCCGCCGCCGCCGTTGCGGATCTCCCACAGGTTGAAGCTGTTCTTCTTCTGCTGGGCCAGCGGCGTCAGGCCCGCCTTGTTCTTCAGGCTGGTGGACACCTTGGCCGGGTCGAACGGTTTGCCGTTGATCAGCCACTCCGTCTCGCCGCCGGCACTACCCCGCTGCACCTCGAAGATCAACCGGTTGTCCAGCAGGGTCTGCCAGTTGGAGGGCAGCGGCGGCAACGGGCGCATCGCGGCCGGGATCTGGCTGTTGTCCTCCGCGACGTCGCCGATGACGAACTTCAGCACCGGCACCTTGTAGGCCGGGTCCGAACCGAAGCGCGACGAGTTGGTCCACATCCGGCCGTTGGGCATCTTCATGACGTCGGTCAGGTAGATGACATCGCCCTTGGTGGTGGGGGTGCCGTCCTGGTACTTGGTGAAGTCGATGATGACCTCACGCCGCTTGGCCGGCCACAGCTCGAACGAGTCCCGGGTGATCGGGAACGGCAGCAACCCGCCGTCGGCGGCGATCTGGGTGAACTTCATGCACTGCTGGCCGTCCGGGATGCGGTACTGGCCCTCGAGTTCATCACCGGTGTAGCCCAGCGACGCCGAAGACTTCGGGCCCTTCGTCGAGCTCATCAACTTGAACTCGTAGATTCGGGAAACGGACGCGTCCAGGAAGCGGAAGCGGTACTTGCGCCGCTTGACCTCCAGCGTCGGGTAGGCGGTGCCGTTGACCGTGAAGATGTCGCCGACGAAGCCGTGGTTCGGGAAATGCTTGAAGAAGGTCTTGCCCCACCATTCCGGGTGGGTGCCAGGATTGTTTCGCGTTCGGGAATTCGCCCTGCAGGTCGTGGATGTCCTGGTGGATGGTGACGCCGTCGTCCAGCCGGCAGTCGTAGAAGGCCAGCGGGATGTCGTAGTCGACCTCGAACGACCCGTCGGAGTTGTTCGTGCGGACGCCGGGCAGCCGCAGACCCTGGGTCTCGTCCCCCATGTCCATGCCGTTTTTCGGGTCGTAGATGGGGTAGAGCCCGACCATGCCCTTGTAGACGTTGGACCCGGTGTGGTCCATCCGGTGGTCGTGGAACCAGAAGAAGCTCTGCTTCTCCCGGTCGTCGCCACCGGCCGGCCAGTTCAGGTACAGGTTGTCGCAGAACATTCCCGGCAGGTAGCCCTGATACCGAGGCCCACGCGTCATCGAGTAGTGCGGGTTGCCGTCGCTTTCCGGCGCGGTGTGCCCGTTGTGCAGGTGGGTGAGGAAGGACCAGTCCGGGGCGCCGAAGTCCTGCCGGTCGAGGCCGAGCGGGTTCTCGTCCAGGTGGTTCTCGAAGCGGACGAGGACGGGCTTGCCGTATTCGGCGTTGATCCGCGGTCCCGGGAAGGTGCCGTTGAAACCGTAGATGGTGCTGGCCGGCAACGACCGGGCGCTGCCGGCGGCCACGGGCTTGCCGGCGGCATCGAACGACATGGTCGGCTTGCCCTTGGAGTCGATGGGCAGCACCTGCGAGGTGGTGAAGGAGTGCTGCCGCAACAACACATCGATCTTGTAGACGATCGGGTCCTGGTAGCCCACCTGGCTGGGCCAGATCTGGTGCTGCTCACTGTTGTTCCCGGTCAGCGAATTCTGCTGGCCGAGTCCGGGCCCAGGAGGCTTTGCCCAGCTGGTGTACTCGGACTGCGGGACGGGCTTGAGTGCCGGCGGGATCGGCAGCTGGTCCTTGAACGGCTCGAGGATCAGCGGGCTGGTCGGGAAGGCCTCGATGTAGATCAGGTCGGTGATGGCGGTGGAGGTGGCAGCGAACGCACCGTCCGCCGACAGCAGACCCTTCTGCGCCAGGTATGGCACCCCGTAGGCCCGCCCGGCAGTCAGCGCCACCGCGGCCGCGCCCATGGCCCCCGCCCGAAAAACGGTGCGGCGGGACAGACCGCCCTTGATCGCCGATTCCTCGGATTCGCTGATTCCGCCGTCGGAGGGAATCCACAGCCGGGGGGCCGGTTCCGCTTCGTCGACCGGCTGGTCAGTCGAGCCCAGATCCTGCGAGGTCATGAGGTGACTCCTTTGCCTGGTGCGGTCTGCAGGTAGGTGAGACATGTTTTGAGACAGCGGGCTTGAGACAGCGGGTGTGAGACATGCCGTGAGACATGTGGTGAGACAGGGGAGTTGTGCCGACTTCGGTGTCTTCTCGATTCCCGTGGTCCGCTGGCGATTGCCGGTGGGCACAGACAAAGGGGATCACGGCGCGGCCGCCTTTTCGTTCCCCTCAATGGGGTAGACGCGTATCCCCCAAATTTTGGTGGTCGATGACTCGCGACAACCTTGTCGGAAGTCCGGTGCCGACGATCTGCTGGACGACGGCGCTGGTCGGGGGCTCAGCCGTGGCCGGTGGGGATCACCGGGTGTGGGGTGGTTGATCGGCGACAGCGGCTGCTGGCGTGCTGGGCAAAAGGGAGGCGGGCCCGGCGATCCGGGGGGAGATCGCCGAGCCCGCCCGTGGGTGACGCGCCCGTTCATGGCGCGTGGTCTTGGTAGAAACGATCACCGGCACTGCGGATGCCGTGCGTTCCCGGATTGGAATGCCGCGGATTGCTCGGCAGCGGAGTGTTTCATGCGGGATTGCCTACCGCGCAACAGGTTCCATCCGGCTTCCGGCAGGCGGTGATCGCGTGTCCGCGGTCAGGGTGTGGTCAGTTGGATGACCAGGTAGGACTTGGTGGCGCTGTGGTCCCGGTTCTGCGTGACCAGGGTGATATGGCGGGTGCCCTTGTTGAGGATGGACAGGGAGACCGCGGTGTAGCCGTGGGCTCGGTAGAAGGCGTTCGCGGACCGCAATACGGTTGCGGCGGAACCGTTTTCGAGCAGCTGAAGCGTCCACCGGCCAGCCGCGGCGTGGGTCGAGCCCACCAGCTTTCCTGCCGGTACCGGAACATCTCTCGGCCAACTGGCCGGCAGGGTCGGTGCCGTCGTGGTGGAGCCACCACCACCTGTTGACCCACCCCCGCCGCTGGCGGGTCTGCTGGCAATCGGGACCACCGTCAGATCCGATGGCCCGTGGTGCACGGCGCGGGAAATGCTGGGGCCGGTGGCGGCGTCATCGCGGACGTTCGACTGCTGGGTTGCCGCGCAACCGCTGAGCAGGACCGCGGTCGTGAGGGCAACCGCCGCAACGGCGGCGCGGGCTGGTCTGATCTGGTTCATCGGGCTTCGCCTCTCCATTGAGTGATGTCGGGTGTGGGTGATGGCCCACCGACCGGTTCGGAATACCGACGGCATTCCGAACCGGTCGATGAATGAATATCAGGGACGAATTACCACGGTGCCGGTTCGAGCGGGCCGACGCCCGGCGTGACCGCCGACGGGGTGGTCGCACCTTCGCCCTTCGCGATGGCCGGCAGGTGCCAGAAGTCGAACGGCACCAGCAGATCACCGGGCTTGACGTTCTCCGGGAAGATGTACTCGAAGGTCGGTGCGAAGTACTGCCCGGCGGAAAGCCCGTTCGCGACCAGGTTGCCGGCATTGTTGTTCAGGCAGGCGTCCAGCGCGGTGAGCACGGGATTCCCGGCGGCGTCGTTGACCGGGGACTGGGGCACGCACAGTCGAGCGGGTGGCGACCCGGATGGTCCTGGTTGGCTGGCTGAGCAGGCCGATCGGCGCCTTGGTCGCACGCAGCCGGGCACGCTGCGGCTGGGGACCGGTGTTCTGGGTGGTGATGCCACCGCCGATGGGGGTCACGCCGTCGGCCTGGAACGGGCCGTTCTGCTCGCCGGTCATCTCGAACGGTGTCACCCAGCGGTTGCGGACGGCGCCGGTCGTCGGGTTGATGTCCATCATGTAGATGTCGACGGCGGTCTTCACATCGGTGGTCTCCGCCTCCAGGAAGATCCGGTCCTGGGTCTCCACCGCGAAGCCGTTGATCGAGGTGGCGCTGGGATCGGCCGTACCCACGCCGAACTCGCCGATCGCCACGTAGCTGGGCTTGTGCCGGGGTAGGTGTAGATGCCGATGTTGGCCTCGATGGTGTGCGCGGAGATGTAGCTCGAGGCGCCGCTGATTGATCAGGGTGCCGGAGAAGGTGATGGCGTCACCCACCTCGAAGGGTGCCTGCTGGCGCGGATCGGGATCGGCCGCCGTCAGCTGCGCCACCTTCTTCATCACGAACTGGCTGCAGTAGGCCTGCCCGGCAGCGGGCCGGGTCAGTTCGCCCGCTGGTGGGCGGTACGATACCCGCGACGCTGAAGTTGCGGCAGCCACCGGCGACCGCGGGCACGACGGCCCCGTTCACCGTGACGGGCACCAGGTTGGGCCGGTTCTGTCTGCGGGCACAGCGGGTCATCGCCGCCGGCCACGGTCGGATCGGTGCGCGGTACGCACATCGGATAGCCGGTGCCGGCGTGGATGGTCGGGTTCGCGTCGTCGACGCTGAACCGCGGATCCGGGCTCTGCGCCCGACCGAAACGGCCGTTCGGATCGTTGATCTGCACGGTGGCCGGGTGCGCCGGGTCACCGGTGTCGACCTTCAGGTTGCCGGTGGAGTAGTCGATGGCGGTGATGACGCCGGTGCTGGAGTTCGACCCCTGCTGGGATGCGAACAGCAGACCTGCGATCCGCCTGTTGCCGACGATGTTGCCGATCGCGTGCGATCTCGAAGGACGGGTAGCCGTCACCCAGCGCCAGCGAGGGCCCGCCATTGACGAAGTCGGCCCAGGTGAAGGTGTTGGCCGGCATCTGGATCACCGTGTTGCACGGAATGACGATCGGGCCGTTGTTCAGGGTGAGGGTGCCACCGAAGCGATGCGGGTCGGTCGTGTTCGGGCAGCGTGTGTTGTCGGCGTCCACGGTGGCGTTCTGGATGAAGCCGGTGTCATCGAAGCCGTGGATCAGCACCGGATCGCACCGAGGTGACCGGATCGGGCAACGTGGCGTCACGAAGGGCGCGATCGCTCCCTTCGGCGGTTTCGCGGTGCCACCCTGGCCGAAGGCGATGCCGCCGAGGGGTAGGGCGAGGAGGACGGCAAGTGGCATGGCAACTAACGCGACTTTCCGCCTCCGAGTGAGCGTTCTGATCATCGGGACCCTCCTTGCGATGACCGCAGCCCGATTGCCGCAGTCGATCGATTGATGAGCCCGAAGCATCTGCTGACCGCACGTGGTGGCATCAGCCCCAGCCGGGGGGAACCTCGATCCCCCAAATTTGATGGATCGAATGCGCCTGACTCTCTGCCGTCGGGAGGACCACCAACGGCGGTATCCAGGACTCCTACGAACGAATGAAAGATCAGCACGATGACGAGCCCAAGTCAGCTGATTCGAAGGCGTCGGCTTCCTGGCCGACCGGACTGGGCTATTCCGAGCGCCACGATCGTGTACTGATTCATCACGGTACGTTGTTCGCGTCGTGGAATACGCCCGTTTAGTCCATAATGCATTGCAGACTGGTTGCCGTGTGTCACTTCTTGGGGGTCGGAACGTTGCAGGAAGAGACATCGTCGGCCCAGGTAGCCACCAAATCCGCTCCTTCCGCTCCTGCCGGTGAATCCACCGAATCCACCGAATCCACCGAATCCGGTCAATCCGACGGTCCGACGACCGTGGTGATCGTGGATGATCACCGTTCCTTCGCGGAACTGCTCGCCGCCGCGCTGGAGAACGTTCCGGGCCTCACCTGCGTCGGGATTGCGACGAGTTCGGCCAGAGGTGTCGCGTTGGTGGACGAGCTGCGACCCAAGGTCGTCGTCATGGACATCCAGATGCCATTGCACGACGGACTGGTGGCCACCCGGCGGATTCGTGAGGTCGCGCCGGACACGATCATCGCTGTGGTCACCGCCCATCACGATCCGAAATGGGTGGCTCGTGCCGCCCAGGCGGGGGCGTCCGCCTTCATCACCAAGGACGGGTCGCTCGATGAGATGATCGACTTGCTGGGCCGGGTCCGTCACGGTCAGATGTTGTTGGCGTCCAACACCTTTCATTCCCGGCCCGACTCGGGTGGCGCGTTCGAGTCCGCCGTTCCGCACGACGACGCCATCCCCCTGCTGAGCCACCGTGAGCTCGATGTGCTGACCTACCTGAGCGCGGGTATGGCGGTCCCCGGCATCGCCCGGGCGCTGGGGATCAGCGTGCACACCTGCCGCGGTTACGTGAAGACCCTGCACAGCAAAATGGGAGTCCGCACCCAACTCGAGGCGGTGATCAAAGGCCAACGGCTGGGACTCCTCGGTCCGACCGAATGAGCGTTGACCGGGCGATGAGCATTCGCCCCCCGCGGGTCGGAGTGCGTCATCAGCTCTCGCTGTTCTACGCGGTGGCCGCGTTGGCCCTGGTCGTGGTGGCGATCGGCGCCGTCATTGCCAGCAGGTCCGTCGCTCGCGAGGAGGCGCTCAAGGGTGCCGAGCGGACGACCACCCGGCTGGCCAACCTGATCGCGCCGCTCCTGGCCGGCGCACTGGCCGGCGACGAGCAGAGCCGTCACGAGTTGGACCTGGCCATCAAGTACCGGATGGGTGGCGACTACCTGTCCGAGATCAACGTCTGGGACGCGAACGGCCGCGTCGTCTACGCCGATGACCCCGAGGAGATCGGGAAGCAGGTCACCCCGCCGCAGCAGGTGCTGGACGCCATCACGGCGGGCGTGGTCTCCTCCGATTTCGAGACGCAACCGGAAGCAAACCCGCAGGCCTCGAACGTGGACGGCCCGGGATTCGTCGAGGTCTATGTCCCGTTCGAGCAGCCTGAACTCCAGTCACTGGCGTTCGAGGCCTACTACAACTACGCGCCCGTCGACGAGGTCGCCAGCTCCCTGCTCTGGCAGCTCGTTCCGCTGGTGCTCATTCCGTTGCTGATCCTGGAACTGATCCATGTGCCGCTCACCTCGTCGATGGCTCGCCGGGTGCGCGCGCACGAAGCTGACCGAGCGGCGCTGCTCGAGCGGACCTTGTCGGTGTCGGAACGGGAGCGGATACGCATCGCCGCCGATCTGCACGACGGACCCGTGCAGAATCTCGCC
Organism: uncultured Actinomycetota bacterium; assembly: GCA_963709895.1. GTDB lineage: Bacteria > Actinomycetota > Actinomycetes > Mycobacteriales > Nakamurellaceae > Nakamurella. The sequence goes on along the minus strand of CAVPYD010000036.1, from coordinate 16,741 downwards.
GGCATCGGGTACGCGCTGGACTCGGTGGCCTCGTCGGTGCCCGAGCAGTACGCGATCCTCATGCGGCGGATTCAGGACACGCTGCACGAGGTGATGAACTCGCTCCGCAGGCTGATGGTCGACCTCTATCCGCCGGACCTCAGCGTCGGCGAACTGGCCGCGATCATCGCGACCTTGGCGGCGCCGCTGAGCGACCAGGGGATTGCCGTCACCACCAGCACCGCGCCGCTTCCGGACCTGGACGGCGACACGATGACGGCGCTGTACCGGGTGGCCAGGGAGTCGCTGGCCAACGTCGCCGAGCATTCCCAGGCGAACAAGGTCGACATCAGCTTCGGATGCGGAGATCCGGACGGGTCGAGCAAGACGCCGACCGTGCTGCTGCGGATCATCGACGATGGCGTCGGCGTCGACCCGACGGGCGTCAACAAGCGGGCCGAAGGCCACATGGGTCTGAAGCTGCTGCAGGACCGGGTGGAGAACCTCGGCGGGACCCTGACCGTGCGCCCAGGGCCGCGCGGTGGGACGGCGGTCCTTGCGGAGCTTCCGGTCGCTCGCCCGGAGGCGAATCCGGAGCCGGTCGCAGGAAAGCGATGGCGGCGACCGCGGCGGGTATGACACCGCCGATTCCACGGCACGGTGCCTCGAATCTTTCCGCGATATCGGGACGCCATTCCTGATTCCCCATCGCCATGTCGAATCGGTGTCATCAGGGCGTCGTCACGGCGGTGTCGTCACGGCATTGTTCGTCCCGGCACTTGTCACGCGATCTCGAGACGAGTTCGGGGTCTGTGCTGTCGGCCGGTTTCCACCCGACCCACATCTTTGGGGGCCGAACCATCCCCCCAATTGAGGCTGGACGGAAGGATCACGCTGAGAAAGGCTGTAGCCGCGCCCGGGACGGGATCGCCCACCATCGACGATACGGAGCGGGGAACATTGATGAAGGACCACGTCGTCGTGGCCCCAGAGCGTCCACACCCATCCGACGGAGCGACCAGGTCCGTGCTGATCTGTGACGATCGGGTCGAGGTTCGCCGACAATTGTCGATAACACTGGGGGATGGTTCGCCGGAATCGGTGATGGCGGTCGCTGATGCTGATGCCCTGCTGGCCGCCTATCAAGAAACAATCGGTCAGGTGCTGATCGGCGTCCATTCCGGAAGTGCTGTCGGCAGTGACGCAATCACCCGGCTCCGCGCACTGCACCCGGCTGCCCGACCGATCATTTTCGGTGCCCTGAAAGACATCGACCTGCTGACCGCCCATCTCTTCGATGCCGGCGGGCTGTTGCTGTGGGAGGCCGGAAAGCCCTGGCCGGTGCGGCCGGCCTCGTCGAATGGGGCCGTTGGTGTCGATCACGGACCTGCCGGCCGGCCGGTCGACCAGCGGTTGGACGTCTGATCCGCCGCCTGCCGACCCGACGTTCCCGCATCCAATTCGTTCGGCAAGGATGCGCGGGCGCGCAAGAATAAGCCGTGGCCGCGAACGGTAGGTCGGCGATCGGCGGTGTCGGCAGTGTCGCCGGTATCGGCGCCGTCGCCGTGCTCGCGGCCTTCCTGGTTGCGGTGATCACTGTTCTCGCGGATTGGAGCGAGGTCGCCCGGCGGGACCCGGCCCGCGCGCTGGGTCGAGGGCCGAACGGCATCTCCGTTCTCGGCGACGAGGTCACCCGCTCGGGGATCAGCCTGACCGAGTATCTGTTGTTCGTCGCCGCCGGCCTGGCGTTCATCGTGTGCGGGATGATCGCGGCCCGTGGGAAGGCCCCCGGCCTGACCGCCGGTTTGCTGTACGCCGCCGGGGTGGTGTGGCTGCTGGAGGGGCTGCGGCTGAGCAGCCAACCGCTGCTGTTCACGCTGGGCACGCAGATGACGCTGCTGGTCGTGCCCATCCTCATCCACCTCGGCATGGCCTTCCCGGAGGGACGGTTGGGGAGTACGGGTGCCCGGCTTTTCGTCGGCACGCTGTACGTCTACTACGTGGTGCACAACGTATCCACCTGGATCTTCTTCGATCCGCAGTTGCATGTGCCCAACGGTGAGTCGACGTCGGTGAACCTGCTGCTGATCAGCGATCAGCCATCGCTGTACGCCACGCTCCGGATCATTCACTCGGCGATCTTCATCCTCATCGGATTCGTTCTCGTCGGGATCCTTGCCTACCGATGGCGAACCGGATCGCCCGCCTTCCGGCGTTCCCTGCTCCCGCTGTGGTGGGCGTTCTTTCTCGTCACCGTGGTGCGGGTGTGGTCCGCGCTGAACGCCGTCGACCTGCCCGGGACGGAAGGCTGGTTCCGCTACACGATCCGCTATTGGGCGCCGGTGCTGATTCCCGTGGCGGTGCTGATCGGATTGGCGCGCTACCGGCTGGCCCGTGGCGCCATGAGCCGGATGATGGTTGACCTGGGGTCGGGACCCGTCACCCAGGAGCAATTGCAGGTGTTGCTGCGACAGACTCTGCACGACCCGTCGGTGGAGTTGTGGTTGTGGTCGGATGAGAGCCAGGAATACGTCGACTCCGAGCGGCGCTTTCACGCTCTGACCTCGGTGTCGTCGCCTCGGGTGGTGACAACCCTGGACCGGCAGGGCACCCGGTTGGGCGCGCTCGTCCACGATCAGGCTCTCCGCCAGCAACCCGAGCTCCTGGAAGCGGTTCGTGCGGGGACGACGTTGCTCCTGGAAAACCTCCGGTTGACCGCGGCGTTGGAAGTGCAATTGGAGGCGACCCAGCAATCACGTCAGCGGATCGTCGCCGCCAGCGACGCCGAGCGCCGTCGGCTCGAGCGGGACATCCACGACGGGGCGCAGCAGGAACTGGTGGCCGCCGCGTTGATGTTCCGCAGAGCCGGCCGGGCGGCGGACCCCGACCAGGCCCGGGCGATGCTGGTGGAGGGATCCGCGCAGTTGGAGAGCGCCATCACCGGGCTGCGTGAGCTCGCCCGCGGCGTTCATCCGCCGATGCTCCGCGAACGCGGATTGTCCGCGGCGTTGACCTCGCTCGCCGAGCGGGCCAGCATTCCGGTGGACATCATCGATCGATATCAGCGGCGGGCCCCGGAAACGATCGAGGCCTGCGTGTATTTCAGCGCGGCCGAAACCATCACCAACGCCCTGAAATACGCCGATGCGACCCACCTGACCGTCGAGCTGAGCGAGACCGACGGTGTGTTGACGCTTCAGGTATCCGACGACGGGAAGGGCGGTGCGCGGATCGAGCCCGGCGGTGGCCTGGCCGGGCTGCAGGATCGGGTGGCCGCGCTCGACGGCCGATTGGATCTGGAATCGTCGGCCACCGGAGGGTCGAGGATCACCATCGAACTGCCGGTCCCGAGCGAGGAGGGCGCCAGATGACGCTCACCGCTGTCGTTGCCGACGATTCAGTGCTGCTCCGCGAGGGCATCTGCCGGCTGCTCGCCGACGAATCCATCACCGTTCTCGGCCAGGCGGGGAATGGTGTTGATCTGCTGGAATTGGTAAGAATGCATCGCCCGGACATAGCGATCGTCGACATTCGCATGCCGCCGGATTTCCGGACCGAAGGGCTCGAGGCGGCAGCGAAAATCCGGTCCACTTTTCCGCAGACCAGTGTCCTGCTGCTGTCCCAGTACCTGGACACCGAGAACGCGCTCGATCTGCTGCGCAGCGAGTCGGGCGGCGTCGGGTACCTGCTCAAGGATCGGGTGACCGATATCGATGCCTTCGTCTCCACCATTCACCGGGTGGCCGCGGGCGACACCGCACTTGATCCGCAGCTCATCTCGGCGATCCTGGGCCGGCCCCGGCGAAGCCGGCAACCCATCGACGATCTCACCGGCCGGGAGCGCGAGGTCCTGCAGTTGATGGCGCAGGGCCAGACCAACCGGGGGATCGCGGGGCTGCTGTTCATGGGTGAGCGCACGGTGGAGGCCCACGTCAGCACCATTTTCACCAAGCTGGGGCTCCCGCCCGACCAGCGGGCGCATCGCAGGGTGCTCGCTGTTCTCACCTATCTCCGGAGTTCGCAGGACGGCACCGCGACGCCGTGATCACGGTGCCTGCCTGTATGTGCTGCGCGCTGCACCCACTGATCGCCACCGTGCTGGCACGGACTCCGGACGCGTGTCACAGCCGTGCTTGCACGGCCCCATCGTGCGGAATTCTCCATTCCCGCGATGACGCTCACCCGGGAACCTGAAGACATGCAATTCGAGGATTCGAGAACTGGGTCTTCCCGGTTCGCTGGCATCGGCGGCCGGCCGCGCCGGCCGTAGCCAGTCGTTGGTGTCTCGATTCTCGTTGTAGGACAGCGATTTCCGGGTCAGCCTGCACCTGGGATGACGTGGTCGGACCTGCGGTGAAGTCGAGCGGTCCGGCCCACGTCCGCTGCCGTAGCAATCCCATCAAGCGCAGGCAGTCGGTCCAACAGGGGGATCCGCATGTCAGCAGCGCAGCTCGCGAGGATGGCTTCCGCACCAACCCGACGCGAGCCGATCGCGTCGACGTCAGAGTTCCTGGTCGACCTGGTCGACGCGGCACTGCGAGGGGAACAGCGTGCGTGGCGCGTTCTGTACCAACGATTCTCACCCCTCGTCTCGCACGTGTGCCGGAAGCACCGGTTGAGCCAGGGAGATGCCGACGACGTCGGTCAGGTGGTGTGGCTGCAGTTGGTTCAGCACCTCAAGGTCATCCGCGATCCGCGGGCGCTGCCGGGCTGGATCGCCACCACCGCCAGGAACGAATGCCTGCGGGTGATCCGCTCCGGACGGCGGACCGAACCCGCCGACCCGATGGTGGACCAGCGGCTGGACGGTCAGGAGACTGTCGATCCCGCCGACCTCCTGCACCAACTGGAGCAACTCCGGGCGCTGCACGACAGCCTGAGCAGATTGTCACCCGCGCAGCGCAGGCTGATGCTGCTGTTGCTCGCCGATCCGGAAATCTCGTACCGGGAGGTCGGGCAGCGGCTCAACATGCCGGTGGGGAGCATCGGTCCCACCAGGGCGCGGTGCCTGCAGAAGCTGCGGGGGATGCCGGAGATGCGGTCGCTGATGGACGGTGAGCTCGCGGCGTGAGCGCTGCGGGACCCGGTTGAATCAAGAGGAGATCCTCTTTACATCGGACCAGCGAAAAGCACTATTGCCCAACGACTTCGATGATCTCGGCGTCATCGTCAATCGCATCGCGACCCGCGAAACACGTGACGAACAGTCCGTCAAACCGCTCCATGGGAAGTGCGCCACCACCGAGCTGGCCGACCTGGACCGACTCGACCCACACCGGCCGAAGATCACCAGCGATCGATCACAACCCCGAGCAGCCTGACCCCGGCGAACTCTTGGGCGGGACCACGGGTGGCCGGGATCGAAGTGGCACAGGGCGACCGATTCCTGGCTGAGCACGAGCCACCAGTTCCGATGGCCAGGCGGAACGTCGGGGAAGCTGAACTGGAGGACTGTACGTCCCGGCGGCAGGGCGTCGACGTCGACGTTGCGCTGCACGTCTCACATCAGCTGGTGCGGGTGGTAGTCCTGTTCGCCGAGCTCGGGCAGCCACCGGATACCTCACCTGCCAACGGATTCCACCGCCGGCTGCAGCGACTAAGAAAGAACAACCACCAGCCGCCCTACCGACGACGCCGGTCCGATTCCACGTTCCGCCGACCACCAGACGGCCTGCCCGACCGACAGACCTGGCCACCGAGGCCGTCGAGCTGGTTTCGGGTCGTCCGCGACCGGCTACCGGACCGACTCCGAACGCAGCTGATCATCGCGACGATGCATACCAGGGCCGAGGCCCTCGCAGGAGTCGGCTGGACGGAAACGCGCGTTGGCGTGGGGCGTCACCGATCGAGTGTGGACGGTGCGCACGGCGGCGGGGCGATCACCTGGCTGACCGTGCTCGCAAAACGCGGGGTCACCGCGCCTCGGCGAACCACGATTCCCGAGCAACAATCCGCCAGCCACGCGCGCGAGCCGCTCGGACGATGGCCGCTGCGGCGGGAACGGACTCGCCGGCCCGTAACCAGGCCAGGCAATTGGCGTCCCAGATGAGTCGGCGTCACCGCTGATCCAGGGAGAGCGAAGCTTCGGACAGTCTCGCCCCTTCGCTACAGCACGGACGGGCCAGTGAGACACGTAGCGTTGAGCGCCTGGGTCCATAGAGGCCGAACAGCTGGTGGTCTGGTTTCGACGCTGCGAAGACGGGACGTGCCCGGGCGTGTCGATTTCGCTATGTCCGCACGTACGCGACACGATATCCGGCACAGAGGCGTCGATTCAGGCAATTCTCGCGGAGCGAACTCCACTCACCTGGGCGTTGCGGGTCATTCGTCCGGTTCTGGACACTTGATGGGCGCGCCGACCGTCAAAGCAGGCAGCGCGGCCCCAGCGGGTCGATACCCCCATCCCCGCTGGGGCGTTGCCGTGAGATCGGCGTCTATGAGTGGGTCACGACTGACGAGTCACCCGTCTCTCGCGTGCCCTGTGCCCGACCGCTGCGTGGGTGCCCGACCGTTCCATGCCAAGGCATGGAGATCTCATCAACGGTGCGTCCAACCGGTCGGCTATCGGCACCCTGGTTGACCCGAGCAGTCGGTTCACGAACTTTCGCTCCTGCCGGACGGGCGGCCGACCGCCGACCTGGTCAGGGATGCCCTCGTCGAGGCGTTCGCGCCGGTCTCCGGGTGCTCACGCTGATCCGCAGTTTGAATGGCTTGAATTGGCGGGCAGTTTCGGCCCCCGCGCAATGGGCGTCGGACAACGAAGCGGTCCTCGATTGGGCCCGATGGGGTCGGCGATGGTCGATGACATGTCCTGGCCTCGGGAAGAGCGGTGTGGGATACGTGCTGGACGCCACTCAGCTGGGCGGTGTCGGCGGTCAACTCGCCGCACAGCGGATCTGCGCTGCGTGCGGCGGCAGCGCCGGTCGACGGGTCGACCGTGTACTTGCGGTGCAGCGACGAGACCCGAGCGCCAGCATCGACGCCGGCGGGGTGATCACGTCGCGGTGGACGGCAACGGTGCCGGCGAACGGTCCGCAGATCGTCGGCCGCGGCGCGGTTTGGGTCACTGACTACCTGGAGCTGCCTGCGGGTGAAGGGGTGCACCTATCGGGTGGCGGTGGAAGGAACATCGGCCCAACGGAAGACAATGCGACGATACTTGTGCTCCTCAATCCCTCCGGCCTCGATCTTTCAGGCAACTTCCCGCGCATCGGATTGACGAGGCGGATGACCGTGAGCTACACCTAGCCGCAGGAATTCCACTTGCGCGGGAGGTGCCACCTAGTCACACCAATTCACTCATCACCCCAATCTGATCGACTACGCTCGATAACAAAAAATGCCGACCGACCGCAAGCACTACGGCACAAGAGCCGGGCACATTACCCGAGACAGCATGTTGCCCTGGTAGCGTGGTCAACGTTGCTTGCTGCGCTGGCTGAAAACGCGACCGGGAAGGAAGCTTTCTTTCGCGAGCTCAATTGGGCGATTGATCTCAGCCGCGAGTGATCAATCCGGGCCCGTTGTCCCGCTGTACAAACCACTGGCTGAGTCGAGTCGGTCGACCCCTTCCTCCGGGTGCGCGTCAAGACCTCGTCGTCGATCCTGCAATGCCCTCCGATAAGGATGGAAGCCGTGACACCATTTGCCGCCGGACGCCGGAGCTCAGCACTGGCCAAAAGATTCCGCCAGAAATTGTTGGCGATCACCTGCACGTCCACTCTGGCGATGGGTTTGCTCATCGGTTTGGGGATTGCGGCGCCGGCAAACGCGGCTGTTCCGAAGACCATCGTCAGCCTGACGTTCGATGACGGCAACGACAATCAGTTCGCCGCCGAGCAGGTGTTGAAGGCGCACGGACTGGTCGGCACATTCTTCATCACCACCAGTTGGATCGGCTCCCCGACGTACCTGAGCCAAGCGAACCTGCACAGCATCGCCGCCGACGGCAACGAGATCGGCGGGCATACTGTCACTCACCCGGATCTGACCACCCTGTCGACCGCGGCGGCAACCGCGGAGGTCTGCAACGGGCGGACCATTCTGGCCGGCTGGGGGTTCACCGTCACCGATTTCGCCTATCCCTTCGCCTCCGAGAATGCCGCGGTCGAAAAGATCGTCAAGAACTGCGGCTACACGAGTGCCCGCAATTTGGGTGACATCCGTTCTCCGGCGAGCTGTTCCGGCTGTCCATTCGCGGAGACCATCCCGCCGGCCAATCCCTACAATACGGCGGCACCGGACGAGGTCGACAGCACCTGGACCCTGAAGAACCTGCAGGATCTGGTGACCAACGCCGAGTCGCACAACGGGGGATGGGTGCAGCTGACCTTCCACCACATCGCGGTGGGCACGGACCCCACGCTGACCATCAGCCCGACCCTGTTCGATCAATTCGTCACGTGGCTCGCTGCGCGGACGGCGACCGGGACGACGGTGGTGCAGACCGTGGCGCAGGCACTGGGCAACACTGCACCGCCGCCGGTCAACCAGCCGCCGACGGCCGCGTTCACGTCATCCGCCCAGAACCTGGCGGTGTCCTTCAACGGTTCGACGTCCACGGATCCGGACGGCACGGTCGCGTCCTACAGCTGGAACTTCGGTGACGGCTCAGCGGTGGCCAACGGAGTCACACCCCAGCACAGTTACGCGGCCCCGGGCACCTACAACGCGACGCTCACCGTGACGGACAACCAGGGCGGCGTCGGATCGGTGACACATCCGGTCACGGTCAGCGGACCCGCAGCCACTGCTCCGGCAATCCCCGCCGGAGTGTCGGCAGTGGCCGGCAATTCGTCGGCGACCATCCGATGGACCGCTCCGAGCAACGGCGGTTCGGCGATCACTTCTTACACAGTGACACCACGCGCGGGCACGGTGGCGCTGACCCCCGTCACGGTGACCGGCACGCCGCCGGCGACAACTACGACGATCACCGGTCTGGTGAACGGCACCGCCTACACGTTCACGGTCACCGCAACCAACGCCATCGGAACATCCGCCGCGTCCACGGCCTCGTCACCCGTGACGCCGACTGCGCCGGCAACTTCCTTGATCTCCAACGGTGGGTTCGAATCGGCGCTGACGTCGTGGACCACGGGCGGTGCGATCGCACCGAGGCCAGCGACCAGGGCACATAGCGGCACAGGCTCGGCCCTGCTGGGAGTGACCAGCGGCCGCGAGCCGCTCGGTGACAGCACGCTGTCGCAGAAGGTCACCGTTCCGGCAGTCGGGACGTCCGCCCTCTCCTTCTGGTACCAGCCACACAGCAACGACCGCACCTGCGGCGGCACCACGACCTGCCGACGCGACTGGATGGAAGCACAGGTGCGAGACAGCAACGGGACCACCCTGGCGACGCTGTTCAAACTCAACAGCAATAGGGGAACCTGGACCCACGTCACCGCCGACCTGACGGCCTTCAAAGGCCAGCAAGTCACCGTGTGGTTCAACGTCCACCTCGACGGCCCCAGTCCGTCCGACGACAGCTGGATGTACCTCGACGACGTCACGATCACCAACAGCTGAACACAACACCGGCTCCAAACCCCGCCGAGGCATCAGGGTTCACTGCGGTGAAGGTCGCCGGCCCGGCGAAACAACGGCCACCACGGCACCAGAATCTCCACCAAACCCCGTCGAACACGCAGAACGCCACGCTTGCAACGGATGTGGCCCCAGCCATCCGCACCACCCCGCGGCCGGTCCAAGGCGATGGACTCAGCGATGGCTGATGCGCGCGCCCGGTGGGATTCGAACCCCCAACCCTTCTGACACGAAGTTCGACCTTGCCGTGATTCTCCCCTTCCGGAGGGCAGTGGTTACGCCGAGGCGGAGATGGTTGACCGACGCTCCCGAATCGCTCGAATCAAGATCTTCGGGCTGAGGTGTCCATATTCGACCTGAAGAATGTCCTTGTTATAGGTGAGCCCACGAACCTCAGGAGCCCACCGTGATCTTGGCTGTCGACTTCCTCCGCTCCTTCGGGGCAGCCGAACGCGTAGTCGACGATCGCCTTGCGTCCCCAACACGGGCTCACGGGACCCCGCCGCCGGCCAACATCGCCGATGATCGAACTGTCCGCCTCCGGCGGCGAAGGCGGACGATTCCCGAATCCCTTGGCGGCCGCCCGGGGTTCGGGTGCGGTCGGTTAGCGACGGTCGGGTACAACTTCGCACTACGCGAAATCCCTTCCGCAGCGTTGCTCCGATGACTGCGGCGTTCTGCCCTCCGAATCTTGGGCCCGGAACAGAATGACCTGAACCGAGCGCTGCTCGACGAGTGGGTCATCTGGCAGCGCGCCCGCAACGTCTCCGACAGGACGATCACTGAGCGAGTGCATGTCATCAGACGCCTGCCTGCTGCGGCCACGATCACTGCCGTCGAGGTCGACACGTTTCTAGCCAACCCGCATGGTCCAAGTCGACCAGGGCGACGTATCACGGCGCGATCCGGGCGTGGTGCCCTTGGCTTGTCCGGACCAAACGTCGCGACGACGACCCGACGCTGATCGCTACCCCGCCTAGTACGGCAGCGGTAGTTCGGGATCAGAGGTGCTCTGATCTGCGGCGATAGTGGGATTCTCGAGCGATGGCTTGGTGTTTTCTACGCCAGTCGGACCAATGGAGGACGTGCTCTGCTGTTGTCGCCGGAGCGGTGGTCAGCGCGTCGAACAGTCGGCGGAACTCGTTGACGGTCAACGGGATCATCCCGGCGGTGCTGGTTGCGATCGCGTTCCGCGGCGGCGACGACCGCCAGGAACGCGTGCGCGAGCATCGCCAGGGTGGTCCACCGGTGCCAGGACGTCCAGCGGCGGACCTGGTGTTGGTCCAGCCCGGTCAGCCCCTTGCTGGTCTGGAAGCTCTCCTCGACCCGCCACCGTTGACCGGCGACGCGACCAGCGCGGTCAACGGCACCCGGCGCGGACTGTAGCCCGGTAGTAGGCAATCTCACCGGTGCTGTCGTTGCGGCGCAGCAACAACCAGTGCCAACCCGCCTCGGCGGGTTCGACCCGGACCCGCGCCCAGGAATACATCCTCGGCCCGTGGGACCCGCACCGGCGGACAGACGCTGCCAGCGGCCCGGACCGATCCGGGCGGCGACTCGCCCGCCGGCACCGGTCCTTTGCGGGTAGAGACCCGCCGGTTGCTGGCCACCGCCAACACGTACCCCAGGCCGGCGGTCCTGCAACATCGACCGCAGCGCCGGATCGGCGCCGTACACCTCGTCACCGGCCACCCACCCGGCCGGCACCCCGGCGTCCAACGCCGCGGCGATCTGCCGGGCGGCCAACGCGGGTTTGGTGGCGAACTCGACGTCGGCCGGGTACCCCGGCCGCCGCGCACCGCGCCGGGTCGTCGGTCCAGGAACGCGGCAGGTACAGGTCCCGGTCGATCAACGCGTGCCCGCCCGGCGCGGCGTACGCCAAATACACCGCGACCTGCGGTTCTCGGTGCGTCCCGCGGTCCCGGTGTACTGGCGTTGCACCCCCACCTGAGTGGCTGCCCTTCTTCAGATCACCGGTCTCGTCAACCACCAAAATCCGGCATCCGGATCACCGATGATCCACCACGTAACCCCGCAGATCATCACGCACCGCGTCCGGCGTCCCACTCCGCGCGGGACAGCAATGCTGCAACGCATCCGGGTTCACGTCCCCGCGGTGCTCGGCGATGGTCCAGCAGTTCTTCCGGTCCAGTCACCGGCCAACAATCCGAGCATCAACTCCGCGGCATGACGCCGCGGTTCGTGCCGGGTGAACCTGCCGCCGATGCGGTCCAGCACCTCGCCGAATATCCCACCAACGATCAGGGTCTACGCTATGCGCCGCGGCCGCGGCGTCTTCGTTGTCCACACAAACACCGGATGATCGCCCGGTGGCCGCCCTCACCTGCGACAACACGCCCAAGATCACAAACTACGGCTTCAGTATTAGGGTCCCCCAACGACGACCGCGACCGATCGCCGACGAGCACCTGACGGTGCTGTTGTCGACCCGGATGCGTCGCAGAACCCGCGCGATGATCCTCTTAGGCGCCTACGCGGGGCTCAGGGTCAGCGAGATCGCCATGATCCGCGGCGAGGACGTCGACCTGATCACCAAGTCGATCTCCGTGACGGGCAAGGGGGAAAAGCGTCGGGACATCCCCGATGCATCCCTATATCTGCAAAACCTGGCGGCGGGCATGCATCCCCGCCAGTGGTGATTTCCGACCTGGGTAGGCAATGCCCGGGATGCGGCCGGCGGTCCGATGCTCGGCAACTCCGTCAACTGCGGTGATCTCGAAGACAATGGACCGGGCGGGGATCCCCGGCACGCCGCATGCGTTGCGGCATTGGTTTGGCACTGCTCTCCGAGCCGCCGGTGTCGACTCGCTCGTCATCAAGGAACTGATGGGTCACGAATCACTGGCAACCACCGCGAGCAATACGTGAACCGAACCAAGTAGACGCGGCAAGGGCGAGGCGACGCGGAATCAGCTCCCGCATCTTCGAAACCAGGGCCCTCCCGCGCTCATAGGCAAAGTCGCGATGTACGATGATCGAAAGGGCGTCCACCGGCTCGCCGGAGACGAGAATGTCCAGCTTTACCATCGGCGACGCCCACTCTCCGGCCAATTGATAGTCGAGCGACGCATATCCGCGGGAGATGGATTTGAGCCGGTCGTAGAAGTCGAGCACGATCTCGTTCAGCGGCAGTTCGTAAGGGATCATCACACTCGTCCGCATCACGTACTCCAGTTGATCTGTTGCCCCGCTTGTCTTGGACCAGCTTGATAATTCCGCCCACATATTCCTTGTGGTGAGAATCTGGCGAGTAGTCATGGGCTCCGATCGTGCCAGTTGTTTGGTGGGCTCGGGTCATCGCGACGGGTTGTCCACCCCGATCACTTCCGTCGGTTATGGTAATGTGGTACGAAACACGGGTGCAGTCGTAATCAGGTCCAGGTTGTATTCGCGCTCCAACCGCTCCTGAATGATCTCCATGTGCAGCAAGCCCAGAAAGCCGCAGCGAAATCCAAACCCCAGCGCCATGGAGCTTTCCGGCTCAAAGAAGAGGCGGAATCGTTCAACCGCAAATTTCTCCAACGCATCGCGCAACATCGTGTGCTCGTGCGCGTCTACGGGATATATGCCCGCAAAAGACCATTGGCTTGAAGTGCTTTAAAGCCAGGCAATGCGCTGCGGCTGGCAGGGCGTCGCCGGTAACCGTATCGCCAATTTTGCTTTAGCCCACACTTTTGATGGTGGCCGCGAATAAAGCCACTTCGCCCGCCACCAACCGGCTGATCTCCACCGGCTTGGGCATGAGCACGCCCATCGACTCGACTTCAAACGACCTTCCGTTCGACATCAGGCGAATCCGTTGCCGCGGTGAACCTGGTGCCCTTCATAACACGCACAAGCACAATCACGCCCCGATATGCATCGTACTACGAATCAAAGATCAGTGCCTGAAGCGGCGCTTCGGGATCCCTGCGGCGGCGGAACTCGGTGCACCATGGCCTCCATTACCTGGTCAATTGCCCTGCCCCGTCTTGCGCTTACCGGGATCGCGTCGGTAGCATCCAGGCCAACCGCCTTCTCAATCGCCTCCTGCGCCGCAAAATATCGGCCGAGGGCAAATCGATCTTGTTGATGACGGGAATAATTTCCAAGCCGTGATTGATGGCGAGGTAGGCATTCGCCAGCGTCTGGGCCTCCACGCCCTGGGTTGCGTCCACGACCAGCATCGCGCCCTCGCACGAGGCCAGCGAACGCGATACCTCGTAGCTGAAGTCGACGTGGCCGGGTGTGTCGATCAAATTGAGCTGGTAAGTATTGCCATCGTGCGCCTTGTACATCATGCGCACTGCGTGAGCTTTGATGGTGATGCCGCGCTCGCGCTCCAGATCCATGTCGTCCAAGATCTGCGCCTGCATCTCGCGCCCGGTCACTGTGACCGGTAAACTTGAGCAAACGGTCACTTAACGTCGACTTTCCATGGTCGATGTGGGCGATGATAGCGAAGTTGCGAAGGAAGCGGGCGTCCATGAGGGGGTGGCATTGCAGGGCACTGAGGTCGTGCAGCTTGTTGGGGTCGGTTTCCTCGCTCAAGACCGTCGTGCGGTAGTAGTCGGCAAACGCGAGGGTGATCGTTTCGGTGTTGTTCTGGAAATCGAGGACGAAGACTCGTGTTTCTCCGGGTGCGCGCGATTCAGGCGGGAGAGGGTCTGCACGGCCTTGATGCCGGAGAGCGGCTTGTCCACGTACATCGTGTGGAGCAACGGCTCATCGTAGCCGGTCTGGAACTTGTCCGCGCAGATGAGGAAGCGATAAGGGTCTTCCTGAATCTTGTCCGCGATGTCGGTGCCAGGAAAACCGTTCAGCGAGGACTCGCTGGCCTTCGCCCCGCCGAACTCATGCTCGCCGGAAAAGGCGACGATGGCCTGGTAAGGGCTCTTGCGCTCTGCGAGATACGCCTTGAAGGCGTGGATATACAGGACGGCCCGCTTGATGCCGCTGCACACCAGCATAGCCCGCGCCTTGCCGCCAATCTTATTCAACGCCATCACCTGCTCGTGGAAGTGGTTCACCATGATTTCGGCCTTGAGGCGGATGGCATGGTCGTGGCTCTCGACATACTTCCGCAGCTTCTTCTGCGCCCGCTTGGTGTCGAACTCCGAGTCGCCCTCTATCTTCTTGACCAGCTTGTAATAGCTGTCCACGGGCGTGTAGCCTATGATTGCAACGCTCGGTTGCCTCGTTGATGGGTAGGTACTTACAACGACGCCAGGCTTTCATACTTCATCATTTCGTCCCTCGCCGGCCTTGTCTGACTCTTCGAGTTTGAGGGTCTTTGAGTTGTAACGCATTCACCCCGCGCGACTTAAGCGATGTGCCGCTCTGCCCCAGGCTCAGCGAGCCCAGGGGTTGACAACCCTGCGCGAATGATACAGTATTAAATATCAGACCATTAAATTAATACTGTATCATTTGCCTATGACGCCTCCACGGCTCCCGACCGAGCGCTTGGGAAAATTGTTTCACCGCCGCAAGTGCTGGATGCTCGACCAACTGGCCCAAACCCTCGGCTACGCTCTAATCTCGGTGCGCCGCTTCCTCAAGCAGATCGGCTATTTCAGGAGTTACACCGACAACGGCAAGTGGTACACTTTGCACGATTCCCCTGACTTTGACCGGGACGGCTTGTGGCACTACCGTGGAATCAGCTTTTCCAAACACGGCAGTCTCACCGCCACCATTGATTGCCTGGTCGGACGCAGCCCCGCCGGACTGTCCGCCAGCGAGCTGAGCCAGAAGTTGCAACACCCCTGTCACGCCGTCCTGAGCCAACTGCACAAGGCGGGCCGATTGGATCGTCTCCGGCTCTGCGGCCAGTTTCGCTATCTGGCTGCCGACCCGCGGCTTAATGGCCGGCAACGCGAACAAGCCGCCTTAGCGCAGACGCCCAGCCCAACGGCCGCGTTGAGCACGCAAACCGCCCTCTGGGTCTTGGTGGAACACATTAAGGAGCCCGCACTGAGCTTCGAGCAGATTGCCGCCCGGGTCCAAGAGCACCGCCACCTCGCCGTGGCTCCCGAGGCCATCCAGCGGTTCTTCCAGGAACACGCTCTAAAAAAAACGTCTCCGGCACCCAACTGAACACGCTGGCCACCTTCCGCAGTTACCAGGAGAAGCTGGCGCGAGAGAGTTCCCCGGCCTGTCTGTTCGCGCAACGGCCGACGGTGCCCTTTCGACCCGCCCAAACCGATTGCCCCGACTGTCGGGCGCCGCTCCAGGTTTACAAAACCCAGTGCCGAACGGTTCAGACCTTGCCGCTGGGCTGCTATAGCGCGCATGAAACCCTCCTGCACTGCGGGCGCTGCCCCAACGACACCCTCTATGGCGCCGAGTCCCTGAGTCAACTGGTGCCCTCGGGCTGCACCTTTGGCTACGATGTGCTGGTCTTCGTCGGTCGGGCGCTTTTCTTGCGCCAGCGCCGAGCCCAGGAAATCATCGAGGAATTGCAAGCGCACCAGGTTCGGCTCAGCCCCAGTGAGGTGGGCTATCTGGGAAAGAAGTTTGTCGTTGACCTGGCGCTGGCGCACCGGCAGTCGGGCCCCGCCTCAAGCAAGCCATGCGCGCCCAGGGCGGTTACATTCTTCATCTGGATGGCACCGGTGAAGGAGGCGGGCCGATGCTGATGAGCAGCCTGGATTCGCTCTCAGAAATCGTGCTGGGCAACGTGAAGGTGCCCTCGGAAAAAACCGAGCAGATTGTCCCGTTCCTGGAGGAGATCAAGCGCCGCTTCGGTCTGCCGGTGGCGGCAGTCCATGACATGGGGCACGGCATCCTGGCGGCAGTCCAGAGGGTGTTTCCGGGCGCCTCCCGGACTTTGTCTGTCATTTTCATTTTCTGCGCGATGCCGGCAAGGATCTCCTGGCGGCCGACTATGACACTATCCGGCAGCGCCTGCGCCAGCACGGCCTGAGCGAAAAGCTGCTCTATTACGCTCGCCGGTTCAAAGCCGCCATCGATGAGCAGCCCGGCCTGGTCGAGAGCTTCTGTCAGGATGTGCAGGGCCACTGTTTGCCCAGCCAGAAGCTGGAGGTCTTTCCGCTGCTCTGTGCCTACGCTCTAATCCAGTGGGCACTGGAGGGCAAAGCCGACGGCGAGGGCTACGGGTTCCCCTTTGATTCGGCCTCACGTGCAGTTTGCCAAGCGCCTGCGAGCCCTGGGGCAGGGCTTGGAGCAAATCAAGGACGTTCACCTCCGCGGC
>CAVPYD010000035.1:0-31354 GCA_963709895.1 uncultured Actinomycetota bacterium | reverse complement strand
CGACCAGCATCTTCTTGGCTGCCTCGAGTGCGGGCAGCAATTCCTTCGGGTCCTGCACGCGAAGGGCCTTCGCGCCCATGGCCTCAGCCAGCTTGACGTGGTCGACGCCGTATCCGGCGATCACGTTGTCGGTGCCGTCCGCCGTGGTCGTGTCGGTGTTGATGTTGTCGAAGGCCAGCTGCACGCAGTAGTCCATGTCGAAGCCGCGCTGCGACTGTCGGATCAGCCCCAGGTAGGCGTTGTTCACCAGCACGTGGATGTAGGGCAGGTTGAACTGCGCGCCGACGGCCAGCTCCTCCATCATGAACTGGAAGTCGTAGTCGCCGGACAGCGCGACGACGGTGGCGTCCGGGTCGGCGACGCACACGCCCAGGGCGGCCGGCAGGGTCCAGCCCAGCGGCCCGGCCTGCCCGGCGTTGATCCAGTGCCGCGGCTTGTACACGTGCAGGAACTGCGCGGCGGCGATCTGTGACAGGCCAATCGTGGAGACGTACCGGGTGTCCGGGCCGAACGCCTTGTTCATCTCCTCGTACACCCGCTGCGGCTTGATCGGGATGTTCTCGAAGTGGGTGCGCCGGTGCATGGTGCGCTTGCGCTCCTGGCAGTCGGCCACCCACCCGGAACGGTCAACCAGCTGGCCGGCCTGCTTGCGCTCCCGGGCCGCCGTGACCAGCTGTTCCAGCGCCGCGCCGGCGTCGGAGACGATGCCGTAGTCGGGGGCGAACACTCGGCCGATCTGGGTCGGCTCGATGTCCACGTGCACGAAAGTCCGCCCGGCGCGGTAGGTTTCCAGACCGCCGGTGTGCCGGTTGGCCCACCGGTTGCCGATGCCGAACACGAAGTCCGACGCCAGCACCGTGGCGTTGCCGTACTGGTGGCTGGTCTGCAGGCCGGCCATGCCCGCCATCAGCGGGTGGTCGTCCGGGATGCTGCCCCAGCCCATCAGGGTGGGGATCACCGGCACGTTCAGCAGTTCGGCCAACTCGACCAGCAGATCGCCGGCGTCGGCGTTGATGATGCCGCCGCCGGCAACGATCAGCGGGCGTTCGGCCGCGGCCAGCATGTCCAGTGCCTTGGCGGCCTGCGCCGGGGTGGCCTTCGGCTTGTAGGCGGGCAGCGGCTGGTAGGTCTCGGGATCGAACTCGATCTGGGTCATTTGCACGTCGAACGGCAGGTCGAGCAGGACCGGGCCGGGCCGGCCGGAACGCATCAGGTGGAACGCCTGCTGGAACGCTCCCGGCACCTGGGCCGGCTCCAGCACGGTCATCGCCATCTTCGTCAAGGGCGCGGCGATGTCGGCGATGTTGATGGCTTGGAAGTCCTCCTTGTGCAGCCGGGCCACGGGTGCCTGGCCGGTGATGCACAGGATCGGGATCGAATCCGCCGACGCCGAGTACAGGCCGGTGATCATGTCGGTGCCGGCCGGGCCGGAGGTGCCGACGCACACACCGATATTCCCGGCCACGGCCCGGGTGTACCCCTCGGCCATGTGCGAGGCGCCCTCGACGTGCCGGGCCAGGATGTGCTTGAAGCCGCCGTGGTCCCGCATGGCGGAGTAGAACGGGTTGATGGCCGCCCCGGGCAGCCCGAAAATGGTGTCGACGCCTTCCTTTTCCAGGATTGCGATGGCGGCGTCGACGGCGCGCATGGTCGGCATTGTTCCTGCCCTCAGTTGCCGGAGCCGGTCGGGGCAGCGTCCGGGTCCTGACCGGACTGGCGCAAAACACCGCGCAGCAGGGCGGAGTGGTCCAGTCCGCCGTCCCCGTTGGCCACCGCGGAGCCCATCAGCTGGGCCAGGACCGCGCCGAGCGGGATGATCACGCCGGCCTCTCGGGCGGCGGCGGTGACGATGCCCATGTCCTTGTGGTGCAGGTCGATCCGGAAGCCGGGTTTGAAGTCGCGGTTGAGCATGTTCTGACGTTTCTGGTTCAGGACGGCGCTGCCGGCCAGGCCGCCGCCGAGCACGTCCATCGCGGCCTTGGTGTCGACGCCGTAGGCCTGGACGAACACCAGGGCCTCGGCGAGTACCTGAATGTTGCCGGCGACGATCAACTGGTTGGCCGCCTTGACGGTCTGCCCGGCGCCGGACGGGCCGACGTGCACGATGGTCTTCCCGACCGGGCCGAAAACCTCGGCGGCGGACTGGAAGTCCTCGGCCGCGCCGCCGATCATGATGGACAGGGTGGCGGCCTTGGCGCCGGCCTCGCCGCCGGACACCGGGGCGTCCAGGATCCGGAAGCCGCGCTCCTTCGCCTCCTTCGCCAGTTCGGCGGTGACATCCGGTCGGATGGAGGAGAAATCGATGAGCAGGGTGCCGGGCTTGGCGTTGTCGAACACGCCGCCGTCGCCGGCGAGCACCTCGCGGACGTGGGGGGAGTCGGGCACCATGACGGCGACGACGTCCGCCTCGCGGACCGCGTCGGCGATCGAGCTGGCGCCCTTGCCGCCCGCCGCGACCAGCGCGTCGATCCTGGCTTGGCTGCGGTCGTAGCCGATGACGTCGAACCCGGCGTTCGCCAGGTGGCCGGCCATCGGGCCGCCCATGATGCCCAGGCCGATGAAAGCAACGGTGGTCATTGATGTCTCCTCGAGTGGTGTGGTCTGCGGGGTGGGGGAGCGGGCGGTGTCAGCCGACGTGGCTGGCTGAGGCGCGATCGGCGAGCGGGAGCCAGGCCAGGCTGTCCCGGGTGCCGACGGTCGGCTTGTACTCCAGCGCGACGTAGCCGCGGTACCCCTTGGCGGCCAGCGCGGCCAGGTGCCCGGCGATGTCCAGCGTGCCGGTGCCCGGTTCGCCGCGGCCGGGGCTGTCGGCGATCTGCACATGCCCGACCCGGTCTGCGTAGGCCTCGATCGCCGCGGCCACGTCGTCGCCGTTGACGTCCAGGTGGTACAGGTCGCACAGGAATTTCACGTTCATCAGGCCCGACTGCCGTTCCACCCGGTCGATCACCTCGACGACGTCGGCCGCGGTGAGCAGCGGGTACTTCGGGGCGCCGCTGACCGGCTCCAGCAGCACCACGCCGCCGATGCGGTCGGCGGCCCGCGCGGCCAGGGCAAGATTCTCCGCGGCCAGCTCGTCCTGCGCGGCCGGTGTGGACTCGTCCGTCCGGTTGCCGTAGAGCGCGTTGAACGCCGTGCAGCCCAGCCGCTTCCCGATGCCCACGGTGACGTCGATGTTGTCCCGGAACTCGCTCGAGCGGGCCGGCCAGGACACCAGACCCCGGTCGCCGCCTGGCATGTCGCCGGCGAAGAAGTTCAACCCGATCAGCTGCACCCCGGCGTCGGTGATCGCGCCGACGAACCCGTCCACGTCCGGGTCCGCGGGCACCGCGGTGGCGAAGGGCCACCAGAACTCGACCGCATCGAACCCGGCCTCCTTGGCGGCGGCCGGCCGTTGCAGTAGGGGCAGCTCGGTGAACAACAGGGACAGGTTGACCGCGTAACGCGGGGATTCGGTGGTCAAGGGAGTCCTTCGGATCGTGGGTGAGACGGCAAGCCCTGGTGCGGGTGGGGGACAGATCACTGCGGAAGTGGCCGCGGGTCGCCCTGGGCCCGCATCCGCCGGGCGTGGTCGTTACCAGCCCTGGCCCGGGTCGAAGGCCAGTCCCGGGGCGGGCGCGTCGTCGTTGTGGATGGTGCCCTCGATGAACCCGTACGGCCGGTCGTCGGCGTGGAACACCTCGTTCGGGTTCTCCAGCCCGAACGGGCTCAGGTCGATCACGAAGTGGTGTTTGTTCGGCAGGGAGAACCGGACCTCGCCGATCTCCGGCTGCTCGGCGATCATCGCCTCGCCCATCGCGTACATGGTCTGCTGCAGGCCGAGGCTGTGGTGCCCGGCGAACACGCTGCTCATGGTGGTCACCGCCGAGCCGTAGGACTTGCTCCAGTCGGCGTTGTTGTCGGTGTGCCACCACTGCCCCGTCACCGAGGTGGCCATCACCCGGTCGTGCGTGGGCTTCAGCGTGGTGTAGCGGTCCTGCAGGTAACCCCAGAACTCCGAGTCGGTGGTTTTGAGCACCACATAGTCGGTCACCCCGGAGGTCACCCACAGGCTGCTGCCGTCGTAGGTGACGGTCGCGGTGCGCACGTGGCCGCCGTCCCGGGCGAACGCGTGCGGGTGCGGGGTGCCGTCGTGGGTCAGCCGGTTCCACGGGTACATCTCGAGCTTGATCCGGGCCCGGTGCACCGGGGCGGTGTCGTCGACGAAGTGCTTGGCCAGTGCGATGCCGAACGACTCGGGCTGGCGGGCGGCCTCGCTGTGCTCCTTGGCGAAGGCGTTCACCGTGTTCTTGGTGGCGTCGGTGGTCAGGCAGTTGGCGTTGTCGCCGGTGAGGTGAATGTCCTCGAAGTCGCCGGACAGGGCGACACTGACGTTGTAGTCGACGATCTCGTGCGGATCGGAGTCCCGGTAGACGCGGACGACGCGGGTCTCCGCCTTGCCGTACTGGTTGTGGCCGAGCGTGACGCTCATGGAACCTAGCTCCCTCGGTAGGTGGAAAATGCGAACGGCGACAGCAACAGTGGGACGTGGTGGTGCGCGGCGGCGTCGGTGATCTGGAACGTCACCGTGACTTTCGGGTAGAACCCGGTCTGCCCTGACGCGGCGAAATACTGCGCGGTGTCGAAGGTCAACTCGTAGATCCCGGCCGGGAGTTCAACATCCTTTCCGCTGTCCTGGTGCCGGTACCGGCCGTCGGAATCGGTGACCGCGGAGAACAGCAGGGTCGCCTCGGCGCCGGCGCCGCGGGTCAACCGGACGGGCACACCCCCGGCGGGGCGACCCAGGCCGGCATCCAGCACGTGGGTGGACAGACTCATCGTTGAGGCAACTCCTGGGGATGCAATGGATGCTTCCGCAAAGTGGAAGGATCCTTCCGCTGAATGAAAGTTAGCGGGTAGAGACGATGATGTCAACAGTTTGTTGAATTTCTGCGCAGACTCCGTCGTTGTTGACCTGCGCCTCGGTGGCGCCGATCGCCGGTGTCACATGGCCGAAAGCTGCTGCGGGGGAACGTGTTCCCGTCTCGATCGGAGCCCGCGTGCGTGTTCGTCCGGGCTGCCCTGGTGCTCCGGCGGCGGTCGGGGTGAGCGGTCCTGCCGGGCCGGATCAGTGTCCGCGGACATAGGCCTGTTCCCCACTGAGCCACACGCCGGCCACGTCGGCGGGGGTGGCAAGGGCGAAGGTGCGGGCGAGTGCGTCGGTGGTGTCGGCGGCGTGCGCGAGGTTGACGGCGTAGGTGCTCCCGTCGGCCGGGCGCAGCCACACGGCATCGAAGTCCTTGCCGGGGGTGAAGTCACCGACCCGCTCCGCGAGCCCGAGTGCCAGTGCGCCGGCCCGGGTTGCCAGGTACAGCAGGTGCACGGGGGTCAGGGGCAGTCCTTCGCCGCCGAGCAGTTGTTGCATGAAGTAGGCCTGGAGCCCTTCCTTGGGCAGGAAGAGGCCGGTCCCGGCTCCGACGTCGGAGCCGAGCGCAACACCGACGCCGTGTTCGACGTGCCGGCGCAGCGGGAACAGGCCGCTGCCGAGGGCGGAGTTGCTGGTCGGGCAGTGCGCCGCCCAGGCACCGGCTTCGCTCATCAATGCCAGTTCCTTGTCGCTGGCGTGCACGTTGTGCGCGAAGACGCTGCGGTCGTTGACCAGTCCGTGTTGGTGGTAGGTGCCCAGGTAGTGATCCGACCCGGGGAACAGGTCCGCCACCGCCGCCACTTCGGCCAAATTCTCGTTGAGGTGTGAGGTGAACCAGATGTCGTCCCGGCCGCCGGGCGCGTCCTGCACGAGTTCCGTGCAGACGGCGAGGATTTCCTCGGAGGCGGACAGCGAGAACCGGGGGGTGACCGCGTACCGCAGTCTGCCTTTGCCGTGCCAGCGTTGGATCAGGTCGCGGCTCTCCGCGAGCGCGCGGTCGGGGGTGCACAGCAGGTCCTCGCGGAGGATCCGGTCGCTGAGGACCAGGCCGGCGGTGACGTTCAGTCCGCGGGCTTCCGCTTCGGTGAACAGCACGTCGACGGCGGGCGCGAAGTGTGAGCCGAAGACCAGTGCGGTCGTCGTCCCGCAGGTCAGCAGGCCGTCGAGGAATTCGGTGGCCACCACGTCGGCGTAGGCGGGGTCGGCCAGTCGGCTTTCCTCGGGCAGCGCGCATTTCTCCAGCCAGTCCAAAAGGGGCATGCCCAGCCCGCCGATGGCCCTGATCTGGGGGTAGTGCACGTGGGTGTCGACGAAGCCGGGCAGCAGGATCCCGCCGTTCAGTTCGGTGACCGGTTCGGTGGGGTTTTCGGCGTGCAGTGACCCGAAAGGTCCACGGGCGATGATGAGCCCGTCCCGGACCAGCACCCCGCCGTCCTGGTCGGCGGCCAGCGCGTCGGCCGGTTCACCGGCGAACGGGTCACCCGGGGTGTCGATGACGGCGGCGCGGTAGAGCGTCATCGCAGCGCCGTCCTTTCGTTCTCGACATCCGTCAGTTGGTCGGAAAGTGCTTGCCGGTGTTCGGGATTGCGGGCGTCGGCCTGCCGTTGCAGGGCCAGCAGCAGTGATGAGGCGACGCTGACCGCGATGACGGCGGGTTCTTTGCCGGTGATCTCCGGTAGTCCGATGGGGCTGGTGATGCGGTCGATCACCGCCTGCTGGTGGCCCTGCTCGGCCAGCCGGCGCCGGAATCCGGTCCATTTGGTGCTGGACCCGATCAGCCCGATGCTGCCCAACGTCGGTAGCCGCAGCGCGGCGTCGCACAGCGCGAAGTCCTCGGCGTGGTCGTGGGTCATGATCAGCACGTGCGCGCCGCGGGGCAGCATCTCCAGCACCTGCTCGCCGAGCAGCGCGTGGTGCACGGCGACGTCGGCGCTGCCGTCGGTCACGTCGGCCAGCCGCAGCTGGTCGAGCTCCTGTTCACGGGAATCGACCAGGTGCAGCTGGACGTCCAGCCGGGACAGGATCCTGGCCAGTTCGTAGCCGACGTGGCCGACGCCGAACACGGCGATCACCGGCCGCGCCGGCAGCGGCTCGAGCAGCAGCGTGACCTCGCCGCCGCAGCACTGCCGGCCGTGCTGGTTGCGGGCGTGCTCGTTGAGCCTGGCCTCCTGCGTTTCGGGGGTGGGCGTCCCGGAGGAGATCATCTCGCGGGCCCGCCGCACGGCGGCCTCCTCCAGGTTCCCGCCGCCCACGCTGCCCCAGGAGTGGTCGGCGCCGATGACCATCTTCGCGCCGGCGTCCCTGGGGGCGTGGCCGCGGACCTTGATCACCGTGACCAGCACGCCCGGTAAGCCGTCACGGCGCAGTTGCTCGACGGCGCTGAGCCAGTCCACCGCTCACACCCCCGTGAGAACGGCGTGCGCCACCGAGCTACCGCCGTTCGCCGACGATGAGGCTGCCGGTCGGCGGACCTGGCCGCGTCGATCGCCCAGTAGACGGTTTCCGGGGTCGAGGGGCAGCCGAGGTCGACGGACCAGCCCTGCGGGCCGAACGCGGCCGCGGCCTGCCGCAACGCCTCGCGGACGCTGAACGCCAGCATCAGCGGCGGCTCACCGACGGCCTTCGAGCCGTACACCACACCGGATTCGGTGGCCCGCTCGAACAGGTGCACGGTGAATTCCTCGGGCATCTCGGAGAAGCTGGGGATCTTGTAGGTGCTGGCCGCCTGGGTGTTCAACCGCCCGCGGGTGGCGCCGTCGCTGGTGTCCCAGCGCAATTCCTCCAGCGTCAGCCAGCCGGCGCCCTGCACGAAACCGCCCTCGATCTGGCCGATGTCGATCAGCGGCGACAGGCTGTCGCCGACGTCGTGCACGATGTCCACCCGGCGCAGCCGGTAGGCGCCGGTGAAGCCGTCGACCTCGACCTCGGAGCAGGCCGCGCCGTAGGCGTAGTACTTGAACGGTTCGCCCTGCATCCGGTTGGCGTCCCAGTGCAACCCGGCGGTGCGGTAGAAACCGGCCGCCCACAGCTGCACCCGCTGGTGATACGCGTCGTGCACCAGGTCGGCCCAGGTGATCTGCTGGTCGTGGAAGCCGATCCCGGTGACCATGCCGTCGACGAACCGCACGTCGTCCGGGTGGACGCCGAGTTTCCCGCCGGCGACCACGTTCAGCCGGGCCCGGATCTGGTCGCAGGCGTTCTTGATCGCACCGCCGTTCAGGTCCGCGCCGGAGCTGGCCGCGGTGGCACTGGTGTTGGGGACCTTGTCGGTGCGGGTCGGGGCCAGCCGCACCACGCTCAGCGGCACCCCCAGGCAGGTCGCGGCGACCTGGATCATCTTGGTGTGCAGGCCCTGTCCCATTTCGGCGCCGCCGTGGTTGATCAGCACCGAGCCGTCCTTGTAGACGTGCACCAACGCGCCGGCCTGGTTGAACGCCGTCAGGTTGAACGAGATGCCGAACTTCACCGGGGTCATGGCCAGCGCGCGTTTGGTGTCCGGGTGCGCGTCGTTGAACGCGGCGATCTCGGCCTTGCGGGCCTGGAAGTCGCCGCGCTCGGTCAGGATCGACCAGATATCGGCGAGCCGTTCGGCGTGCCGGACCGGCTGCCCGTACGGGGTGGCCTGGCCGGGTTCGTAGAAGTTGGTGCGGCGCAGGTCCTCCGGTGCCACCCCGAGCAGCGGTGCGCAACGGCCCAGGATGTCCTCGATGACGATCATGCCCTGCGGGCCGCCGAAGCCGCGGAACGCCGTGTTGGAACACCGGTTGGTCTTGGCGATCCGGCCGTGCACGGTGATGTCCGGGATCCAGTAGGCGTTGTCGATGTGGCAGAGCGCCCGGGCGAGCACCGGTTCGGACAGGTCCAGGCTCCACCCGCCGTTGCTGACCAGGGTGGCCCGCAACGCGCAGATCCGGTTGTCGTCGTCGAAGCCGACCTCCCAGCTGGCCAGGAACGGGTGCCGCTTCCCGGTCATGGTGATGTCCTGGGTGCGGTTCAGCCGCAGGCTCACCGGGCGGTCGGTCAGCACCGCGCCCAGCGCGGCGATCGCGGCCAGGCCGTGCGGCTGGAACTCCTTGCCGCCGAACCCGCCGCCCATCCGCAGGCACTGCACGGTGATGTGGTGGGCACCGATGCCCAGCACGTGCGCGACGATGTCCTGGGTCTCGGACGGGTGCTGGGTGCTGGACTGGACGAACACCTGCCCGTTCTCGTCGACCAACGCCAGCGCGGCGTTGGTCTCCAGGTAGAAGTGTTCCTGCCCACCGAATTCGAACTCGCCGGTGAACCGGTGCGCCGCGGTGTCCATCGCGGCGTCGGCGTCGCCGCGGCTGACGGTGCGGGCATGGCCCTGGAAACTGTCCGCGGCGATGGCGTCCTGGATGGTGACCAGCGACGGCAGCGGTCGGTAGTCGACCTGGACGGCGTCGGCGCCCTGCCGTGCCGCCTCCAGCGACTCGCCGAGCACCCAGCAGACGGCGTGCCCGTAGAACATCACCTCGGAGGGGAACAGCGGTTCGTCGTGCTTCTCCCCGGCGTCGTTCAGGCCGGGGACATCGTCGGCGGTCAGCACCTTGACCACCCCGGGCACCTCGTAGGCGGCCTCGACCCGCAGGCCGGTGACCATGGCGTGGGCGTGCGGGGCCTGCACCGGCCAGGCGTGCAGGGTGTCCTTGGTGCGGTTCACCAGATCCTGCGTGTACAAAGCCTTCCCGGTGACGTGCAACCCGGCGGACTCGTGCGAGATCTCCAACCCGACCTTGGGGTTGATCGGCCGGTCGGCCAGCGGCCCGTGTGCCTTGCTCATCTGTCAGACCTCCTGGAAGACCCGGGCGGGGTCGGGAGTGGTGCCGCTGTTCTGGGCGAAGAATTTCCGCAGCGACGCGCCGAGCATCGCGGTGCGGTACGCGGCGCTGGCCCGGTGGTCGCTGATCGGGGTGGCCTCGGCGGTCAGCACCTCGGCCGCCTCCCCGATGACGTCCCGGGACCAGGGCCGGCCGGCCAGGAACTCCTCGGTGCGCAGCGCGCGCAGCGGGGTGGCCGCGACGCCGCCGAGGCCGATCTTGATGTCGCCGACGACGGGCGCGCCGCCGTCCCGCGCCGCGGCCAACCGCAGCGCGAAACCGACTGCCACGCTGGAGATGTCGTCGAACCGACGCTTGGCGATCTTGTGGAATCCGCTGACCGGCGCGACCGGTGTGGGGATCCGGATGGTCTTGATCAACTCGTCGGGGCGTTTGAGGGTCTGCCGGTACCCGGTGAAGTAGCCGCTCAACGGCACCTCACGCTCACCGTCCCGGGACACCAGCACCAGCGTCGCGTCCAGCGCCAGCAGCGCCGGCGGGGTGTCGCCGATCGGGGAGCCGGTACCCAGGTTGCCGCCGAACGTCGCGCCGTTGCGGATCAACCGGGACGCGAACTGCGGGAACAACTCGGCCAGCAACGGCACCCGCCCGGCCAGCGACGCGTTCCGCCTCCGACAGGGTCAGCGCGGCGCCGATGTCGATGCCGTCGGCGCCGACGGCGAACTGCCGCAGTTCCTCCAGCCGGTCGATGCCGATGGTCAGCGCGGCGCGGGCGTGCCGGATGTTCAACTCCACGCCCCAGTCCGTGGAACCGGCCAGCACCCGCGCCGCCGGGTTCTCGGCAAGCAGATCCAGCGCCTCGGCCAGATCCGCCGGCCGGGCGAACTCACCCTGGTCGCTGCTGATCCTGGTGCGGGCCGGCGCCGGAGCGGGACTGCCCAACCGCGCGAACAGCGGATCCGACTCGGCCGGCTGACCCAACGCGTACGCCGCGTCCCGGATCGGCCGGTACCCGGTGCAGCGGCACAGGTTCCCGGACAACGCATGCAGATCGAAACCGTTCGGGCCGTGCTCGTGGTCCGGTGCATGACCGGGCGCAGTCGGATCGGCACCATTGCGGCCCGGGAGCGTTCCGCGGCCCGGCCGCTGGTGTCCGGCTCGGTCTCGGCGGCGCGTTCCGCCGCCGGACCGGTGTCCCGACCACGGTCCGCGCGGTAATACTCCGAGGCCATCGAGCAGATGAAACCCGGTGTGCAGTAACCGCATTGCGACCCACCGCGGTCCGCCATCTCCCGCTGCACCGGGTGCAGGTCGTCGACGTCACCGAGCCCCTCGGCGGTGATGACCTCCTGGCTGTCCAGCCCGGCCGCCGGGCACCAGGCAGGCGTTGATCGCGGTCCACCGGCTGGACCCGTTGCCGGCCGGGCGGGACACCATCACCGCGCAGGCGCCGCACTCGCCCTCCGCGCAACCCTCCTTGCAGCCGGTGAACCCGGTGCTGCGCAGCCACTCCAGCAGGGTGACGTGCCCGCCCACCTCGCCGAGCTCGCGGGCACGGCCGTTGACGATGACATGAGGTTCCATCTGCATTGACTCCCTCGTCCCCGGTGACCCTAGACCCCTCCGGGGGTGATTGGTGGTGTTTGTCCGATTTCTACGTCGGGTTCAGCCGGCACGGCGCAGCAGTGCCTTGCTGGCGTCCCGCACCCGGCCGGCGTAACTGTCCGTGTCCACGGTGATCAGCCGGTCCCGCTCGACCACCGGGTTGCCGCCGACCAGCAGCAGCTCCAGCGGCGGCGGAGCGCCGAGCACCAGGGCGGCGATCGGGTCGACGATGTCGATGTGCGGCAACGTATCCAGCCGCCACACCGCGATGTCGGCCAGCTTGCCCACCTCCAGTGAGCCGATCTCGTCGGCCCGGCCGAGCACCCGGGCGCCGCCCATCGTTGCCATCTCCAACGCGTCACGAACGGTGAGCGCCTGCGGGCCGCCCTTGGCCCGGGCGAACAGCAGGGCGTGCCGGGCCTCCTCCAGCAACGCGCAGGCCTCGTTGGACGCGGCCCCGTCGACGCCGAGGCCGACCGCGACGCCGGCGTCCCGCAGGTCCCTGGCGCGGGCGATGCCCGAACCGAGCCGCGCGTTGGAGGTGGGGCAATGCGCCACCGAGGTGCCGGTGGCCGCCAGGGCGGCGATCGACTCGTCGGTCAGCCAGACCGCATGGGCCAGCCACACCTCCGGACCCAGCCAGCCCACGGAGTCCATGTACTCGACCGGGGTGCAGCCGAAATGCTGCCGGCAGTACTGTTCCTCGTCCACGGTCTCGCACAGGTGGGTGTGCATCCGCACGCCCTTGCGTCGGGCCAGCTCCGCAGTCTGCCGCAGCAGATCCCCGGTCACCGAGAACGGGGAGCAGGGCGCCACCCCGATCCGCAGCATGGAACCGAACGACGGGTCGTGGTGGGTGTCGATCGCCTCCTCGGTCGCCGCCAGGATGACGTCGATGTCCTCCACCACGTTGTCCGGCGGCAGGCCGCCCTTGCTCTGACCCAGGTCCATCGACCCGCGGGTCGGGTGGAACCGCAACCCCACCCGCGCCGCCGCGTGGATCTCGGCCGCGAGCACGTCGCCGCCGTCCCGGGGGAACACGTAGTGGTGGTCGGTGGTCGTGGTGCAGCCCGTCCCGGCCAGCCAGGCCAGGGCACCGGTGGCCGCGACGTTCACCAGATCGGCGTCGATCCGCCCCCACACCGGGTACAGCGTGGTCAGCCAGCCGAACAGGGTGTCGTCCACGGCCAGCCCGCGGGTGATCCACTGGTACAGGTGGTGGTGGGTGTTGACGAACCCGGGGGTGATCAGGCAACCCGTCATGTCGACATAGCGGGCGTCGGGCAGATCGCGCGGCGCCGCGCCGTCGCCCACCGCGGCGACCAACCCGTCGGTGACGACCACGTGACCGTTGGTGTACTCCCTGCCCGAGCCGTCGACAGTGGCGACGTGTGCGCCCTGCAACACCAGCGTGTTCATCTCACTCCGTCCGGACGGTCGGTTGCGGGCAGGGCTGTTAGGCGAGAACCGTTTCCAGGCGGGTGAGGGCGATCTCCCGCAGTTGGGTGACCACCTCGGCGCGTTCGTCCTCCGCGGTGTTGTTGAGCCGGCGGCGCAGTTCGGCCAGGATCTCGGTCGCCGATCGGCCGGTCGCCCTGATCACGAACACCCGGTTGAACCTGCTCTCGTACTCGGCGTTCCCGGCCCGGATCGCGTCGATGATGACCGGGTCGGCGTGCCCGACGGCGGCCTGCTCCTCTTCGGAGAATTCCGCGTCCTGACCCGCGCCCGCCTGCTCCCCGATCCGGGGGTGCCGGGCCAGGGCCGCGGCGATCTCGTCGTCGGAGAACGCGGCCGCCGACGCCCGGGCCTGCCGGAACACCGCACCGGCGGAGTGGTAGGGCCGGCCGGCCGACACCTCGTCGACCCACCGCGGGACCGCCAGGCAGGACGCCAGCGCCGCCCGTGCCTCCGCGACCGGCAGGCCGTTGAACCGCCGCACACCGTCGGTCTGCACGCCCTCGCCGGTCACCTGCCGGGCACCCGGCGGCGTCAACAGCGGCGGGGTGGCCTCCAGGTTCGCGGCCCGCGCGCCCAGGATCGGGCTGGCGTCCGCGACCAGGTCGTCGAACCGGTGGTTGGCGATCTTGGCGACCTCGATGATCGCCGCGGCGTGCTCCTGGCTGGGGGTGTTCCGCATGCGCTCCCACCCGGACTCCAGGATCTGATCGCGCTTTTCCACGTCCCGGACGGAGACGATCAGCGGGATGCCGAACCGTTCCCGGTAGGCCTGGGTGAGCTCCGCGAACAGTTCGTGGTCCTGGTCGTTCAGCAGGGTCAGGCCGACCGCGCCCTGATCACGGGCCGACTCCTCGCTGAGGGCGTGGCCTTCGACCGCGTCGCTGCCCAGGTCCGGGTAGTAGGTGAACAGCTCGTGTTGTTCACTGCGGTCGGAGGAGAACAGCGCCTCCTGGAACGAGTTCCGCAGGTCGTGGGTGTCGGTGAACGGCCGCTGGGCGTACGCCCGCTCCGCGACCCATTGCGGGCCCTGGACCAGCTTGCCGAAGGTGGCCACGAACTGCTCCTGGGTCATCTCGTTGACCTGGTCGAGCCGGATGGCACCGGCGCCCGGCCGGCCGGCCACCGCCGGACCGAAGTCCTTGCCAATGTGGTGGAAGACCAGGTTCAGCAGGATGGCGCACAGGCTGCCCAGCGTGATGCCGCTGCCGAAGATGATCTGCGCCCAGGACGGAACAGCCTGCGCCACACCGGGTTGCGCGGTGACGAACATCGCCAGACCCAGGCTGGTGCCGACGATGACCACGTTGCGGTGGTCGTGGAAATCCACCCTGGCCAGGGTCTGGATGCCGACCACCGCGACGGTCGCGAACATGGCCAGGGCGGCACCGCCCAGCACCGGCGGCGGCACACTGGCCACCAGCGCCCCGGCCTTCGGGATCAGCCCGATGAGGATCATGAACAACCCGGCCGCGGCGACCACGTACCGGCTCTTCACCCTGGTCAGCCGGACCAGACCGACGTTCTCCGCGAAGCAGGTGTACGGGAAGGAGTTCAGCACGCCACCGATGAAGGTGGACAGCCCATCGGCCCGCAGCGCCCGGGACACGTCGTCGGCCCCGACCCGCTTGTCCACGATCTCGCCGGTCGCGAAGACGTCGCCGGTGGTCTCCACCGCGGTGATCAGCATGACCACGATCATCGAGATGATCGCCGCCGCCGAGAACTTCGGGATGCCGAAGAAGAACGGGGTGGTCACCTCGAACCACGGCGAGGTCGACAGGCTGTCGAAGCTCGCATCGCCCAGGAAGAAGGCGACACCGGTGCCGATGACCAGGCCGGCCAGCACCGCGACGGTGGCCATGAAGCCCTTGAACACCCGCTGGATGATCACGATGATCGCCAGCGTGCCCATCGCGTAGGCCAGGTTCTTGGAACTGCTCGGGTCCGGGTTCGCCCCGCCGCCGACGGCGTCGAGCGCCGCGACGGGCAACAGCGCGATGCCGATGATGGTGATGACGGTCCCGGTGACCACCGGCGGGAAGAACCGGATCAGCTTGGCGAAGTACGGCGCGATGAAGAAGGTGAACAGTCCGGCGACGATGACCGCGCCGTAGATGTAGAGCAGGCCCTCGGTGCCGCCGCCGTTGGCCAGCGCTATCGCGATCATCGGCGACACCGCGGTGAACGTGACGCCTTGCAGCAGCGGCAGTCTGCACCCCGATCTTCCAGAACCCGACGGACTGGATGATCGAGGCGATACCGCAGGTGAACAGGTCGGCGTTGATCAGATGGATCAGTTCCTGCTGGGTCAGCCCGATCGCGCTGGCCAGCAGGATCGGCACCACCACCGCGCCGGCGTAGAACGCCAGCACGTGCTGGATGCCGTAGATCGCCAGCTTCGGGACCGGGAGTATCTGGTCGACCGGATGCTTGATCGACTTGGTACGACCCGGAGATTTCGTCGATGACGTCATGAAATGCCCTTTCGGTTCACCTGCGTGAAGCGGTTTCGCAGAGCGCACACCGGCGCGAATACATGGTGGCGCCGATCGGAATAGTGCCGATCGGAATCAGTTCGGCGGGAGTTTGGCACGGTATTGCCTGGCAATTCAGCAGAATGCGGGAACTGGTATACCCGTCCGAACCCGGGTCGGACGCGTCATCACGCTGCGACGGCAGCCTCGATCAGGCGTCACGGTAGGCACGAACCAGACGGTTCTCCGTCCTTGCCGTACGGGTTTGGTCCCAGGACGATGGTCATTGCGGCATCTCCTTCGATCGATCGAGTAGGCACACGGACGTCAGCAGGACCGGGAACATGCCGAGAGGGATCCGCCAGCATGGACTTCACGCTGACAGTGGGGAACAGAGGCCGGTCGCGGGCCCGCAGCTGCACGGCGCCGGCGAGCGGCAGAGCTGCAGCCGGGTCAGCCGATCTCGCGGGGCGAGTTGCGCCGGCACGACCGACGCCGCCCATGGTCGCCGGGCGAGGGCCGGTGACATGCGGAACGTACTTGCCGATCCCACCAATGCTGGCTGCCCCGGTCGGTTGCAGCGACACTTCCTGCACTACAGGGGAAGTGACGCTCGGACCGGGTGGACCGTGGAGCGTTTCCACGGCCGGCGGGCCCAGACGCGAAGCCGCAATCACATGCACACCTGCTCCTCATTGAGCGCAGTGTCGCGGAAGCTTTCTTCCGCGGATCGAAATATAGAGGTGATGACTGGTTCGAGTCAATAGGTGTCGATGTCCGTTTTAGCAGACGTCGAGGTGGTCCGCCCGGGTCTCTACGGCCCGCCCGCGAGGGCCGCGTGGGATCGCACGGTCGGCAGCTCGGGTCGGCCGTCGCCCACGGGGCACCCTCAGCGGATCGGTTCCCCTCGTCGGGCCGGGCTGCAGGTGTGGGCCGGTCTGCGACGACGATGCCGGCCGGCTTCGATTCCACGACGTCCAGCGGTGAGCGCTCCGCCGGCATTCACCACCGCGGCGGCGAGTTCGCACCGCCAGTGGCCCGTGTCTGCATTCGGACAGGGATCCAATAGCCCGGACTGATACCCGCCATCCGCTCCACCTTTTACCTGATGGAAACAAACTTCTGTATAGTGGAGGACCGAAAGGTCCATAAGGCGGAAGTCAAGGTTCGATGTTTGGCGAACATCACGTCGACAACTGACTTCCATCATTCTGCAGCGCAACGCCCGATGCACCCCCAAGGGGGAACCCGGCCATGGCCGTCAACGACGAACTCACCAACACGGCCCGCACCATCACCACCGCGGCGAGGGCAGGCAGCGCCCGGGCGGCGTGCAGTCCATCGAGCGCGCGTTCTCCATCCTCGAGGCATTGGCCGGCAACGGTGGAGTGATGAGCTTGTCCGCGCTCGCCGCGGAAACCAGACTGCCGCTCCCCACCATTCATCGGCTGGCACGCACGTTGATCGACCTCGGGTATCTCCGGCAGGAGCCGTCTCGCCAGTACGCTCTCGGTCCACGCGTTCTGCTGCTGGCCGAGAGTTCCTCGACCATGTTGAGTGTCATCGCGCAACCGCATCTGGCTCGACTGGTCGACGAACTGGGCGAGACCGCCAATCTGGCCTCGCTCGACGGAGACCAGATCCTGTACATCTCACAGGTGCCGTCCCGGCACTCGATGCGGATGTTCACCGAGGTCGGGCGTCGCGTATTGCCGCATTGCACTGCCGTCGGCAAGGCCATCATGGCCGACATGCCACCCGGAGACGTCCGAGCGCTGTTGCAGCGCACCGGGATGCCACGTCATACCGAGCACACGATCACCGACCCCGAGACCTTTGTCGAACAACTGCGCTGGTCGGCCGAACACGGCTACGCGATCGACGACGGCGAACAGGAACTCGGCGTGCGATGCGTCGCCGTCGCTGTCCCTGGCGTACGAGTCCATCTCGCGTTGTCCGTGTCGGGTCCCGCCGGCCGGATGACACCCGCGACGGTCGACCGCGCAGTGCCGCTGCTCACCTCCGCCGGACAGGCTTTGGCCGCCGAACTGGCCTGACCGGCACTACCCAGCCGAGATCCAGCACCGTGCCGCCGGCAGGGCTGAGCGATCCCGCATGAGTGGTTCGGTGGCGAGGGTCTCGTCCCGACATGATCCGACGTGCAGGTTCCCGGTGGGAGTTCATTGGCCGAAAACGGGGCATAGCTCTGGCGGTTTTCCATTCGGCCCGACGGATGGCCAAGCTTTCTCTGGAGAAGTGTGAAATCGGGCGAGAGAAGGCGCGGCCGGCGGGCGGCCGTGAATGGTCCGATTCGTAGGTCGCGCCTACCTGCGGTTTTGTCCTGATTCGGCGTCAGGGGGTCAGACCGTCACGACGTGCGGGAGCCTGGTGGCATGTGGGAGGTGTGGGTCGAATCAGGTCTGCGGGGCTGAAGGAACCATGCCGTGTAATGAAAGTTGACGGGCCGCTAGCAGCAGGCATGAACGTCAATGAAAAGGCTTGTGATCAAACAGGAATGATCGATGATCCGACGCAAATGCGACGGCATGAGAACTCACGCTTCGGTGGCCAGCACGCGCCCGGGCGGCTCGTACCGGAGTTGGGCCGATTGCATGGGAGTTCTAAGGAGCCTTCAACCCCCGAAGTGTGGACCGTAAAATGTCAAACGGGATGTCAAGATCATCTAGAAGGCTCGAAGATCATTCTCATGTGCTCTGATGCGATGAAGGAGCGGGGCCTCCGCTCCTCGTGGGACTCCGCAGTGGGTTGGGTTGACACTGGCGGTGCTCACGTCCGTTTCGACGAAGGAGGCCCCTTGTGAGTGAATGCTATGCGGGTCGGCAGTTCGTGGGAATCGATCTGCATCGACGACGTTCGGTGATTGTTCGAACGACCGCGGCGGGTGATGAACTGGAATGTATCCGGATCAGCAATGACGTTGATCGGTTGTCCACGGTGATGGCCCGGGCCGGTGAGGCACCGGAGGTGGTGCTCGAGGCGACGTACGGCTGGTACTGGGCGGTCGACGCGTTGCAGGACCTCGGCGCGCACGTGCATTTGGCGCATCCGTTGGGCGTCAAGGCATTTGAGTACCGACGGGTGAAGAACGATGAACGGGATGCCGCCGACCTGGCCGACCTGCTGCGGATGGGCCGCCTACCGGAGGCGTGGATCGCGCCGCCGGCGACTCGGGAACTGCGGGAGCTGGTCCGGCATCGGGCCAAGCTCGTCGGGATCCGCAGCAACTGCAAGGCCCAGATCCACGCCGTGCTGGCCA
The DNA here is from genome assembly GCA_963709895.1 of uncultured Actinomycetota bacterium. GTDB lineage: Bacteria > Actinomycetota > Actinomycetes > Mycobacteriales > Nakamurellaceae > Nakamurella. The sequence goes on along the minus strand of CAVPYD010000035.1, from coordinate 12,829 downwards.
AGTGCGGCATCCAGGTGTCGATGACCGACCTGTTCGGCCTGGCCGGCACCGACCTGCTGGACCGGCTCGAGCTGCCCAAGCCGTATGCGGCGCGGATCGCCTCGCTACGGCGGGTCATCGCCACGCTGGATTTCGAGATCGACGCGTTCGCCGGGCAGATCCGGGGCCGGTTAGCCCGCGATCCCGGGTTCGTGGCGGTGCAGGGCATCCCCGGGATCGGCCCGATCCTGGGGGCGGTGTTCGTCGCCGAGATCGGTGATGTGCACCGGTTCGCGCGGGCCGAGGAGCTGACCTGCTGGGCCGGGTTGACGCCCAAGCACCACGAGTCCGACAAACACGTGCACCGCGGCCGGATCACCAAACAAGGTTCCCGGCTGGTTCGCTGGGCCGCGATCGAGTCCGCGCAGATCCTGCCCAAAACCAGTGCAATTGGGCGGATCCGGGACCGGGTCGGGGATCGGCGGGGCCGCAACATCGGGGTGGTTGCGGCCGCCCGCCGCCAACTCGAATTCGTCTTCTACGCCTTGCGCGACCACCGGGTCCGCGCACTGCAGGGCACCAGACCGGTGGCGGCATGAACCCCAGGCCGTCACCCCGAACAGCTGGCCGGTGCGGGTCGTGCAGGTCATGACCCCCACCCGTGGCGTGGTCGCTCCCTCTGATTGACCCCACCGGCCAGCAAGGCACCGCGCACCCCATCATGCCGCCGGAACCCTGCGCGGCGAAGGGATGACGAGCAGCCCGTTCGACGGCTGCGATCGCCGGGAACCTCCGGCATTGATGAGAGCAACGCCCCCCTACCCGTCGACACGATCAGAGGCCCCCGGCACCCCAAAACCCTTCCCCGTTTGCACAACATGCTGCGCCGAACGGCGCCGGCGTCAAGGCCCTCCGGCCGCTCCGCGGTCGGGCTACGCCCGAGCCTTGACCCCGCCGCCTGAGTTCGGCGTACCCGGCACCTACGGAGAAAGGCAAAAGAAAGGCCAGTCTTACCCCTTGACCGGCCCCGTTCCTTCAGGGATGACCTGCGAAAACAGTGCGCCATCAGGGACTCGAACCCCGAACCCGCTGATTAAGAGACAAATCCAAACGCGGATCGATCAGCCGAGATGCACTGCGACCAGGGATTTTTCGTCTGTCAGTGTCTGTCACCGTCTCCCGTTATCCGTCGTCGTTGGTGTCAACTTCAGATGTCAAACGGCCTCCCGGTGATTCTACGAGCCGGAACCCATTGCGGACAGCCCACTTGCGGACGTGATCGCATGAACACGGATGGTACCGGATTGCCTCGCTCAGCGATGTGCTGCGTGCCGTGGCGTCGCAGGGGTGGGGGAGCGCGGCGGGCCGGGAGGCGGTCGAGGTGATGCGCCGGGCGTGCCGGCGGGAGGCGGCGCACTGGACCCGGACGGCGGGCTGGTTGACCGATGAGGGCCTGGCGGTGTGGGAGCTATGCGGAATTCCGCATAGCTCCCACTATGAGAAGCCCGGGATTATGCGGCGTGGACTGTCAGGATCGGTGCATCTGGCGGGGTCAGCCGGATCTGATGCCGCATAGTCTGCATGTCACAGTCTTTCGAGGAAGGCCAGGAGGGCGTCGGGCGGTTGATAGCGACCGGGAGGGGTGCCTGGTGGCGCGGTCCGAGCGAGGGCTCTTTCTTTGATTCCGAGGTCGGAGTGGAGGTAGACGCTGTAGGTGGTGCGGACATCCTCGTGGCCCAGCCAGAGCGCGATCGTCGCGGGATCGACCCCGTGACGGAGCAGGTTCATCGCGCAGCTGTGCCGCAGCGTGTGCGGCGAGACTTTCTTGGTGGTCAGTGATGGGCACTGCTGTGCCGCGTGTGCGACGTGCCGTTCAACGAGTCGCCGCACCGCATCTCGGCTGAGTGGTTTGTCTCGTGGGCCGGGAAATAGCGGTTCGGTGGTGGCGCCTGCTCGTTCGTCGACCCAGGCGCGGAGCACTGCCCGGGTCTGGCGTCGTAGCGGGGTGATCCGTTCTTTCCTGCCCTTGCCCATGCAGCGCACGTGGCCGCCGCTGCCGAGGTCAAGCGAACCGCAGGTCAGGTCGGTGAGTTCGCTGACGCGCAGGCCGGTCTCGAGCGCGAGCAAGAGCAGCGTGTGGTCGCGTCGGCCGAGCCGAGTGGTTCGGTCGGGCGCGGCGAGCAGCGCGGCCATCTCCTGGTCGTTGAGATAGGTGACCAGCGTCTTGGTGTTCTTCTTCTGCGGGATGGCCAGCACGCGTTGGATCGAGGCCGAGTGCTCCGGGCAGCGGTAGGCAGCGAAGTTGAACAGTGATCGGATCGCGGTGAGCCGCGCGTTGCGGGTGCGTCCGGAGACACCCCGGTCGGTTTCGAGGTGATCGAGAAAGGCTGCGATGAGCGGAGCGTCGAGATCGGTCAGGTCGAGGTGGTGCGGAGCCTTGCCGAGCCGCTGCTGGGTGAACCGCAGCAGCAGGCACATGGTGTCGCGGTAGGCGGCCACCGTGTGGCCGCTCGCTCGCCGTTGCGCGATCAGGCGCTCGGTGAAGAACGCCTCGAGCAGGGGCGCGAGCGGGCTCATCGTTCGGTCCGGCTGACAGTGTCGTCCAGCCGCTCGGCGACGAGTTCGAGCAGTTCGGGGACCGCGGTCAGGTACCAGTAGGTAGCGCTCGGGGACACGTGACCCAGGTAGGTGGACAACAGCGGCAGTTTGGCTTGCACGTCGACACCGCCGCGATACCAGTTGATCAGGGTCTTCACGGCAAAGGAATGCCTGAGATCATGCAGCCGGGGAGGACGTCGACCATGACGTGCGGTGAGCCTGGCCTCCCGGACCAGTCGAGGGAACACGGTGCACACGTTGTCGCGGAGCAGGCGGGTTCCCACGCTTGAGGTGAAGAAGCTCGTCGACGTCGGTCTGGGTTGTTGAGAATCCCGCCGGGCAGCGTATGCCGTGAGCGCTTCGGTCGTCGTCGAGTGCAGCGGGATCTGTCTGGATTTGCCGAACTTGGACTTGACGATGGTCAGGAGCCCACGTTCCCAGTTGATGTCGTTACGGTCGATGCGCACGGCCTCGCCCGCGCGGATCCCGGTGACCGCGACCAGGCTGATCAGGTGCCGGTAGGTGTCCGCGCGATGCGCGGGCGACAGGTGATCGGCGGCGGTGAGGACTTTGTTCAGGTCGTCATCGGAGTAGATGTGGGGAACGATCCGATGGTTCGGCTCGGGGAGCAGGCCGACCGGCGGGACCTCGGTCGCCGGATCGAGCGCGGTCAGGTAGCGGGCGAAGACCCGGATGATGCCGATCTTGGCGGCAGCCCAGACCGGGGCGTCGGATGGTTGGGTTGCCCAGTGCAGTGCGTCGTCGACGGTGATGTGCTCGGCCTGGATCGCCGCCAGGTGCGCCGCGAACGGATAGAGCACCACACGGTGGATCTGTAGCTTGTAACCCAAAGCACGGCGAGTGGCCAGGTAGTCATCCACGGCTGAGGTGAAGTCGATCATGGCGTCGCTCCCGGCCAGGGCATCGCGAGTTCGCGCAGTGCGAGGTGATCGACCTTGGCGTAGATCGCGGTTGTCGTCTCGCGTCGATGTCGGAGCACCTGCGCCACCTCGGTCAGCGTGGCCCCGGCGCGGAGCATCTCGGTGCCGGCGGTGTGCCGTAGACGGTGGGCGCCGAAGCTACCGACCCCCGCCTTCTCGCTGGCCGCCCGGACGACCTCGCTGACGCCTTGCGGAGCCAGCCCGCGGCGCGGAGCGACGAGCCGGATGAACACCTCCCGTGGGTGTGCGCCGGACGGCCGGGCATGGCGTAAATAGTCGGCCACGGCGGAGCCGACATCGCTGGGCAGCGGTAACCGCTCCTCCGTTCCGCCCTTGCCGCGAACCCTGATTTCACCCGCACGCCAGTCGATGTCGTCCAGACGTAGGACCGCGACCTCGGCCGCGCGAAGGCCCATTCGGGACAGCAACACCGTGATGGCGTAGTCCCGTTTGCCCCTTGCCCGCGTTCGATCGCATGCGGCCAGCATCGCCGACAGCTGCTCGGGTGCGATGCCGCGCGGCAGGGCGGCGCCACCCCAACGGGCAACCGACAGAACCACCGCGCTCAGCGGTGTGGTGATCACCCCGTCGAGCAACGCGAATGTCAACAGCGACCGCAGCCCGGTGACGAGCGGCTCGGCGGACCGGACGCCGTTCAGACGCCGACATTCTCGGGTCACGTAACGGCTCACCGCGGCCGCGGTCAGCGCGCTCAGGTCCGACTCGGGGTGTTCCGCGAGGAAGCGTTGGGCGATGCCAGCGTATCGGGCCACGGTCTCGCGCTGCAGGCCACGTTCGACGGCCAGATACCGGAGGTAGCGGCCGAGGAAATCGTGCGATTCCGCAGACACCTCGGCCGGTTCCAGATGACCGGCTTCCACCAGGAACTCAACGAGCCACCGCAATGTCGTCGTGATGGCCCGGTCGGACGACTCGTGGGTCTTGGCGATGAAAGCCTCGACCACGGTCGGCGTGAGGTCACCAACCGATTGGCCGGAGCTCAACAGGAACTGACTCAGCTTCCCCAACAGCCGCAACTTCCGGTTCACCGTGTTGGGTGCGTATCCCATCGAGCGCAACTGCTCGATCAGCCTCACCTCGAACACCGCAAGGGGACCTTCCATCGCCGTCTCCTCCCACCACTTGAAATGGAAGGCAAGCGTCAACGACGACCGGGAACTATGTGGACTCGATCAGGACACAGCCAGCCTGAGGAACAGGGCGGACACCGACCCGGTGGCGCCCGACGCCGCATAATCCCGGGCTTCTCATAGTGGGAGCAGATGGACCACCTGGTGAAGGCCGGCCGGTTCGACGATGCGCCGGGTCTGCTGCGGGTGGTGGTGCGCCGGGCGTATGCCGGGGAGGCCGCCGCCGCCCAAACCGGGGTGGGATCCCCGACGACCCGCGGGCTGATCGCGGCGATCCGCAGTTCCGCCGCGGGCCCGGTGGTGTGATCGCCGTCGATATGGACGCTGCCACAGCCGACATGGACGAGACGGCGCCGTCGTTGGTGGCGCCGCCGTGGATGCGGACGCTGGCCGCCGTTTTGGCGGTTGAGGGCTGGCGGTGGCCGGTGCCGCCGTTGCATGCGGTGATGGCCTCCGCGGCCGGGGTGGCCCGGTCGGGGCGGCGGTGCCGGTCGGTGATGGCCGCCCACCACACCGGGGTACCCGCCGCGACCTGGTCGGCGCTGGACCTACTGACCTTCGGCTCCGGCCCCGGCTGCCAACCGGAGTCCCGGACACCGGGGGTGTCGGTGCAGATCGATCTGCTCGGCGCCGCCGGGATCCGCGGCAACGCCGAATTGATGCGCATCGTCGCCGCGGCGGTGTCCGGTCGGCCGGTCCGCACCGGCCGGCAACCCTCGAAGGCGGCGGCATGACTGTCGTCGCGGCCGAGGCCGCAGAGATCGACTGGGTCGACGGACCGAGTGGCGGGTATGGATCCGGATGCCGATGTCGGGTTCTGGAGCATGTCCCCGGCCAGTGCGGAGCAGGTGACGGTGCAGATCCGCACGGTGCTGGACCGGGCGTGGGAGTTCATCGCGTTGGCCTACAAGGGCCGCGCGTTCATCGCCCTGGGCTATCCGAATTGGGACGCCTACGTGGATGCGCGTTTCGGTGACCTGCGGATCGCGGTGCCGCGGGAGCACCGGACCCAGGTCGTCGCCGAGCTGGCCGGGGTGCGGATGTCCTGCCGCGCCATCGCGAAAGTGCTGGGTGTCGGGGTCGCGACCGTGCACCGGGAATTGACCCGATCCTCCCCGAGCTGATCCGTCCGGACCCGGCCGCCGGCGCCGCGAACGCTGGTGTGATCGGGCGGGACGGCAAGGAGTATCCGCGGACCCGCCGCACCGAAGCTGCCCGCGGCGCCGTGCTCGACCTGCGGGGAACACCACCCTGAGCCCTCCGGTGAGTGTCCGTGGGACCTGTTCGCGCAAGGGCTCGCGCCGCATCCGCACGGCGCACCGGTTCCGGAGCCGAGTGCCGACGACGAGACCACCTACCGCGTGGCGCAACAGACCGACGTGCAGGTAGGCGGACACCGGCGGAAACCTCGCAGCCACTCCGGTCGAGCCGCCGTCGGATGCAGGACCCGCCGACAAGGCCGTCCGGACAGACGGTCTCGAGGTCTTGACCGGGTTGGTCGGTCAGTTGGAAGCCGTCCTGGAGGAGGTGTCCGGGCTCGGCGACGTGGTCCAGGCCATCGAAGACGCGACCGTTGACCTGGCCGCTGACTGCCGGGAGATAGCTGTCGAAGGAAGGGTCCGCCGGATCCGCGATGATCTGGGAGCCGAGGCGGCCGGTTGGCCGAGCCTCGTCGTCCGGCTGGGGCTGGTGGCCGACGCGCTGCGGCCGAGCTCATGACCGACACCAAACCGGCTGCGGCGGGTCCTGTCTCGGACGGCCTGGTCGTTCGTGGGCGGCCGCCGTTCGCGATGACACCGACGTCGCTGCTGCGGAACCCGTCCATCAGCTCGCACGCGGTCCGGTTGTGGTCGGTGCTGGCCTCCTACACGTACGGCGACCAAGCCACCGACCGGCCCTCACGCGCCCAACTGGCCAGCGACGTGGGCTGGAAGTCGCCGCGGTCGGTCGACACCTACCTCACCGAGTTGCAGGACGCCGGCTACCTGACCATCGAGCGCCGGTGGCGACCCGACGGTGGGAAGGCCCGGAACCTGTACATCCTGGAATGGGAACCCCAAGTCCTGTCCACCTCGGAGCGTGCCGGCGGTCCAGGTCCACTGCCTCTGGGTGACGCTGTTTCCGCAGCTCGGACCCATGCGCAGAATCCTGCGCATGGGGTCGCCTGTCCTGGTACCCATGAGCAGGATCCTGCGCATACCCATGAGCAGCTTCCTGCTCATCTAGGAAAAGAACCAACATCCAAGAAAGAACCACCACCAGCGGATGCCCAACCCGAGGTGGGCGATCCCGATCGTCGGTGGCCGGTCAGACCGGATGCCCTCGCGCCGTACCGGTCGGCTGAGATCGATGCGCTTGCTGGGGTGCTTCGGTGCGGGCTCCCCGACCGGCTGAGGCTGCAGCTGAGCACCTCAACGCTGCGACGACGGGCCGAGGCGCTCGCCGTGGCCGGCTGGACCGAGCCTGCGCTGAAGTCGGCGGTGACCGGCCGCGGGTGGGACGGTGCAGGGTGCGGGGCCGTGGTCACCTGGCTCACCGACCTCGCAGCCGAAGCCCCCCGCACCCTTCAGAGCCGAAAACGGATCCGCGAGCGATGACTCTCCAGTGTCGCGCCGAGGCAGCTAGGGCCAGATCCGAAGCGGCGGCGCCGGACTCGCGGGCCCGTCAACAGGCCAGAGAATTCGCGGCCCAGCTGGGTCTGCGTCGGCGTTGATCGGCCCCAGGCATTCGACGACCCGTCGTCGCGGTCGAGGGTCGTCACCTGACTTCCTCGTTCCGACCCCCCCCATCTGTCGGTGAGGAGTGGACCCGAATCCTCGGCTGCCCCCTTGCAAGGGCCCCATCCGGTGGGGCGTCGCGACCTCCGGTGGCCGAAGACTGGCTGCGATCTTGGGCAGCCGGTGGGAGCCTGTGGTGGTGGCGGTCATGCGAGGAATGATGTCGGCCATCAATCGCGGGCAGCAGGAGGGGAGCAGGTCGGACGTCGGGGGCTCGGTGAACTCGGTAAAGGAGACCCCGTAATGAGCGTGAGTCGACGGATCGCGATGGTCGCGCACGACAACAAGAAGGTCGAGTTGCTGACCTGGGCCGAGTACAACGTGGACACGCTGCGCCACCACGAGCTGTTCGCGACCGGCACCACCGGCACGCTGCTGGAATACGAGCTGGGTTTGAAGGTGCACCGGTTCCTGTCCGGGCCGATGGGCGGGGACCAGCAGATCGGCGCGAAGATCGCCGAGGGCGAGATCGACATGATGATCTTCTTCTGGGATCCGTTGGAACCCCAACCGCATGACACCGACGTGAAGGCGCTGCTGCGGTTGGCGGCGTTGTGGAACATCCCGGTGGCCACGAACATCGCCACCGCGGACATGATCATCTCGTCGCCGCTGCTGGCCGGCGACTACGTCGCGACCCGCCCGAGCATCGCCCGGCCATCGACCGGGTCGGCCCCGGTGAACCTCCCCGAGGTCGGCGAGCCCACCGTGGACCCGAGATCGACCGTCTGACCCGAGCCAGGCTCGCGGGCGAAACGTATCGGGCCCGTCAAGGATCGGACAGGACAAATCCAGGCCCCACAAAAGGCCGCCGCACCCCGTCAACGCGCCGTTGATCGGGTACCCCACCTCGGTGCCACGATCGTGACCGGACAACGCATCCTTTGCTCGGACTCGATCGATCATCGATCTCGAACTCGGTTTTCCGGGCGCCACCTCGCTGATGACCCGTTGGATGGGTCTCAGACATCCCTCAAGCCACTCGTCAAACGAACAACACCGATTCCGCCGTGTCGTCAGCCTTGAAGAACTGCCAGCTGTTCATTGCCGCCGCCGACAGTCACGCAGTCTCGTCGCATCGGCGCATGTCGATACACCGGCGGCTCCGCGGCGCCTTCGAAGCGATCGGAACCGCGGGGTGAGCGTGCAGGAGTCGCGGGCTTTCTCATGGGTACATGACCCACCGGGTCCGGTCAGCGCCCGCACGGGTGTTAGCGGGGTTGTCCTCGCTCGGATGCGATCAGGAGCCGGACCTGCAGCGGCAGCGAGTGACCGTCACCGGGGTGATCGGTGCACCATGCCTTGACACTGTCCGCCGGCTTGACCCATGTGGGCATCTTGTGGCGCTGGACGGTGATCGTGGACCCGCAGCTACAGAGGGGATCGCTGATCAAGTACATCTCGACATCGGCGGGTGAGATGGTGGCTCCTTCCTGGCATCCCCCTCAGTCTGCGCCGCCTCTGGGCGGCCCGATGATCGTGAGACGTTTCTCCCGTTCGTGGGTACCAGGTCAAGCCGGATCAGCATCTCCCCGGAGGTCGTCCCGGGGATGCTCCAGTGTGACGGGCTCGGGTGTTCAGGCCGCCCAGACAACAAGGGGCTCAGTCTCGAGTGAAACAGATTCAGTGCGCGATGCTGATCGATCAGCCGCAGCGGCGGCTGGGCTGCATGCGGGACCTGATAGTGGCCTTCCTGGTCCCGGCGGCCCGGAACCAGCTGCCTGGTCCCCAGCGAATGCAGCAGGAGCCGGTTGCAGATCGTAAGCGGTAGCTGCGGTCATCCGCCAGACGGTGTGGCCGCTGTGCCGACGCTGCATCGCGAAGCGAAACATGCGCAGCTCACGGCTGAGGCTGGTCTGGTCCGCCAGGTGTCTGTCAGTGGCCACGGCAGCTCACGACGACCGGCCACGGACGTTGAGAGCGACACCGACTCGGGATGTGCATGCGACGATCAACCGGGGCTTCCAGACCCACGGAACCGATGTACCGCGGCGCTGCGACGTGCACGACGGACCATGCTGGCCCGCCGTTGTCGGCGCTCAATGAGCCGACGAGAGCGTTCGACCGATGCTGGCCGAGACGCGTCGGCCAGCCCGTCCATCGATGAGTTGGCCGTTCCGGTGGACGGCACCAGATCGACCGCTTTCGTCCCGAGCGCACCTGCCGGCGGCGAGCGGTCACTCGGGTCGGGGTCAGAACCGGTATTTCGCCAATCGAATTCCACCGCGTCGATTGTCGGGTGAGGAGGCACGCACGGCGGGGACCATTTCGCTGGTGACCAGGCCCCGCTCGGTGGTGAGTTCGTCGATGATGGTGAATGACTCGGCGATGCGTTCCGGCGTGTCGATGATGATCGTGAGCGTGGGGACATGCCGGCCTAGTTGCAGCGTGCGGTCGCCGTGCGGCGCGTGATCGCCGTGGAAGCCCCAGATTCCGCGGAGGGTGGTGGATCCGCTGGCGCCGGTTTCGCGTAGTTGCCGGGTGATGGCCCGGTGGATGGGTTGCCCGTTGTGCAGGGCGGCTTCGGAGTTGTAGACCATGAGCTTTTGCCAGAGCGCCAGGCCGTGCTTGTCGTTGCCAGGGAGCTGATGCGGGGTCTCGAGCAGTTGCCCGTCGCGTTTGCAGATGCGGACCGCGTTCCAGGGTGATCAGCGGCCGGCGCAGCAGGCCGCCGAGTTCGGGGAGCACCCGGCTGATCTGTTCACCTGACCCCACCGCGATGACCATCATCGGCACGTCGACATTACGGGCGAAGAAACGTGCTCGTTCGCGCACGCCGTGCGCAGTCCCGTCCACGCCGAGCAACGTTGTGGCGCCGGCGATCCCGCGTCGGTGCAGCAGGTCACAGACCGCGATGAAGGCCGGCACTCGGTAGACGCGCTCCTGCCGGCCGAGGTAGACCGTGAGTTTGGTGGCCTCGTCGAGTTCGGCCGGCAGCGACACCGCTTGGATCTCGCCGGTCTGCATGCGGGCCCGTTCCAACGTGACCAGTCCGCTGTGGGTCAGCTCGACGGCCTGGTCAAGAAGTGCTTCGATGCGTTCACGGGTGTCGACCGCGATGGCGACCGCCGGCAGGTCCTCGGACAGGGACAGCGAGCTGTCGGTGCGCAGGTGATGTTTGAGTCCGAAGCCCTCGACACCGCGGAGTAGGACGCTGGTGGCGATCTCGTGGCGTCCGTACAGGTCCAGCAGGGCGTCGGCGACGAAGTGGTTGCCGACGCGTTTCCGTTCGCCGAAGTACACCGTCAGCTTGAGGCAGTCCTCGTTCATAGGTTCATCCCGATCAGCCGGCCGAGGGCGGCGGCGGCAATTCCGAGCACCAGGCTGACGATGACGTTGAGTGCGGCCGAGCGGTGCTGGCGCTCCTCGGACAGCCGCTGCGTTTCGAGCATCCACGTGGAGAACGTCGTGTATGAGCCTACTGCGGCGGTCCCGGCGAGCAGTGCGTCGTTGCCTGCTAGAGCCAGTCCGGTGAGCAGTCCGAGGATCATGGCGCCGCTCACGTTGACCGCCAGGGTCCCGAACGGGAAGTCCCGTCCGAGCTTGGCGCCGACCGCGCCGTCCACGACGAACCGGAGGACGGAGCCGCATCCACCGATGAGAACGACTCCGGCCCACACCAGCGGGTTCATCGGGGAACCCAGACACGGCGCACCGCGGCGGTCGCCAGGTGGATCGCCAGGTATCCGGCGGCGACACTGGCTGCGGCGTAGCCCAGCGCCAACCCGTAGGCGCCGGCGTCGATCATCTTGAGCAGTTCCACCTGCATGGTGGAGAACGTTGACAGCCCGCCACAGACACCGGTGCCCAGCAGGGGCCTGCGGTAACTGGATATCGGCTGGCGTTCCTGCAGCCTGGTCACAAAGTATCCGAGGAGGAACGCGGCGACCACGTTGACGCGAAGGTGGGCCACGGCCAGCCGGTCGGGGAATGGGGGAACGCCTCCGACAGTGCGGCCCGCAACAGGGTGCCCACCGCACCGCCGGCGAACACCGCGGCGACCTCACGGCGATCGAGCCGGGGTAGAAGGCGGGCGGGTAGTGATCGCAGTCTTGGCTGGGTACGGTGTTCCGCGGAGGTCGGCACCTGCGCGATCTCCTTTTCGTGGATGACTCTGGGGAGCTGAACTTAACGCCCGGGTCCCACGGCGGCGTGATGTCGAGCCTCGAACCACACGATCTGTTTGATGGTCGAGTTTAGCGGCATCGCATTGGCGCTGAATGTAGGCGCGACGAACTCGGTTGTTTGTTGTCGGGTGTCGGCTGTCGCGTTTGGTCGGTCGTGATCGCAGGCGTGAACCCTATTGGCGCCTCCGATAGGGCAGCAGCGGTGGATTCTCACTCGGGATCTACGGAGAATGAATTGCCGAAAATTTCGTGACCGTTTCCGCGTGAATGACCCGGGCAGAAGCGTGGCGAACCGGCGATATGAGCCTCAACGCATTGTCCGTTCGCCAGTCCGGGTCCAGCGCCTGGCCTCCTGCAAGGACAGCCGTGGTCATGCGTGGGCCGAATCGGTGCGGTCGGTGGTGAGGGTGCTTGTCGTGGAGGCGGAAGGCCAGTATCGAGGCCTGTCCGGTGAGTTCGAGGTCGTAGTTCAGCAAATCGTCCACGTGCCGGGTGAACGCGGTGGCCCGCAGGGTGCCGAGTCGTCGGCGCAGCGCCAGGTACCGGGACACCGGCGATCCGCGGGCTTTCGCCAGCGCGCAACTGGGGTCCGGTTCGGTGCGGCAGAGGTAGACGGCCCGGTCGACGTCGACGAACATCGCGGCGCCCGTGTCGGATGGTCTGGGCTGGGTCCTGGCCGATGATGTCGGTGTTGGTCATCGGGCGGCCTCATGTGCATCGGAGGAGCCATCGGCCGGGGTGGCGGTTGGACCTGAGGTGGGGTCGGGCGAGCACCTTCGCCGGTTCCAGCATGCGCCACGGCCTAGGTGTCCGTCCAGTGTCCGGAGGCCGCCTCGATCGGATGGGTGGACGATCGAAATCGTTGGGGCACAGGATGAGTGGCGGCATTGCGGAAGCTGCGGGTGGCCGGTAGCGTGATCATCATAGATGCGGCGGAGGGGCTCGCCGATATCCGCGGTCCTCGCCAACGGTCCCTGCCTTCTAATGGAGGTGGGCCGATGCCTGTCACGAACAATGCCCGTGTGCTGCTGGTGCGGCACGGCCGGACCGTGTTGAACGCGGAGAACAGGCTGCGGGGACGGCTGGACCCGGAGCTGGATGCGGTCGGGCTGGCCGAGGTCGTGGCGCTCGCCGACGTGCTGGCGGCGCGGGAACCGGCGCGGGTGGTCAGCAGCCCGCTGCGCCGCGCGGTGCAGACCGCGGAGGCGATCGCCCGGCGGGCCGGTGTCCGGGTCCAGGTGGACCGCGGTCTGATC
>CAVPYD010000034.1:0-29254 GCA_963709895.1 uncultured Actinomycetota bacterium | reverse complement strand
GTTGACCGTCGTTGATTCTGCCGTTGATGGCGTCGTTGGTGTTGCCGATGTGCTGGGTGTGGGAATGCCCCGCCCGGCTGGTCCGGGCGGGGCATTGGTCGGTGCGGTGACGCGATGGTCGGTGCGGTGACGTTGCTTGGTTTCAGTCGCCGCCGTTTTCGGTGACGGCGATGCGGGCGGCTTTCTCGTCGACGATGGCGCTTTTGCGGGCGAACGCGGCGGTGAGGGCGTTGATCGCGAGGTTGTTCACGGCGCGGGGGTAGCCGCGGGCGGCGTTGTGGATGACGGTGACGGCGTCGGCGGAGAACAGGGTGTCGGCGCGGCCGGCGATCTTGAGGTGGTGGGTGAGGTAGCCGGCGGTGTCCTGGGGTGTCATCCCGGCCAGCGCGTAGCGGACGGAGATCCGTTGGTCCAGCGCGGCCAGCACGCCGAGGCGGAGCCGGTGCCGCAGGGTGGGTTGTCCGATCAGCACCGCCGCGAACGGTGACCCGGAGTCCATCTCATGGTTGGTCATCATCCGGATCGCTTCCAGTTGCTGGTTGTCCAGCAGGTGAGCCTCGTCGATCACGACGACGGGGGTGCGGCCCCGTTCGGCGTGTTCCGCGGCCAGGGCATCGGCCGCTTGCGGCGCGAACGTTGCGGTGTAGAAGCTGGGGACCTGACCCAGGGCGGAGACGATGTGGTGCAGCATGCCGCGGACCCCGACGGAGGGGTTGGGCAGGTAGATGACCACGTGCCTGCTGGTGTCCAGTCCTGCGGTGGCAGCGCGGACGGCGACGGTTTTCCCGGCGCCGACCTCGCCGGTGATGACGCCGAGGGCGTGTTGGTCCACGCACCAGGAGATCCGGGCGACCGCTTCCCCGTGCCCGGTGTAGCGGTGCAGCATGCCCGGTGCCAGGTTCCGGCCGAACGGCATCCTGGTGAACCCGTAGTGCGCTTGCAGGCGTTGGACGGTCATGCCGTGGCCTCGCCCATATCGGCGGGATCAGCTGACGGTCACGCGAGGATGTCGTCGATGCTGAGTTGCCCGGGGAGTTGCCCGTCTGGTCGGAGGGTGTCGGGTTGGTGCCGGTCGGGTTGGGGGTAGAGGGCGTCGAAGTTGATGGTCTCGTCGGCCGCGACCCGTCGGTGGTGGGTGTCGGCGACCATGGCCAGGTAGTCGATCCCGGTGACCGGTGCCAGCGGTGTTTCGGGTGTCTCTGGTCGGGCCTTGGGGTGCGCGTGCCGGGTGATGTGGTGCGGCAACGCGTTCCCGTAGCTCTTGTCCTGGTAGCGGATCTCGATGTGTTCGAGGTTGAACGGGGAGAACACCAACTCGACTCGCCGACCGGCGAGCGCGGGTTCGACCTGATAGGTGTTGCCGTGCAACGACACCGTCGCGGTCTTGGTCACCACCCGGTGCGCCGACCACAGGAACGCCTCGGTCAACGCCCCCGCCGCGGGCATCACCGGGCCGTGCCCGGCGCGGTCCCACCCGGCCGTCCACCGGGCCAGTGGGGTCTGCCCGGTCTCGGAATGCACATGATGGTGGTAGGCGGTCTCCACCCACGCGGTGAACAACCCGTTCAATTCCAGCAACGCCGCGGCCGGTGACATGCCTTTCGCTGCAACCTCTTCCGCGGTGGAGTCCTGAACCTCGACGAGGAACTGATCGTTCACCGTGCGCCAGAATCTTTCTATTTTTCCGCGGCCTTGGGGTTATCCGGCTAATCCGGGGTCAGGGTTGGGCCCTGTGGTGGAGTGCGTTTGCTGGGTTGGTCAGTTGCTGCGTTGTTGTTTGTTCAGGCGGCGGAGTTGTTCTTCGTGGCGGCGGACGTTGCCGGCGATGGCTTCGAGCGAGTCGCGGAGCTGGTCGATCTGGACGGCCAGCCCGGTGAGGGTGAGCGATTCTCGGGCCTGTTGGCGGTGCTCCTCGATCAGGGCGCGGAGTTCGGGGCGCCGGTAAAGGGTGGCCCGGCCGATGCCGGCGAGGGCGGCGACGGCGTCTGCGGTGATGGGTTTGCCGTCGGTGGCGAGTTGGGCGCAGGCCTTTTCGACGCGGATGACGTAGTCGGCCGGTTGCGGAGTGTCGGGCGGGTTGTTGTTCATCCGGTCTGGGCGGTGTCGTCGGCGCCGAGTAGCACATCGAGGCGGGCGATCAGCGCGTGGTGACGGGCCGCTTCCTCGGTCCAGCCGCGGTGTTCGGCGTCGGTGGCAAGGACGGCGGTGTCGGCGCGTTGCGCGGCCAGGATCGGCCTGGAGGTGGTGTCGGTGTGGAAGCTCGGGCAGTGCTCGCAGATGTTGGCGTAGGGGCATGCGCCCTGTGCGGGGGCGCGGACGCAGTACCCGCCGGCGAGACGGGCCTTGACACCGGGCGCTTCCCGCCAATCCTTGTCGGCCGGCAGCAGCGGCAGGGACCGCTGGCGGGTCGGGGTGGGTGGCGGCATCGCGCCGAGCTGGGCCTTGGCCTGGGTGAGGGCTCGTTCGTACTCGGCGCGCACGGTGGTATCGAACAGCCGGCCGTAGCGAAGGCTCATCTCGGCCGAGACATGTCCGAGCATGGCCATCAGTGATTGCAACGAAACCCCTGAATTGACAAGGGCTGTCGCGAAGGTATGTCTGAGTTGATGGGGTGTGACCTGGCCGAGGCCGGCTCGCGCGGCGGCGCTGGTCAACTCGTCACGGAGCACATCCTTGGAGACCCGGCGCCCTTGGTGGGTGAGCAGGAAATCGGCGAGCCGGCCGGTACGGATGTTGCGCACTGGCCGGCCGGGGGAACGGTGCTCCACGATCCGGTCGATCAGTTCGACCGTCTCGGGGTCCAGCGGCACCATCCGTTCAGTGTCCAGCTTGCCCAACGGCACCTTCAGCCAGGCCCCCGCGCCGGGGACCTCGTGCACGCAATCCAATTCCAGATCGATCAGTTCCCCGATCCGCACACCGGTCGCCCGGGCCAGCAGCAGGGCGTCGGCGCGGAGCCGGTTGTCCGATTCGCGGAGCGCGGCGGTCAGCCGTCGGTCGGCGTCCGCGGGCAGGTAACGGGGCAACGCGCGCGGCAGCCGGGGAACGTCGCGGGGGAAGACCAGCCGTCGGCCGGGTGCCTCGACCCATCCCCACTCATTGATGTCGTCGATCATCCGGCCGACGGTGAGGATCCGGCTGCGCCGTTCCGACGCGGACAGCGGCGCGCCGGTGTGCGGGTGCCGGGCCGCGGCGACCGCCGCCAGGTAGGGCTCGAGGTGGCGTTGACGGTCCAGTTCGGCCAGCGTGGTCAGTGTCGGGTCGATGGCAATGATCAACTTGCCGAAATACGACAAGCGGCCGGCGATGCCCAGCACGGTGGAACGGGCCCTGGTGCCCGCCGCGCACTCCAGATAGGCCACCAGCGATCTGGCGACACCGGTTGGCATGTCGAGGAAGTGACGCTCCCACGGCCACCGCAGATGCGTGGTGTTTTTCACCGCCGCGGTCACCGGTGCACCCAGGTGGTAGAGCACGGTTCGGGCCTCGTGCAACGACACGCGGTAGTGCTTGAACGAGCGCCCGTGAACCGTTTCGCGGCGGCCGACCGCGGTGGCGAACTCGACGAGGTCGGTCTCGGTCAGCTCACCGAGCGACCTTCCGGTCTGGATCAGTACCCGCATCGTGACCTGGCTGGCCATCGCCGCCGTCAATCGAGGGGTGAATCCGAGCTCGGCGGCAGCGGCCAGGAACCGGTCCAGGTCGGCGCCGATCGGGTGAAATTTGGACTCCCGCAGCACCGAGGGCAGTTTCCGTTCCAGCAGATAGTCATAGCCGGGCTGCAGGAACCCGGCGAGCATCAGGAAGTTCAGGAACGGCCGAGTACCCGACCCCGCGGACAGTCGCACCGGCAACGGCTCGCACGCCCAGTCCGCCGGGTCCGGCCAGCGGGCCAGGAACGACCGCGCGGCCGAGCGGAACGCGGTGTTCCCCGCACCACGCTCGGCCAACGCCGCCAGATAGGCCGCATATAGACCGGATCGTTGGACGGGATCACAGGTCGGCGCGTTGCCGAGCGCGGGCAGCATCATAGGAAGCCCTCACGTGAGTCGGTGCGAGATGGATGTAGGCGGCGGAGGAATCGACCCGGTCGTGACCCATCAGCGCCTGCAGCACCGCGAGGTCAACACCGGCCTCGGCCAGGGCTGTGCCGAACGAGTGCCGCAGTGCGTGTGGATGACCGGCCGGCACCCCGGCGACGGCCCGGTGATACCGGAACACGGTGCGCAACCCGGCAGGGGTCAGCGGTTGTCCACGATGAGACCCCTTGGCCACCAGAAACAATGTGGTGCTGGTTGATTCCGGTCGCTCGGCCAACAGGTAGGTTTGCACCAACCTGGCGACGTCGACATCCAACGGCACAGTGCGTTCCTTGTCACCCTTGCCCACGACCCGGACCCACCGCCGGGGAATGTCCACATCCCGCACCTGCAAGGTCAACACCTCGGCCGACCGCAACCCGGAGAACAACATCAACCCGGCGATCGCCCGGTCCCGGTCCGAGCGGAAACTCCCCAGCAACGCTGCGGTCTCGGCCCGGTCCAGGCCGCGCGGCAACCGCCGCGGTTCCCGCACCCGCAGCCGGGACCGTGACTTCGGGCGGTCCAGGTGCGCCAGCAATCCGCCCCGCTGCGCCGTGCTGGATCGGCGGGCCGCCGCCGACCTCGGCACCGGGTTCACCAGCGCCGGATCCCGCATCGCCCGGAAATCGAACAACCCCGAGATCGCCGCCATCCGCCGGTTGATCGTCGACGGGGCATACCCGGTCGACCGGCCGGTCCGCAACGGGACCACGTTCCCACCTGCCTGACCGGGCAGCACCATGGCACGGCAGAACGTCAAGAACCGCAGCAACGCATCCGTTGTCACCTCGCCGACCGTCAAGTCCTGATCGACCAACCACCGGGCGAACGCCAACAGGTCGAACGCGTACGCCCGTTCCGTCCGCGGCGAGTAACCCCGATCAGCGACATACCCCAGGAACTCGTTGATCACCTGCAGATCCGCCGGGCCGGCACCGTCCAGGTGCCACCGCCCGCCCCGCTGCACCGCCCGCAGGGCCGCTGCCTGCCGCTCAGTCATGAGATGCAGGTATGCCAGAAGTCTCACAACGAACGCAAGAACCCCACCCTCCCGGCGTGTCGGATCCCCTGCGCTCTAACTGATTAGCCGGTTAAGCGGGGTCGGTGCGGGGTGCTGTGGACCAGCCGGATCCCGAGTTTCCCGCACGCCCGGAGCAGCCACTCGTCAACGAAAGCACTTCCGTTGTCGACATATGCGGATCCGGGGACACCGCGAGCGGCCAGCGCGGGTTCCAGCGCGGCGGCCAGGCGGACGGTGTCCTCGGCGAACCCGAACCGGTACCCGACCGCGAGCCTGCTGTGGTCGTCCAGGAAAGCGAACAGGTAGACCTTCCGGCCGGCGACCTTCGGTCCGTGCAGGGCGTCGCCGACCCACCGCTCGTTCGGTGCGTCGGCCTCGAACCGGCCGAACACCACCGCCTGCCCGGCGGCCGGGCCCATCAACTCCAAGCGGTGGAAGTGCCGCAGCAGCGTCGATTCCGACGGCGCCCACCCCGTCGACGCCCGCAGGATCCGCATCACCTGCGCGGCGGTCCGGCCCGGGTTCTCCCGCTTCAACGCCGCGGCCAGGTCGAACACCTGCCCGTCGATGCGGGCCCCTGGCTGCCGGATCGACGGGGACAACGCATCGAACCCACCGCGCCCGATACCGGCGGATCCACCTGTCCAACGTGTCCCGCGAGTAGCGGACCTGCCCGCCGAACGGTCCGTCATGGGACTCGGCCGGCGATAGCCGCGGACGACTTTGCCGCGTTGCTTCGTCGACAACCCCGGTTCCAGCGCCGGGCAGATCAGCTGATACCGGAACAACGCGACCTGCTGCGCCCGTTGCCGGCGTTTCACCGCGTCCTCATCGAAGGCGTTCACCACAGCACTGACCCCTATTCGTCGTCGGAAGGATCACCCGACAGGTGTTGCCGGGCAATGACCCTCGCGACAATCCAGGACAACGGCCCCGCCGTCAGGGGCAACTCGTGTTGGCACCGGCACCCACCGAACCCACCGGCCACCCGGGTGAGAGAAGCCGACCGCCACTGGACGCCGACGCGACCTGCCACGCCGTCACCGGGCCGATCACCCCGGACGTCCCGAACCGGGCGGTCACCGCCGCCGTCGCCGCGCCCACCGCCGCGAGGACGTCCCGCCACGGCGACGCCGAGCGCTTTCGGCACCGCCCGGTCCACCCCGGCCAGCCGGGCCACCACCATGAAATGCACCCGGACCACCTCCAACCGGGCGGCCCACCGCCGCAACCAGCCGCGGACCGTGCCCGCCGGCACACCCAGCCACACCGCGATCCGCCGGTGACCAAGGCCGGCCGCCCGCGCCGTCAACGCGGCGCCGATCACCTCCACGGCGTCCGCCCGCCGCAGCAGCACCGTGACCGGCAACAACACGTGCGTGACCAGACACCCACCGCACCGGGCCCGCCGCGGCCGCAGCGAGCCGACCCCACGCACCCGACGCGGCCGGGCCCACCCCCACGGAGCGACACCCCCTGACAACCCGGGCAACCCACCTCCCCGGCCGTCAGCCGTGACTCGACCCGAACCTGATCTGCCTCTACCGTGACCAACGGGTGCCTCCGTGCATCTAGCACGGCCCTCCCGCGGCGGTCTTCCCGGACATACAGCGGGAGGGCCGTTGTCTATGTTCAGATGCCCGTCACACTGACGGTGCCGACCACCAAGATCAAATCCCGGATCGACGATCGCCGACCGTCAGCAACCCCGTTGACGGTGCACACCCCGGTGGTCGTCATCCAGAGGGACGGTCAACATACCCCTCCGCGACTGGGGGAGGGGAGACCTCGGCATAACCGGCGACCACCTGGACCACCCCGCAGGGCAGTGCTCGTGGTCGCCGATCGCGCAGTCGAGCTCGAACATGTCATCGCCCTGACCCGCGGCCGGCCTCATCCACCTCGCGCCAGTCGAGTGGCCATCCTGAACCACGCGGCGGAATGTCACCCGCGGATCGAGCTGATGTTCTGTCTCCTTGCTGTAACTCAGGGAGCGCCCTTTTGACTGTTTCGGATGGATCGTCCGGTGGTGTTTTGGCGTGCAACTCCGCGGATGTCGTCCGGGTTACCGGGGGACTGGGGGAGCTGCGGCTGGCCTATTTTCAACCCGCATTCGGCGGATACATGGCGGAACAAACAGGACAAATAGTCAGCAATATCCTATCGGTCTAGCGTATGGCCTTAGGGAGCGCTCATCGGGTATCCGGCAGGGATATGGCCATACCCTATCCGGCGAGCTTGATGCAGGTCATCCCTGAAGGAACGGGGCCGGTCAAGGGGTAAGGCCTTTCTTTTGCCTTTCTCCGTAGGTGCCGGGTACGCCGAATTCAGGCGTCGGGGTCAAGGCTCGGGCGTAGCCCGACCGCGGGAGCGGCCGGAGGGCCTTGACGCCGGCGCCGTTCGGCGCAGCGTGTTGGCAACGGGGAAAGGGTTTCGGGTGCCGGGGGGCCTCTGATCGTGTCGACGGGTAGGGGGGCGTTGCTCTCATCAATGCCGGAGGTTCCCGGCGATCGCAGCCGTCGAACGGGCTGCTCGTCATCCCTTCGCCGCGCAGGTCGGCGGCATGATTGGGGTGCGCGGTGCCTTGCTGGCCGGTGGGGTCAATCAGAGGGAGCGACCACGCCACGGGTGGGGGTCATGACCTGCACGACCCGCACCGGCCAGCTGTTCGGGTGACGGCCGGGGTTTCATGCCGCCACCGGTCTGGTGCCCTGCAGTGCGCGGACCCGGTGGTCGCGCAGGGCGTAGAAGACGAATTCGAGTTGGCGGCGGGCGGCCGCGACCACCCCGATGTTGCGGCCCCGCCGATCCCCGACCCGGTCCCGGATCCGCCCAATTGCACTGGTTTTGGGCAGGATCTGCACGGACTCGATCGCGGCCCAGCGAACCAGCCGGGAACCTTGTTTGGTGATCCGGCCGCGGTGCACGTGTTTGTCGGACTCGTGGTGCTTGGGCGTCAACCCGGCCCAGCAGGTCAGCTCCTCGGCCCGCGCGAACCGATGCACATCACCGATCTCGGCGACGAACACCGCCCCCAGGATCGGGCCGATCCCGGGGATGCCCTGCACCGCCACGAACCCGGGATCGCGGGCCAACCGGCCCCGGACCTGCCCGGCGAACGCGTCGATCTCGAAATCCAGTGTGCCGATGACCCGCCGTAGCGAGGCGATCCGCGCCGCATACGGCTTGGGCAGCTCGAGCCGGTCCAGCAGGTCGGTGCCGGCCAGACCGAACAGGTCGGTCATCGACACCTGGATGCCGCACTTGGCCAGCACGGCGTGGATCTGGGCCTTGCAGTTGCTGCGGATCCCGACGAGCTTGGCCCGATGCCGGACCAGCTCCCGCAGCTCCCGGGTCGCGGGCGGGGCGATCCACGCCTCGGGAAGGCGCCCCATCCGCAGCAGGTCGGCAAGGTCGGCGGCATCTCGTTCATCGTTCTTCACCCGTCGGTACTCAAATGCCTTGACGCCCAATGGATGCGCCAAGTGCACGTGCGCGCCGAGGTCCTGCAACGCGTCGACCGCCCAGTACCAGCCGTACGTCGCCTCGAGCACCACCTCCGGTGCCTCGCCGGCCCGGGCCATCACCGTGGACAACCGATCAACGTCGTTGCTGATCCGGATGCACTCCAGCTGATCACCCGCCGCGGTCGTCCGGACAATCACCGAACGTCGTCGATGCAGATCGATTCCCACGAACTGCTGACCCGAATAGCATTCACTCACAAGGGGCCTCCTTCGTCGAAACGGACGTGAGCACCGCCAGTGTCAACCCAACCCACTGCGGAGTCCCACGAGGAGCGGAGGCCCCGCTCCTTCATCGCATCAGGGTTGTCGTTAATGGACTGTACGGTTTTCGGTGTAACTCCTGAGGTGGAGGAGACACCCGTGACTGATGTGGTGGATGTGAGTTCGGCAGCGGACGAGCCTGCCGTTGATGCCGTGGATGAGCAGCTGCTGCGGCAGCTCTCGGACCGGGCGCGGGCCGAGGGGCTGCGGCTGACCGGTGAGGGCGGGTTGCTGGGCCGGTTGACGAAACTGGTGGTGGAGTCCTCCCTGGAAGGGGAGATGGACAATCACCTGGGCTACGGCAAGCACGACCCGGTCGGTCGCGACGGCGGGAACTCCCGCAACGGCCGGCGACCCAAGACGTTGCTGACCGAGGCCGGTCCGGTGCGGATCGAGGTTCCCAGGGACCGTGACGGCTCGTTCGCGCCGCGGATCGTGGCAAAGCGGCAACGCCGGCTGACCGGGGTGGACGACTTGGTGATCTCGTTGTCCGCCAAGGGATTGACCCACGGTGAGATCGCCGCGCACCTGGCCGAGGTGTACGGGGCGGAGGTGTCCAAGCAGACGATCTCGACGATCACCGACCGGGTCATGGACGGGATGGCCGAATGGCAGAGCCGACCATTGGACCCGGTGTATCCGGTGTTGTTCATCGACGCGATCAACGTCAAGATCCGTGACGGGCAGGTGGTGAACCGGCCGATCTACGTGGCGTTGGCGGTCACCGTGGACGGCACCCGCGACATCCTGGGCCTGTGGGCCGGTGAACACGGCGACGGCGAGGGCGCGAAGTACTGGCTGCGGGTATTGACCGAGATCAAGAACCGCGGCACCAAGGACTGCCTGATCGTGGTCTGCGACGGCCTGACCGGACTGCCCGACGCGGTCGCCGCGGTGTGGCCACAGACGATCGTGCAGACCTGCGTCGTGCACCTGCTGCGGAACTCCTTCAAGTACGCCTCCCGCCGGGACTGGGCGGCGATCGCCAGGGACCTCAAACCGATCTACACCGCGCCGTCGGAAGCGGCCGCGTTGGACCGGTTCGCCGAGTTCAGCGACGTGTGGGAATCCAAGTACCCGGCGATCGTGCGGTTGTGGACCAACGCCTGGTCGGAGTTCGTGCCGTTCCTGCAGTTCGACACCCATATCCGCACCGTCATCTCGACCACGAACGCCATCGAGAGCGTCAACGCCCGCATCCGTCGGGCGGTGAACGCCCGCGGCCACTTCCCGAACGAGCAAGCCGCAATGAAATGCGTCTACCTGGCAGTGATGAGCCTGGACCCGACCGGGAAAGGCAAGCAACGCTGGTCAAACCGGTGGAAGGCAGCCCTGAACGCCTTCGAGATCACCTTCGACGGACGCCTGTCCGCCGGCAGCAACAAGTAACCCAAATCCAGTTACACCATTAACTTGACAGACCCGGTTGGTATCGCGGACAGTTGTCCGTATGACCTAAGTGGTGGGTTGTGGGGTCCATCGGTGGAGGTTGAACAGGTCGTACAGGGTCCGTTGGTCGGTGCTCATGTCGGTGGTCATCCGGCGGGCTTTGGGTCGTCCGCCGGTGGACGGGTAGATCAGCACGGTTTCGCCGATCCCGCTGAGGGTGTCCAGGAGGGCTTTGACGGACAGGTCGTGGCCGGCGCGGCGGCCTTTGAGCCGCAGGAGGTGGGCCAGTTGCAGGGCCAGGACGCAGGTGAAGGTGTGGACGGCGATGTTGTGGTCGGTCCAGTGGTACATCGGGGAGAACGACACCTCGTGGGGATCTTTGAGTTGCCGGAAGCCGAATTCGATTTCTGATTGGGAGCGGTAACCGCCGACGACGTCGGCGACGGGCCAGTCGTCGTGGTCGGTGATCAGGATGCGTTTACCGAACACGTTGTTTTCCAACGCTTCTCGTTTGGTGTCGTTCACGGTCCAGGACAGTTGCCGATCCTTTGCGGTCTCGCCGATGGTGAGTTCCCAGTCGATGACGGCATGGACCCAGGGACTGTGGGTGATTGTCTGGATTTCGGTGGTGAGTTGCTCGTGGGTGCGGCGGGTTTTCCCGCGGGCCAGGGTGGCGGCGAGGTCGTCGAGTTGCCGACCGACCTTGGCCAGGGTGGTGTCGGTGAAGGACCGGGCCTGGTCCTCGTGCAGGGTCTGCGAGTGGGTGAGCACGACCCGCCGGTGTTGGCCGTAGACGTCGCGGTGGGTGTCGATCGCGGTGAGGCCGGGGTAGCGGGTTTTGTCGACCGGGATGCGGCGGGATGCGGGTAGGGCGAGCAGGTCGGGGCAGTCGCTGGGCGGCACCGACCCCACGTAGTGCAGTCCCGAGTCGGTGAGGTGATCGAAGTTGGCGGTGGAGTTCTGCCCGGCGTCGAACACCACGGTCATTGATGGCCAGTCGGTGACTGCTGCACCATCGGTATCGGCGGCGCTGTCGGCGAGGTGGGTGTACCGCTGTTTGAGGTGCTCGATCAGGGTCGGGAACTGGGTCACGTCTGGCCGGTTCCCGGGATAGGCGTGCCAGACCAGCGGGATCCCACCGGCCCGGGTGACGACCATCCCCAACCCGACCAGGCGCAGATCGGTGCGCTTCTGTTTCGCCTTCCCGCGCTGCGCGATCGGCGCCCTGGGGTTGGTGGTGTCGATGTAGGTCGCGAAGTTCGTCATGTCCAACGCGACACTGGACACGTCCAGGTCGAACATTGTGATCATCCTGGTCGCCAACCGGGCCGAGATGTCCTGCAATGCATCAGCATCAACGGCGTGCATGGCATCCCAGAACTTGCGGTGATCAAGGACCTTCGCGCCGATCCTGGTGAACCGGTCGGCGGCCGTGCCGGCCCAGAAGTCGGCGAAACCCCGTTTGGAACCCGGCTCCACGAGTCGACCCAACGCGGCCAACGCCAGATACGTGCCCACCGACGCGCCCGCGTCCGAGCGGCGCGCCCCGATGACGTCATCGATCACCTCGGCCACGCCCAGGTCCGTCAACAACGACCACACCGCGGCCACGTCACCGAACCGCAGATGCCGCGTCCGGTCCGGGACCATCCCCGCCTCGGCACGGTCCATCGCCGCGACGATGTCCGCCGCCGAGCCCAGATACCGCTCGGACACCATCTTCGGTTTGCCGTCCACCCGGGCCATCTCCCGCAGATAGAAGTACGGCTTCCCGTTGATGACCTTCTTGTACAAACTTCCCATGCTTTAGGTCATACACTATTCGGACATGAAAGTTCGGCCGACACGCCGTGTTGCCCCAGATCAGAGGTACTTTTCGTGATCTCCCGGATCGACCATGATCAACTTATCCAGGAAACTCCCGCTAGGTAGTGAGCGGGTCTCGGTCGGCCCCGCCACTGCAAGATCAATTACCGGATTCCAAGATCAACTGGCACCTGCGCGGTGGATTTAGGCTCAGCGTCGTCCGTGGCAAAGACTGCCCTGTTGAGCGGGTTGGTGTGGTGTTCAGGGCAACTTGCATAGTTTTGCGGGGTTTGGAGCCGGCGGGTAGTTGCGGCGAGGTCAAACGGTTTCGATTCTTTTAAGCGCCAGAATAGCGGCGCATAGCCGTGGGTGTCGGTGTGGTCGGCTGTACTGAAGCCCGCACCGCAGCACGCACCCTGCCGGGGGAGGGACACCCGATGATCACCACCGCCGACGCGCCCGCCTGGCTCCGCCGCTCCGACCAGGCCGTCCACTCGGCCCGCACCATGCTGCAACCCCGCCGCGCCGTCGTCATCGACTGCGAGACAACAGATCTGCCAGGGGGCGTTACCGGTAACGACGGTTATCAGAACCTGCGGAATAGCACCGACGAACTGCTTAGACGGACCGATGACAGCAGAACTCTCAGCCCCGAACGAGACCGGCCGGCGAAGAAACGGTATCCCGTATAGTGCAAGATTCATGCATCTGACAGGAAGCATCCGGTCAGGTCAAACCGTCAAACTACGGTGATGGTGGAAAGGTTGATGGCAATACGGTGGCTCGACATTGAGCCCGACCACGGTTCGTGGAGTACAGGTCAGGCGTCTCGTCGACGCGCTACCGCGATCGAGATACCGAGTACCGCTACCGATAGGCAGGCGCCTGGTACTCGCTGCCATCTTGGAGACATCAATGGCGTGACGCCGTTACGCCGGGTCTAGGTCAGACGGCGGAGACGTCCGATGCTTGCGGTCCCTTGGCGCCCTGGCTGACGGTGTAGGTGACTTTCTGGTTCTCCTCCAGGGAGCGGTAACCGGTGCCGGTGATCGCCGAGAAGTGGACGAACACGTCGGGGCCGCCGCCGTCGGGGGTGATGAAGCCGAATCCCTTCTCCGCGTTGAACCATTTGACGGTGCCTTCAGCCATGGTGCTCTCCAATTGTCGACCGTTCACCGGGTGGTGCGCGGGCGGTGATCAGGGTAGTCGGCGGTGTCGGGCGACAGACGGTCGCCGCCCGGTGCCGGTCACGGCCCTGCCGCGGGCGGCGTGCCATCGTGGTTCAGGGGCGGCCGAAACAGATCGTGCGGCCGGGGTGGCGGTGCCGGCGGTGTAGGTGACGGTGTCGATGGTCGCGCCGTCGGCGTCGGACAGGATGAGGGTGTCGCCCTTGTTGCCCAGTGTCAGTCCGCCGCCAGGGGTGACCTGGCTGACCGCGCCGCCGGCAACGGTGCCGGTGAGGGCATGGGTGCCGCCGGCGGCGTCGGCCAGGTGCCACCCGGCCAGGTCGATACCGGTGTTGGTGGTGTTGATCAGGGTGACGGTTTCGTGGCCGCGGTCGACGCCGGCGGGGTCGGGCAGCGCGGCGAGGATGACCACGTCGCCGGCGGCGTGCGGGTGGGGTCCGGTGTTCGTGCCGGGTGGGGCGGGGTCCGGGGCGATGACGAACTCTTCGGGCCACACGGTGAGCTGGACGGTGTGCCCGGTGGCGGTGATGACGTCGTGCAGGTTCCCGGGCCGGGGTGGGTCGGCCAGCAGTAGCAGCGCGTCGTCGCGGTTCACTGGGTCCGCGCGGAGCCAGGTGTCGAAGCCGTCGAAGTCGGTGAACCCGGCCGCGAGGTAGGGACGATGCGGCGGAACAGTTTGGGCCAGATCACCAACTCCTCCAAGCGCGGCGAGATCGGGGATCGTCGCTGCACCGTTGGGGTCGGCGGTGGACCGGGCTCGGATCCCGGCGCCGGCGGTACGGGCCGCGCGGGAGACGTCGGCGAGGTGGGCGCGGAGGTCCGCGGGCAGGGTGTCGTAGAACGCCGGGTACACCAGTCCGGCGGTGAGCAGGGTGGCGTTGAGGGAGGTGTCGACCCGTGGGTTGTCCAGGAACACCTGGGCGCCGTCGGGTTCGGCGGGGTCGCCGGGGTAGATGAACCCGATCATCCGGCCGTTGGCGTCGATGCCGTTGGACAGCACATGACCGCGGACCGAGTCCTGGTCGGTGTGGTCGACGTTGTTCGGGGCGTCGGGGAAGAACGTGACGCCGGTGAACCCGAGCTGGGCGAGCAGCGCGTCGCGGGCGGCGATGGCGCCGGCGAGTTCCTGGTGGTCGTTGTCGAAGTGGGTTTCCAACGCGTCGATCGCTTCCAACCGGACCGAGATCCCGCGGGAGTTGATCTGCGCCGGCCGGCCGGAACGCCGCGGCAGGGTGTCCACCAGGGCGGGGGTGTCCGGTTGGAACTTCACCGTGTCCCCGTCGGGTTGCGGTCCCTGCCGCGGCAGGTCCGGGTACCGGATGACGAACGACCCGCGCAGCACCGTGTACCCCATTGCCCGCACCCCCAGAAACGAAATGACCCGACCCGCGGCTGATTGTCCGCCGCCGCGGAATTCCATACCACCCGAATTACCCGCTCGAAAAGCGGGTGACCATCGGGTTTCGACACGCCGACGGATCTCCAACCGGACCGGCAGTGCTGGGAGTTCCTTGTCAGGGAGAGAGTCGATGACACCCGTCCCATGCCGGGGCGGTGCTCCAGCACCCGGCCGGGACCGCAACCCGGCCGTGCTGGGGCCGTCGGGACCGCTGGACGGCGTCGATCGCGCCGGAGAGTGTCCCCGATCACATCTTGGGCAGAACGCTGGCCGGCGGGCACAAATCGGGCGGCATCCGCGTTACTGATCCAAGCGTCACCAGGCTTGGCAGCTGAGCCGAGGCCACGGACGCTGGAAAACCTCTGGGAGTCCATTGATGGCAACAACAACCGATTACGACGCGCCCCGCCGCAGCACCGTCGAGGACGCCGACGCCGAGTCGTTGGACGCGCTCACCACGGCCCGGAAGGACGCGCAGTCCCCGGACGTCGACCTCGACGAGGGCGACACCGCGGAGGGCGTGGAACTGCCCGGCGCGGATCTGTCCGGGGAGGAACTGACGATGCCGGTGATCCCGAAACAGGCCGACGAGTTCACCTGCGCGTCCTGTTTCCTGGTCCAGCACCGCAGCCGCATCGCCTCCACCACCGGGCGGACAGACGATCTGCATTGATTGCGCCTGACCCCAGCGTCGTCCCCACCGTGTCGGCGGCCCGGTCGGGTCTGATGTGCCGTGGGTACAGTGGCCGAGACGACCGCGGGTCCAGGCCCGCGCATGGTCGGTTGTGTGTCACCCCCGGACCCCGGGTGGCCATGTACGGGGGATGCATTTCACCGGTGGCGTACCCCAGCGCGTGACCTCGGATCGGCAGCCGCCAGGAGAGCACAGCACTGCCGGTTAACCGGCCGCCGGGTCTTCCGCCGCGTGATCAAGGGTGTCATCCGGTGGTGCCAGGTGGAGCGCTCAGGCGTCTCGAGGAGGAACCATTGATGGAGTCCGTTGCGTTCACGTGCCAGTTCTGCTCGGAGCGTCAGGAGTGGGATACCCGGGAGGCCGCGGATGCGGCCGCCGTCTGGCACCTGTTCGAGGTTCATCCGCTGCGCTGGCGCGCGACCGCGGGAGACCGGCGCCCCGCGGATCTCCCGCCGACACGGCTGGGCCACCGCCTGACACGTATCGGATCCGTTTGAGCGAAGATCGGCGATCGACTGCAGCGCTGATTTCGCGCGAGTGCCCTGGACGTCGCCGAATCCTGGCGTCGACCCGGACAACCGCATCGCCCTCTACTCGATCCCGCTGTGGGCTGGCCGCCTGATCGGCGGATACCTGCTGGCCAAGCCCTGCATGGCCGCCCGCGGAGCAGCGGCCACCGCGGCGCTGCAGCAGACCCAAACAGCGGCCCCGGCCGGGGTGTGAGGGACCGATCCGATCCACTTGCTGCATGCACCCGGGTGAGGCCGGGCCGTGGCCCGTCGTCGACGACGTGAACGGCAATCACGGCGCCGTGAAACGGACATCCGGCGTCCGAAGTTTGTGACGCGGCCCGGCCGTCGCTTTCGACGGCCGGGCATTTGATCCCCGACGGTGACCACCGTCCGAGCGCAGGCCGGCATCTGCCCGACGCATGACAACCCGCCACCGCGGCCGGGAGAACGGCACCGACGCGAGGGGTGCACGGCGGAAGGGGGTTCGGGCACGGTCACCGGACCGATGGCCGGGCGATCTGCGGTTTGCTCCCCGGGCCGAATAGGTGGTTTCTCAGGCTATTTCGGGTACTCGAAGGTGGGCAATCGCCAGTTCGAACTCGCACGCCTCGCGGATCTGGGCGCCGGTCTCCTGGTTGCCCGCGGACTGGATGGCGTCGGCCTGCTCCCGGTTGCGGTGCAGGGCCTCGCGGCTGTCGTAGGTCTCCGTGGACATGGCGCTACCGGAGGCGCGGTCGACGAGCAGGCTGGCCGAACAGAAGCCGTCCAGCGCTTCCATGGCCGGGATCGAGACCATTTTGTAGACATCGACGGCGTGGTCGATGGCCGCGGGAGCCATCCGCAGCCAGCTGCCGCGGGCGCAGGCACCAGGGCGTGACGGGTGGTCGCGGTGCATGACGAGGATCTCCCACTCCCCGACGATCATGGTGCCGCCGAGGATTTCCACCGCCCGGTCACGAATGACGCCGACCGGCCCGGCGGGTGCCCGCATCGCGGCCTTGGATTCCCACGAGCTGGTCGCGACGCAGCGGCCGGAGTCGCGGTCGACCAGCAGGGACAGGCCGATGAATCCGTCCATCCGCTGCAGTGCGGGCAGCGCCACGTCGCGGATGTGCGCGATTCCCACGTCGATGGACTCCCGCTTCTTCGCCAGGACCGTGGTGGAACGTGCGTACACGATCCCACCCCCCTTCGGTGTCGGGTGGCGCCCGGTTGACACCACCGGTCGCGGTCCACGCTCCTCCGAGCGTCCGTGCATGGCAAGAGGTGGGGACATCAGCCGCGCCGTTAACACAACCTGCGCAGAATTGGCGCCGACAAGTCCTCGACAGGCCCCCTGCGGACTGAGGAGGCGCCCCTGACTGTCGCAGGAACGACTTGGGTCTGTCCCACAAACCATGGAAGAGTCATTCAGCGTAGGCATTCTCGGTGCCAGCGCGAGGCAGGCCGGGGTGCGTTGGGCGCGCGGTACCGCTCGGGGCGTCCCGGGTCATGCGGTGTCGGCATGCCTGGGGTGGCCGGTGACCTGGTAGATGACTCTGTCCGTGACGGCGGCGGCGTGGTCGGCGAACCGGTCGTAGAACCGGCCGAGCAGACAGACGTCGATCGCCGCGGCCACCCCGTACGGCCAGGACGGGTCGAGCGTAGCGGCCAGTAATTCCCGGTGGAGCCGGTCCATTTCCGGGTTCCGGGCGGACACTGCCTGGGCGAGGGCGACATCACGCGAGCGCAGCGCGGCGGCGGCCTGTCCGGCCAGCTGTTCACCGATCTGGCCCATCCGGGTGAACACCGGTCGGATGGTGACCGGCAGCACCGGTTCCGGGTAGCGGCGCAGGGTGGCCTGCGCGACGTGGATGGCCAGCATCCCCATCCGGTGCACGTCGCCGACGATCCACAGCGCCGAGACCACTCGTCGCAGGTCGGTGGCGACCGGCGCCTGCAGGGCCAGCAACCGGACCACCAGCTCTTCGGCGTGCCCGCGTTGCCGGTCCAACTCGACGGCGCCGGCGACCACCCAATCGGCGGCCGCCGGGTCGGTCTGGCACGCCGACCGGGTCGCCTGCTCCAGCAGGGCGCCGGTCACCATGCACATCGACCCGCTGTGCTCGGCCAGGGCGTCCAGCTGCGCGTGGAACGCCTCACGCATCATCTGGCACCTCGCTTCCGGGCATCGAAATCCCGCCGCGTCGGTCATCACCAACGTACGTGGATCGGCGGTTCCGGGGAGCAGTTCTCGTCCGCAAAACCGAGCGGTGTGCTGGCCTTGGCTGAACCCGGCAAACCGACCTTGGGCCGGGTTTTCGACCGCCCCGTTCGACACTCTGTTTAGCAGTGGGCTTTCTCGCCGCTCGTCCGTCCTGCAGGGTGGGTGCCCGACGTCCGCGGTGGGTGGCTGGTGCTCGGGCCTACGATGAGTGTGTTGTGAAGGTTCGCTCCCGAGAGGGGAGGGCCGATGGCGCTGTCGGAGTATGAGCGGCGCAAGCTCGAGGAAATTGAGCGTTCCTTGCATCGCGATGACCCCGCTTTGGCGACGATCCTCGTGAGCGGGGTGGTCCGACGTCACCGGCGGGTTGTTGCTGCGGTGGTCTTCGCGGGTGGGTTGGGTGCGTTGGTCGCCGGCGCGGTCACCGCCGGGAGCCTTCCGGCGCTGGGCGTCGCGATGAGCGTTCTGGGGTTCGCGGCGATGGTGGGTGGTGCCGGGCTGTTCTTCTCGGGTCCGGTTCCTGCCCGGCGCGCCGCGGCCGCCGGCGGCTCAGGTTCGCGTTCCGGTTCGTCTTGGCGCACCCGAATGGAGGACTGGTTGCGCGGCCGCTTCGAAGGCCGCGGCGAATAGTCGGTGGCCGGGAAGGGGTGGCGCCCCCGCGCCGGGCCGATTCTCCGGGTGTTGCGGTTCCTCATGCTGAAGAACGACCGAGACGAAGGGCGCCTTTGGGAATTGAAGATCACCATCAACCGGCCGCGCGGGCCGGGCTGACTGTTGGGCTACGGCAGCAGCCGGAAGCACCGCCGCCGCCGTCGTCGGCTCCACGAAAAGCGAGTGATCGCAGGTGGAATGGCGGCATGGCTTGGGACGGAGTATCTCCTGTGGTCACAGGAAAGCAAAGTGCCCGTATCAACCGGAGGTGAGCAGGTGCCAAAACCATCGGGTCTGTCAGAAGGTTCGCTAATCGGTGTGTATGTGATAATTCTGTCGCCAAATGAATAAGTGATGCTGCTACTCGGCGCGCCGACACTGGTAGGAGTGGCGGGGTCGAATGGAGGAACAAGCCATGCAACATCAAATGACCACGGTTGACGTCAGCTATGAGCCGTCAACCATCGCATTCCTTCAGGTCGTGAATGAGCACCTGGAATTACGATCATCTGAGAGTTGGGAACTTGTATCCGCGACGGTAGGAAAGTATGAAGAAGCAGGGTGGACCGTGCTGATGTTCTGGAGGCGGCCGGATGCAACAGAGTCTGTCTGACCACTTTTGCGACTTCCCATGATCGGGAAGCGGCACTGTAATCGCATCTCGTCGGGAGACATCAGGCGCGAAATCCGCGGAACGAGGAAACTAGCGTCGGTCGACATGAGAATCCCCGCACACCCGTGACTTGCGGAACGGTTCAGAGCGTCGACCTGCGCCGAATGCCATGACGACGGGCGGTACGCAACGGGACAAGATCTGAACGGGAGGTCCACGCGTCGCCAGAGGCTCAGGTAAGGCAAGGGAATCGGTCGGGGGCCGGGGAGTCGACGGACGGCATCACTCTCCAAAAGTGGCGACCCGTCGTCGAGCGGATCGATGTCCACGCGCACGCGCCGGACGGGTCTGGCAGACAGCGGCTGTGCTCAACGAACGTTCAGGAGCCGCCAGCGCCGTTGGGTCCTATGAGAGCACGTGACGCGAGTAGGCCAACGGGCCCGTTTGGGGATGGGCTGACTGTCCGGACAGTCAAACAACAGCTCGCCCTGGTCGGATTTTGCCGACCGGGGCGAGCTGGGCGATCCCGGCTATTCAGTCGCGGAGCTGACCGCGTCCACGTGGGTGGTCAGTGGACGGTCAGGTTGCCGCCGCTGACGATCCCGGCCGTGTCGGCCGTCATCGGGTAGTCCCGGGTGGTGTCGGCGGTTGCGCTCGTGAGCCAGTTGCCGTGGCCGTCCATGTTCGCGAGCACCGCGATGATGTCGCCGTTGCGGCCGGACGTGCTGCCGTCGACGACCTTGACCGTGAAGTAGTCGGTGCCCTCGTGGTTCACGGTGTAGTCGTCGCTTCCGCTGGTGATCTCGCCGGCGAATACGGCCGTTTGGGCGTCGATCTTCTGGTACGAGCCGGGGGTGACGACGCCGTGCAGCCACATGCCGTTGCTGGCCTGGTAGTCGAGCGAGCCGCCGGTCTTGTTGTTCGCGTCGAATTTGACGGTTCCGGTGACCTGGCCGTGATTGAAGTCCCACGTGACGTCGCCGGTCGCGTGAGCCGGCGGGGCAGCGGACGCGGTCCCGGCGACTGCGAGCGGAGCCAGCAGAGCGGCAGCCGCGAGGCCGCCGGCGACGATGATCTTCTTCAACGTGTTTCCCTGTCTTCTTCGTTCCTAGCTCGGGCTGTTCCCGTGCCACTATAGCGACTCTAACGTTGCTGTATGGAGTCAGTCCAGGAAAGGTATGGAGGATCACACGAAGCGGTATGTGTTAGCCTGGAGGTCATGGCTCGCCCCTACAGGGATCCGGTGGAGATCATCACCGCACCGGTCCCCGCACAGTCCCCGTTCATCCCCGCCGACGCGAAGATCGCTGTGGGGACGGTCGCTCCGGCGTCCCCGGATCCGATCCCGATCGTGCTGCTACCGGGTTTCGAGTACCGGATGAGCGAGTGGCGGCACCCGAGCACCCACGAGATGCACTGGCGGCTTGAGCGGAGAAGGTCCGCCCAATACGGCGACGGCGACGAGCCTGCCGGATCCTCGACCTAGGACAGGTCCGATCGTGCGAGACCGGGGGGGTTTGGAAACGGCGCACCATTCGGCATGGGTCTCGTAGTAGATCACGAACGTCGCTACGTATGTCACACTGCGAACGACAAGTCGAGCCGTCGCCCGGACGGCATGAGCATTCGCTCCACCGGGTCGCAGGATCGGCGGAGAACAGCACGAATGATGTTTCCTTGGTTGGCTGTCGTTGGGCCCTCCGAACCACCGCCACGGCAGCCTTCCGGGCGCGCTCGGGTGGGATTCATCACGGGCAGTCATGCCGGTGAGGGCCGGTCGAAGCAAATTTGGATCAGCGGACCGGGCCGGGCCGTGGATGGCCCGCAATACCGTTTGGAGTTCACCACGGGATCGGGTGTCGGGCCTGCGGTGGAACGTGATGTGGCGATCCCGCCGATCCAGCTGCGGGTGCGGTGCGGGTCGCTGACCCGGTTGCCATGCGGGTGTCCGACCGGGCGCGCAAGGGGATCGCGTCGCCGAAAGTGGGTGGCTGTGGCCGACCTCGCGTTTCATCGGACAGCCAGGTGGTGGCTGGGCGCACGACGGTGACGTCGGAGCGGTGAAGCAAGGCCGCCAATCCCGCCAGACGAACCAACACTCACGAATCGGGCCGAATGGGCTGGTGAAGTCATGGCTGCTTGTGATGAATTGGCCGTGTTCGGAAAGGTGTTTCTAGTCGTGTTCCGAACCCAGCAGCCGTTGGCCGCGGGTCCGACCTCATTGATCGCCGTCATGACGGCAGGAGCTGCTGAATCCGAGCTCCGCTACCAAACATCGAGTACAGCCAGGCCCCGCGCGATTGTCGCTGATCGGAAAGGGCCTAGGATCTCGTGAAAGGGAGTGGGGGTTATTTCTGAAGCCGGTATCTTCGCTGGCGTCCGAACCCGTAATGGAAGCAGGGTGATCACCTTGGCGGTCAACGATCAGCCTCCGCTGCGACGACGTGTTGCCCGGCTCGGCCTGCTGGCCGCCGTGCTCATGGGATTGACGCTCGGACTGCTGCTGGTGGCGGCGTGGGTGGCGTTCCGGGTCGAGCCCGAAGCGACGGTCGGCCAGCTGCCGCTCGGGGTGGGTGACGGTGTTCCGTCCGGCACGGTGGTGTTGGCGGCCGGTGCGGCCATGGCGAGTTGCTTCGTAGGACTGGCCGCCGTGCACGCCGCCGCCGCGATGAGAGTCCTGGCCCGCGATCGACGAATCCCCCCACCCCTGCCTCGCGAGGTTCGCCGACTCCGCCGCCTGGTCCTCACCCCACTCGGACCGGCCGCGGTTCGGCTCGTGAACGAACCCGAGCCACCGCCCGGCAGATTGCCGAAAACGCCGCCGCCCGTGCCGTTGCGCCTGACCGTACTGGTGCCGGCGCACAACGAAGCCCTCACCATCGCCGCCACGTTGGAGTCGTTATGGACTCAGACCAGACCCCCGGACAGGGTTGTGGTCGTCGCGGACAACTGCACGGACAACACCGCGGATCTGGCCCGAGAACATCGGGCGCAGGTGTTCACGACCGTCGACAATCGTGACAAGAAGGCGGGCGGATTGAACCAGGCGCTGTCCGCGATGTTTACCGATTTCACGTCCCAGGACGTCGTCATGGTGATGGACGCCGACTCCATTATCGTGCCGGCATTTCTCGAAGTGGCCCTGGGACGCCTCGAGGCGGACCCGGAACTCATCGCGGTCGGGGGTGTCTTCAGCGGCGAGGCGGGCTCCGGCCTGGTTGGCCAACTACAACGCAACGAATTCACCCGCTATCAGCGGTACATCTCACGCCGGCGCGGGAAGGTATTCGTCTTGACAGGCACCGCGTCCCTGTTCCGGGCATACGCGTTGAAGGCGGTAGCCGACAGCCGCGGTGAGCTCCTGCCGGGTAATTCCGGCCAGGTGTACGACACCCTGGCGATGACCGAGGACAACGAGATGACATTGTCGTTGAAGTCCCTGGGCGCGAAGATGATCTCACCCATGCAATGCCGCGTCTTCACCGAAGTCATGCCGACCCGGCAAGCATTGTGGCGACAGCGCATGCGGTGGCAGCGCGGCGCGCTGGAGAACATCGGCGCATACGGGCTGACCCGGGCCACGCTGCGTTACTGGCTCCAGCAAATCGGCATCGGCTACGGGACCATCGCCCTGAACGCCTACCTGTTCCTGATGCTGATCACCCTGCTCGCAGCGGACAGCTTTGACATCTCCCTGTTCTGGTTCGGGATCGGCGCCATCTTCGTCGTGGAGCGCGTGGTCACCGTGTGGTCGGCCGGATGGCCTGCAAGGCTGATCGCCCTACCGTTGGTCATCGAGATCGCGTACGACCTCCTACTCCAGGCCGTGTACGTCAAGTCTCTGTTCGAGATCGCCACCGGACGCGCGGCCGGCTGGAACTACGTGCCACGGACGGCGATCCCCGGACGGGCGGTCCAGGAATGACATTCGTCCAGGGCATCCTTCTTCCGGCGGAAACACTCACCTCCGGATGGTTCCAAGCCCTCGCCGCCTTCGTCGCCATGAACACCCTCGTCTACGCCACGTTGAGCCTGGCGAAGCTGATACCCCGGCGACGTGAGTGACAGCCTGACGGTCGTTGTCCCGGGACGGTGGGACGGTGCTCCCCGTTACCGCCGGGCTACTGATTGCGCCCTTGTACGGATTGCTGGGTTCGGATGCGTATTGGCTCGTAGCGCACGCGCTCCCCATACCCGGGCTGAAGAACGAAAGTCATTGCAACATCGCGACAGCTGCCATTACCGGTTGGTCTGGGCCGCCCCACTGCAGTGACCGCTGGTGAACCAGTGACTTCACCGGTACATCTCGACCAACGGCGACGGTGTGGGCCCGTGGTGCGGGCACAAATTGACACCGGAAACGGGAACCTGAATGGGGTCCATCGCGATGCAGCGATTGCCTTCTGAAGCCGCCGCTCAGGTCGCGGGGTGCCAACCATCGATGCACCGTCGGCCAGGTGATGCGGACGCGTAGGCGCCAGATTCTGGCGTGGTGGAGGGGTTACCCGTCGATGATGGTGCTGCGTACCAACTGGAGGACCTCGTGCAGTCCGTTCACGTGGTCGTTGATCCGGGCGGCGAGGGCGGGTTCACTCGCTGCCCGCTGCAGGGTGGTTTGCATGGCAAGCCCGATCGCGAACAGTGCCTGAATGACGTCGTCGTGTAGCTCCAGGTCGTGCTCGGTTTGCCGGCGCCGCGCTGCCTGTAGGCGTTCCCGGACGACGGCGAAACGGATGGCGCGGGACATGGCGTGACCATCGGCGTGGGTCTTGACCAGGTATTCCTGGGCGCCCAGACGGAGTGAGCGAGCCGCGGTGTCCGGTTCCTCGATCCTGGTGAGCACGACGACGGGTAGCTCCGGAGCACGTGCGCGCAGCGTCTGCAGCGCGCGGCGGGTGGCGTCGGGTCCGCCGGGTTCGATCAGCACGCACTGGATCCCGTCGAGGCGATCAACCGATACCTCCTGGAACGTCGTCGCGACCTGGCAGTCAACGCTGTCGCCCGCGTCGCGCAACTTTTCCAGCGTCAGGCGGGCCTCGCCGGGATCGTCGTCGATCAGCAGTACGCGGAGTCGTTCGGACGCGGCGGCGATGGCCCATTCGCCGGTTTCGCCCACCATCGGTGGAGCCGGGGTGAGGGTGCTGATCGGCGTGGCGTTGCTGATCACCATGCCGTCAATTAGATCGGGCCCGGTGACCGACTTGCAGGGCCGAACGTCACTGGTGAGGCGTCGGATGACCCGGAAACCATGAAAGCCCAACCGTTTTGCAGAACAGCGGGCGGTGGACCACGGGAGGAGATGAAGATCTTTGGTCGAATTACCGGCATGGAATCGAAATCCGGGGTGATCGGCGGTGGCTCGAATTACCGGCATGGAATCGAAATCCGGGGTGATCGGCA
Source organism: uncultured Actinomycetota bacterium (assembly GCA_963709895.1). Classification (GTDB taxonomy): domain Bacteria; phylum Actinomycetota; class Actinomycetes; order Mycobacteriales; family Nakamurellaceae; genus Nakamurella. Next base: position 4,509 of record CAVPYD010000034.1, on the reverse strand, counting down.
GTGGCTCGTGTCGACCGATCCCGGAGGTCGCCAGGTCGGTCGCAGATGTGCCGGCCCGCTGGTGCGCTGCTCGACACCCGCGGAGGGCAGCGCATCTCAGTGGACGTCGGGTTCCGGCTTCCGTGCCGGTCCGACGGTTTGTCTACTCGGGGTCTTCCTCGGGCTCGACGGTGTCAGGCTCGGACCTGGCGCCGATACCGACTCCTGTTTCCGGGTTGGGGATGTCGTTCGCGGCGGGCGGTACCGGCTGTTCCGGCTGTTCCGGCTGGGGCACGTCATCGGTGTGGTTCATGGGGTCCTCCGTTGCAGGTCTGCGGTGGATTCGCGGTCGCCTGCCGGTGTTGTCAGCTGATCAGGTTCGCGATCTGATCGACTCGCTCAAGGTCGGCCGCGTAGTCGTCGTCGGCGTCGACGGCCGGCGCGGCGCGTGCGGCTCGCCGACGCGTTCGGCCGTGGCGCCCGTGGATCGGGCATCGACCCGAACACCGGCTCGGCCGACCCGGGTTCTTTGCCCACAACCCGACCGGCGGAATTCGCGGCACCGCGTTTCCACGCGGTCCAGGCGCGCCGGTGGCGGCGCCCATCGTGCCGACGGCAACTGGATTCTGATTGTTCCGATCGGCACGTCGATGCAGTCTCGGTGCCGTCCCGACCCCACCGCACCCCCGGCCAACCGGGCCGATCCCGGTGAGCACCGTCTTCGACCGGGTGCCGAGTCCGGTGGGGGGAGGTCGTCAGGGGTCTTACACCCCTTCGACGGCGGGCACCGTCCCGGCGTGAATGGCCGCGACGAGTGCCTGATGGTCGAGTTCGTTCTGGTCGGCGTAGCGACGGGAAAAGGTGGTGACCGACCGGTCGAACGCGTCGTCGTCGCCGAGGTATTCGGCGATCGCCACCGGGTCGCCGGAGCGGGCGTGGGCACGGGCGAGGGTCCACCCGCACAGCCCCGCGTAGAACTCCAGGACGGCGGCCGTCATGGTGTCCACCAGCGCGGAGGCCTTCATGTCCCGCAGTTGCCGCCAGTAGTAGTAGCGGTCGGCCTGCTCGCCCCGGGTCCAGCCGAGGTAGATGTCGCTGGCGGCCTGCATCAATCGCTGCCCCTGGACCACCCGCTCGCCGGGGTTGCGGTACCGGCTGCGGGGTAGGTGGTCCTCCAGCACGGACCGGGTCGCCTCCTTCACCTGCAGAAACAACGGGTCGTGCTCGTCCCGGCCCTCCAGCAGCACGATGAACGCCCGGGTGCCGACGCTGCCGACGCCGACGACCTTGCGGGCCATGTCGACGATCTCGAACCGTTCCAGCAAATGCCGCCGGTCGTGCGGCAGGGTTGCCCGGTACTCCCGGAACTGGTGGTGGATGACGGTCTCCAACTCGTCCGCGGCCAGGCCGTAGGTTGCGGACAGCTCGCGGGCCGGGATCACCACCGGGGGCTGGTTGACGATGCGGTAGCGGCCGTCGACGAACTCACCGAGCTTGGACAGCGCCTGCAGGCTGTCCCTGGTGTGCGCCTTGCGCATCGTCTTGTCGGTCTGTCGGGCGGCGCGCCGGGCCACCTTCGTGTCGACCTTCTGGGTCGGCCCGGCGTCCCAGACCTTCGACGCCTTCGGTCCTTTCGAGTCCTTGGCCCGCTTGGCGTCCTTCTTGCGCAGGCCCTGCGGGGCGATCTTCGCGATCGCGGCCCGCAGGTCGTCCTCCGCCAGGTGGGCGTACCACAGGTCCATGGTGCGCAGCTGCGCGAACTGCGCCATGGCCTCCCGGTACGCCCGCACCGACGCGGCGGTGACCGACTTTGCCTCCGCCGCGGTCAGGCCGTTGTTCCTGGCCGCGATGGTGAAGCTCGCCGCCATCCGTTTCACGTCGTACTCGAACGGACCCGGCAGGGTCTCGTCGAAGTCGTTGAGGTCGAACAACAGTCGCCGCTCCGGGGAGGCGAAGCCACCGAAGTTGGACAGGTGCGCATCCCCGCACAGCTGCACCGTCAACCCCGCCGTGGGTGTGCCGGCCAGGTCGGCGGCCATGATCTTCGCCGCGCCACGGTAGAACGTGAACGGCGAGAGGACCATCCGGCCGTGCCGCACCGGCAGGAGATCCTGTTCACGGGTCAGGTTCTGCTCCTCCAACAACGCGATGGGATCCGGACGGTCGGGCGCCGGTATCCACCCCGCGTGGCTCGACGGCGGCGTCTTCGCCCGCGCGTCCAGGCCGTGTGCGCGGCGGTCGGCAAGACTCGGACGGCCGATCATCGTGCGGTCCTCCTCGGCTCCTGACAATCCGGCAAACATTGAGTGTCCACTCATTGGACGGCGGTTGCTGTCCCGTCACCGCCGCCCGGTTCGGAACGGTCCATCAGATCTGCGTTGCCTGTGTGCCCGAAGTGGTCGACTCACCGCCGGGCGGGACGGTGGGGATCCGGCGAGTGAAAAACAAGGCGCGGATCGCCACCAGCGCGGCAACCGCGAACGCGACCTGCAGTGCGGCCAGCCGCGCCGCTGCGTTGATCTCGATGAGGGCATCCGCGTCGGCCTGGTCCACCCCCGCATCCTGCAGCGCCACGGGCCAGCTGCTCGTCGGACAGGAACGGCACACCACCGACGACCTCGGTCGATACCTGCGCCTTCACGGAGTCCTGAACCTTCGGGCTCTCGGACACGCCGGTCAGCGCCGCGGTACTCAGGGTCGCGATGAGCACCGACCCGATGAGCGCGGTTCCCATCGACGCACCGAGATTGGTGGCGGTGTTCTGCAGGCCACCCACCTCCGCGGTTCCTCGTCGGACACCGCGGAAACGGTGACCGCCCCCAGCTGGGAGGCCAACGCGCCCAAGCCCAGCCCCATCAGCACCATCGGGATGTTCGTCACCGACGCCTGTGCGTCGGGGTCCATCCCGGCCACCAGGAAGCTGATGCCGATGATCATCGAAATAAGGCCCAGGCGGAGTTCGCCCGCGAGCCGGACCTTCGGGATCCCGACAGCGGCAACCAGCAGCGCCAGGGACAGCGGGATCAGCCGCACCCCGGTCTGCAGGGCGTTCAGGCCGAGCACCAACGACAGGAACAACGGGACCGCGAAGAACACCCCGGACTGCACCATGTATTGGGAGAAGAACATGGTCAGCCCACCGCTGAGCTGCCGGTTGGCGAGCATGCTGGGTCGCACCAGCGGTTCCAGGTCGCCGTGCGCGTTCTCCAGTCGGGACTCCCACCGCAGGAACCCGTACACGACCAGCAGCCCGGCTCCGATCAACCAGATGGTCAACGACGCATTGAAGATCGTCGGCGCTCCGGGTTTAGGGATCACCCAGCCCCACTCGCTGGAGCGGAGGACACCGAACACGAACATCCCGAGCCCGACGATCGACAGCGCGGACCCCGCAAGGTCGATACGTCCCGGTTGCGCTGCGGTGTCGTTCACCTTGCGCAGCGTCGCCAGGATCGCGATCACGATGAGGACTTCACCGATGAACACCAACCGCCAGGAGACATAGGTGGTCGCCGCGCCGCCGATCAGTGGGCCGGCGGCCACCGCGACCGCGGCGGCCGCGGCGATCAATCCGTACGTCGCGGTGCGACGCTCCGACGGAAAGTTCGATGCCACCAGGGCCACGATCGCCGGCATGATCAGCGCGGCGCCGATACCTTCCAGCAGCGACCAGCCGATCAGCAGAACGGTCAGGTTCGGCGCCAGCGCGGTAATCAGCGAACCCGTGCCGTAGATGACCAGCCCCAAGGCCATCGCGCGGCGCCGCCCCATGATCGTGCCCAGCTTCCCGCCGGTGATCATCAAAGTGGCCATCACCAGCGTGTACAGGGTGATGGCCGTTTGAATGCCGGTGATCGTGGTGCCCAGATCCGCGGCCACCACCGGCATTGACACGTTCATCACCGAGCTGTCCAGCGTCATCAAGAACTGACCGCTCGCCAGCACCGCCAACACCAGACCCGCACCTGTTCGCTGCGTGGCTGACACGGTGAAATAGCCCCATTGCGCCGCGCCTGCAGGATCACACGCCTAGCAGGAAACCATCCAGTGCTCCCCGTGGCGGCGTGATTTGAGCAAGAGATTCCGAAGCGACCCACAGATGAATACTCCATCAAGCTCAGCAGCGTCCTTGATCCGGCGGCATTGCACGCGTTGACCGGGGTGGTTGAGCGGTCGTCCCGGGCGGGAGGCCGACGCCGAGGCGGAGTACCGGGCGGCCGCCGCGGCGGGTGATCCCGGGCGCTGCCCGAGCTGGCGGAATGGTCGAGCAATCGTCCGGGGCGGGAGGGCGCCGTTCGGATCATCTGTTTCGGCATCGATGCGCACGGTCGCACGGTGGGACCCGACCCTGCCTGAGGGTTTTTATGCGAAGCGGCACGCCCCCGTTCGGGAATGCAGGAGAATGCCCTTCCTCCCAACTGGTAGCGGCCCGGCTTGTGAACCCGACGACCGCGTGGAGCGGCGAGTCGTAGAGGTTGCTCACTGGCCGCTCTCCGCGGGCCGTCTGAGATGCCCGGCCAGGACGTAGGT
>CAVPYD010000033.1:0-29156 GCA_963709895.1 uncultured Actinomycetota bacterium | reverse complement strand
ATAAGAGACACACCTTCGCCGTGAGCACCCTCCTCGTTGGTACCGCGACGGCGCCGACGCCGCCGCACGGCTGCCGTGGCTGTCCACCTATCTCGGCCACCACGACCCGCGGTCCACCTACTGGTACCTGTCCGCCACCCCGGAACTACTCGCCATCGCTGCCGACCGCATGGAACCGATCATCGGAGCGGCGGCGCCCCGGTGACCGTGATCGCGCCGACGCTGCAGTCATTCTTCACCGACCGGCTCGCCCGGCACCGACAGGCCAGCCCGCACACCATCACCGCCTACCGCGACACCCTGCGACTGCTGCTGAACTTCCTGCCGACCGCACCGGTGTCCCACCGTCCCGGCTGGACTGGGCCGACCTGGACGCCGAGACCATCAGCGCGTTCCTCGACCACCTGGAAACCGACCGACACAACAGCGCCGCACCCGGAATGCCCGGCTCACGGCGATCCGCGCCCTGTTCACCTATGCAGCACTGCGGCACCCCGAACACGCCGCAGGGATTACACGGGTGCTCGCCATCCCCGCGAAACGGTTTGACAAGGCAACCGTGTCTTACCTGAACGGTGACGAGATCACCGCGCTGCTGGCCGCGGCCGACCGCCGTCGATGGGAAGGGCGACGCGACTACACGCTGATGCTGGTCGCGATCCAGACCGGCCTGCGGATTTCCGAACTACTCGGCCTGGACGTCGATGACATCACCCTCGGCACGGGTAAACATTTGCGCTGCAACGGCAAAGGGCGCAAACACCGCGCCGTCCCACTCAACGAACGGTCGAGCTGGTCCTGCGGGACTGGCTCAACGAACGACACGGCAACCCCGACGAACCGGTCTTCATCACCCGCACCGGGAGACGACTCAGCCCCGACGGCGTCCAACGGCGGATCGACATCTACGCCAGCGAGCCGCAATCCAATGCCCCTCCTGCGGGGTGCAAAATCAGCCCGCACATTTTCAGGCACACCAGCGCGATGAACCTGCTACACGCCGGCGTCGATACCACCGTGATCGCGCTATGGCTCGGACACGTTGACGTGCGCTCGACCAACGCCTATCTGCACGCCGACCTCGCGATCAAAGAACGAGCCCTCGCCCGCGTCGCACCGATCGGCACGCCCGCCGCCCGCTACCTGCCCACGGACCAACTACTCGCCTTCCTCGAGGCACTGTGAATATGCCGAACAAGACGGCGTGCCGGATCCAAGAGGTCCTCCCCAGCAGGCCATCCCGAGGTCGCCCGCGCGGTGGTCGGCATAGTCCCAGGGTCGGCATAAGTGAACCACGAAAACCGCACCAGGATCACCGAGATGATCCACCACGTACCCGCGCAGATCATCACGCACCAGGTCTGCGTCCCACACCGCGCGGGACAACAGATGCTGCAACGCATCCGGCGACCTGGCGCCAGGTGCTCGGCGATCGACCAACAGTTCTTCCGGTCCAGATCACCGGCCAACATTCCCAGCATCAATTCCGCGGCGTGCCGCCGCGGCTCGTGCCGGGTGAACCTGCCGCCGATCCGGTCCAGCACCTCACCGAACGCCAGCCACCAACGATCAGGGTTTACGCTATGCGCCGCGGCCACCGCGGCGTCTTCGTTGTTCCACACAAACACCGGATGATCGCCCGGTGGCCGCCCTCACCTGCGACAACACGCCCAAGATCACAAACTACGGCTGCAGTACTAGCAGATCAGCGGTAATCCGTCCGGCAAACCGGCCGTGATGGTGCACGGCAGCCCCGGACAGGGCTGTTCACCGAACATGCGCCGGATCTTCGACCGGGAGCACTACCTGGTGGTGCTGTGAGATCAGCGTCGCTGCTAGCCGGAACACGCCAGTGACCCGTCGACCGACATGCGGTACAACACCACAGGTCATCTGCTGGCGACGTGGAGCAGCTACGCACGCATCTTGACGTTGACCGCTGGCTGCTGTGAGGGGGATCGTGGGGTTCCACGCTGGCCCTTGCCTGTGCGCAGCGGCATACGGACCGGGTCACCGCGATCGTCCTGACGGCCATCGCCACTGGACGGCGGTCGGAGGCCGATTGGCTCGATCGCGGCGTGGCGCGCCTCTTTCCCGGCGAATGGGAGCAGTTCCGTGCTGCGGTGCCGGCGGACGAGCGGGATGGCGACCTGATCGCCGCGTACGCGCGGTTGATCGAACATCCCGATCGGGTCCCCGAACGGGCCGCGGCGGCCTGGTACGCGTGGGAGGACGCCGTGCTCTCGCTGGAGCCGCGGATCTGAGCCGCGCCGTCGGGCCCCGTCGGCGAGTCGGTCCGCGAATGCCCCGGGTCGGTCCGTAACTAGTGTCCCGCGCTATTGAAGCGCTACATAAGTGATATGGTTAGGCATGGCACGGACGGGTCGACCAAAAGCGAAGCTGGAATTGACTTCTGCCGAACGAGAGCAGTTGGAGCGGTGGGCCCGCCGCCGGTCCTCGTCACAGGCCCTGGCACCTCGGTCCCGGATCGTCCTCGAGTGCGCCGAGGGCGTGCCGAACAAGGAAGTCGCGGCCCGATTGGGAGTCTCGCAGCCGACCGTCGGTAAATGGAGGAGCCGGTTCCTCGAACTCCGGCTGGATGGCCTGGCGGATGATCCACGTCCTGGACGGGTGCCATCAATCACCGCGGAGCAAGTGGAAAAGATCGTGGTCGACACCCTGGAATCCACCCCGAAGAATGCGACTCACTGGTCTCGTCGGTCCATGGCGGAGAAATCCGGGCTTTCCGCGTCAACAGTCGGACGGATCTGGCATGCGTTCGAGCTCAAACCGCACCGCGCCGATGGTTTCAAATTGTCCAACGATCCGATGTTCGTAGAGAAGGTCTACGACGTCGCTGGGTTGTACCTCAACCCCCCGGAGTCCGCGGTCGTGCTCTGCGTTGACGAGAAGTCGCAGGTCCAAGCCCTGGCGCGGTCCCAGCCGGCGTTCCCAATGATGCCCGGAATGCCCGAGAAACGAACCCACGATTATGTCCGTCACGGCACGACCAGCCTATTCGCGGCGTTCAACACTGCCGACGGCACCGTGATCTCAAGCCTGCACCGCCGGCATCGCACCATCGAGTTTCGTAAGTTCCTGATCAAGATCGACTCTGAGATTCCGCAAGAACTGGACATCCACCTGGTCTGCGACAACTACGGCACCCATAAGACCCCGGCGATCCGCAAATGGTTGGCCGACCATCCGCGCTTCTATATGCACTTCACGCCGACATATTCCAGCTGGATCAACCAGGTCGAAAGGTGGTTCGGCTGCATCACCGACCAACTCATCCGGCGCGGCGACCACCGCTCCGTCCAGGCGCTCGAGGCTGACATCCGCAATTGGATCAAGGCGTGGAACGAAGACCCGAAACCCTTCATCTGGACCAAGACCGCTGAACAGATCCTCGGCTCGATCGGACGACTTATAGAACGAGTCAATGGCGCAGCACACTAGCAAGGGGCGAGGGATCTGCTTGCGTTCGTGCCGATCCCGTCCGCTACCTTGCGCACGGCGTGGCTGGAGGAGGGCGAACTGCTCCGCGAAGCGCACCGGCCGGCGGGGGTATGCGGCGTGCTGATCCACGGTTGGCTGGGGCTTTCCTGCTCACTGGACACCGCCTGGGACCTCGCCCAGGCATTGCCGGGGGCGGAGTTGTTCGCACCCAACGATTCGGGTCACCTCGGCAGCATGTCCAACGCGAACGCCAGCTGCATGTCGACCGAGGCAAGCTGAAGCAGCAACAAACGACCCGCGAGGCCACCTGCTACCCCAGGTCCCTGGTTCGCGTCGGGAGTTGCGCGCCACCAACGCCTGCACCCTGCATTTTCCGAGTCATTTGATCACGCCGGCACGCAGAGCCTCTGCAACCATCTCCGCGCGGTTACCGGTACCGAGACGGCGAGCAATGCGTGCGAGGTATTTCTTCACGGCCGTAAGCGAAAGACCGAGTTCCGCCGCGACATCGAGATTGCATTTGCCGTCGGCGACCAGTTTTAGTATTTCGATTTCCCGAGGGGTCAGCATGACGGCAGTGTCCGGTCGCGGATCCCGGGTGAGCTGGGCTATCGCCGGTCGCCGCAACACGCCGGTAGCTCCGGCGAGAAAAGCAGCTGTCGCGGTGGAGGGGTTTGCGCTGAAGGTCAGCGCGATGACGCCTGGCCAACCGGCCTGCCTGAGATCATGGATAAGGCGAACTGACTGGGTGCCAAAGCCCAGGCTGACCAGCGCGACTTCGCGGACAACGCCGCCCGCAATGATCGCGTCCACCTCGCTGACCGTTTCAGCTTCCAATACCCAATCAACCCCCAAATCGATCAGACCGCCTGCGAGCGAGGTGCGTGTCGCACGGACTGGGTCGGCCACGAGGATGGTGGTGGCATGCCGTGCCGCAGCCTGCCACTCGGAGGGAGGCGTCCCTTGCTGGGGCGGGATGGGTCCGGACATGTTCACCGATCTTGCGGCCCCTCCGAGTGTGAGGTTCGACGATGGAATTTCATGCGCTGGTATCGGTTAATTGCGGATGTCCGTGACTGTGGGAACTCATCTTCGCGAAGGTGCGGCCCGTGAGCGGACCCTTTGTCCGCAGCGGGGCTGGAATGACGTGCGATTCCGTTTCGCCGTGATCTGCTCGATCCACCTGAAACAACAAGGGCGATTCCGAGCACAACCCATATGAGTACCCAAGTAGCCCGGATCGGATAGTAAGGGCCACAAGGGTTCTGGTAGTGAGTCTTAGATCTTACCACCGCCAACCCGGGAATCATGACAGCTGCGCTGTTGCGCAGGTAGATCGTCATTGCGCGAGCGTTCACCGCGGACGCGAGATGATCCAGCACCGGCGCGTCGGACAACCATTCGGCAGACGGACGGAAGCCCCCGGCAATAGCAAGGAAGCGAAACAATACAAAATCGGTGCGGGTGCGATGACTTCGATCGCAACACGATCGGTCGGGTGCGGATAGGTAAAGGCGGCGTTAGCAGTTGCCAGACATGTCAGCATTCCGGCGACAGGGACGGCCGCGGCCGGCCACGGTCGGCGCAGAAGTCCGGTGTGCTGCGCGTGTCCCATCATCCAACCTGCCCCGTACGGCGCGATGCTGGCGCGAGCGTCGGAGGTGAGGAGGATGGGACTCCCGGGCGTCGGCAGCCTGGCAGGCATCAGAATCTTCGATCATGCTCTGAAGAACCCACGCCGCCGCCAGAAGACCGATGATTGCAACCCGCGCTGACCGATTGGCCTCCTGCTGTGGTCGGTTGTGGACCGCTGCTTCTCATGTACATGCCACCGATTTCGGGCACCAGTCAGCCGACGTCGAGCAGGCCGAGGTCGAGACGCGGAGCGACCTGCTGATCGATCAGATGGACCTGTGCTGACTGCAGCCGCGCGGGGATCTCCGCGCAGCAACCTGACGAGGGCAGGACGGTTCCATGTGTAAAGACGGGTGCACCCTGCTCAGCAGTTCTCAACCCCGACGATGGAACAACCGATGGATATCCCTGCTCAACTCGAATGACGTACTTCGATGAGGCGCATCTCAGCAGAAGGCCATCCGACGCGAAGGACCCTCCCGGAGCCATGCACGTCCCTGACGGTATGCGAGCCAGGGCCAAACTGGGATTGGTCAAATGAGTTCCCCTCCGAACTGCTGACCCCCGGTGTGCTTACCTAGTCGGTCTATCGCCTCTCCCGTTCTAATGTCAAGGTTCTTGTCGAAAAGAAGGCCGCCAGTTCGAAGAAGACCGCCAGTTCGCAGACGGCGCAGTGATCGGGAAGTCCCATCGGTGAGCGCCCCGCGCATCGATCGGGTTGAATTCTGCGATCAAGCGCCGCGATCCGCACCCTTCTAGAATTGATGCCGGAATCTTTCGACACCGTACCCGCCTGGCAGGCGCTCGCTGCCGTAGTGATTGCACTGGTATGCAACTCGCCAGCCAGGAATCTCTTCAGCACGACCTCGCGGATCGCGGTGTTCGTCGACGGCAGGGTGGCAGCACCGACATCTCTGAGTGTGCCCAATCCCACTGCGGCAGTCGATTCTGTGCGCGCTTCGACTGCGTGTCAGGGCCGCTGTTGCCCGGATGCCATGTTTCCGTGGTGCCGGAACCGTCTAGGGACGAGGAATTTCGTTTTGTGGATAGCGTCCTGCGCCGGACGAGGTCTTCTCGGGCAGCGGTTAACACGGCTAGCGGACGACCGCTTGACATGCGGTAAGAGACGGTCAACCATGTGGCGGAGAGTGCGGCGTAGATGCGAGCTGAATACCCCCGGCGAGTTCGAAGGCTCGTTGTTGATAAAGCTCGTGCCTCAGCGCCGAAATCCAAATGCGTGCCATCAATCGTCGGGGCGGTGCGGGTTATGGCACGTGGCGTCAACATCCCAGGCTCGTGCTATGTGAACGCAGTCGGCGGAACAGGGGTTGAGAGCAATGACAGTACCCGGGCTGGAGCCTGAGGCATCTTACGCAACATCAAGGTCGACTCGATACTCAGACGACTTCGATGCCGATGGAGGGCTGTCACACGCACCTGAGTTTGATGTCGATGTCGCCATCGTCGGGTTAGGGTACGTCGGCCTTCCGACATCGTTGGTTTTCATGCCGCGGAGCGCAGAGTGCTGGGTCTGGATGTCAGCCATCGGTTGAAGGTGATCGCCGAGGGACATGCGGATCTGCTGGCGACCGACCGCGAAGGTTTGACTTGGGCGCTGACTGATCCGAACTTCCAGGTTACGAGCGACGCACACCGGTTGAGCACCGCCGCGGCCGTGATTATCTGCGTGCCGACGCCGGTGGATGAGTACCTGGTGCCCGATCTGCGGATCCTGGAACGTGCCTGCGCCACGGTTGTTGAAGCCGCGGTGTGTGGCCAGGTGCTGATGCTCAGGTCGACCACGTACGTCGGCAGTACCCGCGACCTGCTCGTCAGGCCGCTTGCCGGCGCGGGGACTGCGCGCTGGAATCGACGTGTTCGTGGCGTTCAGTCCCGAGCGCATCGATCCAGGCAACGACCGCTACGCCCATGAGGATGTTTCCCGGGTGCTCGGTGGCAGTACACCGGCGTGCGCCGGCATGGCCGCGGCCGTACTGGAGACTTATGCCAAGAGCGTGCTGGTGGTGTCGTCGGCGGAGGTCTCGCGGAGATGGCAAGCTGCGGGAGAACACGTTCCGCGCCGTCAACATCGCCTTGGCAAACGAATTCGCCGAAATCTGCCAGGTCATGGGCATGGAGGTTGTCGATGTCATCGATTCGGCGGCCAGTAAACCCTACGGTTTCATGCCGTTCTACCCGGGTCCTGGCGTTGGTGGACATTGCATACCCTGCGACCCGCACTACCTGCTGTGGCAGTTGCGGCGGGAGCGGTTGAGCACACCGGTCATCGAAGGTGCCATGACCGCGATCGCCGGGCGTCCCCGCCGGGCGTCCCCGCCGGGTCGTCGGCCGGATCCGGGAAACCCTGTGCGACATTGGACGTGGACACCCGGGCGCCCGGGTTCTGGTCGTCGGGGTGGCCTACAAACCCGATGTGGACGATGTCCGGGAGTCTCCCGCGCTGGAGGTGCTGTCCGAGCTGATCGCGGCGGGCTTGATCGTGGCGTACTTCGATCCGTTGTGCGCCGCCGTGACCCTGCCGGACGGGACGACACTCATCGGCGTGGACGACCCTGCCGGGTTCGAGGCCGATCTGGTTCTGGTGCACACCTTGCACCACGGCGTCGACCTGTCATGGCTGGTCGATCAGCCGGTGGTGCTGCACGCGACCTACCGGCTGAGCCATCTCTCGAATCGTGTTGTCCTGTAATCACGTGGCCCCAGAGGTCCACGATTGGAGCACCACGACGTCGCCCTGATGAGCGGTACCGGCTCATGCTCGTTCGGAGAGCTTCACCGCGCGAGCATCCTCCTGGGCGTAGCGGTCGTTGCCCGGATCGATGCGCTCGGGACTGAACGCCACGAACACGTCGATTCCAGCGCGCAGTCCGCGCGCACCGTGGACACCACGGCGAAGGGTCGTGGCCCATGCCGGTGCGGTGCTGCTCGCCGCGACCGCCGGCAGGGTCGGTTTGGACCGGGAACTGTCCGCGGCGTTGCGGCCGTGGATGCGACCGTTGGCGGTGCATGACCCGGGAAAGTCTTGCTGGATTTGGCGATCTCGGTCGCGATCGGTGGGGACTGCCTGGCCGATATCGCCCAGGTCCGGCCGAGCCCGCGGTGTTCGGCCACGTCGCGTCCGATCCGACGGTGTCCCGGCTGATCGACACGCTGGCCTCGACGCGACCGCGAGCATTGGCGGCGATCAACACCGCCCGGGCCGTGGTGCGGGCCCGGGCCTGGAAGCTTGGCCGGGACCGATGCACCCGACCACGCCATCACCGCGAAGGCCGCCGCTGATCGTCGACCTGGACGCCACCCTGATCACCGCGCACTCCGAGAAAGGAGCTGGCAGCAGCGACTTTCAAACGCGGGCTTCGGCTCATCACCCGATCGGCGCGTGGGTCGACCACGGCCAGGGCGGCACCGGAGAACCCGCCGCGATGATCGCTCCGCAAGGGCAACGCCGGATCAACACCGCGGTCGATCACATCGAGGTCACCAAGGCCGCGCTGCGCGCAACTGCCGTCCACCACCCCGGGCGCCGCCCCGGGCGGACGGTGCTGATCCGCACCGACGGCGCCGGCGGCACCCACGACTTCGTGGACCTGGTTGACCGGGCAGCGCCTGCAGTACTCCGTCGGGTTCGGCCTGAGCGTGGACGCGGTCGCCAAGCTGGACACTGATCCCGCAGTCGGCGTGGACCCCGGCGTACGACGCCGACCGGCACCACGCGACGGTGCGTGGGTCACCGAACTGACCGGGCTGCTGGACCTGACCGGGTGGCCGGACGGGATGCGGGTCATCGTCCGCGCCGAACGACCACACCCCGGCGCCCAGTTGAGGTTCACCGACTCCAACGGCAACCGGCTCACCGCGTTCGCCACGAACACCAAGGCGGGCAACTCCCGGACCTGGAACTGCGGCACCGGCGCCGCGCCCGCTGCGAGGACCGCATCCGCAACGCAAAGGACACCGGGTTGAAAAACCTTCCCCTGCATGACTTTTCGCAGAACCAGATCTGGATCGCGGTCGTCATGCTGGCCACCGAACTGACCGCGTGGATGCAGATGCTCGCGTTGACCGGCACCGAGGCCCGGGTCTGGGAACCCAAACGCCTCCGCCTGCGGCTGTTCCATCGCCGGCCGAATCGCCCGACGGTCCCGCCGGCCTGGCTCAACACCGATCCGGGGCATTTTTTCAATACGAATGCGGCAGGCTAAGTCGAGGCTAAGTCTCGAGAATCTGCGTTGGAGAGATCGCTAGACAGGGCGCGCCGCGGCCTCCCGAACCGGACGAACAGCTGCACGCGACTGCGATCCAGCAGCGAACCGAACCCCGGCCGAATGCAACCCGAGCGGCCGCAGTGGGGACTCGATCGGCGCAACCGATGAACGAACATGGAGACGGAGCGAATGCCCTTTCAGATCGGCAACATGTGCTTGACACAACCGGCGCAGCGGAATCGATCGGCGCGACCGATGAGCGGAAATGACGGCGCGAATGCGTTTCAGATCGCACGAATCCTTTGACCCGAACGGTCCAGCGGGGGCTCGATCGGCGCGACCGACGAACCGGAAAGGTCACCCACGAATACCCTTTCAGGTAGTTTGCTGCGCGCTTCCAGATCCTCGGCGGAAGGACCTTTGTGTGCGTTACGTCTGTATTTCGCGGGATCCTTTCACCCGGGTGCCACGTTTCTATGGTGCCGGAACCGGCCAAGTAAGAAGATTTCATCCTGGTGACGGCTTCTTGGGCCGGACGAGCTGTTCTCGGTTTGTGGTCATCACAGCTAGCCGGCCGGCGCACTTGACATGCGGTAACAGACGGTCAAACATGTTCTTCAGTGTCAAGCACTAATGTGTGCTGAACCGGCGGGGTGGGGACGTGAGATCGGCGCGAATGATGAACCAGAGAAGTGACGGTGCGAATGCCTTCCAGATCGTGTGCCTGCAATCTGTTTCAGAATGGCCTAACCGATCTATCTCATTCAGAAATCAAGGAGTACCGCTTACGACAACTAGCCAGGCTCCGGCTCGGATGAATGGGTTCTTTAATGGGGTCGGACCTGCCAAAACGGACCGTTTTCGCGCAGACTGTGCGAATGGGTTAGCTTTACACGAAGGGCTCTCAAAAACTGCAGTCAAGGCTATCGGCGTCACTGTGAGTACATGCAGAACCCGCGGGTGTTGGGGCCGCAACAACCGCTAGGAGAGGGTGAATGTCCGTGTGGGGAAATATGCGTATCGCTGTGGTTGGATACGGCTACTGGGGGAGTAAGCACGTCAGAGTTTTGAGTTCGATACCTGGCGTCGATGCTACGGTGGTGGATCCCAACGTCGAGTGACTCTGCGAAGCGGCCGCACACTACCCCGACGCTCGGATAGTGATGGATCTCGACGAGGTCCTCGACGATTTGGACGCGGTGGTCGTCGCGACCCCGCCGCGACCCATTTCGCGGTCGCGCTGAAGGTGCTGAATGCGGGCCTGTGCGTGCTGGTGGAGAAGCCGCTGGCGACGACGGTGGAAGATGCCGAGGCACTGGTGGAAGCGGCGTCGGGCAACCGGCTCATGGTGGGCCACACCTTTGAGTACAACCCTGCTGTCCGTCGGCTTCGGGAGATGATCGATTCGGGCATGCTGGGCCGGATCCTCTACATCGATTCGGCGCGCCTGAACCTGGGGCTGTACCAGCGCGACGTCAATGTCATCTGGGACCTCGCGCCGCATGACATCTCCATCGCCTCTTACCTTCTCGACGACATGCCGGTGTCCACGTCGGTCTGGGCCTTCCGCAACGTCGGCTACGGCCATCCTGATGTTGCCTATTTGCGGCTGGACTTCCGACGTGCCGTACCTTTATTCACGTGAGCTGGCTGAACCCGAACAAGGTGCGCCGTACGACTGTGGTCGGCGAACGCAAGATGGCCGTCTACGACGACATGTCCGACAACGAGCGGATCCGGATCTACGACATTGGTGTCGACCCGGCAGAGGTCGACCCTCTCCCGCGCCGGTGACATGCCGGTCAGCTACCGCACCGGTGACATCACCTCACCTTACGTCGCGTTCCGCGAACCGTTGATGGTCGAGGACCTGCACTTCATCGACTGCGTCCGTACCCTCGCCCGCCCTGACACGCCGGGGGAACGAGGCCTGGACGTCGTCCGGGTGCTCGCGCGACCGACCGGGCGCTTGCGACCTGTCAGGTTTCCGTCTGTGGACCGATTCGCTCGCCGCGAAACCGGCGATCTCCGGCGGCCTGGCGGCCTCATGATCGGGCGCCCACCAGCCGGTTCCCTTCCTCGATCTGGCGACCAGATCGGTCGGCTGCGTGACCAACTGGACGTGGCATTGAAGACGGTGCTCTCAAGCGAACGGTTCGTCGGGGGGCCCGAGGTCGAAGCATTTGAGGCCGAGTTCGCCGAGTACTGCGGTGTTGCGAGCTGCGTTGGTGTCGGCAACGGCACCGACGCGATGGAACTCGTGCTGGCCGCACTCGGGATCGGGCCGGGTGACGAGGTGATTGTTCCGGCCAACACCTTGTCGCTACGGCGGAGGCGGTGTGCGCCGTCGGGGCATTGCCGCGTTTCGTCGACGTGCTGCCCGACACGCTACTGATCGACCCCGGCCGGTGCCGAGGCCGCCATCGGGCCACGCACGGCGGCGATCATCGCGGTGCACCTGTTCGGGCAGATGGCCGACGTCGACGCACTGTCCGAGATCGCCTCCCGTGCACCGCATCGCCCTTGTCGAGGATGCCAGCCAAGCACACGGTGCCCGGTTTGACGGACGGCGCTCGGGCTCGCCGGAATGGCCGCCACCTACAGCTTCTACCCGGGGAAGAACCTCGGCGCGCTCGGTGACGGCGGTGCGGTCCTTTCGAACGATCTCGCCCTGGTCTCCCGGATCCGGCAGTTGGCCGACCATGGCCGGTCACCCGATGACCGATACGTGCACGACGTGTCCGGTCGCAACAGCAGGCTCGACAGCCTTCAGGCGGCCATCCTACGCGTGAAGCTGGGCGTGCTCGATGAGGCCAACGCCGGTCGGGTAGCAGCGATGCAGGGGTACAGAGAGCTGCTGCCGGACTGGTGCGTCCCGGTCGCCGTGCATCCGAAAGCGGCGCCGGTGCACCATCTGGCGGTCGTACAAGTCCCTCATCGGGCCGCGGTTACGGCGGCGCTGGACGCCGCCCAGATCGGTTGGGGCGTGCACTACCCGAACCCGTGCCACCGCCAGCCCGCGTTCGCGGAGTTCGCCGGGGGGGAGCTCCCGGTCGCCGAAGCGGCTGCGCGGCACATCCTGTCGTTGCCGATCTCCCCGACCATGAACGCTGACCAGGTTCAGCGCGTCTGTGACGTGGTCAGTGGTGTACCACGGTGAATGCCGACCGCGGTGACACAGCCGCCCAACAGCCGCTGGACGGCGGGGGCAAGCGCGCTGCGTTCGGGCGTGGCGACGTTCCGCTGAGTAGTCCACGTGTGCTGATGTATCACTTCTTCGGGGACCAGCCGCCGAACGGCGACCCGGAAAGGCTATTCATCGGACGGGATGAGTTCGCGGCACATCTGGCTGAGCTGCGCCGTGGCGGTTGGCGCGCCCTGGATCTCAGCGGCTACCTCGACGCACTCGCGGGCGCCCCGACGCCACGGCGCTCGTTCTCCTGACGATCGACGACGGACACGAATCGGCGATCAGCATCGCCGCACCGATGCTCGCCGAAGCCGGAATCCCGTCCGTGCTCTTTGTCTGCCCTGGCCTGCTGGGCGACCGCGCGCGCTGGTCGGACTACTACCCCGACGAGCCGCTCGCCACAGCGCAGGAGCTCGTGCCGCTGCCGGGCCTTGGCATGGAGCTCGGTATTCACGGGATGGACCACACGCCAACGGTCGGCATGGACGATGCCGAGCTGAACACGCACCTCGTCCGTTCCCGGGCCGATCTCGAGGCGCTGATCGGAGCACCCGCTCGTTCCTTTGCGTATCCCTTCGGCAAGCACGATGCCGCCGCTCGTGACGCTGTTGGAGCCGCCGGGTACGAGGTGTCGTTCGCCGTTGCGCGTGAAGCAGGCCGATTCGCGGTGGTATCGGGTCTTCGTCCGGCGTGGCGACCCGTTGCTCCTGTTCCGTTTCAAGCTGTCCAACACTTACGAGCTCCTGTCGAGGGCAGCCGGACGGGTGTCGTGGTTACGGCGACAGGTGCGGACGGTTGTCCACCTCGTGTCCCGTCGCCGGCCGAGGGCTGGGAGTCGATCTGCGAGTTCTAGGGGTGTCGATGAGTGAGCAGGTGTTCAATGAAGGCGCGGCCTTCGAGTCCGGGTACATTGACGTTGCCCAAAAGGCACGTCGGCTCCTCGATTTTGTACTCGCGTTCGTTGTGTTGCTGTTTCTGATCCTGCCGATGGTCTTGATAGCCGTGGCGGTACTGATCGACAGCGACGGGCCCGCCCTGTTCCGGCAGCGCCGGGTGGGCCGCGACGGACAAGTGTTCACGATGTTGAAGTTCCGCACCATGAAATCGAACACAGATGACGGGCGGCTGCGGGAACTGATCGCCCGGGAGTTGAACGGGGAGGACACTTGCGAGGGCGGCAGCTCTAAGCTGAACAATGACACCCGGGTGACCCGTATCGGGAACATGTTGCGCAGGTCGAGTCTCGACGAGCTACCTCAAATCCTCAACGTGGTGCGCGGAGACATGTCATTGGTCGGCCCGCGCCCGTGTCTTGAGTGGGAGGCAGCGCTTTTTCCACCCGAATTCCATTCCCGGTTCTTGGTTCGTCCGGGGATCACTGGGCTGTGGCAGGTCAGCGGGCGGAGCGAGCTGGGCACTCTAGACATGCTTAAGCTTGATCTCGAGTACGTCCGAAATCGGACGGTGTGGATGGACCTCCACATCCTGCTCCGCACCGTGCCGACGATATTGCGCGGAAGTGGGGCTCGATGACGACGCTCTTCCTGGCGACGACCGGCGGTCACCTCACACAGCTGGCGGGCATCGCGGAGCGGATACCGCACGATCCAGACTCGGTCTGGGTGACGCATGCGAACGAGCAGAGCGAATCGATGCTCTCCGACCACGACGTGAACTTCATTCCCTATGTCGGCGTTCGTGACGTACGCGGGGTCCTCGGATGCATACCGAAGGCGCGCGAGCTGCACCGCCGCAGACACTTGACGCGCGCGGTTTCCACCGGGTCGGGGATCGCCATCGGTTACCTGCCCTATCTCGCGGCGATGGGCGTGGAGTGCCACTACATCGAGAGCGCGGCACGTGTCGCCGGCCCCTCGGTGACTGGACGGTTGCTGCGTCGGGTTCCCGGCGTTCATACCTATACCCAGAACCAAAGGTGGTCCGACAAGCACTGGCATTACGGCGGCAACGGCTTCGACGCCTACGAACCGGTCCTCGGTGTTCGGACGCTTCCTGACCCCATCCGCGTTGTCGTCACAGTCGGTACGGCGCGGGAATTTCCCTTCCGGCGGCTCATGGTACGGCTGTCGAAGCTGCTGGCGCCGGGTGGCGGACTCGAACAGGTCACGGGGCTCCCGGTCGAGGTGCTCTGGCAAACGGGTGGCGCTCGGGTAGACGACCTACCGATCACGCCGACGCCGTTTCTGCCTGCCACGGATCTCATGGCTGCGCTAGCCCGAGCCGACATCGTGGTGAGTCACGCGGGTACCGGTTCGGCGCTTGCCGCCCTAGCGGCCGGTCGCTACGCCGTGATGGTCCACAGGATCGCTGAGTTCGGCGAGGCCGGTGATGACCACCAACGGGAGCTCGCCATTGAACTTGACGCCCGTGGGCTCGCGTTGCACCGCGACGCGGGTGAGATCACGGTGGACGACCTGCTCGCGACCCTTTCCAGAGGGGTTCGCCGAGTTGCCGAGGTGCGTCCGTTCGAGCTGCGGTCGTGACCACCCCGACCATCTTTGCGGCCGACCCTGTGTCCGACGAGGCGTGGCTCCGGCTCGCCGCTACCCCCCGCGCGAGCCTGTTCACTTCTCCGCCCTGGATCAGCGCAGTGTGTGGGACTTACGGGTTCACGCCGCGGTCCGTCGTCGCGGTGGATCACCGGGGGGAGCCGACCGGCAGGTTTGCTTGGGTCACGATCGACGACGTTCGGGGGACGCGGTCCTCGAGCCTTCCATTCTCCGACCGGGCCGACCCGCTGGTAGACGACGCGACAAGTTGGCGCTTGCTGTTCGACGCTGCCGACCTCTGCAGTGCGCGGCCCTACAGCTGCGCTGCTTGGATGACTCACCGGCGATCGCCGACTCGCGGCTGCGGATCACTGGTGAAGCTTTGTGGCACGGGACCCCATTGAACGCGACGCCGGATGAGCTGCACCGACGGATCAGCAGCGCATCCCGACGCGCGATCGCCGCGTCGGAGCGCGCAGGCGTCCGATCGAGGTCCGGACGGATGTAGAAGCGGTCCGGAGCTTTCACCGACTCCACGTACGGCTGCGCAAGAATAAATATCGCCTGCTTGCCCAGCCCGTGGAGTTCTTCGAACGGATCTGGCGGGAGTTCTTCCCGGCCGACCGCATCAGCACGCTGCTGGCGTGCGTCGGGGACGAGGTCATCGCCGGGGCGATCTTCCTCGAATGGAACGGCACCTATTATTACAAGTTTGGGGCCTCCTCCGCCGATCATCTCGGGCTACGGCCGAACGATGCAATCTACTGGACGGGGATCCGCTGCGGCATCGAGCGAGGGCTCAGCCTCGTTGACTGGGGGCTGAGCGACCTCAACCAGCCGGGGCTCGTGGCCTTCAAACGGAAATGGGCATCGACCGAGCGCAAGCTCCTCACACTGTGCGCGGGCCCATCGGCACGGCGGCAGGAACAGGTGCGATTCGGGAGGGAGCTTTCCGAGCTCACCCGCCTGCTCACCGACGAGACTGTCCCCGACGCGATCACTTCGCAGGCAGGCGCCCTGCTGTACCGCTACTTCTGCTGAACGACTCCGCAACGTGAGAGGAACGATCATGACGAGACCCCAGGAACGGTGGTCGTCATCGGCCGGGATACGTGGGTCTCCCGCTTGCGATGCGCGCTACCGAGGTGGGTCACCGAGTGATCGGATTCGACTTGGACAAGAGCCGGGTGGACCGGCTGCGCCGTGCCGAGAGCTTCATCGAAGATGTCACCGACGCCGATTTGGAACTGCGCTCGCCTCCGGGTACTGCCCGACGGATAATCCTGTCGAGCTGGCCGGGTTTGCTACCGCCGTGGTCTGCGTGCCGACGCCGTTGCGCGACGGAGCACCCGATCTAGTTTCATCGAGGAGTCGGCCCGGTTCCTCGCTCCGCACGTCACACGTGGTTGCTGTGTCATCCTCGAGTCCACCACATACCCCGGAACGACCGAGGAGGTCTTCAGGCCGATCCTGGAGGCGGGATCGGGGTTGCGAACCGGGCGCGACTTCTACCTCGGTTACAGCCCGGAGCGGATAGACCCTAATAACGCCTCGTTCGATCTAGCAACACTCCCAAGATCGTTTCAGGTGTCGATAACGCCTCGGCCGTCGCCGTCCGGGCGTTCTACGACGGATTCGTCGAGCGAACGGTTGAAGCGCCAGGCGTGCGAGAGGCCGAGATGGCGAAGCTGCTCGAGAACACTTTCCGACATGTCAATATCGCACTGGTCAACGAACTCGCGATCTACTGCCATGAACTCGGAATCGACGTGTGGTCGGTGATCGACCTGGCTGGCACCAAGCCGTTCGGGTTCATGAAGTTCGCCCCCGGTCCCGGGGTGGGGGGGCATTGCCTGCCCATCGACCCGTCCTATTTGTCTTGGCGGGTGCGGAGAGCGCTGGGTCGGACCTTCCGGTTCGTCGAAATAGCCAACGACGTGAATGACAACATGCCCGGTTACGTGGTGACCCGGGTGGTCGAGCATTTGAACCGGCGACGGCTTGCCGTCAATGGGAGCCGGGTGCTGCTGATCGGGCTGAATACAAACGCAACTCCGCTGACGCCCGGCAGTCTCCCGCGGTCGTGGTGGCGCGCCGGCTGAAGGGCCTGGGCGCGAACCTGAAGGCCCTCGATCGGCAGCTCGCCGTGGCCGACGTGCCGGACGGGCTCGAACTCGTGGCATGCGAACCCGACGAGGTGGCGGCCGCCGACGTGATCGTCGTTCTAACCGACCATGACGACATCGACTGGGATCTGATCGGCCAGCACGCCGATCGAGTGCTCGACACTCGCAATCGACTGGCCGGATCCCTCGTTGACCGGCTCTGAAAGATCTTGGAGCGGTTCGTGAATCGACAAATCCTCCGCGTTCTGCGGGAACGACGGCTCTTTGTCATCATTTGTCTCGTGCTGGGCGTGCTGGGCGCGGGCGTCGCGACCCGACTCGTTCCACAGGTGTACTCGGCTCAGGTAACCATGTTTGTGGCGGGGTCGCCGACGGTGCCTCCCGTGGCCACGTCGGACACGCCGGCAGCGGATTCCGCGGCCCCCCAGACTGCCAATGCCGATTCGGCCTTACAAGCCAGAGATCAGCTCGCCCAGGACCGCATGCCGTCCTACGTTCAGCTGTTGACCAGCGACCGCATCACCGCCCCGTCAGCGAGTCACTCAACCTGGGCGTTCAGCCCGCCGAACTCGCCGGCAGGATGACAGTCACCAACGTCCCGAACACGGTCGTACTCACCCTGGCCATCACCGATGAGATCCGGCGAGGGCCGCCCAGATCGCCAACGCGGCGGCCGAGCAGTTCGTTGGGTTGATCAAGCAACTCGAAACGCAGTCCGGATCGAATCAGATCGCCGTGCAGATCATCCAGCCCGCATCGATCCCAACTGCGCCCGCCCCGCCCAAACCGGTGATCAACCTAGCGCTCGGTGCACTGCTCGGCCTGCTGCTGGGCATCGTCGGCGCCTTTTTCCGCGACGCTCTCGATACGTCGTTCCGGTCCCGTGAGCGACTAGCCGACAGCACCGGCGCGCCCACTCTCGGGGTCATCCCTTTCGTAAGAGGTACCCGAAAAGCTCCCGCTGGTTGCCGCCACGGGTTCACGGACCGGGATGGCCGAGGCATTCCGGTCACTGCGGACGAACCTGCTTTTCAACTCGGCGTCGATTTAGGGGGCACACCACAGCTTGACGTGGGCGGGCCGGTCTCAGTCGTCGTCACCAGCTCGTTGCCGGACGAGGGCACGACCTCGACGGTCTGTAACTTGGCGATCGCTGCGGCCGACGCGGGCCGCACGGTCCTGGTGATCGACGCCAATCTCCGCTCTCCTGCGGTGACCGATCTGCTCAAGCTCGAACATGGTCCGGGACTCGCGGAGGTGCTGGCCGGCGACGCGGTACTGGTGAGGTCGTACAGACTTGGCGAAGGGAGGCCTTGATCGTCGACGTCCTGCCCAGCGGCGAAATCCCCGCCCGGCCCAGCGAGCTCCTCTCCAGCCAGGTCATGATCGATCTGCTGAGCGCTGTACGGCGCGAGTACGACCTCGTTCTGATCGATACCCCGGCGCTGCTGCCCGTCACCGACGCCGCAGCGGTTGCCCCGCACGCCGACGGCGTGCTGCTGGTCGTCCGTTATGGGCGGACGACCTCGAGCCAGGTCGAAACCGCCACCAATGCGCTGAAAGCCGTTTCCGGAACCCTCTTGGGAACCGTCATCAATATGGTGCCGGGCAAGAGCCCGAATATGGTGCCGGGGAGCCCGCGCATCCATCTGGAGCGATGGAAGGCGGCCCTCGCTGGTTCCCACGCCGCGGGCGACAAGGTCGACGGGCCGCAGAACTCGGTGAGCGACCAGGCCGCCAAGAAGCCGGCCGGAGCTGCAGGACGAAGCGACTCGGGTGTCGGCTCCGCAGCCGATTGTCACCCCCGGCCTGCGCCCTGATGTCAAATCGGTGCTGAACGACGTTCGCATACTAAGCCGATCCAGCTGAGGAGACCGTTATCGAGCATGGGTTTCACGGGTTATTTGGTCGCAAACTGGCGCGGCCACGCTTGTATCCAGACTGCACCTGCGAACAGATTCGAACATGCGCAGATCGTGAAGACCTGTCCCCCGGCAGGGTCTTGCCGCGTACTCCGCCGGTCACCCAGGGTCTGTCTCTTGTGCCGGTCTCCAGTTTTGTACGCCCGTTAGGGCTAAGGTCTTGCGCAGTTGCGCGGAATGCCATGGGCGGCGGTGACGGAAGGTCGGACACCCGGCTCACGACAGTGGAGTGAGGAAGATCGTTTGAAGCCGTACACCAACCGCGTTGCGCTCGGTCGTCTCGAGATCGACTTCTCCGGCTCGGACTTCATCGCCGATGGGGTGCGGGAAGAGATCGTCCACCAGAGCGTTGACTGCAGCGGCTGCGCCGGCAGGCTGTCGTTCAAATTCGGCCACGCCGCCGACGCGGGGGAAAGCGCGGTGTGCATCGACGACTTCGAGGTGGCCAAGGACATCGTTCGCGTCGGCGATCGCCTTTGCCATGTTCGCTGCGACCGGACGGCACCGTATCTCGAGGTAACCGTCACATCCACGTCGGGATTCTGGAAGGGCCCGCTCGTCGCGCCCGCGGTCAGACTCATCGATCAGTCCCTGAAAGATTCCGCCCGGCGCCTGAGCAAGCGCTTATCCAACCCCGAGTCACGGTGCTTCATCGTCGGCGTTCCTAAATTGTCGATCCCGGACGACCTGCTCAGGTCGACTCTCGACCTGATCGTTCCTGACACGATGAGGATTCGGGTGGCGTGATCGTGCGGGCAGGGAAAGGCCTGTTAGGCCGCCCAAAAGCCCGGCAGACGTTCACTCTGCTGGGCAATATTACGGATCAGGGGCTCTCCAGCTTCACCAACCTGCTCGTTTCGTTGTTCGCGGCGCACCTCGTGAGCGTCGAGGCGTTCGGCGTGGTGAGCATCGTCATGACGATCTATTTTGTGTGTGTCGCGATTGCCCGAGCGATCGTGGGCGATCCGCTGTTGCTGTCGAAGGCGCAGCCGAAGGAGCGTCTGAGGGAAGTCGTCAGCCAGGTCGCTTCGACGTCGTTCGTGATCGGATTGCTCTTTGCCCTTGCAACCATCGTGGTCTGGGTTCTCGGGCCGCCGAACGGGCTCGTCGGATCGCTCGTCATCCTAGGCGTGGGAATGCCGTTTCTGCTGCTCCAGGACGTGGCCCGCTACTTTGCATTCTGGCGCGGCTCTCCGTGGGTCGCTGCGGCGAACGATCTGCTCTGGCTCGTGGGGTCGCTCAGTGCCCTTCTCCTGCTTCCACGGCAAGCTGCCTCGGCGGCAACCGTGATGGCCTGTTGGGTCGGGTCCGGCGCGCTCGCCGGGGTCGTCTTCGCGATCTACCTGCGGTGGCGGCCGAGTCCTACGGCCGCCTGGTCATGGGTGCGCGGAAATCGTCGGCTCATCGGGCCATTGCTCGGCGATTACGGTCTGAGCGCGTTGCTCCAGCAAGGCACCGTTTTCATCGTCACGGCCGTTGCCGGTCTGCGAGCGACCGCCGCGTTCCGGGGTGCGCTGGTCGCGCTCGGCCCGGTCAATGTGCTCATCGGAGGCGTAGCCGTCTTCCTGGTGCAAATCGGCCGGCGTAGCTTCGACGCCACCCCGGAAAGGTTGCCCGTCTTGATGTTTCGGCGGTCGGCGGCGATGTCCGCAGCCGTCATGTCGATGTGTTTGGTCGTGTATTTGTCCCGACCGAATTGGGTGCGTTGATGCTCGGCGACGTCTGGGCCTATGCCCGGCCGCTCATCCTCCCGTTCTCGTTCGTCTACGCGACGGCGGCGCTTGACTTCAGGCCCACGACGGGGCTGCGCCTGATCGGCGAAGCCGGGCGATCGTTCCGGATCCGCGCTGTCGCGACCCCCTCGACGCTGATCGCTATCGCGGTGGCGTGTGTCAACTACGGCGTCACCGCGGCGGTATGGGCCGAGGCCATGGCTGGCCTCGTAGCGACGAGCCTGTGGTGGTGGACGTTTGTTGCCTGCCACCGGCGGAAGTTCCTCAGGACTCCCGCTGACGGCGGGCCACGCCATCGGCGCTGATCGACGCCCGGCCTTCAGCGCCGGTCGACGATCGATCCGGCCACCCGGTTTCGGGTGTCTAGGGAGTGTCCTGCGCCGGAGATTCGTCTGCAAATATTGCACAACTTTGTGCACGACCTGGAGGGGACCGAGGACATCGGCGACTCGCACGTCGATTGCATGCAGACCTTCGCGACCTCCGGGCCGGGGAGCTCGGACGTGGTGATCCAGGGCAACCGGTGCGAGGGGATCCGGGCGCAATGCTTGATGGCCGAGGGACCTGACGTCGAGGACGGCTCTGGGGAGGGCGTCAGCCGGGGGTGGCTGTTCGACGGGAACTACTGCGACGCGCACGCGGCGGCCCAGTCGGTGTCGCTGGTGGACATCCAGAACGTGACGATCTCAAGGACTCCACGGGCACGGTCGTGCGGGACAACCGGATCGGATCGGGTACGGGTGGAGGTGGGTTCGACCATCCCTCGGCATGAGACGGCTACCCCGGGCCCCGCGAGGTGAGGGTAACGTCGTGCCCCGAGAGGTCGACAGACAGCGCGTGCACGTGTTGCCACAATCGGGTGAGGGGGCCAAGATGATCTGGCCGTGGAGGCGTGTACGACGCCCTGAGCCCGAGAGTCACCCACCCGGCGACGGGGCGCCGCGTTCCGGCGAGATCGACCGCCTAGTGGTCCAACAGTACGACCCTGGCCGCAAGGTGACCATCGGTGGGATCGACACCTGCCTGCGGGGCGTGCTCGACTACGCCCCGCCCGGCCTCGCACTGGCCGTCGTCGGCATCGACACGTCGGGTACGGCCGCGCTGGGCCGTTGGCAGACCCTGCAGAGCGGGGACCGGCAGATCCGGTTCCTGCCCGTCGCCCGGATGATCGACACCACCCGCCCCAAGGGCGTTGTCCCGGACTCGGCGCGGCTCATCGCCGGCCTGCTGCGCTATCGAACCCGGATCCCTCGTGCCCGGTCCGTGCAGGCGCACCGCGTGGACGTGGGCCTCTTCACGCGCCTGCTGTTCCGCGACCCGCTGGTCTACTGCATCCACACGCAGGAGCGCGGCCTGCTCGGGCCCACGTCCGACTCGTTATGGCGGTTCACGGGCGGCTTGCACGAGCGGCTGGACCGGGCGATCGCGCGACGGGCAACACGGGTCATCGTGTTCAACCCGGCCTACGCCGAGAAGGTGCGGCGGTGGAACCCACGCACTGTCTCCGCCCCTACGTGGTTCGACCCCGCGATCCTGCCGCCCGAGAACGACGCCGCGAACCCGTACGGCATCGTCTGGGTGGGCCGGCTTGAGGTGCCGAAGGACCCCGAGCTCGCGATCCGCGCCTTCACCGCGCTCGTGCGGGAGGAGCCCGCCGAGCCGTGGACGCTCGAGGTGGTCGGCTCCGGCACCCTGCGTCCCGCGCTGGAGGCCCAGATCGCTGAGCTGCAGCCCGACGTCCGCCGTCGGATCACGCTGCGGGTCGGCTCTCCCCCGTCGACGTCGCCGAGGCGCGCAGCCGCTCCGGGGTGTTCCTCATGACCTCCCACGCGGGGTACGAGGGCTTCCCGCGGGTGCTGGTGGAGGGCATGGCCGCCGGGCTGCCCGCCGTCGTGACCGAGGGCAGCGACACCGGCGGCCTGATCCAGCAGGGGGTGTCGGGCTTCGTCTGCGGGCGGGACCCCGCGGAGCTCGCCGGAGCGGTCCGCACCGCCCGGGGCCTCGACCACGCGAAGGTGGCTGACGCCGTGGCCGCGCTGAGCGCACCGCGCGTGGTGCGGGAGGTCTTCTTCCCGGCCTCGCTCCACGCCGCGACCTCCCGCACGGACGGAGATGGCCGGTGAAGGCGCTGGTGACCGGCGCAGCCGGTTTCGTCGGCAGCACGCTGGCCGGCCGGCTCCTCGCCGACGGGCACGACGTCGTCGGAGTCGACGCGTTCACCGACTACTACGACCCACAGATGAAGCGGACCAACCTGCGGCGCCTCGAGAACCCGCGGTTCCGGCTCGTCGAGGCCGACCTCGACGACATCGACCTCGGCCCGCTCACGGTCGACGCCGACGTCGTGTTCCACGAGGCCGGCCAGCCCGGGGTCCGGCGTCGTGGGGCGCCGAGTTCGGCCGCTACGCCGCCGACAACGTGCTGCGCGACCCAGCGGCTGCTCGAGTCCGCCCGCGGGCCGACCACCTGCGTCGGTTCGTGTTCGCCTCCTCGTCCTCGGTCTACGGCGATGCCCCGCGCTACCCGTGCGAGGAGACCGACCTGCCGCGGCCGCTGAGCCCGTACGGAGTCACCAAGCTGGCCGCCGAGCACCTATGCACCCTGTACGCGCGCAACTTGGCCTTCCCGCGGTCTCGCTGCGCTACTTCACCGTGTACGGTCCGGGTCAGCGCCCGGACATGGCCTTCACCCGCTTCTGCCGGGCCGTCCACGAAGGCCGGGAGATCGAGCTCTACGGCAACGGCGAGCAGGTGCGCGACTTCACCTATGTCGACGATGTGGTGGAGGCGAACCTGTGCGCGGCCGCCGCCGAGCCATCCGACCTCGCGCCGGGGGCGGTCCTCAACGTCGCCGGCGGCGCGTCCACCACGGTCAACGAGGTCCTGGAGCTGCTCGGTGCGATCTCGGGGAAGGACGTCCGGGTAACCCGCGGTGCCACCGTGCCCGGCGACGTGCTGCGCACCGGCGGCAGCACGGACGCCATCAGGAAGGCGACCGGCTGGGTGCCGCGCACCTGTCTGCGACAAGGATTCGAGGAGCAGTACCGGTGGGCCACCACCGGCCTCTTCCACTAGTACTACAGTCGCGTTTATCCTGATCTTGTCGGCGTGTCTGCGCTGATCGGGGCCGACGTGTGTTGATCATGCGTCGATGGGTGATGATCTGTGTGTGGCGCAGGTGCAGGAGTGGGCGGATGGACTGGCGGAGCTGCAGGCTCTGATCGGTCGGCGTTTTGCCAGGTCAGAGCCCCGTGAGCACGCGATGGCCTATATCCGGGGGTTGCTCTCGGCCGAGGAACAGAAGAACTCCTGGACGCTGTCCGAGCAGGCAGGGGACGCCACCCCGAACGGGATGCAACGGTTGCTGTCGACGACGGACTGGGATCCGGACCTGGTCCGTGACGACCTGCAGCGGTACGTGGTGGCACATCTCGGTGATCCGGGTGGGGTTTTGATCATTGACTTATGCCGACCCTGGGACTATGCCGACCACCGCGGCGGGCGACCTCGGGATGGCCTGCTGGGGAGGACCTCTGGGATTCCGGCACGCCGTCTTGTTCGGCATATTCACAGTGCCTCGAGGAAGGCGAGTAGTTGGTCCGTGGGCAGGTAGCGGGCGGCGGGCGTGCCGATCGGTGCGACGCGGGCGAGGGCTCGTTCTTTGATCGCGAGGTCGGCGTGCAGATAGGCGTTGGTCGAGCGCACGTCAACGTGTCCGAGCCATAGCGCGATCACGGTGGTATCGACGCCGGCGTGTAGCAGGTTCATCGCGCTGGTGTGCCTGAAAATGTGCGGGCTGATTTTGCGACCCCGCAGGGAGGGGCATTGGATTGCGGCTCGCGTGGCGTAGATGTCGATCCGCCGTTGGACGCCGTCGGGGCTGAGTCGTCTCCCGGTGCGGGTGATGAAGACCGGTTCGTCGGGGTTGCCGTGTCGTTCGTTGAGCCAGTCCCGCAGGACCAGCTCGACCGGTTCGTTCAGTGGGACGGCGCGGTGTTTGCGCCCTTTGCCGTTGCAGCGCAAATGTTTACCCGTGCCGAGGGTGATGTCATCGACGTCCAGGCCGAGTAGTTCGGAAATCCGCAGGCCGGTCTGGATCGCGACCAGCATCAGCGTGTAGTCGCGTCGCCCTTCCCATCGACGGCGGTCGGCCGCGGCCAGCAGCGCGGTGATCTCGTCACCGTTCAGGTAAGACACGGTTGCCTTGTCAAACCGTTTCGCGGGGATGGCGAGCACCCGTGTAATCCCTGCGGCGTGTTCGGGGTGCCGCAGTGCTGCATAGGTGAACAGGGCGCGGATCGCCGTGAGCCGGGCATTCCGGGTGCGGGCGCTGTTGTGTCGGTCGGTTTCCAGGTGGTCGAGGAACGCGCTGATGGTCTCGGCGTCCAGGTCGGCCCAGTCCAGCCGGGACGGTGGGACACCGGTGCGGTCCTGCAGGAAGTTCAGCAGCAGTCGCAGGGTGTCGCGGTAGGCGGTGATGGTGTGCGGGCTGGCCTGTCGGTGCCGGGCGAGCCGGTCGGTGAAGAATGACTGCAGCGTCGGCGCGATCACGGTCACCGGGGCACCGCCGCTCCGATGATCGGTTCCATGCGGTCGGCAGCGATGGCGAGTAGTTCCGGGGTGGCGGACAGGTACCAGTAGGTGGACCGCGGGTCGTGGTGGCCGAGATAGGTGGACAGCCACGGCAGCCGTGCGGCGACGTCGGCGCCGTCGCGGTACCAACCGAGGAGGGTGCTCACGGCGAAGGTGTGCCTCTTATGCGGAATTCCGCATAAGAGGCATTATGCGGACGGCCGCGTTATGCGCCCTGCTGGCCCGCGTTGCCTTGTGACCAACGGGTTTGACGTGTCGTTGTCCGCATAATCCCGGGTGCCGGGCCAGCTTCCCGGCATGCTGAGCGCTGCGCCTGCTCGGCGAAGAATCGCCTGTCCATTCCATTTCTGGACGAAGGGTGATTCGCCATGGGCGATGTTGGTGTCAGGGACGCCGCGGACCGAGTGGTGGCGGTGGTGCGCGATGCGGGGCGGGATGAGTACACGATCCGTAAGCTACCAGGTCGTGCTGGAACGGTTCGCTGCTTTCTTGACGGGTCGCGGCGTGGACACCGCGAGCGAGTTGGTGTGCATCGACTTCATCGCGAACCAGACCGGTGTCCGGTTGGCGGCGTTGCATGAGCCGGTCAAAGACAGAGATGTCCAGGCCGTTCGTCGTCCGGTGCTGTTGATGGCGGAGGTGCTGGCGGGCCGGGCGGTCGACGTGGACCGCCCGGTGATCCCGGCGAAGGACGGGTGTCCGGCGAGGTTCCGTCCGCTCCGGGACGACTACCTCGCTGTCGTGCCGGGGTCGCGGCAACGCCGAGGCGACCGTGGTCACGAAGGACAGGGCGGCCAGCCGGTTCTTGGCCTACCTGGTCGAGGTGGGCGTCGATGATCTCGCGGCGCTCGGCGTGCGTGACGTGTCCGGGTTCTTGCTGCGTCAACGTGGACTGCGACGCAAGACCGTCGCGGCCCTGAGGTCGTGCCTGGCCGACTTCCTCGACTTCTTGGCCGCGGCGGGGCAGGCGCCGGCCGGCCTGGCCGATCGGCTGCCGCCGCACCGCCACGTCCGTCACGAGTCCGACCCGCACCTGTGGACCGCGGAGGAGATCCGCCGGTTACTGGCCAGGATCGACCGCCAGTCCGCCACCGGCAAACGCGACTACGCGATGATCCTGACGACAGCCCGGCTGGGGCTGCGGGTCTCGGATCTGCGCGGCCTGGAACTGGGCGATCTGGACTGGCGCGCGAAACAGATCACGATCGTCCAACACAAGACCGGGCGGCCGTTGCGGCTGCCGCTGCTGGAGGACGTCGGCTGGGCGATCATCGACTACATCCGCGACGGTCGGCCCGAGACCGCCTGCCGCGAAGTGTTCGTCAAGCACCGTCATCCCTTCGACGCGTTCGGGTCCTCATCCTCGGTCGCCACCCGGCTGCCGCGCTACGCCGCCCGGGCCGGGATCGAGTTCCCGCCGGGCCAGGTCTGCGGGATGCATTCCCTGCGCGGCGCGCTCGCGGTCGCGATGATCGGCGGCGGCACCCCGATCCCGGTGGTGTCGGCCGTGCTGGGACACGCATCGAGCGACACGACCCAGGCCTACTACCTGCGGTTCGACGTCGAACGGCTGCGCGGTTGCGCGTTGGACGTCGAGGACGTCACCGAAGGTGTCCGGGCCGGTGATCGCCGATGAGCAGCACGACGCCTGAGTCGACGCTGCCGGAACTGGTCGCCGAGCTGGTCGCGCTGCGGCACGCCGGCGGGTACCGGTTCAAGGTCCCGCAGCGGGTGCTGCGCCAGTTCGTCGAGCATTGCCGACGGCAGGGCTACCCGGACGCCTCGATCACCAAAGAAGCGGTCGACGGGTTCCTCTACGGCCGGCACCTGCGGGCCTCCACGGTCCGGCGCAACGAGTTGGTGCTGCGGCAACTGGCCGAGCATGCCCGAGCCGCCGGCTGGGATGCCTATCTCCCGGCCGCGGCCACCCGGGTGCGGGTCCGCCATCAGCCGCCGTATGTGTTCACCGACGAGGAGACGCGGCGGTTGTTCACCGCGATCGACTCCCAGCCGATGTCGAGCTTCTCGAACAAGGCGCTGGTCGACCCCGTCCTGTTCCGGGTGCTCTACGGCGCCGGGCTGCGGGTCTCCGAGGCGCTGAACCTGCTCCTGCCCGACGTGGACACGAACGCCGGGACGCTGCAGATCCGTGATTCGAAGAACGGTGCGGGCAGGACCATCCCGATCACCGCCCGGCTCGCCGCCACCCTGGGCGCCTACATCGCGGCCGCGCACCCGGCCCCGGAACCCAGCGACCACGTGTTCTACAGCAGAGCCCCGGGCAGGCCGATCGACCAGTCGACCGTCTACCTGCGCTTCCGCGGCTACCTCGCCGACGCCGACATCCCGCACTTCACCGGTGGCCCGCATCCGCACTCGCTGCGCCACGGCTTCGCCGTCGCCAACCTGCGACGGTGGGCCACCGGCAACGCCGACCTGGCCGTGATGCTGCCCTACCTGGCCTGCTACATGGGCCACACCGACCTCCGCGGCACCCAGTACTACCTGCGCCTGACCGCGGACGCCTACCCCGAGGTGATGGCCAAGGCCCAGATCCGTTTCGGCTACGTCATCCCCGAACCGGCCGGAGACCCGTCGTGAGCCCGCGGCCGGCGCCACCGGCGGATCTGGCCGGGCGGTGGCTGACGAAGTTCTTCACCGACCATCTGGCCGGGGAACGCGCCGCGTCGGCCCGGACCATCGCCTCCTACCGCGACGCGATGAAGCTGCTGCTCACCTGGTTCAAAGACGCCGAGCACATACCTCCCGAGCAGCTACGCCTCGCCGACATCGACCGCTCACGGGTCCTGCGGTTCCTGGGCTGGCTGGAGACCGAGCGCGGCTGCTCGCCGGCCACCCGCAACCAGCGCCTCGCGGTGATCAAGTCGTTCTGCCGCTACACCGCCGTCGAGCAGCCCGCCCACCTCGACCAGATCACCCAAATACTCGCGATCCGGCAGAAGAACACCCCGGCCCCGGACCTCGGGCACCTGACCGGCGACGAGGTCAAAGCCCTGCTCGGCGAACCCGGCACCGCCACCACCCGCGCGGTCAGAGACACCGTCCTGCTCGCCCTGGCCTACGACACCGGCGCCCGCGTCCAAGAGCTCTGCGACCTCGACGTCGCCGACATCCGCCGCTCCACACCGATCATCGTGAGCATCCGCGGCAAGGGCTCCAAGATCCGCTACGTCCCCGTCATGGACCCGACCGCCCGCCTCCTCGCCGACTACCTGAACCACCTCAAGCCGCACCCCGGCATCGGAGCCGACGCGAGCCCGCTGTTCAGCGGACCGCACCACACGAGGTTGACCCGCTCCGGGGTCGCCAAAATCCTGGCCCGCCACGTGCGAGCTGTCCGGGCCCGCGACCCCGGCTGGGCTCCCGGACTGCCGGTCACCCCCCATACCCTGCGGCGGAGCCGGGCGATGCACCTGATCCAAGCCGGCGTCAACCTGATCTACATCCGCGATCTGCTCGGCCACGCTGACGTCTCCACCACCGAGATCTACGCCCGCGCCGACGCCGAGACCAAACGCAAAGCGATCGAGAACGCCTACCAGCCACTCACCCCGGACGTCCTGCCCGACTGGACCTCCGACACCTCCCTGATCAGCTGGCTCGACACGCTCGGGAAGTGACACCGGCACCCAGGATTATGCGGACAACGACACGTCAAACCCGTTGGTCACAAGGCAACGCGGGCCAGCAGGGCGCATAACGCGGCCGTCCGCATAATGCCGCTTATGCGGAATTCCGC
>CAVPYD010000032.1:0-13463 GCA_963709895.1 uncultured Actinomycetota bacterium | reverse complement strand
GAGCTGCCGAGCATCCAACGGCCTGTCCCTTCCGTCCGGTCCAACGTCGCACACCGACGATCAGATCACCCGCGAGGCCAACCGCGCGCCACAAGCAGGCGAGGTGGCCGTGGGCGTGCCAGCGGTGGCGCGACCCGCCGACTCGAACGACCCAGCCGACGCTCGACCAAGCGACGCTCGCCGGGCACAACCTGGGCAGTCGAGGGACGGCGTCCGCCCCGCCCTCGAGCGTCCGCTGAGACCGAACTCAGCTCGACCAGCGGCAAAATACGCTGCATGGATCCTGGCCGTCGAACACGACACGCAGCCGTTGTGTTCGTCACGGGCATGTCCGGAACCGGTAAGTCGACCGCGCTGGCTGCACTGGCGGTCCGCGGTCATACAGTGGTCGACACTGATGACCCCGGTTGGATCGTCGACAGCACCAATGTCGACGGTGCCGGAGCCGTTGTGGGACCTCGACCGGGTCGCTGCCTTGGTCGAGCAGCACCAGGCCGGATGGCTGTTCATCGCTGGCTGTGTGGCCAATCAGGGAGCGATGTACGACCGCTTCGACGCCATCGTGCTGTTGAGCGCACCGACGGAGGTCCTTCTGCAGCGGGTGACACATCGGGCCAATCCATTCGGCTCGACACCGGCGGACCGCGCCAAGATCGCCGCTGACAAGGATGGCTACGAGCCGTTGCTTCGTGCGGGTGCCAGCCATGAGATCGACACCAGGGCGCCACTTTCGGACGTCGTCTGGGAACTCGAGCGGATCGCCGCCTGCAGTAGCCAGTGACCCTTGAGCCGGCAGCACATCGACTGTCATCACTCGCGACTCGGACGGGGTCGACGATCCCATATGCCGAACCTCACACAAGGACGCCTGCGCTGCATCTCGCTGCATTCACCACCTTGATCGTCAGCATTCTGCACGGGATTCGATGACGAGGACCTGGAAATTGGGCGATGCGAGCTTCGCTCAACTGAGCATGAATCATTGGACAGCGACCTACCCGGCCTTCGCGGTCTATGCTGGCACAGCACAGAGCGAAAGTCGTTCTGGCGCAACATGATTGGATTGGTCTAGCGATCGGCCGCCAGCAGGGCTGGCCGTCCTGGATCGCCCTGTTCAGCTGCTTCGACATCGGCGGGCGGCGCGTCCGTGTGGCCGCCACCGCGATCGCCGCGCTGGGCATCGCCGGGTACGTGTACTTCGACCGCGCGGTCCCGATTCACCAGACACCCGGCATCGTCATCCATTTCGTCGTCGCCATGGTCGTCGGGGAACTAGCAGCCGCGAGATCGTCTCGTGGCCGCGCCGCCCCCGCGTCCTGGTCCTGACCACCTTCGACCTCGACGACGTCGTCGACGACGCCGTGGACGCCGGGGCCGACGGCTTCCTGCTCAAGCGAGCCACCCCGGAGCAACTCATCGACGGCATCCGCACGGTCTTCGCCGGAGACGCGCTGGTCGCGCCAGCGGTGACCCGCCGACTGCTCCAGGCCTACGCGGGTCGGCGACCGGCCGACCGGGAGAAGGTCAACCCGGCCGCCCACCTCACCGAGCGGGAGACCGACTCCTGCGGTCGCTGGCCGACGGCCTGTCCAATGCCGAGATCGCCGCCCAGGTCTGTGCCGACGAACCCGGTGCGGTAGGCCCACCGCAGGCATCCCGCTCACACGCAGGCCTGAACTGACGATGTCCGTGCCAGCACGGACGGCAGCCAGGGGACTATTCTGCTGGTCACCCAATGCCGGACAGATTGAAACTCTTGACGCTCAATCCTTGACGGTGATCGCCTCCACGTGCTGGACGAAGGTGGCGATACGGGATGCAATCTCGGGCCAGAGTTCACAGGGCAAGTGGTGACCCAGTCCCTGGATGATCATCAGCTCCGCGCCCGGGACCGCCGCTGCGGTCGCCCGTCCACCACTGACATCGCACATGGCATCGTGATCACCATGAATCACCAGGGTCGGCGCGCCTACCGACCGAAGCTGCTCCGTCCGGTCACCCGAAGCAATGGAGGCCAGAGCTGTTCGAGCGGCGCCGAGGGGATCGTTCGCCCGGTCGTAGGCGCGTCCGGCACGGTCGCGCACCCCGGCTTCGTCCAGCTCGAAGCAGGGTGACTTGATCGCCCGAGCGGCCCGGACCATCATGTCGATCACCTCCTGGCGACTGTTGGCAGGCGGACCTGAAAACATGGTGGTGAGCGTCTGAGGTGTCGGCTGTCCCACGGAAAGGGCGCCTGTCGTGGACATCATCGACGTCAGCGATCGAAGGCGGTTGGGATGTTCAATCGCCATCGTCTGGGCAATGTAGCCACCCATCGAGAGGCCGACGATATGCGCGCTGTCCAGGCCGAGCGCGTCGAGTAAGCCCACAGTGTCGGCCGCCATGTCGGACAGGGTGTAGGACGCCGACGACAGGTCCCCACCCAATGCGGCCGGCAGGTCTGGCACCGGCGCGTGGGGGAAGTGCGTGGACAAACCGACGTCGCGATTGTCGAATCGGATCAGCTGTAGGCCGTGCGCGACCAGCTCGGCGCAAAAGCCGTCGGGCCAGTTGATCAGCTGTGCAGCGACGCCTTGGATCAGCAACACAGGCGGTGCCTGGGCATTGCCGAGGCGCTCGTATGCCATCTTGATTCTCGACGGACCGACATTCAGAGCGATCTCCTCGCCCATTGCCACCAGCTCCCTCACCCACGCGGATCCGGCGAAACATATCACTATTGATGATCAACACCGCGCGAAATACGAGGAGAGTGGATCGGAACCGGCATCGCTGAAATTGAGATGCTCAATCAGATATCGAGGGACACGGGCCAGGGGGATCGGAAAACGCGATGGATACGATCACAGAACTACTCTGGGCAACGTTTCCGTCGGATAACAGCCTTCGGCAACCCACACACGCGGCGATCTGTTGGTCGGGGAGAGTGAGCTTGCTCGCGGGGTAATGCATCTCGACCGCCATGGTCGCGCTGGTGGTGGTTGTGCGTTGGGAGCAGACTGCCGATGTCGCAGTCGTGCGAGTGAAGGGCTGCCGAACCGTTCTGAAGGCCGCCTCAGGGTGGCAACGACGTTCCGCGACGTTCGGATACGACAAGGCGGCCGTGGTTGGGGAGGAGGCCGGCATGGTGGAGGTGCGGATCCTGGGGCCTTTGGAGGTGATGCGCGGGGAAATTCCGCTGACGTTGGGTGGCACAAAACAACGGGCGGTGTTCGCGATGCTGGCGCTGCGGATCAATCGCGTGGTGTCGATGGACTCATTGGTCGAAGGCCTCTGGTCGGCACCTCCGACGGATCCGACGAATGTGGTCCAGGTCTACCTCTACCGTCTGCGCAAGCTCCTGCACCCAACCGGACACCCGGACGCGGAAGCGGACGACGCCAGGTTGATCTACCGCAAACCCGGTTACCTGCTCCAACTCGACCCGGAACACCTTGATCTGCACCGTTTCCAGCGCCTGGCACAGGAGGGCTGCCAAATGTTGTCCGCGGTACCGGACACTGCCGCGGCCACCCTCACCAATGCACTGGAGATGTGGCGCGGACTTCCGCTTGTCGAATTCGCCGAGCAGCCTTTCGCGCGCACCGAGATGTCCCGCCTCCGGGAACTGCAACTGAGTGCTCTCAGCGCCCGGGTGCAGGCCGACCTGGCGTTGGGTCGGCACGCCGCACTCGTCGCCGAGCTGGAGGCCCTGGTGGCCCGGTATCCGTTGCATGAGCGGCTGCACGAGCAGTTGATGGTGAGCCTGTACCGCTCCGGGCGGCAGGCCGACGCGTTGGAGGCCTACCGCCGGGCCCGCCCGGACGTTCGCCGACGAGTTGGGCATCGAACCGGGCAGGGCGTTGCAGGACCTGGAAACGGCGATCCTGGCGCAGGACCCGCACCTGGACCACACCTCGCCGCCACGTCACTCCACCTGCCGCCGAGCCCGGGCGCGTGACTCTCGCGGAACCGGCGCCGCCGACACCCCGACGCGGCGGCGGGCGCCCGGTGCCGTGGCGCGGGTCTGGCGGGTGCCGGCCCGGAACCCGCATTTCACCGGCCGCGGCGCCCTGCTCGACCAGTTGCACGAGCGGCTCCACGTCGAACGAACTGGCGGTGCAGGCCCTGTACGGGCTGGGTGGGGTCGGCAAAACCCAACTGGCCATCGAGTACGCCCACCGGCACGCCGCCGACTCGACGTGGTGTGGTGGATCGACGCCGAACAACCCGTGCTCATCCCCGAGCAGTTCCTCGCTCTGGCCGCCGGCTCGGCCTGTCCACCGACGCGATACCCGCCGAGGTGGTGAACCGGGTACTGACCGAACTCGGTGCCCGGGACCGGTGGCTGCTGATCTTCGACAACGCCGAACAACCCACGGACATCGCCGGCTACCGACCCGCCGGCGCCGGGCACGTGCTGGTCACCTCCCGGTACCCCGGGTGGGGCGCGTTGGGCGGCCGGATCGAGGTCGACGTGCTGGACCGTGCGGACACCGTCGCGCTGCTCCGTGCCCGCATCCCCGACATGACCGTCGAGACGGCCGACAAACTGGCCGCCGAACTCGGCGACCTCCCACTGGCCGCCGCGCAAGCCGCCGGCTACCTGGAACAAACCGGGCTGCCGTCCCCGGACTACCTGCGCCGCTTCCGGACCCACCGGGCCGGGCTGCTCGCCGCCGGCGACGTGCTGGACTACCAGGGCCGAGTGGACACCACCTGGGCGATCTCCCTGGAACGGCTCCACGCGGTCAGCCCGGCCGCCGTCGCCCTGCTCGAGATCAGCGCGTTCCTGGCCCCCGAACCCATCCCCCTGACGCTGTTCACCGACACCCCGATCTCCTGGACGACCCCTTTGCGGCACGGCCACCGACCCCGACGCGCTCACCGACGCGGTCGGCGCCATGGTCGGCTACTCCCTCGCCCGCCGGCAGCCGGGACGGCTACCAACTACACCGCCTGCTCCAGACGGTTATCCGCCACCATCTGTCTGCAGTCCGACATGAAGCCGCGCGAGCGCAAGCGGTCGCGCTGTTGGCGGCAGCCAATCCGGGCGATCCGAGGGATTCGACCCGTTGGCACACCTACGCACGCCTGGCCCCGCACATCATCGCGGTCGGGCTCGTGGGAGACGGCGACCCCGCGTTTCGGCAGCTCATCTTGGCCTCGACGGTCTACCAGACGCTCCGCGGCGGGGACCTCCGGGCGCAACGACTCAGCACCGAAGAACTCCACGAACGCTGGGAGCAGCTCTTGGCGTGGACCATCCCGACACCCTCCGGTTGGCGTCCATGGTGACCCTCGCGTTGGCGTGGACGGGTCAACACGACGAAGCCTGCGCCCTCGGCCAGGACACTTTGCAACGACTGCGACGCGTCCTTGAATCCGACCACCCCGAAACGCTGCAGGTGGCTGCCGCCGTGACCTTTGCGTTGGCCTGGACGGGTGAATACGACGAAGCCTGCGCCCTCGGCCAGGACACCGTCACTACTGCGACGCGTCCTCGATTCGAGCACCCAGATGCATTGCGGCTGGTGGCCACCGTCACCTTCGTATTGGCGTGGTTGGGCGATGTCGAGCGAGCCCGCGACCTGAGTGAGGACACCCTGACGCGCTCACGGCAAACCGTCGGGCCGAATGCACCCGGCGCCTTACGACTCGCCTCGAGCATGATTCTCGCGATGACCTTGAATGGTGACTGCGAGCGGGCCCGATCCGTAGCCCAGGACACGGTACAAAGGTCCAGAATGATCCTTGGATACGACCACCCAATTACGTTGTACGCGTCCGTTGGCCTGGCATTGGCCCTCACCTGGGCGAACGGCACCGTGACCCCGGCCGACGACACCCTGCAACGCGTGCTGCACGAACTCGGCCCAGGTCACCGGAGTGTTCGCAATGCCGCCGTATACCTGGAAATCGTCCTGACGGAATCCTCTCGTGCTGTAAGCGCGCGGGAAATAGCGGAGGACACGTGGGATAGGTCCAAGCGGAATTTCGGCCTTGACCACTCCACCACCCACTACGTGCAAGCCGTCCTGGCCCTTGCCTTGGCCAAGTCAGGAGACCCCGAGCGGGCCCGAGAACTGGCCATCGGCGTCCGGGAACATTCTCGAGAAAGCCTCGGCCGCGACCACCTGACCGTGCTGCTTGCGACGGCAGCGTTGACGATCGCCCTCATGGGACTGGGACAGGCAGATCAAGCGTGGGTCATCGGCGCCGCCGTCATTCAACCCGCCATTGCCGAACTCGGCGAGGGCCATCCACTGTCTCCGACCTTGACGCGGAGGCTCGCCTCTATCGGTGTTGAGCCCGGCCGTCGAACCAACTGACGAGAGCAGCAATCACCAAGGAGGCCGGGGGTTGTTGATTCCGCCGTTTCTCGGTCGCACACCAATGAGCTTGTAGAGCATTTCAGTCGTTTGCCAGTAGTCCTTCATCGCACTCTGGCAGCCTGCACTCCACAAGCCAGGGATTGTCAGGAAACACGCCGAAGCGCGGCCAAGTGACACCGGTTGCCGAGGTTCGCTCTATGCGAGCCCCCGGAGGTAGACCTTGACGTGGCGGGGACAGGCCCATTGACGATCTTCAGAAGGATGGATGACCCACTCTTTCGACGCTGGCATGAGCGAGGAGCTGTCATGCGCGTCCGATCACGCAATCTGATTCTCGGTGTGGCAATCGCCGTGGCGATGACATCGTTGGCGGCGCCGGCCGGCGCGGCTGTCCCTCGTCCAAGCGGCCCTTCGGAAGGTGGGCAAGACCCAGCCACGACTGCTTCGCAGTCCGCCCCTTCCCTCCGCCGGGCCTCCGTGTCGATGCTCGCGACGACGCCCTCGGTGGCACTGGCGACCTGCGCCGACGACCCCGCCTGGCTCTGCGGCTCGCTGCCGGTCCCGATCGACCGAGCGGATCCACACGGTCGTCAGATCTCCATCGGTTTCACGGTGCTCCCGCACACCGACCCCGCGTCCACGGCGCGCGACGCGCTGGTCTTCAGCCAGGACGGACCGGGTGCCCCCTCTTCCGGGGCACGAGGTAGCGCCCAGTTCGTCTTGGGCCCGCTGACGGCGCAACGCGACCTGTTGCTGATCGACGACCGGGGCACGGGCACGTCGGCCCCCATTGACTGCCCTGCCATCCAACGCGACCCGTTCGGGCGCGAGATCGTGATCGCCGCGATAACGGAGTGCGGACAGCAGTTGGGACCGGACGCCGACAGGTACGGCAGCGGTGACATCGCCCTCGACATGGACGCGGTGCGCAGCGCCCTCGGCTACCCGCAGATCACCTACTACGCGCCGGCGTACGGGACGGTCCACGAACAGGCATACGCCATCCGCTTTCCCCACCGGATACGGGCGCTCGTGGCCGACTCCGGCTCGCCGGTCAACGACCCGGCCCACATCGGGGCGTGGGGAACTGACCTGCCGCCGGGCTTCGCGCGCGTGGCAGGCCTGATCTGTCGCCGAGCGCCGGCATGCGTCGCGGCCCACCCGCATGCAGAGAGCGCTCTCGCGTGGCTGGCGCGGGCAGTCCGTCGGCATCCGGTGGAGGGCATGGTTCGCGATTCCAGCGGGACCCCACGTCCGGTGCGCGTCGACGAGACCAGCCTCGTCTTCATCGTCGCATTCCAAAGGCTCAACCTCGGCGAATTGGCGTCAGCCGCCGAGGCGCTGGCCTCCGGGGATTCCGCGCCGCTTCTCCGGATGAAACTCGAAGTGCTGCCGGAGCCCTCGGGTGAGCCCGGGCCGGGCGAGGACCCGGCCGTGGACTCCAAGGGTGCGTTCGCAGCCCAGATCTGCAACGACCAGGATTTCGTGTGGAACCGTACCGACCCCGTGTCGGTGCGTCAGGCGAAGTACGACCGAGCACTCGCTGCACTGGGCCGTTCCGCTTTCGCGCCGTTCTCACCGCCGGCCTGGGAGGAGTTCATCATCCCTGACATGTGCCGCGGGTGGCCGGCGCCGGACCGCTTCACGCCCGCGGTCCCTCGCAGCGCGACGGTCAGCGGGGTGCCCACCTTGATCCTCGCGGGTGATCTGAACACCGACTTCCCCGTTGACACCAGCCGCGCAGTGCGGCAGGTGTTCCGCGGCGCGACGTACCGCCTCGTGGCCGGGGCCGGAAATCCCGCCGCAGGGTGGAGCCAGTGTGCGCGGGATCTCTTGCAGAGCTTTGTGACCGACCCGAAATCCTTCATCGGGCGGTGTGACACGCCGGCGTACGTCGCACCGGCAGTCCCTCAGTTCCCACGGATCGCCGCTGAAGCGACCCCAGCCGCGCCGTTGGCGGGGGATGCCTCCACTCGGCTGGACCGGCGGGTGGCGACAGTGGCCGTGCGGACGGCGCTGGACGGCTGGCTCCGTGCCTTCCGCGATGGCCCGTCGGGTTCCGGGCTGCGGGGTGGAATGTGGGATGCCGACTTCGACTCCTTCCCCGACCATGCAGTGCTGGTACTGCGCGATTCGCGGTTCGCCGGTGACGTGTCCGTGTCGGGGCAGTCCGAGCGATTCTACGAGTCGAATGAAATGCATCTCGAATTGACGGTGAGCGGACCGCAGGGACACACCGGCAACCTCGTGGCGGACGGGCAGTTCGGATTCGGCGGACCGTTCAACGACTTCGTGGTGTCCGGCGCGCTGGGCGGGAATGCGATCCGGGCCAGCGTCCCCGCCAACTAGTGGAAGGCACTCATCGTAGTCGATTTCTCGACCTTCATCATCGACACCATCGCGGACGCAGCACTTCTCGACCGCGCGTCCTCGGCGATTCAGATCGCACGAACGTCGGACACCCTTGTCCTGCGCTCCCGGTTCGCGTTCTCGGGTCGACGCTCAGAAGTCTGCGTTTGCTCAGCTCACGCGGCGCCAACCCAGGTCATGTGCTCGATCAGGTGGGTCAGCTCATCACGATCACCCACGACCGTGCTGGATTCGGCAGCGTCGAGCGGCAGCCGACGGCTGACAATTTGAAGCAGCTCACGGGCAGGCCCGTGGATCGTGACGTCGGCGTCGCTGCGATCGTGGGTGAGCACCAGCGGAGCCTGCTCCGTACGTCTCAGGAGCCAGGCCTGATCCGCGTCGTCCGTCACCCAGGCGATGGTCTGGCCATCACCGCGCATGGCGTCGGCGAACCCGGGCACGTTCGCCGCCCAGCCGCTCGATGCCATGTTCGCGAACCAGTCCTCGATGGCGGCCACGGCAAGCGTCGGATCGAACCGGTACTCACGGTCCAGCGCAAACGCGGCGTCGATGCGGTGCACGGAAATCTCGCCGAAGATCCGCTGGGACCAGAAGGCAACGCCATCGCCCCCGCCCGACGGGTCAAACACCACCCGGTCGTCATTCGCCCCGGCAAACGTCGCTTCCACGCTGTGAGCCCCGTCCATGAGCCACGAGCCCCAGGCCGATGGGTCGGCCGGCGCCGATTCCCAGCCGATGGAGAAGGCCGTGCCCGAATCGGTGATGCCCTCGCCGACCAGCCTGCTCACCCACCGCTGAGTGGTACCGACGTGGCCGACAAGGTCGGTCAGCGTCCATCCCGGGCAGGTCGGGATCGGCGCTCCCGGCTCGGCGTCGCCGACCCACGCGGCCATCTCCCGTGTCTGGTTGACGGTCGACTCGAGCAGCTTGATGTCCATGATCATTTCCTTTGCTGTGAGGACGCAGCAGCCAGGCGGCACTCGCCTGCTGGGACGCCTCGCAAGCCTACGGACGGGCCTGCTGCGCCCAGACACCCTGCATCCGACTGAATCCGGTCGGCGGGTGGTCTCCAAACGCCGTCGGCACGAATGGAGCGTCACGTCCGAATCGGGAGCTGAACAGAATGCGCGCAATGATGGGGCCGCGTCGGGGCGCAGCGGAACTTGGGGCGGCGACAAGCGGGTCGTCCGACCGCGTGCGCCCGAATCTCGAGCTGGCCACGAGCGTGCCTTCGACAGCGGACTACGCGCGCTACTGGACCCGCTGAGCCGCACCGGGCCGATACCCGTGCACCCAGCTTCCGACCCAGGTCATTTCGTCTGTTTCAGGTGAACCGTGTAGCACTCGGTTGCCGGCGGCGCTCCTGGAGGTGGATCCCCGTACTTGTCCAGGGGCTCCTTGATCGGGGTTCCGACGGTGAAGGTCGCCCCAGGCATGAGTAACCACTCGGCCTCGTTCGCGTACAGGGACAGGTCCTTGATGTCCTTGGCAGAGGTCACCTCCAAGACGCACATCACGGACACCGTTTTTGCCGCTCCCGTGCTGCTACTTCCGCGGGCAAAGACCGCTGCCGCATCCTCCTTCTGTGAGTTGCTCTTGAAGGTGTTGATCTTGTACACCTTCTTGCTGACATAGTTCTCTTGGAACTCTTTGGGCGTCAGCCGCTCCCCGCGAAACAACGTGCCCTTTTTTGTCCTCGAGCTTGTTCAGCGCCATCATCAGCACTCCGGCGTGTAACGAACCCTCGGCAAAATGCGCTTCGAGTTCGGCTGGGTCAAGGTCGACAACCGTGCCGGTGGAGTCCCTCTTCTTGTTCTGCGCCTTCATCCAGGCCACGGACTTCTCGTCCTCCCCGGGTTGTCGATCATGACCGCCACCGCGGCGATTGTTCTCGGTCGCCGGATTGATGTATTCGTAATTGGCCGCCGTATAGGCACGAACGGCAACTATTTCGGCGTGCGTCAGCCCGTACTTCTCCACCATCTTGAGGTCGTCCTCATCGCCCATCTGCAAAGACGTCCCACTGTGCAGGGCGGCCGCACCCTGGAGAACCGAGCTGACGTCTTGCTGCTTCCATGCCGTCAGCTTTGTTGGACTTTGTGTGGAGCCGGGCGAGGGACCCCCCGCGTACGCGTCCGTCACATATCTGGCCTGAGCCTTGGCCTGACCCTTGTCGCGGTCCAGCACGGCATGAATGTCGCCCACCAGCGCGGTCTCGGCATCGATGTAGCGAGCCCGTCGCGGGTCGTTCTTCTCGGGCAGCACCATCTTGCAGAGGGCTAACAGGGTGGTCCGGAGCACCTGCTTCTGCTGGGGATCCTTGATTGTCTGGTAGTCCCGGAACATGACCCGGATCTTCGCGACGGCGCTTCGGTCCGGAGTCGGCGTCGACGGCCTTGCCGGGGCCGTCACCGGTTCAGGGCTTGCGGTGGTGCCGGCACCCCCCTGGGTCGCTGCCCGCCCACCGGCG
Source organism: uncultured Actinomycetota bacterium (assembly GCA_963709895.1). GTDB lineage: Bacteria > Actinomycetota > Actinomycetes > Mycobacteriales > Nakamurellaceae > Nakamurella. Next base: position 2,309 of record CAVPYD010000032.1, on the reverse strand, counting down.
GCTGCCCGGATGCCGGCACCGATGGTGACCGCAACGGTTCCTGTCGACCGTGCCCGCGCGGACGCCCACCGTCCGCCAGGGCCGGGTGCCCCAGGGGTTTTCGCCACCGTTCCCGGCGTCTCCGACATGGCCTCCCTGGAAGACAGGGTTCCCGGCATCGGAGGAGCAACGCTCGCCCGCTCGTCGAGCGCGGACGTCGGACCGACGTTCACCCGCTCGTCAAAGGCGGATGTCGGCGCAATGCTCTGCCGCTCGGTGAGCGGGGACGCCGGCCCAACGTCCACCCGCTCGCTGAGAGCGGATGGTGGACCAACACTCACCCGCTCATCGACAGTGGGTGATTCCGGCCTGCCGTACGACACCGGCACGGGGGAGACCGGCCCGACATCGATGCGTTCCGCCACGACGAGATCGGCCGTCCCACTGGACGCCTTCCACTTCTTTGATGGCCGCCCCGGACCTGTCATGCCTGTCGCCTTTCACTGCCGGTCAGAACCTTGTACGGGGTTTTGTCGGATGCGGCGGCGCTTGTCAGCCAACTGATGTCGGGGACGCGCCGGCCCAGCTTGCCCAGTTCGCGGGAGAGGGCGTCGGCAATGTGCCGCATGCCGACGGGTTCACCACGGGCCACGGCGTCATAGACGCTGGCCAACACCACATTTCGGATGTCGCCGCCCGAGACTTCGGCCGCCTGCGCCAGGAGTTCGGCGTCAATGGGGTCGGCGTGGTCAAGGGTGCGAACGGCGGCCAGGTGATGCTGCCAGAGCCGGCTCCGAGTGGCCGCGTCCGGATCCGGGAACGTGATGATGAAATGCAATCGGCGGGCAAATGCAGGGTCGAGATTTCCGCGCAGGTTCGTCGCCAGAATGGTGATTCCATCGAAGCTCTCCATCCGCTGCAGCAGATAGGAGACTTCCTGGTTCGCGTATCGATCATGCGCGTCCTTCGTGCCTGACCGAGCCCCGAACAATGCGTCGGCCTCGTCGAAAAAGAGAACCGAGTTCAATGACTCCGCTTCGACAAAGATGCGCTCGAGGTTCTTTTCGCTCTCACCGATGTATTGTGAAATCACCGACGGCAGCTCGACCCGGAGCAGCCCAATTCCCAAGGTGTCCGCGACGACGTGCGCGGCCAGCGTCTTACCCGTACCCGGGCCGCCGGCGAACAACGCACAGATGCCCGTACCTTTGCCGCCCTTGCCCTGCAGCGTTCCCTGCGCCATCACCTCGTCGCGGTAGCGGGTCCAGTCCAGCAGGCGGCCGACCTCACGGTGGGCATGTTCAGGGAGAACCAGATCATCGATGGAAACGCCGGCCGCACCAGCATGTTGACCACGACCGAAACGGCGGGCCGCGGCCAACAAATCAGGGAGCGAAGGCCCCGGCAAGTCCGCCAGCATGGCGGCCCGGCGGGCGGAGCGGGCCACTTGCCACATTTGTTCCGGCGTCAGTCGCAGGGCGGCGATTTCCCGGGGCGGCGCCATGCCTTCCAACAAGGATTCCCATAGATCAATCCGCTCGGCCGTTGTCAGTCGTGGGGCCTCTACCGACGGCGGAAGGTGGTTTGTCCACACCGGGTTCCACGGGAGGTGACTGATTCCGATGACCGGCATCGGAGCATGCTGCAGCTCCCACAGCCGATCGACGGCGAGCTCAGCGCCGGCCACGATCAGGACCGACCCGGTCAGGCCGGCCTCGAGGATCAGGTCGGTCACGGCTCCGGAAACCACCTGGGGGTCGGGGACGCCGTCGAGCGAACGATCTGCATCCACCCTCCGGTTCGGGACCGGGATCCGCCGCAGGTCCGCGACCAGCGTCGGACAATCCAGCGACCGGCAGGCGCCCACGGCCATCGAGGTGCCCGCCGTTCCCGTCTGCTCATGGACCCACACGATGTGTTCACCGCTGGCCAACGCCGACGCGATGTCATCCGGGCCCGGTAGCCGCACCGGGACCTGCTCCGTCAGCAGCGCCAGCACAGTCGGTGGTGGGTGACCGTGCCCCGCAAGCGAGCGGCCACCCGGTCCGGCACACGCAGGCGTCTGGCCAGCAAGACATCGGGTCCCGCCACGAGCACCAGGCCGTGTCGCACCAGCGGGGCGAGTGGGCCGAACCGGGACAGCCCTGCGGGGTCAGCGGCAGGGATGCCCACCAGCTCCAGTGCGAGTGCCGGGGTAGGACGAGCCGGTCCGGAATCGCCCGACAGCAGGCCCACCAGGAGGTGTAACGCGACGTCCTGTTCGACGGAGGCCACCACTGTCAGAATCGCCAGATCGGCGTCGTCCAAACTGAATCGCGCCGCCCACTCCT
>CAVPYD010000031.1:0-869375 GCA_963709895.1 uncultured Actinomycetota bacterium | reverse complement strand
GCTCGCGGCAGGCGCTTCCGTTGGTTCTCGGGGGGTTGCGTCGGCTGGAGTACCGCGGTTACGACTCCGCCGGCGTTGCCGTCGTGGATGGGCCTGGCGGTCTGGCCATCGTCAAGAAGGCCGGTGCGCTGGCCAATCTCGAGGGTTGCCTGGATCCGGCATCGGGCTGCCCTGAGTCGGCCGAATGCCGGTATCGGGCACACCCGCTGGGCCACCCATGGCGGCCCGACGGACCGGAATGCGCACCCGCATTCGGAGCCATCCGGGAAGGTCGCGGTGGTGCACAACGGCATCATCGAGAATTTCGCCGCGCTGCGCGCCGATCTCGAGTCCGCCGGCATCGCGATGTCCAGCGACACCGATACCGAGGTGGTCGCGCATCTGTTGGCCAGGGCCTACGACTCGGGACCGACAGCGGGGGATCTGCCGGCGAGCATGGCGTTGGTCTGCCGCCTGCTCGAGGGTGCGTTCACCCTGGTCGCCGCGCACGCCGACGTTCCGTCGGTGCTGGTTGCGGCCCGGAGGAATTCCCCGCTGGTCGTCGGAGTCGGCGACGGCGAGATGTTCGTGGCCAGCGATGTCAGCGCGTTCATCGCGCACACCCGGAACGCCATCGAACTCGGCCAGGACCAGCTCGTCGTCCTCACTCCGGACGGCGCCGACATCACCTCCTTCACGCACGCCGAGCCCGACTACCGCCGCTTCTGCGTCGACTGGGATCTCGCAGCGGCCGAGAAGGGCGGCTACCCGACGTTCATGGAGAAGGAGATCTTCGAACAGCCGGCCGCGGTCGAGCGAACCCTGCTGGGCCACTTCGACGGCTCGGGCATCGTGCTGGACGAGCAGCGGCTGGATCAGCAGGAGCTGCGGCTGGTCGACAAGGTCTACGTGGTCGCGTGCGGTACCGCCTACCACTCCGGTCTGGTCGGCGAAGTACGTGATCGAGAACTGGGCGCGGCTGCCCGTCGAGGTGGAACTGGCCAGCGAATTCCGCTACCGCGATCCGATCCTGGACGCGAGCACGTTGGTCGTCGCCATCAGCCAGTCCGGTGAGACCGCCGACACGCTGGAGGCCGTTCGACATGCCCGGCGATCAGGGCGCCCGGGTGCTGGCGGTCTGCAACACCAACGGATCGCAGATTCCCCGTGAATCCGACGCCGTGCTGTACACGCGGGCCGGGCCCGAGATCGGCGTCGCGGCCACCAAGACGTTTCTGGCCCAGGTGACCGCGAACTACCTGGTCGGGCATGGCGCTGGCGCAGGCCCGCGGGACGCATGACTCCGGCGCGAGATCGAGCGCGATTTCGCGCTGCTGTCGCAGATGCCGGAGGCCGTCGCGACGACGCTGACGGTGATGGACCCGGTACGTGAGCTCGCTCGTGGTCTCGCCGACTCGAAGGCGGTGTTGTTCCTCGGGCGCCACGTGGGTTACCCGATCGCGCTGGAGGGCGCGCTCAAGCTCAAGGAACTGGCCTACATGCATGCCGAGGGATTCGCGGCCGGCGAGCTCAAACACGGCCCCATCGCCCTGATCGAGCAGGGGCTACCGGTCGTCGTGACGATGCCATCGCCGAAGTTCCGGCCGACCCTGCACGCGAAGATGCTGTCGAACATCCGCGAGATCCAGGCCCGCGGCGCTCGTACCATCGTCATCGCCGAGGAGTTCGACGATACGGTGGCGCCCTTCGCGGACTACCTCATCGAACTACCCAGGGTGCCCGCGATGTTCCAGCCGCTGGTGGCGACGGTGCCGCTGCAGATACTGGCGGCGGAGATCGCGAGATCGCGGGGATACGACATCGACAAGCCCCGCAACCTGGCCAAAGTCGGTCACGGTCGAATAGGACCGACCATGCAGTCGATGGGCGACGACTTCCTCAGCCGTCAGCGCGTTCTGGTGATCTCGCCGCACGCGGACGACGAGACCTACGGCTGTGCAGGAACTATCGCGCGGATCAAGCACCTCGGTGGTCAGGTCTTCGTCAATCTGGTCTCGGTCGGCTCGATCGACCACTACGCGTCCACCGATCACGGCCCGGCGATGCGCCGGGTCACCAGTCAGACCCGCCTTCGTGAGTTCTCGGCGGTGATGAAGCTGCTGAAGGTCGACGATTGGGATGTCATGCTGACCGACGACGACCTGCACCTGGCCCTGGACAGTGTGCCTCGCCGGGAACTGGTCAGGCTCATCGAACGAGATGCGCGACTGGCCATCGAGAATGTCGAACCGACGCTCATGCTCATTCCTGCCTTCAGCTACAACCAGGACCACGAGGCGCTCTTCCGGGCCTGCGTCACCGCAACGAGGCCGGGCGTCAGGGATGAGCGTCATTTCGTGTCCCATGTGCTGGCGTACGACAACACCAGCCTGTTCTGGTCGCTGGAACGGGAGAAAGTTCCACCCCAACTTCTATGTCGACACCACCGAATTCTTGGACCTCAAGTTGGAGGCACTCCGCCTGCACGCGTCGCAGATCCGGCCGGCCGAATTTCACGGCAGCCCGGAGAGTCTGGAACTGCTGTCACGGCTCCGTGGCCGGGAGATCTCCGTGGACAGCGCGGAAGGCTTCATGGCGCTCCGGACGGTCTTCTGATGGTCGCGTGTGCCTGCATCAGCCGAACTTCAACCCTTGGACGAAGCTGGTGGCCAAGATCGTCGCCAGCGACGTCTACGTCGTCTACGACAGCGTGCAATTTGTCCGGACCGAATACCACAACCGGCAGCGGATCCGGGCCGGCAGCGGCGCGATGCTGCTGTCGGTTCCGATCCGAAATGCCAAGCACCGCCAGCGGTTGTGCGATGTTCGGCTGGTGCCGGATGACGACTGGCGTGGCTACCACCTCAGGGTTCTCCGCCAGGCGTACCGCCGCTCGGCCTACTTCGACGAAGTGTTCCCCCTCGTCGGTCAGGTGTACCAGAAGCCACCACACCATGCTGGTCGAGTTCACCACCGATCTGATCTCGACGATCCTGGACTATCTCGGCTGTCGCACGCGGTTGGTGCTGGCCTCATCCCTGCCGCATTCCGGTGACAACACCGATCGCCTGATCCAGTTGACGACCGGGGTCGGTGGCGACGAACACATCACCAGTACCTGGGGTACCGAGCGCAGGTATATCGACTGGCCTCGGGTCGCCGACGCAGGAATCAAGGTCCGCACCCAGGAATTCATCCAGCCCCGCTACCGCCAGCAGTTCGAACCTTTCGTGCCCGACCTGGGCGTGCTGGATCTCCTTTTCGCCCAGGGCAAGTCGGCGTTCACCACGATTGCCGGATCGAGCAACTTCCCGTACGCGGCGATCTGATCGGCGGGACCTGCAGGTTGCTCAGCCCACGCTCTCGGTCGTGGGCGCCAGCAGCGTCGACGCCGCCGCAGCGCCGGCCGCACCCGCCGCCGCGACCCGCGGCACCGACCCCCGGCCGGTCCGTTGGCGCGCCGGGTGGGGCTCACCCACACACCGGACGAGCGTGCCCGCCAGGCCATGGGCAGGACCCGCAGGCAGAGCGCGGCATCGACGATCCGCATGAGCGGGAAGCCGAAGCCCAGCAGCAGGTAGCGGGGCCGGCGGAGCACCCAGGCCGCCATGATCGTCAACAGGTAGTCGGGGATCAGCACGCCGATGATGACGTTCTCGCGGGTGCAGGACACCCGCCAGCCAGGACGTCCAGCTGGCCGGGTCAGGTGCCGATCGCCTGCAGCAGTTCCGGCGAGCATCGAGGCGGCCAGCACGGGGATGAGCAGCACGAACATCAGGCTGCTGCTGATCAGCTCGACGATGAAGACCGCCAACGCCACCCAGAAGACGCTGGTGTGGAATCGGTGCCGACGAACGGTCTGCCAGAACCCCAGGATCCACCGGCGCACCTGTTTGACGTATTCGCCGAACGTGTCCGGATCCTGGGTGTAGGCGATCGCCGCCGACGGATGGAACTCGATGCGGCCCAGCTTCTTGGCGTGGATCTCGAAGGTCATGTTGAAGTCCTCGATGACCAGGCCGGCGCCGGTGACATCGATCGTGCTGCAGGGCGTCGGTGCGGTACATGCTGGCGAACCCCGGCACGATGGTGACCGCATTGGCCCACTTGGCGGCCTGCCCGAACTTCATCAGCAGCTGCACGATCAGGTACAGCCGCTCGCGGTAGGCGACCAGGAACCTTCCCAGCCGGGTGGCAGACCCGCGGTCGTCGATCGTCCGGGCCCGGCCGGCCACCGCCACGATCTCGGGATCGTCGAACAGCGGTAGTCCGGTCGCCAGGTAGTCCGGGGCCAGATGGGTATCCGCGTCCAGCAGCAGCACCACCGCGAACCGCCGGCACAGCTCGAAATGCTCGATACCGGCGGCCAGCGCGCCGGCCTTGCCGCGGTTGGGGTTGAGCTCCAGGACATTCGCACCGGCTGATCGCGCAACGTCCGCGGTGGTGTCGGTGGACCCATCGGAGATGATGTGGATATTTGTCAGATCAACCAGTCGGGATGCGGCCCGGATGGTATCCGCGATGACCAGTTCCTCGTTGTGAGCCGCCACCAACACGGCCACCTCGGCAGGAGTGACCCTACCCGTGCGGTGGTGGCCGCCCTGAAAGGGTGAGTGCCGGGAATTGTCGCTGCGACGATCTCGGCGGTGCCGGGCGAGTGTGTCGGTTCGATCGATCTGAGAGTGCGCCGGTGACGCGCGGCCGGATCCACCACACGGCCCATCCCGACCATCGACCAGAACGTCGTGCTGACGCCCAACACCAACATGAGAAGTACTGCAGTCACAGAGGTCTCCCCATCATGGATGCGCTCCCCCGGGTGGAGCGGCCGGTGCTGGTCACGCCGTTGCGAGCCGCGAAGAACCGGCGGGTCTGATGAACTGATGGACGCTCCGACCATAGGCCAATATTACTCACAGCAGGGATCGTGGGTGCTGCTTCCACCAGATGGGGTGAGGTAATCCCTTTGGGGCAGGTCGGCGTCGATCACTTGACAGCCTGCGTGGCACGCACAGTTAGACAGATATCGCAGAGATCGGGCAAAGGGGTGATATCTGCCCGTCCGTGCGCTGGGCGCTGTGCCTGCGACCCGCACGCGGTCAGCGGTGAACGTGATCGCATTCTCCTGGCGACGCTTCATCGGGACGGCTCATTTCACGGAATCTACGAAGGGGTCAGGAAGCAAATGGCAGCACCAGGTCTGATGAGCAGGGCAGCGGACGGTGAATCCGAGCACATGAGCCTGCGTCGGGTCGCGCCACCGCGGATGTCCCCGCGTGCACAACATGACTTCGCCTTCGACATCGCCATCGTGGGGCTGGGGTACGTCGGTCTGCCGACGTCGCTGGCCCTGCACGCGGCGGGTCAGCGGGTGCTGGGGGTCGACGTCAGCGAACGCCGGCTGTCGGTGATCGCCGAGCAGCGCGCCGACCTGCTGGAGTCCGATCGGAAACGACTGGCCGTGGCGCTCGCGGATCCGGGATTCGAGATGACCAGCGACACCCGCCGGCTGAGTACCGCGGCGGCGGTGTTGATCTGTGTGCCGACGCCGGTGGATCACTACCTCATTCCCGATCTGCGGATCCTGGAAGGCGCCTGCGCGACGGTGGTGGCCGCCGCGGTCGCCGGGGCAGGTGCTGCTGCTGACCTCGACCACCTATGTCGGGACCACCCGCGACATGCTGGTCGGCCCGCTCGCCGCCCGCGGCCTGATCGCCGGGCCGGGATGTGTTCGTGGCGTTCACGCCCGAACGCATCGACCCCGGCAACGACCGCCACGCGCAGGAGGACGTCCCGCGGGTCGTCGGCGGTATCACCCCGGAGTGCGCCAAGCGGGCCGCGGCGCGTGCTGGGCGAGCTACGCCAGGAACGTGCACATCGTGCCGTCACCGGACGCGGCCGAGATGACCAAGCTGCTGGAGAACACCTTCCGCGCGGTGAACATCGCGCTGGCCAACGAGTTCGCCGAGATCTGCCAGGTGATGGGCATGGACGTGATGGACGTGATCAACGCCGCCGCGACCAAGCCGTACGGCTTCATGCCGTTCTTCCCTGGCCCCGGGGTCGGCGGGCATTGCATCCCCTGCGATCCGCAGTACCTGCTGTGGCAATTGCGTCGCGAACGGTTGAGCACACCGGTGATCGAGCAGGCGATGGCGGCCATCGCCGGACGCCCGCACCGGGTCGTCTCCCGGATCCGCGAGGTGCTTTCCGATGCCGGGCGTGGCCTGTCCGATGCGCGGGTGCTGGTCGTCGGGGTCGCCTACAAACCCGACGTCGAGGACCTGCGGGAGTCCCCGGCGCTCGAGGTGCTGGCGGAGTTGATCGCCGACGACATCACCGTCGCCTACTACGACCCGCTGTTCAGCTCCGTGACGCTGCCCGAGGGAACCACCCTGATCGGGGTCGAGGACCCGGTCAGCTTCCGGGCGGACATCGTGCTGGTGCACACAGCGCATCGTTCCGTCGACCTGTCCTGGCTCGCCGATCAGCCGCTGGTGCTGGACGCGACCTATCGCCTGTCCGACCTTGCCAACCGGGTCGCGCTGTGATGCGGGCCGCGCCCCGGCGCAGCTGCCGCCAGGGCCCCGTCGTTCGGCCTTCGCAAGGTGGCGAACATCGCGGTCAGTGCGCTGCTGATCGCTCGGAATGCTGGTCGTCGTCGGCGGGGCGTCACCGGCCAGCGCCGCGACCGGCACCATCGTCTCGTTGACGTTCGACGACTCGAACGCCGACCAGTTGGCGCCGTCGCAGTACCTGACGTCCAAGGGCATGAAGGGCACCTTCTTCATGAACTCCGGATTCATCGGAGCGCCCGGCTACCTGACGCTGGCCAACGTGCAGTCGATGGTCGCCGCCGGCCATGAGATCGCCGGTCACACCATCTCCCACCCCGACCTCGCCGCGCTGTCCATCGATGAGGCCACCAGGCAGATCTGCAACGACCGGGTGAACTGGGCGAACTGGGGCATCCCGGTGGCGAACTTCGCCTATCCCTTCGCCTCGTCAACCACCGCCGTCGAAACCGCCGTGAAGAACTGCGGCGAGAACAGCGCCCGCGGCCTGGGTGATCTGAAGACCCGGTTCTCCTGCACGAACTGCGCGGTCGGGGAAACCGTGCCGCCGACCGATCGGTACTACACGAAGGCACCGGACGAGGTGGAAAGCACCTGGACGCTGGCCGACCTGGAAAAGAGCGTGACCCAGGCCGAGGCCAAGAACAACGGCGGCTGGGTGCAGCTGACCTTCCACCACATCTGTGTCACCACAGCTGGTTGCGTGGCGCCGTCGGTGTCCTCGACGATCTTCAAGCAGTTCGTCGATTGGCTCGCTCCGCGTGCCGCGTCCAAGGGCACCGTCGTGAAGACGGTCGGCGCGGTGATCGGCGGCACCACCAAACCGGCCGTGGCAGGGCCGGTGGCGCCGCGCCGCCGCCACCCGGGGTGAACGCGATCAAGAATCCGTCGCATGGAGACGTTCAACGCCGGAACCGGGCTTCCGGCGTGCTATCTGGCCGGCGGGTACGGCACGAACACGCCGACCTTGGCGGTCACCACCGACGCCCACACCGGCACCAGCGCGGTCAACTGACCGTGGCGAACTACGCCTCGGGGGACGCGAAACTCGTCCCCAGTCTTGATCTCGGGGAGTGCGCGCCCACCGTGACACCGGGCACCACCTACACGATCGGCGAGTGGTACAAGTCCACCGCGGTCACCCAGTTCGCGCTGTACTACCGGACCGCCAACGGCCTGTGGCAGTACTGGACCTCCAGCCCCTGGTTCGCCGCCGTCCGCGACCTACACCCAGGCGACCTGGGTCACCCCGCCGATGCCGGCCACCGCCACCGCGGTGAGTTTCGGGCTCAACCTGTTCACCAACGGCACCCTGACCACCGACGACCTGAGCATGGTCCAGACCGGCACCCCGGCTGCCGCGCCCGCCGCGTTGCGCTCCGGCTCCGGCCGCCGTCGCCCGCAACGACCATTCGCGAACGCAGCGCTGTCCGCCGTCACCGGCGACCCCACTCGCGGGCCGCACAAGAACAAGGGCGACAAGATCACCACCCACAACACCGTTCCCGGCCCCGAGCAGCCCGGGCCGAGCCGGCAGGACCGGCGGAGCCCCCGAGCAGCGGGTATCGCCCCGGGCGCTGTCGTCCTGCCGCCGTTCGTCGTTTCGCCCGAGACTGACCCGCGGCTGATAGCGCGTGCCGGTCCAGCGCGCCGGCGGCGCGCTGGACCGGCGCCTCACAGCACCACCGCCCTGCGGAACTCTGCGACGACAGCACACTTCGAGAATTACGAACGATGAAAGGGAAGAATTCATGAGAACTGCAGTGACGGGCGGGGCGGGATTCATCGGGAGTCACCTGGTGGAGTACCTGTTGGGGCGCGGCGACGAGGTCGCGGTCATCGACAACCTGTCGACCGGCAGGCTGGAGAATCTGCAGGCGGTCATCGATCATCCGCGGCTGACCTTTCCTGGAGGGGACGATCCTGGACCGCCGCGCGGTCGACGAGGTCGTCCGCGGCGCCGATCGGGTGTTCCACCTGGCCGCGGCCGTCGGGGTGCACCTGATCGTGGACCACCCGTTGGAAAGCCTGCGGACCAACATCCACGGCACCGAGGTCGTGCTGGACGCCTGCCTGGCCGCCGGCAGCACGCTTGCTGTTGGCGTCGACCAGCGAGATCTACGGCAAGAACGCCGCGGACAGCCTGCCGGAGGACTCGGATCGGATTCTCGGGTCACCGCTGAAGTCGCGGTGGACCTACGCCGCGGCCAAGGGCATCGACGAGGCCTTCGCGCACGCGTACTGGCGGGAGTTCGGTCTGCAGGTGTCGATCGTGCGGCTGTTCAACACCGTCGGCCCTCGGCAGACCGGCCGGTACGGAATGGTCGTGCCCAATCTCGTCGGGCAGGCATTGAGCGGCAGCCGCTGACCGTGTTCGGTGACGGCCGGCAAACCCGCTGCTTCTCCTATGTTCGCGACGTGGTGCCGGCGATGGTGGCAATCGCGGAGGACAGCAGCGAGCCGCGGCCAGGCTTTCAACCTCGGCGGATCCTTCGAGGTCTCGATCCTGGACCTGGCTCGTCGCATCATCGAGGTGCTGGGCAGCGACAGCCATATCACCCTGGTGCCCTACGACCAGGCCTACGGCGAGGGTTATGAGGACATGCGGCGGCGGGTGCCGGACAACACCAAGGCACGCGAGCTCGTCGGCTTCGACCCGACCACGACGCTCGATGAGATCATCGTGAATGTTGCGGAGGGCAGCTACGTTCGCGCCTGCCGCGCGCAGCGCCGGCATGGCCGATCGGCTGCTGGCGGGGTGAAGTACGGCGTTCCCGACGTCGGTCGAATCGCCTGCCCAGCAACGGAAGTCGCGCGGCATTCGGGGTCGCTGGTCCTGCTCGTCGTCCTGCTCGTCGCCATCATGATCGGATGCGGCGTGTCGATCGGTCACCGCGAACTCGCACCAGTCCAGCACCGCCGACCCTGGCCGCTGACCAGGGCCCGCTGGTGGTCGGAGCCGTGCCCTATTGGGACGAAGAAGAGGCACGGACCACGCTGGACCTGTTCACGGCCATCAGATCGGGGTGGCCTCGCCGTGGTCGTACGCGGTCGCCGCGGACGGCGCCGTCGCAATTGCAGCCGGATCTGAACACGGCCGGCGAGCAGGCGCTCTACGCCCATCTGCACGATCTCGGTATCAAGGTGATCCCGACGGTGGCCAACACCACGGCCGGGTCTGTGGGACCCGGCGACGGTCTCGAACCGTCCTCAAGGACCCGCATTGCGCGGTGTCCATGTTCAATCGATCATTTCCCTCATCCAGTCGAACGACCTCGACGGCATCCAAATCGACTACGAAGACCTGACCCCCGCGACCGCTCCAGTTTCTCCGACATTCGTGACCGAATTCGGCCAGGCGATCCACCAGATCGGCAAGGTCCTGTACGTCACGGTGCACGTCAAAGAAGACGACGCCGGATACGACGCCCGGAACAAATCCCAGGATTATGCCGCCATCGGCAAGGCGGCCGACCAGGTCTGCCTGATGGCGTACGACTGGCACTGGAGCACCGGACCGAGTGGCCCGATCGCTCCGTACGACTGGGTTGAGCGGGTGATCAAATATTCCGTGACGCAGATCCCGGCGCAACAAACTCATGCTCGGGGTCGGCCTCTTCGGATACGACTGGGTTGGCACCACCGCCACCAACCTCACCTGGCGCCAGGTGGTCACGCTCGCCGCGCAGAACAGGGTCGACGAGTCGTGGGATGTCGGCGCGCAATCCCCGCACTTCTCCTACACTGTCAACGGAGTCCAGCACGACGTCTGGTACGAGAACGGCCGCAGCGCCGCCGCGAAATTCGATCTCGCCAAACAATACGGTCTCGGCGGCATCGAGCTGTGGCGACTCGGTGGGGAGGATCCCGCAATATGGTCACCGGGTCCGTGATCGGAGCTGCCGGACAGCACCGCCGGTCGGTCGCGTGGCGCGGCGATACTGCGCTGCTCGCCACGGCGACCAGCTGCTGGCGTCGTGCTCGGCGGCCGCCGCCCCAGCCACGCCGACCCTTCGCCGACCGACCTACCCGCTGCATACCGACATCGTCGCCACCACCTTCTGGGTGGGCGAGATCTTCGACCCCACCGCCAGCCGACGGAAGTCAGGTGTACTCCACCTACGATTCGACTGTGGCTGCGACCATTATGGCGGCTGTGACGGTGTGGTGATCAACGGCGACGTGCGGCACCGAACCCCGCATCGCGGCCAACGGATATTTCCCCACCTCGATGACGCCCCGGGAGAACCCCTTCTACCTCGACCTGCCGTTCGACGATCTCAACGACCCGGCGGCATTCGCCCGCCGCGCTGCCGTCGTCCCCTGGGCCGCCGACCCCGGATATGCCGGCCACGAGACCGATCCCGGCCTTCTCCTATATGAAGAATCGTTGGGTGCAGGTCAGCAAGGGAGCGCGGACGTGCTACGGCCAGATCGAGGACGCCGGACCCGGGCAGTACAACGACGCAGATTACGTTTTCGGGTCAACCGATCAACGGCCCGCGAACACCAAGTACCACGGGGCAGGAATGGATGTCAGCCCGGCGCTCAACGGCTGCCTCGGTTTCACCGACCTCAACGGCGAGGACGACCGGGTCGACTGGAAATTCGTGGACGAGAACGACGTTCCGGACGGTCCCTGGCGCACCCTGATCACGGTCAGCGGAGTCACACCCTGACCGGCCACCCTCCGGTGGCTTGCTGAGTCGGGTTTCCGGGCGCACCGGGGCGCGGGATGCCGGCGGCGTCATCCCGAGCGTCATCGACCCCCTCGGCTGTTTGTCCGCTCGCTGGCAGGGAACCACTCCAGCAGGAGTCTCGCCGTCACGGCGTGACGGTCGAAGGAGGTTGGTACGCCATGATTCGGTTGGTGTTGGGGATAGCAGTCGGTTACGTACTCGGGGCCAAGGCCGGGCGGGAGCGGTACGAGCAGATCAAGCGGCTCACCGCCAAGGCAGCGGACAACCCCGCCGTGCAGGGCCTGGCGGGATTCGCCAAGGCCAAGGCGTCCGCCGTGCTGCCGAGCCGCCGACGGGCCGACGTGACCAGGAGGCCGGATCCGGCGTACCTCGACGCCAGCGACCTCGATCCGGCAAGGGCGTAACGACGGTGGCCAAGAACCCCTTCATGAGTGCCTATCTCAGCGCGGCCAACCGCGCGGCGAACACCGCCCGCGGCAAGGCCACGAACGAGGTGAAGCGTGAGTCCAAGAAGCAGGCGACGAGCATGACGAACGCCTGGCTCAATGCCTGGACCCCGAAGAGCAGCCGGAAGCGCAAGAGCCGCTAGCGCGAGAAGCCCGTCGGAGAAACGACACCGGCCATCCGCGGCCCCGCCCGCAGGTGCAACCACATCGGTCACCAGCGGGCTCAGGGCCCGCCGCGCCAGTGGTCGATGCGATGGTGGTCGGGGGTGAAGCCGTTGTTCACTCCCCACAGCACGGCCTGGGTGCGGCTGGCCGCGCCGATCTTCCGATAGATGTTGCGAATGTAGGACTTCACCGTGTTCGGGCTCAGGAAGGTCAACGCCGCAACGTCCGCGTTGCTCTTGCCCTGGGTGATCAGCGCGAGGATCTCCGACTCCCGGTCGGTCAGCCCCTCGCCGCGGCCGGGCCAGTTCAGCCCGATGGTGCTGCGCGCCCGCGGCGGCTGCTCGCTGACCACCACCTCGCCCGCGTGCACGGCCTCCAGCGCCGAAACCAGTTCCCGCGCCGTCAGCGTCTTCGACAGGTAGCCGTGAGCGCCCTGCCGGCGGGCACTCTCGACCAGGTCCGGATGGAAGTTCCAGGTATAGACCACCACTCGGCGTGCCCGCGGGTTCTCCACCAGCATTCGTATCTGCTCGTGATCGGACTCCGGCTGCGCGAACGAGTCGTACAGCACGATGTCCACCGGGTCGTCGAGAGGCTCGTTCGCGTCGATCTCCGCGACGATCACCCGGTCGCGGTACGGGTCGAGCATCTGCGCAACGCCCACCAACACGACGTCGTAGTCGTCGACGAGTGCCACGGTGATCGGGGCACGAGGGGTGGGCGGCATGCCTCGACAATAACCTCCCTAGGGGTGTGCCGTAACCGCCCTAGGGGTGTTTGAGTGGAACCCGTCGGCACCCGCCGACCATCGGCCGAACCGGGCCGATGTCGCGTCGAGCGTCCACGACACTCGCCACTGAAGGAGGTTCACGATGCTCGGTCTCATCGTCAGCATCATCGTCATCGGACTCATCGCCGGCGCACTCGCGCGCCTGGTTGTGCCTGGCAGACAGGACATGTCCATCCTGATGACGATCGTGCTCGGCATCGTCGGGTCGTTCGTCGGCGGATTCCTGGGGTACCTGCTCTTCCACAAGGACGCGCAGGACGGATTCCTGCAGCCCGCCGGCATCGTCGGCGCATTCATCGGCGCCGTCATCGTGCTGCTGCTGTGGATCTCGCTGAGCAAGCGCCGCTCCGTCCGGTCCTGACCGGACCCCCTGCCCCGCCGACAGCACGCCCCAACCCGACTCTGCTGCTCGATGTGCTGATTCCGGAGAGCACATCCAGCGGCAGACGCTGAGCCTCGCGAGGGGTTGGCTCAGCAGTAATGTCCCGACGACCCACACGGTCTCGGGGATCTGATCGTGGCGCCGCCTGTGAGCATGGGTCCGAGCCGGTCGAACCATCGGCCTCGCCGGACATCGCTCCGGGCGGCGCCGCCTTCGTCTGCGCGCCCCTTGCCTATGCCTCGTCGAACACCGTCGTCGAACACCGTCGTCGAACACCGCCCGCCCGAGCAACTCTCGTTTCCGGTCCGAGGCGAATGGGTACTGCGTGCCAGAACCTGCCGGGGGGCAGGACCAGACCCATTCCAGACCGTGACCGGCAATCACGATGAATCCGCAAAGGGAGTTGAACATGCGCGCAGTGGCGTGGCACGGCAAACGGGACGTTCGGGTCGACGATGTACCGGATCCGCGCCTGCAGGAACCGACGGACGCGATCATCCGGGTCACCTCGACGGCCATCTGCGGGTCCGATCTGCACCTGTACGAGGTGCTCGGGCCGTACCTGGCGGAGGGCGACATCCTCGGGCACGAGCCGATGGGCATCGTCGAGGAGGTTGGCCCCGGGGTCATCCACATCGCCCCGGGCGACCGGGTGGTGATCCCCTTCAACATCTCCTGCGGCCACTGCGTGATGTGTTCCGAAGGACTGCAGTCGCAGTGCGAGACAACTCAGGTCAGGGAGCAGAACAAGGGTGCCTCGCTGTTCGGCTATACCTCCATGTACGGGTCGGTGCCCGGTGGCCAGGCGGAGTACCTGCGGGTGCCGCAGGCCCAGTACGGGCCGATCAAGGTCAACCAGGACGGTCCCGACGAGCGCTACCTGTTCCTGTCGGACATCCTGCCGACCGCATGGCAGGCGGTGACCTACGCGGCCGTGCCCGACGGCGGCACCCTGGCGGTGTTCGGGCTCGGGCCGGTCGGGCAGTTCGCTTCCCGCATCGGCAGGCATTTCGGTCACCGCGTCATCGGCGTCGATCCCGTCCCCGAGCGCCGCGCCATGGCGCAGCGGCACGGGATCGAGACGCTCGACCCCGGCAGTGTCGACGACGTGCCTGCCGCGGTGCTGGAGATGACCGCCGGGTACGGGGCGCACGGCGTGATCGACGCGGTGGGCATGGAGGCGCACGGCGGTGCGGGCGCCACCGCCGCCAAATAGCCCAGGCCTCGGCCGGGTTGCTGCCGGACCCGTTGGCGCAGAAGGTGATCGAGAAGGTCGGCGTGGACCGGCTGACCGCGCTGCACAATGCCATCGGTGCCGTCCGCCGCGGCGGCACGGTGTCGATCAGCGGCGTCTACGGCGGCAGCGCCGACCCGATGCCGATGATGGACCTGTTCGACAAGCAGGTGCAGCTGCGGATGGGGCAGTGCAACGTCAAGAAGTGGATCGACGACATCCTGCCGCTGGTCGAGGATTCCACCGACCCGCTCGGCGTTCTCGATCTCACCACGCACACCTTGTCGCTGGGCGATGCGCCCAAGGGCTACGAGACGTTCCAGGACAAGGCCGACGGCTGCGTCAAGGTCGTCCTCAAGCCGTGACCCTCGCCTGTCCGCTTGGCGTGCCGTGGCAGGCCAGGCATCCGGACCGGACGGCCGTTGGCCGAGCGATTGAGCGCCGCGACCGGCGGGTAATGCAGTACTGACCGCGCGGTGGCCCCTGAGTCGCGGTCCTTGACACGAACGGTCCCGTACCGGGACATGAAGGGAACACCTGTGACTGATGCGACTGTGACTGATTCGCGTTCGTCGGATCAGACCGACGTCACCAAGGTCGCCGACCTTGCCAAAGACATCCGCATCGGGATGCTGACCACCGTCGACAGCGACGGGCACTTCGTGAGTCGTCCGATGGCGCAACAGGAAGTCGAGTTCGACGGCGACCTGTGGTTCTTCGCGGAGCGGGATTCCCGCAAGGTGGCGCACATCGCGGCGAACCCGCACGTCGGGGTGACGCTGACCGATAACGACACCTGGATCTCGCTGGACGGCGAGGCCGAGATCGTCCGCGACACCGCCAAGGCCAAAGAGCTGTGGAACCAATGGGTCGAGGCCTGGCTTCCGCAGGGTCCGGAGGATCCCAGCATCGTGCTGATCAAGTTCAACGGTCATACCGCCGAGTACTGGGACACCCCCGGCGGCCGGATCGCCTCGGTGATCAGCTTCGTCAAGTCGAAGGTGACCGGCGAGCGTTACGAGGGCGGCGAGAACGAGAAGGTCGCGCTTCCGTAACGGGACCACCCGGGACCAGCGGTAGCACCCGTGTCAGCTGCGGCCGGCCGAGATCTTGATCAGCAATTGATCGGTCACGGTGGGCCGCAGCGGCATTTTCTGGTTCTGCACGGTGTCGGCCGCCAGATCGCGGAGTTTGCGGTTGGTGTGCTGGCTGGCGTTGACCAGCAGCGTGAACCCCTGAGCGGCCGTCAGTTTGTACTTGGTCATCACGATTCCTACCGCGGTGCCGATCACCCGGTTGCTGTCCAGCGCCTCGCGGACCTGGCCGGCACGTTCCTCGGCCTGGTCGACGGCGCTCTGCCGCAGCCGGGCCAGCTCGTGATTGGCGCGCACCCTGGCGAGAAGTTCCTGGGAGGAGAACGGCTTGGTGATGTAGTCGTCGGCGCCGGCCGCCAGCCCCTCGGAGGTCGCGGACGTGCCGTGGCGGGCGGTCAGCACGATGATCGGCAGCCGATCGTTGCGGGAGGAATGCCGTAGCTGTTCGACCAGGTACAGCCCGCTGCGCCCGGGCAGCATCACGTCGGTGATCACCAGGTCGACCGGCCGATCCGGCAGATCCATTGCCTCCATTGCTGTCTCGGCGTCCGGCACGGCGCGGACCGACCAGCCGTCCGCGGTCAGCAGCCGGGTCAGGTAGGCGCGCAGGTCGCTGTCGTCCTCGACCAGCAGCAGCTGGGGGAGCGGGGTTCCGTCGGCGGCGGCGGTCGGCTGCTCGGCGCCGGCGCGACCGGCGTCGATCGCCAGCGGCACCGTCACCGTGAAGGTCGTGCCGTTTTCGTTGGTGCTCACCACGTCGATCTGCCCCAGGTGCGCGTGCACCAGGTCGGCAACGAGGGCCAGGCCGATGCCGGCGCCTTCGGTGGCCTCGGCCCCGGCACGGTAGAAGCGTTCGAAGACCCGCTGTTGCTGATCGGGAGAGATCCCGGCGCCGGTGTCACTCACCGTCAGCATGGCCTGGCCGTCCGCGGTGTGCAGCCGGATGGTGATCGAGCCGTGCTGGGTGTACTTGACCGCGTTGGACAGCAGGTTGGTGACGATCGTGGTCCACATCGCCCGGTCCACCCGTGCCGTCACCGGCGTCGCGGGCAATTCCACCCCGAACTCCAGACCGGCGTGTTCCGCCGTCGAGCGGAACATGCTGGCCACGTCGGCGGTCAACCCCGCCAGGTCGGTGGGCTGCCGGTCGGGGTTGAGCGTGCCCACCTCGGCGCCGGCGAAGTCCAGCAGCGCGTCCACCATGCCGCGCAACCGCTGCGCGGCGCGCACCGCCGCCTCCAGGTCGTCGCGCTCGGGTGAGTACCGCTCCCCGGCGGCGGCGAGCAGATCCTGCAGGGGTGCCAGCAGCAAGGTCAGCGGCGTGCGCAATTCGTGGCTGACGTTCTGGAAGAACTCCATCTTCGCGCGGTCGAGGTCGGCGAGCAGTTGCGCGCGGGTGCGCTCACCCTCGTAGGCGACGGTATCCGTCAGCGCCACCCGGATCTGCCGGCTGATCAGCGTGAAGAACGCGCGATATTCGCCGTCGAGCCGGCGATAGGGGTTGACCCCGAGCACCAGCGCGCCGATCGGCGCCGCCCGCCCGCTGATCGTCAACGGCACGACCACGGCAGTGTCCGGCGTCAAGGGCCCCAACGGACCCGGCAGCAGCGCGTCGCGGAACTGCTCGCGCAGGCCGGTGATCTCCTCGGTCTTGCCGGCCGCGATCACCCGGTCCACCACGCCGTCAGGCGCATCCGGAGCCGCCTCGGTGATGCCCGGGCAGGCTGGCGTCGGGGTCCAGCCCGTAGTCGGCGACGCGACGGACGGTGCCGCCTTCCTCAGTGAGGAACGCGATCGCGAACGGCATCGTTTCCCTGGCGGTCTGCAGTACCTGCAACGCCGCGCGGCAGGTTTCCGCGGTCCGACCGGCCTCGGCGATCGACAGCGCGCCGAGTTCGCGCACCACCCGCATGCGGCGCTCGTAGAGCACCTTGGCGGTGGTCTCCGTGGACACGGTGAACATGCCGGCCGTGCTGCCATCGACGTCGATGATCGGGCTGTGCGAGTAGCTGAAGTAGACCTCCTCGGGGTATCCGTTGCGCACCATCAGCAGTTGCTCGTCGTCGGCCCGCAGGGTCCGGCCGTCGACCGTGACCTGGTGCATCCGACTGCCGACCCGGTCCCACGCCTCCGACCAGGTGACGCGGGCCGGTGCGCCAAGGGCGGCTGGATGCTTGGCGCCGATCCTCGCCGCGTAGGCGTCGTTGTACAGGGCGACCAGGTCAGGGCCCCAGTGGATCAGGATCGGGAACCCCGATGCCAGGCAGTTCTGCAGCATGGTTCGCAGCACGGGCGACCAGGTATGCGGATCGCCGAGTGGAGTGGCCGCCCAGTCCTGCTTCCGGAGCAGCGCGCGGACCTCACCCGGCCCGTCGAACATCGACAGCACGGGGTCGGCGGGCGTCACGGAGGCCATCCTTCCCCATCGTCACGGCTCAGCAGAACACCCCATGGTAGGTGCCGCCGAGTGAACTGTCTTGGCTGGTCACAGCCGGTCACCGGGCTGGACCGGCCCCCCGGGCCATGAGGCTGGTCGGGACGTTCCGTCCCTGATGTCCGGTACATCGGATGCGCGAGGTGCCGTCCCCGGTGAACGGCGGGTGATGAGCGCCACCGCCGGTGTGGACATGCCCCTGACCGGGAACTATCCCGACGAACCAGGGCAGTCGCACCGTCGGTGCGGGCGTACCGGTCAGGCAGACAAGGGGCACGTCGGTGGAGATTTGGCCGGGTAGCAGCTACCCGTTGGGCGCGACGTTCGACGGATCGGGCACCAACTTCGCGCTGTTCAGTGAGGTCGCCGAACAGGTGGAACTCTGCCTGATCGGTGAGCGCGGTGGCGAGACCCGCATCTCGCTGTCCGAGCGGGACGCGCACGTCTGGCACTGCTACCTACCGATGGTGCAGCCCGGCCAGCGGTACGGCTACCGGGTGCACGGCCCGGACGACCCGGCGTCGGGCGGCAGGTGCAATCCGCACAAACTGCTGCTCGATCCGTACGCGAAGGCGATGTCCGGGGCCACCGCGTGGGACCCCGCGCTGTTCTCCTACCAGTTGGGCGAGCCGGACTCCCGCAACAACGACAATTCCGCACCGCACGTGATGCACAGCGTGGTGGTCAACCCGTTCTTCGACTGGACCGGCGACCGCGCACCGAAGATTCCCTATTCCGACAGCGTCATCTACGAGGCGCACGTCAAGGGCATGACGGCGATGCACCCCGAGGTCCCCGCCAACCAGCGCGGGACGTACTCCGGGGTGGCCCACCCGGCGGTGATCGACCACCTCACCCGGCTGGGCGTCACCGCGATCGAGCTCATGCCGGTGCATCAGTTCGTCCAGGACAGCACCCTGACCGACAAGGGCCTGGCGAATTATTGGGGCTACAACACCATCGGCTTCTTCGCGCCGCAGAACACCTATTCCGCCTTCGGTGACCGCGGGCAGCAGGTGCAGGAATTCAAGGCGATGGTGAAGGCGCTGCACGCGGCCGGTATCGAGGTCATTCTCGACGTCGTCTACAACCACACCGCGGAGGGCAATCACCTCGGGCCGACGCTGTCGTTCCGTGGTATCGACAATGCCGCCTACTACCGGCTGGTCGACGACGACAAGCGGTACTACATGGATTACACGGGCACCGGAAACACCCTGAACGTGCGGCATCCGCATGCATTGCAGCTCATCATGGATTCGTTGCGCTACTGGGTCACCGAAATGCACGTCGACGGTTTCCGTTTCGACCTGGCCGCCGCGCTGGCCAGGGAGTTCTACGACGTGGACCGGCTGTCCACGTTCTTCGAGCTGGTCCAGCAGGACCCGGTCGTCTCGCAGGTGAAACTGATCGCCGAGCCATGGGACATCGGTCCCGGTGGCTATCAGGTCGGCAATTTCCCGCCGCAGTGGACCGAGTGGAACGGCAAGTACCGGGACACGGTGCGTGATTTCTGGCGCGGGGAGCCGGCCACGCTCGGCGAGTTCGCCTCCCGGCTGACCGGTTCGGCCGACCTGTACGAAACGTCCGGGCGGCGCCCGGTGGCGTCGGTCAACTTCGTGATCGCGCACGACGGATTCACCCTGGCGGACCTGGTCTCCTACAACGAGAAGCACAACGAGGCCAACGGCGAGGGAAACAACGACGGGGAATCGCACAACCGGTCGTGGAACTGCGGGGTCGAGGGGCCGACCGACGACCCGTTCGTCAACGAGCTGCGCGCCCGGCAGCAGCGGAACATGCTGGCGACTTTGCTGCTGTCCCAGGGCGTCCCGATGATCGCGCACGGCGATGAGATGGGCCGTACGCAGGGCGGCAACAACAACACCTACTGTCAGGATTCCGAGCTCACCTGGATGCACTGGCTGGAGGCGGACGAGGCGCTGATCGAATTCACCGCGTCCGTCGCCCGGCTCCGCCGCCAGCACCCGACGTTCCGCCGCCGGCGCTTCTTCGACGGTCGCCCGGTGTTCCGCGGAGCCGGTGAACCCCTGCCGGACATCGTCTGGATGACCCCGAGCGCGGACGTGATGACGCCGGAGGACTGGAGTGCCGGGTTCGGCCGGTCGATCGGAGTCTTCTTGAACGGCAACGGCATCCGCGGTGGCGACGCGCGCGGCGCCCGGGTGGTGGACGACTCGTTCCTGCTGCTGTTCAACGCGCACGACCAGACGCTGGAATGGACGCTCCCGCCCGAGGAATATGCGCCCGCATGGCGACTGGTGATCGACACCTCCGGGGTTCCCGACCAGCTCGAGTCGATGGAGGCCGGGTCGACCGTGAAGGTCGTCGAGAAGGGCATGGTGGTGCTGCAGGCACTGGCCGCGGCGCAGGAGCCTCCGACGCCGGGCACCCCGGCGGCCGCCGTTCCGACGATCGCGCCGGTGCCGGTTCCGCTGCGTCAGGAGTCGCACCCGCCGGTCGCCGGGGAATCTCGGCGACGCTGAGCCATTCAGCTGAGCCATTCAGATGGGCGGGCCGACCGCGGCGGACGGTGGAATGACCACCGCCGCGGTGACCACTGGATGAACAAGTACTTGACAGTTCACGCGCGTTGCGGTGTTCTAGCAGTGCTGGAATCAACAGCCGCCTGGAATCAGTGACGCCGCCGACTGGTCGCGCACCGAGAGAAACCTCCCGCCCAGGATCTTCCGGTTCGGTCCGATATTCAGGACCGCGTAGACGCTCTCCTGCCGTTCGCTCGTGTCGCGGCGGTGTGCGCAACCGTCCGGTCGATGCATTCCAGGTCAAGGGAGACCGCTGTGAGCAGTGGGCTGGCAGGGAGGCGTGGTCACGCACCACGTCCCGCGGACGAGGCGAAGTCCTCGGCGCCCGCAGACAGCGGCGACCTGTGGCGGTCCGCGACCGGCCCGCGCGATGACACCCGCCGAGGCGCGGGCGTTGACCTACGAGGAACGCCGAGATCAGTGGCGCCGCCAGGCGGGCACGCTCCGCTGGAGTACGTCGGACGCCGCTGATCTGGAAGGAACGACCGGCAGTCCGGTCCCATGGCGCGGATTGCACCCCTAGCGTCCGAGTCGCCCTGCGCGACCCGGCGGCTGGATTCCACGACCAGTCCAGCTTGCACGATTCCGTCAGTCACGCCGCGCCCATCGGGGGTGTGCGGCGTGACTGGGTCGTCGGCACATTCTGCTGCGCCACCGCGCGGCTCGGTCGGCACACTCGGTCCGTGATGACGGCGCTGCACCGCCGACACCTGAGACCACTTCTTCCGCTTACGCACCGTCATCAACACCGTGAGGCGGGTGACAAGTCTCCCTGATCGTGGCACAGTCGGTAGTGGTTGCACGAGAACCGCCCCGCCTCATCAGGCGTCCGGCCTAACGAGGAGTCCACGATCGTGGTTTCCCGCTCTGTCGGAGCAACGGCGGAGAAAGGGCACACCATTTCGTGGTCGCGAGGAATCCTTCAGCCGGACCCGCCTGTCCCCGGTCCTGTTCTCGCCCAGACCCCTCCTCGGAAGCGGTCGGCGGTCACCGGACACGCCGGAGATCCCGGCCAGATGAATGACGCCGCATCGACGGGGGAACTGTGGCTGGCGCTGGACCGGGCGAGGGCCGAGCAAAACCCGCGCGCGCTGACGGTCGCGCTTGACCTGGCGTACCAGCACTATCTGCCGATGGCCCGCACGTTGGTTGCTGATCTGGGTGCGGGCCGAGATCCGGTCGAGGCGATGCGGGCCGCCGAAATCGGGCTGGCCCAGGCGGTGTTGGGCTGGCGGCGGCCGGATGGCAGGGGGTTCGAGCTGTTCGCGGGCATCTCCATCGCGGCGCAGCTGGATCGCCTCGGCAGCGACGGCTCCGAGCAATCCGACGGCACCGACTGATCCGGCCGGCCGTCGGGCGTTGGCCGGCAGTCGATGCCTGGCAGGCGTTGGCCGGCGGGCGTCGGCCAGGCGTGGTGAGCAGGTGCTGGCAGGTGGCGGCTCCCTGCCGACGGACTACAGTCGGCAGCGTCCCCGCGGGAGCCCATCGGGCTGAGAGGGCGGTGCTCGTCGCGACGCTCGTCGCGCACGATCGGCCGTCGACCGCTTGAACCTGATCCGGTTCGTACCGGCGAAGGGAGAGGCAGTCAGCCATGTCCCGATCCGTGCCTGCACCAGCAGCGTCGTCATCCTCGCCATCGGGGTCGACCGCAGCGCAGTCGCCCGCAGAGGCGCCCATGACCCTGACCGAAACGGCCCCCCGCACCCTGGGTCTGCTTGATCAGCTGGGCTTCTGGGGGAACCTGGGCGTCAGTCTGCTGGGCTTCGCGGGGGCGTTGTCGATCCTCACACCCATCGGTGCCGAGCCGTTGAGCCTGCCCGCCGCGGTGACGGCCATCGTGGTGGGGTCGGTGCTCGGCGGGGTGATCCTCGGCGTCTCGTTGGTGCTCGGCGCGAAGACCGGCGCCCCGGCGATGGTGCTGCTGCGAGGATTGTTGGGCGCGAAGGCGTCGGTGCTGCCGACAGTGTTGAACATCGTGCAGTGCCTGGGCTGGGCGGTGTTCGAGTTGCTGGTCATTTCCGCCGGGCTGGAGGCGCTGACCGGCGGCCATCTGCCGCGCTGGGCGTGCATCCTGCTGGCCGGCGGCGTGACGACGGCGTTGACCATCCGCCCGCTGGGTTCCATCAGGGTGCTGCGCAAGTACGTCTCGGTACTGGTCGTCATCGCCCTGGTGGTGCTGGCCGTCGGGCTGCTGCGCAACCCCATGCCGACCATCGAGGGCTCGTGGACCGGGTTCTGGCTGGCGGTGGACGCGGCCGTCGCCCTGACGATTTCCTGGGTGCCGCTGGGCGCCGACTACTCCCGTCACTCCAGGACCACCCGAGCCGCCTTCGCGGGTGGTTTCCTCGGCTACGGAGCCACCCAGATCGCCTGCCTGCTGCTCGGGGTCGTCGCGCTCACCCAGGTCGGGCAGAACCCGGACCAGGTGTTCGACCTGTTCCTGGCCGTCCCGCTCGGCACGGCGGCGTTCGCGGTGCTGGTGCTCCGGGAGACGGACCAGAGTTTCGCCAACGTCTACTCGACCGCGGTGTCCATCCAGAACATGGCGCCGCGCTGGGACCGCCGGATTCTGACCACGGCGATCGGCACGCTGGCCGTCGCCGTGGCGCTGACCATCGACATCAGCCAGTACACCAACTTCCTGTACCTGATCGGGGCGGTGTTCATCCCGCTGTCCGGTGCGTTGATCGCGGCCTGGCTGCGAACCCGAGGGGTCGGCTGGAACACCGCGGCCGATGCACCGGTGCGGCCGGGGATGTTGCTGGCCTGGGGCGCCGGCTTCGTGACCTATCAGCTCATCAACCCGGGCGCGATCCCGGGCTGGTCGGACGCGTGGGCGAGCGCGGCCGGCTGGCTGCACACCACCGGCCATCCCTGGCTCTCGGCCTCGCTCACCTCGTTCGTGGTGGCCGTGCTGATCGCGTTGCCGTTCGCCGCCACGCCGGCGCCGGCGCGCTACGAAGCCGCGCCAGGCGACCAGAGCTGATGGAAGTGGTGCACGGGCCCGTGCCCGTGCCCCACCTCGAGGACAGGTGCCGCCGCGATCGCGGCGCTGAGCCACTCCTTCGCATCGGTGACCGCCGCCAGCCAGCTGCCGCGCTGGGGGCGCAGCGCGGCGATGGCGGAGGACAACGTGCACCCGGTGCCGTGCGTGCTCGTGGTGCTGATCCGCGGGGTGGACAGCACCTGCTCCAATTCCGGGGTGACGAAAACGTCGATGGCGGCTGACGTTTCGGGCAGATGCCCACCCTTGATCAGCACCCGCTCGGCACCGAGCGCCAGCAATTGTCGCCCCTGCTCGAGCATTCCGGTCACGTCGACGGCCCGGTCGGCGCGCAGCAGGTCGGCGGCTTCGTCCAGGTTCGGGGTGATCAATGACGCCAGCGGCAGCAACCGGCGGATCGCCTCGACGGCATCCTGCGCGAGCAGCCGATCGCCGCTGGTTGCCACCATCACCGGGTCGAGAACGACGACGTCAGAGGGATTGTCGCGGAGGAAGACCGCCACGGCGTCGGCCAGTTCCCGGGTGGCGAGCATGCCGATCTTGATGGCGTCGATCCGGACGTCGGCGACCAGGGTGTCCAATTGCTGGGTGACGAAATCGGCGGGTACCAGGTGGATCCCGGTCACCCCCTGGGTGTTCTGGGCGGTCAGCGCGGTGATCACCGAGGTGCCGTACGCGCCGAGCGCCGAGAAGGTCTTCAGGTCGGCCTGAATACCGGCGCCACCGGAGGGATCGCTGCCGGCGATGGTCAGCGCGACGGGTGGCCGGGCGGGCTTCCTGTTGGTGGCGTTCATGTTTCGTCCGCCCGGTCCGATGCCGCGCCGTCCCAGGCTGCCCGGATCCGGCGGGTTGCCGCGGTGACGTCGGGTTGGCCGCAGATGGCGCTGACCACCGCGACGCCCGCCGCGCCGTACCGCCGGGCCAGCGCGGCCCGCTCGGCGTCGACGCCGCCGATGGCCACACAGGGCCATGGGCTGGCATCGGCGATCTCCCGCAGCCGATCGAGTCCGGACGGCGCGGCGGCATCGGGCTTGGTCAGCTGCGGCCAGATCGGACCGACCCCGAGATAGTCGATGAGGGAAAGGCTGTCCCGCCGCGCGGCCGTCACCTGCTGCAACGTTTGCACCGAAAGGCCCAGCACCGCATCGGGTCCGAGCAGTTCCCTGGCGGCGCGCGGGTCGAGATCGTCCTGCCCGATGTGTGCGCCGTCCGCCCCGATGGCCGGCACCAGGTGCACCCGGTCGTTGACGATCAGCGGAATGTCCAAGCCGTGCAACGCCTCTGCGATCGCGCGGCCCAGCAGGACGAACTCGTCGTCATCGGCATCCGGGTCGCGCAGCTGCACCGACGCTGGCCCCGCCCCGCACCGCCGCCGCAACGGTGGCCGGCACCCCGACCGCACCGCACAGCCGGGTGTCGGTGACCAGGTACAGCGAGAGATCGACGGCGCGCCTGGTCATGATCAACTCAGCAATACCCTGGCCGCCAGGTCGGCCGGGGTGATGACCGGACAACTCGTCGAGCAGCGCGACCGCGAACGACCCAGGGCCCCGGACTCCGACCGCCGCCGAGTCCGCGCAGACGGTGAGAGTGGCGGTGGCTGCGACGGCCGCGATCAGCGGGTCGTCCACCACTGCGGCAAAGGCGGCCATCAACGCGCCCAGCGCGCACCCCACCCCGGTCACCCTGGTCAGCAGTGGATGACCGTTGCTCACCCGCACCACCCGGTCGCCATCGGTGAGATGGTCGACCGGCCCGCTCACCGCCACCACGGTGCCGTGCGTGCCGGCCAGCACCCGCGCAGCGTTGAGTGCCGCCTCGGGGGTGTCCACCGACTCCACACCCTTCCCGCCCGCGCCACCGGTCAGCGCCATCACCTCAGAGGCGTTGCCGCGCAACACCGTTGGCGAGTGGGCCAGGAGTTTGCCGGCGATGTCGGTGCGCCAGGCGAGTGCGCCGGCGGCGACCGGATCCAGTACCCACGGCGTGCCGGCCTGTGTCGCGGACGTCACGGCCCGTTCCATCGCGAACACCGTCTCTGCGTACGGGGTGCCCAGGTTGATCAGCACCGCTCCCGCGATCGCCGCGAACGCCCCGGACTCCTCCGGGTTGTCCACCATGGCGGGCGCGGCGCCCGCGGCCAGCAGGACGTTCGCGGTCCACTGGGTCACCACGACGTTCGTCAGACACTGCACGAGCGGTGCCCCGTCGCGCAGCGCCTGCAGCGCATCGGCGCATTCATCTGCCTGGACTTCGGCGCCGCTGCTCATCGGCTGCTCATCCCGCCACTGCGGGCGCCATGCACTGCTGTCATTGCTCCGACGATCCCTTCGCTAGTACGAACTAGATCAGGTGCGACGGGTGTGTTCTCAGCCGCTGCCCGGTTGGGTGTCGGCACCCCGCGTCGTCGGAAACCCTAGCCCACGCGCGACCTGGACCGACGGCGCCGGTCCCTGCTGGTTGTCCGCTACTGCCGGCCGCGGGACATTGCTGGACCGTGGGGTGTTCGCCGACCGCCTTGCAGGGTGGCTCTTGAACCCAGCCGCCTCATGCGCGGAAGTCACCGATAGAAGTCGTAGTGGATGTGCGCAGCGGTGTTGCGCAGCTTGCGGATCCAGGCGTCGGCGGGGTCTGCCAGCAGCTTGGCGAAGGCTGGGCGCGGCGGGAAGCTGTCGACGGCGGGCGCCCAGAGTGCCACGCATGCCCGGCCGGCCATCGATGACTGGTACAGCAAGCCGTCGGCGGCGGGCCACGTTCGACGGATCGCGATGGCCCAGGCTCGGGTGATCCTCTTCGGTCCGGTGCTGAGCAGTTGAGACGCGCCGAGCCGGACCGCGGACAGGTCGGTGACATCGATGAGCTGGAGCGGCCTCGTCGGCATCCAGGAATAGACAATGGGGTCCGTTGCCTGCCGGCAGCGTATTTCCCGGCCGTGCTGGAAGCGTTCGGCGAGTGCGGTGACCAGATCGCAGGCAGCGTAAAGGATCCGCTGGGTCGGATGATCGCTCGGCGGCGGCGGGTGTGGGTCGAACCGGGCCGAGGCAAGGGGGCCAAAGGTGCGCATGGCCGCAAATCGGGTGGCAAAGGGGCCATTGGTGTCGGCCACCCGCCAGAGCGGGTCCGTGGTCGGCCAGCTGCGCCAGGAAGGCTGCCGGGAATCGAGATCGGCCGGCGGGTGATGCGGCAGTTTCGCCGTCACACCTGTTCGCCCAAGGTGACGGCAAGCGCCAGAACGGCATCCGGGTTCCCGCCGCCACCGAGCCAGTCACGCGGTGTCAGAGGGTTTCCGTGCACCGACAGTTCGGCACTCGGGGTGGTCATGAACGTTCGGACCGAGACAGGGTGCACGCCGCCGGGGAACGCGGCAATCAGCGCGGCGAGATGTGGAAGGACCGCGGTCGGTGCTGGGCCTGGCGTGCCCTTGGCCTGGGCGACGGCGACGAACTGCCAATCCGGGAGCACCGGCCGTCCCTGGTTTCCCGGGTAGCTGTACAGCCGGCCGGCAGCAACTTGGTGGGAGACCCGGGACGGGTCGACGGACAGCAGAGCGGCGACCTCGTTGCGGCTCAGCCCGCGGCCGGCTTCCGCAGTCGCCCGGGCGGCGGACCGGGCGTCCAGCGCCGTCAGGTCCGAATCGGAAGCATCGGGCACGCCGGAGTAGCGGTGGAGATAGGTCGCGTCCGCGGAGGACATCTCGACGACCACACTGTCCTGGTCCGACGCGGAAAGCAGCGCATCGAGAAGGCCGGCGAGGGTCTGTTCCGTCACGGAGTAACCATGTCGCCGCAGAACATCCTCCACCGCCGTCATGCGCACAGGTTAGCAGCGCGTGCGCCGCCGTGCGGGCGGCGCGGTGGTCGCCAAACCCTGCGGCCGGCGCGGTGTTCGCCAAATCCTGCGGCCGGGGTGGCTGTCAGCGCGTTCCCGGCGTGCGATGGGCACCGGATGGCCGGGTGATCACCAGTTCGGGAGCGGGCACGGTCGTGGGGACTGCGGGCGGTCCCGCCACGGTGATCATGAACCTGCGCCGGTCCCAAAACTGTGATCATCAGCCCGCGCCGGTCCCGGACCAGTGATCTTGAGCCCGCGCCGGTCGCACGCGTCAGGTGCTGAGCGAGCTCCGCGCGGATCCGGTCGAGCTCGACTGCCGGAGTGCGACGGCCGCGGCCGCATGACCGATCGCCACCGCCGTGCCCAGCAGCGCCGGATCGGTCGCGATCCGGGAGACCGCGGGCGAACCGAGCGGGGGTCGGATCTGCAGCACCGCGGGCAGGCCGGCGTAGAACCGCTCGTCCTGCACCGTGCGGGCCGGCCGCGAGTTCCAGGCGTGCAGGGCTTCCGGCGCATGTCTGCGAAACCAGCGGGTGGTCACCCGGTCGCCCAGCGGGCCGGGCGGTACCGACGGCTCGTCGAGGCGCCGCGTCCGCAGCACCAGGATGTGGGTGGCGCCGTCCGCCAACGCGGTGCGAATCGGCACCGGTTCGGCGACACCGCCGTCCAGGAACCGTCGGCCGCCGTCGAGCTCGACCGGCGGACCCGCGATGACCGGCAGGCAGGACGTGGCCCGTAGGGCGTCCTTCAACGTCGGGACGTCGCGGATCAATGTGGCCAGATCGACGGAGCGGCCGTCCGCGGCGTCGGTGCCGAGCGGGTGCAGGGTCACCGGATTGGCCAGTACAGCGGCGAAGTCAATGGGCAGCAGGTCGGTGTAGAGAACGTTGATCAGATAGTCGAGGTCGACGACGGGGCGTCCGCGAATCGCGCGCCGCGGAGTCCATCACCCTGCGCATCACCCCTGGCGCCGTCCACCCGGCCATCGCCGCGGGCGCCCGGCCGCAGAGCAGCCAGGCACCATTCAACGCACCGGCGGAGGAGCCGTAGACGGCGTCCAAGCAGCCGGCAAGGCCGCGTTCGTGCAGCACGCCGATCATGCCGGTGGAATAGGCGGCCCGACTTCCGCCGCCCTCGATCACCAGGGCCACCCGATGATCGTCGTTGCGAGCTCCGGGGGTGCTGCCGCTCGCGCGACGGTCGGCCAGGACATCGAGAACAGTGGCCGGCATGTCGACCTCCTTCCTCGGATCCACGCGGCGATCGAGCCGTTTCCGGGCCCACCGCGGATACTCGCGCGGAGCCTAGTCCACCACTGTCCGATGATGGCCAACCCCACAGTTGACGCGGTCAGCAGCCCGGGCGCGGGTGACGGCGACCTGTCACGCTCGTGACATGAAGAAGATCCCCTTCCCACAGGTGGGGGAGGAAATCGAGGGTACGGGACCCAGACTGACCGGGTACGCGTGGCTGTCCATCGCCGCCGCGCTCGTGACCATCGGGTTGAAGTTCGGGGCCTATCAGATCACCGGATCGGTCGGCCTGCTGTCGGACGCGGCGGAGTCGTTGGTCAACCTGGTCGCTGCGGTCGTCGCGTTGATCGCGCTCACCGTCGCAGCGCGGCCCGCCGACGCAGGGCCACCACTACGGCCACGGGAAGGCGGAGTATTTCTCGGCGGGTATCGAAGGCCTGATGATCTTCGTTGCCGCCGCGGTGATCCTGGTCAGCTCCGTGCAACGATTCCTGAATCCGGTGGCGCTGGAAAGCGTGGGGCTCGGGCTGGCGATTTCCTCCGTGGCGTCGGTGGTGAACGGCGCGGTCGGCCTGCTGCTGGTACGCGCGGGTCGGGCGCACCGATCGGTGACGCTGACCGCCGACGGCAAGCATCTGCTGACCGATGTATGGACGTCCGTCGGCGTCATCGTCGGTGTGCTGCTGGTGGCGTTGACGGGCTGGGAGCGGTTGGATCCGATCGTCGCCGCAATTGTCGGGGTGAATATCCTCGTCACCGGTTTCCGCCTGGTCTCGCAATCGGTGACGGCGCTGCTGGACGCGGCGCTGCCGGCGGAGGATGTGGCTCAAGTTCAGCTGGTTCTTGACCAATTGCGGACGGCCGACGTTGACTTTTCCGATCTGCGCACCCGGGCATCCGGTCGGGACCGTTTCGTGTCCCTGACCGTTCTGGTGCCGGGGGATTGGACGGTGCAGCGCGGGCACGACCTTGCCGACGCCGTCGAATCCACGATCGCGCGGGCACTTCCGAACACCGGCGTGCAGACCCATCTCGAACCGCACGGCGCGAACGCGGCGACTCGCGCCGTGGGCGGCATGCGCAGCCCGTGACCTCCCTGGGTCTTTCGCGCCGAACGGGTGCGGTTCACTGTCGGTCAGTTTCGGCGCCACTGATTCACCTCGAAGGAGTGAACATCGACGCCGGCCGGTGATGATGTGAAAAGCTGGCACACGTTACGGGGAACTTCTGCTTCGCGGCCACGATTTTTCATTCGTTTGCGCCGCTGAGGGGCCTGGGCCGATGTGACTGAACAGGCGCAGCACGGGGGTGAATATGGACTGCTCGACATTTCGAGCGACTCCGAGAACCGGACGAAGCGGCTCCTGGAATGCATCGCGACCGTTTCCTGGAGTTCGGATCTGGACGCGACGCTGCGCCGGGTCCTCCAGGTTGCAGTGGACCTGGTGCGGGCTCGGTACGGCGAAGTGGGCATTCTGCCCCGCGCGGGTCAAAGCCAACGATTCATTTCCGTCGGTCTCGAGGGCGCCCCGGCCGATGGTTTGCCCCACCGCCGAAGATCGGCGGGGTGACCCTGCAAATGTCGACTATCCCGGCCGGCCGGGCCTGGATGGCGTCGACGGCCCCCAGACACCGGGGGCGCCCACCTCGGCCCGATCTTCTGCTGCTGACCTCTCTCGACGCCACCATCCGTTGGGAGGACGAGGTTCTCGGCAAGTTGTATCTCGCGGAGAAGGAGGACGGCAGTATTTCACCGCAGACGACGAGCTCACCGTGACGGCGGTGGCCGACGCGGTCGGAATGTCCCTGCACTACGGGACGGAGATCGAGCAAGCGCGCGAGGGAAGGCAGTGGCTGGAGGCGGCAGGCGACGTCAGCACCGAATTGCTCGGCGGTGGCGACCCCGAGCGGGCTCAGCGTGATCGCCGCGCGCGCTCAGGAATTGAGCGCGTCGGATACTGCGATCGTGGTGCTGCCGTCTGATTCCGGTCTGGATCAGGCGGGCGTGACGGATCTCCGGATCGCGGTTTGCGTGGGGGCCGGTGCCGATGTCTTGATCGATCTGGTGATCCCAGCGGCAGGTTCCACGTCTGGTGCGGTCCTGACGGACCGGACGCCTCGGCGGGTTGACGCGACCTACCGCCGAACTGGGATCCCCGTCGAGTTCGGGCCGGCCATGGCGGTACCCCTGACGTCAGGTCATCTCAACACCGTCCTGATGGTGTTCCGGGCTCCCGAGTTCAAGGTGTTCGACGACGACGACCTGACCAGGCTGACCTTCTTCGCGGACAATGCAGCATTGGCAATGCATCTCGCTGAGACTCAGCGACTCCGAGAGCTGCGGGTGCTCGCCGAACGCGATCGGCTGGCCCGAGAGCTGTACGACCACGTCATGCAACAACTGTTCGCCGTCGGTCTCGCCATGCAGGTCACCCGCGGCCGCTCCAGGGCGAGGTCGGACACCAGGATGGAAGAGCACATCGAACAGGTGCAGTCCGTCATTCGGGAAGTCCGTCAGGCCATCTTCGCTCTGCCATTGCCTCGGGCGACTTTCCCACGAGTACGCACCTCGATCGCCCACATGATCACTTCGCTGACCGTGGATTCGCCGCAGGCCGTCACCGTTCGGATGGCCGGGACGTTGGATGATCTACCCGCCGATCTTGCCGAGTGCGCGCGAGCCATGCTGCGCGAGGCCGTCGGTAGTGCGGTGCGGCACGCTGACGCCGACGAACTCACCGTTGCCGTCTCCGTCGACGACGAACTGGTCGTGGAGGGAAGCGACAACGGCGCGGCATCCCCGACAGCGCCGAATTGACGGGGTTTGCCAGCCTTCAGCAGTTGGCGACCGATGTGGCAGGGTCGGTGACCGTCGACCGGGCGGCTACCGGCGGCACCCATGTGGTCGGGGCCGCACCCCTGCCGTAGGACGCGGTGTCCAGGACCTCGCGCCGACCGGATCAGAGTGGGGTATCGGTTGCTCGACGGCGATGCTCACGAATTTCGGTGGCGCGGACCGCGATCTGGGTTCTGCTGGTCATGTGCAATTTCGCCAACAAGTGGGACACGTTGTTCTTCACCGTCTTCTCGGCCACGAGCATCCGCTGCGCTATTTGCCGATTGGTGAGGCCTTCGCCGATCAGGTCAAGGGTTGTCCGTTCACCATCGCTCAGCCCGTGTAACGGGTCGATCTCGGGAGCGCCCCTCCGCAACCGGTCGAACAGCACGGCCGCAGCCTGCGCGTCCAGCAGGGAACGACCGGAACCGACGGTGCGAACAGCGGCAATCAGGTCGATCCCGGTGATGTTCTTGATCACGAACCCGCCGGCGCCGGCCAGGAATGCCTCGAGCATCGCCTGCTCGTCGGGATACGACGTCAGCATCAGGCAGTTGAGCCGGGGCAACATCGACCGCAACTCGCGGCACAACTCGACGCCGCTGCCGTCGGGCAAGCGCACATCCAGCACGGCCACGTCAGGGTTCGATGGCGGCGACGCGCGCCAATGCCTCGGCCACCGTGGACGCCTCACCGACGACGGTGAGGCCGTCGGCGGCGTTCAACATGTCCGTCACACCGCGCCGAACCACCTCATGGTCATCGACCACGAACACCCGTCAGGTCGGGCTCCTGCCCACTCATCGCCTCACCCCGTTGCCTCACCCAGAATTGCCTTACTTGTGCTTACCTATGCCTTACCTATGCCGTACCTACCTTGGCCGACGCGCCGGTTCCCGGTGAGCCGATCGACGCCGCCGCTGATCGGCCGTCAACTTGAACGTAGAGATTCCGGGGCCCGGATGGCGCAAAATCAGTTGTGACGTGAGCATTCCATTGGCGGTGTCGATTCGCCGGGCGTGCGAACCCACCGTACGTGTGCTTTGCGAGGTCTGGGTGATTTCGCCCGAATCTGCTAGTGTGCGGGTTCAGGGGGATGTGCGCTTCCGCCCCATCGCTTCCACGGCTCTGATGGGTGCTTCCATGCTCCGAAAGTTCCTTGCTGTCCTGGCCTTTGCCATCACCGGCCTGCTGATGTTCGCGGCGGTGGCGGCAGCAGGGAGTCCGCACTACGCCGCTCCTCCGGTGCTGCCGGATCGCCCGCCGTACCCCGCGCCGTCGGTTGTCCCGGACGGCGCGGTGGACACGGCCTCGACCCTGGCCAGCACCGGCACCGGGATCAATGTGGGCGCAGCGGTGCTGATCGCGGTCGGTCGTGTTGATGCTGGGCGTGGCAATGGTTGTTCTGGCACGGCGCCTGCGGCAGTCGCGCAGCGGCTGAAGCGTTCACCGTGGGCGTCTTCTGCAGGCACGGTCCGGCGATGCTCACCAGGGGAATTGCCGAGAGTTGTCTCTGTTCGCCGATCCTGCCGGACTCAGCCCGGGACGCGACCGCGGCCGTGCCGCGAATGCCGCTGACGGCGAAGAGGCTATGCGGAAATTGCGCTCAGCGGGGTATGCCGGGCCGCGTACACGGCCTGCTCGGCTGCCTGCATCGCTTGCGTAACGGTGTCGTCGCGGGCCGCGAGATGGGTGCCCACACAGGCGCGGACGAATATCTGCTCACCGTGGATCACGTAGGGTTCGTCGAGCGCCAGGGCGATGCGGTCGGCCAGCGCTGCCAGGTGCACCGCTGTCGTGCGGGTGGCGCAGACGGCGAACCTGCCACCCCCGAGGCGCGCGACGGTGTCCGCCTGGGCCAGTCGGACCAGAATTCGGTGGGCCGCGACCAACAGCAGTTCATCGCCCGCTGCATTGCCGAAGGTGTCAGTGATCTGGGTCAATCCCTCGACCCGGACGATAGATGACCCCGATCTCGGGGCGGATCGCGCAGCTCGATTCCCGCTGCAACTCGGCAGACAGCCGCTTGCGGAAGAGGACCTGATTCGCCACTCCGGTGAGTGGATCGTGCAGAGGCTGCTGCTGGATCTCCAGTTCGGCGCGCTTGCGCCGGGTGATGTTGACATGGGAGACGACAGCACCACCCGCCGGCGAGGCGAGCGCGAAGATTCGGGAGACAAACCACCGAGCGGCCGTCGGTGAGTCGCAGCGGTATTCGCGCTCGCACGCCTTTCGGTGCTCCGCCCAGCACCGCCTGCAGGCCGGACAGCACGTCGATGGCATCGGAATTGCCGGACTGGGCAGCTTGGGTGCACACGTCGACGTAGTTGATGCCGACGCCGGTGCGGTCGTGCCGGCCGCCGTTGTCCTTGGCGAACATCCGCCAGGCGCGGTTGGTCGCGGTGATGACTCCGTGACGGTCCAGGACGGCGGTGGCGTCGGGCAGCGCATCGAACACCGCATCCGCGATGCCGGCGGCGTCGGGTTCGTCGCCTGCTCGGCACGAGGCTGTCGGTCGTTTCGGCGGGCACAGTTTCGACGGCCTTTGCCGGCGGCACGCGATCGAGATCCAACAGATCACCGCCACGGAAGACGGAGATGGCCAGCTGCACCTGCTGGGTGGCCTTGGCGTCATCCCTCCACCGGGACCACACGGCAGGATTGGTCGATGGTCGGCCGACATAGAAGCCCTGGCCGGCCCTTCATGCCGAGTTCGGTGACCGCCCGGAGTTCTGCGGCGGTTTCGATTCCCTCCGCGATGACGTGCGCGCCGATCCGTGCGGCGAAGGAAACCACCGCGGTGCACAGCGCGCGGCCGGCCGGGCTCCGGTCCAGGTCGGCCACGATGCACCGATCCAGCTTGATGATGTGGGGCTGCAACCGCAGGATGTGCTGGAACGACGAGAAGCCCGATCCCGCGTCATCGACGGCGAGTTTGACCCCGCGGCGGCGCAATGTGGCCAGCGCCGAGATGAGCGCGTCGTAGTCGCCGACCATGTCGTGCTCGGTGAGTTCCAGGACGATCCGCGCCGGGTCGATCCCGCTGCTGTCGATCAGTTCGATCAGTTCCGGGTTCAGGCAGGTGGTCGGGGAGGCGTTCAGTGCCATGTAGAGATGCCGGGGAAGGGCCATGCCGGCTGTCAGGGCGAGCTCGATGGCCAACAACTCCAGGCGGGTACCGAGGCCCACCGAAGCGGCATCGGAGAACCAGCGGTCAGGGGTCATGGCGGGGGCGGCGGCGAACCTGGACAGCGACTCCACGCCGATCACATTGTTGCTGGCCAGCCCGATGATGGGCTGGAACGCCGTCGTCAACGCCCGGTTTGCCAGGACCTTTTCGATGCGTCGGGCGACCCGCTCGCGCTCGGCGGCGCCCTCGGCGTCCGGGCCGACCAGCCGGGTCGTGCCGTCGGCACCGACGACGATCCCGTCCGAGTCGAACCGTGGACGGATGCTGGCCTGCAACCACACTGTCGAGCCGTTGCGCCGGCGTGCCTCGACGAAGACTCCGGACCAACCCGAGGCAGCGCCGCCAAGGGCTTCGGTGACTTCTTCGGCCCGCTTCAGCTCGGCGGCGTCGAGCACCATGCTGACGTCCCGACCGATCAATTCCGCCGGGCTGTAGCCGATCATGGCCATGCTGGCGGGATTGGACGCGATGAACTTGCCGGCAATGTCGACCG
This sequence comes from uncultured Actinomycetota bacterium, assembly GCA_963709895.1. Taxonomy (GTDB): domain Bacteria; phylum Actinomycetota; class Actinomycetes; order Mycobacteriales; family Nakamurellaceae; genus Nakamurella. The sequence continues at coordinate 834,402 of CAVPYD010000031.1, read as the reverse complement.
ACCAGACCCAGACGAGACTCGCCGGCTGGTCGTTCGCGGGCGCCACGGAGATCGGCACGACTCGGGAATCGTGCGCGGGACGGGCGGGCGCAGCGTTCGGATGCCCGGCCCTGGTCACACTGGTTCTCCTTGTGCTGAAGACAACGGGACGGGTCAACATCTGGATGGTGCCGATCTACTGGGCGGCATCTCATCCCCCGGATGCGAGCCAGACATTTCACATTCCAACTAGGGAGCCTGTGGGAACAAGTCTATGTCACCCATGGGAAGGACGGAATTATCGAATGGGTGGCCCGGGATACTGGTCGAGTAGATTTCCGGCGCGTGGTGCGAAACCAGTGACGAATTCAGACCCACCAATACCTGACCGTCGGTCCGGTCCACGGTGCACGAATGCCCGGCACTCGCAACAGCCACGCTACTGGGCATCGATGCCCATCGGCGGCAGGGCCGACGACGCCCGTCAGCCGTGGAATGCCTCGGCACGCACCTTGATGCCGAGCAGCATCCTGCGCATCATCGCGAAATCGCCGAATTCCATCAGCAGCACGCTGAGCAGCGGCGCCGACGGCTTTTCCCAGTCGTGAAACGCCCGCACCCGGGTGACCAACCGGGTCCCGCCATTGCCCGAGGTCGGTCAACGTCCAGACCCAGGTGCTATCCGGCTTGCGCCACAGCAACCAGCGATTCACCGCGAAGCTGTCCACCTCTGAAGGCCGTCGCCTCGCTGGGGGTAGGGGACATCGACACCCACTGGCCCGACCTCGAGATGCTGGAATTCGTCAAGGATCTCGCGGGCGCTGGGGGATTCCGAGATTGTCCAGCAGATCGTTGCTGTAGAAGCCCGCCTTCAGGCAACCGACTTGGACCAGCCACGGCCAGCACCGCTTCCGGCGGGGCAGCAATGGTGACCGCCCTGGTGCAGCTGAATTGCGCCCCCGCGCACCAGGTCGTCACCGGGGAGCGCCGAAGCGACCTCGGATTTTGTCGCGCCCCAGCTGCAGATGCCGCTTGCGGTAGAGCGGCGCCGTCAGGAAGAGCGGCAGATCGGTGGCAACATCGGCGATCTCACGGAGCAGCTCGGCGATAGTCGGCCGCGGATTCGACGGGCCTCGATGCTGGACATCTGAATCTCTGCTTTTCGTTCGCCAGAGGCGGCCGTCCGTCACCGGTCGGCCGCTGCCCAGTGAAGACGATCCCGCGCGAGCGGTCACTAGGTGCAAAGGTCCCGAGTTGTGCTGCCGAATGCGGACGGGCCAGCACATTTATCGGCGGAATGCGGTGCCGGCGGTCAGCCGGAATTGCCGGCGGTGTCGTGCCGAAGGTGCTGCCGGCAGTGTCAGGGTGGCGCGCGCACCTTCGCCGGGGATTCCGGTGAGCTCAAAGGTTCCGGAGTGAGCGGCCGCGATCTCCCGAACCAGGGACAATCCGATCCCGAACCGCTTGCCGGTGGCGGATTGCGCCGTCACGCCGGGCGCCGATCGGCGTCCCCGGGCGAACCGTTCCATCAGCCGGCCGGCATCACTCGGGATCGATACCCTCGCCGGTGTCGCTGATCTCCAGGACCACCCGGTCGCCGGACAATCGGCACGACACCGTGACGGTGCCACCCGCAGGAGTGTGCGCGACAGCGTTGTCGGTCGAGTGCGACCAGCGCGCGGCGCAACGCCGACCGTGAGCCGATGACGATCACCCCCGGCGCGGTCCTGGTCCGCAGATCGACGCCGGCGGTCTGCGCCAGCACCTCCATCGAATCAGCGACATCGGTCACCAGATCTGCGGTTTCGATGGGTTCGGCCCGACTCGGGTCGTCGGTCAGCGACGCACTGGCCAACAGCTCCTCGACGATCTCGCCGAGCACCCTCGAATCGTCCAGTAATTGCTCGGCGACCGGCCGGGCAGGATCATCCGGGCCGAGCCGCCTGGCCAGCAACTGGGCCCTGGTGTGCAGGATGGTCAGCGGTGTTCGGAGTTCGTGACCGGCGTCCGCGATGAACCGGCGCTGCAGGGCGAGCGCCTGGCCGAGCGGCCGAACCGCGTTCCGTGCCGCCCACCACCCGACCAGTCCGGCGATCGCGATGCCCACCCCGCCCGCGATCAGCAGGGCGTCGCGGACCAGGGCATCGTTGTCGGCATCCCGATCGCCGCCGCCCGGTGGGATCGCACCGGCCCCGGAGTGATGGCCGATCAAGGTGAAGGCCAACACGGCGACGACGGCGATCGCCAGTGCACAGGCCGCGGCGATGCGGATGCCGACGGCGCGGGCCGCGGCGCCGACGATGTCGTCGTCACCCGGCCGCCGTCGCTGTCTGGTCACTGTCCGCTCACCCGCCCGATCATCCAGCCGGCGACCCACCCGATCATCCCGGAGCTCGGCGGCCGTCCACCGCCCGTCATAGCGTGCCGAGCTGATAGCCCACGCCGTAGACGGTCCTGATGGCCCGCCGACCCAGTTTGCGCCGTAGGTAGTACACGTAGGTGTCGACCGTGCCCGCGACGTCGGCGGGATCGAACACCGCCTCGAGCAACTCCGGCCGGGTGAAGACCTTGTCCGGGCGCCGGGCCAGCACGGCCAGTAGTTCGGCCTCGCTGCCCGACAACGTCACCGGCGCGGCCTGCTCACCGACCACGGTGCGGGATTCCACGGAAAGCGTGCGGGTGCCGACCGGGATGACGGCCGCGGTATCCGGATGCCGGCGGAGCAGCGCGCGGATCCTGGCGAGGAGTTCGTCGATCTCGAAGGGCTTCACCAGATAGTCCTCGGCGCCGGCGTCCAGCCCTTCGACCCGCTCGGCGAGGCTGCCCCTGGCGGTGAGCAACAGGATCGGGGCCAACACGCCTCGGGCACGGAACCGGCTGACCAGGTCGGCGCCCTCGATGCCCGGCAGGCCTCTGTCGATCACCATCGCGTCGAACTGCCGGGTCAGGCCGGCGTGCAGGCCGCGCTGGCCGTCGGTGGCGATCTCGACCTGATAGTCATCACCCAGCACCTCGACGAGCAGCGGGCCGAGTTCCCGGTCGTCCTCCACCAGCAGCAGCCGCGGCGCATCGGCCGGCGCCCGGGGTAGGTCGCTCACCTGTTGATGGTGGCACGCTGCGGACAGGCGGGCCCGGCATGTCGCGGGGCCTGGCCGGACCGGCTAATGGTCGACCTGACCGGTGCCGGAGCTGTGCCCGGCCGGCCGGTTGGTCCAGGGCGCCGCGGTGGGCAGCATGACGGTGGCCGCGCCGACCCCGATCACCAGCGCGAGCACGATCGCCGCGTACCGAATGCGCCGGGCCCGTGCGGCCCGGCCACGCAGCGACATGCGCAACTCGGTCCACGAGGTCACCGCGGCAGCCCAGACGTGCCCGATGACGTGCACTGTCATCAGCGCGACCCAGATCCAGAAGCAGGTCTGGTGAGCGGTCAGCAACCAGCCGGAACCGTTGGTGCCCAGGAAGATCAGCCAGAGTCCGGTGCCCAGCAGGGCCAGGCTGGACAGGATCACGAACGGCCCGAGGACGCGGAGCAGTGGATGCGGTGGGCCCTTGGCCGTGTAGGCCGGCGTTCCGCCGTAGTACCGCAGGAAGCGGTACAGCGTGCTGCCCGACTTCAGCAGCACGGGGCCCAGCAGCAGCACGCCCACGAAGACATGCACGGTGATCAACTGCCGGACGCTGAGCAGCGTCACACCCTCGACGGCCAGCAGCACGAAGAGCACCATGCCGGTTGCCGCGGTCAGCCGGGTGTTGCCGTCGACTCCGCTTGTGCCTGTCGGCACTGTCGGCGGTCGGCATCTGTCGCGGTGTCGCTGGCTGCAGTGTCAGTCGAGGTGGGTCGTCGATGGTGCGATCGTCGATGGCGGAGTCTGCAACGGGGTCACCGACGGCGGAGTCTGCAATGGCGGAGTCTCGATCCAGCCGGGCAGCCTCATCTGCAGATCCCCGAGCAACTTCATGAACAGCTCCCCACGCAGGCCGAAGGGCATCCACCCCTCACCACCGAGAATGCCCGGTAAATCTCAGAGAATCCTGACGGCCGCGCTGCCGTTGCCGGTCAGGCGTGATGCGGCAGTGGTGGGTTGGGTGTTCCTGCCGGCGTGGCGTCATGAGTGCGGAGCGCCCGGCCCATCCACCGGCAGGCCGCGGTTCGCTCGGCGTCATCGGCTCGGACCAGCGCGATGGTGTGAGTGAGATCACTTGGCAACCGGACGTGCACGATCGGGCGGATCCCCAGCCCTGGCCCGCACGATCAACGGCGGATCCCGGCGGATAACCGGCACCTGGCATGCCGATGATCGGTCAACAACAGATTCAGCCGGACAGAGCTAGCCCCGAACGGGTGAACATGCAGACGGTGAGGGCGGTCATTTCGGCCCGCCGGTCGCACCGGTGGGACGACGGGCCGGAGGCTCTTGGGACCTTTGGCCCTGTCTTTCGTGCGTCGGATAGGTCAGATTGACTGGCAGGCACAACGGATCACCATCGGAGCATTATTCGGTTTGTACGGACCGCAAATGAGCGCGGGAACCTGCCTGTCAAAGGATCTTGGTCGCCCCTGCGGCCACTATGGCCCGCGCTCTCCGCGACAACGACGTTGCGAGAGGATTCAGCGTGGGCACCTACGACGAGGTTTTCCGGGCGAGTGTCACTGACCCCGAGGCGTTCTGGTTGGACGCAGCGAAGGGGATCAGCTGGTCGGTGCCACCGACACAGGCGCTCGATTCCACGAACCCGCCGTTCTACCGGTGGTTTCCCGACGGCGAATTGAACGTCGCCTACAACGCCCTCGACCGGCACGTCGAGTCCGGCCGCGCCGACCAGACCGCGCTGATCTACGACAGCCCGGTGACGGGTACCCGTCGTACCTACACCTACCGCGAATTGCGCGACGAGGTCGCTGCTTTCGCCGGGGTGCTGGCCGAGCAGGGCGTGGTCAAGGGCGACCTGGTGGTCATCTACATGCCGATGATCCCGCAGGCCGCGATCGCGATGCTGGCCTGCGCCCGCCTGGGCGCCGTGCATTCGGTGGTCTTCGGTGGGTTCGCCCCGAAGGAGTTGGCGATCCGGATCGACGACGCCAAGCCCAAGGTCATCGTCTCCGCGTCCTGTGGCATCGAGGGCAAGAAGGTCATCCCTTACGTCCCGCTGCTGACCGCGGCGATCGACATCGCCGAGCACAAGCCGGAGAAGCGCATCATCCTGCAGCGCCCGCAGCTCACTGCCGAGCTCGCCCCCGATGACGTGGACTGGGCCTCGGCGGTCGCGAAGGCGACGCCGGCAGACCCGGTGCAGGTGAAGGCCACCGATCCGCTGTACATCCTGTACACCTCCGGCACCACCGGAAAGCCCAAGGGCGTGGTTCGCGACAGCGGCGGCTACGCAGTGGCACTCGCGTGGACGATGCCGAACATCTACAGCATCCAGCCCGGCGAGACCATGTTCACCGCATCGGATGTCGGCTGGGTCGTCGGCCACTCCTACATCGTGTACGCACCGTTGCTGACCGGTTCGACGACCATCCTGTACGAGGGCAAGCCGGTGGGCACGCCGGACGCCGGGCAGTTCTGGCGGGTCGCCGCGGAGAACAACGTGAAGAGCATCTTCACCGCGCCGACCGCATTCCGGGCGATCAAGAAGGAAGACCCGCACGGAGAATTCCTGGCCAAGTACGACCTGTCGAAGCTCCAGTACCTGTTCCTGGCCGGCGAGCGGCTCGACCCCGAGACCTACCACTGGGCAACGGAATTGCTCGGCGTCCCGGTGATCGACCACTGGTGGCAGACGGAGTCCGGCTACCCGATCGTGGCCAACCCCACCGGCATCGAACTGCTGCCCCTCAAGCCGGGAACGCCCACCAGGCCGATGCCCGGCTGGGATGTCCAGGTGATGGGCATGGACGGCAAACCCGCCGGCCCGAACACGGACGGCGCGATCGTGATCAAGCTACCGTTGCCGCCCGGCGCCCTGCCCACGCTCTGGAACGACGACGAACGTTTTGTCGGCTCGTACATGTCGGCATTCCCCGGCTACTACCTGACCGGTGACGGCGGCTATTTCGACGACGACGGCTACCTGTACGTCATGGGCCGCACCGATGACGTCATCAACGTCGCCGGCCACCGGCTCTCCACCGGTTCCATGGAGGAAGTGCTGGCGGGTCACCCGGACGTCGCCGAATGCGCGGTGTTCGGCATTGCCGATCCGCTGAAGGGTCAGCTGCCGCGAGGTCTGGTGGTGCTCAAGTCGGGCGTGCCGAACGACTACGAATCGGAAAAGCGGCTCTGCGCCGAACTGGTGAAGATGGTCCGCGAGCAGATCGGCGCGGTGGCCGCCCTCCGGGAGGTCAGTGTGGTCGCGGCGCTCCCCAAGACCCGGTCCGGGAAGATCCTGCGAAAGACCATGGGCAACATCGCCGATGGACAGACGGTCGTGGTCCCGTCGACCATCGACGACGCCTCCGTGCTGGACGCGCTTCGCCCGATCCTTCGTCACGATCAGAACGGCGCACCGGCCAGCGGCAATGGGACGCCGAAGGACACGCCGCTCGAGGAAACTGTGAGGTAGGTCCACCCGCATCACGGCTGGGCGAATGCCCGATATCAGCCACACCCCCCATCCCACCGCCGGCTCTGACTGCGGCTCCGCAATTGAAGTGAAAGGGAATTCTCTGATGCCTGAAGCTGTCATTGTTGCTGTGTCGCGGTCGCCGATCGGTCGTGCGTTCAAGGGCGCGTTGAAGGACACCCGGCCTGATCAGTTGGCGGCCTGGATGGTGCAGGCGGCGTTGGATCAGGTCCCGGAGTTGGACCCGAAGACGATCGATGACGTGCTGCTGGGGTGTGGGATGCCCGGTGGTGAGCAGGGTTGGAACATGGCCAGGGTGGTCGCGGTGCTGCTGGGTTTGGACAACGTGCCGGGGGCGACGATCACCCGGTACTGCTCGTCCAGTGTGCAGACCACCCGGATGGCGATGCACGCGATCCGCGCCGGTGAGGGTGATGTGTTCATCTCCGCCGGGGTGGAGTGCGTGTCCCGGTTCGGGATCGGCGGGTCGGACACCCCGCCGGTGTCGGCGGCGGACCCGAAGGGTCAGGGCGCGAACCCGTATCTGGATGTGCAGTTCGACAACGCGCACGCCAGGAGCATGGAGCGGGCGCAGCACCCGGTCGGGGTGTGGCACGACCCGCAGGGAGGACGGGGAACTGCCGGACTATTACATCAACATGGGGTTGACCGCGGAGAACGTCGCCGGGTACTGCAACGTGTCCCGCGCCGATCAGGACGAGTTCGCGTTGCGGTCGCCAGACGTTGGCGGCCAAGGCGTTGGCGGACGGGTTCTGGGCCAAGGAGATCACCCCGGTCACCTTCCCCGACGGCAGCGTGATGGACGCCGATGAGTCACCGCGGCCGCAGACCACCCTGGAAGGTCTGGCCAGTTTGAAGCCGGTGTTCCAGGTCGACGGGACGGTCACCGCGGGCAACGCGTGCCCGCTGAACGACGGCGCCGCCGCCCTGGTGATCATGAGTGATGTGCGGGCGAAGGAGTTGGGGATCACCCCGCTGGCCCGGGTGGTCGCGACCGGGGTGTCCGGGTTGTCCCCGGAGATCATGGGGTTGGGTCCGATCGAGTCGACCCGGCGGGCGTTGGCGCACGCGAAGATGAGCATCGACGATATCGACCTGTTCGAGGTCAACGAGGCGTTCGCCGCGCAGGCCTTGCCGTCGCAGCGGGAACTGGGCATCCCCATCGACAAGCTCAACGTGCACGGCGGCAGCATCGCGATCGGCCACCCCTACGGGATGACCGGCGCCCGGATCACCGCGACCCTGCTCAACGGGCTCCGCGAACGCGACGCCACCTTCGGACTGGAAACCATGTGCGTCGGCGGCGGCCAAGGCATGGCCATCATCTTCGAACGCCTCAACTAACCACCGCTCAACACTGGGCGACGCGCACGTCGCGCAATCCCGCATTCTGCGGGTCCGTTTCGAGCAGGTCGGCGGCCACTGTGGTGGCCTCCGCCGACCTGAAGCACCATCGGCTGACGCCGAACAAACGAGGAGTCAATGATGACTACTGCGGAAGATCGACTGAAGCCAGGTAGCGCGCTCTCTGCGGTCGACAAGTCCGTCCGGGACCGGTTGGCACAGACGGTCTTCAACGCCACCGAGCAGCTCGACAAGGGTGTGCTGGGTCAGGCGGACCAGGTCTCGCTGATGCCGGCGCTGGCCCGGTTGAGCGCCTTCTGGGCACTGCACCCGACCCAGGCATTCGACAGCGCACGCAAGTATTCGCAGAAGGCCATGGAAGCATCGATGGCTGCGGCCGTGCGGGTGATCGGCGGTGACGCCGAAGGTCCGGCACAACCGGTGAAGGACAAGCGCTTCGCCGACCCGGCGTGGCAGAACAACGCCTACTTCTGGTGGTTGCAGCAGGAGTACCTGTTGCTCAACGAGGCCGCGATCGCCCTGGTCGAGGACGCCGAGATCTCCGACATGGATCGCCGGAAGGCCGCTTTCGCCACCCGCACCCTGCTGGATGCGCTGTCGCCGACGAACGTGGCCGCCACCAACCCGGTGGTGCTGAAGAAGGCAGTGGACACCGGCGGGCTGTCCCTGGCCCGCGGCATGCGGACCTACTTGCGGGATCTGGCCACCAACGACGGAAACCCGCACCAGGTTGCCGAGGGCGTGCACGTGGTCGGCAGGGACCTGGCGGTCACCCCGGGAAAGGTGGTGTTCCGCAACGAGTTGATGGAACTCATCCAGTACACGCCGACCACCGAGGTCGTGCACGAGATCCCGTTGCTGTTCAGCCCGCCGTGGATCAACAAGTACTACATCGTTGACCTGGCGCCGGGTCGGAGCCTGGTCGAATGGGCGGTCGCACACGGGCACACCGTTTTCCTGATCAGCTACCGCAACCCCGACCAGTCGATGGCGCACGTCTCGCTTGACGACTACCTGCTGTCCGGGCCGATGACGGCGCTGGACGTGATCACCGACATCACCGGCTCGGAGAAGGTCAACCTGTTGGGGGTGTGCCTCGGCGGCACGCTGACCATGTCGACCCTGGCCTACCTGAACGCGACCGGCCAGGACCGGATCAACAGCGCGACCTTCCTGAACACCATGATCGACTTCAGTGAGCCGGGCGCGCTGGGGGTGTTCACCGACGAGAACACCGTCGCCAAGCTCGAGAAGACGATGAAGAAGACGGGCTTCCTCAAGGGCGAGAACATGCGCAAGACGTTCGACTACCTGCGCGGGAACGACCTGATCTGGAGCTACGTGGTCAACAACTGGCTGCTCGGTGAGGATCCGCCGGCCTTCGACCTGCTCACCTGGAACGCCGACTCCACCCGCATGCCCGCCGAGATGCATTCGTTCTACCTGCGCAGCTGCTACGTGGAGAACCGGCTCACCCAGGGCAAACTGGAACTGGCCGGAAAGCGGCTCGACCTGTCCACGGTCAATCAGGACCTGTACTTCCTGGCCGCCGAGCAGGACCACATCGCGCCATGGCACAGCTCCTACAAGGGCGCCCGATTCCCGGCCGGCGACGTGCGTTTCGTACTGTCGAACTCCGGCCACATCGCCGGCATCGTCAATCCGCCGAACCCGAAGTCCCGCCACTGGGTGGGCGCCACCACCGAACTCCCGCAGGATCCGGAGGAATGGCGCGCGACCGCGGTCATGCATCCGGTGACCTGGTGGGAGGACTGGGCCACCTGGATCGGCGAGCGGGCCGGCAAGGACCGGACCCCGCCGCCGATGGGCAGCAAGGCCCATCCCGCCCTCGGTGACGCACCCGGCACCTACGTCTTCGGGAAGTGAACGCACGTCTGACGAACGAAAAGCTCAGTCAGCCAACACCAATCAGCTTCGGCTTCTATTCATCCACCACTCCTGCAAGGGGAAATCATGTCTGATCGTTTCCAGGTGTCCAAGGCCATCGTCACCGGTGGTGCGCGGGGAATCGGCGCGGCGATCGCGGAGCGGCTGGCCAATGAGGGCCTGTCGGTGACCGTGCTGGACGTCAACGAGGCCGGGGTCAAGGCGACCGCGGACCGGATCTCCACGGCCACGGGTTCACCGGTGTTCGGGTTCGGCTGCGACGTGGCCGACCGGTCCAGCGTGGAAACCGCGTTCGGTGCGGCCGCCGAGGCGATGGGCGGGATCGACACCTACATCGGGAACGCCGGGATCACCCGGGACCGGATGTTCCACAAGCTGACCGACGAGGACTGGGACCAGGTCATCGCGGTGAACCTGACCGGGGTGTTCAACGGGCTGCGGTTCTGCGCGCCGTACCTGCGCGCCGAGGGCCCGGGCCGGGTCGTGCTGACCTCGTCGGTGGTGGCCAAGGCCGGGAACCTGGGGCAGATGAACTACATCGCCTCCAAGGCCGGCATCGTGGGCATGGTGCGTTCCGGTGCGTTGGAGTTGGCCAGGTTCGGGACCACGGTGAACGGGATCCGTCCGGGGTTCATCGCGACCGAGATGACCGCGGCGATGCCGGAGGCGGCGCAGGCCGTGATGGCCAAGAACCCGATCGGCCGGGCCGGTCAGCCCTCTGACATCGCCGGCACGGTGGCGTTCCTGTGTTCCACCGACGCCGATTTCATCACCGGCCACATCGTCGACGTCAACGGCGGCATGGCGGTCTGATTCGCTCAGCGCATCCCTGCGGATTCCGCAATCCGACGCACTACCCCGGCCCACGGTCTCGACCGTGGGCCGGGGCAATTCAGCACAATCCCACTTCACCACACTGGAGATGCCCGGGCGTCACCCAGGGGATGCGCTCATCCGCCCGTCCGCGCGTGACGACGTGATCGACGAAAGTGAACGACATGGTTCTCGGGGCAGTGTGGAACGGGTCGGCGACCAGGTTTGCGGTGTTCTCCAGCGCGGCGGCCTACGGCGGCAAGGTCGAGTTGTGCCTGCTGGATGATCGCGGCGGGGAACGGCGGATCCCGCTGACGATGGAGAACGACATCTGGGCGGGCACGGTGCCCGATGTCGGCCCGGGGCAGCGCTATGCCTACCGGGCCAGCGGACCTTGGGCACCCGAACGCGGCCTGTTCTTCGACCAGCACCGGCTGCTGGTGGACCCCTACGCCCAGGCGATGGAACTCACCGGGCCAAGGGCCGCGCAGTCACTGGTCGTCGACCCTTGGTTCGACTGGGGGTACGACCGCCCTCCGGACACCCCGTGGTCGCAAACGGTCCTGTACGAGACGCACGTCAAGGGCATCAGCCAACGGCACCCGCGGGTCGATCCCGCGTTGCGCGGCACCTACCTGGGTCTGGCCAGTCCGGCGGTGCTGGATCACCTCCTCGGGCTCGGCGTCACCGCGGTCGAGTTGCTGCCGGTCCACCAGTCGCTGACCGAGCAACGGCTGCTCGACCTCGGGCTGAGGAACTACTGGGGTTATTCGACTCTCGGCTTTTTCGCGCCGCACGCGGGTTACCGGTCCGGAACGCTGCCGGCCAGTCAGGTCGTCCAGTTCAAGGAAATGGTCAAGGCCTTGCACCTGGCCGGACTCGAAGTGATCCTGGATGTGGTCTACAACCACACCGCCGAGGGTGAGGCGGGTGAGCCGCCCATCGCCTTCCGCGGCCTGGCGAACGAGAAGTACTACCGCCTGGACCCGGCGGACCCATCGCGGTACGTCGACAGCACCGGCACCGGCAACACGCTGAACGTCGACCGGCGTGAGGTGCTCCGGCTGATCATGGACTCGCTGCGCTACTGGGTCACCGAGATGCATGTCGATGGCTTCCGTTTCGACCTGGCCACCACGCTGGCCAGGGACACCGGGTCGTTCGACCGGCTGTCCGCGTTCTTCGACCTGGTGTACCAGGACCCGGTGATCAACCGGGTCAAGCTGATCGCCGAACCGTGGGATGTGAACCTGCCCGATTCCTACCAGGCCGGCCGTTTCCCCCGCGGCTGGGCCGAATGGAACGACCGGTACCGCGATGACGTCCGCGACTTCTGGCGGCGCCGCGGAAGTGTTGCTGCGCTTGGTTATCGGCTGACCGGTTCCAGTGATCTGTATGCCGCCGGCCGTCGCGGTCCGTCCACCTCGATCAACTACCTCACCTCGCACGACGGAAAGACGCTGCGCGACCTGGTGACCTACGAGCGCAAGCACAACGATGCCAACGGCGAGAACAACCGTGACGGCATCGCCGACGACCGAGCGGACAACTACGGGATCGAGGGCCCGACCGACGACGAGTTGGTGCTGTCCTGGCGCTCCCAGCAGCAACGCAACCTGATGGCGACGCTGCTGCTGTCCCAGGGTGTGCCGATGATCCTCGGCGGCGACGAGTGCTGCCGCACGCAGTTGGGGAACAACAACTCCTACTGCCAGGACAACGAAATATCCTGGTACGACTGGTCTGTCAAGAACGGGCAGGATTTCACCGAGTTCACCCGGCATCTCATTGCGCTCAACCGCTCGTACCGGACCCTGCGCAGGCCAACGTTTCTCACCGGCTCCGGCAATCCGCCGGACATTGCGTGGTTCGACGCGCTGGGCGAGCCGATGGCCGGTGAGGTCTGGACCGATCCGACCAACCATTTCATCGCGTACCTGCTCCGCGGGCGGAGCGCAGAGTTGCCGGACGGCGACGTGCTGGTGATTCTCAATGCCGGAGCGCAGGAATCCGACTTCGTGACGCCCGGCGCGCCGGGTCAGCGGTTCACGTTCCTGGTGGACACCCGCAACGCGGCGGGTCGACCGGTGGCGGGATGGACGGTCGAAGCCGGGTCGACGCTGGTCGTCCCCGGCCAGGCGGTGCTGGTGGCCAGCGGGCCCAGGCCGCTCGCGCACCGATCGGCGTCATCCGCCGCCGATGGGCAGGCGCCCGGCTAGCGCCTTCCGGTGGTTCCTTGATTCCGCAGAGACTCGACATGGAGGCTGCAACGATGAAGCCAGGACGAACGACAACCGCAGGGATCGATGCGATCAAGATCGATGCGATCAAGACAGTGGCGGACGAGACCATCCTCCCGCCATTGGCTCCACCGGATGTGGAAGGCCTGGAACAGGTTTCCGTCAAGCGGGTATCGCTCGGTCTGTTGGCGAGGGCGCTGGCCCCTGACCGCGTCGAGCACCTCCGCACGGTGGCCGAACGAGCGGTTCCGCTGCTGGAGGGGCGGGTGGTGTGGAACATCAATTCCACCGCCAAGGGTGGCGGAGTCGCCGAAATGCTGCAGACGCTGCTCGCCTACGGGCGTGGCGCCGGCGTCGATACCCGCTGGCTGGTGCTGCATGGTGAAGAGGAGTTCTTCGCCATCACCAAGCGATTGCACAACAGGCTGCACGGTGCCGCGGGTGACGGCGGCCCGCTCGGTCACCACGAGCACGACGAGTACGCCAAGGTTCAGCAGGCCAACCTGGAGCTGATGAAGCAGGTCATCCGACCGCAGGACATCGTGCTGCTGCACGACCCGCAAACCGCCGGCCTGGTCGACGGCCTGCGCGAACTCGGTGCGATCGTCATCTGGCGGTGTCACATCGGCTGCGACGAGCAGAACCAGTGGTCCGAGCACGGCTGGGCATTCCTCAGGAATACGCGGAGCACGCCGACGCGTTCATCTTCTCGCGGGAAGCCTATGCGCCGGACTGGGTTCACCGGGATTCTCTCTGGGTGATCCCGCCGTCCATCGATCCCTTCTCGGCCAAGAACAGGGACATGGCACCCGAGGAGGTTCGCGGTGTGCTGGTGCGGACCGGGATCGTCGCCGGTGACGACGACGGCGCACCGCTGGACTTCGAACGGCGCGACGGCAGCCACGGCCAGGTGCGGGAATACCGCGATCTGATGGGCGGTGATCGTCCGATCCACGCTGCCGACCGGCTCGTCGTCCAGGTCAGTCGGTGGGACCACCTCAAGGACATGACCGGTGTGCTGACCGGCTTCGCCATGTATCCCACGCCGGAGGACGTGCATCTGCTGCTGGTGGGGCCCGACATTTCCGCGGTGACCGACGACCCCGAGGGTGCCGGTGTGCTGCAGGAGTGCCGCGACCTGCTGGACACCCTGCCGCTGGCCACCCGGGCCAGGGTGCATCTGGTGAACCTGCCGATGGATGACGGTGACGAGAACGCGCTGATCGTCAATGCCCTGCAGCGGCACGCCGCGATCGTGGTGCAGAAGAGCCTGGTCGAGGGCTTCGGGCTGACGGTGACCGAGGCGATGTGGAAGAGCCGGCCGATGATCGCCAGTGCGGTCGGCGGGATCCAGGACCAGATCACCGACCGGTCCGAGGGGTTGCTGGTCGCCGATCCCACCGACCTGGACGAGTTCGCCGCCGCCCTGAAGACCCTGCTCGACGACCCGGAGCTCGCCGCGCGGCTCGGTGCGGCCGCACACCAACGGGTGTTGGACGAGTACCTGGGCGATCGTCACCTCACCCAGTACGTCGACCTCTTTGCGAGCCTGATCGGGTGAGCTGACCTGTGGTGGCCCCGGCGGTGGACGGTGGGTGACCGGCCCGGGTGGTGGTGTCGCGGCTGATCACCATTTCGGGACCGCCAGCGGTGCGTCACGCCGTCCCGGGTCCCGGTGCGGTGATCACCCGCTGCGCGGCCCTGGGCCGGTCCTGGCACGGCGGCCCCTTCAGCCCAGCGCGCTGACCGCCCGGGCGATCACCAGCAGGGAGGTGATGAGGGCGGCGGTCGCCTGAATGCCCATCAGGATCTTCGACCGGCTGGTCAGCGGCATGGTGTCGGTCGGGCTGAACGCGCTGGAGTTCGTGGTGGACAGGTACAGGTAGTCCACGAAGGTGGGTATCCAGTCGGACTTCTTGCTCGACCCGGCGGACACCTCGATCACGGTGTCCTGGGTTTCGTCCTGGGTGAAGCGAAAGTCGGCCAGTGGCAACTCTTCCCGCGGCTCCTGGGTACGGGCGACCGGGCCGCCGCGGTCGAGTTCCCAGTAGATCAAGGCGAAGGCGATGACGTTGGTCGCCCACACCTGCAGCGCGGCCAGCAGCAGGCTCGACCCTTCGGTGTCGGCGGAGGACACCAGCGTTTGGACCAGCAGGGCGAGGCTGACCAGATTGGTCGTCACCACCAGCGCGGCCAGTGCCAGCGACACGGCGCGCGACCAGCGGGTCTGCCTGGTCATCCGCCACGGGTTGGTCGCGATCAACGCCACCAGCAACGCCAGTTCCAGCGCGGGGATCAGGAATCGCGGCCCGAGCAGCAGAGATTCGGGCAGGACCGCGTACAGCACGATGGCCACCAGCACGGCCACCGCTGGCGCGAGCCGCATCTCCCCGCGCTTCCCGCGGCGAGCCGGGTGCAAGGCGTACTCCGCGCGGCCCGACCGTGGGTCGGTCAGTCCTTGCTCATCGTTCCCGGTCATCGGCGCCAACCTCTCGTCCGGCCGCGCCACCAGGTAGTCGACCCTCGCTGGCCGGCTACCTGCGATCGACGCAGCCATCCCGGGAAGTGCCCCGTTGGGGGAATCGGTCAAACACCGCGAACGACATTTCGCGGGCCGGGCCGCCGGCGCAGACCGCCGTCGGCGCGGGCCTGGATTGGTGCGGCATCGCCCTCGGCTCGGCTGAGCGGCTCGAGCGCCGGTTTTGTTGTCTGGGCGCCAGCATTATTCGGCGCTGGGTGGTGAAATGCGGCGCTGAGTTGAAGGCTGCGTGCGGTGGCGGCGGGGCGGGGGCGGGGCGGTTCGGCGGCTGTGCGGCGTCCGGTTGTGGTGCGCGCCTGCGGGCGGTGCCGAACCCGGGGCGCGCGGGATGATGCCGGTTCGCCGGCCGCTGGCGGCCTGGGCCCGGAATCGGCCTCTGAGCGCCGGTTTTGTTGTGTGGGCGCCAGCGTTATCCGGCGCTGAGTGGTGAAATGCGGCGCTGTGTTGCGGCGGGCGGGCGGTTCGGCTCGGCGGCCGCGCGGCGGGGCGGGGCGGTTTGACTCGGCGGCTGTGCGGCGTCCCGTTGTGGCGTGCCTGCGCGTAGTGCCGAATCCTGGGCGGGCGGGATGGTGCCGGTTCGCCGGCCGCTGGCGGCCTGGGCCCGGAATCGGCCTCTGAGCGCCGGTTTTGTTGTCTGGGCGCCAGCATTATTCGGCGCCGGGTGGTGAAATGCGGCGCTCAGTGGTGGCTGCCGGGGTGCGGCGGCTGCGGCGGGGCGGTGGCATGCGGCGGGGCGGTCGGCGGCGGGGCTGGTGGATGGCGGGCGCGGTGGATGCGGCGCTGAGTGCAGTAGCGCGCGGTGCGACCCGCCGATCGCGGGTTTCGTCGCAGCGACAACAGGAACGGGACCTTGTGCTCTGACAGCGCCTGTCCCGCGGCGAGATGCTCGGATCCAGCCCTGGGCAACGGTGACACGGTGACGTGAATGCCCTTGGTGGAGGTGCATCATGGCGAGCCAGGTTTCTGTGGGAGGTCCGTCGAAGCGGCGCCGCCGGCCGGTGATCATCGGCGTCCTCGCCGCCGCGGTGGTCGCCCTCATCCTGGGGGTAGTGGTCACCGTCATCGTGGTCAGCGCCAGCTGGGAGCGGCCGCAATTCGAGTCACTGGCCGAGCACCCCGACAGTTCGCTGCAGGGCACCGTGGCCTACTTCGCCGACAACTCCGCGTGCGTGCGGATCGTGGCGGCGGCCGGCCAGCCGGCCAAGGACGTGCTCTGCCTGAAGGACCAGGACGTGTCCGAGGCGATGCAGAAGGGCAAGGAGCTCGGTCCGCAGCTGGTCTGGCTGCCCGACGGCCGGCTCCAAGTGACCATGTTCCGCATGACCGACCCACCCGGCCCCTCGTTCCGGCCGGGATGGCAGAAGGTGGTCGATGTGCGTTCGGGCGAGGTCCAGGACCTACCGGTGGCCGACGCGCCGTCCGAACCGGATCTGACCACTCACCCGGCCGTCAGCCCGGCTGGTGCCAGGGTCAGCCTGGAGTCGGACCACAGCGAGGTCGTGCTCACCGACGGCGCGGTGTCGCGCACGCTGCTGGCCGTCGATCGCCCGCACGACGGCATGTACGGGCTGCTGTCCGCGTTCTGGGCGCCGAACTGGCAATGGGTCGCTGCGGACGACGGCCGGATCTTGATCATCACCACCGGCGATCCGGCGGTGACCAGGATCCTCACTGCGGACAGCGGCTCCGTCACGTTCAGCGGCGATGACGAGCGCATCGCACGGTTCGCCGTCACCGACCTCAATTTCCTGACGCCGGCCGGTTGACGGGCTCGAGATCGTGAGCACCGTGGGCCCGGCGGTGTCAACCCAACCGGTTGACGCAGAGCACGGTGTCGCAGGCAGGCCTGGCTACTTGCCGAAGGCGATCTGCCAGAGCCGCTTCCAGTCGATCTTGGGCTGGGGCGGCGGCACGCCGGGACGGTTCCTGGGGATCCTGACGCGGAGCGCCCGCGGGTGGATGGTGCAGTGCACCGGGGTGTCCACGGTGACGGCTTCACCGTCGATGCCCACCGGGATGGTGGTGTCGGTGCTCTCCACGACGACCTCGCCGAGCGCGGCGTAGCGCATTCACCGACCGAAACTGCTGACGCCGCAACAGGCCGACGGCCTCCGCGGTGCTGCCCAACCGCCCGGCGATGACGCCGAGGACACCCTCGTCGAGGCGGTAGCGGCGGCCCATGTCCAGCAGCCGCCCCGAGCCGTACGGGTTGTTGCTGATCAGCACGGCCTGCATGTCCTGCAGTCTCGTCGGCCCGGCGGCGGTGACGGTGCGGACGGCGAGATCGGCACCCTTCTGCTTGCCGAGCAGGTCCGGGAGCATGTTCAGGATCGTGCGTTCCTTGTTGTCGCGGTACTCCGGGCTCTGCACGATTTCGGCGTACGCCCCGAACGAGGCGTTGTTCACGAAGGGTCGGTCGGCGATGTAGCCGAGGTCCACCCGGACCTCCTCGCCGTCGGTGAGCGCCTGCAGGCAGGTGGCCGGGTCCTCCCGGTCCAGCCCGAGGTCGAGCGCGAAGTGGTTGCGGGTGCCGGCGCTGATCACCAGCAACGGAATGTCGTGCTCGGCCGCGATACCCGGCGACCAGCGCCTGGGTACCGTCGCCGCCGGCGACGCCCAGCAGATCGGCCCCGCGGTCGACGGCGTCGCGGACGAGCGCGGCGACGTCGACATATCCAGGTCCGTCCAGCAGTGCGACCTCGGCGCCAAGGCTCTCGGCCTTGTTCTTCAGGTCGAAGCGAACGACTTTCCCGCCGCCCGAGCGGGGGTTCATCACGATGAACGGGTGCTCTGCGGGGCGGGCCGCAGTCGTCGGCATCCAGGTTTGCACCGTGTGCCGCAGGGCGTGTCGGGCCGCAAAGCCGCCGATGGCCACCAATACCAACGAGATCAACGCGACCAGAATGGCGTCCGCCCGGAAAAAGGCGACGATCACGAACACCACCGCGACGACCGCCAGCGCCAGGCCGGCCCACCGCAGCACGCCGCGCTTGGCCAGGAACCAATAGCCGCCGGCCAGGATGGCGCCGGCGCCGACCAGGCCGATCACCACGAGGGTCAGGCCGATGGCACCCTCCGCCGGAATCAGCACCACGAGCGCGAGGGCCATCGCGAGGAGAGCGATCCTGGCCAGCCAGCGCTGGCTAGGCGCGGGCGTCTCGACTGTCGATGCTGCATTCGGCATGGTTCGACGTTAGGACATCGGGGTCTATCCAGACACGCCGAGGGCCCGCGACACTGCGCGCCACCCAACGAGGTGTTCAGAACAGGTCGGTGACCACCCGGTGGCCGCGATCCGGTCGTGCCTCGGACTGCTGCCAAGACCACGCCCGACACCTGATCCGCGAGAACGCCATCGACGCACGCCCGCATCCTGGCGGCCGTCGCCGGGGGCGACCCCGACCTCTCCCGCGAGACCATGCGCTGGCACCTCGTGCTCCGCGATTCCTCGGCCGATGAACCCGGCTTACTAGCCCGGCCGATGAACCCGGCCGATGAATGGCCAACTGGCGATCGGCGGTGAACGGAGCCTTGGCGCGGTCAGCCTGTCTGTGGGGCCACGTGATCCGCCGACACCGCGTCGTCATCGGGCAGCAGGCTGAACAGGCTCTCCTCCTCCTGCGCGTTGTGCAGGCGGAGCACCCCGTAGAGCCCGTACAGGATCTGCCTCAGCGCGGGCAACTCAGCGGCGTTGATCCTGTCACCGTCGACGCCGGCCAGTACCCGGTGCAGTCTCATCACCTGCAGGTCGATCTCCGCGTGGGTGCGGCTGAGCGCGGCGGTTGCGTCCGGTCCGCCGAACAGCTTGTCCATCACCGGGAACAGCTCGTGTTCTTCATGGTGCTCGTGCGGCAGCAATTCCGACTCCAGGCTTGTCAGCAATTCACGCAAGTGCTCCAGGGATTGCGGGCTCGGGTCGAGCCCGTCGGCGACCACCCGGATCTGCTCCACCACGGCACGCACGGCGGTGTGCTCCGAGCGCAGCCGCATCGTCAGTGCCTGTGATGATTACTCGCGTGTGGCGCGTCGTGGGTGCAGTGTGTAGTTCCATTCTCCGTGGAACTCGTGTCTGGTGAGGATTCCGCTGGTTGCGAGGGCGTTCATCTCTTCGTCGGGGATTTTGATTCCCTTGGGGTAGGGGGCTTCGTCGAGTTCGGCGCGGACGCTCAGTCCGGTGCTGGTGGTGGTCGCGGCGATGGTCTGCACGATGACTTCGTGGCTGGTCAGGGGTCTGCCCCGCCAGTTCATCGAGATGTGCGAGAACAGTCGGTGCTCGATCTTGTTCCACTTGCTGGTGCCGGGCGGCAGGTGGCAGACGGTGATCGTCAGGCCGGTCCGATTCGCCAGTTCGGCGAGTTCGGTCTTCCACAGCCGAGTGCGGTAGCCGTTGGAGCCGCCACCGTCGGCGCAGATCAGTAACCGGGAAGCGTTCGGGTGTAACGGTTGTCCGACCTGTGCCCACCAGGTCGCGATGGTGTTCACGGCGAACGCGGCGGTGTCGTGGTCGGTGCCCACGCTGACCCAGCCGGTGTTGTTGGCGACGTCGTACACCCCGTAAGGGTTGGCCTTGCCCAGTTCCTTGTCGATGAAGTCGTGGACCTTCACGTGTTCCGGTTGCCCGGCGGGGTGCCATTCCTGGCCACCGTTCTTTACGCCCCGATGAGTTCCTTCTTCTTGGTGTCCACGCTGATCACCGGGTCCCCGGCCGCGGTGTACTCGCCGGCCTGATCGTTCAGCGTCGGCGAACTGGGCGTCTCGGTCGAGTGCTGCTCGCCCTCGGCGGTCTTGACGTTGGCCTGCATGCTGTAACCATGTTCTCGAAGCAGCCTGCGGATCACGAAATCGCTGACCTGGTGCCCCTTCTCGCTCATCGCTGCGGTCAATGTCCGGATCGACTTCGACGTCCACCGCAACGGCGACATCGGATCTCCACGCGTCACCGGATCGATCAACGACTCCAACGCCGCGACCAGCTCCTCGTCATGCGTCTCCGCACGTTTCCGGCCACCCCCCGAACGCCGTGACCGCCCCACCCCCGGGCGGTCCCGTCATCGGCCTCTTTCCGGCCCCGGCGGACCGTGTCGGACGCCACTCCGGTCGCCGCGGCCACGATGCCGACCCCACCCGATCCCAGTTCCGCGGCCTCCGCGCCCAGCCACAACCGCCGTTGGAACTCCGACAGATGCGGTCGCAACACCGCGTACCGCCGCGCGACCGAGTCCGCCAGATCTGCCATACCACAACCGTAACGCCTAACACCCCGTAAACGAGGTTAAAACATCACAGCCTCTTAGTTCGGCGGGGGAGCACGGCGACGCGGGGGCCACCGCGATGGCCAGCACGTCGATGACCTCCTGCAGCAGCGCGCCCACCGCGGGCGGCAGGTACCCAGCGCGGCGACGACCATCGCGATCAACGAGAGCCCCATGCCGATCACGGCGGCCTGAACGCGATCCGACGGGAGCGGAGTCAGGATCGCGTCGGCCAGCCGGTCGATGCGGTCAACGGTGAGCACCACATCGGCGGCTTCGGAGGACGCGGCCCACCGCCCGCAGCGAGCGCCACCCCGACGTCGGCCGCAGCCAGCGCGCGCGTCGTTCACCCCGTCACCGACCATGATCGTCGGCCCGTTCGCGGCCTCGGCGAGCACCCGGGCGACCTTGCCCGCCGGGTCGGTGTCCGCGCTGACGCTGTCGACACCGACCAGTCCGCCGACCGACTCGGCGATGTCGGCCCGGTCTCCGGTGAGCAGCACGGTCCTGGTGATCCCGGCGGTCCGCAGCCACCATCCGGCCGTAGGTGCCCGCCCAGCAGCAGCCCCGGCGGGTTCGCCGTCGACCGAGATGAAGACGGTGAGCGCGGAGTTCAGCGCCGCGGTGGCGTACCCGGTGAACCCATTCCGGGGCATCGTCGACGATCCAGGAGGCCTTGCCCGCCGAGACAACCCGGCCGTCCACCCTGCCCTCGATGCCGTACCCGGGGTGTTGACCGACGACGTCGTGCGGTCAGCATCAGGGCGAGTCCGCTCTCACACTCCCCATCTGCACCCTGGCGGCCTTGACGATCGCGCCGGCCAGCACGTGCGGGAGACCGGTGGAGGCCGGCCGCCCAGCTGGACAGTTGATCCGCCGTGAAAGTTGTTCCCGCGGCTGACGATGTCGACCACGACTGGCTTCGCCGGGTACCGTCCCGGTCTTGTCGAGCAGCAGCACCCGGCCGGAAGCCAGGCGTTCCAACGCCTCTCCACCCTTGACCACCACACCGCTGCGAGCCGCCCTGGACAACCCGGACATGATCGCGATCGGCGCCGCCAGCAGCAGCGGGCACGGGGCCACCACCAGCACGGCGACCGCGAGGGTGGCGTCACCGGAGAACAGCCACGCGCCGCCGGCCAGCAGCAGGGTGAACGGAACGAAGATCACCGCGATGCGATCGGCAGCCCGGACGAACGGCGCCGAGGTGGCCTGCGCCTGCTCGACCAGGCGGACGATCTGCGCGTAGGTGGACGACGCCGCTTCCGAGGTGGCGGTCAGCCCGAACGCAGCGCCGGCGTTGATCGCGCCACTACGGACGCCATCGCCGGCGACCCGGTCCACCGGAAGGGATTCGCCGGTGAGGCTGGACTCGTCGAGCACCGCCGGATCGCGCAGGTGCCCGTCGACGGGAACTACCTCGCCGGACCCGACCAGCACGTGATCGCCGCGGCGGATGTCCTCGACCGGGACCTCGACGACGGTGATCGTGCCCCTGCTGCCGTCACCGATGGCGCCGGTGGCGGGATCTGCTGCACTGTCGTCGACCCGCCTGGCGGTCCGCGGCGCACGCTGCACCAGCAGGCTCAAGTCCCGTCTGGCCCGCTGCTGGGCACGGGCCTCCAGTACCCGGCCGGTGACCAGCATGACGGTGATCATCGCTCCGGCGAACGGCTCGCCGACCAACAGCGCACCCACCAGGGCCAGCACCGCAATGATGTCGACGCCGAAACGGCCCTCCCGGATCGACTCGACCATCCAGGCGGTGGACACCACGATGCCGATGACGGTGGAGGTGATCCACGGGATGTTCTCCAGCATGGAGTTGCCGATGACCCAGCCGATGCACCCGGCCGCCAGGAGAACCAGCCCGAGCACAAACAGGAACACGTCGAGATTTGCCCGCACAGCGCGCATGAGTTCAGCGTGCGTGGCGCGACGGGCGGTCTCTACGGTCGAAGGTCCCTACCTGGTGTGACGGTGCACTCCGGTTCGTGGTGCCCCATCGCGATCGGCTATCCCTCTTCGATGACGCGACGTCCAAACCTGGACGGTGCGCCGTCGTCGCCGCTGTGGATGGTCGGTCTGCACGCTGCCATTCCTGGAAAACGCGACCCACAAGTTGAACGCGATGATGAAACAGTCCCGCCGCCAGCCAGAGCCAAATGAACCACCCGTTCTTGCCAGTCGTTCCCCTCGAGACCAGCCCGGCGATGAGGATGGCCGCGCCGCAAACCGCGCTGAGAATGGGCCGGATGCCGGCCGCGCGCACGGCCGGTCCGGTGAGCCAGGCCTGCCGTCAGCGCGGTCCGGTTCTCACTGCTGGATGCTGCGCTCCGCCTCTCACGCTGCTGTCGACTGTCGTCGCCTCGGACACCGCGTTGCCCGCGTTCCCGCATGTCAGCGATCAGCTCCAGGATCGTCGATGCCTTCGTCACCTCTGGATCTGACCGATCGCTGATCGACCGTCGAGCGCTCAGTATCTCTCCGCGTACTGTGCCTCCGCCGCTGCGTAGATCCCGTCTGACAAGAAACAGCACTGAGAGGCGCAATCGGGTGGCAAGCGCGTCGGAACTAGCCGGCTCGCCAGAACCGCAGCTGCACTTCGAGGATGTCCAGATACTCGGCCTCTGCTTCTTCGCTCTTGCCGAGCTTGTGATGTACAGCGGCCAGGGCACTGCGTGCCGCGAGCGTTTCGGGGTGATGCTCCCCTACTCGCACCGTGCGGGCCTGGACCACCGCCTCGAATGTCTCGCCGGCTTCGACGAAACGATGCTGAGCCTGCAGGGTCACGCCGAGCTTTTGTCGCGTTGTGACAGTGTCCGGATGATCGTCTCCGAGCAGCTCACGCTGGATGTCGATGATCTCGACCAGCGCCGCCTCGGCAGTGTCGAAGTCCGTTCTCGCGTGAGCGAGTTCAGCCAGCGCGCGCCGCGTCGAGAGGGTGTCCAGGGTGCCGTTCGCCCAGCGTGTCTGACCCGGCCCTGCAATGCAATGGTCAGCGAATGTTCGCTGTCAGCAAGCCGGTTCTGCGCCAACCTGAGCAGTCCGATGTTGTGATATGTCCCCCGGAGTCCGCGTGGGTCCATATCGGGGTTTTGTTCCTGCGCCTCGAGCACCCGTGCGTACAACTCATCCGCGGTTCCGAAATAGCGCGGTCAGGTAGGCGAGGTACGCCATCGCATGCTCGGTTGTCACAGTGTCCCGGTGCGCGGGGCCGAGAGAGGACCGCCGGAGATCGAGCGCCTCAGCGAAGCTCTCCCGCGCACCTTGATAGTCGCCCATGTCCTGCTGCAAGCGGCCGAAATTGTGCAGGGCCGAAAGCCGACATAGATCGATTTCTGGTGGTACGCGGCCAGCACCCTTCTATATTCTTCCTTGCTATCGGTATAGCGACCGCTCAGGTGCAGAAGGAAGCCGAGATTCTGTCTACTGTCGAGCGTATCGCTATGTTCTTCGAAGTGATTCTTCTCCACGCGCAGCCTGACAATCTCGCGGTACTCAGACTCAGCCGCAGTGTAGTTGCCCTGGTCTCGAAGAGCCTCGGCGATGCCGTGCCTGGTGGCGAGTGTCTCCGGCCTGGTCGGCCCGGGGTCAACCATTCGGATTTCCAGGACTGCACGGTACTCGTCGATCGAATCCTTCGGCTTTCCACGGTCCTGCAAGACTCCAGCGAGGTCGTTTCGCACGTCCAACGTCGAGTTGTCCCGGTCGCCCAATACCTTCTGGCGGATTTCAAAAACCGTCCGGAAGAGTCGCTCGGCCTCCGCGTAGAATCCGGTCCGCTGATAATAGCGGCCCGCCTGATGCGCGGGGTTTGTCAACGCGACGACGTTGTAGGAGTTCATCGCGGCGATGCTGGTCGACTTCTCCAGCTCGACGGGCTCGTCGAGTGGGCGGCTACCAGGCTCCACACCCACCACGACTCGGGCAACTTGATCGGGTATCGCCCACACACGTCGTTGAGTAGGTCCGCCAACAGTTCTCGATAGGCCTGCACCTGCCCCAAACGCAGCGGTGTGACTGATGCGGTGCGCGCGCCGGACCAAGGGATGCAGGGACGCGAGGTTGGCTCTGTGGTCACCGATTTCGGCTGTTGTTGTCTCGATCAGGTCCATCCACTGCAATCCTTCCACGGCCATGCTCAGTTCGGCCCACCGAAAGGTCCCGGAAAAGGTGCGACCGGTCAAGAACCGGATGTTGCAGCAACAGGGCGAATGGAATTGGCGCGGGGCCGAGGACTGGCCAACAAGTGCAGGAGGGGCCGTACAAAATAGCTGCCTTGCTTCTCCAGTACGTCGATGGCGAGGTTCCAGCTTTGCGCAGTGCGCAGATCGTAACGGGCGGTCTCATCCTGGGTGTTCTTGGGATTGTCGTCGCGCTCGATCACTTCTCGGTACTCATCGAAGGTCCGCGGCGCGGGAATGGTGATCCCGCTCCTGCGGGCGTTCTGGATGACAACGGCAGCAAACTTGAGACGCCAGGGGTAAACCGCCGAGAGCAACTGACAACCGCCTCGCGGCCGTCTCCGAACCCACGGCAGCGGCTTCGGCGTCGGTGAGGCTGGTGGAAATGCCATCCATGAGAACCTGGGCGCCGGATTCAGGGTCGAGCGTGCCAACCCTCTCGAGGTGGCACCAGCGCCCCCAATGACGCGGGTTCCCGACCCGGCTCGTGACGACAACGAAGCCGTATCGGCTGGGACGGCGTAGGTATCCGGTCGCCTCGGACAGCGGCCGATCGCCGGTCTCCAAACTGGCGATCTCGTCGATGTTGTCCAGGACGAGCAGCCAGCGCTCCGTCAGAGCGTTCAGGTGCCGCCACAGCGCATCTGCGGGATGCTCATTGTTCAGCGCCGCGTGAGGCGCACCCGCTTGAAGTGCGATCGTCTGCAGGCCGTTACGAAGTCCAGCTTCAGGCCGCCCGTGCAGGTACCACGTGCGGACCCCAGCATTCGTCGCACGCGTGGCCACCTCGATGGCAATCGTGGACTTGCCGATGCCCCCCATGCCGTGCAACACCCAGACCCGGGCACTGTCGGTGCGCTGCGCTGGACCTGATCCTGCGTCGGCAGGACCACCGGAAACGAGCTCGGCGAGCCGCTTAGAACGAGTACCTCCCTGCCGCGCAGTTCGATCTCGTTCGACGGTGGCGCGATGACCGTGGCGCCGGTGATCTGCGCTGCGTCAGGTGACAGGTTCACACCGTCGGCCTCGGTGTCACGGACTCCGAAGTCGGAAAGTGAAAATATGTCGTTGTCCACAGGCCCTCCCTACCCGAGACTGATGCGACAGTACTGCCCGAAGATGCAAAAGAACAGAAATCCGTCGAAACCCGTCAACGGTTCAGATGTGGCGAGGCTACGCCTCAGGTTGACCGAGGCGCTTCCCTGTTTCGGCGGATGGGCTTGCTCCGTGTGACATTCGGGAGGGCTCAGGTGGAATGGTCGCAGGTCGGCGCGCTCGCGGAGGAGCTGTCGGCCGAGCTCTCGTTGCCGGTCGCGGATCGGTACTTCTTTCTGGTGCGGATCGGCGCCAACTGGCAGGACTATCCATTCGATTGGGGGGCGTTCGTCGAGCTGGCGGCTACCCTCGAGGATCGTTCGCAGGACTTGGCGGCCGGGCTACCCGTTGTGGTGGTGTCACTCGATTCGGCCGAGCCAACCCCGTCATCTCAAGAACTGTCCGTGCCTCGGCCGCACCGGCGCATTGTCGTCTCGCCAAGCACTCCGGTAGAAGCGTTGGCAGAGGCTTGGCTGGCGGACATCGTTCGACAGCTCGGCCCGTCGGCTCACATCGCCGACAGTTCGTTCCTTTCCCGCTTGGGACTGGGCCCTGATCTGCTGTCCGAGCCATCGAAATCCTTGCTGGCCTCAGGGGCGTCGGCGCCGCCCCTGAAACTCTCCGGTGCGGTGCGGGAAATCGCCGATTCTCTCGGTGCCGGGGACTGTTCCGCAGCCCAGATCGCTGAGGTCGTAGCCGAGCGCCACCCTGACGTCGCAGGTGGCCAACTGCGAGCCGCGCTCCCTCGGTTGCGGCAGACGCAGCCAACCCGCAGTTGGGAAACGTGGTTGGACGCGGTCGGCCGAGAGTTCGACATGGACGCGGTGGCCAAATCCCGACACCGCGTGGTTGACGGCCGTCTGCTGCTCTTCGGCCTGGCCCTGGTCAACCGGGCCCTACTTGTCGAACTGGAGCGCGTCGGCGCTTGGACTCCGCTGTTGTTCGAAATCGACGAGCAGGCGGTGCAGACCGGCAACGGCCATGCCGTGCTCAGCTCGCTGCGATTCGCACACGGCTACGTCAGCGACCTGCCCGGCGGCGAGGATCGCCTCGATATCCAGGGCGAGGTCGTCGCATTGTGCGACGTTGTGACTGATCCGAATGTTCAGCCGCCGCTGGCCGTCGGTCTTTTCGGTGAATGGGGTTCCGGCAAGAGTTTCTTCATGGAGAAGATGCGCGAGCACATTGACGGAAACAGCGCGGAGCTCGCCGATGTCGGGCGATCCATAGTACAGATCAGATTCAATGCCTGGCACTATTCGGATGCCAGTCTGTGGGCCAGCCTGGCGATCACGATCTTCGAACGGCTGGCGGATCCGGAGCCGATCTCCATCGAAGCCCGCAGGACGTGGTTGCAGGCGCAGGGCGATCCGAACCGAGTACAGCGGGAGGACCTGCTGCGCCAGCTCGAGAGCTATCGAGCCGCGCGTGCCGAGAAGGACGCCGAGGTCGAACGGCTGCGGGCCGAACGCGCCGTGTTGGAGGACAAGCGCAGCGATGCCGAGGCGCGCAGGGCGAAGGCCGCAGCGCACGCGCCGCTCACGGAGGTACTCCGTTCGGTCAAGGGAGACAAGCGGGTGACTGACGCGCTGGCCGAACTCTCGGGTGCGCTCGGATTCACGCCTTCCTTTCAGGACCTCATGCAGCTCAATCGTGATCTTCAGACGACGGGCGGCTACCTCCTTGCCAGCTGGCGACAGGTGCGTCGTAAGTCCCTCGCTGCAATGCTGATAACCGTGGTCGTACTGCTCGGCCTCGCCACCGTCGCTCTCATCGTGCACGGCGGGGTCGCCGCCTGGGGGTCGATTGCCACGGCAGTTGCTACGGTCGCGACGGTCACCACTGCGGTGGCAACAGGCGCCAAGCCGGCGATGGCGACCGTCAGCCGTGCGATCGCCCTGCTGCAGGATGCGATCGATATCACGGCAGAGGTCGAGGACGAATTCCGAACAACCCGGATGCGGGATGAACTCGAGCTGAACGCCCGAATCGATACGATCAACCGCGAAGTTGACAAGGCCGATGTCGACATTTCCGGCCTCGACGACAAGATCGCGGAAGTGACGACGAGCGCGGACGCCCTGTCTATCGAACGGCAGCTCTACGATTTCCTCAGCGATCGTGCTGCCGGTTACCAGCGCCATCAAGGCATCATCGGGATGCTCCATCACGATTTCCAACTCCTTGAGGCGAGGCTGCTCGCGCAGCGATCAGTGGGAGAGCCGAATCCGAGGCTGCCCAAGATTGATCGCATCATCCTTTACATCGACGACTTGGATCGTTGCCAACCGGCGAAGGTTCTCGAGGTGCTGGAGGCGGTTCATTTGCTGCTGGCGCTCGAGTTGTTCGTGGTGGTGGTCGGTGTCGACCCGCGCTGGCTCCAGCGCAGTCTCTGGCATCAATACCGTGATTCGCTGAGCGACGGTCCGTGGTCCGGCGACGGGTACCTGCGATCGATGCCAGTCGAGTACCTCGAAAAGATCTTCCAGATACCGTTGACGCTGCCGGCGATGAACTCGACGGGTTTTGCGAAACTGATCGCTGGTTTGGCCCCGTCGGTAGTGCTGACGGGTGCCGAACCCGTCCCGCCTGCACATCCGACCGACCGTTACCGGACCGGTGGAAGGGCACGGTCGGAGGGCGCCCGCACTCCTACGCGAGCCCCGCTCGTCGATATCGAACCTGTGGCGCACACGATGAACCCGACTCGAGTCGACCTGACGTCTGCAGAAGTGCGATTCGCACAGCGGCTCGGCTACCTGGTCGACAGTCCACGCGCTGCCAAGCGATTGATGAACACGTACCGCTTGATCAGAGCCACGCAGCACGTCGGCATGCGGTCCCGCTTCCTAGGAACGGACGGCCGGCCCGGTGACTATATCGCCCTGATGACCCTGCTGGCGGTCGCCGCGGGTTTCCCCACAGTCCCGGACCGACTGCTTGCGGCGCTCGAACACGACACGGTAGGCGTTCATACCTGGAGCGACTTCATCGATCGTCTCGCGCGACGGGAAGGGCCTACCGGAGGCCACCGGCCGTGGCCGGCGGGACATCCCGAAGTCGGTGGACCCCTGGACTGACGTGGAATCGGCGGCATGGAGCATCTGCAAGCGGCTCTGGCGGCGGACGCCAAGACGAACGGTGTCGATGACATTGAAGCCTTTCGGAAATGGGGGCCGCTCGTCGCGCGCTTCAGCTTCACCATCTGACTGCGCTCGCGGTCGGTGGGCTTCAGACCTCGCGCCTGCTGAGCCTGACGACGGACAACCAGACGAGCAGCCCAGCGGCGACGATCGCCGTCAGCAGCGAAGGTGCGTAGTCGGACAGCTGAGTGCCGGAGAGCAATTCGACCGTCGCACCGGACAGGGTGGACGGCAGCCAATCGTGGACGGCGCCGATGGTCCCGACGATCGACAGCACGATCAGCGCGGCGAGTGCCATGCCGACCGTGCCGAGTGTGCTCCGCGCGAACGACGCGGAGGCGGCCACCACCGCGACAGCGAAGGCCAGGAACACCGATTCGCAGAGCAACCCGGCGAGCATCGCGCCGACCGGCAATGACCCGAGCAGCAACGCCGTCTCGTACCAGGCTGCCAGCAGCCCCAGGGTGTAAGCGAGCACGGCGGCGACGGCGTTCACGGTGAACCTGGGCGCGACCAGCTCCCACATCCCGGTCACCCTGGTGCGCAGGAAGGTCGAAATGCCGCGACGTGAGTCGAACGACATCGCTCCGGCGGCGATGGCGACCACCACGATCAACCCGATCTGTCCGACCTGGCTGAGGTAGTTGACGATCCCGTCCCTAGGTTGCGGCGGCGGCACCGTGATGGTGATCCCGGATTGCACGTGCTCGAGCAGGCCGGCCATGTATTTGGCCATCACCGGGCCGATCAGCCCGAAGACGAGGTAGACCCCGACGAGCGCGATCCAGCGGCGGGACCGGGTCAGCCGGAGCCATTCCAGCCGCCACGTTGTCATCGGCCGGGTTCGGGTTCGAGATTGCGCGGTGAGCGGAGAGCCGGTGGTGGTCATCGCGGGTCCCTTGTGGGCTGCGGGATCGGGGGTTCGGAACGGACAGCCGCGGAGTCCGTCAGCGCCAGGAATGCGGCCTCCAGATCGGCGGCCACCGGTTCGCACGACACCAGGCGTTCCCGGCAGGCCGCGACCGCCACCGGGATGCCGCGTTCACCGGCCTCGATGGAAACGCCGTCCACCCGCACCGAGTCGGTCCCGATCGGTTCCACCCGGGTGACCCATGGCTGCGCGTCGAGTTCGGCGCGGAGCAGCGTCGTGTCGCCGGCGATCCGGATCAGCCAGCGTGGGGCGAGGTGCTCGTCGATCAGCGACTGGGTCGCGCCCTGATACAGCAGTCGGCCCTGTCGCAGGATGCCCACCTGGTCGGCCACGCGCTGCACATCGTCGAGGATGTGGCTGGAGAAGATCACCGTCCGGCGGCCACGCAGGCCGGCCACCAACGCCAGCAGATCGGCGCGGCCGGCGGGATCGAGAGCGGAGGTTGGTTCGTCCAGGATGAGCAGTTCCGGGTCGCCGACCAAGGCGCAGGCGACCCCGAGCCGTTGGCTCATGCCCCGGGAAAACCCGCCCACCTGGCGGTCCGCGACATCGGCCAGCCCGGCCGCTGCGAGCGCGTCCGTCACCGAATCCGTTGCTGTGCGGGCGTTGTTGCGCGCTGCTCCGATCAGCGAACGGGCCAGGTCGACCACCTCGTACGCGGTCAACCAGGTGTCGAACTCCGGGACGTCAGGGCAGACGGCAATGTCGCTGCGCGGCACGGACAATCGGACTTCGCCCCGGTCGGATCGGCGCATCCCGGTGAGGATCGACAACAGTGTCGTCTTGCCTGCGCCGTTCGGCCCGACGAGCCCGTACACGGATCCGCGGGGCACGGACAGGTCGACATCGAACAACCCCGCGCCGCCGTAGTCGCGGGTGAGCCCACTTGTCCGTACCACTGTCTGCACCGCCGGACCGTCATCGGCGCGGGCGATCCGCTCGAGTGGCGGCCCATTCCCGGGCTCGGTGCTTCGCAGAACCGGGGTCTGCTCCGAAGGCGGTGACGAGGCCGGCTTCCGCTCGCGCCCGACGACCAGATAGACGATGGCACCGATCGGCACGCTGCCGATCACGATGATCAACGCCCACAACGGTTTCGGCAGATACCGCACCGCGGGCGCGCGGATCAGGTCGACGAGGCAGAAGATCACCAGCCCGACAACCAGCAGTACCACCGGCGTGAGGGCAAGCAGCGTGCCGCCCGAAAGTTCCATGGCGTTCACCTTCCGGAAGGTCCGGATCCATCCTTCCGCCGGCGGTCGCGCGGCGCATGGGTCGAAGGTCACGTCGTTGAGGGTCAGCCGACCGCCGGTAACCCGATGCATTTGCTCGGTTTGTCGGACCGACCCTCGTTGCGGAATCGGTGAAGCCTTTCCGGCCGCGGACGGAGTTGGTGACCGGCTCGGGGCTCGGCATCCGGGGGCGGCCCGGCGAGGAACGCGCTGTGGTGCCCGGGCAGAGCCGTATTCATCGCGCACCTCGGTTGCAGATCGATTGCAGATCAGTCCCCGGGTCCCGGGTGCGCCGTGAACTGCCTTTGTCGGTCAGCGGCCAGGCCGTTGTCGTTGCAGTACAACGGTTTCCACCCCTTCGGTTCCCCATGGGTACCGATTCGACGGCTTGCCGGCCGTGGTCCGCGACACCTATCATCAAGTCGAATTCGGCTCTGGACTGAGGTTTGTCACCCGCCACCAGGCTCGTTGGAGTCGTCCGGTCTTGGACCGACAACCCCGTGGCCGCTGCCGCCCGTGCTGGTGGTGTTGTCCCGAATGTTCTGCACGACGGATTGCAGGGCGCTCATATGGCTGGCGATCCGGTCGGAAATCGCTGGGTCGTTCTTGGCGGTGCGGCGGCGGCTGGTGCTCATCGCCAGGCCGATCGCGTACAGCTGTTGGATGACGTCGTCGGTGAGGTCCAACTCGTGCAGTGCTTGGGCGTCTGCGGCGAGTTGCAGGTGCTTACGGGCGACAGCGAACCGGACAGCGCGGGCGATGGCGTGGCCGTCGGCGCGTTGTTTGACCAGATAGTCCTGGGCGCCGGCACGGAGCGCGATGAGGCCGGTGACCTCGTCCTGCAAGCCGGTGAGCACCACGGCCGGCAGCTGCGGGGCCAGCTTCTGGATCTCGTCCAGGGCTTGCATGCCGCTGGCATCGGGCAGGCCAAGGTCGATCAGTGCGCACTCGACCGCGTCCAGCCGTCGGACGGTGACCTCGGCGAGGGCAGCCGCGACGTCGCAGGTGATCCCGGACCCGCGGAGCCGTTCCTGGGTGAGCCGGGCGTCCGACGGGTTGTCCTCGATCAGCAGGATCCTCAACGGTTGCTTCGGGTCTGGTTCGGTGTGCGCGGCGGCAGCGACGGGTGTGGGGCTGGTGACAGGTGGCGGTGCGGTCATCTTTGGTCTTCCCGGGTGGGTGGCAGGGTGGCGGTGTCGAGCCAGAACGCGCTGATGCTCTCGATGGTGTGGGCCAGCGCCATGAACCCCAGGGGTTTGACGAGGTAACAGTTGGCGTGTTCGCGGTAGGCCAGCTCGATGTCGGACGGTGCGCTGGAGGTGGTCAGGATGATCACCGGGATGGTGCGGAGGTCGAGGTCGGTTTTGATAGCGGTGAGCACGTCCCGGCCGTCGACGCGTGGCAGGTTCAGGTCCAGCAGCACCAGAGCAGGCCGGGGCGCGTCCCGGTACGGGGGCTGGTTCCGGAGGTAAGCCAGCGCGGTGTCGCCGTCGGTGATCACCTCCAACCGGGTGAGACCGGCCGCGGAGGACGCTTCCAGAGTCAGTCGGATGTCGGCGGGGTTGTCCTCGATCAGCAGGACCGGCACCATCCGGCGACTCAGAACCGTTGCGCTGGTGTCGGTGTGGGTGTTGGTCATCGCAGCACCCACCGGTCGGGGTCATCGCAATCCGTTGCGGCCCGTGGATCGGAGGTGATGTCGGGGGTGGTGTCGCGGACGGTGACGGTGATCCGGCTGCCGCCGCCGGGGTTGTCGGCGATCGAGACGGCGCCCTGGTGGCGGTGCACAACTTTCTGCACGATGGCCAGGCCGACGCCGGTGCCGGGGTAGGAGTCCCGGGAGTGGAGCCGTTTGAACATGCCGAACACCCGTTCCCGGTGTTCCGGGGGTATACCGATGCCGTTGTCGGCGATCGTGAACCGCCAGAACGGGCCGTCGCGGTCGGCGGACACATGCACCTCAGGGGTCGTGCCGGGGGCGACGAACGTGATGGCATTGCGGATCAGGTTGGCGAAGACCTGGGTCAGTTGGGTGGCATCACCGGTGACCACCGGCAGGGTGGTGTCGATCAGCACGCCGGCGCCGGTTTCGCCGATCCGGGCGTCCAGGTCGGCCAACACAGTGTCCATGACCTTCCGCACGTCGACCGGGGTGAGCGGGTGGGCGCGGGTGGCGAGGCGGCTGTAAGTGAGCAGGTCGTCGATCAGATGCTGCATGCGGGTGGTGCCGGCGACGATGAAGTCGAAGAACGCATCGGCGTCCGCGTCCAGGTTGCCGTGATAACGCAGTCGGAGTAGGTCGGCGAACCCCGAGATGCTGCGCAGCGGTTCGGACAGATCGTGGCTGGCGATGTAGGCGAACTGTTCCAGTTCGGCGTTGGACCGGGTCAGCGCCATGTTCGACTGCTCCAGGTCTGCCGCCCGTCGGGTGAGTTCCCGTTGAACCCGGTTGCGCTCGGTCACATCCCGGGCCGTGACGAACACGCCGACGACATCGTCGGTCGCGCCGCGGTACAAAGATGCGTTGACCATCTCGTCGACGAGCGCGCCATCGGGGCGTCGGATCACAAGCGGGAAGTCGGTCAGCACACCGTCGGCGAGCACTCGGTCGTGGACCTGGATAGCCCGCTCCGGTTCGGTGAACAAGCTGCCGAACCCGGCGCCGACCAGTTGCTCTCGGGGTGTCGCGGTGACCCGTTCGGCCGCCTCGTTGACGTCGGCGATAGTCCCGTCCAGGCCGATCATCACCAGGGCGTCGGGGCTCGCCTCGATCAACCGGCGAGCGTATGCGGAGGACTCTTTGGCGTCGGTGATGTCGCGGTTGATCTCCAAGGTCGCGCCCCGGGTGCCGTCGGCGGTGCGCCGTGCGGCCCACCGACTGGCGACCACGACCAAGTGCCCGTCGCAGTGGCGCTGAGTCAATTCGCCCTGCCATAACCCGCTGGCATCAATCTCGGCGTCGATATCGGCCCTGGCCGTCGGGTATCGGGTCTCCAGCAACTCGGGCGCCTCCCTCCCCAGGGCTTCGGCGCTGGTGAATCCGTACGTCCGCGCCGCGCCGCGATTCCAGTACGTGATCCTCCGTTGGGTGTCGCACACGATGATGGCGTCGTGCGCCAGATTGAGTAGCGCTGCCTGATCGGCCACTGCCTGCTCGGTCGCTTTGCGGTCGGTGATGTCGATGAACGCCGCCATCGCGAATTCGATGGTGCCGTCGGCGGCGAAGATCGGTTTGGCGCGCACCTCCACGGGCACCACCGCACCGCTGGGTTGGTGGATGTCCATGTCGTCGACCACTGCGGACTCGCCGCGCCCGGCGCGGACCAATGGTGTGTTCTGTGCCGGATACAACCGATCGGTCCCGCTGACGTAGGCGTGGTACACCTCCGCGAGGGATTCCGCGCCGACGTCCGGGAGAAGGCCACTGCCGAGCAGCCGGACCGCTTCGGTGTTGGCGAAATACGGATGCCCCGCCTCGGATGTGATGAAGACGCCGACGGGCAACGCGTCCAGGAATTGGAACAGCCTGGACTCGCTGGCCGCGACCAGCCGGCGGCCGTGCTCGGCGCGCAGCGCCGCCCAGACGGCGATCGCCACCAGCGCTGCCGTCAGAACCGCAACCGCTGCCACCGCGACGACCGCGGTGTGGCCCTGGACGCCGAAGGTCGGCTCCTGCCGATCGGTGAGCGCCAGCCATACCAGAACAACTGCACCCAGCGACACGGCTGCGGCGGGCATCGCCAACCACTGACCGCGCGGGTCGACGCGCCAGGCCAGCATGACAAGTCCGAGCGCCACCAGGAGCATCAAGGCCCCGGTGGGCAGAGACATCGCGGTCTCACTAAGCCAGCTGTACGCCACCGAAACTCCCATGGCGTAGCCGAAAAGGGAGAGCACCGCGACCGCGGCGATCAGTGATCCGGTCCCTGCCGCCACCGTCGCAGCCAGCCGCGGCCAGGGCCACCGCCGCCCGAGAGCGGCCAGTCCGACCCCCGCGAGAATGAAACAGACGGCGGTGTTGAAGGCCATTCGACCGGGCGTGGACGACACCACACCGTCCAAGCGCGCGTCCGAGAACAGGGCATCGACACCAAGACCTCGACCCGACGCATACTGGGCCAACACCACGGTGCCCATGATCACGTCCAGTACCGCGCCCACGACAGCCACCCAGCCCCACGTCCGCCTGGACACTGCGATCAGCGCGGCGCCGGTGACCACGAAACACAACGCGGTGTTGAACGCCATCGGGTTGCCCCCGATGGGCCACTGCAGCACCACCGCGCTGTGCACGAACCAGGCCGCCATCACGGCGACACCCCCCATGCAGCACAACACCCCGGCAAGAACCGCCAGTGCTGCCGCGGCACGCTGACCGTTGAACCCCCCAGATGGCGGCGATCCCAAGGCCTGCGACGACGCGGTCCGCCCACGGCAATTCTGGGCTGAGCTCGGGTGAGCTGCATCAGTCGTGGTGAGTCCGGTCATTCATTGCCCCTTCTGCGATCGGCAGGGTCGGAGTGCTGCACCACTGATCGCAGGACACGGCTGATCAAGCAGGAAAGAACTCCCACTCCGGACGGGGGCCGACGAACGGTGCCACACAGTGCCACACGGCGGACCGCGTTCCGGCCACCCGCCGACGCATCCAATTCTGCGTGAAACAGCGTCCCGGACGTCCCCCTTTTTTGCCGCCCGGAAAACCCTTCGCGCACCGCGACACTGCCTTCGGGAAGTCGCCTCATTGTATGGCTTTGGCCCGCCGGGCGCCAAGGAACAAGGCGTCCGGTGCCGGAAATGGCGGCGGCCAAAGTAGGAGCGGCCACCCATGAGGCGCGCAGGAACATTTCTGACCAACGCTATCTGGGGCCCCATGTCAAGTGCGGTCCAATTCGCGACATATATTGCAGTGAAACGACTTCAACCCAGCTGGTGACCACGGAGATCCTGAATGCGAACCCCCTTGTCGGGTGGCCTCGGAGCTGGTGCGGGGTGAACCCATCCCGTCGCCGATTGAGGCGACAGGTTTGATCCCGCACAATTCGGTACCGCAAGTTCATCCGAGCGGGGGCCGGCGCATCCCAACCGGTGAAAATGTTACTCGAGGTGTCAGCCCATGTTCAAGAAATGCCACTGAGCGACATCGGCGTCAACGGTGGGGTGGTGTGCACGCCCGACCGGGTGAAATCCCACACGGCCCGTGTCGGTCGGAGGAATTTCCGCACGCGCCGAACGCTCACCCGCTGTTCGATGGCATCTGGGCCGACGACTTGGTCTGCGAGGGCTACCCGCGGCCGGATGTTGGTCAGCGACCTGCTCTCGGACATCGCAGCCGAACAGCAACGGCCTACCCCGTTGACGGTTGAATGGGTATTGGACGAGCGCCGACGGACCACTCAGGCGGCGTCGGCCGCCCAGGGGGCGTTCCAGGAGGGTAGGCAGATCCCGATGGGAATCGCCCGGCCGAGATCAGCTGACCGGCACCCGCTCCCAGGTGAACGGCCCGAAGCCGGTGCTGCTCGCCCGCGCGTGCCCACCCGGGGTCACCGTCAGGCGAAGGTACTCCAGCGGTGTCGTGCTCCCGTGGACGACGACCCGGTGCAGGTTGGGCACGTCGTAGAACGGGTGGGTGTTCCAGTCGTCGTACGAGCAGACGTTGGTCGTGGTGCCGGGGAATACGTCACCGGTGCACGGCGCACCCTCCTGCAAAGGGTTGTCCGACCGGTAGATGTGCGAGTCACCCTCGAGCAGGAGGACCGGCTTGCGGTACGACGCCGTGTGCGTGGCCAGGCTGCTCACGATCGGCTCGTACTCGGTGAGGTGGTCGCGGGTCACCCCGTCGAGGTCCCACAGGTCCGCCTGCTCGATGACCACAACTCCTTGGGCGTCCCGCGCCTTGGCGATGCCGAACGCCAGGTCGAGCCAACGGAGGTCGGCCGCGGTGCGCTGCTGGATCTCGGTCTGCTGCGCCGGCGTCATGGTCGGCGTGCCGTACCAGATGTCGTTGTCGTTGTTGGAGCCTCCGGGCACGTTCAGCGTCACGAAGACGACACCCTTTCGCTGCCACACCACGTTCTCGACATACTGCGCGTCCTCGGGGTGAGCCGGGTCGTGCACCGTCGCCTGTGACACGGTGTGCAGCGTGCCGCTGCCCAGCGTGCCGCCCGGGGTCGGGAAGAACAGCGATCGCACCAGCGCCAGGTTGGCGATCGGGTCGCCCTGCGCGTAGCCCGACGGCGAGGCGTAGTCGATCTGTCCGGTGACCTTGTTGTACTTGCCGCCGCCCTGCGCGACCTTGTGGCAGTCGGACCACTCGTTGTCGCCGGGTGTGAAGACCAGCGGGTCGGCGAAGTGCGTCCAGAAGCCGGCGATCTGCCGGTCGTACGCCTCGCTGCAGATCTGCTTGCCCGAATGGATGTCGCCGACGTGCACCACCGTGCTGACGGCGCGGTCAGCGTTGACGGTGTCGATGAAGGCCGGGGTGGCCTCGGTCTGCGACGTGTCGGCGTTGTTCAGGCCGTACGGCGAGTCACCGTAAACGGCCACCGTGAATGACCGATTGTCGTTGTGCCCCGGAGTGGCGCCCGCCGTGGCAGGGACGACGCAGAGGACCGCGGTCACGGCGGCTGCCATCAGGATTTTGGATCGCATGATGTCTCCCTCGCTCATGGGAATAGCGCGAGTCGACTCTTTCCGCGATGCCCGGCGGGCAGTGGACGGCCATCTGAACAGCACGCGAACAGTCGGCGTTGGTAATGCAAGCACCTGACGATAGGACGGCCCGGCGCGGCTGTCTGTACGCCGTTGTGATGATTTGCGCAGGTCGCAGTGCCCCTTTGGGGTCTGGTCCTCCATCGGGATCGGTGCGAAAGACCGGCCGGCCGGCCGTGCAGAACCTTGCTGTCCGCAACGGAGTCCACGCGCACCCATCGGTCAACACGACGAGAAGCGCGTCGGCCTCGCGCTCGGTGAACTGTCGGCATTCATGGATGAGCAGCTCGGTGTGCTGGCGCGGATCCATCGATCGACGAGGCTTGCCGGTGTCTTATTCGTCTGCGTATACTCGCAGACGAATAAGGGAGGTTCGAGTGGCGCAGCGCCGGAGGGTGGGCAACCTGCTGGCCCTTGCCGTGCTCTCGGTGCTGGTCGAACGGCCGATGCACCCGTATGAAATGGCAACGGTGATCAGGGACCGGGGCAAAGACCAGGACATGAAGATCAAATGGGGGTCGCTGTACACGGTCGTTCAGAACCTGGAAAAGCACGGACTGATCGAGGCCGGAGACAGCGAGCGGCAGGGTGGCCGACCGGAGCGGACTATCTACCGGATCACTCCGGCGGGCCGGGACGAACTCGAGGATTGGGTGCGCGAGCTGGTGTCCACCCCCGAACCCGAGTACCCGCGATTCGAGGCGGGGCTGTCGGTGCTGGGCGCCCTTTCACCTGACGAGGCAACGGTTTTGCTCGACCGCCGGCTGCGACTGCTGGAGCAGCGGCTGGCCGGGCAGCGCGCCGCGCTCGCGCACGTCAGAGGTCAGGTACCCAGGCTGTTCCTCGTCGAGTCCGAATACGACCTGGCCATGGGAGAGGCCGAAGCGGCGTGGGTCCGATCCCTGCTCGGCGAATTGGCGTCCGGTGAATTCCCGGACCTGGCCGGGTGGCGGGCATTCCACGGTATCGATTCCCACGATTCCGTCGATTCAGTCGAATCCGTCGACTCAGCAGGTGCGGCCGATTCAGCCGCGCCGCCCACGGTGCCGGCCACCGCGCCGTCCACTGTGCCGCGCAGCCCCGGGAAAGGGAGTGGTCGCCGAGACTGAATGTTCGCTATGACCCCCGGCGGGGTGCTGGCACACCGCCGCCGGGGCACTCGCCTCGTACCGAGTCCGCGAAACGGAAACCCAGCTGCAAGGTGGCAACCGCAACGATAGCTGGGCTCTCCGTGATGGACCGGTTCGTGGCAGCGCCGTGGCAGAGCCGTGCACGACCGTCAACCCGAACCGATCCGGGCACCGCGACCAACCGGTGCTCCGGCAACCCTCAGGAGAACCATGACCAACGTCAACACCGTCGACATCACCACCGGGACGATCACCTCGCAGGACGGCACCACCATCGGCTACCGGCAGCTCGGGCACGGGCCCGGCCTGGTGATGCTGCACGGTTCCATGGAGTCGTCGAACAGCCATCTCGAACTGGCCCGGGCACTCGCCGACATCGCCACCGTCTACCTGCCCGACCGGCGGGGACGCGGTCTGAGTGGGCCGTACGGCGCGGACGACGGCTTGGCCGAGGAGGTGCAGGATGTCCAGGCGCTGGTGAACGCGACCGGCGCCCGGCACCTCTTCGGCGTCAGTTCGGGTGCGGTGATCTGCCTGCAGACCGCGCTGACCACCCCCGGCATCGACAAGGTCGCGGTCTTCGAGCCCGCGATGGTCGTCGACAACTCGATCTCCACAGCGCCGTTCGCTCGTTTCGATCAGGAGATGGCGGAGGGCAGGGTGTCGGCGGCGCTGGTCACCGGCATGCTTGTCGCGCAGATGGGACCCGCGGTCTTTCGGTACGTTCCCCGACCGGTGCTGCAAAAGCTCACCTCGATGGCGATGGCCAGCGAGGACAGGAAGGCAACCGCCGACGACGTGACGATGCGGATGCTCGCACCGAACCTGCACTACGACTTCCGTATCGTCGCCGAAACCGACGGGCGGCTGGGCGATTTCGCTGCCGTCGCGGTGCCGGTGCTGCTGCTCGGCGGCAGTAAGAGTCCGGCCTACCTACGGACCGCCCTCGACGGGCTGGAAAAGGTGCTGCCGCGCGCTGAACGTCATGAGTTCGCCGGACTTGACCACGGCGCGTCCGGGAACGCCGATCGCCGCGGCAAGCCCGCAGTGGTGGCCGCGGAGCTGCGGGCCTTCTTCACCCGGGCCTGATCGAGCCACCGGTTTCGGCCCTCCACCATGAATTTCAGGGGCTGAAACCGGCGGCTCGAGGCGCGGGTTTCACCGCAGCCGATACAGCACCTCGCCGGCCTGGGGCAGCACGAGGGTGTCGGGGTCGGCTTCCAGTGCGGCGATGTCGACCGACGCCGGATCCAGGTAGTCCAGGTTGGCTCCCCGGACGATGTTCTCGGGAATCGAGGTGGCCAATGTGACTGTCACCCGGCCCTTCTCGCCCTCGACCGGGTCGAACGTGCCGGCCCCGCGCAGGTGCGTCGAATGGGCAAGGTCGCCCCAGTGGTAGTCCTTGAATTGGTCCCATTGTTTCAGGAAATAGTCGCGGCAGTGGTAGCCGATCTGCTCGATGACCGGATGCATGGCGGAGATCTGGGTGATGTGCGGTGCATAGATGATGACCTGGCCGCCGTCGGCGACCACGGGTTCGACCTTGTAGAAGCCTTTGGCGCCGGTCCACATGTCCTCGTACTTGGTGGGAATGATGGACAGCACCCGTTGCACCGGTGCGTCCAGGTAACGGACGTGGGTCTGCGCGGACACATCCGCGCAGGCCGCCCACGCCTGTTCCGGGGGCCCGAAGGAGGCGGCATGCAACGCGGTCGTGCCCGACTGCGCGACCACGCACAGGGCGAGTCGACGGCTGGGAATCATCGAGGCTGCCTGGTTGATCAGTGCCCGCACGGGGGTGATGCCGCGGGTGCCGATGATGTCCCCGCTGGTGATCAAAGCCCCGAGCCAGTGGGAGAAGTCGATGATCTCCTGACCGGCGACCCCGGGAAAGAAGTACTTGTTGCCGCCGGAGAATCCGACCACTTCATGCGGGAAAACCGGTCCGACGACCAGGCACACGTCGTGGTCCACGACCGCTCGGTTGAGCACCACCTCGATGGCCTCGGTCAGGCGCCCGTCGGACAATTCACCGACCCGTTCCGCGTCGATGAACCCCAGTGAGGTGAGGGCTTCTGGTTTCCACCATTCGTGATTGAGCACGGTGAGGCCGGGGTAGTGGGCGGCCAACTCGGCTTCCGGGTACCCGAGATGCTTGGCGAGGTGCTCATCGCTCATCGCGGCATGGGTGCCGAGCGCGATGAGCACGGTGATGCTGGACGCCCGATCGGCCAGCGCCCGGTGAATGGCGGAGATCAGCAGCGGCAGCGGGCAGCTGCGGGTGCCGTCCGGAACGATCACGCAGACGCTGCGGCCGTCGAGGTCCTCCGCCGCCAGGCTCGCGCTGACGAACTCGCGGACGGCGTCATCGTCCAGGATCTGCTCGGGCCCGCCGATAGTGGCTGCGGCTGAGACAGTCTCGACAGGCTCGGCGAGGGTATCCGTCATCGGTCGGAGTCCTTTCTCCTGGAAGCTGAGCGGCCGGTCGGCTCGCTGCGGATGTCCGGTATCGCCGCGCCGGGCACGAGACCGAGCGTGGCGGCGGCGGTGGTCGCCTCCTGCAGGACGCTGCGTGCGGACCTGCCCTGCGCTGCGGCCAGTGCGGCGACGTCGTCGAATTCCGGGGTGGCCTGGACGATGGAGCCGTCGCGATATGCGATCTTGATCGGGATATGGTCGCCGCCGGCGACGGGCACGTCCACCCAGCCACGGGCAAGCGCAGCCTTCCGGACCGCTGTTTCCCGGATGCCGATGGTGCTGGTCTCGGCGAAGATGATGTCCCGCAACGGCTCCGCCTGGTGCGGATGAGCCAGGACGCTGAGGGTGTGGGCAGGGCGGCCCTTTTTCATCACGATCGGGACCAGCCACGCGTCGGCCGCGCCCGCGGTGAGAATCCGGCTGATGACGCCCGGCCACAACCGCGGATCCAGGTCGTCGACGTTCGTTTCGAGCAGCACCGCGGTGTCGCCGGTGTCGCCCGTCGGCCGCGCGAGCTGACCGATGACCACCCGGGTGATGTTCGGTCGCCGATCGATGTCCTTGGTGCCCGCGCCGACGCCCGTCCGATGGACGGTGAGCGCCGGGAGGTCTTCACTGGCTTCGCCGAGGGCTGCGATCAGCGCCATTCCGGTGGGGGTGGTGAGTTCCCCGGTGCCGCCGGCTTGCACCCGCCAGCCCTGCGCGAGCCGCAGGACGGCCGGTACCGGCACCGGTAGATCGCCGTGCGCGGTCGACACCCGTCCCGCGCCCAGGGCGATGGTGGAGGCGCTGATCGTCCCGATGCCAAGGCTTTCCAGCGCCGCACAGACGCCGACGATGTCGGCGATGGAATCAAGGGCGCCGACCTCATGGAACGCAATGGTGTCGACGGGTACGCCGTGGACCTCGGCTTCCGCTTCGGCCAGCGCCCGGAAGACCGACAGGGCACGCTGCCGGACCGAATCGGTCAGCGGGGCTTCGATGAGAAGGTCGCGGATCGTGTGCCACCGCCGGTGTG
This sequence comes from uncultured Actinomycetota bacterium, assembly GCA_963709895.1. Classification (GTDB taxonomy): domain Bacteria; phylum Actinomycetota; class Actinomycetes; order Mycobacteriales; family Nakamurellaceae; genus Nakamurella. The sequence goes on along the minus strand of CAVPYD010000031.1, from coordinate 791,790 downwards.
GGTGGTCCGTGCCGACGATGCGGACGTCGAGCTTGCTGGCGCGTTGGCCCGCCCTGGTGACGGAATGCAGGTCGAGCCGCACCGCACCGGGGATCACGGCCTCGACAGCTCGCTGGACGCCAGCGAGGTCGGCGCCGGCGTCGATCAACGCGCCGAGCAGCATGTCGCCCGCGACCCCGGCGGTGGCGTCCACCCAGGCATGCAGCACCGGGGTGGTCGGGGGGATCGTCGGGGGGATCGTCACAGCGTCATGCCGACGTCCGGCGCGGCGATCTGTGCAGCGAGATGGCCTGCTCCGTAACCATTGTCGATGTTCACCACGGCAACACCGGGCGAGCAGGCGTTGAGCATCGCGAGGAGGGCGGCGAGCCCCTCGAACGCCGCGCCGTAGCCGACGGAGGTGGGCAGCGCGATGACCGGCGCGCTGGTCAACCCGGCGACGACACTGGGCAGCGCGCCGTCCATCCCGGCCGCGACCACGATCACCCTGGCCCGGCGCAGCAGGTCGACCTGAGCAAGGATGCGGTGCAGACCGGCCACCCCGACGTCGATCAGCGTCTCGGTCGCCCTGCCGAGGTAGGTGGCGGTGAGCTCCGCCTCGCGGGCAACCGGAATGTCGGAGGTGCCGGCCGCGACGACGAGGACGAGCCCGCCGGTCGGCGCCGGCGGTGTCGGCGGCCAGGCCAGCAGTTTCGCCGAGACGTCGTGGCGGGCATCCGGGCAGCACCGCCGTGATGGCGGCCGCGTGCTCGGGTTCCGCCCTGGTGAACAGGGTGACCGCCGGCTGGTCGCGGACGGCGCCGGCGATGGCAGCGACCTGTTCCGGCGTCTTGCCGGCGCAATAGACCGCTTCGGGGTACCCGCGGCGGGCGGCGCGGTCGAAATCCAGGGTGGCGATTCCGGGCAGCGACCACACCGCGGAATTGTTGCCGTCAGCCATGGCGAACCTGGACGAGCGGGAGGGTGAAGGCGCCGGACTGGATTCCGGCGAGATCCACCACGGCATAACGGAATCCGGCTGCGATCGCCGTCGTCCGGATGCGGTCGCGCAGTGGCTGCGTGACCGCGCGCAGCAGGTCGTCGGCGGGGAGTTCGATCCTGGCGATGTCATCGTGGTGACGGACGCGCAGATCGGTGAATCCCATCCGGCGCAGGCCGGCTTCCACCTGATCGATCTGGCTCAACTTGTGCGGGGTGACGGGCCGATGGTGGGGTATCCGCGAGGCCAGGCACGGCGCGGCCGGCTTGTCCGCGCAGGGCAGTTGCAGAACGCGGGCGATCCGCCGCACCTCCAGTTTGGTCAGCCCGGCGTCGGCGAGCGGGCGCAGCACGTGGTGGTTGGTCGCGGCGCGGGAACCGGGCCGGTCGGGCCGGACCATGTCGTCGGCGTTCTCCCCGTAGGCGACCGCGTCGAGCCGGTGGGCCCGCACCACCTCGTCGGAGATGCGGGTGAACAGCTCGTCCTTGCAGTGGAAACACCGGTCCGGACCGTTGGCGATGTACTCCGCGCGTTCGCCTTCGTGGGTCGCCACCTCCGCCACCGTGGCGCCGATGACGTCGGCGACGTGGTGGGCGGCGGCGAGTTCGTCGGCGGCCAGGCTCGGTGAGACACCGATGATCGCCACCACCCGGTCCCGGCCCAACGACTGGACAGCCAACGCCAGCAGCACCGAGGAGTCGACCCCGCCGGAGAACGCGACGCCGAGCCGGTCGATACCGGCGAAGCAGGCCGCGACGTTCTCGATGGCCGGGTCGGCGGTGGCCGCAGGTATCTGCCGTCGAGAGGATCGTCATCGAACTCACGTCTCCGATCAATGGTGCGGTGCCCCGATCACAGGCCGAATCGTAGTTCCCCGGGCCCGCGACCGGGCCGGTGATCGGCCCGATCACCGGCTCGGCGGACGGCCTGCGACTACCGGTAGTCGATCCCTTCCGCGCGGAGGATCCCGGTGAAGGCGGTGTGGGCCTTGGTGAAAAGGTCCTCGCCGGAGAAGCCGCCGAGTGAGTTGGTGGTCGCCAGGTGGGGTTCCAGGGAGAAGTAGCCGTCGAACCCGTCGGACCGGAGCGCCCGGATCGTCTCGAGGGTCTCGCCGTCGCCGGCCCCGGCCGGGACGACCTCACCGGTGGCCAGCAGCGCGTCCTTGATCTGCATGTATTCCAGATGGGGGCGGATCGATGCGTACCCCTCGGTGAACGGACGAACCCCGCACTGCACGAAGTTGGCCGCATCCCAGGCCAGTCGCAGCTGCGGGGACCCGACGGATTCCACGATGTCCACGCAGCGGCGCGGGATGTCGCCGAAGATCTCCTTCTCGTTCTCATGCAGCAGGATGACGTCGTGCCCCGCGGCACGGGCGGTGAATGCGGACATCCGCCGCAGGACCTCGTCGCGGTGACTGTCCGGGTCGTCACCGGCCGGGATGAAGAACGAGAACAGCCGGATGTACGGCGCAGCAAAGAATTCCGCCCGGCTCAGTGCGACCTCGTGCCGGTCCAGGTGCGGTTCGAAGTCATCGGTGATCTTGATCTTGCCGATGGGTGAACCGATCGACGACACCGAGATCTGGTGGGCGGACAGGATGGCCCTTGCCTGCTGGAGTTGCTCGTCACCAAGATCGAGAACGTTGACCCCCCAGGCACTGCGGAGTTCGATGTTCGCGATGCCGAGCTGATTCAGTACAGCGCACTGCTTTTCGAAGTCGTCGTCGATTTCATCGGCGAATCCGGACAAGGTCCACATGCTGAATGTCTCGCTTTCGGGTCGAGTTGAGTTCTGCGATCAGGCTTGGCTCAGCCCTTGTCGCCGCCGGCGGTGAGACCTCCGACGAGTTGTCGTTGGAAGAGCATGTACAGGATCACCACGGGCGCCGACGTGATGAGCGAGGCGGCCATCAGCTGTCCGTAGAGGGGCAGCGCCCCGGATTCGGTACCGGCAGCGAACACGTTCAGTTGAACAGCAGCGGTTTGGGTCTTCGGGTCGGTGAGAACGCTGGCGAACAGCACGTCGTTCCAACCCACGAGGAAGGAGAACACCAGCACGATGATCATGCCGGGTATCACGAGCGGGAAGATGATCCGGCGCAGTGCCCCGAAGCGGGTGCACCCGTCGATCATCGCCGCTTCCTCGAAGGAGATCGGGATCTGTCGCAGGTAGGTCACCAGCAGCCAGGTAGCGAACGGGATCGCGAAGGTGAGATAGGTGACGATCAGTGCCGGTCGGGTGCCGATGAGCTGGATGCCCGAGGGTGGAACCGACGGAGGAAAACATGACGAACAACGGCAGGATGATCATCACTCCGGGTACGGACTGCAGCCCGACCAGGGAGTTGAGGAACGGGCCCCGACCGCGGAATTTGAAGCGCGTCAGGCAGTACGCCGCTCCCAGGCCGAAGAAGGTGGCGATCAGGCCGGCCGCCCCCGCCGCGATGAAGCTGTTCGCCAGGCCCCGCGCCAACGGGACGGTGGACCAGATGTCGATGTAGTTGCTGAACACGAACGTCGACGGCCACAGCTTGCCGGCCGCGGCCTCGAGGTCAGGGCTGATCGAGATGATCACCATGTACAGCACGGGCAGCAGCCACAGCATCAGGATGGCGATGGTGGTGATCTGCAGCCATGTCGGCAGCAACCGTTGCGGGTCACGGCGGATGGTCGTTGTGCTGGCCATGGTTCAGTCCTCTCCGACCGCGGCGGTGAGCTTGGAGGCCTTCAGGTAATAAGCGGCCGGAATGATCATCAGGATCAACGTGATGACCGACATCGCGGCGCCCAACCCGAACCGGAAAACCTGGAACGAGGTTTGGTACACGTTCACCGGCAGGGTCAGCGCGGGCGTCGGCGCCGGACTACCGAGTAGCACATACGGCAGAGCGAAGTTGTTGAAGTGCGCCAGGGTGGTGAGCAACAGGCCGAGCAGCAGCTGGCCGCGGATCTGCGGGAGGACCACATACCTGATCTTCTGCCAATGGCCCACACCGTCAAGGTCCGCTGCCTCGTACATCTCGCTGGGGATGCTCTGCAGGCCGGCGATGGCCATCATGTAGATGAATGGCCAAGCGGCCCAGATGTCGACGATCACCAATGACCAGAACGCGCGGTCGCCGATCAACCACTGGCCACCGTCGATGCCGAACATGTCGAGAACGGTGTTGGCGGCGCCGTTGGGCTGGAAGATGAACCGCCACACCACGGCGGTGACGAATGACGGGATCACATACGGGACCAGGAACAACGACCGGACGAGACCGCGCCCACGGAACGTGGTGTTCACGGCCATTGCCGCCAGCAGGCCAATCGGTATACAGACGACTGTGGTGATTAAGGAAAATGACAGGCTGACCCAGATCGAGTGCAGCAGGCCCGCCGACGTGAACGCCTCGACGTAGTTCTGGAAACCGATGAATGGCGCGGAGAAGAACTTCCGCAGCGAATACTGGTCCAGGTCCAGGAAGCTGATGTAGATGCCGACCAGGAACGGGATCACGATGAACACGAACAGCAGGATCAGGTTCGGCCACATCAACCACAGTGGGCGCCCGTGAGCGCTCGTCAGCTTGGTGGGTTTCGCCGCCTTGCCGGTTCCTTGCAGGGGGGTGGGCGCCCCCGCGCCCGACAGGTCCTCAATCGTCATTTGTTGGCCCTGTCAAGCGCCGATTGCGCGGTGGTATTCGCGGTGTCCAGCAGTGACTGCACAGTTGCGGTGTCGTAACTTCCGCTGGCCAGCGACGGCAACGACTGGGTCACCACGTTCTGCACACCATTCTGCACATCCGCCCAGGCGCCGGTGAATGCCGTGGGCGTTGAGTTCTTCTCGATATCCAGGAACGGCGCGAGCAGTGGAGTTCTTCCCGGCCAGTTGGTTCATGGCTTCCTGGTTGGTGGGCAGGTTGCCGAACGCTTCGTAATTTGCCAGCTGCTGGTCCGTGCTGGTCAGCAGGTCGATGAACTGCAACGCCAGGTCCTTTTTGTCGCTGTAGGAGGCGATGGCGATGTTGTCGCCGGAAACGATGGACGCCGCTGCCTGGGCACCTGCGGGACGCTCGGTCATGCCAAGTGCCACTGTGGGCAGCTGGGCGAAGGCGTAGTGGCCCTTCAGCGGGGACTTGTCCAGGGTGGGAATCGCCTGCGCCGTCTGCATGGGGAGCATCGCGGCCTTTCCCGCGGCGAACGCCGCAGTGGCGTCACCGGACTTCCACCCGACACTCGCCGGGTCGGCCAGGTGGTACTTGGTGAGCAGGTCGAAGTAGCCCGTCGTGGCGTTGACGGTCTGTTCGCTGTTCAGGCCCGCCGTCTTCAGGTCCGGGCTGACGAAATAGCCGCCTTGCTGCTCGGACATCGCCCAGATGTACTTCCAGGGGTCGAATCCGTCGGCGTAATCCAGGGTCGTGCCGTAGACACCGGTGGCAGCGTTGGTCAGTTTCGTGCCGGTGGCGACGAATTCGTCCCAGGTCGTCGGCGGTTTGAGCCCAGCGGCCGTGAACATGTCGGTGTTGTAGACGAGGCTGAACGGACGCATGGCGGTGGGGACGCCGATCTGGTTGGCCGCGTCAGGACCGGACATTCCCAAGGTCAGCGGCTGGAACCGCTCCCGGCCTCCGATCTTCTTCCAGTCATCGTCGGTCAGGGTCACGAAACCTCCCGTCGCGTACGCGACCGGGGTGAAGGTCGTTCCCAGGTTGTACAGGTCGGGGCCGCTGCCGGCGACGATCGAGGTCTGGATCTTCGTGGTCTCGTCGGCGCTGCTGGCGTAGGTCTCGATCACCAGGTCCGCGCCGGTCTTGGCCTTGAACGCGGCGGTGAGTTCCTTCGACCAGGTCGCGAACGCGTCCGGAAAGTTCGGCTGCGCGGCGATGAAGATGTCCAGCGATCCACCACTTGCCGAACCCGAGCTGCCGTCGCCACTGCTACTGCCTCCGCACGCTGCCAGCAGCATCGCGGCGCTGGCAAACACCGCCACCGCACCTGCCTTGGTTCGCAACCGGCGCATCTGAAACTCCTTCCAGCGGCTCGACCACCTCGGCGAGCCTTGTGTGTTGGGGACGCTAGCCCCGCGGAAACCGCTTGGTAATCGGTTGCCACAAGTTGCCAGGGAAAGTGCGCTGAGCTTGCCTGCGCGGTCGAATGTCGACTACAACTGGGGCTCAACTCGAAGAAGGCCGTGTTGCTCGCACCCAAGAAATCCGTCGGCGATGCGCCGGATCGCCTGCCGGTCATGCCCCCCGGTCGGGCCGTGACGATCAGCGACGTCGCCGCAGAGGCGCAGGTCGCCAGGTCGACGGTGTCCCGGGCGCTGAACAACCCCGGCCGACTGAACTTCCGCACCCAGCAACACATTCAGGCCGTCGCCGACCGGCTGGGCTACCACCCGAACCCCGTTGCCAGGGCGCTCGGCACCCAGCGCACGCAGACGCTGGCCCTGCTTCTGCCCAACATCTCCAACCAGCTCTTCCTCGGGGTGATACGGGGCGCCGAAGAGCAGGCGGCAGCGGCCGGATACACCCTGGTGTTGACGGATTCCAAAGGGGATCCCGATCAAGAAACGGCGAACATCAAACGGCTCACCGGCGCGGTGGACGGTTTCATCCTGGTAGCCGCGCGAATGCCGCAGAATGAGCTGCAGCGGATTGCCGCCACGCATCGCATCGCTATCGTCAATCGCCAGGTCATGGGGTTGGCCAGTGTGGTGGTCGACCCGGTGATGGGCGCCGCCCATGCCGTTGAGCATCTCGCCTCGTTGGGTCACCGGCACGTCGTCTACCTGGGGACCGCCCCGATGCGGAACTGGATGAATGTCCGGCGGTGGAAATCCATCCGGGCCAGGGGCGCGGAGCTGGGCGTGGCAACGCGCCAGTTGGGGCCGTTCACGCCGTCCCAGTTCGGCGGCGCGGCGGCGGCCGACGCAGCGGTGGCCGCCGGGGCGACCGCTGTCATCGCCTTCAACGACCTGATGGCGATCGGCGTCATGCGACGCCTGGCCGAGCGGGGTGTGGGAGTGCCGGGAGCGGTCAGCGTGGTGGGTTTCGACGACATCTTCGGCGCGGATCTGTGCTCACCGAGCCTGACGACGCTGGCCTCGCCGGCCGAGGACATCGGCCGGTCGGCGGTCCGCCTGCTGCTGGAATCCGGCGGAGCTCGAGCGCATTCCGTCGTGCTACCAACGCATCTGGTCATCCGGCAATCGACCGGACCAGCTCCAGGATGGGTCGGCTAGCGCCGGTCGGGTCGACGCCCGGGAGCGGGACCGGTCGAGCCTCGTTCCACCAGGTGGACCGGCAGCACCAGGGGTTCCGCGGCGCGAGGTATCGCCCCGTTGATGATCGCCAGGAGATTGCGCACCGCGGTCGTCCCCAGGACGTGCAGCGGCGCCGCCACCGTTGTCAGCGGTGGGGTGACGAGGTCCGCGGCAAAGATGTTGTCGAAGCCGACCACGCTGACGTCCTGCGGGACCGTCGTCCCTGTTGCCATGAGCCGTCTCATGAATCCGATTGCCACCTGGTCGTTGTAGGCCAGATAGGCGGTCGACCATCGGTGGGTCAGCGTGGCGGCGGCGTGCTCGCCGCCGGCGACGGTCGGCGCGTTCGGTCCGACGCGGCGGGTGTGGATGTCGTGCTCCTTGGCGACATCGACCAGCGAGCGCCACCGCACCCCGTCCGCCCACGACGCCTCCGGCCCCGCGAGATAGGTGATCGAGCGATGACCCAGGTGCGCCAGGTGCTCGACCGCCCGGCGAACACCGCCGGGGTTGTCGGTGACCAGGCTGGGCACGTCGGCGATCGCCCGATTCAGCACCATCATCGGCTTCTGCTTCGCGGTCATGTGGATCGCAGAATCCGACATCCGGCTGCTGGCAAGCACGATGCCCTCGACCGTCGGCAGCGCGCGATCCAGCGCCTCGCGTTCCAACACATCCGATTCCTGTGCGTCCGCCAGCAGCATGGTGTACCCGACTTCGGCTGCCGCCGCCTGGGCGCCGCGGATGATCCCGAAATAGAACGGATTGGTGATGTCCGAGATGATGACGGCGATCATCGAGGTGTGGCCGGTCGATGTCGCCCGCGCGATCGGATGGGTGCGATAGCCGAGCCGTTCGGCGGCCTGCCGGACCCGTTCCGCGGTCTGTGCGTTCACTCGGCCGGGCCGGGCAAATGCGCGGGAAACCGTCGACGCGGCGACCCCAGCGGCCTTGGCGACGTCGTAGATGGTGGGAGCACGGTAGCCGGGATCGGCAGGGGTCTTGTCCGTCACCGACTCATCCCCTCAGCTGTGCAGAGAGGTTCACCGTATTCAGTTCCGGTGGCAGTGACAACCACATGCAGCGCCACCTCGGCACTGCATCGGCGCTGTATCCGCACGTCTCCGCACCGTCTCCGCACGGTCTCCGCGCGCGAAGCCCCCTCGCGGCGAGGTTTTTCGCCTCGCTTGACCGTCCTCCCTCTCATCGCTCACCGCTGCCCAGGGCTGGGCAGTGACGACGGCAACAGATGGCAACCGATTGTTTCTTGCACTTCCAGCAACGAGCATGGTCCGCATGACGGCCTCAGGTGATCTCCAGTTGCATCCGGCTCGTTTGTTGCCGGCCGATCCCGGGGCCCGCGCCATCGCGGTGCGCCTGTACGAGACGGTGCGGGATCAGCCCATCGTCTCCCCGCACGGCCATGTCGATCCACGAATCTTGTTGCAGAACAACCCGTTCACCGATCCGACGAGCCTGCTGGTGCAACCTGATCACTACGTGACGCGGCTGCTGCATGCCAGCGGGGTGCCGCTGGACGCGCTTGGGGTCGGTCAGGGCCCGCTCCCGGAAGAACAGTCCCGCGCGGCCTGGCGGTTGCTGTGCAGCAATTGGTCGATTTTCCGCGGCACCCCGATGCGGTACTGGTTCGACAGCGAACTGGGCGAAATCTTCGGGGTCGATCAGCGACCGTCCGCAGCGAACGCCGACGCGATCTACGACCAGATCAGTGCCCAGCTGGCTGAACCGGAGTTTCGGCCACGCGCCCTACTGGAGAAGTTCAACATCCAGATACTGGCCACCACTGACGATCCGATTGACGATCTGGCGGCACATGCCGCGCTCACCGCCGAGACGTCGGTGCGGACCCGGGTGATCCCCACCTTCCGCCCCGATCGGTATCTCGAGCCTGCCCAGGCGGGATGGATCGACGCCGTGAAGCAACTCGGCGCTGCGGCGAGCGTGGACGTCGGTGACTACGCCGGGTACATCGAGGCGCTCGAAGAACGTCGACGGTACTTTGTCGCGCACGGTGCGACGTCGGCAGACCACAGCCACGTCGACGCCAGGGCAGAGCCGCTGGAGCCGGCCGAGGCGCAACGCATCTACGCGCTTGCCCAGCAGGGCAGGGCCACCCCTGACGAGGCCACCAGCTTCCGACGACACATGGTGTTGGAGATGGCCAGGATGTCCTGCGACGACGGGCTGGTGATGACCCTGCACCCCGGCGTTCGCCGCAACCATCATTCCCCCACTTTCGCCCGATTCGGTGCGGACACCGGGCACGACATCCCGGTGGCGGTGGAGTTCACCAATGCGCTGCAACCGTTGCTCGACCGGTACGGCACGCACCCCAACCTGCACCTGGTGATCTTCACCCTGGACGCCGATGTGTTCAGTCGGGAGATCGCACCGTTGGCCGGGTTCTACCCGTCGGTGTACGCAGGCGCTCCGTGGTGGTTCCTGGACAATCCGGCGGAGATTCGGTCGTTCCAGCATTCCGTCACCGAGATTGCCGGCCTGTCAAAGCTTTCCGGGTTCATCGACGACACCCGGGCGTTCTGTTCGATACCCGCCCGACATGACATGTCCCGGCGGCTGGACGCCGGGTTCCTGGCCGGGCTGGTGGCCGAGCACCGGCTGGATGAGGACGAGGCCATGGACAGCCTGGCCACCCTGGTCAACGACCAACCCAGGAAGGTCTTCAAACTGTGAGCGTCTCGACCAGGGGTAAGGCACTGACTCCGGTCCGGCTCGCCCGGGATGACGGCCGGCCGGCGGCACCCGTCCGGATCGTGCACCTCGGCCTGGGGAATTTCTTCCGCGCCCATCAGGCCTGGTACACGGCGAATGCGCCGGACGCCGACGACTGGGGCATCGCCGCGTTCACCGGCCGGTCCGTCGATCTCGCGACGGCACTGACCAAGCAGGATGGGCTGTTCACGCTCATCACCCGGGCCGCGGACGGGGACACCGCCGAGGTACTCGGCAGCATCAGCTTCGCCCACCCCGGACTCGACACGCACGCCTGGCTGACCTACCTCGCGGACCCCGACGTCCGGATCGTCACGCTGACGATCACCGAGGCCGGCTACCTGCGCGGCAGTGACGGGTTGCTGGATGCCGAAAAGACCGATGTGCAAGAGGATCTCGCTGCGCTGCGGCTCGATCCCGCGGCGACCGTTGGCACCGCGCCGGCCCGCCTGGTCGCCGGTTTCGCGGCCCGCCGCGCCGCCGGTGCCGGTCCGCTCGCCGTGGTGTCCTGCGACAACCTCCCGGACAACGGCATGGCTACTGCCGGCACCGTCGGCGCGTTCGCGGCCCTGCTGGACCCCGAGCTCGCCGGCTGGATCGACGACAACGTCTCGTTCGTCACCACCATGGTCGACCGGATCACCCCGGCGACCACGGACGACGACCGCGTTGTCGCAGCCGATCTGACCGGCCGGCTCGATGACGCACCCGTGGTCACCGAGCCGTACAGCGAGTGGGTGCTGTCCGGGGAGTTCCCAGCCGGTCGCCCGCAATGGGACGTTGCCGGCGCGAGGTTCGTTGACGACGTCGTGCCGTTCGAGGAGCGGAAGCTCTGGTTGCTCAACGGTGGCCATTCCCTGCTGGCCTACGCCGGAAGCGCCCGAGGCCACCGGACGATCGCGGAAGCCGTCAGCGATCCGGCGTGCCGGGAATGGATGCTGGAATGGTGGACGGAAGCCTCCGGCCACCTGACCCTTCCGCAGCAGGACGTGTCGGAGTACCGGGAGGCGTTGCTGACCCGGTTCGCCAACCCGCGGATCCGTCATCTGCTCGCGCAGATAGCCGCCGACGGTTCGCAGAAGCTCCCGATCCGCTTCCTGCCGACCGTCCGCAAGGAGCGGGCCGATGGCAGGCTGCCCGTCGGAGCGCTCAGGGCGCTGTCGGCATGGATCAACCACCTGCGTGGGGCCGGCGCCCCGGTGAAGGATGCGGCCGCCGAGACGGTCACCGAGCTCGCGGCGGGCCCGATCACCGACGCCGTTCCTCGCGTCCTGGGTTACCTGGACCCGGACCTGGCCGCCGACAAACCCCTGGTGGACAAGGTCATCGAGCTGTGCGGCCGGTTGACCGACGCGCCGTCCTAGCGACCGACACCGCCCGACCACGTCACCCCCGTCGTTGACCCAGCACATTCTTGACCCGAAACCCGTTGACACAGAGAGAAGACAACGACTGATGAGCACGAACGACAGGCTTCGGTTCGCCGTGATTGGCGCCGGCGTGATCGGCGACGTCCACACCCAGGCCTTGACCGACCTGGATGACGCGGAACTCGTCGCGATCGCCGACGTCGATGAAACGAAGGCGGCGGCGATGGCCGACAAGTACGGCGTACCGTCATTCACCGCGGATGTCGCTGCACTGCTTCGCCGGCCGGACATCGACGCGGTCACGGTCTGCACACCGAGCGGTCTGCACGCCGACATCGCGGTGGCGGCGCTCAACGCTGGTAAGCACGTCGTGGTGGAAAAACCGATCGACATCACCCTTGCGGCCGCGGATCGCATCATCGCCGCCGAAAAATTGTCCGGCAAGACGGTCGCCGTGATCTCCCAACACCGGTTCGACAAGTCGACCGAAAAGGTGATGGCCGCGGTCCGGAACGGAAACCTCGGGGCGATCACCTCGGCCATCGCCTCCCACGCCTGGTGGCGCGGGCAGTCCTACTACGACTCTGGTGATTGGCGCGGTACCTGGGCAATGGACGGCGGTGGCGCCGTGATGAACCAGACCGTGCACACGATCAATCTCATGGTCACCATGCTGGGTACCCCGCTCGAGGTCTTCGCGTACACGGCTCGCCTTGCGCACGAGCGCATCGAGGTCGAGGACACCGCGGTCGCGGTGGTGAAGTTCAGTTCCGGCGCTCTCGGCGTGATCCATGGCACGACGGCCGCGTATCCCGGGCTGGACGCCAGCCTGCGGATCTTCGGCTCGAAGGGCTCCGCGATCATCTCCAACGACGAGCTGACCTTCTTCCACGAGAACGCCGGCGAAGCGCCGGAGATCCTGATGCCGGATGCCGCCAACCCGCCGAACCAGGTGACGGATCAGGACAAGCTGACCCCCGGCGACCAGGCTCTCGGCAAGGCGCACCAGGCGCAGTTGGCGGACTTCACCGCTGCGATCCGCACGGGTGGGCCAGTTCGGGTGGGCACCGCGGAGGCGCGCACGTCGTTGTCGGTCATCCTCGCGCTGTACGAATCCGCCGCCAGCGGCAAGCCCGTCACAATCTGACTTTCCCACTCCGACCGGCCCCCGAAACTGCCCTGGCGAAGCTGCCCCGGCGACCCAACCCCAGCACCGAAGGAACACCGAACCCATGCCATCAGCAAGCGGTCCCCGACTGGCCGTCAACCCGATCCCCTACTGGCTGTCCGGCACCACCGCCGACAAGTCGACCGCGAACCTGGGTCGCGCGCTGGAGGAGCTGTCGGCTATCGGGTACAGCGCTGTCAAGGCGGACGTGCCCACCGACATGCCGCCGGACAAGTACCTCGGGTGGCTCGAATCGTTCGGCCTGGCGCCGGCGTTGAGTCTGTACAGCGGCCAATTCTCCGACCCGGCCACCCATCAGGATGCGGCGGAGGGGGCCCGTGCCTTCGCGGGTGTGCAGGCATCGTTCGGCCAACGATTCTGCATGATATCCACCATGGAGAAGGGCGATTCGCCGCGACTGACCCACCCGGCGGTCGGTTTCGACTCCGACCCGAAACGGCTGGAGGTAGTGGTCGACGGCATCCGGATGTCCTGCGAGGCCATGAAAGCTGAGGGGGTGCAGGCTGCGCTGCACCCCCACGTCGGCGGGTGGGTGGAAACCGAGCACGAATTGCGAACCGTGCTCGACAACATCGACGCCGAACTGCTGGCTTTCGGGCCGGATACCGGCCATATGTCCTGGGCCGGAATGGATGTGCGGCAGGTGCTGCTCGATTACTCGGATCGCGTCGTCGGCGTGCACATCAAGGACACCTTCCAGGCAGGGATCGACCGGGCGAAGTCGCACGACCTGGACTACGTCACCGCAACCCGACCGGGCGGCATCTGGGCCGAACCAGGTTCGGGCCAGCTCGATCTGGTGGCGTGCGTTGACACCTTCCGCAAGGGTTTCGTCGGCGACTTCATGATCGAAGTGGACGTCCCCACCGTCCCCCTGCAGGAATGCCATCAGATCGCCTACGACTGGGCCGTCGCCAACCTCGACCTCGGTCAGTAATCCGTGGTCACCACGCAGAAGCCAACCAGGGTAGCCGTTGTCGGCTGCGGCGACATTTCTTCAGAGCATTTCACGGCGATTGCCGCCAACCCCGATGTGCTGCTGGTGGGAGTATCCGACAGCGACCCCGGTCGACTCGAGGCGGCCGCTTCCGCGTGGTCCTGCCCGGGCTATGCCGACTACCGACAATTGGTCGCCGAGCAACGCCCCGACGTGGTGCACATCTGCACGCCGCACCATCTGCACGCCGACATGGCGATCCATTGTCTGGATCAGGATGTCAATGTGCTGCTGGAGAAGCCGTTGGCCACCACGGTGGACGACGCTGCCGCGGTCGTCGACGCCGCTGACCGTAGCTCCGCCCAGGTCGGGGTGTGCTTCCAGAACCGTTACAACGCCACGTCCCGGCGTCTTCGGGAGATCGTCGACACCGAGCAGTTCGGGACCGTGCAATCCGCTGTAGCGTCGGTGATCTGGTCGCGGGAAGCGTCGTATTACCAGCGCCGAGAATGGCGCGGGCGCTGGGCGACCGCCGGTGGCGGTGTGCTGATCAACCAGGCCATCCACACCCTCGACCTCCTTCAGTGGTACCTGGGCGACGTCCACGAGGTTCGCGGTACCGCGTCGACGCTGCTTCTTCCCGAACCCATCGAGGTCGAGGACACGGCCAGCATGGTGCTGCTGCACGGCGGCGGACGGCGGTCGATATTCTTCGCCACCAATACCCATACCGACAATGAGCCGGTCACCATCGAACTCCGCACCCAGCAGGCAACCCTGCGGCTGCATACGGATCTCACCGTCATTCATTCCGACGGCTCCGAGGAGATCCTCGTCGAGCAGGAACGCCGTGCGGGTGAGAAGGCGTATTGGGGGGCATCGCACGGACGGCTCATCGACGACTTCTACCGGCACGTGCGAAGCGGCCGGAAATTCTGGATCGATGCGCGGGAAGCCTCGAAAACCCTCAGTACCATCACCTCGGTCTACGACCAGTCGACATTGCGCGGCCGGAGTCCGGTGCTGGGATCGTTGAGTGTGTCCTAGCAATTCCTCGGTGGTTCATTCATTGGCGCCACATTCATCGGTGATCCATTCGCTCGGCAGGAATACAGTGGGAGGCGACCCATGGCCGACGTCGGGCCCGTTCGTGAACTCGGCGAGGTCGCGCTGATTGCTGCCCGGGCGGGAGCCGACGCGATCCGGCGCGTCGTCGGCACCGGGCGTCTCGACACCCAGATCAAATCCGCGGGTCACGACCTGGTGACCGCGGCAGATCGCGCGTCCGAGCAGGCGATCCTCGGAGTGCTGCGGACAGCCCGACCCGACGACACGATCGTCGGGGAGGAGGGTGGGGCGTATCAGGGAACGTCGAGAGTTCGATGGCTGGTCGACCCTCTCGACGGCACGGCGAATTTCGTCTACGGCCGAGCGGATTTCGCCGTGTCCGTGGGGGCGCACTGTGATGGTCGGCCGGTTGCCGGCGCGATCCTCCGCCCCGCCGACGGGGTGTGGCTGGTGACCGCGGATCGGGGTGTGTACGTCGGGCGAGAATCCGCACCGGCCAGCACAGCTGTCCGCGACCTGCGCCACGTTCCACTCGCCGATTCGTTGATCACCATCGGGCTGCCGTATTCCCTGACCGCGCGTCGGGACGTGCTGACCGTCATCGCCCAACTGGCCCCGCTGGTCCGGGGAGTTCGGGTGGTCGGTTCGGCCGCAGGAGATCTGGCCGCGTTGACGCTGGGACAATGCGACGGATTCATCGGTTTCGGTCTTGCCGAATGGGACACCGCGGCCGGGCACGCGTTGGTGATCAAGGCCGGCGGCGCGGTGCGTGAGATCGATTCGCCCTCAGGTCTCCGGGTGTTGCTGGCGGCTGGATCGTCGATGTCCGTCAATGCCTTGACGGAACATGTCGACAGCGCGATCTGGCAGTCCGTCGGCTGAGGCCGAAGAACCGACCGGCTCGGCCACCCCGCCATTGACCTGCATCGAGTGGCCGGGATCGGGGCCGCCGGCTCGCTCGTCAGCGACCGGAAGCGTTCAATCGATGCGCCGAGTTCAGCGTGAGATGTGCTGCAGGCGATGAACAATGGCGACTGCCGCGATGACGCTCAGCACCACGAGGGCATCTGACAGCAGCACCTGGCCGAGCATGGCGGACGCGGGCTCGCCACCGGCGAGCAACCGGATCAGCGCGTTGACCGGCGGTATCCAGCGGACCAGCAGCAGCGCCAAGACGGCGACGGCCGCCAACAGCAGGGCGTATCCCGGTCGGGGGAGAACCTGCCTGCTGCAGAACAGGCCGACGATCAGCCCGGTGCCGGCCGCCGCCAGTTGGGCCAGGAATCCGACCAGCAGATCCGTACCGCTGGTCGGTCGCACCCCGACCAGCAGCGGGAAGAACACTGCGGCGCCGGCCATCACGACGTCGAACGTTGCCGTGATCAACACGGCGGCGACCAGTGGGTACCACATCCGGCGCGCACTGACGCTGGTGATCCGTTCCTGCACAACGTCTTCCGTCGCCAGCACCGCAACGGTCAGCCACAGTGAGCTGACCAGGATCGCACCCACCCACAGCGCGTAGAGCGGCAGCAACGGGCCGCCGTCCCCCCTGCTGCCGACCACGACCACCACCGCGAACAGCAGCACCGGCGGCAGGTACAGCTGCCGGTGCAGCACGCCGGCCGCGAGGTACCGGTACATCGCGGTCATGCCGGCTCGTCACGGTCCCGGGGAAGCCCGCTGTCCGCGCGATCGCCGGAGCCGCGGGTGCCGCCTCGGTCGTCAGACCGGACCGAGTACACCGACCACCCCGCCTGCAGCGCGGCCAGCAGCAGCCGGTCCGCATCGTCGGCCGGCACGGTGAACGCGACGATGTCGCCGTCATCGGCGGTGGGGTCGGGACCGGTGTCACCCGCGGCCGCACGCACCAGCACCCGCCCAGGGCTCCGGCAGCGGGCTGGAACCGTCGCGACGCTGCAGCACCACGCGCACGGTCGGCGCCGACGCGTCCAAGGCGGCGACGGTGCGTGGACCAGTGCGTCGACGGCGGCCGGAGCCGGGGACGGCAACGGATCGAACACCGTGGCCTCGTCGAGGTCGTACCGCACGGATTCGATCACCGGTCCGGGGACGGCGAGATGGCGGCTCAGCACGACGATGGCGCCCTCCGAAGCCGACTGCCGGACGACGCCGGACAGCACGTCATGACCGATCTCGTCGAGCCCGGTCCACGGCTCGTCGAGGATCAGCAACTCCGGCGCACCGAGCAGGGCCTGGGCCAGCACCACCTTCTGTGCGTTGCCCTTGGACAGCGTGCGCAGTGCCGTGTGCAACCCGCCGGTGAATGAAAAGCGTTCCAGCAATGCGTGTCCCGAGCTGCGCGCGGCGGCGGTGGACAGCCCGCGGATCCGCCCCATGTGCGTCAGGTACGCCATCGCCGACATCCGCTGCTGGGCGGGAAACCGTTCCGGGACATAGCCGATGCGCCGCGGCCGACCCGAGATCGTCCCGGTGCTCGGCCGGCTGAGCCCGGCCACCAGATCCAGCAACGTGGACTTGCCGCTGCCGTTGGAGCCGCTGACGGCGGTCACCCTGCCGGGTTCGAGGTCGAGGGTGACCTCGGTGAACAGCCAGGGGCCGCGGCCGTAACGCTTGCCGACCGAGGTGAGTTTCACGGCAGCGCCCCCAGTCGTCACGAAACATCGCTGATCAATGGTGCACCGGTGCCCGCAACCGTTCGCGGCTGGTGCCACGAGTGGCCCGCCCAGTCCAGTTGAGTCCTGGCAGACCGCACGAACCCGGCCCGCGGGTTACTCCGCGGGCCGGGTCGTCACTGCGGCCGACGCCGCCCGTGTCTCACCGAATGGTCAGCCGATCGCGTTGGTGAAGGTGAACTGCTGGTTGTTGTGGCCGGTCGAATACCACTGGTCGATCCAGGCGCCCGGGGAGGCGCTCTCGCCGGCCACGTCCGCCACCAGGCCGGTGCTACGGCTCCACAGCGTTGCTGTTTTGCCACCCAGATTTGCGGTGCCGGCGGTGATGTACCACTGCTGGTTGGCGCCGCCGAAGCACGGGTACTGCACCAGCGGAGCGGGACCGGCGGAGTTGCCGTAGATCGAGAGGCACTGGCCGCTGTTGCGGTTCACGATCTCCGCGTAGCCGCTGTCCGTGGGCAGCACGTACCACTGCTGGTTGTGGCCGCCGTTCCAGGTCCACTGAAGGACATGGGTGTCCGGCACCTGCGACGCGTTGCTGACGTCGAAGTACATCGGGAAGTCGTACCAGTGCTCCTGGCTGGAGATGTAGTACGAGCCGGGGTTGAAGAAGCCCGCGACCGAGGCCAGTGCGCTTTCCCCGCCCTTGCCGATCGATTGCAGCGCGTTGTACACCGTCGCTCCGCTGTTGCCGAAGGCGTTCTTGGCGGCGGCGATGATCTGATCGGTGGTGGCGCCCGCCTGGTTCAGCCCATTGGCGATGTCGCCGACGGTGGCGTTGCCCCAGGCCCGCACGGCTTGGACCGTCTGATCGGCGGTGTAGCCGGCCCGGTACATCGCGGCCGTCACCTGGGCGTTGGTCTCGCCCAGCCCCAGGCCGATGCCCTTGGCGACGTCGTTGGCGGTGAACTTCAGCGATTGCAGTTGCTGCGCGATCGTCACATCACTCCAGCCGTAGATCTGCTTGAAGGTATTGGCGATCACGTTCGGCGCCTGCGACAACTGCTGCCAGAGCGCCCCGGTGTTCGAGGAGTAGCTGAACGAGACGTTGCCCAGATCCTGGTAGCCGCCGACGATCAGCCGGACGTTGCCGGACGCGGAGAAGGCGAATCCGGTGGACGCGCTCCCCGAGACCTGACCGTTGAGCGCGGCCTGGGCGTACAGGTACGTCGGAAGCCCGCCGGTGATGTTCAGCGCCACGCTGGCCCTGGCCAGGTCGGAGGACGCACCCAGATCGACCTTGGCGTGGAAGGAGACCCTGCTGACCGAATCGGTGAACCCACCGGAGAACATGAAGTCCGCCTGCGGATTCGCGGGATCGGCGTTGAAACTCAGGCCCAGGGTGGTGCCCTGGTCGAAGTTGACGGTCCCGATCTTGAAGCTGCCGATGGTGACGGTGGCACTCAGGCTCGGGTAGGGCAGCACCGCGATCTTGCCGTCGACATGTGCCGGCACGCCACCGATGACGGAATCGAACACCACGAACGCACCCGGCTTGATCACGTATCCAGCCGCGTCGACGCCGCCGGACGGCGCGAACAGCAGTTCCGCCTTGTTGATGGCGATCGCGTTCACCGCCGCGCCGCCACCCGGAATCTGCTGGGCGAAGGTCAGCGGCCGCAACGCGACGCTGTTGGGATCATTCGGGTTCGGACTGGCGATCGACACGTCGACGATCGGGTTGTTGATGTCCATGGCCAGGCTGAGCGAGATCTTCGACCCTGCAGTGATGCCGATCGCCGAGCTCCAGGCCGTCGGCAACTGCACGTCCTGCACCAGGAACGACACCGTCGGCAGCGGAAGGACCTCCGCGGGGTTGTAGACGACGCCCAGGGTGCCGGCGACGCGCTGTGACCGTCAGGTCGGGGATGCCGAAGGCGTCGTGCCAGCCGCCGGGGGCGTCGATGTCGAAACCGATCTTGACGCCCACGGTGTCCGGGGTGAGGGTCAGTGCGCCGGTCAGCGTCAGCTGGACGTGGGAACCCTGAGATCCCGGGTAGAGGGCGGGCAGCTCGAGGTAGGCCGAGCCCGACACGGAGATCGCCGCGTTGGTGGTGTTCAGGTTCAGGCCCAGCGAGATCGAGTTCAGGTACAGCTTGCCGCCGCCTGGGGTGCCCCTGCCGAGCAGCGTCGGCCCGGTGTTCCCGGCGCCGTACTGCAGCGCCAGGGTGGTGGCAAAGCCGCTGCTGGACAGCGACGCCTGAGCCTGGATGCTTTGCGGGACAGGCAGTTTCAGGAAGTTCAGCGCCCGGGTGACGTCCCCTCCCGGCTGGTAGTTGGGCAGCAGCACGGTGACACCCTGCGGCAGCTTCACCGGGCCACCGGTGACGCCGAGACCGGACGCGTCGTAGTTGTCGACCGCCTTCGTGCTGACCAGCACGGTGGCGCTGCCGGAGCCAAGGTTCAGCTCGGCGAGGTTCACGCTGCCGGCCGCGACGAAGCTGCCGTCGGCGCCCAGGGCGAGGGTGACCGGCACGTGCACGGCGTTCGGCAGGCCGGCGGTGATGGTGAGCGTGCCGGCGACCGACGCGGAGATCTTGCCGGACTTGTCGCGGGACGACCATCAGCTTGGCGTTGTCGACGGAGAACCCTGCGGTGGCAGGGGCGTTCGGGACGTTGGCGGTCAGCTGGAAGGTCTTGTCGGAGGCGTTGATGCAGGCCTCGCCGTCGGCGTTCAGGCTGATGGCGCTGTCGGTGAGGCTGCCCTTGACGTCGAGCCAGAGCTGCCCGTCGGAGATGGCCGGGCAGGCCAGGCCGTCGGCCGGCTTCTTGTTCGACACCTCCACGTGGTTCAGCGCGAGGGTGGCCGGACCCGTTGTCCAGGAACCGGTCTCGTCACTGCTGACGTCGAAGCTGACGGCACCGGCGGCGCGGCTGATGCTGCCGGTGAAATGCGGGGTGATCGTCAGACCGTCGACGGGGCTGAAGGTCTTGTCGGTGGCGGTGCTGACGTCGACGGACCAGGTCTGCGCATCGTGCACCTCGCCCTTGACGCCAACGGTGAACACGGTGTCGCCGGAGCCGATGTCGGCCGAGCCGTCGATCGTGAACCCGTCGGCGGTGGACAGGGTGAGCGTGCTCCCGCTCTTCACGGTCAGCACGTTCGGCGCGATGACCGCGTCCTCGAGCAGGGTGCCGGTCAGCGACGCGGCGGGCTTGCCGCCGATGTAGGACAAGGTGCCGGACAATTCGACCGCCTTGCCGAGCGCGGGAACGCCCTTGATGTCGACGGTCGCGCTCAGGTCGGGCTTGGCACCGGCGCCGGCGGACAGGTCGGTGCTGTCGGCCTTGGCGATCGTCACGGTCAGGACGGCGGTCATGCCGTTGTCGGAGGTGGCCGATGCGGACAGGCTGAGCGACTTGGTCGGACTCGTCGATGGTCAGGGTGGCGCCGGCGAAGGACAGCGCGTGCGCGCCGATCGGCAGGGTGACCGGCAGTGCTGGCGCTCCCACCGCCACGGTCAGGGTGGAACCGGACAGCGTGCCGGTGACCGGGCCCGTCAGGCAGGGTGATGTTCAGGCCGGCCAGGAAGCTCCGGACCGCTGACGACACGGAGAAGGAGGTGGACGGCGCTCCCGGATCGGTCGCTGGGGTGGTCCCGGTGGTCTCGGCCGGGCCGGGCGCCGGTGCGGATGCCACCGTCGTCGGGGCGGTGGGCTGCGCGGCCGTGGTCGGTGCGGCGGTGGGCGCCGCGATGCTGGTCGGGGCCGGCGTTCCCGTCGGGGCCGCCGAGCTGCTCGGGGCCGCCGCGCTGGGGTCGGCGGTGGAGCGCTGGGCGGTCGTCGGCGGCGGAGTGACGGCGCTGGCTGCCGGTGCCGGTACCGCGGCTTGAACGGCGCCGCCCGCGACCGCGGGGTCGACCGGTGGTGCGGCCCCGTCGGTGGGCGGTGGCGTGACGGTGACGTCGGCGCCCTGTGGCATGGCCGCGTTCAGCGCCTGCGCCGCGGCGGCCAGTGACGGCGTTTCTGCGTGAGCGCGGGACGCGGGGAAGACCGCGGCCGACTGGAACGCCAGCAGGACGAGGGTCAGCAGGATGACGGAGCGGATGGCGGCGGCGCGCATCCATCGGGCGGATCGGGCGAGCGTGCTGGTGGACATGAGACTTCCTTCGAGCCGGGAAATGGGGTCTTAGGAAGAGTCCTTTTTCCGCGACGCCGGAACGATGGTGCGGCCATGCCTCTCGCGATGGGGGTGCACACCTCCCCGGGATCGGCCGATGGCTGCAAGAATGTGGGCTCGTGGCGCTCACTCGATCCGATCAGGGTCGGTTCGGCCGCGATGGGTCGGCCCGGGGTCGACCCGGTCGGGTCGTGTTCCGCGTGGCGATCGCCGCGTATGCGGTGGGGTTGGCGTTCTGGCTGTACTCGGTCTACTGCCGATGCTCATTCGGGATGTTCCGGCGATCGGCTCCGCCGCAACGGATCTCGCAGCCGGCACCGGTCCGCTGGCCCGAGCCGCGCAGGAGATGCTGCACCCCGCCATGGAGATGGCCGGGTCGGTCGGCGATTACCTGCAGTACGCGTTCAGCCTGCTGAACCTGGTGCTCGGGGTGCTGTTGATCGTCCGACGCCCGGACGAATTGGTGCCGCGGTTGCTGGCGTTGGGATTGCTGGGCACCGCCGCCACGTTCAATTTGCCCAGCCACGAGGCCTTCCACATTCTGGGTAGCCCGTGGCCGATCGCCCTGATCCATTTCACCTTCCACATCGTGTCGGGCGTGGCGTACCTGTGGGCGGTGATGCTCTTCCCTGGACGGTCGGCTACCGAACCGGATCGCGGTGCCGGATCGAGTGCTCGGTGCGGCAATCATCGTGGTGACGGTGACCGTCGCGCTGGTCTGCTGGTGGAGTGATTTCCTGCTGCACCCGCAATTCTTCGTGGTCTTCTTCGGCATCATGATCCCGCTGGCCGGCGTGGCGTCGCAGCTGCTGCGGGTGCGCGATCCCGCGACAGCGCCGGTGACCAGACGCAGCGCCCGGTTGCTGATCGGGGCGCTGCTGCCGGCCTTCGCGTTGGCGGTGCTGTGGTGCGTCGCCCGGGGGCTCGCGTCGCTGCACGGGATCAGCCCGGCGATCACCGCTGCGGCGGACGACGCGGCCAACAGGATGCAGGACCTGTTCCCGGCGGTCTTCGCCATCGTTCCGGTGGTGCTGTTCGCCGGCGTGCTGCGGTACCGGCTGTTCGACATCGATCGCCTGCTCAGCCGGGTGTTGGTCTACGGCGCGCTGGTGCTCGCCGCCGGAGCCGTGTACCTGCTGGCGGTGGTCAGTGGTGCGGTGCTGGTGGGTGGTGCGAGCTGGTGGACGGTGCTGGTGCTGTCCGCGGCGGCCGTGGCGTTGGAACCGGCCTGGGCATTGGCGCGGCGGTGGGCGAACCGGGTCGTGTTCGGGCAGGACCTCGGTCCGGAACAGGCGATGCAGGCGCTGATCAGCGGGCTGGAACAGGTGTCGCCCGCCGGTGAGCTGCAGCAGCTCGTCGAGGTGACCGTCCGGGCGACCCGCGCCGTCGGGGCGCAGCTGTGGCTGCCGGAGGGCGCGGGCCACACGCTCGCCGCGATCGCACCGGAGGGTGCAACCGCCGGTGCCGGGCCCGTTCTCGTCGACGGCCGGTACTGGCCGGTGGTCCACCAGGGCGAGCAGATGGGGGTGCTGACCGTTCAGCTCGCAGCGGGGGAGTCGTTGCGAGCCGGTGACCGGGCGTTGCTGGCCGACCTCTCCTCGCATGCGGGGTTGCTGGTGCACAACGCCGTGCTCGCCCGCCAGCTGTCCCAGCACGTCGACGCCCTCACCGAGCGTGCCGTCGAGCTGGCGCAATCCCGGCGTCGGCTGGTTGCCGCGCAGGACCGGGAACGTCACCGGGTGGAGCGCGATCTGCACGACGGTGCGCAGCAATCGCTGGTGGCGGTGATCCTGGGGATGCGGAGCGTTGCGATGCCCGGTCTGCCGCCGGCGGATCGGTCCGCCGCGCTCGAGATGGTCGCCGAGCAGCTGGCCGAGACGAAGGTCGAGCTCGCCGGGATCGCCGGCGGGCAGCTCCCGGTCGCGCTCCGCGCGGGTGGCTTGGCCGGTGGGCTGGCGCACGCCGCGGACGCAGCCCGACGGGCCGGCCTGCAGGTCGACCTCACCGTCACGCTGACCGAGCCGATCGACGACGATGCCGCGGCAGCCGTCTACTTCTGCAGCTCCGAGGCGCTGCAGAACGTCGCGAAGTACGCCCGGGCGGAAAATGTCAGCGTCCAGGTGCTCGGTGCGGCAGGTCAGATCGAGTTCATCGTCACCGACGACGGAGCCGGGTTCGACCCCGCCACCGGCGGTGATCCGCTGGGCGGGCTGCAGGGGCTGGACGATCGGGTGTCCTTGCTGGGCGGCCGGATCGCGGTCGAGTCGGCGCCGGGTCGGGGCACGCAGAGTGCGCGGCGCGGTTCCGGCACGCTCCGCCGCCGCCCTGCCGGACGGCCCTGCGGCAGCATCGACGGGTGGGGCGTCATGACGGTGGGGCGTCGTGAGGTATCGGAGCCGGCCGGAGTGGTGGCGTGCCGTGCTGCTCGGCGGGGCCAGGTTCGCCGTCGCGGTGATCGTTTTCGGCGTTGCGGTGGTGCTGTCCCGATCATGGTTCAGCGAGCTCGATCGGATGCCGGTGTGGTTCGTACTGGTCGCTTCGGCGGTGGTCGCGGCGGCGTTCTGGGCAATCCGGCGGCCGCTGGAGGCCGTGGTCGACCGGCTGGTGCTCGGTGACCGCGCCGGCGGCTACCTCGCAGTCCGCACGCTGCTGCAGCGGATGGCCACCACCCTGCCGGTGGACGAGGTGGTTCCCGCACTGGCCGAAACCGCCGGCCGCACCGTGCATTCGCCGCGCGCCGAGGTGCGGCTGAACATGTCGGACGGTGACGCCTGGTCGCAGGTCTGGCCGCCCCGTGCCATGGCCGACGAGTCGCCGGGCACGCCCGAGACGATCGAGGTCGAGGTACGTCATGCCGGCACCGAGGTGGGTGAGATCCAGGTCGACGTCACCGAGCCCGCCGAGTCCGACCGCGATCGCCGGCTGCTCGATGATCTGGCCCGGCCCGCCGGGCTGGCCCTGTCGACCGTGCGGCTGACCCTGGAGCTGCGCCGCCGGGCCGCCGAGCTGGAAGGGCTGACGGCGGCGCTGGAGCAGTCGAACCGGCGGATCAGGCTCGCCCGGGAATCAGCGCTGGACCGGATCGACGCGGAGATGCGGGACCGGGTCATGCCCTTCATCGACCGGGCCACGCGGCGCTCGTCGGCAGCGTCGGCCCTGGCGAGGGTCCGTCCGGCGCGTCGGGCGACGGGGATACCGATTTTTCCGATCACGTCGGCGGGGCCGGTCTGGAGTCGGCGGGGGCCGAGGTTGCCGCTGCGCTGGACGCGTTGCGGGTCCTCGCCCGCGGGATCTACCCGCCGCGGCTGGCCGACGCCGGGCTCGCCGTCTCGCTGGAAGGCTGGCAACAACGCTCGGGAATCTCGGTCGACCTGCGGGTCAGCGGCGACGAGGGCCGTGCTGCACGGTCACCAGGAACTCGAGTCGTGCCTGTACTTCAGCCTGGTCACCGCGCTCGGATCACTGTCCGCGGGATCGGGGCGGCCGGTCGCGGTGGTCGAGATCGGCGCGACCGACGTGGCCTGGCGGGTGACCGGAACCGCGGTGTCGACCGGTCATCAGCAGGGGCTGCAGGCGGTGCGGGATCGGGTCGAGGCGTTCGGCGGCGTCATGTCGACCGGCGGTGAGGTGGCGGGCGACCTGACGGTACGGGCGACCCTGCCACTGACGGACGGGCCGGTGCTCCCGGTGATCGCCGCCGGCCGGGCGGGTCCCGCCGTCTCGGGGGACCTGCGCGGGTCGGCCGGGGTCGGGGTGACCGGTGCCGGTGCCGGTGCCGCGCGCGCCGGTGCCGGTCCGCCGGTGCGGTCGGCTCGGCGAGCGGGTGAACGGCCTCGTCATCGGTGACACTGGCGGGGTAGGCGGCAACGAGGTTGTCGGCGGCCCGGTGGTCTTCAGATCCGGGGTCAGGGCACGGCGCGACAGTGGGCAGGGATCGGCGATGAACCACCGGGTGGTGTTGGCGGAGGACAATTTCCTGGTTCGCGAGGGCGTTCGCGGGATGTTGTCGGCCACCGGGACGGTGCAGGTGGTGGCGAGTTGCGGCGACCTCGCCGAGGCGATCGAGGCGATCGATCGGCTGCGTGCCGGACGTGGTGCTGACCGACATCCGGATGCCACCCGATCGTCGTGACGAGGGCATTCGTGATCGCCGCGCACTGCCGCCGGCACCATCCGGCGATGGGTGTGGTGCTGCTCAGCCAGTACGCCGAGGCGAGCTACGTGCGCACCCTGCTCACCGAGGGCACGCAGGGCCGGGGTTACCTGCTCAAGGAACGGGTCGCCGACCTCGACGATCTGCTCGCCGCCATCGACGAACGTCGCCGCGGGTGGGTCCGCGATCGACCCGAAGGTGGTCGAAACCCTCGTCACCGGAAGGTCTCTGGCCGGCGACAGCAACATCGCCCGGCTCACCCCGCGGGAACGTCAGGTGCTGGCGTGCATCGCCCAGGGACGGACCAACGCTGCGGTTGCCGGCGAACTGTTCCTCACCCAACACGCGGTCGAGAAGCACATCAACGCGATCTTCACCAAACTCGGGCTGAGCGGGGATCGGACCAACCATCCGCGGGTCAGGGCCACGCTGATGTACCTGGCCGAAGGGCAGCGCTGACGTGCCGGCAGCGGCGGAACTGCGGGTACTGGTGGTCGACGACCAGGTGGCGTTCCGCCGGGCCGCCGCGCTGCTGGTACGGACCGCGGCCGGGCTGAGGCTGGTCGGGGAGGCGGCGTCGGGCGAGGAAGCCGTTGCACTGACCCAGCGCCTGGAACCGGATCTGGTGCTGATGGACGTCCGGCTGCCCGGGGATCACCGGGCCGGAGGCCACCCGGCGGATCCTCGCCGAGCGGCCGGCCACCAGGATCATCCTGATGTCCACCTACGAGCCGGCCGACCTGCCCGGCGACCTCGACCAGTGCGGAGCGGAGCGGTTCCTGCGCAAGCAGGACATCGACGCGGCGGCGCTGCTGGCCTGAGGTCCGTTCGCGACTCGGGGTTGCGCGTCATTCGAGAAGGTCCGCCGATGGCGCGGCTTTCGGCTGGGTGGTGCTTCCGCGGTGGTCGTTGTCGGGCAGCAGCGGCCGCGCCGTTGCGCCGATCGGCCTGAGCCCGGATGCTGAGCTTGCGCAGCCATCCCTGCCCTCTCCGGGACAGCCGACTGCCGATCGTTGTCGATGGAGGTCATCATGGGCCGCTACCTCGTCGTTGCTCACGAAACCGTCAACAATCCGGTGCTGTTGAAACAACTCAGCCAGATATCGGCGTCCGATCAGCAGGCGGAATTCGTGCTGCTGGTCCCGGCCACCAAAGTGCGGCATCTGCTGTTCCGGCGGAGCACCGACGAGGACGCCGGGGCGGCCGCCGGTGAGCTGGCGGAGAAGGCGCGAAAGCTGTTCGAGCACAAGGTCAATCTCGTCGACACCCGCGTCGGTGCCGAGTCACCGGTGACGGCGATCGACGAGGAGGTCAAGGCGCATCCCGGGTACACCGGATTTGTCATCTCCACCCTGCCGGAGGAAACCTCGCGGTGGCTGAAGATGGACCTGCCGGAAGTCGTCAGGGCGAAATACGGCTTGCCGGTCCGCCATGTGCAGGCCCCGCCCGACTGGTTCGGACCGTACCGCGCGTGGTGGACGGGAACCTGACGGCTTTTCCGGGTACACCTCTCCCGGGTACGCCTGTCCCGGGTACGCCTCCGGGGACTGCCCATCCCGGCGCGCATGTCGGCGACTGCGACGCCCGCGCTGGCCGACCCTTCGCCGCGCGGATAAACCTGTCGGCTGTTGGGACTGGTGTGACGCGAGTGAACGATTTCAGCCGCGCCGGGGAAGTTGATCCGCGCCGACAGGGCAGCCGCAGGAGTCGCGGTGGTGGAAGGCGGGGGCGACCCGAAGCCGCTGGGTGTCCACCGCGGGGTCGGCGATCCGGCGCAGCAACAGTTGCACGGCCCGCTCACCCATGGTCGCCAGGTCCTGGCCCATCGCGGTCAGCCGCGGGGTGAACAGGTCGGTCCATTCGAAGTCGTCGAAACACACCAGCGCGACATCCTCGGGTACCCGCAGACCGAGGTCGACGAAGGCGCGCATGGAGCCCAACGTCATGACGTTGTTCGTGGTCACCAGTGCGGTCGGCCGATCCGGTCGGGAGAACAGCGCGCTGACGCCCGCCCGGGTGATCTCCAGGTCGGATTCGCCGGGAATCACCAACGCGGGATCGGTGTCCAGACCCCGCGCCGCCACCACGTCCCGGTAGCCCTGCAGCCGTTCCACCGACGTGCCGATGCCGGCCAGTCCGGCGACCACCGCGATCCGGCGGTGACCGTTGGCCGCAAGATGCGCGGTCAGCGCCCGCATCGGTTCGATGCCGTCGGAGGCCACCTGGTCGCAATTCGCGGGCGCGAAGCGGTCCACCAAGACCAACGGCGTGTGCGCGTCGATCGCGGTGCGGATGGCACCGGCGTCGGACGCCGGTCCGATCACCGCAGACCGGCCCCGGGCGGCTCCGGGCGGCGCAGCGCTCGGCATGTCGGCGGCGAGTCCACGGTCAGCCGGAAAACGGTCAACCAGCACACCGTGCGGCTGAACGAAAGTCGGCAGGAACAGAGTCGGCAGGAACACCGTCAGGCGGATCAGTATCGGTCGGAGCAGAGTCGGCACCAAGGGAGCCGGCATCAAAAGAGTCGGTACTGACTGGGTTGTCCCGGACCGAGTCGGCCAGAACAGAGTCGGCGACGATGGCGTCGGTCAGCTCCGAGTCGTCAAGCACAGCGTCGGTCAGCGCGGGATCGGGTGCCGGAGCCAGGATGATCCCGTCCGCCTGTAGGTCCAGCAACTGCCGGACAATCCTTGCCTGCACGGCGATGTCGTCACGCGTGTCGTGCAGCATGAGGTGATACCCGGCCGCCGTCAGCCGACGTTCGATGACGTCGACCAGCACCACGAAGGTGGGATTGGCGGTGATCGGCAGGCAGAGCCCGATGTTCATCGTGCGGGAGGTGGCCAGCGCGCGGGCGACGGTGTTCGGGCGGTAGCCGAGTTGCGCGATGGCGTCTCTGACCTGCTGCTCGGTGTTCGGGTCCACGGTCCGCGTGTGGTTCACCACGTGAGAGACGGTGGAGGTGGAGACACCCGCGATGCGCGCGACGTCCGACATGGTCGTTTGTCTGGATCGGCCCACTTTGGCCACTTCCTCATCGATCAAGTGATTCAAGCGGTTGCGCAAGCGCTTGCCTAACAATACGTTAGATCGGTCGGGCTAGTTAGCTCCGCGTGTATCGCCAAAGGAGTCGATATGTCGTTCCTGTCACCCACCTCTTCACGACTCTCCCGCCGCTGGATCCGCCCGATCGCCGCCGCGACCCTCGGCGCGGCATTGCTTGCCACCTCAGCATGCGGTGGTTCGTCCGGTTCCGCAGCGAGCAGCACCAGTGCCGCGTCCAGCGCAGCGAGTTCGGCCGCCGGGTCCGCATCCGACACTGCCGCCGGTTCGGGGTCCGCGCCGGCCAGCGCCAACGCCTCGGGAGTCAAGATCGGCCTGGTCACCAAGACCGACTCGAACCCGTTCTTCGTGAAGATGCGCGAAACCGCGAAGGAGGAGGCCGATGCCAAGGGTGCCGAGCTCATCGCACTGGCGGGCAAGTTCGACGGCGACAACGAAGGCCAGGTCGCGGCCATCGAGAATCTGGTCAGCCAGGGCGTCAACGGAATCCTGATCACGCCGAACTCGTCGTCCGGCATTCTGACGGCCATCAAGCAGGCGCGTGACGCCGGCGTCATCGTCATCGCGTTGGACACCGCCACCGATCCGGCCGACGCGGTCGACGCCACGTTCGCCACGGACAACACCAAGGCCGGCGAGCTGCAGGGCCAGTGGGTGAAGGCGACACTCGGCTCGACGGCGCCGAAGGTGCTGATGCTGGACGGCACGCCCGGCGGGACCGTCGACACCTTCCGCCACGACGGCTTTCTCACCGGGATGGGGCTGACCAACGACAGCCCGGAGATCCTCGGCATGGAGAACACGAACGGAGACCAGACCAAGGCGCAGGCCGCGATGGAGAACCTGCTGCAGCGCGCCCCGGACGCGAATGCGCTCTACACGATCAATGAGCCGGCGGCGGCCGGTGGCTACCAGGCCATCAAGTCGGCCGGCCTGACCGACCAGATCACCATCGGCTCCATCGACGGCAGCTGCACCGGGGTGGCCAACGTCAAATCCGGCATCATCGGCGCCACCGTCATGCAGTTCCCGAAGAAGATGGCGCAGGAGGGTGTCGACGCAGTCGTCGAATACGCGAACTCCGGAACCAAGCCGAGCGGATTCAACAACACCGGTTCGCAATTGATCACGGACAAGCCCGCCGCCGGCGTGGAGTCGCAGGACACCACCTGGGGCGCCGAGAACTGCTGGGGCTGAGAGCTTCTCAGCACCATTGAGCAGCGGTGAAATCGGGTGGTGGCCGGCGTCGGGGGCCGGCGACCATCCGATTTCCCCGTGTTCACTACCCTTTGTGCGTGCGACGGGCCGACCGAGTCGTTGCTGTCAGCTGATCCGGCGCCCGGACCCGGAGGAGAGTCATGAGCGGACCCAACGATCCGGCGATGCCCAAAGCCCCTGCCCCCCAACGATTCAACCTGGCCGGCGTGCTGCGCCAACCGCTGCTGGGACCATTGGCCGCGTTGATCATCGCCGTCGTGGTCTTCAGCCTGATCACGGACACGTTCCTCAAGCCGCAGAACCTGTCGCTCATCCTGCAGCAATCGGTGGTGATCGGAATTCTGGCCGTCGGTCAGACGATGATCATCCTGACCGCCGGTATCGACCTGTCCATCGGCGCGATCATGGTGCTCGGCACCATCGTGATGGCGAAAACCGCTGGGGCATCAGGCGCGTTCGTGGCGCTGCTGACCGCGCTGCTGGTCTGCGCCATTCTCGGCGCGGTCAACGGCGGGCTGGTGACGTGGCTGAAATTGCCGCCGTTCATCGTCACGCTGGGCACCTACACCATCATCTATTCCGCGACCCAGTTGCTGGCCGGTTCGGCCACCTACCCGGTGGCCGAAGGTCCGCTGACCCTGCTCGGCACCACGTTCAAGATCGGTTCGTTCACCACCACCTATGGCGTGGTCGTGATGCTCGGCGCGTATGCGGTCGCCTGGTACGCGCTCACCCAGACGGCGGGTGGTCGGCACGTGTACGCCGTCGGCGGCAGCCCGGAAGCGGCGCGGTTGTCCGGCATCAAGAGCGGCCGGGTGTTGATGAGCGTCTACATCCTCACCGGGCTGATCGCCGCGCTCGCCGCGTGGGCCGCGCTCGGCCGTATCCCCAACGCCGACCCGAACGCCTATCAGAACGCGAACCTGGAGACGATCACCGCGGTGGTGATCGGCGGGACCAGCCTGTTCGGCGGCCGGGGCAGCGTGCTGGGCACCCTGGTCGGCACCCTGATCGTCGGCGTGCTGCGCAACGGCCTGACCCAGGCCGGGGTGGACAACCTCTACCAGAACATCGCCACCGGCATCCTGGTGATCCTGGCGGTCACCCTGGACCAGCTCGCCCGTAGGAGGAACCAGTGATCGCTCCGGTGCTGCAGGCCCGCGGGCTGGTCAAGCGGTACGGCAACGTCACCGCGATCAACGGGGCCGACTTCGATCTGCTGCCGGCCGAGGTGCTGGCGGTGATCGGCGACAACGGGGCCGGTAAGTCGACGCTGATCAAGGCGCTGGCCGGGGCGCTGATCCCGGACAGCGGGCAGATCCTGATGGACGGCGAACCGGTCTCCTTCCACAACACCAGGGACGCCAGGGCGCACGGCATCGAGACGGTTTACCAGGACCTGGCGGTCATCCCGGCGCTGGACATCGCGACGAACGTGTTCCTCGGGCGGGAGATCAGGCGGAAGGGCTTCTTGGGAACGGTGCTGCGCCGGTTGGATATGCCGGCCATGCGGGCCGCGTCATCGGCGCACCTGGCTGACCTGAAGATCGGGATCAAGTCGGTGAACCAGGCGGTGGAGACGCTGTCCGGCGGGCAGCGGCAGGGCGTCGCCGTGGTGCGGTCGGCGGCGTTCGGCAAGCGCGTGATCATCATGGACGAGCCCACCGCGGCGCTCGGCGTCAAGGAGTCCGGCATGGTCGTCGACCTGATCCGGCAGATCCGGGAGCGGGGCATCCCGGTCGTGTTGATCAGCCACGACATGCCGCACGTGTTCGAGGTGGCCGATCGCATCCACGTCCATCGGCTCGGTCAGCGGGCGGCCGTTGTCCGGCCGAGCGAACGATCGATGTCCGACGTCGTCGCGCTGATGACCGGTGCCGCCGAGCCCACCGAACTGGAACGTTCGGGTGGGTCCTGACCACTCGGCGGGCCGGCGTAGCGCTCACCGGCCCGTCGGGGTCTTCGTCGGGTTGAGCACCCTGGACGTGGTGCACCGGGTGCAGCGGGTGCCAGGGCCCAACGAGAAGGTGACCGCGGTACGGCAGGACGTCGCGGCCGGCGGACCGGCAGCCAACGCCGCTGTGGTGTTCGCCGCGCTCGGCGGGCAGGCCGTGCTGGTCACCGCGCTGGGGTCGGATCCGTTGGCGGGCTTCATTTCCGGCGAGCTGGCGGGTCGCGGGGTGCGGACCGTCGACGTCACCCCCGACGATCCCCAACCGCCGGCGATCTCCGCCGTCGCGGTCAGCGAGCACAGCGGAGAACGCTCGGTGGTTTCCCCCGACGCCGGGAATCGATCGCTGCCCGCGCCGGGGGACCTCGAGTCGCTGGTCGACCGCGTCCTCGCGTCCGGCGTCGACCTGGTGCTGATCGACGGGCATCACCCGGCACTGGCGCTGGCCGCCGCGGGGGTGGCGGGTGGTCGCAGGATTCCCGTGCTGGTGGACGCCGGTCGGTGGAAACCGGTGATGGCCGAGCTGCTACCGATGGCCGATGAGGTGATCTGTTCGGCGGATTTCCGGTGGCCCGGCGCGGCGGGCCCGGAGGAATCCGCGGCGGTGCTGCGGCAGCTCTCCCTGACTCCGGCGGGCGACGGCTCCGCGCCTGGTCGGGACCCGGTGAGCTCGCGGCTGGTGGCCGTCACGCATGGCGGCGCGCCGATCCAATGGTGGCAGGGCGAGGCGTCCGGGTCGGTTGCGGTGCCCGCGGTGACCGCCGTCGACACCCTGGGCGCCGGTGACGCACTGCACGGCGCGTATGCCTTCCTGCGGACCGACCCGGGTCTGTCGGTGACCGAGCGGCTCGCCGGCGCGGCGGCCGTCGCGGCCCTGCGCTGCTCGATCGTCGGCCCGCGCGAGTGGCTGGCCGGGGTCGGTTCGCTCACACTCACCGGACAGCACACTCTTGCCCGTCATCCGTCAACAGGTCAGGACCAACCGTGAGTTCGCCAACTGCCGTCGCATCGACCGCTGTCCGAGCTGGTCGAGCGCGCGCGGAAGTTGGCGGTGCCCGGCGAGCGGCACATCCTGGGCATCGTGGGTGCGCCCGGCGCCGGAAAGTCCACTGTCGCAGCGCATGTGGTCGAATCCCTTGGACCGGAGCTGGCGGTGCTGGTGGCGATGGACGGGTTCCACCTGGCCAATGTCGTCCTCGAAAAGCTGGGCCGACGCGACCGCAAGGGCGCGGTCGACACCTTCGACGCCGCGGGTTATGCGAGCCTGCTCGAACGCCTGCATCGCTCCGCGCTCGCGCCTGGCCGGCCGGGCGCGACCGAGACCGTCTACGCGCCGGAGTTCCGTCGGGAGATCGAGGAGGACATCGGCTGCGCGATCCCGGTGCCGCCGTCGATGCCGCTGGTGGTGACCGAGGGCAACTACCTGCTGATCGACGACGGTGCGTGGGCCCGGGCGCGGTCCTGCCTGGACGAGGTCTGGTTCCTCTCCCCGCCAGACGACGTGCGGCAACACCGGTTGGTGCTGCGGCACCAGGCCTTCGGCAAGAGCCCCGAGGAGGCCAGGGCCTGGGCGCTGGGCACTGACCAGCGCAACGCCGAGCTCATCGAGTCGACCGCCGGGCGGGCGGATCTGGTCGTCCGGGTGGTGTAGCCGGCAGGGTGCTGAGCACCCAGTCACAGCCGGCGGCTACTCGCCGATCACCCGGCTGCGCTGATCGCGGCCGGGACCGCCATAGGGGTAGTCGGCGGGCTGCGGGTCGCTGGCGTCGTCGAGGGCGGCGCTCTCCTCCGCGTTCAGGTGCAGCCCGGCCGCTGACAGGTTGCCCTGCAACTGATCCAGCGTGCGGGAACCGAGGATCACCGACGTCACGGCCGGCCGGTCGACCAGCCAGGCCAGCGCCACCTCGGCCATCGTCAGACCGCGCCGATCGGCGATGCGCCGGACGGCGTCGACGACCGCCCAGGTCCGGTCCTGGACCGACCGCCGGTCGTACGCCTCGACGCCGCGCTCCGGGTTCTCGCCCAGCCGGGTCGCGCCGGTCGGACGGGACTGCCGGGTGTACTTGCCGGTGAGCCACCCGCCGCCCAACGGCGACCACGGCAGCAACCCGAGTCCGGCGTCCTCGCAGGACGGCACGATCTCCCATTCCAGCTCGCGGACCAGCAGGTTGTACTGAGGCTGCAGGGTGACCGGCCGCTCGAGGCCGTGTTCCGCGGCGACCGCCACGGCCTTCTGTACCTGCCAGCCGGTGAAGTTGGACAGCCCGATGTAGCGAACCTTGCCTGCCCTGACCATGTCGTCCAGTGCCCGCAGTGTTTCGGCCAGCGGGGTCAGCGGGTCCCACGCGTGCACCTGGTACAGATCGACGCAGTCAACGCCCAGCCGGCGCAGCGAGTTGTCCAATGCCTGTTGCAGATGCCGGCGGGACAGCCCGACATCGTTGACGTCGGCGCCCATCGGGAAGCGGCCCTTGGTGGCCAGCACCACCGCGTCGCGCTTGCGCGGTGGCTGCGCCGCCAGCCAACGCCCGACGATCTCCTCGGAGATCCCGCCGGCGTAGACATCGGCGATGTCGACCAGATTGCCGCCGGCCTCGACATAGGCGTCGAGTTGGTCGCGCGAGCCGGCCTCGTCGGTCTCGGCGCCGAAGGTCATGGTGCCGAGCGCGAAGGTCGAGACGACGCATCCGCTACGGCCCAGGGTGCGGTATTCCATGCGGCACATCCTGCCCGGGCGATGAGGAAGCCGCCCGCTCGCAGTCGTAGCTGGTGGTGATCCGGTCCTTCGCCGGCCCGGTCACCTACGGCGCGGCCGGCGCGGACCTGATTGTCGGGGGGCCGTGCTGTACTTGCCTCGTCCACAGCCAGCTCTCAGGCAGGCGGTTCGTCACCGGTACTCAGCCCCACCCAGATGTCCTGTCTCCACCAGATTTCCCCCAGATGTCCAACAGCGAACGCTCAGCCATGAAAGGGCACCCGACATGCTGAAACGACCGAGAAGGGCCGGCGCGACGCCGATCCGACGCGACGAATCGGAGGCATGATGGCCGCCGTCGAAGTCGAAGGACTGGTCAAGAAGTTCAAGGAGACAACGGCGCTGGCCGGGGTCGACCTGGCCGTCCCGGAGGGCACGGTGCTCGGTCTGCTCGGCCCCAACGGGGCCGGCAAGACGACCGTCGTCCGGATCCTGTCCACCCTGCTCAAGGCAGACTCCGGGACCGCCCGGATCTTCGGCAAGGACGTCATCGCGCACCCGAACGAGGTGCGGTCGATGATCGGGCTCACCGGTCAGTACGCGGCCGTCGACGAGTACCTGACGGGCCAGGAAAACCTCGAGATGATCGGGCGCCTGTACCACCTGACCAGGTCGGATTCCCGTCAGCGGGCCACCACCCTGCTGGAGCGGTTCGACCTGGCAGATGCGGCCAACCGGATTGCCAAGACCTACTCCGGCGGGATGCGCCGCAGGCTGGACATCGCTGCCTCGCTGATAGCCAGGCCGCGGGTGTTGTTCCTGGATGAGCCGACCACCGGGCTCGACCCGCGCAGCCGGATCGGGATGTGGGAGTTCATCGCGTCGCTGGTGTCGGAGGGCACGACCATCCTGCTGACCACCCAGTACCTGGAGGAGGCAGATCGGCTGGCCGACAGCATCGTGGTGATCGACCACGGCAAGGTGATCGCCCGGGGGACAGCCGACCAGCTCAAGTCCCAGGTCGGCGGCCACCGGCTGGAGTTCACCGTGTCCGAGGTCGCGGAGCTGGCGATCCTGCGGGAGCGGGTCGCTTCGCTCGGGGTCGACGAACCGGTGATCGACGAGCAGTCCCGCTCGCTCTCGTTGCCGGTCCGCGGCGGAGCGGACGTGCTCCGCGACGCGTTGCGTCGGCTGGACGACTCCGGGGTGACGTTGGTCGATGTCGGTCTGCGGCGCCCGGACCTTGACGACGTGTTCCTCATCCTCACCGGTCACTCCTCGGAGGACGGGTCAGCAGATGGCGCGCCGGACGGTGGCTTGTCCGGTGGTGCCTCGTCCGACGGTGCCGCGTCCGGTAAGGCCTTGTCCGGTGGTGCCTTGTCCGATGGCGCCGTCGATGGTGGCTCGTCCGACGGCGCTCCACCCGCCCCGTCCGGCCGGCACGCTCTGAAGGGAGTGGATCAGTGACAACCCTGGCCCAGGCCGTCGGCGACGGCGCTGTCATCACCAAGCGCAATTTGCTCAAGATCAAACGGGTTCCCGAGCTATTGGTGTTCGCGACCCTCTCGCCGATCATGTTCGTGCTGCTCTTCGCGTTCATTTTCGGCAGCGCGATCCCGTTGCCCGGCGTGGACTACAAGGAATTCCTGATGGCCGGGATCTTCACCCAGACGGTCGTTTTCGGCAGCACCATCACCGGCGCGAGTCTGGCCGAGGACCTGCAGAAAGGCTTGATCGACAGATTCCGGTCGCTGCCGATGGCCAGGTCCGCAGTACTTGTCGGGCGGACCAACGCTGACGTCGGCAACAACGTGGTCACCGTCTTCGTGATGGCGGTGACCGGCCTGCTGGTCGGCTGGCGAATCCGGACGTCGGTGCTGGAGGCGCTGGCGGCCTTCGGTTTGCTGCTGCTGTTCGCTTACGCGATCTCCTGGCTGATGGCTCTCGTCGGGTTGTCGGTCAAGTCGCCGGAAGTGGTGCAGAACGCGTCGTTCATCATCATCTTCCCGATCACGTTCATCGCGAACACCTTCGTGCCGACCAACAACTTCCCGCCGGCGCTCAAAGCGTTCGCAGACTGGAACCCGGTCTCGTCCGTGACGCTCGCCGCGCGAGAACTGTTCGGCAACACCAGTCCCGCACTCCCGCCGCCGGACGTCTGGCCGTTGCAGCACCCGGTGGTGTATTCGCTGATCTGGATCGTCGGGATCCTGGTGATCTTCGTTCCGCTGTCGGTGCGGAAGTACGAGTCCGCCGCCGGGCGGTGAACGTCTGACCGATGACGACGTGGCCGATGACGACCTGGCCGATCGACGACCGATCGGCGATGACGACCTGGCGATGACGACCTGGCGGTGATGCCTTGACCAATGACGGACCTGGCCGATGACGACCTGATCATGAGCGGTGGCGTTCGCCGGGTCGTCCTCCGACCGAGTTGTTGACACGGAGAAAGCGGGGCCGGCCCCCGAAGCGGCCGGCCCCACTACTTCTCGCGAAGGCTGCTACGGGATGATCACGTCGTTACCGCCGCCACCCTCCAGGACGTCGACACCGCCCCTGCCTTCGAGTCGGTCGTTGCCCCGGCCGCCGCGCAGCAGGTCGTTGCCCGGGTGGCCGATCAGGATGTCGCTCTCGACGGGGCCGAAGGAAGCAGCGCCGAATTCCCGGAGAGTGCCCACGGTGCCTGCCACCAGCGTCCCGGCGTCGATGATGTCATTGCCACCCTTTCCGAAGACATCAACAGCATGTCGCGCCCCTTATCAGCACGGCCGCGCCCGTCCCGCTGACGGTGACCCCTTCGGTCGGCCTGCCGCCGACCCGGATCCGATCAGGACCGTCCGTGCCGAACAGCGAAACATCCTGGAAGAACGGCCCTCCGCCGGCGCTGTCGTCGGTGGCCTGGGCCGAGGTCGAGCCGGACGACCGCGACGCCGGTGCCGAACAGATTGCTCACGCCGACGTTGTCAACGCCGCCGGCCAGGTTGGCCTTCACCAGTTCGACGCCGCTGGTGTCCACCTCCTCGATCACGCTCTGCGCCAGGAACCGGGAGATCGAGAACCGTGGTCCGCCGCGGTAGTGGCCGAGGGTCACCGATTCGAAGACGTCGTTGTTCCCGTTGAAGATCAGGGTGTCCTGGCCGGCGTCTCCGTCGACGTGGTCGTTGCCGTCGCCGACGTTCCAGGTGAACTCGTCGGCGTCGGCGCCAAGGCTGACGGTGTCGTCGCCGGGTCCGCCGGTTCCACGATCGATCCCGGCTCCGCCGACGATGGTGTCGTTCGCCGATCCGCCCTTGAAGGCGTCGCGTCCGTCACCGCCGAGGAATTCGCCTCTGGGCATGGGGCCATTGGCTTCGTCGAACCGCAGGATGTCGTTGCCGGCGCCGCCCTCCAGGTGGACGACGGAGACGTTGGAAACCGTCGCCGCACCGCCCACCACTGTGGCGCCGTTCAGCGTGATGACACCTGCGGGTGTGCGGCCAACGGTGAAGCTGTTGTTCGTCGCGTCGCCGACGATCTTCAGCACGCCGTTGTTGAAGCTGATGGTGGTGGCGGCATTGGCCGGTAGCGCGAAAAGCATTCCGGCACATGCCATACCGATGACGCTCCCGGTGGCAAGCAGCGACCTGCGCCGCGGCAGTGGGTGGTTGTTCATTGGATTCCCCCGAATTTTGCTGGTGAGTGTTGACGTGCGGTGGACCGTTCTGCCGGCCAGGAACGGCTGTGATGCTGTGCTGATCGCGGTGCTGGTCGGGCGATCATTTGGCGTCGTGGATCCGGTAGATCTCCGATGTGTCGAACCGGGCCGGGTGAGCCGGGTCGGTGGCGATCTCCTTCGCCAGCAGGCTGTAGGCCCTGCGCTGGCCGCCGGTTCCGGCGGCGGTGGACGGTGCGTCGACCAGGCAGAAGATCTTTCCGCGGGCCTCGTCGAGCCAGTAGCGCAGATAGTGCACGCGGTGACGCACGTCGCGACCGCGGACGTTGGTGGACTGGGCGTGCGGGACATCGCGCCGGGTGAGCGAGTCGCCCGTGTGCACGTCCATGAGGAATGGCATGGAACTTCCCCTCCGAGAGCTGGTGTGGCTGACTACCCCAGGAAAGCGCCCAGCCGCCCGCGTCACATCGGGAGTTCTGCCTAAGTTGGCGACCCCAGATCGCGGCCCGGCGGTCGCGGGGGTCGGCTGGTCGACTCACTCGCGTGAGTTGATGGGGCTGCTGGGTGACTCAGTTTGCTGGCGGAGGTCGCGGGGGTGGGCAGGTCGACTCAGTTCGCTGGCGGAGGGTCGCGGTGTGGGCTGGTCGACTCACTTCTCTGGCGGGGGTGGGCCGGTCGACTCAGTTCGCTGGCGGAGGTCCAGCGGTCAGCCGGCCACCTCAGTTCGCACGCTGTCGGTCGCCGACTTTCTTCGCGGGCTCGGCTGGTCCGTTCCGCCGGCTATGCCGAGCGGAGTATCTGGTGGGCGGCCGCGGCGGCCCGGGACCGTGACGGCACGTCGAGCTTGCGGAGCACCGCCGAGACATGGTGGCCGACCGTTCGCTGCGACAGCGTGAGTCGTGCGGCGATCTCGGCGTCGGACAGGCCGTCGACGAGGTACCGCAGGATCTCCAGCTGGCGGGCGGTGAGTCCGGCCGCGTTGACGCGTGCCGTGCCGCGCGGACCGCGCGGCACCGGCAGCCCGCGCAGGGCCAGGTCGCGTCGGACGGCCTGGGCGCTGGCCGGGGCGCCGAGCCGGAGCAACCCCGCCACGGCCTCGGAGGTGTCGGTCGGGCCGCCCGCGGCCAGCGCCAGCGCAGCCCAGAACGGCCTGCCGATCTCCGCCCACGCCTCGCTGGCCTCGCGCGCGCGCCCGGCACGCATCAGTGCAAACGGGGCGGGCAGCGTGAACGGGACGTCGTCATCCGCCCCGCCCAGTGCTCGCCACCAGGCCAATTCGGCGACGATCCACGGCTCCCATGAGCCGGCGCAGGCCGACCACACCTCGTCGGTGAGTCCGACGATGTCGGCGGTTCGCCCCGCGGTCCACGCCGCCTCGGCCAGCAACAGCGTCAACGGCAGCAACCGCAGCGGCTCCGCCGTACCGCGGGCCAACGCGTCCAATCCGGTGAGTTCCTCCTCCACCGCCGGGTCGCCGCGGCGAACCGCAGCCAGGCCGGTGGCGAGCAGTGCGGGGATCCGGCTGACCAGCGACGGCTCGGGATGACGCAGGACAGCCGCAGCCAGGCGCACCCCCTCGTCGGTGTTGCCTTTCTCCAGGCACACTCCGGCCAGCCACGCCTGCATCATCAGCCGCGACGATTCGAGGTCGCGCTCGGCGCAGTAGGCCAGTCCGGTGCGCAGGGTACGTTCGGCGTCGCTCAGCATGCGTTTGGCCGCCTGCAGGGCTCCGATGTTGCTCCAGGCACGGGCGGCGTGCTCCTCGAGGCCATCGGCCAGGGCGATGTCGAGTGACTGGCGGAGACTCTCGGTTCCTGCGACGAGATCGCCCCGGCGCAGCAGTGCCGTTCCGACGTTGTTCAGCGCGTGCGCCTCGACCCCGCGGTCACCCGCCCGCTGTGCCGCGTCAACCGCCCGCCGCCCCCAGACCAGCGCCTCGGCGGTCGAACCGCCGAGCGCCTGCAGATGCGACACGTTGCTGTAGGCCATCGCCAGGTCGGCTCCCGGCCCGAGCGGTTCCAGCGTGCGGACGGCGGCCGCGGCGTACCGGCCGGCGTCGGCGTTACGGCCGACCATCCATGACAGCCGGGACAGCCACCGCTGATCGACGCCCAGTCGGCGCTGGTCACCGCCGGCCTCGCGCAGGGCGGCGGCATGCTGGCGGGCCTCGAGCGCCTCGGCAGGGTGCGAGGTCAGGTAGCACTCGTAGGACAGCCGCTCCAGCAATCCGGCCCGGTCGGCGGACGGTATCGACTCGCCGTATCGCAGTGCCGTTCGCAGATGAGTCGCTGCCTCCCGATGGGAACCCAACCGGGTCGCCAGCTCCGCTGCTCGCGGGGCATGGACAGCGATGGCTCCGGCCTCGCCGCAAGCGACCGCGTGTTGCGCGAGCCGCCGGTGGTCGGTGCTGCCGGCCGCGATCAGCCGGATGAGTACCCGGCGGTGGAGGTCGACGCGCCCGCCGGGCGGGAGCGCGTCGAGTATCGCCTGACGGGCCAGTTCGTGCCGAAACGCGATCGACGCTCCCCGGTCCAGCAGCACCCCGCCCTCAACGCACTCGTCCAACGACACCGATGGCTCGCCGGAAACCCTTCGCACCAAGGCGATCTCGGCGCTG
This sequence comes from uncultured Actinomycetota bacterium, assembly GCA_963709895.1. Lineage (GTDB taxonomy): Bacteria > Actinomycetota > Actinomycetes > Mycobacteriales > Nakamurellaceae > Nakamurella. The sequence goes on along the minus strand of CAVPYD010000031.1, from coordinate 751,112 downwards.
GGGCCAATGATTGCGGCGGCGTCCAGCACCCGGCGCGCGCCCACGGACAGCCGCGACGCGCGAGCCACCACGGCGTCGCGAACGGTGCTGGGCAGCTGGTCGGTGCCGGCGGCGAGCACCTCGGTGATGAAGAACGGGTTGCCGCCGGTCTTGCGATGCAGCGCCGCCGCGTCCACGTCGCGGTCCGACTCCCGGGCCAACTCGGCCACTGCTCCCGCGGTCAGCGGCGGTAGCTGGATCCGGCTGACGCCGGTGGTCGTCGCAAGATCGCCCATGACGCTCGCCAGTGGGTGGGTGCGCCCGACCTCGTCGTCCCGGAGCGTCGCGACCACCAGTACCGGTAGGCCATCCATCCGCCGACCGAGGTACCGCACGAGATCCAGGGTGGCCTCGTCGGCCCAGTGGACGTCCTCGAGCAGCAGCACTGTCGGTGATCGACCCAACGCCGCTCGGACGGCTGGGAACAGCGATGCGCGGCGGACATCGGGGCCGTCCAGTTCGGGGCGCACCCCCAACTCGTCCGCCACGTCGATCAGCGGTCCCAGCGCCCGGGGAGTGGCCCCGGCGTCACAGGCGCCGGTGAGGATTCGGGCCCGTCCCGCCACCCGGCGGGAGAACTCGAGTGCGAGCGACGTCTTGCCGGCACCGCCCTCGCCGCTGAGAAAAACCCAGCGCCCGCGTCCGGTCAGCGCCTCGGCCCAATGCGAGCCCAACGCTGTCAATTCAGCGTCCCGCTCGAGCAGCCGCACGTTCACAGGTTAGGCCGCTTCCGGTGAATCACTGCCTGGTTTTCCCGGTCCCGCAAGATCCGCCATTCGAGCGCGGGGCCCCGCTGCGCCTGTGGCGTTGCCGACTGAGCTCCCGTCCGTCCACCACAGGGCGCCGGTTTTCACCACCAAGCGCCAACACTTTCCGGCGCTGAGAGGTGAAAACCGGAGCCGAGTTGAGGGTCGCGCAGCCCAGCCCGGCAGTTGGCGCACCGGGCGTCGGAGGTGACGCTCGGCCGGCCGGCGCGGTACTCGGTGAGCAGCCAGCATTCAGGAGGCAACCGCGAGCTGCTCCAGCTTCTGCTGCGCGGCGGTCGTCCAGGGAGCGGAGCCGCAGCGCCGGGCCAGTTCCAGCCCGGCGGCGTAATGCATGGCGGCCGCGTCGCGCCGGCCCAGCAGCAGTGCCAGGTCGCCGAGCGCGGTGTCGACCGGCCCGAGCGCGAAAGCGCTGCCCCCGACGCCGCCGATCTGACCGGCGTAGTCCAGCAGCTCCTCGTACACGGCGGCGGCTTCCGATGCTTCGGACAGCGCGGTCACGGTCATCGCCCGCATGGTGAGAAACAGGGAACGGAAGAAGTCGCGCCGCACCGGCCGAATGTGTCGGCGCAGGTCCCGCGCCTCGGCGAGCCGGCCCTGCGCGGCCAGGGACAAGGCCAGCAGGTCGTGCACGACATCGGTGGCGGAGCCAGTGCCGCGGATGGTGGACTCCAGCTCGCCCACCCTCCCCTGGGTGATGCGCAAGGTCATCCAGGCGACGGCGATGATGCCGTCGGCGTCCACCGCCCGGCTCTGCCGGATCAGCTCCCCACCCTGCGCGTAGAGCCGCTCGGCCGCCTCGAGGTCGCCGGCGATGTGCGCCAGCATCCCGCGGTTCATCGTGACGATGGCCCTGGACTGCCGCCAGCGGTACCGCTCGACCAGCGCCCCGGCCCGCTCGGTCTGCTCGGCGGCCGCCTGCAGATCGACCCGCGCGCCGGCGACCTGGGCGGCCCCCAGGTGGCCGATCAGCGCGAAAACCGCGAGCCCCGGAAGCCCGCCGATCTCGATCAGCTCCTCGGCGATCATCCTGCCGGCGGTCCGGTTCCAGGTCGGCGAGGATCACCCCGCTGAGCGCGTGCAGCGCGAGCCCGATGAGCACCGGATCGCCGACCCGCCGGGCCAGCGGCTCGGCCTCTGCGGCCGCCTCCAGCGCCCGCTGGTGATCTTCTCCGCTGATCTCCGCGACCAGCGCGCAGAGCAGCCGGCAGCGGGTGGAATCATCGAGATCCTCGGTGGCCAAGCACCTCTCGATCAGCGAGGTGACGAACGAGTCGATCGAGCCGTACTGCCGGTTCAGCCACGGGGTGGGCAGGTCCCAGGCGGTCAGCACCCGCACGACCAGGTCGTCCCGGCCGGCCTCGTCGGCGAGCCGCAGCGCCCGGACGCGGCTGTCCAGCGCGTCGATACCGGCACCGGCGGTGAGCTGCGACCGGCTCAGGCGGGCCAGCAGCCGCACTCGCTCGGTCAACACCAGGTCAGCCGCCGCCGTGTCGCCGGGGGCGGGCGGCGGTACCCGGTCGAGGTCGGCCAGTGCCTGGGCGTACAGCTCGACGGCGGCGTCGTGCGCGTACCGGGAGACGGCCTGTTCCGCGGCCAGCACATCGGCATCGACAGCCTGCCTGGCGGTCGTCGGGGTCCCCGCCTGGTGATAGTGGTACGCCAGCGCGGCCGCGTCGCCGGGCCGGACGGAGGTCAACGCGGCCGCCACCCGGGCGTGCCAGCGGCTGAGCCGCACCCTCGGCACGTCGCCGTACAGCGTGTCACGGACCAGGACGTGTGCGAACCGCACCGACCCGGGCGCCGGTTCGGTCAGCAGCCCGGCCAGCACGCCGACCTCGAGCGCGTCGATCACGGTCTCCTCGTCGACCTCGGCGGCCTGCACCAACACGTCCACGTCCACGTCCCGGCCGATCACCGCGGCCAGTCGCAGCACCGACACCGACACCTCGGGCAGCCGGGCAAGCCGCCGGCGCAGCACGTCCCGGACGCCTTCGGGTACCCGGGAGATCGCCACCAAGGTGCCCTCGCTGCCCAGCAGCCGCGCGCTCTCGACCAGGTAGAACGGGTTTCCGCCGGTGCGGTCGGTGATCGCGGCCAGCGTCGCCTCGTCCGGCTGCACCCCGGCCACAGTGCGGATCAGCCGGGCGGACTGCTCGGGCTCGAGCCCGCCGAGCAACAACCGGACCGGCGCCCGCCCCGCCAGCCCGGCCAGCGTGTCGCGAAGCTCGCCATCGACCTCGGACGGCCGGTAGGAGCCGATGATCAGCAACGGCACACCCGTCACCGTGTCGGCGAGACCGCCGAGCAGCGCGAGTGTTTCGGTGTCCGCGCGGTGCAGGTCGTCCAGCACGATCGCCAGTGGTCGCTGGTGCGCGGCCGTCGTCAGGTAGCCGGCCACCGCCCGCTGCAACAGGAATCGGCCGAAGGAGGCGTCCGATTGTTGAGCGGTGGCGATCCGTTCGTCGAGCAGCGGCGCCAACGCCGGCGTCAGCGGACCGGGGTCGACGTCGAGCGGTGAGGATGCGCAGAGTTTCCACCCAGGCCCAGGCCGGCGGCGCGCCCGCGGCCTCCGGGCAGCGACCGACCGCGACCCGCCAGCCCAGCCGGCCCAGATCTCGGCTCAGCCGGTCGAGGATGGTCGTCTTCCCCGCGCCGGGGTCACCGGCCAGCAGCGCGACCCGGAGCGCGGAGTGCTCGACCGCCTCGCCGGCGGCGGCGTGCAGCGCGTTCAACTCGGCGTCCCTGCCGACGAACTCGCCGCCGGTCGGCGGGCGGCCCGGGGTCCTCGCGGGTGCCGGGTCGGTCATCGCTGACCCGGCAGGCAGTGACCCGGCAGGCAGGTGACCCGGCAGGCAGGGACCCGGCAGGACGACGGACCCGGCAGGCAAAGATCCGGCACGCAAGGATCCGGTACGCAAGGGCCCGGCAGGCGCCTCGCCGTCCGAGGGCGGGCCGGTCGGTGCCGGCGGGTCCGGGGTCGACGCACCGGTTGGTGAGGTTCGCGTCCCACTCGCGGTGGACGTGCCGGTCGAGCCGGCCGGAACCGTCACGGCCGGCACTGTCGCGAGCGGCACCGTCCCTACCGGCACCGTCCCTACCGGCACCGTCGGTATCTGAGCGGTCGCAACTGGCACCGTGAGGGCAGGGCCGGTCAGGTCAGGACCCACCACCGGACCGGGCGTCGCCGTGGCTAGCGGCGCCCGCTCGATGATCAACTGCTGGTTCAGCACATCCGACTCCAGCTGCGCCAGCACCGGCCCCGGATCCAAACCCATTTCCTCGGCGAGGATCTCCCGGGCCCGGCGGAGCGCGCCGAGCGCGTCGGACTGCCGTCCACTGGCATACAGCGCGAGCGCCAGCAGCCGCCAGCCCTCCTCGCGCAGCGGGTGCTCCCGGGTCAGGACCTCGGCGGCGAGCACCGCGTCGGCCGCCGCACCGGTGCGCAGCACCGCGGCGCACCACCGCTCGCGGGCGACCAGGCGCAGGCCCTCGAGCCGGGCGGCCTCGGCCACCGCCCATGGTTCGCCTGCGGCCTCGGCGTACGCCGGACCGCGCCAGAGCGCCAATGCCTGTTCCAGGATGGTGCGCGCATCCTCCGGGTTGTCGGTGGCGGCGGCCGCCCGCACCATCGCCTCGAAACGCCAGGCATCCACGGCGTCGGCGGGCAGTCGGACGGCGTAGCCGGGCGGCTCGCTGACCAGGACCGTGGCCGGAGTTCGCGGCGCCCGGCCCGGTTCCAGCGCCTTGCGCAGGTGCGAGACGTACGCCTGCAGCGCGCCGATGGCCCGCGGTGGCGGCTCGGAATTCCACAGGTCCTCGACGAGACGATCCACCGAGACCACCTCGCCGCGGCCGACCAGCAGCAGCGCAAGAACGGCGCGTTGTCGCGGTCCGCCGAGGTCCGCGACGACCTCGCTGCCGTCGCCGTCGACGGTCGCCTCCAGGGCTCCGAGCACTCTGACGCGCACCATGATGGGGCGCAGCGTAACCGGCGGAGGCCCGCCGTTTCGAGCCCTTCCTGGAGATCGACTTCCGCCGGCGCAAGTCGGCCACAAGTGGGCCGCTAACCCGCTGCTAACCCCAGAGGACACCCTGAGCGGGTCCACCAGCACCCCGCGCCGGCACCGGCGCCGTACCGAGGAGGCCGGCATGACCGCCGACGTCAGCGCACGCCCAGACACCTTCGAAATGATCTTCGTGCACAACTGCTTCCGCCGGCAGTTCCATGCGTTGCCCGGACTGGTCCGCGGCGTGCCGGACGGCGATACCGACAGGGCCGGAACGGTTGTCGGGTTCGTCGACGAGCTCACCGCGATGCTGCACCATCATCACAGCGGCGAGGACGACCTGATGTGGCCGCTGCTGCTGGAGCGTGCCCCGCTGGACGGTGCGCTGATCCTGCGGATGGAGGAGCAGCACGAGCGGATTGCCGAGATCTACCAGCAGACCGGCGTCTTGGGGCGGGATTTCGTCGCGTCCGCCGACCCGGCGTGCCGAGAGGAGTTGGCGTGCGCGCTGACCGAACTCGCCGCCGGTCTCGACGAGCATCTCGCGGACGAGGAGAACCTGGTGCTCCCGCTCGTCGAGCAGGTGATGACGGTACCCGAGTGGGAAGCACTCAACGAGCGGGGACGAGCCGGTATGCCCAAGCGCCGCCAGCTGGTCTACCTGGGATTCCTGTTGCAGGCCAACACACCTGATCGCGGTCGGGAGTTCCTGGCGAGCATGCCGCTGCCGGTGCGGATGCTGTGGACGCTTGTCGGCCGCAGTGCGTTCAGCAAGGAATACCGCCGGATCTACGGCGTCGATCCCGGCTGAGTCGGGGCGGGTGGCGGACTGTGCGGTCAGCTGTGCGGTTGACCATGTTGTTGACTGAGTGGTCGACCGGCGAGGGCGTCCACCAATTCCCTGCGTGACGCGATACCCAGCTTGCGGTACGCGGTCGCCAGGTGACTTTCCACCGTGCGCACCGACAGCACGAGCTCGTCGGCGATGTCCTTGTCGCGCATGCCCTGTGCCGCCAGCTGGGCGATCTCGGACTCCCGCCGGGTGAGCTGCTCGGGCAGTTCGGCACCGCGCGCCCCGGTGCTGCCCAGCGTCCTGCGGGCCAGCGCAGCCACCGCGCCTGCCCTGGCCGCGGCGGCGTCGGCGCCGCGGCCCTTCGCCCGCTCCGCTCGCTGGACGGCGAGGTCGGCCAACTCCGCGGCGTGGCCGAACATGCCGACCGCCACGTGCGCCTCCGCCGCCGCGGCCAGGGGCTCCGGCCGGTTCGCCGCGCGGGCCCGGATCCCGGCCAGCCTCGCGGCCGTGATGTCCGAACCGACGAGCTCGGCCAGGCTCTCGGCGACGTCGGCGGCCTGCTGGGTGCCGCCGAACCGCGCGGCGTCGGCCAGGTACCAGAACGCCGAGTTGATCGCACCGGCGGCGGCGGTCTCCCTGGCTGTCTGGATGGCCAGCTCGGCGGCCGCCGCGGACCGGCCAGAGCCGGCCAGCAGCCACGATTGCGCCCAGCCGAGCATCCCGGGGATCACCGCGACATCGTCAGGGCCGTTGTCCGCCAGCACTTTTCGTGCCTCCGCCAGACGGCCGGTCTCGACCAGCACGACCGCAAGGCCGCCGGTCGCCTCGGACCGGAACAAGCCCTCACCGGCACGTTGCTGGACGGCGGCCTCGCGCAGCGCCACGGCCGCGGCGTCGTAGTCGCCGGCCAGGTGGTGGCGCACCCCCTCGAGCAGCGGCCAGACCGGCCCGGGCAACGGCGAGGAATCGCCGTCCGGTGCCGCGACGGTCATGGATTCCCGTGGCGCGGGCCAGCGACCGGTGCTGCCGGCGGCCCTGGGCAGCTCACCGGCCCGGTTGCCGAAAAGCTCGGCGGTGGCGGCGATCGCGGTCGACATGCTGCGCGCCGAGGGCGGCGTTGGATGCGTTCTCAGCAGCTGCGCCAGGTCGGCGCCGGCGGTGCGGGCCTGATCGGGCTTGTCGCCGAGGGTGAGCGCGGCCACCCGGACCATCAGGCAGCGCCGCCGGGCGTTGGGCGGCAGTTCGCCGGCGAGCATGTCGTCGGCGATCCGGCCGGCCGCCGCGGGCTGGGCGGCGAACAGGGTGAGCAACGCCCGGGCCGATCGCGCCTCGGTCGCCACCTCGGCGGGCACGCTGCTTTCCAGCCGGGACAGAATTGCGATCGCCTCGTCGGGGCGGCGGAGCGACCACAACGTCAGACCGGCCTCGCTGAGGCCGACCATCGCCTGATCCTGCGGGCCGCGGACCCTGGCGGCCGCGACGGCCAGCGAGGTGCGGGCATCTTCCGGGCGCCCGGCCTCGGCCTGGGCGTCGGCGAGGGTCACCGCGGCGGACGGGCCGTCGTCATAGCCGACGGCCCGCTCGGCGAACCGGATGGCGGTGCGCGGGTCGGTGACGATCAGCGACCTCGAGGCGCGGACCAGCAGATCGACATCGGGCCGTCCACCGGACGCCTCCTGCCAGGCGGCCCGGCGGAGCAGGTCGACGTGGTCCGCGGGTGCGCTGAGCAGGCGCCCGGCCAGTGCCCGGCGACGCGCCGGACTCAACCGGCGTGCGGCCACCGCGAACAGCAGCGGATGCGAAAAGCGGAGCCGGACGATCCCGCCACTGGCGTCACTGGTGACGATGCCCAGCTCGTCCAGCTCCATGATGGCTTCGGCCGACACGACGGCGGCCAACGTGTCGTACGGCAACGGCTCGCCAAGGGCCAGTACGTCGCGTGCCTCGGCCCCGGCGGGGTGACGTCCTCGATCCTGCGATGCAACAGTTCCCCGAGCCTCGGTGGCACCTCCGTGTCGCCCGGCCACCACCACACCCCACCAACCTCCGACAGCCGGCCGGTGGCCACCCCGAATCTGACCAGTTCCGTCAGGTACAGCGGATTCCCCTGGCTGTGCTCCCACAACGACCCGATGGTGACCGTGGCGACCTCACCGCCCAGCCGCGACCGCAGCAGGTCGCCCGCGCCGGCCAGGTCGAACGGCTGCAGGTCGATCCGGTCGAGCAGGCCGTCCTTCCACAGGGCCGTCACCGCGTCCGGTGGTCGGCCGCCGAGCCGGACCGTCACCAGTGCGCGAGCGCCCTGCTGATGCACCACGCTGAGCAGCGCCGCCGCCGAATGGTCGTCCAGCAGCTGCGCGTCGTCGACCAGCAGCAGCGGCTTGGCCCTGGGTGACAGCTCACCCAGCCTGCGCAGCACCATCCCCGGCACCAGGGCCGGGTGGAAGTCGGTCGAATCGACCGGCAGCAGCGGGCCGAGAGCGGCGAACGGGATGGACCGTCCGGCAGCGGTGGCCAGCACCCGCACCACCGGGACCCCGCGTTCGGCCAGCACATCGGCCACCGAGCTGGCCAGCGACGTCTTCCCGACGCCGGCGTCGCCCGCGATCACCGTGCCGGCGGAGAACCGGACGCTGCGGATCGCGGCGTCCCGCTGCACGTCACGTGCCACCAGATCCACCACGACAACGGCCTCCCCGGGCGACCCGGACCTGGGCCGAGGCGCGCGAGACGGCCACCTGGTGGCGGTGAGCGTTCGGGACCCCGTCCCCGTCGAATGCTGTCCATGACGCTACCTGCCGTCACAGCAAACGCACAGACCGCTGTGTCGGCTCACGTTGGTCGTCGGGTGGACGTCGGCCCGTGTCGCCGTCGGGTGCGATCTCCGTACCGCCGGGACCGCGGGTTCCGTACCCGGCACGGAGGCCAGGCGACCACCCCGCACCGATGCTGAGCCGATGACGACCGATGGGTTCCGCACCCCGCCTCCGCCCGACGTCCTGCTGGCGGCGTACGACGTCGGGCCGGGCATTGCTGGACCCAGGGGGTCGGACAGCAGTGAACGAAGCGAATCGGAGGGCGGCCGGGTCGGCGCGGCGAACAGCGGAAGCCGAGCGCAGCGCGTCACCGGCCTGGTGGCAGTGGACGGACTGGCCTGCGCCACGGTGGCTCGAACGCCGGCCGGCCGTGGCCGCTCGGCTGAGTTGCTCATCGTCGCCTCTTCAACGGCATCGGTGGCGCGACGGGTCCCGCTGCGGTCGGCACCGGTCGGCCTGGCCGCGGTGTCGACGGACGGCGGGGGACGACTGTTCCTGCTGGCGGCGGGTGGCGGCGCGGTAGTGCCCATCGCGGTAGTGCCCATCGATGTGCGCAGGGATGGCGACCACTCCCCGCCCGGTGCCGCGATCCGGCTCGGACCGGCACCCGACGCGTCCGCCGGAGTGCGCGCGTCCCGACGCGAGCACGTCGCGCCGAGCGTCACCGCCAGCGACACTTTGCGGCGGGTCTATGTCGGCGATCCGCGGTCCCGACGGATCCTGGTGATCGACGCCGACCGGATCCTGCCGCTACCGGACGAGACGATCGAGTTGCCGGCAGCGCCGGGCCGGTTGGTCGTCGACGACCAGGACGGCACGCTGCTCGCAGGGCTGGCGGGGTGCCGCCGGCCGGAGTTGGCCGTGGTCGATCCGATCACCGGCGCGGTGGAGACGCTCGATCTGCCGGCGGGGGTGGAACCACGAGACATCTGCTACGACTACGCTTCCGGGCTGATCTTCGTCGGCACGGGCGCAGCGGGATGGACCCCGCCAGGGGTGCTGGTGCTGGACCGGGACACCGGCTGCGCAGTCGGTGAGCCGATTCGTACCGGAGGAGTGCCGACGGCTCTCACCCTGCTGCGTGCGGCCGGTGCGACGCTGCTGTTCTGCACCACCACACACCACCACCACCGCCACCACCCCTACGACCACCGCCGCCGTCATCAGCCCGTTCACTGCTGACCCCGGCAGCGTTCCGGACGGCGCCGCCCCCGATGATCAGGTCGAGGTGGTCGACGTCGCGCGCCGCGCGGTGGTGGGCATCGCGCGGGTGCCCGCCGGCAGTCGCGTCATGGCGGTCGATCAGCAGGCCGGCACTGTGTTCGTCGCCGGCGCGGCGGCCGGCCGGATCACCCGGTTGGTGCCGAGGGTCGGCGGCACGCCCATAGCCCGGCACCCGGCCATCGAATGCGCGGGCGCCGGCGCGGCGCTCGGCGGGCCGCGCCGGACTCCGGACGGCACCGGCTGGCTGCAACCCTTCCGCCGCGGAACCGCGGTCGCCACCGCTGACATCGGCGCTGTGCTGATCGACGCCGATCACGCGGATACCTGGCTGGCGAGCGAAACGCCTTTGGGCACGCCGGATGCCGGGCCTGACGAACTCGATATGGCTGCGTGTGTCGAAAGGGATCGCGACCGACGGCTCGGGAACCCGGTGGCCGACACCATGTCGCTGATCGGCCGCCGGGTGACCTATTTCGAACGTGGGCTGGTGCTGACCGGTCCGGATCCGGGGCAACCGGTGGTTGTCAGTGGCCCGGTCTACCTGCGCTATCGAGAACTCGACGACATCGCCGGACCGCTCGGCCCGCCGACCGGCCCCGCGACAAGCGGCCCGAGCGGCGCCCTCCTGCAGTCGTTCGCGTCCGGGCACATCGTCCACCACCCCGAGTCCGGCGCGCAGGTGCTGCAGGGCACTAACCTGCACAGCCAAGTCCGGGGCTGTTCGGAGCGATGCGACCGTCAGCCGTGGTTTGACCTCGTCGGCTCGCCGTCGTCCGGAGCCACGCGAAGCAACGCCGCGACGGTGCTGCTCACCGGGGCCGCGCAGGTCGTGCGGGTGACCGACGAAGGCGGGCATCGGCTGGGTGCGCCGGTGGCGACTGTGCCGATTGAGCCGACTGTGCCAACTGTGCCGACTGTGCCGACGGGGCCGACCGCCACCAGGGTGTCGGCCTCGCCGCCGGCGGCGCTCGCCACCGTGCGCCCGCACGCTGCCCGCCGATGGGGATCCCGGGCCTGCACAGCTTGGCCAGACTTCCGCGGTTGGGCGCGCTGCCGGGCGGGGAGCTGTTCAGCGCCAGGGGGAGCACGCCGGGCTGCGCTTCGAGGTCGGTGCCAGCACGCTCGGACCGGGCGGCGCCGATGCCGATCCGGCCTGCGGTGGCGGCAGCGCAACGGGCCAGGACGCGTCGGACGGGTGTGACGTGTACTGCTGGTCGGTCTGGATGGCGGGCTGCGCGGTCCGGGTGACCGCGCCGGCGACCGCGCTGCCGGATCGGTTGACCGCCGAGCACATCGGAACGCCCTACCGCGGCATCAGCATCGAGGTGCCCGGAGCGGGCGCGGCCAAGCGCTTCGCCGTCATGATCCAGGCTGCGGGCAGCGCGCATCCGCGCCTGCCGCGGATCCGCAGGTACACCATTGACGAACTGATCATCGTTGCCGGCCAGCGCATCTCACTGCGCATCGACGACGGCGGAGCCGAGCTGCTTGCCACCAACCACGGACCGACGGCGACGGTCCGTCATGTGGATCGGCGTCGATCGCCACGGACCCGCGCCCGCGCCGTGGCGGGCGGTGCTGGCGGCCGGCGCCACGACCGTATTCCGCCCACTGGACTGGACCGCCGACGGCACCTCGTCGCAGGCTGTCTGCGTCGAGGTGCGGGACACGCCGAACGGCCCGGCGCGAAGCTGCGGCGAACTGCGGTCCGTCGGGTGAACGTCGACATGGGCACAACAGCCGGCCGAGACGAAAGCCGCTGCGTCCCCGAGCATTCGATGGGCCTCGGTGGCGGGGGAGCGCGATCGATCGACCGGGTCGGTGTGCCGTGGTCGGCACGGATCGATCGGGGCGCCACCTCCAGTGGTCGGTGCGCCGGGTTCGGCGAGTATCAGAGCCCGCGGTCACCGACTCTTCACACATGGTTGCGGGGGCTACCGCTCGGGCTGCTGCTCCGTCTGGGGGGAGGGAGCAGCGGCCCGAGAAAATTCCCGGGCGTGACGCTTGCCGCCCCTGCCGATCGACACCGTCACCGATCTCGCCGGACCCACCGTAATGCCGATGTCGCAACCATTCTCGGCCCTGCGCGTCCGCAATCGACCCGACCTCGCGACGGGCTCGCCGGGCAGTACCCGACAAAACCGACAACAATCAGCTCGTTGGGCTCAGTCGTTGGGCTCAGGGAGTCAGGGTTCCCGGTAGGGATCTGCAGGCAGGGATCACCAGCTGGGAGACACGCAGAATCACCCAGCGGGGGGATTCTCGCTGACACGCGCTGGAGGTTGTTGGATGCTCGGTTTTCTCTCGGCACTGCCGGTATCCCGGGGCGATCGAGAACTGGCAGCGGCCGAATCGCTGGCGCTCGGCGCTGCCCTGCGGTCCGCCCGCCCGCCGGCCGCGAGGAAACGTGCCCGCGCGGCGGACGGCGTGCCGTCGCTGGCACACCGGGACATTCGCGATGCGGCGGACTTCATCGCGCTGTCGGTCACCGCGGGTGATCTGATCGCGAACGGCCGGGTGGCGAAATTCCTGGTGGATCTGCGGGACCCCGCGCAGGGCGAGGTGTACTTCGTCAACGGCAACTTCAGCGAGGACGGCGCGATTCCGGATTCCGCCAAGTACCACTATTTCTTCGCGCGCGCCGTGCTGGATATTCCAGAAGGCCTGGAGGAATTCAACCGTGTCACGTATTTCAGCCCCACCAAACGGTACGCGGCGGGCGTGGTCCACAGCTACTTCCTGGACGGCGCGAGTGACCCGGTGTACGCGCTGCAGTTCTACCCGCAGGACGTGGTCAGCGGGCGCGGGGTGATCGACCTGATCACCCTGGTGCGCCAGAAGATCACCATTGCAGGGGCCCGATTCGCGTTCGTCCCCACCGGGACACAGCAGGCGGTCGACACCGTCAACGACGACCTCGCGGCCGCCGGGATCGAGCTGCTCACCATCGACCGGGTGCTGGGATCCGTGCGGTACGTACCGCTGAACGCGGGCGAGGCATGGGGCTACCTGCGGATCTTCCCGGGCGCCGCCGCGGAGCTGACACCGGCGGACATCCCGGTGTTCGAGGAACTGCCGCTGGATCTGTCGGTGGTGGCCGGAGTTGCCACCAAAGCGGTGCAGGACAGCAACTCCCACGTCAACCTGAAGTCCAAGGAACGCGGCACACCGAACATGGTGCTGCGAGACGCCGGGCCGGACAACGAGCGGTTGGCGCCGTTCGCCGACCGGCCCGTGCACTTCGTGGTGCGCGCCGACGATTTCCTGCTGGAACCGTCGACCGACGAAGAGGTGGCCGCCCGGCTGGCCGAGCGCAACAACAAGCCGTGGATTCCGCTGGTCTGGGAGCCGGAGACGCAGCTGCGCTCCTACGACGAGATCGGCGCCGGTTCGCCGTCGGACGCGCTGGGGTTTGCCAGGAAGTACGGCAGCAAGGCCGCGAACATCGGGTTCCTGGCGCACCGCCGGGTGTTGGGCCGGGTGGAGGACACCGGGTCGGCCAGCGGACGGTTCGGCTACGACCTGGTCCCCGACGGGTTCGGAGTGCCGCTGTCGTTCTACCGAAACCTGGTCGACCACCCGGCCAACGCGGCACTCAAGGCGGAACTGGATTCCTTTGTGGCAGCGGAAAAGGCCGGCACGCTGTCCAGCGCGGAACGGGCCAGGCGGGTCTACGGGGTCCAGACCCTTTTCCTGAACGCGACGATCCCGCCGGACGATCTGGCGGCGGTCGCGGGCGAAGCTGGACGAGGTGCTCCCGGACGTCAAGAAGATCAAGATCCGGTCGAGCGCGAACGCCGAGGACGTGCCGAACTTCGACGGCGCCGGCCTGCACGACAGTTTCGCCGCCACCGTGAGCAAGCAGGACAATCCCGACGGCTCCTGCGCTTTCGAGATCGATGACGATCCGGGCGGGGAGGTCAAACGGAAGGTGTCCCCGAAGTCGGTGGCCTGTGCCATCAAGGGCGTCTATGCCAGCTTGTGGAACCAGCGCGCGGTGGAGGAGCGCACGTTCGCCCGCATCGACCACGCCACGGTCGCGATGGGATTGTCCGTCGTGGCGGCCTACGACACCGAGTCCGACGTGAGCGCCAACGCGGTGATCGTCACCAGGGTGCTCAATACCCAGGGCGTCTATGGGTACACGATGTCCGTGCAAGTGGGCAACAACCTGGTGACGAACCCCGACCCCGGAACCCAGACCGAGGTGACGGTGGCGGCATTGGGTTTGGGTGACGAGCCCACCTCGCTGACCATCACCCGGTTCGCCCAGCCGGACGCCGGCGGTGCCGTGCGGACGGAGCCGGTGCTGCCGCGAGCGGACATGCTCCGGTTGGTGGACATCGCCGCGGCGGTCGAACGCGCCTATTGCGCGGCCAAGCCGGCCTACTACGACGGTGATTGCCGGTTCGTGGTGGTGGACAACGAGAAGCCGACATCGGTGGACCTGGAACTGAAGATCCTGGCCAACGGCCACTTCCTCTGCAAGCAGGTACGGGAATTCGGCGGCAGGTGAGCCGCTGCCCGGGAGACGCCCGATTCACCCGGCCCGGTAGTACCCCGAAACGTCCGCCAGCAACTGAATGGTGCCGCCGGAACCGTTGAACAGCTGGATCTTTCCCCCGACGCCGATCGGCACGATGACCGTGTTGGGGATGTTCTGCCCGGCCGAGAAGTTGAGGTTGGACGCGTTGGGTCTGGTCTGCCCGGCCGGCCAGACGGTGACGAATCCGGCAGCGGCGGGGCTGACCGTGGTGACGGTCAGCGCCACCGCGGTGACTCCGGTGACCGGAACGCCGCCGTGACCGGTGACCTGGAGGGTGATGGTGCCAGTTGCTCGCACCGGACCGGGCGCGCCCGCGGACTCCCGGGTGTCCAGCACCCGTTGCGGCGTCAGGGATCTGAATGATCCGAGGCGGGTCGGCGCCCCGCCGCCGATGAAGTACCCCGCCACGTCGCCGAGCACGTGCACTGCGCCGCCGGATCCGTTGAACAGACTGATCTTGCCGTCGGCGCTGACCGGGACGATGGCCAGGTTCGGGATGGTCTGCCTGGCGGTGAAGTTGAGGTTGGAGGTTCCGGGACGGCTCTTGTCGGATGGCCAGGCGGTGACGAACCCGGCGGCCTTGGGGTCGACGACCGTGATGTTCAGCGCGACCGCCGAAACCCCAGCCGGAATCCCGCCCTGGCCGGTGATCTGCACGGGTTCGCTGTCCAGTGCGGGGACCGGCCCGGCGGCGCCCTTGGCAATACGGGTGTCCAGCACCCGGGCCGGCGAGAGCGACGCGAAGGCCCCCGGGTCCGTCGCAGCGCCACCCAGGAAGTAGCCGGCGACGTCGGCGAGCAACTGGACGGTGCCGCTGGAGCCGTTGTACAGGGTGATCTTGCCGTCGGCGCTGACCGGGACGATCGCCATGTTCGGGATGGTCTGACCCACCGAGAAGTTGAGGTTGGAGGTTCCCGGTCGAGCCTTGTCGGACGGCCAGGCGGTGACGAATCCGGAGCTGGTGGGGTCGACGGCGGTGATGTTCAGCGCGACGGCGGACACGCCGCTTGCGGGAACACCGCCCCGGCCGGTGATCTGGACGGTCGCCGTGCCCAGTGAGGGCACCGGCATGTCCGGCCCGGGTGTCCAGCACCCGGCTCGGCCCGCGCGAGGTGAACATCCCGGGCGCGGTCGCCGGGCAGCTGGCCAGGACGCCGATGGCTCCGGCGGGGCTGAGGCACTGGACCGCCCGCGCGGCGGCGGCGATGTCCAACCGGCGAACGGTCCTGTTGTTGTCCCTGGCATCGATGACGGTCGACCCGGTGCTCGTCATCGCCTGCGCGATCTGTGCGGGGGTGGCGCTGGGGTTGGCGCTGACCAGGTCAGCGACGGCGCCCGCGACATGCGGTGTCGCCTGGGAGGTGCCGGATTCGGTGATACCCGCCGCCGTGATGTCGACGCCGGGAGCCAGCAGGGACACCAGTGGACCGCCCTGGGAGAAACAGGCGATCAGATCGGGCTGCGGGTCGGCGTCACTGCACACGAACCAGTCCCTGGGACTCGGTGGGTTCGGCGGTGCCGCCGCGTAGACCGCTCCGACCCTGATGGCACCGGTCGCGCAGGCCGGGCTCGCCACGCCGGGCTGGAAAGTTCCGGTGAAGTCATAGGCGGAGTTGCCGGTCGCGACGATCGGCAGCACGCCCACCGCCCGCAGCGAGGTGAATGCGCTCGAGTACGGCGACGCCGTGCACTCCGTCGTGTTGAACGAGGAGTTGCCCAGGCTCATGTTGACTGCCCGGACGTTGCGGGCGGGCGCGGTCTTGGCGATGGCGTTCAACGCAGTGAGGATGTCGGTGTCGAAAGCGCCGCCGACAGTGAACACGCCGTACACATCCAGATGCGCTCCGGGCGCGGTTTTGGCAACGACGCCCGACACATTCGTGCCGTGCCCGTCGAAATCCGGCACCCCGGTGCCGACGACGTCGACGAGATGATCGACGCGGCAGGTACCTGTTCCTGGGCCTTGGCTGCAGTTGCCGAAGGCACTGGCGACGGTGTAGTCGACGCCGGTATCGATCACCGCCACCACGACCCCGGCACCGGTGTACCCGGCTTGCTGGGCCGCCGGCTGGTGAATGAGCTCGAGATCGACGTCGCGCGGTCGTCCGGCGGAGTTCGGGGACGGACAGCGACGTCACCCCCGGTGCCGCGGCCAGCGCTGCCAGCGCGGCCGGCGTGTCGACCCGGACCACCTGAACGGGCAGCGCGTCCAGGGCGCGGACGGTGCGAACGCCGGGGCCAGCGCTGGCCAGCGCCGAGCGCTTTTGCACGGCATAAACCGTCGCGGCGCTGTCGGCGGCCACCTGCCGTTCCGCGGCATCGGTCTGCGCGCCGCCGACGCGCGCCGCCGCCGTCGCCCCGGGAGCCGGGTCCATGCCGACGATGATGTCCGCGGGACCGCGCGCGATCAGCGCCGCGACATCGTCCGGAATGGTCGCGTGGGCAGTCGGTGCGGCGAGTGTGGCGGGTGCCGCGTGCGTGGCCGGCGCGGAGGCCGCCGCCGGCGATCCCACGGACGGTGCGACCGTCATCCCGATCACCAGCAGGGTCGCCGTCAGGTAGCGACCGATCAGCTGGCCCCTGGACGTTCGGCGCATCCCCATCGAACCCACCTCGTTCTGCTCCGCGTTGTCCGCCGGGCCGGCACGCGTTCGCACAGGTCAGCGGGTTGGCGAAGCATCGCCCATGCCGGATCGGGTTGGCAAGGCCGTTCTGCGGTGCGTGTTCGCGCCGATGCCGATGTAACCCGGGCGCCGCGCCTTGCGTTGCTCACCGTGTGGGTGCGATGCGCACGCTGCAGCACCGGGTCGGCACCCAAGAACCGAGCACCGTCAGCCCGATTCCCGGTCCCTACGCCTCGCCGGGCTGGCTGCTCAGCTCGTCGGCGTGGTCCCTGGTGAGGGCGACGTACCGCTCGGCGTTGCCGACGATCCCGGCCTGCTCTTCCGCGGTCAGCTGCCGGCGGACCTTCCCGGGAATGCCCGCGACCAGCGAGCCCGGCGGGATCTGTGCCCCCTCCAGGACCACCGCGCCGGCGGCGACCATCGACCCGGCGCCGACCACCGCACCGTTCAGCACCACCGCGCCCATCCCGATCAGGCAGTGGTCCTGCACCGTGCAACCGTGCAGCACCGCCCGGTGTCCGACGCTCACCCCGGATCCGATGGTCGCCGGGAACCCGGCGTCGGCGTGCACCACCACGCCGTCCTGCAGGTTGCTGCCCTCGCCGACGCTGATCGTCGAGGTGTCCGCTCGCACCACGGCGCCGTAGAACACGCCGGACCGCGCGCCGATCGATGCGGCTCCGATCACCGTGGCGGAGGGCGCGATCCATGCGGTGGGATCGACCGACGGAACACTTCCCCGGAACGAGATGCGTTGCGGTGCTGGGGACATGAGTTCTCCTTGAAAGGTCGCGCAGCCCGCTGCTGGGCTGGGCTGGGACGTCAGGGACGGGGGATGACGAAGTCGATCAACGCGGTGACGGCGCCCCGCCCGACGTCCGCCCACTCGCCGTCGACCGACAGCACGGCGATCGCCGAGGTGGGGAACTTGCCGCGCATCCGAGCCAGGGCGGACTCGTCGGAACCCGACCCGGCCAGGTCCTCGGCGAGGCCGGGCAGGCCGGGTGCGTGCCCGACGAGCACGATCGTCCGGTCGGCGGGGTCGACGGTGCGGATCAGGTCCTCGAGTTCGTCGGGGTAGGCGTCGTAGATGTCGTCGGTGTAGGTGACCAACTGGTGCGGCTCCGTGTCCGGTTCGCTGCCGGCACCTGCCGCGCCGGACCCGGGCGCGATCGCCCCGGTGAGGCCGGCCACGGCCGCCGTCTGCCTGGTGCGCTCCGCGGTCGAGCAGAGGATCCGGTCGATGCCCGGCAGTTCGCGGGCGATCCACGCTCCGGCCAGCGCCGCCTCCCGTTCCCCCCGCGGAGCCAACGGCCGCTCGTGGTCGGCCACCCCGGGCGGGTAGGCGGACTTCGCGTGCCGCAACAGGATCAGCGTGCGGCGGGTATCTGCGGCGTTCGTCGGCCCGTTGCTGGTCGGCCCATCGCTCTCTGCCCATCGCTCATCTGCCCATCCAACCCTGCCGCGCCGGGACGGGCGCCCTGGGCGGCGGAGCGTCACGGCGTCAGACGGGCGACATTGCGCGGGGCGCGGCCAGCCGGGCACCGGCCAACTGGTCACGGAGCCTCCGCCCCAGCCACCACCAGCGCAGCGCCACGAACCGCGCCGCGCCGACCACTGCGTTGACCGCGACCAGGGCGACAACCCCGTCCAGCCCGCTGGGCTCGTCCAGCAGCATCAGCGCCACCGAGCTGAGCCCGAGGGCGGCCAGGCTGCTGAGCGCACCGACCAGGTGATCGGCCTCGCTGGCCCGGCCGGCCAGCTGAAAGGTGTACCGGCGGTGCGCGGCGTTGGCCACCAGCGTCGAGATCAGCCAGGCCAGCACATTGGCCAACTGCGGACCCACCGAACCGGTGAGGAAGGCGTAGAGCGCGAGCTGCGCACCCGTTGCGGCCGCCCCCACAGCGGCGAAGCGCAGACCCTCACCGGCGATGCCGGTGCGGACGCGGTGGGTGAGTGGGGCCTTCACACGATGGATACTTTCGCGCCCGCCCGGGGGTCACCCGTGCCTTCGCTGTGCGCCTGCTGTGGCCGGCCCCCCGGGTCCGTCCAGGACCGGGTAGGTGACCCCGCGAAGGTCTGGTCGTCACGAGTTCTCGGCTCAGGATTCGCCGGCCGGCGACCTCGCTCGCTGTCGCGGTGCGGGCTGCGCGGTCGTCGGGGGACGGTGCATCGCCGGAGGTACCGGCCTCGGTCTCACCGGGCGGCGCTCCGCCGATCTGCGCGCGCACGTACTGGGCGATCACCTGCACCACGGCCACCGCGGGGACGGCAAGGAACGCGCCGATGATGCCGAACAGGGTGCCGCCCAGCGCCACCGCCGCGATCACCACGGCGGCGTGGATCTTCATGGTGCGGCCGACCAGGATCGGCTGCAGCACGTTCCCTTCCAGTTGCTGGACGACCAGCACGATCGCCAGCACCCCGACCGCGGTCCAGACGCCACCCGACACCAGCGCGACCAGGGTGGCGATGGCGCCGGCCACGAAGGCGCCGACGATCGGCACGAACCCACCGAAGAACGTCAGCACCGCGATGGGGAGTGCGAACGGGACGCCGAGGATCCAGACCCCCAAGCCGATGAAGACCGCGTCCACCAGCGCGACCGCGGCCTGTGACCAGACGTACTGGCCCAGCGCGGTCCACACCCGGTCGGACACCTCGCTGATATGGCGTCCGGTGGACTCGCCGGTCCACTTGCGCAGCCACGGCAGGAACTTCGGCCCGTCCTTGAGGAAGAAGAACGCCAGCACCAGTGCCAACACCAGGGTGACCACGGCGTTGCCGATCACCCCCAGGCTGCTCAACACGTAGCCCGCGACGACCTGGCCGTTGCTCTGCAGCTGGCTGACCCCACTGTCGATCAACTCGCCGATCGCGTCGTCACCGAGGTTCAACGGCGGCCCGGCGACCCACTGTCGCAGCGAATCCAGCCCGGCCGACGCCTGGTTGACCAGGTCCTGGCCCTGCGAGCGCACCTGCGGGGCGAGCGCGACGATCAACGCGCCGAACACCACCAGCAGGCCGACCACAGCGATGAGCGCGGCCAGCGCGTTGGGCATGGACCGGCGCAGGAACCGCACCGGAGGCCAGAGCACGGTGGACAGCAGCAGCCCGAACAGGATCGGCAGCAGGATGCTCCAGAGCTGCCCCATCACCCAGAACAGCGCGAACAGCCCCGCACCGATCACCAGCACCCGCACCGTCCATCGGGAGAGCGAGATGACGCCGTGCTGGAGTGCCCTGGTCGGGTCCTTGGCCGGCCCACCGGCACCGGGATCGACGTCGGCCGGCGATCTCATCGGCTCTTCCGTCCCCGAGGTGGCGGTGGCGCCGTCGCGCTCCCTCGGATTATTTGCCCGGCGTCCGAACATGGTGATGTTCCCTTCCGTACGACGTGGCCGCCGCGACTGTCCCTTGACCTCTGGTGAATACCCCGCTACGGCCGTCCCGAGACCGTGATCGACCGGGCAGCTTCGGCGGTGCTCGGAGCCAGAGTCGCTTCTGTGTGGTACTGACGGTAGGTCCCGCTGCGGGCGGGCTGGACCGGCGTTGTCGCAGGTCGAGAGTTCGGACGGGAGATCGTGATGATCGAGCAGGCGGGAGAGCGGAGGTCGTGACGTTCAGTGAAGTGATGGAGCACATTGCTCGGGCCTTCGAAGCGGTCGGTGCGCTGGTGCTGGTCGCCGGCCTGGTGTGGTCGCTGGTGTACTCCGCCATGGTGTGGCGACGGTCCGGGTCCGGCCGCCGCGGCTACTCCACACTCCGGGAGTCCTTCGGCGGGGTGCTGCTGCTCGGCCTCGAGGTCCTGGTCGCCGCCGACCTGGTGCAGACGGTCGCGGTCGAGCCCACCCTGGAGAACGTGAGCGTGCTCGGTCTTGTCGTCGTCATCCGGACGGTGCTGAGCTTCTCGCTGGAGATCGAGATCGAAGGGGTGGCGCCGTGGCGGCGGGCGGCGATGTCCGGCGCGTCGCACATCGCGCGGTCGGTGGAGAAGGGCCGTGCGGTGCCGTCGGGAGGATCAGCTTCCCGCGGATCCGGCGGCCGGTGTCGCCGGGCCAGGCGCGGCACGCGAGAGCTGATGCATTCCGTCGAGGTCGTGCTCGACGACGAGTCCGACCGGTGGATTCGTCGACAGTGGACGGCGTTGGCCACGGCGGGCGTGCCCAGCCAGGCGCGGCACACCGGCGCGTCCAACCGTCCGCACGTCACGCTCGCGTTGACCGCGCAGATCGACCCTGTTCTGGAGTCGGGACTGCGTGACGCGGTTCGCGTGCTGCCAGTTCCGATGACCATCGGCGGACTGCTCGTCTTCGGCTCGACCCGGTTCGTGCTCACCAGATTGGTCGTGCCCAACGCGGAGGTGCTCGCGCTGCAGCGAGCGGTGCTGGCCGCGCTCCCGGACAGTGCGGACCCGATCGTCGACCGGCACGGCACTTTCGCTCCCGGTCGGTGGACCGGGCACATCACCCTCGGCCGCCGGCTGACCGCCGCCGACGTCGCGACCGCCCTGCAGGCGCTGGCCGGTATCCCGAGAGGGCCGGATGCGGAGGGCGCGCTGACCCGAGCCCGTCGCTGGGACATGGTCGCGAAACAGGAACATTGGCTGACCCCATCGGGGTGATCGGTTGATCGAGGTGATCAGCGACTGTGGGCGGCGATCGTCGCGCGGTTGGCCAGGCGTGAACTGTGTGCGCCGGCAGCGTGTGAGCGGGACCTATCCTGAACGGTGATGACCGGAACCGCAGCCCCGTCGGCGGCCGAGCTCGCCACCCGCCTCGGTGACCTGACGATTCTGGACGAGCGGCGGCTGGCGAAGCGGCTGGCCGGTGCCCGGCGAATCCAGGACAAGGCCAAGCGGAACAAGGCCCTGGCCGACGTTGCTGCGCAGGTGGATTCGGCGCAGGCGCGGATCGCCCGGCGCCGGGCGGCGGTTCCCGTGTTGCGCTTCCCGCCCGACCTGCCGGTCTCGGGACGGGTCGACGACCTGGCCGCCACCATCGCGGCGAACCAGGTGGTGATCGTCGCCGGGGAGACCGGATCGGGGAAATCGACCCAGCTGCCGAAGATCTGCCTGCAGATCGGCCGTGGGATACGGGGCACCATCGGGCACACCCAGCCGCGCCGGATCGCCGCGCGTGCGCTGGCCGAACGGATCGCCGAGGAGACCGGCACCGAGCTGGGCGCGGCCGTCGGATACACGATCCGGTTCGGGGATCACACCGGCCCGAACACCCTGGTGAAGCTGATGACCGACGGCATCCTGCTCGCCGAGATTGTCAGGGATCGGATGCTGTCCGCCTACGACACGATCATCCTGGACGAGGCGCACGAGCGGAGCCTGAACATCGATTTCCTGCTCGGCTACCTGGTCGGCCTGCTGCCGCGCCGACCTGACCTCAAGTTGATCATCACGTCGGCCACCATCGACCCGCAGCGGTTCTCCCGGCATTTCGCCGACGCGCCGGTGGTCGAGGTGTCCGGCCGAATGTATCCGGTCGAGATTCGTTACCGTCCTTATGGTCTGGACGAGATTGACAATGAGGAGCTGGAGGACGCCGACGGCCCCGCCGTGCCGCGGCGACCTGCCGGAGGTGGCCGCCCCAGGGACGAGTCCCCGGACCAGGCGCAGGCGATCTGCGATGCCGCCGACGAGCTGATGGCGGCCGGTGACGGTGACATCCTGGTCTTCCTGTCCGGTGAGCGGGAGATCACCGATACCGCGGAGGTGCTGCGCGGCCACCTGGCCGGCCGGCGTGGCCGCCCCGTCGAGGTGCTGCCGTTGTACGGGCGATTGTCGGCGGCCGACCAGCACAAGGTGTTCCACGCGCACACCGGGCGGCGCATCGTGCTGGCCACCAACGTTGCCGAGACCTCGTTGACCGTCCCGGGTATCCGGTACGTCATCGACCCAGGCACGGCCCGCATCTCCCGGTACTCGCCCAGGACCAAGGTGCAGCGGCTGCCGATCGAGCGGATCTCCCAGGCCTCGGCCGGGCAGCGGGCCGGACGGTGCGGTCGGTTGGCCGACGGCATCTGTATCCGGCTGTATTCGGAAGCAGACTTCGCGTCCCGGCCGGAGTTCACCGATCCGGAGATCTCCCGCACGGCGCTGGCCTCGGTGATCCTGCAGATGGCCTCGCTCAACCTCGGCGACATCGAGACATTCCCGTTCATCGATCCGCCTGACCGGCGGCAGATCACCGACGGCATCACGGTTCTCACCGAACTCGGTGCATTGCAGACCCGTGGCGGCGCGGGTGGCGGGGACGGCGCGGTGGCGTTGACGCCGGTGGGGCGGTCGCTGGCCGCCCTGCCGCTTGACCCGCGGATGGCCCGGATGATCGTCGAGGCGGACAAGCTCGGGTGCCTGCGTGAGGTGCTGGTGATCGCCGCGGCGCTGTCGATCGTGGACGTTCGCGAGTACCCGCTGGAGGATCGGGATCGGGCGACGGCCTCGCACGCCCGGTTCGTCGATCCGCGTTCGGACTTCAACGCCCTGCTCAACCTGTGGCAGTACCTCGCCGACCAGGCGGATGAATTGTCGGGCAATGCGTTTCGCCGGATGTGCCGTCGGGAATACCTGCACTACCTGCGGATCCGGGAATGGCAGGATCTGCACGCGCAGCTGCGGCAGATCGCCCGTGGGTTGGGCATGCGGGTCGAGAACCGGCCAGCCGTCAGCGATTCCGCCGAGCAGCGGCCGACTCGGAAGGCCGGAGTCGCTGCGCCCTCGGCGACCCAGGGCGGCCGGGGTTCGCTGGCCACCGACATCGACACCGAACGCGTGCACACCGCGCTGCTGTCCGGCCTGCTCTCACACATCGGGCTCAAGCAGGAGACCGGTAGGGAGTACCAGGGCACCCGTGGTACTTCGTTCGTCATCTGGCCGGGATCCGCGTTGGCCCGGTCCGGTCCCAGGCTGGTCGTGGTGGCCGAACTGGTGGAGACCAGCCGGCTGTGGGGCCGGGTGTGCGCGGCCGTCGAACCGGAATGGGTGGAACGCGTCGGCGGAGACTTGTTGCGCCGCAGCTATTCCGAGCCGCGGTGGGACGCGCGGCGGGCCAGCGTGGTGGCCACCGAGAAGGTGACCCTGCTAGGCGTCACCCTGGTCGGCGCGCGGACCGTGCAGTTCGACCGGATCGACCCCGAGCTGTCCCGGGAATTGTTCATCCGGCACGCGCTCGTCGAACGGGACTGGCAGACCCGGCACCCGTTTTTCGCGGCCAACCAGCAGGCGATCGACGAGGTGGCCGCGTGGGAGGAGCGGACCCGGCGCCGCGACATCGTGGTCGACGACGACACCCTGTTCGCGCTGTACGACGCGCGGATCCCGCCGGAGGTGACCTCCGGACGGCACTTCGATTCCTGGTGGAAGAAGGCCCAACGCACCCAGCCCGACCTGCTGACGCTGACCCGGGACATGCTGATCGCCGCGGGCGCGGAACGTTTCGACGCCGCGGCGTATCCCGACCGGTTCACTTCGGGCGGAGTCGACCTCGACCTCGATTACGTGTTCGACCCGTCGCGTTCCGACGACGGGGTGACCGTGACGATCCCGCTCGCCGTGCTGGCCAGGGTCGATCCGGCCGCGTTCGAGCGGCAGATCCCAGGCCTGCGCAGCGATCTGGCCGTAGCACTCATCCGCTCACTGCCGAAGACGTTGCGCCGCAACTTCGTTCCCGCCCCCGACTTCGCGTCGGCGGCGCTGGCCCGGATCGAGGCCGGTGTTTCGCAGTCCGGCGGTTCCCGGACCGGACCTGGCACCGCGGGATCACTGCCGGCGGACCTGGCCGCCACGCTCACCGCGATGACCGGGGTGGTCGTCAGACAACAGGATTTCGACCTGACGAAGGTCCCCGACCACCTGCGCATGACGTTCACCGTGGTCGGCCCGGACGGCCGACCGGTCGGCAGCGGAAAGGATCTTCCTGCCCTGCAGGACACGCTGCGATCCGACGTGCGCAGGGCGGTGGCGACGGCGTCGGGAACCGTCGAGCTCACCGGGTTGACCGAGTTCCCGGCCGCCGGGCTTGACCGAACGGTGACCAGTTCGGTCAACGGTCACCAGGTGCGGGGCTACCCGGCATTGGTCGACGAGGGCACAACGGTCGGCGTCACCGTGTTCGCCTCGGCGGCCGACCAGACCAGGGCGATGCGGGCAGGGACCCGCAGGCTGTTGGTGCTGGCCGCCCCGTCGCCGCTGGCCCACCTGCGGAACTCGCTGTCCCGCGACCAGTTGTTGACCCTGGCGGCGACCCCGTACGGGTCGGTCGGCTCGTTGGTGGCGGATGCGACGGAAGCGGCCATCGACGCGCTGCTCGACTGGGCCGGCGGACCGGTGTGGACTCCCGCGGAATTCTCCGCCCTGAACGCCAAGATCACCCAGCACCTGCATCGTTCGGTGCGCGATGTGGTTGTCGCCGCGGAACAGGCACTGCGCGCGGGGCACGACGCGGCCCGCGCGATCGATGCCCTCGCCGACGGACCGGTCGGTCCCGCGGTGGCCGACCTGCTGACCGACATGCGCGCCCAGCTCGCCGCGGCCACCGCCCCCGGTTTCATCACCCGCACCCGCGCAGCGCATCTGCCGGACCTCACCAGGTACCTGCAGGCCCTGGCCGTGCGGGCCGGCCGGGTGCGCGACAACCCCGGTCGGGATCGCCAGCGGCTGGCCGAGATCGCCTCACTGGAAAGGCTTGTCGAAGACAGGGTGAGCGAGCTGGCGCCGGAGCGCGGCGCGGACCCGGATGTGCAGGCGGTCCGCAGATTGCTGCAGGAATACCGGATCGCCGCGTTCGCGCAGCCGATGCGCACCGCCGTCCCGGTCTCGGTGAAGCGGATTCAGGCCGCGGTGACCGAACTGCCTGCTGTGCTGCCCACTCCGCCGCCGGCGGCTCGGCAGGCAGCGTCGACAGGGCCGGGCGTCAGCGGGAACCGCTGCGTCGTCCAGGAGCTGACCCGGCGCGGTACGTCTGCACATGGCCGGGCGGAATCGGCTGGGCCGAATGGCGCTGAAAGTGCCTGAGCAACAACGGGTGAGAACCGGATGGGAAATCTCTGCGTACTCCAGTTCATGATCCTCATCTCGGGAAGGCAGGACATGGACAAGATCCCACGCAGACGCAAGCTGACGGCCGGTGTGTTCGGCAGCGGAGGTTTCGCGGCAGCGACACTTGCTGGGCTGGTGGCGATATCGGAATTGGCGATGTCGGCGCCACCGCCGGCCACCGCGCAGTGGTGGCGGCAATGATCGCGCTGAGGAAAGGGCAGGGACAGCGGGACTCTCCCGCCGGACGGGAGATCCCGGTCGTGGTGGGCGAGCCTGCTGATGGTCGTCGCGTTGGTCGGTGGCTTGGTCGGCGCCAACGCCGGTGTCGCGGGAGCGGTGATCGGTGGCCAGTCGACGTATCCCATCGGAGTACCCCTATTTCGTCAAGATCATCTCCACGCACCCGGACGGCTCCCAGGTGCAATGCGGCGGAACGGTCATCGCCGATTCGGTGGTGCTCACGGCCGCGCACTGCGTGGACGGTGGCACGCCGCCGACGGGAGCCACGGTCTACATCTGGGACGTGCAACCCGAGACATCGGTGGGCATCTCCGTGCATCCGCTGTGGGACGGAGATTCCAGGCACGGGCACGACCTGGCCATCGTCCGGCTCGCCCCGTACGCCACCTCCGGCGTCGTTCCCGTCCAGGTGGGCTCGCCCTGGGACCTGAGTCTGTACGGGGCGGGCACCCAGGCGACGACGGTCGGACACGGTCGGACGACTCCCGACGGCGTCGTCACCAACGACCTGAATGTCCTGCACGCCTCGATTCGCAGCGACTCGGACATGGACGATGTCTTCAATCGCTGGTGGACACCGGACTGGTGGACCTCCGCGTTGATGATCGGTTTCGGCAATTCCGATCACACGGTCTGCAATGGCGACAGCGGCGGTCCGTTGGTTGTCCAGCCGGGCGCGACGCCGGTGCTGGTCGGGGTGACCAGCATGGCGTGGTCATTCCTGAGCAGCTGCAGCGAGGCGGGCGGGTTCGCCGAGCTGCGCGGCCCGCAGCTGGCCTGGGTCGCCAGTGAGGTGCCGCAGATCGTCCCAGGGTGGGGTAGTTGCACGTCCCCGACCGGTAATCCGGGACTATCGGTGACGAGCTACCGCGATTACCAGTTCGCCGGCGGACAGTCGGACGGATCCCGCTACTGGGAACTGTCCTGCTACAGCAACGATCCCCCGCCGCCGACCAGCACGCCGGCGCCGTCACCACCACCTCCGCCGGTGACCCCGCCGTTCTGTCGGAACAACCCACGGTGCGTGGAGCCGTAGGCGTTGCTGCCCAAAGGGTTCCGCGTCCGGTGGCGACACCGGCCGGACACGGCGGCCTCTCGGCAGGTGGCCCCTCGGCAGGAATCTGTCGAGGGGCCGCTATGCCGTGGAGCGATGATCGGCGGAGCCCCGACCCGTCCGTGTCGCGCTACTCGTCGATCAGTTCCGAGAGCACCTCGGCGGCGGTAGCGTTTCCCTGCCCGACGAGTCGGCGCAGCTCATCAAGGTCGTCCAGTTCGGCGGCGAGTTCGATCAGCTGGTCGGTCGCGGTGCCGTTGCCGCGGTCGGAGAGTCGCCGTAGCTCGGTCAGGTCGCCGCGCTCGGTGGCGAGTTCGATGAGCTGGTCGGCGGCGTCGTTGCTCCCGTTGTCGGCAAGCCGCCGGAGTTCGCCCAACGCACCCCGTTCCCCGGCAAGCTCGACCAGCTGGTCGGTCGCGGTGCGGCTGCCGCGGTCGGAGAGTCGCCGTAGCTCGGTCAGGTCGCCGCGCTCGGTGGCGAGGTCGATCAGCTTGTCGACCGCGTCCTGGTCGCCCCGGTCGGCGCGCTCACGCAGCGCGGACAGCTCGGGTTCGGTCATGGTGCACCTGCCTTTCGCAGGGTTGGGCGCCTGGGCGGCCGGCGCCGGTGGGTTCTTCTCGCGGAGGTCATCCCCGATTTCCGCCGCTATCCGGCTGGACTGGGCAGGTTCCCGGCCGCCCGTAGTTGCTCGCGGTGGGCGTGCCATTCATCGCGGAGCGCGGGCAACCGTTCGCTGAGGAATTCGGCCAGCGCGACCATCTCCTCGAGCGGAGCCCGGCGCTCGGGCGGGGCATCGGCCAGCAGCACGAGTCCCTCCCGGAACAGCGCCGCATGCTCGACGTGGATGGCGGAATCGAAATTCTGCGGCTGCTGGCTGGTCGGGTCCAGGCTCACCCGGTCCACCCGCTCGCCGGCGACGCGGGTGCGCCGCGCCACCCGGTAGCCCTCGAGCAGCTTCACCGCACCGGTGATCGCGCTGCGGCTGGCCAGCAATGCCTCACCGAGTTCGTCGATCGTTTGCTGCGGGGGGTCGCACACGAACAGATACCCCAACAGGCGGCCCGCCATCGGCGGAAAGGCGTACTGGCGCGCGTAGAAGCGGCCGACGTGGTCGGCGAAGATCAGCTGCGCGTCGTGCGACACTCTACGAAGATAGCAGAGTTGTCTGAAATGACACTAATATGTGTCATTTGGATCACTCCGCTTGGGGCGCGGGGTGGCCAGGACCGCGGTGCTCACTCCAGGCTTGCCGACCCGGACCCCCGATGACAGCTGCAGGTGGGCCGACGTCGCGATGCTCGTCGAGCGGGCGGTCGATCGCCCGCGAACGTCGCTGTCGCGTCGCGTTGCTACGCCGGCGGGGTGGTGGGTGGCGTGGTGCCGGCGGGCGGGGCAGGGGGTTCGTCACGACCGGCGACCTTGTCGACGAGTCCGTGCAGTTTGTCCTGGACGGGATTCACCTTGTCCTGGCCGACCTTTTCGCCGACAAAATCGCCCGCCTTCGTGATCCCCTGCTTGATGGTGTCCGAGTGCTGCGCCGCGAGCTCCTGCGCCTTGTTCTTCAATTCCTCGAAATCGACCATTGTGTTTTCCCCTTCCTACTGAAACGCCGGCTCGGCGCTGGGCCGAACCTGGATATCCACCGTTGCCTGCCCGGACTCGGGCGTGGATCCCGTCAGCGTCGGCGATAGGACCGTCAGCGTAGGCGATAGGAAAGGTGCGGGACAGTGACGACGAAACCCTGGCGGTCGACGAGGATCTGGTGGTGCCCGGACGGTCCGTGGTGATCGATTCGGGCGCCGTCGGCCGTCACCTCGATCGTTTTGTAGCGGTGCTGGACCGGTTGTACGCCGAGGTCGGGAACGGCGATCTCCGCGACGGTGATCTCTTCCTCGCCGTTGCGTTGGTGCAGCCCGAGGCGCCGGATGGCCAGCGAATTCGTGAACGCGCTGAGGTTGAGATCGATGTCGAACGCAACGTCCAGATCTGGCATCGGGGGCGATTTGCCCGCGCCGTCGAGCCACGGCCCGCCCGGCGTGCGGGTCAGCGACAAGCCGCGCTCGGTGGTCAACGAGTCGCTCCGGACGGTGAGCCGCCGCGTTCGACCGGACGCGTCGCAGAGCAGGGAATACGACGCACCCAGGCTTGCTTTGCCGACCACAACGATGTAGCCGCTCGCGCGCAGCCCTCTTTCGGTGATCACCACCCGGACCGTCTCCAGGCGGCGACCGTCGTCAGAGGACCACGACAGAAGCCATGCCGAGGACAAAGCGGCAGTCACGCCCCGTACGGTAGCGGTCACCTGTCGAACCGGCGCGACACGTCCGTTCGGGGTGATTCGTCGCCGGTCAATCACGGTCCGGCGCCAGGGACGGCAACGGGATTGACGGACCCGGTCCGCTCACCCAGGCTGACCGCGTGGGACACATCGAAGCAAGCGGCGTCAGTTACAG
This sequence comes from uncultured Actinomycetota bacterium, assembly GCA_963709895.1. Classification (GTDB taxonomy): domain Bacteria; phylum Actinomycetota; class Actinomycetes; order Mycobacteriales; family Nakamurellaceae; genus Nakamurella. Next base: position 721,497 of record CAVPYD010000031.1, on the reverse strand, counting down.
CCTGCCCGACGGCAGGCCGCTGCTGGCGGATGTGTCGTTCCGTACCGGGCCCGGCTCCGTCACCGCCCTGATCGGTCCGAACGGTACCGGCAAGACCACCGTCATGCGCATCGTCGCGGGCGAGATCCCTTGTGAGGAAGGCGGTGTGGTCCGATCGGGCAGCCTTGGTGTGATGCCGCAATTCATCGGCTCGGTGCGGGACTCCTCGACCGTGCGCGACCTGTTGTTGTCGGTGTCGCCCGAGCCGGTGCGCACCGCGGCCGCGGCGTTGGACGCCGCCGAGCTGGAGATGATGACCGACGATTCCGATCAGGTGTCGCTGCGCTACGCGCACACGCTTGGCCGACTGGGCGGACGTCGACGGCTACGGGCACGAGACGCGGTTCGACGTGGCGACGGTGGCTGCGCTCGGTGTGCCGTACGACCGTGCCAAGTACCGCGCGGTCACCAGCCTGTCCGGCGGGGAGCAGAAGCGGCTCATTCTGGAACTGCTGCTCGGTGGGCCGGACGAGGTGCTGTTGCTGGACGAACCCGACAACTACCTCGACGTGCCGGCCAAACAATGGCTGGAGGAAAGGCTCGCCGCGACGGCCAAGGCGGTGCTGCTGATTTCCCACGACCGCGAACTGCTGGCGCGGGCCGCCACCCGCATCGTCACCCTGGAACCCGGGGTGGCCGGCGCGGTGTCCTGGGTGCACGGCGGGTCGTTCGCGACGTATCACCAAGCCAGGGACGACCGGAATTCCCGGCTCGAGGAACTTCGCCGGCGATGGGATGAGGAGCACGCCAAGCTCAAGGCGCTGGTGTTGATGTACAAGACCAAGGCGGCCTACAACGACGGGCTCGCGTCGAGATACCAAGCGGCGCAAACCCGGCTGGCGAAATTCGAGGAGGCCGGGCCGCCGGAGGCCGTGCCTTTGACCCAGAAGGTCCGAATGCGGCTGTCCGGGGGGCGGACGGCCAAGCGGGCCGTGGTCTGCACGGGTCTGGAGTTGACCGGGTTGATGCAGCCGTTCGATCTCGAGGTGTTCTACGGCGACCGGGTTGCGGTGCTCGGGTCCAACGGTTCGGGGAAATCGCATTTCCTGCGGCTCTTGGCGCGCGGCGGGTCCGACCCCGATCTGGAACATCAACCGGTCTCCGATGACGATGTGCCGGCCGTTCCGCACACCGGAAGCGCCGTGCTCGGCTCGCGGGTGCGGCCCGGGTTCTTCCGGCAGACCCATGCGCATCCGGAGCTGACCGGCCGCACGTTGCTGGAGATCCTGCACCGGGGGACCGAGCACCGGGCCGGGATGGGGCGGGAGCAGGCGGCGCGGGCGCTGGACCGGTACGGCCTGGCCCGGGCCGGCGAGCAGGTGTTCGAGACCTTGTCCGGCGGCCAGCAGGCCCGGTTGCAAATCCTGCTGTTGGAGCTGTCCGGCGCGACGCTGCTGCTGTTGGACGAGCCCACCGACAACCTTGACCTGCACTCGGCCGAGGCGCTCGAACTCGCGCTGGATGCGTTCGACGGCACCGTCGTCGCCGTCACGCACGACCGCGCGTTCGCCCGCACCTTCGACTCGTTCCTGATCTTCGGTGCCGACGGTGGGGTGCGGCAGTCCGATCAGCCGGACTGGGCGGTGGGGCGGGTCGTGCGCGAGCGGTGAAGCTGTTGGTCGGCGGCCGGGACCGATGGCTCTCTCGGGCCGACGCCGGCGGACGGCAGCCCGGTGCCGCGCCTCCACGGCCGGCGGGGCGGAGCCTTAACGGCGTACACGCGCCTCAGCCAACGACGCCTGAGCCGGCGACTCTGACGTGCCGCGTCATGGCCTATCCGGGTTGACGACGGCAGGGGTTGGTGGCAAGCCGGATGATCACGGCAGGGGTGGTGGCAAGCCGGATGATCACGGCTTGCGGCCCTTTCGTGTTGCGGGACAACCTGAAAAGGCCTCACTTTGTGATCATCCGGCGTGTGAGCCTCGTGTCGCGTGCCCTGGCCGGTCAGTCGGCGCCTGTCCACCACGAGTCGCGCGGGCCGGCGGCACCAACTGCGCGCGCCGCGAATTTAGGCATACGTCCCACCCGAATCTGGGCACGTGTCCCTGCGCGACTCTGGGCGCACGTCCCGTCCGAATCCGGGCGCACGTCCCGCGCGAATCTGGGCGCATCTCCCGTCCGAATCCGGGCGCGACTCCCGCGAATCGTCCGGCAGTGGCTGGTCTCCCGGCGGTCGTGTCACCATGGCTGGCGTGAGTACCGTCCAGCCCCGCCGCCCCGATGCGGTCGGAGCGACGGCCCGTGCCGGGCGGGCGGGCGGGCGGCACGCGACCGATCCGATCGGTACAAGAGGCCGCGGGACTCCGATCAGCTTCGCCGGGCTCACCGGCTCGGCGGTGGTGTTCGCTGGTCTCCTGCTGGCCGCGGCCGTGGTGGCGGCCGTCGTGGCGACCGGAGCAACGGAGCCGCAGCCGGTCAGTGGGCTGGAAACGCCCGGTCCGGTTGTGCAATTCGGTATCCCGGTCGCCCGCACCCTGCTCGATCTCGGAGCGGTCGTGACGGTCGGGGTCGCGCTGCTCGCCCGGCTGGTCGGGTTCGACCGACCAGAGAAAACCGAGCCGGTGATGCGCCCGGCCCGCTGGGTGGGGTTGTGGGCGTCGGTCCTGTGGACCGTCGCCGCGCTGGTCTCGATCGTGCTGCTGACCACCGAGTTGCGGCCGGGGGCGGTCCCGACACCGGGCGCCATCTGGAACTACCTGTCGAACATCCCGGCCGGCAAGGGCCTGTTGCTGTCCGCCGGTTGCGGACTGGTCTCGGTGTGGCTCGGGTGGCTGACCATTCATCACGGCGAGAGCGTCCCCGCCGAACTGCGCGCGGGCGTGGCGTTGTTCGGCTTGCTGCCGCTGCCGCTGACCGGGCATGCCTCGAACTGGATTTACCACGACCTCGGCATGGTCTCCATGGAGTTGCACGTGGTTGCTGCGACAGCGTGGGCTGGCGCGCTAGGTGCCGTGATCGTGTTCCTGAGCCGCCGTCCGGATCTCCTGGCGATCGCCTTGCCGCGGTACTCGAAGCTCGCCACGTGGTGCGTGTTCCTGGTGGGCACGACGGGGGTGTTCAACGGTCTGGTCGAGCTCGCGCTCTCGCCCATCACCACGTTGCCGTCATCGCTGTGGACCACCCGCTACGGCGTGCTCGTCGTGACCAAGGCAGTCCTCATCGTGATCATCGCGTCCCTGGCGATCGTGGTGCGAACCCGGTTGTTGCCGCGGATCGCGGCGGGTCGCCGGACAGCGGTGGCGGTGTGGTGCGGGTGGGAATTGATCGTGCTGGCGCTGGCCTTTGCGGTCGCGGTGGTGCTCACCCGGGTGCCCGTCACGCCATTCTGACCGCCCAGCCGAGACGGACCGGGACCGACCGGGTCCGCCCTGGTCAGCGGAAGGCCTGCACGATCGGCGCGAACCGCTCGATCTCCGCAGGCCCCGTGAGGTCCGGAAGGCTGACGAAAACCGTCTGCACGCCGCGGTCGGCCAGCAGCCGGTACCTGCCGATCTGCTGCTCGATGGTTCCCGCGTGATGCGCTGCCGCGTAGGCCTTGGCCGACGCGCGACCACGATGTGCCTCGACCAGGCGACCGACCTGGTCGGGGTCGGCACCGACGATCGGTAGGTCCAGCACGGTGATCTGCAGCTCGTCGAGCGTCCGGCCGGCGTGGTCCAGGTGGTCGCGGAGGACCGCCAGCTTGTGGTCGAGCACCGGCAGCGACGAGCTCAGGTTGCAGCCGTCCGCGAGCTCGGCGGCGATCCGTAGCGTGCGGCGCTCGCCGCCACCGCCGACGATGATCGGCACTCGACCGGGTCGCGGATAGCAGGTGGTCTCCGGCGATCGCCCGTGCGCCTTCGTGCCGGGACCCCAGAAGGCCCGAAGCGTGCCGATGGTCTCTTCGAGCGCATCGAGCCGCTTGCTCGCGTCGGGGAACGGCAGGTCGTAGGCGGCGTGTTCACGCTCGTACCACCCGGCGCCCAACCCGCAGAACGCCCGGCCGCCGGACACCGCGTCGAGGCTGGCGACGATCTTGGCGAGCAGTGGTGCCGACCTGAACGTCACCGGGGTGACGAGCGCGCCGAGGTCGAGGCGCTCGGTGACCCCGGCCAGATAACCGAGGGTGACGTAGGCCTCCGGGATCGGGTCCCAGGCACGCCCGACCTGCGGGATCTGCAGCAGGTGGTCCATCACGGCGATGCCGGCGAACCCGGCTTGTTCGGCAGTCCGGGCGACATCGGCGAGCCAACGCCGAGCGCCGGTCGGCTGCGATCCCCAGGGAAATGACGAGATCTGCACGGCGAACCTCAGGGTTGCCGGTTGGTCGCGTTGCGCGGCCGCCGCTGCGCCTCCGCCAGGAGCGTGCGCCGGCTCCGGGACCGACTCCGGTTCCGCGACGGTGACCAGGTCGAAACCGTCGGCGCCCAGGTCGGCGTCACGGGCTTTGCGGAATTGTGCGGTGAGCACGGGCGCCGGGACGGGCCTGTCCCGCAGGCGGTTCCGTTGCCGGCACAGGTCGATGGCCGTGACGAACCGGACCGCGACCACCGGGAGATCGGCGGCTCGGCCGATCGTCACCGCGGCAGCCCGCCTCGCCGGGTCGAGGCCGAGGGTGTCGATGACGGTGGTCAGCCCGCGCCTGGTGCGTGCGGCGACGACGGCGTCGAGCACGGCGAAGGCGTCGTCGGAGGCGTCCAGATCGCCTTCGCCGCTGCCGACCACCGCCCGAAGCGCATCCGACGACACGATCTCGTTCGACGCGAAGTGCTGACGTGCCCAGGTTGTCTTGCCGGAGCCGGACGGCCCGACCAGCACCACCAGAGCGGGAGTGGGGATGGCCGCCATCCGCCGAGGGTAAGGCGGCCCGCCCGCCCCCGCCCACCCCCTGCCCGGCGCGGATGAAGAACCGCGGCGCGGACAAACCGATCGACTCCACTCCCTCCAGTCCCATCACCGCGACGATGATCCGCGCCGGCGATCATGATCCGCGCCAGAGGGGGCAGCGGGGAGCGGTCGGCAGGGTGGGTCAGCGGGAGGTGGTGGAGGTGGGTCGATCGGAGTCGGCCCAGCCGTCCAGCGCCCCGCGGGCATCGCGGAGCGGCTCGATGGCGTACCGCATCGTCGGGCCGGGCGGCCGGGGGGTGTCCAGCCCGAACGTCCGGTCGGCGAGCAGGGTGACGCCGGCCCAGGTCAGCAGCAGCCCGGCACCGGCGATCCAGATCGTCGTCCAGGCGATCGGCACCATGTGCAGCGAGTCGCCGGCCGCGAAGGCCTGCCGCTGCTGCTCGATCGTCAGGTTGGCGAGGTTCGTCGGGGTGGACAACGCCAGCGTCTGCAGCACGAGCGCGCCGTAGCCGACCCCTGTCACGACCACTGCACCGAGCAGCGCGCGCAGATAGGGGTTCACCCGGAGCAGGAAGGCGGCGTCAACGGCCAGCCCCACCACCAGCAACCAGAACGGCACCACGCTGGGCGGGAAGATGGTGAACGTCAGCAGCGGCCAGATCAGGCAGCGGTACGCGACGTAGGCGCCGACCACAGTGGTCGCGGTCCAGCGCCAGCCGACCATGATCCTGGCCAGCACCAGCAGCGGCACGCAGACCGCGATCGCCCAGACGGGGTACACCCAGGGTGCGATCGGCATCGCGAACGACTGGATCGCCACGTCGTCCACCGGCCGGCCGATCTGCCTGGCCGCGAACTGCAGCAACTCGGGTTCGGCGTAGGGCTGGCCGCGGAACCACGAGGCGACCTCGAGGATCCCGTACTCCTGCTGACCCGTCGGGAAGAACATGTTCTCGAACATGAACGTCCAGAGCGCCACCAGACCCAGGCGCCACTGCCGCGCGTATCCGTTGTCCGACGGGTAGGAGTGGTACCAGTTCCGGATCACCCCGGCGATCATCACCGCGGTGCCGCCGTAGAGCAGCAGGTGGGACGGTGACCAGGCGGTCAGGTCGAGCCCATTGACCCGATGGTTGATGACGTCGATCGGGCCGGCCAGCACGAAGATGCCGGTACCGATCTGCATGATCCGCAAAGAGCGCCGGTCCGCGCCGTAGCCGGTGAACGTATGCGACAGCACCAGGCCGATCGCGATCCCGGTGCCGACGGTGTTGAGCACGTGGGCGGCGGCCAGATCGTCGCGCAGCCACTTGAAGTGCCAGGACACGTCCCATGACGAGCCGAGCAGCTTGAAGGCGAGCGCGACGAGCCACATGCGCTGCATGAACACGGCCAGTGACCGCGGGGTCTCGCGGCCCGGCTCGCCGCGCGTCCAGTAGGTGCGCATGAAGCCGGACAGGCGATGCATGGGATGGTCCGATCTGCTGTGTTCCGGGTTGGGCCGATGGAGAAAGGGCTCGACCAAGCGTAACGGCGCCCGGTCACGGCCGGGAGGGAGCGCGCCGCCGGCTGGCCGATCTGCACCGTGCCCGTGCACCTGCCAGTCGGCGTTCCCGGAGTCACAGCGCCACCTCAATTGCGATTCGGCGGATTAGCGTTACCCTGAAAGGGTGACAGCTGTGACCTGTTCGGCTCAATCGTGGGGGCTTTCACTCATTTCAGGCTTCGAAATGACGGATTGTGATGACGGCAGGCGGGAGTAGACCAGCGATGGACGACGATTCAACAACCCCTTCTCCACCGCGCCGTCAGTGGGGCTCGGATACCCGGGTTGATCCGCTGCCGGCGGTTGCGCCGCCCGCCAGCGACGCGCTCATCGCGATCGGCCGCATCGCCATCATCTTCACGGTGGTGGCGTGGCTCACCTACGTCTTCGACTACTTCATCACCGGCATCATCAACAGCTCCTATCAGAACAACGTCGACTTCCTGGTGGAGACGATCGTCTACGTCGGGATCACCTCGTTCCTGGCGCTGTCCGCGCTGCTCTACCTGGTCGCGCGGCAGGGGGCGCTGTACCGCAGTCGGGCCCATCGGCGGGTTCCGCGCGCGGTGATCGACAGCTTCTTCGACACCACGCTGCCCACGATGACGGTGCTCGTGCCGTCGTATCGCGAGGAAGTGTCGGTGGTCCGCAAGACCCTGCTCTCCGCGGCGCTGCAGGAGTACCCGTTCCTACGGGTGGTGCTGTTGTTGGACGACCCACCGAACCCGACGTCGGCCGAGCACCTGGCGTCCCTCGAGGGTGCCAGGGCGCTTTCCGGAGAGTTGACGGAATGGCTTGCCGAACCGAGGGAGAGGTTCGCCGCCTCGCTCGAGGAATTCGAGATGTCCGCGCTGGACGAAACCGAGCCGAACGCCAGCGTGGCGCAGATCCGTGCGTTGGCCGATCACTACACCTGGGCCGCCGACTGGCTGCGGATGCGGCAGCAGCAGGAGGTCATCAACGATCACGTCGACAGGTTCTTCGCCGATCAGGTACTCGGCGTGCTGGCCGAGGACTTCATGCAGGTCAGCGACGCGCTGCTGATGGCCGCTGACGACGAGGGCGCCATTCCGCACGCCCGGATGCTGCAGATGCACCGGCGGCTCGCCTGGACCTTCCGCGGAGAATTGACCTGGTTCGAACGGAAGTTGTATTCCTCGCTGTCTCAGGAGTCCAACAAGGCGATGAATCTGAACAGCTACATCGGGCTGATGGGCCACAGTTTCGACGTCCGCCAGACGCCGGAAGGGCAGGTTCTCGCACCGGCCGGAAACAGCGGTTCGATCGTCATTCCCGATGCCGATTACCTGTTGACGCTGGATGCCGACAGCATCATCCTGCCGGAATACTGCCTGCGCCTGGTGTATGTCATCGCCCAGCCGGAAAATGCGAAGCTGGCCGTCATCCAAACGCCGTATTCGGCATTTCCCGGTTCACCCACCCGGATGGAGCGGCTGTCGGGCGCCACCACCGATATCCAGCACATCGTCCATCAGGGAATGAGCTATTACGGGGCGACGTTCTGGGTCGGCGCGAACGCCGTCATCCGCAAGCGGGCGCTCGACGACATCGTGGAGATCGAGCACCAGGGTGGATTCGAGATCCGTCGTTACGTGATGGACCGGACGGTCATCGAGGACACCGAGTCCAGCATCGACCTTGCCGTGCACGGCTGGTGGCTGCTGAACTATCCCGAAAGACTCAGCTACTCAGCAACTCCGCCCGACTTCGGATCGCTGTGCATCCAGCGCCGTCGGTGGGCCAACGGCGGGCTGATCATCATGCCCAAGTTGTGGACGCTGCGGCGCGCCCGGCTGAAGCGGGCCGAAAAAGGGCGCTGGATCGAAACCCTGCTGCGCCTGAACTACCTGGCCTCGACCTGTTGGAGCTCCATCGCGCTGGTGCTGCTGCTGTGGTACCCGTTCAACAACAAACTGCTCAGCCCGCTGGTCCTGCTGGCGGCACTGCCGTATTTCACCGCCATGTCGTCGGACCTCAAACATTGCGGTTACAAGCGCATGGACATCTTCCGGGTCTACGGGTTCAACCTCATCCTGTTGCCGGTCAACCTGGCCGGTGTGGTGAAATCAATCCAGCAGGCCATCACCGGCCGGCGTATCCCCTTTGCTCGTACCCCGAAGGTGAGCAACAGGACGGCAACTCCGCTGTTGTTCGCCTTCTCCCCGTTCCTGATCATCGGATGGTCGATCTTCACGGTATGGCGGGGGATAGAGAACCAATTCTGGGGAAACGTGGCATTCGCCGCGTTCAACACCGTCACCGCCAGCTACGCGCTGCTCTCACTCATGGGCCTGCGGTACGCGATCATCGACATCTGGCTGGGTTTCGTCGAGCGGCTCTACGTTCCGGACACGAAGGCGCCGGTGGTGCGGGTGCGTCGGCGGCGGGTGGAGCCGGACACGGTGTCACCGTCGTGGCAGGACGTCTTGTACCGCGGTGCCGCGGCCACAGCCTCCGGTGATCACGTGTCGGAGAGCGCCGGCATGTTCCGGATCCTGGCCGATGCCCCGGAACCCCCACCGCAGCACAACCGGCGCGCGACGGATCGAGTAGGGCCACCCGGGTACGGCCGCCGGGCCACCGACCGCATCGAGGCACCGGGTCAACGGGGGAGTGATCGCGCCGGCGGGGTCGGTCGGCGCGCCGGCGACGGGGTCGAGGGCAACGGTCAGCGGTCCGGCGATCAAGCCGGTCGATCCGCCGAGCGGGCGGGTGACCGGTTCGAGGTGCCGACAGATCGGGCGCGGGAGACATCGTGAACGAGAACGACACCATCGAGAACGTCCCGATCGCCGCTGTTCCGCCGCCGGGGGGCGACGGGCGCCACCTGTCCTTCTTCCGGATCTTCCTGGTGGTGGCCGTGGTTGCGGCAATGATCGGCGGTGCGGCGTACTTCCTGCACAACAAACAATCCGAGGCAACCGCCGCCGCCGCCGCCACCTCGTGGTTCGCGCCCTATGTGGACGTCACCGCAACCCCGCAGTACGCCTTCGAGAATCTGACGGCTTCGGGACACCGGTCGGCGGTGCTCGCGTTCGTGGTCAGCGCCCACGAAACGCCATGCGAGCCGAGTTGGGGCGGTGCGTATTCGCTGGCGGGAGCGGGCGACTCGCTCGAACTCGACCGCAGGGTCGCCCGGGTCCGGCAACTCGGCGGGGACGTGACCGTCTCGTTCGGCGGGGCCGCGAATTCCGAACTGAGCCAGGGGTGCACCGACCCGGCCGCGCTGACGGCCGCCTACACGGCCGTGGTCGACCGCTACTCGCTGACCACGATCGATCTGGACATCGAAGGATCGGCGGCCTCGGCCCCCGAGGTGAACCAGCGGCGGGCGCAGGCCATCGCCACCATGACGGGGACGAAGGCCGCCAACGGACAGCCTGTCGGCGTCTGGCTGACGTTGCCGGTCGGACTGTCGGGATTGACCGCCGAAGGCGAGAGCGTGCTCACGTCGATGCTGGCGGCGGGCGTGCGGCCGGCCGGGGTGAACGGGATGACGATGGACTTCGGCGTTCCGCTGACCGGCGGTGCGACGATGGCCGGTCAGAGTGAGCTCGCCCTGACCGCGCTGCAGCAACAGATCACCGCTGCCTACGCCACCATCGGCACCAGCCTGTCCGACTCGGCGAGCTGGCAACTGGTCGGGGCGACGCCGATGATCGGCCAGAACGACGTGCCCGGCGAGGTTTTCGGGCTGGACGATGCCAATCAGCTGCTCGCCTTCGCCGACCAGCACAAGCTCGCGCGGCTGGCGATGTGGTCGGCCAACCGGGACCAGCCGTGCGGGCCGAACTACCCCGACGTCACCATCGTGTCCGATGCCTGCAGCGGCATCGACCAGACGGCCGGTGAGTTCGATTCCATCCTGGGCGTCTTCGGGAGCGGTCAGCCCCCGGTGTCGCCGCCCGCCACCGCAACCTCGGCGACCACCACGGCCACCGGGTCGGCGGCTCCGACGACCGGTGTGGTGATCGACGACCCGGCGACCTCGCCGTACGCGATCTGGAACGAAAACCAGGCCTACCCGAAGGACAGCAAGGTCGTCTGGCACCGCAACGTCTACCAGGCGAAGTGGTACACGCAGGGCGACCAGCCCGACCTGCCCGTCGCGTCCGCCGATCTGACTCCGTGGACGTTGATCGGACCGGTGCTGCCGGGCGACCACCCGGCAACAACCCCGACATTGGCCCCAGGTACCTACCCGGAGTGGACGGCGACCGATGTGTACGTGGCGGGCAGCCGGGTGCTGTACCAGGGCGTCGGCTACGAGGCCAAGTACTGGACCCAGGGCAACGTGCCAGGTGCGGTGCCGACGACCCCGTCGGAGAGCCTGCCCTGGCAGCCGCTGACAGCGCCCTGACGGCGCCTGCCCTGACGGCGCCTGCCCTGACGTCGCCGGAAGAGGCAGCCCTGACGTCACCCTGACCACGGCCGAAGCCGGTGCCGTGCCGGCGGGCCGCCGGTCAGCTCGCCGTCAGATTCCTGACGCAGCCCGCACCAGCGGCCCGGTGCGGCGGGCGACCGGCGTGTCCAGCGCGATGACCGTGGCGGTCCGCAGCACCGCCGGATCGCGCACCACGTCGTCGATCACCCGCTGCAGATCGGCATTGGACCGTGCGACGACCCGCACCATCAGGTCGGCCGACCCGGTGATGGTGTGCACCTCCAGCACCTCGGGGATCGAGGCCAGGTGGCCGGTGACCGCACCGCGCCCGCGGCCCTGCGCGATCTCCAACGATACGAATGCGGTGACCGGGTACCCCAGTGCCGCCGGGTCCACGGTGGGCGCGACGTCGGCGATCACCCCCGTCTGCCGCATGCGGTCCAGCCGGGCCTGCACGGTCCCGCGCGCGACCCGTAGCCGCCGCGAGCCTTCCAGCACTCCGATCCGCGGTTCGGCGCTGAACAGGTCGAGGATCTCGGCGTCCAGGCGATCGATGGGCATTGGCACCTCCTCCCGACGTCACGAGCGAATGACTGAGCAATGTGTGCAGTAAGAGCACCGATCAACTCGTCAATATGCACACGCTGACCAGCTTCATGGTAGCCGGTTGCCCAGCAGTGGTGATGCAGCGCACTCTGCGGACAGCCATCCGTCCATCGACGTTCCGTCCAGCGCGACGACCCGGAGGATCCGTGACCGCAACCACCCCACGCACCAGCCCAGCCTTCCCGATCCAGGCCCCCGCGCGCGGCGGCCAGCTCCTGACCGGACAGGAACGAGCCGCCGACCTGGACGCCGAATCGCTCAGCAGGCTTGTCGGGCTGGTCGAGCATGACGTCACCGCGGACCCGTTCCCGGTCAACGCAATGGACGCCGTGGTCTTCGTCTGCGGAAACGCGACCCAGACCGCGCACTACTTCCAGTCCGCATGGGGGATGGAACTGGTTGCCTACTCCGGCCCCGAGGTCGGCAACCGCGACCACAAGTCGTACGTGCTGACGTCGGGCTCGGCCCGCTTCGTGATCAACGGCGGAGTCGACCCGAACAGCCCGTTGCTGGAGGAGCACCGCCGGCACGGTGACGGGGTGGTCGACCTGGCCATGGAGGTCGTCGACGTCGACCGGTGCATCCGGCACGCCCGCGCGCAGGGCGCCACGATTCTGCTCGAACCGCACGACGAATCCGACGAGCACGGCACCGTCCGGCTCGCCGCGATCGCCACCTACGGGCACACCAGGCACACGCTGGTCGACCGCAGCCGGTACGCCGGCCCCTACCTGCCGGGTTACGCGGCCAGGCGGTCGAACTTCGTCAAGCGGGACGGCGCACCGAGGCGACTGTTCCAGGCCCTTGACCACGCGGTCGGCAATGTCGAACTCGGCCGGATGAACGAATGGGTCGAGTTCTACAACAAGGTCATGGGCTTTGTGAACATGGCCGAATTCGTCGGTGACGACATCGCCACCGAGTACTCGGCCTTGATGAGCAAGGTGGTGGCGAACGGCAATCACCGGGTGAAGTTCCCGCTGAACGAACCGGCCGTCGGCAAGCGGAAATCGCAGATCGACGAGTACCTGGAGTTCTATACCGAGCCCGGGTGCCAGCATCTGGCCCTGGCAACGAGCGACATCCTGCGCACCGTCGATGTGCTGCGGGCCGAAGGGGTGGAGTTCCTGGACACCCCGGACTCGTACTACGACGACCCGACGCTGCGCGCCCGGATCGGGCACGTCCGGGTGCCCGTCGAGGAACTGAAGAAGCGGCGCATCCTGGTGGACCGGGACGAGGACGGTTACCTGCTGCAGATCTTCACCAAGCCGCTCGGCGACCGGCCGACGATCTTCTTCGAGCTCATCGAACGGCACGGCTCGCTCGGCTTCGGCAAGGGCAATTTCAAGGCATTGTTCGAATCGATCGAGCGGGAGCAGGCATCCCGCGGCAACCTGTAGACCCGGCCAGCACCGGCGCCGTCGATGCCGTCAAAGGTTCTTCCCCGCAACAGAATCAGTGCCGGAGTCGGCGGCCGGATCATCGGCCGGCCGCACGGTTCCGGTGACCTCGCCGAGCTGGAGGTGACCGCCGTCGGCGCCGGGTGCGGTCGCCCGGATCGTGACGGTGTCACCGTCCTGCAGGAAGGTCCGCACCGCTCCGTCGTCCAGCACGACGGGCAACCGCCCGGCGTGAGACAACTCGACGAACGAGCCGGCCTGCCGTTCCCCTGGCCCGGAAACGGTGCCGGAGGCGAACAGATCTCCGGGCCGGACGCTCGCCCCGTTGGCGGTCAACTGGGCCAGCAGTTGTGCGCCGGTGTAGTAGGTGGACGCGAACGGCGGGTGAGACACCACGGACCCGTTCCACTCGATGGTCAGTACGATGTCCAGCCCCCACGGCTCGGCCGGATCGTCGGCGAGGTAGGGGAGCAGCGGAACGGAGCGGGCCGGTGGCGGCACCCTGGCCTCACCCAATGCGGCCAGCGGGGTGATCCAGTGCGAGATCGACGTGGCGAAGGACTTGCCCAGGAACGGCCCGAGCGGAACATATTCCCAGGACTGGATGTCGCGGGCGCTCCAGTCGTTGACCAGGCAGACGCCGAACACGTGGCCGGCGAAGTCACTCGTCGACAAGCGTTGGGACAGAGCGGATCCGGTCCCGATGACGAATCCGACCTCGGCCTCGACGTCGAGCCGCCGGGAAGGACCGAACACCGGCCACTGCTCGTTCGCCTCCTTGTGCTGGCCGCAGGGCCGCACCACCGCCGTACCGGACGGGACCACCGTGCCGGCGCGGCCGTGGTACCCCAGCGGGAGGTGTTTCCAGTTGGGCGGCAACGGTTCCGAGTCCGGGCGGAAGATCCGGCCGAGCGCCGTCGCGTGGTGTTCGCTGGCGTAGAAGTCGACGTAGTCGGCGACCTGGAACGGCAGCCGGAGCTGGACATCGGCGAGCCGGTGCAGGTGCCGCTCGACCCGGCCGCGCCACGATTCGTCGGTCAGTGCGACCGACAGGAAGTCGCGCACCGCCGACCATGTCGCGGGCCCGGCAGCCAGCAGTGGGTTGAGCGTGCCTGCCTCGAGAATGCTTGTCCACGGAGCGGTTTCGGCTCGGGAGAGCGCGGCGATATCCAGCACGTGATCGCCGATGCGTACCCCGACCAGCGGCGCCCGGTCGGCGGGCACGAACATCCCGTACGGCAGATGGTCGACGTCGTAGCCCGATCCGGCCGCGGACGGCACCCAACTGGTCATCGGAGCGGCCCGTCCTCGTCGGTGAGTCTTGACACGGTGCCGACCCTAGCGGAGCGTCAGATCACCGCTCGATCGTCACGTTCGGCCCGGTACGGCGACGTCCGGGATCGGTCCACGGCACATTCCATCGCAAAGGAGCGATCATGGCCCATTACCGGGCGGTCGGCCGCATTCCGGCCAAACGGCACACCCAGTTCCGGGACGACGCCGGAAGGCTGTATTCCGAGGAACTGATGGGCGAGGAGGGATTCTCGTCGGATTCCTCGCTGCTTTACCACCGGCACATTCCGTCGGCCATCGTGGACGCCAGGATCTGGGAGCTGCCCGACCTCGGTACCACCCCCAACCACCCGTTGATGCCCCGGCACCTGCGCCTGCACGACCTGTTTCCCGGTGCGAACGCGGGTGCCGGAGTTGATGTCGTCACCGGCCGTCGGCTGGTGCTGGGCAACGCGGACGTCCGCATCTCGTATGCGGTCGCCCGGGAACCCAGCCCGCTGTACCGCAATGCCATCGGTGACGAATGCGTCTTCGTCGAAGCCGGGGAAGCCGCCGTTCAAACGGTTTTCGGTGAGCTCGCGGCGCGCCAGGGCGACTACGTGATCATCCCCCGCGCGACGGTGCACCGCTGGCTGCCCAGCGCCGAAAAGGGCCCGCTGCGGGTCTACGCGATCGAGGCCAACAGCCACATCGGGCCGCCGAAGCGGTACCTGTCCCGGTTCGGCCAGCTGCTGGAGCATTCCCCCTACTGCGAAAGGGATTTGCACGGTCCGGCCGAGCCGCTGCTGGTGGACGGTGCCGATTCACGAAGGCCGGTTCAGGGGCCGATGTCGAGGTGTACACCAAGCACCGGGGAAACGGCGCGTCGGGCATCGTCGGTTCGATCGTGGTCAGCCCGCACCACCCGTTCGACGTTGTCGGCTGGGACGGCTGCCTGTACCCCTACACGTTCAACGTCACCGACTTCGAACCGATCACCGGACGGGTCCATCAGCCGCCACCCGTGCACCAGGTCTTCGAGGGCAACAATTTCGTCGTCTGCAATTTCGTGCCGCGCAAGGTGGATTACCACCCCTTGGCGATACCGGTGCCGTATTACCACTCGAACGTCGACAGCGACGAGATCATGTTCTATGTGGCCGGCGACTACGAGGCCCGCAAGGGCTCGGGGATCGGGCCGGGCTCGATCAGCGTGCACCCCGGCGGGCATTCCCACGGTCCGCAGGCCGGTGCCGTCGAGGCGGCGTTGGGCAAGCAGTACTTCGACGAGCTGGCCGTCATGGTGGACACCTTCCGGCCGCTGGAACTGGGTGAGGCGGGGCGCGCCGTCGATGACGGTGCCTACGCATGGTCCTGGTCAGGGCGCGGACCGGCCGGCAGCCAACGGTCCTGAGCGACGGGTCAGATGTCGTCGGGGTACCAGGCCTGCACGGCCAGCCCCTGCGAATCCCGCTCGAGACCCGAAACATGGCCGCCGGCCGCGCCGACGGCCAGGAGTTGCTCGACCAGATCGTCGCCGCGCAGGGTTGTCGGCTGCAGGCCATCGGCGCGTGCGTCGAAGGCCTGACGGGCCAGGTGCCCGCCCTCGGCGATCTTCGCCAGTGACCCGGTGGAGGCCAACGATCCGCGGGCCACGCCGAGCAGGCCCAGGGCATCGTCCAGCGCGCCGACCAACTCCTCCCGGTTGGCCTCGCACATGGCCCTGACCAGCTCCGGCCGGGTGCCGGCCACCCGGGTGCCGTCGGCGAACGACGACGCGGCCAGGGACAGCGCCAGCGAACCCCCGGCCTGCCCGACCTGCGCCAGGGCCAGCGCCAGCAGGTGCGGAAGATGGGAGATCCTGGCTACCGCGGCGTCGTGCGCCGAGGGATCGGCCGGGACCACCCGGCTACCCACGGCCAAGGCAAGTGCCGCCACCACCGCCCAATCGTCCACCGAGCTGTCATCGGTCAGACAGGTCACCCACGCCGCACCGTCGAACAGATCTCCGGAACCCGCCTGCCAGCCGGAGGCGGCCGTTCCTGCCATCGGATGGGACCCGATGAACCGCGTGGTCGGTGCGAGCTCGGCGACCGCGTCGTCCACCGGCGCCTTGACCCCGGCGACGTCGGTCAACCGGACCGTCGGCGCCCACTGGTGGACGGCTCGCAGCAAGGACGGGAAGGCCGTCACCGGTGACGCGAGTACCACCAGCGCGTCCGACTCGTCGGCCCGGGTCAGCGCGGCGTCGATCGTGTCTGTCACGTCACAGCCGTCCAAGGCCGCCGCATGGCGGGTGTCTTCGCTCCGTGACCAGCCGAACACGGACAGGTGCCGGCCCGCCGCGCGGGCGAGCGATCCGCCGATCAACCCCAGCCCGAGAACACACAGCGCGGACGGCAGCTTGATCTCGGCCGAAAGAGGTGATGGCGGCGGGGCGGCGGGATGCATACGCTCATCATTGTCGGACACATCTGCGGCCGTGGTGCCCCCCGACCACCACCCACCGCGGATGTGTCCGACGCCATCTGTTCGCGGTCTCCCAAAATCCGCGGAGATGTCCGGGAGTTGTCGGCGCGTCGTCCGTGAGTTGTCCGCGAGTCGACCGTCGAAGCGCTGAACCCGGGTACTGCGTAGCCGAGGCCCCGCAGAGGCCGTAACGTTGCGACTCGTGAGCGCCGGGAGCACTGCCACGACCGAGGGTTTCGGAGTCGCTGTCACGCGCGAAGAAACGACCTGGCGGTGCTCGTTGCTGGCCCCGGAGCTGCTGGACGACCTGGACGGTGTCATCACCGCGCTGCGCCGGGTGGCGACGGCCGGACCGGTCTTCGGCCTGGTCGCAGTCGACGACGAGTTCTTCGTCATCGTCCGGCCCATCCCCGGCGGTGCCGCCCTGCTGCTCTCCGACGCCACCGCCGGCCTGGACTACGACATCGCCGCAGACGTGCTCGATCTGCTGCAGGTGCAGATCCCCGAGGACGACGACGTCGACGACGACCCGTGGCCGGAGGGTGACCTGACGTTGCTGGCCGACCTGGGCGTCGGTGAGCAGGAGATGCAGCTGATCGTCGACGAGGTCGACCTGTACCCGGACGAGCAGCTGGCGATGATCGCGCAGCGCTGCGGCTTCGGCGACCAGTTCGCAGCGGTGCTGGAAAAGGCCTGACCGGCCCGTTGCCACCCCGATGACCGGCCCGCGCGATCCGTCCGGTCGACGCCTCGGCGGACCGGCCGGCGGGGAGCCGCACACCGGGCGGACCTACTCGGACGAGGAGCTGATCCGGATCGCGCTGGCCTTGGCCGCGCAGGCCCCGGCCACCGGGGATGTCCCGGTCGGCGCCCTGGTGCTCGGCCCGACCGGAGAAATCGTCGGTGAGGGTCACAACGCCCGCGAGGCCACCGGTGATCCCACCGCGCATGCCGAGGTCGTTGCGCTGCGCGCCGCCGCGGTGGCGCTGGGCAGGTGGAACCTCGCGGGCTGCACGCTGGCCGTCACCGTCGAACCCTGCACGATGTGCGCCGGCGCCATCGGCGCCGCCCGGATCGACCGGTTGGTGTTCGGCTGCTGGGAGCCCAAGACGGGCGCGGCCGGTTCGCTGTGGGATGTGCTGCGGGACCGGCGGCTGACGCACCGGGTCGAGGTGCGCGGTGGGGTCCTCGAGGCGGATTGCGCCGCCCTGGTGCGGGACTTTTTCGCGGGCCGGCGGGATTGACAATCAACGCAGGCCGGTGCCGGGCCGCTCGGGCGGGAGAATTCACCGGCAGGTCGGAATTGCCGCACAGAGGGAGCAATCGGTCATGGAACTCGGCGTCTACAGCTTCGGCGACATCCACCCCAACCCGGTCACCCGGGAGAAGGTCTCACCCGGCCAACGGCTGCTTGACCTGCTGGAACGGATCCGGCTGGCCGAGCAGGTCGGCCTGGACTTCTTCGGTATCGGCGAGCATCACCGGCCGGACTACGCGGTGTCCTCGCCGAGCACCGTGCTGGCCGCCGCCGCGGGGCAGACCTCACGGATCGGGTTGAGCAGCGCCGTCACGGTGCTGAGCACGGAAGATCCGGTGCGGCTCTATCAGCAGTTCTCCACGATCGACCTGATTTCCCGGGGCAGGGTCGAGCTGATGGCCGGCCGCGGGTCGTTCATCGAGTCCTATCCGTTGTTCGGCGCGGAGCTGAGCGACTACGACGCCCTGTTCGACGAGAAGATCCAGCTCCTGCTGGCCATCGACGCCGGGAACCCGGTGACGTGGTCCGGTCGGTTCCGGCCCGCGCTGAACGGCGCCGTGATCCTGCCCCGGCCCTATCCCAAGCCTGACCTCGGCGAGCACCTGCGGATCTCGGTGGCCACCGGCGGCAATCCGGAGTCGTCGGTGCGAGCCGGGGTGCTGGGATTGCCGGTCAACTACGCGATCATCGGCGGCCAGCCTGCCAGGTTCGCGCCGCTGGTGGATCTGTACCGCCGGGCCTTCGCGCAGACCGACCGGCCGGGTGCCGCCGGCACCCCGGAAGTCGCGGTGTCCGGGATGGGCTTCATCTCTGATGACGGCAAGGCGCTGAACACCTTCTTCCCGCACTGGCTGGATTCGATGAGGCGGATCGCCCGCGAGCGTGGATTCGCTGCCCCGGACCGAGCGTCCTACGAGGCCCAGTCGGCGCCCGGCGGGGCGTACTTCATCGGCAACCCGGAGGACGTCGCGGAACGGATCGTGGACCTGCACGGGCACCTCCGGCACGACCGCCAGGGGTTCCAGATGGATCTGTCCAGCGTGCCGCAAGCAGCGTCGCTGAAGGCCATCGAGTTGTTGGGCACCAGGGTGGCTCCGCTGGTCCGCGAGGCTCTCGGGGCATCGACCGGTGGCGCTGCCGCAGCGGTGTCGTCCCGCTCTGCGACATGACGGGGCCTGCGGAGATCGCGGAGCCGGTCGGGCCCGGCGACGGCCACCCGCTGCGGTTCGGGGTCTCCCTGACGCCCCGTCACGAGTCGGCGGACGCCGTCGTCGCGCTCGCCCAGCGGACCGAGCAGTGGGGATACGACCTGGTGACGTTCCAGGATCACCCCTACCAGCCCCGGTTCCTGGACACCTGGACCCTGCTGACCTGGGTCGCCGCCCGTACCGAGCGGATCAGGGTGGCCGGCAACGTGCTGAACGTGCCGCTGCGCCCGCCCGCGGTGCTGGCCCGGGCGGCGGTGAGCCTGGACCAGTTGTCCGGGGGGCGCGTCGACCTCGCGCTCGGGGCCGGGGGATTCTGGGACGCCATCGAGGCCATGGGCGGCCAGCGGCTGTCACCCGGCCAGGCGGTGCAGGCGCTGGAGGAGGCCATCGACGTCATCCGCGGCATCTGGAATACCCAGGATCGGGCACCGCTGCGGGTGCCCGGCGAGTTCCATCACCTCGATGGCGCCAAGCGGGGGCCGGCTCCCGCTCACCCCATTCCGATCTGGATCGGCGCCTACCGGCCGCGGATGCAGCGACTGGTCGGCCGGAAGGCCGATGGCTGGCTGCCCTCGCTCGGCCGGCTGGAGCCTGGTGCGCTGAGCGCCGGCAACCGGGCCATCGACGAGGCGGCGGTGGCGGTAGGCCGGGATCCGCGGCAGATCCGCAGGATCCTCAACGTGTCCGGGGAGTTCGCGGCGGTGACAACCTCCACCCTGCACGGGCCGACCGCGCACTGGGTGGAGGTGCTCGGAGAACTCGCCCTCCAGGAGGGCATCGACACGTTCGTGCTGTTCTCGGACGATCCGCCGACGTTGCAGCGGTTCGCCGAGGAGGTCATCCCAGCGCTGCTGGACGTCACCCGACGGCGCTGATCCAGCAGCGCTGATCCACCAGCGGCGACCCAACTGATCACCCAACAGGGCTGGCCCGGATCAGGCACCTTGATCAGGCTGGGCGCGCTTCCCGCGCAGGGCGAACCACACCATGGCCGAGGCTGCGAGCATCACCGCGGCGGCGATCGCCGAGGTGATCCCGACACCGCTGCCGAACGCCTGCTGCGCCGAGGTGAGCAGCTCGGCGGCCTGCGACGCGGGCAGGGACGACGCGACAGCGGTTGCCCCACCGAGGGTCTCGGTGGCCGATGTCGCGGCGCTCGAATCAAGCCCGGCGGGCAGCACCACGTCGGCGCTGTACGTCGCGGTGAGAATGCCGCCGAGGACGGCGGTGCCCAGCACCGCTCCCAGCTCGTACGCCGTCTCCGAGATCGCCGACGCGGCGCCGGCCTTGTCGGCCGGCACGCTGGACAGGATCACGTCGTTGGAGATCGTCTCCGCGGCGCCGATGCCCAGCGACAGCAGCATGAACGCGAGCAGCAGCGCCATCGTCGAGCCCTGCTGTGCGCCGACCACCACCGCGCCGTACCCGGCGGCGCTGATCAGCAGCCCGCCGGTGATGATCACCCGCGGGCCGACCCTGCGGACCAGCGGCACCATCGCCAGGCCGGCGACCATGGTGACGATCAGGCCCGGCAGCAGGCTGATCCCGGCCTGCATCGGCCCCTGGCCGGCCACCAGCTGCAGATACTGCGAGATGAAGAACAGGAAGCCGACCAGCGAGAAGATGCTCAGCAGGTTGGCCAGCACCGAGCCGGTGAAGGCGCTCTGCCGGAACAGCCGGACGTCCAGCATCGGCTGCGGTCGGCGGAGCTGGCGGCGGACGAACAGCGTGCCGGCGGCGACGCCGACGATCACCAGACCGGCGGCGGTCAGCGTCAGACCTTCCTTGGCGATGCTCTTGATGGCGTAGACGATCGGCACCATCACGGCGAGCGACAGCGCGATGCTGATCATGTCGAACGGGCCAGGCGAAGCGTCCTTCGATTCCGGCACGAAGATCGGTGCCAGCACCAGGAACACCCCGAGGACCGGCACGGCCATCAGGAAGACCGAGCCCCACCAGAAGTGCTCCAGCAGGAAACCGCCGACGATCGGGCCGAGCGCGGCGCCACCGGAGAACGCCGCCGCCCAGATGGCGATGGCCAACCGGCGCTGGCTCCGGTCGGCAAAGATGTTGCGCAGCAACGACAGTGTCGACGGCATGAGCATGGCGCCGAAGACGCCCAGGAGCGCGCGGGAGGCGATCAGCGCCTCGGCGGTCGGTGCATACGCGGCAACCGCGGAGACCATGGCGAAGCCGAACGAGCCGATCATCAGCAGCCGTCGTCGGCCGATCCGGTCCGCGATACTGCCCATCGAGACGAGCAGCGCGGCCAGCACCAACGAGTAGATGTCGATGATCCACAGCAGCTGGGTACCGGTGGGATTCAGCGAGGCGGAGATCGACGGCAGGGCGAAGCTCAGCACGGTCGCGTCCACAGCGACCAGCAAGACGGGCAGCATCAGGACGGCCAGCGCCGTCCATTCGCGGGCTCCGGCCCTGGGGGCATGGTCGGCCGCGGCGGTGGTCGAAGACCTGGTGACCGCTCGCGGCGCGAGGGTGGTGGACATGGTGCACAGCTCCTGTTCGAGGTGACGTTTCCTGTTACTATACCGACCAGTTGGTACAGTAACAACCCGACGAGGGCGATCCGATGGTGATCTCCGTCGCCACGACAGCAGCGCGCGCCACGAGCACCGCCCGGCGCATCCGATCGCTACGGTGGGCTCGTGCCGCCCCCGCCAGCAGCCCGCGAGAAGGTACTCGACGCGTTCCAGCGCCTGCTGATCGAACGAGGTGCGCGGGAGACCACGTTGGATGCGGTGGCCAAGGCGGCGGGGGTATCCAAGGGTGGGCTGCTGTACCACTACGGCTCCCGCGAGGCATTGATCGAAGGGCTCCTGGCCCGGTTGAAAACCCAGGCGGACGCGGATCTGGTGAGCATGAAGGCGGCGCCGGAGGGGCCGGCCGCGTACTACATCCGGACCTCGGCCAGCGCGCAGACGCCGCTGGATCTCTCGCTGCTGGCGGCGACCCGGCTGCTCCAGCGATCCCACCCCAGAACCCGCGAGGTGCTGGCGGCCGTCCACGACCAGTGGTACGAGGTGCTGCGCTCGGCCGTCGGCGACCCCGCGGTGGCGAGATTGATCATGCTGATCGGTGACGGGATGTACTACGGCGCGACGCTGTCGGGTGGGGAGTCGGGTCCGACGGCGGCCGCGCCGGACATCCGCGAGGTGCTCGAACTCGTCGACGAGTTGGTCCGATCGAGGGATGCCCCGGGAACGGCCGGCTGATCCCGGCACGGACCCCGAGCCGATCGTGCACGATCGCGCAGCGAGGTGTTGCCGGTCCGGCAGAGGGGTCAAGAGTGCTCCGAACCGCCGGTATAGTGCTCGTCGGTAGCGTGTCCGAGCGGCCTAAGGAGCACGCCTCGAAAGCGTGTGAGGGGGCAACTCCTCCGTGGGTTCAAATCCCACCGCTACCGCCATCTGTACCAGTCTCGCCGACGTGGCCCTCGTTGAACTGCGTGCCGCGGGCAGGTTCACCGCCCCGCAATCGACATCGGGCCACGGGTGGCCAATGCCCCCTTCGACGTGACCACGTCAAATCTGCGGTGCGGCTTGTCGACGGGCGTCCCATCGTGGGTTTCGATGAACGTTCACGTCCAATGCCGGCCGCCGAGTGGCGCCTGTCGGTGCATCGCTAGAAATTGGTTCATTGGTCCCTCTTGATGTGACGTTCCGCGTGATCTGGTGATTGGGCACCGTCGTGGAATCCTGTAGGGCGGGGGTGTCGCGCAGCGCCGGGCCTCCGCGAAGGGACTTGACCAGGGACGCGCCAGATGAACCGATGAATTGCCAGAATTGTCGCCTGTTCGGTCGCCGCATAGGCGATCATGACGGTCCCGGCACCGTCCGGGGCCACCCCGGCGCGGCCGACCCAGGAGGCCCCGTTGTCGATCCAGTACCAGCAGCGCCCATTGGGGTTCGACGCCGTCGCCAATGACGTGAACGACGTCGGCGTGGTCGTCGGGGAGACGGCCGGGCATGCCTTCAGCTGGAATGCGACGACCAGGCGGACAACCGATCTCGGCACGCTCGGCGGCTTCAACTCGGTCGCCTACGGCATCAACGATTTCGGTCAGGTCGTCCGCACCTCCGATGTGGCCGGTGTCCGGCACGCGTTCCTGTGGAAGCCGCGCGATCGCCGGATGACCGATCTCGGCACCTTGGGCGGTGCCTACTCGATCTGGATTCCGCAACGCGGCCGCCACTGATCCTGTCTGACCATTGTCCGTCATGGACAGGGGCTGTCGAGGGAGAACGCCAGGCCGGGATGCCGGATGCGCGGGTCAGCGCAGGATTTCGACCAGCAGGACCCAGGCGTTCGCCACCGACCCGATGAAGACCAGCAGCACGCCCGCGGCGATCCAGTACAAGCCCGAGAAGTTGCCCGCCAACAGGATGCCACCCCCAACGAGGAAGGGCACCATCTGCACCATCGCGACGACGATCTTCACCCAGGTTCCGACCGGGTACTGGTACTTCCGGTCGACGGCCCGAACCATCCGCACGGCCGAATCGATGGTGAGACCCGTGGCAACGGCCGCGAAGGCGAGCACCTCCGCCCCGAGCAGACGCGGGCCCTGTCCGGGAATCAGCGCCGCGGCGGCGCTCACCACGATCAGCACCAGCGTCGCGATGGTGGCCGCGGCGCGCGACGTCATGCTGGGGATGCTGATGATCGTGGTGATGTTCACCGTCATCGCCACGATGATCAGGCCGGCCAGCGCGCCGGCGGCACCGGCGGTGGCGACGAAGAAGTCGGTCCACCCCGCTGGCATCTCCACTGTCATCCTCCTGCTGGTCCCGGCGCGGCCGTGGTGACCGCGAGCACTCCGTCGAGCCAGTCGAACACACGCTGGTGGAACACGCTGCGCCCGGACATCTCGCAGTGCCCGCTGACGTCATCGTCGGCGGAGAACAGCACGAACTCCTTGGGACAGGCCAGCTTGTCGGCGAGAATGCTGGCGTTGACACTCAGGTCGTCACCCTCGGTGGCGCAGACGAACGTGGGGCACTGGATCAGCTGCTCGCGACCCTTCAGCGTGTACTCGGGCGCGATGCGGAAGAAGTCCAGCGGTGTGGAAATGGCGTGCACCCACAGGTTCCGGCGCAAGGCCCAGCCCGCCGACGGTTTCTTCAGCGTCGAGTCCAGTGCACTCTCGAGGATCTTCAGCGCCATGCTGTTGCCGTCCGGGAGCTGGTGGGCGAGGACCCCAGGCACCCTGGCGATGCTGGCGTCATACAGGTCGTACGGCCCGCAATCGGAGATGCAGGCCGCCAGGCGGTGTTCCGCGGTCGCCGCCCGTGGCGCGAGGTAGCCGCCGAAGCTCCACCCGTGCAGCACCAACCTGGCCGGGTCGACCTCGGGCAGGGTGATCGCGAAGTCCACCACCGGGGTCACCACGGTCTCCCAATCCGGGCGGAACGGGATGCCCTGCTCCAGGATGACCGAGCCCTGGCCAGGACCGTCGAACGCGAGCACGTGGTAGCCGCGCTCGAGGGCAGCAACCGCGTTCGCGAAGTACATCTCCTCGACCGTGCCGTCGTACCCATTGGTCAGGATGACCGTGGGCCGGGGCGCGCCGTCGGCGGCCGCGCGGAAGAAGTAGCCGGGCAATGTCGTTCCCTGGTAGGGGATCTCGAGAATATCGGGCGGCAATTCCAGCAGCGCAGCGCCCTTGCGGAAGGTGCCGGTCTGCTTGGCCGAACTGGACCTGAGCCGGTCGTCGACGGGGGTTCCCATCAGGAACAGGCCCGCGGTGCGGTAGTAGTTGGAGGCGCGGAAATACGCCCCCCGGGCGCTGACATCATGACCGGCCGAAGCACTCTCGTCCGCCTGGCGCTCGACGCGCTGAGCGGTCGCGAGCCACTGGTCATGCCAGAGGTCTCCGTCCGTCTTGGTGATTCGCCGGGCGGTGCCGAAGCATTCACCGATGTCCGCGCCACCCTCGTTCGTGTACGCAAGAGCGCGGACGAACTGTGCGTCGAAGAGCTCGTCGCGAAGGGCCAGGGTCATGCGTTCCTCCATGATCGCTTCACCATGATCGCTTCACTGGGATCGATGTCGGTCAAGGCTAGGTCACCGGGCGACGACCCGCCGTGTGCCGGGAGATCATCCGGCTGCCGCACGGATTTCGTGGTCGCAGGCATACCCGCGGTGGCGCTGAGGCGAGCCTGGAGCACGGAACCCGCTGCCGTGGAAGCCCACGCCGACCCACCGCTGACCGACCGCGCCTCTCGCACCAGACCTCGCGATGGACATCCGTGAGTCCGGATCCGGAGCCCGGCGAACTGGCGTTCCGTTCACCGGTACGGGGCCCTTGTCGATCCCTGTCGTGCTTGCGAGGGTGATGCCAACACCTCGACACCCCACAGAGTCACCCCCAACAGAGTCACCGCAACAGAGATACCCCCACCGAACAGGCACAGCACCAGCGATCCGACCATGACGCGCCAGCATCACGCAGTTCACCTCGCCGGCACCACGGCGGCCGATGCCCGGTCGCCGCGGCGGGAGGACCTCGCGCATGCCCGAACCGCCATCACCGCAGTAGCCGACGCCCGGCTGCTGGTGGCGGAGCCACGATGGACCCTGTCCGAACTGCCTGACGCACCGTCGGACATGGCCGGCCATTCTCGGACCCGGCAGCGCCAGCACGATCACTTTCTGATAGGGCGCAGTTGAGCTCCTCGACAATGGGCGATTCCCCGGCAGCGAGCAGGCTGCCGTCGAAATGGAGAAACGCCCGCGAAACCGGACCGATGGCGCGGTAGGCCACGCTGTCGGTGACGGTAAATCGTCACCGCATCGACGGAAGGGGCTGGGGCAACTGGACATCGCGCGACCCGGTGGCCCTTCCGCCTGCAGAAGTTCGGGTGTTCAATGCATCTCGGAACATTCCGATGCGATCCGGTGGGTGGGTGGTCACGATGAGCGAGCGCAACGAGGAACGGGATCCGACCGATTGGGAGAGCCCTACGCCAGTCGGCCGCATTGAGGGAACTGGCCGTAACGAGGGGAACGCCATTCAATTCAGTTGGTGGAACCTCCTCCTGCTGGTCCCGCTACTGATGCTGATCACTCCCATCTACAACACCAATGAGCCGGCTCTGTTCGGCATGCCGTACTTCTATTGGTATCAATTCATGTTCGTTTTCGTGGGCGTGGCCTGCGTGGCTGTGGTCTTCGCGACAACGCGAAACCGCGGCCGGGCGCGCGCCGGTCGACCTGCCGACAACCCCTCTACGCGGTCCGACGGGGATGCGGAGGCGGGACGATGACCGACATCAACGTCACCGAGATGCTCGTCTTTCTGGTGCTTTTCGCCGGTGTCGCGGTGATGGGCTTCATGGCGGCCCGTTGGAAGTCCGGCGACACCATGGACCACCTGGACGAATGGGGATTGGGCGGCCGCAAGTTCGGCGGCTGGATCACCTGGTTCCTGGTCGGCGGCGACCTGTACACCGCGTACACGTTCGTCGCGGTGCCCGCGCTGATGTACGCCTCCGGCGCCATCGGCTTTTTCGCGCTGCCCTACACGGTCGTGCTGTACCCGATCGTCTTCCTGCCGGTGCTGCGGCTCTGGTCGGTCTCCCGATCGCACGGCTACGTCACGCCCGCCGACTTCGTCCGCGGCCGTTACGGCTCACCGACTCTCGCGCTGATCGTGGCGATCACCGGGATCGTCGCGACGATGCCGTACATCGCGCTGCAGTTGGTCGGGCCTGGAGGCGGTGCTGCGGACCATGGGCATCAACGGTTCTGGCTTCATCGGCCACCTCCCGCTGTTCCTGGCGTTCCTGGTGCTGGCGCTGTACACCTACCAGTCCGGTCTGCGGGCGCCGGCGCTGATCGCCTTCGTCAAGGACGCCCTGATCTACATCGTGATCATCGCCGCGGTCGTCTACCTGCCGGCGAGATTCGGTGGCTGGGGATCGATTTTCGACTCGGCCTCCGCGAAGTTCGAGGCCACCCCGTCGCCGGCCGACGGGACCCTGCTGACCTCGAACAACCAGTTGCAGTACGCCACGTTGGCGCTGGGTTCGGCGCTGGCGCTGTTCCTCTACCCGCATGCGGCCACCGGAATCCTGGCCTCGCGCGGCCGGAACGTGATCAAGAAGAACATGATCGCGCTGCCGGCGTACTCGTTCCTGCTGGGCCTGCTGGCCCTGCTCGGCTACGTCGCCATCGCGGCCGGGGTCACCCCGATCACCAACGAATCGACGGGCAGGCCGGACAGCAACACCCTGGTACCAGCGCTGTTCAACGACCAGTTCCCGGACTGGTTCGCCGGAGTCGCTTACGCGGCAATCGGTATCGGCGCGCTCGTGCCCGCCGCCATCATGTCCATCGCGGCGGCGAACCTGTGGACGCGCAACATCTACAAGGAGTACCTGCACAAGGACGCGACGCCCAAACAGGAGGCCAAGCAAGCGAAGTGGGCCTCGCTGGTGGTGAAGTTCGGGGCGGTGGCGTTCATCCTGTTCATCGATCCGCAGTTCTCCATCGACCTGCAACTGATCGGCGGGGTGATCATCCTGCAGACGCTGCCGGCGGTGGCGATCGCGCTGTACACCAGATGGCTGCATTCCAAGGCGTTGATCGCCGGGTGGGTCGTCGGCATGGCGTGGGCGCTGTACCTGCTGTGGACCATCCCGAACCCGGCGATCGGCAAGGAACATTTCGGCGGTTCGGCGTTGACCCTGTCGCAGCTGTCCATCGTCGGCTGGCATCCGTTCGCCGGCTCGACGGTGCAGATCTACGTGGGCGTGGTCGCCCTGGTGGCGAACCTGCTGGTCGCCGGGCTGGTCACGATCGGGTTGCGGCTGGCCAAGGTCGGCGACGGCCGGGATGCCACCAGGGGAGCCGACTACCACGCCGACGAGGGCGACGAGGCGCTCCGGCCGATCGCCGTGCACTGAAGGCGAGTCAGTCGCCGCAGGTGGGTCGGGGATCCACGCAGCCACCTGAACCTTCGGTCCCGCCCGGACGTGTGATGGACAGGTCGTAGCGGACCGCTGCCGTCCGGTCCGCCCGTGCTGACCACTCGGGAGGCGCCGTGATCGGCAACCGACGCTCGGGTCGACGGTGGCTGACCGGAGCTCTGCTGGTTGCGGTAGCGCTGCTGGTCGGGTGCGCGAGCGCCTCACCCGGCGCGAACCCATCGACGTCCGCGGCCGGATCGGGTGAGGCAGAGTCGGCCGGCGCGGTGACCCTGTCGACCGCTGACGGCGCCCTCGGCGCGCATCTGGTCGACGGCGGTGGCCGGACGCTCTACCTCTTCGACCAGGACACCGGCACCCCGAGTTGCTACGCCGACTGCGCGGCCAGCTGGCCGCCGCTGCTGGCGCCAGGCGGGGTCACCGCCGGCGGCGGTGTGGACCAGGACAAGCTGGCCACCGCCACCCGCACCGACGGAGCGCAGCAGGTCGTCTACGCCGGACATCCCCTGTACCGCTACGCCGGTGACAGCTCCGCCGGTCAGACCGCCGGCCAGGGGGTCGACGGCGCCTGGTGGGTGGTCGGCACCGACGGGGAGCCGATCAAGTCCGGTGACGAGCCGCCGGCCGGCATGCCGGACTCCGGCTACTGACCGACGAAAGCTGTTGTCCAGCAGCGCGGAACCGTGCTGCGGACGACGCCTGCAGGGCAAGTGCATGACACGCGGCGACGGCCGCCCATGACAGATGTCATGACGCAGTCGTGACGGCCGGCGGAGGTCGAACAGCTCCGCGGCGACACCCTTGATGCATGACCACGAGCAACGTTTCCACCAGCCTCCCGAGCATCTCTCGCGACGGCGCGGCGGTCCGCCTGACCGGACTGCACAAGAGTTTCGGACACGTCCAGGCCGTTCGCGGGGTCGACCTGGAGATCGCACCCGGCGAGGTGGTGGCGTTCCTGGGGCCGAACGGCGCCGGGAAGTCCACCACCATCGACATGCTGTTGGGGCTCACCCGCCCCGACGCCGGCACCGCCACCGTGTTCGGCACGCGGCCTGTCGAGGCCGTGCAGGCCGGCCGGGTCGGCGCCATGCTGCAGGGCGGCGCGCTGCTGCCCGACGTCACGGTCGGCGAACTGGTGTCGATGTTCGCCACGCTGCACCGCCGTCCGATGCCGGTCGCCAAGGCGATGGAACTCGCCGGCATCACCGACATCGCCAAGCAGAAGACCACCAAGTTGTCCGGCGGCCAGTCCCAGCGCGTCCGCTACGCGCTCGCGTTGGTGCCGGATCCCGACCTGCTGGTGCTGGACGAGCCGACGGTCGCGATGGATGTCGAGGTCCGGCGGTCGTTCTGGGCATCGATGCGCGAGTTCACCGCGAGCGGGAGAACGGTGCTGTTCGCGACCCACTACCTGGAAGAGGCCGACGACTTTGCCGACCGGGTCGTGGTGCTGGCGAACGGCGTCATCGTCGCGGACGGCACCGGAGCGGAGATCAAGGCGTCGGTGGCCGGCCGGACCATCACCGCGGTCGTTCCCGGCACCCACCCCGCGCAGTTTCTGCAGTTGCCCGGGGTCAGCAGCACCGATCAGCAAGGACAGCGAATGGTGTTGCACTGCAACGATTCCGACACGGCCCTGCGAGCGTTGCTGGCCGCCTACCCGGCCGTCCACGACATCGAGATCAGCGCCGGCAATCTCGAGGATGCGTTCCTCGAGCTGACCGCGACCACCAGCCAGGAGGCACACCGATGAGTACCCCGACCAACACCGCGACGCTGCCGGCGCCGTCCGGCGTGGTGGGCATGACCGTGCGCTACGCACTCATCTCCACCAGGGCCGCCTACCGCAACCTGCGATTCCTGGTGCTCACCGTCGCGCTGCCGTTGCTGCTGTTCCTGTTGTACGCCAACATCTATCAGGGCCAGTCCACGGACAGCGGGCTGTCCGTGACGGCCTACCTGATGGTGTCGATGGCCTCCTTCGGGTGCATCGGCGCGGCCATCAACACGGGTGCGCGGGTCGCGATCGAACGGCAGGTCGGCTGGAACCGCCAGCTGCGGCTGACCGCGCTGCCGCCGAACTCGTACCTGATCGGCAAGGCCGTGGTGTCGATGCTGGTCACCCTGCCCGCGTTGGTGCTGGTGTTCATCGCGGGCGCCACCGTCGGGCATGTCTCGTTGACCCCGACCCAGTGGCTGGCCACCGGCGTCAGTGTGTGGCTGGGGTTGATCCCGTTCGCCGTGCTCGGCCTGGTGATCGGTTTCGCCGGCACCGTCGACTCGGTGCAGCCGATCTCGATGCTGACGTATCTGGGACTGTCGATCCTGGGCGGTCTGTGGTTCCCGGTCGAGCTGTTCCCGCCCTTCCTGCAGGCAATCGCCAAGGTGACGCCGTCCTACTGGCTGGCCGACCTCGGCCGCAGCGTGCTGGCCGGCGACGGGGTACCGATGACGGCCGTGCTGGTGCTGGCCGCCTGGACCGTGGTGCTGGGCGTGCTCGGCGCCTTCGCCTACAGCCGCAGCGGGAAAAAGGTCTGAGACATGCGGCCCGCCGCCAGCCCGCCCGCCGACCCGAACCTCGGGTCGGCGGGTTCGGCCGTACCGAGCGCCCGACCGTGGCTCGCCACCGCGGACTTGCGGGAGTATGTCCACGTGGACAGTCGCCTCGAATCAGGTCAGGGCCTGCCCCGGCACCTGCCGAACGACCGGCGCAACGGCCGCCGCCGGTGGAGTCTGGGCGCGCTGCTCGCGCAGGTGTTCCTGATCTCCGTCTACATCGCGATCTGGAACTCCGGTAAGCCGCCGGCCGTCATCGCCGGTTCGCTGGCGCTGCTGCTGGCCTTCTCGCTGGTCTACGTCTTCCAGGTCGGCCGGATCATGCAGGCGCCGATGCTCCACCGCGTCCTGGTCGTCGCGGTGTTGTTCCTGCTGACCCTTCCGCAATTCGCGATTCTCGGCCCCGACGCCGCGGCACTCTGGATCTACGTCGGCGTGGCCGGTGGCCTGGTGTTCGGCTCCACCCTCGCGTTCGGGATCGGGCTGGCGTTGGCCGGGCTGATGCTGCTGATCGACGCCATCACCGGGCAACCGCTGAGCTGGGAACTGGCGCTGACGCTGTTCGCGCTGACCGCGTTCATGGTCGGCTTCGCCGGCAACGTCCGGCTGAACATCAAGCTGCGGGAGACGCAGGAGCAACTGGCGGTGGCCGCGGTGGTCGCCGAGCGCGAACGCATCGGCCGGGACCTGCACGACATCCTCGGCCACTCGCTGACCGCTATCGCGGTGAAGGCCGGTCTGGCCCGGCGCCTGCTCGAGCGCGATCCGGCCGCGGCCGGACAGGAAATCGCGGATGTGGAACGGCTGGCGCGGGAGGCGCTGGCCGACGTCCGGGCCACCGCATCCGGTTACCGCGAGGTGTCGCTGGCCGGCGAACTGGCGGTGGCCGCGGCGGTGTTGCAGGCGGCCGGCATCCGGGCCGAGCTGCCGCGGGCCGTCGACTCGGTGAACCCCGCAGCCCGGGAGGTCTTCGGGTACGTGATCCGGGAGGCCGTCACCAACGTGGTGCGGCATTCCGGGGCCGAGCAGCTGCACGGTGACCCTGGAGCCGAACAGCATCGAGATCGTCGATGACGGCCGGGCGCCTGCCGATGTCGAACACTGCGGCAGCGGCCTGCCGGGGCTGGCCGACCGCCTCGCGGCGGTCGGCGGGACGATCGAGGCGGGACCGCTGCCCGGCGGCGGGTTCCACGTCAGGGCCAGCGTTCCGGCGACCGCGAAGGAGCGGGCGGCCCGATCGATTCCGCCGGCCGAGACGGGCGGGCTCCCCGGTCTGGCCGTCGCACCGGGCGTGCCCGGCACGACCGGAACGGGTTCCTTCGGCGAGCAACCGGTGGCTCCCGACCTCCCCGATCGACTGCCGCTCTCCGGCGCGGGCGGTCCAGAACGTTGATCGACTCCGCGGCCGACGACGGCGGCACCGGGCATCCGGATCAAGGTGCTGCTTGCTGACGACCAGGCACTGATCCGGGGCGCATTCGCGGCGTTGCTCGGGCTGGAATCGGACATGCGGGTGGTGGCCCAGGTCGGCACCGGCGACGAGGTGGTGCCCGCCGCACTGCGCAGCACGCCGGATGTGGCACTGCTCGACGTGCAGATGCCCGGCATGGACGGCATCGCCGCCGCCGCGTCCCTCGCCGACCAGCTGCCGACCTGCCGGGTGATCATCCTGACCACCTTCGGCCGGCCCGGTTATCTGCGCCGGGCCATGGAGGCGCACGCGGCCGGGTTCCTGGTCAAGGACGCGCCACCCGAGGTTCTGCTGGACGCCATCCGCCGGGTGCACGCCGGGCTGCGCGTGGTGGACCCGACGCTGGCCGCGGAGAGCCTGAGCCTTGGCGGGTCTCCGCTGACCGGGCGGGAGCGGGATGTGCTGGCCGCGACCGCCGACGGCGGCACGGTCGCGCAGATCGCGGGGCGGCTGTTCCTCTCCGAGGGCACCGTTCGTAATCACCTGTCGTCGGTGATCGGCAAGACCGGAGCACGGACGAGGGCCGACGCCCTGCGGATCGCCACCGAACGCGGCTGGATCTAGTGCGTTGTGGTTCAGCGAGCGGCCCGCAGGGGGTTCACCCAGCTCAATCCTGGGAACCGCGCGAAGTCCGAGTCGGCGGAGTAGACCGTCAGTCCGTTCTCGATGGCGAGAGCGGCCAGTTGTGCGTCCGGGACCAGATTCGCCGTGATGGACACGAGTTCGCTCAGCTCTCCGTACGCCCGAGCCGTGCGCAGCGTTGCCGGCGGAATCCACACCGGATCGGCGGACAGCCAATTCCGCGCGATCGACCATGCTTGCGCGCCGGTGAGCGGATGTCGGGTGACCCGGGGATGGGTCGAAATCCTGAGGAATGCGCCGATCGATTGCCACGGGATGGCCACCCGCCGATCGCCGTTCAATGCCTTTGTCAGCCACGACGAGGCGATTTCGTGTTCCGGTGAGGTGCTGTCGGTTGCGTACAACAGCAGGTTCGCGTCAACCAGCATGATCAGCGCTCGTCGTCCAGTAGGTCCAGGACGTCCCCGATATTTGACACATCGACCAGAAGGCCCAGCGGAGCGGATTCCGGTCGGTACACGTGGCGGTCCCTACGGATTGCGATGGCGCGACGGGCCAGCCTGTTGAGCGCCTCGCTGAGACCAATCCCTTCTTCACGTCGGATGCGCTCGACTTCAGTCGCGACGTCCGGATCGAGAGTCAAGGTGGTCCTCATGGGCCCGAGTTTACATCTTCGTGCAATACTGCGCATCATGATGCAGCGCAGGGTGCATGCAGATCGGCAAGCCCCGACCGAGGCTCGGCCTCAATGCCGAAGATCCGTGTACCTCGGATGGGGCGTCGTTGATCTCGAGGCTGACAGAGATCGACCGCGATCCGCTCACGGCGCAATCCGGGTGCCACATCCCTGTGGCACCATCCCGTTCCATGGCAGGCAGGCAACGGATCCGCGCGGTGGCGGTCGACGAACATGCCACGGTGACACCGCTCGAGCTGTTCTTCGACCTGGTGTTCGTGTTCACGCTGACCCAGGTGACGACGTTGATGGCCGGTGACCTGACGGTCAGCGGGATGCTCCGCGGCGTGCTGGTCGTGTCGGTGCTGTGGTGGTGCTGGGTCGGCTGGTCCTGGATCGGCAACCTGGTGCGCGCCGACGAGGGCTTCATCCGGATCGCGATGTTCGTCGCCATGGCGGCGATGTTCATCGCGGCGCTGACGATCCCCGAGTCGTTCACCGACCTCCCGGGGGGCTGTCCGGCCCGGTGGTCTTCGCGCTGTGCTATTTCGTGGTGCGGCTGGCGCATTACGGGACGTTCTGGTTCGTGTCCGCCGGCGACCCCAGGCTGCGCCGGCAGCTGGTGAAGTTCATCCCTTCCGTGGTGATCGGCACGGGATTGCTGCTCGTCGCGTCACAGCTCACCGGACCGGCGCAGACGGCGGTGTGGTTCGCGGCCCTCGTCGGCGACTATGTCGGCACCGTGCTGGCCGGCGCCGGCGGCTGGCGGGTCAACTCGGCCAGTCATTTCGCCGAGCGCCACGGTTTGATCATCCTGATCGCTCTGGGCGAGTCGGTGGTGTCTATCGGGATCGGGGTCACCGACCTGCCGATCTCCTGGCCGATCATTGTCGCCTCGACGCTGGGCCTGATGATCTCCGGCGCCCTCTGGTGGGCGTACTTCGACGTGGTGGCGCTCGTCGCCGAACGCGTGCTGGCCAGGGCGACGGGGGAACAGCGGGCCAGGATCGCCCGCGATTCCTACAGCCTGCTGCACCTACCGATGGTCATCGGGATCATCTTCCTCTCGCTGGGCCTGAAGAAGGTGCTCAGCTATGTCGGCGGCGGTGACGGGCACAGCCTGACCGACCCGCTGTACGGCGTCCCGCTGGTCGCGTTGTACGGCGGTACGTCGCTGTATCTGTTGGCGCACATCGCTTTCCGTTGGCGGAACATCCACTCCGTGAGCACCCCGCGCGCGGTGGTCGCGGTGCTGCTGCTCGCGCTCATCCCACTGGTCGCGGCGCTCCCGGCGATGGCCACGCTGGCCCTGCTGGCGGCGATCCTGGTCGCGATGATCACCTTCGAGGCGGTCCGCTATGCGGCCGCCCGCGACGCCGTCCGTCACCACGGCGACATCGCGACCTTCGGTCCCGAGCCGACCAGCGGATGACCGGGCAGCTGGATACCGGCGGGACGAGCGCCGGGAGCGGTGCGAGCGACCCGCCGCTGGCCGGGGTCAGGGTCGTGGAGCTGACGGCGATCGGACCGGTACCGCACGCCGGGATGATCCTGGGCGACCTGGGCGCGGACGTCGTGCGGATCGAACGCCCGGAACGCGGTGAGCTGCAGGTGATCCCATCGGACCGGGATCCCGTGCTGCGCAACCGGCGGTTGTTGCGCGCTGACCTGACCGATCCGGTCGGGCTTGCCGGTGCCCGCCGAGTGATCGATCGGGCCGACGTGCTGATCGAGGGCTTCCGTCCCGGAACCGCCGAACGGCTCGGGCTCGGTCCGGCGCGAGTCGTGCGCGAGCAATCCGGGGTTGATCTACGGCCGGATGACCGGCTGGGGACAGCAGGGCCCGGCCGCACAGACCGCCGGGCACGACCTGAATTACCTGTCGATGACCGGCGCGCTGCACGCCATGGGTCGGCGCGGGGAACGGCCGCCGGTGCCGCTGAACCTGATCGCGGACTACGGCGGCGGCTCGATGTTCCTGGTCGTCGGTGTGCTGGCGGCGCTGGTCGAACGGGGCCGGTCCGGCCGCGGGCAGGTGATCGATGCGGCGATGGTGGACGGCGTTTCCGTGCTGCTGCAACCACTGCAGTCCTGGCGCTCGGCCGGGTTGGTGTCCGAGGACCGGGAGAACAATCTGCTCGACGGCGGCGCGCCCTTCTACGACACCTACGCCTGCGCGGACGGCGAATTCGTCGCGGTGAGCGCGATCGAGTACCGCTTCTACCGGGATTTGCTGGCCGGGCTGGGCCTGCGCGAGCAGGACGTGCCCGACCGGAACGACCAGTCGCAGTGGCCGGCGCTGCGGGAGTTCTTCGCCGGGATCTTCGCCACCCGGACCCGCGATGACTGGGCCGAGGTCTTCGCCGGCACCGACGCCTGTGTCACGCCGGTGTTGACGGTGGCGGAGGCCGAGAGCGACCCCCATCTGGTTGCTCGCGGCGAGTTCCATCGCCGGAACGGTCAGCTGGAAGTCACTGCTGCGCCACGGTTCTCGCGATCGACCGCGGCCACCGGCGACCTGGCGCAGTGGGCCGAGTTGGAGGCGGTGCTGGCATCCTGGCCGGCGCGGCCAGTGACATCGGGACAGGCGACAACGGGACAGGCGACATCGGGACCGGCGACATCGGGACCGGCGAAATCGAAACCGGCGCCGGACTGACGGCGCCGGCTCGGGCGCCGGCTGGGCCGCGGAGACCGACGGGTGTCAGCCGTCCAGGTCGATGTGCTCGTCGTAATGCCCGGCATGGGGTGCATGCCAGTGCCCGTCGTGCAGGTAGTCCAGGTGATCGTCGTGCGGAACGGCGCGGTGTCCGCAGCCGTCGCCGTGCACGTGGTCGTGCTCGCTCGGTTCGTGATGCCGATGCGTGGCATGTCCGATCATGTGGTGCCGTCTCCCGTCGGATGGTCAGCGGATGGGGGTCAGTGGATGTGGGGGTCGGTGACGGCGGTCAGCGGGTAGCACTTCAGGGGCCCGGGTGGGGAACAGATCCGGGTCGCGGAATCACGGGCCGGTCGGTGGAGCGTCAGGAACCTGGGAAACGCGTGGAGCCGGAGGGAACGGTGCCGGACAGGGCGTCAAGGGCTATAGGGCCCAGAGGTGGTCATTCAGGATGACGGGGTTCGCGGCATGCCGGTACCGCCGCTCGGGGGAAGATCCGTCCCTTGCCGGGTGATATGTCCTCACTGGCGGCGACACCGCGACACGGGTGAAGGGACCGCGGGGCCGCCCACCTGGGGATCTGCGCGCCGCCGCACCTGGCCGCTGGTTACAGTCCGTTGATGCGATCACTGGTGCTGGACTACCTCGACGGCGTCTACCGGGAACTCTCGGGGGACACCTCCGGGTCGGTTGCGGACTACATCCCGGAACTGGCCGTCGTCGATCCCGATTCCTTCGGGATCTGCCTGGCCACCAGTGACGGCTACGTGTACGAGGCCGGGGACAGCCGCAAACGCTTTGCCATCCAGTCGGTTTCCAAACCGTTCACCTACGCGCTGGCGTTGGCCGACCGGGGACTGGCCGCGGTCGCGGCGAAGATCGACGTCGAACCGTCCGGGGAGCCGTTCAACGAGATCAGCCTCGATCCGGTCAGCGAGCGGCCGCGCAACCCGATGATCAACGCCGGGGCGATCACCGCCGCGTCACTGGTGGCGGGCGGCACGGCCGACGAGCGTTTCGAGCGGCTGCGCGCCTACTACTCGCGCTTCGCGGGACGCGACCTGCAGCATCGACCAGGACATGTACGAATCCGAGGACCGGACCGGGAACCGGAACCGGGCCATCGGCTACATGCTGCGCAGCTTCGGGATTCTGGACGAGGACCCGCAGACCACGCTGTCGGTGTACTTCCGGCAGTGCTCCATCGAGGTGGACTGCCGCGACCTGAGCCTGATGGCGGCCACCCTGGCCGACAGCGGCGTTCACCCGGTCACCGGCGACCGGGTGCTGAGTCCGGCGCTGACCGAACGCGTGCTCAGCGTGATGACCACCTGTGGCATGTACAACGCGGCCGGCGACTGGGTCACCGAGGTCGGGCTGCCGGCGAAAAGTGGTGTGGGGGGCGGGATTCTGGCGGTCCTGCCCGGCCAGATCGGCCTGGCGGTGTTCTCCCCGAGACTGGACGAGCACGGCAACAGTGTGCGCGGCGTGCAGGCATGCCGACGCCTTTCCCGTGACCTGGAACTGCATTTCATGCACGTCAGCAGGGCGGCCAGGTCCGCGATCAGGGCTTCCTACGACGTGGTCCAGACCCCGTCCCGGCGGCGGCGCAGCCCGCTGGAGCAGGAGGTGCTGCTGCGCCACGGCCGGCGTGCCAGGGTCTACGAGCTGCACGGTGATCTGCTGTTCGCCGGAGCAGAGTCGGTGATCCGTGAGATCACCGACCGGGCAGGCGATCTGGACGTGATCGTGCTCGACGTCAGGGGCATCGACGAGACCGCGAAGATCTCCGTCAAGCTGCTCAGGGACCTCCGCGACCAGTTCAGCGCCGAGGGCGGGGAGGCGGTGATCGTCGACCCTGGGCACTCCGCCTTCAGCCCGGCCCAACCGGACCCGTCGATCGACGGCGCGACGATCGGCGACGCGACGACCGACGGCGCGACAGGTGCGTCGGAGCCTGGCGCGACCGGCACCCGGGTCCGGCACTTCCTGGATGTGAACTCGGCGATCGAGTACGCCGAGGACGTCGTGATCAACAGGTACGGCGGCCGGGCGGCGCTGGCCCGCACCGTCACCGCCGATGACCACCCGCTGATCACCGGGTTGACGCCGCGCCAGGTGGCGCTGCTGCGCGCGGCGCTGGTGCCTCGGTCCTACGCCGACGGCGAGCTGCTGGCCCAGGTCGGGGACCCCGCGCACGGGCTGTTCCTGGTGCTCTCCGGGATGGTCGACGTCGGGATCGTCCAGCCGCACGTCGGGCGCCATCACCTGTCGATGTTCACCGCCGGGACGACCTTCGGCGTCGCCTACGCCGTGACGGAGCGCGTCTACGACATCGACGCCAACGCCGTTGGTCCGGTCCGGGCGCTGCTGCTGCCGGTCGAGCAACTGCGGCTGCTCAGTGAATCCGCACCTGACCTGGTGCTGGCGTTGCTGCGTCGCCTGGTCGCCGGCGCGGTGGACACGCTGGACTGGGTCACCAGGTCCATCACCGCCGCCGACTGACTGCGCGGTCGTAGGCTCGGCGTCGTGGGCGATACCAGTGCCTGGGACAGCGTGGATGACTACTTCGCCGGGAAGCTGCTCGGCGCGGACAAGGGACTCACCGGTGCGGCCGCGGCCAGTGACGCCGCCGGGCTGCCGCAGATTGCCGTCTCGCCGATGCAGGGCCGGTTCCTGGAGTTGCTGGCGCGCAGCATCCGGGCGCGCAACGTGCTGGAGATCGGCACACTCGGCGGCTACAGCACGATCTGCCTGGCCCGCGGCACCGGGCCGGAGGGACGCGTCATCTCGCTGGAGTACGAGCGCAGGCACGCCGAGGTGGCCAGATCATCGATCGCGGCCGCCGGGCTGTCGACGACGGTGGAGATCCGCGTCGGCCGGGCCATCGACCTGCTGCCCGGCGTCGAGGCGGACGGTATCGGCCCGTTCGATCTGGTGTTCATCGACGCGGACAAGCAGAGCAACCCGGACTACCTGTCCTGGGCGATCCGGCTGTCGCGCCCCGGCACGGTGATCGTGGTCGACAACGTGGTGCGGGGTGGGGCAGTCGCCGACGCTGATTCGTCAGCCCCGGACGTGCTCGGAACCCGGCGAATGTTCGATCTGATCGAGGGCAACGAGCGGCTCGAGGCCACCGCGATCCAGACGGTGGGCGCCAAGGGCTACGACGGCTTCCTTTATGCGGTGGTGCGCTGACAGCGGTCTGCCCCGTGGGGGTGGTGGCAGTGCTGTTGGCACCGGGGGGACCGCACGCCGAGCGCTCGGGTAGCGACCCGGTCCACCCCGAATTGGGGGTCAGCGGCCCCCTTCGATCGGGCTTACTGGCGCACGCGGCGCCGCAGGACGATGTGCCGAGCGGTGACGTCGACCGGCCGCGGCAAGAGCCCATGGCGGGCAAATCAGACAACTCGGAGGGGGAGCAATGGGTGGGCTTTCGTGGTGGCATTGGCTGGTCATCGCCGCCGTATTCATCATGCTTTTCGGAGCGAAGAAGCTTCCGGACGCAGCGCGCGGTGTCGGCCAGTCGCTGCGCATCCTCAAATCGGAAGTCGGCGCCATGAGTCAGGATCAGAAAAGCCAGAATGGGGATAGCGGCGGTGCTCCGGCGGTGACCGGCGCTGCGCCATCTCTCGAGACTGCCCGCACCTACGTGCCTTCAGCGCCCGAAACGCAACGAGCGGCGGGCTGAGGACCGACGTGTTCCGGTGCCGATTCGGCATCCGAGAAATTCGCACTCCGACCTGTCACGACCGGGTCAATCGACGGCAAGAACAACGGTAAGAACAACTCTGCCCGCTTGGGGGAGCAGAAGAATTGGAGTGGTCATGAACAACAGAGCTACCAGGGGAATTTCCCCGACGCCGATACCGGGGCGGCACCGTGGTCAGGTCCCGATCGAACCCCAGCGGGCCCGGCTGCACCGACGGGTTCGTCGCGGGCTGCTGCTGGTCACCACACTCGGAATCTCGGTGGCGCTGGCGACGAACTCGCTGGCGGCAACCCAGGTCACCGTGAAGAATCCCGGCGGCCTCACCGCCTCGGGCCCGGTGAACGCCGAATACGGCTTTCCGTCCTGGTACGCCGACAGCACCGGCGTCCGACTGGAGCCGTGCCTGAACGACGAGGATCCGCTGTGCGGATTCCTGCCAGGGGACATCCCCAACCCCGATGTGCCGATCACCTTCCCGGAAAACTTCCCGGAAGAGTTCTTCTATCACCTGGTGAGCGGTGACCTGACCCTGCCCGGCGGCGGTAAGGCCACCCTGACGCTCGGTCTGGAGGCCGCGTTCGCCCAGGGCCCGGCGGCCGCCGGCGACCAGGTCGTCTTCGCCCGCACCCGGGTTGTCGTCAAGGGCGGCCCCAGGAGCACCACGCTGACCTTCAAGCACCCGTTCGGCGAGTTGACCATTGACACCGACGCCACCGGCGCGGGCCGCCTGGTCCAGGACATCTCGCCAGCTGTCGGCAA
Organism: uncultured Actinomycetota bacterium; assembly: GCA_963709895.1. GTDB lineage: Bacteria > Actinomycetota > Actinomycetes > Mycobacteriales > Nakamurellaceae > Nakamurella. Next base: position 681,095 of record CAVPYD010000031.1, on the reverse strand, counting down.
TTTCAATGCCGCGCTGGCCGGCAACTTCGGTCCGTTCCTCAAGTGGGACCCGACGGTTCTTCCGTTGGCGCCCGCCGGTTATGTCGGCGATCCCGGAATCGCGCACAAGGTGGTCGGCGGGAAGAACGGCTACAACGCGTTCTCGGTGACCGGTGGCGGGATCAGCGTCGAGACCACGGATCTGACGATCCAGGGCAAGATCGCGACCAACACCGGGGTCACGGGCGACTACGCCATCGTCAACGGCGGGTTCCTCGACGTCTTCGCCACCAGTCGCGGCAGTTCGCTGCAGGTCGACGGGGTTGACGGCCAGTACCCGACCACGCCGCTCGAGCACGATGAAGGAACCGAACGGCAGTACGCGCGGATTCCGCTGTCCGGCGGCGCCAGCCCGACCCAGGTGACCCTGCGCAATCTCGGGGACAAGCCGGCGAGCACCGCGGTGCTCAAGGTCGCCGACGTCACCGTGACCGAGGCGTCCTACGACGGAACCGATTTGACGGTGTCCGCCAAGGCGACATCGAGCGCTCTTTACCCGCTCACCGTTGTCGGTATCGGCAGCCTGGACAGTGCTGGCCCGACCAAGTTCCCGATGTTGGCGCCGCCCGCCACCGTCACGGTGAAGTCCGCGAACGGTAGCCCGGTGACCTCGCCGGTCACCGTCACCGACGGCGTCGCCTCGGACCCGGCGCTGCCCCCGGTCCCGCCGGAGCCGGCCGGTCCCCCGGTCAACGACAACACGCCCAACAACCCCAGCGGCACCCCCACCGCTCCGGCCGTGGTTATCGCAACGATCGCACCGACCGTCCGCGGTGCGTCGGTCATCCCGGACGCCAGCGCCTCCACCGGAGCCACTGCGTACTCGTGGACCCAGTTGAGCGGCCCGACCGCGGCCATCACCAACGGCAGCACCGCCAAGCCGACGATCACCGTGCCGTACTACACGACCACCACGGCAACCGCGCCAGCAGCGGCGGCTGTGCCCATCGTGTTCACGTTGACCGCGACCGGTCCTGGCGGGACCACTGCGGTGCCGGTGACCATCCCCGTCCAGGACGACACCCTGACGGTCGCCGCCGGAGCACGGCACCGGATCGGCACTGAACTGCGGATCGACGGCACGTCGTTGATCGGCGGGGTGGCCGGTGCCCGGACGCCGCCGACCAGCGTCGTCATCTGGAACGTCACCAACCCGGCGGCGCCGGTCAAGCTGGGGACGTCACCGGTCGACACCCTGGGAGCCTGGACCCTGCGGCTGAAGCCGGGTCCGAGCGTCCAGGTCACCTCGGTGCTGGTCCAGTCCACCAGGGGCGGCACCGCGACCGCCACGCTCAGCACCAGATAGCGGTTCTCGCTTCACCGGAGCGGGCCCGTCCCCGACAGATCTCGGGGCCGGGCCCGCTGCTGTTCGCACGCAGAGATCGTTCCGCACCAGGCGCGCTTGCGCAGAGCGTTTCGATCGAGCATCAACGTTGGGAGAGAACATGATCCGGGTGATGATCGTCGACGACCACGCCTTTGTCCGCGCCCAGGTCAGCGCGACCTTGCAGGGTGCGGAGGGCATCGACGTCGTCGGCGAGTGCGCCGACGGGACAGAGGTTCCCGGCCTGGCGGACTCGGTCCGTCCGGATGTGGTGGTGATGGATGTGCAGATGCCGGTGACGTCCGGACCCGCCGCAACGGTCACCCTGATGGCCCGGCAACCGGCCACCAGGGTGCTGATGCTCACCGGCAGCGCCTCCGCCCGGACGATCCGCGAATCCGCGCTGGCCGGTGCCGTCGGGCTGTTGCTGAAAGGTGGCACGGCACATCAACTCATCGACGCCGTGCGAGCCGTGGCCGACGGCGGAACAGCCTGGCCGGACTGACTTCCGGGCTCGCCGGGGGCAGCCCGGCTGCCTCACCGCCGTGGGGCCAGGCCACGGGCGGAGAGCACCCCCATGACGGTGAGCGTCGCGGTCGCACCGAACGCGACCAGCAGTGCCGCCGACCACCCGCCGGTGCTTGTCGTATAGGGCGCCGAGTATCGCCGGGCCCAGCGCGGCGATGATGTACCCGCCGGTCTGGATGATCGCCGAGAGTTGCCGGTTCTCCCGCAGGGTCCGGGAGCGGTAGACGACGACGGTGAACACCGCGACGAACCCGCCGCCCTGCGCGGCTCCACCCAGCGCGCTCCATAGCGGCCACAGGTCCGACGCCCAGAGCAGCCCGAGCGGCAGGGTCGCCCACAGCACGCCGTTGATCACGAATGCCGGCAACGGACCGCCCATCCGATTGATCACCAGCGGGGTGCCGAACGCGCCGATCAGGGCGGCCACCTGGAAGATCGACGACGCGGCGCCTGCGGTGTTCCTGGTCATGCCCTGTTCGTCGGCGAGCAGGGTGGGCAACCAGGCGGTCAGCCCGTAGTACGCGAAGGCCTGGCCGGCGAAAGCGATGGTCAGCATCCAGGTGGTCGGCCGGCGAAGCAGCGAAGGGCCGCTCGTGGCGTCGGGTTGGTTCTCCGGCGCCGGCGCGGGTGCGCTGCGGTGCGCGACGGCCGTGGCGCGGTCGGCGGCCGCCCGGCGCCTGGCCAGCGGCCACCAGACGGCGGCGGCGACGATCGCCAGCACCCCCCAGACGGCCAGCGCGAACTGCCAGCCGAATCGACCGGCCAGCGGACCGGTGACGGTCAGGGTGATCATCGAGCCGATGTTCATGGCCGCGGCGTACATCCCGGTCAGCACGGCCGCCCGGTGCCGGAAGTCGCGCCCGATCACCACCGGCGTCACGACGTTCCCGACGGTGATCGCCAGGCCCATCACCAGCGTGCCGGCGAGGGCGGCGGCGACGGTGCCCAGTGATCGGGTCAGGGTGCCGACCAGCAGCACGGCCAACGAGATCAGCACGGCCCGTTCCACGCCGGTCCGGGCGATCACCCCGGACGCCAGGGGGGCGGCCAGCCCGAAGCACAGCACCGGCAGGCTGGTCAGCAGCCCGACGGCCGTGCCCGACATACCCAACTCGGACTTCAGGTCGCCGGTGACGGTGGAGACCGCGACCAGCGGACCACGCAGGTTGAACGACAACAGCACGATGCCGACCAGCACCAGGACGGGCATCGCGGCGGCCGCCCCGCGCCCGGCGGCCCGCACGTCAGCCGACGGGTTCGATGCCGAGGAAGACCGCGAGCGCCTCCACCACCAGCGCGTGATCCTCGGCCTGCGGCAACCCGGAGACCGTCACGGTGCCCACCACGCCGACGTCCCGGACGATGATCGGAAACGACCCGCCGTGCGCGGCGTACAGCAGCGGGTCGAGACCGTGGGCGACGTCCACCGACCGTCCGGCCAACGCCAGGCGCCGGCCGACCAGGTACGACGAGTCGTTGAACCTGTTGACCACCCGCACCTTTCGCTCGATCCAGGAGTCGTTGTCCGGGGTCGTGCCGGGCAGGGCCGCGTGGAAGAGCTGGTGCCCGTGACGACGGATGTCGACCGTGACGACCAGCCCCCGTTCCCGGGCGACGGCGACGATCCGCGAGCCGAGGTCGATGGCGTCGTCATTGGTGAAACGCCGGAACTGCAGCAGCTCCTGCTGGGTCTGCAACTGCTCGATCAGCGTCTGCAGCTCTGACTGATCGGACGGGTTCGTCACGCGGGGGCTCCTTCTCGCTCGGGCCACCCGCGCGGCGGGCGGCGTCGATCACTGTGCCGCATCGCAGAACCACCGTCGGTGTCAGGGCGGGTGCCGGGCGGTGGCCGTTCGGCGACGGAATAGGTGACGGCGCTATGTAGTTATGTCTTAACATATCCCGAACGAGGAGGAGTCGCTGTGCCGCTCGTACGTATCGACGTCCAGGAAGGCCGCACGCCGGAGCAACTACGCCGGCTGGCCGATGTGGTTCAGGAGGTGATGCTCGAAGTCTTCGAGGCACCCGACCGCGACCGGTACCAGATCATCACGGTGCACCCGGTGGGTCACATCATCGCCGAGGACACCAATCTCGGGCTGGAGCGCACCGATGAACTGGTCATCCTGCAGATCTTCCAGCAGGGCCGCACCGACGATCACAAGCGTGCCGCCTACGCGCGGCTCGCCGAACGGTTGGAGATCGAGGTAGGTCTGCGGCCCAGTGACCTGATCGTCTCGGTGGTGGCCAACGAGCGCGCCGACTGGTCGTTCGGGCTCGGCCGGGCGCAGTTCCTCGACGGCGACCTCTGACCGTGCCCCCTTTCCGGCGCGGATCAACATCGCCGGCGGTGCGCCACGAGGCGCTGTTTGTTCGAGTGGAGGTGAGAGGCCACCACCGCTGCCCCTGTCGTAGCAGGGCGGTGTAGCTGAGGGCAGCCTGTGCCGGGATGCGCCGGTGTGGGTGGGAGCAGCCCTGACGAAGCCGGGTCGGTCCAGTACTGCCAGATGGGGTGGGCCCGGTGAGCGTGGCGGGAAGGAGTACGAGAGGAACCAGCGTTTACGTCCCTTAAATGTTGACCGGCCTGGAATCTGGCGGATGTGGGCCGGGTGCGGTGCGCACCCTTACCGGTTGTTGTTTGGGCTGGTGGGGGGAACTTCTGGGTAGCTTTCGTTGGGGTTGCCGGGAGGTCGTGGTGAATGTCTACGGCGTAGCCGCGACGATGCCGCAGGGACCGAGTTGGGCTCCTCACCCGTCGAGCGAACAGCAGTGAACGTGGGAACCGTCCCGGTCCTCACCTGGGGTCGCGTGAACCGGCGCGGCCCGCGGGTTGGGTCCGCAGTCGACCGATCGGGTCGGGGCGGGGCGGAGCCGTCGTAGTACTCCGAGCCGGGGAGAGCCCGGCACATGGGGAAGGGCGGCAGCGGGTTCGTGAAGGGATGAATGCTGTGATGCCGAAAGATCCGCCGGTGAATACCGGCGGCCCGGACCCTGGTGATCCACCGTGGGTGCGGGTATCGGGGATGCAGGTCAAGCTTCACCGTTGGGCGGTGGCCGATCCCGGTCGCCGGTTCGATGATCTGTTCAATTTCGTGTACGACCGGGCGACGCTGCAGGTGGCGTTCGACCGGGTGGTCGGCAACACCGGGGCCAGGACCGCGGGGGTCGACGGCCTGCGGGCCGCGGACATCCCGAGACTGCCCGGCGGGGTTGAGGGGTTCCTGGACGAATTGCGGGCATCGGTGAAGGACGGGTCGTTCCGTCCGTTGCCGGTGCGGCAACGGTTGATCCCGAAAGGTCACGGATCGGGCAAGCTCCGCAGTCTGGGGATCCCGACGGTGGCGGATCGGGTGGTCCAGGCGGCGTTGAAGTTGGTGTTGGAACCCATTTTCGAGGCCGATTTCCTGCCGGTCTCCTACGGGTTCCGACCGAACCGGCGGGCCCATGACGCGGTCGCGGAGATCCAGCGGTTCGGCACCCAGGGCTACCGGTGGGTGCTGGACGCTGACATCGAGGCGTGTTTCGACCGGATCTCGCACACCGCCCTGCTGGGGCGGGTACGGGCCAGGGTCAAGGACAAACGCGTGGTGGCGTTGGTGCGGGCGTTCCTCAAGGCCGGGATCATGACCGAACTCGGTGATCACCAGGACACCCATACCGGCACCCCGCAGGGCGGGATCCTGTCCCCGCTGCTGGCCAACATCGCCCTGTCGGTGCTCGATGAGTACCTGCACGGGCCGTGGCGGCCGGGTGGGTCGATGTCCACCGACTACCAACGCCGGCGGGTCCGCCGGGACACGGGCCTGCCGAACTGGCGGATCGTGCGCTACGCGGACGATTTCACCGTGCTCGTGCACGGCACCGAACTCGACGCCCACGCCCTGCACGAACAGATCGGCCCGGTGTTGGCCACCATGGGGTTGTCCTTCTCCCCGGAGAAAACCCGGGTGGTGCACCTGGCCGACGGTCTGGACTTTTTGGGGTTCCACATCCAGTGGCGCCGCAAGTTCGGCACCGACCAGTGGTACGTCTACACCTTCATCGGCCAGCGCTCTATCCGGTCGCTGAAGGCGAAGATCCGTGCCCTGACGAACAGAACATCACAGCAACCCCCAGGGGCCGTGCTGATCAGGCTCAACCAGATCACCCGCGGCTGGTCAGCCTACTTCCGGCACGCCGTCAGCAAACGCACCTTCCAAAACCTGGCCCATTTCCTGTGGTGGCGGGTCGTGCGGTGGCTGATGACATTGCACCGCTGGACGTGGAAAGACGTCCGCCGACAGTTCACCGAACCCGATGGCCGGTGGAAACCCCTGTCCGCGGACGGGATCACCCTGTTCAACCTCGCCGGTGTCCCGGTCACCCGGTACCGCTGGCGCGGCTACACGATCCCCACACCCTGGACGCACGCGCTCCCATGAACGGCAGCACCCGTGGAGAGCCCGTTGCGTGGAAACACGCACGGCGGGTTCGGCGAGCGGCCCGGGGAAACGGAGCGGGAGCAATCCCGACACCGCGCCCCGAGCCGACTCATCCGCATGAAATCGTTCACTCCCGCCTCACGATTCCCACAACCGGCACGGTTCGTCCGCGCTGTGGAAGTTGATCCGCGCCCGGGGAGGGACGCGGGAGAGGTTGGGCTGTCAGGGTTTTCGGCCGGACGAGCGGCCGGAGACGATGGCCACGCCGACCAGCAGTGCGAAGACCCGGAGTCCGCGAGCGGTGCGGGTGATGCGCCGGTCGTGCGGTGCGGCCGGCCGCCACTGCGCGCTGGCACGGGTCATGACATGTCCTTTCCTGGGGCGAGGGATCCGTGAGCGAGCCTTGCTGGGACCGCTCGAGGTAGTTGAGGGAGTTGATAGAGGGGACGTGCTGCAGCGGACGGGTCGCCGGGGGACTTGCGCGTCGGAGTTGCTCCGTGACCTGCTCCGAGGATGTGCAAGAGGTGATCTACGACAGAGCGCGCACGGACTGGTCCTGATACCCGCGCCCCCACCACGCAGCTGCCCCTGGCGCGGTGCCGGACCGGCGACAACCAGGCTCAGCCGGTCCGCGGGAAGTACATGATCACGCCGACCCCGACCAGGCAGATCAGTGCACCGATGACGTCGTAGCGATCGGGCCTGAACCCGTCCACCAGCATTCCCCAGGCCAGCGAGCCCGCGACGAAAACGCCACCGTAGGCGGCCAGAATCCGTCCGAAATTGGCATCCGGCTGGAGGGTGGCCACGAACCCGTACAGGCCAAGTGCGACGACACCGGCGCCGATCCAGGCCAACCCGCGCTGTTCCCGCACCCCCTGCCAGATCAGCCAGGCGCCGCCGATCTCGGCGACGGCGGCGAGGACGAACAACGCGATCGACCGGACGATGATCATGACGAAGGTTATCGGGGGCGGCGTGACCCCGGCCGCCCGCCGGGCGGCCGCATCGGTTCGGGCGCTGGCGGGGGGACCAGCGCGGTGAACGGCAGCGGGCATCCCCGGCTTCCCGCGCAGTCCAGCAGGTCGTCGCACCCGGCGTCGACGGCCCGCCGCAGGGAATCCCGGCCGGTCGTCAGATCGGTGATCTTCTGCTCGATCTCGGCGATCTTGGTCTCGGCGCGGGAGGCTGGCTTCCCTGGCCGCCAGATCCGCCGCGGTGGCGGCAATCTCGGGGGCAGACGGGAGCTCGAAGGTGGCGTGCAGGGCGGTCTGCCGCGTCACCGAGCGCACCGCCGTGCTGAACAGATCGTCGAACTCGGCCACCCGGAGCGGTCGATCCGCGGTGGGCAGCGTGCACTCGGCGGGCGCGTCCCAGCCGGCGGATCCATGGGATGTGCTGGTCATGACCGAACGGTAAACCGGTACCCAGGTACCGATTGCAAGCTTGTGTCGCGGCGGACGGCGGCGGCCGGGACGCGCGGGGTCAGGGCCGGGAGCCGGCGGCCAGATCGGCGATGACGCCGTCCATCACCCCGGCCCAGTGCGTCCGCTGCCTGGCCCTTTCGTCCGGGTCGGCCAGCCGCTCCTGGTGGAAGCGGAGCATCGTCCGGCCGATTCGATCGCCGATCGCGACCTGAACAGTGCTGGCGTGGTCCCAGTCGACCGGCTGCCAGGTGAGCCGGATCCGGTCGAGCGGGTGGAAGCTGCGCACCTCGCCGGTGGTGCCGTCCGGCGTGGTGTAGCGCTCGCCGCGGGTGGCGGGCAGTTCCAGGCCGCCACCGAGCCATCGACGGACACCGTCCCCGCTGGTCAGATACGTCCACACGACGGCCGGCGGGTGGTTCAGCGTGCGGGAGACGCCGATCTCGAATCCCGCGTCCCGGGTGAGGCCGACGATGCGGGATGGCTGCGCTGGGTTCATCATCACGCTCCTTCAGGGGTTCGGGTGGATCCGGGTGAAGCGGCCGCGCGCCGGATGCGCAACTCGCGGACCTTGTGCCGGTTGCCGCAGCGTTCCATGGAGCACCAGCGGCGGCTGCCGGGGCGGGAGGTGTCCAGGAACACCAGGCGGCAGTCGCCGGCCTCGCACTCCCGGAGCCGGCCGGCCATCGCGCCGGTCAGCACCGGCAGCGCGTCACGGGCCACGGTGGACAGCACGGCCATGCCGGTGGACGGCAGCAACCACGAAGCCGAACCGCTCGAGTTCAATTGCGGCGCGAGCGGGGGACGAGCCGCCACATGGTTGACGAGCGTGACGTCGAGCGGCCCGAAATCATCGCCGGCCAGCACCGCGCTGGTCAGCCGCCAGAGGGCGTCACGCAGTGCCCGACCGAGCGAGAGTTCTTTCCTGGTGACCTTGATCGCGTCCGCAGGCAGGGCAAGCCGGGACTGGGCGACCCATCGGAGCAGGTCATCGGGACCATGCAGCGAGTCGAAGACCGCCAGCTCCCCTGGGCCGCCGGTGAGCAGGAATTCCAGGAACAGCGAGCCGGGATCGAACCGCCACCGGGTCCCCTCCGGAGCGGTCAGCAGGAACCCCCGCGGCGGCTCCTTGCTGGTCATGTAACCACTATAACCAGAATCATCGGCGCTGGAACTCATGAGATCGCTGCTCGCAATCACTCGAGGTCGCGAGCGGCTGCTTGGATGCGGGGGTGACGTCACCGCAATTCACGCACGACCCGGAGCCGAACGGGTTCGGCTTCGAGGTCACGGCCCGGCTGCCCGGCGCACTGGGCCGGACCGGGGTGATCACCACCCCGCACGGCGTCATCAACACGCCCGCCTTCATCGGGGTCGGCACGAAAGCCACGGTCAAGTCGGTGCTGCCCGAATCGATGGCGGACCTGGGCGCTCAGGCCGTGCTGGCCAACGCCTACCACCTGTACCTGCAGCCCGGCGCCGACATCGTCGAGGAGGCGGGTGGTCTCGGGGCCTTCATGAACTGGCCGGGACCGACGTTCACCGATTCCGGTGGCTTCCAGGTGCTCTCGCTCGGCGCCGGGTTCAAGAAGGTGCTGGCGATGGATGTGACCGGCCTGCAGTCCGATCACGTCATCGCCGAGGGCAAGACCCGGCTGGCCAAGGTCGACGACGACGGCGTGACGTTCAAGTCGCACCTGGACGGCTCCATGCACCGGTTCAGCCCCGAGGTGTCGATGGGCATTCAGCACCAGCTGGGCGCGGACATCATCTTCGCCTTCGACGAATGCACCACGCTGATGAACACCCGGCTGTACCAGGAGCAGTCGGTGAACCGCACCCAGGCCTGGGCGGTGCGCTGCATCGCCGAGCACCGCCGGCTGACCGCGGCGCGCGCCGGCCGGCCGTACCAGGCGCTGTTCGCGGTCGTGCAGGGCGCCCAGTACGAGGACCTGCGCCGGCAGGCCACCCGCGACCTGGTGCCGCTGGGCTTCGACGGGTACGGCATCGGCGGGGCGTTGGAGAAGCACAACCTGGGCACGATCGTCCGGTGGGTGTGCGAGGAGTTGCCGGAGGACCGACCGCGTCACCTGCTGGGCATCAGCGAACCGGACGACATGTTCACCGCCATCGAGAACGGCACCGACACCTTCGACTGCGTCTCACCGTCGCGGGTCGCCAGGAACGGTCAGCTGTATTCGTCGACCGGCCGGATGAACGTCACCAATGCGCGATTCCGCCGGGATTTCTCGCCGCCCGACGGCGACTGCGATTGCTACACCTGCGGGCATTACACCCGGGCCTATCTGCATCATTTGTTCAAGGCCAAGGAAATGCTGTCCGCGACGTTGTCCACCATTCACAACGAGCGGTTCGTGGTCCGGCTTGTCGACCGGATACGGCAGAGCATCGCGGACGGAACATTCGCGGAGTTCCGCTCGGACTTCCTCGGCGGCTATTACCGTGCCGATTACCGGGGTGCCTCGGCGACGAAACCGTCCGGGATGTAATCGGGTTCGTGCCGCTTGACCATGGCGATGACCGGATAAGTGACCGGCAGCATGACCACCTCGACCAGGACCTTGTACACGTATCCGGTGATGACGTAGTTCAGGAAATCGCCGCCGGTGATGATTCCGTAGAAGGCGATGGTGCAGAACACCACGGTGTCCGCCAATTCGCCGACCAGGGTGGAACCGATCAACCGGGCCCACAGGTGCTTTTCCTTGGTGCGCTCCTTGATCCGGACCAGCACATAGGCGTTGAGCAATTGTCCGGCCAGGAATCCGCACAGGCTGGCCAGCACGATCCGCGGCACGAACCCGAGGACGGCCTCGAACGCGGCCTGGTTCTCGTACGCGTCCGCGGCGGGGGCGATCTGCACGATCCAGAACGTCAGCGACGCCAGGATGGACAGCCCGAAGCCCAACAGGATCGCCCGGCGGGCCTTACCGAACCCGTAGACCTCACTGATCACGTCACCGAAGATGTAGGTCAGCGGGAACAGGAAGGCGCCGCCGTCGGTGATGATCGGACCGAACTGGATCAGCTTTGTCGCGCCGATATTGGAGATCAACAGCAGCCCGCAGAACAGCGCCACGATGATGTCGTAGTTGCCCGACCGGTGATGCGCCGGTTGCGGGTCGATGCGGGGGTCGGTCACGAGGGCTATCCAACCAGCACGCCGGCGCCGTCAGCTTCCGGTGTCCGCTCCCGTGCCAGGATGACCCAGTGGACCCCGGACTGGTGTGGTTGCTCGGGGAATTGCCGTCGACTGTCACCGGTTGACCACGAAAGGTGCGGCGGCAGGCTGATCCAGACAGCGTGCGGCGCACGGCCCGAAAGGCGGGACAGCACATGAAGAAGCCGGTGTGGATCGTGGTCGGCGTCCTCCTCATCCTGCTCGGCGCCCTCTGGGGGCTGCAGGGTCTCGGCGTGGTCGGCGGTTCGGTGATGTCGGGCAAGACGCTGTGGGCCGTGGTAGGCCCGATCGTCGCCGTGATCGGCGTCATCCTGCTGGTCACCGGCCTGCGGTTGCCCTCCCGGCGCTGAGACCGGCCCGCTCAGCCACCGGCCCCGCCAGGCGCGGTCAGCGGTCAGGTGCCGTGATGGCGTGGAACTGGGTGACCAACCGCAGCCGGAATCCCATCGCCACGTACAACCGGATCGCGGACACGTTCGCCGCCGAGGCATGCAGGAAGACCCGCTCGCCCCGATCGGCGATCCCGTCGGCGACAGCCGCGACCAGCCGCCCGGCCAGCCCCTGCCGGCGGTAGGCAGGATCGGTGCACACCGCGCTGATCTCGGTCCAGCCCTCGGGGTGCAGCCGTTCACCGGCCATTGCCACCAGCGCGCCGCCGCGCCGGATGCCCAGGTAAGTGCCCAGTTCGACCGTCCTTTCCTTGAACGGACCGGGCTGGGTCCGGGCCACCAGATCCAGGATCTCCGGAACGTCGTCGGGACCGAGCCGCACCGCCTCGGGATCCGGCGCCTTCTGTAGCGCAACGTCGACCATCTGCACACCCGCTCCCGCGGCCGTGGTTGTCCACCCAGGAGGCGTCTGGATCCGCGTCCCGGCGACGGCGAACGACCCGCCCGGCCCCACCAGCGCGGCGGCGTCCCGCCAGGCCTGCGGATCGTCCGGGTCGAGCAGGGCCACGAACGGTGCCACCTCCGGCAGGTAGCGCGCCGCCTTGCCATGCCGTTCGCCGAAGCTCCGGTGCGGCCCGGTCAGTGAGGCCCACGCCGGGTTGTCCAGGATCGGGTCACCCACGGTGTGGTCGGGCACCAGATCGAGCGACTCGACCACCGTCATGACGCCGCCCGGGCGCCGGCCAGCTCCGGGCGGGACCGGTCGGCGGATTCCGGCTCGGGGATGGCCAACCCGAGGTGGTCGCGCAGCGTGCTGCCGGTGTAGTCGGCGCGGAACGACCCGCGCTCCTGCAGGATCGGCACCACGGTGTCGGCGAACTCCGCCAAACCGCCGGGGGTGATGTGCGGGACCAGGATGAACCCGTCGCTGGCATCGGCCTGGACGAACTCGTCGATGGTGGCGGCCACCGTTTCGGCCGTGCCGATGAAATTCTGCCGGCCGGTCACCTCGATGATCACCTCCCGCAGCGACAGGCTCCGCAAGGCTCCCAGCTCCCGCCACTGCCGGGCGGTGGCGATCGGATCGGTGTACATCCGGACGCTGGCCCGGCCCCGGGCGATGGTGTGCTCGCCGAGCAGCGGATCGAAGTCCGGGACCGGCCCGTCGGGGTCGTAGTCGCTCAGGTCGCGGTTCCACAACTGCTCGGCGAACTTGATCGCGGTCTGCCCGCTGACCTGTTGCTTCCGGATGATCGCGGCCTGCTCCTGGGCGTCGGCCTCGGTGTCGCCCAGCACGAACGTGGCTGCCGGTAGCACCAGCAATTCCTCGTGGGTACGTCCGTACTTGGCCAACCTCCCCTTCACGTCCTGGAAAAAGGCCTGCCCCGCCTCCAGGGTGCCGTGCCGGGAGAAGATCGCGTCCGCGGATGCGGCGGCGAATTCCCGGCCGGCGTCGGAGTCGCCTGCCTGGAAGATCACCGGACGGCCCTGCGGGCTGCGCGGCACGTTGAAGTGGCCCTGGATGTCGAAGTGGTTGTCGTGCACGGCGAAGGCGCCCGGCTGCGGGGCATCGAGGAAGACCCCGGATTCCTTGTCCGCGAGAATCTCGTCACCGGACCAGGAATCGAAGAGCCGCCGAGCCGCACTGAGGAAGCTCTCGGCCCGTTCGTAACGCTGCTCCTGCGGGAGAAAGCCGCCGCGGCGGAAGTTCTCCCCGGTGAAGGCGTCCCATGAGGTGACCACGTTCCAGGCCGCCCGTCCGGCGGACAGGTGGTCCAGGCTGGCGAACTGCCTGGCCACCTCGTACGGCTCGTTGAACGTGGAGTTGATCGTGCCGGTCAGCCCCAGTCGGTCGGTGACCGCGGCCAGCGCCGCCAGCACCGTGAAGGTGTCCGGGCGGCCGACCACATCGAGGTCGTAGATCTGGCCGTTCTGCTCGCGCAGCCGCAAACCCTCTGCCAGGAAGAGGAAGTCGAACTTCGCCCGCTCGGCGATCTGCGCGAACTGCACGAAGGAGTCGAACTCGATGTGGCTGCCCGAGCGCGGGTCGCTCCACACTGTGGTGTTGTTGACGCCCGGGAAGTGCGCGGCCAGGTGGATCTGTTTGCGTGGCTTGCTGGTCATGCCGGGACTCCTTCGGTGACGGCGTAGCGGTTGGCCGGCCGGGCGAGGCCGAGCAGTCCGCGCAACGTGGATGCCTGATACGAGCGACGGAACAGGTTGCGCCGCTGCAATTCCGGTACCAGCGCGTCGGTGATCGTGGTCAGGTCGTCGGGCAGTGCGCCGGGGCGGAACCGGAAACCGGTGATGCCCGCCTGCTGGTACTGCTCGAGCAGGTCGGCCAGTTCTACCGCGCTGCCGGTGAAGATCCGCGCGTCGGAGGTGTACTCGGCGCCGTCCAGCTCGTCCAGGCGGGCCTTGCGCGCGGCACCGGTCTCCGCGGCGCCGTCAAGGAACACCACGAGATCGGCGAAGACGTGGAGGATCTCGCCCTCCCGGCCAGCGGCGGCCTGCTCTGTGCGCACCTCCTGGATGATCCTCGCCGCGTCGCCGGCATCGGTCGGCGTGACGTACACGATGTCGGCCTGCCGGGCGGCGAGCCGGTAGGCGATGTCGATGTGCGCGAGCGCGCTGACCAGCGGTTGTCCCTGCGGTGGCCGGGGAACGATCGACGGTCCCTTGACCGACAGGTACTTGCTCTGGAAGTCGATGTAGTGCAGCTTGTCCCGGTCGATGAACCGGCCGGTCGCGGCGTCCCGGATCTCGGCGTCGTCCTCCCAGCTGTCCCACAGCCGCCTGACCACCTCGACATAGTCGGCGGCCTCGTCGAACAGATCGGAGACCAGTTGGTGCGCTTCGGGTGTCGCGAGGTCGGCCGGTCGGAGCTGCGGGATGTGCCGGCGGCCGAAGTGTTCCGCCTCCACGGATGACGCCGACACTTTGACGCGCACCCCGGCCCGGCCCCGGCTGACGAAGTCGAGGGTGGCGATCGCCTTGGACAGGTGGAACGGCTCGGTGTGGGTGACCACCGCGGTCGGCAGCAGGCCGATGTTGCTGGTCAGTGGGGCGACCCGGGCGGCAATGAGCACCCCGTCGAGCCGGCCCTGTACCCGGTCGACCCGATCGTCTGGGCCGGAGAACGTGTCAGCCTGCAGGCCGAGCGAGTCCTCGATGGTGACGAAATCGAGCAGGCCGCGTTCGGCGGTCTGCACGAGATCGGTCCAGTACGAAGCGGTGAGCAGGTCGGCGGGACGGGCTGCGGGCTCGCGCCAGGCGGCGGGGTGCCAGCCGCTGCCGTCGAGGGCGACGGCGAGATGAAGATCTTCGGGCATGGGGAACCTTCGGGTCGTCGGAGACACGGAATGGGACGTAGCTGGGCATGGGAACTGGGTAAGGGAACTGGGCATGGACCGGGAACCTGGCATGGGCCTGCGCCGAACCGGAGGGGAGCGGGCCAGCCAGGCCGGCCCGGATCGGCGGACGGTGCCTTGCGGTTGCGGGGATCAGCCCGAACAGAGGGAGCTGTGCACGCGCTGCAGATCGATGTGCCGGCGGGTGACCCAGCCGCGCCGCATCCACGAGGCGCACGCCGCGGCGACACTCGCCGCCTGCGCGCCCTGCGCCGTGCTGTTCAACGACATCGACATTCACCTCGACACCCTGGGCAGGGCCGCCTGCCGCCAGCTTGCGGGCACCCATGGCACCCGCCAGGTGGTCACCCGGAGCACCCCACCGCGGACGAGGGTTGCCGGTCAGCAAGCCGGGGCTGTGCGCTGACGCTCATCACCTGCCGACGACGATAACAGCCCTGCCGACCTCAGAGGTCCGCCGGTTCGACGATCCACGGCGAGCGCGGCAGCTGTGCCGGCTCGAAGCGATCCAGCAGATCCACCGCACTGACCGACTCGCCGGGAACGGCGAGCTCCAGGGACATCGCGAGATCGCCGAGGACCTGGCCCGCGGTGCGGCCGCGGCGGGCGAGATCGGCCAGGGTGACCGCCCCGTCCCGCTTGGCCAACCGTTGCCCGGCGGCGTTGAGGGCCAACGGCACATGGGCGTAGCGCACCGCGGGAAGGCCGAGCAACGCACCGAGATATCCCTGCCGCGGCGCCGAGCTCAGCAGGTCGTCGCCGCGGACCACCTGGTCGATCCCCTGGGCGGCGTCGTCGACCACCACCGCGAGGTTGTAGGCGGCCACCCCGTCGTTGCGGCGCAGCACCACGTCGTCCACCGCGCCGGTGACGGTGCCGGCAAGGTCGTCGTCGATCGTCCAACTGTCCCGGTCGGCTCGCAGCCGGAGCGCACTGGGCCGCCCTGCGGCACGCCGGGCCGCGATCTCGGGGTCGGACAGGTTCCGGCACGTCCCCGGGTACGAGCCGTCGAACGCCGAGGCCGGGTCGGGGTGCGGGGCCGAGGCCGCTTCCCGGATCTCCCGGCGGGTGCAGAAACACTCGTACGTCAGGCCGGCCGCGGTGAGCCGCTCGATGGCGGAGGCGTAGAGCTCGGTGCGCTGCGATTGGTACGCCACCGGGCCGTCCCAGTCCAGGCCGATGGCCGCCAGGTCGGCCAGCTGGACCAGGTCGGCGCCCGGTGCGACGCGGTCCAGATCCTCCATCCGGACCAGGAATCGACGACCGGTGCTGCGCGCGAACAGCCAGGCCAGCAGGGCGGTACGGAGGTTCCCGACGTGCAGATCGCCCGACGGGCTCGGCGCGAAACGCCCGGCACCGGTCGACGGGGGCGGCGGTGCCGGCGGTGTCGTCGGTGTCGTCGGTGTCGTCACTGCCGACCATGATGCCCCGGCCGGCGGCGGTGCCGACCGGCCAGGGGCCAGTACCCTCCGAGCTGGGGCCGCGCGCCGGATCGTCACGGCAGCGGAGTCCGGCGCGAACCAGCGCGAACAGAGGAGATCGGATGCTGGTGGTGGATCCGGCGGCGCGTGACTACCTCGCCGCGCTCGCCGCCCGCGGACGCGACGTGCTGGAGCGGGATCTGGTCGGGGTCTACGCCGCCGGGTCCATCGCTCTGGATGCTTACCAGCCGGGGCGGAGCGACATCGATGTTGCGATCGTCGTCACCGGGCCGTTGTCCCCGCCGGCCAAGCAGGCCCTGGTGGAGGGATTGCGTCACGAGGCGCTGCCGTGCCCCGCTCGCGGTGTCGAGTTGGTGGTTTACCGGGTCGAGGTGGCCGCGGCCGCCGGCGGCGAACCGGGGTTCGAGGTCGAGCTCAACTCCGGCGCCGTCATGCCGTTCCGGGTCACCTGGGCCGGTGAAGCCCGCCGGGACGAGGACGGGACGTTCTGGTACGCGATCGATCGCAGCATCCTTGCCGAACGCGGGCTCACGGTGTACGGGCCGGCGGCGGCGACGGTTTTCCGCTCGGTGCCGGACGAGCAGCTGGTCACCCTGTTGCTGGCCTCACTGCAATGGCACCTCGCTCAGCCGGCGGACGGCGGCGATCCCTCCGCCGTTCCCGGGCCGGCCTGGACCGACGACGCGGTGCTCAACGCCTGTCGTGCACTCCAGCGGATCCGCACCGGGCACTGGTCGAGCAAGGTCGCGGCCGGCCAGCAATTGCTGTGGGACGACCCGGACCCGGCGGTCCGGGACGTCGTCTCCAGGGCGATAGCGGCCCGCCAGGGCGGTGCGCACCCCAGCGTGCAGGAGGCGCAGACGTTCCAACGCACCGTGCTGGCCGGGCTGCAACGATCCGCGGACACCCTCGCCGCCGACCACCGACCCTGACCGAGACCGCCTGTCAGGCCTGAGGTTTCGCCGGGACCGGGGCCGTCGCCGCACTAGGTTGAGCCGAGCCGGTGTGCTCGGTCACCGCATCCGGCAGCAGCAACGTGCCGGCGAGGCTGGGCGTGGGTGGGTCGAACAGTGCCGGCTGACCCGGCGGTGCCGGATCGGGCTGGGAGACGCTGCCGGCGATCAGGTTGCCGACCCAGCGCCACAGCGGATCCCAGCGCGCGTCGAACTTGCGCTCCCTGACGACCGCCCGTGCCATCTTCTTCGGCTTGTACCGCTTGCGGGCCCACCACGACTTCGGCCGGCCCAGCCGGAACGCGGAAACCCAGGCGACGAACGGGACGAAGCAGCTGATCAGCGCCGTGCGGTACTTGGCCTTCAGCACACAGACCATGACGAAGACGAGATGGATCGCCAGGCCGGTGGCGATGGTGAGATTGATGGTCAGGTCGCCGGCACTGAACTCGACGTCGCTGAGCGGGGTGAAGCCGAGCATGATCAGGCCCATGCAGGCCGCGGTGAGGCCGATGAGTTCCACCGAGATGCGGCCCTCGTTGGACCAGTAGACGTCCTGCAGGTGCAGGATCAGCGCGAATTCGTCCAGGATCAACGACATCCCGACACCGATGGTCACCGCGGCGATCTCGACCCACGGCGAGCCCTCGGTGGCCAACGACATCAGTGCGCCGACGATCAGCAGGATGATGCCGGGCACCGCGTGGTGGATGTGCACGCCGCTCTCGGACACGTTGTTGCGGAACGGCCCGACCCCGGCCCTGATCATCCGGGTGATCACCCGGGTCAGCACGAACGTCAGCACGAAGGCGGTCAGGCAGAGCAGCAACGGGAGTTTCCCCGCGTCGACAACGCTCTCCGCCCACCAGTCGCCCACCTGCTGATGGTAGGCCGGGTGCGCGTGACGCCGTTGTCGGTGGCACCGCCTAGCGTGACGGCACGGCCTCGGAACGGGGCAACAGGAACGGGGGAACGGGTGGCAACGGCAGCGGCACCGCGGCTCGACGGGAGTGACGTGGACGGCAGTGAGCAGGAAAGCAGTGAGCAGGAGAGCAGTGACGGCACGGAGAGGCAGTGCCAGGGGTCGGCTGCGCGAGGAGGCCGAGACGCACCTGCGCGAATTGGTCGGCAACCCCGCCGCCCGGCTGCGGGAGGACCAGTGGACGGCCATCGAGGCGCTGGTCGTCGACCACCGGCGCGCGTTGGTGGTGCAACGCACCGGGTGGGGGAAGTCCGCGGTCTATTTCGTCGCGACGGCGTTGCTGCGGGCCAGGGGCGCCGGCCCGACGGTGATCATCTCGCCGCTGTTGTCGTTGATGCGCAACCAGATCGCCGCCGCGGGCCGGGCCGGGATCCGCGCGGTGACCATCAACTCCGCGAACGCCGAGGAATGGTCGACGGTGCACGCCGCGGTCCGCGCCGGCGATGTCGACGTGCTGCTGGTCTCGCCCGAGCGATTGAACAACCCCGGATTCCGTGACGAGGTGCTGCCGCACCTTGCCGAGACGGCGGGCCTGGTGGTGATCGACGAGGCGCACTGCATCTCGGACTGGGGCCACGATTTCCGGCCGGACTACCGCCGGATCCGGACCCTGCTCACCGACCTACCGGCCGGTGTCCCGGTGCTGGCGACCACCGCCACGGCGAACGCGCGGGTCACCGTCGATGTTGCCGAACAGCTCGGCGGGGACACCGCACCGGCGCTGGTGCTGCGCGGCACCCTGGACCGGCAATCGCTGCACCTGGGGGTGGTCAGGCTGCCCGACCACCCGGCGCGGTTGGCCTGGCTGACCCAGCACCTGACCGAGCTGACCGGGTCGGGGATCATCTACTGCCTCACCGTCGCCGCCACCGAGCAGGTTGCAGACCACCTGCGCGCCAACGGGTTCGAGGTGGCCGCCTACTCGGGCCGGACCGAACAGAGCGATCGGCTCAAGGCGGAGGAGGACCTGCTGAACAACAGGGTGAAGGCACTGGTGGCGACCTCCGCACTCGGGATGGGCTTCGACAAACCGGACCTCGGGTTCGTCATCCACCTGGGTGCGCCACCGTCGCCGATCGCCTATTACCAGCAAGTCGGCCGGGCCGGCCGGTCGGTGGACCGGGCCGACGTGATCCTGCTGCCCGGTCCGGAGGACACCGACGTCTGGAGCTACTTCGGGTCGTTGGCTTTCCCACCCGGTGAGGCGGTGCGGGCGACCTTGAGCGAGCTGGCCGACGCCGGCCGGCCGATGTCGCTGCCCGCGCTGGAGCCTCTCGTCCCACTGCGCCGCTCGCGGCTCGAGATGATGCTCAAGGTGCTCGACGTGGACGGCGCCGTGCGCCGGGTTGCCGGTGGCTGGATCAGCACCGGTGAGCCCTGGGAGTACGACGCCGACCGCTACGCCAGGGTGGCCGCCGCCCGCGAACACGAACAGCAGGCGATGCTCGACTACCTGACGACGACCGAGTGCCGCATGCGGTACCTGCGGGAACAGCTGGACGACCCGGACGCGCAGGACTGCGGTCGCTGCGACAACTGCGGCGGGATGCGGGTGGACACCGGCGTCGACCCGGCGGAGGTGACGGCGGCCCGCGACCGGTTGTCGGTGCCCGGCGTGGCCGTCGAACCGCGGGGTCAGTGGCCCAGCGCGATGAAGGAGATCGGCGTCAGTCTTTCCGGGCGCATCCCGGTCACCGAACGTCCGGAAACCGGCCGGGCGGTCGGCCGGCTGGACGGCATCGGGTGGGGCACCGCCTTGCGCGACCTGTTCCGCGCCGGTGCACCCGACGGCGAGGTGCCCGTCCCGTTACGGCATGCCGCCGTGCAGACGCTGGACGCCTGGCTGGACGGCCCGGACGGTGCGGCTCCGCTGGACGGCGTCGTCTACCTGGACTCGGCGACGCGACCGCAACTGATCGCGCACCTGGCGCAGGGTCTGGCCAAGTACCGATCGCTGCCGGTGCTGGCCCGTTTCGACCTGGCGGACCCGGACCGGCGGCCGGCGAGCGGGGTGAACTCCGCGCGCAGGCTGGCCGGGGTGGTCAACCGGTACCGGCTCTCCGATCCTGCCGCGGTGTCCGGCAGGCGGGTGCTACTGGTCGACGACCTGACCGACACCGGCTGGACGCTGGCCGTCACCGCCCGGGAACTGCGCCGGGCCGGCGCGAGTGCGGTCTACCCGTTCGTGCTGGGGGTGATGTGAACTTCGCTGGATCGGAGTTCAACCCGACCGGTGATCAGGGTCCGATCTGGGTCCAATCCACCGCGTCCGCCGCAGCGAACGTTCTAGGTGAGGCGAGCTGTCGCGGCCGGTGTCGCTGCCGATTCTGCGGCGCCGATCGGATGAGGTTCGGGATACCTTTTCCCCCACCGGGTTGTCGCCGTCACCGCACGAGTTTGCCGGATCTCGGGAGGTATTGATGTCCACCACCGTGCCTGGATCGCCCGCCACCGTGGGTGTCTCGGGGATCAGGTCCTGGTTCGGTCCGGGTGGATGGAAGCGCGCCGCGGGCGCCATGGGTGTGGTGCTGGCGCTGCATGTGGTCGCCTTCGGGCTGCTGTTCGCGGTCGTCCTCCCAGGCCATCATTCGATCAACGGGCAGATCTTCGGCATCGGGTTGGCGTTGACCGCTTACCTTCTCGGGGTACGGCACGCGTTCGACGCCGACCACATCGCGGCCATCGACAACACCACCCGCAAGCTGGTGGCCGACGGGAAGCGACCGGTGTCGGTGGGCTTGTTCTTCTCGCTCGGGCATTCCACCGTGGTGTTCGTGATGGCGATCCTGGTCGCGATGGGCGCCCGGATCGTCACCAGCCTGGTGTCCGAAGATTCCGATGCGCACCAGGTCCTCGGCGTCATCGGCACCTCGGTGTCCGGGGTGTTCCTCATCGTGATCGGCCTGATCAACCTGGCCGCGTTGTTCAGCATCGTGGCGGTCTGGCGGGATGCCCGCACCGGCGGCTACGACGAGGCCGCCCTCGAATCGGCGCTGGACTCCCGCGGCCTGCTCACCCGGTTGTTCGGCCCGATGATCCGGGCCATCAAGCGGCCCGGGCAGATGTACCCGTTGGGACTGCTGTTCGGGCTGGGGTTCGACACCGCGACGGAGATCTCCTTGCTGGTGCTGGCCGGCGCCGGTGCCGCAACCGGTGTGCCGTGGTACGCGATCCTGGTGCTGCCGCTGCTGTTCACCGCTGGCATGAGTTTGTTCGACACACTCGATGGCGCGTTCATGCAGGCCGCGTACGGCTGGTCGTTCATCAAGCCGGTCCGCAAGGTCTACTACAACCTGACCACCACCGGGCTGTCCGTGGCGGTCGCGCTGATCATCGGCGGCATCGAGGTGATCAGCGTGCTGCACGAGAAGGCCGGTCTCACCGACCCGATCACCACCGCGATCGCCGAGATCAGTCTCGACCAGATCGGGTACCTGATCGTGGCGCTGTTCATCGGGGTGTGGATCGCGGCGGTCGCCTACTGGCATCTGGGCAACGTCGAACAACGGTGGACGACCAAGCTCGGTGCTGGCTCGGGGCAGCAGCACACCTGACCTCGATCCGCACACCGGCACAATCGAGGAATGACCTCCAGGCGCAGCCCAGTTCAACCGGTACCACCCGGACCCGGCCAGGAATCCGTGTGGGACTACCCGAGGCCGCCGGCGTTGGAGCCATCCAGCCGGCACGTGCTGGTCCGTGCCGGGGGTGTGCTGATCGCAGACAGCCGTTCCGCGTGGCGGGTGATGGAGACCAGCCATCCGCCGACCTGGTACCTGCCGCCTGCGGACGTTCGGCAGGACCGCATCCGCCGGTCCCGGTCGCGCAGCACGATGTGCGAGTGGAAGGGCGCGGCGACCTACTGGGATGTCGCCGGCTTTGATCAGGCCGTCGTTCATCAGGTCGCTGGTGCCGGGACCGCCGGAGCAGCGGCCGGAGTCGCGGCCGCCGATCCCGCCGTGCCGGAGCACGTCACCCCAGCGACCTGGCACGAGGCGGCAGCCTGGAGCTACCAGACGCCGACGCCGAGATTCGTCCCGATCACCGGGTTCGTCTCGTTCATGCCATCCGTGGTCGAGTGCTACATCGACGGCGAGCGGGTTCTGCCACAGGCCGGCGGGTTTTATGGCGGGTGGATCACCTCGGACGTGGTGGGGCCGTTCAAGGGCGAACCGGGCAGTTGGGGCTGGTAGCGGGCTCGCGGCGGTGAGCCCGCAGAAGTCTGGCGCGGGCCTAACGCCTGCACGCCCGGGATCGCTGCTCAGCCGGTGGCTTCGGCGTGCGCTCGGCCGGCCAGTTCGGGTGGCCGCACCGGCAGGAGTGCCGCCAGCCCGCCGGCCAGCACCAGCAGGATGCCGACGATGCCCGCCCGATCGCTGCCGAAGACATACGTGAACAGGCCGAACAGCAACGGAGCCAGGAACGACACGGCGCGGCCCGTGGTCGCGTACAGACCGAACAGCTGGCCCTCGTGGCCGGGCGGAGCGAGCCGGGCGAGGTAGGTCCGCGACGACGATTGGGCCGGGCCGACGAACAGGCACAGCAGGAGCCCGAAGACCCAGAACGCGGTCGGCCCAGAGACGAACAGCAGGATCGTGCCGGCGACGAGCATGCCGCTCAACGAGATCACGATGATCCGCTTGGGTCCCCAGCGGTCGTCGAACCGCCCCGCGGTGAGCGCACCGATCGCCGAGATGACGTTCGCGGCGACGCCGAAGATCAACACGTCGGCGGAGTTGATGCCGTAGACGGTGACGGCCAGCACCGCGCCGAAGGTGAACACCGCGTTCAGGCCATCCCGGAACAGCGCACTGGCGCCCAGGAAGTACACGGTGTGCCGGCTGGTCCGGTACAGCGAACCGAGGTCGCGGAACAACACCCGGTAGGACGCGAAGAAGCCGGCCCGTTTGGACCGCGGCAGGCCGGCGATCTCCGGGACCTTGATCAACACCGGGATCGCGAAGACGGCGAACCAGGCCGCCGCGAACAGCGCGACCACCCGGATGTTCAGGCCGTCGACCGCAGTGACGCCGAACCACCCGACGTCAGGGTGGATGAACCCGATGTAGCAGGTCAGCAGCAACACGATCCCGCCGAAGTAGCCCATCGCCCACCCGAAGGCCGACACCCGGCCGATGTTGGCCGGCGCCGCGACCTGCCGGAGCATCGCGTTATAGGACACGGTGGCGAACTCGAACGTGATCGATCCAATGCCGAGCAGCACCAGGCCGAGCCACAGGTACTGGTACTCGTCCTTGACGGCGAACATGGCGGCCATCACCAGCACGGTCAGCCCGGTCCAGACACCGAGGGACAGCTTGCGGCGCCCGCCCGCGTCGGCACGCTGCCCCGTCACCGGCGCCAGGATCGCCACGAAGAAGCCGGCAATGCCCAGCGACCAGCCGAGCCAGGTGTTGGCGCTGATGGTGCCGGGGAGGTCGATGCCGACCGAGTCGGTCAGGTACACGGTGAAGACGAAGGTGAGAATGACCGCGTTGAACGCCGCGGAACCCCAGTCCCACAGCGCCCAGGCCGCGATCCGGCCGCGGGTGACGGGTGGGCCCATCGGGTAAGGCTCGACCGCGGCTGCGCTCATGCGGAAAGGTTAGGCCCCGCCGGCGGATCGGGAACGCTCGACGGGAACATCGGCGGTCGGGGACGGTGGGTCTCGTTCGACGCCGGATCTCGGCACCGGGTCGCAGCGCGGCCCACGGCCGAACATCGAACGGCACCGGATCTCTCGACCGCGCCCCGGACGCAAGGGGTTCGCCCGGGACGGCAGTCGAGGGCCCGGCCACGCACAGCGGAACGGACCTTCCGTGAGTGTGCGCCGAATGTGCGTCCCTGACAACGACCAGATTTGGCGGTCGTCATTCGGCGGGAATCCTGGTGATCAACCACGGCGGGTCCGGCGGGGACACCCGCTCGCACCGCCATCGGTGGAGCCGTAGCGTGGAAGTCGAGTGTGGAATCTGGCAGGAGGGACCGTCGATGGCGGACGAACAACGGGATCAGACCGGGCAGGCCGAGCCGGCCGACACCCTGGCGCCGGCGCCGGGAGACGACCTACCGGCGGCCACCGGTCCCGAGCGGGACGGGTCAGCGCCAGACAGTTCGGCTCCGTTCACCGGGGCGATCCCGACACCGCAGGCTGCGCCCACCCCATCGCCGACCCCATCGCCGCCCCCATCGTCACCGGCAACAGACTCTGCTGCGGGCAGCTTTGGTACCGCGCTTCCGGGGCCCGCGGTGCCCGCACCCGACTACAGCACCGCAGGTGTGCCGAGTCTGGATTACGTGCGGGACAAGATCGAGGGCCGCTATGCGCACTCCCTGGGGGCGAGCGAACTCGCGGAGGGCATCCCCGAGGTGCGGTCGTTCGAGGAGCAGGCGGCCAAACGCGAGGAGGCCGCCCGCGACAAGCTCGAGGAGATCCGCCGGTCGCTGCGGGGCGGTTCGCCGTCGTAGCGACGCTGGAATAGCGATGTTGCTGGCGCTGGCCGCGCCGCCCGGGCCCGCGGACGGCCGGAACGGGCTCCCGGCCGACGGCTCTGATGGTCTCGACGGCTGGGACGGTCTCGACGGCTGTGACGATCTCGACGGCAATGGCGGGCCCGAACAGCATCGGCGGCCCGGCCGGACGGGTACCGGCCACCTCCTGCAGAAGCTGTCCGACGACGGTGAACCAGTCGGCGAACCGATCGAGGTCGGCTCTCCCCTGGACCTGCGCGGCTTCGACGGGCCTGGTGTCCGGTGGTTGTGGGACGCGACCAGCCAGATCTACCCGGGCCTGCTGCGGTCCGGTGTCCGGCTCGACCGGTGTCACGACATCACCCTGACGGAGCGGATTCTGCAGGCACGGGCGGGAGTTTTCGGCGCGCCGAGTTCAGCGGCTGCCGTGAGCGCCCGGGCGACGGGAGCGCCGGTCCCGGTCGACCGCGAGCCCGCCACGGTGTCCGCGTTCCGGCACGTGCAGCCGATGCTCTTCGACCCGGCCGAACCGTTCGACGACCCGGCGCTGCCCCCGCCTGACCCGCTGGCGGTGCTGCGCACAGCGATCGTCGACCAGCAGCACCGCGCCGGTGACGACAAGGCGTTGGCGCTGCTGCTGGCGGCCGAGTCGGCGTCCGGGCTGGCCGCCGTGGAAATGGGTCACGTCGGTCTGCCGTGGAATGCCGACGTGCATCGGGACCTGCTTCTTCGGACGCTGGGCCCACCACCGGCCGCCGGTCACCGCCCGGCGCGGATGGCCGAGTTGGCCGGGGAGATCGACGAGGCGTTCGGCTTTCCGGTGAATCCGGATTCGGCGGTCGATCTGCGGGCGGCCTTCCGGCGGGCCGGCTTCGACATCGAGACCACCCGGTCCTGGGTGATCAAGGGATTGGCACATCCGGCGGTCCAACCGGTGCTGGCGTACAAGGAACTGGCCCGGCTGTACTCGGCCAACGGCTGGAACTGGCTGGCCGAGTGGGTGCATGGCGGGCGGTTCCGCGCCGCGTACGTTCCTGGCGGGGTCGTCTCGGGGCGTTGGGCGACCAACGGCGGCGGCGGGCTGCAGATTCCGCGGGCCTTGCGCCGGGCAGTGGTGGCCGATCCCGGTTACGCCCTGGTGGTCGCCGACGCCGCTCAGCTGGAACCGCGGGTGCTCGCGGCGATCTCGAAGGACCTCGCACTGCAACGCTTGTCGGCCGACGCCGACCTGTACGACGCGCTGGCGAGGGACGGCTTCGGCGGCGATCGGGCGAAGGCCAAACTGGCCATGCTGGGCGCGATGTACGGCCAGACGTCCGGGGAGGCTGGGCGGCTGGTGCCCACGTTGCGCCGCCGGTACCCCGCCGCGATGGCGTGTGTGGAGCAGGCAGCCCGGCAGGGGGAGACCGGGCAGGTGGTGCATTCGGTGCTGGGGCGGGCCTGCCCGCCGCCGGGCGCCTCGTTTCGCGACGTCATGGAGGTCGGGACGTCACCCGACGCGACCGACCCGGAACGCCGGCGCGCAGACCTGATGGCCAAGGACCGGGGCCGCTTCACCCGCAACTTCGTCGTGCAGGCGTCGGCCGCGGACTGGGCCGCGGTGTGGCTGTCGGGCTTGCGGCGGGATCTGGCCAGTGTGCCGGGCGCGGAGCTGGTGTTCTTCCAGCACGACGAGTTGATCGTGCACGTCCCGATCGAGAACGCGGGGATGGTCAGCGAGCTGACCATCGCGGCGGCGGAATCGGCACGGGCACTGGTGTTTCCGGGCTCGGCGGTGACCACGCCGGTGCGCCCCGTCGTCGTCGACTGCTACGCCGACGCCAAGTAGGGCCCATGCTCGGTGGAGTGCTCGGTGCAGTGCTCGCGGTGCAGTGCCCGGGGACCCGCGCTGGAAACGCAGTGTGGACGCGGGAGAAACGAAGGAGATGCCGCATGCGGATGCCCATCGAGACGGCCCGTGACCGTTTCTGCACTGCCCGGGTCGCCCGGTTGGCGACGGTCGGTGCCGGCGGCGCGCCACACATCGTGCCGGTGACGTTCGCGGTGCTGACCGGTGAGCCCACGGTTGCCGAGATCGATGGCCCGGCTGACGATCCGGACGTCGGCCCGCCGCCGCCCGGCACCGCCGAGTTGGTGGTGTTCGGGGTCGACGACAAGCCGAAATCAACCCTGGCGCTGCGCCGGCTGGCGAACATCACCGCGGAGCCGCGGGTGACGTTCCTCGCCGACCACTACGACGACGACTGGTCCGCGCTGTGGTGGGTTCGGGCGGATGCGGTGGCGCGCATCGTCACCGGGTCGATCCGGGGGCGAGCGGTGCAGGCCCTCGCGCGGCGCTATTCGCAGTACGCCGACCGACCGCCGCGGGGCCCGGTGGTCGCCGCTTGGGTGACGAACTGGACGGGCTGGCAGGCGCGGTCAGACTGACCGCGACCACGTCATGAGGGCGTCAGCAATCGGGACCGCGTCCCTCACGCGTGCGCTGGGCTGTCCGACGACGATCGGGAGTCCGACAGGTCGCCGGGGTCGGCGAGGCTCAGTAAGAGGCCAGGTCGGGCACCCGTAGGTGCGGCATCACGTGGTCGAAGTCCCGAACCTGGATGATGTCCGTCCCGAGGGTGGTGCGTCCGTCGGTTCGCCGGAATCGGGTGGTCGCCTCGGGATTGTCGAAGGACACCGTGATCGCCGCGCGGCCCCACTCGCGGTTGATCAGCAGGCTGGCGGAGCAGAACCCCCTGATCCCGTTCAGCGCCGGCTGGGTGTTCCGGACGTAGTCGTCGACCAACGCGTCGGCCTCACCGGGAGCCACCCGCAGCCAGGTGACCTGGGCGCCGACCGGGCTACCGGTGGTGTGCTTTCGGTGCATGGCCGCGACCTCCCACTCCTCCAGGTCGACCGAGCTGTGCAGGATCTTGGACGTCTGGTCCCGCAGGGGCCGGATCCGCGCCACGCTCGCGTGCATCGCCTCCCGCGTCTCCCAGGCGGTGGTGATGATGCACAGCCCGGAACGGTGATCGGCCAGCACGGAGAGCCCCACGCATCGGGGCATCGACAGCATTGTCGGCACCGCGTCGTCGCGGAGAAACTGCAGGCAGGAGTTCACATTCTCGGGGCGACCGTTGTGGGTCGCAGTCCGGGCATGGATCGTCACAGGCGGGACCTCACGGCGGTGTGCGGGTCGGGTCCCCGGAGCGTACTCGGCCGACCGCGAGCACCGATAGCTGCCCGGATCTGCGCCCTTTGGCGTCCTGCCGGCCCGGGGCCGCCGGTCCCGATGGTCGGTCCGGGCCGTTTGGCACCCAACGGCGCACGATCACCCGGGTCAGTCGACCGCCAGCATGACCTCGGTGGACTTGACCAGCACGGTGGTCGCAGTACCGACGGTCAGGCCGAGTTCCTCGACGGCTTCCTTGGTGATGGAGGCGGTGACGATCTGGTCGCCGCCGTCGAGCCGGACCTTGACGGTGGCCATGACGGAACCGAGGTTGACCTCGGTGACAATGCCGGCGAGTTGGTTGCGGGTGGACAGGCGCACGGAATCTTCCTCACTCATGTGTGATCACGGATGGGACTACGAGGTCGATGGTGGGAGCCGTGCAGGGCGTCGTCGCAGGTCAAGGGGGCCGCTGCCGGTGCGCGACGGCAGGTTCACCGTCCGGAGCCCGCAGCCGCGGAGGCGTCCTTCGCGGGCGGGTCCGCGGATTCCGGCCGGTGATGATGCTCATAGCTGCCCACTCGGATAGATCTGCACCTCGGTGGCCTTGATCGCGTAGTGGACGGGTTTGCCCGGGACGAGGTCGAGGTCGGCCGCGGCTCCGGCGGTGATGTCGGCGAGGAGACCGGTGCTTCCGCCGGTGCGTCCGCCGCTGCTTCCGCCGATGATGCCGGTGGCGTGCACCCGGATCAGCTCGCCGCGGGGTTCGAGTTCGGTGACGGTCACGGCCAGATGGTTCCGGGGGCTGCCGGTCGGCGGCGCGACGTGGACCGCGACGGCCGCGGGGCTGAACACGGCGACGGCGGGCTGCCCGGTCGTGCAGGTGGGGTCGAGCAGGCCCTGGATCCGGAGCCCGTCCGGGGTGAGCAGGCCGTGGGATTCGGCGCTGCCGGTGATCAGGTTGACCCCGGCAATGCGCGCGGCGAACGGCGAGCGGGGTTGGCTGAGCACCGTTCGGGTGGGTCCGTCCTCGACGATCCGACCGGCGTCGAGCACGATCACCCGGTCCGCGAGGGACAGTGCGTCGATCAGGTCGTGAGTGACCAGCAGCGCGGTCCGCCCGGTGTCCCGCAGTACCTTCCGCAGCAACTGCCGGAGCGCCGGGGCGACCGCGACATCGAGCGCGGCCATCGGTTCGTCCAGCAGCAGCAGTGCCGGGTCGGCGGCCAGCGCTCTGGCGATCGCGATCCGCTGGGCCTGGCCGCCGGAGAGCTGAACGGGTCGTCGGTCGGCGAACTCGGTGGCATCGACCGCGGCAAGCCACCGCGCCGCCTCTGCCTTGGCCACGCTCCGGCTGCTGCCCTTGCTGCGCGGGCCGAATGCGACGTTCGCCGCCGCGGTCAGGTGCGGGAACAGCAGGGCCTGTTGCGCCAGCAGCACCACGCCGCGATGGTGCGAGGGCACCCACACCCCCTCGTCGACATCGACCAGGACCTGCTCGTCCAAGGTGATCCGGCCGGCATCGGGCCTGATCAGCCCGGAGATCAGCGACAGCAGTGTTGACTTCCCGGCACCGTTCGCGCCGAGCAGGGCGACGACCTCACCGGGCCGAACACGGAGTTCGAGGTCGATCCCGCGCTCGTCCACTCTCGCCCGCAGATCCAACGCCCCGAGCGGCCGACCGGGTGCGCGCGAGTCATTCACAGGGACTTCTTCACAGCGGACTTCTTCACAGCGGACACTTCACAGCGGACTCTGCACAGCGATGATCCCGCGAGCGATGATCGTTCACAGCGATCCTTCGCCGGCCCTGCCGCGGGTCGCCAGCACGATCAGCACCGCCACCAGCACCAGCACCAGCGAGAGGGCGACGGCGGCGTCGGGGTCGGTCTCTCGTTGCAGGTAGATCTCCAGCGGCAGAGTCCGGGTGGTCCCCTGCAGGCTTCCGGCGAAGGTCAGGGTGGCCCCGAACTCACCCAGTGCGCGGGCGAACGCCAGCACGCCCCCGGAGATCAGGCCGGGCAGCACCAACGGGATGGTCACCCGCCGCAGCACCGTGGTGGGTCGGGCGCCGAGGGTGGCGGCGACCGCCTCGTACCGGCGGCCGGCGGTCCGCAGCGACCCTTCGAGGCTGAGCACCAGAAACGGCAGAGCCACAAAAGTCTGGGCGATGATCACCGCGGTGGTGGTGAACGCGATCCGCAGGCCGAGGAATTCCAGGGTGCCGCCCAGCAGGCCCTGCCGGCCGAAGGTGTAGATCAGCGCGATGCCGCCGACCACCGGCGGCAGCACCAGCGGCAGCAGCACGAGCGATCGGGCGAGCCGCAACCCGGGAAATGTGGCCCGCGCCAACACCAATGCCATCGGCGTGCCCAGCACCACACACAGGATTGTGCTGACCGTCGAGGTTTTCAAGCTCAACCAGAGCGCGGCGACCGAGGATTCGGAGGTGATCAATTCCCAGAATTGTGACCATTGGACGCGCGCCAGCATGGCAACCAGCGGCAGCACGATGAACGCGCCGCCGAGGATGGCCGGCAGGAAAATCCAGCCGGGCAGCCCTGAGCCGGTTCCTGCCCGCCCCCGACGTCGGCGGGCAGGAACCGTTGGCGCGGTGGTCATGTCAGGCAGTCAGCGGGTGGGTGGTCGGGGGAATGGTTACGGCGCGGGTGGTCGGGGGGATGATCACGGCGCAGGTGGTCAGGGGAATGGGTCATGGCGCGGGTGGTCGGGGGAGCGATCACGGCGCGGGCTTGAACCCGGCGGCAGCCAGCACCTGCTGACCCTCCGGCCCGGTCACCAGGTCGACGAACTTCGTTGCCAACGCCGGTTGGGTCGCGGCCGTCAGCGTGGCGATCGGGTAGACGTTGACCACGGCCGCAGCCTCGGGGAAGTCGACCTGAGTGACCTTGGCGCCGGCGTTCTTCGCGTCCGTGACGTAGACGAGGCCGGCGTCGGCCTGCCCGCTGGTGACCTTGCCCAGGACGTCGGTGACCGAGTTCTCCTCACTGACCGGGGTGAGCGTGACACCCGTGTTCGTCTCGATCTTCTCGGCGGCGGCACCGCACGGTACCTGCGGGGCGCACACCACAACGTTCAGTCCAGGCTTGGCCAGGTCGGCGAAACCCGTGATGCCCGCAGGGTTCCCGGGCGGGGTGACGATCGTCAGGATGTTGCTCGCGAAGTTCACCGGCGTCCCGGAAACCAGGTTCGCGGTCGTCGCCTTGGTCATGTTGTTGGTGTCCGCGGAGGCGAACACATCAGCCGGTGCGCCGGCGGTGAGCTGGGTGACGAGGTCGGACGAACCGGCGAAATTGAACGTCACCGTCGATCCCGGGTTTTCGGTCTGGAAGATCGTGCCGATCTCGGTGAACGTGGCCTTCAGCGACGCCGCCGCGAACACCGTCAACGCGCCCGCCGCTGCCTGCCCTGCGGCACCGGACGACCCCGAGGTCCCGGCCGCCGGGCTCGATGCGGCTGTGGACGAACTTGTGGAACCTGCCGACGACGAAGCCGCTGACGCGCTGGTGGACGACGCGGTGCTGTCGCCGGAGTTGCAGCCGACCACGAGAGTCGCCACGCACAGTCCGGTCAGAACCGCGAGAACCCGGCGGGATCGCGTCGCGGGAAGACGCGCCGAGTGGGGACGACTCACGAGGATCCGCCGGGAGTTTCGATGATCACCGTGGTCGCCTTGACCACGGCGACGGCCAACCGGCCGGGTTCGAGCTGCATCTCACGGGCGGCCTCACTGCTCATCAGCGACACCACCGTGTGCGGGCCGCACTGCACCTCGACCTGGGCCATCACACCGTCCGCGATCACCTTGGTGACCAGGCCCACGAACCGGTTCCGTGCGGAGCGGCCCACCCCGGAGGGATCGGGTGCGGGCGTGGCTGCGTGTTGCTGGGCGAACTCGGCCAGAGCAACACCGTCGATGACCTTCCGGCCGACGTCGTCCTTCGACGCGGGCAGGGTTCCAGAGTCGATCCACCGGCGGACCGTGTCGTCGCTGACACCAAGCAGCTCGGCGGCCTCGCGAATACGGAACTGCGGCATGAACGGCACTCTAGGTCCGCATCAGCGGATCCAGCAACACGGTGGATCTGCAGATGTCGAAGCGACGCCGCTGCTGGACTCGAAGATCACTGACCCGCCCGGGGGTCGACAGCGCGTCGATCACCACCCGGGGTGCTTCAAGGCTCCGGGGGTGAATTCGCGGTCGCGGTGGTGGTGGCTGTCCTGCTCGCGCTCCCCGTCCTGCTGGCGCTCCCCGTCCTGCTCGCGCTCCCCGTCCTGCTGGCGCTCCCCGTCCCGCTCCCGCTCCCGGTCTCTGTCACCATCCCCGCCGGAGCGGGATCTTCGAATCGGACGGCGGGGACGGCTCAGCCGCCGGGGCAGGTCGCCTCACCGGGCGCGAGTTCGGGATGGATGGCGCCATCCCGGTCACTGATCGGGGTCACCGCGCCCGAGGCGGCGGAGAGCCGGCCGGAGCGCACGGCCACCACCTCGGCAAGGATGGACACCGCGATCTCTGCGGGCTGGTCGGCCCCGATGTCCAGGCCGATGGGTGAATGCAGCGCCGCCAACGCGTGTTCGGTGACACCGGCGGCGAGGAGCCACTCCCGTCGTCGCGACTGGGTGCGCCGTGAACCCATGGCACCGACATAGTGCGTCCCGGCCGCCAGCGCCGACCGGATGGTCGGTCCGTCGACCTCCTCGTGATGGCTGGTGATCACCACGGCGTCGACGTCGGGGCTGATTGTCGGGACGGTCGACGTCACCGACACCGGCCAGCCCAGGACCGACACCATCGCGGTCAGCGCCTCGGTCACGGGGCCATCGCCGACGATCAACAGCTTCGCGGGATCCGTCATGCCGTCACTATCGCCCCTCGCGGGTTCGGGGACATCCCGGCGCCGTCGGACGTTGGTTCCGGTGAACGGGGGTGAGGTGGACTACTCAGAGCGGGCGACGAGAATCGAACTCGCGCTATCAGCTTGGGAAGCTGAAGTTCTGCCACTGAACTACGCCCGCATTGGTGCGGTCACTATACCCGGAGCTCGGTGGGCCCGAACGTCACCGACCCCACCCCGAGACCCGCCCAGCGCCGGCAGGCGCTGTGAAACGCAGCCCGATGATCGAGCGGAGCGGGACGACCTACGGGTGCTGCACCTCGTCGACATGGGTCAGCGTGTGATGCTCGAAATCGGTCGCGTCGACCGTGGCGCTGATCTTCGGCACGCCGCCGGTGAACGAGCGGCGGAGTTCGATCTCGCAATCGATCGGTAGCGAGCAGGCCGGGCACGGAACGGTGACGTAGGTCTGCGGCGCCCGGTCCTTGGACGGCGTCACGTGCACGCAGGTGTGCCTGTCGAAGCCCACCCGCTTCCCGTGCAGATACGCCAGCGGCAGGCCGGCCGCCAGCGCCAGGATGAGCAGTGTCTCCGTCATGGTCAGGTCCCCTCGTGCCGCGCCGAACCGCCTGAACACCGATCGACAGCCCACGCCCCAGGTTGTCGGCGAACTCCGGGATCGACTGCCGTCCGGCCGCACTGCTGAGCGCCGCAGGGCGCGCTTCGATCGTTGAATCCACATCCATTTTGCGTCGCTGTGAGCGAGCGTCGGGCGCGGATCAACGCGACGTTCGTCACGTCCACGCAGCTCTACCCGTTAGTGTTCCGCGCATGCTGCTTTCCGACCGCGATCTGCTCGTCGAGATCGACGGCGGCTCACTGAGCCTCGACCCATTCGACGCTACGCTGATTCAGCCGTCGAGCATCGACGTGCGGTTGGACCGGTTCTTTCGGGTGTTCAACAACTCCAAGTACACCCACATTGACCCGAAGGTTCAACAGGACGACCTGACCACCCTCGTCGAGGTCGACGGCGATGACGCCTTCGTGTTGCACCCCGGCGAGTTCGTGCTGGGTTCGACGTTTGAGGCGGTCAGCCTGTCGGACAGCCTCGCCGGACGGCTCGAGGGGAAGTCGTCGCTCGGGCGGCTCGGACTGCTGACCCACTCGACCGCCGGATTCATCGATCCCGGTTTCAGCGGGCACATCACGCTCGAACTGTCCAATGTCGCGAACCTGCCGATCACCCTCTGGCCGGGCATGAAGATCGGGCAGCTGTGCCTGTTCCGGTTGACCTCCCCCTCCCTGCACCCGTACGGATCCGCGGAGTACGGCTCGCGCTATCAGGGGCAGCGCGGTCCGACGCCGTCGCGGGCGTACCTCAACTTCCGGCAGGACGACACGAAGCGCTGAAAGCTGTCGACATAACGACACCTTGCTGGACGCACGATCGGACTCCGAGGACAATTCCGGCAGAACGTCGGTCCGTCCGGAGGGGATTCCGATGAGCGTTCAGCCGCGCGAGCTGTACCGCAGGGCCAGCGATTCCTTTGGGGCAGCCGTGCACGGGGTCCGAGCGGACCAGTGGGCGCTGCCGACGCCCTGCACCGAATGGGACGTGCGCACGCTGGTCAACCATGTGGTGGGGGAGAACCGCTGGGCGGTGCCGCTGTTCGGTGGCGGCACCATCGCCGAGGTCGGTGACCAGTTCGACGGCGACCTGCTGGGCGCGGATCCGGTGTCCACGTGGGACGAGTCGGCGGCCGACAGGCGATCGCCGCCGTCGATGAGATGGGCGCGATGGAGCGCACCGTCCATCTCTCGTTCGGCGACTTCCCCGGCAGCGAGTACGCCATGCAGCTGTTCGCCGACCTGCTGGTGCACGGCTGGGACCTGGCCAGGGCGACGGGCCAGGACGAGACCCTCGACCCCGAATTGGTCGCGGCCTGCGCCGGGTGGTTCGCCGAGCTGGCACCGGCCTATCGCGAAGCCGGTGCGATCGCGAGCCGGCCGCCCGTGCCGGCAGACGCCGACCCGCAGACGTTGTTGCTGGCCGAGTTCGGTCGGAGCGCCGTGACGTCGTCCGACGCGTCCACC
Source organism: uncultured Actinomycetota bacterium (assembly GCA_963709895.1). Classification (GTDB taxonomy): domain Bacteria; phylum Actinomycetota; class Actinomycetes; order Mycobacteriales; family Nakamurellaceae; genus Nakamurella. The sequence continues at coordinate 646,442 of CAVPYD010000031.1, read as the reverse complement.
TGACGACTGTTCCGGCGCAACAGCCTGACGGCCGCTCGGCCCGCTACAGCCTCACGGCCGCTCGGCGGCGTCCGCATCACGGCCGTTCCGAGCGTCCGCCCCCAGCCTCCGACGCAATCGCCCGACGGCCGCTCTCCCGCAACAGCCTGGCTTTCCGAGCCGCCCGGCGGGCTGACGCATCGGCGCGCCACCATGGCCGGGCAAGGCCGCCGGCGGATCCGGTCGCTCTCCGTCCGCGCCTGCGCTCCGCCGCGGGGGTGGCCGGACGGGCGCGCCCCGGCACGACGGGCAGGATGGCATCGTCGGCACCCGGAGGCGGACGGGCTGTGAACCTGGCCCGAAGCTAAGTTACCGACGAGTAGCTTTGCCGTATCGTGCAGTCGTCGGCCGGGATCGGCCACGCTGAGAGTCCCGCCCGGACCGGCAGGAACAGGAGATGAACAGCGCCGATGACGTGGTGGTCGTGGCTCATGGGAACCGTCGCGGTGATCTTCATCGTGGTCGGGTTCGGCATGCTCATCCGTGCCGGATGGCAGATCTTCGGGCATGTGCGGTTGGGCCAACCCGACCCCTATCGCGCCGGCCCGGTATTCCACCGGCTGGGCACGCTGGTGAAGGAATTCCTCGGGCACACCCGGATGCTGAAATGGGGATTCATCGGGGCCGCGCACTGGTTCGTGATGATCGGCTTCGGCGCACTGTTCCTGACGTTGGTGGGAGCCGTCGGCGAGACCTTCTCACCGACCTTCGAGATCCCCTGGCTGGGCTACCAGGACTGGTACGGGCTGTTCGTCGAGCTGATCGCGGCGACCACCGTGCTCGGCATCGCCACCCTGATCACCGTGCGCCAGCTGAACCATCCGCGCCGGCCCGGCCGGAGATCGCGGTTCGCCGGATCCAATTTCTGGCAGGCGTATTTCGTCGAGGCGGTCATCCTGGCCGTCGGCATCTGCATCTTCCTGATCCGCGGCTTCCAATCGGCGAACGGCATCCTGCCGTACCCGACGTGGGCGGCACCGATCTCCACCTGGCTGGGCAGCTGGTTGCCGGCGTGGCTGTGGGCGGTGTCGTTCGTCGCGCTGATCAAGATCGTGGTGTCGATGGTGTGGGCGATCGTGATCGCCCGGAACTTGACGATGGGCGTCGCCTGGCACCGCTTCCTGGCCTTCTTCAACATCTACTTCAAGCGGGAGGACACCGGCCGCACCGCTCTGGGTGCGTTGGCGCCGATGCTCTCCAACGGCGAGCCGCTCAACCTCGAGGAGGCCGACCCGGAGAAGGACACGTTCGGCGCCGGGAAAGTCGAGGACTTCACCTGGAAGGGCTGGCTGGACTTCGCCACCTGCACCGAATGCGGTCGCTGCCAGTCGCAGTGCCCGGCGTGGAATACCGCAAAACCGTTGTCCCCCAAGCTGGTGATGCTCTCGCTGCGGGATCATTCCTTCGCCAAGGCGCCGTACCTGGCGGCCGGCGGTGGCAAGGACATGGCCGGTGACGAGAAGGCATCGGCCGATCAGTTGGCGGGGGTTCCGGCGACCGCGCTGGCCGAGGCGGAACGTCCGCTGATCGGCGGCGCGGACCTGAACGGCGTGATCGACCCCGAGGTGCTGTGGGACTGCACCACCTGCGGGGCATGCGTGGAGCAGTGTCCGGTGGACATCGAACACGTCGATCACATCGTCGACATGCGCCGGTACCAGGTGATGATCGAGTCGGAGTTCCCGTCGGAATTGGGCGGGCTGTTCCGGAACCTGGAGAACAAGGGCAACCCGTGGGGCCAGAACAATAAGGAGCGGATGGCCTGGGCGGAGGGTCTGGATTTCGAGGTCCCGGTGGTCACCGACGTCATCGATCCCGATCACGAGTACCTGTTCTGGGTCGGCTGTGCTGGGGCGTTCGACGACCGGGCGAAGAAGACCACCAGGGCCGTGGCCGAGCTGATGTACATGGCGGCAGTCGGTTTCGCGGTGCTGGGCACCGCCGAGACCTGCACCGGCGACCCGGCCCGCCGCGCCGGCAATGAGTTCCTGTTCCAGATGATGGCGCAGGCCGCGGTGGACACCATCAACGACGCCTTCGGTGAACGGACGAAGCGGAAGATCGTGGTGACCTGCGCGCACTGCTTCAACACGCTGACCAACGAGTACCCCGACCTCGGCGGGCACTACGAGGTGGTGCACCACACGCAGTTGCTCAACCGGCTGGTGCGGGATCGCCGGCTGGTCACCGTCGCCCCGGTCGGCCGTGACGTCACCTATCACGACCCGTGCTATCTGGGCCGGCACAACAAGATCTACTCCCCGCCCAGGGAACTGATCGAGGCGTCCGGCGCGACCTTGAAGGAGATGCCGCGGAACTCCGCCCGCTCCTTCTGTTGCGGCGCCGGCGGCGCGCGGATGTGGATGGAGGAGAAGGTCGGCAAGCGGATCAACCTGGAACGCACCGACGAAGCGCTGGACACCGGAGCGGACAAGATCGTCACCGGCTGCCCGTTCTGCCGGGTGATGCTCACCGACGGGCTCACCGCCCGGCAGGACTCCGGAGCGGCGCGCGCCGAGGTCGAGGTGCTCGACGTCGCCCAGATGCTGCTGGCCGGCGTCAAGGGCGAACGCTGAAACTGACCGGTCCACTTCCGCGAGCAATCTGGAATCGGGCGCGAACGACTCCGAGTGCGGCCCGGCGACGAACTGCAGGGCGTCCCGGCGCTCCCACTGCGGCCGATAGCCCGCGTCGGGTGCTGCCACTCGTGCTGTTTCTCGGTTCTCCAGGTGACGTGCTGGGCCGGAACGTTTCCCGTCGGGCTGGTTCCCAGTTGGTGTCGGAGCGTGCGTTGGGCTGGTGTCGTGCTGCCGGTCGCGGGATAGTTCGATCGGCTACGAGCACCGGGCTGGCTGAACTGCCGGCTCCTCGATGGTCACGACTGACCGCCGGTCACCGCCGCCCGGACCGATGCGCCGATGGCCAGCAGCTCGTCCCAGTCGTGGATCTTGACCCGACTCCGCCCGACCGGCTGCCCCTTGACGATCTCCGCGGCGTCGATGTGTTGCCAGCCGGCCCAGTCGACGACGTCAACGCCGCGGGCCCGTAGTACTGCCAGCAGTTCCTCGGTGTCACGGTGCGGCGCCATCGGTAGCGCCGGGAGATCAGCGAACAACGTGGCGACGGTGTCTGCGGCGTCCTTGCGGTTGGTGCCGATCAACCCATTGGGGCCGTGCTTGATCCATCCGGCGACGTACATACCGGGGATCGGCCGGCCATCGGACAGCACCGCTCCGTGCCGATGCGGAATGATGCCCGCGGCCGCGTCGAACGGAAGGCCCTCGGTCGGCAGGCCGCGGTAGCCGACCGAGCGCACCACCAGCTGGACCGGCAGTCGCTCGATCTGGCCGGTGCCGACGAGACTGCCGGTGGTATCGAACGCGGTGCGCTCCAGGTCGAGTCCATCGACGCGATCGGTGCCGATCACGGCGTGCGGTCGCATCATGAACCGGAAATGCAGCCGCTTGGTCCTGCCCTCCGGTTGCCGCTGCGCGAACGACCGCAGGACGTCGACCGCGTGATGACGGGCCGGGTCGCCGTTCAGTTCGTTCTGCGTGGACTCGTCGAGATGCAGGTCCTGCGCCCGCAGCAGCACGTCGACGTCGGCCAGCTCGCCGATCTCGTGCAGTTCCTTGCTGGAGAACTTGGCCTGCGCGACGCCACGGCGGGCGACGATGTACACGTCCCGGACCGGGCTCGCGGCCAGTTCGGTCAGCACATGCTCGGGGACGTCGGTGACCCGCAGCCGATCCACCGGCGCGAGCAGCATCCGGGCGACGTCCAGGGCCACGTTGCCCGCCCCGATCACCGCGACACTGGTTGCGGTCACAGCGATTCCGTCAACCGCCGCATCGGGATGCCCGCTGTACCAGGAGACGAACTCAGTGGCCGAGATGCTGCCCGGAAGGTCCTCGCCGGGCACCGACAACGCCCGATCGGCGCTGGCCCCGCACGCCACGACCACCGCGTCGTAGTAGCCCCGCAGCTCCGTGAGGGTGACGTCTCGACCCAGCCGGATGTTTCCCAGAAAGCGGACCGACGGCCGCTCCATCACCTTGCGCAGCTGCTCGATGATCGACTTGATCTTCGGATGATCGGGTGCGACGCCGTACCGCACCAGGCCGTACGGCACCGGCAGCCGGTCGTAGACGTCGACCTGCACGGGCGAGGGGTTCGACGGATCCGTGAGCGCTTGGGCCGAGTAGATTCCGGCCGGGCCCGATCCGATAACCGCCACCCTCGCGACACCGCGCTCGCCGACCGTCATCGTCGCCCGTCACGACGCCGTCGGCTGTGTGTCACGCTCGTCGCTCCTCCCGCCACCTGGTCGATGGTAGGTCCGGTGCTGCGGGAACTGCCCATGGCACCGGCGCGCCGCGCCGCGGGTGACCCACCGGTGCCCTCGAGCGGCGGTCGACGGGTGGTGTCCAGGGCCGGCACCGCCGAAGAGCCGCGCCGGCACCGTCGAGCACGGCTACCTCTCGGCGCTCGTTCGCGACCCTGCTCGTGGTGACACGGGCTCCGCTGGTGACACGGGCTCAGCTGGTGAAACGGGCTCCGCCCGAGGCGGCGCGGGGCGCAACGCCATGGCAGCGACGATCACCGCGGCCAGCACCAAGGCTGCGCCAACCCCGAACGCCAGCCGATAACCGTCGGTCAGCGCCGCTGCCGCCGACGAACCCGCCTGCAATGACATGTCTGTTCGAGCGGCGGCCAATGAGGTCAACACCGCAAGGCCGAGAGCACCGCCCACCTGTTGGGTGGTGTTCAGCAGGCCAGAGGCGAGCCCGGAATCCTGCGCCGATGCGGTCGACATACCCACCGTGGCAACGCCCGGCAACGTCAGCCCGCCTCCGGCACCCATCATCAACGTCGCCGGCAGGATGTCGACGTAGTAGGACGGCGTCATCGGCACCCGGGCCAGCAGCAGCAGGCCGATCCCGATCAGGACCAGGCCGGTCACCACCACGACTCTGCCGCCCACCCGCAGGATCAGCCGGGGCGCGATGACCAGCGAGAACACACCGATGGCCACGGTGATCGGCAGGAACGCCAGCCCGGTGGCGGCTGCGTCGAAGCCCGCCACCAGCTGCAGGTACAGCCCGAGCAGGAACTGGAAACCGAAAAGCGCTCCGACCATCAGGAACTGGGTCAGGTTGGCCCCCCACACGCTGCGATCGCGAAGAAAAGTCAAGGGGAGCAAAGGGTTCCGCGCCACCGTCTCGCGAACGACGAACGCACCGATCAGTAGCAGACCCACCGCCGCACCTGCCAGGGTGGACCATGCGTTCCATCCGTACGCGGCGGTCCGGATGATCGTGAAGACGGCCAGCATCAGCGCGGTGGTGATCAGCACGGCACCGGTGACGTCGGTGCGCCTCCTCCATGGTTCGGCGTGATCGGCGTGATCGTCGGGCAGCACCGCGATCGCCGCGACAACCGTGAGCACGCCGATCGGCACGTTGATCAGGAAAACCCAGTGCCAGCCGAGGGTTTGCGTGACCAGACCACCGGCCAGCAGCCCGATCGCGGCGCCCGCCGCACCAACGAAGCTGTAGACCCCGATTGCCTTGGCACGCTCCCGCGCGGCGGGGAAGAGTCCGACGATCATGCCGAGAATCACCGATGAGGCTACGGCGCCGCCGATCCCCTGGCCGAACCTGGCGGCGATCAGCATCCTCGGAGTAGTCGACAATCCGCACAGTGCCGAGGCGATCGTGAAGGTCAGCACGCCGGTCAGGAAAACCCGCCTGCGGCCGAAGAGATCGCCCAGGCGTCCGGCGAGCAGCAGCAGGCCACCGAACGGGACCAGGTAGGCCCCGACGACCCAGGTCAGATCGGCGGCTGCGAAGCCGAGATCACGCTGGATCGAGGGCAGTGCGACGGTGACCACGGTGCCGTCCAGGATCACCATCAGCAAACCAGAACACAGCACGATCAGTGCGACCCAGCGTCGACGGTCCGATGGCTGCACGGTGCCGGCGGCGTCGGAGGTTGCGGGCGAGGAATCAGGTGGGGGTATCTGATCAGCCATGGGTTCGACCGTAGCAGATAGTTTTGAACTAGACGATCCTGTTTCGGACGATGCCGCGTGACGCAGGATCAACACGTCCAGACCGTTGGCGTCGTCGAGGCCAACGGCTGACGGGCAAGGTTGGGTTCGGACCGTCTGCATCGGCAGCGCGGTGCGAGATCCTCGCCCGGTGGGTCGTGGTGCGACTCCCTCACGGAGCGACTGCCTTTCGTACGACATCCTCACGCAGTGGCTGCCCGGACACCAATAAGTCCGACCTCCCGGTCGCATTTCAGTGCCAGACTTGTTCTGCGCGCGACTGATTGGCACGCGCTTCAATCACGAGCTGGGCATGCACGAGTTGGCGGACTGTGGTTCGGCAGTGCCGCCGGTGAGAGCAGACGCGCACTCATAGCAGGCGATCGGTGCGTCCGGGGACGCCGTCAACCATCTGCACGCCGCCGGCGAGCAACAGCGGCAGGCCCCCCTCGGCGCGAGCCGTAGTCGCTCGTTCCATGCTCCGCGGGATGAGTGCCGCGAGGTCGACGCCACGTGAGGAGTGCCGCTCCGCTCGGACCACGGCGGCAAACCCCGGTCTCGACCCGAAATGGCTCGCCATTCCGCCGGCGCCGACATGGTCTGTCACGTCCGCTGGTGGAAGGGTCGGTGGTGCATGGTGTTCCGGCGGGGGGTGCGGTTCGGGTCGATCCATGGTGGTGGCAGGAATTCGGGGATGCCGTCGGCGGCGAAACGGATGTCCCAGTGGCCTCGGTGAATCTCGCGGTGATGGTGCGGGCAGAGCAGCACCCCGTTCGCGAGGCTGGTCGGGCCGCCGTCCACCCAATGCCGCACGTGGTGGCAGTCGCACCAGGTGGCGGGCCGGTCGCAGCCGGGGAACGTGCATCCGCGGTCCCGCAGGGTGATGGCCCGGCGGATGGCGTTGGGGAACAACCGGACCGCGGTCCCCATGTCCAGGACCTGGGAGGCGTGAGCCCAGGACGGCGGGGATGATCATCGCGTCGCAGGCCAGCATCCGGGCGTGGGCGGCGGTGATCGGGCCGCCGTGGTCCAGCATGGCGGTGCCGAGTGCCCCGTGCAGCGCGTCCAGGTCCATGGTGACGGTGACGTGGGGTCGTTCCCCGCCCTGGGTGGGTGCGAACCCGACGTCCAGGAACCGGCGGAGCACTTCGATGAGGGCTTGGCCGCGGCGGACCTTCGCCGGCCGCGGGTCCGCGGTGCCGTCCACGGAGGGTCGGGGTGCGGCCAGGCCGTCGATGGCTGTGGACAGCAGTTCCACCCCGAGGTCGTCCAGGAACCCTTTGAACCCGGTCAGCCCGGTGCTGGTGTTCCGGGACCCCAGGGACAGTTCGACCTTGTCGACGGGATCGCGCTCGTCCAGGGTGCCGTCGGGGTCGCAGGCCTGGGCGACCTGCCGGGCGAACCGGGCGAACACCACCGGTTCGGTGACCTGGGCGTTGGCCGCCAGCGATGCCCCGGCCATGGCCCGTACCTCGGGGTTCACCCCGGCGGGCAGGGCGCGCATGGTGGACACCACGGTGCGGGTCTGCTCGACACCCACGGTGCCGGCGTCCACCGCCGCCGCCAGTTCGGGGAGTTCGGGTGGGGTTTGTCCACCGGTGGGCAGGTCCCGGGGCAGGATGGCCCTGGCGGCGCGGACCCGGGCGGCGGCATCACCGGGGGAGATGTACAGGGTGTGCCGCAGCAACGCCGCGGTCGAGGTGGCGCTGTGCTGCTGCCAGGCGCGGCGGGTGTCCAGTTCCCCGGTCAGGTGGACCTGCGCGGCGTACACCAACCGGCCGACCCGCTCGAACACCCCGGCCAGGGTCAGCAGTTCCTTGTCGCCGAGTTTCCAGAAAGCGCTGCCCCGCAACGCATCCAACCCGGAACACACCGAACCGGCCACCCCGGTGGCCGCCTCCAGATCCATGATCTGCCCCATGAACCAAACGCTATCCCACCACACCGACAGCGCCGGGAAACCGGATATATCGGTCAGCACTGGGAGAAGTCGGGTGGTGGCGACGCGGCGCACGGACGGCGACCCGAGCAGCGAGAAGTCGCGGACGACGGCATCGTCCGCTCCTCACCGAGGGGCGACCCTGAACGCGATCGAGGCGTACCGCATCCCACCGGACACGCTGTGCGCGAAGAGGTTCACGCACACGCCTGCGCCGGCATTCGCAGTCGACATTCGCAGTCGACATTCGCAGTCGGCATTTCACCTTCGGTATTTCGCGGTCGGTATTTCGCGGTCGGTATTCGCCGTCGGCATTCACAAGGTGCAACGTGCATCGCCCGACTATTCGCGCCATTCTCTTCACAGGGCCAGGGCGCACAGCACATCGACCAACCTCCGGCCCGGTCCGTGGGCGACGCAACGCCCGCCCCGAGTCGCGCGTCCTACCTGCGCGGGATGGGTGACAGAACCGGCGCCACCGGCCACCCAGCTTTACCGGCGCCCATCGTCAAAGGGGTCGTCATGACACTCTCCAGAATCGCAATCACCATTCCCATTGCCGTTGCGGCACTCCTCCTCGGCGGCTGCGGTGGCGCTGTACCCACCGCCCCGCCGCCAACCGCGCCGGTCACCACCACCACCACGACCACGACCACGACCACCGCGGTGACGGACCATGTCGACACGCCGCCGCAAATAGTCAGTGGCACCACAAGTCCCGACATCCCGGCTCCGGAAAGCCCGGCGAGCGAAGAGCAATCGCCGCCCACCAGCCCGGTGATCCCCGGGGGACACGATGACGGACCGATCATCGGCTGGACGGACAGCGCCGGTCATTGGATCTCGGCGGATACCGCCATCAGGGCGTTGGCCGCGGGAATTCAGCGCGGCGCGAAGGTCCCGGATTATCTGCGATGCGGCACGACCTGCGGGGAGTTGCCGACCTCGGGCGAGGTTCAGCGGGCGCGAGCCTGCAAGGACGGCACTCTGCCCGCCCAGGACTGCGCCGGCATCGACGTCGACGGCATACTTGCCGCGGCCGATGGCAGCTGAGGTCACGTAGCTGAGGTCACCGCAGCGCCGCCGCGAGCTGGTCGGGTCTCCGCTCAGTCTCGACGGGCCTCGGCCTTTCGGAACATCCGATAGTGCAGCACCAGGAAAGGAAATCCGAACACCCAGAACGCGTGCTCCGCCCGCAGTTCGTCACCGTCGACGTAGACATCGAGTTGTTCGGAAAAGCCATGCACGGCAAGCGCAGTGAGCTCTCGATTCTCGGGGTCGATGTAGGTCAGGTAATGACCCGGATGCTTGAGGTCGCTCCTGCTGGTCAACACCAGGCCGCCCCCGTCTCGTTCGCGCGGTAGCAGCGTTGCGGTGAAACTGCCGTAGGGAACGGGGAATCCGACGCTGACGTAGCCGCGGTCGGCGTCCCGGTAGGTGGTGTAGATGCCGACATAGATGGGCTCGTCGGTGTCGGTGAAGGAGCGGATCCAGCCGCGCACGTCCACGGCGTCGGACTCGGCGACCGGATCGGCCGCGCCCGAGAGTGCGTCGGCGGCCGCGCCCGGGAGTGCGTCGGCGGCCGCGCCCGGGAGTGCGTCGGTGACCGCGTCCGAGAGTGCGTCGGCGGCCGCGCCCGGGAGTGCGTCGGGGAGAGTCCGCGGGAGCGTGATGGTGTCGATCCGGCTGCGGATGCCGCGTTGCGTCTCGCGCTGGTTCATCGGGACGTTGGCCTGGCCGAGCGGCCTGGCCACCAGGGTCCGGTACAGCAGATACCCGGGCCGCACCCAGACACGCCATTCCGGCACGATGTCCAGCCGGAATCGGGTGGTGTGCTCGTAGAACTCGCGGACCCTGGGGTCCACCGCCGCCGGGTCGAAATCGGGCCCGGCCAATTCGTCGAGGGACGCCACGATGCCGGCGTCCGGTGCATCCTCGACGTAGGCGCCGCCGAGGTGTTCGGCCAACTGCTTGACGTAACCCGTTCCGACGTAACGGGTTCGGGACTCGCGGGGCACCACGAACGGCAGCTCGGCGGCCGGCACCCGTTCGGCGAGCAGACTGACCTGGGCATCCCGGAAGACCAGCGCGGACAGCGTTCGATAGGCGAGCATCGTGGTGGCGGCCACGACCGCGGTCGGCACCGGGCGCCTGCGGGTCGCGAATGCTCGGCCGATCGCGGCACCGAGAAGCGGGCCGAGCACCACCTTTTGCGGCCGGATTCCCAGCAGCCCGCCGATCGCCCCGGTACCTGCACCGACAGCGATCGGACCGGCATGGGCGACCCGCCCGGCGGCCCAGCCGAGCGGAGCCAGCAAGGCGGCACTCGTGGCGATGCGCTGCCAGAGCGCCGGGATCTCGCCAGGGCGCTGCCTTTCCCGGGCGATCCACTCCGATGTCGCCAATCCGGCGGCACCGGCGAGCGCGCCGACGGCGACGCCCCGTGGACCCCGATGAGCGGCCAGCGCTGCCCCGGCCACCCCACCGATCGCGGCCGCAAATCCGACGGATGCTGTGCGGTTCTCGCCCGCCGGGCGGTCTGCAGCCATGGTCGGGAAACCTACCTGCTCGGCGGCCCGCGGCGTAGGGTCGTCCGGTGGACGCCGACCGTCACGTCGCCACCTTCAATGCTGCCGTCACCAACGGCCGGTGGGACCCTTTCGTCGAACTGTTCGCCGACGACGCAACGTTCGACGTCGTGGGCCCGGCCGTCGGACCCTTCACCGGGCGCGAGGCGATCGCCGCTGCCTACGCGCAGATGCCGCCCGACGACACCATCGAGCAGGTGGGCGAGCCCGCCGTGGTCGGTGACGAGACGGTGATCGGGTTCCGCTGGTCCGCAACCGGGGAACGCGGCACCATGCGCATCCGGGACGCCGCTGACGGCCGTATCGCGCGGCTGATAGTCACCTTCGCGTGAGTACTGACTGAGTACTGACTGAATGTTGGTCAGGTCGCCTGTGCGCGTCGCCGCCTGGCCGACCGCTCGACGTGCGATGGCTGCGCCAGTGGACCGCCGACAAGAGCGATCAGGCTGCGCAGGAACACTTCTCGATCCCCGGCGGGCAGCGCGGACAGAATCCTGTTGTACATTCCGGCGACGATCCCCTGCGCCTTGCGGACAGCTTTGCGCCCGGCCGGCGTGACGACGATGATCCGCGCCCGGCGGTCGGCACCGGACAATCGGCGTTCGGCCAGCCCCGCCTGCTCCAGTCGGTCCAGGGTGACCACCATCGTCGTCTTGTCCAGCGCGGACAGCTCGGCCAGCTGGATTTGGGTCAGGTCGCCCTTGAGCGCGTGCGAGAGGACGCAGAACTCCCGGGGGCTGATCTTGACCTCGCCCAGCGCCGACGCCATTTCCGCGGTCAGGGCGTAGCCGGCCTGGTTGACCAGGAACATCACGTCCACGTCGATCGGTTGCACCTCGGGCCCGACCACGACCGGTGCGGCGCCGACCAGATTGGACCCGGTCCCAGCCGAGACGGTTGACCTTGTGCTGGTGGCTCCCATCCGACCAGTTTAGGCGAAATAGTCCGCGCGCGGGATGATCCCGTGCCAGACAGAGTCGGGGTCGGCTCGACGCCGGCACCGGGGAAACTCGACGGCACCGGGGAAGCTGATCGGTACCGCGGTAACCGGTCAACCCAGCAGGCCAAGCAGCGCCTCCCGGATGGCCGGTCGAGAACCGAAGACGAGCAGGAATCCCGCCTCCCGGTACAGGCGCTGCGCGGGATTGCCGGCGAGCACCGCCCGGCTGCCGGCCCGGACCATCAGCTCGGTCGCCACCGTCAGCGCCAGCCTGCTGCTCCGCGCCCGCGCCGCGGGGATACCGCCGGGTGGGGCGGTGAGCAGCGCGGTCCGGCACTGGTCGAACTCCTCGTCCCACCGATCCGATTCGAGCAGCCTTGCGGCCCGCTGTGCGACGCCGAGGGCGAGGAAGCCGTTCAGCGACGAACCGAAGGCGTCGCCACCGGCCCACTCGGCCAGCGGTTGGGTGCGGGTCAACCGGTCGGCCGGTACAAAATGCTCGTCGAATTTCACGGTGACGGTCCCACTGGCCCGCGCTGCCATCAGCTCGGTCGGCCCCACCGTGAGGGTCGGCGAGGTGACCGCGTCCATCAGCAGAAAATGCACAACGTCGTGCTGATCCCGGGCGGCCAGGTGCAGTGTGTCGATCAGACCCCAGCCGGTGACCCAGGCCGTTTCGCCGCTCACCAGGTACCCATCGGTCACCCGTTCTACATGCACCTGCGCCGGGCCCGGCCGCACTCCGGCCAGTGCCACCCCGGCGCGCCGTTCACCGCGAGCCAGCGGCCCCAGCCAGGACTCCCGGATCCCGGCGATTGGGCTCGCCGCGACGGACATCAGCGGCCCGAGATGCTGCAACCAGACGAACGTCGTCGCCAGGCAGCCGCCCGCCAGCGCACCGACCACATCGCACATCACACTGAATCCGTCGGTGTCCGCATCCTCCGGCCCGACCCCACCGGCGGACACCGGTGCCGCGAGACCGTAGAACCCGTTGCCGGCCAGCAGGTCCAACTGGTTTCGAGGAACGAGCGCGGCCCCGTCCACCGCAGCGGCGACCGGGAACAGCTCATCATCGGCGATCCGCCGGGCCCTTACGGGCCAGTTGTCGACTCCAGGCATGGTGCCCAGCCTCGCAGCGGCTTGTCCTCGAACTCCCATCAGACTCCACTTCGGGATGACGCCGGACCCGCGGCGTGCCAGGCTGGAGGCGAAGGCCACCTCACGTCCACCTCTGCAGAGAACGGACGACGATCATGAGAACCCTTGCCTATGACGGGCCCCGGCTGATCCATGTGCACAGCGCACCGGACGCGGCCGGATCGGATCACATCGACGCCATCGTGCAGATCACCGCGACCCGGATCTGGGCGGCGGACCATCCGCTGCATGAAGGTCGGATGGACTACGCCGAGGGCGCCCTGGTGCGCCACGAGAGCCTGGCCGACGTGCTCGAAGTCGGCGAAGGCTCGTCCGCCCGGGTCGGCGACGTGCTGTACCTGCGGCTGAACGTTGCCTGCGGCCGGTGCGTCAACTGCGAGCGCGGGGCACCGGAGTTCTGCCTGACCGCCCAACCCGGTCCGGACGGGACCGGAACCGCCGAGCTGACCGCCACCGGATGGACGGTGCGCGCGCCGGAGCTCGACGACGCCTGGGAGCGCATCAAACGGCTGCTGCACGAGCACCCGGCGAACCGGCATTCCGCGTTGCTGAGCGGGTCGACACGGACCGAGCTGGGTGCCGATCGGCCCAAGGGTGACGAGGACCCGCCGGACTATCCGCACTTCGGTCGGTGGGATGACGGTTGGGCATCGGTGGTGCTTCGTCCCGGAGTGGCGCTGCCGGGCGGCCCGGTCTAGGTCACTCGGCGGCGGACGTTTTCGCTGCGCCCCGTGTCCCGCCGGCACCGAGGGTCAGCTCGTGCAGGATGGTTGCGACCTTGCCCGGCAGGTCACCGACGATGTAGACCTGGCTTCGTCCGTCTGCCAGGTGCAGGAACTTGAACACGACCTGATCGCGGTTGTCATCGCTCAGCCAGAACGCCAGGACGCTGACCAGGAGCAGCACTCACTGGGTTCCCGATCGTGACAGCCCCAGCTCGTCAGGAGTGCTGGAATCGACCCGGTAACCGTACTTTCGCAACGTTCCGACGACCGACGATTCGAACCAGCCGCGAACCTCGTTCAGGGGCCGCGTCGTTGTCCAGTCCATCACGACTGGCCTGATCACAGTGGTGCCTTTCGTAGCGGCGGATCCCGCATCCAGCCGCCACTTTCGGTCCAGATCCCGCACGCGGGAGGACCGAAAGTGGCGACTCAGGTGGCGAGGCTGCACGCCCCGAAGACCGCAGAACCGGTCTACCGTCGAAAGTGACGTAAATCGGGCGGAGGTCGATCGACCATGCTGGGTCTCGAGATCGTGATCGTGGCGCTGATCCTGGTGGCTTTCCTGTTCGGCACCAGCGCGCGGGTCGTCAAACAGTATGAGCGGGCGCTGGTCTTCCGGTTCGGAAAGATCGTCGGTGACGTGCGCGGACCCGGACTGGCCGTGATCGTCCCGGTCATCGACCGGTTGCGGAAGGTCAACATGCAGATCGTCACCCTGCCTGTGCCCGCTCAGGACGGCATCACCCGGGACAACGTCACGGTCAACGTGGACGCCGTCGTGTACTACCGGGTGATCGACCCGGTGGCGGCCATGATCAATGTCCAGGACTATCCCTTCGCGGTCCTTCAGGTCGCGCAGACCTCGTTGCGGTCGGTGATCGGCAAGAGCGATCTGGACGATCTGCTGTCCAACCGGGAACGGCTGAACCAGGGCCTCGAAGTGATGATCGACAGCCCGGCGTTGGGCTGGGGCATTCATATCGACCGGGTGGAGATCAAGGACGTCGCGCTCCCCGAGTCGATGAAGCGGTCGATGTCCCGGCAGGCCGAGGCCGAACGTGAGCGCCGCGCCAGGGTGATCTCCGCCGAAGGCGAATTCCAGGCATCGGAAAAGCTCTCCCAGGCCGCCGCCGTGATGGCCGATACGCCGGGAGCGCTCCAACTCCGGTTGCTCGAAACCATCGTCCAGGTGGCCTCGGAAAAGAACTCGACGCTGGTGCTGCCGTTCCCGGTCGAGTTGCTGCGATTCCTGGAGCACAATTCCGCCCCGCCCGCGCCGCCTGCCGTCGCCGCGCCACCCGCCGTCGCTGGGCAACCTGCCGTCGCTGGGCAACCTGCCGTCGCCGCGCCACCTGCCGTCGCTGGGCAACCTGCCGTCGCTGGGCAACCTGCCGTCGCTCGGCGCCAACCTGCCGTCGCTGGGCAACCTGCCGTCGCCGGGCCACCGGCCCCACCCGCGCCGCCGGCCCCGCCCGCGCCGCCGGCCGTCACCACGCCACCCGCCGTCGCGTCGACGTTGCCCAGCCAGACCGGCCCCACCGCACCGGCAGTCCCCGTAACAGTGGTGTCCGCCGCGTCGGCTCCAACCGCCGAGCCGGCAACGACCAACGGACGGGCGTGATCGGCGCACACGCCGGACGCCGGCCCGGGGCCCACGCGCGCTGGGTTCACGGCTACCGGTTTTGCTGTGGCAGTGCTGAGACGGGACCCATTCCGTCGGTGACGTCTGGGACAGTGGACCGGTGGAGATCGGGATCCTCGGTCCGCTGGAGGTGCGCACCTCCGGGCGGATCGTCGCCATCACCGGGTCGCGGCTGCGGAGCCTGCTGACCCGGTTGGCAGCCGACGCTCCAGGAGCGGTCTCCGTCACCGAGCTGATCGACGCGGTCTGGCCGGAGGGCGCGCCGGGCGACCCCGTCAACGGGCTGCAGTCATTGGTCTCCCGGTTGCGCCGCGCCTTGCTGGAACCCGCCGCCATCGCGCAGGTCGGGGGTGGCTACCGGCTCACCGTGGACCGGGGCAATGTCGACGCCGTGGCCTTCTCGGATCTGGTCACCACGGGCCATCGGCAGCTGGCCGACGGCGCCGCGCAGAACGCCAGGGACACCCTGGTCAAGGCGCTGTCGCTGTGGCGTGGAGAACCGTTGGCGGACGCCGGGGGTGCGGCGTACGCGGTGGCCAGGACGGCCCGTCTGCACGAGCAGCGGCTGGAGGGCCGGGCCGACCGGATCGAGGCGGATCTCCGGCTCGGTCACTCCGCGGACGTGATCGCCGAGCTGAAGGAACTGCTGGCCGCGCACCCGTTGCGGGAGCGGCTGACCGGTCAACTGATGCGTGCCCTTGCCGCCGACGGCCGCACGGCCGAGGCGCTGGCGGCGTACGAGCAGTTGCGCAGCAACCTCGCCGACGAGCTCGGTGTCGATCCGGGTGCCGACCTGCAGGCGGTGCACATCGCGCTGCTCCGTGGCGAGATCGCCAGCAGCCCAGCGATTCCCGCGATGCCTACTCCGGTCGGCTCGGAAATGCCGGAAGAACAGGCGATCTCGGCTGACGCACCGGCGGAACGGCTGCGGCACAGCAACTTGCGGTCGTTCCTGACCAGCTTCGTCGGACGCGATGACGAGGTGCAGCGAGTCTCGGACATGCTCGACCGCGGGCGGCTGGCCACCATCGTCGGGCCGGGTGGCGCAGGGAAGACCCGGCTGGCAACGGAGGCGGCGCGTCGCTGCGAGTCGGACTATCCCGACGGGGTGTGGCTGGTGGAACTCGCCCCGGTCAGCGACGTTGCCACGATCAGCCAGGCCACGCTCGGCGCGCTCGGGCTGCTGGACACCCGATCGGTGGACCGTCGGGTGGATCGGCACCCGCGCGACACCACCGAGCAACTGCTGGACAGCCTGCAGGCCGCACGCTGCCTGCTGATCATGGACAACTGCGAACACCTCGTCGGCGGCGTCGCCAGCCTGGTCGACCAGATCCTCGCGGACTGCCCGGATGTCCGCGTGCTGACCACCAGCCGGGAGCCACTTGGCATCGTCGGAGAGTCGCTGTGCGTGGTGCCGCCGCTGGGGCTGCCACCGGAAACCTGCACTGCCGCCGAGGCTTTGCGCTATCCGGCGGTGCAACTACTCGCCGAACGCGCGCAGGCGGTGAGTGCCGGTTTCGACGTCGACGACACCAACGTCGCCCACGTCATCGAGATCGTCCGCCGACTCGACGGGCTGCCGCTGGCCATCGAACTGGCAACGGCGCGGCTGCGGGTACTGCCGATCGGGGAGATCGCCGCCAGGCTGTCCGACCGGTTCCGGCTGCTGGCCGGTGGCAACCGCACCGCGGTGCCCCGGCACCGAACCCTGCGCGCGGTGGTCGAGTGGAGTTGGGACCTGCTGTCCGAACGGGAGCGGCTGCTGGCCGAACGGTTGGCGGTCTTCCCGGCCGGCGCTGAGGCCCGCGCCGCTGTCGCCGTGTGCAGTGACGATCACGCCGACGACCACGCCGACGATCACGCAGACGGTCGCGCCGACAATCAAACCGCCCCCCGCGTCCCCGCGGACGAAGTCGGCGATCTGTTGCTGGCCCTGGTCGACAAGTCGCTGTTGCAACCGGTCGGCGGTGGGCTGCGTTACCGAATGCTGGAGACCATCCGCGAATACGGCGTCGAACGGCTGGCCGAGCGGGGCGAGCTGGACGTGGCGCGGCTCCGGCATGCCCGGTACTTCGCCGCGTTGACGGCGGAGCTCGACCCGGTCTTGCGGACAAGGGATCAACTGGCCGCGTTGGACACCATCCGTGCGGAACGGGACAACATCCTTGGCGCCCTGCGGTATCTCGGGGATTGCGGCGACGGGATGGCGGCAGTGGACATGTGTCTGTCGCTCACCTGGTACTGGTCGATGATCGGGGCGAACAGCGAGTCAAAGGTCTGGCTGGAGTTCGCCCTCGCCGCCGACGGCGCCGACGGCCATCCGGACTGGGCCTACGCAGAGGGGGCAAGAGCGGTCGCCCGGATCGCCTCCGGCGAGATGTCCGGTCCGGGCGGCTGGGACTCCGCTCGTGACGAGTTGCGGCAGATCGCCGCCCGATTGGCCACCGCGCCGCCACCCCGGGTGGCCGCGTTGGCCGTGTTGGCACCGATGATCGGCTATTTCGGTGGAGACAACGCCCTGGCCGAATCGTTGATCGGCACCATCCTGCGGTCGCCGGACCCTTGGGTCAGGGCCGCGGCCAGGACCGGCCGCGCGGCCTTCGCCGAGAATGCCGGCGACACCGACCTTTTGCGCGCCGACGTCGAAGCGGCCTACCTGGACTTCGAACGGATCGGCGATCGCTGGGGACTGTCCTCGATCCTGTCCAGCCGTGGGCTGGTCCGGACGATGGACGGCGATCTCGAAGGAGCGATGGCGGACTACGAGCAGGCCATGGCCCACTCGCGGGAGTTGGGATCGCGGGAGGACACCATGCAGATCCGCATCCGGATGTCCACGGTTGCCTCGAGAATCGGCGACTTCGAGAGCGCAAAGGCCCACGTGCGGATCGCCAAGGAGCAGATGGACGGTCAGCCGCAGTTCACCGACCGCGCGGTCTTCGTCGACGGCGTGCTGGTGATGGCGCTGTGGTTGTCCGGCGACCGGGACGCCGCCCTGGCGTTGTGCGCCGATTTGCGCGCCAAGATCGGGCCGACGGGCGACGATCCCTTGCAGGAGCACGTCGTCGCGATGGTTCGTTCGGCGACCGGGTACATCGCCGCGCGATCCGGTGACATCGGAACGGCCGCAACCGATCTGCGGCTGTCCTACCCGGCTGCGGTGGCCACCAAGGACATGCCCATCGCCGCCATCGCCGGGGTGGCCATGGCGGCCCTGGCGCAGGCATTGGGGGAAGCGGAGACCGGGGCCGTCATGCTGGGCGCTGCGGCACGGGTGCGCGGCTCCGACGACCGAACCGACCCGGCGATAGCGCTGCTGGCCGGCGAACTGCGGGCAACGCTCGGTGAGAGGTTCGACGAGAAGTATGCCGAGGGAAAGAGTTTCGCGGCCGCCAGAGCGGTCGCGGCGTTCGCCCCGGAGCGCCTGCGGTCAGCGATCCGCCGGCACGGGGCCGAGGCCGGCAGCAGTGAACAGGTCGACCACGGTCTGCCGGTAGGTCTCGGGTGACGGCCTGCCCACCAGCGCCTGTTGAGTGACGAACCCCTGCACGAGCGAGATGACCACCGGTGCGAGATCACCCGCCGGGACCGTCAATGTCCGCCCGGTGCTCGCCCAGCGTTCGAACAACCTGGTGATCTGCAGACGTAGCGCCGACATGATCTCGTCGGCAAGATCGGCCAGCACGGGGTTCCGGGTGGCTTCTCCCCACACCGCCAGCAGGAGCGGAAAGAGATCGCCCGGCGCCTCCGCCCGGGCCAGCACGGGTTGCTGGATGAGGAAGCCGACCACCTCGGCAGGGCTGGGTGTCGGTTCCTGCTGGGACCACTCGGCCATCCGGCCGGAGACGCCGCCGAACACCTGACCGGCCACGGCCAGGATGATCTCCTCCTTGGACTTGAAGTACAGGTAGACGGCGCCCGCCGAGAGTCCGGCCTCGGCGATCACGTCGGCCATTGACGTGCTGTGAAAGCCGTTCCGCGCGAAGCATTTCCACGCAGCGATGAGGATCTGTTCGCGACGTTGCTCGCGGTGGGCATCGGAGACCTTGGGCACGCCGCCATAGTAAACCGAATATTCGTTCTTGACGACCGGGCCCGCTGGGTGCATCCTTCTTCTCAGGAAAACGAACGATCCTTCTTGGAAGGAAGGTAGCCATCATGACCGTGTCAGATGCCCCTCGTGGGACGCAGGGATCCACCACCGGATCGACGGGCTCCGCGACTGATCCGCGACTGGATTCCGCGACCGCTCCGATCCATCCGATCCGCGTCCGGCTCCACGCCGACTCCGCGTCCGGCTCCGCGCCGACTCCACGCTCGGCGCCACCGCCGAGGCCACGCCCGGGCCGGGCTCCCGACCGGACTCACGGGCACCCGCCCGTAGGCACCCGCGACCGGGAGAGCCGGCTCGCGCGCTCGCCATGGTGCTGGGGTTGACCGCCGGGTTGTCGCTGATCCTGGCGTTGTTCGTGAGCATCGCCGTCAACTCCGGGCCCAACGGCGTGCGGTTGGCCGTCGCCGGCCCCGCGCCCGCGGTACAGCAGATCACCGGCGCCCTCAGCCAGGCCGGCGGCGCCGACGCGTTCGAGATCACCGTGGTCAGCGACGAGGCCGCGGCCCGCGCCGCGCTGACGGAGCGCACCGCCGACGGCGCGATCGTCATCGGACCGAACGGGCCGACCGTGTTCACCGCCAGCGCCGGTTCGCCGGCCATCGCCCAGGCGCTGAACGCTGCGGCCGGACAGCTGTCCGGTGCACCCAGCCCGGCGGTCGTCGACGTCGTCCCCGTGCCGGAGGGTGACGCCCACGGTGTCGGCCTGGCCGCCGGTTCCCTGCCGATGATCATCGCCGGACTGGTGCTGGGTGCCGCCGCTGCGCTCTCCCTCCGCGGCCGGTGGACGGTGCTGATCACCGTGGTCGGTGGCGCGCTGGCGATCGGGCTCAGCTTCGCCGGAGTGCTTGCCTGGCTGGGTGTCTCGGGCGGGAACTACCTGGCGGAGGCATCCGCGATCAGCCTCGCGGTGGCGACGTCGGGACTGGTGGTCGCCGGTCTGGCCCGGCTGATGGGGGCCGCCGGAGTGGGCGTGGGCGCGCTGCTGCTGGTGATCGTCGGCAACCCGCTGTCCGGCATCGCCACCTCCCCGCGGCTGCTGCCCGGTCCGTGGGGCGAGGTCGGCCAGTGGCTGCCCACCGGTGCCGGCGGCACCCTGCTACGGACCGCCGCGTACTTCCCGGAGGCGTCGGTGGCGTTCCCGGTGTGGGTCCTGCTCGGCTGGGCCGTGCTGGGTGCCGGGGCCGTGCTGATCGGCCGGCACGGTGCCAAGAACTCGCACAAGGCGACCACGACGGACGCCGGTCGGCACGAGGTCGTCACCGTCTGACCTGTCACCGTCTGACCTCTGACACCGTCTGACCTCTGACACGGGCAGACATGACCCGACCAGCACGACAGAACCGGGCCCATCCCTGGCAAAGGGGATGGGCCCGGTTGGTCGTCGGGTTCGTGGAACCGGTCAGGCGTGGCGCCGGTACCCGCGCAACGCCAACGGCACGAAGACGATCAACAGGATCGCCATCCAGACCAGCGTCCACATCAGGCTTTCGGCCACCGGTCCGCCGATCATCAGTCCCCGCACGGTGGTGACCAACTGGGAGATCGGATTGATCTTGACGAAGTTCTGCAGCCAGCTGGGCATGGTGTCCGGGTTGACAAAGGTGTTGCTGGCGAACGACAACGGCAACACGATCAGGAACATCACGCCCTGCACGGCACCGGAGGTCCGCACCGTCATCCCGACGAAGACCGAGATCCAGCAGAAGCACAGCGCGAAGGCGATCGAGATACCGATCGCCGCGGTGGCGGCCATCGGGTTGGTCTCGATGCGGAATCCCATCACCATGCCGAACCCGAGGGTGACGATGCACAGCACGAGGTACCGACCGATATCGGCGAACACCGCACCGACCAGGGGGACCGACCGACCGATCGGCAGCGAGCGGAACCGGTCGAAGATGCCCTTCTCGATGTCGGAGTTGAGGTTCTGGCCCAACGCCACCCCGGCCATCGCGATCGACTGGCCGAGCAGGCCGGGCAACAGGAACTGCAGGTAATCCTGCGAGGTCCCGCCGATCGCGCCACCGAAAATGTAGGTGAACAGCAGCAGGAAGATGATCGGTTGCAGGGTGACGTCGATCAGCGCCTCCGGCGTGCGCCAGGTCTTGATCAGGCTGCGCTTGGCCAGCGCGAGGACGTGCCGGTGGTAGCCGCCTGCGGAGGACGTGCTCGCCGCCGCTGCCGGGGCAGGCTTACGGTGCCGGGCCGGCGCCGCAGCGGCGGCCGTTGCGGTGGGTGTCTGAGTCATGCTGCTGCCTCGGCCTTCTCGCTCTCGGGGTTGGTAACTGTGGGCGGTGTCCGTCGTTCCTCCGTTGCCGGCACCTTCGTCGATGTGCTCGCCGGTCAGGGTCAGGAAGACCTCGTCCAGGCTCGGCAGGTGCAGGGACAGCTCGGTGACCGCGATACCTTCGGCGCTCAATGCGGCCACCGCGGCGGCCAGTGCCTGCTCGCCGTCGACCGGCACGGTGATCTCGTCCCGGCCGGTCACCTGGTTGGCCTGCGGGGCGATCGCGGCCAGGATGCGGCGCACGTCGTCCAGCCGGTAGCGGTCGGCCGGCCTCACCCGGATCCGCTGGCCGCCGATGGCGCGCTTGAGGCCTTCGGGAGTGTTGTTCGCGATGACCCGGCCGCGGTCGATGACGGTGATCCGGTCGGCGAGCGCGTCCGCCTCGTCCAGGTACTGGGTGGTCAGCAGGACGGTGGAGCCGTCGGTGACCAGCCTGCGCACCACGTCCCACATGTCCTCGCGCTTGGCCGGGTCCAGACCGGTGGTCGGCTCGTCCAGGAAGATGACCCTGGGGCGACCGACCAGGCTGGCCGCGAGGTCGAGGCGGCGCCGCATCCCGCCGGAATAGGTCTTCGCCACCCGGCCGGCGGCCTCGGACAGGTCGAACCATTCGAGCAGTTCGGCCGACCGGGCGCGGGCGTCCCTGGTGCTCAGGTTGAGCAGCTGGCCGATCATCACCAGGTTCTGGGTTCCGGTCAGGTCCTCGTCGACGGAGGCGTACTGGCCGGTGAGCCCGACAACTCGGCGCACCTTCGACGCCTCCTTGATGACGTCGTATCCGGCGATGGTGGCACGGCCGGAATCCGGACGGAGCAGGGTGGCCAGGATGCGGACGGCGGTGGTCTTGCCGGCGCCGTTCGGGCCGAGGACGCCCAGCACGGTGCCCTCGGCGGCGGCCAGGTCGACCCCGTCCAGGGCCTGGGTGTTGCCGAAGCGCTTCGTGAGCCCTTCGGCTTCGATGGTGTGTGTCATGAGTGATCTCCTCGGGTGGTGGTACTGAGGTGATCGTCCTTGGCGTCGCTGAGATATCCCGCACATACCGCTGAGATGCCCTGTCAGGGCGCTGCCGGGTTCGCCCGACACCGTTCCCAGGCGGGCGATCGGTCGGCGCCGTTCAGCGGCCCATCGCGTAGGCGGTGCTACTGCCGGCGGCGATCGCGGTGATGGTGCGCAACCCGGAGATCCGCACCGGGATCGCGCTGCTCAGCTTGCCGGCCGTGGCCAGTTGTCCGGCGGATCCGTCACCCCATGCCCACCCGGTGCCGTCGCTGCGTACCGCGTACCCGGTACCGAACCCGGCGGCCACCGACCGCACCGCGGTGAGCCCCGAAACCTGAACCGGCACAAGGCTGCCGGCGGTGCCGCCGTTGCCCAGGGCGCCGAGCGAGCCGTCGCCCCAGGCCCACACCGTGCCGTCCTCGCGCAATGCCAGCGCCGTGGACAGCCCCGCGGCGATGGCCGTGACCTTGGTCAGGCCGGCGACGCGAACCGGCACGGCGCTGCCGGCCCTACCGCCGTTACCCAGGGCGCCGAGTGAGCCGTCACCCCAGGCCCACACCGTGCCGTCCCGCCGGAGTGCGTAGCCGCCACCGAAACCACCTGCCACAGCGATGATGTCGGTGAGTCCGGTCACCCGAACCGGAACTGCCGAGCTGGCCCCGGAGCCGTTCCCGAGTCGACCGCCACCGCCGGCGCCCCACGCCCAAACGGCGCCGTCACTGGTCACCGCGTAGCCGGTGTAGCCGGCGCCGGCGACGGCGGTGACGTGGGTCAGCCCGGACACCCGCACCGGAACCGCGCTGCTGGCTGTACCGCCGTTCCCGAGGGCACCCAACGAACCGTCGCCCCAGGCTCGGACGGTGCCGTCGGCGAGCAGCGCATAGCCGTCGCTTCCGCCCGCGATGGCCCTTGCGGTGGTCAGACCCGAGACGCGCACCGGAACGGCACTGCTCGCCAGGCCGCCGTTACCGAGTCGCCCGTCCGATCCGTCGCCCCAGGACCACACCGCGCCATCGGCGTCGATGGCGAATCCGTTCGCGGTACCGCCGGCGACGGCCGTGGCGTTCCCGAGGCCCGATACCGGCGTCGGCACCGCGCTGCCGCTCATGGTGCCGTTGCCGAGTTCGCCGGACGTGCCGTTGCCCCAGGACCAGAGCGGCGGGGACAGGGTGGTGCCGGTGACGCCCGCGCCGATCGCCGTGTTCCCGGAACCGTCGTGCGCGAACAGTGCATAGGAATAGCTGGTTGCCGGGGCCAGATCGTCGTCGGTGAAACGGGTTTGCGGTACCAGCACGTTCGCGACGGCGGTGCCGTCGGTGATCGATCGGGGTGCGGTGGCGCCCGTCGCCCGGCGGATCATCACTCCGCTGACGTCCGGTGACGTCGGCGGCGTCCAGTTCAGGGTGAGGGTCGAGGCGCCGGCACCGGTGATCGTCGCGGCGGTCACCGCGGCCGGCCCGGTGGTGTCGGCGTCGACACCGCCGAGGAGATAGCCGCTGACATCGACGAGCACCTGCGTCGAGCCGGGTGACCCGTTGAAGATGTTGATCTTCCCGATCGCAGTGGGCGCACCCGCCGGGGAGCCCAGCGGGACGACCACCAGGTTGGGATGCTCTGCCCGCGCTGGAAGTTCACGGCAGAGGTGTCGGGCCTGGCCCGCCCGGCCGGCCAGACGGTGAGGTATCCGCCGGCGACGGGATCGACGGCCGTGACCGTCAGCACCGCGGCGGCCGCTCCGTCGGGCACCAGCGCATTTCCGGCGACCTGTATCGTCACCGTGCCCGAGGGCGACACCGAGTGCGAGACCTGTTGCGCCGAGCGGGAATCGGCGATCCGGGTCGGCGGTACCGAGGCGAGGGCACCGGTGGCTGTCGGGGTGCCGGCCAGGATGTAACCGGTGACGTCGACGGCCAGCTGCACCGTCCCGGGCGAGCCGTTGAAGATGCTGATCCGGCCAGCGGCGGCCGAATCGATCGGGGACGACGACCGTATCCGGGATGCTCTGGCCGGGCTGGAAATTCAGGCTGGAGGTGGCGGGGCGCCCGGCACCGGCGGGCCACACGGTGATGAAGCCGCCGGCCTGTGGCGAAATGGCGGTCACCGTCAGCACCGCGGCGGCCGCGTCGGCGGGGATGCCGGCCCTACCGGCGACCTGCACCGTGACGGTTGATTGACCCAGGATCGCGCTGATCTGCAGCCCGGACCGCGAGTCGGCGATCCTGGCCGGCGTCACCGGCATCAGCGTGCCGCTCGCGATCGGCGTGCCGGCCAGTGCATACCCACTGACGTCGACGAGTATCTGCACCGCGCCGGGGGAGCCGTTGAACACGTTGATCTCGCCCCGGTCGCTGACCGGGACGATGACGGTGCTGGCGATGCTCTGCCCTGCCCGGAAATTCACGATCGAGGTGTTCGGGCGGGTGAGCCCGGCAGGCCACACCGTGAGGTAGCCGCTCGCGCTCGGGTCGACGGCCGTGACGGTCATGACTGCCGCGGAGACCGGCGGGAGCGGGACACCGCCCCGGCCGGCGACCTGCACGGTGACGATGTGCCCCGATGGGACGGGGCCGGCGATCTGCAGGTCGGCACGGGAGTCGGCGATCCGCGCCGGCCCGACGGATTCCAGTGCCCCCGCGACACTCGCGGGTGGCCGTGCGTCGATGAACTCGGTCCGCGTGGTGGTCGGGACGACCCCGCCGCGCCCCGCCGTGCTGACAGTGGCCGTGCTGACCGTGCCGTTGCGCCCGCGGTGCCCTCCGCGCCGGCGGCCACCGTGTCGGCGGCGCCGACGGTGCCGAGGGTGGTCAAGATCGCCACCGCGAGCACGGCAACCGCCCGGCGGCAGGAACCGATCATCGGGCGCGTCATCGGACTTCCGCACCGAGCCCGTCGACGGCCTCGCTCTCCCGGCGAGCGATCATTGCGACGCCTCGGCCGGTCGACGGTCACGAGGTTTCGGCCCCCGCGAACAGGATGTACCCAGTGACGTCCACCGCGACCTGCACCGGTCCCGCCGACCCGTTGAAGATGCTGATCTTGCCGACAGTGTCGCCTGGCCCGCCGGTGTCGATGGAGCTCACCGGGACGATGACCGTGTTCGGGATGGTTTGTCCCGCAACAAAGTTGAGGTTCGAGGTCGTGGTTCTGGCGATCCCGGCCGGCCACACCGTCAGGTAGCCGGCGTCGGTCGGGGAGACCGCCGTGACGGTCAGCACGACGGCGGCGACGCCCGTTGCCGGGAGCCCTCCCCGCCCATTGATCTGGAGTTGGGCGACCCCGTAGCCGGGCACCGCACCCTGGAGTTGCAGGTTGGCGCGGGAGTCGGCGATCCGGGCCGGAGTGACGGACGCGAACGCCCCTGCCAGCGCTGGGCTGCCACCCAGCAGGTAGCCCGACACGTCCACCAGCAGGTGCACCGAACCGCCGGAGCCGTTGTAGAACGAGACCTTCCCAGCTGAGCCGCTTGTGCCCACCCGCACGATGACGGTGTTCGGGATGGTCTGTCCCGCAACGAAGTTCAGGTTGGAGGTGGCCGTTCTGGCCGTCCCGGCAGGCCATGCGGTGACGAACCCGGCCCCGGTGGGGTCAACCGCGGTGACGGTCAGTACGACCGCGGCCGCATTTGCTGGGATGTGCGCGAGGTTGGTGGCCTGCACGGTCGCGGTGCCCGAGGCCGGCACGGCGTGCGGAATCTGCTGACCGACGCGGGAGTCGGCGATCCGCGCCGGGGTGACCGGCACGAACATCCCGGCCGCCGTTGCCGTTCCGTCCGCGATGTAGCCCGTGACGTCGATGAGCACCTGAACGCCGCCCGCCGAGCCGTTGAACACGCCGACCGCGCCCGTGTCACCGACCGGGACGATCACGGTGCTCGGGATGGTTTGTCCGGCAACGAAGTTCACGTTCGACGTGTTGGTGCGGTCGATCCCGGCCGGCCACACCGTGAGGTAACCGGCGGCCTGTGGATCGACCGCGGTGACAGTGAGCACCGCCGCTGCGACGCCGCGGCTCGGGATCCCACCCCGCCCGGTGATCTGCACATCGGCGCTGTCCTTCGCCGGGACCGGACCCTGGATCTGTAGTGCGGCGCGGGAGTCGGCGACGCGCGCCGGGGCGACCGGCACGATGGCGCCGGCGACCTGCACGGTGACTGTCGCGACGGCGGTGGGCCCGGTGCCGATGGCGTTGACGGCCCGGACCGACACGGTGTAGCTGACGCCCGGGCGGAGATGGGCGAAGGTGGCCGACCGGGTCGCCGGGGACACCTCGATCGTCGACGGCCCGGCCGCGGTGGCGTCGGTGCCGTTGCGGGTGACCCGGTAACAGGTGACGACCGACCCGCCGTCGGACGCCGGCGGCGCCCAGCTCAGTGTCCCGTCGCCGGAGATGCCGATCCCCGTCGTGACGCCGGCCGGCGCACCGGGCGCGGTCGTCGGCATGGTGATGTGCATTGACACCGCCGGACCGGTACCGGCGGCGTTGATCGCCTGCACCGAAAGGTCATAGGCGGCCGTGGGCCGGAGGGCGCCGAAGCCGAAGGATCGGGTGGACGCTGACACGATCGTTGACGACGGGCCGGCGCCGTTGGCATCGGTGCCGTTGCGGGACACCCGGTAGCCGGTGATCACCGAGCCGCCGTTGGCGGTCGGCGGACTCCAGGCGATCGTTTCGGTCGCGCCGGCGCTGGTGGTCACCGTCGGCGTCGTGGGTGCGCCCGGCGCACCGATCAGCCGGACCGTTGCCCCGGCCGGCGTGACGGCAGTGACCAGGACGATGTAGCCGTCGGGCGTGGTCCAGCGTGCACCGGCGCCGAGCGTCGCGTCGGAGAAGTTCTGGTAGGTAGCGGGTTTCTGATCCAGCAGCTGGAACTTCGACTGGTAGGTGGTGTCGTCGAGGTGGATCAACACGCCATTGGTGACGCCCGCGGGAAGGCCGGCGTCGATGCCGATCGGCCGCCGGTACTCCAGCCAGTAGGTGCGGCCTGGGCGTGGTGAAGGACGCGGCGTTGATCGGCGCCGCGGTCTCCAAAGGTGCGATCGTCACGGTGCCGCCCGGCGAGAGCGTCGCCTTGTGGCCGGTCAGCCACGACAGTCTGTCCTTTTCGCCGGCGCTGAACGAGCCGACCAGGCCGGATCCACCCATGGCGTCGAAGTCGTCGCCGTACTCGGCGCTCACGCAGTTGGCCGGTGCCCCGAGCGCGACCGGCCCGCCGGTCGCAGAAGCCTTGCAGGACAGCGTATTGGCGTGCAGCAGGCCGTAGTTGTGGCCCTGCTCGTGGACGGTGACGCGCAGGTCGATGTACCCGTTCAACCAGATCTGGTTGCCCGACACGTCGGCCCATCCCGCGTACCCGGAGCAGTCGGAGCCGGCCGCCTTGTCGTACGGGAAATACAGCACGGTCCGGTCGTATTTCGTCGAGTCGAAACCGGCGCCTGCCGCGGCGGATTTCGCGGACGTCATGAGCTTTGTCGCGTTGCCGAAGCATTTGTTCCCGTCGGGGCCTGGGATGCGGAGCCAGGGGGTGACCGCGCCGGTCTGGGTCAGCCTGCCGTAGGACGCCTTGGAATACCACGCACTGCCGTTGACGAACATCTGCGTGTACGCGGATGCCGAGGTGACCGAGTCGGGGGCCGTCCAGTAGGCCAGGATCACCAGCACCTTGGTGGTGCCGGTGAGGGCCGGGGCGGCCATCGTGCTGATACCGGCGCTGACCGCGGTCGCCGTGACGTCCGGTCCCGACACGGTCGCGGTCACCGTGATGCGGGTTCCCGGCCGAGGATGGGCGTCCGCCGGCAGGTGCAGGCGATAGGTCTGCGCGCCCACGATCAGCAAGCTCTGTTCGACGGGCGCCACCGGTGCCCCGGGTACCGGTGCGGGGTCGGCGACGATCAGCTGGTAGATGCCGGTCATCTGCACCGACGCGGGTGCCGGCTGAGCCGCGGCCGGGCCGGCAACGTGCACCGCGGTGAGAACCGCTGCTGCGAAGCAGGCCAGCAGCGCACCGACGCTGAGTAGTTGCTCTCGCAGCCGTTGGTCTGGCAGCAGTCGGAATCGCATGGTGAGCCCCCCGACGGCGTTCGCCGGTCGGGCCCCCCTGGCACCGCCTCGACGTCGGGAACCCGCAGGCTCCGTACCTTTGCCGTCAAGGTAACCCTAGGTAAGCGGGTGATGACCGTCGAATGTCGGAAGTCTCTCGGGCACAAGTATTTGGGTCCAATTTCCGGCGTGCAAGCGACCCCGTTCTGCTGGGCCCTGCGGCGCCATCCGATGCGCATTCCGCTCGCATGTGGAACCCTCCCAGCGAGGCATGGGTGGTCAACCGGCGCGCTCGACCAGCGACGTGCCAGGGTGACCCGACCAGTGCGACTCGACCAGTGATACCGACCAGTGCGACCAGAAGGGAATCACGATGGGCAGCGACCAGATGCTCGCGCCGTCCACCGCATCCGCGGAGGGTACGGGGGCGGATCGGCAATGGTGGAAGTCCGCGGTTGTCTACCAGATCTACCCCCGCAGCTTCGCCGACTCGGACGGCGACGGCGTCGGTGATCTCGGCGGAATCGCTGCCAAGGTCGACTACCTCGCCGATCTCGGGGTGGACGTCATCTGGTTGTCCCCGGTGTACCCGTCCCCGCAGGACGACGCGGGCTACGACATCAGCAACTACCAGGACATCGAGCCCGTCTTCGGGACCCTCGCGGATTTCGACGCCCTGCTTCAGGCCGTGCACGGCCGCGGCATGAAGTTGGTGATGGATCTTGTCGTCAACCACACGTCCGACGAGCATCAGTGGTTCGTCGAGTCGAAATCGTCGACAGACAATCCCAAGCGCAACTGGTACTGGTGGCGGCCGGCCCGGGAGGGCATGAACGGCGGCGATCCCGGGGCCGAGCCCACCAACTGGGGATCGTTCTTCTCCGGGTCGGCCTGGCAGTACGACGCGGACACCGGCGAGTACTACCTGCACCTGTTCTCCCGCAAGCAACCCGACCTCAACTGGGAGAATCCCGAGGTCAGGAACGCGGTCTACGAGATGATGCGGTGGTGGCTGGACCGCGGCGTCGACGGGTTCCGGATGGACGTCATCAACATGATTTCCAAGGACACCGCGCTCCCGGACGGGCACACGCACACCGGCCTGTGGGGCGACGGGTCGCCGTATTTCATCAACGGTCCGCGGCTGCACGACTACCTGCAGGAAATGCACCGGGAGGTGTTCAGCGGGCGGGCGGCCGAATTGCTCACCGTCGGTGAGATGCCGGGCTGCACCGTCGAGGAGGCCCGGCTCTTCACCGACCCGGCCAGGGCCGAGGTCGACATGGTGTTCCAGTTCGAGCACGTCTCGCTCGACCAGGGAGCGACCAAATGGGATGTCCACCCGCTGCGCCTGCTCGACCTGAAGGGCTCGCTGGGCCGGTGGCAGGCGGGCCTGGCCGAGGTCGGCTGGAACAGCCTGTACTGGAACAACCACGACCAGCCGCGTGCGGTGTCCCGGTTCGGCGACGACGGTGAGTACCGGGTGCGGTCGGCGAAATTGCTCGGCACGCTGCTGCACCTGCATCGCGGGACGCCCTACGTGTATCAGGGCGAGGAAATGGGGATGACCAACGCCCCGTTCGAGCAGATCAGCGACTTCCGCGACATCGAATCCATCAATCATTTCGCCGAGGCGGTGGCTTCCGGACAGTCGCCCGATGCGGTGCTGATCGCGCTGCGGACCATGAGTCGGGACAATGCCAGAACACCGGTTCAATGGGACGACTCGGCCAATGCCGGTTTCACCACCGGGGATCCGTGGATTCTGGCCAATCCGAATTATCACGAGATCAATGCGGCCGCGGCGATCGCCGACCCCGATTCCGTCTGGCACCACTACCGCGCGCTGATCGACCTGCGGCACCGCGAACCGGCGGTGGCGCACGGCAATTTCACCATGCTGCTGCCCGAGCACGAACAGATCTACGCCTTCACCCGACGGCTGGATGACGTGGAACTGCTGGTGTTGGGCAATGTTTCGGGCCGCACCGCGATCGCCGACCAGATTCCGTACGCCGGTGACTGGGAGAACAGCGAACTGTTGCTCACGAACGCCGCGGCTCCGGAGCCGTCGCAGCCACGCTTGTCGCTGCGGCCGTGGGAGGCCAGGGTGTACCGCCGGGTTGTCGGAGCCCGATAGCCGTTTCGGTCCTGGCCCGCGGGTGGCTGCCGCGGTCGGCAGCGGTCAATCGCGGATGACGCAGCGAAAGCCGAGGTGGCCGGTGGTGCTGCGGATGCCGTGTCCCTGCCGGGCGGCGGGGCGGTAGCGGTGACAGTACGACGGCGCGCACAGATGGGAGCCACCCTTGCTGACCTGCCGGTGGTGCTCGGTCAATGTCTCCGGGCCCGGCCCGCAGCACCCGTGCGTCACCGCCGGGAGTTGCTGTGCGTGGTCGTCGGTCCACGCGGTTTCGGTCCACTCCCAGACGTTGCCGACCACGTCGAACAGCCCGAACCCGTTGGGCGGGAACCGCTTCACCGGTGACGTCCGGGTGAAGCCGTGCGGTGACAGGTTCTGGTACGGGAAGTTGCCGTGCCAGGTGTTGGCCATGATCCTGCCGTTCGGTGAGAAGTCGTCGCCCCATGGATAGGTCACCTGGTGGAGTCCGCCGCGCGCGGCCCGTTCCCATTCCGCTTCGGTGGGCAAGGATTTCCCGGCCCACGCCGCGTAGGCGCGGGCATCTTCAAAGCCGATGTGCACCGCCGGGTGCAGATCGCGGCCGTTCAGGGTGCTGCCCGGGCCTTCGGGATGCCGCCAGTTCGCCCCCGGGATCCACGCCCACCACCTGGTCCAGTCGTCCAACGGCACCGGGCCGGGGGTGCCGACGAAGACCTGGGATCCGGGAACGAGGTCGGCCGGGTTCGCGCCCGGGAAATCGGCCGGGTCGGGGTCCTGTTCGGCGATGGTGACGTGGCCGGTGTCCCGGACGAACCGGCGGAATTGGGCGTTGGTCACCGGGTGCTCATCCACCCACAGGTCGTCGACCTCGACCTCGCGGAGCGGCTGTTCTTCCGGGTAGAAGTCGACGCTGCCCATGGTGAAGGTTCCGCCCGGTGTCCGAACCATGCCCTTGGTGACCGCTGCTGTCATGTCAGCCTCCCGCTACTGCGTTCGTATTCGTCCTGGTGGCGGGCCCGGGTCGCCGCGCGGGGGTGTTTCGCCGGCGACGCCGCAGTGTGGGGACAGCCCATCACGACGCAACGGCAGGGACAAGCGAGCGAGGTGGGGACGTGGGCGGAGCCCGTGGGAATCACCAGCCGTACCCATCGAGCGTGGCCTCGATTCTCGGCAGGAACCGCGGGCCGAAATGCCGGACGTTCACCAGGAGTTTGTGCAGCTGGAGTGCCGGTCTGCGCTCTTCGAATCCGGGGTCGATCGGCCATTCCGCCTCGTAGGCATCGAACAATTCCGGTGGCAGGTCCGGGGACAGCCGCATGTAGGCGAGATCGAGTTCCCGGTCGGCGTAGCTGACGGCCGGATCGACAAGCCAATGGCCGTCGATCACATTGGCCGCCCACAGGTCGCCGTGGGTCAGTGACACCTCGGGGTGCTGGCGCAGCAGGGCCGGCAGGGGGCCGTTGCACGCCCGCTCCAGGCGGCGGCGCAACGGGTCGGGCACGTCCGCGTGCGCCAGATGCCCCATCACCCGGCGCTGGGCGTAGAACGTGGGCCAGTCGGAGCACCACCGGTTGTCCTGCGTGAACAGGCCCGCGTAGTTGTCCTGATGCCAGCCGAATCGATCATTGCTACTCCGGTGCAACCGGGCGATCGCGCGGCCAAGCGCGGCCCAGTCCTGCTGGCGGGCGCCGTCAGTGCGTCGCTGTCGCTGTCGCTGTCGCTGTCGCTGTCGCTGTCGCTCGCCGTATCGTCCGATATCGCCTGACGCCCAACGTATTCCAGCACCAGGACCCGGGCTCCGACGCCGATGATGGCGGGCGTGGGAACGCCCGCCGCGCGCAGGGCTTCGAGCCCCTCCGCCTCCTGGTCGGCGGGGTACGGACACCGCTTGATCACCACATCGCTGCCGTCGGCCAGGGCGGCCCGCTGGGTACTGCAGATGTAGCCGCCCTGAATCGGGGAGGTGCTGACCACCCGCGGCACGCCCGGCGGCCAATCGTCCGTCACCTGGTGGACTGTACGGACCACCGAGCGCCCTGTTGGCCAGCGAGCACGGGCGGTGCCGGGTGTGGTGGCGCAGGGGCCCGCTGCCCGGACGATCTTGGCGGGACCCCGCTGGACTATCGGAATTGCCCGAAAGGGCAGAACCCTCCGCGGTCACTGTCGATCCGGCCGCGCGGCCACCATGATGAACGGGTGGGGAGGAGGACAGATGCCCGCGCTGGCGCTGCTCGACACCATCCGGCCACACGTCGCCCGACCGACTGCCCACCCGGCCGCCCGACGACCCGCTGAACCCCCGAGCCAGGCACTGAGCCCGGGGATGCTGCTGGCCCTGCAGCGAGCGGCGGGCAACTCGGCGGTCCGCCGGCGGCTCGCGCAAGCGGCGCCGGCAGCCGGCCGCCAGTCGTCGGACGTGGTCGTCCAACGGTGCGGGCCCACGCCGTGTGATTGCTCCGCCGAGGAACGCGCCGAATACGAGTCCGAGCACGAGTCCGAGCACGCCGACCGGGCGCCGCACGTGCAGCGGTACGAGGTGCAGGATTGCGGAACGACGGCAGGCGCACCGCATCCCGCCGCCGAGGTGCACGCGGCTCATGGGCGGGCCAGGACCATGCTGTCCATTGCCGAGATGGAAAGCGCCACGTCGTCGGATCCGACGGTGCAGGCACTGGCCAGGAAGTATTTCAAGATCACCGTTCCACCGGTCCGCGACGCCGACAAGAAGCTGTGGTTCGGGCGGGTTCGGCGAGTGCTGTCCGCGATGAACTCGGAGAATGCGAAGACCACCTACGAATGTGAGCCGGCCCAATCCTGGCAACACGGGCTGTGTTCCGCGGGGACATTCGCGGTGACGATTCTCAACATTCACCTGTGCCCGAATTGGTGGTCACTGACCGATCTCGACGACCGCGCGTTCGTGCTCATCCACGAGTGGGCGCACCGCTATGGCCCGTCGGTCAATCAGATACTGGAGACCTACTGCGATGCGAAGGAGTTCGGTGGGCTGTCCGCGGATGATCTGGTCGCGGAGCCGGACGCCTATGCCAGTTACATCTTCGAGCTGGTGACGGGCAAGGCGCCCGGCACGACGGTGTGTTGAGCCGCCACTCGGGCCGGTGCTGAGCCGGACGCGGGGCGTCCCCGTTCCGGTGGGCCTCACCCGGTGAGTGGTCGGGCGCCCGGTTAGCCTTCACCCATGTCTCGGAGCGTGTACATCGCCTCGCCGGAGGGCCTGTCGGGCAAATCCTCGGTCGCCTACGGATTGCTGGATCTGCTGAGTCGCCGGGTGGGGCGGGTCGGCGTTTTCCGCCCGGTCACCGAGTCGTTGGAGGTGGTCGATCCGGTCGTGCATCTGCTGCTGTCGCATCCGGCGGTGGAGCAGCCGTACAGCAGCACGATCGGCGTCAGCTATCACGCCCTGCACGCCGATTTCGACGCCGCGCTGTCCAAGATCGTCGACCGGTTCGGCGGGCTGACCGCTCGGTATGACGCCCTCGTCGTGGTGGGTAGCGACTACACCGACGTGATGACCGGCAACGAGTGGTTCTCCAACGCCACCATCGCGGCCAACCTGGGCTCACCGGTGGTGCTGGTCGTGCACGGCCGGGGCCGGACGCCCGAACTGATCGCATCCACCGTCGAGCTGGCCTGCAGCGAATTGGTCTCCGAACATGCCCAACCGGTCGCCGTCGTCGCCAACCGGGTGGACCCCGATGACGTGGAGGCGGTCCGGGTCTTGCTGACCAAGACCGGCCTACCGGTCGGTGCGATCCCGGAGATTCCGCTGCTCATCGCTCCCACCGTCGCGGACCTGCAGCGGGCGTGCGGCGCGCAGCTGGTCCGGGGGAACCCGGAATGGCTCCAGCGGGAATCGATGGGCCTGCTGGTCGCCGCGATGTCGCTGCCGAACGTGCTGACCCGGCTGCAGGAGGATTTCACGGTGATCGCACCGGGCGATCGATCCGATCTGTTGCCGGCGCTGATCCTGGCGCACCAATCGGGGACCTTCCCGCATCTGTCGGCCATCCTGCTGACCGGCGGCTACATGCCGCCGGAGCCGGTCGCCGACCTCATCGACGGGGTGCAGCAGGACCTGCCGATCCTGATCACCCCCAGCGGAACGTTCGAGACCGCGTCGGCGCTGTCCCGGGTGCACGGCACGCTGACTGCGGCATCCAGGGTCAAGCTGGAGACGGCATTGCGGGTGTTCGCCGATGCGGTCGACGGTGAGGCCATCCTGGACGCCATCGACGTCGCCGAATCCGAGGTCGTCACCCCGCTGATGTTCCAGTACCGGCTGATCGCGCGGGCCAGAGCCGACCGCCGGCATGTGGTGCTGCCCGAAGGCGACGACGAGCGGATCCTGCGGGCGGCGGACAGCCTGCTCCGGCTGGGCGTCGCCGACCTCACCCTGCTCGGCGAGGAATCTGTGGTGCGGGCGAAGGCGTCGGCGGTCGGCGTGGACATCACCGGCGCCACGATCGTGTCGCCGAAGGACCCGGAATTGGTCGACCGGTTCGCCAAGGAATACACCAAGTTGCGCGCACACAAGGGCATGACGGAGGAGCAGGCCGCCGAGATCGTCAGCGACGTCTCCTATTTCGGCACGATGATGGTGCATCTGGGGATGGCCGACGGGATGGTGAGCGGCGCCGTGCACACCACCGCGCACACCATTCGGCCGTCCTTCGAGATCATCAAGACGGCGCCGGGAACGGCCATCGTGTCCAGCGTCTTCCTGATGTGCCTGTCGGATCGGGTGCTGGTCTACGGGGACTGCGCGGTGAATCCGGACCCGACCGCCGAGCAGCTGGCCGATATCGCGATCTCCTCGGCGGGGACCGCGGCACAGTTCGGCATCGAACCGAGGGTGGCCCTGCTGTCGTACTCGACGGGCAGCTCCGGTGCCGGTGCGGATGTCGAGAAGGTCAGGGTGGCAACCGATATCGTGCATGCGAAGCGGCCCGACCTGCTGGCCGAAGGGCCGATCCAGTACGACGCCGCGGTCGACGCCAAGGTCGCCTCGACCAAGTTGCCCGATTCCAAGGTGGCCGGTCGCGCGACGGTGCTGATCTTCCCCGACCTGAACACCGGCAACAACACCTACAAGGCGGTGCAGCGCAGTGCGAACGCGGTCGCTATCGGGCCGGTCCTGCAGGGGTTGAACAAGCCGGTCAACGACCTGTCCCGCGGCGCCCTGGTGGCGGACATCGTCAACACCGTCGCGATCACCGCCATCCAGGCGCAGGGATCCGGCGCTGCGCAGGGATCCAGTGCAGCGCAGGCACAGTCGTCGACCACCGTCGAGGAGGCCCGGTCGTGACCGACAACGTGCTGGTGATCAACTCTGGATCGTCGTCGATGAAGTACCAGCTCATCGCGGCGACGGCCGGCACCGCACTGGCGACCGGGCTGATCGAGCGCATCGGGGAGGCCGAAGGAGCGGCGACCCACAAGTACGACGGGCGGGCCGAGAGTTTCTTCGGGCCGATCCCCGATCACGGCAGCGCGCTGCGGATCATGCAGCAGTTGTTCGACGACGCCGGCAGCCCGCTGGACGGCGACGCGCTGGCAGCGGTCGGCCATCGGGTGGTGCACGGCGGACCCGTCTTCGGTGACCCGGTCATCGTCGATGACGCTGTGCTGCAACAGATTCAGGCGCTGTCGTTGCTCGCACCGCTGCACAATCCGGCGAATGCGCGCGGCATCGAGCAGGCGCGGGTGGCGTTTCCCGGTATCCCCCAGGTGGCGGTTTTCGACACCGCGTTCTTCCGCGACCTGCCGGCGGCGGCGGCCACCTACGCGATCGACCGGACAGTGGCAGCGGACAACCAGATCCGCCGCTACGGTTTCCACGGCACCTCACACCAGTACGTTTCCCAGGTGGTGCCAACGGTTCTCGATCGCAACGCGGCGGATCTCAAGCAGATCGTGCTGCACCTCGGCAACGGCGCGTCGGCGTCCGCGGTG
Organism: uncultured Actinomycetota bacterium; assembly: GCA_963709895.1. Classification (GTDB taxonomy): domain Bacteria; phylum Actinomycetota; class Actinomycetes; order Mycobacteriales; family Nakamurellaceae; genus Nakamurella. Next base: position 609,825 of record CAVPYD010000031.1, on the reverse strand, counting down.
CGCGGTGGGGTGGCCGTGGAGACATCCATGGGGCTGACGCCGCTCGAGGGTCTGGTGATGGGCACGCGCAGCGGCGACGTGGATCCGGGCGTGGTGTTCCACCTCTTGCGCAATGGCGGCATGGACGCCGACCAGATCGACAATCTGCTGAACCGACGTTCGGGCATTCTGGGGCTGTCCGGCGTCACCGACTTCCGTGACTTGCACAAGCTGATCGCGTCCGGCGACAGCGACGCGGCGACCGCGCTCGATGTCTACTGCCACCGTGTCCGCAAGTACGTCGGCGCCTATCTGGCCGTACTGGGCGGCGCCGACGTCATCGCCTTCACCGCCGGGGTGGGGGAGAACGACAGTGTGGTCCGGGCGCGGATCCTGGAGGATCTCGAGACGCTCGGCATCGCCGTCGATCCGGCACGCAACGCGGTGAGATCCTCCGAGCCCCGGGTGATCTCACCGGACGGGTCCCCGGTGACCGTGATGGTGGTGCCGACCAACGAGGAGTTGGCAATCGCCCGGGCGACCATCGCGCTGATCAGCTGACGGCGGCGGAGGCGGATGCTTCCTGTTCTGCAGGGCCTGTTCACCATCGGAGTGGTGGTCGGCATCGGGTACCTGCTGGCGCGCATCAACCTGCTGCCCGAGTCGACGCCGGAGGTGTTGTCCCGGCTGGTGTTCTTCGTGGCCACGCCTGCGTTGTTGCTCCGGACGCTGGCGACAGCGCCCATCGCTGCGGTGCTGTCCAGCGGGCTTGCCGTGACCGCGCTGGCCACCACCGTGGCGTCCGTGCTGTTCATCGTGGTCTCCCGTTGGTGGTGGCACCGGGATGCCGGGTCGGTGGTGGTCGGCGCCCTCTCGGCTTGCTACGTGAACGCAGGGAATCTCGGTATCCCTTTGGCTGTCTATGTTTTCGGCAGTGCGAACTATGTGATCCCGGTGATGCTCTACCAGCTCACGGTGTTGGCCCCGATCGCCTTCGTCGTGCTGGACATCGTCGAGTCGGGTCGCAGCCCGTCCTGGCGGCGGGTGCTGACCCAGCCCGTGCGCAACCCGGTGATCCTCGGCTCGGTGCTCGGCATCTCCCTCGCCGCGACCAGCACCCAGATCCCGGACGTGGTCGCCGCACCGCTGGGACTGATCGCGGACATGGCCGTGCCCGGAGCGTTGATCGCGTTCGGGATGTCGTTGCGTGGCGCCCCGCTGCCCGGTCGCGGCGGCCGGGCCGCGGACCTCGCGCTGGTGGTCGGGATCAAGATCGTGCTGATGCCGGTGGTGGCGTATCTGCTGGCGCGCTGGGTGTTCGGGCTCGACGGGGTGCCGTTGCTGGCCGCCACGATGACCGCGGCGTTGCCCACGGCGCAGAACGTGTTCGTGTACGCGATGCGCTACCGGACGGCGGTTCCGTTGGCCCGGGATGTGGTGTCGACGACAACGGTCGCCTGCATTCCGGCGCTGGTGGCGATTGCGGCGTTGCTGAGCTGATCACCGCTGCGGACTGCTCAGCCCGACGTCGCGTGTTCGTCGCGGCCGGACGACACGGGTTCGGCCGCGGCGTAGGCGTTCATCCAGCGTTCGATCTCGGCGTAGACGCCCTGCCGGACATCGGGCGCGGACAGCAGCAGGTCGTGCATGCCACGATCGATGCGAATGCAGGTGACATGGGTGCCCAGTCGCAACGAGGCCCGGGCGATGGCGTCGGCGTGCAGGACGGAATCGCCTGCGTAGAAATCCTCACTCCATTTTCGCGAACGGATCGTTCTGCGTGAGCACAACACCAGGATCGGGCAGGGCAATCCGAGTCCCGTCTGAACCCTGCCGATGGCCCGCTGGGCGGCGGCGAGCCAGCCGGCCCGTACCACGCCGCCGTTCACCGGCTTCCATTCCTCGATGAAATCCCATTCGCCGCGCGCGCTGCGGTGAATGCTCTGGTTGTAGAAGCTCGGTCCGAGTGACGGGAGCACCGCGAGCGGCCGACTTCGGGCCACCGCGTCGATCGGCCTCGCCGCCAGGGTGCGCAGCGCGCGACTGGCGGGGATCTCCAGGAACGGGCTGTTCAGCACCAGCCCTCCAACCGTGTCGAGATCGTCACCCTGTAAACGCCTGTCGTGCAGCCAGAGCGGGACGATCAGTCCACCGGTGGAGTGCGCGTTGATCACCACCCGGTCGTGGCCCTGGTCCACGATGAAACGCAATGCCGCGTCGAGTTCCGGGTAATAGTCGGCGACATCGGCCATCTGATAAGGCGTTTGATGCGGGCGTAGCGACCTGCCGTACTTGTGCAGGTCAATGGCGTAGAAGTCTTCACCGCGGGCGGCGTGGAACTCCGCCAGTTCGGTCTGGAAGAAATAGTCGGCGAATCCGTGGACGTAGAGCACCGCGCCGGACGTCGCGGCGTTCGGCCGAAATCTGACCAGCGTCGACTGGACTGGGCCCTCGTCGTCGTCCGGCAGGGCGAGGGTCATCGCCTCGTAACCCGTACCCAGGATGTCGGGCGTGGGGTCGCCGTAACCGGGACTCTCCATCGGGTCAGGATAGCCAGGAGGCGAGCGTCGGACATGGGTCTTTCGGTGCTGGCCGCGCCCGCCTGGACGACCTGGGCATGCGAGCTCGCCGTCTGTCGTGATCAGCGGGCGTTGCGTACGGTGGTCGCCATGAAGGTTGTCATCGCTGGTGGACACGGAAAGATCGCGCTGCGGCTGTCACGGCTGATCGCGGAGCGGCACGAGCGCCCGACGGGGCTCGTCCGCAAGCCTGAGCACGAGGCAGATGTGATCGCGGTAGGAGCGCACCCGGTGCTCTTCGATCTCGAGTCGGGCACCGCGGAGGAGTTGGCCGCTCACCTGAAGGGCGCCGATGCTGTGGTGTTCGCTGCCGGCGCCGGTCCGGGCAGCGGGGCGGCGCGCAAGGACACCGTTGATCGCGGCGGTGCCGTGCTGCTGGCCGACGCGGCGGAACTCGCCGGCGTTCGTCGCTATCTGATGGTGTCCGCGATGGGTGCCGATGGTGGCCCGAGCCCGGAACACGACGAGGTGTTCGCCGCCTACCTCACTGCCAAGAAGGCGGCGGATGACGATCTCCGCGCCAGGGACCTGGACTGGACGGTGCTGCGGCCCGGTGGGTTGACGGACCATTCCGGAACCGGCGAGGTCCGGCTGGCGGAGCGGACCGAGCGCGGGCTGATTCCGCGTGAGGATGTGGCGTCCGTACTTCTCGCGCTGCTCAACGCGCCGGGAACGGCGGGTTTGTCGCTCGACTTGGTCAGTGGCGACACCCCCATCGACGAGGCCGTCGCGGCGGTCGCGCGGTAGGCGCGTCGCGTGTCGCGCGGTGGTGTTCCGGCAGGGGTAGGCGCGCGGGCCGGCGGTCACCGCCAACCGTGGCGTGACGGCCTCAGCGTGCGTGACGAGCGGTTCCCGCCGGCTGCGTCCACCCGGCGCGGGTGTTGGCGATGCGCGGTTGTGGTGGTGCCAATCGCGCATCAAAGGGCGTTCGGGATCGGCCGATACCGCCCGGCGCACCTGTGATCTGGAGCATTTCAGTCGCCCTGCAGGGCAGCCGGTGGAACGACGTTGGCGGCGACCGGTGCACTGGTGCGGGCGAACGTCGATCGGCAGTCGATAGCGCTGACGAGTGCGCCACCGCCGTCGGCCGGTCGCCCTTGGTCAGGTCGGCGGCTGACGACTCTGGTCTCCCGGCGCGCGGGGTGGCCGAACCGTTGTTCGACCCCGACCGCGGGATGTAGTGGCGGCACGGCTGCACCCGCGGTGGCCACGCGGCGGCGGCCGCCGCGGCCATGGCCAACCTCGCTAGCCGCGGCGGCCATGGCCAACCTCGCCGGCCGCGGCGGCCATGGCCAACCTCGCCGGCCGCCGCGCCATGGCCAACCTCGCCGGCCGCGGCGGCCATGCCAACCTCGTTAGCCGCGGCGGCCTTGGCCAACCCGTAGCCGCGGCGGCCTTGCCAACCTCGCCGCCGCCAGCCTGGCCAACCTCGCTAGCCGCCTGATTTGTCGGGTTTCCGGGGACTGTCGGTGGTCTGGTCTAACGTTCTATTCATGGAGCTGATCAGCGACATCGGACACGCCACCGCGGTGGCCGGGTCGGTGTGCGCTGAGCTTCAGGCGTTACGGTGCGCGGAGTTCTGGAAGATCGGCGACAAGGACCTGCTGACCCTGGCGGAAACCCTGGAACGGGTGGGGCGGTTGGTGTTCGCCGCGCAGGTCCACCTGACCGGTGAACTGGACACCCGCGGGGTCGCCGGCAGCAAGGGCGCACCATCGACGATGGTGCTGCTGCGGGACCGGTTACGGATCTCCGCCGCCGACGCCCGCACCCGGGTGAACACCGCCAGGGCGATCCTGCCCCGCGACCTGCCCTCGGGCGGGGAGGCCCCACCGGCGTTCCCCGAGTTGGCGGCCGCGGTCGAGGCCGGCGCGGTCGGCGCGGAGCACACCCGCACCGTGATCGCCACCATGAAGGGGCTGCCCGCGGCGGTGGACCCCGACACCAGGGACATGGCCCGGCAGGTGCTGACCAAGCACGCCCAGTTGCTGGAACCGCGGGTGTTCGCCGACTTCGCCCGACAGGTCGCCGACCGATGCGACCCCGACGGCACCCTGGACGAGAAAGATCCCGTCGACAAGGTCGAACTGTCCCTGGGATCCCGGAACACCACCACCGGGCTGACCGGGTTCAAAGGGTTCCTGGACGACCTCGGGGTGGAACTGCTGTCCACAGCCATCGACGGCCTGGCCGCACCCCGACCCTCCGTCGACGGCACCGCGGACCCGCGGCCGGCGAAGGTCCGCCGCGGCCAAGCCCTCATCGAAGTCCTCCGCCGGTTCCTGGACGTCGGGTTCGCACCCACCCAGGGCGGGGAACGCCCACACGTCACCGTCACCATGGACCTCGACGCGCTCCACGGGACACTCGGCACCGCCATGCTGGACCACGGCGGGCCGATCACCGCCGCCCACGCCAGGATGCTGGCCTGCGACGCGATGATCATCCCCGCCGTCCTGGGCTCACCCTCCCAGGTCCTGGACATGGGGACCGCGGTCCGGTTGATCCCCAACACCATCCGCCGGGCCATCACCCTGCGGGACCGCGGATGCACCTTCCCCGGCTGCGACCGGCCCGCCACCTGGTGCGACGCGCATCACGTGATCTTCTGGGCCGACGGCGGGCCCACCAGCTACGACAATGCCGTGCTGGTGTGCCCGCTTCATCACCGCTTGGTCCACCAGGGCGCCTGGGAGATCCGTATCGCCACCGACGGTGTCCCCGAATACCTCCCACCAGCATGGATCGACCCGGCACGCGCACCACGAAGAAACATGATGCACCACAACCCATTCCATCAACGAACATGACCGGTCACGACCGGCTCCGGAGGCACTGGCCTTCTCGGCCAAGCTCGACGGCGCCGCGGCCGGACGGCGGGCCGAGTTGCTGGCGGCCAGGCGCGAACTGGCAAGTGCGGTTCGTTGGTCATCATGCCTCGCTGAGGCGGTCATGGGAAGGTGGTTCGCGGCCTCGATCGTGAGTCCTTCGGTACTGCAATGGCTCTCGCTCGCCAGGCGTGCGGTGCAGTTGGCGCCCGGAAAGCGATGGGATTTGCCCGGACGGTGATGAGACTTGCCGAGACGGCGATGTGATTACTTGGACGGGAATGAGATTGCCGGACAGCGATGGGATTACCTGGACGGGAAGGTACCTTCCGGACGGCGACGGGATTCGGTGGACGGAGATGGGTCTACTCGGACGGCGACGGGATTTGCGGGGCCGGCGACGTGGTTTGCGATCGGTCTGCTAGAGGAAGGATCAGGTATCGATGGAACAAGTGGTGTCGCGTCATTCCCTGCGAGACCGCCAGCGGTCCCGGGCGGAGGGGGCGGGTCCACGTCCGCCCGGCATGACGGTCCGCAGCACCCGAACAAGAAACTCGAGACAGACGATTGACTCGAGACCGACGATTGAGCAGACAAGGGGAGTGACATGCCGCGCCGATTCGGAGTGACCATCGATTGCCGCGACCCGCTGACTCTGGCGGCGTTCTGGCGTGAGGTGCTCGACTACCAGGACGATCCCGCCCCTGAGGGATATTCCAGTTGGGCGGACTACGACGCTGCCAATGGCGTGTCTGACGATGACGCGGCGGCCGGCGCCACGATCATCGATCCCAACGGAGCCGGTCCGCGCCTCTATTTCCAGAAAGTGCCGGAGGTGAAGTCGGCGAAGAACCGCGTGCATCTTGACGTGACAGTGTCTGAATCTCGGCAGTGGGCAGAAGTGCAGGCAGCAGCCGATCGGGTCGTCGGCGCGGGCGGCCGGATCTTGCGCGTATCGGACGACCCGAATGACCGATTCATCGTCGTCACCGATCCGGAGGGAAACGAGTTCTGCTTGGTCCGCTGACGTGTCCGCACACGGGTTCGCGGGCGTCCGATAACCCGATACCGGGGTCTGTGCCGATTCGGTGTGCCCCTTCGAATCGGGACTCGGGCCCCACGTCGCCCTGGCGCCTTCTGCCTTGCCGCCGCTACGCGCCACCCGATCGCGGCCATCGAGAATATCTGCCTGCACGCCAGCACATGCGTGCACGCCAGCGCATCTGCGTGCACGCCAGCGCATCTGCGTGCACACCAGCACATCTGCGTGCACACCAGCACATCTGCGTGCACACACCAGCACATCAGCGTGCGGATCAGCATGAGTTCGCAGCATCGTCAGTGCAGGCCGCTTTCGCGGTCAGCCGGTGGCCTACCCTTCCGGCGTCAGCGCAAGAATCCAGTCGCGGACGTCGTCGAGCACCTGCCGGTCCACCGGCCGTTTCCATTGCGAGCGGTAGGACTTCAGACTCGGCGCACCAGGATCCCGCCGCAGAATATGCGTCAGGTCGGGCACGCGGATCGTGGTGATCGATCCGGCGGCGATTGCCTTCATGGTGTCGAGGTCGGCGGGGTCGACCTGCAGATCTTTCGCTCCCGTGATGGCCAGCACCGGAATCGTGATCCGGCGAAGATAGTCGGCAGGGTCGAGGGCGATGAATTCGCGCATCCACTTGGCGTTTGTCTTCGCGCCATTCATCCGGACGACATCCGCGGTGTTCGACCGGATTCTCTGCAAGGCCTTGGCCTGCTGTCGCGACACGTCGGTGCGAAGCAGTCTCATGATGGCCTTGACCGGTGCCGGCAGTGTCGGAGCGATCATGGCGGCCTGCCATTTCAGGGTTTCTTCACCGGTCTTGGTCTGACCCGCCAGCAGCACCACCCCGCGCAACCCCGGTCCGGACGTATCACCCGACTGAGACGGTTCGGCGCCGAGCACAGCGGCGATCGCGGCGCCTTCGCTGTGGCCGATGACGAACAACGGCACCCCCGCGCAGGTAGAATCGTCTGCGACGGCCGCAAGGGCGGAGCGGGCGTCGTCGATGTTGTCGGTGAGGCTCGCATGGAGGAACTCTCCGCCTGATGCGCCAACGCCTCGTTTGTCGTATCGCAGAGTGGCGATGCCGCTCGGCGCGAGGGCTGCGGCCAGGTCGTGGCTGACGGACAACGGAGCTCGCGGTGCGTTCCCGTCCCGGTCGATCGGTCCCGATCCCGCGATGATCACCGCAGCAGCCCGGATCGGCTGACCTGCGGGTGGCAGCAGCAGCGATCCGGCGAGGTCGACCCCGCCCGACGCGAAACGCACGTGCCGCTCCCGATCCGCCCCGCTTGCTGCCCCGGCGGCCGTCGCGATCGCCGCCGCCAGGCTGGGGCCGTCCGGCACCGACAGCGCGACTTGGTCGAAAGTATTGTGCTGCAGGCGAATTCGCAGCCCTGGCTGTCCATGCCGGGCTACCGCAAACGTCTTACGGCCCTTCGACCGCCAGGTGCCGATCTTGGTGCGACCAGGTACGCCCAGCCCCGGAGCGCGGATACCCCGGACGACCCGGTATGGCTCGGCGACCGCCTCGACGTCCTGAACCTCACTCAGCGGCACGACAAGGTCGCCGTGCAGTCCGCCCATCTTCTCCCCGCGGCTCAGCCGAATCAGGAGCTCGTCGGTGTCGACCTCCAGCGCTACCATCACCTACTCCTTTGAACGTTCTCGATAGTAAGAATAATAGCGCATGTGAGAGTATGACGCTCATGTCCTCGGCCGACCTGCTCCTGCACCCGATTCGCCTGCGCATCATTCAGACCTTCCTCGGCGACCGTCAGCTCACCACCGGTCAGCTCGGCCTGGAGATGACGGACGTCGCACCGGCGACGCTTTACCGGCAGGTGGCGATCCTGGCGCAGGCGGGCGTGCTCACCGTGGTGGACGAGCGGCGAGTGCGCGGAACCGTCGAGCGGACCTACGCGCTGTCAATCGCTGACGCCCAGCTCTCCGATGACGAGCTGGGCCGGATGACACCCGAGGATCACCGCCGCGCTTTCATGGCATTCCTGGCCGGAGTGCTGGCCGACGTCGACCGATACATCGACTCCGGGGACGTCGACCTGCAACGCGACGGTGCCGGTTACCGAACTATCGGGCTGTGGCTCACCAGCGACGAGCTGACCGCGATGCTCGCCGAGATCGGAGCGGCAGTGCAGGCGCGGGCGGGCAACAGCCCGGGTGACGGGCGGACCCGCCGCATCCTGAGCACGGTGCTGATTCCGTTGCCGGTGCCCGACGCGGAATCGGTACTGCCGTCGTCGTCGGCACGGTAGCGGCAACCGTCTCACCGCGTTCGCCACCAACACCACCAGTGGACAACTCCCAGACCTGGATCTGCGGCACCGGCGCCGCGCCCGGTGTGAGGACTGCATCCGCAAGGCCAACGACACCGGGCTGGAAAACCCACCCCTGCATGACTTCTCGCAAGATCAGATCTGGGTCGCGGTCGCGATGCTGGCCACCGAACTGACCGCATGGATGCAGATGGTCGCGCTGGCCGGCACCGACGCCCGGGTCTGGGAACCCAAACGGCTACGCCTGCGGCTGTTCTCCATCGCCGGTCGGATCGCAGGAGGGTCGGCCGCACCTGTCTCCGGCTCTTCGCACGCACCCTTCGGCCATGTCGTCGCCACCCACCGGGAAGTCGCCACCCACCGGGAAGTGGAACCCGGAGCCCGACCCGGGCGGCACGGGGCCGGCAGACCTACCCCGCCACAGAAGGGAGACCGCAAGATGATCTTGGCGCACCGTCAGACCGTTACCCGCCCCAGGCGAGAAAGCTCGAGGCTAGACGAAGGCTAGACGAGGCTAGACGCCCAACGGATGTGCCAAAAGCACGCGCGGGCCGAGGTCCTGCAACGCCTCGACCGCCCCAGTATCAGCCGACCCGAATAGCATTCGCTCACAAGGGGCGTCCTTCGTCGAACAGACGTGAGCACCCGCCAGCCTCAACCCACACCACTGCGGAGTCCCACGAGGAGCGGGGGCCCGCTCCTTCATCGCATCAGAGGCATCCGCCCTCATTGCCACACCGAATCAGACCAAATTCACGCAGTGCATCCACGCTCAGCCGGCCCCACCAGGGAACCCGCCTTCGATGTCCACCGTCCGGGGGAGCCCCGGTGTGCGCGGCCCCAGCCCCAACCAACGGCCCGACACGATCCAGGCGCATGTATGAACCGCGATAGTTCAGTGCCCTCCCAGGACGTGGTCGACGACCGCGACGCAGGAATCTGACGGAATTCCGGCAATCAACTCGGCCAACCAGTCGGCGTCGATGGCCCACGCCGAATTCGCGATATCGACTTGGCAGGCGTGACGCGCCGCAACGACCTGCGGAGTCAGCCCTGCTGACGTGCAGAGGATCTGGACAGCCTCATCGCCATCTTCGGCTTGGTCCAGTGCCTGGTCCACGGCGGGGACGGTCGGCAAGAGGTCCGCCCGCCTTCGAAGAAGGTCGCGCAATCCGCCGTCAGCGCACGGGTGGCATCGGCGGCCGGGTGCATCAGTTGTCCGGTCGCATTCCCGGAACGATTGAACGGCCAGATCGCTGACTGTAAACGACGCCGTCGACAGTGCGTTGCATCGACACGCTCGGTTCCTTCGGCGGGGGTCCGGCGAGGAACGGTCGGACGTCGCCAATCTGGCGGTGGTAATAGCACGTCGGCGAGGACTACCGCGCAGCGTGTGCGCATGGCGGGCCGTTGGTCGCGTCACTGGCGCGGTGGTCATGTCACGCCGCCTACGGGCGCAGGTGGGCCGATCGACGACCATTCAGTCGCCAAAGGGGCCAGGCTGCAGCGGATTGTCACCGGCACGCATTGCCGAACGTCACCGCCATATCACCGAAGGCCATCGGAGTTGCGGGTCATTTGGAGATCGGCCGGTGCTCATTTCCGCGGCGCCAGAGCGGAGTGTCGATACCCATGCCGCCGTTCGCGGGTGCGGTGAGAGTACTTGCGCGTGGAATTTCGAGGGACTCCCGCAGATCTATCGGGGCCCGCCGACTCTGCTCTCCATCCGGTAGTCCGAGAATTCTGACCCCTAGGACGAAATGTCTGATGACGAACCGGGGGATCGATCATGCTGACTTCCGTTATCCCAGTGAGCCCGAATTCCGGTGGAGGCCGGGCGGTGCCTGCCAATGGCATGAGCCGATCCGGCTCGCCGGATTTCCTCAGGCAACGAGTGGCAGTCCTTCCGCTACGCGAGGAATGGCAATTGTCCCGGATTGGTGTCCAGCACCGACCGCGGGGTGACCCGGCGGAAAGCGAAAGGAGCCAGTGGCCGGAGTCGCCGCTATCGGCTCTAGGTGAACGGATTTGGCGCAGAATTGCCGATCATCACGGGGCGAGATCTCGAACTATTGTCGCGCGCAATTGCCGAGGGTTTTCTTATTGCGCAGCCGACCGAAGGACGCCGTCAACCGGCGGGTAGATGAGTCTCCGGTCGCGCACGAAATCCACAGGGGGATTACCCAGCAGCGCGCACTTCTAGGAGGGGAAGATGTTCACATTCCATGAACGGAAGGCCGGCGCCGAGCGCGCCCGTATTCCGGTGTCACCACGGTCCGGCCGCAGATGGTCCGTTTCCACGATGGCCGTCGTCGGGGCGATGACGGCCAGTATTGCGTGGATCGTTCTGCCGGCCGATGCCCAGGCGGCCCCCCAGTACCTTCCGAGCGGCACGTACGCGTCTGGCTCACTGTCGCCCACCCAGACGGCGACGGCGGGGTCCGGCTACGCCGCGGCGGTGCTGACCGATCACCCGGTGGCGTTTTGGGCCATGAATAACCCGAGGGGAACGGAGGCAGATTTGAGTGGCAATGGTCATCGCGGTACCTACAAGGGTGGAATGCCGGCGTTGGCGGCGCTGCCGAACGGCGACAGTGCGGCTGATTTTAACGGTACGAGCGAGTATATGACGGTTCCGTCCTCGGCGACCTTGTCGATTCCAACGACAAAGCGACTCAGTTGGGAAGCCTGGATTCGGCCGGACGTTTTGCAGTTTCCGTCGGCCGCGGACGGTTACATTGACTGGATGGGTAAATGCTCCCGATATTCGCCGACCTGCGAATGGGAGGCGCGCATGTACAGCACGACAAATTCGGAAAATCGCTGCAACCGGCTCAGTGCGTACGCATTTAATCCCACGGCGGGGCTGGGGAGCGGGGCGGATTGGCAGCCGAAGTGTAAATTGCTTAAGGCCGGAGAATGGCTGCACGTTGTGGGCGAATACCAGATGTTGAGCACACCCTCGCCGTGTTCATCACGCTATCCGGGAACGATCGATATTTGGGTCAACGGCGTCAAGTGGAATCAAAGCTACCATGGTGACACCGGCTGCATGAGCCAATACAGGGTCGCGCCTACTGCTAATAACTCGCCTCTCAATATTGCCGTGATGGCATCAGAGTACTGGTTTAAGGGCTCGGTAGGCAAGGTGGCCATTTACAACTATCTTTTGACGCAAGCGCAGATCAGTAAGCATTTTACGGCGATGACGGGCGCCAAGCCCTCGGGCAGCTGCACCAACACCTGCACGATTCCGGTACCTACACCTTAGCCTGAATCTGTGGACCAGTCGGGTTCGCGGTCGCCGTGGAAAAGAGGAAAAGTGCCCTTTGAGCTGCGATGATCGGGTTTGTCGAGGATCTGATCGTTGCGGATCGGAAGGACACTCTCGGTGAGATTGTGCCCTGACTGGGGTCTTGGCACGGCCGGGTTCGATGACGAGATCTGGTGTCGTCCGCGGGTCTGGTGCCGGTGATGGCGCTGGCCGAGCAGACTGGGCGGTCGGACCTGCTCGGTCAGCGTGTGGTGTGTTCCGGAGCGAACGGATCCGCTTCGGGGTGGCGAACGCCGCGCCGAAATTGACGCGGTGATCGCGGGCATGGTCGCCGCGGCCGACAGCGTCGATCACCTGAGGGTGATCCGTGCACTGGTTGAACACCGAACGGCTGCATTCGTCGACCAACTATTCCCTGCCGACCACCTACGAGCAGCAGTCCCGTCAGAGCAGCTCCCAAACCGGGGAAGCTGCCTAACCTCGGCCTCCAGCAGATCCAGCACGATTCAAATCCGGGCAGCGGCCCGCGCCTCTGTTGCGGCCCAGCTCGCGAGGAGGGCCAGCGCATCCTGGGCGGCTGTGCCTGGTTCCGGGGTGTAGGCGACGAGACTCCAGCTCGAACCGGCGGCCAACGGGAGGGCTTCGAAGCGCAGATCGAGGTCGCCGACGACGGGATGGCGGAGAAGTTTCAATCCAGTGGTGTGGATGCGGACATCGTGCGCGGCCCACCGCTGCCGGAACTCATCGCTGCGGGTGCAGAGCTGCCCAATGAGGTCGGACAGCTCGCGGTCGTGCGGGTCGCGGCCTGCCTCAGCCCGCAGGATCGCGACGGTGTCGTTGGCCACCTTGATCCATTCACGGAAGTACGTCCGGGCACGCGGGTCCAGGAACACGAACCGGGCGTTGTTGGGCGTGTCGCTGGGATCGTCGAAGACCGGCGAGAATAAAGGCGCGGCCAAGCACATTTGCGGTGACGACGTCCAACAGCCCGTTCAGCACCACCGCAGGGGTGAGATGCATGGAATCGACCAGACGCTGGATCGTCGGGCGGATCTTCTGCGGGGCGGCGCGGCGACGCCGGGCCCGCCGGGGGGCGCCCGCGGTGCGGATCAGGTCGAGCAGGTGAGCCCGTTCGGCGTCGTCGAGGCGCAGCGCTTGGGCAATGCCGTCGATGATGCTTTCGGACGCCCCGGTGGCGTCGCCGCGTTCAAGGCGGATGTAGTACTGCGGGGACACCCCGGCCAGGGTCGCAACTTCTTCCCGGCGCAGCCCGGCCACCCGGCGTCGGTCGCCGCCGAAGCTGGGCAGTCCGGCCTGTTCTGGGGTGATCCGGGCGCGGCGGGTGGACAGGAACTCCCGGATCTCCGTACGAACCTGCTCCCGCGGGTCGCGGTCGGAGTCGTCGGGTGTCATGTCGGTCAGCCTACGAGCGGCAGACCCAGCGTGGAGGTCCCTGTCAGTGACCCTCTCATCCGGGACTGTCTGCTTCTTCTCCGCGCTGGTTACCTGGGTGTCACCGCGCAAGGTGGGTGTCCATCATTGGTTTCGTAGAAGGAAGCGCATCTCCCATGACTGACAAGCAGGTATGGCTCATCACCGGCGCCGGGCGGGGCCTGGGTGTTGATCTGGCCAAGGCCTCCCTCGCGGCTGGGCACGCTGTCGTCGCGACGGCGCGTCGCACCGAGAGCATCACCGACGCGCTGGGCGAACGCGCCGACCTCATCGCGGTCGCCCTGGATGTCACCGACCCCGCCGCAGCGCAGGCAGCCGTGGCTGCGGCAGTCGCCCGGTTCGGCCGGCTTGATGTCCTGGTCAACAACGCTGGCAGTTTCCAGGCGGGGTTCTTCGAGGAGATGACGCCGGAGGCGTTCCGATCGCAGATCGAGACGACCCGGTTCGGCCCGGTGAACGTGACCCGCGCGGCACTGCCGCAGCTGCGTGCCCAGCGTTCCGGCCTGATCGTGACGATCTCGTCCACCGCCGGTATCGCCGCGGGTGGCGAATTCCTGACCGCCTACGCGGCGTCGAAGTTCGGGGTGGAAGGCTTCATGGAGGCTCTGGCTCCCGAGGTGGCCCCGTTCGGGATCCGGACCCTGTCGGTGGAGCCGGGCTTCCGCACCGAGTTGCTGACGCCGCAGTCCACCAAGTACGCGGCCGCGGCGATCGATGATTATGCCGACCGCAATGCCGCGACCGTGGCGGCGTGGCAGAGCATGGATGGCCAGCAGGGCGGGGACCCGGCCAAACTCGCTGCTGCGCTGGTGAAACTTGTTGCGCTGGAAAATATTCCGGAGCGGTTCGCCGCCGGCGCGGACGCCGTGGGTGTGTTCGAGGCAAAGGCCGACACGCTTCGCGCGCAGGCCGACGCTCACCGCGAACTGTCCAGCAGCCTCGCCCACGACAACACCTGAGATCCGTCATGTCACCGCCAATGCCGCCGGCCGGCGGCGGTCGACGGCGCCTGGAAGGAAAGGTTCCGCACAACCTCAGCAGCGCCCACCGTCCGAGTGCGCCGAATCTCACCAGAAACAAAGGACACAGCGTGAGCTCAAGTCTCGCCGGGAAAGTTGTCATCGTCACGCGGGCAGTGGTGGTTTAGCCTGAATCGGTGGATCAGCTGGCTTGTTGATCTTGGTTCGGTTCGGCGGTGTGTCCTGGCGTGTGGAATTGGCGACGGGCGTGGTTGACCTGCTGGCTGTTCCAGCGTGTCCACTGTCGTTTCCTGCTATGGGCTTTGCGGCCGGGTGGTCAGGTGTCAGGCCATGACTTGTCGGGTGGTGTCGGTGAAGATGCTGTCCCACAGTGTTTTCCAGTTGTGAGCTCGGGGCCAGTGCGCGGGGAGGTGCAGGGTGTGTTTGCCCTGGGGCCTGGCGATCCGGGCCGGGACGTTCACCAGGTGACGGCGCAGGGTGGCCCCGCGGGCCACCGCGTGGGCCGTTCCGGCGAGGGTGCCGGCGGCGCGGAGCAGGTTGTGGGTGATCGCGGCGAGCACCGTCCAGGCGCTGTTTGCTGGGAACGACCCTGAGGGCAGGTGGGCCAGGGGTCCGTCGATCACGTCGGCGAACATCGATTCGATGATCGCGTGCTGCCGGTGGGTGATGTCGGCGGCGGTCACCGGGGCGGTGCTGTTGGTGAAGAACGGGTGGTATCGCCACTATGCACCGGCCCTCGTTATGTGTGGCTGCACCGCGTGAGAGGGCCTTTGCCCACGTGGTTGTAGAGCTGGTGCGGTCACGGGGATCGCATAATTCGGGGCCCCGCGGGTGAAGGCTTCCTGAACCGGGATCGGCCCGGGGAGGAGGCGATCGTGATGGATCAGAGTCGGGTGCGCGTGGCGGGCCCGCTGGCGACCTACCGGGAGGGATTCGGCGGAGAGCTGATTGGGCAGGGGTATACGCCGGGGAGCGCGTCGCTCCAGCTTCAGCTGATGGCGCATGTGAGTCGCTGGTTGGCGAGCCGGGGGCTGACAGCGGCTGAGTTCACGCCGGTCCGGGTGGCGGAGTTCCTCGAGGAGCGCCGCGCGGATGGCTATACCTCGCGGTTGTCGGAGCGAGGGTTGACGCAGCTGCTGGACTACCTGCGTGGTCTCGGCGTGGTTCCGCTGCCGTCGGTGCCGGCGGCCACGCCGGTCGGGGGTTTGGTGGCGGCCTACCGCGACTATCTGGCCTGCGAGCGGGGGCTGGCCGCCGGCACCGTGTGTCGATACGTGGCCGTGGCGCGGCTGTTCCTGGCGGAGTGCGAACGACCGGATGGGCTCGACCTGCAGCACCTGACCGCTGGGGAGGTGACGTCCTTTGTTGTCGGCCAGTGCCGCGGCCCGCGGGCCGGGTCGGCGACGGCGCTGGTCACCGGGCTGCGGTCGCTGTTGCGGTTCTTGCTCGTGGCGGGCTATACGGATCGCCAGTTGGCGCAGGCGGTGCCGACGGTGACTGTCTGGGCCGGGGGATCGCTACCTCGAGCGGTTCGGGTGGAGGTGATCGCTGCGATGCGCGCCGGCTGCGACGAGCACACGGTGGTGGGGTTACGTGATTTGGCCATCCTCACGGTGCTGCAGCGGCTGGGACTGCGTGCCGGTGAGGTCGCCAGGCTTGAACTCGCCGATGTTGACTGGCGCCACGGCGAGATCGTGGTGCGCGGCAAGGGGAATCGCCAGGAACGACTGCCGCTGCCTGCCGACGTCGGCGAGGCCGTGGTCGCCTATTTGCACCGCCGTCCCAGGGTGCAGTGCAGGGCGCTGTTCCTGAAGGTGCGCGCACCGATCCGTGGATTGACCCGCGAAGTGGTCGGCCAACTCGTGCGTGCCGCCTGCCGGCGCGCCGGGCTCCCCGCGGTGGGTCCTCACCGGCTGCGTCACAGCGCGGCCACGGCCACGCTGGCCGGGGGCGCTTCGCTGGCCGAAGTCGGTCAGTTGCTGCGCCAGCGTTCGGAGACCGCGACGGCCATCTACGCCAAGGTCGACCGGAGCACCCTGCGAACTCTGGCCCAGCCGTGGCCGGGAGGTGCCGCATGAGCGATCTGCATCAAGCGGTCGATGATTACATCAGGGTCCGTCGGGCCCTGGGATCCAAGCTCGAGCGGCACCCCCGGCTTCTGGAGAACTTCGCCGCCTACTTGGAGGCCGCCGGCGCGAGGACGGTCACCACCGAGCTGGCGCTAGCCTGGGCCTGGCTGCCCGGACCCGACGCCCATCCGACCTATGTGAGCAACCGGCTGTCCGTCGTGCGCGGTTTCGCCCGCCACCTGCAGGCCCTGGATCCGGCTACCGAGGTGCCACCGGTCCGGCTGCTGCCCAGAACGACCTGCCGGGCAACTCCCTACCTTTACTCCGACGCGGAGATCGCGGCATTGCTGACCGCCGCCCGTTCGCTCACCCCTGCACTGCGGGCCGCCACCTACGAAACGCTGATCGCATTGTTGATGGTGACCGGGGCCCGGGTCGGAGAGCTGATTCGCCTCGACCGCGACCATGTCGACTGGGACGAGAGCGTGCTGGTCATCTGGGATTCCAAATTCGCGAAGAGCCGCGAGCTGGCACTTCACCCCAGCACCGTCGCTGCGCTGCGCCGCTACGCAGCCCAACGCGACCGGTCGGGGCCCACGTCGGCGACGTCGAGTTTCTTCGTGTCCGCGCTGGGGACCCGGCTGGTCTACAACACCGTTCAACAGACGTTTTGCCGCCTGGTGCGCCACGCCGGGCTGACGCCACGCTCGGATCGGTGCCGGCCCCGTATTCACGATGCCAGGCACAATTTCGCCGTTCGCACCGTGCTCGGTTGGTACCGCGACGGCGTCGATGTTCAGGCCCGCCTGCCCTGGTTGAGCACTTATCTGGGCCATCGCAAACCCGCCTGCACCTTCTGGTACCTCTCGGCGGTCCCCGAGCTGCTCGCCCTGGCCGCCGAGCGACGCGAACGCAACCTGGCGGTTCGGCCATGACCGCCCTCGCCCCCACCCTGGAGGCCTACTTCACCGAACGGCTGATCGGTCAACGTCACGCCAGCCCCAACACCATCGCCGCCTACCGCGACGCCTGGCGTCTGATGCTGCGTTTCGTGTGCGCGCGCACCGGCAGACAGCCCAGCGAGCTGGACCTGGCCGACCTCGACGCGCCTCTCATCGGGGCCTTCCTCGACCACCTCGAGGTCGACCGGCACAACAGTCCCCGCACCCGCAACGCCCGTCTCGCGGCCCTGCGGTCATTCTTCTCCTTCGCAGCATTACGCCACCCCGAGCACGCTGCGCTCATCGCCCGCGTGCTCGCCATCCCCACCAAACGCTGCGACCACGCCGAGGTTTCCTACCTCGTCCAGGCCGAAGCCGACGCCTTGCTCGCTGCGCCCGACCGCCGCACCTGGACGGGCCGGCGAGACCACGCCCTGCTCGATGTCGCCCTCCAAACCGGTTTGCGCGCATCAGAACTCACCGGGCTGCGCAACCAAGACGTCGAGCTGGGCACCGGGGCTCACGTTCAGTGCTGGGGCAAGGGCCGGAAACAACGCTGCACGCCGTTGTCCAAGCAGACCGTCGGGGTATTGCGGGTCTGGATGCAGGAACGCCAAGGCCAGCCCGGCGACCCCCTGTTCCCCACCCGCCGAGGCACCCCGCTCACCCGGGGCGCGATGACAGGCCTTGTCTCCAAGCACGCCAGCACCGCGCAGCGACGATGTCCGTCCCTGCGCACCAAGCGGCCTACTCCCCACGTCCTCAGACATTCCTGCGCAATGTCACTATTGCAATCCGGGACCGATACGACCGTGATCGCCTTATGGCTCGGCCACGAGCGGCCCGAGACGACCGCTCGGATCTACCTGCACGCCGACATGTCCATTAAAGAAAGCGCACTCGCCCGCACCGCCCCGGTGAATACCGAACCCGGCCGTTACCGACCCTCCGACGAGCTGCTTGCCTTCCTGGAAAACCTCTGATTATGCCGCCCACAGAGTCACAAACCCGAAGCCCAGGCCGCGATCCGCCAGCCACAGAGCCATAACGAGGGCCAGTGCATAGTGGCGATTATGAAGAAATCGTCATAATCGCCAGACCGGGAACAGCTCGTCGGGGTGGTTGCGGTCCCGAACCCGACGGACGATGAGCCGGGCGGTGATCTTCTCGGCGGTGCTGGCGAACGCGGTGTATTCGATCTCGGCGACCTCGGCGTCGGAGATCAACTCCCCGGTGTCGGGGTCGGTCACCGCGCCGGGATAGTGCACCGGGGTCCACGCATCGTCGGCGATGGCGCCGATCGCCCGGTTCACCGACTGGTTCTTGGTCAGCACGAACGAGAACTTCGCGCCGGCCTTCACGACCGCGGCGATGACCTTGCCGTTGCCGTACGCGGAGTCACCGCGGACCAGGATGGTCGTCGCGCCAGCGGCTTTCGCGGTGTTGATCGCTTCGGTGACCATGCTGGCCGCGCCCTTCCCGGAACCCGCCTTGCCGGCGCGGAGCCGGACCCCGGCGATCACCGGCGCGGACCTGCCGGTGCTGATCGTGGTGACCAACGGCGACAAGCCCTTGCGCAGCACCTGCCGGTTCGCGATCTTCGTGTGCCCGAACGACGCGCCCTGCTTGGCGTGCCCGTAGACCGGGCGGAGCAGCGAATCGATGTCCACCAACGCCAGTTCCTCGAGGCCGTCCAGCACCCCGGTCCGCGCCGTCAACGCCAGCAGGTGTCCGCGTAGCACCGCCGATAGTTGCCGGGTGTGGCCGTGGGTGAACTCCCGGAGCAGGATCCCCAACGTCGACGGCGCGTACACCGCGCCGAACAGCTTCTTCATGCCACCGGCGCGGACCACGTCCAGGTCATCGACGCTGTCCGCCCCGGCGGCCATGCCCGCGATCACCGCCGTCAACTTGGCCGCCGGGTTCGCCGCTCCCGAGCGGATCCGTTCACTGCGGAACACCACACGCTGCTCGAGCAGGTCCGGCAGCCCGGTCTGCTCGGCCAACGCCATCACCGGCACCAGCCCCGCGGACGACACCAGATTCTCGTCATCGAACACGGCCGTGCCACGACCCCAGTCATGGGACAATCTCACCGAAAGTGTCCTTCCGATCCGCACCGATCAGGTCCTCGACAAACCCGATCATCGCAGGTCAAAGGGCACTTTCCTCATATTCCACGCCGACCGCGAACCCGGCCGGTCCACGGATTCAGGCTTAGGGAGGCGACCGCCCGCAGCCTGGCCGAGCACGGCGCGACTGCCGTCGCGGTCACCCGACGGAATCGGCTCGACACCGTCGTCAGCGCCTCGAACGGCCGGTGGGACAGCCCTCGCCGGGGCAGCAGTGCGGATTCGGCGGCGAGATTGCGCGGTCGCTCGACCCCGGGGATCCGGTGGCTTGGCGCGAACCTCGGAGCAACGGGCGGCGGTCGGCCTTCGCCGATGACGGAGCGAAGCGCTCGGGCGTCGGGTCCGCCCTGGAGTCGGGGCGGGAGAACCGCGGGATGCATGACCAGGCATCATCGACAGATGCCAGCCTGGTTGGCCCTCGTGCTGCTCGTCACCCCCGTGGTGATCGTGGCGGTGCTGGGGACCCGCGAGGTTCGCAGCACGGACCGCGGCCGAAGGATCACCATCGTTCCCGACGGGTGGCTTCCCGCCCGCGGAGTCGTTGTGGACGAACATGTTTCGCGGCGCGGCAGCAACAAACCCGGCGCGCGGCGGCGCCGACCAGTCATCACCTTCCAGTCCGTTGACGGTCGCGAAGTGACCTTCACGTCCAGGATCGAAGCCGCCGGTATGCCGAGGCCGGGCGCGTTGATCGCGGTGTACCACGATCCGGTGGACCCCACCCGCGCCTGTATCGCGCCCGAGGCGTTGCCCGACACCCCACTACCGTTGGCCGGCGCCGCTCGGTTCAGTATCTGGGTCATCTGGATCCTGGCGGTGGTGACGACGGTGATCTTCGTCGGGGTGCTGTTCGATTTTTGAGCTCGTGCCGGTGCTGACCTCGTCCGCCGCTATACGGGCTAGTGCTGCCCGTCGGCCCGTCGGCCCGTCGGCGATGCCGGGTCCGGCCGACCCGCTCCAACATCACACGGGCTGGTTGGCGCGACGTCCCGTGACGGCGCGGACGAATCGGGTCGCCGGCGCGGACCATCGTTCCCGCAAGTCCTGGAACACCTCCCACGCCTCCCGCGCCGGCCAGTCCTCGGGAAGCAACGATGCGGGCAGCCCGGGATCGAGCCGCGGGAACAGGCGCCACGCGTCGATCAGCCGCAGGTAGCTCGCGAATGCCAACTCGTCGGTCGGTCGGTCTCCGCCGTCATCCGGACTGCGCCAGCGGGACAGGAACTCCGCGTACTGGCCCTCCAGTCCGCTCAGGTCCCACCAGGCGGCCACATCGACGGCACCGAGATGGTGCGCCTGGAACCAGGTGACGTACCGGTCCAGGCCCGCATCCGCCAGCAGGTCGCGGGCTGGGCCGGCCAGCGGCGCGGGAGCCACCCATACCCCCGGGCTGACCGTGCCGAAGCCCAACCAGGACAGCTCGGTGCGGAGCCGATGCCGCAAGTGGCGATCGGTCTCCGGCACGGAGAAGACGGCCAGCACCCAGCCGTCGGCGTCGCCGGCCTGGCCGTGCCGGAAGATCCGCCGGTCGCCGGTCTCCAGGTCGTGCACGCCGGCCCCGGTCAGCGCGTAGCCCGCGTCGCCCGATCGGCGTTCCGCGGCAAGGAATCCCCGGGATTTCAACCGCATCAAAGCCTGCCGGACCGACGATTCCCCGACGTCGACGGCGTGTCAGGCAGCGGATGAGGTCCGCAACCGAGATCCAGCCACCCAATTCGCGCAGGTAGCTGCCGGCGAACGAGACGATCAGCGAGCCGGGCGAACCCGCGCGCTCGGGTGGCAGCACGGCGGAGCCGGTGGCGCCGACCATCACCGGGTCAGCTCGCGCATCCGATCCATCGCGTCCCAGACCTCGGCGAAACTCGTTGGCAGCGGCGACAATCCGATCCGGATGCTCGACGGGGCGCGGAAATCCGGCAGCACACCGGCGTCGATCAGGCGTGCGCAGACGTCCCTGGCATCGGCCCTGTTCACACTGACGTGCCCGCCGCGGAGAGCGCTGTCCCGTGGCGAACCGAGCGAGAAGCCCTGCGGGACGAGCCATTCATCGGTGAGCGCGACGACCATGTCGGTCAGCGCGACCGCCTTCGCGCGGATCGCGCCGATACCGGCCTCGGCGATCACCGCCGCGCCTTCGCGGACCGCGAGAATGGCCGGAATCGGCGGGGTGCCGGACAGCATGCGGCGGATGCCGTGCGCCGGGAGATAGCCCTGCTCCATTTCGAAGGAGTCCGCCCGGCCGAGCCAGCCCCAGATCGGCTGGTCGAGCACGTCGTGGTGGCGTCGGTTGACGTACCCGAACGCCGGCGCACCCGGCCCGGCGCCGACGAACTTGTACGTGCAGCCGACCGCGAAGTCGACGTCGCACTCGTCGAGCTGGATCTCGGTCGAACCCACCGAGTGACACAGGTCCCAGACCACGAGAGCACCTGCGGTGTGGGCGATCTCGGTGATCGACCGCATGTCCGTGAGATAGCCCGACTGGTAGGCGATGTGGCTCAAGGTCACCACCGCGGTGCGTTCGTCGACCTCCGCCGCGACCATCGTCGGCGGTGACGCCGGAATCCGGCGACGGCTGCAACCAGACCAATTCGAGGTCCAGGTCCTTGGCCAGCGATTCCACCACGTAGCGGTTGGTGGGGAAGTTGTCCCGGTCGAGGATGACGCGCCGCCGCTCGGGACGGAGATTGACCGCCGCCCGCATCGCCTTGTAGAAGTTCACGGTCGTCGAATCGGCGATGACCGTCTGGCCGGGCGCGGCACCGAGCGCGGCGGCGGCGAGTTCGTCACCGACGATCTCCGGCAACTCCATCCAGCCCTCGGACCATCCCCTGATCAGCCGGTCCGCCCACTGGTCGGCGGCGAACGACGACCAGACAGCACCGATCGAGGCCAGCGGGCGACCAAGGGAATTGCCGTCGAGATAGGCCACCACATCGGCAGATGGCGGCAGATAGCGATCGCGGAAATGCGCCAGCGGGTCGGCGGCGTCCAGCGCCACGGCGCGGTCGCGATCGAAGGCGGTCACGGCGGTGGACATCGACGCGGTGTTCCTTTCTGGCCCGGTGCGGACGGGCACCGGTGGCAAACACATGACTGGTGAGGGCGGTTGCGAAGCGAAGGTCAGCGGCCGATGTCGGTGCGGACGGCGAACAGTTCGGGGAAGAAGGTCAACGACAGGGCTCGCTGCAGGAACGCGACTCCGGAGGATCCGCCGGTGCCCTTCTTGTAGCCGATGATCCGCTCCACCGTCTTCAGGTGCCGGAACCGCCAGGTCTGGAAGGTGTCCTCGATGTCGACCAGTTCTTCGCAGGTCTCGTAGACATCCCATTGCTCTTCGGGCTTTTCGTACACCGCGGCGAAGACGTGGACCAGTTCCTCGTTCAACGAATGCGGCTGAGTCCAGTCGCGGTCGATCAACTCGGCGGGAATCGGGTAACCGCGCCGGGCCAGGAACAACAGGAACTCGTCGTACAGGCTGGGCGCCTCCAGCGCCTGCCGCAGTTCGGCCTGGACGCCGGGTCGTGGCCGAACACCGCGATCATCGCGGCATTCTTGTTGCCCAGCAGGAACTCCAGCAGCCGGTACTGCGCCGACTGGAATCCCGAGGACTTCCCGAGCAGATGGCGGAACTGGGCGTACTCGCTGGGGGTGAGGGTGGCCAGCACGGACCATTGGTCGGTCATCTGCTTCTGGATGTGCTTGACCCGGGCCAGCCGTTTCAGTGCGGGCCCCAGCTCGTCCGCCGCCATCAACGTCATGGCGGAGCGCAGTTCGTGGATGACCAGCTTCATCCAGAGCTCGGTGGTCTGGTGCTGGATGATGAACAGCATCTCGTCGTGCCGGTCCGAGAGCGGGACCTGCGCGCTGAGCAACTGGTCGAGCTGCAGGTAGCTGCCGTAGTTGAGCCCACGCAGGTCTGTCTCGATGCCCTCTTCGAGCGGGCGAATGTTCGGGCTGTTCACGGCACCCCGTTCTGTCGGCGACCGCGTCAGCATAGTGCGATCACGTGACGGCCGTCAAGAAGACGCAATGCGAGAGCGCGGCCCGCTCGGCGGTCGCTCGGACGCGCTAGAAAGTCGCGATGGGGTTTACCGGGCTGCCGGTGCCGCCGGCGATCGGTAAGGGTGCAACAGTGAGCAGGAACTCATGACGGCGGTAACGGGCGCAGGCTGCGGTGAGCCGCTCGAGGTCGGGCCAGTCCAACAGCACGAGACCCATTGTCGCGATGCCGATCTGGTGCAGCGGTAACGGCAGGGCCGGATCCGGCGACGGCAGCCGATCCACGCAGTCGCCGCCGAAAACGGCAGCGTCGCGGTGGCGGAGCCAGACGACGGCCGCCACCCCGAGACCGGCGCGGTTGTCGGTGTCGCCGGCGGAACCGGAGCGGATCCGCTCGGCCAGGCCGGTGCGGACGAACACCGCGTCACCGGACTCGACGCGCACCCCGGCAGCCCGTTCGGCTCGCTCCAGTTCTTCAGCTGTGACGACGTGATCGGCGGGAAGCCAGGACACACCCAGCGCGGCCGCGACATCCAGCAGTACGCCGCGGGTGAGGATGCCGTCTCGCATCGCGGTGATCGCGTTGCGGGAGAGCCCCGCTGTGTCGAAGACATCGGCCCGCATTCGCCCGTTGTACCCGACCCCGTCGTTGTAGATGTGCCCGAGAGCGTCGAGATGCGTTCCCCAGCCGTGGATCCCGAGCGTGACGGTATCGGCAACCGCGATCGGCGCAGCTGGATCCACGTCGACCTCATGAGTACGGAGACTGTCGCTGAACGGGCTGGAATGCAGGTTCAACTCCGCTGCCATCGAGACGGAAATCCCTTCCCGGACCAGCGATGCAGCCCGCCGACGCACCTCCGGGGTGATCAGGTTCAAGGTGCCGAGTTCGTCATCCGGACCCCACCGGCCGGCGTTGGAGCACGACGCAAGAAGGCTCGCCAGGTCGGATCCATCCATGGGGTGATCCTGACATGACACGAACCGTGCCGGCAGGACGAGACGACGCCGAGCATGGTGGCGACCACACGTGAACACGCGATGAGGGCGAGCCTGACGCCTGGCAGCACGCCGCCCTGAGAAGCACTGGCAGGTACTCCGCCGGGCGCGGCGGTGACCGTCGAGGTCAGCAGGATGCCCGGTCCGTCCAGGTCTGCCCGGGTTCGTTCGGTAGTCACCCCCACTGCGCCGAGTGACGCGGCCCGGAACGCCGGACACCGGGCGACCGTCTCCGGCTAGCCGCCGGCGAAGTGGGCGAGAACCTCTGCCATGTCGATGATGTCGGCATACTTGGCGCCGAGGTCACGCAGGTTCGAGTCGTGGTAGTCGGCCGTACGGTCCGCGCAGGCGTCGCGCACCACGAGTGGTCGGAATCCGTACTGCAGCGCATCCGTCGCGGTCGCCCGGATGCACCCGGAGGTGGTGACGCCGGCGATCACCGCGGTGTCCACGCCCGAGGAAGTGAGGGTGGCCGCCAGCGAGGTGCCGAAGAACGCCGACGCGTACTGCTTGACGATCACCGTCTCGGTCGGCAGCGGCGCGACGGCCGGCATCAACTCCCGCAGATTGCCGGCCGCGTCGTCGGACAGCAGCGCCAACGCGCTGATCTTCCGGACGAACAGGCCGCCGTCCGGCGCTCCCGCGCGGTAGTGCACCGCGGTATGGATCACCGGGATCCCCTGCCGGCGAGCGGATTCCAGCAGCGTGGCCGGGCCTCGACGACGGCCGACGAGCCGAGATCCAGTGGGCTGCCGCGGGTGAAGTACGCGCGCATCAGGTCGACCAGGATCAACGCCGGGCGCTGACCCCAACCCAGCCGACCGCCGAACGCCGGCGCCGTCATGTCCAGACGGGGGTCTTCGGCGCCGGCAGTCCGGTCTCCGCCTCGCACCGGGCCAGCAGTTCGGCAATGGCGGACCCATGTTGAACACCGGCAGTGCGCCGTCGCGGGCGCCGAGCAGACTCGCCCGCAGGTCGGCAGTCGCCGCGTCGTCGAGGGTGCCGTCCTCGGCCACCACCACACCGTAGCGACGCGCGCCGTCCGCGCTCACCAGACCGCGGCGTACCTCGAGGGCCACCAGCGCCGGATCGCGCTCCAGGCCGTCACCCCACCCGCCACCACCCCAGGTGACGAAGTGCAGCACGTCATCGGGGTTGACCGGAATGTCGTGGCACTTGCTGGGCAGGACCTCCATGCTGCCGTCCGCGCGGTCGATCCACTTGCGGCCGCGGGCGCCCGGCTCGCCGCCGTTGACGCCCCAGGGGTAGGTCAGCCAACGGTCGTCGTGGATGGCGATCGTGCCCGGTTCCAGGAATCGGTACGAGACGTCCACCCCGTTGCCGCCGCGGTGCAGGCCCGCGCCGCCGGTGTCGGTGACGGTCTCCCACCGCTCGATCCGCAGCGGGTAGTACGACTCGAGGAATTCGCAGGGAATGTTGACGAAGCTGGGCCACAACGAATAGCCGTCGGGACCGTCGCCGAGCGGCCGGCCCGGGATTCCGCCGAAGCCGATGGAATAGAGCTGGAACCATTCGCCCTTGCGGTCGCCGCCGGAGTAGTTGCCGGAGTACATGAAGTGCGGCGAGGAGGAGAACCCGGCGGCGTTGAGGAGCGCCGGGTTCGTCTGTCCGAGCAGGCCGCCGAAGAGGTCGAACACCCGGCCGATGCCGTGGTTGCGGGCGTTCAGCGCGGCGGGATGCTTGGGCTTCCAGAACGATCCGTCCGGAATGGTGACGTCGACCAGCGGGTAGAAGCCGTCGTTCCAGAGGATCTGCGGGTCGGCGACGGTGATCATGTAGATCCCGAAGAACATCCGCACCAGGTTCTCGTTGATGTAGTAGTTGATCGGCCCCTTGGCCTGCGGTGACGAGCCGGTGAAGTCCAGCAGCACCTTGTCGCCGGTGCGGGTCAGCGAGAGCTTCAGCTCGTACGGCCCGTAGCCGACGCCGTCATCACAGATGTAGTCGGTGAACGACAGTGTGCGGCCTTCCTCGAAGACCAGGTGCAGCAACGTCTTCATGGCCTCGTAGTTCCGGGCCAGCAGCGAGTCCAGCGCGCTGAGATAGGTGGCGACGCCGAACCGCGCGCACATCTCCTGCACCCGCCCAGCGGTGCGGCAGGCCGCGACCAGGCCGTTGAGGTCGGCCCGGTTCCAGTCCGGCACCCGCACCTGGTTCAGGATGATCCGCAGCGCGTCCTCGTTGATCTGCCCGCCTCGTACAGCTTGAACGGCGGGATGACCACGCCCTCCTCGTAGATGGTCCTGGCGTCGGTGGGCATGACGACGGGGTCTTGCCGCCGACGTCGGACATGTGCCCGAACATCGAGGCCCAGCCGACCAGCCGGCCGTCCACGAAAATCGGGGTGACCACCAGCCAGTCGTTGGCGTGGCTGATCGCCGCGCCGCAGGCATAGGGGTCGGAGGTGAGAAGTACGTCGCCCTCACCGATCTCGCCGTCGAAGCCGTCCAGGAAATCGGGAATGGACAGCCCGAACTGGCCGACGACCATCTTCCCGCTGGGATCGGCGATGAGCGGGAACTCGTCGTGCTGCTCGCGGATACCCGGGACAGTGCGGTGCGGAACAGCACCTCGTCCATCTCGTAGCGGGCGTTGCGCAGACCGTTCTCGATCAGGTCCAGGGTGACCGGATCGACGTCCGCCGGGTCCAGCGTCGTGGTGTTCGTCTCGACGACATGCGCCATGGTTCAGCCCTCCTGGCCGACGGGACGGATCAACAGGCAGCCGGACTCGTGGGTGGTGGCGGCATGCCCGGGAAGGATCAAGGTGGTGGAGTCCATCTCCACGACGATGGCCGGGCCCGTCGATGACATCGCCCGCCCGCAGCGCGAGCCGGTCGTAGACGTCGGCCTGGGCGAAGGCGCCGTCCACGAACACCTTTGAGGTACCGGTGCGTGCCGCCGCTGGGTCGCCGTCGCCCTTGTCGAGGGCGATCGCGGCCACCTCCGGGCGCGGCCCGTTGACCGATGCGCGAGCATTGACGAGCTCGTGGTCGGTGCCGAGCAGGAAGGAGAACAGCCGCTCGTGCTCGGTGTCGAACGCCGATCCCAGTCGGTCGGGGAGCTTGTCCAGATCGTCCAGCCACGCCGGGTCGATGGTGATGGGTATCTCGAAACCCTGGCCGAAGTAACGGATGTCGACTTCGTAGCGGATGTCCTGATGGTCGGCGTCGACGCCCTGCCGGAGCAGCCGGTCGGCGGACGCGGCGGACAGCGACCGCAGGATCTCGTGCAGCTCGCCGCCGGACAGGTCGGAGAACCGGCGGAGAATGGTGCGGGCCGATTCGTCCCGCAGCGACGTGGTGGCATCGCCCAGCGCGCACAGCACCCCGGGTGACGGCGGCACGATCACCGGCCAGGCGCCGGTCAGCTTGCCGATGGCGTTGGCGTGCAACGGTCCCGCGCCGCCGAAGGCGACCAGCGCGAATTGCCGCGGGTCGAAACCCTGCTGCACGCTGACCAGTCGCAGGCCGCCCAACATGTTCTCGTTGACGATGTCGATGATCCCGGCCGCCGCGACCTCGGCGCTCTCCAGCCCCATCGCGTCGGCGATGGTCTGCACGGCGGCGCGGGAGGCGGCCGGGTCCAGGGTGATCTCGCCGCCGGCCAGCGAGGTCGGCAGGTAGCCCAACACCACGTTGGCGTCGGTGACGGTCGGCTCGGTACCGCCCAGACCGTAAGCGGCCGGACCGGGCACCGCGCCCGCCGACTGCGGGCCCACCCGCAGCGCCTTGGTCAACTGCGGCACGTGCGCGATCGAACCACCGCCCGCGCCGACCGTCCGGACGTCGACGGAGGAGGCGCGCACGGTCAGGTCGCCGACCTTGGTCTCCCGGCCGGTCCGCGGGGTGAGGTTCTGCACCAGCGCGACATCGGTGGAGGTGCCGCCCATGTCGAAGGTCAAGAGGTCCCGGTGACCGGTCTGCCCGGCGACCCAGACCGCGCCGGTCACCCCACCCGCCGGCCCGGACAGCAGCATGGTGACCGGCGAATCGGCGGCGATCTCGGTGCTGGCCAGCCCGCCGTCGCTGCGCAGGATCGACAGTCCCGCGGCCACGCCCTGGTCGCGGAACTGCTGGGACAGATTCCGGATGTACCGGGCCACCTGCGGCTGCACGTAGCTGTTCGCGACGGTGGTGAGCGCTCTCTCGTACTCGCGCATCTCCGGCAGCACCACGCTCGAGCAGGAAATCGGGATGCCGGGCAGTTCCTCCGCGGCGATCTCGCGCGATCCGCTGCTCGTGCTCGCCGTTGGCGAAGGCGTTGATCAGCGAGATGGCCAGCGCCTCGATGCCGTTCGCCTTCAGCCGGCGCAGTTGCACCCTGGTGGCCTGCTCGTCCAGCGGGGTGATCACCGAGCCGTCGCTGGCGATCCGCTCGGGCACCTCGATGGTGTTCTCCAGCGCGGCCAGCGGCTCGGGCTTGGGCCAGATGATCCAGCCCGCGAGGCCGCCGGGCACGAACGATCGGGCGATCTGCAGCACCTGCCGGAACCCCGCGGTGGTGACCAGACCGACCTTGGCGCCCTTGCCCTCCAGGATCGCGTTCGTCCCGATGGTGGTGCCGTGCAGCACCTCGCCGATGTCGCCGTGCGCGATTCCGGCTATCTGGCAGACCTTCTCGATGCCGTGCAGCACGCCGACGGACTGATCCTGCGGCGTGGAGGCGGTTTTCGCCCGCCAGGTGGTGCCGCTCTGCGAATCCACCAGCAGCACGTCGGTGAAGGTGCCGCCGACGTCAACGCCAAGCCGATAACTCATGGGTCCTCCAGGTCGGTGCCGCCGGGCGGCGCTCAGATCACGAGATCGCGCTGGTACTGGGACATCTCCGCCGGCGACAGGCCGAGCAGGCCGTGCCAGACGTCGGTGTTGTGCTCACCCAGCGCCGGTCCGGCGGACCGGACCTTGCCGGGGGAGCGGGACAGTCGCGGCATCACGTTCTGCATCGGCAGCTCGCCGAGCTCTGGATGGACGACCCGGACGATCGCCTCGCGGGCCGCGAAATGCGGATCGGCGAACATGTCCCTGGCCCGGTAGATTCGGCCGGCCGGCACGCCACCCTCGTGCAGCAGGTCCAGCAATTCTTCGGCGGTCAGGGTGACCGTCCAGGTGGCGATGAGTCCGTCCAGTTCCTCCATGGTCGCCCCGCGCGCGGAGTGCGTGGCATACCGCGGGTCGGCCGCCAATTCCGGTTGGCCCATCACCCCGGCGAGCCTGCCGAAGACCGAATCCTGGTTGGCGGCGATCAGCACGAGATCGCCGTCGCTGGTGGGGTAGACGTTGCTGGGCGAGACGTTCGGCAGCACAGCGCCGGTGCGCTCGCGCTGGTACCCGGCCACGGCCCATTCCGGCAGCAATGATTCCATCATCGCCAGTACGGCCTCGTAGATCGCCGAGTCCACCACCTGGCCCCGCCCGGTGCGGGTCCGGTCGTGCACCGCGACCAGCGTGCCGAGGCAGGCGAAGGTGGCAGCCAGTGAGTCGCCGAGGGAGATCCCGGCCCGGGCCGGCGGTTGATCGGGACTGCCGGTGACGTAACGGATTCCACCCATCGCCTCACCGATGGAGCCGAAGCCGGCCCGGGATGCGTACGGGCCGGTCTGCCCGTAGCCGGTGACCCTGGTGACGATCAGCCCCGGGTTGGTCTTCCACAGTTCGTCCGGCGACAGGCCCCACCGTTCCAGGGTGCCGGGTCGGAAGTTCTCCACCAGGATGTCGGCCTTGTCGATCAGCCTGCGCAGCAGCGCCTGGCCGTCGGGCGAGCGCAGATTGCACGTCACCGACTTCTTGTTGCGCGCGACAACCGGCCACCACAAGGACTTTCCGTGCGGCTTCTCCCGTCCCCACTGACGCATCGGGTCGCCGCGGCCCGGATCCTCGACCTTGATCACCTCGGCACCGAAGTCGCCGAGCAACTGCCCGCAGAACGGGCCGGCCAGCAGTTGCCCCAATTCGACGACGCGGAGGTCGTCCAGCGGTAGGCCGGGCGTGCTGCCCGTGTCGGGTGGTGCCCTCCGGGGCCGGGGGTCGGGCACGGTGCTCACCGGACGTCCTTGCCGCGGCGCTCCGGTGACCGGCGGCCGCAGCGGCGGGTGGTGCGGGGTCAGCATGGTTGCCCGGGCATTGTGCAGGTGGGAGGTCATCACGCTGGCCGCCCAATCCGGTGCACCCGCTCGCGCCGCGGCCACGATCTCCCGGTGATGCGCCAGGCTGCGGGCCAACGCCGCCGGGCCGTAGTGCCGCAGGTTGAGGTTGACCACGGAGGCGTGGGTCACGGCCAGCAGGGCGGAGGCGAGCGCGGGATTGCCCGCCTGCTCGATCAGCAACCCGTGGAACCGTCGGTTCAACTCGAAGATCCCGTCGAGAGCCTTTGTCCGGCCACGGTTTCCCAGCGCCTGCATGCGGGTGGCGAGATCGTCGAGTTCGTCCAGCTGGGCTTCGCTCAACCGCGGAACGGCAAGGCTGACCGCGTACGGTTCCAGGCGGAGCCGTACCTCGAAGATCTGCGCGAGGTCGTCCGGCGTCCACTGGATCACCCGGGCACCGCGGTTCGGGATGATCTCGACCAGGCCTTCGGCCGCGAGCCGGGGCAGAGCTTCCCGGATCGGGGTCCGGCTCACCTGCAGCCGGCTGGCCAGTTCCGCCTCGCCCAACCTGGTCCCGGACTCCAACTCGCCGCTGAGAATCAGGTCGCGCAGCACCGAGGCGGCGTTCTCTGCGGCTTGCGGCACGTGACGTCCTCCTGTGGATTGCATGCAACCTAGCCCCGGCCGGGCGGACTGTGCAAGGCTTGCAACCTGAACGGTGACAGCGGAAATGAAGAGTCTTCGGATTGCACACAATGGAGCGTGTGATGGGCGTCAGTCCCAGCGGGAAGAGCGGAGTGGAGCCCGATGCCGCGGTCCGGCCCGCTCCGGTCCCGCGTGCCGTCGAGGTGGTCGAGGTCGCTCCGCGCGACGGTCTGCAGAACGAGTCAGCGGTGCTGCCGACGGCGGCCAAGCTCCGGTTGATCACCGGGCTTGTCGCTGCCGGTGCCCGGCGAATTGAGGCGACGAGTTTCGTGCACCCGCGGCTCGTTCCGCAGATGGCCGACGCCGAGGCGGTCGCGGCGGCGCTGCCCAGGGGTGAGGTGTCCTGGATCGGACTGGTCCTGAACGAGCGCGGTCTGGACCGCGCCATCGCGGCCGGCATGGACGAGGCGAACGTCGTGGTGGTCGCCACCGAAACCTTCAGCCGGCGGAATCAGGGCATGTCGGTCGCGGACGCGATCAGGTCGTGGTCGGCTCTGGCGGGCCGGGCCAAGGAAGCGGGACTGCGCACCACCGTGACGATCGCGGCGGCCTTCGGCTGCCCCTTCGAGGGCGAGGTGACACCTGACGCCGTTCAGCACATCCTCGCGCGATGCGTCGACGCCGGTCCCGATGAGATCGCACTGGCCGACACGATCGGTGTGGGCGTTCCGGGCCAGGTCGAGGCGCTGGCCGACGTGGCCGAGAGCGTCGCTCCCGGGTTGCCGCTGCGCTGGCATTTCCACAACACCCGAAACACCGGGTACGCGAACGCCTTTGCGGCTCTGCAGCGCGGGGCAGCGGCGCTGGACGCCAGCGTCGGCGGGATCGGTGGGTGCCCCTTCGCGCCCGCCGCGACCGGGAACCTGGCCACCGAGGATCTGCTGTACCTGCTACACCGCAGCGGCGTCAGCACCGGCATCGACCCGCTCCGGCTGCACGACATCATCCCCGAGCTCACCGCGGCGGTGGGGCATCAGGTACCCGGCCAGCTGTCCAGAGCCGGCTGGTTCCCGCCATCACCCTGACGAGAGCCTCATCCCTGCTGGATGTTTCGCCGGGTCAGCTGCCGGATACGTCCTGCCGAGCC
Organism: uncultured Actinomycetota bacterium; assembly: GCA_963709895.1. Classification (GTDB taxonomy): domain Bacteria; phylum Actinomycetota; class Actinomycetes; order Mycobacteriales; family Nakamurellaceae; genus Nakamurella. The sequence goes on along the minus strand of CAVPYD010000031.1, from coordinate 577,360 downwards.
GGGACTCAACCGCTCGAGCTGGTCCCGGTCGCCCAGGGTGAAGTCCCGCCAGTCGAAACCCGGCACCACCACGGTCGACACCAGGCTCCAGGGTCCATCGGTGGAGGAACCCTGCCAGCAACCTGCCGGGACGACGAATTGCGGATGCTGCCCGGCGAGCACGTCGGGTCCGATGAGAACCTCCCGCGCCGAACCAGCAGGGTCGATCACCAGCATCCGCAGCGGCGCACCCGCGTGGTGGCAATAAATCTCGTCACTGGTCAGTCGATGCAGCGCTGAGAAATCGCCCCCGATCAGCATGAAGTAAATCGCGGTGGCGCCCTCGCCGGTGAAGGTGCGGCGAAACAAGCCACCCTCGTGCGGTAACGGCTCCAGTCCCAGCGAGGTCGCCAAGGACCGGGCCGCCGCCACTTCGGCGGCCAGGCCGCTTGCCACCTCGCCGGCCTGGTCGGTCGCGGGGGATGTTGCGGTGCTGAGGTTCTCACCGCCGGCGATACCAGGAGGCCCGGAGGTCATGGTCAGCCGGCCACCACCGGAATTGTCGCCAGGGCTGCCGCCAAATCAGTGTCCGACAGTCCGGAGTCGACCATCTCGCCCGACAGGAAGTCCTGGTAGGCCGCCAGATCCAGTAAGCCGTGACCGCACAGCGCGGTGACGATGACCTTGTCCTCGCCCGATTCGCGGCAGGCAATTGCTTCGCGGATCGTCTCGGCCAGCGCGTGGGTCGGTTCCGGTGCCGGGACGATCCCCTCGGAGCGGGCGAACGTCAGCGCCGCGCTGAAGCATTCGGTCTGGTCGATAGCGACCGCCTCCAGCAACCCCAATTCGTAGATGTGCGAGATCAGCGGCGCCATCCCGTGATAGCGCAGACCACCGGCATGGATCGGGTCGGGGACGAAATCGTGCCCCAGGGTATGCATCTTCATCAGCGGGGTGAAGCCCGCGGTGTCGCCGAAGTCGTACCGGTATTCCCCGCGGGTCAGCGACGGGCAGGACGCGGGTTCCACGGCCCGGATCACCGGCGATTGGCGTCCGGCGAGCTTCTCCCGAATGAAGGGAAACGCCAGGCCGCCGAAGTTGGAGCCGCCACCGGTGCAGCCGACCACCAGGTCGGCGCCACTTTCGCCGGCCTTCGCCAACTGCAGCAGCGCTTCCTCGCCGATGATCGTCTGGTGCATCAGGACGTGGTTCAGCACCGAACCGAGCGCGTAATTCGTGTCCGGATCGGCGGCGGCCATCTCGACCGCCTCGGAGATCGCGATGCCGAGCGAGCCGGTGTGGTCGGCCGGGAACGTGCGGCCCGCCGACGTCAGCTGGGACGGGGATCGATGGACGGTTCCGCCGAACGTCTCGATGAGCGTCCGCCGGTACGGCTTGGCGTCGTAGGACGCGCCGACCTGCCACACCTCGCACTCCACCCCGAACAGCGCGCAGGCGAAGGCCAGCGCGGTGCCCCACTGTCCCGCGCCGGTCTCGGTGGTCAGCTTGCGGACGCCCGCCTTGGCGTTGTAGTAGGCCTGCGGTACGGCGGTGTTCGGCTTGTGCGAGCCCGCGGGCGAGACGCCCTCGTACTTGTAGTAGATCCGGGCCGGCGTGCCGATGGCCTGCTCCAGCCGGTGCGCCCGGTAGAGCGGTGACGGTCGCCACAGCCGGTAGACGTCCTGCACGTCATCGGGGATGTCGATGTAGCTGTCGGTGGAGACCTCCTGCAGGATCAGCTCCATCGGGAAGAGCGGGGCGAGGTCGTCAGGGCCCACCGGCTGATGGGTACCGGGATGCAGCGGCGGGGGTGGCGGAGCAGGCAGGTCGGGGATGATGTTGTACCACCGGGTCGGCATCTCCGACTCGTCCAACAGGAACTTGTGCTGGCGCGGGCTCATTCGGCTCTTCCTCGCGGTCCTTAGGGGGGACCTGTCAGTAGGGACTGGCACGTTCGGCAGTGCCGCGCCCTCCGGCGGGCGGCGGCGCTGATCGCGGGTGATTCGCCGAACGTCCGGGCCGGACGCTGGTCCGGTCTCGGGCGCCCGATCGGCTCGGACGGTTGACGCCCCGCCAGGCCGGCTCGGCGGACCGCCCATGCTGCCGTGCCGCCGAGCCTGACCAGCGGGGAGCCCGAGGCTAGTCCACACACCTGGGAGCCACCGGTCCGATCGTGGGCGGACCCCGATGTGCGCACCCCTATGTCGATTTCATCTCTTCGAAATGTGACGCTGCGTGTCACCGGCCGGGGCAATTCTCGTCCGCGCGGTGTCTGATTGCTATTTTCTTCGCGGAGCGCAGATAACGGTGGGGTAACGAGACTTCCTTCGGGTGACAAACCTGCCGATATCCGGCTTCGTGGCTTATCGTCAGGTGCCGGTGAAATTCCGGACGGGCGTCGGTATTCGCTGCATGTTCGCGCACCAGCTGTCACAGCTGAGATCCGCACCCCGAGTTAGCCGCCAAAGGATTCTCACAGAATTGGATGCAACTGTGCCCGAACTCGACGCTGGCCGCCTGATTCGAACACATGTGCGTGAATTCCGCTCTGGCCGGTCTACTCTGGCGATTTTCCTCACCGCATTGCTGGCGTTTGCCGGGATTACTTTGTCCGGTATCGGGACGAGTGCGGCGGCCGATCCTTCGGCGGACGACTGGTACCGACTGCGCGTTTGCGAGTCCGGGAACAATTACGCCATCAACACCGGAAACGGATATTTCGGGGCATATCAGTTCGATCTCGGGACGTGGCGGAGCGTCGGTGGTAGCGGATACCCGAACGACGCCAGCCCGGCAACTCAGGACGCCTTGGCATTGCGGCTGTGGCAGCAGCGGGGCTGGGGTCCGTGGGCCTGCGCGAGGATTCTCGGGCTGACCGGATCGCCGTCCGCCACACCCCCGCCGCCGGCCGCACCGTTCGGCAGCCTGGATGCCGTGACCGTCTCCGGCGCCACTGCCAGCGTTGCTGGCTGGGCCCTGGACCCCGGTTCGCCTGGCGGGTCCATCCAGACGCATGTGTACGTGAATTCCGTCGGCTATCCCTTCGTGGCGAACCGGTCGCGCCCTGACGTGAATGCCGCGTACGGCGTCACCGGCGGCCATGGATTCGGCGTCACGGTGCCGCTGCAGCCGGGTTCGAACAACATCTGTGCCTACGCCATCGGGGTTGCCGCCGGCAACAACGTCCTGTTGGGCTGCCGCACCGTCCAGTACGACCTGCCCGTCGGCAGCTTCGATTCCGCTGCGGTCAGCGGTGGGGTGGTGAACGTCGCGGGTTGGGCCTTCGACCGTGCTGCGCCGGCCAGGTCGATTCCGGTCGACGTGTACGTCAACGGTGTGGGCGTGCGGGTGTCGGCGAACAATCTGCGGGCGGATGTGAATGCGGCATACCGGATCAGCGGGCGGCACGGGTTCGTGGCCTCGGTGGGGTTGCGCCCGGGCGCCAACTCGGTCTGCGCGTACGCGATCGGGCTCGCTGGGAACAATCCCTTGTTGGGTTGCCGGACCGTCCAGTTGCGGGTGCCGCTCGGCAGTTTCGACTCGGCTGCGGTCAGTGGCGGGGTCGCGAACGTCGCGGGCTGGGCCGTCGATCGGGCTGCGCCGGCCAGGTCGATTCCGGTGGATGTTTACGTCAACGGTCGCGGGGTGCGACTGTCGGCGAACCAGCCGCGGGCGGATGTGAATGCGGCGCTCGGGGTGAGCGGGCGGCACGGGTTCGTGGCCGCGGTGGCGTTGAGTCCGGGCGTGAATTCGATCTGCGCCTACGCGATCGGCATCGTTGCCGGCAACAATCCGACCCTCGGTTGCCGGTCGGTGCAGGTGAGCCCGCCTGCCGGCAGCTTCGACTCCGCTGCGGTGACCGGCGGCGTGGTCAAAGTCTCGGGCTGGGCGGTCGACCGGACCGCGACGGCCAGGTCGATTCCGGTGGACGTCTACGTCAACGGCGTCGCTGTGCGGATGACCGCGAACCAGCCGAGGGCCGATGTGAATTCGGTGCTGGGCGTGAGCGGGCAGCACGGGTTCTCCGGCTCGCTGCCACTGCGGCCGGGCGCGAATTCGGTCTGTGTCTACGCGATCGGGCTGACGCCCGGGAACAACCCGTCCCTCGGTTGCCGTCAGGTGCAGTCCGCAGCGCAGGCGGCGGCGATCCCGCAGGCGGCGCCGCAGGCCGCTGCCGTACCGGACGCGACGACAGCACCCGCGACCTCGGCGCCCGCCGTCCAGCTACTACCGTCCGCGGTGGCTCCGGCAGCGTCGTCGGCGGCATCGGCCAGCTCCTCCGCTCCCGCGGGCACCCCGTCGGCCGATCCGGTGACGACCGTGGCACCGGCACCGGCACCGGCACCGGCACCGGCGCCGGCACCGGCACCGGCACTGCCGGCCGTACCGTCATCGACGCCGGCCCTCGCGGCCCCGACCTCGACCGTTGGGTCGGCCCCGGCCGGCTGAGCGGTGGGCGGCATGTCGCAACGGGTGCTCTCCCGCAGCGGCTGAAGTCGTCGGATGCCCCTCGGGCATGCTGGTACCGGCGGGCGGCACAGGGACGCGGTGAGCCACCGGGGCGCGCACCAGCCGGCCACGAGGCGGACGGATCGAGAGTGGGCATGCAAGCGGCCGGCACCAGCCCCGGCACTGAGCCGGACGGAACCGCGGGCACAACGGGCACGACCGCGGGCACAACGGGCACGAAGGCAACCAAGGCCCCAGCGGCCCGGCGTCGACACCGGCCGGGAGCCGTGCTGCTCACCCCAGGCGCGGGCGCCAGCAGGGACAACCACACCCTGGTCGCGCTCGAGCGGGCGCTGGCGCCGCTGCCCTGCGCGCGGGTCGACTTTCCCTATCGGATCGCCGGCCGCCGGGCGCCCGACCGGGCACCGGTGGCTATCGCGCACCTGGTCGGCGAGGCCGCGGGGCTGGTCGAGCGAGCCGGAATCAAGCCTGATCGACTGGTGCTGGGCGGCCGGTCCTACGGCGGCCGGATGTGCTCCATGGCCGTCGCCGAGGGATTGCCGGCGGCGGGCTTGATCCTGCTGAGCTACCCCCTGCACCCGCCGGGCCAGCACGAAAAGCTGCGGGTGGAGCACTTCGGGTCGATCAAGGTGCCGGTGCTCTTCGTGTCGGGGAGCAACGACCCCTTCGGTTCGCCGGACGAGTTCGCAGCCCACGTCGGCGCGATTCCCGGGCCGGTCAGCCAGGTGTGGCTACCGGGCGGGCACGACCCCCGCAACGCCGACGGTGCCATCGCCACGGCGGTCACCGACTGGCTGGCCACCCTCTGACCCGTCTCTCAGACCCGTCCCGCGGCGTCAGGCCCAGAGGTCGTCCAGGGTGGGCAGGGCGACCCTGGGACGGCTGGTCGGCGACGCCGGAGCCTGACGGGGCGGCGTGAGGTCGAGGAGTTCGACGGTGGCCAGAGCGGTGTCGTCCAGGAACCGGCTCAGCGGGGCGAAGCTGTGCTTGTCGTCGCGACCGCGGCGGTGGTGCGGCATCCGCAGCGGCGCGTAGAGCGAGAGTTCGTCAGCAGCCCGGGTGACGGCGACGTAGAACAGCCGCTGCTCCTCGATCAGGCCCGCCGGCTGCGACAGCGCCATGTCGGCCGGGAACGCGCCGTCGACCAGATGGATGACGTGCACGACCGGCCATTCCAGCCCCTTGGCCGAGTGCACCGTCGACAACGTGAGGTAGTCGTCGTCCAGGTGCGGCGCCCCGGCGAGGTCGCCGGTCGACGCCGGCGGATCGAGGGTGAGCTCGGCCACGAAGCCGGCCAGATCCGGGGCGACGGCGGCGGCCGCGACCAGCCGCTCCAGATCGGCGATCCGCACCGCGGCGTCCGGATACCTGGTGATCAGCAGCGGGCGCAGCCAGGCCAGGCACGCCGCCGCGCGGTCGCCGATCCGGGTCATCCTGCGCGCCGCAGCGATCCCATCCAGGGTGGCCGCCAGCGCGACCCTGGACATCGCGGGAGCACCGGCGACGGCAACCGCATGACCGGCTCGGGTCGGATCCTCTGCAGGGTCGGCGATCGAGGCACCCCGGCCGGCCGCGACGGCGAGCTCCTCGTCCGCCGAGGGCGTCGCATCGCCGGTGGAGCTCCCGGTGAGCGTGCCCAGCAGGCTCCTGGCGCGGGACGGCCCGATCCCGTCGTGCAGGCGCAGCAGCCGGAACCAGGCGACCTCGTCGATGCGGTTGTCCAGCACTCGTAACGCGGCCACGAAGTCCTTGACGTGCGCGGCTTCGAGGAACTTCAGCCCACCGAACTTCACGAACGGCACCCGGCGAGCGGTGAGTTCGACCTCGAGCAGATCGCTGTGGTGGCCGGTGCGCATCAGCACGGCCTGATCGCGGAGCCGGCGGCCGTCCTCGACGGCGGCCAGCACCGCATCGGTCACCGCCCTGGCCTCCGCGGGTGCGTCATGGCAACGGACCAGCCGCGGCCGGCGGCCGCCGGGACGATCCGACCGCAACACCAGCCTGAACCCGTCAGCGCCGGGTCGGACGCCGTTGGCCAGGTCCAGCAGCCGTTGCCGCGACCGGAAGTTGCGCTCCAGCCGGACGACGTTGACGCCCTCGAACGCGGTCGTCAGGTCGACGAGGTGGGCGCTGTCCGCGCCGCGGAAGCCGTACACCGCCTGTGCGTCGTCACCGACCACCGTCAGGCCGCGCCCGTCCGGACGCAGCGCGCGGACGATGTCGACCTGGATCTGGTTGACGTCCTGGTATTCGTCGACCAACACATGGTCCAACCTGGCGGCCAATTCGGGACCGAGAACGGGGTCGGTCAGCAGGCTTCGCCAGGCCAGCAGCAGGTCGTCGAAATCCAGCAGACCCCGCTCGCGTTTGCGCACCACATACCCGCGCAGCAGCGCCATCACCTGCTCGACATGTGGCTCCACCCAAGGGAAGTCGGTGGCGACCAGGCTTCTGGCGGGCCGCCCGGTGTTGACCGAGCGGGAATAGATGTCGATCAAAGTCGACGCATTCGGGACCCGGGTGCGGCCGCCGGCCAGGTCGAAATCGTGCCGCAGCAGGTCCATCGCGTCGGTGGAGTCCGCCCTGTCGAGCACGGAGACGGCGTCCGGCAGGCCGAGCGACGCGGTGTGGCCGGCGATCAATCGATGGGCGACCGCGTGGAACGTGCCGCCCTGCACCCGCCGCCCGCGTCCTGCCGGGTGCACATCGCCGCGGCGCGGGCGATCATGTCGTCGGCGGCACGGCGGGTGAACGTCAGCAGCAGCACCCGCTCCGGGGGAACGCCGCGATCGATCAACGAGGCGACCCGGCGGTCAGCGTGCGGGTCTTGCCCGTGCCCGCCCCGGCCAGGATCACCAGGGGGCCGTCGTCGTAGGTCGCGGCCGTGAGCTGGGCGTCATCGAGGCCCGCGTCCCAGCCGTCATCGAACATGTGTCCGAGCCTAACCCGGCGGGCGGATCGGCCGGCAAACCTCCCCGGCGGGTCGCAGAAGCTACCCGCCGCGCAATCGCCGGGTGTAATTCCGGTAGATCCGCGCCCGGGGTCCGACCGCTACGGACTCGGCACGGTGCCGCTCCGCGAGGAACGCGACTCGCTCCGCCGGGGACCGGCCGGCGAGCAGGTAGCCGAGCACGTTGGCCGACGTGCCGCCATCGGAACCGTTGGGCGGCAACAGCTTCGACGCCTCGCCTGGTTGCCCGCCGGAGCTCACCATAGCCATTCCGGTGGCCGCTGCAGGATCGAAGGCCGTGCGGTGGAGTCGGCCGCGATCGCCGGCCGGGATGCGGGCATGCGTTGCCCGGCCACGAACGTCCGGAATCGGACCGACTGCGCGCGGACGATCATGACGATGGGGGTCCTCAAGGCTCGGGTGTCGCCGGACTGTGCAGGGAAGCTGCCTTCGATTCGGGGCAGCGGCCCGCACAGATTGCCCACCGACTGCTGGAAAATGCTGGGAGCCGTCGGACAAATCACCCGAGCAGCGTCCGATGCGACGGCGGGTGGCCCGCGTGCACACCGCGCGTTGGACACGCGTTGACAACCCCGTTGAACAACCCGCCGTTGAACACCCCGCAGGACACCGGGGGCGGTCAGGCCCCGATCGCCGACTGATCGTTGGCGCTGAGCCTGGACGACGCCGCTCGGATGAGCACCGATGCCCAAGTGCGATACGGCCGCCAGGCGTCGGCGATCTCCAGGAAACGCTCCGGCGTACAGGGTTGCGGGAGGCGGTACAGCCGGGTGACCAGCTCTCGGACGATCGGCTCGTCGACGGGTGGCACGTCCGCGAACCCGACTGCCCTGATGGTGATCAGCGACGCGTAGAACGGCCCGATCCCCTTCAGGTGCTGCATCTCCTGCGTGGTGATGTCCGGCCCGAGCGACTTCAGCCGATCAGCGTCCAGTCGCCCCGCCAGCGCCGCCCGCGCGATGCCGTGCATCCTGGCCATCTTCTCGGCATTGATGCCGGGGAACTCGCGAACCTCGAGGAGTTGCTGCGGCGTCGGCAACGCCGCCGACCGCTGACCGGCGAGTTCGAAGACCCTGCCGTGCTGGAACGACAGTCGGCGACGGACCTCCGCCATCTGATGCCCGGTGCGACGCGCGCTGAGCACCGACCAGACCGCCGCCTCATACGGCGAATAGAACAGCGGGGGCAGCAACCCGGGGGCGACGCGTTGCAGCCGACCGATGATCGGATCGCGGCGGCCGACATCGGCGAAGCCCTGGGCGTCGTGGTCCAGCGACAGCACCCTGGCGACCTGGGCGCGGACGGCGGTGACGTCCGGCTGTCCCCGGTGCTCGGGCGAGCCGTGCACCACCCCGTGAACCCCGCGGCGATCCTGCCGGAGTTCCACGCCGACCTGATCGGTGTAGCCGTCCAGACAGAACGCCAGGCGGAAAACGCCGTCGAACCGCTCGGCCGAACGCTGCCCGAACCCGAACTCGGCAGACTCGCGCAGGCTGTACGCACCGGACGGGACGATCGTGAAAGTGACCATGCCCGGATCATGCCGGGGGACACCGACAGTCCATCGGTGAACAACCGTCCAGTCCGTCCTGTCGGGTCGGCCCATCGCCCGCTGGTCACCATGGGTGCCGTTCGCTGGGCGCAACGCGCCGGGCGTCACGTACGTTGGCCCGATGCCGATGATCACCATCCCTGGTTCCGCTCCGGCGAGCGAACGGGGCGCGTACTTCGTCGATCCGGTGCCGACCGCGGACCGTGCGGCGCCGTGGCCGGGTGTTGTCGTCATCCACGATGCACTCGGGCTGGGTGACGACATGCGCGAGCAGTGCGACTGGCTGGCTGCAGCCGGCTACGTCACGGTGATGCCGGACATGTACCACGGCAAGCGCATGATCAGGTGCGTCAAGGGCGCCTTCCAGCAGCTCGTGCAACAGCGCGGCCCGGTCTTCGATCAGATCGACGAGGCCCGGTCCTGGCTGGCCGGCCGCGAGGACTGCACGGGCACCGTCGGGGTCATCGGGTACTGCATGGGCGGCGCCTTCGCGCTGGTGCTGGCCGGGCGGCCGGGGTACAGCGCGGCCGGCGTCAACTACGGCCCGTTGCCCGAGGACATCGACGCCACCCTGGCCGGAGCGTGCCCTATGGTCGCCAGCTACGGCGGCAAGGACCGCGGCCTGAAGGGAGCGGCGGCGAAGGTGTCGGCGGCGCTGGAGAAGGCGGGGGTGCCCGCTGACGTCAAGGAGTACCCGAACGCCACCCATGCCTTCATCAACCGCCCGCCGCTGGCGTCCCCGACGGCGGCATTGATGAAGATCACCGGACTCGGTGGCTACCACCACGACTCCGCCGCCGACGCCAAGCGCCGCATCCTGGCATTCTTCGACCAGCACCTACGGGTCGGCGCCGCCGCGCCGACCGGACAGGACCGCGGGTAGTCGGGCCGACTACCCGGATGATCAACAACTCGGGCCCTTTGATGTTGTGGCACAACATCAAAGGGCCCGAAGTCGTGATCACCCAGGGGTTCGTGAGCTGATTCGGGGTCAGGCCGCAGCAATCCGTGCGGCCGTCGCGGAGTCAGCTTCCTCGGCCGCCGGTGCGAAAGCCTCAGCCAATATCTGGCTGACGTCGGCGACAGGGTGCACGGTCAGCGCCGCCAGGACTTCACCGGGCACGTCGTCCAGGTCGGGCTCGTTGCGCGCCGGGATGAACACGGTCGTGACGCCCGCCCGCTGCGCGGCCAGCAGCTTCTGCTTGACCCCACCGATCGGCAGCACCCGGCCGTTGAGGGTGACCTCACCGGTCATCGCGACGTCCGAGCGCACCGGCCGGCCGGTGGCCAGTGACACCAGCGCGGTCACCATCGTGACGCCCGCGGACGGTCCGTCCTTGGGCACGGCACCGGCCGGCACGTGCAGGTGGATCTTGCGGTTCAGCGACTCCGGATCGACCCCGAGTTCGTCGGCATGCGAGCGGATGAAGGACAGCGCGATCTGAGCCGACTCCTTCATCACGTCGCCCAGCTGACCGGTCAACGTCAAGCCGGCATCACCGGGGGTGGCGTTCGCCTCGATGAACAGCACGTCGCCGCCCAGTCCGGTGACCGCCAGACCGGTGGCCACGCCGGGCACCGCGGTGCGCTCGGCGGTCTCCGAGGTGAACCGCGGGCGGCCCAGCAGCTCGCGCAGATCCGGCTCGTCCACCGTCACCCGCTGCTCATCCGCGCCGGCCAGTTTGGTCGCCACCTTGCGGAACACCTTGGCCAGCAACCGTTCCAGCTGCCGTACCCCGGCTTCCCTGGTGTAGTCGGCGGCCATCTTGTGCAGCGCGGCGTCGGTGACGGTGACCTCGGAGTCGTCCAGCGCCGCTCGCTCCAGCTGCCGGGGCAGCAGGTGGGTGCGTGCGATGGCGACCTTGTCGTCCTCGGTGTAGCCGTCCATGGTGATCAGTTCCATCCGGTCCAGCAGGGCGGACGGGATGGTGTCGATGACGTTGGCGGTGGCCAGGAACAGCACGTCCGACAGGTCCAGGTCGATGTCCAGGTAGTGGTCCCGGAAGGTGTGGTTCTGCGCCGGGTCCAATACCTCCAGCAGGGCGGCGGCGGGGTCACCGCGGTAATCGGCCCCCACCTTGTCGATCTCGTCGAGCAGCATCACCGGGTTCATCGAACCTGCCTCGGTGACGGCGCGGACGATGCGGCCGGGCAGGGCGCCGACGTAGGTGCGCCGGTGACCGCGGATCTCCGCCTCGTCCCTGACGCCACCAAGGGCGACCCGGACGAACTTGCGGCCAAGGGCCCGCGCCACGCTCTCGCCAAGCGAGGTTTTGCCGACACCGGGCGGTCCGACCAGCACCATCACGGCGCCGGAGCCGCGGCCGCCGACCACCTGCAGGCCGCGCTGGGCCCGCCGGCTGCGCACGGCCAAGTACTCCACGATCCGGTCCTTGACGTCGTCAAGGCCGTGGTGATCGGCGTCCAGCACCTCGCGCGCAGCAGCCACATCGGTCTTGTCCTCGGTGCTGGTCTGCCAGGGGATCTCCAGCACGGTGTCCAGCCAGGTCCGGATCCAGCCGGATTCCGGGCTCTGGTCACTGGCCCGCTCCAGCCGGCCGACCTCACGCAGCGCGGCCTCGCGGACCTTCTCCGGCAGATCGGCCTGCTCGACGCGGGTGCGGAAGTCGTCTGCGCCGTCCGGTTCGCCCTCGCCGAGCTCCTTGCGGATCGCGGCCAGTTGCTGACGCAGCAGAAACTCGCGTTGGTTCTTCTCCATGCCGTCCCGGACGTCCTTGCCGATCTTCTCGGCGACATCCATCTCCGCCAGGTGCGCGCGGGTCCAGCCGATCAGCAGCTCGAGGCGACCCTCGACGGCCGGGGTCTCGAGCACCTGACGCTTCTGCTCGGCGGTCAGGTATGGCGCCCAACCGGCCGAGTCGGCCAGGTCGGACGGGTCCGTCATCCGCTCCACGGTGTCGATGACCTGCCAGGCGTCGCGCTTCTGCAGGTTCGCGATCACCAACGACTTGTATTCGGCGGCAAGCTCTTTCGCCCGATCGGTGACGGGCTCGTCGTCGACGAGCTCGGCCTGCACCCACAGCGCAGCGCCGGGACCGGAGACGCCGGTACCGATCCGCGCGCGCCGGTGGGCGCGCAGCACCGCGGCGGGAGCACCGCCGGCCATCCGGCCGACCTGCTCGATGGTGGCGACGACGCCGTACGCGGCGTACCGGTCCTGCAGTCGCGGGGCGATCAGCAGCTCACCGATGGAATCAGCCTTATCAGCCTTATCGGTGCTTTCGATGCTGTCGCCGTGATCGGAGGCGGCGGCGCGCGCGGCATCGATGGCCGCCTGCGCCGGCTCGTCCAATTCGATCGGCACGACCATGCCGGGGAGCACCACGGCATCGGTCAGCGACAACACCGGCAGGCGGCGGATATCGGACATGTAGGTCACCCTTCAGTGGACACGTCAAGAGTTGAGCGTGACTGACTCAAGGCGGAACCAGGGTCGTTTGTTCCGCGCTGCCGATCGGGTTCACCCAGGGCGAACGCCAGTGAGCACTGAGGCGGCGATTGGTGGCGATTGGTGGCGATTGGTGCAGAGCACGTGTGCGGCAGCGCCGATGGCTCAGCCGGGATGTTTAGCTCATGTCGCAGGACTGGCCCGCGAGGTGCGACATCGCACTGGCGAATTGGGCGGCGACGGTCGCCGATTCCGGAAACTGAGCCATCACCGCGTTGAGGTCGTCCTGGCTGAGCGCATCGGGGGCAGCCTGAATTGCGTCCCTCGCGCGCTTGGCTCCGTCGATCACGACACTGCCTGCAGCCTCTGCTTGAGCCTTCGTGGCGCCGAGATCCGCGGGCTCATCCTGGGCCCACAACGCCGCCAGGACTGCTTCGTCTGAGGCGATCTGCCCGTTCATCAGTTGTACCAACGGATCTCTTCTGAACAGCCCGTTTTCATCGATCTGAAGCGCGTTGTCCCCTGAATGTTTGGTCGCCTTGACCGATTGGCACGCGGCGAGCACCTGTTGCTGATATGCCTGCTGTGCCTCATCACGGTCCTTCTTGGCTGTACCCGGCAGCGGAGCCAGGTACGCGGCCGCGCCAAATGCGAGTCCGAGGAGGAGCAAGACGATCCGGGCGCGCTGGTTTCGCGGTCGTTCGACCTGGAATCCCAGACCTTTGATCCCGCCGACGACCGCCGCTAGGACGAGCACGATCCCGACGCCCAGGTAGATGTTCACGCCCTCCACGTTCATTGCCCCCTTGAATCGTGCGGTCGACGGCCCGCTCGTGCCGTGGACCCGCCCACTCGACCAGATTGCGCACCCGTCGGGTCAGATACATGACGGTTCACGACAGCCGGCTGGCAAGGCGCCGACCAGCGGTTTCGGAGGAACTCCATGCGCGGGAATGAAGATGCACCAGGACTGGTTACACCGTCTGAAACCAGTTGAGCGTTCAACTATCGTGGCTGGAAACGACGCTGGCAACGACATCGAGGAGTGCGCCATGCAGTTCGGAATCTTCACCGTCGGCGATGTGACCACCGATCCGACCACCGGCCGGACCCCCACCGAGGCCGAGCGGATCAAGGCGATGGTGACCATCGCGCAGAAGGCCGAGGATGTCGGGCTTGACGTGTTCGCCACCGGCGAGCACCACAATCCGCCGTTCGTGCCCTCGTCACCCACCACCATGCTCGGCTACATCGCGGCCAAGACCGACCGGCTGCTGCTGTCCACCTCCACCACGTTGATCACCACCAACGACCCGGTGAAGATCGCCGAGGACTACGCGATGCTGCAGCACCTGGCCGACGGTCGGGTGGACCTGATGATGGGCCGCGGCAACACCGGCCCGGTCTATCCCTGGTTCGGCAAGGACATCACCAAGGGCATCGAGCTCGCGGTGGAGAACTACGACCTGCTGCGCCGGCTGTGGCGGGAGGACGTCGTCGACTGGCAGGGCAAGTACCGCACCCCGCTGCGCGGCTTCACCTCCACCCCGCGCCCGCTGGACGGGGTCCCGCCGTTCGTCTGGCACGGCTCCATCCGCAGCCCGGAGATCGCCGAGCAGGCCGCGTATTACGGTGACGGCTTCTTCGCCAACCACATCTTCTGGCCGAAGTCGCACTTCCAGCGGCTGATCGAGCTGTACCGCACCCGCTTCGAGCACTACGGGCACGGCAGCGCCGACCAGGCCATCGTCGGTCTGGGCGGCCAGGTGTTCATGCGGAAGAACTCCCAGGACGCGGTCAAGGAGTTCCGGCCGTACTTCGACCACGCCCCGGTCTACGGCTACGGCCCGTCGCTGGAGGACTTCACCGAGATGACCCCGCTGACCGTGGGTAGCCCGGCCGAGGTGATCGAGAAGACGCTGAAGTTCCGCGACTACTTCGGTGACTACCAGCGCCAGCTGTTCCTGATGGACCACGCCGGGCTCCCGCTGAAGACCGTGCTGGAGCAGCTCGACCTGCTCGGCGAAGAGGTGGTTCCGGTGCTGCGCAAGGAGTTCGACGCGCTGCGGCCGAGCCATGTGCCGGACGGCCCGACCCACGCCGGCCTGCTGGCCGCGGCGGAGCAGGCCAACCAGCAGACCGCCCTGGAAGTCGCTGGGAGCGCGTCATGACGACGTTCACCGTTGCGGTGGTCACGGCCGGCCTGAGCCAGCCGTCGTCCACCAGGTTGCTGGCCGATCAGCTGGCCGCCGCCACCCGCGCCGCGGCGGCCGGCCGCGGTGACCGGGTCGAGGTCATCGCCCTGGAACTGCGGGAACTGGCCCACGACATCACCGACAACCTGCTCACCGGGTTCCCGAGCGTGGCGCTGCAGACGGCGCTGGAAGCGGTCGGCTCGGCGGACGCGCTGATCGCGGTGACGCCGGTGTTCAGCGGGTCCTACAGCGGCCTGTTCAAGTCGTTCTTCGACGTGCTCGACCGGGAGGCCCTGGTCGGCACCCCGGTGCTGCTGGCCGCCACCGGCGGCTCGGCGAGGCACTCGCTGGTGCTCGACTACGCGCTGCGGCCGTTGTTCTCCTACCTGAAGGCCGACATCATTTCGACCGGCGTGTTCGCGGCCACCGCGGATTTCGGGTCCGATGACGCCGGCCGATCGTTGGCCGACAGGGTCGACCGTTCGGCCGCCGAACTGCTCGCCAGGCTCAACCCTGCCCGTCGCGAGATCGCCGCAATGGAGACCGATCTCGGGCCGGGTCCGGCGAGAAATGCCCGGGCTGACCGCAGCGATCCGTTCGAGAACCTGGTGCCGTTCGAGCAGCTGCTCGCCAGCCGCTGAGCCGGGTCAACCGACAGGCCGACAGCGCGCGGCTCGGATTGCCGGGGATCGGCGGACACTGACGGGATGTTCGGGGCAGCAGGTTCGAATAACGGCAGGCGCCATGAGGTTTGACGACCACGCGGCCGGCCCGTCGGCTGCTGCGGACGGCTCCGCGCTGGTGTACGGCAGCCCGCGCGGCCGGCGGGTGCTGGCCGCCACCGTGCTCGGCAGCGGCCTCGCCCAGTTGGACGGAACGGTCGTCAACGTCGCGCTGCCCCGGATCGGGGAGGACCTCGGCGGCGGGCTGACAAGCCTGCAGTGGACGCTCAACGCCTACACGCTGACCCTGTCCGGGCTGCTGCTGCTCGGCGGTTCGCTCGGCGACCGGATGGGTCGGCGGCGGATCTTCGTGGTCGGCGTGCTGTGGTTCACGCTCGCCTCGGTCGGCTGCTCGCTGGCACCCGGCACCGAGGTGTTGATCGCGATGCGCGCCCTGCAGGGCGCCGGCGCTGCATTGTTGACCCCGGGGTCGCTGGCCATCCTGCAGGCATCGTTCCGTCGGCAGGACCGCGCGGCCGCGGTCGGCGCCTGGTCCGGGCTGGGCGGGGTGGCCACGGCGATCGGCCCGGTGCTGGGCGGGCTGCTGGTGGGCGTCGCGCCGTGGGGGTGGCGACTGATCTTCCTGATCAACGTGCCGATCGCGGCGACGGTGATCCTCCTGTCCCGCAAATACATTCCGGAATCGCGGGACGAAGAGGCCACCGGCCGGCTGGACATCTCCGGCGCGATCCTGGCCTCGCTCGGGTTGGGCGCGGTGGTCTACGGACTGACCGAGGGTCCGGCGAGCGGCTGGTCGGCGGTGAACCTGCTGATCACCGCGGCCGGGGTGGTGCTGATCGCGATCTTCATCGTGCTGGAGGGTCGCAAGGACGATCCCCTACTGCCGCTCGGCCTTTTCCGGGTGCGCCAGTTCAGCGCGTCCAACCTGGTGACCTTTGCCGTGTACGCGGCGCTGGCCGGCGGGTTGTTCCTGCTACCCATGCAGCTGCAGCTGGTGGCCGGGTTCAGCCCGGTGGCGGCCGGCACCGCCACGCTGCCGATCACCGTGGTCATGCTGCTGCTGTCCGCCAGGATGGGCCGGCTGTCGACCCGGATCGGGCCGCGCATCCCGATGACCGTCGGGCCGATCGTTGCCGGGACGGCGATGGTCTGGCTCTCCGGCATCGGCGCCGGGTCGACCTACCTCGGCGACGTGCTGGCACCGATGACGTTGTTCGGGCTCGGTTTGTCGTTCACCGTCGCGCCGCTGACCTCGACGGTGCTGGCGTCCGCGCCAGACCATCAGGCGGGCATCGCCTCGGCGATCAACAACGACGTCGCGCGGATCGCCGGGCTGCTGGCGGTGGCCGTGCTGCCGGCGCTGGCCGGCATCACCCCGGCCGCCTACGCCGACCCCGCACTGCTGTCGGCGGGGTTCCAGCGCGCCGTGGTGATCGCCGGAATCCTCTGCGCGGCAGGCGGTGTGCTGGCCTTCGCGACCGTGCGATCGCCGTCCGCGCAGCAACGCTCGGCGCTGCTTCGGTCGCCAACAGGACCGCCGGCACCACCGCCGGCGATCGACCCGGCCGTCGAGTGCGCGGCGTGCCCGGTGATCACCCCGCACATCCGGCCGCGCTGATTGGGCGTGCTGAGAAGTCCCGCCGAGATGTTCCTGACACCCGGGTATTCCCACCCGCGCATCGACCAGGCAGAATCGCTTGATCAACTTGACTCGCGGGGGCGAACACGGAAGGGCGAGTGCCATGGCCGGTCCGACGCGAGGGTTTCTCGGGCGAGCGAGGAAGGTCGACCCGCGGCTGCCACCCGGCCAGTACGACGTGGGTGACGACTTCCCGGTGCTGACCGCGGAGGTGACCCCGCGGATCGTGCCGGAGCGCTGGAGCATCACCGTGGACGGCCTGGTCGCCACCCCGTCGACCTGGACCTGGGATGAGGCGCACCGGTTGCCGGCGTCGGTCTACGAAGGCGACATCCACTGCGTGACGACCTGGTCCAAACTCGGCACCTCGTTCGGCGGGGTGAGCGTCGACACCCTGCTGGCAGCCGCCGGACCGCTGCCGCAGGCCTCGTACGTGATGGCCAGGTCGTCCACCGGCTACACCACCAACCTGCCGCTGGCCGACGTCACCGGCGGGAAGGCGTGGGTGGTCTGGAGTCATGAGGGCCGCCCCCTGCCGACGGACCACGGCGGCCCGGTCCGGATGATCGTCCCGCACCTGTACTTCTGGAAGAGCGCCAAGTGGATCAGCAGGATCACCCTGATGGACCACGACGAGCCGGGCTTCTGGGAGCGCAACGGCTACCACGATCGCGGCGACCCCTGGCTGCAGCAGAGGTACCAGGGTGACTGAGACGCTGGCGGATACCGCCCGCCCGGCCGCTCCCTCCGGTGGCTGGCGGACAGCTGAAGGTGGTCGAGGTCGCCCATCCGACGCCCCGCTCGGTGGTGCTCCGGCTGGATGTGCATAACCGGGTCGACCACCTGCCGGGTCAGCACTACGTGGTGCGGCTGACCGCCGACGACGGCTACACCGCATCCCGGTCGTACTCGGTCGCGTCCGCACCGTCCGACCCGCTGGTCGAACTCTGGGTGGAACGGCTCGACGACGGTGAGGTGTCGACCTTCCTCGCCGACGTGGTGCAGGCGGGGGACACCCTGGAGGTCCGTGGACCCATCGGCGGGTGGTTCGTCTGGGACGGCAGCGGTCCCGCGGTGGGGGTCGGCGGCGGCAGCGGAGCTGTCCCACTGCTGGCCATGGTGCGGCACGCGACCGCGATCGGCCGGCCGGAGCTGCTGCATCTGGCGGTGGCGGCCCGCACGCTGGCCGATCTGCCGTTCCCGGAGGAACTGGCCGCTGCCGGTGCGGTCGTGGCGCTGTCCCGCGAACCGCACGCCGAGCGGCCGGCCGGGCGGCTGACCGCGGCCGAGCTCGAGCCGCTGGTGACCAGCGGCGCGACCACCTTCGTCTGTGGTTCGGCGGCGTTCGCGGAGTTCGCCAGCCAGCTGCTGGTGCAGCTGGGCTGCCCGAGCGCGGACGTGCGGGTGGAGCGGTTCGGCCCCAGCGGGTGACCTGCTGCGATACCCTCCGCATTCGGTCGATCACTGCGCGCAGCGTGCGCTTGGTATTGGTGGGTTTTCGTCTGACCCAGGGCATACGGGCCGCGTCCACCTCTGCCCGCGGATAGACCGCCGAGATCCTCCTGCGGGCAGGCGCTGCCCGGCCGAGCCAACAGTCACACTCAAGCCGCTTGATCGAGTTCGTCGCACCCACCACCGCCGACCCACGGTGGGTGATGTGAGCGCGTCCGGAATCGAGAGACACGGCGATGTGCCGGGCCGCACTCGAGGGGTGTGTGGCGTGGTCGGGACGTCGTGTTCTCGACCCTGTCGACCCGGCCGCCGAGCCATTCCCCAGATCGGCGCCCCGGGCGACCGCCGGCAGTGGATTCGCGGTCTCCGGTCATGCGGAGGTAGTCGGGTCCGCTGCCGAACGGTCGGCTGCCGCCGCGAAGCCAACCGTTCCTGGGTGGATCGGGTCGAGCCCATGCCGGGTATGTCGCAGTGCTGCTACTTTCGGGTGGCTTTTGCGACGACCGGATGGGCGGCCTGTGGTCAAGATCATCGAGCGCGCGCGGTCCGTGACGACCCCGGACCGTTCCGACGACGCTGCTTCCGGCCGGCCGCAGTGGCGGCGAACGGACCTCGTAGTCATCCCGATCGTGCTGATCATCGAGCTCTTGGTCTTCTCGACCGTGGTGCGCGGTGGGACGCTCCCGGCGCTCGGTCGCTGGGGGATCATCGGCTACGCCCTGGTCGGGGTGCTGCTGTTGATCATCCGGTACCGGGCGCCGGTTCCGGTGTTCGCGGCACTGTGGGTGCACGCGATGATCGCCTACCTGTTCATCCCGGGCTTCTATCCGGTCCTGACGCTGCTGGTGGCCCTGGCGGCGGTGGCCGAGCTCTGTTCGATTCCGGTGTCCCTCGGGGCGCTCGGAGCGGCGATGATCCCCAGTGCGCTGGCCATCGGCAACGCCGTTCGGGAGGCGTCACCGGCGGGTGCCGCCGCGGTCGCCATCGCCTCGACGGTCTTCTATTCGCTGCTCAACGGCCTGGCCTGGGGGATCGGGCGCTGGGCCGGGGCGAATCGCCGGCATGTCCGCGCCCTGCAGGCCGAGCACCGGGCACTGGCGGCCGAGCAACAGCGTCAGGCCGAGCATGCGATCTCGGAGGAAAGACTGCGGATCGCCAGGGAGTTGCACGACATCGTCGCTCATTCGGTGACCATCATGGTGCTGCACGCCGCGGGTGCGCAGCGGGTGCTGACGTCCGACCCGGTTCGCGCGGGCGAGGCGTTGTCCACGATCGAAGAGTCGGGCAAGCAGGCGATGGGCGAGCTGCGCAGGTTGCTGGGCGTACTCCGGGAAAGTGGCACGCAGCCGGGCTCACCCGCCCCTGCGCTGCAGGGTCTTGCGCACCTCGACGTGGTGGTGGGGTCCGTCCGGAGCTCCGGCGTGATCGTCGAGGTCGAGGTGCACGGCGATCCTCAGCCACTGGATCCGAGCACCGACCTGGCTGCGTTCCGCCTGGTCCAGGAGGGTCTCACCAACGTCACCAAACACGTCGGAGCAGGTGCCAGGGCCGTCGTCTCCATCGATTGGGACCCTGACAATCTGACGGACGGGGAGACCGGAAAGGTGACGGTCGCGGTCGAGGACGACGGCCCGGCCACGGCCGATCGGCCGGTCGGGCTGTCGACCGGCAACGGGCTCGCCGGGCTTGCCGAACGCATCACCATCGCCGGCGGCGACTACGCGGCGGGGCCAACCGAGTCCGGCGGATTCCGGGTCGCCGCCCGCCTTCCGGTGTCCGCGGTGCACGGCTCGCCTGGCGGTCAGGACGACCGCTCCGGCTCCGATCACCCGCTGCGCCGGCCCGCGGACGCGCCCGTCATCCCTGACCAGCCCAGCGATGACGCCTCGCCCCGGCTGCCCGATCAGCGACCGTCCAGCGGACGTCAGCCGATCGCGCAGCGGCAGGGATCGATGGAATCGGAGTGGAGTTCGGCCGGGGATGTCAGCCCCCGGCAGCCGCCGACCTCATGACGGACATCACCACCGAACCCGCGCGCGAGCGCTGAGGTCGGCCGCTGAGCTGGCACGGCTGGGTAGCGTCATGGTCCATGAATGGGTCCGCTGGCATTGACGGGTCGAATGCCGCGGCGACGTCCCAGATCAGGGTGATCCTGGTCGACGACGAACCGATCGTCAGGGTCGGCATCTCCCTGCTGCTCAGTGGCGAGCCGGACATCGAGGTCATCGCCGATGTCGATACCGGGTTGGAAGCGGTGGACCTCGCCGTCCGGCATCATCCCGACGTTGTCATCGCCGACGTCCGGATGCCGGGAATGGACGGCGTGGAAACCACCCGCCGGATCGTCCAGGCAACCAGCGAAGGTGCGGTGGCCACCGGCCAGGTGCCGGTGAAGGTGTTGGTGCTGACGACCTTCCACGTCGACGAGGCCGTGCTGGCCGCGCTGCGTGCGGGCGCCTCCGGGTTCATCCTGAAGGACGCCGCGCCCACCGACCTGGTGGCCGCGGTCAGGGCGGTGGCCGCCGGCGAGGCGTGGCTGGACC
Source organism: uncultured Actinomycetota bacterium (assembly GCA_963709895.1). GTDB lineage: Bacteria > Actinomycetota > Actinomycetes > Mycobacteriales > Nakamurellaceae > Nakamurella. Next base: position 556,467 of record CAVPYD010000031.1, on the reverse strand, counting down.
CTGCGGTGGCGCGTCAGCTGATCGATGAGTTCGCCTTGCGGTCCGATCCGGGCCTGCCGTCGCCGGAAGAGCTGCGCGGGCTGACCGGCCGGGAGCGGGAGGTGCTGGTGCTGATCGCGCACGGCCTGTCGAATGCGGAGATCTCGGATTTCCTGGTGGTCGGGGAGGGGACGACCAAGACGCACGTCAGCAGGATCTTCGCCAAGCTCGGGCTGCGGGACCGCGCGCAGGCGGTGGCCACCGCGTACCGGTGTGGTCTGATCCGACCGGGTGACGCGTTGCCACCCCGCCCGGGCGCGCGGTCGACCCAGTAGTCGACCCGATGGTCGACCCGGTGGTCGGTGTGGCGACTACGGCGTCGTGGCCTTCGGGTCAGGTGAGCTGGCCCTCGGCAGCGGCGCGGTGAAGCCGGCCAGCGAGATGGCGCCGCCGACAGCCATCACGAACCCGGCAGCGGCGACCAGCGCGTACCCGGACCGCACGCGATCGCCGAGCACCAGGATGCCGATCGCGGCGGGCAGCACGGTGTTGGTGGTGAAGGTGACCGCTGCCACCACCGTCACCCGCCCCCGCTCGAGCGCCAGCGCGAACAGCGCCGTACCCAGCAGTCCGTCCACCACGATCGCCCATAGCGACGGCTGCAGCAGTAGGTGCCAGGCCGGGTCCGGGATGTCCAGACCGCGCGCCGACACTGCGACGCAGGTGAACGCCAGCCCCGCGGCGAACGCGAGCACCGGTGCCGACCAGGAATTCTTGATCCGCAGGCCGAGTGCGCCCAGACCCGCCAAGGGCAGCGCCATCGCCAGCAGCAGCCAGTGCCAGACCGGCGCCAGCGTCGGGACGTCGCCCGACACCGCGGACAGGGACAGCAGGATCAGCCCGACCACCGACGAGCTGAGCGCGATCCAGCCGGTCCGACCCAGCGGACGGCCGGACGCCACCACCACGATGGCGGTCACCGCGACGCTGGACGCCACCACCGCCTGCACCAGGAACAACGGCAGCAACTGCAACGCGACGATGGTGAACGCGAACCCCAGGAGGTCGACCGCAAGGCCCGCGAAGTAGCGCGGTTCGCGCAGCAGCGGCGGCAGGAGGCCGGGTCGCCGTTTCCGCGCCTCCGCCCGCCTGACCCCGAACGCCTCCATCGCCGACCCGAGACCCGAGCAGATCGCGGCCAGGATCGCCAGTGCGAGCCCCGGTCCCATCGCCGCAGTGTTCCAGGTGCGGCATGCCGCGGCGTCGCTGCCGGCTGGAGGATCGAGTGCTCAGCCGGTACGGGTGAAGGTGCCGAACTTGTAGGCGTCCAGGACCTCGATCTGAACGGTGTCCGCCGGTCCGCCCGGGTTGCCGGCGAAGGTGACGGCGGAGAGCGGTTCACCGTTACCGCCCGGCGGCAGCCAGCTGAAGACGTCCCCGTCGTAGTGATCCACCGTGGCGCTGAGCTGCTTCGGACCCACCTTCACGGTGAGGGTCTCGCCATTGGCGGTCACCACAACGTCACCTGCCACCTCGTTGCTGTAGGTGCCCGCGTAGTCGGCGGCGGGCCGGGCCGGGGCCGGACTGGCCGGTGCCGGGGAGGCGACCGGGCTGTGATTGACGAACAGGGTGGCAAACTGCGGCCCGTAGAAGCCGAGCCAGTCCCGCTCGATCTTGCCCGTCCTGACCAGGTCGGTGAAGCTGGTGGTCACCGCCTCGGCCGCGCCCACCGGAGAGGCGTTGGTGAGGGCAACGATCCCGACGTCGGCCCCGGGCAGCATCGCGTAGGCGGTCCCGGTACCGACATAAAAGGCACCCGAGTGTCCCCATTTGACCTGTCCGGTCGAGGTCGTCTCGACGTTGACGCCGTACCCGTAGAAGCGACTGCGGACATCGGGTTCGTCCGCGCGGTGGTTGACGACCTGCGGGGTGTGCCCCTCCAGCAGGGCGTCCGCGTCGATGACCTGCTGGCCGTTCACCTTTCCCGACGCGAGGTTCATCTCCATCCAGGTGGCCATGTCGGTGACGGTGGAACTCACCCCGCCCGCGGGGGATTGGGCGTCGGCGTCCCGGGTGTACAGGGCTTTGAAGGTGCCGTTGTCATTGAAATGGATGATCGCCCGGTTCGGCTGGGCGACATAGTCGGCGTACCGCGAACTGGTCGCCGTCATGCCCAGCGGTTCGTACAACAACTTCTCGCTCAGATCCTCCCAGGGCATCCCGGCCGCCGCGGCCACCGCCTCGGCGCCGGTGGTCATGCCGAAGTTGGTGTACCCGTAGCTGATTCGGAACGGGTTGAGCGGAAAATACCGCAACTTCTCGATGATCTGGTCGCGGGTGAAACCGATGCCCTCCAGGTCGTCTCCCGCCCCGGCCGGTATTCCGCTGCGATGCGAATACAGGTCGCCGATGGTGACCATCGGGGTGATCGACGGTTCGGAGAGTTTGAAGTCCGGCAGGTATTTCACGACGGGATCGGACCACTTGACGGTCCCGTCGCCGACGGCATGCGCGATCACCGAGGCGCCAATGGATTTCGATACCGAGGCGAGCTGGAAGACGGTGTTCTCGTCGACCAATTCCAGGCTTGCCAATTTCGCGCACCCCGTAACCCTTGGCGAAAACAACTTTCCCGCCATGAACGACCGCCACTGCCATGCCAGGAATACCGCTCCGGCTCATCACATCCTGGGCGATGCCGTCGACTTTGCCGATGGCCGAGGCGATCTGCGCCTCGGGAATGGGAGTGGTCGAGTACGCATCAGGGGCGAGGTCACCGACGTCCTCCACGTCCGGGGCGATGGTGATGTTGATCCCGTCCGGTGCTGACGCACCGGAAGTCGCGATGTATGCTGCTGCTGGTCGATGCGCTGCTGTCTCGGCGGCCGCGGCTGTGCCGGGTGATCCGGAGGTGGAACCGGTGCTGCTCGAACCGGCGCCCGTGCAGGCTGCCACCAGCAGTGCAATCACCAGCAATGCACCCGTGACACCGACGGCGGTGCCGGTCAGCCTTGGCCGACTCTTCGTCATGATCACCAACAGACTGTGACAGATGTCGGCCGGTCGAGATAGATGACGACCGCTCGGCCCGTCAATGCCCGGCCGGATGGGGCGGACATGGTGCGGTGGCGCGCGGTGGTCCCGCCGAATTTGGCTCAGGTCGCGGTGCGTCACCCAGGTCTCCGCGACGAGTTCAGAGCGCCTCCCATTGGCGCGGAGTCAGGACCCTGCATCGCCGCCGCACGGCCCCGACATATATCGCCGTGACCTGCCGGGCGCAGCAGTGCGGAAATACGCCGAAAGGCGAATGGACGCGAACCGGACATCGCGCCAGGGTCGAGGGGAGCGCTCGATCCCCGCATCCACCGTTGGCGAGTTCAGATCCTGGAGTGATCATGAAAGCAACAGTCGTCCGTGCGCTCGCTGCCGCCGCTGCGCCCGTGCTCGGGCTCGCCGTCGGCTATTCCGTTCAGCCCGCCGGGGCCGCCCCGGCAGCGGCACCCGATTGCGCGGCTCAGTCGAACCCGTCAGCGTCGACCGCGGCCACGCCCATGGCCCGCGGCCATGCGTGGCCGTCTGAGGTGGCCGGCGGCCGCCCGGGACCCGTCAGGCGAAGCGGGCCGGGCCGTCGACGTCGTGCCAGTACCAGCGTGGCGGAGGATACGGGATTTGAACCCGTGAGGGCGTTAACCCAACACGCTTTCCAAGCGTGCGCCATAGGCCTCTAGGCGAATCCTCCGCCGTGCAGTCTAGTGGGCGGGTCGCAGTGGTCACGACCAGCCTGTGTCAGTACAGCCGGCGGGCCCGGCCCAGCCGCCTCAGCCCGTCGCTTCGGCGCGCTCATCCTCGGCGTGCTCGTCATCGGCCCTTGACCTGCCTCGGAGCACGATCACCGCGACCACCGCACCGAGCACGACCAGCAGCACCGCGACCAACGCCCATGGCGATCGGGCGGCCAGCGCGAGGGACGCCTCGAAGGCGGCGATGCCGACGGTCGCGTAGATCGCCGCCCAGGCGGCACAGCCGATGAGCATGGCGAGCGTGTAGCGCAGCCAGGGCATCCTGGTGAGCCCCGCGGCCGCGTTGACCACGGTCTGGAAACCGATGGTGAGGAACGAGACGGTGACGACGGGCAAACCCCAACGGTTCAGCGCCTCGATGGCCCTGGTCATCCTGGGGCTCGTCAGCCACCGCGAGCACGCGGGTGTGCAGCAGTCCGGCGGTGACGGCCCGGCCGATCCAGTAGGTGCCCTGTGCCCGCAGGAAGACGATGCCGAACAGCACCGCGAAGGTGATCGGGAACGGGGAGTTCTCCAGCCAGCCGGGCATGGGTTCAGCGCGCCCGGTGCTCGGCCGACGACGCGATCGTCATGACTCTCCTGTGCTGCACAGCAACCGTGGACATCGGCCACCAGGAGCCGCCGACCGCCGCGAAGGGTTGGGTAGGCAAGGGTGACCTTATTCAGTGACGGTACCTGGGCGGTCGCGTGGTGGACCGGTTCGCCGGACCGTTGGCTAGACTGTCCGGCGGACCCCCGCGGCGTCCATCTCATCAACCCCCCCAGGGCCGGAAGGCAGCAAGGGTCCGTGAGCTCTGGCGGGTGCGGGGGTCCCCTTGCGTCTATCGGGCCGGTCGCTCAGCCGCGTGTCAGCTCAGCAGTGTCCGCGTGTCGGTGGGCTGCCGTAACCTCGGGCCGTGGGGTTGGCGCTGTATCGCAAATACCGCCCGGCGACGTTCGCCGAGGTGGTCGGGCAGGAGCATGTCACCGAGCCGCTGCGCATCGCGCTGGCCGCCGGCCGGATCAACCACGCCTACCTGTTCTCCGGCCCGCGCGGCTGCGGCAAGACCTCGTCGGCGCGCATCCTGGCCCGATCGCTGAACTGCGTGCAGGGGCCGACCCCGGATCCCGTGCGGCGTCTGCGGATCGTGCATCGCGCTGGCCCCGGAAGGCCCCGGCTCGCTGGACGTGGTCGAGCTCGACGCGGCCAGCCACGGCGGCGTCGACGACACCCGGGACCTGCGCGACCGGGCGTTCTACATGCCGGCCGAGTCGCGCTTCCGGGTGTTCATCATCGACGAGGCGCACATGGTGACGCCGCAGGGCTTCAACGCCCTGCTGAAGATCGTCGAGGAGCCGCCGGAGCACCTGGTCTTCATCTTCGCCACCACCGAACCGGACAAGGTGCTGACCACCATCCGGTCCCGGACGCACCACTACCCGTTCCGGCTGATCGCACCGACCACGCTCCGCACGCTGCTGGAGAAGCTGTGCGCCGAGGAGAAGGTGACGGTCGAGCCCGCGGTGTTCCCGCTGGTCATCAGGGCCGGCGGGGGATCGGCGCGGGACTCGCTGTCGATGCTCGACCAGTTGCTGGCCGGCGCCGGTCCGGAAGGTGTCACCTACCGGCACGCGGTGGCGTTGCTCGGCGTCACCGACGCCGCGTTGCTGGACGAGATGGTCGATGCGCTGGCCGCCGCCGACGGCGCCTCGGTCTTCGGCGCGGTTGATCGGGTGGTCGAGGCCGGGCACGATCCCCGGCGGTTCGCGGCCGATCTGCTGCAGCGGCTGCGGGACCTGCTGATCCTGGACGCCGTCCCGGATGCGGCCGCCAAGGGGCTCATCGACAGCCCGGAGGACCAGCTCGAATCGATGCAGGGTCAGGCGGAACGCCTCGGCGTGGCCACCCTGACCCGGCTCGCCGAGGTGATGCACACCGGTCTGGTCGAGATGCGCGGCACCACCTCCCCGCGGCTGGTGCTGGAGCTGATGTGCGCCCGGATGCTGCTGCCCGGCCGCGTCGACCTCGGACGGGGCGCTGCTGCAGCGGCTGGAGCGGATGGAACGCCGGATGGCCATCGCGCAGGAGCCGGCGGAGAGCACCGACTCGGCCGCGTCGGTACCGGAGGTGGCCGGGCCCGGCCGCGGTGCGGCCCAGCAAACGGTGGCCGACCGCGCGCGCCCCAGGCCGCCGGAGCGGAACGATCGAGCACGGCAACAGCCTCCGGCCGCGCGTCGGATGTGCCGGGGGACCGCGGTGCCGGGCCGGCGCCGGAACCCGGCCAGGCCCGGGCGTCCGCCCCCCGGACCGGACCGGATCTGGGTCTGCCCGTCCGCCCGACGCTGGGCTCGACCGCGGCCCGCAGGGCTGCCGCGGCGACGGGTCGCCGGTGGGTCCCGCACCGCGGGCAGCCCCGTCGATGCTGCCGCCGACGGTGCCCCAGGGGCATCTCCCGGCCGCGAACCGGTCGGCCCGACCGGCGTCCCCGGCGAACCGGCGGGGCACGTCGCCGCACTCGAGCGCCGAGCCGCGGGCCGGCAGTTCGGCAGCAGGCGAGCAGGCAGATGCCGCCGAGCTCCATGGAACGGCACCGGAGACCCGGACCGGTCAGCGGCGACGCTCGACGTCACCGATGTGCGACGGGTCTGGTCCGAGGTGCTGGCCGCCGTGCAGCGGCATCGCCGGACGACGCAGATCCTGCTGGAGTCGGCCACCATCGTCGCGGTCGACCAGGGCGTGCTGCGGTTGGCGATGCCGTCCGCGGGGATGGCCCGCAGGGTGGTCGAACCGGCCAACTCCGACCTGCTGCGGGCAGCGCTGCGGGAGGTTCTCGGCGTGGCGTGGACCGTGCGCTGCGAGGCCGCCGACGGTGCACCGGCGGGCGGCTCGGCTGCTTTCCCGGCGTCGCAGGGGGGCCCGACAGCGCGGGACTCCGTCCGCCCGGCGACCTTCCGCGCCACCGCCGGAGGACGAGGACATCCCCGACGAGTACGGCGAACCGATCGACCCGTCGGCACCGCCGCCGGTGGTGCGTGACCCCGAAGAGATGGCGATCGAGCTGCTGACCGCGGAGCTCGGCGTGAAACGGCTCGACCCCGCGCCCTGATCCGAGGTGCCCGCTCAGTGGTGACTGCGTCACCACCGGCCGGGTTACCCCTGCCCGGTACCACCGCCCGGTGACCCCTGCCCGGTGACCACCGCCCGGTCACCCCGCCGGTCACCCCCGCCCGCGAACCGTGCGCCCGCGGTCCGCGTACCTGCAGGTATCACTCACGTTCGCGGGACCCTCCCAGCCGTGGCAAGCACCGACGCCGCGCCATCAGGGCTGGCCGGTGGGCGTCAGAGGCGAAGGGGCCGACCATGACCACATTCCGCGCCGAGCTGGACGCTGATCGGGTGCGCGCGCAACTTCGATTTCGCCAGCAGCGGGCGCGTCGTGACCAACAATGCGGCGACCACCCAGCCACCGCGGCAACTGCTCGACCTGTATCGCAGCCTGGTCCCGCTCGTACGACAACGTGCACCGCGGCCAGTCGACCGCGTCGTTGCGGCACGACCGCGGCGTTCGAGGAGTCCTACGACACGATCGCCGGGTGGCTGAATGCGCCGAGCCGGCGGTGCATCGCCACCTATCGCAACACCACCGAGGCAATCAACGCGGTGATGTATTCACTGCTGACCGAATTCCGTGACGGCGACAACGTCGTGACGACCATGATGGAACACAATTCCAATTTCGTTCCGTGGTACGCGTTGTGCCGGGAGATACTGCCGCGATTCGGGATCAGGGTGGAATGCCGCATCGCGCAGGTTCGACCACGAAACCGGGCAATTCGACCTCGATCACCTTGCGTCATTGGTGGATTCCCACACCAAGCTCGTGTGCTGTACCGGTGCGTCGAATTTCCTCGGCACGAAGCCTCCGCTGCACGCGGTGCGGGAGATCGCCGATCGCAGTGGCTATCTCCAGCCGACGGGCGAGCGCCGCTCGCTGCTGCTGGTCGACGGCGCCCAGCTCGTGCCCAGCAGCCGGGTCGATGTCCAGGACCTGGATGTCGACTACCTTTCGTTTTCCTTCCACAAGTTCATGGCGCCGTTCGGCGTCGGGGTGCTGTACGCAAAGGAGCACCTGCTGGCCGGATCCCTGCCGTTCCTGTACGGCGGCGACATGATCGCCCAAGGCCAGGTTGCGCCGGATCATGTCGGCTACGGGGACCTCCCGTGGAAATATGCCGCCGGAACGCCGAACATTCTCGGGGTCATCGTCTCGGCGCAGGCGTTGAGGTTCGCGGTCGATCTGGTCGGCGCCGCCGGGCCGGTGACCTATTTCCGGAGCACGGCCACCGTCCCGCAATCCGCGGTGGCGGCCACCATGGACGCGATCGGCGAGCACACCCGCCGGCTGACGGCCAGAGCGCTCGACGGGCTGGCCACGGTGCCCGGGCTGACGGTCTACGGGCCCGCCGCAGGCGGAGCAGCGCTCCCCGCTGGTGGCCTTCACCGTGACGGGGTGGGATCCGGACAGGCTTGCGGACGGGCTGAACGCGGCGGGCGTGGAATCCCGGGCCGGGTGCCACTGCGCCACTCTTGCCCATCGCGACCTGCGCCTGCAGCCCGCGGCCAGTTGCCGGCTCAGCTTCTGCCTCTACAACACGGTGCATGACGTGGACCGTGCGGTGCAGGCGCTCCGCGATGTCGTTGCCTCAGGATCGCCGGCCGGTCCGCCGCCGCGATCCGGTGGGCGTCACCGGCGGGACTGATCGATCGCAGCTCCGCCTGGGTGGGTACCTGCGACCCAACTCCCCGAGGTTGCCTCGACGCCTGGCGATGAGTTCCGCTCGCCGCTCGGGTCTCGAACCATGAGTGCCCGCGGCGTATCTCGACGGCCCGCGATGGCACGTCACCTTCGGAAACACACGACCACGCAAGGGGAATCACGATGTCGATCGAGCATGTTCTTGCAGTTGTTCCGGTGTCCGACTTCGCTGCCGCGCACGCCTGGTACGAGCGATTGTTCGGCCGCCCGGCCGACAACGAGCCGATGCCGGGTCGGCTGGTCGAATGGCAGGTCACGGACAGCGGTTGGGTCCAGGTCACCCACGACAGAGCCAGGGCTGGCTCGGGATTGCTGAACCTCGCGGTGGACGACCTGGATGAGCAGTCGGCCCAGCTGGCCGGCCGGGCGCTGACCGCCGGCCCGATCCAGGACGTCAACAAGGGCGTTCAGCTGTCCGAGATCCTCGACCCGGACGGCAACACCATCACCTTCATCGGACAGTTCCGCGTCCGGTACTGAAACCCGGCATGGGCCGGTTACTCGTTCAGGACATCGTCATGGTCGAGTCGCCGCGAATCGTTGGCGCCGTCGAACCAATCCGGTGCGGCGCCGGCCAGGCCGATGGTGGTCACCGCGACCACCGCCACCAGGGCGAGCCCGAGCACGTGCGCCGATGCGGCGGGCACGCGCCGGAGGCGGTCACCGCTGCGGAGCAGCAGCACCGCGGCGATCAGCGTGACGATTTCCAGTAGCGCAGCAAACGATGTCGGCGAGACCGACAGCTTCGGCGACTCGGGGATCGGGTCCGAACGGCAGGCCGACGGTCCTGGACCACAGCCAGACCGCGAGCGGGACAACGGAGACCGCCGACCGCGATCAGCAGCGCCGCGGTGCGCAGCCGGGTGAGCACCAAACCGGCGGCGACGATCTCCGCTGCGGCCAGCAGCACGAAGAACACGCCGGCGGCGGGCCATTCGATCAGGTGCTCAGGCACGACGAGAAGATGGATGGCTGCGCTGCCGAGCAGTCCCGCGGCCAGCACCAGCCGGACATCCTCGGCACGGCCGGGCAGCCGCTGCGCAGCCGAATCGGTCAGTCCGGCCGGCCGTCGCAGGGTGCTGACCTTCAGCCGGCCACCCTTGATCGCGATCACCCAGCCGACCAGCAGCAGGTTGGTGAGCAACACGAAACCGCTGGTGTAGAGCAGCGCGCGGCCCAGGCGGCCATCGTCGCCTGCTGCTCCTGCTCCAGGCAGCCCCCGACGCACGAGCTGTGCATCGTGTTCATCATTTCCATCTGGCTGGACTGCAGCTGGTAGTCGTAGACGGCACTGGCCGCCATCGCGGCGATGGCCGCGAGGGTGCCGGCCGCCACGATCAGCAGCCCGGTCAGCACGACCGCTCGTGGCGTCCGCAGGACCGGCCCGAACCAGCGCTTGGCCAGGGTCAGCGCGCCGAGCACGGCGAACGCGAAGAGCGGCAGCAGCAGGGTGGACTGCCGCCACCAGCTGGCGAACGGCTCCTGGGTGCGCTCGATGGCGCCGACCGCTCCCCGCATCGACGTCATCCAGAACCCGTCGGCGTAGGAGAGCACGGCCGCCAGGATCACGACGGTCAGCCAGGGAACGCTGAGCCGGGCCTGCGATGCCTCGGCCCGCTGCTTGGTGAAGTCGATGGACACGGGATCCACTCATCTCTGCTCAGGGGTCCGGTGCCTGCCCTCAGCGGCGAGGGCAGGCACCGGCCGTTCCCGTACTACGGGGTGATCTCCCAGCCGAACATCATGGCGTGGTCCTCGTGCGCCAGGTTGTGGCAGTGCGCCACGTAGGGTCCGACGAAGTCCCGGAACCCGCGGTAGACGATCACCGACTCGTTCGGGTCGAGCGCGACCAGGTCTTCCCGGGAGACGTCGTCGGGGTGGCCCGCGTCGCCACCGGCCGGCACGTCCTTGCCGTTGCGCATGACGGTGCGGTGCTCCTCCATGTGCAGGTGGAACGGGTGCACCCAGCCGCCGCCGCCGTTCCGGATCTCCCAGAGGTTGAAGCTGTTCTTCTTCTGCTGAGCGAGCGGCGACTTGCCGGCCTTGTTCTTCAGGCTGGTCGCGACCGTGGTCGGATCGAACGGCTTGCCGTTGATCAGCCACTCGTCTCGCCCGCGACGGCGCCGCGCTGCACCTCGAAGATCAGCCGGTTGTCCAGCATGCTCTGCCAGTTGCAGGGCAGCGGCGGCAGACGGCGCGCATCGTTGGTCGGGATCTGGCTGTTGTCGTCGGCGCGTCGTCCCCGATGACGATCTTCAGCACCGGCACCTTGTAGGCCGGGTCGGGGCCGAAGCGGGAGGAGTTGGTCCACATCCGGCCGTTGGGCATCTTCATGATGTCGGTCAGGTAGATGACGTCGCCCTTGGTGGTCGGCGTGCCGTCCTGGTACTTGGTGAAGTCGATGATGATCTCGTGCCGCTTGGCCGGCCACAGCTCGAACGAGTCCCGGGTGATCGGGAACGGCAGCAGCCCGCCGTCGGAGGCGATCTGGGTGAACCTCATGCACTGCTGGCCGTCCGGGATGCGGTACTGGCCCTCGAGTTCGTCACCGGTGTAGCCGAGCGACACCGCCGACTTCGGGCCCTTCGTCGAGCTCATGAACTTGAACTCGTAGATGCGCGCGAGCGAGGCGTCCAGGAAGCGGAAGCGGTACTTGCGCCGCTTCGACCTCCAGCACCGGGTAGGCCGTGCCGTTGACGGTGAAGATGTCGCCGACGAAGCCGTGGTTGGGGAAGTGCCGGTAGAAGGTCTTGCCCCACCACTCGGGGTGCTTGTTCGGGTTCTTCGCGTCCGGGAACTCGCCCTGTAGGTTGTGGATGTCCTGGTGCGGGGTGACGCCGTCGTCGAGCCGGCAGTCGTAGAAGGCCAGCGGGATGTCGTAGTCGACGTCGAACGAGCCGTCGGAGTTGTTCGTGCGGACGCCGGGCAGCCGCAGACCCTGGGTCTCGTCCCCGATGTCCATGCCGTTCTTCGGGTCGTAGATGGGGTAGAGGCCGACCATGCCCTTGTAGACGTTGGAGCCGGTGTGGTCCATCCGGTGGTCGTGGAACCAGAAGAAGCTCTGCTTCTCCCGGTCGTCGCCGCCGGCCGGCTAGTTCAGGTAGAGGTTGTCGCAGAACTGCCCGGCCGTAGCCCATGGCCTTGGGCCCGTCTTCATCGTGTAGTGCGGGTTGCCGTCGCTCTCCGGCGCGGTGTGGCCGTTGTGCAGGTGGGTGAGGAAGGACCAGTCCGGCGCGCCGAAGTCCTGCCGGTCGAGGTTGAGCGGGTTCTCGTCCAGGTGGTTCTCGAAGCGGACGAGCACGGGCTTGCCGTACTCGGCGTTGATCATCGGGCCGGGGAACTGTGCCGTTGAAGCCGTAGATGGTGCTCAGCGGCAGGGTCCGCTTGGTGCCCGCCGGGACCGGCTTCCCCTGCGCGTCGAAGGAGACCGCGGGCTTGCCGTTCTTGTCGATCGGCAACACCTGCGAGGTGGTGAACGCGTGCTGCCGCAGCAGCAAGTCGATCTTGTAGACGATCGGGTCCGGGTAGCCCACCTGGCTGGGCCAGATCTGATGCTGTTCGTTCTCCAAGGAGTTCTGCTGGCCAACACCGGGCCCGGGGGGCTTCGCCCAGCCGCTGTACTCCGAGTTCGACACCGGAGCGAGAGCCTTCGGAATGGGCAGCTGATCGGTGAACGGGGAGAGGATCAGCGGGCTCGTCGGGAAGTTCTCCAGATAGACCAGGTCGGCCAGCGCGGTGGCCGCGGCAGCGAACACACCGTCGGACGACAGCGTCCCGGTCTGCGCCAGGTAGGGCTCGACCAGACTCCGTCCCGCCGTCAGCGCGACACCGGCGGCTCCGACGGCACCCACGCGCAGAGCCGTACGCCGAGAGAATCCGTGATTGATGGCGGATTCCTCCGCCTCGCTGACCCCGCCGTCGGCCGGCACCCAGAGACGCTGCGACGGCACCGAGTCATCGACCGCTGACTCCGGGTGGTTTTCCCCCACATCCTGCGTGGTCATGAGGCTCTCCTATTCCTGGTGTGGTGAGGAACGCGAGGAGAGGACTGGTTCCCGCGGTTGCAGCGCGATTTCTCGCGCTTCCCGCCCTTCGCGGGTGCCCTCAGGTTCTTCCCCTTGGCGTCAGTCCGGCCCGTTCGCGCAGGCCGGAAGGTATAGGGAGATGCAATCACGACGGACCTGCTTTGGAGCATCCCCAAACTGGGTGCGCGGGTACCCCTAAAATTGATCAGGTGGCCCCGGTGTGGGTCTCGCCGGCCGGAGAACATGCAGGTCGCGGGGGCTGTCGGTCGGCGATCGTGATCATCGACCAGTCCGGGGGACAATTCGCCGCTTTTCCGGCGTACCCGAAGAAATTAGGTAAGCGAACACTACTACACGGCGCCCGGCGGGCGGAATCGCGCAGATTCCCATCCGCTGCGAGATCCGGTCGGTGGCGGGTACGTGGTGCGTGACGCGACCCGGCGGCGCGCGCCCACCACGCCGCGCCCCGCCCGGTCCTTCCCGCGCCGTCGGTTCGACGGTCGTTCTTCCCAGCGCTGCGCAACACTCCGAGCCGCACCACGGCGTCCCTGTCGTCAATCCGGCGATATACCACGCCGCCGATCAACGTGCCTTCGGCGCGCCCGGGCCAGCGGCGCGAAGCCCCGGCACTCTCGACAGTCATTGCGCCGCAGGACTTTTCTGAGCGGCCGATCGTCCCCCCCGTTCTGGGGGTTCCGCTTGCTCCGCCGGCGTGTTATTTCGAGCGGGGGTGGATATTCCTCGCACCTCATAATGCTCGGACGCAAATTCTGCATGGCAATTTCAATGAATCGAGGGCTCATGCCTGATCAGGTCGGCGCGGACCAAACTGTCGTGATCGTCGACGACCATCGTTCGTTCGCCGAGCTGCTGGCCTCTGCGCTGGACAATGTGCCCGGTATGACCTGCGTCGGAATTGCCACGTCGGCGGCCGAGGGCGTGGCGCTGGCCGCGGAGCTCGCGCCCGCCGTGGTGGTGATGGATATCCAGATGCCGGAGGAGGACGGTCTGGCAGCGACCAGGAGGATCCGCGACGTCGCACCGGACACGGCCGTGGCCGTCGTCACCGCCCATCACGACCCGCAGTGGGTGGTGCGGGCCGCGCGGGCGGGCGCCTCCGCGTTCATTCCCAAGGACGGATCACTCGCCGAGATGATCGCCATGCTGCAGCGGGTTCGGCAAGGACAGATGATCGTCGCGCCGACGACGTTCCACGCCGCATCGCCGCAGCCCACCCGGCCGCCCGACGTGGCCATTCCGCTGCTGACGCACCGGGAGCTCGAGGTTCTGACGCATCTCGGCCGGGGTATGCAGGCGCAGGGCATTGCCCGATTGCTGGGCATCAGCGTGAACACCTGCCGCGGGTACGTGAAATCGCTGCACAACAAGCTCGGCGTCCGCACCCAACTGGAGGCCGTGATCAAGGCACAGCAGCTGGGCCTGCTCGGGCCGAACTGATGACCGGCCGATTGCTCTCCCCGCCCGTGCGCAGGGTCGGCGTCAGCCGGCAGCAATCGTTGTTCTACGCCATGGCCGCCCTTGCGCTCATCGTGGTGTCGGTCGGAGCGGTGGTGGCCAGCAGATCCGTCGCCAGAGCGCAGGCGTTGAAGGACGCCGAGCGCACCACGTCACGGCTCGCCGATTTGCTGGGGCCCCTGCTGGTGGGCGTGGTCTCCGGTGACGGGCACAGCAGGCAGGAGTTGGACCTGGCGGTGAAATATCGGATGGGCGGCGACTATCTGGCGCAGATCACCGTGTGGGACGTGAATGGGCAAGTGGTCTACGCGGATGACCCGGGCGAGATCGGAAAGCAATTTGTTCCCTCACCCGAATTGATCGAGGTGATCACCCAGGGCGTGATCACCTCGGGATTCGAGGCGCACCCGGAGGCCAGTGAAAAGGTTCTCGGATCCGAGGACCCGGGGTTCGTCGAAGTACATGTGCCTTTCGGGCCGGCCGAGCTGAAAATGCTGGCGTTGGAGGCCTACTACAATTACACCCCGGTCGACGAGATCGCCGATTCCCTGCTCGGGCAGTTGATCCCACTCGTGCTGGTGCCGCTGGTGGTGCTCCAGCTGATCCAGGTGCCGTTGTTCTCGTCGATGGCGAATCGGGTTCGTCAGCACGAGTCGGATCGTGCGGCGCTGATGGAACGCACGTTGTCGGTGTCGGAGCGCGAGCGGATCCGCATCGCCGGGGATCTGCACGACGGGCCCGTGCAGAACCTGGCCGGTGTCGGTTATGCACTTGATTCGCTGGCGTCCTCCGTCCCTGAGCAGCACGCCGTGCTGATGCGCCGCATTCAGGACACTGTTCATGACGTGATTCAGTCGTTGCGCCGATTGATGGTTGACCTGTACCCGCCGGATCTGAGCGCCGACCAGCTGGCCGCGACGATCGCGGCACTGGCGGCACCGCTCAGCGACAGGGGCGTTGACGTCACCACCACCACGATGACCCCGCTGCCGGAAATGACCAACGACATCGTGACGACGTTGTACCGCGTTGCCCGGGAGTCGCTGGCCAACGTCGCCAAACATGCGCATGCGGCGCGGGTGGACATCACCTTTGGGTTCGACGACGGGTTCCAGGACGGAGGAGCCACCTCGGACGGCCCGACCGTGCTGCTGCGCATCATCGACGACGGTGTGGGGATTGATACCGCCTCGTTGGACAAGCGCTCGGAGGGCCACCTGGGCCTGCGGCTGCTGACCGAACGCGTCGAGAATCTGGGCGGCACGCTGAGTGTCAGGGCCGGCCCGTACGGCGGGACGATCGTCACCGCGGAGCTCCCCAGCAACGGTGTACCCGGCTCGGCCACCGTGCGGGAGGTCCGGCTCGGCGCGCGAACCTAGGCCCGATGCGACCTGACGGGCCGGGCGGACCATCCGAAGGCCGGCACGGTGCCGATCGATCAGGTGCCGCCCTCGAACATGATGCGGATCGCCGCCAGCACCGCGGTGTCCGGGTCCAGGAAGCGGCCCCCGCGCGGCGACGCGACGCCGTCGGGCGTGACGTCGTAGACGATCGGCTGGGCGGTGGGCAGGTTCAGGTCCTCCAGTTCCGCGTCGGTCAGGTCATCGACGATCGAGCACAGGGCGCGAAGCGAGTTGCCGTGCGCGATGACCAGAACGGTCCGGCCGGCCAGCACCTCCGGCAGGATCGCGCCTTCCCACAACGGCCGTACGCGCAGCACGACGTCGTAGAGCGACTCGCCGCCGCCGGGCGCGCCCGCGGGCTGCGGGTCAACCGGATCGTCGTCCAGCGGCACCAGGCCAAGGGCTGCGCGCTGGTCGACCGGCATCGGCGGTGGCCTGCCGTGCAGCGTGCGGCGCCAGGTGTGGAACCGTTCGGGTCCGAATCGGTCGTGCACCGCGGTCTTGGGCATCCCCATCAACAAGCCGTAGTCCCGCTCGTTGAGCCGCCAGGTCGGTACCAGCACCGCGTCGGGCGCGGGCAGCTCGGCGAGCAGGACCTGCGCGGTGCGCCGGGCGCGCAGCATCCGGGAGAGGAACACCACGTCCGGGATGAGGCCGTCGGCGGCCATCAGCACGGCCGCATTCAACGACTGTTCCACCCCGCGCGCGCTCAGGTCCACATCACGGGAACCGGTGAACGTGCCGTCCGCGTTCGCGGTGCTCTCGCCGTGGCGCAGCAGGATGAGGGTGCCCACCGACGTCAGGAACTCTCACGCTTCAACCGGCGCCAGCCGCCGGCCCGGTTGTTGGCGATGATCTGCCGGAACATCGCTGAGAGGGCGTCGGCGTTGATCGTCTGGCCCTCGCGCACCGCCACGGTGCGGGCGGTGGTGTTCCCATGGCCGCCGGTGATGATGCCCTCCGGGTCCGGGACGATCGCGCCGTCGTAGAGGAACACATTGACATGATCCTTCGCGGCGAGCAGCGCACAGATGTTGCCGTCGAGCACGAAATACGGCTGACGGGTGCGCTTGATCGTCTCCTGCACCTCAGGGTCAGCGGCATGGACGAGGTCGCGCACCTGCCGGCAGATGGCCTGCTGCCAGTCCGGCAGCGCGGTGATGTAGCTGTCGACGCGAGGATCGGCGCTGTACGTCACTGGCTTCTCCCGACTCGGCGGTGGACGATGACCTGGTGAGCACCCCCCCACCCGACGAGTTCAGCCGGCACTGGCTCGACGCCTGGAACAACCATGACATCGAGGCGGTGCTGACGCATTTCGCCGACGACGTCGTGTTCACCTCGCCCGTCGCGGCCCGGATGCTGGCGGACAGCGACGGCGTCGTTCGCGGCAAGGACGCCCTGCGCGAGTACTGGACGTTCGCGCTGGGCAGGATCCCGGATCTGCGTTTCGAGTTGGTCGGGGTGTACGCCGGCATCTCCACCATCGTGATCAACTACCGGAACCAGGTCGGTGGTCTGGTGAACGAAGTGTTGACCTTCCAGGACGGTCTGGTCCGGGAGGGTCACGGCACCTACCTGGGAACCTGACCGCCAGGGCAGATCCGCTCACGCAGCACCGCAACGCCGTCGCCGGAGAGGTCATCGAGAGCCACCGGCCGCCCGGTCAGGGCCAGCAGCAGCGCCTCGGCCGGCCCGGACACCTGCGCGCCGGCGCCGGACGTGAACGGCAGATCGGTGGCGGACAGGGCCAACCCGGCGAGCCTGCCCTTGGTGGCGAATCCCTTCGGCGCCGTGGCGATGAAGTTCAGTGAGAGCTGAGCGCGGTCCGCCGGGATCTCCCGTGACAATCCCAGCGGCCGGCGGATGTCCTGGCCGTGGACCAGGAGGTCGGTGAGCGGCGCCTCGAGTCCCATACCGGGTGGGCTGAAAGGGTTCTCGGCCTGATCGCGCAAACCCTGCGCGATGTCCTCGATAGTCCGGCCGGAGATCCTGGCGGTCAGCGCCCGGTTGGCCTTGTCGAAGTTGCCGGCGCTGGTCACCATCGCCAGCATGACGGTGGGCAACCCGGTGACCAAGGGCATCAGCAGGTGCGCGCCGATGTCGTGCACGGTCCACGCCCCGCACAGGCTGCGGGTGGCCAGTTGCTCGGGGGTCAACCTCACCAGCAGGTCCGCCAGTTCGCGCCGCTCGTCGGCGATCATCTCGTTGACCTGCATGAACCGACACTAAGTGGTCAGGTCCGGGATAGTCGGATGTCGAAGGCGTCTTCCGGTCGAATCCTTCCGGCACCGTCCAACCGGCTACACCCGGCGGATGACGTGCAGCAGGTAGGCCTTGCGGTCCAGGGGATTGTGGTCCGTCCGCGGCCTGCTCGGCACGGCGCCGGTGACCTGCTGATAGTGATCGAACGCGCTGTCCAGCATGCCCTCACCACGGGTCAGCGACGGCAACTGCACCTCCAGCGCATGCACCTGCGCCGCCGGGATCTCGCCGTGCAGCACGTACGACGAACCCTGCGCCTGCGACGTCTGCGGGATCGCGCGCAGCCGCGCCAGCACCGGGACCAGCGAACCGACGGTGTCGGACGGCGCCTCGAGGCGGAAGCGGTGCATGGGCTCACACACCACGGTGCCGGCCCGCTGCAGCGCCGTCATCAGCACCAGGGGCGTCAGATTGCGAAAGTCGGCTCCGGTGCTGGACATGCTCTTGTCGAAGCTGCCGTGGGAGTGGCTCTGCTTCGCGTAGTAGCCGGAATGGGTCATGGTCACCACGCAATCGGTGACCTGCCATCCGTGGATGCCCTCCTGGAGGGTGGCCCGCACGGTGTCCTCGACCGCGGCGAAGAAGGCGTACGGCATGGACCCGAGCTCCACGGCCAGCCGGAACGTCGCCCCACTGCCGACCGGCCCCGGTTCGATGCGGAGGCCAACGGTGGCCAGGAACGGGTTCGGGTCGATGCTGATCAGCTCCACCGCGGCGCCGGTACCCGCCGGCCGTTCGATGCAGATGGTCGTGCTCTCGCGGAAGGTGACCTCGACGCCGAAGTCGGCGGCGAGGGTCGCCCCGATGACCTCCTTCTGCACCTCGCCGTACAGCGACACGGAGATCTCCTGGCGCTGTTCGTCCTGCCGCAGGTTGATCAACGGGTCCTGCTCGGCGAGTTGGTCGAGCGCGACGCGCAGGGCCCCGCGGTCCGCGGGCCGGTCCGGTACCACCACGGTCTCCAGGGACGGCGGCGGAAACTGTTGGTGCACCACGGGTGTCGTTGGTGACGGGCCGATGGCGTCACCGATCCGGATGTCGGCAAGGCCCCACAGCAGACCGATCTGGCCGGCCGAGACGAAGGATCGGCGGACTGCTTCGCCGTGATCGAAAACGCGGATCGCGGTCACCTTGCCCGCGAGACCCGGGTTGCCGTCCCCGGCGGGTCCGCTGTCGCCATGGCGGTTGCCGTTGCGGTGGAACGGCAATCGCTCGCGCACTCGCACCGTTCCGGTGAACAATCGCGCGTAGGCGATCTTCTCGCCGGCCGTGCCACGCTCGATCTTGAACACGGTCCCCGAAACCTCTTCGCCGCCAGCACCTTCGGTCGTCGGCAGCAATCTGGGCAGCTCGGCGATCAATACCTCGACGCCGGCGCCGGTGCTCGCGGAGCCGAAGAACACCGGGTGGACGAGGGCCATGCCGGTCTGCTGCGCGAGGGCGCGGCGCAATCGCCGGTAGGACACCACGTCGTCGTTCACGAAGGCGGCCAGCAGTGCGTCGTCCCGGTTGGTCAGCAGGTCGACGAGCCCGGCGGTGAAATCCGCGTCGGCGGGCCCGTACGGCCGGTAGCCGGCCGAGCGGGTGCCCAGTCCGCTGGTCGAGCCCATCGGCACGATCTCCAACGCCAGTCTGCGAGAAATGCTGCGCAACAACGTGTCCCGTTGCGCGCCGACCCGGTCGATCTTGTTCACGAAGATGAGGGTGGGGAGGTGCAGCCGTTGCAGGGTGCGCATCAGCACCCGGGTCTGCGCCTGCACGCCTTCGACGGCGGAGATCACCAGAACGGCGCCGTCGAGCACGCCCAGCACCCGTTCGACCTCGGCGATGAAGTCCGGGTGGCCAGGGGTGTCGATCAGGTTGACCCTGGTGTCGTGGATGACGAACGACACCACCGCCGACTTGATGGTGATGCCGCGTTGCCGCTCCAGGGCAAGGGAGTCGGTCTGGGTTGTGCCGCCATCGACAGTGCCGATCTCGTCGATGACGCCCGCGGAGTGCAGGATCCGTTCGGTCAGGCTGGTCTTACCGGCGTCGACATGCGCCAGGATTCCCAGGTTCAGGGTTCGCAAGAGTGGTCATGTCCTCGGGGTTGGTGGCAATCTCCGGGTGGCTGGACATGAACGCCTCTCGCATTGGTGACTCCTCAGGGTGGGCCGCCTCGGCCGGGCGGCTGACGTGCGCCACTGCAACAGCTACCCGACGATCACGGCAAGCGATTTTCCGCCGTGTGGGGATGGCCGCGGACCCAGTCCACGGCCAGCATCGGTACCTCGTCGGCGTCGTCGGGCGACCCCTTGGCCGGGAAGTCGAACACCGCGATCATCATCTGCATGGGGTAGTCGGGCGCCTGCTCGACCGTCTTCGTCAGGCTGCCGTCGACGAAGAAGTCGACCCGGCCGGGCTGCCAGTCGGCGGCGTAGACGTGCGGGTCGCGGACGTCGATCGGCAGCCGAGGGGCGTCGAACTCCTCGGTCAGCGTCGGGTCGCGGAACGGGTGCACACCCGTACCCACCGCGGCACTCCGACCCGCTTCCGGGTCGTCGACCACCGCGTCGCCGAAGACCTCGACGATGCAGATCTCGGCGGAGTTGGTGCGCTGATCCTCCAGGCCGACCATCCACACCGCGGCCATCGACCGTGGTCCGATGTCCATCCTGGCCCGAACCTCGATCCGGCCGTAGCCAGGCGTCCAACCCCACTGAACCGGCTGGAACTCCCGTACCACGGCGCCGTCCCGGGCCGGCTGCTGGCCGATCGTGCTGCCGACGGGCCCGGAGAACACCCCGGACTGCATGCCGGACACCCGCAGTGGCTCATGATCATCGGGGCACCACAGCCCCTGGCCCGGCGGGATCGTCAACTGCAGCTCGGACCCGGTCACGCGGTAGGTGGCGGCGCTCGCGGACCGGGAGCTCCACATCGGCAGGTAGTGCGGGATCCACACGCCGGTGTCCAGGCCCGGCCCGTCGAAGTCATCCTCGAAGGCCTGCGGATCACCGGCCGTCGCAGTCATCCGACGACGTCGGCTCGTGCGATGACGGAGTCGATGTGCACCCGCACCAGCAGGTCGTCCACGTCCGCGAACCGTCGACCCATCTCCGGGCCACGCGCTTCGCCGACGTACCGCGTTGCGATCCTCGTCGTCCAGCTCAGGAAATCGGCCGGCCGGGACAGCAGTTCGGCGTGGCCGTTGATGCTGACGAACGCGAACGGCGGCGTCTCGTCGTCGACGGCGACAGCCACGCGCGGGTCGTGGCTCAGGTTGCGGGCCTTGACACTTCGGCTGGAGGTCGAGAAGAGCAGAGCACGTCCGTCCATGGTGAACCACACCGGCGCGACGTGCGGCCGGCCCTCCGCGCTCACGGTGGCGATCTTGGCGGTCCGGGTGCCGGTCAGCAGGAAGCGACTCGCTTCCGCCCAATCCATGCTGCGCATTATCGGCTCACCACCGGAACCGGGAGGGATTCCAGTCGGCGAAATCATCGTCGAGGTAATACGGCACGACGGCGCGGCCGGGAATGCTGACCCCGTCCAGGAAGGCGATGTCGTCGTCGGTCAGCTGCACGCCGGTTGCCGCCAGCTGATCGTGGAGTTGATCGGCGGTCCGGACGCCCAGCACCACACTGCTCACCGCCGGGTGGCGCAGGGTCCAGGCGATGGCGACTTGAGCTGCGGTGCAGTGCTTCTGCGTCGCGAGGGCGAGGATGGCGTCGACCACCGCCGCGGACTGATCGGTGAAATGGCGCTTGGCCCAGTCACTGCCGGGGTCACTGCCGAAGCGCGAATCCACCGGCCAGTTCTCGGAGCGGTACTTTCCGGTGAGCAGCCCACCGGCCAATGGGGACCAGACGGTGATGCCGAGCCCGTAGCTCTGTGCCATGGGCAGCAGTTCGCGCTCGACCCGGCGGTCGACGAGTGAGTACGGGGTCTGTTCGGCGACGACCCGCTCCAGGTGCAGCTCCTTCGACGCCCACAGCGACTCGACGACCTGCCAGGCCGCGAAGCTACTGGTGCCGATGTACCGGACCTTGCCGTCGCGCACCAGATCGTCCAGCGCGCGCAGTGATTCGTCGATCGGTACCTGGCTGGTGGGTCGATGCAGGTAGTAGACGTCGAGATGGTCCGTGCCCAGCCGGCGCAGCGAGGCGTGGCACTGGTCGATGATGTGCCGGCGCGAACTGCCGGCGGCGTTGGGGTCGTCATCGTCCATCCGGGCGTGCACCTTGCTGGCCAGCACCAGTCGTTCGCGCCGGCCGTTCTTCCGCAACAACCGGCCGACCAGTTCCTCGCTGGCGCCCCGGCCGTAGACATTGGCCGTGTCGACGGAATTCACCCCGGCATCAAGGGCCGCGTCGAGCAGCCGGGCCGCGGCGGTCTCGTCGGGCAGTTCGTGCAACTGCATGGTCCCGAAGGTCAGCGGGCTGACCCGGACACCGGTCCGGCCCAGTGTGCGGTAGTCCATCGACTCCTCGACCCCGTTCTCCCGGCGGTGCTCCGGATCTGGCGCGCCAGGCCATCCTTGACCCGAGTCGGCGTCCGGGGCAACTGGCAGCACGCTTGACGTGGACCGCGGTCGATGATCGAAAATGACGCGATGACCGACGAGGTGCTGCTGGCCGCGCTGGAGCGGCTCCGTGGGACGGGTCCGGAATTCAACGGGTTCCTGGCGAACCACGGACCGATGGCCGCCGAGGCGCTGACCCGGATCGGCGGCGACGACGTGGTCGAGGGTTGGGTGGATCGGTACCGACTCCGGCTGCAGGATGCGCCCGAGGTCGTCACCGGCATCGACGCCGACGACTGGCGGGAGCATCTCGGTGACGAGCATCTGATCGGTGACTGGACCGCACTGCTGCGCAGGGAGGCCCAGGAAAGGACGTGGCGCGAGCTGTTGCTGCGCTGGTGGCCGCGGCTGCTGCCGGGCCTCGCGGCGAGCGCGACGCACGGCGTGATCCGCACGGCGCACGCGGTGCGGTCGCTGCAGGAGGCCGGTGACCGTCAGGACCCGCTGCTGATCGACGAACTGGCCCAGGGACTCGGGTACTGGGCGGCCCGCTATCAACCGCTTCCGGGCGATCCCGATCTCGCCGGGCTGATGGATGCCGTCGTCCGCCACCAGCGCGCTGCCGCGGCTCGATCCGGCGGTGCCGTCGGACGGGCCGGGGGTGGGCGGCCGATTGCGGTCGCTCGTGCGGTTGGACGGGTTCGGTCGTGGGCTGCAGGGCTGGGGCGCCCCGCCGGAACCCGATGCGGCGCTCGACGAGCTGATCGCCGCGGGCGCGCGGGTGCTGGCCGCGCGCGACGACGCGCCCATCGCCTTCTGCCACGCCGTCACCGCGCCGGCAGCGGTCCGACTGGTCCTGCCCGAACTTCCGTCCGACCTGCAGGTGCGCAGCGTCGCGGCCGCGTGGCAAGCGGTCGGCGGGATCGTCGCCGCGTTCGCGTCACCACGCATCGAGCAGGAGGCGGTGGCGGTGGACACCGACCCAGAGCCGTTGCTCGGCGAACTCGGTCCCAAAGCGGTGGAGCACGGCGACGAGCACGTGATCAAACTGGCCGAAGCCTCGATGCGCGAATACGCCCGCACCGGCGATACCACGCTGCTGGTCGCGGCCGATCGGTTCCGCGAGCGGATCTGAATAGACTGCCAGCCGTGAGCACACCATTGGGCGAGGACAAGCCGGACGAGACCCACGAGCAGCCGCATCGGTCTGCTGGTGAGGAGATCGAGTGGATCGGGGCCGAGGTGGAGGCCCGACCGAAGGTGATGTTCTGGGGAACCATCGCGGTCGCCGTGGTGGTGGCCGCGGCGTTGATCATCTTCATCGTGGTGCAACTGACCGGGAGCTAGGCATCCAGCGGTTGCCGGCCGCGCGGGTCACGCGGTCGCCCACCGCCGCGGTGCCGCGTCCCGGCCAGAGCTCCGTCCCCTGAATGGGGCAGCTACCTCTCCGCCTTCGAGTGCCGATGACCCCCCTTTGCGCATATCTCGGGAGTGGAAATCCGCGTTCGGCAGCCCGATATCCAACCCCGGCGGCAGCCAAACAGGTCATTCCTCCCGACTAGACCGCCAACCGGACAAAAGCGGCGTAAGCTGCGTAGCCGCGATGGCTTCGGTATGTGACGTTGGGTGCACACCTTCGCTGGAGATCGCGACTCCGGGCGAGGGTCGATCGCACCCACTTCTGTTGGGGCACGCCGATTTCACGGCTCACCGAGATGACCCAACCGATGGAGGCGACGCTCAGCCATGCCCTCGACAGCGAACCGAAAGTTGACGTCCGGGACTCGCCGCCACCCGTGGCTTCGACGCGGTTTCGTCATGTTGTCTGCGCTGCTGATGGTGCCGTCAGTGTCGGCCACGAGCGCCGCCGCCGTGGATCGTGCCACCGATGACGCGACGGTCATCTCGGAATGGAACGCCCAGGCGTTGACCACGCTCACCGCGGATCCCGCCATGAAACCACCGGAGACCGTCCTGTACCTCGGGTTCGTCCAGGCGGCGGTCTACGACGCGGTGGTCGGCATCAACGGCCGCTATCAGCCCTACCTGTTCCACCAGCGGGCACCAAAAGGAAGTTCTGCCCAAGCGGCGGCGGCGGCCGCAGCGCACGAGGTGCTCGTGACCTATTCGCCGTATGACCGACGGCGCTGGATGCTGCCTACCAGAAGTCGTTGAAACGGATTCCCGATGGCAGGTCCAAGACCAATGGCATGGCGTTCGGGACCGCCGCTGCCGACAACCTGATCAGATCTCGGGTGAATGACGGGCGGAATGCGCCCGTGTTGTTCACGAAACCCCCCGCCCCGGGGGTGTGGCGGCCCACTCCGCCGACTCAGACGCCGATGCTGGATCCCTGGCTGGGTGGCGTGACTCCGTTGCTGGTGCGCAGCGCCACCCAATTCGCGCCGCCCCCTCCGCCGAGTCTCACGTCCCGGACGTACACCCGCGATTTTGCTGAAGTGAAGGCGTTCGGTTCCAAGACCTCGACCGTCCGGACACCGGCCCAGACCAGCACCGCGATGTTCTTCTCCGGCAGCACGATCATCCAGTACAACGCGGCGTTGCGGGATCAGATGGCCGTCCGCCATTTGGATCTCACGGACGCGGCCAGGATGTTCGCAGCGGTCGACATGACCTCTGCTGACGCGCTGATCACCGTCTGGCACGCGAAGCTTCTTTATGGATTGTGGCGCCCGATCACCGCGATCAACCTCGCCGATACCGACGGCAACCCCGCCACGATCGCTGATCCGAATTGGGAACCTCTCGTGACGACCCCGGCCTATCCGGAATACCCGAGCGGTTACAACGTCCTGACGGCAGCGTTCACCGGCGGTCTCGACCATATTTTCGGTACGGACTGCCTGGCCATCACGCTGACCTCCACCGCCGTCCCCGACGTGCGCCATTACAATTCCGGCCGGGCCATTCGAGCTGATGTCCTCAATGCCAGAGTGTGGCTCGGATTCCACTTCCGCACGGCCGACGTCGTCTCCCGCGATCTGGGACTGCGCCTGACCGACTGGACGCTGGACCGCTATTTCCAGCCGACCCATCATCACGGCCGGAATAGCTGATGGCCCTGGTCATGCCGCGCGTCTGAGGTGGCGGAGCAGTCTGGCTCCGACCCGGCGGTGACCTTCCCAGCGTGGGGGTGTGGGTGGTGATCGGCCTCGCGACGCATCGACAATTCGTTCGGCCCATCCGGCGACGGGCCTGATATCCGGAATCCATGTCGGGCGTACAGAGCGATAGCGCGAGCATTGGCGGCTTTGACGGATAACACCACCGCACAGCCTGGATAATTCACGCCGGCCCAATCGAACAACGGCGCGTACGGCCGCGTCACCGACCCCACGACCGCGAAAGTCCGGCGACACCCACAACGAAATCAATTCCACGGTGCCGTCGTCAGTCGTGACCGCACCGACCATGCCGGCCGGCTCGCCGTCACAGGTGACGATCGCGTTGAACGGCACCGAGGTGAGCCTGGCCCGCCAGCGGTGCTCCGCATCCCGGGCGCCCGTCCAGTCCGCCAGCCTCGAACCGAAGGACGCCGGGGCTTCGGCGAGGGCGGCGAGCCGCAACTCCCGCCACCGCCGCCAATCGTCGGGGGTCAGCGCGATGACAGCGATCACGGCACCCGGAGTACCGCTCAGCTCCGGGTGAGGCGCTCGGCGTGGTCCTGTTCGTCGACGGACACGACCGACTCACCACTGCTCACCAGCGCCCATCGGGTCACCACACCGTCCGGCCCGCGGAGCGAGCCACTTTGCAGCGCATTGTCGATGCGCCGGTGAACCTCGTCGGCCAGGTCGGGTTCCGCAGCGAAGAGCACCCTGAGCCGCACCACGTCGCCGACCCGGTCAGTGCTGGTGTGGTGCGGCGCCAACGGGCAGGGCGGCTGGTGGTCCCAGTGTCCGCACAGCGCGACCGTGATCGCCCCGCCGGGTGCACGCGGATCACCGTCGCTGTCCAATGACGAGCTCGGCCTGATGGGCGAAGGAAAGGCGCACGCAGCCAGTGTGGCCGGACGCTGAGGGATTTGTCACCGGGAGCCGTTCCGCGACGGCGGCCGACCACACCGGGTGCCAGTCTGGACACCAGACCGGCCGCCGGCCGGCCTCAGGCGAGCACAGGCGCGCACGACCGATGGACCACCCGGAGGGCCGGGACATGACGAAGTTCCACACCGAGACGCTGCTGGCGACCGACATGGTCAAGGCCTACGACGCGATGGTCGACCAGGCGGTGACGGCACAGAAGTACGAGTCGCTGGGCAACACCGACGTCACCGTCGACATCACGGAACAGGCTGCGGGACATCGCATCCACGCCCGGCGCAAGGTGGCGCTGGACCTGCCCGGATTCATGACGAAGATCATGTCGCCGACCAACGTCTACGACCAGGTCGACGTCTGGACACCCGCTGCCGACGGCCACGACGGCACGTTCGAGATCAAGGTCGAGGGCGCGCCCGTCCACCTCAAGGGCTCCATGACGCTGCGCGAGGCTCCCGGCGGCGTGCAGTACACCGTGGACGGCGAGGTCAAGGTGACGGTCCCGTTCGTCGGCGGAATGGCCGGTGGGTTCGCCGCCGAGCAGGCCACCAAGGTCTCCACCCAGGAGGGCGCCTTCCTGCAGGACCGGCTCAGCTGACCTTCGGCTTCGCGCGCCGCGCCTCGGCGTCGGCGGCTTGGGCGCCGCCGGTCACCGCCTTGGGCGCGCCGGTGACCGCCTTCGGAGCCCGACGACGACCGCGGGCACCAGCGACTGCATGGCCGCTGCCTCCTGCATCACGAAGTCGACGAGCACCTCGGGGTCGGGAATCAGTCCGGTGTCGGTCGCGAACCCGATGGTCACCGTGCCGTTGTAACTGAAGATCGTTGCCGCCATCGGGTTGTTGCCCGAGCACGGCGCGAACCCGATGATCTGGACCACCGGGCTCCCGCCGAAACGCAGTAATCCTTGCGGCCCAGGCACATTCGTCAGCACGCCGACCGTCTTGTTCGCGAAGAAGTTGGTCAGCTGGAACTGGATCTGGCTCGGCGACATGGACATGAATCGCTGCAAGGTGAAGGTGATGACCGCTTCGTCGGAGTTCTTGATCCGCTCCATCTGGGCCTTCATCTGCCGGATCCGGTCCGCGGCGTCGGGTGCGTCCAGCGGCATCGGCAACATGACCAGGGAGAAATAGTTGCCCAACTCGGCGGGCAGGTTGTCGGCGAACGGCTTGAGATTGACCGGCACCAGCCATTGGATCTCGCCTACCGGTGCGCCGTGCAGTTCCAGGTAGCGCCGCACTCCGCCGGCCATGGCCGCCAGCAGGACATCGTTGACGGTGGCGTTCTGACTTCGGCTGATCGCCTTGACGTCGGCCAGGGAGATCGGGGTGGACCATGCGATGGTCTTGCTGACGCCGAGTTCTCCCGACCACACGGTGTCCGGGCTGTCGGACAGCACCAGCTTGGTGACCGAGGCGACATCGTTGACCACGCCGGTTGTCCTTGCTGCCCAGCAACCGCACGGCGTTCGCCAACTGACCGGGATGGGCGACGGCCTGCAGGCCGTCCCGTACCGCACCCGCACCGGACCGCACCAGGTCCAGACCCGCGCCCGGGGCCGCCGCCAGCGCCGACGGGAGTTCCGCCGCCGTGCCGATCGGATCCGACACCACCCGGCCCGCGGTGGTCAGCAGGGCACCGGCAACAGCTGCGGCCACCGTGTTCGCGGCCCCGACGGTCGCGCTGCCGGCGGCGTTCACGACAGTTCACCAATCCGCCGCCCACCGTCCTGATGCTGTCGGCGGCAGAGTCCGCTACCGATTCGATCACTGTTTCAATTCCAGTACGCACCGGCGCCGGCAGCGGAATCGGCAGCCAGGACGCGGATTCGACGGCACCTCGGCGAGACACCACGGCTTCCACCGATGCCTGGTCGGAGTCGCACATGCTGAGCATCACCTGGGTCAGCCGGACCCCGTCGGCGATGGCGTGGTGGGTGCGGATGACGACGGCGCTGCCGATCGTGCCGTCCTCCAGGTGCACGCCCTCGACCAGGAACATCACCCACAGCGGGCGGGTGCGCGGCAGCGACTTCGCCCGTTGCTCGGACATGAAGCGTTGCAGCGCAGGGACATCGCCTGGCGCGGGCAGCCGGACTCGCTTGACATGTCGGGTCAGCTCGAAGCCGGGGTCGTCCATCCACGCCCAGCCGTCGTCGGACTGCACTGGCTTGTGGTGGTAGACGGGGAATCGCCCGACGATCCGCTTCCTGGCGACCTCGAGGACCGCGTCGTAGCCGGGGTTCGTCGCCATGATCATCACGCCGTCGATGATCATCAGATTGTTCGGCCGGTCCATCCTCAGCCACAGCGCATCCTGCACGCTCATCGGGGTTCGTGCGCCGCCCACGTCGAGCCTCCACGGATTCTGGTGTCCGGCCCGGCGGCCTGCCCGCGTCCGGGCAGCACCTGTCGGGCTGCCGCCGACGGTACTGCCGGCGACCCATCCCGGTTAGAGGCAAAGGGTCGAAACCGCAGGTCTTTGGACCTGTGCCGGGCCCGTCTACCCGGGTCGATGGGACTTCCGGCCCTGACGCTTTTCGCCCGGTTCGGATGCAATGGAGGTCCGAGGCCGCGCCCCCGGGCCGGCTTGTCGTGCCGGCCGCGACGGTCCCGGTGAGAGCTTGGACGGACCATGGCAGCGACCGCAGTGACCGACACCATCAACATCTCCGACGATGTCCGTGAGGTGGTGGACGCCCACGTGGAGAAAGCCCGGTCCGCGGCCGAGGCGTTCCGGCAGCTGGACCAGGCTGCGGTCGACCGCATCGTCGACGCGATGGTCAGGGCCGGACTCAAGGCGACCGGCGAGCTGGCCCGACTGGCGGTCACCGAGACGCGGTTCGGCGTCTTCGAGGACAAGGTGATCAAGAATTTCGTGGCCACCGAATTCCTCAACGACTATCTCAAGGACAAGAAGAGCGTCGGCGTCATCGACTCCGACCCGGAGAACGGCCTGGAGTACATCGCCGAGCCGGTCGGCGTGATCGTCGCGATCACCCCGATCACCAACCCCACATCGACGGTGCTGTTCAAGGCCATCTGCGCGGCGAAGACCCGCAACGCCATCATCTTCCGCGCCCACCCGATGGCCACGAAGTGCGCGCTGCGGGTGGTCGAATTGCTGGCCGCGGCCGGCGAGGCGGCCGGGATGCCGGCCGGTGCGATCCAGGTCATCCCGATGCCGGCGAACGTGATCACCCACTACCTGTTCAAGCATCCGGACGTGGATTTCCTCTGGACCACCGGTGGGCCGCGCATCGTCCAGCTGACCAACGAGGCCGGAAAGCCTTGCCTGTCAGTGGGTCCGGGTAACGCACCGTGTTACGTGCACAAGTCCGCCGACCTCAAATGCGTGGTGGTCGACGTGCTGATCTCCAAGACGTTCGACGCCTCGGTGATCTGTCCGGCCGAGCAGACGATCATCATCGACCACGAGGTGTACGACGAGGTCGTCGCCGAGTTCGTCCGGATGGGCGCCTACCTGATGAACGAACAGGAGGCCGTCCAGCTGGCCGACTTCGTGTTCGAGGGCAAGGGCGACAAGGTCAACATGATGGCCCTCGGGCAGAAGGCCCCCGAGTTGGCCAGGCGGGCCGGCCTGGAGGTCCCCAGCCACGTCAAGGTGCTGCTCGCCGAGCTCCCGGCCGATCTGGATTCGCTGACGGCGCACAAGCTCCGCCAGGAAAAACTGATGCCGGTACTGGGCATCGTCCGGGCGCGCGACGTGCAGCACGCGATCGACTGCGCCGTCGTCGTCACCGAGCACGGCGGTCTCGGCCACACCTGCAGCGTCTACGCCCGCGACGAGGACGTCATCGCCCGCTACTCCGCGGCACTGCGCACGGGCCGCATCCTGGTCAACGCACCGACCGCGGTCGGCGCCACCGGCGGCATCTACAACTCGCTGCCACCCACCTTCTCGCTGGGCTGCGGCACCTGGGGCGGCTCGATGACCACGGACAACGTCAATTACAAGAACCTGCTGAACATCAAGACCGTGTCGCGGCGCAGGACCCCGCCGCAGTGGTTCCGGGTGCCGGCCGACATCTATTTCAAGGCAGGCTCTCTCGAGGCGTTGGATCAGGAGAAGTTCCAGCGGGTGCTGATCGTCACCGATCATGTGCTCGCCGAGAACGGCATCGTCCGGCAGGTCCGTTCGCACCTGGGAAATGCCTACGTCAGGATCTTCGATGCCATCCTGCCGGAGCCTGATTTCGCGACCGTGCAGGCCGGCGTGACCCTCATCCGGGACTACGAACCGGACGCGCTGCTGGCCATCGGCGGCGGGTCGGTGCTGGACGCCGCCAAGGCGATGCGGCTGTTCTTCGAGCACCCCGAGCTGACCATGGACGAACTCACCCTGCCGTTCCTCGACCCCCGCAAGCGGGTCGCGCAGTTCCCGCAGGACAAGCACCAGCTGGCCCTCATCGCGGTGCCGACCACCGCGGGCAGCGGCTCGGAGGTCTCCCCGGGTGCGGTGCTCACCCACGAGGGACGCAAGGTCACGCTGATCGACTACTGCCTGCTGCCGGACAAGGCGATCGTCGACCCGACGCTGATGGTGTCGCTGCCGGCGTACTCCACCGCGGACACCGGGCTGGATGCGCTCACCCACGC
This sequence comes from uncultured Actinomycetota bacterium, assembly GCA_963709895.1. Lineage (GTDB taxonomy): Bacteria > Actinomycetota > Actinomycetes > Mycobacteriales > Nakamurellaceae > Nakamurella. The sequence goes on along the minus strand of CAVPYD010000031.1, from coordinate 525,533 downwards.
GCTCGAGGGTGCGGTGTCGATCTTCTCCTCGTCCTACACGAATGCGTTCTGCACGCAGGCCATCTCGATGATCTTCGACTGGCTGCCCAAGGCGTATCGGGACGGCAGCGACCTGGAGGCCCGCAGCAACATGGCCGACGCCTCGACGCTGGCCGGCCTGGCGTTCTCCAATGCCTTCCTCGGCATCAACCACGCGATGGCGCACGCGATCGGGGTGAAGTTCCACATCGCGCACGGCCGGGCGAACGCGATCCTGTTGCCGCATGTGCTGCGCTACAACGCCTCGCTGCCGAGCAAGTTCATGCCGGCGCCCGGCTACTCGTCCTACGTGGCGCCGCAGAAGTACGCGCAGATCGGCCGGATCATCTTCGGCGGTCATGACGAACAGGAGCAGCGGACCCGGCTGTTCGACGCCGTCGAGGGATTGATCGACGAGCTGGGCATGCCGCGGTCGATGAAGGACGCCGGCGTCACCGAGGAGGAGTTCCTGGCCGCGCTGCCCGAGCTGGTCGACATCGCCTTCCAGGACGTCTGCCTGCGGACGAACCCGCGGATGCCGCTGCTGGAGGAACTCGAACAACTGCTGCGGGCCGCCTACTACGGGGCCTGACGAAGTTCGCCTGATCGGGGTTACCCGCCGGTAACTTTCCGGGTTACATTGTGCTGATGAGCGCCGATGCCGTCGCCACGGCCAGTGTTCCGGACGCGGGTGCTGCTCACCCGAACCCGCAACGGGACCCCGATCAGGTCCATGAGCTCATCCCGCGCAGCACGGTGACCCGGCTGCTGCGGCACGCCGTGGTCGGTCCCGGTGCCGAGCAACGCATCACCACCGCTCCGTTCACCGGCGGGCCGGCCACCACGCTGCCGCTGTCCACCGAGGACGACGTCGAAACCGCCTTCGCGATGGCCCGCCGGGCACAGGTCGCCTGGGCGGGGCGCCCCGCGCGGGAGCGGGCGAAGGTGCTGCTGCGCTTCCACGATCTGGTGCTGGACCGGCAGGCGGAGGTGCTGGATCTCGCGCAGATGGAGACCGGCAAGACCCGCCGGGATGCCTTCGAGGAGTTGCTGGACTGCGCGCTCAACGCCCGTCACTACGCGCGGGTCGGCCCGGGGCTGCTCGCCCCGGAGAAGCGGCTCGGCGTCTTCCTGGCGCTGACCCGGACCGTCGAATACCACCACGCCAAGGGCGTCGTCGGCGTCATCTCGCCGTGGAACTACCCGATCACGTTGGCGGTCTCCGATGCGCTGCCGGCGCTGCTGGCCGGGAACGCGGTGGTGCTGCGGCCCGACATCCAGACCACGGTGACCGCGCTGGCCGTGGTGGACCTGCTGCGCGAGGCGGGGTTGCCGCAGGGGCTGCTGCCGGTGGTGATCGGCCCCGGTTCGGTGACCGGCCCGTGGGTGATCGACCGGGCGGACTACGTGATGTTCACCGGGTCGACGCCGGTCGGCCGCGGCGTGGCCGCCCGCTGCGGTGAACGGCTGATCGGGTGTTCGCTGGAACTGGGTGGCAAGAACGCGCTGGTCGTGCGGGCCGACGCCGACATCGAGCGGGCCGCCGAGATCGCCGAGCGGGCCTGCTTCGCCAACGCGGGCCAGCTGTGCATCGGCATCGAGCGGGTCTACGTGCACGAGGCGATCGCGGAGCCGTTCCAGGATGCGTTCCTGCGCCGGGTTCGAGGCGCTGCGGATGCGACCCGGGGTCGGCTGGGGCGCCGAGATGGCGTCGCTGGTCTCCGCCAAGCAGCGGGACGCGGTGCTGGCCCACCTCGACGACGCGGTCGGCAAGGGCGCCCGGGTGCTGACCGGGGGCCGGGCGCGACCGGACATCGGGCCGTTCTACGTCGAGCCGACGGTGCTGACCGGCGTCACCGACGGACATGCTCGCGTGCCGGGACGAGACGTTCGGGCCGATCGTTTCGCTGGACACCTTCGGCACCGACGACGAGGCCGTCTCGATGGCCAACGACTCCGAGTACGGGCTGAACGCCGCGGTGCTCACCCGCGACACCCGGGCCGGGCGGGCGATGGCGGTGCGGATCCAGGCCGGCACGGTCAACGTCAACGAGGCGTACGGGTCGACCTGGGGCTCGACCGGCGCACCGATGGGCGGCATGAAGGCCTCCGGGCTGGGCCGCCGGCACGGTGTCGAGGGTCTGCTGAAATACACGGAATCCCAAACCGTCTCGGTCCAGCACCTGGTCGGCTTCGGCGCCCCGCTGGGCCGCTCGGACCGGCAGTGGGCGGCGATCCTCACCACGGCGGTCAGGGCGATGAAGAAAGTGGGCGTGCGGTAATGCGGTTCATGCAACGGCGAAGACCGGCGGCAGTGTTGACATCGAGCACTACGACGTGCTGGTCGTCGGCTCCGGCTTCGGCGGCTCGGTGACCGCCCTCCGGCTCACCGAGAAGGGTTACCGCGTCGGCGTTCTCGAGGCCGGCCGGCGGTTCGCGGATGACGAGTTCGCCACCACGTCGTGGCGGCTGCGCAAGTTCCTGTGGGCGCCGCGGCTCGGGCTCTACGGCATCCAGCGCATCCACGTGCTGCCGGACGTGGTGGTGCTGGCCGGCGCCGGGCGTCGGCGGCGGCTCGCTTGGTCTACGCGAACACCCTGTACGTGCCGCCGACGGAATTCTTCCAGGACCCGCAGTGGGCCGGCATCGCCGACTGGGAGCGCGAACTCGCGCCGCACTACGACCAGGCGAGCAGGATGCTCGGCGTCACCGACGTGCCGCACCGCAGTCCCGCCGACGAGACCTTCGCCCAGGTCGCGCAGGACATGGGCGTCGGCGACACCTTCCGGCTCACCCCGGTCGGGGTGTTCTTCGGCGCCGGAGCCGGGAAGACCGTCCCCGACCCGTTCTTCGGCGGGGTCGGCCCGGCCCGCACCGGGTGCATCGAGTGCGGCGAGTGCATGACCGGCTGCCGGCACAACGCGAAGAACACGCTGCCCAAGAACTACCTCGGCCTCGCCGAGGCCGCCGGCGCGGAGGTGCACCCGTTGACGACGGTGTCGGCGATCCGGCCCCGGCCCGACGGCGGGTACGCGGTGGAGACGGTCCGCACCGGCCCGGTGGGTCGCGGCCGCGCGCACCTTCACCGCGGACCAGGTGGTGGTGGCGGCGGGCGCCTACAACACCCAGAAACTGCTGCACCGGATGCGTGACGACGGCGTCCTGCCCCGGCTGTCCCGCGCGGCTCGGCCAGCTGTCCCGCACCAACTCGGAGTCGTTGGTGGGCGCGGTGTCCCGGCGCAAGGACGTCGACTTCACCCGCGGCGTCGCGATCACCTCGTCGTTCTTCCCGGACCCGCGCACCCACGTGGAGCCGGTGCGGTACGGCCACGGCAGCAACCTGATGGGTCTGCTCGGCACGGTGCTCACCGACGGCGTCGACGGCACGCCGCGGTGGAGGGTGTGGGCCCGGACGATGGCCAGCCGACCCCGGGAGGCGCTGCGCACGCTGAACGTCCGGCGCTGGTCGGAGCGCGGGGTGATCGCGCTGGTGATGCAGTCCTTCGACAACTCGCTCACCGTCAGCGGGGTCCGGTCCCGGCTCGGCCGCTGGAAGCTGACCTCGAAGCAGGGCGAGGGCGAACCGAACCCGACGTGGATCCCGGCCGGCAACGAGGCCGCGCGGCGGATCGCCGAGCGCATCGACGGCTACCCGATGGGCCAGCTCGGCGACCTGATCGACGCCCCGATGACGGCGCATTTCGTCGGCGGCTGCTGCATCGGCGCGGACGCCGAGCACGGCGTCATCGACGGCTATCACCGGGTGTTCGGGCACGAGGGCCTGCACATCGTGGACGGCTCGGCCGTCTCGGCGAACCTGGGAGTGAACCCGTCGCTGACCATCACCGCGCAGGCCGAGCGGGCAATGTCGTTGTGGCCCAACAAGGGTGAGCCCGATCGGCGGCCGCCGTTGGGGACTGGCTACGTCGAGGTGCCGGCGGTGGCGCCGCGGTCGCCGGTCGTCCCGGCGACCGCTCCCGGGGCGCTGCGGCTGCCGATCGTGGCGGTCCGGCACGGTGCGCCGGCGCCGGCAGGGGTCGGCATGCGAGAGCGACTACGCGGTCGCCCGAAGGCGCTGCATCGGCGGAGATCCGGCGATGCGACCGGGCGGGCGTGACCGGCGTCGGGGAATCGGGGTGGTCCACAGTGATCCGAGGAACAGGCCGGTCCAGGCCTCGGAATCGGACTCCTCGGCGGTGTCGACCAGCTGCAGCACCACACCGCGGGAGCCGTCCGGGGCCAGCGTGCCCGCCCGCTTGCGCCACTGAGTCCGACGCTCGTCGTCGGTCGGGCGGGCATCGTCATGGATGGTGCTGATCGACACGAGAGTGGTCATGTCCGGCTCCTTGTGGGTGAGCGGCCTGCCGTCACCGGGTCGGTGGGCGGGCCGTTCGTGCTGAGCTGTCGCGGAAATGCTCGATACAGGTCAGAGGGTGCCGCCGGGCCGTTGATGCACCGGGGCGCGTCCTGATGAGAATTACTCTGGGCGCCCGTCACCAAGGCCCGTTCTCGGACGCGTCAAGATCGGGTCAAGCCCCGTGACTTCGCCGTGCTGTGCCGCGCGGTCGGGTTGGTGAAGTCGGAGTGGTGAATCAGTGCTTGACGACGGCGATCATGTCCCGGACACCGGCAGTGGGCAGGTACGCCCGGGTGATCGCGATACCGATGCGTGGCAGGTCCGCCTCGTCGCGGAAGACCATGTACATCGGTGACAGCCGCGGCTGGAACTTGCTCTTGAAGGCGTGCAGGGAGCGGAACCCGTACACCGGTTCCAGGCTGGCGCCCAGGGTGTCCAGGAACTTCTCCACCACGGTCTCGCCCTCGGGCTCGGCGTCGGATTTCGCCAGCGGCGCACCCGACAGCGAGACGTACAACGCGCCCTGCTCCTTGAAGTACAGGCACGACGAGGCGATCAGGAATTCCATGGTGGCCCGGAACCCGCCGTCCGCGCGCCGCATCAGGTCGAGCGTCCAGCCGACGACCTTCCCGTCACCGCCGTAGACCGGCATCCAGGACGTGACGCCGTGCACCACGCCGTCGGCACCGATCGCCAGGCCGACCTTGACCTCGCGGTCCAGCGCCTCGGTCACCCCGCCGAGGGTGAACCCCATCTCGGGCAATTCCTTGTCGCCGAGCCATTCCTGGGACAGGTGCTCGACCTGGCGCACCAGGGACCACGGCTCGTCGGCCAGCGTCACCATCCGGAAGGTCACGCCCTCCTTGGGCGCCTTGTTCAGCGCGGTGCGGATGTCCTGCCACTTCTTGCCCTTGAATTCCAGGGTCGGCAGGTCGATCAGGTTGTCCTCGGCGACCTGCACGCTCTGCCAGCCCAGCGCGTCGGTCAGCGACGCGGTCGCCCTGGTGCAGGAGAAGATGTACGGCACCAGGCTGGCGCGGTCGCACAGCTGGATGAAGTCGTTGATCGTGGAGCCGGCGGCACCGGGTGGCCCGACGGGATCACCCAGGGCGATGGCCACGCCCGCGTGCTTGCGGAAGGCAAGGTAGCTCTCGCCGTTCGCGGTGATCATGTGCCGGTTCTCCGGCCAGGTCGTCATCCAGGAGATCGTGTCGCCGCCCCAGCGGCGCAGCAGTTCCTTCGCGGTGTCCGGGTTGGAGCTGCTGGTCGCCAGCCGGCGCTTGCTGCGCCGGGGCACCCGGAAGGCGCTGCGGCCGGCGATCAGCATGATCAGGTACGCCGTGTAGAGCACGCCGGAGGCCAGGAACTGCGGTGCCCCGTCCAGGGTGATGTCCGCGTCGGGGTCCGATCCGGCGACCACCGCGACGATGATGAGCACCAGCCCGAGCAGCACGGCGAACAGGACCTGCAGCCCGGACAGCACCACCGCTATCCACCACGCCCAGCGGTAGCCCCTGCGGAGCCCGTTCGCGATCAGCAGCGAAATGGCCAGGTAGATGACGAGGAAGTACCAGGCCTCGGGCCCGTCGTCGGGCGGCCCGAACGGGGTGAGTCGATCGGGCAGGAAGTTCGCCAGCAGCTGGGTGGCCGCGATGATCAGCACTCCGACCATGGCCAGCAGCCGCAGCTCGTGCCGGGTCGGCAGCGCCCTGGCCCGCAGCGCGCGCTCCCCGGCGAGCCGGGACGAGAACGGCAGGCTCAGCGCGACGGCCACGAAGTGCTCCGCGTCGGCCATCTGCCCGATGAACACGATGGAGAAGATCACGTACGCCCAGATCGCCAGCCGCAGGCGAAGCCGCCAGGGTGGCCGAATGGTCGCGCTCGCCACGCTCAGCGCGGCCAGCATGCCGGCGGAGAACCCGACGTCGGTCTCCCTGGCCCGCTGGACCGCCCAGTCCCAGGACGAGTTGCGGAAGATCAGGAACACCAGGGCGGTGATCAGCACGGCGGCGAACTGGTAGGCCACGCAGATGATCACCGTGCGCTTGGTGCCCAGCATCCACTCGGAGAAGCCGGTGAGCAGCGCGAACGCCCCGGCAACGAAGATGTAGTAGACGGGGTTGAGGGCGAAGAAGTTGCCCCAGATCAGCGTCAGCCAGCGTCCGTCCTGGAATGCCGGCAGTCCGTAGGCCACGTCGGCGTACCAGGACTTGTCCTCGATGCCCTCCCAGAGCGTGCCGAGAACGACGGCCAGCACCAGGGTGACGGCGACGTAGAAGGTGGTGAACGGCAGCCGTTTCAGCAGGCGCAGGAACGGGGGCAGTTCCTTCGGGACGTCCGGGGCGGGGGCGCTCGTCGGACCGGTGGTCGGCGCTGCGGCTTTGGCCGCTGGGGGTTTGGGCGCTGATTTCTTGGGCGCTGAGGCTGTGGGTGTTGGGGTTGTCGGCGCCGGAGTGGTGGCTGTTTCGGCGACCGCAGCGCGGGGTGGCTTGGCACGCGGCTCCCCGGATTCGGATCCCGCGTTCTCGTCGACCCCGACCACAGCAGCCTCCATGTCCAGGCGCCAGGGCGTCTGATCAGTCCGTCCGGTGAGACTGTATATCGCCGATTGCGGGCCAGGTCGTCATGCGGGACGCCGGGAACGGCGCCGTTACCCGTTCGAGTTACCCGGTCGAATTCCGCGGACGGGGCGTGCCCGGCGGGCCCCGGCGATGCCAGGCTGATCCGATGCACCGACGCGACCCCGACTCCGCTGCGGACGAGCGGACCACCCTCAACCAGTTCCTGGACTACCAGCGCGACACGCTGCTGCTGAAGACCGACGGGCTGACCGGGGAACAGCTCGGTCGGCGGCTGCCGCCGTCGTCACTGACGTTGGGCGGCCTGCTCAAGCACCTGGCGCTGGTGGAGGACATCTGGATCCAGCACCGCTTTCTCGGCCTGCCGCAGCGCGAGCCGTGGGCCAGTGCGCCGTGGGCCGAGGACCCGGACTGGGAATTCCACTCCGCCGAGCGGGACGACCCCGCGCAGTTGCGGGCCCTGTACCGGGCGACGTGCGACCGCAGCCGCCTGGCCGTCGCCGCGGCCGGCCTCGACGACCGCTCGGTCGCCGTCGATCGCGAGGGTGAGCACCGAAGCCTGCGCTGGATCCTGGTCCACCTCATCGAGGAGACCGCCAGGCACAACGGGCATGCCGACCTGCTGCGCGAGGCGGTCGATGGCTCTGTTGGCGAGTAGCTGGTGCGAGGTTGGCGCGTAGCCGTTGGCGGTAGCTGCCGAGAACCAGCAGTCAGCCGGCCGTGTAGGGCGCCGGAAGGTACCGCTCGCTGACCACCCGTGGCTGCTCCACCACGTACCCGGCGTCGACGTCCCGGACGAGTCGCAGGAACTGCGCGTGCGTCCAGGCCAGCGGAGTCGCCGACGCGGTCGGACGTCCGGTGGTGAAACCCGGCTGGCCGGCCGGTGGCTGCAGATCCCAGACCTGCTCGGGCAGCATCAGCCCAGGGCCTGCGGTGCTGGCCATGGTGCGGATCTGACCGCGCGCCTCGCGGCGATCACCCGCGGCGAGCTGGTATTCCCCGCGCTCCCCGTTGAGCAGCGGCCAGGCCCGTCCCCTGGTGATCAGCGAATCGTCCGGCAGCCCGAAGTCCCATGGGTCGCCGTTGGCCTTCTCGCCGTACCCGTCGAACGACGCCCGGTGCCAGAGCAGGCCGTGCCGGGTCGGAATGCCGAGCTGCTGGTCGATCACGCCGAGGGAGTTCACCACGGCCGGATCGTCGGCGGGCAGGACGCCGAGCCGGACCAGGTCCAGGTAGCCGCCGTCGACGACCGTCCGTTGGTCGACGTTGCTGGGCCCGCTGTCGCCGATGGTGTACGTCGTGCCGGCGTTCGGTTGGCCGTCCTTGGTCAGCCGGAGGAAGTACGGCTGCGATGAGTAGGGGCCGGTGCTGGTGACGGTCCACCCCTTCACCTTCGACTGCCAGTCGTCCGCGGTGGCCAGGTAGCGCTGCGCGGAGGCGGCGTCACCGTTGTGTTGTGCGATGGTCGCGGCGCAGACCAGCCCGGCGATCTCACTGGCGATGGTGGCCGGCGAGTACCCGGACTGGTTCTCCCACCGCTCTGCCGGCGTCCACGGTGCGCTGTTGCCGTCCTGCTGGAAGCCGATCAGGAAGTCCGCGGCCTTCTTCACCCCCGCCCAGGTCCCCGCGTCGAAGCGACCCAACTGATAGGCCAGGACGATCGGGAAGGCCACCTCGTCGAGCTGCAGGCCGCCCCAGACCGGGGTGCCGTCCACCCGCGAATTCTGTGGGAACGAGCCATCCGGCTTCTGCTGGACGCCGAACAGGTAGTCGACGGCCCGGTTGGCGCCGGCGGTGTCGCCGGCCGCGATCAGCCCGGTGCCGATCTGGTACAGGTCGCGGGACCAGACCAGGTGATACGGAGCAGACGGGTCGTCCCGCCCGAACGCCCACGGCGACGTCGGAGAGGCGACGTACGCGCCGCGGTGCGTCTTGTCCTCGCTGGCCGCCAGCACCATCGCCGACACCTGGTACAGCTGACGCTGCTGCGCGGAGTGCAGCGATGAGGGCAGGCCACCGAGCCCGCCAGGTACGCATGCCAACCGCGGACGTACTCGCGCGCGGCCTCGGGATAGCCGCGGTCGAGCGAGGCCCGCGCGGTCGCCACCGCCGCCGTTTCGTCACCGCCGAAGGCCAGGGCCAGGGTGCTGTGCCGGTGCCGACCCGTGCCGGTGAGTCCGGTGTCCGCCGTCTGGATCAGGTTGCCCGCAGCGGCCGATGAGTAGTGCCAGTCCATCCGGCCGTCCCCGAGCAGATCGGTGTAGCCGTCGCTGGTACCTCGGAAGCCGCTCGATGTTGCCGCGAAGCCCGGGGACCCGATCAGCGCGCTGGCCTGCGTCGCATCCGAGGCGACCAGCGTTCCGTCCTGGCTGCGGCCGGTGTCGTCGGTGCGGGAATTCGACAAGGCGGTCTCGTTCAGCGCGTACAGCCGGTAGCCCCCGTTGGTGCCGTTGCCCTTGGCGGAGAACTGCACGTCGATCAGCACGCTTGCCCGAGCGGGATCGGTGACGTACTGGGCGCGCAGCCGCCACTTGCCCGACTTCTCGGTGAAGGTCTGCCGGTACGCCAGGCTCCGCTGGTCGGTGTAGTCGGTGCGGACGTCGGCCGCCTCGTCGACCCGCACCGAGTGACCGCCGGCGTCGGCGACCACGAACTGCAGCGCCCGCGCGCTCGGTGAGCTGATGTCCGGATAGAACACCTCGCCGAGCCCGCCGCTGGCCTGCACGGTGAACCAGACCTTGCTGTCCAGGCTCTGCGCGGTACCGAATCCCGACTTGGCGGCCGGCAGCATTCCGGCCGCTGTCCCCGGCGCGCCGGGCGCGGCACCCGTGATCGGCGGCGGGGCATGTTCAGCGCCGGCGAGCGCGGGCGCCATCGGCGTGGCGACCAGCGCCGTGCCGACGGACGCGATGACGAGTGAACGTGCCAGAACAGCCCTCATGGTGCCTCCACGGTGAGACGCCGGTTACGGCGAACGCCTACCGAGGGTGATTACCCGGTCGCACGGAGAGACAAACGCCCCAGTGGCGGACCGGTGTCAGCCGGGTCTCGGTTGACCGCAGCCGCCGCCGGGAATTGACCAGGTACCGGAGGCTGCGCTGGAGACAGGCGGCGGGTCGCCGTAGTCACACTTCTTTGAAGGGGAGTTTCATGTTCTCGATAGTGCGCAAGTTCTCTGCGGTGGGTTCCGTCATCGCGTTCGCTCGGAGCCCAATGGGGCAACAGCTGATCGAAAAGGCCAAGGTGGCGGCCGCCGACCCGGCGAATCGGGCGAAGGCGGCGGAGATGGTGGGCAGACTGCGCCGTCAGCCGCAGCGCACCCGCGTGGTGGACGCTGACCAGGGGTAGCGCTGCGTCATCCGGCCGTCGCCGCGTCCGCCGCCGCCCGGAAGGCGGGCAACGCGCGGTCGATCATCTCGGGGCTCGCGGTGAGAGAGACCCGGAAGTACCCAGGGACCTCGCAGATCGAGCCCGGTAGCACCAGCACCTTCCGGTCGGCCAGTTCCCGGCAGAATGCCGCGTCGTCGGGCACCGGCGACCGGACCCACAGGTAGAAGGTGCCCTCTGGGGCGCGGAGGTGATAGCCGGCTCCGGTGAGTGCGGCGACGACCCGATCGCGTTTGCGTTCCAGGTCGGCGAGGTCGATGGTCAGCCGTTCCAGATCACCGAGCGCGTACTGCAGCACCGCGTTGGGAAAGAGCCAACCGGCGGCGATCTGGGAGACCTCGATCGCCTGCCGCAACTGCTCCCGCCCGGGGATGGCCGGCGAGATGGCCAGCCAGCCGATCCGCTCGCCCGGGGTGAGCAGGACCTTCCCGTAGCTGTAGGAGATCAGCGTGTACGGGTAGAACTCGCTGGGGCTGTGGAATTCGGCGTCGCTGAACACCAGCCGCGCGTAGGGCTCGTCGGAGATCAGCCAGATCGGCCGTCCCCACTGCGCCGACGCCGCCGTGAGCAGGTCGGCCAGGGCGATGAGGGTGGCCCGCGGGTAGATGCGGCCGGTCGGGTTGTTGGGGGTGTTGACGATCACCGCTCGGGTGCGCGGCCCGATCGCGGCCTCGATCGCGTCGAGGTCGAGGTCGTTGTCCTCCGGCCTGACCCGGACCTTGACCGGCACCGCGTCCGCGGACAGCAGCATGGGCTCGTACAGGAACCACGGGGGCAGCGAGTAGACCACCTCATCGCCCGGGTCGAGCAGCGCGCGGAAGGCGGTGGCCAGCGCTCCGAACGCGCCGGGCGTCAGCGCGATGTCCTCCGGCTCGAACGGCAGCCCGCGGCTCGCCCGGAGTGATGCCGCCAGCGTGGCTCGCGCCGCCGGCTCGGATCGTTTGTAGGCGAACCAGTCCTTGTTCAGCGGCCGCGCGTGGTGCCGGATGGCGTCGACGAAACCCGGCAGGGGCATCTCCTGCGGATCCCCGAGCACCAGGTCGCAAACCCCGGGCTGATGGCGCAGGTGGTCGCGCCAGTTCAGCATGCCGAGCACGGCCGACAGGGCGGCCGCGACGGCGGATGTCCTGGCGGCCGTCGGCAGCGTGGCAGGCATCGTCGCCTCCAAGTCCGCATTTCCGGGAGCACCGCGTTTCCGGGATCACCGCATTCCGGGCGGTCACGGGGGGACGAAGCGCTACACGTCGACTCTCCGCGCCGGCATTCAGCATGCAACAAGCTGCCGAGCCGGGCGAGACCTTACTGGGCTGGGCGGGGCCGGCTTGGGCAGGATTGGTGCTGGGTTGGTGCTGGGTTGGTGCTGGGTTGGTGCTGGATTGGTGGGGGTGCGTCCCGACGGTCCCCACCCGGCGATACCCTGGGGGGTATACTCGACGAGTCCACGATTCCTGTTGTGACATCCCGGAGGTAAGCACATGTGCTCGGCCGCGACCTGTTCCGTCTGTGGGAAGACGACCTGGCAGGGCTGCGGTCAGCACGTCGATGCGGTGATGGCTGGCGTGCCGGCGGCGCAGCGCTGCCGGTGCGAGCGACCGGCGCAGCGATCGTTCATGGACCGGTTGCGCGGCCGCTGATCCGGGTCCTGTGTCGGAGCGTTGACAGAGGACTGTCAGGATTCGGGGTGATCGCCGGTGGCGCCGTCGATCAGCTCGCGGACGATGTCCATGTGCCCGGCGTGCCGGGCGGTTTCCTCGATCATGTGGATGAGAACCCAGCGCAGCGTGACGGTCTCGCCGTACCAGGCGGACCCGGTGTCCTCGACGTCGAGCTCGCTGATCACCTGGTCGGCCGCGCCGCAGGCCCGCGCGTAGAAGGCGAGGATGTCGGCCGTGCTCTCCTGCGGGTCCACCCGCAGGTCCGCGTCCGGATCGTCATCGGAGAACGGCAGGGCTTCGGTGGCGCGGCCGAACGTCTCACAGAACCAGCCGTACTCGACGCTGGCCAGATGCTTGACCAGACCGAGCAGGTTCGTCCCGGATGGCGTCATCGGTCTGCGCAGCTGGCCGTCGTCCAGCCCTTCCAGCTTCCACCGCACCACATCGCGATGCCGATCGAGACTGGCGTGCAGGCTTGCCTTTTCCGCGCCGGTGAACGGCACCCGCCGCATCTCAGCGACCCCGGACGACCCAGTCGTCCAGCTGCGGGGCCTCGGCGCCGATGGTCGTGTCGTCGCCGTGCCCGGTGTGCACCACGGTGTCGGACGGCAGGGTCAGCAGCCGGTGCGAGATCGAGTCGATGATCGTCGGGAAGTCCGAGAACGACCGGCCGGTCGCGCCGGGGCCGCCGGCGAACAGGGTGTCACCGGTGAAGACCACGCCCAGAGCGGGGACGGACAGGCACACCGCACCGGGGGAGTGGCCGGGGGTGTGCAGCACGGTCCCGACCACGTCGTCCAGGGTGATGGTCTCACCGTCGCTGAGGTCGGAATCGGGCTGCCGATCCTGGTGGGTCATTCCCCACAGCGGTGCGTCCGCGGGGTGCAGCAGAATGGGCGCTCCGGTGCGCTGGGCCACCGCGGGCGCGGCGTCGATGTGGTCGTTGTGCCCGTGCGTGCACAGGATCCCGATGACCCGGCGATCGCCCACCGCCCGCAGGATCGCGTCGGCGTCGTGCGCGGCGTCGATGACCAGCACGTCGCGGTCGTCCCCGAGGAGCCAGACGTTGTTCTCGACGTCCCAGGTCCCGCCGTCGAGGCTGAAGGTGCCCGACGTCACCAGCTTGTCGACGCGGACCGTCACGCGGCGCCCCCCAGCCCGGTGTACAGCGGGTGACGTCTGGCCAGGGCGGTGACCCTGGACCGCAACGACTCCTCGATCGCCGGTTCCAGCAGGCCGACCGGGGCGATCAGCGCCTCCGCGATGACGTCCGCGACCTCGACGAAGTCCCGGTCGCTGAAGCCACGGGTGGCCAGCGCCGGGGTGCCGATGCGCAGCCCGGAGGTGACCATCGGCGGCCGCGGGTCGAACGGCACCGCGTTGCGGTTGACGGTGATGCCGATCTGGTGCAGCCGGTCCTCGGCGGCCTTGCCGTCCAGGTCCGAGTCCCGCAGGTCGACCAGCACCAGGTGCACGTCGGTCCCGCCGGTCAGCACCTTCACCCCGGCCTCGGCGACGTCGGACTGGATCCACCGCTCGGCCAGCAGCCGGGCGCCGCGCAGGGTGCGTTCGTTCCGCTCGATGAACGAGGGATCGGACGCCATCTTGAACGCCACCGCCTTCGCGGCGATGACGTGCTCCAGCGGGCCGCCCTGCTGCCCGGGGAATACCGCGGAGTTGATCTTCTTGGCGATCGCCGGGTCGTTCGACAGGATGGCGCCGCCGCGCGGACCGCCGAGGGTCTTGTGCGTGGTGGTGGTGGTGACGTGCGCGTGCGGCACGGGGGAGGGGTGCAGCCCGCTGGCCACCAGCCCGGCGAAGTGCGCCATGTCGACCAGCAGGAAGGCGTCGACCTCGTCGGCGATCTCCCGGAACCGTTCGAAGTCCAGCTGCCGCGGGTACGCCGACCAGCCGGCGATGATCAGCTTCGGCGAGTACTGCCGGGCGAGGCGGCTGACCTCGTCCATGTCGATGCGGTAGTCCTCCTTGGACACCTCGTAGGCGGCCACGTTGTAGAGCAGGCCGGAGAAGTTGATCCGCATGCCGTGGGTGAGGTGGCCGCCGTGCGCCAGCGAGAGTCCGAGGATGGTGTCGCCCGGCTTGATCAGCGCCTGCATGGCGGCGGCGTTGGCCTGCGCGCCGGAATGCGGCTGGACGTTGGCGTATCCCGCCCCGAACAGCGCCTTCAGCCGCTCGATGGCCAGCGTCTCGATGACGTCGACGTTCTCGCAGCCGCCGTAGTAGCGGCGGCCCGGGTAGCCCTCGGCGTACTTGTTCGTCAGCACGCTGCCCTGGGCCTGCATGGCGGCGACGGAGGCGAAGTTCTCCGAGGCGATCATCTCCAGGGTGTCCTGCTGGCGGTGCAGTTCCCTGGCGATGTATTCGGCCACCTCCGGGTCGGCGACCTCCAGCGGGGCGTCCAGCCCGGGCCATGGCGTTGCGGCGGTATTCGCCGGCGGATTCACTGCTGCCACGTCAGTGGTCATGACGGGTTGTCTCCCTCGATCAGCGCCGGTTGGCGCCCGTCCGGCGGGTCGTCACCCGCGTTGCCCGAGCCTCCACCGTAGTCGGCCGGGCCCCATGTCCCGAATCCAGTTGTCGGCGCGGATCAAGTTCCAGGGCGCGGATGAAGTCGTTGACTCGAGCACCATCCGTCCCAAAACTCCCAGGGTTCAGCCGCGCCGGCGATCATGATCCGCGCCGGGGGTGGGTGGGGAGAACGCGAGGTTTGCCCACGATGCGGGTGAAACGCCCGAAAATCCTGCGTTTGACTGATGGTTGCGAAGGTAACGATGCTGTGACGGAGTTTCTCGACGGGTGAACCTGCGTTTACGGTTCCCTGGGGACGGCAACGCTGCCGGTGCCTGACGGGTGACTCGAGGTCGCGGGATGACGGCGACCGGAGCGCCGGCGCCGGCGACATGAGCCGCCTCGCGAAGGGATGTCCTTGGTCCGGACCGCGTCCGGCCGGCCGGAGCCGACGGCGAACACGTTGGCCCACAACGAGTAACCCACCTGGAGGTAGAACCGAGTGAGGCTTCATCGATGGTTGGGGGCGGGCTTGGCCGCCACCCTTGCAGTGTCCATGGCCGCCTGTGCCAGCTCTGATCGTGGCAGTGACACCACCGCCGGTACGGCCGCCGCCGGCTCGGAGACGAGTGCATCCGGCAGCGCCGCCGGCGGACCCGCCGACCCCAACGGACAGATCATCTTCGGCGCCGCCGGTGCGCCCAGCATGTTCGACCCGCTGTACGCCACGGACGGCGAGACCTTCCGGGTGGTCCGGCAGATGACCGAGGGCCTGGTCGGATTCAAGCCGGGGACGGCCGACGTCGAGCCCGCGCTGGCGAAATCCTGGGAGTCATCGAGCGACGGCCTGACCTGGACGTTCAAACTGCAGGAGGGCGTCAAGTTCCACGACGGAACTCCGCTGGACGCCGCCGCGGTCTGTTACAACCTGGACCGGATGTACAGCCAGACCGGCGCCGGCGCCACCCAGGCCATCTACTGGTCGGACAACATGGGCGGCTTCAAGGGCCAGGTCGACGCCAAGGGCGCTCCGGTGCCCAGCGTGTACGAATCCTGCACGGCTTCCGACGCCGGCGACGCCGTCGTCAAGCTCACCCGGTACACCTCGAAGTTCCCGTCGATCCTCGGGCTGCCGTCCTTCTCGATCCAGTCGCCGACCGCGCTGAAGCAGTACGACGCGAACAACGTGACGGCCGAGGGCGACTCGTTCGTCTACCCGGCCTACGCCACCGACCACCCGACCGGCACCGGGCCGTTCAAGTTCCAGGCCTACGACAAGGCGAACAACACCGTCACCCTGGTGCGCAACGACGACTACTGGGGCGAGAAGGCCAAGTCGAAGACGCTGATCTTCAAGATCATTCCCGACGAGACGGCGCGCAAGCAGGAACTTCAGGCCGGCACGATCGACGGCTACGACCTGCCGAACCCGGCCGACTGGGACGCCCTGAAGGCGGCCGGCTTCAACGTCGCCATCCGCCCCGCCTTCAACATCCTGTATCTGGGCTTCACCCAGGGCAATAACCCCGCCCTGGCCGACCTGAAGGTGCGGCAGGCGATCGCCTACGCGCTGAACCGCAAGCAGTTCGTCGAATCGCAGCTGCCGGACGGGGCAAACGTGGCGCCGATCTTCTACCCCGAGGCCGTCAGCCCGTTCACCAAGGACGTGCAGACCTACGATTACGACCCGCAGAAGGCCAAGGACCTGCTCGCACAGGCCGGGCAGAGCAACCTCACGGTCAACTTCTGGTGGCCGACCGAGGTGTCCCGGCCGTACATGCCGGACCCGAAGAGCGTCTTCACCGCGATGAAGTCCGACCTCGAGGCCGTGGGTATCAAGGTCAACGAGACGTCCAAGCCCTGGAACGGTGGCTACCTGGACGGCGTTCAGACAGCGCACTCGGCTGATCTGTTCCTGCTGGGGTGGACGGGTGACTACAACACGCCGGACAACTTCATCGGTGGCTTCTTCACCCGCCCGACCAACCAGTTCAACACCGGTGCTGCCAGCTGGGGCCCCGAGTTGTCCGCCGCCTTGACGGCCGCGGACGCCATCCCCGACGAAACCCAGCGGAATGCGGCCTACGACGACATCAACAAGAAGCTGATGAGCGAGTACCTGCCGGGAATCCCGATCTCCTCGTCGCCGCCGGCGCTGGTGCTGGCCGCGAACCTGCAGGGCATCACCCCGAGCCCGCTCACCGACGAGAAGTTCGTCGACGCGTACGTGAGCTGACCGGCACCTGCTGTACCGCGCGGATCAACGTCCTCGGCGCGGCTGAAGTGGTTGACTACCTCCTCAGCCGTCCCATCACCGGGACGTTGATCCGCGCGGACGTTGTTGATCCGCGCGACCCGAGGCCATCGGTGAGGAGGCGGGCGCTGTGCTGAGGTACACGATCCGCCGGCTGCTGCAGCTGGTGCTCGTGCTGTTCGTGCTGTCCCTGCTGCTGTTCATCTGGCTGCGCAGCCTGCCGGGCGGCCCGGTCACGGCGTTGCTCGGGGAACGGGCGACGCCGGAGAAGCGCGAGGAACTGAACGCGGTCCTCGGTCTCGACCAACCGGTCATCGTCCAGTACTTGAAGTTCCTCGGCCGGGTGGTGCAGGGGAACTTCGGCCAGTCCACCGGCGTCTCGCCAGGGACCTCGGCGGTGGATGTCTTCATCACAAGGTTCGGCGCGACGGTCGAGTTGACCATCGGGGCGATGATTTTCGGTTTGGCACTTGGTATTCCGTTGGGCTACATGGCGGCCAAGCGCCGGGGCGGCGCGATGGACAACAGCGCGATCGTGTTCTCGCTGATCGGGATCGCGGTGCCGGTGTTCTTCCTGGCGTTCCTGCTCAAGTACGTCTTCGCCGTCAGGTGGGGTCTGCTCCCGCCGTCCGGCCGGCAGACGCCCGGCATCGACGCGACGCGGGTGACCGGATTGTTCATCGTCGACGGTCTGATCACCCGGGAGTGGGACGCCGCGTGGGACTCCGTCCGGCATCTCATCCTGCCGTGGATCGCGCTGGGCACCATCCCGTTCGCGGTGATCTTCCGGATCACCAGGGCCTCCGTGCTCGAGGTGCAGGGCGAGGACTTCGTCCGCACCGCCGAGGCAAAAGGACTGACCAGCAAGACGATTCGCAACAGGCACGTGCTGCGCAACGCCATGCTGCCGGTGATCACCGTGACCGGGCTGCTGACCGGCCTGCTGCTGACCGGTGCCGTGCTGACCGAGAAGGTCTTCGGCTACCCGGGCATCGGTGAGGCGCTCTACCTGGGCTTCACCAAGAAGGACTACCCGGTGGTCCAGGTCGTCATCCTGGCCGCGGCTGCGGCGTTCGTCATCATCAACACGCTCGTCGACCTGACCTACGCGCTGGTCGATCCGCGGATCAGGGCGCGCTGATGGCTACCACCTTCTCGCGTGGGCGCAAGCAACGCATCGACGCCCTGGTGAACTCGGGCGACGAAGGCACCTCACTCCTTCAGGACGCCTGGGTCAGGCTGAAGGCTTCGCCGCTGTTCTGGTTCGGCGCGGTGATTGTCGGGGTGTTCGTGGTGATCGCGATCATCGGCCCGTGGATCGCCCCGCACGACCCCGGTGCCCAGTTGCTGATCGGACAGACCTCCCGGGCCCGCAACGCGATCGCGCCGGCGCAGGACGGCTTCCCGCTCGGCGGCGACACGCAGGGCCGCGACCTGCTGTCCCGGATGATCGTCGGCGCCAGGCAGACGCTGCTGGTCGGTATCTTCGCGACGCTGATCGGGCTGGTCGGCGGCCTGATCCTGGGCATCCTGGCCGGCGCGTTCGGCGGCTGGGTCGACACCGTCGTGATGCGCATCGTCGATGTGATGCTGTCGATCCCCAGCCTGTTGCTGGCGATCTCCATCGGGGTGCTGTTCACCAACCCGAACCTCACCAGCGTGATCATCGCCGTGTCGATCCCGCAGATACCCGTCTTCGCGCGGCTGTTGCGCGGGCAGATGCTGGCGCAGCGGGAGTCCGACCACGTGCTCGCCGCGCGCGCGCTCGGCGTCAAGCGTGGCCCGATCGTCTTCCGGCACATGGTGCCGAACTCGATCTCCCCGGTGATCGTGCAGGCCACCCTGGTGGTGGCGACGTCCATTCTCGATGCGGCCGCGCTGTCGTTCCTGGGTCTCGGGTCCCAGGACGTCTCGCAGCCGGAGTGGGGCCAGATGCTCGGCGAGGCGCAGACCAGCATCGACTCGCATCCCCAGCTCGCGTTCTGGCCTGCGGGCGCGATCATCATCGTGGTGCTCGGCTTCACCCTGCTCGGCGAGGCACTGCGCGAGGCCATCGACCCGAAGAACCGGCGGTGACCTGATGGCTCCCCTGCTCCAGGTCGAGGACCTGACGGTGCAGTTCAACCGGAAGGGTGTCGCGCCGTTCACCGCGGTGGACAAGGTCAGCTTCGAGGTCGCTCCCGGGCAGACCGTCGGGTTGGTCGGCGAATCCGGCTGCGGCAAATCGGTGACGTCACTGGCGATCATGCGGCTGCTGCCCAAGCGGGGGACAACGATCACCGGACGGGTGGATTTCGAGGGGACCGACCTGCTGTCGTTGCCGTTGGAGGACATGCGGGACCGGCGCGGGCGGGACCTGGCGATGATCTTCCAGGACCCGCTGTCCTCGTTGAACCCCGTGGTGCCCATCGGCATTCAGGTCACCGAGGTGCTGGAACGGCACCGTGGGATGAAGCGCTCCGCGGCGATGGTGGAGGCCCGGGAGTTGCTGGAGTCGGTCGGCATCCCGGACCCGTCGCGGCGGCTCAAGGAGTTCCCGCACCAGCTCTCCGGGGGTATGCGACAACGCGCGCTGATCGCCATGGCGCTGGCCTGCCGCCCGCGGCTGATGATCGCTGACGAGCCGACCACTGCGCTGGACGTCACCATCCAGGCGCAGATCCTGGCCCTGCTGAAGACGCTGGTCGTCGAGCACGGCACCGCGTTGATCATGATCACCCACGACCTCGGCGTGGTGGCTGGTCTGGTCGACCAGGTGAACGTGCTGTACGGCGGGCGGGTGGTCGAACGGGCCGACCGGCACGAGCTGTTCGCCTCGCCGCGCCACCCGTATACGCACGGGTTGTTGGAATCGATCCCGCGACTGGACGCCGGGCCGGGTGAGCGGCTGACGCCGATCCTCGGGTCGGTGTCGGACAACATTCCCTGGGCGGGTGGGTGCGCCTTCGCGCCGCGGTGTTCCCGGGAGATCGACGTCTGCCGGGAGGTGAGCCCGGTATTGGAACCCCTATCGTCGCGGGCTCATCATCTGCTGCGCTGCCACAACCCGGTGGTGCCGGCGACGGCGAGCGCGGCAACCGGCGACTCGGCGGTCGAGGAGGAGACGCCATGACCGACGGTGGAGCGGCCTGGGACCAGGCAGTCGGCCCAGCCGTCCCGGAAGCGCTCCGCGAATCGCAGCACGACCTGAGCGCGGCTTCCGCCGCCGCGGCGGCGGTGAAGGGCGCCAAGCTAGGCGGTCGGACACCAGCCGGAGCCGACGCCGAATGTGCCCGCCGCCGAACTGAGTGCCATCACCGCCGGTGCCGACGTGCTGCTGGAGGTCAACGACCTCAAGGTGCACTTCCCGATCAAGCGCGGGGTGCTGATCGACAAGACCATCGGCTACGTCTACGCGGTGGACGGGGTCAGTCTCGCGGTGCGCCGGGGCGAGACGTACGGGCTGGTCGGCGAGTCCGGCTGCGGCAAAACGACTCTCGGTCGCGGCATCCTGCGGCTGATCGAGCCGACCGACGGCTCGGTGATCTTCGACGGGGAGAACATCGCCGCGCTCAAGCCGGAGCCGCTGCGGGTGGCCAGGCGGCGGATGCAGATGGTGTTCCAGGACCCGCTCGGCTCGCTGGACCCGCGGCAGTCGGTGCAGTCCATTCTGGTCGAGGGGATGAAAGCGCACGGGCTGGATACCTCGGACGCGCAGACCAGCGCGCGGCTGCGCGAATTGCTGTCCGCGGTGGGGCTGCCGAACTCGGCGCTGCGCAAGTACCCGCACGAGTTCTCCGGCGGGCAGCGGCAGCGGATCGGGATCGCCAGGGCACTGACGGTGAACCCCGAACTGATCGTCGCGGACGAGCCGGTGTCGGCGCTCGACGTGTCCGTGCAGGCGCAGGTGATCAACCTGCTGGAGGATCTGCAGGCCGATCTGGGCCTGACGTACATCGTCATCGCGCACGACCTGGCTGTGGTGCGGCACATCTCGGACCGGGTAGGGGTGATGTATCTGGGCGCGCTGGTCGAGGAGGCCTCGTCTGGCGCGTTGTACGCCGAGCCGCTGCATCCCTACAGCCGGGCGCTGCTGTCCGCGGTGCCGGTGCCGGATCCTGTTGTCGAGGACAGCCGGGAACGCATCCTGCTCACCGGGGACCTGCCGTCACCGGCGAACCCGCCGACCGGCTGCCGGTTCCATACCCGCTGCCCGTGGCGCCAGCCCACACTGTGCGACACCGACCGCCCCGTGCTGCTGGAGATGCGGCCCGGTCACCGGGTGGCCTGCCATTACGCCGCGGAGATCGCGTCCGGGCAGCTGCAGCCCCGTGAGGTCACCACCGACGTGCTGTAGGCGCCTCGCCGGGCCACTGCTCTGCCTGCCCTTGCCCGGCGCGGATCAAGTTCGCCGGCGCGCATGAACGTCGCGGTTATGGGACCCGGTGGGACTCGAGGGCGGGTCCGCGGGGTGGGGTCAGCCGGCGCCGAGGTAGGCCAGCACACCGTTGGCCAGGCCCTGGGCGATCTGCTGCTGGCCGGCTGCCGAGCTCATCAGGTCGGCGTCGCCGGCGTTGCGCATGTTGCCCGCCTCGATCATCACGGTCGGCCGCAGGGACAGGTTGAGGCCCGCAAGATCGTTGCGCGGCCACAGCCCCTCCGAACCCAGGTGGTTGGACGGGGACAGGCCGGCCTGGGTCAACCCGTCCCGCACGTTGACCGCGAGGCCGTGTGACTCGGCGGCCATCGCTGGGCCTGCCGGGTCCTGCTCGGCGGTCATCACGTAGTACCCGTGCGCGGATCCGTCGTCACCGTCGCCGTGGATCGACACCACCACGTCGGCGTTGTTGTCGTTGCCGACGGCCGCGCGGTCGTTGACGCACGGGCCGACGCCGTCGTCGCTGTCCCTGGTCATCACCACGGTGATGCCCTGTGCCTCCAGCAGCGGCCGGAGGTCGTTGGCGACGTTCCAGGTGAACTGGTGCTCGGGGTAGCCGTCATTCGTCTCGGTCCCCGTGGTGTTGCACGGCTTGGTCTGCCCGAACCCCGCCGGGACCAGCGCATTGATGATGTCCGGGTTCGCGCTGTTCGCGCCGTTGTGACCGGGGTCGATGACGACCACGGTGCCGGTGCGGACAGGGCCGGCCGGGGGCGCCGGCGCCTGCTGCGACGTCGTCTCCGGTTCCGGGGCGGGTTCCGGTGCCGGCGCCTCTTCCGATGTGGTCTGCGGTTCCGGCGCGGGCGCTTCCTCCGATGTGCTCGTCTCCGGGTCGGGTGCGGGGGCAGGCGGCGCAGGTTGCTCCGAGCTGGAGGGTGATGCGGTCGATGACGGTGTCGGCGACGGGCTCGACTCCGACGAGGACAGCTTCGGCACGGTGATCAACGGGCCGGAGGTGGCCGGGCCGCTGGATACTGCCGAGCTGCTGACCGGCGTGCTGCTCGGTGCGGCCTGATCCGTGGCCGCCGCGCACGAGGTGACGACGCAGGCCAGCACGGCCGCGAGGGCGGTGGCGACGAACGGGGAACGGGCACGCATGGCTTCACTGTGCCATTGCGATGGTCCCTGACGAGGGAGGTCTCCCGGTGTGGACTTCGCTGACAGGGTCGCGCACTACGCTGGCGATGACCTTGCGGGCGCTGACCGGCCCCGCGCACCGGAGATGACGGCCAGTCCGTATGTCGGCTGCCGCGAACGCTCGCAGCGCCGAGCGAATCCCAGAGGGGAAGCCTGCTGATGATGCCCGGAATGCCCGACCTGACCCAGATCGTGCTGAAGGCCCAGCAGATGCAGGCCGAGATGGAACGCGCCCAGGCGTCGCTGGCGCAGACCGAGGTCACGGGGTCGGCCGGCGGTGGTCTGGTGACCGCCGTGGTCGCGGGCGGCGGGGAGCTGCGCAGCATCCGGATCGACCCGTCGGTGGTCGATCCCGCCGACGTGGAAACCCTCGAGGATCTGGTGGTGGCGGCGGTGCACGACGCCCGGCGGGCGGCAGAGCAGCTCGCCAACACGGCGATGGGGGATGTGGCCGGCTCGTTGGACCTGTCCTCGCTCGGCCTGCCGGGGATGAGTTTCCCGGGCTTCGGCCCGCCGGCTGTCGACGATGAGGACGACGACGATGCCGACTACATCGACGACGATCTGGACGACGAAGACGACGACGACATCGAGGACACCGTCGTGCAGATCGACGCGCCGGACACGCTGGGGGGCCAGGGCCAGCTGCCGCCCGGCGGTGCCGCTCGAGACAACGCCGCATCCGGCGGCACCGCACCCAACAGCACCGGCGGGTTCCCCTCCAGCCGCGACGAGGGCTGAGCCGCCGTGTACGAAGGCCCGGTACAGGACCTCATCGACGAGCTCGGCCGGCTCCCGGGCATCGGACCGAAGTCCGCGCAGCGCATCGCCTTTCACCTGTTGACGGCCGACCCGGTCGACCTGACCCGGCTGCAGGGCGCGTTGCAGCGGGTGAAGGAAGAGGTGCGGTTCTGCGAGATCTGCGGGAACGTCGCTGCCGAGGCCCGCTGCCGGTACTGCACGGATCCGCGCCGCGACGACGCGGTGATCTGCGTGGTCGAGGAACCCAAGGACGTGGCCGCGATCGAACGCACTCGGGAGTTCAAGGGCAAATACCACGTGCTGGGTGGGGCCATCTCGCCGATCGACGGCATCGGCCCGGACCAGCTGCGCATCGCGCCGCTGCTCACCAGGATCGCCGAGCCCGGTGTGCGCGAGGTGATCCTGGCGACCGACCCCAACCTGGAGGGCGAGGCCACCGCGACCTACCTGACCAGGCTGCTGCGCACCTTCCCCGGGTTGTCCGTCACCCGGCTTGCCAGCGGTCTGCCGGTGGGCGGCGACCTCGAATACGCCGACGAGGTGACGCTGGGCCGGGCCTTCTCCGGACGGCGTTCGGTGGATGCCTGACCCTCCGCTGGCATCACGACCGGCGCAGGCGGCGTCGGTCGCCGCGCAGCTGCTGCTGGACCGGCCTCCGGGGCTCGGCGCCATCCGGCTGGGTGTGGTCGACGGTCCGTCCGGCTCCGGCAAGAGCACGTTCGCGCGGCTGTGGGCGCACGAGGTGCTGCTCGCCGGAACCGGCACGGTCTCGGTCTTCTCCTCCGACCTGCTGGCGACCTGGGAGGGGCCCTTCGACTGGTGGCCGCGGTTCGACGCAGGCGTGCTCGGTCCGCTGGCCGCGAGGGATGGTCGGCAGGGTGCGGGCGACCGACTGGTCGACCGGGACGCCGCGACCGGGGGCATGGCTGGACGTTCAGCCGACCTCGGTGCTGATCATCGAGGGAGTGTCCTGCGGTCGCGCAGCGCTCGGTGATCGGGCCGGTGTGCTGGTCTGGGTCGAGGTCCCCGACCGGCGAACACCGGCTGGAACGGGCCGTCGCCCGGGACGGCGAGCAGTCCAGGGGGTACCTGACCGCGTGGCAGGACGACGAGGACGCCTTCTTCGCCGCGGATCGCACCCGGCAACGGGTCGACCTGGTGGTCGAACCCGACCGGTAGTCGGTCGGTCGGTCGCCTCCGTGCAGCAACTCGGATCGTCGGTCCGTCGTCGCTCGGTGGCGCAGTCCTCCGCGAAACCCGCTGGCCGGCAGGGCATGCTTGCACCGTGGCGGACGGCTGGGCCTCTCGGTGGCGGGATCAGATCCGGGACAGCATGCGCGCGTTGGGCCCGGAGGACACCCAACCGCTGCCACGGCTGACCCACCAACCGCCGCCGGTCCCGCCCGATCTGGTCGAACTGCTCCGCGCGCTGGGTGTCGCCCTGCTGAACAGCGCGGACTCGGCGGCGACCACCACCGAGATCCTGCAGGACGTCGCGGCCGCCTACGACGCCGACGTGCTGGCCATGGTGATGCCCACCGGCATCCTGTTCCGGATCGGTTCGGACGAGGTCGACCTGGTGACCGTCCCGGCCCGCAGCCTGCGGTTGGACCAGATCGCGCAGGTCAACGATCTCGTGGTGGTGCTGCGCCGGGCAGCGGTATCGCCGGGCGTCGGGCTGCGGCGGCTGGAGGCGATCCTGACCTCGCCGCCGCGGTTCGGGCCGTTGCTGTCGCTGGTGGGGCTGACCATCCTCAGCCTCGGGTTCGGTTTGCTGCTGAACCCGGACGCGCTGGCGCTGCCCGCCTATGTCGCGCTGGGCGCGTTCGTCGGCCTGCTCCGGCTGCTGGCCGATCGCTGGGCCACCCTGTCCGTCGCGCTTCCGGTGTTGGCCGCCTTCCTGGTGACGGTGCTGTCGGTCCTCATCGTCGGGCCGGTCACGCACGAGAACGCGTTGCGGCTGCTCGCCCCGCCGCTGGTCGTGTTCCTCCCCGGCGCAACGTTGACGATCGCGACCATCGAGTTGGCCAGCGACCAGATCGTCTCCGGAGCCAGCCGGCTGGTCTGGGGGGTGTCGCAGCTGTTGCTGCTGGCGTTCGGGGTGTTCGCCGGGCTGAGCGTGGTCGGCATCAGCCAGGACGGACAGGTCCAGCAGCTCGGCGGGTGGGCGCCGTGGGTCGGGGTCGCACTGGTGGGGATCGGCTACATGTTCTTCTCCAGCGCGCCACCGGGCGCGTTGGTCTTCCTGTGGATCGCGCTGGCCGGCTCCTACGCCGCGCAGACGCTGGGCGCGCTGCTGATCGGCGCGGCGCTGTCCGGATTCGTCGGCGGCCTGGTGATCGTCCCGCTGACCCAGCTGCTGTCGCGGTTCCGCCGGAGCCCGCCGGCCGCTGTCATGCTGTTACCGGCGTTCTGGCTGCTCGTCCCCGGTGCCCTCGGTCTGCGGGGGATCTCCCAGTTGGCGGCGGGGTTGGGCGCGGGCGACGTGGTCGCCACCGCGATCTCGCTGTTCGCGGTGGCGCTGGGCGTCCTGGTCGGAACGTCGATGACCCGGGACGTGCAGGCCGTGGGTCGAACCTGGCGACTGCGCCGATAACCATGCGCCGCTGACCGACCGACCGACCGGCCGGCCGGTCGAGGTCGGGTCGGGCCGGCGTCAGGGCGTAGCCGGTGGTGGCCAGCCGGTACTGGGTGCTGATCTCCGCCGCGCTCAGCACCTTCGGGTAGATGGACACCTCGTCGATCGTGCCGTTGAAATACTTGCTGGTGGGCGCCGACGGCCAGCCGTTGAGCATGTCGCCGCCGACCCGCCAGAACCCGCTGCGCGCCCGGCCGCTGACCACGTCGGTCCGGCTGGCCACCCGCGTGCCGTCCACGTAGAAGTTCATGCCGTTCGGTCCCAGCGTGCCGACCACCTGGTGCCACTGGCCGTTGTTGTAGGTGCCCGCAGTCTGCTGGGTCTGGGCAGCCCCGTTCTGCACGCCGAAGAGCAGGTGTCCCGCGTTGTCCATGTAGATGTGACGATCGGCGAAGGCGGACACCCCGACCGGGATGTTGGCGAACCCGATGATCTTGCCGCCGCTGGTCGTTGTGGTCTTGAACCAGGCCTCGATGCTGAACGTGTTCGGGCCGGGAATCAGGTTCTGCGACGCGACCAGCCCGGAACTGCCGTTGAAGGTCGTTGCCCGGTTGCTGTCACCGACGATCGCGCCGGTGGCGCCGCGGCCGACGCCGCCGGTCACGGTGCCGTCGTCGAACCCGGCCCAGTCGACCGCCGTTGCGCCCGAGGCTTCGCCCAATCGCCAGTAGGTCGCCGCGCCCTGGGACTCGACCGTGGCGGCGTAACTGCTCAGGTTCGGCCCGGATGTCATGGTGATGGACACCGGGTCGCCGATGACCTGATTGCCGCCGCCGGAGACATCGTTGACGTACAGCCGGTAGCTATGGGTGGTGCCGACCGGCTCGCCGGCCGGGAGTTGGTCGGTGAAGCCGAGTCTCGGCCGGTTCCAGAAGGTCGAGTCGGCGGTGAAGGTGTGCACCGGCGCACCGATGTTGCCGTCCCGAACCACCCGGTAGAACAGGGTCTTGTCGTCCTGGTCCCAGTTGGTGCCGAACGACACCTTCACGCTGTGCGCGCCGGTCTGCAGCAGCGTCGGGACGAACCTCGACCCGGTGAGCACCGGGGCCCGCTTGGCCGGCGCGATCGGCTTCACCGCGAACCGCACCAGACCCTGCTGCCCGACATCGTTGACCCGGGGGAACTCACCGCCCATGACGATGTACTGGCTGTTGCCGGTGATGGACCAGGCGGCCTGGTTCTGCCCGGTGAACGTGCCGTTGTTCATCGTCGGGAACCAGTCGATGATCGACGGACTGGGGTTGCCGGCCCAGTTGAAGTAACCGGAGAGCGGGTTGGTGTCGATCGTCCCGGTGGCGTTCGGGGTGAAGGCGATCGCGTGCCGCATGTTGGTCGACCAGGGATCGGACTGGTAGAAGCCGCCGACGTTGCCGCAGTAGTGGGCGTGGCTGACGGTGTAAACCACCTGACCGGTCGAGTACACCGAGTAGCTGTCGCCGTGGCAGTCTTCGATCCAGTTGATGGCGCCGGAATTCGGATTCGCCGAGAACGCGCCTTCGAGATTGCCACCCGAACCGAACACGTAGCCGGTGCCGTAGACCGCGGTGCCGTCGGTGGTCAGGCTGAGGATGGCCGAGTTGGGCCCCGCGTCGCGGACCTTCTGGTTGGCCGCCCAGGCGATGAGCGCGCCGGTGCTGGAGTTGACGGCCCCGAGCCCGTAGGCCGCCCCGCCGCCCAGGTGCTGGAATGCTCCGCCGACGATCACCCTGGACGAGTCGGGCGTCAGCACCATGGCGTTGACGGTGGCGTCAGCGCCGGGATTCCACGTTGTCAGCGAGCCGGTCGAGGCGGTGAACGCGGCCAGCCTGGTGCGGGCCTGGCCGGCCGCGGTGGTGAACTGGCCGCCGACGTACACCGTGCTGTCGGTGGCCGCGATGGCCTTCACCCTGCCGTTGACGCTGGCGTTGAACGTAGTGATCAGCGCTCCGGTGGAGGTGCTGAAGGCGGCGATCCGATTCCGCGTTGCGCCGTTGACCGTGGTGAAGTCTCCGCCCACGTAGATCCGGGATCCGTCGGGCGACCTGGCGACCACTTGCGCCTGGGCATTGAGCGACGGTGCGAAGGAGTTCAACACCCCGGTGGACAGGTTGTAGGACAGCAGGTTGTTGCGTGTCGTGGTGTTCACCCCCGGCGCCGCCCCGGCCGGGCGGGCGGTGGTGAAATTGCCGCCCGCGTAGACGGTGTTGCCCACCACGGCCTGCGACCAGGCGACGCCGTTGATCTGCACGGTCGGCAGGGCAGTCGGCCGTCACCGTTGACGCTGTGCGGGGCACCACGGGGCTGGGAGCGGCCGACGCTGCCGGCGCGACCAGCACTCCCACGGCGAGTCCGGACATCACCAGGGCGATGACGGTGGCCACTGCTGTCGGACGGGCTGCCCGACGGGACTGCGCTGGACGGCGGAATATCATGGCGCCTCTTTCGGCGAACCCGGACCGGCCGGGCAATGGTCAACGAGTGGATTCGGCCCAGCGCACCTGCAGCAGCCGGCGTGCCTGGGGTCGGCAAATTCTCAGTACCCAGGTCGGGCGATGATCAACGCGCGATGAACCGCGCGATCAACACCGTTGGTCGTCGCAGGGCTCACGGCAAGAAGCTGATCACTGGAAGACCCCCTCGGGACGCCTGCCGAGTTGGTCGCGGCGCATCCCCCAGAGCCGTTGCAGCCAACACGTTCAAGGCCAGCATAGGACGTTCGGTGATCGTTCTGCCAACCAGCTGACCCGTTGGCGCGCAACGGATCACCCTAAAGGGCGCGCCGCGCGCACAGGTGTGATCCGGCATCGTCGGAGCGGCACATCGCTACGCCGAGTGGTGTGTTACGTGCGGCCGTCCGCGTGGACCGTGATGTCGATCCGCGGCCGTCGGCTCGAGTCGTCGTAGCGACAAGGCGGTGACAAGGCGGGGGACGACCGGGCGCGCCGCAGCCCCGCCAGTCGTCCGCGGGCCCTCGGACGTTCAGGAAGCGAGAAGCAGATGCCCGAGCTTCTGCGGCGGCGGATCGGCCGGGAAGTTGCCGCCGGCGACGGCCAGCCAATGCAACGGGTGGGCCTCGAACAGGTGCCACACGGCGGCCGAATCGGCCGCTGGTGCGGTGTCCCACTCCTGATGCTCGGCGCAGAACTGGCAGGTAAAGGTGGTGAGGTCCATCGCTGGTGGATCCTTCCTTCGAACCGAAGGTCGTGGGTCCTGACCCCGGCAAGCCGTGACGAGAGGTTGAGTGTCGGACTCATATCGCTCTCCGGCCCCCGCGCCGGACTGATGGAACGGCCAGCCTCTCGGAACTTTGTGACGAGCGGAAGTCTTGGAGGCAGCTTCTGTGTTTCGTCTCACAGAACTCTCCGCCACCGTCCGCTGACCGTCCGCCACCTGAGCCGGGCGGACAATCTCATCGCCGCTGTCGGACCGAGCGCCTAGGGTGAGGGAGCCGGACGGTGAGGTAGGGAGACTGGTTGCCGGCCACCAGCGCTAGCCGTGTGGAGATCCCGTCGTGTTCGGCAACTATGCCCAGGTGCTGCGTCGCCCCGGAGCCATCAGATTCTCTGCCGCCGGGATGTTGGCCAGGATGCAGATGTCGATGGCGGGCCTCGGCATGGTGCTGCTGCTCTCCGCGGAGCGCGATTCCTTCGCCGTGGCGGGGGTGGTCGCCGCGATCTACGCGCTGTCGGCCGCGGTCATCGGTCCGCAGATCTCCCGGTTGATCGACTCGTTCGGACAGAGCCGGGTGGTGCCGATCCAGCTGGCGGTGTTCGTGCCGTCCGTCGCCGGGATCGTGATCTTCGCGCTGGCCACCACCATCGACTGGCCGATCTACCTGCTGGCGTTCGTGGCCGGTGCCTCGCAGCCGATCATGGGACCGCTGGTGCGCGCCCGGTGGTCGGCGATGCTGCACGGAACCCCGTTGCTGCGAACGGCTTTCGCCTGGGAGTCGCTGGTCGACGAGGCGGTGTTCATCCTCGGCCCGCCGCTGGCGACGGTGGTGGCGCTGCAGGTCGCGTCCAGCGCGGCGCTGGTGCTGGCCACCGTCCTGCTGCTGGTCGGCACCTTGCTGCTGCTCACCCAGCGGTCCACCGAACCCGTCCCGGCGGGTCGCCGGAACGCCACTTCCGGCCGGCCGGCGATCCTGCTGCCCGGGGTCGGTGGCATCTCCGCGATCTTCGTGTTGCTCGGCGGCATCTTCGGCTCGTTCGAGGTCACCACGGTGGCCTTCACCAAGCAGGCCGGCGTCCCGGCGGCCGCCGGTTTCCTGCTCGCCCTGTACGCGGTCGGCTCGCTGCTGGCTGGGCTGATCTTCGGTGCGCTCGCGCTGCGGGCGTCGCTGCTCAAGCAGTTCATGACGATGGTGACGGCGCTCGCGGTGGTCACCGCCCCGCTGCCGTTCCTGGACACCGTGTGGCTGGTCGCGATCGGGTTGTTCGTCGCCGGCATCGCCTGTTCGCCGGTGCTGATCTCGGGCATGGCGCTGATCGAACGGATCGTGCCGACCCACCGGATGACGGAGTCGATGGCGTGGGCCACGTCCGGGCTCGCCGTCGGCATTGCGGTGGCCACTCCGCTGGCCGGGGTGATCATCGACAGTCGCGGGGCAGGGCCGGCGTACTGGGTCACCTCGGGGTGCGCGGTCGGTGCGCTGCTCATTGCCCTGCTGTTCTTCCGGTCGCTGCGCCGGGCGCAGGCCGGCGCCGAACCGGAGCGGGTGCTGGCCGACCGCGGTTCCGGATGAGACCGGCACCGTCGTTCCGGATGAGACCGGCACCATCGCGCGCTGACCGGTACCCGCTGATCGACACTTCCGATCTGCCCAGGATGGCCGGCAGGTACCGTCGAAGGGGTGCGCAACGGGCAGCGGGTCGAGAGTGCGAATCGTCAAGGGCCACAGGCTGTCTCGGACGTATCGGAGGATTCGGACGATCCGCTCTTCGGCCCCGATAGCGTCACCTGGCGGGTGCACGCCGACCCGATCTTCCCGATCGCGGGGGTCCGGGCGCTCATCCTGCAGGCGCTGCACCCGTTGACGATGGCGGCGGTGGCCCAGCACCGGGGCTTCGACGAGGATTTCTGGGGCCGGCTGGATCGGACCGGCCGCTACGTCTCGACGCTGACGTACGCGCCGGCACCCCAGGCGCGGCGGGCCGCGGCGCAGGTGCGGGGCATCCACCG
The DNA here is from genome assembly GCA_963709895.1 of uncultured Actinomycetota bacterium. Classification (GTDB taxonomy): domain Bacteria; phylum Actinomycetota; class Actinomycetes; order Mycobacteriales; family Nakamurellaceae; genus Nakamurella. Next base: position 494,640 of record CAVPYD010000031.1, on the reverse strand, counting down.
CAAGCTGCGCGGCACCGACCCGGACACCGGGGAGACGTTCCGGCTGGACCGGCCGGACCTGTTGCTCTGGGTGCACTGCTGCGAGGTCGAGTCGTTCCTGAGCACCGCCCGGCGGGCCGGCGCGCCGATCACGGAGCAGGACGCCGACCGCTACCTGCGCGAGCAGGTGCAGGTGGCGGAGCTGGTCGGGATCCCGCCGCGGATGGTGCCCGCCTCGGTGGAGCAGATGGACCGCTATTTCGCCGACGTCCAGCCAGACCTGCGGCTGACCGACGATGCCCGCCGCGGCGTCCGGGTGCTGGTGATCCCGCCGATGCCCGGCAAGGTTCGGTTGCTGACCCCGGCCCGACCCGCCTGGGCCGGGCTGGCCGGCGTGGCCTTCGCGCTGTTGCCGGCCTGGGCGCGGCGGTACTACCGGCTGCCCGGGCTACCGACCACCGACCTGGCCGCCACCGGAACCGTGCGAGCGTTGCGGGCCGCGGTGCAGGCGTTGCCCGACCGGTTCTCCGGACCTCCCGAGGTGCTCGCCGCCAGGGCCGAGATGGAACGGCTGGCGGTCGCGGGTGGCCGGGTCGGATGACGGCGTCGCCCGGGCCGGAGCTGTCGCCGGCCGAGCGGGTTCGCCGGGCCGCCGTGACGCTGGCGGCGCTCTCCCAGGGCGGGCTGGAGTACGGCGTCAGCGAGTACGACCTGGATCGCTACCGCAAGGTCGGCGGCGGTGGCCGCCGACCTGCTCGCGGCGGTGACGGACCGGCCGGCCGCGGACTGGACGTCTGGAGTTGGGTCGGGACAGCGGGTACGCGACGCCCAAGGTCGACGTCCGCGGCGCGGTGGTGGACGGTGACGAACGAATCCTGCTGATGCGCGAGCGTTCGGACGGCCGGTGGTCCCTGCCCGGTGGCTGGGCCGATCCGCTGGACCCACCCTCGCGCGCGGTGGAAAGGGAGATCCGCGAGGAGACCGGGTACCTCGCGCGGGCCGTCAAGCTGGTCGGATGCTGGGACCGCGACCTGCAGGGGCACACGCCGCCGCTGCCGGTGCACGTCTACAAGCTCTTCTTCCTGTGCGAACAGGCGGGCCCGGCGGGGGCGCCCGACGCGCTCGAGACGCTGGAGATCGGATGGTTCGCCCTCGATGCCCTGCCGGACCTGTCGCCGGGCCGGATCACCGCTCGGCAGCTGGGCCGGATGATCGCCCATCACCGCGATCCGGCGCTGCCCACCGAGTTCGACTGATGCGGCACATGCCGGGGCACCCAGACACCGAGCAACCCGGCTCCGATCAGACCCACAGCGCCCATCGCCGCGATACCGACGCCGAGGGTCGCGACCGCGGTGATGCCGGCGATGACGAAAGGCCCGACGCCGCTGCCGATGTCGGCGAACACCCGCCAGATCCCCAGGAACACCGGACGCTGATCGGGTGGCGCGAGATCGGCGCCCAGCGTCATCACCAGACCCGAACCCATCCCGTTGCCGATGCCCATCAGCAGCCCGACGAGGGTGAGCGTCAGGGATCGTCAACAACGACCTCAACGTGCTAGCCGAATGCCTGTGGTACCCGCCGGACCCGGCCAGCGCGCCGTGGTCGACCATCGGCGGCAACGTCGCCACCAACGCGGGCGGGCTGTGCTGCCTGAAGTACGGCGTCACCCGCGACTACGTACTGGGGATGCGGGCCGTTGTCGGCGGCCCCGCCGGCTATGGCACGGCGGTCCGCATCGGTCGCCGGACCACGAAGGGTGTCGCCGGGTACGACCTCGCCGGGTTGATGGTGGGCTCCGAGGGCACTCTCGGGGTGATCACCGAAGTGACCCTGCGGCTGCGGCCGGCGCTGGTCGGCACGCCGCACACCGTGGTCGGTGCGTTCGGTTCGCTGGTGGCGGCCGGACAGGCGGTCGCCACGGTGACCCGCCGCGGGCTGACCCCGTCGGCCCTGGAGTTGTTGGACCGCACGTGCCTGCGGGCGGTGGAGGACTGGAAACACCTTGGCATCGAGGCCGACGCCACCGCGCTGCTGCTCGCCAGGGTGGACACCCCGGGCGATGCGGGCGTCGCCGAGGCGCGGGCGCTCGCGGAGTCGTTCGAGGCGGCCGGTGCGCTGTGGGCCGAGCAGTCGACAGATGCCATCGAGGCCGAGGCGCTGTTCGAGGCCCGGCGACTGGCCTATCCCGCGCTGGAGCGGCTCGGACCGGTGCTCACCGAGGACATCTGTGTTCCGCGGTCCAAGGTGCCCGAGATGCTGGCCGTCATCGAGACGATCGCCGCACGCCACGCCGTGACGCTGGCCACGATCGCCCACGCCGGTGACGGCAACCTGCACCCGTTGCTGCTGGTGCCGCCCGGTGATGACGCCGCCCGGCGGCGGGCGCAACTCGCGTTCGAGGAATTGCTGGACGCCGCGATCGGATTCGGTGGCACCGTCACCGCCGAGCACGGCGTCGGGTTGCTGAAGAAGGGCGGTCTGCTCCGCGAGCTCGACCCCGGCTCGGTCGTCCTGCAGCGAGCGATCAAGGACGCCATCGACCCGGCCAACCTGTTCAACCCGGGAAAGATCTTCTGAGGGGTTCGCCGCGCGGTGCTGCCCGAACGGGCAGGATTCGGTGCCCGGAACGCCGGGCCAAGGCGATTGGCCTACGGCACCGGTCGGCTGAGAATGAACCGATGCACGCGCGAGCGGACGTGCCCGAGCACCGTCCTGTCCATCCCCGGGCCGACCATCCTTGGGCCGACCATCTGCGGCCGTCTAGGACCGCCGATGGCAGGTATCCGTTGCAGCGCAGCGTGTCTCGCACCGGCATTCAGGCGCTCGGCCCGCAGGCGGCACTCGCGCTGCAACGGACCGCCGGGAACACGGCGACCGGTCGGCTGCTGTCCGCTGCCACCGGCCGGACGTCGGTGGTGCAGCGCGACGACGACCCGCCGACCGTCGCCAGTCCGCTCCGCAGCTCGGTGACGCTGCTGCCGGCGCCGCTGTGGTTGTCCGACCCGGCGCCCTTCCTCCGGGACCGGCCCACCCTGGCTCCGCCGGGTGGCCTCCCGCTGCTCCCGGCCGCGGGCGTCGAGGGGCTGATCGATTGGGGCACCGTCGGCGGGGCCTACCGCGACCGGAAGCTGACCCTCGAGGATCGGGACCGCTCGCTGGTCATCGGGCACTGGCAGCGGTGGTACCCGGTCGCACAGGCCCTGTACGGCCTGCCGCTGGCGCGCTCGCTGTTCGACTCACCGGCCGACATCATGAACACGATGAGCGCCAAGATGATCGACTCGTCGCTGGCCGGGGATCAGCCGAACGTCATCGAGCAGTTCAACCGGCAGGCCGAGCAGTTCGGCGTCACGACGACCACCGTTGGCGTCACGGTCGGGCACTTCTGACCCCAACGAGCCGACCGGTGATCGAGCCCCGAGATCGCCGCACCGCAAGGCCGCCGTACCGGACGACCGCCCCTCGCTTGACCAGGACTTTTGGCCCTGACGGCGATGCGCGAGCCGGTTCTACATTCGCCTCGGGGAGTGGCCCTGATGCCAGCTCGATCGACACCATCCGACACCACCCCCTGCGCGTACCGGACGGTGAACCATGCGATCACTCAATCGTCGGCGGGCCCTGCAACTCGGCGCCCTTGGCATTGCTGGCATCGGAACGGTCGCGACCTCGGAACTGCACCCGACGCTGGCGAGCGCCTCCGGGCCGGTGGCACCGGTCGCGATGACGGGCACCTTGGTCGAACCCTCGACGTCGATCGCTTCGACCGTCACCTTCGGCCCGGTCGGCGGACCGACGAACATCCCGGTCTGCCGGGCGGCGGTGTACCCCTGGGCCGGCTCAGCGGCGTCGTGGTCGACGCCGACGGCTGCGGCGTCGGCAGTCAAGGGCGACCTGTCCTGCAGCCTCGGTGGGGAGACTTCCCTGACCATCACGACCAGGGGTGACGGGGCTTTCATGACGGCCAGTCACTCCGGACGGACATCGTTCGATTTCAGTGCCCACCGCTCTTACGCTCTCGGCGTGTGGGTCCGCGCCGACAATCCCACCGCGTTGAAGGCCTTCAGCATCGCCATCGGGTCCGCCGCCGGGAACGGGCACTACTGCGACCTCATCACGGCGCCGCCGACCGCGGACAAGCCGACCCTGTTCCCCGGCCGGTGGCGCAGGCTCACCCTCCAGCCTTGTTTCATGACCACGCAGGGTGCTCCGGTCGACACGTCGCTGACGCGGATCTCGGTGAACCTGCAGGATGCCGGCAGTCCCGCCACGGTCAGGATCAGCGACTTCATGGAGTGGGAGCCGTGTGCGTGCACCCTTTTCCCCAGCGGAGTCGTGTCCATGGACTTCGACGACAGCAGTGCATCGGTGAAGCTCGCCATCCCCGTCCTGAACAGGCATGGCTGGCGCGCCAGCCTGGTCCCGATCACCGACTTCGTCGGCCGCACCGGCATGCTGACCTGGGACGAGGTCAAGGACGTCCAGAACAATCTGGGGTGGCCGATCAAAAGCCATTGCCGCTTCAACTCGACGCCGATCGCCGAGCACGTCGGTTTCACCACCCTCACCGCCGCGCAGATGGTCGATGCCATCACCGGGAACCGAGAAATCCTGATGGGCAACGGCCTGTGGGGCAGTGAGCACTGGGCGGCGCCCAACGGTACCTACGGAATCGGCGCGCAAACCCAGCAGATGGTCACCGAGATCCTGGCCCCGTATATCGACACGGCCAGGATCACCCAGAATCTGCGACCTATCGGCACTCTCCCGCCGGCGAACCGCATGATGCTGGAGAACAAGTCGGACGTCGGGGGGCCGTCGAACCCGATCACCAACTACACCGCCGGCACGCAGGGGATTCTGGACAAGGTGGCGGCCTCCGGCGGCTGGACGCACCTGACGTTCCACGCCTTGATCAGCGCCGGCACGCCGACGCTCAACCAGATCACCGTCGCCGACTTCACCACCCTCTGCACCGCGATCGCCGCGAAAGGCATCCCGGTCCTACCGACTGCCGAGGTCATCGACGCGCTTCGGTGAGGCTGGGGGAGAAGCCCGGCGTGCAGCGCCGGACACGCCGGCGATCCGCACCCCCCGGCCGCGGTCGGCCGGGGGGCGGACCGGTCACGAGTCGTCGTCGACCGGGTGCGCGACCGCCCGGTTGACGGCCGAGACCACCGCCTTGAGGGAGGCGGTGGTGATGGACGAGTCGATCCCGACGCCCCACACCACCTGACCGTCGATCGCGCATTCCAGATAGGCCGCGGCCCGGGCGTCACCGCCGGCCGAGAGCGCGTGCTCCACGTAGTCCAGCACCCGGACGTCGTAGCCGGCCTGGCCGAGCGCGGCGCAGAACGCGGCCACGGGGCCGTTGCCGCCGCCCTGCACGACCTGCTCCTCGCCGCGGCTGACGATCCGCGCGCTGATCCGGTCGAAGATGTCGATGTTCTCGGCGTCCTCGGGATTCTCGATCCTGGTGCGGATCAGGTGCAGCGGGCTGGTGCGGTCCAGGTACTCCTCGGCGAAGATCGACCACATGGTCTTCGCGTCGACCTCGCCGCCCTCGGTGTCGGTGTGGTTCTGCACCACCCGGGAGTACTCGATCTGCAGCCGGCGGGGCAGGTCAAGGCCGTGCTCGGTCTTCATGATGTAGGCGACGCCGCCCTTGCCGGACTGCGAGTTGACCCGGATGACGGCCTCGTACGACCGGCCGACGTCCTTCGGGTCGATCGGCAGGTACGGCACCTGCCAGGTGAACTGGTCGACCGGTACGCCGGCCGCGGCCGCGTCCCGGTTCAGGTGGTCGAAGCCCTTCTTGATCGCGTCCTGGTGCGACCCGGAGAACGCCGTGTACACCAGGTCGCCGCCGTAGGGATGCCGTTCGGGCACCGGCAGCTCGTTGCAGTACTCCACCGCCCGGCGGATCTCGTCGATGTCGGAGAAATCGATCTGCGGGTCGATGCCCTGGCTGAACAGGTTCAGGCCCAGCGTCACCAGGCAGACGTTGCCAGTGCGCTCACCGTTGCCGAACAGGCAACCCTCGATGCGGTCGGCGCCGGCCATGTAGCCCAGCTCGGCCGCGGCGACGGCGGTGCCGCGGTCGTTGTGCGGGTGCAGGGACAGCACGATCGCGTTGCGGCGTTCCAGGTTCCGGTGCATCCACTCGATCGAGTCGGCGTAGACGTTGGGCGTGGCCATCTCCACCGTCGCCGGCAGGTTGACCACCATCGGGTTCTCCTCGGTCGGCTGCCACACCGCGGAGACCGAGTTGCACACCTCGACCGCGAACTCGAGCTCGGTGCCGGTGTAGGACTCCGGTGAGTACTCGAACCGCCAGTCGGTGTCCGGGTACTTCTCCGCCCACCTCGACACCTCTTCGGCGCCGTCCGTGGCGATCCGGGTGATGCCCTTGCGGTCCAGCCCGAACACCACGCGGCGTTGCAGGGTGGACGTCGAGTTGTACAGGTGCACCAGCGCGGCCGGCGCGCCCTCGACCGCCTCGAAGGTGCGGGCGATCAGTTCGGGTCGGGCCTGCGTCAGCACCTGGATCCGGACGTCGGAGGGCACCAGGTCCTGCTCGATGATCTCCCGGACGAAGTCGAAATCGGTCTGGCTGGCCGCCGGGAACCCGACCTCGATCTCCTTGTAGCCCATGGCCACCAGCAGGTCGAACATCCGCCGCTTGCGGGCCGGGGTCATCGGGTCGATCAGCGCCTGGTTGCCGTCGCGGAGGTCAACCGCGCACCACTGCGGCGCCTTGGTGATGACGGTGGACGGCCAGCTGCGGTCCGGCAGGTCGATGGGGGTGAACGGGGTGTAGCGGCCGATCGGCATGGAGCTGCCGCGCTGCCGGTTGTAGACGGCCTGGCCGGGCGGGATGTCGCCGACCGGGGTGCGCACTCGGGAAGGGATGGGGTTGCCCATGGTTTGGTGTCCTTGTGGGGTGGTGCCCAGCCGGCACTCGCACGCAGCTGAGCGAGGGGGATGACCGGCAGCACGACAACCCGCGACGGAGGAGCCAGCCTCGGGGATCAGGCTCCGTCGCGGCGGCGAAGGAGCAGGCCGGTCGTCACGAGAACGCCGGGCGCTGCGGTGCGCACCACGGCTGGAACTCTACTACCGGGGGTCGGGCACGGCGCAACCGTTGCCCGCGGATCGCCGTGCGTCCGGTCGTCGCGGGCCGGCGCCCACCAACAGCCCGCCTGCCGCGCGCCGGTCAGTACCCGCCGCGGGTGATGACCTGGGTTCCGGGCTGATTGCTGGCGGCCGCGCATCCCCAGATGATCGACACGATCCAGACGATCGGGCCCCAGGCCAGCCAGCCGAATCCGAGGGTGACGAAACCGACCACCATTCCGCCGAAGACGGCGATCAGAATCATGATCAGTGCGCCGCTCACCGTCGAATACAGCATGCCGAGCGGGCCGAACAGGAAAGTCAGCAGGAAGGCCACTCCCACCGATTTCGGCGGGCCCACATTGATCACCGTGGTGGTCGGGTAGGGGCCGTAGAACTGGCCGGGAGGGTATGGGCCGCCAGGGTTTTGGCCAGCAGGGTTTTGGCCAGCAGGGTTGTGGCCCGTGGAATATTGGCCGGTGGCGAATTGGCCCGTGGGAGACGGGCCGCCGGCGAATTGCCCGTACCCCTGGATCGTGGAGCTGCTGTCGTAGTTCGGTGGGACCGCGTAGGGCCCGGTGGTCGCGCTACCGGGAGCGGGGGCGGTGTGCACCGTCCATGACGCGCCGTCCCACCATCGGGGCACGCCCGAACCGGAGGGATCCGCATACCAGCCCGGCGGGACCGGTGGTGATGGTTCGCCAGGACCAGCCGTCATGTGTCCCCCACGTTTGTCCGTCGCCCCCGAGCTACCTGACGATACCGCTGCCCAGCAAGGCGACGGCGGCAGCACGGTCAGGTTCGCGTCGACCAGCCGGGATTGGGCGGGGAGGCTCCCCGGCAGAGGGTCAGACCTCGCGCTGGACCACGCGCGGCCGGCTCTGCTCGCTGGCGGCCGTACATCCCCAGATGATGGAGATGATCCAGATCAACGGGCCCCAGACCAGCAAGCCGACACCCAGTGTCACCAGGCCGACAACCACGGCGCCGACGACCAGCGCGCCGGTCATGATCAGGGCGCCGTCGACCGTCGAATAGAACATTCCCAGCGGACCGAAGAAAAGGGTGAGCAGGAATGCAACGCCGACCGATTTCGGGTCGTCAACGGGAACCACGGTGGTGACCACGTGTGGATGCTCGAGCGGGGCGTAACCGTGCACGGTGTAGTGGCTGTCCGGTGCCGGAGGTGCTGTTCCTGCTGTACCCGCACCGGCCGGCGCGGCGTGACCAGGCGCGACATGGGCCGTCCAGGCCACCCCGTCCCACCACCGGGGTACTCCCGATCCGCTCGGATCGGCGTACCAGCCGGGCGCGGCCCGCGTCCCGGCGGGATCGTCGGATGGACGGTCCTTCAGGTCAGAATCGGAATACGGATTCATGGAATCGCTCGGCCCGGTGGTCATTTCTGCCCCCAATGAGTGGCGAGTATCGACCTTGTTCCGACGCTACCGCCGAACGCGCCGACCGGCACCAGAAGTCGGGACGAAAAGGCCAGGTCAGCCGCCAAAGGTGGCGAATCAGACACCGGAAAGCCGCAGACGATCAGTTTCAGGAAAGGCCGATGTGCAGGGGACGGTGATTGGCCGCGCCGGCCATCATGTTCCAGCGCAGATCGCCGACCAGCATCCAGCCCCTGGTGTCGACGTAGACCGGGTCGTCGGACCGGGCCAGGCGGAGTACCTCGTCCAGGTCGTCGTAGACGGCGCTGGCCCCGTTCCTCAGCAGAGTGAACATCAGCGAACCCCTTCCCCCTCGGACCCGCGGGCCCTGATTGAAGGATCGCCCGATGCGCGCGGCGCCGGCAGGGCCCGGCGTCCCCAACTGCCGGGCGAAGATCCCGCGCCGGGTCGGCCACCGGCCCGGGTGGGGCTGCCGAATGCCCGTCCGGGACGTCGAAAAAGGTCCCGCCGCCAGCCGTATTGGCAGCGGTGATCACCTTCCTGCGGTGGTGTCGCGGGTAGTCGGCGTGACTCCCAGCCGATCTTCGTCGTAGCCTGACCGGAATGTCTGGTCGACGATCGGACCTGCAGCGCAGGGAGGTGGACCGTGCTGAGAGTGTTCCTGGTTGACGACCACGAGGTGGTGCGGCGAGGGGTGGCCGATCTGCTGGACGAGCAGGACGATCTCGAGGTCGTCGGTCAGGCGTCGACGGTGGCCGAGGCGCTTGCCCGGGTGCCCGCGTTGCGACCGGATGTGGCGGTGCTGGACATGCGGCTTCCGGACGGCAACGGCGTCGAGTTGTGCCGCGAACTGCGGTCGAGGATGCCCGATCTGAATTGCCTGATGCTGACCTCGTACACCGACGAGGAGGCCATGATGGACGCGATCCTGGCCGGCGCCGGCGGGTACGTCATCAAGGACATCAGGGGACTGGACCTGGTGTCGGCCGTGCGCACGGTGGCGTCGGGCCGTTCACTGCTGGACAACAGGGCGGCGGCCGCGTTGATGAGCCGAATCCGCGCCGGAGAGTCGAAGCCGGGTCCGCTGTCCGAGCTCACCGAGCAGGAGCGGGTGGTGCTCGACCTGATCGGCGAGGGGCTCACCAACCGGCAGATCGGCGAGCGGATGTTCCTGGCCGAGAAGACCGTCAAGAACTACGTGTCCAACGTGCTGGCCAAACTCGGTATGGCCCGCCGCACCCAGATCGCGGTGTTGGCCACCAAACTGCACGAGAAGGACCACCACCGCCCCGAGCAGTAGCGAGACGGTGTGTCACCGCGCGCCGAGCAGGAGTTGCCGGATCGGCTCAGTGGTTCACCGGGCGCGGCACCGTGGCGTGCTGGGCGGACACGGGCCGGGCAGCGGCGGTCTGGGCGGGGCTCTCCAGGCTCACCACGGCCTGCGGCCATACCCCGCCGCCGATCACCCGGCGCAGCAGCTTGCGCGTCGGAGCCGATCGGATCACATGGGACAGCAGGGATGTCGTCAAACCCGCGGCATCAGCGGTGAGCAGCACCCGCTGCATGCCCTGGCCGGACTGCAACCAGGCCAGCGGTGTGTCGTGGAACGAGCCGATCACCGCCATCATCCGGTCCGGGCGAGGATTCGCTGACCGGCCGTCGGTGGCAACGCCCTTGGCCGCGCGGTCGGCATCAGCGTCCGGGCGCCCCAGCTGGACGGCCCTGAACTCGTCGGGCGGCAGGATGGCGAGCCAGGTCTGCTCGACCCTGGCGGCCTGCCGGAGCCGGTTCATCATCGGCACCGGGATGCCTCCGGCCGGCGGGCGCGACGTGCGTCGTTGGGCGATCGCCTCAGCCAGCGCGACATCGGCCGGCGCCGCCGGGTAGCCCGCCTGCGGACTGACCACGGCGAGCAGATCCGGCTGATCGACATCCGGAATCAACCGGACGGCGGGATGGACACCGAGGCGTTTGATGGTGGCGCGGACGTTCAGCAACGCCGCACCGCAGGAGAGCATCACTTCTCGGCGGTCGGGCTCGGCAGACGTCTCGGCGGCGCGTCCGCTTGGCGGCTCGACTGAACCGGGGGCGGTCTCGACGATCGACAGCGTGGCGCGCAATTCCAGCGCGGTCGGCGTGCAGATCAGCCGCCACGGCCGCTTGTTGCGGACCGGCGGAGCGGCCGCGCATGCCCGCATGACCGTTTGCACCTGATCCCGCGTCAGGTTGCCCACGGGCATGACGTCGGTGTCCATGCAACCGCTTCCCTCTGGGGATCGCGTCGCTGTCTGACCGATCCCTGCGTGTCAGTGATGTCGAGCCGGTGTGGTGTACGAGTGACGTGCTGGTGGTGGGTGGTCCGCTTCGGTGCCGATGTCCTGCCTGTCATCACTCTGCGCGAGCGGCAAATGGGCAGACCAGGGGCGAAGGTCCCTGGTGCTGCGGCCAAGGTCGGGTACCGGATCGCCGGGCCAACGGCCTGTAACAGGGTGCGACACGGAGTGAAATCGGCCTCGTAGCTGGACGTACCGGGCTGGACAGGTGAGTCTGGACCTGTGACCACCATCGGCCGGACCGATGCCGGTCGTTCGGCGGCGTGGCGAGCCGAACGGCAGGGTGTCGGGGAGACGCTCTCGCAGACCCGACTGCGGGAACTGCTGGCCGAGGTTCAGGAGCGCATCGAGGACATCGTGGGGAGCACCCGCGACCGGATGGATGCGTTGCTCGACGCCGTCATGGCGGTGTCCTCCGGCCTCGATCTGGATGCCACCCTGCGGCAGATCGTGCAGGCGGCGATCGACCTGGTCGACGCCAGGTACGGAGCGCTCGGGGTGCTCGGCGACGGCGGCATGCTCAGCCAGTTCGTCTACGTGGGCATCGACGACGAGACCAGGGAGCGGATCGGGCCGCTGCCCACCGGACACGGCGTCCTGGGTGTGGTCATCGAGGACAACAAGCCGCTCCGGCTGGAAGACCTGTCCCAGCATCCGCAGTCGGTGGGGTTTCCGCCCAACCATCCGCCGATGAGGACCTTCCTCGGTGTGCCGGTGCGGGCCCGCGACGAGGTCTTCGGCCGGCTGTACCTGACCGAGAAGAACACCGGGTCCGGGTTCACCGACGACGACGAGATCGTGGTGCATGCGCTGGCCGGCGCGGCCGGGATCGCGATCGACAACGCGCGGCTGTACGAGGAGGCCCGGCGACGCCAGCTCTGGCTGGAGGCAACCGGCGAGGTCACCGCGAAGCTGTTGGGGGGCAGCGACACCGACGAGGCGCTGCACCTGATTGCCAGCAGGGCGCTGGAACTGACCCGGGCGGACTACACGCTCATCGCGCTGCCGGACGATCCGGACGCCGCGGTGGCGGACATCTCCGAGCTGACGGTCGCCATGTGCGTCGGATCGGTCGCGGACACGATGACCGGCACCACCATCCCGATCCAGGGGTCGACCACCGGCTCGGTGTTCGTCGACCACGTGCCGCGCAACGTGCCCCGGCTCGCCTTCGACATCGGCGAGCAGTTCGGTCCCGCGCTGGCGCTGCCGCTGGGCAACGACGAATCGATCGCCGGGGTGCTGCTGACCGTGCGCACGGCCGGCTCAGCGCCGTTCGACGAGCACGAGCTGCAGCTGGTCTCCACCTTCGCCGACCAGGCCGCGCTGGCGTTGCAGCGGGCAGAGAGTCAGGAGGCCAGGCGTGAGCTCGAGGTGCTCGCCGACCGTGACCGGATCGCCCGGGATCTGCACGATCACGTGATCCAGCGGCTGTTCGCGATCGGGCTTTCCATGCAGGGCACGCATCGGCGGGCGAAGTCACCGGTGCTGGCGGCCCGGCTGACCGAACATCTCGACCAGCTCCACGAGGTGATCCAGGAGATCCGCACGGCGATCTTCGACCTGCAGGCCGGGCCGGCCGAGACACCGCACCTGCGGGCGACCCTGCACGAGGTGATCAACGAGCTGACCACCGACGCCGCGGTCCGGACGACCGTGCGGATGTCGGGGCCGCTGGACGTCATCCCGCCGGACCTGGCGCAGCACGTGGTGGCGGTGGTGCGGGAGGCGGTGAGCAACGTCGTCCGGCACGCAGCCGCCAGCGAACTCGTGGTGACCGTGTCGGTCGACGACCAGATCGTCGTCGACGTCAGCGACAACGGCCGGGGGATACCCGAGACCACGGCGCGCAGCGGATTGCACAACCTGAAGCGGCGGGCCAGCGAATCGGCCGGCTCGCTCACCGTCAGCCCAGGAGAACACGGCGGAACGAGACTGGTCTGGTCGGCGCCGCTGCCCTGACGCTCAGATCCGGGCAGCTGGTCCCGGTTCCGAACGGCCTATTGGGTGAGAGCGGCCGGCCCGGCGACGGTAGTCTGAGCTGCGGATGTGCGCAGGGCCGCGAGGCTTTCCCGTCCACCGGCAGCCGTGCCGGCGCCGTCACCGGCGTTCGGATCGGTGCGCGGCGCCCGTCATCCGGCCGGGCGACCGCGGGTTCGTGTGCCGGTCGCCAGCCGGTTGGGCAGCGGTCGCCACGCCGGCGGCGGCGAGGGAGAGCAGGAGCGTTGCGGTGGGCCTCGTCGTCCAGAAGTACGGCGGTTCGTCGGTCGGTTCGGCCGAGCGGATCAAGCGGGTCGCCGAGCGGATCGTGGCCACCCGGAAGGACGGTCACGACGTGGTCGTCGTGGTCTCTGCGATGGGCGACACCACCGACAACCTGATGGATCTCGCGCAGCAGGTCTCCCCGGCACCCCCGCCGCGCGAGCTGGACATGCTGCTGACCTCCGGTGAACGGATTTCCAACGCGCTGGTCGCGATGGCCATCTCCACCCTCGGCGCGCAGGCCAGGTCGTTCACCGGATCACAGGCGGGGGTGATCACCGACTCCGCGCACGGCAAGGCGCGGATCATCGACGTCACTCCTGGTCGCATCCGGGCCGCGCTGGACAAGGGGCACATCGCGCTGGTGGCCGGTTTCCAGGGCGTCAGCCAGGACACCAAGGACATCACCACGCTCGGCCGGGGCGGTTCCGACACCACCGCCGTCGCGCTGGCCGCGGCGCTGCACGCCGACGTCTGCGAGATCTACACCGACGTCGACGGCGTCTTCACCGCCGACCCGCGGATCGTGCCCAATGCCGCGAAGCTGGACACCATCACGTACGAGGAAATGCTGGAGATGGCGGCGTCCGGCGCGAAGGTGCTGATGCTGCGCTGCGTCGAGTACGCCCGGCGGTACGGGGTCCCGGTGCACGTTCGTTCCTCGTACTCCGATCTCGACGGCACCATTGTTCAAGGCAGCATGGAGGATCTGACGATGGAACAGGCTCTGATCACCGGCGTCGCGCACGAACGCGGCGAGGCGAAGGTGACGGTCACCGCCGTGCCGGACCAGCCGGGTGTCGCCGCCAAGATCTTCCGAACGATCGCCGACGCGGAGATCGACATCGACATGGTGGTGCAGAACATCTCGCGCGCCGCCGAGGGCAAGACGGACATCACCTTCACCCTGCCCAAGGCCGACGGCCCCACCGCGGTGGCGGCGCTGAACGCGCGCAAGGATGCCATCGGGTTCGACCAGATCGTCTTCAACGATCACGTGGGCAAGGTGTCCCTGATCGGCGCGGGGATGCGCTCGCACCCCGGGGTGACGGCCACCTTCTGCGAGGCGCTGGCCGCCGCCGGGGTGAACATCGACATCATCTCCACCTCGGAGATCCGGATCTCGGTGCTGGTGCGCGACGTCGAGCTGGACACGGCCGTGCGGGCGCTGCACGCGGCATTCGATCTTGGTAGTGACCAGGAGGCAGTGGTGTATGCGGGAACGGGGCGGTGAGCGTTGGGATGAGTACTGAGATGAGTGCCGAGATGAGCGCTGAGGTGACTGCTGAGGTGAGTGCTGGGACGGCTGCACGCGGACTGCGGGTCGGCGTTGTCGGGGCGACCGGTCAGGTCGGCGGCGTGATGCGAAAGCTGTTGGCGGAGAGAAACTTCCCGGTCGCGGAGATCCGGTTCTTCGCATCGGCGCGGTCGGCCGGGTCGACGCTGCCCTGGCAGGGCAGGGATGTCGTCGTCGAGGATGTCGCGCTGGCCGATCCCACGGGGCTGGACATCGCGCTGTTCTCAGCGGGCGCGACCACCTCACGTGCTCAGTCGCCCCGGTTCGCCGAGGCCGGGGTCGTCGTCATCGACAACTCCTCGGCGTGGCGCCGGGACCCGGCGTTCCCGCTGGTGGTCTCGGAGGTCAATCCGGAGGCTGCGCTCGCCGTCGTCGGCAATGGTCGTGGGGCGATCATCGCCAACCCGAACTGCACGACCATGGCGGCGATGCCGGTGCTCAAGCCGCTGCACGACGCGGCCGGTCTGCGCCGACTGGTCGTCACCACCTTCCAGGCGGTGTCCGGCAGCGGCGGTGACGGGGTCGCCGAACTCGACGGTCAGGTCCGGGCGGTCTATCAGGACGCGGCCAAGCTGACCCACGACGGATCGGCGGTGGAGTTCCCGGCGCCGAAGAAGTACGTCATGCCGATCGCCTTCAACGTGCTCGCCCAGGCCGGTAATTTCGTCGACGACGGCTCCGGCGAGACCGACGAGGAACAGAAGCTGCGCAGCGAGTCTCGCAAGATCCTGTCCATCCCCGAGTTGCTGGTGTCCGGAACCTGCGTACGGGTACCGGTTTTCACCGGGCATTCGCTGTCCATCAACGCCGAGTTCGACCGGCCGCTGTCCGTCGAGCAAGCGACCGCGCTGCTGGCCGGGGCCCCCGGTGTGGAGCTGGTCGAGGTGCCGAACCCGCTGCAGGCCGCCGGTTCCGACCCGTCCTACGTCGGACGCATTCGCACCGATCCCGGCGTGCCGGACGGGCGCGGGCTGGCGCTGTTCGTGTCGAACGACAATCTCCGCAAGGGGGCTGCGCTGAACGCGGTCCAGATCGCCGAAGTGGTCGCCCCTCGCCTGTAATGGCAGTCGGTGCAGGGACGGGTACGGCTGGGCGGTCGTTCCGGGTGGCGGGACTCGACCTCGCGTCGCAGGACGCGCGAACGGCGATGGCCGTGCTTGGCTGGGAGCGGGGTCGGATCAGCGTCCTCGAGCTGACGGTCGGCGTCGGGAATCCGGCGATTGTCGATGCGGCGCAACGGGTGTCGATGGTGGGTATCGATTGCCCGTTCGGGTGGCCGGCCGCCTTCACCGACCTGCTGATCGCGCAGCGGGCGGGCACCGTTGAGCCCGGGACCGCGGCAGACCAGCGGTCCAAACGACGGTTGGCCTACCGGCGCACCGATGCGGTGGTGCGGGAACGCACCGGACGGTGGCCGCTCAGTGTGTCCGCCGATCGCATCGCCTACCCGTCGATGCGCTGCGCCGGGTTGCTGGCGACGTTGTCCGCCGCGGGACTCCCGGTGCGGCGCAGCGGGATCGACTCGAGGGCGGCCGAGGTGTACCCGGCCGCCGCGCTCGCCCGCTGGCGGCTCGGCGCCGTCGGGTACAAGTTGGACGGCCCCGGCCTGCCCCGCGCCGTGCAAGCACTGACCCGGGCCGCGCCATGGCTGGACCTGGGCACCTTCCAGGCGCTGTGCCGCCAGTCGCACGACGCGTTCGACGCGGTCATCGCCGGGCTGGTCGCCGGTGCTGTGGTGCTGGGCAGGGTCGAAGCGGTCCCGCCCGAGGACCGTGAGCTGGCTGACGAGGAAGGCTGGATCCAGCTGCCGGACGCCGATTTCCTGGACTCCGCGCCCACCGGCTGACCCGCGCGCGTTGTGCCCGGCGCGCCGCGTTGTGCCCGGCGCGCACCCGGCGCCGCGTGTACCCGGTGTTGCGTTGCCACGGTGTTGCGTTGCCCCGGTGTCGCGTTACTCCTGGTGTCGCCGGCTCTGCCCCTCCTTCCGGCTCGGCCCCCTCCGGCGCGGATCAACGTCGCGGTTGTGGGACTGGAGTGACTGAAGTACACGACTTCATCCGCGCAGGTCACGCACTGTCGGCGCCGGGACAGCTGACGATGCGCGAGCCGCCGACGGCATGCCCGCGATCGTGTGCGCTGGGGCTGGGTCCAACGGCCCTGGTCGAACGTGGTCGTGCGCGGCAGAGTCGGAACGGGAGATGAGGACCATGGCGGAAACCAACGGTCAGGTTGCGCAACGGCGAGTGGCAGGTAATGAGCCCGGTGCAGCCGAGCCGCAGAAGAGAGCACCGGAGAAGGTGACGTCGACGACCCATGTCAACGTGGCGCTGCCGTTCGCGAAGCTGGAGGTGCACGAGCCGAGCGAACACCTGCTCGCCCTGACGAATCTCGTGCAGGACCTGGTGGCCCTGGTCGCTCGCACCACGCCAGGCCCCGAGGTGGACGCTCTGGTCAGTCGGGCAGAAGCGTTGGTGGACAAGCTCCGCTGACCGATCTGTCCCGCCGACGCGGTGATCGGGCCCAAGGGCGCGCGACCGCGCGGATCAAGATCGCAGGCGCGCATCAACTCCCCGGCTTTTGTGGCCGGTGGGACTGGAGTACATCACTTCATCCGCGCCCGCGAAGATGATCCGCGCCGGAGGGGGGCGCGGGGATACCGATTCGACAGTTATCGCGGCATTTCGAGCCGGTCCGATCAATCCTGGTGGGTGCGCTTTCCGGCGCAGGTCTTGCGGTGGGTGCCGGAATCTCAATCGCCATTCAGCCGCTGAGGGAAATGGTGAGCGCTGCTTTGCCAGCAGCGGTCCTTTCCCTCCATGACTGGAGCTCTGGAATGATTTCCGTGGCGCAGGTTGTGCGCAGAAGTCAGCGGCGTCAACTGCACGCGGGCCCGAGGATGATCCCAGATGACCGGTCCCGGCACCGGCCGATCGGCGGTGCGTGATCGCCACCCGGCCGCTGAGAATCCCCATCTCCGCAAGGTCTCCCCGATTCGAGGTCGCCGCCGGGAGCGACTGCGACAGTTGGACTTCCCGCGGTCGACGAGTGCTGTCAAGCGATTCCGCCTCGCCTTCGGCGACGATGAATTCGGACCGGCGATGAAATACCGGTGCGCCGAAGAAACGTATAAATCAGGAGCGCCGGTGTACCACCAAACGCAGCCGCATAGTGATGGCCTGACGCGCTCCGCGGGTCGGCATGGTCGCTATCCGACTGATTCGGTTTCATCCGGCCGTCTGGTCGCCCCGATACCCGACATCGCGCTCTTCCGCAACCAAGCTTCGAAAATTGTGGACAGGTCTGGCCGTGCGCCTCTGATGTGGATAACTCAACTGCGTTTGGCCCGATGACGATTACCGTGCCGCTCATGGCTAAACGGGGCAGGATCCGGAATGCGGCCCGGGGGTGGATGGCGACGGTTGCCGTGATGGTGCTGGGTACAACGCTCGGCGTGGTCACCGCGTGCGGGGCGTTGGCGGAACCGACCATTGGATCGGCTCAGCGTGCCCAGCCACCGCCTCGTAGCGGCGAGTCGGGCCTCGGCTCAGCAGGACCCCACACGTCCACCTCGACCACTTCGGTTCGCTCCGGAGAACAGGGACCGGGCGGTGCGGCGTCGGGCGGCGCACCGCCCAGTGCCAGCCCCGTCCCAGGCGTGTCGGCCCGCGGTGAGTCCGCCTCGGTCCAGGGTGGCAGGTGGACCGCTGACGTCCTGCTCACCGGCGGCGCCGGCGACATCGTGTCGCCCACCGGTGATCTCACTGCGGTCGTCGACCACCGCGGCGTGTGCCTGCACGCGGGCCGACCCGACGGCCCGGGGCCGGACGCCGGGACAGGAACCGGCGTCGGTCAGTGCGTCCTGACGTTCCCGGCCGACGTCACGCCCACGTTCGCCGTGTTCTCGCCGACCGGCACGCACCTGCTGGTGGTGGCGGGTCCGGCAGCACAGTCCGCGGTCTACCTGATCGATGCCAGATCGTGGGCCGTCCAGGTGATCGGTCCGCAGGGCGTGGCGCCGATCGGGCCGAGCCCACCCAGCTGGGACCTGTCGAGCGCGGCCTGGGACGTCGACGGCGCCGCGGTGCTGCTGGTGCCCAAGACCGCGGAGGAAACAGGAGCTGTGCTGGGCATCGAACTCGCCGGAGGCCCGCCGTACCAACGTGTCCGGGTGGCCGCGGAACTGGCCAACAGTTCGCCGAGTCTGTGGTCCACCCAGGCCGGGCTCGTTCTCGTCGCCAACGCCGGTGGGCAGCGGAACCGGTTGTGGTGGGCGGATTTCGGGACCGGGGTGGCGCAGGAGATCGCGGCTTTCGGTGATCCCGACGGGTCCCTGGCGCTGAGTGCCGCGGACCCGTTGGGACGCACGGTCCTGGTCTGCCCCCGGCGCGCCGACGGCGCTCTCGGCGCCACCGTTGGCATCTCCGTCGCGGACCGGACGTCGGCCCCGCTGCGACCGGATTCCCGGGGCTGCGCCGGAGCGGTCTTCTCCGCGGACGGCAGGTACCTCGCGCTGGCCGACCGGTCGTCCGCCGGGTACGCGCTCACCGTGGTCGAGGCTGCCACCGGGGCCACCGTGCTCAGCGCACCCCTGCCGGTACCCGTCCCCGCGAGTCCGCCGTACCTGACGTGGGCAGGTGACGTCATCGTGGTCAGTGACGTGTCCGGGCAGTGGCCACTGTCCGCCGCGGTGGTCCGGGTCGTGCGGTGATCAGGACAGAGGCTCGGGCGCGGGGTGCCGGGTGGCTGGCTGCCTGGATGCTGCGAGCGGCTACGAGCGGGCCGGCACGAGGTCGGCGGCCACCGAACTCATTGACACGGAACTCATTGACACGGAACTCATTGACACGGAACTACGGCGATCGAGCCCGGACCGCCGCCGGGTCCGCCTTCGGAGACGACCGCGTAACCGCACCCGTCGGCGGTAGGGGCAATGCCTTCCGACTGGATCTGTTCGGGCTTGGGCAGGTTGTGCTGCGGCCAGCTGGAGAACGTCGCCAGCGGGGCGGCCGGGTCGGGGGCGGTGTACTCGATGATCTGGTCGTACGTCAGCAGCAGAACCCGGCCGGGCAACGCCGCCGCGTCCGTCACGACATTCCCGGTGACCAGCGACTGCAGGGCAAGGGGTGGTTCCGGTGGGCTGAACTCACCGACCTGCTGCAGCTCGCCTCCGCCGGGCTGGGCGCGATAAACCCGGTGCGCCGCAACGGGTCCCTTCTTGTGGGCAGGCTTGGTGATGATCAACAGCGAGCCGTCGGAATCCACCAGCAGGCTTTCCGCGTCCTGCGGTTGATCGGGATAGGTGTAGTCCCAGGCATCCGCCGGCACCGGGCCGTCCGGTGGCGGCGAGAGCCCGGGCTCGGCGAACCGGTAGATGGTGATGTGCTTGCGTCCGACCTGATCACCGATGTCCCCGGCGTACAGGCACCTGACGTCACCGGTTGGTGGTGCGTCGCTGTCGGCGATCGGGATTGTCCCGCAAGTTCCGGCGGCGAGCGCCTCGGCGTTGCCCGCCGACATGCCGGCGACGCTGATCCGCGCCAGCAGCGTCCCGTTGCCGTCAACCGCGACGACGCCGTCCGTGCCGGTCGGGTCGTCGACCACGAAAAATGCTCCGGGAGTGGCTGTCGCGGCCGCCACCCCACTGGCCTCGTCGGCCACCCCAGCGGCGAGCCGTGCGACGTGGGCGGCGGAAACCGTCGGGGTCGGCACGGCGGAGGTGGCCGGGGCCGGTGCGTCCGGAGTCTCCGACGCGGTCTCACCCAAACCTGTGCCGTCTGTTGCGGCAGGGTCCGCTGCGCGGATCGCGGAGCCGGACTCCAGGCCGCCGGTCCAGCCGCAGCCCGCCGTGACCAGGATGACGGCCAAGGCCAGAGCCATGGACGAGATCCGCCCACCCCGCATCGACTGCACGCCGCCCGCTCCCCTCCGCCGCGGTGGCCGCCCCACCCCCGGGTGACTGTACGTCGAGCGCGCGCTGGACGGGGAGTCCACTTCACAGGGTCGTCATGCGGCAGTCATCCGGTGGGTGTCGCTGAGGGGCGGCGGTCGCCGGGCTCATCGGCCCTGGCTCGTCGACCACTGGCGGCCACTGGCGAACACTGCAGGACCCGTCGCACACCCCCCGACCCTGCCCGGCCGTGCAGCCCGCCAACAGGCAGGATCGAGTGGTGAGCATTGAGGTGGTCGGCATCGGCGGGTCCGTGGATCCGCATTCCCAATCGGACCGGGCGCTGCGAGCCGTGCTGGCGTCCGTCACCGAATTGGGGCCGTCGGTGACCCACTTCTCGGGCGCGTCGCTCGATCTACCGCCGTACCACTCGGACGCGGAGGTGCCCTCGCGCGCCCGCGACTACATCGAGTCGGTGCGCAGGGCCGACGCGGTGGTGATCGCCTCGCCCGGTTACCACGGCACGGTGTCGGGCCTGGTGAAGAACGCCCTGGACTATCTGGAGGAACTCCGGAGCGACCCGCGACCGTACCTGGACGGCCGACCGGTGGGTGTGCTTGCGGTGGCTCGCGGCTGGCAGGCCTCGGTCGGCACATTGGGCACGCTGCGTGAGGTGGTGCACGCTCTGCGCGGCTGGCCGACCCCGCTCGGGCTGGCGATCAACAGCACTGTCACCAAGTTCGACGAGCAGGGTCACACCGACGACGAAGCCAGTGCTGCGGCGGTGCGGGTGATGGCAGCGCAGCTGGTCGATTTCGCCCAGCGCTGGCGCTCGACCTGACTCCGGTGTGGGGCCTCGAGCGATCCGCGGCCCGGCCCTGAACCTGGCGGTGGATCGGGTGCTGCGCCGCTCTGCCCGCGGTGACATGCTCGCAGTCGCGCGCGCTCGCCGATCCAGCAACGGGCCGCACGGGAGAGGAGCCGACGACGATGACGGCGCAGCCGACAGCGGCCACTGAGGAGTTACGGGCGGCCAGGGACTTCCTGTTCCAGTACCGCGACGACTACGACGGCGCCGTCGCGGGCTTCCGGTGGCCCCGACCGGGCCGCTTCAATTGGGCGCTGGAGTGGTTCGACGTGATCGCCCTGGAACACCCCGACCGGGATGCGCTGGTGATCGTCGAGGAGGACGGCTCCCGCGGGTCATGGACGTACGCGGGGCTGTCGGTCCGATCGGATCAGGTCGCCGGGTGGCTGCAGGAGAACGGCGTGCGGCGCGGCGACAAGGTGATCGTCATGCTCGGCAACCAGGTCGAGTTGTGGGAGGTGATCCTGGCCTGCATCAAGCTGGGAGCGGTCATCATCCCGGCCAGCACCCTGCTGAACACCTCCGACCTGCAGGACCGGGTCCGGCGCGGGGGCGCGCGGTTCGTCATCGCCCGGTCCGTCGATGCGCCGATGTTCCGCGGCGTGCAGGGCACCTTCATCCGGATCGCTGTCGGCGCGCCGGTGCTCGGTTGGATCGAGTACGACGACTCCGCGGACTACCGGCAGGACCTGAAGCTGGACGGCACCACCTTCGGCCGGGACCCGCTGTTGCTCTACTTCACGTCCGGGACTACCGCACTGCCGAAACTGGTGGAGCACACGCATGTCTCGTACCCGGTCGGCCATCTGTCGACCATGTTCTGGATCGGCCTGCAGCCGCAGGACGTGCACCTGAACATCTCCTCGCCGGGCTGGGCCAAGCACGCGTGGTCCAACGTGTTCGCGCCGTGGCTGGCCGGCTGCACGGTGTTCCTCTACAACTACGCGCGGTTCGACGCCGCCGCGCTGATGGAGGTCATGGCGGACAACGGGGTCAGCACGTTCTGCGCCCCGCCGACGGTGTGGCGGATGCTCATCCAGGCCGACCTCGCCGCGCTGCGGACCCCGCCGCGGGAGGTCGTCGGGGCGGGCGAGCCGTTGAACCCGGAGGTCATCGAGCAGGTCCGACGGGCCTGGCGGGTGACGATCCGGGACGGATTCGGCCAAACCGAGATGACCCTGGCGGTCGGGAACGCACCCGGTCAGCCCGTTCGGGACGGGTCGATGGGTAGGCCGATGCCCGGCTACACGGTCGCGCTGCTGGATCCCGTCACCGACGAACCGACCGACGAGGGGGAGATCTGCCTGGACCTGACCACCCGGCCGGTGCCGCTGATGGCCGGGTACCACGGCGACCCGTCCCGGACCGCGGCGTCGACCCGCGGCGGGTACTACCACACCGGCGACATTGGATCCCGAACCCCTGACGGCTACATCACCTACGTCGGGCGTGACGACGATCTGTTCAAGGCCTCCGACTACCGGCTCTCACCGTTCGAGCTGGAATCCGTGCTGCTGGAACATCCGGCGGTCGCCGAGGCGGCGGTGGTCCCGTCACCCGACGCCACCCGACTGGCGGTGCCCAAGGCCTACGTGGTGCTGGCGGACGGCTACCACCCGAACAAGGTCGCTGCCCGGCTGATCTTCCAGTACTCGCAGGAGCACCTGGCGCCGTACAAACGGATTCGGCGGCTGGAGTTCGCGGCGCTACCCAAGACGATCTCCGGCAAGATCCGCCGGGTCGAGTTGCGCGAGCGTGAGGAGCACATCCATCCGAACGGCGGCGGCCAGGTCGCGTCGGTCGCCACCAGCCCGCCGGAGACCGAATACCGGATCGAGGATTTCCCGGAGTTGCGCTGAGTCGGCTCCTGCGGTGTCACCTTGCCGCCCGGACCCGGGTCGCCCACGATCGGGACGACGGTCAGGACCGGGCCAGCAACGGGGCGTCAGGACCGGGCCTGCACCGGGGCCACCTCCGGCGCCATCTGGTGAGGTTCCCGGACCCGGCCGGCCAGAACGACGATGGCCAGCGCGGCGATGACCAGGATGCCCAACGCCGAGCGGAGACCGACGAGCCCGGCGACGGCTCCGATGATGGGCGGGCCGATGAGGTACGCCGGCCACTGTCCGAAGGACACGGCGGCGACCCCGCGCCCGGCCGGGATCCCCGGCTGGTTGCCGGCCAACCCCATCACGGTCGGGACGATGCAGGCGCTGCCCGCACCCAGCAGCGCGAACGCGACGAAAGCCGATGTCGTGGTGCCGACCAGCAAGCCGGCGGCCATGCCGCTCGCCGCCAGCAGCGCGGAGTAGCGCAGGAAGCGCACCCGCCCGAGTCGGTTCACGATCCGATCGCCGAAGATCCGCGACGTCGTCATGGCGACCGAGAAGCAGGAGAAGGTCAGCGCTCCGATGCCGGCCCCTGCGGCGAGCGTCACCGCCCCGTACTGGGCGCTCCACTGCACCGCGGCGCCCTCGTTGATCGAGGTCAGCAGGGCGATCCCGGCCAGCAGCATGAGTTGCGGCGTCATCGAACGCATGCGCGATCCGCGCGGGGTCACCGAGTCGGCATCGACCGCGCCGGTGCCGCGGGTCGCTGCCAGGGCAGCCAATTCGCGTTGTGCGGCGGTGGGCCGGTCGTTCGGCAGCCAGCGCACGGTGGCCAGCAGGGCGCCGGCCAACACAGTGTTGGTGACCGTCAACTGGAGGGCAGGGGTCACCCCGGCGGATGCGGCGAGCACACCGACCAGCCCACCGCCGAGCTGACCCAGGCTGAAGCACGCGTGGAAGGAGGACATGATCGGCCGCTCGTACCGCCGTTCGACCTCGACCGCCAGGGTGTTCATCGGCGTCGACAGCAACGCCGACGACAGGCCCTGGGCCAACAGCGCTACCGTCAACGCCCACACCCGGTCGGTGGCCGCGGTGATGGGCACGACGCACAACACGGCGATCGCTCCGGGGATGGCCAGCCGACGGGCGCCGGTCCGCGGGATGATCCTGGCGACCACCATCAACGTGATGAACGTGCCGACCGGGCTGGCCAGGATGACCAGTCCCCATTGCGCGTCGGTCAGCCCGATCTCCCCGCGAACGCTGGGAATCCGGCCGGCCCAACTGCCCATCACCGAGCCCAGCAGCAGGAACAGCGTCATGACGGCGACCCGAGAATGCGGTCGGCTGGAGGGCCGAGCGCGCATTCGGTCGACGAGGCCCACGCTCGACGGGTGAAGATTCCGTGTCGGGTGGCGGACGAATCGGGTGGCTTGAGCTAACAAGTGAGGGTTCCTTAGAATGATATCATTTGAACTACCTCGATTCTATCGGTTTGTTCGAATGAGTAAAGACCCGGATCAGGCGATCGCGGTCACATATGCCAGCGCGAGGGTTAGTTGAAAGGCGGTTGGTCATCACCACGTCATCGGAACCAGCGGCCACCCGGAACGACGGGGTTGCTGCACTCGGCACTGCGGCCCGGCGGGTGCTGGGGTACCTGGAGCGCAGCGACGGGGCGACGCGGCGAGACCTGAGTGACGATCTCGCCCTGCCGACCCCGACAGTGGTCAGTGCGGTCGCGACACTGATGGCACGGGGCCTGGTCGAGGAGTTCGCGCCGGCGGCCAACCCCGTCAGGACCGGCCGCCCGGCCGGTGGGATCCGGCTGGCCCGCACGCGGCCGGTGCTCGGCTTTCTGGGCTGGGACAGCGGGTCGCTGACCGTGTCGGTGCTGAGCTACTCAGGCGAGGTGATCGCCAGCGCCGATTTCGACATCGGGATGCGCCCGGACGGCGTCGCCGCCCTGGAACCTGCGCTGGCCTATCTGGCGGCGATCGGCGCAACGGGCCGGGCCCACCCGGCGAGCTCGGTCGGATCGGTCGATACGCAGGGTCCGGGCGGTCGGT
This sequence comes from uncultured Actinomycetota bacterium, assembly GCA_963709895.1. Lineage (GTDB taxonomy): Bacteria > Actinomycetota > Actinomycetes > Mycobacteriales > Nakamurellaceae > Nakamurella. The sequence continues at coordinate 469,591 of CAVPYD010000031.1, read as the reverse complement.
CGACGGAGATCGTCCGACCGGACCGGCTGACCGCGGTGGTGGTGGGGGCGCCGGCTCCGTTCCAGACCGGGGTCGGCATCCCCGCTTCGCGATTCGTGCCGGTCGAAGTCACCCAGCCAACGGGGCCGGTGCTGCCGTTCGTGCCGTGGCTGCGGACCGATCCGGCGCCCGAACTGGCTCACCGACTCGGCGTCCCGGTCATTGTCGAGAACAATGCGAACCTGGCCGCGCTGGGTGAGCACACGGCGGGTGCCGTCGACGGAGACCTGATCTACGTCCGGTTTGCCGAACGCGGGGTCGGCGGCGGTCTGGTGCTCGGCGGGTCGCTGGTCCGCGGCACGAGCGGCTTCGGCGGCGAACTCGGCCACATCCATGTGGACGACAACGGGCCGCTGTGTGCGTGTGGAGGCCGGGGCTGCCTGAACTCCCTGCTCGGGCAGGCGATGGTCGACACCGTTCAGCCGCTGTACGCCGAGACCCTGTCGATGCAGGACGTCGTCGCGCTCGCCGCCGCGGGCGAGCCCGGCCCGAGCCGGGTGCTGACCGACCTCGGCCGGACGGTCGGCCGCCGACTCGCCGACCTGTGCACGGTGCTGAACCCGACCGTTGTCGTGGTCGGCGGTCAGATCGGCGCTGCCACCGACCTGGTGGCCAACGGCATCCGCGAGCAGATCGACCGGTACGCCTCCCCGATCGTCAGCGCCGCCGTGCAGATCAGCATCAGCACGCTGGGCTCGACCGCAGAGATGCTGGGCGCCATCGAGCTCTCGCGGCTGGACAGGGTGTCGGTGCGCGGACGCCACTGACCAGCTCACGATGGCCGCCCGGCCAGCCCGTACTTCCGGCGGCCCGTCCGCCGGCCTGCTGCGCCTGGCCGTCGTCGGCCGAGGTCGCGGCGCCGCTTCGGTCGCGCGGACGAAATGGTTGACAACTGTCACATCAGCACCACGCGCACGTTCATGCCCGCTGGCGATGATGATCCGCGCTGATCAGCGGCGGGGTGGGGGGTCAGTCGGGGGCGAGAATGTTTCGGACGAAGGCGATCTCGCAGGCGCATTGGCGCAGTCGTTCCCCCACGACCATCGAGCCGTGACCGGCGTCGTAGCGGTAGACCGCGTACTGCGCGCCGCGGGCGGCGAGGGCGTCGAGGTAGTTGTCGATCTGCCGGATCGGGCACCTGGGGTCGTTCTCGCCGGCCAACACCAACAGCGGCGCGCGGACCCGGTCGACATAGGTCAGCGGTGACGAGTCGCGGTACTTCTCCGGCACCTCGCGCGGGGAGCCGCCGAACAGGGCCCGGTCGTAAGCGCGCAACGGCTCCATCTCGTCCTCGTATGCCGCCACGTAGTCCGCGACCGGAACACCGGCCACCCCGGCCGCCCACCGCTCGGGCTGCACGCCGAGGCCGAGCAGCGCCAGGTACCCGCCCCAGGAGTAGCCGAAGATGGCACAGCGTCCAGGGTCGATGACCCCGGCCGCTGCGAGGTGATCCTGAACCGCGGCGATGTCCGCGAGCTCGATGTGGCCGACCCGTTCGGTCAGCGCGTCCCGCCACGCCGAGCCGTACCCGGTCGACCCGCGGTAGTTGACCTGCACGACCGCGAAGCCCGCGTCCAGCCAGGCGGCCCGGTTGGCGTCGAAGGAGTCCTCGTCGCCACTGGCGGGTCCGCCGTGCACGGCGAAAACTGTCGGCCACGGCCGCCCGTGAGTACCGGGACCAACCGCGCCCGGGCCGACCCCGCCCGGGCCAGCCCCGCCGGACCCGATCCCAGCCGAACCGCCGCCGGGACCCGCCGGCGGTTCGGCCAGCAGCGCGTGGATCCGGCCGCCCGGCCCGTCCACCCACACGTCGGTGACCTGCTGGGATCCGGGAGCGATCTCCCCGTCGGGCCGCAGCAGCAGCTGATCGGTCCCGTCGGGCGCCAGCGCCCGCACCTGACCGGGCTCCGCCGCGCTGGACCAGCGGTACCAGACGGAACCGTCACGCCGGGGCACCGCACCCGACACCACGCCGCGCGCGCCCGGTAGCAGGGTGAGCCTGTTGTCCTCGAGGTCGAACCGGTGAAGCGAGGTCCGCCCGGCGTGGGTGTGCACCACCAGGACGGCGGACCCGTCGGGGTAGAAGTCGGCGTCCAGGTCGCCGGGCAGGTCGATGTCCAGCTCGCCGACCGCGCCGGCCGTGACGTCCCAGATCAGCAACTCGTGCCGGCCCCGCCGCTCGTGCCCGACCAGCAATCGCTGATCGCCGGGCACCGGGGAGAACATCAGCGCGATCAGGCCCTGACCGGGCGCGTCGGACAGCTCACCGAGCACGGTGCCGTCCGCGACGGAGATGGCTCGCAGGGCCGGGTAGCGCGCGTCCCCGTGCTCGGAATGCGAGAGTACCCAGATCGTCTCGTCGGCGGACAGCGCACCGACCCCGCCGTCCTCCGGGTGCTGGTAGACGATCTCCGGTGCGGCGCCGTCCCTGGCCAGGTGAACCCGAGTGCCGTCGTCGTCGGCGAACCCGGCGAGGACAACCGCGGTGCCGACCTCGAGACCGGCCGGATAACCGGCGGCGGCGTTCGGTAAGCCCCGCACCGCGCCGGCCGGCTCGTCCGGCAGGTCTGCGACGGACGCAGGATCGCTGCCGAACGGTTGGACGCGCCAGACTCCGAACTCGTCGCCGGCGGTGTCGTCGAACCACCACACCTGCTCGCCGTCGGCCGACAGTTGGGCGTGTGCGGTGCCGTCAGGACGATCGGTGAGCACCGCATGCCGGTCGGTCGTGACGTCCCAGCTGTACACCTCGTAGCGGCCGGTCGCGTTCGACACGTAGACGGCCCGGTGCTGCGCATCACGGGCAAGTGACGGCAGGCTCATCCGGGTGGCGGAATACCTGGCGCGCCAGCGGAGCTCGGCGGCCGGGTCGTCGAAGAGCGCGTCCGGGACGGCGGCCGCCGGGTGGGCGCTGGTGGTCGGCCCACCTGAATCGGTGAGATCGGTGAGATCCGTGGGTTCGGGCACCGGGCCATCTTGCCCGTTGATCACAGTGGGCCGGCGACCGATTGGCTCAGTCCCGCAATTCGCGGGCCATGACCACGGCGGCCCTGCGGAGCTGGCGCACCGCGGTGCTCACGCGTTCGGCCGTCAGCACCTCGGCCAATCCCGCCAGGCCCAGCGCCATCGTCTCGCCGCCGATCGGTACCGCCACCGCCCGCACGTCGGGGTAGCGCTCGTGCGCGCTGAGCGCGAAGCCCTCGCCGCGCACCCGGTGCAGCTCCCGCAGCAGCGCAGTCGGGGCCGAGAGTGATTGTGCCGTCGGCGTTGCCATGCCCGCGGTCTCCATGGCGGCCAGCACCGCCTCGTCCGAGAGTTGACCGGCGATCGCCTTGCCGACCGCGGTGGTGTGCAGGTGCTCCCGTTCACCGACCACCGGGGTCCGCCGATCGGCGGTACCCGATCCGTCCACCCACAGGAATCGGATACCGGGACCGTCCAGGGTCGCCAGCAAACAGATCACCGATCCGGCGGAGGCGATCCGCTGCATCAGTGGTTTGGCCACCTGCAGCAACCGGTCCAGCCGTTCGGCGTTCGATCGGTTCGACCCGATGGTGCCGGGGGCGAGCCGGTAGCTGACGTCGTCGTCAGCCCGGATCACGAAGCCGCGCGTTTCCAGCGCGGCGAGGTACCGGAAGGTCGAGCTCTTGGGCAGCTGAACCAGCACGGACAGCACGGACAGGGTGAGGCCGTCGGGATGAGCTGCCAACGCGTCGATGACGTCGCACACCCGGTCCACCGCTCGCAGCGGGTACAGCGCTCCGTCGCGCGCCCTCAGCGGGGTCATCGCCGGGACCCCCTCTCCGTCGCCGATCGTCGGCAACTCAGGCAGCGGGCCCAGACGTGAGGTCGAGATGACGGTTGCCGCACTCGGGCGCGGCGCCATTGCGCGCATATGGATAGGCTTCCTAGACCGGAAGATGGGCTTATCACCCATTCGATTGGACGTGTGGCAGTACTCATTGTCACTTCTGCAAGGGGGTTCGGACAAATCCGGTGCTCAACTGTGCCACGACCTTCTTTTGATCACTGATGGTCAGCAGCGCCGTCAGCCTTGTGGCCTGCGTCGATGACCGGCCGAGTGACCGGGCGTGACCTCGGCGCCTCCCGGCGTGGCGCGGCGAGCCGCGCGCGGTGAGCTGGCGCAGCCGAGTCCCGGCGGCCCAGTACAGACTTGGGCACGAAGACGGGAGATGTCTGATGACGTTGGTCGACAACGCTGTGTATGTGGACGGTCGGCGCACCACCGACCCCGCCAGCCTGGACGAGACCTACGAGCTGCTGCGTGAGCGCAACGGGATGGCCTGGATCGGGTTGTACCGGCCGGACGAGGCGGAGATCCGCTCGGTGGCGACCGAATTCGAGCTGCACGAACTGCCGGTGCAAGATGCCATCTCGGCCCATCAGCGGCCAAAAATGGAACGGTACGGCGACACCCTGTTCGTGGTCCTGTTGCCGGCCCGCTACCTGGACGACGTGGAGGAGGTCGAGTTCGGCGAGCTGCACCTGTTCGTCGGGCCACAGTTCGTCATCACCATCCGGCAGGCCGAGTCGCCCGATCTGCCACGCGTGCGGCGCCGACTCGAACAGAGCCCTGACCTGCTGTGCATGGGTCCGGAGGCGGTGCTGTACGCGATCCTGGATCAGGTGGTCGACGAATACGCACCGGTGGTGGCCGGGCTGGAGAACGACATCGACGAGATCGAGGACCAGCTGTTCGTCGGCGACCCTGCGGTGTCCCGGCGGATCTACGACCTGTCCCGGGAGGTCATCGAGTTCCAGCGGGCCACCCACCCGCTGCGCGACATGTTGATCGGGCTCGAGCAGGGCTTCGACAAGTACGAGGTGGACATCGAGCTGCGCCGGAAGCTGCGTGACGTGGCCGACCACGTCGAGCGCGTGGTGGAGCGGGGCGACGCGTTTCGGGAGTTGCTGCAGAACGCGTTGACGGTGAACGCCACGCTGGTGGCCCAGCAGCAGAACGAGGAGATGCGTGCCTTGACCGAGACCAGCCTCGCGCAGAACGAAGAGGTCAAGAAGATTTCCGCATGGGCGGCGATCCTGTTCGCACCGACCCTGGTGGGCACGATCTACGGGATGAACTTCGACAACATGCCCGAGTTGGGGTGGAGGTTCGGGTACCCGATGGCGGTGTTCGCCATGATCGCCATGGGCTTCATCCTGTACTGGGTGTTCAAGCGCCGCCGGTGGCTCTGACTGATGCGACTGACGCGGCACAACGACAAGCGCGCGCCGTTCGCGTGCCCGGTCGGGGTCGCAGGAGGTGAACCTGCGACCTCTTCGTCCCGAACGCGGATCACAAGCCAAGGCGCGTCATGAATGTCGCCCGTTCGCGCGGGTGGCACAGTTGCGGACCACTGCCTACGGCCCGCGGTTGGCGCTGATCAAGGTGAGCTTGCGGTGCCCATGGCCCACCCCGATTGCGACCGGGCAAGGACGCGGTTCCGGGAAGATCCCGAAGCGAGAACGACTTGACAGTGATATCGCGGATTCGCGAACCCGCCGTCGTCCCACCGACGATGCGCCCTAGTGCCGGAGGCAAACGTGGACGAGAACACCTTCAAGGCGCTTCATCACAGCCAGGTGATCGACCTGACGACGACCGGGCGCCGGACCGGCCAGCCCAGGAAGATCGAGATCTTCCTCCATGACGAGGACGGCCTGCTCTTCATCAGCGGCATGCCGCGGGCCGATCGGACGCGCGACTGGATCCACAACATCACGGCCGACCCGCATGTCGTCGTGCACCTGAAGCAGCACATAGCGGTGGACATCCCGGCGACCGCACGGGTCGTGACAGACCCGGCCGAGCGCCGTCCGCTGATGGCAGCCGCAGCAAAGCGCTGGGGCCGAACCGACGTGGACGAAATGGTGCAGCACAGTCCGCTGGTCGTGCTCACGGTGGCCGACGCTGACGAACAGGCAAAATGCAGTAGGTGTGATCGCGATGACCTGGTCGTGCTGTCAGGCAGATTGGCCACGTCGGCCGCCGGGTCGCCGCTCGGCGTAGCGTGCCGCGCATCAGTCGCCTGCGCAGACGGAAGGCTGGCGACGACGGGCGGACCGGAGACCCTTGATCCATTGAGCTTCGGCAACCTCGGTGCGGCCGATGAGGCGTCCTTGTCATTCGGGGCATGCGACCCCTGGGTTATGAGTCGGGCGGTCGATGCTCTCGGAGTCGCACAAGTGCTCGACCTCGAGTCCTGACCTGCTGATACCCTTCCCGATCTTCTCACCAAAGTCCTTGGCGCACCAGCCCCAAATCAGGGCGTTCTGGTCACAAGTCCGGTCACAGGCGCCCTCAGACCGCCCGCGCCTGATCGCTTCGGTCTGAACGCTGGTCCGGGCTTGATCCGATGCCGCAAAGGTGCAAAACCGCAGGCCGGGAGCGCTCTCGGGATCTTTGTCTGCCGGCAGGCATCCGCAGCGCTGATGCCTTTTTTGATGCCTTGTGGCGGTCAGCTGAAGATCGACAACAAGAATCGCGCGGGCTCGGAACCCGGTTGCCCTGGTCGCCGAGCGTTCGGCCTCGGGCGGCGCGGGCATACCGCCGGCCGCGATCCTATGGCACCCTCAGGCGGCCTCAGGGTGGCGCCGCCCCCGAGGTCGGCTCGGCAGCGAGCCTGAAACGGAAGGCGTGCAGCGATCGCTGGGAACGGGAGTCGGTGTCATCGTCGCAGTCGCTGTTGCCGGGCTCATCGGCGAGAACCGGCCGGGCTTGGTCATCCTGTTCCTTGAGTCGGCGTTCCTCACGATCGCCGTCCGCGAGGTCAACTATGCGCTGCTCGCCATGCTGCTCACCGCGCTCATTGTCTACAGCCAGAGGATCTTGGGGGCCGAGGCCGCCGAGTCGGGCATGGACCGACTCGGCGAGACTCTCCTCGGCGTTGTCATCGCGTTCTTCGTCCTCGGGCTCGCTGAAGCCCTGACGCGGGCCAGGAAATCAGTCGCCTGATGTTCTCTGCACTGCGGGCGATGCTCCGGAGCCCGGAGGGCAAGGTCATCCTGGTGTGGGCGACCGCCCAGATCGTCTTCGGCACTCTGATGTACATGTGGCTCGAGGGGTGGTCGCCCGTCGAGGCGCTGTATTTCTCGGTCGTGACGCTGGCGACCGTCGGGTTCGGCGACCTTCACCCGACGAGCGCCGCCTGCAAACTGTTCACGGTGCTTTACATCCTGTTCGGCTCGGCCTCGGCGTCCTCGCGGCCTTCATCTCCGAGCTGACAAAGCAGCGGGCCGCCGTCTTCGGTCGACTCCGGTCACACGACAACGCGGCGCGACGGATGCAGGGCGCGGCACGAAGGGCCCCAAGCTGACGCAGCCGGGGACGGATGAGGAAGGCGAGATCTGACGAGTCATGCAGCGATGCCTTGACCGCGAGCGGCCTCGCCGGGCAACAACCGCGATGTTGAGGATCGACTGCCCCCGAAGGATCAGGGCTTGCTCTGGTCGGCGTCGGTCGAGTCGGCGGCCCGGGCTTCGGCCTTGATGTCGTCGGCGGCGGCCTTGTCCACGGCCTTCTGCACGATCCGGTTGGCCTTGGCCAGGGCCTTTTGTACCTCGACGGCGGTCGGGTCGGAGACCAGGGCGACGAGGCCGGAGTGGCCGGGGTCGATGGCCTGTGCGAGCTCGTCGGCCAGTTCGTTGCGGTTGTGCCGGTGGCGTAGCCGCCCGATTCCGGCCCCGGCCGCCCCGAAGACTGCTGCGCTGCCGATGATCGATGGCGGGAACAGCACGCCGAGCACGACGCCGCCGACGAGCCCCCACGCAAGGCCGCGCCGGGTGCTGTAGTCGGTGGCCCTTTGCACCTCGATGGTGCCGTCGTCGGTCTTCTTCAGGACGAGTACGCCCTCGATCTTCAGTCGGTTCGTGTCGGTGACCTGCTTGAGCTCCTCGTAGGCCTCCCACGCCGCGTCGCTGTCTGAGAAGTCGGCGACGAACAGGGCGTACGCCCCGTCGGTGGCCAACACGGCCGCCACATCATCGGGCTCGGTCGAATCCGGGGCCAGGGCCGGCGGTTCGGAGGTGGGCGTGGCCTAGCTGTCAGTCATGGCAACTCCTGCAGCGGGTGCGGTGTCGGGTTGATTCGGGTCCGCCGCGGCCATGCGGCCACATCAAGGCTGGGGTTTCGAGATGGGCCGCGTGCCGCCCCGGGTTGGCTCGAGCATGGCAGAGCGCCCGCCGTGCCTCAACACGAGACCGCCCCGACGGGTTGCCGCATGGCATCCCGGGTAGCGGCGGCGAGCCATGCCGCGCATACGGCGAGTTCGCTGAGCGAGTTCGTTTGGTCATCGGTTGCCTTGATGTCAGTTCGACGCGAGTCCGACGGTGCCGTTGATGAGCAGGTACACGCCCACGATGGCCAGGACGCTCCTGACGACGATCTCCCGGTGATTCTTGACCCAGGCGATCCAGTTGTTTGCCCTGGTGAGGTGCCTCTGGGTCCGGTCAGGGGCGCGCATGAACGCGGCCAGGAAGATCCGAAGCCAGGGCCACGTTGACGACGGCCGCAGCCAGGACCAGCAGCAGGGCAATGCCAATGCGGGGTTCGGCCGCTGTGATGCCCTCCACTCCGGCGAGGTACTGGACGCCCGGCGCGAAGATGAGCACGCCGACCACGATGGCCCCACCGACCTCGGCCCCCTCCATCAGCCGGGTGGACAGGCTCGGCTTCTTCTGCCCTTCCTCGCCGGGGCGGCGGAGCCGCGTGCTTAACCGGGGTTGGAACGCCGCCAGCGCGAGCGCGATGATGCCCAGGCCCAGCCTGATGCCGTAGTGGGGCGTCAGGTTGGTCGGAAGCTCCAGTCCGGTGACCCGGATCAGCACGAGCACGACGACACCGACCAGGGCGCCGATGATCAGGCCTCCGGTCATGAACGCGGTCTCCAGCCGGGCTCCGCGTTCCTTCGCCAGGTAAACAGCCGAGACGACGAGCGCACCCGGGTTCAGGGCCGAGCCCAGCACCAGCAGAAACGATTGCAGGACAGCTACGACAGGCATGATCGGTCGCTCGTTCTGAGAGGTTTGCCGCCTTCGCCCGGGCTGACGGTCACGAGGAATTATGCCCGATGAACCATGGGACCCGCGCGGCATCGGTGGCCGTCCTATCGCCCGGTTGGCGGCCGCGGCTTACAGTTGGTCACCACACACAGTGCCCCTGAGAGGTGGTCGGAGATGGCGGACGAAGTGCCCGATCCTGCCGACGAACTCGGACCCATGGATTACTTGGCGGTCGAGTTCCCGGGCGGCCGGATCACCGGTGACGGGTTCGGAGTTCTGCTCGACCTGGTCGACCGCGGGTTTCTGCGGATTCTCGACCTGGAGTTTGTCGCCAAGGCCACGGACGGCAGTGTTTCCGTGGTCGACGTCGGCAGCGTGGACACCGATCCCGGGCTGGATCTCTCGCCGTTCGAGGGTGCGTCCTCCGGGATCCTGGACCCATCAGACCTCGATGACATCGGCGGCACCATCGGCCCGGGCAGCGTCGCCGCGGTGCTGGTGCATGAGGAGTTGGCCATCCTTCCGGTGATCGCCGCATGGCAGCGCGGCGGGGCCCGGGTGATCGCGGAGGGCCAGATCTCCCCCGAGGACATCGTCCTCGCCCTGGACGCCACAGAATCCGGCTGAGCGCCCCCCACTGGCTAGCGCACCTCACAGGAAAGGCAGCGACGATGGGAATTATCAAAACCGCGGCCAAAGTTGCCGTTGCAAGCTCCGTGCACGGCCGTGTCCAGCGCCGGCAACAAAACCGATGGGCGGCACAGGATCAGGCGGCCGCCCAGGCCACACCGCTCACCTACGCGCCACCCCCCGCGCCCACGCCCGCACCCCCCGCGCCGCCGCCGGTGAGCGACACCAACGAACTCCTCGCCCAGCTCAAGCAACTCGGTGAACTCCGCGACGCCGGGGTGTTGACCGACCATGAATTCGAGGCGCAGAAGGCGCGAATCCTGGCCCGCTGAATCCGGGCCGGACAGCACCGAGCAGATAAGGCACCGCGCCGGTTACCGGTCCAGACGCGCTGGTTATCAAGCCGGAAGCAACAGGCCCCGTGATTACAACCGGGGCTGTCGGTCGTGGCAGCGGGGGCAGGTTTCGAACCTGAGATTTCTGGGTTATGAGTCGGGAGCTCGGCGCTACTATACGACGCACAAAGTGCTCGTTATAGCACGTTTGAATTGGACGAACAGATCTCACCCAGTCTGATGGGTTCACCATCGGATAGCCCGAATCACGGGGGTCTCGTCACGAATCTGGTCACAAGGCGCCCGACGAGCGAGGGACGTCCCCCTCCCCACTGCTCTCCGGACGGAGGGCATCGGACGCCTCGGTCGGAGCCGTACGAAAGGCGCTCCAAGATCCGCAAGACAGCCTGGTCGGTCCGAGCCCGCTACCGAGTCGCCCATCTGTATGGCGGCAGCACGACATGACCCGGCAATGCCGCACATTGTCGTGCCTGCATCGCGCAAGGGAGTTCACGTGGACTCATCGAGCCCGCGATGGATCTCGTCGACGTACCGCTCGATGTGCTGCGACTGGTTGGGTCTACGTGCTCGCGAATCGGGTATGGGCCGGTCCACGGTCGTGTTCGTCGCTAACAGCGCTTCGCGGACGGCGGGCATGCAAGGTTTATGACTGCGCCAAACCGTCCCCTCGCTTGGCGGACGCGGCGACCTGGAGCACGACCTCGACGAGCCGGTGGACTGCGCGCCTGACAGGGCCCAACGACCCTGTCAGGCGGTTTTGGGGGGGGTGTAGGACGGTAGTGGAGGTGGGCGTCATGACAACCTTCGAAACCCGCAAGCGGCCGCTCGCCCGTCTCGTCGCCACCATCGGCACGGTACTGGTCGCCATCCCACTGCTCGTCGGGGTCGGCGCTGCTCTCATGGCGCTCTCCGGACGCTTCGGTGGTGCGGAGAACGCCTTCACCGCGTTCTGGTACTTCGCCGTAGCAGCCGCTCCGGCCGCCCTCATCGGGGCAGTGGTGCTGCTCCTCGTCCATCGCCGGAGCCCGCATCTGCGCGCCCTCGTCACCTGGTCGGTGGTTGCCGCGGCCGGATAGCTCTTCGGCCTTGGTTCGGCGCAGGTCAGCGGCCTGGCCGAGGGAGAGTCGCGCAAGAGCCGTGGATGTTCGCGCTGCTAGGCGTGGGCATCGCGGTCTACCTGGTGGCCCTCGTGGGGCTGTCGTGGACGGAACGCCGAGCGTCGCGGTGATCCTCAGCCGAGCAGCTCGTCGGCCGCGGTGGTGGGCTCAGTCCCAGGAACTCGGCGCGGCGCTCCCACTTGTCGATCGCCCGATCGCCCGATCGCTCGGCGCTGAGCGCGAGCAGGGCGGCGCGGCCTGATCCGGGTCCTGGACTGGTTGGAGCGCCAGCCGGCGACACCTCGCAAGACCGCTGGCCGCCAGCGCCGCCGACACACAGGGTAACCAGGCCTGGCGGGCGGCTACCGCTGCACGAACAAGCGGAAATCCCTGACGAGGCAGGGGATTCGGAGCACATCGGGTTGAACATTGCCCGCGCCATGTCGGTGCTTGTCTGCGCGGACGTGCTAAGGCCGAGCGTGAGCTGGCTGGAACGGGCCTCGACCACCTTGGACCTCTACACCCGCCGAACCGAAGGCGCCGATCGGCATTCTGCGGGCCCTGGACGATGCCGACTGATGCCTCCGCAGTGCCTTTGTGGCGCCTCAGAGCACAACGGCCCCGACTCGAGTGTTCGAGTCAGGGCCGTTGACCTTGGTCGGGGTGACAGGATTTGAACCTGCGACCTCTTCGTCCCGAACGAAGCGCGCTACCAAGCTGCGCCACACCCCGAGGCCCGGACGAGTCTAGCCGATACCGGGTTCGGTTCCCGACCACCGAGAGCTGCCGGGGCCAGGATGGCCGGCCGCGGGTCCCGGTGCGGCACCCGGCCGACCACTCACAGACCGAGCGTCACCCGATCTCCCGCTCCAGCTGGACGTGGCGCTGGATGCTCTCGATCAGGTCCTCGATCTCCACCTGAAGGGCATCCGCGCCCTCTTCGGTGGAGGAGTCGGCCTCGCCGGCGAGGCCGGTGAGCCGGTGAATGTCCTCGTCCCGTTCGCGGCCGTCGGCGTGCCGCCAGGACTCCTTGATCTGTTCGTACCGCGAGCGCATCTCTTCGACCGTCACCACGCACCTCCTGACCGGCGAGCCTACCGGCGCTGGTCGTCGGTGACCCCGCGAATCTGAAGTCCGGCATCGACCGGCCACGCGTCCCGCGAACCCGACCGACCACCGGAGCCGGTGCGCTCCGCCGCGGCGTCCGGCTCCTCGCGAGGGCGCAGGGTGATCAGCGACGCCTCGGGCCGGCAGCAGAAGCGGATCGGCATGTACGGGCTGGACCCGAGGCCGGCGGACACGTTGAGCCACGCGTGCGAACCCCAGCGGGACAACCCACGGGCCCTGGACCGGTCGATCCCGCAGTTGGTCACCAGTGCGCCGATTCCCGGCAGCCGCACCTGGCCACCATGGGTGTGCCCGGCCAGCAGCACGTCGTAGCCATCGGCGGCGAACCTGTCCAGCACCCGCGGCTCCGGCGCATGGGTGACCCCGATGCGGACGATGGCGTCCGGATCGGCCGGGCCGGCGATCTTGTCGTAGCGATCGCGCTTGGTGTACGGGTCGTCGACACCGGCGAACGCGATCTTCTGGCCGCGGACGGTGATCGTGTTCTTGGCGTTGGTCAGGTCCTGCCAGCCGCGCTCCACCTGTGCGGCCCGCAGGTCCTGCCAGGGCAGCGGGGCGCCGCGGGAGATCGTCGGCGACTTCAGGAAGTAGCGGTGCGGGGATTTCGGCACGGGGGCGTAGAAGTCGTTGTTGCCGAAGACGAAGGCGCCCGGTGTGTCGAGCAGTTCGCCGAATGCGGCAACCGCGGCCGGCACCGCCTTTCGGTGCGACAGGGTGTCGCCGGTGTTGACCACCAGGTCCGGTCGCAGGTCGGCCAGGCTGGACACCCAGGCCGCCTTCCGCTGCTGGCCGGGCACGATGTGCAGGTCCGACAGGTGCAGGATCCGGATCGGCCAGGTGCCCGGCGGAAGCACCGGCATGTCGATCCTGCGCAGCGCGAACAACCGGGGTTCGGCCAGTGTCGACCACGCCAGAGTCGCCGCTCCGACGGCGATCGTCGATCCGGCGGCCAGAGCCGCTCGACCGAGCACGGATCGACCCGCGCCGGATGTGCGGGCTGGGCGGGCAATCGAAGACATGCCGGCCAGCCTAATCGGCGACGGCGGGGGCCCCACCGGACGGAACCGGGGAGGCCGGATCGGCTGGGGACTACTGGGGCTGCCTCGGGCCTAGCCGCCGGCCCCGCCGGCCGACACGAACAGGGTGACGTTCCCGCCCGGCAGCGCGGCGCCCTTCGGGTTCTGGTCGACAACGATGTTCACCGCGGTGCCGGTGTTCTGCCGCGCCTGCAGGGTCACCGTGAAGCCCGCCGCGGTGAGCTGCGCCTTCGCGTCATCGACGTTCTTCCCGACGACCGAGGGCACCTGGGTGTTGGACGACCCGCGGATGTAGGCCGGTGACGCCGGCCGGAAGAAGGTGTCGGGTTGACCCTCCTTCAGCGGCTTCATCGTCGACATCCAGGTGGCCGCCGGGATGGACCCACCGGACATGCCGGCGCCGCCGAGGGCCTCGTCGGTGGAGCAGGTGCGGACCGGGTCACGGCAGATCGACTGCGGCCGCGGCTCGGAATCCCAGACGATCACCGAGGCGCTCATCTCCGGCGTGAAGCCCAGGAACGCCGATGACTTGTACTCCTGGGTCGTCCCGGTCTTGCCGGCCGCCGTCCAGGTCCAGCCGGCCGCCGAGGCGGCCGCGTTGGCCGTACCACCGGCCGCGAAGTCACCCTCCATGGCCACCGACAACGTCCGGGCGAGCTCGGCCGGAACCGCGTCCTCGCAGGGTGCCTTGTCCCAGGTGACGAACTTGCCGTTGCGGTCGGTGATGGTGTCCACCGGCGTCGGCGGGCACCAGCGACCGTCGGACGCCAGGGTGGCGCCCACATTTGCCAGCTCCAGCGGGCTGACCGGGGAAACCCCCAGGGTGAACGACGCGATCTTCTGCGCGACCACCTGCGTGGTGTAGTCCGTACCCGCGTTGGCGAAGGCCGGATCGACGTCACCCGCGTCCAGGGCGTACCCCTTCAGACCCAACCGGACGGACATGTCGGCGACCTTCTGCAGCCCGACCTGGTCCTCCAGGGCCACGAAAGCGGTGTTCGGGGACGTGGCAAGGGCCTGGGCGAGGGTCATCGACGCCGGATAGGTACCGGCGTTCTTGAAGGGTTTTGCGGCCAGTGGGCTGGTGTACTCGGCGGGTGAGTCGATCACCGCGTTGGTACCGAGTCCTGCCTCCATGGCCGCCGCCGCGGTGAAGACCTTGAACGTCGACCCGGCGCCCAGCGGCGCGAACGTCGTGGTCAGCCGCTGCACGGTCTGACCCTTGGTGGTGTCAAGGCCGTAGGGCCGGTTGGCGGCCAGCGCCAGCACCCGCCGAGGCTCGTCCTTGCTGACCACCGCCACCGCGTTGGCGATCCGCTTGACGGCATCGTTGCTCGGATCCGCGTTGGCCACCGCGGCAGCCTTGGCGGACGCCATCACCTTCGGGTCGAGGGTCGTCTTGACCGTCCAGCCGGCCTGGGCCACGGTCTTGTTGTCGAACCCGGCGGTGTTCAGGTAGTCCAGCACGTACTGGCAGAAGAAGCCGTTGGTATCGGAGTTCACCGCCGGGATGCACCCGCTGCTGACCCGCTGCGGGTTGAGGCCGAGGTCCTGCTGCTTGGTCTCCTCGGCGGTCGCCTTGGACAGCCGGCCGGCCGCGACCATGACGTCCAGCACCAGGTCGCGGCGGTCGCGCGCGTCCTGCACGTGGTTCTCGTCCAGCGGGTTGTATCGGGGCGGGTTGTTGACCATGCCGGCCAGCAGGGCCGCCTGGGCGAGGGTGAGCTTGTCCGCCGACACCCCGAAGTACCACTGGGACGCGGCCTCCGCGCCGTACTGCGACGGCCCGAAGGCCACCAGGTTCAGGTAGCGCTCGAGGATCTCCGCCTTGGTGTGCGTCTGCTCGAGACTCAGGGCCATCTTCGCTTCGCGGAGCTTGCGGATCGGTGTGCTGGCGATCGCGTCGGCCTTCTCCGCCTCGGTCTTGGCCTGCACCAGGTAGAGGTAGTTCTTCACGTACTGCTGGGTGAGGGTGGATCCGCCCTGGGCGGTGGTGTCGGCCTGAGCGTTGCGCAACAGCGCGCGCACTGTGCCGCGCCAGTCAACGCCCTGGTGCTGGTAGAACCGGCGGTCCTCCATGGAGATCACCGCGACCTGCAGGTAGTCCGAGATGGAGGACAGCGGCACCTCGACCCGGTTCTGGTCGTAGATGGTGGCGATGGGGGCGCCGCTGGCGTCGGTGAACGTGGTGCGCAGCGGGATGTCGCCGTCCAGCGGATCCGATTTCGCGTCCTCGATGGCGTTGGTGACGGAGTTGGCGGCCAGCCCCACACCCAACGTCATGGGGAGCAGGAGGCCCGCTACCAGCACCCCGGCCAGCAGGGTCCCCAGTATCAGTCGGCCCAGACCACTCATCACTCGCACTGGCCAAGGGTACCGGCGGGTACGTGTGAGAACCGTGACCTTGCGCTGGGAGGGCGAGGCGGGTGCGTACGCGGCGGGTGCGTTCTGTCACAGATCGTGCCGCCCGCGGACTGCGATCAGGCGGCGATCAGGCGACAGTCAAGCGGCCGTCAGGCAGCGGTCAGCCTGCGCCCGATCTCCCGCAGCGCCGGCAGGTCGTGGGCGTCAGAGGCGAGCGCGGCAACCTCGACCACCGGCAGATCCGTGTGCACCCGATCGAACCTGGCCCGCATGTGCAGTTCCGCGGCGCGGACCTCGAGCCGGTCGGTGTGGATGCCCAGCACCGCGGCGGCCAGCGGCGCGCTGCGCTCGATCTTCTCCTGGGCCACCTCCGCCGCCGGCAGCGGCAGGGTAGCCAGCGGCGGATGGGTGCGATTGAGGATCAGCCCGGCCAGCGGCATCCGTTCCGCCCGCAGCCGGTCGGCGAAGTAGGAGGCCTCCCGCAGCGAGTCGGCCTCGCAGATCGACACCACCACGAACGCCGTGCCGGGGGCGCGGAGCAGCTCGTAGGTGCGCTGGGCGCGTTCCCGGAAGCCGCCGAACATGTCCTCGAACAACTGCACGAACTGCGCGGCGTCGTTCAGCATCTGGCCGCCGAGCACGGTGGTGACTGCCCTGGTGAACAGGGTGAACCCGGCGCCGACGATCTTCATGACGCCCCGGGTGGGCGCGGACAGCAACCGGATCATCCGGCCGTCGAGAAAAGACGACAGCCGCTGCGGGGCGTCCAGGAAGTCCAGCGCCGACCTGCTCGGTGGGGTGTCGACGACGATCAGGTCGAACTGATTGGTGGCGGCCAGGGTGGACAGCTTTTCCATGGCCATGTACTCCTGCGTCCCGGAGAACGAGGTGGAGATCACCTTGTAGAAGGGGTTGGCCAGGATCGCCGTGGCGCGCTCCGGGGTGGAATGGGCCGCGACCATCTCGTCGAAGGTGCGGGCGGTGTCCAGCATCATCGCCCAGAGTTCGCCAGCGGGGTCGGCCAGCTCGACGTCAACCCGGCGCGGGTCGTTGTCCAGGGCCTCCAGACCGAGCGACTGGGCGAGCCGTTTGGCCGGGTCGATGGTCAGCACGGCGACCTTGCGTCCCGCGTCCGCGGCCCACAGCGCCATCGACGCCGCGGTGGTGGTCTTGCCAACACCGCCGGAACCGCAGGTCACCACCACCCGGGTCTTGCTGTCCCGCAGGATCGGCCCGAGATCAAGAATCCGCTTGCTCACCGGACCCCCTGCTCGGCCAGCCGGTCGGCCAGCTCATAGACCCCGCCGAGATCGCCGCCGTCGACCAGCCGGGGCAGGGAAAGGATCGGCAGCCCGGTGGCGACCAGTTGCTCGCGGCAGTCGGCCTCGTCCAGCACCCGGATTGCGTGCTCGGCCGCCTCCGCGGCCAGTCCGTCGAGCATGGCGTCGTCGGCGGTGATGCCGCCCTGGGCCAGCCCGGCGGCCAGCCGGGACTTGTCCAGCCGGTTCTCGGCGGCCGGGGTCAGCGACGCGGCAGGCAGCCGGGAGACGGTGGCGGCGTTCACGATGATGGTGCCTACCGGCAGGTCGGCCTCACGCAGATGCTCGACGGCCTCCAGGGTCTCCGTCACCGGCATGTCCTCCAGCAGGGTGACCAGGTGCACGATGGTGTCCGCCGAATGCAGCAACCGGACGACCCCCTCCGCCTGGCTGTGGATCGGCCCGCGCCGGGCGATGTCGGACATCGCGCCGGTGACGCCCAGGAACGTCACCACCCGCCCGGTCGGCGGGGCGTCCATCACGACGGCGTCGTAGACCAGTTTGTTGTCGCTGCCCAGCCGGGTGACCGTTTCCTTCACCTTGCCGGTGAGCAGCACGTCCCGCAGGCCGGGTGCCAGCGTGGTGGCGAACTCCACGGCGCCCATCTTCTTCAGGCTGCGGCCGGCGAAGCCCAGGTTGTAGAAGATCTGGAAATACTCCAGCAGGGCGGCCTCGACATCGATGCACAGCGCGCGCACCTCGCCGCCGCCGCTGGCCACCGCGACCTTGCGCTCCTCGTACGGCAGCGGGGGCACGTCGAACAGCCGGGCGATGCCCTGCCGTTCCTCGACCTCCACCAGCAGCACCCGCCGGCCCTCGGTGGCCAGGGTGAGGGCAAGCGCGGCCGCGACCGTTGTCTTCCCGGTGCCGCCCTTGCCGGTCACCACGTGCAGTCGGGCCCGGTGGCAGGCGTTGGTCCACGGGTCGCGGGCCGGCGCGGACTTGCCGGCTCGGCCGTTGCCGGAGGTCGACACCGCACCATTGCCGGACGCGCCGATCGCCGATGTTCGTGGCGTGGCGTCGGCCGGCTGCGTCGTGGCGACGGCGTCCGGCGCCGTCGGCTGTGATTCTGCTGGGCTCATCGTCGTGTCCTTATGCCCTGACCGCGGCGTCTGAAACCTGGGGTGCGTCCGCAGCGGACGCGCGGTCGGCGTCAGGATGCTGGGTGTTCGGGTCAGAACTGATGGTCAGCTCGACCGACGCGCTCTGCCGCAAGGTCCGTCCGACGGTGCAGCTGCGGTCGATCGCGCGTCTGATGATGGTCTCCACCCGATCCCGTTCGTCCGGGCTCAAGCCGGACAGATCGACGACCAGCTCCTCGTGGAGCGCGGGGTAGCGCACCTCGGCGGGGTCCGACGGGCCCGACACATGGACGCTGACCCTGGCGTCGTCACCGAGCCTGCGGGCCAGCGCGGCATCCGCGCTCATGCCGCTGCAACCGGCCAGAGCGATCTTCATCAGCTCGCCCGGGGTGAACACCGCCCCCGCCGCGGCCGGTCCGATGAGTACCTGCGCCCCACGGGTGTTGTGCCCGACGTACCGGCGGGTCCCGATCCGGTCCACCCACAACCCGTCGGCGAACGCGGGCGGGGTTCGCGTGACCTCCGACGCGCCGGTCGGGGCGCCGGGCGCGCCGGCCGCACCGCTCACGGGGGCACCGCCGCGGTCAAGCTGCCCGGTGGCAGGGGCGTCCGCTGCCCCGGTTGTCTCGGCGGTCATCCCTCGATCCTGCCAGGGGAAACCGGCGGCGGTCCGCGGTTCCCGGTGAGCGGCCGGTGCCCGGACGGCTCACACGTGCACCAGCACACCGCGATCGATCAGCTCGGCGACGACCGGATCGCGCTCGGACAGCTGATTCCAGCGCAGGTCGAGCTTGTCCAGCCGGGGCAGGTCGAGAAGCGCCGACGGCAGTGCAGTGATGCGGTTCTGGCGCAGATCGAGGTGGCGCAGCTGCGGTAGAGCGGTCAGCGGGTCCGGTACCCGCGGCAGTTGATTCTCCCGCAGATCCAGGTGACGCAGCTCGGTCAGGTCGACGATGCCGGCCGGGAGTTCGGTCAGCGCGTTGCCGCGCAGGTGCAGCTCGCGGAGTCCGGTCAGCCCGCCGACTCCGATCGGCAGGCCGGCGAGCCCGGTGTTCTCGGCCCGCAGCTCGGCGAGACCGGTCACCTCGCCGATCCAGGCCGGGAGCCGGCCAAGGGGGTTGCGGTTGACGTTCAGGTAGAGCAGGCGGTCGAGCGGGGCGATCGCCTCCGGCAGCTGCCGGAGGCGGTTGTCGTGCAGGTAGAGGTAGCGAAGGGCGGCGAGACGGCCGACCGACGACGGCAGGTCTGTCAACGCGTTGCCCGCCAGGTCCAGCACCCGCAGGCGGTGCAGCCTCCCGATGGCCTCGGGAAGCTCCGACAGACGGTTGCCGTACAGGTACAGGTGAGTGGTCCCGGCGTCGGTCGGCGTCCAGTGCGTCAGCCCGCTGGTACTGGCGTCGACCACGATCCGGTCCATGGGGTCGTTCATCGGGGTGTGCATCAGGCGCCGCGTCGGCCGGCCCGCTGATCGGACGGCCCGACGGGCCGCGCGATGGAATCCGGCCAGTCGGCCGCTGCGCCGATGGGCGGTGGGACGATCACCCGGACGACCGTACGGACACCCGGGTGTGACGTCACCCACCTTTCCGGCCGGCGGTGTGCGAGTGGTTGAGGTCGGGACCGCCGCGAGGAGGGTCGGTAACGGCAGGGGAGGCGCAGTGAAGGGAGGGGACGCGACGGAAGGGGACGCGACTGGGGACGCGACAGCAGGGGACGCGACGGCAGGGGACGCGACCCGCGCGACGAATACTCGCGCCCGCTGGGACCTTTCTGTGCCGATCGTCCTCGCGGCGGTCGCCGGCTTCGTCGACGCGGTCGGGTTCAGCAGGGTCTTCGGGGTGTTCCCGGCCAACCAGAGCGGCAATGTGATCTTCCTGGGCATGGCGCTGGGCGGGAGCGCCGGTGTGCCCGCAGCCTGGCGCTCGGCACTGGCGATCGTCAGCTTCGCCGTCGGCACCGGGCTGGGGTTGATCGTCGCTCGGCGGGTCGGCGCCCGCCGTCGCCATGCGGTCCTGCTCGGCATCGAGTTCGTGTTCCTGTCGGCTCTGGCGATCATCGCCGGGCCGATCACCACCGATCTTGCGACGGACGGTCCGCTCTCGGCGCTGCTGCTGGTGCTGGCCGGCGTGGCCATGGGCGTGCAGACCGACGTGATCAGCAGGCTGGCCGGCGTCGGCATGTCGACGACCTATCAAACCGGGGCACTGACGCACATCGCGCAGGACGTCGTCGGGCTGGTGGATCGCGCGGCAGCGGACCTGCCGCGGCGCCGGCATCGGGTGAGCCTGTCCGTACTCTCCGTCGTCTTGGGGTGCTACCTGCTCGGTGCCGTGGTGGGTGCTGGTCCGGGTCGATCGGCCTGGGCTCTGCTCGCGCCGCCCGTCGTAGTGCTGGCGCTCGGCCTGGCGTCCGTGCGCTGGCCCGGCGCCGGGCCCAAGGACGACCCCGCCTCGTGACGAGGTACCGATCGGCAACCGGTCGGTAGCCAAAGGTCATTGACCGACTGCAGAACGTCACCGGCATGGTTGCCGAAGGTGATCGGCCTTTCACGCTCCGTCAGTGGCGCTGTGCAGCGATGGGTCCCTGTTCCGCTGCCGATCCGCGCACGGTGGCGGCATCTTGCGACCGGCGCGGCCGTCCCCCTGGGTCCTTCATGAGTCCTTGGGCGCGGCAATCACGAGCACTCCCGCGCGGCCTTCGGGACCGCAGCCTCTGCGGTGAATCGTGGAATCCGAGAATGGTGAACCCCAGAACAGAATTTCGATGACGGATCGGGAGGGGTCACCATCATCACATTCACTGTACCTGGGGGACCGGAATTCCGGAAGGCACAGGTGATGCCTGCCGGCGGCCGACGACCTGATCGGCCCGGCCGGATTTCCAGAGGTAAAGAGTAGCAGTCCGGCCGCCGCGCCAGGGTCGCTATTTCGCCGGATCGGTGTTCGACACCGCATGAGGGGAGATCCGGAGAAAGCGCAGGCGGCGGAGGGCCGGGCCGCACACTCTTCATTCCGGTCAACTGTTTCGTCATATCGCCACCGCACCTCACGTGCAGCGATCTCGAACAGTTGTCGCGCAGGAAGTATCGAGGGAAGTTCATCCTTCGGGAGGCAGGTGGATGCCGCCCGACACACGAGTAGCTGAATTCCCGGATGCGCATCGAATCCACAGGGGGACTTCGAAGAGCAACAGCATTGCCAGGAGGGGAAGATGTTCACGATCAGAAACCGGAAGGTAGCTGCCGACCACGCCCGAAATGTCGACGTCACGGACGGCAGGACCACTCGCCGGCGCTCGGCCCTGCACAACGGTGTCGTGCTGGGTTTGACGATCACGCTCGGCTGCCTGGGGATGCCTGGGCTCGCGCAGGCCGCGACGGCTCAGATGTTCACGCCGCCGGCTGCCTCCGTCGCGACGGCTGCAGACACCACGGGTGCATTTACTCATCCCGGAATCCTCTTGGGCACAAGGCAACTCAGCTTCGTCAAGACCAAGATCGCGGCGGGCGAAGAGCCGTGGACGACCGGGCTGACCTATGCCAAGGCCGCCAAGGCGGACACCGGAACCAACAGCGGGCAGTTATACAGCTCGTTGGCGTGGACGCCACGCCCGGTGGCCTACATCGGCTGCGGATCGTTCAACAACCCGGACGAAGGCTGCTACGACTCCATCAATGACGGTGTCGCGGCCTACACCCAGGCGCTGCTCTGGTATTACACCGGAAATACCGCGAATGCCCAGCAGGCCATCAGGATTCTCAACGCCTGGTCGGGGAAGCTGATCGACCACAAATTCGACACCAGCGTGTACAAGAACGGTCACCTGGTGGCGGCCTGGAACGGCGAGGTGTACACCCGCGCCGCCGAGATCATTCGCTACACCTACACCGCACCGGCAGGGAAGCCGGCGTTCAATGCGAGCCAGTTCTCCGCAATGCTGAAGAAGGCGTTCCTGCCGCATGTGATCAATGGCTGGGTCGGGGCCGGCGCCAATTGGTTGCTGTCGATGGCAGACGCGACGATGGATATCGGCATCTTCACCGACGACCGGGCTACCTTCGACAACGGTGTCGCCGATTGGCGGGCGCAGGTTCCGGCGGCCATCTACCTGGCCGGCGACACCAACACCCATGCACAACTGGCCGGAATGCCGATCTCGCCCCCTGGCACCATGTACGACAAGTCGACCACGACACTGTCGTCCTTCCAGAAATACTGGTACAACCCGACCAGGCTGGTCAGTGGGCTCGAAGGTGAAACGCTCCGCGACCCCAACCACATGGCAATGGGCATGGGCGCGATGATCGACGGCGCGGAAACCGCTCGGCTGCAGGGCGTCGATCTGTACGGCGCGGAGAAGAAGCGGATCGTGGCGGCGATGGAACTGAACACCGGCTATGTGTACGCAGCGGTCAAGGGTGGCCAGAATCCGCCGACCGGATGGCCCGGCGCCAACCCCGATGATCACCACCAATGGCGCGTGGAAGATCACTTGGGAGATCGGCTACAACGAGTACGCGAACCGCTTGCGCATCTCGATGCCGAACACCGCGAAGTTCCTCACCGAGGTCGTCCGGCCGTCACATTGGCGGACCACCTACTTCATGTGCTACGAGACCCTGACGAGCTACGGCACCCCGTAGACCCGTTGGAAACCGGGCCCCCCTCCCGGGTGATTCGCGGCCGATCGCCTCACGGCGACCGGCCGCGGTCACGACTCACGGGCAGGATGCGGGGGTGTCCTACCGCGTATCGCTGACGGCGTCCCTGTTGGTCATGGCGTGCGCGAACGTGGCGGCCAACCGCGTTGCCCGGGGCCAGCGTGGCCGTCGGGCTCGGCCTCACCGGCGCGCTGGCCGTGGTGGCGCGGCTGAGCGGGCTGTCCGCCGCTGACCTCGGGCTGGCCCGGTCGACCTGGCCGGCCGGACTGCGGTGGGGCGGCGCCTGCGCGGCGGTCGCGGCGGCGGCGTACGGCACGGCGCTGCTGATCCCCGCGGCCCGGGATGCGGTTGCCGGGACGGGCACGTCGTCGTGGGCCCAGACCCTGCTCGCGTCGTTGGTGGTCATCCCACTGGCCACGGTGATTCCCGAGGAGTTCGCCTTCCGCGGGGTGCTGTGGGGTTTGCTCCGGCGACAGTCCGGGCGCCGGGTGGCCACGGCGGTGTCGTCCGCGATCTTCGGGCTGTGGCACGTTCTCCCTTCGCTGGCCGGCGGCGCCGCCAACGAGGCGGTCGACGGAGTGGTCGGCGGTGGCGCGGCGGGCGTCGCACTGCGCGTCGTCGGCACGGTGCTGTTCACCGCCGCCGCGGGGGTGCTGTTCTGCGAATTGCGCGCCCGCAGCGACAGCCTGCTGGCCCCGATGCTGGCCCACTGGGCCGTGAACGGGCTCGGCGAGATCTTCCTGCAACTCGGCTGAAACTCGGCTGACCAGGCGCGATGGGCGGTGGTCGTCGTCTTCGACAGGCATAATCGAATACCCGGTCCGACGCAAGGTGGAACAACGATCATGGTGACCCAGTCCGGCGGTACCGACGTGCGGGACCCGGCACCCGACCCGCACGCGTCGCCGGCCGACGAGTCCGCTGACAACGCTGACAACGCTGACAAGAAAACGCGCAACACTGACAACACCGGCGACACGGCCGGCACCGCGGCGATGCCCGCGAGCCGGTGCCCGCCGGCCGCGCCCGGCGCTGGTTCCGCTACACCCTGCCCGGCGCCTGGGTGGCGCTGGTCTTCCTGTGCCTGTCGTTCACCCCGTCGCTGCTGCCACGGCCGGGGGCGTTCCAGGGTTTCGTCTGCGCGATCACCGCCGCCATCGGGTACGGGCTGGGAGTGCTCGGCGCCTGGGTGTGGCGGGAGTTCGCCGACCGCCCGGTGCGTGCCACGAGCCGGCGTTCGTGGCTGGTGTTCCTCGTCGTCGGCGGCGTCGCGCTGCTGGTCAGCTACCTGCTCGGGCAGCGCTGGCAGGGCCAGATCCGTGAGCTGATGGACGCCGAACCGGAAGGGTTCCTCTCCAAGCTGCTGTTGCCGGTGGTCGCGGTGATCCTCTTCGTGGGGCTGGTCGCCGCCGCCCGCGGGATCAGGTGGATCTACCGGTGGGTGGCCGACCGGCTCGGCCGGTGGATGGGTCGGCGCGCGGCGCGGGCGCTGGGCTGGGTGCTGGTCGCAGTCATCACCGTGATGCTGGTCAGCGGGGTGCTGCTGGACGGGATCATCGGGATCGCCGACCGCACCTTCGCGCTGCAGGACACCACCACCAGCGACACGGCCGTCCAGCCGACCACCCCGCTGCGTTCCGGTGGTCCGGAATCCCTGGTGGCGTGGGACACCCTGGGGTTCCAGGGCCGCAACTTCGTCGGCCAGGGGCCGACAGCCGCGGAGATCTCGGCCTTTTCGGGTGCGCCGGCGCTGGAGCCGATCCGGGCCTACGCCGGGATCGCCTCCGCGCCGGACGTCGAGGACCGCGCCCGCCTCGCCGTCGCCGACCTTGACCGGGCCGGCGGCTTCCAGCGGGCGTCGCTGCTGGTCGCGGGCACCACCGGGACCGGTTGGGTGAACCCGGGGGCGATCGACTCCTTCGAGTACGAGACGGGCGGGGACTCCGCCGCGGTCGCCATCCAGTACTCCTACCTGCCGTCGTGGATCTCGATCGTGGTCGACCAGACCAGGGCCCGGGAGGCCGGCCGGGCGCTGTTCGACGCCGTCTACCAGAAGTGGTCGGCGCTGCCCGCCGGCCAGCGGCCCAAGCTCTACGTGTTCGGCGAGAGCCTCGGCTCGTTCGCGGCGGAGACCGCGTTCAGCGGCGCGGCCGACATGGCCAACCGCACCAACGGGATCCTGTTCGCCGGGCCGCCGAACTTCAACGCGCTGTACCGCGAATTCACCGACGGCCGCGACGCCGGCAGCCCCGAGGTCGAGCCGGTGTACCGGGACGGCCGGGTCGTCCGGTTCACCAGCGACCCGGCGGCCGGGATCGCGCCGGTTGCGCAGGACTGGGACGGCACCAGGGTGCTGTACCTGCAGCATCCGTCGGACCCGGTTGTCTGGTGGAGCCCGGATCTGATCCTGCACCGGCCGGACTGGCTGGCCGAGGCCCCGGGCCGGGACGTGCCTCAGTGAGATGACCTGGATCCCGTTCGTGACGTTCTGGCAGGTGACCATGGACATGGCCGAGCCGGTCGACGTACCGCCGGGACACGGCCATACGTACACCCAGGAGTTCGTCGACGGCTGGGCGGCGGTGATCCAACCCCCGGGCTGGACCGCCGAAAAGGCGGACGCGCTGCGGGCGATCATCCTGCAGGAGAGCTGAACCGCTCGCCCGGCGCGTCCGGCCCTGCAGTGGGCGGACAAATCAGGCACGACTCTTGCCTGCCGGTGGTAGAACGGCGAGTGAGCGGGGGATCACGCTCCAACGGCTCCGGTACCGCCTGCCGGGTCGATCGCCAGGAGTGTCATGTCCGAATTCTTCGATTCGCTGCCCACGTGGCTGCTGCTGCTCGGGTTCGTGGTCGTCGCCATCGCTGTGGTCTTCATCGTGTTCCGGTCCGTCTGGCGGGTCGCCGAGCCGAACGAGGCGCTGATCCTGTCCGGGTTGAGCCGGCGCAACAACGCGACCGCGGAGGGCCTCGACTTCAAGATCGTCACCGGTACCGGGACGGTGGTCATCCCGGGTCTGCAGACCGTTCGTGCGCTGAAACTCTCGCTGTACGAGACCGCGTTGGACGTCACCTGCGTCACCACCCAGGGCATCCCGGTGATCGTTCGCGGGGTGGTCATCTTCAAGATCGGCGACACCCAGCCGTTCATCGCCAACGCCGCCCGCCGCTTCCTTGGCCAGCAGGACCAGATGACCGGCCAGGTCTACAACGTCTTCGAGGGGCACCTGCGCTCGATCATCGGCAGCCTCACCGTCGAGGAGATGATCCGCGAGCGGGACAAGCTGGCCTCCAAGGTCCGCGAGGCCAGCGGCACCGAGATGGAGAAGCTCGGCCTGGTGGTGGATTCCTTGCAGATCAAGGACTTCGAGGACCCGACCGGCTACATCACCAACCTGGCCAAGCCGCACATCGCCGAGGTGCAGAAGGCCGCCCGCATCGCCGAGGCGATGAACAACCGGGAGGCCTCCGAGCGGGAGGCGGAGGCGGCCGCGCAGATTGCCGCCGCGCAGAGCGAGTCGCAGATCCGGCAGTCCAGGGCACGGGCCGAGGCCGAGCGGGTGCACGCCGAGGCGGCGCAGGCCGGCCCGCTGGCCGACGCCACCGCGCGCCAGCAGGTGGTGGTCCAGGAGACCGAGATCGCCAAGCTGGAGGCGGCCCGTCAGGAGCAGCGGCTGAACGCCACCGTCTACAAGCAGGCCGACGCCGATGCCTACGCCAAGCGGGTGCAGGCGGAGGCCACCAAGGCCGCGGACATCAGCGCCGCCGAGGCCGGTGCCCGCAAGGTCGAGCTCGCGGCGCAGGCCGAGGCCACCGCCGCCGAATCCAGGGCCAAGGCCACCAGGACCACCGGTGAGGCGGAGGCCGCGGCGACCACCGCACGGGGCGTGGCGACCGCGTCGGCCACCAAGGCTCTCGCCGTCGCGGAAGCGGACGGCATCGAAGCCCGGGCGCACGCGCTGTCCGCGAACCAGGACGCGGTGATCGCGCAGCAGTTGGCAGAACGGATGCCGGAAATCGTCCGGGCCGCCGCGGAACCGTTCGCGCACGTCGGGCAGATGACCGTGTTGAACGGCGCTGAGGGCCTGAACGGCATGGTGGCCGGCATCATCGCGCAGGTCGGCACGCTGCTGCCGCAGTTGACCTCGGCGCTCGGCCGGCGGGACGACCCGGCGCCGGCCCCGCAGCCGGCCACCAACGGTGGACCGGCATCGGCTCGCCCGTCACTGACGCCTCCTCCGGACGTGGCGAATGCACCTGCAGCCCAGCGATGACCTGGTCGGCAAGATCGGCCGGGTGACCGGGCGGATCGCGCCGGGGCAGATCGGCGAGGTGATGTTGGCGGTCCGCGGCGGCACCAGCGCGTACCACGCCTATCCGGCCGACGGGGTCACGGTGATCCCCGTCGGCAGCCGGATCCTGGTCGTCGAGTACCGACCGCCGCAGGCGGTCTACGTCGACAAGCTGCCGGCGTTCCTGGAGTGACGGTGCGGTGCGACCGGACGAGATTGACAACATGCTGGCATCATGACAGCATGATGACTATGAGTACTACAGAGACCACGCCAACCGCGCATGTCGCCGTCTACGATGCCCTCGCCGATTGGGAGGTCGGCTACCTCCTGGTCGAGCTGCGCACGGGGCGATTCACCGGTACCCCGTGGACCATCGTGACGGTGGCCGAGTCGCCGGAGCCGGTCACCACGATGGGCGGGATGCGGATCCTGCCCGACGCCGTGCTGGACGACGTCGACCCGGCATCCAGCGAGTTGCTGATCCTCCCTGGCTCGGATCTGTGGGATGCCGGCGGTGGCGCTGCGTTTGCTGCGGTGGCCCGGCGATTCCTGGACGCCGGGGTGCCGGTCGCAGCAATCTGCGGAGCCACCGCTGGTCTGGCCAGGGCCGGTCTGCTCGACCATCGCCGGCACACAAGTGCCGCACCCGAGTACCTCGCGGCCACCGGGTACGCCGGCGCGGATTCCTATGCTGACGAGCGGGCCGTCGTCGACGGCGACCTGATCACCGCCGGCCCGCAGTCCCCGGTGCAGTTCGCCAGGGCGGTGCTGGGGTGCCTCGGTCTGGCGTCCGAGGCGACCTTGGACGCCTACGAAGGCGTCTTCTACAGTGCCGACCCCGCCGCCTACCCTGCGCTCATGCAATCGGCGACAGCGGCGTGAGCACCGGCCAGCAGGCGCGGGACGGGACCGTTCCACCCCGCGCGGACTGGCCCGAGCCGCCGCAACTGACCGCTGCCGGCGAACTGCTCACCGATGTGGTGCTGACCACCTTCCGGCTCAACGCCCGGCTGATGGACGTGGCCCAGGAGCTGGCTGTCGCGGGCGGCCTGACCGCGGCGTGGTGGCAGGTGCTGGGCGGAGTTCTCGACCAACCGCGGAGTGTGGCGGAGATCGGCCGGCGGATGGGCATGACCAGGCAGGGCGTGCAGCGTGTCGCCGATCTGCTGGTGGACCGCGGCCTGGCCGAGTACCGGCCCAATCCGGCTCATCGGCGGGCCAAATTGCTGGCGTGCACCGAGGCCGGGTATTGGGCCGTTCGCCGGATATCCCTGGTCCAGCAGCCGTTCGCCGACCGGGTCGGTGGCTCGGTCGGTCCCGACAGGCTGCGGACGGCACTGGCGACGATGCAGTCGCTGGTCGCGGTGCTGGAGGCCGACGAGACCGCCCGGGACGAATAGCGGGTTCTTCTGCTACCGGGTGGGGCGCACCCGGCAGGAGCATCACCCGTGCAGGATCTCGCAGAGCTCCCGGGTGAGCGGAGGTGTTGCGGCGATCAGGATCTCGAAATCTGACGTTCGTACGCTGCGCACCGCACCGCCGGCAGCGAGCACGATGGCCTGCCCGGCCGCGGTGTCCCATTCGGCCAGACCGCAGCCGACAAAGGCATCGCACTCCCCGTGCGCCCAGGCCAGGAAGTCGCAGGCGGCGGAACCGGTGATCCGCACCCCGCGAATGCGCGGCACGGCCGCGCGGATGGCGGCCAGGGCGGCCTGCCTGGCTGACATGGCATAGGGCAGGCCGAAGGACACCAACGCGTCAACCGCACGGATCTCCTCGTTGGGCGAGGAAGAAACATGTTGCTGTCCGGCCAGTTTCGTCGTCTGTGGCGTAGAAAGCTGGGCGCCGATGGCGATCTCGGAAGCGGTGACGTCGGCGCTCACCCAGCGTCCGTCCGACGGTCGGATGATCGCGCCGGCCACGATCGCGCCGGCGCGTTCGACGCCGACGGACACCGCGAAATCCGGCCGCCCGTAGACGAAGTTGGCCGTGCCGTCCAGTGGGTCGACCAGCCACCGGGCGCCCGAGCTACCGGGATGCGCGCCGCTTTCCTCGCCGAGGATGGCGTCATCGGGCCGGGCGGCATGGATCACCTCGATGATGGCCGCCTCGGACGCCCGGTCGGCGACCGTCACCAGATCGTGGGCGCCCGTCTTCACATCCGGACGAACGTCGCCATTGGCGACGACCGCGGCGATGGCCGCCGCCCCGGCACGCGCCGCCCGCAAAGCCAGCGCTGCGAGCTGGGCGTCGTCACCCTCGGAGCCGTGTGCGGTCATTCGCTGGATCTCCCTGCTGCGTCAGGACGATCGTGCCAGATGCCCGGGCGGCACCCGCGACGCAGGGATCCGCTGATCGGCGACTGACGCCGCCTACCCACGGTGATGAGATGGGTGAATTCAGCCTGTTTGCGTGACTCGTAGCGAACTTGCCGGACCAATTCGATGTCGACTCGCGATCTTCCACCGAACGTGGGCCGCCAGTCACGCGATTGGCGGTGCACTCGCGGGCTCCGCGTACTACGGTCTGCTGGAGAAATCACTCAAACGGGCGGTGTCCGGCTCGGCGAATTCCGTAGTCGCATCTCTCGGTGACCGTGTCAAAGGAGCCTCCATGCGTCGGATTCGGTCTGTCGTCACGTTCCTGCTGACCGCAGTGCTCGCGATCGGATTCTTCTCGCCATCCGGCGCCGCGGCCGCCAGTCCAGCACCGACGACCTATTACCTGGCGCTGGGCGATTCGCTGGCTTTCGGATACCCGACCGGCGTCGGCTATGCCGAAAAGCTCACCACAAAACTGCAGGAATCCCGACCCGGCACCGTGCTGGCGAAACTCGGCTGTCCCGGCGAGTCCACCGTGACGATGATCAACGGCGGCGGGCCGTGCGCCGGAACCGGTTTGTACGAGCAGTACGGTGGCTCGACCAACCAATTGGACGCGGCCATCTGGTTCCTGCAGCATCATCGCGGCGCGGTCAGCTATCTCACCATCGATATCGGACCGAACGATGTGCTGCCGTGCATCGAGGGGCTGGCGATCGACGCGGCCTGCGTCCTGCGTGGTCTGGCCACCGTCAAGAGCAACCTGCCGACCATTTTCGGCGATCTCCGGCACAATCTGGACCGGAAGACCAAGACCGCCGGCATGACGTTCTACAACCCGTTCGCGGCGCTGTGGCCACTGAGCCAGCAGGTGGCCCAGCAATCGGTGGTCGTCCTCAATGGCCTGAACGTGATCGAGGCGGGGAATTACTGGCGTTTCGGCTTCCGGATCGCGCCGGTGGCTGCCGTGTTCCAGATCAACAATTTCACCATCAACCCGTACACCGGGCTCCCGGTCAACTATTCCAAGGCCTGCAAGTGGACGTTGATGTGCCCGACAACGCCCGGCGTCGCGCCCAATATCCATCCGAACCAGGATGGGTACCAGGTCATCGCCGACACCTTCGCGCGCACCTTCCGGCTCAGCTGAGGTCCGACTGAAATCTTGATCAGCTGGCCATCGCCATGACGAGGACGACGACCAGCGGGATGGCGATCAGAATCCCGCCGACCCACAACGGCAGCAGCAGCACCGCGAGGAAACCGATCGGGATCGCGAGCGCGCCGAGCGCCGCCCATTTCGTGGCCCGGCCGACCGTCCAACCCGGCCGGTCGCGCAGGTCGTCGTACCAGAGCAGAACCAGGATCAGGATCAGGACGGCTTCGATCGCGGCGCCGACCCAATGCCACCCGTCCACCCGCTCAGGGTAGGTGGTTGGCGACCTTCCGGATCGGGTCGCCACCCGTCGCGCGATCCGGGCGGCGGTTGCGGCATCGCGGGTGGCGGCCGGGTTCTAGAGTGCTCGTCATGTCGACCCCCACACGCCGGACCTTCGAGTACGCCACTGTTCCGCTGCTCATCCACGCCACCAAGGCGATCCTGGACAGCTGGGGTGAGGACGGCTGGGAACTTGTCCAGGTGGTGCCCGGCCCGAACCCCGAGCAGCTGGTCGCCTACCTGAAGCGGGAACGAGCATGAGCGTGCGCGATCGGCTGGCCGAGCTGGGCATCGTGCTCCCCGGCGTGGCCGCGGCAGCCGGCTCGTATGTGCCGACCGCCCGGGCCGGGGACCTGCTGTTCACCGCGGGGCAGTTGCCGTTTGTGGACGGCGCGCTGCCGGCCACCGGCCTGGTCGGCGCGGAGGTGAGCGCCGCGGATGCGAACGGGTACGCCCGGATCGCCGCGCTGAACCTGCTGGCCGCCGTCGATGCCGCGGTCGGCCTCGACGCGGTGGTGCGGGTGGTCAAGCTGGTGGGTTTCGTGGCGTCCGCCGACGGGTTCACCGGACAGCCCGGCGTGATCAACGGCGCGTCCGACCTGATGGCCGAGGTCTTCGGCGAGGCGGGCAGGCACGCCAGGTCGGCGGTCGGCGTGGCCTCGCTGCCGCTGGGCGCACCCGTCGAGGTGGAGGGGATTGTGCAGGTCCGCTGAGCCGGCGCGGGTCCCGGATGCCCGGTATGGCGGCTGAACCATCGAACCGCGCGGAACAGCATGCCGCGGCCCCGCAGGGATCAATCGCCGCCGGCGAGCGCCAGGTTGGCCTGGTGGGCCCGTTCCATTCCCGGCAACGCCCGGCGTGGATCGTCGGGATCACCGCCGGCCAACAACGAGCGCAAGTAGTCGTGATCGGCCCGCCAGCGGCGCGCCGGCTCGTCCCCGGTGCCCGGATGCCCGTGCCCGGGCACCACGACCGCCGCCGTCACTGCGGACGCCAGGAGCGCGTCCAACCCGGCCGCATACTCGGCCAGTCCGGTCTCTTCCGGCAGCGGCAACTCGACGTCGCTGAGCATGTCGCCGGCCAGCAGCACCCTGGTGCTGGGGATCCAGAGCGCGGTGTGCCCCGGGGTGTGCGCGTCATGCACGATCATCCGTACCTCCGGACCGGGCCAGGGAACGCGATCGCCGTCCACCGGGCGGACGCGTCCCACCAGCGCGGCCAGGTTCTCCGGCCACGGTCCGAGGGCGGCGCTGAACTCGTCGCGCCGAGCGGCGGCGATCCGGGCCGTCACGGGGGAGGACCACCGCGGCGCGTCGCCGAAACCCGGGTGCCAGAGCAGGTGGTCGTGGTGGGCGTGGGTGGCGAAGCCCGCGGTGATCGTCAGTCCGGCGCCGGTCAGGCTGGTGGCGATCCAGCTCAGCTCGTCGGGATCCCAGCTCGGGTCGACCAGCAGCGCCGACGTGCCCGACACGATGACCGTGCTGGTGGTCCGCTCCCGCCGGCTGGTGGTCACGCCCACGCCCTGGGCGACCCATGCCCAGCTGCCGGCCATGAGCCACACCTTAAGTCCCCCGATGTCCCCCGCCGGCACTGGTTCGGCAGGGCCGGTCAGCCCGCCCGGATAGGTTGGACCGATGGTCGAGTCGGTCCGCATCGAGGCAGCTCCGGAGCGCCGTCCCGCCGTGGGCGATCCGTCCGCCGACGTGCCGGTGCGCGCGGCCGCCACCGTGATGCTGGTCAAGGACACCCACGCCGGCCTCGAGGTGTTCGTGCTGCGCCGGGTGGTGGGGATGGCCTTCGCCGGCGGGATGACCGCCTTTCCCGGCGGCGCGGTCGACTGCACCGATCATGAAACCGATCATGAAACCGATCATGAAACCGATCATGAAACCGATCATGACGACCGATCGGGCGGCGCCGCTCCGGTGGTCCGGACCCGACCCGCGGTGGTGGGCCGAACAATTGGGCGTCACGGTCTCGAAGGCGCGTGCGCTGGTCGTAGCGGCGGCGCGGGAGCTGTTCGAGGAGACCGGGGTGTTGCTTGCCGGGCCGTCGGCGCTCAGCCCGGGGCCGGTGGTCAGGACGCGCGGAACGATCCGGCGCGGGCATTGACGGATGCCGACCGGGTCGCGGTGCTCGACCGGAGGGCGCATTTCGCCGATGTGCTGTCCGCCGCCGATCTGGGCCTGCGCAGTGATCTGTTGCGGCCGTGGGCGAACTGGATCACCCCGGTCGGCCACAGCCGCCGGTACGACACCTTCTTCTTCGTAGCCGCGCTCCCGGACGGTCAACAGGCCAGGCTGCTGACCAGCGAGGCGGACCTGGGGCAGTGGCGGACGCCGCAGGCGCTGCTGGCTGAGTACGACGTCGGCGCGGTGTTGCTGATGCCGCCCACCCTGGCGATGCTCACCGATCTGGCCGCCGCCGACTCGGTTCGCGACGTGATGGCCACCCGGCGGGTCGTCACCCCGGTGCGGTTCGATGATCCGGCCGCGGCCGCACGTGCGGTCGGGACGGCGGCCCAGCAGCGAAAGGAGTTGTCATGACGGGGCTGTCGGGTCTGCCGGGTCTGTCGGGACCATCGGGTCTGTCTGGACCTGTGGGGGCGATCCGCCGGCTCACCGAGTACGCCGCGGTGTTGCTGGCGCCGAATGCCGGGCCGATGACGTTGGACGGCACGAACTCCTACCTGCTGTCGGCCGCGCCGACGTCACCGTTGATCGTGGTCGATCCGGGTCCGGACGACGCCGCCCACCTGGCCGCGCTGGCCGACGCCGGGGCGGTCGAGCTGATCCTCGTCACCCATCGGCACCATGACCACACCGACGGCGCCCCGGCGCTTGCCGAGCTCACCGGTGCCCCGGTGCGGGCCGCCGACCCCCTGCACTGCATCGGCGCACAGCCGCTGCGGGACGGCGAGATCGTCAGCGCCGCAGGGCTTTCGCTGACCGTGCATGCCACGCCCGGGCATACCACCGACTCGGTGTGTTTCCTGCTGGCCGACGACGGGTCGGCCGGTGCCATCCTCACCGGCGACACCATTCTCGGGCGGGGCACGACGGTCATCGCCCACCCGGACGGCCGGCTCGGGGCGTACCTGGACTCGCTGCGGTTGCTCGCCGGGCTGGGCAACCCGCTGGTGCTGCCCGGCCACGGCCCGGTGCTGCCCGACCTGGCCGCGGTGTCCGGGCAGTACCTGGCGCACCGTGAACAACGGTTGGCCGCGGTCCGCGAGGCGGTGCGGGTGATCGGTCCGGACGCCTCCGTCGAAGCGGTCACGGATGCCGTGTACGTCGACATCGACGCGTCCGTCCGTGGGGCCGCGGAGCGCTCGGTGGCGGCGCAGCTGGACTACCTCCGCGAGGAACGCGAGGCCGGTGCGGGTGGCAGCTGACCGGGCCGGCCGGTGATCGGGCCGGGCCTGGCGGGCGTGCTGCCCCTGCTGGCCTGCCCGTCCTGCGCCGGCGAGCTGGCCGCGATCGACGGCCGGGTGGTCGGCTGCGGCAACGGGCACCGCTTCGACGTGGCCCGGCAGGGATACCTGACGCTGCTCGGCCCGCGGTCGCGCACCGACACCGGCGACTCGGCGGACATGGTCGCGGCGCGTGCCCGGTTTCTCGGCGCCGGCCACTACCGGCGGATCGCTCGCGACGTGGCCGACCGCGCCGTCGCCGGTCCGGTGGTGGAGATCGGTGCGGGGACCGGGTACTACCTGGCCGCGGTCGTCGACCGGCTGGCGTCGGGCGATCACCCGCCCGTGGACCCGCAGGTTGCCGGGCTGGCGGTGGATTCCTCCCGGTACGCGGCGCGCCGCTCGGCCGCCGGGCATCCACGGGTGGGATCGGTGGTGGCCGACGCCTGGTCGGCCCTTCCGGTGCTGACCGGCGCGGCCCGCACCGTGCTCAGCGTCTTCGCGCCACGTGACCCCGCCGAGATCGCCAGGGTGCTCGCGCCCGGCGGACGGCTGGTCGCGGTGACGCCGCAACCGGAACACCTGGCGGAGATCCGCGGGCCGCTCCGACTGCTGACCGTGGACGAGGGCAAACCGGAGCGGCTGGCGGCAGCGTTCGCCGGCCGGCTGCGGCTGCTGGAGCAGGCCGACCTGCGGGCCGAGCTGTCACTCTCCCGCGGCGATGTCGACGCCCTGGTGCGGATGGGGCCGTCGGCTCGGCACCTCGACGCCGCCGACCTGGCCGCGAGCGTGGCGGCGCTCGGCGAGGTCACCACCGTGACGATGGCGGTGACGATCAGCGTGCTGGAGCGCTGATCGTCACCGGGAGATCGTGAGTGACGGGCGACGGGCGATCCGGGTCAGCGCGCCCGACGGGACAGCCGCTCGGCGTCCAGCAGCACGACGCTTTTGCCCTCCAGCCGCAGCCAGCCGCGATGGCCGAAGTCGGCCAGTGCTTTGTTGACGGTCTCCCGCGAGGCGCCGACCAGCTGGGCGAGTTCCTCCTGGGTCAGGTCGTGGGTGACCCGCAGGTGCGCGCCCTCCTGCTGACCGAACTGGCGGGCGAGCTGCAGCAGGGCCTTGGCGACCCGGCCAGGAACGTCGGTGAAGATCAAGTCGGCCAGCGCGTTGTTGGTGCGGCGCAGCCGGCGGGCCAACACCCGCAGCAATTGCTCGGCGATCTCCGGGCGCTTGTTGATCCACTCGCGCAGGGCGATGCGGTCCATCGTGGCCAGCCGGACGTCCGTCACCGCGGTGGCCGTCGACGTCCGCGGACCCGGGTCGAAGACGGTCAGCTCGCCGAACATGTCCGACGGACCCATCACCGCGAGCAGGTTCTCCCGGCCGTCGGGGGAGTGCCGCCCGAGCTTGACCTTGCCCGAGAGGATGACGTAGAGCCGGTCGCCGATCTCGCCCTCGGAGAAGATGGAGCTTCCCCTGGAGTACTCGACGGTCTCCATGTGCGAACCGAGCGCAAGCGCCGCATCCGGGTCGACCCCCTGAAAGATCCCGGCCTTTGCGAGCGTTTCTTCCACTCTGTCCTCCTGACGACACTGCTCACGACCTGGTCACTCTTGGTGAGACGCAGAGCACAGTCTAGGGTGCGCGTCCCGTGCGGCGCCCCGCAGCCCATGTGGCGCGGCGGCTCACTGCTGCGTGCCGTTCGGCTCGGAACTGGTGCCGGAATTGGTGCCGGAATGGTTGCCGTTCTTCGTGCCGTTCTTGGTGCCGTTCCGCCTGCGGAACCGCGGGCGCCGACGCAGCCGGAACTTGTCGAAGGCGCGGGTCCAGCCCTCCCGGATCAGCGTGTTGACCTCTTCCGGGCGGGCGGTGTCCAGGAATTCCTGAACGTCGGCCTCGCTGACCGTCCGTGTTTGCAGCCGGTTCTCCACACGCTCCATGAACAGGGCAAACACCATCAGCAGCACGGGGATGAGCAGCACCAGGAAGACGGTCATGGTCCGAACATCATCCCTCATGGGCCCCGATCCCGGGATCAGGCTCGGGCCCGTGGAGCGCCCTTGCCGCCGGGGCAGGGTCGAATATTCGCGTTTGTCCTGATTCGGCCGGCGGGGTGTCGCCGGACGGCGTCGCGGGCAACCCCTCGCCGGGCGCGGCTGTCCGTACGTCGGTCGCGAACGGAGTGTGACGGATCTGACCGGCTCCGACCGGCTCTGACCCGCGCAGTCTTCGCTGCGGTGCCAGAGGCGGGGTCGGCAACCTTCCGCGCAGGTGGAACGTCCGGGCTCTGTGGCAACCTGGCAGCGTGGCAACCAGCGCTCGCGCGGCGAAGACGACCGTCGCGAAGAGTCAACCGGCTCAATCAGATCAGTCGGCTCAGTCCGATCAGGCAGCACCACCCACGGCGAATGCCCGCGCGCGGCAGCAGGCCAAGACGCCGAGTGCGGCCGCCGGCAAGCCGCCCAGGGTGAAGAAGGTCAAGCCGCCGGCCACCCCGCTGGCCCGCACCCGGCGGGCCAGGCAGATCGCCGCGCAGCTCGCCGATGGCTATCCGGACGCGCACTGCGAGCTGGACTTCAGCACCCCGCTGGAGCTGGCGGTGGCCACCATCCTGTCGGCGCAGAGCACCGACGTCCGGGTGAACATGACCACGCCCGTGCTCTTCGCCAAGTACCGGACCGCAGCCGACTACGCGGCCGCGTCCAGGGACGAGCTGGAAGAGCTGATCAAGTCGACCGGCTTCTACCGCAACAAGACGACGTCACTGATCGGCCTCGGCCAGGCCCTGGTGGAGCGGTTCGACGGGGAAGTGCCGCGGACCCTCGCCGAGCTGGTCACCCTGCCGGGGTTCGGGCGCAAGACGTCGAACGTGGTGCTGGGCAATGCGTTCGGTGTCCCCGGGATCACCGTGGACACGCACATGCAGCGGCTGGTGCGGCGCTGGGGGCTGACCGAGCAGACCGATCCGGTCAAGATCGAACTCGAGCTGAACGCGCAGCTGCCACCCGCGCAGTGGACGGACTTCTCCAACCGGACCATCTTCCACGGCAGGCGGGTCTGCCATGCCAAGCGCCCGGCCTGCGGAGCCTGCTTCCTGGCGCCGCTGTGCCCCTCCCGTGGCATCGGGACGCTGGACCCGGTGGTGGCGTCCGCGCTGGTCGTCGGGCCCGAGCGGGATCACCTGCTGTCGATGGTCGGACTGGGCGACGCGCAGGGGCTGCCCGAGCCGACGCCCGCACAGCTGGAGCTTCGGGAGCAGGTGGAATGACCGGTCTCGACCCTGGGCCGGCGGCGCCGGAGTCCTGGCATCTGCCGGAGAGCGAACCAGAGCCCGGCGGCGCGGGCCTGGCCTTCGTCGGGCGACGGCTGGTCGGCGACGAGCAGCTGCCGGCCTGGATGCACCGGCTGGTCGCGCACATCGACGGTTCCCCGCTCCCCGGTCCGATCCGGAACCTGGCCAACCTGGCCCCGCCCGGGGCGAAACACAGCTCGGTGCTGATGCTGCTGGCCGACGGACCGGCCGGGCCCGACCTGCTGCTGACTGCGCGCGCGGCGACCCTGCGGTCGCACGCCGGGCAGCCGGCGTTCCCCGGCGGCCGGCACGATCCGGGCGAGGACGCGGTGACCGCAGCCCTCCGGGAGGGCGAGGAGGAAACCGGCCTGCAACCGTCGACCGTGGTGCCCGCCGCATTGTTGCCCGATCTCTACCTGCCCCCGTCCGGGTACCTGGTCTGCCCTGTGCTGGCCTACTGGCGCGAACCCGGTGAGGTGGGTCCGGTCGACCCCGGGGAGACCGCTGCGGTGGCCAGGGTGCCGATCAGCGAGCTTGTCGACCCGGTCAACCGTGGCCGGGTCCGGCACCCGGGCGGCTATGTCGGTCCGGCGTTCCAGGTGGCGGACCTGCTGGTCTGGGGTTTCACGGCCGGTCTGGTCGACATCCTGCTCACCCTGGGCGGCTGGGCCGTGCCGTGGGACGAGGAACGCTACTTCGACCTCGCCGAGCTGGGATGAGCCCCGGACCGAGTACCCGCCCGGCTGCGGTTGTGGCCGGCCGTCGGGCCGCGGCGGGTGCGCAGTGAACATCGTCGATGCGGTGGTCATCGTGCTGCTCATCGCGGCCGCCATCTCCGGGTACCGCCAAGGCCTCGTCACGGCCCTGTTCACGCTGGTCACCGCGGTGGCCGGGGCCGTCGTGGCGATCCGGCTGGCGCCGCTGCTGATGGAGAAGGTGGACGATTCCACCGCGAAGATCGCCATCGGGATCGCCTGCGTGATCGTCGGGGTCGGGATCGGCGAGGTGGCCGGCTCCGCGGTCGGCCGGGCGATCTCGCAGCGGATCAGCTGGCGCCCCGCACAGGCCGTCGACCGCACCCTTGGCCTGTTCGGGTACACCGTGGCCGTGCTGCTGGTCATCTGGCTGATCGCGGTCCCGCTGGCGTCCGTCCCGTACACCTGGCTGTCCTCGGCGATCCGCTCGTCGGCGGTGCTCGCCAGGGTGGACGAGGTGATGCCCAGCCAGGCCAGGAACATCTCGACGCAGCTGCGCCAGGTGTTCAACGATTCGGGTTTCCCGGCGATCCTCGACCCGCTGGCCCGGACACCGATCACCAGCGTCGACCCGCCGGATCCGGCGCTGGTCAGCAATCCCGCGATCGCCGCGGCGGAGGCGTCCATCGTCAAGGTGCGGGCGCTGTCGGAGACCTGCGCGCGGCGGATGGAGGGCACCGGGTTCGTCATCGGGCCTGATCGGGTGCTGACCAACGCGCATGTCGTCGCGGGATCCACCAGCGCCGGCATCGAGGTCGGTGGGGACGTCGGCGGCGCTCTTGTTACTGGCACCGTGGTGCTGTACGACTCGCAGCGCGACCTGGCCGTGCTCGACGTGCCGGGCCTGACGGCACCCGCGCTGACCTTCGCGAGCACGCCCGCGTCGGCGGGAGATGACGCGATCGTCGCCGGCTACCCGCTGGACGGTCCCTACACGCTGACGCCGTCACGGATCAGAGCGCTGATCGACTTGCGGGGGCCGAACATCTACACCGACGCCACCGTCACCCGCGAGGTCTACACGGTCCGCGGGCAGGTCCGGCCGGGCAATTCGGGTGGGCCACTGCTCAGCCCGGACGGGACGGTACTGGGGGTGGTGTTCGGCGCGGCGATCGACGAGTCCGACGTCGGGTTCGCGCTGACCGCAGCCGAGGTCGCCCCGGTGGTCGAGGCCGGGCTCACCGACCAGACCCCGGCCTCCACCCAGGCCTGCACCGCCGCCTGACCCCGCCCCGGCCCTTTCACGTCCCCCGGCCCTGCGTGTCGTGCGCCCCCTTTCCGGCTTGGACCAACTTCGCCGGCGCGGATGAAGTGGGCCAGTTTGGTACGGGTGGGACGCAAGTGAACGATTTCGGCCGCGCTGGGCTCGTTGATCCGCGCCACCAGGGGGCCAGCTCGGGTCAGCTCGGGCGCCGCGGTTCAGGTGGACCGGGTGGCGAGGTCGGCGATCAGGTCGGTGACGAGGTCGGGCGCCTCCTCTGCCGGATAGTGGCCGACGCCGCGCACGGTCGACATGGTGTACCAGCCGTTGCACATCTCCCGCGCGTCGGTCAGCGACGACGCCGGGGTGAACCGGTCGGCGTCGCCGACGACATGCAGCACCGGGACGTGGATCGGGCTGGCCAAGGCGTCGCGGTGCCGGTGACCGTCGGTCCGCCACGGCGATCGGGCCACCCAGCGCAGGTGCTCCACCGCGCCGCGGGCCGCGCCGGGGATTCGGATCGTCCGGCGCATCTTCACCATCGTCTCCCGGAAGTCCGGCGAGGCCTTCCACACCGGTCCCGACTGCGATCGCACGATCCGCTCCAGCAACGCGGCGTTGCCGGCCACCAGATGACGCTCCGGCCAGGCCGGGATGGCCGCCCAGTTGAGCAGCCGCCCGTAACGGTCGGTCCGCACCGGCAACCGCACCCTGGCCATCCGGATCGGGTGCGGCGCCGCGATGGCCACCACCCCGCGGACCTGCGCCGGCTTCATCACCGCGGTGTCGAACGCCGTCACCCCGCCGTACCCGTGGCCGACCAGCACCGCGTCCCGCTCACCGAGGCTGCGGACCAGCCCGGCGATGTCGTCGGCCAGGTTGAAGGCGTCGTACCCACGCTGGGTCTTGTCCGTGTCGCCGTACCCGCGCAGGTCCGGCGCCACCACCCGGAACCCGGCCGCCGCCAGCCCCGGCAGCTGGTACCGCCACGACCGCCAGTACTGGCCGAAACCGTGCAGCAGCAACACCAACGGCCCCGAGCCGGCCTCGACGATGTGGAAGCGGATGCCGTTGGCGCTGATGTCGCGATGCACCCAGGGGCCGGGGTCGCGCACCTCGAAGCCGATCGGCACGCCGCTGTGTTCCGCCGTGGGCGCATCGGCCGGCACCGTACCGGTGGCGGTTCCACTCGTGCCGATTCCACCGGGTTCGATTCCGCTGGGATCGGTGGCGTCGACGGGTTCGGCCGCGGTTGCCGGATCCGATCCGGGGGGCAGGGTGGCTTGCGCACCGGCCGCCCCGGACGGCTCGGACGCCCGGCGCCTGCGGCCGATTCTGCGGCGATTCTTGGTCAGGTGCGTCGTCCGGTGCGGGTCACGGTCCGGTGGCTGCGGTCTTGAGCGCCGCCGCCGTCTGTTCCAGCGACGCGATGGTCTTCTCCGGCTTCTTGATCTTCTTCACCTTGCGCCAGCCGAGCAACGCGAAGATGCCGGCGATCAGCACCATCGCCACGAAGACGATGGTGAACGCCGCCCAGCGCGGCAGCCAGATGGCCAGGATCTCGCCGACCATGAACCAGAAGAAGAACAGCGAGAAGGCCGCCGTCAGGCCGGCGACCGCGAACATCGCGCCGCCGGTGGCGCCCTGCTTGACCGATGCGGTGACCTCGAGCTTGGCCAGCTCGATCTCCGAGCGGACCAGCGTGGACATCTGGGTGGACACGTCCTTGACGAGGTCGCCCATCGAGGCGTTCCGGTCGACCGTGGGTTCGGCCACCAACGGGATCGACGCGCCGTTGGAGCCCGGCACGGTGAACCGGTTCGGCGGGGTGGGGGTGCCGGTAGTGGTCACAGCCCTCTCCTGAAGCTCGGGGCGGCCGGCCAGCCGGTTCCCCGGCCGATGCCGCCGTGCTGGTCACGTGCTGGCTGTCCGCTCGTCACCGTCTACCGGGCTCAGGTCTGGCGACCGTACTGCCGGTGCCGGGCGTGCGGCCGGACCCATCGTGCCATGCCGGTCGACCCCCGGCTGCGCGCAGGTGGCTCGCGCCGCCGCCGACTCCGATCACCGGGCTACTGACCCAGCAACCACCGGTCGGGGGCGGCGAGCTCCGCGGCTGCCGGCGGGCCCCACGTTCCCTGCGGGTAGGGCTGCACCGGCGGCCGGTGATCCAGCAGTGGCTGGATGACGGCCCACGCATTCGCCAGGCCGTCCGGGCGGGTGAACAGCGACCGGTCGCCGATCAGCACGTCATGGATCAGCCGGACGTATGGCGGGAGGGCGTCCGCCCCGGCCACCTCGCCCAGCACGATCTTCGCGTCGGTGGTGGTCAGGCTCAGGCCCGCACCGGGTTCCTTGACGACCATCGACAGCAGCACCTCGCCGTTGCCGGCCAGAGAGAGCGTCAGCACACCGCCATCCGGCGGCACGTCGAAAGGTGCGCCCACCGGGTCGCGCAGCACGATGCTGACCCGTTGGGTCGACCCGGCCATCCGCTTTCCGGTTCGCATCAGGAACGGGACCCCGCGCCAGCGATCGTTGTCCACCCACATACGGGCCGCGACGAAGGTGTCGGTGGTGGAGTCGGCGGCGATCCCCGGCACGTCGCGGTAACCCTCGTACTGGCCCAGCACCACCTCGGCGGGATCCAGCGCCCGGAAACAACCGATGACCTCCTCGCGCGCGGACTGCAGGTCGTCGGCGCTCATGCTCGCCGGCGGTTCCATCGCGACCTCGGCGGCG
Organism: uncultured Actinomycetota bacterium; assembly: GCA_963709895.1. GTDB lineage: Bacteria > Actinomycetota > Actinomycetes > Mycobacteriales > Nakamurellaceae > Nakamurella. The sequence continues at coordinate 427,405 of CAVPYD010000031.1, read as the reverse complement.
ACCTGCAGCAGATGGGTGATCAGCATGTCCAGCACGGCGCCGGTGGCGTCGTAGAACCCGGCCCGGTCGTCGATGTCCAGGGTTTCCGGCGCGTCGATCTGCACGGATTTGATGTGCTCGGCGTCCCAGGCGGTGGCGAACAGGCTGTTGGCAAAGCGGAGCACGTGCAGGTCCTGGGTCGCCTCCTTTCCCAGGAAATGGTCGATCCGGTACACCTGCGACTCGTCCAGCACCTCGTGCACCGCTTTGTCCAGCTCCCGGAAATTCTCCGGTGACGTGCCGAACGGCTTTTCGTAGACCACCCGGGAACCGGCAGCCAGCTGATGTTTGCCCAACGCGGCGGTCAGCCCGATGAACGCGACCGGCGGAACCGCCAAATAGTGCACGAGCTGCGAATCCGAGCCCAGCTCCGCGCGCGCGTCGGCGACCACGTCGAGCAGGCTGCCGGGGTCGTCGGCGCTGAAACCGCCGCCGGCGAAACGTAAACGGGAGCTGAAGTCGTCCCACGGCCCGGCGTCCGGGTGCGGCCCGAACGCGGTCAGCGTGTCGTGCACGTGCTTGCGGAATTCTTCGTGCGAGACATCGCCGCGCCCGTTGCCGATCAGCAGGTAATTGTCGGGAAGCAGTTTCTGCTGGGCCAGGGTGAAGAACGCCGGAATGACCATGCGTTTGGCCAGGTCGCCGGTCGCGCCGAACAAAACGAAAACAACGGGATCGGAGGTGGCTGTCATCGGTGACGTCCTTGGTCTCAGCGGTGACGCGCGGTCACGTCAGGCACGGCCGAGGGTAGCGGAGAGCCACCGTCGCTGCTGGTCCCGGTCGCATCATCGGCCACAACGCCAACACCGCGGCCGGGTGGGCGTTACCCACCCGGCCGCGGTGATCGGGACGGTCGGATCAGAACCCGGGAGCAGAACCCCGGGTCACGATCAGTCGGACGTCGCGGTCGACAGCCCGGTGCTGATCAGGTTCATCACGGCCGAATCCTGCAGCGTCGTGACGTCACCGACCGTGCGGTTCTCGGCGATGTCACGGAGCAAGCGGCGCATGATCTTGCCGGAGCGGGTCTTGGGCAGCTCGGGAACGACCAGGATCCGCTTGGGCTTGGCGATGGGCCCGATCTCCTTGGCGACGTGATTCTTCAGTTCGACGATCAACTGCTCGCCGGAGTCGGTGGCGGACCCGCGCAGGATGACGAACGCGACGATGCCCTGCCCGGTCATCTCGTCGGCGGCGCCGACCACTGCCGCCTCGGCCACCGCCGGATGCGAGACGAGCGCGGATTCCACCTCGGTGGTCGAGATCCGGTGCCCGGACACGTTCATCACGTCGTCGACCCGGCCCAGCAGCCAGAGCGCGCCGTCGGTGTCGTACTTGGCGCCGTCACCGGCGAAGTAGTAGCCCTGCGAGGCGAACCGGGACCAGTAGGTGTCCTTGTACCGCTCGTCGTCACCGAAGATGGTGCGCAGCATGGCCGGCCATGGCTTGTCGATCACCAGGTAGCCGCCCTCGCCCTTGCCGACGGGGATGCCCTCGTCGTTGACGACGATCGCGCTGATGCCGGGCAGCGGCACCATGGCCGAGCCGGGCTTGGTCGCCGTCACACCGGGCAGCGGGGAGATCATGATCGCGCCGGTCTCGGTCTGCCACCAGGTGTCCACGATCGGGCAGTTGTTGTGGCCGATCATTTCCCGGTACCACATCCACGCCTCCGGGTTGATCGGTTCGCCGACGCTGCCCAGCACGCGCAGCGAGGACAGGTCGTACTTACCGGGGATGTCCCGGCCCCACTTCATGAACGTGCGGATCAGCGTGGGCGCGGTGTAGTAGATCGACACCTTGTACTTGTCGACGATCTCCCAGTGCCGTCCCTCGTGCGGGGTGTTCGGGGTGCCCTCGTAGATCACCTCGGTGGCCCGGTTGGCCAGCGGCCCGTACACGATGTACGAGTGGCCGGTCACCCAGCCGATGTCGGCGGTGCACCAGTAGACGTCGGTGTCCGGCTTGTGGTCGAACACCACGCGATGGGTGTACGACGCCTGGGTCAGGTAGCCGCCGGAGGTATGCACGATCCCCTTGGGCTTGCCGGTGGTGCCCGAGGTGTACAGCACGAACAGCGGCTGCTCGGCCGGGAAGGCCTCCGGGGTGTGCTGATCGGACTGGGTCTCGACGAGATCGTCCCACCACACGTCACGCTCGTTCCAGGTGACGTCGATGCCCGTGCGGCGGACCACCAGGACGTGCTCGACCGGGCTGAATCGGGATCATCGGCGGCCTCATCGACAGCGGCCTTGAGGGTCACGGCGGAGCCGCGCCGGTACTGGCCGTCGGCGGTGATCACGACCTTGGCCTGAGCATCGCCGATCCGGGTGCGCAAGGCCTCGGCCGAGAACCCGGCGAAGATCACGCCGTGGGCCAGTCCCAGCCGGGCGCAGGCCAGCATCGAGAAGACAGCCTCGGGGATCATCGGCAGGTAGATCGCCACCCGGTCGCCGGCCTCGAGGCCGAGCGAGGTGAGCGCGTTCGCGGTCTTGGAGACCTCGGCCTGCAGTTCGGCGTAGGTGATGGTGCGGGAATCCCCGGGCTCGCCCTCCCAATGGATCGCGACGGTGTCACCGAAACCGGCCTCGACGTGCCGGTCGACGCAGTTGTAGGCGACGTTCAGCTTCCCGTCGGCGAACCACTTGGCGTGCGGGGCGTTGGACCAGTCCAGCACCTGGGTGAACGGCGTCGCCCAGGACAGTCGCTGCGCCTGTTCGGCCCAGAACGCCTCGGGATCGGCGGCGGCGCGGTCGTAGGCCTCTGCGGTGAGGTTCGCGTTGGCGGCAAACTCCGGTGACGGCGGGAAGGCGCGGTCCTCCGCGAGCAGATTGTCCAGCGTGATGGCTTGTTCGGTGGTGGCCGGCGATGGCGCTGACGTGCTCGCGGGACTGTTCATAGGGCGTCTCCTAGCGACGGCGGTGTCACGGATGGTGGGCGTCTCCCCCTGCCGAACGTAGCCCGGCGCGCCGACTCGGCGCCACGCCCCGTCGACGGACGGCCCTCTGGGCTCGGTAAACGGCAGAAACGGCGGTCGGCGAGGCCAGGGACGGCTATCGTGCGCCGGTGATCAACCCATCGCCCCGTCCCGCCCGCCGCGATCAGCAGGCCGGACTGGGCGGCGGACCAGGATCACTGCCGGACCTGACCGCGCTGCCCGGCGTGCAAGACGGGATCGAGGCAGCGCGCGCGGCCGTGACCACACTCCGCGGTCACCCTGCCCTCCGGCGTGGACGCGAGCGGGTTGCCGCCGCCGCTGCCGTCCGCGCGGCGAGGGCGTCAGCAGCCTTGGACGGCGCACCGCTGGCCCTGAACCCCGGCGATCGGGAGGCCGATGGGCCGCAGGTGCCGGGCGCCGACACGGCGAACGACGACACCGACACCGACGGCGGCGGAACGGTCACGGATCCCCGGCTTGCCGGTGCGCTGCGGGTGGCAGCGTCGTTGGCGGAACTCGAGGTGGTCTGGCGCCGGGCACCGCTGCAGGCGTTGGCCCGGTTGCACGTGCTGGCGGCCGCCGACCTGGCCGCGCCCGATCAGCTGGGGCGGCCCCGGCCCGATCCCGGCATCGGCCCGCGGTTGGCGGCGCTGGCCGACGTCATCACCGCGGCGCCGTGGCCCGCGCCGGTGATGGTCGCCGTCGTGCACGGCGAACTGCTGGCGCTGCAACCCTTCGGGTCGGCCGACGGCGTCGTGGCCCGCGCCGCGGCCAGGCTCGCGATGATGACGTCGGGTCTCGACCCCGATGGCTTGGCGGTCCCGGAGGTCGCATTTCTGCGCACCGCGACCCGTTATCGCGCGGCGGTGCGGGATTTCGATGGCGGAGGGCCGGCCGGCGTGGCGGCGTGGCTGGTGCTGGCTTGCCAGGCTCTGGTCGCCGGCGCCAGGGAGGGTGGCTCGATCGCCGACGCGGCGCTCTGAGTCCTGGTGGCCGATCCGGGACGGGAGGAGCAAGGGCATGGCAGGTGCGGCGGCAGCTGCCCCTCAGCCCAATTCAATCGCATAGAGTCACCCTTGATTACTCAGCGAATTCGAAAAGCCGAGATCATTCACCACTCAGCTCTCGTCTGATCGGGTGATTTTCCTCGTAAGGCATGCTGTCTAATTGTCGATACGAGGGCGGATTTGTTGCCCATCTGAAGCTCGTCGGCGGGTCTTACGCCTACCCCGACGAGCCACCTCCAGTCGATGCGGCCCTTCGCCGCCGACGGTGCGACCGCCACCTGGACTGCCGCGCGGCGGTCCGGCCGTAGTGGTCCGCGTGACGCCGCTGGGACGGCGGTCCTGGACCTGCCCGGACCTCTGACTCGCTCCGACGACCTGGAATGAAAGACGGCGCCCCAACTGCTGTTGGGGCGCCGTCTGCGCAGGCTGACCGGCTACCAAGCTTCACCACGACTCGTCGTGACGGGCTCCTCGACTTTCGTGGTTTGCCCTGACGACGTACCTCCCGCGGCTCATAGCGGTGAGTGGGTACCGGGGTCTACGCGGGGAGCTCCGAACCGGGGGTGACGAAGTTTCTCTTCCACGTCGTCCTTGGCCGCTCAGGGGTCCCTGACACAGTGATACCTCCGTCTGGGGCCCGCGGCAACAGGGGATCCGATTCCTGCACACCCTGACCGATTCAGATGCACCCGAAAGGGTCATGGACGATTCTCTCCTCGAAGAGCGATGTAACACGCCGCTCCGGAGCAGGTGACGAACTCGCGACAACGGGTCTACAGTAGGAGGCGTCGGTTTCCACCCCCCCGGAACCGACCACCCGGTTCAGCTCAACCCCCCGGAGCTGAACCCCCGCGGCCCCCGCCCTCCCCCCTGGCGGGGGCCGCCCCTATTCTCGGGCCGGTCCATTTCCTTGCGATTCGTCCCTTTTCCGCTGATCCCGGTCGTCGTCGCCGATTGGCCCGCGCGGGTTCGATGCCCACGCATGGAACGGGATCGGCCGCCGGCAGCGGCCGCGGACTGCGGGTCGCCCACGTGGCACCTGCCCGCGAGTGCCAAGTCCAGTGCCAGGCAGCGATGTGGCCACCCGGCATCCCTTCATGCCCCTGCATGGAACCCCACTCGGACCGGCGCGCGGGGTGGCGCCCCGTTCGGGTGACGGCGGTGCCGCCCATTCTGACTAGGGGAACCCATCGCAGGGTCGGAATGGTGACTGCCGCCGTGGCCGTTCGAGCCCTGCCAGCCAATGTCGGCCTCGAATGCCGACCGCCATTGCTGCGGGTCATTGCCGGGGGATTGGCGAGGGTGATACAAGCGGCACCATTGCGCGTCCGGATTTGCGGACGGTCCGGGATGTGGCGCCCACTTGTCCCCCCGATTTGTCCCCATGTCCGAATTTCATCCCCAATCCGAGGTCGAGGCTTTTGTCGTCGAGCCTGCCGCGCTGAGCTGTTCACGCAGCGGACCCCGGCCGGGGTCGAGCGACAAGGGGAGACCTCACCATGGACGAGCGACCGTTGATCATCACCGATGACGACGACGTCCTCGACGACTTGTTGCGGATCTCGGCTGCCGCCGGCGTCGAGGTCACGCACAGCCGTGATCCGGGTCAGCGCGGCCTGTGGCGCTCGGCATCGGTGGTGCTCATCGACGCCTCGCAGGTTGCTCGGGCGGTCGCTGCCAGGCTCGGTCGAAGGCCCGGCGTGGTGGTTGTCGCCGGCCGCGAACCCGACGCCGGTCTCTGGGAACAGTGCGTCCGCCTGGGCGTGGACCGCACGGTCCTGCTGGAACAGTCGGAGGAATTCCTGGTCGGCGTGCTGTCCGACGCTGCCATCGGCGGACCGGGCGACGGCCGGTGTATTGCCGTTGTCGGCGCTTGCGGCGGTGCGGGGGCTTCGGTGTTCGCCGCCGCGCTGGCCGTTGTCGCCGGGCGCGGGGGTGACGACGTGCTGCTGGCGGATTGTGATCCCTGGGGTCCCGGACTGGATGTCGTCCTCGGCGTCGAATCGGACGGCGGGATGCGGTGGAACCACCTGTCCGCGCCGTCGGGCAGGCTGCCCGCCGAGGCGTTGCGTCGGGCGCTGCCTTCGGTCACCGTCGGGCACGGCCGACTCTCGCTGCTGTGCCACGACCGCCGGTCCGATTCCGACATCGATCCCGAGGTCGTCGATGTGGTGCTCGATTCCGGCCGGCGCGCGGGCGTGGTCACCGTTGTCGACATTCCGCGGCATCCCACCACGGTGGCCGACCGGGTGCTGGAGCAGGCCGACCTCACCGTGCTGCTCGCGCCGGCTGAGGTGCGGGGCTGCTTCGCCGCTGGCCGGCTCTGTCGCCGCTTCGCGGCGCTCGGCGCGCGGGCCGGACTGGTGGTCCGCGGACCCTCGCCGGGCGGTTTGGGCGCACAGGACGTCGCCGACGTCCTCGGTCTGCCGCTGCTCAGCAGAGTCCGGGCCGAGCCGAAGCTGGCCCGGGACATCGAATTCGGCCGATTGCCGGGATGGGACGGGCGCAGCTCCGTGGCCCGGGCGGCCGGGCGGGTGTTGGCCTCCATCGGCGCACCGGTCCGGTGACACCCGCCGCCGCTGTCGCGGACGACGTCGTCGAACGGATCCAGCGCAGACTCGCCGACGAGCACAGCGAGCCGACGTCATCGGCGCTGGCCAGGGCCCTGCGTGCGGAATCCTCCGGCTTGATCAGCGATGCCGAGATGCTGCGCATGATCAGGATGTTGCAGCGCGAACTGGTTGGTGCCGGGCCGCTTGCCGACCTGCTGGCCGATCCGGCGACGACCGATGTCGTGGTCAATGCACCCGACGACGTGCGGGTGGATCGCGGATCGGGTTGGTGCGACGCCGGCGTGCGGTTCGCCGACGAAGCCGCGGTGCAGCGGTTGGCCCGCAGGCTCGCGACGGCGGCCGGTCGGCGGCTGGACGACGCACACCCACATGTCGACGCGCGGCTTGCCGACGGGACTCGGCTGCACGCGGTCCTGGCCCCCGTCGCGGCTTCGGGTACCTGCCTGTCGCTGCGCGTGCTGCGTCCGGTGCGGCACGACCTCGCTGCGCTGGAACGCTCGGGAAGCCTGCCCGGTGTCTGCCGGGAGGCGCTGAAGGCGATGCTGCGCGCCAGGTTGGCCTTCCTGGTCAGCGGTGGCACCGGCTCCGGGAAGACCACGCTGCTGTCCGCCCTGTTGGCCGCCATCGCCCCGGACGAGCGCTTGGTGACGGTAGAAGACGCCGAGGAGCTTGCGCCGCCGCATCCGCATCTGGTCCGGATGGTCGCCCGGCCTGCGAATGTCGAAGGCGCGGGCGCGATCTCGCTCCGCGACCTGGTCCGGCAGGCACTCCGGATGCGCCCCGATCGCATCGTGGTGGGCGAGGTACGCGGCGCCGAGGTGGTCGACCTGCTGGCCGCGTTGAACACCGGTCATGACGGCGGGGCCGGCACCGTGCACGCCAACACCGCCACCGATGTCCCGGCCCGATTGGAGGCGCTTGCGGCACTCGGCGGCGTCGGACGGGAGGCGTTGCACGCCCAACTTGCCGGTGCGGTCCAGGTGATCCTGCACGTGAATCGCGGGCCACGGGGCCGGGTGCTGCAGGAGATCGCCGTGCTGACCCGGGCCGACGACGGCCGCACCACGGTCGCACCGGCCCTGGTGAACGGCGTGGTGATGGAGCCGGGTGCTGCGGTGCTGACCGCAATGCTTGCCGCACGGGGGGTGTCGGCGCCGTGGTGACGCTGAGCGGAATGCGGGTCCGGTTCGCCGGTACCTCCGCGGCACCCCGCGCCGAGCGGGAGCCGGCCGGTCGGAAGACCCCGGCGGTGCGGTCGCCGTGCTGACCATGTTGCTGCTGGCGGTCGCGGCTCTGACCTGGCCGCCGCGCGTACCGGGCAGACCGGCCGCAGCGGATGTCGGCCCGGTGGCCCTGTCAGCCGGTCCCGGGACGATCACCGTGACACCCGCGGCCGTACCGTGCCGCCGGACGTCGTGGGTGACGTCCAGGACCGGCGTCGGAGCGGGGATCTGTTCGCTGGTGGGTGTTCTCGGTGCGGGAGTGGCAGGAGTTGCCGGACTGCTGGCCGCTGCGCTGGCGGCGGTGACCGTCCTGCTCCTGGTCCACCAGTCGCTGGCCGGCCGTCGGCAGCGCACGGAGCTGACCGACCTGATCGCGGGCCTCCGGCTGCTGTCCAGAGAACTTCGATCGGGTGCCGCCCCTCCGATCGCTGCGGCCCACGCCGCGGGGGCGGCGAGCGGGGTGGCCGTCGCTGTGCTGACCGAGTTGTCCACCGGGGGCGGCGGTTCGGAGGCATCGAGCTACCCAGGTCTGCCGGTTGCCGGCGAGGTGGCGGAGATCCGCGCCCGGCTGAGCGCGGGATGGGAGTTGGCGGCACGGCAGGGCCTGGCGATCACCCCGATGATCGATGCGGTGGCGCTGGATGCCGCGGAGCGGCTTGCCGCCGACAGTGAGCGGGCAGGTCAGGTGGCCGGGCCGCGGGTCTCGGGCTATGTGATGGCGGTACTTCCGGTGCTGGGGCTGGCGTTGGGCGCGGGCATGGGAGCCGACCCTCGTGCGGGTACTCGCCAAGACCGGCGTCGGGAACGTGCTGCTCTTGGTGGGCATGACCCTGACCTGCGCCGGGCTGCTCTGGTCCGCCCGCATCGTCCGCCGCTGATGCTCGCCGCGGCGAGAGTGGACGCGGCGACGGCCGTGGCGTTGGTGCTGATTGCAGTCGCCCTGCTGGTGGTGCCGGATCGTCTGCGGATTCCGGTCAAGGTGGGTCGGCTCTTTGGTGGTGGTGGGAGCGCGGCCGGCCCTAGCGGTGACGTGGCGGGCATTGTGGTCGGCTCCCCGTCGGACGGCGATGGCGATTGGGGTGCGGGCGGCAGACGTCGATCGTCAGGCCGCCGGGCCTGGTTGCTGGCAGGCGGGCTGGGCGCGGCGACGGCCCTGATCGCCCCGGACCTGTGGTGGCTGGCGCTGGCGGTGTCGGTGATTGTTGGAGTCGTGCTCTCGCGCAGAACGTCGCGGCGCTCGCCCGCTCGCCGGCTTGCCGATCGGCGCCGGTTGGCGGTCCACGAGGACCTGCTGGCCTCCTGTCTTGACGCCGGAATGGCTGTCGCGCCGGCGTTGCGGGCGGTGGCGCAGGCGCTCAGTCGGTCCGGATCGACGGACGCTGCGAACGACCCGGGCGGCGGTGGGGACCGGGAGCGGCGACGGCCCGATCGCCGCGCTGGATGCCGTCGCCGCCATGCTGGCGCTCGGCGCCGACCCCGAATCGGCGTGGCAGCACGCCGACGCCGACCCCGATCTCGTCCAGCTGGCCGCCGCCGCCCGACGCTCCGCCTCCGGCGGCGCCGGTTTCGCCGACGCCGTCCGCGAACATGCCGCGGCGCTCCGGGCCGACGCAGCCGCCGAGTCGGTGCGGGCGGCCGGGCGGGCCGGAGTGCTGATGACAGCGCCGCTGGGTGTGTGTTTCCTGCCCGCGTTCGTGTGCTGGGGTCTCGCCCCCGTGGTGGTGGGGCTGATCGGTCAGCTTGACATCTTTTGAGGTGTCACCGCTTTTCGGTGGCCAGGGGTGATCTCGGCGTGCCCCGGTCGGCGCCGGCAGCGGGGGCCGCCGAACACCGGCTGCACGGCACGGCGCATGTCGTCGACGGCGACCCGACGGTTGTTTGCAGTCGGATGCTGCCGGGGCTCGGCATCGCCGTAGGAGCCCGTCGTCGACGGCGACCCGACGGTTGCCTGCCGTCGGCGGCGCCGGTCATTGCCTTCGCCTCGGCGGCGCCCGCACACCTGATCCATCCGGGAATGACCGAGGTCGGGTTTCTCGCCTCCATCAGTCGCTCGATTTCGCCGGGCGCCATCGGCACTGGTCCCGCCGAATTGTTCCCATGTCCGAATTCTGTCCACATTCCTGGCGTTGCCCTGGAGGGTCCGCCATTCCCGGTTCAAGCTGATCGTGACCGGCACGGTGCCGGTGGGTGGATCAGTGAAAGGGGAACATTGTGCCGCAATGGATTCGTAGCGAGAGCGAAAAGGGGTTCGCTCCGGGTGCCCATCTCGGGCAGCCGCCCGCCGAGGACTGCCCGAAGTGCCTGCGGCGCTGGTCGACCGCGACCGGCGACAGCAATGTCGGCTGCCTCGACCGACCGTCTCCCGATGACGAGGTCGGCCTCGACGACCTCGACTACCTCGACGCACCTGAGGATGATGAATTCGTCACCGCCGGCGCGGCGAAATGGGCGAGTGACGCCGGCATGAGCACGGTGGAATATGCAGTCGGCACCGTCGTAGCGGCGGCATTCGCCGCGGTGTTGTACAAGATCGTCACCGGCGATTCGGTCATCGCGGGATTGACCAACCTGATCAATACCGCGCTTTCCACCACGTTCTGAGCAGTCGCGACCACCATGCGATCAGAATCCGGTCCGGTCGCCGGCGGTATTGCTCGAGGCGGCGACGCTGGAGGCGGGGTCGCTCCGGCCTGCGCGGCGCTGGACAGGGCCGATCAAGCCGGAGCCGACCGGGGCAGTGTGACGGTCGAAGCAGCGGTCGCGCTGGCCAGCCTGGTCGCTCGTGGTGGCGGCGTGCCTGGGCGGCATCGGTTGCATGATCGGACAGGTGCGCTGTGCCGACGCCGCCCGCGAGGCAGCGCGGTTGGCCGGTAGGGGCGACGAAGGCGGGGCGGCCGGCGCAGTGGCCGCCCTGGCCCCGGACGGGGCCACCCTCGCACTGGGTGGCACCGGCGATCTGGTGACGGCGACGGTGACGGCCGGCGCGATCGGTGGACTGATCCCCGGGGTCACGCTGCGGGCGACGGCCACGGCCGCGCGGGAGCCTGGTGGCGCCGCGGGCGAGGGTAGGTAGCACGATGCGAACAAGGTTGGGGTCGGGCCATGACGAAGAGGTCGGTCTTGGCCGGGACAGTGTCGGGGATTGCGACCGGCGGACGGCCGGGCACATTCGACGCCGCGGCGGATCGCCGGACTCCACCAGCCCCACCACGCGGCTCGAAATCATCTCCGCCACAGCACCTTTCCGCAGGAGCTGACGATCGCGGCGTGGCCACGGTCTTCGTCTGCATGGGGGCGGCCCTGCTCATCGCACTGACGGCGCTGGCGGTTCACCTGGGGGCCGCGGTGCTCGCGCGACAGCGGGCGGAGACCGCGGCCGACCTGGCGGCGCTGGCCGGTGCCGCTGCGGTGTTGCGCGGCCCGGACCTGGTGTGCGCGGCCGCGATCAGGGTCGCCGTCGCGAATGGCACGGTGGTCGACTCGTGTGTGGTGCGGGGGACCGATGTGCTGGTGTCCGTCGTCGCCAGGGTCGAGGCGGGTCCGGTCTCCGGGACGGTCTCCGGGCACGCCCGCGCCGGCCCGGTGCAGCGGATCACCGATGGGCCGTGACCGGCACATCAGGCGGGCGGATGGAACGACATCTCAGCTGTGGACCGGTTCCGTGTCGCAGTCGGCGATTCAGCCGACGCAGGACGTGGAAACGCGCGTGCACACTGTGCCGAAGTTCTGCTCTGCGAAGACAAGCTCTTGCGAAGAGAAGCCCTGCGAAGCAAGCCATCTCGGTGGCGGACCCGAAATACTGGCTCAAGCCGGGTCGCGCGTCAGCGAACCCAGAATCTGGTCCCAATGGTCGTACCACAGGAAATGGTCGGCGCCGTCCACCAGATGCAGCTCTGCCCCGGGGATCGCGGCGGCGAGCCGCTCCGCCCAGCTGGCTGGGACAAGCTCGTCCGCCGTGCCCTGCCAGATGGTGGTCGGCGTAGTGATCTTCGCCGGATCGAAACCCCATGGTGTGTTCAGCAGTCGGTATTCCTGTACCGCCCAACGGGTATCCACCAATGCCGCCGCGATCGCGTCGCCCATGCCGACGGCGACCTCCTCCGGCGCCCCCGACTGTTTCGCGACCGTCGCCGGGCTGATCCTGGCGCCGAGCCGCAGCGACCAGAACATCAGCCGTTCGCCGGCGGATCCTCGCCCGGACAACCGCATCAGGAGGCGATCCATGCGATTGATCTCCTCGATCATTCCCGGCCACTCGCGAGGGATCACGCTGGCGATCAGCCCCAGCCTGCTCACCCGGTCGGTCAGCCGGGCCGCGCAGGCCAGGGCGTACATCCCACCGGCGGACCAGCCCATCACCGCGAACGAGCCAAGGCCGAGATGGTCGGCCAGCTGCTCGACCTCGAGGGGCCAGTCCATCAGCGTCCGGTCGGGCTGGGGATCCGATCCGCCGATGCCCGGCCGGTCCGGGCAGATCACCCGGACGCCGAGCGCGGCGGCTGTCGATGCGGCCGATTGCACGTCGAGCCGGGAGCTCAGCCCGCCATGACAGCTGATCACCGGGGTGCCGTCGGGATCACCCACGTCCAGGTAGGCGACCCGCCGCCCGTCCGGGAGGGTGAGCATCGGAGACGCCTGGCTCATCGTGCCCTCACCTGCTCACCGGATTTGGGGCAAACCTACGTCACAGCAAGTGTCGCCGCGTGCTGTCGCCGCCGGCTCGACCCGTTGCTGGCTGGGCCCGCCGCTGGCTGGGCCGCCGCTGGCTGGGGCCGCCCGGCTGGGCCCGCCGCCGGCTGGGGCCGCCGCCGCCTCGACCCGCCGCCGCCTCGACCCGCCGCTGGCTGGACCCGCCGCTGGCTGGACCCGCCGCCGCTCGACCCGCCCGCCTCGACCCGCCGCCCGTTCAACAACACAAACCAGCTCAACCCGCCGCCAGACCCACCGAATCAGCCTCGGCCAGCGCGCCGATCACCACTGTCAACACGACGGCCGCCCCGGCCTTGTCCAGCGGATGGTTGCCGTTGCCGCACTTGGGGGATTGCACGCAGGACGGGCAGCCGGCCTCACACCCACAACCGACGACAGCCTCCCGCACGGCGGTCAACCAGTCTGCCAGCACGTCATGACCGCGTTCGGCGAACCCCGCACCGCCCGGGTACCCGTCGTAAACGATCACGGTGGGCTCACCGGTATCAGGATGCAGCGCGGTCGACAGGCCGCCGATATCCGATCGGTCGCAACCGGCGAACAGCGGAAGGAGCCCGATCGCCGCATGCTCGGCCGCGTGCAGCGCCCCGGGTACCGCGGCTTCGGACAGCCCGGCGGTCAGCAGGGTGCCAAGGCCGATCGTGTACCAGACGGCCCTGGTGGACAGCGTCTGCCGCGGCATGTCCAGGCCGATGGCGTCGATCACTTCGCCACCCGGCCTCCGGCGCAGATACCCGACCACCTGCTCGGTCACCTCGACCGGGCCGAGCCCGACCCGGACGCCGCTGCCACACCTGCGTTCCGCGTGCACCGACGTCATCGACACGGTCGAGGTCGACCTGGCAATCGTCGACCACTCCGGCCGGTGAGCGCGCACCATGGCCACGCCGGATTCGAGGTCGAGGGATTGCACGACGTAGCTGTCGCCGCGGTGCAGGTGAACGGCGCCCTCGTGCACCGCCGCCGGAGCGCGGGCGACATCTACGGTGCCGAGCAGTCGGGCAGTCTCCTCCTCGACGATGGCGACCTGACCGCCCCCGCCGCCGCGCAGGTCCACGGTGTCGGCCGGATGCCCCGGTGCGGCGAAGTAATACCCGGACGGTCGGCGGCGCAGCACTCCCCGGGCGACGAGATCGGCGACGACCGGCCCGACCACCGCGAGGCCGCCGAACAGCTCGAGGTCCTCCGACGTCAGGTGCCGCTCGGCCGCAGCGCAGGCCAGGTGCGGGCCGAGGATGTAGGGGTTTGTCGGGTCGGTGACGGCGGTCTCCACCGGGCGACCGAACACGGTCTCGGGATGGTGCACCAGGTAGGAATCCAGCGGATCGTCCCGCGCGACGAACACCACCAGCGCGCGCCGCCCGCTGTCCGCGCGGCGGCCCGCTCGCCCGGCCTGCTGCCACATCGAGGCCAGCGTGCCGGGATAGCCGGCCAGCACAGCGGCGTCCAGCCCGGCGATGTCGACGCCGAGTTCGAGCGCGTTGGTCGAGGCCACCCCCATCAGCTCGCCACAGCCGAGGGCGCGTTCCAGCTCCCGGCGTTCCTCCGGCAGATACCCGCCCCGGTAGGCGGCCACCGCATCGACCAGCGCCGGGGCGACATCGGACAGCCGGCGTCGCGCGCTCAGTGCGGTCTGCTCCGCACCGTGCCGGGAACGGACGAACGTCAGTGTGCGCGCGCCGGCGGCGACCAGATCGGCCATCATCCGGGCCGCCTCCGACGGTGCCGACCGGCGGACCGGAGCGCCCAGCTCACCCGAGCCGCCGACCACGAAACCCGGTTCCCACAACACGAAATCCGCCCCGGGGCGCGGCGAACCGTCGTCCGTCACCGCGACGAAGGGCCGGCCGATCAACCGCTGCGCGGAACGCGCCGGGTCCGCGGACGTCGCCGAGGCGAGCACCACGACCGGGTCGGAACCGTACCGCCGGGCCATCCGGATGAGTCGGCGCAGCACCAGCCCGACATGCGAACCGAACACCCCCCGGTAGGCGTGGCACTCGTCGACCACCAGGAACTTCAGCCGGCGCAGCACCCGCGCCCACCGGTAGTGGGCGGCGAGGACGCCGCGGTGCAGCATGTCCGGGTTGGTCAGGATCCAGTTGGCGTGCGCCCTGGCCCAGTCCCGGTCGGCCATGTCGGCGTCCCCGTCGTAACAGGCCGCGCGGACACCGGTCAGGCCGAGGGCTTCGACCGAGCCGAGCTGATCGGCCGCCAATGCCTTGGTCGGCGCCAGGTACAGCGCGCAGGCTCGCGGATCAGCCAGCAGCGCCGTCAGTGCTGGCAGCAGGTAGCCCAGTGACTTTCCGGAGGCGGTTCCGGTAGCGATGACCACGTCCCGCCCCGAGTGCGCGAGATCGGCGGCCTCCGCCTGGTGCGTCCAGGGCAGCGCGATGCCCGATGCGATCAGGCTGTCGCGAAGTCCGGCGGGCACCCAATCGGGCCAGGATGCCGTCTTTCCGAGCCGCGGTGAAAGTTGCTCCACATGGGTGACGGTCGGTGTGAGCGATGTCACGTCGGTATCGCTGCACCGATTCAGCACGGACAGCAGTCCGTCAGGATCTGAGCGCGAAACCGGTGACATCACCCGTCCATTGTGGCCACCTGGTCGACTGTGTTCGAACCTGCGCGCAGTCCGGTATGTCTGGTCGCACGTCACAGTCAAAGGTGCGCAGTGTGGCTCTAACGGTGCCATAGAGTACTCAGCGTCACGTCGGGCCACCGGCCCGCGACGCGATCGACCAATGCCGGTCCGCATCAGCGATGGGCCGGACCTAGAAATGTGCGCGCCACGCATGGATCAGGAGTTCGATGTCCACCAACCTTGCCGCGGACCTCACCGTCACCGGTAGTGATCAACTCATCGTCATCGGAGTGGCGGTGATTGCTGTTGTCGCGCTGGTCATCGCCTTTGTGCTGCGGGCCAGCGTGCTCGCCGCCGGCCAGGGCACCCCCAAGATGCAGGAAATCTCCGAAGCGGTGCAGGAGGGCGCGGCCGCCTACCTCGGCCGGCAGTTCCGGACGCTGGCGATCTTCGTGGTCATCGTGTTCGTGCTGCTCTTCGTACTGCCCGCAACGACCATGAGCGAGCGCATCGGCCGATCGATCTTCTTCCTGATCGGCGCGCTGTTCTCGGCGACCATCGGCTACGTCGGCATGTGGCTGGCGACCAGGGCGAACGTCCGGGTGGCCGCCGCGGCCAACGGTGAAGGTCGCGAACGCGCCATGCAGATCGCCTTCCGCACCGGCGGCACCGTGGGTCTGGCGACCACCGGTCTCGGCCTGCTGGGCGCCTCCGTCGTGGTCCTGGTCTACACCGGCGGCGCGCCGAAGGTGCTGGAGGGCTTCGGTTTCGGTGCCGCGCTGCTGGCCATGTTCATGAGGGTCGGCGGCGGCATCTTCACCAAGGCCGCCGACGTCGGCGCCGACCTGGTCGGCAAGGTCGAGAAGGGCATCCCCGAGGACGACCCACGCAACGCCGCCACCATCGCGGACAACGTGGGTGACAACGTCGGCGACTGCGCCGGCATGGCCGCCGACCTGTTCGAGTCCTACGCCGTCACCCTGGTCGCCTCGCTCATCCTGGGCAGTTCCGCCTTCGGCGATCAAGGGCCTGATCTTCCCGCTCATCGTGCCGGCCATCGGCGTGCTGACCGCGATCATCGGCGTCTACATCACCAAGGCGCGCAGCGGCGAACCCGGCCTGACCACCATCAACCGGTCGTTCTACATCTCGGCGGTGATCTCCGCGGTGCTGTGCACGGTCGCCGCCTTCACCTACCTGCCGAAGAACTTCCAGGACCTCGGCGTCGACGTGGTTCGCGATCAGTCCGGCAACCCCGCGCTCATCGCCTCCGTCGCCGTCATCATCGGCATCGTGCTGGCCGGCGTCATCCTGTGGCTGACCGGCTACTTCACCGGCACCGACACCAAGCCGACCAACGACGTCGCCCGGTCCTCGCTGACCGGCGCGGCCACCGTGATCCTGGCCGGCATCAGCGTCGGCTTCGAGTCGGCCGTCTACACCGCGCTGGTCATCGCGGCCGCGGTCTACGGCGCGTACCTGCTCTCCGGGTCCGTCATCGTCGCGCTGTTCATGATCGCGCTGGCCGGCTGCGGCCTGCTGACCACGGTCGGCGTCATCGTGGCCATGGACACCTTCGGCCCGGTGTCCGACAACGCCCAGGGCGTCGCCGAGATGAGCGGCGACGTCTCGCCGCAGGGCGCGCAGATCCTCACCGAGCTGGACGCGGTCGGCAACACCACCAAGGCCATCACCAAGGGCATCGCGATCGCCACCGCTGTGCTGGCGGCCACCGCGCTGTTCGGGTCGTACTCCGACGCCATCGGCCAGGCATTGATCGCCGGCAGGCGAATCGGTCGGCGTCTTCACCGCCAACGTGGTGTCGCCGAACACCCTGGTCGGCATGCTGCTCGGCGCGGCCGTGGTGTTCATGTTCTCCGGACTGGCGGTCAACGCGGTCGCCCGCGCGGCCGGCGCGGTCGTCATGGAGGTTCGCCGCCAGTTCCGGGAGATCCCCGGGATCATGGAGGGCACCAACAAGCCGGAGTACGGCAAGGTCGTCGACATCGTGACCCGCGACTCGCTGCGTGAGCTGGCCACCCCCGGCCTGCTGGCGGTGTTCGCGCCGATCGCCGTCGGGTTCGGGCTCGGCGTCGGACCGCTGGCCGGATACCTGGCCGGCACCATCGCGACCGGCACCCTGATGGCCGTCTTCCTGGCCAACTCGGGCGGATCGTGGGACAACGCCAAGAAGATCGTCGAGGACGGCAACTTCGGCGGCAAGGGATCGCTGGCGCACGAGGCCACCATCATCGGCGACACCGTCGGCGACCCGTTCAAGGACACCGCCGGACCGGCCATCAACCCGCTGCTCAAGGTGATGAACCTGGTCTCCCTGCTGATCGCGCCGGCCGTGGTCACCCTGACCGTGGGGTCGTCCGCCAACGACGGCATCCGCTACGCGATCGCCGTCATCGCGGTCCTGGTGATCGTCGGTGCCGTGCTGGTGTCCAAGCGCCGCGCACATGCGCTGCACGCCGAGGAACCGCTGCACGCCTGACGCACCCTGTTTCGCCGGCCCACCGCCCGCGACGTCCGCCCGTAAGTCCCGGGCGCGGCGTCGCGGGCGGTACCGTCTTCCGGTAACGGACACGTCATCAAACGGGTGGCAGGTGCCACGCCTGCGCCCGATTGCCCGGTCCGGGCGTCGTTGGGCTGCCCAGTGGCGGCTCTGATTGCGCCAGACAGTGCTTGATCCGATGCCAGTGACCGATCCCCGTGACGAAACCCCCGATGAACAGGATGTCCATGAAACGCCTTGCCCCAGCGACGCTGCTGGTTGCCGGAACACTGTTGCTGTCCGCCTGCTCGAGCAGCGCTACCTCGAATAGTTCCTCGACCGCGGCGTCGTCCGCGGTGACGACGTCGAGCCCCTCGTCGTCGGAGAAGACCGGCAGCGGGGCGACCTCCGCGGCAACCTCCGGCGCCGGTGCCCCGGCGTCGATCGATGCCCAGACCACGGCCTGGTTCGACGCGCTGTGCACGGGAATCGCGCCGATCAAGTCGGTGGAGAACGCAGGCCTTGACACCCCGAATCCGGACCCGGCCGCCGGCCAGCAGCAGCTGATCGGTGCCATCAAGACGTTGAGCAGCGCGTTCACCTCGACGTCGGCCACGCTGGCGACGACCCCGCCGCCCACCTTCGACGGCGGTGCCCAATTCGCATCGACGGTGACGACCGGCCTCGGCACCACCGGGACCGATCTGGCGAAGAGCGCCGAGACGTTCGCGGCGGTCGATCCGAGCGACGCGAGCAAGTTGGCCGCCGCGAAGACGACGCTGAAGGCGGACCTGATCAAGGCCGTCGGGCCGCTGCAGTCCATCTCGGGTCTCGACCCGGCGATTCAGGCGGCGACGACGCAGATTCCGTCCTGCAAGAGCCTCGGCGTGTGAGGGGCGTTGCCCCTATCCGGAGGACCGTCACCCGCGTCGTCCGCACTGATCGAAGGGATCTGACAATGAAGCAGCGCCGCGTCGTGGTCACACTGCTCGGCGGTGCGCTGCTGTTGCTGACGGCCTGCTCTCAGTCGGTGCAGGGCGCCGCGCAGGCCGCCAGCACGGTGGTGAGCAGCACGTCGTCGTCGACCGAGGCCACCGTGTCTACGACCGAGACCACCGAAACGACCGAAACCTCCGACACCTCGGAATCATCGGAAACGACGGACTCAGCAGAATCGTCTGAGACGTCGGACACCACCGACACCTCGTCGTCGACGGTGCTGGACTCGGACACCGAGTACTGGTTCACCACCTTCTGCCAGGGCGTCACGGACCTCACCCAGTACGCGTCGCCGGACACCAGCGGGCAGACCCTGGCCCAGGCCCAGCAAACGGTCGTCGACGCGTACACCAACATCTCGGTCAGCGCCAAGACCACCGTCGAGATTCTGGCGCAGACCCCGCCGCCCACCGTCGCCAACGGCGACGATCTGGCCAAGGCTGCGACGGAGCGACTCTCCAGCCTGTCGACGGTGTATGGCAGGGGTGCGCAGACCATCCAGGCGCTCACGCCGTCCACCGAGGACGACCTCAAGAAGGCGATCGACGCCATCGAGAAGGAAGCCAGCGACGCCCAGCCCAGCACGATCGCCGATGTGGACCCGGCGGTGCTGGCCGCTGCCAAGGAGCTGCCGGATTGTCAGAAAGTCCTGAACTGACGTCGGGCATTTGACCGTGCCGCAGGTGGGGCGGATCCGGCCGCAGGGTCGGTCGTGTCCGCGAGCGGCGAGGTGACCGGGCCCGAACGGCGGCAGTATCGACGGTCACCGCGCCCTGCGTCGCATGCGTCTGCCTCGCGATCGCACCGGGCCGGTGATCAGGTCATCAACGGGGGGGCAGCACTCTGCGACCGCGCACCGCGCTGTCACCGCCGAGGCGCGCGATGGCGTCCGCCAGCACCCGACGGGCGGCCTGTAGATCGTCCGTGCTGTGCAGCGCCGCTGTCTCGGTGACCAGCGCCGCGCGGATCCGCCGGGCCGCCTCGATCGCCTCCCGGCCGCGTTCGGTGAGCCCGACCCGACGGGCCCGACCGTCCAGCGGGTCGACCTGCTGCTGCACCCAGCCCCGCGCCCGCAGGTCCGCGACCGCCTTGGACGCGGCCTGCTGACTGACCTGCATGCGTTCGGCGAGATCGGTGACGGTCAGGTCGTTCTCGACCAGGTGCTGGAAGATCACCCCGTCCCCGAACCGCACGTCGGGGAAGCCTTCCGCCGCCAACCGGCGCTGCAGCTCGTCGGCCCACGCCCAGCCGGCGAACAGCGACAGCAGCGTCAGGTCGAGGTCATCAACATCGATCGGATCGTCGGTCACCTATTTACTAAACCATAGTTGTGCAGTAGGGTACACAACCATGATTGTGGAATCCTTCACCGACATCGCTCATCGCATCGTGTGGTGCACGCTGACCACCGTCGACAGGCACGGGCGTCCGCGCAGCCGTGTCGTGCATCCCGTCTGGGAAACCACCGACGACGCCGTCGTCGGCTGGGTGTGGAGCCGACCAACCCCGTTGAAACTGGCGCACCTGCGGCACCACCCGTTCGTTTCCTGCACGTACTGGGATCCCCAGCACGACGTGGCGGTCGCCGAATGCGACGCCCGCTGGGAAACGGACCCCGCCGAACGGGAGCGGGTGTGGCACCTGGTGGCTCAGCCGGCCCCACCGCTGGGTTGGGATCCGGCGACGATCTTCCCGGGCGGGTCGTCCGATCCCAAAGCCGGCTTGCTGCGGCTGGATCCATGGCGGCTGTCCTGGTACCGCGCCGCCGACATGGCCGCCGGTCGCAAACCCGTTGTCTGGCAGCCGGCAGCGGCCGTCGAGACCGACGAGCGCGCAGCGGGCTGATCGGTCGTCGACATGTTTCCGGCATTTCCGGCCGGCCCGATACTTTTCCCGCGGCCCATTCTTGGGCGGGGTTGATCGCCCGTTCGGCGGTGTTCTGTCCGGACACGCCGACGGTCCTCACCTGCTGTTTCGGCCATCCGAATTGCCACGGGATTCAACCGGGGTCATTTCTGTGAATTCCAGGTTTCCGCGGAATCCGAATCCAGAACGCGCGGGATACTGCACTTCGCGTCGCGGCTCGATCCGTGCCTCCACGACGATCCGCGGGGGCGGAGCGCGCTGTGCGCCCATGGCCGGCGGAGGAACCCATGCGTCGATTGTCGTTGGTGATCTTCTTCGTGATCGCCGCGCTGGCGCAGTCCGGGACGGCTGCACTTCCGGCGTCGGCGGGAGTTGCAGGGGCAGCGGGTGCTGCCGACGATCACCGGCATCACCCCGGCATCGGGGTCGACCGCCGGTGGCACCGTCGTCACCCTGACCGGCGCGAACCTGTCGGGCGCCACCCGGGTCGTGTTCGGGGCCACTGCGGGCACGTCGCTGACCGTCGTGTCGGCGACCCAGGTCAGGGCGACCAGTCCGGCCCATGCTGCCGGGTCGGTTGACCTGCGCGTCACCACGGCCGGACGAGCGCCGTCGTCACCGCCCTCCGGTCAGTACACCGTGCTGATCAATCCGGCGCTGGCCAGTACTGGCAGTGGAACGCTCAAGGTGGCCGTGTGCACCAGCGCGGCCAACTGCTGAGGCCCGCGCACATCGGCGGCCGCGGATCGCGATTGCTCCACGCGTACTCAGCAGCTGCAAGCGGCGCGGGCCAATCGCGGCGGGGGTCCGACAGCGAACCCGGATGATCAACGTGCGCGGCCTTCTCGTGTTGTGGGGCGACACCAAAGGGCCTGAAGTTGTGATCTTCCTGGGTGTGCTCGGGGGACCCTGACGGGGCGCGACGCACGAACCAGCCGGGCGCACGACCCGGCGCGACGCACCACCCAGCCGACGCACGACCCGGCGCGACGCGACCACGACCAGCCGACGCACGACCCGGCGCGACGCGACGCACGATTCGGCCGACCCTCAAACCCGCCGCGATGCCTCCCCGGCCGGCGCGCGAACTGGCCCGCCCCACGGCCATGCGCGACACCAGTCCGGGGCACGACCCCCGGCCTTGGATACCGCCTGGCCGGGCGGCGCGGGTTACCCTGACCAAGCGCGAAAAGGGGGAGCCGGTGAGTCAGCTGTCGCTGTTCTCCGCCGACCTCACTCCGCCGCAACTGTCCGACCTCGGTGGCCTGCTGGCCGCGCACGGTCAGATTGCTGCCGGACCCGATGGGTTCCGGTTGTCGATCATGCTCGCCGACCGCTGGCGCGCCGAGGCGCTGTTGCGGGAGTGCCGGGTCAGGGACGTCACGGCCGAGGTGGTCGCAGGCGCGGACGAACGCGCGCCCGACGGCGAGTCCTGGGCCGGCCAGACACCAGCGCCCGGCAAGACAGCGCCCGGCCAGACACCGACCGGGCAGACACTGACCGGCCAGGCACCCACAGGCCAGCCACCCACCGACCAGGCACCGACCGTCGACATCGACATCCCATCGCCCGCAGCGGCGTCCGGTGCCGAGCCGTCGCCGCTCGACCGACCGACCGACCATTTTCCGGACCCGCGCGCCACCGGCGGCCGCACGACGATCGTCTTCCGTTCGGAGCGAACCTCGCTGCTCGCCGCGCTCGCAGCGGAGTGGACCCGCGGCGCGATCAAGGCGGTTCCGGCCGGTCTGGTCCTCACCCCCGGCCTGCTGCGGTGCTGGACGATCGCCGCCGGGCAACCGGCCGCGATCGGATTTCTGCTCGGGCTCGACCCGCATGCGCCGGACACCTACGAGCCGCTGGCCGCCGTGTGTGCCGCGGCCGGACTGGCAGGATCGTTGCTGGGCATTCGTGGTGGCGGGCCTGCTGTGCGTATCGTCGGGTACAGGCGGTGTGCGCGGCTGGCCGAGATGATCGGAACGCCGCCGCCCGAGGCGCCCCGGGGAGCGTTCCCGGCACTGTCCCACTGACCGGGCCTGCACGATCACCACGGTCGGCGACCCCGGTCGGGTGTGGACCGGCAGCTCCGCAGCAACGTCAACCGCGCGTCCCAGACTGCTCGACCCGCGTGTTGACCCGACGAGGTTGTCCGCTTCCCTGTCGTTCAGCCGGGCCCGGTGCCGGGCGGTTCCACCGGACGTCACACCGGTAGTGCCGCCTGGTGGACCCACTGACGGGTTACGGTCAGCGACGCACGCCGACCACACCAGGGCCTTGCGGAGCTGTGGCATCCTGCTCCGGACGGCTCGGAATAGACCACGGTGGTCCGCCGGGTGACGCGGCAAGCGCTGCCGAACACCACGAGCGGCGTCCGACGTAGCGACGAATGCATCTGTATATAGAGGAGAACGTGAGCCTGATGGCCACTGGCAAGAGCGTGGCGAAGAGCGGGTCCGGAGTGCGCCTGGTCGTCGTGGAGTCCCCGAGCAAGGCCAAGACGATCTCCGGCTTCCTCGGCGACGGCTACATCGTGGAGTCCTCCGTCGGTCACATTCGCGACCTGCCGCGCGGCGCCGCCGACGTGCCGGCCAAGTACAAGGGCGAGCCCTGGGCCCGGCTCGGTGTGAACACCGAGAACGGCTTCGAGCCGCTGTACGTCATCTCCCCGGAGAAGAAGGCCCAGGTCGCCAAGCTCAAGTCACTGCTGGCCGGAGCCGACGAGCTGTACCTCGCAACAGACGAGGACCGCGAGGGCGAGGCCATCGCCTGGCACCTGCTGGAGACGCTCAAGCCCAAGGTGCCCGTCAAGCGAATGGTGTTCCACGAGATCACCCCCGCGGCGATTCTCGCCGCGGCGGCCAGCCCCAGGGAGATCGACGACAACCTGGTCGACGCCCAGGAAACCCGACGCATCCTGGACCGGCTCTACGGCTACGAGGTCTCCCCGGTGCTGTGGAAGAAGGTGATGCCGAAGCTGTCCGCCGGACGCGTGCAGTCGGTCGCCACCCGGATCATCGTGCAGCGGGAACGCGAGCGGATGGCCTTCCGCACCGGCACCTACTGGGGCCTTGACGGGCTCTTCGCGCCGGAGAACGAGCGCGAGGCCAAGCCGTTCTCCGCGGCGCTGTCCTCGGTCGCCGGGCAGCGGCTGGCCGTCGGTCGTGACTTCGACCCGGCCACCGGTGCCATCAAGGCCGGCACCGACGTGCTGCTGCTGGACGAGGACGGCGCCCGCAGCCTGGCCGCATCCCTGCAGGGCGGCACCGCCACCGTCAGTTCGGTCGAGGAGAAGCCGTACACCCGCCGGCCCTACCCGCCGTTCATGACGTCGACGATGCAGCAGGAGGCCGGTCGCAAGCTGGGCTTCAACTCCGAACGGACCATGCGCACCGCGCAGCGGCTGTACGAGAACGGCTTCATCACCTACATGCGGACCGACTCCACCACGCTGAGCACCACCGCTCAGGAGGCCGCCCGCAGCCAGGCCCGCGAGCTGTACGGGCCGGAGTACGTGCCGGACGCACCGCGGCAGTACACCCGCAAGGTGAAGAACGCCCAGGAGGCGCACGAAGCCATCCGGCCGGCGGGGGAGAACTTCCGCACGCCCGGTCAGGTCGCGAACAAGCTGTCCGGTGACGAGTTCCGGCTCTACGAGCTGATCTGGCAGCGCACCATCGCCTCGCAGATGGTGGACGCCAAGGGCCTGACGCTGTCGGTCAAGATCGTCGCCACCGCCGACGGCCGGGAGTGCGTGTTCAGCGCGTCCGGCCGGACCATCACCTTTCCCGGCTTCCTGCGGGCCTACGTCGAGACCGTCGACGCCGAGGCCGGCGGCGAGGCCGACGACGCCGAGCGCCGGCTGCCGAAGCTGACCACCGGACAGCGGTTGGACACCAGGGAGCTGATCCCGGCCAGCCACGTCACCACCCCGCCGGCCCGGTACACCGAACCGTCGCTGATCGGCGCCCTGCAGGAGCTGGGCATCGGCCGCCCGTCGACCTATACCTCGATCATCCGCACCATCATCGAGCGCGGTTACGTCTGGAAAAAGGGCCAGGCGCTGGTGCCGTCGTGGATCGCGTTCGCGGTGATCGGCCTGCTCGAGCAGCACTTCGCCCGGCTCGTCGACTACGACTTCACCGCGGCTATGGAGGACGAGCTCGACGGCATCGCCGACGGCCGGATCGGCCGGACGGACTGGCTCACCGCGTTCTACTTCGGCGGTGACGTCGGCCCAGAGGGCTCCGTGGGGCGCACCGGCGGGCTGAAGAAGCTGGTCGGCGAGCGGCTGGAGGACATCGACGCCCGCGAGGTCAACTCGCTGCCGCTGCTCACCGACTCGGAGGGTCGCCAGGTGCTGGTCCGGGTGGGCCGGTACGGGCCGTATCTGGAGCGAGTGGTGACCGGCGAGGACGGCACCGAGCAATCGCAGCGGGCCAATCTCCCCGAGGACCTGCCGCCGGACGAGGTCACGGCCGACGTGGCCGAGGAGCTGTTCAGCCAGGCCGCGGACGGCGGGGAGAACGAGCTCGGCGTCGACCCGGACACCGGCAACGTCATCGTCGCCCGGGACGGCAGGTACGGGCCGTACGTCACCGAGGTGCTGCCGACTCCGGAGGCGCCCGAGGAGGGCGCTCCTGCCCCGAAAAAGGCGCCGAAGGCGGCGAAGCCGCGGACCGCGTCGCTGTTCAAGTCCATGTCGCTGGACACCGTCGACCTGCCCACCGCGCTGAAGCTGCTCTCGCTGCCCAGAGTGGTCGGCGTCGATCCGGCAGACGGCGGCGAGATCACCGCGCAGAACGGCCGGTACGGGCCGTACCTGAAGAAGGGCACCGACTCCCGGTCGCTGACCGACGAGGAGGCGCTGTTCACCGTCACCCTGGACGAGGCGCTGGCGCTGTACGCGCAGCCCAAGACCCGGGGCCGGTCGGCGGCCGCCGCACCGCCGCTCCGCGAGGTCGGCACCGATCCGGCAGGCGGCAAGCCGATGGTGATCAAGGACGGCCGGTTCGGGCCGTACGTGACGGACGGCGAGACGAACGCCTCGCTCCGCAAGGGCGATGAGGTCGAGTCGCTGACCGTGGAACGCGCGGCGGAATTGCTGGCCGACCGGCGGGCCCGCGGCCCGGCACCGAAACGGACTCCCGCCCGCAAGGCGCCGGCCGCCACCACCAGGCGGAAGAAGCCGACCACCCGCAGCGCCGCGAGCTGACCGGCTGATCTCTGCGCTCGGCGACGCGTTGCTCCGAGTCGCCTGGCGTGAGCGCCTACGATCGAGCCATGACGGCGGGCTTCGACGCCATGCGCGGGACCGACCAGCGGTTCACCGACGCGCTGAGCGGCGCGGACGGCACCGGGGATCCGGCCGTCATGATGCCTGTCCTCGACGTCTACCCGGACGCGCTGTCGGCCCCGATGCCGTCCCTGGACGCCGGATCCATTCCGATCATCACAACGCTTGCTTCGAGCCAGAGCAGCGCGCCCGCTCAGCCGCGCCAGGTCCGCGCAGAGCGGCGCGCGGGTGCCGCCATCAGCCCGCGGCCAGGCCGCGTCCGGGCGCGCCGTCCGGCCCACTCAACCGACCCGTCCGGCCCAGCCCGCCCGGCCGGTCCAGGAGCGGATGACCGCCACCGGATCCCCGCAGGCCATCCGGCCGGCGGCGCCGAGCCCGGCGAACGCGCAGTCGGCGTTGCGGAACCTCAGGGACCTCTCCGACCGGATCGGCACCTGGAGCTATCAGGGCAAGATCGCCCAGTCCGACGCATACTGGGCCGCCCGCCAGCAGATCGCGCCACAGTCCACCCGGCCCGCTGCGACGCAACGTCCGGCCGCTCCGGCCTCTCGCCCGGGCCCGCCGGCGCAGCGCCCGGCGAACTCTCAACGCGCGGTCACCACCCAGCAGTACAGGCCGGCGCCGGCCAGGACGTCGGCGCAGTCGCAGGCGTCGGCCTCTCCCAACGAGGTCGCGCCGGCCGCCCCCACCGTCTCCCAGTACGGCCAGATGCGGGAGATCCGCAACCAGTCGCAGCTGCGCAGGGCGGCCCGATCACCGCGCCAGGCGCGCAAGGCGCGCGGGCAGAGCGTGCTGTCCGTGCTGGTGTTCATCGTCATCGTGCTGTTCGCCACGGGGGTGGGCCAGCGCATCATCGACGCCGTCACTGCGCTGCTCCAGCGGTGAATCAACTGACCGCGCGGGCCGGTGGGGCGGTGCACGGGCGATGAGCAAGCGCGAGCCCAACTCCGTCACCGTCCTGCTGCGGATACCGATCTTCCGCCGGCTCTGGTCGGCCATCGCGATTTCCAGCCTCGGCGACTGGCTGGGCCTGCTGGCCACCACCGCGTTGGCCGCCTACCTGACCAAGGACGATTCGAGCATCGCGCAGGGCGCCGCGGTGTCCGGGGTGCTGCTCACCCGGCTGCTGCCCGACCTGATCCTCAGCCCGTTCGCCGGGGCGCTGGTCGACAGGTTCGACCGGCGGACGGTGGCCATCGTCGGCGACACCCTGGCTGGCCTGTTGTACGTGTCGATCCTGGTCAGCGGCAACCTGCTGTGGCTGCTGGTCGCCCAGTTCCTGGTCGAGGCCATCGGGCTCTTCTCCACCCCGGCCAAGCAGGCGATGTGGGTGAACATCGTGCCGCGCGAGCGGTTGGCGGTGGCCAACCAGCTGAACTATGTGTCGGTGTACGGCATGGTGCCGATCGCCGCGCTGATCTTCACCCTGCTGTCCACGGTGGCCAGCTTCTTCGGCGTCCCCGACCTGGAGGGCTCCGGCGGCGGGGCGCTGATCTCCGGCTCGACGAACACCCTGGCGATCGACATCGCGCTCGGGCTGGACGCGGCCACGTACTTCTTCTCCGCCGGGATGGTGTTGATCTCCCGCGGCATGATCCCGGCGTTCGTCGGCGAGCGGTCGACGAACAAGAACATCTTCTCGTTGATCATCGAGGGCGTCTCGTTCATCCGGAAGAACCGGCTGATGCGGGCTATCTACATCGGCATTCTGGGGGCGTTCGGGGCGGGCGGCCTGGTCGCCGGGGTGGCGCAGGCGTACGTCGCGACGCTGGGCGCCGGCAACGCCGGCTACGGCATCCTGTTCGGCACGGTGTTCACCGGGCTGGCGATCGGCATGCTCATCGGACCCAAGGTGTTCCCGGCAACCCCGCGGCGGCTGATCTTCACCCCCGCGATCGGGGCCGCCGGGATCTCGCTGGTCGTGATGAGCGTGCTGCAGGACTTCCTGGGCGCGGCCATCACCGCCTTCGTGATGGGCGTGTTCGCCGGCGTCGCCTGGATCAACGGTTTCACCATGATCGGCCACGAGGTCTCCGACCAGCTCCGTGGCCGGGTGTTCGCGTTCGTCATGTCCTCGGTGCGGATCATCCTGCTGGCCACCATCGCGGCCGGGCCCATCCTGGCCGGCGCGCTCGGTCCGTATCCGTTGGCCGCCGGCGACTTCCGGATGGAGATCAGCGGGCCGGCGCTGGTGCTGGCCGCCGGCGGGTTGATCGCGTTGCTGGTGAGCATGTACGCCGGGCGGCAGATCGGCGGACGGACCTCCGGCTTCACCCGCGGTCTGTTCCGGCGCCAGCAACTGAACATCTGGGACGAGCAGGACGATCACGCGGGCGCCCTGATCGCGGTGGAGGGCGCTGACGAGAACGCCGTCACCCGCTACGCGGACGCGATCGACGAGCATCTGCGGGGGAAGGGGTTGCTGACGCTTCGGGTGCGGTCGCAGGCTCCAGTCGACCCGGTCCCGATGCTGCGCGGCGGTGGACTGGAGAGCCCGGCCGACGCGCTCCGGGCGACCGCCGATCTCGCCGATCTGTCGACCTCGCGGATCAGCCCATCGCTGGCGGCGGGCGCGGTGGTGATCTGCGAGGGATTCGTGGATGCCGCGATCGTGCGGTACCGGGCGATCGGCTTGGAGGAGCAGCGGCTGGCCCGGGTCGCACAGTGGGCGGTCAACGGGCTGAAGCCCGACCTCACCCTGGTGGTCGATCCGCCGTCGGGGAACGGGGCGGCGCCGGACACACCAGCTGCAGCCGTGAGCACTGCCGAGAGGACAGGGCCTGTCGCAACCAACGGGGCGGTCCCCCCGGCGCCTCCGGTCGTCGACGGCAACGGGGCGGCGGCGGACGCACACACGGCAGCCTCGGCCGAGGAGGACGAGGAGTCGATGTCGGGCCTGACCCTGGCCGGCGAGGCGCTCTCGGAGCTGGCCGCGCCCGGGCAGGAGGCACCGGATGAGCCCGAGCTGCTGGAGGCCGCAGACCCGGTGCCGTCGGCGGCGAGCGCGGCTTCCGTGGCGGCGCACCCCGCCGCCCTCGGGGGCGGCGAGCACAACGGGCGGGTCGACGGTGAGGCCGGCTTGGTCGAGGGACATCTCGACGACGATGACGAGCCGGTCGACCCTGCGCAGGCCTACCGCGACCGGGCGTCCTACGCGCCAGAGCGGTACATGATCGTGCAGCCGCACCACGGGGCCCTGCTGCTCGAGGTGGTCGAGCGACTGGATTCCGTGCTGCGGCAACGGACCCCGGCGCTGGCCGACCCGCAGCCGGCGGCCCCACCGAAGGTCAGCGCCTGACGCCCGGTCAGCGTCACCCGGCTCAGCCCAGCAGCTGATCCAACGGCACCGTCGGATCGGCCAGTGCGGTCAGGTCCACCGACCGTCCCGCCCAGCCGGCCCGCACCAGATCCTGGATCTGGTCAGTGACGTCCCAGACGTTGGCGTTCATCCCGGCCAGCACCCGTCCGCCGGCCACCCAGAACGCGATGAACTCGGGCGCACCGTCACCGGTCGCGACCGGGTCTCCGCGGAAGACGACGGCGTCGTACTCACCGGGCGTCACCCAGCCGGCGTACTCCATACCCAGGTCGTATTGGTCGGAGAAGAAGTAGGGCACCGGCGCGTAATCCTGCTCGGACCCGAGCATCGATCGGGCGGCTGCCGGGCCGCCGTTCAACGCGTTCGCCCAGTGCTCGACCCGGAGCTGGGTGTTCAGCAACGGATGG
The DNA here is from genome assembly GCA_963709895.1 of uncultured Actinomycetota bacterium. GTDB lineage: Bacteria > Actinomycetota > Actinomycetes > Mycobacteriales > Nakamurellaceae > Nakamurella. The sequence continues at coordinate 397,950 of CAVPYD010000031.1, read as the reverse complement.
AACCAGGACACGACGTCCCCGCAGGCCCAGATGTGCTCATCCGAGGTCCGCAGCCGGGCGTCGGCGACGATGCCGTTGTCGACCCGCAGCCCGGCGGACTCGGCGAGCTCAACGGCCGGCCGGATGCCCACCCCGACCACGACGAGGTCGGCGGGCAGCACCGTTCCGTCGGCCAGCAGCACGCCGGTGACGTGCCCGTCCTCGCCCTGGAACTCGCTCAGCCCGGCGCCGAAACGGAAGTCGACGCCGTGCGCGACGTGCAGATCCCGGTACACCCCGGCGACCTCGTCGCCGAGCACCCGGCGCAGCGGCAGGCTGTCCATCTCCACCACGGTGACGGCGCAGCCGTGGTGCCGGGCGGCCGCCGCGGTCTCCAGTCCGATCCAGCCGGCTCCGACGACCACCACGTTGCCGCCGGCACGGAAGCTCTCCAGCAGCGCGTCCGCCTGGTCCAGCGTGCGCAGGTAGCGCACCCCCGTCAGGTCCGACCCGGGAATGGACAGCGTTCGGACCCTCGACCCGGTGGCGAGCAGCAGCTTGTCGTAATGCAGCGAGTCAGCCGGATGCAGGGTGATCAGCCGGCGGGTGGTGTCGATGTCCTCGGCGACGGTGCCCAGTCGCAGCTCGACGTGATTCTCTGCGTACCAGCCGGCGTCGTGCACGCGACCGCCATCCCGCGGGTCGTTGCCGAGCAGGTAGCCCTTCGACAGCGGCGGCCGCTCGTAGGGCAGTTCGCTCTCCTCGCCGATCAGCACCACCCGGCCGGCGAATCCCTCGTCCCGCAGCGTCTCGGCCGCTTTCGCGCCGGCCAGCGAGGCGCCGATGATCACGTACACGTCGTCCGTCATGCGGACAGGGTCCTCCCCGCCCAGCGGGCTGACAACAGCTGACCGGCGACTCCAGCGACGGCGACCCAGCCCGGGGCAGACGCGAGCGGCACTGTCGGCGGGCTCGGTTACGGTGTGGCGGAACGGAAGATCAGGAGACCGGAAGGGGTGTGGACGTGGCGCAGAGCGCAGCGGGCGCCGTCGACGCCCCCGACCCGCTCGACACCGGGGGCGCGCCGGGGGCGCCCGACACACCCGAGTCGGTCTCGCGGAGCCCCGGTGGACCGCCGCCGACACGGAACCGGTGCTGTGCTGCCTGTGCCGCGTTCCCGGCGAGCCGGTGATGACCGTCCCGCCGTTCGGCGTGGTGCGCTGCCCCATCTGCCATCTCGCCTTCGTCTCGCCGAGGTTGTCGCCCGACGCACTGCAGCGGATGTACGACGAACCGGCCTACTTCGAGGACACCGTCTACGGCGACCCGACCGGTCGGTCCCCGGCGATGGTGCTGCAGCGCACCTGGACCGAGGGGCGGTTGTCCGGACTGGTGGCCCGCCGCCCGCCGCCCGGCAGGCTGCTGGAGATCGGCACCGGCTACGGGTACTTCCTGGCCGCCGCGCGCGACGCCGGCTATCGGGTGAGTGGGGTCGAGCTGTCCCGCACCGGCGCGGCGCACGCCCGGGACAGGCATGGGCTGGAGATCTTCCGGGGCCAACTGGACGCCGCACCGACGGACGACCGGGCGGACGTCATCTGCTTCTGGGACACCCTCGAGCACGTGCCCGACCCGCTGGAGTTCCTCCGTCAGGTGCGCCTGCGACTGGCCGACGACGGCGTGGTGGCGCTGTCGGTGCCGTCGTTCGCCTCCCTGCCGGCCAGGCTGCTGGGGGCCAGGTGGTGGACGCTCAAACCTGAGCAGCACATCTGGCTGTTCACCCCGACGACGCTGCGGCTGCTGGCCGCCAGGGCCGGCCTGGTGCTCAGCTCGGTGGTCACCTCGCCGCTGCGGCGGGCCAACGCCGGGCGGGTGGATTCGCTGGTCGCGTTCGGGCGAGCGCTGCCGATGGGGGACCGATGATCGCGGCCCCGGTGTTCGACGACGTCATCGGTCAGGACGAGGCGATCGCAGTGCTGTCCGCCGCCGTCGATGCGACCCACGGTGACGTGGGGGTGGCCGGCGCGGCGATGACCCATGCCTGGCTGTTCACCGGCCCGCCCGGCTCCGGCCGGTCGGTCGCCGCGCGCGCGTTCGCGGCCGCGCTGCAGTGCGCCGACCGCGGCTGCGGGCACTGCGCGCACTGCCGCACGGTGATGCATGCGACCCATGCGGATGTGCGGACCGTGACACCCGAGGGGCTCACCATCTCGGTCAAGGAAATGCGGGCGGTGGTCCAGCTCGCTGCCCGCCGGCCGGCCACCGGGCGGTGGCAGATCGTGCTCATCGAGGACGCCGACCGGTTGACCGAGGGCGCGTCCAACGCGCTGCTGAAGGCCGTCGAGGAGCCGCCGCCGCACACCGTCTTCCTGCTCTGCGCGCCGTCGACCCATCCGGACGACGTGTCGGTGACGATCCGATCCCGCTGCCGGGTGCTGGCGCTGCGCACGCCGTCGGCGGACGCGATCGCCGAGGTGCTGGTCCGCCGGGACGGTATCGAGCCGGGGACCGCGGACTGGGCTGCGTCGGTGGCCGCCGGGCACGTGGGCCGGGCCCGCCGGTTGGCAACCGACGAGCTGGCGCGCGAGCAGCGTCGCAGGGTGCTGTCCGTCCCCGGGGCGCTGCGCACCGTCGCTGACGTTTTCGTGGAGGCCGGCGAGCTGCTGGCGGCCGCCAAGAGCGAGGCGTCGTCGATGTCGGACCGCCGGGACAGCGCCGAGCTGGACGAGTTGAAGATGGCCCTGGGCGCGGGCGGCACCGGCAAGGGTGCCGTGGGCGCGGCCCGGGGGACCGCCGGCGTGGTGAAGGAGCTGGAACGGCGGCAGAAGTCGCGGGCCACCCGGACCGAGCGTGACGTGCTGGATCGCGCCCTGGTCGACCTGTCCGGCTTCTATCGCGACGTGATCGCGGTGAGCCTGCAGTCGCCCGCACCGCTGATGAACCCGGACATGTCCAGCGATGTGCTGGTCGCCGCCTCCCGGCTCGGGGCGCAGGGCGCGCTGCACCGGCTGGATGCGGTGCTGGCCTGCCGCGAGGCGATCGAGCTCAACGTCAAACCGCAGATCGCGGTCGAGGCGATGATGATGGCGCTGTACGCCGGACCGGTCAGCGTCTGAGCCGATTCTGAGCACCGCCCCGCGTACCGTGGGCACATCGGTGCTCGCCCTTGACTCATCGGTGGGGACTGTCCGGCCGGTGCCGAGTTCCAGGAGAGGGGTGGACATGCGACGGGTCATCATCGCGCTGACCATGGCTGCCGTCGGTGCGGCCGCAGCCTGCTCCGCCGGGCCGACATCCTCGATGGATGCGCCGTCATCCATGGCGGCATCCATGATCGCGGCGGCGACCGGTGCGCGGGCGCAGACCGCGGCAGCGGTGCGATTGCTGGATCCCGCGGAGTTCGCCGCGGCGATCGCCGGCGACCGGGTGACGATCAACGTGCACGTGCCGGATGAGGGCTCGTTGCCGGGAACCGATCTCGCGGTTCCGTTCGACCGGATCACCGCCGAAGCCGCGCAGCTACCGCAGGACCGCGGCACCCCGCTCGCCATCTACTGCATGACCGGCAACATGAGCGCGATCGCCGGCCCGGAGCTGACGGCCCTCGGCTACACCGACATTGTGGAGCTGCGCGGCGGCATGGAGGCATGGCAGGCCGACGGCAGGCAGCTGCTGCCGGCCGGCAGCTGACCGACGTCCGCCGATCGGAGTGTTCGTCCGGTCACCGCTGACCGCGTACCGTGACGCCTCATGGGGATGCTGTGCGCGGTGACGTTCACACCGAACGGGCAACTGCACTATGCCGACCCCGGGGAGCTGCGGCCCGAGGTCGGCGACATGGTGCTGCTGCCCACGGAGCAGGGATCCGTCGCGGCCAGGGTGGTGTGGGCCGCGGAGTACTCCGGCGAGGACACCGACGGGTTCCCGGTCCTGGTCGGGATGGCCGGTGAGGCCGATCTCGCCGCCACCGAGGAACTGCGCAAGACCAAGGCTCGAACGCTGGTCGCCAGCCGGAAGCTGATCCGTGAGCACGGGCTGCCGATGAAGGTGCTCGCCGTCGATCCGCAGACGGCCGCCGGCAAGATCGTCATCTACTACTCGTCGCCGGAAACCGTCGATTTCCGATCGCTGCTGCGGGACCTGTCGGCCACCCTGGGCAGCCGGATCGAGCTGCGTCAGCTCGCCTCCCGGGACGCCGTCCGGGTCACCGGCGCGATCGGCTCGTGTGGGCGTGACACCTGCTGCTCGACGTTCCTGAAGGACTACGAACCGATCACCCTGGCGATGGCCCGCGATCAGGATCTGCCGGCCAATCCGATGCGGATCTCCGGTGCCTGTGGCCGGCTGATGTGTTGCCTGAAGTACGAGCACCCGCTCTACCAGGACTTCAAGGCAACGACCCCGGCCATCGGCGAGGACGTCGACTCACCGGCCGGGCCCGGGCGGGTCGTCGCGCACTCGGTGCCCGGCGACTCCGTGGTCATCAAGCTGGCCGCCGACGGGTCTCGTCAGGTTTGCCCCAAGGCATCGGTGTGCGGCTCCCGCAAGGCGTACGAATCACGGCCTGCGGGCAGCTGAGCGCGAAGGTGCGGCGGCCGGCGGAACCGCTGCTCGGCTCGCCCTCAGAACAAGGTGGCGAGCATCGCCCCGATGGTGAACGCCGCGCCGGCGATCCAGATCCAGGTCGGTAGATGTCTCATGGCGACCCTCCTCAGCCGGTGACGACGGAGTCGTTGACGACGGACACGGCGATCGGCGCCAGCGGCAATTCGGCCGGGCCGTTGGTGACCGCCCCGGTGGCCGCGTCGAACGTGCTGCCGTGGCACGGGCAGCTGATCTGGCCGTTGCTGACCTGGGAGACCAGGCATCCCTGATGGGTGCACACCGCGGTGAACCCGTGCACCGTGCTGCCTGTGCCCCGGGTGAGCACGATCTGCTCTGCCTGCAGCACGATCCCGCCGTTCTCCGGGACGTCCGCCAGCGGTGCCAGGGTGGTGGCATTTCCGCTCGGGGCTGGGGCGGTCGGGCCGCCGGTGGCCGTCCGCGGCTTCGGGCCCGCGGCGGTGTACCAGACGAAACCCGCGACACCAGCGACGACGGCGACGCCGCCGCCGATGATCACCGCACGGCGAGATTGGCCCCCGGGCGCAGCGTCAGGAGACCCCGATCCCTGCTGGGCACCGGAGGGCCCGGATTGGGCGGCGGTTTGCTGCCCGGCGCCGCCGCCCGGCGGTCCGTAGCCCCCGGGCGGTGGATAACCAACGGGCGCCTGATACCCGCCTGGCGGCGGTGGTCCGACGTGCCGCGGCTGACCGCCCGGCTGTTGGTAACCCGGCTGTTGATAACCGCCAGGTTGCTGGTAACCCCCAGGTTGTTGGTACGGACCGGGCTGTTGGTACGAACCGGGCTGATGCGCCGGACCGGGCTGTTGGTACGAACCGGGCTGCTGCGCCGGGCCGGGCGGTGGGTACGGGCCCGGGGGTGGGTATCCGCCGGCCGCTGGATACCCGCGGGGATCCGGGGATCCGCCCTGGGGCGCGGGCCAGGCCGGTCCCCGAGTGCCTGGCGCCTGGGCGGCCGGTCCCGCGCCACCCGATCCCTGGCCGGCAGGTGTTTGGCCGGCGGCCCACGGAGGCGGCGGGGGTGAGTGGCCGGGACCGCCCTGCCACGTGGGTGGGTACCGATCCGGCTGCCCCGGGCCCCGGCCAGCCCGACGGCCCCGGCCCCGGCCAGCCCGGCTGCCCGGTGGGCGCCGGCCAGGTGGGCTGGCCGGAACCCGGATGCCCGGGCCCGTCCGGCCGGCCCGGTCCCGCCGGTTGCCCGCCGCCATCGGGCCCCTGCTGCTGACCCGGGTACCCACCCGGTGCCGTTAGCGGTCGCGGTGGTTCCGCCTGCGGCGGAATGGGCATGATCGTGGTCTGGTCCGCGGCCCATTCGCCCGGGACGGCAGGATCGGTGGGCGGCCCCGCATGCCGCCCGCGGGAGGTGTTCCCGGCCAACTCTCCCTGGTCTCGGGACGATCCCTGTTGTCCGCCGTCGGCTCTCTCCGGCGGGTCGGATTCGTTGGCGTCCACGCGAACTCCTGCCAGCTCAGCGCCCGTCATTGCGGGCTGACCACTCAGAAAACCGGAGCCCCGGACACGGTGAAGAACCACAGCGCCGAGCTGAACCAGACAACGGTGAGCGCGACGGCCAGCGCACCGCCCAGCGCCGGGATGGTCCAGCCCGGTAGGCCGGGAAGTCGCAGCGCGAGCATCTTCGCCGCGAATATGCCGTACACCAGACATCCCGCGAGGCTGTGGATCAGCGTGCGAGCCGAGGAATCGGAGAACCCCAGCGACCACACGCAGTGGAACGCGATCGGCAGCGACACCAGAAACGCCACCGTGCCGCTCCAGCGATGCACCGGGCTCACCCACCCCGGCGCCGAGGAGACCCCGGGCAACCGGCCCCACATCGCCAACGCGCTGACTATCTGGACGACCACCAGCACGATCACGATCGTCGACAGCCACGACTTCATCGCCAGCAGCGTGCTGAAGCCCAGCGTGGTGATGGCCGCGCCGTCGCCCGGCGAGACGCGGGCGTAGGCCGCCAGGATGGCGGCCACGATGATGCCCAGCACGCCGACGGCGGCCAGCCCCCAGCGGGGTGGCTGACCGGTTCGCACCGTTTCTGGGGCTGTCACGGATCCTCCGCGGTGTTCTCCGGTGGGCAGGCGCCCGGTGCCGGGTCCGTCCGATACCGCTTGGCGCGCTTGGCATGTGCACACGATGTGCAGAGATCCCCGGGGCACCCCACAGCAAGTGTGGTGGCGCCTGGTTCAACGGTGCGCTTGCCCCGGCCAGGCGTCAAGATCATTGGCCACGGTGTGCCTGATAGGGCAGCGAACGCGCACCGGCAGTGCACGACGGCTCCGTCAGCCACCGACCCAGCGGTCGCTGTGACCAACCCATGCTCCAGGTAACGATTCGATAACGAAGCATCACGCAAGGTGATAGCTCGGTCACAGCTGGGCATCGACCCGATGGTATTTCCCGCTGCATCCCGCCCCGGGCTGCAGATTTCCGTCGGATTCCCTCTCCAGGAGGCACTTGTGCGAAGAAGGGCAGCTCTGGTCGCGACCGCGGTGTTGGCGACCATGCTGATCCCGGTCACCAACGCGGCAGCGGTGGACGAGGTCAACACCAAGAAGCTTCGGGACGCGGTGTCGGTGAACGGCATCCTGAAACACGAACGTGCACTGCAGCAGATCGCCAACCAGAACGGCGGTACCCGAGCGTCCGGCACGCCGGGATTCGAGGCGTCGGCCGCGTACGTCACCAAGCGGCTCACCGATGCCGGCTATCGGGTCAGCCAGCAGGAGTTCGAGTTCCCGTTCTTCGCAGAGCTCAGCGACCCGGTTTTGGAGACCGTGCCGGCGACTGGCGACTTCGAGCCCACCACCCTGGAGTTCTCCCCGAGCGGTGACGTCACCGGGGCATTGGTGCCCACCAACGACATCGTCATCCCGCCGACCGCGGACCCGAGTTCGACCTCAGGCTGCGAGCCGACCGACTTCGTTCCGGCCTCGGCCACCGAGCCTCAGGTCGCCCTGGTCCAGCGCGGCACCTGCACCTTCTTCGACAAGGCGACCAACGCGGCAGCCGCCGGGTACGACGCGGTCGCGATCTTCAACGAAGGTCAGCAGCCGGACCGCTTCGGGCCGCTCGACGGCACGCTGGGCGAGCAGACGAGTATCCCCGTCGTCGGCCTCAGCTTCACCGACGGTGCCGCGCTGTACGCGGCCGCCCAGGCCGGCCCGCTGACCGTGCACGTGCAGACCGACACCGTCAACGAGACGCGGACCACCAAGAACGTCATCGCCGACACCCCGCAGGGCAATCCTGACAAGGCGATCGTGGTGGGCGCGCACCTGGATTCGGTGCTGGCCGGCCCCGGCATCAATGACAACGGCAGCGGCACGGCGACCATCCTGGAGACCGCGCTGCAGATGTCCAAGCTGCACATCAAGCCGCGTCAGCAGGTGCGTTTCGCGTTCTGGGGCGCCGAGGAGTCCGGGCTGTTGGGCTCTGCCCACTACGTCGACTCCCTGAGTCCCGAGGACCTCGGGAAGATCTACGCCAACCTGAACTTCGACATGCTCGGCTCACCGAACTATGTTCGGTTCGTCTACGACGGCGACGGCTCGGCGACCCCGGAGACCGGTGACGAAGGCCCGAACGGATCCGCGCAGATCGAGGCGATCTTCAACAACTACTTCGCCAGCAAGGGTCTGGCCACGGCCCCGACGGCCTTCGACGGTCGTTCGGACTACGGCCCCTTCATCGCTGTCGGCATCCCGGCCGGCGGGCTGTTCAGCGGTGCCGAGGGCATCAAGACAGCCGAGGAGGCCGCGATCTTCGGTGGCACGGCGGGAGAGCCCTACGACTCCTGCTACCACCAGGCGTGCGACACCACCAACAACCTGAACACCAAGGCGCTGTCCGAGTTCGGTGACGCGGTCGCCGACTCGGTGTTGACGCTGGCCAGGACCAAGTCCGGGTTCTTCGAGGACGGCAGCCGGATGCCGGCGCGCAAGCAGGCGCTGTCGGCCGATTCGTTCAGCAGCCACGGGACCCAGGCCGCCGCCTGATCACTGTGAACACGCGCCAGTAGCGCGTCACCGCATGATCGATGCGGCGCCGAGATCGGCCCGGCCGGGCCCCCGTCATCACCCCGGCCGGGCCGATCCTCGCCTGCGGCAGTGATGAACCCCATGGCAACAGAGCGGACGAAACGCCCGGTTGCGGAACCAATTCACGTCTTCATGAGGAATCATTCGAAGGGAAGCCAACGCCCGACCGGGCCATGCGTCTCTGAATCGTCACGACGACTCGGTCGTGGGGGAGAGTCTGCGCTGGCCGACATCTGGAGGGCATCGAATGTTGCTGCGTACGAAACGTTCGGCGAGAGTCGGTGCCGCGATCGGGCTGATCGCCGCGGTGTCCGTCCTTGCCGCGGCCTGCACCTCCGTCGATGCTTCGTCCCCCTCGGCCGTTGCGGTCACGGTGGCCGGGACGCCCGCGGCCGGCGCCCCGACCGCAGCATCCTCGCCGACGACCACCGCCGCCCCGGTGCCGGTTGCCCGCGTCACGTCGTCCCCGCAGTTCGGTGACGACGCCGTCACGCCGGTCGAGCCGGTCACCATCACCGTGGCACGCGGCATCATCACCGACCTGAAGGTCACCAACCCCGAAGGCGCGAAGGTCGACGGGACTCTCTCACCGGACAAGACGTCGTGGACCCTTGCCGAGCCGCTGGGTTACGACAAGACGTACACGGTCGCCGGCACGGCGCTCGGCTCGGACGGCCTGGCGGTGCCCATCACCGGCACCTACACCACGGTCACCCCGGTGGACGAGATCACCACGTCGATCTCGCCCGGTGATGGCGCCGTGGTCGGGGTTGCCGCCCCGGTGATCGTGCACCTGGGCTACGAGCCCGCGGACAAGGCGCTGATCGAGAAGCACGTGACGATCACCACGACCCCGCACGTCGAGGGTGCCTGGGCCTGGATCCAGCACGACGGCGACAAGTGGCCGTCCTTGGACTGGCGGCCGAAGGAGTACTGGCCCTCCGGCACCGTGGTGCATGTCGAGTCGAACATCTACGGCCTTGACTTCGGCGGCGGCTACTTCGGTGGCGACAACGTCACCAGCGACTTCACCATCGGGCGGAACCAGGTCGTGCTGGCCGACGCGAACGCGCACAACATCGTGGTCCAGCAGAACGGCGTCACGGTGGCGACCTACGACGCGTCCTACGGCAGCGGCGACGACATCGGCGACCCGAACCGGGTCACCCGCTCCGGCGTGCACGTCGTGATGGACAAGCAGGAAACCACCAAGATGAGCAATCCCGCCTACGGGTACACCAACGTCACCGAGCACTGGGCCGTGCGGATCAGCGACAACGGTGAGTTCATCCACCAGAACCAGGGCACGGTCGACGCGCAGGGCGTGGTGAACGTCAGCCACGGTTGCATCAACCTGTCCGCGGAGAGCGCCCAGGCCTACTTCGAGTCGGCGATCTACGGCGACCCGGTCGAGGTCACCGGCACCAGCGTCCCGCTGTCGGCCGCGGACGGCGACATCTACGACTGGGCCATCCCGTGGGAGACCTGGCTGAAGATGTGAGTTCCGGCCACGCCTGGTTGGCCGGGTGTGCTCGAGTCGGGGGTGCCCGTCTGGAACGGTTAGACTCTTGCACGCTGCCGCTGTAGCTCAGTCGGTAGAGCGTCTCACTCGTAATGAGAAGGTCTGGGGTTCGATTCCCCACAGCGGCTCCAGCCCGATGGCTCGCCACCAGCACTCAGGTGGCGGGCCATCGGCGTCTCGCCGGCCGCCGGGGCCGACCGGGGTACATTGCGGACTGCTGGTTACCCCGCGACCGCGGGGACCACGTACTGCGCGACCAGCTGGATGATGTCGCCGGTGCCAAAGGCTGCTGGTCCGTCCAGACAGGACACCGCGACGACCAGGCCCAAGTCCGGGACGACCTCGATCAGCTGCCCGGCGTAGCCGGCTGCTGCGAAGGCGGAATGCCCCTGCACGTCACCGACCCACCATTGGTAGCCGTAGTCATGGGCAACGCCGTCCTCGACCCGCTGCTGCGAGCGGGTGGATTCGGCCACCCACGCCGCCGGGACGAGCTGCGCTCCGTGCCACTGCCCGCCGGCCTGGTACAGCTGGCCGAGCTTGACCATGTCAGCCGCGGTGATCTTCAGATTGCTGTAACCCAGCTGGTAACCCTGCGGATCGGCGGACCAGCCGAACCCGGGCGCTGTGCCGTAGGCAACGAGGTCGGCGAGGTCGGGTTTGGGCACCGGTGTGGCCGCTGGCTGGGATCCGATGCCCAGCGGGTCGAAGAGCTTCGCTCTGGCGTAGTCGAGGGCAGGTTGTCCGGTCGCCTCGGTGATGATCGCCGAGAGCAGGTGGGATGAGGCATTGGAATAGGTGAACCGCTGACCGGCTGGCTGGGCCAACGGGCTGGACAGGATGGCATCGACCCAGTTGGCGGAGGACTCGAAGGGGTCGAAGAAGCTGGCCGCCGGGGTTCCCGGGAGTCCGCCGGTCATCGTCAGCAGTTGCCGCAAGGTGATCGCCGCGGTGTCCGAGGTCATCGCGGCAGCGTGGGATGGCAGGAGGTCGGCAACGGTCTCATCGATGCTGCCGATCAGCCCCTGGCCGATGGCGATGCCGACCAGCATCGACAACACGCTCTTCGTCACGGAGAACACGTTGGCGGTCACCTCCGGCCCCGATGTGGAGTTGTAGTGCTCGACGACCAGCTTTCCGTCGACGCTGACCAGGACCGCGCGCAGCAACTCGTCGTAACGCCCGCCCGGGCTGACCATCAGGTCGACCTGGTGGGCGACGTCCTTGACCGCGGCGCTCGAGACGGGGGTCGTCGCAGCCGTCCTGGTCGCGGGCGAGGTGTTCCCGGCCGCGGGACCGGTGCTGACCTGGTCGGCGCCTGGGCTGGGAGTTCCCCCGCTCGTTGCCCCGGTGCACGCCGACAGCCCGACGATGACAGTGACAGCCAGAGCCGTTGCGAGAGCGGTAGTCAGCCGGCCCCGGCGGTGACGGGGGGCTCGCTGGGAACGGGACGAGTTCATGCTTGCTCCTCGTCAGGAGAGGGCAGCTCCGGGGGTCGGGCAGGGCGTCTGGCGCCGGTCCGGCATGTGGTGCCGGATCACCCGCGGTTCAGCGACGTGACCGGTCCAGCGAGTCGTAGGGTCGTCCGACAGCATTCGAGGTGGCGGGTCCTAGGTAGAAGGCGCTCTCCGGGCTAGGTAGAGAACAGACTAGCACCCTGTACGGTGACTGAATAGTCCGAATTTCCGGCACGCGGCTGCCTCGGTTGATCAACGTCCCTGGCCCTCTGACGTCGTCCCGCGACAGCAAAGGGCCGCAGGTCTTGATCACCAAGGGTGCGCAGGGCGCGGAAAGACGGCCGCGGGGAATGACGACGGGGCGGGGCGTCCGGGCGGCAGACTACGCGGGAGACTCCACCGGGGAATCGACGACGAAATCGGCCGCGGACTCGCCGGGCAGGTCGAAGGCCTTCCTCGCGCTGGTCTCCATGTGCGCCAGGATTGTCTGGCAGATGTCCCCGAACTGGGTGAGCTGCTCCGGGCTGAGCGGGTCGAACATGATCGAACGGACCGTGTCGGCGTGGCCGGGAGCGACCTCGACCAGCCGGTCGAACCCGGCATCGGTCAGGATCGCGATCTGCCCCCGCCGGTCACCCGGCGCAGGCACCCTGCGCACCCAGCCCGACTCCTCGAGCCGGGCGACGGCGTGCGACACCCTGGACTGCGAGGCGCGGACCACTTCGGCCAGCTGGTTCATCCGCAGCGAGCGTTCGGGCGCTTCGGACAACATGGCCAGGATGAGGTAGTACGCGTGCGGCATCCCACCCACCTGCTGCATGTCCCGCTCGACGCATTCGTTGAGCTGGCCGGACACCCGCAGGAACGCCCGCCAGACCGACTGTTGCTCGTCGGACAACCAGGGATCTTCGCGCACGATGGTGAGTATCGCAGCCATCGCGCGCGGACGAGGGACATTCCGGTCAGAAAACTACTTGAACGCTCAACTAGTTTGCGATACACTGAGTTGAGAACAGCGTGGCCTCGTTCGCCGGGCCGCGCCATCGCCGAGCGAAACGAGTTGAGCCATGACCATTGACGCCACCCATAACCCCGCCGAAACTCCGGCGAACGAAGGCACCAGGATGCCGGTGCTCTACCTGTCACACGGCGCGCCGCCGCTGGCCGACGACAAGGTGTGGACCGGTGAGCTGGCCGCCTGGAGCGCCGACCTGCCGCGGCCGAAGTCGATCCTGGTGGTGTCCGCGCACTGGGAGTCCGCGCCGCTGACCGTCGGCGCCACCCAACCGGTTCCGCTCACCTACGACTTCTGGGGCTTCCCCGAGCGCTACTACAAGGTCACCTACGAGGCGCCCGGCGCGCCGAAGCTGGCTCGCGACGTGCACAACCTGCTGTCCAAGCCCGGTCAGGAGGTCCATCAGGACCCGAAGCGGGGCCTCGACCACGGCGCGTACGTGCCGCTGGTCGAGATGTTCCCGGACGCCGACATCCCGGTCCTGCAGGTGTCCATGCCCAGCCTGGATCCGCAGGTGCTGTTCGAGCTGGGGCGCAAGCTCGCGCCGCTGCGGGAGGACGGCGTGCTGATCATCGGCTCCGGGTTCACCACCCACAACCTGTCGCAGGCGCGGTTCGGCGACACCACCGGGAGCGCGCCGGTGTGGGGTCACGAATTCGATGCCTGGGCCAAGCAGGCGGTGGAATCCGGTGACGTCGACGCCATTCTCGACTTCGAGCACCACGCCCCCGCGGCGAGGATCGCACACCCGCGCACCGAGCATTTTGCGCCGCTGTTCGTCTCGCTCGGCGCCACCGCCGAGACCTGGACCGACGCGCGCAGTGCGGTCGACGGTTTCTGGTACGGGATGGCCAAGCGTTCGTTCGAGATCAACTGAACGACGGTAGGGCGCTGCCCGGGCTGACCCGACGGGCGGCGGTCCGCGGCGCGGCGCGAACCGGCACACTGTGCGGGTGAGCGACGCACGGGTCAGCGACGCGGAGCTCGCAGCAGTGCACCGCGCCGTCGAGGTGGCCAAGGCCGGCGCCGCAACGGCACTGCCGAACCCGGTCGTCGGATGCGTGCTGCTCTCGGGCAGCGGCGCGGTCGTGGGCGAGGGGTTTCACGAGCGGGCTGGCGGTCCGCACGCCGAAGTTGTCGCCCTCGCCGCCGCCGGGTCGCAAGCGCGTGGCTCGACCGCGGTGCTCACCCTGGAACCGTGCAATCACGTGGGCCGCACGCCCCCGTGCAGCGAGGCGTTGATCGCCGCGGGTGTCCGGCGGGTGGTGGTCGCCGTGCGAGATCCGTGGCCACCGGCCGCCGGCGGGATAGACCGGCTGCGGGCCGCCGGCGTCGAGGCTGTCGACCTGGCCGAGGTCAGTGACGCCGCTGGGTCCGCGGTCGATGCCGCCGAGGACGTCAACCGGGTCTGGCTCACCGCCACACGTCACGAGCGACCGTTCGTCACCTGGAAGGCGGGGATGACGATCGACGGCCGGGTCGCCGCGCCCGACGGCACCAGCAAGTGGATCACCTCCGCGGAATCGCGCGCCGACGTCCACCGCCTGCGGGCCTGCGTGGACACGATGATGGTCGGAATCGGCACCGTGCTGGCCGACGACCCGCAGCTCACCGTCCGGGACGCGACCGGCGCGCCGACCGGCCAGCAGCCGCTCCGGGTGGTGATCGACTCGCACGGCCGGACTCCCAGCACCGCAAGGGTTCTCGATGGCAGCGCTGAGACGTGGGTGGCGACGGCCGCCGATGCCGGCGCCGACGGTGCCGGCCGGGTGGATCTGGCCGCGGTGCTCCGCCGGCTCTACCTGCAGGGCCAACGGCACGTGCTGCTGGAGGGCGGTCCCCGGTTGGCCGCCGCGTTCTTCGACGCGGGTCTGGTCGACGAGGCGCTGGTCTACCTCGCGCCCGCGCTGCTCGGCGCCGGCCGCTCCGCGTTGGACGGAGGGTCGGTGACGACGCTGTCGCAGCTCCATCGGGCCCAACTACGCGACGTCACCCGGATCGGGCCGGACGTCAGGCTGCGCTACGCCCTGCGGCCGGCGTCGCCAACGGCGTGACCGGTCCGGCCAACCGCCGCAGGTGCTGACCGACCACGGCGGGGCTGCCGCGACCGGTGCGATGAGAGCACGATGTCGGTCATGGCCGTCCAGATGCTCCACCACGTCATGCGGGTGCTGCCCGAGTTGCGCTACCTGCCGACACTCAAACACCTCACTGTCCGGCTGGGCTCGGCGCTGGTCGCCGACACCGCGCACGCGATGCTGGTCTGGGAACCGAGGCGGGTGGTGCCGACGTACGCCGTCCCGCAGCGGGACGTGTCAGCATCGCTGGTCCCGGCGGCGGACCGGAGCGGCGACACGGTCAACCCCGTCGCGCTCGGCGAAGGACCTCCCGTTCTCGACCCGAGCAGCGGGTTCGGCGCGCACACCACCGGCGGCGAGTCGCTGGACGTGATCGTCGGCTCGGCCACCGCAGCCAACGCGGCCTTCCGTCCGGAGGACCCGGACCTGGACGGCTATCTGCTGCTGGATTTCAGCGCGTTCGACTGGTGGGAGGAGGACCAGCCGATAGTCAGCCACCCGCAGGACCCGTTCCACCGGGTCGACGTCCGCGCCAGCTCCCGGCTCGTCCGGCTCGAGCACCAGGGTGTGGTGCTGGCCGAATCGGACCGGCCGCAGATGTTGTTCGAGGCCGCGTTCCCGATGGCGCGGTACTACCTGCCCCGGCACGACGTCCGGGTGGAGCTGCTGCCGAGCCCCCTCGTGACGGTCTGCGCCTACAAGGGCAGGGCGACGCACTACACCGCCGTGGTCGGCGGCCAGGAACTGCCCGACATCGCCTGGAGCTACACCGATCCGCTGCTGGACGCGACCGCCGTCAAGGGGCTGATCTCGTTCTATCAGGAGCGGCTGGACGTGTTCGTTGACGGGCGGCCCGTGGAACGGCCACGCACCCCCTGGTCATAGCCGACCTGGCGGACGCGCCCCTCAGAACCGGTGCCTCCGGCGGAGCGACCGCGGCCGGGCGTCGGGGTCGTACACGGTCCGGTAGAGCGGCGTGGCCCAGAGCCGGGTGGTGACCGACTGCCGGGGGGTGAGGTAGGGCCGGAGCCGACCGGGCGGGCGGGGGCCGGGTTGCCCGTCGTCGTGCCACCGCTGGAGTTGACCGGCCGCGTCGGCGAAGGCCGCGAAGACCATTTCGGGGTCGACCAGGTCGTCATCGGCGCTGTCGCGGTCGAGGTGTTCGCCGCACAGCTGAAGCCGCAGCTCCCGGGCGAACACCCGCGCCCCGTGGTCGAACCGATCGAGTACCCGGGGTTCCCGCTGGTCGCGGCGGTTGTCGATCACCGCGCAGGACAGCTCCGAATCGTGGGTCCAGGAGCGCAGGTTGATGTTGTCGGAGCCGACCGAGGCCCACACGTCATCCACGACGCAGACCTTGGCATGCACGTATACCGGTGTGCCGGCGTGGTTCTCGATGCCGTAGACACCGACCCGGGCGCCGCCGGCGGCGCGTAGCTCGTCCAGGGCCTGCTGCCGGCCGGTCAGGTTCGGCGGTTGGGAGAGTCGCCCGTCCTGATCCGGATGGCGGGGAATGACGGCGATCAGGTGCAGCCCGGGGTTGCGGCGCAGCGCGTCGGCGAAGCACCGGACGACGTCGGTGGCCCACAGATACTGGTCCTCCAGGTAGATGAGGCTGTGCGCTCGGGCGACGACCTTGTCGTACGCGTGGGCCACGCTGCGTTCGCCGTCCGGAGCGAACGGGTAACCGTGCCGGCGGCGGGGGTAGGTCCGCAGGATCTGCACCGCCATGGTTCCGTCGGGCGTCGGGTCCGGCAGTTGCGGTGGCAACGCTACCGGCGCTGTCGTCGTCGCGGCGGATCAGATCGGCCAGCCGGTCGAAGGGGCTCCGGGTCAGCGGTGCGGGGTCCTCCCAGCGCTCGCGAAACACCGTTTCCAGGTCGGCGACGGCCGGTCCACGAACGGCCAGTTGGATGTCGTGCCACGGCGGCGTCGGCCCGTAGACCGCGGCCATCGGCTGGCGCTGCGGATCTCCGGCGTGGTCTTTGTCGTCACGGCGGCTGTGACACAGGTCGATGCCACCGACGAACGCGACGTCGAGTTCCGCCCGACCGGGATGACGCAGCACGACGAGTTTCTGGTGGTGCGAACCGCCGGGCCGGACCCGCATGTCCCGGAGGCATTCACCGCCGGCGGCCTCGACGTCCTCACCGAGATGCCGGTTCTCCTGCTCGCTGAAGGCGAACCGGTCCAGGTGCGAGCGCCACATCAGGCCCTTGACCACCACCCCCCGCCGTGCTGCGTCGGCGAAGACCCGCGAGACCTCGGTGCCCGGCCCGTCCAGCAGCTCGTCGGGATCCCCGCGCCAATCGGTGAACATCAGCAGGTCGCCGGCCCGCAGCGCCGCCACGCAGCGGAGCAGCTCAGCGAAGTACGTCTTGCCATGGACCAGCGCGGTGACGTCATTGCCAACGGTGAACGCCGCGCCGTCGGGGTGGCGGCGGTCGAGCCTGGTGGCCGGATTGCCGCGCTCGGCCGCACTGAGGAACCACCCGGGCACGGCCACGGTGACATTCAACCGCGACCGAACGCGGTGACCGGCATCCGATGCGAGCAGGTCGCAATTTCGAGCTCACCCGGCAGAACCGCCAGGCGTCCCACGCTGCACCCTCCCACGTGACCTACCGTGTCATGAGGGTTCATGGGGTGCGCGACAAGCTGACCAAAGTACCTGTGCCCACCAGCACAAACGGTGGGCCCCGTGGGACTCGAACCCACAACCCGCGGATTAAAAGTCCGCTGCTCTGCCAATTGAGCTAGAGGCCCTCGAACACGTCCCATCGAGCCCCGGGAGGGCCCCGGACGCGAGGCGAGCCTACCGGCTCGCTTGGATGATGTGGACACCAGCGAGGGGATTGGGCCATGACGCCGGTAGATGACGGACAGGGCAGCGACGAGACGCAGGTCTTTCGCCCGCCGCAGAACCCGCCGACCGATCGGGCGTGGGGTGCCGTTGACGACCCGCTGCACGACCCGGCGGCACCACCGGAGAGCCCGGACCGGCCGGTGAACCCGGCTGGCGCCGACAACCCCGGCGCCGACAGCCCCGACGTCGTGGGTCCTGACGTCGTTGGTCCCGATTTCGTCGATCCCGCCGACGTGGATCCCGCTGGCGTTCCCGCGGGATCACCGGACGACGACGAGGAACCGAGCCGGATGGTCGTCGTGCCGGACCCGGACGACGACGCGCCGGTGCCCGCCCCCGGTTCGGCCGAGGCCACGCAACCACCGGAAGCGCCCAAGCCGCCTGAACCAGCCCTCGACGCGAACGGGCTGACCCTGGAGACCAAGCGCGGCACCCTGTTCCACGACATCAGCCTCACCGTCCGCCCGGCCTCGCTGGCGGCGATCGTCGGCCCGTCCGGGACCGGCCGGTCCAGTTTGTTGCTGGCACTGACCGGTCGGATGGGCATCACCGCCGGGATGCTGGCCGTCGCCGGGCGCAAGCTCGCCGACAACGCCGGCGAGATCCGGGCGTTGACGTCGGTGGCACGGATCGGCAACACCATTGGGCCGGAGCCCGCCTTGACGGTGCACGAGTCGGTGGACGAGAGCTGCCTGCTGGACAACGTGGCGATGGCCGAGGGCAGGCTGCGGTTCGCCGAGGCCTGCACCGCGCTCGACCTGACCCTGGAGCCGTCACTGCTGATCGGCGACATCGGCGGCGAACGCGCGACCCTGCTGGCCGTTGCGCTGGCCTGTGTGCGGATCAGCGCCGTCATCGTGGTCGATGACATCGATCGCGGAGTGGACACCGCCACCCAGTACCGGATCGTGGAGGCGCTCAACCGGCTGGCGAAGATGACCAAGACCGGGCCGGCGATCATCGTCTCGACGGCCGATCGGGGTCCGGTGTCGGACGTGCCGGTGATCGTGGAGCTCCCGCCGCGGGTGGAGAAGTCAGAGGTCCCGAACTGGCCGATCCCCTATCGCACCCAGGTGCCGACCGTGGGTGGGACGCCGATCGCGGAGCTGCCGCCGGGGATGTCGGACGCCAACACCACCGTGATTCCGGTGCAGGCCGACCCGCCGACCACGGCGATCCCGGTGGTGCCGGACGCCGACGCTCCGGACCATGAGCCCGGGGCGCAGGGTGGACCGTTCGCACCGCCCGAGCCCGGTCCCGATCCCAGGGAGCAGGGCGGACCGTTTGCACCGCCCGAGCCCGGTCCCGATCCCCGGGAGCAGGGTGCTCCGTCCACCCCGCCGTTGGGTGGACCAGGTCCGCTCAGCCCGCCCCCGCCTCCGCCGCCCGCTGAGAAGTCGTCGGAACCCTGGTGGTTCCGGAAGCGGCCCCGCCCCGGCACGCAGCCCACCGAGCCGCCACCGCCGGCCGGCGCGGAGGCCGATGCGCCGCAATCCGGCGGTCCCGATCCGGACGCCCCGCCCACCGCCGACCCAGCTGCCCCCGAGGACGCCCGATGATCAACACGTTCCGCCTGGCCGGCTATGAACTCCGGCGGTTCAAGGGCCCGTTGCCCATCTTGGCGCTGCTGTTCCTGGTGCTGCTCCCGCTGCTCTACGGCGCGCTGTATCTCTGGTCGAACTGGGACCCCTACGGCAAGCTCGACCAGGTTCCGGTGGCCGTGGTCAACCTCGACCAGCCGGTCACCACCGAGAACGGCAAGACCATCGACGCCGGGAACCGGCTGGTCAGCGAGCTGGAGGCCGACCCGATCTTCGACTGGCAGTTCGTCGACGCCGATCAGGCGAAGGCCGGGTTGGCGGACGGCACCTACAAGCTGACCGTCGTCATCCCGCCGGAGTTCTCCGCGAACCTGGCCAGCGGAGCCAGCAGCGATCCGCAGCGCGCGATCGTCTACCTGCAGCGCGACGACGCCAACGGGTACGTGACCGGTCTGCTGACCACCTCGGTGCAAAAGCAACTCGAATCCGCGATCAACCACGCGGCGATCGGTGCCTACTTCGACACCGTCTTCACGAATCTGGAAACCGTCCGGAGCGACGTGACCACCGCCGCGGATCAGGCCAACCAGGTCGCCACCGGCACCGCCGCGTCGTTGAAGGGTGCGACGGACCTGGCCACGGCCATCACCACCGCCACCGACGGCTCCGCTCAGCTGGTCACCGGCCTGGCCGACGACAAGGCCGCCTCAGGGCAGCTGGTCGCCGACGCCACCGCCGCCCAGGCCTCGTCCGCCGAGCTGGTCAGCGGGCTGAACGCGCTGGACACGGCATCCGGGACCGTGGCAACGAACGCCGATTCGGCGTCGTCCAATGCGCCAGGCCGTCGCATCGGACCTGGTGCCGTTCCTGAACACCGTGGTTCCGGTGCTGCCGCAGATCAGTCCGGCGGGCACGGCAGATGAGCCAGGCCGCAGCCCTGACATCACCAGCTCAAGTGACCCAGCTCAACACGCCAGTTGATTGCGGCGCGGCAACGACTCGAACGCGCAGGCCAGCTATCCGAACGCGTTGCGTCGAGGCGCTGGCACACGATCAATGCCATGACACACCGGGCGTCGACTGGCCCAGACGCGCCGGGCAGGCGAACCAGGCGGCCGGCACCGTCACCTCGATCGGCAACACCATCGACTCTGCCGGCAGCGCTCCCTCAGACGCTTCCACCCAGCTCACCCAGGTCGCCGACCAGACCCAGAGCGTGGCGACCGGGGTCGGCACGCTCAGCAGCGGCATCAGCACGGCGTCCTCCCAGGCCAGCACCGTGGACTCCTCGATCGGGACCGTGGTGACCGACGCGACGACGCTGGACACCACGATCGGCACGCAACAGGCCGCCGCCCAGCAGCTCAACGACGGGCTGACCGCGGCGGGGACCGGGGCGACCACGCTGGTCGACGGTCTCACCCAGGTCAACGACGGGGCGACCCAACTGGCCACCGGGCTCACCGACGCCGCCACCCGGGTGCCGTCGCTCACCCAGGACCAGCGGGATTCCGCCGCCCAGGTGCTCGCCTCCCCGGCGGATGTCCAGCTCACCGTGGACAATCCGGCGCTGTACTACGGGCGCGGGCTGGCGCCGTTCTTCTTCGGCATCGCGATCTGGGTTTTCGGTATCGCGGTGTTCCTGGTGATGCGACCGATCTCGAACCGCGCGCTCGCCGGTCGGGCGTCGTCGGCCCGGATCACCGTGGCCGGCTGGCTGCCCATCGTCGGCATGGCGGCGCTCGGCTCGCTGATCATGCTGGCGGTGGTGTGGCTGGGGCTGGGCCTCGACCCGGTCAATGCGGGTGGGTCGGTGGCGGTCGTGCTGCTGGCCGCGGCCGCGTTCACCGCCATCGCCCACCTGCTGCGGACCTGGCTGGGCATGGTCGGCAGCGCGATCACCCTGGTGTTGCTGATGGTCCAGCTGACCAGCGCCGGCGGGCTCTATCCGGTGGAGACCCTGCCCGCGCCGTTCCGCGCGATCCACAACTTCATCCCGATGACGTACCTCATCGACGCGCTGCGGATCACCATTTCCGGCGGGCCAACCGACCACCTGTGGCGCGATGTCGGGATACTCGCGGGCTTCGCGATCGTCGCGGTGGCGGTGTGCGTGTTCGTCGTGCACCGGCGTCGCCGGTTCCGGATGTCCACCCTGTACCCCGCGCTGGGGTAGCGGCCGGGTCGGCCGGGTTGTCCAGGGCCGTTCAACCGCCCGCCCCGGGTCCGGCCCTGACGATCCCGTGCTGCACGGCGAACAGGCTGGCGCTGGCGCGATTCGAGACGCCTGCCTTGGCATAGATGTGCTCGAGGTGGTTGCGGACGGTCTTCTCGCTGATCACCAGTTCGGCGGCGATCTCCCGGCTCGACCGCCCGACGGCGGCCAGCGCCAGGACTTCCTCCTCGCGGGGCGTCAGACCCGAAGCGCGGACCGTCCGTCGCCTGGTCGCATGCCCGGCCACGGCGGTCACGGCCGCGACGGCCGCGACGGCCGCGGGATCCAGCAGGCCGTCCCGCGCATCGCGGTCGATGGCCGAGGCCGCCTCCTGCGGTGAGAGCGCCGACCGGTGCACCCTGCTCTCGGTGAGTGACTGGTATCGGTCGGCGGCGGCGAGAATGCGGGACGGCAGCGACAGGAACGATGCGTCGACGCCCTTCGGGTAGCCGCTGCCGTCGAGGAGTTCGCGATGCGAGCCGGCGAGCGCGGCAACCTCGGCCAGTCCGGTGACCCGCCCCAGAATGCGCTGCGTCAGGTAGGGGTACAGCCGTATCCGCTCCCGCTCCGCTGAGGACAGCGGCGTGGTCTTGTCCCAGATCGCATTGGACACCCCCAGCCTGCCCAGGTCGTGCACCGCGCCGGCGCGACGCAGTCGGGCGACGTCGTCGTCGGGCAGTCCGATGAACTGGCCCGCCTCGCCGGCGAGCCCGGCGACCGCCCGCGAATGACCATGGCGGAAACCGGACTTGAGGTCGACGAAATCGCCGAGAGCCACCAGGAGTTCGTCGAGGTCCGTCGCGCTCAGCGGGCGGTCCGGTTCCGGGGCGAGTGCCAGTGCCGCTCGCCAGGCGTCGTCGCCGGGAGGCTCGGCCAGGATCTCACCGGCGTACCTGTCGAACACCGACACGATGTCCGGGTCGAACTGGCTCCCGCCGCGGCGGCGGACGATCTCCACCGCCGCCTGGGGGCCGTCCTCGCGCCAGTGCACTTCCGCGACATCGGCCAGTTGCACGATCCGCATCTCGATCGGGATGGCCTCGCCGTGGACGCCTTTGGGGAGTCCCGTGCCGTCCCACCGTTCGAAAGTGTGATGGATGGCGGTGCGCACGCCTGGGCCGAGGCCCAGCCGATCCGCCAACGCTCCGGCGGAGACGTAATGGGACTCCAGGATGTCCGTCATCTGACGGCGCCCGGAGATCATGAACCGCACGGTGTTCCGCCCGCTGTCGATCGCGGGTCGGTCCGCGGCCGCGCGCTGCAGGAAGAACCTCGCCCGCGGCCAACCACGCAGGTCAACGCCATAGGTCCCGGCGCGGAAGTCGATCTCGTCGCGGAACACCGCGGTCAGCTCGGGCGAATCCGCATGGCAGCCGATCCAGGCCACCAGATCGGCGTAGTAGACGATGGCCCGCTGTTCGTCGTCCAAGCCCATCCGGGTCGCCAGCCTGGTCGCGATGACCGCCGCCCGCAACATGTGTTCCATCGGCTGGCCGAGCCCGAGGTCGATCCCGAGCGACAGCGCAGCGATCACCTCGGCCCGGGTCGGGGTCGCGCAGTGACCAGCGCTGTCGCCGGTATTCACACCATCCACGCTGCCACAAGCGGTGCCCGTGAAGGGGAAACAAAGGGGATGCACAGCAAGGGACGGGGGCGATGCTCCGCTGCTGGCGGCCGATCTCGCGCCGCGGACGCACAGATGAGGCGCTCGCCCCATGCGCAGGAGCAATCCCGGCGAGCACCATCAAGACGTCGGCTACCGAAACGTTCAGCTCCTGAAAGGGGAATGATGCGAACCACCCTCGGTGAGCAGTTCGCGCACGCACTCGCGGCGAAGGACGTCGAGCGGATGAAGTCACTCTTCGCCTCGCCGGTCGACTTCCAGGCGTTCACCCCCGGGCGGCACTGGCAGGCGTCCACGCCCGACGAGGCCGTCGGCGACATCATTCTCGGGGTCTGGTTCGGCCCGAACGATGACATTCGTGAACTGCGGTCGGTCGGCACCGGGCAGGTCGCCGACCGGGAGCACGTGACGTACCGGGTGGGGGTGCGCCGTGACGGGCAGGACTTCGTCGTCGAACAGCAGGCGTACTACAGCTCGGACGGCACTCAAATCACCTGGATTCGCCTGCTCTGCTCGGGGTATCGCCCCGAGCAATGAAGGCCGCGAAAAGCACTGCACAGCGCTGGCTGATCGGATGACCGCGCCGGTCGGCGATCGAAAACCGTTCCGAACAAAGGAGCGTCAGATGCCCAGGTACATGGATGTGCACGACGGATTCGTCGGCGTGAGCCGGGAACAGCTCGCCGCCGCGCATTGCCAGGATCTCGAGATTCAGGCCGAGGAGGAAGTGACGTTCGAGCACGCCTGGCTGGATCCCGCCGCGGGCAAGGTGTTCTGCCTGTCCAGCGGGCCCACGAAAGAGGCCGTCATGCGCATTCACCAGCGAGCCGGACACCCGACGCAGGAGATCTACGAACTTGCCGTCGAGGTCAGCTGAGCCTGGATGCACCGGATGAATTGATCGGGCTTGTTCTGGCTCAGCCGTCGAGGCCTGACGCATTCAGGACAACTATTCTTGCTCGCTGTCGTTCGTTGCCCTGGTACTCCTACTCTCCGGGTGCGGTAGCACGGCAAACACCGACAGCAGTTCTGGTACGTCAGGTTCCGCGGATTCGGCCGTGGCAGCGTCCGGATCACCGGCACCTCCAACGGTCTCGCGCAAGGTCGACATCGGCGGCAGCCGAGCGATCTATGCGGATGTGCGCCGGGGCGGGTTCACCCACCGTCCTGCTGGAGAGCGGTGATGAGGCTGACCACACACAATGGTCCCGCTTTGCTCCGACCGTGGCCGAGCAAACCAGACATGCAGCTACGATCGTCTGGGCACCGGCGTGAGCGCTGATCCGGTTGGCTGTCGTGAGATGAAAGACCTGCGGGGCGATCTCGAAGCGGTCTTGAAAGGTTTGGGGAAAGAGGGTCCATATGTGCCTGTCGGCACAGTCTGGCGGTGGATTTCTGATTGCTGGTTTCGCCTACGAACACCCCACGGAGGTCGCTCGTATCGTTTTGGTGGAAACCCCGAAAGCCATCAATCCAGAAAAGGCCCCACCAGGAACCAAGTGCGATGCTCAAGACAATGTTGAGCGTCGTGATTACGCCACGATCGAGAACGATGCATGTAACAATCGCCACCTCGTCCGGGATATTCCGATTACGGTCATCACCACACGACTACGGCGCTTACCCCTTTGACGAGGAGGGCGCACCAATGTCGAAGACCAACAGGGCTGGCTGGTGCTGAGTCCGCAGGCAAAGCAGATCATCGTGACCAGTGGACACAATGTCCCAGGTAATGAGCCGGCGTTGGTCGCTGACGAGATCCTCACAGTTGTGCAGGCCGCTCGCGCCGGTTGATCAACTTCGACCCGCCCGCTCACCGCATCACATGGACCATACCGATCGTTCGGCTGACGGTGGGCAAGCCCGACTCGGTGCGGTGCCGGTGATGTCCGGCGCCGCACCTTTTGGCGTTTCGTCAGAAGCATTCGTCAGATGTCCGGGTGCGTCCAGGGCACGACGAGAACCGGGCAAGGCGCGATCTTCAGCAGGTCGTGCGCGAAGCTGCCGAGGAACACACCGGCCAGCGAGCCCTTGCCGTGACTGCCGAGCATGATCAGATCCGCGTCGGCGTCCTTGGCCAGTTCGACGAACCGGTGGGCGGTGCTGCCCTTGTGGGCCTCCGCTTCCAGCAACTCGGCGTCCACGCCGGCCCCGATCAGTCCGTCGACCATCCTGCGCAGGTCAGCGTCCAACGTGCGGTGCTGTCGTTGAAGACCGGCTTGCCGGCGATGGTGGTGATCTTCTCCACGTGCGTGACGATCAGCTTCGCGCCGTTGCTCTCGGCCAGTTCCCTCGCCAGCGGCAGCACTCGCTCCGTGGTCGGCGACCTGTCCGTCGCCCACATGATCTTCTTGAACACGACTCCTCCGTTCCAGGGCCTCGGGCCCGCTCGGTGAACGAGGTCCGTCACCCGGCCTTGCCGCCGAGATCGGGACCACGGGCTTCCACGCCCCCGCGCGATGGTCGGATCGTGGTCGTGCGGTGGTCGTCCTGGGCCCCATTCTTCGAGCCCGAGCACATCTCACGGATGGGTCGAACGGCCCTATTTCAGCACGTTCGCGTCACATTCGTACGCATGTCCCAGGGTTCGGCGGGCGCGGGCCAGGGTAGCGGGCTTGGGCCCAGGGCGCTTCCGGCCGGTTCCTGGGGCGAGGGGAACACCTGACAAGGGTTCGGACCCCTTCGCGTCAGGTGGTGATCGAGGCCACCACGGCCGGAGCCTTGCCATGGGGCGAGCGGGTGCATGCTTGCGTACGGCAACTAGATGTATAACGCAATCAACTACTTCGCCGGCGCATCAGCTGCCCGTCCCCGCATGACATCCCACACCACGGAGGTGAATCCATGACGCACGCCCCTGCCGCCGCCGTCGATGACGGACGCCGGTGCGTCGCCGCTGGAGACGCCGGCCAGCACGCCGCCACTTGATCAGACCAGACACCGTCGCGCCGATCCACCACCAGACGCGCATCGATCGCCGCGAGTACGACCAGGCCGGCGAGATCGGGTCGGTCGTCACCCAGCTGGTCCGCCTGTACGGCAGCATCAAATCAAGGCTGACCTCGGACGGCGAGCCGTCACCGCTGTTCCTGCTGCTGAAACTCGCGCACCTGGGTCCGAGCCGGGCCAGCGACCTGGCCGAGTACCTGTGCGCGATCCCTCGACGGTGTCCCGCCAGGTGTCATCGCTGGTCAAATCCGGTCTCATCGAACGAAGGGCCGATCCCGGCCGACGGCCGCGCGTCGATCCTGGTTCCCACGGAGCTCGGCGCGCAGCGGGTCCGCGAGCAGGAGCGACGCCGCGGTGAAACGGTCATGCCGGTGCTGCAGGACTGGCCGGCCGAAGACCGGGAGAACCTGCTGCGGCTGCTGCGCAAATACACCGACGGGGTGGAGGAGCGGCGGGACGAGATCGTCTCGATCATGCTGCGTTCCGCCGACAGCCCCCGTCACCATGACGGCCCCGCCCACGGGGCCCACCACCATAGGAAGGAAGGCCACTGATGTCGACCGAAGCATCACCGGCAGTGTCGTCACCGGCCGGACTGACGCACAAGCAAATTCAGACGATCCTGCTGGGATTGATGGCCGGCATGTTGCTGGCCGCGCTCGACCAGACGATCGTCTCCACGTCGATCCGCACCATCGCCGACGACCTGCACGGCCTGTCGGCCCAGGCGTGGGTCACCACCGCCTACCTGATCACCTCGACGGTCACCACCCCGCTGTACGGCAAGCTGTCCGACATCTACGGGCGCCGGCCGATGTTCCTCACCGCGATCAGCATCTTCATCTTCGGCTCGATCCTGTGCACGTTCGCCACCTCGATGTACGAGCTGGCCGCGTTCCGCGCGGTGCAGGGCATCGGCGCCGGCGGTCTGTTCTCCATGGCGCTGGCCATCCTGGCCGACATCGCGCCGCCCCGTGAGCGGGCCAAGTACCAGGGCTACTTCCTGGCCGTCTTCGGTATGTCGTCGGTGGTCGGACCGCTGGTCGGCGGCTTCTTCGCCGGCACCAGCACGATCCTGGGCATCGTCGGGTGGCGCTGGGTGTTCCTGGTGAACGTGCCGATCGGCATCATCGCGCTGATCATCGTGGCCAAGGTGCTGCACATCCCGCACATGCGGCACGACCACCGCATCGACTGGTGGGGCGCTGCCGCGCTGATCGTCGGCCTGGTGCCGTTGCTGATCGTCGCCGAGCAGGGCCGCGAATGGGGCTGGACCTCGGCTGCCGTCATCGGTCTGGTCGCGCTGGGCATCGCCGGCGTGGTCGCGTTCATCCTGATCGAGAAGCGGATGAAGGACGAGGCGCTGATCCCGATGCGGCTGTTCAACAGCCGGGTGTTCAGCATCGGGCTGAGCGTGAACGTGCTGATCGGTCTTGGCATGTTCGGTGCGCTGAGCACGCTGCCGCTGTACCTGCAGCTGGTGAAGGGTGCGACGCCGACCGAGTCGGGCCTGCTGTTGATCCCGATGATGATCGGCATCATGGGCGGCTCCGTGCTGTCCGGCCAGCTGACCATGAAGACCGGTCGGTACAAGATCTTCCCGATGTTCGGCACCGCGATCCTGGCGTTGACCTTCTTCCTGATGCTGACGGTCACCGTCGACACGCCCGTACTGGACGCTGGACATCTACTTCCTGATGATCGGCGCCGGGCCTGGGCCTGTGCATGCAGACCATGCTGATCGCCGTGCAGAACACCGTCCCGGCCAAGGACATGGGCGTGGCCACCTCGTCGGCCACGTTCTTCCGGCAGCTGGGCGGCACCCTGGGTGTCGCGGTGTTCCTGTCGCTGCTGTTCAACTCGCTGCCGGACAAGATCCAGGGCGCGTTGCAGTCCGCGTCGGTCACGCCGGCGTTCCAGCAGGCCGTCGCCGCCGCCGGCGCAGGACCCGAACAGCCCGAGCCACGCGGTCGCCCAGAGCCTGGTCGCCGCCTCGCAGGGCAACGCCGCGGCCGGCGCGTCGATCGGTGACGCCCTCGGCACCGACTCGTCGTTCCTGAACACCCTGGACCCGAACATCGCCCGGCCGTTCCAGGTGGGCTACGTCGACTCGACGCACCTGGTGTACATCATCGGCGGCATCATCATGGTGGTGGCCTTCGTGCTGGTCCTGATGATGAAGGAGCTGCCGCTGCGCACCAAGTCCGCGCTGGACGAGCGGCTGGAGGAGCAGGCTCAGGAAGACGCGGCGCTCAGCGCGGAAGCGCTGGCGGCGACCGCGGAGCCGGTGGCCGACGGGGACGGCCGGCATGCCGCCGAACCCGAGTCCGAGCTGGTGTCGGCCTCGGTGGCGGCGCCTCGAACGGTGCCGCATCGAACGGTCTCGCGAACGGTGCCTCGTCGAACGGCGCATCTCGAACGGCGCCTCGAACGGCTCCACCTCGAATGGCAGCCGCCTCGAACGGCGGCACGAACGGTGCCTCGTCGAACGGGACCACGCACACCGCTGTCGGTAACGGCGCGCACAGCGGTCTGCGCGGGTTCGCCACCATCCCGGCCGACCGCCAGCGGGCGACGACGGGTCCGGGACGGCACCGGGCCTGATCCGCCGGTCGACCGGCACGACACGGCAGCCGGCCCACCCTCGATATGCGAGGGCGGGCCGGCTGTTTCAGTCTCGACGCTTCGCGCCGCTGTCTGCTCCCGACGCTGTCGCGTAGCGATCTACCGCTGCCAGGGCGCGATGCTCGGCACGCACCCGATCGTCACCGATCGGCGCTGGCCGCCCGTCGACGGTGGCGTACGCACGCCGGGGTCCACGGTCGACGATCGATGCCACCGCGGTGACCAGCCGGGTCACGTGTTCGCTTGTCGTTCCCAGGCCGACCGATGCGCGCAGGGCCTGGCCCGCCGTGCCTTCTTCGACCGCGCAGCCCGCAGCGCCGAGCAGGTGCCGGACCAGCGGGTGAGCGCAGAACGCCCCGTCGCGGACCCCGATGCCGTGCTCGGCGGACAGCGCCGCCGCCACCACCGCCGGTGTCTGACCGGCGATGGTGAACGTCACCACGCCGATGCTGTCGACCGCACCGCCGAACAGCGAGTGCACGGTGACCCCGGGGATGTCCGCCAGACCCTGCCGCAAGCTGTCGGTCAACGACGCCTCGGTGTGGGCCAGCTGGGTGCGGTCGGCGCCGGCCAGCACATGGCATGCGGTGGCCAGGGCGACGGCGCCGACGACGTTCGGCGACCCGGCCTCGTGGCGATCGGGGACCGGCTTGTACGTGGTCTCGTCATCGGTGACGGACGCCGTCGCGCCGCCGCCGACCAGGTACGGCGCCGCCTGCTCCAGCCAATCCCGGCGGCCGACCAGCGCGCCCGCACCGTACGGGGCGTACAGCTTGTGGCCGGACAGGGCAACGTAGTCAACGCCCAGCTCGTCGATCGAGAACGGCCGGTGCGGCGCGAGTTGCGCCGCGTCCAACGCCACCCTGGCGCCGCGCGCCCTGGCGATCCTCGCGAGTTCGGCAACCGGCCACAGCTCACCGGTGACATTGGATGCGCCGGTGATCACCAGCAGCGCCGGGCCGGCCGGCCGCCGGCGGAGGGCATGATCGACCGCCTCGACGGCCAGCCGCGGCGTCGCGCGGCGCCGGCCAGCCGCACGGTGCGGTCGGCGGGCCATGGCAGCAGCGCGGCGTGATGTTCGGTCTCGAACACGACGACCGTGGTGCGCGGCGGCAGGCAGTGAGCCAGCAGGTTGAGCGAGTCGGTGGTGTTCCGGGTGAAGATCACCGCGTCGTCCGCGCGGCCGCCGACGAACGACCGCACCGGTTCGCGGGCGCCCTCGTAGAGCTCGGTGCAGACCCTGGAGTTCCAGCCGGCGCCGCGGTGCACGCTGGCGTAGCTGCCCAGCAGCCGGTCGACGGTGTCCTGCACGGCACGCAGCGCCGGCGCCGACGCACCGTGGTCGAGGTTGGCGTACGAAATGCGGCCACCGCCGACCAGCGGGACAAGTGTTTCCGCGCCGACGATCTCGAGGTTCGGCGCATGCGGGTGGGAGACGCCGTCACGTCGCGGAGCCGACCGGAAGGTCAGGTCGGGACGCCTGGGCGTGACGCGGGGCGCCAGTGCCGAGATCAGGTCGGGACGTTCGAGAAGGATGGTCATTCGAGTTCCCCTACGGTCCATCGGACCGACAGGGTGACCTGAGGCCCGCGCTTGCCAGGCGCACCTCGCGCCCGGCCAGGTCTTCACCCGGGGCACCCCACCGCGGAGGAGGGTTGCCGGCCAGCAAGCCGGGGCTATCTGCTGGCACTCATGACCTTGCGACGGACAGTAGCAGCCGACGGGCGCCCTGTCACGGGTTGTGGTGGTGACCCGCGGCACCCCGTCGGCTGGCGGGACCTTCGGCTCTGGTCGGCGATGTGTGGACTGACGAGAGTGAATCGCAGGCCGAGTCGGGTGACCGTGAGGTTGAACGCACTCCTTCTCGGTCGGCGGAGCGCCGCCCGGAGTGCGAATGTTGAAGGTGGTCGGCCCCGCCCGCACCTCGGACCGGCGACGCAATGATCGACTCAGGAGCCTGGAATGACCCAACCGCCGTTGCCGCTGGACCACTCCGGTCTCGGCGTGCTCTCGACCCGGGAATGCTTCGACCGGATCGCCCGGACACCGGTCGGACGCATCGCATTCGTCTCCAACGGCGATCCGTTGATCCTCCCGGTGAACCATGCGCTGGACGGCGACGCGGTTGTCTTCCGGTCCAACGCTGGCTCGAAACTCCTTGCTGCAGACAGCGGCTCGTCCGTCGCGTTCGAGGTCGACGGCTTCGAGCCGACCATGCGCAGCGGCTGGAGCGTGGTCGTTCGCGGGGTAGCGGAGACGGTCGAGGACGAGCGGGAGATTGCCCGGCTGAACGAATTCGGCGTCGAACCGTGGGCCGATCGCAGCGATCGCCCCTTCTGGGTGCGCATCACCACCTACGGGATCACCGGGCGAGAGATCGTCCATCCGTCCGACCCCGCCGTTCCCGAGAAAAGGAATACATCATGACCACCATGCCCCATTTCGCCATTGCCACCGTCGCCGAGAGCAGCGCGGACTTCCGCCGGGTGCTCTGGACGGGCAAGCACACCCAGTTGGTGATCATGACGATCCCGCCCGGCGGCGAGATCGGGTTGGAGACGCACGATCACAACGACCAGATCCTGACGTTCGTCAGCGGGACGGGTGAGGCGACGGTGGGCGGCGACCGCAGGGCCGTCACGCAGGGCGACCTGGTGATCGTGCCGGCCGGGACCGAGCACAACTTCGTCAACACCGGGGCGAATCCGTTGGTGCTGTACACGGTCTACGGTCCGCCGGATCACGCCGACGGGGTCGTGCATCACACCAAGGAGGAGGCCGACGCCGCCGAGGCCGCCGGGCACGACGACCCACCCGCCTCCTGACCCTGGCGGGGCCCGCGCCTCCCGGGTCAGAGATCGTTCCCGGCGTACGACAGGTTGAAACTCTTGTTGGCCAAGGGGAAGTCGGGGACGATCGTGTCCGCCATGGCGACCGGCAGGGCGGGCCAGTTGAAGAACGACGGGTCGACGACCTTGACCCTGGTCAGCAGCCCGGCGCTGATCTCCACCCGGTGCACGATGGTGCCGCGCCAGCCCTCGACGATGCCGACGCCCGAACCCGTCTGGCGGAGTGGCTCCTCGGCGGATCCGGCATCCTGCCGGGACGCCGTCCGCGCCCCGGCGACGAGATCGGTGATGAGGGCAACCGACTCCTCGATCTCCTCGACGCGCATCAGGAATCGGGACAGCACGTCACCGTCGGTGGTCCGTGGCCCGGCGGGCGGGACGCGGCACCCCCGGCACCGGGTGATCGCGCCGGGCGTCGACCGTCAGTCCGCTCGCCCTGGCGACGTAGCCCAGCGTCCCCAGATCGGTGGCCTGCTGGCGGGTCAGCACAGCCGTGCCGGCGAACCTGTCGCGAACCACGCTGTGACCCACTGCCAGGGCGGCGATCTCGCCGATGTCGGCTGCGATGGCGGCCAGCCGTTGCGGGTCTGGCAGCTCCAGCACTTCGACCCCGCCCAGCCGTACGCCGCCGCGCAGCAGTCGGCTGCCGGTGACCTGATCATTGATCCGGAGCAGGTCCTCTTTCACCCGTTGCGCCTGGTTGTTCAGGATCGAATGCCCGACGTCGTTGCACAGTGCGCCGATGTCGGTGACGTGGTTGTACATCCGCTCCAGCTCGAGCAGCATGGCCCGCACCTGTCGATCGGCCACGGAAACCTCTGTGCCGCAGGCATCCTCGACGGCCTGGCAGATACGCCAGGGCATGCCCGACCGAGGTGTCCCCGCTGATCCGCTCGGCCAGTTCGATCGCCTGCACGGGAGGTCTTCCCTCGAAGAGCTTCTCGATGCCGCGGTGCACGAACCACAAGCGCACCTTCAGGTTCAGGATGGTCTCGCCGACGACAGAGAACCGGAAATGGCCCGGGCCGATCATGCCGGCGTGCACCGGGCCGACCGGGATCTCGTACACGCCGGTGCCTTCCACGATCCGGAAGCCGAACGGTCCGTCCACGTCACCGAACGGCGGTGGTTCGCCGGCCCCGGCGAGCATCGGGTGCCACCCGGTCGGCCAGTGGAAATGGCGGACCAGCCGGCTCGGCATCGGGTGATCGTCCGGGACGATGCCGAACAGGTCACGCATCTCGCGTTCGAAGCGGCCGGCGGCGAACGACAGCCCGGCCAGGCTCGGCACGTGAGGATCGGCCGGGTCGCAGCGCAGTTGCAGCTCGACGCGCTCGTCGGTGGCGGGATGGGTGAACAGGTACACCACCCGCATGTCCTCGGTGCCGGCCTGTCCGGCCGCGGCGGCAACGTTCGAACCGTCCTGGCCGGCCACCAGGGCGATCCGGAAACCCCTGTCCAACAACGATTGTGCGTGAGTGGCGAGCTCGTCGGCGGAAACGGTCAGGGCCACCCGGTGGTACCCCACCGGCTGCGCCGCCGGCCAGCGGGTCCAGGTGCACTGCGCCCGAACCGGTCAGCTCGGCGCTGGTCACCGGCGGCGTCATGGCGTCCTCGTGATGATCGCGGTGGCCTGGGCCAGTAACGGTTCCAGCGGCCCCAGGGTCAAGCCCAGCACGGCGCAGGTGAGCAAAGCGCCTCCCATGGCGTAGATCTCGGCCCCCGGACGGGCGCGCCGCGGCAGCCCGGTCGCGGCATCGATGACGACCGGCGCGCGCACCGCGACAGAAGCCCGACCGGTGCCCCGCGCCGGGCCGAGTCGGTCGGCTTCGAGAGTGCCTCACGGGGTGCAGTACCGATGGCGGCGCCTGTTCCTCGACTCGTTCCGGGTCGCCGCCGACCGGCGCGCCGAGCAGCATCCGGCTGGTGTGGTTGACCAGCGCGGCGGCGATCACCAGCACCAGCAGCAGCGCGGTCGCCAACTGCCAGTCCATCCCCGCGTCGAAACCGGCTCTGGCGATGCCCAGCTCGCTGGCGAACAACGCGAACGGCGGGAACGCGATGATGGCCAGCACACCGAAGCCGAAACACCCGGCCAGCAACGGTTCCCGCGCGGCCAGGCCTCGGACCTGGTCGATCCTGCTGGTTCCGGAGACCTGCAGGATGCGGCCGGCGCCCAGGAACAGCGTGCTCTTGGCCAGTCCGTGCCCGAGGATGTGTAAGAGCACGGCGGCGATGGCAAGCGGACTGCCGATCGCCGCGCCCAGTGCCATCAGGCCCATGTTCTCGATGCTGGAATAGGCCAGCATGCGTTTGTAGTCGCGCTGGGCCAGCAGCAACGAAGCGGCCAGCGCCATCGACGCCAGCGCCAGCACCACCAGCAAGGCGCGGGCGAACTCGGGCCCGAGCGCCGCATCGGCGATCACCTTCACCCGCAGCACGGCGTAGAACGCGACGGAGATCAGCACCCCGGACATCAGCGCCGACACCGGAGCGGGCGCCTGGCTGTGCGCGTCCGGGAGCCAGGCGTGCAGCGGGGCCAGGCCGGCCTTGGTGCCGAACCCGACGATCAGCAACGCCGCCGCGATCCGGGTGACGCCGGGATCGAGATTCGGCGCGGCGGCGACCAGGTCGACCCAGTCCAGCCCGGCCGGCGGCGTCGAGGTGTGCTGCGCGGCGAAGTTCAACAGGAACGTCCCGAGCAGCGCCAGCGCGATCCCGGTCGAGCAGATCACCACGTATTTCCACGCGGCCTCCACCGCCGCACGACCCCGCCGCTGGCCGACGAGGAACGCGGTGACGATGGTGGTCGCCTCCATCGCCACCCACAGCACGCCCAGCCCCGCGGCGAGTACCGCCAGCGCCATCAGGGCAAGGAAGAGCTGCACCAGCAGCACCATGTGCCGGCAATCCCGCTCGTCGGCGCGCCCGGCCTCGACCTCGACGGCGAGGTAGCCGGGGGTGGCCACGGCGCTGACCAGCGCCACTGCGCCGATCACGATCAACAGGAAGGCACTGAGGGCGTCCACCCGCAGCAGCGCGAAGAAGGCGACCTGTGGACCGGAGGCCAGCACCCCGGCCCCGATCGCGAGCGCGGCACCCAGCACGCAGGCCGCGCTGATCGCACCGACCCAGCGGGTGCTCGACCGCCAGCCGAGCAGCCCGTAGACCAAGGCTCCGATCAATGGCACGACAACCGGGGCAACCATCAGCCAGGCCGGCCAGTCGAACAGGGTCGACTCCAAGAGCGGCGAGTTCGTCATCAGTCGTGCAACTCCCGCAGCTCGTCGAGGTCGGTGGCGCCGAACGCGTCGCGCATCCGGGTCTTCAGCACCTGCAGCACCAGCACGACCAGCAGCACATCCAGCGACACGCCGAGCTCCACGATCAGCCCGACGCCGGTCGCGGTGAGGAACCCGACCGCGGTGATCCCGTTGTCCAGCAACAGGAATCCGACCAGCTGGGACAGCGCCAGGCGTCGGGTGACCAGCACGAAGAAGCCGATGAGCACCACGGCCATGCCGACCGGGATGGCATGCGTTGCCGGCGAGGGCGCCAGCTCCACCAGCGGCTGCGAGACGGCGTAGGCCAGCAGGGTCAGCGCGGCCGCGGCCAGCAGCGAGGTGACCACGTTCACCAGCGGCTTGGTCTCCCGCTGGACCACCCCGGCGGCCGCCGCGGCGCGCCGGAGCATCCACGGCAGCACACCGGCCCGCAGGACCAGCACGCCCAACGCCACGGCACCCAACTCGGCGGACCCCTCGGCGACCGCGATGATGCCGACCAGCGCTGCCAGCGCCACTCCCTGCAACGCGAACACGTCGATGATCGCGGTCAGTTCCCGCCGCCACAGAATCAGCACCGCGGTGAGCAGGAACGCGCCCGCCACCAGGTTCAGCAACTGGGTGTACAGCGCTGTACTCATGCGAGGAAGAACGAGGCAGCCACGGCGAGCAGCCCCAGGACGAAGGAACCGGCGAGCAATTCGGGCACCCGGAACAGCCGCAGCTTGGCCAGGAAGACCTCGCCGGCCGCCAGGGCGGCGCCGAGCATGGCGACCTTTCCGACGAAGGCGACCACCCCGATCGCGATCATCGCCGGCGATCCGGAGGTCGCGATGCCCCACGGGACGAACAGGTTGGCCAGCAACCCGAGGAACACGGTCAGCCGCATCGCGGAGGCCAGCTCGACCATCGCCAGGTCCGGGCCCGAGTACTCCAGCACCATCGCCTCGTGCACCATCGTCAGCTCCAGGTGGGTGGACGGGTTGTCCACCGGCAGCCGGCCGGTCTCGGCGATGATCACCACGATCAACGCGACCGCGGCCAGCAGGCTGACCGGGGAGAACACCTGCGCGGGGTCGTCAAGGCCGGAGGTGACGATCGCGGCCAGATTGGTCGACCCGGCCGGCACGGACAGCGCGAAGATCGCCACCAGCATCGTCGGCTCGACCAGCGCGATGATCGTCGTTTCCCGGCTGGCGCCCATCCCACCGAACGCGGTGCCGGTGTCCAGCCCGGCCAGCGCGAGCGCCACGGTGCCCAGGGTCAGCAACGCGACCACCGCGAACAGGTCGGCGACCGGGTCCAGCGCGGACGCCGTGGTGACGAACGGAGCCACCGCCGCGACCACTAGGCAGGTCGCCACCAGCAACAGCGGCGCCACCCGGAACACCTCGCTGGTGCCCCGCGGCGAGGTCCGTTGCTTGCGCATCAGCTTGCGCAGGTCCCGCCAGGGCTGGCCGATACCCGGCCCGGCCCGACCTTCCAGCCGGGCCCGGATCTGCCGCATCAACCCGATGAGCAGCGGCGACAGCCCGATGACGATCAGCAGCTGGAGGGCGACCCCGACCGTGCCGTAGACGGTGGGCGCGGTCATCGGGTCACGACCAGCAGGATCAGCAGGGCGCACAGCGAGTAGAAGCCGTAGCCCAGATACCGGTGCACGCTGCCCGGGGCGAGCCGGCGGCCCACCCGGCCCCACACCGCCATCACCGCGAGCACCGGGTCGTACAGCCGCCGTTCGATCCGGTCGGGAACCCGGCGGTGGTACTCGATCGCCTCGACCAGGTAGGCCGACTCCCGGTGATGGGTGACGTCGACGTCCTGCTCGGCCTGCACCACGTCGTCGAACACCCGCTGCAGCGGTTCGGCGAAAGACGTTGCGGTGTATTCCATCCGCGCGGACAGCGGGCCTGCACCGCAGTCCCAGAGCCGGGCCTCGCGGGCGGCCCGCCGGGTGGCGAGGCCGCGCGCGGCGGCCAGCGTGCCGACCAGTCCGATCACCAGCGCGACGGTCAGCAGCAGCGGGGACAGCGACCCGGCGAAATCGGTCAGCGCAATGGTGGTCGCGGTCACCGTCACCGGATCCCCGGATCCGACCACGCCGCCGGCGACAGCTCCGATGGTGGGCAGCACCAGCGTCGGCAGCAACGCCAGGCCGACGCAGGCCGCGGCGGCCAGACCCATCCCGGCGAGCATGCTGGGCGGGCTCTCGTGTGCGGCAGCCGCCTCCGGGCTCCGCGGCCTGGCCAGGAAGCCGACGCCGAAAGCCTTGACGAAGGTCGCCACCGCCAACCCCGCGGTGAGTGCCACGGCAGCGACCGCGAGTGGCATGACGATGGTGGCCGACACCCCGGCCGGCAACCCGTGGATGAGTGCCTGCAGCAGCAGCCATTCGCTGACGAACGCCGCGCCCGGCGGCAGCGCAGACGCGGACAATGCACCGATGCCGAAAGCCGCTGTGGTGCGCGGCATCCCGTCGCGGAGCCCGCCAAGGTCATCGAGATCGCGGCGCCCGGTGGCATGCACCACCGACCCCGCCGATTGGAACAGCAGCGTCTTGAAGGCCGCGTGGTTGACGATGTGCAGCAGCGCCGCGGCCATCGCCAGCCCGGCCAGCGTCAGGTCGCCGGACGCGCTGAACAGGCCGGCCGCGCCGACACCGACCAGCACGATCCCCATGTTCTCGGTGGTTGAGTGCCCCAACAGGCGTTTCAGGTCGGTGCCGATCGCGGCCTGCAGAATGCCGTAGACCGCGGACAGCGCGCCGAGCGCGAGCACGACCAGCCACCACCACGCGGCGCCGCCGCCCAGCAGGTCGAAGCCGACCCGGACGATCCCGTACACGCCGAGGTTCACCATGGCCGCGGACATCAGACGCGGACACGTTGCTGGGCGCCTCCGGATGCGCCCGCGGCAGCCAGGCGTGCAGCGGCACGATGCCGGCCTTGGAACCGAAACCGATGAGCACGAGCAGGAAGATCAGGGCCGCCGCGCCGGGCGAAAGATGGTGTCCCGCAAGTCGTAGCGCGGCGAAGGTGCCATCGGCGGCCTGCGCGGCGAACAGCAAGAAGCCGATCAGGATGGCCACCAGGCCCAGGTGCGTCATCACCGCGTACCAGCGCGCCGGCCGAGGCAACGTCAGGCCGCCGGCGATGCTCGGCGAGCACCAGCAGCAGCGATGTCAGCGCCATCAGTTCCCAGCACAGCAGGAACGTGCCGACGCTGGCCGCGGCCGGCACCAGCATCATCGCCAGCACGAACAGCGGCAGCATGGTCTGCACCAGCCGCCCGTCCAGGCCCGCCCTGCAGTAGCCGATCCCGTAGATGCCGGTTGCGACGGCCACCCCGCCCGTCACAGCCAGGAACGCCCCGCCAAGCGGATCGAGCGCGAAGACCACCCCGGACAGCGGCAGCACGTCCGGCGCCGCGAACGCAGCGACCTGGCCGGTCATCGCCGCGATCCCGGCGACCACGGCGCCTGCACCGCTGACCGCGATGCCCGCGCCGACCAGCGCCGACCGGGCTGGCCGGGCGACGAGCAGGCCGGCCAGCGCACCGAGCAGTCCGAAGGTCACCGCCGTCAGCAGGCCGGCCTGCACGGCTGTTCATTCCTGCCACCGGTTCATTCCCGTCACCGGCCGGTCAGTCGGCGCAGGGCCTCGACGATCGCCTCGGGGCGTGGCGGGCAGCCGGAGATCTCCAGGTCCACCGGCACGATGTCGCCGACCGCTCCGGCGACCCCGTAGGCATTGCGGAAAACTCCGCAGTTGCGGGCGCAGTCACCAACGGCGACAACGAGTTTCGGACCGGGCACCGCCTGGTAGGTGCGGCGCAGCGGCTCGGCCATGTTCAGCGTGACGGCACCGGTGACCAGCAGCGCGTCCGCGTGCCGGGGCGAGGCCACCAGTCGCGCGCCGTACCGTTCGGCGTCATAGACGGGCCCGAACGCGGACGCGATCTCTATCTCGCAGCCGTTGCAGGAGCCGGCGTCCACGTGCCTGATCTGTACCGAGCCGCCGAGCTCTTTGATGGTCTTTGCGCCTGCCGCGGGGGCCTGCTCGATCGGAGCGGCCGGCGCGGGTTCGGCCACCCGGCCCACCGCGCGGATCTTGCGCCACAGACTCAACACCGTGTTCTCCCCGCTACTCGACCGGCGCGGCGGGGGCGACCGGACTGCGCAGGTCCGCCAGCAGACCCAGTTGCCCGGAGATCACCTCGGTGAGGATGACCCGGGCAACCGCCAGCAACTCGGCGATCTCGGGACTGGTCAGGGAGTAGTAGACCGATGACCCCTCCTTGCGGGAGACCACCAGGCCGGCGCGGCGCAGCACCGCCAGCTGCTGGGACAGGTTGGTGGGCTCGATCCCGACCTCGGGCAACAGTTCGGACACGGCGTGTTCGCGCTGACCCAGCAGTTCCAGCACCCGGATACGGGCGGGGTGGCCGAGCGTCTTGAAGAACTCGGCCTTGACCTGGTAGAGCGGCGCGCTCATGCACCCTCACCGGCGTCGGTACGCATGGGTTCAACACTTGCATACATTCGCAAGTCTTCATCGGGCGTCGGACAGAACGAGACGCAGCTCACCCTGGGCGTGCTCAGGCACACGTGCTGGCCAGGACCTTTGGCTCTGTACGGGCGTTTCGACCCGCGCCAACCATGGACGGAGCCGGTACCGGGTGACGAGGGAGTCGAGGCACATGCAAGCGCTCGTGGTGTACGAGTCGATGTTCGGCGACAGCCAGGCGATCGCGGAGGCAGTCGCTGCGGGTCTGTCGGGGGAAATGGCCGTGAACGTGGTCGAGGTCGGTCAGGCTCCGGCCTCCGTCGATCCCGACGTCGATCTGCTGGTGGTCGGCGGGCCGACCCACGCGTTCGGGATGAGCCGCCCGGCGACCAGGGATGACGCGCTGACGAAGTCGGAGGGCGCCGGAGTGGTGTCCGGGCGGCGACGGGCTGCGGGAATGGCTCGACGCGGTGCACGTCGAACTCGATGTACCTGCGGTGGCGTTCGACACCAGGATCAACAAGCCACGGGTGCCCGGCTCGGCCGCGCATGCAGCGCAGCGCCGGCTCAGGCACATCGGTTGCCGGACAGTGGCGCCGGCCGAGAGCTTCTACGTGCACGGCACCAAGGGGCCGTTGGTCGACGGGGAGCTCGACCGGGCCAAGCAGTGGGGCCGGCAACTGCTGGCCACGCTGCCGCATGACACACCGGACCGGGCCGCGGAGTAGCGCGGGTCCGGGCCTGGCCGGCCGGCGGTGAGATCCGGCAGACGGGTCTCAGCGCCCGCCGACCGGCGTGATCAAGAAAGCAGTGGGGGACTCCATGCTCGACCCAGTTGCCACCAAGGTCGCCATCGCGTGCCAGGGAGGCGGCAGCCAGACCGCGTTCACCGCCGGCGCGCTGAGCAGGATCCTGCGTGATCACGGCCTGGACCGGGATTTCGAGCTGGTGGCCATCAGCGGCACGTCGGGCGGCGCGATCTGCGCGGCGCTGGCCTGGTACGGCCTGCTGGCCGGGGCCGACGGTCCCGGCCAGCCGGGCGATGCCGCCGCCGACCTGCTGAGCACCTTCTGGCAGCGGAACTCGGCCCACGACCCGTGGGACATGATGGTGCTCAACCCGTTCATCGTGGGCATGCAGCGGCTGGTCGATGCCGGCGTGCTGCCCGCGGCGGCGCCCTTGAAGGGCGTGCCGCAACTGGTCAGGGCCCGGTTGGAGGGCCTGCTCAACGGGTTGATCCCGTTCGATGATCTGCCCGATCTGCTCCGCGCCCACCCGCGGCACCCGACGCTGATGTGCAGCGCCGTCGACGTCGTCACCGGCGAATTCGCGATGTTCGAGGAGACCTGCCCGGATCCGGACTGGCGCCGGGAGCGGTGGGAATCGCACCCGGAGTCGGTCTCGGTGAAGACCCTGCTCGCCGCGGCCGCCGTGCCACCGTTGATGCCGGCCATTCGCATCGACAAGGGCATCGGGCACGATCCGCAGTTCGGTGAGTACTGGGACGGGTTGTTCGCCCACAATCCGCCGATCCGTCACCTGGTCGATCGGGATTACTCGATGCGGCCGGACGAGATCTGGGTGATCCAGATCGATCCGGAACAGGACCCTGACGTACCGACCACACCCCTTGACGTGGTCGGCCGCCGGGCCGAGCTGAGCGGCAATCTGTCGATGCAGGCGGAATTGCACTGGATCCGGCAGGTGAACCAGTGGATTGCGCAGGGCGTGCTGCCCGAGGCGGATTTCAAGCCCATCGAGGTCGCCCGCATCCAGATGAGCAAACCGCTGGCCGGCCGGCTGGACCTGGCGTCCACGGTCGACCGCGACCCCGCCTTCCTGCGCGAACTGATGGCCGACGGGGAGCAGCAGGTCAAGGCTTTCCTGGCGGAGCGGCACGACCTCAAGTCGCAGTGGTGGGAACCGAACCACCCCCACCGCTACCACCCGCGGGTCTCCACCACCTGGCCCGCCCTCCCCTGACAGCGCGGATCAACCTCGCCGGCGCGGCTGAAATCGTTCACTCGCGTCGCACCCCGTCCCACAACCCGGTGGGTTTATCCGCGCC
The DNA here is from genome assembly GCA_963709895.1 of uncultured Actinomycetota bacterium. GTDB lineage: Bacteria > Actinomycetota > Actinomycetes > Mycobacteriales > Nakamurellaceae > Nakamurella. The sequence continues at coordinate 356,696 of CAVPYD010000031.1, read as the reverse complement.
TGCGAAGTTTGATCCACGCCGAGGTGTCGATTCCTTCGCCGCACGTCCGTCTAGTGGGTGTCCGCAGGTCCTGCCCGGCACCGATGCGGTGACCGGCACCAGCAAGGGAGCATCCGATGTCGAAGTTCGTGTTCGTCTACAGCGGCGGCAGCATGGCCCTCACCCCGGAGGAACAGGAGGCCTCGATGCAGGAGTGGGGCGCCTGGTTCGGGAGCTTGGGCGAGGCCATCACCGATCCGGGCAACCCCTTCGGTGCCTCCTCGTCGGTGTCCGCCGACGGCAGCGTCGGCGGCGCCGGGAAACTCGGGGTCAGCGGGTACACGGTGATCACGTCGGACTCGCTCGACTCCGCGACCGCGGCCGCCAAGGGCTGCCCGGTGCTGGCCACCGGCGGCGCCGTTGACGTCTACGAGGCCCTGGAGATGTAGCAGCCTCGCACTGCTGCGCAAAAAATCGGCCGGCGCCGCGCGGGGATCATTCCCGCGCGGCGTCGGCGGCTATCGGTCACGAAGTTCCCGCCATTGTTGCCGCGGCGTCGACAGACCGTGCCGAAATACTCGCCATCGCAGGACCGAGGGCCCTACCGGTTTCATGGCGGCCGGGCATGCAATGGGGTGTGCCCAGTCAACGACGACGGCGGCGCGTGTCAACGGCCGGAGCGACTCCGCAATCGCTACCTTTTCATCCGTCCGCTGATCCTGTTGTGGTTCAGGTTGTGCTTCCCCACGTGATCCGGCCGTTGACCCGCTGCGGTCCGGCGATCCATCGGGAAATGCCGGAGAACTGGCCGTCGCCACCCATTTGATGCGGCCCGTCGCTGCCATTGCAGCCTTTTCGCAACGTTCGTTCTCCTATCCTCTGGGAATCATCCACGGTCCCGTAGAACCGTTGCCCCGCAACCTTTTCACTCACGGGCTTGCGAGCGGGTCCGTGTCGTGCGTCGCCACCACAAGGAGGTCCCATTTTCGACGAAGCAACCCGCACATCGTCCAGAACGCACCGACATGCAGAAGGAGATCTGCCATGAAAGCCGCAGTCGTCCATGATTTCACCAAGGACCTTCAGGTCGAGGACGTCGCCAAGCCGGTACCCGCCCGCGGGGAGGTGCTGGTGCGGATCGAGACCTCGGGCCTGTGCCACACGGATATCCATGCGGCGCACGGTGATTGGCCGGTAAAGCCGAGCCTTCCGTTGATCCCTGGCCACGAGGGCGTCGGCATCATCGAAGAACTCGGTGACGGCGTGCAAGGGCTGAAGGTCGGCGACCGGGTCGCCATGCCCTGGCTCGGGTCCGCCTGCGGCGTCTGCGAGTACTGCATCGACGGGTGGGAAACGCTGTGCAAGAAGCAGGTCAACACCGGGTACGGCCGTGACGGGTCCTACGCCGAGTTCGTCACCGCGAACGCCGCTTACGTGGCGAAGGTGCCGGACGAGGTCGACCCGCTCGATGCCGCGCCGCTGACCTGTGCGGGGGTGACGACCTACAAGGCGATCAAGGTCTCCGGCGCTCGGTCCGGTCAACTGGTTGCGGTCTTCGGCATCGGCGGGCTCGGCCACCTCGCGTTGCAGTACGCGAAGATCGCCGGCGCCAGCGTCGTCGCCGTCGACGTCTCTGACGAGAAGCTAGCACTGGCAAAGGATCTCGGAGCCGACTTCGTGGTCAACGCGCTCGTCGACGATCCGATCGTGGCAATCCAGGCGCTCGGCGGGGCGCACGCGGTCGTCACCACCGCGGTGGCGCCGCAGATCTTCGACCAGGCCTTCGGATCGCTGCGCCGCGGCGGCACCCTGGTGCTCGTCGCGCTGCCGCCCGACAATTCCGTCACCCTGCCGATCTTCCAGACGGTGCTGAACGGGCTGACCGTGGTGGGGTCGATCGTCGGAACCCGGCAGGATTTGGCCGAGGTCTACGCGCTGCATGCGATGGGCCGCACCAGGGTGATCCGGGAGACCCGGAAGCTGGAGGACGTCAACCAGTGCTTCGACGAGGTCCTCAAGGGTCAGGTGGCCGCCAGGATCGTGTTCGATCTGCGCTGACCGCCCTGCATGGGCCGCCGGGGCCTCGGTTCGCCGAGGCCCCGGCGGTGCTCGGCGAATTTCTCCTAGGGCGTGACGCGACGACGGTCGGGCGATAGGGTCAGAGCCCGCATTGCCCTTGACCCGCGCCGAGATCCCGGTTTGTCCGATCGTCACGTCGAAAAGGCCTGCTCACCCAGGGCGTTGGCAATTGGCCCGGCCCCGGGCCTGCGGCAGACGGACGGACGAACCCGTCGCCCCAGGAGCACCAGTGCCGAACCTTCACGTCGCCCCGCATGCCGCGTTCGCCGCCGTCCTGGACCGCGCCGCGGCCAGGGCGCCGCAGGCGTTCGGGGACGGCGCGCTCCGGAACCTCTACGACGGCAGCTGGCACGACGTCGGCGAGCCCGCCATGATGATCACCCCCGTCGACGGGACGCCGACGATCGCCTTACCCAAGGTCGACGCCGCCATCGCGCAGTCGGCGGTGGCGGCCGCCGCGGACGCCCATCGGGACTGGTCGAAGACCTCGCTGGCCGAGCGCCGCTCGCGGGTCGGCGCGGCCGTCGATGCGCTGGCCGACGCCCGTGACGATCTCGCTCTGCTGCTGGCCTGGGAGATCGGCAAGCCATGGCGGCTGGCCTGCGCCGACGTCGACCGCGGCCTGGACGGGGTGCGGTGGTATCTGGAGGAGATCGAGCAGATGCTCGGCTCCGACGTGGACGGCGCCCCGTACGACCGGCGCCCGCTGTCCGGCCCGGTGAGCAACATCGCCAGCTGGAACTACCCGATGAGCGTCCAGGTGCATGCCGAGCTCGTCCAGACGTTGGCCGGCAACGCGGTGGTGGCGAAGACACCGACGCAGGGCGGGGCCATCACGCTCACCCTGGCGCACGCGCTGATGGTGGATGCCGGCCTGCCGGTGACCCTGCTGTCCGGTGACGGCGGAACCCTGTCCGACGCGCTGGTTCGTTCCGCCGAGCTCGGCGCGCTGGCCTTCGTCGGCGGCCGGTCCAACGGCGGGCGGGTGGCGGCCCAACTGGTCGACACCGGCAAGCGCCACTTCCTGGAGCAGGAGGGCCTGAACGCCTGGGGCATCTGGAATTTCTCGGATTGGGACGGGCTGTCCGCTCACCTGCGGAAGGGCTATGAATACGCCAAGCAGCGCTGCACCGCCTACCCGCGGTACGTGATCCAGCGGGATCTGGTGGACAAGTTCCTGGCCATGTACCTGCCGATGGTCGCCTCGCTGCGCTGCGGGCATCCGCTCGCGGTGGCCGCCGACGGCGACCCGTTGCCGGACCTTGACTTCGGGCCGCTGATCTCGGCGACCAAGGTGGCCGAGCTGAAGGACAAGGTCGACGAGGCGCTGCGCTGGGGTGCGGTGCCCATCTATCGCGGATCGCTCGACCCGGCGCGGTTCATCGAGGGGCAGGACACCGCGGCGTACCAGGCGCCGGTCGCCCTGCTCGCTCCACCCGGAGCGAGCCGGCTGATGCACGAGGAACCGTTCGGGCCGGTCGACAGCATCGTCGTGGTCGACACCGAGGCCGAGTTGCTGGCCCAGATGAACGCCTCCAACGGCGCGCTGGTGGCGAGCATCGCCTGTGACGACGCGGAGCTCGCCGCCGAGCTTGCCGAACATGTCCAGGCGTTCAAGGTCGGGATCAACAAGCCGCGGTCCCGCGGCGACCGGGCCGAGCCCTTCGGCGGTCGCGGCGCATCGTGGAAGGGCGCGTTCGTCGGCGGGGCCCACCTGGTGCAGGCGGTCACCCAGGGGCCGCCCGGCGAGCGGCTGTACGGGAACTTCCCCGGCGACAGCCGGACCCCCGACACCGCCTGATCCGGTCGGCGGATCCGCCGAACGCAGTGGCCGACCTCGTAAACCAGAGATCCCCACCCTGGAGTTGTCAGGGCGGGGATCGTGTGGTGGCCAGGGCCGGGATCGAACCGGCGACCTTCCACTTTTCAGGCGGACGCTCGTACCGACTGAGCTACCTGGCCAGCAGAACGGGCCGGTCCCCCTCAAGAGTGGTTCCGGCCCGCGCAGCGACCCCGACGGGACTTGAACCCGCGACCTCCGCCGTGACAGGGCGGCGCGCTAACCAACTGCGCCACGGGGCCTCGCTGTGGTCTCCCTTGCCGACCGAAGCCGACACGGAAACCGTGTACCCCCAACGGGATTCGAACCCGTGCTACCGCCTTGAAAGGGCGGCGTCCTAGGCCGCTAGACGATGGGGGCTGGGCCTTGAAACCCGCCTCCAACGGCTGGCCGTTGGGAGCTTGGAAAGCATACGGCACGCCGAAGGAGACCTCCAAAACCGTACCGTACGGCGGCGCGGCTCTCGTCCCGAGTCCGGGCAAGGCCCTCGGCCGCCCGAAATTCGCCGCGACGGCACCGATGCATGTCACCGACACAGAGCAACCGGGGGAACGTGGCAACAGGGTGACCCAAGCCTCGTTGGCTCAACTGGGTGCTCGATGATGGTGTCGATTACAATCGATGGTCCAACGTGGGTGCAACTATCCGCGTGTGTTGTGTGACGTTGTGTGACGAGGTGGGCGATGAGCATTCCTCCCGCGGAGAGCCGCTACGAGTCGCTCACCATCGACGACGAAGGCTTCGTGCGACTGCTGTGGCCCGTCGGCGCCAAGATCACCGGACCGTCCGCGCAGCAGGCATTCGACGAGGTGAACCGGATCTGCGGCGACACCCGGCGGCCGATGCTCGTGGACATGGCCACCACCAAGTCGGTCGCCCGGGAGGCGCGTGCCGTTTTCGGTCGGCCGTCTGGGGCTTCGCGGATCGCCCTGCTCGGCAGGTCGCCGGTGGACCGGGTCATTGCGAACTTCACCCTCGGCGTCAGCGAGGTACCGTGCCCGACCAGGTTCTTCACGGACCGCGAGAAGGCGATGGCGTTTCTGCGGGAAGGCCCGCATGGCGCAAGTGAGTGAGGATCAGCGGCTGGACGAGCTGGTCGATCTGATCGTCCAGCTGGGGTCCGGGAATCTGAGCGCCCGGCTGCCGGCCTCCGATGCCGCGGACCCGGTGGACGCGGTGATCACCGGCGTCAACCTGCTCGCCGGGGAGCTCGACCGGGTGCACGCGCTGCTCGAGCAGGGCCGGTCCGATCAGGCGATCGAAGCTGCGACCGATCGGGCCAGCCAGCACCGGGTCACGACCGGCGGCGGCGAATGACGGAAGCATTCGACGACAAACGGCTGGACGAGCTGGTCGATCTGATCGTCCAGCTGGCGTCCGGGAATCTGAGCGCCCGGCTGGCGGCCTCCGATGCCAGGGATTCGGTGGACGCCGTGATCACCGGCATCAACCTGCTCGCCGAAGAACTCGACCTGATGTACAAGACGCTCGAGCACCGGGTCGCCGAGCGGACCGCCGACCTGGACCAGGCCAGGCGGGACATGGAACGGCTGGCGCTGAACGACGCGCTGACCGGGCTGGCCAACCGGACCCTGCTGGCCGACCGGATCGGCCAGGCGATCGTCCGATCCGAACGCGGCGAACGGCCACCCTGCGTGCTGCTGCTGGATCTGGACGAGTTCAAGACCATCAATGACGGGCTCGGCCACAGCGCCGGCGACGGCGTGCTGGTGGAGGTGGCCCAGCGGCTGACCAACGTGGTGCGCAACACCGACACCGTGGCGCGGCTGGGCGGTGACGAGTTCGCCATCCTGATGCCGGGGACGACCGAGGAAGACGCCCTGCGCATCGCGCACCGGGCGCTGGCCGAACTGCAGCGACCGTTCGCCGTCGGCGACAGGGCCGTCTGGGCCGGGGCGAGCATCGGGGTGTGTTTCGGCCAACGCGGGCAATCGGCCGATCTGCTGCTCCGTGACGCCGACACGGCGATGTACGCCGCCAAGGCCCGTGGCCGCGGGAACGTCCAGGTGTTCCGGGCGGAGATGCACCACGCCGCCCAGGAACGCCTGCAGGTGGGCTCCGAGCTGGGCGTGGCCGTCGCCCAGGGGCAGCTTCGGGTGCATTACCAGCCGATCGTCGAACTGGCCACCGGCAAGATCACCGCCGTCGAGGCGTTGGTCAGGTGGATGCATCCGCAGCGGGGGCATGCTGCTGCCGGCGGATTTCATGCCGATCGCCGAGGACAGCGGGCACATCGTGGAACTCGGGCACTGGGTGCTGCAACAGGCCATCGGCCAAGTTGGCGAGTGGTCCGACACCAGGCCCGAACCGTTCCAGATCCACGTCAACCTCGCGCCCGTCGAGGTCAGATGGCCGGGTCTCACCGAGTTCATCTCCGACACGCTGGAACATCACGGGGTCAAGCCCGACCGGCTGGCCCTCGAGGTGTCCGAGACCGGACTGATGACCGGGGACGTCGCCGGTCTCGAGGCGCTGCGGACGCTCCGCGAACTGGGCGTCGGTATCGAGATCGACGACTTCGGAACCGGGTACTCGTCGATCAGCTACCTGCGCCGGCTGCCGATCGACACCGTCAAGATCGACCAGTCGCTGATCCGGGAGTTCGCGACCGACCGCGAGCAGATCACGTTCGTCGGGGCGATGCTTCGCCTGATCGATTCGTTGGGCTTACGCACGGTAGCGGAAGGGATCGAGACCGCCACCCAGATGGAGCAACTGCTGGCATTAGGCTGCCACTATGGTCAGGGCACTCTCTTCGGCGAGCCACTCGCGGCAGTCGACATGACACAGCTGTTAGCGGCCCGTCCGATTCCGGCGAGTTCGCCGTGACGGCGCTGTCACCCACCGGTGGACTACCCAGGTCGCCGGCGCGGCGCGCGCGGGTCCTGATGGCCAGGACGATGCTGATCCCGCACGTGGCCTGGGTCGCGCTGCGCACCCCGAAGGACACCGCGGTGGGCTGGGAACGCTTCTGGGGCAGGGTGCGCGCTACCGGTGTCGGCGGCGACGTGCTCTGGGACACCGGCGATCTTGACGAGATGGACGCCCATCTGGCGATCATGGCCGAATACCTGGACTTCAGCCTGCCGATCGTCGACGTCGGCTGCGGCAACGGTCGGTTCACCCGCAGGCTCTCCTCGGCCTTCCCGACCGTTGTCGGGGTGGACCTCGCCGAGAAGGCCGTGGCCCGCGCCCAGCAGGAATCCGAGGGGCTCGCCGGGGTCAGCTTCCGCGCCCTGGACGCGACCGCACCGGATGCCGGCGAGAAGATCAGGGCCGACATCGGCACCGACGCCAACGTCTTCGTCCGCGGTGTCTTTCACATCTTCGATCCGGCCGGACGCGCCGCGCTCGCCCGGACGCTGCATCCGGTGGTCGGCTCGCGGGGTCGAGTGTTCCTGGCGGAGACCGACTTTCGGGGCAGCCAGCTGGGCTATCTCGAGCACCTCGGGGCAACCGCGAGGCACATCCCGGCGCCGCTGGAACGGGCGATCGCCGACCTGCCGCGCCCCGGCCACTTCGGTGAGCCGGAGAGGCTGAGCGCCTTCCCGGCGTCGGCATGGTCGACCTCATCGCCGATGGTCCCCGACGGACATCGAGACCATTCCTGTTGCGGGGCACCGACGCCGAACCGGAGCACATTCCCGGGTACTTACGCCGTCATGGCGGCCCGACAGTAGCCGTCGGTAGCCGGCAGTGACGCCAGCCGTCAGCGGGCGGTCCGACCTCCGGACAACGTCCCGCGCGCACGCCGACGGGCTCGAGAGGGGTGAGGGCGCGTCCGGGCATATCGTCGCCCCCAGCGGCGCACCAAGGCGTCTGCTGGGGGAGGCCAACCGTGTCCGACACTCGCGCCAGCAGTGGCCGTGACTCCGTCCCGGCCTGGGATGAGCTCTACCGCGATCTGCACCGGCATCCGGAGCTGAGCTTCCAGGAGCATCGGACCGCGGGGATCGTCGCCGACCGGCTGCGCGCGCTGGGGTTGCAGGTCGCCGTCGGGATCGGGCGGACCGGCGTCGTGGGCGTGCTGCGGAACGGCTCCGGCCCGACGGTGCTGCTGCGCGCGGACATGGACGCCTTGCCGGTCCAGGAGGACAGCGGCCTGCCCTACGCCAGCACGGACCGCGGGACGGACCCGGACGGCCGGGACGTCCCGGTGATGCACGCCTGCGGGCACGACATGCACGTCACCTGCCTGCTGGCCGCGGTCGCCGAACTCGCCGCCGACCGTGCGGGATGGGCCGGGACGCTGCTGGCCGTCTTCCAGCCGGCGGAGGAACTGGGTGCGGGAGCCCGCGCGATGGTGGACGACGGGCTGTTCGACCGATTCGGCCGGCCGGATGTCGTGCTGGGCCAGCATGTCGGCCCGTTCGCGGCCGGAATGGTCGCGGTGCACGCCGGCCCGGCGTTCGCGGCGGCCGACGCGCTGCGGGTGGTGATGTACGGCAGGGGCGGGCACGGCTCACGCCCGGAGGCCACGGTGGATCCCGTCGTGATGGCCGCGGCGACCGTGCTGCGCCTGCACACCGTGGTCTCCCGCGAAGTCGCCGGCAATGAGATGGCCGTGCTGACGATCGGATCGCTGCATGCCGGGGCGAAGGACAATGTGATCCCGGACCAGGCCGAGCTGGGGCTCAGCGTCCGGACGTTCGACCCGCACGTGCGTGATCGGGTGCTGGCCGCGATCACCCGGATCGTCCACGCGGAGGCGTCCGCGTCGGGGGCACCACGGGACCCGGACATCCTGCCGGTCCAGAGCTTTCCGGCCGTGGTGAACGACGAGGCCGCCACCGATCGGGTCAGGGCCGCGTTCACGGCGAGGTTCGGCGAACAGCGGGTGATCGACCCCGGTGTCGTCACCGGCAGCGAGGACGTCGGGGTATTGGCAACCGCCGCGGGCGCGCCGTGCATGTACTGGCTGCTCGGCGGGACCGACCCAGCGACCTTCCTTGCCGCGTACGCGGCGGGGACGACGGCGCGCGACATCCCGTCCAACCACTCGCCGCAGTTCGCCCCGCTCATCCAACCGACGCTGGCCACCGGCGTCGCCGCGCTGGTCACCGCCGCCACCGCCTGGATGCCGGCGTCATGAATCCCAGGCCTCGGGCCGACTGCCGGGGCTGACGAACGAAACACCGGACCCCCGCTGACAGCGGGGATCCGGTGTTCGGGGGTGGGTGATCAGGTCTGAGTGTGCCCCGGGTCAGCCGTGCATGTCCTCGAGTTGCTTGCCCTTGGTCTCCTCGACCCACTTGAGCACGAAGAAGAACGACAGCAACGCGAACGCCGCGTACAGGCCGTAGGCCAGCGCCAGCGACCAGTCCTTCAGCGTCGGGAAGCTGACGGTGATGATCCAGTTGGCGACCCACTGGGCACCGGCGGCCAGGGACAGTGCGGCGGCCCGCATCCGGTTCGGGAACATCTCGCCCAGCAGCACCCAGACCACCGGGCCCCAGGACATGCCGAACGCGACCACGAACAGGTTCGCCGCGACCAGCGCGACGTCGGCGGACGCGGACCCCAGGATGGCGGTGCTCAGATCCGGAACCTTGTCCGCGACGTTCCCGGCGTCGCAGGTGGCGGTGACCGCGGTACAGGTCGATGCCGTGCCGAAGATGAGCGACATTGTCGCCAGCGTCACGGTCATACCGACGGAGCCGATGAGCAGCAGGGGTTTACGGCCGAACTTGTCGATGGTGGCGATCGCGATGAGCGTGGTGAGGATGTTGATCGTCGCCGAGATGACCGTGATGACGAACGACTGGTCCTCGGTGAAACCGACGGCCTCCCAGAGGATGTTGGAGTAGTAGAAGATCACGTTGATGCCGACGAACTGCTGGAAGACCGAGAGCGCAAGGCCGACCCAGACGATGGTCGCGATCTTCCCGGTGTTCGGGACCTTCAGGTCGTGCCAGGACGGTTCCTTCTCCCGCTCCATGGTTTCCCGGATCCGCTGGATCTTCGCGTCCAGGTTCACCGAACCGAGCAGCTTGTTCAGGATCTCCTTGGCTTCCGGGATCCGGTGCTTGGAGATCAGGTACCGCGGCGATTCCGGGATGGTCAGTGCCAGCAGCCCGTAGGCGACGGCGGGGATCACCATGGCGATGAACATCCACCGCCAGGCCTCCAGGCCCAGCCACCAGTCCTGGTCCGAACCACCAGCGAGCTGGGCGATGATGAAGTCGACCAGCAGCGAGATGAAAATGCCGGTGACGATGGCGAGCTGTTGCAGCGAGCCGAGCCGGCCACGGAGCTTGGCGGGTGCGATCTCGGCGATGTAGGCCGGCGCGATCACCGACGCGATGCCGACGCCGAGACCGCCGACGATCCGGAAGAACACCAGCACCCAGAGGTTGGGCGCTAGGCCGGTGCCCAACGCGGCGATGAAGAACAGGATGGCCGCGATCCGCATCACCATCAGCCGGCCGATGTGATCGGCGAGCCGCCCGGCGATCAGCGCGCCGGCCGCGGCGCCGAGCAGCGCCGAGGCGACCGCGAAGCCGAGGGAGGCGGCGTCGGCGTTGAACTGCGACTCGATGGCCGAGTTGGCGCCGTTGATGACCGCGCTGTCGTACCCGAAGAGGAACCCGCCCAGCGCCGCAACGACGGCGATCCGGACAACCCCTGTACCGCTGTCGTCGTCGTCATAGATCGACGCTCCACTGATTGGCGCACCGTGCTCGCCCACCTGCGTCCCCTTCCGGCTGGAGTGATCGGTTTCACAGCTTTCCACTGTTCGGTGCGTTCGCATCTTGAAAAGGCCCCGAAACTTCACCGTTTCGTATCGGTTCGGCCACGGATGGTGATCGAATCTCGGGCGCCGCGACGAGGTGCAGCGTGTGGTTTCCCCACCGCGACCCGATCCAAACGGAAGTTCCGACGATCCGTACGGTGAGGTGATGCCCGTTGCCACGGAAGAGATCTTGATCAGGGTCGAGGGCAGGCTCGGTCATATCACCCTGAACCGGCCGGAGCGCATCAATGCCCTGAACCTGGACATGATCAACGAGGTCAGGGTCGCCCTGGACCGATGGGCGGGCGACGCGCAGGTTGCCCAGATCCTGATCGACGGTGCGGGTGAGCGCGGCCTCTGCGCCGGCGGCGACATTCGACTTCTGTATGACGGGATTCGCGGGGACGCCGTCGCGCCGCCGACGTTCTGGGCCGACGAGTACCGGATGAACTCGGAGTTGGCCCACTTCGGCAAGCCGATCGTCGCGTACATGGATGGCATCACGCTCGGCGGCGGTCTGGGCCTGTCCGGCCACTGCAGTATTCGGATCGTCACCGAGACGTCGCAGGTGGGGATGCCGGAAACGGCGATCGGGCTCGCCCCCGACGTCGGTGGGCTGTACCTGCTGTCCAGGGCGCCCGGCGAACTGGGCACGCACGCGGCGTTGACCGGCGCGCGATTAGGTGCGGCCGACGCGATCTCCGCTGGGTTGGCCGATCTTTTCCTGCCTGCCGACCGGCTGCCGGTGCTGACCGAGCAACTGCGGGCAAGGGCGTTGACCGGGTCGGCCGGCAGTACCGACATTGCCGGGTTGGCCGACTTCGGGGAGCACCCGCCGCCCGCGACCATGCAATTCCAGCGGGACTGGATCGACGAGTGCTACGCCGGAAACGACGTCAGCACGATCCTTCGTCGGCTGCTCGAGCATCCAGCCCCGTCCGCCCAGGAGACCGGCGAGCACCTGTCGACAATGGCGCCGACGTCGCTCAAGGTCACCCTCGCCGCGATTCGGCGAGCAGCATCGATGACGCTGGACGAGGTGTTGGCGCAGGACATGCGGGTGTGCGTGAGATTCCTGCACCACCATGACCTCGCCGAGGGCATCCGGGCGCGGCTGATCGACCGGGATCGCCGGCCGCGCTGGGACCCGCCGCGGCTGGCGGACGTCACCGATGAGCAGGTGCAGGAGTACTTCGCGCCGCTGGATGCAGCGGACGAACTCTGGCCGAGCTGACCTGCGCCGTTGTCGGCGCCGAGTCAGCCCGGCCGGTGGCTGGGTCGGTCAGCCGGCGATCTTGTTGATCGACGGGTGGCCCGGCGTGACGGGGATGGTGGTCGCGGCGATGCCGGCCTGCTTCATCAGCTTGCGCACGTCGTCGGCCTGCTCGGGGAGCATCACGGTGACGACGGTGCCGCCGGCCCCGGCGCGGGCGGTGCGCCCGGAACGGTGCAGGTAGGCCTTGTGTTCGGTGGGCGGGTCCAGGTGCACGACCAGTTCGATGTCGTCGACGTGGATGCCGCGGGCAGCGATGTCGGTCGCGACGAGCACCTTGGCCGACCCGGTGGAGAAGGCGGCGAGATTACGCTCGCGGGCGCCCTGGGACAGGTTGCCGTGCAGGTCGACGGCGGGGATGCCGTACTTGCTCAGCGTGGCCGCCCACTTCTTGGCGCCGTGCTTGGTCCGGGTGAACAGCAACCGGCGGCCCTTGCCGGCGGCCAGTTCGCGGATCACCTGGGTGCGCTCGGCGGAGGTGACCGCGAACACGTGGTGGCTCATGGCGGCGACCGGGGACGTCGCGTCGTCCACCGCGTGCAGCACCGGGTTCGACAGGAAGTCGTTGACCAGCACCGAGATTCCGTTGTCCAGCGTCGCGGAGAACAGCATCCGTTGGCCCCCAGCGGGTGTCGCGCGCAGGATGCGGCGCACACCGGGCAGGAAGCCGAGATCGGCCATGTGGTCGGCCTCGTCCAGCACGGTCACCTCGACCGCGCTCAGGTCGCAGAACCGTTGGCTGATCAGGTCTTCCAGCCGCCCGGGGCAGGCGATGACGATGTCGACGCCACGCTGCAACGCGGCCGTCTGGTTGCCGTAACCGACGCCGCCGAAGACCACAACGGTGCGCAGCCCGGCGGCCTGCGCGAGCGGCTCGACGGTGCGCTGCACCTGCAGGGCAAGTTCCCTGGTGGGCAGCAGGATCAGCCCGCGCGGCCGGCGCGGGGTGCGCTGCCCGCCGGTGAGCCGGGCGACGAGCGGGATGGCGAAGGCGATGGTCTTGCCCGAACCGGTCTTGCCGCGGCCGAGGACGTCGCGGCCGGCCAGCGTCGCGGGCAGGGTGGCGGACTGGATCGGGAACGGGTCGACCGCGCCGAGCCCGGTGAGGGCAGGCAGAAGGGTGGTCGGGACGCCCAGTTCGGCGAAGCTGAGGCCCGCCTGGCCCGGATCGGCGGGCACGAAGGCGGGGAGTTGGGCAGGCGCGGCGGTGATGGCCGGGCCGGTCGACCGGCTGGTCGGAAGGGTGGACTCCGAGCCCCGCTGACGGCGCCTGCGGCCCTCGTTGCGGCCGGTGGGCGGCGCGCTGGCGGGCGCCGGTGACTGGCGGTTCAGCCGGTCGGCGGGCCGGGAGGAGCTTGGACGGGAAATCGCCGGCATGGTGCCGGTGGTCAGTGGCCCGGTGCTCTGCGCGCCGGAGGAGAACGCCCCGACGGAGAATGCGCCGGCCGGGCCCGCCGGGCGGGAAGCCCGGTGGCGGGAGGGGGTTTCGGAGCCGTTGTGCCGGTGTCCGGACCGTCGGTCGCCGGCTGCGGGCGCGGTGCGGTCGGCGGTCGCGGGGGTGCGGCGATCGGAAGGCGCGGCGGAACGAGCGCGCGCGGAAGAACGAGGGTTGGTCATGAAGAAGTCAGGTGTCCTGTCGGTGGGGTAGCGGTGGCCGCAATGCTGGGCCGACTCGCGATGCCCGATCGATCAGGGAGACATCTGTCAAGAAGGTGAGACGCCATCGTTGGCGTTCACAGCAACGACCTCGACACCGGCCAGGTTGGTCGGCATCTTCGACCACTGTACGGGTAAGTCGGCCGTGCGGACGACGACCGTCAGGAAGGTCACGTCACGGCAACCAGCGCGATGTCCCCGTCGACATCGCGCTGGTTGCCCTGGTGGAGCACCGTCAGGCGTCCACCACCGCCGCCGCGAACTGCGCGTTGTACAGCGCTGCGTACGCCCCGCCCTGCTCGAGCAGTTGCGTGTGCGTGCCCTGCTCGACGATCGCGCCGCTCTCCATCACCAGGATCAGGTCGGCGTCCCGAATCGTGGAGAGTCGGTGAGCGATCACGAAGCTGGTCCGATCCGCCCGGAGTGCCGCCATCGCATGCTGCACAAGGACTTCCGTGCGGGTATCCACCGAACTCGTTGCCTCGTCGAGGATCAGCAGCGCCGGGTCGGCCAGGAACGCCCTGGCGATGGTCAACAGCTGCTTCTCGCCGGCACTGATGTTGCTGCCCTCGTCGTCGATCAGCGTGTCGTAGCCGTCCGGTAGCGAGTGCACGAAGCGGTCCACGTAGGTGGTCCGCGCGGCCTCCTGGATCTCCTCCTCGGTCGCACCCGGCCGCCCGTAGGCGATGTTGTCCCGGATGGTGCCGGCGAACAACCAGGTGTCCTGCAGCACCATGCCGACCCGGCACCGCAGATCGGCCCGCGTCATGGCGGTGATGTCGACCCCATCCAGGGTGATCCGGCCGCCGTCGAGCTCGTAGAACCGCATGATCAGGTTGACCAGGGTGGTCTTGCCGGCGCCGGTCGGCCCGACGATGGCCACCGTCTGACCGGGCGCCGCCACCAGCGACAAGTCGTCGATCAGCGGGGTTTCCGGGTCGTACCGGAACGACACGTCCTCGAACTCCACCCGCCCACGCGGGGTCAGCACCCGGGCCGGTTCGGCCGGGTCCGGTGACTGCTCGTCGGCATCGAGGAACTCGAAGACCCGCTCCGCCGACGCCACCCCGGACTGCATCACATTCGCCATCGACGCCAGCTGGGTCAACGGCTGGGTGAACTGCCGGGAGTACTGGATGAACGCCTGCACGTCACCCAGGCTCATGCTCCCCGACGCGACCCGCAGCCCGCCGACTACCGCGATGGCGACATAGGTGAGGTTTCCGATGAACATCATCGACGGCATGATCAGGCCGGAGATGAACTGCGCGCCGAAGGACGACTGGTAGAGCTCGTCGTTCTTGGCGTCGAAGCGCTGCTCGACCTCCTTCTGCCGGCCGAAGACCTTGACCAGGCTGTGCCCGGTGTAGGTCTCCTCCACCTGCGCGTTGAGCTCGCCGGTGCTGCGCCACTGCGCGATGAACTTGGGCTGCGACCGCTTGGCGATGACCGTGGTCAGCACCAACGACAACGGAATGGCGATCAGCGCCACCACGGCGAGCAGCGGCGAGATGATCAGCATCATGGCCAGCACGCCGACCACCGTGAGCAGCGAGGTCAGCGTCTGGGACAGGGTCTGCTGCAGCGACTGGGAGATGTTGTCGATGTCGTTGGTGACCCGGGACAGCACCTCACCGCGCGGGTGCGAGTCCAAGTACTTCAGCGGCAACGAGTTCAGCTTGTGCTCGACCTCCTCGCGCAGCTTGTAGACGGTGCGCTGCACGACGCCGTTCAGCAACCAGCCCTGCAGGTAGGCGAAGATCGACGCGAAGACATACAGCACCAGCACGAGCATCAGCACTCGCCCCAGTGCGGTGAAGTCGATGCCCTGGCCGGGCACGACGGTCATCCCGGAGAGCAGGTTGGCGAACGTGTCGTTGCCCTGCGCCCTGGCGAACGCCTCGGCCTGCTGCTGGGTGATGCCCGGCGGCAACTGCTTGCCGATGATGCCCTCGAAGATGATGTCGGTGGCGGTGCCCAGGATCTTCGGTCCGAGCACCGAGAACACCACGCTGATCACGCCGAGCAGGACGACGAAGATCAGCCCGATGCGCTCTGATTTCATCCTGCCCAGCAACCGCTTTGCCGACGGGACGAAGTTCAGCGACTTCTCCGCTGGCATCCCCATCCCGCCGAACGGCCCGCCGGCGGGCCCGCGCCGCGGTGGTGGGGCGAACTTCGGCCGTTCGGGCGCGGCCGGTGTCTTGGTTGTCATGCCGCCACCTCCGCAGCCAGTTGGGACTCGACGATCTCCACGAACGTCGGGCAGGTTTCCATCAGTTCGTCATATGTGCCGACACCGACAATGCGGCCGTCGTCCAGCACGATGATCTGCTCCGCGTCGGCGATGGTCGACACCCGTTGCGCGACAATGATCACCGTCGCGTCCCTGGTGGTGGGTTTCAGCGCGGCCCGCAACCGCGAGTCGGTGGCCAGGTCGAGCGCCGAGAACGAATCGTCGAACAGGTAGATCTTGGGCCGGACGACCAGCGCCCTGGCGATGGCCAGTCGCTGCCGCTGACCGCCGGAGACGTTGGTGCCGCCCTGGGTGATCGGCGAGTCGATCCCCTCCGGCATTGCGGTGACGAAGTCCTTGGCCTGGGCGATCTCCAGCGCCGTCCACAGCTCCTCGTCGGTCGCGTCGGGATTGCCGTACCGCAGGTTGGACGCGACCGTGCCGGAGAACAGGTAGGGCTTCTGTGGCACCAGACCGATGCGCCGCCAGAGCGTTTCCGGATCGAGCTTGCGGACGTCGATCCCGTCGACGGTCACCGAACCGGCGGTCGCGTCGAACAGTCGGGGGATCAGCGACAGCAACGTGGTCTTGCCCGCGCCGGTCGAACCGACGATCGCCGTGGTGGTGCCGGGACCGGCCCGCAGATTGATGTCCAGCAACACCGGAGCGCTGGCGCCTGGGTAGGAGAACTCGACATCGGACATCTGCAGGTCGCCGGTGTTGGTGGCCGGCATGACCGGCGATTCCGGTGGCAGCACGGAGGATTCGGTCTTCAGTACCTCGCTGATCCGGTCGGCGCTGACCGACGCCCTTGGCACCATGACTGCCATGAACGTCGCCATCATCACCGACATCAGGATCTGCAGCAGGTAGTTCAGGAACGCCATCAGATCACCGATCTGGATCTCCCCGCTGTCGACCCGGTGCCCACCGAACCAGAGCACCGCGACACTGGAGGCGTTGAGCACCAACATCACCGTCGGGAACATCAGCGCCATCAACCGGCCGGCCCGCACCGCGGTGTCGGTCAGCTCGCTGTTCGCCTTGGCGAACCGGGTGGTCTCGATCGGCTCGCGGACGAAGGCCCGGACCACCCGCACGCCGGCGATCTGCTCGCGCAGCACGCGGTTGACCACGTCGATCCGCGCCTGCATGGCGCGGAACTGCGGGATCATCCGCGTGACGATGAGGCTGACGGCGATGAGCAGCACGGGAACGCTGACCAGCAGTAGCCAGGCCAGCCCCATGTCGGTGCGCAGCGCCATGATCACGCCGCCGATGCACATGATCGGTGCGGCGACCAGCAGGGTGCAGGTCATCAGCACCAGCATCTGCACCTGCGTGACGTCGTTGGTGTTCCGGGTGATCAGCGTCGGTGCACCGAAATGCGCGACCTCCCGATCGGAGAACGTGCCGACCCGGTGGAACAGGGCGGCCCGCACGTCACGGCCGAAGCCCATCGCGGTGCGCGCCCCGAAGTAGACCGCGATGATCGTGCAGATGATCTGCAGGATCGTGACGCCGAGCATGATCAGACCGGTCGACATGATGTACGCGGTGTCGCCCTTGGCCACCCCGTTGTCGATGATGTCGGCGTTCAATGCCGGCAGGTAGAGCGACGCGATCGTCCCGATGAGCTGGAAGATGACCACTGCGGTGAGTGGTCCGCGGTAGGCGCTCAGGTATTGGCGCAGTAGGGGTAGCAGCATTATTGAGCTCCGACTGGTTGGGCGTGAACGGAATGATGTGGTGCGTCGGCTGTCTCGGATCGAGGCGTTTCGTCGGCGATTGAGTCTGGCGCTGGGTGCTGAGCCGGGGAAACGGTTTTCTGGCTACTGATGCCGTGCAGCAGCAGGTCGACGATCTCCTGGGTGGACAGCACCTGGCCGTCGGTGATGGCGGGATGTGCGCTGGAGAACGTCACCAGCCGGAACATCCGGGCGGCCTCGATGGGGGGCACTCTGAGCCGATCGCGGTGCGGCACCAACAACCCGGCCAGCGTGTCGGTCGCCTCTGTCATGTCCGGTCGGCTGTTGGGTGCGAACCGGGAATGGTCCCGGTCGTTGCCCGGTGGCCCCGAGATCCGCAGCATCCACATGATCTGCCAGACGCTCTCCAGTCGGCGGCGCATCGCGTCGGCGGCCTGGGTCAGCACCTGTTCGAGCGAACCGGTGGGGTCGATGCTCTTGAGCTCAGCGGTGTACGGGGCCGGGTCGAGGACGCTGCCGACCACCGCCTCGATCACCGCGTCCTTGTCCGGGAAGACGCGGAAGATGGTGCCCTCGGCGATGCCGGCGGCCTCCGCGATCTCCCGGGTGGTCACGGCCGCGCCGTGATCGCACACCAGCGGGATCGCCGCGGCGACGATGGCCGCCCGGCGTTCCTCAGGCGGTAACGGAGCGGCTCGGGACAGTGGTGGCGGCATGGTGGCTGACGCTAGCTGAGTGAGCACTCACTCACAAGCCGGTTTGCTGAGGGCGAACGGGCGCCGCCCATCGAGGTCGAGGTCGAGGTCGATGTCGATGCGAGGTTGATGGCGAGGTTGATGGCGAGGTTGATGGCGAGGTCGGGGGGTGCGGACCCCCGATCAGAGCCGACTGTCGGTATGCCTTCCTATCCTGGCCGCATGAGCGAACAACTATCCACGACGACCGAGACCGATACCGACCCCGACCTAGACAACGCCGCTGCACCGGCCCGCCCCGACACGCTGGGCGGGCCACGGCCGGATCCGACCACCACCGCCAGCAAGGATCCCGAGGACTGGGTCACCGGCGACGAGCCGATGACCGGTCCGCAGCGCAGCTACCTGGACACCCTCGCCAGGGAGGCCGGCGAGGAACTGCCCGGCGACCTGACCAAGGCGCAGGCATCGGAACACATCGACCGGCTGCAGGGCGTCACCGGACGTGGGCGGCCCCAGTCGACCGGATCGGCGGGCTGAACCGTCGGATCCGGAGGCTGTCGGGGTTGGGACGGACAATGAGCAGATGACCAGCAGGACGCCGTCGGGTGGTGACGGGGGAGACCGCGGCGGGGCGCGGAAACCCCGTCGCCAACGCTGGCGCGCCCGAGGGGCCACAAACGGACGGATCGAACGGTCCGGCGCGCCCTGCGGTGGCTCCGACCGCGGACCCGGCCGAGTCGCTGCGACGGTTCGACCCCCTCGTCCGGGACTGGTTCACCGACGCGTTTGCCGCGCCGACCGCCGCCCAGGCCGGGGCCTGGGACGCCATCGGCCGGGGCGAGCACACCCTGGTCGTCGCACCGACCGGATCGGGAAAGACGCTGGCGGCGTTCCTGTCCGCCATCAACGACCTGGTGTCCCGCGGCCTGGCGGACCGCCCCGGTCCGGCGGAGGCTGCGGGTACACCCGCTCAGCCGTCGGCCGCGGAGCGGTGCACGGTGCTCTACCTGTCGCCGCTGAAAGCCCTGGCCGTGGACGTGGAGCGGAACCTGCGCTCGCCGCTGACCGGGGTGGGGGCGGTGGCGGCCCGCCGCGGCATCACCCTGCCGCAGGTCACCGTCGCGGTCCGGTCCGGGGACACCCCGGCCGGGGACCGACGCGCGTTCGCCCGGGACGGCGCCGACATCCTGATCACCACACCGGAATCGCTGTTCCTGCTGCTCACCAGCCGGGCGAGGGAAATGCTCAGCGGCGTCCGGACCGTGATCATCGACGAGGTGCACGCCGTCGCCGGCAGCAAACGCGGTGCCCATCTGGCGGTCTCGCTGGACCGGCTCGACGCCCTGCTGGACCGGCCCGCGCAACGGGTCGGGCTGTCCGCCACGGTCCGCCCGGTCGACGAGGTGGCCCGCTTCCTCACCGGCGGGCGTCCGGTCACCATCGTGCAGCCGCCATCGGCCAAGCAGATCGACGTGGACGTGGTGGTGCCGGTGCCGGACATGAGCGCGATGGGGTCGCCCACCGACGACTTGACCGGCAAGGCGGCCGGTGAGGTCGCGCGCACCTCGATCTGGCCACACGTCGAGGAGCGCGTCGTCGACCTGATCGAAAGTCATCGCTCCACCATCGTTTTCGCCAATTCCCGGCGGCTCGCGGAACGACTGACGGCACGGCTCAACGAGATTCACGCCGAACGCCTCGAAGCGGCTGATCTGCGCGACACCGCCGAGCGGTCCGGGCCGGCCGCCCAGGTGATGGCGCAGTCCGGCTCGTCGGTGGGCGCCGCCGCGCTGCTGGCGAAGGCTCACCACGGGTCGGTCTCCAGGGAGCAGCGTTCGCAGATCGAGGAGGAACTCAAGACCGGCCTGCTGCCGGCGGTCGTCGCCACGTCGTCGCTGGAGCTGGGTATCGACATGGGCGCGGTGGATCTGGTCATCCAGGTCGAGGCCCCGCCCTCGGTGGCCAGCGGCCTGCAACGCATCGGCCGGGCCGGGCACCAGGTTGGAGCCCCGAGCCACGGGGTGATGTTCCCGAAGTTCCGCGGCGACCTGATCTCCGCGGCGGTGGTGGCAGGGCGGATGCGGGACGGCGCCATCGAGAAACTCTCGGTGATCGCCAACCCGCTGGACATCGCGGCCCAGCAGATCGTGGCCATCTGCGCGATGGATCCCATCACGGTTGACGAGGTGCATGCACTGCTGCGCAGGTCGGCGCCGTTCGCGTCGCTCGGCCGCGGTGCGCTGGAATCGGTGCTGGACATGCTCTCCGGCCGGTACCCGAGCGAGCAGTTCGCCGAGTTGCGGCCGCGGCTGACATGGGACCGGGTCACCGGCGAGTTGGTCGGTCGTCCCGGTGCCCAACGGCTGGCGGTCACCTCCGGTGGCACCATCCCGGACAGGGGCTTGTACGGGGTGTTTCTCGCCGGTGCCGACAATTCGCGGTCCGGTGCGGGCCGTCGGGTTGGCGAACTCGACGAGGAGATGGTGTATGAGTCCCGGGTCGGGGACGTCTTCGCCCTCGGGTCCAGCTCGTGGCGGATCGTCGACATCACCCACGATCAGGTGCTGGTGCTGCCGGCCCCTGGACTGCCCGGCCGGCTGCCGTTCTGGAAGGGCGACACGCTCGGCCGCCCCGCCGAACTCGGCCGGGCACACGGATCGTTCGTCCGGGAGATAGCGGCGAGCTCCGCCGAGGTTGCCCGCAAGACCCTCGGCGACGCCGGCCTCGACGACTTCGCGCAGCGCAACCTGATCGAGTATCTGGCCGAGCAGCAGAACGCCACCGGTGTCGTGCCGGATGAGAAAACCCTGGTGGTCGAACGGTTCCGGGACGAGCTGGGCGACTGGCGGGTGGTGTTGCATTCGCCGTACGGGGCCGCGGTGCACGCTCCCTGGGCGCTGATCATCGCCGCTCGGATGCGCGAGCGGTACGGCGTTGACGTCGCCGCCATGCATGCCGACGACGGCATCGTGCTGCGGCTGCCCGACGTCGAGTACGAGGACGGACCGCCGGATTTCTCGGAGTTCGTCGTGCTGGACCCGGAGCACCGTGCAGGCTGAGGTCACCGCCGAGATCGGCGGCGCAGCCGTCTTCGCCTCCCGGTTCCGGGAGTGCGCCGCCCGGGCATTGCTGTTGCCGCGCAGGCAGATCGGCCGCCGGCAGCCGTTGTGGCAGCAGCGCCAGCGGGCCACCCAGCTGCTCGAGGTGGCCTCGGCGTACCCGTCGTTCCCGATCGTCGCGGAGGCCGTGCGGGAGTGCCTGTCCGATGTCTTCGATGTGCCGGCGCTGGTCGAGGTGATGCGCGAACTGCGGTCCCGCACGGTGCGGGTGGTCGAGGTGACGACGAGCAGTCCGTCGCCGTTCGCGTCCTCGTTGCTCTTCGGGTACGTCGCGCAGTTCCTCTATGAGGGCGATTCCCCGCTGGCCGAGCGGCGGGCCGCGGCGCTCACCGTCGACCCGACGCTGCTGGCCGAGTTGCTCGGTCACGGCGACGGTCTGGCCCTGCGGGATCTGCTGGATCCGCAGGCGCTGGCGGACACCGAGGCCGAGTTGCAGCGCCTTGCGGAGAACCGCCGCGCCCGGAATCCCGACGAGATCGCCGACCTGCTCAGGATTCTCGGGCCGCTGACAACGGCTGAGATCGACCTGCGCAGCTCGGTGGACGACGTGGGGACCGATCTGGCCGCGCTGTCGGGAACCCGACGCGCCATCGAGGTCCGGATCGGCGGCGAGGTCCGGTGGGCCGACCCGGCGGACGCCGCGGTGCTGCGTGACGCGTTGGGCACCGCGCTGCCGCCGGGGATCGCGGAGTCACTGCTCGAGCAGGTTCCGGATCCACTCGGCCGCCTGCTGGGCAGGTACGCGCGGACCCACGGCCCCTTCGTGCCCGCCGAGCCGGCGGCGCGATTCGGCTTGGGCGTCGCGGTCGTCACCGATGCGCTGCGCCGGCTCACCGGCTCGGGGCGGCTGGCCGAGGGCGAGTTCCGCCCGCTGGGGGCCGGCGGAACCGAGGGTCCGGCGGGCCGCGAGTTCGTCGACGCCGAGGTGCTGCGGTTGCTGCGGCGACGGTCGCTGGCGGCACTGCGCGCCGAAGTCGAACCCGTGGAAAGGCAGGCGCTGGCCCGATTCCTGCCGGCCTGGAACGGGATCGGGATCGCTCGTGGCGCCGCCGCGCTGCACGGCGTCGACGGACTGCTCCGGGCGGTCGAACAACTGGCCGGGGCACTGGTCCCGGCGTCGGCGCTGGAAGCGCTGATCCTGCCGGCCCGGGTCCCGGGGTACTCGCCGGCAATGCTCGATGAGCTGACCACTGCCGGTGATGTGGTGTGGACCGGTCACGGCAGCCTGCCCGGAGACGACGGGTGGGTGAGCCTGCACCCCGCGGACTCGCTGGCCTTGACCCTGCCGGTCCCCGGCCCCGACGCGGTCGAACGGTCGTCCTGGGGCGAGGTGCACCGGGCGATCCTGGAAATGCTGGCCGGGGGTGGCGCGCACTTCTTCCGTGCGTTGGCAGACGCCGTCGCAGCGGCACTCGCACACCCGGAGCCGTCCGGAACCGATCCCGCTGGCCCCGGGAGTGCCGTCGGTGCGGGCAACCGTGGTGTCCGACTCCACCGTCACAGAAGCGTTGTGGGACTTGGTGTTTGCCGGCCTTGTCACCAGTGACACGCTGGCCCCCCTGCGGGCCAGGCTGACCGGCGGGAAGACCGCCCACCGGTCACGGGCGCCCGCGCCGCGGGCCAGGCTTCGTGGTCCTTCCGGCCTCGCCTTGCTCTCCGCAGGGCGGGCCGGCCGAGCAGGTTCAGCGGCCGGTGGGGTGCGCCGCGGAACGCCGCCGTCGGTGGTGGGCCGATGGTCGCTGGTGCCTGACCCCGAAACCGACCCGACCGTGCGCGCCGCGGCCGCGGCTGAGGTTCTGCTCGACCGGCACGGGATCGTCACCCGCGGTGCGGTGGTCGGCTGAGGGAACGCCGGGCGGATTCGCCGGCGTGTACCGGGTGCTGGCGACCCTCGAGGAAACCGGGCGGATCCGGCGCGGCTATTTCGTGGAGGGGTTGGGTGCCGCGCAGTTCGCCTCGGCCGGAGCCGTGGACCGGGTGCGAGGGTTCGCCGGCCGGCCCGACCAGGAGCAGGCGGTTGGCCGCGGCCTGGTGCTGGCCGCCGCCGACCCTGCCAATCCGTACGGTGCGGCCCTGCCCTGGCCCGACCGGGGGGAGGCCGATGGAGTGTCGGCCAATGGTGGGGGCGACTCGGAATCCGTCGCCGGCTCGCGCCGCGGTGTTGCCGGGTCGACCAGCACCGGGTCCGATCGGCACCGGGCCGCCCGCAGGGCCGGTGCTCTGGTGGTGATGGTCGACGGTGCTGCCGTCCTGTACGCCGAA
Source organism: uncultured Actinomycetota bacterium (assembly GCA_963709895.1). Taxonomy (GTDB): domain Bacteria; phylum Actinomycetota; class Actinomycetes; order Mycobacteriales; family Nakamurellaceae; genus Nakamurella. Next base: position 333,091 of record CAVPYD010000031.1, on the reverse strand, counting down.
CGCGGCGGCCGGTCGCTGCTCTCGTTCACCGCGGACCCTGACGCGTTGCAGGCGGCGTCGGCGGCATTGGCCGAGCGGGTCGCCTCGGGCCGGATCGGGTCGCTGACCGTCACCCGGATCGACGGTGCGGACGCGCTGACCGTCGGCGGACCCGTGCCGGAGGCGTTGACCGCTGCGGGTTTCACCATGACGCCCCGCGGTTTGCGGTTGCGCAGTTCGCCCGATGACGCGAAGCACGCGTGAGCGGCTCCCGGTGCCGAGGCCGGCACCTGGCCGGCCACCTGCCCGGCCCGGTAGTCGGCGAGGTGAGCGATGCCCGAGGGTGACACCGTGCTGCGCACCGCACGCCGCCTCCATCTGGCGTTGGCCGGACGCCAGCTGGTCCGCAGCGAACTGCGGTGGTCGGGGCTGGGCGAGGCTGACCTGGCCGGCCGCGAGGTCATCGAGGTGGTGGCCTACGGCAAGCACATCCTCACCCGGATCGCCGCCGCCGATGCTGCGCTGAGTGTTCCGCGATTTCCCACGGTGCTGCCCGAACCACTCACCCTGCGATCGCACTTGCGGATGGAGGGCAGTTGGTACGTGCACGCCCGGGACGCGCGAACCATGGCCGGCGCGCGACCGAGCCGGTGTCCGGGCGGTGCTCGGCGGGGCGGAGTGGACGGCGGTGGGCAACTGGCTGGGTCTGCTGGACCTGATTCCGACCGCCGCGGAGTCAACCCTGATCGGCCATCTCGGCCCGGACATCATGGCGGACGAGTTCGAACCGACGGCACAGGCCGAGTCGGTGCGCAGGCTCGCGGTCGACCCGAGCGCGGGAGGTCGGCGCGGCGCTGCTCGACCAGACCACCGTTGCCGGGATCGGCACCATGTACATGGCCGAATCGCTGTTCGTGCAACGCCTGTCACCGTGGACTCCGATCGGTGAGGTCGACGTTCCCGCGGTGCTGGCCGCCGCCCGTCGACTGTTGCTCCGCGGCGCCACCCAGGCGATCCCGACCACCACGGGCAATCCCCGCCGCGGGATGGAGACCTGGGTACACGGCCGGTCGGGTCGCCCGTGCCAGCGCTGCGGCACCATCGTCCGGGTGGCGTCGATCGGGCCGCCGCTGAAGGAACGGACGGCGTTCTACTGTCCGACGTGCCAGCCCGGCCCGACGCCCACCGACGACGGCCGGCCCCAACGCCCGCTCGGCACCACCCGGGCCACCCCGTCCGGCCGGGTCGACCGGCCGCCACCGGGGTACCGCCGCGGCTGACCCGGCGTCGCCCGGGCTGACCCGGCTTCGCCCGGGCTGACCCGGCTTCGCCCGGGCTGACCCGCTGCCGCTCATAGCCCGCTGTCACCAGAAGTGAACCAATCGTGACCGGACGCCGTGGTCCTTCCAAGAGTGTGTCGAGCCGTCCGCCGAGCCAAGAGGAGTTCTTGCATGCATCGACATCCATGGTCCCGCGCAGCCGTCGTCGCGGTCGCCGCCAGTGCCTTGACAGCGGTCATCGCCGCACCTGCATCGGCTGCGGCCGAACCCGGTGTCCTGTCAGGTCATGGGTCCGGCGGGCATGCCAGGCCCACCGTTTACACCCTGCCGGGTGACCCGGTCGACCAGGGCGGATCGAAGTTCGAGGGGATCGGGCTGGACGAGCGCCGCAGCGTGTTCTACGTCAGTGAGATCACCGGCGGTGAGATCAGCCGGGGCCGACTCGGCGACCCGAAGGCCAAGCCGTGGCTGGACGGCAACGGGACGGACGGCCGGTTCACCGCGCGCGGCATCGACGTCGACCGTGCGGGCCGGGTGTTCATCGCCGGCGGCCCCAACGGCATCCAGCATCCCGGGTCACCGGATCTCTGGGTGTACTCGGCGGGCGGACGGTTGCTCGCCGCGTTGCCCGCGGGTGCCACCGGCGCGGTGTTCAACGACGTCACCGTCGCCCGGGACGGCGCTGCCTACTTCACCGACTCGAGCCTGACGCCGAGGATCTTCAGGGTCGCCCAGCAGGGCGGCAGGTGGACTGTCGAAACCTGGCTGGACGCGACCGGGACGGTGCCGACGTCGGGCGACTTCAACTTCAACGGCATAGCGGCAACGCGCGACGGTCGCGCGCTCATCGTGGTGCAGTCGACCGGGGCGTTGTGGCGGGTCGACCTGCGCACGAAGGCCATCACCCCGATCGCCCTCGATGGGTTGACCGGCGCTGACCTGGCGGGTGGCGACGGGATCGTCCTGCGCGGCAAGAAGCTCTACGTGGTGCGGAACTTCCCACGGGTGCTGACCGAGGTCCGATTGACCGACGGGTTCACCCGCGCCACGTTCGTCGCCGCGGTGCCCACCGACCCGGACCGGGTCTTCACCACCGCGAAGTTCGCCAACGGCCGACTGCTCGCAGTGGACAGCAAGTTCGACGAAACCGTGGGTACGCCGCCGTATGAGGTGGTGGCGCTGCGCCTGCCCTGACGGTCGCTCACCCGACCAACGCTGAGCCCTCCCGCGCGTCGACATCGGCGGGGCCGGGTTCCAGGCCCGATGATGACCGGGCGCGCAGCGGCACTCGCCGACCTGCCACGTGGCGAAAAGGGCAGGCGATGACGACCGTTCGCTGGTACCGGCTCGGGCTGGGGTTGGTGCTGGTCGTCGTGCCGCTGTGGGTCCTACTCAGCAGGCTGGACGCGATCTGGAACGGCCACCCGGCCTACCCGGCCACGCTGTTGGTGACCATCGCGGTCGGGCTCACGCTGATCGCGTTCGCACTGTGGCCGTGGCGGCGGGACCCCGAACCACACGGGCCGCCCTGGGAGAGCGACGCCGAGCCGGTCGGATCCAGCCCTGCGGAACCCGCCGCAGACCGAGAAAGCAACCCTGCCAACGGATCTGATCGAGCATCAGGACTCCGCCCGGCGCCCGGTCCGCCGCCGCCCACCCACCGGCGCGGTCGGACTGGCTGGCGCATCGTCGGCAGGGTGCTGGCCGCGTTCCTGGTGGTCGGGTGGGTCGCCGCGCTGGTGTGGCTTCGGCCGTTCACCGCTGGTCCTGATTCGCTGGCGGCACTGGCCGAGGGCGGCGGCGTGGTCGTCACGGACAACCCGACGACGATTGCGCTGGCCCCGACGGCCTCACCCCCACCGACCACGGGGCTCGTGTTCACCCCCGGGGCGCGGGTGGATTCCCGGGCCTACGCCGAGTTGTTGCGGCCGGTCGCCGAGGCCGGGTACCTGGTCGTCATCCTGAAATCGCCGTACGGCATCGCCTTTGCGCAGCCCGGCCAATCCGCGGGGCCGATCGGCGACCACCCGGAGATCACCACCTGGGCGGTCGGCGGGCATTCGCTCGGCGGAGTGGTGGCGGCCGGATACGCGGGGGACCATGCCGACACCGTCACCGGCCTCCTGCTCTACGCGTCGTACCCGAACACCGACCTGTCCTCGGACAGTGACCTGCAGGTGGAATCGATCTCCGGCAGCAACGATGGGCTGACCACCGCGGCGGACATCGCGCGGACCAGGGACCTGCTACCACCCGACACGCAGTTCACCGTCATCGAGGGCGGGGTGCACGCCTACTTCGGTGACTACGGCGAGCAGCCCGGGGACGGAGAGCCAGGCGTCAGCAGGGACCAGGCATCGGCCGAGATCGTCGCCGCCACCACGGCATTCATGGAGCGGGTGCAGCGTGCCGGGCCCCCGACCTGAGGCCGCCGAACCCGTCGGAGGGAATCACGAGCTGCGATAGCTCGCCAGGGTCTGGGCCAGTGCGTCCTCCACCGGCGTGGCGTGCACGCCCAGCCGGTCCGCGATCTTGGTGCTGTCGACCACGAATGGCTCCGCGTAGAGGTACTGCATTTCCAGCAACTCCCGCATCGTGGGGTTGAACAGCCCCATGGTCTTCAGCACCACGGTCGGAACCGTCTTGAGCTTGGTATCCGGTCGGCCGGCGTCCCGGAAGATGATCTCGACCAGCTGCCGGGTGGTCTTCGTGTCCGGGTCGTTCGGCAGGTGCCAGATCTCGCCGGGGGCATCGGCATGCTCGCCCAATACCGCCAGACCCTCTCCGATGTCGGGAATGTAGGTGTAGGTGTGCGGCTGGTCCGGATCGCCGAGCACGGACGCGGACTTGCCGGCCAAGACCGGGCGGAAGACCCGGTCGCCCAGGTTGGACTGGGCGCCACCGCGCGGACCGAAATAGTCCGACGCCCGGCCGATCGCGACCTCGACCCGGCCGGCGCGGTGCGCGGCCAGTAGCTCGTCCGCCATCCGCCCGCGCAGCTGGCCCTTCTTGGTGGGCGCATCGTTGGGCAGGTCCTCGGTCAGCACCCGGCCGGCGGCGGGGCCGTACATGTACACGTTCTCCATGCTGACCAGCCGAGCGCCCGCCCGCTCCGCCGCGGCCAGCACGCCGGACTGCAACGCCGGGAACTTCTCCGCCCATTGGGCATAGGGAGGGTTGAGCGTTTGGTAGACGACCCGGGCGCCTTGGGCGACCTCGGTACTGAACGCCGGGTCGGCGGCGTTGCCCCCGACCACCTCGACGTCCGCCGGTACCGACGCGACCCCGGAGGTGTTGATCATCCGGACCTTCTCCCCACGCCTGGTCAAGGCCGCCAGCAGGGCCCGGCCGACCGCGCCGGTGCCGAAGATGACATGCGGAGGGGTTGTCGTCATGCGAGCGCCTCGTTCGGGTTGGTCGTGATGAGCCGGAGGGTCATAGCCGGACCTTGGTTGATCAAACTCATTCAACCTGAGATGCGCGCCGCCGGAGCGATCATCGGCGCGTCGGCCGGCTGAGCAGGTGAGCGCCGGCCACGGAGCAGCACCACGGCCGCGCCGACCAGCCAGAGACTCCACACCACGTATCCGGCGAAGTTGGCCAGATCGGCTCCGGGAACGTCCAGCGGCACCAGCACCCCGGTGGCGATCAACCCGGCCGCGGTGTAGCCGGCGATCGTGAACCAGCGTCCTGCGAAGGCCCGACCCAGACCGACCGTGACCAGCACCGTCCAGAGCGCCGTGAGGGTATAGCCGAGCGTCTCGCCGATCGTGGTGCCCAGGATCTGGTTCAAGGTTCGGAACGTCTCTTCAGCAGCAGTGGCGGTTGCCGGGTCGGCGGCCCGACGGGCCAGGGCCGGCACCAGCAGTGGCCAGCGCAGCAGTCCAACCACCTGGACACCGGCAGCGGCCACGCCGACCCACACCGACAACCGCAGCGCCGGCGACGAGCCCAGCCGGCCGACCAACACCGCGATCGGTGCCAGCAGCGCGGCGCCCAACGCCAGCACCAGGAACCAGCCGATGACGGCGCCCTGGTTGTCCCGGAACGCGGCAAGCACCTCTGTCGCCGGGTGATCGAGCACCGCCGGGTAGTCGAACACCGCGCCAAGTCCGAGGAACGCCACGTTGAGCGTGGCCGCGCCGGCAATGAGAAAGGCCGAGGTTGTCCGGCGCCCGCGGGAAGAGGTGGTCGTCATGACATCTCCTTTGTTGTACGGCGTACAAAGTTTGTACTGTGTACAGTGAAACCTGTGCCGGAGCAGATGTCAAGGGCCGAATCCACCGGGCGTCGGGGTCCGCGCCGCAGCCTGAATGTCGAGCAGGTGATCGATGCGGCTGTTGCCGTCGTCGACGAGGGCGGGCCGGATGCGCTGTCGGTGCGCGCGGTCGCCGGCCGGTTGGGCCTGAACCCGAACGCGCTCTACACCTACGTGCCGAGCCGCGCCGCGCTGGAGAAGGTCGTCGTGGAGCGAGTGCTCGGCGAATCGGACCGCGGACTGCTGGTCGGACCGCCGGCGCGATGGCGTCAGCGGATCGCGTCGTATGCGGGTTCGCTGCGCGCCGCCCTGCTCACCCATCCCGGGGTGGCGCGATTGTTGATGACGGCGCCGATGGACGGGCCGAACGCCTTGCAGGTCGGGGAGGGGCTGATGGGCGCGCTGATCGACGGGGGGCTGTCGGCCGACGACGCCGGGCGCGCCAGCTATTCGATCATCGTGCAGGTGCTGGGCGCGGTCGCGCTGGAGGTGGCAGAGACCGACGGTCGGCCACCACTTCCGCCGGAGGCCGACCGGGTCGCCGGACGACGGGAAGCCCTCGCCGAGGTCGACACCGAGTACTGGCCGCACACCGCGGCCGCGATTGACGTGATGGCGCAATGGATTTCGACCGAGCAGTTCGACTGGTCGCTGGCCAGGTTGCTCGACGGCGTGGCCGGCCTGGCCACGCCGCCGGCCGAACTGCTCGGCGTGGATGACGCCGTCGGCAAGGCCGCTGGATCGCCAGCCCGCCGTTCCGTGTGCCCGCGCATCACGTCGACCCGCACCTCGGGCTGATTCAGCGAGCGCTCCCGACGTTGTAGGCGAGGGAATCCAGCCGGAATTCGCCGTAGGTCCACGCACCGGACTCGGGGTGCCACGTGGTTTCAGCCCTGGTCGCCACCCGAGCCGGCCCGACGTCGGCGTAATCGTGCGCGGGTGTGGTCCAGCGCATCGGGAGGTACTGCAGGCCATCCGGTGACAGCGCCGTGCGGTCGTCGGAGACGAAATCGACCAGTTCGTCCGCGTCGTTGAAACGCAATTCGGCGCTGATCGTGTTGGCACCCAGGGTGAAATATCCTCGTGCGGAACGGTTGTCGATCGGCTCGAAAGTGACGGATGGCAGCGTGAGTGCGCCCGGGGCGTACAGGCAGAGGTCGTTGAACATGGTGACGGTTTCGGCGCGGGTGAGCTCGGCGCCCTTCGCGTCGACCATCGGGAACATCGACAGCAGCTTCACCCGCATGGTGGCGCCGTTCTCGTCGAACGCGTGCAGTACATCGACCGGCAGGTGCTTCATGGTGGCGTCCATCAGGAAGAACCGGCGAGGGGTGTCGACGGTGTTGACCTGGTCGGCGGTGAACTCCATCCACTCGCTGTCTGTGCCTGCCCTGATCCGCCCGGTCCATGTTGCGCGGAAGTCGTGCACCCGCGGCCGGCCGATCGCGCCCGATCGGCGCACGTAGCGCTGGACCGGTGCCGGAAGGGTGGCCAGATCGGCCTCGGTCAGGACCGGCGGGTCGTCGGATGACGGGGCCGGTGCGGTCGCAGCGGCATGGCGCAGGTCATGGGCGAACTCGGTGCTCAGGCTCAGCGGGCCGGTCGAGGCGAATCCGAACCCGACGGCGACGAGCAGCAGCCCGTTCACGATGGTGCCGAAACCGGCGTCGGTCCAGGAGGTGATGATGACCGCCTGCGAAAGGACAACGGCGAGGGCGCCGGGCGCCCACCACCAGCGTCGCGCGAGGAAGAGCGCGCCCGCGGCTAACCAGCAGAGCACGGCAGCCGCCAGCCACAGCAGGCCCGTCGGGTGGGAGATCGGCTGGGTCAGCGCCGAGAACTCGACCAGCCCGAACGCCTTGGCGAAGCCGAAGAACAGGATGAGTCCGTGGACGACGAAGAGTGCCGCGGTCGCCGTGCGGATCGCTGACCGCACCGCGGTGCGGTTCAGCGGGTGGGTCGGAGTTCGAGTCAAGCTGCGGATCATGGTGCGCTCCCGGTCGGGATGAGGTTGCCGAGCCAGCGGCCCAGCAATTGCCCGAGGGCCGTGACGTCGGAGGCGTCGAGTCCCTCGAAGATGGTGTCGAACAGCCGCTGCTCGTGCCGGCGCGCGGCGGGGCTGTCGAATGTTTCGGCGACCTTGGTCGGTGGCGTGCAGCCTGACCGCCCTGGCATCGGCCGGGTCGGTCCTGAGCTCGAGGTAGCCGCGATCGACGAGTTGACGGGCGACCTGTTTGACGTTCTGCCTCGACGTGCCGTAGGTCGCTGCGGCCTCGCTGAGTGTCGGTGCGTCGCCGGGGTGCCTGGAAACGACGGCCAGCAGCAGCCACTGGCTCGTCGTCAGTCCGAACGGCTCCAGCTCCGCGTTCGTCCGCCGGGTCAGGTGCTGGGCGAGGACGAACACCTGCCCGAACACCTCCGCCCGCGCCGCCAGCTCACCGCTCGTCATATAGGTAACATATTACCTAATTGGCGAAACGGCCAGCGGCAGCCGGTGATGTGTCGCGCACGTCACCCCGGTGACGCGCCGGAAACGGCAGGCCTCCGCGCAGGGAAAGGGCAGGGCCTCCGCGGCAGAAGAGGATCTCCGGGATGGGCCGGGGCGGCTGACGGGGTCCGCCAGCCGCTCGGGCGACTGAGCTCAGCGGTCGGAGACGCTCGGCGCGTTCGCCGGCTCCAGCTGGAGCGACACACCGTTGATGCAGTAGCGCTGGTCGGTGGGGGTGCCGAAACCCTCACCGCTGAACACGTGGCCCAGGTGCGAGCCGCAGTTGGCGCAGCGCACCTCCGTGCGGATCGAGCCGAACGACCGGTCCTCGATCAGCTCCACCCGATCCTCGGCGAGCGGGGTGTAGAACGCCGGCCACCCGCAGTGCGCGTCGAACTTGTGCTCGCTGCGGAACAACTCGGTGCCGCAACCGCGACACCGGTACACACCGACGGTCTCGTCGGTCTCATAGGGGCTGGAGAACGGACGCTCCGTGCCGGCCTTCCTCAGCACCTGGTACTCCTGCGGGCTGAGCTCGGAACGCCATTCCTTGTCGGACTTCTGTACTGGATAGGTCATGCCATACACAACACCACGAGGCCGGGCGACGTTCCCGACACCTCGTCGCCGGCTCTGCACCCGTCCGCGGCACCCACAGAAGCTCAGGCCGGTAGGTTGCCAGGATGGCGCGCACCACACCAGCGGTCGAACTAGAGGTCGGCGGACGCACGGTCCGGGTCAGCAACCCCGAGAAGATCTACTTCGCCGACCGCGTGATCACCAAACTCGATGTGGTGCAGTACTTCCTGTCCGTCGGCGACGGCATCCTGGGGGCGCTGCGGGAGCGGCCGACCACCCTGGAACGCTGGCCGGGCGGCGTGTTCGAGGGCGCGAAGCTCTCCACCAGGGCGGACAACCGCGGTGACGCGTTCTACCAGAAGCGCGTCCCGCAGAACGCCCCCGACTACGTGCAGACCGCGCGGATCACCTTCCCCAGCGGTCGGCCGGCCGACGAGGTCTGCCCGACCGAACTCGCCGTCGTGGCGTGGTGCGCCAACCTGGGCACGCTGACCTTCCATCCCTGGCCGGTCCGCCGCGCCGAGGTCGACTGCCCCGATCAGCTCCGGATCGATCTCGACCCCCAGCCAGGGACCGATTTCAGCAACGCCGTGGTGGTCTCCGCGCAGCTGCGCGGGTTGCTGCACGAGCTCGGGATGGAAGGTCACCCGAAAACCTCCGGCGGGCGTGGCCTGCATGTGTACGTGCCCGTCGAACCGCGGTGGACCTTCGTCGAGGCCCGGCGGGCGGTGATCGCGCTCGGCCGCGAGCTGGCCAGGCGGATGCCCGAGCAGGTCACCATGAATTGGTGGAAGGAGGAGCGCGGGGAGCGGATCTTCATCGACTACAACCAGATGGCCCGCGATCGGACGATCGCCTCCGCGTACTCGATCCGCGCCAACCCCAGGGCGACGGTGTCCGCGCCGCTGCGCTGGGACGAGGTCCCGGACGTCGCGCCGAACGACTTCGACGTGACCACCATGCCGGCCCGGTTTGCGCAGGTGGGCGATCTGCACGCCGGCGTGAACGAGCACGCCTACTCCCTCGAGCCGTTGCTGGAGATGGCCGAACGCGACCTGGCCGACCGTGGCGAGGGTGACCTGCCGTACCCGCCGGAGTACCCGAAGATGCCTGGCGAACCCAAGCGGGTCCAGCCCAGCAGGGACACCGACCGGCACCTCCGGCCAGAATGACCCGATGGACGGATCCAACCTTCGGCAGTCGGCACGCGCCTGCACCAGATTCCTGACCCCGGCATTGGACCGGGACTGGGACAAGCAGATCCCGGAAATGGACTGGACGGTCCGGCAGGTGGTCGCGCACATCGCGACCACCCTGCTGTGGTATGCCGTCGATCTGTCCGCCGGCCCGAAAGAGCTGAGCACACTGGAACTCTCGGTCCAACCGACCGCGGAGCCGGCGGACCTGGTGGCGACTCTGACCACCGCGGCGACGGTGCTCGGGCACATCGTGGACTCGGTCCAACCCGGCCAGCGGGGGTGGCACCCGGCCGGCATGGCAGACGCCTCCGGCTTCGCGGCGATGGGGTGTGACGAGCTGCTGATCCACACCTACGACGCGGCAAGGGGTCTCGGCGTGGAGTTCGATCCGCCGACGGTACTGAGCACGCTGGTGTTGCGCCGGCTGTTCCCGGCGGCTCCGGAGGACACCGATTCCTGGCACACGCTGCTGTGGGCGAACGGCCGGGTCGCCCTGGACGACCGGCCGCGGCAGGCCGAGTGGCACCCGCACCCCGCGCCCCTGAACGAGTAGCAGAACGAGACGCTGCGGGCGGCGCCCCGGGCCGGCAGGACACTGCGGCCCGGCGAGAAAACTCCCGGCACATTGCCGAGAACCGTTTAGCAGCGCTTCCCGTATTCCCTGTCATGGTTCCCTCCACAGGAAGGCATGACATGGAAAAGAACTCTCGCGCGCGGAAGTTCGTCGCCGGTGCATTCGCGGCGGCGGCCGGCGCCGCACTGATCGCGGCATCGACCTCCGCGGCAGCCGCGTCGACCCCGGCCGCGGCCGCGCCCTCGGTGAACAGAGCGGCGGCCGCGGTTGTCGCTCAGAAGCCCGTGCACATCGAGGTTTTCGCGCCGGAGCGTCATGACAACGCCGGCATCGAAGGCAAGGGCTGGTTCGTCGACATGGAACTCGACTTCCCGGCCGGGCCGCACGCGCTGGCCAAGACCGGATTCACCGGGCTGCAGCTGACCGGGCCCGGTGTGCACAACAATGTCGCTCCGGCGCCCGGCCTGTTTTCCACCGGCCGCGACGATCGCAATCCCGGTCTTGTCGTGATGACGTCGACCACGAATTCCACCACACCGGGATTCTCCGGCCCGGGAACCAATCTGGCCAACCTGTTCAACATCACCGGGGTGACCAACCGGACGGCGTCGGAAACCGAACTCTGGGACACCTGGTTGGTGGGCGCGCCGATCGCGGGCCAGAACGTGAACACCACGCTGACCGTCGCCGAGGTGGCCGATCTGAACCACAACGGGATCTATGACGACGCTCCCAATGTCGTCACCGACGTCAACTACGACGGCAAGGTCGACGCCAATGACCTGAAGGCCATCGGCGTCGCCAGCAACATCGTCACCGTGCCGTTCCACATCAACGGCGCACCGGCGTAGCACCTCGTCGATCGGGGGCCGCGGCGATCCGTCGCCGCGGCCCTCTCGGTGACGCCGGGTGACGAGAGGCTGCCCAGCGTAGTGTCGGGTGCGCGCATCGCAGACCGGCGCACTCCGACGAAAGATGAGGTCGTGACGTCGACCGACCCGACGGCTTCGCAGGCCCGGAAGAAGCCGCTGGTGCCGCTGTTGCTCGGAGCGTCGGCCCTGCTGGCGGCGGTGGCGGTGCCGGTGGTGATCATCGACCGGTTCACCTCCGGCGGGGTCGCGGTGGCTTTCCTGCTGGGCGTGGTGCTGTTCGGCCCGATCCGGTTCCATCACCAGCCCCGAACCGCGTTGCTGGTGGCCGCGGCGGCCGGTCCCGTCGTCGCGCTGGCTGGACTGCTCGGGGACCACGCGTTGGCGCTGGCGGCGTTGATCGCACTGACTGCCTTCGCGGCCGGGTTCGCGGCCCAGCGGGCCCTGCACACCGCGATCGTGTTTATCCCGATCGCCGCAGCAGTCCTTGCGACACCTGTGCCATGGGAAACTGCTGCTGCGCAAGGCATTGCGCTGTTCGTCGGGGCCGCGTACGGCGTCGCGCTGCTCGGCGTGCTCAAAGTGCCGGTGGTGGCGGCCGAGACACCGACGCTGCGTGTGGTGGCCGTCTTCTACGGTGCGGTGCTGGCGATCCTTTCCGGCATCGCGACCTTCCTGGTCGCCTCGTTGCAGCTGGAACACGGCTACTGGGCCACGCTGACCGTCCTGGCGGTGGTCCAACCCTCGTTCACCACGTCCCGCCGGCGCGCCATCGCCCGGGTGGCCGGCACCACCGTCGGCGCGCTGGCGGCGGTGGTCTTCACGGCGGCGGTGACCAACGCCGATGTGCTGCTGGGGGTCGGGATGATCCTGGCGGTGGCCGCGCTGGCACTCACCCACAGCTATGCGGTGAAGATCGGATTGCTGACGGCAGCGCTGGTCATGCTGGCCGGCGGGCATGGCGATGCCGCGTCGGTCGCCGGTCAACGGTTCGGCCTCACCCTGGTCGGCGGGATCGCCGTGCTCGCTGCGTGCCTGCTGGTGCCGGCAATCGTCCAGCACCTGTATCCGGACGTCACGCTGCCCGACAACATCCGCTGACCGAAATCCCCCGACTATCAGGGCAACGCAGGCTGCGACCGGGTCGGGTCACGGGGGAGACTGGGCGACGTGCAGCTACCCGTCATGCCTCCGGTGTCCCCGATGCTCGCCAAACCCGTGAGCGCGATCCCCGCCGACCAGCTCTACGAACCCAAATGGGACGGCTTCCGGTCCATCATCTTCCGGGACGGCGACGAGGTGGAGATCGGCAGCCGCAACGAGCGGCCGATGACCCGCTACTTCCCCGAGGTGGTCGAGGCTGTGCTGGCGAATTTCCCACCGCGCGCGGTCATCGACGGCGAGATCATCGTGGCGAACCTGGACGGCAACACCCTGGATTTCGAGGCGCTGCAACAGCGCATCCATCCGGCCGCGAGCCGGGTGAAGATGCTGTCCGTTGCCACCCCGGCGAGTTTCGTCGCCTTCGACCTGCTGTCGATCGGTGACGACGACCTGATGAACACGCCCCTCGTCGAGCGCAGGGCCGCGCTGGAACGGGCGCTGGCCGATGCCCAGCCGCCCATCCACATCACGCCGGCGACCAGGGATGCCGCCCTGGCGCAGCGCTGGTTCGAAGAGTTCGAGGGCGCCGGGCTCGACGGGCTCATCGCCAAGAAACTCGACCTGCGCTACCAGCCCGACAAAAGGGTGATGAGCAAGATCAAGCACGAGCGCACCGCCGACTGCGTGGTCGCCGGGTACCGGGTGCACAAGTCCGGTCCGGACACGATCGGGTCGGTGCTGCTCGGTCTGTATGACGACCGCGGGGTGCTGGCATCGGTGGGTGTGATCGGCGCGTTCCCGATGGCAACCCGCAAGAAGCTGTTCGACGAGCTGCAGCCGTGGGTCACCACCTTCGACGGCCACCCGTGGAACTGGGCCGCGCACGAGGAGGGCGAGCGGACCCCTCGGAAGAACGAGACCAGCCGCTGGAACGCCGGCAAGGACCTGTCGTTCGTTCCGCTGCGTCCGGAACGGGTGGTCGAAGTCCGCTACGACTACATGGAGGGCGAGCGGTTCCGGCACACAGCGCAGTTCGTCCGGTGGCGGCCGGATCGTGACCCGGAATCCTGCACGTACGACCAGCTCGACCGACCGGTCCGGTTCAACCTGGCCGACGTGCTGATCAGCGGGGAGGGACCGGCATGACCTCGAGCCGCAAGAAGCACCACCCGACCGGCACGCCCGCGGCAGCGCCACCTCCGGCACCGGCCCGATCCACCAGCGTCCGGACCTGGGTGATCCGCGTGCTCGCCGTGCTGGGGGTCTCTGTCGGATTGGCGATGGCGTATTTCGGAGCAAGTCCGGACGCCGTCGGCGGCTGGGGCAAGTTGCTGCTGATCGTGCCGGGGATGCTCATCGCCGCCGGCTCCTTCGCGCTCTTCGTCGAGACGACGTCCTTCGCGAGGAGCCGGCGGCATTTGCGCTGACGGGCTCCTCAGCCGGCCTCGAGCGGCAGGCGGGCGGTGATCAGTAACCGAGGAGAACCGAGTTCGTAGGCTTCTCCGTCGGTCCCGCCGTGCACGGTAATATCAATGAAACCGGCATCGGTCAACAATTGCCGTAGGTGCGCGCAGGTGTACAGGTGGTGAATGGCGGTCACCCGGGTTTCCTCTGCGCCGCGGATGAAATGATATCCGCTGATCAGGCGGCTGCCGGCGATGTCGTACTCGGTGGTCGCGTTGACCGTGATGTCCCCGGTGCGCATGGTTCGGGGTTCGCCGCGGAAGCCGGGCAGGATTGTCTCGGCCGCCGCATTGAAATCGATCACCATGCCGCCGCCTGGTGCGAGTGCGGCGGCGACACCGGCGAGAAACTCCCGCACGCCGTCGATCTCCAGATAACCGAAGCTGTTCCCCATGCAGATGGCGGCATCGAAGCTGTTGCCGCGCGGGATGTCTCGCATGTCAGCGACACGTGAACTCGATGTCGAGGCCGGCCTCGGCGGCCGCCCGCCTGGCATGCGCGATCGCTTCGCCGGAGATGTCGATACCGGTGACGACATGACCACGGGCGGCCAAGGCCAGGCTGTGCCGGCCGCTGCCGCACGGCACGTCGACAATGCGTGAACCGGGAGCGAGACCGAGCCGGTGTTCGACGAAGTCGATGTCGGCCGCAGCGGATTCCGGCGGTGCGGCCCGGCGCCAGAATTCGTTGGGCAATTCGGTGAAGAACTCGGTGTACCAGTCCGGTGCGGGTGTTTCGGGTGATGCTGGGTTTTCGGGCAAAGCTAGGAATTCGGACAACGCAAGGCTCCTTGCGGGGGAAGGACGATGGCGGTGAGCGGTATTTCCGGGCACTGCGAGCCGAAGGTGCTCCGCCGATCGGCGGTCACGTTCACCGTCACCGGGCGCGGCGTGAGCAGGTCAGCGCGGGTGACAACTCCTGGCCCGGATGTGATCCGGGGCAGCCATGGCTTCCTCCACGATGGGCGCCGGACCTCGGTCCGGCGGAACTGCGGGCAAGCAATAGAGCCCGGGACCCCTCGAGCGCAAGAGTTTTCGCGCGCGTCCGGCGGCGCGAACGTCGCCCACTGTCAGCGTCCGGAGGCCGAGAAGTGCTGGTAGTCAATGGGTCCGCTCCACGTCCCACCCCAGGTCCAGCCGATCGAGGCGAATGCGGCGACCACCGGATCGCCGGCGGTGATCACGCCGGGACCCGGAGTTCGATCGAGGAACTGCCTGCCCTGAGCCGGCAGCACGGTGTCCCCGCTCAGGTACGGATTCTCGACCGGGTTGAGGTCGATGGCGGTGCCGTAGGAGTGCTCGGAGAAGCCGCCACCGCCGGTCACCGGGCGGCAGTTGAACGCCGAACTGTTGTCGGCGTCCATCGATTCGTCGTCACTGCCGCCGAAGTCGTCGACCAGTCGCAGCGACCTGATCGGAAAACCGTTGTCGTACAACCGATGGAACACCTCGACCACGTCAGGTGCCACCGACGCCGCGACCACCAGCTCACCGGAATGGTCGGACCCGTCGAATCCCCGGTAGGCGACGGTCAGGTACCGCAGATCCGCGAGCGGAACCGGACAGCCGGAGTGCCAGCTGGCGGCCATCCGCGCGGCCAGGGCGTCGTCGATCTCGGAGACTGACGAGGTAAACCCGGCTGCTTCCGTGGTGACGGGCTCGGGCTCGCGCAGTGGTGCATCGTGGAAGGCGCCGTCGGTACCGGTGACGCAGCGGCGCCGAAGTGGGCGCCGGCGCGGCGGTGAGGGATTTCAGGGTGGTGGCCGTGCCGGGCGTCGGCGGGCCCGCCGAAGACAGCGCCGAAGACGGCGTCGACGACGAACTCACCGCCGACGAACTCACCGCCGACGACTCACCGCCGACGAACTCACCGCCGACGAGCTCGCCGCCCCGGATCCGCCCGCGGAGCACGCCGTCAGGCCGGCCGCGGCGCACAGCGCCAGCAGCATCCCGACTCGGCTCGTCCCACGCCGCATCACTCCACCGTGGCACGGGTCGACGTCACTCGGGTGCCCCGCGGCGGGACTATTTTGGCGGCATGGCAACGATGCTGACTCGACTGGTGACGGCCATGAACTCCCGCGATGCCCTGCGGGTTGCGGCGTTGTTCGCGGACGGCTATCGGAGTACACAGCCCGTTCATCCCGGCCGTGATTTCGTCGGTTCCGCGCAGGTGCTCGCGAACTGGACGGCGGTTTTCGATGGCGTCCCCGATTTCGTCGCCGAGTTGATCGACCACTCGATCACCGGCACCACGGAATGGGGCGAGTGGTACTGGCACGGTCGGCACGCCGACGGCTCGGCGTTCGCGATGCGCGGGGTGACCATCCTGGCGATTGCCGACGACCTGATCTCCGATGCGCGTCTGTACATGGAGCCGGTCGATGCGACGGAAGAGGGTATCGGCGCCGCGGTTCGTGAGCTGTACCAGCCGCCCGATCCGGCGTCACCGTAGCCGCGACGGCCGTCAGCGCGGATCCTCAGCTCAGCGGCCGGACATGCTCCGCCGCGATCGCCACCACCTTGCCGACCCGCCGGCGATACTTTTCCTCCTGCTCGCCCAGGTAGTCGGTGGACATCCAGACCCGGACGATGTCCAGCGCCAGCGCCGATCCGATGATCTTGCCGCCCAGGCACAGCACGTTGGTGTCGGAATGCGAGCGGGCCAGCCCGGCGCAGAACGGGTCCTGGCACACCGCCGCGTACACCCCCGAGATCTTGTTCGCGATCATCGCGCTGCCGTATCCCGACGCCATCGACGAAAATGCCCCGCTCGACCTCGCCGCGGCCCACCGCCAGCGCGGCGGGGTAGACGAAATCCGGCAGATCGCAGGCATTCTCGTCGTGCGTGCCGAAGTCGACCACCTCGTGCCCGGCAGCCTCGAGCAGCTGCTTGATCTCCAGCTTGAGCGAGTACCCGGCGTGGTCGTTGGCCATCGCGATCCGCATCGCATGCTCCTGTGTTCGATGCCGGACGCTGCACCGCGGCCGGTCCGGGTTCAAAAGTAGCGGTGCGATGCCGGATGCGCGTCCCGAGAACGTGGAGAGCGGGGCCCCTCGACCTTGCGGCCGCTGGGCCCCGCTGCGCGGTGCCGGACCCGAGCCGAGCGCAGCGATGCGCTTCGCCTCCGGGCGCCGGGGTGACTCCCGATCCCATCGCCGCGTGCTGACCAGAGCCGGCCCGCGCGACGTCCGCCCACCGCACCGAAGGAATAGGCGCCGGACCCGCGTCCGATGTCACACTCGGGGGAGCGACGGAAGATATCCGCTGCCGAGCGTCCGTGCCAGCCCTTCGGCTCACTCCGGGCGACGCTCCGGCCTCCGCTGTCGCGTCGGTGGTGCGCTGCCCTTCATGTGCAATTAGGTCTACTCCCGGCGGGGTGGGGCGGCAACCCCTGGATGGCCGATTCGACTGTCTTACTCGTCACCATGGGATGCGCGTCGTGGTAGGTCGATCAATCTCCCCATCGGAATAGCCGGTTCCGTTCGGCCACCCAGTCGATTTCGGGAGGTGCCGGCTTTTCTCGTGGTTCGTTGACCAGAGGTGCCTGTACGACTTCACTGCGGATCGGATCGGGTTGGCGAACCGCGAAGTTTACTCAGCCACCTCGAGGTCCTGCGTGGACGCGACGAGGTGTTGGCATCCGCGACGCAGGCTGGTCGAGCCTTCTCTGGTGTCCTCGCCCGGGACCGACGGCGGTTTCTCGACCGGAAGACCCTGAAGTTGGCGCTCCAGGCAGTGCAAGAGCCCGACCACCAGCCCTTCGAGGTCGGCGTCCAGGCACCAGGCCTCCCTGGACGACACTTCGACCGTCAGCGGCGGATCACTTTCCAGGCTCTGTAGGCGGTCCAGTGCACACGATTGCAGGGTGTCGAGCGCTTCGAGCAACTCCGGGGAATGACCGTACGCCGCACGCACGAGGCGGTGTTCCAGGTAGGCCGTGCTGCGCAGCCGGTAGGGTCGCGTCTCCCGCCGGGCCTCCGCCAGGAGCTCAGGGAGTCCGAGGCGTCCGCCGGATTCGATGAGCTCCGCCAAGCCGCGCAGGCTCGCCGCCCGCGTTCTGTCGCACCAGCCCTCGTTCGCGGCTGCATCGATGAAGGGCACCGCTCGATGCGGGTCGAGGAGGCTGGCGAACCACGCGCTGGCGACCACATTTCCCGCCGACACCGACTCGTCGAGCAATGCTGCGATCAACGGTCGCGCGGCCGCGAATCCCTGGTCGCGCATGGTGATGTACACCTCGAACTCTCGGCGCAACGGACTGTCGACCAATTCCTCGAGAGATTCGGACTTCGGTGGCACGTCGTCCAGTAGTTCGATGTAGGCGAGCACCGCGATGCTCCAGGCCGCGTATTCAGGCGCCTCTCGTAGACGTTCCATACGCTTGCGCACGCCGTCGTCGACCGTGCCGTACCAATTGACGGCCGCCATCACGGCCACGTACTGGAGCCAGTCGTCTTCTGCGCGTAGGTGGGTCGCTGCCAGCGCCGACCGCAGTGCCGGCCAATACAGGTCCGCGTCACCCAGCGCCTCTGCGAGATGGGCCTTTGAGTAGGACGCCTGCGGTCGCAGCAGCGCGGCCAGGATCAGATGCGGGAGCGGTTCCCAGCGGGCCGCCGGCGGGAGCGCCCCGCCAGCATGCCGGGTCCGCAAGGTGAGTCGTCGGGACAGCAGCAGCCCCCAGAGCAGGCAGGCGTCCGCCAGCGACTCCTCGGGCTGGGAATCGTCCCAGCGGGACATCAAGTCGATGGCCTCCTGCAGGCCGCGTTCCGGGTCTTCGTCGGTGAAGCTGAGCCGCCACATCGCTTCTGCGAGTTCCAGCGCCGTCTCGGGACCGGGACTGAATTCCTGGGCTTTCCGCAGGCATTGCAAGGCGTTGGCGTCGTCATTGCTGCGTTGGTAGTCGATGGCCGCCGCGCGCAGGAGCTGGGCTGCCTCGTCCGGATCATTCTTGACCGATTGTGCCCAGTGGTTTCGGACTGCGGCGTCCTGGGCGTAGGTGGTGCCGGCGAAGGTGATTCGCCTCGCCCGTTCGCGGACTTCTGCCCATCGCTCCCGAACGGCGTCAACCTCGATGCGGTAGTAGTTGTAAAAGTCGTCGTCGCCGCGGTACCGGTCCTGGACGCGCCACCACATCAGGTCCTCGGGCCGGCCGCCGAGTCGCTTGATTGCCGTCCGCAGGAGCGATCGACCCTTGTCGAGGTCCTCGCCCTCCTCCAACAGAACCTGGGCCCGTAACAGCAGGGGTGTCGGGCCGACGGGGTCCTGGCGGGACGCCTTGATGGCGAACGACATTGCGGTCTCTTGGGCGGCAGCTCGGTCGTCGCGTCGCGCCCCCGCGGCAATTCTCAGGTGCGACACCACGATCACGCTGGCGAGGTCTCCGCGAGCTTTGTGTCCGGATACGCGGCGGATGGCGAGATCTTCCTCACCTCGGGCGTACGACAGCAGGGCATCTGCCACGGCCATGGCAGGGTCGTCACGCATGTCCGGATGCGCGTCGATGACGGCTCCAGCCGCAGTCAGATCGCCCACCAGGATCCGTTCGATGACGTCGGCGGAGACCGTTGCCGAGTCGATGGCACTGTCCAGACCCATCGAGGAATCGGATCGACTTCGAACGAGGCTGCCCGCGGCGCCCACCCGACCCTGAATGAGGGCGACCCGGGTTGCGAGCTGAAGCACGGGATCTGCGGCGGAATGTCCGGCCGCCTCACGCAGCCAGTCGAGGTGCTCCGCGGGAAGACTGTCGAGGAGGGCTGGTGCGTCGTGATCGTCCAGCAGCTTCAGCGCTTCGCGGATCAGCCCGGATTGGACTTCGTCGCCCGCGGCCCGAACCGCAGAAACCATCCACTTCAGCGCCGCCGGCGCGTTGAGCTGTCGGTCACGGGCCAGCCGGGCAAGGGCCGCCATTATCTCCCAAGTGGGGGGCACGTCCTCCGGTACTGACAGCGCCTTCTGGAACTGCTGCTCTGCCTCACGCAGGTCGTCGGCGGAGGCGTCGGTGGAGCAAGCCAGCGAATTGCCCAGCGATACTCGCGCAGCCCGGATTCCGGTGGTGGTGGTGGTGGTCACCTAGGACGTCTCCTCCCGCGGTGGCGCAGCTGCGGCCGGCGCCGGTGCTCTGACCTGCAGGACGGGTCGTGGCCTACTGGCCAGGCTCGCCGCCACGGCGTCGCTGTGCTGCGGGGTGGTCCGAGCCGCGGGCCGTGGTCCCGACTCCGCGACTACGTCGGGTCGCCGATAAACGCCCGGCACTCCCAGAGTCGGCACCAGCTGATCCTGGAGTTGGCGAAGGACACGCTCGCGGGCGAAGTACACGCTGCGATCGAGGTCCTTACCCCGGCTCAGCGCGTCGAGGAGAATACCGACGAAGGTTCCGACCTGCCTGTCGGCCAACTCGCGCACGAAGCTCTCGATTCCCGGCGTATGGCAGACGAAGATCACCGGAACATCGAGCCCCGAGCCGAGCTGCCGTGCCGCGAGCGGCGTCCCGCGGAAGGCGTCTCTGCTGGGTTGCGCGGCGACCGTCACGAGAACCACCGCTGTCGGTTTCCCGACGTTCTTGATCTCGCGAACGATTCGCTCCGTCGAGACCCATTGCGGCACAGGATTTCCGGACTGCCTGAAGCCCAGCTGTGCTGTCGGTTGACCGGCGTTCACCCGCTGTATGGGTGTGCACAACACGAGATAGTTCGGCAGTTGCTCGAGTGCGTCGAGGAAATCCACCCAGCGAGCCTGCTCGGGGGGCAACGAGAACACTGACGTCGCCTGGCCGAGAAGGTCGATCTCGCGGGCGATCCGGTCACCCAGCGCTTCGAAGGGGGCCGGCAAAGTGCTTACTATCCCGACCGTCGGAAGGCTGGCCGGTCGCCCCTCTGCCTTGCTGTCCGGGCTGCGGCCGGTCGACGCAGAAGCGGTGAGCACGTCGTCGCGGGCGGTGGGCCCCCGGGCAACGAGCAATCCGCGGGATAGAGCCAGGGGCAACGGCATCGCATCGGCATCGTGCGGCGCCTCGCCGTTGTGCAGCGCAGGTGGCGTCTGCATGTACTCCCAGGGGTAGTCCTCCAGAGCCGCGCATCCGGGCTTGAAGGAGAGTTGCATCCGCAAGATCCCGCCAGGTTCATCCAGTTCTCTCTGGATGTATGCCTTGAGCCCGCCCGGTAGCGCCGCTTCGAACAAATTGCTGCCGACGCACTGCATGGCCTTGCGGGCGACAACCTGCCATTCCGGATCGCGGTGATACTCCTCCAGCCTGATCACGGCGTCCGCGAGTTGGCTGAGCCTGCGCAGCGCAGACAAGCGACCGGGATCGAGGGCAGTCAGATCCCGTTCGTCAAGTGAACCGTCATTGTTGCCGTCCCACCGAGCGACGACCTGATCGGGCCCGAACGTGACAGTGACCGTGCTGACTTCCAACTTGTCGGGCCAGCCCTTCAAAGGCGTGTTCCCGTTGAACGCCGAGGCCGGACGACGCGCGAGCGGGATGACGCCTTGGGCTTCTGTATTGCGCTTCGGGGCGGGAACCAGCGGCGGCCGGAGCTTGTCCAAGGCTCCGAAGGCCTGCTCCGCGGTTAACCAGCCCTCGGCGCCGGGCACACCTTCGTCCGTCAAGATCGAGGTCAGTGCCTTGGTGAATGGGCTCGGCTCGTCGCCGTCGGCGTCCTTGATGGGCTCGTTCCCACCGCCGCTGAGTACCGCCGTGCCGCGGCCGAATGACTTGTCCCAAGCGATGTCCGGCGATGCCGCGCCCTTGAATTGACCGCCATAGCAGCAATCCAGAACGACGATGGTCGACTGGGCTCGGCAGTTCCTGATCCACACCGACAGACGGTCGGTGGCGAAGCACTGGGTCTGCAACTTGCTGTACTGAACGTCCACTCCGCACAAGCCGAGAATATTGCCCGCGAGTTGCTCGCCGTGCCCGGAGTAATAGATGAGAAGGTTCTGGCCGGGCTCAGTGCTCTCGATGGTCCCGTGCAGGACGTCTGCGATCTCCTGGCTCGTCTGGTTTTCGACGCGTTTGACATTTTCCGGCGGGAACAGGCCCAACTCATGGTGGGTCAGCGCATTCCACATCGCTGCGAGGTCGTGCCGGGGACCGTTGAGCCGATGCAGCCGCTCATCAGGGTCCCGGTATTCTGCATTGGCTATCAGCACAGCCCTGAACCGTGGGTCGCCGTTCATGGGAGCTTGTCGAGCGCCTTTTGAGCAACTTCTGCCAGCGCTTCGCTCGTGATGCCGTCGCCGTCCAGCACGAGTTCCCCCTCGTTGGATTTCGCGCTGTACTTGATGACGAGCTTCCGGCGGCCGGGACGGGCAGACAGCCAGCTTTGGAATGACGCAGCGGCTGCAGCGAAGGCACCCGCCGTTCCGAGGTCGACGATCAGTTGACCCCATTCGGCAGTGCCTTTGAGATCCTTCGTGGTTGCGTCCGGAGGGTGACGGAGCGAGCCAGGCAGGTCGCGCTGGAGAAGTTGTTGGAGTTCGGCCAGGTCTGTGCGCCAGCGGTCGTCGTCGCGGCTACCCCATTCCCATGTGGACGGAGCGACGTCGAGCGTCAGTCGGTTGGCGGACTCCGAGCCCGCGCCCCCGCTGCCCGCTACTTCTTGGGACATTTGATCGTCGGTCACAGCGACCCCCTCGCCATCGACACCTTGGATCGGACATGCCCAAATCGGGCCAAGCCGATTTGGGTCAATGTTCAGTGAGCGAGCCTCGCACTCCGAGGGGCCGATGTCCACCCTTTTGGGGATTCAGAATAGGCCTTCAAGTGGGAGGTGCTGATCAAGGACGGCCTTCGTCGGCATCCCGATGACCCCAACGACCGATCGAGGTGAATGAGTGTCAAAGGCAATGGACCAGTTCGAGCAACGGCAGGTCTTCCGAAACACTCTTGGTCGCAATGGTAATCGTCGTTCACGCGTCCCGAGAATCGCAGCGACCTCGGCTACTCGTTGGAAAATTCGGGTTGATGGTCAGGCGCTGTCGTGCTGGATTTGCCGCCTCACCACAATCGCAGGCCTGCACGCTTCCTTGCTTGCTTCGCACGGATCTGGAAGCCAGTCCACCGTTGCGGGCCGTGGTGATCTTGGCAGGACCCGTCCGATTGCCGTGATGGGCGGGCTCGTCGAGATGGCGTGACGGCCCGGCAGATTCCCCGATCCGAAGGCGACGGGTATCGCCTGGCGGTTCGGCGATCCTGAATCGGTGCAGCGCACGGCATGGCGGCCTTGCGTGTCGCAACGGTGGCGCGACGATGCTGCGATTGCCCAGCCGAAGTCGATGGAGGCGCTCGCTATCACCGTCCCCGAACGATCGTCCTACAACGTCTGGCACGTCGACATTCCCGACGCCGGGAATCTCGAGGTCGGTTACTACGAAGACGGTCTGTACTGGTGGCGGCTGCACAACCACACCGGCACCCTCCTGCAGGACGGGCACAGCCTTACCGTCGCGGGCGAACAGAGCACCCGTTCGGCGGCACGGGTCCTGCTGCTGTTCCTGCTGGCGACCGCCGATGCGCCCGTGCGCGACTTCAACCACGCCACCACGGTCTGGGCGTCGGTCAATCGGGACGAACTCGCCCGCATGCTCGGGAAGCTGTCCGGGCCGGGCAGGCGGTGACCACGGAACCCTGGGCGCCGTCGCGCACCGCCGACCTCAGCGGGTTGCTGTCAGGAAGTCTCCCGCACGCCCTGCCGGGCGCGGCTGACCCGCTCTGTGGCCAGCACAGTCTCGGGTGCCCGGTCGAATGCCGGGTCGTCGGCCAGGTCTCGCTGCCGGGTTTCGGAGTAGCTGCCGACCGCCAGGATGGTGACCAGCGCCGAGATCGCGACGTATACGGCGACGGCGTAGCCGCTCCCGAAGCTCGTGTACAGCGCCACCGCGATCAGCGGGGCCAATCCGCCGGCGACGATCGAGGCCAACTGGTAGCCGACGGACACGCCGGAGTAGCGCACCTTCGTCCCGAACAGTTCGGACAGGAACGCCGCCTGCGGGCCGTACATGGCGCCGTGGAACAGCAGCCCGCCGACCACGGCGATGACCGTCAACGGCCAATTGCCGGTGTCGATGAGGAAGATGAAGACAAAGGCCCAGACCCCGACGCCGATCGCACCGAGCAGGTAGATCGGCCGGCGCCCGAATTTGTCGCTGAGTGCGCCCCACACCGGAATCGTCATGAAATGCACCGCCGCGCCGATCAGCACCGCATTCAGCACGAATGAACTCGATGCCGTGTGGTCCGGTGGATTCTTGGTCAGATAGGTGACGATCACCACCGTGAAGATGTAATACGAGACGTTCTCGGCGAATCGGGCGCCCATCGCGGTGAAGACCTCGCGCGGGTACCGGCGGAACACCTCGATGATCGGCATCGGCCGCTTCCCGCCGGCGCCCGCTGCCACCTCGGTGCGTGCCTGAGCCGCGCGGAACACCGGCGACTCCTCGATCGACAACCGGATGAACAGTCCGATGAGCACCAGCACGGCGGACAGCAGGAACGGGATCCGCCAACCCCAGGACAGGAACGCGTCCTCGCTCTGCACGAGCGCGAGCAGTGCCAGCAGCCCGTTGGCCAGCAGTTGACCCAGCGGAACGCCCGCCTGCGGCCAGCTCGCCCAGTACCCGCGCCGCTTCGGGTCGCCGTATTCGGAGACGATCAGCACCGCACCGCCCCACTCGCCGCCGAGGCCGAATCCTTGGATCAACCGGAGCAGCACCAACAGGATCGGCGCCCACACCCCGATCGCGTCGTAGCCGGGGAGCAGCCCGATCGCGAAGGTGGCCGTCCCCATCATCAGCAGGCTGATCACCAGCAGCTTCTTGCGGCCGAGGATGTCGCCGTAGTGCCCGAAGATCAGGCCACCAACAGGGCGAGCGATGAACCCGATCGCGAAGGTGCCCAGCGCCAGCAACACGCCGACGGCTGGGTCATTGGCAGGGAAGAACACCTTCGGGAAGACCAGCGCGGCCGCGACCCCGTAGAGAAAGAAGTCATACCATTCGACGGTGGTACCGGCCATGCTGGCCGCCACCACCTTCACAATGGTCGATCGTGGCTGACGAGTAGGTGCGGACATCAGTTTCTCCGATGGGCTAGCTTTGATCCAGAGTGAGTTCGGGCAGTAACGTCAATTCCCGCCGACCGGCCGGGCCAATCGCATCGGCCGGCACGCACTGCGGCGCCGAGCCATTCTCCGAGAAAGCTACTGCGCGCAGCGGCACCATTCAGCGTGGCCATTCCACACAATCCGGTGACGATCAGTGTGTCGCCCACACCGTTTGGCTGACCCGCGGCCTGGGCAGTCAGCCGCGGGTCAGACCTGCCAGTGCGCGGGCCGGCGCAGCGCCGGCGGGAGTCTCGTCGATGCGTCTCCCAGAGCCGCGCTGACCTGCGGCTGGGTGAGGAACAGGGTCGAGGACAGGTCGGCGCCTGACAGCTCGGCGTCCCGCAGATCGGCCCCGATCAGGTCGGCGACACGCAGGTCCGCCCCAGACAGGTCCGCCGCGATGAGGTAGGCACCCCGCAGGTCGGCGCCGACCAGATCCGCCCCGCGCAGCTGCGCTCCGACGAGATCCGCCCCCCGCCTGGCCTTCGTCGCTGATCCGCGCGTCTTGGGCCGGCCGCGCCGAGCGTCGGCGCGCAGCAGCCGGCTGGCGTCGGCCAGCAACGGCGCCACCCTCTCCCGGTGGGTGGCGATACCGTCTCCGATCAGGCCGCGCAGGCCGTCCGCGTCCAGTCCCGCCAACCGATCGGTCTCCTGCACCGCCTCGATGAGCCCCTCCCGCAGCGGAGACGCTGGCACCAGATCCACCGCCTCCGCCAGGTACCAGAGCAGTTCGTGCAGGTCACGCATCACGCCGAAGACGGCGAACATCGGCCCGGCGGTCTCCGGCGCCTCGCGCCAACTACGGCCGCCGAAGGTCACCGTGGCGACCCGCTGGCCGGCGCCGAAGCAGTCGTACACCGTGCAGCCCTTGAAACCCCTTTCCCGCAAACGGGTATGGATGCCGCAGCGGAAGTCGTGCTGAAGATTCGGGCAGGGCTCGCCGGCATCCTTGTTGATCGCGAAGTCCGCCGACCGTTGGAACGACAACGCCACACAACAGAGCGCGAAACACTTGCCGCAGTCCGCACGGAGCAGGAGCTGCCGGCGGTCGCCGGCGACGGGCCGCGCCGCAGGCTGATCGTCGACCACAGCACACCTTTCCCCGGTCCGGGTAGGCCCAGCAGTCGCGGGTCTGGGAACGTCCGTCGACGCCATTCTCGCCCGGCCCGGACGCAACCCGGGACGCCTGGGGCGATGAGTCCGCGCCTCGGGAATCGTCAACACCGGCATACCGGTCACGACCGGCCGCAGCCCGGAGAGGTGTGGACCATGGTGCACGTGCTGAACGACGCCGGTCTCTGTGATCTGACGGCCGTCGAACTGACCAGCCGGCTGGCGTCGGGGGAGCTGAGCGCGGTCGACGCCCTGGAGGCGCACCTGCAACGGATCCAGCAGCGAAACGACGCGCTGGGCGCCGTGGTGTCGCTGGATGCCGAGGGCGCGAGACGGCGTGCGGAGGCGGCCGACGACGCGCTCGCAGGCGGGCGCCCGAGCGGTCCGCTGCACGGTCTGCCGATCACGCTGAAGGACGGCAACGACGTCGCGGGCCTGCGCACGACGATCGGGACGTACGAGCTCGACAATGTCCCGGCCGTTGACGGGACGGTGGCCGCCAGGCTCAGGGCGGCCGGTGCCAACATCGTCGGGCACACCAACGTCGCCGCGTGGCTCGCCGACCATCAAAGTGCGAATCCGGTGTTCGGCCGCACCAGCAACCCCTGGGACCTGGGCCGGACGTCGGGCGGGTCCAGTGGCGGCGCGGCCGCCGCGGTGGCCAGCGGCATGACGTCGATCGAAGTGGGCTCGGATCTGGTTGGCTCACTGCGCCAGCCGGCCAGTTTCTGCGGTGTGTATGCGCTGAAGCCGACCGAGCATCGGGTGCCGCTGACCGGTTTCTTCCGCACTCCGGACGGCGCGCCGCGACCGGTACGGATCATGCTCGGCCTCGGCCCGCTGGCCCGCGACCTGGACGATCTCGAACTCGCCCTGTCCGTCATCGCCGGTCCGGACGGATCCGACGGCGACGTTCCGCCGGTGCCGCTGGATCGCCGCGCTGCGGTCGCCGCGGGCGACCTGCGGGTTGCCGTTGCCGCCGCCATTCCGGGCGCACCGGTGGCGAAGGTGTTGCGGGACAGGGTGAGCCAGGTGGCGGATGCCATCTCCGATGCCGGCGGCCAGGTTCGCGAGGCGCTTCCGGAGATCTCCTGGGAGGAACAGGGCGAGGTCTTCGGCGGACTCCTCGGGCTGGTCACCGCGGTCTTCACGCCCGACGGCGCCGACTTCCGGTTGTCCCGTTACCTCGAACTGCTTTCCCGTCGGGACCAGCTGATCGGTTGCTGGGAGAGGTTTTTCGAACAGTACGACGCGCTGCTGATGCCAGCTGCGGCCACCGCCGCGTATCCCCATTGCGCACCCGGCGAGCCGATTCCCGTCGATGGCGGCCAGATGGCTTACCACGAGCAGGGTTTCGTCTTCGCACTGAGCAACCTGAACGGATTGCCCGGACTCGCGATGCCTGCCGGATCGGACGAGGCCGGGCTGCCGACCGGGATTCAGTTGGTCGGCGCCCGCTGGAGCGAACCGCTGCTGCTGGCGATGGCCCGCGGACTCGAGGATGCGGGCATCACCCCCGGCTTCCGACGACCGCCGCGCGGGGTCATCCCCTGAGGTCAGGCCTCCAGCGCCGCGGCCCGGCTCTTGCGGGCCCGGTACGCCGCCACCGCGGCGCGGTTGCCGCAGCCGTCGTCGCAGAATCTCTTCGACCGGTTCTTGGACAGGTCGACGACGACATTGATGCACCTGGGGTATTCGCAGATCCGCAGCCGGCTGAGCTCGCCGCTGCGCACCACGTCGACGACGGCCATCGCGGCCTCCACGGCTATCCTGGTGGCCAACGGGGCAGCCGGCGGGGTGGCGTGCAGGTGATAGCTCCACTCGTCATGCCGCACCAGCTGCGGAAGTGCCTTCGCCTCGCGCAGCAACTGGTTCACGATCTGCACGACCTCGTCCTCGTCCACCTCCCAGATCCGGCGCAGCCGCGGCCGCAGCGCGCGCACCGCGCGGAGCTCCGCCTCGTCCCGGCGGAGCTCGCCGGTCCAGCCCCAGGTGCTGACGAAGTCAGCGAGGGCGGCGACGTCCGGCAGGTCCTCATCGCCGGTGTCGCCCTCCGCAGTCACCAAGGGCGCCGTGTTGACCAGGGCGGCCGCGGCGGCGAGAGCCACCTCGGTGTCATGAGCAAAAAGCACATTGACTCCTGTCGCGAGCCGGCCGTAGTGTCATCATCGTAGGCCGTTTTCGGTAATGACACATCAGGCATGGCCGTGGAGGACAGATGCTGGAGCAGCGAGCAACCCGAGCGGGGTTCGTGCTGGCGTTGTTCTCGGCGGCGACCTTCGGCACGTCGGGCACGTTCGCCAAGTCGCTCATCGACGCCGGCTGGTCGCCGGCCGCCGCGGTCGCCATCCGGATCAGCGTCGCCGCGGTGCTGCTGGCCGTTCCCGCGGTGGTGACGCTGCGGGGTAGGTGGAACGTGTTGTGGCGCAACATCCGGATGGTGACGATCTACGGGCTGGTCGCGATCGCCGGTTGCCAGGTGTTCTTCTTCAACGCCGTGCAACACCTGTCGGTGGGGGTGGCCCTGCTGCTCGAGTACATGGGCATCATCCTGATCGTCGGCTGGCTGTGGATCCGCCACGGCCAGCGCCCGCGCCGGTTGACCGTCGCCGGGTCGGTGGCCGCGGTGCTGGGCCTGATTCTCGTGCTGAACCTGGTGGGCGACACCCACATCGACCTGGTGGGTGTGCTCTGGGGCCTGGCCGCAGCGGTCGGCCTCGCGGTGTTCTTCGTGCTGTCGGCCAAGAGTGATCCCGACCTCCCGCCGCTGGCGATGGCCAGCGGGGGCATGACGATCGGTGCCGTCACCCTGCTGGTGCTGGGTGCCGTCGGGCTGCTCCCCATGCAGGCCAACACCAACGACGTCGATTTCGCCGGCCACGAGGTCAGCTGGCTGGTGCCAGTGGTCGGTCTGTCGTTGGTGGCCGCGGCGATCGCCTACGTGGCGGGGATCGCCGCGACCCGCATCCTCGGATCGAAACTCGCCTCCTTCGTCGGGCTCACCGAGGTGTTGTTCGCCGTGTTGTTCGCGTGGCTGCTGCTCGCCGAGGTCCCGACCGTCATGCAACTGCTCGGCGGGGTGTTGATCCTGGCGGGTGTGGCCCTGGTCCGGATCGACGAGTTCCGTTCCGGACCGGCACATCAGGGCGATCCACAGGTGATCGCGCGCAGCGCGCCTGCTGGAGACCTGGGCTGACCCAGGTCGGCGGCCCGACGGGAACCCGCCCGTCGATTGTTGCTGGCGATTGTTGCTGGTTCCGTTCGCATGAGCCCTTGACACCTCCCTGGGACGGTTCTACTGTCTTAATCAACCAAGTCATTGATCAAAGAGATGGTTGATAACATGATCGTCGATCCGTCCGCCGATGACCGGCTCGACCGGGCCTTCATGGCCCTGGCCGATCCGGTGCGGCGTCGGATGATCGCCCGCCTCAGCCGAGGCCCGGCGACGGTCAACGAGCTGGCCGATCCTTTCGAGATCTCCAAGCAGGCGGTCTCGAAGCACATTCAGGTACTCGAGCAGGCCGGGCTGGTTACCCGGACGCGGGACGCCCAACGCCGACCCGTGCACCTGAATGCGGCCCAGCTCGAAGCGCTCACCGCGTGGATCGACAAGTACCGGCTGATCCACGAACAGCAGTTCCGGCGCTTGGACGCGCTGCTCGGGGGAATTGCCCCGCCCAGCGCCCCATCCATCGCCGCACCCACCCACACCGGCAGCATCGATCAGGCCGGCCCACCCAAGGAGGAACAGCCATGACCAACCCCGTCACCATCACCGCACCGGAAGGCGTCCCGTTCATCGACATCGAGCGCGAGTTCGACGCGCCGGTTGCTGCGGTCTTCCGCGCCCACGCCGAGCCGGACCTGATCAAGCAATGGTTGGGCCCCAACGGGTATGAGATGGACATCGAGCACTTCGACTTCACCTCCGGCGGCGGGTATCGCTACATCCATCGCAATCCGGAGGGCCAGGAGTTCGCGTTCAACGGCGTATTCCATGTGGTGCGGGAGAACGACTTCGCCATCCAGACCTTCGAATTCGAGGGCTTCCCGGACGTGGTGAGCATCGAATCGTTGACCTTCGAAGATCTGGGCGGCGGCCGCACCCGGCTGCGCGCGCACGCCGTCTACCCGTCCATGGAAGCGAGAGACGGAATGATCGCCAGCAACATGGAAGTCGGCGTCGTCGAGGGCTACGAGCGTCTCGACAAGGTCGCTGCATCCCTGTAGTTCACGCGTCGCCCGGGCCGTCGCCAGCCGGCGGCTCGGGCGCATGTGCCCTGCCGTTCCCATTCAGCTGCAACACCTTTCCTCGAACTGGAGCAACAACATGGACTGGACCCTGGAAGTCGTGATCGTCCCGGTCAGCGATCTCGATCAGGCGATTGCCTTCTACCGCGACAAGCTCGGCTTTGCGCTCGACCACGACACCCGCAACGAGCACATGCATGTCGCGCAGCTCACTCCACCGGGATCGGGGTGCTCCATCGTCGTCGGAGACCTGCCGTCGCAGAAGCAGATGACGCCCGGCTCGTTGCACGGTCTTCAGCTCGTCGTGTCCGACGCCGCGGCGGCCCGCCAGCAGTTGATCGAACGTGGCGTCGATGCCAGTGAGGTCACGGTTTTCGATGAGCGGGACGGCGGGACGTTCTTCGGTTTCAGCGATCCCGACGGCAATTCCTGGGCGGTGCAGCAGATCAAGGCGCGGGCGGACAAGCCGCTGATCCCGATCGAGGCACGGGGACGGTTCGGGGCGGACGAGGCCAGTCTCTAGTCGACCGACGCCTCTTTAGTCGACCGACGCCTCTCCAGTCGACCGACGCCTCTCCAGTCGACCGACGCCTCTCTAGTCGACCGACGCGCCTCTAGTCGACCGACGCTCCGCAGGTGGTGTTCAGGATGGTGCCGGTCATCGACCGCGCCAGGTCGGAGGCCGCGAAAACGGCGACGTTGCCGATGTCCTCGAGCGTCGCGGTGTGGCCCAACATGGTCGGCTCGATCAGCATGTCGGCGATGTCGTCCCGGCCCGGGAAGTCCTTGGGCAGGGTTTCCATCAGCCCACCGGTCTCGATGGTGAGGACCCGGACGCCGTACTCGCCGAGTTCGGCCGCCAATTGCCGGCGGAGGGTGTCGACGGCGGCGAGCGAGACGATGAAGCCGCCGATCGAGTAGTGCCGGACGGGGTTCCGCGCGCCGCCACCGCCGAACGTGAGGATCACCCCGGACCGCTGCCGGATCATCTGCCGGGCGGCGGCCCGGGCGGTGAGGAAGGTCGAGCGCAGCGCTGTCGTCACCGGCGTGTTGAAATCGTCCCAGCTCATCTCGGCAAGCGGCGTGCCCTGAACGTCCTGGACGTCGATCAGGTTGAACGAGATGTCCAGGCTGCCGGCGTCCACGACGACCCGGTCGGCGAACGAATCCACTGCAGTTTCGTCCAAGGCGTCGACGACAGCCGTGTCGGCCCACCCGCCGTCCGCGCGGATCGACTCGGCCACCGCCGCCAAGGTTTCCAAGGTCCGCCCGGCGAGAAACACCCTGGCGCCCGCGCGGGCGAAGGCCTTGGCCACCACGCTTCCGACGGCGCCCGCTCCGCCGTAGACGACCGCATTCCTGTTCTCCAGCAGCATGTCCGTCTCCTGTCGTGTCCTGGCTTTCTGACCCTGTCGACCGTCGGTGGGGAGGTGACTCATCGGCTGGTGGCTATGCCGCAGCCGCGGTGGCCCAACGTGCCGCCGGTGTCCCGGTTGTCGGAACGGGCGGCCGTCTGCTTGACTTCCGCCCAGCGTCGCGTGCCGATGACGGACAGCGTCAGACATGGAGGCGCCGAACCGACAAGGGTCGTCATGCCTGTCACCTTCAACCACGCCATCGTGTTCGCCCACGACAAGCAGCAATCGGCATCATTCTTCGCCTCAGTTTTCGACCTTCCGGAGCCAGTCTCCTGGGGTCCGTTCGTCTCCGTGCAACTCGATCAGGGCGGGCTCGTCCAGTTCGCCGAAGCCACCTTCGAGATCCAGCCGCAGCACTATGCCTTCCTGGTCGGCGAGGACGATTTCGACGGGATCTACCGGCGGATCGTCGAAGCCGGTCTTGAGCATTGGGCCGATCCCCAGATGTCCCGTCCCGGAACGTTCAACACCAACCACGGTGGACGCGGGGTGTACTTCCGGGATCCGACCGGCCACAACCTCGAGGCACTGACCACCCCCTACGGCGGCTCATCGGAGGTGCGCCCGTAGCGGGTTCGCTGGCTGACGAGCCCGCATTCACCGATGGGTGAACGACCCCAGCTACGTGCGTGTTGACGGGAGTCACCGGGCGTCCGCAGTCGGTGATGGACTCGCCAATCGGGCCCGTCGATGGGAGCCGGTGGGTCGGTCAGAACGGCGGTTCGTCGGGGTCGACGCGCCGACCTGGGGTGGGCGGGTCGGCGGCTTCCCAGCGGGGAGTGCCCGGGTCGTTGGTTCTGCCGTGATCGTCTGTGTCGTCGTCGGCGGCGGGGGTGGGGCGGGGTGCGGTGATGATGTCCCGGACTTGTTGGACGCGGTTGCGGACGGTGGTGACGAGGACTTTCAGTGCGAGGGTGTCGGGGAAGGGTCCGCCGAATTCGGCGTCGCGCCAGTCGGGGCGAAGTCCCTCGCCGTCGATCTCCGGGGTCGTGTCGGGGTCGAGCGGCTCGCCGTCCGCGGGGCTGTGCCGGTCGTCCGGCCGGTGCGCCGGTGGTGCCTCGGATGGTTCCAGGAGTTCGCCGGGCAGGGTGAGGGTGCGTGGTGGGTCGGTGTACCGGTGCCCGGTCGGGCTGGACCAAATTTGGGTGTGGTCGGGTCCGCGGGTGCTTGACCAGGCGGAATGGTGTTTGAGCCAGTGATGGTTGCGGCAGAGGGGATCCAAATTGGCCGGTGCGGTGGCGCCGCCGTCGTCCGGGTCATGGTGGTCGAACGGGTCGCGGTGGTCCAGGTCGCAGCGCCAGGCGGGTTGCCGGCAGGACGGGAACCGGCAGGTGGTGGCCAGGGTGGTGGTGATGTCGCGGGTCGCCTGTGGGGGTCGGTAGGTGCGGGTACCGGTGCCGGTGATGCTGCCGGTGGTGGGGTCGAGCAGCACGGTGGTGATGGAGGCGGCGGATGTGGCGATCATCAGTGCGGTGTCGGCGGTGATCGCGCCGTACCCCTCGAGGTGGCCGGGGAGGCGGTCGAGCCCGGCGAGGGTGGACGCGGACAGGGTGACGGTCAGGTGCGGGCGGCGTCCCTGCCGGGAGGCGCGGCGCGCGGCCCGCCGTTCGTCCCGGTTCCCGGTGCCGCCGGCGGGAGTTCCTGGTTGGTGACCCGTTTCTGGTTGGTGACCGCCGCAGGTCGTGCACGGCAGCTGCTGTGCCGCACTATTTGTCGCGTAGCCAGTGGACCGGGAGGGCGGGTTCGGCGTGAGGTGTTGGTGCGCAGGCTCAGTCGCGACGACACCAGCCTGGCTGGCGGACCCGCGTCGGTGCTGGTCGCTGATCGGGGACCTGGTTGGTCAGAGTTCGATTCAGCGGACATCGGCCGAATCGGCGGTGTCCCCGGCCGCGCCGTTCGCCACGCCGTCATCGGGATTCCCAGCAGTGAGCAGCGTGGATGCGCTTTCGCTGCCGTCACGTTCACCGGTGTCGCGTTCATCGCAGCCGTCTTCGCTGCAGCGCTGGTTCACGCGCTTCGCCGTTGTCGGCCGTCGCTGCAGTCGGGGTCGCCGTTGTCGGGCTCGCCGCGGTCGTCACCGCTGTCGTCGTCAACGCTGTCGTCGTCACCGCTGTCGCGTTCGCCGCTGTCGGTCTCGCTGCTGTCGTGGTCACCGCTGTCGGTTCGGCGCTCGATCCTGGATTCCGCGATGCGGATTGGCGTCGGGGTAGACGCGGGGGCGCCGGCGGAGTCCGCAGCGGGATCGTCGCCGGTGTTGGACATGCTTTGCGGTGCAACCGGTTCGGTGGTGGGGTCGGGGTGGTCGAGGAGGTCGGTGAGGTCGACGTAGCCGTGGGTGAGGAGTTGGTCGGCGATGTCGTGCCAGGCATCGACACGCCGGGCCGCGACCGGTCGGTCGTCGTCGGTACCGGTCCGTTCGGCGAGCAGGTCGGCCAGGGTGAAGATGCACATGGCGGCGTCGGCGGGTGCGTTGGCCCGGACCGAGGCCATCCCGTCGGGCAATGACCGGAGCACCAGTTCCCGGTCGTGTTTGGCCTTGCGTTCCCGGTTCTCCGCGGCGTGCGGGTCGGCGGCGATGACCGCCCGGTCCAGCAGGCTGCGCAGGTTCCCGGTGGACCGGTCCTCGGCGATCGGCAGGATCCGATCCTGCACCGCTTCCCGCAGCGACGGGGTCAGCGGGGCGGTCCGTTCGGCGATCAGCAAGGCCCGGCCGCGGTCGATCCGACCCGACGCCAACGCGTCCACGGTCGCGGGCAGCCCGTCGCACAGGTCCTGCGCCTTGCGGACCCGGGAACCGGCGGTGATCGGTGAGATCTGCAACGCCGCGGCGACTTCCGCCGCCGCGAGCGACGCCGCCCGTTCCTGCACCAGGGTTTCCACGGTGTCCAGGTCGATCTGCCCGTCCGGGCCGCGGCCCTGCCCGCCCTTGTCCATCAGTTCGGCGACGATCTCGGAGACGTCACCGGCCCGGCCGGGGCGGGCGAACTCGGTGAGCAGGCCCATCTGCCGGGCCGCGAGCAGGGACATGGCCTTCTCCGACGCGACGATCGCGTCGACCAGTTCGGCACCGGTCAAGGCGGTGGGGTGCACCTGCGCGACCGCGCGCAGGGACTCAGGACAGCCGGCTTCGGCGGCGAGTTCGGACCAGGGGCGGGTGTGTGGGGCATTCGCTGTTGGTCTGCTACCGGGCGGTGCGGAATGGTGGTCTGTTGCGCTCATCGTCCCCACCCCCGAACACGGACCCGTGTAGATACATGTTCGATTCTACTATGATGAGCAGGCGCTATGCAAGGCTCGCGTGGGGTCTCATTTCGTCCGTGCATCGCCTGGGTTGCGGACCGGGGAAGGATGCGCGCGTGGACCGCACTCGGAGGGGACCGGTTCAGGTCGACCTCGTCTGGCACGGTTTAGTCGACCCCGTCTGGCACGGCGGAAGACTGCGCGTGAAAGGCGCACTCGGAGGGGACCGGTGCGAGTCGACCCGGTCTGGCGCGGTTTAGTCGACCCCCGTGCCGGAGGGTGACGCCCACTGTGTCGCCCTGGCCGCCGTCTGGCACGGCGGAAGCATGCCCGTGAACAGGGCCCCCGGAGGGGACCGGTGCGGGTCGGGTCGAACCCGTCAGGAGCGCTTCTGTCGACTCCGTCAGGCACGGCGGAAGAATGCGTACGAGGCCGCAGCCGGAGGGGACCGTGCGAGTCGACCCCCGTCATGCACGGTTGGGGTCGACCCCGTCGGGCGCGGTTCGGTCGACCCCGTCACGCACGGTTCGGTCGACCTCGTCAGGGACGGCGAAAGGATGCGCGAGAACAGGACCCGGAAGGGGACCGAATCGGGTCGACCCGTCGGCCACGGTTGATGACACTGAAGTTGGG
Organism: uncultured Actinomycetota bacterium; assembly: GCA_963709895.1. GTDB lineage: Bacteria > Actinomycetota > Actinomycetes > Mycobacteriales > Nakamurellaceae > Nakamurella. The sequence goes on along the minus strand of CAVPYD010000031.1, from coordinate 297,525 downwards.
CACGCCGGCAAGCGATGCCGACGGCCATCGCGACCAGAGACCAAGACGTTCCGGCAAGCGCCCGAAGGGCGGATCCTGCACGAGCGGCGCGTGGCAACCGGCATCCACGCCGAGACCTACCGAGGTGATCCCGCGGCCAACCAAACGCGAGAACCGAGCATTGACGCGCAACTCCTGACCATCACCACCAGCACAAAAGGACCCGGCCACCTACCAACCACCGCGGCCCTCCACGCGCGCATCTTGACATCAGTCACCGCCCCCCGGACGGCACGTGACAATGGCAGCATGCCGCTGCCGCTGACCGACACCCTCATCACCTACCCCGGCGGGTCGGTGTTGGAGAGGGCCGTCGTGCTGTCGGTCGTCGCCCGGGACACCGCGGTCGTGGTGCTCACCGATACGACGCCGTTCCACCCGGTGGATCCGCGATGGCCCGACCAGGGAACCGATCGGGGGACGCTGACCTGCGCTGCCGGAATTGCGACGATCGCGGAGGCGACGATCGGCGCCACCGACGGCACCGAGCTGTTCGTCGGCAGCGAGGTGACGGTCCGCCGCGGCACACCGGGCTGGGCATTCGTTGTTGCGCACCTGGTTCCGTCGGACGGGCCACGGCCGGTGGAGGGCGAGGAAGTCACACTGGCCGTGGATGGTGTGAACCGCTCGGCACTCTCCGCCGGTCATACCGCCTGCCACGTCGCCGCTCTCGCACTGAACGCTGCCCTCGCCGATCGGTGGCGGCAACCGTTGGGTTCGGGTGGGCGCACCGACGGCCTGGGCAACCCCGACTTCGACCAGCTGGCGATCACGTCGTCGGTGATCCGACCGTTCGGTGCGACGGACACCTATCGAGTGGGAAAGTCCCTGCGCAAGAAAGGTTTCACTCCGACCGACCTGGACAGCGCCCTGCCCGGAGTAACCGACCGGGCCAATGAGCTGCTGGCCGGGTGGGTCGCGGCGGGCGCGCCGATCGAACTGGAAATATCCGGGCCGGGGCTGACCGACCTGCGCACCTGGGTCTGCCGGCTCCCCGAGGGAACCCAACGGATTCTTTGCGGCGGAACGCATCTCAGCTCCCTGCGGGAACTGAGCGGCATCGCCGTCGAGCTGACGTTCGACGCCCCAGCCGGCGAATTGCTCATGACGACCTCGGCAACCGCTGCGCCGCGACCCTGAAGTGCTGTGCCGCAACCGCTCTCAGGCGCCGAAGCCGGGATCGGCGCAGTCCTCCGCGGCCTGCAGCACCCGCAGGATGTTGCAGCTGGTCAGCCCTTCCAGGTCGGCGTCGGACCATCCGCGCTCGGCCAGTTCGGCGAGCAGCGCGGGGTAGCGGGACACGTCCTCGAGTCCGATCGGCAGGTCGCTCACCCCGTCGAAGTCACCGCCCAGCCCGATGTGCCGCACTCCGGCGACTTCCCTGGCGTGCTCGACATGATCGGCGACCTGCTGGAGAGTTGCTCGTGGCGCTGGATTCTCGGCCTGCCAGGCGGTCAGTTTCGCCACCGCGACCGGATCGAGGTGCTCCCCGGCGTGCTCGGTGTAGACGGTGACCTTGTCCAGACCGAGGGCGTGCCGCTGGGCATCCTCGGCCGCCCCGTGGTCCGCGCATTCCTGGGAGACGAAGTCGGGCACGAAGGTGATCATGACGACGCCGTCGTTCGACGCCAATCGCTGCAGGACCGGGTCCGGCACGTCGCGTACATGGTCGGTCAGCGCCCGGCAGGAGGAGTGCGAGAAGATCACCGGGGCAGCGCTTTCGTCCAGCGCGGCGTGCATGGTGGCAGGCGCGACATGCGAGATGTCGACAATCATCCCGATCCGGTTCATCTCCCGGACCACCTGGCGTCCGAAGTCGGTCAGGCCGCCTACCGCCGGGACATCGGTCGCGGCGTCGGCCCACGGAGTGTTCTGGTTGTGCGTCAACGTCATGTAGGCGACACCGAGTTTCCGCAGCATGCGCAGCACGCCGAGGGAGTTGTCGATGCTGTGCCCACCCTCGGCGCCCAGCAGCGCGGCGATCCGTCCGCCGGACATGACCTGCCGGACATCGGTCGCCGTGCGGGCGAACGCGAAGGTCTCCGGGTAGGCCGCGACAATCCTTGACACGCAGTCGATCTGCTCGAGTGTGGCGGTGACGGCGGCACCACCGGGCATGGTGCCCGGCACGTAGACCGAGAAGAACTGCGCGCCGACGCCGCCGGTGCGCAGGCGCGGGATGTCGGTGTGCAGGGTCGGTTGGTGCACCGCGATGTCCCGCGCGGCCAGGTCATAGTCGACCTGCTTTCGCAACGCCCAGGCCAGGTCGTTGTGGCCGTCGAACACCGGCGCGCGGCGGAGCAGGTCGGTGATCCGGTCGCCGCTCATCGCAGGGCCGCCAACCGCTCGACGGCCTCGTCGATGACCTCGTCGCGTTTGCAGAAGGCGAAGCGCACGAACGGCTTTCCGTCGCGTGGATCGTCGTGAAATACCTCGTCAGGCACCGCGACCACCCCCGCGCGGTGCGGCAGGTCCAGGCAGAACTGCATGCCGTCACTCGATCCGAGGGGACGGATGTCGGTCATCACGAAGTACGTTCCCTGCGGCCGGAGCACGCCGAACCCGGCCGCCTGCAGCCCCGCGCAGAGTCGATCGCGCTTGGCCTGCAGGCTGTCGCGCAGTCCGCGGACCCACGGCATCTCGCTGCGCAGGGCCTCGGCCACGGCAGGTTGGAACGGCGCGCCGCCGACGTAGGTGAGGAACTGCTTCGCGGCTCGGACCGCGGCCACCAGTCGCGCGGGGCCGCAGGCCCAGCCGATCTTCCACCCGGTGACGTTGAACGTCTTACCGGCGCTCGAGATGGTCACCGTGCGTTCGGCCATCCCGTCGAAGGTGGCGAGCGGCAGGTGCCGGGCGTTGTCGTAGATCAGGTGCTCGTAGACCTCGTCGGTGAGCACGATCAGGTCGTTGTCCACCGCGACCCGGGCGATCCCGGTGAGCTCCTCGCGGGTCAGCACCGTTCCGGTCGGGTTGTGCGGCGAGTTCAGGATCAGCATCCGGGTGCGCGGCCCGACGGCGGCGGCGAGTTCGTCCACATCCAACGCGAACCGGCCGGTGCTGTCCGGGCGGAGCGGCACCGAGCGGTGGCTGCCACCGGCCATCGCGACGATCGGCGGGTAGGAGTCGTAGTGCGGTTCCAGCATCAACACCTCACCACCCGGCTCGCAGAGCCCGATGACAGCCGCCGCCAGGGCCTCGGTTGCGCCGACGGTGATCAGCACTTCTGAGTCGGGATCGAACCGCTGCCCGTGGTCACGCAACCGGGCATCGGCGACGGCCTGCCGCAGTTCGGGGATTCCGGGGCCAGGTGGGTACTGGTTCACGCCCTGCGCAATCGCCCGCTGCGCGGCCGCCAGCAGCGATGGCGGGCCGTCGGTGTCCGGGAAACCCTGACCCAGGTTGATCGACCCGGTCGCCACCGCGAGCGCGGACATCTCGGCGAAGATCGTCGTGGTGTACGGCCGCAGGCGCTGCACCAGCGGGTTGGCCAGCCGCGGCGTCAGGGAATCGGCCGATGTCATGGGTCATTCCTACCGTGCCGGGTGAACGCCCACGCGCGCGGGAACTGTGCCGGTGTGCCCCCGAGCAAGAACGGCCCCCCGCGCTTCCGCCGACACGTGACAATGGCGTGATGAGCACCACCGAATCCCAGCCGACCGAGTCGGCCGACCCGGCGCCCCCGCCCCCACCGGCCGGCCCCGCGAGAACGGCTCCGGCTCCCGTGATCAAGACGCCGTTCATTCCGGCGTTCGCCTCCAGCGTGCTGAGCCCGGCCGACGAGGAGCGCAGGCGCCGGTTGAACCGGATGAAGCTGATCGCCACCGGTGCGCTGGTGCTGATGGCGATCATCTTCGTGATCGCGTTCTCGCTGGAGGACAGGTATCCGTGGCTCGGCTACGTCAGGGCCACCGCGGAGGCCGGAATGGTCGGTGCGCTGGCGGACTGGTTTGCGGTGACGGCACTGTTCCGCCGGCCGATGGGCTTACCGATCCCGCACACCGCAATCATCCCGAACCGCAAGGATGCGATCGGCTCGTCGCTGTCGGAGTTCGTCGCCACCAACTTCCTCTCCGAGACGGTGGTGCGGGAGAAGCTCGCCGGGTTCTCGGTCGCCAAGAGAGTGGGGGAGTACCTGTCACGCCCGGAGGCGGCTCAGCAGGTGACGGCCGAGCTGGCGACCGCGGTCCGGGGGATCAGCAATGTGCTCAGCGACGATCAGGTCGCCGACCTGCTGGAATCCATGGCCAGGCGGAAGATCGCCGAGACCAGGATCGGGCCGCCGCTGGGCAAGATCGCCGCTGAGGTCTTCGAGCGCGGCGACCATCACGGGCTGGTCGATTTCGTCATCGATCGCTGTTACGAGTGGATTCGGGACAATTACACGGCCGTCTCCCGGGTGGTCTCGCAGCGCGCGCCGTCCTGGTCGCCGAGGTTCCTCGACGGGATCGTCGCCGACCGGATCTACCACGAGGTCGAGGCCTTCGCGCTCGCGGTGAAGACCGACCCCGGTCACCAGCTGCGGCAGGCGCTCGACCGTTTCCTCGCCGAGTTCGCCCACGATCTGCAGACCGACCCGGCCACCATGGATCGCGCGGATGCGGTCAAGGACCGGATCGTCGCGAACGCCGAAGTGCGCTCGCTGGCCGCCAGCGCCTGGTCGTCGGTCAAGGACTCCCTGCTCGAGGCCGCCGAGGATCCGCAGTCGCCGCTGCGCCGCTCGGTGACCGACGGGCTGATCGCCTTCGGCACGCAGCTGACCGAGGACGGCCCGCTGGCAAAGAAGGTGGACGGCTGGGTGGCCGATGTCGCCGGGTACATCGCCAGGCACCACGCCCGTAGCATCACCGGGATCATCGACGAAACCATCGCCCGCTGGGACGGCGAGGCGACGAGCCGCAAGATCGAGCTCCAGGTGGGCCGTGACCTGCAATTCATCAGGATCAACGGAACGGTGGTCGGCGCCCTCGCCGGATTGCTGATCTATACCTTGGCGCAGCTGTTCCTCTAGTGAACGGGCACGTGCACGCTGAGTGACCCCGAATCCCCGGCGTCACGAGATTGCCCGGCAAATGGACACGGAATGCGATATTTCCGGTTATTCTCATTTTCTGGACAATGGGCGTTGTGCTCACCTGAGAAGTGCGAGAAAATAGGTGATGGATATCAGCGAACGTTCATTCGGGAGCTCGGGATCCAGGCCGTCACGCGTTACGCCGGGCGCTCTCGCCGTTGGTGCCACGTCAGTGATGGTGCTGTGCATCATCCTCGGTCTTTTCCTGCACAATGCGTCGCGTTTTCTGTTGTTCGGTGTCGCCGCGACCCTGGCGGTTTACCTCGTGCTGATCGGCGGGGCCTTCGTCGTCGACGCGGCGCGTCGACGCGAGCCACCGCGGTCTGAACTCTGACCTCGGCGCAGCAGAGCTGCCCGCTGTCGGTGCGGTGTGCTGAGATCTCGGGCATGACCGATCCCATCGCAACCTTCGACCTGGTGGTGCTGGACACCCCGCGGCCGCGCGAACTCGCCGACTTCTACTGTGCCCTGCTCGGGTGGTCCATCGTTCGGGAGGACGAGGACTGGATCACCGTCCGCGGCGGGGCCGGCGCCGGGCTCGCGTTCCAACTCGCGCCCGACCATGTGCCGCCGACCTGGCCCGACAATACGATTCCGCAGCAGATTCACCTGGACCTTGACGTTCCGGATCTGGACGCCGCCGAGGCTCGGGCCATCGCGATCGGCGCCGTCCCGACCGGGGCACCGGCAGGGGAAGGTTCGTTCCGGGTGTACAAGGATCCGTCCGGGCATCCGTTCTGCCTGTGCCTGTCCTCTGAGGTACAGGCCTGATCACCTGGGCAACCCTGCCGACCCGCTTGGCAGGGCAACCAGCTGGCAGGGTGAGTGGGTGCGCTTCGTCCCGGTGACGCCAGATCGGCTGGTGCAGAGCATCGCCGGCTGGATCGACCGTCGCTCATCGGAGCGCAGTGTGGTCGGCTTCGACGGCGCCGAGGAGATCGGCACGGCGGCGCTGGCCGACGATGTTGCCGACTGGCTGATTGCTGCCGGCCGACCCGCGGTGCGAGTGTCGACCCGGTGGTGGTGGCGGCCCGCCTCACTGCGGCTGGAATTCGGCCGCGAGGAGTTGGACACCCTGCTCGACGGCTGGGTGGACACGGGCGCGCTGCGCCGCGAGGTCACTGGGCCGCTGATGGCGGGTGCCCCCACCATCGTGGTTCGACTACGGGACCCGGGCACGGATCGTTCGGTCCGGGACGAGGCTGCCGCGGTGCCGCCGAATGCCGTGGTGCTGCTGGACGGCCCACTGCTGGCAACCCTTGGGCTGCCGCTTGCTGCCTGGGTTCACCTGCGGGTGTCGGACACCGCGCTGGCCCGCAGGCTGCCGTCGGACCGGCAATGGTGGATTCCGGGTTTCGAGCGCTACCGCAGGGAGTACCGGCCGGATGATCGGGCCGACGTCGTTGTCTCCTATGACCATCCCGGCTCGCCCGCGATGGCGGGCATCGCTTGACGGCGCACCGTCGGGTCGCCTGTCGCTCGACGAATTGGTCGTGCCGCCGCGATCAGGGCTGTACGCGTCCTGCCACGGCAACGCAGAACGCCACCAGGGCGGCGGTGATCTCGTCGATGATCGGAACCATGTCCGGATAATCGGGATGGAAACTCTTCGCGACGGAGGGGCGCTCCGGCCCCCATTCGATCGTGTACCCCAGCACCCGCTTCCGAGCATCGTCGAGGAAACTTCGTGAATACGCCTCGTCATCGGATGTGCCGGATGTCGGGTACAGGCCAACCGCACCCTTCACGCTGTACTGGCGGCCGTGCGCTGCCCGGATCGCAGCAGCCATGGTGTTCCCCAACGCGATCAGTTCCGTCAGATCGGCACTGGGCAGGTATTCGCGGTACTTCTCGGGATCACCGCCGCGGGTACTGTCCGGGATGCCGCGGGCGCCGTCGTAGGCCGCATTCTGAAAATTCATCGCCGGGTCGGTTGTCTGATCGTCGTCGTCACCCCAGTTGTACAGAATGTCCTCACCGAACGAGTGGACGTCGATGAAGTAGCCGACGGTGGGATGCCGGTCGAGCAGCCAGGTCACATTCTGTGTCTCGGGTTCGGAGGACGGCGCCGGCCCGCGGTAGATCTCGCTGCACGGATCGGTGGACGTCATCACCGGAGCGGCGGGCGAGAACTTTTCCGGGAAATCCCACAGGAAGTTGTAGTTGCGGTTGATGTCAACTCCCGGCCCGCTGCCGCCACCGACGGGGCAGGCCGCCGCCGAATTTTCGGCGGGGCGCCGGTTCTTGCGCCACATCGGGTCGGCGGCCATCGAATGCTGGCGACCATCGGGATTCGCCTGCGGGTAAACGAGGATATCCAGTTTCTCGACAATTCCACGAATATCCGACGCGGTGAATTCCTTACCGCCCAGCGTGATGCCGGTTCCGTTCCGGTAGGCATCCGTGACCCGTTGCACAAATGTGACAAGAATGTCGGAGCTTCCCCATTCGCGGGCGTGGACCCCACCGAGCAGGTACACGCCCTCGGTGGCAGCCGCGCCCTGATGGACTCGGATCGCCCGACAGGAACGACCCTCCCAGGTCTGCCGCGGCAGCTGGATCAATTCCGCGAACCCCGGGTTGCTGCTGGCTGCCAGCTCGATGGCGGCCTCGACCTCATCGACGTTGAGGTACGGCATCGCCGTCAATCCTTCGTCGGGTCGAGAAATCGATTGCCCTGGCCGATCTGATCCAGGCTCGACCTGGCGTCTTCGTCGACGTCCTCGTGCTCCTGCACCAGGTAACCGGCGCCGCGCAGTCGCGCTATGGCGTCGTCATCCGCGACCGCGGACACCCGATCTCCGTCGGCGCCTTCGGTGAGCGTCTGCGGGTAAACCCGAATGCCATGTACCCGGACGAGATCGGCCATGGCCTGCCGATCCGCGCCGTGCACGGTGATGTGGTAATTGGCCATCGCTCGTCCTTCTTCGGTCACCGGATGGTGACAGTCTGTCAGAACCGCCGTGGTTTGGAGAGGCATGAATTTTGCGCGTGAACAATCGGTGTCATTCAATGAACGGACATCTATCCGGCCGGTCGTCCGGTAATCTCGACGGGGATACTCACGGTGGGCAGCCATGGCGGCGCGCGGTTCAGGGAGGCGGAAAGTGCGGCTGTTCGGACGCCCGCGCCCGCCGGTTTTCCCGCTGCCCGACTCATTGCGTGCCGATCTGCGAACCGTCATCGAATCGGCACCGCCGGAAGTGTCGGCATTGTTGTGTTCTCAATCGGGCGAACCGGCGCTGCGTCTGCTCGATGCCTTGCTCACCGTCGACGAGTCCGTCTGCGGATTGGTCTACTGCATCGATCCGGTGACCGGGGCGGACGGATACCTCGCGCTGACCGATCTCCGGTTGCTCTATGCGCGGCGACCGGAGACCGGCCACACCGAGGTCATCGCGATCGAATTCCATCAGATCTCCGAAACCTACTTCCGCAGCGGCTCGGCGCGCATCGAATTCGGACCGGAGCCGGCGGTTGTCTCTGTCGGGTTCCCGCTCGGCGGTCGGTACTCCCGAAGGTTCTGCGAACAACTGCTCGCCGCTGCGACAGCGAGCAATCCGGAAACCGCGTCCTAGCTGCGATCGCTCTCGTGAACGGGAAGTGCGGCCTCGATCACCATGCCGCCCTCGGCCCCGTGCCGGACGGTCAACGTCCCGCCCAGCCCTTCGACGCGATCCTTCAGCAGCCGGAGGCCCAGGTGTCCCTCTGATCGACGGTCGAGCTTGTTGGTGTCGAAACCAACGCCGTTGTCGGCGATCTGGAGCCGGACGGTCCGGTCCTGGGTACCGGAACCGGTTTCCACGGCCAGCCAGAGGGTCACGTGCGAAGCCTGGGCATGCTCGGCCACGTTCGCCAGTCCCTCATGGGCGACGCGGTAGAGCGCGGTCACCAGATCCTTGTCCATTTCCGGCAGCGGTTCGAGACGGAGGTCGACAGCGACATCCTGGGCACGCAGCGTGTCGGCAAGGCCGGCGATCGTCTCGGGCAAGTGCTCGGATGTCATGTCCGGCGGGTACAGGTCGACCATCAGCCGGCGCAGGGATTCGATCGAATGTTGGACAGTGGACTGCACACCGTCCATCAGGCCGCGGTTCTGCTCCGGTATCAACGGTGACAGCGCGCCGAGGGCATAGGAGATGCCGGCAAGGTCCTGGATCGGGCCGTCGTGCAGGTCGGCCGCGACCCGGATGCGTTCCCGCTCCGACACCGACAGGCTCCGTTCCAGCAGATCGGCGCGCTCCTCGTCGTGCCGGCGGACGCGCCGCGCGAGGGAGGCGGCGATCGGGACCTGGATGAGCTGCAGGACGATCAGCGGCACCAGAACCAGCGGAATCAGTTCCCACATCAGGGTGTTGGCGATCTCGTCGACTCTGGCGTAGTCGTAGTACGCCTCGAAGGCGAGCATCGGTCGGTCCGGAAGCTTCAGCGGCGCGTACACCTCGACAAATCCGGGATTGGCCCCGACGAACTGCTTGTCGCTGGCTTCGGGTTCTTCCTCGAAGTCCGAACTGACGACGCCGTCGGAAATAGCGGCCGTCACCTCGGTGGGCGCCTCGAGCGTCCGGCCGATCTCCTCATCCTCGGTGGAGTAGACGACTCGACCATCTGCGTCCCAGACGGTGATCAGGCTGAGATAGCCATCCTCCATGCGGTGCTCGAGTGCTCTGTTCAACTCGTCCAACCGCGCGGCGTCCCCATTGAGCGCGTCGGCGAGCAGTGGTCCGACAACGAGGGTGCCCAGTCGCACGGTCATCCGCTGGGCGTCCTGCAATGCCTGGCTCCGCGCGACGGACTTGCTGGCCACCACGGCGCCGATCGACACCACGATGAGGGCCAGCGCCGCAGCACCGTAGAACAGCAGCAATTCGCGACGCACGCCTGCCCGATGCCGGTGGCGCGCACCGGTCCGGATCATCCCGGGGTGCCGATAAGGCCGAGATTCTGTGCCTTGATCACGGCCTCGAGCTGACTGCTGGCCTCCAGCTTGGTGTGCAGGGACTTCACATAGCCGCGGCAGGTGTTCAGGGTGATGCCGAGTACCCGTGCGATGCCCTTCGTGGACATGCCCTGGCCCAGGTAGGTGAGTACCTCGAGTTCGCGCTGGGTCAGCACCGGCACGGCTTCGGTACGGGGACCGTGTGCGGACGACGACGGCTCCCCGTTGAAGACCGACGGCGCGACCAGCATCTGGCCGGGTCGGATCCGCCGCAGCACGTCGATCATCTCGATGAGCGACCCGTCCTTGGGGATGAAAGCGGAGGCGCCCGCCTGGGCCGCCCGGGAGATCCAGGCATGGTCACGGTGCGCAGTGACCACCGCGATCAGGGTGGTGGTGGTGACCTCCCGAATTCTCCGGGTCGCGAGCAGCCCGTCCTCGCGCGGCATCTCGATGTCCATGATCACGATGTCCGGCTGCAATTCCGCTGCTCGGCGGATCCCGTCTGCGGCCGATGTCGCCGTGCCGACACACCTCATGCCGTCGACGGTGCCGAGGGCCCCGGACAGCAGATCCCCGAACGAACGATGATCATCGACGATCAGGATCGTCGTCTCCCCCACTGCGGTATACGACTGCTCGGCAACCTGGCTCACTGTCATGCCTACGACCCCCATCGCTGCTCCGTTGCCATGCGATTACGTAGAGTGAATCACTTGTCTACGCAACCACCGGAGTATGCACTTCCGGGCTATCCCATGTCCAGACTGTCGGGTTCCGCGCGACGGTTCGCAACCGGTCGAGTAGCACCCGTCACTGATGGCGTACTGACAACGTACGCAAAGCGCCCAAATGGCTCAACGAGCAGCCCGGTCGGGGAGGATCGTTCGGGTGCGGGTGGCCCGATCGGGGCAATGCGTCGTCCGTTGACCGGGGACGGCAAGCAGGCGACTGTATCAGCGGCGAGTGGGATCAGGCAGGTGGGATCGGCGGGTGGGATCAGGCAGGTGGGATCAGGCAGGTGGGATCAGGCAGGTGGGATCAGGCAGGTGGGATCAGGCAGGTGGGATCAAGCAGGTGGGATCAAGCACTGACCACGGAGAGCCGCAGGCCCAACTCGCCGACTCCGCCGGTTCGTGCGGCAGCCGACTGGGCGCGCGAGGTATAGCGGGCGCACAGGTCGTGTGCGCGGGAAGCGAGGAAGACCAGGCCGTTGACGTCGGCCACTTCGGCGGCGCGAGCCGCGGCGGACGCCGCTGCCGCCGCCCGTCCGCGTGCCGACTGCACAGCGGCGAGGGCGACCAGGCGAAGGTAGAGCTCCCGGGGAAACGGTCGCTGGCCATTCAGCACGAGATCGAGCCGGCTGAGGTTCGCCTCGGCACCGCCGGGATCGCGATCTGCCTGCACGGCGACAAGTCGGGCCAGTGTTTCGGGCAGCAGGAGACGGTTCTCCGCGCGGGTCAGCGTCTCGGCCAAGGACTGCAACTGCTCGATCGCTGAGGCGGTTTCGCCGCACTCCGCCCGCAGCACCGCGCAGGACAAGAGGTGCAGCTGGCGGGCCAGTGGGCCCGATGCGGGCGCAGTCGGAAGCTGTTGGGCGACCCTGGCGGTCCGGAGATCGCCCCGTTCGGTGGCGATGCGCATCATCGCCCAGGCCCAGTTGACGTCGACATCGACCTCGCACCTGCTCGCGGCCAGCGTCCACAGGCTCGGGAAATCGGCGCTCGCGAGGTCGTGGGCCGCCAGGCAGCGCAGGATGTCCAGGCGGCCGCGGACCACGCGGTCGTCCAATCGTTCGGTGAGTTCGGCCGCCGCCGCCAGCGGAGCGCGAGCGGCGCGGGCCCGGCCGAGCAGGACATCCGGAAGCCAGGCAGCGACCACAGCGCGCGCGCGAATGGCGGGGGAGTCGGACAACCCGGTCGCTTCGTCGGCGTAGCGATGTGCACGAGCGAACTGCCGGTGCGGAAGGCAGACGGTCACGGCCATCTGGAGTCTCGACTCGGCCTGCACCAGCTGGGGATCATCGGCGGTCTCGGCCGGGTTGCCCTGCGGAGCCGCTGACACCCGCAGTGGTTCGTCCGGGCGGACGCGTCTGTCCGATGCGGCGACGATCTCCGGCTGGCTGCACAGCAGGGATAGGTGAACTTCCTGCGTCTCCGGCGAGGGGTCGACGCCGAGTTCCTCGGCCAGCAGGTTCCGGCACCGTTCGTATTCACGCAACGCCAGGGAGATATCGCCGACCTCTGCATGTGCGCGCATCAACAGGCGGCTGGCCCGTTCGCTGAACGGGTCTACGGCGAGCGCACGGGCAGCGAAGTCGACCGCCTCCCGTCCGTGGCCAAGGCCGGCGGCGGCCCCGGAGGCGTCACACAGCAATGCCTGATAAATGCCCGCCAACGAGCGGCGCTCCGACTGTGCCCATTCCGCCGAGTCGTCCTGTGCTCGAAACTCCCCTCGATGCAGGGCATCCGCGTCGCGGGCGACGGTCAACGCGGCTTGCAGGTCACCGGTGGCCGCCAACCGATCAACAGTTCCGGCCATTTCCCTGAATGCCGCGACGTCGACCCATACGTCGAACAGCCGGATCCCGGCCAGGCTGCGTTGCAGGCACTCCGCGCCGACAACCCGCCGCAGCATCGAGATCGCGGTGCGCAGGCTCGAGTGCCCGCGGCGGGCGTCCGACCCTGGCCAGAGCGCGCCAACCAGGACGTGCGCGGGCACCGGTTCATCGGCCCGAAGGGCCAACAGCCGCAACAGATCTGCCACCTTCGCCGTTCGCCATTCCTTCGGGTCGACAGCGGAGCCATCTTTCCGGCGGACCTGGAATGAGCCGAGCATCCGGATCTCGAGTCGATCGGGGACAACGGCGGCCATCGACGGGGTCGACGCACGATCAGTGCTCACGACGCATTCGTCGACGACTGCGGTCACGTTTTCCCCTCCCCATGGTCGGCGGTGCCTGGTGGTGACGATCCGACGCTAGGCACGCGGCTCGAGACGATGAACCCCCAATACGGGGGAGTCCCTTTCCCCACTCGATGGGATCGGGCACTGCCGGTTGATCCACCATTGGGCGCGCTTGTCCGTTTTACGAATCTTTGACGCACCGGCCGCACACTCCGGTCCGTCACTCACCCGCAAGGAAGTGCTCTGCCCGCTGCGCGGTCGACCACCCCGCTGCGTCCCAGGCGAACCATCGCTCGGAGCACAATCCAAGGAGGCCGCAATGCGGAAACACAACCGATTCCTGGCGCTATTACTCGCATTTGCGATGTCGATAGCGACCCTCTCCGGACTGATGGTCTCCACGGCTCAGGCGGCAGCGCCGGTGGGTCAGGGCTTCACCGTCACGCCGTCCGATCTCGCCTTCATTCTCAAACAGATCAAGATCGCCGAACATCACGCCGCAACGTTGACGCCGGATAACCCCTGCGGCACGCTTGTCGGCCCGGGTCCGGACCAAATTCCGGATCCATTGACGGCCTATGGCCTGCGGACCGTGGACGGGTCGTGCAACAACCTGTTCCCGGGACGGGAGAAATTCGCGGCCGCGGATGTGCCATTCCCGCGATTGACAAATCCGGTGTTCAAATCGGCAGAGGCGGCACCACCGGGCTTCCCGGCCCAATCATCGTCGACCTATGCCCAGAAGAAGGGCTTCGTCTACGATTCCCAGCCGCGCACGATCAGCAACCTGATCGTCGACCAGACCTCCACGAACCCGGCCGCGGTGGCGGCCGCCGCGTTCCCGGTGCGGACCCAGGGCAACCCGGGTCTGCACCCGTGCACGACGGATCCCGATCCGCTGGCGACTCCGCCGGTGGTGGGCGTGCCGGCGAACTGTGTGCCGTCGCATCAAACGTTGTTCATCCCCAACGTGACCACTGACGTCGGCTTGTCACCGCCGTACAACTCGCTGTTCACCTTCTTCGGCCAGTTCTTCGACCACGGCGTCGACCAGACCGTGAAGAGCGGCGGCACGGTGTTCGTTCCGCTGAAGGCCGACGATCCGCTGATCACGCTCGGGCCGGACGGCAAGCCCAGCACCGAAGTGACGAGGTTCCCCCGAGCCAGGCCTTCATGGTTCTTTCCCGTGCCCAGAACCAGCCCGGTCCTGACGGCATTCTCGGTGACAACCCCGCCACGACGACCGTCGACGAGAGCGCCGACGACGTGCAGGACGCGAACAACACCGACTCGCCGTGGGTGGACCAGAGCCAGACCTACACCTCGCATTCGTCACACCAGGTATTCCTTCGCGAATACGTGAACAACTCCGCCGGCCGGCCGGTTCCGACCGGCAAGCTGCTGGGCGGGCTGCCCGCGCTGAATGACGCCGACGGCGCAGCGACCACCACGAGCATCTCCACCTGGGCATCGACGAAGGCCCAGGCAGCCACGCTGCTCGGCCTCAAACTCGTCGACACCGACGTGACGAACATCCCGATGCTCGCCACCGACCCGTACGGCAATTTCCTGCCCGGTCCCGCGCGTGGACTCCCGCAGTACGTGACCACAGGTGGCCTGGTCGAGGGTGACACCACCAACCCGGTGCCGGTCCCGGCGAATGTGCTGCATTTCGACACGCCGTTCCTCACCGACATCGCGCACAACGCCGATCCGTCGGAGGTGGACACCAACAACGACGGGATCGCCGACACCTTCCCGACGCCCGATACGGACACCGTGGCGTCAGCCGACTTCGCGGCACAGCCCCCGGGCACCTACGACAATGAAATGCTGGACGCGCACTTCACCTGCGGTGACGGTCGCTGCAACGAGAACATCGCGCTGTCCACCATCCACCAGATCTTCCACTCCGAGCACGATCGGCTGATCGACGACATCAAGAACACGCTGACCAATGACACGTCACCGTCCGGTGTCGCGGCGCTGGCCGAGTGGAAGTCGGCCCTCGGGACGCCGGATGGCTGGAATGGTTCGCGGCTGTTCCAGGCGGCCCGGTTCGTCACCGAGATGGAATACCAGCATCTCGTTTTCGAGGAGTTCGGTCGTAAGGTGCAGCCGGCTATCCGGCCGTTCCACGTGTACAGCCCGGATATCAACCCGGCGATCGAGGCGGAATTCGCGCACGCGGTCTACCGCTTCGGACACTCCATGCTGGACGACACCGTGGCCCGCACCAACGTGGCGGCCAACGGCACGAAGAGCGACAATTCCTTGCCATTGTTGACGGCATTCTTGAATCCACCTGAGTATTTCAACAGCCACGACGCTGGCATTGGGACACTCACACCCGAGGCTGCAGCCGGCTCCATTGTGATGGGCTCGGTGGACCAGGTCGGCAACGAGCTCGACGAGTTCGTCACCGAGACGCTGCGCAACAACCTGCTGGGGTTGCCCCTCGACCTCCCGACGCTGAACATGACGCGGGCCCGTGACGCGGGTGTCCCGCCGCTCAACGAGGTGCGCCGGCAGATCCACGCCCAGACGAACGACGGACAGCTGGCGCCGTACACCAGCTGGTCTGACTTCGGTCAGAACATCAAGCACCCGGAGTCGTTGATCAACTTCGTGGCCGCCTACGGCAAGCACCCGAGCATCGTCGGCGCCACCACGCTGGCCGCCAAGCGGGATGCGGCGCGGGCGATTGTCGACCCGCGGCCGGGAGACGCCACGGTGACGCCGGTCATCCCGGCCGATGTACCGCCGGCGGATGCGGGCGATTTCATGTTCGGCACGGGTGCCTGGGCGAGCAGCGCCAACGGCGTCACCACCACCGGTGTCGACGACATCGATCTCTGGGTAGGCGGTCTCGCCGAGATCACCAACCTGTTCGGTGGCCTGCTGGGCAGCACCTTCAACTACGTCTTCCAGACCCAGTTGGAGAAGCTGCAGGACGGTGACCGGCTGTACTACCTCAACCGGACTCCCGGCATGAACCTGCGCAGCCAGCTCGAAGGCAACTCGTTCGCGGAGATGATCGAGCGCAACACCACGGGCACGACCACGCTGAAGGCTGACGTGTTCGCCACCGCTGACTGCAAGTTCACCATCGGCAACCAGGTCAGCCCGGCACCGGCAGGTAGCACGATCACCGGCGCGGGTTCGATTGCGGACGATCCGGCAACCGACTGCGACGAGAACAAGCTGTTGCTGAACAACAACGGCACGATCCAGTACCGCCAGGTGAACAAGGTTGACCCGGTCGGTATCAACGGTCAGTCCGTCTACCAGGGCGATGCCGGCCCGAACAAGGTCGACAAGATCTGGGGCGGCAACGACAACGACACCTTCTGGGGTGGTCTGAGCAACGACGTCATCGAGGGCAACGGCGGCGACGACGTGGCGCTCGGTGGCGAGGGCAACGACATCGTGACGGACCTGTCCGGAGCGGACGTCGAGAAGGGCGGCCCGGGCAATGACGCCCTCGACGGTGGTATTGGCGACGACATCTTCATGGGTGGCGACGGCCAGGACTTCATCAACGGTGGGGCGAACGACAACGAGGCCTTTGCCGGTCCCGGCAACGACTTCGTCATCGCCGGCCAGGGTGCGGACGCGGTTCTCGGCGACGGTGGCGACGACTGGATCCAGGGCGGTTCGGGCCAGGACCTGCTGATCGGCGACCACAGCGCGCCGTTCTTCGACGACCCGGCGCAGGTTGCCCCCGGCAACGATGTCTTCGTCGGTCAGGTCGGTGAGAACGACTACGACGCCGAAGGTGGCGACGACCTGATGGCGCAGAACGCCGCCGTCGATCGCAACGCCGGAGCCGCCGGCTTCGACTGGGCGATCCATCAGTACGACACCGTTGGTGCCGACGACGACATGGAGATCAACAACAACCTGGTCGGCGTGCCGATCCAGGTGGTCGTCAACCGCGACCGGTGGCAGGAGACAGAGGCCGACTCCGGATCCGCGTTCAACGACGTCATCAAGGGCACCAGCGTTGCGCCCGCCACCATCGGCGGTGCCGGGTTCACCGGTTGTGACGCTCTCGACCAGGCCGGTGTGGCGCGGATCAAGGGACTTGACGCTCTGGTCACGAGCTTCCCGTCACCGCTCGCGCCGATCGTTGCCAACTCGGCGGCAGGTGCCTGCCCGCTCGACGCGACGAACACTGGTGGCAACGTCTGGGGTGAGGGCGACATCCTGCTCGGTGGCCTGGGCAGTGACACGATCACCGGTCGTGGTGCGAACGACATCATCGACGGTGACCGGTACGTCAAGGTCCGGATCAGTGTTGTCGTCGACGACGACGGCAGTTCGACGACGCCGCCCGTGGAGATCGGCTCGACGGACCTGATGGAGCACGCTGCGCTGTCCGGCACCTTCGGACCGGGCACGAACGCCACGATGACCCTGCAGGACGCGGTCTTCAAGGGCCTGGTCGACCCGGGCAACCTGGTGATCAACCGGGAAATCGTCACTCCGACCGCGACAGATCTGGCCGGCACCGCGAACCTGGACACCGCGGTGTTCGCGGGCCCGGCGTCGAACTACACCATCGAGGCCGGTGCCACTGCGGGCACGGTGATCGTCACCCAGACGGGTGCCAATGTCGTTGGTCAGAAGATCAGCGACGGCGTCGACACGGTCAGCAACATCGAGCGGTTGCAGTTCGGTGGCGCCACCGGTACCGAATTCGTCGCCGTGGCCCCGCCGACGGCCGCTCCGACGATCGGCAATGCAGTTGGTGCAGCGGGTTCGGCGACGGTGCAGTTCACCTGGCCCACATCCTCGGCGTCGCTGATCGGCTTCGCCGTCCAGGCCGTGCAGGTGGACGCCACCGGTGCCGCGGTGCCAGGCGTCACGCCCGTGAAGGGGCGCCCAATCACGGACGGCGGTGCGGTGTCAGGCACGGTTGACAACCTGGCTTCCGACGGCACGCGGTACCGGCTGCAGGTGGCTGCGATCAATGCCTTTGGCACGGGTCCGTTCTCGGCTCTGTCGAACACGGTCATCCCGCTCGATCCGCCGGTGGCGACTGCGCCAGGTGCTCCGACGATCCTGTCGGTCACCAGCGCGGCCGGCTCGGCCACGGTCAACTTCCAGGCGGGTAGCGACGGTGGATCCACCATCACCGGCTTCTCCGTCCAGCCGTTGGTCGGTGGTGTGGCATCCGGTGCCGCACGGCCCGCCGGGGCAACAGCAACCAGTCTGGAAATCACCAGCCTGACCAATGGCACGACCTACACCTTCACGGTGACGGCCACCAACGCCAAGGGCACCGGCCCCGCGTCGGCGCAGTCCGATCCCGTCACACCCATCACCACCCCGGGTGCGCCGACGATCGGAGCCGTGTCCAGGGCCAACGTCTCGGCGACGGTGAACTGGACGGCACCGGCCAGCAATGGCGGATCGGCGATCACGAGCTACTTCGTGCAGCCGTTCGCCGCGGGCGTCGCGTTCGGTTCTCCGCAGCTCGCGGCGGCCGGCGACACCAGCCTGCTGGTGACCGGACTGGCCAACGGCACGGCGTACACCTTCCAGGTGTCGGCGAACAATGCAGCCGGGACGGGCAGCCCATCGGCGTCGTCCGCCGCGGTCACGCCGGCCACCATCCCGGGAACGCCGGCCATCGGGACACCGGCCGCCGGCAATGCGCAGGCAACAGTCACTTGGGCGGCGCCGGCCGACAACGGCGGATCGGCGATCACCGGGTACTCCGTGCGCGTCGTGAATGCCGCCACGCAGGCACCGGTGGGTGCGCTGCGGCCGGCAGGTGCCAATGCCACGAGTCTGGTGGTCACCGGCCTGGCCAATGGCACCACCTACCAGGCGCAGGTGCGGGCGAACAATGCCGTCGGGAACGGCGGGTTCTCGGCGCTGTCGATCACCTTCCGGCCCGTCGGTACGCCCGGTACACCCACGATCGGCACCGCAGTGAGGGGTAACACGTCGGCTACCGTCAACTGGGCGGCACCGGGAACCAACGGCGGGTCGCCGATCATCCGGTACGAGGTTCGGGTGGTCAACGCCGCCGGTACTCAGGTCGGTGCGGTGCGGGCCGCCGGCGCCACCGCCACCAGTCTGTTGGTCA
Source organism: uncultured Actinomycetota bacterium (assembly GCA_963709895.1). GTDB lineage: Bacteria > Actinomycetota > Actinomycetes > Mycobacteriales > Nakamurellaceae > Nakamurella. The sequence continues at coordinate 278,469 of CAVPYD010000031.1, read as the reverse complement.
CCGGGTTGGTCAACGGCACCACGTACCGGTTCCAGGTGCGGGCAGTCAACGCCGTCGGCGTTGGTGCGTTCTCCGGTTTGTCGAACGCAGTAACGCCGGCAACGGTGCCCGGTGCGCCGGTGATTGGAACGGCGGTTGCCGGGGTCGCCGGTGGGACCGTCACCGCCACCGCCAACTGGGCGGCGCCGGCGTCAACAGGTGGTTCGGCGATCACCGGTTACCGGGTGACGGCCCTCCGGATGAGTGCGGCGGGAGCTGTGCTGGCCACGACGGTCTCCGCCGTGCAGGGTCCGGCTGTCAGGACCTTGGCGATGACCCTCCCGGTTGCCGGTAACTACCGGTTCACCGTGGTGGCCATCAACGCCGTGGGATCCAGCGTGGCATCCGTCAGGTCAAACCTGGTGGCTGGGCGGTGATCTGATCCGGATGGGGTGGGACCGGACCGGTCCCACCCCACCCGGGAACCACTTCTACTTCCCGACCCCTGCGCCTCGCCCACCCCCCGGGGCGAGGCGCAGGTCTTTACCCCAGGCATCAGGCCGCCACCAGGAACGAGATGCATCGGTGAAGCTATTGCGCTGCAGGGCAATCCAGATCGCGCTCAGCGCGATCCGGCCGTTGCCGCGCGCGCTGCGCCCGGGGCTGCTGATCCTGGTCCTGATTGCCACCATGCTGGGCACTGCCACGTTGTCGCCCAGCATTCCCACTGCGGTGGTTCGGGCGGATGCCGTGGTGGCGCAGGCCAGGTCGGCACCACTTCGAGTTGCGATGGATACCCCGAGACGCTCGGCGGCCAGCAGAGTGCTGTCGCCGCAAGGGATGTCCGGGACTAGCGCGCCTTCCCGCAGGACCATCGAGCCTGGCGTCGCACCTGGTCCGGGCATGCCGGCACCCGTCACCATTCCGACCGCGAATCCGGTCGTGCCCGTCACCGTGTCCAGTCCGGTGGCACACCCTGAGGCTTCCCGTATCGGAGCAATCGTCGCACCGGCGACGCCACCACCCGAGTGCACCGCATCCTTCTCGTCGAATTGCCCAGGCAATTCGGCGACGGCTATTGCGATTCCCGTGGCCATTGCTCACGACCGGTCAACAGAGTTCAGCCGATCGTGACCGAAGGGGCTGAATAGGGAAACTGTCAGAGGCGGTCATTTTGTCGGTGACAACCGCCGGATCAAGTCATGCGGGTGAAGGCTCGCCACCGACGGCGTAACAGACGTTTTCGCCCGACCCCCCGTTTTGGGGGGAGTCGGCCCCTGTTTCTCGGGGTAGAACCATGAGGACGACTGCCCATGGCCTCGAGAGCGAGCGAGAACTCACTGACAGCCGGCGCCAATTTCGCTCGAACGTACCTTCCAAAAAAAGGGGAAGTCATCATGCCACTCTCGCGCAGGGACGCTTTCAAACTTGGTGGACTCGGGGCGCTGGGCGCCGCCGGGCTCGCAATACCACTCGGCAACATGGTCAGCGGTTCATCAGCCAGTCTGCTGTCCAAGAAGAACCTGCCGATTCCCTACCAGACCTCATTTTCCCGACTTTCTGTCCTTCCGTCCACGGGTACCAAACTGGTGAACGGCAAGACGGTCGCCATGTACGACATCTCGGCAAAGACCGGCGCGGTGAGCATTGCCGCCGGACTGCAGACGCCGGTGCTCGGCTACGAAGGTCTCGTTCCGGCGCGCCGGATCGATGCCCAGGTCGGCACTCCCATCGAATTGAAAATGCGCAACAAACTGCCGAGCCCCCATCCGACTTTCGGCACCCCGACGAACCTCTCGACGCACCTGCACGGGTCGGCCTCGCTACCGCAATACGATGGCTACGCCAGCGATCTCACCAGGCCCGGCCAGGTGAAGACGTACCAGTATCCGAACGTCCAGACGGCGCGCACCTTGTGGTACCACGATCACGGCGTGCACTACACCGCGCAGAACGTGTATTCCGGACTGGCCTCGCAGTACCACCTGCACGATGCCGTGGAGCGCGCCCTGCTCCCGCAGGGTGAGTTCGACGTCGGCCTCACGATCTCGGACATCATGTTCCAGGCCAACGGGTCTCAGCTATACGACGATCGCACGCGGTCCGGGTTGTGGGGTGACGTGATCCTTGTCAACGGCAAGGCCTGGCCGGTGATGAAGGTCAAGAAGCGGATCTACCGATTCCGGGTGTTGAATGCCTCGCCGTCCCGGTCGTATCGACCGACACTGTCACCGGCGACACCGGTGTACGTGGTCGCCACCGATGGCGGGCTGGTGCCACGGACCAAGCAGATCGCATCATGGCGGCACGGCACCGCCGAGCGGTACGAGATCCTGATTGACTTCTCGAAGTTCGCGACCGGGCAGCGCATCGAATTGCGCAACCTGAGCAATCCCAACAACCGGGATTTCGACAACACCAACAAGATCATGGCCTTCGACGTGATCGATGACGCGTTCGACCGCAACGATCCGACCGCGTTCACGATCCCCGACTATCTGAACCCCGGCAATGAATGCATGAACCTGGTCGAGACGCCGGGGATGAAGGTCCGCAATATCAGGGTGGAACACGACGATGTGACCAATGTCTGGAGCCTGAATGGCCAGACGTGGGAGGATGTCGTCGCCTCCGGGTTCAATGCGGTGCTGGCCAATCCGGCGCTCGGTGACACAGAGATCTGGGAGATCCAGAACAACTCCGGTGGCTGGTTCCATCCGGTACACATCCATCTGATCGACTTCAAGATATTGAGCCGCAATGGAAAACCGCCGTTCGACTACGAACTCGGGCCGAAGGACGTGGTCTATGTGGGCGAGGCGGAGAAGGTCCGGCTGCTGATCAGGTTCGGTGACCCGACGAAACCGGATTTCAGCGTGCAGAAGGGCAAGTACATGATCCACTGTCACAATCTCGTCCATGAGGACCACGACATGATGCACCAGTTCAGCGTCGGTCTCACGCCTGGCGGCGTGGACTACAACGATCCGATTTCGGCCGACCCGGCCATTGTCGATTCGACGCCCTGATCTCCATGGGCTGGAAGATCACCACGGCGGCGGTGCTGTCCGTCATCGTCGCCGCGGTGGTCGTCCGCACCCAGTTCCTGGACACCGCCCGGGTGTCGTCCGACAGCATGGCGCCGACGGTGTGCACCGGCGACCTCGTGCTGCTGGCGCGCCTGCACGGTGACGACTCCGTCGAGGTGGGCCAGATTGTCACCTTTCCCAGCCCGCAGGACGGTGTCGCCACCATCAAACGCGTCGTCGCCGTCGGCGGCCAGACGGTGGCGATCAAGGATGCCGAACTCTATGTCGATCACCAGCGGGTCGACGAGCCGTACGTGGATCACGCCAGCATCGACGGCGTCTACTTCGGCACAGTGACGGTTCCCGCCGGGTCGGTGTTCGTCATGGGCGACCACCGCGAGACATCGATCGACTCGCGGGTGTACGGGCCGATCCCGACCTCGCTGATCGACGGCCGGTTGCTGGCGGACATGTGGTCGGAATGCTAGATCGCCCGGGTGCATGCTCGCCGGGCGGATTCTCGCCGAGTCGAGCCTCGACCGCAGCGTTTTCCAGGATGGCCGCGTTGTCCAGGATGAGTGTCACGAGGGGGTCGCGCCGGTGGTCCAGCTGAGCAAGCGAACAGAGGTGCAGCGCCCGCCGGCTCGCGTGCCGGCGCCGCGCGTCGTGATCGGCGGCGTCCTGCTGGCCGGTGTCGTCGCGATCTTCCTGGCCCGCTACGGGACGGGTACCGGATACCTGCCTGCGCCCTTCGGTCTCCCGGACCCGGGCGTGTACACCTCCGTCGGCCTGCCGATCGCGCAGTTCCTGCACGACGTCGCGGGCGTCGCGGTGGTCGGCCTGCTGTTCGTCGGGGTGGTCTGCCTGCGGGGCACCTGGGGCCCTGCGCATGCGCACGTGTTCGCGATGGCGGCCGGCTGGGCGTGGGCGTGGGCCGGCAGCACCTTTGCGTGGATCGTCCTGACGCTGTCCGACCTGACCGGCCTGCCGATGGGCGCGCTGGGCACCAGGGCCGACGCCATCCTGCTGCTGTTCGGCACGGACCGGTTCATCTCAGAGTTCGCGACGTTCTGGGTCGCGCTGGCGATCGCCCTGTTCGGAGGGCGGCTCCGGCGTCCCTCGTCCGTCCTGGTGACACTGGTGGTGGCCACGGCCGCGTTGCTGCCCAGCGCGCTGACCGGGCACTCCGGGCACCACGCGAACACCGAGATCGCGCAGCTCAGCCTCGGCGTGCACCTGGTTGCTGCCGCCTTCTGGGTCGGCGGCCTGCTCGCCCTGGTCGTGCACCTGCGGCCGTTCCCGGACGAGTTGCGGGCGGGACTGCCCCGGTTCTCCACCGCTGCTCTGCTCTGCGCGCTGGCCGTCGGGCTTTCCGGCATCGTCGAGAGTGTGGTGCTGCTCGAAGGCTGGGATGCCTTGTGGCACAGCAGCCGTGGCCAGCTGATCGTCGTCAAGACGGTGGCCCTCGTGGTGCTGGTGACGATCGGATACTGGCACCGGCGGCGTACGGTCCCGGCGGCGGCCGACGGCCGGCTCACCCCGCTCCTCCGGCTCGCCGCCGGTGAGCTGGTGCTGATGGGAGCGGTCGTCGGCATTGCGGTGGTGCTGTCCACCACCGCGGGGATCTGACCGGCCGCCGCCATGCTCAATGGTGGTGCCCGGTGCCGTGCGCCGGACCTTTGCCGGCGTCGGGCGCAGCGTCCGTGGCACCCGGGTCCAACTTCGTCGCCGGGCGTTCGCCCGGCGCGACCACCACGAACTGGCCCATCATGCCCTGGTCCTCGTGCCGCAGCAGGTGGCAGTGAAACATGTAGGGCCACTGCGGGTCGGTGAAATCGGCGAACGACAGCAGCAGCCGCACCGAGGTTTCCGGCGCGATGTAGACGGTGTCCTTTCGCCCGGCCAACTCGGGCGGCGGAGGCCGGCCGTCCTGGTCGAGCACCCGGAATTGGACGTCGTGAACGTGGAAACTGTGCGGTGACCCGTCTGTGTTGGTGACCTGCCAGATCTCGGCCGTTCCGGCGGTGACCGCCAGATCGATGCGGGACATGTCCATGGTGCGGCCGTTGATCTCCGCGTCACCGAGCCGGAACGTCCGGGTGGCGACCGCTGTCGATGGGTCCGGATCGGGCAGGTCAGCCAGCCGGTCGGGTGCCGGCGTCGAGGAGGGCGAAAGCTGTTGCGCCGCGCGCAGCTCCAGTACGTCGAACGTGTCGTCGCCGCCGGCCAGCCGGTTGGCCAGGAACCCGGCGCCGAGCCGCGGTGCGAAGCTGCGCAGGACGGCCCGGCCACCCGGAGTCATGCCGACCACGATCTCGGCCCGCTCACCCGGTGAAAGTTGGATCCGGTGCTGGGTGGATGGTGCGGCCAGCAGCCCGCCATCGGTTCCGATCAGGGCGAATTCGCGGTCGTCGTCGAAGCCGAAGTCGTAGATCCGGGCGTTCGAGGCGTTCAGCAGCCGCAACCGGATCCGCTCGGTGGTCACCTGCAGGAACGGCCGCACGGTGCCGTTGACGACGATGGTGTCGCCGAGCTGACCGGTGTTGCTCAGCAGCTGATCCCGCTCGTCGAACTGGCCGTCGCTGCGAAAGGACTTGTCCTGCACGATGACCGGGACGTCGTCGACGCCGTAGTCCCGCGGCAGGGCCATCTCACCTGCGGTCGCCGTGGCCGGACTGTCGTCGACAATGAACATCCCGGCCAGCCCGCGGGAGACGTGTTCGGCCGTCGCGCCGTGCAGGTGCGGGTGGTACCAGAGGGTGGCTGCGGGCTGGTTGATGGTCCAGGTCGGCGACCAGGTCGAGCCGGGCTCGATCATCTGGTGCGGCCCGCCGTCCATCCGCGCCGGTAGGTGCATGCCGTGCCAATGCAGGGTTGTCGCCTCGCCGACCTCGTTGTGCACGTTGATCAACACCGTCTCACCTCGTGCGGCGCGCAGTGTCGGTCCCAGGTAGCTGCCGTTGACGCCCCAGGTTCGGGTTGCCGCCGGTTGGCCGAAATCCGTGCTCCCACGCTGCAGGTGCAGGTCGAACACGCGACGGCCGCGGTCGTCCAGACGTGAGTCGGCCAACGGCGGGATGGCAAGGGGCCGACCGAATTCCACCTGCCCGACGGTGCTCGTCGCTGATCGGTTCCAGCTGATCGCCGTAGTCGTGACGGTGACCGCAACGGCGCCGACGAGCACCGCAGACAGCCAGTGACAGGTTCGCCGCGTCACGAGGGATCACCCGTCCCCGCCGGCTCCAATGGTACGACGGGTAGCACTCGATCCAGGGCCGCGGGTAGCCACCAGGCGCGCCGGCCCAGCAGCCGCATCACCGCGGGCACCACCAGGCAGCGGATCACGAACGCGTCGAGGAGCACCGCGACCGCCAGGCCGAGGCCGAACTCCCGCAGCATCCGGTCGGGACTGAGCAGGAACGAGGAGAACACCACGATCATGATCGCCGCCGCGGCCGTGATGACCCCGCCGGTGCCGGCCAGTCCCTCGCGCACGGCCTGGTCCGGATCGCCCGTGCGACGCCACTCCTCGTGCGTGCGGGCCAGCAGGAAGACCTCGTAGTCCATGGAAAGCCCGAAGACGATCGCGAAGATCATCACCGGCAGGAATGCCTCGACCGGGGCGGGCTGGGCACCGAACAACCCGTCTTGGAACACCACCGTGACCACGCCAAGGCAGGCTCCGATGCTGAGCAGGTTGAGCAGGGCCGCCTTGATCGGGATCAGCAGCGAGCGGAACAGTGCCATCAACAGCAGTGCGGACAGTCCGATGACGACCAGGATGAACAGCGGCAACCGGCTGCTGACCGCGGCCGCGAAGTCGACGGCCGCTGCCGGGCTGCCGCCGACCAGGTAGGTCGCGCCGGTCTGCGCCGCCAGTGGGGGAAGGACATTCTGCCGCAGCCGGGCGAGCAGGTCGGTGGTGGACTGATCTGCGGCGCGCCAGTCGGGATGACCAGCAGCAGCCACGCCTGACCGTCCGGAGTCTGTTGCGGTGCCGACGCCGCGGACACCCCCGGCGTGGTGGAGATTGCCGTCCGGGCGGCCGCCGCGGCCGGCGCCGACCCCTCCACCACCAGGATCAGCGGCCCGTTGACACCCGGCCCGAATCCCTCGGCGAGCAGGTCGTAGGCCCGCCGGGTGGTCTGCGTCTGCGGGTCGGTACCGGAGTCGGCGATGCCCAGCCGCAGGTCTATCGCTGGAGCGGCCAGCAGCAGCAGCACGCCGATCCCACCCGCCGCTGCCAGCAGCGGACGACGCTGAATCGTTGTGGCCCAACGCCTCCAGCGCTGGCCCGTCGGCCTGCTCGTCCGCTCCGCGCGCGTGAAGATGCTGCGATTGATGCGCCGGCCGAATAAGGTCAACAAGGCCGGCAGCAGGGTCAACGCGGCCAGCACGGTGACCAGCACCGTTGCCGCGACGGCCAGCGCCACACTCTGCAGCGAACCCAGACCGAGGGCGAGCAGGCCCAACAGGGCGATGATCACCGTTGCGCCCGCGAAAAGCACGGCCCGGCCAGCGGTGTCCAGTGCCCGGCGGGACGCCATGTCGGGCGGTGCGCCGGCCAGCAGCTCACTGCGGTAGCGGGAGAACACCAGCAGCGCGTAGTCGATGCCGACGCCGAGGCCCACCAACACCATCAGCGGCATGGTGTAGCTGGCGACGTCGGTGAGCTGCGAGACCAGTGCGAGCAGGCCGATCGCGGTGCCAACCGCGAACAGCGCGGTGATCAACGGCAGGCTCGCGGCCAGCAAGGAACCGAAAAGCAGCACCAGGATCACCAGGGCGGCAAGGATTCCCGCGCCCTCGGCCGGTCCGCCGCCGCCCCCTTCGGCGGCGCCGACCGCGTCACCGCCCACCTCGACCGTGAGCCCGCCCTGGCCGGCGGCCTGCGCGGTGTCGATGATCGCCCTGACGTCGGCCACCGGCACATCGACCGCCCGCCGATCGAGAGTGACGGTGGCGTAGGCGATCCGGGTGTCAGCGGACAGCGCGGGCGGCGTCCCGAACGGGTCGCTCACCGCTGCGACGGACGGCAGCGTGCGCAGTTCGGCCAGCATGCTCTGGACCGTTGCCTGCGTTCCCGGCGGGGTGAGTCCGGCATCGCTGTGCATGACGACCTGCACCGAATCGCCGGCGAGGTCGGGCGCATGTGCGCGGATGCTGTCGATCACTTGCTGAGACTCGGTACCGGGCAGCGAAATGTCGTTGTGGTAACGGGTTCCGGCGAGCTGGGCGGCAGCGGTGACGCCAACCAGAACTCCGGCCCAGAGCAGCACGGCAACCACGGAGTGCCGGCCGGCCCAGCCGGCGACCCGGACGAATCGGCTGCCGCTGCTCGCGCGCGTCTCGGACAGTGCCATAGCAAGGCCTCCTACATGTAGCGAATCTACGTATCGATTGACGATAGACCTTTGACATGTAGGCTGTCTACATGAAGCCGGACACCGTCCGCGGCCATCTCGACGCACTGCTGCTGGCCGTGCTCGAGGGCGGTCCGCTGCACGGCTACGCGATCATCGAGGCGCTCCAGGCGCGCAGCTCCGGCGCGCTCGACCTACCGACCGGGACGGTGTACCCCGCGCTGCGCCGGCTGGAACGGGCCGAATATCTGCGCAGCGATTGGAGCACCGTCGGCGGCCGGGAGCGTCGGACCTATCAGCTCACCGCGGCCGGCCGGCGTGCCCTGTCCGAGGAGCGGTCGGCCTGGAACGAGTTCGCGGCAGTCGTCCAGGTCGTCTTGCGCCCCGGCGAGCAGCCGCAGCCGGGTTGATCGGCCGCCGGTCGGCAGTGCGGGCCGGGTCAGGCCGCTGGCAGGCAGCGGCGTGCGTTGACCGCCACCGCCGAGAGTGGCACGCCGAGCAGCAACGCGAGCCACAGTGCGGCGATGGCTCCGCCCGATCCCCAGGCGGTCAGCAACACCCCGCAGCCCACCAGCAGGCAGCACATCGCCCCGCTGAAGCCGCCGATCGCCGCTGCAACTCCTGGCCGGCCGCCGCCGACGCGCGCTCCCACGCTGCAGGCCAGCACGGCGAGGACTGCGCCGATCAGGCCGGCCGCGCCCAGCCAGCCGACGGCCTCGCGCACCAACGCGTAGCCGGTGCCCTGCCCCGGCCGCTCGACGAAACGCCAGCCGATGGGCTGCACGCCGAGCGCCACCAGCAGCAGCAGGGCGGTCCGCCTGCCTTGTGCGATGGCCAACTCCGCCTGGAACTCGGGCGCCACCACATCGATCGGGCCGAAGTCACGGACCGCGCTCCGGCCGGCCTCGGCCACTGCGACGCCTGCTTCCTGGTACGCCTCGGCCGCGTCGTCCAGCCCGTGGCGCGCCTCGGTCAGCATGTCGGCCTTCAGTCGTCGCGGGCCGATGAGGGCGTGCTCGAGGTCGTCCAGGTACCGCTGGATGGCGCCCGTGTCATCGCTGACTTCCGGCGTTCCGCACCGTGCTGACCGCCGGTCCCGGCGCCGCCGGTCTCGGCGCCGTTTGCCGTTCACGTCGCGGGAAGGGCCCATCACACGCCTCAGCATGAGTGGTGCTGGGTGACGTCCGCATCAGGGGAAACCCCGGTGAGGACAGCTGCTGGAGGCAGTGCTAGCAAGAGCGCTTGCAATTGCAAGCACTCGCGGGTACCGTGGTTCTTGTTGGGTACGGCGATGCGTTCTGCGATCCGATCGGGACGCGGACGGAAGGTGATGGCAGTGGACCTGAATCCAGTGCTCACCCCGGTCCGTGACCTGGGCGAGTTCATCCGGGAGCAGCGCACAGCGGCTCAGATCTCGGTGCGGGCACTGGCCGCCAAGGCCGGCGTGTCCAACCCGTACCTGTCGCAGGTGGAGCGCGGTTTGCGCCGTCCCAGCGCGGAGATCCTGGCGCAGATCGCGCACGGTCTGTCCATCTCCGTCGAGACCCTGTTGGCCAAGGCCGGAATTCTCGAGACAGCAGACGCACCAACAGTTGTCCTGGCGATCCGGGCGGACGAGGTGCTCACCGAGCGGCAGAAGTCGGCCCTGGTCGACATCTACGCAGCGTTCCGGAAGGAAGCTGAGGCAGCGGCTGCTGCCGCGCTGGCGACACCGGTCAACGGGTCGATCGACGGGTCGATCCAGCAGCCCGCTCAGCTCGCTGAGCCCACCGAGCCCACCGAGCTCACCGAGCCCACCGAGCCCACCGAGCCCACTGAGCTCGCGGACAACGAAACCACTACGACCTCATAACGGGCACCGTTCAACGGTGCCGGAAGGAGAAAGTCATGTCGCTCATCACCGACATCCGCTCAGTTTCCGAGAGCGCCATGGAGCAGATCGCCGATCAGTTCGACGACCTGCCCCGGCCCCTGCTGGCCGCCATCGGCGCGGGCGATCTCGCCGTCGAGAGCCTGGCTGCGCTGCGCCAGAGCCTGATGGACCAGGTCGCCACCACCACCGTTGACGCCGACGGGGTGCGATCGTTCGCGACCTCGCTGTCCGACAAGGCGCAGAAGAGTGTCCTGGACTGGTCGGACAAGGCCACCAAGGTCGTCGTCGACTGGTCGGAGAGGGCCCAGAAAACGGCAGCGGACCTGGCCGATCAGACCCAGAAGGGCATCGCGGGCCTGAGTGATCAGACCCAGAAGAGCATCGCCGGGCTGGCCGGCCAGACCCAGAAGGCTGTGGCCGAACTTCCCGGCCAAGGCGCAGCACGCCGTCGCGGACCTGCCGGCCAAGGCCCAGCACGCCGCGTCCGACCTGCCGGCCACGGCGCAGCACACCATGGAAGACCTGCCGGGCAAGGCGCAGAAGGTTGCCGGTGACGTCCAGGAATCCATCCAGGAGCTCGATCCAGGACTGGGCCACCCAGATCCCGGCCAAGGCTCAGGAACTGATCTCCGAGCTGCCCGCGAAGATCGCCGAGTTCAGCTCGGACCTCTCGGTCGACTCGGTGCTGGACACCATCGAGGCCTACACCCAGCTGGTCGGCTCGATCTACGGCAGCCTTGCCGATCGCGGCGACCGCACCTGGTCGAAGGTTCGCTCGTCGTCGTTGACGCCCGGACGGGTGGTCGACGCGGTTGTCGAGCCGCCGAAGAAGGCCGACGCGCCCAAGGCCGCACCCAAGGCTGCTGCTCCGAAGGCCGCTGCAAGCAAGGCTGCTGCTCCCAAAGCCGCCGCCCCGAAGCCTCGGGCCACCAAGTCCGCGGCTGCGCCCGCCGCCGCCAAGAAGCCGACCGCCGCTCCGAAGACCGCCGCACCGAAGACCACCGCCAAGCGGACCACCACCCGAGTGACCACCGGCACCAAGGCAACGCCGAGGACGGCCACCCGGAAGGCGACCGGGACTGCGCCGACCGCCGGCTGATCTCCACTCGATTGGCCGATCGATGCCGGGCACCACCTGCGGGTGCCCGGCATCGGCGTCTTCCGACGCGGGGAACTTGGTGATGGAAGCCTTGGCTTGGGCACGTACCCTTATCGGGTGGGCCTGGTCTTGCCGATCATCAACATCATCACCTGGATCCTCGCCGCGGGCGGAGCGATCACCGGTGTGTTCGCCGTCGCCGACGCGGCGACCCGGCGGCCGGACGCCTTCGCCGCTGCCGACAAGCAGACGAAGGGCACCTGGGCGGGTATCACCGCCGCCTGTGCGGTCGTGCTGGGGCTTGGCCTCCGTTTCCCGGCAGCGCTTTCCAGCCGCAGGGACTGCTCTGGCTGGCCGGCTCTGACCGGCAGCCTGGTCTACCTGCTCGACGTCCGGCCGCGGCTGCGCGAGGTACAGCGCGGCGGGCGCTGGTAAGCAACCCCGGACCGGTCGTCGGGCTCGACCGGTCCCTGCTGGGCTGACTCAGGAGTGCGGCTGATCATGGGCTCGCGTCAGGAGTGCGACTGTCGCCCGGCCCGCGGCCTCTTCGGCCGCCAGGTGCTTCTTCTCCCGGTCGTAGGAGACGTGGATCTCCGTCTCCGCCGCCGCGCGGCCGACCCAGTTGGCGCCCTCGACGCTCTTCCCGGGCTCGAGGTCCTTGTAGACCTCGAAGAAGTGCTGGATCTCCAGCCGCTCGAACATGGGCAGGTCGTCGATGTCCTTGAGGTGGTTCTGCCGCGGATCGTGCGCGGACACGCAGAGCACCTTGTCGTCCGGGCCGGCCTCGTCCGTCATCCGGAACATGCCGATCGCCCGGGCGGTCACCAGGCACCCGGGGAACGTCGGTTCGGACAGCAGCACCAGAGCGTCCAGCGGGTCGCCGTCCTGGCCGAGGGTGTTGTCGATGAACCCGTAGTCCGCCGGATACTGGGTCGCCGTGAACAGCGTGCGATCCAGCCGGATCCGGCCGGAATGGTGGTCCACCTCGTACTTGTTGCGACTTCCTTTGGGGATCTCGATGGTGACGTCGAATTCCACCAGTGCCACCTTTCAGGTTGCGTGGGCCACGTCGACCGGTCACGGCCGAGCGGGTGGCCGGTCGGCACCGGGACCAGCCGCACCAGGGCACGAACGCCCCCGCACCCACGGGTCGGCGGCCCGGCGTGGGCCTTCGGAGACTCTAGTCTGGTCGGAGTTACCGGGCTCGTCGTGGGGCGATGACCGGGCGCACCCAGGCGGTTACCCGGCGATGCCGGACGGCCGCCGGGCACCGTGTGAGCGTCAGGAGGAATGGTCGTGGCCGCGAAACGCGCCTCTCGCCGTGGGGTGATCATCGGCGTCTGCGTGCTGGTGGTCGCGCTGGTCGCCGTTGGTGCCGCGGTGTTCATCGCGACGCGCGGCTCCACGGGCACCGAGGCGGCGGCCGACGGGAGTTCACCGGAGATCGTCGACCCGCCGGTGACCCAGCCGCCGCCCAAGATCGCGCCGCTCCCGCCGTCCGACAAGGCACCGAGCGCGGCCGGCGTGCAGGCGCAGTTGGCCGGTCAGCTCGCCAATCCCGCGCTCGCCCAGTTCTCCGGGGTGGTCATCGACCCCGCCACCGGCACCGTGCTGTTCAACCAGGACTCCAGCGCACCGCAGATCCCCGCCTCGACGGCGAAGATCCTGACCGGCGCCGCCCTGCTCACCTCGGTCGACCCCACCGACCGGTTCACCACCAAGATCGTCAAGGGCGACCAGGAGGGTGACATCGTGCTGGTCGGCGGTGGCGACGTCACCCTGTCGGCACGCAACGCGGGCGTCGGCACCATCTACGACGGCGCCCCGCTGATGTCCGATCTCGCCGCGCAGGTGAAGGCGAGCGGCATCGACGTCAAACGGATCGTGCTGGACACCGACTACTGGTCCGGTCCCGACCTGGCCGACGGATGGCAGACCGCGGACATCCGCGGCACCCCGGGAAGCGCGCAGGGCTACATCACCCGGATGTCGCCGTTGATGGTCGACGGCGACCGGGAGGACCCGGCCAACGAGAACTCGATCCGCACCGGGGATCCGACCAACAACGCGGGCAAGGCGCTGGCCCGGTTCCTGGGCACGCCCGACCTGCCGATGGTGCCCGGCACGGCGCCGGAGGGCGGAACGGTGATCGCCCAGGTCTCCTCCCAACCCATGTCGGTGCTGCTGGCGCAGGCGCTGGAGAATTCCGACAACGTGCTGGCCGAAGCCCTGGCCCGTCAGGTGGCGATCGCCCGCGGCGCACCGCCCAGCTTCGACGGCGCGTCGGCGGCCATCCTCGAGGCGCTGGAGGCCCTGAAGATCGACACCATCGGCATCGAGATGGCTGACGGGTCGGGCCTGTCGACCAAGGACCGGGTGCCGCCGGCGGTGATGGCGCAGATCATGTCGCTGGCGGTCACCGGTCAGCCGCCGGCCCTGCAGAACCTGCTCACGGGTTTGCCGATCGCCGGCGTCTCCGGCAGCCTCGCGGATCGCTTCCAGGACGACGGCTCGCGCGCCGGCGCCGGGTGGGTCAGGGCGAAGACCGGCTCGTTGGAGGTCACCTATGCGCTGACCGGCTACGTGCCCGATGTCGACGGCCGGATCCTGGTGTTCGCCTTCGTCTCCAACGGCGTCGGCGCCGGCACCAGGCCGGCGCTGGACGCGCTGGCCGCCGGGCTCCGCGGTTGCGGCTGCGTGTGATCGGGTAGGTCCGGGCGCCGGCACCGCGTTGCTCTACCGTGGCGGTCGTGGGTGGACAGACCGGGCAGGCGCCGATCGACTGGGCTGCCGCCGTGCGCGCCGGGCAGCGGCTGGCACCGACGGGTCCGGCCGTCACCCCGGGACAGGCCGCCGATGTGGTGGCCGACCTGCGGGAATTCAGCGCCAGGGCCGAACTGGCGGTACGCAAGACCACCGACCTCGGGCATGACCTTCCGGTCGACGATGCCGAGATCGTTGACCGCAGGGGATGGGTGAAGGCCACCGCGGAGGGCATGGCGGTGCTGGCCGAACCGCTGACCGCCAAGCTGGCGTCGGGGATGGGCCGGTCCGGCAATGGGCTGACGCGGGCCGCCGCCGGCTCGCAGGTCGGCGTTGTCCTCGGGTTCCTGTCCGGCAAGGTGCTCGGCCAGTACGACCCGATCGGCGGCGACCCGGAGCGTCCCGGCCGGCTGCTGCTGGTCGCGCCGAACATCGTCAAGGTCGAACGCGAGCTGGGGGTCGATCCGACCGATTTCCGGCTCTGGGTCTGCCTGCACGAGAGCACCCACCGCCTGCAATTCAGCGCGACACCCTGGATGCGGGCGTATTTCCAGTCGCTGGTGGCCGACTTCGCCGACAAGGCCGACACCGACCCGACCGACATGTTGCGCAGGGCAGTCGATGCGGTGCGCGGCGGACGAGCCAGCGGGAGGGGCGCGGCCGAAGAGCGGCCGAGCTGGATCGAGGGCATGCAGTCGCCGGAGCAGCGGGCCGTTTTCGACCAGCTGATGGCCTTCATGACGTTGCTGGAGGGCCACGCAGACTTCGTGATGGATGCGGTGGGCCCGGAGGTGGTGCCATCAGTGGTCGCGATCCGCGCGTCGTTCACCGAACGACGTCGCAAGACAAAAGGACCGATCGATCGGCTGCTGCGCTCGCTGCTGGGCATGGACATGAAGTTGGCGCAGTACGTCAAGGGCGGAGCATTCGTCGGCGCCGTTGTCGACCAGGTCGGGATGGCGGCCTTCAACACCGTCTGGACCTCGCCCGAGACCCTGCCCACCCGACCGGAGATCACCGACCCGTCGGCGTGGGTGCGACGGGTACTCGGCTGAGCAGATCAGTGGCGCGCTCCATGCCACGGGGGCCGGCCGGCACCCCGGTTGCCGCGGCCGTGCGGGTCTGGCTGGCGGAGTACCTACGCTGCCGACCAGCCGGTGCTGGTCGCCTGCTCCGGTGGCGCGGACTCGCTGGCACTGGCCGTCGCAACCCTTGCCTCGGCCGGCCATCGACCGGTGTGTGCGGCCACCGTCGACCACGGCCTGCAAACCGGATCCGCCGAGCGGGCGGCGGACACCGCGCGAGCTACTGGCCGGGATCGGGTACCGGGACGTCGCCGTGCTGCCGGTGACCGTCGAGGGGCCCGGCGGGGTGGAGGCCGCCGCGCGGCGAGCGCGGTATGACGCGTTGCGGGCGCACGCCGTGGCGCTGTCGACGTCCGGGGCAGCCGTGGCCGTGTTGCTCGCGCACACCGCGGACGACCAGGCCGAGACGGTGCTGCTCGGGCTCGCCCGCGGGTCGGGCCCGCGGTCGATCGCGGGGATGCGACAGTGGCGGCCGCCGTGGGGCCGCCCGCTGCTCGCCGTCACCAGGGCCGACACCGAGGACGCGTGCCGGGTCGCCGGACTCGAGCCGTGGCACGACCCGCACAA
This sequence comes from uncultured Actinomycetota bacterium, assembly GCA_963709895.1. Lineage (GTDB taxonomy): Bacteria > Actinomycetota > Actinomycetes > Mycobacteriales > Nakamurellaceae > Nakamurella. The sequence goes on along the minus strand of CAVPYD010000031.1, from coordinate 262,711 downwards.
CGCCGACCCGGCCTTCACCCGCGTCCGGCTGCGCCGCGAGGTGCTGCCGCTGCTCGATGACGTGCTGGGCGGCGGGGTGCGGGCGGCCCTGGCCAGGACCGCGAGCCTGATGCGCGACGACCTCGACGCGCTGGACGTCATCGCGGCCGCCACGCTGCAGGCGGCTCTGCGTCCCGACCGGACGTTGGACATCGCCGCGCTGGCCGGGCAGCCGGTCGCGATCCTCGGGCGGGTGCTGCGGGACTGGGCTGCGGGGGGTGGCGCGGGTCCGCTGACCTTCGACCACCTGAGCCGAATGATCGCCCAGCTGACCGACCAGCGGGGTCCGGCGCAGGTGCGCATTCCCGGTGGACTTGACGTGACCAGAGCAGCAAACACTCTGCGGCTGGCGCACGTTCGTCCGCAGACGGCGGCCGAACGCCGATGATCAGGAGCGCGAGCACGCCCGATCGTGCCGGTCTGAGCCTGCATGTCCGTTCGCGCCGGCCGTCGGACGGTCCCGTTCGCGCCCTGATTGGTGAGCACAGCCCCGCCGTCCGCGGCGTCCGCTCCGGATGGCAGGCTGATGCCGGACGTTCTGACCGGCGCCGTGCCTCGTCCACACCCGAGCCGACCGGGGAGTACCCGTGACTGGTAGCGATTCCTCGTCCCTGGCCGGCGCTGCGCCCGAGGGCGGCGGCGGGGCCGCCGGCGAACACGCCCTCGATGGCTCGATCGGCAGCAACGGTGTCGCGAATCTGGCCGCCGGGGATTCCCGGGCCCATCTGACCTCGCGCATCACCAGTGCCGACGCGATTCCCATCGGCGACGCCGACCCGGGCGCGGATCACGGCTATCACGGCGAACTGGCGGCCGTCCTGATCGGCGAGGAAGCGCTCAAGGCGAAGATCGCCGTGCTGGCCAAGGCGGTCGCCGCCGACCACGACATGGACACCCCGCCGCTGCTGGTCTGCGTCCTCAAGGGTGCGGTCATGTTCGTGACGGACTTCGCCCGGGCGCTGCCAATTCCCTCCGAACTGGAGTTCATGGCCGTCACCTCCTACGGCTCCGCGACGTCATCGTCGGGGGTGGTGCGGATCCTCAAGGACCTGGATCGGGACATCACCGGCCGCCGGGTGGTGATCGTCGAGGACATCATCGACTCCGGGCTGACCCTGTCCTGGCTGCTGCGGAACCTGGCCACCCGCGGCCCGGCGTCGGTCGACGTCGTCGCGCTGCTGCGCAAGCCCGAGGCGATCAAGGTCGATGTGGACGTCCGCTATGTCGGATTCGACATTCCGACCGATTTCGTCGTCGGCTACGGACTGGACTACGGCGAGCGCTACCGCGACCTGCCGTTTGTCGGGTTGCTGGGCGAACACATGTACCGCTGACGGGTGAATACCGCCTGCGTGGGGAACCGCGCGCCGACCTACGGCGTTCGAATCAGTAGTACTGCTCAAGAACTGGTTGAAGTACTGCAATAGCCCCAGCGGCTACCCCGTCGGCGAACACCACCGTCCGGCGAGGGGCTGCGCGGTACGCTGAACCCACTGGTCGCGCCCTGCGCTGCCCGGATGTGGCGGGCTTGCCCGCCCGACCTACCGGAAAGCCGGGCCGCCTCACTCGAGAACGTCAGGGAGGGTCGAGGCCGCTCGCGCGGCCGAACGCCGCATGGACCGAAAGCGCCTTCTCCGCTCACCACTGGTGTGGATTGCCGTGGTGTTGCTCTTGTACCTGACGTATTCCTTCTTTGCCGACGAGACCCGCGGGTATGTCCCGCAGCAGACTTCGGTCGCGCTCTCGCAGCTGTCCGACGGGAACGTCACCAGCGCCACCATCGACGACAAGGAACAGCGGCTCCGGCTGACCCTGGCCCAGCCGGTCGACGGCGCCACCCAGATCTACAGCCAGTACCCCGCGGGTGCGACCCAGGAGATCTTCGCCGACGTGCAGAAGGCGACCATCTCCGGTGGCTACAACACCACCGTCACCAGCGAATCCACTCTGTTCTCGCTGTTGATCTACCTGATCCCCGTCGGGCTGATCATCCTGTTCCTGCTCTGGATGATGAACAACGCCCAGGGCGGCGGCAACAAGGTGCTCTCGTTCGGCAAGTCCAAGGCGAAGTTGCTGACCAAGGACATGCCGCAGACCAAGTTCACCGATGTCGCCGGCGCCGACGAGGCCGTCCAGGAACTGGACGAGATCCGCGATTTCCTGGCCAACCCGGCCCGCTACCAGGCGCTCGGCGCCAAGATTCCCAAGGGTGTGCTGCTGTACGGGCCGCCCGGCACCGGTAAGACCCTGCTGGCCCGCGCGGTGGCCGGCGAGGCCGGCGTGCCGTTCTACTCGATCTCCGGCTCCGACTTCGTCGAGATGTTCGTCGGCGTCGGCGCCAGCCGGGTCCGCGACCTGTTCGAACAGGCCAAGGCGAACGCACCGGCCATCATCTTCGTCGACGAGATCGACGCGGTCGGCAGGCACCGCGGCGCCGGCATGGGCGGCGGCCACGACGAACGCGAGCAGACGCTGAACCAGTTGCTGGTCGAGATGGACGGTTTCGAGGCCAAGGGCGGGATCATCCTGATCGCGGCCACCAACCGGCCCGACATCCTTGATCCGGCGCTGCTGCGTCCCGGACGTTTCGACCGGCAGATCCCGGTCGGCCAACCCGACCTCAAGGGCCGGCAGGCGATCCTGGCCGTGCACTCCAAGGGCAAGCCGTTCGCGCCGGATGTCGATTTCCTGTCGCTGGCCAAGCGCACAGTCGGCATGTCCGGTGCCGATCTGGCGAACGTGATCAACGAGGCGGCGCTGCTGACCGCCCGCGAGCACGGCACCGTGATCACCAACGTCGAGCTCGAGGAATCAGTCGACCGGGTGGTCGGCGGGCCGGCCCGCAAGGGCAAGGTGATCTCCGAGAAGGAGAAGAAGATCACCGCGTACCACGAGGGTGGTCACGCGTTGGCGGCCTGGGCGATGCCCGGTCTCGAGCCGGTCTACAAGGTGACGATCCTGCCGCGAGGGCGCACCGGCGGTCACGCGCTGGTGGTCCCCGAGGACGACAAGTCGCTGATGACGCGGTCGGAAATGATCGCCAGGCTGGTGATGGCCCTCGGCGGCCGGGCGGCGGAGGAACTGGTCTTCGCCGAGCCCACCACCGGCGCGTCATCGGATATCGCGCAGGCGACCAAGATCGCCCGCGCGATGGTGACCGAGTACGGCATGTCGGCCAAGCTCGGCGCGGTCAAGTACGGCCACGGTGACGACGAACCGTTCCTCGGCCGGACCTACGGCAGCGGCCCCGAGTACTCGATCGAGGTCGGCAGCGAGATCGATGGCGAGGTTCGCGCGCTCATCGAGGCCGCGCACACCGAGGCATGGGCGGTGCTGAACACCTACCGGGACATCCTGGATTCGCTCGCCTCCGCGTTGCTGGAGAAGGAAACACTGGACCGCAAGGATCTCGAGGTCATCTTCGCCGAGGTCGAGAAACGTCCCAGGATCACCACTTTCGACGAGTTCGGCCCGCGGCTGCCGTCCGACCGGCCGCCGATCAAGACACCGGGCGAACTGGCGATCGAACGCGGCGAGCCATGGCCGCCGCCGGAGGAGCCGAAGCGGCCCGCCGAGCGGCAGGATCATCCGGTCCCGATCGGGGCGCTGAACGGGCCTCCCGGGCAGAGTGGGTACACCACCGGCAGAGGTGGCAACGGCGGTAACGGGGGAGCCGGGCAGAACTCGACGTGGCAGCCGCCCGCCGGGTACCCGGCCGATCCCAATGCCGCCGCTCCGCCGCCGCCGTGGGGTGGCCCGCAGCAACCGCCGAACTGGACGGGCGGGGTGCTGCCAGGTCCGCTGGCGCCGATGCCCGGTTGGCAGCAGCCGCCGGGGCAGTCAGGCGGCAATGGCTCCCAGCCGTCGGGCTACCCGACATACCCGTCGCCGGGCGGCAACGGTGCGAACGGACGGCAGGACAACGGTCAGCACGGGACCGGCCAGCACGGCACCGGACACCGCAATCCGGACGGTTCCTCCGACGACGATCCGGTCGACCCTTGGGCGCCGCCGAGCGGACCCCGCAGGTGACCGGGCGGGATGGTTCTGGGGTGCTGGACGGGCGTGACGGTGGGAGTGACGGCGCGACAGGGTCGGGCCTGGCCACGGTGACCCCATCTTTGTCGGATCCGATCGTGTCGTTCTTCGATGCGCCCAGGGCAGAGGCAGCAGTGCGGGAGTTGCTCATCGCGGTGGGCGAGGATCCCGACCGTGACGGGTTGCTGGGTACCCCAGGGCGAGTGGCCAGGGCCTTCGCCGAGCAGTTCTCCGGGCTGCACACCGACCCGGACACGGTGCTGAACACCTCGTTCGACGAGAACCACAACGAGATGATCCTGATGCGGGACATCGACATGTACTCGACCTGCGAGCACCACCTGGTGCCGTTCTTCGGCAAGGCGCATGTCGGCTACATCCCCGGCCCGGACGGGCGGGTGACCGGACTGTCCAAGCTGGCCAGGCTGGTGGACGGCTACGCCAAGCGCCCCCAGGTGCAGGAACGGTTGACCACCCAGATCGCCGATGCGCTGGTCCGCCGGCTGCGGCCGGCCGGCGCGATCGTGGTGATCGAGGCCGAGCACCTGTGCATGGCCATGCGCGGGATCCGCAAACCCGGAGCGGTGACGACCACCTCTGCCGTCCGCGGGATCTTCCAGTCGCAGGACCGGACGCGCGCCGAGGCGATGAGTCTGATCACGGGTCGGTGACCCGGCTGTGATGAATGGGCCAGCACTGGATCGGCCCGGGCCGGATCGGGCTGGGCCGGACAGGACCGTGGTGATGGGCGTGCTGAACGTCACGCCCGACTCGTTCTCCGACGGCGGCCGCTTTCTGGAGCCGGCGACCGCGATCGCCCGCGGCCGGGCGCTGGCGGCCGACGGCGTGGACATCATCGACGTCGGCGGTGAATCGACCAGGCCGGGTGCCGGCCGGGTCGCCGGTGAACGTCGAGGTCGACCGGGTCGTGCCGGTGATCTCAGAGCTGACCAGCGTCGGCATCCCCTGCAGCGTGGATACCACCCGAGCGGCGGTCGCCGACGCGGCGGTCCGGGCGGGCGCGGTGATCGTCAACGACGTGTCCGGCGGGCTGGCCGACCCGGAGATGGCCGCCGCGGTCGCGGACGCCGGTGTGCCGTGGATCCTGATGCACTGGCGCGGGCATAGCGCCGACATGGACGCGCTCGCCCGCTATGACGACGTGGTGGCCGAGGTGAGCGCGGAACTGATGGACCGGGTGACGGCCGCCGTGGCGGCCGGTGTCGCCGAGTCGCTGCTGGTGCTCGACCCGGGGCTGGGTTTCGCCAAGACCGCCGCCCACAACTGGGCACTGCTGCACGCCCTCCCCAGGCTCACCGGCTCGACCGGCGACCCCGGATGGGGTTTCCCGGTGCTGATCGGAGCGTCACGGAAGAGGTTCCTCGGCACCCTGCTGGCCGACCAGCGCGGGCCGCGGCAGGCCGATGGCCGGGAGGCCGCGACCACGGCGATCTCGGCGCTGGCCGCCGCGGCCGGGGTGTGGGGGGTGCGGGTGCACGAGGCCGGACCGTCGCTGGACGCCGTCAGGGTGGCGGCCGCGGTGACCGGGCGCGGGCCGCAGCGACGGCTGCTGCGCGACGGCGGGCGGAGCTGGACGGATCATGACCCGGACGCCTCCATGGCCGCGGACGGGACGCCGGCGGCGGTGACCAGTGGCTGATCGGATCACGCTGACTGGTCTGACCGTGTTCGGTCATCACGGTGTGTTCGAGCACGAAAAGCGCGACGGCCAGAACTTCGTCGTGGACGTCACCATCTGGCTCGACCTGACCCGCGCCGTCGCCACCGACGAACTGACCGAGACCGTGCACTACGGCGAACTCGCCGAACTGGCCGCCGGCATCATCGCCGGCCCGCCGCGGGACCTGATCGAGGCGGTGGCCGGCGAGATCGCCGACACGGTGATGGCCAGGTACCCGGTGCACGCGGCCGAGGTCACGGTGCACAAGCCGTCCGCGCCGATCCCGTTGACGTTCGCCGACGTGAGCGTGACGATCCGCCGTTCGCTGAAGTCCACCGGTCAGCCCGCCCCCGCCCCCGGTCACGGGGGGCCCGGGTGAGCCGGGCCGTGCTGTCACTGGGATCCAATGTGGGCGACCGGCGCGCGCACCTGGAGAAAGCGGTCGCATCGCTCGGCAAGTCCGTCCGGGCCGTTTCCCGGATCTACCGGACTCCGCCGTGGGGTCCGGTGCAGCAGGACGACTTCTACAACATCGCCGTCATCGTCGAGGACGCCACGGTCGACGCGAACGGCTGGCTGGCCCGATGCCAGGAATTGGAGCAGGCGGCCGGGCGGGAACGTCTGGTGCACTGGGGACCCAGGACCCTCGACGCCGATGTCGTCACCGTCGAAGTGCATCGGAAACCCGTTGTCAGCGATGATCCTGTGCTGACCCTGCCGCACCCGCGCGCGGCGGAGCGGGCCTTCGTGCTGGTGCCCTGGGCCGAGATCGATCCCACTGCGGACCTGCCGGGTGTCGGGCCGATCGCCGACCTGATCGCGGCCATGGACCTGAGCGGAATCAGCAGGGTCGGCCATGTCCGTTGACCCGCAGCAGCGGATGGGCATCACCCGGCCGCGGGACCTGCTCGCGGTCGGGCTGGTCGCCGTCGTCGTCGGATATGCCCTGGTGCGGTTGAACTATCAGCGGATGCCGCCGCTGCCGAGGTTTGCCGGGGTGGCCGCGGCGATCCTCGGGATCGGCGAGGCCGTTGCCGGTCACGGGCTGCGCAGCCGGATCCACCCGCCGGAGCGAGCCAAGGGCCCGGCGCGGACCAGAACTCCGGTCCCCCCGCTCACGGCGGCCCGCGCGGTGATGGCCGCCAAGGCCACGTCGCTGGCCGGAGCCGCGCTGGCCGGTCTCTGGGTCGGCCTGCTGGCGTACGTGCTGCCGTCCTGGACGCTGCTGGCCGCCGCCCAGTCCGACGGGGTGACCGCGATCATCGGCCTGGTCGGTGCGCTGGTGATGATGGGCGGCGCGCTGTACCTGGAGTACTGCTGCCGGGCGCCGGACCAGGACTGACGCCGGGCCGGGCACTCAGCCCACCCGCCGCAGCACCTCCAGCATCCGGCCGCGGAGCAGTTGCGCGTCGTGCGCGAACCGGCGTTGCGCGGCAACGTATTCGGCCTTGCCGTCGGCGGTCTCGATGGCCACCGGCGGGTACCCGAGCTCGGACAGGTCGTACGGCGACGCGCGCATGTCCAGCTCGCGGATCGACCTGGCCAGCTCGAAGCAGTCCAGCAGCAATTCGCTGGGAACCACCGGGATCATCTTGTACGCCCACTTGTAGACGTCCATGCCGGCGTGCAAGCAACCCGGCTGTTCCATTGCCGGCCGGGAGTCCAGATCGGGCTGCACGGTGTTGCGCGGCCGCGCCTGCGCGGTGAAGAAGCGGAATGCGTCGTAGTGGGTGCAGCGGATCTGATGATCGCGCACCACATCGTCCGTGCCGGCCTGCCCGAGCCGCAGCGGCCAGGCCGCGTGCCGGCGCTCGGTGGAATCCTGCCGGTAGACCATCGCCCACTCGTGGAGCCCGAAGCAGCCGAACTGACCCGGTGCCACGGAGGTGGCCGACAGCATCCGGACGGTGAAGTCCAATTGAGTGCCGCGGCCGGCCCGGAAAGCCGGAAGGTCGACGGCCACCGTCGGAGATCCCGGCGGCCCGCCGACGTCCCGGTGGAACCGCCAGCCGACGCGTTCCGGCGCGTCAGCCAACGCCAGGTGCGCACCGGGATGCCAGCGCCGCAGCTGTCCGGGGCGCAGTGAGTAGTAGCTGAACAGGAAGTCCTCCACCGGGTGGTGACGGCCGGCACTCGCTCGGGCCGCGTGGCCCCGGGTCAGCGACTGCACCCGCTCGGCGTGCCTGGCCGCCGCCGCCCGCCAGTCCGATGCCGGCAGCACCGGCACCTGGTCGGCGATCCCGCCCGTCCCGGCGCTGTTCCGGTCGCCGTTGACGTCATCGGTCAGCGACATGTCGACCGCCAGACCTCGGAGATCACCGGGATGGCCAGCTCGCCGTCGTCACTGTCGGTGCGTCGCCGGGCGTGCGCCCTGACGGCGAGCGCCAGGTCGTCGCGGGCCCGCTGATCCGCGCCGATGACGTACGAGTAGGTCTGCTGCAGGCCAACCAGGTCGTCGATGGTGGTGTGCCGCACCCACCTGATCATGATCAGCACCGGGTCGGTGAAGGCCGGATGGCCGGCGAACGGCGGCGGCGGGCGGCCCGACGACGGCCCGGCGTCCCTCCTGCCGCGCCCGCTGGCCCCGCCGTCCGGCCGGCCGATCCGATTCAGTTCCGCCTCGACGGCCCTGACCAGCGGATCGGTCTCGTCGTCGTGATTCCACAGCAGTGACAACGTCCCACCCGGCCGCAGCACCCGGGCGACCTCGGCGAGCGCGCGCTCCCGGTCGAACCAGTGAAAGGCCTGGCCCACCAGCACGCAGTCGAAGATGGCGTCCCGCAACGGGATCGCCTCCGCCGACCCCAGCACGGCGCTGACCGACGGGAACCGCGACGCCAACTCGGCCAGCATCCCGGGCAGCGGTTCGACCGCGACCACATCCAACCCACGGCGGACCAGCGACTCGGTCAGTTTCCCGGTACCAGCGCCCAGGTCGAGGACCCGGCGAGCATCCGGCGGGAGCGCGGCGCCGACGGCCGCCGACGGGTAGCCGGGCCGGAATCTGGCGTAGCCGGGTGCCGCGGCCTGGAACGATCCGGCCAGCTCACGGGTCCAGCCGCGGGCGACGATCGGTTCCGGAGGCGGCACAGCAACATTGTGACCCGGAAACAGCGTGACCCGGATCGCGATGACCGGACCGACCGGTCAGATTGCCCGACCGGCACCGCTCGCCCGGCCGGCGTACGGCGCGTGGCTCGGCGTCGGGAACGCGGCCAGTAGGCTTTCCACCCGTGACGCCCAGACCGACCCAATCCACCGCCGGTGAGGGCAAAGACACTCCCGGTGACCGTTCTTCCCCCCGCCCGGAATCCTCGGCGGCCGCCGACGCTCCCGCGATCGAAACCGGCCGCATTACCGACCCCGAGAAAACCCCCAATGATGTGACGGACGCTATTCCTGAACAGCTGCGGGTGCGTCGGGAAAAGCGTCAGCGACTGCTCGACAGCGGGATCGAACCGTATCCGGTTGGCGTCGAAAGGACGACCTCGCTCGCGGCCCTCCGGGCCGCGTATCCGGATCTGCCCCCGGACACCGACACCGGCCAGCTGGTGGGCGTCACCGGACGGGTCATCTTCTTGCGCAACTCCGGGAAATTGTGTTTTGCGACGCTGCGCGAGGGCGGCGCCGGGGAAACGGGCAGTGAATTGCAGGTCATGGTGTCGCTGAACGGGGTCGGCGCGGATTCCCTGGCCGCATTCAAGGCTGACGTCGACCTCGGGGACCATCTGTTCGTCCACGGTTCGGTGATCACCTCGCGAAGGGGTGAGCTCTCCGTCCTGGCCGATTCCTGGGCCATCACCGCCAAGGCGCTTCGGCCGTTACCGGTCGCCCACAAACCGCTGTCCGAGGAAAGCAGGGTTCGGCAGCGTTATGTGGACCTGATCGTCCGGCCGCAGGCCAGGCGAACCGTGCAGGTGCGCAGCGCGGTGAATCGGTCGCTGCGTTCGACGCTGTACGAGCGGGATTTCCTCGAGGTGGAAACCCCGATGCTGCAGGTCCTGCACGGCGGAGCCGCAGCGCGGCCATTCGTCACCCATATGAACGCCATGGACATGGACCTGTACCTGCGGATTGCGCCCGAGCTGTACCTCAAGCGAGCCGTGGTGGGTGGAATCGAGCGGGTCTTCGAGATCAACCGCAGCTTCCGCAACGAGGGCGCCGACTCCTCGCATTCCCCGGAGTTCGCCACGCTGGAGGCCTACGAGGCGTACAGCGACTACAACGGGATGGCCGAGCTCACCCGAACCCTGGTGCAGCAGGCCACCATCGCCGTCTACGGATCGACGGTGGCGGTGCACGCCGACGGCTCAGAGTTCGATCTCGGTGGCGACTGGGCATCGGTCAGCCTGTTCGGCGCGCTGTCGGAAGCGGCCGGCGAAGAGATCACCGTGCAAACCCCGATGTCCCGCCTGGCTGAACTGGCCGACCGGGTCGGCGTGCCCGTCGCACCGCACTACGGGCCCGGCAAACTCGCCGAGGAATTGTTCGACGAGTTGGTGGTGCCGACGTTGGTGGCACCCACCTTCGTCAGGGATTTCCCGGCCGAGACCTCACCGCTGACCCGTGAACACCGCGATACGCCTGGATTGGCGGAGAAGTGGGACCTGTACATCCGGGGGATTGAAACGGCGACGGCATACTCCGAACTCGTCGATCCGGTCGTGCAGCGGATGCGTTTCCTGGATCAGGCCCGCTTTGCCGGGATGGGTGATGTCGAGGCCATGGTGCTGGACGAGGACTTCCTCCGCGCGATGGAGTACGGAATGCCGCCGGCCGGCGGCATGGGGATGGGCATCGACAGATTGCTGATGGCGCTGACGGGTTTGGGGATCCGCGAGACGATCCTGTTTCCGTTCGTCCGTCCAGGAGACTGACCATCTGAGCCCGGCACCGCCCGCCGAAACGCCGCCGCGGGCGATTTGCGGCATTTGACAACCCAACGGGGTTTCTGCGCTCGCCGGAAGTGCGGGCCGAAGTCTTCGCTCCGTTGCTTTCGCGACCATTTTCTGCTGCGTCGAAGTTGTGTTCCGGGCGGGCCTGGAACACGCGACGACAATGGCAGGTTATGGTGGAGGAGAACGCGAACCGGCACTATTCTGGGCCGGAAAAAACAATGGCCAACGGGCCCACACAGGAGGACTGGCATGGCAACGAGGACCACCGTTTTGGTCGTGGACGATCTCGACGGTTCCGAGGGCGCGGAACCCCTTTCGTTCGCGCTTGACGGCGCGTCGTACGAGATCGACCTGAGCGAGAAGAATGCCGAGAAGCTGCGGGACGCGCTGGCCAGCTATGTCGCCAGTGCCCGTCGGGTCGACGGCGGTCGCCGCGGCCCCGGACGCCCCAAGGCGGTCAAGGCAGTGAAGGCGCCGCGTGGATCACGGACGGCACCCGACCGCGAGCAGACCGCCGCGATTCGCGAGTGGGCCAGGGCGAACGGGTACGAGGTCTCCGAGCGCGGACGGCTGTCCGCCGCGGTCCAGCAGGCATTCGAAGCCGCCCACTGAGCCGGCGCCTGGCCCGGCCGGGACTGCCAACGGGCAACCGGCCGGTCGCAGGCAGCGAGCGAATTCCGACCCCCGCCATCGGCGGGGGTCGGAGTTTTTTCGGCACGAAAGTGTGAAATCGATCGGGTTGACCGCGGGAGTGCTTCGGTGCGGGGGGCGGCGGCACGGTCACAGCCAGTCCACAGTTGGCCCACGGACCGTCGGCGGTCCGGCCACAGATCACCGCTGTTCGCCCACGGCGTACCCGCTGATCTGGCGGAACGAGACCCGCTCGGGCAGCGTTGGACAGCAGTGACGGCACGGTGCGCAGTGTCGTCATCGGTCCGCGACTCCACCAGGGTCCGGCCCCGGCCGACTACAGTGAACCATCCGCTGTCTTCCGGTCCGGTGCCTTCATGGTGGTCCGTCGGGGGCGGGCGGTTGCAAGGATGAGCGTTCACCGACAGTCGACGGCGGTGTTCAGCAGGGCTCAGCACGGATCGACAACCACCTCAGACCACAACGCAGCGCACGCCCGTAAGGAGTGCACATGTTCGAACGGTTCACCGACAGAGCGCGGCGCGTGGTCGTCCTGGCGCAAGAAGAAGCCAGGATGCTCAACCACAACTACATCGGCACGGAGCACATCCTGCTCGGCCTCATCCACGAGGGTGAGGGTGTCGCCGCGAAGGCCCTTGAGTCCCTGGGGATCGCGCTGGAAGGCGTGCGCGCCCAGGTCGAGGAGATCATCGGCCAGGGGCAGCAGTCGCCGTCCGGGCACATCCCCTTCACCCCGCGCGCCAAGAAGGTGCTGGAGCTGAGCCTGCGCGAGGCGCTGCAGCTCGGCCACAACTACATCGGCACCGAGCACATCCTGCTCGGGCTGATCCGCGAGGGCGAGGGCGTCGCCGCACAGGTGCTGGTCAAGCTGGGTGCCGACCTCAACAGGGTGCGCCAGCAGGTCCTGCAGCTGCTCTCCGGCTACCAGGGCAAGGAGACGGCCGCCGCGGAAGGCGGGCGCTCCGAGGGCACCCCGTCGACCTCGCTGGTGCTCGACCAGTTCGGTCGGAACCTCACCCAGTCGGCCCGGGAGGGCAAGCTTGACCCGGTCATCGGCCGGGAGAAGGAGATCGAGCGGGTGATGCAGGTGCTCTCCCGCCGCACCAAGAACAACCCGGTGCTGATCGGCGAGCCCGGCGTCGGCAAGACCGCGGTCGTCGAGGGCCTGGCCCAGGCGATCATCCGCGGCGACGTCCCGCAGACCCTCAAGGACAAGCACCTCTACACGCTCGACCTGGGCAGCCTGGTCGCCGGTTCCCGCTACCGCGGTGATTTCGAGGAGCGCCTGAAGAAGGTGCTCAAGGAGATCCGCACCCGGGGCGACATCATCATGTTCATCGACGAGATCCACACCCTGGTGGGTGCCGGAGCCGCCGAGGGCGCGATCGACGCGGCGTCCATCCTCAAGCCGATGCTGGCCCGCGGTGAGCTGCAGACCATCGGTGCCACCACGCTGGACGAGTACCGCAAGTACGTGGAGAAGGACGCCGCTCTCGAGCGTCGTTTCCAGCCGATCCAGGTCGGCGAGCCGACGGTGGCGCACACCATCGAGATCCTCAAGGGTCTGCGCGACCGCTACGAGGCGCACCACCGGATCACCATCACCGACGACGCGCTGGTTGCGGCGGCCACCCTGGCCGACCGGTACATCAGCGACCGGTACCTGCCGGACAAGGCGATCGACCTGATCGACGAGGCCGGCGCCCGGATGCGCATCCGTCGGATGACCGCGCCGCCGGACCTGCGTGACTTCGACGAGAAGCTCGCCGCCGTCCGCCGGGACAAGGAGTCGGCGATCGACTCGCAGGACTTCGAGAAGGCCGCCGCGCTCCGCGATTCGGAGAAGCAGCTGCTGGCCCGCAAGTCCGAGCGGGAGAAGGCCTGGAAGGACGGCGACCTGGACGTGGTGTCCGAGGTCGACGACGAGCAGATCGCCGAGGTGCTGGCCAACTGGACGGGCATCCCGGTCTTCAAGCTCACCGAGGAGGAGACCACCCGGCTGCTGCGGATGGAAGATGAGCTGCACAAGCGGATCATCGGCCAGGACCAGGCGGTCAAGGCGGTGTCGCAGGCCATCCGGCGTACCCGGGCCGGCCTCAAGGACCCGAAGCGGCCGTCCGGCTCGTTCATCTTCGCCGGCCCGTCCGGCGTCGGGAAGACCGAGCTGACCAAGGCGCTTGCCGAGTTCCTGTTCGGTGACGAGGACGCGCTGATCCAGGTCGACATGGGCGAGTTCCACGACCGCTACACCGCGTCGCGGCTGTTCGGTGCCCCTCCCGGGTACGTCGGCTACGAAGAGGGCGGCCAGCTGACCGAGAAGGTGCGGCGCAAGCCGTTCTCGGTGGTGCTGTTCGACGAGATCGAGAAGGCGCACCAGGACATCTACAACACGCTGCTGCAGGTGCTGGAAGATGGCCGGCTGACCGATGGTCAGGGCCGGACGGTGGACTTCAAGAACACCGTCATCGTCTTCACCTCGAACCTGGGCACGCAGGACATCTCCAAGTCGGTGTCGTTGGGCTTCGCCCAGGGCAACGACGCGGAGTCGAACTACGACCGGATGAAGCAGAAGGTCAACGACGAGCTCAAGCGGCACTTCCGTCCCGAGTTCCTCAACCGTATCGACGACGTCGTGGTGTTCCACCAGCTCACGACCGAGGAGATCCACCGCATGGTCGACCTGATGCTCAAGCGGGTCGAGGGTGCGCTGAAGAACAAGGACATGGCGCTCGAGGTGACCACCGCCGCGAAGGCACTGCTCGGCGAGCGCGGGTTCGACCCGGTGCTCGGCGCGCGGCCGCTGCGTCGCACGATCCAGCGGGAGATCGAGGACAAGCTCTCGGAGAAGATCCTGTTCGACGAGATCCGGCCCGGCGAGATCATCGTGGTGGACGTCAAGGGCGAGGGCAAGGACCAGGAGTTCACCTTCCGGGGCGAGCCCAAGCCGTCGGCGGTTCCCGAGGTGGTGGCCGCCGGGTCTGGCCACCGACGCCGGCGAGGCCAGCGTCTGAGTTGTTGACCCGGGCGGTGACTTCCGCCGCTCGACCTGATCGACTTTCCGGCCCGCTCTCCGTTCGCGGAGGGCGGGCCGGAGCTGTGTTCGCGCTGGGCGTTGGGCTGGGTTCCGTGCGGTTACTGCCGCGCGAGCGCGGCGCGCGCCGCTGACGCCACCACCTGTGAGCCGTCAGGTCCGCGTCCACGGCGCCCGGATCGACCAGCCCGGGGCCGCCGCGCAGCGCGTCACCGGCGCGATGGGGCGCCAGGTTGACGTGGAAGTGCGGGACGCGGTCGCCGAAAATGTAGACGTAGGTCTTTTCGGCGCCGGCAGCGACGCGGAGCGCCGCGCTGACCCTGGCCAGTACCGCGCCGAACGTGATGGCCTCCGGCCCGTCGAGGTCGGTGACGTACGGGATGTGCCGCCGCGGCTCCAGGTGCGCGAACCCGGGTATCGGGCCACGGAGCACGGCGGAGAGCCGCCACAGGTCGTCCTCCCACAGCCGCACCCGGTCGAACGCGGCATCGGCCGCTGCCGGGTCGCAGAGCAGGCAGTCGGTCACCCGGGGTTCAGTCCGGCAACGAGACGTGGCCGGCGCCCACCCGGACCGCGAGGCCGTCGACGAGCAGCGAAGCCAGGCAGCGGCGTCCCTGCTCGGCATCGGTGCACAGGTCGGCGAGGGTGCCGTCATCGACGGCACCATGGCTGGCCCGCAGCGCCGCCATCATCCGGCCGCGGACCTGCCGGTCGGTGCCGTGCCAGGCCTGCACCCCGCGCCTCGCCTGCCCGACGTGCGAGCCGGCCAGCCGCCAGCGGCAGCGGTCGGCCAGCGGGCAGGCCGGGCAATCGGGGGACCGCGCCGAACAGACCAGCGCGCCCAGTTCCATCACCGCGGCCGAGAACCGCGCCGCGGTCGCGGGTTCGGCCGGCAGCAGGGCGGCCATCTCCGCGCGGTCCGCGGCGGTGGCCGGCTCGCGCGGTTCGTCCAGGCCGCGGACCACCCGGGACAGCACCCGCCGAACGTTGGTGTCCACCACCGGGGCTCGGCGGCCGAAGGCGAACGCGGCGACTGCCCGGGCGGTGTACTCACCGATTCCCGGTAGCAGCAGCAGGGTCTCGACGGTGTCCGGGACCTCGCCGCCGTGATCGGCGGTGATGACGGTGGCGGCCGCGTGCAGTCGCAGGGCGCGGCGGGGGTAGCCGAGCCGGCCCCACATCCGGATCGCGTCGGCGGGGGAATCGGCGGCCAGCGCGGCCGGCTCCGGCCAGCGGGCCAGCCAGCTGTCGTAGACCGGCAGCACCCGGTTGACCGGTGTCTGCTGCAGCATGATCTCGCTGACCAGCACGGCCCACGGGCTTGCGGTCGGCCGCCGCCACGGCAGGTCCCGGCCGCGCTCGGCGAAGAAATCCAGCAGCAGATCGGCATCGAGCGCCGACGAACCAGCCGAGGTCGGAGCCGGATAGGTGCCGATATCCGGCGTGCGCTTCTGACGGGAACGGCCTCGATCTGCTTGCGCCGCAAGGTCAGTGGCCGGCACCAGCGCCGCCCGAGTCGGCGGCGATCGCATCCGCGACAACGGTGCGCGCCGACCCGGCGGGCGGCGGCGTCGCGGCTGGGTCGAGCTGACCGGTGGGATTGTCGCCGTCCACGAACACCTCTTCCAGCAGGCCGGTGTTGACGTCGAAGATGAACCCGCGGACCGCGTCGTGATGCAGCAGGAACGGTGAATCCCGTACCCGGCGGAGGGACTCGCGGACCGAATCGTGCGGATCCTTGAACGCCTGCACCGCCCAGGTCGGGCGGTACCCGGCGAAGGTCGCCAGATGGGCCCGGAACTTGTCCTCCTCCAGACGAGCCAGGCCGCAATCGGTGTGGTGGATGATCATGATCTCCCTGGTGCCCAGCGCGTGCTGGGAGATCGACAGCGATCTGATGATGTCGTCGGTGACCACACCGCCGGCGTTGCGCAGCAGGTGCACCTCACCCAGGTTCAGTCGGAAGGCGGCGTGGCCGTCGATCCGGGCGTCCATGCACATCACCAGCGCGATCTGCAGGGTGGGCACGGGGCCCATGCCGACCGGGTGGTATTCGGCGGCCGCCAGGTTTCGCGCGAGTAGTTCGTCGATAGCCGTCACACTGTGCTCCTCGGCGTTGCTCCCAAGAATGGCGAAACCCGAGACTACCGTCGCTGACGTGATGCACCCCGTTGGCCCACTGACGCCGAAGGTCTACTGGGTTCGCCGAGTCGCCGCGGTCGTGCTGGCAGTCGCTGTGCTGATCGGCATGGTGTGGTTCCTGGCGACCCGGTCCTCCCGTTCCTCCGCGGTCTCGGAGGCCGCGGTGAATGCCGCGACGACTGCCGCGGCGCCCACCCTGACCGGTGAACTCGCTGCGTCAACGGCGTCCCCGGTACCCACCAAGTCCTCAGCCGTGTCCGGGTCGGTCTCGGCGTCGGCATCCGTCACCGGATCGTCAGCTGCCGGGTCGGCTGCTGCGACCGCTCCGGTCGACGGCTCGCCGCCAAGCCGGCCGCATCGCCAGCCGCGCCGCGTCCCAGCCGGCCGCAACGCCGGCAGCAACGAAGCCGGCCGCCACCTCGGCTGCCCCCGAGCCGGCTGCGACCACCGAAGGCGCCGGCCCCGCCCCCCGCGCCGGCCCCGCCGCCGCCGTCCTACGACGCCCAGGGCAAGCTGCTGTGCCCGGATGCGGACATCACCTTGACCACGGCGCCGTCGGCGCCGACGTTCGCGGTGGGGAGCAGCCCCGCCTGCTGCTGACCGTGACGAACTCCGGAAAGCAGGTCTGCCAGCGAGACGTGTCGGGTTCGCTGCAGACGTTCACCGTGTTCGGTGCCGATGGCACCCGGATCTGGTCGACCGCCGATTGCTTCCCCGGCACCGGCACCGAGGTTCGGGAGCTGACCCCCGGCCAGCAACTCCAGTACACGATCAAGTGGTCGGGCACGACGTCCGCGCCGGGGTGCACCGGTGCCAGGACCGCCGTTCCGGCCGGCGCCTACACGGTCATCGGACAGCTGGGCGCGTTGTCCAGCCCGCCCGCACCGTTCACCATCACGGGCTGACCGGGCGCTGACCGACAGCGCTGCCCGGGCGGTTACAGGGCCGATCCGTACCGATCGACGATGCGACGACTCCGCCAGCCGGGACAGACCCTCCCGCACGACCCTGGCGCGCGCCTCGCCGACCCCCTCGACCTCCTGCAGGTCCGCGGCCGTGGCGGCGAGCAGGCCCTGCAGGTTGCCGAAGTGCGCGATCAGCCGGTCCAGCACCGCGGGTGGCAGCCGCGGGATCCCGGCCAGCAGGCGGTGGCCGCGGGGGCTGACCGGCGCGTCGAGCGCATCCGATTGGGTGGGCAGGTCCAGGGTTCTGGCGACCGAGGTCAGATCGAGCAGGTCGACCTCGTCGAGATCGTCCAGGGCCAGCGCGATTTCGTCGACCCGCTGCGGATTCTCCTCGCCCGGCAGGTAGTCGCGGATCAGCAGCTCGGCCAGACCCTGGGTGCCGCTGAGCATCTCGTCGAGCTGCAGGCCGAGCAGCCGGCCGTCCGTGCCGAGTTCGACCACATTGCCGGTCAGCTCGTCGGCGATCCGGCGGACCATCAGCAGCCGCTGCAGCACGGTCATCGCGTCCCGCAATGTCGCGAAATCCTCGATCTCCAGCGCGGACAGCGCCCTGGCCACCTCGTCCAGCCGGAACTTGTAGCGCTGCAAGGTGGCCAACGCCTGATTCGCCCGGCCGAGAATGGTCGGCGGATCGGCGACCACGTGCCGGCGCCCGCCGAAGTACAGGCTGATGATCGACATCGAGTGGCTGACCGCGATCACCGGATGGCCGGTCTGCAACCCGGTGCGCTCCGCCGTCCGGTGCCGGGTGCCTGATTCCACCGTCGGGATGGTCGAATCCGGAGTCAGCTGGACGTTCGCCCGCAGAATCCGGGTGCCGTCGTCGGTCAGCACCACCGCGCCGTCCATCTTGCACAGCTCACGCAGCCGGGTGGACGAGAACTCGACGTCGAGCCGGAAGCCGCCGTCGCACAGGTCGTCGACGCCCTGGTCGAAGCCGAGCACGATCAACGCGCCGGTGCGACCGCGGAGGATCCGTTCCAGACCCTCACGCAACGGCGTGCCGGGGGCCACCCGGGCCAGGACGGCACGCTGCGCCGAAACGCTCGTGCGGTCCTCCACACCGACCTCCCCCGCCAGTCACATTCGCGCCCAGTCTAGGACCGCCCAGGCGACCGCCGGTACGGCGCGACTGGAGTTTCTCGGACCCGCCAGGCGCTGCTCATTTCCGCCGCCGGAGCCACTGGACCACCCCATCGTCATTGCCCAGTGACCTGAAGGCATCGCCCAGATTGGATACCTCGTCGACGCGCATCCCCTTCGGCCGGTCGGTGACCGAACCGATCGGGACCACGGCGTGATCGAAGCCGAGCCGGCTCGCCTCGATGAGCCGACGGTCGACACCGGCGATCGGCCGCACCTCGGCGGACAGCCCCAACTCGCCCATCACCACCAGGCCCCGAGCCAACGGGATGTCCCGCGCCGACGACCACACGGCCAGCGCCAGCGGCAGGTCGGCGGCGGGTTCGATCATCTTGGCCCCGCCGACCGTCGCGGCCAGCACGTCCTGACCGCCGAGAGCCACGCCACCCCACCGCTGCAGCACCGCAAGCACCATGGCGGTGCGAGCCGCGTCCAACCCCGAGACCGTCCGGCGGCTGACCTCGCCGCCGGCCGGCGCGATCAGGCTCTGCACCTCGACCGGCAGCGCCCGCCTGCCCTGCACGGTGACGGTGGCGCAGGTGCCCGGCACCGGAGAACCCCTGGCGGACAGGAAAAGCCCCGAGGGGTCGGCCAGCCCGACGATCCCGTCCGGCACCATCTGGAAGCAGCCGACCTCGTCGGAGGGCCCGTACCGGTTCTTCACGCCGCGGATCAGCCGGAGGCTGGAATGGCGCTCGCCCTCGAAATGGAGGACCACGTCGACGAGGTGCTCGAGCACCCGTGGCCCGGCGATCGCGCCGTCCTTGGTGACGTGCCCGACCAGCACGCAGGCGATGTCCCGTTCCTTGGCCGCCGCGGTGAGCGCCGCGGCGACGGCCCTGACCTGGCTGACCCCACCGGCACTGCCCTCGACCTCGGCGGTCGAGATGGTCTGCACGGAGTCGACGATCGAGCAGCCTGGGGCGCACCTGGTCCAGATGGCCCAGCACCGCCCCCAGGTCGTTCTCCGCGGCCAGAAAGATGTCCGGATGCAGGGCGCCCATCCGGTCCGCGCGGCGGCGGACCTGGGGCACCGACTCCTCGCCGGTGACGATCAGTACCCGACCCTGCCCGCCGGCCGCCCAGGCCTTCGCCGCGGAGAGCAGCAACGTCGATTTGCCGACTCCCGGTTCGCCGGCCAGCAGCACCACCGCCCCTGGCACCAGACCGCCGCCGAGCACCCTGTCCAGTTCACCGAGCCCGCTGGGCCGCGGACCGACGAGCTCCGCGGACACCTGGTCGATCCGGGCCGCCGGTGTGGTGACCGCGGCAGGGGACACCCGGCGCAGATCCACCTTCGCCGGCCCGGCTTCCAGCAGCGTTCCCCACGCCTGGCACTCGGGGCAGCGACCGTGCCATTTCGTGGCGGTGTGACCGCACTCGCCGCACTGGTAACCCAGGCTCGGGCGCCGACCGGGTGGTTCTGGCCGCCTTGCTGACGGGAGTGGATCTCATGGGCCGAACCCTAGAGCGGGGGACCGACAATGGGTCCGTCCGGCGCGCCGCCGGCACGCGCGGGCCTGACCAGGGCGTTCGGCGAGCGCTCTTGCCGACGGGTCGGGATCGGTGGCTCAGCCGGTGGTGGTGGTTGCCGTCGCCTCGGCGACGGTTCGGCCGACTGCGCCGGCGGCCTCGCCCCAGGTGCCTCTTCCCACAGCGGCGTCGGATGCGGCGGCTGGATGTCCACCGTCGGCCGGCCGGTCTCGCGTTCGCTGGGGATCTCGATCGGGATGTCCAGGTTCAGCGTCCCGGCGTTCTCGAAGGAGAACGTCATCGGGATGGACTGGCCGTACGGGACGTCCTGGGTGAAGTTGGTGACGACCACCCTGGTGCCGGTCAGCGAACTCAGGTCGGCCAGGTACTGACCCGGGATGCTGGCGTCGCCGACGATCCGCACCGACTCGGCAGCCGGAGTGCTGACCTGGCTGAGGGTGTCCCCGGACAGGCCGTCGTTGGAGATCCACAACAGCAGCCGCCCGTTCGACCCCGTCGTGTAGCCCTGTCCCTCGGTGGGCGCCAAACGCGCGTTGAGCACGGTGATCTGGCCGACGGTGCCGTTGGCGCCGTCGATCGCGGCCACCTGATCTGCGGTCTGGGAGATCTGGCCGGCGGCGCAGCCGCTCAGCGTCAGACATGCCGCGGCAAAGGCCAACGCTGCGGGAAAGAGCACCCGGCGCGGGAGGCGGGCGGTGCGGGACACGGCGGGTTCCCCTCTTCTCGGCAACTCGTTCTCGGCACTTCGTACTGGGCTTTCGCACTGGGTCTCGCAGACCGCAACTCGCGAACTGGTCGGATGCACCGCGCCCGCCACTGCCGCGAGCGGCGCAATCCTGCAGTGAGGTTAGCTGGCGGACCCGGCGACGTGCGCGTCGGGCGCGCCAAACGCCCGCTCCCGCTGTCGGTGTGCGGCCACCCCCGTCGCGCCCGTTTGGATCTTGTGCTGATCGGGAACTGATCAAGGGCAGACACGCGACGCTGACCCCGCGCTGACCTGCCTGAGCACGCCCGGTGCGGGTTTGTCAAGTGTCACCATAGGCCCTGACCTGCGACAACAGCATCGGCCCCAGCGTGAAACGTGGTAAGATGGGTTCAGCGAAAGGGGTCTTGAACACTCATGGTTTTCAACGTCGGAGAAACCGTTGTCTACCCCCATCACGGGGCGGCACTCATCCAGGCCACCGAAACCCGCACTGTCAAAGGTGTGGAAAAGCTTTATCTGGTTCTCAAGGTCGCTCAAGGCGATCTGACCGTCAAGGTTCCCGCAGACAATGCCGAGATCGTCGGCGTGCGTGACGTTGTCGACCGGACCGGACTCGACCACGTATTCGAGGTGTTGCGGGCCCCGCACACCGAGGAACCGACGAACTGGTCGCGGCGCTACAAGGCCAACCTCGAGAAACTGGCCTCCGGTGACGTGAACAAGGTTGCCGAGGTCGTCCGCGACCTTTGGCGCCGGGACCGCGAGCGCGGCCTGTCGGCCGGCGAAAAGCGGATGCTGGCGAAGGCTCGGCAGATTCTGGTTTCCGAGTTGGCACTTGCCGAAGGCACGAACGAGGTCAAGGCCGAAGGAATTCTCGACGAGGTCCTGGCTTCCTGATCGAAGCGCCGTCACTACACAGGCCTTCGGAGCATGAGCGTCGTCGCACTGGTGCCCGCAGCGGGCAGCGGTCAACGACTCGGCGCTGATGTTCCGAAGGCTTTTGTGACGGTCGGCGGCCGCGCCCTGCTGCTGCACGCGGTCGACCGCCTGCTCTCGGCCGGCGTTGATCGGGTTGTCGTTGCGGTTCCGGCGGATCAACGAACGCTGGCCAACGAACTGCTGGGCGCGCGGGCGACCGTCGTGGTCGGCGGTGCCGATCGGGTGGCCTCGGTTGCGGCAGCGCTGGCTGCCGCCGGTGACGACGCCGAGGTGATCCTCGTTCACGATGCCGCCCGTTCGTTCGCACCGGGGTCGATGATCCAGCGGGTCATCGGTGCCGTCCGGGACGGCGCGCCCGCGGTGGTGCCGGTGCTGCCGGTCACCGACACGATTCGTTCGCTGCACCCAGATGGATCCGTCGCGGGCACCGTCGATCGCGAGGTGCTGCGCATTGTCCAGACGCCGCAAGGGTTCTCGCCCGAGGTGCTGCGCCGGGCGCACGCCGGCGCCGGTGACGGCATCAGCAGCGGCATCACCAGCGCCATCACCAGCGGCATCACCGACGATGCCGGGCTGGTCGAGGCGCTGGGTATCCCGGTGATCACCGTGCCCGGCGACCGGACCGCCTTCAAGATCACCACCCAGGCCGACCTGGCGGATGCGGAGCGGCTGATGTCGCCAGTCCGTCCGCCGGACCTGCGAGTCGGCACCGGGATCGATGTGCACCCGATCGAGGCCGGCCGGCCGTGCTGGGTGGCCGGACTCGAGTTCACCGGCGTCGACGGATGCGCCGGTCACTCCGACGGTGACGTGGCCGCACACGCCATCTGCGACGCGCTGCTGTCGGCCTGCGGGCTGGGGGATCTCGGCGCGGTGTTCGGCACCGACGACCCCAGGTGGGCCGCCGCTTCCGGGGCGACGCTGCTGACCGAGGTGCTCCGCCTGGTGCACGAAGCCGGTTTCTCGGTGGTCAATGCGGCCGTTCAGGTCATCGCCAACACGCCGCGGCTCTCCCCCCGGCGGGCCGAGGCGGAACGCGTGCTGTCCGCCGTGCTCGGCGCGCCGGTGTCGGTGGCCGGCACCACCACAGACGGCCTCGGGCTCACCGGCCGCGGCGAGGGCAGGGCGGCCACCGCCACCGCCCTGGTCGTCGCAGCTCCTGCCTGACGCGGGGCGCGCCGGTCAACCGGCAGCGCCCACCGCGGGTTGCGGGGGCAACTCGTCCTCGACGTACCTCGGCCGCACCGCCAGGCACCCGGCGAACGCCTGCACCACCACCACGCCGCACAGGGCCAGCAGTGGCACCGTCCAGCCGCCGGTGAGCCCGTTCAGCACGCCGAACCCGAACGGCCCGACGGAGGCGATCGAGTAGCCGACGCACTGGGTGAACGCGGACAGCGAGGTGGTCGCCATCGCCGTCCTGGCCCGCAGCGCGATCAGCGTCAGCGCCAGTGGGAACGCGCCGGTGCCGATGCCGATCAATGCCGACAACACCCAGACCGCTTGCCCGGCAGCCAGTATCAGCCCGACGAAGGCGGCGATGTAGCAGCTTGACAGGGTCACCACCAGGATCGCCGGCCGCCGCATCCGGCCGAGCAGCGGCGGCACCAGCGCCGCCAGTGGGATCCCGATCGCGATGGCCACCGCGACCTGGAAAGCCGCTGCGGTGTCGGTCATCCCGGCATCGGTGAGGATCTGCGACAGCCAGCCGAACACCACGTACGCGACCATCGACTGGCAGCCGAAGTAGATCGCCAGCGACCACGCGACCCGGGTCCGGGCCAGCACCGACAGCGGCAGCCGCCGGCCCGCCGTCGGCGGCGTGCGGTGCACCGAATTCGGCCGGATCAGCACCAGCCAGGGCACCAGGGCGACGACCGCGGTCGCTGCCCACATGCCCAGCCCGGTGCGCCAGTCGCCGCCGATGCCCCTGGCGATCGGCAGGGTCAGCGCCGCTGCCGCGGACCCGCCGATGGTCAGCAGCACCGTGTAAGCGGCCGTCATGGCCGGGATGCGGTCCGGGAAGTGCAATCGCACCAAGCCGGGCAGCAGCACGTTGCCGACAGCGATGCCGGCCAGTGCGATCAGCGAGCCGGCGAACAGTGCCGCGGTGCCGGGAACCAGGGATCGGACCAGCTGTCCGGCGATCAGCGCCAGCAGGGTCAGCACCACAGTCCGGTGCGAACCGATGCGAGCCGCCAACACCGGTGCGGCCAGGCCCATCACGGCGAACGCCAGCGTCGGCAGCGACAGCAGCACGCCGGTGGTGGCAGCGGGCAGCCCGGTGGTTGCGCGAAGCTCCGGGATCACCGCGCCGAGCGCGTTGACCACCGGCCGCAAATTGATCGCCAGCAGCAGGATCGCGGTGCCGACCAGCCACCGGGAGGGTTCGCGGGCCGGCTGGGTCACCTGGCGAGGATAGGAGCGCAGGGCCGCCGCCGACAGGGACGGGTCTGCGGGTGAATCGCCCGTGGCGCTGTGTGATCTCGACAGTTGATCCGGCCGACCTCGGGGGTGGGTCGTAGGGTTTGATCATGGCCAGGGAACGGGGGGCCGCCGATGCCGATTCAGCTGGCTTCTTCCGCCGCAATCGTGCCCCACGGCTGATCAGCGGCATTGTCATCACGGCGGTGCTGATCGTTGCCTACCTGTTCGGCATCTACTCCTACCGGTCGGGTCTGGCCCAGGCCCTCCCCGAGCAATCGCCTCCCACGGGCGGGGTGTCGGTCGTGATCGTCCCGCAGAAGGTCTCGCCTGACGACCAGACGGTGCCCGCGCAGGTGCTGCTGTTCCCGGCTCCCGGCCTGGTGGACACCGCGGGCCTGCTCACCCGAGAGATCGAGGTGCGGATCGAACCGGCGGTGAGCGGTCAGGCAGCGCTGACCTTCCCGGCGGGCGTACCACCCGCGCCGCAGGCCGTCGTGCTGCCCACCCCCGGCATCGTGCAGCAGTATCCGTTCGACTCGTATGCGGTGTCGGCGACGGTACATGCGACCGTGCTGCCCACCAACGCGGCCGACGCCATCCCGACGCAGGCCTCGCTGTTCTTCCGCGTGCCTGGTTGGAGCGCCGCGGACACGGCCGTTTCCGCTCCAGGTTCGTCGGACGGTCAGGTCGTCTCGACGGAGGTCGTCAGGAACGGATCCACCAGGTCGATCGCGGTCCTGCTGTTGCTGCTCATGATCATCCTGGCCGCGATCGCCATCCTGGTGACGGGCTCAGCCACCCGCGGCAGGATGAAGCTCGAGCTGTCCGTCGCCAGCTGGATGACGGGATTGCTGTTCGCGCTGATCCCGATACGAGGCTTCTTCCCCGGCTCACCGCCACTGGGGTCGTGGATGGACATCCTGGTCTTCTTCTGGGTCGAGTTGATCTTGATGCTGGCGGTGTCCGCTGTTGCCGCGACGATTCTGCTGCGCGCCAGGGACGCCTCGCATCATCTGGCCGGGGCCCGGTGACCCCACGGCACCGCGTCGTCGACCCGGGACGGAGCCTTGCGCTGCTCTGGGGGCCGCAGGACAAGCCGGCTCGATCGGGCCTGACTGTCAGGGCCATCGTCGCCGCCGGCATCGCGGTGGCTGATGCCGACGGGATCGAGGCGCTGTCCATGCGGCGCACCGCCGACGCGCTGGGGGCGGCGACGATGACGCTCTACACCCATGTCCCCGGCAAGCCGATGCTGATCGAGCTGATGATCGACACCGTGTGCGGGCAGCTCTACGCCGACGTCACCGAACCGTCCGCGCAGCCCGGTGGCTGGCGGGGCGCGATGCAGTTTGTCGCCCACCGGAACTGGGAGTTGTACCTCGCGCACCCGTGGTTGCTGCCGGTGATGACCGGTCGACCCGTTCTCGGCCCGCATGTCTCGGCCAAGTACGAAGCCGAACTGCGCCCGCTGGACCGGATCGGGCTGACCGATGTCGAGATGGACAGCGTGCTGACCCTGGTGCTGGCGCATGTCGAGGGGATGGCGCGCTGGCACGTGAATCTCGGTCGACAGCGTGCGGACAGCGGTCAGGACGACGACGCGTGGTGGGTGGACCGGGCACCGGCGCTGGCCGCGCTGATGGATGTCGGCGAGTTCCCGCTCGCCACCAGGGTCGGCCAGGCTGCCGGGGAGTACCACCGGAGTGCCGGCGACCCCACGCATGTCCTTGAGTTCGGGCTGCACCGGATCCTGGACGGCGTGCAGGACCTGATCGACCGGGCCGAACGCGCACGGGACGAACCAACCGTGGCACCCTGAGGGCCATGACGACGATCGCCATCCTGGGTGCGGGCAAGATCGGTGAGGCAATGCTGGCCGGGTTGCTGGGGGCGGGCCGATCACCGGAATCGTTGCTGTTCACCGAGCGGTACCCGGAGCGGGTGGCGGAGTTGACCGCCCGGTACGGCGTTCGCGGGGTGGAAACCGACGAGGCCGCTGCAGTCGCGGACGTGCTGATCGTCGCCGTCAAGCCGCAGGACATCGACCCGCTGCTGCATTCGCTGTCCTGGTCGATCAAGCCTGGGACGCTGGTGGTGTCACTGTGCGCCGGGCTGCCCACCGCGCTGTACGAACGGCACCTGCCGGCGGGCACGCCCGTTGTCCGGGTGATGCCCAACACCCCGATGCTGATCGGCGAGGCGATGAGCGCGATCTCGGCCGGGTCGCATGCGCAGCCCGAGCACCTGCAGCTCGTCGAGGACCTGCTGTCCACGGTGGGCAAGGTGGTCCGGGTGCCCGAGGCCCAGCAGGACGCGGTGACCGCGCTGTCCGGCTCGGGACCGGCGTACTTCTTCTACCTGGTCGAGGCGATGATCGACGCCGGCATCCTGCTCGGCCTGCCGCGCAGCGTGTCCACCGAGCTGATCATCCAGTCGGCCGTCGGCGCCGCCCAGATGCTTCGGGTGACCGGGGAGCACCCGGTCGCGCTGCGGGAGGCCGTCACGTCACCGGGCGGCACGACCATCGCGGCGATCAGGGAACTGGAGAACCATGCGGTCCGCGCGGCGCTGCTGTCGGCGATCGAGGCAGCAGCGTTGCGGTCGGCGGAATTGGGCAAGTCGCACAACGGCGGCTGACAACGGCGGCTAACGCCGGCGGCTAACGCCGGCGGCTGACACCGGCGCCGGATGCGGATGCGTCCATCGCCAGCACCGGGCCGTCCCAGCTGCGGCGCAGCCACCGGTCATGGCTGGCGACGATCACGGTGCCGCGCGGCGCACCCGCGGCTGATCGCAGGGCCTCCTCGAGCTCGGATGCCAGGCTGAGCGAGATGTGGTTGGTGGGCTCGTCCAGCAGCAGCAGATCCGGCTCGGTCGCCACCAAGATCGCCAGCGCCAGCCTCCGCCGCTGGCCGACACTGAGCAGGCCGACGGGTTGCCGGGCGTCCCGCGGGTGCAGCAACCCGAGTTCGTGCAAGGTGCGTCGTGGGTCGGCGCCGCCGGCCGGGTCGGTATCCGGGTCGGTTCCGGACCCGCCGCTCGGACCGGCGGCGGCGATCGCGGCGGCGAACACCTGCTCCGCCGTCATCGCAGGGTCGGCGAAGGTGACGTCCTGCGGCAGCGTGCCCACCCGCGTGGCGTGCACGCCGACGGTGCCGCGCTCCGGCCGGAGCCGGCCGTCGATGACGGCCAACAGGCTCGACTTCCCGGCACCGTTGGCCCCGGTGACGAGCAGCCGGCCGCCGGCGGGAACGTCCAGATGCGGCAGATCTATCCTGCCGTCGACCTCCAGATCCCTGATCTGGACGGCGTTCTCGTGACTCCCGACGGCGCCGTCCTGGCCCGCAGCGGTGCTCGGACCCGCCGCCGGGCTCGATGTCAGCGGGGAACGGAAGCTCAGCACCCGCGGCGGCTTGCGCAGCGCGGTGCGCTCGGCGCTGTCCAATCGGCGTTCGGCGTTGCGGACCCGTCTGGCCAGCGCGCGCTCCACCGAGGCGCCCTTGAACGCGTAGATGAACTTGTCGTTGTCGCGAGGCCCACGGTCGTGCGCGATCGTGCCGGTGTCGATCCTGGTGGCCGCGCGGAGTTCGGTGATCCGTTGCTGTTCGGCGCGGTAGGTCTGCTCGTACCGGCGCCGGGTGTCCGCCTTGACCTCCAGGTAGCCCGAGTAGTTGCCGGACGCGCCGAACGAGTAGCGGCGGCCGCCCCGGCCGTCGGTGCCGAACGGCGACGGATCCAAATCGACGATCTCGGTGCAGACGCGGTCAAGGAACACCCGGTCGTGGCTCGCGGCCAGCACGACGCCGGGCAGGTCGATCAGGTAGTTCTCCA
This sequence comes from uncultured Actinomycetota bacterium, assembly GCA_963709895.1. Lineage (GTDB taxonomy): Bacteria > Actinomycetota > Actinomycetes > Mycobacteriales > Nakamurellaceae > Nakamurella. The sequence goes on along the minus strand of CAVPYD010000031.1, from coordinate 234,726 downwards.
GCAACTCCATCGACTCGTCGTCCAGATGGTTGGTTGGCTCGTCCAACAGCACGCAATCCGGCCGGCGGGTGATGATCGCGGCCAGCGCCAACCGGGTCCGTTCCCCACCGGACAACGTGCTCACCGGGCGGTCCGCGTGCAGGTCCGACAGGCCGAGGCGGTGCGCGGCGACGTCGGCGCGGCGGTCCGCATCCCAGGCGTCGTGGTCCTGGGCCCACTGCAGTACCCGGGCGAACCGGTCGGCGATCGACCCGTCGCCGTGCCCGCGCCCCGACGCTGACCCGCGCCATGACACTGATGCTGGCTCTGAATCTGACGCTGGCTCTGACTCTGACTCTGACTCTGCTGGCCAGCTCGGCGCTGAGCCGTTCCACCTCGCGAACGGCGTGCTGCAGCGGCGCGAGCGCCTCCCTGAGCACACCGCCGACGGTGTCGTCACCGGCGAACGCCGGGTCCTGCGGCAGGTACGCCAGATCCGCGGGTGCGCTGACGGTGCCGGAGTCGGGAGATTCCACCCCGGCGAGCAGGCGCAGCAGGGTCGACTTGCCGACACCGTTCTCGCCGACCAACCCGACCCGGTGGCCGGCGCCGGCGGTCAGGTCGATGCCGTCCAGCACCACCCGCCCGGCGTAGGACTTGCCGATTTCCCGGGCGAGCAGGGAAACACGAGCAGCAGTGATCGATGACATGGCTGTCCCGGGAAGAGGGAAACGGGACCCGCCGGGTGTCGGCGCGAGTGCGCGGACGAGCCTCGGGCGCGGGTCAGGGCCAGGTCAGCGATCCATGATGGGTCGACCCTAGGCCGCGCGCCGCCGAGGGCCAACCGGATTTCGCCCGGTGCGGTGACGATCCGCTGGTGAGGATCCGCTGGTGAGGCCCGCTGCCTGCGAAAACTGCCCATCGCGCGAGTCCCACCTGTCACGCTAGAGTTCAGAGAGCACGTACGTATGTTGCCCACCGGTGGGGAAGCCAGCGGGCGCGAAACGTGCTGGAAGACGGTGTCCTGATGCCCGCACGAGACGATCGACCGCCAAACCAGTCGCCGCCGCGCGACCCGGCGCTGTCCGAGATGCGGTTCCTGACGGTCGCCGAGGTGGCACAGCTGATGCGGGTCTCCAGGATGACGGTGTACCGCCTGGTGCATTCCGGCGAGCTGCCGGCCGTACGGGTGGGACGGTCCTTCCGGGTACCGGAGCGCGCGGTGCACGACTATCTGCGCGACGCGTTCAACGACGTGGGTTGACCCGCGCGAGCGCCCGAGTCCGCACAGCCCGGTTCGCCGCCGGAGCGTCCGATGATCCGCCGTGCCGGTAGGCCCGAAGGTGTCCCCCTGACGAGCGGAACTGCGGGTTGCGGCCGGTAGGATGACGGGAAAGTCCGGCAATCCGCCGGCCAGCGGTCCGAGAACGGCTCGCGCGCCACCCCGCCGGGCCACGGCGGATCACCAGTGGAGAAGATCCCGCATGGGTTCAGTCATCAAGAAGCGTCGCAAGCGGATGGCCAAGAAGAAGCACCGCAAGTTGCTGCGCAAGACCCGAGTGGCGCGTCGTAAGGCCGGCAAGTAGGTCACCGGGCGCCGTCGGCTCTCGAGCCCGGCGGCGATCGGTGTGATCGCCGGACAACGTACGTCGAAGGGGTGTGACTGCCATGGCGGGCCTGGTCGTCCTCGTCACGGGTGTCACCAGATTCATCGGTTCGGAACTCGCCGGCCGGCTTTCGCGGCACCCCGAGGTGGACCGGGTGATCGGCGTGGATGCTGCGCTGCCCGAACCCGCCGCCCGCGCCCGGATGGGCGACGCGGACTTCGCCCGGGTGGACATCCGGAACCCGTTGATCGCCAGGGTGATCGAGGCGGCGCACGTCGACACGGTGGTGCACGCCTCCGCGTCGGCGACCCCCGCCTCGTCCGCGGCACGCAGCATGGCCAAGGAAATGAACGTCCTTGGCACCATGCAGCTGCTCGCGGCGTGCCAGCGGTCGGACAGCGTGCGGAACCTCATCGTGCGGTCGACCGCCGCGGTCTACGGATCGTCCTCGCGGGACCCGGCGATCTTCACCGAGGAGACCCCGGCGAGGTCGGTGCCGTCCTCGGGCCCGGCGCGCGACGCCATCGACATCGAGGCCTATGTCCGGGGTTTCGGCCGCCGGCGCCCTGACGTGCGGATCGCGGTACCGCGGTTCGCCGACATCATCGGCCCGACTGTGGTGACCCCGCTGACCCGCTATTTCGCGCTGTCGCCGTTCGTGCCGATGGTGCTCGGCCGGGACGCCCGGATTCAGCTGGTGCATGAATCCGACGCCGTCGGCGTGATGGAACACCTTGCCCTCAAAGACTTCTCGGGAGTCGTGAACGTCGCGGGTGACGGTGTGTTGACGCTGGCGCAGGCCATCCACCGGGCCGGCCGGCTGCCGCTGTCGGTGCCGGCGTTCACCCTGGGCGGCATTTCCCGGGTGATGCGGACGGCGCGGCTCGGCGGATTCTCGCCCCGGCAGGTGGAATCGCTGACCACCGGACGCGGTGCTGGACACCACCAGGTTGGTCGAGCGTGCCGGTTACCAGCCGCATTTCACCACCGTCGAGGCGTTCGACGACTTCGCCGCGCACCTCCGTCCGGCGCTCCCGGCCTCCACCGTGCGCGGGGTCGAGAAGCGGATCACCGGCACCCTCGGCCTCCGGCCGGAGCAGGCAGGGCCGAACGGCGACCCGCTCGTCCTCGGATCCGGCGGCACCGGATCCGCGGCGGGCCGGAGCGGTCGGACCACCACGCTTGCGGCGCCGGCTGGTTCGCCACTGGAGCCCACAGCGGGCGGGCCTTCGTCCGGCCCGGACAGCTCGGACGGCGACGACCGGCCCGACGGGCGTCCGCGACTGGTCGGCATCACCGGGGACGCCGCGGGCCCACCGCGCCGGCGGAGGACGCGGTGAGCCCGTTCGCTTGTCGAGACGATCCAGCACTGCTCCCAGAAACACCGCGGCGAAGGAGGGAACCACGTGGGTAGCACCGAAACGCCGGGCGGCGGGGCCACCCCTCCAGCCGGCGACGCCACAGGTGCTGTGCGCCCGCCACGCAAGCGGGCCCAGGGCGCTTCCGCTGCCGCGTCGGCTCAGCCGACGGTCTCCGCAACCTCCGCGTCCGTTGCCGATCCGGGCGCTCCGGCCGTTGCCGGGCAGGGCGGCGACCAGCCGGCCGGCCACGCACCGGGCCCCGCCCGCGGCTCGTTCGCCGACGGCCTGGTCGCCGGCGTCATCCCCTCGGGTGCCGTCGATGTGGACCGGCCCGACGCCGACGCGCTGCCGGCCACCGGCGGCGAATCCGGCTGGAAGCGCAACCTGGCCGGCGGGCTGGCGTTCCTGCGTCGCCGGATCACCGGCGACTACGACGTCGACGACTTCGGCTACGACCCCGACTTCACCGACAACGTCCTGATGCCGCCGCTCCGGTTGCTGTACGAGAAGTGGTTCCGGATCGACACTCTGGGGATCCACAACGTCCCGGACACCGGCGGTGCGCTGCTGGTGGCCAACCACTCCGGAACCATCGCGGTGGACGCGGTGATGACGGCCGTCGCGCTGCGCGATCACCACCCGAAGCATCGTCCGCTGCGGATGCTGGGCGCCGACCTGGTCTTCGACACCCCCTTCCTGGGGCCGATCAGCCGCAAGGCCGGGAACACCCTTGCCTGCAACCCCGATGCCGAGCGGCTGCTCTCCTCCGGTGAGGTCGTCGCGGTCTACCCGGAGGGGTTCAAGGGTGTCGGAAAGCCGTACTCGCGAGCGGTACAAGCTGCAGCGCTTCGGCCGCGGCGGGTTCGTCACCGCCGCGCTGAAGACCGGAGTGCCGATCATCCCGGTGTCGATCGTTGGCGCCGAGGAGATCTACCCGCTGATCGGCAACCTCAAGCCATTGGCCCGCGCGCTGGGCTTCCCCTACTTCCCGGTGACGCCGACGTTCCCGCTGCTCGGGCCGCTGGGCGCGATACCGCTGCCGAGCAAGTGGCTGATCGAGTTCGGCGAGCCCATCCCGACGGACGGGTACGGGGATCATGCCGCGGACGATCCGATGGTGGTCTTCAACCTGACCGACCGGGTGCGGGAGACGATCCAGCAGACGCTGTACCGGCTGTTGCTGCGCCGCGGGCACCCCTTCCTGGGATAACGGGCGGCCCGCGGTCAGCGGCCGGCGGTGCTCCAAGCGGTCCGGCGCCAGACCTGCCGGCCGACCAGCACGGCGGCACCGAGGGCGCCAGCGCCCAGCACGGCGGGCAGGTAGATCTTGGCCGCCTTACGGCCGGTCCGGAAGTCCAGGACCTGCCAGCCGCGTTCCCGCGCCACGTCCCGCAGCGCAGCGTCCGGGTTGACCGCGACCGCGGTGCCGACCACCGAGAGCATCGGCACGTCGTTCACCGAGTCCGAGTACGCGGTGCATCGCCGCAGGTCGAGGCCTTCCCTCGCGGCGAGCGCGCGGACCGCGGCCGCCTTGGCCGGGCCGTGCAGCATCTCGCCGAACAACCGGCCGGTGTAGATGCCGTTCTCCTCGGCGGCGACGGTGCCCAGCGCCCCGGTGAGCCCCAGCCGGCGGGCGATGATCTGCGCCAGCTCCTGCGGTGTCGCGGTGACCAGCCACACCCGCTGCCCGGCGTCCAGATGCTTCTTGGCCAGCTCGACGGACCGCGGGTAGATCTTGTCGGCCATCAGATCGTCGTAGATCTCCTCGCCGAGCTCGACGATCTGCGAGACGTGCCGGCCCTCCACGAAGGCCAGCGCACCCTCGCGCGCGGAGTGCGTGTCGTCAGCGTCCTCCCCGACGATGCGGAACTTGACCTGCAGCAGGGCGAAGCGCACCAGGTCCTTGGTGGTGAAGAAGTTCCTGGCGACCAGTCCGCGGGCGAAGTGGAAGATCGACGCGCCCTGCATCATCGTGTTGTCGACATCGAAGAAGGCGGCGGCGGTGAGGTCGGCACCAGGTTCGAGCGGGTGCCTCGTCCTCGTGAACCGCCTGGTAGGCGGCTTCCGCGGACGCCGCGCCGGCGATCTCGGCAGCTTCGGCCTGCGGGTCGAACGAGCGCGACCTGCGATGCGGCACGAAGGCCTCCCGTCCGTCCGACGACGCCAACCGGTGCCCGGGCGGACAGCCCGGGCGGCGCGTGATGCCCGCCCAGCCTATCCAGCGCTGGCCCCGCTCTGCCGTCCGGCGGCCGGTGATCCGCGCCGTACGGCGCACGGCCGGTGGTCCGATGGGTGCGCTCCCGGCGCTGGCAGGACAATGAGCAGCGTGAGCAGCCCCGCACGAGTTCAGAGCAGAGAACCGGCCCGCAGTACCGGAAACGTGGCCGATCTGCTGCGCCGAGTCGCCGTGAAGTACCCCGATCGGCCGGCGGTGATCGCTGCGTCCGGTTCATCGACGTGGGCAGAGCTCGATGCCGCGGCGGACGCCGGGGTGCGAGCGCTGCGGACCGCCGGCCTGGATCGCGGGGAACGCGTGGTGATCGCCCTGCCCACCGGGGCGGACCTCGCGGTGGCGCTGTTCGCCTGCGCGCGGGCCGGGCTGATCGCGGTGCCCATCGGTCCCTCGCACGGCGACACCGGCGACGTCGCCGATCGGGTGGGCGCGATGGCCGCCATTTCCGTCGACCACGATCACGGACTGCCGATCGGCCTCGATCAGCACGACGTCGCCCGGTGGTGGGCGGCCGGCCCGGGTTCCGCCGAGCCGCGGGCTGCCGCATCCGGTGGCGGCGAGGACCTTGCGGTACTGGCCAGGGCCAGGGCGGATCGGGCCGTGATGCTGTCGCACCGCTCGATCCTGGCGGCGGTCGAGGCGATCGGCCGGCTGGACGACCGGCGGGTGCGGGACGCCGACCGGGTGTTGCAGGTGCTGCCGATGTACCACGTGGCGGGTTGGGTGGTGGCTTTCCTGCCGACGACGCTGGTCGGTGGGGCCACCGTGATACCCGAGGTCGGGTTCGACAGCGCGACCATCTCGGTGGGCGCTCCGGACGGGGCACTCAGCGGCAGCCCCGACATCGTCGCCGCCGGCCGGCAGGCCGCCGAATCCGCCATCGCCGCGGCCGCCGCCCATCAGGTGACCGTCGTACCAGGGGCTCCCGGGTTCTTCCACCACCTGATCGGCATGGACGGCGCTGCAGCAATCTCTGGCCACGGTGCGGTTGCTCACCTCCGGCACCGCGCCGCTGGACACCGACGACTTCGGCGCCGTGCAAACCCTCGTCGGCCACCCCGTCTGGGAGGGATACGGCCTGTCCGAAGCCGCGTCAGTGGTGGCCAGCACCCTGATGACCGACGAGCCGCGGCACGGATCGGTCGGCAAACCGTTGTCGGGCATCGAGTTGCGGATCGTCGGGCCGGACGGGCGGGACGTCAACGCCGACGACGAGGCAGCCAACCCCGACTCCGCGCCGATCGAGCCGGAGGATCCGCTCGACGTCATGGTCGACACCCCGGATGCCGGCGAGGTCGGCCGGATCGCCATCCGCGGGGCCACCCTGTTCTCCGGGTACTGGCCGGACGGCGGCGGGGGGCCGGCCGCGGACGGCTGGTTCGTCACCGGCGACATCGGCTTCCTGGACGACGACGGCGAGTTGCACCTGGTGGACCGGGCCTCGGAAACGGTGACGGTGGCCGGATTCACCGTCTATCCCAGGGAGGTCGAGCAGGTCCTCGGACTGCATCCCGGCGTCGCCGAAGCCGCCGTGATCGGCGTCGCGGTGCCGGGTGGCGGTGAGGAGGTCGCGGCCGTGTTGGTTGCCCGCAGCGGAGCGGAACTCACGGCCGCCGATCTGGCGGAGTTCGTGGCGAGCCGGTTGCCGGCGTTCAAACGCCCGGTCGTCTACCAGGTGGCCCCGTCGCTGCCGCGCACCGAGGTGGGCCGACTGGACCGCGGTGCCGTGCTGCGGAACTTCGCCCGGACGCCGAGCGCCACCCTGCCCTGGCTGACGGCGGTCGCACCCTCGTCGGATGGCACTACCGTGAACGGGGTGTCGGGTACCGCGGGGGATGGCGGATCCGAAGAGGGCGCCGAAGAGGCTGTGGACGTCACCCCGGAACAGGTCGCCGACCTCGACGAACTCGGCGTGCGGCTACCGGCCTCGGGCAGCCGGGAAGAACGCGGTGACCAGGACACCGACGAGGACCTGTTCTGAGCAGGTGGTCTGAGCAGATGTTGACGAGCTGATCAGGGAGGAGCGTGACGTGGTGGTCGCCGTCATCGACCGGGAGTTGCCCAGCAGTGAGGCTGTGGATCTGCTCGACCTCGTCCGCGATCTGGTGCAGCGCGAACTCGCGCCGCGGGCCGACAAGGCCGAAGCCACCGGCACTTTCCCCCGGGAGGTGTTCGCCGAACTGGGCGAGTTGGGGCTACTGTCGCTGCCCTACCCGGAGCGGTTCGGCGGGGGTGACCAGCCGGCAACCGTCTACCTCCAGGTGCTGGAGGAACTGGCCCGCGGCTGGGCGACGGTGGCCCTCGGGGTCAGCGTGCACGTGCTGGCCTGCAGCGGGGTGGCCGAATTCGGCACAGCGGAGCAACAGGAGGCGTTCCTGCCGGAGATGCTCGGCGGCTCGACGCTCGGCGCGTACTGCCTGTCGGAGGCGCATGCCGGATCCGATGCCGGCGCGATGCGTACCCGGGCGGTCGCCGACGGCGACGAGTACGTCATCACCGGCGACAAGGCGTGGATCACCCACGGGCCGGTCGCCGACTTCTACCTGCTGGCCGCCAGGACCGGTGACGACCGGTCGCACGGCATCAGCACGTTCCTGCTCCCGCACGGGCATCCGGGGCTCACCGCCGGTACACCGGAACGCAAGATGGGGTTCCGCGGGTCGGTGACCAGCACCCTGCACCTCGACCAGGTTCGGGTCGGCGCTGACCGCCGGGTCGGCTACGAGGGGCAGGGGTTCCGGATCGCGCTGTCCGCGCTGGACTCCGGCCGGCTCGGGATCTCGGCGTGTGCGGTCGGGCTGGCCCAGGCCGCGTTGGACGCCGCGGCGGCCTACGCCGCGGAACGGGTTGCGTTTCGCCGGCCGATCGACGAGTTCCAGGGAGTGTCGTTCCTGCTCGCCGACGCGGCGTCGCAGATCGTCGCGGCGCGGCAGCTGTATCTGTACGCGGCGCGGCGCAAGGACGCCGGCAAGCCGTTCTCCACCGAGGCCGCGATGGCCAAGCTGATCGCCACCGACACCGCCATGAAGGTCACCACGGACATGGTGCAGGTACTCGGCGGCGCCGGCTACGTCGAGGACCATCCGCTCGAGCGGTACATGCGGGAGGCCAAGGTGCTGCAGATCGTCGAGGGCACGAACCAGATCCAGCGCGTTGTCATCGCCCGCTCGCTGAAGCAGGCACCGCGCAGGTCCGGATGACCGGCCTGTCCGGGGAGCCGCGGGTGACGCTCTATACGCGGGCCGACTGCCATCTCTGTGAAGAGGCCGCGACGGTCATCGCCGCGGTGACGTCCGAGCTGGGCGCGTCCTGGCGGGCGGTGGACGTCGACGCCGACCCCGAGGACCGCGCCGAGTACGGCGACCTGGTGCCGGTCGTGCTGGTCGACGGCACCATCCTCGCCTACTACCGCGTCGAGCCCGATCGGCTCCGGACGGCCCTGCGGGCCTGACCGGGCAAGACACGGTTGGTTCATAACAACGGGCCGTACACGGCCGGCAACAGGACGTGACGACCGTCACCTTTCGCCCGATGGTCCCACATCCTGGGATGAGGGCACCGTCGCGACTTTGTGCCTGTGTTCACGAATGGCTAGGCTTCGCCGTACCGGTGGCCTACCACATGTCGGTCGCCACGGCACCGGTGGGGTATGACCCTACTGCGGAGGCAAAACGGGTGACATCGCAGGTCGGAGGGGGGCGGGTCAGCTCCCGCGCCCGCGCGATCCCGGAGGCAACGGTGGCCAGGCTGGCCGTCTACCTGCGCGTGCTGTCGGGCCTGGAAGAGCGCGGCGAACACCCGGGCACGACCATCTCCTCGACCGAGCTGGCCCTGTGGGCCGGGGTGAACTCGGCCAAGCTGCGCAAGGACCTGTCCTTCCTCGGCTCCTACGGCATCCGCGGGGTCGGCTACGACGTCGCCACCCTCACCGACCAGATCAGCCGGACGCTCGGTGCGCACCGCGCACACCGGGTCGCGCTGGTCGGGCTGGGCAACCTCGGACAGGCGCTGGCCGGCTACCCCGGTTTCAGCGGCCGCGGCTTCGTCATCTCGGCACTGTTCGACTCCGATCCCGAGCGGATCGGACGCGACGTGGCCGGACTGACCATCGAGGACATCCATGACGCCAGGGCGATCTGCAGGCTGACCGGGGTGACGATCGGGGTGATCGCGACGCCCGCGTCCGCCGCGCAGCAGGTGGCCGACACCCTGGTCGGGGCCGGCATCCGGTCCATCCTGAACTTCGCCCCCGGTGTGCTGACCGTGCCGGACGATGTCGAGGTCCGGCACGTCGACCTGTCCCTTGAACTGCAGCTGCTGGCCTTCCATGAGGCGCACCGCACCCCGGCCGGTGTGTCCGGTGTGCCTGTGTGTCCACCGTGTCCACCGTGTCCGCTGTGTCCGCCGTGTCGGCCGCTGTGTCCAACGCCGGACCGCTGCCCGCCCAGGCTCCGCCGACGGCCCTGGCGGTGCGGTCGTGACCCCGCCCGTCAGCATCCCGCTCGTCGCCCCAATCCTCGATCCCGACCGGGTCGAACACTGCCGCGGGACCGCCGCGGCAGCTGGTAACTGGTCGGCGCCACCACACCGTGGCGCCGGCGCACCCTCACGCGCAAGGAGCACGTCATGACCCGTGCACGCAGAACCGTCGGCCGCATCGCCTTCGTCGGCGCCGGCCCAGGTGATCCCGGCCTGCTGACCATGCGGGCCGCCGAGGCGTTGGCGGGTGCGTCAGTGGTGATCACCGATCCCGACGTGCCGGAAGACGTCACCGCGCTGGCCACCGGGGCGGAGATCCGGCCGGCGGTGGGTGAGCCGGCCGAGGTGGCCAAAACGCTGGTGACCGCCGCGCGGACCGGTCAGTTCGTGGTCAGGCTGGTCGCCGGTGACGTGCTCACAGCGGACCCCGTTGTCAAAGAGCTGCAAGGGGTTTCGCGCAGTTCGGTGCTGTTCGACGTGATCCCGGGGCTGTCCGCGGCTGCCGTCGCCTCCTACTCCGGAATTCCCGTCGGCTCGGTGCACACCGTCGCCGACGTGCGGTCCACCTCGGACTGGTCGCGGCTGGCCGCGGCCCCCGGCACCCTGCTGTTGCAGGCCGCCGCCGGGCACCTGGCGGACACCGCGGCGCTGCTGGCCGAATCCGGATTGGCCGGGGAAACCCCGGCCTCGGTCACGTCCGGCGCGACGCTGCCCACCCAGCGCACGGTCGACGGAACGCTGGCCACCCTGGACGGTATCGGCGGGCAGATGCTCGGCCCGCTGGTGGTCACGGTGGGCGCCGGCATCAGCCAGCGCGGCCGGTTGTCGTGGTGGGAGTCCCGCGCGCTGTACGGCTGGCGGGTGCTGATCCCGCAGACCCGCGACCCTGCCGACGGGATGCTCGACCTGCTCCGGATGCACGGCGCGATCCCGCAGCGGGTCCCGACGGTTGCCGTCGAACCGCCGCGGACCCCGGCGCAGATGGAGCGCGCGGTGAAGGGCCTGGTCGATGGGCGCTACCAGTGGGTGGTGTTCACCTCGACCAACTCGGTCCGCGCGGTGTGGGAGAAGTTCGCCGAGTTCGGGCTGGACGCCAGGGCGTTCTCCGGCGTCCGTATCGCCTGCGTGGACAGCGCCACCGGTGACGCGGTGCGCGCGCTCGGCATCATCCCCGAGCTGATCTCGGACAACCAGCAGTCGACGGCCGGGCTGCTCGCCTCGTTCCCCGATTTCGACGACGTGCTCGATCCGGTCGACCGCGTGCTCTTGCCGCGGGCCGACATCGCCACCGAGACGCTGGCAGAGGGACTGCGCGAGCGCGGCTGGGAGATCGACGACGTGACCGCCTACCGGACCGTGCGAGCCGCCCCGCCGGCCGCCCCCATCCGGGAGGCGATCAAGACGGGTGGGTTCGAGGCGGTCTGCTTCACCTCTTCCTCGACCGTGCGGAACCTGGTCGGCATCGCCGGCAAGCCGCACTCCCGCTCGATCGTCGCCTGCCTCGGCCCGAAGACCGCCGAGACCGCGCGGGAGTTCGGGCTGCGGGTCGACGTCCAGCCTGAGGTTGCCGAGGTCGGGGCACTGGTCGAGGCGTTGGCGGAGCACGCCTGCCGGCTGCGGGCCGAGGGAGCACTGCCGCCGCCGCGGAAGTCGCCGCGCCGCCGCTGAGTCCGGACTGGACCGGCACTGTGTCGCCGGTCCGCACTCTGTTTGTACAGATCAGCGCCCGACGCGCGTCGCGTCGGGCGCTGAATCGTTCGCTTCAGCGCGCTACCGTTGCCGCCATGAGCACACCGGACCAACCGAACTCCCCAGGCGAAACCCCCCGCGATCCGGCCGGGCAGCAACCTGGTGCTCCGCGCGATCCGTACGCACCAGGGCCGCCCTCCGGACCGACCGGTTACCCGGCGGGTCAACCCGGATATCCCCAACCCGGTCAGGGTGGCAGCCCGGCAGCCCCGCCGAGCTACCCCGGCCAGCCGCCCTACTCGGGGCAGCCACCTTATTCGGGGCAGCCGCCTTATTCGGGGCAGCAGCCGCCCTATTCGGGGCAGGGCCAATACCCGCCGTCGAACCCCTACCAGGCGCAGAACCCGTACCAGGCGCAGACCCCGTACCCCGGCCAGGCCAGCTACCCAGGTCAGCAACCTCCCGGGTATCCGGCGGGTCAGGGTGGCTATCCGGGTTATCCGGCCTATCAGGCTGCGCCCGCCGGCTACCCGGGCTACCAGGGATATGCGGGCGGGCCGGCCGCCGAGCCCGCCAGGCCGACCACCGTCACCGCAGCGTTCTGGTGCTGGATCGCGGTCGTTGCGGCCTGGGCGATCTCGCTGATCTTCGTGCTCACCAGCTCGACCTGGGACCAGGCGCTCGCGGCCGCCGCACGGCAGGCAAATGCGAACTCGACGTCCAACATCGTGCTGGACGCCCAGTCGCTGATCAACGCGATCCGGGTCATCGCCATCGTCGGCTTCGTGATCTTCGCAGGGTTGTACCTGCTGTTCGCCTTCAAGATGTATGCGGGCCGCAACTGGGCCAGGATCACCCTGACCGTGCTGGGAATTCTCGGCGTGCTCGGCTCGGTGACCCCCACGTCGCGGTCCGTCACGGTGAACGGCGAGGTGTACGCGTCGAGCTCGGGTCCTGGGTGGATCACCGCGGTGCTGACCGTGGCCGCGTTGGTGCTGATGTTCGTCGGCGGGGCCAACCAGTACTTCGCCGCATCGAAGGCCTACCGCAGCCAGTTGCGGTGACCTACGGTCGTGATATCGGTCGACCGACCCGGTCGTCGGGTCCTGACGTGTCCGCAGTTCGCGCCGCATCCCGGTAGGTTCGTGCCATGAGTTTCTCGTCCGGTGAGAACCGCAAGCGCCCGGGAATTTTCGACTCGTTCCGGGCAGCGATGACGCCCGCGCCACTACCGGTGGACGACGGCAGCCCGATCCTCCCGCCGCGCACCGTCAACATCGCGACGGCGCTGGCCCTGGTCGGGGCGCTGATCTTCATCTTCATCGGAGCGGTGTCGCTCTTCACGGCCGATTCGCAGCTGGATCAGGCCGTCGCGACCTACAACTCCAACATCGCGGACTGCCAGACCAAGGTCGGCGGCATCGGCGATGCGGTGGTGACGCCGCCGGACAGCGCGTCCGCGGACGACAAGGCCCTCGCCGAGAACTGCAAGGGCTACAAGGTCCTCACCCAGGACGTCATCGACTCGGCCAAGACCCAGAACATGATCATCAGCGCGGTGATCGTGGTCATCGGGTTGCTGGCCGCCGTCGGTGGCTGGTACCTCAGGGCCGGTGCGCGTTGGGCGCGGCTGACGGTGGTCGGTGCCGTGCTGCTCTCGGTGGTCATCACCATGCTGTTCCAGGTGTCGAACCTGTTCACCCTGGTCGCCACCCTGCTGATCGTGGTCGCGGTGATGATGAGCTTCATCGGCCAGGGCGGCGTGTACTTCGCGCGGATGCGAGCACGGCGCGCGAACTCGTGATCGGGCAGCGATGACGGCCCAGCCGGCCGGCCGTGGATGACCGGCTCGGGCGAGGCCGGGCCGACGGCGCCGACCGGGCCAACGGATCCTTTTGAGCCGGCGGTGCCAGCCGGGCCGACGGTGCCAGCCGGGCCGACGGTGCCGGCCGGGCCGACCGGACCTGCGGCGAGGACCAACCCGCCTCGATCCGGCAGGCAGCTGCTGCGCGGCGCGCTGGCCGTGCTGGTCGCGGTGCTCGCGCTGATCGGGTCGTTGGCGCTGCTGCGTCACGGCGTGCAGAGCGACGACTGGCCGTCCTTCCTCGCCGACTCCGGCTCGACCAGCATCACCAGGTACTCCGGCCCGTGGATCACCGCCGCCGCGGCCGCTGCGCTGGTGGCGGCGTTGCTGCTCCTGCTGGGGGCCGTTGACCTGGTCAGATACCGCCGGTCGGCGAGGTCGTCGGGATGACCTGGAACAATTCAAACGTGCCACCCTCCCTGCCCAGCCGGACCGTCGTGCACTTGCTCCGCCACGGCAAAGTGCACAACCCCACCGAGGTGCTCTACGGGCGGTTGCCGGGATTCCGGCTGGCCGCCTCCGGCCGGGCGATGGCCGACGGCGTCGCCGCCTCGCTCGCCGGTTCCGACGTGACCTACCTGGTCGCGTCCTCGCTGCAACGGGCGCAGGAGACGGCCGCCCCGCTGGCCCGCCAATTCGGGCTGACGATCACCACCGACGACCGGGTCATCGAGGCGGCGAACGCGTTCGAGGGGGTGCGGGTGCCGTTCACCGCGGAGACCCTCGGCCGGCCGGAGAACTGGGCCAAGCTGCGCAACCCGCTGCGGCCGTCCTGGGGTGAGCCGTACCTCGAGATCGCGCACCGCATGCTGGCCGCCGTGTATTCGGCGGCGCAGGCCGCCGACGGGCACGAGGCGGTCGTGGTGTCGCACCAGTTGCCGATCGTCACGGTCCGCCGGTTCCTCGACGGCCAACGCCTGTGGCACGACCCGCGCACCCGCAAGTGCAGCGTCGCGTCGCTGACCTCGCTCACCTTCGTCGACGGCGTCTACGCCGGGTCCCGCTACGCCGAGCCGGTCCGGCACATCGCTGCGGTCAACGACCCGGACGTCGAGCGGACGCCGGCGGTGCCCGGCCAGCCCACCGACACCCTGGGCGGGCAGTCATGATCCGCGGGTGGCTCGGCCGAGCCGTCCTCAGGTCGGCACTGCTCGCACTCGGCCTGGTCGCCCTGGCCGGGTTGTCGGCCTGCAGCACCGGCAACGACGCCGCTGTCTTCGGCGGCTCCTTCACCTTCGTCTCGCCGGGTGGGCAGACCGAGTTCTCCTACCCCGCTGACGAGCGCGGCACGGTGGGCAATCTGTCCGGCCCCGACCTGTCGAACAAGGACGGCACCGTCGCGCTGTCGGACTTCGCCGGCAAGGTCGTGGTGGTCAACTTCTGGGGCTCCTGGTGCGGCCCGTGCCGCGCCGAGTCCGACGAGCTGAACGCCGCGGCCACTGCGCTGGCCGGTCAAGGCGTCCAGTTCCTCGGGGTGAACGTCAAGGACACCCGCGAGGCCGGTGCGGATTTCCTGAACTCCAAGCAGGTCAGCTACCCGTCGATCTACGACCCGTCGATGCGAACCCTGCTGTCTATCCGCGGCTACCCGTCGGGCTCGATCCCGTCGACGATCGTCATCGACCGGCAGGGCCGGGTCGCCCATGTCTGGCTCGAGGAGATCACCAGCCCGGATCAACTGATCAGCACCGTCTCGCAGATCGCGGCGGAGAAGGCCTGACATGCCCACCGTCACGGACACGGTGATCTCGGGGCCCTACCTGCTGGCGGCACTGCTCGCCGTGGGCGCCGGTGCGGTCTCGTTCGCCTCGCCGTGCGTCATCCCGCTGGTCCCCGGGTACCTGTCCTACCTCGCCGGTCTGGTCGGCGCGGAAGCCGCGGTTGCTGTGCCCACAGTGCCGGCAAGGCCCGTGGTGCCCGGCCTGAAGCCGACCGCGGCGGGCGTCCCGGTGGCGACCGATCCGATTGCCGGTCCCGATCCCGTGAGTCCGGGTCGGCGGGTCGGTCTGGCCGTGCGCAGCCGGGCCGTGCTGGCGACGGCGCTGTTCGTAGCGGGTTTCACCGTGGTGTTCGTCGCCCAGTCGGTGGCCGTCGTCGGCCTGTCCCGGGCGCTGTTGGCCAACAACGAGACGCTCATGCGGGTGGGCGGCGCGGTCACCGTCGTGATGGGCCTGGTGATGCTCGGGCTGATCCGCCCCCTGCAGACCGAGCGACGGCTGCATGTCCGGCCGACGGGCCGGATCCTCGGTGCGCCACTGCTCGGCGCCGTCTTCGCGTTCGGCTGGACCGTGTGCCTGGGGCCGACGCTGGTCGGGGTGCTCTCGCTGGCCAACGCCACCGATTGGGGCGGCTCCGCCTGGCGCGGGCTGTCCCTGGTGATCTTCTACTGCGCGGGCCTCGGCATCCCGTTCCTGTTGCTGGCGTTCGGGTTCGGCTGGGCCACCGGCGCCATGGGCTTCCTCCGCCGGCACACCAGGACGATCCAGCTGATCGGGGCGATCTCGTTGATCGTGCTGGGCCTGCTGATGCTGACCGGGCTGTGGGGCACCTTCATCGCGTGGCTGCAGGGCAGAATCGCCGGCGTGGGGACGGTGCTGTAGGTGACCGTTCGCGACAGCACCCAGCCCACCGACGCCGATCTGCAGATCGACCCGGACGCGGATTCCGGGGTCCGGCGGCAGCCGCCGCCCGGTCAGGGATTCGTCGGCCGGCTGCTGGCCGCCGCCCGCAACATCTGGCGGCAGTTGACCAGCATGCGGGTCGCGTTGATCCTGCTGTTCCTGCTGGCATTGGCGTCGCTGCCCGGTGCGCTGCTGCCGCAATGGTCGTTGAACTCGGCCAAGACCGCGCAGTACCTGCTGGACTACCCGACCCTCGGCCCGATCCTCGATCGACTCGGCTTCTTCGAGGTCTTCGCGTCGCCCTGGTACGCCGCCATCTACCTGGCCCTGTTCCTGTCGCTGATCGGCTGTGTGCTGCCGCGCAGCCTGGCCTTCATCGGCCAGCTCCGGATGCCGCCGGTTGCCACCCCGCGCAACCTGTCCCGGCTGCCGCACCACCATCGCATCGAGGTCGACGGAACGCCGCAGGAGGTGGCCGAACGGATTCGCGGCAGGCTGCGCGGCTGGCGGGTCGAGCAACGGGTGGAGCTACTGGCCGGGCAAGCCGGCCGCGCCGTACCGGCCGATGACTCGCCTGCCGGTGCGGGCGGCACCGACCCTGCGCTGATCAATTCCGCGGTGACCATCTCGGCCGAGAAGGGCTACCTGCGCGAGGTGGGCAACCTGGTGTTCCACCTGTCGCTGTTGGGGCTGCTGATCGCGATCGCGGTCGGCAAGCTCGTCGGTTACGAGGGCTCGGTGATCGTGAACGCCGGCTCCCAGTTCTGCTCCACCTCGCCGGCGTCCTACGACAACTTCCGACCGGGTCTGCTGGTGGACGGCACCCAGATGGTCCCGTTCTGCGTCGACGTGCAGAACTTCCACGCCGCGTACACCGACCAGGGCGAGGCGACCGAGTTCGCCGCCGCGGTGCGTTATCAAGCGGGTGGGGACGCCGGCACCGACACCTGGAACGAGGCGACGTTGCAGGTCAACGACCCGCTGCGGATGGACGGCGAGCGGCTGTACCTGCTCGGCCACGGCTTCAGCCCGCATTTCCAGATCACCTACCCCGACGGCTCGGTCCGCGACTACGCGCAGCAGTTCGCGCCGGAACCCAACGATCCCAACTTCACCTCGCAGGGCGCGGTCAAGGTCACCGACCCGCCGGGCGTCACCGGTGACGACATCCGCAAGCAGCAGTTGGCGATCGTCGGCATCTTCGCACCCACCGCCTTCGTGCACGGCGGGATCATGACGTCGTCGTTCCCGGCGGCCAACGATCCGGGCGTCGCGATCGACGTCTACCGCGGCGACCTGGGCATGGAGGGCGGCCGGTCGCAGTCGATCTTCTCCATCGACACGTCCCAGGTGGACAAGGGCGCGTTGGTCAAGCAGGCACGCAAGAACCTGATGATGGGGGAGTCGGTGACGTTGGACGACGGCACCAAGATCACCTTCACCGGGTACAACGAGTGGGTGTCGCTGCAGACCTCGTTCGATCCGGCTCAGGTCTGGGCGCTGGTGTCCGCGGTGCTGTTGCTGACCGGATTGATGGTCTCGTTGATCGTCAAACGGCGCCGGGTGTGGTTCCGGCTGCGCTCCGCGCCGGACGAAGCCGGGGGCGCGGGACGGGGTACGTCGCGGGACCGTACGGTGGTCGAGATCGGCGGGTTGGCCCGCACCGACCAGGCCGGCTACGGCGAAGAGTTCTCCACGCTTGCCACGCTGCCCGAACCGGGCCGGCGATGAGGGCACGAGCACGGCGCGCTGCGCCAGAAGGCCGGTGATGTCGGGATGAACGAGACCATGGCGCAGATCTCCGATCTCGCGTTCGAGGCGGCGTTGGCCGGGTACGTGGTCGCGCTGGTCTGCTACGCCATCGAGCTGGCCTCCCGGCGCGGCGCCGACGCCGAGACGCGGGAAACGGCCGGCGCCGGGATGCGGTCCGCGGAGCGCGGCGGCACCTCCACCCTCACCCGGACCGGGAACGGCTCCGGTGGCAGCTTCTCCGGTGGCGGCACCGCTGCGATCGGGTTGATCGCCGCGCCGCCGGTCGCTTCCTGGGGCGTCCGGTTCGGTCGTGCTGCCGTCGTCGTGACGGTGGTTGCGGTGGTCGCCAACGTCATCTCCGTGGTGACCCGCGGGCTGGCCGTCGGCAGGCTTCCGCTGGGCAACATGTACGAGTTCACCTCGGTGATCTGTGCCGCGATCTCGATCTGCTGGTTGATCGTGCTGGCCCGCACCGGCGCCAGGACCATGGGCGCGTTCGTGATGTTCCCGGTGGTCATCCTGGCCTTCGTCGCGGGCACCGTGCTGTACGTCCCCGCGGCGCCGGTGGTGCCGGCCCTGAACTCGTACTGGAAGTGGATCCACGTCACCACGGTGGCGTTGTCCTCCAGCGTGCTGATGGTCAGCGGCGCGGCGTCGGTGCTCTACCTGCTGCGGGGCCGGTACGACAGGCGACTGGCGAACGCGCGGTCGGCGGGAGTGGGCGCCGGGATGGCCGGCGGCGGGTCAACGGTCGGAGCGGCCGAGATCGACGCTGCGAACGAGCCGGCCCGGTCCGGTCGTGCGGACCGTTCGCTGATCGGCAGGCTGCCGTCGTTGGCGACGCTGGACCGCATCGCCTACCGAACCGCCATCGTCGCCTTCCCGGTGTACACGTTCGCCGTGATCGCGGGCGCGCTGTGGGCCGAGGTGGCGTGGGGCCGGTACTGGGGGTGGGATCCGAAGGAGACCTGCGCGTTCGTCACCTGGGTGATCTACGCCGCGTACCTGCACGCCCGGTCCACCGCGGGCTGGCGCGGCAAGCGGGCGGCCTGGATCTCTGTGGTCGGGTTTGCCTCGATCATGTTCAACCTGTTCTTCGTGAACATGGTGGTGTCGGGGCTGCACTCCTACGCAGGGCTTAACTAGCGCTCTGAATCCGAGCCTGGTGCGACGCTGCCGCCGGGCCGGGCATGCCGAGTTCGGGCTCGGTCAGCCCCCGGCGGTGATGGCGCGCCGGAACAGAAGAGATCGCTCGTCCCGCATCGCTCGACCAGCGCTCAGCTGAATCCGGTAGGTCCAGCTTGCTGCGCCGCGATCTGCTGAACCCGGCGAGCCCGCTGAACCCGGCGAGCCTGCGTCAGCCGCTCTTGTCCTCGCCGTGCAGCTTCCGATCGATCTCGTTCAGGAACTCGGGATCGTCATCGGGTGCCAGCGTGCGGGTCGGCCTCGTCGAACGGGTCGGCCTGGTCATTCCGGTGCTTGACGGGTCGGACCCCGGCGTGCGTGCGCCGATCCCACGCCAGGCCAGCGCGATCACCAGGATCGTCACGCCGATTGCCACGAGCATGTACATCGGCCACCTCCTCAGTGCCCTTCAGAGTACGCATATCCGGGGCGCGGTGGATGAGCAGAATATGCAGCCCGCCGGATGCCACTCGATCGGCGATCGACGGACCCAACCTGTGAAACCAGAACGTCCCGGTTCCGTCGATCGTGTCGACGGAACCGGGACGCAGAGCGGTCCTGACCTGCCGGCGCCACGGCATGAACCGCTGCGCCGGCGGACGATCAGGCGGTCGAACGCGAAGCGTCCACAGTGAGGTCTGCCAGCAGAGCGCTCACCTCGGATTCGCGGAACCTGCGGTGCCCACCGGGTGTACGGATGGAACCGATGCGTCCGGCAGAAGCCCACCGCGTCACGGTCTTGGGATCCACTCGGAACATCAGCGCCACCTCCCCCGGGGTCAGCAACCTCTCAGAAATCTCCATGGTTACGTGCCACCTCCATTTCAGGCCCCGACTGGCCTCGTCCGCCGGGACGGCGTGTGTCCATTGTGCGACATTCGTCTCGGTTCATCGAGAGCTGGGTGTCAGTAATGTTCAGGTAAATACGAAATGTCTGATTTCAGACTGTGATAGGGCCAATGTCCGTCACCCGTCAGGGTTGCTCGGGTCGTCGCGGCCGGCCTCGCCATCCCAGCTCTGACCTGCGGATCTGCTGAAAAACGAGGATTTTGGGGCGTCCGCAAGCGGTTGCGCACCCCCGAAAGGCTCGATCTCGCGGCGGCCGCCAACGTTGGCGGCCGGACGACAGAATCTCCACGATCGGGGCATGCGGGACATCGGAGCGGATCCCCGGGCCGACGGTCCCCACCGACCAGACGCTACCTTCGTGGTCGGACATGATCACGGGTGACCGAACGGATACCCGCAGGAGGATGTATGGATGCCGTCGATCGCCGGCTCGTCGATGCGCTCCGGGCCGACGGGCGAGCGAGCTACGCCGAGCTCGCCCGGTTGGTCGGCCTGTCCTCGTCCGCGGTGCACGAGCGGGTGGCCAAGCTCGAGTCGAACGGAATCATCACCGGCTTTCGCGCCACCGTGAATCTGACGTCCATCGGGCTCGGCGTAACGGCGCTGGTCGGCATCGAACCGGGTGAGTACGGCAGCGACGAGACGATCGCCGCCGCGCTGGACGCGATCCCGGAGGTCGAGAGCTGCTACGGCGTCGCGGGCGACGAGGCATTCGTCGTCCAGGTCAGGGTCGCCAGCGTGGACGATCTGCATCGCTGCATCGGTCGGCTGCGGGCGATCGACGGCGTTGCCAGGACCCGCACGACGGTGGTGCTGGCGACCCGATTCGAACATCGGCCGACGGGGACCAGCAACCCGCCCAGCGCGAACTGAAATCCCATCGCGCCGGAGACGCGGGTGGGCGCGATTACCCTGGACGAGCAATGGACAGTGACGGCTCGACGCCACCCCAGGACAACGGTCATCCGCCCGACGGTCATCCGCCCGACGGTCATCCGCCCGACGACCGGCCGGTCGACTCGGCGCCGGTGACCGGCTCGGCGCGCCAGCAGCCGCCGCCCGGCCAGCCGCCGACAGCGGGGGAGGTCGTGGTCCCGGGACCCGACAGCACGATGCCAGCGGCCGGTGATGACCGGCCCGCGCACCTGTTCGGCTACCTGGCCATCTACACCCTGCTCCGGCTGGCGCTGGTGGCCGTACTGACGGCGGTGCTGGTGATCTTCATGCCGCTGATCGTCGCGCTGCTGTTCGCGATCATCATTCAGCTGCCGCTGTCCTGGCTGCTCTTCGCCGGACCGCGCCGACGAGTCAACGAGGCCATGGCAAGGACCACGGCGCAGCGCCGGATCGAACGTGATCGTCTGCAGGCCGCGCTGTCCGGGGAAGAGCCACCGGACTGAGCTCGCCGCCGGCTTGCCGACGGGGACGCCCGCGGCCTGCCCGGAGCGGGAACGGAGTGGCGCCGCGGCGTGCTGGCCGGGGCGGTCGGCCGGCCGGACGCACTACAGTTTCGTGGTGTGAATCGGCTCCCGTCCTCGTCAGCGAGTCAGGACCGGGTGGCGGTTGATCTTCCGCCGGGCGGATGGCGGGCGGAGTTGGAGAGCCGGCTGCCGGCGATGCTGGCGGATCTCGAGCGTTTGGTCCGGTGCGAATCCCCGTCGTCGGACCTGGTGGCTGTCCGGCGCAGCGCCGAGTTGATCGCCGAGATCGGGACGGCCCGGCTCGGGAGCGCACCCGACCGGATCGAGATCGACGGCTGCAGCCACTTGCGCTGGCGGTTCGGCCGCGGCCCCAACCGGATCATCGTGCTGGCCCATCACGACACGGTGTGGCCGATCGGCTCGTTGATCACCCATCCGTGGTCCAACGAGGACGGGGTGATCCGCGGTCCGGGCACCGTCGACATGAAGGCCGGCCTGGTCCAGGCGATCCACGCCCTTGGTGTATTGCACGACCGGGGCGGCCCGCTGGACGGCGTGGTGCTGCTGGTCACCGGCGACGAGGAGATCGGTTCGATCACCTCGCGCTGGTTGATCGAGGACGAGGCACGCGGCTGCGAGGCCTGTTTCGTGTTCGAGGGCGCCGGCCCGCGCGGGTCGCTCAAGACGGGCCGGAAGGGCACCTCGCTCTACCGCATCGAGATCACCGGACGCGCGGCCCATGCGGGTGCCGAGCCCGAGAAGGGCGTCAACGCTGCGGTGGAACTGGCTCACCTGATCCTCGCGGTGAGCACCCTGGG
Organism: uncultured Actinomycetota bacterium; assembly: GCA_963709895.1. Classification (GTDB taxonomy): domain Bacteria; phylum Actinomycetota; class Actinomycetes; order Mycobacteriales; family Nakamurellaceae; genus Nakamurella. The sequence goes on along the minus strand of CAVPYD010000031.1, from coordinate 212,868 downwards.
TGACCCGTCGTCGGGCACCTCGGTCACCCCGACCGTGTCGGGGTCAGGCACGACCACGAATACCGTGCCCGCCGCCGCCTTCCTCAATGTCGACGTGCGGGCCCGGACCGCCGTCGAGCAGCAACGGGTCGATCTCGCGCTACGCGGGATCGGGCCCACGCTGCCCGGCAGCGTGCTGACGGTGCTGGGCGGGATCAACCGTCCGCCCATGGAGGTCAGCTCAGGGGCGGCGTTGTTCGAGCGGGCGGTTCGGCTGGGCCGGCGGGACGGTCTCGGGGAGTTCACCCAGAGCTCCGTCGGCGGCGCCTCCGACGGAAATTTCACGGCGGGTATCGGGGTGCCGACCCTCGACGGGTTCGGCGGCATCGGCGCCGGTGCACACGCCGACAACGAGCACGTGCTGGCCAGGTCCCTGGTGCCGCGGTCCGCCCTGCTGGTGGCGCTGATCTGCGAGCTGCTGGACCCGGCAGCGCGGGGTACCTCGGCAATCCAGCCGGCTACTGAGCCGACAACTGAGCCGACAACTGCGCTGGCAACTGAGCCGACAAGGCTGCCGACCACCGAGCCGGCGGACACGTCGGACCGATGATCACCACCGGGGGCCGGCCGCTGCGCAGCTTGCTGGTCGACGCGGCCGGAGCGGCGGCGTCGGCCACCAGACACGCGTCCGTCGCCATCCGGCCGCTGGAGACGCTGGAGCAGATGCAGCAGGCCTGCGTCGTGCTGGACCGGGTATGGGAGATCCCACCGGGCCAGACGTCGGAGATCCAGCCGCACCTGCTGCGCGCGCTCGGTCATGGCGGCAATTACCTGGTCGGCGCCTACGAACCCGGAGGAGCGATGGTCGGCGCGAGCGTCGCGTTCTTCACCGAGCCGCTGGGATCGGCGATGCACTCGCACATCACGGGCGTGCTCCCGGGCACGGCGGGTCGGGGAGTGGGCGCGGCGCTCAAGTGGCACCAGCGGCAGTGGGCCATGGAGCGCGGCCTGACCAAGATCACCTGGACCTTCGACCCGTTGATCGCCAGGAATGCGTTCTTCAACCTGACCCGGCTCGGTGCCCGCCCGGAGACCTATTTCGTCGATTTCTACGGCGTCCTGCACGATGGTCCCAACCGGGGCCAGCCCACCGATCGGATGCAGGTCTGTTGGGACCTCGCCGCTGTGAGCACGGTGCAGGCGCAGGCCGCGGTGCTGGACGGCGCGTTCGCGGACGACGGCCCCGACCTCGCGTCATGGCGCCAGGCGGGGGCGCCGACCCTGCTGTCCGAGGGCGACGCGGGCGAGCCGGTCCGCGGTCGGGTGATCGGCCCGGAGATCACCCTCGCGGTGATCGGCATCCCCAGGGACATCGAGCAGGTCCGCCGGGCCGATCCGGCGCTGGCGCTGTCCTGGCGGTACGCATTGCGTTCCACGCTGGCCATGGTGATGGCCGATAGTTCCTGGAAGGTAACGGGTTTCGCTCGCTCGGGGTGGTACCTGCTACAGCGCAGGTCGGCCGATGGATCCGACGGAGGAGCCGGCAGATGAAGATCACCGGGGTCGAGATGCGAACCATCCGGATGCCGCTGAAGAGTCCGTTCGAGACGTCCTTCGGCGTCGAATCGGAGCGGGTAGCGGTGCTGCTCCGGGTGCTCGGCTCGACGGCCGGACCCGATCAGCATCCGGTCGACGTCCAGGGCTGGGGCGAATGCGTGGCGATGGAAGCGCCGCTGTACAGCTCCGAGTACGCCGACGGCGCGGCCGACGTGCTGCGCCGATTTCTGGTGCCACGGCTGCTCGATCACGTCAAGGACACCGGCGAGGTGACCGCGGAGCAGATCGACGGGCTGCTGGCGCCGATCATCGGGCATCGGATGGCCAAGGCCGCCCTGGAGATGGCCGTGCTCGATGCGCAGCTGCGGGGAACCGGACAGCCGTTGGCGGGATACCTGGGCGCGACGCGGCAGCGGGTGCCCTCCGGCGTCTCGGTGGGTATCCAGCCTTCGATCACCGCTTTGCTGGAGGTGGTGGGTGACTACCTCGCGCAGGGGTACGTCCGGATCAAGTTGAAGATCAAGCCGGGTTGGGACGTCGCCCCGGTCGAGGCGGTCCGCGAGCATTTCGGCGAGTTGATCCCGCTGCAGGTCGACGCCAACGCGGCCTACACACTCGCCGACGCCAGGACCTTGGCCCGGCTGGACGCGTTCGACCTGCTGCTGATCGAACAGCCGCTGCCCGAGGACGACATCCGCCAGCACGCCGAGTTGGCCAAGCTCATCCGCACCCCGATCTGCCTGGACGAGTCGGTGGTCTCCGTGCGGGCTGCGGCGGACGTCATCGCGCTGCGGGCGGCACAAGTGATCAACATCAAGGCCGGCCGGGTCGGCGGCTACCTCAACGCCCGGCGTATCCACGACCTGTGCCAGGCCAACGGGATCCCGGTGTGGTGCGGCGGGATGGTGGAGACCGGGCTCGGCCGGGCCGCGAACGCGGCGCTCGCCGCGCTGCCGGGCTTCACGCTGCCCGGTGACGTCTCCGCCTCCGACCGGTTCTACGAACAGGACATCACCGCGCCGTTCGTGCTGGAGGACGGGGAGATCATCGTGCCAACCGGACCCGGCCTCGGGGTCGAGCCGATCATGGAGATCCTCGATTCGTTCACGATCTCGACCGAGTGGCTGGGGCAGGTCTGACGGACTTCGTCGGGACGGTCATCCGAGGGGATTCACGGCACCAGGGTGAGCACGCCACCGCCGGGCGCGCGGAGCACCGAGAAGTGTCGATGGTCCAACGTGGCAATCGTTGTGGTTCGAAACCGTTGCGCCAGAACGATGTTCGATGCATCGGCCAGCCCGATCCGCTGGTCGGCGAAACGGTCGACGATCTCTCGCGCGGCGCGTAGCTCGGTGGTATCCAGGCAGGGCAGCTCCCAGGCGCCGGCAGCGAGTTCGTCCAGTACCGCCAACTCGGCCTGTACACCGTGCCGACTGGCGACGAGGTAGTCGAGCTCGGCGACCACATACGGCGAGACGACCAGCGCCTCGGTGGCTGCGTCGATTGCGCGCGCAACGTCACGATGACGCGGTTCCGCACCGTCGAAGAATGCCAACAGCGCGCTGGTATCGACGATCATCACTCGCCGAAGCCCGCGAGGAACTCCTCGGCGCGCTCCGCGACGGGTTCGGAGCCGACGAACAACCCACCGCGCGGGCGTGGCCGCTCCGCTCCCACGGCGACCCGGATCGCCTCCCTGATCACCGAGGCCTCGGAGACGCCTCTCAGCAGGGCCGCGCGCTTGAGCCCGGCCTTGAGGTCGTCGGGGAGGTACACGGTCGTCTTCTCCATGCCACATATGGTAGTACCGGTGGCAGTTGATACTTCTCCCTTTGTTGTCGCGAGGTCTTGGGCCGCGGCAATCCACTTCGGCTTCGGTCTTGGTCAACTATGCGGCACCCGGTAGGCGACCACGCCCGGCCGGTGTGGACACCAGCCGCAGCCCGGCACCGGTTACCGCCGACATCGAGAGCGGCACCGCCGGCGGGGTGCCGGAAACGGCCTTTCCGGCACCGTCGCACTGGAAGACCTCGCCCTGCACCCGGCGGTCACGACGCACGCTGCCGTCCGTGCCCAGCCACTCGACGGGCTGGTCGAAGGACTGCCGACCGGGGCACCAGAACGTCTCGTCGCCGGCCGGCGTGCGCACGGACCCGTCATCGAGATCGACGACCCGGCCACCGGTGAGCAGGCGGTGGTCGTCGAGCAGGCTCACCGCCATACCGAACCCGTCCACCGCCAGGGAGCGTTCCGGACCGAGTGGAACCGACCAGACCGCCCGGCCGGTCTGCAGGTCGACCCGCTCCAGCGTCACGTCGAGGTCGGTGGGCCGGGTCAGGTCGTAGCCACGGTTCGGCGGATCGGAATCCAGTCGGCCGGTGTACCGGCACCGTAGAGCTGGCTGCTCCGAACCGGGGGTGGACATCTGCGCGACCGGCGGCAGGGTGCCCCGGCAGCCGAACCAGGTGCCGGGCGTGCTCCACAGGACGGTGCCGTCGCGACGGTCGACCCCGACGGTGACCAGGTTCTTCGCCAGATCCAGCGAGGGGTAACGGGCACCGCTGCCTGAACTGCCGGTCCACCCCGCGCGCACCGACATCACCAGTACCGGCGTCGGCCCGTCGTCCTCGCTCAGCCACCAGTCGTCCAGGGTCGCCTCCGGCGCCGGCCAACTGGTGAGTGGCCGGGACCAGACAACGGCACCGTCTCGAACGATGCCGATGGTTTCCGTCGGCGCCCCGTCGAGCTGCACCACGTCGTTCCACAGCACCGTGTACGGCACTGACGGCGCGTCGGCGGATGGCGGGATCAGGGTCAGCGCGCCGCTGCCGGGATCGATCCGGAACCGGCGGGAGGTGAGGGTGGTCGCGTTCGGTTCCACGTAGTAGGCGGTCGCGCACCAGGTTGCCGGATCTCGACAGCAGACCGCGGGAAGGCCGATCCACCAGCGCATCTCGGTGACGATGACATCGGACCCGGTGGCCGGATCGATCAGAGCGATCTGCGACATCCGGTCGTCCCCCGGCACCGGTCTCAGGTAACCGACCTTGCCGTCGAGCGCCACGACCGCGACCTCCTGGCGGGGCGAGAGCGCCGCCGCGGTGGCGGGGTGTCGCCAGCGTTCCGCGCCCGTCGCAGGGTCGAGGCCGATGAGAAGCAGCTGGGTGCCGACAGTTCCGTAGAGCACGGCCGTCCCACCCACCAGCTTCGGCACTGTCTTCGCCTCGAATCCCGTTGCCGCCCAGGCCGATTCGATGGTGTGCAGGGCGGGCCCGGCCGGTTCGCCAGCACCGCCGGCTGCCGAATCCGATGCCGGCGTCGCGGCCGACGTCGGGGTGGCATCCGTCGAGTCGCTCGCCGCCACGTCGGGGCCGGTCGCCTCAGGAACGGCACCTTCGGCATCAGCGGCTGCCTCCGCCGGTGGAACCAGGAAGCCCGCGACCCCGTCGGCCAGCGCGATCACCCTGCGGTCGCCCTCGAACTGCGCCGAGAGCTTCGACGGGATGGCGTTCGTCGGCATCGGCGCGGCGGAGCCGTCGGGTCGGCACGGACGCACCACCCCCGAGCGTTTCGCGGTCGTGATAGGCGTCGATTCCTGGAAGTACGGCTCCGGGCGGGGAAACGCACTCTCGTCGGTGCACCACAGGACGTCAGTGGTCGAGGTCGGCCTGGACTGGCCGGTGCGCAGATCGACCACCAACCCTCCGGTGGAATTGGTCACGACGACGTGGTCGTCGTCCAGCAGCGCCGACTTCCGGCCGGCGTTGTCCGCGGCCAGTGCCCGGGCATTGCCGACGTCGGCGGTCCACCGGACCGTGCCGGTCGCGGGATCGAAGGCCTCGATGCTGACATCGAGGTCCGCGGTGGTCATTTCTGTCCGCGCAACGCACTCCAGTTCCTGACCGCGGTCCCGGTGTACCGGCACCGGTAGCGCGGGCGTGTCCGGATCGTCCTCGGTGACGTCCCAGTGCAGGTAGGGGTCGTCGCCGCAGCCGGCCGCCGCGCCCGGGCTGACCCAACGCACCGTTCCATCGGCCACCGAGACGAAAGCGCTGACCAGGTCCTTCGCCAGGTCGAGCCGCGTCCCTTCGGGCCGATCGGTGCCTCGTCCCTCCGCGGTGATGATCACGAATCCGCGGCCGGCGGTGTCGGACATGGTGAAGTAGGACGGCCGCGGCATGGTCGGTCCCCAGATGTCGCTGGCGCGCTTCGTCCACGTCACGGAACCCTTGACCCGGCGGCTGATCTGCATGGTCCCGTCGGCGGCGTCGGCGTAGTAAAGGTTGCCGACCGGCAGCTGGTAGGCGTTGTCCACCGGCTTGTCGGCGGCCTCGATCGGCACGGTGTCGCCGGTGGCACGGTTGACCCGGAACCTGCTCAAGTCCCAGTGCCCGCCGGCCTGCGGCACATAGGAGGTCGGGCAGATCCACGCGTCGTCAGTACACCGCCCCGGAAACGCGTACCAGTACCGCGGTGCCGACACGGTGCGGTCTGCGCCGGTGGTGGGTTCTGCGAGCACCAACTGGGAGAGCCGCGCGCTGCCGGTCGGCCGGAGATAGGCGACCTGGCCGTCGATGTCGCGCACTGCGACCGAATCCGACTGATCGGTCGGCAAGGCCACCGGCCGGCTCCACAGCTGGGCACCGCTCACCGGATCGAGGCCGTAGATCATCAACTCATCTCCGGCGGTCCCGTACACCACGGCAACCCCGCCGACCGCCCGCACGGCGCTGACCGGGTGGATGCCCGCGGCAGTCCACACCTGTTCGACGGTGGTGCGAACCGGCGGCGCCGACCCGGCGCCAGTGCAGCTGGCCACCCCGGCGACCAGGCCGGCCACCAAGGCGAGCACGAACCCGCGGCGGCCGGAACTCCGTGTCAGCATGTGTCCCTCCCCGGCGCCCGACTCGATGGCCGAACGCGGGAAAGGTAACCGGATTCGCCGACAGCGCCGCGCAGTTGTCCACAAAGCCCAGGTCGCGTGGACCGTCGGACGGCAGCGGTCAGCCCAGCGCGAGGATCCGCGGGCGCAACCAGTCCAGCACGTTGTCGACGTCGGCGACCAGGTGCCTGGTCATCAGCACGTGGTCCCTGGCCAGCATCCAGGCGTGCTTGGACTGCACACCGACCACGGTGATCCGCATCGAGAACTGGGCCGGCCGTCGCCCGAGGATGTCGGGCAGTTCCCGGATGAGCGTGTTGAGCCCGGCACCTGATGCGCTGAGCGCGTGTTTGGTGCGGGGGTCGTCGTTCACGCCGTCGGACCAGAGGTTCGCGTTGTGAAAATGACGCTGGACGAGAGCCCGCAGGTCGGGCACCCCGGACAGGGCGAGAAAACCGGGCGGACGGAAATCGTCGATCGCGCCGGCACCGACCTCCAACGCATGGCTCCACCAGCGCGCCCACTGTCCGGACGCGACGATCCGGTCGACGTCACGGCCGCCGAGCAGCCGGACCCCACCGGAACTGGGCACGTCGACGGGACGCCTGGACCAGACCGGCCAGACGTCGCACGGCGGATCGAGCGGCGGGATGGCCGGTTCGGTGAGCGGCTCCAGACCCGCCACGTCGCGGATGTACAGCCCGATGCGCAGCGCCTCAGGTTCGGCGATGGTGACCTTCCACCGCTCCGTCCCGGCGATGAACATGACTCCATGGTGCCAGCGGGGAGCCGGTTCTCGCAGTGCCAAACCCCGACCAGAGCACCGCGGCGACGTCGCGTCGACCGGCCGCGGGGCGAAGCGATTCAGCCGTCCAGCGCGAGCCCGATCGTCAGGAGCACCGCGTAGACGATCTCCACCCGCGCCGTGGCGCCGAGCACCGCGATCAAGGCGGGTCCTCTGGCTCCGCCGAGCACGGCCCGCACCGGCGCCACCGCCAGCGGGATCGCCAGCAGGGCGAGCAGGCACCAGGGGTGACGCACCCCGACCACGGCGACGGCCAGGAACGCGCCGGCGACCATCAGCACGAACACCCGCCGGCTCAGCGGGTCGCCCAGATGCACGGCCAGCGTGCGCTTGCCGACCGCCGCGTCGGTCGGGATATCGCGCAGGTTGTTGGCCATCAGCAACGCGCACGCCAGCAGGCCGATCGCCGATCGCGGCAACCACCGCGGTCAGCGAGATCGTGCCCGCCTGCACGTACGTCGTGCCGAGGACAGCGACCAGGCCGAAGAACACGAAGACGAACACCTCGCCGAAACCGGCGTAGCCGTAGGGCCGCGGGCCGCCGGTGTAGAACCAGGCCGCGGCGACGCAGGCCACCCCGACCGGGACCAGCCACCATGCGGTCAGTGCAGCGAGGATCGAGCCCGCAGAGCCCGGCCAGGCCGAAGCACGCGAACGCGGCCTTGCGGACGGTCGACGGCGCCGCTGCACCGGAACCGACGAGCCGCATCGGGCCCACCCGCTCGGCGTCGGTGCCGCGGATCCCGTCGGAGTAGTCGTTGGAGTAGTTGACGCCCACCTGCAGCGCCAGCGAGACGATCAACGCCAGTCGCGCCCCGCAACCAGCGAGAACCCGCCCAACGCGATGCCGCGGCGCCGGTGCCGACCAGCACCGGCGCGACCGCCGCGGGCAGGGTGCGCGGACGGGCGGCGGAGAACCACTGCTGAGCGTTGGCCACGTGCACCGACCCTACTGCTCGCGCGCGCCGATCCCTGCCTCACCCTGGGTGAGCGCGCGCTAGCTGCTCACCGAGAGTCGTCCGGCCAGCACGTCGATGATCGGCTGGAGCCGCATCCACCACTGATCCAGCGGGCGCCGGTTCTCCCAGTCGGCGAGCTCCTCGGAGCGGCGCAAGGACAGCACCCGCACCCGGCCCTCGTGCAGCCCGATGACGGCGCCGCCGGTCTTGTGGGTGTCGATCTGGTTGCTCAGCCAGTCGATCGAGTGGGCGGCCAACCGGACGCCGAGGATGCGGTCGAACGGCGTCGGGGTGCCGCCCTGCTGGGTCTGCCCCAGCACCACCTCGCGGGCGTCGAACAGCCCGTGACTTTCCTGCTCGAACAGCCGGCACAGGAAGTCGCTGGTGTACATCGGGCTGGCCTTCTCGTTCATCACGGTCAGGAACAGCCGCTGGCCGACCCGGAAGCTGTCCACCATCCGCTCGACGTCGTGCGAGAGGTCCTGCAGCGTGATGCCCTCCTCGTGCAGGTACACCCGGACCGCGCCGCCCGACAGCCCGCCCAGCAGGGCCAGATACCCGCAGCGGCCGCCCATCGTCTCGACCACGAAGCAGCGCTTGGACGCGGTGCCGGCCTGCCGGACGCGGTCGATGGAGTCGACGATCAGGTTGAGCGCGCTGTCCGCGCCGACCGACAGCTCGGAGTTGGGGATGTTGTTGTCGATGGTCGCCGGCAGGCAGATCATCGGGATCTGGAAGGCGGGGTAGCGCTCGCGTTCGTTGTTCAGGGTGTGCGCGGACTCGAACGCGTCCCAGCCGCCGATGATCAGCAGCGCATCGACCCGGTGATCCTCCAGCCCGCGGCCGATCGCGTAGAGGTCCTTGACGGTCGGCACGTGCCGGCTGATGCCGAGCTCGGCGCCGCCGCGGCTGGTCCAGCCCTCGACGTCACCCCAGTTCAGCTCGCGGACATCGCCGTCCATCAGGCCGCGGAAGCTGCCGGACACGCCGAGCATGGTGTGCCCGCGGTACAACCCGAGGCGCACCGCGGCGTGCACGGCGGCATTCATCCCCGGGGCCAGTCCGCCGACGTGCAACACCGCGATCCGGGTCGGCCGGTCCTTGGCCTGCACGTTGGGCAGGGCGTGCGACATCGAGTGGAAGATGTGCACCATCTCGGTGTAGGTGTCCCCGCGCATCGCCAGCGCGGTGTCGTAATCCCTTGCGGCGATGAGCCTTCCGACCTCCCGGGTCTTCGCGACGGCCTCCATCAGGGGTTCCTTGGACACCCGGTTGTACTGCATGCCGATCAGTTGCGGCACGCTGTGCGGCGTCGCGGCCATCACCTCCTCGACGGCGGTGTAGCCCACCAGCGAGCTCATCGACCGGTCGAAGGCGCTGGGCGCCCCGCCACGCTGCACATGGCCCAGGATCGTCACCCTGGTGTCCTCGCCGAGCCGATCCTCGAGCACCTGCCGGACGTACTCGCTGCTGATCGGGGTGTTCTCGCTGTCGTGCGCGCCCTCCGCGATGATCACGATGCTGTTCCGCCGGCCCGCGGTACGCCCGTTCTTGAGCACCTTGCACAGGTCGCTCTCCCACCCAGGCCGCGGCGGGTCTTCGGGGATCAGCACGTACGCGGCGTCACCGGCGATCGCGCTCATCAGCGCCAGGTACCCGCAATGCCGGCCCATCACTTCCACCACGAAGCTCCGCTGATGGCTGGCCGCGGTGGAGGCGATCGCGTCGATGGCCTCGACGATCCGATGCAGCGCCGAGTCGGCGCCGATCGTCATCTCGGTGCCGATCATGTCGTTGTCGATCGAGCCGACCATCCCGGCGATCATCAGGGCGGGATGCCGGTCGGCGACCTCCTTGCTGATGTCGCCGTCTGTCCGCCAGTTCGGCGACCAGCGCCGGCCATTCCTGCCGGAGCAGGTCGGCGCCCGACAGGCTGCCGTCACCGCCGATGACGACCAACCGGTCGATGCCGAGATGCAGCAGGTTGAGCACCGCCCGGCGCCGGCCGGCCCGTTCCCGGAAGTCCGCCGAGCGGGCGGTCCCGATCAACGTGCCACCGCGATTCAGGATGCCGCTGACGTCGTCCCAGCTCACCGGCCGAATGCGGTCGCCGCCGTCGACCAGGCCCTGGTAGCCCTCGTACACGGCGAAGATCTCGGCCTTGTGGTGCAGCGCGGTGCGCACCACCGCGCGCACCGCGTTGTTCATCCCCTGCGCGTCTCCGCCGCTGGTCAGCACCGCTAGCCGAACGGTGCGCGGGTCTTCCATCGGGTGCGTCTCCGATCATGATCGACAACGGTCCGTGGTGCCGTACGGCGCCAGTCAACCTTGGCAGGTCTCGCCCTGGTTGTGCCGGCTCAGTCTGGATCATCCGACAGGTCGGACGCGCCCGCCCTCCTGCCCTCCGTTCGGCCGGCGGCAACGAGCGCGGCAATGGGCGAATTCCGGCTGTACCACCCATTCGGCCTACTCGCACGCTACCCTGGGCCATTCACCAGGGGACGGAAGATGACGATCGACGAACTGCGTGCCATTGCCCTGTTCGACGGGCTCACCGAGGGGCAGCTGCGGGAGCTGATGGCGGTAGCGGAAGAAGTCCGGTTCGACGCCGGTGACGACCTGTTCCAGGAGTCGCGGCCGGCCGACTTCTGGTGGGTGCTGCTGGCAGGTTCACTCGACCTGCTGCGCCATGTCGGCCAGGAGGACACCAGGCTGGGCGTGATGTCCACCCCCGGTCAGTGGGCCGGCGGATTCCGGGCGTGGGACGAGCACGGCGTGTACATGGCCACCGGTCGGGGATCCACGCCCGGGCGGGTGCTGCGGGTTCCGGCCGACCGGTTGGCAGCGCTGGCCAACGACTGGTTCCCGTTCGGCGCGCACCTGCTCAGGGGCCTGATCCACACCGCACGGAACATCGAGACGATGGCGCGCCAGCGCGAGTCGCTGGTGGCGCTGGGAACCCTCGCGGCCGGCTTCGCCCATGAGGTCAACAACCCGGCGTCGGCGGCGACCCGCGCTGCCGACGCCCTGGCGGCGAGCTGTGACGATCTGCAGTCCGCCCTCGGCGCCCTGGCCGAGAAGTCGATCACGGCCGAACAATTCATCGCCCTGGACGCCCTGCGCCGCGGCATCGATCCCAGCGGCGCGAGTTCCGATCCGATGGCGATCGCCGATCGGGAGGACGCCTTGTCGGCCTGGCTCGTCGGCCGCGGGGTCGACCGGGACTGGGTCATCGCCCCGCCCCTGGCGGCCGCCGGGCTGGACGTGCCCTGGTGCGAGAAGGTGGCCGATCTGCTCGGGGGCGACGGCAGTGACGCCGTCGGGCCCGGCCTGGAGTGGATCGCCAGCTACCTGTCCACGTCGGTGCTGCTGGCGGAGGTCAAGGACTCGACACGGCGGATCTCCGAACTGGTCGGCGGCCGTCAAGTCGTACTCGCAGATGGACCGGGCCTCGATGCAGTACACCGACGTCACCGAGGGCATCGAAAGCACCCTGGTGATGCTGTCCCACAAGATGCCGTCCGGGGTGACCGTGCTGCGCGACTACCGCTCACAACTGCCGCGGATCGAGGCGAGTGTCGGTGAGCTGAACCAGGTGTGGACCAACCTGGTCGAGAACGCCATCGACGCGATGAACGGCTCGGGCCGGCTGCGGGTGTCCACCAGGGTCGCCGATGACGGTGTCGTCGTCGAGATCGGCGACACCGGAGCGGGAATGACCCCGCAGGTGCGGGCGCACGCGTTCGAACCCTTCTTCACCACCAAGGCCGTCGGCAAGGGCACCGGTCTCGGTCTGGACATTTCCCGCCGGATCGTCGTGGAACGGCACGGCGGGGAGATCACCATCGACCAGCAACCGGATGAGACCATCTTTCGGGTCCGGCTTCCGCTGCGGGCGCCGGCCAGGCGCTGAACTGGCTGTCGCTCTCCCTGTGGTGATGGCTTGCTGCCGGCTGGTGGCGGTCAGCCCTGCGGCGTCGGCGGTGCGAGTAACACGCCCGCGGCCCTTGCGGCCTCCCGGTAGGCGGTGGCCAGCGACTGCACCGTCTCGTGCGCGTTCAGCCCACTGGGATTGGGCAGCACCCACAGTTCCGCGCCCAGCAACCGACGCGGCTGCCGGCCCACGGTCACCGAACGATCGGCGAACGCCTCGCGATAGGCCGTGATGCCCAGTACCGCAACGACTCTCGGATGCGTCCGGCCGACCAGCTCGGTCAGTGGGCCGACCCCGGCCCGGACCTGGGCCCGGGTCAGCTCGTCGGCCCGTGCGGTCGCGTACGGGACGAGATTGGTGATCCCGATGCCGCTGTCCAGCAGCAGTCGCCGGTCGTCCTCGCTCAGCCCGCGGCCCGCGATGATCTCGTGCGGGGTGATCCCGGCCAGGTGCAGCGCCGGCCAGAACCGATTGCCCGGACGTGCGAAATGGGTGTTCACCGCGGCCGTCCACAGGCCCGGGTTGATGCCGACGAAGAGCAGGCGCAGCGGATCGGCGATCAGGTCGTCCACCCGGGCGCCGCGGAAGGACTCCAGTTGCACCCTGGTGAATCCAGTGCGCTTCGGTGCTGCCATCAGTCGGGATCGGTACTCGACGGGGTGTCCGCCCTGACGGTGGTCGAGGGAGCTGCGAGTGGGCGGTCGTCGGGGGGCGGTGCTCGAGGGGCGTGTCGAGGGCGCGGCCGGCCAGTTCGCGCAGGGCCAATTCGCGCACCGCCGCCCGGTCCGCCTTGCCGGAGGCGCGCTGCGGAATGTGGTCGACCAGCAGCATTTGCCGGGGCGCCGCGGCCGGTCCGTGTGCGTAGGTGGCGGCCCGGCGAAGCGCCGCCAGGTCGGGAGCCTGGCCTGGCCCGGCCCGGACCACCGCGATCACGGCGGCTCCCCATTCCGGGTCGGGGACGCCGGTGACGACGACCTCGGCAACCCCGGTGACCCTGCTCAGCACCGACTCGACCACGGCTGGGTCGATTTTCATCCCGCCGGTGACGATCACGTCGTCGGCCCGGCCGACAATGCGGATCGGGCCGGGATCGGTCAGCGCGAGATCCTCGGTGAGGAAGGCCCGCAGGCCGCGGGAGTCAACGGCGAACGCCGGATGCCGAGGCATGTCCCGGTAGCCGCGGGCGACGACCGGTCCGCTGATCCCGACCCGTCCGACGGTCCGCGGCACGGCAGGTCGCAGGCGGGTGGAGCGGACCACCTTCCGGCGGTCGTCGCGGGCCGGGTCCTGCTCGGCGTCGATCGTCACGCTCACCCCGTCCAGCGGCACCCCGTCATAGACGCAACCGCCACAGGTCTCGCTCATCCCGTAGGTGGTGACGATCCTGGCCCCGGCCTGCTCGGCATCGTCGATCAACGCCAGCGGGGTGGCCGCGCCACCGACCAGGACGGCGGTGAAGGTGGTCAAAGCGGTCGTCGCCTCCGGATCCGCCAGCACCCGGTGCAGCTGGGTGGGTACCAGCGAGGTGAACCTGCGGCCGGCCGGCATGCGGTGCACGGCGGCGGTGAACAGCTCGGCGGTGAACGGCGGCGCGGTGTCCAGGATGACGGGTTCCAGACCGGCGGCCAGCGAGCGGAGCAGCACCTGCATCCCGGCAATGTGGTAGGCGGGCAGGGCGAGAAGCCATCGGCCTGAACCACTGTCGCCCACCGATGAGTCGACCGGCCGGGTCCCGGCGGGCGGCGGGATGGTCGAGAGCCGTCGTCGGGTGCCCTCGATCGACGCCGCCAACGCGGACGCCGGCAGCAGCGCGCCCTTCGGCGCTCCGGTGGACCCGGAGGTGGCGATCACCAGCACCGTCGGATCGTCACCGTCGTTCTCCCAGTCCGCCAGGGCTGCGCCCGCGGCGAGAGACGTTGTCAGTCTTGCTGTTTCCGCGGGGTCGTGGGCGGGGACCGGCAGCAGGGCGGGGCCGTTGCCGTCGACGGCCCAGCGCAGCCGGGGGAGCAGTTCCAGGATGCGGTCACCGGTCGGCATCGGGAACGCCTCGAGAGTCCTTGCCACGATGAGGGTTTCTGGGCTCGTGGGAGCTCAGTAGGCCCACGGGTAGGGGGAGAAATCCGCCGGACGCTTCTGCAGGAACGAGTCCCGGCCCTCGACCGCCTCGTCCGTGCCGTAGGCGAGCCTGGTCGCCTCGCCGGCGAACAACTGCTGGCCCACCATGCCGTCGTCGGCCAGGTTGAAGGCGTACTTCAACATCCGTTGGGCGGTCGGCGATTTCCCGTTGATCTCCGATGCCCACTGCAGCGCAACGGTTTCCAGCTGATCGTGCGGAACCACCTGGTTGACCGCGCCCATCGCCTGCATCTGTTCGGCGGTGTATTCCCTGCCGAGGAAGAAGATCTCGCGGGCGAACTTCTGCCCGACCAGCCGGCTCAGGTACGCCGATCCGTAGCCGGCGTCGAACGAGCCGACGTCCGCGTCGGTCTGCTTGAACCTGGCGTGCTCGGCGCTGGCCAGGGTGAGATCGCAGACCACGTGCAGGGAATGACCGCCGCCGGCGGCCCAGCCGGGGACCACCGCGATCACGATCTTGGGCATGAACCGGATCAGTCGTTGCACCTCGAGAATGTGCAGCCGGCCGGCGCGGGCCGGGTCGACGCTTTCCGCGGTTTCCCCTTCCGCGTACTGGTACCCGCTGCGGCCCCGGATCCGCTGATCCCCGCCGGAACAGAACGCCCAGCCGCCGTCGCGGGCACTGGGACCGTTGCCGGTCAGCAGCACGCAGCCGACATCGCCGGTCATCCGGGCATGGTCCAGCGCGCGGTACAACTCATCGACGGTGTGCGGGCGGAACGCGTTGCGCACCTCCGGCCGGTGAAAAGCGATCCGGACGGTGGGCAGGTCGCCGTCGGCCCCGGCCGGCGCACCGGGGCGCGGTCCGACGTGCCGGTGATAGGTGATGTCGGTGAAGTCGAAACCCTCGACCTCGCGCCAGCGGGTCGGGTCGAAGATCGCGCTGACCGCTGCGGTGCCCATGCCGGCCAGCCTAATCGGGCGGTGCCGCGCCTCCTGGCCGGCACCGTGGCTCGGGCTGCCGGAATTGATCTGGCACCTGCCAAACGTCGTGGCTAGCGTGGCCGGGTGAACGACAGCGCCTCGCATACGTCAGGAATGGTCCGTGCGGTGATCTCGGTGACCGACGCGGAGCGGTCGCTGCTGTTCTATCGGGACGTCCTCGGATTGCCGGCCGAGTCCCGCGGACCGGGAATGGTCGCGCTGACGCTGCCCGACGGCGTCGAGGTGGTGCTGCACCAGCGGCCGTCAACGCCGAGCCCGGCCGGAATTGCGGTGACGTTCGGGGTGGACGACGTCGACGCGGTGACCACGGCCGCGACGGCGGCCGGTTGCACCGTGCTGCGCCCGCCGACCGACGAGGCGTGGGGTGAGCGGCAATCCGTGGTCACCGACCCGGACGGGCACGTCATCTGCCTGATCCAGCGTGCGGGCCGACCCCAAGCCGGCCCATTGGTGGCGGACGACGCCGACAGCCGCGAGCGAGCTTTCGGGTGGTGGGACATGTTCGCCGCGCCCGAGGACGACCCGCGGGCGGACGGCGGGTTCGAGAACACCGAACGCGCGATGCTGGTCGGCTACCTCAGCGACCGCCGGCTCACCCTGCAGCTGAAGTGCTCGGGGCTGGGCGCCGACGACATGGCCCTCCGTTCCGTGCCGCCGTCCGACCTGTCGTTGCTGGGGCTGCTGCGGCACCTGGCGGACGTGGAGCGCACCTGGTTCCGCATCCGGTTGGCCGGGCAACAGGTGCCGCTGCGTTACCGGACCGACGAGGATGCCAACGGGGATTTCACCGCCGCCGTGCCCGACCCCGGGGTTGTCGAGGAGGCCTGGACCGCGCTGCGGGCGGAGATCGCTTTCGCCGAACGCTACGTCGAGCAGTCACCCGATCTCGGCGCCGTCGGAGCGCAGGGCGACTACCTGCGGGAGGTGCTGGTGCACATGATCGAGGAGTACGCCCGGCACAACGGCCACGCCGACTTCCTCCGCGAGCGCATCGACGGCAGGGTCGGCCAATAACCCCACTCCCGCCCACCCCCGCCGCACCCCCCAACGGCGCGGATCAACGTCGCCGGCGCGGATCAAGCCCCCATGTTGTGGTACCGAAGTGACGCGAGTGAACCACTTCCTCCGCGCGCTGGAAGATGATCCGCGCTGGCAGGGGGGCGGTTTTCGGTTGCGGGGGTGACGCAGGGCGGGGAGCATGACGGGCGGATCGGGGTCCCGCGACGATGCCCTGGGGGCACGATGGCCGACGACAGAGCAACAGAGATCCCGGCCAACGCGCCCGACGAGGTGAAGCAGCGCGCTGGAGCGGAAACCAGGGCTCCGGCCACCGACCCGACGCTCGGGGTGAAGGTCAAGCTTCGGCCCGCGGGACAGCAACCCCCGCCGAACCGGTTGGTGGTCATCGGCGATTCGCTGTCGCACGGCTTCCAGAGCGGCGCGGTCTTCAATACCGACCTCTCCTACGGCGCCATCATCGCCCACGAACTCGGGTGGCTGGACAAGTTCCGGTTCCCCCGCTATCCGGGGTTCGGCGGGCTGCCGTTCAACATCGAGTACGTGCTCCGCGAACTCGAGGACAGGTTCGGCGCCACCACGAATCCGTTCGAATTGCCTTTCGCGCTGTTCAAGGTGCGCAATCTGATGAACGACATCGAGGAGTACTGGGAACGCGGACCGGGTGCCATCCCGCCGAATATCGGTGCGTACAACCACGCGCTGGCCGTGTTCAGCTGGGACCTCCGCGACGCCCTGCAGAAGACCGCGGCGTCCTGCGCGGCGGCTGCCGCCAACCCCACCAACAACCTGCTGGTCCCGATGGTCGACAACGCCGCGGACCGCTCCGCGCTGCGGGTGTATCCGAACTGGTCCGACGAGGTCAGGCAGCAGACGCTGTTCGACGTCGCCAAGACCCTTGGTGACGACCGGAATCCGAATACCCAGCAGGAGGGCATCGAGACACTGGTGGTCTTCCTCGGTGCGAACAATGCGCTGGGCAGCGTCGTCAGCCTGCAGGTCAAGTGGAGTCAGGACCCGGGATACAACGACATTGCCGCCAAGCGCAATTACACCGTCTGGGATCCGGCCCATTTCCGTGCAGAATTCAAACTGGTCGCCGCCGAGATCGAGAAGATCAATGCCAGAAACGTCATTCTGTGCACCGTTCCGCATGTGACGATCATTCCGGTGGCCAGGGGGGTCGGGATCAAGAGCACGCCGGGCTCGCGGTATTTCGACTACTACACCCGGCCGTGGATCACCGACGCCGATTTCAGCCCGGCCCGCGACCCGCACGTCACGGCCGCCGAGGCGCGTGCGGTCGACTACGCCATCGACCTGTACAACGAGCACATCGAGGCGACCGTGAAGGCCGCCCGCGGCGCGGGCCGCAACTGGTACCTGCTCGACATCGCCGGGATCCTGGACCGGCTGGCCTGGCGGCGCTACATCAACGACCCGTCGGCCGCTCCGCCGTGGTGGTCGAAGTACCCGCTGCCGCCGACGCTGGCCGCGCTGAATCCCGAACCCGACACCCAGTTCCTCACCGCGAACGGTCAGGGTGGCCGCCGCAAGGGCGGACTGATGTCGCTGGACGGCATCCACCCGACGACGGTCGCCTACGGGATCATCGCCCAGGAGGTGATCGACATCATGCAACTGGCCGGCGTCGAGTTCAGCTCACCCAACGGCACCCCGCGGGCACAGCCGATCTCGGTGGATTTCGACCGGTTGATCGGCCGGGACACCCTGGTCAACTCGCCACCGCAGAACGTCAACTCCACGCTGGACATCGCGGGCTGGCTCGATCAGACGGTGGACGTGTTCTCCCAGCTGTTCATCAACAAGTAGGGATACCGCTCGGTCGCACCACTCACGGGCCCAGCAGCACGTCGGCCAGCGCGTCACCGAGCCAGCCGGCGTACTCCTGGGTGCTCCAGCCACGGCGGCGGACCAGCAGGTCCCAGGTTTGCACGCTGTTGACCGCCCAGATGATGTCCCTGGCCCGATCGACGGTCAGCCCCGGGCGCAGCGCCCCGAGCCCGGCCAGTTGCTGCGCCCAACCTTCCGCGCCGGTCAGCCGTTCGGCGTCGGTCGTCGCGAGGTGCCCTCGCAGGTCCGGGTCGCCGGCCGCGGCACCGGCGAGCACCACCGACATCACCGGACCGAGCCGCTGCAGGATCTCGCCGGCGAGCTGGCCGTACCCGGTGAGCAGGTCACGTGGATCCGTCCGGCTGCCGACAGCCCTGACGTCCTCCCGGTCGCCGAACGGCACCGGCTCCTCGTCGCCGACAAGGCGCACGTCGTACAGCCGCTTGAGCAGGTCCGCCTTGGAGCCGCAGGAGTTGTAGACGGTCTGTTTCGAGACACCGGCCGCCTGAGCGATCGACGCGATGCTGGCCGGTCCGTATCCCTGCTCGACGAAGAGGCGCTCGGCAGCGTCCAGGATGCGGCGTTCGGTGGCCCTGGCCGCCTCCTGCCGAACGGGGCTGACGTACGACCGGGTTAATTCCATTGGACTCCCATCCAAATGACTTTACTCTCAGTCTACTGACCGAGATGACGCAGCCCGTCACCCACCCATCCGGAGCCACCCTTGAGCACTTTTCTGTTCGCCTCCATCCCTGTCCCGGCGCACACCACCAACCCCTTGCCGATCGCGGCGCGGTTGGTCGAGCGCGGTCACCGCGTGCTCTGGTACGCGGGCAAGGTGTTCCACCCGCAGATCGCGGCGGTCGGCGCGGAGCCGATGCCCTACGTCAGCGCCGAGGATTTCGGCGGTCTGGACCTGACCGAGCATTGGTCGCAGTACAAGGACCTGCCGCCGATCCAGGTCATCAAGCGGGCCTTCGCCGATGTCTTCGTCGGCCACGCGCCGGAGCGGGTGGCCGACCTCCGGCAGATCATCGCAGGCACCCCGGTCGACGCCATGGTGTGCGACGCGCTGATGGTCGGCGTCGGGCTGACCAGCGAGCTCGAAGGCGTGCCGTGGGCGACCTTCGGCGACGGGCCGCTCCCGTTCGAGGAGCCGGACACGCCCCCGTTCGGCCCCGGTCTGCGGCCCATGCGCGGACCGATCGGCAGGGCGCGTAATGCCGTCATCCGGGCAGCTGCGCGGCGGTTCATCTTCCGTGACGCGCAACGGGTGTACCAAACCACCCGTGCCGCACTGGGGTTGCCGCCGGCGACGCGACCGGTGCTGGAGGCGATGGCCTCGCCGTATCTGCATTTGCAGGGCTGCACGCCGGGCTTCGAATACCCGCGGCACGCCTTGCCGCAGCAGGTGCACTGGGTCGGGGCACTGCGCCCCGACGCCCCTCGGGACTGGACCCCGCCGACGTGGTGGGGCGAGGTCGCCGGGTCGGCACGTCCCGTGGTGCTGGCCAGTCAGGGCAGCATCCGGCCCGACCTCACCGAACTGCTGGTGCCGACCGTCAGGGCCATGGCCGAGGAGGACGTGCTGGTGGTGGTCACCACGGGTCTGGCCGATCCCGACGAGCTCGCCCGGCACTTCGGCGGCAACCTGCCCGCGAACGTCAGGGTCGCCAGGTTCATCCCCTATGACGTGGCGCTGGCGCATGCACGGGCGTTCGTCACCAACGGCGGGTATACGGGTGTGACGCTGGCGCTGGCGAACGGGGTTCCGTTGGTGCAGGCCGGCACCACCGAGGAGAAGGCCGAGATCGCCGCCAGGATCAGGTATTCCGGTGTCGGGGTTGCACTCGGCACGACCCGTCCGACGCCAGGCGCGATCGCCGACGGGGTGCGGCGCGTGTTGTCCGAGCCGGGATTCGCGGCCGCGGCGAGTCGGATCAGGGACGAGATGGCCGGGCACGACGCCGGCCGGGAGGGCGCCGATCTGCTCGAACGACTCGCGCTGACGGGCCGCCCGGTGCTGCGCGCCGAGTCAGGTGTGGCGGCGGGCGCTGGGTGCTGAGACGGTCGCTGCGACCGCCCGATCGCCTCACGGAGGTTGCCGCCGGCGGAACAGCGGGTGAATCCACCGGCCAGCGCTCACTCGACCGGGTGAGCCCCTGTCGGGAAGGTGGCCCATTCGCCGAAGTTGGTCAAGGCTGGGAGGATGAATGACTGGGGTTTCGTGGGGTGGGGTCGTGCGCCTGACAGGCACGCCGATGGTCGCTACCGAGGATCGGAGCAACGGCGGGGTGGTCCCCGGCGGGTCGGCGCGACCCCTGCGATGACGTTGCCGGCAGGATCCGTATGACCCACCCACCCACCACCGGCGACACCGGTCCGCTGACCGCGGCCGGTGGTGCATTCGACAGCCCGGTGAACACCGCACCGCCGAACGGGCAGCTCCCACCGGACCCCAGGGCGGCCGGTGACCCGGTCAACGGCGATCGATCGTCCAACGGTGCCCGGCATCGCAGCGGGAGTTCCGCCAGCGGCCTACGAGCACGGCTGATGGTGTTGGTCGTCGCGGTGGCCGTACTGGTCGCGCTGGTGTTCAGCCTCGCTGCCGTGTTGCTCGTGCGCGGCAAGCTGACCGACACCGGCTCGGCGATCCTGGCCGATCAGGCGAGGATCGTCGCGGCCGCGCTGCCCGCGGATCCCACCGCGAGAGACGCTGCCGTCAAGTCGATGTCGACGGCACTGGACCGGCAGGGCATCGCTTTGATTCAGATCGGCGTCGACGGCACGCTGCCGGCCTCCGACCGGTTGGCGGTCCGGGCAGCGCGGGACGCCGGAGCGGGCCAGGCGGTCGGTGGAGCCTCGGTGTCCGCCACGTCATCGGTCGGCGGCGACCTTCGGCTCGTCGAGGCTCGCTCCACCAAGTCGGGCGGATTCGCCCTGGTCACGCTGGCGTACGACGCCGTGCCACTGCAGGATTCGGTGCTCCGCAGACTGCTCGTCGCCCTGCTCGTCGGCACCGTGGTGGCGATTGTGATCGGGCTGTTCGCCGCGCGTTCGCTGTCCGCGTCGGTGCGCCGAACGGCGGCCCTGGCCAAGTCGATGGGCGGCGGCGACCTTCAGGTACGGGTCCCGGTGACCGGCCCTCGTGAGGTCGCGGAGATCTCCTCGACGCTCAACGGACTGGCAGATGCGTTGCAGCGCAGCGAGACCAGCCGCCTGCAACAGCAGCCGTCGTACGGCAGATTGGTCGTGCCGGGTGATCGGATGGCCGTACCCCCTGGGCCCGCCGGGTTTGCTAGGCCCGCTGGGCCTCCTGCGCCCGCCGGGCCGGCCGGTCCACCACCCCCTGACACCGTTGGCCACGGCAGTCCAGCAGCCGACGGGCTGTTCGCGATCAGCCATCAGGCCGACCGTCCCGGCGGACCTGACCCGGCGCTCGGGGGTCTGGTACCGATCCGGGACGAGGTGACCGCGGGCGGCGGCCCGGATGCCCGTTCGCATCGACCCGATTCCCTGCGGTCGGATTTCTTGGAGCCGGATTCCTTCCGGCCCGACGCGTTTCACCTCGATTTGGGGCCGACGGACCTGCGCGGGCTGGTCATCCAGATCGGCCAGGCCTGGCGGGCCCGGTGCGACTCGGCCGGTGTCCCGTTGATCGTCGAGGTGCCGCGCGAATCGGTGTTCGTCATCAGCGACACCAGGCGGCTGCGGCAGGTCCTGGACGAACTCGCCGACAATGCGTTGCGGCTGCTCGAACCCGGTCAGCCGCTGATCCTGCACCTCGGCCGCGAAGGGCAGCCCGAGGGTCCGGGAACCGCGGTCGTTCAGGTCCGTGACGGCGGGCCCGGTCTGACGTCGGAGGACTTCCCGGTGATGTTCCAGCAGAGCGTGCTGCGCGAACGGTATCGGGGTCGCCGGCCCGGTGGCGCGGGCCTTGGCCTGGCGCTGGTGCACCGGCTGATCACCCAGCTCGGTGGCTCGATCATGGCGTCGCCGGCACCCGAAGGTGGCGTCGCCATGACGATCCGGCTGCCGGTCACCGCGGGTGCGGCACCATGACCGGGTGTCCACCGACCTGAGCGACCTGACCGAACTGCTCGCCGGCGCCCGGGTGTTCGCCGTCCCGCTGACCGAGAAATTCCGCGGCGTCACCGTGCGCGACGGCGTGCTGCTGCACGGGCCGGCGGGCTGGGCGGAATTCGCGCCGTTCCACGACTACAGCGATGCCGACTGCGTCCCGTGGTTGCGCGCGGCGATCGACACGGCGACCGTGCCCTGGCCAGCCCCGGTCCGGCAGCGCGTCGAGATCAACGTGACGATCCCGGTGGTGAGTCCCGAGCGAGCGGTGCAGCTCGTCATGGCGGCGGGATGCCGGACCGCCAAGGTCAAGGTGGCGGACCCCGGAACGACCCTGCAGGCGGACGCCTCCCGGGTGGCCGCGGTCCGCGGTGCGCTCGGCGCCCAGGGCCGGGTCCGTGTCGACGCCAACGGCGCCTGGTCGGTGGGCGAAGCGGTGCCGGCGATCGCGGCGCTGGACGAGGCCGCCGGTGGCCTGGAATACGTCGAACAACCGTGCCGGTCGTTGTCCGAACTGGCCGAGGTGCGGGCCCTGGTCCGCCCACCGATCGCCGCTGACGAATCGATCCGCCGGGCCGCCGATCCGGAGCGGGTGGCGCTGGCCGGGGCAGCGGACATCGCGGTGATCAAGGTGGCTCCGCTCGGCGGAGTGCCTGCGGCCCTTCGGGTTGCGCGTGCGGCGGGGCTTCCGGTTGTCGTGTCGTCCGCGATTGACACGTCGGTGGGACTCGCCGCCGGCCTGGCGCTGGCCGGGGCACTTCCCGAACTCCCGTTCGCCTGCGGGCTGGGCACCCGTGCGCTGCTGGCTGCGGACGTGACCAGCACGCCGGCCAGGGAATCCGGGGGGTTCATCGCGGTGCCATCGGCAGCCCCGGAACCCGATCGGTGGGCCGAGGTCAGAGCCGACCGGGGAACGACGGA
Source organism: uncultured Actinomycetota bacterium (assembly GCA_963709895.1). GTDB lineage: Bacteria > Actinomycetota > Actinomycetes > Mycobacteriales > Nakamurellaceae > Nakamurella. The sequence goes on along the minus strand of CAVPYD010000031.1, from coordinate 189,799 downwards.
CTACTGGCTGGACCGGCTCAGCAGGGTGGTCGAACTGCTGTCCGTGTCGGAGGCGCGCCAACTCCGTACGCACGGGTAACCAACGTGATGAGCGCGACTGTCCACGAACGGGTTGCCGGGACCTTCGTCCCTGGACATGTGGCGCCCGTCCGGAGCATTCTCACGTCATGACCGAGCTTGCCGAAACGCATTTCTCCGATTTGACGGACGAGGAATCCTGGGAGCTCCTACGGGAGCACTTCTTCGGCCGGCTTGCCATCAGCGTGTCCGACCAACCGGAAATCTTTCCGTTCAACTACATCGTGCAGAACGGGACCCTGGTCTTCCGGACCGCGCAGGGCACGAAGCTGGCCGGTCTGACCGTCAACGAGCACGTTGCCGTGGAGATCGACGGCTACCACGTGACCGGCGGCTGGAGCGTGGTGGTGAAGGGCCGCGCCCGTGCGGCGGAGTGGGGCGAGGACTTCGAACTCGCCCAGACGTCCGGGTTGAAGCCCTGGGTCGGCACCCGCAAGCAGGTCTTCGTGCGGATCACCCCGGACCAGGTGACCGGGCGGCGGTTCCTGTTCGGGCCCGAACCCGACGACGTCTGATCCCCTGACGGGCTTCCAAGGCCGCCCGACCGGGCGTTTCGGCCGGTCCGAGTCATTCCGCGCGCCTGCAGATCGATCCCGCCAGGATCGTGCTGGTCGGCGACTCCGCGCGCGGCCAGCTCAGCGCGCAGGTCACCGCCCGGATCACCAACCCGGGCGCCCAGATCAACGCCTTGATCACCAACCCCTCCTACGCCGGCGAATTGGGCATGGTCTCGACGGTCGGCTGCGCGGCGTCGCATTGTGCTGCGGGACTTTCGCCGACATCGCCGCGATCGGTGACAAAGGGGCTTTCCGGAATGTGCTGAACGCCGTCGGGTGGGCGTATTTCCGCACTCGCGACTATCGGGCCAACAGTTCTTCTTTCGACGATCTCGGTGCCCGCCCACGTTTCTGACCGATTACCGCCGACATTCGCGACGGCCGGCAATGCCGACGCGCTGCTGCCGCAGTCGCTGACCATGGCGGCGACCCTGACCGCAAATTGCGTCGTCTTGAGCACCCCGGCCGTGACAAGGCCCGCCGGCCCGGTCTATGACAATGACCACCAGCCGGCGCTGGTCACGAAACCAATCTGATCTCGACCTTGCCGACGGGTGGGCTGGTTTCGACCGGCTGATCGCGTTCTTCGGCAGATACGCGGGTGGGGCGACCGGTCCGTTGTGACGCTTGCGCTCGGCGAACTTCCGCCGCTCAGGAATTCGCGACGCCGGCCCGATCGCAGTGTGCAGAACGCCATGCATGTGCGAGCCGATGAAGCGAATAACATCCGCCGGGCGCGCTGGCTACCGCATCGAAAGGCTTTGGTAAACACGCATTTCCCCAGTGAGAGATGGCCGGCGGCGGTTCGCTGGTCGAGCCGGCTCCACTCTTGCGGGCGGAGTCGACTCAGTCTCAGAACGGCGGCGGATCGTCCGGTTCGGTGCCGACCCCCTCGCCCTCGGCAGGCGGTTCGGGATTTGCCGGGCCGGTTTCTTCGTCGGTGGTCGCTGGCTGCTTGGTGCGGGGGAAGCGGTCGTGGGGGTCGGGTGGATCCTCGTCGGGGTCGTAGCCGGCGATGAGGAAGTCGAGGTAATCGTCATCGTCCAGGTCGGTGCCGTCCAGGTCGGCGCCGGCGGGGTCGTCGTCGCGGAGCATGCCGCAGTCCGGGTTGGTGTCGTGGTCGGTGGTTTGGGTTGTGGTGTCGGGATCTGTTGCGGTGCAAGCGGTGTCGTCGCTGTTGATCACATCGGTGGGTGGGTGGTCCGGTGAGGACGCGGGTGCGGGATCGGTTGATCGCGGCTCGGCTTTGCTGGTCGGTGCCGATTGCGCTGGCGTGATTGGCGTTTCGGGTTGCTGGCTCGGTGACGGGTGGGGTGGGTGGTTCCCACAGGGCAGTGGGTGGCCGGTGGCCGACGCGTCCGAGGGGGCTGGTCCATTGGTCGGTGCCGTCGGGGAGGCGGGTGTGGGTCCAGCCGCCGCCGTCCTTGGCCCGGTGGTGGTGTTGGTCTGGGGCTGCGAGGTTGTCGGCGCTGGTGGTGCCGCCGGTGCGGTGTCCGGGTCGGTAGGGGTCGACGTGGTCGAGTTGGCCGCGGCGGGCGGGGTGGGTGCAGCCGACGAAGGAGCAGGTTCCGTCGCGGGCGATGACGAATTGGCGCAGCGTGTCGGGTGGTTGGTAGCGGGTGCGGCCGTAGTCCAGCAGGGCGCCGGTCAGTGGGTCGGTGACCAGTCGGGTGAGGGTGCCGTCGGCGGCGATCATCCGTGCCTGGTCGGCCGTGATGGGGCCGTGGCCGTCGAGGTGGCAGGGGTGGTTGGCGCCGAGCAGCACGTCGTAGGGGATGGTGACTTGGACGTGGGGGCGGCGGCCTTGTCGGGTGGTCAGTGGTGTACCGCCGGTGAGGTGGGCGGTGAGGGTGTCGTCGTGCAGGACGTGGTGGGCGAGGTCGGTGACGGCGTCGACGCGGCGAGCGCCCAGGGTGCGGTCGTCGTCGGGGGTGCGGGTGGTGTCGGCCAGCGCGGTGGCGGCTTCCCAGATCAGGGCGATGTCCTGGGCGGGGGCGGTGAGTTTGAGGGCGGCCATCCCGTCGGCGAGCATCCAGCGGGCCATGTGCCGGTCGCGGCGGGCCTTGTGGTGGCGTTGCGCGGCGCCGTCGGGGTCGTGCGCGATGACCTGCCGGTGGGCGCGGCGGCGGACCTGTTCGGGGTTCCACCCGTGGGTGATGGTGTCAGGGGTGACGTCGGCGTCGACGGCGCGGGCGACCGCGGTGGGGGAGGTGGTGGTGGCCCTGACCATGGTGCGGGCGGTGGTGTCGCTGATGGTTCCGTCGGCCAGCGCGGCCAGGGTGCTGGGGAGCCGGTCGGTCAGCGCGGTGGCGGTGCGGATGAGGGTGTCGGCGGCGGCGCCGGTGAGGTGCAACGCCATGGACAACTCCATGCCGAGCATGTCGGTCAGCCCGGGGTAGTCCTTGGCCAGGGCGGCGGTGTCGGCGTACTGCGCGGCGTGCAGGGAGGCGATGAGCCGGGCGCGGGCGGTCATGCCGTCGACGATCGCGGCGGCCCAGTGCACACCGTCACCGGCCCAGGGCCGCAGCCCCGGCCGGGTGTTCAACCCGTCGGGGCGGGCGTCAAGGGCGGCAGCCAGTTCCGGTCCGGGAGGCAGGGTGGTCACGGCGCGGCGCCAGTCGGAGATCTGCAGGACCTCGCTGGCCCACTGGGCTTCACCGGTGGTGACGCACCTGCTCACCGCGAGGTCGACGTCCACCGGCAGCGGCCCGGCCGTCATCCCGAGTGATGCACGCGCCGCGATGGTCGGGTCGGGACGACCGGGCAGGACCAGCCGGGTGCTGGCCGTCGGGTCCGCGCTGGTGGTCGAGGTCCGGCCGCGGGCGCCGCGAGTCCCTTGGGCGCGGTTGGCTCTGGCGCGTCGGGTACGCCGGCCGGGGCCCTTGCTGTCGCCCCGCCCGGCGGGGACCGCCGACATGGCGCGATCCAAGGTGGACGGCCCGCCGCCGGGGAGCAGCACCGGCACGTCGACGGTCACCGTGGTGCCGTGCGGGTGAGCCAGGTACACCCGCTCACCGAACGCGACCCCGGACTGGAACATACCTCATCATAGCAGTGAAAGCGAACACCTGTCTAGAGTTGGTTTGATGAGGAACGGGTTGGAAGGTGAGGCGCGGCGGCGCGCCCGAAGGTCACTGTTTCGGGGCCGGCAGTGGCCGCGGGGACCCTCCGCGGTCCCGAGTTGATGATCATGGCCCGGCTCGCAGCCCGGTCCGGCTCGCAGCCCGGTCCGGCTCGCAGCCCGGCGCGATCTGGGCGGGCGGCCCGTTTGCGCTGCGGTCTGGCTTTGCCGCTGTCCGACCGCGTCACGAGACCGCGTTCACCCTGCTCCCGGGGTGAGGCGTGGCCCCGAAGCCACGGCACCGCGGTGCGCGAGTCGTCCGCGGCACTGAACAATGGCGGGCGTGAACCCGTCGACTGCGTTGGCCCGCGTGCTCGTCGACGAGCTGATCGCGTGCGGGGTCACCGAGGTGGTGCTCGCCCCCGGATCCCGCAACGCCCCGCTCTCGATGGCCCTGCACGACGCCGACGCGACCGGCCGGTTGCGGCTGCACGTGCGGATCGACGAACGCACCGCAGGATTCCTTGCGCTCGGCCTGGCCCGGGGATCCGGCGCGCCTGCCGCGGTGGTGACGACGTCGGGGACGGCGGTGGCCAACCTGCACCCAGCGGTGCTGGAGGCCCATCACGGCGGGGTGAGCCTGCTGGTGCTGTCGGCGGACCGGCCGCCCTGGCTTCGTGACGTCGGCGCCAATCAGGCGGTCGACCAGCAGACGCTGTTCGGTCCCGCCCTCCGCTTCTTCCACGAATTCGCTGTACCGCAACGGATATCGGGCCAGAACGGGCCCTGGCGGGCGATGGTCTGCCGGGCCGTCGGCGCCTCGTTGGGGGCGGACGGACGGCGGGGCCCGGTGCAACTGAACGTGCCGCTGGCCGAGCCGCTGCTGCCCGATCCGGATGACGACAGCCTCGACGGCTGGCCCGAGCAGCTCTCCGGACGAACCGGTCCCTGGACCAGCATGGTCGGTTACGTCGACGGCCCCTCCGTGCCGCCGCCCGACGCGGGGGAGCGGGTGCTGTTCCTCGCCGACCTGACCCATCCCTGGGCCGCGCCGATCGCGTCGGCCGGCCACGTCGTGCTGTCCGAGGCCGGCGGCGCGGCCGGTTCGTCGGTGCTCGCCGCCGGCATGCACCTGCTCGCCGCGCCGGATTTCCTGGAGGCCGCGCGCCCGAATCGGGTGATCGTGCTCGGGCGACCGACGCTGTACCGGCAGGTTGGCAGGCTACTGGCCGACTCCCGGATCGACGTGGACGTCGTGGCGCAGCCGCAGGGCTATGCCGATCCGGCCGGGACGGCACGAGTGGTCGCTCCGGGGCGCCTCGACGTCAGTGCACTGCCCGCCGCGGGCTGGGCGCAGGACTGGTACCGGGCGAACCATGCCGCGGCCGCCGCGGTCCGGTCGGTCGTTGACGAGCTGGACATCGCCTTTTCGCCCCGCCTGGCCCGCGAGTTGGTCGCGGCATTGCCCGAACCCGCCACGCTGGTGCTGGGGTCGTCGCAGGGGCCCCGCGACGTCGGGCTGACCTCCTTCGCCCGGGACGGTTTGCTGGTGCTGGCCAATCGCGGGGTGGCCGGGATCGACGGCACCGTTTCGACATCGGTCGGCATCGCGTTGGCAGCCGCCGAGCATTCACCCGCTGGCCCGACCGTGGCGATGATGGGGGACCTGACGTTCCTGCACGACATGACCGGGCTGGTGATCGGCCCGCACGAACCACGGCCGGACCTGACGATCGTGGTCAGTAGCAACGACGGCGGGGCGATCTTCTCCACCCTGGAGCCCGGCGAGCCGGCCTACGCCAGGGCGTTCGAGCGGGTCTTCGGTACGTCGCACGGCGTGCAGCTGGCCGGCATCGCCGAGGCGTGCGGCGCCGAACATGTGCTGGTGTCCACCGCGGACGAGCTGGCCGACGCGATCTCAGACCCGGCCGGGATCCGGGTGGTGGAGGTGCCTACCTCGCGGACGGAACTGGCGCCGACCCTCCGCCGACTGACCGACGCAGTACGGGCGGCGGTGCGCTGAGAGTTGTTGTCCCGCAGGGCAAGCTGTCGCCGATCCCGGTGGGGGCAGTTGCGGACCGCCGCTACTACTCCCAGTTGATGGCATCGAACGTGGCGCGGAGCCGGGCTCCGCGAGCCGGGTTGAGCGCAGCGGCCCAGCTGATCCGACCCAGCAGGTGCGCCCGAAAGTCGTTGTGCTGCTGGCGGTTCGCCGCCGTCGGACCGTGATGCAGACAGTCGTGCAGGATCGCCTTGAGCCGGTCGAACTCCGGCCGCGCGAGGTTCGGGTGGTCGTTGACGACGATGCCGGTGACCACCTGCCGTTGATCGCGCTGCCGCACCCTGGTTTTCGCCGGGTTGAGGTGGAAACCCTCTGTCACCACGATGTTCTCGACCGCCTTCACCAGGGAATGCCTTCGTCGAAACAGGTCTGCACCGCCGGACAGGGTGAGGTCGTCGGCATAGCGGGTGTACCGGATACCCGCCGCGCGCGAGTACGCGTCGATCCGGCGGTCCAGCGAGTAGGCCACCAGGTTGGCCAGCTGCGGCGAACTGGGTGCGCCCTGCGGAAGGTGCGGGGCGGCCAGTCGCCGACGCAGGCGGAAATCCCGGGAGGGATCCGGGCCGCTGGGCATCGATCTCAGTGCCGACACCGGTGAGACGTGCGTGGTCAGCCCGGCGAGCAGGTGCGCGACCGGCTCGGGGTACCCGGCGGCCCGCAGCACACCCCAGATCCGGCCGGCGGTGATGGACGAAAAGAAGTGCTCCAGGTCCAGGGTGATCACCACATCGGCACCGGCATGCACGACGGCCCCGGTGATCGCGGACCGGCCCGCGACGAACCCGTGGGCGGCGGGATGCACCGGGATCGGCGCCAGCAGATCGTCCAGCACGGCCCGTTGGGTGGTCGCCAACCGCGGCCGTGGCGCCTCCAGCAACCGCGCGCCGGCGGGACGGTGCAGCCATTGGTAGCGGTAGTTGGCAATCCGTCGCGGACGTCGCCCGCCTGGCCTTCAGCCGGGTATCGGCCAACGCGTCCAACTCGGCCACCGTCATCCCCAGATGTGCGGCCAGGGCGCCGACATGGTCCACCACGGGGGTGGAGAACGGACGGCGGACGGTGGTCGTCGGGGCACTGAGCCGGACGACGGGCCTTGGCAGTCCCTTCGCGGTCCGGCGGCCCCGTTCCAACGCCGCGCTGCCGAGCACAAACGCCGCGAGCTCGCGAGGCCGGTCCGATGGCGGGCGCGGGTAGGCCTTCAGCACCTCGCGGGCCAGTGCGGTCAGCCACGACTGTCGCCCTGCGGTGACCCGCCGGAGGCGATCGCGAAGCGGGTCGAGCTCCCAAGGACCGGCGAGCATGGCGTCGGCCAACGCGGTCGCCAGCCGTCGAGCGTCACCCATCAGCGGCGACGGCTGCGCGCGGTGCTCCGGTTGGTGCGGCGGTGGTGGGCGACCTTTCCCAGCTGGGCGGGCACGCGCCTGCGCGGAGCGCAGCGAGGTGCCTGCACGGTCGTGCTCACTGCAGTGTTCCCACCCCGGGGGTACCCCGGAGAGACCGGGCCGTTGCCGGCCGGCGTTCTCGTCCACCACCGCCGCATCCGAGCACCCTCTCACGGACCGATCAGAGTCGCCGCAGGCCAAGAGCACGGGCGGACTGCGGTGCCCTGACGTCCGGCCGCGCTGTCGCCGGTGGCAGCAACCGCCAGCCGCCTCACTGTGGTCGGTAGACCTGCGAGCGGTGAGCGATCTTCAGGACATACATCGTCGCCCCGTCGTCATCGAGCCGGTACACAATCCGGTAGTCACCGCGACGCGCCGCCCACCGTCCCGCCAATTCCCGCTGCAGCGGCTTCCCGCGCCGTCGTGGATCATTCGCCAGGCTGCCGAAGATGAACGCCACCAACGGTTCGGCCACCCGCGGAGGAACCGAATGCAAGCTGCGCAACGCACTTGCCGTCAGCACTGCGTGATAGTTGGTCACGCCCGTTCAGGAAGGCCGAGCGACCGCCGTACTTCGCTCTCGGTATGAACGCGGCCGGCCGCGATATCGTCCTCCGCCTCGGCGAGCGAATCGTGAATGCCTGGCTGCGACAGCCAGAACAGCGTTTCCTGCAACGACTCCCATTCATCGGCCGAGATCATCACCACTGCCGGGCGTCCATTCCTGGTGATGGTGAACTGCTCGTGCTCCAATTCAGCCCGGTCCGCGTACTCCGACAGATGGGACTTCAGATCGGACAGCGAGGTTATCTCCATGCGATTGAGTGTAGACCTAAATATCGGTCATGACGTGACTATGGCTCGTTCGCGCCGGGGGCGCAGCTCGAGTGGGGCGCGCTCACCCGGTGCGGATGCCCTCCAGTCGGGTCAGCCGGGAAATCGCCGCCACCCCAGGCAGTGTCGCCAACATCACCAGCAGGAATGCCGTCGACGAATAGCCCGCAAAGGTGGTCCAGTCCAACCGGACCTGCGCCTCCGACAGCACCAGCAGGTACGCGGCGAGCCCGGACCCGACGAGGACAGCGAGCACGATCCCCAGCAGGATGGGAATGGCGGCGCCGATCAACAAGGAGCCGGCGAGCACCCGGCGTGGCACGCCGATCGCCACCGTCAGGGTCAACGATCTGCGGCGCGCGGTGAGCTGTTCGAGCGACATCACCAGCAGGCCGGTGGCCGCGACCAGCAGGGTCAGCGCGGCACCGAGCAGCACGCCGGTGCGCGCGGTCGCGGCGATCTCTCCTGCGGTGCCGGTGGGTTCCGCCGTCGTGGTGACGGTGGCCCGCCAGGTCAGATCGGCCAACGCGCCGCGCAGCTGGTCGGCGGTCGCACTACTGGGCGCGTCGGATGCCGCGCGCAGATCGAGCGAGATCCCTTGCAGGACAGCGTTGACGTCGGCACCAAGCGCCCCTGGGGTGATGATCATCGAAGCGCCGAATGCCCCGCGGAGCGGGTCGGGGGTGATCGTCCCGGCGATCTGGGGCACCGTCCACTCCACCGTTCCGGGGGATCCGTCCAACGCCACCCTCATCCCGGACTTGACATCCATTCCCGGAAAGGACCGGTAGGCCTCGTCCACCGCGAAGACCTGGCCGTCACGGCAGTCGGTGACCTCCGGAATTGCCGCGCAGGGGGCCACGACGGCAACGAACTCCCCGCTCAGATCGACCGACCCGGCGGTCGGCTGCGGGCTGTCGACCGGTGTGCCGCCGATCGGGACCCCGCCGACCACTCGGGTCACCCCGGGGGTGGCCGCGATGATGTCGACGACGGATCTCAGCTCGGGGTTGGTCGGCACCCGCACAAAGACCCGGTAACCGGGACTTCCCGAGTCCAGCACGGATCCCGTCCGGTCGCTGCCCGCCAGGACCAGCAGCGGTTGCAGTGCAATCACTCCCGCCAGCACGACGCAGGTTCCCGCGACGACGTGCGACGGCGTCCCGGGATCGACCTGCAGGCGCCGGACGGCAAGCTGCCAGGCTGTGCCGCCGGTGGGCAACCGGGCGACGAGAGATTGCACCGCCCACGGCAGCAGGATGGCGACGGAGGTCAGCAGGCTCACGATCCCCACGGCCATCAGCGTTGTCCCGCCGGACGAGCCGAACGACGCGCCCGCGAACAGGCTGCCGACCATCGCCAGGATCCCGACCACCAGCACCAGCAGGCCGTTGCGTGGCCGGCGCCTTGCGGTGGGCGCCTCCCGGATCACCCCCAGCGGTTCCGCGGTGATCCGTCGCGAACCCAACCACACCGCCGCCACCGCCAGGATGGGAACAAGCAGGACGACGGCGCCGGCGAGCACCGGATCCGGCCTGATGTCCGCAGGAAAGAACGCTGCGCCGCCGATGGTCAGCGAGGGCGCGGCCAGGCGGACCGCCAGATACCCCGCCGTGCCGAGAACGAGACCAGCCAGCGACGCGAGAACTGTTTCCATCAGGGTGATCCGGCCCAGCTGTGACCGGGAGGCGCCCAACAGTCGGATCGCCGCGGAACGGCGGTCGCGTGCCGGTCCGCCCAGCCTGGACATCAACGACACGAAGATCAACAACGGCACCAGGACGATCGTGGTTCCTGCGGTCAGCAGGACCTGCAGGTACGCCAGCTCGGGGCCGGCGGGAGCGGGATCGGTGTATCCCCAGCCTGTTGCGACCGTGCCGACGTCCGGCGGTACACCGGAACTGTCGGTGCCGCGATAGAACCGGAGCTCGTCGGGATCCAGCAGTCCCTCGGGGCCGATGGTGCCGATGATCTCGCCGGAGAACCTGGAGCGCAACGCCTCTGAATCGGGCGAGGCCAGCAGATCGCGCAGGGCCGGCGACAGCACGAGCTCATCGGGCGCGGGAAACCGTTGCGTCCCTGGGGGTGCGGCCGCGAATGGCAGGTTCCGTGGGAGGGCGGAGAGGTCGATACCGTGCACGGGTCGGCCCTGGTAGGGGCTGTCGGAATCGAGAGCCGAGAACGCCCCAGGAGTGTCGAGTGACGTGCCCGCGGTCGAGACCTCCGACGGATTCGACCAGACGATGAATCGCGGCGTCATCGCCTCCGCCCTGGTATCCCGGGAGCCCATGGCCGGCCCCACCGACGCCGCGAGCAGCAAAACCGTTGCGCAGAGGCCGATCCCGAACGCGGTCAGAGCGACCCTGGCCCAGGTGGACCGACCACCGCGGACGGTGAGACGCAGTCCCAGCAGCAGATCGGACCACACCGCGTCGGCACCCCTCAGGCCGGCGGGTGTGGTACCGACCGTCGGCGTGTGCTCGCCGTCCGTCATGCCGCTGCACCGACTTCGGCGGCGCGGCCGTCCTTGACGAGCACTTCGCGATCCGAGTACGCGGCCAGCCGCGCCTCGTGCGTCACCAGGATGAGGGCGGTGTCGGCCTGCCGGACGGCCTCGACCAGCAGCGTCATCACTCGCTCACCCTGAAGCGAGTCGAGTGCACCGGTCGGCTCGTCGGCGAAGATCACCCGTGGCCCGCCGACCAGGGCCCGCGCGACCGCAACCCGTTGACCCTGGCCACCGGAGATCTCACCGGGCCGCTGGTTCGCGACATCCAGCACGCCCAGCCGCTCCAACTGCGCGCGGGCTGCCGCGTCCGCGTCCCGCCGCCCTCGACCGGTCAATCGCAACGGCAGCGAGACGTTCTCCAGGCAGGTCAGTTCCGGGACCAGTTGACCGAACTGGAAGATGAAGCCGAACTCGGAACGGCGCAGCGCCGACCGATCGCGGTCGCTCATCGCCGTCAATTCCGCGTCCCGATAGTGCACGACACCCGAGTCAGGGCGCAGGATCCCGGCCGCGCAGTGCAGCAGGGTGGATTTGCCGGACCCGGAAGGCCCCATCACGGCGACGATCTCGCCGGCATCGACGGTCAGCTCCGCCCCGCGCAGTGCCGGCGTGGCCCCGAACGTCTTCGTCAAGCCCTCGGCGTGCAGCAGCGCGGTCACGACGAGACCTGCGCCTGCAGGTCGGCCAGCCGCGATGCGGTGATCTCCAGCCACTTCATGTCCGCCTCCAGGTGGAACAGCGCATGGTCACAGATCAACTGATCGGCCAGGTCGCCCGACTGTTTTCGGCGGGTGAATTCCCGCATGGCGGTCAGATGTTCGCGCCGTTGCGCGTCCAGGATTTCCTCGGCAGAGCGGTGAGACAGCAAGGCCAGCACCACCTTCGTGTAGAGGGTGTTCTGCAGGTATTCCGCGGGACGTTCGGGAGTGCTGAGCCATTCCTGCACGTCACTGACGCCGGCATCGGTGATCGCGTACCGCTTCCGGTCCGGTCCGTCCCCGGGCTCCGTGCCCTCGACGGTGACCATCCCGCTCTTCAGCAGCCGGGACAGCGTGGCGTACACCTGCCCGTAGGCCAGTGGGCGCTCCGAGCGGAACAGCTCGTCATGGGCCCGCTTGAGGTCGTACCCGTGCCGGGGTGCCGCTTCCAGGAGACCGAGCAAGGACCGGGAGACTGACATGGGCTGGACTGTACATCATGTGTATACGCCGGGTGTATAGCTTGAGCGAATAGTTTCCCCAACCGGTCCAGCGGCAGGTACGGACAGATTCGCCGGCCCGGGGTGGGGCTCCCTCAGACCCGCGCTTCCAGCGCGTCCCGGATCGGGATCATCTTGATCTGGGCTTCGCGGGCCTCGGTGTCCGGCTCCGAATCGGCGACGATCCCGCAGCCGGCCATCAGCCGCACGCTGCGCCCGTTCACCTGGGCGCACCGGAGGGCGATGGCGAACTCGCCGTCGCCGCTGCTGTCCAGCCAGCCGACGGGCGCCGCGTACCGGCCGCGGGTCATCGGCTCCAGGTCGCGGATCACCTGCCGGGCCGCTGCCGTCGGGCTGCCGCCGACCGCAGCGGTCGGATGCAGGCGGGCGGCCAGGTCCAACGCGGACGGTGAGCGCTCGTCCAGCCGGCCGGTGATGTCGGTGGACAGGTGCGTGAGGTTCGCCAGCTCCAGCGGAACGGGGGCGGCCGGCACATTCAGTTCCAGGCACACCTCGGCGAGCACCTCGGCGACCGAACGCACGGCGTACTCGTGCTCCTCGATGTCCTTGGCGCTGCCCATCAGTTCGGCCGCCACCGCGTCGTCGGAGTGCTCACGCCAGGCGGTGCCGGCAAGTACCCGAGAAGAAATGGTGGCGCCGATGCGGCGGATGAGCAGTTCCGGGCTGGCACCGACCAAACCCTCGACAGCGAACGTCCAGCAGTCAGGGTAGCCCGCCGCGAGCCTGGCCAGCAGGAAGCGCTCGTCGATCGGACGAGCCGTTGTCGCCTCGAGATCATGTGCCAGCACGACCTTCTCGAGTTCACCGGCGCGGATGCGGGCGGTAGCCGTTGTCACCGCAGAGGTGAAACCGGCCACCGACAATTCGGCGTCCGCGTAGCTGACCCGGCCCGGCGATCGAACCGGCGTCGGCCGCGGCAGCGGGTGGCCGTTCAGTCTTCTGCGGTCTCGAGTCCTGCAGGGTCAATTCCTGCAGGACCGATCACCGTGCTGAAGCTGATTCCGTCGCGACGCCCGAGGACAATCTCCGGAACGACGGCGACGGCGACGTCGGAATCGTCGAACCCGAGGCTGACGAAGGCGATCGGCCCGGTGCCGGGTACCCCGACGGGATCCTCGATCTGCATCTCGGCGGCGACGTCCGCGAGCCAGTTCTGGATGCGGGCCGCGGCGTCGGGCCCGGTGGCGGTGAACCGCCGGTGCACGCCCCAGCCGGCGAAGCCGTCGCCGCCGCGGACGAAACACAGGGCACCGGTCGGGTGAGCCAGCGAGCCGATCAGATCGACCGGCTCCGAGTGCAAACGGGTGACAGCCGTCGTCAGCAGATGGGTGGTCGGGACGGCAGTCACGAGCGCCAAGCCTAGCCGTCCCCGCGGGAATGTCGGTGCGACGAAGCTCTCACCAGTCCGGTGGGGCTGGCGCGAGGACCGTCCGATCAGCTCCCGCCGCCCTACACTCGTCTGATGGCCGCCAATGCCGAGGCCGGCGCAGGGGCCGCCAACAACGACGTGGCCAGGACCGTGGCCACCGCGGCCCCGACGATGGGTGCACTGCCCGTAGACCCGCCGCCAACCCTGTCCCCAACCCTGTCCCCGACGCCGCTTTCCACTGGCGCGAAGGCCGACCCGGCGGGCACCTCGCCCACGGCGACCACCGACCCGGCCGCGGTCGACGGCGGGTCGTCGGCACCGGCTTCGACTGCCGGGCCCGGTGCGCAACAACATCCGGGATCGACCTCGGCGCGCAGCAAACCCCCTCGGCGGCAACGCATCTGGCGCGGCGCGGCACGCGGGATCGCGCTACTGGCAGTGGCGATCACGGTGATGATGATCGCCCTGGCCATCGGGATGCGATCCAACGACTCGGCAATCGACGAGCACCTCGGCACCGCAACGGCCACCGTGCTCTCGGTATCGCCGCTACGCACCGGTATCGAGTTCGTCGACGTGACCGGGGCGACCATCCGCCCCGAGGGCGGCGTGCTGTACCCGGGTCTGCTCTCGCTCGGCCAGCAGTTCGTCGTCGAGTACTCGACGCAGGACCCGCAGATCGCCAGGGTCGCCGGACGCACCGCCTCCGTCGGCACGATCATGATCGTGCTCACCCTCGCCGGGACCTACCTGATCGCCGCTCCGCTGATCTGGTGGTGCCGCCGCCGGTCCCAGTTGCCGCTGCTGCCTTTCCGCCGGGATCGCGAGCCGTTCGGGGCGGTCCTTGCCGGCACGGATCGCGGTCGGTAACAGCCGCGACCACCCCGCCGTCGTGACCCGCCCGGCGGGTGCCGAATCTTCGGGCCCGAGCACGCGCGTCAGATAACTCACGCCGCGCAACACCGCAGATGGCACGGCTTTGCTGCCCGCGTCGGTAGGCTGCACGACCATGAGCAGGGCCGGGCTGGAGAAGCAGCCACAGCAGGTCGCGGAGATGTTCGACGCCGTGGCGGAGCGCTACGACCGGACGAACACGATCCTGTCCGGTGCGCAGGACAAGCGCTGGCGCCGGCATACCGTTCGCGCGCTGGAGTTGCTGCCGGGCCAGAAGGTGCTCGACGTCGCGGCCGGCACCGGGGTGTCCACCAAGGCGCTCGCCGCCAGTGGCGCCTGGAGCGTGGCGACCGACTTCTCGCTCGGCATGCTCGCCGCGACCAAGGATCCCTGGCTGCCACGAGTGGCCGGCGATGCGCTGCACCTGCCGTTCGCCGACGCCACCTTCGACGCGGTGACGATCTCGTTCGGCCTGCGCAATGTCGAGGACCCGGTCGCTGCGCTGGCCGAGTTCGCCCGGGTGACCCGCCCCGGTGGGCGACTCGTCGTCTGCGAGTTCTCCCGGCCGCGTCCCGCCCCGATCCGCTGGGGTTACCGCTGGTACCTGCACAACGTGCTGCCCATGTTGGCCGGCCGGGTGTCGTCAAACCCCGAGGCGTACACCTACCTGCAGGAAACCATCGATGCCTGGCCGGATCAGCCCTCGCTGGCTCGGCTGATCACCCGCGCCGGGTGGACCGATGTCCGGTGGCGGAACATGACGTTCGGCGTGGTGGCGCTCCATCGGGCGGTGCTCGGCGGGAGCTGATGCGCCGGCGCTATCCGACGGCCCCGGTTCGGTTTGTCCTGATCTGTCCGGTCTCGCCGGATGATCACTTGCGCTGCATGTCCGGGTAGCGAATGACCCAGCGAGCGGCCCGAAACATTGATCACCTTGCCTTGGTTGGTCGGGCCGGAAGCGAGTCCTACACTGATGACGCGTCACCTCGTGAACGAATTCACAAACTCGATCGCAGGGCGCCGGGGCCTGCCGCCGCATCGCCCCTTTTGTCTGTTGACGACCGGTGCGGAGGACCGATGACCCAGTCGAACGCGGTGCGAAACCCCGACAACAACGCTGACGTGATCGTGGTCGGCGCTGGTCCCGCGGGTTCCACCGCAGCGACGTACCTGGCCCGCTCCGGGGTCGACGTGCTGCTGCTGGAGAAAGCGACCTTTCCCCGCGAGAAAGTCTGCGGCGATGGCCTGACCCCGCGCGGCGTCAAGCAGGTGCTGGCCCTCGGCCTGGACGTGTCCGGGCCCGACTGGCTGAAGAACAAGGGTCTGCGGGTCATCGGTGGCGGGCGCAGCCTCGAGCTGCCATGGCCGGTGCTGCAGGACTACCCCGACTTCGGCCTGGTCCGCCCGCGTCGCGACTTCGACGACATCCTGGCCACCCTCGCGGTCAAGGCGGGTGCCCGGATGCGGGTCGCCACCTCGGTGACGGCACCCGTCAGGGACGATCGGACCGGCCGGATCACCGGCGTCATCGCCAAGACCCAGGACGGCCCCGCGGAGTTCTCGGCGCCGCTGGTGCTCGCCTGCGACGGCGTGTCCGCGCGGGTTGCGCTCGGCATGGGCATCAACAAGCGTGACGATCGCCCGCTCGGCGTCGCCGTCCGCCGCTATTACCGCAGCCCGTCGCGCGCCAACGACGACTACCTGGAATCCCACCTCGAACTCTGGGACCGCACCGATACGGCCAAGCCGAAGCTGCTGCCCGGGTACGGCTGGATCTTCGGTCTGGGCGATGGCACCGTCAACGTCGGCCTCGGCATGCTCAACTCGTCGAAGGCCTTCGGCAAGACGGACTACCGGGCGCTGCTGCGGACCTGGCTGGACGGCACCCCGGAGGAGTGGGGGCTGCGCGAGGAGAACGCGATCGGCCCGATCGGCGGGGCCGGACTGCCGATGGGGTTCAACCGCACCCCGCACTACGCCGACGGATTGCTGCTGGTCGGCGATGCCGGCGGCGCGGTCAACCCGTTCAACGGTGAGGGCATCGCCTACGCCATGGAGTCCGCGGCGATGGCCGCCGAATCCGTGCTGCAGGCGCTCGGTCGGCCCGAAGGAGCCAGCCGGGAGGCAGCTCTGCAGGGGTACTCGACCGCGATGAAGGAGCACCTGGGCTCGTACTACCGGCTGGGCGGGATCTTCTCCACGCTGATCGGCAAGCCGTCGGTGATGAAGACCGCGACCCGCCTCGGCCTGCCCCGCAAGGACCTGATGTACCTGGTGTTGAAGATGCTGGCGGGGCTGTACGACAGCCGCGACGGGGACTGGGCGGATCGCGTGGTGCGGTCGCTGAATCGGGTGGCACCCAGTGTGTAGCCGCCCGTTGACGACCGGTCGAGGACCGCGGGGGAAGATAACGCCATGGTGAGCATCTACCTACCGATCGTGATCCTGCTGATCATCGTCGCGGGCTTCGCGATCACCATGGTCACCGTGGTCAGCGACGGGCTCGGGCCCCGGCGCTACAACCGGGCAAAGCTCGACGCCTACGAATGCGGGATCGAGCCGACGCCGCTGCCGGCCGGCACCGCCGGACGATTCCCGATCAAGTTCTATCTGACCGCAATGTTGTTCATCGTGTTCGACATCGAAATCGTGTTCCTCTACCCGTGGGCGCAGTCGGCGATCCCGCTCGGGGTGGTGGGATTGGTCGAGATCATCCTGTTCATCGTCACCGTGGCCATTGTTTATGCCTACGCCTGGCGCCGTGGCGGGCTGGACTGGGACTGACCGGGGTTGGCCGGACCGGACAAATGCCGTTCGCTGATTGATCGTTCGACGCTGGTGATTCGGAATCGAGAAGGGAGTACTTGCTGATGGGTCTCGAGGAGAAACTCCCCAATGGCATCCTGCTGACCAGCGTCGAGAAGCTGGTCAACTGGACCAGGAAGGCGTCGCTGTTCCCCGCCACCTTCGGGCTGGCCTGCTGTGCGATCGAGATGATGACCACCGGCGCGCCGCGATATGACCTCGGCCGGTTCGGCATGGAGGTGTTCCGGGCATCGCCGCGGCAGGCGGATCTGATGATCGTCGCCGGCCGGGTGAGCCAGAAGATGGCACCGGTGCTGCGGCAGATCTACGACCAGATGGCAGAACCGAAATGGGTGCTGTCGATGGGCGTGTGCGCGTCGTCCGGCGGGATGTTCAACAACTACGCCATCGTCCAGGGTGTGGATCACATCGTCCCGGTGGACATGTACCTACCGGGCTGCCCGCCGCGCCCGGAGATGCTGATCGACGCCATTCTCAAGCTGCACGCCAAGATCATGGACGAGCCGCTCGGGCCGAAACGGGCCGCCGAACTGCACGGCCAGCGCACCGACCTGGTCGCGTCGTCGGTCCGGTTCGGCAAGTTGCCCGCCCCGATCGGGACCCCGCAGGTCAATATCGACCAGCTGCAGCGGGACAAACTCGAGCGTGACCGGCTCGACGCGAGCACGTCATGACCGAGGACGCCAAGCCGGGCAACCAGTCCGAACCGCCGAGCCGCGGCGAACCCGCGGCCCCGGCGGCCTCCGGCGGGGTGCCGACCAGTTCCACCGGCGGTAACGACAGCGCTCCGGGCGCGGGCACCGCCGCGGGCAGCTACAGCTCGGTGGATTCACCGGGGGAGAAGCCGTCCGGCACCACCTCGGACGCCTCGCACCAGACCGGCGAGTCCAGCGCCGTCGCCGAACGAGGGCTGCAGGACCCGTCCGCGCCGATGGCGCCGATCGGGCTGGAACGCACCGGCATGTTCGGCGTCCGCGGCTCCGGCGACACCTCCGGGTACGGCGGCCTGGTGCTGGAGCCGTACGCCCCGATCCCGGCCGAGCGCCCGTATGGGGGTCCCGAAGGAGTGCGCGGAGCGAGGGACGAGCGGAGCAGCGGCTCCGACCAATATGGACAGTTCGACGAGGTCGCCGACGCGCTGGCCGCGGCCATGGCGGAGCGGTCGATCCCGTCATCGGCGATCGTGCAGACCACGGTGGCCAACCACGAGATCACCTTCTACGCCAGCCGCGACCACCTGGTCGCGCTGCTCTGGGCGCTGCGGGACGACGAGTCGCTCCGTTTCGAACTCGCCTCGTCGATCTCGGGTGTCGATTACGGACCCGGCGTGCCGCGCCGGTTGCACGTGGTCTACGAGCTGACCTCGATGACGTACCGGCGGCGGATCCGCCTCGAGGTGGCTGTCGGTGTCGATGACGCGCACGTCCCGTCGGCCGTCGCGGTGTACCCCACCGCTGACTGGCACGAGCGGGAGATCTGGGACATGTTCGGGATCGTCTTTTCCGGGCACCCCGGGTTGACCCGCATCTCTGATGCCCGACGACTGGCTCGGGCACCCACAACGCAAGGACTACCCGCTCGGCGGGATCCCGGTGGAATACAAGGGCGCCGAGATTCCCGCCCCGGACCAGCGGAGGTCGTACTCATGACCGACACCCACACTCCCACCGGCGAATCCGCGCCGGGTGAGGCGGGAAACTCTGCTCGGCAAGGCTTCTCGACCGCCTTCGCCGAGGACTTCCTGCCCGGCGGGGCGCAGGACACGGCGACCCGGTACCGCGCCGAGCACGCGGCGGACGACGTCCGCCGGGCCCGCGGCACGGACACCACCGAGGGCCGGATGTTCACCATCACCGGCGGCGACTGGGACGCGCTGCTGGCCGAGACCCAGTTCGATGCCGACGAACGCATCATCGTCAACATGGGTCCGCAGCACCCGTCGACCCACGGCGTGCTGCGGCTGATCCTCGAGCTCGAGGGCGAGACCGTCGTGCAGGCCCGGTCGGTGATCGGCTACCTGCACACCGGTATCGAGAAGTCCTGCGAGTACCGGACCTGGACGCAGGGCGTCACCTTCGTCACCCGCGCCGACTACCTGTCCCCGGCGTTCAACGAGGCCGCCTACTGCATGGCCGTCGAGAAGCTGCTGGGCATCGAGGTTCCGGTGCGCGCCCAGGTCATCAGGGTGCTGCTGATGGAGCTCACCCGGATCTCCTCGCACCTGGTGGCCATCGCCACCGGCGGCATGGAACTCGGCGCGCTCACCGGTATGACGGCCGGTTTCCGGGAACGCGAGGAAGCCCTGCACCTGATGGAGTTCCTCACCGGGCTGCGGATGAACATGGCGTTCATCCGGCCCGGCGGTGTCGCGCAGGACCTGCAGCCGGACGCCATCGAGCACATCAACGCGTTCATCGCGGTGATGGAGTCGCGGCTGCCGGAATACGACAAACTGCTGTCCGGGCAACCGATCTGGAAGGCCCGCATGCAGGGCGTCGGGGTGCTGCCGCTGGAGGGCTGCATGCAGCTGGGCATCACCGGTCCGGTGCTGCGGTCCGCCGGGCTGCCCTGGGACCTGCGCAAGGTGATGCCGTACTGCGGCTACGAGGACTACGAGTTCGAGGTGCCGACCTCCACCGATGCGGATTGCTACGCGCGGTTCCTGCTCCGGGTCGCGGAGATGTGGGAATCGCTGAAGATCATGAAGCAGTTCGTCAAGCGGCTCGAGGAGCCCGGCCCGGTGATGGTCGCCGATCCGAAGATCGGCTGGCCGGCGCAGCTGTCGATCGGCTCGGACGGCATGGGCAACTCGCTGGAGTACATCCGCAAGATCATGGGCCAGTCGATGGAGTCGCTGATCCACCATTTCAAGCTGGTCACCGAAGGGTTCGACGTGCCGGCCGGGCAGGCCTACGTCGGGATCGAGAACCCGCGCGGTGAGCTCGGCTGCCACGTGGTGTCCGACGGCGGCACCAGGCCGTTCCGGGTGCACCTGCGTGACCCCGGATTCGTGAACCTGCAGGCGATGCCGGCGATGGCGGAGGGCGCGATGATCGCCGACGTAGTGGCAGCCGTGGCGTCGCTTGGATCCCGTGATGGGTGGCGTCGACCGATGACGACAGCGAGCGAGCATCGCAGGCGCCCCAGGGCGCCGAGGAGCGGAACGAGCGCGGAGTCGAGGAGTGTTATCGATGAGTAATCGCATTGGGGTGCCGGTCTTCCTGCCGACCGACGTGGTGTTCGACGACCTCACCCACGCCCGCGCCGACGAGATCATCTCCCGGTACCCGGTGTCCCGTTCCGCATTGCTGCCGCTGCTGCATCTCGTGCAGTCGGTGGAGGGTTTCGTCTCGCAGCCCGGCATCGAGTTCTGCGCCCGCAAGCTCGATCTCACCGACGCCGAGGTGTCCGCGGTCGCGACGTTCTACACCATGTACAAGCGCAGCCCCTGCGGCGAGCACCTGGTCAGCGTCTGCACCAACGCGCTGTGCGCGGGGCTGGGTGGCGACGCCATCTACGCGACGCTCTCGCAGCACCTCGGGGTCGGGCACGAGGAGACGTCGGGGGAGCCCGGCACCCCGGGGTCGATCACCCTGGAGCATGCGGAGTGCCTGGCCGCGTGCGACCACGGGCCGGTGCTGCAGGTGAACTACGAATTCTTCGACAACCAGACCCCGGACGCCGCACTGGATCTCGTCACCGATCTGCAGGCCGGGCGGCGGCCGTCACCGACCAGGGGTGCGCCGCTGACCGACTTCAAGTCGGTCGAACTGGAGATCGCCGGCATCTTCACCGACCTGGCGGAACGGGTGGAGGCGCCGACGGCGTCGGTGCCGACGCTGCGCGGGTCGGTGCTGGCCGAGCACACCGGGCAGCGTGCGCCGACCATGCCCGAGCACGCCGAGATCCCGCCGTTGCCGGAGAAGAAGTGACACCGGCGATGCAGGCGGCGGCAATGACGTCACCAGGGAATTCCCGGCTGCATTCAGCAGCGCTCGGCTCGGGTCAGGGCCCCGAGTCAGAGCTATCAGGATTGAGGGTGTCGCCGTGAGCACTCCGCCGTCGCAACCGGGTGCGCCGGACGCGGTCCCGCCGCCCGCCGCCACCCCGGTCGAGGAATCCGCGACCACCCGGCCCGGCGGGCCGGGCACCTTCAGCTCGCCGGGCACCGGCGAGCCGCCGTCACCGATCCCGGTGACCATCGAGCCGCCGGTCGCGCCGCCCGCGGATCCGGCCGGACCGATGTCGCTGGACACCGCGCTGCGCGGCGCGAGCACCGGCGCCGGTCAGGACTGGCCGACCGCGGCCGACGGCGGCGCGCCGCTGACCCCGCTGCTCACCCGGCGCTGGGCGTCACCGCGGTCCTGGAGTTTCGGCACCTACCGTCAGCTCGACGGCTACCAGGCGCTGCCCATCGCGCTGGGCGTCGACCCGGGCCGGCTCACCGAGCTGGTCAAGAACTCCGGCCTGCGCGGTCGCGGCGGCGCCGGTTTCCCGACCGGTCTGAAATGGTCGTTCCTGCCGCAGGGCGACACCAAGCCGCACTACCTGGTGATCAACGCCGACGAGGGAGAACCGGGTACCTGCAAGGACATTCCGCTGATGATGGCCGATCCGCACTCGCTGATCGAGGGCTGCATCATCACCTCCTACGCGATCCGGGCGCCGTTCTGCGCCATCTACATCCGCGGCGAGGCGGTGCACGCGATGCGCCGGGTGCAGCACGCGGTCAACGAGGCGAAGGCCGCCGGATTCCTCGGCAAGAACATCATGGGCACCGGCTACGACCTGGAGATCGTGGTGCACGGCGGCGCCGGCGCCTACATCTGCGGCGAGGAGACCGCGCTGCTGGATTCGCTGGAGGGCCGCCGCGGGCAGCCGCGGCTGAAGCCGCCGTTCCCGGCCATCGCCGGGCTGTACGCCTGCCCGACCGTGGTCAACAACGTGGAGACCATCGCCTCGGTGCCGGCCATCGTGCTGGGTGGTTCGGACTGGTACCGCTCGATGGGCACCGACAAGTCGCCCGGCCCGAAGATCTACTCGCTGTCCGGGCACGTCACCCGGCCGGGGCAGTACGAGGCGCCGATGGGCACCACGCTGCGGCAGTTGCTCGTCTCCGCCGGCGGGATGCTCGACGGGATCCCGCTGAAGTTCTTCACCCCGGGCGGGTCGTCCACGCCGATCTTCACCCCGGCGCAGCTGGACGTGCCGCTGTCCTTCGACGACGTGGCGGCCGCCGGCTCGATGCTGGGCACCACCGCGCTGATGTGCTTCAACGAGACCGTGTCGGTGCCGTGGGCGGTGTGGAAGTGGCTGGAGTTCTACAAGCACGAGTCCTGCGGCAAGTGCACCCCGTGCCGGGAGGGCACCGGCTGGCTGGTGCAGATCCTGCGTCGGGTGGTTTCCGGGCAGCGGGACGCTGGAGGACCTCGACACGCTGTCCGACGCCGCCGGTAACATCGCCGGGCGCTCGTTCTGCGCGCTCGGTGACGCCGCCGCGACACCGATCCTGTCCAGCTTCAAGTACTTCCGGTCCGAGTTCGAGGATCTGGTCACCGGTCGCACGCCGCCGGTCATCGAGGCCAGGTCTCTGGTGGGGGCGCACTGATGACGCAGGTTGCCAATCCGCCGGCCGCTGCGCCGGCGCCCGAGCCGGAACCCGTCCCGGAGGGCCACGTCCGGCTGACGATCGACGGCATCACCACCACCGCACCCAAGGGCGAGTTGGTGATCCGCACCGCGGAACGGATCGGCATCGCCATCCCGCGGTTCTGCGACCACCCGCTGCTGGAGCCGGTCGGCGCCTGCCGGCAGTGCCTGGTCGAGGTCGAGATGGGCGGCCGGCCGATGCCCAAGCCGCAGGCCGCGTGCACGCAGACCATCGCGGACGGCATGGTCGTCAAGACCCAGCTGACCTCGCCGGTGGCGGAGAAGGCGCAGCGCTCCAACCTGGAGTTCCTGCTGCTCAACCACCCGCTGGACTGCCCGATCTGCGACAAGGGCGGCGAATGCCCGCTGCAGAACCAGACCCTGGCCAACGGCTCGGCGACCTCCCGCATGCGCGAACCGAAGCGGGTGTTCACCAAGCCGATCGCGGTGTCCACGGAGATCCTGCTGGACCGGGAGCGCTGCGTGCTCTGCCAGCGCTGCACCCGGTTCTCCGACCAGATCGCCGGCGACAAGTTCATCGACCTGCTCGAGCGCGGCTCGGCGCAGCAGATCGGCATCAACTCGGCCGAACCGTTCCAGTCGTACTACTCGGGCAACACCATCCAGATCTGCCCGGTCGGCGCGCTGACCTCCGCGGCGTACCGGTTTCGCGCCCGGCCGTTCGACCTGGTCTCCACCGAGACGGTGTGCGAGCACTGCGCCAGCGGCTGCGCGCTGCGCACGGACCACCGGGCCGGCGCCGTCACCCGGCGGCTGGCCCGGATCGACCCCGAGGTCAACGAGGAGTGGAACTGCGACAAGGGCCGCTTCGCCTTCCCGTACGTGCGGGAGGGTGATCGGATCACCCGGCCGATGGTCCGCGAACCCGACGGCGCGCTGGTGCCCACGTCGTGGACCGATGCCATGGAGATCGCTGCTCGCGGCCTGCTCGAGGCGCGGGACAACGGCGGGGTCGGCGTGCTGACCGGTGGCCGGCTGACCGTCACGGACGCCTACGCCTACGCCAAGTTCGCCCGACTGGCGTTGCGCACCAACGACATCGACTTCCGGGCTCGGCAGCATTCGGCCGAAGAGGCCGCGTTCCTGGCGGCTCGGGTGGCCGCCGGCACCCCGGAGACGCACCGGGGTGTCCTACGCCGCGCTGGAGAAGGCCACGGCCGTGCTGCTGGTCGCGCTGGAGCCGGAAGAAGAATCGCCGATCCTGTTCCTGCGGCTGCGCAAGGCATCCCGCGGCGGCGTGCCGGTGTTCTCGCTCGGCGCGCTGACCACCCGCAGCCTGGAGAAGATGGCCGGCACGCTGATCGGCGCGCTGCCCGGCGACGAGCCCGCGGTGGTGACGGCGCTTGGCCTCCGACACCCTGGCCGGGGCCGGCGTCGCCGACGCCGACCACCGCAACAAGCTGGGTGCGCTGCTGCGGACCCCGGGCGCCGTGGTGCTGGTCGGCGAGCGGGCCGCGGAGATCCCCGGACTGCTGACCGCCGTCGCCGAACTGACCGACGTGACGGGTGCGGGCTGGCCTGGGTGCCGCGGCGGGCCGGGGAGCGCGGTGCGCTGGACGCCGGCGCGCTCGGCAACCTGCTGCCCGGTGGCCGGCCGGTGTCCGATCCCGCGGCGCGCGCCGAGGTGGAGCGGGCCTGGGGCGCCTCGCTGCCGGCCACGCCCGGCCGCGATACCTCCGGAATCCTTGCCGCAGTGGGGATTCCAGAGCCGGCTGCCGATTCTGACGCCGACGGGGTGCCCGAAGGCGAGCCGGCCGACAATCCCGATGACCGAGCCGCGCGGACTGGCCGGGCTGCTGATCGGCGGGGTGGAGATCTCCGACCTGCCCGATCCCGCCGCCGCGCTGGCCGCGGTGGCCAGCGCCGGTTTCGTGGTCAGCCTGGAGCTGCGGGCCAGCGCCTTCACCGAGCTGGCCGACGTGGTGTTCCCGGTCGCGGCCGCGGTCGAGAAGTCCGGCGCCTACGTCAACTGGGAGGGCCGGACCCGGCCGTTCGCGGCGGCGCTGCCGCAGGCGGGCACCCTGGACGACGGCCGGATCCTGGACACCCTCGGTGTCGAGATGGACGTCGACCTGTTCACCCAGACCCCGGCGGCCGCGGCGGCCGACATGGCCCGGCTCGGGTGTGTGGACCGGCGACCGCGAGTTCGGCCCGGCGGGGGAGCTCGCGGGCGGTCCCACGGCGGGCATTGCCGGGAGCCGGGTTCGTGCTGGCGTCCTGGCGGATGAACCTGGACGGCGGACGCGGGCTGGACGGTGAGCCCCACCTGGCCGGCACCGCCCGGCCGGACGTGGCCCGGCTGTCCGCGTCGGACGCCGCGCGCGCTCGGGGTGCGGGACGGCGACCTGGTCTCCGTCCGCGGGCCGTCGAGTGCGATCACGCTCCCGGTCGCGGTGACCGAGATGCTCGACGGGGTTGTCTGGGTACCCGCCCGGATCGATGGCATCGGTACACCGGGACGGCTCGGCGCGAACGTCGCCGATCGGGTCCAGGTGGTGGCGGCCGGCGACACCGGCGCGGCTGCAGGAAAGGGACGCTGATGAGCGCACTCCCGGGCGCGACCACGCTTGCTGGCCGATACCGCCGTGCCCGACCCCGATGGTTCGGTGCAGCCGCTGCTCTCCGACGACCCCTGGTGGCTGATGCTCATCAAGGCGTTGATGGTGTTCGTCATCCTGCTGCTGCTGACGCTGTTCGCGATCTGGTTCGAGCGGCGCGTGGTCGGCCGTATGCAGCACCGGCCCGGCCCGAACGTCAACGGGCCGTTCGGCTTGCTGCAGTCGCTGGCCGACGCGGTGAAGCTGCACTTCAAAGAGGGCATCATCCCCGCGCGGGCGGACAAGTTCGTCTTCATCGCCGCGCCGGTGATGTCGGCGATCCCGGCCTTCCTGATCTTCTCGATCATCCCGGTCGGCGGCGAGGTCAGCATGTTCGGTCAGCAGACCGCGCTGCAGCTGACCGACCCGCCGGTGGGTGTGCTGGTCGCGCTGGCGCTGGCCTCGGTCGGCGTCTACGGCATCGTGCTCGGCGGCTGGGCGTCCGGTTCGACGTACCCGATCCTCGGCGGGCTGCGCGCCGCGGCGCAGATGATCTCCTACGACGTGGCCATGGGCCTGTCGTTCGTCGCGGTGTTCCTCTACGCCGGGACGCTGTCCACCTCCGCGATCGTCAACCAGCAGGAACCCGGCTGGTACATCTGGCTGCTGCCGGTGTCGTTCATCATCTACTGCATCTCGATGGTGGGGGAGACCAACCGCGCGCCGTTCGACATGGCCGAGGCCGAGGGCGAGCTGGTCGGCGGGTTCAACACCGAGTACTCCTCGATGCGGTTCGGGCTGTTCTTCCTGGCCGAGTACATCAACATGATCAACGTCTCGGCGATCGCGGTCACCCTGTTCCTCGGCGGTTGGCGCGCCCCCTGGCCCTTCTCGCTGCTGCCGTGGGCCAACCAGGGCTACTGGACCATGCTCTGGTTCTTCATCAAGGTGCTGGTCTTCATGTTCGTCTTCGTCTGGCTCCGCGGCAGCCTGCCGCGGGTCCGGTACGACCAGTTCATGTCGATCGGCTGGAAGGTGCTCATCCCGGTCTCGCTGGTCTGGATCGTGCTGGTCGGATCCGTCCGGGTGCTGCGGAACTCGCAGGGCTTCAGCACCGTCGAGGTGTTGCTGTGGGTCGGCATCCCGTTGGCCCTGCTGCTGATCGCGGTGGTGTTGTGGCCGCAACGGCGCTCCCGCGAGCAGGAGGCGCAGGACCTGCGGGACGAGCAGGAGGACGAGCTCGAGTTGGCCCGACCGCCGGGCTATCACGGCGTCGTGCCGGAATCCGGCGGCCGCTACCCGGTGCCTCCGCTCGACCTGCAGGTGCCGATCGCGCCGATCCGCCGGGTGGGCGTCATCGACGATCAGCGGGCGCTGCGGCCGGCCGTGACCAGCGGTGCCGCCCGTACCCCCAACGCGCCGGGAGGCAGCGATGTCATTTCTTGATCCCGTCAAGGGATTCGGGGTCACCTTCGCCACGATGTTCAAGCCGGTCGTCACCGAGGACTACCCGAAGCACCCCGACCAGCCGGCCCCGCGCTACCACGGCCGTCACCAGCTGAACCGTCATCCGGACGGGCTGGAGAAGTGCGTGGGCTGCGAGCTGTGCGCGTGGGCGTGCCCGGCCGACGCGATCTTCGTCGAGGGCGCGGACAACACCGAGGAGGCCCGGTTCTCGCCCGGGGAGCGGTACGGGAAGAACTACCAGATCAACTACCTGCGCTGCATCGGCTGCGGGCTGTGCATCGAGGCCTGCCCGACCCGCTCGCTGACCATGACCAACGAGTACGAGCTCGCCGACGACGACCGGCAGCGGCTGATCTACACCAAGGACATGCTGCTGGCCCCGCTGCTGCCGGGCATGGAGCAGCCGCCGCATCCGATGCGCCTGGGTGACGAGCACGACTACTACGCCCGCGGGCCGGAGCTGCTGCGGCAGGCCCAGCAGCCCGGGCTCGGCCACCGGCCGGGCGGCAGGCTGCCGAGGCGCACACCCCGACGGGAGCGCCGTCGTGATCGCGGGGCTGGCCGGCAGCGCGCTGCTGACCGCCGCGCAGGCTCGTCGCCGACACCGCGACCGACGCGGCCACCGAGACCGGTGGCGAGCAGATCGCGTTCTGGATCCTGGCGCCGCTGGCCCTGCTCGGCGCGGTCGGCATGGTGCTGTCCCGCGGCGCGGTGCACTCGGCGCTGTGGCTGGTGCTGACCATGCTCTGCCTCGGCTGCCTGTACATCACCCAGGACGCGCAGTTCCTCGGCTTCGTGCAGATCATCGTCTACACCGGCGCGATCATGATGCTGTTCCTGTTCGTGCTGATGCTGACCGGCCGGGACGCCGGGCGACTCGATCTTCGAACCGCTGCGCGGGCAGCGGATGATCGCCACGGTCGTCGGCATCGCGTTCGTCACCCTGCGTGGTCACCGGCCTGCTGCGGGCGCTGGACGTCACGCCGACCGTCGGGCTCGCCGGCGCGCAGGCCGACCGCGGCGCCATCGGTTCGATCGCCGCGGTGCTGTTCACCGACTACCTGTTCCCGTTCGAGCTGACCAGCGCGCTGCTGATCGTCGCGGCGACCGGCGCCATGGTGCTCACCCACATCGAGCGGGCACCCGGTGAGCGCAAGAACCAGCGGCAGCGGGTGTACGAGCGGATGCGCTCGGACCGGATGTCGCCGTTGCCCGGCCCCGGCGTGTTCGCGACGTCATCGTCGAACGCCACCCCGGCGCTGCTGCCGGACGGGACCATCGCGCCGGGATCGGTGTCCGAGCTGGTCGAGTTCTCCGAGAGCGAGCGGGTGGCCCGCCGCTACCAGAGCGGCACCATCCTGACCGCCATCGAGACCACCGAGCACCCGCACCGCACGGATACCGGCATCGATGACTCTGTCGGAGCCGGGCGCTGACCGACGGCCCGCTCACCGACGGTGGTGAGCCGCGATGAGCGCCAACCACTACCTGGTGCTCTCGGCGCTGCTGTTCGGGATCGGCGCGGTCGGATTCCTGGTGCGCAAGAACGCGATCGTGGTGTTCATGTGCGTGGAGCTGATGCTCAACGCGGTCAACCTGTCGCTGGTGACCTTCTCCAGCATGTGGGGCAACCTGAACGGCGTCGTCTTCGCGTTCTTCGTGATGGTCGTGGCCGCGGCCGAAGTGGTCGTCGGGCTGGCCATCATCATGTCCATCTTCCGGAGTCGACGCAGTGCCTCGGTCGACGACGCGAACCTGCTCAAGTTCTGACCGGGAGACAAGCACACCGTGACGGGAATCTACGGCGCCTCGTGGCTGCTGATCGCGCTGCCGCTGGCCGGCGCGATCGTGCTGCTGCTGGGCGGCCGGCTGCTGGACCGGGTGGGCCACCTGATCGGCTGCGCCACCATCATCGCCGCCTTCGTGCTGGGCCTGTTCGTGTTCTTCGCGCTGACGTCCGATCCGGTGAGCGATCGGGTGCACGAGGTGCCGATCTTCACCTGGATCCAGTCCGGGTCGTTGAACATCGACTTCGGGCTGCTCATCGACCCGCTGTCGGCGACCTTCGTGCTGCTGATCACCGGTGTGGGCGCGTTGATCCACATCTACTCGATCGGCTACATGGAGCACGACCCCGACCGGCGCAAGTTCTTCGCGTACATGAACCTGTTCGTCGCGGCCATGCTGCTGCTGGTGCTGGGCAACTCCTTCGTCACCCTGTACGGCGGGTGGGAGGGCGTCGGCCTGGCGTCGTACCTGCTGATCGGGTTCTGGTCGAACCGCCCGGCCGCGGCCACCGCCGCCAAGAAGGCGTTCATCATGAACCGGGTCGGCGACGTCGGGCTGGCGCTGGCCATCTTCCTGATGTTCAAGGAGATGGGCACGGTCTCGTTCACCGGCGTCTTCGACCGGATCGGCACGCTGGCCGAGCAGTCCCCGGGCACCGTCACGGTGATCGCGTTGCTGTTGCTGCTCGGCGCCTGCGGCAAGTCCGGCCAGGTCCCGCTGCAGGCGTGGTTGCCCGACGCCATGGAGGGCCCGACCCCGGTCTCCGCGCTGATCCACGCGGCGACCATGGTCACCGCGGGCGTGTACCTGATCGCCCGGTGCTCGCCGATCTACGACCTGACCTCCGACGGCGGCCTGGTGGTCGCGATCATCGGCACGGTGACGTTGCTGGTCGGCTGCATCGGCGGCTGCGCCAAGGACGACATCAAGAAGGTGCTGGCGTACTCGACCGTCTCGCAGATCGGCTACATGTTCCTGGCCGTCGGGCTCGGCGCCGGGTCGTATGCGCTGGGCATCCTGCTGCTGCTCTGCCACGGCTTCTTCAAGGC
Organism: uncultured Actinomycetota bacterium; assembly: GCA_963709895.1. GTDB lineage: Bacteria > Actinomycetota > Actinomycetes > Mycobacteriales > Nakamurellaceae > Nakamurella. Next base: position 160,497 of record CAVPYD010000031.1, on the reverse strand, counting down.
CGGGCTGTTCCTCGGCGCCGGCTCGATCATGCATGCGATGAACGACGACGTGGACATGCGCCGGTACGGCGGGCTGGCCCGTCGAAGCTGCCGATCACCTTCTGTGACGATGAGCTGCCGCGTACCTGGCGATCATCGGGTTCCCGCTGTTCGACGGCTTCTACGCCAAGGACCCGATCATCGAGGCGGCCTTCGCCGCCGAAGGCGCCGAGGGCTGGCTGCTCGGCTCCGCGGCGCTGATCGGCGCCGGCATCACCGCGTTCTACATGACCCGGTTGATGATCATGACCTTCTTCGGCGAGCCGCGCTGGAAGGAACTCAAGTCCACCGACGGCCGCGACTACCACCCGCACGAGTCGCCGCTGGTGATGACCGTGCCGATGATCATCCTGGCCATCGGCTCGGTGGGTGCCGGCGCGTTCCTGGCGATCAACAACCGGTTGGCCGATTGGCTGGCGCCGTCCGTCGGCCCGTACGAGGAGCCCGAGCCGCCGTCGCGCCGGTCGTCATCACGCTGGCCACGCTGGCCGTCGTCGCGGTCGGCGTGTTCATCGCCTACTGGATCATCGGCCGGCGCCCGGTCCGGTGACGCGCGCCGATGCCGGTGAGCCCGGTGGTCGCGCTGGCCAGGGCGGATGTCGGTGGCAACGCCATCAACGAGACGCTGTTCGCCCGGCCCGGCATCTGGCTGACCGGCGCGTCCGTCTACGCCGACGCCAAGGGCATCGACGGTGCGGTGAACGGCCTGGCCGCCACCTTGGGCGGGCTGTCCGGCCGATGGCGGCACTGGCAGAACGGCTATGTCCGGTCCTATGCGCTGTCCATGTTCGCCGGCACCCTCGTCGTCATCCTGCTGCTGCTGTTGGTGAGGTTCGCGTGACCACCCGGACTGACCGTTCGACTGTGCTGTCAACCGGGGGAGCCCAGCGATGACCAACTCTCTGTACCTGCCGATCCTGCTGCTGCTGCCGTTGGCCGGGGCCGTGGTGGTGGCCGGGATGTCCGGCGCGCCGGCCAAGACGGTCAAGCTGACCGCGCTGGGCTTCTCGATCGTCGAGCTCGGCGTGGTGATCGCGCTGTGGGTGGCCTACCGCACGTCGATGGACGCCAACCCGGCCGTCGAGGCCGCCGCCGCACCGTTCAAGCAGGTCTTCTCGGTCGACTGGATCCCGTCGTTCGGGGTCAGCTTCTCCCTCGGCGTGGACGGCATCTCGCTGACGATGATCGCGCTGATCGCCGTGCTGGTGCCGATCGTGCTCGGCGCCTCCTGGGAGGAGAAGCTCCCGGCCGGCCGGACCATCGGCGGCTACTTCGCGCTGCTCCTGGTGCTGCAGGCGGCGATGATCGGGGTCTTCGCGGCCACCGACGTGTTCGTCTTCTACGTCATGTTCGAGGTCATGCTGATCCCGATGTACTTCCTCATCGGGGCGTTCGGCGGCGTCCGCCGGGCGTATGCGGCGACCAAGTTCTTCCTGTACTCGCTGCTCGGCGGCCTGCTGATGCTGGCCTCGGTGATCGGCCTGTACGTGGCATCGGGCAACGTGCTGCCGTCGCGGCACCTTCGACTGGGAGGCGCTGCGCTCCATCTCCAGCCAGATCCCCGAGTCCACCCAGATGTGGATCTTCGCCGGGTTCGCGATCGCGTTCGCCATCAAGGCGCCGCTGGTGCCGCTGCACACCTGGCTGCCCGACGCCGGTGCCGAGGCACCGGTGGGCGCCGGCACGCTGCTGGTCGGCGTGCTGGACAAGGTCGGCACCTTCGGATTCCTGCGGATCTGCCTGCCGCTGCTGCCCGCGGCGAGCGCCAAGCTGGCGTGGCTGATCATCCTGCTGGCGGTCATCGGCATCATCTACGGCGCGATCGTCGCCGCCGGTCAGAGCGATCTCAAACGGTTCGTGACGTTCACCTCGATCGCGCACTTCGGTTTCATCGCGCTCGGCGTCTTCGCGTTCACCACCCAGTCGATCGCCGGCGCCGCGCTGTACATGGTCAACCACGGCATCGCGACCGGGCTGCTGTTCATCGTGGTCGGCATGCTCGCCGCCCGCGGCGGATCCAAGCTGATCGGCGATTACGGCGGGGTCTGGAAGGTGGCGCCGCTGCTCGGCGGCATGTTCCTGGTCGCGTCGCTGGCCACCGTCGCGTTGCCGGGCACCAACTCGTTCATCTCCGAGTTCCTGGTGCTGATCGGCACCTTCACCCGCTACCCGGGCTGGGCGGTGATCGCCACCATCGGCATCGTGCTCGCCGCGGTGTACATGCTCTGGGTCTTCCAGCGCACCATGTTCGGCCCGATCAGGGGCGTCGGCGTGCTCGGCGAGGACTTCGGGCTGGACACCAGGGTGCCCGGTGACGGTCGGCGGGCCGACCGGGCCCGGTGGATCGGCGGGCTCAGCCCAGCGCCGCCGCGATCGAGGCAGGTCGCCCCCGGCGCACGACAGCCGATCCCGACGAGTCGGGGCACCCCGCGCCGCACTCCAGAACGGCCGCGGTCCGCGCCAAGTTCGGTGACCTGACCGGCCGGGAGATCGCCGTGCTGACCCCGCTGGTCGCGCTGATCATCCTGCTCGGCGTCTACCCGCAGCCGGTGCTGGACGTGATCAACCCGACCGCGCAGCGCACCATGGTCGACGTCGGGTTCACCGATCCGGTGCCGCCGGCCGCCGCCCCGTCCGTCGGAGGTGGACAGTGAGCGCCCTCAGCGTGCTCGCCGCGGTCGAGCGCGGCCCCGACCGACCCGATCGTCGTGCCGCCGATCGACTTCGGCGTGCTGATGCCGATGCTGATCGTGCTCGGCGGGGCGTGCCTGGCGATCCTGGTGGAGGCGTTCCTGCCGCGTTCCGTGCGGTACCCGACCCAGGTCGTGCTGGGCATCGTGGCGATCGGTGCCGCGCTGGCCTGGACCGTCTACGGCGCGGTCAACGACGACTACGCCGTGACGTTCAGCGGCGCGGTGGCGGTGGACGCCGGCACCTACGTGATGTGGGGCGTGCTGCTGGTGCTGGCCATCCCGTCGGTGCTGATGATGGCCGACAAGGTGTCCGAGCCGGGTGGCGCGTTCGTCAGCCAGGCGGCCGCCAACGTCGGCTCGCCCCGTGACCGGGTGGCCACCCAGGTCGCCGCGCCCATGCAGACCGAGGTCTTCCCGCTGACGCTGTTCGCGGTCGGCGGGATGATGGTGTTCCCGGCCGCCGCGGACCTGGTGACGCTGTTCGTCGCCCTCGAGGTGCTCTCGCTGCCGCTGTACCTGCTGTGCGGGCTGGCCCGCCGGCGCCGGCTGATCTCCCAGGAAGCCGCGGTCAAGTACTTCCTGCTCGGCGCCTTCACCTCGGCGATCTTCGTCTACGGGCTGGCGCTGCTGTACGGCTACTCCGGTTCCACCAGGTTCGACGCCATCGCCGAGCAGTCCAGGGCCGGCGGCACCAGCGACGCGCTGCTGCTCGGCGGGATCGCGCTGGTCATCGTCGGCCTGCTGTTCAAGGCGTCGGTCGGCCCGTTCCACCTGTGGACCCCGGACGTCTACCAGGGCGCACCGACCCCGGTCACCGCGTTCATGGCCTCCTGCACCAAGGTGGCCGCGTTCGCCGCGATGCTCCGGGTGTGCTTCTCGGCGCTGCAGCCGATGACCTGGACCTGGCAGCCGGTGGTGGCCATCATCGCCGCCGCGTCGATGGTCATCGGTTCGGTCATCGGGATCACCCAGACCGACATGAAGCGGATGCTGGCGTACTCCTCGGTCGCGCACGCGGGCTTCATCCTGCTCGGCGTGCTGGCGATGTCCGAGCAGGGCGCCTCGGCGACGATGTTCTACCTGCTCACCTACGGCATGGCGACCATCGGCGCGTTCGCCATCCTGACGGTGGTGCGCAAGGGCGACGGCGAGGCCTCGCACGTCTCCGACTGGGCCGGGCTGGCCAAACGCTCGCCGGTGCTGGCGGCCTCGATGAGCCTGTTCCTGCTGTCCTTCGCCGGGATCCCGCTCACCGCCGGCTTCATCGCCAAGCTGAGCGTGTTCACCGCGGGGATGCAGGCCGGCTACGGCTGGCTGGTCGTCATCGCCATGGTGGCCACCGCCGTCACCGCGTTCTTCTACCTGCGGATCGTCGTGGTCATGTACTTCTCCGACCCGGCGGTCGAGGTGGGCGAGCTGACGCCGGACGGCCGGTCGCGGGCCGCCGCTGGACGCACCGTACGTGGTCGTGCCGGGCATCCTGACGGTCATCGTGATCACCGTGGCGGTGGTGATCACCCTCGGGCTGGGGCTGTATCCCGGTCCGGTGCTCGACCTGCTGACCGTCCCGATCCCGCTGCTGTCGTGACGATCTCGGTGGCCGGCGACCCCACAGTGGGAATCATCATCCCATTGGTCGGTCCGGGTGGGCCGAATCCTGACATACAGTCGGCGATGTGAACGCCCCGACCATGCTGACCGGCATCGAACTCGCCGACGCCGATCTCTCGGCACGGGTGAGCGACGGCCTCGCCCGGGTCGAGGAGCTGCTCGAGCGCGAACTCATCAGCGACTTCGACTTCGTCACCGAGGCCGCCGGGCACCTGATGCACGCCGGCGGCAAGCGGTTCCGGCCGCTGTTCACCCTGGTCGCCGCCGGGATCGGGCCGCGGCCGCAGTCCGAGGACGTGGTCGTCGCCTCCGCGGTCGTCGAGCTGATCCACCTGGCGACGCTCTACCACGACGACGTGATGGACGAGGCCGATCTGCGCCGCGGAGCGAAGTCGGCCAACGCTCGCTGGGACAACTCGATCGCGATCCTGACCGGTGATTTCCTCTTCGCGCACGCGTCACGGCTGGTCGCCGGGCTCGGCCCGGATGCGGTGCGGATCATCGCCGAGACCTTCGCCGAGCTGGTCACCGGGCAGACCCGGGAGACCGTCGGCCCGCGGCCCGGTGACGACCCGATCCGGCACCACCTCACCGTGCTGGACGAGAAGACCGCCTCGCTGATCGACACCTGCGCCCGGTACGCCGGGATGTTCTCCGGCGCCGAGGACGCACGAGATCGCCGCGCTGCGCCGGTACGGACGTGCCGTCGGCATGGCGTTCCAGATCTCCGACGACATCATCGACATCGTCTCCGACGACTCCGGCAAGACACCCGGTACGGACCTGCGCGAAGGTGTGCGCACCCTGCCGGCGCTGTACACGCTGGCGGACCCGGCCGCCGACCCGCGGCTCCGCGAACTGGTCTCCGGTCCGATCACCACCGAGCACGAGGTGGCCGAAGCGGTCGAGCTGCTGCGCTGCTCGGCGGGGCTGGCCACGGCCAGGGACACCTTGAGCGGGTACGCGGCCGCCGCCGAAGCGGAGCTGGAGCTGCTGCCGGGATCACCGTCGCGGGACGCGCTCGCCTCCCTCGCCGGTTTCGTGGTGGCCCGCACCCGGTAGCGGTCCGGCGCGGTCGGCTGGTAGATCATGCTGAGATGCCCAGCGGCCTTCTCCTGCGTATCCACAGCCCCGGGTTCCAGGCGATGTCGGAAAGGGTGCTCAGGGTCACCGCGCTGACCTCGCGCCTCAACCTGCTCCCGTTCGAGGACGAGGCCGGCAGGGCGGAGTTGCTCGAGCTGATCCTGGGGCGGCCGGTGCCGGAGCGGGTGACGATCTTCCCGCCGTTCTACACCGACCACGGCTTGAATCTGGACCTCGCGGAGCGGGTGTTCATCAACCAGGGGTGCACGTTCCTGGACTACGCCGGCATCCGGCTCGGTGCGGGCGTGATGGTCGCCCCGCGAGCCATGTTCATCACCGTGGGCCACCCGGTCGACACCGAGGACCGGCGGGTGTGGCTGACCGGCGGGCCGATCGACGTCGCCGAGAACGTGTGGATCGGCGCGGGCGCCACCATCCTGCCCGGCGTCAGCATCGGGCGTGATTCGGTGATCGCCGCCGGCGCCGTCGTGGCCGACGACGTGCCGGCGCAGAGCCTGGTGACCGGGACCAAGGCCGCGGTGCGCCGCAGCTGGTGACCCTCCCTCGGGGCCCGGCATCGCTCACCCGCCGCCCGTCCGCACCGATGGCCGCGCACTCGCCGATCCGCGACGGCGCCGAGATATATCCACACCCTGTTCAACAAACTGTTGACACCCACGAGTTGGCTCAGTAGTTTCACATCGTAACAACATACTTCCACGATGCGAGACCGACGGTCAGCTGCGCTGACGCCACCGATCGCCGGCCGGCATCGCCTTCCAGTGTTCGTTGTCGCTGTTGGCCTATTTCACCAGGGGAGCTGAAAACGTGAGCGTCACGCTAGGGCACAACCAGTACGGCAAGGCGGAAACACGGGTCGTCCGTGTTTTCCGCGATTCCGATCCGCATGAGATCGTCGACTACAACGTCAGCGTTGCGTTGAGCGGCGATTTCGCCGACATTCACCTGACCGGTGACAATGCGAACTGTCTGACGACGGACGCGACGAAGAACACGGTGAACGCGTTCGCCAAGGAGCACGGTGAGGCCGCCCGCCAGCCGGAGTCCTTCGGTGTCGCGCTGGCCCGGCACTTCGTCGACGACGTCGAGCCGGTCGGCCGGGTACGGATCAAGCTCGAGGCTTATCCGTGGAACCGGTTGAGCCACAACGGTTCGCCGCATCCGCATGCGTTCGCCCGGGATGGCGGGCTGGTCCGAACGGCCACCGTGACCTACGACGGCACCGACCTGTGGGTGGTCTCCGGGGTGAAGGACTATGTGGTCCTGAAGACCACGGATTCGGAGTTCTTCGGCTACCTGCAGGATCGGTACACCACCCTGCAGCCCACTCATGACCGGGTGATGGCCACGTCGGTGACCAGCCAGTGGTGGCACACCCAGAACGACGTGGACTGGGGCAAGTCCTATGACAACGCGCTGGCCACGATGAGCGACGTCTTCGCCGGGCACCACAGCCTCGCCTTGCAGCAGACCATGTTCGCGATGGGGGAGGCGATGATCGATCAGCAGCCGGAAATCGGCGAGGTGCGTTTCTCGCTGCCCAACAAACACCATTTCGTGGTGGACCTCCGGCCCTTCGGGCTGGACAACCCCAACGAGGTGTTCCACGCGGACGACCGGCCCTATGGATTCATCGAGGGCACCGTGCACAACGATGACGCCCCGTCCCCAGGTTTGGCCTTCGACCCGGGTCAGGGATGGTCATGACCATGACCAACAACGCGCAACCGGCTCAGGGCGGCGGAGATCAGCTCGCGGTCTTCGACGACACCACCCACCCGGTCGATGAGGTGCTCAAGCCCGGCTCGATGCTGGTGTACGGGCTGCAGCACGTGATGAGCATGTACGCCGGGGTGGTCGCGGTCCCGTTGATCGTGGGCAGCGCGATGAAGCTGTCGTTCGCCGACCTGTCGTACCTGTTGGCCGCGACGTTGCTGATCTCCGGCCTCGCGACTCTGCTGCAGACCCTCGGCGTGCGCTGGGTCGGCGCGAAACTGCCGATCGTGCAGGGCACCTCGTTCGCGGCGGTGGGGTCCATGCTGGCCATCGGGGCCGCGGCGGGCGGCGGGACCGCGGGCCTGCGGGCCATCTTCGGCGCCATTGTGATCGCCGGCGCCGTCGGCTTCGCGCTCAGCGGTGTGTTCTCCAGGTTGCTGCGGTTCTTCCCGCCGGTCGTCACCGGTTCGGTGATCACCGTCATCGGGATCTCGCTGCTCCCGGTCGCGATGAAATGGGCGGCCGGCGGCGTCGGCACTCCGGACTACGGGTCGCTGTCCAACATCGGGCTCGCCGCCATCACCCTGGGCATCATCCTGCTCATCTACCGTTTCCTGCCGGGGTTCTTCTCCCGGATCGCGATCCTGATCGGCCTGCTGGCCGGCGGGGTGGTCGCGGCGATCTTCGGGAAGGTGAACTTCGCGCCGGTGTCGGAGGCGCAGGGCTTCGCGATTTCCACCCCGTTCCATTTCGGCGCACCGACCTTCGAGGCGGCCGCCATCGTGTCCATGATCATCGTGATGCTGGTGATCATGACCGAGACCACCGCGGATCTGCTGGCCATCGGCGTCGTGGTGGGCCGACCGGCGGACCGGAAGACCGTGGCGAACGGGCTGCGCGCGGACACGCTGTCGACGGCGGTGTCCGGCGGTCTACTCAACGGGTTCCCGGTCAGCGCCTTCGCGCAGAACGTCGGGCTGGTCGCGCTGACCGGCATCAAGAGCCGGTTCGTCGTCGCGGTCAGCGGTGGGATCCTGTTGGTGCTGGGCCTTTTCCCCAAGGTCGGGGCGATCATTGCGGCGCTGCCGTTGCCGGTGCTGGGTGGTGCAGGTCTGGCGTTGTTCGGCACCGTCGCGGCCAGCGGCATCCGCAGCCTGTCCGCGGTGCATTACGAGGGCAACCAGAACCTGGTCATCGTGGCCCTGTCGATCAGCATGGGCATCATTCCCATTGCCGTGCCGGACTTCTACGACGAGTTCCCCAGTTGGTTCCAGACCATTTTCGATTCCGGTATCAGTGCGGCCGCGGTCACCGCTGTCTTGTTGAACATCCTGTTCAACGTGCTCGGCCGGAAGGACAATGCGGCACCGATTTTCGCGGACGGCCCGGCCCCCGGTGTCACGCCGGAATACCAGCCAGGTCGGCATGCCCCGCACGGCCCGGAAACGCCCAACCCGGATGCGCCCAGCCCGGAAACGCCCAGCCCGGGAACGCCCAGCCCGGAAACGCCCAGCAAGAACCCCGACGAGCGCTAGAAGGAGAAGCAATGCCATCGACCAGTCCTGGCTATGCGGTGACGGTGCGGGTGCAATGCCCGACGTCAACCGACGCGACCAGTCAATTGACCACGGCGGTGACCCGCGCCGGCGGTTCGCTGACCGCCTTGGACGTGGTGGAGTCCCACCACGATTCCATGGTCGTCGACGTCACCTGCGATGCCACGGACCAGCAGCACGCAGAGCGGATCACCGCAGCCCTTGGTGAGCCGGCCGGGTTCACCGTGCGAAAGGTCAGCGACCGCACCTTCCTCATCCACCTTGGCGGCAAGATCGAGGTCACCCCGAAGGTCTCGCTGCGAACCCGCGACGACCTGTCCCGGGCCTACACGCCCGGGGTAGCCCGGGTGTGCCTGGCGATCGCGGAGAACCCCGCCGACGCGCGACGGCTGACCATCAAGCGGAACACCGTGGCAGTGGTCACCGACGGCTCCGCGGTGCTGGGTCTTGGCAACATCGGGCCGGCCGCGGCACTGCCGGTGATGGAGGGAAAGGCCGCGCTGTTCAAGCAGTTCGCCGGCGTCGATGCGTGGCCGGTCTGCCTGGACACCCAGGACACCGACAAGATCGTTGAGATCGTTGCCGCCATCGCCCCCGTGTACGGCGGCATCAATCTCGAGGACATCGCCGCACCACGGTGTTTCGAGATCGAGGCCCGGTTGCGCGAGATGCTGGACATCCCGGTGTTCCACGACGATCAGCACGGCACCGCCATCGTGGTGGCCGCCGCCCTGCGAAATGCGTTGCGAGTGACCGGGAAGACGCTCGCCGAGGTGCGCATCGTGGTGTCCGGGGTGGGCGCCGCCGGCACCGCCATCATCAAGCTGCTGCAGGCGCAGGGCGCCACCAACATCGTCGGCTGCGACCGCAACGGCGCGGTCCACCCTGGCAGCGAGGCCCGCGACGACATGCGCCGCTGGTTGCAGCACAACACCAACCCGGAGCAGCTGACCGGTTCGCTGGCCGACGTGCTCAAGGGCGCCGACGTGTTCATCGGAGTGTCGGCGCCGAACCTGCTGCAGGGTTCGGACATCGCCACGATGGCCGACGGTGCCATCGTGTTCGCGCTGGCCAACCCGGTGCCCGAGGTCGACCCGATGGCCGCCCGCGAGCATGCGGCGGTGGTCGCCACCGGGCGCAGTGACTTCTCCAACCAGATCAACAACGTGCTGGCCTTTCCCGGGTTCTTCCGCGGGCTGCTGGACAGCGGCGCCACGGACATCACCCAGGACATGCTGATCGCCGCCGCCGAGGCCATCGCCGACGCGGTAAGCCCGGACGAACTCAACCCGAGCTACATCGTGCCCAGCGTCTTCGACCCGGCTGTCGCACCTGCCGTCGCGGCCGCGATCCGACAACTCACCGGCACCGCCGCCACCACGTCGGGAGAGGGCCGATGACCGACTCCGGCACGGACAGGCGGTCCGTCGAGGTCAGCGGCCCGGCCGTACCCCGGTCGGCCGAGATCCTCACCCACGACGCGTTGACGTTCGTGGCGGAGCTGCAGCGACGTTTCGGCGCCCGCCGCGACGAGTTGCTCGCCCGACGCCGGCAACGACGGGCGGAAGCGGCCCGCACCGGACGGCTGGATTTCCTGCCCGACACCAGCCAGGTCCGGGCGGCGGACTGGGTGGTGGCGCCCGCCCCGGCCGACCTTGCCGACCGGCGGGTGGAGATCACCGGGCCGCCGGAGCCGAAGATGGCGATCAACGCGCTGAACTCCGGCGCGAAGGTCTGGCTGGCCGATCTGGAGGACGCGAACACCCCGCACTGGTCGAACGTCGTCGGCGGCCAGGTGACGCTGTACGACGCGGTCCGCCGGCGGCTGGAATTCACCTCCCCGGACGGCAAGCAGTACCGGCTGGCGCAGGACCGACCGCTGGCGGTGATCGTGGCGCGTCCCCGGGGGTGGCATTTCGACGAGCGGCACCTGCTCGTCGACGGCGCACCGGCCGTCGGCGCGCTGGTCGATTTCGGGCTGTACTTCTTCCACAACGCCAAGGAATTGATCAACCGCGGCAGCGGCCCGTATTTCTACCTGCCGAAGATGGAGAGTCATCTGGAGGCGAGGCTCTGGAACGACGTGTTCGGTTTCGCCGAGGAGCGGCTGGGCATCGAGTACGGCACGGTCCGGGCGACGGTGCTGATCGAGACCATCCCGGCCGCGTTCGAGATGGACGAGATCCTTTACGAGCTCAGGGATCACGCCAGCGGGCTGAACGCCGGTCGGTGGGATTACCTGTTCAGTGTCATCAAGTACTTCCGGGACGCCGGACCTGCCTTCGTGCTGCCCGACCGCGCCGCGGTGACGATGACGGCACCGATGATGCGCGCCTACACGGACCTGCTGGTCGCCACCTGCCACCGCCGCGGCGCGTTCGCGATGGGCGGGATGGCGGCGTTCATCCCCAGCCGCCGCGACCCCGAGGTCAACGAACGGGCGATCGCCAAGGTGCGCCAGGACAAGGAACGCGAGGCCAGGGACGGGTTCGACGGCTCCTGGGTCGCGCACCCCGACCTGGTGCCGGTCTGCCAGGAGGTCTTCGACCGGGTGCTGGGTGACCGGCCCAACCAACTGGACCGGCGGCGCGACGACGTCGCCGTCACCGCGGCGCAGTTGCTGGACGTCGCGTCGGTGCCGGGCGAGGTCACCGAGGCCGGGTTGCGCACCAACATCGAGGTGGCCCTGCGCTACCTGGAGGCCTGGCTCGGCGGCAACGGCGCCGTCGGCATCCACAACCTGATGGAGGACGCGGCCACCGCGGAGATCTCCCGATCCCAGGTGTGGCAATGGGTGCACAACGAGAGCCGGCTGGACACCGGCCGGACCGTCACCGCCGACCTGGTCCGCGCCATCGTCGCCGAGGAGCTGGCCGCGATCGCCACGGAGATCGGCGAGAACGCCTACGCCGCAAGCAGGTTCGAGCTCGCCCGGGAGGTCTTCGAACAGGTCGCGGTGGAACAGGAGTTCGCCGACTTCCTCACCCTGCCGGCCTACGCGGCGCGCTATCGACAATCCCTGAGCGGGCGGCGGCGACTGGCCTGACCCCCGACACCGTTCATCACGACATCGACAGGACTGACACGACATGCCCGAGGTCTACCGCACCACCGCTGTCTCCACCGGCGACGGCCGCAACGGTCACTCCCGCACCACCGACGGAATGATCGACGTCGACCTGGCGACCCCGAAGGAACAGGGCGGACCCGGCGGCGCGACGAATCCCGAACAGCTCTTCGCCGCCGGCTACGCCGGATGTTTCCACTCCTCGCTGAAGGTGGTCGCCCGCGGCGAGGGCATCACCCTGGCCGGCTCGGAGGTGGCCGTCAGCGTCGGGCTGATCAAGGACGCCGGCGCGTTCTCGCTGGCGGTCACCATCACCGCCGACCTGCCCGGGACTCTCCCGGGAACAGGGCGAGCAGCTGCTGGCGCAGGCCCACCAGCGCTGCCCGTACTCCAAGGCGACCCGCAACAACATCGACGTCGAGCTCGTGCTCGGCCCCGTCCGCGAGACCGCGACCCGCTGACGTCACCAGCGGCCGACCCAAGGAGGCAGTCAATGTCCAGCAGCATTCCGTTGTTCGTCAACGGTGAGGGAATGCGCGGCGGCGCCGTGCATCACACCATCGCAGAGCACCCGTTCATCGGGTACGTGCACACCGCGCCGAAATACCGGTTCTTCTCGGTCGGCGACCGGTTCCCGGCCCTGTGGCCGGTCGAGCAGGGCGGAGTGTCCGTCCCCGGCGAGCTGTACGACGTCCCGTTGACCACCATCCGCGACCAGTTCATCCCCGCGGAACCCGCGGAGCTGGAGCTGAGCGTGATCGAACTGGCCGACGGCCAAGCCGCGCTGGCGGTGGTGCTGCGCAGCGAGATCCTGGGCGCCGCCGACCTGGTCGACATCTCCGATCGGGGCGGCTGGCGTGCCTATCGATCCCAACCGGCGGCCGTCGACGGGTGAGCCTCGGTTCAGTCGTCCGATCTGTCGCTCCGCCTACTTGGCGGCGCGGGCGGCTTCCCTGGCGCGCATCCGGTCGCGCTGCTCGACGAACCGGCTGGCCTGGGCGTCCAGCCCGACCAGGAAGTCCGAGAGCTCCTCGCGGGCCTTCTCGCCCTCGGGCCCGAAGTCGTCCCGGTCGAAGACCTTCCAGTACTTCAGCACCGGTTGGATGACGGCGTCGTGGTGCAGTCGCAGGTCGTAGATGCCGGCCTTGGCGATGGTGACGGAGTTGCGCTGGAAGTCGGTCATCCCGGCACCCGGCATGGTGAACCCGACGACCTCGTCGCGGATCGCGGACATCGTCGCGTCCGGGGCCCGGTCGAGCGCTGCCGACACCAGGTTCCGGTAGAAGATCATGTGCAGGTTCTCGTCCTGCGCGATCCGGCCCAGGAGTTGCTCGGCCACCGGGCAGCCGGTGGCAGCGCCGGTGTTGCGGTGCGAAACCCGGGTGGCCAGTTCCTGGAACGAGACGTAGGCGACGGCCTGCAGCGCGGTCTTCTCGCCGGAGTCGTAACCGGCGGTCATGTGCTCCATCCGCAGTGCCTCGAGCTTGACCGGGTCGACGCCGCGGGTGACCACCAGGTAGTCGCGCAGGGCGATGCCGTGCCGGCCCTCCTCGGCGGTCCACCGGCCGACCCACTGACCCCAGGCACCCTCCCGGCTGAACCGGGTGGCGATCTCCCGGTGGTAGGACGGCAGGTTGTCCTCGGTGAGCAGGTTGACGACCATCGCGGTCTTGGCCACCGGGTCCAGCGGCGAATCCTCCGGCACCCAGTCCTCGCCGCCCAGGAACGCGAAGTCCCGGCCGCGGCTCCACGGGATGTAGTCGTGCGGCTGCCAGTCCTTGGCGATCGCCATGTGCCGGTTGAGGTTCTCCTCGACCACGCTTTCCAACTCGTGCAGCAGGCGGGTCTGCAGGCCCTCGGGCCCGGACGGGATGCGGTCGGCGGTGGCCGTCATGCCGCCTTCCCCAGCAGGACGGATGCGGCCGGGCACACGGCGCCCGCCCGGTGTCGAAGGGAAAGGGGAAGGGGCATGGAAACTCCGAACGCTGAGGGTATCTCGCGGTTAGCGCCAGGGTAGTCGAGAACCCAACGAGTGGCAGCACCTTGAGTATGGTGAGGCTCACTTTAGTCGCGCGAGTGCCGACCGGCTCTGAACAACCACGTCCGTGGTACTGCCGTGGTGCCTCCACGCCGGCGTCAGTCGCTGATCAGGCCGCCCAATCCGTCGCTGAATCAGGGTGTGCGCCCCAGCAGACCCAACAGCCGGTCCTGCTCGCTGGCGTCGGCCGGTACCGCGACCTCGGGCCCGCAGACCCCGCCCAACCGCAGATTGCCGGCCAGGTTGGAGGCATCGGCGTAGACGCGGTGCACCTCGTCCGCCGGCAGCGTCTCGTCCTGACCGGTGGCCCGGGCGATGTCCCACCCGTGGACGAGCAGGTCGAATCCGAGAAACGTGTCGACCGTCTGCTGCACGCTGGTACGGCCGAACATGCCGTCGTATCCCGCGCCGGCCCTGGCCGGATCCTCCAGCAGGCCCTGCATCGTCTCGCGTGCCTCCAGCCAGGCCGCCCGCGGGTCGTCATCGACGGACTTGTTCAGCGTCACCGTCACCCCGCCGTACTTCGGCATGTTCACGTGGCTGTCGATGACGTGCTGCAGCACCTGCCGGGCGTTCCACTCCTCGCAGGGTGATGGGCTGTCCCAGCGGTCGGCGGGAACGGCGTCGACGCGTCGGGTGAATTCCGTGGAAAGCCTGCGATAGCGATCGGAGATGTCGGTCATGGTGCCGACCGTAGACGGCGCCGCAAGGGCGGTCTTGGACAATCACGCCCGGCCGGTCATCAGCACGGTCAGACCGTCGCGGTGGCGATACTGACCCGCCGCGGAGTGCGCAGCGCGTCGCTGCGGCCGGTGAAATACCGCTCGGCCTGCTGCCGGGTCAGGAAGGCCACCGAGGAGAACCCCGCGCGCCGCAGGACGTCGGCCAGCTCCGTCGGGCTCGAAGAACGTCAGCCAGGGTTCGCCGACCGCGGCGGCCCGCTCGACGATCGAGTTGGCGGTGGGGATGCCCGGCGGCCGCGGCCGGGCGAAGGTGAAGACCAGCTCGCTGGACGGCGGGAAGGACGCGACGGTGCGGAACACGTCGTCAACCGCGTCCCGGGTGAGGTACATGGACACGCCGAGCCAGGAGAAGAAGGTCGGGACCGCGACGTCGACACCGGTCCTGGCCAGTTCGTCGATCAGGGATTGTGCGCGGAAGTCCACCGCCGCGAAGGTCAGGTTCTCCGGCGGCACGATGCGGGCATCGGCGAGGCGTCGACGCTTGTCCTGCTGGCTCGCGGGCTGGTCGACCTCGACGATCCGCAGCGTCCGCGCCCAGCCCGGTTGGCGGTAGCCGAAGGTGTCGAACCCGGCACCGAGGATGACGTACTGGCCGACCCCGCGACTCACCGCCACCGCCAACTGATCCTCGGCAAAACGGCTGCGCAGCAACACCTGTGCCCGGAGCGCCAGGGCGCCGGGGGAGGACAACTCGGGCCCGCGCTCGGCCAGGTGACCGGCCGCGTCGCCGAACAGGGCGGGTGCGACCGGGTCATCGAGAATGCGCGGCGGGTTGTCGACGACCTGGTGAGCGGCCCGCAACCAGGCGACTCCGGCGGCCGTCCGGCTCGCCTGCTGGCCCTGGCTCACCGGATCAGTCTTCACCCGGACCAGGTCGCCGACAAGCGTTGCCAGTCTTACGATTTGTGGAGAACCAGAAGCGCGCGGTGATCATCTCTGCCCACCAGTCTTCAACTGCGGATTCCGCAACCCAGGAGCGCCAATGCACACTCGCACGTTGGGCCAGGGACTCGAGGTCTCGGCCATCGGCATGGGCTGCATGGGAATGTCGCAGAGCTACGGCCCGAACCCGGGCAGCCGGCAGGACATGATCGGCGTGCTGCGCGGCGCGGTCGACCTGGGCGTCACCTTCTTCGACACCGCCGAGGTCTACGGCCCGTACGTCAACGAAGAACTGGTCGGTGAGGCCCTCGCGCCGCTGCGGGACCGGGTCGTCATCGCCACCAAGTTCGGCTGGCAGATCGAGGACGGCAAGTCGGTGGGACTCAACAGCCGGCCGGAGCAGATCAAACGGGTCGCCGACGCCTCCCTGCAACGGCTCGGGGTGGACAGCCTCGACCTCTTCTACCAGCACCGGGTCGACCCGGCAGTACCGATCGAGGACGTTGCCGGCGCCGTCAGCGAACTGGTCGCGGCCGGCAAGGTCCGGTTCTTCGGGCTGTCCGAGGCGGCGGCGGGCACGATCCGCCGCGCCCACGCCGTGCATCCGGTCGCCGCGGTGCAGAGCGAGTACTCACTGTGGACCCGTGACCCGGAACCCGAAGTACTGCCAACCCTGGCCGAACTGGGCATCGGGTTCGTTCCGTTCAGCCCGCTGGGCAAGGGCTTCCTCACCGGCACCGTCGACCAGGCCACTCAGTTCGCGTCCGGTGACGTGCGGACCACGATCCCGCGGTTCAGCGCCGACAACCGGACCACCAACCAGGCGCTGGTCGATCACGTCGCCGACCTCGCTCGCCACAAGGAAGCCACGCCCGGCCAGGTCGCCCTGGCCTGGCTGCTGGCCCAGCAGCCGTGGATCGTGCCGATCCCGGGCACCCGCCGCATCGAGCGGGTCGGGGAGAACGCCGGGGCAACGACCGTCGCGCTGTCCGCCGACGAGGTGTCCGACCTCAACGCCGTCGCCACCAGCGTCGGGGTCGCCGGTGACCGCTACAACGAGCAGCACATGGCACTGGTCGAACGCTGACATCGAACGCTGACATCGAACGCTGACATCGAACACTGACATCGGACTCGACCTGCACCGCAACACATGTCGATTCCCAGGGAGTCGCTGTCGCAAGGCTCAATCGCGCCGGTGCGGGGGCTCGTTGAGGTGGTGCTCGGTGTACACCTCGTCGAGCGTCATCTTTCCGTACCGGAAGTTCTTCATGCTCCAGCCGAGCAGACCGAGCGCAAGCAGCCCGGAGGCGATGAGGAAGGTGCCGGTGCCCCAGCCACCGAAGAGCCACCACTTCTGCTCCAGCGGCCACCAACCGGGCGCTGGCGGGCGGACGCCCCAGAAGACGCCGATGGCGATGAGTCCAAGGGCGAGCAGGGTGGACAGCACGATCCGCGGCCAGCTCGTCACGCTTTCCGCGGCGCCGCGGTACGCCGCCCGTTTGACCGGATCAAGAAGCCGATCGGCCCAGCGATAGTTCTTGGCGAGCACCCAGAGCCCCAGGGCCAGCAACAGCAGCCCGGGGCCGGGCAGCACGAGCGCGGCAATTCCGGCCGCCAACAGCAACCAGCCGAGTATCTCCAGCCCGATGCGAGCCGCCTTCGAGGTGGTGCCGCCTTCGCCCATCCCGACAGCATGTCACTGCAGACAAAACTCCGGCCGGCCGCAACGTTGCGGCCGGCCGGAGTTGGTGTGCGGAGCCGAGGATCCGGCTCGCCGGGTCGGACTCACTCTGCTCAGGCTGAGCTGGCGGCCTTCTCCCGTGCGTCGTTGTCGCGCTTGACCTGCTCGGACATCCGCAGGTCCTCCGGGCGCAGCGGCCCGGTCGGCTGCAGCGGCCGGTCGATCAGGTACCGCACATAGGCGTACGGGGTGAAGAATCCGGGCAGGTCCTCGCCCAGCGCCGCTTCGGTGAAGACGTCGCGGGCTTCGTTGACGTGCCGGTGGCCGCGCTCGTCGGTCGCCTGCGCGTGCAGGTTGTCGATCTCGTGCCCGACGAGCTCGTTGACCAGCTCGGGGGTGACCACCAGACCCTCGGCCAGCCGGACCCGGTAGTGCAGCCACTGCCACACCTGGGTCCGCGAGATCTCCACGGTGGCAGCGTCTTCCATCAGGTTGTCGATGGCGACGGCGCCCTGCTCGCTGACCCATGCGGTCAGGTAGCGCAGCGCCACGGAGATGTTCGTCCGCAGCCCGTCCAGCGTCACCGAACCGGGCGTCGATCCCGGGGCGATGATGTCGGCGGCGGTGACGTGCACGTCCGGCCGCTGCTTGTCGAGTTGGTTCGGCCGGTCGCCGAGCACCGCGTCGAATGCCGCCGTGCAGGTGGGCACGAGTCCCGGGTGCGCGACCCAGGAGCCGTCGAAGCCGTCGGCGGCCTCGCGCTCCTTGTCGGCCTTCACCTTGGCCAGCGCCTGCTCGGTGACCTTCGGGTCGGACTTGTTCGGCACGAACGCCGCCATCCCGCCGATCGCATGGGCGCCGCGGCGATGGCAGGTGGACACCAGCAACTCGGTGTACGCGCGCATCATCGGGGTCGTCATGGTCACGTTGGAGCGGTCCGGCATCACGAATTCCGGGCCGCGGGCGGCGAACGTCTTGATGTAGGAGAAAATGTAATCCCAGCGCCCGGCGTTCAGACCCGAGGAATGGTCGCGCAATTCGTAGAGGATCTCTTCCATCTCGAACGCCGCGGGCAGCGTCTCGATGAGCACGGTCGCCCTGATGGTCCCCTGCGGGATCCCCAGCAACGCCTGGGCCTGGACGAAAACGTCGTTCCAGAGCCGGGCTTCCAGATGGGACTCCAGCTTGGGCAGGTAGAAGTACGGCCCAGCGCCGCCGTCGATGAGCGCCTGCGCATTGTGGAAGAAGAACAACCCGAAATCGACGATCGAGCCCGGCAGCGGCCGTCCGTCGATGGTCAGGTGCTTCTCGCACAACCGCCAGCCACGGGGGCGCACCACGATGGTGGGCGTTTCCTCGCCGACCTGGTATTCCTTGCCGTCCTCCGCGGTGAAGGCCAGGTTTCCGCGGATCGCGTCGAGCAGGTTGAGCTGGCCGTCGATGATGTTGAACCAGCTGGGCGCGGTGGCGTCCTCGAAGTCGGCCATCCACACCTTGGCGCCGGAGTTCAGCGCGTTGATGCTCATCTTCCGGCTGGTCGGACCGGTGATCTCGCAGCGGCGGTCGACCAGGCCCGGTGCCGGCGGCGCCACCTGCCAGCTGGTGTCCGCGCGGATGCCGGCGGTCTCCGGGAGGAAGTCGACCGTCTCCCCTGCGGTGATGCGCTTGCCCCGCTCGCGCCTGGCCGCCAGCAATTCGGCGCGCCGGCCGGCCGCGGCGCCGTCGAGCTTGGCCACGAAGGCCAGCGCCTCCGGCGTCAGGATCTCGTCGAACCGCGGGTGCATGGTGCCTTTGACCTTCGGGGCCTTGGGTGGTCCGAACATCGGTTGTCTCCTGTCAAGACGAGAGTGGTGTTGTCCTGTGGCTGGGCGGGTTGCCTGGGGTCAGGCAGGTGTCAAGCGGCGGGGCCGCCCCTGCGGGCGGCCCCGACCGATCAGTGGAACTGCTCTTCTTCGGTGGAGCCGACAAGGGCCAGCGTGCCACTGTCGGGGTTCAGTGCGGTAGCCACCTTGTCGAAATAGCCGGTGCCGACCTCGGCCTGGTGCTTGACGGCCGTGTAACCGGCGGATTCGTCGGCGAATTCGGCTTCCTGCAATTCCACGTAGGCGCTCATGCCCTGGCGGGCATAACCCTGCGCCAGGTGGAACATCGAGTGGTTGATCGCGTGGAATCCGGCCAGCGTGATGAACTGGAACTTGTAGCCGAGGTCGCCGAGCTCCTCCTGGAACGAGGCGATCTGCTGGTCGTCCAGGGCCGCCTTCCAGTTGAACGACGGGGAGCAGTTGTAGGCCAGCATCTTGCCGGGGAATTCCTTGTGCAGCTCGGTGGCGAATTCCCGGGCCAGGCCGAGATCGGGAGTGCCGGTCTCCACCCAGATCAGGTCGCAGTACGGCGCGTACGCCTTCGCCCGCGCCAGCACCGGCTCGATGCCGCTGCGTACCCGGTAGAAGCCCTCTGCGGTGCGCTGCCCGGTGAGGAACGGCTGGTCGATCTCGTCGACGTCACTGGTGAGCAGATCAGCGGCCAGCGCGTCGGTGCGGGCGATGACCAGGGTGGGGACACCTGAGATATCCGCGGCGAGCCGCGCGGCATTCAGCGTGCGGACGTGCTGCGCGGTCGGGATCAGCACCTTGCCGCCCATGTGGCCGCACTTCTTCTCCGACGCGAGCTGGTCCTCCCAGTGCACACCGGCGGCGCCGGCGGCGATCATCGACTTCATCAATTCGAACGCATTCAACGGGCCGCCGAAGCCGGCCTCCGCGTCGGCCACGATGGGCACCAGGTAGTCGGTACCGGTCTTGCCGGTGCTGTGATCGATCTGGTCGGCGCGCAGCAGCGCATTGTTGATCCGCCGGACCACCGCGGGCACCGAGTTGGCCGGGTACAGGCTCTGGTCGGGGTAGGTCTGCCCGGCGAGGTTGCCGTCGGCTGCGACCTGCCAGCCGGACAGGTAGATGGCCTCGAGGCCGCCGCGGACCATCTGCACCGCCTGATTGCCGGTGATGGCGCCAAGAGACCGGACGAACTTCTTGGTGTGCAACGACTTCCACAGCCGCTCCGCGCCGCGGCGGGCCAGCGTCTGCTCTTCGACGACCGTGCCGCGCAGCTTGACGACGTCCTCGGCGGTGTAGGTCCGCTTGACACCGTCCCAGCGCGGGTCGTCCGCCCACTCCGCGGCCAGCAGCGCGGCGTCCGCCGACTGGGTAGCCGGCCGAACGGGGCTGTTCGTCGTGGTTGTTGGGGTGGGGCTGAGCGTGGCGGTCATCGTCGACGCTTCCTTTCAAAGGGTTGTGGATCACTCGGGCGAACCGGGGTCTGCACCAACTGTCTGTCAAGATCAGCTCCACTCAAGGCGCATCGGATGTAAAGAATCGCGTTTCTTGCGGTATCGTGCAGCAATGGCCGTTCCAGCACGTCGCACCCCCGTTTCGGGGCCGACTACAGCTAGTGATCCCCACCACAGGCAGCCGGATGCGGCCGGGTCGCCCGCCGTATCCCCGGCGGCACAGCACTTTTCGTCGTCACCGACATCGCACAAAACCCACCAGGCTCGGACAACGTCGGCCGATCGCCGGTCCCGGACGGTGGCCCAGAATCGCCTGACAAAGGTGAAATTTTCGACGAATCGCCGTGATCCGGTGCACAACCGCTCGGCCGGCCCCCTCGGCACCGCGGGCAGCGCGACCGGCGGGTCGGCCGGCGGCGCCGCGGGCGCCGGGGGATCGGTCCTCGTCCCCGGTGCGGCCGACGCACCGCCGGCGGCGGGCGCCGACCCGTTGACGATCGGCCGGCGGCTCCGTCACATCCGCCGCTCCCAGGGGTTGACGCTGGCGGACGCCGCGGCCGTAGCGTCGATCTCGCCGTCCGCACTGTCCCTCATCGAGAACGGCAAGCGGGAAGCCAAGCTGTCGGTGCTGAACGCGCTCGCGACCGGACTCGGCATCGGCCTCGGCGAGTTGCTGGCCACCGCCGCGCCCAGCCGCCGCGCCGCGTTGGAGATCGAACTGGAGAAGGCGCAGCGTGCGGGCTCGTTCCAGGCGCTGGAGATTCCGGCGGTGCGGACCGGCCCCCGGCTGCCGATGGAGGCGCTGGAGGCGCTGGTCGGGCTGCACCGGGCGCTGGCCAAAGTGCAGGCCGAGCGGGCTGCCACCCCGGAACAGGCGCGACGGGCCAATGCGGATCTCCGCGACCGGATGCGCTTGCGGGGCAACTATTTCGGCGAGATCGAATCATTGGCGGCCGAATTGCTGACCGCCACCCATTACGAGGGCGGCCCGATCACCCGCACCGTCGTCGACCGGATGTGCGCGTACCTCGGATTCAGGTTGGTGCACACCAACGACCTGCCCGAATCGACCAGGACGGTCACCGATCTCGGCCACAAGATCATCTACCTACCGCAGCCGGACGCCGGGCAACACGATTCGCGGTCCCTGGCGCTGCAGGCGCTCGGCCATGTCGTGCTGGATCATGATGTGCCGCAAGACTATTCGGAATTCCTCGAGCAGCGGGTGGAGATCAACTACTTCGCGGCGTCGCTGCTGATCCCGGAACGCGGTGCGCTCACCCTGCTGCGCCGGGCCAAGGCCGCCAAGGACATCGCCATCGAGGACCTGCGGGACGCCTACGCCGTGTCGTACGAAACGGCCGCGCACCGGTTCACCAATCTGGCCACCCGGCATTTGGATCTGCCGGTGCACTTCATGCGGATCTCCTCATCGGGGGTGATCTACAAGGCGTACGAGAACGACGGCGTGCATTTCCCGACCGACGCGACAGGCGCGATCGAGGGTCAGCGGGTCTGCCGGTACTGGACCGCCCGGGTGGTCTTCGACCAGCCGGACCTGTCCACGGCCTACCAGCAGTACACCGACACGAACTCCGGGACCTACTGGTGCACGGCGGTGATCGACCGGACGTCGGCCGGGCTGTTCTCGGTCAGCGTCGGGGTGCCGTACGCCGACGTGAAATGGATGCGGGGACGGGAGACGACGGAGCGGTCGAAGTCCCGCTGCCCCGACCCGACCTGCTGCGCGCTGCCGCCGGCCGAGCTGGCCGACCGCTGGGAGGGCATGGCCTGGCCCAGCGCGCGGGTGCATTCGCACCTGCTGGCGGCCATGCCGCCTGGGGTCTTCCCGGGCGTCGACCAGACCGATGTGCTCTCGTTCCTGGATCGGCACAGCGTGGTGTGACGCCCCAAGCCGACGCCGCGGACGGCATCGCGCGGCCGCTCAGGCAGCCGTCGGGCTCGGCCCCGACTGGTCCGTACGTTCGGTCAGAAACTGGTCGGAGTCCTCTTCGGTCTGGATGATGTGCCCGCGCATGGTCTCCCGGGAGAGGTCGGGGTCGCCCTCGGCGACAGCCGCCAGGATGCGGGCGTGCCAGTCGATGGCGTGCTCGCGGATCTGCGGCACCGATGACGTCGTGGTCCGCAGCGTGCGCAGGACCAGGGCGAGCGGCTCGAAAACCGCGTCCAGGAAGACGTTGTCGACCGCCTGGAACAGCGTGTTGTGGAAAGCGAGATCGGCTTCGACGAATCGCTCCACATCGCTGTCCTGATGCGCCTGTCGCATGGCGTCCAGATGGTGACCGAGTTGCTCGACGTGTTCGTCGGTGCGCCGGCCGGCCGCGAGTTCCGCGATGCCGACCTCGACCGTCCGGCGGGCCTCGATGAGCTTGCGGGGCAGCAGCATGGGCTGGCCGGATGCCTGACCGCGGGCCTGCAGCAGCCGCGGATCCAGCGGTGACCACCTGTCCGGCGAATTGATGACGCTGGACTTGCCCTGTTGGACGTCGATCACGTTGGTGGAGGCCAGGGAACGGATCGCTTCCCGGACGGTGAGCCGGCTGACCTCGAATCTGGCCGCCAGCTCGGCTTCGCTGGGCAGGGAGCCGCCGGGTGGGTAGGTGCCGTCCAGCACCAGTTCCAGCAACCCATCAGCGACGGTGGCGGTACGACTCGGCCGCATCGGTCCCCTTCGTTCGCTGATTCGATGAGCAGCCTACAACTTATCTGACAAGTTTGGCCGGAGGGGTTGACATGGGCACACGTGACCGGCAACCTATCTGATATCAGATCCGTAGGACGCGAGCTCGAGACGTAGCGAGCGGTCCACCGGGTGATCCCTTCCTTCTCCCAGGAGGCACGACTGTGAGTACATCCCTGTCCGGTGTCCGGCGACCGCCCTGCCCGCCGACTCCGGCCTCGCCTGTTCGCGGCCGAGAGCCGCGACACCCCAACAGGTTCGGTCGGTTCAGTCGGTCCCGGTCGACGGGGCGCAGCCATGATGGACTCCCCGGCCTACCTGCTGTCCGTCGCCGCCGTCGGTATTGCCCTGCTGCTGCTGTTGATCATCAGGATCCGGCTCGACCCGTTCGTGTCGCTGCTGCTGGTCAGCGCCGGCGTCGCGGTCGCCGCGGGTATCCCGCTGGCCGAGATCGTTCCGGACATGGAAGGCGGCATGGGCAAGGTCCTGGCCCACGTCGCGCCGATCGTCGGCCTCGGCGCGATGCTCGGCAAGATGCTCGAGGTCTCCGGCGGCGCGCAGAAAATCGCCGACCGATTGCTCAAGCTGTTCGGCCAGCATCGTGCACCGCTGGCGCTGGGAGTGACCGGCCTCATCTTCGGCATCCCGGTGTTCTTCGACGTGGGGATCATCGTGCTGGCGCCGGTGGTCTACGCGGCGGCCAAGCGCGGCGGCAAGGGCATGCTGTACTATGCGCTGCCGCTGGCCGCGGGCCTGGCGATCGTGCACGGCCTGCTGCCGCCGCATCCGGGTCCGGTGGCCGCGGCCGGCCTGTTGCACGCGGACATGGGCCTGATCATCATGTTCGGGCTGGTCTGCGCGATCCCGGCCTGGATCCTGGGCGGCTTCTTCTACAGCAAGTGGATCGCCAAGCGGATCTACGTGCCGATCCCCGATTACGTCGAGGAGAGCTTCCACGACGAGTACACCGAGGGCGCCAGGCCGCTAGGGGAGCTGCCGGCCGGTGCCGACGCTCCGGCCGATGGATCCGCCGGCACCGCACGGACCAGCCCCGCGGCGACGACCCGCACGTCCCCGGCCCCCGCCTCGACCGAAAGCGCACCGCAGGCGGGGTTCCTCACGGTGATGTCGATCATCCTGCTGCCGATCGTGCTGATCCTGCTGCAGACCTTCTCCAGCATCATCATCAACGACCCGGAGAACACCGTCCAGCAGGTGCTGAGCTTCATCGGTTCACCGTTGATGGCGTTGCTGATCGCCGTGCTGGTCTCGTTCTACGTGCTGGGCGTGCGGCGTGGGTGGAGTTCCAAGCACCTGGTCACCGTGGCCGAGAGCGCACTCAAGCCGGTCGGGATGATCCTGCTGGTGGTCGGCGCCGGCGGCGTGTTCGGCAGCGTGCTGGTGGCCAGCGGCGTCGGAGATGTGTTGTCCAGCAGCCTGACCAGCACCGGCCTGCCGCTGATCGTGCTCGCCTTCGTCATCGCCCTGGCGCTGCGGATCGCCCAGGGCAGTGCCACCGTGGCGATCGTGGCCACCTCCGGCATCATCGCCACCCTCGTCGAGCAGGCGCACCTGTCCCCGGCGCACCTGGCGCTGATCTGCATCGCCATGGGTGCCGGCGCCACCTCCACCTCGCACGTCAACGACGCCGGATACTGGCTGGTCAGCCGCTACTTCGGTATCAGTGAGAAGGACACCCTGAAATCCTGGACCGTGCTGGAAACCATCATGGGCTTCACCGCCTTCGGGGTGGCAGCCGCGCTGAGCCTCGTGGTCTGAGGCACCGATCCGAGAATGCCGACGGTGAACTCGCCGTGACGCCGAGCCCGACTCACTTCACGCTCCATGAAGAAATGGAAAACCATGCCCAGCAACGTGATTCAGACAACAGCGGCAACATCTGCGCCGACCGCAGCCGACATCCTTGCCGCCGCACCACCATTGCTGCACATTCCGCAGCGCCCGAGCGACGATCCGGGCCGCCAACGCGGCGGCCGGACGGCGGATCGCCGTGCTCGACGACGACCCCACCGGCTCGCAGACGGTTCACGACGTCGCCGTCGTCACCGTGTTCGACGATGCCGACTACGCCGCCGGCCTGGCCGACCCCGGGTCCACCTGCTTCGTGCTGACCAACACCCGCAGCCTGCCCGAGGAGGCCGCCAGCCGACGCTGAACACCAGCGTGGCCGGGCAGCCTGTTCGCGCCTCGGGCAGCGCCTCGACGCTCCGGTCGAGGTCGTCAGCCGCGGCGACTCCACCCTGCGCGGTCATGTCGCTCGCGGAGGTCCGGGCGATCGATCGCCGCCCGCCGCGGGGTGACCGGCACGCGGGTTCGACGGCGTACTGCTGATCCCGGCCTACTTCGAGGCCGGCCGGTTCACCGCGGGCGACATCCACTGGGCGAACGTCGGTGGGCGAGCCGATCCCGGTGGGGAGACAGCGAGTTCGCCCGCGACGCGACGTTCGGCTATACCTCGTCGAACCTGCGCGAATTCATCGTCGGAGAAGAGCGCGGCAGGACGGTGTCGGCGATCACCACGGACAGTCCACAGCATCAGCCTGTCCGACATCCGGCGTCGGCGGACCGGAGCGGGTCGCCGATATCCTTGCGCGGCGTCACCGGCGGCGGGTTTGTCGTCGTCAACGCCACCGACTACGCCGACCTGGAGGTCGTCGTGCTCGGCCTGCTCGAGGCGCAGGCGGCGGGCAAGTCCTTCGTCTACCGGTGCGGCCCGTCGTTCTCCGCAGGCGCTCGCCGGGCTGGACCCGCAGAACCGCTGACCGCAGCACAGATCTGGCCGGCCGGCAACCCCGGCGGACACGGTCTCGTCGTCGTCGGGTCGCACGTCGGCCTTACCAGCCGCCAGGTCGCCAAGGCCCAGGAACGCGGCGGGCTGACCGAAGCCGAGCTGGACGTGCCGACGCTGATCGACCCGGAACGGCGCGACGCCCACGTCGCCGCGATCGGCCGGCAGGTCGATCGAGGCGCTGGCCACCTCCGACGTGCTGCTGTTCACCAGTCGGACCCTGCTGCGCGGCGGCGACGCCGACGACAGCCTGGCCATTTCCCGGACCGTGTCCACGGCGGTCATCGAGGTCGTCCAGGCGGCGCTGCCCGCGCATCCGTCCTGGGTGGTGGCGAAGGGCGGCATCACCTCGCACGACGTCGCGGTCCGGGGGCTCGGCATCCGCCGAGCCGAGGTGGTCGGTCAACTGCTGCCCGGGCATGGTGTCGGTGTTCCGGCCCGTCCAGGCGAGCCCCGAGGCGGTCGGCACCCCCTACGTCGTGTTCGCCGGCAACGTCGGTAACGACGACACCCTGGCCGACGTGATCGACCTGTTCGCCGGCAACAGCTGACGGCCCCGCGCGGCCGCGCCGCCGGTCGACATCTGAACCCCAGCAACACTTCCGCACCCCAAATCTCGAAGGAGAACACCACACATGACCACCGTCGGATGGATCGGACTCGGCGCCATGGGCGCCCCCATGGCCACCTGTGTCGCCCAGGCCGGGCACGCCGTCACCGCATTCGACATCGACCCGCAGAAGGCCGTCGCACTGGCTGCCGACGGCGTCAAGCCCGCCGACACCGTCGCCGGACGCAGCAGCCGACGCCGATGTGCTGGTGCTGATGGTCGCCACCGCCGGGCAGGCCGAATCGGTGCTGTACGGCGACGGTCAGGCCGCGGCCGCGCTGAAACCCGGCGCCGTCGTGCTGCTGATGGCCACCGTCGGCCCCGCCGCCGTGGCGGACTGGGCGTCGCGGCTGGCGGTCGGCGGGGTCGAGATCGTCGACGCGCCGGTGTCCGGCGGCGCCGCCCGGGCGGGCCAGGGCGACCTGTTGATCATGGTCAGCGGCTCGGCCACCGCGCTGGCCGCGGTCCAGCCGCTGTTGGACGTGATGGCCAGGAACGCACCGGTCGTCGGCAGCGAGCCCGGCGACGGGCAGAAGGTCAAGCTGGTCAACCAGTTGCTCTGCGGGGTGCACATCGCGGTGGCCGCCGAGGCCCTCGCCTACGCCGAGGCGCTCGGCCTGGAGGCCGGCCCGACGTGGGAGGTGCTCCGGCACGGCGCCGCGGCCTCCTTCATGCTCGACGACCGCGGCGCGCGGATGGTGGACAACCCGAACAACGAGATCAAGAGCACCATCGACATCTTCGTCAAGGACATGGGGCTGGTCACCGACGCCGCCCGCGCCAACGCCTACCCCACCCCGCTGGCCTCCGCCGCCGAACAGCTCTACCTCGCCGGCCGCCGCGCCGGACTCGGCAGGGCCGACGACTCCTCGCTGATCCAGATCCTCCGCGGCACCGGCACCGGCACCGCCGACTGACGGCGGCCGCGCACCGCGGGCGTGACGGTCGTTCGAGGTCCGCCACGCCCGCGGCGCGCCCGCTCGGTGCGCCGGCTCAGCTCGGTTGCTGCGCGGCTGCCGTCCGCGCGGCCCGCCGGGCCGTCGCGCTACGGCCGGCCTGACGGAGGGCATCGAAGGACAGCACGGCCAGCGCCGCCCAGACCAGCGCGAAACCGAGCCAGCGGGACGGCGGCATGTTCTCGCCGAACCAGAACACGCCGAGCAGGAACTGCACCACCGGGGTGATGTATTGCAGCAGCCCGAGCACCGACAGCGGCAGCGCCTGGGCGGCGACCGCGAACGCCAGCAGCGGTACGCAGGTGACCACGCCGGAACTGGCGAGCAGCAGGACGTGGCCGGCGCCGTTCCCGGTGAGCGTGGACGCGCCCTGCAGCTGCAGGATGAACAGGTAGGTCAGGGCGGGCAGCGCCAGCACCAGGCCCTCGGCGGTCAGCGACGCGGTCGGCGCCAGCGGGATCACCTTCTTCACCAGGCCGTAGCAGGCGAAGCTCGCCGCCAGGCTGAGCGCAATCCACGGCACGGCACCGCCCGCGACGGCCAGCACCGTCACCGCCACGGCGCCCAGGCCGACGGCAGCCCACTGCGCGACCCGCAGTCGCTCGCGGAAGATCAGCACGCCGAGCAGCACGCTGACCAGTGGGTTGACGAAGTAGCCGAGCGAGGCCTCGACGACGTGACCGTTGTTGACGGCCCAGATGTAGATGCCCCAGTTGACGGCGATCAGCGCCGGAGCCGGTGACCACCAGCGCCCACACCCGCCGTGGCATCGCCCGGATCGCCGCCCAGCCGCGGACCACCGTCAGCACGACGGCGGAACCACCAGCGACCAGATCATCCGGTGGGCCAGGATTTCCAGGGCGCCGGCCGGAACCAGCAACGGGAAGTACAGCGGGAACAGGCCCCAGATCAGGTACGCGGTGACGCCGAAGGAGATGCCGCGGCGCATCGCTACCTCCTGGCTGATCGTGCTCGGCCGGATGGTGGGGCGGCGCACGTCGCGGATCTGCGACGCCCGCGGAACTCAACCGGCACGGTCCCGTGCGGGCCTGGCCGATCAGCGGTAGTTGGTGAACTGCAGCGCGATATCCAGGTCGGCCTGCTTGAGCAGCGCCTGCACCGCCTGCAGGTCGTCACGCTTCTTGCCGGACACCCGCAGCTGGTCGCCCTGGATCTGCGCCTGCACGCCCTTGGGTCCCTCGTCCTTGATGCGCTTGACGATCGCCTTGGCCTTGTCGGACGCGATCCCCTGCACCAGCGATCCGGTGACCTTGTAGACCTTGCCGGACGCGGCCGGCTCGCCGACCTCGAACGCCCGCAGCGAGATGCCGCGCTTGATCAGCTTGTCCTTGAACACGTCGATCGCCGCCTTGCAGCGCTCCTCGGTGCTGGAGGTGATGGTCACGCCGTCCTCGCCCGCCCAGGCGATGGTGGTGTCCGTCCCGCGGAAATCGAAGCGCTGGGAGAGTTCCTTCGCCGCCTGGTTGACCGCATTGTCGGCCTCCTGGTGGTCGACCTTGCTCACGATGTCGAACGAGGCGTCTGCCATCGTCGCTCACCCCTTCTGTTGTTCTCGCGTGTCCGGGCCAGTCTCGGGCGGGTTCTCTCCGGCGGATCTCGCCCGCCGGTCGCCGTGAGTGCGGGCGCCGGCCAGCGAACGTGCCGGCCCCGGCGGGGTCGGACCCTGTGCTCGTCGGTGGTCGCCGCAGGACATTGTGCCTGCGCGGGCTGCCGCCGCGCAGCAACCGGGCCGACCCGGCAGGCCTCCCGCCCGCCGATTCGGTCCAGCGAGCACCGTCCTTGTAGAGTGTGCGGGCGCAGCCGGACCAGTGGTCGGGCTCCAACGGCAGGTTGCCCGAGTGGCCAAAGGGAGCTGACTGTAAATCAGCCGGCATTGCCTACGGGGGTTCGAATCCCTCACCTGCCACCACAGTGTTCACCAGGGCTGGTTCATCGGGTTGGGTCCGGCGGGCCGGGTCCAGCGGACCGGTCCGCTCGCGGGCCGGTCGATCGTGTCGACCGATCGGTCCCGGTCGATGACCGGGCCGGTCGCGCATCCCGGGGACCCCGGACCTCCCTCTGCTGGCTTTCCCTGATGGGTGAGCCGAATCACCCGAATGCGACAAAAGGCCAGCTCCTCGCCGGTTCGCGCCCGATGCCCGCCGGCGCACCCCTGCTGAGCACGCAAGACGCTCCCGCTGACGGGCCTGAACGCTCGCGCCGGGTCGGCGGACGGGTGAATTCCGCCATCGTCAGCGTCGTTCATTTGCCGATGGGATCGCCCGGGCATGGCGTGAGGCGCTACGCTCCGTATATGTCCGGGGATGACTGGCGCCCCAGCGAAGGTGGACATGTCCCATATGTCCCCCAAACGCGGGGTGTGGCCGCAAGGGGGTGCACGCAGTGACGACTGACGCGCCCGTGCCAGAGAAGCCCCGCCCCCGGTACACGGGACACCAGATCTTCCCGATCGTCGCAACGATTGTTTTTGCCATCTCCGCGCTGCTCTGGTGGCCAGTGCTGGTGGCCGGGCCGACCATGGTCAGGGATACCGGTCAACTCCTGATCGGCGGCAGCATCCTGCTGCTGGCATTCCTGGCCGGCGAACTGTTCCCGCTGCAGATCGAGGTCCGCCGCGAGACGTTGCTGGTCAGCGGCTCGGAACTGCCGATGGTGCTCGGGCTGCTGCTGCTCCCGGCCTGGTTGGTCGGGGTCACCCACGCCGCCGCCGGCCTGCTGGTCTTCCTGGTCCGCAAGGACAGCGGACGCAACATCGCAGTCAATCTGTCGTTCATCACGGTGGAAACCGGGGTCGCCGCCGCCGTGGCGCTGGCGCTGTCCGACCCGGGCAGTTCGGACGGCGTGAAGTACCTCGCGGTCGCCCTCGGTGTGCTGGCCGGCGCCCTGATGTCCGCGGTCGCGGTCGGCATCACCTATCGGCTCATCGGACCGGCCGAGCCGCTGGGCCGGTTCATCGGCCGCGCGATGCTCGCGGCCGCGGCGATCGTCACCTTCGCCCTCGTCGGCCTCACCGTCTGGCAGAGCAGCAACCCCCCGGACAGCTTGCTCGGGCCCGCGCTGTGCGTCGTGCTGGCGGCCGTGCTGGGTGTGCTCTACCGGACCTACTTCCTCTTCCTGCGTCAGCACTCCGACCTGACCCGGATGTACTCCTTCGGGCGTCAGGTGACCGGTGTCGGCTCGTCCACCGCGGACTGGCGCGGCGTCCTGGAACAGGTGCGCGAGCAGCTCAACGCTGAAGTGGCGGTGCTGCGGCTCGGCGACGGGGACCGCGAGCAGCGGACGCTGGCCATCGGGCCCGAGGGCCTGTTGGACGAGCCGGCCGCAGCGGTGAACGACCCGTTGCTGGCGATGGCCAGGATGACCGGGAGGGCCAGGGTCTCCAGCGACCGCACCACCGACCGGACGCTGCTGTCGGCGCTGCGGGGCCGCAAGGCCTGGGACGTGCTGGTGGTTCCGCTCCGCTCGGGCGACCGGGATCGCGGGTATCTGGAGGTCCGCGACCGGGTCACCCGCTGGGGCAGGTTCCGTGACGAGGACGTGCAGCTGCTGGAGACGCTCGCCGGGCACGTGGCCACCGCGCTGGACAACCTGCGGCTGCTGGAGACCCTGCGGCACGAGGCGTACCACGACGCCGTCACCGGACTGCGTAATCGGCTCGGGCTGAACGTCGAGGTGCAGTCGGCGATGGCCGATGGCCGCGGCGGCGCCATCATTCTGGTCGAGCTCAATGTGTTGTCGCAGGTCAACAACGCTCTCGGGCACGACCGCGGGGAACGGCTGCTGCGGATGGGCGGCGACAGGTTGGTCGGCCTGCTCGGACCGTCCCGGCCGGTCGCCCGCATCGAGGGTGACAGGTTCGCCATCCTGGTCGCCGCGCAGTCCGAATCCGACCTGATCGCGCTGGGCGGTGAGATCCTCGCCACGGTCGGCAAGGCCTTCTCTCTCGACGGGATCGAGGTCGACCCGCAGCCCGTCATCGGCATCGCGGCGATCACCGCCACCGCCGACATCCTCGGTGACGTCGCCGTCGATCCGGGAACACTGCTGCAGCGGGCCGAGATGGCGATCCTGGCCGCCAGGGCGCGGCAGGACACCCTGCAGATCTACCGCCCGAGCATGGGTGAGGTCTACCGCCGCCGGTTCCAGCTCGTCACCCAGTTCCGGCAGGCGATCGAGCAGGGCCGGATCGTCGTGCACTACCAGCCCAAGGTGAACCTGGCCGAGCGCGAACTGGTGGGCGTCGAGGCGCTGGTGCGCTGGATGCATCCCGAGTTCGGGCTGGTCTCGCCGGCCGAGTTCGTCGAGGCGATCGAGGCGACCGGGTCGATCGACATCCTGCTCGAGCACGTGCTGGACATCGTGCTACGGCAGCTCGGCCAGTGGACGGCGCGGGGCATCAGGATCACCGGGGCGGTCAACCTCTCGGTCCGCAACCTGCTGTCCGACGACTTCGCGGCCAAGGTGGCCGAGGCGCTGCGCCGCTCGCATGTGCCGCCGGAGCTGCTCACCTTCGAGATCACCGAGTCCAGCGTGATGGCCGATCCGGAGCACTCGCTGCCGGTGCTGCGCCGGCTGCACGGCATGGGGATCGGCCTGTCGGTGGACGACTTCGGCACCGGCTACTCCTCGCTGGCGTACCTGCGGCGGCTGCCGATCGACGAGATCAAGATCGACCGATCCTTCGTCCAGGGCATGGGCACCGACCTGGGCGACCTGGCGATCGTCAGGGCCATCGTCGACCTCGGACACTCGCTGGGACTGCGGGTGGTCGCCGAGGGCGTCGAAGAGGAGGCCGCGCGTGATGCTCTGCGGGAGATGCGGTGCGATCAGGCGCAGGGGTTCCTGATCTCCCGGCCGATGCCGCTCGACCGGTTCGAGGCCTGGCTGGCGTCCCGCACGGTCACCATTCACGACCCCACGTCACCGATGCATGTGCTGCGGATGATGAGCTGAGCTGGCCGTTCACCGGGGGCGACCGGGTGTTGCCCGTGCGCTGTCCATGCCCTGTCCGTGCCGGGCGGGGACGGCTGGGCCGCGACCGTTTTCGCGCCAACGGCGACCTACTGTAGAGTTGTCAAGGCTGTCCGCGGGCTGATTGATCTCTGCTTGGTCTCTGGTCGATCAGGGTTTCATCCGGCGAGCACAGTGCTTACCCAGTACCTCCACCCAGCACGTCAAGGCCCCTTTAGCTCAGTCGGCAGAGCGTCTCCATGGTAAGGAGAAGGTCTACGGTTCGATTCCGTAAAGGGGCTCGGAGAGCGGTGTCGCAGGCAGAGCCCACGGGCCTGGTGCGGTGGCCGTTTCCAGAGGGGTTGGTATCCCTCGACGCATGGCGGTGTAGCTCAGTCGGTAGAGCAAGCGGCTCATAATCGCTGTGTCGCCGGTTCAAGTCCGGCCACCGCTACCACGAACTCCCGCCGCCGTCACCGGCTGCGGCGCGGCCCCGCTGTGACGGCTCACCCCGGCACTGCCCGGTCGCCCTGTCCGAGCACCGCAGTTACATCCGAGCACCGCAACGAAGAAAGAGGCAGCTACCGTGGCCGCCACCGACGTCCGCCCGAAGATCACGCTGGCGTGCGAAGAATGCAAGCACCGCAACTACATCACCCGCAAGAACCGGCGGAACGACCCCGATCGCCTCGAGATCAAGAAGTTCTGCCCGAACTGCGGCGTGCACCGTAAGCACAAGGAAACCCGCTAGGTCGAGGCCTCGTCGTGGCGCTTGACCCCTCGTACGTCGGCCGGGCTTTCCCGCTGGGCGAGCCGTACGCCGTCGGAATCGAGAAGATCCGCGAGTTCGCCACGGCAATCGGTGACGACAACCCGCTGTACCACGATCAGGCCGCGGCCCGCGCTGCCGGGCACCCGGACCTGGTCGCACCACCGACGTTCGCCATCGCGGTGATCGCCGCCGCCCAGGACGCCGTGCTCTTCGACCCGGAGCTCGGCCTTGACTTCTCCCGTGTCGTGCACGGCGACCAGCGCTTCGTGCACCACCGGCCGATCTTCGCCGGCGACGAGCTGAGCCGAACCGTGGTCGTCGACGCCGTGCGCGTGCTGGCCGGGAACGACGTGCTGACCCTGCGCACCGAGGTGGTCGACGTCGACAAGCGTCCGGTGTGCACCACGTACAGCACGCTGGTCGCCCGGGGGACCGCATGACCCCGGCGTTTGCCGAGCTGTCGGTCGGTGACGCGCTGCCGCCGCTGACGGTGCACCTGACCCGCGCACAGCTGGTCCGCTACGCCGGTGCGTCCGGCGATTTCAACGCGATCCACTGGAACCCCAGGGTGGCCCGCGAGGTCGGCCTGCCCGACGTCATCGCGCACGGCATGCTCACCATGGCGTGCGCCGGGCGGATCGTCACCAACTGGACCGGCGACCCCGGCCTGGTCAGTGGCCTGGAGACACGCTTCACCCGCCCGGTGATCGTGGCCGACGACGACACCGGCGCGGAACTGCAGCTGACCGCGGTGATCGGCGCGCTCGACGAGGCCGCCCGCACCGCCCGGGTGGACATCACGGCGAAGTTCGCCGGCCAGACCGTGCTGGGCAAGGCCCGCGCCGTCGTCACCCTCCCCTGATCGCGCGCCCCTCACAGCGCGGATCGGCCCAGCGCGGGTCCCCCCAGTGCGCGACCCCCAATCGCGGATCGCCCAGCGCCGATCGCCTCCCTCCTGCGCGGATCAATGTGGCGAGCGCCCATGAACCGCGCTCGTTTTGGGCTGGTGGGGCACGAGTGAACCAGTTAAGCCGCACCGGCGGTGTTGATCCGGGCCGCCAAGGTCAAGCGGGATCCGGGGTCCGGGCAGGCGGGGGACGCGGGGGTGGCCCGTGGGTCGGGGGTCAGTCGCGGGCGGTGGCCAGGAACTCGCCCATCCTGGTGACGCCGGTGGTGATGTCCTCGTCGCCGAGGGCATAGGACAACCGGAAGTATCCGGGGGTGCCGAACGCCTCGCCGGGCACCACCGCGACCTCGGCCTTCTCCAGGATCAGCGTCGCCAGCTCGCCGGACGAGGCCGGTCGGACGCCGCCGAAGTCCTTGCCGATCAGCGCCGTCACCGAGGGGTAGGCGTAAAACGCGCCCTCCGGCACGGGGCAGCTGATCCCCGGAATGTCGTTGAGCAGTCCGACGATCAACGCCCGCCTGCGGTCGAAGGCCGAGCGCATGTCGGCCACCGCGTCGAGGGAGCCGGACACCGCGGTCAGCGCCGCCTGCTGCGCGACGTTGCAGACGTTGGAGGTCAGGTGCGACTGCAGATTCGTCGCGGCCTTGATCACGTCGAGCGGGCCGATCATCCAGCCCACCCGCCAGCCGGTCATGGCGTAGGTCTTGGCCACCCCGTTGACCACGATGCACCGGTCGGCGATCTCCGGCGCGACCACCGGCATCGAGACGTGCCGCGCATCGCCGTACACGAGGTGCTCGTAGATCTCGTCGGTGACGACCCAGATCCCGTTCGCCGCTGCCCACTTCCCGATCGCCGCGACCTGCTCCGGCGGGTACACCGCACCGGTCGGGTTCGACGGCGAGCAGAACAGCAGCGCCTTGGTCCGCGGCGTCAGCGCCGCCTCGAGTTGCGCGATGGTGACCAGGTAGCCGGCGGTCTCGTCGGCGACCACCGGCACGCTCACCCCGCCGGCCAGCGCGATGGCCTCCGGGTAGGTGGTCCAGATACGGCGCCGGCAGCAGCACCTCGTCGCCGGGGTCCAGCAGCGTCGCGAAGGCCTGGTAGACGGCCTGCTTGCCGCCGTTCGTGATGAGGACCTGCTGCGCGGTGACCTGCAGGCCGGAGTCGCGGGCGGTCTTGTCGGCCACCGCCTGGCGTAGCGCGGGCAGACCTGCTGCGGGGGTGTACCGGTGATTCGCCGGGACGCTGCATGCGGCGATCGCGGCCTGCACGATGTAGTCCGGAGTCGGGAAGTCAGGCTCGCCTGCGCCGAACCCGATGACCGGCCGGCCGGCGGCCTTGAGCGCCTTGGCCTTCGCGTCCACCGCGAGCGTGGCGGATTCGGCGATGCCGCCGATGCGTGCGGAGATCCTGGGGTGTTCGGAATGCGAAGTGGTGGCCTCGGTGCCTGCAGGTGCCTGGATACTCATAGCTCCATCGTGGCACGCACGGTATTCGTTGCACGATGAGGTTATGCGCGGCGCAGGGTGAGGTCCGGCACGCCGGTGGCGTGCACCGCGGCCGGGGTCGCGAGGGTCCGCAGGCGGGCACCTCGCATTCCCGACCTGCCTCGACGTTTCGCCGAGTCCCCTGCGTGCTGCGGAGCGCGCGGGATGCGCGGTTCGTCCGCAGCGTCGCCGGTGGCCTACACTGGTCGTTCTGGGGTGTGCTGGAGCCTGCCTGCGTCTCGGGCCGGTGGGCACATCCCGGACTTGCGAGAGGGGTTCCTCGGTCGCAGCCGGATCCCGGCGGCAGCCAAGGGGCGTAGCTCAACTGGCAGAGCAGCGGTCTCCAAAACCGCAGGTTGCAGGTTCAAGTCCTGTCGCCCCTGCAGCACGACGCAGGTTGCCGGAGCCGTGGTCGATGGCCGCCTCCGGTGCAGCGGAGAGATTCACCAGGCATGGCGGTACGGCTGGAAAGTAGGAACAGCACGACAGCAGTGACGAGACAGTTGAGAAGCAGTGAAGCAGTGGTGACGGAGCACAGGCACACAGCGGACCGAGCATTCGGTCAGCGAAGGCAGCCGACCGGCTCGGTCAGGTAGTTCGATCAACCGGACATCAGGTGGGTCGGTCGGGCAGGTCGGTCAGTTACTGATCAGTGAGGACGAAGAGCGAGTGAGCAACGAGCGCGACGCCGCGTCGGGAGACGGGCTCGAGCCTGTCGACCCGTCGGCGCGCCGACGCGGCGGGATCGTCACCGGCCGCCGCAGCTTCGGAGTCCGCAGCGTCGGAGTCCTCGGTCGGCGTCAGCGTCAGAGTCCTCAGCGTCAGATTCCTCAGCGTCAGATTCCTCGGTTTCGGACTCCTCCGGGGCCGGCGGCGACAAGGCCCGCACGGCGCCTCCGGCCGACGGCCCGGAAGATCCGGACGTGGCCGAACTGGCGGACGCGGATGGCGATGGCTCCGCCGATCCCGCACAGATCGTGGCCACCCCGCCTGCTGCGAGCCGGGTCGCGGCCGGTTCGGCCCGCGCCGCCGCACGGCGGTCAGCCGCGCAGGCGGTCAGCGCCGAGGGACCCGCCGGCACCGCCGCGCCGGCCCGGCGTAAGTCCGAGGGCAAGGGCGCGCCGACGCCGAGCCGTGGCTCGAATGTCGCCACTCGCCCGAACGTGTTCCAGCGGTTGGGCTTGTTCCTCCGCGAGGTCGTCGCCGAACTGCGCAAGGTCATTTGGCCGAGCCGCAACCAGATGGTCACCTACACCATCGTGGTGATCATCTTTGTGTCGTTCATGGTGGCGCTGGTCGCAGGTCTCGATCTGCTGTTCGCCAAGGGAGTGCTCGCGGTCTTCGGTTGACCCCGGGCCGCACCCGGCCCGCCTCCGTCGAATCTGACGGCATCACCTGCACCACATCCATGAATCACGACAGCCCAGTCACGCCCAATAGATCAAGTTCAGGAAGCGAGAACTACCGTGTCGAGTCACGTCGATTCCCCCGGCGAGGAGCCTGAGCGCGACCTCGTCCTGACGGATGGCGACGAGACCACTCTCGCCCCCGTCTCAGCGTCGTACGACTCACCGTCCGACCCAGCAGTTGACCCGGCCGAGTTGGCTGCGGAAGCCGATGTCGTCGCAGAGGCGCAGGAGTTGGCCGACGAGGCCGAGGACGCCGACGAGGTCGTCGAGTCCGCAGAGGAGGTCGCGGAGGAGGCAGCTGCTGAGGAACTGGCCGAAGAAGAGGAAGTGGTGGACGCCGCGGAGGCGTTGGTCGCCGCCGAGGAGCTCGTCGAGGTTCAGGAAGCGACCGAAACCGCTGAGGTCGCTGCCGAGATCAGTGACGAAGAGCCCGTCGAGGTCGATCCCACCGAGGAACTCCGCGCCGCGCTCAAGCGTGCGGACGGCGAGTGGTACGTCGTGCACTCGTACGCGGGTTACGAGAACAAGGTCAAGACCAACCTCGAGACCCGGATCAAGTCGCTGGACATGGAGGAGTACATCTTCCAGATCGAGGTGCCGACCGAAGAGGTCACCGAGATCAAGAACGGCCAGCGCAAGCAGGTCCAGCGCAAGGTCTACCCGGGTTACATCCTCGTGCGGATGGATCTGACGGACTCCTCCTGGAGCGCCGTGCGGAACACCCCGGGCGTCACCGGTTTCGTCGGGGCCACCGCCCAGCGGCCGTCCGCCCTGTCGGTGGAAGAGGTTGTCAAGATCCTCGCCCCGGCCGCGCCGCGCAAGCCCCAGCACGCGCAGGCGGGTGCCGGCGCCGCGCCGACCCGCACCGAGGTGGACTTCTCGGTCGGCGAGTCGGTCACCGTGATGGACGGCCCGTTCGCGACGCTGCCGGCCACCATCAACGAGGTCAACCCGGACGCGCAGAAGCTCAAGGTGCTGGTCTCGATCTTCGGACGCGAGACGCCCGTCGAGCTCTCGTTCACCCAGGTCGCCAAGATCTGATCCGCCCGGGTCGCTCGCGCCCCGTACCATCGCTCCGGGTCACCGGAACCGTCAGGAAAGAGAAGTTAGAGAGATGCCCCCGAAGAAGAAGAAGCTGTCAGCGATCGTCAAGCTGCAGATCAAGGCCGGCATGGCCAACCCGGCGCCGCCGGTCGGTCCCGCCCTCGGCCAGCACGGCGTGAACATCATGGAGTTCTGCAAGGCCTACAACGCCGCGACAGAATCCCAGCGCGGTGACGTGGTGCCCGTCGAGATCTCGATCTACGAGGACCGGTCGTTCGACTTCAAGCTGAAGACCCCGCCCGCCGCCCGGCTGCTGCTCAAGGCCGCCGGTGTCGAGAAGGGCTCCGGCACGCCGCACACCACGAAGGTCGCGACCATCACCCAGGACCAGGTCCGGGAGATCGCCACCCTCAAGCAGGTCGACCTGAACGCCAACGACATCGACGCCGCCGCGAAGATCATCGCCGGCACCGCGCGGTCGATGGGCATCACCGTCACCGACTGAACCGTCGACCAGCGGCCGTCGACGCCGATGGAATGCGCCCGTTGACGCGGACGTTTCACTGGAAGTATCCGCAGGACCCGTAGTACCCGGCCACGGCGATCCGCCCGGCCGGCAGCAGTCAGTGGGAGGGCCAAGCGCGGCCCGCGGCAACCACGACCTCCGCCCGGAGCGAACGTTCCGGTCAGTCACAGCATGAGCACGAAGGAGACAGCAATGAAGCGCAGCAAGGCCTACAAGCAGGCCGCCGAACTGATCGACCATTCGCACCTGTACTCGCCGCTGGAAGCGGCAGAGCTGGCGAAGAAGACCTCGCCGAGCAAGATGGACGCGACCGTCGAGGTCGCCATGCGGCTGGGCGTCGACCCGCGCAAGGCCGACCAGATGGTCCGCGGCACCGTCAACCTGCCGCACGGCACCGGCAAGACCGCCCGGGTGATCGTCTTCGCGGTCGGCGACAAGGCCGCCGAGGCCGTCGCCGCGGGTGCCGACGAGGTCGGCTCGGACGACCTGATCGCCCGCATCCAGGGTGGCTGGCTGGATTTCGACGCCGCCATCGCCACTCCGGACCAGATGGCGAAGGTCGGCCGGATCGCCCGCATCCTGGGCCCGCGCGGCCTGATGCCGAACCCGAAGACCGGCACGGTCACCCCTGATGTCACCAAGGCGGTCGTCGACATCAAGGGCGGCAAGATCAACTTCCGGGTCGACAAGGCCGCCAACCTGCACCTGGTGATCGGCAAGGTCTCGTTCCCGACCGAGAAGCTGGTGGAGAACTACGCCGCCGCGCTGGACGAGGTGCTGCGGTCCAAGCCGTCCGCGGCCAAGGGCCGGTACCTGAAGAAGGTCAACTTCGCCACGACCATGGGTCCGGGCGTCCCGGTCGACCCGATGCGGACCCGGAACCTGCTGGAGTCCGAAGAGGGCGCACCCGCCTGATCGAAGCCGTCAGCACCGATGATCGCTGGCTGTGGCCGGGCACCGAACGTGCCCGGCCACAGCCGTTTTCGTTCGTGCTAGTCGCGCCGCAGCGCAACAACCCGTGCGCCGCCCGGTGATTGGTCCACGCTGCACCTGGGTACCTCGAGAGCTTGACTCGCGCACCTGGGGGGACCCTTGAGACTTCGTTCGACGGCAACGGCCGCGTTGGCGGGACTGCTGATGCTGACGGCGGCCTGCACCTCGGATCCCGGCGGCTCCGGCGCAGACCTCCGGTGGTCGGCGGTCGAGGTCCGCTGGTCCCGATCTCGGCGACCCAGTCTGTCCGGCAGGGCGCCACCGGTGACGTCCGGCCGGCTCACCCAGTCTGTGACCGACCCAGTCTGCCGCTGAGCCAGCCGCCGGTGACGGACGCTGCAGGCCTTGGCGGCAGCCCGATGGATCCGACACAGTTCGTCGCCGCGGTCGGGCCCGGTTTTCAAGGGGTCACCAGCATCACGGGTTCGGTGACGATCGACGGCCCGAACCTGACCGAGGACGGCACCTACCGGGGCACCGTCCGCGACGGCCGGGTCACCGGGATGTCCGTCGACATGAGCATCACCGCGCAGGGCAAGGCGCTGACCCTGACGATGGTCGAGGTCGGGGGCAATCTGTTCGTCCGCAGCGCCGCGCTGGCCATCGAGCTGCACCTGACCAAGCCATGGCTGTCGATCAGCGAGAATTCGTCCAACCCGGACATCGCGCAGATCGCCAGCACGCTGTCGGCGATCCTGGACGGCATCGGACCGGCCGGAGTACGCCCAATTCGCGGCGGAAGTTCTCGCGGCATCCGACCTCGGGTCGGACACGATCGACGGGGCGCCGGCGCACCATCTCCGGGCACTCATCGATCCGGACGCGTCGGTGGCCGCGCTCGATCTGACCGCGTCGCCCCCGTCGCCCGGCCCGTCGGCCCCGTCGCCCGGCCCGACGGCGCAGTCGGCCGGCCCGACGGGCGAGGTCGTTCCGGTGCGGGTGGACGTCTGGCTGGACCAGCAGGGGCGATCGGTGACGACCACCACGACGCAGACAGTCGCGGGTGCAGCAGATCGTCTCCACCAACGACGTGACCTCCTTCAACGCGCCGGTGACGATCACCGCGCCGGACCCGCCGACGTCGCGACGGGCTGACCCGTCGCAGACCCGTGCGGGCGGACGGATTTGGCTGCCCTCCGCTCGTTCCCGTACGCTGGTGGACGATCCACCGAAGACCGTCGGCTCCCGCATGCGCGGGTGAAGGTTCCGGATGACATCCGGGCGGCCCGCGCAGGAGGACGAGGTCAGACCGGCCGCCGGCTTTTCCCGGCCGCCGCCCGTCACGCCCCGTGCCCATGCGCGCGGGGCGTTCGTCGTCTCCCGGCCCTGAACGGCCGCCGATCCCTGCGGTGGACGGCGTGGCGATGGCCACGCCGAACCGACAGATGTCAGGAAGGAGGCGACGCATGGCAAAGACCGACAAGGTTGCCACGGTCGCCGAGATCACGGACCGGTTCCGCAGCTCCAGTGCTGCGGTCGTCACCGAGTACCGCGGTCTCACGATGGCGCAGCTCACCGAGCTCCGCCGTTCGCTCGGTAAGGACACCGCTTACACCGTTGCGAAGAACACCCTGGTCAAGCGGGCCGCCGCGGATGCCGGCGTGGAAGGTCTGGACGACCTGTTCGTCGGGCCGACCGCGGTCGCGTTCATCAGCGGCGAGCCGGTGGATGCCGCGAAGGCGCTGCGCGACTTCGCCAAGACCCACCCGCTGCTGGTGATCAAGGGTGGTCTGCTCGACGGCCGGCCGATCGAGCCCGGCGAGGTCAACAAGCTCGCCGATCTGGAATCGCGTGAGGTGCTGCTGGGCAAGCTGGCCGGCGCGATGCTCGGCACGCTGACCAAGGCGGCCTATGTGCTGAACGCCCTGCCCTCGCAGGTGGCCAGGCTGGCTGCCGCGTTGCAGGACAAGCGGGTCGCCGACGGCGAAACCCTCGAGGTGGCTACTGAAGCCGCGGCTGTCGAGGCGGCAGCGGAAGCGGTCGCCGAGGTCGCGGTCGTCGAGGCTGCCGAAGAGGCCGTTGTCGACGCCGTCGCGGAGGACGCGGCTGTTCTCGAAGCTGCTGTGGTCGAGGCCGCCGTCGAAGAGGTCACCGCCATCGAGGCCGTCGCCGAGGAGGTCCTCGAGGCCGAAGCGGTTTCCGGTGACAGCCCGAGGACGAAGCCGCAGTGGTCGAGGAGGTCGTCGAAGAGGCGGCCGCCGAAGAAGCCGAGGTCATCGAGGCTGCGGCCGAGGAGATCGCGGTCATCGAGACCGCCGCCGACGAGATCGTCGACGAGGTCGTCACCGCACTGCGGACTCGCAGTCGACACAGACGTGGCCGAGATCGTCAAGGACGCGGCCCCCGAGGCCTGATCCGATCAGCACCACCCGATCGATTCAGGCCCTGAACCGATCTCCCACCCGAAATTCCCCGCCCGTCACGCCGCGAACCGCGGCCGGGCACCAGATGTGAAAGGACGCCCATCATGGCGAAACTGACCACCGACGAGCTGCTCGACGCCTTCAAGGAGCTCACCCTCATCGAGCTGTCCGAGTTCGTGAAGCAGTTCGAGGAGACCTTCGGCGTGACCGCGGCTGCTCCGGTCGCCGTCGCCGCTGCCGGCGGTGCCGCCGGCGCTGCTCCGGCCGAGGCCGTCGAGGAGCAGGACGAGTTCGACGTCATCCTCGAGGCTGCCGGCGAGAAGAAGGTCCAGGTCATCAAGGCCGTTCGCGAGCTGGTCTCGGGCCTTGGCCTGAAGGAAGCCAAGGACCTGGTCGACGCTGCCCCCAAGGCCATCCTGGAGAAGGCTCCCAAGGAGGTCGCCGAGGCGGCCAAGGCCAAGCTGGAAGAGGCCGGCGCGAAGGCCACCGTCAAGTAGACGGTGCGCTGACGCACGGCACGGCACAGCATGAAACAGCGGGGCGGATCCGGTCGGATCCGCCCCGTTTGCCGTCTCGCCAGGCTGACGCTCGCATCTGGTGTCGGCGCCCACCGGCTGGCCACGAGCGGGCGCTGATCGCCAGGCTCACACCCCGACCACCGGAGCACATCCGGTGGCAGCGATACGCGTCTGCTCTATGAGATTGCCAGGAAGGGTGGGGACGCCCCGATGAGCACCGCACAGGTGTACCGCAGCGTCGATGTGCCCGTCCGCGGCGGGAAGCTCCGGGTGGGGATCTGGGAACCGGGCGCGGAATCGCCCAGCGGTGGCGATGGTGCCGACAGAGCGGACATCCCCACGATCGTCGCCGTCCATGGGGTGACGGCGTCGCACCGCTGCTGGGACATGGTGGCCAAGCGCCTGCCGGGATTCCGCATCGTCGCACCCGACCTGCGTGGTCGCGGCCGCTCGAACACCCTGCCCGGCCCGTTCGGCATGTCCCAGCACGCGGACGACCTCGCTGATGCGCTCGACTTCCTGGCCATTCCCCGGGCGGTCGTTGTCGGTCATTCGATGGGCGGGTTCGTCACGGTGATGTTCGCGCACCGGCATTCCGGCCGTACCGCCGGTGTGCTGCTGGTCGACGGCGGATTGCCGCTGGAAATGCCCGAGGG
Organism: uncultured Actinomycetota bacterium; assembly: GCA_963709895.1. Lineage (GTDB taxonomy): Bacteria > Actinomycetota > Actinomycetes > Mycobacteriales > Nakamurellaceae > Nakamurella. The sequence continues at coordinate 117,353 of CAVPYD010000031.1, read as the reverse complement.
TATGACGACCGATGCGCTGATCGCCGCGCTGGGCCCAGCCGCGGACCGGCTGAAGATGACCTTCCCGGATCATCAGGCATATCAACAGTTCTGGCGGGTTCATCCGGCGTTCGTCGACTCCTGGAACCAGGCCGTCACCGACTACGTCGACTACGACCTGGTCGGCACGCCACCGGAGCTGCGACCGGCGACCACGGTGGAGGCGATGACCGGCGACATCCCGGACCAGTACGGCACGCCGGCGATGCTGGAGGCCGTGGCAGCGCTGACCCGACCGACCATCCTGTTGCGTGCACCGCGGGGGTTCTTCAACGACGAACCCGGGCTGTATCCACCCGAACGGATCCGGTACTGGCAGGAACAGCTGCCCGCCCTGCAGGTCCGGGAGGTCGCCGGCGTCAACCACTACACGATCCTGTTCAGCGAGATCGGGGTCACCGCGGTGACCGACGCGGTGCTGGAAACGCTGGAGCGCTCGCCGGTCTGATCGCGGGCCGGTCCCGGGGCTGGTCCCGGTCCTGGATCCGCGCCACAATCGCCGGATGCGCCCGACGACGGCCGACCTGGTCTTGGTGACGTCCGCCGAGCGACCGGACCTGCGGCCGGAGATGCTGGCGCTGGGTGATTCGCCGTGGCCGGAATTCCTCAACCACGACGCCGTGACCAATGAGCTCTGGCCGCTACTGCACGATCTCGCTCCGGACTACCAGTTCGCGCTGCTGGACGCGGCGACCGACGAGATCGCGGCGATCGGCAATTGCATCCCGATCCGCTGGGACGGCGATCCGGCCTCGCTTCCCGACGACGGGATCGATGCCGTGCTTCAAGACGGCACCTCGCTGCTCCGCGAGGGCGCTGCGCCCACCGCGGCGTCGGCGCTGATGTTCGTCGTGGAGCCGAAATGGCTCGGCATGGGCATCAGCGGCCGGGCGTTGGCGGCGATGGCGCAGGTCGTCGGCCGGCACGGCCTGCGCGATCTGGTGGCGCCGGTGCGGCCCACCGGAACCGTTGCGCAGTGGGAGAACTGGACCGGCATGGCCTTGCCCGCCAGCGGCTCCTATGTGGTGAAGGGCGGGTTGGTTCCGGTGCTGATCGACCGCGGCCGCGACATCGGGGAGTACGTCGAGCCGCCTGCTGGGTTCGTCACCGCACACCCGCCTGATCGGCTCCTGACCGGCTCCTGATCGCCGCCCGATCGGCCCCTGATCGGCACGGATTCGGCGCAGATCGACGGAGATAGGGCGGTCGCCCGATGACGGGCCGCGGACCGCGGTCGACGATGAACAGGTCGCCGGGCGCGCGATCGATGCAGCGCGTCGTCTGCCGAATGGCCGACTCACTGGCGTGACGCAGCCGGGAAGCAGCGACGGTGGGGGTCCGATGCGAGCCAGGATGCCCGATCTGGTGAAGTGGTTGTCGGCTGCTGCCGACCGTCGCCGGGCCCTGGATCCCGTCGCGCTGGCCAAGCTGGACGCGACGCTGTCCGTCCTGGAGCAGGACCACCAGGGGGCCGGCGACAGCGACACCGAGGCCGGCGACATCGGCGCGGGCGACCCACTGACGCGGTTGGGTGAGGTGTTCGGGCTGGACCCGGTCGACCTCGACCTGTTGCTGGTGGCCGCGGCTCCCGATGTCGACGCGAACGTCGGGCTGGCCTGCGGGCTGTTGCGGGGGGCAACCGGGCCCGCGCGGCCCACCGTCGGCCTCGCGCTCGAGCTCGCCGGCATCTCCAGCATGTCGCCGCTGGCCGTGGCGCGGCTGGGGGAGTCGGGGATCCTCCGGCGAGCTGGTCTGATCGAGGTCGGCGCCAACGGGTCCTGGCTCACTCGGGAGGTGTGCTGTCCCGACCGGGTTGTCGCCCACCTGCAGGGCTGGGACGCGCCCGGCCCGGAGTTGGCGGCGGCACTGCTCGACCCGACACCACTGCCGCTGGCCGGCTGCGAGCAGCTCGCGCCGGGTGCTGACCGCGGGCGTCGGTCTCGTGTGGATCCACGCTCCGCTCGGCGCCGCCGGGCTGAGCCTGGCGACGGGTGCGCTGGACGCGATCGGGGTGAAGGCCCTGACGGTGCGGGTTCCGGTCTCCGACACCGACGGCGGCGCCTTCCTGCGGATGGCGATCCGGGAGGCAGCCCTGATCGGCCGGGCGTTGGTGCTGGACGGCGCCGACCGGTTGGGCGCGCCGGGCGATCGGTCCTGGGCGGAGCTGCTCGACCCGGTGGTGCCGGTGATCGCGGTGAGCCCCCGGCAGTGGGACGGCGAATGGGCCCACCTGCTCTCGCCGATGCTGATCGATGCCCCGGCGCTCGACCCGATGGACCGGGAGGTGCTGTGGCAGGCCGTCACCGGGACTGCGGTGCCCAACGGCGCACTGACCGGCCTCAAGCTGACACCCGAGACGCTGACCAGCGCGGCCCGGGACGCCGAGCTGGTCGGGGCGACCTCCGACGTCCCGGTGACCGCCGGACTGGTGCGCGAGGCGGTGCGGCGGGTCACCGGGTCGGCTGCCGGCTCCGGTCCGTCCGGCGTGGGTTTCGCGGACCTGGTGCTACCCGAGTCGGTGGAAACCGCGGTGCACCGCCTGGTCGGATGGGCCCGGCATCGGGAGCCGCTGCTGGCGCAGGGGCTGCTCAAGGAAGCCGGCGGCATCGGACGGGGAATCACCGCACTGTTCAGCGGCAGCCCGGGGACCGGCAAGACGCTGGCCGCGCATGTGGTGGCCGCCGAGCTGGGGCTGGACATCGTGCGGATCGATCTGTCGGCGATCGTCGACAAGTACATCGGGGAGACCCAGAAGAACCTGGAGCGGGTGTTCCACCAGGCCGAGAGCCTGAACGTGGTGCTGTTCTTCGACGAGGCCGACGCCCTTTTCGGTCGGCGGTCGGAGGTGAAGGACGCACACGACAGGTACGCCAACCAGGAGGTGGCCTACCTGCTGCAGCGGATGGAGCAGTTCGACGGCATCACCATTCTGGCCACCAATTTGCGCGGGAATCTCGACCCGGCCTTCAGCCGCCGGCTCAGCTTCATCTTGCATTTCCCGGACCCGGACGTCCCCACCCGTCAGCGGCTCTGGCAGACCCACCTGGCGCGGCTCAGCGGGCACGATCCGCTGGACCCGATCGACGCCGAGCATCTCGCTGCTGCGGTGGAGTTGACCGGCGGTGACATCAGGAACATCGTGGTCGCCGCCGGATATGACGCGGCGATCGAGGGAACGCCGCCCGGCATGCGGCACGTCGTCGCCGCCACAATCGCCGAGTACGCCAAGCTCGGGCGGCGGGTGCCGGCCGGTGGATTCGATCGGTCGGGGTGAGTCAGGGCGGGATCGGTCCAGGGTTTTCGGTCAAGGCTGTTGCTCGAGGAAGGGTGGAGGCCCGGTGTCGACGCACGCGCAGTCCGGACGTGACCGCGCCGATCGGGAAGTGGAGCGGTCGGACATCACCGCCCCGATCCCGGTGGCCGACGCCGACTCGTTCGCTCCGGTCCCGGTTCCCGGTCTGGTCGGAAGCTCGGGGACCCGCAGCCGCGCTGACGACGACATCCTCGGCGGGGCCGAGGTTTCTGCGTCCACCCGCGCAGTGCTGTCGCGCCGGCGTGGTCGCGGGTCCCCGTTGCCGACCGGGTTCGCCCGGCAGATGGAGCAAGGTTTCGGGATGCCGCTGGACGGCGTCCGGGTGCACACGGACACCGAATCCGGGCTGCTGGCGCAGCAGTTGCAGTCCACCGCTTTCACCCTCGGCTCGGACATCTACTTCTCCCGCGGCAGCTACGCGCCGTCGACGGGGTCGGGCCAACGCCTGCTCGCCCACGAACTCGCGCATGTCGCGCAGCAGCCGGCCAGTACCGGCGCGAGTGGCGGTGCGGTGACGGTGGGGCACGCCGCCGACCCGGCCGAGGCGCAGGCCGACCTGATGGCCGACACCGTGCTGCGCAGCCTGGGAGCCGGCGCGGCGTTGCGCCGCCGGTCGATTCAGCGCTGGGCGGCGGTCCGCGGCGGCCGGAGAACATAGGGCGATCGCCCGATGCCTGGGCTGTCGGTGGGTGATGGGCTTGCCAGGTACTGCCGGACATCCGGCGCCGCCCCGCGCCGGGCACGATGCGATGTGGCGCGCCCGGCGGCCGGAGCGAATTCGGGGGCGACCATGACGCTGCGCGGCCGCGACACCGCGGCGCCCTGCCTGCCCGTCGGCGCCGTCCCGTCATGATCATCCCGACGATCGACTCCGGGCTGGAGACGTTGCTGCGCAACGGGTTGCCGTTGCCGGACACTGTCGGCGACGTGTCCTTCGAATCCCCGTCCGGTACCTGGTCGGCGCAGCTCAACCGGATCACCGTCAACCTGTTCCTGTTCGGTGTCGGCCGGTCCGCCCAGCAGCCGCGGCCGCCCACCGACCGGGTGGTCGACGGGAGAGTGCAACGCCGCCATCCCACTCCGATGCTGGAGTTGCACTACCTGGTCTCGGCCTGGGCCGGGGTGGTGCGTGACGAGCATCAGCTGCTGGGCGATGTCCTCGGCTGCCTGATCGACACCCAGGTGCTGCCCACCGAACACTTCCCGGTCGAGGTGACCGCGGCCGTGCAGCTGGCCATCGCGCCGTACGACAACGCCCGCGCCAAGGACGTCTGGGCGACGGTCGGCGGCGCGATCAAGCCGTCCTTCGAACTGGTCGTCACCACCGCCGGGGACGCCGTGCCGTTCGTCGACCTTGCGCCACCGGTGCAACGGATCTCGGCGCTGGTGGCCCCGCACCCGCAGCGGAACGGGCAGTCTCCAACGCACGCGAACGCGCAACCGCAACCTGACACGCAACCACAGCCAGCGGGCCAGTCACTGCCGCGGCCGGGGAGCTGATCGGCGTGCGGGTCAGCTCCGACTCCACGCTGGTCGACCTGGCGCCGGGTTCATCCGCCGACGTGGTGCTCGACGTGATCAACACCGGTCAGCTGATCGACGGCGTCACCGCCCGCGTTGTCGGGCTCCCTGAGCGGCAGGTCAGCACGACACCGCCTGTGCTGGCACTGTTTCCGGAGGCCACCGGGCGCATGACGGTCAGCCTGGGGCTGCCGGCGGCGTTCCCGGCAGGGCGGCATCCGGTGACCGTCGAGGTCCATTCCCGGCAGGCCGGCACCGGGCCCGAGTATCTCGATCTCGACCTGCTGGTGCCGCCGCAGGCGGCGTTCGAGATCTTCAGCCGCCCGCAGGTCGCCCGGGCGCACCGCACCGCTCGGTTCGTGGTGACCGTCACCAACAACGGCAACATCCCGCTCGACGTGGTGCTCAGCGCGGTCGACGCCGAGAAGGCGCTGAGCGTCACCTTCGACCCGGGTCGGGTGCGCGTCGAACCCGGCCGCGCCCGCGACGTCATGCTCGAGATCCGTGGGCCGCGAATGATTCTCGGCTCGGAGATCGACCGACCGGCGGCCGTGACGGGCACCGCGGTGCGGGCGGTGCCGGCTGCGCCGTCGGTGGCCGACGGACCGGACGGGGACCCGCGGGCGGCCCCCGCCGTCGACCCGGCGGTCGCCGTCGACCCGGCGGTCGCCGTCGACCCGGCGGTCGCCGGCGGGCGCTCGCCGGTGGACGCACCGCCGGCCGACGCGGTCGACGAGGATGCCGACGAGGCCGCTCCGGCCGCGCAGACGATCACCGTGACCCTCCGGCAACGCCCGTGGATCACCCGCGGGCTGCTGACCGCGCTCATCCTGCTGGCCATCATCGGGCTGTGGGCGGCGCTGTTCCTGTTCGGACTGCGTGAGGTCTTCACCCAGGACCCGGGGACCAAGACCGCACCCAAGTCGTTCTTCGCCTCGACGGTCGACCTGGCCGGGTCCAACCAGGCCATCGATGCCGCACCGACCGCCTCGCTGCCGCCGACCGCGGCAGCCGCCGCGCCGGCCCTCGCTGCCGCCGCGCCTGTCACCGCCGCGCCCGCGGCCGCCGCGCCCGCGGCCGATCCGACCGCGGCCGATCCGACCGCGGCTGATCCCACCGCTGATCCGACGGCTGCCAACCCAACCGCTGCACCCTCCGCACCGCCGCCCCCGGGACCGCCGCCACCCGGAGCGCTGCCCAAGGACGGTTCGATGCCGGCCGGCCTCGGCGGCACCATCGCCGGCACCGTGCGCGCGGCCAGCAGCGGTGAACCGGTGGGCCGCATTCTGGTCGACGCTTTGCGGCAGGACGCCAGCGGCAGCCTGGTGCTGCAGAGCTCGGTGGCCACCCAGGCCGACGGCTCGTACCAGGTCGCCGGCCTGTTCCCGACCCAGTACGTGCTGCGGTTCTCCGCCGACGGCTTCGCCCCCATCTACTTCCCGAGTGCCGCGGATCAGTCCGGCGCGACCCAGGTGACGGCGACCGTCGGTCAGGTCACCGCCGGGATCGACGTGGTGATCACCGGGCTGCCGGCGTCCATCACCGGTTCGGTCGATCTCGGCGACACCCTGCAGCCGTTCGTCACCACCGTCACCGTCCGGGCCACCCAGGGCCCGACCGCCGGGCAGGACGTCGCCACCACCACGACCGACGGCGTCAACGCGTACGCGATCCCGGACCTACCGGCACCAGCGGTGTACGAGCTCAGCTTCACCGCACCCGGCTATCAGCCGAGCATCGTCACCACCTCGGTGGACGGCGGCGCCGCCAGGATCCAGCCCACCGTTCTGCTCAGCGCGGGCAACGGTTCCATCACCGGCACGGTCACCGACGGCACCACCCCCTTGGGCGGCATCACCGTCGCCACCACCGTCAACAACACCGCGGTGTCCACCGGAACGCCGACCACCGGGCAGGTCGGCCAATTCGTGCTGGGTGACCTCCCGACCCCGGCCACCTACGTGCTGACCGTCAGCGGCCCCGGGTACGGCCAGGTCACTGTGGTGGTCGACCTCGGCCCCGGCGAACAGAAACCCGACCTGGCGGTGACGCTCACCTCCGGCACCGGCACGCTGACCGGGCAACTGGTCGACACCGCCGGGGTGGGCATCGGCGGGGCAACCGTGACCGTCGGCGGGATGACCGATCCGCCGACCACCAACACGCTGACGGACGGCGCGGTCGGCTCCTTCACGCTGTCCGGGCTGCCGTCTGGTGGCGGCCTGACGCTGACCTTCACCCACCCCGGGTTCGCCGAGACCACCGTGCCGGTCCCGCCGGGCACCGCCGGTCCGCTGACGGTCACCATGGCCGGATCGCAGGGCCGGATCAGCGGCACCGTGACCAGTGCGAGCGGCACACCGATCTCCGGAGCCACGGTCACCGCGACGGACGGGCAACGCACCTGGCCGGTGACGTCGACCGCAGGGTCGCCCGGCACCGCGGCCGGCGGGTACGTGATCACCCAGCTACCCGCCGGACCGTTCACCGTCACCGCCAGGGTCGGCGAAGGGCCGTCGCAGACGGCGCTGGTCACGGTGACCGCTGGCGGGGTGGCCACGGTGGACTTCGTCATTCCGGACGGGACGTAGCCGTGCGCGTCCAGGTCACCCCGGAGCGGGTGGAACTCAGCGAGGACAACGCGGTCGAGGTCTTCGTCACCGTGCACAACACCGGCAGCCTGATCGGCGGCTACCACCTGCGGGTGCTGGGCGCCGACCCGTCGTGGGTGGTGCTGGAGACCGAGAATCTCTCGCTGTTCCCGGACACCGCGGAGACGATCAGGGCGCTGATCCGGATCCCGGCCGGCGTCGCGGCCGGCGAGCGGCGGATCGCCGTGCAGGTGCGGGAACTCACCCCGCCGCAGGCCATTTCGATCGCCGAGGTCGAACTGGTGGTGCCGCCGAGCGAGGCGCTGAAGCTGACGCTGACGCCCATGACGGTGGTCGGCGGCAGCTCCGGCACGTTCGGGGTGATTCTGGAAAACGCCGGAAACACCACGATTGTCGCGCCGCTCGCGGGTACCGACGCCGAGGACGTGCTGCGGTTCCGGTTCGTCCCGCCGACGCTGACCCTCGCCCCCGGCGACCAGGCGATCGCCGACCTGAAGGTCAAGGGGCCGCGCCGGTGGTTCGGCTCACCGGTGGTCCGCGCCTTCGGCATCGGCCTGGAGCCACCGGCCGTCGCAGCGCAGGCGGCGTCGGGAGCGAGCCCGGCCGACACGCCGCCGCCGACCCCGGGAGCCGAAGTCGCCCCGGACACCGGGAAGCCGCTGGCGTCCGACGAGCCGCTGGCCACCGGCACCCTGCTGCAGAAGCCGCGGTTGAGCCGCGGCGCGCTGTCGCTGCTCAGCCTGCTGCTGGCGGCCACGGTCTTCGCCACCGTCATCACCATCGCGCTCAGTGCATTGGTCGGGCAGTCCGCCGCGGATCGGAACCTGGCCATCCAGGTGGCCGCCGCACGGAACTCGGTGGCCATCGCCGGCACCTCCGAGCTGGGTGGCACGGTGGTGTTGCTGACCAACGGCGCGCCGGTCGCCGGAGTGACGGTCGAGCTGTTCGACGCGGCCGCGACCACCACCCCGGTGAAGCAGACCGCGACCGCTGACGACGGCAGCTGGAAGATCGACAACCTGCCCAGCGGGTCCTATCTGTTCCGGGTCAGCGGCGCCGGGTTCGTGCAGATCTGGTACCCGCAGGCGCTGTCCGCCTCTGATGCCACGGTGATCACCGTTCAGGTCGGCCAGCAGATCACCGATCTGAAGGTCACCCTGGGCGGGCTGCCCGGCGTCGGTGTCCGGGCAGGTGGTGGGCACCGACGTTGCGGGTGCGGTGCTCACCGTGCAGGTGCCGGTGGAATTACTGCCGCCCGACCCCGCCGATGTCGCGGCCGCCGCGGCCCCCCCGCCCGCAGGGGGCGACCCGGGCGGTGCGGTGCTCAAAACGGTGCCGATCGGCTCCGACGGCGCGTTCGAGGTGACGGACATCCCGTCGCCGCGGGTGTACGACCTGGTCGTCACCAAGCCGGGATTCGCCACCGAACAGCAGCGCATCGACCTGGCCGCCGGTGAGTCCCGGACCGATGTGCAATTGCGGCTGCGCACCGGTGACGGGCTGATCAGCGGGACGGTCAGCGGGCCGGACGGGCCGCTGGGCGGCGCCGTGATCACCGCGACCACCGGCGCGAACAAGGTCGAGACGGTCTCGCTCACCCAGGGCGACGTCGGCTCGTTCACCATCCGCGGGTTGGCGACGCCCGCGAGCTACACCGTCACCGCCAGCTCGCCCGGTTTCACCTCGCAGACCTCGACGCTCACGCTGACCGACGGCCAGAAACTCACCGGAGTCCAGCTGACGGTGGCCCGGTCGTCCGGTTCGCTGTCCGGCTCGGTGACGACGCTGCCGGGCAACCAGCCCGCCGCCGGGGTGACCGTGACGATCGCCGCGGGCGCGACCAGCGTGCAGACCGTCACCCAGTCGACCGGGACGGTCGGCGGGTGGACGGTCGCGGGGCTGCCGATACCCAGCACCTACACGGTCACCTTCAGCCGCGCCGACCTGCAGTCCCAGACGGTCGCGGTGACCCTGGACGCCGCCGGGAACGTCAGCAGCGGGTCGGCGTCGTCCGGGGTGAACGGCAACTCCATTGCGGTGGCCATGACGTCGGCGTTCGCGACGATCTCCGGGGTGGTGTCGCAGCTGGAATCCAACGGGTCGACCCAGCCGGTGGGCGAGGCGTTGGTGAGCCTGAGTTCCGGGACCGACACCTACACGGTCACCAGCGCGTCCCAGCCGGCGGCGGCGATCGGGTCGTACCTGGTCGGTGGGGTGAAACCAGGGACCTACACGCTGGCGGTCAGCCGCCGAGGCACCAGCCCGACGTCGGTGATCGTCACCGTGGTGGCCGGTCAGGACCTGAACTTCGACCCGGTGTTGATCCAGCCGGCATCGATCACCGGCACCGTCACCGACCGGGCGGGCGGCACCCTGGGCGGGCTGCAGGTGAGCCTGTTCAAGGCATCGGCCTATCCGAGCGAGGCCCTGCAGACCACCACCACGAACGCCGCCGGCGACTACCGGTTCGACGAGGTCGACGCACCCCAGGCGTATGTCGTCGAGGTTCGCAGCACGACCGCCGGCGCGCTCGGCTCGGCGACCCTGGTGCTCGCCGCCAGCGAGCAGGCGGTGCTGGACATCACCGTCGGTCCGCCGCCCTCGTCGACGGTGCCGACCGCCCCGGTCCCCACTGTCGCTCCCACTGCGCCCGCTCCGGCGCCCGCCGGTCCGGCCCGCGCCCCGGCGCTCGAGCAGCACACCCGCCACCACAGCGCCGCCGGGCGGTGGCGGATGACCCCGGCACCCGGAGTCAACCCGGCCGCACCGGAGATCGGGGTGGCGCCGGTGATCGCCTGCGGCGCCGGCACCCGGACCACCATCGAGGTCCACGTCCGTCACCCCGGGCCGCGGACGGCCATGATCACGGTGACCGTGATGGGTCTGGATCCGACCTGGGTCGGCGCGCCGGTGGCCGTCGGCCCGCTCGAACCCGGGGAGATCACCCGGCTGCTGATCCCCATCCAGCCCGAGCCGGGCGCGCTGGGCGCGCGCTACCCGTTCGCGATCGCCGCGGAGTCCATCGATGTGCTCGGCGGCGGCAGCCCGGTGATGGGGACTGCCGAGTCCACCCTGGTGGTCGACAGCCGCGAGCGGGTGCTGGTCTCCGTCGAGCCCGCCCAGCTGACCACCGTGTTCGGCCGCCGGGTTCAGGTGCGGATCACCAATCCGTCCAGGGAGTCCCGGGAGCTCACCCTCAGCCCGACCGTGGCTGCCGGGATCGCGCTGCGCCTGCAGTCCACCGAGGTCGACGTTCCGCCGGGCCGTACGGTGTCCGTCCGCGGCCGGCTGCGGGTGCGCCGGCCGAGGGTGTTCGGCACCGTCCAGGCGCACGCCTATGCACTGGCCGTCCGCGGCCAGGGTGCCCCGGTGGTGGTGGAGGGGACCGTTCGGGCCCGGCCGCTGCTGCGCGGTGCGCTGGTCAAATCAGTCGCGGTTGTCCTGGTGGTCGCGGTGTGGGCCGCGCTCGGGGTGATCGCGATCCCGCGGATCGCCTCGTTCTTCTCGACCCCGACGACGACGGCGTCCGGCACCGGTGGGCAGCCGGCCAGCAACCGCCGGGTGGCACGGCTCCGCCGACCAGGGCGCCGAGGCCGGGGGCGGCGGCGAGGCGCCGGGATCCGCCGGTGCGGGCGGCGACGGGGGCGCGTCCGGCGGTGCCGGCGGTGCCGCCGGCGGGGCGGGAACGGACGCGACCGGAGTCCGGCTGCGCGGCGTCGTCACCGGACCGGAGGCCGCGGACGTCGCGGTGATCCTGGTGCCGACCAGCCTGGTCGAGGCGGCCGCCGCCGGGGCCGAACCGGCGGCCGGAGTCACCGACGAGGCCACCGCATCCGGCCTGCGGGCCGCCGGGGGCGCGTTCGGCAAGATCCCGTCCTGGGCGGTCCGGCAGGCGCGCGCGCCGGTGCCGCCGAGCGTGAGCACCGCGACCGGCGAGGACGGCTCCTTCTCCATTGCCGGCATCCAGGCGCCGGGCCTGTACCTGCTGACCTTCGCGCGCGCCGGATTCCAGACCCAGCGGTTCATCGTGAACGCCGACACGCTGGCGTCCGCCGACCCGATGAAGGTGGAGCTCAAGGCCGGTCAGGGGTCGCTGTCCGGGACGGTCACCGGCGCCGCCGGCCCGATCGGGGCGGCCACGGTGTCGATCACCGACGGCACCGTGGCGCTGCAGACCTCGACGGTCTCCGCTGCGGGCTCGGGCACTGCGGGCTCCGGCACCCCCGGGTCGTGGAACGTCACCGGCCTGTCCACCCCGGGTACCTACCTCGTGCAGGCCTCCAGTCCCGGCTTCGGCACGGCATCGTCGCTGGTCACCCTGGATGCCGGGGGAACTGCGGTGACCGATCTGACGCTCGCTCACCGGGGTGGCCGCGATCACCGGGAAGGTCACCGGGGTGGATCAGCTCGGCCGGCTGGGTGGGCTCGGCGGCATCTCCGTCGCGGTCAGCGGGCGGTCGGGGGATGTGACGACCAGCCGCACCGCGACCACCGTCACCGCCGGCCCGGTCGGCCAGTTCACCCTGCCCGACCTGCCCACCCCCGGCGACTACACGTTGACGGTGTCCGGACCCGGGTACCAGGACCAGGTCCGGGAGGTCAGCCTGCCCGCCGGGGCCGGCGCGGTCACCCTGGACATCACGCTGACCAGAGCCGACGGGGTGGTCAGCGGCACCGTGCTCGGGGATCCGGCGACAGCCACCAAGCCGGACGAGGGCGGGGTGGTCGGCGCGGGGCTGACGTTGACCGGGCCGGACGTCTCCTTCAAGACCATGACGACCTCCGACCCGCCCGGCTCCTTCCGGTTCACCGGCGTCCCGCCGGGGACGTACGTACTGGCCGGCAGCATGTTCGGCCGGGTGTCGTCGTCGGTGACGGTGGAGCTGGCCGCGGCCGGCGAGGTCACCGCCAACCTGCGGTTGATCACCGCGGCGGACACCGAACTGCCGGCCACCGCCAGGATCGGCGGCCGGGTCGTCGATTCCCGCACGGGCGGGGTGCTGACCTGCGATCGCGCCGCCACCCCGGTGCCCGCCGACGAGTGCCGGCTGACGGCGTCCGTGCCGGTCCCGGTGATCGACCCGGACACCGGCCGGATCAACCCCGACGTCCCCGCCGAGACGGTGTCGGCAACGTCCAACCCGGCCGAGGACTACCTGCTGCCGGCCAGGGACGACACCGCGCACCCCGGCCTGGTGCCCGGGCTCTACACCGTCACCCTCAGCGCGCCCGGGTACGAGCCGGCGACGGTGAACGTGCAGGTCGGGCAGGGTGAGGTGGCGCCCGCGCCGTTGGCCACCCTGGTCCCGCTCGGCATCATCACCGGTCGGCTCACCACCAGGGCCGGTCAGCTGACCGGGGTGACCTGCATCGTCGCGACGCCCACCGGGATCGCGCCGACGACCGCGGAATCCCGCTGCACCACGCCCGACAACGCGACGTGCGTGCTGACCGCCGTCGATCCGGCGGCCCGCTGCGGCCTGGTCAACCAGGACGGCAGCTACGAGATCCGCGGTCTGGTCAGCGGCGGCTACACCGTCGCGGTGCTGGTCACCGACCCGGAATACCTCACCCCGGCACCGTTCGATCTGCGGTTGGAGCTGGGCAGCGACGCCCGCTACGACCCGGTGCTCGACCGGTACGGGCGGATCGCGGTTCGGGTGCTCACGCCCGACCAGGCCACCGCCGAACTCACCCCGGTCACCGGGCGCCGTCGTCACTGCGACCGGCACCGGGGACGCCACCGGCCCGCGCAGCCGGTGCCGCCGACCGACAGCAACGGCGCCGTCACGCTCACCGGCATGCAGGGCACCTTCGACCTGGCCGCGACCGGAACGGGCGGCACGGCGCGCGCGGTCGGGGTCACCGCGCAGCTGAACCAGACCACCACCGTCACCTTGGTGCTCACCGAGAACATCGGGACGGTGATCGGCCGGGTCGTCACCAACAACGGGCTCGGCCCGGTCGGCGTCAAACAGGCCGGGGTGCACGTCACCGGCATCGTCGGGTACGTCGACGCGACGCCGGTCAGCGGCACCGTCAACCTCGTCACCGACGACAACGGATGTTTCGCGATCGTGCCGGACCCGGCGACCCCGGCGCCGACCGATCCGGTCGGCGACTGTCCGCCGATCGCCGCCGGACCCGCCGTGCGCGCGATGCCCAGCGGTGCGCTGATCGCGCTGCCGGTCTCGGTGTCGATCGACGAGACCGATCAGACGGAGCGGTCGGACAGCAGGGTGATCATCACCGGCGGCGGGACTGGTCCGCATCCTGCCGCTGCCGGAGGTGGCGGCGAAGCCATCGTCGACCGCCGCGCTCCGGCTGGACAGCCAGCCCATCGGAGCCGCCCGCCCGACCCGCGCAGATCACCGTGCTGGGCACGCCGCCGGGAGCGGGTGCGGTGGGTGTGCAGGACAACGGCGACGGCACCCTGACCTGGACCGATCCGGCGGTCGGCACCACCAACCTGACCTCACCGGGCCGCTACACGCTGCAGGCTTCGTTGCCGGGCTGGGCCACCGTGACGGCGAATGTGCTGTGCCCGCCGGGCGGCTCGTGCTTCTACGTCAATTCGCCGACCGACACCGAACCGCCACCGGTACCGCCGGTCACCTTCGTGCTGGTCCGCAACCCGACCTTCAGCGGCACCGCGCCTGGCACGGTGCGGATCCTCCCGCCGCCACCGGCCGGCACCACCCCGGCATCCGCGGTGTACTCCGTCACCGGAGCGTCGAACGTGACCCTCACCGCCGACGCCTCCGGTGCACTCACCTGGCAGGAGGCCGGAGTACCGCCGAATCTGGTCACCCCGGGCACGTACACCATCACCGCCAGCCTGACCGGGTACGAGAGCCAGCCGGTGACGATCACCTGCGCGGCCGGGGCCGACAGCTGTACGCCGACACCGCTCGCCATCACCCTCAGCCTGCCCGCGCAGACCACCATCAACCTGGTCAGCACCGCGGACGTCCCGCCGTTCGGTGCGCAGGTCACGCTGACCGGGAACACGATCGGCCAGTTCCAGGTGACGGCGGGCCCGACCGTCGACCACCGTCACCCTGCCGCCGCTGTCCACCTTCGACACCAGCTACCAGCTGACCGTTCGAGCCGGCGGATTCGCCACCATCACGGTCGGCCAGCAGTCGCCGGAGGTGCGGTGCGCGGGGCCGGCGGGCCCGGCCGGACTGGTGCTGCAACCAGGCCCGAACACCTGCACGGTCACCCTGCAGCAACTCGGGCGGATCCCGTTGCAGACGTTCCAGCGGAACCCGGACGGCACCACGATCGCCCTGTCGTCGGTGGCGGTCACCGCGCGGCGATGCCTGATCGCTGCCGCGCCGTGCCCGGCCGGGCAGCTGACCGGGCCCACCTTCCCGGTCGTCACCTCGCCCAGCGGACTCGGCACCATCACCGGCACGAACGCCGACGAGGGCCTGGTCGCCGGCCTCTACCAGGTCACCGCGCACCTCGACGGCTACCAGGACACCACCGGCACGGTCGGCATCGTCCAGAACGGCGGGCAGCCGCCGGTGTACTCGCTCGACCCCGGCCGCCCCTGGCGGCTTCCCGATCGTCGGCGGGACGGTGCAGATCCTGCTCCCGGTGACGCCGGTGACGCTGCAGGTGCAACTGGTCAACGGTGGCGCACCCGTGCTGCCACCGGGGACGGTGGAGCTGCGTGGCAACGGAATGGATCCCCGCGCCTGCGTGGTCGTGGTCAATCCGGGCACCGCCTGCACGCCGCCGGTCGTCGACACCACCATCACCCCCGGCGCAGCGCCGTTCATCTCCTTCGCCAACCTCATCCCGGGCGCCTACACCGTGCTGTTCACCTCGACGGACGGCCGGTATCCGGCCGGTGACCGTGCAGGTCAACGTGGTCACGGCCATCGCCCAGCAGCAGTTGACCGTGCCGATCGACCTGAAGGCCAGCACCCAGATCGGCACCCTGTTCGACTCCGCCGGCCAACCGTTGAACGGTGTGGTGGTCTCGCTCCGTCCGGAGGCCAACCTGGAGAACCCGGCCCCCGACCTGGACGGCGCCCCACTGGTCTCCACCACCGGCGCGGGCGGCGCGCCCGCCGGGTCAGTTCAGCTTCGCCAAGGTCCCGGACGGCCGGTACCGGGCCGTGGTCGAGCAGGAGGGCTGGGACACGGTGGTCTCCCCGACCCCGATCGTGCTGGACTCGGGCCTGACGATCAGCCCGCCGCCGATCACCCTGCGGCTGACCGCGCGCAGCCAGCGCGCGGTGACCGTCACGCTCAACTCCACCGCCGACATCCCCGGTACGCCGGTCAATCTCGCGGGCGCCGCCGTGGTCTTCCAACCGGTGCCCAACACCCAGCCGGCGGGCACCCCGGCGAACACCCCGCTGTCGGGGTTCACCGTCACCGGCACCGGTCCGTTCACCGTCACCGCCGCACAGGTGCCGACCGGCACCTGGCGGGTCGCCGTCACTCCGTCCGGGTCGCCGTTCGGGGCGTATCTGTCCGACCCGATCGTGGTGGCACCCGGCGACCGGCCCACTCCGGTGCTACCGCCCGACACCCGGCCGCAGCCGCCCGCGATTGAGGCGTCGTTCACGCTGATCCAGGCGCCGGTCACGATCACCGTGAGCTGGCCGGCCGGCTGCGCCACCCCGCCCGCGACCGGGTCGCTGCCGATCGTGCTGACCCGGGCCGGCACCGCGGCCCCGGCCATCAACGCGGCCGTGACGTCCGGGCAGGACCGATCCGGATCGGCGACGCTGAGCGTGCTGCTGCCCCCCGGGAACTACAGCTGGGCCGCCAGACCGACGACCCCGGGATGGACCGGCGGCACCGGGACGTTCGCCGTGCCGGCCGGGGGGAGTGCCGCAGACGATCACCTCGTCGGGCACCCTGTTGCCGCCCGCGGTGCCCGCCGTGGTCACGCTGACCGTTGCCGGACAGCCGGTCACGGGTCGTGGGGTGGCGGCGACCCCGCCCGGCGGCGGCGCCCCGGTCACCGGGACGACCGGTGAGACTCTCTGCCTGGCACCGACTTCCGGCTGGACGAGTCAGTGTCAATGATCCGAATCCGGCGACCGGCGTACCGGTGGTGATCGCCGACCGGACCGGCGTGAACATCACCCGGGCCGGGCCGAACACGATCGCGTTCACCGGGTTCAACTTCCGGCCCAGCGTGCAACTGGCGACACCGGACGGCAGGGACAACGACACCACGCCACGCACGGTCACGTTGGCGCTGGCCAGGGGCAACAGCGCGGTCTGGTCGGACCAGGTGACGATCGCGGCCGGGAGCGATGCGGCGGCAGGGCCGGCGTTGATCCTCGGCGCCGGCACCTACACGCTCACCGGGACGCCGCCCGCCGGCGGCCCGTTCGGCGTCGGCAGGGAGACCGGGATCGACCCGTCCGCGTCGGCCGCGGCGACCGTGACGCTGCCGTACACAGCGGTGATGCTGACGGTGACCGCGCGGGTGGGCACCACACCGCGGGCCAACGCGTCGGTCACCCTGACGCCCGAGACCGGCACCGGGCCGCCCGCACAGACCACCAACGCCTCCGGCGTCACCGTCTTCCGGGACCTGCCGGCCGGGACCTACACGGTCACCGCCCAGGCCGGGACCGGAGCCACGTTGGTCCGCGGGACGCTGACCGGGCAGCAGTTTGCCGCCGGGGTGCGGGCCGTGACGGTGACGATGGTGGCGGTGCCGTAGCCGGATTCGAGATTGCCGTGAATTGCAGTGGCGCCGGGCGGATCTCAGTGTTGTCTGGTCTGATAGCGCCAGAACCTTGACGAGCACTGTCGATTTCCTCGACCCCGGCCCGGCCGCGTCCACGAATGCTTTTCATCGTGGATGCGCAGGGAATTGATCGGGCTTTCGGCTTTGCAACCGAGGTTACTCGAATATTCTCGGCCGATTCACCCGAGTGACCCTGCTCCAGGATCCAGCAGTATCGCTTGCGCAAATTGCCGGTGGCCTATCGCTCTCTTCGCGGCGACGGCCCTTCGGCTGAACCGTGAGCCGAAAATGCCACTGCGGGTCAGTTCGGCGGCGCCTCCGAACGGATCACGTCGTTGCGCGACGTTCATGATCACATTCGGGAGCGGCTGCGGCCGCTCATCTCTCGCCGAGGGGCAGTGTCGTACCCCTGTTGTAGCGTTCTTGGTATGGGGGAATCCACGGAGCGAGCGACCAAGCCGGCGACTCGAGCTGCCGAGTTGATCGACGAGTTGGTGCTCGGTCATCGGGAGCTGGCGCGGGCGCAGGCACGGTGCGCAGCGTTGATGATGGAATTCGCCCAAACGCGTTCCGCCAGTGATCGCCAGATCATTGCCGAACGCGAAGCCAGCGGCAATGACGCAATGTACAAGGCGGGCGAGTTCGCCGGCACTGAAATCAGCATGGCCCTGCGTGAGTCGAAGTTCTCCGTACAGAAGACAATGGTGATCGCTCGCCGGTTGCGTACGGATACACCGGACGCCTGGGATGCCTGGCTGGCCGGTGACATCACCTACGACAAGGCCGAGCGAATCAGCCGGACTCTCGGCCGACTCGTCCGGGACAGTTCCAAGGCGCTCCTGAATCACGTTGTCGTGGACGTCGCCGTTTGCAAGACCGGTGAATTGTTGGGGCGGTGGTTGAACCAGTTCGTGGCCCGCGTCGAACCCGACGAACAGGACGAACGAATCGGACGGTCGTTGGCGGACCGGTACGTCTCGGTCCGCCCGGACCTGGACGGCGTGAGCTTCCTGTCCGCCGCGCTGTCGTCGTTGGACGCCGCCGCGATCGACCGGGTGCTCACCGCGATCGCTGCGGTCGCCGACCCGGGCGACACCCGCACGCTGCAACAACGCCGCGCGGATGCGCTGGTCGACGTGCTGCTCGGGTCGGATCAGCAATGGCTGCCTCACGCGTTGGGACGACAATGGCGACGTCGACGGCGAACAGGCGACGGCGAAACACGGCGAGGACGAAACAGTTTGCGGCGACAACCGTCCGACGGCGATGCCGACATTGACGATGACCCTGCCCGCGCCAACCGCGCCACCGACTCCGCCAACGACAACCCAGGCAACGACCCTGTCAAAGACAAACCCGCCAACGAACGTCCCGGCACCGACGACCCCGGCACCGACGAAATCTCCGCCGAATGTCGCCAAGCGGAAGCGGAACCCGGCACCGGACCGACGAGCCGACGCCGACGCCGACGCCGACGACGCGGAGACCGGAGACTCGATGGCGGCAGTGACGACATCGTCGATCACGGGAGTGGTCCCGTCGACGACTGGGACCTCCCGGCGTCGGCGTTCCGTCCCGACCCGCCCCGCGGCGACAACCGTCCGCTGATCGGCCCGATCGCCGCCGCTCCACCCGGCGGGCGCGGCGGGTCCGGCACCCCAACCGGCGGGCAGTCCTGCACCTGCGGCGGCGGAACCGGCACCAAGCCTGCGGTAGGTGTGCAGGTCCGGCCGGTGCAGGTCAACATCGGCATCATCATTTCCGCCGCATCCCTATTCGGGTTCACCAACACCCCGGGCCAACTCGCCGACCGCTCCGCACTCATCCCCGCAGACACGATCCGCGACCTCGCGGCCAGACCGGGCACCCTGTTCCATCGTTTGGTCACCGATACCAGCGGCAACCTGCTGGAGGTCAACGAACTCGGTCGGTTCCCGTCGAAGAAGTTGGCGATGGCCATCACCTACCGCGATGGCGTCTGCAACCCCGACAGCTGCCACGTCTCCGCCAGCCGTGGCGACCTCGACCACGTCATCCCGGTACCCGAAGGTCCCACCACCGCAATCAATCTCAAAGCTCGCTGCAGAAACCATCATCGGGCGAAGACGCATGCCGGACATCAGACCGAACGCAGCGGTCCGCACACAACGACCTGGACGACGCCGACAGGGCACCGATATCAGAGCACCGACGACCCGCTACCCGTCGAGGACTTCCCCGAGGACCCGCCGTGACCCCGACGCATTCCCGGTTATCCGGCCGCACCCTCTCCCGGATCGCCCGGGTCCGGCGCACCCTGCTGCTCGTCCCGCTCGGCCCACTCGATCAGCGGGTCGATCCGGAACACCGCATCGTCGATGCCGGCGTGCAGGTCGCCCAGTTCGGCGAAGCGGGCTGGAACCGTGGCGATGGTCCAGTCCGCAGGCATGACGGTGTCGATTTCGGCCCAGGTGATCGGCGTCGACACCCGTCCTTCACGAACCCCGCGGACCGAATACGCGCTGGCGATCGTGTGATCGCGCGCGTTCTGGTTGTAGTCCACGAAGACCTTGGTCGGGTCGCGGTCCTTCCGCCACCAGGTGGTGGTGACGTCATCCGGTGCTCGTCGCTCCACCTCGCGGGCGAAAGCCAGTGCGGCACGACGAACATCGGCGAAACCCCAGCTGGGCTCGATCCGGACGTAAATGTGCAGTCCCGCCCCGCCGGAGGTTTTCGGCCAGCCGACGGCGCCCAGTTCGTCGAGCACCTCGTGCGCCACGTGCGCAACCCGCCGAATGCGGTCGAACGGGCAGTCCGGCATGGGGTCCAGATCGATCCGCCATTCGTCGGGTTTCTCGGTGTCGGCCCGCCGCGAGTTCCAGGGGTGGAACTCCACGGTCGACATCTGCACCGCCCAGATCACACTGGCCAATTCGGTGACGCACAGCTCGTCGGCATCCCGGTTGTACCGCGGGAAATGCACTCGCACGGTTTCGACCCATGGCGGCGCGCCGCGCGGAAGCCGCTTCTGATGGACCTTCTCCCCGTCGACGCCCTCCGGGAAGCGGTGCATCATGCACGGCCGTTCGCGCAGCGCCCGGACGATCCCGTCGCCGACGCTGAGGTAGTACCGCGCCAGGTCGAGCTTCGTCTCGCCCCTGGCCGAGAAATAGACCCGGTCCGGGTTGGAGATCCGCACTGTTCGGTCGCCGACCTCGAGCTCTGCCGCGGGCGGTGCCTTGCGAGCCGTTGCCATGCCGCCCAACCTAACGGTCGACCGTGATCACCCGCACTGTTCGTGATGCCTCTCCCAGGCGGTCAGACCGGGTTCCGGGTCACCGCCCAGGCGATCATCAGCGTGATGATCAGGATGCAGACGGCGATGAGAACCACCCACCACCAGGGAAAGCCGCGCTCCGGTTCGGGTTCCGGCTCGGGCTCGGGTTCCGGCTCGAGGATCGGCGGCGGCTCGGGCTCGGGGATCTCGACCGGGTGCATGCTGAGCGCGCACCGGATGCAGATCTCCGCTGCCGGCGAGTTCGGCTCCCCGCAATGCGGGCACAGCAGCGATGCGGTGGCCGCCCGCCCCACCGTGCCGGGCAGTCGGCGCAGGGATGCGCCGGTGTCCTGCCCGGACGGCGCGATCACCGTTCCCCGCGCCCAGAACAACGGGTAGTCGCAGTTCGTGCAGAAGTCCTCGGCCTGCCGGCGCGCCATGTCGACGGTGGCCAGCTGGCCGCATTCCGGGCAGGTCACCAGGTCGGTGGCCAGTGCCGCGCGAGTGGGACCGCCCGCGCCTGCGAACGACATGGCCTGTGGCGCAACGGCACTCGGATTGCTCTGGAACGGTCGGACCGGGACTCCGATCGCCTGGGTGGCCGGCTCCGCCGGCTGTGCGGTCGATCCTGGATCCGCCTGACCGCGATCGGTGCGGGGCGGCGAGGCGGGGGCGGGCCGGTCCAGGCCGCGCGGGTCCACGCCGCGCGGGTCCACGGTGCGCGGGTCCAGGCCGCGCGGGTCCACGGTGCGCGGGTCGCGGTCCACGGTGCGCGGGTCCACGAGGAGTGGGTCCACGGTGCGCGGGTCCACGGTAGGTGGATCGACGGGCGGAATGGTGGGCGGACTTCCGGTGGGCTCCGTCATCGGTCTTCCTCCACGGTGGACAGCACCCGGCGCGAACCTACCCACACCTCGATGCGGACGTGGGCGGGGACCTCGTCCCGCAGGATGGCGACGAACTCGTCCTCGGACAGGTGACCGGTTCCGGCGACCGTGATCCGCACCCAGCAGACATCCCGCGGGGCATCTCCTTCCCGCCAGATGCCGCCGCCGTCGACGACCTCGGCGGGCGCCCCGGACAGCATCTCGACGAACCCTTGCAATCCGCGCACCGTCCCGCGATGGGCCAGCGAACGCGATGACGACGCGACGATCAGCCGTTGCAGCTGCGGGGGAAGCGAGGCGTCCACCCCGTCCACCCCGATCCACCCGGCCAACGTCTGCAGCATCGGCGCGGGCGTGACGGTGACGTCGGGGATGTGTTCGACCAGATCCGCATCGTCGAGCAGGGTGGATGCCAGCTCCTGGAACAGCGCGACGAAGCGCACGAAGAAGTCACTCTGCACCATCCCGACCGGCAGCTGGTCCACCAGCCAGCGCGGATGCCGCGGCGGACGACCGACCCGCATGCCGCGCCGGGCCGGCGGGTGGGCGACCGTCACCGGCGAGATGCCAGCCGGGACCTGCGTTCCCACGGCGATCCCGCGCCCGACGTCGCCGGTCACCCCGGCGGCGCCGACCGCGCCGGGGACCCCAACGGCACCGGGCACCCCAACGGCACCGGGCACCCCGACGGCGCTCGACGGGGCGTCGGCCGGCACCGGCGCGGCCGGACGAAGCGGTTCTTCGGGAGTCGTCACGGCCGCCCCGACGGGCCGGCTTGGTTGCGGACCACCACGCGGTGCGGGCCGGACAGGAACAGCGAATGCCGGTCCAACCGGATCACGTCACGCCCGGCGCCGATCCGCTGCCCCGAGCGCAGATCGAACTCGAACAGCTGCACCTCGTCGACCCGGCTCACGCCCTCGACGGTTTCCAGCAACTGGGCGATCGCCGCCGCGTTGAGGTCCGCGTCGAACAGCCAGCCGGAGCCGTCGGCCCCACCGGTCAGCGGGTGGATGTACCTGGTCAGCTCGTCCGCGGCCCGCTGCCGGACCAGCGCGGCCGGCCGGCCGGGTGGCGCCTGCAGCAGCGCGGCGACCGAAACCCCCTGGTAGTACGGCGTTCCCACCTCGACAGCGGTGCCGACCAGACGGTGCGCGTCCAGGTGCTCGGTGATCCTGCGCATCAGCGGCGCGGCCAGCGCGAAGTCGTCCAGCACGTGCTGCCGCGGGTCGGTGCGCACCTGCGGTACGACCAGCAGCCTGACCGGCCCCTGACCCGTCGCCGACGGCAGGCAGCGGGCCCTGGCGACCTCGATCGACGATTCCAAGGTGAGCCGCTCGAAATCGCCTGCGGTGACGGCCCGCTGCCCGGTGCGCAAGGTCAAGGGACCGCGAACCTTCGCCTCCGCAACGGTTTCCGCGTCCACACCGCCGGTGGCGGCGCGCAGGTTGACGGCCCCGGAGATGTACGGCACCGAGCTGCGCAGCACGGTCAGCGTCCGGGCGCCGACGTTGCCGGCGGATCCGCCGCCGTACCGGTATCCGGTGACCGCGATCTCGGCGCCGTCCCGCGGTATCCGGCCGTGCTGACGCACCGACCCGTCGGCGTACCGGATCCGCGGGCCGAACCGCACCACGCCTGACGCGGAGTCCCACACGAAATGCCGGTCGGTCGGCCCGGACCGGGAGAAGTCCTCGACCTCCGTCCAGTCGACCGGACCGGCGGGGTCGGTGACCCGGACCGTCTCGTCCGGCCGCCGCGGGATCACCGGCGGGAAGGCGATCCGGTACTCCTGCCCGGGGCTGCCGTCGGATCGGCCGAGTACCTCCGCCGGCGAGCTGGAGGCATGCTCGGCCAGCGCGGTGGCGCCGATCGTCGCGACCGCCAGGTCGTCGATCGTCGGCGAGGCCTGGTAGGTCGGCTGGCCCGGACGGGCCGCCACCAGCCGCACCCGGAGCCAGTACGCGGCGGTGTTTCCCAGCGTCAGCAGCTCGTGCTCGTTCGGCACCATCAGGACGATCTCGCCGGACCGGTTGAGCCCGCCGGTGGAGTCGGAGAAGACGTCCGTGGCGATCCAGGCCTCGCCGTTCCACACCTGCCACTCCAGCGGCGGCCGCTGCGGATCCACCCCGATCCCTTGCGCGACGGCGGTGACCGAGAGCCGGAGCGCGACACCGGCCAGCGACCGGGCGAAGCCCAGCAGCAGCGCGTCCCCGGGCACCAGCCGTCCGGACCCGTCGAGGGTGCTGAAGCAGGTGACCGACGATCCCGCGTAACGCAGGTCGTCGGTGACGTCCGTGAGCCGCTGCATCTTCGCGTCGGTGGTCATCGCCACGGTGAGGTCCGGCGGCTCGATGTCCAACGGGCTGACGGTGGTGAACACGATCGGGCTGTCGCCGCCGGTGTCCCTGGCCGTGGTGACCTGCATGCCCGCCGGCACCGTGATGGTGGCGTCCTGGGCGGCGGACAGCCAGAACGTGATGTCGGCGCGCGCCACCGACGGCGGGAACGGTTCGATCCCCACCAGGTTCAGGAAGTGCACGAACAACCGGTCGGGGACCTGGTTGACCCGGAACAGCACCATCTCGCTCATCCAGGCGAACAGTTCGATGAGCGCGACGCCGGGGTCGGACAGGTTGTGGTTGGTCCATTCCGGGGTGTACCGGGGGATCAGCCGCTTGGCCTCGTCGACGATGTCCTGGAACGTCCGGTCGTCCAGATTCACTGCGGGCAGCGCCATCAGCCCTCCTCGTGCGGGATCACGTAGAACGGGTACACCAGGTTGCGGCGGTCGTTGGTCGCCTTCACCCGGTAGCGGACGGAGATGCTGACCAGCGCCGAGTCGTGCGGATCGGGGAGCGGGTCGACCGACTCCACCTGAACCCGCGGCTCCCACTGCGCCAGCGCATCCCGCACCGCCTGCGCCATCAGGCCGAGCAGGTTGGCCGTCACCGGTTCGAACAGCAGATCCCAGATCCGGCAACCGAACTCGGGGCGCATGACCCGCTCACCCGGTGCTGTCGCCAGCACGACGGCCATCGCCGCGTCGATGTCGGCGGCACCGTCGGTCAGCCGGATCGCCCCGGTGTGGTCGATCTGCATCGGCCAGAAGAACCCGCGCCCGACGAACGACGCGTCGTGGTGCGCGGGGCGCACGGATCCGCCCGACCCGATCGCCGATCCCGACGGGGACTGCCCGGCCGGCAACCGGCTCGAACCAGCGGTGGGCCGCCCATTCCGGGCGGGGCCGGCAGGGCCTGATGGAACAGCCATCTCGGACATCAGTTCACCGCCACCACGGCGCCCTTGATGGTCACCGGGCCGCTCGCCGAGAATTCCCCCGTCGCCGATGCCTTGACCTCGGTCATGGTTCCGGAGATGGCCGCCTTGACACTCGCCTTCGCCGTGATGTTCACGCCCGAGATCTCCACATCGGTCTGGGATTTCAAGGTGATCTTCTTCCCGGACAGGGTGATCGAGCCGTCCTTGGCGATGTCGATAGTTGCGTCTCCGGCCCCGACGCTGATCGGGACGCCGGCCGGCACCTTCGCGGTCAACGCATCCTTGCCGAGCCGCACCTGATGCGCGCCGCCGGCCAGATTCAGGTCGATGTGCTGATTCGCGGGGTCGGTGCCGTCACCGAATTCGACGAAATGCCCGAGCCGAGAGGTGATCCGGCGGCGGGACACGGTGTTGTTCTGCACGCCGAACTCAACCGGGATGTCCTTGCCGTTGTAGACACCGCCCAGCACCACCGGCCGTCGGGCGTCGCCGCCCTCGAACCCCACGATCACCTCGTCGTTGATCTCCGGGATGAACGTCATGCCGCGACCCGACCCAGCGCCCAGGGTGACGACCCTTGCCCAATTGCTCTCCACCTGATCGCCGATCGAGACATATTTGACCTTCACGTCCCCGGCGGAGCCCGCCTGGTTGCCGACCATGGTGACGATCCCGATCACCAGGCCGTCCCGGCGGAAACTCGACGGGCGTTCGCCGGAGAGCACGTCGACCAGGCTGGACGGACGCCGATCTCCCGCCGTGAAACGGGTTTCGAAGCCGCGTGCACTGTAGGAGTGCTCCACCTCGCTGACGTGATAGGTGCCGGACGCCGGTCCGGCGTCGGCGATCTCCACCGAGCCGCCCGGGGTGATCCGTGGGTCGGCCGGACAACTGCCCTTCGCGGTGACGGCGCCCGCGGTCCACCGCTCGACGAGCCGGTCGGCCAACGTCTCCGCCTCGGTCTGGTCGCCCGGCATGTCGGCGGTACTGACCGTGGCATTCGTCTGCTTCAGGTTCGTGGCAGCCAAGTAGGGCCCGACCAGGTTGGCCGTCGAGCCGGAGGTGGATGCGGTTCCGGTCGCGGTCACCGATTGCTTCGTCGTCGGCCACCAGCCGCAGATGGTCGGGGTCCCCGGATGCAGCGCGCTGGCCCGAACGGAGAAGTTCTCGAGCTGTTCGCCGACCGTCAGCCGGACCGCAACGGACGCGGTTGTCGCGGGGCGGAAATTCAGCGTGCGGGCGTCGACCCACCAGTCGCTGCCGGTGCGATCGGCGATCTCGGCGATGAATCCGAAATCGCTGTCCGCCTGCATCAGGTATTCCTGGCGCTCGCTGGTCGCCGCCACCTCCGCGCGGAGGCCGTATTCCTGGGCGATCTTCATGATCACCTCGGAGTAGGTGACCTTGGTGAACGTCCTGACCTTCGTGCCCAGGGTCATCTTGTAGGCGAGATCGTCGGCGATCACGGTGAACTCGGGTTGCCCGCGATCCAGATTCAGTTCTACCCCGGTGACCTCGCCGAGGAACACGGTGGTGCCGCCGGGCGTGCCGATCTCCACCTCGCTGCCGATGGCGAACGCCTGCCCGGCCGCCACCGAATACCCGATGTCGGAGAACCGGAGTACAGCCCGGCCGGGTAGCCCCAGCGAGCGGGAAATCCGGACGCCGTCGAGCTGGTCGAGTTCGAGATCGCCGACGAGCGCGCCGTTGACCTTGACCTCCGGGGCGATGGACGTGAGCGTGCTGGTCATCGGCCGACCCTGCGGGATGGTCAGCAGCGATCCGGTCCGCAACGCCAGCGGGTCCACCACGCCGTTCGCAGTGGCGATCGCGCGCCATCGCGTCGAGTCGCCGTAGTAGCGGGCCGAGATCCGGTCGAGCGTCTCGCCGGGCTGGACCCGGTGCACGCGATGCGGCTCCGGCGTGCCGGACGTCGGGTTCTGCGGTCCGAATGCCGCGGATTGGGCGAACTGCGTCAGCGAGAGGTCGACCTTGGCGCGCAGCGGCACGCCGGTGGAGGAGAAATAGGTGAATTGCAGGTTGAGGCTGCTGACCACCGCCTTGAACGAGTGCAGGTTGCCCCAGTGGAATACGACATACGGCGGGCGGGCGTTGTTGGTCTGCGGGTCGGTGCCCGGCAGCGAGGCATCGACGTCCATCAGCTTCAGCACCTTGCCGGTGTGCTTGGTGACCGCCTCGCCGGTGTCGGTGGTGTCGAACATCAACTGCAACGTCATCGTCCCGGAATTGGCGCCCAGGTACTTCACTTGCGGAACACCCTGTCCTGCAAGGGAAACCCCGGACCAGGAATTCGACCTGGCCACCGACAGCTCCGCCGGGTTGAACATGCAGGGCACCGTCTCGGCGCTGCCTTCGATCTCCAGGAATGCCTTCTCGGTCAGGCTCATGAATGTTCCCCGTCGCGGTCGGTGGCGCGTGTACCAGTCATCAGAACGGTCGGCTCGCAGCGGTCACGTCAGAACACCCCCGGAGAGAACCGGCGGCCCCGACGGGCCAGCTCGTCGCGGACCCGGTCCTCCAGCCGATCCACGATCAGGTCGACGAGTTCGTCCCACTCCCGTGGGGTGAGTGCGTCGGCCACCGCCGGTGCGGCGAACGCCTGTGTGTCGATATCGGTCATGGCGCTCCTTGTCGAGATGGTCTGTCCGAACCCGGTGAATCGTCTGATCGGGCCCGCGCCGGAAAGGCTCGCCGCGAACTGCTCTCGGCGGGGAGACGCGGTGTCGGCCGGCTGCGGTGGCTGCGGGCCGGCCGGGCCGTAGGTGACGCCAAGCCGGCGCGGGCGCGTTCGAAGAGGGACACCGGCACCGAGTCGAGCAGGCTGGTCCTCGTGGCGCCGAGCCTCGTGGTCCCCGGGATCCGGCGGAGGACGCTGACGGCTTGTCGACGCTGACGACCTTGGCGCGGTGGCGGACGCGGCGACGCGGTGACGCTCGCCGGCACCGGGGGCGGCCGCCGGGTGCGGCCAGCGGCGACGGTTTCCGCGACTGAGTCCGGGATCCGGACGGTGCCCCGGCGGGGTGTGCCGACCGGCGGCGCCGCCGGTGCGCGGCGGATCAGGCTTGCGGTCGCGGGCACGACGAGGGCTGCTTGATGCGAAATCATCTGCCGGAGCGCGAGGTGGTGCAGGGTCCGCTCGCCGCCGGCGTCGGGAGTGTTCTGGGCCGCGGCGGGGCTGGCTGGCGGCGGTGGGTCCTGGCGATCCGAGGGACGCTGCTCGCTCTGTCGCCCCTGCCTGGCCGACGGACCGGCTTCGGTCTGAGCGACCACCGGCGCCGTCCGTGACGGCAACGGCGGATGGGCCGCGATCAGCCGGTGGGCAGACACCGTGGCCGAGACGCCGGTCATCGTCGTGGTGAGCCGGCCGGGGAGCGGTAGCGCCCAGGCGGCATGGGTGCTCGTCGCGGGTGGCACCGACGCTGCGACCGCCACTGGCCGACGGGCTTTCCACCGGCCGTGTTCGCCGGTGGGAGCCGGCGATCGCTGCGCGGTGCCCGGTGACCGCCTGATGACCGGCATCGATCGGGAAATGGTCGACGGCGCGATAGCGGTGTGCCCGGCCAGCGCAAGAGGACCCCAGCGGGCGGTTCCGGTGGCCGGCGCGCCGGTCCATGGCCGCCCGATCTGACGGGGTTGCAGCGCCTCGCGGGAGGGCAGTGGACGAATGGCTACCGCGGCCCGCGCGAACCCGGCGAGCGACCGGATGGACGGCGAGGCGTTAGTTCGAGCGAGCGGGTTCCCTGCCCATCGGTCGGTCGCTGCCGGCGCGAGCCCCGCCGCCGGTCGTGCCGATGCGGTCGGGACAGCCGGAGCGGTTGGGTGTGCCGGAGTGGTTGGTTGTGTCCCAGGGGTTGGCTGTGCCCCAGTGGCGCCGGGTGCTGCCGATCCCGCTACTCGTGGTGCAGGTCCGGGCCCGTTCCCGGTGAGGCGTGGACTGTCAGGTGCGTCGGATCCGAGTACCGCGACCGCGGGTGGAGTCGGCCGGGGGTACCACCGGCCGACCGCCGGCGAAATCGTCCGGAATGGCCCGCCACTCGCCGGCAGCGGTGGCGCGGCGAATGACCGGCGCGGTCACTCGCCGGGTGAGTGGGCCGGCGATTGCCCCGTCCGGTCTGCCGAGTCCAGGCAGCGCACCGAGCGCTCGCGACAGCCGCCGCGGCGCAACGAGATGCGGCGATTCCGTGACGCGCAGTGCCGGGACGCACGGTCGACGCGATCGTTGGCGGAGGTGTCGCCGCTGACTGCCTGGCGCGTGATCGCCGACGGCGTGACGAGCGGTCCCGCGCCCACCGGAGCACGTGACGGGGCGCCCACCTGGGCTCTGGGCGACGGGGTGCTGACCTGAGCCCTAGGCGACCGGCCGCCGGCCTGAGCCGGGGATGACGAGGCATCGGTCCTGAGCCGATGGTGACGCAGCCCTCGGCGGGCTCGTTGCCGACCGACCTGACCAACGGGCATCTGGGGCGCCCGCGCCGGCTGGCGCGGTCCCGCCTCGCGCCGTTTCTGCCTCGGTGAACCCGTTGTCCGCGAACCTTTCTCGGGCGAACCGGTCTCGTGTGGTCTGGCCTCGGGGGATCTCCCTGCGCGCGATTCCACCCTGCCCGACCCGGCTGCCGCTGACCCGGCTGCCGCTGACCCCGCTGTCCTGGAAGCGCGCCGCTATCCCGGCGCCGGTGGCCGTGGGTGCCGATACCGGTCGCGGAACCACCCGGCCGCGGGCCGGTGAGATCCTCGCCGGCGCAGCGACGCTCACCGGTAGCGCCGCTGTCCGCCGTACCGGCAATGCCGCCTGGCCCCGAAGAATTCAACACCGGAATGGCGGCGACACCGCGGGCCAGCAGTGGTGTTCGTTGCGGCGTGATCCGCGCATGCCGTGGTGAAGGACTTGACAGCGCAACAGGAACCCACGGCCGACGCGCTTGCGAGACCGCGGCGATGCCGGTGTGACCGGATTCGTTCAGCGGAATGGCCCGGGACGCCGATGCCCGGGGGCGTCTCAGCCGGGTATCGCCTGGTCCGCGGAGGGTTGTGGGATCGGAGAGAGTCGCCGCCGCCGGTGGCTGTGCCGCTGCGGCTGAGCCCGCCGAGGGGCGCGAGCCTGCTGATGAGAGTGAGCCTGCTGCTAGGCGTGAGCCTGCTGATGGGCCTGCCGCGCCACCGGTGGGACCCGCGGCGGCAGACGTCGGGGTGCCGTCCGGTCCCGCGGTCGGAATCGCTGCCGACCCCGATCGCCCGGTCACGGTTGCCGCACCGAGCACCGGGGCCGCGGCTGGCTCGGCTCCGAATCCGTTGGTGGCGCGCCGGGGGAGCTGGGTTCCGGCGGCCGGCCGCGGGAGCCCGCTCACCGAGGCTGGTGAGATTGATGCTGCGGCTGACACACTCGATGGCAGCGATCCGGATCGGCCCGACGAGTATGGCGTCCGACGGGCAGTCCCACCGAACCCGTTGCGGTGGCGGGGTTCCCCCGATTCGTTCAGGCCCGATGCGTCCTGGTCCGCGATCGCTCGTACTGCCCGCGGCAACAGCGGTGCACCCGCCAGCCAACTCCGCCGGAGCGCGGTCGGGGTGCTCCGCACTGTCTGTGGCACCGGGAGTGGTGGCGCCGCCATGATCAAGCGCAGAGGTGTGATCGGCGGCGGGGCCCCGGCGAGTCGGGCGGCCATCCGGGCTGAACGTCGCGATGACAGCCGCGTCCGTCGACCCGGTGACAGGTCTGCGGGTGGATCCGGTGGTGGGCCCGGCAGCGAATACCGACGGACGTGCCGGCGCTGTTGCGTCCGACCGCGGCGCGGGCTGATTGGCTGTGGGCGCAGTGCTCATCGCTTCATCGGCCGGAATGCCCGGCACGGCGCGGCGAACCGGAGCGGGAGCACGCGAGGCCACAGCACTCCGCCGTCCGACGGGCGACGGGGGAAGGGCCAGCCCCCACTGCCGGCGCTGCACCGTGAAGTAGCCGAGCGCCGCCGGCGCGACGGTCGGCACCGACCGGTTGGGCGAGACGTCCTGTGGCGCGGTCGCTCCGACGGGAAACGCGGTTCCGCGGCCCGCGCGGCCGGGTTCGCCGGTCGGGCGCGGCGGTGCGGCTGTCGACAACGGGGACAGTGCGAGCGGGAGCAGCGGGAAGCGATCGACGGTGAATCGCCGGAGCACACCCGCGGCGGACGTGGCGTGCGGGGATGTGGCGTGCGGACTTGCCTCCTCGGTAGTCACCTGCCGCGTTTCCGGTCGGCCCAGTGTTTCCGACGAGTTACCACTGATAGGTGTTGCGGCCGCACTGGTTTCGGCCCGGACAGCTGTCGGTGAACCGAGCACGGGCGAGTTATCGGGGCCGAGCGCACCGGCAGCTGGATGATCGGCGGTGCCCCCGATTCTTCCGATGACGGGCGCTCCAGGGACCGGCGCGCTCGTGGCTTGAACCGGCGCCGGCGTGGTCATGGCGTGACCCGGGGCCGGCGTGATGGCGGCGTGACCCGGGGGCGGCGCGGCCGTGGCGTGACCCGGCGCTGGCCCGACGATGGCCTGGCCCGGGGCCGGTGTGATGGCGCCGGCAACACCTTGGGCGGCGTCATCAAAGAGGTCCTTGCCACTGGTGCTGGTCACGCCGCCGGGGTTCGCACCAGCGCCGTCCAGTGTTCGGGCGCCCTCCCGGGCGGCTGGTGCAGTCGGAGCCGTCGGATAACTCGGAGCAGTCGGCGAAGACGGGGCAGTCGGCGAGGACGGAGCAGTCCGAGTGGCCGTTGTGCCGGAAGACGAACCGTTACCCGCGAGGGCATCCGCTGCCCGCCGGATGACAGCGGACGACCGCGGCTCCGAGCTGACCGCCGCCCCCACCGGTGACGGTTGTGGTTGCGCTGCAGGAACTTCCGATGGAACTCTGCTGGTAACCGCAGCGCGGGACGAGCCTGGGTCAGCGTTCGTCGGTTGTGCAGCTCGCGGCGGTGGCTGCGCTGGGGGCGTGGGTGCTGCGGCCGGCCGCGTTGGGTGTCGAGGTGCCTGTTCTGCCGGTGCCTCACCCCGCGGTGCCTGACGCTGCGGTGCCTGACGCTGTGGTGCCTGACCCCGCGGTGCCTCCGCCCGCGTTGCCTGGCTCGGCTGTACCCGACGCTGTAATGCCTGACCCCGCGATGCCTCACGCGAAGACGGCGGATCGGCAAGCAGCGGCGGCGCCCAGGCACGTCGATGCGGCGACGCGACCAGCCCAGCAGACGCGGACGAAGGCGCGGGGGTCGAAAACGGCCGGGGAACCGCTGACGTGTCCCGGAGGAGAGTTGCGCTGTTCGTTGCTCTGCGGGTGGCACCGACCGGTCGAGCCAACTCGCGACGGATATCCGAAGCACCCCGATGCGCGGGGGAGACGTGCGCTGCCGCCCGAGCACCACCGATGGACGGCGTCGTGCCGGTCGAGAAACGGGGGACGGCGCGGGCAGCCAGGAAAGCGGTTCCGCCGCCCCCCGATGAGGGCCCCGGCGGACCGACCGCCCCCCGGGACCCTGCGGAACGGGAACCGCTGCCAGGCAGGCCGTTGGGACCGACCGATCCGTCAGGAACAACCGCCCCGGGGGTCGACGCACCGTTGGCCGCCCGCGGCGGAACCAGCTTGTCGGCAGCACCTTTCATCGCGCCGGTGAATTGCACGTCGGGTATCCGTCGTACCGAGACCGCCTTGCCGGTCATCGCCGCGCTCGCCCCGCCGGGCCGGTGGCCACTCAAGCTCGGCACCGGGCCGGCCGCCCGCCGCAACAGCCGGTCGGGGACGACGACCGGCGCCCGCTGCCCGCCGCCCCACGCGTCCTCGGTCTGACGTTCCGCAGGGAACCACCAGAGCGGTGGTCGCACCGACGGTGCGCCGGCCCTCGGCCGCACCACGTTGGGGCCGGCCAGTTGCCGCCGCACCTGCGGCGCGCGCCCCAAACCGGCCGAGAACTGCGACGCCGCAATGGCTACGCTGCCCAACGGGGCGGGTCGCGGTCGACTCCGCGGACCCGGCGGTGCCCACCGCCGCACGACCTGCGCACCGAGCCCGCCCGACGACCGGTCACCCTCGGTCGACGTCGGCGACCGCTCTGTGCTCATCGGGTGCTCATCGGACGCTCATCCGGTGCGTCAGCGGGGTCAGCAGTTGCGTCATCGGTTCGCGTCATCCGCTCACTGACGAACTGCGGAAGCCGTGATGCGCGATCTCGAGTTCCTCGGTGAGCGGGTCGTCCCGGTCGGAGGCGAAATCCGGTCCGGTCCAGCGCACCGGGAAGACCCCCTCGAGCGACCACGAGCGCAGCCGGCTGCCATTGCCCGCGACGGCGGTGATCGCACCGGTGGACCGGGTGATCTTGTTGCCGGCGGCCGCGAATCCCTCGCCCGCGGTCTTGTTCATCCAGTCGAACAGCGCGTCGGCATCGGTCAGGCCGCGGGAGAAGGTGATGTTGGGCCATTCCAGCCGGCCGGGCAGCCGATAGGTGAAGCCGTTCTGCCCGCCCTCGGCGATGTTCTCGGTCTGCGAACTGACCTGCAGCCCGCGCACCGACGCGAAGAGCCCGATCTCGACACCATCCACCTCGAAAAGGAACCGCGAACCGAGGGTCGGTTCGCCGCCGAGATACCGGGCAGACTCAGGCGAACTCACGCACGACCTCCCACGCTCGTTCGTTCAGCCCGGCCACGGCACGCACCATTCGGACCCGGTCCATGTGCTCCAAATCCAGCAGATCGTCCATCGGCCAGTGCAGGTGATAAGCCAGATAGGCGATCTCCTGCCACAGCACCTCGACCGGATAGCGGAGCATCGCGGATCAGACCGGAACTCGTGGGATCTCTTCGACCCTGGCCCGCTGCATCGGTCGTGATCCGGCTGGATCGTCGGGGGCCGCACTGCCCCCAGTGCTCGCCGTGCCCGCACTGCCGATGCCGCCGAACCCGTTGCTGGGCTTGCTGTTCTGCGACGGCACCCCGATCAGCGGGGCCGCCTCCGCCTGCGCCGCCAGCAACTCCTCGTACTCCTGCTGGTTGCCGAAATTGATCACGCCGTAGAAGTCCTGCAGGAACGCCAGGTCGGCCGCGAACAGCCCTTCGATCTCGTGCGGGGTGACCATCACCAGGTCACCCAGCTTGTCCACCACCCGCGCCAGGATCAGCACGGTGAGCCGCGGGTCGTCCGGACCGGTCACCGTCGGATCGCGCAGCGGCTCCAGCTCGTCCCGCGCGGTCGCCAGCCGCATCAGCCCGGTCCGGTGCACGCCGCCGTCGCGGTCGACATAGCCGCGCGGCAGCGTGAACTCGTACTGCGTGGTCAGGCTCACTTCACCCTCGCCAGGCTCTCCACTGTCAAGGTGATCGTCTCTTTCACCGGGTCGTTGGATTCGACCGACAGCTGGTCGGTGGAGATCTTCGACGGCCAGCCGTTGGTGAAGTTGAACCTGGCGATCTCGGCATTGGTCGAGTCGTACATCACGATCGAACCGTTCTTGCGGTTGTTCGAACGGTCGGAGAGCAGGATGCCCTTGTCGCGGATGTCGTTGAACCAGCCCCAGAGCTTGTCCTGGGTCATGTCCGGCGGCGCCATCCGGGTGAGTGACAGGTCGGGCGCCTTGTTGGCCTTGCCGAGGGTCTTGACGACCTGGACCTTGCCGTTGGCCCCGGCCTGCTCCATGGTGACGACCTCCATCTCGATGTCCAGGCCGCTGACGCTGGACAGGATGGACACCACATTTCCGTCGATCTCCAGGAAGAAGTTCTGGCTGACGATCGGGTCGTTGCTGATCAATGCGTTGGGCATGCTCTGCTCCTTGGGTCGCGGCTGTCAGTGGTGAGCTGGGCTGGAATCTCAGCTGGCGATCTGCTTGTGCTGGGCGATGCGGAACACGACGAACTCGGCAGGCTTCACCGGTGCGATGCCGACCTCCACGATGAGCAGACCCTGGTCGATCGATTCCGGCGGGTTGGTCTCGGCGTCGCACTTGACGTAGAACGCCTGGTCCACCGACTGCCCGAAAAGGGCGCCGGCACTCCACAATCCGCGCAGGAACGCATTCAGCGTGCGCTTGATGCCCTCCCACAGTGCCACGTCGTTCGGCTCGAAGACCGCCCACTGGGTGCCCTCAGCGATCGTGGTCTCCACCATGTTGAACAGGCGGCGAACATTGATGTAGCGCCAGTCCGAATCACTGGCCAGCGTGCGCGCGCCCCAGATCCGAATCCCGCGCGTGCCGAACGGCCGGATGCAGTTGATGCCGATCGGATTGAGCACGGACTGCTCGTTCTGGCTGACCCCGTACGCAACGTCGAGGCAGCCACGGATGGTGTCGTTGGCCGGCGCCTTCCACACCCCGCGGCTCTCGTCGGTGCGCGCCCATACGCCGGCGATGTGGCCGCTGGGCGGGATGTAGACCTCCGCGTCCCCGTTGACACCGATCGGGTTCTCCACCTTGATCCAGGGGTAGTACAGCGCCGCGAAGGCCGAGTCGTACATGGCGGTCTCGCTCCGCCAGTCCCTGATCTGCTGCGGGGTCAACCCGGGCGGCGCGTCGAGTACCGCCATCCGGTTGCCGTTCTGCTCGCAGTGGCTGATCAGCGCGGTCTGCACGGCCTTCCAGAGGCCGAGATCGAGGGACCCGTCGGGCTTGGTGGCGGCGGTGACCAGGTCGGGGACGACGACCATGGTGACGTCGTCGGCGACGGCAAGGCCGTTGATGCCCTGCCGGGTGGACTCCGAGCCGGCGAATTTCCGGCCGGTCACCGGAACCGGCGTTGGTGTTGCCTTTTCCAGTGAGTACAGGCCGGGCTTGAGCACTTCGATCTGGCTCGACAGGTCGGTCTTCTCATCGAGCAGCACGTTCACCTTGATCTTCGTGGAGGTGCCGTTGATGACCGTCGCGACGTTGCGCTTGCCCTTGTCCAGGGTCAGGTCCGGGAAGGACTCGACGACCGTGGTGCCGGACAGCACGTCGATGGAGAACGGGCTCGGCCCTTCCTCGTCGGTATCCGAAGTGCTGACCTGGAGGGTGATATCGGCGTCGGGTTCGAGGCTCTCGACGGCGAGCGGCAGCCCGAGGGCACGGTCGGCGGCCGGCAGTTCGCGGCGGGACGGCTCGCCGGAGGGCGCCGTGTTGGGTACCCGGACGACGTACGCCAGCGATCCGCCGTTGGCGAAGTAGCCGTACACCGACAGCGGGAGGACAGCGCCGGGGGTGAAGCTGCCGTAGAGGTTCTCGAACTGGGTCCAGCTGGTGATCAGCCGGGGTGACAGTCCCTCCGGATCCGCCGGATCGTCGGTCGGGTAGCGCTCGGTGAACCCCACGAAGGCGGCCACCGCCGTCGGTGCCGCGGACAGCACCTTCTGCGACGAGACGACTTCTTCGACGTACACGCCTGGCGCTGTGTAGGTGGGCATTTCCACTCCTGTCGTTGGGGCCGGGACTGCCGGGTCGTTCGAAAAGTCTTGCCTACAAACGGTATTCAGTTGGCTCGAGCGCGGTCAGCCCGCTGTGGTGCGCACTGCGCCGGGCATGGCCAGAGAAATGGAACCCCCGTAGACGCACACGCAGGTCGATCCGGCAACGAGGACCGGCGCCCCGCCGGCCATGGTCTGCGGCGCCATCGGAATCCACGGCGCCGGCACCACGGGAACGCAGGGCATCGGCGTCAGCACACCCAGCGCGGCCGCCGTCGCCGCGGCCACCATGGGGTTCGCCAGCGACTGGCACATCCCGAACGGTGCGATGTTCGCGCCAGGGGCGACGTCGGTGATGGTCGCGACGGGCCGGCCCTCGACGACGGGCCGCGGCGCCACCACCGACAACGTCGAGGGCGCGAGGCCGAAGCTGCACATGATCATGGCTCCGGACACCGCGCACGGCTTACCCACGGTCGCTCACCATTTGGTCCCTTTGACGGTCGAGGACAGTTCCTCACCCGTGGTGGTGGCGAAACAGATGACGCTGCGGTCGCCCGATTCCTGCCAGCTACGGGCCGAGGGCAGCAGGTAGGTGAAGTACAGGGACGAGTCCAGGTAGCTGATCCCGACGTAATTCTGGAACGACTGTGCGCAGGCGGCGTCGGCGTAGGCGGCCAGCGCGGAATCGCCGGGAAAGGCATCACCCTGCACGCCGGTGGGCGGTTGATAGCCCTCGATCGCGTAGGCCTCCTGCCGGTGCGGCACGTCGCAGGGCACGGACTGGATGTCGGCCAGTTCGGCCTGCACCTTCTCCGGGGTGGCGAAGCATTGGCCGACGGCGACCTGGAAGACCGACACCGCCTGGGGTTTCGGTTCGTCATCGCCGAACCAGTCGGAGACGGTGGTGCATCCGGCCAGGGTGACGACGGTGAACGTGACGGCCACCAGCATCCCGCCGGCCCTGATGGCCCCGCCGACCCTGATGGCCCCGCCGACCCTGATGCCGACCCTGATGCCGACTCTGATGAAGACGTGCGTCACCGATGTTTCGGGCCGGTCGGACCGCACCGTCACCGACCCGATCGACCACGGGCGACGGGAGTGGCCGGTCGTGCGCACTGCCATCACCCCTGTCGCACCGAGTGCCCGCGGTGGCCGCGACACGTCGGCGGCCTGGGCATGAGCCCACCAGCACCGGAGGCCCTGGGCATCGGGCGATCGCCCTATTTCCCGTGACGTCGCGCGTGCGGCGGGCCGGGGGTTATGAGCAGCGGTGGTCAACGGGTCGGGATCGGCCGTGAGCTGCCGGGGCGGCGTCGGCGCCGCGCGAGGTCATTGACGGGGCGCCGACAGCACCCCGGTGCGGTAGGCCAGCGCCACCGCTTCCGCCCGGCCCCGAACCCCGAGTTTGCGGTAAATGCTGGTGCTGTGGTGCATGACGGTCTTCGCACTCAGGAACAGGTCCTTAGCAATTTGCGCATTTGTCTGGCCGCTGGCAATCGCGGCGAGGATTTCCAGTTCCCGGCCGGTCAACTCCGGTCGCACGATCGAGCCCCGGCCCCGGACGCCGCGATCGGCCGCCTTGGCACCCGTCCCCGTCGATCCACCCTGTTGTTGCGGTTCAGTGCTGGACTGTCCTTCCGTGGCAACAGGTTCGACGAGCTGCGTTGGCACGAACCCGACCGCCGGCGTCGACGTCGTACTCACGGTGAGCGCCGTGCCGCCGCCGGGTTGTCCGGTGCGGGCAAAGACCATGCCGCCGTTCCCGATCATTTCGGTGAACGACTCAGGGCTCATTCCAGCGATCGATTCGCTCATTCCGGTGATCGATTCACGGTTTCCGCCGGTATCGAAAGCCGCGCCGAGGTCGACTGTGAGGTCGACGCCGTCTGCGGGGTCGACGTGCTTGCCGAGCTCCTCCGCCAGCGCCAGCGCCCTGGTGCGCAGCCAGCCCCAGCCGTGCCCACGGGAGGCTCGGGGTCCGATGCCCAGGCTCGACCTGGCCCGCGTCATCGCGGCGTCGTAGTCCTCGAGCAGCGCCGACGGGAGGCCCCGTTCGATGACACCGAGGTAGTCGATCAGGGCGTCGTCCATCCGGGTGGCGTCCAGTAACCGTCCGCTGCGGGCCGCCACAAAGGCGATGCCCCAGGTGCACTGCGCCTCGCCGGTGGCATCGCCGACCCGCCTGGTGGCGACGATGGCATCGCGCAGGCAGCGTGCCGCCTCTGCGGTCCTGCCCAACTCGGTCAGCATCGCCGCCAGGTGTTGCAACGCAGCTGGCCGCGGCGGAGTGATCGCCGATGTCCCGGAAGGCGGTGAGGGCCGCGGTCATGGCGGTCCGGGCCGCCACCCAGTCCCGCTCGGCGACGTGGCACAGCCCGAGCAGATTCTCCGCCCACGCCGCGATCAGCCGGTGGCCCGAGCTGTGGGCGACGGCCAGCGCCTCCTCGACATACGGAATGGTCAGGTCGATCCCGGCAGCTCCGCCGTGGGCAGCAGCCCAGCGGAGCTGCGCACGACGTAGGAGGAAGACGCTCAGCCAGTGTGAATCGTCGCCGGCCAGTGCCCGGGCGATGCCGCTGTCGATCACCGTCGCGCCCTCGGCCAGGTCGGCATCCCGGATGAGCGCGACGACCAGGTGGTCCGTGCAGTGGAACCACTGTCCGGGCGAGCATCGGCGCGCGCTGACCGACACCCAGATGGTGCGCAGTTCGCCCGGGTCGGGGTTGTCGCCCGATTCCATCCGTAGCCGCTGGACCCAGCCGGCGCCGATGTCCCGGAGCAGCGCGTCTGGGGCCGCCTTCTTGTGGTCGATATCCAGGAATGTCCGCAACCAGGTCAACGCCTCACGAATGGGTCCGCGATGCATCCAGAACGCGGCCAATTCGGTGACCAGGGTCAGTCCGGACACCGAGTCCGCCCGCTCGGCGAAGGCCGCCAACACGGTCCGGATCGTCGGCAGGTCA
Source organism: uncultured Actinomycetota bacterium (assembly GCA_963709895.1). GTDB lineage: Bacteria > Actinomycetota > Actinomycetes > Mycobacteriales > Nakamurellaceae > Nakamurella. The sequence goes on along the minus strand of CAVPYD010000031.1, from coordinate 78,340 downwards.
GCCTCGACAAGATCGAGCCAGCGACGTTCCTGCGTGGAGGCCAGCCCCCTGCCCGCCCGCCCGGCGAAATCAAGACACCAGGTCAGCAACCTGTCGCGAGCGGCGTCGGCATCGCCGGACATCTCGAGCAGTTCGACGGCATAGGCACGCGGCACATCCAGCAGCGCGAACCGGGGAAACTCGGGGTCGCCGCACGCGGGCTCCAGCAGGTGCAGATCAACCAACGCGCCGAGCCCGTCGAGCACGGCCGCGGAAGGAAGCGCGCTGCCGTCGGTGTTCCGGCCCGGCACAGACCCACTCGGCGGCCTCCAGCGAGAAGGACCCGACGAACACCCCCAGCCGGCGGAACAACGCCTGCTGCAGCGCGCTCAGCAATTGGTAGCTCCATGACATCGTCGCCCGCATGCTGCGCTGGCGGACCGGTGCGTCCAGGGCGCCGCTCGCCAGCACACCGAGCAGGTGCCGGTTGCCGGCGGAGCGCAGCCGGGCCAGCAGGGCAAGCGGTGGCAGCTGAATCGTCCGAGCGGCCGCCAACTCGATGGCCAGCGGAACACCGCGGAGCAGGCGGCAGATGGCCACGATGGCGTCGTCCTGGCTCGGATCGCTCAGGTCGCCGCCGACGGCCAGCGACCGCTCGCGGAACATCTCGACCGCCGGACCGTCCGGTTCCAGCCCGAGCCCGGCAAGCGGAACCACCCGCTCGTCGCGCAGGGTGAGCCGCGTCCTGCTGGTCACGATCAGTACCAGGTCCGGAGCGTGCTGCCAGGCTTCCCAGATGATGCCGGCCGCCTCGACCTGGTGATCGGCGCCGAGCAACCGGTCGAAGGTGTCCAGCACCAGGACCGCAGACTGCCCGGTCGGACCGAACCCGCCGCCCGCCTGCTGGGCGTGGGTGCGGGCGATGTCGACGGCACGGGCCAGGGTGAGGGTCACATCGGCTCGGTCCGCGTCGGCCAGTTGAACGAACACCGGTTGGCGACCGATCCGTCTGGCGACCTCGACCGCCAGCCTGGTCTTGCCGATGCCTCCGGTGCCGGTGATCGTCACGAGGGTCGGCCCGGTGTTGATCAGCGCGGTCAGCGCGGCCACCTCGGCCTGACGCCCGAACAGCGGCGTCCGTGGTGGGGGAACGGCGCGCTCGTCGTCGCGCCGCTGCACGGTGGGTGGTAGCTGGGTCATGGTGACAACGCCATGCCGTCCCGTCACTGTCGTCACTGACGTCACCGGAATTCACGGATGCCTGCGGGCACACGCTTCGCACAGACGGGATGACGCTATGTCACGAGACCGCATCGGCGCCAGAGTGATGAGCCCTTTCGGCAGGGAAGGGCGATTTCATCGCGCGCACCTGCGGGCCGGGGCTGCGTCCGTCAGCCCTGGCCGCAGTTCGGCGGTCTGCGCGACCGTCCGGGTCGAGGTCGGGCCAGACCCGGGTGCCGTCATGCGGCTCTTTGCGCCGGTCAGCACCGGTCCGCCGGAGCGGGCGGCCGAGGGCGAGTTGGCCGTTAACGCTTGACGGATGGCACTCGGGGGGTCACGCTTAGGGAGCGACGTCGGTCATATGCAGGGCCGCGTCTCTTCGAAACACACAGTTCATCGGCTAGAGCGGAAGGATCGCACAGCGCCCCCTCGCCGATGCTGCTGTCGCTCGAAGGGCACGTCTGGACAGACCTGCCCTTTGCTGCTAAGCTGGTTGTTTGCGCTGCCCACTTTTTGCTGCCCGGATTCGGGGAAGGTCCCCCGCGTCCGTCAGCGCCCGGTGACAACCGGGTCGTAGGCGGCCAGCGCTACACCGCGTCGATCAGTGCAAGTCCTCGAAAGGACGCATCTTGGCAGTCACGAGCACGCCCAGGCCCACCGCCGGAGTTCAGCCGCGAGTCTCCTTCGCCAAGCTCCGCGAACCGCTCGAAGTACCAAATCTCCTGGCTCTACAAACCGAATCGTTCGACTGGCTGATCGGCGCGCCCGGGTGGCGCGCTCGTCAGGCCGACCCGACCCCGAGCGGCCTCGACGAGATCCTGGAAGAGATCTCGCCGATCGAGGACTTCTCGGGAAACCTGTCACTGTCCTTCTCCGATCCCCGCTTCGACGAGGTCAAGGCGACAGAGGAGGAGTGCCGGGACAAGGACATGACGTACTCGGCCCCGCTGTTCGTCACCGCCGAGTTCATGAACGGCGAGACCGGCGAGATCAAGTCCCAGACCGTCTTCATGGGCGATTTCCCGATGATGACCAGCAAGGGCACCTTCATCATCAACGGCACCGAGCGCGTCGTGGTGTCCCAGCTGGTTCGTTCCCCTGGCGTCTACTTCGACAAGAACCTGGACAAGACGGCCGGTAAGGACGTCTTCTCCGTCAAGGTCATTCCGTCCCGCGGTGCGTGGCTCGAGTTCGACATCGACAAGCGCGACACCATCGGCGTCCGCATCGACCGCAAGCGGCGGCAGCCGGTCACCGTGCTGCTGAAGGCGCTGGGCTGGGACACCGAGCGGATCCGCGAGAAGTTCGAATGGTCGCAGGTGCTGTTGGCGACCCTGGAGAAGGACCACATCGCCGGCCAGGACGAGGCGCTGCTGGACATCTACCGCAAGCTGCGCCCGGGCGAGCCGCCGACGAAGGAGAGCGCGCAGGCCCTGCTGGACAACCTGTTCTTCAAGGACAAGCGCTACGACCTCGCCAAGGTCGGCCGGTACAAGATCAACAAGAAGCTGGGCCTGAACTCCCCGACCAGCGTGGGCACGCTGACCGAGGACGACCTGGTCTCCACGGTCGAGTACCTGCTGCGGCTGCACGAGGGCCAGAGCGAGTGGGTTGTCCAGGGTGGACGGGTGCTGCCGGTCGAGACCGACGACATCGACCACTTCGGCAACCGCCGGCTGCGCACCGTCGGCGAGCTGATCCAGAACCAGATCCGGGTGGGCCTGTCCCGCATGGAGCGGGTGGTCAGGGAGCGGATGACGACCCAGGACGTCGAGGCGATCACGCCGCAGACCCTGATCAACATCCGGCCGGTCGTCGCCTCCATCAAGGAGTTCTTCGGCACCAGCCAGCTCTCGCAGTTCATGGACCAGACCAACCCGCTTGCCGGGCTGACCCACAAGCGCCGGCTGTCGGCGCTCGGGCCGGGCGGTCTGTCCCGCGACCGCGCCTCGCTCGAGGTCCGCGACGTGCACCCGTCCCACTACGGCCGGATGTGCCCGATCGAGACCCCGGAAGGCCCGAACATCGGCCTGATCGGCTCGCTCGCGACGTTCGCCCGGGTGAACCCGTTCGGCTTCATCGAGACGCCGTACCGCAAGGTCAACGGCGGCATCGCCAGCGACGACATCCAGTACCTGACCGCCGACGAGGAGGACCGGTTCATCATCGCCCAGGCCAGCGCCAAGCTGGACGGCGAGGGCCGGTTCACCGAGAACCGGGTGCTGGTGCGGCGCAAGGGTTCCGGTGAGGTCGACCAGGTCCTGCCGGACGAGGTCGAGTACATGGACGTGTCCCCGCGGCAGACCGTCTCGGTCGCCACCGCGATGATCCCGTTCCTGGAGCACGACGAGGCCAACCGTGCGCTGATGGGCGCCAACATGCAGCGCCAGTCGGTGCCGCTGTTGCGCAGCGAGGCGCCGCTGGTCGGCACCGGCATGGAGGCCCGCGCGGCCAAGGACGCCGGCGACGTCGTCATCGCGGAGAAGGCCGGCGTGGTCGAGGAGGCCACCGCCGACTACATCTCGGTGATGAACGACGACGGCAGCCACCGCACCTACCGGCTGAACAAGTTCCGTCGCTCGAACCAGGGCACGAGCTTCAACCAGCGTCCGATCGTCGACGAGGGCACGCGGGTCGAAGCCGGCGACGTCATCGCCGACGGTCCGTGCACCGACGGCGGTGAGATGGCACTCGGCAAGAACATGCTGGTGGCCTTCATGCCGTGGGAGGGGCACAACTACGAGGACGCGATCATCCTGTCCCAGCGCATCGTGCAGGACGATGTGCTGACCTCGATCCACATCGAGGAGCACGAGATCGACGCCCGCGACACCAAGCTCGGCCCTGAGGAGATCACCCGGGACATCCCGAATGTCTCTGAAGATGTACTCGCTGATCTGGACGAGCGCGGCATCATCCGCATCGGTGCCGAGGTGCAGGACGGCGACATCCTGGTCGGGAAGGTCACGCCCAAGGGCGAGACCGAGCTGACCCCGGAGGAGCGGCTGCTGCGCGCGATCTTCGGCGAGAAGGCCCGCGAAGTCCGCGACACCTCGCTGAAGGTGCCGCACGGCGAGACCGGCAAGGTCATCGGCATCCGGGTGTTCAACCGCGAGGACGACGGCGCGGAATTGCCGCCCGGCGTGAACGAGCTGGTCCGCGTCTACGTGGCCCAGAAGCGGAAGATCCAGGACGGCGACAAGCTCGCCGGCCGGCACGGCAACAAGGGCGTCATCGGCAAGATCCTGCCGGTCGAGGACATGCCCTTCCTGCCCGACGGCACCCCGGTCGACATCGTGCTCAACCCGCACGGTGTGCCCCGCCGGATGAACATCGGCCAGATCCTGGAGACCCACCTCGGGTGGGTCGCCGCGCAGGGCTGGAACGTGGAGGGTCTGCCCGAGTGGGCGGCCAGCTTGGACGAGTCCAACCGGTCCGCCGAGCCGTTCACCAAGACCGCGACACCGGTGTTCTCCGGCGCCTCGGAGGCCGAGATCATGGGCCTGCTGGGCTCGACGACCCCGACCAGGGACGGCGACCGGCTGGTTCAGACCGACGGCAAGGCGACCCTGTTCGACGGCCGTACCGGGGAGCCGTTCCCGTACCCGGTCGCGGTCGGCTACATGTACATCATCAAGCTGCTCCACCTGGTGGACGACAAGATCCACGCCCGGTCGACCGGTCCGTACTCGATGATCACCCAGCAGCCGCTGGGTGGTAAGGCGCAGTTCGGTGGCCAGCGGTTCGGCGAGATGGAGTGCTGGGCGATGCAGGCCTACGGGGCTGCGTACACCCTGCAGGAACTGCTCACCATCAAGTCCGACGACATCGTGGGCCGGGTCAAGGTCTACGAGGCCATCGTCAAGGGCGAGAACATCCCAGAGCCGGGAATCCCCGAGTCGTTCAAGGTGTTGCTCAAGGAGCTCCAGGCGCTCTGCCTGAACGTCGAGGTGCTCTCCAGCGATGGTGTGGCCATCGAGATGCGTGATTCGGATGATGACGATCTCGAGCGCGCCGCGGCGAACCTCGGAATCAACCTGTCGCGCAATGAGTCGGCCTCGGTCGACGATTTGGTCAACTGAGTGCGAGTGAACTAACCCGGAAGCCACCTGACGAGTAGCAGTGCCCGGTGCGGGACCCACCTCCCGCGGGCCTCGCGCCGGCACTGCTCTCGCCAGGGTTCGCCCCTTCCACCCCCCGGAATCCCGGCACCGGCCTTGACCGGCCGTCCAGGGAAACCATCGTTTTTCGACAGACAGGGACGTGCAACCAGTGCTCGACGTCAACTTCTTCGACGAGTTGCGTATCGGTCTTGCCACCGCGGACGACATCCGTGCGTGGTCACACGGCGAGGTCAAGAAGCCGGAAACCATCAACTACCGCACCCTCAAGCCGGAGAAGGACGGGCTCTTCTGCGAGAAGATCTTCGGGCCGACCCGCGACTGGGAGTGCGCCTGCGGCAAGTACAAGCGTGTCCGGTTCAAGGGCATCATCTGCGAGCGCTGCGGCGTCGAGGTCACCCGCGCCAAGGTGCGTCGTGAGCGGATGGGGCACATCGAGCTGGCCGCGCCGGTCACCCATATCTGGTATTTCAAGGGCGTTCCGTCGCGCCTCGGCTACCTGCTCGACCTGGCCCCGAAGGATCTCGAGAAGATCATCTACTTCGCGGCCTACCTGATCACCTCTGTGGACGACACGCTCGCCATAATGATCTGCCGACCATCGAGGCGGAGATCTCGGTCGAGCGGAAGAACCTGGAGAACACCAGGGACTCCGACATCGACACCCGCGCCAAGAAGCTCGAGGCCGACCTGGCCGAGCTGGAGGCCGAGGGCGCCAAGTCCGACGTGCGCCGCAAGGTGCGCGAAGGTGGCGAGCGTGAGCAGCGGCAGATCCGTGACCGCGCGCAGCGTGCGATCGACCGGCTGGACGAGGTGCTGGACACCTTCCGCAAGCTCAAGGTCCGCGACCTGATCATCGACGAGGTGCTCTACCGCGAGCTGGAGGACCGCTTCGGCGACTACTTCCACGGCGGCATGGGCGCCGAGGCGCTCAAGCAGATCATCTCGGACTTCGACATCGACCGTGAGACCGAGATCCTGCGCGACACCATCAAGAACGGCAAGGGCCAGCGCAAGATCCGCGCGATCAAGCGGCTCAAGGTCGTCGCCGCGTTCCAGCAGACGACGAACTCGCCGCTGGGCATGGTGCTGGACTGCGTCCCGGTGATCCCGCCGGAGCTGCGGCCGATGGTGCAGCTGGACGGTGGCCGCTTCGCGACCTCCGACCTGAACGACCTGTACCGCCGGGTGATCAACCGGAACAACCGGTTGAAGCGACTGATCGACCTCGGCGCGCCCGAGATCATCGTCAACAACGAGAAGCGGATGCTGCAGGAGGCCGTCGACGCGCTCTTCGACAACGGCCGCCGCGGCCGCCCGGTCACCGGACCGGGTAACCGCCCGCTCAAGTCGCTGTCCGATCTGCTCAAGGGCAAGCAGGGCCGGTTCCGGCAGAACCTGCTGGGCAAGCGCGTCGACTACTCGGGCCGCTCGGTCATCGTGGTCGGCCCGCAGCTGAAGCTGCACCAGTGCGGCCTGCCCAAGCTGATGGCGCTCGAGCTGTTCAAGCCGTTCGTGATGAAGCGTCTGGTCGACCTGAACCACGCGCAGAACATCAAGTCCGCCAAGCGGATGGTCGAGCGGCAGCGGCCGCAGGTGTGGGACGTCCTGGAAGAGGTCATCTCCGCGCACCCGGTGCTGCTCAACCGCGCGCCGACCCTGCACCGCCTGGGCATCCAGGCCTTCGAGCCGCAGTTGGTGGAAGGCAAGGCCATCCAGCTGCACCCGCTGGTCTGCGCCGCGTTCAACGCCGACTTCGACGGTGACCAGATGGCTGTGCACGTGCCGCTGTCCGCCGAGGCGCAGGCCGAGGCGCGGGTGCTGATGCTGTCGTCGAACAACATCCTGTCCCCGGGTTCCGGCCGGCCGCTGGCCATGCCGTCGCTCGACCTCGTCACCGGCCTGTACTACCTGTGCGGGCTGGATCCGGACGGCAAGGGCGCCGGTTCGGTGTTCTCCTCGGCCGCCGAGGCGATCATGGCGCTGGACGCCGGACTGATCTCGGTCCGCTCGCCCATCCGGGTGCGGCTGGCCGGTTCGGTCGTTCCCGGGCCGGCGGAGGTGCTGCCGGAGGATCACGAGCCGGGCACTCCGTGGATCGCGGAGACGACGCTTGGCCGGGTGCTGTTCAACGAGCTGCTGCCCACCGGGTACCCGTTCGTGAACTCCGAGCTGCCCAAGAAGCGGCAGGCCGCGATCGTCAACGATCTGGCCGAGCACTACCCGATGTCGCTGGTCGCCACCACGCTGGACAAGCTGAAGGAGGCCGGCTTCCACTGGGCCACCCGCTCGGGCATGACGGTCGCCATCGGCGACGTCATCATCCCGCCGGAGAAGGACGAGATCCTGGCCCGGCACGAGATCGAGGCCGATCGGGTCGAGAAGGCGTACCAGCGCGGCAACCTGTCGCACGAGGAGCGCAACGACGACCTGGTGAAGATCTGGGAGGCCGCGACCCGGGAGATCGAGGACGCGCTGCCGCGGGCGTACCCGAAGGGCAACCCGGTCTCGACGCTGGTGAACGCCGGCGCCGCCGGTAACTGGATCCAGATCCGGTCGCTGGCCGGGATGAAGGGTGTGGTGGCCAACTCCAAGGGCCAGCAGATCCCGCGGCCGATCCGTTCCTCGTTCCGCGAGGGCCTGTCGGTGCTGGAGTACTTCATCAACACCCACTCCGCCCGTAAGGGTCTGGCCGACACCGCGCTGCGTACGGCGGAGTCGGGCTACCTGACCCGTCGTCTGGTGGACGTGTCGCAGGATGTCATCGTCCGCGAGTCGGACTGTGGCACCGAGCGCGGCGTCGACCTGCCGATGGCCGATCGCTATGCGGACGGCAGCCTGCACATCAACGAGTTCATCGAGACCTCGGTGCAGGGCCGGGTGCTGGCGGTCGACCTGGTCGACTCCGACGGCACGGTCGTCGTGCCGCGCGGCACGGACATGCGGGAGAGCCACGTCAAGGCGGCTGTCGATGCCGGGATCACCACCGCCAAGGTGCGGTCGGTGCTGACCTGCGAGGCGGCCATCGGGACCTGCGCGACCTGCTACGGCCGGTCGCTGGCCACGGGCAACCTGGTCGATGTGGGCGAGGCGGTCGGTATCGTCGCCGCGCAGTCCATCGGTGAGCCGGGTACTCAGCTGACCATGCGGACGTTCCACACCGGTGCGGCGTCGGGGTCGAGTGACATCACCCAGGGTCTGCCCCGTGTGCAGGAGCTGTTCGAGGCCCGTATCCCCAAGGGCAAGGCGCCGATCGCCGACGCCGTTGGCCGGATCCGGATCGAGGACGCTGACAAGTTCATCCGCATCGTCATCGTCCCCGACGACGGCTCCGAGGAGCTGGTGTACGACAAGCTGCCCAAGACGCAGCGGCTCGCCACCATCACCGTCGACGGCTCCGAGCGGCTGCTGGTGGACGGCGACACCGTGCAGGTCGGCCAGCAGTTGCTGGAAGGCAACCCGGATCCGCACGAGGTGCTCCGCGTGATGGGCCCGCGTCAGGTGCAGCTGCACCTGGTGCGAGAGGTGCAGAACGTGTACCGCTCGCAGGGCGTGTCCATCCACGACAAGCACATCGAGGTGATCATCCGGCAGATGCTGCGGAGGGTGACGATCATCGACTCCGGCTCGACCGAGTTCCTGCCGGGCGCGGTGATCGAGCGCAAGGAGTTCGAGGCGTCCAACCGCCGGGTGCTCGCCGAGGGTGGGGAGCCGGCCGCCGGCCGTCCCGCGCTGATGGGCATCACCAAGGCGTCGCTGGCCACCGAGTCGTGGCTCTCGGCCGCCTCCTCGCGAGCGGCTACACAGCGTCTAACTTCGCGCCCGCAGAGAATCCAATGGCTGGCACCATTTGGCGCTCTGCCCGGTCTCATCCTCCTTTGAACAATCGAACCCGCCTGGCCGAACGGCGTCGGGTTCCGTGCTCGCCTTGCCGAAGGCACAGACAGGCAAACGTCAACAAGGAGCTGGCTGACCTCGGCACCATCCACCTTTGCGTTGGTAGTCCAGGGTTCTTAACCGCCATGGGCGTGCTCACTAGAGCTCCGGGTCAAGGAGGTCGACCCCATCGTGGGCGCGTGGAATCATTTGGCCGGTCGGTCGAAGGGCATCGGCGACGCGTATTGCGTAGGCAGGGGTCATTGCCTCCATCGCACGGTTCGGATGCATCCATTCAACTGCCACCGTTTCATTGGTCGGCCGCGGGGACCCGCGAGGTTCAGTGCACCGGAAGACGAGCGCAACAACTCCACGCTCCATATTCTTGTAGACACCGGTCAGCGGACCTATAGTGACGAGGATTCCTGTCTCCTCCAGTATTTCCCGCTGCGCTCCTGCTTGGACCGTCTCGTGGAGCTCGAGGACGCCGCCAGGTGGTTCCCAATGGCCGTTGTCACGGCGCTTCACCACGAGCACGTCGCCCGACTCGTTCACGACGACCCCGGCCACCGAGACCGAGTGGCGGGGAAGCTCAGACATTCTCGACCGTCCATGAGGCGAAGACGGCAGTTGCGTCATCGGACAACTTGATTCGTGGGTACGTTCTTGCGATTTGGTCGACCTCTTCGGCGGTTCGGACTTGGAGAAGCAGGTCTGCCGGCCCCGATGCTTCGAGCACCTTCAACGCTGCATTTCCAGCTCAGGGAGCTATAGATGTCGACAATCCTGCTGGCCCCATCGGTGAGCAGCGCGGCCCGATGAGCCGAACCCTGGGGCGGCGGAGTGGTCGTGCCCGTGTATGCCTCGAATGCGGCCTTCGGTTCAGCAGCAGCCACCCAGAAACCGCCCGAGCGGTTGCGGTGCGCTCGTTGGGCGAGGACGAGCGCATCGATGCGCTGGCTGTACTCGGCTGGGTTGGCGGGCACGCCAGGGGTCTTGACCGCGGCGCGCTCGGCGTGACTGGAATTGGACAGCCGGTCGTCGGACACAACCTGAACTCCGCGACCGGCATCAAGAACGAGAGTGCAGTCGCCGAGCACCAACCATTGAACCGCGCCGTCCGGTTGAAAAGTCAGCATTGCGACGGTGGCCGACGGCGTACCGGGATGGGAGACGTCGCAAGTGTCGGCATGCGCGGCAGTCGTGGACGCGATCGCGGTGGCGAGTAGTTCGGCTGGGCGCTGCGCAGGGTCATCGGCGTGGGCGGATACGACCGAGGCAACGAGCCGCCTCGCGTACCAGGCGGGGCCGTGGATACAGCCATCGCCAAGTTGCGGGGGAGACGTCGCGCCGTCGGCTATCACCGCGAGGGACGGCAGGATGGCGAAAGCGTCCTCGTTGGGCCGGCCAGCGGCTCCGGGCAAAGTTGCGCCCCGTAGGTCACGCATCGGGCTGATCCTGGTCGGAGTCGGACCATTCGTAGCGGAGCCGCCATTGATGGCCCGCCATCACGTGTTGCGGTGACCGAGACGGGAACTCGGTCGGCGTCGGACGCGACGAGGAGCACCTCGAGGACCGGCTGTTGCGGTTCCATGTCAAGGAACTGGGCTTCTGACGCGGTTGCGCCTCGGCAGGTGATTTCCTCGCTGAAGTTCGTTGGCGCTCTGTCGATTTCGGCGAGCCTTGAGAAGCTGCCCCCGGGTCCGGTGTCGGCTTCGGTGATGCCCGCCGCCTCCGCAACCGCTGCAGGGATGTAGCTGTCCGCAATCTGCACAGGCTCGTCGTTGGCATAGAAGCGGCGCCGGCGAACCACGACTTCGGCTCCGGGCTCGAGGTTCAACAGTGCAGCCGCTCGCTCTGATGCAGGGACGCGTTCGACGCTCACCTCTGAGCGCGGCTTCAGTCCAAGTCCACGAACCTCGACGTCGAACGCCCCTCGACCTTGGTCGCGTGCCGTGAACCTGGTGTTGGCGTTACGGGTGACGACCGGGATGGACCGGACGAAAGTTCCGAGGCCCCGACGCACCCGGACGAGGCCGTCCGTCCGGAGCAGGCTCACGGCCCGATTGATGGTGATGCGCGAGACACCGAATTCTCGTGCGAGTTCCGGCTCGCTGGGCAGTGATTCCCCTGGTCGGTAGACGTCGCGAGCAATGCGATCGCGCAGCACGTCCGCGATCTGCGCGAAGCGCGGCAGCGGGGGCTCGATAGTGCTCACCGCTACGACTCTACGGAAACGACACGCGATGTCCTACATCCTCTTGACTCGTGTCGGCGGTCTGATGCAGGATGTCTTACATCCATCATCGTCTGCGACCGTATACCTCAATAGGCGCAGGGCCGCGGGTGGTTGCCGAGGTGAAGATCCACGGTCTGACTTCGATCCAAGGGCGAACGTCGCCCCAGTAATTTCGTCATCTGCTGCGCGGTTCCCATTCGGTAATCGCGAAGAGCCCGCGAAGGAGCGATCGTGGAACGCGTACTGCTCACTCCCGAGGAAGCTGCCGAGAGCCTGAAGATCGGGCGCTGCAAGGTCTATGACCTGATCCGCAACGGCGACCTGGAGTCGATCAAGATCGGACGGCTGAGACGGATCCCCGTTGATTCGGTCCGCTGCTTCGCCCAGAAGCTGCTCACAGGGGACCCATGATGAAAGGGCGGGCAGTCACCGGCGAGGGCACCGTCTACCGGCGAACAGACGGTCGGTGGGTGGCCGCAGCGTGGGTCCCGACTTCTGACGGCAAGGTCCGCCGCGTGTTTACGTACTCAAAGACGAGAGCGGAAGCCAAGAAGAAGCTCCGGGAACTGTTCGATCGGGCCGACCGGCACGTCGCGACGCCCCCAGCGAATCTGACCGTTGCCGCCTACCTCGCCGAGTGGCTCGTGCACGTGAAGCAGCATGTGCGGCCCAGTACCTGGAAGGCGTACGACGCCAACACCCGGCTCCACATCGTCCCGCGGATAGGCCGCACCAAGCTTGCGCGGTTGAGCCCCCGCGATGTCCGACTGATGCTTGATGACCTTCGCAAGGGTGGGGCAGGCGCGCGAACGATCCAGTACGTGCACGCGACCCTGAGGGTTGCCCTGGAGCATGCCTACCGCGAGGAGCTGGTCACCCGTAATGTCGTCAAGCTCGTGCGGGTCGAATCGCCGCGGCCGGCGGTCAAGGAACCGTTGTCGATCGAGGAGGCTCGAAACCTGCTCGTCGCCATCGAGGATGAACGCAACCACGTGCTGTGGACGACGATGCTGATGCTCGGCCTTCGGCGGAGCGAGGTGTGCGGATTGCGATGGGAGGACATCGATTTCGAAAAGCAGACGCTGAGGGTGGCGCAGTCCGTCCAACGATTCGACGGCAAGCTCCATGAGCTACCGACGAAGACCCGGCGCTCCAATCGGACGATTCCGTTACCGCCCTCGGGTGTTGGCGGCGCTGACCGAGCACGCCCTGGGCCACAACGTATTACCGGACGCGAATGGTGGCCACGGCTACGTCTTCGGCACCAGGAATGGCACACCGTTGGAGCCGCGGAACCTCACGCGCATGTGGACCAATCTGTGCGCGTCGCAGAACCTGCGTCGATTGCCACTTCACAGCCTTCGGCACACCTGCGTCAGCCTGCTGCTGTCGATGGGGGTCCACCCCAGAGTCGTGATGGAGATCGTCGGTCACAGCGGAATCGAAGTGACCATGAACGTCTACGGACACATCAACCTTGAGACCCAGAGGAGGGCTCTGAATGATCTTGACCATGCACTCTCGTAACACCACGTGGATGTCAAACCGAGATGTCAAAGGGGGCTCAAGATCGTTTACAACGCTCCCACCTGGTGCGCCATCAGGGACTCGAACCCCGAACCCGCTGATTAAGAGTCAGCTGCTCTGCCAATTGAGCTAATGGCGCGTGACCCGCCGTACCGGCGGACCGGGCACGACTCTACAGGAGCGAGCGCGGCAGACCGAACCGGACAGTTCTCCCAACTCCCGGGCCAGCTCAGGATCGCAAGGTACCGTGAGTCAGGTCACCGTAGACGTGGGCGCTCGCCCGTCGAGGAAGGCGGCCCCCATCGTTCCAGCTGCGCATCGGACGGGTGAAGCATGACCGCACACGTCGGCGTGCTCGGCCCGTTCCTCGCGTTACCCCAGGGCTCCAGTCCGCGCCGCCGCCGGGGCTACCTGGAAAAGGTCTTCGACGCGTTCATCTCCACCGGCTCGATGGACCCAACCCTGAGGCCGATGGTGGCCGAATCCTGGCGGTTGTCGCTGGCCAGCGGGGTCAGCCCGGACAGCGTGCTGCCGACGATCGACCTGCTCGACGCCGAACTCGAGGAGTACCGCCGCACGCACCCGCTCGCTGCGGTGATGCCGTTGATTCGCAAGCTGCTGATCGAGGACGCCGAGGACTCGCACGCCATCGTCGCGGTCGCCGACGCCCACGCCCGGCTGCTCTGGGTGGAAGGCGATCACGCGCTGCTCCGCCGGGCCGAGGGGATGAACTGGGTCGCCGGTTCGCGGTGGGACGAGCGCTCCGCCGGCACCAACGCTCCGGCGGCGGCCATGCGGCTGGACAAGGCCCTGCAGGTCTTCGCCCGCGAGCACTTCGCCAGCAATGTCGCCGCCTGGTCGTGCACCGCGGCGCCCATCCACGACCCGGTCTCGGGCCAGCTCCTCGGCGCGCTGGACATCACCGGCCGCGACGACGTCGCCGCGCCCGCGGTGCTGGGGTTGGTCCGGGCGGCGGTCGCGGCCGTGGAATCCGAGCTCCGCATCCGGTCGCTCGGTGCAGGCGCGCGGGGCGCCGCCGACATGCGACCGATGGCCTCGGGCTGGCGCCCGACGCCGGCGCTCACCCTGTCCGTGCTGGGACGCGACCGGGCACGGCTGCACACCCCCGGCTCCCCGGCACACGTCGAGCTGTCGATCCGCCACTCCGAGTTGCTGTTCCTGCTCTCGCAGCGCAGCGCCGGCTACACCGCCGACCAGTTGGCCATCGCCCTGCATGAGCGGGATGTCCCGTCCGTCACCGTGCGCGCCGAGCTGAGCCGGCTGCGCGCACTGCTGCCGGACGATGCGCTGTCCGGCCGGCCCTACCGGGTCACCGCGGACGTCCGGACCGATGTCGCCGCCGTCCGGGAGCGGCTCGAGGCAGCCGACGTCGCCGGCGCGGTCGCCGCCTACGTCGGGCCGATCCTGCCGTGCTCGGAATCTCCCGAAGTGCTGGTCGAACGGGACCTGCTGCACCGTGAGATCCGTTCTGCTGTACTGCGTTCGACCGATCAGGCGGCGGTCATCGCGTTCGCGGACAGGCCGCACGGCCGCGATGACCTGCTGATCTGGCAGCATGCCGTCGAGGTGGCCGAGCCGTCCGTCCGCCCCGTGCTGCGGGAGCAACTGCACCGGCTGGAGCGCGAACTCGGCCTCCGCTGAGGCAGCGCCCGACATCTGGTCAGCCCGACCGGGCGGCCAATCGAAGCGCCGGCACGACCCGTCCGATCCCACCGTCACCGTCCCACCTGCCGGATGAGATCCATGCGGACGCAACGTTCGCGCAACTGTCCGGTTCGTAGCCTTCGGTCACTGCGGCCCGATCGGGTGCCGCACATCGACAAGGAGGTCGAATTGACGGTCTACGTCCCACCGGGTCAGCCAGGCAGTGTTGTCAGCTTCGAAGCCCGCTACGACAACTGGATCGGCGGCGAGCGTGTCGCGCCGGTCAAGGGCATGTACTTCGAGAACGTCTCCCCGGTCAACGGCCAGCCGTTCTGTGAGGTCGCCCGGTCGACCAAGGAAGACGTCGAACTGGCGCTGGATGCCGCGCACCAGGCGGCCCCCGCCTGGGGCAAGACGGCTCCGGCCGAGCGCGCGGTCATCCTGAACAAGATCGCCGACCGCATCGAGCAGAACCTGGAGAAGATCGCCGTCGCCGAGAGCTGGGACAACGGCAAGCCGGTCCGCGAGACCATCAACGCCGACATTCCGCTGGCCATCGATCATTTCCGCTATTTCGCCGGCGTGATCAGGGCGCAGGAAGGTTCGCTCTCGCAGATCGACGAGGACACGGTCGCCTATCACTTCTACGAGCCGCTGGGCGTCGTCGGGCAGATCATCCCCTGGAACTTCCCGATCCTGATGGCTGTCTGGAAGCTGGCCCCGGCGCTGGCCGCCGGCAACGCGATCGTGCTCAAGCCCGCCGAGCAGACCCCGGCGTCGATCATGCTGCTCATCGACATCATCGGCGACCTGCTGCCCCCGGGCGTGCTGAACATCGTCAACGGCTTCGGTGTGGAGTGCGGCAAGCCGCTCGCCTCGTCCAACCGCATCCGCAAGATCGCCTTCACCGGCGAGACCACCACCGGCCGGCTGATCATGCAGTACGCCGTCGGAGAACCTCATCCCGGTCACCCTGGAACTGGGCGGCAAGTCGGCCAACGTCTTCTTCGCCGACGTGCTCCGGGAGCGGGACTCGTTCTACGACAAGGCGCTCGAGGGCTTCAACCTGTTCGCGTTCAACCAGGGCGAAGTCTGCACCTGCCCGTCCCGCGCGCTGGTCCAGTCCTCCATGTACTCCGAGTTCATGGCCGACGCGGTCGCCCGCACCGAAAAGATCATCCAGGGCAACCCGATGGACACCACCACCATGATCGGTGCCCAGGCGTCGAACGACCAGCTCGAGAAGATCCTGTCCTACATCGAGATCGGCAAGGCCGAGGGCGCGAAGGTGCTCACCGGCGGTCACCGCGCCGAGATGTCCGGCGACCTGGCCGGCGGCTACTACGTCACCCCGACGATTTTCCAGGGCGACAACTCCATGCGGATCTTCCAGGAGGAGATCTTCGGGCCGGTGCTCGCGGTGACGTCGTTCGATGACGCCGCCGACGCGCTCAAGATCGCCAACGACACCCTGTACGGCCTCGGCGCTGGTCTGTGGACCCGCGACAACGCCACCGCCTACAACATGGGCCGGGGCATCGAGGCCGGGCGAGTCTGGACGAACTGCTATCACGCCTACCCGGCGCACGCGGCGTTCGGCGGCTACAAGCAGTCCGGCATCGGTCGGGAGAACCACAAGATGATGCTCGACCACTACCAGCAGACGAAGAACCTGCTGGTGTCCTACTCGCAGAACGCCCTCGGCTTCTTCTGATGCCGGAAGAGGTCGGCAGGCCGGACGGGGTCGACAGGAGTGACGCGAGATCGACAGGCCGGAAATCGATGCCGAGCGGATCGAGCGGGTGGAACTGTCGGACAAGGCGGTCGCTTTGCTCGCCGAGTTGACGGAGATCCACGGGCCGTTGATGTTCCACCAGTCCGGCGGCTGCTGCGACGGGTCGTCACCGATGTGCTACCCGGACGGCGAGTTCCGCATCGGCGCCGTCGATGTTCTGCTCGCCGAGCTTGATGCCGGATTGCCGCAATCGGTGCCGTTCTGGATGTCGGAGTCGCAGTTCGCCTACTGGAGCCACACCCACCTCACGGTGGATGTGGTGCCGGGCCGGGGGAGCGGCTTCAGCGTGGAATCCCCGACCGGGCAACGGTTCCTGATCCGGTCGAGATTGTTCACCGACGACGAGTCAGCGAGGCTCGCCGAGGTGCGCCACGGCGGCTGACCACCGCCCGTTCGACGCGACCGCACCGCCGTGGATTCCCCGCGGCGGTGCGGTCGATCCATGTCCCGACCGATGAGATCCGGCCGTACCGGACATCCAGGGCCGAATGTCCTGCGCCGACGTGGCGCGGGCATGCCCGATACTTGAGCCGACCTGCCAAGGGCACCACAACACGGTCGGAGAAGCCCAGATGAGCACTATCGCCGAGCCGCATTCCGCTGGGGACCATGCTCACGGCGCTTCCACCGACGCCGGCGCGGCCCACGATCCTGTCGGCGGTTCGCACCAGGTTGACCGAGGTCCGTCCGGTGTCGTGCTGCTGGCCTGGTGCCTGCCCGCCGTCGTGGTCGGCCTGCTGATCAGGACCTGGGTGCTGCGCAGCTCCCTGTTGACGCTGAATTCCGACGAGAGCATCACCGGGCTGCAGGGATTCGAAATTCTGCACGGCAGATTCCGGCTGATGGTGGCAGGAAACGATTACGGGTCGACGACCGAGTCGTACCTGGTGGCGCCGCTGCTGACGTTCTGGTCGGGTCCCGGTCCGCTGCGGTTCATGGTTGTCGTGCTGTCGATGATCGCGGCATACGCGCTGTACCTGCTGGCCCGGCCGTTTTACGGCCGGACGGTCGCGGCCACCGTCGCGCTGGTCGGCTGGACCACGTCCGGCGCGATGGTGCTGATGTGGCTCCACCCCTACATGGGCTATCCGTCCGGCGCCATCGCCGAGATCGTCGCGCTGGCCCTGGCCTGCCAGGCGATGCGCACCCGGAACAAGCTGCCGTGGATTTCGCTCGGGGCGGGCTTCGCGGCCGGGTTCGCGATCTGGAGCCACCCGGTGTTCGGGGTGGTGTCGCTGCTGGCGTTGCTGGCCCCGTGTTGCTACCGCTGGCGGGACCTGCGCCAATGGTGGTTGCCGCTGGCCGCCGGCGGGTTGCTCGGTGTATCGCCATGGCTGATCTACGCGGCGCGCCACGGCTTGCCGCGGTCGGCCACCGCCGCGGTCCAGACCATCTACCCGGAGCGGGTGCTGAGGTTCTTCACCGAACTGTTGCCTCGGGCCTTCGGCCTGCGATCCGTCGGCGGCGCCTGGATCGGCCCGGACTGGCTCGCCATCGGCGCCGCTGCCGTGCTGATCCTCGGCGCGATCGGCGGTTGGGTGCTGCTCGCCCGCCGGACCGGCCGCGAGTCGCTCCCGATCGTCGTCGCCGGAACCCTCGCGTTTCCGGTGCTGGCGTTCTTCAACCAGCTGGCCTACGCATCGGACGCCCGCTATGCACTGCCGTTCATGCCACCGCTGTTGATGGGGCTTGCCGCATGGTCGCTGCTGTTGCCGTCCCGGGTGCAGCAGGCCCCGTGGGTGGTGGTGGCGGTGCCGATCGTCTGGGTGCTTGCGCTGTGCGTCCCGGTGATCAACCATCACGTCGATCTCCGGCTCGCGGACCCGGACCGGGATGCCTACGCGGTGCTCAACGAGCTGCAGGACCGGCAGATCCATTACCTGGCCGGCAACTATTGGGGCGTCTATTTGGTCGACTACCTGGCCGACGGCTCGTTGGTCGCCAGGCCGGACCATTCGCTCCGGTTCGACGACCAGGCGCAGCAGGTGACGGACGCCGACCCGACCGACGTTGCCTATGTCTATGGCAAGGGGATGAAGCCGGCGCTGGCGTTGCCGATCGAGCAGTACCAGCGGATCGAGCTGCGCAGTTTCGAGCTGTATGTGCCGAAGCGGACCACGGGCTAAACCCGCCGGTTGCGGCGCGCGGGGGCGGCTGCGGTCGGCGTCGCTGAGTGATCCGAGTAGCGACATCAGCTCGCGGCCGACGGTCCGGCGTGCTGATCCAGCTCCCGCGGTAGGTCGCGCATCCGCCGCAGCGGGCTGAACAGCACGGGCAGGGCGGCGACCAGCTGCCCGGCGACGGATACCCACAGCGCGGTCAGGGCGCCGAACTGACCGCCGATCAGCGCGCCGACGAATGCCCCGATCGGAATGCTGCCCCACACGATGAAGCGGACGGACGCGTTCATCCGGCCCAGCAACGGGCGCGGGCACACCCGCTGCCGGAACGAGACCTGGGCAACGTTGTAGATGACGGTGGCGAACCCGAAAGCCGCCATCGAGGTGGCGAGCATCGTGATGGCCACCGGCTGGCTGTGCCCGGCCGCCAACGGAACCAGGGCCGTGGCTGCTGCGGACGGGAGGATCGGCAGGGCGATGGACCGGCCTTCGCCGATCAGCCGGATCACCGTGCCGGCGGCCAGCGCGCCGATGAGGCCGCCGATCGCCCCGATGCTCAACGTCAGGCCCAGTCCCGCCTCGCCGAGGCCGAGGTCGCGGATCGCGAAGAACACCAGCATGGCCTGCCCCACGTTGCCGAACATGTTCGAGAGCCCGGTGGTGGCGACGATTCTGCGCAGCAGCGGCTGGCGGACGACGAACGAGAGTCCCTCTCCGATCTCGGTGATCAGCCGCCGCCGGCCCGCCCTGCCGACCGGCTCCTCGCGATGGCGGATCCGGATCGTGAAGACCATTGAGCCGAGGAACGAGACGGCGTCGATCAGGATCACCAGCGGCGCACCGAACAGCCGTACCAGCACGCCGCCGATGCCGGGACCGACGACCTGTGCGGCCGACTGGGAGACCTGCAATCTGGCGTTGCCCTCGCTGATCCGGTCTGACGGCACCAGCGACGGAAGGTAGCTCTGGTACGCCACGTCAAAGAACACGGTGGCCACCCCGACCGCCGCTGCGACCGCGAGGAGCAGCGGAAACGTCAGGACGTCCAGCAGGTAGGCCGCCGGCAGCGCGAGCAGCAGCACCCCGCGGACCAGGTCACCGACGATGAGCACGGTCCGCTTGCGCATCCGATCCACCCATGCGCCGGCGGGCAGTCCGACGATCAGGAAAGCCAGCGTCTCGAAGGTGGCCAGTAGGCCCATCTGGAACGCATCGGCGTTCAGCACCGTCACCGCGAGCAGGGGGAGCGCGATGAGGCCGATCTGGGTACCGAACTGGCTGACCGTGTCCCCGACCCACAACTGCCGGAAGTCCTGCGCACCGGGGTGGCCGACCAGGCTGGTCCGGTACCACCGCCGGAGCCGGCCCGCGTTCTCGATTGATCCCGACTGCACTCTCTGATGCTCGGTGAGTGATTGGGAAAAGTCAATGGCACGGCGGGAACCGGCGGCGGCACCTATCGTGGCGGCGTGGAGCGCCCCCGATCGTCCGGATCGACAGCGGAATCGACGCCCGGATCGGCGCGGGGTCTGACGACACGATCGACGCCCGGATCGGCACGGGGTCTCACGACACGATCGACGCCCGGATCGGCACGGGGATGACCCCCGACACACACCAGGAACCAAGCTCGGAACCATCGCAGGAGCCGACCCAGCCACCGCCGCGCCGGCCGGCCAGCGACGCCGAGGCCAAGGCGCTGGCGTCCTCGCTGCGCATCCGGATCCTGCGGATGTGTCTGGACGAACCGATGACCAATGCCCAGCTCGCGGCTCGGCTCGGCCGCGACCCGGCGAGCGTGCTGCACCACGTCCGGACCCTCACGACGACAGGCTTTCTGCAGGCGCTGCCGGCGCGGAAGGGTCCTCGCGGCGCCCGGACCGTGCCGTACCGGGCGACCCGTAAGTCCTGGACCCTGCAGGGTCACGGCGCAAGCCGCCCGATGATCGACGCGTTCCTCGAGTCGGCGGGCACGCTGGGGGATCAGGACCTGGACATCTCACGGCTGGGACTGCGGCTGGACGAGGCCGGTCATGCCGAACTGGTCCGCCGGCTCGACGAGGTTCTGCAGGACTTCGCCGCCAGGGAGCCGGATCCAGGGGGTCAGCCATGGTCGGTGTTCCTCGCGGTGCACCCGGATCCGGACCGGGACTGAGGCCTCATAAGGTCTGCGACCTGCGGTGATGGCTCGATGCGCAGCAGCGACACCGACCAGGTCGATATCGCTGCAGACACCTGCACATCACCGCAGGTCAACCAGGGTGAGCGACGGGACTCGAACCCGCGACAGCCGGCACCACAAGCCGGGGCTCTACCAGCTGAGCTACGCCCACCATGCCCACGAGGGGGAATTACCCCCCTGCGGGTCCCGACGAGTCTAACGGATCGGCGGGGCGCCGCTGCCCGCCCGCGGGCCGTGCGCCCAGCCGACCGAGGCCGCCGGGTCGACAAGCCCTCGGAAGGGGTCCTTGGTACGCGGTCTCAGGATTTCGCCGCGAGTTCGGCGGCCACCGCCTGGGCCTGGTCCGAACTCGGTCCGGCGCCGGGGACGAACACCGTCTTGCGGTAGTAGGCCAGTTCGCGAATCGATTCCTTGATGTCGGCCAGCGCCCGGTGGGCCATCCCCTTGACCGGCTGCGCGAAGTACACCCGTGGGTACCAGCGACGGCACAGCTCCTTGATGCTCGAGACGTCGATCATCCGGTAGTGCAGGTGGGCGTCGAGCGCGGGCATGTCGCGGTTGATGAACCCGCGGTCGGTGGCGATGGAGTTGCCGGCCAGTGGCGCCGTTTTCGGGTCGGGAGCGAACTCGCGGATGTAGTCCAGGACCATCTTCTCGGCCTGTTCCATGGTCACCGTCGACGCCCGCACCTGCTCGGTCAGCCCGGATCGCTCGTGCATCACCCTGACCACCTCGGGCATGGCGGCCAACGCCTCATCGTCCGCGTGGATGACCACGTCGACGCCGTCGCCGAGCACGTTCAGGTCGCTGTCGGTGACCAGGGCCGCGATCTCGATCAACGCGTCGGTCCGCAGATCGAGCCCGGTCATCTCGCAGTCCACCCACACCAGTCGGTCGCTCACAGCTCCGACAGTAGTCCGGCGGTCGGACAACCCCGATCACGTTGGATCATGAAGGTGCTGTGACGGTCCGCACGACGATCGCGTGCGGCGTCCGTTCCGTGTCCTGCACGGTGAATCGTCCGACCGTGCCACAGACTGTCATCGGGCCGGGACGCAGCGTCGCGGACCGGCCTCCAGGCCCCGCTCCACACCGCCTCGCACCGCTTCACCGGCTGCACACCGCTTCACCGGCTGCACTCCGCTTCACCGGCTGCACACCGCTTCACTGAAGGGGACGATCATGACGACAGCGGCGACCCCTCCCAGCACGCCAGGACCCGCCGGGACCGCGGCGCAGCGGATCGCCGCCGGCTACGCGACGAGCGCGGCCGCGGTCACCCTCGGCTCGGTGGTGCTGGACACCGTCGCCGACCCCGCAGCGCTGGTGAGAATCCCGCTGTCGATGTTCAACCGGCACGGATTGGTCGCCGGAGCGACCGGCACCGGCAAGACCAAGACATTGCAGGTGATCGCCGAGCAGCTGTCCGCGGCGGGCGTTCCGGTGTTCATCCCCGACGTCAAGGGGGACCTCACCGGCCTTTTCGCTCCCGGTGAGCCCAGCGACCGGACCACCCAGCGCGCGGCGGAGACCGGTGACGACTGGGCGCCGGCCACCTTCCCGGTCGAGTTCCTCAGCCTGGCCGGGCAGGGCAGTGCGGTCCCGGTACGGGCAACCGTCGACTCGTTCGGGCCGATCCTGCTGTCAAAAGTGCTGGGGCTGAACGACACTCAGGAATCGACCCTCGGGCTGATCTTCCACTGGGCCGACCAGCGCACGCTGCCGCTCTTGGATCTCAAGGATCTGCGCGCGGTGATCATGCACCTGACCAGCGACGAGGGGAAGGCGGATCTCCGCGAACTCGGCGGGGTTTCCAAGGCCACCGCCGGGGTCATCCTGCGGGCGGTGACGAACCTTGATGCCCAGGGCGGCGATGAGTTCTTCGGCGAGCCAGAGCTGGTGGTGTCCGACCTGATCCGGCTGGCGCCCGACGGGCGCGGGGTGATCACCTTGCTGGAGGTCTCCGAGGTGCAGACCCAGCCGGTGCTGTTCTCCACCTTCCTGATGTGGCTGCTGGCCGAGCTCTTCGAGGAGCTGCCCGAGGTGGGCGACCTGGACAAACCAAAGCTGGTCTTCCTGTTCGACGAGGCGCACCTGCTGTTCGCCGACGCGTCCAAGGCGTTCCTGCAGGCCGTCCAGCAGACGGTGAAGCTCATCCGGTCCAAGGGCGTCGGCGTCTTCTTCTGCACCCAGCTGCCCACCGACGTGCCCGGACCGGTGCTCTCCCAGCTCGGTGCCCGCATCCAGCACGCGCTTCGAGCGTTCACCCCGGACGATCAGAAGGCGCTCGCGGCCACCGTCAAGACCTACCCGATCACCGAGGACTACAAGCTGTCCGCGGCGCTGACCAGCCTCGGCACCGGGGAGGCGATCGTCACCGTGCTGTCCGAGCGGGGCGCGCCCACGCCGGTGGCCTGGACCCGGGTCCGCGCGCCGCGCTCGTTGATGGCCCCCGCGCCGGCCGACGCCGTCGCCGCGGCCATCGCGGGCTCGCCACTGTTCGCGACCTACGGGCAACCCGTGGACCGGCAATCGGCGTACGAGATGCTCACTGCCAGGGTCGCGCCGACCGTCGCCCCCGGGGCGGCGCCGGTCACCATTCCCACGGCACCGCCGGCGATCGGCGGGACGGTCGGCGCGCCGACCGTGGGCGCGGACGGCTGGCCGTCGTTGGTACCCGAGCCCTATAACCCGTACCTCGACGATCCTCCGGCACCCGGCCCCGCCACGCGGCCGCGCGGCGCGCCCCGGGGTGCCCCGGTGAGCAGTCAGCAGTCGGGCGGTCTCGGCGAGATGTTGAACAACCCGGTGGTGACCTCGTTCATGAAATCGCTCGGCAGCTCATTGGGCGGCGCGATGGGCCGGTCGGTGTTCGGCACCCGCAAACGCCGGCGGTGAGCGGCAATCCGCCCGGGTTGAGCCGAGGTTCGTCCCAGCCGCGACCCAGCGTCGACTCGGGGTGCCACTCTGGCCGATCCCCGGCCGGTGCCGTGGAACGATCACGGATCACCGGTCGTTGCTCCCAGTACGACCACAGCACGACGGTGGTTCACGGCGCCGACTCAGGTGCCGTCACACAGTGATCGGAAGGGATGACGAGTGGAAACACTCCTATGGGTCGTGATCATCGCGGCGATCGTTGTTGCCGCGCTGTACTACATGCGGCAGCGGGGCGCGTCCTCCGCCCGATCGCTGGAGGACTCGCAGGCAGAGGCACGGCGTTGGGTCGAACGCCTCGGTGGCCAGGTCTACTCGCTGGACCCCAAGGACGACCCGGCCGCCCGGCAGGCTCTCGCCGATGCGGCGGAGCGGTTCACCGCAGCGGGCTCGCAGGTGGAGCAGGCCAGGTCGGTGCAGCAATACCGGCTCGCGCAGCAGACCGCCTATGAGGGCCTGTACTACGTGCGCGCCGCCAGGACGTCGCTCGGCCTCGACCCGGGACCCGACCTGCCGGCGATCCCCGGCCAGCAGCAGGCCGGCGCGGTCAGCGAGGACCGGCGGGTGACCGTCGAGGGTCGCGAGTACGAGGCATCTCCGCAGCCCGGCGCAAACACCCAGCACTACTACCCGGGCGGGATGGTGGCCGGTCGGCCGGTCCCGCGCGGCTGGTACTCGGAACCGTGGTGGAAGCCGGCGCTGGTCGCCGGGGCCTGGGGCGTCGGCACCTACCTGGTCGCGTCGACGCTGTTCAGCGGCATGGCCGGCATCGGCTGGGCCGGCGGCTACGAGGCCGGATATGACGCCGGCCAGGCCGACGGCGGGGACGGCGGAGGCGACGGCGGCGACGGTGGAGGCGACGGCGGCGGTGGTGACGGCGGTGGTGACTTCGGCGGCGGTGATTTCGGTGGTGGCGATTTCGGCGGTGGCGGCGACTTCGGTGGTGGTGACTTCGGCGGCTTCTGATTTCGGCGGTGGCGGCAACCGCGGTGATCACACCACGGTGATCACCACGAGGTGAGTCAGAACAGGGCGGGCACCCGAGCGGTGCCCGCCCTGTTCTCTGTTCGCAGATGGCGACACGGTCAGCAGGCTCGACCCGCCGGCGAACGGGCCTGAGCAGGTGTCAGCCGGCGAGTTGCCGCGCCGCCGGTGCACCGGCCAGTCGGCCGCCGCACGAGGCAGATCCCAGCCAGGTGTGCGGGTTCCCGGCCCAGCACCAGCCCAACTTGGGCCGCTTCCGGCTGACCCAGACCGCCGTCACCCTGCGGTCACCGCAGCGAGAACCCAACAACGAGAAGCAGTTCCGCTCCCGCAGGATCGCGGGGAACTGGGTGACGACGGCGATTCCCTCGGCCACCGTCAGCGGTGATCGTTGCTGCGCGATGATGCCCGGCAGCGCCAGATCCGGTGTGACGTTCAGGTACTCGGCGCCGGAGTCGACGGCCGTCAGCAGATAGAGGCTTGCGTCCGGAACCGTAGACGCCATCGATCGGACGGAACCGGCGCAGATCCGCATCGGTCATGTCGGTGATGCCGGCCCCGGCCGGAAGGCGCATGGCCAGCGCCTGGTCGCGCACGCCCACGGTGCGCTCGTCGACGACCACGACGAACGGCAGCAGCACTGACCCGCCGGCGATCGGCGCGATGCCGTCGAGACCGGCGCGCAGCGGCTCGGCCATCCGGCGAAAGTCGCGTCGGCGGACGCCCGCCAGTGTCGGGTAGCCGCGGTCCATCAGGGTGTTCAGTTGGCGATCGAATTCCTGCGTGCTGATCGGGTGTGGGTGCGGCCCGGGTGAGCGGGGCTGGGGCATCGTCATCCTTTCCGTACGGTGTACGACTCGTATGGGTAGGACGAACGAGGACGGTCCGGGAGTTCCCGGCGGCGGGTGCCATCCGCGCGAAACCTGACGCCCGGCCGGTACGCGGTCGGCCCAATTGATCAGGGGGACCGCCGGCGGATTAACCTCGACCGGTCCAGATCAGCCCATTCGCCGACACCCCAGCCGAACGGACCCTGCACCATGAGCGAATCGTCATGAGCGAGCACCCGGCCCGCAGCGGAAGCCAACCCTGGTACGTGCCGATGACGGCCCGCCGTCGGGACGAAGGCGGCCGCGTCTCCACGCCGCTGGAATTGCTGTTCGACCTGTGTTTCGTGGTCGCCGTCGCGCAGGCTGCTGCCGGGCTCGACCACGCCTTCGTGCAGAACCATGTCGCCGGCGGCGTCGTGCAGTACCTGATGGTGTTCTTCGCGATCTGGTGGGCCTGGATGAACTTCACCTGGTTCGCCTCCGCCTACGACAACGACGACGTGCCCTACCGGCTGACCGTGCTGGTGCAGATCGCCGGCTCGTTGGTGATGGCAGCCGGGATCCCGCGATGGTTCGACGGCGGCGGCAACGCCGTCATCGTGATCGGTTACGTGGTCATGCGGCTGGCCATGGTGACCCAATGGGTGCGCGCCGCGCGTTCGGACCCGCCGCGTCGCCGCACTGACTTGCGGTACGCGGTCGGCGTGGCGGTCGTCCAGGTGTACTGGCTGGCGTTGCTCTGGGCCCCGGAGTGGTTCTACTACCTGGGCTTCGTCAGTGCGGTGATCGCCGAACTCGCGGTCCCGGTGATCGCCGAGCGGGGCGCCTGACGACGTTCCATCCGCATCACATCGCCGAGCGCTACGGCCTGTTCACCGTGATCGTGCTCGGCGAGTCGGTGACGGCCGCGACGCTGGCATTCCAGGGGGCGCTGGACGACACCGACAGGCGACGCTGATCGGTCTCGCGGTGGCCGGTGTCGTCATCCTGTTCTGCCTGTGGTGGGTGTACTTCGACCACGAGGAGCACCCCCGACTTGACACCGCCGCGGGCGTCCTTCACCTGGGGTTATGGTCACTACTTCGTCTTCGCCGCCGCGGCCGCTGTGGGCGCGGGGCTGGTCGTCGCCGTGTCCTACCAGCGGGAGCTGACCGAGGGCATCGGCTACGTCCTGGCGAGCACGGCGACGACGGTGCCGGTGGCGATCTATCTGGTCGCGGTGGCGGCGTTGCGCGCGCACCGGGGCCGGCCGCGGATCATCGGCTGGGCGGTCAATGGTGCCGCCGTTGTGGTGCTGGCCGTCACGTTCCTGCCGGCAGCGCTGTACGTGACCGCCGCGGTGTTGGCGGCCCTGGTCGCGGTGCTCATCGTCTCGACCCGCACCAGGGCCACGGCGACCGGTAGCCGAAATTGCGCCCCCTGCGACCTATGGCGTCGGGTCCTGTTGTTGCGCGGCGAAGAGTTCGCCGTCGAGCACGAGCCGAGCCACGTCTCTGATCGCGATCTGGTGCTTTCGCGCATGACCCCGCAGTCGCTCGAAGGCCGCCTCGATCGTCGTGCCGTCCCGGCCGGCGAGATAGCCCTTGGCCTGCTCGATGGTCAGCCTGGATTCCAACGCCGTCTGTAGCTGCTCGACCCGGGTCTGCGCTTCCTCGTGCGCGGTGCGCCGGGTGCTCAGCCGGAGGTTGCAGACCACGCCGCGCACCACCGGGTCGTCCAGGAGATTGGTCAGCGCGGCCTCGGCCCAGGTCCAGTCGCCGTCGCGCCGAAGTCGCAGTTCGAGCGGCGGCTGAGCGCCGGGCTGAGCCAGCAGCCGTCGGAGAAAGCCGCCAAGTGCCATCCGATCGTCCGGATGCAGCAGGTCGGTGATCGGACTGCCGATGACGGCGTCGTCCTGCCAGCCGAAGAGCTGGCGGACGGCGGGACTGGCGTAGGTGACCACCGCATCGGACCGCAGAATCAGCGCCGCATCGGTGGAACGCTCCAGTAACGGCCGCAGCGCAGTCCCGAGGTTGGTCGATACGCCGACGATGCCGATGAGTGCGCCATCGCGGTAGATGCCGGAGTCGGTGACCAGCGCCGGAAATCTGCTGCCGTCCTTGCGGCGCACCGGAAATCCACCGGACCACGGCACTCCGTCGCGGAGCGCCGCCATGATGTCGGCCGCGACCGCCTGCGCCACCTCCGGCACCGTGAGGGTGGCGATGTTCCGCCCGATGGCCTCCTCCGGCGTCCAGCCGTAGAGGTCCTGGGCGGCCCGATTCCAGGAGATCACCACGCCTTCCAGGTCGGTGGTGATGACCGCCTGGCCGATGGCCGCCAGTTGGTCGGCCGGCTCGATACGGAGCACGGTCCCCGTATCCGCCATGGCGACCACCCTCCCCGGGCCCCGCCGTTGGTGCCCGATGCACGTGCTCATCGTATTGCTGCGTGGCCGGCGGGAAATGGGCAAATCAGCGATGAGACGGGATTCACCGGGCAAATCGGCGTTGCTAAAGCATTTCAGCACGGGGCAGCGGTACGGTGCGTCGGCGTATCCGCGGCGGGAATCTCCTGTGCGGCAACGGGTCTCCTCGGCGATGCGGCCCGGATTCGGCGATCTCCGAGGCTCCTGCCAGCCCATCGGTACCCTGCTCGCGACACAGGTGAGGGATACCTTCCTCGATTCAGCCATCGAAACCGTCGCACCCTCAGCGGTGTGGCGAAATGGCGGATTTCCGGATAACCTCCGTTGACAACGCGTCACCCCGGACCCCGGTGACGGCCCGCCAATTCCTTGGCGTGCGGCGTCAGCTCACGTGCGAAGGTTCGACACCCTTCTTCCAGCGCATGGCTGAGCCCTCTGACCCTTTGCGGGGCGATTGGTCCATCCGTCGTCGGTTCCCCCGACGCCGACTGCGGGTGGACCGATTCGCGGCCCACCTCGGCCCGTGTCCGAGGTGGATCCGGGTCGTCATCCCGGTCCGAAGTACACGACCCGATCGGCCCGAGGGGGCGCCGGCCGGTCAGCCCCGAACGCAGGTATGAGGTCCCTTCGACCGCACTTCAGCTGGCTCACCCCGACCCAGGCACTCCGATCCCTGCGCCGCAGACCGACTATTCCGACATCGCCAGAGTTCGGCGCTGACCGGAGACCCGACACCGTTGCAGCATCGACCGATTGGCAGGTACCGCAACAGCCATGATGACCACATCCGACGCGGTCGGCACCGCTCGTCGCGCATCACCCACCGAGTTCGACAGCGGAGCGGGGATGGCCGGCGCTGCTACTGCGGCGGGCGTCGCCGTGCCAGCAGTGGCCGCGGGCGATGCCGATGCGGTCGTCGCCGATGCGGTCGTCGCCGACGCGGTCGGCACCGAGGCGACCGGCACCGACGCGATCGACACCGAGGAAGCGAAGTCGTTGTGGGAGGCGCTCATCCGCGCCCGCTCCACGTCACCGGTGATCAGCGCCGCCGAAGACGCGGTGTTCCGCTTCTACCTGCCACTGGCGCGGGCGACCGCCCGTACCTACGCGGGCTGGGTGGTCGACCCGGACCTGGCCGAGCAGGCCGCCGAACTCGGTCTGGCGAATGCGGTGCTCGCCTGGCGGCGGGCGGACATCTGCGCCTTCGCCGCCTTCGCGCGCGCCGCGATGATCCGGCAGATCTCCACCGCTACCACCCGAGGACGCAGGCCGGTGCCCGCACGGGCAACCGCCGCGGACTGACCGGTGCTGGCGCCGAGCCTGACAGCGCCATCGAGCCATATCCAGTCCCCCCGGGCGCGGCCCTCCGCTGCGCCCGGGGGTTTTCTCTTGCTCCCGCCCTACAAGGACGCTGCTGACTGTCGTGTCGGGAGCGGGCGAGGCGGCGGGCATCCATCGGCAGCTGACGTCGCGTTCCAGTGCAAGCGGGGCGCGCCCGGCAGGATTCGAACCTGCGACCTGAGGATTAGAAGTCCCCTGCTCTATCCAGCTGAGCTACGAGCGCCTGTGGCGCACCGAGCCTAGCGAATCGGGTGCAGCGCACTGCTCGTTCTGCACGCCTGAGTTGGCCACCGCAACGAGAATGGCAGCGAGGCCCTCCGGCCGCCGTGCCCGGCGCCCGCCGGACAGCAGCCGGTCGCGCGTGGCCCGGCCGACTGTCGCTGACGGTCGCTTGACCATGACCTGACGTGGCCGGGCAGTATCGTGAGACGCGTGCCCGACGCGACGTCGACGGACGCCGGCGACACGGTGATGCCAGATCACCCAGCAGATCCCCGACCTGATCGTGACGCCCGGCGAGCCGTTCCACCCATCGACAGCACCGCCGTGGTCGACCCGCGAGCGGGCTCGGTTCACGCGTCAGACCCAGACGCGGCAGGCGAGGTGAACCCAGTCGGCGGTGCCCCGCGGGACGGGTGGACCGTCACGGCCGTGGTGATCGCGGCCGGCCTGATCGCAGCATGCGTCGCGGCCGCGCTGGCCGCCATCGTGCCGTCCCGGACGGAGATCCCCGGACTGCCTTCCGCCGGTGAGTTCACCGACCTCGCATTGCCAGCGGTGAAGGCGATCTTCGACTTCGCGGCGGCCGCCACTGTCGGCTGGCTGGTCGCCGCCGCTGTGCTGGTACCGCCGCAACCATCCGGGCTGCTCGACGTCGGGGGGTACCGCTCGGTGCGAGCGGCGTCGCTGGCCGCCACCGTCTGGTGCGCCGCATCGCTCGCACTGATCCCGTTGACCCTGTCGGACACCCTGGGTCGGCCGATCGATCAGTCGCTGTCGGCCGATCGGGTGCTGGCTGGCATCTCGATTCTGGACACGGTCCGGGCCGCGCTGATCGTGGCGGTCATCGCGGCGTTGATCGCGGTCATCGCCAGGATCGTGTTGCGGCCGGGGTGGGCGGGAATACTGCTGGTGGGAGCGTTTGTCGCGCTGGTGACGCAGGCCAACACCGGCCACTCCACTCAGTCGGGCGACCACGACGTCGCCGTGGACACGATGATCTTCCATCTGGCCGGCATCACCGTCTGGATCGGCGGACTCATCGCGTTCCTCGGACTGGCGCGGCAGCACGTCGCCCACCTGGACGTCATCGCCAAGCGGTATTCGACGGTCGCGCTGATCGCGTTCATCGTGGTGGCGATCTCGGGCTTCGGTAACGCCTGGGTGCGCATCGCTTCCGTGCAGGACCTGTGGCTGACCGATTACGGGCGGCTGGTGATGCTCAAGGCCGGACTCCTGGTGGTGCTGGGCTGTTTCGGCTACTGGCACCGTCGCCGCACTCTGCCAGCGATCATCGAGAAAGACGACAGACGTCCGCTGGTCCGGCTTGCGGTGGTGGAGATCGGCATCATGGCGGCGACCGTGGGCGTGGCTGCGGCGCTGGGGCGCACCGCCACCCCGCCGCCGTCGGCGACCGCGCCCAGCGACATCGAACTCGCACTCGGTTACAACCTCGACGGGCCGCCGACCCTGACCACCTTGCTGTTCGACTGGCGCTTCGACTGGCTGCTCGGGCTCGCGGCGATGGTGGCCGCGGTGATGTACGTCATCGGCGTGGTGAGGCTGCGGCGGCGGGGGGATTCCTGGCCGGTCGGCCGGACGGTGGCCTGGCTCGCCGGCTGCCTGATGGTGCTCTTCGCGACGTCATCCGGGCTGGGCCGCTACGCCGAGGCGCAGTTCTCCATCCACATGATCGCGCACATGACGCTCGGCATGATCGCGCCGATCCTGCTGGTACTCGGCGGCCCGGTGAGCCTCGCCCTGCGAGTTCTGCCGGCGGCCCGTCGCGGGCAGGTGCCCGGATTGCGGGAGGCGATCGTCAACGGGCTGCACAGCGGCCCCGCCCGATTCTTCACCCACCCGCTGGTCGTGTTCCCGCTGTTCGTCGGCTCGTTCTACGCGATCTACTTCACCTCGCTGTTCCAGGTGATGATCACCTCGCACGTCGGCCACCTGGTGATGAACGTGCACTTCCTGATCGTCGGGTACCTGTACTACTGGGTGATCATCGGGGTGGACCCGTCGCCGCGACGGGTGCAGCCCTTCGTCAAGCTCGCGCTTCTGATGGGAGCGTTGCCGTTCCACGCGTTCTTCGGGTTGGCGCTGATGAACTCCCATCAGGTGCTGGCCGCGGACTATTACACCGGCCTCGGCTTGCCCTGGGTGACCGATCTGGTCGGCGAGCAGCGTTTGGGCGGGGCCATCGCCTGGGGAGCCACCGAGCTGCCGATGATCATCGTGATGATCGCGCTGTTGTCGCAGTGGGCCCGCAGTGATGAACGGGAGGCGCGCCGGTCCGACCGGGCCGGGTCGCGCGAGGCCGACGAAGAGTTGGACGCCTACAACCGGATGCTGGCGGGGCTTGCCGATCAGGACGGGACTGCTGCAGGCCGAGAGAGCACCGGCATGGGAGTTCCCGCAGTGGGGGCGACCGACGACGGCGAGGATGCCCGTTGATCGTCCGGATCCGCCGCGAGTCAGGCGCCGATATCGCGGCGGTGCATGCTCTGCACACCGCGGCTTTCGCGCCCGCGGGCTGGGTGGACGAGCCGGTCATGGAAGCAGTGCTGGCCGATCAGTTGCGCGTCGACCCCGGTTGGGCGCCGCGGATGACGCTGGTCGCCGAGGTGGACGGGGTGGTGGCCGGCGGCATCACGACCAGCTACGGAATTCTGACCACCACCACCACCACCACCACCACCGCCGCGGCCGCCGGGGTGCGGTCGGGAATTGCGCTCCCGGCCCCCGGGCCGGTCGGTGTGCATCCGCGTTACCAGGGCCGTGGCGTCGGACTGGCCATGATGCACGCGCTGATCGGCGCGGCCGAAGCGCTGGACGAACCCGCGCTGGTGCTGCTGGGTTCCCCCGACTTCTACGGCCGCTTCGGTTTCGTCGCCGCGTCGAGCGTCGGCATCCAGTCCCCTGAACCGGCCTGGGGTGAGGCCTTTCAGGTGCTGCCGCTGACCGGTTTCGATCCATCGATGACGGGTTCGTTCCGCTATGCGGCACCGTTCGACGAGCACTGAGCTCTCGGTGCAGGACCGTCTCACGTCGATCTTCAGCAAAACCGGCGCCCACGAACGGGTTTCCGTGTTGTCTCACGCGCTGGGGACACGACGGGGACTCCCGCCCGCGGCTCGTCTCTCCCCGCGGTAGCAACAGGCAGGAGGGGCTGCTGCCGCCGGAGCGCAGCCCAACCCGGCACTCGTCCCGCGGATTTGTTCCTATGTCCGATTTTCATCCACATTCCCGATAGTCGGCTGTCCGCGCGCGCCGCCTGCGGGAATCGTCGTTCTCACAGCAGGTGCCACGACGAGTGACGTGGGCCGGAGGCGAAGGGATGGCAGCGATGAGAATGGATGCAGCGACGGTCACGATCGTCGGGAGGGCGGGCACCAACCCCACGGTTTCCGCGAGCCCGAAGGGTGATCGGGTGACCTTCCGGGTGATCTCCACTGAGCGCAGGTTCGACGACACCCGCCAGGACTGGGTCGACGGCGACGAGTACGGCGTCAGCGTGGTGTGCTGGCGTGGGCTGGCAAGTTCCGTGCTCACCACCGTGCGCAAGGGCGATCCGATCGTGGTGATCGGCCGCATCAGCACGCGGAAGTACGAGAAGAACGGCGCCGTCGAATATTTCACCGACGTCAAGGGTGACTTCGTGGGGCTCGATGTCTCCAAGCTGGGCAGCCGGTTCACCCGGAGCGTGTTCGACGGCCGCGAGCAGAACGAAGCCGGAACGGGATGCCGCGCCCGACGTTTCGGGAGCACCCGCGGATCCGGCGGCCGCGGCGCTCGCCGGAGAGCCGAGCGAATCGCCCTTCGATGCGGAGCCCTCCTGGCGCGTCGAGGAGGCCGACCGGCTGCCGGCCCTGAACGGCGCCGGATGACGGCCGCTGGAGGGACGGCCGCAGGTCCGACGGGCGGTCCGCCCCGGGGGTCGCGGGCGCAGCCATGGGTCCCGCTCCGCCCTGGGTGGCGGTCCGCCCTGGGTGGCGGTCCGCCCGGGTGGCGGCGCAGCCAACGGTCGCGGTTCGCAGGGGGTCGCGGTCCGCCCGGGGTCGCCGCGCGGCGAGGTTTGCGGCGCGCGGGGGAGCCGGTCAACGGCCGATCACCCGCCGATGTCGCCGTCCGGGTCAATGGCCAGTCGGTAGGAATCGGCGTTGGATTCGGCGCTGGCGTGGTGCCCGTCGGGGATCGGCACGAACTCGACGTCCAGGCCCACCGTGGTCGCCAGCGCCTGCAATTCGGTCTGCACCCGCTCCACCCGGACTGTGCGATCGTCGGTCGGCGTTGCCGGCGAGAAGTAGACGATCCGGGTACCCGGGGCCAGTGTGCCGGCGATGGCGCCAAGGTCCAGTCGGCGGATGACGCCGTACTGGTCCTTGATCAACTGGGTGGAAACCCCTGGGCCGCCGATCTTTTCGCGCATGACCTGGTCGAACTTGTAGTCGAGGTCGGCCCACCGGACCTGGAGGAAGGGGAACCGTCCGCTGGCCCATTGGTGACGCTGTCCCAGCAGCTCGGCGGCCACCCGGGTTGCCGCGCCGCCGTCGGTGCCGATGGCCTCGGTCAGCCCGGTGAGCGCGTCGGCTTGGGTGCGGCTGGCATCCCTCACGTCGTTGACACCCAGTGGTGTGCAGTCCAGGAAGATCGTGCCGATCCGCGGCGGCGGGAGCGCTGTGAGCGGCGGGCCGTCGCCGTTGGTGGGCCTGTCGGCACCTGCCGCGACGTTGCCCGTCGCTGCGCTGCTGGTGCCGGCGTCAGGAGGCGGACTGTCGGTGGGCGAGCCATCGTTCTGCTTAGTGGGGTTGGCGGCGGCAACGGCGGCGATCGGCAGCTGCCCGGCCAGGCCGGGCGCCGCGTCGGTCAGCGCGGGCGGCTCGAGGACGTCGGCGAGTGTGCGGGTCTCACTGCCCAACGGCAGATCGAGCACCGGATCGGTGATCGCTGGTCCGGACGCCAAGGACCCATCGGGAGAGGGTCGGCCGGCCTGGGGTGCCGGGTCGGGGATGGCAGGACCGTCCAGCAGTGCGTCCTGCACGTACTGATCCCTGCTCTGCTGAGCGTGGGCAGCCATGTTCAGCACGACGTCGCCGCCCATGCTGCTGCCGAAGAAGCTGACCTCGCGCGGGCTGACGTCCGCGACCAGCGCGTCGAACTTGTCCCGGATGTCCTGGTCGTTGATCCCGCTGCCGTAGACCAGGCTGAACACCCGGGAACCGTCGGCCTCGAGCGCCGGCAGCAGGGCCAGTGCGACGCCGGTGCCGCTGGTCCGGTTCAGCCCGCCGACGACGATCGTCAGCCGGCCGCCGGGTCGTCGCGGAGGTGTCGACGGACGAGGAAACCTCGGCGAAGCGTGCGCCGTGCGACGGCCAGACCAGCTTGTCGGCGACCCGCTGGTCGACCTTCAGCGCGCCCCAGAAGCCCGTCACGACCAACCCCACGATGAGCAGCGGGAACCACCACCGGCTGCGGTACCGGGCGCGTCGCTCGGAGCGCTCGCGGCGCAGGGCCTGACGGACCTCCGCCGAGGCGTACTCACCAGTGGGCACCGGCGGCATCGGCACCTGAGCCCGTGTCGGCCGGGCCGGAGCCGGCCAGCGAAAATCAGGCCAGGGTGAATCAGGCCGGGGTGAATCAGGCCGGGGGTGAACCAGGCCAGAGGTGAATCAGGCCAAGGTGAATCAGGCCAGGAAGGATCAGTGGGCCGCTCGGCGGCACCGGTCGGCCCGAGGGGAACAGTGGGAGTCACCTCGTCGAGGGCACGATGCACCCGCGACGTGATCGACACAGCCCCGACTCCTTGACCTTCTCTTTACCTTCCGTGCTGCCCCAGTTTGCACGCGCGCCGGCTGAGCGGCAAAGGAGCCGGGAGTGATGGAACACGTCCCGGCGGAGAAACCACTCGTTAGGTTCGGGCAGACTGTAGAGCGGCTGCGCAACGCCGAATCCGCATCATGCGGTCGGGTGAGCGGCGGCCCCTGATCAGCATCAAGACGATCATGAAACAAGCTGCGAGAGGACCCGGCGTGCCCGAGTTTATTTACACGATGAAGAGGGCCCGCAAGGCCGTCGGTGACAAGGTCATCCTCGACGACGTGACGATGTCGTTCTTCCCAGGAGCGAAGATCGGTGTCGTCGGCCCGAACGGCGCCGGCAAGTCGACCATCCTGAAGATCATGGCCGGGCTGGACACCCCCAGCAACGGCGAGGCGTTCCTCACTCCCGGCTTCACCGTCGGCATCCTCATGCAGGAACCGCACCTGGACGAGAGCAAGACGGTGCTGGAGAACATCCAGGAGGCATTCGGCGGGATCAACGCCAAGCTGGCGCGCTACAACGAGATCGCCGAACTGATGGCCACCGATTACTCGGATGCCTTGATGGAGGAGATGGGCACCCTCCAGGAGGATCTCGACCACGCCGGAGCCTGGGATCTCGAGGCCCAGATCGAGCAGGCCATGGACGCCTTGCGCTGCCCGCCCGGTGATTCCCCGGTCGACATCCTGTCGGGCGGCGAGCGCCGCCGGGTGGCGCTGTGCCAGCTGCTGCTGTCAGCCCCCGATCTGCTGCTGCTCGACGAGCCCACCAACCACCTGGACGCCGAGTCGGTGCAGTGGCTGGAGCAGTTCCTGGCCTCCTATCCCGGCGCCGTCCTCGCCGTGACCCACGATCGGTACTTCCTGGACAACGTCGCCCAGTGGATCGCCG
Source organism: uncultured Actinomycetota bacterium (assembly GCA_963709895.1). Taxonomy (GTDB): domain Bacteria; phylum Actinomycetota; class Actinomycetes; order Mycobacteriales; family Nakamurellaceae; genus Nakamurella. The sequence continues at coordinate 42,183 of CAVPYD010000031.1, read as the reverse complement.
AAGTGGACCGCGGCCGGCTCATCCCGTACGAGGGCAACTACTCCACCTACCTGGAGAAGAAGTCCGAGCGGATGACCGTCGAAGGCCGCAAGGACGCCAAACTCGCGAAGCGGCTCAAGGAGGAGCTCGCCTGGGTGCGCTCCGGCGCCAAGGCCCGGCAGGCCAAGTCCCGCGCCAGGTTGCAGCGCTACGAGGAGATGGCCGCCGAGGCCGAGCGCACCCGCAAGCTCGACTTCGAGGAGATCCAGATCCCGCCGGGGCCGCGATTGGGCTCCATCGTGGTGGAGGTCGACGACCTGGAGAAGGGCTTCGGCGACCGGATCCTGATCGACGACCTGTCGTTCACCCTGCCCCGCAACGGGATCGTCGGCGTCATCGGCCCCAACGGGGTGGGCAAGACCACGCTGTTCAAGACCATCGTCGGCCTGGAGAAGCCCGACAAGGGCAAGGTGAAGATCGGCGAGACGGTCAAGCTGTCCTACGTCGACCAGAACCGCGGCGGGCTCGATCCGGCCAAGAACGTCTGGCAGGTGGTCTCCGACGGCCTGGACTTCATCAAGGTCGGCAACGTGGAAATGCCCTCCCGCGCCTACGTGTCGGCGTTCGGGTTCAAGGGACCCGACCAGCAGAAGCCGTCCGGTGTGCTGTCCGGCGGGGAGCGCAACCGGCTGAATCTCGCGCTGACGCTGAAGGAGGGCGGGAACCTGATCCTGCTCGACGAGCCGACCAACGACCTGGACGTCGAGACCCTCGGGTCGCTCGAGCACGCGCTGGAGGAGTTCCCGGGCTGCGCCGTGGTGATCTCCCACGACCGGTGGTTCCTGGACCGGACCTGCACGCACATCCTGGCCTGGGAGGGTAACGACGAGGATCCGGCGAGCTGGTACTTCTTCGAGGGCAACTTCTCCGACTACGAGAAGAACAAGGTCGAGCGGCTGGGTGCGGACGCCGCAAGGCCGCACCGGGTCACCCATCGCAAGCTGACCAGGAGCTGACCGCGATCGCCGCGGCACCAGCACAACCCGGGCGCTGACTGCGGCTGACCGGTCGGCCGGCCGCGCCCGGGCGCGGGTCGACCGGGTGCGTTGAACCGGCTGCGGTTGCCACCGGGTGGCATAGGCTCGTGCCCGGACGTCGGCGCAGAGTGGCGCCGGAAGGCGTGGAGGCGAACCAGATGAGCTGGACTGATCGATGACGCAGACCGAGTTGAGTACCCCCGCCGCCGAACCGGGGATCGCCTCGTCGACACTCCAACCGCAGCCGGGCGCTGCCGTCGCGGCGGCGGCCACCGAACGGCCGGACCGGGCGACGCTGATCGACGCCTACTTCCGGCAGGTCGCCACCGAGGACCAGCCGCGCTCCTCGCGGGACGTGCTGAGCATCATCGACCGGCACTGGCGGGTCGGGCAGCACCGGGCACCCGGTGAGGTCAAGATCCGGGTGTTCAACCCGCCGGCATCGCCGGACGGCTCCGCCGGGTGGAGCGATACCCGCACCGTCATCGACATCGTCAACGACGACATGCCCTTCCTGGTCGAGTCCGTCATCGGCACGTTGACCAGCGCCAAGCTGACCGTGCACCGGGTGCTGCACCCCATCCTGATCAGCCAGCGGGACGCGGCCGGCGAACTGCTGGAGATCACCGGCGAGTCCGGCCTCGGCGTCGAATCGCCGTTCACCGTCCGGGAATCCTGGATGCACGTGCTGATCGACCGCCTCTCCGACGCCGAGCGCGCGGAGGCTATCGAGGACGTGCTGCGGCAAGCGCTGGCCGACGTCAGGGCCGTGGTGCACGACGGCGGCGCGCTCACCGGCGCGGCCGCAGCCGTCGCCGCCGAGCTCCGCAACACCTTCTCACCGCGCTCAGCGCAGGAGGTCTCCGAGACCGCCGACTTCCTGTACTGGCTGATCTCGGGGAACATGACGTTCCTCGGGTACCGCCGGTACGAGCGCCGCGGCCGGACCCCCGACGAACCGCTGTCACCGGTCGACGGCACCGGCCTCGGCATTCTGCGTGACAACGGCCAGCACCTCCCGGACGATCACCTGCTCACCGCCGACGGCGGCCAGCCCGCGCACCTGCTGCTGACCCAGGCATCCACCGGCTCGGTGTTGACCCGCGACGTGCCGCCGTTCGAGGCCCGGGTACGGATCCTGGGACCGGACGGTGCGGTGATCCGGGAGCACCGGTTCCAGGGAGTGCTGACCCCGCGCGCGCTGAACGCCGAGGTCACCACCACGCCCGTGCTGCGGTTGACGGTGCAGTCGGTGCTGGCCGCGCTCGGTGCCGCGCCGGACACCTATACCGGGCAGCGGGCGATGGACCTGCTGGCCACCTACCCGCGTGCCGAGCTGTTCTGGGCCGAGTCGGACCTGGTCGTGGAGGTCGTCGGCAGCGTGCTGCAGCTGGCCAGCCGCCGACGGCTGCGCGCCTTCCTGCAACCCGACCCGTTCGGCCGGTTCGTCTCCGTGATGGTCTACCTCCCCCGCGACCGGTACACCACCGGCAGCCGGCTGGCGATGCAGCAGATCCTGGTGGACGCGTTCCACGGCAAGAGCATCCGCTACACCGCCAGGGTGGGCGAGTCCCTGCTCGCTGCAGTGCATTTCACCGTCAGCACCGATCCCGGCGAGCTCGTCCGGCCCGACCTGACCGCCCTCACCAAGCAGCTGCGGGGCACCATCCGCACCTGGGAGGATCGGTTGGTCGCGGCCGTCGTCGGTGGCGACGAGGACCTGGACACCGCAGGTGCGCTGTCCCGGTATGCCGAGGCGTTCGACGAGGCCTACAAGGAGAGCTACCGGCCCGAGGAGGCGGTCGCCGACCTGCGCCTGCTGGACGGACTGCGGGGACCGGACGACCTGGCACTGACGATGACGCCCGCCGGCGACGACGGGGTGGGGGACTGGCGACTCAAGCTGTACGTCAACGGCGGGGCGGTCACGCTGTCGCGGGCCCTTCCCGTGTTGCAGAACCTCGGCGCTGAGGTGCTGGACGAGCGGCCCTTCGAGGTCCGGCTGTCCGACGGAAGCCTGTCCCGCATCTACGATTTCGGATTGCGGTTCCCGCAGGAACAGGTGTCCAAGGGGGCCGGTTCGCCGGAGTTGCGCTCCCGGTTCACCGACGCGTTCGTCGCGGCCTGGAGCGGGGCGTCGGAGATCGACGGCTTCAACCAGCTGGTGCTGGCCGCCGGGCTGAACTGGCGTGAGGTGGCCGTCCTGCGGTCCTACGCGCACTACCTCCGGCAGATCGGAACCCCTTACACCCAGCGGTATGTCGAGCAGGTGCTGAACGCGCAATCCGCGGCTGACCACCGACCTGGCCCGGTTGTTCGGCATCCAGTTCGACCCGGACTGGACGTCGCCCGCCGGCGAGACCGGCAGTGGCGCCGTCGATCCCGAGACGCGCCGGCTGGAGGCCGACGAGCTGGCCGCCGACATCACCGTCGCGCTGGACGCGGTGACCAGCCTGGACGCCGACCGGATCCTGCGCACCCTGCTCAGCCTGATCACCGCGACATCGCGGACCAATGCCTATCGGCTGGACGCGGCCGGCGGTCGACGTGAGTTCCTGTCCGTCAAGCTCGACCCGCACCGCGTCCCCGGCGTGCCCAAACCCGTTCCGGCGCATGAGATCTGGGTCTACTCGCCGCGGTTCGAGGGCGTTCACCTCCGGTTCGGCGACGTGGCCCGGGGTGGCCTGCGCTGGTCGGACCGGCCGGAGGATTTCCGCACCGAGATCCTGGGGCTGGTCAAGGCCCAGGAGGTCAAGAACGCGGTGATCGTCCCGGTCGGCGCCAAGGGCGGCTTCGTGCTGAAGCGGGCGCCCGCCCCGACCGGCGACCCCCAGGCCGACCGGGAACGGCTGCTCACCGAGGGCACCGCCTGCTACCGGATGTTCATCGCCGGGCTGCTCGACCTGACCGACAACCGGGTGGCCGGGCAGATCGTGCCGCCGGAGCGGGTGATCCGGCGGGACGGCAACGACTCCTACCTTGTCGTCGCCGCCGACAAGGGCACGGCGACCTTCTCCGACATCGCCAACGGCGTCGCCGCCGACTACGGGTTCTGGTTGGGTGACGCCTTCGCTTCCGGTGGCAGCGTCGGCTACGACCACAAGGCCATGGGCATCACCGCCCGCGGCGCCTGGGAGTCCGTCAAGCACCACTTCCGTGAACTGGGAGTCGACACCCAGGCCGACGACTTCACCGCGGTCGGTGTCGGCGACATGTCCGGTGACGTGTTCGGCAACGGAATGCTGCTGTCCCAACACATCCGGCTGCTCGCCGCGTTCGACCACCGGCACGTTTTCGTCGACCCCGACCCGGACATCGGCGAATCGTTCGTCGAACGGTTGCGGCTGTTCGAACTGCCCCGCTCGTCGTGGGGTGACTACGACACGTCGGTGATCTCGGAGGGCGGCGGGGTGTGGCCGCGCACCGCCAAGTCGGTGCCGATCACCGCGCAGATGCGATCCGCGCTGGGCCTGGCCGACGAGGTGACCGCGCTGTCGCCGAGCGAGCTGATCAGGTCGATCCTGCTGGCCCCGGCCGACCTGCTGTGGAACGGCGGGATCGGCACCTACATCAAGGCCTCCACCGAGCTGAACTCCGAGGTCGGTGACAAGGCCAACGACGCGGTCCGGGTCAACGGCGAGGACCTTCGCGTCAAGGTGGTCGGCGAGGGCGGCAATCTCGGCGTCACCCAGCTCGGCCGGATCGAGTTCGCGCGGCGGGGCGGACGGATCAACACCGACGCCATCGACAACTCCGCCGGGGTCGACACCTCCGATCACGAGGTCAACATCAAGATCGCGCTGCAGGCGCTCGTCGAATCGGGCGAACTCGACGAGGGTGGGCGGCGTGACCTGCTGACCTCGATGACCGACGAGGTGGCGTCCCTGGTGCTGGCCGACAACCGCGGCCAGAACAGGGTTCTCGGCGCGTCGCGGTTGCATGCGCCGTCCATGCTGTCCGTGCACGCCCGGTTGATCGAGGCGATGGTCGAGGAAGGCCGGCTGGACCGTGCGCTGGAGTTCCTGCCGACGCACACCCAGATCGGCGCCCGCCGGGCAGCGGGCGAGGGGTTGAGCAACCCCGAGCTGTCCGTGCTGCTGGCGTACGTGAAGTCCGGTCTGGCGGCGGCCATGCTGGCCAGCGAGTTGCCCGACGAGCCCGCTTTCGGGGACAAGCTCCCCGAGTACTTCCCCCAACAGATGCGCCAGGGTTCGGCTCGGCAGGCCATCACCGCTCACCCGCTGGCCCGCGAGATCGTGACCACCGAGACGGTCAACGAAATGGTCAACCGCGCCGGAATCTCCTTCGCCTTCCGGCTGGAGGAGGAGCGCGCGGCGACCGCGGTGGACTCCATCCGGGCGTACACCGTCAGCACCAAGGTGTTCGATCTGCAGCAGGTATGGACCCAGGTCGCGCAGCTGGACAACAAGACGTCGGCGAAATGCCAGGACACGCTGATCCTCTCGGCCCGCCGGCTGCTCGACCGGTCCGCCCGCTGGCTGCTGACCAGGAGGCCGCAGCCGCTGGACGTGCTGGCCGAGATCGACCGCTACGCGAAGCCGGTGGCGGCGCTCCGGCCGCGGATGCCCGCGTTGGTCTGCGGCGTCGAGGACGAGAACGTCACGTCCGAGTCGGGCAAGTTGATGGAGCTGGGCGCGCCTGCCGGGCTGGCGAAGATGGTCGCCTACTCGCTGTACACGTTCAGCCTGCTCGACGTCGTCGACATCGCAGCCGAAACCGGCCGCGCGCTGGAGGAATGTGCCGCGCTGTACTTCGCGCTGTCCGCGCACCTGGACTTCGACCGGATGCTCTCTGCGGTCAGCGACCTGGAGCGCGGGGACCGGTGGCATGCGCTGGCCCGGCAGGCGCTGCGTGACGACCTCTACCAATCACTGCGGATGCTGTCCGCCGACGTGCTGTCCACCACCTCACCCGAACAGGACGCGTTCGCCAAGATCGATCAGTGGGAGAGCGAGAACGCATCGCGGCTGGCCAGGGCCAGGCGCACCCTCGGGCAGATCGCCGCAGCGTCGGCCGGTGACCTGGCCGCATTGTCCGTCGCCGCCAGGGAGATCCGGACGATGATCCGCTGACCGGGCGCCTCCCCGGGTGGTGGGCAGCGCCGGCCACCGGTGCGGCAGACTGCTGCGGGGAACAGCAACGGGAGCGTGACGTGGGTCAACGGTATGTGACATCGGTCCGGGTGCGGTGGTCGGACCTGGACGCGTTCGGGCACGTCAACAACGCCAGAACGGTCACCCTGCTCGAGGAGGCCCGGGTCGACTGGCTGTTCACCGAGGCCGCGAAGCACGGTGTCGAGCGGCTCACCGAGGGCATCGTGGTGGCTCAACTGGAGATCCAGTACCAGCGGGCCATCGGTTTCAACCTGCCGGTGTGCATCTCGATGGGCCTGACCAAGCTGGGCAATGCCTCGTTCACCATCGACTACATCGTCACGGTGGCCGGTGCGACCGCCGCGACGGCCTCGACCGTGCTGGTTCCGGTCGATCCCGCCACGTTCCGGCCGCGCCGGATGGACGAGAAGGAGCGGGCCTACCTGTCCCGTTTCCTGCCCAGCGGCGCGGACGCGTGATGGCGCGGCTCCGGCCCACCGACGCGGCCGAGCGCGACGACGCTGCGGCGCTTCGCCGGTCGGGTGGCCCGCTGGGATCCGATGGGCCTCGTGCGGTTACGAGCGGACGGCGATCGGGTGCGGCTGTGGGCGGGCACACCGTTCGACGCGCTGGTGACGCGCGCGGTGCACGCGAGCCTGAACCCGTCGGACGTCACGGTGTACGCGGGGAACCTGCTGTCGGCGCTGGCGGTGTCCGCCGAGCAGGAGGTCGACCCCGGGCCCAGCGCCGACGCGGCGTGGCGCTCGCAGTTGCCGCCGGCCGCCGGCTGGGTGGTGGTCGACCAGGTGCCGGCCGCGGTGCTGGCCACGCTGGCGGAGGAGGGGGCCGCCGGCGCGAAGGAGCGGCCCGGGCCCGGCAGGCGGGGCGTCGACGGCGCTGCTGGACACCGAGGTGCTCACCGTCTCGGGCGCCGGGATGCGGGTCGCATTGACCCTGCGGGTGGTTTTCGCGTTGTCCGGCATGGGTTTTGCGCCTGCCGACCCCGATGAGATGGTGCGGATCAGTGCGACCGACGCGTGGGCGCGGGTCGACGCCCGGTACGGGGCCGTGGTGCGCCGCCGGCACGCGCTGCTGCCGCTGTTGGTCTGAGTGCTGCTGTTGAGGCTTGATCTGTAGGGGACCTGTCTGGGCTTGGTTGCCGCCCCAGTGACCAGGCCCGGGTGATCACCGCCTGGGGACCGACGGCGGGGCCTCCAGACCCCGCTGCGTCCCCAGATGATGATCAACCCGGATCGGTCCCCACATGGTGATCATGATCAGCGGCTGCGGTAGCCGGCCCGGTCCATGGCTGTTGGCTCAGCCGACCGGGTCGGGCGGCAGGGCAGCGAGGGTGTATCCCGCGGCCTGCAACCCGGCGATGATCCCGGGCAGCGCCGCGATGGTCTGCTCCCGATCATCACCGCCGCCGTCGTGCAGCAGGATCACCGCGCCGGGCGTGACGGTGCTCAGCACGGTCGAGACGATTGCCGCCACACCGGGTTTCTTCCAGTCCAGGGAATCGACGCCCCATGCCAGCGGGATCGTCCTGGCCCGCTGGCAGGCCAGCAGCACCTGGCCGTCCGGCGCGCCGAACCGGCCCTCGGGTGCCCGGAAGTACCGCGCGGTGGTCCCCGCCGCTGCCGCCATGGCCTGTTGGGTCCGGTTGATCTCGGCGTCGATGTCGGCCGGGGCGAGGGCGTCGAACGGCGAATGATGGTCCCAGGAGTGGTTGCACAGGGTGTGCCCCTCGGCCACCACTCGCTGCACCAGCGCCGGATTCTCCGCCACCTTCTGCCCGACCTCGCAGAACGTCGCCTTGACGCCGGCACCGGCGAGTTCGTCGAGGATCCGGCCGGTGGCGGGACCGGGGCCGTCATCGAAGCTGAGGTAGGCGACCTTGTCGGATCCGTGCCAGCCGAGCACGGTGTTGTACGGCGGGTCAACGACGGTGGGCGGGGCGGGCGCGACGGGCGGTGCGGGTGCGGGCGGCGGCGCGGCGGCCGGCGTTCGCGGGTTCGGGGGCAGGAGCCGGCGGGGGAGCCGGTGGCGGGGACGCAGCCGACGGGCCGGTGGGTGGAGCCGGAGTTGCGGTAGCTGGTGACGAGGTTGTGGCCGGCGAGGGCTCGACCAGCGCAGGAACGGTGACGACCGGCGCGTCGGCGGCCGGATCCGGGGGCGGTGCCGTCGCCGGGCCATCCGGCCCGGTCTCGCCGGACCCGCCGCCGACGGTCGAGGGATCGGCCGATGGATCGTCAAACGTGTCCGTCGGGCCGCCGTTTCGCACCGAGTTCCCCACACTGGACAGGGATCCCGAGCCCGCTGCGGCCGCGTACCCGGCGCAGCCGGTGAGCGCGACGGCCGCCGCGCAGACAAGCGCGGCCAGGGGCGTGGTCGGTCGCACAGCTCATCAGACCACCGGCGACCCCCGCGGCAGCGTCATGGCACGCCCATCACCGGGGGTTGCCCCGATCGGAGTAGGGACCGCCCCAGCACCGATCAGCTCAGCGAGTTCACCATGCTGTCGGCCGCCATCTCCAGGTAAGCCCACAGCCGTTCCCGGTGCGCCGGGTCGAGGTTCGCGCCGTCGACAGCGGTCCGCATCGCCGCGAGCCAGTGATCCCGCTCCAGATGGCCGATGACGAACGGTGCGTGCCGCATCCGCAGCCGGGGGTGTCCGCGCTGGTCGGAGTACGTCCGTGGGCCACCCCAGTACTGCTCGAGGAACATCCGCAGCCGGACTTCGGCCGGCCCGAGGTCGACCTCCGGATACAGCGGACGCAGCACCGGATCCTCCGCAACGGCGGCATAGAACCGGGACACGATCCCGGTGAACACCGGATGACCGCCGATCTCGTCATAGAACGTCGCGGGAGCACTCACCGGGCCATTGTCCCCTGCGACACCGGCCCGGATTGACCGTCCTTGCTGCCCGAACCGTCAGGCGGGCTCGCCGGCCGCCGGAGCAGGGGGCCGGAAGTCGGACGCCGGATCCGCCGTCATCGCGGCATCGAATGCGGTCTTGATCTCGGCGCGCACGGCGCGCGCGAACCGGTCCTGGTCGCCGGCCCGCACCGTTGCGGTCAACCGGATGGTGACCACCCCGGGCGCGATGTCCACGATGCCGAGCAGTGCGGGCGCCTCGATGATCACATCGTCGAAGTCGGCGGACGAGGCCACGAATTGCGCCTGCTGCAGCGCGATGTCCCCGGCCCGCGCGGTATCCGACTCGTAGGGCAGCGGCAGGTCGATGGTCACCACCGCCTCGCCCTGGCTGGAGTTGCCGACGCGCAGGACCTCCCCGTTCCGCACGTGCCAGATCGTTCCGTCCCCGGCCCGCAGAGTGGTGGTGCGCAGCCCGACCGTGGTGACGGTTCCCGTCGCCGATCCGAGGTCCACCACGTCGCCGACGCCGTACTGGTCCTCCAGCGTCATGAAGATTCCGGCCAGAAAGTCCTTGATCAGGTTCTGTGCGCCGAAAGCCAGGGCGACCCCGGCGATCCCGGCCGAAGCGAGCAGCGGCGCGACGTTGATGCCGAACTCGGACAGGATGAGCACCACGGCGATGCTGAAGACCAGGAACGAGGTCACCGATTTCAGCAGCGATCCGAGCGCCAGCGCACGTTGCTGGCGTCGTTCGGCGGACACCGCCCGGTTCAGCGCCCGCCGTGCGGGTGCCCGCAGCGGTCGCAGGATGGTCGGGGTCTCGCCCTCGGCGGTCATCCGGGTGAGATGGTTGATGGCGCGGTAGATCAACGCGCGCGCCAGCAACGAGATCAGCACGATCAGCAGGATGTGCGCCGCGCCGGTGAGCACGGCGTCCGCATGCAGGGCGAAGAAGTCCAGGCCGGTATGGTCCCACATCCACTGGCACAGCGAACCCGGGTCGGACGCGCAGTCGGGCGCGCTGACATCCACGATCGTCATTCCTGGTGCTCTCCTGGCCAGTGGTGGGTCGGCATGCTGGTCGACGGCGGATCGCGATGTCCAGACGACCCGGCGCCAAATCGGATCAGCAGTCGGGTCGGCGCTGACGCGCCCATGGATCGGGGGCCGCCGAGGCCACGGTAGCGACAAACTGCCGGGTGGCTCGACCAGCGAACGGCGTCCGCGCTGGTGAGAACCCTGCTGTGAACAACACCACCGGCGAACTCGGCTGGCATCCACCAGCGGAGCGCAACGTCCGAGAAAGGTCCGGGAGCGGTCCGGAAACACCCCGTGACGTCGGCGCACACGCCGGCTGCGTCGGGCGCGTCGCCGGTCGAGTTAGTCTTCAGGCAAGGCCCACGCACGTCCGGGTTGACCGATTCGCGGTTTCCCGCCCGTGTGAGCGGCCCCAACCCTGCACCCCGCCTGGATGTCCAGGCTCCGCGGACTGTCCCGGAGGTGGTTGGTGGACAACGCAGCGCCCGGCGGCCACGGGCCGACGCCGGTTCGTCCGGCGCGTTCGCACCCCATCCGTCGGGAACCCGAACCCGCGCACGCAGGGGTGGTCACCCTCGTCCGCGTGCTGCTGCTGAACGCCAGCCACGAGCCGCTGGCCGTCGTCACCGGACGCCGGGCGTTGATCCTGGTGGTCGCCGGCAAGGCCGACTGTGTGGCGGAAAGGTCGAGCGCGGTGCGGTCGCCGTCCTTGGTGTTGGCGGTACCCGCGGTGGTTCGGCTGCGGCGGTACGTGCGGGTGCCGTACCAGGCGCCGCCGGCGGTCACCCGCGCCGGGATCCTGCGGCGCGACCTGCGCCGCTGCGCGTACTGCTCGGGGCGCGGCGACACGGTGGATCACGTGGTGCCCAAGAGTCGCGGTGGCGCCCATTCCTGGGAGAACTGCGTGGCATGCTGCGTTCGCTGCAACACCCGCAAGGCGGACCGGCTGTTGCCCGAGTTGGGCTGGTCGCTGCCCTTTGTGCCGGCGGCTCCCCGGCGCGGTGTGTTCGGTGGTCTGTGGGCCGAGGAAGCGGACCCCGCCTGGAAGCCCTGGCTGCTGGGAGCCGCGTAATCGCCCCTGGCCGACGTCGTCGGCCGGGTGGAATTCGGGAACGTTCTGCGGTCGAACTGCCGCGCGCGCTGCGCGCCCGCGGTGGATCGTCCGGATACGGCGGGTTTGTCCGTACGTGACGCTCCGTTGCACAGCGTCGATGTCGTGCTGGGCCGGTGGGACTCGAACGGGTGGCGAAGTGGTCAGCGTCGGGGCCTGCCAGCGCTTTCGATGGCTGCCGCGTTGTGCACTGCGGGCCGGCTCACCGTCCTGCACCCGCACTCCGAAATCGCAGCTCAGCCGATGCGGGATCCGCGGCCGATGCGCGATCCGCGACCGATGCGGGAACCACGGCCGATGCGCGATCCGCGGGCGGTCCTGGTGGTGGTGGCGTTGGTCATGACGACTCCTCTGGGTGATGGGCCTCTCCGCGTGGAGAGGTAACGACTGGTGATCGAGTGGTTCAGGTTTGGGTGGCCGTCGACGTTCCGTGACACTGCCTGTCAGTGCTCCAAGATTCGCCTTGCGTTCGCAAACCCTTTGAGCCACAATGACTCTGACAGTTCTTTTCGGTTCGTGATGACCTGTCCAACAATAGTTCGCTGATGGAACGGCCACCTGATCGGCGGCGGTGGGTCGTGACATAGAGCAACTTTTTCGTTGCCCTTCCGGCAAGGTCCGGGGAGGGTATCTTGGCATACGGGTAATTGCACCCATTTGGCCTACACCCGTTCGTGCACGCTTTCACTCAAAAGCGGATTCCACCAGCTGGAACAAACCGTTGAATGCGTGGCCCGAACCCTGCTGAACTGCGGGAATCCCGGGCGGCCGGACCAGCTGGGGCGTGGCGCGGCCGGTTACCGGCTCCCGACCGGGCGGCGAACGCCCCTCCCGACCGAAGGTCTGCATCGACCCGGAAGGCCGTCGTCATCGGCGATGCTGTGGCACAGTGTTATTGACCGTGTACTGAGGGTGGATAACGGCTGAGAACGGCGACCCGGGGCACCTGGTCCGGGAGAGGGCAGCACGCGTGGGGATCGAGAACGCCAGCGACCCGGCGCCCGCACTGCCCCGCCCGTTCCGACAGCTCGTGGTGGCCTGGGCCGGTTCGCTGACCGGAGACGGGCTCCGGGTGGTCGCGCTCCCGCTGCTCGCCGTCTCCATCGATCCGTCGCCCGCGGCCGTGGCGGTGGTGGCTGCGGCCACAACGCTGCCGTGGCTGGTCGTGGCGATACCCGCCGGTGCGCTGGTAGACCGGCTCGATCCGGCCCTCGCGATGGCCACCGCACATCTCGCCCGGGTGCTGCTCTCGCTCGCGGTGGTGGCAGCGGTGCTGACCGATTCCGCGAGCATCCCGCTGTTGTGCGTTGTCGGTTTCGCACTGACCTCTGCCGAGACCTTCGCCGACGGCTCGGCCCAGACCCTGCTGCTGCGCATCGTCCCGCACGAACACCTGGAACGCGCCAACGCCCGGTTCGTGACGGTGGAGACGCTCGCACTCGACCTGGCGGGCCCGCTGGCCGGTGGAGTGCTGTTCGCGGTCGCCGCGTGGCTTCCGTTCGCCGCCTCCGCGGCGTGTTTCCTGTTCGCGGCCGTGCGAGTGATCGGCATCCGATCGGCGCGACCGGCCGCCCCGGTCGCGCAGCTCGAAGGGACGAGGCAAGGGGGAGCGCCGGACGACCGCGGGGTCTGGGCACGAGTGTGGGCCGGGTTCGGCCGGTTGTTCGCCGATCCCGTGCTCCGCACGCTGGCCATCACCGTCGCCGTGATGGCGACGGCCAATGCCGCGGCCGACGCGGTGCTGGTGATCTACGGGACCCAGACGCTGCAGATGTCCGACGCGCTGTACCCGACGCTGTTGGTCGCCTACTCGCTGGGCACCCTGGTGGCGGCCGCGCTGGTCGGCAGGCTTCTTGCCAGGTTCCGCGGCGGCCAGGCGATGATGTTCGCCCTGTTCGGGATCAGCGCGGCCATGCTGCTCCTCGGCCTGATCCCGGTGGTCTGGGTGGCTTGGTTCGCCTTCGCCGTGATGGGCCTGGCGGGCGGGACCTGGAACGTGCTCTCCGCCACCCGCCGCCAGCGCCGCACCCCGCACGACATGATCGCCCGGGTGTCGAGCGCGTTCCGGGTGGTGGCGTGGGGGGTGATCCCGATCGGCGCCGGGCTGGGTGGGGTGGTCGGCGAGCGTTGGGGAGTCACCAGCGTCTTCACCGCCGCCGGACTGGTGATCGGGCTGCTGGGCGCCGTCGTCGTGCGATCCTTCCTGTCCGTCGAGCCGGTCGCCGGTGGCGAGGAGCACATCGCCTGACGCGGCGCTGGGCGACGCCCCCAACCTGCCCGTCAACCCGCTCAGCCGGGTTGCCCGGCCGCGCGCCGAGGCGTCCGTTACGGTGATCGCCATGACCATCGCCCAGACCCTGGCCGTCTTCGTCGGGATTCCTGTGCTGATCTACGCCCTGATCGCGGTGCTGGTGCTGGTGCCACATCACGCCAAACGGCGCGCCAGGTACCGCCCGGGCCAGAGCTGGGACTACGACCCGCACTGGTGGGCGGGCGACCAGCCGGTCGCGTACTCCAGCGGCGCGATCACCGCCGGCACCACCCGAGGAGGCGCACGTGGCACCTGGTGAACTGGCGACGAAGGCGTCGGCGACCGAGCTGGACGCGCAAGGTGTGCCCAACTGGGCGCCGCAGGCCGGCCCGGCAGGGGAGGCTACCCAGCCGTTGACCACGGCACAGCTGGAGTTGCTGGACGACGTCATCCGCGAGGCGGAACGCTTTACCGGACTTCGATTCTCGGTCTACCTGGGCGATCTGGGCGAGAACACCAAGGCCACCGCCGACAGCCTGCTGTCCGGCCTCGACGAGGACGCACCGACCGCCGTGCTGCTGGCGCTCTCGCCGGGGCAGCGGGTCGTGGAGGTCGTCACCGGTGCCGAGGCGAACCGCCGGGTGAGTGATCGCGCCGCGAAATTGGCGGTGCTGGCCGTGGTGGCGTCCTGCACCGAGGGTGACATCAGTGGCGCGTTGGTGACCGGGGTGCGGATCCTGGCCGACCAGGCCGGCACCCTGCCCGAGCGCTCGACCTGGTAGCCGGTTCGGCGGCGCTGACTGCGCGCTCGGCACGCCGACCGGCCGTCCCGGTTCAGCCCGCGTCCGCCCGCCGCGCGCGCAGAGCCCGCTCGGTACCCGCTCGACCCTCGGACACCAACCGGCGCAGGGCGGCCGGATGCTCCGCCGCATCCCACGCCACCGCCGCGTCGACGGTGCTCTGGTCAACGGCCCACCTCGGGTACAGGCCGACCGCGATCCGCTTCCCGACCTCGATGGACCGGTTGTCCCAGACGTCACCAACTTCGTTGAAGTACCGCTCGGTGAACGGCGCCAGCAACTCGACCTGAGCGGGATGGGCGAACCCGGCGATCGCCGCGCTCTGCAGCGCGTTCGCCATCCCGTCGTCATTGATCAGCCGGTCCCAGACCGCTGCCTTGTTCGCCGGATCGGGAATCAACGCGCGCAGCTGGGTCGCCCGGCGCTCTCCGGAGGCCGTCGCGTCGGCCGCGGCGGCGGCGTCGATGTCCGCCGACCCCGAGCGCCCATGGGCGACCAACGCGCCCAACAAGGTCCACGACAACTCGGTGTCAACGGTCAGGCCGTCCAGCGGCGCCGTGCCCGATCGCCACCCCTCGATCAGCTCCAGCTGGGCGGGTTGCAGCCGGCTGCCCGCCAACGCCTGCACCGCGGCGAGCTGGGTGTCGCTGCCCGGTTCGGCCGACAGCGCCAGGTCGCTCAGCGCCCCGGACACCGCCGGCCAGCCGGTTTCCGCTGCCCAGCCGGGCTCGGCGTAGGACCCCACGGCCACCTGCAGCTGCGCCAGCACCCGCTGCAGCACCCCGACCTGGTCCTCGGTGGCCAGCCCGCGGACCGCCAGGGTGATGAAGTCCCTGGCCCGCATCAGCGCGTCCCGGGTCATCTCCCAGACCGCCGACCAGAGCAGGGTTCTCGGCAGCGATTCGGTGACGTCGGCGATGCCGTCGATCGCCGTGCGCAGCGAATCCGGGTCGAGCCTGGCCTTGCAGTACGTCAGGTCGTCGTCGTTGACCAGCACCAGCGCGCCCCGGTCGACGCCGACCAGATCGGGGACGGGGGTGCGCTCACCCTCGACGTCCAGCTCCACCCGGTGCGTTCGCACCAGCGCCCCGGAATCGTCCCGGTCGTAGACGCCGACCGCCAACCGGTGCGGCCGCCGCTCACCGGCGCCCGGCTCGGCGCCCGATTGCAGCACCGCGAACGCGGTGAAGCGGCCCTGCTCGTCGACCTCGAACTCGGTGCTGATGGTGTTCAGCCCGGTGGTCTGCAGCCAGGCGGCGGCCCAGGTGTGCAGGTCGCGCCCCGAGCTGCGCTCCAGCGCGGTCAGCAGATCTTCCAGGGTGGCGTTGCCGAACGCGTGCGCGGCGAAGTACTCCCGCAGCCCGGCCAGGAACTGCTCGAAGCCGACATACGCCGCGAGCTGCTTGAGCACGCTCGCACCCTTGGCGTAGGTGATGCCGTCGAAGTTCACCTCGACCGCGGCCAGGTCGACCATGTCCGCGGCGATCGGGTGGGTGGAGGGCAGCTGGTCCTGCACGTACGCCCAGGACTTCTCCACGTTCGCGAACGTCGTCCACGACGAGGTGTATTCGGTGGCCGACACCTGCGCCACGACCGAGGCCCAGGTGGCGAAGGACTCGTTCAGCCACAGGTCGTCCCACCAGCGCATGGTGACCAGGTCGCCGAACCACATGTGGGCCATCTCATGCAGCAGCGTCTCGCAGCGCCGCTCGTACAGGTAACGGGTGACCCGCGAGCGGAAGATGTGCTCCTCGCGGAAGGTCACCGCGCCGGCGTTCTCCATGGCGCCGGCGTTGAACTCCGGCACGAACAGCTGGTCGTACTTGCCGAACGGGTACCGCACGCCGAACGCCTGGTGGAAGAAGTCGAAGCCCTGCTTCGTCTCGGTGAACAGCCGGTCGGCGTCGAGGTACTGGGCGAGGGTTGACCGGCAGTACAGGCCGAGGTCGATGCCGTCGTGATGGTCACGGACCACGTGGTAGGGGCCGGCGATCAGCGCGGTGACGTAGGTGCTCATCGGTTCGGTGGTGACGAACTGATGGGTGGTCGCGCCCCCGGACCTGGGGCGGTCGACGCGGTGGCGCCGTTGGACACCACCTGCCAGTCGGCCGGCGCGGTGACCGTGAAGGTGAAGGTCGCCTTCAGGTCGGGCTGGTCGAAGCAGGCGAAAAGCCTTTTGGCGTCGGCGGTCTCGAACTGGGAGTACAGGTACACGGCGCCGTCGACCGGGTCGATGAACCGGTGCAGGCCCTCGCCGGTGTTCATGTACAGCCCGACGGCGTCCACGATCAGCTCATTGGTGTCCGCAAGGCCATCCAGCGGCAGCCCGGTCGAGGTGGTCCAGCCGCCGACATCGAGCTGGCCGCCGTTCAAGGTGGCGCTGCGGATCGCGTCACCGACGAAGTCGATCACCGTGGACGCCCCGGGCGTCGCCTCGAATCGGACGACCGTCCTGGTCGCGAAGGTCTTCTCGGAAGGTCCGCCCGCCCCGTCGGTGAGGTCGATGTCGACCTCGTACGACGGTCCGCGCACCGTGGCTGAGCGCTCCTTGGCCTGATCGCGGGTGAGGTTGGGCGCCTGCGACATGTATCGATCCCTTCGAGTACGTGAGCTGCTTTTCAGGACGGTCCCACGCCGGTGCCACCGACGATTCGGCGGGACAGGCAGCGGGACACAATGGGCCCCCGGACGTCGCGGTGGCAACGTCCGGGGCGACGTCCAGGGAACAACCTAGTCGGCGCGACGGTTACCCGAACGAAGGATTAACCACCCGATGACCTGGGCACCGAGGGAATAGTTGGCCGGGGAACGTCATATGCGCCCGCGTCGGGGAACGCGATCTGCGGGCTGGACAGGAGTGTTGATGACCCACACCGCGAGCGCCGTCGACGTGCCGGCGGCTGCCGCCGGCGACCAGATCCGGACGGTCGAGGACAGCCCGACGCAGACTCCCGTGCTCACGGAGCGGTCGAGGGCCGACTTCTGGTTCGACCCCGCCTGCCCGTTCGCCTGGGTGACGTCCCGGTGGATCCTCGAGGTCGAGAAGGTCCGCCCGATCGACGTGCACTTCCACGTGATGAGCCTGGCGGTGCTCAACGAGAACCGCGGCATCAGCGAGGACTATCGGCGGCGCCTGGAGACCGCCTGGGGACCGGTGCGGGTGGCCATTGCCGCGGCCGAACGTCATGGTGACGAGGTGCTCGCCCCGCTGTACACCGCGATGGGTACGCGCATCCACAACCAGGGGATCGAGGACCGGACCCAGGTGATCCAGGAGTCGCTCGCCGAGTTGGGTCTCGAGGCGGATCTCGCCGACGCCGCGACGTCGACCGAGTTCGACGAGAAACTGCGCGCCAGCCACCACGAGGGAATGGACGCGGTGGGTGACGACGTGGGGACGCCGACCATCCACATCAACGGCGTGGCGTTCTTCGGCCCGGTGATCACCAGGATCCCGCGTGGCGAGGAGGCCGGTCGGCTGTGGGACGCGACGGTCACCTTGGCCTCGTTCCCGTACTTCTTCGAGATCAAGCGCACCAGGACCGAGCGGCCGCAGTTCGACTGACCGGGACGGCGGTCGGAAGTCGGCCAGCCGACGGGTAAAGACTGACGAGTAGGGACTGACGGGTAGCGACGCAGGGCTGCGCGACGCCGCGCGGTGGCCGAGCTGGGGAGATCTGTACCGTTGATCACCCGCCGGTGTTCCCGGTGCGGTCCTGCTCGCCTCCACGGCCGGAATGTGCCACCGTTGGTCTGAGCCCGCTCTGACGGCCGACCGATCCGGTGGACCAGCGGTCGTGGCGTCCTGCGGGGGTCCTGGTCGGCTGCTACGTCCCCGAAGGGTGCCCGCCATGAGCGCGGTTCCGAGTGACTCCGTGCCGGTGTCCGATCCGAAGAGCTCGCCGACCGTCGCGCCGCCCGTCGGCCCCGCACCCGGTGCCGAGGTGAGCCCGAACGGCATCCCACTGCCGCGGGACATGCGATCGGGGCCGATTGTGGCCGGCGTCGATGACGCGATCGCCTGCGGACGTCCGCTGCGCGCTGCGGCCTTCCTCGCGCTGGCCACCGGCAAACCGCTGCTGCTGGTCCATGTCCGGCGCCGGGCGATGCCGATGGTCGAGGGGTACGTGCCGATCCCCGAGGAGATCGGCGCGAACGACGAGGCCGAGAACGAGGTCGAGGCCGAACTCGTCGCGGCTCTGACGTCCTCCGGCGATCTGACCGGCGTGCGGTGGGAGCTGGTGTCGACCACCGGTGAGGCCGGCGCCGAGCTGGTCCGGATCGCCGAGGAACGCGACGCCGCCTGCGTGGTGGTCGGCAAACGGCACACCGGTTTTTCCGACCTGTTGCACCGGATCGCCTCCGGCTCGGTCTCCAGAGCGGTGGTGGCCAGGCAGAAGTTCCCGGTGCTGGTCGTGCCCTGACCTCGCGGTCCTGACAGACTGACGCGCCATGCGCGTCTACATCGGTTCCGACCACGCCGGCTTCGATTGAAGTCCGCGCTCATCAGTCACCTCGGCACGGCCGGGTTCGACGTGGTCGACATCGGTCCGGCGACCTATCAGGCCAGTGACGACTACCCGGCGTACTGCCTGGAGACCGCGCGCCGGGTGGTGGCCGACCGTGGCTCGCTGGGCATTGTCATCGGTGGGTCGGGCAACGGTGAACAGATCGCCGCGAACAAGGTGATCGGGGTCCGCGCGGCGCTGGCCTGGAACCTGCAGACCGCCCAGCTGGCCCGCGAACACAACGACGCGAACATCGTGTCGATCGGTGCGCGGATGCACGACGAGGCGACCGCGATCTCCTTTGTCGACGCATTCCTGGCGACGCCGTTCTCGCACGACCCCCGCCATCAGCGGCGGATCGATCAGGTGGCTGCCTACGAGGCCGAGCCCGTCGAGCAGGTCCTTCCCGAAACCTGAGCGACAGCAGGCCTTTTCACCCGTGCGGTGCGGGCACAACAGGCCCTGGGCGACGCCGCTCACGCGTGCGTCAGCCACCCGGATGTCCTTGACCTCGGTCACTCGGACCTCGGTCACTCGGCGTCGTGGTCGGCGGCTGATGGCTGGCACCGCCCGACGGCGCGGTGCTCCCGGCGGGCAAGTTGCCACCGCCCGACTGGCCGCTCCCTGCGGGGCGACGTTCGGTGCGGTCCCGCCGCCGTCCCGCGGCCAGCGCCGTCGGCGGCACGTAGTGCCGGCGCACCAGTACGAGATCGCGTTCCGCGGCCTGCAGGTCCTGGGCGGTCGGTACTGCCACCTCCCGCGCCCTCATGGCCGCGGCCGGCGGCACCTGGGTCGACCTGGTGGTGACCAGCGCCCGCAGCGACCGCTCCGACTGATCCTCGCGGGGTGTGCGGTAACTCCGGCGGGCTCCGTCGCCCGGCGGGCGTCCGTGCTCCGGCGGGTGGCTGGTGGCGGCGGTGCCGGGTGAGCCCGCGAACGGATGCGCGGCGGTGTCCGGGTGCGAGAGGTCGACGTCGGCAATAACGAGGTTGGCAGTAGCGAGGTCGGCGGAGGCGAGGTCGGCAGGGGAGGTCAGCGTCGGCGAGTCGGCGGGGGAGCCGAACGAGGCGTTGGCCACCGCGGTTGCCGTGACCGGTCCGGTCGGGGCGGCGGCGGACCGGTCCGGTGCCGCTGACTGGGACATCAGCCCGGCGGCCGGGTCGGTGGGCACGGGTGCGGCCGTCGCCGTCCCGGTCGCGGTGTGCCCGGTATCCGGAACCCCGGTGCGGTCCGCACCCGCACCATCCGAGCTGTCGGCGCTCGCACCGCGGGCACTCTCGGCACCACCGGCACCTGCGGTACCCGGCACGTCGGTGCGCGTGACATCGGTGCCGGGAACCTCTGCTGTCGGCCCGCCAGGGGGACCCGCGCCCCGCCGTGACGACCGCCGGCGGCGGCGCAGAGGTCGTTGCTGCTCCATGGCACCTAGCATGCCCGACTGCGGGCCATACCGATCGCCGACCGCGGCCCTGGCCGATCGCCCCCGCTGACCATCGCCCGCCGCCGCCGGGGTGGGCCGTCAGAAGCCCTCCGGACACCAGGGGGCAAGCGGGGTGGCCAGCGCCTCGCCGAGCGCGCGCACCGCGGCGGGGTCGCCGGCCACCCGATCGGCTGCCGCGAGCCGGGCCAGTGGGGTGCCGCCGAGGAAGGCGGCCCCGAGATCGACGATGTCCAGGCGCACCTGCGGCGCGTCCGTGGTCCGGGTCGCCGTCCCGCCGGAGCTGCTGAGGTCCAGTGCCCACCCGCCGGCGTTCCACGGGCAGAGCGCATCGGTGAGCTCGACGACGGCGCGGAACGGTGCGCTGTACGAGCGCATCCCGATCGTTCTGTCCAGGTCCACGATCCGCAGCCAGACGTGGTCGGAGACGGTGAGCTGCAGCCGGCGCGGGTCCAGCAGCAGGTCGCGGAGCGGATCGTCCACCCACCCCGCCCGGTAGTTGACCGTGCGGACCAGGTCCATCGACATCAGGTACTGCCACAGCGAGGCCCTGGCCAGCGGGGTGGCCGCACAGATCTCGTCGAGCACCAGTTGGCTGTTCGGGCCGTGGTGGGCCCACCCGGGTTTGATCCGGTAGCAGACGTAGCCGTCGGGGTGCAGCGCCCACCGCCGGCGGGATGCGCCGTCACGCAGTTCGGCGTGATCGGAGGTCCGCAGGTTCCACACCGCATCGGGCCGGGACAGGTGCCCGGTGACCGTCGGGGCCACCCGTTCGTACAGCGCTCGCGCCAGCGGTCGCGCCCGTTCCGCCCGCGTCTCGACGACGGCCTCGGTGACTGTCCCGGGGCGCAACGAGGCGCCGTGCAGCAACTCCAGCCGTGCCTGCCCGATGGCCTGCCCGAACCCGTACCGGCCGTACAGGCCGGCCTCACTGGCGGTCAGGATCGCGACCGGCTCGCCGCCGTCCGCGTGCAGTCCGTGCAGTTGCTCGGTGATCATCGACCGCAGCAGTCCGCGCCGCCGCCAGCCGGGCCGGACCGCCACCCAGGTGACGCCGGCCACCGGGTGGACGGCACCGCCGGGGAAGGTCATCTTCTTGGACAGGATGGTCGCCGACGCGACCAGTTCGTCGTGTGCGAGCGGATCCCGCACCCCGATGTAGCGGTCGAGTTCGAGGTACGGGACGACGAGGTCGTCCAGGAAGTCGCGCGGCGGGTCCTGGCCGAACGCGGAGGAGTCCAGGTCGAGGATGTCGTCGAGGTCGGCCTCGGACAACGGGCGTACCCGAAGGTCGGGACCGTGGGTATCGGGAGGAGTCACCCGAACACCCTGCCGCACGCCGGGCACCGACGCCCAACGGTTTCGGTGGTGTCGGCCGGTCAGGAAGTGTCAGGTCGTTTCAGTGCACCGGCGCCGCCGACGGGGCCGGCTGTCCGGAGCGCTCGAGCAGCTCCCGGAACCACTGCTGGTCGATGTCGAACTTCTTGCCGCCGCCGATCCTGCTGAACTCGATCGCGCGCAACTGGTCGTTCTGGTCCTCGTCGTGACCGACGACGCCGGAGATACCGCGCAGCGCGCAGCCGACCGCGTAGTCGGTCATCGACTTGATCAGCAGCAGGTCGGTCTCGTCCGGTGCCGCGGACCGGGCGAAGTAGCCGGACTTCTGCACCAACACCTTCTCGGCGCCGAGTCGGGCGGCGAACTGCTCGCCGAACCAGGCTCCTGGATTGATCGAGTTCAGCTTGACGTGACCGAAGGGGTCCCGCGGGATCTCGGCACCCCTGGCCTGCATCTCGGCGACGATGCTGTCCACGCCGGCGCCTTCGGACAGGAAGATGGTGACGTTCGCCGACGGTGTCCATCACGGACTTCAGCCGGTCGGACTCCGCCTCGAGGTCGAACTCGGCCTCGGGGACGTAGATGGCGTGCATGTTCCAGGCGTCGCGGGACAACCCGAACTCGGGCAGCCACCGTTCGGTGCCCAGCCAGCGGTCGTACGCGGCGGCGGTGGCGGCGGTGAGCCAGCCGCAGTTCCGGCCCATGATCTCGTGGATGATCAGCATCCGCGGGTTCGAGTTGTGCTCGGCGACGACGTTGCGGGCGAAGCGGGCGCCCTCCTCGGCGGCCGTCCACGCGCCGAGCGAATGCTTGATCGGCACGATGTCGTTGTCGATGGTCTTCGGCAGGCCGACGACGGTCAGCTCGTAGCCGTGGTCGTGCAGGTAGGCGGCCAGGTCGGCGCCGGTCATGTTGGTGTCGTCGCCGCCGATGGTGTGCAGCACGTCGATGCCGTCCGCGGCCAGCTGGTCGGCGGCCACCTTCAACGGGTCTGCGCCCTCGGCCACCAGTCCTCGTTTGACCAGATCCTTGACGTTGGTGAGCTTGACGCGCGAGTTGCCCAGCGGCGATCCGCCGTACTGGTGCAGCAGCCGTGCCCGCGCCCGGACGCCGGGAGTGACAGGGAAGCTTTCGCCCTTGAGCAGACCTTGGTAGCCGTAGCGGTAGCCGATGATCTCGACCTCGGGCGCCAGCTCGGTGTACCGCTCGATCAGCCCGCCGACCGCGGCGGACAGACAGGGGGCGAAGCCCCCGGCGGTGAGCATCGCGACTTTGCGCAGGGCCATGGGGTGTGTGGCCTTTCTCGACCTGGGAAACCATCGCTCGGCGGAGCCGCGCGGTGATACCGATCGGCTCCGACCGGCGTCTCAAAGCGTATCCAGGTCGGGGTCCGCCACGATCGGGCCAAAGGTCACAAATGCGGGCGGGGCCTTGCAGCGCTTCAGACGTCACGTGGCGCAGTGCGTTGCCTCCCGGGCGCTGTGAGCACCCTCACGGGCCGCCTCCGGGTCAACCAACGGGAGATTTGTTCGTCTACGAACGAAATCGTTGTGCCAGTTCAGCGGGTGGTTTGCCCGTTCATCACCCAGAAGTGGTGACGTTCGGTAACGGAACGAGTGAAGTCGATTACGTTGACGATACTTGATCGATGCAGGAAGCTAGAGCTACCACCCAGAAGAGCAAGCATTGACGGTCTTGCGACTGGCGGGTGGCCGACAGACACATCACGAGCGTTCGATGACGAGCGCCGGATCAGTTCCACCAAGTCCTCGTGGCTGATCACCGAGACCTCCGGCCCTGTTCCGGAGAGCCCGATATTCCTTTCGTGCCATTCCATCCTGAACCGTCCCTGACCCTCTTGTGGGGGAGCGATCTTTTATGTCCCTTGACCGTGTTGATGCTGAGAGTGGTGTCGCTGTGCAGCCCTCCGAGGAGGTGTTGCCGCAGGCGCCGGATGTTGATGTGCGTGAGTCCGATGATCGTCGTCGTGGGGCGCGTGATTCGCCGTCGTTGATGATGTTGGTGTTGGTCGCGACGATCGGTGTGTTGCTGTACACGACGTTCCTGTTCGATTTTTCCAATCGTGGTAACTGGATTCCGTATCTGATGGTGTTGACCGCGGAGTCGGTGATCATCGTGCAGGCGTTGTTGTCGTTGTGGACGATTCTGTCCTCGGGGCACAACCCGCGGGGGTACCGGTTCCACAACGCGCAGACCCGGTTGTACGGGCCGGCGCAGAAAACGTTGACCGCGGACACTGATCTGACTGCCCTGCCGTTGTTCTTGCAGGATGCGCCGGTGGCGGTGGATGTGTACATCACCACCTACGGGGAAGACCTGGACACGATCGCCCGGACGGTGTCCGCGGCGGTGGCGATGCACGGGTCGCACACCACGTATGTGTTGGACGACGGGAAATCCGATGATGTCCGCGCGTTGGCGGCCCGGTTGGGTGCGCAGTATGTGGTGCGGGAGGGTAACGCGGGGGCGAAGGCGGGGAACATCAACCATGCCCTGTCGGTGACCTCCGGTGAGTTCTTCGTGATCCTGGACGCCGATTTCGTGCCGGCCCCGGATTTCCTGTACCAGACGGTGCCGTTCTTCGCCGAGGCGCAGGTCGCGTTCGTGCAGACCCCGCAGGCGTACGGCAACCTGAAGAACCTGATCTCCCGCGGCGCCGGGTACATGCAGTCGGTGTTCTACCGGTTCATCCAACCGGGCAAGAACCGGTTCAACGCGGCGTTCTGCGTGGGCACCAACGTGATCTTCCGGCGGGCCGCGATCGAGCAGATCGGCGGCATGTACACCGACTCGAAGTCCGAGGACGTGTGGACCTCCCTGCGGTTGCACGAAAAGGGCTGGAAGTGCGTGTACATCTCCACGGTGCTGGCCATCGGGGACACCCCGACGACCATCGAGGCCTACACCAAGCAGCAGCTGCGGTGGGCCACCGGCGGGTTCGAGATCCTGTTCAAGTCCAACCCGTTCTCCCGCAAGCTCAAGCTCACCTTGGATCAGCGGCTGCAGTACTTCGGGACGGCCACGTTCTACCTGATGGGCGTCGCCCCCGGCCTGTTGCTGCTGGTGCCGCCGTTGCAGATCTACTTCGGGCTGGCGCCGATCAACTCCGGGGTGTCCTTCGGGCAGTGGTTGCTGTACTACCTGGGGTTCTACTTCATGCAGGTCGTCGTCGCGTTGTACACCATCGGCTCGTTCCGGTGGGAAACGTTGATGCTGGCCACCGCGTCGTTCCCGATCTACGGCCGCGCCCTGGTCAACGCGATCTTCAACAAGGACCAGAAGTGGCATGTCACCGGGTCCAAGGCGAAGAAGAACTCCCCGTTCAACTTCATCACCCACCAGCTGATGGCGTTCGTGTTCCTGGCCATCACCTCCGTGGTCGGCATCTGGCAGGCCATCACCGTGTCCTCGTTCACGTTGGCGTTGTTCTGGAACCTGCTGAACACGTTCATCCTCGGGTTGTTCGTGGCCACCGCGATCCGCGAGTCCCGCAACAACCGCCGCGAGGCCAACGGCAAACCCCCCGTCGGCGCCAAGAGGGCCGCGAAGAAGGCCGCCGCCCACCCCGAACCCGCCATCGCCGGGAACGGGCTGGCCGAACGGACCTACGACAACCTCACCCCCGTCGGCGCCCGCTAACCCGCACCCGGCAGCACCGGGCACCGACCAGCAGATAGCAGCACCCAGCAGGACCCGGCGGCGGTTGACACCCGACGCGCACCACCAGCAGTCCCCATTTGCACCAGCGACACCCTGTCCCCGCGGACCGGCCCCGGATCACCCGATCCACCGGGCCGGCCCGCCCGGGCCCCGGCACCATCACCGGGCCCACATATCCCTGGAGAACCCCACCATGACCTGGCGTAAACGAATCGGCCTCGCACTCGGGCTGCTCTCGGTCGTTGTCCTGGCCGCCGGCCTGACCATGTACCTGAACAACACCAACGGCAAGGTCGCGGGCAAGTCCGCGTCCCTGGTCGCCGAGGACTACCCCGTCGGCACCGACTACTCCGGCACCATCACCGAGCAGTACGTGCACACCGGTGACCAGGTCACCGCCGGGCAACCCCTGTTCGAGGTCCAGTCCGCCGGCCTGCAACGCGACCTGGCCCAGGGCCTGGTCAACAAGGACAACCTCACCCACGAAGTGAAGAACGACAACACCCTGGTCATCACCGCCACCAACGCCGGACAGATCGACACCATGGCCTACGCCAAGGGCGCGTTCGTCCCCGCGAACTCCACCATCGCCACCGTCCAACAAGCCGGGTCCATGTACGTCGAAGCCGACTTCCTGCTCACCGCCAAGGACTACGCCCGCGTCCCCGCCCAGGCCACCCTGGACATCACCCTGCCCAACAACCAGAACATCACCGCCCAGGTCTCCCAAATCAAGGTGTCCACCGAAAACGGTGAAGCCCGCACCATCGTCAAGGCCTACAGCCCCGACCTCGCCAACGGCACCGGCCTGTTCGCCGTCGGCACCCCCGTCCAAGCCACCCTCCACCTCACCAACGACGGACCCATCACCGAC
The DNA here is from genome assembly GCA_963709895.1 of uncultured Actinomycetota bacterium. GTDB lineage: Bacteria > Actinomycetota > Actinomycetes > Mycobacteriales > Nakamurellaceae > Nakamurella. Next base: position 16,131 of record CAVPYD010000031.1, on the reverse strand, counting down.
ATCACCAACACCGTCACCGGCTGGTTCGGAGCCGCCGCATGACAGGGGCCAGAACATCCTTTCCGAGCAGTCGCACCCACCTCCGATCGTGAGGACACCGTGACCACGAAAAGCACCGGCAGCCCGAAGGTCTGGTCGAAACTGGCCAAGCCGCTCACGCTGATCGCCGGGGTTGCCCTGGTGGCCGGATGCACCAGCAACAGCGCCACCGACACCCCTTCCAGCGCGGAGGGTCCACCGCCGTCGTGGCGAACCCGGAGTCCGCGCCGCAGATCACCGCCGACCTGGCCGCGATCACCAAGAAGAACGTCGCGAAGATCGCGCCGACCCGGCTCGCCGACGGACCTGGTGCCGCCGACCAACCGCTGGTTCTCCGGCCTGGTCTTCGGTGACCAGCCGCAGCCGGTGTTCCCGATGCCGCTGTCCGCAGCGCTCACCGACACCGGGTTCGCGATCGGCCTGCCGCAGGTCACCGCGTCCGAGAAGACGATCATGGGCGGGGTGAATCCGCAGATCCAGGTCCCGGTCGGGGCCAAGAAGATGCAGGTCACCGCGTACGACACGCTGTCGGTCACCTCGACCTACAGTGACGCGTCCGGCAACGCCCTGGGCTCGGTCATCCTGGTGCAGGGTTCGCCGTTCGTCACCTACACGGCGGCGACCGACCAGACGATCCCGGTCGAGCCGATCTTCGCGCAGAAGTCCGACGGGTTCTTCACCGCCACGGTGGCCGGCCATGAGTACGGCCTGGTGGTCGGCGACGGCGCCAGCGTCGACGCCGGCGGCAAGGTGACCCTGAAGTCGGGGTCGACGATCACGATGTTCGCCGCGCCGGACGGGAAGGACGCAGCGTCCCTCGCGCCGCTGGCCAAGGACCCGGTCGTCAGCACCTCGGTCGACCATTCGGTCGACGGGGACACCGTGAAGACCACCCTGAACTACGTCACCAAGAACGGTGGCGACACCGCCATCGCGCCGATGGCCGGTCAGAGCGTGGACGGCGGCACGAAGGTCGGCGGCACCTACGCCAGCATCTACGGCGCGATGGACCTCTACACCGGCAAGTCGGTGACCACCACCGCGCCGCTCACCGAGCCGTCCGACGAGCTCGACGTGTCCAAGATGTCCGACGAGGACAAGCAGGCCGTCATCGCGCAGATCAAGACCGACGCGGCGTCGATCGACTTCGCGGCGTCCGCCACCGACACCTACTTCGGCGGCAAGATGCTGTACCGCGCGGCCAACCTGATGACGCTGGCCGAGCAGTTGGGCGTCACCGACGTCGCGACGACGCTGCGAACCGGCCTGACCGCCGAGCTGAAGCAGTGGTTCAACCCGAAGGGCTGCGACACCGCCGCGACGAAGTGCTTCGTCTACGACGACGGCATCAAGTCCATCATCGGGCTGGAGGCATCCTTCGGCTCCGACGAGGAGAACGACCACCACTTCCACTACGGCTACATGCTCTACGCCGCAGCGGTTGTCGCCAAGAACGACAAGGCGCTGGCCGACGAGATCGCGCCAGTGGTCGACCTGCTCGCCGCCGACATCGCGTCCGCCCAGGCGACCGCGGATTTCCCGCAGTACCGCAACTTCGACCCGTACTCGGGTCACGCGTGGGCCTCGGGTTCCTCACCGTTCGCGGACGGGAACAACCAGGAATCCTCCAGCGAGTCGGTCAACGCCTGGAACGGGCTGGCCATGTGGGCGAAGGTCCGCGGCAACACCGACCTGTACAACCAGGCCGTCTGGATGATGAGCAGCGAGGCCAACTCGGCCAAGCTCTACTGGACGAACACCGACCTCAGCGCGTTCCCCGAGTTCACCCACAAGATCGCCGCGCTGAACTGGGGCGGCAAGCGGGATTACGCCACCTGGTTCAGCCCAGAGCCGGGCGCGATGCTCGGTATCCAGCTCATCCCGATGGGTTCGTACTCGACCTACCTGGCCGGCGATGCCGACCGCATCAAGGCCAACCTGGCCGAGGCCGCGGCGGGCGGGTACGGCGCGCAGTTCGGCGAGTACATGGTCCAGTACCTGGCGCTGGCCGACCCGGCCGCCGCCCGCGAGCAACTCGCAAACCTGCCGGCGGAGATCGACAACGGGACCACCAAGTCCTACGTCATGGCATTCGTCTTCAGCCAGCCGGGCCCCGCGACCTCCTGAGGTCGCACGGCTCGACATAAACCCTCACCCCCCGGCGTCCGGAACCGTCAAACCGCCGGCCGGGGAGTGAGTGGGGGCCTCGGTCGCCCCGGTCTCTAGGGACAGGGCCGGGGCGACCGATGGTAACTGCCCAGCACAGAATGTTACCGGCATGACCGCATAATGAGCACGGCGAACAGCCCGGATCTGGCAGACCAGGTCCGGGCTGTTCTGCCGTTCGGTGGGCTTCTCGGGTGCCGGGGTTCGGCCGGGCCGGTGCTCAGAGACCGGGGCTGGAATGCATCAGCCCGCCGTCCACGAACACCGTGGTGCCGTTGATGTAGGCGCCGCCATCACTGGCGAGAAACGCGACCACGCTGGCGATCTCGGACGGCTCGGCCATCCGGCCGAGCGGGATGGCGGTGTCCAGGACCTTCATCTTCTCCGGGTCGGCCATCGTCGAGGTGTTGATCGGGGTGGCCACCGCGCCGGGACCGACGTTGACGATCCGGATGCCCTTGGGGCCGAGTTCCTGTCCGGCGGTGCGGGAGGCGCTGCGTGAGCAGGCCAACGCGGCGCTCGAGCTAAGACCCGCGCCGAAGCGATGGCCGAGCGATGACGCCGCGCGATCCTTCTCACAAGCGCTACCTGATCGGCCTCATCTCCTGCCTGCTCCCGATTCCCGACCTGCGGCACCCGGTTTTCGAGAAGATGCTGCTCAGGTATTCGCGGCCGTATGACCGCAAACGACTGTGATGTGCTTCTCTGCGCAACGCGACCCCTGGGCGCCGACGAGAAGCTGCGTCGAGCCGCCGCCGTGCAGACGATCGAGCGCGGAGTGGACGGCCATATCGCCTGGGGCGTCGCCTACGGAGACCCCGAATGCGAGCCGATCCTGAGTAGCGGTCTGCCTGTCATCTTCGTTGACAACGACGTGATCGGCGAGTACGCCGGTAGCGTGATGTCCAACAACGTCGAGTCGATGGCGACGATCGTCAATCATCTCTACGAGACGGGTCGGCGGCGGATCGCCCACATCAGCGGTCACTACAACACTCGCCCCGGAACCGATCGCCTGCTCGGGTATCGCTCCGAGCTCGAGCGCCTCCGCTTGCCGGCGCCGCCGGAGTACGTAGTCGAGGGCGACTTCTTCCACGACAGCGGCTTCGACGCCGCGAAGCTCCTGCTCGCTTTGCCGGAGCAACCCGATTCGATCGCCTGCGCGAGCGACTCGATGGCTGTCGGCGCGATGGCCGCAATCGAGCAGGCCGGGCTCCGTGTTCCCGAAGACATCGCCGTAACCGGCTTCGACGACGCCGACTACGCTGCCACCGTCAGGCCGAGCCTGACGACGGTTCGTCAGGACACTATCGGCATGGGAACAGCCGCCGCTGAAGCCGTCCTGCGCATGCTCGATAAACCGGGATCCCTCCACCGGTCGTCCTGATCGAGACAGAGCTGATCGTGCGCGACTCTAGCGGACCGGCGGCACCCGGGAAGAAGCTAGACCGATGGCGCCGTTCCCCGATTACCGCCGTTGTTTCGGCGTAAGGTGCGGTCCCGTGCAGGCGAATCTCCGGGAACGGGTCGCGAATGTCCACTGAAGAGGCGCCGGATACCGAAGGCTATCTCTCTCCTGCACGCGTCTACGCAGAGCTCGACGCCAGCATGGCCGACGCCGAAGTCCTGCGCTCGCGTCGACGGTATGGCCGACAGACCGGCGCACGAGCGAGCCGCGGGACGCTACCTGGTGGGACTAGTCACGGCGAGTTGGGAGGTGGCCGAGCTCGACCACCCCTTCTTCGGACCGGTCTTCAAGGGTATTCGCGGCCGTCTGGTCAGCGCCGGCTGCGACCTGCTTCTGTGCGGAAACCGCCCGCTTAGGCGAGGCGATCCGACGCGAGCGGCGGCGCTCGGCGCACGATCGAGCGCGGAGCCGACGCCCTGATCGTTTGGGGGTTGGGCTGGGACGACCCCGAGGTAGAGCCGATCCTGCAGCGGAGGTCCCGGCGATCTTTATCGACCTGGATCCGATTGGACGTCGAGCCGGTTACGTGATGTCGGGCAATGTCGCCGCGATGGCGAGCGTGGTCAGTCACCTGCACGACACGGGCCGGGACCGGATAGCTCACATCTGCGGCCTCCAGAACACCCGCCCGGGGCCCGACCGCCTGTTTGGATACCGTTCCGAGATCGATCGGCTCGGGCTGCCGGCGCCGGACGAATACGTCGAGCAAGGCGACTACTACCACCACAGCTCCTACGAGGCCACGAAGCGCCTGCTGGCTCTGCCCGAGCGCCCCGACGCCATCACCTGCGCCAGCGACATCATGGCGATCGGAGCAATGATGGCGATTACGGAAACCGGCCTCCGCATCCCCGAGGACGTCGCCGTCACCGGCTTCGACGACGCTCCCTTCGCCGCCGGCATCAAACCGAGCCTGACGACGGTACGCCAGGACGCCGCCGGCATGGGGACGGCTGCCGCCGAGGGGATCCTGCGCATGCTCGAGAGTCCAGATGAACCGCCGCTCGACATCGGTCGTCTCCGCCGAGCTTGTCATCCGCGAGTCGAGCGGGCCGCCGCGGCGAAGAGCTGAGATCGACGGGGCGTTCGTAAAAAAAGGCGAACGAACCAGCTCCAGCTTTTACCTCGGTGTCTGACACCGCTCAGAAACCGGTATCGCCGTCAAGGGACATTCATCAAAGAAGTGAAGCATTCGCTCCACTAAGACGCGTGCGCTCCCGGCTAGCCGACGACGAGATTGACGAGCTTGCGCGGGACGACGATCGTCTTGCGCACCTTCTTGCCGTCGAGGAAGCCGCGACTCTCGGCGAGGAGCTCGCCAGCTCGACCAGCTCCTGCTCGGTCGCGCCGACCGGAGCCTCGATGCGGTCGCGCACCTTGCCGTTCACCTGCACGACGAGCTCGAACGTGTCGCGCTCGAGCATGCGACGCGTCGGCGACCGGCCACGGCTCCACCCAGAGCCGCTCGTGCCCGAGCGCGGCCACAGCTCCTCGGCGATGTGCGGCGCGTACGGCTGGATCAGCGAGACCGCCGTCTCGGCGGCGAAGCGCGCGGCCGGGTCGTCCGGGGCGCGCGAGATCTCGTTCACGAGCTCCATCACCGCCGCGATCGGCGTGTTGAACGACGAAGCGGCGGTCGATGTCGTCGGTCACCTTGGCGATCGTCTCGTGCGCCTTGCGCGCGAGCGGCGTCGTCCGGCGGCTCGCCGGTCGCGCCGGCCGCTCGACCGCCTCGCGCGACGACGCGCCAGAGCCGCGCAGGAAGCGCCACATCCCCTCGACGCCGGTGTCCTGCCACTCCTTGTCCTGGTCGGCCGGGCCCATGAAGAGGATGTAGAGCCGCAGCGCGTCGGCGCCGTAGCGCTCGATCAGCTCGTCGGGCGCGACGACGTTGCCCTTCGACTTCGACATCTTCGCGCCGAAGCGATAGATCATCCCCTGGTTGAACAGCCGCGCGAACGGCTCGCGGAAGCCGAGCAGGCCGAGGTCGTTCAGCGCCTTCGTGAAGAAGCGCGCGTACATCAGGTGCAGGATCGCGTGCTCGATCCCGCCGATGTACTGGTTGACCGGCAGCCAGTAGTCGACGAGCTCGCGGTCGAACGGCGCCGCGTCGTTCTGCGGGTCGCTGTAGCGCAGGAAGTACCAGGACGAGTCGACGAAGGTGTCCATCGTGTCGGTCTCGCGCCGCGCCGGCGCCGCCGCACGACGGGCAGTCGTCGTGCACCCAGTCCTCGGCCGGCGGCGAGCGGCGAGCGGCCCTTCGGCAGGTAGTCGTCGACCTCGGGCAGCAGCACCGGCAGCTCGGTCTCGGGCACCGGGACGATCCCGCAGTCGTCGCAGTGGACGATCGGGATCGGGCAGCCCCAGTAGCGCTGGCGCGAGAGCAGCCAGTCGCGGAGGCGGTAGTTGACCGCCGGCGTGCCCGAGCCCGCGCTCGCTCGAGCCAGGCGACGATCGCCTTCTTCGCCTCGGGCGAGGACAGCCCGGTGAACTGGCCGGAGTTGACGAGCACCTCGTCGTCGGAGTGCGACGACGTAGGCGCTCCTCCTCCGGCGACCTCGCCCGTCGGCCGGCGCGACGACCTGCACGATCGGCAGCCCGAACTTCTCGGCGAACGCGAAGTCGCGCTCGTCGTGCGCCGGGCACGGCCATGATCGCGCCGGTGCCGTAGTCCATCAGCACGTAGTCGGCGACCCAGATCGGGATGCGCTCGCCGTTGACCGGGTTGATCGCGTAGCAGCCGGTGAAGACGCCGGTCTTCTCCTCCGCGCTGCGCGCTCCTCGCTCTTCGTCGCGGCGCGCGTGCCGCGCGTAGGCGCGCAGCTCCGTCGCCGTCCGGCGAGCGCGCCGCGAGCTCGCTCGACCAGCGGGTGCTCGGGCGCGAGCACGAAGAACGTCGCGCCGAACAGCGTGTCCGGCCGGGTCGTGAAGACGGGCACGTCCTCGTCGAGCTCCTCGACCCGGAAGATCACCTCGGCGCCCTCGCGAGCGGCCGATCCAGTTGCGCTGCATCGTCAGCACGCGCTCGGGCCAGTCGAGCTGCGCCATGTCGTCGAGCAGCCGGTCGGCGTAGTCGGTGATCCTGAACAACCACTGCTCGAGGTTCCGCGCCTCGACCTCGGCGCCGCAGCGCTCGCAGTGCCCGTCGATCGACCTGCTCGTTCGCGAGCACGGTCTGGTCGTTCGGGCACCACTTGACCGGCGCCTCCTTGCGGTAGGCGAGCCCGCCTCGAGCAGCTTCAGGAACAGCCACTGCGTCCAGCGGTAGTACTCGGGCTCGTGGGTCGAGACCTCGCGCGCCCAGTCGATCGCCCAGCCCATCCGCTTGATCTGCGCGCGGATCGCGTCGATGTTCCGCTCGGTCGACCTCGCGCGGATGGCCGCCCTCGCGGATCGCGGCGTTCTCGGCGGGCAGGCCGAACGCGTCGTAGCCCATCGGCCGCAGCACCGCGCAGCCGTTGCGGCGGCGGAAGTGCGAGACGACGTCGCCGAGCGTGTAGTTGAGGACGTGCCCCATGTGCAGCTCGCCCGACGGGTACGGGCAGCATCTCGAGCACGTAGGCCTTGTGCGCGTCGTCCTCGCCGGCTCGTCGGGGTTCGGCGTCACGAAGGCGCCGGCCTCGTCCCAGACCTGCTGCCACTTGCGCTCGATTGCGTGGGGTCGTAGCTGTCCATCTCGTCTTGAGCGAAAAAGCCTCCGTCGTCGTGGGCCTGGAGAAGCGAGCGCTCGCCGCGGTCGCGTCCGAGCGGCTCACGATAAGACCGAGTCTCCGTCGGCGGAGCTCGCGCCGCCGGCGCCTCACTCCAGCGCGAGTTCCTCATCCGCTGGATCGCGAGGAGCTGCATCACGCACAGTGAGCGTCACGAGTCGTAGCCGGAGTCCGGTCGCGCGCTCAGGCAGAATCGGCATGTGCTCGAGCTCTTTCCCGACACCGCCGCGGTCGACGGCGGCGAGCTCGCGCTCGGCGGCCTCGCTGCGCGCCGAGCTGCGTCGCGCGAGCACGGGAGCCGCTCGTCGTCTACTGACGAGGCAGACGCTGCGCGCCCGGGCCCGCGCCTACCGCGAGGCGGCGCCGGACGCGGCGCGTCGTCTACGGGACGAAGGCGTTCCCGAACGTCGCGCTGCATGCGGATCCTCGCCGAGGAGGGGATCGGCGCCGACGTCTCGACGCTCGGCGAGCTCGCGGTTCGCGCAGGCGGCCGGGATCGCCGGCGGCGAGCTCGTCGTCCACGGCAACAACAAGTCGCGACGAGGAGCTCGCGCGCGGCGGCCGAGGCGGGCGCGCTCGTCGTGCTCGACTCGCTCGAGGAGATCGACCGCGCGCGCGCGCGGCCGGCGTCGCGCGCACGCTCGTCCGCGTCACGCCCGGCATCGAGGCCGACACGCACGAGGCGATCCGGACGGGCCACCACGGCTCGAAGTTCGGGCTCACGCCCGACGACGCGCTCGAGGCGCTCGCGCCGCGCGCGCCGGAGATCGAGAGGGCCTCCACGTCCACATCGGCTCGCAGCTGCGCGACTCTCGCCGGCGCGCGCGTCGCGGTCGACTGGATCGCCGGCGTTCGCCGCGCGTGCCCGCGCCGAGCTCGGCTGGACGCCGCGGACGCTCGACCTCGGCGGCGGCCTCGGCGTCGCCGCGACCCCCGAGCGAGCGCGAGCTCCCGATCGCCGAGTTCGCCGGCGACGCTCGTCGCGCGAGCTCGAGCGCGCCTGCGCGCAGGAGGGCTCGCCGTGCCGCGGCTCGTCCTCGAGCCCGGCCGCTCGCTCATCGGCGGGCCGGCGTCACGCTCTACACGCGTCGGCGTCGTCAAGCGAGCGCCGGCGAGACGACGCCTACGTCGCCGTCGACGGCGGCATGTCCGACAACCCCCGCCCGCGCTCTACGGCGCCCGCTACACGGCCCTGCTCGCGGATCGCGCCGACGAGCCGCCCGACCGCTGCCTACACGGTCGTCGGCAAGCACTGCGAGTCCGGCGACCTGCTGATCGACGCGGTCGCGCTGCCCGAGCCGCGGCGCGGCGACCTCCTCGCCGTCCCCGCGACGGCGCCTACACGCTGGCGATGACCTCGAACTACAACGCCGTGCCGCGCCCGGCCGCGGTGCTCGTCGCGGCGGCGAGGCGCGTCTGATCCGCCGGCGCGAGACGATCGACGACCTGCTCGGCCTCGACGCGCCGTGAGGCGAGAGCTCAGCGCGGCCGTCGCGCCGGCGGCCGAGCTGGGGATTCGTTGCGACTGGTAGCAGCCTGAGCAAACCACGCGGGCCCCTGAAGCTCGGGTGCTTTATCGCTCGAAACCGCAGGAGCTGAGGAGCCGAGACATACGGGTCTTCCTGCACGCTCGTGACGAATGTCTCAGAATGGTTGCGGTGCGTCGTCTCGGAGCCCTCACTCTTGCACTCGCTGTGGCAGCGATCGTCGCTTTCGCGGCCTTTTACGGCTTCGTTCATCGCCCCACGGACGGAGGCCGCAGCGAGCAGGTCTTCTACGCGGGAACGCTCCTGATCCCGCCCGCACTCTTCCTTTTGCTCGCGCTGGTGCTCCTGCTCAAGCGGGCCACCGGCGTCAACGTCCTAGCGCTGATCGGGATAGCCGTTCTCGTGGGGGCGCCGACGCTCGTCCTTTTCCTCGGCGGTCTGGTCGGAATCTCGTTGGCCGCCGCGACGCTGGGGCTGATCGGCGCCGGCGCCATGTTGATGCGGCGCTCCGCCGTCGGCTGGCCGAACCAGCACGTCTAGCCCTCAGAGCTCGTCTCGATTGACAACGCGCCGAGCGGCCGGCCCGCGAAGCGATAGATCATCCCGACAGCGTCGAATCCCAGCTCGCCGTAGAGGTTCTTGGGCCAGTCGTCGTGGACGGCCCGCAAGAAGGTGAGCTCGTAACCGAGCGCCTGGGCGCGACGAACGGCGTGCGAGACCGTTGCCCGCGCCAGGCCGGCGCGCCGGTGAGACTTCAGCGTCGCAACCGAGCGGACGACGGCCACGCCGCTGTCGTCGCTGTACAGCTCGCAAAAGGAGCGAATCTCGCCCTCGACGAAAGCCGGAAGAAGCGCATCTCACCGGCCGCGGCGAGTCTGCGGGGGACGACGAGCTCCTGGCGAACCAGCTCCTCGTTGCCGCCGGAGCGATCGAGCAGGTGACGCTTTCTCGCGGGCTCGAGCTCGTCGATCGCGACTTCTCGCACGAGGCCCGCGTCGCCGGCGCGGTCGAACCGACCGTGTTGAGCCATCAGTACGACGCGCTCGGCTTGCCAGCGCTCGAGCTGCTCAAAGCCGAGCGCGAGCCTGGCGCGATCTCCTCGTCGTAGGTAATCACTCGCCGGAAGGCGAGCCGGCCCTGCAGCGTCTCGGCTTCGCCCGCGATCCGCTCGGCCTCCGACTCGAGCCCCTGGAGCGAGAGGCGATCGGGCATCGACTCGACCCTGAGCAGGTTCATGTTCAGGATCGCCGGCAGCTCGCTGTCCGAGAGCGTCGCCGCCCCACCCGGAAACGTCTCTCGCCGTTCGCAGATCGCTTCGTCGAGCGCCCGCAGGAACTGAACTACGCGCAGGCGCTCGTTCTCGCTCACCTCTCTCCCCCGATCTCGGGCGCCAGCGCTCCGAACGCCCCGAGCAGGCGCTCGCCTTCACTCGAATCGAGCAGTCTCGCCGCAAAGGTGATGGAAATCTTCACGCGGATAGCCTACTTCTCCCGGAATATCCGCCCGGAGCGAGCCAGGGCGCGGCCAGGTCGCCGAGAGTTTCGCCTGAGGGGGCGTTCAGGAAAGCGGGCGCGGGGCGAGATTCAGCCCAAGCAACCCGGGTAGTTGCGTAACCACGTTGGCGTCGTTCGGAGAGGTCCGCGTCTTGATGCTCAGCCGCTGCCCGTCGAGCGTTCCTTTGACCGTGGTGAACTTCTTGAGGCGATGAATGGTGAGCGTGCCGCGAGATCCCGACCGCTCACGGTCACCTTGGCCAGCCCGCTGAGCAGACTCAGCCTTCCGCTCACGACAACGCCGGGAACGTAGACAACCTTCTTCAGCTGCAAGTTCCCTACCGAGCCCCTGAAGAAGCCACCGCGCAGTCCGGCGGTCGGTCCCGTCCCCGAAAGCTCGGTCATGGTTACATCGCTGAGCGTCCCGAGAACGGCTCCTACGGTCGGCCCGCGAATCCCGGCCAGCTTCACCCGTTTGACCGCGGCCAGCGAGACGGGATCCTGCTTCACCGGCTTGAAGAAGGGGGTCACGTATGGACACGAAGCGACCGCGCCGCCGCCGAAGAAGCTCGCGATCGATCGTGCAACGCAGGTGGTGGCATTCGGCCAGACGTCGGAGATGACGCTGTGCCCCGTGAACGGGATGCCGACACGTTTGGCCTGTGGAAACAGCGTGGCCACTTCCTTCCCCTCGACGGCGGGCGTCACATTGTCTTCCTGGCCGCTCACCACGAGCACCGGGATGTTCGGCGGGGGAGCCGTCACGGTGGGATCGACGGGCACCGTCGGCGCGGGCCAGTAGACGCAAAAGCTGATATCCGAAAGCGTGAGGGATGTCCCCGGCGTGAAGGGATCGAAAGTGGTCGCCGCAATCGCACTGAGGGTGCTCATCGCCTTGGTCTTGCGCGTTGTGACGCTGTCTGCCGGCAACCAGGGGAAGCTCTCCTCGGTACACCTCGTGGCCAGGTAGAGCCTGTCGCTCGACGCCTGAGCGTTCGAGGCCGCTCCCGGCGCTCGGTGCAACAGGCGCCCCAGCGGATACGGATCGCCGGCCAGAGCCGAGCGAATCGCGCCCGGCAGGCGAAGCGCACGGCGGCGTCGAAGCTGAACACCTCGACCATGAAGAAGAAGAGATCGGCCTGAGTCGCCCCGACATCGCGCACCTTTCCCGTCTTGTCCACATACCGCAGCGACAGCGCGCCCTTCGACCGGGCGCGGGCGGTCAGCCGCTTGAGGTCGTTGAGAGGCGTACGGGTGATGCCGCGGCATTGGTGCTGCGAGCAATTCGCGGCCAGCACGCTGGAGATCGAGGTGAAGTTCGGGCGCAAGAAGGCGTCCACCCCCGTCGAAGCGACGACCGAGTCGAGCACGAGCGCCGCTGTGTGCGCGGGAAAGAGCCTGGCGTAAGAGCCTGAGCCACGCAGGTCCCTGTGTAGGAAACACCGTAGACGGTCACCTTGTCTACGCCCACCGCCGCGCGAATGGCGTCCATGTCGAGCGCCGAGTCCTTGCTCGTGTAGTAGGAACGCCCCGGGCCAAGCTCGGCGGCGCACTGCTGAATGAATTGCGGGAAGCTCACAGCCGCGGCGGCCCCGGGGCACTTGAGAGCGCCGACGCCGGTTCCTCGTTGATCGAAGACGATCAGATCGCGCGTCCGGAGCGCGGGCGCGAGCGCCGTCGCGAACTGGGCCGCGAATGGAGTGGCCGCCTGCCCCGGGTCCTCCGGCGAGCGCGAAGACCGCCCCGTCGCTATCGGCAAACAGCGCCGGTCGCCACATCACCGGCAGCGAAATCGTCGTGGTCGTGGGAACGGCGAGACCGCTGCGATCCACGGGGACGACGACCTGGCCGCAGAAGAACCCGGCCGCGGCCGCGCTCGTGCAGGGTGTGAAACCAACCGGCGCTGCCAGCGCGGGCGCCGGCAAGGCGAGCGAGACGAAAGCGACGCCGAGCGCAAAAAGGGCGGCAGAGGCCGGCGCGCCTCGAGCGGGCCCGACCGCGAAGCCGGGTGCAACCGCCTACCCGTTCCCCACAGTCGGAGCTGTTCTTTGGCAACACGACTTGAGACGATACCTGCTCCGGCGCCGCGAATCTACGGCGCTTAAAGGGCGGAGTCCCGCTGCCGAAGCTGGAAACGTGCGCGTACTGCTGGCACTGGCCCTCGCCGTCGTGACCCTCGTAGTCTGGGAAGCCCGGCGTGAGCTGAGCCTGGATCACAGACTGAGCGGTGTAGCAAGCGAGGTCGCCGGCCGACAAGTGAGCGTCGACTGCCCGGGCTTCCTACGCGGGCTCCTCGACATCAGAGGCAACGGAGGATCGGTGATGTTCGACGCAAACGGGAGGCCGAGCAGCACGACCCATCTCGAGACGTCCGTCTGCCACGATCTCTCCTCCTACGGCGCAACCCGCAGGCGCGCCGATTTCAGCTGCGTCTTCAGCACCGCGTTCTGCTCCGAGAAGGTCGAACGAGCGGTCTATGCCGGCGCTCGTGCTCAGCCACGAGTCCCAGCACCTGCGCGGCATCCAGAGCGAGAGCGCGGCTCAGTGCTTCGCGATCCAGACGCTGGTGCTGGTCGCAGGTCGCCTCGGCTCTCCACCCGCCGAGGCAGGTGCCGTGGCCGCCCACTTCCTCGCCGTCTCCGACCTTCGCACGCCCAGCGAATACAGCCTCGCGATTGCGCTTCACGGCGGAAGTCTCGACCTGAACCCAGAGAGCGCCGAGCTCGCCCTCGGCGCGACGATCAACCCGCCCGTCGGCGCGCGCGAGCCCTCAGCCGATCGCGACCATGCGCTCGATCGCGCCGCGCGCGCGGTCGGCGATCTCCGGCTCGACCGTGACGACGTACTTCCAGTCGCGCAGCGAGTCGCGCAGCTTCTCGAGCGTGATCATCTTCATGTACCGGCAGACCGCCCGCTCGGACACGGCCTCGAACCGCTTGCCCGGCACCTCCTTGCTGCAGCCGGTGGATGATCCCCGTCTCGGTCGCGACCAGGAAGCGCTCCTTCGGCGACTGCTGGGCGAACCTGACCATGCCCTCGGTGGACAGGATGTGCGTGCGCCCGTTCGCGAAGGCCATGCACTGGCTGGCGCAGCCGCACTCCGGGTGGACGAGCAGCTCGGCGTCGGGCGCCTCGGCCTGCCAGCGCTCGATGTCCGCCGGGCGGATGCCGGCGTGGACGTGGCACTCGCCGAGCCAGACGCTGCAGCTTGCGCCCCGTGACCCGCTCGAGCCACAGCCCGAGGAACATGTCCGGGCAGAACAGGATCTCCCGGTCGGCCGGGATCGCCTCGATCACGGCCCTGGCGTTGCCCGGACGTGCAGCAGTAGTCGGTCTCGGCCTTGACCTCGGCGGTCGTGTTCACGTAGGAGACGACGACCGCGCCGGGGTGCTCGGCCTTCCAGGCGCGGAGCTGGTCGGCGGTGATCGAGGCGGCGAGCGAGCAGCCGGCGTCCGGATCGGGGATCAGCACCGTCTTGTCCGGCGAGAGGATCGCCGCCGTCTCGGCCATGAAGTGGACGCCGCAGAAGACGATCGCCGCGGCCGTCCGTGGCCGCGGCCTCGCGGGACAGGCCGAGCGAGTCGCCGACGTAGTCGGCCACGTCCTGCACCTCGGGCACCTGGTAGTTGTGGGCGAGGATGACCGCGTCGCGCTCGCGCGCCAGGGCCTCGCACCTCGTCCTGCAGCGACGGTCGATCTCGAGCGTCGGTCACAGAACCTCCAGGGAGACGTCGAGGGACGCGCGCGGAATGGGTCAGCGCGCCGACGGAGATCGAAGTCGACGCCGGTCTCGGCGATCGCGCGCACGGTGTCGAGCGTCACGCCGCCCGAGGCCTCGAGCTCGGCGCGCCCGGCGACGAGCGCGACCGCGGCGCGCGACCTCGTCGGGCGTCATGTTGTCGAGCAGGATCGCGGTCGGCGCCCGCCGCGAGCGCCTCGCCGACCTGCGTCGAGCGTGTCGGACTCGACCTCGACGGCAGGAGGCCGGTCGCGCGGGCTCGGCGAACGGCCTCGGCGATCGCCGCCGGCGAGCCGCAGGTGGTTGTCCTTGATCAGCACGCCGTCGTCGAGGCCGAGGCGGTGGTTCGTGCCGCCGCCGCAGCGCACGGCCTACTTCTCCAGGCCGCGCAGGCCCGGGCGTCGTCTTGCGGGTGTCGAGGATCGTCGCGCCGGTGCCGTCGACGGCGTCGACGTAGCGGCGGGTGAGCGTGGCGATGCCCGACAGGCGGCCGAGCAGGTTGAGCGCGAGCCGCTCGCCCGTCAGCACCGCGCGCGCCGGGCCCTCGACCCGCGCGACCGGCCCCGGCACGTCGACCGCGGTCGCCGTCGGCGACGAGCGGCTCGAGCCGAGCCTCGTCGAGCGCCTCGAACACGCTCGGCGGCGGCACAGGCCGCAGACGACGCCCGGCTCCTTGACCAGACGCTTCGCCGGCAGCGGTCCTCCGGCGAACGAGCGCCCGGTCGTCGACGTCGCCGCGCCGACGTCCTCGGCCAGCGAGCGCCGCGATCACTCGGCGGCCGGCGCGCTGCGATCTCCTGCCGCGTCAGCTCCATCGCTCCAGCTGCACGCGCTCGCCGCCGGGCGGAGAACGGTGTGCGCGGCGAACGCCTCGTCCTCGAACGGGAAGTCGGCGCGGAAGTGGCCGCCGCGGCTCTCGCTCGCGGTGCAGCGCGCCCTCCGCGACCAGACGCGGCCAGCGCGGAGGCGCTCGCGCAGCTCTCGAGCCCGGCCGCGTCGCGGATCAGCCCCGCGTCCGCCACATCTGCTCGCGCAGCGCTCGCGTCGACCTCGTCGACCTCCGCGGACGATGTCGCTCCGGGCAGTCACGGTGATGCCGAGCGGCGCGTCGGCGAGCGCCGCGAGCGCGGCGCGGCGGCCGAAGACGAGGCACTCGAGCAGCGAGTTCGACGCCAGACGGTTCGCGCCGTGGACGCCCGTGCAGGCGCACTCGCCCGCCGCGTACAGCCCGGGACGCCGGTGCGGCCGTCGAGGTCGGTGACGATGCCGCCCATCGTGTAGTGCGCCGCCGGCGAGACGGGAATCGGCTCGCTGCCGGGATCGAAGCCGCTCGCGAGGCGACTCGCCATCAGGTCGGGAAGCGGTCGCGGTCGATGCCGCGGAGGTCGAGCAGCGCGCTGCCCGCGCGTCGATCGCCCGCGCCACGACGTCGCGCGGAGCGAGCTCGTCGGTGAAGCGCTCGCCGCTCCTCGTCGAGCAGCAGCGCGCCCTCGCCGCGCAGCGCCTCGGAGAGCAGCAGGCCGTTGCCGGCGACCACGGTCGGGTGGAACTGGACGAGCTCGAGGTCGGCGAGCGCCGCGCCCGCGCGATAGGCGAGGACGATCCCGTCGCCGACCGAGCCGGGCGGGTTCGTCGTCCGCGCCCAGAGCGCCGAGTAGCCGCCGGTCGCGAGCAGCGTCGCCGGCCCTCCCGCGCACGACGCCCGGGTCGGTGCGGCTGCGCTCACGCAGAGCTCGACCACGCGCTCGCCCTCGCGGACGAGGATGCGCGGGTGATCGAGCACGCGCTCGGCCAGCACGCGCGCGATCACCGCACCCGTCGCAGCGTCCGGCGTGGACGACCCGGCGGCGCGAGTGGCCGCCCTCGAGCCCGAGCTCGTCGTCGAAGGGCACGCCCAGCTCGACGAGGTCGGCGACGCGGGCGGGCGCCTCCTGGGTCAGCACGTCGACCGCGCTCGGCCGGCAGAGCCCGCGCCCGGCGTTGATCGTGTCGGCCGCATGTAACTCGGGGCTGTCGTCATCGCCGCAG
>CAVPYD010000030.1:0-506759 GCA_963709895.1 uncultured Actinomycetota bacterium | reverse complement strand
CCGGGGAAGTTGATCCGCGCCGTCGATGCTTGACTGGGCGGCATGGCGAGCGTGCTGGTGAACGGCCCGGCGAGCTGGAACCTGCTGGTCGACCTGGACGCGCTGCCGGAGGCGCGCCCGCACATGCAGATCGCCCGGGGGCACCGGTGGGGGCTGGGCGGGACGTCGGCCGGGAAGGCGCTGAACCTGGCCAGGCTCGGCGTGCCGACCACTTTGCGGACGGTGCTCGGGTCCGACCCGGACGCGGCCGGCATCGCCGCGGCCCTGGCGCACCCGCGGCTGACGCTGCTGCCGGACGTCGTCGACGGGCCGTCCGAACACCACCTGAACCTGATGTCGGCGGCCGGCGAACGGGTGTCGATCTACCTCGATCTGACCGGAGATCCGCCCGAACTCCCGATCGGTGTGCTGGACGCGCTGGACCGCGCGGACATCGCGGTCGTCGACCTGGCCTCCTGGTCCGTGCCCGTGCTGTCCGCCGCGCGGGACGCGGGCTGCCAGATCTGGTGCGACCTGCACGACTACGACGGGCTCGCTGACTTCCACCGGCCGTTCATCGACGCCGCCGACGTCCTGGTCGTCAGCGCCGACCGGCTCGCCGACCCGGAGGCGTTCCTCGACGAATGCCTGGACAACGGCACCGAACTGGCCGTGTGCACCCGCGGACGCGAGGGCGCGGTGGCGTTCTCCCGCACCGAGGGCCGGTGGCGGGCCGATGCGATCACCGTCGAACGGGCGGTCGACTCCAACGGTGCCGGCGACGCCTTCGTGGCCGGGTTACTGGCCGCTCGGCTCGACGGCCGGTCGCTGGAGGAATCCCTGCGCTGGGCGTCGGCCGCCGGCGCGCTGTGCGTCCAGTCGATCGAGCTGGTGTCGCCCGCCATCAGCCGCGAGCTGGTCGGTCAGCTGGCGACGGAAACGACCATCACCCCCTGGTGACGGCCGGACCCGGCGACCCGGTGAACTCGTACGCTGGCAGGAGCGGCGCCGCAGCCGGGCGCCCCAGTCCGCCCGCACCAGTCGGGTTCCCGTCATAGGAGGCACCACCATGCGTGACGCGGTCATCGTCGAGGCCGTTCGAACCCCCGTCGGCAAGCGCAACGGATCGCTGTCCGCCGTCCACCCGATCGACCTGTCGGCGCACGTGCTGCGGGCGCTGACCGAGCGCACCGGCCTCGACCCCGCCCTCGTCGACGACGTGATCTGGGGGTGCGTCTCGCAGATCGGCGAGCAGACCATGGACATCGCCCGCAGCGCCGTGCTCGCCGCAGGCTGGCCGACGTCGGTGCCCGGGGTCACCATCGACCGGCAGTGCGGTTCCTCCCAGCAGGCCGTGCATTTCGCCGCGGCCGGGCTGATCGCCGGGCAGTACGACGTCGTGGTCGCGGGCGGTGTCGAGTCCATGTCGCGGATCCCGATGGGCAGCACCCTGGCCGCCGGCGGGAGCCCGTTCACCGCGCGGGGCTGGACCGCTCGGTACGGCGACGTCATTCCGCACCAGGGCGTCGGCGCGGAGATGGTGGCGAAGCGCTGGAATCTGTCCCGTCGGCAGCTGGACGAGTACAGCCTCGCCTCCCACGAGAAGGCCGCTGCGGCGCAGGATTCCGGCCTGATGGCGGAACAGATCGTGCCGGTACCCGCGATGTTGACCGGCGGCTCGGTGGTGTCGGTGGACGAGGGGGTACGCCGCGGCGGCACCCTGGAAGCGCTGAGCGCGCTGCGTCCGGCTTTCGCCGAGGACGGCGTGGTCACCGCGGGGAATTCGAGTCAGATCTCCGACGGCTCAGCAGCACTGCTGATGACGACCTCGGAACGTGCTGCGCAGCTTGGCCTCCGGCCGCTGGCACGCATCCACACTGCCGTGCTCGCCGCCGACGACCCGGTGATCATGCTGACCGCCCCGCTGCCGGCCACCCGAAAGGTCCTGGCGCGCAGCGGCTTACGTCTCGACGAGATCGGCGCGTTCGAGGTGAACGAGGCTTTCGCGTCGGTCCCGCTCGCCTGGCTGGCCGATATCGGCGGCGGCGACGCCGGTGTGGAGAAGGCCCTGAACCCCAACGGCGGTGCGATCGCGCTCGGCCATCCGCTCGGTGCCTCCGGGGCACGCGCAATGACGGCGGTCGTGCATCACCTGCGGGCCACGGGCATCCGCTACGCGCTGCAGACGATGTGCGAGGGCGGCGGTCAGGCCAACGCCACCATCGTGGAACGCCTGTAGCTTCAGACAGTTTTCGCCTCAGCGGTGACCCCAGGCCGGAGCCCCGTCGGCCACACCGGCGGCTCCGGCACCGAGTTCACGGGGTGCCGCGGAGCCGTCCGCCGGGACCACCCAGATCTGGTTGTCGTTGGTACCGGCCGCGTTCGTCCGGTTGCTCTTGAAGGCGATCTCGGTTCCGTCCGGGGAGTAGATCGGGTCCTGGTCGACGCTGGTGCCGTCGCTGACCGGGGTGGGTTCACCGGAGCCGTCGGCGTTGACGACATAGATGCGCGCGGTCGGGCCGTCGGGATCGACCCGCCGAAAGACGATGTGCGAGCCGTCGGGTGAGAAGACCGGGTCGGCGTCGTTGCCCCGTCCCGGGTCGGTGATCGGAACGGGCGCTCCGCCGTCAAGTGCCTGCACGTAGATGCGACCGCCCCCGGCGCCCGCGGTGTCCGAACCCCAATAGGCGAGCGACTTTCCGTCCGGAGAGAAGGCGACGTCGTCGAAGGTGGCCAGCCCGGTGGCGACCGGTCCGCCGCGCACCTTTCCGTCGACCCCGACCAGCTGGAGCGTCAGCGACCCGGTCGATGTCGTGCACGGCAGGGCGAGTTCGGTCTGATCGACGGGATTCCACGCCGGCCGGAAGTAGTTCTGGCAGTCGGCGGGTGCGGTGTCGAACAGCGGTCGATCACCGCTGCCGTCGACAGCGGCGGTGCGCAGGGTGTTCGCGCCGGCCTGGACGTAGATGACCGAGCCGCGGTCCTGCGACAGCACCGGGAACTGCGGTCCCGGCGTATTCGCCAGCAGCTGCTGTCCCACCTGGCCGCTGGCCGTGTCGATCTGGAACAGGCCCTCCGCGCCGCTCGCCGCCCGGCTGCCGAGCAGGACCTGGTCGCCGATGGGGGTGGAATGCGGGAGGCCGGGCACCGGGGTGGCCGCGGTGGTCTGCGGGCTCGAGGAAATGCTGCTGACCGCAGCGGTGGACGACGCATGGGACGAGTTGGCGGCGGTGGATGGGGGCGCCGTTTGCGAGGCCTGGCTGGATGCGCCGATGGTGGCGGTCCCCGCCGTTCCGCCGCCGCGCAGCAGGACCGCGGTGACGGCTCCGGCCACCACCAGCACACCCACCGCGGAAAGGATCGCCGCCGTCCGCCGCCGGGTGCCGGGCCGGTCGGTGGCGGCGCCGGCCGCGGGTGAGGTGGTCAACGGGGTGTTCGAAGGGGTGTCCGGCGGGGTGTTCGAAGCGGTGTTCGGCGCACCGAGAACCACGGGTGCGGCGGCCGCGCTGTGCCGGCCGCCCGCCGGCGGCGGTGGCTGGCGGCTGCGGCTGCGGCTGCGGCTGCGGCTGCGGCTGCGGCTGCGAACCCGATCCGCCGGGTTCCGCCGGCCCCACACCCGAGACCGGGGGCTGCGGCTCCGGATGGGCGCCGGACACCGGCCGCTCGCCGGTCGCCGGACCGACCGAACCAGCCGGACCGACCGGACCAGCCGTGACAGCGGCACCGACGGCCCGCGGTCACCGTGGTCGCCAGGCCCGGGTCAGGATCGTCCGACCGCCCGGCACCGCCAGGCGCGGTGGCCAGCGCCGCCCGCGCGGCCAACGCCAGCGCGCGGCAGGTCGGGTAGCGATCAGCGGGGTCCTTCGCCATCGCGGTGGCCACCACGACGTCCAGGCCCCGTGGCACCGACGGCACCTTGGCACTCGGCGCCGGCGGTGGATCGTTCAGCTGCCCGTACACCCTGGCCGCGATCGACTCCCCGGGATACGGAACGACGCCGGTGAGCAGTTTGTACAGCACGCAGCCCAGCGCGTAGATGTCCGACCGGTGGTCGAGCGGCTGGCCCTTGATCTGTTCCGGCGATGCGTAGTCCAGGGTCGCCACCACGCTGCCGGTGCTGGTCAGCGACGCCTCCCGCTCGGCCGCCACGCCGATCGCCTTGGCCACGCCGAAGTCGGACAGGAAGACCCGTTCGGTCTCGTCATCGTCGCTGTCATCGTCCGACCCGGTGGCCAGCAGGATGTTGGCGGGCTTGACATCTCGGTGCAACAGATCGTGGCGATGCGCGTAGTCAAGGGCGGAGGCGACCTTGCCCACGATGCGCACCGCGCGCTCCGGCGGCATCCCCGATGGGTAATCGGCCAGGGCGATTTCGGCGTTGGTGCCGTCGATGTACCGCATGCTGATCCACAGTTGCCCGTCCTGGGACCCGCGGTCGTGCACCGCCACGATGTTCGGGTGATCCAGCTGGGCGACGGTGTCGGCCTCCCGCTCGAACCGCCCGACAAATGCCGGGTCGTTGCACAATTCCGCGCGCAGCAGCTTGAGCGCATCGTGCCGCGGCAGCCGCGGATGCCTGACCAGGTAGACCGAACCCATGCCGCCGGAACCGAGTTCCCGTTCGACGGTGTAGCCGGCGAAGACCTCACCCGGCCGCAGCGACATGCCCGGCATTCTGCCAGCACGACCCGTGCGGCGCGGCGGACGCGATCCTGCTCACTCGTCACGATATTTACTTTGTGCCCCAATCATTGGTACCCTCATCGTATGGATACCGTCGTGACGTCGCCTGATCGCCGGGTTGTCGGGCGGGCGCAGGATCCGCTCGCCCTCGACCGTCAGGTCTGTTTCGCCGTCGTGGTGGCAGCCCGCAACATCGTCTCGCTGTACCGACCGGTGCTCGAACCCATGGGCCTGACGCATCCGCAGTACCTGGTGATGCTGGCGTTGTGGGAACAGGCGCCGTTGTCGGTCAAGTCGCTCAGCTCGCTGCTGCAACTGGATCCCGGAACGCTCTCCCCGCTGCTGAAGCGGTTGGAGGCGGCCGGCCTGCTGACCCGCCGCAGGGATGCCCACGACGAGCGTTTGCTCAGCGTGGCCTTGACGGCGAAGGGATCGGCGCTGCGGGAGCAGGCGCTGAAGGTGCCGCCCGCCATCGTGGAACGGCTCGGCATGTCCATCGACGAACTCGAAACGCTGCACCGCGCGCTGACCCGCGTGATCGCGGCCAGCACCACCTGACCAGGAAAGGACACCAGCCATCGTGCTCGTGCATCACATGACCTCAGCGGCCGCCGCAGCGGCGGACACCGGCGGCGACTTCAGCTGGGGCACCCTGCTGTTGTTCGTCGCCGGATTCCTTGCCCTTGCGGTGGTGTCGTCCCTCGGGTTCATCGCCCGCATCCGGGATCGGGCCAACGAACGCAGGGCCGAGCTGGCCAGGGCAGAGCGCAGCCATCAGCCCGACCGCGCCATCGGCCACGCGCCTGATCGACTCGTCCTGATCCGACACCGCTTCAGGTCAGGTGCTTCATCGCCTCCCGCCGGGACAGCGGGCTGAGCACGTCGAGATGATCGGTGACGAAGGACCGCACCCACTCCGGGTCGGTGCGGGCGTAGTCGCGTAAGGCCCAGCCGATTGCCTTGCGCACGAAGAACTCCGGATCGCCGGCGTTCACCGTGATCACCTCCGTCAGCAGCACGACGTCGGTGCTGGATTTCAGACTCAGCTGGCAGATGATGCTCGACCGGCGGAGCCAGCGGTCGGGCTCCCGCGCCCAGCCGCGCAGCAGCGGCGCCATCTGCTCGTGGTGGGCCACCAGCAGTGACCCGATCCGATGCGCGACAGCGTCGACGTGGTCCCACCACGCACCGGTGACGATCATCTCCCGCCACAGATCCAGCAGTTCCAGCCGGCCCGTCGCCATCCGGAGACAGGTCAGTTCCGTTGCGGCGTAACGCTCCTCGCGAAACTCGGCGCTCCGCCACAGGGTGGCCGCGCTCTGCCGCAGATCGTCCAGATCAGCTGGCGGATGGCGCACCGCGGCCGCCCGCGTCAGCCGGCGCATGGTCGGCATCGGGACGCCGAGGTAGGGCATCGATGACTTCATGTACGCCTGCATGCCGGGCGCACGGTCCGGGTCGGCCTGCGCCCGCAGTGCGTCCCGGATCACCTCGACCAGTTCTGCGGACACATCTCTCCGTCCCGGTTGGGGGTGCGGACACCCCCGAGCGAAGTGACAAGCGGGCACCCTCGGAATCCGACCGGCGAACGGCCAGAGTTATCCCTACCAGCACGACAGCGATCCAGACCCGATGTTCCCTCCGCCAATCTCACGGCAGCCGACGCCCGGCCGCCCGGCGGAAACGAACAGCACCGCCCGCCCGCCATCGATGCGGCAGCCGACGCCCGGCTGCCGATGGCGCCGCGGCGGGCTGCGGGTTCGGTCTCCCGGCCGGACCGGTCCCCGGGCACCCCGGGGCCACCGGTACACCGGGCTACCCGGGCTACCCGGGCTACCCGCGCTACCGGACGATCCAGGTGTCCTTCCCGGCCAACAGGTTCTGCAGCTCACCGGGGCCGCGACGGGCGATGGCGGTGTCGATCTGCGCGCTCATCGCGGATTCGTAGCTGGGCCGCCGCACGTCACGGAAGATCCCGATCGGCGTGTTGTCCAACGTCTCCGGGTTCGACAACCGGGACAGCGCAAAGGCTGTCGACGGATCCTCGTCGTGCGCGTCGTGGACCAGCAGTGCGTCCTCACCGACCTGGTCGACGTCGACCACCTTGAGATGTCCGGCGGCGTCACGGATCACCCCGCGGTGCCCGCCGATGCCGAACCGGATGGGCTTGCCGTGCTCCAGCCGGATCGTCACCTCGTCCTTGCTGGCGGAGTCCTTCAGCGGCTCGAAGGCGTTGTCGTTGAAGATGTTGCAGTTCTGGTAGATCTCCACCAATGACGTGCCGGGGTGCTGCGCCGCGGCCTGCAGCACCGACGTCAGGTGCTGGCGGTCGGAATCGATGGTCCGCGCGACGAAGCTGGCCTCCGCGCCGAGCGCCACGGACACCGGGTTGAACGGGGTGTCCAGCGATCCGAACGGACTCGACTTGGTCGTCTTGCCGACCTCGGAGGTCGGCGAATACTGCCCCTTCGTCAGCCCGTAGATCCGGTTGTTGAACATCAGGATCTTCAGGTTCACGTTGCGCCGCAACGCATGGATCAGATGGTTGCCGCCGATGGACAGCGCGTCGCCGTCCCCGGTGACGACCCACACCGACAGGTCGGGCCGGGTGGACGCCAACCCGGTCGCGATGGCCGGTGCCCGGCCGTGGATGGAGTGCATGCCGAAGGTGTTCATGTAGTACGGGAATCGGGCGGCGCAGCCGATTCCCGAGATGAAGACGATGTTCTCCTTCTTCAGGCCGAGTTGCGGCATGAAGCCCTGCACCGCGGCGAGGATCGCGTAGTCACCGCAACCGGGGCACCAGCGCACCTCCTGGTCGGACTTGAAGTCCTTGGCCGATTGCGGCGCATCGGCTTTCGGGATCAGCCGGAGCGACGCGGCGCCGGCCAGCGACACCGCCGCGGGGCGCTGCCGTCGCTCCGGGCGCGCCGCGGTAGGGCCGGCAGCTGGGGTGGGTGCCTGATCGGTCATCGGTGGGCTCCGTTGGCGGTGGATGCGGCAGTGCTGGTCGGGACGGTGGTGGTCTGCTGGTTCTCCGCGGCATCGCCGGGCGGCGCCTCTGCCGACAGCAGTTCCACCTCGTGGTCGGTCTCGAAGGGCTGAGCCGCCGGGTCATCCGCGGCATCCCCGCCGACCTCGATGCTCGGCACACCGTTGGGTGTGGTGGTCACCGCGGTGCCGTACCGGCCGGCGGTTCCGATGACGGTGCGCTGCTCCGTGCCGTCGATGACCGATCGGATGGCGGTCATCAGCTCGGCAACCCGGAACGGCAGGCCGCGCACCTGGTTGACGCCGATCGCGTCGACCAGGTACAGGCCCCGGACCAGCAGGGCAAGCTGGCCCAGGTTCATCTCGGGAACCACCACCCGCCGGTAGGCCCGCAGCACCTCCTCGGTGTTCGCGGGCATCGGGTTGAGGTACCGCAGGTGCGCCTGGGCCACTCGCACCCCCTCGGCCCGCAGGTTGCGGACCGCACCGGTGATCGGTCCGAACGAGGACCCCCAGCCGAGTACCAGCACATCGGCATCACCGGTCGGGTCGTCCACCTCCAGCGGGGGCACGTCGATCCCGGCGATCTTGGCGGCCCTGGTGCGGACCATGTGGTCGTGGTTGGCCGGGTCGTAGGAGATGACGCCGGAGCCGTCCTTCTTCTCGATGCCGCCGATCCGGTGCTCCAGACCCGCGGTCCCGGGAATCGCCCAGGGCCGGGCCAGCGTCTCGGGGTCGCGCAGGTAGGGCCAGAAATCCGCGGTTCCGGCAGCCTCGTCGACGACGTGGTTGGTCGAGGTGGCAAACGGCACCCGCAGGTCCGGCAGGGACTCCACGGTCGGGATCAGCCACGGCTCCGACCCGTTCGCCAGGTACCCGTCGGACAGCAGGAACACCGGGGTGCGGTATGTCGTCGCGATCCGGACGGCCTCCAGCGCGATGTCGAAGCAATCGGACGCGGACCGGGCGGCGATGACCGGCACCGGGGCCTCGCCGTTGCGGCCGAACATCACCTGCAGCAGGTCGGCCTGCTCGGTCTTGGTGGGCAGGCCGGTCGAGGGACCACCGCGCTGCACGTCGACGATCACCAGCGGCAGTTCAAGGGCGACGGCCAACCCGATGGTCTCCGCCTTCAGGGCGATGCCGGGTCCGGAGGTGGTCGTCACCCCCAGGCTGCCGCCGTAGGAGGCACCGAGCGCGGCCGCGACACCGGCGATCTCGTCCTCGGCCTGGAACGTCCGCACACTGAAGTTCTTCAACGCGCTGAGCTCGTGCAGGATGTCGGAGGCCGGGGTGATCGGGTACGAGCCGAGGAACAACGGCAGCCCGGACCGCTCGGACGCCGCCACCAGGCCGTACGCGAGCGCCTGATTCCCGCGGATGGTGCGGTACCGGCCGGCCGGCAGCGCCGCGGGTTTGACCTCGTAGTTGACGGCGAAACCCTCGGTGGTCTCGCCGAACGACCAGCCAGCCTCCAGCGCGACCAGGTTGGCCCGCAGCACCTCACGCTTCCCGGCGAACTTCGTCTCCAGGAACTGCCGGGTGCCCTCCAGCGGACGGTGGTACAGCCAGGACAGCAGGCCGAGGGCGAACATGTTCTTGGACCGCTCGGCGTCCTTGCGACTCAGGCCGATCTTGCTGACCGCCTCCACCGTCATCGAGGTGATCTGCACGGCGTGCACCTGGTACTCCGACAGGCTGCCGTCATCGATCGGGCTGACCGCGTACCCGACCTTGGCCAGGTTCCGCTTGGTGAACTCGTCGGTGTCCACGATGACGGTCCCGCCGCGCGGCAGGTCGCCGATGTTCGCCTTCAGCGCCGCCGGGTTCATCGCCACCAGCACGGTCGGGGCGTCGCCCGGAGTGACCACCGAATGGTCGGCGAAGTGCACCTGGAACGCCGACACCCCCGGCATGGTGCCCGCTGGGGCACGGATCTCGGCCGGGAAGTCCGGGAGTGTGGACAGGCTGTTGCCGAAGGCGGCCGTCTCCACGGTGAATCGATCACCGGTCAGCTGCATGCCATCCCCGGAGTCACCGGCGAACCGGATGACCACGTCCGTCAGGGTCTTGACCGGCTTCGCCGCCGTCTGCCTCGTCATGGGGACTCTTTCCTGGCTGTCATTCACGCTGGTTCATTCATCACGCGAGTTGCATCGCTGGCAATTCGTCACTGGGCAATCCGTCACTGGGCAATGCATCGCTCGCTCGGGCAGCCTTGGTGCGCCGCTCGACACAGTCTGCCGCGACGACGGGCCGACGGGGCGCGGCGGCGACCATCATCCCCCTGATCCGATCCGCGCTGTGCAGCGCGGGCGGCATTCGGTCCGTAATATCCGCGGCGATCAGCCGGGATGCGCGATCAACCCGGGATCGCGATCCCCCAACAATCGCGCCATTCGGGTGTCGAAGGTGACGACCGCGCCGCCGTGGGTTTCCGTGAGTGCCAACAGGTGAGCATCGGTGACGTCCCGATGCGACTGGATGAGGGCCGGGTCACCGAGACCACCCGTCACCCCGGACAGGCCATCGGCCCAGAACTCGTGACCATCGAGTGCGGTCATGGCCGCCAGGACATCGATGGCGATGGTCGGTGTGGTCGTCGTCGGCAGGACGGCCCGGTTGCTCGACACCCGGACGAATCCGGATTCGGTGATCGGGGTGGTTGCCCATCCATGGCGATGGTGAGCGTCGAACCACGCACGCGCGACATCGTGATGGACATGGTTCGGCCACGCCAGAGCCACCAGAACGTTCACGTCGAGGAGCGCGACCCGATCACCCAGCACGCCGGCGGCACCGCCGGCGTCGGTGACTTGGGCTCTCATCAATCGTCCGCCGCGCGTGCGACGTCTGTCGGGGTGATGCGCGGGGCGTCTGGGCCGACATCGAAGGTCGGGAAGCCGCCGCCCGGTCGGACTGTCACGGGTTTCAAGGCGCGCCGGGCGAGGTCGGAGATCACCCGGCCGAGCGGCCGGCCATCAGCAGCGGCGATCTGCCGTGCCGCCTCGAGGACGTCATCGTCGATCTGCACGGTGGTGCGCATCGCATCAGTGTATCGGCGCATCAGGTTGGCCGGCGCGGTGCGTCGTCAGAGGCTCTTCGAGCCGGAACGCGCGGTGGTCAGTTCGTCCAGCAGTCGACGCAGCTGTTCCTGCTGCGTGGCGAGCGAGTCCAGCTGGCTTGTCAACGCCGCCACGGTGCGGTCGAGGCCTGCGTCCTCGGGCGCGCGGTCCGAGGGAGTGGCCGCGGTGTCGGGGAGCGCTCCGGGCGCCTCGCCCGCAGCGTGCGATTTCTCCGCCTTCCGGACAATGGCCCGCACCGGCTGTTTCTTGTGCGCGACGAACCAGGCCGCGATGGTCGCGGAAACGGTGCCGATCAGGCCGATGCCGACCACCATCACCAGTGACCCGATGAGTCGCCCGGCGACGGTGACGGGGTAGGTGTCGCCGTAGCCCACCGTGGTGGTGGTGACGATCGCCCACCAGAACGCCAGCCCGACCGTGGTGATGTTGGCGCCGGGCGCGTTGTGCTCCACCTTCCATTCCAACAGCGCCGCGACCACGAAGATGACCCCGACGATCCCGATCAGTGATCCGGCGATCTGTTCGGTGGACACCGACTTGAACGCCTTCACCAGCAAGATGCCGACCCGCAACAGCCGCAGCATCGGCAGCAGCACCATCACCAGATCGAGCAGGTGGGTGAAGAAGAAGCGCCAACGATGTGGGTGCAGGTAGAGCCGGACGAGGTAGTCGATGGCGAACGCGGCCCATACGCCCCAGGCGACCAAGGTGAAGGTCAGCGACCACCAGCCCGCCTCCGGCTCCAGGAGCCAGTTCACCAGGAAGTTGGCGAGGAACACCATCGCCAGGATGTCCAGGGTCTTGGTGGTGGCAGCCACCCACCGGTCGTAGCGGTTCATCCGATTCTCCGTGTCTGAAAGAGCCACCCGACCCACCGCAGCCCGATGGTCGGGGGGCAATCGCTGCGGACACGGTGTCACCCCGGACCGCGGCAGGCCGTGCCGACGCACAGGTGTGCCGTGGATGTGTCGTAGTCCGTCCCGCGCAGGCTCAGGAGATCTGCAGACCACCGTTGACGTCGTAGGTGGCCGCGGTGATGTACCCGGCGTCCTGGCTCATCAGGAACGCCAGCAGCGCAGCGACGTCGTCGACGGTGCCCACCCGGCCCAGCAGGACGTCCGCGCTCATCTGCGCCTTGCGTTCCTCGGTCAGCGTGCCACCCATGATGTCGGTGTCGATCGGCCCGGGAGCGACGCAGTTGACCGTGATCTTGTGCTGGCCAAGTTCGCGGGCCAGCGCCCGGGTGAAGCCGATCACCGCGGCCTTGGACGCGCTGTAGGGCACCTTCGAATAGGTCCCGCCGCCCCGCTGCGCGGAGATCGAGGAGACGCTGACGATCCGGCCGACACCCGCGGCGATCATCGCCGGCACCACCCGTTTGGTCACCAGGAAGGTCCCGCGCATGTTGACGTCGAACACCCGGTCCCACTCCGCGGCGGTGACCTCGAGGAACGGCACGGGTGAGCTGACGCCCGCCACGTTCACCAGTCCGATCACCGGGGGCAGCCCGGTCTCGACCGCTGAGATCGCCGCCTGCACCGACTCCTCGTCGGCGATATCCGTCGGGACGCCCAGCGCCGGCACCCCGTAGGTCTCGGCGAGCTGCGCGGCCACCCCGCGGGCGGCCACACCGTCGATGTCCAGGATCGCCACCGACCAGCCGGCCGCCGCCAACCGGGCGGCGGTCGCCCGGCCGATCCCGCGGGCCGACGCGGCGCCGGTGACGACGGCCGTTCGCATCGGCGGGAGCAGCGGTTCGGTGGTCACGGCTGAGCCTTTCGGTAGCGGTCGGCGGCAAGGCGTATCGCGGGGAGGTTCATTGCGGCGGTGTCGCGGCCAGATCTGCGCACTCCCTGGCCTGCTCCCACTGGGCATCGATCCGGTCGGCCTGCGCGCCGGTGGCCGGTACCGGCACACCGGTGTCGTCCAGGTGGGCCGGGGCGAAGTCGGCCCCGATCACGTCGTGCTCCCGGAAGGTCAGCGTCAGCACCCCGTTGTCGTCCTGGTCGTTGCCGAACGAGCGCCACCACAGGTAGTTCGACAGCCCGTAGGCAACGTAGACGCCGTCCGGCCGCCAGCCTGCCCCCTGCAGGACGTGCGCATGGGTGCCGATGACGGCATCGGCCCCCGCCGCGGCCAGTTCGTCCGCGAGTTGCTGCTGGTCGCCGTCGGGGCAGTGCTCGTACTCCGTGCCCCAGTGCAGGAACACCACGACCGTCGACCCCTGGGCCGCGGCCGCCTTGACGTTCTCGATCAACATCGGGTCGAACGCGTTGGCGATGCCCGGTGACGTCGCGCCGGCTGAGAAGGTTTCCAGGGTGTGGTCGCGCACCTGGCTGGCCCCGATGATCGCGACATCGACGCCATGGATGCTCCGGTGCAGCGGCGCGTACGCGGCTGCGGCATTCGCACCGAACCCGATCACCGGGAAACCCGAGCCGGCGATCGCCTGCAGGCTGTCCTTGATCCCGACGGCCCCGTAGTCCGCCCCGTGGTTGTTCGCCATCGACGCGACGTCGACGCCGGCATCGCGCAACGCGTCGAACGCGGTCGGTGGGGCGCGGAAGGTGAACGTCTTGGGCTCCGGCTCCCCGTGGGTGGTGATCGCGGTCTCGAGGTTGACCACGGTCAGGTCGGCAGCGGCCAGCCCGGCCGCCGCGACACCGAACGCCGTCGCCGGGTCGGCCGCGAGCCGCTCGGCGGTCCGTTCCGCGAAGTTCACGTCACCGGCGAACGCAATCGTGTACTCGCCGTCCACCGGCGGCTCGGACTCTCCCGATGTCGCGCCCGCGGAATGGCCCTCGGTCCGCACCGTCGATCCGGTCGTCGCCGGAGCGGCGGGGCGGGAGGTCGGTGCGGGCGACCTCGATGCGGCACTCGTGGAGGTGCTCGCATCCGCCGGCGTTGCACCGGCGCTGGTCGCCGAGACCTGCGACGACGCCTGCGCCAGCAGCGCCTGGGGACCGCTGCAGCCGGCCAGCGCCGCGGCGACGCCGACCAACACCGCGGCGAAGGCCATCGCACCGCGCGCCCTGCGGCCCCGACCGGAAAATCCCGACATACGCCGCACCCTGCCATGCCCGGCCATCATCGCCACCCCGGGACGCGCCGGGAGTCGGACGGGCGTCCACCCGAGCGATCAGAATCGGTCGGGCGAGAATCCGCCCGGCCAGCGGGGTCTGGCCAGATGCTGGCGGGTCAGGATGTCTCGCATTTCCTCGGTCACCGCGTCGGGATAGCGGTCGAGAATTGCCTCGAATTCACAGCGATCCGCGTCCGAGCAATACCCGGCCATGTCCCGCTCCAGCGCCCGCCGGCGTTCGGTATTCGCCGCCCGCACGGCGCGGGAGGCTCGCCAGACGAAGTGTTTGGCCGCAATGCTCATGGCGGTAGCTCCGATCGCTGCAGACCGGTTGGCGTGCTGCCAGGCTACCCGCGCGGCCAGGTCAGGCGGGGTCGAGCTGATCGTCGGATTCCCGTCCGACACCGACCGCCACCGGCGCAGCGCCCGATCGGCGGCCACGCCAGCCCGCCCAGATCGCCGGCAGCGACGGCACGGTGAACCGGTCATCGGCGTCTTCCAGCACTCCGCCAGAGGGATCGTCGTCACCGGCCATCCGCACCAGATCACCCGCCGGCCGCAGGATGTCCCGGATCACCAGGGCCACCAGCAGCAGGACCATCGCGTCCCGCAGCAGGGCCGCGTTGATGAACGGATAGATGGACAGTCCCTTGTTCGACTCGCCGTCGAAGTACAGCATCAGCAAGACCCAGGTGATCGCCTCGGTCGCCTGCCAGAACAGCAACGGGCGCCACCGCGGTAATGCCAGCACCGCCAGCGGCAGCAACCACAGCGAGTACTGCGGCGACCACACCTTGTTCGTCAGCAGGAATGCGGCAATGACCAGGAACGCCAACTGGGCGAACCGGGGACGGCGTTCCGCGGACAGGCCCAGCCAGCCGATGCCCGCGCAGGCGATCGCGAACAGCGCCAGCGACAGCACGTTGACCAGGGTCGGTGCATCGGCCCCTGGGGCCTTGTCCCAGATCGACGAGCGGGCCAGCGTGGCGTAGATGAAGTACCAGGAGTCGTATTCCGGCGGCCGCTCGGAATTGAGTTTGATGAACTCGTACCAACCGCTGGGGTACAGCGCCATCACCGGCAGGTTGATCACCAGCCAGACCGCCGCGGCCGCCAGCGCGGCGCGGGTCCAGGCGCCCATCTTCCCTGCCCGCAGGCAGAGGATCAGCAGCGGTCCGAGCAGCAGCAGCGGGTAGAGCTTGGCCGCGGTGCCGAGCCCGATCAGCGCCCCGGCCAGGATGGGTTTCTTCCTGGCCCAGGCCAGCATGGCGCCGGCGGTGATGCCGATGGCCAGCAGATCCCAGTTGGTGAACGCATGCACGATCAGTAGCGGCGACAGGCACATGATCGCGGTGTCCCACACCCGGCGGCGGGCGATCTTGGCGGTGGAGGCGACCGCCCACAGGTACATCAGGCCGAGCATGATCGCGCCGATGGTGAAGTAGGCGGCGACGTCGAGCGGCACCGGTAGCACCCCGGTGGCCTGGGCGACCTTGGTGTACCCGCGGGAGATGGCGGCGACCACCCACATCCAGTACCCGGTGACGACGGGGTACTCCATGTACTTGGTCTCGCCGTTGTCCTGCCAGGAGGTGGCGTACGGCAGGGCCAGCCGGTCCAGCCCGTGGCTGCCGTAGAGCGGAACGGCGTCGTTGTAACAGGCGGTGATCCACGGTCGCTGCCCGCCCTGATCCAGGGTCACCCCGCCGGCGCCGTTCGGCCCCTGCTGGATGCAGGCGGCCTTGAACAGCCACCCGCAGATCAGCACCGCGATCGCCATCAGCAGGCAGACCCGGAGTGGGGTCAGCAGGGACGCCCGACCGACCAGCGCATGGCGGCCCATCGGGCCGCCGATCAGGTCGCTGGCCCGTCGGACCGTCGGGTCCGTCCAGGTCGGGATGACCCGCTCGACGGGGCTGAGGCCGGCAGATCGGGAAAGCTCGGTGGCTGCCGGGGCCAGGTCTGCTGAGTCCGCTGACTCCTCTGCTGAGTCCGTTGACTCCTCTGCTGAGTCCGCGGATTCCGCCGGGCCGCCGCCGGAGTCGGCCGTGGCAGGCTCGTCCGGTGGGTCAGCGGTCACGGGCGCGATGCTACTGGTGCGCGTGTGGGGCACCGATGAGGCGGCCCGCCACGACATGCGGAAACGAACATGTAACACCGAGCGAGCATCCCCCGGCCGAGGTAGGCGTCTGCCAGGTATGACTCCTTTGACGATGCTTGTCCTTGGCACCCCGCCCAGCTGCGACGACAACTGCGACTACTGCTCCGGCCCGGAAACCGACTGACCTCGGGCTGGCACCCAACCGGCGGTACCCGGCCCCTGCAACCACGTCGGCCAGGTCGGCCGGTGAGGCGGACGCGGCCGCAGGGGCGAATCGTCAGGCCGCTGACTCAGGCCATTTCCGGCACCCGGAGATGGGCCAGCACCAGGTCGAACTCCGCGACGTCCAATACCTGCGCGTGTGCGTCCCTGGCGTTGTCCGCGCGGACGACCCTGGCAGCGTCACGGCTGCGGCTCATCGCCTCGTGCGAGTCGTAGGTGACGGAGGACACCGCCCGGCCGAGCATGCGGTCGACGAACAGGCTGGCACTGCAGAACCCCGCCAGGTCTTCCATCTGCGGCAACGTCACCATCCGGTAGGTGTCGACCGCATGGTCGACCATCTCCGGTTCCAACCACATCCAGGTTGCCCGGATGCAGGCCCCGTCGTGTGAGGTATGCGCTCGATGCACCGAGGCGATTTCCCACTCCTCGACGAACGGCTCGGCGCTCATGATGGCGGCGGCCCGCTCCCGCATCGGATCGATCAGGCCGGCGCTGGCGCGCAGGTGGTCCATCGAGTCCCACGCGGTGGTGGCGATACAGCGCCCACTGGCGCGATCCACCATGGTCGACAGCCCGGTGCAGCCGGGCATGGCCATCGCCGCGGGCATCACCTCGTCACGCAGGAACGCGATGCCGTTGTCGATGGCGGCCGGGCGAGCCCGGAACGTCGATGAGCGTGCGTACATGGCCAGAACCCCTCTGTCCCGGAGGGGCAGCGCCCCGGCGGCGCCGCCCGGACCCATCCACCATCCTCCGCGGGCTGCACCCAGGCAATACCCGGATTCCACGGGGTCGTTGCGCAGCGTCGGGGCGCGCTATTTGACGGCGCGGCGGCGCGACCGCGGGGCTGATTCGCCCTTGGTGCCCATCACGAACGAGGCCACCAGGTGATTCCACGAGCAGGTCCGGCAGACCTCGACCTGGTAGACGGAGAACTCACCGAACGAACGCGCCATGGACTCCAGCTCGGCCGGCAGCCTGGCGGATCCGGCCATGTGCTTGATCTCGTCGCCGTACACCCAGTAGACGTGGGTCAACGGTTCCTTGCGGCACATCGGGCAGGCCACGTCCGTCGGCACGCCGTGGAACTTGGCCGCCCTGACCAGGTACGGCGACGCGTCGCAGACCTCGGTGACGCCGGTCCGACCGGAGCGCACACTCGCGAGCAGCGCCCGGCGCTGCAACGCATAGTCGACGAGTCCCCGCTGGGTCCGCACCAATCCAGGGTACGCGGGGGCGGTTGACGGTCACGCGGGCACCGGCGGCCGGCGGACGGCGGACGGCGGACGGCGGACGGACCGCGGTACCCACGCGTGGTCAGTCCACAGCACCCGATTCGCGCCGTGGTGCGGGTGTGACGGCAGTGACGTGGGCCGTTCCGTTGGGGACGGTGGGCACGGACGCTGCCGGGTGATCATCCGGCGGATCGACACGGGCCACATCGACCGGGGCGCCGCCGTTGTCACGGTCGCGATCGTCGCTGCCAGAGCTACCAGCGCTCCCTGGGCTCCCGGCCCGGTCGTCACCGTCAGCGGGCTCCTCGCCCGCGCCGTCCTCGCCCTGCGCCATTTCCGGGTCTGACGCCAGCGCAGGCACCAGCTCATACCGTCGCCCGTAGGTCTCGACCACCGACACGACCACCGCGACGATCGGCACCCCGATGATCGCGCCGATCGGACCCCAGATGGCGGCGCCGATGAACACCGCCGCCAATGCGATGGCCGGGTTCACCTCCATCGTGCGGTGCGACACCTTCGGCGTGAAGACGTAGGTCTCGATCTGCTGGTACACGAGGGCGAACAGCACGATCCAGATGGCATTGATCGGCTTGTCGGGGATGGCCACCACCACCGGGACGACCACCCCGATGTACGTCCCGATGATCGGGATGAACTGGGCGGTGATGCCCGCCAGCAGGGCGAGTGGCAGCCAGCCGGGCAGTCCGATGGCCCAGAACAGGATGCCGTGGAAGAACGCCGACGCGGCGGCCAGCACGATCTTCGAGGCGACGTATCCGCCGGTTTTCTGTTCGGCGATGTCCCAGATCTCACCGAGCACCGGCTGCCGGTCCGGCGGCAGCCAGACCGCCACGTGCTGAATCAGCCGCGGCCCGGCGCCGGCGATGTAGAAGGAGAACACGACGACGGTGACCAGGTCCAGGACGACGGCCAACAGCGACCCGACCCAGCCGAAGAAGCCGCCGGCCAGACCTTCGGCCAGCGAAGAGATCTGGTCCGCATCGATGTGCAGAGCGGAGGTCACCTGGGCAGGATCCAGATTGACATCGAACGTCGAATTCACCTGGACGACGACGCTCTGCACGGTCGCGGGCACGTTCCGGACGAGCTGGGTGACCTGGTCGAACAGCATCCGCTCGAAGATCACCGCGAGCCCGACCAACACGACGATGACGGACCCGCCGACCACCGCGGTCGACCGGGCCCGGCTCAGCCCGCGCCGCAGGAACCACTGGATCGCCGGCTCGGTCGCGATGGCGGTCAGCCAGGCCAGCAGGATGAGGAACAGGAAGTGCCGCGCGACCCCGACGACCCAGAGCGCCACCAGCCACATCGAGATCAGCACCAGCACCCGGATGGTGGCCTTCTGCACGTCCCGCTGCTCGATGGAGATACGCACCCGGCGGATCGGCGCTCGGTCGTTGACGCGGTCGTCCGCGCTGCGCTCCTGGCGTGGGTGTTCCGATTCGGCCGGCTCGGGATCGGATGGTGCGGGATCCGGCTTGCGACGGGGATGGCGAGCCTGCCATTTCATCCCGAACCTCGCAGATCAGCCCGTGTCCACGTGCTACCCAGCCTCACTTCGGCACCTTACTCCGACGCCGGAGTTGTCAAATCGAGTGCAGTGCCACGCCACTCCCCGATTTACCCGAAGTCACCCTCCCCACCTGGGAGGATCCCGTTAGTCGGCGGCATCCGCGCCGACGGCACAGCGCAGTATCACCGAGAACGGACCCCGCCATGACGGACAACTCCGCCGACCCGGCCACTGCCGGGCAGCCTGAAGTGGGCACACCCGACGTCCCGGCCGCGCCAGCAGGGGTCAGCACGACTGAAGTCGGCCCGGCCGGCCCCGGGCTGCCGAAGGTTTACGGCGAGGCGCGCGGACTGCCTCGGGCGTTGATCATCATGCTCGGCCTGGCCACCGCGGTGATCGTCGCCGCCGGCATCTACCAGGTACCGGGCATCCTCGCACCGATCTTCCTGGCGGTCGTGCTGACCATCGTCGTCGAGCCGCTCCGGGGCGCGATGATCAGGAAGGGCGCCCCCCGCTGGCTGGCCAGCTTGACGCTCGTCCTGGTCATCTTCGCGATCCTGCTCGGGCTGATCGCCGGCCTGATCATCGGCGTCGCCCAGCTGGCCACCCTGTTGCCGCAGTACTCGGCGGAGATTCAGCAGGACATCACCAACCTGCAGAACTGGCTCGCTGGCCTCGGTATCAGCCAGACCGACGTTCAGTCGATGACCAGCAACGTCAGCTCCAGTTCGATCATCACTGCCGTGGAGGACCTGCTGAGTTCGGTCACCTCGGTCCTGTCGGCGCTGCTGTTCGTCCTGGTCCTGGTGATCTTCATGGGCCTGGACGGCGCGATGTTCGGGGGCAGGATGCAGCGGGTGAAGTGCCGGGCACGAACCGGTCCTCGGCGCGCTCGGCCAGTTCGCGCAGGCCACCCGGCGCTACTTCGGGGTGGCGACCGTCTTCGGCGGGATCGTGGCCGTGCTGGACGGCATCGGCCTGGTGATCCTCGGTATCCCGGCCGCGGGACTGTGGGCGCTGCTGGCGTTCATCACCAACTACGTGCCCAACATCGGTTTCATCATCGGCTTGATCCCACCCGCCCTGCTGGGCTTGGTGGTGGGCGGTCCGAGCAAGATGATCGAGGTCATCGTGCTCTACTGCGTGCTGAACCTGATCATCCAGTCGGTGATCCAGCCGAAGGTGGTCGGCGACGCGGTGGGCCTGACCACCACGATGAGCTTCCTGTCGCTGATCGTCTGGGCGTTCCTGCTCGGCCCGCTCGGCGCCATCCTGGCGGTGCCGGCGAGCCTGCTGTTCAAGGCGGTGCTGCTGGACGTGGACCTTTCTGCGCGATGGTTGCAGTTGTTCTTCGGCGACGAACCCGACTTCTCCAAGAAGCCGAAGAAGCCCAAGGCGGCCAAGTCGGTTCCCAAGGCGGACCCCCAGCAGGCGATCCCACCGGCGTCGGAATCCACCTGACGCTCGGTCGGGCAGCCGTCGGGCATGTCGGTCGTCGACCGGTCAGAGCCCGCTCACTCCCTTGCCGATGAGCACGACGCCGATCACCAGGAGCAGCACCGCCATCACCGTCGCGTTGTTCTGCTGCAGCCACGCCTTGAGCCGGTCCAGCGGACCCCGCATCTTGTCGGCGGCGACGAGGTAGGCAACCACCGGCACCGCCACTGTCGACGCCGCGATCACGGTGAAGACGGCGATCGCGACGGCTTCCTGACCGACGGTGATTCCGGCGCCGCCGATGGCCACCCCGGCGGCGATCCCGAGCAGCAGGTTCTTCGGGTTGACCGCGGCCAGCAGGAACCCCAACCCGAGCGCCTTGGCCGGGCTGAAGCTGTCGATCGCCGCCATCCACTTCGGCGTCTCGTGCACTCCGCCACGGCCCCGCCAGTTCCGCAGGCCAACCGCGAGCAGCAGGCCGCCGAGGACGATCTTCGTCCAGGACGTCCCGGCGGACGGCTCACCGCCGGCCTCCAGCGATCCGGAGACCGCGGTGAAGATCGTCGTCACCACCACGATGCCCAGAATCCAGCCGACCAGCATGCCCAGGCTGGTGCCGGTCGCCCGTGACGAGAACAGCATGAGGATCGCCGCGATGATCGGGATCGGCGAGATCGCCACCCCCAGTGCCAGTGGCAGGATGTCGCCGATCACGCCGTTCATCGCCGCTCCCGCATGCTCGCTACCGCCGGTTCCCGGCCGTCTGAACGGGAGTCATCAGGGCGTGACGATGGAGAACGCGGCATTCGGGGTGTCCAGCAGCCCGAGCAGCCGGCCCAGCACCGCCGGATCACCGGTGTGCTCGATCCCGGACAGTCCGCCGCCGCCGAGCATCCCCAGCAGCGCAGTCTTCGTCAGCGTGAGCGTCAGGTCGGCGGCGGCCGCCGTGCGCGGGTTCACCGTCTGGATCAGCGCGCCGTTGGACAGGGTGAGCCGCACCGTGTCACCGCTGCCGGTGTCGGTGCTGTCGGTGAAGTGGAATTCGATGACCATCGACTCCGCGGCCGCCCGCGGGCCGTCGATCCGGATCGCGACGGTGTCGAAGAGCTGCTCGACGGTCAGCGCGCTGGCCATGCCCGCGCCGAGATCCCCGATGGCCGGCGGCTTGTCGCCCTCCCGGAGTTCCAGCGCGCCGGTCAGGTAGAAGTTCCGCCAGGTGCCGTTCTCGGCTCCGTACCCCAGCTTCTCGTACACATCCGCCAGCGCGTCCTTGGCCGCGGTGTCGGTGGGATCGGCGAACACCGCATGCCCCAGTAGTTCCGCGGCGAACCGCAGATCACCGGCGTCGACGAATTTCTGCGCCTTGTCCTTCACCGCCTGCTGGCCGCCGATCACCTCGACGTACCGGGTCGCCTTGGCTGTCGGCGGGTGCTGCCAGAGCGAACTCGGGTTGCCGTCGAACCAGCCCATGTAGCGCTGGTAGATCGCCTTCACGTTGTGACTCACCGAGCCGTAGTAGCCGCGGGCATGCCAGGCGGAATCCAGCGCCGGGGGCAGGGTGAAGTCCTCGGCGATCTCCAGGCCGGTGGCACCGTTGTTCAGCATCCGCAGCGTCTGGTCGTGCAGGTAGGCGTACAGGTCCCGCTGCTGGGACAGGAACGTCACGATGTTCTCGGTGCCCCAGGTCGGCCAGTGGTGCGAGGCGAACGCGACATCGCTGTCGGCGGAGAACAGCTCGATCGCCTCGTTGAGGTAGTGCGCCCAGATCCGCGGGTCGCGGACCAGCGCACCGCGCAACGTGAGCAGGTT
This sequence comes from uncultured Actinomycetota bacterium, assembly GCA_963709895.1. Classification (GTDB taxonomy): domain Bacteria; phylum Actinomycetota; class Actinomycetes; order Mycobacteriales; family Nakamurellaceae; genus Nakamurella. Next base: position 484,591 of record CAVPYD010000030.1, on the reverse strand, counting down.
GTGCAGGTTGTGGGTGGCGTTCTCGGCCATGCACAGCGCCCGGTGGTCCGGGAACAGGAAGTTCATCTCCGACGGCGCTTCGGTGCCCGGGGTGACCTGGAAGACGATCCGGACCCCGTCGACCGTCTCCTCCTGCCCGGTGCGGGTGATCTCCACGGTCGGCGGGATCAACCCGATCTGCCCGGCGGAGGTGGCGATGCCCAGCCCGGTGCTGACCTGCCCGGTGGGGCTCTTGTCCAGCACGGCGCCGTACATGTAGGCAGCACGGCGGTTCATCGCGACGCCGGCGTAGACGTTCTCCGAGACGGCATGGCCCAGAAAGCCTTCCGGGGCGAGGATCGGCACGTCGCCGGCGCCGTCGGGCAGGATCCCCTTGGAGCCGCCGAAATGGTCGCCGTGCGAATGCGTGTAGATCATCCCGGTGACCGGCCGGTCACCGCGGTTCTTCCGGTACAGGGCCAGCGCGGCGGCCGCGGTCTCCGCGGAGATCAGCGGGTCGATGACGATGATCCCGGTCTGGCCCTCGACGATCGTCATGTTCGACAGGTCAAGCCCGCGGACCTGGTAAATGCCCGGCGTCACCTCGAACAGTCCCTGCGTCGCACACAGCTGGGCCTGCCGCCAGAGGCTCGGGTTCACCGTGTCCGGGCAGTCGGCGTCCAGGTACGAGTACGCCTCCAGGTCCCACACCACCCGGCCGTTCGCGTCGGTGACGATGCACGGATCGAGGGCCTCGACGAAGCCTCGCTCCGCGTTCTCGAAGTCGGTGCGGTCGGCGAACGATGGGCCACTGCCGGTCATGGACGGCTCCTCTGTGATGGGTGACGCTGACCGACGCTAACGGATGGCGCTCCACGGCGCGTCGAACCTCGGCGCCCGCCCCACGATGCTCACGCCACCCGGTTCCGGCAGCCTCGTCGACGACGAGCCGACCCACGCTGCAGGTCAAGTACCGCTCCACACCCTGAGCATCCTGCCGTCGCGCGTCGCGCGATGTATCGGCGCGATATATTGATACGGTGTAGCGAGATGATCGTTACACGTGACCGATCACCGCAGTCGGCCGACACTCCGTCGCACGAGTTGGAGGTGGCACCGTTGGGCAAGGAAACCTCCACCGTCTTCGAACTGGCGGTGCTCGGGCTGCTGGCCGACTCCAAGATGCACGGCTACGAGCTGCGCAAACGCCTCAACTCGACGCTCGGATCGTTCCGCGCCTTCAGTTTCGGGTCGCTGTACCCCACGCTGCGGCGACTGCAGGCCGAGGGCTCCATCGCCACCGAAGATCCGGTCGTGGACGTGGATGCGGTTCCGCTGTCCTCCCGCCGGTCCAGGGTCGTCTACCGGATCACCGCGGAGGGCAAGGAGCGGCTCGCCACCCTGTTGGCCGACGCCGGCCCGCAATCCTGGTCGGACGACGGGTTCGGCGTCCATCTGGCGTTCTTCTCCCGGACCAACTCCGAGGCGCGGATGCGCATCCTCGAGGGCCGGCGGCGGCGGGTCGAGGAACGTCGGGAAGGCCTGCGCTCGGCCGTCACCCGGGCTGCCGACCGGCTCGACCAGTACACCGCCGAGTTGCACCAACTCGGCCTGGAGGCCTCCGACCGCGAGGTGCGCTGGCTGAACGAACTGATCGACCAGGAACGCACGTCACGGGAAAAGTCGGCGGGCGGGTCCGGACCGTCACCGCCGGAACATCCGCCGCGACCAGCGCGGCGGGCCCGGCCCAGACCGCCCGACCCGGACCCCTGAACCAAACCCTGAACCGCTAGCTGCCAAGCACTTCCCGACCGCTCTCCCACCCGCACCGACCCGCACACCAGCTTCTCCAGGAGGAATCACATGGGTATCGGTACCCACCCCATCCGCGTCGCGATCGTCGGCGTCGGCAACTGCGCGTCCTCGCTCATCCAGGGCGTCGAGTACTACAAGAATGCCGAGCCCGGCACCCGGGTCCCCGGCCTGATGCATGTGCAGTTCGGCGACTACCACGTCTCTGATCTGCAGTTCGTCGCCGCGTTCGACGTGGACGCCAAGAAGGTCGGCTTCGATCTGTCCGAGGCGATCGGCGCCAGCGAGAACAACACCATCAAGTTCGCCGACGTCCCGCCGACCGGCATCACCGTGCAGCGCGGCACCACCCTGGACGGGCTCGGCAAGTACTACCAGCAGACGATCACCGAGTCGCCGGCCGACCCGGTCGACGTCGTCGCCACCCTGCGTGCGGCCAAGGCCGACGTGGTGGTCTGCTACCTGCCCGTCGGCTCCGAGGACGCCGCGAAGTTCTACGCGCAGTGCGCCATCGACGCCGGCTGCGCGTTCGTCAACGCCCTCCCGGTGTTCATCGCCGGCACCCCGGAATGGGCCGAGAAGTTCCGCGCCGCAGGGCTTCCCATCGTCGGCGACGACATCAAGTCGCAGGTCGGCGCGACCATCACGCACCGGGTGCTGGCCAAGCTGTTCGAGGACCGCGGCGTGCTGCTGGACCGCACGATGCAGCTGAACGTCGGCGGCAACATGGACTTCATGAACATGCTCGAGCGGGACCGCCTCGAGTCGAAGAAGATCTCCAAGACCCAGGCCGTGACGTCGCAGGTGGACCGGGACATGGGTGCCCGCAACGTGCACATCGGGCCGAGCGATTACGTGGCGTGGCTGGACGACCGCAAGTGGGCCTACGTCCGCCTCGAGGGCCGCGCCTTCGGTGACGTCCCGCTGAGCCTGGAGTACAAGCTCGAGGTGTGGGATTCGCCGAACTCGGCCGGCGTGATCATCGACGCGGTGCGCGCCGCGAAGATCGCCAAGGACCGCGGCGTCGGCGGCCCCGTGCTCTCGGCGTCGTCGTACTTCATGAAGTCCCCGCCGGTGCAGTACCCCGATGACGAGGCCCGCGACAACGTGGAGAAGTTCATCGCCGGGGAGATCGACTTCTGACCGTTCCCCACCCTGTCCCCGCGCCCCTTTGACGGCGGGGATCAACGTCGCCGGCGCGGATGAACTTGTCGATTGTGGGACTGCTGAGGCAGGACCCACGAGTTCATCCGCGCCGCGTCGTGGGCGGTGTAGTGGTGACGCCCGGTGAAGGCTGCCCCGGCGCCCGGCGCTACTGGAGCATCAGCGCGGCGACCTGCTCGGCATGGGTGATCGGCAGGCCGTAATGGGACGCCCCGGCCACGGTTTCCACCCGTCCGTTCGGGACCCGCATGGCCGCGTTGCTGGCGACCCGTTTGACCTGGTGAACCCGGCTGGCACCGGCGACCACCACCAGGGTCGGCGGTTTCAGGTTCGCCACCGTCGCCGCTGACGGGATCTTGGTCGGCACCGTGCGGGAGGCGCCGGCGAGCTCGGCGGCCCCGGCGTTCAATGCGAGCCACTCGGGGTCGATGCTCGCTCCCCTGGACTCCCAGCCGATCAGCGACGTCCGGCGCGCGGGCGTCGGCCGCAACATGGTTGGGATCGCCCGGATCACGTACCCCTTCAGCAGCGTGCCGAAGCACATCGTCGGGTCCAGCAGCGTCAGCTTCGCCACCCGTTCCGGGCGCGCCAGGGCGTAGGTCAACGCGATCCACGCGCCGTACGAGTGCCCGACGAGTTCCGGCTGGGCGACGTCGAGACCGTCCAGCACGGTGTCGATCCAGGCGACCATGTCGTCCGGCGTGACGATCGGGCGCTCCCCACGGACGCTGTGCCCGGCGTCGCCCATCATGTCGACGGCGTACAACCGTCGTTCGCCGACGAGCAGGCTTGGCCAGCTCGATCCACTCCGCCGAGGTCGCCTGGTAGGCGTGGAAGAGCACGATGGCCGGTGCATCCGCCGGTCCGGACACGTGCACCCGGGTGCTGCCGAACTCCGAGGTCAGGTCAACGGACTGCAGTTCGCCGGGCCACCGCGCCAATTGCCGGTCGTACGCGGCCAGGAATTCCTCACGCTGCACCGGTGATCCCTCGCCCTCGCCCCTGGTCCGCTCGGACGGGCGCTCGACCCAGCGCCGAACCCGTCACAGGGTGACGACGTCACCCACCGAGATGGTGCCAGGTCCGGCGGCGATCGCGCGGTAGCCCCGAGATCCACCGTCGAGATCGGCCAGTGTCGCCGTCACCGCGTCGTCGACCACCGGGGACGGCGCGTGACCCAGGCAGAACCGGCTGAACTCGACGCACGGCTCGGCCACCCGGATGCCCCGCAGCTCGACCGGGCCGTCCTGCGTCGTGACGACGGCGGTGGCCGGCAGCCCGCCGCCGGCGAGCCCGTCCGGTGCGTCCAGCAGGATCGTCTCGCCGGCGATCCCGTCGGTGACGTGGGATCCGTACCGTTCGCGCAGCGCGGCGTAGTCGCCGGTGCCGATGAACAGGATCCCGGCGCGCCCCTTGGCATCCCGGGTGTCGGGATGGTCCTGGTGGTGCACGTCGAGGATGACCTCGCCCTCCGCGGTCACCCCGTACACGCCCCTGGCGTCGACCTGGATGCTGGTGACGGGCGCCAGCGGCGCCGGATCGTAGGTCCGCATCGGCGCCCGGCCGGTCTTGACCGGGCTGCGCTGGACCTGCAGCTGCACGATCCGGTAGCTGTGGTTGTCGCCGTTCGTCATTGGCGCTCCTCCCGTGGGTTCGGTTCCGCTCGGCCGGCCGGCTCGGCCAGCAAATGGGTCGGGCTCGGAATCGCCAGGCTGCCATCGCGGTGGGTGAGCATGCCCGTGTCGGTGTCGATCGTCAGCACCGTGATCGTCCCGCTGTCCTGGTTGGCGACATAGACGGTGTCGTCGACCAGGGTGATGTCCCGCGGATTCACCCCGCCGCACGGAACCTCATCGACAAGTACCAGCCGCGGGTCGCCATCGGATGCACCGACGTGCGAAGGCGGCGACGGTATCGATGCCACGATTGGCCATCAACACGAACCGTCCGTCGTGCGTGACGGCAATACCGCTCGGCTGCGAGAACCGCCCCGTCGCCGTGCCGGCGGTCCGACCGCGCAGCGTCAGGCCACCGCCGACCGGATCGAGCGACATCAGGCCGATCTCCCCGGTGAGCTCGCCGACGACCGCCACCAGGTCGTCGGGCAGCAGCGCCAGGTGCCGCGGGCCGAAGCCGGGCGGCAGCGCGGACCACCCGACTGGGGCGGGCGTCAGCCGACCCGCGATGCGGTCGAGCCGGTAGCCCGCGATCCCGTCGATGCCGAGATCCACTGCCAGCACGAGGGTGTCGCTCACGAACGTGGCCATGTGCGCGTGCGGACCGACTTGCCTCTCCGGGTGCGGACCGGACCCGTTGTGCTGCACTAAATCCGACCGCGCACCGAGTGCACCGTCCGGACGGATGGGGTGCACGGAAATGCTCCCGGACCCGTAGTTGGCACTGACCACGAATTCCCCGGCCGGGTCGATCGTCAGGTGGCAGGGGAACTCGCCGCCGGTGGACGCCGAACCGAGCACCCGCGGCGGGTTCCCCGGTCCATCGATCTCGAAGGCCCAGATACGTCCGTCGGCTACCTCGCCGACGGCGTACAGATGCCGCCCGTCCGGGTGCCAGGCAAGATAGGACGGCGCCCCCGGTTCATCGGAACCCGTTGCGCCGCTTGCGAAATCGATGCTACGAGCGACCGTCCAGACACCCTCGACCGGATGGTGCCGCACCACCTCGATACCGCGGCCCCGACCGCCCGCGCCCGCCGTGTAGCAGCCGACGTAGAAGGTCCTGACCGGCCGTGCGTCTGCGCCGAAAGGGCCGACGATCACGGAACGATCGACACCATGCGACCCGGCACCACGACCACCTTGCGGGGCGCGGCACCGTCCAGCAGTTCCAGGATGCGCGCGTCCGCGAGAGCGGCACGCTCCACTTCCTCGACCGGGGCGTCGGCGGCCACTGTCACCCGCGAGCGCACCTTGCCCTTGACCTGGATCGGGTATTCCACCTGCTCGGCGATCAGCAGTGCCGGGTCGGCGACCGGGAAAGGCCCGTGCGCCAACGACTTCGAGTGGCCCAGCCGCGACCACATCTCCTCGGCGATGTGCGGCGCCAGCGGCGCGGTCATCAACACCAGCGCCTCCGCAACGGATCTCGGCGCGGCCGCCGCGGACTTCGTCAGGTGATTGGTCAGCACGATCAGCTTCGCGATCGCCGTGTTGTAGGCCATCTCCGCGTAGTCGATCGACACGCCGTCAATGGTGCGGTGCAGCAGTTTCAGCGTCTCCTCGTCCGGGTCGGCATCGACAACGACTGTCTCACCGGTGGTTTCGGAAATCACCAGCCGCCACAGCCGCTGCAGGTAGCGCAACGACCCGACCACGTCCCTGGTCTGCCACGGCCGCGACATGTCCATCGGGCCCATGCCCATCTCGTACATCCGGAACGTGTCGGCGCCGTACCGCTCGCACATGTCGTCGGGTGTGACGACGTTGTTCAGCGACTTCCCCATTTTCCCGTACTCACGGTTGACCGGCTGCCCGTCGAATTCGAACGACCCCGGCGCGATCTCGACGACCTCGTCGGCCGGCACGTACACGCCGCGCGCGTCGGTGTAGGCGTACGCCTGGATGTAGCCCTGGTTGAACAACCGCCGGAAGGGTTCCTCGCTGGACACGTGGCCCAGGTCGTACAGCACCTTGTGCCAGAAGCGGGAGTACAGCAGGTGCAGGACGGCGTGCTCGACGCCGCCGACGTACAGGTCAACCCCGCCGGGGTCCTTGAAGCCGCCGGAGCTGTTCTCATTCCTAGGGCCCATCCAGTAGTGCTCGACACCCGGGTCGCAGAAGGTCTTGTCGTTGGTGGGATCCAGGTAGCGCAGCTCGTACCAGCAGGATCCGGCCCACTGCGGCATGACGTTCAATTCGCGCCGGTAGGTCTTCGGCCCGTCACCCAGGTCCAGCACCACCTCGGCCCACTCCGTGGCCCGGGCCAGCGGCGGCACCGGGTCGGAGGTCGCGTCGTCCGGATCGAAACTCTGCGGCGAGTAGTCGGAGACCTCCGGCAGGGACAGCGGCAGTTGATCGTCGGGCAGCGAGATGGCCACGCCGTCCTCGTCGTAGACGATCGGGAATGGCTCGCCCCAGTACCGCTGCCGGGAGAACAGCCAGTCCCGCAGCTTGTACTGCTTCTCCGCCCGGCCGAATCCCTTGGCCACCAACCACTCGATGATCGCGGCCTTGGCCGTCGCGATCTCCAGTCCGTTCAGCGAGATCTCGCTGTTCGCACTGTTGATCGCCGGGCCGTCACCCAGGTACGCCTCGTCCAGCGGATGATCCGCCGACGGCTGCACGGTCCGGATGATCGGAATGCCGAAGACGGTGGCGAAGTCCCAGTCCCTGGTGTCCTGCCCGGGCACGGCCATGATGGCGCCGGTGCCGTAGCCCATCAGCACGTAATCGGCAATAAAAACCGGGCATCTAGGATCCATTGACCGGATTGACGGCGAACGCTCCGGTGAAGACGCCGGTCTTCTCCTTGTTCTCCTGACGGTCCAGATCAGACTTGCGGGACGCCGCCAGCCGGTAGTGGTCGACGGCCTGCTGCGGGGTGGCCGCGCCGGCCGTCCAGCGCGGGTCGGTGCCTTCCGGCCAGTTCGCCGCAGTGATCTGCTCGACCAGCGGGTGCTCAGGGGCCAGCACCATGAACGTCGCGCCGAACAGGGTGTCCGGTCGGGTGGTGTACACCTCGATCGCGTGCCGATCGCCCGCGGCGGTGTGCACGGGGAAGCTCACCCTGGCGCCGTGCGAACGACCGATCCAGTTGCGCTGCATGGACTTCACCGACTCCGGCCAGTCCAGCCGATCCAGGTCGTCCAGCAGCCGGTCGGCGTAGGAGGTGATGCGCATCATCCATTGCCGCAGGTTCCGCCGGAACACCGGGAAATTGCCGATCTCGCTGCGACCCTCGGCGGTGACCTCCTCGTTGGACAGCACGGTGCCCAGGCCGGGACACCAGTTCACCGGGGCGTAGTCGATGTAGGCCAGCCGGTATCCGGCCAGCACCTGGTGCTGCTCGGCGCGGGTCAGCTCGGCCCAGGCGCGGCCGTCCGGCGTTGGCCGGTCGCCGGCCTCGAATTCGGCGACCAGGGCGGTGATCGGTCGCGCGACGCCGGCCTGCTCGTCGTACCAGGCCTCGAACAGCTGGGTGAAGATCCACTGCGTCCAGCGGTAGAACTCCGGGTCGGTGGTGGCGACGCTGCGCCGCTGGTCGTGCCCGAAACCCAGCCGGCGCAGTTGCGCCCGGTACCGCTCGATGTTCGCCTCGGTGGTGGTCCGCGGGTGGGTTCCGGTGCGCACCGCGTACTGCTCGGCGGGCAGGCCGAAGGCGTCGTAGCCGATGGTGTGCAGCACGTTGTGCCCGGTCATCCGCTTGAACCGGCCCAGCACGTCGGTGCCGATGTACCCCAACGGGTGCCCGACGTGCAGGCCCTTGCCCGACGGGTAGGGGAACATGTCCAGCAGGTACAGCTTGTCCTGCGGTACCGGGGTTCCGTCCTGCGGCGCCAGCGGGCCGGTGGGGTTCGGCGCCTCGAACGTGCCCTCCGCGTCCCACCTGTCCTGCCAGCGGGCTTCGATGTCCGCGGCGAGCGCCGCTGTGTACCGGAACGGCGGTGCGGCCTCGTCGTGCTGGGCCGTCGGGGTCGGTTCCCCGATCGACGCGCTGGTCGCCGGCTCGGTTGCCGCCTTTGTCGCTGCCTCGGTTGCGGGCTGGGTCGTCATCACCGGTGTCATCTCCTTGGTTCGCAACATTCCTGGCCGTTCACCGAGCACAAAAAATCCCTCCTGGACCTCAGGAGGGATCGCCGCGCTGATCAGCAGGGCCGCCGGTGGGCGAATGTGTCCCTGGTTCAGCGCGGCCGGTGAAGAAGCTGGACCGCTGCCATGGCCCGCACTCTACCGTGCCGGGCGAATCCGACAGCGCCGGTTAGTGCCGGTTGGTGCCGGCCGTTACTCGTCATCGCGCACGCGCGAAGTACTCCTTGCTGGCCGGCAACAGCAGGAGGACCAGGATGCCGAGCGCGATGATCAAGCCGACCACATGCACCGCGACCGTCGGCGTGTGGTCGTAGTACAGGATCACCGACAGATCGCCGATGACGCCGAGTGCGGCGACGATGATGGCCACCGTCCGCGCCCACGGGCTGCCGGCCCACAGGAAGTAGGCCACCGCAGCGAACAGCACGATCAGAATCCCGGGCGTCGTCGCCGCGTAGGTCTTGTAGTCGGCGGGCGCCACGGCAGCGGTGATGGTGGCCACCAGCATGATCACGATCTGCACGACGACCAGCAGAAATGCCACCGTGACGGTCACTGGGCGAGCGGTGCTCATGGTTCCTCCAAGATCAGGTTCATCCGCCTCCAGATTACGTATCTCGGCAGGAATCGGCATTTTCTACGGTGCGCCGGTCGCCGTGGTGGCCGGTTACGATCGACAGCGTGTCCGCGCCGCTGAGCCTGATCCTTCCGCTGGTCGCCCTGCTGTTAGTGCTGGCCGTCGCATCGGCGGTGATGGCGCGCGGTGGTTTCACCGGTTCGCTGCGCCGGGCCGGGCGGCTGGGCGTGCATTCGCCGGCCGCGATGGCCAGCGACGAGGCGTTCGCCACCGCGAACAAGGTGGCCGCCCCGGTGGCGGCGGGCGCCGCGGTGATCGCCGCGGTGATCGCGGTGCTGCTCCTGGTGCTCTCGCCGTCGACGGCGACGACGCTGGTGATGGCGGTCATCGGGTTGGTCGGCAGCGGCGCGCTGCTGCTCGCCGCGGGTGTGCTGGGTGACCGCGCGGCCCGATTCGTTCCGATCCCGGCGGCCGCGCCCGCGACCGGTCCTGGCGCGGGATGCGGTGGGTGTGCGTGCGGATCCGGCGGGTGCGCCGGCCTCACCCGGACCGACCCCGCGCAGGCGGCCGGGCAAGCCTGACGGGCGCAGCACGCTCCCGCCTGCCGTATCCGCCGCTGCCTGCCCCTTCCGCCGCTCCTGCCGGCTCGCCCAATCCCGGCTGATCAAGACTTGCGGCCGTTTCGCGTCGTGCGACGACCCGAGAAGGACTGAAACGTTGATCATCCGGGGTTTGCTGGCCTACCCGGAGCCGGCCAGCCCGGCCGGGCATGAGTAACCGCGCCGAACCTGCTCGGGCCCGCGCCGACGTGTGTTCGGCGCCTGCGTCGGCCGTCGGCAGTCGGCCGTCGGCATCGGTGACGTCAGTTTCGGGACCGATCAGTTCCGGGACAGATCCCCGGGGTGATAGGCCACCCAGGCCAGCGGGAACGGTTGTCGGCGCAGCACCGTGAACCATAGATCCGTCCGCGGCCCGGCGAGCACGTCATCGGGCAGGCCGGGCACGACATGCCACGCCCCCTCGACCACCTCGTCGACCAGCTGCTGCGCGTCCCAGCCGGCCCGGCCGGCGTAGATCCGGATGCCGCGGGTCGCGCCGGCCACCACGGCCGGATCGGCATCGAGGTCGACCAGCACCACGGGTCCGGTGATCGACACCACCCCGTCGACCTCACGGGGGTTGGTCCCCGTCCGGCACACACCGAGGCACATGGCCGACGACGTCTGGACCGGTCCGCCGGCGAAGACAGCCTGCGGTCGGGTCGCGTGCGCCGCCCACGCCGGCAGCACGTTGTGCACCGCGGTCTCGCTCGGCCGGTTCAGAATCACCCCGACAGTGCCGTCCTCGCCGTGGGCCACCAGGTAGACCACGGTGCGGCGGAAGTGCGGGTCACGCAGCTCGGGGGCGGCCACCAGCAGCGTCCCCGCACGCAACGCGTCGATCTCTCTCATTGCCCTCCGATCCCAGCCCATTGTTCCGGTCAACGCCCCGGTCTGCGCGGGCACCCACCCACGACGGGCACCCATCCGATCGCCCGATTGAGGCAGGACGAGCGGGCTGCCGGGCGCGTACCGTTCGACCGTGACCCCGCAGCCACGGACACCGGAGCTACCGGCGTCCGCGCGGCCCTCCGTCCGTGGTTTGAAGCACCTCTGGCAGGTTCGGGGGCTGCGCCGGCTGGCCTATGTCAGGGTCTTCAGCGCCTTCGGTGACGGGGCCTTCCAGGGTGCCCTCGCCGTGTTGGTGCTGTTCAGCCCGGAACGGCAGTCGAACCCCGCGGAGATCGCGGCCGGATTCGCCGTGCTGTTGCTGCCGTACTCGATCGTCGGACCGTTCGCCGGCGCGCTGCTGGACCGGTGGAGCAGGCGCCGGGTCATCGTCTGGGCCAGCCTGATCCGGTGCGTCCTGGTGCTGCTGGTCGCGCTGGAAATCCTGCTGGACCTGCCCAGCCCGGTGCTGTTCATCACCGCGCTGTTCATCATGGGCGTCGGCCGATTCGTCGGATCGGGCCTGTCGGCCTCCACCCCGCACACCGTCGCGAAGGACTCCCTGGTCGGCGCGAACGCCCTGACCACCACCGCCGGGGCGATCGCCATCGCGGTCGGCGGCGGCTACGCCATCGTGTTGCGCAGCCTGCTCGGTGAATCCAGCAGCCGCGTCGCGATCATCACCGCGACGGTGGCGCTGTTCTATCTGCTGGCAGCGCTCATCGCGAGCAGATTCCGACTGATGGAGCTCGGTCCGGACGAAACCGACGAGCCGGCCCAACCCGTGCTGGCCGTGCTCGAGGGTTTCAGCAGCGGCATGCGGCACATCATCGAGCGCCGGACGGTGGGGTTCGCGGTCATCGTCGTGATGGTCGTCCGGTTCTGTTTCGGGCTGTGCACGATGGTCGTCCTGCTGCTGTTCCAGAACTACTTCACCGACAGTGTCGGACCGTTCCGCACCGGCGCCCCCGGGATCGCCGAGGTGCTGGCGGCGGGGGCGATCGGGGTGTTCGCCGGCGCGGTGCTGACGCCGTTGGCGGTGCGCCGGCTCGGCCGCACCCGGCACGTGGTCGTCCTGCTCTCCGCGACCAGCGTGATCGTCGTCATCGCCGGAGCCCAGTTCACCCTGATCTCCACGCTGATCACCGCGTTCGTGATGGGCCTCGCCTACCAGTCCAGCAAGGTCTGCATGGACACCGTCGTTCAGGCCGATTCCGATGACGCCCACGTCGGGCGGGTTTTCGCGCTGTACGACACCGCCAACAACCTGTGTTACGTCGGCGCGTTCGCGCTCGGGGTGTGGCTTGTTCCGGCGAACGGGCGGGGCATCGGCGCGGTGTTCCTGGTCGGCGGCATGCTGCTGGCGGTGGGCATCTGGTACGGCGTGGTGATGGCGCGATGGACCAGACGGAAGTCCTCCGCCCGCGCCGTCGACAACCCTGGGTCGCCCGCTGATTCGGCGTCGGGTCGCGTCGGCTGATGCGCGTTTGCGGTCGCCGGGAGCCGGGCCCGGTGCCCGGCCGCGACTCAGCTGTCCCGATCCGGCAAGCTGTCCGCACCCGGCGGGCTGCTCGGCGCTGGCGGGCTGCTCGGATCCGGCGGAAGGATGCCCTCCCGGCGGGCCCAGTCCAGCAGCGCGGCTTCGGCGGCGTCCCGGTCGAGCGGTCCCGCGCTCCAGCCGCAGCTCCTTGAGGTAGGACCAGGCGCGCCCGACCACCGGGCCCGGCGGCACCCCGAGCAACGCCATGATCGCGTTGCCGTCCAGGTCCGGCCGCACCCTGGCCAGGTCCTCCGCCGCAGAGATCTTGGCGATCCGCGCTTCCAGGTCGTCGTAGGAGCGTTGCAACGCCCGGCGCCGGTTCGGGTTGCGGGTCGTGCAATCCGCGCGGACCAACTTGTGCAACCGGGGCAGCAACTCGGCGGCGTCGGTGACGTACCGGCGCACCGCGGAATCGGTCCACTCGCCGGTCCCGTAACCGTGAAAGCGCAGGTGCAGGTAGGTCAGCGTGGCAACGTCGTCGATCAGCGCCTTCGGCATGCGCAGCTCGCGCAGCCGCTTGCGGACCAACTTGGCACCGACCACCTCGTGATGATGGAAGCTCACCCCGGCACCGGGCTCGAACCTGCGGGTCGCCGGTTTGCCGATGTCGTGCAGCAGCGCCGCCAGCCGGAGGGTGAGGTCCGGGCCGTCGGTCTCCTGGGCGATCGCCTGATCCAGCACCGTCAGGGTGTGCTCGTACACGTCCTTGTGCTGAAGGTGCTCGTCCCGCTCCAGCCGCAGCGCCGGCAGCTCCGGCAGCACCCGATCGGCCAACCCGGTGTCGGTGAGCAGCGCGAGACCGGCCCGCGGATTGTCACCCATGATCAACTTCACCAGCTCGGCACCGACCCGCTCCGCGGTGATCCGGTCGATTTCCGCTGCCATCTGCGTCATCGCGGTGACCACCCGCGGCGCCGGCACGAAGGAGAGCTGCGACACGAACCGAGCGGCCCGGAGCATCCGCAGCGGGTCGTCCCGGAACGACTGCTCGGGGGTCGCCGGAGTGTCCAGGATCCGGGCGCCCAGTTGCTCGAGCCCGCGGAACGGGTCGGTGAACTCATGGCCGGGCAGCGACACCGCCATCGCGTTCACCGCGAAGTCCCGGCGCTGCAGGTCACCGACCAGGCTGTCGCCGAAGGTGACCACCGGGTTCCGGCTGTCCCCGTCGTACAGGTCCGACCGGAACGTGGTGATCTCCAGCCGCAGACCGGCCTTGGCGACGCCGATCGTGCCGAAGTCGATCCCGGTGTCCCAGGTCGCCTCGCCCCACCCGGACACCAACTGCTGGATCTGCGCGGGGCGGGCGTCGGTGGTGAAGTCGAGATCGTCACCGAGCCGGTCGAGCAGCGCGTCGCGCACAGAACCGCCGACGAGGTGCAGCTGGTGGCCGGCCGCGGCGAATTTCGCGACCAAGCTCGTCGGCCACCGGGGCGATCCGGAGCAAGGCGGTCACCGCCGCCCGTTGTTGCGTGCTGAGTAGGTCCTTCCGGCTCCGGCCGCGGGCCGCCGGTGCTTCGCGGTCGACCCCGCTCGCGACCGCGCCGCCCGGGGGCGGCGACGCGGGCCGGGACCGCGGGGGGCGCGGCGGGCGATCGGACGGCTTGGACACGACGGGCCAGTCTATCCGTGGCCGACGGGTCACCATTGCCATGTTGCTGCCCGCCGCTGGGCTGCGGCTGCCGAGTCCGCGCCGACTCCTCGCCGGCTCGGGCCGCGGGTCAGGGCTGCTGGTCAGCTCTTCGGCCGTTGGCCCTTGCCCTTGCCGGAGCCCTCGCCGTTGGCCGGTGCCTTCCCGTTCCCCGGTGCCTTCCCGGTCCCGTTCCCCGGTGCCGGTCCCGTTCGCGGGCGCCGTCCCGTTCGCCGGCGCCGTCCCGTTCGCCGGTGCCGTCCCGTTCGCCGGTGCCGTCCCGTTCGCCGGCGCCGTCCCGTTCGCCGGTGCCGTCCCGTTCGCCGGTGCCGTCCCGTTCGCCGGTGCTGTCCCGTTGGTCCGCACCTCGACGACGGTGACGTTCGGTGCCGACGCAGACGGCGCGGGGGCGGCGGCAGAGGTGCCGCTCCCCAGGTGGGGCAGCGACGACGTCGGGCTGCCGGCCGCGGCGACGGACTCGTCCAGACCGTCGCCGGCGACCACGCTCTCGGCATGAGCGCCGATCTGATTGAAGAATCGCTCGCTGAAACCGAACAGCACCGCCAGACCGAGCATTCCCGCCGTCAGGTTCGTACGGAAATCCGCACCCGCCGGCACCACATCCTGCAGATTTGCCACGCCGAATTTCTGCAGCAGGGCAATCAAATGCAAACCTCCCCAGGCGACCAGCGCACCCAGCAGCGGCGCGACGAACAGCGGGACCCATGACGCGCCATACGCTGTCGGCCTGCCTTTCGCGTAGACAATTCGCTGCAGCCGGCTGATCAATCCACCGAGGAAACCGGCCAGCAACACCGCCCCGAACCCGGAGAGGAACAACACCACGACGGCAAGATAGGACGCCACCACCAGCCAGCTGGCTTTGCCGTACAGACTGACCAATTGGTTGTAGGTCGAGTCCCTGGCATTGAAGAGCTCGGCGAGTAATTCCGAGAGTTCCGCCTTCCACCTGTCGCGCATTCTTCCGTCCTCGTGCCAGCCGTCCTTCGCCGCGGTTTCGCAGAGTTCGACCCATTTCCGTTGCCAGGCGACTCGGCGGACGGTGGGTAGTTCGTCGATCTGACCCATGGCCCTGGCGAACCGGGCGGTGAGTTGCTCGTCGGTCAAACTGGCGATCTCCAGCCGCTGCGCCTCGTGCAATCGCACCCAATGGGCGATTTCGCAGGAGCCCACCCAATTGGTGAAGTTGAACAGGTCGCGAATCCGAGGTTCGCCGACCGGGGTCGTCAGCAGAAAGGTGATCGCGTCCGTTTCCCGACCGCTTCTGGCCAGCTGCCGGCCGCGCATCGTCGCCTCGTGCGCCTGCAGCCAACGCCGGTTCGCCAAGCGGACGTAGGCGTTACCGGCGAACAGGACGACGATGAGGTACAGCGACAGGAAGACGATCCCGCACCACAACGCCTGCGTTTCACTCATGGCATCCCCCTCGTTGGGCCCGACATCAGTCGGATACCGGGAAACCCGGACAGATACCCCAAATCTCACCGTGTTGATGCTGTGACCTGCCGCAGCGGGCGATTGCGCCGATCGACGGACCATCCCCGGACCAGCGCCCTGACGCAGCCCGACCTCAGGGGCCTGCGGCCGTCATCCCACTACCATCGGGGGTATGTCTGTCCCCCGTGCGCGCGTGGCCGGGTCGCCCCGGCGACGTCGCCCGGCGGACGAAACCTCGGCAGGCGGGCTCGTCGTCCGTCATGAGGACGGCACCCCGTCGGGGGCGCTCATCGGTCGGCTGGACCGCCGCGGCCGGCTGCGCTGGTCGCTACCCAAGGGCCACATCGAGGTCGGCGAGACCACCGAGCAGGCCGCGATCCGTGAGGTCGCGGAAGAGACGGGCATCTCCGGCCGGATCACCGCACGGCTGGGCAGCGTCGAATACACGTTCGTCGCCCACGGCCGGCGGATCCACAAACGCGTCCACCACTTCCTCATGGAGGCGGTCGACGGCGAGCTTTCCGACGCCGACCTGGAGGTCACCGAGGTCGCCTGGGTACCGCTGACCGACCTCGCCACCCGATTGGCCTACGCAGGTGAACGTCGACTGGCCCGGCGGGCCGTGGAAATGCTCGCGGACACCGCGTGAGTCGGTCCGTCGCGGACACAGCACCCGCGAGGTCACCACGGCGGTGGCACGGGAGCCTGCTGCGGCTCGCTGCTGTGGTGTCGGTCGTCGCCGTCACCGCGGTGTCGGCGGCAACGACGGCGGCCGCTGCCGGGGCGCGGTCACTGGCTCCGGACAACGACTACGCCGACCGGCTGTCCTTCGAGGTGACGTCGATCGACCCGGTGGTGGTGACGGCGGGCGGGCCGACCTCGCTGACCATCACCGGAACGATGACGAACACCGGGCAGGACACACTCACCGATCTGGCCTACCGGTTCCAGCGCGGCCCGGCCGTCAAGAGCACCGCGGACCTCCGGCAGGAGTTGTCCACCCCGAGTGAGCCGGTGGATGTCACCCAACCGGAGTTCGCCCCGCTCAGCGCCAGCATGGAACCGAACACCACCCAGGCCTTCACCGCCACCGCGCTGATCACGGCGGACGACGGACTGGCCGTCGACGCCCCCGGCGTCTACCCGTTGATGATCAACGTCAACGGTGACGTCAATCTGGAGGGCGGCGCGCTGCCCGCCCGGATCGGCGAGTTGCACCTGGCGCTGACCGTGCTCGGCGTGCCCACCGGAGCCACGGCTTCACCACCGGCGGGGCAGCCAGGCGGCACCGCCGAGGGCACGGCCGGAACGCCGCCCGGCTCCGCGGACGGCGGCACTCCCACAGGTGACACCCCCGTCCCGGTCAACATCGTCTGGCCGCTCGCCGACACCCCGCACCTCGGCGTCGACGGCGTCTTCCTGAACGAGGACCTGGCGGCATCCATCGCGCCCGGCGGACGGCTGAACACGCTGGTGGAGGGGCTGACCGCGCCGGACGCACCCGTCCCGCCGGCCGGCGCGATCACCCTGGCCATCGATCCGGCGCTGCTCGACGAGCTCGACCGGATGAGCCACGGCTACCGGGTGCTGGCCGATCCGAGCCAACCGCAGGGCGCGTTGACCCCCACCGTCGGGCCCACCGGTGCACCGACCACGCAGCCCAGCACGGCCCCGTCCAGCCCGGCACCATCCAGCAGCGCGACAACCGCAGGGGCCGCAGGGCCACCAGGCGCTTCGCCGACGACCCCGGCAGGGACGCCCCCCGCGTCGACCACCCAGGCAACGACGGCGGGCGGTACCGCCGCGGCCGTCCCCGGAACGGTTGCCGGTGCCGGCGATGCCGCCGCTGCGGCGTTCCTGCAGCAGCTGCGAGCGGTCGTCGCCAAGTACCCGACCGTGCTGCTCCCCGCCGGCGACCCCGACATGGTCGCTCTGGTCCGCGGCGGACTCACCGGCCAGCTGGATGCCACGGTGGCCCAGGGACGCGAGATCGCCGATCGGGTGCTCGGCCGGGAACTTGCCGCGCGGCTGGACACCAGCATGTCGCTCCCGGTGGCCGGAGCCCTGGAACCCGCCACGCTGACCGCGCTGACCGACGCCGGGTTGACCGGTGCAGTGCTCTCCGGGGACGCCGTGCAAACCACCGGTGGGAACCGGCAAAAGGACTCCGCCGTGGTGGCCATCGACACCACAACGGGCTCGGGCAATCCGGTGTCGGCCCCGGCCGTGCTGTCCAAGGGCGGCGTGCTGGCCGGGCTGGGTGCGCTCGCCGACCAGCCGCCGGCCTCGGGCTGGGCACTCCGGGTCAACGGCCTGACGGCCTTGCTGGCCCAGCAACATTTCGAGTCCAACACCACCCCGTTGGTGTACGTACCCGATCACCGCTGGTCGCCGGACCGGTCGGGGCTCCGCCTGCTCACCGATCTGCTGGCCACCCTCGGCACCAATCGAGTGATCGGCCCGGTCAGCCTGGCCGCGCTCGCCGGATCGCCCGGCGCCCCGGCCGACCTCTCCTACCCGGCGGACGCCCAGGAGCGGGAGCTCTCCCCGGCCTACCTGGCCCGGGTGCAGCAAGCCGGAAAGGACGTCGCCGAGTTGCGCAGCTCCCTCGGCTCCGTCCCGCAGAGCGTCGATCCCGCGGCGCTGCTCGACCCGCTGGACGAGTCGCTGGCCGCCTCCGGTTCCAGCGCGTTCCGGGTCGACCCCGAGGTCGGCGAGGCCAACCTGGCGACCGTCGAAGCGACGACCGCCGCGCTGCGCGACGGGGTGACGATCTCCTCAGCAGGCAACTCGTACACGCTGGCGTCGTCGACGTCGCCGCTGGTCCTGACGGTGCAGAACTCCCTGCCGTACAACGTGCCGGTGCGGGTGCAGATCACCGGCGGCGGACGGGTCGGGCTCACCGTCACCGACCCCGGCGTGCAGGTCATCCCGGCCGGTCGGTCCCTGCAGGTCAAGATCCCGGCCGAGGTGACCAGGTCCGGACAATTCCAGGTCGGCGCACAACTGCTCGCGCCCGATGGCACCGCGTGGAGCGATCCCGTTCAGCTGTCCGTCGAATCCAGCGCCTACGGCGCCGTGACCGTCATCATCATCATCATCGCCGGCGGGGTGCTGCTGGTGATGGTCGTCCTGCGGATTACCCAGCGGTTGCGGAACCGGCGAGCCCGATTGGCCGGTCAACGCGAGGACGGAACGCCCGTCGCCGCCGATCCGCTGCGCCCGCCGAGCGGGTCAAGGACCAGGACCGACTCCGGTTCCGACCAGGTCCTGCCGGACGACGATGCCGTCCCGGTCGGCGCCCCGCCGGCCGGCGACGGAGCCTTGCGCTCGGTCATCCCTGGGTCGGCCACGACAGAAGGATCAACGCCGGTTTCCACGCCGATTTCCGCGCCAATCTCCACGCCGATCTCCACGCCAACACAGCCCTCGACAGCGGTGTCCGTCACCAACTCGGACGTCGCCGGACCGTCGGCGCAGGCCGGCCTCCGCGGATCCCCGGACGCCGGTCACCGCGGCACGGAGCGATCGTGACGCCGCGCACAGGCAGCGATCCGGCCGCCGACACCGCGCTGGTCCCGTCGCCAACCGGACCGACCGGACCCACCGGACCCACCGGACCAACGGCGGTCGACGACGTCGCCGGCATGAAGACCGCCCGCACCGGCGGGGTGGTCAGGGCCGGCGTGGTGATGGCGGTGGCGACCCTGGTCAGCCGGGTCACCGGCTTCCTGTCCAAGGTGGTCCTGGTCAGCGTCCTCGGCTTCGGCATCGTCAACGACGCCTACACGCTGGCCAACACCCTGCCGAACATCGTCTTCGAGCTGCTGATCGGCGGCGTGCTGACGTCGGTGGCCATCCCGTTGCTGTCCAGGGCGAGAAGCGACCCGGACGGCGGGACGCTCTACACCCAGCGACTGATGACCGCGGCGCTGGTCGGCCTGCTGATCGCCACCGCGCTGGCAGTCGTCGCGGCCCCGCTGCTCACCAACCTCTACCTGTCCGGTGACGAGGGCACCGTCGACCAGGGCCTGGCCACCGCGCTGGCCTACCTGCTGCTCCCGCAGATCTTCTTCTACGGAATCGCGGCCCTGTTCGGCGCGATCCTGAACACCAAGGAGAAGTTCGGCATCCCCGCCTGGGCACCGGTGGCGAACAACCTGGTCGTCATCGGCATCGGCGTTGCCATGCACATGCTGTCGGCGGACCAGGACGGCGGCCTGACGTCGCTGACCCGCGAGCAGTACCTGGTGCTCGGCATCGGCACCACGCTGGGCATCGTCGTGCAGGCGCTGGTCATGCTTCCCGCCCTGCTGCGCAGCGGATTCCGGTTCCGCTGGCGCTGGGGTGGCGATCGCCGGCTGCTCGAGGCGGGCGGCCTGATGCTGTGGGCGGTCGCCTACGTGCTGGTCTCGCAGGCCGGCTACGTGGTGGTGACCAACGTCGCGTCGGCGAATGTCGAGGGCGGTATCGGCCTGTATGCCTTCGCCTCCATGCTGTTCCAGCTGCCGTACGGGATCGTCGGGGTGTCGATCCTGACGGCGATCATGCCGCGGATGAGCCGGCACGCCGCGGCCGGGCTGATGGACGACGTCAAGGACGATGCAGGGCTGGCCAGCCGGCTGTCGATCGTGGCGCTCACCCCGATCGCAGCCGCGATCATGGTGCTGGCCGGGGCGCTGGCGATCGTCTCCTCGCTGTACGGCAACGTCGACCTGGCCGACACCGTTGTGCTGGGCACGACGCTCGCCGCGCTGGCGCTGGGGCTGGTGCCGTTCGCCGTCACCCTGGTCCAGATGCGGGTGTTCTACGCGATGAAGGACGCGCGCACCCCGACCATCATCAACGCGATCATGGTCGCCGTTCGGGTGCCGCTGCTGATCGCCAGTGCCTCCCTGGACGAAGCGCTGATCATTCCCGGCCTGGCGATCGCGACCTCGGTGTCCTACCTGATCGGGGCCATTGCCGGAGAGATCTGGCTGCGCGCCCGCTACGGGCCGATGGGCACCCGGCGCACCCTGGTCACGCTGCTGAAGATGACTGTTGCCGGTGCCGCCGGGGCGGCCGCCGCGCTACTGGTCGGCAACCGGCTGCTGCACCTGCAGGTCAAGGACCTCGGCGATGCGCTGGTCGAGATCCTGGTCTGCGGCACCGTCGGGTTGGTGGTGATTGCCGCCGTCGCCGTGCTGCTCAAGGTCGACGAGTTGGTGCCGCTGCGCCGCCGGATCGGGGCGACGATCCGCAAGCTCATCGGGCGAGGTCCGCCACCGAAGGCAACCCCGGCGGACCCGACCGGCGTCCAGCGACGCGGTGACTTCTGCCGTACCGGTGGCGGTGGCGGGTGCGTCAGCGCCCGGGATGGGTCCACGGCATGGCACGCTCAATGAGAGCACCAGCCGGTTGGACGGCCCGCCCGTCCGGACCGCACCCATCAGCCCGCCGACCAGAACATCAGCCATACCAAGGGAGCAGGTGAAAGGTTCCATGCCCAGCGACAGTGGTGGCCCGGCCGGCCGAGGGGTCGCCGAGGAGAACCTTGTCTCCGACGGCGCCGATCGCGGCCCCGTCCCGGGCAGCGACCACACCGACCATGACGACCACGGCGACGACGCGACGACGGTGCTCAATGCCGAGGAGCTGGTCCGCGCGGACGGGTCGGCAGCGGCCGATGAGCTGTTCGCCGACGACGACGCGGGTTGGACCCTGCCCAGCACCTCCTCCGGTGCCGTCACCGGAGCGGGTGTCGGCTCCGCCGTAGCGTCCGAGCCGCTCACCCCCGGCACCACCATCGGTGGCCGGTATCGCCTGGTCAGCCTGGTCTCCGCGGATGCGGCCGGCCACTGGTTCTGGCGTGCCAAGGACACCGTGCTGCCCCGCGACATGGCGGTGACGATCCTGCCGGACACCACCGGCGCATCGGCCACCGTGGCCAGGACCCTGCGGGCCGGCCGGCTGCACCACATCGGGCTGCCGCAGACCCTGGACGTCGGCACCGACCACGGCCAGTCCTACGTCGTCGGCCAGTGGGTCGACGGCGCCACGCTCACCGACCTGCTGTCCGCCGGGCCGCTGGAGCCCGACGTGGCGACCTCCATCACCGCGAAAATCTCCGAGGCGGTCGCCGAGGCGCACCGCAACGGCATCGCGCTGGGGGCAATCAATCCCTCGCTGATCCGGGTCAATTTCGACGGCCAGGTGCGGTTCTCGCACGTCATCGCGCATGGTTCCGCGACACCCGACCAGGACATCCGGGCCGTCGGCGCGCTGCTGTACCTGATGCTCACCGGGACCTGGCCGCTGCCAGAGCCACTCGACCCCCTCGGCACTGCGGGCCGGACGGCGATTCCGCCCGCGCCGACCAGCCTCGGCCGTGAGCTCCCGGCCGACGAGATCCGCCCGGCCGTCCCGGAGGCCCTGTCCGCGCTGGCCGAACGCGCGCTGCACCCCGACGAACCCGACGGCATCCACGCGGTCGGCGCGATCGCGGCGCTGCTGCGCAGCCCGGAAACCGTCGGTCAGGTGGAGGCGGCACCCCCGCCGCAGGACCGTCCGCTCAGCGCGGCGGACCGCAGGTTGATCAAGGAACGGCGGGTCAAGCTGTCGCTGGCCGCGGTCGTGCTGGCGGTGTTCGCGGTCCTGATCATCATCGCCATCGGCGGGTTGGCCAAGCAGTTCCTGGCCTCGGTGCAGAACAGTGCACCGGACGACGTCAAGATGATCGACTCGAACACGCCGCCGTCGGCACAGCCCGCCCCGGCGCCCGCACCGGACGCCGCGACCACGGCCGGCCAGACGCCGACGTCCGCGGCGGCCCCCGCCGCGGCACCGGTGCCGATCGTGGCCGGTCAGGTCTACGACCCGCAGGGCGACGGCAACCCGGATTACAAGGCCTACGTCGACCGTGCCTACGACGGCAACCCCGACTCGGCCTGGCTGACCTGGGTCTACAAGCAGCAGTTCCCCAGCCTGAAGACCGGCGTCGGGCTGAACCTCGAGCTGCAGAAGGAGACGACGCCGACCTCGGTACAGATCACCAGCGCGACACCCGGTACGAAGATCGAGGTCCGTTCGTCGACCGGACCGAACGTGCCGCTGGAGCAGACCAAGGTGCTGGGCACCGGAACGGTGGCCGACAAGCCGTTGACCATCCCGCTGACCGCCGCGCCGAAATCGAAGTACCTGCTGGTGTTCGTCACGGGGATGGGGCCCACCGCCGACAAGCAATTCCAGTCCAAGATCAACGAGATCACCGTCACCGGTAGTTGACCCGCAACCGGGCCGGCGTGTCCCGGCCGGGCGTGCCGTGCAGTGGCGCTCCGCCGGGAATGCCGGTCGGTAGGGTTGCGTTGAGCAGGGCAGACCCGAATTGCCACCCGCTGTAGCCAGGCGCTGCGCGCCAGCCGAGGGGACCACGTGACCGACCTGAACTCTGTCAGCACCAACCAGTCGTCGACCGGCGGCGGACCGCTGCACGACGTGATCGTCGTCGGCTCCGGACCGGCCGGGTACACCGCCGCGATCTACCTGGCCCGCGCCGAGCTGCACCCGTTGGTCTTCGAGGGCTACCAGTACGGCGGCGCGCTGATGACCACCACCGAGGTGGAGAACTTCCCCGGCTTCCCGCAGGGCATCCAGGGTCCCGAGCTGATGGCGCAGATCCGTGAGCAGGCCGAACGCTTCGGCGCGGACCTGCGTTCGGTGGACGTCGACAGCGTCGACCTCACCGGCGACATCAAGACGGTGACCGTCGACGGCGAGGTGCATCGGGCGCGATCGGTGGTGCTCGCCACCGGGTCCGCTGCCCGCTACCTGGACCTGCCGGACGAGCAGCGGCTCATCGGCCGCGGCGTGTCCGCCTGCGCGACCTGCGACGGCTTCTTCTTCCGCGAGCAGGACATCATCGTGGTCGGCGGCGGCGACTCGGCCATGGAGGAGGCCACCTTCCTCACCCGGTTCGCCCGGTCGGTGACGATCGTGCACCGCCGCGACGAGTTCAGGGCCAGCGCCATCATGCTCGAGCGCGCCAAGCAGGACCCGAAGATCCGCTGGATCACCAACGCTGCGGTCACTGCTGTGCACGGCGACACCTCGGTCACCGGGGTCACCCTCACCGACACCAGGACCGGCCAGACCACCGATCTCGCGGCGACCGGGCTGTTCGTGGCAATAGGTCACGATCCCCGGTCGGCGCTGTTCCGCGACCAGGTGGCCACCGACGCCGAGGGCTACGTGCTCACCGGAGCGGAGGTCGGCGCGACGGCGTCCACCGGCACCAGCGTCAAGGGTGTCTTCGCCAGCGGTGACCTGGTCGACCACGTCTACCGGCAGGCCATCACCGCCGCCGGTTCGGGCTGCGCGGCCGCGCTGGATGCCCAGCACTACGTCGCCTCGCACTCCCGGATCGACGTCCCGGCGATCTCGGTCGACGAGCCGGTCAACGCCTGACCGGAGTCTTCCCGGGCAGTTTTCCCCATCATGTCAACCCGCGCCCCAACCCGAAGTACTCACACCCGAATTCCCCACTGAGAAAGGTCACCATGGCCACCCTGAAGGTCACCGACGCCAGCTTCGACACTGACGTCCTGCAGTCCGAGAAGCCCGTCATCGTCGATTTCTGGGCGGAGTGGTGCGGGCCGTGCCGGATGGTGGCCCCGATCCTCGAAGAGATCGCCACCAAGCACGAGGACAAGGTCACCGTCGCCAAGCTCGACATCGACGCCAACCCGCAGATCGCCCAGCAGTACCAGATCCTGTCGATCCCGACGATGCTGGTCTTCCAGGGCGGCCGGCCGGTCAAGCAGGTCGTCGGCGCGAAGCCGAAGGCCGCGCTGCTCGCCGAGTTCGCCGACGTGCTGGCCTGAGCCCTCGCGGCATTCGGGCACGACCACCCGTACGGGTTGCCGTCGGATGGGTTGCCTGACCACCCAGCATTCATAGACTTTCCCCACGCCTCGCCGTTGATTTTCCCCCGTTCGGGGAACCTCACGGCGAGGCGCGCGTCTACCAGTCAACTGCTGGCGCGCTCCCGATGCACAATAATGAGCGGCCAGGGCCGGAAACGGCCGACACGAAGCTGACAACGCGCGCGGGCCGGACGGTCTCGCGTTCGATGGATGACGACTGGGCCCGCCTCTGCGGCGGATGGTGCCGGTCGGCGACCGGACAAGGGAGAGCGATGCTGTTGCGACGGGGTGATCGAGGGCCGGCTGTCGCCGGAATCCGTGAGGCGCTGGCGAGTCTGCAGCTCCTGCCACCGGTGAACGGTGTCGACCCCGATGCGGCGGAATTCGACACAGGGATCGACACGGAGACCGACACAGAATTCGATGCAGCCATCGACGGCGCGATCCGCACCTTCCAGCAGCAGCGCGGCCTGATCGTCGACGGCATGGTCGGCCCCGTCACCATCCGGTCACTCACCGACGCTCGCTGGAAGCTGGGCGATCGACCGCTGACGTACACCCTGTCCGCGATGATGACCGGTGACGATGTGATGGCGCTGCAGACCCGGCTGGCGGAGATGGGCTACAACACCGGCCGTCCCGACGGCATCTTCGGGCCGCTGACCGACGGCTGTGTGCGTGACTTCCAACGTCACCGCGGGCTGTCCGAGGACGGCGTGTTCGGCCCCGCCACCCACCGCGAACTCACCCGCATCGGGCGGATGGTGACCGGCGGCCGGCCGCATTACCTGCGCGAATACCAGATGCTTCGGCAGGCCGGACCGCGGCTCCACGGCAAGCGCATCGTGCTGGACCCCGGTCACGGCGGCACCGACCTCGGCTGGCACGCCAACGGCGTCAATGCCGCCGATCTCACCTACGACATCGCCCGCCGGCTGCAGTCCAGGATGGTGACGGCCGGGATGACCGTGTCGCTCACCCGCGAGCAGGGCGAGAATCCGTCGCCGGAAGAGCGCGCCGCTTTCGCGAACACCATCAACGCGGATCTGGTGCTGAGCCTGCACATCGATTCCTCGACCTCACCGCAGGCATGCGGCGTCGCCACCTTCCACTTCGGCACCGACTCCGGCGCCACCTCCACGGTCGGCGAGACGCTGGCCGGGCTGGTGCAGCGGGAACTGGTCGCCCGCACCCAGTTCTCCGACTGCCGGGTGCATCACCGGCCGTGGGACATCCTGCGGCTGACCAAGATGCCCGCCATCCAGGTGGAGATCGGCTACCTGTCCAACCCGCACGAACGCGAGCGGCTGACCAACGCCGACTTCCGCAACGTGATCGCCGACGGGTTGCTGGTCGCGGTCAAGCGCCTGTACCTGGACGGTCACGACGATCCGCACACCGGGACGTTCTCGTTCTCCGACCTGCTGGCGCACGAGCGGATGATCCGCGACTCTGCCTGACTCTGGGCTGATGCTGGCTCTTAAACTGGGCCCTGACGCTGGGCTCAGCGGGTGCCGGCGAGCTCCGGAACCGGGGAGGGTGACGCCGGAACGGTGATCACCGTGAACAGCTTCTCCAGCGCCGCCTCCACCTCGGCCTTCCAGCCGAGATCGCGGGCCAGCTCGTACCGGAGCCGCGGGTACCGGTGATGGGGAGCCACGTCCTGGAATCCCACCGCCCGGGCAAATCCGGCCGGTAACAGGCACTTTGGCAGCGCGGCCTCTGCTTGATCAGTGGGATCAGTGAGGCCGGGGGGTTCGATGGGATCGGTTGGAGTGATCGCCGGCATCGGGTCGTCGACTGGTCCGAGCTTGGGTTCGACGGCATCCTCACGACCGAACATCTCGATGGCCCGCACGCCTCGCCTGGTCAGCTGCCGGACCACGCCCTCCATCAGATAGCGCGCCAGACCCTGACCGGTGAACTCCTTCCGGATCCGCGCGGTGGTCAGCAGCACGGCGTCCGGCGAGACCGGGGAGGTCGGGAAAGCGGACGCGCCGGGCACGGCGGTCGGCGGGGCGAACAACGCGAAGCCGACCGGTTCGTCGTCGACGGTGACGATCTGCCCGGCCGAACCCCAGGTCAGCATGACCCCGGACAGCCAGACCTCCTTCTCGAACTCGGTCTCACCCAGCCGGGTGGCCGCCCGCGCGGCCTCGGCGTCCAGCTCCCAGGCGACGCACCCCCGGCATCGCTCGGGGAGCAGTGCGATGGTCGTCATCGACAACGGCACCAACGCTCGCGTCACTACGCTCCCTGCTCCTCGGACCACCAGTTCGCGCGCTCGTCGCGGCGCCGGATTCACCCTGCTGCCCGCGATTCGGCACCTGCGACGTCGCCCATCAGGATAGGTGCTCTGCGGCGCCGGGCGGGCCGCCGGTTCCGCGCTGAATCACGGCGCGACCCCGAACCCGACACCCACTGACGCGGCTCACGCGGAGCTGACCCGAGAGCAAGCCGCCCGCCGGTTACGATGGCCGCACCTCTCGGTGCTGAATTCCGCCGCACATCGGGGTGGGTCCGATGCCCGGCGGGTTCTGACCGGCGAGAACTTCCGAGGTGTCCGATGACGGGGAACAGCCTTGACCACCACATGCAGCGGTACGCGCAGCGGACCAACGGCATGCGGGCATCGGCCATCCGGGCGCTGTTCGCCGTCGCCAACCGGCCCGAGGTCGTCTCGCTCGCCGGCGGGATGCCGTACCTGAAGTCGCTGCCGCTGGAGTCGCTGGCGGCCGAGGCTGCCGCGCTGGTCTCCGAAGAGGGCCTGGTCGCCCTGCAGTACGGCTCCGGCCAGGGGATTCCGCAACTGCGCGAACAGATCTGTCAGGTCATGGCGCTCGAAGGGATCTCCGCCCATCCGGACGACGTGATGGTGACGGTCGGCTCGCAGATGGCGCTGGACCTGACCACCAGGATCTTCTGCGATCCCGGTGACGTCATCCTCGCGGAGGCGCCGTCGTATGTGGGGGCGTTGGGTACGTTCCGCGCGTACCAAGCGGACGTCGTGCATGTGGCGATGGACGACGACGGGCTGATCCCGGAAGCGCTGGTCGCGGCGATCGACGCCTGTGCGGTGGCCGGTCGCCGGGTCAAGCTGCTGTACACCATTCCGAACTTCCACAACCCGGCCGGCGTCACCCTGTCCGACGAGCGCCGCCCGATCATCGCCGAGATCTGCCGGGAGGCCGGCATCGCGGTGCTGGAGGACAACCCCTACGGATTGCTGGGTTTCGACGACCGGTTGCGCCGGGCGCTCCGGGCCGACGATCCCGACAACGTTATCTATCTCGGCTCGTTCTCGAAGACTTTCGCTCCCGGGCTCCGGGTGGGCTGGGTGCTGGCGCCGCACGCGGTGCGGGAGAAACTGGTGCTGGCCAACGAGGCGGCAACGCTCAATCCGCCGGTGTTCAACCAGATGCTGATCTCCCGGTACCTGGAGAAATTCGATTGGCTGAGCCAGGTCAAGGCCTACCGCCATACCTATGCCGAGCGCCGGGACGCGATGCTCGGTGCGCTGCAGACGCACATGCCCGAGGGCACCACCTGGACCAACCCCGACGGTGGGTTCTACGTCTGGGTCACCCTGCCGGAGGGATTCGACGCGGCCGCCATGCTGCCGCGCGCGGTGACCGCCCGGGTCGCCTATGTGCCCGGCACCGCCTTTTATGCCGACGGCCTCGGATCGCGGCAGCTGCGGCTGTCGTACTGCTTCCCCACCTCGGAGCGCATCGTCGAGGGCATCCGCCGGCTGGCCACCGTGCTGGACAGCGAACTGGACGTGATGCGCACCTTCGGTACCACGATGTCGCGTCCTGCGGTGGGTCCGGCTTCCCCGTCGCCGGACACCGCCTGACCGCTCGGCATCGCGCACGACCCCACTCGCAACGCACCGACGCGTCGCGACCGACAGCACAACCATGATCTGCCAAGGAGAATGACTCGATGAGCCGACACGTCGTGGTGCTTGCTGGTGGACTGAGCCATGAGCGGGATGTCTCGCTGCGGTCCGGGTCGCGGCTGTACGAGTCGCTCCGCCACCTCGGCATGGAGGTCAACCTCCGTGATGTCGACTCCGACCTCATCCCGTGGTTGGTCGAGACGAAACCGGACGCCGCGATCATCGCCCTGCACGGCGGCCGCGGTGAGAACGGTGCGATTCAGGGAATTCTCGAAATGGTGGGAATTCCGTACCTGGGGACGCCGACGAAGAATTGCCGGCTCGCCTGGGAGAAGAACATCGCCAAGAACCTGGTCGAGCGCAGCGGTTTCACCACCCCGCAGTGGATGTCGCTGTCCCACAACACGTTCCGCGACCTAGGCGCGGGAGCGTTGATCGATTCGCTGGTGGGCTACCTGGGACTGCCGCTGATGGTCAAACCACAGCACGGCGGATCCGCGCTCGGTGCCAGCGTGGTCCGCTCTGCCGAGGAATTGCCGTCAGCGTTGGTCGGCGCTTTCGCCTACGGCGACATCGTGGTGGTCGAGGTTTTCGTCGACGGCGTGGAGTTGGCCATCACCGTCATCGAAGAGGCGGACGGCGCCCGTGCGCTGCCAGCGGTCGAGATCGCCCCGACCAGCGGGATCTTCGACTACGAGTCCCGCTACACCGCCGGCCTGACCACCTACTTCACCCCGGCCCGACTCTCCGACGAAGTCGCCGCCGCGGCCGCGGATCTGGCCATCGGCGCGCACCGGGTGCTGGGGCTGCGCGACGTGTCCCGCACCGATGCGATTGCCGCCGAGGACGGCACCGTGCACTTCCTGGAGGTGAATGTCTCGCCCGGGCTGACCGAAACCTCGATGCTGCCGATGTCGGTGGAGGCGGCCGGCCGTGATCTCGGTGAGCTGTACGCGGATCTGGTCGAACGGGCGATTGCCCGGGCCGGTCGCTGACCGGGGTCTGCTGGGGCCGTTCGGTTTCTGTGCTGCTGTTCGATTGCTGGGCTGTGGGTGAGGTCCCGCGCGGCCCGACCGGAGACCCTTGCTCGGTGATTCGGCTTTCCGGTCGGGCTGCGCGTTGACTGCGGTTGTGCATATTCATTCGGTGCCAGTTCGAGAGCTGTTGCTGTAGAAGGCTTCTCGCTCAGCCGTGGCAATGGTGATGCACTACCGTCACCGTGACATTTCCACCTGGGGTGACGGGTACCGAGAATCGTCGGATTCGTCATCATTCTCATCTTGTGGAACGTTCGTGCCGAGCGCCTCGGGCGCCATCACGGTGACGATCCGGCGCAGATCGTCCTGAGTCGCGAATTCCACCACGATCCGACCCTTCGTCCGGCCCAGCTCCAACCGAACACGGGTGTCGAACGCGTCGGACAGCGTCACCGCGAGATCCTCCAACCCCGGGATGACGCGTTTCTTGGTCGTCTGCCGCCGCCGCGGTGTCGCCTTTCCGGCCAGCATCGTCACCGCTTCCTCGGTCCCGCGGACCGACAGGCCTTCGGCGATGATCCGGGAAGCCAACTGTTCCTGATCATCCGGATCGGGCAGGCCGAGCAGCGCACGGGCATGACCGGCCGACAGCACTCCGGCGGCGACCCGACGCTGCACCGGTACCGGCAGCTTCAGCAGCCTGATGGTGTTGGAGATGACGGGGCGGCTGCGGCCGATCCTGGAGGCGAGCTCGTCCTGGGTGACGTCGAACTCCTCCAGCAGTTGCTGGTACGCGGCCGCCTCTTCGAGCGGGTTCAGGTTGGCCCGGTGGATGTTCTCCAGCAGAGCGTCGCGGAGCAGGTCGGCGTCCTCGGTGCGCCGGACGATGGCCGGGATGGTGGTGAGCCCCGCGCGTTGCGCCGCCCGCCACCGGCGCTCGCCCATGACCAATTCGTAACCGCCGTCGGCCGCGTCCCGGACCACGACGGGCTGCAGCATCCCGAACTCGCGGATCGAATGCGTCAGCTCGAGCAGGGCATCCTCGTCGAACACCGACCGCGGGTTGCGCGGATTCCGGCGGATGGCGTCGATCGGGATGTCCCGGTACCGCGGGCCCACCGCGGTAGATGATGCATCAACTTCCTGGCCTACGTTTGGCTGGTCGTCCGTGTTGCCGTCGGTGGGTGCGGGCAAAGCACCGCCGCCGATCAGGGTCAACGCCGCCGGCTCCCGGCGGGGCTGCCCGCCGTTCATCAGCACGTCGGAGACCGTGGTGGTGTCCGGGCCGGTCGGGATCAGGGCTGCCAGGCCGCGACCCAGTCCACCTCGTGGCTTGCTCATGACGACTCCTTCGCGCCGCGGTCGGCGATCTCGCGCGCCGCATCCAGGTAACTCATGGCCCCCCGGGAACCGGGGTCGTACGTCAACACCGACTGCCCGAAGCCCGGGGCTTCGGAAACCTTCACCGAGCGCGGGATCGAGGCGGTCAGCACCTTCGGCCCGAAGTGCTTGCGCACCTCGGACGCGACCTGGTCCGCCAGCTTGGTCCGGCCGTCGTACATCGTCAGCAGGATCGTCGAGACGTCGAGGCCCGGGTTGAGGTGTGCCTTGACCAGCTCGATGTTCTTGAGCAGCTGGCCCAGCCCTTCGAGTGCGTAGTACTCGCACTGGATCGGGATCAGCACCTCGTCGACCGCCGCCATCGCGTTCACCGTCAGCAGGCCGAGCGACGGCGGGCAGTCGATGAAGATGTAGTCGTAGTAAGTGTCGATCTTCTCCAGGGCCCGCTTCAGTCTGGTCTCCCGGGAAACCATTGACACCAGCTCGATCTCGGCGCCGGCCAGGTCGATGGTGGCCGGTACGCACCCGAGCCTGGGTGCGTCCGGGCAGGTCTGGATCGCCTCCGCGGCGGTGATCTCGCCGATCAACACGTCATAGACGGACGGCGTGCCAGCCTTCCGCTCCACCCCGAGGGCGGTGGACGCGTTGCCTTGCGGATCCAGGTCGATGACCAGCACGTGCAGCCCGGCCAGTGCCAACGCCACCCCGATGTTCACCGTGGTGGTGGTCTTGCCGACGCCTCCCTTCTGATTGGCCACGCAGAACACCCGGCGGTGCCGCGGCCGCGGCATGGTCAGCTCGCCGGAGCGGACTTCCATGGCCTGCAGGGTCGCGCGCGCCAAAGGCGTGTCGTCGTAGGTGTCCGGCGTTTCACGTGAAACTTCTATCCCGATACTCACGGGCAGCCTGCCTTTCCTCAGTCTCGCGGGCGATCCGAGGCGGAAAGTGCTTCGCCGTGAGACGTCTCGCACGCTACGGCGCACGACGCGCGCACTTGTGGCAGCGCGCCGGGCGCGACATCACAATTCACCTGGACGGCGGCGCGGAGTGTGGTCGGTGGTGCGGAGCGTCATGTGTCCGCCTGTCCAGCCCGGTCGGGACGACGGCAATTGGTGAACAATTGGTGCCGGCGACGGAGTGAACAAGCGATCGCCAGCGGCGGGCGACTGTGTTCGTGACGCCGAGGGTGGTGGCCGGTTGAGCGCGCGCTGCGGATGATCCGGCTCTTAGGTGAGCCGATCACTCGCCGCCCGGCTTTCAGGAGTCGTCAGGGGCCGCGTGATGGCCTCGCAGATCGCTACTTCCGGACGCGGATCATCTACGTGGAGTAGCAGGCGTGTCGCGTCGTCCCGGCACACTCGAGGCCGGCCGCTGCCGTACCCGTCGAGTGCCCCGCGTGATCCCTGCCGACAACGTAGGTAATTCGCCTGCGCACCAGCGCAGTTCGCCCGGCGCGCTGATGGCATACGGCGATGATGTCTCCGGGAGACTGACAGTTTCACGTGAAACACGGCACCCGAAGTGATCCCCCGTCAGCAATATCGCTTCGCACTAGGTCCGATTGGCGCCCCAGGGGAATTGTGATGGCCATCTGCGCAGATCACGCATGCGGGCGATCGGCTTGCCTGACATTGCGGATTGCGCCACCGCCACCGCATTACTGGGCTCACGTGGACACCGTGCTGCGTGTGCCGTGTTTCACGTGAAACGTCGACCGTGAAAAGGCGTCTTGGCCCAATCGAGAGCCACAAGCAGTCGTGTCGATGCAAACATCCTGGCGCTACGGCGAGCGACCCACATCCACCGGTCGTATTGGTCCTCGGGCCGCGGTTGTCGCTGGGACTGGTTCTTTCAATCTCGAATCTCGTGGTTCGCTCGTGTTTCACGTGAAACACCGCTCCGAACTGCAGTGCTGAGTGTTGATTGTGGCGGGGAACGCACACCTTCGCCACGTACTCGCCCAATCGCCGAACTTGATGCGTCGGCCGACTCCCTACGGGATTGCAACGAATTGCCTGGCCACCCGTGGACTTCACCGTTTCACGTGAAACCCCAGCAGGCAGGACAGCGGACAGCACTCCGCCAGAGCGTCGTTGCCGCCGGGCCTGACCTCCTCCCACGTGAATCTCCTCATGTGAACGGAGAAAGGAGTTGTCGGTCCGGAGTAGCCCAACTCCGCGGGAGGCGTCCTGGGAAGGTCTCAGCCTCAATCAATCTCGATCCAGTTGTGGGTTACGCGGGGGTCGGTCGTCATGAGCTACCCAGTGCGTGAACGCTCGGCTGCAGCCTTCGGCGTCCCTGCAACCCGGGATCTCCAAGGCCGCACCAAGAACCACCGGACAGCGATGGGCTCCGTCCGCATGGGCATTGTGGCTGCGTGACAGCTCCTCACCCTGGCCAGGTTCACGCACTGCACCGCTGTGGACCACGGAGGATCGATGCTTCATCCGATTATGTTTCACGTGAAACCCCCGAAGGCGAGCCCGTATCTCGGGCCCGGAAACTCAGATTCCGGCGGAGCGCAGCAGACACGCAATGCGAACAATGGTGGATACCGTCGGCCTTGGTGCCCCTGACGCGCTGCCAACCGGCGCGGCATGGTGATCACCCGCAGCCCCGCCCATTCGCGCTGGCCGGGCGCGGCATCGGCTGGGCTGCTTTTTCCGTCGCCGCCGGGTGGTGCCGACGCACCTCAGAGCCCCGGTCCGGTCGGCCGCGGCACGGATCGGACCCCCGCGTCGGTCAGCCGCAAGTTTTGCTGCAGGCCACGCCCTTTGAACCGGGTGCCCGGCCGTCACCGAGTTCCGGGCACTCCGATTTCGCCTGGCCGGAGCCGACGGGCACCCGGACAATGCTGCATGCAGTCAGTTTGGCGCCATTGCCGAGCCGGCGACCAACACGGCCCTGGAGTGCGCCGCACCTTCTGACCGAGATGTCGGTCGCACGTCTGGCCGGGCCGAAGGCCACGGGTATGCCGATTTCGCCGAATGCGGGCGCACTGATCGCCGTGCCATCTGGGAATGCAGATCGGTGACAGGCCTCCTCTAAGTAGATCGATGCATTCGCCGGACCATGTTTCACGTGAAACAACCCATCGACGGCGACGTTCGCCTTCCACAGCCATAATGAGCCGCCGTCTGCCGCACCTTTGCGAATCGGACCCATCCG
The DNA here is from genome assembly GCA_963709895.1 of uncultured Actinomycetota bacterium. Classification (GTDB taxonomy): domain Bacteria; phylum Actinomycetota; class Actinomycetes; order Mycobacteriales; family Nakamurellaceae; genus Nakamurella. The sequence continues at coordinate 450,889 of CAVPYD010000030.1, read as the reverse complement.
TTGCTCCTGCGGCGATGCAAATGCCACGAAAGTCGATCAGCGCAAGCCTCGGTGCTCCGGCCGGCATCGACGATCAGCACCACGCCTTTATGTCGATCCACCTCGTCAACTGGGGTTCCGCCGACCATCCAATTACGCCTTCAGCCGCCCGCGGTGAGACCCACTGCCGATGGGGCTTCGGCAGACGAATCCCAGTCACTCCCGCTGCCGGCCATTCCCGGCGGTCGAGGCCGCCCACGCACCCTCGCGAGCAGCCAACTCACCCAAGCCAGACCAGGAACCATTCGGCGACCGACGTGACTCGTCCAGCCAGCACCGGCCGGAGCAACCATCCCAAACGACCCGACCGCGCCTGGAATCCGCCGAAGGATGCGAACTACGCGCCGGCACCCACCGCCAGTCGTCCGAGCCGTCGGGCTGTCGCTCGCTCCATCCCGCCGAGTGCGCTACTCCCGACGGTGCGAATTCAGGCGAGCGCCTGGCGACGCACCTGAGTCCCTGACTCGCGGGCAATATCGGTCGTTGCCACGTCGACGGCAATGGAATCTCCACCATGTTCGCCACGGCCAGATGAGCCACCACGTGGATCGTCGACACATTGTCCGACCACTCCAGACCGCCCAGCCGCGGGACGAAGGGCGCTCCGGATTGCACCCGAGACGTGTCCGGGTGTCTGGCCGGGGTCGGGCCCACGTCCGGCCCAACTCTCCGTCGCCGGGCCCAAGTCGCGGAGCCCTGCGCCGACGACCTGCCGGACCGGCACACCATCACGTGAAACACAGCGCACTCGGGCCACTGGCGACGTGACCGACCGTGTCGATCTCATGCCGCGACCCGTCCGGCGGGCGAACGTTGGCCTGCCGCTCACGACCTCCCGGCGCGCCACTGTCGACCGAGATGAGAGCGCCGAGGGCGCCTCGGCGGGAGGGCGAACGCGTCGCTCCGATCGGCGCAACGACGCGGCATTCCGCGCGCTCGCGACGATGAGGGTCCCGGACAGTCAGCCGCCCACGGCGGGCGCACAGCCGACGTCCAATCGATCGTGGTCCAGGACGTTACCCACCAAAAGCTCCACATGACAGACCGTCGACGCGACGACTCCCCACCTCCGACCACGACCGCATTCGCCTTGCTCCGTCCAGGCGGATCTGTCCACCGAAGAGCCGACGACCGCCTCAATTGGACAGATCACTGAGGTCGGTGGCGCACTCGACCCTCGGCGCCTCCATGGGTGTGCTGGTCTGGGGGTTCAGGCTCGGATCCTTGCTCGCTGCCGATTCGCTGCTCGTCGGACGCGACGAAGTCGGCGAGCGTCGTGCAATCGGAACACGCGAACCCCATGAAACGGTGGGGAACTGGCTCTCGACAAATAGTTCGAAACGGACACGAAACGTCACGGTGACGAAACATCGTGGGCGCCACCGCGGTCGCGCTGCCCGATGCAGATCGGTCTGAGAGACCGCCGCTCTCGGGTGTCCGCCTCTCTGAATTCCAGCTTCGGCAGGATCGCACAACCCAGCAAGGGTGCGCGATCATCGCCACGACAACTGTTCACCAGCAAGCACTCTCCCTGCTACGCCAGCATCTGCCGACGCGCACCCCGACCTTCACCGATAGCTCTCATCCGCACATGCGACGGCAATTCGGGGGACTGACCTGGTTGCCAGCACATGCTCGCTGTGACCGCCGTTTGACAGCTTCCAGTCGCAAGTCGGATGCGAACCGGTCAATGCGATGAAGGTGGGGCGGCTCTGCACTACCGCGACTCACGCCGCCCCGGTCGGGATTCTCGTGAATCCTTGGGCGGCTTTCTCGGCCTCCGCGACTTGCTGGCGGACTTCGGCGTGTCCGCACCACGACGGGCCGCCACACACCACTGTTTGCGGGTCCACGATCCCGGCGCCGACGGTCGTCACCTCGGCATCGATCAAACCCGCGGCGGTGAGCGCCTCCCGATCCCGCGCCAACTCTTCCGCAGCCGATTCACCCTTCATCGCGAGCATCCAGCCGCCTCTGGCGATCAACGGAGCGGACCAGGCGGCAACCCGGTGCAGCGGGGCGAGCGCTCGGGAGGTGACCACCTGCGCGCCGCCACAGTCGGCCACCACGTCCTCCGCGCGGCCACGCACCACTCTGCAGTTGTCGAGCCCGAGCGATTCGACGATCTCCCGCAGGAACTGGGCGCGGCGGTCGAGCGGCTCGACCAGATCGACGCGGCAGTCAGGTCGGGCGATGGCGAGGGGAATGCCAGGCAGACCGGCGCCGCTGCCAACGTCGACAACCCGCGCTCCCGGCTCGACCAAGCCGGCGATCACCGCGGAATTCAACACATGCCGGGACCACAACCGCCCGGCCTCCCGCGGCCCGATGAGACCTCGGATGATCCCGTCCGTTGCGAGGGCGGCGACATATCGTCGGGCCAGAACGACGCGCTCACCGAAAACGACGACCGCGGCAGCTGGTTCGGCCTCGGGTCGGTCGCCGACGGGTTCCACACTCGCTTCGGTCGAAACCCTGGCCTCAGGGCCAGGCCCCGCGTCAACTGGGCCTACGTCGGCACGGGATCGAGACGCGGCTTCGGCAGGTTCGGCACCCGCCGTGGTGACGACCTCGGCCTCCGTCCCGAGGCCAGCATCAATTGCGTCGACGACAGCAGATCGTTGATCGGCGCCAGCACTCAGTCCCGCAGCCCGCTCGTCATCCAGAGACTCCACACCCGACATCATCGCCGTACCCACGCCTGAGGTCTCATCGGCGTCCGCGCCCACTCCCCGCAGCCCGGTCGTCGTCCGAGACTCCACCCCCCGGCATCATCGCTGTACCCAACGGTGCGGCCTCATCAGCGTCGGCCCCCACCCCCGCCCGATCGTCATCCAGTGACCCCATACCCGCGATCACCGCTGCAGCCATGTGTGCGGCCTCATCAGCGACGGCCGGCCACCCCGCCGCCCAATCGTCATCCAGTGACTCCATACCCGCCTTCATAGCTGTAGCCATGTCTGCGGCCTCATCAGGGGACGGCGGCCGGCCACCCCGCCGCACATTGGTCATCCAGCGACCCCACGCCCACGTCTGAGGTCTCGTCACCGAATCGCCCCACTTACTTCGAGGATCAGCATCCGCGACCCACGTAGACCATTTCGTCGATGTGCAGCGGCAAACATCGGTGCGCAACGATGGCCTCACGCGTGTGCTCAGCGCGGCCAACACCGACGAGCGGAAGCAACGCCGGCGAACTGTTTGGCGCGTCATCGAGAACCAGCCCAGCCCCTGCCGTCCTCGCCGGATGATCAAGACCTGAGGCCTTCCCAGGTCGCGGGACGACCTCAACGGGCCAGCAACGTTGATCACCCGAGGAAGCCCCCAAAACCGAGCGACCCGCCGCCACACAACAGTGCCGACGACCTCGCCTGCCGGGGCAGCAAGCCACCGGGTGATCAACATCCGCGGACATCTGAGGTCGCGCCACAACACCAAAGGGCCGCAAGCCTTGATCATCCGCGGACCACCGCCACCCTCGGCGCTGACCGTCGCTCAGCGCATCCTGAACGAGGCGTCGCGAAGGCTGCCCGACCGTCGCCGCGATCAGACCGATCTGCCCGGCACACGACCGCCGCCCCGGATGCGGTCGTACAGGTTCCGACCACACGCGCGTTCCCGAGCAACGTCACCCACCGCGCAGCCTCGCCCGTCGGCCCCCGGCGGATGATCAAGACCTTTGGTCTTCTCAGGTCGCGGGACAACCCCAGAGGGCCGGCAACGTTGATCATCCGGCGGAGCTCTGTTCCAGGACGCCGCGCGCCCGCACCTCGATCGCCACCTACGGCCAGGACGAACCTGTTTGCCGCGGCAGCCAGGACCACCGGGTGATCAACATCCGCGGACATCTGGGGTCGCGCCACAACACCAAAGGGCCGCAAACCTTGATCATCCGCGGACCACCGCCACCCTCGGCGCCGACCGTCGCTCAGCGCATCCTCAGCGAGGCGTCGCGAAGGCTGCCCGACCGTCGCCGCGATCAGACCGATCTGCCCGGCAAAGGTAACGATGCGACCGCCGCCCCGGTCGTCTCAGGTTCCGACCACACGCGCGTTCCCGAGCAACGTCACCCACCGCGCGGCCTCGCCCGTCGGCCCCCGGCGGATGATCAAGACCTTTGGCCTTCTCAGGTCGCGGGACAACCTCAACGGGCCAGCAACGTTGATCATCCGGGGAGCCGCCAACCCGCGCGACGTCCATCGCCACCTACGGCCAGGACGAACCTGTTTGCCGGGGCAGCAAGCCATCGGATGATCAACATCCGCGGACATCTGAGGTCGCGCCACAACACCAAAGGGCCGCAGCTCTTGATCATCCGTAGGCCCAAGGCATCTTCGACCGATGACTGCAGCACAGCACTCGACGCGAGGGCGACAGCGACGGCGGCTGCAGAACGTCCAAGACCGCAGCGCCGCCGCCACCGACGGGCAAAACCAGCCAGGACGCTCACATGCGCGCCCCACCCGCCGAGCCTGAGCCAAGCCGGCGACTTACGCGTCGCGGCTGACCACGACCCGCCGCTGCGGTTCCTCGCCCTCGCTCGACGAGCTCACCCCGGCCACCAGGCCGACGGCGTCGTGCACGACCTTGCGCTCGAACGGGTTCATCGCCGCCAGCCGGACGGACTCGCCGGTGCTGGCGACGGTCTCCGCGGTGGTCCGGCCGAGCTCGCTGAGCTCGGCCCGCCGGCGCGCCCGGTAGCCGGCGATGTCCAGCATCAGCCGCGACCGCTGGCCGGTCTCGGCCATCGCGGCCAGCCGGGTCAGCTCCTGCAGCGCGTCCAGCACCTCACCGTGGTCGCCCACCAGTCGGTCGACGTCGCCCTCGCCGATGATCGAGACCACCGCACGCTCGCCCTCGACGTCCAGGTCGATGTCGCCGTCGAAGTCCAGGATGTCGAGCAGCCGCTCGAGGTAATCGCCGGCCGCGTCACCCTCGGCCACCAGCAGATCGTGACGGCTCAGCGCGCCGCTGCCGGGCGAGTCATCCGCATCTGCGGCCGTGGATCCGGTCGCCGAGTCAACCTCCGACGGATCAGGTTCGTGGTCCACCACGGTGGTCACGTTCTCGCTCATCGACGTCACTTCTTCCTCTGCGTACATGCTGGCAATACAGGCTCTCGGCGACGCCCCTCGGCGTCACAGGACCGGGCGAACCAGCGGGCGGGCGGCGGACGCGACGTCGACCGATCCGCGTCCCGCGCCACCAACCCGCGCGACTGGAAGCTCAGCGCCGGCCGGTCTTCTTTTTCTTCTTCGGCGCCTGACCCGGTGGTCGCTGCGGTCTGGCGCCGGGCGGCGGTTTGGCGGACGTGGTGGCCCCACCCGAGCCGTTCCCTGCCGCTGCGGCACCCGCCGCGCCAGCGGCAGCAGCACCGGCTCCAGCAGCACCCACCACCGCCACCAGCAGCAGCCACCGTCAGCGCTGCCGTTACCGGTGGGAGCGATCTTGGAGGGCTCGATGACCGGCCGGCCGGCCGCGGTTCGCGGCTTCGCACCGGGCAGCGGCTTGCTGAACGTCGCGGCTTGCTTGGCCTCTTCGACCACCTGGCTGGCGGCCAGCGCTCGTTTGTCCTGCATCCGGTGCGCGATCCACAGCTGACCGAAGGTCCAGGAGTTGTTGGCCAGCCAGTAGAACAGGATGGCCAGCGGGAAGAACGGTCCGCCGACGACCACGAACAGCGGGAACAAGTAGAGCATCAGCTTGTTCATGATCGCGGTCTGCGGGTTCGCGGACGCGTCGATGTTCATCTCGCGCTGACGGGCGACGGATCGGCGGCTGGTCAGGTGGGTGGCGATGCCCGCCATGATCATCAGGGGCACGCCCCACCAGATGATCGCCTCGCGGACGCCGTTCAGAAACTCCAGCTGCCCGTCGGGCATCGTCATGAAGCCGATGATCGGAGCGCCACCGGGCAGCTTGGCGTTCGCGAAGGACTGCACGTCCTCCGAGCCGAAGAAGTAGACCTGCCCGCGCAATGCCCACACGCCGGGCGGGTTCTCCACCGGCTGGAACATCCGCAGCACGTGGAACAGACCGATGAAGACGGGCGCCTGGATCAACGCCGGCAAACAGGACGCCAGGGGGTTGACCCCGGCCTCCTTGTTCAGCTTCATCATTTCTTCGGACAACCGCTGCTTGTCGTCCTTGTACTTCTCCCGGATCTTCTTCATCTCGGGCTGGATCGCCTGCATCTTGAGCTGCGAATCCATCTGCTTCATGAACGGCTTGAAGAGGATGGCGCGCAGCGTGAAGATCAGGAAGACGACGGACAGCACCCAGGACCAGACGTTGTTCGGCCCGAGCACGGCCCCGAAGACCTTGTGCCAGACCCACATGATCCCGGAGATCGGGTAGTAGATGTAGTCCAGCGAGAAGAAGTTGAACGTCACGCGGCAGATCTCCCGATCGTCGGATGAACGGCCACGGATGGCGGCGCATCGCTGGTGCAGTCAGGTACTGGGTGGGTGTGGTCGATGCCGGCGCCCACGAGGGACTCCACCTGGCCAACATCGGCGGGACGCGACGGATCCTGCCCGTCCGCATGCGGAACGCTTGTGGAACTCCCGGCGGGCGCGTCGCGTTCCCGGCGCGGCCAACCGGTCAGCGGCACATGATCGATTCCACCCTCGCTCCACGGATTGCAGCGCAACAACCGCCACACCGTCAGCGCGGTCCCGACGAGGGCGCCGCGGGTGCGCAGTGCGGTGATGCCATAGCTGCTGCAGCACGGGTAGTACCGGCAGCTCGGCGGGGTGTAACGGGAGATGAACCGCTGGTAGAAGCGGATCGGCGCGATCAGCACCAGCGCCGGCAGGGAGGCCCTGGCCGGGACGGCAGCGGTCGACGCGGACCAGCAGCGGTCGGCGCAGCGCAGTCGGTTCGGATCCGTTCATCGGACGTCCTGGAGCAGCGGGGTCGACGGACGGACCGGGCCCCGGCTGTGCCGGGGACGCTGCGCCGAGGCGAGGCCGGACCTCAGATCGGCGGCGAGTTCGGCGCTGGTCGCGGCCGCGGCCGCCGGCAGCGCACGGATGACGACGTCGGTGCCGGGCGCCAACCTGCTGAGGTGGTCGCGCACCAGGGGTCGCAGGCGGCGCGTCACCCGGTGACGGACCACGGAGTTACCCACCTTCGCGGAGACGACGAAGCCAGCGCGCGGCGAATCCTCCCGCGCGCTGCCGAGGACATGGACAACGAGACGACGGGTACCGGCCCGGCGCCCGGAGCGGATCACCGCTGCGAACTCGGGTGCGCCTCGGAGGCGACTGCCGACGGGTAGCACATCGTCCTGTCGTTGGCCGGTGCCGATGGGGTCAGGGTGCCGGGCTGCCGGTCAGGCCGACAGCTCGTCGCGGCCCTTACGGCGACGGGCGGCCAGGATGGCGCGGCCGGCGCGGGTCCGCATCCGCAGGCGGAAGCCGTGCGTCTTGGCCCGGCGACGGTTGTTGGGCTGAAAGGTGCGCTTGCTCACGGGTATCTCTCCACTGTCGTCAACTGCTGGGGTGCTGCTCGCTCACCACAGGCTGGTGAGCGTCACTACTGACGGCTCCGAAAGTCCTACTGAAAGCCGCTGGTACCGCATCGATCTCGGGTGAAGCCTGCCGATCAATGCTTGCCTCGGTGCCCGCTGCCGGGTACCTGAGATCGTTCGACGCAGTGGTCTGCGCCCGTTGACACTGTCCCGCTGCCAGCCTGACTGACCGTTCGACAACCGGCCCTACCCGGACACATCCAACGATGGATCTGCACCACGGTTCACGGACAGCACGAAACGGCCGGACCGAGCCGACGAAGTTCAGGGTACGGACCGTCAGGTGGGACGGTCAAACTCGCGGACTGCGGGCCGCTACCGCAGACTATCCGGGGAGCCGCGCGACACGCCGACGGAGGTGCTTGCGGGCCGCGTGGTCTTGTGGGAAGTGCAGGAAAGTTGTTAGCGTCCGCCTCGCACGACTCGGAACCACCGAGTCCCCCGGAGCGACTATTCCGCGGCGCCGCGGCTTCTCGGCGGCGCGGGCCGTTGCCGTTCCCCACTAGTCCACATCTGTGGATAAGTTCTGTGGACGGCCGACGGGGGCCCATAGGCGCGAGGGGGAACACCGAGTGATCGTCGAGGATTCGGACGACCGATTGACGCCGGTGTGGCGGAACGTCGTGACGGATCTGGCGCCGACACTGAGCCAGCAGCAACGAGCCTGGCTCTCCCTCACCCAGCCGGTCGGGCTGCTCGGCACCACCGCGTTGCTCGCCGCGCCGACCGACTTCGCCAAGGAAGCCATCGAGCGGATCCTGCGCGAGCCGATCACCACCGCGCTGTCCGGACACCTCAATCTGCAGATCAGCCTGGCCGTCACGGTCAGCGACGAGCAGTCCGTCGGTCCGCTCACCTCCTCGACCACTGCCACGACGAACGGCGCCGACCGGCAGCGGGTCGTCGACCGCACCGATCGGTTCGCGCCCGGTTCCTACCTCGGGGACGGCGGCCTGGTCGAGCCAACGCGGGCGAGCAGTTCGGTGCGATGACGCCGGTGGGCTTCGACGGCGCCCTCGGGCCCGACCTGCGGGACGTCGACGATCTGGATTCGCTGGACGACGAGGGTGACGAGGAGGCCGACGCCCTCGCCACCGTCACCGAGATCTGGCCGACCTTCAACGACCGGCGCGACGCCGGCCCGCCGAACCCGTCGCAGACCCGGCTGAACGAGAAGTACACCTTCGAGACGTTCGTCATCGGCGCGTCCAACCGGTTCGCGCACGCGGCCGCGGTGGCGGTGGCCGAGGCGCCGGCGGTGGCCTACAACCCGCTGTTCGTCTGGGGCGAGTCGGGACTGGGCAAGACGCACCTGCTGCACGGCATCGGGCACTACGCGCAGCGGTTGTTCCCCGGCATGCGGGTCCGGTATGTCTCCAGCGAAGAGTTCACCAACGACTTCATCAACTCGCTGCGTGACGACCGCAAGGTTGCCTTCCAGCGCCGCTACCGCGACGTCGACGTGCTGCTGGTCGACGACATCCAGTTCCTGGAGGGCAAGGAAGGCACCCAGGAGGAGTTCTTCCACACCTTCAACACGCTGTACAACGCCAACAAGCAGATCGTCATCTCCTCCGATCGCCCGCCCAAGCGGCTGGAGACCCTGGAGGACCGGATGCGGACCCGGTTCGAATGGGGGCTGACCACCGACATCCAGCCGCCCGAGCTGGAGACCCGGATCGCCATCCTGCGCAAGAAGGCCGCGCTGGACCGGATGAACGCCCCGGACGACGTGCTGGAGTTCATCGCCAGCCGGATCGAGCGGAACATCCGCGAGCTCGAGGGCGCGCTGATCAGGGTGACGGCGTTCGCGTCGCTGAACCGGCAGACCGTCGACCTCTCGCTGGCCCAGATCGTGCTGCGCGACCTGATCCGCGATCCGGTGGCCAACGACATCGACGCGGCCACCATCATGGCCGTCACCGCCGAGTACTTCGCGGTGACCCTGGACGAGCTCTGCGGACCGGTGAAGACCAAGCAGATCGCCTTCGCCCGGCAGATCGCCATGTACCTGTGCCGCGAACTCACCGACCTGACGCTGCCCAAGATCGGCCAGACGTTCGGCAACCGCGACCACACCACGGTCATGCACGCCGCCAAGAAGATCAGGGCCGAGCTGGCCGAACGCCGGCAGACCTACGACCACGTCCAGGAGTTGACTGCCCGGATCCGCGACCGGATGCGGCACTGATCCGCCGCCCGGACGGGTGAACTTTGCACCAGCCCGGGATTTTCCGCACCGCAGCCGTCCACCGCCGGTGGATCCTGCGGTTTTGGGCGTACCCCGGTCACGAAACGGTCACGACGCGGCGCTAACGATGCACACCCTGTGGATAACTCTGGGGACAAATGGGGATGACTCGGGGATAACCACACGGATCCGAGTTTCATCCACCGCCCGCCGGATCGGTCCAGGGACGCTCCCAGCCCTGTCCACCGCGCCGACACGCCTACTGGCCTGCGGCGGCCACCCACTGTCCACACCATCAACACCACCTACTACTGCTGTTGGTTTTATCTCTCCAAGAGCTCTTCTTTCTTGTAACCCTGGGGATGAACGGCTCGACCGCCGGTTGGTCCGCCAGAAGCGGCCCCGAACCACTCCGTGACGCAAGAGCGACCGGCGCGGACCGGGCGGCGAACAGCACGGGACCCCGGCGTGACGCCAGGAACTTTTGGTCGTACGGTGTGAGCCCGAGCTAGAACATCAGCAGCTGGGGGTTTTGCCGGTCCACCCGACCGCATCTGAACGTCATCGACTCCGGTCGGCGATCCGTCAGCGTGCCGGCCGGCGGCACCCGCTCGCCATCAGCCCAGCAGGGTTCAGCACCACAACGCGGCCACCGCCGCGTTCCCAGGAGGTCTTGTCCATGAAGTTCCGTGTCGCCCGCGACGATCTCGCCGACGCTGTCGCGTGGGTGGCCAAGTCGCTGCCGACCAGGCCTCCGGTCCCGGTGCTGGGCGGGATCCTGCTCGAGGTGCGGGGATCGACGCTGACCGTCGCCGGCTTCGACTACGAGGTGTCCACCCGCGCCGAGATCTCGGTCGACACCGTGGACGCCCTGGACGACGATGCCGACGGCGAGCCGTCCGCCGACCGGGTGCTGGTCTCCGGCCGGCTGCTGGCCGAGATCACCAGGGCGCTGCCGGCCAAGCCGGTGGACTTCTCCGTCGACGGGCCGCGGGTGACCATCGTCGGCGGGTCGGCCCGGTTCACCCTGCCGACCATGCCGGTGGAGGACTACCCGCCGCTGCCGGAGATGCCGGGCGCATCGGGCACCGTCGACGCGGCCACCTTCGCCGAGGCCGTCGCGCAGACCGCGATCGCCGCCGGCCGCGACGACACGCTGCCGATGCTGACCGGGATCCGGGTCGAGATCGAGGGCGATCGGCTGACCCTGGCGGCCACCGACCGGTTCCGGCTGGCCGTGCGTGAGCTCCAGTGGTCGCCGGATTCGCCCAACGTCTCGACCGCGGTGCTGGTGCCGGCCCGCACGCTGGCCGACGCCGCGAAGACCCTGGGCGGCGCATCGGACGTCACCATCTCGCTGGGCGAGGGGCTGCTGGGACTGCAGGCCGCGGGCCGGCGGACCACGGTCCGGCTGCTGGACGTCGAGTTCGTCAAGTACCGCTCGCTGCTGCCGACCAGCCACACCACCACCGTCGACGTGCCGGTCGGCGAGCTCGGCGACTCGATCAAGCGGGTCGCGCTGGTCACCGATCGCGGTCACCACCTGCGGATGCAGATCGGCGACGGCTCGCTGACGCTGACCGCCGGCGGCGATGACGAGGGTCGCGCCGAGGAGGAACTCCAGGTCGACGCGGACGGCGCTGAGCTGCTGATCGCGTTCAACCCGTCGTACCTGCTGGACGGGCTCGGCGTGCTGCGCTCGAACTCGGTGCGGCTGGCGTTCACCACCCCGTCCCGGCCGGCGCTGCTGCTGCCGGTGACCGGCGACGAGGCCGGGTCCGCGGACTCCGACGGCGCGGCAACCGAGGCGCCGGCGTACCGCTACCTGGTGATGCCCGCCCGGCTGCCGGGCTGACCATCGGCCCGGAGCCCCCAGCCGTTGCGCGGGCGCGCGGCCGTCGGACTGCCGGAACGGCGATCGAGCGGAAGGAACCCAGCATGCAGATCGGCCTGATCGGGCTCGGCAAGATGGGCGGCAACATGGCCGAGCGGCTACGCGCCGCCGGTCACGAGGTGGTCGGCTACGACCGCGCCCCGGCCAGCCCGCGGACCGTCGATTCGCTGCCGGCGCTGGCGGCCGCGCTGCAGCACGCCCCGGGTGGTGTGGGTGATGGTGCCCTCCGGCGAGCCGACCCGGGCCACCGTCGCCGACCTGGCCGAGGTGCTGGAGTCCGGCGACGTCATCATCGACGGCGGCAACTCCCGGTACACCGACGACCAGCTGCACGCGGCGGCGTTGCAGCCCAAGGGGATCCGGTACCTCGACGTCGGGGTGTCCGGCGGCGTGTGGGGCCTGTCCGAGGGCTACGCGCTGATGGTCGGTGGGGAGACCGAAACAGTGGCGCTGGCCCAGCCGATCTTCGACGCGCTCAAACCGCCCGGCGACAGCGGGTTCGTGCACGCCGGCCCGGTCGGTGCCGGGCACTTCACCAAGATGATCCACAACGGCATCGAGTACGGCATCATGCAGGCCTACGGCGAGGGGTACGAGCTGCTCAAGGCCGCCGACATGGTGACCGACCCGGACGCGGTGATGGCGTCCTGGCAGCAGGGCACGGTGATCCGGTCCTGGCTGCTGGACCTGCTGGTCAGGGCGCTGGACAAGGACCCGGGGCTGGCGGAGATCCGGCCCTACGCGCAGGACTCCGGCGAGGGCCGGTGGACCATCGAGGCCGCCATCCACCACGCCGTGCCGCTGCCGGTGATCACCGCGGCGCTGTACGCGCGGTTCGCCTCCCGGCAGCAGGACTCGCCGGCGATGAAGGTGGTGGCCGCGCTGCGGAACCAGTTCGGTGGGCACGCGATGGGCCACGAGGGCTCCACCGCGCCGGTCCCGATCAGCTGAGGCGTGTTCGCCCGCCATCTCTCGCTGCTCGACTACCGCTCCTGGCCGTCCGCGGAGGTGCCGCTGCAGCCCGGCGTCAACGTGCTGATCGGCCGGAACGGCACCGGCAAGACCAACCTGGTCGAGGCCCTCGGCTACCTGGCCACGCTGTCCTCGCACCGGGTGGCCACCGACGCGCCGTTGATCCGGCGCGGCGCCGACCACGCCGTGGTGCGGGCGGCAGTGGTCTCCGATGACCGCGAGCTGCTGCTGGAGATCGAGATCAACAACGGCCGGGCCAACCGGGCGCGGATCAACCGGGCGCCGCTGACCAGGGCCCGCGACCTGCTCGGGGTGCTGCGCACGGTGCTGTTTGCGCCGGAGGACCTCGCGCTGGTCCGCGGCGACCCCGCGGAACGGCGACGGTTCACCGACGACGTGCTGATCATGCGGGCGCCGCGGATGGCCGGCGTGCGCGCCGACTACGACCGGGTGCTCAAGCAGCGCAACGCCCTGCTCAAGACGGCCGGGCTGGCCCGCCGCGGTGGCGGCGAGCTGGCCACCCTGGACGTCTGGGACGAGCACCTGGCCACCGCCGGCGCCGAGCTGGTGCACGCCCGGCTGGCGCTGATCGCCGAGCTCCGGCCGCACGTCGCGGCCGCGTACGCGGACCTGGCCGGGGCCGGCGACGCGGTCGGGCTGGTGTACCGCGGGACGGTGCCGATCCCGGACGGTGGTGACGATCCGGCCGCCGACGCCGCCTCGGACCCTGTTCCCGGACCTTGTTCCCACGCCGGGATCGACGCGCTCCGGGACTCCATGCTGGCCGAGCTGATCCGGGTCCGGCAGAACGAACTCGACCGCGGCATCTCGCTGGTCGGCCCGCACCGCGACGACCTCGAGCTGGTGCTCGGCAACGGACCGGCCAAGGGCTACGCCTCGCACGGCGAGTCGTGGTCGTTCGCGCTGGCCCTGCGGCTCGGCTCGTTCGCGTTGCTCCGCAGCGACGGGGTGGACCCGATCCTGGTGCTGGACGACGTCTTCGCCGAGCTGGACACCACCCGGCGGGACCGGCTGGCCGCGCTGGTCGCCGACGCCGAGCAGGTGGTGATGACGGCCGCCGTCACCGGTGACGTGCCCGAGGCGCTCGGCGGGGTCCGGCTCTCGGTCACCGACGAGGGAGTGACCGCAGAGGCCGTGCCGTCAAACGGCGGCTGAGCCCTGTGCCGCGGTGACCGCCGCGGTGTGCTTGCCCAGGAACGCCACGACGCGGGTGGTCGCGTCGGCCTGGGCGCGCGCCTGACCCTCCCGGCTGCCACCGAGCGCGATGCCACCGGTCCACTGCGCATCCGTGGGCAGCAGGCCGAGCCGGATCAGGTGGCCGGCGCCGGAGTACACCACGAGCTCGTCGTCCCCATCGCATCCTGCCGCGTGCCGTTGCGCCGCCAGGGTGGCGGCCATCGGTCCCGCCGGCCAGACCTGATCGTCGGTGCCGCAGAGCATCAGCAACGGGGAATTGACAGTCGTGGCGTCCAGCAGAGCGTCGCTCCCGGCAGCGCGCGGAACGGTGCCGGTCGCCCGGACGCTGCCGCCGTCGTTGACGACGGCGGAGGCGATGGTGGCCAACGAATTCTCGTACGCCGGCCGCACCCGCAGCAGTGACGGCCGGCGGTGCGCGGCGTCCCGGCCGACGGTCCAGGCGTTCCGCACCAACTGACGCATCAGCACGCCGCTGGCCACAGGCAGCCACGGCACCGGCATCCCGGCGGCGGTCCACGACCCGGTGTCCGGGATCTCGCCGGCCGCGCCCATCGCCTGCCAGCTCACCGAGCTCGGACTGACCAGGATGACCGCCCGCGGCGCCGGTGCGAGGCCGTGCGCCAGGGTGGCCAGCAATCCCTCGGAGCCCCGCGAGAGGCCCATCGCCGCAACACGTGTCGGATCCACCTCGGACCGGTCGGCCAGCAGCCGCAGCGCCGCGGCAAATCGTTCCAGCGGTATTCGGCTGATGCCGGCTTCGGCGTCCGTGCTCGAGATCCAGGCCTGCGCCAGCGCGGCATAACCGTGCGAGGCGAGCAGCCCGGCGCCGGCGAGCTGCGATTCGTAGCCGCCCTCCGAGCCGCCGAAGCAGGCGACAGCGGGCCAACCGTCGGCCGGAGGGTCGCCGGCCGGCACCACCAGCATCCCGGCCAACCCGTCGATGTCGGTCGGCTCGAACCGGACCCCGGGATCGGCGCCGCGGCGCAGCACGGTGCGCCGGGCGACCACCCCGCCGGCCGCGTGGACCTCGATCGTCACCTGCCACGGTGCGGTCGGGGCGACGAAGATTTCGGGAACGGCGTCCTCGTCGGCGAACGTCATCGCCCAAATCGGAGCGCCGGCGTCCGCCGTGGTCCAGTCCGACTCGGCTGTCGGGATCGTGCTGGCCAGATCGACGACACCGGACGCAGGCACGACCAACTCGGCCTGCGACCGCCAGCGGTGGCCATAGAGGTCCTGGCCAGAGGTGGTGACGGTCGCCGATGTGGGGTGCGGCTTCCCTGCGGCGGACAGGTCGATGGAAACCTCGAAGGGCTCGTCCATCCGGCTGTCCACCGGGACCTCGATGCGGACACCGTCGGTGGCTACGTCCGTGGCCGGCGGGGCTTGAGGAACCACGGCGGGATGCACCGCGGACCGCTGGTCGACTGCCGCCGACCGCTTCTCGAACCATGGTGGGAAGACCGCGGAGACCGCGCCCGCGACGCCGAGAACGGTGAACGGGATGACCCAGTAACACAGGATGGAGAGCGGGTTCTCCATGTCCCGGATGGTGGCGTCACCGTCGACGATGGGCGGGATCAGCGTGGAGACCAACATGACGCCGAACGCGGCGACCCACATCCAGGTCATCGCGTCCGTCACCGACTTGAAGCCTTCGCTGCGCGCGGTGGCCTCGTCGACGGAGTCCTCGGCGTATTCCCTGACGAACGGGTGTCCGGTCAGCACGCCGACCAGGGCGATGAGGAACAGTCCGGCGCTGCTCAGTGGCTGTAGCCAGCGTTCCAGCACGTCGGTCGGCACGGTGAAGGCCGCGACGGTCAGCACCGCGAACACCGCGAGGTTGCCGACTTCCAGGCTGTGCGCGCGTTCCTTGCGCAGCCGGTGCAGCACCTCGATGAGCACCGTGATGGCGAACGCGACGCTCACCGCGACCGTGAACGGCGCGTTCCCGACCAGCACCCAGTAGACGATCCACGGTACGAACCCCAGCACGATGGCCACGACGCCCCCTCTTGCTGACCTCAGTTTGCGCTCCGTCGACTGCTACGGCAAATGGGTGACGCCGGTGCAGTCCGCGCAGGTGACAGGCAGTGCCGTGGGCCTCTTGCACGCTGAGCCGGGCGCAGGGAACAGAATGAGCGGCGTGGAACAGCAGCCGCCGAGCCCGTCTCGCAAGAACTGGGCGGCGCCTGCACCCACCGCCGCTGCGACCACTGCCGCGGATGCGGTCGCTTCGTCGCCGGACCAGCCTGCGGCACCGGACCTCCCGCCGCGCAAGGGCTCCGACCTGGCCCGCGACGCGCTGTCGGCCGCCCGGGAGAGCAACGCCGCCCGTCGCAAGGCCGCGGGAAGGACGCCACTGCACCGCCGAGGTGCCGCGAACAACCTCAAGCGCCGCCGCTGGTCGGGCTCCGGCCCCGACGCCAGGGACCCGCAGCCGCTCAGCGCCACCCTGCGCACCTGGGTGGCCAATGCCGGCGCCGGGGCGGACCTGACCAAGGCGACCATCTTCGGTCGCTGGCCGCAGATCGTCGGCGCGAACGTCGCCGACCACTGCGAGCCGGTGTCCCTGGTGGACGGCGAACTGTTGGTGCAGGCCGAATCCACCGCCTGGGCCACGCAGATCCGGATGCTGTCCGGCCAACTGGTCCGGCGGATCAACGACGAGGTGGGGGAGCGGTCGGTGAAGCGGATCCGGGCCCGCGGGCCGGCCGCGCCGTCCTGGAAGTTCGGGAACCGGCACGTGTCCGGGCGCGGGCCGCGGGACACCTACGGCTGAGGCTGCGCGCCCGATTCCGGGACCGACCGCCTCCCGACGACCCGTCAGACCGGCACGCCCAGCCCACCACCGACCCACATCAGGTACGACCCGCGGTTGTACGCCCCGCTGAACCCGTTGCGCAGCACCCACATCCGCAGCGGCGGAACGCCCGCCAGCAGCACCGCGGCGCTGTCGGCGTCCAGCCCGTCGAGCAGCCAGAACAGCTCCCTGGCCAGCGCGGTCGGTCGTTGCCGCCGGACCGCGGCCCGCTCGACGACGGCCCAGTCCTGGCTCGTCAACGCCGCCGACCGCGACCGCGGTGACGTCACCGTCACGCTCGAACACCGCCGGCAGCACGTCGGCGACCTCGCGCACCGCCGCCCGCAGCAGCAGTCGGTGCTCGGCATCGCCGACCCGGGCCCACTGCTCCGCGGCCGTCACCATCGCGTCGCATTCCGCGGCCGCGGCCTGGTGGCCGTCGCGGGCCCGATCGACCGCGGACGCCAGCGACGGGTCGTTGGCCACCGCGCGGGGCCAGATCAGCTCGTCCTGCAGCTGCCAATGCCGCCGGAGCTCGCCGGTCAGGAACGTCACATGCTCGATCAGCGCCGCCCGGCGCACCGCGGTGACCGGCGCATCAAGAACAGAGGTGAGCCGCTCGAGGTCGCGGAGTACGGCATGCCGCAGCACCTCGTCGCGCCGCAGCCGCGCGTTCGCAGCACTGGCGGCATCAACGGCCGGGTCGAGAGTGTCTGGACGATAGGAAAGCTGGGTCATGACGGAGTGCCCCCGGGGCCGATCGATATGGGTAGACCGCTGTGAATCGCAGGAATCGCTGTGACTGGTGTGACTAGTGGTGCAGCAGTAGCTCTATGACGGTGTTTACCGCCTGGGACGGCTCAGGTGTGGCAGGCGCTCCGAACGCAACAAACCGGACAGGCCGTCAGTACCCATTCGCTGGCCGACGTCATGCCCGGCCGTCCCTGGGGAGCCGATGCCGCGCCGGCTGATACCGCGACGGCCAAACCCGACTCGCGACCGCCGGCGCGCGCTGCCAAGATCACCTAGCAAGATCATTTTCACGGCGGCCGTGGACCGTCCCAGAACACCGGCCCGCGCCTCTCACTATCGGATCCGCCGGATCGTGACACCACGGCATCCACAGGCACCGCGCCTGGCCCCCTCCGCGCGGTTCAACCGGTAGACTCAAGAGGGTTTCCTCCGCAAAGGGCCCTGAGGTCTCCGCTGCCGGATCAGAGCGCAACTCCGATTCGACTCGCGAAGCTCGTTCCGTCCGGGGCGGTTGGGCACCTCCCGATGCAGCGAGCCGTCGGGGATCCCGCCGCGGCAGACCGCCCGGTGTGTTTCCCGGGCAGTGGGTTCGCGTCCCTGCATCGGGCCGTGAGCAAGCGCGGGAGCGACGAGAAGACCTGTGACAACAAAGAAGAACGAGTACGGCGCGTCCTCCATCACCGTGTTGGAGGGCCTCGAGGCGGTCCGCAAGCGCCCCAGCATGTATATCGGCTCGACCGTGAGCGCGGCCTGCACCACCTGGTCTGGGAGGTCGTCGACAACTCGGTCGACGAGGCGCTGGCCGGCTACTGCGACCACGTCGACGTCACCCTGCTGGCCGACGGCGGCGTGCGGTCGTCGACAACGGCCGCGGCATCCCGGTCGACATGCACCCGAAGGAGAAGCGGCCGACCGTCGAGGTCGTCACTGACCATCCTGCACGCCGGCGGGAAGTTCGACAGCGACTCCTACGCCGTCTCCGGCGGCCTGCACGGCGTCGGCGTCTCGGTGGTCAACGCGCTGTCGCACCAGGCTCGAGGTGGAGATCGACCGCGACGGCTACAACTGGACGACAGCCCTACGTCGACCAGAAGCCGCGGCCCGCTCAACCAGCGCGGCGCCGAGCACGCGAACCGGCACGATCAGTCACCTTCTGGGCCGACGACGCGATCTTCGAGACCACCAGTACTCGTCGAGACGATCCGCCGCCGGCTGCAGGAGATGGCGTTCCTGAACAAGGGCCTGACCATCGTGCTGCGCGACGAGCGGCGCACCGGCGACCTGGCGGATCTGGCCGAGATCGGGACGACGCGGAGCCGATCACCGCCGCCGCCGAGGTCACCAAGGCCTGGAAGCCGCTGGAGATCACCTACCACTACCCGGGCGGTATCGCCGACTTCGTCCGGCACCTCAATCCCACCAAGGACCCGATCCACAAGTCGATCATCAGCTTCGAGGCCGAGGACGCGACAACCGATGTCGGTCGAGGTCGCGATGCAGTGGAACGAGTCCTACTCCGAGAGCGGTGCACCTTCGCCAACACGATCAACACCCACGAGGGCGGCACCCACGAGGAGGGCTTCCGCGCGGCGCTCACCACGGTCGTCAACAAATGGGCCACGGAGAAGAAGATCCTCAAGGAACAAGGAGAAAGCTCACCGGCGACGACATCCGCGAGGGTCTGGCCGCGATCGTGTCGATCAAGCTGGGCGAACCGCAGTTCGAGGGCCAGACCAAGACCAAGCTGGGCAACTCCGAGGCGAAGTCGTTCGTGCAGAAGGTCTGCAACGAGTGGCTCGCCGACTGGTTCGAGCGCAACCCGGCCGAGGCGAACCATCGTCACCAAGGCGATCTCCAGGCGGCCCGCGCCCGCAAGGCCGCGCAGCAGGCGCGCAAGACCTGGCCGCGCAAGAACGCCCTCGACACGATGGGCATGCCCGGCAAGCTGTCGGACTGCCGGTCCACCGACCCGGCGAAGTCAGCGAGCTGTACATCGTCGAGGGCGACTCGGCCGGCGGCTCGGCCAAGTCCGTGCCGCGACTCGATGTTCCAGGCGATCCTGCCGATCCGCGGCAAGATCATCAACGTCGAGAAGTCCCGCATCGACCGGGTGCTGAAGAACACCGAGGTGCAGTCGCTGATCACCGCGCTGGGCACCGGCATCCACGACGACTTCGACACTGGCCAAGCTGCGCTATCACAAGATCGTGCTGATGGCCGACGCCGACGTCGACGGCCAGCACATCACGCACGCTGCTGCTGACCCTGCTGTTCCGGTTCATGCGGCCGCTGATCGAGGCACGGGCACGTCTACCTCGCCGCAGCCGCCGCTGTACAAGATCAAGTGGACCAAGGGCGACGCCGAGTTACGCCTACTCCGACAAGGAGCGCGACGGGCTGATCGCCGAGGGTGAGCAGGCCGGCCGCCGGCTGCCCAAGGAAGAGGCGCATCCAGCGCTACAAGGGCCTCGGCGAGATGAACGCCAAGGAGCTGTGGGAGACCACGATGGACCCGGCGCACCGGATCCTGCGCCAGGTCACCCTCGACGACGCCGCCACCGCGGACGAGCTGTTCAGCGTGCTGATGGGCGAGGACGTCGAGGCCCGGCGCTCGTTCATCATCCGCAACGCCCGTGACGTTCGGTTCCTGGACATCTGACGTTCATGGCCAGAGTCCTGCGATGTGATTCTGATCGTCCGGACGAGATGTGCGTCACACCAATTGGCTCACCCGAAAGATATGCACAGTAACTGTCCACATGTGGATATGTCCCCCGTCAGCGTGACGGAAATGTGACACGGAAGGTTTCTCGACGTGACAGGCCCGACCACCGCAGAGCACGACCGCATCGAACCCGTCGACATCCAGACCGAGATGCAGCGCAGCTACATCGACTACGCGATGTCGGTCATCGTCGGCGCGCGCGCTGCCCGACGTGCGGGACGGGCTCAAGCCGGTGCACCGCAAGATCCTGTACGGGATGTTCGACTCGGGCTTCCGGCCGGACCGCAACTACGTCAAGTGCGGCCGCGTCGTCGGCGACGTGATGGGCAACTACCACCCGCACGGCGACTCGGCGCTCTACGACGCCGCTGGTCCGGATGGCCCAGCCGTGGTCGCTGCGCTACCCGATGATCGACCCGCAGGGCAACTTCGGCTCGCCCGGCAACGACCCGCGCCGCCGCCTACCGGTACACCGAGTGCCGGCTGCAGCACCTGGCCATGGAGATGCTGCGCGACATCGACGAGGAGACCGTCGACTTCGTCCCCAACTACGCCGGCAACACCGTCGAGCCGGTCATCCTGCCGGCGCGCATCCCGAACCTGCTGGTCAACGGCTCCGAGGGCATCGCGGTCGGCATGGCCACGCGCATCCCGCCGCACAACCTGCGCGAGGTCGCGGCCGGCGTGATCTGGGCGCTGGACCACCCGGACGCCACCGACGAGGAACTGCTCGAGGAGCTGCATCAAGCTCATCCCGGGCCCGGACTTCCCGACCAAGCGCGCTGATCGTCGGCCGCGACGGCATCGAGGACGCCTACCGCACCGGCCGCGGCTCGATCCGGATGCGCGCCGTGGTCACGATCGAGGAGGACGTCAAGGGCCGCACGATCCTGGTCGTCACCGAACTGCCGTACCAGGTCAACCCGGACAACCTCGTCGAGTCGATCGCGCTGCTGCCAAGGACGGCCGGATCGCCGGCATCGCCGACATCAACGACGAGTCCTCCGACCGCATCGGCATGCGGATCGTCGTCACGCTCAAGCGCGACGCGGTCGCCAAGGTCGTGCTGAACAACCTGTTCAAGCACACCCAGCTGCAGACGACGTTCGGCGCGAACATGCTGGCGATCGTCGACGGCGTGCCGCGCACGCTGCGGCTGGACCAGTTCGTCACGCACTACGTCGACCACCAGGTCGAGGTCATCGTCCGGCGCACCCAGTACCGGCTGCGCAAGGCGGAGGAGCGCGTCGCACATCCTGCGCGGCCTAGCTCAAGGCGCTCGACCAGCTCGACGCGGTGATCGCCCTGATCCGCAGCTCCGCCGTCGGCCGACGAGGCCCGCGAGCGGCCTGATGCAGCTGCTGGACATCGACGAGATCCAGGCCATCGCGATCCTCGACCTGCAGCTGCGCCGGCTGGCCGCCCTGGAGCGGCAGCGGATCATCGACGAGGCCGGCCGAGATCGAGCGCGAGATCGCCGACCTCAGGACATCCTGGCCAAGCCGGGGCGGCAGCGGCAGATCATCCGCGACGAGCTGGGCGAGATCGTCGAGAAGTACGGCGACGAGCGCCGCACCCGGCTGGTGCCCTACGACGGCGACGTGTCCGATCGAGGACCTCATCGCCGCGCGAGGACGTCGTCGTCACGATCACCCGCACCGGCTACGCCAAGCGCACCAAGACCGACCTGTACCGGGCGCAGCGGCGCGGCGGCAAGGGCGTGCAGGGCGCGGCGCTGAAGACCGACGACATCGTGGCGCACTTCTTCGTCAGCTCGACGCACGACTGGATCCTGTTCTTCACCAACAAGGGCCGGGTCTACCGGGCCAAGGCCTACGAGCTGCCCGAGGCGAACCGCAACGCCCGCGGCCAGCACGTCGCGAACCTGCTGGCGTTCCAGCCGGACGAGACGATCGCCAAGGTCATCGCGATCCGCAACTACGAGGTGGCGCCGTACCTGGTGCTGGCCACCAAGGCACGGGCTGGTGAAGAAGACCAAGCTCACCGACTTCGACTCCAACCGGTCCGGCGGCGATCGTCGCGATCAACCTGCGCGACGACGACGAGCTGATCGGCGCGGCGCTGGTCTCGCCTGAGCGACGACCTGCTGCTGATCAGCGCGCAGGGCGATGTCGATCCGGTTCCACGCCGACGACGAGGCGCTGCGGCCGATGGGCCGGGCCACGTCCGGGGTGTTCGGCATGCGGTTCAACGCCGGTGACGAGCTGCTGGCGATGGAGGTCGTCAGCGACGAGGGCGCTCGAAATCTTGGTCGCCACTGAGGGCGGCTTCGCCAAGCGGACCGACATCGACGAGTATCCGGTGCAGGGACGAGGCGGCAAGGGCGTTCTCACCGCGCGTATCGTGTCCACCCGCGGGTGGGCTGGTCGGCGCACTCGTCGTCCGACCGATGGACGAGATCTACGCGATCACGTCCGACGGCGTGGTCATCCGCACCAAGGCAGCGGAGGTCCGGCGAGGCACAGCGGCAGACGATGGGCGTTCGGCTGATGAATCTGCCGGACGGAGTCAACCTGGTCGCCATCGCCCGCAACGCCGACGCAGAACCCGAAGTCGGTCCCGCCCCTGACGGCGCAACCGGTCCGGCCGGGGTGGATTCGTGACGTCCAGCAATCAGCCGTCGGGGTCGGCGAAGACAACTGAGCCGGGGGTCGTCGAGGGTCCGGTCCCTGCCGGCGGCGCGCACGCCGCCCCCGGCGACCTGGCGCCGACGCCGCATTTCGAGCCGCGCCGCCCGCCGGCGGGAACGGCGGGCTGGCCAGCCCGCAGCACGTCGGCCCGCCGCCGGGTCCCCGGCCCAGCGGGACGGTGCCGCCCCGGCCCGGGTCGGAGAACGCCCGCCGGTCGAAGCCGGCCCGCCGGCCGCCGCGGCTGGCGTCGCTGCAGCTGAAGCGGGTCGACCCGTGGACGGTGCTGAAGATCAGCCTGATCGTGTCGATCGTGATGTTCTTCGTCTGGATGATCGCGACCGGGATCCTGTACTACACGCTCGGCGCGATGGACGTCTGGTCGAAGGTCAACGACACGTTCTCCACGCTGACCAGCACGCCCGACGTGGCGGCCGGGCAGACCGACCTGGTCACCGCGCCGCGGGTGTTCGCGATCACCGCGATCGTCGGGGCGATCAACATCGTGCTGTTCACCGCGCTGGCGACGGTGGGCGCGTTCATCTACAACGCCGCGGCCGCGATGTCCGGTGGGGTCGAGTTGACTCTTGGGGAACGCGACTGAGGTTTCTGCTGTGTTGGCCCCGCCGGGTTTCGTTGCCGGCGGGGCTTCTTCTTTGTTCGGGCTTGGTTTACGGGCAGGACAGCGGGCTGGCCACCACGACCGGGCACTCGCACTGCAGGATCAGCGCGTTGCTGGTGGAGCCGAGCAGCCGGCTGTTGTAGCCGCGGCCGCGGCTGCCGACCGCGACGAGCTGCGCGCTCTGCCCGAAGTCCAGCAGCGCGGGGGTGGAGCGCCCGAAGATGACCCGCCGGTGCACCTCGACGTCCGGGTAGGTCTCCCGCCAGCCGGCCAGGCGCTGGGAGAGCAGCGCGTGCTCGCCGTCCTCGATCTGGGTGATCTCGGTGGGGGTCGGGAAGTCCGGGTAGGCCGAACCGGCCTGCTGGCTGTGCCAGGCGTGCACCGCGATCAGGTCGGTCTGGCGGGCGGAGGCCTCCTGGAAGGCGAACGCGACGGCGGCCTCGCTGGCCGGTGAGCCATCCACACCCACCACGACAGGCCCCCGCCCGGTCGTGGTGTGGTGCGGATGGATGATCGCCACCGGGGCCGGGTTGACGGCCGACAGCGCGGACGGCGACGGATCCCAGGGTGGGGCGGCGGTTGGCGCCCGAGATGTGGCCGCTGCCGTTCGCGCCGATGACGGTGAGCCGGACGCGTTCGGATTCGTGCCGGAGGACGTCGTCCGCGGGGCCGGGGAGCGGGCGCAGGTCGATGGTCAGGTTCGGATGGGTGGCCAGCAGGGTGAGGGCGACGTCCTCCAGCAGGGCGGCGCTCTCCGGGTCCGGGGCGCGCTCCTCCTCGGCGAGGGTGGAGGCGGGGCGCTGGATCGGCACCGCATAGAACGGGTAGGCGTGCACCAGGCGGAGGGTGGCGTGCCGGCGCTCGCAGGCGTCCGCGGCCCAGCTGACCGCGTCGGCGGAGCCCAGCGAGGCGTCGACGCCCACCACGATGACGTTGGTGCGGCGGCCGGTCGGCTTCGCCGGCGCTGCGGAGCGCGGAGGTTGCCGGGGAGGTGCCCTTGTTGGTGGTGTCGCCCAGGCCGGAGACGGGTGTCGCGGTGCGCGGCTGGTCGGGGATCGGGGTGCTCGTGTGTCGTGTCTGAGTGCTGGGGGTGGGGCGAGGGAGAGGTGCGGGCGCTTGGTGTGCGGTGTTGCTGTTGGTGACCGGTGCTGGTCGGTGGCGTGGCGGGCGTCGTGGGGAGCCATGGTTGGGACCTCTCGGCGGTTGCGGTGCGGGTGCCCTTGAGCATGCGTGACCGTTGTCGTTTGCGGGAGGGCCGAAAGGCCCAGTGCCGCAGCGAAAACCGTTGGTGGGAGGGTGATTCTGGGTGTTGGTCGCGGCGTTTGTTGCCGGGGTGTTGCGGCGGGGTTAGGGGCCGGTGAACGCGCTGCGGTCGGCTCGGTCGGTGGTTACCTGGGTCACCCTGCTGTTTGGCGGCGGTCGTTGGGTGTCGGGAGGTGCGCGGGTGGGTTCGGCGGCGGTTTGGGGTGGTGTTCGCCGTGCGGTAACCTCGATGGTCGCGGCGCCGATGGATCTGCAGTCCTGGACCCGGGGCGCCGTGAGTGATGTTCGAGGGCCTATAGCTCAGACGGTTAGAGCGCTTCCCTGATAAGGAAGAGGTCGGAGGTTCAAGTCCTCCTAGGCCCACGGTTGAAGGTCCACCCGGTCGCTGGACGTGCGGCGATACCGGTAGCGTCGAACGGACATATCGCACGCAACGGATCCAGGACGGTGCCCATGAAGAAGATTCTGTTACTGCTGGCGGTTGGCGGCGCGATCGCCGCGCTGGTGATCCGGCGCCGGCAGGCCGCGGCAGCGGAGGCAGCCCTCTGGGACGAGGCCACCGGCACGCCGCCCACCGCCCCCGGGTACCCCGGACCGTCGCGCGGCTAGAGGTTTCGCCCGGGCCTGCTCGGGCGGATGATGGTGTCGGTTCCGCGCTCGCTCGCGGAGCCGGACCGCCAGGGGACGTAGCTCAATTGGCAGAGCACCGCCTTTGCAAGGCGGGGGTTGAGAGTTCGATTCTCTTCGTCTCCACTCAGTCTCATCAGCTGTATCCGAGTCACTGAGGCATCCGGACACGATGGTCCAGAGCTCATTCGTACCTGGCCGCCGCCGGCATCCAGCACGGGCTTCTGTCGAATGTGGCGCATTCGCCGGGGGCCGGGATACCTAACGCTACCTGTCCACTGCGGCGTCCGCCTGCACGGCACCCCAGGTCAAAGGCAACTCCTCGAACACCCTGGTCCCCTGCTTGGCCAGCCCACCTATCAATTGCACCGTCGGATGCCCGCGCGTTCGGATCAACAACGCGCCGTCCTCAACGGTGAACGCTCCGGAGCAAGCGTTCCCCAAGCGGTGCGCGCGTGAACTGTCGCGAGACTGATACGCGATGCGCGCGACGCAGGTGCGATTGTGCGACTCGCGCGTGTAGAGCGACGATCTCAGTCGGGCAACCGACTAGACAATGTTGTTACCCCGGCGACCCTGTGTGCCCGGCCTGTCGGTGCCGTCTGCGAGTATGAGTCAGCGTCAAGGTTAGATGGCCACGTCGCAACTCAACGCACTACAGACGGAGCAGGAATCGGCAAGTGACGAACCGATCGCAGGCACCACAAGCTCAAAGCAGACATCCCGACCTTCGGCAACAGCTACTACGGAGGCTGGGATCCATTCTTCGCGACGAAGCGCGGAAACTCCTCTGAGAAGATTGAGATGCTTGAAACGACGGCGGCAAGGACTGTGCCGCCACAACAGTTGATTGAATTAAGGCGACATTTCGTAGCATCAATTATCGGAACGCGCCATAAATTCAGCGCGGCGGGAGTCGTAGCCGACGCCGATTGTGCAGCGGGGGTCCTTCGTTATGGATTGACCCGAGTTGCGCGGGTCACAGGCTCAAACGCGGGCAGTCTCGTGGCGTTGCTAGCTCAGCATCAAAATCGCCCCGCTTTCGTCGCGCCGCTCGTCCATGAGCCATTTTGACAAGGAGGGGCCGTCACGCCTTTGCGCAGGATCGCTCGGTAGGAAGCTCCTGGACACGGCGCGGCGAAACGACGAGCTCAGCTCCGGAGTGTTGCCCCGGATCACCCACGGCCGGGTCGGCGCACACCAAAACGCGGGCGGTGATTGCGGTATCGCATGCACCACCACCACCGTCGGCCGCTACAGAGTGGACACGAGCATCACTGAGTCTGGCCCGCCTTGACACTGGAGCCCTGTGAGCTGTTCACGATCACTGGGATGCCGCCGGGCAGATCGTCGCTCAGGCTGGTCAACAAGGTGTCCGTCGCCGGTAGGGCTGCCGGGACCTGCACCTGGATATGCAATTCGTTCCCGACGAAGTCCACGGACTGAATCTGCCCGCCGGAAGTTCCGCTGATCCACTGTTCCGCCGCGCCCTGTGCCCGACTGATCAGGACACTCACGATCAAGTTGCCGATCGTGTTCAGCACCAACGGGATGCCGACGACGATGAACAGGATGGTGATGGTGAGGTAGGCCCGCCGACGGGTCCCACCCGTCGGTCGACCGGGGTCCTTCGCACCCAGGGCGGCGAACACCAGAGTGCCGGCGAGCACGAGGGCGATGAGATTGGACAAGAACAGCACCAGGGCGCCGATCGCCAGACCGAACGCCCCCTGGCCGGCGCACACCCCGACCACGGCCAGCGGCGGCACCAGCGAGATGGCGATCGCCACCCCGGGCAATACCGCCGCGACGTCGCGACGGGCCAGGGCGATCGCCCCGGCGAAGCCGGTCGCAACCGCGGCGACCAGGTCACCCAGTCCCGGCGAGGTTCGACCGCTGATCTGGCTGTTGCCCAACAGGTCGAACGTGTCGGGGATGACCAAGGCGAAGATCACCCCGATCGCCACCACCAACGTGGCACCGCCGAGGACGAATCGCCCGGCCCGGGCGGCGCCGCCTGGTTCCTGCTTGGCAATGCCCAGTGCGATGCCCATGATCGGCGTCGACAGGGGGGCGATGATCATGGCGCCGATCACCGTGGCCGTCGAGTCGGACAGCACCCCGGCCGAGGCGATCACGGCCGACAACGTCAGCATCGCCCAGAACGCCGACCGTTTTGACACCGAGTCGCCCTCGGTCAGATCGAGATCCTCGGTCAGCTCGGACAGGGAACGACGCTGACTATCCGGCAATACCCGGCGAATGACACCCATTACTGCAGCTTCCGTCATTCACGGACCAACCCGCCGGACCCGCCCAGGTGTGTCCTCGACATCGAGGGCTCCGGCTTCGCCGCAGACCTCAGGCGCGTGCTTGCCGCCATCACCTAGCAGAATCTGGTTGAGACATTGGTGGCCGGAGTCGTCCCACTCCAGGTTATAGTTTCATTTAGTTCGTTTCTGAGCGTATGCTCGTGGCATGGTTTCAGGGTCGTGGCCGCGCCATCGGTACCGAAGAGCGGACCTGGCAATCGAAGATCTCCCCGGATCTGGTGTCCGCCCGGGTCCGTCAGCGGCACTCCGGGCCATATCGGGCGGCGCTCGTACCGGAGATTGCCGCCCAGACGCTCCACCTGCCGGCCGCCGCCTCGACACTCGCAGAAGACGCGTCCGTCGAGATCGCCCGGTTCGACGCGGAGTTGGGCGCAGAAGTGGCTCCGTTCGCCGCGGTATTGCTGCGTTCGGAGTCGGCGTCGTCATCCAGGATCGAGAATCTGACGTCGGGGGCAAAATCGATCGCACTCGCCGAGCTCGGCAGCAAGGACAAACGCAACGCCACCGAGATTGTCGGCAACGTCGCCGCCATGGTCGCCGCGCTCGCCCTCGCCGACCGTCTCGATGAGAGCGCCGTCCTTGCCATGCACGAGGCCCTTCTTGCGCATGTCCAGCCCGACATCGCCGGCCGGTGGCGAGGGGAGCAGGTCTGGATCGGCGGCGACTCATTCGGACCGCACGGTGCCACGTTCATCCCGCCTCATCCCGACCATGTGCCCGCCCTGATGGCCGATCTCGTCGCGTTCACCCAGCGGACGGACCTCCCATTGCTCAGCCAGGCCGCGATCGCCCATGCCCAGTTTGAGACCATCCATCCCTTCCCGGACGGGAACGGCCGCACCGGCCGAGCCCTCATCCACGCAATGCTGCGCGGTCATGGACTCACCAGAAACGTCACGGTGCCCGTTTCGGCCGGCCTCCTGACCGATACCAGCGGGTACTTCGACGCCCTGACCGCCTACCGCAACGGTGAACCCAGCGCGATTGTGGAGAAGCTGGCGGAGGCTTCCTTCGCGGCGGCGACCAATGGGCGTCAGCTGGTGCGTGATCTCAGATCGATCCGGAAAGGCTGGGACGGCAGGCTCACGGCACGACGAGGCGCGACGGCGTGGCGGTTGGTCGATGTGCTCCTCCGGCAACCGGTCGTCGATACAGCAACGGTGGCGCGTGAACTCGGCGTCACCCCGCAAAATGCGCTGCGCGCCATCACCCCGCTGGTGAACGCCGGCGTCCTCGAGGAGTTCACCGGCTTCGCCCGCAACCGGATGTGGCAGTCCCGAGAAGTGCTGGACGCGCTGGACGATTTCGCTGCGCGGGCCGGTCGTAGACAGGCTTGAGGAAGCCGAGACTTCGAGGCGGAGCGAGGCCGGCCGGCAAAGGGATGATCCCCTGACCCTCTCTTGCGACAAGCAACCGGATCTTCCGCAGGAGCGCGCTCAGATCAGTGAGCCTCAGCGTGCCCGCGATGGACCTGTCGGTATCCGGTTCAGGGCCGAGTGATCAACGGCTGCAGCCACCTTTCAGCAAGGTCCCGTGGCTGAAAGAGGGCACTGTCGGTGCTGCCAGACACAATCTGGTGATGGCTGAAAACAAGATGGTGAAGATCAGGTTCCGGTTGCTGCAGGGTGCCGATGGCTACCCGCCGTGCGATAGCGAAGGCCTGTGGGCAATGCCGTTGGGCGGTGGCGCTTATCGCGTCGCCAACTTGCCGTGGTTCGTCCCGGATGTGGCGCTCGGTGACGTTGTCCGTGCCGTGGCGGACGGAGACGGGATCCTCTGGGCGGTGGAGCGCACCGAGGAGTCGGGCAACTGCACGATCCGGGTTGCGCCCCTGGATGTGGATCAGCGGACGATCTTCGACACCTTCGGTGCGATGGGGATTTTCGGCGAGGGCCTCGGGGGCGGCGTCGACATTGTCGCGCTGAACGTCCCCCAGGACGCTGAGTTTCGTCGCATCAAGACCGTCCTCCAACAGGGCGAGGCGGATGGGAGGTGGGCGTACGAAGAGGGCTCGATCACCCGTGCCTGGAGTTCGGCGTGATCCCGACCTGAGCATCATGCAACCGCTAAGGCCGGGCGCCAGCAACCGGGCCATGACAATGACGGTCTACCCGCGAACGATCACTATCCAATAGGTTGTGTGTGACACAATGGGGGAGGTGATCAAGTGGACACAGTCGGCGCGCAAGCACAGCATCGGCCGGGCGAGCGCCCGTTTCGCGATGCAAGCCGCCGGGGTTCCGACGGTCATGGATGACGGGAAGTTGCTCTACGTGGCAGCGGATGAGCGTGGCCGTGAGCTCGAGATCATCGCGGTCCCTGTCGACGGCGGGGATCTGCCGTTATCCATGTCATGCCCACCATCCTCAGGAGGAGGAACGGATGATCAATCCCGAGGACTACCGGGTCACACCCGAGACAGTCGACGGTGGTGATGTCGATTTGGACGCCGAGGTGGTGCTCGGATTGGACGGTCGGCGGATCACCGAGACGGACACCCAGGCCTTCACCACGGCGCGGGGCGGCCGACCGTCACTGACGGGTGCGGGGACGCATTCACCGCGGGTGTCGTTCCGGGTGCCCGAGAAGATCCTGCAGCGGGCGGAGCAGCGCGCCGAGGTTGAGCAGGTGAGCTTGTCAATGTTGGCGCGTCGGGCGTTGGGGCGGTATCTCGACGACGTGGCCGCGTCCTGAATCGCCTGTCGATTGTGGCTACGTACGCAGCCAGGGAATGGGTGCCGCGAAACGCCATGGACGGGCCGCCCACCCCGGGCGGGCTCCTCGCGATCAAGCACGACACCCGTTTCAGCTTGTCAGCTGCTGAGGGTGCGACGGCCGCCGACCAGGATCGCGTCATGGGAAGGCCGAACATCCGCCCGCGTGGCCTGGCAAGGTATTTCGCCGGGGAATTGATCGCGGAGGCGATCATCAAGGTCATCACGACAGACCACATTTTCACGGCGCGTCGCGAGGAGTGACCCGAAGGAGGAGGGTCGATCGACTCGCGGCGGTGGCGGATAACCGCAGACCGGCTCGCGAGGCACGTCGGTGGACAAACCGCACGCCTCGACCGATCGCTGGCATTGAACCCACCCGGGTTCGGGACGAACGGGTCTGCGCCGGTTCTCGATCAGCTGGCGTTTCAACTGGACTTCTGCGCAGCAGCCCATCCGCACGGGCTCGATCAGGCGCAGTAGTCGCACACCCCGGTGAGGGGGAGAGCCATGCCGCAGCTCGAACACTGCTCCCCGTAGCGACCGCTGCGCGCGCTTCTCGATGTCTCCGACGAGCCCCGTCGCTCGACGCAGGACTTGCAGGCTGGGAGCGAGCGCATTTGCTCCTCGGTGGCCAGCTCGGGCACACCGAGAATGATGCCGCCCGGCCATTCGAAATGCCCGCAGTCAGGGTCGTGGCGCATGCGTGGCGCCTTACCGGTGGGAGTTCCGTCCATCCGGGTAGGTGGCACTACGTATCGGATGTCCGGGAACTCAGCCTCCTGCGCCACGCGGGCGAGTGTAGTGCCCGAGTTCAGCCACGAGGGTCAGGTGGCTGCGCACCGGCGCCGACCCGTCCAGATCCCGCGGGTGGGTTCGGCATCGTGGGCTTGCCGAGAGAGAGTCAGAACCGACCCGCTCATCTGTCCAATACGACCCACGAACCGTCGAGGACGACACCGGTCACGGCGAGCTCACGGTCCAGGACGACCAGGTCGGCGGCCGCCACCGACGGCCAGCCCCGCCTCCGGCAGCCCCAACGCCCTGGCGGGGTTGACGGATGACTGCCGGACCGCGGCGAGCAGCGCGTCGTCCCGTGGGAGTCCGCTGTTGGTGACGGCGTACCGGAAGACGTGGTCCATGGTGGCGGTGCTGCCGGCGATGGTGTCGGTGCCGGCGACCTTGGCGACGCCGTCGACGACGTCGACGGCCAGTGATCCGAGCCGGTAGGCGCCGTCGGCCATCCCGGCGGCGGCCATCGCGTCGGTGACCAGCGCGACCCGGTCGGGTCCGACGCTGCGGCTGACCTCCCGGTACAGGGCGGGGTGCAGGTGCACGCCGTCGGTGATCAGTTCCACGGTGACCCGCGGGTCCTCCATCAGCGCGAGCACCGGGCCGGGTTCGCGGTGGTGCACCGGCCGCATCGCGTTGAACAGGTGGGTGGCCACGGTCGCGCCGGCGTCGACCGCCGCCCGGGCCTGGGCGTAGGTGGCCTCGGTGTGCCCGACCGCGGCGACCGCGCCGGCGTCCACGATCCGCCGGATCGCCTTCAGGCCGCCGGTGCGTTCCGGGGCCAGGGTGACCATCCGGATCGTCCCGCCGCCCGCGTCCAGGACCCGGTCGAGCTCGGCCGGGTCCGGGTCGCGCAGCGCCGACAGCTCATGGGCCCCGCAGCGTTCCGCCGCCAGCCACGGCCCCTCCAGATGGATCCCCGCGACGAGCCCGGACCGGACCAGGTCGGCCATCGCGGTCACCTGGGCGAGCAGGTCGGCGGGGTGGGCGGTGACCAGCGAGGCGATCATCGTGGTGGTGCCGTGCCGGCGGTGCAGCTCGACGGCGGTCGCGGTGGCGGCCGCCATCTCCGCCGGGTCCGACGGGAACGCCCCGCCGCCGCCGCCGTGCACGTGGATGTCCACGAACCCCGGCACCACCGTCACCGCACCCAACGCAACATCCGCCGGCCGCGGCGGGGCACCAGCGCCGACCGCGCGCACCACGGCACCCTCGATGTCGATCCATCCCGGCCGCAGCAGTTCGCGGCCGGTGACGATGGTGTCGGCGGTGATCAACATGCTGGCGTCCCTTGTGGTGTCGGCAGTCTCATGGGCAACGGCAATGCAGAGAAGCGGAAGAGGTCAGATGCCCTGCCAGGCCGGTTTGGCCAGGTAGGTCTCCCGGTAGTAGTCGGCCAGCTGCAGCCGGCTCGCGGCGGCGGCGTCCAGCAGCACCGTGGCGTGCGGGTGGTGTTGCAGGATGCTGGCCGGCCACAGCGCGCTGACCGCGCCCTCGGCCAGGTGGTGCACCGCCTCGGCCTTCCCGGATCCGGTGGCGACCAGCAGCACGTGCCGGGCGGCCATGATGGTGGCCAGCCCCTGGGTCAGGCAGTGCGTGGGTACGGCGTCCAGGTCGCCGCCGAAGAACCGGGCGTTGTCGATCCGGGTCTGCCGGGTCAACGTCTTGATCCGGGTCCGCGACGCCAGCGACGAGCCGGGCTCGTTGAACCCGATGTGCCCGTCGGTGCCGATCCCGAGGATCTGCAGGTCCACCCCACCCGCCTGGGCGATCGCCGCCTCGTAGGACGCGCACGCCGCCGGGATGTCCTGCGCCAACCCGTCCGGGCCCTGCACGGCGCCGGGCGCGAAGTCGACCCGGGAGACGAACTCCTTGGTGATCACGTTCCGGTACGACTCGGGGTGGTCGGCGGGCAGCCCGACGTACTCGTCGAGGGTGAAACCCTTTGCCTTGGCGAACGTCACGGTGCCGTCGGCGCAGCGGTTGGTGAGCTCGTCGTAGATCGCCAGCGGCGAGGACCCGGTCGCCAACCCCAGCACCGCATCGGGTTTGCGGGCCAACAACGACCCGATCGCGTCTGCGGCGAGGCTGCCGATCGCCTTGTTGTCG
Source organism: uncultured Actinomycetota bacterium (assembly GCA_963709895.1). Lineage (GTDB taxonomy): Bacteria > Actinomycetota > Actinomycetes > Mycobacteriales > Nakamurellaceae > Nakamurella. The sequence continues at coordinate 417,652 of CAVPYD010000030.1, read as the reverse complement.
GGGAGAATCACGATTTCCATTGCTATTCCTTCATCGTCGACAGTGCTTGTCAGAAAACGTGTGTCGTGGCGCCGCCGGACGCATCAAACGTCCGGCGGCGCCAGGACTGGGAGGCTCAGCTGGTGACGGTGAACAGCTCCTGCTCGGCCGCCAGTTGACCGCCGACCGCGACCACGTCGTCCAGCGTGATGTCCTCCGGCTTCTTCTCCATGACGATGACCGGAACGATCGGATTGCGCCCGGCCGCGACGATCGCCGGCACGTCGTAGGTGATCATCGGCTGGCCGGCCTCGACCTGGTCACCCCGCTCGACCAGCGCGGTGAAGCCCTCGCCCTTCAGCTCGACGGTGTCCAGGCCCAGGTGCACCAGGACGCCCACGTTGTCGGCGCTGACGATGATGTAGGCGTGCGGCAACATCTGCAGCACTTTGCCGCTGATCGGCGCGACCGCGTCGATGACCTCGCGCGGCGGGTCGATGGCCGCGCCGTTGCCGACGATGCCCTGGGCGAACGTCGGGTCCGGAACATTGGCCAGGGCCACGGCACGGCCGCGGACCGGGGCGAGAACCCTGGTGGTGGTGCCGGTTCGGGTGTTCTGCACGGGTGCGCTCGGCGCGGCGGCGACCGGCTCGGCCACCGCCGGGACGTCCGCCGGCTCCGGTGCCGGCCCTTCGAGGGCGTCGTTGATGTCGCTCTTCAGCGCCTCGGCCTGCGTCCCGAAGATGGCCTGGACGTTGTTGCCGACCTCGATCACACCCGCCGCGCCCAACGCCTTCAGCCGCGGCTTGTTGACCAGGGCCTTGTCGGCGACCTCCATCCGGAGGCGGGTGATGCAGGCGTCGACGTTGACCAGGTTCTCCCGGCCACCGAAGGCGGCGATCAGCTGCTCGGCCTTGGTGTCGGCGAGCGGCCTGGTGGCCAGCGCGACCCCGCCACCCGTCGCTCAGCGCGGCTCCGCCGGACACGGCCGAACCGGAACCATCGGTGAGGTTGGCGGCCTGCTCGGCGTCGAACTCGTCCTCCGGCTCGCGGCCCGGGGTCCGCATGTTCCACTTCTTGATCACGAAGCGGAACAGGAAGTAGTACACGAGGAAGAACGCGATGCCCATCACGATCAGCAGCGGGATGTTCTTGGCGGCGGGTGCGGTGCCGTAGAGCAGCAGGTCGATCAGGCCGGCGGAGAACGAGAACCCGAGGTGAATGTCGAGCAGGTAGGCGATCGCCAGCGACAGGCCGGTGAGCACGGCGTGCACCACGTACAGCGGGAACGCCACGAACATGAACGCGAACTCCAGCGGCTCGGTGACGCCGGTGAGGAAGGCGGTCAGACCCGCCGCGCCCAGGATGCCCAGGGCCAGCTTCTTCTGCCGCGGCTTGGCGAGCTGGATCATGGCCAGGGCCGCCGCCGGGAGGCCGAACATCAGGATCGGGTAGAAGCCGGAGGTCAGCAGTCCTGCGCTCGGGTCGCCGGCCGCGAACCGGGTGAGTTCCCCGGTGGCCAGGGTGCCGGCGGGCGTCGTGTAGTCGCCGTAGATGAACCAGATGTAGGTGTTCAGGATGTGGTGCAGGCCGACCGGGATGAGCATCCGGTTGGCGAAACCGTAGGTGAACGCGCCGAAAGCGCCTGAGCCACCGATGAACTGGCCCACCGAGGTCAGGCCGGCGTTGAAGATCGGGTAGAAGTAGCTCAGCCCGAACGCAATGATCAAGCTGGCGAGAGACACCACGATCGGCACGAAGCGGCGCCCACCGAAGAAGCCGAGGAACGACGGCAGCTGAATCGTGTGATAGCGATCGAACAGCACCGCGGTGATCAGGCCGACGATGATGCCGCCGAAGACGCTGTAATTGATCTGGGCCTGCGCGCCGACCTGATCCAGCACGCCGTTGAGCACGACCGGCGACATGGTCTTGAAGACCGCCTCCATCACCAGGTACCCGGCGGCCGCGGCGAGAGCGGTGGAACCGTCGGCCTTCTTGGCGAAACCGATGGCCACGCCGATGGCGAACAGCAGCGGCAGGTGGGCGAAGATCGCGCCGCCCGCCGCGCTCATCGCCTCGAAGAACGGGCCGATCACCGGGGCCTTGATGCCGCCCAGCAGGTCGGGCTGGCCCAGCCGCAGCAGGATGCCGGCGGCGGGCAGGAGGGCGATGGGCAGCATGAGGCTCTTGCCCAGCCGCTGCAGCTGCGCGAAGCCGGGGATACGCAACCCGGACTTCTTCTCCTTGGTGGGCTTCTGATCGGTCACTGTTGCCTTGCTCATCAGCAGCTACCTCCGCTCTCGATGACGCCGGACGTGCGCGGTTGCGCCGTCGGGAACCCTGGGTTGTGCCCGCCGCGGCCGGGGTGGCCGACCGGACCGGAACAGCTGGCGACAAGTCGGCCGGTGGGCCGCTCGTCCGGAATGTCAATGTCCATGAACGTCTCCTTCACGTCTGGTCGACGCCTGCCTGTCGGGGAACGACGGCCACGCTGGGGCGGTGTGCCGTCAAGGTCTGTGTATTGGTATAGACCAACCACGAGAAGATTGGCATAGACCAATCGATGGAGTCAAGGGCCTATCTAGTGTGGCGTGAATCACACTTGTCCGCAGCAGTTCAGTCGCGCTGCGACTCTTGATTGGTCTATGCCAATCCGGCTACTGTTGATTGGCGTAGACCATTCGCAGGCGTGTGTTTCTGCCGGACCGGAGGGCCACCCCGTGGTGAGGGTTCCCAAGTACTACCAAGTGAAGAACGAGATCCTTGAGCTGATAACGGGTCTCGCTCCGGGCGCACCCATCGCAACGGAACGGGAGCTTGCCGAGCGGTTCGAGACGTCCCGCACGACGGTGCGCCAGGCCATCGCCGAGCTGGTGGTCGACGGCCGCCTGGAGCGCACCCAGGGCCGCGGCACGTTCGTCGCGCAACCCAAGCTCATGCAGGTCCGCCAGCTCACCTCGTTCTCCGGGGACCTGCAGGCCCAGGGCCAGCGCCCGGGCAGCGTGATGCTGCGGATCGACGAGCAACCCGCTGACGAGGAGGTCAGCGCCCACCTCGAGGTCGCGCTCGGGACGCCGATCCATCGGGTGGAACGGCTGCGGACCGCGGCGCACGAGCCGATCGCCCACGAGATCGCCCACCTGCCAGGACCTTTGCCGGATCTGGCCAACCAGCTGGCCGCTCCGCGGATCCCTCTACCGGACCCTCGACGAGGTCTTCGGGATCCAACTCGCCTCCGTCGAGGACGTCGTCGAGACGGCCCTGGCAGACCCGGTGGAGGCGTCGTTGCTCGGGGTGGACACCGGGCTGCCGATCCTGCTGGTGCACCGGACCGCTCGGAACGCCGATGGGCGGGTCGTCGAGTGGACGCGGTCGGTGTTCCGCGGCGACCGGTTCCGGTTCGTCGCCCGGCATGGGCTGGAGGTCCCGGCGCCGGCGGGCTCGTAGCCGCGGTGCTGTGGGCGGCCCGTCGACACCGGGGCGCGGTCCGGGCCTGTGGATGGCCGGTCGCCACAACATCAGGGGTGTCACCACAACCGGCGCGCCGGTTGTAGTGAAGCGTCGGAGGTTGTAGCGACCGAGCTCACAACACTCCTCATGCGCGGCTGGCCGCAGGTCTGCGGCCGGCTGACAATGCGGCGCGATCTAGGCCGACGGAGGGTCGATCCCTACAACAGCCGATGTGTCACCACAACCTGCGCGCCGGTTGTGAGGAAGCAGCTCCGGTTGTAGGGAACGGGCCGGGACGCTCCTGCTGCTCGCCGGGGCGCCTTGTCACGGCTCTCGAAGCCATCCGGCGCGGCCGCCCTCAGCCCGTCGACGGAGCGGACTCCCACAATCCCATGATGTTGCCCTCCGAGTCCTTGAAATAGCCGAAGGCACCCATGCCCGGGATCGCCGTGCGCGGCGTCACCGTCGACCCGCCGGCCGACTCGATCTGCGCCAGGACGGCATCGATGTCCTCGACGTCGATGGTGATGACGGGGGAGGGATTGCCTTCATCACGGCGGGTCAGGGCGCCGTTGATGGCGCCGGGTTCCGTTGGGATCATGGTCTTTTCGTCCACCGCCGTGGTTGTCGCGCCCGTGTAATCGCCACCGCCGGGCATCTCCATGGTGGAGTGCTGCCAACCAAAAACGCTGCTGTAGAAGGACTTGGCGCGATCGAGGTCATCGGCCGGGATCTCGAAATGCACCACTTTGCCCATGGTCACCCTCCTGGGGTCCTTGGTCGGATTCCGCTGGGACAACCTTCCGACCGTCTGGAGTTGCTGTCAAACCCCGCACCCGACGTGAACGGTTCCCAGCGCGTTCCGCGATCGGGCCGCGGCTGGGTTTAGCCTTGAATAGTGACAAGGCCGGCAGGGATCGTGGACGAGGGGCGCCTGGCTGCGGTCTGTTCCCGCTACGGCATCTCCGATTGATGATCTTCGGTTCGGTGGCCGTGGAACCGCCGGACCGGAGAGTGACGTGGATATTCTTTATGACCTGCTGCCGGGTCGGCGGCTCGGCTGGGAGATCGAGGACCTGACGGACGAGCTCTCCGAGCTGTTCGGGCGCCGGGTCGACCTGTTGTCGCGAACGGCGCTGCACGAGCGTCTGCGCGCAACCGTCCTGGCGGAGGCTCAGCCACTGTATGCGGCGTGATGTCCTGCTTCTGGAGCAGATGATCGAGGCGGCCGACCAGGCGGTGGCATTGGTCGAAGGTGTGACCGTCCAGGATCTGGCAGCCGATCGGGTGCGTCGAGACCCCTTGCTGTGGAACGACACCGTCTGGGCGAGGCGTCAGCCCAGCTATCGGATGACGTGATGTCGAAGTTCGCGGACGTCGCATGGCGTCCGCCGGTTCGTTTGCGCAACCGCATCGTGCATGGCTACTGGTCCATTGATCTGGCCATCGTGCATACCACCGCGCAAGAGCAGCTGCCTGGATTCGCTGCAGACCTCAAGCGCGTGCTCGCCGCTGTTTCCGAGGAGGGCGACTGAAACCGTGGTACCGAATGGCGCGGTGTGCGGGCCGCCGAGATCGCGACGCGGGTCCTGGCCGCCGCCACCGCGGCCCGGGCCCCCGGAGGGCCGATCGCTACAACCGCAGATGTGTCACCACAACCCGCGCGCCGGTTGCAACGACGCGGCTCGGGTAGTTGCGACCGGGCCGGGACGGTCCTGAATCTCGCCTCTGTCGGGCAACAGCCGGCCTAGCCCTGAATCGTGTGCCCGTCACCAGCCGCGCTGGCGGAGCCGACCGGCTCGAACACAACGACGGCTGTCTCCGCCGGCCGCATCGCGGCATACGCGTCGAGGTTCTTGTCGATCTCGGCCCAGCGCGCCCACAGCCGTTCCCGCTCGGCTCCCTGGGCGCGACGCGCGCGGACCTGACGCACACCGTCGCGGGTCCGAACTGTCGCGTCAGGATGCGCTTGCAGGTTGAGCCACCACGCCGGCTCGGCCGGCCCCCAACCGTTCATGGCCATCGTGACGAAGTTGTCGCCGTCGTCCACGTAGCCCAAGACGACCCGTCGTTGCTGGCCGCTACGCCGACCGGTGGTGGTCAGCCATAGGGTCCCCCAGCCGTTCGGCTTTGGCCGCCATAACCCCAGCCGCCCCCGGCTCGCTCGTAGCACCGCGCGGTGGGCGTGCCAGAACCCGACGATGAACCAGCGAGGTTGCAGGCGGGGTCGGCCGCCGGCGCTTGTCGTTGCTGACCGATCATGCTGGCTTCCAGTCATGGATCCATCGTCAACTCGTGGCGGTCAGGCAAGTAGAGCCCAAAGTCCTCCGCCGGTGACGTCCTTCGGGAGCCGTCGATCAGGCGTCCCGCCGACTAGGTCAGCCCGGCACATGCTCGACCAGCGCGCTCCGCGGCCCCGTTCCCTGAATCGTCCGCTTGGGTAGCTCATGGACATTCGGCGCGGGGTGCGCCACAATTGTGTCCATGGCTACTGCTGAACCGCTGCGCTCGGTTCGCGACCATCTATCCGAAGTCATCGACCGGGTGGAACACCAGCACGAGCGCGTCATCATCACACGCAATGGGCGTGATGCGGCCGTGGTGATCAGTCCGGCGGATCTCGCTGAGCTCGAGGAGACCATTGCCGTACTGAGTGACCCGGAGGCCTTAGCGGATATCCGGGAGGCGGACGCCGCCTATGCACGCGGCGACGTTGTCCGTGGCATCGACGCGGTCCGCCGCCTCGCGCGTTGACAGTCAGAAGTTGACAGTCAGAAGTTGACGCAGCCAGAAACCTACGAGCTCGTCCTTACCCCGCCCGCTCGACGCGCACTGACCGACCGACTTCCCGAAGCAATCGCTGCTGCAGTGATCGACTTCCTCACCACCACGCTGGTGGCAGAACCGCGACGTGTCGGTAAGCCGTTGCGGGGTGACCTCGCCGGCATCTGGTCTGCCCGTCGTGGGACCTACCGAGTGCTGTACCGGCTCCGCGAGGACCCGCGAGAGGTGATAGTCGTCCGGATCGACCATCGAAAAGATGCGTACCGACCACGCTGAGTTCGTGCCGATGAAGGTTGTGCCCACGGCCGCCGCCCCGATCATGTCCACATCGCGGCAGGCCGAAATCGAAGACCGACGTGGCAAGGATGACGAATCCAGTGCCCATCAGCAGGTGGATGACGGTGTCTCCGCCCTAGCCGAACAGCAACTCCACGTCGACCGCAGCCAGGTAGGACAGCAGGACGGTGGGCTCGACATGCTGCATTGGTCAGCCGCCCTGACCGTTTTCCGTCCTTAGAGCAGGTCACGTTGACCGACAGCTACGTTTGTCGGGTGGAACCGCGGCTGCGACTGGCCCAATTGCTCGGCGCGATCCGCGGTCGCGGTTCGTTCAGCGCCCGCCGCACCGCGCCTCCGGATGATCTGCACATCGACGTCACCGGCGTCGGTCCGCTGACGATTCCGGTGTCGACCGCGAAGGCTCGGCAATTGATCGCGGTCGCTCGGCCGGCGCAGTACGGCCAGGGTGAGCAGACCTTGACCGATGTATCCGTCCGGCACACCTGGCAGGTGCCCAAGAGCCGGGTGCGGCTGGATAAGAAACGATGGAACCGCACACTGACCCCCATCCTCGAGGAGCTTCGCGGCGACCTCGGCCTCCCCGAGGGCGGCCGCCTCAGGGCGGAGTTGCATTCGTTCCTGGTGTACTCGCCCGGGCAGTTCTTCCTCCCGCACCAGGATTCAGAGACATCCGATGACATGGTGGGCACGCTGACCGTGACGCTGCCCGGCACCTCGCGCGGCGGCGAGCTGATCGTGCAGCACGGCGAGAAGCAAATCGTCTATAGATCCTCGGACAAGCTGCTGTCATTCGTCGCGTTCTACGCAGACTGCCGTCACGAGGTGCGGCCGGTGACCAGCGGCTACCGAGTCGTACTGACATACAATCTGCTCCTGTCCGCCGCAAACGCGACTCCATCGACGCCCGACCCCGGTGAGACCGCCGCACTGGCAGCGTGTCTCGAGGACCACTTCGCCGAGCAGCGCCGTCTGGTCTACCTGCTCGACCATCAATACACCTCGCGCGGGATGAGTTGGACTCACCTCAAAGGTGTTGATGCGCAACGGGTACGGGCGTTGGACGCGGCAGCGCGGGCGAGTGGCAGCGAGATCGTGTTGGCGCTCGCGGACGTGCATGAGTCGTGGAGTGCCTCCGAGCCCGACGAGCCCTATGGCAGGAGCAGATTTCGATACGACGAACGAAGACGAAGACGATCCTGAGGCGTACGAACTCGACGAGCTCATCGATTCCTCGGTGAGCCTCAGCGCCTGGGTCGACAGATCCGGTGCGCCTGCGCCAGCGGTCGGCACCGTCGTCAGCGACGACGAGGTGTGTGCGTCGACGCCGACCAGGACGATCTTGCCGTACGAGTCCGAGTATGAGGGCTACATGGGCAACTACGGGAACACCGTGGATCGCTGGTACCGGCGTGGCGCAGTGGTGGTGTGGCCCAGCCGACTGGACTTCGAGGTTCGCGCGGAGGCGTCGCCGCGGTGGGCGCTCGACACGCTCGAGGCCCTGATCCGGGACGGCGAACTCACCCGCGCCCGGCGGCGGACGGAATCCCTGACCTCGTTCTGGACGGATCTGCGCTCGACCGACGCTGCGGGTGACGTGGTGGGCCGCAAGCCGGATCTGGGTCTCACGTTGAACGTCGCGTACGGCCTGGACGACGCTGAGCTGGCGGCATTGCTGCTCGCGCCGTTTCGGCTGGAGGAATTGACGTCAGCGAATGCCGCCATGCTGGCCGCTGCGGCCGAGAATTATGGCGAACGCTGGACGCGCACGCTGCTCGCTGGCTGGAGTAGCAGGCCCAAATGGCACCAATCGCTCGGCAAGGCTGCTGCCTGGCTGGCTGCCCTGCCGGAAATGTGCAGTGCCTTACGAGATGCCAAGGGGCACTTGGCCGCCCGGCTGGTGCTGACGGTCGGCTGGGAAGAGTACATCGAGTCGTTCCGGCAGACTCGCGCAATCGCGCAGCCCTCGCGCAGAGCGCAAGCGCTCGATCACTTGACGGGGCCGCTCGCCGGCCTGCTCATCGGCGCCGCGATCAGTGAGGTGCCGGATATTGCCGACACGGCCGTTGCCGTATTCGCCGACAACGATGACGCCCAGCGGCGCTGCGTGGTGAACGCGCTGCGCGCGATGTCGCAGGGACATCCGGACGTTCTTGCTGCTAGCGGGTTCGATTCGCTCGCTCGAGATGCGCTGACCCAATTGGAGTCCTGGCTCGCCCAGCCACGTCGCGACCCGAACGATTGGTCGATCGAGCCGCCCAGTGGTTGCGGATGCGCGGTGTGCCTGACACTCAACGACTTCCTGGCTGATTCGGGGCTGCGAGTTCTGGATTGGCCGCTCAAGGAGCAGAGCCGGCGACATGTCCATGAGCGGATCGACCGGCACGAACTGCCGGTGAGGCATGTGACCCGCCGAGCCGGCCGGCCATACACGCTCCAACTCAGCAAGATGCCGGCGCTGTTCGAGCGGGAGAAGCAGCAGCGACAGGCCGCCGAGGAGGATCTGAAATGGCTTCTTTCTGTCGCGCGTTGAGTGGCTCAAACTGTTCCATAGCTGCCGTACAGCTGCCCGCACTTCGGACAATCGAGTCGCTGCCACTCTGGTGTGCCTTCCAACCCGGATACGTTTGCTGGCGATCTCACAAATCTCCGCGCGACCTTGGTGATCCCGGGTCGCCGTGACGATTGCGCCGGATCGACCGTCCAGGTTCGAGCCACTCGGCCGGCCGCCGAAGGACCCTACCGCTGCGGGTTCGTCGCCCATCCGTTCGCGACACCCGCGGCAGCACGCAGGGGGTGGACGCGTAGACGCGCGCCTCGTCGAGAATGCGTCGCAGGGTGGCGTCGATCAGGCGCGTGTCGGCATCGAATTTCCGAAAGCGTGGCGCGACGCTGGCCACGACCCAGCGCCAACGGTTGTCGAAACGGTTGATCCGCGGCCATGGTGGCAGGCCGTGCGGGGCCGCTCGAGGGAGCGACGACAGGTAGAACGAGGTGAAGTACGCGACGTCCCGCCGAATTCCACGCACCTCGAAGGTGGTCGCCGAGCCGATCGAGATGAGCCTGGCAAAAGGGCACGACAGGCGATCGAAGTTCGGCTGCACCAGGGCGCGTTCTCGTGCTCCAGAAGCTGTACGTTTCCCGCCCAAATCAGGTCTTCCGCGGCCTTTCGAGCGTCCGCGGACGCTGCCCCGTCCGCCAAGACCCGGCGCCCCTGGTCGATCGCCTCGAAACCGGAAAGGATTGGCGCGTAGTGGCGCTCTTGGCCGAGGAGGGCGCGAAGGCATTCGATCCCGTCGTCTGCGCAGAAGTACGCGAAGTGAACCCAGAAGATGTCATCGAAAATGGCATTGTTCGTCATCCGGATGACGTCCTCCATCAGCAGCAACCCTGGGCGAACCAGGCTGTGCGGGATGTTCACATAGCCACTGCGATCGGTGTCCAGCCGGAACGGAAAGAGCACGAGCCGGACGTGGTGGGAGGCAATCGCCGCCATCCCGGCCCATTTGAATGTCGGCATAAGCCTGTACTCCAGGCATATCGCGACGAGATCTCCACATTGCGGTGGAATGCGCAGCATTCGTGCGTTAGGAAACCGTCGGCGACCACCTTCCTTCCGATATCGATTCCGGCGTCCCCCTTCGGGCGACGAATTCGCGCGGGGTCGGACTGAAGACGTCAGCAGGATTCGCGGCTGTCATCTGGACACTCCTTCCGGACAACGGCCGACTCGCCGGCAGGAAGCCCAGCCCTTGAGCGATCGACTCCGGAGAGCCCCGGCCATACGCAACTGATGGCCGCAGCAGGCGGTCGTGGCCAGGTGTTCATGCCCAGGGTGACCCCTGCCGAGCTGCAGCCGGCGGTCGTCCGAGGGATCGGCGGGGGACGTGCCGAGCTGACTGCCGAACGTGGATCCATGCCGGTCCGACCGTGCCGTCGTGACAACCCCAGTGGCCACGGAACAACGTCTGCACCGGTTGTTCTGTCAGCCCGCCGGTTGTTCCGACGGCCGCCGGGTGGGCAGGTGAAGCGCTGGGATGACCCTACGAAGCCGCCGGCAGCCACTCGCCTCGACGATCGTCCCTGTCCGCATCCGTCCGGAACTACCCGACGAGGTCCGTCAACGGTGCCCTGCCCTCCAGGGAGATCGGGGACGCGATCCGGGTCGCTGGACGATGTTCGGGCGGCTCAGCGCGGAGACCCATGACCGGTCCTGGTCCTCGTGGATCCGCCGCGTCGTCGTCACACGCAGCGGTCCGCCGCCAGGCAAGGTCGCCCCTGCCGTCGTTACACACCTTGGGGCTACAGAACAACCTCCCCGCCGGTTGTGACGGCGCCACTCCGGTTGTTCCGACGGCGACGAACTGCGCGTCGGAGGGGGCGGGGCGCCGCAAGGGCACAACTCAAGATCGCGACACTGTCCCGGGTGGCGGTCACCGACCCACGCGCTCACGGCCTCGGCGTGGTCACGCAGATCTCGCACACCGACGGTCGTCATGGTTCAGCTTGACCCGTGCGACGCGTCGCGGCCTTGGGGGAATCGGCCGACGACGCGCCGCGCGGGGCTGGCGCGGCCGGTCAGGTCACCCTGACGCGGCTGCTGGGTGGATCGGTGTCTACGTGCCGATCACATCGGCGTGCGTCGATGACGTCGAGACGCTCGCGTCGTTCAGATGGTCTTCGAGTGGACCGGCGGACACGTGCACACTGTCGCCGTTCCGGGGCCGCAGATCGCCGGCGTGATTCAGGCCGACCCCAACGAGCGCGAGAGTCCGGCCCGTTGCGCGGACGTCGATGAAGAACGGCATGGTGCCCCCCGAGAAGCGATGGTGCTGACTACTTCAGGGAACCGCGCAATCGGGCCGAGCACATCGGTAGTGCTACCTATGTTTGCTCAGCTCCGGACGAGCGGGGCGCCGGTGGCCGCTACCTTCGGACGGCTGCAGTGGGCCGGCCGGTGGATCTGCCTTGAAGCCGCTGACCAACGATTTCGGCGGTCCTGTCGAATTTCCGCTCGGCTGGCCGTCTTGTGTGATGCCTGGACCCCGAGGTCCAGCCGATGACCGACCAGGAATTCTTGAAGGAGCAGCTGAAAACATGACCGACAGCACGTGGGATCTGATTCACGCGGAACGCAAACAGTTGATCGACGATCTGCAGCCCTTGACCGCGGAGCAGTGGCGCACCCCGTCGCTCTGCCCGGAGTGGAACGTGCACCAGGTGCTGGCCCACCTGGTCGCCCTGACGAAGCAGACCCCGCCGAAGTTCGTCGGCAAGTTCGCGGCGTCGGGCTTCCGGTTCAACACAATGGCGGCCAGGGATGTCGCCCGGGAGGGCTCCGGTACTCCGGCCGAGACGCTCGCCGAACTGGCCGCCCACGTGGGTGACACCACCGCTCCGCCGGGACCGGTGGATTCCTGGATCGGCGAGGTGGTGGTGCACGGCGCCGACATCCGACGGCCGCTCGGCATCGCCTACAGTCCGCCGGTGGCGACCACCCGCCAGGTCGCGGACTTCTACAAGAACTCGAACCTGCTCATCGGCGCGAAGAACCGCATCGTCGGAGTGCGGTTGGTGGCGACCGATTCCGACTGGTCGCACGGCAACGGCCCGGAGGTGCGCGGACCGATCCTGTCCCTGGTCCAGGCCATGACCGGTCGCGCGGTGGCCGTGTCTGATCTCAGCGGCGACGGGGTACCTACGCTCATGGCGAGAATGCCGGCACGCTGAACCGACGTGACAGGTACATCCACAAGGCGCGTCGGCCGTGCCAGGCGTCCGACGTAGCGATCAGCTGGAGGAGAACGTGGCAGAGGTGTTGCTGTTTCACCACGCCCAGGGGTTGACGACCGGTGTGGGGGCGTTCGCCGACGAGCTGCGCCAGGCGGGGCACACCGTGCACGTCCCCGACCTCTACGACGGGCGCACCTTCGACACCCTGGATGACGGCATCGCCTACGCCGCGCAGATCGGGTTCGGCACCGTGATGGACCGCGGTGTCGCCGCGGCTGCCGAGCTCGGTCCGGCTCTGGTCTATGCGGGCTTCTCCCTGGGCGTGATGCCGGCCCAGCGACTCGCGCAGACCAGGGCCGGGGCCGCCGGCGCGCTGCTCTTCCACTCCTGCATACCGGTCACGGAATTCGGCCAGGCCTGGCCCGCCGGCGTGCCGGTCCAGGTGCACGGGATGGACGCCGATCCGATCTTCGCCGGCGAGGGCGATCTTGATGCGGCCCGCGACCTGGTCGGCTCCACCGAGAATGCCGAGCTGTTCTTGTATCCCGGAGCGCAGCACCTGTTCGCCGACTCGTCGCTGCCGTCATACCGGCCGGCGGCGGCAGAGCTGCTGACCAGTCGGGTGCTGGAGTTCCTGGTTCGATGAGCCGCGCGCTACTCGCGCGGGTGTGCGGCGGATCGCTCGGCGAGCTGCTTGAGGTTCAGCAGCTGCCGGCGAGCCATCACCAGGTCGCCGACGGACAGCAACGGCGCAAGCCAACGGTGATGCGCGACAACGACTTTGAGCAACAACCGGGTCCCGCTCTGCTCCGGAACGAGCACGTAGGACATCACCGCACCCATGATCCGAGCAGTGAGCTGCTCGCCCGGATCGGCGACCAGGATACGGCCGAGAGGGCGGCCACCAGAACGCGTGAAGTGTTCACCGGCAACGGGTTCCGCCAGTCCAAGCAACTCAGCAGGCGACCGGCGACCGAGATTGTCGATCCAGTCGTAGGAATACGGCGCCAGCCTGATCTGCCCGATCCACGGCCACACCTCGTCGGCCGACGCAGCGACCGTCACGCCACGCCAGGCCTGTAACACCGGAGCCCTGACGATGTCGTCGCACGGATAGTGCCGGGCAACCTCCTCGTCCGTCACCCCCCAGCGGTCGCCGATCATCAAGCCCCCGTCCCTCGGCGGCGACCCGTTGGACGCCACACCTTTGACCAGCATGCCTCGCTACACCCGGAGCGACGTCCTGACAACCGCCGCGCCTGTTGCTCCGACACCCCGCCGGTTGTTGCGACGAATCCGTTGACATCCTTTCCAATTGCGGCAATAGTTATCGCTACCGACAATCAACGAAAGGGAGCCGTCATGGACGACGAGGTGTTCACGTCTTCGGTGACCTACCGCGACCCGAAGGCCGCGGTGCGGTGGCTGGGCGAGGCGTTCGGGTTCGAGGTGACCATGGCCATCGAGGGGCCGCCCGAGAGCCCGGAGATGTGCCATTACGAGATGAGCTGCCAGGGCCGGGGTCGCATCATGCTCGGCGCCGAGTGGGACGACTGGGCGAGCAGCCCTTCCGGTGTGGGCGGCAAGAACACCCAGACGGTGCACGTGAAGTTGCCCGATGGTCTCGACGAGCACTGCGAGCGGGCTCGGGCGGCCGGGCGCGACGATCGTGGCGGAGCCCGAGGATCAGTTCTACGGCGACCGCAGCTACCGGGCGATCGATCCCGAGGGGCACCGGTGGACATTCGCCGCCAGAGTGCGTGACGTCAGCAAGTCCGAGGCGGAAGCGGCTCTGGGCCAACCCATCTCGGCCACCAACTGGGCGTGAGCGCTCCGGAGCAAGTCGATCAGACGCTGGCCGCGCTGGCCGACCCGGTCCGTCGCCGCGCCGTGGAATTGCTGGCCGTGCGCGCGTACCGGGCCGGGGAGTTGGCCGAGGCGTTGGGCGTTGCCGCACCGGCGATGAGCAAGCACCTGCGGGTGCTGCGGCGACACGGGATCGTCAGCGAGCAGAGCCCGGAGTTCGATGCGCGGGTCCGGATCTACTCGCTGCGGTCGGCGCCGATGGCCGACCTGCGATCCTGGTTGGCCGCGGCCGAGCAGGGCTGGGCGCAGCAGTTGGCCGCCTTCGCCGAGCACGTCGGCGGCGAATCGTGACCACCACCGGTGACGCCGGCGCACCGTCCCGGGTGCTGGTCGCGCTGCGGGTCGACGCCACGCCGGAGCGTGCCTTCGCCGCCTTCACCGGTGAGATCGCCAGGTGGTGGCGGCCGAACGGGCTGTTCCAGTTCTCCGTCGGACGCTCCGGCACGCTGGCCTTCGAGCCCGGTCCGTCCGGTCGACTGGTCGAAACCTATGACGACGGGAGCTCTTTCGTCATCGGCGAGGTCCGGGACGTGGGACCCACCGCACCACCTGGCCGTTGGCTGGCGGGAGGCGTCCTTCGCCGCCGACCAGAGCACCGAGTTGCATGTGCGGTTCGAGCCGGTCGGCGTCCAGACCCGCGTCACCGTCGAGCATTTCGGCTGGGACGGCATCCCGCAGGCGCATGCTGCCCGGCACGGGTTCCCGCTGGGCGTGTTCCAGCTGCGCTTCGCCGAGTGGTGGCAAGCGCTGCTCCGCGACCTGGCCGTGGTCGCCGCCGGCGAGCGGCCGTGAATGTCGGGAACGGCGCGCTCAGGCAGGTGCGCGGTTGATCAACGCCCGCGGGCATCTGAGGTCGCGTGTGATGACGCGAAAGGGCCTGCAACGGTGATCATCGGTAGTCCGGCCTGGAGTCATCGCGCCAGGGTCGATCTCAGCGGAAGATCAGCGTGCCAAGGACCACCGTCGCCAGCATCGTCGCACCGCCGAGGGTGACGTTGCGGAGGATGAGGCGCATAGCGGGCAGGCCAGTCAGCCACGAGGCGAACCACCCCGTCACCGTGAGGGCAATCAGGACTGCAAGCAAGGTCAGGATGACCCGTTCTCCCACCGGCAGCAGCAGGACAGCAGCCAGCGGTAGGGCCGCGCCGCCGGCGTAGCAAAGGCCGGTGACGATCCCGGCGGGACCGGCTCCGCTGGTAGGACCCAACTCGGCGAGGTTCAGTTCGGCATCGGCGTGCGCGGCCACCGGGTCGGCGGCGGTGAGCGCCCGCGCGACCTGGCGGGCAAGGTCGGCATTGAGGCCCTTGGCGACGTAGAGGCCGACGAGCTCTTCCAGTTCGCCTGCCGGGTCTGACTGGAGGCTCACCCGTTCTACGTCCACCAGGGCTCGATTCATTTCCCATTCGGTGTGAACCTCGGTGTAGCGGGCGCCGGCTGCGGCGCAACCGCCGGCCAGCATGGTGGTGACCCCCGCGATCAGCAGGGTGTTGTTGGAAACGCCGGCGCTGGCGAAGCCTTCGGCGATGCCGGCGCCAGTCACTATTCCGTCGTTGACATCCATGATCGACTCGCGGGCGTGCACCCGCCAGGAACTGGTCATCGTCCGTCCTCGGATTCCAGTGATCGACTCTTGGTGACGCCGGCCGGGCAAATGATCGGCAACGGTGCTCATGATGATTCCAGCCGCAGTGCCGGCCGCCGCCGCGTTCGGACGCATCGGTGATCCCCATGCTGATCGGCCGGTGCGGCGCCCTTCCGGGCGAGCATGCGGGCGTCAAAGGCCCGGCGAATCTCGTTTCGGCGACTACTGGAGACTGGGCATGCCCCGCACTGGCGTCTGTGTCCGGTCGCCAGTGGCCACTCCCACTGATCTGGGACCTTCTGACGTCAGGATGCCGGGTCGTTGACTGAAACAGCTCACTGCAACCGGTCTTCTCGGCGTTGCCCCTGCCGGCCGCCGAACGGGTAGCCGACGGTGAGTGACCCAGTGGAATCGAAGCGGCCGGACCCCTCCGCAGGTCCGCCGAAGTGGCGGCGTCCGGTATTGCTGACGGGAAGATCCTGCTGATCGCCGGCGGGGTATGGCTGGCCGTCCAAGCCCTGCGTCAGGTCGACTGGGCACAGGTCGGTGACGCTCTGGGCCGGCTGACCTGGTGGGAGATCGTCGTGGTGGCGCTGATTGTCGCTGTCCGGCAGACGGTGAACGCATCGACACTGGTCATCCTGCTGCCAGGGCTGCGACTACGTCAGGCGTTGACGACGGCGCTGTCCGGCACGCTCATCCAGACGTTCACCCCACCGCCGGCCGACGCCGTGTTGCGACTGTCCATCCTGCGTTCGTACGGAGTGGAGACGTCTCGCGGGGCGGCGGCGCTGGTCCTGGACACGTTGGTCTTCTACCTCGCCCGGTTCGTGGCACCCATGCTCGGGTTGGTGCTGGCGGTGATCGCGCTTCCCGTCATGCCGATCCAGGTCTGGATGGCGGTCGGCGGGGCAGCCGCCGCAGCCGCGCTGGTCGGGGCGCTGGTCGTGATCTCCCGGGGCGAGTCGGCCGCCGGTGGTTTCGGTCGGTCGGCTGCCGTGGTCGTGCGACGGTTGCGTCCCAGCATCGACCCCGAGGGGTGGTCGGCCGCGGTGGTCCGGTTCCAGCAGCAATCGGCCGCTGGGTTGTTCCGGAAGATCGGTCGGTCAACTCCGACGATGATCGGGTTCATCGTGGTGGACGGCATCGTGCTGGTCACCTGCCTGCGGTTCGTTGGTATCCCCGGTGATCAGATCGGTTACCTGGCGGTCATGGCCGGGCTGCTCAGCCTGTACCCGTTGACCATTTTCCCGTTCGCCGGGCTTGGGGTCCTTGACGCGGCGCTGATCGTGCTGATCAACGCCGAGGGTGTCGCGGACCCGGCCGACCTCATCGCAGCCATGGTGATCTGGCGGACCGCGACCCTTCTGCTGCCGCTCATCCCGGGCCTGGCTGCAATCACGGCCTGGCGCCGCAGTGCCTCGCCGATCCGCGAGGGCGGGGCGGGCTGAACGCGTCTGGGAGGCCCTGATGTCACATGGCGTTAGGGCTCCGGGTACCGGGTCAATCCGGTCTCGCCGACGAGCTGGCCCGCCCGGGTTGTCCAGCCATCGGTTGATCAACACCTGAGGCCCTCTGAGGTTGTGGGACAGCCTCGAAAGGCCGCAAGTGTTGATCTTCCGACAGCTTGTGAGACTGCCTGGCCGAGCGCCGCACAGCGCCCGCGGGCCGACTCCGCACAACCCGAAAGGTGTCGGCTCCCGGGAGCAGCCGTCGATGTTGTACAGAAACTTGAGCGGTAAATGTACGCTCGAGGACATGGACGTCGCGATCAGCACGCTTCGGGCCGAACTGGCGAGCTGGATCGAACGGGCACGCACCGGTGAGGAGATCGTCGTGACCGATCGGGGCATTCCGGTGGCGAGGTTGCTGGCCGTCGACTCGGCTCCCCTCCTCGACCAACTCACCCAACGCGGTCTGCTGAGCAAGCCGAGTGGTCCACGGCCCAGCGCGCGTGCCGCCGTGCGCGCCAAGGCCACCGGTTCGGTGTCCGATCTGGTCGGCGATCAGCGCCGCTGACATCGCTGACATCTCAGTGGCCATCGTCTATTTCGACAGCAGTGCCTTCGTCAAACTGTTGGTCGAGGAAGACGGCAGCGAGCTGGCCGCGCAGCTCTGGGATGGGTGCGACGCCGCCGTGTCCAGCAGATTGGCATACCCCGAAGTGCGCGCCGCGCTTGCCGCAGCAGGGCGAGCCGGACGCCTGGAGCCGGCCGAGCTTCGCCACGCCGAAGCGGTCTGGGCGGAGTTCTGGGCAGCGACCCGCGCTGTCGAACTGACCGATTCACTTGCCGTGCACGCGGGTGATCTCGCTGGCCGCTATTCCCTTCGCGGCGCTGATGCGGTCCACCTGGCCAGCCTGCTGGCCATCGGTGCCGACGACATCCTGTTCGCGGTGTGGGACGAGCGCCTGCGAGCAGGAGCCGCGGCCGCCGGAGTCCATCTGATGCCATAGGTCACGACCACACAGCACGGGTCTCCGACGTATCCGCGAACCCCTCAGCGAACGAGCGGAGCAATTGGTCCACGTGGTAAAGATCTGAGGAACCCCAACGCGCCTACCTGCCGAGCAGCAAGCACCCTCGCGGCAACCGCGCCGATGCGGACTACTCCAGCTCGATGACGCCGGACCGCCCGTTACCGAAGTCCGGAATTCCGGTGCCGCCGGTGCCCTGCGTGCCGCCGGTGCCCTGCGCGAAGGTGCCGGCCGAGCCGGGGCAGCCCTGCGTCTGGTAGAGCACCCGCTGCCCGAGAGTGTCTCCGGGGCCGTACTTTCCGACGCCCGCTGTGACGACGAACGGGTTCATGATCTCGGCGGTGTTGTCGACGTGGCCGAGTCCGATCAAGTGGCCGAGTTCGTGCAGCGCCACCTTGCCGAACGTGGCGCCGGTGCCGAATCCCGGGGTGAGCGGGTCCGGATTGGCGACGTCGAAGACGGCGGAGCCGCCGTAGTACTCCACCCCGCTGAAGCGCACCGCGTCCCAGCTGCCGGACGCGTACGGACCGGCATAGCCGACGACCGAGCCGGCCAAGTTGGGGAACTGCGCATCGGTGCCGAACGCGATGATGACCGGTTTGGCGTTGCCGGCGGCGTCGACCGGGTTGCGGTCCGGGCTCTCCGTGGTGTCAGCCACTCGGACGAAGTCCAGCCCGGTGATGGCCTCGATCTGAGCGATCGCGCTCTCCAGATCGGCCACCATGGAGGCCGGTGCGCTGGTCCGGTTGTACTGGTACCGGATCGGCCTGCAGCGGTCGAACGACGTGGGTCCCCCGTCGAACCCTGTGGAGATCCAGTCGTAGAACGGCAACTGCGGGGCCGGCGACACCGCCGGGATGTACCCCATGACGTCAACGATCAGGTCCGTCGCGGCGATGTTCGTGATCAACGAGATCGTGCCGTCCCGGCCCACCTTGGCGATCACCAGATTGGGTTTGGTCTGGCCGGCGACGACGTTGACGTTCGAGGCGTTGGGCGGCTGGCTCCCGGTCGGGAAGACGCTCACGAAGCCGCCGGAGCTGGGGTTGGTGACAGTGACGTTGACGACGACGGCACCGACCTTTCCGCCGGTCGGCAACCCGGCGCGGCCGAACACCAGCACGTCGAGCTGTGAGTAGAACCGCCCGACGCCGATCGGGCCGACCCGGCTGGAGTTCCGCGAGGTGAGCCCCGGCGGACCGGGCACCGCCTGGCCGACCGGCCTGGTGTCG
Organism: uncultured Actinomycetota bacterium; assembly: GCA_963709895.1. GTDB lineage: Bacteria > Actinomycetota > Actinomycetes > Mycobacteriales > Nakamurellaceae > Nakamurella. The sequence continues at coordinate 398,250 of CAVPYD010000030.1, read as the reverse complement.
GCCACCCGCGCGGGGGTCAGCCCGACGTAGTCCGAGCCAGTGGTGAAGTACCCGGCGACGTCCACCAGGATGTGCGCCGACGAGGAGACGAACAGTGCCACCTTGCCGCCGGCGCCGATCGGTGCGATGACCTGGTTGGCGGTCGTCTCGCCCGCCGTGTAGTTCAGGTTCGACGCCAGCGGCACCGGACGGCCGGAGGCGTAGGCGGTGAGGTAGCCGCCGCTTGTCGCCCCGGTGACCACGACGTTCAGTGCGACGCTCGTTGCAGTGCTGGCCACCCCGCCACGCCCGGCCACCGTGAGCTGCATCGCGGTCCCGCCGGTGACCTTGCCGATTCTGGCGAACTGACCGTCGACCGTGCCGGCGCCCGGTCGGGTGTCGGCGAGCCGGGCCGGGCTGAGCGGAGCGATTCCGCCGGTGGTCCAGTAGCCGGCCACGTCCACGATGATGTGCATCGTCGACGACACATAGATACGGACCTGGCCGGTCGGGCTGAGTTTCGCGATCACCGAATTCGCCACGGCCTGCCCGAAGTCCACATTCAGGTTCGAGGCCAGCGGCCGCGACTCGTTGGCCGGGTAGACGGTCACAAATGATCCGGCGGCCTGGGAATCCAGCGCGGTGACGTTCAGCGCCACCGCGGTGACCCGACCGGCGGCGGGCACCCCGGCCCGGCCCGCGACGGTGAGCAGCAGTGGTGCACCGGGCGCGACCTTGCCGGTGCCCTGCGCTCGGCCGTCGATGGTCGGCTGACCAGGCCTGGTGTCCGCCAGCCGGGCAGGTTGCAGCGACCGGTAGTCGGGCTGGGCGGGTGTCGTCGGTGCGGCCGCCGCGGCGGCCGCAACCACCGAGGGGATGGCGGCTGCCGTCGCCGCGGTCGTGCTCGTCACCGGTGCCGCCACTGCGATCACCACCGCCAGCAGGAGGGTGGCGACCGGAATTCCGGACCGCGGACCCCGACGCCGGCCGGACCATCGTCTCGCTCGCGTCTGAGGCATCCGTAAGACGTAACAGCAACCGCCCGCGATGTCCAGATGGCGGGATTTCTGACGCTCCGCGACGGCGCATTCGTCCATGCCGGGCAACCCGACCACCGATCAGCAGCGGAGGCCGATCACGTCAAGTGACTGTGCATCATGGCCACGCCACACCAGCGGCACGAGTTGATCACCTGACCTGCCGGGGCACCCCGCCCCGGCAGCAATTGGTCAGGTGAGGACAACCGCGATCACGACTCCAGCGCCCGCGCCAGGGCCATCACGCCCGAAGGGTCGTAGGTACGGACGGCCCGCCGCAACCTCGCCAGCGTCCAGTCGTCGTACGCGGAGGGGAAGTCGTCGGCGTGGAAGGTGAAGTTCGGCAGCCGATGCGTGCCGGCCCACGGCGCGAGCGCGTCCACCAGCGAGTCGGCGTGCTCTGCGGCGCCGGGCACGCCGGCGATACCGACGATCAGCACCGCGTACGCCGCGTCGCGGGAGCAGAACGCGCTGTCGTACGCACCGGGGCGGGCGGTCGCTCCGCCCATCTGCCGCACCTCGACCAGGATCTGCGGCGACGGCGATCCGGGGCCGGCCAGTTCCAGCATCGCGTCAGCCGCCGCGGCGGGGAAGTCGGTGAGCACCGCGGCGGCCTCCCGCGCCGGGGTCGGGTCCAGCGGATCGGTGTGCACGGAATCGATGGCGGTGTAGGGCTTCTCGGCCACGTCATCGAGGATCACCGGCGCGGCCGCGCGCATCGGCGCAAACACTCGTGCGCCCTCGTCGGCATCCCCGGTCCACACGAACCGCACCGACAGGGTGAGCTTGCCGGCGAGCTGCGGCGGCACGCCGGGCATGTCGGGCAGCTGGAACAGCGCGAACGAGGTGGTCCCGGCTTCCGGGAGATCGGCGATCCACGCCCGCCACTGCTCGATCACCGTCGCGGCGTGCTCGCCATCGAACCACAGCGACCCGCCGTAGAAGGCCGGCTGCTGCACCAGATCGAACTCGATGGCGGTGACGATGCCCAGCGCGCCCTTGCCGCCGCGCAGCCCGAAGAACAGGTCGGGGTGCTCGATGGGCGTGGCCCGGCGCAGTTCGCCGTCACCGGTGACGACCTCGATCGCGCGGACCCGGTCGGAGGCCAGACCGTAGGTGCGGGCCATCGGGCCGAGGCCGCCGCCGGTCGTGTAGCCGACGATGCCCACGTCGGTGATGGAGCCGGACAGCGGGGCCAGCCCGTACGGAGCGGCAGCCTCGACCACCCGCAGCCACTTGACGCCCGCGCCGACGCGCGCCCAACCCTCCGGGTGCACGACGCACTCGTCGAGGCCGGCGGTGTTGACCAGCATCTGCCCGACGAGCGCGGTGATGGCGCCGTGCCCGGTTGCTTGCGGGGTGACCTCCAGGCCGTGCTCGCCGGCGAAACGTACGGCCTCCATCACGTCCTGCGCGGTTTTCGCGGCGACGACGGCGTCCGGCCTGACCTCGATCGCGACGTTCCACGGCGAGACGAGAGCCTCGTAGTCGTCCTCGCCGCGGACGACGACGGCGCCCGTGGTCCGCGAGCGCAGCTCGTCGTACGGCGCTGCTGCGAACGGGTCGGTGATCGGTCCGGCGATGGGTTCGGCGGCGGTCATTGGTGTCCTCCGGGTCGGTGCGGTGGTTGATGCACCCACCGTGACGCGGAGGCCTTGAGCCGGTCTTGCCGCTGACCTGCGGCAGACCTTGCGGCCTACTTGAGGGATTTGCCGGATGCCGCGGCTGCGACGTGCGGCAGCACGAACAACCCATCGGGGTCCACTGCGGACCGGATCTGGGACAACCGATTCCAGTTCGGCCCTGGCACCCCGCGGCGTTCGTCCGCCTGGTCGTCCAGCATCGACAGGTACAGCGTGCCGGTTCCCCACGGCTGCAACGCATCCCGGACCCGGTCGGCGTCCTCGCGCTGGGCGGTCCACCGCCCCAGCCGGTCCCCGGAACCGACCGTGAGCACCAGGAATGCGCCGTCGATCCGATCCAACGCACCGCCGCGCGGCGACGGGCGGGACATCGCGCCGCCGAGCTGGCGGATCTCGGCGAACAGCAGCTGCGAACCGGACCCGGGGCCGGCGGAGGTGACGAGCGCCTCGACGGCATCGGGTGGCAGCCCGGAGAGCAGAGTGCTGCTGGCGTAGGCGGCCAGCGGCTCCTCCGGCTCCAGGTGCAGCCGGGCCAGCGAGGCCGCCGGGGTGACGTCGAACGTGTCGATCTCGGGTCGCAGCGCCCGCAGCGGCGCGATGATCTCGGCCGCCGCCTGCGGATCGCCGACGATGGCGCCGTCGACGACGACGACGTTCCGTCCGCGCACTCCTTCGGGCAGCCATGGGGCTTCGGGCGCGCGGAACAGGCGCAGGACACTGGTCGCCTGGTCCGGAGCCGTGCTTGCCCAGCGCGCCCAGGCATTGAGGATCCGCGGGGCCTGCGCCCATTCCCAGACCAGCATTCCGGCGTACGGGGCGGCGACCGGGATCAGGTCGAATTCCATTGCGGTGACCACGCCGAAGCCGCCCCCGCCGCCGCGCGCGGCCCACAGCAGGTCGCTGTCCTGCTCGTCCGTGGCGCGGACGATGGTGCCGTCGGCCAGCACCATCTCGACCGCGGTGAGCGCGCTGCACTGCAGCCCGTGGGCGCGGCCGTAGAAGTTGAGGCCGCCGCCCAGGGAGGACCCGACCACACCGACGCTCGGGCTCGACATGTGCCGGCCGGCCAGCCGGGCGGCGCCCGCGCGGGCGATCACGTCGCCCCACAACACACCCGCGCCCACCCGGGCGGACCGCTGCGCCGCGTCGATGCGCAGCTCGGTCATCGCCGAGGTGCGCAGCAGCACGGCCGTACCGAGCTGACCGGACAGTGGCGGCGCCCCGTGACCGGTGCCCTGTGGCGCGATCCGCAGGCCGTTCGCCGCGGCCGCGCGCACCAGGTCGGCGACCTCCTCGGGAAACGCCGGGTAGGCCACGGCGGCCGGATGATCATCGGCCCGCAGGTTCCAGGGCCGGCGTGCGTCGTCGTACTGCGGGTCGCCGGGCAGGTAGACCGCGCCGCCGCAGAGCCGACGCAGATCGGCCGGCCCGGCGGAGCGGGTCGGCAGGGGCGACGGGCGCGTCATGGCGCTCCTTCCCGACGAGGTCGAGTTCACCCTGCCGTCGGACACTTGAGGATTACTTGAGCGCGCCATCGGACCCCCGGGTCTTCGCGGACGCGGTCGCCAGCACCTCATGCACTGTGCCCGGCGTCAGGAACAGCCGCTCGGCGACCTGGTGGACGTCAAGGCCGGTCGCCGCCAGGTCGAGCACCTGCCGCTCGCGGACAGTCAGCCGGACTTCGGCGGCGTCGCCGTCCAGCTCCCATTCGCCTCGGCCGGCCAGCGCGGCGATCGCGGCGTCGAACTCGGGTCGCGCGCCGCAGTCCCGCGCACCGGCCGCCGCGGCGCGGAGCAACGACACCGCCTCGCCAGGATCCAGTTCGGGCCGGCGTCCCAGCGCGAGCCTGGCTCGCGTCAACTCGAGGGCTGCGCTGGTTCCGGAGAGGCAGTCGACCGCCTCTCGCAGCAGCGCAATGCCGTCCGGGCCACGCAACTCGCCGGCCAGCAGCAACGCCGGTCCCAGCGCCGACCGCGCCCCCCACCGGCGCAGCAGCACGATCTGCTCGTCGGCCAACGCCATCGCCTCACCGCCCCGTCCGAGCGCGGCGAGCGCGCGGGCGGCCGGGTCGCGCCAGGGTGCCCAGGCCGGGTTGGCGATATCGAAGTGGCCGACGTTGGTGTCGAGCGCCGCCAGCGCGGCCTCCGGCCGGCCCTGCGCGAGGCGGAGCCGGGCGGTGACCTGGCGCAGCTGCCGTGCCCCCTCGCCGATCGGCGGCAGCGATCGTGCGTCGGCGACCAGCAGGTCGGCCGCGTCGATGTCACCCCGGTCGAGGTGGATGCCGGCGGCGAAGGCCGCGGCGAACGGGTCGCCGACATTGGGCGCGCCCCACATCCGCATCTGTTCCATCGCATCGCCCACCGACTGCAGAGCGTCATCCAGGCGTCCGCGGCGCCACAATGCAAAGCCCTCCCAGAGGTTCACCGCCAGCACGGCGAACAGGTTGCCGGTGGCGTGCGCCCGCCCTCGGGCGCGCCGCCAGAGGCCGTCGACGTCGACGGCCGTGCCGCCGGTGTCCCCATCACGATCACTGACTTCGGCACCGTCGGCGACCAGCAACACGTCGACTGCGACCACCCAGAGCAGCATGTCGCCGATGTCCAGCAACCGGTCGCCGGCCAGCGCGAACCGCGCCAACTCGGCGGCGCCGGGCCGGTCGACCCCGTCGAGCATCCGCTCGAAGGCCAACTCGGCCGCCAGCATGCGGGCACCGTCGCCGCCACCGGCGACCTGCGGGGTTGGCCCGTCCCGGTAGTCGGCGGGCGGCAGCGCGTGCATGTAGCCGGCCACCCGGGCCAGCGCCAGCAGCCCCTGGCGGGCGTCGTCGAACTCGGCCGGGAGCGCGCCGGCGGCGTCGCGCGCGAACGCCGTCGCGACCCCGCGCCGCGAGGTGAACGCCTGGGTGCGCGCGATGATCAGCGCGAGTTCCGCGCGCTCGGCGGCGTCGGTGGAATCAGGGGAATCCGCGCGCTCGGCGGGATCGAGCAGGTCGGCGTACGCCTCCATCAGGTGCGTGACGGCGACGTCCCCGTCGACGAGCGCTTCGACCTTGCCGAGTTCGATCAGCACGGTGGTGCGGTCGCGGCCGGTGGCCGGCTCCTGCAGGGCCCGTCGCAGCAGCGTGACCGCGCCGTCGGACGCGCCCCGTTCGGACGCGGCCTTGGCTGCCGCCCGCAGCGTCGCGACGGTCGCCGCGTCGCCGCGAGCCGGTGCCAGCAGCAGGTTGGCCGCGATCCGTTCCGGCGACGCACCCTGTTCCTGCAGGATCCGCGCGGCCCGCTCATGCCGCAGCGCGCACTCGGCACCGGACAGGTCCCGGTACACCGCTTCCTGCACCAGCGGGTGGACGAAGCGCAGTGGGCGGGTGTCGGCGAGAATCTCGTTGCGGCTCAACAGGTCCAGCGCCTCGGCCGCACCTTCCTCGGGCAGCTGGGCCAGGGCCGCGATCGCCGGCAGATCCGCGTCCGGCCCGATCAGGGCGACCGCTCTGGCGGCCTCGATCGCTGCCGGCGGCATCCGCCGGAGGCGAAGCATCACCAGGCTGGACACCGCACGCGAGCCGACCGCACGCACCGTGTCGGCGTGCAGCACGTCGGGCGTCACGCCCTCGGACTCCAAGGCCCGCACCAGCTGTCGCAGCAGCAGTGGATTGCCGGACGTGGTGCGGTGACAGATCTGCACGAAGGCGTCGTCGGCGGCGGCGAGCCGGCCGCGGACAACCGTCCCGGCCGCCACTGCGGACAGCGCCTGCGGACGCAGCACGGTGTCGAACGGCTCGAGGAGCAGTTCGCTCAGCAGGGCGTCGGTGGCCTGCGGGTCACCGGTCCGCAGTGTCATCGCCACCAGGATCGGCAGGCCCTCGATCCGCTTCACCAGGTAGGCCAGGAATCGCAGCGACGCGCTGTCGCACCACTGCACGTCGTCGATCGCCAGCAGCAGCGGGCCGTCAGACGTGAGGTTGACGGTCAGCCAATACAAGCCGTGCAGGACGGCGAACGACCCTTCGACGCGGTCGTCATCGCTGACCCCGTCGAACACCGCGCGAGCGCCGGCCGCACCGGCGCCCAGCAGGGTGTCGCGTCGTCCCGGTTCCACCAGCGACGGCTCGAACAATTGCCGCACGGTGCCGAAGCCGAAGGCCCGCTCCAGCTCGCTGCCTCTCGCGGAGAGCACCCGGACGCCCGACACGGTCGCGAGTCGGGCCGCCTCCACAAGCAGCCGCGTCTTGCCGATCCCGGCCGATCCCTCGATCAGAATCGTGCCTCCCTGACCGGCCCGGACATCGTTCACCGCCCGCGACAGGGACGACAGTTCGTGGTCGCGATCGACCAGATCGGACCGGCTCCGAACGGCTCCGTTGCCGGCCGAGGAAGGCTGCGGCGCCGACACTGCCGCGGGCGGCGGTGCAACGTGCAGCATGCGGGCAGGCCCGTCGAGCGTTGGTGACTGCGCCAGCACGTCGCGTTCCAGCGAGCGCAGCGCCGGTCCCGGCTCCACTCCCAGTTCCGAGGCCAGGGTCTGCCTCGCCCGACGCAGCGCTGCCAGCGCGTCTCCCTGACGGTGCGCGCGGTACAGCGCCAGCACCAGCAGGCGCCACCGTTCCTCGCGCAGCGGGTCCTCGGCGACGAGAGCCTCGATGTCGGGCACCAGCAGCGGCGCGTCGCCGATCGCCAACCGCGCGTCCATCAGGCCCTCCCGCGCGACGGTCCGCAGCTCGGTCAGCCGGGCGACCTCGGTCTCCGCCCACGGCTCGTCCGCGTATTCCGCGAATGCCGGGCCCCGCCAGAGCTCCAGTGCCGCGCCGAGCTGGGCGACTCGTTCGGATGCGGGGAGATCGGTGACGGTCCCGAGGATGTGCTCGAACCGCCAGGCGTCGACGGCCAGCGGTCCCAGGCACAGGGCGTAGCCGCGGCCGACCCTCGCGATCACATCGGTACGGCTACGGGCATCGGAATCGGGCTGCAGCAAGGCCCGCAAATGGCTGACGTAGGACTGCAGCCCGCCGGCCCCGCGCGCACCCGCCCCGTCACCCCACACGCATTCGGCGAGACGCTCGGCGGAGACCACGTCGCCGCGGGCGATCGTCAGGGCCGCCAACACGGCGCGCTGCCGCCGTCCGCCCAGCTCGATGACGACACCGTCCCGGATCGCGTCGAGGTCGCCCAAGACCCGCAGCGTCAACCCGCCGGCTTCCTCCACCGCCGCTCCTGCCCGCCGTACTCCCGCCCGGTCCCACGAATCCCGCTCCGACACGGAGTGTCGGGAATGCAGGGTGCAATCGGACAACCGGATGACGTATTCGGGAAGATTACCCGCACGCCCCGCTGCCGACTACACACAGTTTCGCCGAGTGTGTTGCCTTGTTGCGGGCGGTCCGCGGACCTGAGCACCGGTGGACGTTCGCCACCCAGGTCCGTGACCTCAGCAGGGCCGAGGCCGGAACCTGCACTCTGCCCACCCATGCCTCAGCGATCGGTCGGGAACTGTGGGTCACCCTGGCCAGGCCCGCGGTCAGTTCCTTGCCATGATGATCGCTCATTTCGTGGCCATTGCTAAATAGTTGGGGCGGCCGTTCTCGCCAGACGATTGCTGGCTCTTTGCTGCCTACGGGGGAAGCATCCGGTCCGTTGGTCATCGAATGGACTCGCCCTTGACATCTGCTCGCCCTCAGGGCTAAGCCTGTTGAGTCGGACCGAAATCGACTCTATCGATGGGTGTCGGTTTCGCTGAGTGGTTCACGGCGAGGACCCCCGTTGTTGCCGGGCGTGCAACCACCCACGAGTCGGGGATTTCCGTGCGCCGTCATTGCGGCGCCAGCAGCCCTGGAGGAACCGTGCGCAAGAAAATCGAACTGCTCAGCCTCGTCGTGGTCATGGTGTGCGGCCTGATGGTGGCCCTCAACGGGCAGGCAAGTGCCACTGCAGGAAGCAATCACGGTTGGAAGTATATTTCAGGGGTGGGACTCCCTGATGTGAAAGGAGTCTGCAATACGCGCCCGGATCAAATGCCCGGCAGGTTCAGAGACTATTTCAGCATTCCGCCGATGGTCATGACCGGGGATCTTCAGGGCTGCTGGTACACGAAGGTTGATCCTCATTCGGTGATCGACTTCCCGAATGGCTGGCACTTCGAGAGCGGGTGGGAGGTGTTCTTCGACCACAACAAGAGCAGGAGCAGGTTCGAGACGACCTACACCTTCCAAGCACAATTTGATTCGAGCGGCCACGAGATCCAAGGGCAGTGCCAACACCCGATCATTAATCACAGTGGTCGAGGTCGATTGACCGGCGCCGCCGGGCAGCTATTCTTTGTTGACGAGATCGCAACCAATGAGGCGGATAATCGGTTCCCCTATCAGGGCTACTTGAATCTCTCCTGACGAGTATCGGGTCCCGGTAATTTGTGACGGGGTTTCACGCTTGGCCCGATCGCGGGATGGGACGACCGACGCTTCGCGACGGGCGAGCCAAGTCCGATCAAGGTCCCCCGGGCGCCGGTCGCCTCCGCGCCTGCGACGGGGTCGCTGCTCAGGGGTCGGTAGACGAGAGCTCGATGGTCGATGTGCAGGATCTCAACTGCGTGGCGTTCATCCTCGATCCGGTAGATCACCCGGTAACTCCCCCTGCGCGCCGAGTGCATTCCAGCAAAGGGCGGACCCAACGGCTTGCCGACCTGTTGGGGATTGCTGGCCAGTGGACCGGCGATGAACTCCAGACAGGCCCAAGCGATCGCCTCGGGAAGTCGACTGATACCGGGAGGTGCTCGCGAAGTGGGGATTGATCAGACAGGGCTCGTCATCCACCGGCTGCTCGGTTGCCCACGGCCGCCCTCATGTCGTCCATCGTCACGAAACGTCCGCCGCCACATCGGCCTCACCTTCCCGGATTGCCTCGAGCGCACCTGGGGTCGACGGGATTTCGACAGTCTCCAGGATGGACTCGAGATCTGCGGCGGCTTTGATGACGGCGGCGGGTCGGCCATGCCTGGTCAGGGTGACCCGATCATGGTCCGCTGGACAGAATCCACCACCTCGGCGAGATGGTCGCGAGCCTGTTCCATCGGCATCGGTCGTCATCCGTTCAGTGTGCGGCCCCGCGCCAACTTCCGGATGTGCCGAGCCGCCTTCACTGCCGCTGCGCCGGGCGCCGCACCAACAGCGCAACACCCATTCCGATGAATGCCAGATCACGCACTGCCGCCGCCAGCGTCCGGGGCAGATCACTCAGCCCGGAGGTGGCGGCGACCAGCACCACGCCGGCGACGAGCGCCCAACCCGTCCACGCCGGAAGGACTTTCGCCCGGACCACGGCCACACCGAAGGCAATCCCGGCGGCAATGAGCAGGACGCCGTGCACCGTCATCCACGGGTCCAACTCGGCCTGCAGGGTGGACCAATTGGGCGTCACGGTCGCGAGGGCGTACACCACCGTCCCGGTGAAAAACGTGTACGCGTAGGCGTAGGCCACGGCACCGGCCAGGCCGAGCCGACCGATCTGCGGCCGCTGCACCGCGTAGAGCGCCAGCACGAGAAGCGGGAGCGCCGCCTCGCTCAGGTACGTGAGCACCAGTTGCGTCGTCGAGAAACCGCCCTGGGCAAGCTCGATGACGTCCGAGACCAGGTAGACGGCGGAGAACAGGATGACGGTGAGCCCGACCAGGGTGCCATTCAGGCCTGAAACACCTCCAGCGTCGGGGGACGACTGACCGTCTGACGCGGAAGTGCTGGGCGCGTCAATACCGGCGCGCCGAGCTCGGGTGGGCGGCTGCGACGGATGTGGGGTCTGCGACATGGCACGGACGATGATCCAGAAAGCCCGGCGCCGACATCGGGGCGTCGCCCTGAGGGCCACCCTGGTGCCGGCGTCAACCACCACCCGAGCCGGCCCGGCGCAGCCCTCCGACACGGTCGAAATCCTCGACCGCGCGGGCGATCTCCACCCGGGACGACACCCCCAACTTCTGGAAGATGTTGCGGATGTGGGTCTCGACGGTCTTGCGGCTCAGGAAGAGTGCGCCGGCGATCTCGGTGTTGGTTCGGCGGTCCGTGACCAGCCGAGCGATTTCCAGTTCGCGTTCGGTCAGCGATGCGATGTCGCCGAGATCCGAGTTGCCGGGCCGGGTCCGGTGGTGCAGTCGGCGCTGACCGAGCCGACGCAGTTGCCGCTCGACGGAGGCACGCCGGCGCGGCGCCCCACAGTTGTCGAACCCCGCAGCGGCGAGCTCGAATTCCCGCACCGCGTCGCTGACGGCACCGGCCTCGGCGAGGGCGCGGCCGGCGAGTTCCCGTGCGGTGGTCGCGTCGGACAGGGCACCGACGGATGCCGCACCGTTGGCCGCGGCGAGCGCGAGGTCGGCGGCGAGCCGTGGATCGCCGGCCTGCAGCGCGACCATCGCAGCGGCCCGGTCGGCCGTCGCGCGGGCGGTGACCAGTCCATACTCGGCGACGCAGCGTGCGGCTTCCTGTGCCGCCGACAACGCCCCGGCAGGGTCGTTCTGGGCGAGGCGGCAGCGGGTCAGCAGTTCGAACGCGGCCGGTCTCATGGGCCGCAGTATCAGCGAAAGCTCCTGACCACCAAGGGAAGTCAGCAGTGTGTGTTCGGCCGCGGCCGGATCCCCGGCCGATAACAGTGCGCTCGCCAGTGCGTAGCCGGCCCAGGCCGACGGCATGCTCGACGCCGACCCGCGGTGCGCCTCGACACCCTCCGTGGCGGCGGCGACCGCGATGTCCGTCTCACCGCAGGTGCTGGCGACCAGCGACCGCGCGGTCAGCGCCCAACCGAGCATCGACGGGTTGTCTGAGGACCGGGCGACCTCGATCGCCTCGTCCAGAATGGTGGCCGCCGGTCGCAGCCGGCCCAAAGCAGCGCGGACGGTCCCCGTCCAGAACAGCACCGGAATGTGGTGACCCGACCCCAGTGCCTGGGCCACCGCAAGCCCGCGCTCGGCGTGCCGCGCCGCCTCCTGGTAGCGATCGACGAACAGCTCGGCCACCCCGAGCCGCGCCGCAATCGGGTCGGGTGAATGCCCGATCTGCTCGTCGGTGAGCCCGTCCACAAGTGCGGCCGCTTCCGTGCACGCATCAGCGGCCTCTGCCACGGCTCCAGCGAAGCCGCCGACCAGGGCGAGACCGGTGGCGGCTTCGGCGTTCAGCACCGGGTCGCGGAGCCGGCGACCGGTGGCGTGCGCGCGTCGCGACCAGTCCAGCGCCCCCTCGTACTGCGATCGGTACAGGTGGTCCACCGCGATCGCATTCAGCAGCGCGGCCTCCTGTGGGGTGTCCGGCTCAGGGAGTTCCTCGAGGGCGGCGACGAGGCGGCGATGCGCGGCGTCGTGGAACCCGAGGGTGTGCTCGATGCCGGCGCACTCCGCGACAAGCTGGACCCGCACATCGGTGTCCTCCGCAGGCACGAGGTCGATGGCACGCAGTTGCGCTGCCCTGGCATCCACCAGGCGACCCGCGGCACCGAGTGCTGAAGCCAGCGCGATCCACAAGGGGAGCGCCTCGGCCGGAGCTGACTCGGTCGGAGCTGACTCGGTCGGGGCCGATTCGGGCAGCAGGTCGATGGCGCTGCGGTACCAGTGCGCGCCCTCGGCCGGGGCGCGATGCACCACTCCGTCTCCCGCGCTCCGCAACAGTGCGATGGCGGACCGGTCACCCTTACGGGCCGACTGGATGACGTGATGCGCCCGCGCCGGCAGCGAGACACCCCGCGCAGCAAGCGCTTCCGCGCAGCGCTCATGTGCCGCCACCCGCCATGCACCGGGTGTCGACTCGTACACCGCGCGGCGCAGCAGCGGGTGCCGGAACCGGAAGCGCCGGGGTACGTCGGTGGGCCCGACCAGGTCACGGCGCTGCAGGTCGTCGAGCGCGCTGCTCGCGGTCGGCTCCGGCAAGCCGGACGCCGCGGCAGCGAGGTCGAGGGTGAACGGATCGCCAGCGACCGCAGCACCCTCCAGCACGCGGCGGACGTCCCGCCCGAGCAGCGCCAGCTCGTCGGAGATCGCCGTCGCGACGGACAGCGGCACGTCGCCGCCCAGCGGCAGCACCGCCGGCACCGCGCTGGACGCGTGCCCGGATTGTGCGAGTTGCCGCAGGTAGAAAGGGTTCCCGCCGCTCTCGGCGTGCAGAACCACGGCGTGCGCGCGGTCCACCTCGGGGCCGAGCAGCCGGCAGGTGTCGTCCAGCGTGAGCCGGCCCAACTCCAGCCGGGTCAGCACGCCGGCGTGCTGCGACCGATTCAACTCAGCGGCCAACCGGTCCGCCACCTGGCGCGGCCGCAGCGCCAGGACGATCAGCACCGGGGCCGCCGGAGGACGGCGCAGCAACGCGCTGAGCAATTCCATCGAGCCCGAGTCGGCCCAGTGCAGGTCGTCCAGCAACAACACCAAAGGGCGCTCCCCGGCGAGCAGCTCGAGGACCCGGCGCGCTGCCCGGTGGGTCCGGTACCGGTGGTCGGTCTGCGGCTGGCCGGCTGAAGCTGCGGCGATGGTCGCCGGCCAGGACGGGAGGACCTGGGCCAGTTCCGCGCGGTCCTCGTCAGCCAGACCGTCCAGGCGATGCGGTTCCAGCGCGCGCAGGTATTCGTCGAGTGCGTCGACGAACAACCAGAACGGCAGGTCGCGCTCGAATTCCGATGCGCTCCCGGACAGCACCAACATGCCGCGGGCGTCAGCCCGCTCACCGAGCTCGACCATCAGCCGGCTTTTCCCGATGCCCGGCTCGCCCGCCATTTCGATGGCAAGGAAGCGGCCGCGCCGAAGTTCGTCCAGTGCGGCGTCCACCGCGGCCAACTCGGGCCCGCGCCCGATCAGCTCACTGGACTGCTCGCCCATCCCAGTACCTCTGCCCGTCTGAGAGTCCGCACGGCAAGGAGGACTATTCCGCCCGCCCGGGACCAGGGTCAATGGTCAGGGCAGTACCCCGATGTCGGCGTGGGTGTGTCCCGGCAGGTTGGTCGGCGTGCCGCAGTTCCTGATCCACCACCACCACACCGCCGACGACTGCGGGGTGGTGTTCGCCTCGTTCCAGGGTTTTGCCAGCCCGCTGCGCCGGAGCGCGACGCTCGCCTCCTGTCCCAGCGGCGGTCACGAGATCTGGTGGTCGGTGACGGCGGACGACGAGGCCTCGGCGCTCGCCCTATTGCCGCATTACGTCGCCGCCAGGGCATCTGTTTCGTGCGTCGAACAGGTCCGCATCCCGTAGAGGAGTGATGATGATGGCCAGAAGGGTGGAGACTCCCGGCACAAGCGTTGCGGCGCAGGCAGACCGGGAGGTTCGTGGCGGTCGAGCCTGGCTCCGTTTCCTGCTGGGTTTCGCCGTGTTGTACGGGGTGCTGGCCGGTCTGGCCCAGGTCGACGCGACCGGCCGGTACGGACTGCTGATCCTGGCCGCGGTGCTGCTGACCGGAGTGCTCGTCGAACGCGTGCTGGACGGCACTCGACCGGCTGCCGCGTTGCGTCGGCTCGGACTCGGCCGCCCCGGTCCGCGGGCATTGCTGGTGGCGGCTGGGGTGTCCGCACTGCTGCTGGTGGTCTATCCGGTGTTCGCAGCGGTGACGGGGGAGGCTCCGACGTTGCGGCCGGGGTGGCCGTGGCTGCTGATCGGGATCTTCGCGTTCCACGGCGTTGCGGAGGAGGTGGTGTGGCGCGGGTACGCCTTCCGCCGGTTGCGGGCCGGCCGCTCCTTCGGTCGCGCCGTGGCGTGGACCATGCCGTTGCTGGCGGCCACCCACCTCCCCATCATCGTGTCGTCCGGCCCGGTGGTGGGCGTCGCCGCGATGCTGGTGGCCGCCGTCACCACGCTGCCGCTGGCCTACCTGTACGAGACCGGCCGGAACACGATCTGGGCGCCGGCCGTGCTGCACACCGCCATCGACAGCTTCAAGCTCTTCATCGTGCCCGCGGCAGTGGCGACCACCTTTTCCCTGCTGCTCTCGGCGTTCAGCCTGCTGGTCCCGTTGCTGGTGCTGGCCGTACCCCGTCGCGTATTCAGTGGAGGAACATCGAAAGCCCATGTGCCAGCGAGGCTCTCGGGCGGGCCGGCCTCCATGTAGCGGCTACGCGAGGACCGCTGCGGGTGCTGGAAAGGCTTGCGCGTTCACGACCTCGAGCTGTCCGAGCGTGTACCGGCGGAGCGCGGCCAGCTGCCGCCGGTCGAGCCGGTCGCACACCCAGTCCCAGTGCAGCGCGCACCACTGCCCGGGGGCGAGCTGTCCGCTCAGTCCGAGCCCGCCCAGGCGCAGCACCGCCAGCTCCTCCCGTGGCGCGGCCAACCCGAGCCGGCGACCGTCCCAGGCGAGCGGTCGGGACATCACCCGGGCGTTGCCGTCACCGGCGATCGCGATGACCCGACCCCAGCGGATCCGGCAGCGGTCCAACACCCGCAGCGGTTCGTCGACCCGGCCCCCGCGCAGCAGACCCAGCCACGGGTACACCCCGAACACGTGAAAACTGTGGTGCGGCAGTGCTCCCGCTGGCACGGCGGCGACGAGGCGGTCGAATGCCCGGCGACCCAGCCGATCCTGGAACCGGTCGTCCAGCGACAGGCCCATCGCCGTCGGCCCGACCCGATCCAGCAACTCGTTGCCCACCCAGTAGGCCTCGACCACCCTGGCGTCGAGCGGGTCGCCGATCCCGGCGGCTGCCCGCAATGAGTTCCAAGTACGGCCAGGCACCGTCGAAACCGCTGACCAGGCGCCGCAGGTCGCCGTCATCGGCGAGTGCCGCAACCTGTTCCAGTAGCTGGGCGTGCGCGTCGGGACCGCAGTAGCCGAGCTCGTTCGGCGGATAGGCGTACCGCCCGAACAGCACGGCACCGCCAGGCGCTCCGGGCGGCTCGGTTGTCATCGGGCTACGCCGCCGCCGGCAGATCCCGCGGCACCCGCCGCCACGCCAACCAACACACCAGGGTGCCGCCGGCGGCGAGCGTCAGCAGCCAACCCAGTTGCGGCGCCAGCGGTGTGCCGTTGACGACGGCGTTGAGGCCGGCGGTGATCAGCGCCGCCAGCACCAGCACTGCGGTCACGTCGACGGCCTGAGCCCTGGCCAGCGCAGCGAACCAGCTGGCCACGTACCCGGCGAGGATGACGCCGGTCAGCAGCACCCAACCCCACTGGGCGGCGTCCATCGTCAGCAGCGCGGCGCCGGATCCGGTGACCAGCACCCAGCCGATCAGCGCGACCGAGCCGAAGCCCATCCTGGCCAGCCCGACCGTCCAGGACGACAGCGATCCGAGCAGCCGCTTGGCGACGACCACTTCGATCGCCCACAGCAGGGTCGCGGCCAGGATCAGCAACTCACCGGACGCGATGGAGGCGGTGAAACCCCCGGTCAGCCCGGCCTGCCCGACGAGCAGCAGCCCGATCGCGATCCAGTGCCAGACCTGCAGCCGTTCCTTGAGAACGACGACCGCCAGCAAGGCCACCCACAAGACAAGTGTCTTGTTGAGGAACGCCGCCTGGGTGGACGAGGCCCGCGCCAGCCCCTCGAAAAACAGCACGAAAGGCACGCTGCCACCGATCACCCCGACCGCGATCAGCCCCCACCACTGGCCGCGGCCGCGTGGCCGGCTGACCGTCACACCCCGCGTCCGACCCGCGGCGACGGCACCGCACAACACCAGCGCGGCGACCACGTTCTTGGCCGTGGTGTAGACGGTGGCGTTGCCGACTGCCTTGACGCCGTACCCGTTGAGGAAAATCGCGAAGCCGCTGATCACCGCGGTCAGCAGGGCCAGCAGCAGCCCCATTCGTCTGGTCGTGGTCATGGGCGTCGTTGTCGACACAGCCATCAGAGCCCCTCCGAGATCGTCGGTGACGTGGTGCGCAGCGCGATGGCCTCGCGGGCCTCCTCGGCGGTCAGCCGGGCAAGTGCGAAACCGGAATGGATGACGACCCAGTCGCCGGGGAGCACCGGGTCCGTCAGCGTGAGCAGGCTGACGCTCCGACTGCGCCCGCCGCCGGAGACAAGTGCTTCCACGGTGCCCACCTCGATCACCTCAGCCAGCTCGCCCAGGCACATCAGCGATCAACCTCCTGGGCAACGAGAGCCGGGCCGTCAATCGGTCCACCGCTGGGGCGGCTCGGCAGCGCACCGGCCTCCGACAAGATCCCGATGACAGCCTCGACCGCCGGCTCCACCGCGGCGCCCACCGGCGCCGAGAGTGGCTCTCCGTATTCCAGCCCGCCGGCCTCGATCCCGATCAGCACCAGTCGCCGGGGCAACCGGTGCAGCGCCCTGGACAACCCGACCGCCGCCGCGAGGCCGAACGCATGGGTCCCGCCACGTCCGGTGCGGGTCCAGGCGTCGTCGGTCAACGGAGCACCGCCGACCCCGGTATTCCAGGATCACCAGCGTGCCGGGGACCCCGTCGGAGCACACGGCGTCCACCACGACCGCCAGATCGCGCCCGTCCCACAGCTCGATCAGCGAGGTCGGATCCTCCCGCTCCACCACCTGGATCCCGGTCAGCCGCAGCGTCGCGATGCGGCGGGCGACGGTGAGGCCCACCGCGTCGTCACCGCGATCCGGACTGCCCAGGCCGACGACGAGGGCCCGGCCAGGGCCGAACTGGGGTGGCGTCATGACCGCTCCACCGTCAGGTCCAGGAAATGCGTCGCGCAGGAGATGCACGGGTCGTAGTTGCGGATGGCGTGTTCGCAACGGTGGGACAGCGCGTGGTCGTCCAGATCGGACCAGGTCTGCACCATCGTGCGGAGGTCCGCCTCGATGCTCGGCTGGTTCTGCGAGGTTGGCGGGACGATCTGGGCGTCGGTGATGATTCCCGCCGCGTCGAGCACGTACCGGTGGAACAGCACGCCGCGCGGTGCCTCGCTCGCGCCGAACCCCTCCCCGGCCCGCGGCGGCACCGGGACGGCCGGGGCCACCCCGTTCCGCCAGCCGTCGATGATCCGGATCGCCTCGTCGTAGGCGTACACCAGCTCGACGGCGCGGACGATGATCGAACGGAATGGGTTGCGGCACGTCGTGCCCAGCCCGACCTCGCGGGCGATGTCCTGGGCGATCGGCGACAGCCGGTCGAAGTTCAGCGTGTACCGGGCGAGAGGGCCTACCACGTAGGGTGATTCGCCGTCCAGGGTGGCGTGCAGCGCGTTCGACCACTCGACGTGCTGCTCGGAGATGTGCGCCGTGAAGTCCTGCACCGCAAAGGCTTTGCCCGCCGTGGTGACCACGCTGCCCGACTCGATCGGGTAGCCCATGGCCGGCCGGAGCGAGAGGTACTCGTACGGTTGCTCCATCTCCGGGAAGTCGAAACCTGCGACCAGCCGGACGGTTTCGACCGCCTCGTCACGGGCGGACGTTCGAGAACCGGCCGGATGCGGCGCAAGGTCGGCCACGGTCGGCATCTTGTAGAACCCGCCGATCCGCACGTTGATCGGATGCACCGAACGCCCGCCGACCAGGTCCATCAGATCGTTGCCGGCCTTCTTCAGCCGCAACCCGCGCTCGACCACCGTCGGGTGGTCCGCGGCCATCTCGATCGCCCCGTCGTAGCCGAGGAAATCCGGGGCGTGCAGCAGGAAGATATGCAGCGCATGGCTTTCGATCCACTCCCCGCAGTACAGCAGTCGCCGCATCAACCGGATGGCCTCGGGAACCGTGACACCGCAGGCATCCTCGATCGCCCCGCAGGAGCTCATCTGGTAGGCGACCGGGCAGATCCCGCAGATCCGCGCCGTGATGTCCGGCGGTTCGGTCCACGCCCGGCCGCGCAGGAACGCTTCGTAGAACCGGGGCGGCTCGTAGATCCGCAGCTGGACCTTGGTCGCCTGACCACCGGAGTATTCGATGTGCATGGCGCCCTCGCCCTCCACCCGGGAGAGCGTGCCGACATGCATCACCTGGCCGCCGTCGGTCAGCTTGTGGCTCATGACGTCACCGGTCCGCCGTCGGAAGCCGTTGGTGGCCGGACCGTCTCGTGCCGCTCGGACTCCCGCCGGAACGGTTCCGACGCCGCGTTGAAGGTGCGGTAGATGCGCAGCACCTCACCCTGACGCATTCCCAGGGCGAGCAACCGGTCGGCGAGCGAGGCCGTGTTCGGGGTGTCCTGCGGGCCGAAACAGCCGTAGCAGCCGCGGTCGAAGGCCGGGCAGAGCGCGCCGCAGCCGGCCTGGGTCACCGGTCCGAGGCAGGGCGTTCCGTGTGCCACCGCGACGCAGACCGTGCCGCGGCGTTTGCATTCGACGCACACGCTGTAGGAGGGGATCCGCGGCGTGCGGCCCTGGATCGCGGCGGCGAGTACCTCCAGCAGTTGGTGTTTGTTGATCGGACAGCCCCGGAGCTCGAAGTCGACGCTGACGTGCGCCGAGATCGGTGTCGACCGCGACAGCGTCGAGAGGTACTCCGGGTGGGCGTAGACGATGGACCGGAATTCGGCGATGTCCCCGAAGTTGCGCAACGCCTGGATGCCACCGCTGGTGGCACAGGCGCCGATGGTGATCAGCCGACGGGACATCTCCCGGATCCGCTGGATCCGTTCCAGTCTCCTCCGGTGTGGTCACCGACCCCTCGACGAGCGAAACGTCGTAGGGGCCCTCGACAACTGATCGGGTCGCCTCCGGGAAATAGGCGATCTGCACTTCGCCGGCGAGCGGGATGAGCTCGTCCTCGCAGTTCAGCAGCGTCAGCTGGCAGCCGTCGCAGGAGGCGAACTTCCAGACCGCGAGCTTGGGTCGGGTCAGGGTGTGCTCGTAGGTGCTCGTCATGGCTACAGCTCCGATCGGGACATCAGCGGGGCCAACCGGTCGTAGCCGAGCACCGGGCCGTCGACGCACAGGAACAGCTCGCGGAGCTGGCAGTGCCCGCACAACCCCACGCCGCATTTCATGTTCCGTTCCATCGACAGTCGCAGGCGCTCCGGGCGTACGCCTCGGTCGGACAGAGCCTGGGCCGCATACCGCATCATCACTTCGGGCCCGCACACGAGGGCCAGCGCCCGGACGGCGTCGAATCCGGCCCGGGTCACCAGCTGGGTGACCAGCCCGACCCGGCCGCGCCAGGCGTGCTGCCCGTTGTCGACCGTGACCTCGACGATGATGCCGTGCAGCTCCGCCCAGGCCCGCAGGTCATCGGTGAACAGGATGTCCTCCGGGGTCCGCGCACCGTAGAGCAGCACCACCCTGTCGTAGGCGGTACGGTTCGCGATCAGCTCGAGGATGGCCGGTCGCAGCGGAGCCAGGCCGATCCCGCCGGCGACGACGACGACATCACCGCCCCGGCCCGTGCCGACGTCCCATCCGGTACCGAACGGTCCTCGCACCCCCAGCACCGTGCCCGGTCCGGCGGCCACCAGCGCCGCGGTGACCGAGCCGACGTTGCGAATGGTGTGCTCGATCCGATCCGGGCGGCTCGGGTCGCCGCTGATCGAGATGGGCGCCTCGCCGACCCCGAACGCGTGCAGCATGGTGAATTGGCCGGGCAACCAGGCCAACGGTGCACCGTCCGCCGGCTCGAGTTCGAGGGTGTAGGTGTCCCTGGTGTCCTGCCGGGTGCGGCGCACACGGAACGGGCGCGGCAACATGGGATCCAGCCGGGTGAGCGTCGCCGCATCGCCCGGCTCGAGGTCGGCGATGCTACCCACGGCTGACCCCTCCATAGATGTCGATCAGCCGAATGCGCGCCGACTGCAACCGCTGGTTCATCAGCCCGACGAACCGCATCATCAGGTCGTAGCCCATCACCGGATTCGCGAGGCATTTGCCCCGTAGGCAGGCCGCGTCGAAGGCCACCGCGCTGAGCTCGGTGACGGCGCGGCCGTCGAACGTCCAGAGGTACGGGGGCACCACCCACGACCAGCCGACGACGTCCTCGTCCTCGACGGTGTCCAACACCATCGAGGGCCCGGGCGTGCGGACCTCGATGGCAACCCGGCCGCGTCGCAGCACGTAGAAGTGGTCCGCCGGCGTGCCCTCCTTGAAGAGGAACTCGTTGGGTCGGAGGTGAATGTTGACTGCGCAGCCGGCCAGCAGGTCGGTGGTGGCGGTGTCCAGACCGAGGAAGAAGGGGTGCTCCGGAAGGTATTGCGCGATGGTCTGCATTCGGGATCACCTCAGAACAGAAGGGGTGCCGGTTGCGGCACGCCGCGGAGCGCGGCGGCCTCGGCGGTGATGTCGATGGCGGCGGGGCACCAGGTGATGCATCGGCCGCAGCCGACGCACCCGGAGGTGCCGAACTGGTCGATCCAGGAGCCGAGCTTGTGCGTCATCCATTGCCGGTAGCGGGATTTCGTCGAATTCCGCACCGTCCCGCCGTGGATGTAGGAGAAGTCGGCGTCGAAGCAGGAGTCCCACACTCGGTGTCGTTCGGCGACGTCGCCGGTGAGGTCGGAGACGTCGTTCACGGTGGTGCAGAAGCAGGTCGGGCAGACCATCGTGCAGTTGGTGCAGGCCAGGCACCGGGACGCGACGTCATCCCAGCGGGGACTCTCCACACTCGCGTACAGCAGCTCCTTGAGCCCATCGGTGTCCAGCGTGCGACCCATCCGGGCGGCCGCGGAGATCGCCACCCCGTCCGCCGCGGCAAGATCGTCGGCCGGCGCCGCGGGCGCCGAGATGTCCGCCAGAACCTCGGCGCCGCGCTCGGAACCCACCTCGACGACGAACCGGTGGACTCCGCCGTCCAGCAGTTCGGTGAGCGAGAGGTCGAACCGCGCGTGCGCGCCGCTCTCGGGTCGCGGGCCGGTGCCCATCGAGACGCAGAAGCACGTGCCACCCGGGTCCGTGCAACTCACGGCCACGATGAACGCATCTTCCCGGCGGGCGACGTAGTGCGCGTCCGCCTGGACCCGCCCGGTGAGCACCCGGTCGTGGATGGCGATCGCGTTCAGGTCGCAGGACCGCACGCCGAGCAGGGCGTAGGGACCCCGACCGGCTGTCGCTGCGTTGTCCGCGTCGTTCGACTGCGGATGGACGGTGAATTCTTCGCGCGCGCGGCGCCCTCGCCACAGCAACTCGTCGGTCGGGAAGAAGACCGGTTTGGCCGACTGCGCCCCGGCGGCGAAGCCGAAGAAGGCGTCGTCGTCCGCGGCGGCGCAGCCGGTAGTGCGCGGCCTCCTGCTCGTCACCCCAGCCTCGGGGAAGGTCGTCGAGGGTCCGGATCGGGGCGTTCACGATCGCGCCCCCACTGACCGTGGGCCCGATCACCGTGTACCCGCGTGCCGCGAGCGCGTCGATCAGCGCCTGCAGGCCGTCGGTATCGAGCGTTCTCGGTGGGCTCACCTGTGGGATCGGCACTTCATCAACCGACCGCGTGCCGACAAATTCCTCTGCCATGACGCCTCCTGCCCTGCCCCCTCCAGTCTTCGGAGTGCGGCCAATGGGCATAAGGGACCAAAGTCACGAATAGCACCACCGAGTCGGGGCTGTGGGTGAAACAGCAGTGCCGATCGGCCCGGACCCCGCGATTGCGGAGCCCGGGCCGGTCGGCATTTGGCATTCGGCAAACAGTCTGATCGGCCGACTCGCCGATCAGATCGGCAGGCTGGGCAGCGCGGCCTTGGCGAGCGCCTTCGCTCCCGCGACGAGGTCGTGGAAGTTGTAGGACACGTGCAGGGTCTGCTGGGTGCCCTGGAAGACGACCACCGCGTCGAGGGTGACCGACCCTCCGGTGGCGGCGTTCAGCGTGCCGTCGAAGGACGCGGACCGCACGTCCAGCAGCGCGCCGAGGCCGTGCTGGGCGACGTACCCGGCAACGCCGGCGACATCGCCCACCCCCTGCCGGAGCACCGCGAGTGCGTTGCTGGTGGTCTGCAGGACGCCGTTGGCGACGCCGGCCTGCTTCGCCAACGTGGTGACCGTCTGCCCGGCCGCTGCGATGCCGGCCGCGGTGGCCTGCTGTGCGGTGGTCAGTGCGCCCTGCGCCGCCTGGAAGGCCAGTTGCGCGGCGCCGCGGCTGCCCTGCAGTGCGATGATCCGCGGGTCCTGGTCTATCGGGTAGGTGACGGCCGCGGACTGCGACGCCTGCAGGGTCTGCTGCGCCGCCTGCAGCACCCCGTTGGCGGTGGCCACCGACGCCTGCAGGGTGCCGATCGCCGTGGTCAGGCCCGCGACCTGGGTGCCCCGCCAGCCCACCTCTCCGGCCAGTTGCGCCCAGCGGTACGACTTCTGATACCAGGCGGAGTTGTTGTACCAGTCGTTCCACCACGCGATGTCGGAGTTCAACTGGTTGATCTGGGCCTGCAGCGAGGCGATCTGCGAGTTCAGGTCGTTCACCGGTGCCTGCGCGGCAGCCACCTTCGCCTGGGCGTCCGCGATCTGCCTGGCGGTGGCATCCCGCTGAGCCTGGATGGCGGCCCTGGTGGAGCTGATCTGGGCATCGATCGCCGAGAGCGAGTTCTGCGCAGCGGTGACCTGAGCCTGCGCACCGGCGATCTGCCGTTGCGCGTCGGCCTGCTTGGCCTGCAGGTCCGCCTTGGCCGCGGCAGCGAGCGTGTTCAGGTGGTCCACGTCGGCCTGCGCGTTGGTCACATCTCTTTGTGCGGAGGCGATCTGGGCCGCAGCCTGCGCGCCGGCCTGCTGCAGGACGGTCGCCGCCCGGCTGGTCAGGTCGGACAGGAAGTTCTGCGACATCTGGGCGTGCACGGTGAACCCGTCGGCCGACTGCAGGCTGGCCCCCTTGGCCGTCACCGTTGCGTCGAACGCACCGAACACCTTTCCGGTGCAACCGAAGTCGAACCCGTTGTCGGACAGCGAGACGTGGGCGGCGGCCGTCACGCCGAGCAGCGAGGCCTGCCCGGAGATGGCGATCTTCGGCAGCTGGGTGGCCTTCACCTCGATGTCCAGGCTCGGCCCGTGGGTGGCGTCGCCGTCAGCGGTGAGTGAGAAGACGTCGGCGATGTGCACCGGGCTGAGCGACCCGGCCGCCGAAATGCCCTGCTGCGGATCGATGTCCACCATCGATGCGGCGCTGAACCCGGCGACGTTCAGGGTGCCGCCGACCCGGAGACCCTGGTCGTATTTGATCTTGCCGATCGAGGTGTCCTGCGGCACCACGTACAGTTCCACGTCGTCCATCGAGATGCCGGCCAGGGTGCGGCCGACGTCGGAGGGAATGCCGGCGGTCACTGATGGCGGGCAGAAGGTGCCGATGACGTCCATCAGCGACAGATGGTTGAACGCGACGATCAGCACGCTCTGGGTGGGGAATTCGGAATTGAACGAGACCGCGGCCTTTCCGGCGAATGCGCCGATCTGCAGACCGCCGGTGATGCCGATCGATGGGACACCCTCGAAGTCCGAGCCCACCTCCAGCGAGACATTCGTCAGCGCAACACCCTTGGCTCCGAACGGGTCCTTCCAGGTACCCAGCATGGTGGCGAAGAACGAGATGCCGTTGGGCACCACCCGGACCCCGCCGACGAATTCCAGCGGGCTGGTGTCGATGGTGACGTCGACCGCACCGGAGACGGAGATGGAAATGTTCTCCGGGTCGGGAACCAGTTCGAATTCCGCGTTCTTGAGCACGACGCCGTCGGTGATCGTGACGTCACCGATGCCGGCCTCCAGGGACAGGTCGCTGAGCTTGGTCCCGATGTGGGCCTTGACGTCCAGCGCGGCCTTCCCCAGGAACTTGTCGGCGCCCAGGCCGGACAGGTCGAGCCGGCCGTCGACCAGCAGTCCGCGGCTGACCCCGGTGCCGGCGATCGGCTGCAACTCGTCGAAGGTGAACGCGGTGTCGTCAAAGGTCGAGATGACGATCAGTGCGTCGGGCAGGTGCACGCTGTCCAAGCCGCCGAGGGCGGGGGAGAGCGAGGAGAACTTGTAGGTGTCGTCCAGGGTGATCCCGACGGCGAAACCCCACGACGTACCTTTCCGGACGATCGCCTGCACTCGCTTGAAGCCTGGCCCGGTGGCCGCGAAGGAGGCCTCGGCGCGCTCGACGTCGATGGCCAGTTCCAGGTCGGTCAGGGTGAGCGCCAGCAGTTCCGGCGGCAACGCCAGCGAACCGACAACCGTTGCGCCACAAAGGTCCTGCAGCATCGCGAACGGCGCGAACTCGGGCAGCGTCGCGGTCAGGGTGAGCCCGCCTGGCACCGCGTAGGAGACCGGAACCACGACGCCGCCCAGGTGTACCTGGCCGGAAATCGAGCCGGTGAAGCTGCGGCCGTCGGCGTCCGGGGCGTGGTGGGCGAACGAAACGGCCAGTGCGCCGACGCCGATGCCGTCCGGGCCGACCGGCACCGTCCAGTCCGTGCTGGATGCCGCGGTGACGGTGAGTTCTCCGGTGCTCAGCACGGCGGTGACCGTGAAGCCGGACAGTGTCAACTCGGGCAGGTGCGCGGGCAGGCCGGCCCCGTAGGCGGCGGCGATCGCGGAGGCGGTCAGCGTGGACCCGTCCTTGAGTCCACCGGTCAACGTCCATTCCCCCTCGGTGCTCCGGTCCACCTCGACGGTGATGACCGCACCCGCGAAGGTGGCGGACCCGGAGACCGCCAACTGGACGGTGCGGGTCGCGGCGTCGGAGACGTGCTCGGCGGCGATGGTCATCGTCACCTCGTCGACCGAGATGCCGATCGGGTCGGGCAGTTTCCAGGCGGCGGCGGTGGTCACCATGGCGTGCACGGCCTCGACACCGCTGCTGGTCAGTTCGATATTGAGGTGCGAAACCACCAGTCCGGGCAGGTCGGCGATGCCGGTGCGGGAGGGAGAGGTCGGCGCCGCCGACCAGCGCAGCGATCTGCGCGAAGGACGGAACCGCGACGCCTGCGCCGTCGGGGCCGGACAACGCCACGGTGAACGAACCGGAGTCCTCCCGCCGCACGGAGATCTCCACAGCCGTGTCGAACACGGTGCCGGCTCCGGTGACCGCGACGGTGAACGAGTCACCGGCGCGGGCGTAGCCGAGGGTGACCTGCATGTTCGGTGACATCGACGTGCCCGGGGACGACCGGCCACGGCTGCTCGGCCGCGACGGTGAGATCGGCGGCTGTGATGCTGTGCGTCGACAGATCGACCGTCACCGCGACGCGTGAGATCGCAATTCCGCCAAGGAAACCGGCCAGTGCGCTCGGCAGGGCGGCAAGCGGGTCGGTCCCGCCGGCGGCCACCGCGGCCGCGGCGATGGCGGACAGGGTGACCTGCCCGGGCTCGGCCTCGATGCGGGCGGGTGATCCGTCGGCGGGCGGCACGATCTGTACGGGGATCTGAACCGCTCCGACGGTCAGGGTGCCGTCGCTGCCGTTGATGTCGACGGCCAGCCACGGCACACCCGGCAGGGTGTACGTGCTGGTGGTGGTTGTGGCGTTGGTGCTGGTGTTGTCGCTGATGATGGTCACGGTGGTGTCCTCGCGGCTGCGCTCGGCCCCCTCGGCTGAGCTGGTACCACCTACGGTCGCGGGTTTCCGGCGCGATTCCGATGGTGTGCGCAGGCAGATGACGAGGGGGGTGCGTGCACCCCTAACGAGTGGGACCCGACCTGATCGAGCCGCCACTTCCGGTCCTGCCGGCGCAGATTGAGGGGCCGAATATGGTGGCTCGAGGAGTCGCCGCCGACCTCACTGACTACGCACGGCCGAGCACGGTCCAGGCCGACGCGGAGACCTCAAAGGGCGCCTCCGGCAGCAGCTTCGCGCATTCCGCTGCGAGTGCAGCCCGGTGCGTCGAGTCCAACCCCGCGACGTAGGCGCCGGCCGGACCGACGCCGAGGGTGAACGGTTCCCACCAGTCCTGGAAAGTCCGGAAGCCGAGCTGAATCGTCAGCGCGGTGGGCTCCACCCCGTGCAGACCCGGCCCGCTCGAACAGCTCGGCCAGGTGACCCTCCCGAGCGCCGGCCAGCATCGCCTCACCTGGGGCATCCGGGTCGAGCGCATGGACCGCCCGCCAGAAGACCGAGAGCGGTCCGGCACCGGTGCCGTGGTCCCAGACAGACGCCGCGACCACCCCGCCGGGACGCGTGACGCGTGCCATCTCGGCCAGCCCGGCGACGGGATCGGCCATGAAGTGCACGACCAGTTGAGCGACTGCGCAGTCGAACCGGTCGTCAGCGAACGGCAGCTCCTCCGCGGACGCACGGTGCACCTCGATCCCGGGAACCCGATCCCTGACGGCGGCCACGAACGATTCGGACGGGTCGACCGCAGCGACGGCTTCCACACCCAACCGCTCGACCAGGACCCTGGTCAACGCACCGGGTCCACAGCCGACGTCGAGCACTCGTTGGCCGTCCCGAAGGCCCAGCAGCGCAACGAACTCGGCTGCGAGTGGTTCGGAGAAGCGGCCCATGAAGCGGGAGTAGGCGTCCGCGCTGACATCGAAACTCACCTGACCGAATCTATGCCCGCGCGGCCACGTTGCTCAGGGGTGTGGGTGCGTCGGCCGGGCCACGCCGTGCCATCGCGACCGGATGTCGACCCGGTCGCGACCGGTCGGGTGCACCGTCGACGCGACCGGGTCGGTGGGCTTCGAGGGATGAACGCCGACACCGCTGATCTCGGATGTTCCCCGGTCATCCCGATCTCCCGTCGAAACGAGGCCGACATGCGTTGGATCGCACCACTGACGGGTGCGGCCGTCACGTCGATGCTGCTGCTGACGGCCGCCACCGTCGCGCCACGGCTCGTCGGCGCGGAGGCGGATGCCGCAGCCGCGCGGGGACCGGGCCCCGTCGGCGGCGCCTGCGTCACCGTCGTCGATCCACCCGTTGGCACGTCAGGGGCCTTCGGGATCACCGACGGGCCCGGCGGAATCTGGTTCTCCCATGGCGACACCGTCGACAGGATCGAGCACCGACGGATCGAGGAGTTCGAGGTCCCGGACGGCGCCACGGCCAACAGCGGCACCCTGGCCTGGCGGCCGGGCGGGCCGGTGTGGTTCGCCGATCGCGGGAACAGCAGGATCGGGTCCATCGACCGGAGGGGTCGGGTCCGTACCTTCGACATCCCCCACGCAGCTGGCGTCATCGCGTTGCCGCAGGGCATCGTCATCGGTCCGGGCGGGGACGTGTGGTTCACCGATCAGGCCGGTAACACGGTCAACCGGTTGGACACCCGCAGCGGGCGGATCGAGGCGTTCCCCGTCCCGACGCCGAACAGTTCGCCGCTGGGCCTGACCCGCGGAACCGACGGCGCGCTCTGGTTCACCGAACGCAGCGCCGCCAAGGTCGGCCGGCTGGCAGCCGATGGGGCGATCACCGAATGGGCCCTGGAACCCGGCGCGTTCCCCAACAGGATCACCGTCGGACCTGACCGAGCCATCTGGTTCACCGAACTGAACGCCGGCAAGATCGGCCGCATCGACGCAGCCGGGGTGCTCACCGAGTTCACTGTCACCGGCGGTCCGGTGGGTATCACCGCCGGCCCGGGAAAGGCGTTGTACGTCACCCTGTTCACCGACAAGGCCTTGGTCCGCGTCGACACCAACGGTGCGGTGACCGGGCGATGGGACCTACCCGGAGCCGGCGGTCCGATCCAGACCATTGCCGCGCGCGGTGCCGTCTGGGTCACCGATCCCACCAGCGACACCGTGTACCGGGTGCGACCCAGCTGTCAGTAGCGCGAAGCGGACGCCCGAGCGGGCACGACGCCGGCTCGGAGGCGGGGTCCTCGGCTCGCGGAGGACCCTGGCCGACGCCGTCAGGGCGGCGCAGTACATGCTGGAACCATGCATGTGCTCCCCCTGAGAACGGACCGGCGGATCTGATGTCGACCTCAGCGATTGACCAGACCGACGCGATCGTCGAACAGATCCTGCGCCGTTACGACACGATCACCGTGGTCGGCGCCAGCAACGCCGGGCACAAGGCCGCCCACTATGTGCCGGAGCACATGCAGGAGCACGGCTGGCGGATCATCCCGGTCAACCCGACCGCGACGGAGATTCTCGGCGAGCCGGTCTACCCGACCCTTGCGGAGGTGCCCGAGCAGGTGGGCCTGGTCGACGTGTTCCGGCCGTCGGCGGCCACCCCGGACATCGCGCGGCAGGCGGTAGCCGCCGGGGCGACCGCGCTGTGGTTGCAACTCGGCATCGCGTCCGCCGAGTCCCGCGAGATCGCCGAGGCAGCGGGACTGCTCTACGTCGAGAACCGGTGCCTGATCGTCGAGCAACGCCGACTGCGCCTGGACGCTCCCGCGAATTGACCGACCCGCCGCGGGTGTTGTCGTGGCTGTTCCGCAGCGTTACGCGTCGAGAAACAGTGACCTCTGGTCGGTAGTCCGCCTCGAATGACCTTCCTCAGTCGGTGCCGAGGGCTATATCGTCGTGACCTTCGGATGTGCACATGAGCACAACTCGCGACGATATTCAGGGAGGCACGATGGCCGATTCCGTGCTGGACGGGACACGGATGAACTCGCTGATCCACCGGGCCGTACGCCGTGATCTTGATGATTTCGCCAGGGCCCTCGACAGTTTCCCGGCCGGCGATCGCGAACGAGCGACCGCACTCGCCGCCCGGTTCCACTGGTTCGACACCCTGCTGACCCACCATCATGAGGGAGAGGAACAGATCCTCTGGCCGGTACTGCGGACCTCGCCCCCGACCACCGAGGAGGTCGGCGAGCTGACCGACGAACACGAGCGCATCGTGGCCGCGCTCGCCGCGGCCCGCGCCGGGTTCGCCCGGTTCGGGGCCAGCGCCACGGCCGCGGATGCCGCCTCCGCAGCGTCCGCCGTCAGGGAGTTGAACGCAGCGGCGACCGAGCACTTCACCCACGAGGAGAGCGAGATCGTCGAGCTCTGCTCGAAGGCCGATCCGGTCGCGCTGAAGGCGGCCTTCAAGAAGCTGGGTCGGAACGCGGGTCTGCGCGAGGGCCTGTGGTTCATGCAATGGGTGTCCGACGGTGCGTCGGCTGACGACAACGCCTTTCTCCGGACGCTGATCCCGTCGCCGGTGCACTGGATCTCGAAGACCGTCGTCGGCCGCAGCTACGCCACATCCACTGCGCCCATTAGGGTCTCGTCTTGAGCTCACGCTCGAGGCGAATGTAACGGGCGTGGCCGAAGCCGTGGCGGGTAGCGCATCACACCCGAATGTTGGCCTGACATGGGGCATTCGGGTGGGCTTTCGCGCGTTCCCGCCCGCTGTCCGGCGGGTGCTGGCCGGTCGTCCCGTCCAGCGTGACGGCCAAACGCTCGATCCCGATCTGCAACTGCTGTTGCGGCTCGGGAAACTCGCCGCCCGACGGGCACCGGCGGCGACACTGCAGAGCCGTCGTCAGCAACTGGAGGTCGGCGGTCCGCTGGTCGCCGGCGCGGGCCCGAAAGGAGTTGCTGCCCAAGAGATCGAGGTGACCGCCGAAGATCCGGCCCGGACGCTGCCCGGCCGGCTGTACACCCCCGACGGACTGCCGGAGGGGTCACCGCTGCTGGTGTACTTCCATGGCGGTGCCTGGGTGACCGGAAGCCTGAACAGCCACGACACGCTCTGCCGTTTTCTGGCGGCGCACGCCGGTGTCCGGGTGCTGTCCGTCGGTTACCGGCTTGCGCCCGAGCACAGGTTCCCGGCCGCCGTCGACGATGCCGCCGCGGCATTCGCCTACGCCCGGGAGCATGCCGTCGGACTCGGGGCCGACCCGGATGCTGTCGCCGTCGGCGGGGACAGCGCGGGCGGTGGCCTCGCCGCGGTGGTGGCGCATCTCGCGGTCCGGGCCGGCCGCCCCGCGCCGGCGTTCCTGCTGATGTTCTACCCGCACTGCGACACCGCGAACCGCTCGATGTCCCGGGAGTTGTTCGGCGAGGGATTCGGGCTCACCGACGCGGACATCGAGTGGTACACCGACCAGTACCTGCCGCCCGGCGTCGATCGCAGCGACCCGCGGGTGTCGATCGCTCGGGCCGACGACCTGTCGGGGCTACCACCGACCTATGTGGCGACGGGCGGCTTCGACCCGCTGCGCGACGAAGGCGAACTGTTGGCCAACCGCCTTGCCGAGGCCGGCGTCGAGGTTGTCCTTCGCCGGGAACCCGACCTGATGCACGGGTTCGCCAACCTGCTGGGGATATCGGTCCGCTGCCGGGAGGCGGTGGCGCAGGGTGCCGGTGCCCTGCGGGTCGGTCTTGCTCTCGGTGGCCGTGCGCGGTAGCTCCGGGTAATTGCTGGCCGGGGATCCGCTGGGCGACGACTTCGCCAAGACGACGGCCCGCACCCGCCAACCTTGGCGGTGACTGGTGCCAAGACCTGCCCGTTATGTACGATTTCGCCGCAACGGATAGGCATTCGTGCGGGGGAAGGTCACGATTAGGTCACTTGGCGCATCATCTGACCGCCGGGTCTGGCGCGTCGGTAGTGTCCCTTCACGTCGCCGGTGACGGTGGTTCAGCCTCAACGAAGAGTTACTGGGAGGGCCGGATGGATTGAGTCCCGAAGCAGTGGCGCCGCACTGGCGCCGACGAGAAATCGTTCCGACGCGGTGATCCCGCGAACCATTCGCCGGAGATGCTCCGGCACCATCGATGCGGCCCACGAGCACGAGCCGCCCAGTAACACACCGAGAAGTACCGCGAGCCGACTGGCCGAGCACCATCTCCCCCGTCCGCGGGCCGCGACCGCCATCCTCTTGTGACGTGCCGCCGACAGCGGCACGCACCAGCGGCGTCAGCACAGCCTGACCCCGACTCCATCGCACCCACACGTCGCTGAATCCTGCTCTGCCGGCGCGCTTTTCGCCGCCGTCCCTGCCAACCAGCTCCAGGAAAGAAAGCAGAAATGATGACATCCACGCAGCCGCATTTCGCGACCAGGCTCAATTCCTTCGCCCTCGGAGGCGGAGTGGCTCATCCCGCCACGAAGACCCCGACCCTCGAACTCGTCGAGGTAGCCGGAAACGTCACCGGTCTCACGGCTCTCGAGGTGAATTACCCCGAACATTTCGTCGACACCACGCCCACCGAGCTGTCATCGGCGATCAAGGACGCGGGGCTGGTCAACACCGGCATCCAGGTCCGCTGGCCGGCGTCCCGTTTCTCCGACGGCGCCTTTTCGCACCCGGACGCGCAGGTGCGGGCCGATGCTGTCCGGGTCGCGAAGGAGGCTGTCGACGTCGGACGCGAGATGGGTTCTGATCATGTCGTGCTGTGGCCTGCGCACGACGGGTATGAGTACCCCTTCCAGCTGGACTACCGCTCGGGCTGGCAGAACTTGGTCGAGTGCTATGGCGAGGTGGCCGACCACGCGCAGGACATGACGGTCAGCATCGAGTTCAAGCCGGCAGAGCCGCGGGCCCGGACCCTGCTGTCCAATGCCGGCAGCGTGCTGGCCGTGATCGCCGCCACCGGCCGCGAGAACCTCGCCGTCACCTTGGATTTCGCGCACATGCTGATGGCACACGAGAACCCGGCGCAGTCCATCGCGGTGTGCCTGGCGGAGGGCCGGCTCAAGGGGCTGCAGCTGAACGACGGGTGGGGGGCCGCCGACGACGGCCTCGCGTTCGGCTCGGTCAGCCTGGTGCAATCCTTGGAGGCGCTGTTCTACCTGGTGCGTGACGGGTACGCCGGCACCTACTACTTCGACACCGATCCCATCCGGGAGAACCCGGTGCGCGAGTGCGAGATCAACATCGCGCGCACCAAGCAGCTGCTGGCCACCGCCCAGCGACTGGTGGACGATGGGCAGGTGCCGAACGCCGACGCCCTGGCCGGTGCCGACGCCTGGTGGGACGCCCTGGTGAGGCGATGAAGACCGTCCCGATCATTGACTTCGGACCACACAACGGTCCAGCCGTTTGCGTCGTCGGCAGTCTGAACGCCGACCTCATCGCCTACGAGTCGGACACCTGGATTCCCGGCGCCTACAACGTGGGTGATCGCTTCGAGCTGGGTGCCGGGGGCAAGGGTCTCAACGTCGCGATGAGCATCGCGGCCACGGGCCTGCCCTCCTACCTGGTGGGTCGCGTCGGGAACGACATGTTCGGTCACTTCCTGCAGCGTGCGCTCACCCAGGGTTCGGTGAACCAGGATTTCGTCAGCACCGATTCCTCGGTAGCCACCGGGGTGGGCCATGTACGGGTGAACGCGCTCCGCGATTACGACACCTGCGTCGTGCCGGGAGCCAACGACCGGGTCGACGCGACCGACACCACGACCGCTCTCGGGCGGGGGATCGCATTCTTCCACGTGGTGATGGCGTTCGAGATTCCGTTGCCGACCGTCATCGACACCGCCCGACGCTTCCGGGCGGCGGGATCCCAGGTGGTGGTGAACTTCTCGCCGGTCAGCGCGGGTTCCCGCAGGGTTCTCCCGCACACCGACGTGCTGGTGGTGAACGAGGCCGAGGCCGCCGCGTTGTGGCTCGAGGTGGCCGGCCCCGACGCGGCCATCCCATCCCGGTTGTGGGACACCGTCGACCTGCTGCGCAAGTGCGACGGCGGCCCGCGGGACGTCGTGGTGACCCTGGGCGAGCGAGGCCTGTGGGGGATGTCCCGCACCGGCGAAGTCCGGCAGTACCGCGCGCACGAGGTGACAGCCGTCAACGCCGTTGGCGCCGGGGACACGTTTCTGGCGATGCTGGTGTCCCGCCTCGCGCAGGGCGAACCCTTCCTGGACGGACTGACCGCGGCGGGCGCGGCCGGTGCCCTGGCCGCCAGTCGCCGCGAATCATGGCTCAACCGCAACGACGCCGCCCGGTTGAACGAAATGGTGCAGGACCGCACCGTCCTCATCCCGGCACGTACCCGAAAGATGGCGAGATAAAAAACGTACGGCTGAATTGATGGATTTGCGGAGATTACTTCGGTAAGTTCCCGCATCCATGGTGTAGTACGCACGGGCACACGATTTCCTGGAGTATCCCGACTATCCCGAGTATCCCCAAGACACATGGCATGTCAGCGCATGCCCAGAACATGAGGTGGAAACGCAATGGCGCGATCTCGAACGGTGTTTTCTCTATCCCTGGTGGCGGCGATCGGCCTGGTGGCCCTGGTTGTCGGGGTGGTCGGTGGACGGGCCACGGCATCGGGCAGTTCGTCCGGCGGTGGCGGTGGCAGCGGCGGAGCGGCGTCCGGCCAGAAGGTCGACGTCATCATCCGCGCCACCGACTCGGCGTATTGGCAGACCCTGCTGGCCGGCGCCGAGGCGGCCGCCACTGACTTCGGCGTCACCGTAGGGACATTCGGCCCGACGTCGGAGACGGACATCGCCGGTCAGGTGCAGCTGGTGGAGAACTCGGTCTCCCGCGGGGTGGACGCGATCGTCATCGCGCCCAGCTCGAGCGAGGCGCTGAACGCGTCCATCGATGCGGCCAGGAAGGCGGGGATCAAGGTCATCACCGCAGACACCAAGGTCACCGCCGACATTGAAGGGCACATCGGCACCAACAACAAGCTGGCCGGCGCCCAGGCCGGACAACACATGTGCGACCTGCTCACCACCGCCGGCAAGACAACAGGAAAGGTGCTGGTCGAGGCACCCATCGCCGGCATCGAGGCCAATCAGGATCGCGACGCCGGATTCCGGGCGGGGTTGGCCGAGAAGTGCCCTGATATCGATTCGTCGCTGCAGAGTTACAACAACAACGATATCGGCACCGCCGCATCGCAGGTGAACGACGCCATCGTGGCGAATGCCGATCTGGTCGGGGTCTTCGCCGACAACAACAGCTCCGGCGTCGGGGCGGCAACCGCGATCAAGGACAACAACGCCGCGGACACCATTCCGGTCGTCGCCTTCGACTCCGACCCGGCGGAAAACGCCGCCCTGGTCGCCGGAACGATCGACGCGCTGGTCGTGCAGAACCCGTATTTCCTGGGGTACCAGGGCGTCGCGGAGGCTGCCATGGCCACCCAGGGCCGTATCCCGCCGGCCGTCCTCGACCCCGGAGTGGCCCTGGCCACCAAGGACAACATGGCCGACCCGGCGATCAAGGCGCTGCTCGAGCCGCCGACGGCCAAGGCCGCGGGATGACCATCAGGAAGCCGGAAGGACCGGCCGTTCTCGAATTGACCGACGTGTCCAAGGCATTCGGGCCCGTCCAGGCGCTGAGCAACGTTTCGCTGAAGTTGGTCCCTGGCCAGGTGCACTGCCTGGCCGGGGAGAACGGTGCGGGAAAGTCCACCCTGATCCGGGTGCTCACCGGGGCATTGCACCGTGACGGTGGCAGCTACGACATCGAGGGTCAACCGGTCAGCACCGTCACCCCGCCGCCCTGCGGGCAGCCGGAGTCCAGGCCGTGTACCAGGAGCTGAGCCTGCTGCCGCATCTGTCGGTCGGCGAGAACATGTTCATGGGCCGGCTACCGGCCCGCTCCGGGATCGTGCGTGGCGGCGACCTGCGCGGACGGTGCCGCACCGTGCTGGACGAGCTGGGGCTGAACGATGTCAGCCCCGACACCATTGTGGAACGGCTGCCCGCGGCGACCAAGCAACTCGTGGAGATCGCGAAGGTGCTCACCGCGGACTCAGTGAAGGTCATCGTGTTCGACGAGCCGACCACCGCGCTCACCGAGGCGGAGTCGGACCGGCTGCTGGAGCTGATCAAGCGGTTCCGGGAGCAGGGGGTGGCCATGCTGTACGTGACCCACCGGCTGGAGGAGATGTTCGCGATCGGTGACTGGGTCACGGTCCTGCGGGACGGTGGTCTGTCGCAGAGCGGGCCGATGTCGGACTACGACGAGAACAAGCTGATCACGGCGATGGTCGGCCGGGAGGTGTCCTCGCTGTATCCCGACGAGGCCAGGGAACTCGGCCCGGCCCGGCTCAGCGTGCGGGGGCTGCGCCGGACCGACGAGAGCCCGGCGGTGGACTTCGACGCCCGGGCAGGCGAGATCCTTGGCATCGGCGGTCTTCTCGGGTCAGGGCGGAGCGAACTGCTGCTGTCCATCTTCGGGTCCGAACCCATCGTCTCCGGTGAGATCAAGATCGACGGCGAGACCGTGAAGCCCGACGGTCCGCGGAGCATGATGAATTCCGGGGTGGCGCTGCTGACCGAGGACCGCAAGGTGCTCGGCCTGCTGCCGGAGCTGTCGATCCGGGAGAACGTCACCATCGCGAGCCTGCGGTCGGGGTCGCGCAAGGGCCTGCTGCCCGGGAAGGAACAGGCCGACGCGGCGGACAAACTGCTGGACAGCTTGCGGTTGCGCGCCGGGTCCTACGACCAGCCGGTGTCCACGCTGTCCGGTGGCAACCAGCAGAAGGTCCTGCTGGCCCGCTGGTTGCTGACGAAACCCAAGGTGATCATGTTCGACGAACCCACCAAGGGCATCGATGTCGGCGCCAAGGGCGAGCTCTACGACGTGATCAACGACCTTGCCCGGCAGGGTCTGGCCGTCATCGTGGTCTCGTCCTACCTGCCCGAGTTGCTGGGTCTGTCCGACCGGGTGCTCGTGCTGCGCGACGAAGAAATTGCCGGTGAACTCGCCGGCGGCGCCTCGGAAGAGGACGTCCTGCGACTGGCAAGTGGCGGTGTGCTGGAACCGGAGAATCCGGATCACCTGCACGGAATCCCAGGCCTGGTCAACGATCCGCATTTCAACCCGGTCATCCACCAGAACATCGAGAAGGTCCCCAATGCCTAAACTGCTGTGGCGCGAACCCATCGAGACCACCGTCATCACCAGCACCCGCGAGGACGACGCCGCGAAGGCGCCCGGCACCAACGGCTCAGCCGCAACGACGGTGAAGCCGAGGGTGCGGGTCAGGACCCTGGGTGACATCGCCGGCCGGGAGAGCGGCGCGTTGATCGTGCTGCTGGTCGCCGTCGGCGCCCTCACCCTGGCCAGCCCCGACTTCCTCACCGGCAACAATCTGGCGAACCTGGCCCGTCAGGTGGCCATCTTCGGGATCCTGGCGATCGGTCAGCTCTTCGTCATCCTGACGGGCGGAATCGACCTGTCGGTCGGGTCCATCCTCGGCCTGGCAGGCGCGGTCACCGCCCAGCTGCTGGTGGCCGGAGTGCCAATCGTGCCGTCCATCCTCATCGGGATCGTGGTCGGCGGCCTCCTCGGCCTGGCCAACGGCGTGCTGATCACCAAGTTCAAGTTGCCGCCGTTCATCGCCACCTTGGGCATGTTGGGCATCGCCCGTGGCATCGTGCTGGTGATCACCAACGCCAACACGATCCAGGGCCTGCCGGACAGTTTCCAGACCGTCGCCAACGGCAGCATCCTGGGCATCCCCAACCTGCTGATCATCTTCGTGATCATTACGGCGATCGCCTGGTTCGTACTGACCCGCACGGTCTTCGGCCGCTATGTGTACTCGGTGGGGTCCAACCCCGAGGCAGCACGCCTCGCCGGCGTCCCCGTCGCCGTGGTCACCACCGCGGTGTATGTGATCTCCGGCGTGCTCGCCGCGGTCGGCGGGGTGCTGCTGACCTCCCGCCTCGGCGCGGGTGTCCCGACGGCGGGCACCGGCTTCGAGCTGCAGGCCATCGCGGCGTGCGTCATCGGTGGGGCCAGCCTGTCCGGGGCTCGCGGCAGCGCGATCGGCGCCGCGTGCGGCGCGCTGATCATCGGCGTGCTCAACAACGGCGGAAACCTATTGGCCATCAACGCGTTCTACCTGCAGATCGCGATCGGTGCGCTGATCCTGGTGGCCGTCGGGTTCGACCAGATGAACACCCGCAACGCAAACCGCACCTGATTCCCGGAGATTCGCTGCAGGCAGTTTCGCAGGACTCAGTTCGTGACACCCGCCTCGGCAGCGCCCACAGTGGCCCTGCCGAGGCGGGTGTCAACCGCATCCACCACCCAACCCAATCTTCAGCGAGGGACAACCATGCTCAAGGGCATCGATCGCGCGGTCTCGGCCGAACTGCTCATGGTGCTGATGTCGATGGGCCACGGCGACGACCTGTTGGTCTGTGACGTCAACCATCCGGCCGCCACCATCGCCAAGGCCACGACCTACGGCCGGCTTGTCGACATGGCAGGGTGCGACCTGCCCCGAGCGGCCGAGGCCATTCTGTCGCTGATGCCGCTGGACACCTTCGTGCCGGCGCCCGTCATGCGCATGAAGGTGGTCGACGATCCCGAGCGCATCATGCCGGTGCACGAACGCCTCCAGCGCGTCGTGGACCGGATCGAGGGGCGACCGGTGACCGTCGAGGCCCTGGAACGCTTCGACTTCTACGCCACTGCCAATCGCGCCTTTGCCGTGGTCCGGACCTCCGACCCCGGGCCGTACGGCTGCTTCCTCCTGCGCAAGGGCGTCATCTGAGTTCCGCGGTAGCGGGCTGACCGTTCCGCCGGTCCCAGCCGTGGAAGTGCGAGTGGTCGCCGGCATCCCACGCCTCGCGCAGTCCTGGCGTGCTCAGGTCCCAGTCCGGGCGGATCTCGCTGGTCGCCGCCCGCAGGTCACGCCAGAGGTCGTCGACCGACGGCCGACCCCAGAACCAGTAGCCGTTGTAGATGCTGTGGACGACCAGTCCCGGTTTGAGCACCAGCGTGTGCGGGATCATCGGGTTGTGCTCCGGGTCGGTGTACTCAGCGATGTCGAGGTCCTGCTGGATGGTCCTTTCGGGGTCGGACAGGAACGTCCAGTGCGCGCCGACCGACGCGCGGAACTCCTGCAGCGTGTGGTGCTCGTCGGTGGAGATGGTCACCATCTGGGTGTAGGCCACCGCGACCTTCGACTGGAAGGCCGCCAGATCGAGGTGTTGCTGGTGCTCCTTCGGGCAGTAGTGACCGCGAGAGAGCATGAGGATCAACGGGTCTCGGCCCTGCAGTTCGGAGAGCGTACGGACCGTGCTGGTGTGGTCGGGCAGTGCGTAGTCGGGGAACGTCGCGCCCGGGATGATGTCGGATCGCATGGTCATGCCTCCGGAGAGGAGTTGCTGGCCGCCGTCGATGTCGTAGGTCGCGCCGGTGAGCGCCGTGTTGCTCATGATGTGCACGGCGAGCGCAGCGATGTCGTCCGGCCCGATCACCCGCCGGATGGGCAGCGAGGTGCGGAGCTGCTCGCGGCGCTTGTCCAGGTCATCGCCGAGCAGCGACGCCGACAACGGTGTGTCGACGAAACCGGGGGCGATGAGGTTGACCCGGATCGGCGCCAGTTCGAGGGCGAGGTTGCGGGCCAGTGCGGGCAGCGCGGCGGTGCCCATGCCGATGATCGCCAGGCCGGGTGCCGGTCGGCGGGCGCCGGTGCCGCTGACGAACAGCAGTGTGCCGCCGGGCCGTACCTTTCCGACCGCATGCCGGGCCACCACGATGGGCAGCCACAGGTGCTCGTCGAAGGAGCGGCGCGCCTTGTCGAGGTCGATATCGGCCAGCAGCGCGTAGTACGGCCGGCCGGCGGTGACCATCACATGATCGATCGGGGTGGGCAATTCGTCGAAGAACTGATCGAGCGCGTCCAGGTCGGTGGCGTCGAAAGCCGCGCTGCGCAGCGCGCCGAGTTCGGTCGCGGCCGCCTCGAGGCGGTCGGGGTTTCGGCCGGTCACGATGACGTTGGCGCCTGCGGTCCGAGCGAGCCGCGCCGTCTCGAGCCCGATGCCGGCGCTGCCGCCGATCACCACGACGGTCTGTCCGGCAAGCTCGGGTTGGCGTTGGGTGGTGGGGGTGGCGTAGGTGGTGGTCACAAGTCCTCCGGGTTGGGGGCGACGGCAGCCGTCACGATCCGCTGCGGGATCGTGACGACCTGCCGTGAGGGTTGTTTCAGTGCGCGTCGGCGTGCACCGGTTGGCGGTCCGCCGTGATCGCGTGTGTGCAGCGACTTCAGTGCGCCGACAAAGATTTCCGAGAAGGTCGGGAACGGTTGGATGACATCGCGGAGCACGTCCACCGGCACCCTGGCGCGGATGGCCAGCGTGGCCTGCTGCATCCACTCACCCGCCTCGGGGCCGAGCGCGTAGGCGCCGGTCAGCCGTTCGCCGTCGCTGAGCAGGGTGAGGAAGCCGTTCGACTCCGCGTAGGCGTGGGTGTACGTCGCGGTCTTGGCGACCTCGGACACCAGCGCGGTCGCGCTGAACCTACCCTCGCCGGCACCGACCGCAGCCGCCTGCGGGTCGGTGTAGACCACGTCCGGCACGGCCTCGTAATTGGCCTCACGGGGCTCACCGAGAATGTTCGCGGCGGCAACGTCGCCCTGGTACTTGCCGACGTGGGTCAGCAGCCGAACGCCGGTGACATCGCCGATGGCCCATAGCCTTTCGCCGGCCCGCAGGTGCGCGTCCACCCGGACGCCGTGATTATCGAAGGTGGCGTCGGTGCTCTCCAGGCCGATCCCGTCCACCCGCGGGCGTCGGCCGGTGGCGACCAGCAGCCGGTCGCCGCGCAGTTCACGGCCGTCGTCCAGGACCAGCACGTAGTCGGACCCGTCCCGCCGCGCGGCGGTCGCGTGCACGCCGAGCACCAACTCGATGCCGTCCCGGCGCAACGCCGCACCGAGCGCCTCGCCGAGCGGCGCGGGTTCACGGGCGAGCACGTGTCGCGGCGCCCTCGACGATGGCCACCTCGCCGCCGAGCCGGCGCACGGCCTGCGCCATCTCGACGCCGACCGGGCCGCCGCCGAGGATCGAGCAGGCGGCGCGGGACCGCCTTCATCCCCGTCACCTCGCGGTTGGTCCAGATGCCGTCCAACTCGCGCAGTCCGGGGATCGGCGGGATCACCGGATCCGAGCCGGTCGCGAGCACCACATTCGCTGCGGTGTAACGCTTTCCGTCAACCTCGACCGCACCCGGCCCGGCCAGCCGGCCGGATCCGCGGATCAGGTCGATGCCCTTGCCGGCCAGCCAGGCCTGCTGCCCTGCGTCGGAATAGTTCGAGACCATGAAGTCCCGCCAGGCCAGTGCGGCCGCGACGTCGACCTCCGCGGTGGCCGCCACGTCCCTGGCCTCGTGCACGGCCTCGCCGGGGCGCAGCAGGGTCTTGGACGGGATGCAGGCCCAGTACGAGCACTCGCCGCCGGCCAGCTCCCGCTCCACCACCGCCACCCGCAGGCCGCCGTCCACCAGCTCCCCGGCGCAATGCTCGCCCGGCGAGCCGGCCCCCACCACGATCACGTCGTAGTCGAGGCCGTTCATACGCTGACCGTCTGGTCGCCGTCGACGTCCTCTCGTCCACCATGTACTGCGCATACCAGT
The DNA here is from genome assembly GCA_963709895.1 of uncultured Actinomycetota bacterium. Classification (GTDB taxonomy): domain Bacteria; phylum Actinomycetota; class Actinomycetes; order Mycobacteriales; family Nakamurellaceae; genus Nakamurella. Next base: position 357,625 of record CAVPYD010000030.1, on the reverse strand, counting down.
CCGGCCAGTCCGGGTCGGCCTGTCCGGTCTCCTCCTCGTGCTTGCCGTGCGCGGCGGCGGCGCGGCGCAGCGCCCCGGCCAGATCGGCGGCCGACTCGTAGGCGCCGACGTCACCCGGCCGGGCAGCCGGGTGGTGACCTCCTGGACGAACCAGGTGTTGCCGTCCGGGTCGCTGAACGAGAGCCACGAGCCGTAGGTCTGCCGGTCCGACGCCGGGCCGTCCACCCGCGCCGCGTTGCCGCCGTGGTGGAAAACCCCGCCCTCGTCATGGAAGACGCCGGTGACATCGGCGCCACCGGCGGCCAGTTCGGCCCGGGCCGCCTCGATGTCGTTCACCACCAGCTGCATGCCCTCCGCGGAGCCGGGCGCCGCAGTGGTGAGCCCGGTGCCGAAGATGACCGAGCAATCCGAACCCGGAGGCGTCAGCTGTATCACCCGGAAGTCCGGGCTGGTGGCGAAGTCGGCGTCCTCCCGCCACCCGAGCGCGGTGTAGAAGTTCTTGGCTCGGTCCACATCCGAGACCGGCACCACCACGACCTCCAGCTTCATGTCCATGAATTCGGCTCCTCTCCGTCTCGGTGCCGGTGGCTCGGGTCGGTGCCACCGGCAGTAGCCCGGCGCTAACGATCTCGCCATTCCGGGTTGAAGTCCATGAGCAAATGGGGCTCTCCGGGAGGTTCTTTCGAGGGTCAGTTGCGGTGAACGGCGCCTGGACGTCGTCGTAGATGCGGACCGCAGCGAGCAGTCCGTCGGCACCCCTTTCGAACACAGCAAGGCCCGCCTGCGCCGGTAGGCCGTCGGTGCCCCAACGGAAGCAGTTGTATTCCAGGGCGCAGCGCACACCGTCGTCAGTGACGGCGCAGCGCTGTAGGCCGATGCCGCCCGTGGGGAATTGCGTGGCGAAGAACGAGCGGAGCTCCGCGGTACCGCGGTGGGTAGCGCTCGGTCCCATGGGCTCGCGGAAGTACCCGTCCGGCGCGAAGGTGTCCACGATCGCATCGGCATCACCCGCCCCAGCGCGTCCAGGTAGCGGCCGACGACACTCGCCCGGACGGACGGGTTTCGGCGAGAGGATCGGCGACCGCAGGTGACGCCGCCCGTCGACCGGCCATTGGCTGCAATAGGTGCGGAACACGACCGAGAAGTCGTCCGGGGATTCGGCGACGACAGCCACCGGCCACGCCTCGTCCAGCGCACCGTCCAGGTACGCGAGCATCTCCACCACCGCCCGGCCCTGCGTACAAGTGGAGGCGATCGTCTCGATCCTTGCCTGGCGCTCGGCCAGCCAGGCCTGGTTCTGCCGGACGAACTTCCGCAGCTGCCGGTGGCCGCGGATCTCGCCGGCGCGTGGATCGAAGACCACCACCTCACCGGGCCAGACGGTCTCCAGAGCGCGAACATCGCCCGAGTTCAGGGCGGCGAAGTACTGCCCGACGGGGTCGTCCAGACCCGCGGCGCGCGTCTGCCGGCGCGCCAACTCCACCGCGCTGTAGAACTCCGGAAACCACGGCATCGCACCCAACGATTCCCTTGACCGACCGGGCGGCTACCGCCCTCCCGCCACATCCTGGTCCCCAGCCGCCCATCACGAAAGGCCCAGCTACCGAACCGGGTTGCGATCCCGGCGCCGGAAGAAGTCGTGCCCCGGTGACTCAAGTCGAGATGCGCGCAGCTCTCTTGGTTGGCTCGTCGATGGATGCGCCCCGCGGGGTGGCCTGGGCGGGTGGCTTGCGGCGGTGTCCTGTCTTCCGGTGGTGCCGGTCAGAAGTAAGACGGTAACGACCTGGATGGGCAGATCGACGGCTGGGGGATCCAGGTCTTTCCCTGTGTCGGCGATGACTGCTTTTCGTGCTCGTCGAGGACGACAGGGCTGTAGCCCGCCGGTCCGGGTTCCTCGGCTTGTCGTAATTCTTGGTCACCTTCGCGCCGACGTTGACGTTGGAGATCGCTTCTGTTCTGGGCCGAAATAGTTCGTCGTGGACGATTGCAGCAGCCAGATCGGCTGCAGCAACAGCTCTGCGGTCGTGTCGTACCGGTGGATGCCGACCGCGGGGCGCACCACCGCCCAGTTCTTCTGCTCCACCTGGGCGCCGACGTTGCTGTTCCCGGACGAGGTGTGTAGCACTGCTCCCCGAGGGCGTTAGCCCCCGCATGGCCGACCAAGTCGATCTGCGCCAGGCGGGGTCGTGGTTGAAGGACTCGATCCCGATCCCGACGTGGGCTAAAGGTGCAAGTGCGGTGCCTGGATTTACGAGGGTCTTGTATAGGGCCTGATGAAAGTGCTAGAATCGAACATGTATCTACGACTGATTGGGCGATCGAGGGAGGCGCGGTGGGAGTCGATTCCAGACCGGCCGCGGGACGGCAAGCCGCGGATGATCCACCGCCGCTGCACCCCCGCTCGTGGTCCGAGCTCGCCGCCGGAGCCGGCTGTCCCGAGTCCCTGCGCGCGGTCGCGCAGGTGCACCCCGGCGCCTTGACCGGTGCGGAACTGGTCGACGCGATCGTCGCGTCGGAGAAGGCCATGTCCCTGCTGGCGGCCCGGCAGATGGGGTTGCTCACCGAGTTCGCCCGCCCCGGCCGGGCCGGTGACGTCTCCGAGATCGTGGCCGAGCTGATGGACAAGGGCGGGCAGGGCCGCGGCCCGGACGGCGAGATCGACCTGGACACCGTGGAGACCCTGGTGCAGGAACGGGCGGCGTCGCTCGCGGCGGCGGAGGTCGCCGCGGCGTTGCAGATCTCACCGATCACCGCCGGTTCCCGGGTCCGCAAGGCGCAGGACCTGTGCGACGGGCTGCCCGCGACCGTGGACGCGCTGGCCGTCCGGTCGGATCGACCGCGGCCGGGCCTTGCTGATCGCCGAACGGACCGCCCCGCTGGCCCCGTCGCTGCGGGAAGCGGTGCAGGATCGGATCCTGCCGATCGCCGAGGACCGGTCCACCGGGAACCTGCGTAACCTGCTGGACCGGGCGGTCATCGCCGCCGACCCGCACGCCGCGGAGAACCGGGAACGCAAGGCCAAACACGACCGGGAACTGGTGCTCCGGTCGTTGCCCGACGGGATGGCCTCGGTTCGGGCCAACGCACCCGCCGACGCCGCCATGTGATCTTCACCCTCGCCGACCTGCTCGCCGAACGGACCGGTACCGACGACGACCGACCGGTCGCGGCCCGGCGTGTCGATGCCTGGCACGACATCGCCGACCAACTCCTCACCCACGGCTACGTCGACCTCACCGACCTCCTCGACCAACCACCACCGAACCGGTTGCACCGCAGAGCATGTCGGACAATCCTGATGAGTTCGCTGCCGGCTCCGCCGGAAACCCCGCAACCAATCCGACCACCAATCCAGCACCGGATCACGGCAACGGCTCCTCCGACTCACGACGGCAACGCGAGCCCGGACGATCGTGAACGGTGACCCGCGGCAGCGACTGAACACCGCGAAAGCGCATCCACTGCCACCGCTGGGAATCCCGGTGACGGCGTGGCGAACAGCGCGACCGGGGACACCGCCGAATCCGAACTCGGACCAATCCCAGTTCCCACGGTCAGCGACCAGCACCGACATGGGTGCCAGCCAGGCGAGCGGAGCCGGCCAGGCTGGTGCCGTCGCGGCTGCGACCTGCGCACCAACACCTCACCCCGGCCGTGCCATCCGGTCCACCGACGGTGCGGCACCGCGCCCGCAGTGCGCGACCTGCGGCGGTCACCAACCAGAAACATTGCCCGCCAGCACCACCGGGAACCGGGACGAGCGGCGGGCCGCGCGCCGCGCCTCCCGGCAGGGACGCCGCCCGCACCTGACCGTCACCCTGTCCGCGTCCACCCTCGCCGGGCTCGACCGCCTCCCCGGCCACCTCGAGGGGTACGGCGCCATCACCGCCGACACCGCACTGATGATCGCCACATCCGCCGCCTCCATCACCACCGTGCTGCTCGACCCCACCACCGGCAGCATCACCGGCACCGGTACCCGCACCTACCGACCCCCACAGGCGACCCGCGACATCACCACCACCCTGGCCACCACCTGCCGGTTCCCGTCCTGCCGGCAACCCGCCTGGCGCTGCGACCTGGACCACCGCGACCCCTACAACCACCATCACCCGGACGCCGGCGGCGCCACCGCACCGGCCAATTTGGATCCCCTCTGCCACGCGCACCACTGGCTCAAACACCACTCCGCCTGGTCAAGCACCCGCGGACCCGACCACACCCAAATCTGGTCCAGCCCGACCGGGCACCGATACACCGACCCAGCACGCACCCTCACCCTCCCCGGCGAACTCCTGGAACCATCCCAGGCACCACCGGCGTCCCGGACGGACGACCGGCACAACCCCGCGGACGGCGAGCCGCTCAACCCTGATCGCGACCCCGGACATCGACGGCGAGGGACTGCGCCCGGACTGGCGCGACGCCGAATTCGGCGGACCCTTCCCCGACACCCTCGCACTGAAAGTCCTGGTCACCACCGTCCGCAACCGCGTCCAACAAGTACGGGACATCATCACCGCACCCCGCCCCACCCCCGCCGCCGAGGACACCGACGATCACGGCAGAACCATCGATCCGGGCACTCCCCGCTGGGAAGCCGCCGACCCACCCACCCACGGCCGGCGCGTCGACCCCGACGAACCGCCATTCTGACCAGCTCCCATCGACGGCCCTGCCGGCGAGTCGAGAAGTGACCGCGGCAGCCCGGTGACTCCCGTCGACGCGTGCGCTTGAACAGGTTTCGGCACTTCGCGTAAGCCAAGCTGCATTCATCAACCAATCCGAGTAGGCACTGGGTATGGACATGACGCATCCGGCTTCCGTTGACGACGTGCACGAGATCGCGCTCGGCATGCCGTTTGTCACCGTCGAGCACGGGTCGGGCGACAACCCCGTCTACCAGGTGGGCGGCAAGTCGTTCATCTTTTTCCGCACGCCCCGCCCTGATGCGGTCGATCCCGAAACCGGTGTCCGGTACCCGGATGTCATCGTTTTCTGGGTACCGACCGACGAGGACAAACTCGCCCTGGTCCAGGACGAGTCGACCCCGTTCTTCACCACGCCGCATTTCAACGGCCACCGATCGGTGCTCCTCCGCGCCAGCCGGATCGGCGAATTGACCAGGCAAGAATTGGCGGAAGTCATCCAGGACGCGTGGCTGTCCCGCGCCTCACCGCGGCGGGCCGCGACATGGCTGAACGCGCAACCCAAGTCCTGAACCGCCACCCACCCGGGCGAATCACGCCAGAGCGCTCTCCAACCGCCTGGACAGCATCGCCACGAACGACGCCGGTTCCGCGAGCTCGCCGCCCTCGGCGAGCAGCGCCATCCCGTACAGCAGGTGCGCGGTGTCGGCCAGTCCCGGATCGTCGGCCCGCGCCTCGTGCGCTGCTTTCAGTCCGGTGACCAACGCGTGTTTCGGGTTCAGCTCCAGCGTCCGCTTGACCTTCGGCAGCTCCTGACCCATTGCCCGATACATCTTCTCCAGCGTCGGGGTCAGGTCGCCGGGATCGCCGACCAGCACGGCCGCGGAGTCGACGAGCCGGTGCGAGAGCCGGACCTCCTTGACGTCCTCGGCCAGGGTCGCACCCATCCAAGTGAGCAGGTCGTCGAAGCCCTTCTTGGTGTCCTCGTCCACGTCGTCGCCACCGAGGTCGACCTCGCCCCGGGCGATCGACGCGAACGGCTTCTCCTGGAATGAGGGCACCGCGTCGACCCAGACGTCGTCCACCGGGTCGGTCAGCAGCAGCACCTCGTAGCCCTTCGCGCGGAAGGCCTCCATGTGCGGGGAGTTCTCCAAGCGCCGCCCGGGACTCGCCCGTCACGTAATAGATCGAGTCCTGGCCCTCGGGCATCCGCTCCAGGTAGTCGTGCAGCGTGGTCGGCTTCTCCGCGTCGTGCGTGGTCGGGAAGGAGCAGATCTCCAGGATCGCGTCCCGGTTGTCGTAATCGGACAGGAGACCCTCCTTGACGGCCCGGCCGAGCTCGGTCCAGAAGGTCGCGTATTTCTCCGGCTCCTTCTCCAGCATCGTCTTGACCGTCGACAGCACCTTCTTCACCAGCCGCTTGCGGATCAGCTGGATCTGCCGGTCCTGCTGGAGGATCTCCCGAGAGATGTTGAGCGACAGGTCGTTCGCGTCGACGACGCCCTTGACGAAGCGCAGGTATTCCGGGATCAGCGCCTCGCAGTCGTCCATGATGAACACCCGCTTGACGTACAGCTGCACCCCGCGCTTGCTCTCCCGCATGAACAGGTCCATCGGCGCGTGGCTCGGCAGGAACAGCAGCGCCTGGTACTCGAAGGTGCCCTCCGCGGACAGCCGGATGGTCTCCAACGGCGGCTGCCAGTCGTGGCTGACGTGGTGGTAGAACTCGGCGTACTCCTCCTCGGACACCTCGCTCTGCGAGCGGGCCCACAGCGCCTTGCGGGAGTTGATGACGACCGGCTCGGCCGGCGCGTCGACTGTGTCCTGCATCGGGTCGTCGGTGCGTGTCGTCGGTGCTGGCCGGCTTCGGATCAGGTGCCATGCGGATCGGCCAGGTGATGAAGTCCGAGTAGCGCTTGACGGTGCCGCGGACGGTGGCCGGCTTGCTGAAATCGTGCAGCGCGTCCTCGGTGTCCTCGGGCTTGAGGTGCAGCGTGACCGTCGTACCCTGCGGCGCGTTGGGTTCCTCGGTGACGGTGTACGTGCCCTCGCCGGTGGATTCCCAGCGGACCCCGGTGTGCGAGCCGGCCTTGCGAGTGACCAGGGTGACCCGGTCGGCGACCATGAAACTGGAGTAGAAGCCGACGCCGAATTGCCCGATCAGCTCGGTGGTCGCTTCCTCGGACGCCTCGCCGTTCTCCCGCGCCTTCCGCAGCGAGGCGAGCATCTCCGCCGTGCCGGACTTGGCGATCGTGCCGATGAGGTCGACCACCTCCTCCCGGGTCATCCCGATGCCGTTGTCGCGCACGGTCAGCGTCCGCGCGGCGGGGTCCGTCTCCAGCGAAATGTGCAGGTCGGAGGTGTCGACCTCGAGGTCCTTGTCCTGGTAAGCGGCCAGCCGGAGCTTGTCCAGGGCGTCGGAGGAGTTGGAGATCAGCTCCCGAAGGAAGACGTCCTTGGTCGAGTAGATCGAATGGATCATCAGCTGCAGCAGCTGACGCGCCTCCGCCTGGAACTCGATGGTCTCGGTCGACCCCGCCGCTGCTGAAGCTTCTGTGGACATCTGTGGACAACCCCTTCGTACCCGCCCGGATCCGTGCACGGACACCATAGTCGGGCTCGCCCGCGGCCGGGCACCGCTCGTCGTGCCGATGTCCTTGTCAGTCCGTCAGCGCACCCGTCAGCGGCCCGGCGGCGCTCCGCCCGGGCCGCCTCCGACGCCGCCGGCCGTCGGCGTGGTGCTGGTGTCGACGCCGACGGCGAGCTTGACGGTGTAGCCGGTCGACACATCGCCCGTCACCGTCGCCAGTTGGCTCACGCCACCGTCGTCACCGAAGACGTTGTCGCTCTGCAGGCTGACCTGCGAGAGGTTCCGGACCGACGCCTCGTAGCCGGGCTGCGCGTAGACCTGCTCGCAAGCGTCCTGGGGGAGGGCGACCTGAGAAGTTGCGATGGCGCTGGAGACGTCGCTGATCCCGGCCTGGTCGGGATACACCTCGAAGTGGATGTGCGGCCAGCGCCCGCTGTAGCAGGCGGGGAAGATGCTGGCGAACCTCACCACACCGTTGGCGTCGGCGACCTGGACACCTCGTAGGTAGTTCTGGTCCTCGGCCCCTTGGGAGTACATCGAGTACCGGCCCTCGCGGTCGCAGTGCCAGACGTAGACCGCCACCCCGGCGAACGGCCCGCCACCGCCTGCCAGATCCTTGATCGTCAGCTTGAGGTTCATCGGGACACCCTCGGCCGTCCCGCTCGATTCGCCGAAACTGGACCGGATGTCGCTGCGGACGATGCCGCTCTGCTCGAGCGCATCGGGCCCGTTCGAACCGTCACCTGGGTAGGGCCCTGCCGTCTCGTCGGGAATCTCCCCCGAGACCGCGGACGTGCTCGAAGTCGAGCCGGCGGAGGCAGCAGCGGTGGCCGACGACGCGGCCGTCGCCGACGAGCCGGTGGAGCTGCTCGCCGCGCTCGACGTTGGATCGCTGACCGCGTTGCTGCCGCAGGCGGCCAGTCCGATCGCCGCAACACCCAATCCCAGGGTGCGCAGCATCCGGCGTCGGCCCATCAGTGTGTCGACGTCGAAACCGAGCCCCTGGTCGACGATTTCGTCATCGGGACGGACGAACGGGCGACCCTGATAGGTCGGCGGCGGACTCTGCTGTTGGCGGCTCATCGGTCTCCTTGGCACAGTCGAGGTTCAGGTGTTCCTGTGGCTGACGGTCAGCATGCAGCAGCCACCCAGGGTGCCCGCTGTTAGCTTCCTGTGCCTGCGCTGTCGGTTCCGATGACAGCGGCGGCTTTCCTGTGCGGCTTTCGCACTTCAGCTGTACGAAGGTGCCGTGGTCGTCAGCGGACCTGCCATCGCTGGTTGGTTCCGCCGTTGCAGTCCCAGATCTGCAGCCGGATGCCGTTCGCCGAATTCTGGCCGGGGACGTCCAGACACCTGCTGGACAACGGGTTCCGCAGGCTGCCATTGGCCTGCAGGCGCCAAACCTGGTTGGCTCCGCCGTTGCACTCCCATAGCTGGACTCGCGTTCCGCGGGCGGAGGATCCGCCGGGCACGTCCAGGCAGCGGCCCAGCGCACGTACCGTCCCGTCGCCGGGCAGGGTCCACCATTGCGCGTTAGACCCGTTGCAGGTGTATAGCTGGATCGGCGTGCCGTTCGCGTTCCTGCCGGAGTTCACGTCGACGCATTTGCCGGCGAGCCCGGTGATCGCGCCCGATCGCCCGCCGTTCGCCGCCAGCGGGCTTCGCCATCGTTGGTTGGTTCCGCCGTTGCAGTCCCAGATCTGCAGCTGGATGCCGTTCGCCGAATTCTGGCCGGGCACGTCGAGGCATCTACCCGAGGACGGGTTCCGCAGGGTGCCGTCGGCTCGGGATTGCCAGACCTGGTTGGCTCCGCCGTTGCACTCCCATAGCTGGACTCGCGTTCCGCGGGCGGTGGATCCGCCGGGCACGTCCAGGCAGCGGCCCAGCGCACGTACCGTCCCGTCGCCGGGCATGGTCCACCATTGCGCGTTAGACCCGTTGCAGGTGTACAGCTGGATCGGCGTGCCGTTCGCGTTCCGGCCGGAGTTCACGTCGACGCATTTGCCGGCGAGCCCGGTGATTGCGCCCAATGCGAGTCCGCCCGCTGTCTCGGCGATAGCGCCGACCAGCGAGGGCGCGCTGGCTGCGTCCAGAGAGAGTTCCCAGTTCATCATCCCGCCGGCATTGGCCATTGCCCACTGGGTCTTTCGCTGGATCGTCGGGCGGCCGTTGTAGCACGCTTGCGCGCCGTTGACGACGGTGCAATCGCGATAGGCATTGGCCGGATCCATGGCGACGAGTTGGGCGTAGCTGTAATAGGCCGGTCGACTGTAGAACGGCACGCCAAGCACGGCCTTGGCGGCGGGCAGCCCACGTGCCTTCCACTGGTTGACGTTGTCGATCGTCCAGTCGTAGTTGGCGTGCGGGTCGCCGCCGTCGTACAGCATGATGTTCAGGAAGTCGACGTAGCCGAACACTGCCGGCTGCACGCCCAGTGCCGTGCTGCTTCCCGAGACGACCGCAGCGGTGAGCAGTTTTCCTCGGCCGTGCAGGGCGACGCTGAGTTCCCTCATCAGCGAGGTGAAGTGAGCGGCGGACGAACCCGGGTTGGGGTATTCCCAATCGATGTCCGCCCCATCCAAGTTGTACCTGCCGATGAGGCTGATGGTGTGGGCGACGAACCTGGCCCGGCTGGCGGGGACCGCCGCCATTGATTCGAACGCTGAGTCGTCGCCGTTGTTCCACCCGCCGATGGAGATGAGCACCTTGACACCGTTGGCGTGCCCCTGTGCGACCAATGACCGCAGCTTCGGTGGATTCCCCACTTCCGGGAGAGATCCATCGGCACTCGGCATCACGAATGCGTAATTGATATGCGTGAGCTTGCTGTATGGGATGGTGTCGACATTGCCCTGCCATGACGGCATATAGCCGACGTTCTTGAATCCGCTCGGTGCCGTCGCGGCGCTGGTCGACTGGATGTGCAGGACGGGCGTGCCGACAGCACCGGCTCCCACCAGAAGGACAGCGCAGAGCAGACGGAAGCATCGAGCGGTGCGCCCTCGAGTGAGGATTATGGGCATGCGCGAAAACACTACGGTCGCCAGGAATCGCATCCGCCTGCCAGCCGCTGGAAGTGGCGGATTCCGGTACCACCTCGACCGCATTGCGTCGCGGAGCCGCCGCGAATTCCCGCGCATTCGGGTCGTGCGTCCGGGCTCCCTCGCTCCTCGAGCCGGGAGGAGAACAGGGGGTGATGGATTGCGGCGAGAGAGTGATTCCGGTCGGGCGGGGGAATGCGCTGGGCATCCACGCTTCGTTTCGCGCGTGATCCCCTGCTACTGCCCTCAGTGTCCGACACGCCGAGCCGACCCGACTCATCGACGGGACGCTGTGGCACCGTGGGTGGGATCGACGTCCGCGTGTCGCCGGGGCTGTGCCGTTTCGTCCGGTTCTTCCGATATGGTGGCAGCTTGACGCGAGGGCATGTGACGTCCCCGGACCCTGGGAGGGCATGCGATATTCAATGGAGCACGTCGTGAGCAGGGCGCGCAGGAGTCATCGCGCCCAGACCGGCAATCCGGCTGCAACGGCGCCAGCGCTCGAGCCGCATTTGTCGGGCCCGCGAACTCTTCGGTGAACATCCTCAGCAGGGAAGCGATGTGGTGGTGACATGACGGTGAGAAGGCCGCAGCGGTACAGGCGGGCAGTGCTGCTCACCGCGCTCATCTTCCTGACGGCGAGCTGCGGAACCGGCGGACTGCCCTCGGCCCGGACATCGCCGGACGCAACCGGCAGCGCCGACGCCGGCCCACCGGCGCCCGGTGCTGACGCGCCCGGCACGATGTCGGGCGGGACCCCCACCAGCACGAAGCCGACACCGCCCCCTCGCCCCGTCGCAGTGGTGAGCGCATCACCGGCATTCGGCACGACCGCGATGCCGCCGGCCCAGCCGGTCACCATCAAGGTGGCGCGCGGCACCATCGACTCCCTGACGATGGCGGCCCGGGACGGGACGCAGGTCGCCGGGAAGGTCGCCGCCGACCGCAAAGCGTGGACGCTGGGGCAGAACCTGGCGTTCGGCGAGGTGTACACGGTGACCGGCACCGCGACCGGGACCGATGGTCGCCAGGTCCCGATCACCGGGACGTTCGGCACCGCCGGGACGGATACCGCGGTGCGGAACACCACCTACCCCGGTGACGCCGCAGTCGTCGGCGTGGCCGCCCCGGTGGTCGTCTACTTCGGGGTGGAGCCCGCCGACAAGGCTGCCGTCGCGAAGCATGTCACGCTCACCAGCACCCCGGCGGTGGAGGGCGCGTGGGCGTGGGTGCAGCACGACGATGGCCGGTGGGGGCTGGATTACCGGACCAAGGACTACTGGCCGGCCGGTACCCAGGTCCACGTGTCGGCGAAGCTGTACGGGGTGGAGCTTGCGCCCGGCTCGTACGGTGCCGCGGACATCACCAGCGATTTCACCATCGGCCGGAACCAGGTGGTGGTCGCTGACGTGAACTCCCACGAGTTGGTGGTGAAGCGCGACGGCGCGGTCGTCGCGTCGTACCCGGCGTCGTACGGTCGAGGGGAGGACACCGGCGATCCGAACCTGATCACCCGATCCGGCACCCACGTGGTCAGCGAGTTCAACGAGACCAAGCTGATGAGCAATCCGCGCTACGGGTATTCGAACGTCCCGGAGAAGTGGGCCGTGCGGATCAGCGACAACGGCGAATTCATTCACGCCAACCCGGCCAGCAGCGGCGCCCAGGGCAATACGAACGTGACCCATGGGTGCGTGAACCTGTCTCTGGATGATGCCCAGGCCTATTACGAATCGGCGATCTGGGGCGATCCGGTCGAGGTCAGCGGAACATCCGTGCAGCTGAGCCCCGACGACGGCGACATCTTTGACTGGGCGTTCTCGTGGGACGAATGGAAGGCCCGCGCCGTCGACTGACCGATCGACCTGCAGTGTGATGGGCGAGACATTCGCCCTTCAAACTTGGGTTGTGGGCACAAAATGCGGGGCAGCAGCGTTACTCGGTCCATAGTTCGCCACGACGCGGTTGACGCAGGAGGGTCAATCCACTCAGTGGCCCGTCACCTGGGGGTTTGACCATGGCAACAACTGACTACGACGCGCCCCGGCGGAGCACCGTCGAGGAATCCGACACCGAGTCGCTGGATGCGATCACCACAGCCCGCAAGGACGCGCAGTCCCCGAACGTCGATCTGGACGAGGGAGACACCCCGGATGCCATCGAGCTCCCCGGCGCGGATCTGTCGGGGGAAGAGCTGACGATGCCGGTGATTCCGAAGCAGGCCGACGAGTTCACCTGTGCGTCGTGCTTCCTCGTGCAACACCGCAGCCGGATCGCCACCAGTGCCGGCGGCCAGTCGATCTGCATCGATTGCGCCTGACCGAAGGCGCCCGCATGGGGCACATTCGGGTGGTCACATCGGGTGCATTTGCCGTTACAGTCCGTGTGGGGACTGGAGGGCACGATGCGACAGCCATTCCGGAGAAGTCGGTCACGCCGGATGCTCGGCCTGACATCGCTCGTGCTCGTCGGCAGCCTGGTGGTGACCGCCCCGGCGACGGCCGAACCGGTCGCCGCGGCCCTGCCAGCCTCCGCACCCGAGACACCTCCCGCTGACGGCAAGATCCAGAATGCCCTCGCCACCGACCTCGGCGACAAGGGCAGCAGCGACTTCTACATCGAATTCAGTGAGCACGCGGCATTGACGGATTTCTCGGCGAGGGCCGGAAGCACCGACTGGGCTACAGCAGGGTGCGGCCGTCGTCAAAGCCCTGCAGGCCACCGCCGACGCCAGTCAGGCTGAGGTGCGAAAGCAACTGGACGCCCAGGGCGTCAGCTACACGAGCTTCTGGATTTCCAACACCATCCTGGTCCGCGGCGGCAGTCAGGAGTTGGCGCAGAGCACCGCCCAACGCTCGGACGTGTCGGCATTGCGAGCACCCGAGACCTTCGAGATCCCCGCACCAGCAGTCGGTCTCGACGCGCAGGCGGTCAACGCCGTCGAATGGGGGATCGACCGGATCCGGGCGGACGACGTCTGGTCGACGTTCGGCGTGCGGGGTGAGGGCGTCGTGGTGGCCAGCATCGACTCCGGGGTCGACTTCCACCACCCCGCCCTCGTCAACCAGTACCGGGGCAACAACGGCGGCGTGTTCAACCACGACTACAACTGGTTCGACCCGTCCCGGGTGTGTGCGCAACCGGCGCCCTGCGACAACAACAACCACGGCACCCACACCATGGGAACCATGGTCGGCGACGACGGCGCCGCGAATCACATCGGAGTGGCACCGCGCGCCCGGTGGATCACGGCCAAGGGCTGCGAGTCCAACACCTGCTCGGACACGGCGTTGCTGGCCTCGGCGCAATGGATGCTCGCGCCGACCCGGCTCGACGGTACCGGCGCCGATCCCGCGCTGCGCCCGAACATCGTGAACAACTCTTGGGGCGGAGCCGGCGGGCGGGACTGGTTCAGCGACACCATCGACGCCTGGCGGGCCGCGGGCATCTTCCCCGCATTCTCCAACGGCAACAGCGGGCCGGCGTGTGCAACGGCCGGCTCCCCCGGCGACGACGAACAGGCCTTCGCGACGGCGTCGTTCGACGTCAACAACGTCATCGCCCCTTCGTCCAGCCGCGGCGGCGCCGGCGCCCTGATCAAACCGAACCTGGCGGCACCGGGCGTGGATGTGCGGTCGTCGATCCCGAACGGCGGGTACGCCAGCTTCACTGGCTCGTCGATGGCCTCGCCGCACACCGCCGGCACCGTCGCGCTGATATGGTCGGCCGCCCCCGCCCTGGTCGGCGACATCTCCGCGACCATCTCGTTGCTCAACCAGACCGCCGTCGACACCCCGGACCTGACCTGCGGCGGAACTGCGGCGAACAACAACGTCTGGGGCGAGGGCAAACTCGACGCACTGGCTGCCGTCACCCAGTCCCCCCGGGCCCCGATCGGCACCCTGACCGGCGCTGTCACCGACGCCGCGACGGGCGCACCGATCGCCGGTGTCAGCGTCGTGGTCAGCGGCCCGTTCGACCGCTCGGGAACCACCGGGGCTGATGGGACCTACACCTTGGTGATGCCCGCCGGTGCCTACACGGTCACCGCATCCCTGTTCGGCTACCAGCCGCAAGCCGCGGCGGTCACCGTGCTGGAAGGGCAATCCGCACAACAGGATCTGGTGTTGACGGCCGCCCCGGCGGGCACGGTGACCGGCGTGGTGAGCAGCGCGGCCGGCCCCGTCGCCAACGCCACCGTGACCTTCGATGGCACCCCCGTTCCCGCAGTGACCACCGGCCCGGACGGCAGGTACTCCGCCGCCGCCGTACCCTTCGGCAGCTACCGGGTGACGGTCGCCGGTGGCGGCTGCTTCACTCCGATGACCTCGGAATTGACCGTCGACGGTGACGAGACGCTGGATGTCACGTTGCCGCAGCGGAGCGACGACTACGGATACAGCTGCCGGATCGAAGGCACCGAATGGGATCCGGCTGACACTCCGCTGGCGCTCGTCGGCGACGACCAGGCCACGGCGGTCGACCTGCCGTTCCCATTCTTCTTCTACGGCAACCGATACAGCCGGGCCTTCGTGTCCACCAACGGGCACCTCAACTTCCTGACGGCAGTCACCGCGCTCAGCAACACGCCGATTCCCGCGGTCGCCGCTCCCAACGCGGCCATCTATCCGATGTGGGACGACCTCAACGTCGTCGCGGGCACCGGCCAGATGCTCACCAAGACGTCCGGAACAGCGCCCAACCGATCCTTCGTCATCGAATGGCGGAACGTCTCTTTCTTCAACCTGCCCACTCTGCTGGTGGATGTGCAGGCGCAGCTGAACGAGAACGGCTCCGTCGTCACCCGCTACCGGAACCTCGGCCCCGACCCGCGGGAACGGGGCAGCTCGGCCACCGTTGGCATCGAGAATGCCAGCGGCACCATCGCTTTGCAGTACTCCGCCAACGCGGCGGTGCTGTCGGACAGCCAGTCGATCCGCTTCACCCCGCCGCCCACCGGGGTCGTCGCGGGCGCCGTGACCGATGCCAACGACGGCCTCCCGATCGGCGGCGCGACGGTCCGCGCGCTGGCGGGAACGTCGGTGGTCGCCACCACCACCGCAGGTGCCGACGGGGCCTATGTCCTGCAGATGAAGCTGGGCGGGTACACCGTCGACGCTGCCGCCGCGAACTACACCACGGCCAGCGCCGCCGTCACCATCGCGACCGACGGTCAGACCGTCGCCCAGGACTTCGCGTTGGCCACGCCGATGGCCGCACTCAGCCAGCCGTCCATTTCCTTCCTGGGCAATACCGACCAGTTACGCACTGCCAAGTTGACCCTGACGAATCCATCCACCGGCGGCGTCACGTTGACCTTCTCGCTCACCGACGGGCAGAGCTGGCTGTGGACGGTGCCGGCCACCGGAGCCGTCCCACCCGGTGGCAGCCTCACGCTCACCGTCCGCGCCGACGCCACCGGCATTCCGGCCGGGGTGAACACCGGCGCGATCTCGATCACCACCAACGCGGGCCGAACGCCGTCGCTTCAGGTGCCGGTCACACTGGTGGTGCCGGCCTACCGACAGGGCGTCGACGCGGGCGGCCCCGGCTACTTGGATGTCGCGGGTGACCCCTGGGCTGCTGACCAGGCGTGGACGCCCGGTGGCCACGGTTACCTCGGTGCCGGCTGGACGAACACCACCCGCCGGCCCCTTGCGGGCACCGCCAACGCGCCACTGGACAAGACGCAGCGGGAGGCGACCAGCGGGTACCGGTTCGACAATCTGCCCGCCGGAACGTATCTCGTCGAACTGGACGTCGCCGAGTTCAGGCCGAACCTGGCGCCGGGCCGGCGGGTCTTCGACGTCGCGCTCAATGGCCAGCCGGTGCTGACCGGCTACGACCCGGTCGCCGCGGTCGGCACGCTGGCGGTGGATCACCGGGAATTCACCGTCACGGTCGGTGCGGCCGGCGTTATCGCCCTTGATTTCGGAGCGCTCCGGGGAAAGTTGCCGCCGATCGTCAACGCGGTCAGGGTCACCCACCGGCCGGATCTCGGCGCAGATTGACACCGATAATCACGACGGGACAGCCGGCTCGGCGGACCTGTTATCCGGTTAGCTCGGTGGCGGGCCGGCGAGGGCGAAGGTGGCGCCGTCCGGGTCGGTGAGGAAGGCCATCCGGCCGAACGGGGTGTCCATCGGTTCGCCCAGCAGGGTGCCACCGCCGCCGGTCGCGGCGGCGACCGCGCGGTCCACGTCGGCGACCGCGAAGTACGCCACCCAGTGCGACGGCGTCCCGGTGGGGGCGCCCATCATGCCGCCCATCCCGCCCAGCGGATCGCCACCCAGGTGGAAGGTCGTGTAGTCACCCGGTGCTCCCTCGAGGTTCTGGTAGGTGTACCCGAACACGGCGGTGTAGAAGGCGCGTGCGGCGTCGGGGTCGGCGAGCCTGGCGTCCTCCCAGGTCAGACCGCCCGGTTCGTTGTAGATCTCGGCGCCGATGGTGCCGGCCGCCTGCCAGACGCCGAACGCCGCCCCGGCCGGGTCCAACGCAATGGTCATCCTGCCGTTGCCCGGCACGTCGAACGGATCGGCCAGCACGGTGCCGCCGTTCGCGGTGATCGCCGCGGCGGTGGCATCGGCGTTGTCGCTGGCCAGGTACACCGTCCACGCGGTCGGCTGGCTCGGGTCCTGTTTCGGGCCGATCGCCGCCGCGGCGTGCCCGTTCACCTGGGCGATGTTGTAGTGGCCGAACTCCTCGCCGCTGTCGACGAACGACCAACCGATCACCGCGCCGTAGAAGGCGGTGGACGCGGCGACATCCGGTGCCCCGAGGTCAACCCAACAGGGCGTTCCGGCGGGCCATTGATCGGATCGGGTGGGCATGGCGCGGACCTCCTGATGACGCGGCAGCGGACGGCAGCCAGCCTGGCAGGACTGCGGCGATGGCGAAACCCTTGACGTATCCGGATTTCTGCCGGATTCGGATCGGACCGATCGACCGTCAGTCCTCGACAGAGTCCCGAGCCCGCCGGACGACCAGCGGGTCCGCCGGGTAGACCACGGACGGGTCCTTGTCCTCGTAGTCGAACTGGTTGAGGAAGAACCGCATGGCGTTGATCCGGGCGCGCTTCTTGTCGTTGCTCTTGACGGAGGTCCACGGGGCGTGATCGGTGTCGGTGTTCGTCACCATCGCCTCCTTGGCGGCCGTGTACGCGTCCCACCGATCGAGCGATTCGATGTCCATCGGCGAGAGCTTCCATCGCCGGACCGGGTCGATCTGCCGGATCGCGAACCGGGTCCGCTGCTCCGCTTGGGTGACCGAGAACCACAGCTTGGTCAGCGAGAAGCCGCTCTCGACCAGCATCTCCTCGAACTGCGGGGCCTGCCGCAGGAAGATCTCGTACTCGCGGTCGGTGCAGAAGCCCATCACCCGCTCGACCCCGGCCCGGTTGTACCAGGACCGGTCGAACAGCACGATCTCCCCGGACGTGGGCAGGTGGGTGATGTAGCGGTGGAAGTACCACTGGCCCAGTTCGGTTTCGGTCGGCTTGGTCAGTGCGACGACCCGCGCGGCCCGCGGGTTCAGGTGTTCCATGAACCGCTTGATGGTGCCGCCCTTCCCGGCGGCGTCGCGACCTTCGAACACCAGGACGTGCTTCCCGCCGGTGTCCTGGGCCCAGTACTGGAACTTGAGCAGCTCGATCTGCAGCGCGTACTTCTCTGCCTCGTACACCTCGCGGTCCAGCCGCTCCTGGTACGGGTACTCCTCGCGCCAGGTCTCGACCGGGTTGCCGCCCGGGTCGATCAGGTCGGGGTCAGAGCCGTGGGCGTCATGCCGGACCGAGTAGCCGTCATGCAGCAGGTGATCGAGGTATTCACGGAAGTTCTCGCGGATCAGCACGTCACCCAGTATCGACCAAGCAGCCGAATCCCGGGTGACGAACGGTTGGCCGGTGGCTGAGCATCTCCGGTCAGCGCCCCATCGCCAGCTCCTCCAGCACCTCGCGGAACACCCGGTAGCGCTCGGGGCCGACCTGCGCTGCCCAGTCTTGTTCGAGCCGCAGGTTCCGCGCCGTCACCGCCTCGATGGTCCGGTTGCCCAGGGGCGTGCGATGCACGATCCGGGTCCGTCGGTCGGCTGGACTGTGCTCGACCCGCAGGTGACCGCTCTGCACGAGCTGGGTGACGAACTGGCCGCAACCCTGTTTGGTCATGCCGACGCGGTCGCCGAGTTCGGTGATGGTGATGCCATACGGCGGCACCGACGAGATGACCCGGAAGTGGGACTGCCGCAAGCCCTTCCAGTCTTCCGCCGCGAAGACCTCGTGCACCTGGCGCAACATCAGGCCCATCAGCAGCGCGGCGTGCCACTCGGTTCTCGGCACAAAACCCTTGACGGAAGTCATAAAGCTACTTTACCTTCTCATCAGGTAGGAAAGTTGCTTTCCTGATGGGGTGGTGGAGATGGTGGTGCAGATGTCCGACCGCAGGATTCTCGGACCGGCCGACGTCGGCGAGGCCGAGCTCGTCAGGATCGTGGCCGACTGGCTCGGCGAGAACCCCGACGCCGTCGAGGTTCTGCACTCCACCGCGGAGGTGGTGCCGTACGACCTTGACGCGATCACCACCGCCGGCCGCTACTGGGTGCGCGGAGAAGCGCGTACACCCAGCGGCGCGAGAACGTTCAGCTTCTTCGTCAAACACGTCCAGTCCTGGTCCCGATCCCCGCTGTTCGCGGCCATCCCGCCGGACTTCCGCGAGATCGCCGAGGCGAGCGTGCCGTGGCGCACCGAGCCGCTGATCTACCGTTCCGACCTCGGCGACCGGCTGCCGCCTGGCTTGACCCTGCCGCGCGCCGTCGCGGTGTTCGACCTCGACGAGAAGTCGGCCGCGGTATGGCTGGAGGAAGTCCCGACCGCTCCGCGGATCTGGACCGCCGAGCAGTTGGCGCACGCGGCCTACCTGCTGGGCCGGCTCGCGGCCAGCCCCGCCGTCCGTGAACTCGCCGGGATCGGCGGGAACTCGGAGGGCCGTCCGGTTCGGGGCTACCTGGAAGGGCGGCTGTCGCACCAGATCCTGCCGATGCTGCGCGGTGACGAGGTGTGGCAGCACCCGCTGGTGGCCTCGGCGTTCGATCCCGAGTTGCGGACCCGGCTGCTGACCGCTGCGGATCGGCTGCCGGCGTACGTCGAGGAGATCGAGCGGATGCCGATCGGGGCCTCGCACGGCGATGCCTGCACGAACAACATCCTGGTCCGGCCGGATTCCGACGAGCTGGTGCTGATCGACTTCGGCTTCTGGATGCCACAGCCGCTCGGCTTCGACCTGAGCCAGCTGCTACTCGGTGACGTGCAGCTGGGTCGCTGCCCGGCATCGGAGCTGTACCGCAACGAGAACCTCTGTACGGCAGCCTATGTCGACGGCCTGCGGGTCGAGGGCTGCGATGTCGACGCCGCGGTGGTGCGGCGCGCGCACGCCTTGCTGATGCTGATCTTCTCCGGGATGTCGGCGATTCCGGTCGAGCACCTCGCCTCGCCGCCCACCCCGGAACTGCAACGCATCACCGCCGAACGCGCCGCCGCCGCTCGCTTCATGCTCGACCTGGTCGACTCCACGGCCTGAGATGGCTCACCTGTTCGGTGCCGGTAGCTCGTCCGCGTCGAGCAGCCCGGCCAATCCGAATCCATCGCGCGCGGTGACCGTCCGGACGGCATCGGGCTGCAGATGTTTGTCGGCGGCGTTCGCGTTCCCGGACAGCACCTGCTGCACCGCGGTGAGCTGGCGAATCGCCACCGCGGCAACGTGTCCGGGCTGCGCTCTGGCGAAGTCGGCGTAGATCTGCGGGTCGTGCTGCCCGTCGTCGCCGACCAGCAACCACCGCACCTGCGGGAGCTCCCGGGCGAGCCGCTCCAGGGAGGTGTGCTTGTGCGCCCGCCCGGAGCGGAACCATCCGGTGTTGGTGGGACCCCAGTCGGTGAGCAGCAACGGCCCCTCCGGAAACCCGTTGCGGGACAGGAACCTGGTCAGCGTCGGCGCGACGTTCCAGGCACCGGTCGACAGGTAGACCACCAGCGCTCCCGGGTGGCTCGCCAGGATGCCTCGGTAGAACTCCGCCATCCCGCGGACCGGTGTGCGCGCCGATTCCTGCAGCACGAAGGTGTTCCAGGCAGCGATCATCGGGCGTGGCAGGTGCGTCACCACCACGGTGTCGTCGATGTCGCTGACGATGCCCACCTGCGGTTCCGGTCCGACCACGCACACTCGTACCACGGTCGGCACGGAATCCGTTGTCGTCAGGGTGATCTCGTGCCAACCGGGGGCGAGCGCGGCGGGCAGCACCGCGTCGATGTACCCGCCGCGGTCGGTGCGCAACAGGTGCGTCCGGCCGTCCGAGCTGCACCTCGACGGCGACGTCCTCGATCGGGGTGGTCAGGAACCGCCGCCATCCCCTGGTCGCCTGCTGGCGGGCCGCCGTCGTCGCGGTGTCGACGGGCTGGGTGCCGCGCGGCGGGGCGAGCAGCACCCGCGCCAGGATGCGCACCCAGTCCGTCGTCCCGTACCCCGTGTACGGCACGATCCGCGGCTGCCAGCCGCGCCGGCGGAACAGCTTGTTCGTGGCGGCGGTGAGCTGGTCGTCCAGCCGCGCGGCGATGTGCGGGCGGGACGACGCATCGGGGCCGGCGACGGTCATGGGCACGAACCTGCCGCATCCTGCTCGCCGTGCATCCCGAGCGCCGACCGCGAATCGGCCGGAACGTCGCCGGACGGCCCGGGTTCGGCACCGGTCAGGTGATGGACGCCCGGTAGATGCTCTCGATGGAGGCGTCCAGCACGGCGTCGAACTCGGCCTGGGTCTGTTGCGCGCTCAGTCCCGCGGTCAGCGCCCGCGAGAAGCTGGCGACCACGCCATGGTTGCGGGACAGCCGGGCATTGGCCTCGTCGCGGCTGTAGCCGCCGGACAGCGCCACTACCTGCAGCACGTTCGGGTGCTTGACCAGATCGAGGTAGAAGTCGTCCTCTTCCGGTGGCGTCAGCTTGAGCATGACGAGCTGATCGGCAGCCAGTCGATCGAGCTCATCGACCAGGGCGGCCTTCAGGAGTTGTTCGGCGGCGGCCTTTTCCGGGCTGTGGATATCGATCTCCGGCTCGATGATCGGCACCAGACCGTCAGCGATGATCTGCCGCCCCACGTCGAACTGCTGGCTCGACGACGGCCGCGACCCCGGCGGTGTTCGCCAGTTTGATCACCGAACGCATCTTGGTGCCGAACACGCCGTGCGTCTTGGCGCGGGCGACCAGGGCGGCGAGATCGGGCATCGGCTTCATCACCTGCGCGCCGTCGACCTCGGCGGCCAGTCCCTTGTCGACCTTGACGAACGGGACGACACCCTTGTCCTGCCAGAGGTACTCGGCCGAACCCTTGCCCTCGATCGTCCGGTCCATGGTCATTTCGAACAGGATCGCGCCGAGGATGCGATCTCCGGTGAACGCCGGGCTGGTGATGATGCGGGTCCGCATCTCGTGCATCCGGTCGAACATCTCGCTCTCGGTGGAGTAGGCGGACTCCTCGATCCCGTACAGCTTCAGCGCCTTGGGGGTACTCCCACCGCTCTGGTCCAGGGCCGCGATGAAACCGTTGCCGGCCTCGATCTTCGTCGAGCTGCTCGGTGTTCAAAACTCCTCCTTGGGGTCCGGCTCCCCATCGTCGTCCCGACTCACGGTGCTGCCCAGGGCCATTGGTCACGATTCGCCGCTTTCCGGACGGCTGCCCGCACCCGCGATCAGTTGAGCACCGCCACCCCCGCATTCAATGACGTCGCATACAGCGCCCAGGCCAGGTAGGGCACCAACAGCGCACCGGCCAACCGCTGCCGTCGGAAGAATGCGACCACCGTCAACGCCAACACGAGGTCCAGCGCGAGGATGACCGCCAAACCCAGCCACAGCTGTTCGGCGCCGAAGAACAGCGGTGTCCAGAGCGCGTTCAAGATCAGCTGGCCGGCGTACAGCAGCAGGGCGGGACGGGCCTCCGCCCAACCCCAGCGGCGCCAGACGAGCCAGGCAGCGACGGCCATCGCGGTGTACAGGAATGTCCACACCGGCCCGAAGAGCCAGTTCGGCGGGGTCCACGGCGGTTTCTCGGCGGCGGAGTACCAGCCGTCGACACCGCTGCTGCTGGACAGTCCGCCGATGTAGGCAACCGCGAACGAAGCGGCGAGCAGTCCGGCCAACACCCACCACTGCCGCTGGGTGCCGGCGTGGCGATCGATCGACGGTCTCGAGGTCTGCAGAGTGGGCATCCCACCGATCATAAGCAAGCTGATGATTGCCCCGGTGCGTGTGCGATGTCCGCTAGCGGGGAATCGATGCACCATGACTCTCTTCGGATCCCGACCCGACCGACAAACCGCCGGCCTGGTTGTCGTCGGTGGTGGCCCGGCCGGCCACTGCGCTGCCGCGTCCTACCGCAAGCACGGTGGTCAGGGCCAGGTCGTGATCATCTCGGCGGACGGCGAGGCGCCCTATGAACGCCCGCCGTTGTCCAAGGCCTTCCTGCGGGGCGAGACCAGCGAGGACGCGTTGCCGATGGAATCGCCGGAGTACTACCAGGACAACGGCATCGAGCTGTGGCTGGCGGATTCCGTGGTGGGCATCGACCTCGCGGCGCGCGTGCTCAGCACCAGCGCGAACCGGGCGGTCGCGTTCGGGACCTGCGTCCTCGCGACCGGGAGCCGGCCGGCGACCCTCCCGGTTCCGGGTGGGGACCATCCGGAGGTGCTGCGGCTGCGCTTCCTGCAGCAGGCCAGGATGCTGCGCCGGGCGGCGAACCAGGCCGGATCCGCGGTGATCATCGGATCCGGCTTCATCGGATGCGAGGCGGCGGCGTCGCTCGCGGCCCGTGGGCTCGACGTCACGGTGTTGTCGGTGGAGGAATTGCCGCAGATCGGCAGGCTGGGCCGGGCCGTCGCGGAGCGTATCGCCGGCTGGCTGGGTGCGGCGGGCGTCCGTCTCGTCGGTGACGCCCGGGTCACGGACATCTACGACGGCCGCATCGTGCACACGACGGACGGCGAATTCGAGGCGGACCTCATCCTCACGGCGGCGGGTATCGAGCCGCGGTCCGAGTTGGCCGAGCAGGCCGGTCTGGCCGTCGAGGAGGGACGGATCGTGGTTGATGAGCGGATGGCCACGTCCGCCGCCGGGGTGTACGCCGCCGGCGATGTGGCACTCGCCGACAACCCGACCGCCGGGCGCCGGCTGCGCGTCGAACACTGGGGCGAGGCACTGCGGATGGGCGAGGTGGCCGGAGCCAACGCCGCCGGCGCGGACGAGAGGTGGACGGACGTGCCGGGCTTCTGGTCCGAGATCGGCGACCACACCGTGAAATACGCGGCCTGGGGGGATGGCTTCGACCGCGACGACCTCGTCGATCATGGCGACGGCGGGTTCACGGTCTGGTACTCCCGGGCAGGCAGGGCGGTCGGGGTGCTCACCCACCGCGCCGACGGCGACTACGAACGCGGCCAGGAACTCATTGCCAGCGGCGCGACGCTGACCGCCCCTCCTGGCGAAGGCCGGCACTGAGCGCCGGCTCTGTGCACTCGGCGCCGAAATGTGTTGGCGCTCAGTGGCTGAAAAGCGGCGCCGGGTGGAGAGAGGGACGGCGAGCCCGGACGCCGTCCCGAGGTTCGATCCAGAAATGGTTGCCGACGGCGCACGAACATTTGTTCGAAATTGTGGTCCGGGCGGCGAATGTCAATTGACAGCCCTGCCGCAGCGAGCCAAACTCTTGACCATGCCCTTCGTTGACCAGCACGGGAAATTCCCGAATCCGGACCTGCAATTCCTCGGGACCCGCGAATTCCAGTTGACCACGGAATTCTCTTACCGGCTTCCCGACCGGGACGACCCCGAGTTCCGGGTGGCGCCGATGATAACGGACCTGGCGAGCATCCCGGGGCCGCTGTGGGGCCTGGCCGGGCCTTATGGCAAGCAGATCCTCCCGGTCCTGCTGCACGACACGCTCTGCAACGAGGCAAAGCACCACAACTCTTTCGACAAACGCAAGCACGCTGACGACACCTTCCGGATCGCGTTGGGGGATCAGGGAAATCAGGACCGCGACGTCTCCCGCATTCGCAGCCGGGTGCTCTGGGTCGGCGTTTCGATGGACCGTTATTGGCAGTATTCGAAGGGCCGATTGTTGGGTGTTGTGCTACCGCTGCTGCTGTTCACGATCGCCGCATTGATGGCAATTCCGTTCGTCGTCCACCAGCAATTCGGCAATTGGTGGCTCACCGCCGGAGTCTGGTTGCTCGTCCTCACTCTGGTGCAAATCTTCGGCTCTGTGTCGAAATCCGACAGCCTGCTGGTGCTGATCCTGGTGGGCGCGGCGATTGCGCCACCGGTGTTGTTGATCATGGCGTTGACGTTCTTCACCACGGTGATCCTCAACGCCGTGCCCTGGTTGGTGCTGCGGGTGTTGCCCGGCGTCAAGCAGGGACCGAGTCCCGAACTCGGGCCCACCACCGTGGGGCGGGCCAGGTCCGCAGCGCCGGCGCAGCGCACCCCGACATTGTCCGCCCCGCCAGAACCGTCGACGGCCACGGCCGTCTGAGGACACAGCGCGCTTCACCCGAGCTTTGCACTGGATCCGCCTGGGTCGTCAACCCCAGAATGCTGCGACGCGCGGCATCATGGGCAGCGGTTGCATTCCCGAGTGCTGACGGTGCTGACAACGACATGTCGCGGAGTCAGCCCCTGCATCAGCCGGGTGAGTCTGGCCGGAGTATTCAAGGAAATGTCAGAACCGGGTTCTGCCAAAGTGGATATTGCTCCGTCGGCGTCCCATAGTGCGAGCGCGGCGCCCCCGTTGTAGGCGGCATGATATGTGATGCCGTGGACCTGGACGGGCGCCGGCTGATCTTCGTCTATGGCCCTCGCCAGCGCGCCGGCCCTGAGCGCGGCGACGGTGATGCGGTTGTCTACGACGAGGGACTTCAGCTGTTATGGCGTTGCTAACAATCATTACTGTAAGTATAGTCAGACTATGCGATTGGGAGCTCGACCCCTCCTGGACAATGCGACGGACCAGGCCCTGTTCGTCGGGCGCGAGGATGCGCTGACGCAGATCCAGCAGGCACTGGGTTCCTCCCTCAATTGCCTTGTCGTCGGCCCGCCGGGCAGCGGGAAGTCATCGCTCGTGCGCGCGGTGATGTACCGATCGCACCAGTCCGACGCCCCACTGCGGTTCCTCCATGTCCGGGTCAACACCGCCCTCACGGCGGTTGATCTGCTGACCGCGGTGCTGGCCGCCCTGCACAGGTCCGGCGCCTCCGCGCCGGCCGGGCCGCCTCAGCTGTCGGCACTGGACCTGCTCGACGAGCTGGGCCGGGCGATCGACGACCTGAAAGTGGCCGAGCCGGCGCTGACTGCGGTGGTGGTGGTTGAAGACGTGCTCGCCGCCGCTGGGTCCGCGGTGTTCGGTGCGCTCCGTGACGAGGTGTGGCAGGTGGATGCGCAATGGCTGGTGACCACGTCGACGGCGCAGGTCAGCGGGTGGGTCCGGCCCCCCGCGGACGTGTTCTTCGAGGTGAAGGTGGATCTCGGGCCGCTCACTGCGCAGGAGGCGGCCGAGTTGCTCCGGCGGCGGATGGACCCGGACGACGGAGCGGACGTGGCTTCTCTGGCTGAAACGGTGGTGGCCGCGGTGGCCGCGACCCACGCGGCCAGGGAGACACCGCGCCGGCTGCTGGAGTCGGCCCGCGAGCTGGCCGCCGGGTCCGCTGTCGGTGGGGCGGGGTTGAATGCGCTGGCAGGACTGGAAGCGAGAACGGCGGCGATCGGTGAGGCGAGCAGACCGGCCCAGATGCTCGCCCAGGAGTTGGAGTCGCTGGGTTGGTCCAGCGCCTCGGACGAACGTCTGCTGGCGCGGATGGGCTGGACGCGGCCGCGGGTCATCCAGGTGATGGCCGAGCTCGAGGACAGGGGGTTGGTGGACATGCGTGAGGAGAGCACCGGTCGCGGGCGACCGCGCAAGCTCTACCGGCTCAAACCGCCGAGCGTGTTCGGGAATCCGGAAGGTCCGGCATCGCCGGCCGCGGACGAGCCGCCCGGAAAGGTGCCGACATGACCCGCAAGGACCTGGAGATCCTTTACGATGCCGGGGCTTTCGATCCGTCCCCACGACACCAGGATCTGTTCGCCGTGCATGTCCCGTTCGACACGATGACCGGCAAGCACACCTGCGAGCAGGCACTGGCCGGCGCGCTGCGCCGCGGCGAGCGGGTCACCCTGGTCGGTACCAGCGGCGCGGGCAAGTCCAGCGTCATCGCCGCCACCCTGCACCCGATGATCGAGGACCTGGTGCCGCTGCCGATCCCGGTGGCGGTCGAGCGTCCCGCCGTCGCCGGCGATCCCGTCGCGTTCGTCCGGCATCTGGTGCAGGTGGTCAGCCGGCTGGTGCAGCAATCGGCCCCCGACCGCGGTGGGCAGGCTCGCCGGATCGAGAACGAGACCCGGCCGAAGATCAAGCGCGGCAAGGGCTTCAGCGTCACGCCCGGGTTGGTGGGGCTGTCGGTGCGGCTGGCCTACGAACTCGAGGCGGCGGTCGACGAGCCGAGCCACACCAGCGACCAGATCATGGACCAGGGCCGGCAGATCCTCGACCTGTTCCGGTCCCGCGGACTCACGCCGGTGCTGGTGCTGGACGACACCGACCGGTGGCTGAACACCGCTTACCTGCCGGAGAGCGCGCAGACCCGCGCCGCGTTCTTCGCCACCATCCCGCGGCTGCTGGCCGAGGAGTTGGACACCGCGGCGGTGATCGCCGTCCATCCGACCTACCTGGACGACCCGGCCTTCCGCGCCGCGAAGGGCTTCCTGTCCCGGACGATCACCGTCCCGGCAGTGCCGTCGGCGGGTGGGATCGCCGCGATCCTGCACCGCCGGATCGCGCTGGCCATGGACGCGCAGGGGCTGACCGCCATCGAGGCGAACGTGATCCTCTCCGACGCCGCCCTGGTCACTCTGCACGACTACTACGCCAGCCGACCGTCCGACGTCCGCCGGAACCTGCTGCTCATCCTGCACGCGGCGCTGACGCTGGCCGTCGACGATCAGGACGCCGACCGCATCGAACGGGCTCACGTCGAGCTGGCGATCGCCGAGGGTGAGGGCTGAAGCCGCCGGGCATCGGCGGGTCATGCCGCTCACCTCGTTCTGGCCTCGACCGCTAGCTGGCCTCGACCGCGCCGCGGAGCGCGCCCCGAGCAGCGCGGAGCGCGCCCCAGGCGCCGCCAACCGGCGCTCGCTACGGGGAGGCCACCCGCTGCGCAGTGAGCTCGGCGACCTCGTCCGGCCCGACGACCGTCGTCCAGTGCACCCGAGGCACGTCCGGCACCGCCGGACGCGGTGCCCGCGGGATCGGCGGCAACAGAATCCGGTCGGACCACTTGGTGATCCGCCCGTCGGCGAAGCTCTCGGGCAGCGACACCTCGGCCCGAAAAGAGTCGAGCTCCGCATAGAACAGCAGGAACCAGGTCCGCGGCGGGGAGGCATGGATCGCCCGACCCTGTCGGACGGTCGGCGGCAGCGGTCCCAACTCGAGCTCGAGCTGACCGTTGCCGAGCACCGCCAGTTCGGTCGCATATCCCTTGGGGTGCTTGGGGCCGGGGGTGCGGTACGGCAGGCCGGTGCTCTCGTCACCCGTCGTCACGACCACGGCGAAGTCGCCTGACGGGTGGATGGTGCGGGCCAGGTTCCGCGGATTGTCGTAGGACCAACCGGCCTCGACGAGCTCCTCGCGCAGGTGCCGAGTGGTCAGCCCCCAGCGGTTGAGGCCCTCCATGATCGGCGGATCCAGCGCCGACACCGTTCTGGTCGCGGCGTCCGCCTTGCGCAGCGCGACGCTGATCGTGTGCACCGACAGATCGAGATCGGCGAGCCGTTCCGGCCCGAACAGCTGCGTACCCATCGGAGTGACCCCCTGAGCGTGTTGGCACCCGAGCGCGTTGGCGCCCTGGGCGACTGGTCATCGGTGTGATGGTGGCATTGACCACCGACAGCCCATCGAAACCAATCCGGTCCGGCCTCAACAATTATTACAGTAAAGATTGTTAGGTCATCGTCGAGCGGGAGCTGTCCGATTGTCGGGGCGTCCCGCTACCCTCGGCCCCGTGACTGTGCCATCTGTGCCATCCCTCGGAGTCCACGTCGGCGCCCGCGAAGACGACGCGAATCCCATCCGCGAAGCGGCGGAGTCCGGCGCCGACGGCGTGCAGATCTTCCTCGCCGACCCGCAGGGCTGGAAGACGCCCAAGGAGCATCCGCATGCCGCCGAACTGCGCAGCGGCGAGCTCGACGTCTACGTGCACGCGCCGTACATCGTCAATGTCGCGACCACGAACAACCGGATCCGCATCCCCAGCCGGAAGTTGTTGATCACCCACGCCACCGCGGCGGCCGCGCTGAATGCGAAGGGGCTGATCGTGCACGGCGGGCACGTGCTCGCCAAGGACGATCCGGCGGTCGGATTCGACAACTGGCGCAAGGCTTTCGCGCGACAACAGGAGGAGGGCGGATTCCCGCTGCCGATCCTGATCGAGAACACCGCCGGCGGCGACAACGCGATGACCAGGACTCTCGAGGCGATCGCCCGGCTCTGGGACGAGGTGGGCGAGTTCGGCGCCGGCTTCGTCCTGGACACCTGTCATGCGCACGCCAGCGGGCTGGACATGGACACCGTCGTCGACGACATCCGTGGCATCACCGGCCGGATCGATCTGGTGCACTGCAACAACTCTCGTGACGAGGCGGGCTCCGGCCGGGACCGGCACGCCCCGCTGCTCGGCGGTGAGATCCCGAGCGACACGCTGATCGACATCGTTCGGGCGGCGGGCGCCCCGGTGATCCTGGAGACGCCGGGCGGCCCGCCCGAGCGAGCAGAAGAGATCGCTTTCCTGCGTGCCGCCTTGGCGTGACGACGGTGCGTGCTGGAACTACTGGAACTGCTGGAACTGCCGGAACTACCGGCCCGGGGCGGCGACCGGCAGACCGTAACGGGCTGCCGCCGCCGTCATCCGCAGGTCGTAGGTGACGACGGCCTGCAGGTCGCTCAGCTGCGCGGCCGACGCGATGTGCAGGGCATCAAGGGTGCGCACCTCCGGTGGCGGGATCTCGGCTGCCAGCGCGAGTGCTTCCGGCGTCAATCCGAGCACCCCGATGCGCGCTAGCAGCAGCACCGCGGTGGAGAGGGCCTCCTGGCTGATGCGCGCGGCCAGTCGGCGGAGTTCCACCACGCCGATGCTGTTGGTGACAACCGACGCGGTATCGCGGTTCCGTAGCCATTGCCGGAGGTCGGCTGATTCCGGTTCGAGCAGAAATTTGTGACGCAGGCTAAAGATCTCGGCCCGGCAGGAACAACCCCACCCCCCGGCCGGGTTGTGCCAGGCATGACAGCTATCAACCAGACGGCAAGCAATGTGAGGGCCATCGACGTATCAGCCAGCGGAACTTTCGACATTCTCGATCTGGGCACGGTCCACCGCCTCGGCTTCGGGGCGATGCGGATCACCGGACCCGGGATCTGGGGAGAGCCGAACGATCGGGAGGTCGCCAGGTCGGTGGTGCGGCGAGCGGTCGAACTGGGTGTGGACTTCATCGACACCGCCGACTCGTACGGACCGGCCGTCAGCGAGGAGATCATCGCCGAGGCGCTCTACCCCTACCCCTCGGGCCTGAGGATCGCCACCAAGGCCGGGCTGGCCCGTACCGGGCCGCAGCAGTGGGTGGCGCTGGGCCGCGCCGAGTACCTCCGGCAGCAAGCCGAGCTGAGTCTGCGCCGGCTCAAGGTCGACGTGCTCGACCTGTTCCAGCTGCACCGGATCGACCCGAAGGTCGACCGTGACGAGCAGTTCGGCCTGCTCAAGGATCTGCAGGCGGAGGGCAAGGTCAGGGCACTGGGTCTGTCCCAGGTGTCGGTCGACGAGATCAAGGCCGCCCAGCAGGTCTTCACCGTCGCCACCGTGCAGAACCGCTACAACCTGACCGACCGCTCGTCGCAGGACGTGTTGGACTACTGCACCGAGCAGGGAATCGGGTTCATTCCGTGGGCGCCGGTCTCCGCCGGTGAACTGGCCCGGCCGGGCGGCCCGGTGGACGTCGCCGCGAAGGAATTGGACGCGACGCCCGCCCAGGTCGCCCTCGCGTGGGTGCTGCAGCGCTCGCCGGTGATGTTGCCGATCCCGGGTACGGGTTCGGTCGGCCACCTCGAGGAGAATCTCGCGGCCGCAACGCTCAGCCTGCCGGCGGACACCGTCGCGCAGCTCGACGCCGCGGCCTGACCCTCGTCACGGCCGCTGGCCGGCCAGGATCGCTGACGCAGCCGGCCGGAGGGAATCCGGGCAACCGTAGTTGACCCAGGTCGCTCCGAGGATCTGCGCCATGCAGTCCGCGGTGCTCTCGTTGGCGCTGACGTCACCGGGATCGTTGCCGATGAGCGCACTCGTCGCGGCGACCGAGGCGGCCAGGCTGCCGAACACCCGGACCTGCAGGACATGGCTGTACTCATGAACCATCACCGAGAAGCGTTTGTCGGACGGGAGATCCGGGTCGATCCAGATCGTGTATCCATCGGATGCGCCCCACGAACCGTTGCGTTCGAACACCCAGGTGGCGCTTCCGGTGGGGTCCACCTGGGGCAGCAGGTCGGTCATCCAGTTGCCTGACGATCCGGCGGGTGCCGGTGCGCGGTGCAGGTGCCGTCCCGTCGGCCAGGTAGTCGGCGGAGGTCCAGCCGTACACGTCACCGGCGTGCACCGGCACCCACCCGTCGACGGTCTCGCCCGCGGCGACCGACTGCCCAGGGCTGAGCACAGCGGCGACCGGAGCGTCGGTGCCCGCAGTGGCGCGGACGTTCGCCGAATCGGTGGCGTACATGGCTCGGCCGGTGACGAGCGGTTGCGCAGATGCCGGTGCCGTTGCCACTGGCGCGGCGGCGCTCGGCGAGGCCGGTTGGGTGGTCCTGGCCGCGCTGGCGGTCGTCGGGGGCGGACCGGCGACCGGTCTGGTGGGGTTCTGTTGCGTCGCAGCATTTGGTGCCGACGGTGTTTCCGGCTGTGATGCCGCGGTCGACAGCGCCCCGGACTGTGTTGAGCCCGGTCGCTGAGATGCTCGACTGAGCGGCGCGTGGTGCCGACGCGGAAACGGGGCTCTGGCTGCTGACGGTCGCCAATGCCGCCGCGGCGGCGACCGCGATGACTGTTGTCACCGCGAGGGCGGACCGTCGAGAGATTGATGCCCGCAGAGCGGTAAGGCGCCGAAACATGTGACGGTCCTTCGTGATCGGGACTCGTCATTCCGCGTTCAGGGCGCGCGAATACCCGGTGGGTGTCGAGTCGGTGTAGAAGCCCGCCTCAACCCCGGCGCTCCGTTTCGCTGCCGGGCGGCCACCAGCAACTGGCGGCCTACTCGGCTCTCGGAGCATGCTGTTCGGCATGGCTTCTTGTTGAACCGAGTCTATCGGCCATTGCTACGCAAAGTAATCAAGATTTGATCAAGAAGATCGTTCAATGACCCGAACGAGCGAGTTGTGCCTCCTCGCGACTACTGCGGGTACTCAGTCGGGGGGTCTGCCTCGACGGTGGACATGTGTCGACAGTCGGGTCATGGCGTCGAGTGCCAGCCCGCCCTATGATCACGCAGTGTCGCGCTCGAGTCACTGAACTGAAGCGGGCAGCAGATCGTCCCGGCACCGTGCACCAGTGCCGGGACGAACCCATTCACAAGCCATTCACAGGTCTTTGCGTGGTCAGCGGTTCTGCCAGAAAGACGTCAGTCCTCGATCTCGAAGGTGCGGCGCACCGGGTGGTTCGCGACGATGACCGCATCGGGGTCGAACGCGGATTTCAAGGTGACCAGCCGGCCCCACGTCACCGGGTCGTAGCCTTTGCTCGGGTCGGTCGGGTGTTCGACGAAGTTGAGGTACTGCCGACCCGACGTGAACGGCGCCAGCGCCCCGATGAACGCATCGGCATCGCGCTGACCTGCCGCACCCATCTCGGGCGTTGCAGCGATCCCGACTCCGAACGCAAGGAACTGGCCGTCCACCATGGGCATGGCGCCTGCCCCAGGGTGGGGCCGGCCCAGCGCTCCGCCCAGCTGGCGCAGCTCATGGATCAGCAGGGTCGAGGCAGTGCCCGGTCCGGCGAGCTCGACGAACGCCGCGATGGCGGCCTCGGGCATCCCGTCGAGCAGGGCAGCGTTCGACACTGCCGGCGTCGGGCCCTCGGGATCCATGTGCAACCGCGACAGCGACTGCACCGGCACTCGGCCGAAGGTGTCCATCTCGGGCCCGAGATCCCTGAGTGCGGCGAGGATCTCGGCGCTCCGCTCGTCGGAGGCCAGCACGGCCCCGTCGATGACGACCAGCTGACGTCCGCGGAATGCTTCCGGCAGTTCCGGCAGCGGCGGCAGATTGAGCACCCGGAACGAGGTGCTGACCTCATCCGGTGCGTCGGCGGTCCAGTCGACCCATCGGCGCAGAACCCGCTCTGTCTCGGTGCGGTCCCACACCAGCATCCCGGCGTAGGCCGTCTGGAACGGGAACATCGCAAATTCCAGGGTCGTCACGATGCCGAAGTTGCCGCCACCTCCGCGCAGCGCCCAGAAGAGTTCGGTGTTCTGGGTTGCGCTCGCCCAGACGATCGAGCCGTCGGCCGTCACCAGCTCCACGCCGGTGATGGCGTTGGTCTGCAGACCCAGCTTGCGGGCGTACATGAAGATCCCGCCGCCGAGTGAGTAACCGGCCACCCCGACATCCGGTGAGGATCCGTGCAGCACGGCAAACCCTTGCGCCGCAGCAGCTTCCACCACCGGCAACCACAGGGCACCGCCACCGACCCTGACCACCTGGCACTCGGGGATGACGTCGACGCGGGTCATCGACGACGTCCGGACCAACACGACGTCGTCGAGCCGGCCGAGCGGACCGGCGTTGTGGCCGGTGCTCTGCGGGGCGACCCGCAATCCGGCCGCGACCGCGGCCTTGACCAACTGGGCTGTTTCCTCGGCGTTGGCCGGATAGGCGATTGCGGCCGGCCGCTGATCGACCGCGACGTTCCACGGGGTGCGTGCTTCGTCGAAGCCGGGGTCGCCGGGGAGATAAACGGCACCGCCGCACAGGCCGCGCAGCGACTGTGCCCGGGTCACGCGCACAGCGCCCGGCCGGGCGATGTCTTGAATGGTCATGCTGGTGAACCTCCTGGGTGTGGTGGACACCAAGAGAGTGCGGTTCACCGGTTGAGAACGACTGGCGATCCACTGAAGGGCGGCGGTTGCGCCGGCTCAAGAATCCTTCAAGTACAGGTCAGCGGGGGGCGCGCAGCTGGTCGAGCCCGGTGACGGCGCTCGACACCATCAACGAGATTTCTATCGCGCCGCGATACGACCGGTCGGGTCAACGGGTTATCCGGAGGGCAACGCCAGCCCAACGGCGTACTGCCCTGTCGCCGGGCTACGGCAGAGTGTGTTGCAGGGCGAGGTTGTAGGCGGCGTGGTCCGCGATCAGCCGAATCCGCGGCCGAGTTCGCACGAGAAGGATGCAAGGGACGAGAGTGAGCCGGTGACCAATGACTTCGCAGCAGGGCCGCCGGCGCCCGACGCATCCACTCCCGCAGATGCAGACAGCTCCTACACCGGCGACCCGGCGGTGCAGGAGGAATGGGACCGGCGCTACACCGACCGTGAGCAGCTGTGGAGCGGCCAGCCCAACGGTGCGCTGGTGACCGAGGTCGCTGGGCTCACCCCAGGGCGAGTGCTCGACGTCGGCTGCGGCGAAGGCGCCGACGCAATCTGGCTCGCCAGCAGAGGCTGGGAGGTGACCGCCATCGAGGTTTCGGGCGTGGCGCTGGAGCGGGCGGCCGGACATGCCCGCGACGCGGGTGTGGCCATTCGTTTCGTGCACGCGGAGCTGGCGGAGGCGGCGCTCCCGCCGGCGTCGTTCGACCTGGTCTCCGCGCAGTACCCGGCGCTCCTCCGCACCCCGGACTCCGCGGCCGAGCGCGCGCTGCTTGCGGCAGTCGCGCCAGGCGGGGTGCTGCTGCTGGTACACCACGCGGGGATGGATACCCAGCCGGTCACCGACAGCGGGTTCGACCCCGCCGAATATGTCTGGCCTTCGATGATCACCGCGATGCTCGACGACGACTGGGCGGTTGAGCTGGACGAGGAGCGGCCACGGGTTGCACCGGACGGTGGCGCCGGCGCACACCACACCGACGATCTGGTGCTGCGGGCGCGCCGGTTGCGCTGACCTCTGCGGCGGTACCTACGGCGAGGACGTGACAATCAAGAAAAGCCTGACGCTCAGGGCCAAGTCGCCGGCGGCTCCAGCGATCGACTGCCTTGCACCGACAGCGACGCCACTTCCGTCGTCCCTGGCCGTCATCACCGGCGCGGTGGTCGCGTCCGCCGACAGGGTCGACATCGACGGCGTGGCAATCACCAGCCCGCACGATTCGGCGACCAGGACGCCGATCGGCATCACCACCGATGATCGGCACTCCGGCTACCGAATCCGCCGAACGGTTGTCCAGGACACCGGCCGGTTCGGTATCGACCTGCAGAGCAGCGGAGCGCTGCAGACCGTCGTGGAAAAGAACTGTCTTCGCCGGAACGGCAACGAGATCGGCGCCCGAGCCGGTCTGGTGTCGGAGTCGGGCGCACTGCGTAATGCGGTGATCCGGAAGAACCAGACCGCCGACAACTTCGAGGGCATCTCGGTGGCTGGGCCGCACCCGCATGCGAATATCTCGATCACCGACAAACGTTCTGCGTCGGGAGGATTTCGGAATCTTTGTGTCGGGATTCGTCTCGGGCAAGGTGAGCCGCAATGACGTCGACACCAGCCGAGCCCCGGTCGTCTTCAGCGCAATCGGCATCGGCGGGGGCAACATCGGCCTTGTCGTAGACGCCAACTCCATCATCGGAGGCGCTCCGGCCATCAGCGTCAACCGGAACGCCAACGACACCAATCCCGGAGCCAATATCGGCCTGGTGATCTCCAGGAACCGCATCCAGAACAGCGCGTCCGGCATCAACGTCACGTTTCCTGAGGAGGGTCAGTTGCCCAACCTCACCCGCAGCCTGCTCTACCGCAACGAGGCCAGCAACGGCCGGAACAGCGGCATCCTGATCGCCTCGGGCAATAACGACAACGCCTTGGTGGGAAACAGAGCCATCGGCAACGCGCGGTTCGGAATCTGGCTTGCCGCAGTGCCGGGGCTCCCGGTCGTCAGCGGCACAGTGGCCGTCGGGAACACGATGCTGGACAACGGCGGCGCCGACGCCCGGGACGATGCCAGGGACCAGAACCGCTGGGTCGACAACCGCTGCGTCACGCAACTCCCCGTGGACGCGGACATCTGCCACGCCGGTCCGTCTGCCAGGACCGACGCCGCGGCGGCCACCCGTGGCGCCACCTCAGCAGCCCGCACCCCGGTGATCCCGCCGGCGCCGCCGTCGACCAAGCCGGATGGCCGTGCCTGAAGGTCCCGGTCTGGGACGTCGATCCCCGTTGACGGCGGCGCGTGGGGCTGGCTCGCCGTGGTAGCGCCGGACGCACCGGCCGGCACCGTCTGCGGCTGACCGCGCCCTACGCAAGTTGAGCGTCCCCGACGCGGATCTGAATCGCCACTGTCGTGCAGGGCGTGATGGGAAAGGACAAACCCTTTCCACTACTAACGTATAGCGCACCGGGGGGCTTGCGGCAAGACCCGGGTGGTGCCGCAGAATCGCTGGCCGAAGCCAAAATCTGCGGAAATCGGGGGTCCCGAAATGCCTGCGCTGTTCTCGACGCATGACGTCGCACGTGGTGAGTGACGCTCGCCGACGCATTGCGACCCCTCATGTTTCGCACGTCGCCTACCGCGTGACTGTGTCGCGTTCTCAAGCACTGGTTGCCCTTCGTGCCGAATTCAGATCGGAGCTGATCACGTGAACTCCTTGACCATCAGCGCATTTGACCTTCCCGACCGGCTTGCTGCCAAGGCCGACCCGGCGCTGATCGGGGCCGACGAGCAGCACTTCGCGGCCATCGCGCAGTGCCTCGAGCAGTCCATCGCCGAACTGTCCGACCGCCTCGATGCCGAGCGCAAGGCGCCCGGCGGTCAGGGTCAACGCGCGATGGAACGGGACATGCAGATCCACCGGCTGACCGCGCGCCTGCGCGCTCTGCGTCGGTACGGCCTGGACCTCTGCCTCGGACATTTCGTCATCGCCGATCAGCCCGAGCCGGTGTACATCGGTCGGCTCGGCCTCACGGACGGCGCCGGCCGCCAGTTGCTGATCGATTGGCGTGCCCCCGCCGCCGAGCCGTTCTTCGGCGCGACCCATGCCAACCCGATGGGCCTGGCCCGCCGCCGCAGGTACCGCTGGACCCGCGGCCGGATCAGCGACTACTGGGACGAGGTGTTCGGCGCAGGTGGTCTGGACGGTGCCGTCGGGCTGGAGGGAAACCCCGCGCTCGACGACCAGTCCGCGTTCATCGCCAGCCTGGGTAGCAACCGGTCATCCCGGATGCGCGACGTGCTCGGCACCATCCAGGCCGACCAGGACGCCATCATTCGCGCGGGATCCCGCGGCGCCCTCGTCGTCGACGGCGGTCCGGGCACGGGCAAGACCGTCGTCGCCCTGCACCGCACCGCCTACCTGCTGTACTCCGATCCCAGGCTCGGTCACCGTCGGGGTGGCGTGCTGTTCATCGGTCCGCACCAGCCCTACCTGGCCTACGTCGCCGACGTGCTGCCGAGCCTCGGCGAGGAGGGCGTGCAGACCTGCACCCTGCGGGATCTGGTCGTCGAAGGCGCCGCCGCTACGATCGAGAGTGATCCCAGGGTTGCCCGGCTGAAGTCGTCAGCGGACCTGGTGAAGGCGATCGAACCGGCGGTCAGGTTCTACGAGGAGCCGCCCGCGAAGGGGATGACCGTCCAGACCCCGTGGTCCGACATCTGGCTGAGCGCCGAGGATTGGGCCGAGGCGTTCGAGGCTCCGGAACCCGGCACCCCGCACAACGAGGCGCGCGAAGAAATCTGGCGATCGCTGCTCGCGATCCTGATCGACAAGCACGGCGGCGGGACGCCGGAGATGCTGCTGCGAAAGTCGTTGGAGCAGAACAAGGAACTGCGTGCGGCCCTGAACGGTGCGTGGCCGCTGGTGGAGGCGGCCGACCTCGTCGCCGACCTCTGGTCGGTGCCCGCCTACCTGCGGAAGTGCGCGCCCTGGCTGAGCCGCGAGGACGTCAGGGCGCTGCAGCGTGCGGACCCCCAGCGCTGGACGGTGTCGGATCTCCCGCTGCTGGATGCCGCACGGCGGCGGCTCGGCGATCCGGAGGCGGCAGGTCTGCACCGACGCCGGGAAGCCGCCGCGGCGGCCCGGCAGGAGTCGATGGCGCAGGTCGTCGAGCACCTGATCGAGTCCGATGACTCCGAGATGGCCGTCATGTCGATGCTGCGCGGACAGGACCTGCAGAACAGCCTGATCGACGAGGCCGAACTGCCGAGCATCGATCCTGACGCGCTCGCCGGCCCGTTTGCGCACGTCGTCGTGGACGAGGCTCAGGAACTGACCGATGCAGAGTGGCAGATGTTGCTGCTCCGCTGCCCGTCCGGGAGCTTCACCATCGTCGGCGACCGTGCCCAGGCTCGGCACGGGTTCACCGAGTCGTGGCAGGAGCGGCTCCAGCGGATCGGGCTCGACCGGATCAGCCTGGCTCACCTGAGCATCAATTACCGCACACCGACGGAGGTGATGGCCGAGGCCGAACCGATCATCCGGGCCGTGCTGCCGGACGCGAACGTGCCGACATCCGTCCGCAGCAACGGCCTTCCCGTTGTCCACGGATCCGCTGCCGATCTGGGTTCGCTCCTGGAGACCTGGCTCGCCGAGCATGACGACGGGATCGCCTGCGTCATCGGCACTCAGGACATCGACGCGGGTCCGCTCCGGGTGATATCAGGATCTGCCTCCCGCATTCGGTCGCTGACCCCGGAGCTGTCGAAGGGCCTCGAATTCGACCTGGTCGTGCTGATCGATCCGGAGACGTTCGGCGGCGGAACCGACGGGGCCATCGACGGAGGAATCGATGGGGAGATCGAGGGCGCGGTCGACCGCTACGTCGCGATGACCCGAGCGACCCAGCAACTGGTCATCCTGACGAGTTCACAACGCGCCGGGGAAATCGGCCGGCCGAGCCGCCAACCCGATCACCACGAAGCAGCCCGCGCGGGTGCCTGTGGATAGGCCCCTCGCGGACGACGTTCGCCGGCCGTCGGCGTATCGGTCAGCCTCCCCCGGCGCGATCCGCGGTGCGACCCACCAGGTCTGCACTGACCTCCCAGAGTCGCCTCGCGACAGTCGCGTCGTAGGAGAGCTTGTTGCTGCTCTTGGGGGTGCAGTTCGCGAAGTACCGGCCGGTGATTCCCTCGACGTCGGGTGATGACGCCAGGTAGATCGAGGTGGCCGCACCTTGCGCCGGTGTCTTGAGAAACCGCAGGAACGGCATCGCCACCTTGGTCAACCTCGAGGGGTCCTCGGCGCCGAAGCCGGTGCGCACCACGCCGGGATGCAGCGCGTTGGCGGTCACCCCGGTGCCGGCCAGCCGGCGGGCCAGCTCGTAGGTGAACATGACGTTCGCGAGCTTGGACTGGTTGTAGGCACGCGACCCCGAGTAGTCCCGCTCGCCCTGCAGGTCGTCAAACGTGATGCGGCCCATGGCCTGTGCGTTGGACGCCACGGTGACGACGCGGGCGGGTGCGCTGGATTCGAGCCGGTCGAGGAGCAGGCTGGTGAGCAGGAACGGGGCAAGGTGGTTGAGGGCGAATGTGCGCTCCAGGCCGTCTGCGGTGACGTGCCGGTGCGCCCAGAACCCGCCGACGTTGTTCACCAGCACATCCAGCCGCGGGTACGTGCCGAGCACCTCCGCGGCCAATCGGCGCACTTCGGCCTGGCTGGACAGATCGGCGGCGAACGCGTCGACCGCCGGATTCCCGGACTGGCGGCCGATGTCGCTCGCGGCCAGCCGGGTGCGGGTCAGGTCGCGCCCGGTGATGCCGACCCGCGCACCGAGCCGGGACAGCCCGATCGCGGTGGCCTTGCCGATGCCGCCGGTTCCTCCCGTGACCAGGACGGTCTTGCCGGTCATCGAGTCGGTGGTGGGCGTCATGACGCGGTCCCGACGGTCGCCGGCTCCGGAAGTGGGCTAGCGGCCGCAGCGGTCGCCGGCCAGGGAGTCGGCGGCGGTGTGCTGGTGGGCTCGGATCCACCCTGGTCGAGGCGGAACGGCGGGTAGGTGTCCGTCATCAGCGCGACGTACGCAACGACGCGGTACAGCCAGCGGTTGACCCCGACGATCAGCGCGAACAGCCGCCGCGGATAGGTCGCGGTGACCAGCAGCACGACGGCAGCGATGACCACGAGCAACCCGAGCAGGCCGCCGCTGCCGACCGGGCCGATCGCGAACCGTTCGCCGGCGGAGGTCCAGCCCCACCAATTGGTCACCAGCAGTCCGATGATCAGCAGCTGGGGCAGCGCCAGCAGCCATTTGACCAGCACCAGTCCGCGGGAAAACCTTGCCGGGTAGGCGATGTCGAGCTGCGCCGGGTAGTCATACGCCTCGGACAGGGTGAAGGGTGGGTACCGGTCGGTTCCCAGGCCGCCGGTGGTGGCGTAGAAGGACACCCGCCAGGTCCAGCGGAGCACCCCGCTGGTGAAGTCGAACAGCGGACGCGGGTACCGACCGGTGATCAGGATGCAGAACCCGGCGATGACGGTGACCACCAGGAACGCAGGCCAGAGTAGCGCCAGGACGAGGACGTGTGGGATGGCCAGGAACCATTTGACCAACCAGGTCCAGCGGGACAGTCCGGGATCGAGGCGGGCGGTGAGCGCAACGGGGTGGGGACCGCTGGGAGGGGTGTTGACCGTCATGGGGTTCTCTCGTCTGCTGATGGGGTGCTGCTCGGCGTCGCGCTGTGCGGGTTGCTCATCGGCGGGGTTGGCAGGGTCGGTTGACCCGGCCGTCAGATGGTGATGACGACCTTGCCGCGGGCCCGCCCTTCCTCCAGGTACTGAACGGCGGCGGCCGTCTGGCTCAACGGGTAGGTCCGGTCGATGACCGGGGTCACCGCGCCGGACTCGACGAGTTCGCGCAGCACGAGCAGGTCGGTTGCGTTCTCCGATGCCATCAGGGACCGCAGTTGCTGCCCGACGAAGGCGGACAGCAGCGGCGCGCGGAGCTGGCGCTGGAAGCCGCCGAGCCACCGGCCGCCGGTTTCGCCGCCGACGACGACCAGCGTCCCCTTCTCGGTGAGCGCGCGCCGGAGGTGGGTCAACGAACGGTTGCCGCCGATGTCGAGGATGACGTCGTAACGCTTCCCGCCGGCGGTGATGTCCTCGTGGGTGTAGTCGATGACGTGGTCGGCGCCGATCGAACGGACGACGTCGACCTTGGACGTACTGCACATGCCGGTGACCTCGGCGCCGAACGCCTTGGCGATCTGCACGGCGAAGGTGCCGACGCCGCCCGACGCGCCGATGATCAGCACCTGCTGTCCGGGCTGCACCTTTCCGCCGTCGCGCACGGCCTGCAGGGCGGTGAGCGCGGACACCGACACAGCGGCCGCTTGCTCGAAGGTGAGGTTCGTCGGCATCGGCACCAGTTTGTCGGCGCGGGCCCTGGCGTATTCGGCGAAGCCGCCCTCGCCGATGCCGAACACCTCGTCGCCGACCTTCAGGGTCGTCACCGCCGCGCCGACCGCCCGCACCGTGCCGGCGACTTCCCGCCCGCGGACCGGGCTTTTCGGCGCGCGAAGACCGTAGCCGGCCAGCCGCACCGGATAGGGCAGACCGGCCATCAGATGCCAGACACCGCGGTCGATGCCGGCCGCGCGCACCTGCAGCAGCACCTCGTCGTCGGCGATCTCCGGCTGGTCGATCTCCGCGAGCCGGAGGACGTCAGCGGCATTGCCGTACTCGTCCTGGACGACCGCCGTCATGGTTCCCACGCGGCCTGCCAGCCGGGGTCCCGCCGAGCCTTGCGCGTGCTGCGAGCCGTTCATCGCGTCTCCCTTACGTTGTAAGCTTATGACGTAAGTAGTACACTTACGATGTAAGTAAGTCAAGGCTGTCGTCGGGAGGAATTCGAATGGTGGACCCGGGTGCATCGCCCAGGGCCCGGCTGAACCGGGACCGGGTGCTGCAGGTGGCGGTCGCGCTGGCCGACGGAGGCGGGATCGATTCGCTGACCATGCGCAAACTGGGCGTCGAGCTGGGCGTGGAGGCGATGTCGCTGTACAACCACGTCGCCAACAAGGCCGACCTGCTGGACGGCATGATCGACATCGTGTTCGGCGAGATCGACCTGCCCATCGAAGAAGCCGACTGGCGGACGGCCATGCGCCGGCGCGCGATCTCGGCCCGGGAGGTGCTCGCCCGGCACCGCTGGGCGACCGGATTGATGGAATCGCGCACCACCCCTGGCCCGGCGAATCTGCGCCACCACGACACGGTGCTGGGAATGCTGCGCAACGCCGGTTTCTCGATCGCGCTGGCCGCCCATGCCTATTCGGCGATGGACAGCTACATCTACGGGTTCGCCCTGCAGGAGCCCAGCCTGCCGTTCGACAACGGCCCGGAGACGGCGCAGGTTGCGCAGGCGATCATGGCCCGATTCGCGTCCGGCGAGTACCCGCACCTCACCGAGATCGCCGTCGAGCACGTCATGCAACCCGGCTACGACTACGGCAACGAGTTCGCCTTCGGGCTCGATCTCATCCTGGACGGTCTGCAGCGCGCACTGCACCCAGGCTGATCTGACGTCGGACTGCCCGCGGGACAGGTCCGCGACCAGCGAAAACACGGTGCGTCAGCGATCCTGCACGCTCACACTGGACGCCGACACGCGGGACGGACCGGCCACGCTCAGGGGGATGCCATGCCCGGTTATGACGGGAATTTCCTGGGATTGGCGGCGCCGGCCCCGATTGCCCAGACGCCCACCGTCCAACTCGACTACCTGCATTTCTCGGTGATGTTCCGGCCCGACCGGCGGTTGGCCGCGGTCACCGCGGTGAACATCCACGGCGGGTTGTTGATCGAAATCGAACGGACCAGGGACGTCTGGCTGCTCGATCCACAGGGTGCCGGTCACCGATCAGGCCGGTCCGGAGCTGTACGTCGACAACGACTTCGACCGCGGCCACCTGGTGCGCCGCCGCGATCCCGGCTGGGGCGATCAGGCATCCGCGCAGACGGCGAACAACGACACCTTTCACTACACCAACGCCGCCCCGCAGGCGGCCCATTTCAATCAGTCCAAGGAGCTGTGGGCGGGCCTGGAGGACTACCTGCTCCACCACGCGGCCACCTACGAGCAGCGACTCTCGGTGTTCACCGCACCCGTCTTCGATCCGGCGGACCCCGTCTACCGGGGGGTGCAGGTGCCGCGCCGGTTCTGGAAGATCGCGGCCTGGCTGCAGCACACCCACCTGGCCGCGACCGGCTACGTGCTCGACCAGACCGAGCTGATCGGGCCGATCCTGCGGGCCGACGCCCAATTCGCGGAGGGGGAGGCGCCGCCGCTCGGCGCGTACCGGACGTACCAGGTTCCGCTGGTCGACATCGCGGACGCCGCGGGTGTGCTGATGCCGGAGTTGATCGCCGCCGACGTGCTGCAGCCGACCGTCGCCGCCCCCGCCGGCGCCGCTGCCGCCCGGACGCCCTGGATCGAGCTCACCTCGCTGGACGACATCCGACTCTGATGGCAACCTCGACACCGAGGTATCACCAGGGTGTGACTGCCGTCTGACTGTCAGTCGGGTGTGTCGATACTTGCTGACGTCGGCCGATCGGCTCGTGGACGTGCATCGACCTGTGGAGGTGGCGTGTCGAGATGACCGACCAGCCCGGAAGCCCCGCTCCCGCCCCGCGTTCCGGTGGCGGGCGGCACTATCGCCGGCCCTCAGCCGGCCGTCGCGCCGCACTCGCCGCGGGCGTCGTCGTCGCGATCGCCGTGGTCATCGGTGCGGTGACGATTCTGGTCCGGTCCGGCTCCACGGACAGCTCGGCGGGGGGCAGCGTCACCACCGGCGCGTCGGCGTCGTCGGGCAGCGCCGGGTCGGCCGGCGCGAGCAGGTCCGCCGCTGTCAACGGTGGGGGTCAACGGGCGCGAGCGGCACGTCCGCCGCAGCGGGCTGTGCGTTGACCGTCGCGGCCGCCCCCGAGATCGCCGACGCGGTCGGCGCTGTCGCCGCTCGGGCGAAGGACTGCCAGGTGACGGTCAAGG
Source organism: uncultured Actinomycetota bacterium (assembly GCA_963709895.1). Taxonomy (GTDB): domain Bacteria; phylum Actinomycetota; class Actinomycetes; order Mycobacteriales; family Nakamurellaceae; genus Nakamurella. The sequence continues at coordinate 314,060 of CAVPYD010000030.1, read as the reverse complement.
CGGTGGACCCGGCGAACTTCGCCGCAGCCTGGACGGCCGCCGGCGCTACCCATCCCGACGTGTGGATCCCGGACTCGTCGCTCTGGGTCACCTGGGCCGCCGCCGCAGGTGTGCCCGTCGCGGCCGGCTCGCCGTCGATCGCGGCCAGCCCCGTCGTGTATGCGCTGGCCTCGCCCACCGCCCAGGCGCTGTCCGCGGCGGGACCCGTCACCATCAACTCGCTGCTGGGCACCCGGCTCAGCGCCACACCGATCCGGATGGGGCTGCCCGCGCCGCGGCAATCGGCCGACGCGGTCGGCGGCATCCTCGCCCTGCAGTCCGCCGTCAACGGGCAACCCGATGCGAGGGCCGCACTGACCTGGGGTTTGCGGTCCAGCCCGGCCAACCTGCCGACCTCGGGGGCGGACCTGGCCGCCCGGATCGGCGCCGATCCCGGGACCGCGGTGCCGATCACCGAACAGGCGGTCGTGGGCACACAACCAGCAGGCCGGCGCCGCGCCGGCAGTGGCCGTGTACCCGGCCAGCGGCCCCGCCTTGGACTACCCGTTCGTCACGCTCGGTGCGGGCTCGCCCGCGGCTGCCGAGCTCCTGCGTTCCCTGCTCGCCGCCGACGGCCGGGCCGCCGTGCGCGCCGCCGGGTTCCGGGATCCGTCCGGCGCGGCCGGTGCCGAGCTCAACGGCGCCGCCGGGGGTCACCCCGCAGGCCGCCGCGGGCACCGCGATGTCCGATGGCGCGGCCGTGGAGAACGCGGTGCGTGACGTCGAGGTGAGCAACGAACCGTCCCGGTTGCTGGCCATCCTGGACATCTCCGGCTCCATGCAGGCCCAGGTACCGGGCTCGGGCGGGCAGTCCCGCATCGACCTGGCGAAGGCGGCCGCCCTGCGCGGGCTCGGCCTGTACCCACCCGACAGCGAGATCGGTTTGTGGACGTTCTCGACCAACCTGACCCCGACGACCGACTACCGCGAGCTGGTGCCGGTCGGCACTCTCGCGCCGGGGCCGGACGGGGTCACCGGTCAGCAGAAGCTGGCGCAGGCGCTGGGCGGCGCCCAGGCCATTCCGGACGGGGGGACCGGCCTGTACGACACCACGCTGGACGCGGTGCGCACCCTGCGGGCGGGCTGGGATCCGAAACGCGTCAACACGGTGCTGATCCTGTCCGACGGGATGAACGACGACGCGAACTCCATCTCGCTGCCCGACCTGCTGACCACGCTGAAGAACGAGGCAGACCCGCAGAAACCGGTGACGGTGATCTCCATCGGTTTCGGGCCGGACAGCGACGTCGACGCGCTGAAGCAGATCAGCGCCGCGACCGGTGGATCGACCTACGTCTCCCAGGACCCGAACGACATCGGCGAGATCTTCCTGGACGCCGTCGGACAACGGATGTGCCGGCCGAACTGCGGCGGCGGCTGATCCGGCACGTTGCTCACCGGCGGGGCCGGCGCGGCGGCGGCTCGGGCACCGGCTTGGCCGCCACGACGTCGGCAATACTGACCCGCCGCAATCCCTTCCGGGTCTCGATCTCGCAGCTCACGCCGTCCCGGCCGCGGAGATAACCAAGGGTGTCGGTGAACCCGCCGGGGATCGCCGTGCGGACCACGATCCGGGTGCCCAACGGGAAGGTCGCCAGTCGTTCACCGGGGTGCCCGGTCGTCATGAGGCCAAGGCTAGTTCGCCTGTGAGACATCGCACCGCCAGGTTGACCTTCGGCGCCCCTGGGTACCGTCCCGATTGCGGGGCAATTCCGCCGCAACAGAAGGAGGACATCGCACCATGACAGTTCTGACCGTGCCGAACGTGAGGTTGAACAACGGTGTCGAGATTCCCCAGCTCGGCTTCGGGGTTTTTCAGATCAAGCCGGAAGACACCGTCGAAGCGGTGACCACCGCTCTCGAGGTCGGGTATCGCCATATCGACACCGCCCAGATGTACCGGAACGAGAAAGAGGTCGGCGAGGCGATCGCCACGTCCGGGATCGACCGGTCCGAGATCTTCGTGACGAGCAAGCTGAACAACAACAAGCACGATGTCGATGACGCGCTCGCCGCCTTCGACCAGACCCTGGCCGACCTGCGGCTGGACCGCATCGACCTGTTCCTGATCCACTGGCCGCTGCCGAAGGTGGGCAATTTCGTCGATACCTGGAAGGCGCTGGAACGGATCTACCAGGAGGGCCGCGCGCGGTCCATCGGCGTCTCCAACTTCCAACCGCACCACCTGCGCCGGCTGCACCAGGAGACCACCGTCATCCCCGCGGTCAACCAGATCGAGCTGCATCCGTACCTGACCCAGGACGAGCTGCGGGCGTTCGACGCGGAGCACGGCATCGCGACCGAGGCCTGGTCGCCGATCGCCCAGGGCGGGGTGCTGGAGGACGCCAACGATCACCGATCTGGCCAGCAGCTACGGCAAGACCTCGGCCCAGGTGGTGCTGCGCTGGCACATCCAGCTCGGCAACATCGTGTTCCCGAAGTCCGTCAAGCAGGGACGCATGCGGGAGAACTTCGAGATCTTCGATTTCGAGCTCACCGACACCGACATGTCGCTGATCTCCGCGTTGAACAAGGACGAGCGCACGGGGCCGAACCCGGACGAGATGAACTGGGTTCCGTCCTCCTGACCTTGCCGTTCGCGGACGCCCGTGCGTGACGACGGGCCTCGACGGTTCCGCGATATCGACAATTCGGACAACGGGACCAGGCGTTCTAGCGCCGACCCAGCCCGACCTAGGTCAACCTAGGTCGGGACTAAGGCGCGGGGGCGCACCGAGATACGGCAGGTGCCCCATGTGCCGGGCTACCTCAGCAACCCACGATGGGCGAAGGGTTTTCATCCGGGCCGGATGAGAACCGCCACCCTGACGGGCGAGGGAGCCACCATGTCCACCGAGCCGCATCTCGCTCCGGGCGCGGTGGTCGCCGTGTCACCGGCCGGCCCGGCGCCGGAACGCGGCGACCTGCCGGCGCTGGTGGCCGCGGCGATCGGCGGCGACGAGCAGGCGTGGAATGGGCTGGTCGAACGCTTCGCGCCGCTGGTCACCACGGTCGTGCGCCGATTCCGGTTGACCCCGGCCGACGCCGACGACGTGCGGCAGAACGTCTGGCTCCGGCTCGTCGAGCACCTGGCCGACCTCCGGGAGCCGCGGGCACTGCCCGGCTGGATCGTCACCACCACTCGGCGGGAAGCGATGCGGATGGCGGCCCGGGACCGGAGCGTCGACATCGTCGACCCGCAGGCCGACGACCGGCTCGAGGTGGTCGACCGCCGCGACGTGGCGACCGGGCTGTTGCGGCGGGAAAGCGGTCGAGGCCGTGCGGGACGGACTGGCCGAGCTGCAAACCCGGCAGCGCGACCTGCTGCTGCTGACCGTCGCCGAACCGGATGTCCCGTACCGGCAGATCAGCCGGCAGCTGGGCATTCCCACGGGGAGCATCGGGCCGATCCGTGCCGCGCACCCTGCGCAAGCTCGCGGACACTGTCGCGGTGCGCGCCTTGGCGAGCTGATCACAACCCGGCCATCAGGTCGGTCTCGGTGATGCCGGGGCCCTGCCCGTCGCGGATGTACCACTCGGTGCCGAACGAATAGCTGAACGCCTCGTCGGGCATGGTCAGCCAGAACGACTGCTCGCTGATCTGACTGGCGTGCGCCCGCATGGCCCGGCGTTTGTGCCCGACGTACGCAGAGACGTCGACCTCGCCGGTGATCTCCGCCTCCGGTTTGCCGAGGGTGTCGACGAAATCAGGGTCCGGCCCGGGCAGGTCAGCGGTTCCGGTCGCCTCGGCCCGCTCGCGGAACGCGGCCATGCCGCGCTTGAGGTGGTCGCGGTTGGTGGTCTGCTGGTAGACCCGCGGGGTGCCGGCCAGTTCGGCGGCCCGCAGGCCGACCCGGTGCACCTGGATGTGATCGGGATGCCCGTAGCCACCGTTGTCGTCGTATACGGTCAGCACGTCCGCCTGCTCCTCCCGCAGGATGCCGGCCAGTCGGTCCGCTGCCTCGTCGATCGGCGCCTGCCAGAAGGATTCCGGCGCATCATTCGTCGGGGTGCCCATCATCCCGGAGTCGACATACCCGAGGAACTCGGTGCGGTGCACCCCGAGAATGGCAGCGGATGCGAGGGTTTCGGCGACCCGCCGGCTGGCGAGATCCTCCCCCTCGTCGAGGAAGCCGGGCTCCACCTCGCCGTGCTCCCCACGGGTCGCGACCACCAGGACCACCCGGTGTCCCTCATCGGAAGCTTTGCGCATCACTCCCGCGCAGGTGATGCACTCGTCGTCGGGATGCGCGTGGAATGACACCAGGGTGGCCATGGCAGACCAACGTACGGCAGCGGCCGGGCGGCGACACTGACCCGGCTTGTGTTGACAGGGTGGGCCTGCTCCGGTTGTGTGGAGTGTGCTGACACCGACAGCCGGCCTGGGGCCGGTGCCGCCGCCCCACCAGGGCCGCGCTCCGTGAGTCCCACTCGCCGCCCAGACAGCTCGTCACGCCTGCCCGAGTCTGGATTCATCGATGCCAACTGCCAGTACCCGCTCCACCCCCGTTCGTCCCCTTGCACCGCCCGCTGCGCAGGCCCAGGTGACCCCGGCAGCCGGCCCGAAGCCGCTGACCACCGGTCGCCGCGATTCCGTCTCGCAGTTCACCGTCTACTTCTTCTCGGTCGTCCCGTTGCTGGCGCTGATCGCCGCCGTCCCGTTGGCCTGGGGTTGGGGCCTGACGTGGACGGACCTGATCATCGGTGCCGCGTTCTACGTGGTGACCGGCGTCGCCATCACCGTCGGGTTCCATCGCTATTTCACCCACGGTGCGTTCACCGCCGTCCGCGGCCTTCGGGTCGCGCTGGCGGCGCTCGGTCAAATGGCCATGCAGGGTCCGGTGATCATCTGGGTGGCAGACCACCGGCGTCATCACGCGTTCTCCGACCGGGAGGGCGACCCGCACTCGCCGTGGCTGTACGGCACCTCGATGACGGCAGTGGCCAAGGGCTTCTGGCACGCGCACATGGGCTGGTTGTTCGACCGGGACATGACCAACCAGCAGCGGTTCGCGCCGGACCTGCTCGCCGACCGCGACGTCGCGCGGGTGAACAAGCACTTCATCGCCTGCACGGTAATCACCCTGGCTGCGCCGGCCGTCATCGGCGGGCTGGTCACCTGGTCGTGGTGGGGGGCGCTGACCGCCTTCTTCTGGGCCTCGCTGGTGCGGGTGGCCCTGCTGCACCACGTCACCTGGTCGGTCAACTCGATCTGTCACATGATCGGTGAGCGCCCCTTCTCCGCCCGCGACCGGTCGGCCAACTTCTGGCCGCTGGCGATCATGAGCTTCGGCGAGTCCTGGCACAACCTGCACCACGCCGACCCGACCTGCGCGCGGCATGGGGTGCTGCGTGGGCAGATCGACATCTCGGCGCGGATCATCTGGGCGCTGGAGAAGGTGGGCTGGGCGACGAAGGTCCGCTGGCCGAACCCGCAGCGGTTGGCCCGCATCCAGGCCACCGCCGGGGAAATGGGTCACTGAGTTTCGTCGGCGCCGCCAGGTCGTGCGCGCCGAATTTCGTGCCGGATTGCCTGACGACTCACCGTGCGTCCAGCGGTCGGAGTTCGCCCATGACGCGGGCCGCGTTCGCCAGCAACGCGACCGTGACTGCGACATCGATCTCGTCCTCGTGCCGACCCCAGTGCACCGCCGTCCGGCGCACCGCGAAGGCGACGATCGTCGGATCGATGCCCGCGCTGCAGAACACCGCGCTGGCGATGCGCCGGACCTCCGGGATGTCCGACGGCCACGACGCGGGGAGCTGATCGATCCACTCGCTGAGCCCGCTGACGATGGCGTCGAACTCGAGATCGTGGTGATTCATGGTCCCGGCCGGTCGGACGTCGGATGAGTGAGGCTGGCGCGGCTGATCAGCGGTCGGAATGACCGGGCGGCGGCGGCACCAGGGCGTCGTCGCTGAAGGTCAGGGTGATGTCGTGGGCGCCGGCCTGCCACAGCTGGCGCAGCCGGTCGCTGGTCGCGGTGGGATTGGTGTCGTGCCGGAAGACCGGTCCGACATCGCCGTGGGCGGCCACGGCGGCTTCGGGAGATTCCTGGGTGCTGATGAGAGTCCTCTTCTTCGTGAATCGATGGGCGGGTGACCGCCGAGCTGGGGAGTGGGGGCTCCGACATTGGAGAGTGCTTCCCCCGTCAGCGCCGTCGGCGAAGGCCGAGGCGCGAGGCTGACGCGATCCGGAGAACCCTGGATCGATCCAGCACCTCCAGTGTACGAGCGCTTTCCGTCGCGAGCGGTTGCGCCGCACTGGGGATCGTGGTCCGTCTGACGGACATTGCCGGCCGTCGTCGGTCACCGAGCGCAGTGTCGGCGTCGATTCGCGTGTGACGAGGGGTGTCGGCTGGCGATTCGACCGTCGCGCTGTCGGCGCTGTGGCGGTCGCCACGGACGGGGTTCGTCGGGCGGCACGTCCGTGGATCCTGGCCACTCGACGGTCCGCGGGTTCGGCGTGGAGCTGGTCGAGTCCGATGTCGGTCAGTTCGGCCTGTGGGAGGCCGTTGCCGGTCGGCTGGTCACCGCCGCCGCCGAGCGGCCGCTCCTGGTGCAGATCGAGGACCTGCACTGGGCGGATCCGTCGACGCTGAAGTTGGTGCGGCACCTGGCGGAGACGGTCACGGTCGGCCGGTTGGCCGTGACGGCGACCCGACGGGCGCTGCCCGAACCCACCGGCCCGCTGGCGGCACTCGGTGAGTCGCTGGCCCGTCGGGGGGCGGCGCGTCTCGCGGTTGCCGGACTTGATCCCGCCGAGGTCCGCGCGCTGATCGAAGCGGGCACCGGCCGACCCGCGACGCCGCAGGATGCCGAGGCGCTGCGGGACCGGACCGACGGGAACGCCTTCTTTCTACAGGGGCGGGTGATCGAGGCCGGCCGGATGCGGTCGGAGGCCGCCCGCCACTGGTTGGCGGCCGGGCCGAGCCACGCGGGCCGAGCCTGGCGGGCGGCCGCGGCCGTCGCGGTGGACGCAGCGGACCTGCACGCCTGGGACGAGGCGGGGCAGCTGCTGGCGGACGTGAGCACAGCCCACCGGTTGGACTACACCGCGACGGACCGCGAGCGGTACGACCTGGCGCTCGCGCGGGCCGATGTCTGCCGCTGGTCGGGTGACCGCACCGGTCTGGACGAGGCGCTGATGGCCGCCATCGGTCACGCCGACCGAACCGGTGACGTCGAACTCGTCGCGGCCGCCGCCGTCGGGACGGTGGACGGCTCGGTGTGGCATACCCGCCCACACGGCCAGACCCATCCGGCGCTGATTGCCGCGCTGCGCGACGTGCTCCGCCGATTGCCGGCGACCGACAGCGAGCTGCGGTGCCGGGTGATGCTCGCCCTCGCGGTGGAGTTGTACTTCGCCGATGCGCCGCGTGAGCGGGATGCGCTCGTCGAACAGGGACTCGCGGTGGCGCGGCGCCTGGCCGACCCGCCGCTGACGGTGTGGGCGAACATCGCGGCGCACCTGGCGAGTTGGCGCGCGGATACCGCCGAGGACAGGTACCGGTGGGTCGTCGAGTCGGTCGACGCAGCCATTGAGCTCGGTGATCCGCGGCAGGAGTGTGTGACGCGCACGATCCTTGCCGGAATCGCGCAGGAGACCGGCCGCGTCGAACGGATGTGGGCGGAGATCCGCCGAGCGCGCGAACTGGCGGTCACCACGGGCCTGGTGTCACCGCTGGTCTCCCTCGGCTGGCTGGAGATTCCCTGGCTCGCCATGCAGGGCCGGTTCGACCAGGCTCAGCAGCTGTTCGCTGAGACCTTGACGCTGATGCAGCGCACCACCATGGCGCAACAGACGGAGAGCCCGGCCGGGGCCGCGCTGGCCCTGCGGATGGCGATGGCCGCGATTGACGACACGGTGGTCGCCAGCTTCGAGCCGGTGGTCGCCTCGAGCCCGCTGCCGATGCGCGCGCACCTGCTGATGCTGATGCTGCGCACCGGGCAGCGTGAACAGGCGCTGGCGCGGTACGCGCAAGACGGCCTCGAGTTCGATCACGACGACTGGTTCAGCCTGCAGCAGCAGTGCCAGGCCGCCGAGGCAGCGCTCGGTCTGGGCGCCACCGGGTTGGGCGACAGGGTCTACCAGTGGCTGGCGCCCTACGCCGGCCGGGTCTGCTGTGCCGGCGCGGCCGTGGCGCTCGGTCCGGTGGACGGCTACCTGGCGTTGGCCGCGGCGGCCGCCGGTGAGCCGACAGTGGCCGGCCGGCACGCGGACGATGCGCTCGAGTTGTGCCGTCGGTGGGAGATCCCGCTGGTCGCGGCCTGGCTGGAGACGCAGCGCCGGACCCACAGTTTCTGACCTGGGGCCGACTGATCATCTGCTCGCCTGACCACCGGGCCGGCCGGTCAATGAAACAGCGCCTCGCCCCACCATCCGCCGGGCCCGCTGATGCCGCTCGGGCAGGCCCACAGTCCGCCGCCGATATGGGCGATGTACTCGTTGAGCAGGTCCGACTTACCGAGCCTGGTCTGCAGCACCTTGAACTGGGCGTGCGGATCTCGCTGGAACGCGACGAAGAACAACCCAGCGGCGAGTTTGCCGCTGTCCGGGCGCCGACCGTCCGTGTAGTTGTACCCACGACGCAGCAGCCTGACCCCGCCGTTTTGCTCCGGCGAGGCCAACCTGACATGCGCGTGCACGTCCACGACCGGCGCACCGGTGTCGTCGGTCTTGGCGTAATCGATCGGGTTGAACTCCTCGCCGCCGGTCAGCGGGGCGCCGGAAACCTTCTTCCGGCCGAAGACCCGTTCCTGCTCTGTCCGCGATTCGCCGTCCCACAACTCGATGTTCATTCGAATCCTTCGCGCCACCAGGTACGTCCCGTTCGCCATCCACGCGGTCCCGGTGTCGCCGGTTCCGGCCGGCACCCAGACGTGCTCGTCCTGGGCTGCGGTGTCGTCGGAGCGGATGTTGTTGGTGCCGTCCTTGAAGCCCATCAGGTTCCGTGGCGTCGGCTGTCCGGCACCCGTTGACGACGCCCGCCCGAAGCCGAGTTGCGACCACTTGAGGACTGCCGACCCGCGGGCGGCGCGCAGCATGTTGTGGATCGCATGGAACACCACCAGCGGGTCGTCGGCGCACGCCTGGATGCACAGGTCACCGTCGGAGATCGCCGGGTTCATCGCCTCCTCACCCGGAAGCGGGCCGAATGGGACCAGCTCGGCGGGCATCCGCCGGGTCAGCCCGAACCGCTGGTCGAACAGGCTCGGCCCAAATCCGACGGTGATGGTCAGCGAGTGCGGGCCGCTGCGCATCGCCTCTCCCGTGTCGATCGGCGGCTGGTCGTCCGGCGCCGAGACGCCGCTCACCAGCTTCCCGGCGGTCATCCTGGCCGCCATCCCAGCCCACCGGTCGAGCATCCGCTGCAGCTCACCCACCTCGGTGGTGGTGACGTCGAGCGCCGCGAACATCAGCTGCCCCTGCTGGGGAGTGCTGACCCCGGCCTGCCGGACGCCATAGAACGGCACAACGGCCGTCGCCGGGTTGGTGGCCGGGTCAACCCCGGCAGGCGACGCCTGCGGCGGCCCGCTCGAACCGTCGTTCACCGAGCGGATGCCGTAACCGGCGGCAACGCCGACCCCCGCCAGCCCCACCCCGGCGACAGCCGCCCCGAGGATCTTCCGCCGGGAGGTCCCTTGCTCAGCCATACCTGTTCCCCGTGATGATCTTCTCGCATGCCGACCACTCGGTCCTTTTCCGACGGGAAATGGATCGATTACCCCCAGCAGCAGGTGAGCTCCCACCCGATTGGCAGCATCCCCGATAGCGCGGATGGGTTTCACCACTGCCGGTCAAGCGTTACGCGAGTGACCGTCAGTCGGTACCCCTAATGTTCGGGGTTTTGAAATCAAAGATCTGGGTGGCGCAAGGCCGGCAATTTGTCAGGTCAGTCGAAACCCCAGTTCCGATATCTGATCTCGCGGATTCCCGCAGGAGTGCCGCTGGCCTCGGGGAAAGGCTCGCCGTCCGCTGCGGTGAACGCGGGCACTGGAGAGAGCGGCTCCAGGAATGAACTCACAATGGGCGGTGAGATGGGTTCCCGGTTGTCTCCGGCAATTCTGGCTCGGTCAACCCCGGAGATACCGAAAGGTCCTGCGCTGGCGGTGGTTGAACACCGGACGCAACAGCACCCGCCAGACTGCCGACATCGCCGTTGCGCCTGGCATCGTCATGAGCCGATCGCGGGCACCGGCGGGCAACTCGTGCCGGACCCAGGGCAACACCGCCAGCGATTCGGTCAGCGTGTACGACTGCTGGATCCGTCCGTCGATGGCGTGCCAGTCCCCTGCGGTGAAGTAGCGCTGGGTCAGCGCGATCGCGTCGCGCTCCTCGTGGCCCAGGTGGCGGTCCAGTCGCTCGCGAGTGACGACGAGCCGGATCTCCAGAGCCGCGCGCGTGTCGTTCGCGTTATCGGCGCCACTGTCGGCACTGCCCTCGTCGATCGCCGCGCCGGCGAGTTGCGCGAATCCGTCGCCGCAGGCGGCCAGCAGCGGGTCGATCTCGGCGTGCTCGGCCTCCATGGCCTCCAGGGTGGCGCGGCCCTGGGTGTCGCCGGCTGCGTCCACCCGCTGCAGCAACAGCGGCCAGATCTCCTGGTCCTCGGCGGTGTGATGCAAGTGCTGCCAGGCTCGGGTTCGGGACCCTCATGGCGACTCCTCGGGTCGGGTGGGGTGCGCATCGCGGGTGGATTGATCGAAGACCAGCGTGCGACCCGGCACCCGAGTCCGACTGAAGAGCCACTGGCCTCCGGTCTCCAGCCGGCCTCCAGTACTTGCCAAGGGCAGGGCTGCACGCTCTCGGAGTCAGCAGTTCATTCGAGCAAGGAGCCCGCGTTGCCAGCGATCGCTGTGACCGTTCCCGAAGACCTCGTTGCCGTCGTCGATGCCTACCGGACCTGTGAGTTCCTCACCGTGAACCGCAGTGGGCTGCCGATCGCCTGGCCGACCGTCTGCGACCGGCGTCCGGACGGCACCTTTCTGATCTCGACCTCGATCGGGTTGCCGCAGAAGGCATTCAACGTCCGGCGGAACCCGGCGGTGGCGCTGCTGTTCTCCGACCCAACGGCGAGCGGCCTGCACGGGGCGCCGGCGGTCCTGGTACAGGGAACGGCGTCGTGTCCGGACGAGATCGTCACCAGTGTGCTGCGAGCCAGAAATCTCTGGCTGCGGATTCTCGAGCGTCAGCCCGAGTCGCGGTCGAACAGCGGCTCCGCGATCAGCCGGTGGCTGATGGACTTCTACTACATGCGATTGCTGATCACCATCACACCGGCCGCGATCCGCGTGGTGCCGGCACTGGATGCGTCCGGCCCGTTGGCGGTGGGCGAAGCTGCCGGTCGCGGTGCCAAGGACCCCTTCAGCCAGTCGGTCGGCAGGATGTCCCAGTTCAGCAGCGCGGTGCTGGCGGCGTTCGATGAGCAGGGAAACCCCACCCTGCTGCGCGTGCGACCCACGGTGGAGCACCGGAACCGGACCTTCGTCATCGACACCGACGAGTCGCTGCGGCCGGGCAAGGCCAGCCTGCTGTGTCACAGCCACGACGAGCGACTGTGGAACCTGCGCAGCTTCGTGGTGGGCGGCGAGCTCAGCCGCGACGGTGACCGTTGGGTGCTCCGGCCCGACCGGTTCATCCCCAGTGCGGACGCCATCGGCCCGGTCGCGATGGTCAAGACCATCCGCGCACTGCGCGGCACCGCTCGGCGTTACCTGGACAAGCGCGGGTTGGCCCGACCGACAATCCCCTGGGCGGATGTCTCCTCCCTCAAATCCGAGGTGGAGAAGGGCGAGGTTCCCTCCCCTACGCCGACCGTGGGTTGATCTCTTCCGGCCGCCTTGCCGCCTCGAAGGCAATTGCCGCGAGATCGGGTATCGACGGGCGCCAGGAAATGGTTATGATCCTCTGCGAGTGACGGATGAAACCGGGGGCCTGGACATCGACGTCCGATCCGCGTGATCGGGAATTAGCTGATTAGCCAATTTCCACCGCACATTGCCAACGCCGCTATCGCCTGCCTTGAAGGAGATGTCATGCTGACCTCAATCAGTGCTGCCCCGAATCTCGCCGAGCTGAATCTTGCGGGCCCCATCGACTCCGACCTCTCGCACCTCAGCGAGATCGATCTTGTTGACGTTCCGCAAACGACAACGGTTGCCGCCTATCTCATCAGCCTGTCCATCGAGTCCTGGGCGGCCTTCGGAAAGTCTTGGGTCTCGGCCGCTCAGGAGGTGCTCGACGTTGTTGGGGCGGAGTTCACGAGGGTCTTTGGTGTGCCGTTCATCAATGACCAGCAGGTGCACCTGCACCTCGGCGACCCGGCCGCGTTCGTGTGAACATATGACGATATTTTCAAGTGATGAAGTGCGATGAATCGGCGGGGAATGGTGATGGCGACGGCGGTCAGCCCTGATTGACCGATCCGCTGCCCGACACGGATTTCTCCACCTGGGTCGGCGAACCGAAATAGGTGACGTTGCCGCTGCCGCTGATCGACACCTGTAGCGACCCCGAGACGGTGACGCTCGCGTCGCCGGACCCGGTGACTTCGATACCGGTGTCGCCGGCGCTCAGGTCCTTGCCGTTGTAGTCCCCGGAGCCGCCGATGTCGACCTGCTGGGAGTCCGCGCTGCCCGCGAGGGTGACCTTCCCCGAACCGGACAATCGCCACCGAGACCGACGGCACCTGCAGACCGGTCAGGTTGACATCGCCCGACCCGGAGAGCGTGACGGTGGCGTCCCCGCGCAGCACTCCGTCGCCGGACGCGCTGCCGGATCCGCTGATGTCGACGCTGGTCAGGGACGGAACCACCAAGGCGTAGGTGATCGACTCGCCACTGGGCATGTTGGCCTTGCTGTCCAGTTGCAAGGTGCCGCCGTCGACTTCGGAGGTGAGGTAGTCCAACTGGTTGGCACCCGCGGTGATGGTCAACCCGGGCGTCGCGCCGACGCTGATGGTCAGGTCGCCGCTGGTCTGCAGGTCGACCGCGGTCACCCCGTCGATCGTCCGTTGGGCGGTGGTCTGCGGTCCGGCGTCGGCTATCGCCCCGCAGCCGGCGAGCGCCAGCAGGCCGACGAACGCCGGCAGCAGGAGCAGGGTCGTGCGTGGCCGAGACGGTGATGCGGTCTGCGTCATGGTGATCGGTGTCCCCTCAAATGGTCCTTCCGGAACGGTAGAGCCGTTGGACCGGGATGGCAGTGGGGGCAACCCCCCACTTCACCGGGGCCGGCCTCGCCAGCGGTGGGGAGGTCGGCTGGATAGGTTCTGCTGCAGAGGTTGACGAGCGTGCGCCATCGCCCGCTCCTGCCCATGCCCCACCGGAGGTCTGAAGATGCCTGGTCCGCTGCACGGTGTGACCGTTGTCGACCTGTCCAGAGCACTGGCCGGGCCGCACGCCGCGATGATGCTGGGCGACCTCGGCGCGCGCGTCATCAAGGTTGAGTCACCGGGCAACGGTGACGACACCCGCGGCTGGGGTCCGCCTTTCGTCGGCCCGGAGGACGCCCGTGAGTCGACGTACTTCCTGTCGTGCAACCGCAACAAGGAATCGATCGTCCTCGACCTGAAGAGCGACGACGGCCGGTCCATCCTGACCAGGCTGGTCCGCGCCTCCGACGTGCTGGTGGAGAACTTCCGCCCGGGGGTTCTGGACCGGCTGGGCTTTTCCACCGCCCGGCTGCACGAGCTCAACCCGCGGCTGGTGGTGCTCTCGATCTCCGGGTTCGGGCACGACGGTCCGCAGGGTGGCCGCGCCGGGTACGACCAGATCGCCCAGGGCGAGGCCGGCCTGATGAGCCTGACCGGCCCTTCGCCGGACGAGCCGACCCGGATCGGCGTGCCGATCGGCGACCTGCTGGCCGGCATGTACGGGGCGTACGGCGTGGTGTCCGCGCTGTACGAGCGGGACACAACCGGACGCGGCGGGGTCGTGCGGACCAGCCTGCTGGCCGCGATCGTCGGCGTGCACGCCTTCCAGGGCACCAGGTACACCGTCGCCGGCGAGGTCCCGCACGCCCAGGGCAACCACCATCCGTCCCTCGCGCCCTACGGATCCTTCCGCTGCCGGGACGCCATCGTGCAGGTCGCCGTCGGCAGTGACGGACTCTGGCAGGCGTTCGCACCGACTGTCGGCATCGACCCGGCGGACCCGCTGTTCGCCGACAACGCGGCCAGGGTGAAGCATCGGCAGGCACTGATCGAGCTGATCAACGACGCCTTCGCCGAGCGTGACGTGGCGGACCTGCTGCTGGATCTGGACAAGGCCGGCGTCCCGGCCGGCGAGGTGCGCACCCTCGACCGGGTCTATGAGTGGGACCAGACCCGTTCGCAGGGTTTGGTGCTCGAGGTGGATCACTCCACCCTCGGGCCGATCAACCTGCCCGGGCCGCCGTTGCGGTTCGACGACCACCCGCCGGCCGGGCACCGGGCGCCGCCCACGCTGGGGGAGCACAACGAGTCCGTGCGGCAATGGCTCGACGAGGTCGAGCCGGTTGGCCGGCTGTCGGGGGACTGGACCGGCCTGTAGGTCCGGATCAGTCGACTGGGTCGGCCAACCTGGGTCGGCCAACCTGGCGTCAATCCAGCAGCCCGGCCTCGTGCGCCAGGATCGCGACCTGCACCCGGTTCGGCGGCGTCGAGCTTGACCAGCAGCCGGGACACGTGCGCCTTCACGGTCGCCTCGCTGAGGTACAGCGCTGCCCCGATCTCGTGGTTGGACAGGCCCTTTCCCACTTCGATGAGCACGTCCCGCTCCCGATCGGTGAGTCCGGTGAGGCGGGACCGGGCCAACCGGCGCCGCTCGGCACGTGGGTCGTCCGCGAAGTGCGTGATCAACCGCCGGGTGACCCCGGGCGACAGCATCGCCTCACCCGCGGCGACCACCCGCACCGCCTGGATCAGCTCCCTGGGCGGGGTGTCCTTGAGGAGGAACCCGGCCGCCCCGGCCTGCAGGGCACGGAACACGAAGTCGTCGAGATCGAAGGTGGTGAGCACGATGACCGTCGGCGGGTCCGGCAACGCCCGAACGGCGGTGGTGGCGGCGAGCCCGTCCATCCGCGGCATCCGGATGTCCATCAGCACCACATCGGGGTGATGGCGCTGGACCGCGGTGACCACCTCGGCGCCGTCGGCCGCCTCGCCGACCACCTCCAGATCGTCGGCGGACTCCAGGATCATCCGCAGCCCGGCCCGGACCAGGGCGTCGTCATCGACGATCAGGAGCCGAGCCATGCCGCCCCCCGACCAACGCCGTGATCGACGGCGCCCGGATCAGCCCCCTGATCAACCCCCCGATCAACCGCGGCTGGCACGCTGCGCTCGCCGGGCAGCCAGGCCTCCACCCGCCAGCCACCCTCGGCGGTCGGTCCGCTGGTCAGCGTCCCGCCGAGCAGTCCGACCCGTTCCCGCAGTCCGATCAACCCGGCGCCGGACCCCGGCAGCAGGTCGCCGGCCGCGACCGGGCGCTGATTGGTCACCGTGACGCGCACGCCGGTCCGCGCGTCGCCCGTCACCGCGACCGCGGTGGCCGCGCCGCGCGCGTGCTTGTGCACGTTCGTCAGCGCCTCCTGGACGACCCGATACACCGTGCGGCCCATGGTATCCGGCAGCTCGGCTGGCCCATTTCGATCTTGCACCAGCTCCACCCGGACTCCGGCCGCCCGTGACGCCGCGACCAGCGCGGGCAGGTCGGACAGGCTCGGTTGCGGCCGGAGTTCGGGCGCGCTGCTGTCCGACTCTGCAGACCCATCGGCGCTGTCGGCACGCAGCACACCGAGGACCCCCCGCAGCTCCTCCAACGCCTCCCTGGCCGTCGTCCTGATCTGCTCCGCGGTCTGCTGCACCCGCTCGGCACCCACGTCCGGGTTCACCTCGAGCCCGCCGGCCTGCAGCGCGATCAGCGACACCTTGTGCGCCAGCACGTCATGCATCTCCCTGGCGATCCTGGCGCGCTCCGCGAGCCTGGCCTGCTCCGCCCGCAGTTCCCGTTCCTGCTCTGCCCGGTTCGCCCGGTCGCGCAGGGAGCTCAGCAGATCGCGGCGGGCACCGACGTAGGCGCCCCACAAGGTCCAGATCAGCGTGCCGAAGACGCCGGTCGCCACCGTGGACAGGTCGAATCCTGCGGCGCTGTTCGGGCCGGGGAACATCAGGCACAGCGCCACCGCGACCGACGAGAGCACCAACACCCGATCGCGTCGGGCCAACGCGATGCTGAACAGCCCGAAGCCGACCGGCAGCAGTACCTGGGACAGCAGGTAGCCGGCGCCCGCGACGGCGGTCACCGCGACCGGGTACCGCCGGCGCCACCACATCGCGGCGGACGCAACCACACCCGGAACAAGAACCAGCAGCAGATCCGTTGCACTTTGCTGCCGCCACGGCTGGGCTTGCAGCATCGTGTTCAGCAAGCAGAGCGCAATGATCGCGACGTCCGCCACCCGCGGTCGGGACAGCCAGGCCCTGGCCGATCGCAGCGACGACATCACGGGTCAAGGGTAGGGCGGCGGGGCCGGCGAGCGCCCGTGACGAAAGTTCACGGTCCCGCTGTACGACCGCTACTTTCGTCGGGGGTCAATGTGGCCCGTCGGCCGATGTGACGGGGGTGCCGCGGATCGCACAGTAGGACCCATGATCACCGCTGAGAACCTCACCAAGCGCTACCACCACCACGTCGCCGTCGACTCCGTGTCATTCAGCTGCGAACCGGGCACCGTCACCGGCTTCCTCGGTCCGAATGGTGCCGGCAAGTCCACCACCCTGCGAATGCTGACCGGACTCACGCCGCCGACCGCAGGCCGGGTCAGCATCGACGGTCACCGCTACGCGGACCTGCCGAACCCGGGACGGCTGATCGGCGTCATGCTCGACGCCGCCGCGCAGCATCCCGGCCGCACCGGCCTGGAAACCCTGCGAATCACCGGGCAACTCCTCGACCTGCCGAGGGACAGGGCGGAGCAGATGCTCGACCGGGTCGGCCTCGCCGGCGCCGGCAAGCGCCGGGTCGGCAACTACTCGCTCGGCATGCGGCAGCGCCTCGGCATCGGCAGCGCGTTGATGGGTGACCCGGCCATCCTGGTGCTGGACGAGCCGGTCAACGGGATGGACCCCGAGGGCATCCGATGGATGCGGGAACTGCTGCGGGACTTCGCCTCTCGTGGCGGCACGGTGCTGCTGTCCAGCCACTTGCTCGGCGAGGTGCAGGCCACCGTCGACCGTCTTGTCGTCATCGGAAACGGTCGGATCGTCGCCGACGGGTCGCTCGAGGAACTGCTGGCCGGCGGCCACACCCTGGTCCGCGGACTGGATCCCGACGGCATCGGACGAGCGCTGCAGGCGGCCGGCCATCTCCCCGAGCGTCGTCCCGACGGCGCCATCACCGTCGACGCCACTCCCGAGCAGGTCGGCCGGATCGCCGCGGCGTCCGGGCAGGTGCTGCTCGAGCTGCGTGAGGGCGGCGCCGGCGGCCTGGAGGACCTGTTCTTCACCCTCACCGCACCGGGTGGGACCAGTCAGCAGCAGGCGGCATGACGTCCGGCCCCACCACCACGACGCACCAGCTCAGCCAGACCCAGTCACCCGAGACCAGCAAGGGAACCGTCATGACCACCACTTTCACCGGCACTGCGCCGGTCGCCCAGTTGCGGACCGGCGCCATCCGGCCGCAACGCTTCACCAGGTTGTTCCAGGTCGAGTTCCGCAAGCTGCTGGACAACCGCAGCGGCAAGGCCATCCTCGGCATCGCGCTGGCCGCGCCGGTGATCGCGCTGACCTGGCTGCTGATCCAGGGCACCGGCGGCGACGAGTCCTGGCGGGCCTACGCGCAGTTCACCCCGGCCCTCGGTTTGATCATCCCGTTGATCGGCCTGTTCGCGATGACGTCGGAATGGACCCAGCGCACCGCGCTGTCCACCTTCACCCTCTCACCACGCCGCGGTCGGGTACTGGCCGCGAAGTTCGCGGCGTCGTTCACCCTGGCGATGGCCGTGGTCGCCGTCACCGTCGGCCTCACCGCGGGCGCCACGGTGCTCGGTGGCGTGATCCACGGCCAGACTCCGTCGTTCGAGTTCTTCGGCGGTGACGTGCGGGGGCTGGTCATCCTGACGGCGCTGCAGGTGATCATGGCGGCCGGGTTCGGTGCGCTGGCCGCGCAGACGGCGGTGGCGGTGGCGGCGTTCCTGGTGGCGCCGACCCTGTGGGCCGTGGTCGGCAACGCGGTATTCGGTGTCAACGCGCAGTGGCTGCACGTCTTCCACGCCTACGACCGGCTCTCCGGGGATCAGCCGTTCACCGAGCTCCCGCAGACGCTGACCGCGATCGCGGTGTGGGTGGTGCTGCCGACCACCATCGGAGTGTGGCGGAGTCTGCGGCGGGAAGTGAAGTAGCTGGGGCCTTTGCGACGGCAGGCCGGTTCAGGCGGTGGTTCCGCCTGGACCGGCTTTGTCGTGCAGGGCCGCCAGTCGGTCGAGAAAGATCACCTGCCCCTTGACCAGCTTCACCCTGGCCGTCGCGAGGTCGAACCACTCGGCGCGGTCCACCTCGGGGAACGACTGCATCCGCCCGGAGCGCGGCGGCCACTCCATCTCGAAGGTGTTGCTGGTGGCGGTGGCGGCATCGAAGTCGGCGTGCCGTGCGTATGCCGCCACCGACTTGCCGCTCTGCCGGGTCTCGCCCAGATAGCTCTCGGGGCCGGCGGGAAGCGGTGAACCCAGCTCCTCCTCGAATTCGCGTGCGGCGACCGCGTGCGGATCCTCGGCATCGCCGTGCTCACCTTTGGGAATAGACCAGGCATGCTCATCCTTGCGGGCCCAGAACGGCCCACCCATGTGCACCAGCAGCACCTGCAGGACACCGTCGTGGACGCGGTACAGCACCGTCCCCGCGCTCTTCTTCACGCCGCCTCCTTCGCCACTGTCCCGCGTGCCACCATGCCCCATGCCTGCTGAGCAGCCTCCGGCGGATCAGCTGCCGGGGCGTCGGCCGCGTCCGGGCGGGGCGCCGGATGCGATCGTGCCGGTCGGTTCGTCGACCGAGACCGAGAGCACGCTGACCGTGCTCGTCGCGTTCGGCGCGAATCTCCTCATCGCGGCGGCCAAGTCGGTGGCCGCGATGATCACCGGCTCGGCGTCGATGGTCGCCGAGGCCGCACACTCCTGGGCCGACACCGGCAACGAGATCTTCCTGATCGTCGCGAACAAGCGGTCCCGGCGCCCGCCCGAGCCCGAGCACCCGCTGGGCTTCGGCCGGGAGGCCTACGTCTGGTCATTGTTCGCGGCCCTCGGCCTGTTCGTCGCCGGTGCCGCCGTGTCGATCACGCACGGCGTCCAGGAGTTGATCACGCCGGAGCCGGCCACCGACTTCCTCGTCGGCTACATCGTGTTGGCGGTGTCCTTCGTCCTGGAGGGCATCTCCTTCCTGCAATCCGCGCGCCAGGCACGCGGCGAGGCCGACGTCCTTGATCGCGACCTGATCGAGCATGTGATGGCCACATCGGACCCCACCCTGCGGGCGGTGTTCGCGGAGGATTCGGCGGCCCTCATCGGGCTGGTGATCGCGGCGGCCGGGCTGGCCGGCCATCAGATCACCGATTCCGCGGTGCCGGACGCGATCGGCTCGATCCTGGTCGGGGTGCTGCTCGGCGTGGTGGCCATCGTGCTGATCAACCGCAACCGCCGGTTCCTGGTCGGTCAGCAGGTCGACCCGCGGGTCAGGCAGGCCACCCTGCAGGCGTTGCTGGAGCTGCCCGAGGTCGAGCGGGTCACCTACCTGCGGCTGGAATTCGTCGGCCCGCGACAGCTCTACCTGGTGGCCGACGTCGACCTGTCCGGTGACGATGCCGAGCCGCACCTGGCGATCCGGCTGCGCGATCTGGAGGCCCGGGTGTCACGGTCGCCCGCCGTGGTGGACACCACGCTCAGCCTGTCCGCGCCGGACGAGCCGTCGTTGGTGGTGTGACCCCGGGGTCTGCCGTCAGCGATGTACCCGTCACGATCCACGGAGCACAGCTTTTCGGAGCGTGCTAGTCAGCGGCGGCGGAGCACTGGGCGCACAGCCCGAACAGCTCCAGTTCGTGGTCGATGGCGGTGTAGCCATGCAGCGCGGCCACGGTCCGGGCCCACTGCTCGACCTCGGGCGCCTCGACCTCCTGGGTGCGTCCGCAGCGCCGGCAGACCAGGTGATGGTGGTGTTTGGGCTGCTCACACTGCCGGTACAGCACCTCGCCGGAGTGGTTCCGCACGGTGTCGAGATCGCCGCCACCGGCCATGTCCTGCAGCGCGCGATAGACGGTCGCCAGGCCGATCGTCGAGCCGGAGGTGCGCAGGGCGCTGTGCAGGTCCTGCGCTGAGACGAACTCGTCCGTGCCGGCCAGCACCTGCAGAATGGCCGCCCGCTGCGTCGTGTTGCGGCGCTGCGTCACGACCACGATGTCCCCCTCCGCAGGTCAGCCGAGCCCGGGCGGGCACCTGGTGACGTTGAGTGTGTGTCTCGAGGGTACCCGAGCTGCTGGAGGGTCGGACGAAACGCCCAGGACAACTTCCGTAAGTCGAAACTTACTGATCTAATGCGTGAGTGATGACTTACAGAACCGTCGCCCGATGAGTGCCGAGTTGAGCACCGCCCTGCGGGCGCTGGCCGACCCGTCACGGCGGGCGCAGTTGCAGCGGTTGTCGTACGGACCGGCGACGAGCGGGCAGCTGGCCGAATTGCTGACGATGAGCAGACCAGCCGGGTCCCAGCACCTTGGCGTGCTGATCGACGCCGGGCTGATCAACTCGATGCAGTCGGGCCGGCAGCGCTGGCACGAGATCCGGCCGGAGTATCTCTACCTCGCCGAGAACTGGCTGGGCGGTCTGCTGCGGCAATGGGAGTCCGCCCCCACCTTGCGGCTGCCGGATCGGGCGCTACCGGAATCACCGGTGAGCAGGCGGCCATGACCATGCCGGTGAGCTACGTCGAGATCAACAGCCCCGACCTGCCGCGGTCGGCCGCGTTCGTGTCGGCGGTGTTCGGCTGGGATCCGCAGCCCTTTTCCGCTGCCGACTACCTCGTCGCTCCGCACGGCGAAGCACCGGGTGTCGACACCGGGTTGATGGCATCGCTGGACGGTCAGCCACGGTGCATCCCGGTCATCCGAGTACCCGATCTGGCCGCAGCGCTGGCAGCAGCGAACGCGCACGGTGGCACAGTGGTGGTCCCGCCGTTCACCCTGCCTGGAGTCGGCTCCCGCTGTTACCTC
Organism: uncultured Actinomycetota bacterium; assembly: GCA_963709895.1. Lineage (GTDB taxonomy): Bacteria > Actinomycetota > Actinomycetes > Mycobacteriales > Nakamurellaceae > Nakamurella. Next base: position 292,787 of record CAVPYD010000030.1, on the reverse strand, counting down.
ACCGATCCAGCAGGGGTGCTGATCGGATTGCACCACTACAGCGTCGATGATGAGGGCAGCAGTCCCTGACGGGGTGTGCGGCGCGGCGAGCGGGAGGTGCGATGCCGACAACGGGGCGTCTCCCGGTGGGTGCGGTGGCGGTGGCCCTGATGGTGGCGATGCTGGCCGGGTGTTCGGGCGCGACAGGTGGGTCCAACCCGCCGACCCAGACCATCACGATCGGCACCATCACCTCGGTGCAGCCCACCACCGTGACCTCGGTGATCACCTCACCCAACGGTTCGGCCCAGACTGCCGCGCCGCCGCCGGCGACCGACGAACCCGCGGCGGTGCCCGCCGACTGCCCCTACCTATCCGACACCGACGTGGCGGACATCAACGGTCAGCACACCGGTCAGACCCAGATCATCGACGTCAAGCCCTACCCGATCTGCGTGTTCAGCCGGTCGGACGGGGAATGGATGGCGACGGTCCGGGTGATCCAGGCCGACACGCCGGAGGCCGCGACCGCGGCCGTCGACGCCCATGTGCCCATCGACAGCTCGGACCCGGCCAGCCAGCCGCCGGGTTGGACCGGCGGCGCGATGGTCACCGCCGACAAGTCGATCTACGCGGTGTCCAAGGGGCCGATCGCCGTCGTCGCCGAGTCCAACCAGCTGCAATCGATCAAAGGCCGGCAGATGGTGATCAAGACGGTGGCAGCTCTCGGCCTGTGAAGTCGGGCCGCGATGGGGCCGGCGGCTACGCCGGGGCGAGGTCGCCGAACCGGTAGGCGGCGGTGACGCCGCCGTCCATCAGGAAATCGCTGCCGGTGATGAAGGCCCCGTCCGGACCCATCAGCAGCGCACCGCCTCCGCCATCACCCGCAGTGCGTTCCCGCGCTTGCACGGGTGTGTCGCGGTCAGGTGTCAGGGCAGCAGCAGGGTCTTGATCGCGCGGCGCTCGTCCATCGCGGCATACGCCTCCGCGACCTCGGACAGCGGCAGGGTGAGGTCGAAGACCTTCCCCGGCTCGATCCGCCCGTCCCACACCCGCTGCATCAGGTCGGGCAGGTACGCGCGGACCGGGGCGGGGCCGCCGCGCAGCCCGACGTTCCGCCAGAACATGTGCTGCTGCGGCAGATCCGTGACGTGCGGCACGCCGACCCAGCCGACCATGGCCGCCGGGTCGCGCCGAGCGCAGCGCCTGGACCACCGAATCGTCGGTGCCGACGCACTCCAGCACGGCGTCCGCCCCGATACCGCCGGTGAGTTCCATGACCCGCTCGATGCCGTCGTCGCCACGTTCGGCGACGATCTCGGTGGCACCGAACTCCGTCGCGAGCTGCTGCCGGTCGGCGTGCCGGCTCATCGCGATCACCCGCTCCGCGCCGAGTTGCTGGGCGGCGAGCACACCCGACAGGCCCACCGCGCCGTCACCGACGACCACCACGGTCGCGCCGGGCCGCACGTCGGCGCAGACCGCGGCGTGCCAGCCGGTGCACATCACGTCGGACAGCGCGAGCAGGCCAGGCACCAGGTCGTCGCCCGGGTGGTCCGGGGTGGCCAGCAGCGTGCCGTCGGCGTTCGGGATCCGGATGAACTCGGCCTGGCAGCCGTCGTAGCCGGTGCCGTGCAGGCAATGGGACTGCATCCCAGCGCGGCACACCGCACAGGTGTTGTCGCTGGTCAGGAAGCCGCCGACGACGAACTGGCCCGGCTTCACGGAGGTTACGTCGGCGCCGACGGCCTCCACCACGCCGACGTACTCGTGCCCGATCGGCGTGGGCCGGGCGACTTGCTGCACCCCGCGGTAGCGCCACAGGTCCGATCCGCACACGCACGCGGCGACGGTCCGCACAATCGCGTCCGTCGGCTGTTCAATCGTGGGGTCTGGACGCTCCTGCAAGCGGACGTCCTTCGGGCCGTAGATCACTGCACCGTGCATGGCGTTCTCCTTCGCGGTGGTTACGGGGTCCGCTCAGGGGCGGATCGTTCAGGCGGGGTGGACTTCGAGTGTCGCGGCGCGCGGGCCGGTCTCCTGGAGATGATCGACGATGGACGCGTACCGCCCGTACTTGCCGCGGTAGGCGGCGTCCACCGCGGCCAGGTCCGCCTCCGCGGCCTCGGTGAACGCCACGTCGAAGGGCCGGCCCCCGGCGCGGACGACGCCACGGCCGCTCGCGATCGCCGCTCGGAACCACGCCGCGGTGCGGCCGTTCGTCGAGCGGATGAACAAGCCGACCGGCGGAGTTGACGATCCAGATCGTCCGAGGCGCAGCGAGTGAGCCGTCCGCCCGTCCAGTCTGGACCTGCACCTCTTCGCTGGAGCCGATCCGACTGGCGTTCTCTGTGGTCCAGCCGGTCATCCGAAGCCTCCCGCGGGTCGATGGTCCGGGCTGTTCTGTCGGTGCTGGTTCGGTCCTCACCCCGCAATCGTGATCTGTTCAGCCTGGAGCAGCCAGGCACGGTCAACACAGGTACCGGCAGTACCTCCCTGAACCTCCCTGAACCTCCCTGAACCTCCCTCTGCCGCTCCGCACCGGCACGACCTGATGCCCTGGGTCGTTGCGGTCGTCATTTCAGGATGTTCACTGCGCGGGCGATCACCAGTGCGGCGGTGACCAGGGACACCGCGGCCTGCAGCATCATCGCCAGCTTCACCCACCGGGACATCGGCATGGTGTCGGTGGGGCTGAATGCGGTCGCGTTCGTGAACGACACGTAGGCGTAATCGGTGAATTGCGGCTCCCATTCGCGGTAGATGCCCGACGTGTCCGACATCTGTGGGAACAGGAAATCTGGGTGCGGGTCGGTGCCCGCCGCCCGGCTGGCGGGGCCACCCCGGTCCAGTTCCCAATACCAGATCGCGAAGATGATCACGTTGGTGATCCAGATATTGGCGCCGGTGCCCAGCAGCGGGATCGGGTCGTCGCCGTTCGTGCCGTGCACCAGGTCGTCGATCAGCAGCACCACCGACCAGGCGTTGGCCAGGCTGGCCACCCCGATCAACCCCAACCCCAAACCGCGCAGCAACGGGGAGCTGCGGTCGATCCGGCGCGGGTTGGCCACCACCAGCACCGCCAGCACCACCAGTTCTATCGCCGGCAGCAGCCAGCGCCCGATGGGGGTGAGGTCGCCGGGCAGCCGCAACTGCAAGACGATCATGATCAGCACCGCGACGCTGACCGGCCAACGCGGCTCGCCACGGGTCAACCGCCGCCACGCAGGTACGGCGGCGCGGGCGACGTCGCCGACCGCACGGTCTCCGGCCTGCCCGGCGGACGCGAAGTCAGGTCCCAACCGCTTCTGCAACCGGTGCAGCTCACCGGCCACCTGCGCCAGCCAGTCAACATCACCGGCGTGTGACGCCCCTGGCGGCTCCCGCCCGGAAGCCTCCGATGCGTGAGACGGGCCCTCGGTCACGCGGTCGAGTATCCGCCAGCGAGCTGAGAAGCAGCCCGGCCAGGACCTTGCTGTCGTGCGCCGATCGGGGGACATCGGGATCGTCCGGTGGATCAACCGGGCGGGCAGCTTCTTGGTGTCTCCCCGCCGGCGGAGACGTCCGCAGGGCGGGCCACCGTCGGAGTCTTCCGACCCGGCCCGGGGCGTACGCCGAGGGCCGGCACAGCGCGTCGTGGCAGGATGGTGCCTCGTGAGCACCCTCTACGCGACCCTGCACACCAACCGCGGCGACATCCGGATCGAGCTGCTGCCCAACCACGCCCCGAAGACGGTGAACAATTTCGTCGGGCTGGCCCGTGGCACCGCCAAGTACACGACCAAGAACGCGACCGGGGAAACCCAGGGACCGTTCTACGACGGCGCGATCTTCCACCGGGTGATCTCCGGGTTCATGATCCAGGGCGGCGACCCCACCGGCACCGGCCGCGGCGGCCCCGGCTACACCTTCGCCGACGAGTTCCACCCGGAACTGGCCTTCACCAAGCCGTATCTGCTGGCGATGGCCAACGCCGGGCCCGGCACCAACGGATCGCAGTTCTTCATCACCGTTGGCCCGCAGCCGCATCTGACGTTCAAGCACACCATCTTCGGTGAGGTCGCCGACCAGGCCTCCCGTGACGTGGTCGACGCCATCGCCACCACCTCGGTCGACCGGTTCGACCGGCCGTCCGACGACGTGGTGATCACCTCGATCAGCGTCGAGGACGACTCCGCGCCGGCCGCGCCGTCAGCCTGACCCGGCGCGCCACGTCCGGACGTCTGCGGGCCACCCACCACCCTTCCACCGACCCGAGATCAGCCAGGTGACCACGCCACCCCCGTACCCCACCGGCGGGCCACCGGTGTCCCAGACCCAGGTCTGCAGTTGGCACCCGGACCGGGCGACCGCGCTGACCTGCACCCGCTGCGGCCGTCCGGCGTGCCCGGAGTGCCTGACCCCGGCCAGCGTGGGGTTCCACTGCCGGGCGTGCGTCGCGGAGGCCCGGGCGAACTACCAGGCGCCGAGGACGGTCGCCGGGTCGCAGTGGGGGCAACGTCCGCTGGTGTCGATGGTGCTGATCGGCATCAACCTGGTGGCGTTCGTGGTGACCGCGCTGCAGGCCCGGTCGGTGATGGACCTGTCGGATTCCGCGCTGTACACGCGGGGCGGCCTGATCCCCGTCGAGGTGGCGTCCGGCGAGTACTGGCGGCTGCTGACCGGCGGTTTCCTGCACGGCAGCCTCATCCACATCGCCACCAACATGATCTCGCTGTACATCCTGGGCATCCCGTTGGAACGAATCCTCGGGCGCGGCCGGTTCCTGGTGATCTATCTGCTCAGCCTGCTGGGCGCCTCGGTGAGCGTGCTGGTCTTCAGCGCCCCGGTGAGCCTGACCATCGGCGCGTCCGGCGCCATCTACGGCCTGATGGGCGCGCTGCTGGTGACCTTCAAGCGGCTGCGGTACGACCTGCGGCAGTTGCTGGTCATCGTGGCGCTGAACGTGTTCATCACCTTCCAGGTTCCGGGCATCTCCTGGCAGGGACACCTCGGCGGGCTCGTGGTCGGCGCGATCGTCGGCGCGGCGATGGTCTACCCGCCGCAGCAGTCCAGGAAGGCCTGGCAGTGGGGCACCTGCATCGGCGTCCTGGTGGTGCTGCTGGGTGTGGTGATCGTGCGTGACGCGCAGATCGGCAACTGGTTCTGCCTGTACAGCGTGCAGGGCATCAGCTGCGTCCCCGCCCACTGACCCCGCCACCCCGCGCGCGCGGATCACTTCGCAGGCGGTGGTTCGGGTTGCGCCGGCGGCGGCCGAAGGTGGTCAAGCGTGCGCTCGTGGCCGGTCATCGGCCAGTCCGACCGCGGGGTGACCGACCACCAGCGGCGGAGCTCGGGGAGCACGTCGGCCGGGTCGGCGCCGAGCTCGGTGCGGCCGAAGATGAGCAGATCCTCGTCGTGCAGGTCCACCTCGATGGTCGCCGACGCCGCACCGAGCCGGGATTGGCGCCCAGCGACAGATCCGCCACCTGCCACCACTGCACGGCCCGGGTCCCGGTCAGCCGCCTGATCAGCAGCCCGCCCGGACCGGCGACGACCTGCCGGCGGAATCCGGCGAGGGTGGCAACCAGCAGCACCACGCAGATCACCGCCCGCGGTGAGCCGCTCCAGCGGGCTCTCGCTCAGCACCGCGTAGACGCCGACCAGCACGGCCGCAAGCGCCCCGGCGCCGATCAGCACCGGCCGCGGACCCCAGGATCGGGAGCCGGGCCCGGGGAACGGCGGAGGGTTATCCACAGGACTTGTCCACATTGGGGATGAATCACACGGGTGTCGTTCGGTGTCGCGCCAGGTCGGAACAGTGGCCGGTCAGACGGGTCGACATCAGAGCCGAAAGCGCTGGTCAGCGCCAGCGCATGGTCATCAGCAGGCCGGCGATCATCAGCGTGAACCCGATCGCGAAGTTCCAGTTACCGAGGTCGGCGATGAACGGGATGCTCTGGCCCCACAGGTAGTACACGACCAGCCAGAGCAGGCCGAGGATCATCAGCCCGAGCATGATGCCGATGTACACCGGTGACGACGGGGCGGCGACGTGCGCCCTGGTCGCCGCGGCCGCGGCCTCGTTCGCTTCGGTCGACGCCTTCGCGGCCGACGTGGCCACCTTCTTACGGACCTTGGATTTCGGCACGACATCCCTCCACGCTGAGCACCCCGCATACTGGAACGGGGCCTGAGAACCTGCGACGGCGCTTCGCTGGCCGTCCGCCGGTGCGTACGGGCGGTGGATCACCGGAACCGTACGTCCTGGCATCTAGCCTACGGTGTCCGACGGGTTTTCCGACCGGCGTAATGGGGTGAGGAGGTCGGGGTGCGACGACCTGCCCTGCCCGGTCCCCGGCAATGGCATGCCTCGCGCTGGGGGATCGGCGTGGTGCTGGCCTGCCTGATCGCGGGCCTGCTGCTGGGTACCGCGCGGTCCTACTCCGCCGGTGAGGACATCAGCAACCGATCGGTGGACCTGTCCGCGGTGGTCAATCAGGCCGAGCAGCGGGTCAGTGGCGCCGACGCATTCGCGGCCAAGCTGCAGGACCAGATCGACGCAGCCGCGGCGGGTGACCGGTCCCCGCAGGTGGCACAGGTTCTCCAACAGGCGAGTGGGCTGCAGGCCGCGGCCGGGCTGACCCCGGTGCAGGGACCGGGGCTGCGGGTGACGCTGTCCGACGCGCCGCGCGATGCCGACGGCAACTATCCGGCCGGCGTCGACCCTGATGACCTGGTGGTGCACCAGCAGGACGTCCAGGCGGTGGTCAACGCGATGTGGGCCGGCGGCGCCGAAGCGATGATGATCATGGACCAGCGGGTGCTGACGACCTCGGCGGTCCGGTGCATCGGCAACACCCTGCTGCTGCAGGGACGCACCTACTCGCCGCCGTTCGTGGTGACGGGCGATTGGCGACGCGGACGCCATGATCGCCGCGCTGGACGCCCAGCCCGGTGTGCGGCTCTACCGGCAGTACGTGGACAAGTTCCAGCTCGTGTACGAGGTGACCCCACTGGACAACGTCGTGCTGCCCGCCTACGACGGGCCGATCCGGCTGACCTCCGCGAAGCAGGCCGGCGGATGAGCGGGGCCCAGACGCCGGTGGCCGAGCCGGTTCCGCCGCGCAGCCGCGGCGACGCGGTACGGACCGTGGTCCGCGGCGTCGGCCAGCTGCTGATCACGCTGGGCGTGGTGGTGCTGCTGTTCGTGGTCTACGAGGTGTACATCACCGACATCTTCGGCAGCCAGAAACAGGCCGCCGCCACCGAGGCGATCGACCAGGTCTGGGCCAGCGCCGAGGCGACGACAACCGACACCGTGGTGGTCACCGATCCGAACCAGCTCGTCACCGACCCGCGGCAGCGGACGCCCACCTACGAGACGCTGTCCGGCGAGGGTTTCGCCAAGCTCTACATCCCGGCATTCGGCGCCGACTACCGCTTCACCGTCGTCGAGGGCACCAACTCCGACGACCTGTACATCGGTCCCGGGCACTACGCGGGCACCCAGATGCCCGGCCAGCAGGGCAATTTCGCGGTCGCCGGGCATCGGGTGTCCAAGGGTTCGCCGTTCAACGACCTCGGTCTGCTGGCGTCCTGCGATGCGGTCGTGGTCGAAACCCAGGACGACTGGTTCGTCTACCGGGTGCTGCCGATGCAGGAGGAGACCGCGACCTGGGACGCCACCCAGCACGCGCACTGCGCCGGCGTCGGCGTCCAGACGGGCCAGTACGCGGGCGTCTACGGGCGGGAGATCACCGTGCCGACGGACTACGCGCAGGTGCTGCCGGTCCCGCACGTCGACTCGACCACGGTCCCGCCCGACGCCCAGCGAGTGATCACCCTGACCACCTGCCACCCGCAGTTCTCCGACCGGGAACGGATGATCATCCACGGAGTGCTGACCCAGAGTTACGCGAAGGCACCGGGTTTCCTGCCGCCAGAGCTCGGGGAGGCCTGACATGTACGTCTGGATCTGGCGGCGGCTCCCGGGGCCGACCGCGATGAAGTGGCTGCAGGCGCTGGGGCTGTTCCTGGCCGTGGTGGCACTGCTGTTCTTCGTGGTGTTCCCCTGGCTCGAGCCCTACCTGCCGTTCGACCGGGTGTCCACCGACTGACCCAGCCGCACGGGCCCAGACCGACCCCGACAAACCCGGCGCCCCGCCGTTCACCGGTATGCGAGGCTGAGCGGCGTGAGCACCATTCTGGTCGTCGACAACTACGACTCCTTCGTCTTCAACCTCGTGCAGTACCTCGAGCAGCTCGGCGCGGACTGCATCGTCCGGCGCAACGACGCCGTCAGCACGGACGAGATCGCCGAGCTCGAGGTCGACGGCGTGCTGCTGTCCCCCGGCCCCGGCACGCCGGCGGACGCGGGTGTCACCGAGCAGATCGTCCGTTGGGGCGCCGGCCGGCTGCCGATCTTCGGGGTGTGCCTCGGTCACCAGGCCATCGCCGAGGTCGTACGGCGCCGTCGTCGACCGGGCCGAGGAATTGCTGCACGGCAGGACGTCGCTGGTGCACCACGGCGGGGCCGGGGTGCTGGCCGGTCTCCCCGACCCGTTCACCGCCACCCGGTACCACTCGCTGGCCGTGGTCGACGGCACCGTCCCCGACGAACTCGAGGTCACCGCCCGCACCGAGGGCGGGGTGATCATGGGCCTGCGGCATCGCGAGCACGCGGTCGAGGGCGTGCAATTCCACCCGGAGTCGGTGCTCACCCAGGGCGGACACCGGATGCTGGCGAACTGGTTACGCGCCTGCGGCGACACCCTGGCCGAGGACAGGGTGCCGCCGCTGGAGGCCGACGTCGAGCGGTTGCGGCTCAGCGCCGTCTAGTGCCGTACTGCCGCTGTTCTGCTGCCGTCTGACGCAGATCTGCGCGATCAGTTCGCGTCGGCCGACCCCAGGGTGACGGTCACCGTCTCGGTGTCCGACCCGCGGGTGTAGGTGATCTCGGTGGTGCCGCCGGGCTGGGCGGACCGGATCGCGGCGATCAGCGCGTCAGCGGATTCCACCGTCTGGTTGCCGACCTTGGTGACGACGTCACCGGACTGCAGGCCCGCGGCCTCGGCCCCGCCGCCCGCGGTGATGTCGGCGAGTTCCGCGCCCGAGGAGATCTGGCTGGACCCGCTGGCGGCGTCCCGGACCGACGCGCCCAGTACGGCGTGCGTGGCCTTGCCGGTGTCGATGATCTCCTGGGCGATGCGCTTGGCCTGATCGATCGGGATGGCGAACCCGACGCCGATCGAGCCGGCCTGGCTGCCGTCGGTGGGCGTGGACAGCGAGGCGATCGCGGAGTTGATGCCGATGACCGCCCCGCTCATGTCGACCAGCGCGCCGCCGGAGTTGCCGGGGTTGATCGCGGCGTCGGTCTGCACGGCGTTCATCACGGTGTCCTGACCGGTCTGGCCGCTCTGCGTCTGCTCGGTCGATGACGTCCTGACCGGGCGGTTGAGCGCCGACACGATGCCCGAGGTGACGGTCGCGGACAGCCCCAGCGGCGAACCGATGGCGACGACCGGCTGGCCGACCACCAAGGTGCCGGACGAGCCGAGAGTGGCCGGGGCGAGCCCGGAGACACCCTGCGCCTTGATCACCGCGAGGTCGTCGGTCGCGGTCTTGCCGACCACCTCGGCGGTGGCCGTGGTGCCGTCGTTGAACCGCACCTGCAGGTCGGTGGCGCCTTCGACGACGTGGTTGTTGGTCAGGATCAGGCCGTCGGCGGTCAGGATGATGCCGGAGCCCTCCCCGCCGCTGGTCGACGAGCTGGCCAGCACGGACACGGTCGACGGCAGCACCTTGGCGGCCACTTCCTGCACGGACCCGGCCGGCGCGGTGCCGCGGTCGGCGACCGGGGCCGAGGTGCTCAGCTGGGTCAGCGAGCTGTCGGACGAGCTGGTGTTCGAGGAGAGCTGACCGCCGAGGAAACCGCCGGCGAAGCCGGCCAGCAGCGCGACGGCCGCGGCCGTGGCGACCAGTACGGTGCCGCGATGGCCCTTCGGGGTGGTCCCGGACTCGCTGAGACGGGGCGCCGGTGTGCCGATGACCGGGCCGTAGCCCTGCGGCTGGTAGGCCGAGTAGCCGCCGGTCGATCCCCCGGCCGACCACGCCTGCGCGTAGGTGGGCGCCGGCCGCGCGGTGCGATCCGCGGGGTTGGCGCCGGTCTGCGGCGTGCTGTCACCCCAGGTCGGTGCGGACCACGCACCGCTGGGACGGGGACGCCACCAGCCCTGATCGGTCTGCGCGGGCTGCACCGGCACCGGGCCGGTGTCGGAGTCCATCTGCTGGCTCCATGCCGTTGCCGGTTGGGCCGTCGACCCCGGGTAGCCGGTCGACCCGCGGACCGCGGTCGGCTGATCCGAGGGTGACGGTGCCGCATATCCGGCCGGCGGGGCCGCCGGGGTGATCGGGGGCAGACCGTTACGCGCGGAAGCCGCCGATTCTGCTGAATCGGCGGCTCCGGGGGTCGCTGCTGACCGATCGCCGTACCCGTGATCGCTGGTCTGTTCGCTGTGCTGCTGCTCGCTGTCCCGCTGATCGCTGTCCCGCGGTGGCATGTCCTGGCTCATGGTTCTCAGGGTTCCCTGCGGACCTGTGGAAACAATGAGTTCCCTGTGCGTCGGCCGGGTGAATGACCGCGCCCTATTGTCCGAGTCCGGCCCGGGTCCTATCCGCCCGGCCCGCGGTTGCCGGACGACCCGGCGGTGGTCGGTGCCGCAGCGGTGGTGGGCGTGGGCGGAGCCTCCGGGCCGTACACGTTGACGGTGACCGGCGTGCCGATCTGCACCACACCGGCCGCCGTCTGGCCCTGCACCGTGCCGGCCTTACCCTTCGGCGTGCCACCGGCGACGCCCCAGGTGACGTTCGGAATGCCGGCCATCGCGGCCCGGGCCTCCGCCTCCGTCTTGCCGACCACATCGGGGATGGTCTCCGTGCCGGCCTCGCCGACGACGACGGAGACCGCCGTACCCGTCTTCGGGACCACGGTGCCCTGGGCAGGCGACTGGGACAGGATCGCGCCGACCAGCCCGGGGTTGTTGGTGACCTTGGTCGACTTGCTCAGGCTGTCGGCGTCACCGTTCCAGCCGTTGTCCTGCAGGATGCCGACCGCCTCGTCGGGTGTGCTGTTCTGCAGGTTGGGCATCACCATCAGGCTGTTGTTGGACACCGTCAGGGTGATGGGCGTGCCCTCCTGCACTCTGGTCCCTGGTGCCGGATCCATGCCGATGACCTGGTTCTTGTCCTCGGTGCCGTCGGCCTCCTGCGAGACGACCTGCAGCTTGGCCCCGGTCAGCGCCGCCGTCGCCTGGTCAAGGCTCTGCCCGACGATCCCGTCGGGTACCTGCACCGTTTCCAGGCCGGTACCGATGGTGACCTTGACCGTCGATCCGGGCAGGACCTGCGCCTGCGCCGCCGGGTCCTGGGCCAGCGCCTTGCCCTTGTCAGCGTCCGAGGAGGACTGCTGCACCTCCTGGTATTGCAGATTCGCGTCGTTCAGCGCCTTCTTGGCCGCGTCGGGCGTGTAGGTGACGACGTTCGGTACCGATACCAGGCTGACGCCCTTGCCGATCTCCAGGTTGACCGGGGAGTCCTGGGCGACCTGGGTCTGGCTGGAGGGTCGCTGGTTGACGACCTTGTCCTTCTGCGCATCGGTGGACTCGGTGGGCGTGATGGTGCCAAGGGTCAACCGGCTCTCCCGCAGTTTCGCGGTGGCCTCCTCCTGCGACATCCCGGACAGGTCCGGGACCGCGACCAGCGCCTGCGGCGGCGGCGCGCTGATCACCCGGAGGGTCAGCCAGATCGCGCCGGCCAGCAGCGCCAGGCACAGCACGCCGATGCCGACGAAGCCCCACACCCGCTTGGACCGGTCGGCGTCCTCCGGCTCCCAGTCACCGTCCGGGCCCGACCGCACCGGGGGAGCCAGCAGCGGGGGCGACCCGCCGGCGCCGACCCGGGTGGGTGCCGCGCGCATCAGCTCCGTCCGCTCGTCGTCGGACATCAGCGGGGTGGCCTGGACGGCCTGCCCGGAGAGTGCCCGGACCAGGTCGGAGCGCATCTCGGCGGCGGTCTGGTAACGGTTCAGCGGGTTCTTGTTCAGGGCCTTGAGCACGATCGCGTCGAGCTCGGTGGGCAGCCCGGGTGCACCTCGCTCGGTGGCCGCGGCGCCTCCCGGACGTGCTGGTAGGCGATCGCCACCGGGGAGTCGCCGGTGAACGGCGGCTGCCCGGTCAGCAGCTCATACAGCACGCAGCCGGTCGCGTAGACATCCGAGCGGGCGTCCACCGACTCGCCGCGGGCCTGCTCGGGCGAGAGGTACTGGGCGGTGCCGATCACCGCGGAGGTGGCCGTCATGGTGGCCTGTCCGTCGGACACCGCGCGAGCGATGCCGAAGTCCATCACCTTCACCGCGCCGGCCCGGTTCAGCATGATGTTCGCGGGCTTGACGTCGCGGTGCACGATCCCGTGCCGGTGCGAGAAGTCCAGCGCCGCGCAGACGTCGGCGACGATCTCCATGGCCCGCCGCGGTGGCAGCGGTCCCTCCTGCTTCAGCACATCGCGCAGGGTGTCGCCGTCGACGTACTCCATGACGATGTACGGCACCGGGCCGGTCTCGCCCGCCGTCTCGCCGGTGTCGTAGACGGCGACGATCGCCGGGTGGTTCAGCGAGGCGGCGTTCTGCGCCTCGCGCCGGAACCTGGCCTGGAACGACGGGTCGCGGGCGAGGTCGGCGCGCAGCACCTTGACCGCGACGTCCCGGCCCAGCCGCAGGTCACGGCCACGGTGCACCTCGGACATGCCGCCGAAGCCGAGGGTGTCCCCGACCTGGTAGCGATCGCCGAAAAGGTATCCCGTCATTGCCGTCCTCTGGTTGCACTGCGAAAGTTGCGCGCTCGTCGAGCACCGTGTGTCACCGTTGACGCCGTGCCAGGCGCCGCAGGTGCTTCCGGTGACCAGTGTCGATGATGCCGTTCGCGTCCGGGCACACCCGACACGACGGCACACCGCCCGCCGTGGTGACGACGCCTGCCCACCGCCCGGGGTTGCCTGCGGACCCCGGTTGATCAAGAAGCGGGTCATGACGACCATCCGGACAGTGCGCCGTGGCCCGACCCGGCACCGGGATCGACGACAAGGCCGGCGGGCGCGACGGGGGCCGGCAGGTCGGCGACGCTCTGATCGATCCAGACCGCGAGGGCCCCGGCCAGCGCCAGCACCAGCAGGGCCACCGCGACCGACAGGCCGGTCCGCTGCGACACCCGGCGGGCGGGCTGCCGCGTTGGACCGGCCGGGGCGCTGGCGGCGGGGCGCGACGGGGGCCGGCTCGGCTGTTGGGTCGCCGGCCGGATCGGTGCCGGTGCCGGGCGCGCCGGTGGTTGAGCCCGCCGGGTGGGCGGAGCGGCCCGGACGGCTCCGGCCGCCGGGACCAGTGCCGGTGTAGGCAATCCAGCCGTCGGGCGTGGCTGGCGACCCGACGCACCGTTCGACGCCGGCCGGGCCGATGACGCCGCCGAGGCCGGCGAGACGGGCGAGACCGGCCTGGCCCGGTGCGGCCCGGTCGAGACCGACGCGCTCGGCCCGCCGCCGCCCGACCGCAGTTGGCCGACGGCCTGGGCGAGCGCCGCACCGTTGGGGAACCTGGCCGTCGGGTCCTTGGCGAGCATGTGCAGCACCAGCGCGGCGACCGCGGGCGGCACGTCGGCGGGCAACGGGCCGGGGGTGTCCCGGACGTGCGACATGGCCATGGCGACGGCGTTCTCGCCGGGGAACGGGAGCCGGCCGGCCAGGCACTCGTAGGCGACCACGCCGAGGGAGTAGATGTCCGAGGCCGGCACCGCCGGGTGACCGGTCGCCTGTTCCGGGGAGATGTACTGGGCGGTGCCCATCACCAGCCCGGTCCGGGTCACCGGTGCCTGGTGGGCGAGCTTGGCGATGCCGAAGTCGGTGATCTTCACCTGACCGGCCGGGGTGATCAACAGGTTGCCCGGTTTGATGTCGCGGTGCACCAGCGACCGGGTGTGCGCCGCCTGCAGGGCCCGGCCGGTCTGGTCCAGCACGTCAAGGGTGCGGCCGGTGGACAGCCGTCCCATCCGCGCCAGCACCGCCGACAGCGACTCGCCGGCGATCAGCTCCATCACCAGGTAGGCGGTGTGGCCGCGCGGGTCGCCGCCGGCGCCGACCTCGCCGTAGTCGTACACCGCGGCGATCCCGGGATGGTTCAGCGCCGCGGTGATCCGGGCCTCGGTGCGGAACCGGTCGACGAACTCGGGGTCACCGGTCAGTTCGGGTCGGAGGATCTTCACCGCCACCGTGCGGGCGAGCCGGATGTCGTCGGCGGCCCAGACCTCGCCCATGCCGCCGACGGCGACGCACCGGCTCAGCCGGTAGCGGTCGGACAGCACGAGGCCGGGCCGGAGCATCACGGACCCGCCAGCGCCGCGGCGATCACGGAGCGGCCGATCGGTGCGGCGACCTTGGACCCGGTGGCGTCAAGGCCGAGGTCGCCGCCGTTCTCCACCAGCACCGCCACCGCGACCTTCGGGTTGTCCGCCGGCGCGAAGGCCGTGTACCAGGTGTGCGGTGGGGTGTTCTTGGGATCGTTGCCGTGCTCGGCGGTCCCGGTCTTGGAGGCGATCGTCAGGCCCGAGATGCTGCCGGACCCGAGGGTTTCCTTCTCCGACTCGATCATCATGTCGCGGATCTGATCCGCCACCGGGATGGGGATCGCCTGGCCCAGCGACTCCGGGCTGGTCTGCGAGATGACCGACAGATCGGGTTTGGTGGTCTTGGCGATCAGGTGCGGGACCATCCGGTCGCCGCCGTTGGCGATGGTGGCGGTGATCCAGGCCATCTGGAACGGCGTCACCGCGACGTCCCGTTGCCCGATGCCGGTCTGCGCCAGCGCGGCGGTGTCCGGCACGTCACCGAGCCTGGACCCGACGACGTCCATTCCGATGTCGACGGGATTGCCGTCCACCCCGAGGGCGATGGCTTCCTGCCGGATCGGCGCGGCGCCCACGGCCATCGCGACCTGGGCGAACGCGGTGTTGCAGGAGAAGGCCAGCGCCTCGGTGAGCGGGACGTCGGCGCCGCCGCCGTTACCGCAGGTCTCGCCGCCGAAGTTGGACAGCGTGGCGCCGTCGGTGGCCGGCAGGTCGATCTTCGACTCGCCGGTGACCAGGGTCTGCGGCGTGTACCCGTTCTGCAGCGCCGCGGCGGCGATCACCAGCTTGAACGTCGAACCGGGTGGGTAGACGGCCCCGATCGCCCGGTTGACCAGCGGGCTCGGGTCGGCGTTGACCAGCGCGTTGTACGCCTGACGCTGCACCTCGTCGCTGTGGCTGGCCAGCGGGTTCGGGTCGTACGACGGGGTGGAGACCATCGCCAGGATCTTGCCGGTGGACGGCTCGATGGCGACGACCGCGCCGACGTACTTCTTCTCGGTCATCGCCGAGTACGCGGCCTGCTGCACCGCAGGGACGACGTTCAGCTCGACGTTGCCGCCCCGCGGATCGCGCCCGGTGATCAGGTCCGACAGCTGGCCGGCGATCAGCTCGGGGGACTCACCGGACAGGATGTCGTTCTGGTTCCGTTCCAGCCCGGTCGGTCCATAGCGCATGGAGTAGTAGCCGGTGAGGCTGGCGTAGACGTCCGCGGCGGGATAGACCCGCTGGTACTGGTACTGGTCGTTGACCGGGTCGGACCTGGCCAGCACCACCCCGCCGGCCGCGGTGATCTGCCCGCGCTGCCGGCTGTACTCGGCGACCAGGGTGCGCTTGTTGTTCGGGTCGGCACGGTAGTCGTCGGCCTTGATCACCTGGGTGTACGCGATGTTGGCGAGCAACAGCCCGATCATCACGATGACGGCGACGCCCAGCCGCCGCAGCGGCTTCTTCATGCCGTCTCGCCGCCCAGCGTGTCGCTCGCGGTACTGCTCGGGGTGCCGCTCTTCATCACCGGAACCATTTCGGTGTTCGCCTCGGACAGCGGTTGCGGTCGGGACGCCGCCGCCGCTCTTCGCGGTTCGGGCGGTCGCCGGGACGAATCGGAGATGCGCACCAGCAGCGCAAGGATCACGTAGTTGGCCAGCAGCGACGAACCGCCGTAGGACAGGAACGGGGTGGTCAGCCCGGTCAGCGGGATCAGCCGGGTGACGCCGCCGACCACGATGAACATCTGCAGCGCGAGGGCGAACGCCAGCCCGCCGGCCAGCAGGGTGCCGAAGCCGTCGCGGCAGGCCAGCCCGGCGCGGATGCCGCGCGCGGTGAGGATCAGGTAGCAGAGCACGATCGCGGTGACGCCGACCAGTCCCAGCTCCTCGCCGAGGGCGGCCATGATGAAGTCGGTGGACGCGAACGGCACGATGTCCGGCCGCCCGGCACCGAGACCGGTGCCGAAGATTCCGCCGGTGCCGAGCCCGAACAGCGACTGCACCAGCTGGTAACCGTCACCGAGCGGGTCGCCGAACGGGTCGAGCCAGATGTCCACCCGGACCCGGACGTGGCTGAACAGCTGGTACGCCAGGTAGGCACCGCCGGCGAAGCCGAGCAGCCCGATGATCAGCCAGGAGATGCGGTTGGTCGCGACGTACAGCATCGCCAGCAGCGTGCCGAACAGCAGCAGCGCGGTGCCAAGGTCCTTGCCGCGGACAAGCACCGCCAGCGCCAGCAGCAGCGCGACGATCAGCGGGCCGAGGTCACGGGCTCGGGGAAGCACCAGGCCGAAGATGCGCTTGCCGGCGGTGGACAGCACGGTCCGCTTCGACACCAGGAACGCGGCAGCGAAGATGATCAGCGCGATCTTCGCGAACTCGGCTGGCTGGATGGAGAACAGGCCGGGTACCCGGATCCAGATCTGGGCGCCGTTCACCTCGGACAGGCTGGAGGGCAGCACCGCCGGGATGGCCAGGAAGATCACGCCGACCAGCGCCAGCGTGTACGCGTAGGACTGCAGCACGGTGTGGTCGCGGACCACCACCAGCACGATCAGGAAGAAGACCAGCGCGACCGCCGTCCAGACCAGCTGCAGCGTCGCCTGCGGGGTCGGCGCGTCGACTCCCCGGTTCGCCGCGGCGATCTGCGCCGCCAGGTCCAGCCGGTAGATCATCACCAGGCCGATGCCGTTGAGCAGCGCGACGATCGGCAGCAGCAGCGGGTCGGCGTACTTGGCGTAACGCCGCATCAGCAGGTGCGCGATGGCGAGCGCGGCCAGGTAGCCGCCGCCGTAGTAGGCCAACGACCAGCTCAGCGTGCGGCTCTGGTTCAGCTCGACCAGGACCAGGGCGGACGTCACGATGATCGCGGCGAAGATCAGCAGCCAGAGCTCGGCCGCGCGGCCGGTCGGCCGTCGCCGGACGGTGTTCACTTCGGCCCCGGCGTCCGCCGCGCCGTTGGTCTCCGAGCGCCTGCTCACCGGACCACCCGGCAGGTGACGCCGGGCTCGGGTGCCCGGGTGGACAGCGGGGTCCCGGTGGCGCGGGACGAGCTGGGGGCGGCCGATTGGGCGGCCGACCCGCTGGGCGGCGCGGTGATCCCGGCGCCCGGCGACACGCCGGATGCAGGCGGGACTGGGCACCGTCGGGGTCGCCGTGGGGTTCCCGGTCGAGCTGGCGGTCGGTCGGGTCGCCGCCGAGCCGCCGGACGGGAGCGTCCGGGTGGTCGGCACGGAGTTCCCGGTGGTGGGCAGGCCGGTGGGCAGGGTGGTGCCGGTGGCCGGCTCGGGGCAGGGCGGCAGCATCTGCCCGGCGAGCCGGTTGACCACTTGCCTGGCGTCGTCCAGCGTGCCGGCCTGGATCCCGGCTACCACCTGGTCCCTGGCCGCGGGCAGCAGATCGTTGACCTTCAGCGGCAGGCACCCGTTGAGCCCCGGCTCGCACGAGCCCTCCTGCACCGAGGACAGCGAGACCCCCAGCACCGAGCCGTCGACGCCGCGGAAGACCACCACGGTGCCTTCCTGCTCGCCGACGTAGTACTGGCTGCGCACCCAGAAGAAAGAGCCGGCGATGACCAGCACGGCGAGCACCACCACGCCCGCGCCCAGGATGATCGCGCCACGCCGGCGCTTGGAGCGACGGGCGGGCGTCTCGACCAGCGCCCCGGGCAGGTCGTCGGCGTCCTCGTCGGCGGCGTCCGCGTCGACGTCCGGGTCGAGGGGTGCGTACACGGCGCGCGCCGGGACGTCCTCGGGGATCGGCGGCAGCGGGACGCGGGGCATCTCCTGCGTCATCCGCACCGAACTCAGGGTGCCGATCGGGCCGGTGGCGTCCGGATCGGCGTCGGCCCCGGCCAGTGCCTCGGTCGCGCCCGAGCCGACCCCGGTGTCCACGACGTCGGCCACGATCACGGTGATGTTGTCCGGTCCGCCGCCGACCAGCGCCAGCTGGATCAGGGCGTCGGCGCTGGCCCCCGGATCGGGATTGGCCAGCGCGTCGGCGATGGACTCCGCGGAGACGACACCGGGCAGGCCGTCGCTGCAGATCAGGTAGCGGTCGCCTGGGGTGACCTCGCGGATGGTCAGCGACGGGTCGACATCGGTGCCGTTCAACGCGCGCAGCAGCAGCGATCGCTGCGGGTGGTGGGCGGCCTCGTCCTGGGTGATCCGGCCGTCGTCGATCAGCGACTGGACGAAGGTGTCGTCGTGGGTGAGCTGGTGCAGCACGCCGTCCCGGTACAGGTAGGCCCGGGAATCGCCGACGTGCGCCATGCCCAGCCGGCCGCCGTCGAACAGCAGCGCCGTCACGGTGGTGCCCATGCCGTCGAGTTCGGGGTTGTCGTGCACGACCTCGGCGATCGCCGCGTTGCCCTGCCGGGTGGCCTTGGCCAGCGCGCGCAGCAGATCGCCGCCGGAGTCCCGGGAATCGAGCGGCACGAAGGCGGCCACCACCAGCCGGGAAGCCATGTCACCGGCGGCGTGCCCACCCATCCCGTCGGCGACCACGAGAAGGCTGTTGCCCGCGTAGACCGAGTCCTGGTTGCTGGATCGGATCAGACCACGGTCGCTGCGGGCGGCGTAGGCGAGGCGGTGGGTCATGGGCGCAACTCGAGAACCGTCCGGCCGATCCGGATCGGTACGCCGATCGGCACCGGCGTCGGCATCGTCACCCGCGCGCGATCCAGGTAGGTGCCGTTCGTCGAACCCAGGTCCTCCAGGAAGTACTCCTGACCCTGCTGGGTGATCCGGGCGTGCCGGGTGGAGGCGTAGTCGTCGTCCAGCACCAGGGTGGAATCCTCGGCCCGGCCGATCAGGATCGGTCCCGAGCCCAGCCGCAACCGGGTCCCGGACAGCGACCCGGCCGTGACGACCAGGATCGACGCGGGCATCCGCGGCGCGTTCGCCTGGCGGGCCTCGGCCCGACCGCCCCGGGTCTGGTCACCGCCCGACCTGGGCTCCGCGGCGTACCGCAGATCCGTGCGGATCACCCGCATTGCGGCCAGCACAAATAGACAGAGCAGGATCAGGAATCCCACTCTGGTGAGCTGGAGGATGAGTGCTGGCACGGGTTTGACCTGTCCGACCGGCTCAGTACCGGCTGGAGAACACGACCGTGGAGTGACCGATGTGGATCACGTCGCCGTCGGCGAGCTGCCAGGTCTGGACGGAAGAGCCGTTGACGGTGGTGCCGTTGGTGGATCCGAGGTCGTGCAGCACGGCCGACTGGCCGTCGAAATAGATGTCGATATGACGTCGCGACACCGAGGTGTCCGGCAGCCGGAAGGCGGCGTCCTGGCCGCGACCGACCACATTCGAGCCGCGCTGCAACTGGTAGCTGCGGCCGGAGCCGTCGTCGACCGACAGCGTCGCGACCAGGTCCTGCTGGGGTGCCCCGTACTGCTGCGGATAATTCTGCGGGTAGTTCTGTCCGTAACCCTGGCCGTACTGCGGCGGGTAGTTCTGGCCGCGCTGGTCCCACTGGCCTGGCCGGGCGGTGGCTGCTGGGGGTAGCCCTGCTCCCACGGCTGTCCCTGCGGCCCTTGCGGGCCCTGCTGGTCCTTGGGGTCCTTGGGGTCCTTGGGGGTAGCCCTGCGGAGGCGGACCGTACGGCTGCTGCTCCCAGGGCTGTCCCTGTTCCCAGGGCTGCTGGGAGTACCCGGGTCCGCCGGGGCCGCCGTAGGGCTGCTGGTATCCGGGCGGCGGGCCGTACTGCTGGTACCCGCCCGGGCCGTACTGCTGGTCGCCGCGGCGCGGATCGTCGCCGCTGTCGGACGGATCGCGCTGCTGATCGCGGTTCGGATCGGCCGGCTGCTGGGTCATGCGTCCCACTCCTGCTCTACTGTCTCGGGACCGTCGGTCGACGTCGGGATCGACGATCGAGCTGATGCGGAACTGCCCGGTGTGCAGGGAATCGGACTGCTCGAGGGTGACGGAGACATCCCCGAAGGTCTGGTACCCCTGTTCGTCCAGATACTCCCGGATCATGTCCGAGAGCGCCGAGCCGACACTCGCTTCGTCGGCACCCAGTACCTCACGATCGGTCGGCCCGAGGCGGACCTGGAAGCTGTTCGGGGCGATGGTGCGGTTGCCCTGGTGGTGAACGTGGTCGGCCACCTCGCGCTGCAGGGCGTCGGCGACCTCGGCCGGCTGCACGGTGCCGCCGAACATCCGGGCGAAGGTGTTGCCGACCGCGCCCTGCAGTCGACGTTCGAAGCTCTGGATGACGCCCACGGTCACCTCCTCTGCCGTCCCGACCCGTCTGGCCGCTTTCCGTTGGCGATCGTGCCTGCTCACGCCCCGATTTCCGGGCACGGCCGATCCGACACACTTCAACCTGTGATCGTAGTGTGGACGCCTGATGATGGTTCCGGTTGCGCTCGGTGGGTTTGCCGGCGCGGCCCCCGGCCCGCCGCGCGGGTCCCGACCATCGGACGGTCGAGGCCACCCTTCGGTGCGTGTTAGCCTGTTCGGCGTCACTCGGGCAAGTGGCGAAATGGCAGACGCGCACGGTTCAGGTCCGTGTGTCCGAAAGGACGTGGGGGTTCAACTCCCCCCTTGCCCACTCTGGTTGAGACAGACGGTGAAGGGCCCTGGTCGCGGCGACGCGGACCGGGGCCCTTCGTCGTTCACGCAGGACACCTCGTCCACCGCATCCCCGGCGGCAGCCTGGAACCTGCGGGCCAGACGCGCTGCGGCACAGCGCAATTCGTCGGGCCCGACGATCTCCATGTCGACCTCGAACATCCCGGCCCAGACGGCCAGCCGATCCCACGACCACGACCCGGCGACCACCCGGCAGCGGTCGGCTCCGATCGGTTCGACCACCGCCTGCCGATTCACCCAGGGTTCGATCTGGGCGGCCGGCGCGTGCAGGATGAACTCGCCGCGGCACGGCCATTCGCCGCCGCGGAAGGAGGCGTCGATGTAGCCGGCGACGTCGCCGCCGGGGAGCTCTCGCGGCGAGAACCGGGGACCGGCAGGCAGTTTTCGGCACCATCCGGTCCACCCGGAAGGTTCGCCAGTCGTTCCGGTCGAGGTCCCAGCAGACCAGGTACCACCGTCCGCCCCAGGTCACCAGGTGGTGTGGCTCGGCCCGCCGCGGCGGTTGCCACGGTCGTTCCTCGCCGGTCCAGTTGGGCGTCTGGTAGTCGAACCGGAGCACCTCGTGGGCCCGCACCGCGGCGCCGATGGCGATCAGCTGCTCGGTGTCGACCCGCGGCTGCTCCGGCGTCGCGCGCGACCGTGGTCACCTGCAGCGCGTCGATCCGCTGCCGGAGCCGGGCCGGCATCACCTGCCGCACGGTGGCCAGCGCCCGCAGCGCGCCTTCCTCGATGCCGACGACGCTGCCGGTGGCGGTCTGCAGCGCCACCGCCACCGCGACGGCCTGTTCGTCGTCGAACAGCAGCGGCGGCAGGTCAGCCCCGGCGTCGAGCCGGTAGCCGCCGTCCGGCCCCTTGGTGGCCCGCACCGGGTAGCCCAGCTCGCGCAACCGATCGACGTCCCGACGCACGGTCCGCGCACTGACCTCCAGGCGCTCGGCGAGCGCGTCACCGGGCCAGTCGCGGCGGGCCTGGAGCAGGGAGAGCAGCCGCAGCAGTCGTGCCGAGGTGTCCGACATGCCCCGAGCATGCCGCACGTAGCGGACAGGAACTGACCGCTACCAGCCAGATGCCCGCCCGTGCCGGGAGCCGAGCCGCCACTCTCGGCCCCTCCTGGGCGGGCGGAAGGACCGAACGTGGCGGCTCGGGTGGGGGGTCACTCGCCGGGGCCGCCAGCGGGGCGCACCTACCATCGAAGGCATGAGCACGCAGATGAACCCCGACAGCAACACCGAGATCGCCCTCCCGTCCGCGGGACCTTCCTTTCCCGCGGCGGTGCTGGATCGCGTGCTGGACGTGCTCGTCGTTCCTGGCTACAGCGCGATCGGACCGTGGCTGCGCAAGTCGTGGTGGCCGGCGGATCCGGCGCCGTTCGCCGGTCAGGTCGACATCGTGGTGACCGGCGGCAGTTCCGGTCTGGGCGCGGCGACCGCAGCGGGCCTGGCCGCACTCGGCGCCCGAGTCCACCTCGTCGGCCGGAGCGCTGATCGGCTCGGTACGGCCGCCGCGAAGATCCGGCTGCAGGTCCGCGACGCGGAGTTGGTGGAGCACGAGGCCGATATCAGCGACCTCGACGCGGTGCGCACGCTGGTCGACACCATCACCGCCGACGTCGATTCGCTGCACGGACTGGTGCACTGTGCCGGCGTGTTACCCCCCGAACGGACCGTCACCGCCCAGGGCCACGAGGTGACCTTCGCCACCCATGTGCTCGGCCCGTTCCTGCTCACCGCCGGGCTGCGACCGCTGCTACAGGCCGATGGCGACGGTCGGGTGATCTGGGTGTCCTCGGGCGGGATGTACACGGCGCCGCTGCCCGCCGACGACCTGGAGTACGAGGCCGGCGAGTACAAGGGCTCCACCGCCTACGCCCGCACCAAGCGCATGCAGGTGGTGCTGGCCGAACAGCTCGCTGCCGCCTTCATCCAGCCGGGCGACCCGGTCGTGCACAGCATGCACCCGGGATGGGCAGCGACCCCTGGTGTCACCGACTCGTTGCCGACGTTCGAAAAGTTCACCCGGCCGATCCTGCGGTCCGCCGGAGCAGGGCGCCGACACCATCGTCTGGCTCGCCGCGGCCGGCGATCCGGCGCTGTCCACCGGGCAGTTCTGGCACGACCGGCGGGTGCGGCCGACGCACTACCTCCCGTGGCAGAAGGACGACCCCGACGCGCGTCGCCGGTTGTGGAACTTTTGCCTGAGCGCGACCGGTGCTCAGCTGAGCTGACCGAGCGGTGACCCACCCGGGTGGTCGGCGGTGTCGCCCGCCATCACCGGAACCATTGAGCGCCGGGCGGTTCAGCTACCGGGGGTGAGCAAGTCGCTCACCGTCGTCTTGAGCCGCTCGGTGTCGGCGGCCGTCCAGTCGGCGGGAGCCCACAATGCGGCCAGCGCGTCGGCGTACTCGGGACGGTAGTTGTGCCCGTGGCCCTGCGGGATGTCCGCGCCGCCGGCGACGAACAGGTCCGCCGTCAGCTGCCAGAAGGTGACGACCGGGTACCACTGCACGGCGCCCAACACGTCGGGCCCGCGCGGCTCGGCGAGCCAGTCCGGGCGTGACCACAGCAGAGACGGGGACCACCACACCACCCCGTCGGAGGCATGCTGCACGTAGATCACCCGCGGCGGGTCCCAGTTGTCACCGAGTTGCCAGAGGTCGATGCCGTCGGGGACCTGCTCGCCCCAGCGGACCTGCCGGCCGCCGTCCAGGACCGGTTGCCGTTCCAGGGACCCGGGATCGCGCTCGTCGGTGAGTTCCGCCCACAACGGGGTGAAGCTCGGCGTGCCGACGAACAACGCACCGTCGGTGCGCGCGGCGATGTCCTGGACACCGCTGAACGCGCCCTGGGCACCGAACGAGCCCAACGAGATGCCGTAGGCGATGAGCCGCGGCCGGGAATTCTCGGGGAGTTCGGACCACCGGCTGTACACGGCCTCGAACAGCGCTGTGCCGGCGGCGGGCGGCGTCGCCCGGTCGCCGATGAAGCTGATCCAGCTCGGCAGGTAGGAGTACTGCATGGCCGCGATGGCACTATCGCCGCCGTGCATGAGCTCCAACGAATAGCTCATCCCCGGATCGATCCACCCGGTGCCGGTGGTGGTCGCGACCACCAGGACGGAGCGGTCCCAGGCGTTGGTTCTGTCCAGCTCCGCGACCACCTTTGCGGCGGTGGCATCGAGATCACCGTCGGGGTTCAGTCCCGCGTACACCCGAATCGGGACCTGGACCGCGGCGGGGTCGACGGCCGATCCGGCGGCCGCGAAGGCCCGCAGTTGTTCCATGCTCGGCCCACCGGCGACGAACTCGCGGCCGGCCGCGCCCAGCGACTCCCACGTCTCATTGGATTCGGGCGATCCGGACCGCTCCGCCTCCGTCGGCCGCTGCAGGGTCGGGTCGATGGTGGCGTTCGCCGCCGAGTAGACGTTGTTCAGTAGGTGCAGGGCACCGGTCCAGAGGACGCCGTTGACCAGGAACAGCACGAGTGCCGACACCGCGACGACGCTGATCAGCCTCGCGACCGGCACCGGGACCACTCGCACGATCAGGCCGATGAGCCACTGCACGATGCGCCGCAGGCCGCGGGAGATCTGCACCAACAGCAGCGCCACGATCAGCGCGATGGCGAGCACCCCCAGCCCGTGCCCGTTGCCGGTGGTTTCCATGCCGAACAGCACCCTGATCTCGTTCTGCCAGCCGACTCCCAGCACGATGAACAACGGCACCAGCACGATGGTCGCGCCGGCGAGCACCCACCAGGCGATGCGGCTCACCCGCGGGTTCCAGCGGATCCGGAAGCCGAGCTTGACGATCAGCCATTCCAGCAGCACGCCGAACCCGTATCCGGCGGCCAGGCAGATCCCGGTGATCACCCCCTGGTACAGCCAGGAACGTGGGATCAAGGACGGGGTGAGCGAAAAGCAGTAGAAGGCCAGTGCCCCCACCAGGCCGGTGGCGCTGAAGCGGCGCAGATACCTCGCCAGGAAACGGTTACGACCTCGGCGCCGCTGCTGACCGGCCGCAGCTTCCTCGGTGTGCGGCACGGCGTCGGCCCCGGAACCGCGGACCGGCGCGGCCGTGAGAACGGCTGGATCCGACACCACACCAGCGGTGTCCGAGTCATCGCCAACTCCGTGACCTGGGGTTTTCGGCGGCTGCACGGGCTTGATGCTACGGGGCCGGGCCGGCGGAGGCGGCCTGTCGGTGGTCGTTGGCATCCTGATCCGGGAAGGATGGTCCTGACGGCGAACATCGTCGCTCGCAAGGGCCGCCGACGTCACGAACACAGCACGTCACAGACCAAATGACACCATCTGACTGCGGGGGCCGCACATGGCAGAGAAGGACCTCACTCGGATCGCCGCGTTGCTGCGCAAGGCCGAGAGCACCGACAACGAACACGAGGCGGACGCGTACCTGCAAGCCGCACAGCGACTGGCGACGCTGTCCGCGGTCGACCTGGCGGTGGCCAGGGCGCACAGCGCACACCGGGAGCGACGCGTCCGTCCCACCCAGCGGACCATCACCATCGGCGAATCCGGCAAGCGGGGGCTGCGTACCTATGTCCAGCTGTTCCTGGCCATCGGCCGGGCCAACAACCTGACCTGCGACATCGCCAGGGACTCCAGCCGGGTGTACGCGTACGGATTCGACACGGACATCGACACCGTCGAGGCGCTGTACGCGTCGCTGGTGGTGCAGATGGTGCGTGCCTCGGACGCCTACATCAAGTCCGGCGACTACGCCCAGGAGAAGGTCACCAAGCAGGTCAAGGTCCCTGGCTCTGAGCGGTACAGCCGGTGGCGGCGGGAGGTCAGCTACGACTACGAGCTGGTCGAGCGGCCGGTGCACGCCACCACGGCCAGGATCAACTTCCAGCAGGCTTTTGCGGCGCGCATCGGGGCCAGGCTGACCGAGGCTCGTCAACAGGTCGAACAGGAGGCGACCCGGACCACCGGGTCAGCCGACCGGGCAGAGGTCGACGGCGCGCGGACCGGGACCGATGGGGCGAGCGTGGCGCTGGTGCTGCGGGAACGGGAGATCGAACTCGCGGAGCACTACCGGGCCAACTCGACCGCGCGCGGGAGCTGGGCGGGCACCCGGGCGAGTAGCGGCTACTCCGCGCGATCACAACGGGCGGGGGATCAGGCGGGCCGCCGCGCCCGACTCGGTGCGGAACGATCCATCGGCGGCGCGCGACCCGGTATCGAGGGTGGCGGGTGACGGCGGCGCCAGCACGGCTGCCCTGACACCGCAGTGGCGAAACGATGACGACAGCCCGCGACGTGCAGCGCTCCAGGGTCTACGACGCCGAACACCTGGTCCACCGGCTGTTCGACCGGTCGGGCGAGTACCCGATGATCGAGGTCGCCGGTTCGCGGATCACCCTGCCGGTGGAGCGTCGGTTCGCCTCGATCGACTCGGTGCAGTCCTACGTCGATCAGGTACTCGGGCTCGGCTGGGTGCGATCGACGTGGGCGCGCGCGGCGGTGCCGGTGGTCGTGCGCGGCCGCGCCGGAGACTCCCAGGCCCACTACGAGCGCGTGGGCGCCGTGATGGCGGTCCCGACCCACCGCGGCAACTCCGCATGGGCCATGCGGGAACTGGTGGTGCTGCACGAACTCTCGCACCATCTCGCGGACGGTCCCGAGGTGGCCCACGGGCCGGAGTTCGTCGACCGGATGCTGACGGTGGTCGACGGGATCATCGGGCCGGAGGCGGCGCTGCTGCTGCGCGTCACGCTGCTGGACAACGGGGTGCGCATCGCGTGAACCAACCAGCGCCGCAGCGCATTTCGTCGACTGCACCGCAGCGCCCGGCACGGGCCTACGCTTTCCTGCATGACGAACACCGAGCTGAATCCCGCCGAGATCGTCTGCACGGGCGCGACACCCGGGTGCCGGAGCGGCAGAACGCCGCTGACGCGGTGGAGGTGCTGGAGCCGCGGGAAGTGCCGCTCGGCGGACCGCGGGCGATGATCGTTCGCCGGACCCTGCCGCAGAAGTCCCGCTCGTTGATCGGCCCGTGGTGCTTCGCCGATCACTACGGCCCGCAGGACGTCGCGGTGAGCGGCGGGATGGCCGTGCCGCCGCACCCGCACACCGGGCTGCAGACGGCCAGCTGGCTGTTCGCCGGCGAGATCGAGCACCGGGACAGCGTGGGCTCGCACGCCTTGGTCCGGCCCGGCGAGCTGAACCTGATGACCGCGGGTCGCGGCATCGCCCACTCCGAGGTGTCCACGCCGGGGACGGCCGTGCTGCACGGGGTACAGCTGTGGATCGCGCTGCCCGACGCGCACCGATTCACCGCTCCGGCGTTCGAGCACGTCGTGCCGCCGACCGCGACCGACAGCGGCATCGCGGTGCGGGTGTTCCTCGGGTCATGGCTGGGCACCACCTCGCCCGCCACCTCGTTCTGGCCGATCCTGGGCGCGGAACTGACCGTCGAACCGGGGCGGTCGGTCGACCTGCCGTTGGACATCGACTTCGAGCACGGGCTGTTGGTCGACACCGGTGACGCCACTGTCTGCGGGACGCGGGTCCCGGCCGCCGCGCTGGGCTACCTGCCGCCGGGCACATCCACCCTGCGGATCAGCGCCGGACAGCATGGCCCGGTGCGGGCGCTGCTGCTCGGCGGGCTGCCGCTGGGCGAGCGCATCGTCATGTGGTGGAACTTCATCGGGCGGACGCACGAGGAGATCGTGGAGTTCCGGCGGGCATGGATGGCCGGAATCGCCGCACCGGCTGGGCAATCGGACGGCGACGCGGGATCCCGGCAGTTTCCGCCGGTGGCCGGTTATCGCGGCCGGGCACTGCCCGCCCCGGAGATGCCGGGGGTGCGGTTGCGCCCGCGGGAGTAACCGATGCGCCGACGACTCTCGGCACCGTGAGCCAAGGTCAGATGGTGAAAACCCAGGCCACCAGCAGCAGATTCGCGATCCCCTGGGCGATCGTGCTGCCGGCGACCGAACCGGTGATCACCCGGCACCAGCCCAGGGCCAGACCCATGATGAACACCGACGGCAGCACGCCGACAATGACCAGGCCGTTGAACGGGTTGAGCCCGTAGTCGCCCAGGTGCACCGCGGCCCAGATCGCCGAGGTCCCGACCACGGCAGCAGTGACGGTCAGCCGGGATCGCGCTGCGTGGTGCAGGACGCCACGGAAACAGACCTCTTCGGCGATCGGAACGAGCACGCCCATGCACAGCACCGCAACCAGCACCGCCAGCACCGTGCTGCCGCCGGCCATCTGCAGGAAGAGGGTCTTGATGCCGAGCATCCAGTTGTCCGGTCCGGTCCCGAATGCCACCAGGCAGGCGACCAGCACGATGGCGTAGGCGGCGATCACCACCGCGACCCCATGCACCAGGTTCATCGACGAATTGATCCGCCGCACGCCGATGTCCGGCCACACCGATCGAGGCGCGGCGAGCAGCAACGCGGGGGTGAGCACGATCGAGGCAACCATCAGTTCCTGGGAGAACGCCCCGCAGATCCGCAGCACCGCAAGTGCTCCGAAAAGCACGCCGGCCACCGCCACCGGTCGGCGGAGATAGCCGGCGCGCAGCCGGTGGTGCACCGCCGGCGCAGACGCCGCGCGGTGCCGGGGAAGAACCTTGGACGCGGTGACGTCATCGGTGACCGGCGCGCCGTGGGCGCTCATGCGGGCGCCAGTTTGCGGACGCGCAAGGTCGGCATCCACCAGTTCAGCTGACGGAACAGCAACAGCGACGCGGGCACGAAGAACATCCGGACGACCGTTGCGTCGAGCAACACCGCCGACCCCAGTCCGAGCCCGTACTGCTGGAGCATCAGGGTGGACGACAGCATCATGGTGCCCAAACTGCCCGCCATCACCACGCCCGCGGCGGTGATCACCCGTCCGGTGTCCACCACCGCCGTGGCGGTGGCCTCGGCGTCGTCGGCGCCGGCCCGCACCAGTTCCCGCACCCGGGTGATGAGGAAGATCTCGTAGTCCATCCCCAGGCCCATCATCAGGATGACCAGGAAGACCGGCAGGTCGTTGATCACCGGTTGGTCGAGCCACACCTGGAACACCGCAACGGTGATGGCCAGCGCCCAGACATTGCTCATCATGATGGTCAGCACCAGCCGCACCGGTATCACCAGCGACCGCAACGCGAATGTCAGCAGCACGATGATCCCGAGTGAGACCAGGGCGATCATCTTCCAGAAACTCGCCTGCAGCGCCGCCTCGTATTCCAGGTCGACCAGGGTGGTGCCGCCGACGCTCCATGACGCGGTGGTGTCGTTGTGTGTGACCTGTTGGATGGCCTCGACCGTGTCCCGCGCCGGTTGGTCGTAGGGGTCACCCTGGAGCAGGACCGAGATGCGGGCGGATCCGGACTCCGACAGGAAGCTGTCGCGCAGCTGGGCCGGTAGCTGGTCGACCGGGGTGGGCGCGACATCGTTCCCGAACGCCTGGGTCACCGCCGTGACCCTTTCCACCCCCGGCACGGCGGCGACCTTGGCCACCAGGGCATCCACCCCGGCTGCCCCCTTGGCCGTCAACTTGCCGTCGCTGAACGAGGCGTCACCCAGGGTCCCGATCACCACCGCCGGGAAGAGTGTTGATTCGCTCCAGTTCGCGGAGACCACCTCGGCGCCCCGGCGAGCGTCCGTGTCGGGGCTGAGCGCAACCGGATCCGCCGACAGCGAATGGCTTCCGACGAAGTAGGCCAACGGCAGGGTGATCATCACGAAAACCGCGACGACCGCGGCGGGGCACCAACTGGACAGCCGCACCACCCGCCGCAACACCCGCGACAGCACGCCGCTGGTTTCCATGTTGGCCAGCGGCGCGAATCCGAAAAGGAAGAATCGGTCGCCGAGCAACATCAGGACGCACGGCGTAATGGTCAGCGCCGCCAGCAGAATGATCGGAATGCCGATGAGACCGCCGTAACCGAGCGGCGGGATCCAGTCGATCGGCGAGAACAAGGTGGCGCCGAAGGCCAGCACCACGGCGGTGCCCGCGAGCACGACGCTCTCCCCTGCCTTGAGGGTCGCCCGGAAAGTGGCGTCCCGCGGCGAGTAGCCGGCCAACCGCTCCTGTCGATAGCGCGACGACAGCAGCATGCTGTAGTCGATTCCGGCGCCCAGCATCACGAAGGTCATGATGGTGACGGTGAACTGGGTGAGGTGAACCGAATGGCCGAGTGCGAAGAGACCGGCCTGGCTGACATTCATTGCCAGCGCGATGATGACCACCGTGATGATCGCAGGAAGCACCGCGCGGAAGAACAGCAGCAGAACGAACAAGATGATGGCATAGGCGACGTACTCCATTGTCGCGTTGTCGGCCTCTGCGATGGCGTAGGTGTCCTGCAGCAGTGGTATCTCACCGGTCACGTTGACGGTTGCGCCCTGCACCGATCGGTTGGCCACCAGCGCGTCGATGCCGGCCCGCAGCTTGGCGATATCGGGGTCTGCTCCGCTGGGCGGATAACTCACCGTGACGATCGCGGCCTTCCCGTTGTCCGAGATCACGTCGCGGCTCTGGACCGGCAGCGGGAACTGCCGCCAGTCCGTCTTGACGGCGAAGTCGGCGGCGAGCGCCCGAATCGCTGCCTCGTTCAGCCCGACGGAGGATCTGACCAGATCAGCCAGATCCTTGGACAGACCCTGTGCCTTGATCGATTCCTCGACCCGCGCGGCGGCCGTCGCGGTAGGCACGCTCGGATCGACCGCGCCCGCGGCCGTGAGCTGATCCTGGATGAACTGCGCCGTCGTGTCCCGGAACGCGGTGAACGCCGAGGTCGTCTGCAACACGGCGCCGTCGGCCAGCTGCGGGGCGAGTTCGTTGTCGATGTCCGCTTGCAGCTGCCGCATCGGGGCCGACTGCACGTCCGCCGCGGACAGCACGATCACGGTTTCCCGCTCGGAATGCTGCGGGAACTGCTGGTCGACGTAGGCGTCGGCCTGGGCGCTGTCGGTGCCGGGCACCACTTTGGACGCGCCCTGCTTGCTCAACACCGACGACAGCTGGACGGCAAACGGAATGCAGGCAGCGACGATGACCAACCACGTCACGAGGACGGTCTTGGGGTGCGAAATCAGTCCCCGAATCAACCGGTGGCTCCACGCCGGGAGGACGACCCGGTGCCGCCCCCCGCGCGCCCGGTGCCGACGACTACTTGTCGACGCCTGCATGACCGACCCCCGACTGTGCCTCAGTGAGAAACAGGAGTTTCCCGGTGACTTTCGCGAACAGAGACTGGCCTTGATTCACACAGCGACCGGCTGAACCGATTCGCGGCGCGCCACCCCGACGACGAACGTGTGCCGCAGATCGATTCTGCCATTCACTGTCGCTGTTGTTTCCAGAGCCACCGCCAATCGCTGACGGATCTCGTCCTGCCGTTGCACATCGAAGGAATCACGGAAGCCCGCCCCGGCACCGGAACGCTCGACCCATTCCAGCGCCTGCGCCGCCGTCGTGCAAGGCAGTTGTTGTTCGCCTTCCCTGATGGCGATGGTCGCAAGGCCGGCCTTCTTGAACCAGCGGCCGACCGTCGATGCATTCCGGGGGAGTGCTACCCGAATCATCGCGGTCATCATCGACGGGTCGTCCGCCACGACGGTTTCAAAAGCATCCCTGAGCCCGGACAGCGCGGTCGACCGGGTCTCGATGATCGCCACCTGCCCGCCCGGGCGCAGTACCCGTACCACATCGCGGAGCAGCCGGACGGGCTGGCTGTAGCAGATCGCCCAGCCGATCACGATGAGATCGGCGCTGGAACTCGGCTGGGTGGACAGGAACTGCGCCATGTCGCCTTGGGACAATTGCAGTTGCAAGCCCGCGGACGGCCGGACCTTGGCGCGGGCGACATCGAGCATGCCGGCCGAGATGTCGACCACCTTCAACGTTCCGGAGCCTTGCAGTCGGCGGGCGATTTCGGCGGTGAGGTGTCCGGTGCCGCAGGCCAATTCGACGACGGTGTCGCCAGGGGTGATGCTGACGTGATCCAGCATGCCCATGGAATGCTGGCCCATGTGTTCGGTGAAGTAATCGTCATAGCTGATGCTGGCCACGTCGTAGTCCGGGGTTGGATCGGCCTTTGCCCCGGAAAGGGTCAGCCGAAGGGCGCGAAGCGCAAGTCCAGTGCGGGACATGATGATCTCCGATTGTCGTAGGGCAGGGCCGGCGGAATGGCCGGGCATGAGTGCGAACGGGACGGCGTCACTGTGCGAATCGCTCGGCGGCACCGAATGGTCAGGACATGAGCGCACCGAGCGGAGCGGCTTTTCGGCTCGACCGGCGCAGCAGGACAATTCCGCCGACGGCCAGACAGACCCCGACGGAGGTCAGCACCACAGGAAGTGACACTGCGGATACCGCGACGCTGCCGAGCAGTGGGCCGGCCACCATGCCCAGCGCGTACGCCATGTTGAACAGTCCGTAGGCCGCCGCGTAGCCCGTCCCCCCGCGATCGCGGATGACGGCGCCGATCTGCGTCAATGCCGGGATGAGGATGAAGCTGTAGGCAACCGCGAAGCCGACCAGGAGCGCGGTGACGCCCAGCGTGCTTCCCGGAAAGGCCAGGAATGGCAGCACCAGTGCCATGCCGAGCAATCCGCACGGGATCAGCCCATTGCTGCCCCGGCGGTCCGCGAGCGCCCCTACCGCCGGGCTGGCCAGCAGGTGCGCCAACGCCGCGGCGCCGAACGCCAATCCGATGGCGGCTGCGCCTGCGCCCAACCGCTCCGTCATGTCAAGCGGCAGCAACGGTTCGAGCATGCTGATGGTGCCGGCCCCGATCAGCACCGCCAGCGTGGTGCTGCGGATCGTCCGGTTCGCGAAGAGCTCCCGCAGCGGCGCCGATCGCCCGACCCGCTGCGCCGGGTCCCGGACGAAGACCTGCAGCACGGCACACCCGGCAGTGACCGCAGCGCAGACGAAGAACGGAGCGCGATAGCCGTAGGACTCGGCCAGGACACCACCAAGCGGCGGTCCGGCGATCAGCCCGGCCGACATGCTGGCCATCACGACGCCCATCGATGCGCCCAGTCTGGTCGGCGGCACGATGTCGGCGACCAGGGCGATCCCGCACGTCCAGACGGCTGCGGCGGCCAGCCCCTGAACGGACCGGGCAGCGACCAGCGGAAGGTACGAATCGGCGAACGCGAACAGGGTGGTCGCGATGGACACCCCGGCCATGCCCGCGATCAGCGGCACCCGCCGCCCGATGCGGTCGGACAGCAGGCCGAACACCGGGATAGCGGCGAGCAGCGCGACCGCATAGGACGCGAACAGGACCCCGATGGCGGTCGGTGACGCGCCGAGCGACTCCGCGTGAACCGGAAGGACCGGCACGATGATGCTGTAGAGCAGGCTGTCGGCGAACATCGCGGCGCTCACCGCGACCACCCCGACAACCACCCGGCCCTGACCCGCCACGATCACGCCGCCGATTCGGCGACCGTCGCGAATCCCTCGTCCCAGGCGATCCGGAAGGCCTCGATTGCCCGGTCCAGATGTTCCTTTTCGTGGGTGGCCATGAAACTGGTCCGCAATCGTGGCGACGCGGCCGGCGGCAGGATCGCATTGGCGTAAACACCCAATTCCATCAACCGGCTCCAGAGCAATGCCGTCGTCTGCGTTTCCCCGGTGAGCACCGGGACGATGGGACTCGCGCTGTCGCCGACGTCGTACCCGATGCCGCGCAGTTGTCCGGTGAAGTACTGCGCGTTCGCCAGCGCGACGCCGGCGCGCTCCGGCTCTGCGATGGCAATACGAACCGCGGCCAGCGCCGCCGCCGTGCTGGCCGGGGTCATGCTGGCACTGAAGATCTCGGTCCTGGCGTGATGCCGGAGGTAGTGGATGACATCCCGGTCACCGACGACAGCTCCGCCGATCGAGGCGAAGGCCTTGCTGAAGGTGAGCGTGATCAGGTCGACCTCGTCGGTCAGTCCCAGTTCGGCGCAGGTACCCCGGCCTCCGCCGAGAACGCCTGCGCCATGGGCATCGTCGACCAGCAGGCGGGCGCCGAAGGCCTCGCAGACATCCTTGATGGCGGCCAGTTCGCAGATGTCGCCGCCCATCGAGTACACGCCGTCGACGATCACCAGACTGCCCCTGGCCGGCGTTGCCCTGCTGATCCGTCGGCGCAGATCCTGGGCGTCGTTGTGGGCGAAGAACTTGATCGTGGCTCCGCTCATCAGGCAGCCGTCGATGGCCGAGGCATGCGCCTCCTTGTCGAGGAAGACCGTGTCACCGCGGGACAGCAACGCAGAGATCGTCCCGACGTTCGCGTGATAGCCGGTCGAGAAGACCAGTGCCGCAGGCTTTCCGAAGACGGCAGCCAGCTCGGCCTCGAGTTCTTCGTGGAGCTGGAGATTCCCGTTGAGCAATCGGGATCCGGTGCAGGACGTTCCCGATGAGTACAGGGCGGCGCGGCTGGCCTCGACAACTCTGGGATCGGTGGTCAGGCCCAGGTAGTTGTTCGAACCGCACATCACGATCTCGCGCCCGTGCAACCGGGCGGTGGTTCCTTCATGATCGTGAAAAGGAGCGAAGTACGGATAAATACCGGCGTCCGCGGCCTGACGTGCGATCGTGAACGCCTTGCATTTGTCGAGCACGTCCATTTTTCCTCCCCCAGGACAGCGCGAAACGCTCGCGCCACAGGAGCAGATGCCAGGCGGCGCCACAAGATACATCGATGGCGGAATCGGGCCCCGCCGGGCGCCCGATTCGCCCAATTGGGTGCGCGGTGTATTTAACGATCGCGTGTCGACGTCTGTCTGGCCGGGGGGCTTCCTCGATTCGGCGGGTGCCCCGATCGGCAGAGACGAGCCGACTTCCACTTCTCGACGAGAGGAATGTGCCATGTCCCAGAGAATCGGCAAGGCCGACGTCTTCGTCACCGGACTCGGAGCCTCGACACCACTGGGCGGCGATGTTCCGAGCAGTTGGGCGGCGTTGCTGGCCGGGCAGTCCGGTGTGGTCACGCTGGAGGCCGAGTGGGCCACCGGGATGGCGGTCAAGGTAGCGGCTCCCGCCATGAAGGATCCACTGTCTGCTCTTGACCGGGTGCAGGCCCGCCGCCTCGACCGCAATCAACAACTGGCGCTGGTCGCCGCGCGGGAGGCCTGGTCTGACGCGGGTGCGCCCGACGTCGACCCGGAAAGGCTCGCGGTGGTGGTGGCGTCCGGGGTCGGCGGGATCCAGACCACCTTCTCCCAACATCAGTTGTACGTCGAGCGTGGCGCCCGTTCGATATCGCCGCACAGCATCCCGATGCTGATGCCGAACGGAGCGGCGGCCGCGGTCGGGCTGGAGCTCGGTGCGCTGGCCGGGGTGCATGCGCCCACCTCGGCGTGTGCGTCCAGTTCGGAGGCGATCGCTCTCGCCCTTGACCTCATTCGCGCGGGCCGCGCGGACATCGTCGTCTGCGGCGGCAGCGAAGCGGCGATCCATCCGGTGACGATCGCGGGCTTCTCCGCGATGCGGGCGATGTCCACCCGCGGGGAGCCGGCGGAGAACGTCTCGCGCCCGTTCGACCGGGACCGCGACGGCTTCGTGCTGGGTGAAGGGGCCGGCATCCTGGTGCTGGAATCCGGCGAGCATGCCGCCGCCCGCGGGTGCCGTCGGTACGCCAGGTTGAGCGGTGCCGGGATCACCTCGGACGCGCACCACGTCACCCAGCCTGATCCGCAGGGGCGGGGAGCGGCCCGGGCGATGCGTGCTGCGCTGGTCGATTCCGGCCGCCAGGCAAGCGATGTCGTGCACATCAATGCACACGCCACGTCGACCCCGCTGGGCGACCGGGCCGAGGCCATGGCGATCGCCGGGGTGCTCGGTCAGCACACCTCGGACGTCGCCGTGAGCGCCACCAAGTCCACCACCGGGCACCTGCTGGGAGCGGCCGGAGCCATCGAGGCGGTGGCGACCGTGTGTGCCCTGCACGACCGGATCGCCCCGCCGACGAGGAACCTCGAGGCGGTCGACGACGGGATGGAACTGGACGTGGTGACCACCATCGGGCGGAAGATCGGCGACGGTGTCGCGCTGTCGAATTCCTTCGGGTTCGGCGGCCACAACGTCGTGTTGGCGTTCGAGGCCGCCTGAACCGCACCAGCCCCCGCGCGGGCCGCCGCGGCCCCGCCTGCGCCGCCAGGACCGCGCGGGCCGACCGGACCGACAGGTCCGACCGGACCGACAGGTCAGGCCGCGGCGCCCTTCAGCCGGTGCAACACCACCGGCAGCGGGCCGGTGTGCAGCACGCCGAGTTGCTGGGTTGCCCTGGTCAGCGCGACGTACAGATCGTTGAGCCCGCGGTCGGATTCGGTCAGGATGCCGTTGGGATCAGCGACGATCACCCGGTCGAACTCCAGGCCCTTCGCATCGCGCACGGTGAGCACCGACACGCCGTCGCGCAGGTCCTCGGCGCCGTCGTCCGCCCCTGCCGTGTGGGTGGCCAGGTGCACGGCCGCGGCCACCGCATCCCGGACCGCGTGCGGCACGATGATCGCCAGCGTTCCCGCGGCGCCGTCGGCGGCGTCCTGGGCGGCCAGCGTCGCCGCCACATCGGCCAGATCGGCGGCGTCGACCTGCCGATGCCACGGCGCGACGCCGGACTCGCGCACCGACCGCGGCGGCTGGGCGTTCGGGTCGATCCGCGCCAGGGTGGGTTCGGCGACGTCCATGATCTCGGCCGGGGTCCGGTAGTTGACGGTCAGCTCCTCGATCCGTAACTGCTGCCGTGCATAGGGTTTCAGCACTCGATCCCACGAAGATGCGCCGGCTGCATCGGATGTCTGGGCCAGGTCGCCGACCAGCGTCATCGAGCGGACCGGGCACCGCCGCATCACCATCCGCCAGGCCATCAGCGAGAGTTCCTGCGCCTCGTCGACGATGACGTGACCGAACGCCCACTCCCGGTCCGCGGCGGCGCGTTCGGCCGTTGACGTCATGGTCACCACATCGTTGTGCAGCGAGGCCAGGTTCGCCGCGGACACCATCGACACCAAAGGTGCCTCGTCACCATAGGTTTCGTCCTCATCGGAGGACACTCCCATCAGGTCGAGCACCTCGCCGGCGTACTCCAACTCGGCCGCGGCGTCGGCGGCTAGCCGTTCCTGGCCGACCGGTCCGAGCAGTTCGGCCGCCTCGTCGAGCAGCGGCACGTCGGCCGGTGTCCAGCTGCCGGCGGCGCTCGGCCGCTCCAGCAGCTTCCGGTCGGTCGGGCTGAAATGGCTTGCCGCGAAGGCGATCCGGTCGGGCGAGGCATACAGGTCGGCCAGCAGGCGCTGCGCGGTGAGGGCCGGCCAGATCCCGCGCAGCACCTCGGCCAGCCCCTCGTGCTCCACCAGATCGCGCCGGATCGCATCGAGATCGTCTGCGGTGGCGAGGCTCTCGCCGCCGGGCCCGCGGCCCAGGCGTTCCGCGACCTGCGGCACCAGGGCGTCCATGATGCGCCGGACGAAGACCGACCTGGCCTGGTTGTGCGGCCGTCGAGACTGCCAGGCGCGTTCCTGCGCTGCCCTGAGCAGGCCGCGGTGCACCTGCAGGATCCCGCCGGGGGCGCCGTCGAACTTCACCCGGATCCTCCCGGTGGGCATCGACTGGCGGTGCAGCACCGCGTTGGCGATCACCGTCGTCATCGCGCTGCGCCCCTTGATCCGCGCGGTCCTGGCGTCCTCCTCGGCGCGCGCCGACACCCCTGGGAACAGGTCCCCGATGGTGGACAGCACCACGGCGTTCTCGCCGAGCGAGGGCAACACCTGGCCGATGTACCGCAGGAAGGTCGGGTTCGGACCGATGATCAGCACGCCGCGCTGACCGAGCTGCTCGCGATGCGTGTACAGCAGGTACGCGGCGCGGTGCAGGGCCACCGCCGTCTTGCCGGTGCCGGGTCCGCCCTGAACCACCAGGATGCCGTTGCGGTCCGCACGGATGATCCGGTCCTGCTCCGCCTGGATGGTCGCGACGATGTCGCTCATCCGGCCGGTGCGCGGGGCCTGGATCGCCGACAGCAGCGCGGCTTCGCCCGCCAACCCGGCCGTGGCCGATCCGCCCTCGGTGCCGCCCGCCAGCACCAGGTGGTCGTCCGTGACCGACTCCACCAGCCGCCGCCGGGTCTGGATGTACCGCCGCCGGCGGATGCCGAGCGGGTTGGCCGCGGTCGCGACGTAGAACGGCCGCGCGGACGGGGCGCGCCAATCCATCAACAACTGCCGATGGTCGCCGGTGTCGTCGAAGATACCCATCCGTCCGATGTGCATGCTCTCGCCGTCGGTGTGGTCGATGCGCCCGAAGCAGAGCCGGTCTTCCGCGGCGTTCAACGTCAGCACCGCGGCGGCGTGCGCGGCGTACGCGACGTCGCGTTCCACCCGGCCGCCGGGGGTGCCGTCGCTGTGCCGCACGTACCGGTCCCGCAGTTCCACCCGCTCCCGGCGCAGCGCGTCCAGCCGTCGGTACAGCAGGGTGAGGTGCGCCTGTTCCTCGGCGACGGGGTCGACAATGCGTTCGGCCCCGTTGCCGGTGTCGTCGGTGCCGATGGGATCTTCGCTGGTCAGGTCGGTGACGAGCGGCTCGGCCCCGTCGTCGAAGCGATCACCGCCGTATCCGGCGGTGGCCGGGAAGCTGCTTGATTCGGACACGCACACCCTTCTGCTGGCTGACGGGCTCGGTGCGCGGCGCAGGCGCAGACGAACCGGACAACCAGGGTACTCGCGCCGCCCGGAACCCGATTTCTTGCCGCTGTGCGGAACATCTGCGGTAATCCGTCGGTTGACGACGGGCATGACAACTTCATCCGCTTCATCCGCCGCATCCACTCCGCGGGCGGGGCAGACCATCGGGCTCATCGGCAGTGGGAACATCGGCAGCACCGTTGCCACGCTGGCGATCGCCGCCGGGTATGACGTGGTGCTGAGCAACTCCCGCGGACCCGAGACCCTGGCGGACCTGGTCGCCGAACTGGGTCCGCGCGCGTCGGCCGGAACCGCCCTGCAGGCCGCCGAACGCGGCGACATCGTGGTGGTGACGATCCCGCTGAAGAACTACCGGGACGTCCCGGTCGCCCCGCTGGCCGGCAAGATCGTCATCGACACCAACAACTACTACCCGCAGCGCGACGGGAACATCGCCGAACTGGACAGCGAACAGACCACCGTCAGCGAGCTGCTGCAGGCGCACCTGCCGAACTCGCACGTGGTCAAGGCGTTCAACCACATTCGTTCGGCCGACCTCGCCTCGCAGGGGCGGTCGGGCACCCAGGGCCGCCGGGCGCTGGCCATCGCAGGCGATGACGCAGCCGCCAAGGCCACGGTCACCGCGCTCATCGACAGCTTCGGGTATGACGTGGTCGACGCCGGACCGCTGTCCGAGGGCTGGCGGTTCCAGCGGGACACGCCCGCCTACATCCCGTGGCTGGACGCCGCCGGGCTGACCGCGGCGCTGGCCGAGGCCAAGCGGTACGCCGAGATCAGCTGACGGTGTGGTGCGCGCCGGTCAGGCGCGGACCAACGAGCCTTCCGCGGTGATCTCGTCCGCGTCGGGGTCGTCGAACCAGATCCCGCCGTCGCCGAGGTAGCGGAACCGGACATCCTGCCCACGCGGGACGCTCACGGTGACGCTACGGGTGCCGTTGCTGCGGCGGACGAGCTTGTGCACGCCCGGCTGCCAGTCGTTGAACGAACCGACCGCCGACACCGGCCCCTCGTGGATCTCGTCGGGCAGCACGAACTGGATCTTGGTGGTGGTCGGCGTCTGTTGCTGAATACGAATCGTCACTGGCTTTCCATCGGTCGTCGGACGGGTGCTTGGTCGAACGAAGCGAATAGTAATCGGCTCCGGCGACGGCTCTGGACCATCCGCGCAGCGATGGGATCAATGTTGACCACTGCGTAACATTCGGCGGATCCGCTCACCGACCCAACTCGGGAACGGGTGAAGGGCCGCGCCAGACGGGCATCACGGGATCGTCACAGCCTGGACGACGACCGGCTGCACCCGGGGGTCCAGCTCGGTGGCCTGGGACACGCCGGCCGGGGTGATGACGTCCATCACCTTCGGCACGGTGCCCGGGTTCACCGGACAGATCGGGTTCCCAGCCGCGACCGCGGCCGCGGTGCAGACGCCGAACTGGAATGGCTCGGCGACGGCCTGGAAGCCACGCGCGTTGTCCGGGGAGAAGCCGTCCTGACCGGTCAGGGTGAGCGCGAACGACCAGCCGGGTCCGGGCGTCCCGCCGAGGGCGGACGTAGGCACGGTGAAGGTGATGTACCGGGTCGCGGCGGACGCCCGGATCCTGACCGATCCCACGGTGTCGCCGGACGCGTCGATGAATCGCTGCCCGAAGCCCTGGACCTCGATCAACCGGTTCCAGCCCGGAGCCGCCAGCGTGTAGTTCCGAGAGGTGAACGACGCCGCGGTGGACGTCGCCCCGCCCCCGGGGTTGGTGACGTACAGGTCCACCAACTGCGCCCCGAGCGCACTGCCGAACGTGGGC
Organism: uncultured Actinomycetota bacterium; assembly: GCA_963709895.1. Lineage (GTDB taxonomy): Bacteria > Actinomycetota > Actinomycetes > Mycobacteriales > Nakamurellaceae > Nakamurella. The sequence goes on along the minus strand of CAVPYD010000030.1, from coordinate 252,316 downwards.
GTCAGGTCCGCCGTCCGCACCCGGAAGATCGTCTCCGCACCGTTGTCGTAGACCTGGAAGTTCTGCAGGTCGTACGCCCCCGGCTTGAAGTCGTCCGACGTCGGGATACGCGTAAGTGCCCGGGTCCGTTGTCGTCGCCGGCCTCGTCGGCCAGGTCGAGCACCTTGGTCCCCGGGACCTGGTCGTTGATGACGGTGCGCTGCGCGAAGCCGGTTGCACCGGCCGGGTTGGTCGCGACCACGGTGAGGGTCGCGGTGCCGAACGGCGGGGTGATGCTCAGCGAGAACGCGCCGTCGGCGTCGGCGGTGGTGCTGGCAGTGGTTGCGGCGCCGTCGATGTCGGTGTTCACCGCGTCGACGTCGACGGTCGAGTTCGGGTCGGTTGTTCCGGTCACCGTCACCGGCCCGCTGGCGACGACCGTGCTGATCCTCCGGCGCGGTCAGCGTCACCGTCGTTCCGGCCTGGGTGTGGGTGATGTACCGGACGGTGGTGTCCTTCGGCTGCTCGGTGATCCGTCCGGCGCGGATGTTCGTGGACAGCCGGACGAACTGAGCGGCCGACCAGGTGAGCGGAGACGCGCTGCCCGCCGCCTTGCCGTTCTCGAAGCCGATCGACGCGCACTCGGCCCTGGTGCCGAACGGCGAAGCGGCCAGCGGGTCGTTCTCCCAGGCCTGCTCGGGGACGAGTCCGACTCCGGACGCCGTGGCCGCCATCCCGGCCCACAGGTCGACGGCGTTCGCCCGGTGACCCGTGGCCACCTCGTGCTCCGCGCGTTCCCCGGACAGCACCGGCCAGAGGTGGCCAGAGCCCTGGTTCTGGCCCTGCGTGCCGCACACGCCCGCCCATGGCTTGCCCTGCACGGTGCAGCTGGTCGCGTCGCCGACATTGCAGTCGCCGTAACCGTCCTCGGTGCCCGGGGTGGACGACGCCGTACCGGTAGTAGCCCTGGCCGCTGCTGGTGGTCTTGCCGATCACCTGGTCGACGAGGGTCAGCGAGTTCGAGATCGCCGGATCGTCCTTGGGGAGCACGCCGAGCCGGGGCAGCTCGAGGAATCCCGCGTCCATCACGGTGCGCTGGTCGGCATCGGGGCCGCCGTTCCCGAGGTTGTAGACGTCGGCGGCGTTGGGGTCGCCGGTCTTCGAGAGCCGGATGAAGTAGGGGTCGGCGCTGAGCGGGCCGTTGGTGGTGACCGCCCAGGTCTTGATCATGCGCTGGTAATGGTCGGCGGTGGCCCGGTAGATCCGTGCGCCCGCCGCGTCACCGTTCTTCTCGGCGATGGCGCCGGCGGCGGCCAGCCCGGCGATCTCGGCCGCGATCGTGGACGGCGAGTAGCCGCTCTGCTCCTCCCACCGCTCGTTGCCGAACGCCGGGCCGTGGGCCACCACGAAGTCGGCGGCGCGCTTGATGTGGTCGGTGTAGAACGCCTGGCCGGTCAGCCCGACGGTGCGGGCCATCAGGATCGGGTAGGCGACCTCGTCGAGCTGGACGCCGAACGAGTCCGGCGCGGTCTTGCCGTTGACCAGGCTGTTGCGCGGCATCGAGCCGTCGACCTGCTGCTGCCTGGTGAACAGGAAGCGCACGGTGTCCTTCGCGGTGGCGACGTCGCCGGAGGCGACCAGGCCGGTGAAGCGTCTCGTACAGATCACGGGCGAAAACCTCGCGGTACGAGCCGAAATAGGTGTTGGCCGGGTCGCCCGCGGACACCGCCTGCCCCCAGGGGCTGGCCAGCGACGCCACCACCGCGCCGGGGAAGGTCTTGTCCTCGCTGGCCTTCAGCACGTTCGCGGACAGGTAGTAGGTCCGGGCGAGTTGCCTGCGCTGGTCGCTGGACAGCCCGTACGCCGGACGCGGGCCTGGTCAGCCGCTTGTCGTAGTCCTTCCAGCCGCGCTGGTAGCTGTTCAGCAGCGCGCTCGGGTTCGCGCCGGCGGTGGCCTTCGCGGTGGCCGACGGCCGCGGCCTGCGTCGAGCCGAAGCCGAGCGCGAGGGTCGCCGGCCGTCCCCCGTCGACGTCGAGTTGGGCGGTCTGCACGACGTTGCCGCCGGTCGCCGAGTCCAGCGGTGGTCAGCCTGCGGTCGGCGTCCAGCTGGGCCAGGCCGTCGCTGGGGGTGCCGACGTATCCGCTGGATGCGGCCAGGAACGGCCGGTCGGCGCGCAGCGCCGCGTACACCGGCGTCGCGTAGTCGCGGTTGGCGGCGTTCGTCGCTGTCACGGTGTCGAACGACACCGGCACCGGTGATCCGGTGCTGGTGTCGATCACCGCGTTGTCCTTGCCGCCGTTCTCCTTGGTCGGATCGCCGCTACCGCCGTCACCGCCACCGTTGCCGTTGATCGTGCCGTCGAACCGCGCGTACAGCTGGTAGTGCGGATGTCCGTGCGTCGGCGTCAGCCGGGTGCGCATGACGACGCTGGCGCGGTGCGGGTCGGTGAAGTAGTCGGTGGTCAGCGTGTACAGCCCGCTCTTGGCGCTGGAGGTGACCCGGCAGGCCATCCCCGAATCGTCGAGAGCCTTGACGGTGTAGGTCATGTCGCGGGTCTGGAGGTCGGTGAACGTCGACCCGTCGGTGACGATGAACTGCAGGGTTTCGTTGTTGGTGTTGTCGATGGTCGGGTAGTACACGTCGGACAGCACGCCGTTGGCGACGGTGAACCACACCTTCGACGTCCGGTTCCTGGCGGTGCCGAGGCAGTCCTTGCGGGCGAGGTCGAAGTGCGACAGCGCACCGGGACCGCCCTGGGCCGGCGCCGCGGCCCCGGCCGGAACGGCCAGCAGGCCGGTGGCGGTCAGCGCCGCGGTCACGGTGAGGACGAGCAAGCGCCGGATACGCCGCATGGAATGACTCCTCGCGAGTGGCGACCGGTGCTCCCACGGCCGACCGGTCCGTGCGGATCGTCACGACCGGTTACCACTCTGTTACCGGCCTGATGGGAGGAAGCCCACCCTCTCGGGGGCCCCTTGTCAAGGCCCGGTTGATCGCGCGCGCAACGATCGCCGACCCGGCGGCGGAAGCCAGCCTCGACGCGTCCCGACGGTCCGGGGGCCACCGCCGATTAGCCTTCCGTCATGCCGGTCTCCGAGAGCGCAACGACCTGGGACGTGATCGTCATCGGCGGGGGGCCGCCCGGCGAGATCGCCGCCCAGTACGCGATCAAGGGCAGCGAGCGCTCGGCCGTCATCGTCGAGCACGACCTCATGGGCGGCGAATGCTCGTACTGGGCGTGCATGCCCAGCAAGGCCCTGCTCCGGCCGGTCGAGGTGCTGGACGCCGCCCGTCACATGCCGGGCGTGTCCAGCATCGTCGGCGACCACGGCCTTGATGTTCCCGCAGTGCTGGCCCGGCGAGATTCGTTCACCAGCAACCACAATGACGCCTCGCAGGTGAAGTGGGCGAACGACACCGGTATCGACGTGGTTCGCGGGCACGGCGCTCTGGTCGGCGAGAAGCTGGTCGAGGTCACCGAACCGGGCGGCGGGACCAGGCTGCTGCGCGCGCGGCACGCGGTCGTGCTGGCCACCGGGACGACGGCGACCGTGCCGGACCTGCCCGGGTTGCGGGACGCACTGCCCTGGACCTCGCGGGACGTCACCAACCTGCACGAGGTACCCAGGCGGGTGGCGGTGATCGGCGGCGGGGTCGTTGCGTGCGAGTCCGCCGGCTGGCTGAATGGCCTCGGGGTGCGGGAACTGACGATCATCGGCTCGGCGCCCGGCCTGCTGGGCAAGAACGAGCCGTTCGCCGGTGAGCTGGTCCGGCGGGCCTTCGCCGCCAACGGTGTTCGAGTGGTGCTGGGCGCCAAGGTCATCTCGGGTCGATCGGGCCGCACCGCAGGACACCGGCGAGGGCTTCGTGCACGGCGGCGAGGCGGCCCTGTTCTTCGGTAACCAGCAGGGCGAGCAGCAGATCACCGTCGACGAGGTGGTGGTCGCCGCGGGCCGCACCCCGTCCAGCGCCGACATCGGCCTGGCCAGCGTGGATCTGGATGCCCGCGCCAACCACGGGTATGTGACAACCGACGAGCATCTCGAGGTGCTGGGCGTCCCCGGCCACTGGCTGTACGCCGTCGGTGACATCAACGGGCGGGCGCTGCTCACCCACATGGGCAAGTACCAGGGCCGGATCTGCGGCGCGGTGATCGGGGCGCGGGCGGACGGCCGCCCGGTGGACGGCGGACGGTTCCGGGACATCGCGGACGAGCAGAAGGTGCCGCAGGTGACCTTCACCGACCCGCAGGTGGCCTCCGTCGGACTCACCGAAAAAGCCGCTGGCGCAGCGGGTCTGGACGTGGAGACGGTGGAATACGACATGGCCGGCTTTGCCGGCACCTCGCTGCTGCGGGACGGCTACGTCGGCAGGGCCAAGCTGGTGATCAACCGTGGCACCGACACCCTGGTCGGTGCCACCTTCGTCGGTGCCGATGTCGCCGAACTCGTGCACGCCGCGACCGTGGCGGTGGTCGGCGGGCTCACCATGGAGACGCTGTGGCACGTGGTGCCGTCCTACCCGACCGTCAGCGAGATCTGGCTGAAGTTGCTGGAGGCCCGCGGCTGACGGGTCCCGCTCCTCAGCGTGTCCCGAGGGTGTACCGGACCTGTTGGTCGAAGCCGATCCGGCCGTCGGCGTTGTGGCTGCGGGTGTCCTCCGCCGCCGCGGATGCCCGAGCCCGAACGGCGGCCCGTTCACCCTCCGGCACCAGCTCCCACATGAACCGCTGGCCCGTCGACATCGTCCAGCGGTGCCAGTGATCGGCATCGTCGAACCGCACCGGAACCACCTCACCGACCGTCCGCACCTCGGCGAAACCAGCGTCGGACAGGAGCCGCTCGACGCCCGCGTCGGAGGCGAACGGGCCTTCCTTGCCCGTGGTCCTGGCGTCGCGCATCCCCGGCGGCAGGTACGGCCCGAAGACGGCGTCGACCGCCTGCCACGGTTCGCTGTACGGACCGAAGGTCGACACCGCGATCCGGCCGCCGTCGACCAGGAGCTCGCGCCACGCCCGCAGCGCGGCCGCGGGGTCGGGCAGGAAGAACAGCACCAGCGATGACGCCAGCGCATCGAAAGACTGCTTCGGCAGGTCGGGTTCCTGCGCGTCACCGACCACCACGTCCACCGAGAACCCGGCCCGCGCCGCCTGTTCCGTCGCGGCGACCACCATCCGCGGTGCCAGATCGAGCCCGGTCGCGTGCCCGGTCGGCCCGACCGCCGCGGCCAGCGGGAGCAGGACGGCGCCGCGACCGCAGCCGATGTCGACGATTCGTTCGCCGGCCTTCGGCCGCAGTTCCTCGACGAGGCGCCGGGCGATGGGCTGGAACATGTCGACGCCGACCTGGTCGTAGGTGTCCGCGACGCGGTCGAAGATCGCCGCGACGCGCTGACGCTGGTCCACGGGTCCGCCGGTCACCTCTGCGAGCCGGGCTTCGGCGCGAACAATTCCAGCGCGATGTTGTCGGGGTCGCGGAACTCCAGGATGTGACCGGCGCCGATGTCCTTGACCCCGCTGTGCTCGATGCCGCGGTCGTCGAGCAGCGCGGCCGCGTCGTCCAGGTCCGCGCGGGAATCGACGGCGAAACACAGGTGATCCAGCCCGGTGCGGTCCTCGGCGAAGCGGTCAGCACCCACCGGACGAAGACCGAACAGGGAATCCCCGAGCCGGTAGATGACCCCGCCGAACAGGAATCCCAGTTGCTCCCGGGTGGCCTCATCCGCGTCGGGCGGCAGTTCGATGAGCACCGGCAGGCCGAACACGTCGTCGTAGAACGCTCGCGAGCGCTCGATATCGGTGACGGTGAGTCGGACGTGCGCGAACGAGCGGGTCGGGATCGGCATGCGACGATCATGCCCCTGCCGGGACGTCCGAGCCGGGTCTCCACAGCCGGGATCAGCCGGGGATCAGCCGAAGTGGTCCTCGAACGCCCGACCGTCCGGACCGTTGGTCGGGTGTGGCAGCCGGTGCTGGCGGAAGAACGAGATCATGATCTCGGTCGCCTCCGGGCCGTGCGGATCGATGTAGGCACCGGCCGCGCGGCCGCCCGACCAGGCGTGGGCCAGACCGTCGACCCGCCAGTACTCGAGTACCCGGCGGCCGCGCAGGGAGTACCACCGGGTGCGGATGCAGCGCCGACCGTCGACGACGAAGGAGCGGGTCCTGGCCAGCGTCCGCACCCGGCGCAGGGCTCTGCCGTCATCCCGCGAGGTGAGCCATTGAGCGACGATCCGATCGGCGTTGGTGGGGCGCACCACCTGGTCGCCGGTGCCGTGGATCAGCACCACCGGCGCCATCTCGCCGGTGGCCCCGCGCGGAGCCGTGCCGCGGGCGGCCATCGCGGACAGCGCGCGAAAGGACTGGGTGGCCGAGCGGTAGGCGGTCGCCGAATGGACGCCGGCCGCGGCGAAAACGTCGGGGTAGGTGGTCGCCAGGATCAGCGCCATCGCGCCGCCGGCGGACAGTCCGGCCGCGTACACCCGGCGCCGGTCGATGCGGACATCGGCGTCCGGGCCGAGTACCTCGGCCACGATGCCGGCCAGCAGCGCCGGTTCGCCCAGGTCGCGCTGCTGGTGCCCGGAGTCGTACCACCGCCAGCAGCGGCCGAACTGGTGCCGCACCTCCTGCCGCGGCGCCACCACCACGAAGCTCTCGGCGTCAGCGGCGCGGGTGAACCCGGATTGCTCGGCGAAGTCGACGGAGCCCTGCCGGCAGCCGTGCAGGAGCAGCAGCAGCGGCACCGGCGTCCGCGGATCGAGTCCGGCCGGGCAGGTAGACGTCGTAGATCCGGCTGCCGTGCGGGCCGGCGTGCTTGTGCTGCAGCCACCGGCCGGGGGTGGACGTCCTGCCGTGGGACTCGGGGACCGGTGCACCGAAATACCGGCGCAGCGCCGCCGGAACCTGCAGCGATTCCCTCGACCGCGCCGCCCGCCAGCATCCGCCTGTCCCCCGACCGCCTTCGTCCGGCCGATGTCCGATCGGCCTCCGGTCATGATCGCAAGAGCGGCCGGTGGGCCTGGTACGACCCGCGGCGTCGACATGGTGACGCAGGACACGGGCGCATCGTGGTTGAGCCCGGCCCCAGCTGGTAACGCGGCGGAAATGAGCTGGGTGGCAAGCTTGGCCGGTGACGGACCAGCGACCCGCCCAGAGCCACCCGGTGACCACCGCGGCCGAGGACGACCCGCCCCCAGCGCAAGCCGCCCGCGATCATTCGACGTCGGAGCAGCCGACCGCCGAACACGCCCGGTTGGCCGAATCACCCGCCCCGGACGGTGCGTGGCGGCTGTGGGGGCCTTACCTGTCAGGGCGGCAATGGGGCACGGTCCGGGAGGACTATTCGGCCAACGGCGATGCCTGGTCGTCGTTCACCTTCGACCAGTCGCACGCCAGGGCGTACCGCTGGGGCGAGGACGGGCTCGGCGGGATCAGCGACCGGTTCGGCTTCATCAACTTCGGCCTGTCGCCTGTGGAACGGCAAGGATCCCGTCCTCAAGGAGCGCCTTTTCGGGCTGACCAACGACGAGGGCAACCACGGCGAGGACGCCAAGGAGTACTGGTGGGCCATCGACGGCACGCCGACGCACAGCTGGATGCAATGGCTCTACCGCTACCCGCACGCCGAATTCCCGTACCGGAAACTGCGCGAGGAGAACGCCCGGCGCGGTCGTGACGAGCGCGAATACGAACTCGGCGACACCGGGATGCTGGACGACGACCGTTTCTTCGACGTCACCGTCACCTATGCGAAGGCCAGCACCCGACGACATCTGCATCGTCATTTCGGCGACCAACCACGGACCGCAAGCCGCGCCGCTGACGATCCTGCCGACCTTGTGGCTGCGAAACACCTGGGCCTGGGGCCGGGACCGCCGGCGCAGCACCATCCATCAGTTGTTGCCGCCGACCCTTTTCGTCGGCGGTCTGGAGGCCGTTGAGTGCAAGCACGGATTCCTCGGCTATTACTACCTGGCCGCGGAGGGCAGCGCCGAGGTGCTGTTCTGCGACAACGAGACCAACGCGGTGGAGCTGTTCGGCGCCGCGAAGAATGTCACGAAATACACCAAGGACGGCATCAACAACCGGGTCGTGCGCGGCGACGTCCGCGCGATCAACCCGGCCAACTCGGGCACGAAAGCGGCTTTCTGGTACGACCTCGGCGAGATCGAGCCGGGCGAGACGGTGGAGGTGCGGCTCCGGCTGAACCAGCAGGCACCGGATCGGCACACCTTCGGCCCGGCCTTCGACGCGGTGCTGGCCGACCGGCAGCGGGAGGCCGACGAGTTCTACGCCACGGTCATCCATCCCGATCTGTCCGACGAGGATCGGCACGTCGCCCGCCGCGCCTACGCCGGCCTGCTGTGGGGCAAGCAGCTCTACCGGTACAACGTCGACGAATGGATCGAGGGCGACCCGACCGAATCGCCGGCGCCCGATTCCCGTCGCGGCAAATCGGCGCGCAATGCGCACTGGGGCCAGCTCGCGCTGGCCGACGTCATCTCCATGCCCGATGAATGGGAGTATCCCTGGTTCGCCGCCTGGGACCTGGCTTTCCACGCGATCCCGCTGGCGCATGTCGACCCGGATTTCGCCAAGGAACAACTGGTGCTGATGTGCCGGGAATGGTCGATGCACCCGAACGGCCAACTGCCCGCGTACGAATGGGAATTCGGTGACGTCAACCCGCCGGTACACGCCTGGGCGGCGTGGCACGTCTACCGGATCGACGGCTACCGGGATCGTGATTTCCTGATCCGGGTGTTCACCAAGCTGCTGCTGAATTTCTCCTGGTGGATCAACCGGAAGGACGCCGACGGGTCCAACATCTTCGAGGGCGGCTTCCTCGGGATGGACAACATCGGGCTGTTCAACCGTTCCGCGAAACTGCCACCCGGCTACCGGCTGGAACAGTCCGACGCCACCAGCTGGATGGCGTTCTACTGCCAGCAGATGTTCAAGATCGCCCTGGAGCTGTCCCGGCACGACCAGGCGTGGGACGAGATGGCCACCAAGTTCCTCGAGCATTTCCTGTCCATCGCGAAGGCGATGAACACCTTCGGCTCGCATGACATGTCGCTCTGGCACGAGGATGACGGCTTCTTCTATGACGTGCTGGTCAACCCGGACGGCAAGGCGCAGCACATGCGGGTGCGCTCCATGGTCGGCTTGCTGCCGATCCTGGGCGCGACGGAGGTGCCGTCCTGGATCGCCGAGGACTGCCCCGACGTCACCAGTCGGCTGCGGTGGTTGCAGCGCCGACGGCCGGCGCTGATGGGCCCGTTGCTGTCCAGGTCCCGACCGGGGGAGCGGCGGATGCTGCTGTCCCTGCTGGACCCGGAACGCCTGCGGCGCATCCTGACCCGGTTGTTCGACAGCGAGGAGTTCCTGTCCCCCTTCGGTATTCGCTCGTTGTCCGCGGCGGCCAGGGAGACGGTGACGGCGCAGGTCGGCGGTCAACACGTGTCGATCGAGTACGAACCGGGTGAGTCGCGCACCGGGATGTTCGGTGGCAATTCCAACTGGCGCGGCCCGATCTGGTTCCCGGTGAACGTGCTGCTGGCGGACAAGCTGCGCACCTACGGCCGGCACTTCGGCGACTCGTTCACCATCGAGATCCCCACCGGCTCAGGCAATGTCAAGACGCTGGTGGAAGCGGCCGACGTCATCGACAACGGGCTGGCTGCGCTGTTCCGGCCGGTGGGCGGCCGACGGCCGGCGGACGGCAAGCGCATCGAGGCGACCGACAACCCGCTGTGGTCGGCGCACCCGACCTTCAGCGAGTACTTCGACGGGGACACCGGTGAGGGGTTGGGTGCGACGCACCAGACCGGGTGGACCGCACTGGTGGCCCATCTGCTCAACCCACGGCTGCCGGCGGATCCGCGCCGGTTGTCCTAGCGGGCGAGGCGATGGGTCGTTTCGGCCAACTCCTTGCGTCCGCGCAATGATTGCGGAACACTGAGCATATGGCAGGCAAGGCCAGGATCCAGCAGGATTTGTTCGACGATCAGGTCGACGCCGTTCTGGCGGCGTCCAGGGTCCTGGTGGGCGTCACCGCGGAATCGATCGCAGCACTCGACGATGCGGTTACCATCACCCAGCTGAGAGCGTTGGTGATCATCGCCAGCCGCGGGCCGATGCATCTCACCGCTCTGGCGGAAGCCATGCGGGTGCACCCCTCCAATGCGACTCGCACCTGTGATCGACTCGTCGAATTGGGGCTGCTGAGCAGGCACGAGAACGCTACAGACCGGCGCCATCTCGTGCTCGATCTGACCACCGCAGGTTCCGGTGTGGTCGATTCGGTGATGCACCGGCGGCGCCGGTCCATTGCTGCCATCCTGCGCCGGATGTCCGCGTCCGATCGCGACCGGCTGGCCGATGTACTGACCGAATTCGCCCTGGCCGGCGGTGAGCCCGCGGACGACCATCTGTGGTCGGTCGGCTGGATCACCGAGACCGCTGCCCCATCTCCGGCACAGGCCTCGGGAGCCGCGATCTCGCGCCAGCAATGAACAGTGACCACCACCGAGGAAGGGAGACCGTCATGAACTGCTACGACTGCCTGGACAAGGGCATCACCCGGGAAGCGGTCGCGGTCTGTGCCAGTTGCGGCGCGGGAGTGTGTTCGACCTGTGCCTGCCGTGAGTCCGTCGACCACCAGCGAAACGCGAGCCCCGGCAATCCGCTGCACCGGGTGACCCGGACGTTCAACTGCCGCAGTTGTGCTGCGGTTCTCGGCGCCCACCAATTGTCGGCAGCTCGGTGACGATGCGCTGATCAACACCACGGATGCCCGGAATCGTCGGGCTCGACGGTGATCGACGAGCGCCCCGGCGTCGGCCGTCGGCGGATCACGGCCGGCCAGCGACGCATCAACCAGTAGTCGGCGGCCCGCTCCGTACCGGTCCTGCGCCAGATCCGTACCGGTCACGGAGGTCGCCGTGACCGCGGCAGAGGACTCTTGGGATGTTCCCGGAAACGCTGCCGCTGATGGCCAGGTCACGCCGACCACTCGGCGCAGCGGCTCCTCATCCCACACCAGCTCGAACCCGCGCAGAGCGGACGGGCTCACCCCAGGAGAGCGCCTGACATGACGACCGTGTCGACCCCAACTGACCGCACCCGTGACCTCATCGCGGCGCCGGACGAGAACACGTTCCGGTTGCTGCGCGAGCAGCAGCTGCTGCCGGACTCGACCACCGAGGCGCGGTGGACACCCGCCGACGCCCAGCAGCAGCCGAGTTTCGCCGCGCTTGCCCAGCTCGACCCGAAACACACCTTCACGCCCGGCCGGTCGAGCCTGTCGGTGGCCAACGCGGAGTCGTTCTACACCAACGACTCGGCAGGAACCATGATCCTCCGCAGCCGGGCCGGGGAATTCACCGCGTTGTTCGTGAGTTTCTTCGGACTCGGCGCCAACCGGAAGCTGATTTCCTTCTTCGACGTCCAGGTGTTCGGTCCGGCGTCCACCTCGATCACCATCGGTGGCACCGGCAACCCGTCGACCACGGTCGTCAGCAATCAAGCCACTGCCGGACAACGGGTCTCGATCCCCTTCGCGATGACGGCGACGTCGGACGGCCGCGCCTACGCCTATCTGGTGCCCAGCCTCACCGGGCACAGCGGCGCCTGGTTCGGCACCAGCCTCTACGGGATCTGACAGCCGTGACGAAGGCGATCGAGAACATCGAGGAATTGTTCACCGACCCGAACCGGGACCTGATCGCGGAATTCCGTGCGCAGGGTCTGTTGCCGAACCAGACCACGGACCGGATCTACACGCCACAGGCGATGCAGGTCCCGGCCGGTGCGGCCACCCTGGCGCAGACCAGCCCGCGGCTGCCGTTCGTCGCAGGGCGCGCCCAGATGTCGGTCAGCGGGCCGCAGTGGTTCATCGCGGGCGACACCGCCGAGATCGGCTTCCGCTGGAATCCGGGCACCTTCTTCGGCAGCATCGTCTGGTTCGATTTCAGGAATCTCGGTGCCAACCGCACTCTGGTCGCCTGGATCGAGCTGCGGGTGAACCCACCAGGGCCAACCACGTTCCGGCTCGCCGGGTCGGGCAATCCGACGAGCATCCTGGTCAACAATCAGGGCACCGGCGGGCAGCGCGTTTTCGTCCCGCTGACCCTCAAGTCCGGATCGGACGGGCGGGCCATCGCCTACGTCACGCCGACCGAGCCGGGCTCCGGCGGCGCCTGGTACGGCACCACCCTGCTCGGCTTCTGACGGTCACGTCGAGCTGCCCCGCCTTGGACCCGGGTGGCAGAGCAGCTCGACGCGTTCATGCCGGGTGTTTCGTTCGTGGCCGAAAGTCCTTGTCGGCGGGTTCGGCCGACGTGGACGCTGCCTGAATGGCGGCTGGCAGGCACGAACTCGTCGACAGAACGCGAGGCGAACATGGGCGCGAGAATTCGACTCCGCCGGTCTGACCAGGAGCGGATGGAGCGTCCGGCGGTGTCCGAGCCGCCGCCCCAGGAAAATCCCGCCGGGTCGGCCGCGCTGAGCGCGGTGGTGGTTCGTCGCGCGCCCGTCGCGTCGTTGAGCGCGGTCTGACTCAGAGGGAGCTCACGGTGGACGACGACGCAGATCCGGGTCCGGACCCAGACCCGGAGCGGCCGGATGCTGGGCACGAGCAGCCCGGGATCGATCTCGCCGATGTGGTCGCAGCGGTGCGCAGCGGCGACCCGGGGGCGTGGACCGCGCTGATCCGGCGCTGCACGCCGCTGGTCCTGTCCATCACCTTCCGCTACCGCCTCTCCCGGGCCGATGCGGACGACGTGAGCCAGTTGGTGTGGCTTCGGCTGTTCGAAAACCTGGAGAGGTTGCGGGACCCCCGAGCACTGCCGGGATGGATCCGCACCACGACGAACCGTGAAGCACTTCGGGTCCTGGCGCTGGCCCGACGGGTGGAACCGATGGATCCGGCGACCCTGGTGAGGTTGTACCCGCAGCGTCTCGACGAGGCCGGGGTGGATCGTGACCTGCTTGGCCTGGAACGCGACCGGGCCGTCCGGGACGGGTTGACCGAACTCACCGCCGAGCACCGGCAGCTGTTGATCCTGCTGCACGCCGAGCCCAAGGTGTCCTACCGGGAGATCAGCAGCACGCTCGGCATGCCGCCCGGCAGCATCGGACCGACCCGCGCCCGCTGCCTGCAGAAACTCCGCGCCACCAGCGCCGTTCAGGTATTCCTGCGGTCAGATTGCGGCCGGACGGTCGGGGAGGCGGCGTGATCCTGACGGCGGGTTCCGGGACGCGGGTGGGCGTGCACCGGTCAGCGGGCGGCCGACTCGACCAGCGCCCTGCCGAGCATGGTCAGGCTGTGTTCGACCCGGTTGCCCATCCGGATGGACGCCAGGAGTCGGGATTCGCGGAGCACGGTGGCGTGCTCGCTCGCCGAGGAGATCGACACGCTCGCGGCCCTGGCGAGCTCGGACGTGCTGAGGGTGCGATCAACCAGCGCCAGCAGCAGGCGTGCCCGGGTGATCCCGATCAGGTCGTTGAGCGACTTGCTGGCCGCCGGGCGACCCTGAACGAACATGGTGAAATCGGAAACGACCGGGTAGGTCAACAGGAACGGCTCGGTCTCGTCGCGGTCCGGCACCCGCAGCGTCACGGTGCCCGCGAATATCGACGGCATCAGCCACAGTCCGCGACCCTCGGCAGCGAATTGCAACGGTCCCATGTTGGTGCTGATCCGGCTGTGCACGCAGTTCGGCGGGCAGGATTTCAGGATGCGAATGGTCAGCACCGGATCCCGCCAACTCACGTCGGGATGCAGCCCGTTCAGCAGCGCGGCCAGACCGTCGTCGACCAACGTTCGGGCCAACGCCTCGCGGGCCAGTCGTGCCCGGGCGTCCAAGGAATTCCAATACGGTGCCAGCGCGGATTGGTGAAAGCGTTGTAGTGCTCCACCGAGATTCTTCAGTGCGCTGACGTTCCCTTCGGCAAGTCCCGCGGCCGGTCCCGGGGGAATGTCGTGGGACATGATCTGGTCGATTTCCGATCGCCAGACGGAACGAGGCGAGGAAAGGATGCCGTCAAGGGATTCTCCGAAGGACGCGCCCGGATCGGGCCATGACCGGGTGAGGTCGCTGACCTGGACGAAGGCGGAGTCCATCACGTCCAGGACGGCCGCGCCGGCCGGACCAAGGGAAGCGGCGGTGTCGCGCGCCCACTGTCCGTAGACCGGGTCCTTGGACAAGGTCGACATCCGATGCGCGGCCAGCGTGGTCTCTTCGATCGGATCGGCCGACGACAGCAGGCGAACGCGAGCGAGATCGGCGGCATTCAGCATCAGCCGGACTTCACGCATCGGTCGACTCTCTGTCCACTGTGATCACCTGGGCGGTTGCACCCCGCGCACAGGGTGAATTCTAGGAGGCTCCCGGACAGTGAAGTCGGGCTCGATGAGGGTGACCTCGACAATGTGATGATCTCGGTTCGTGAATTCGGCCGGACCGATGAGGTTCGAAGGGCACGGCAGTCCGAGACGGTGGCCGTATTTCCGCGGTCAGCACACCCGTCTGCACACCCGTCGCCGAGCACGCCGCGGCACCGCGAAGGAAGAGCCCTTGTCCACCATCTACGACCTGCAGCCGGTGGCCCGCGCCGTTGCCGGCCTGCTGCCGGGTATCGCCGACGATCAACTGACTGCGCCGACCCCGTGCCCGCAGTACCGGGTGCGGGACCTGCTGTTCCACCTGCTCGGGTTGAGCGTCGCGTTCCGGGACGCTGCGCGGAAGGACCTGGGCCCGACGACAGCGACCGCACCCACCGACATGACCCATGAACTCCCGGCGCAGTGGCGGTCCGCGATCCCCGCTCAGCTCGACGAGCTGGCCGCCGCCTGGCGGGAACCGGCCGCCTGGGAGGGCATCACCCAGGCGGGCGGGGTGACGCTGCCGGCGCCGATCGCCGGGCAGGTCGCGCTGAACGAGCTCGTGGTGCACGGCTGGGATTTGGCGAGGGCGACCGGCCAGCCGTTTGCCCCTGGGGAGTCCGGCGAGCGCGGGTCGTACGCACTGCTGGCCGCGTCCACCGAACCTGCTCAGCGCGAACCCATGTTCGGTCCGGTGGTACCGGTACCCGACGACGCTCCGCTGCTGGACCGCGCCATCGGGCTGAGCGGGCGGGACCCGGCCTGGACTCCGGACAGCGACGTCGACCGGCCGACGTCGCTGCGCACACCCAGCTGACGACCGGATCGGCGAACACCCGAAAGCCACGTGCCACCATGTTGGCGTCCGGCAACGCCAGGAAACTGCACACCTCACCGGGAGCGGGGATGGCCAAGTACTTGTTGAACCAGCGTGCGGTGGACAAGGCGCGAGCGCTGATCGACGCCAAGCAGTACGTGCTGGACAGCGACTGGGGCGATGTGCAGCCCGACGCCGCGGCGCAGAACGCCTACCTCGACTCGCACGGCTGGGACGACTACGCCGCTTGGCATCTCGGCCTCACCGACGGAGCCAATGACGAGACCAAGGCCAGGTACGCCTTCGTGTACGGAGACTTCCGCCGGATTCACCGGACCGGGCTGATCGCCTGCGTCTACCGGGCTGCCGAATGGCGGCACAAGGACGTCGAGCTGGCCGCGCACGACCTGCTGCAGCATCTGGACGCCACCTCCGGATGAGCACGCCGCGCCGAACCCGGCGGGAACGGCCACCGGCGATCGAAACCCGGCGCCGGCCGCAGGTAGCGTCGTGTCCGGAAATCGATCAGCAGAAGGAGAACGCATGACAGCCGCGCCGACCGAGAGTTCCGCACTACCTGCCGAGGGCACGGCAAGTGGTCGAGCCAGGGCTCAGGACAACCTCTTCCTGCACGTCAACGGCGAGTGGCTGGCGCAGGCTGTGATCCCGGACGACCGGTCGATGGACGGCGCGTTCTACCGGCTGCGGGACGCGGCCGAGGCCGACAGCAAGGCGATTGTCGAAGAGGCCGCCGGGTTGGCCGCCGATGGTGCGCCGGCCGGGTCGCCCGAGCAGCTGATCGGGGATCTGTACCGCAGCTTCATGGACACCGAGACGGTCGAGCGGCTGGGCACCGCGCCCATCCAGCAGCAACTCGCGCTTGTCGATGGTGTGACGGACACCGCGAGCCTGCTGCGGCTGCTGGGCCGGCTGCAGCGCGACGGGATCGGCGGTGCGTTCGCGATCAACATCGATTCCGACCCTGCCGACCCGGATCGGTACGTGCTGAACATCTATCAGGGCGGTCTTGGGCTGCCCGACGAGTCCTATTACTCCGGCGAGCAGCAGGCGCCGATCCGCGCTGCCTACGCCGAGGTCGTACCGGCCATGCTGGAGCTGGTCGGCGTGTCCGAACCGCAGGCCCGCGCGGCCAGGGTGATCGCGCTGGAGACCGAGCTCGCCGCGGGCCATTGGGACCGGGTGCGCTCCAGGGACAGCACCCAGACCTACAACCCGAAGGACCGGGCCGGGTTGGACGCGCTGCTGCCGGCGCCGCTGTGGGACGCCTGGCTGTCCGGGCTGGAGGGCCCGGCGACGCTGCTGGAACAGACCGTCATCCGGCAGCCGGAGTACCTCTCCGCGTTGGCCGCACTGCTCACCGACGACCGCATCGAGGCGTGGCGGGACTGGCTGACCTGGCACGTGATCCGGTCGGCCGCGCCGTTCGGTCCGGCCGCTTTGGTGGAGCTGAACTTCGGCTTCTACGGCCGCACCCTGTCCGGCACCCCGCAGCTGCGCGAGCGGTGGAAGCGGGCCGTCGGGTTCGTCGAGATGGCAGCGGGCGAAGCGCTTGGCCGGTTGTACGTGGAACGCCACTTCCCGCCGGCCGCCAAGGCCAGGATGGACGAATTGGTGGCGAACCTGCTGGAGGCGTACCGGGTCAACATCGTCGACCTGGCCTGGATGAGCGAGGACACCAAGGCGCGAGCGTTGGACAAGCTCGGCGCGTTCACCCCGAAGATCGGCTACCCGGCGCGCTGGCGTGACTACACCGGCCTGGTCGTCAGGCCCGATGATCTGGCCGGGAATGCCCGCCGCGCAGCAGCTTTCGAGCTGCAGCGGGAGCTGGCGAAAATCGGCTCGCCGGTCGATCGCGACGAGTGGTTCATGACGCCGCAGACCGTGAACGCCTACTACAACCCGGGAATGAACGAGATCGTTTTCCCGGCGGCGATTCTGCAGCCGCCGTTTTTCGACCCGGAGGGTGACGACGCGGTCAATTACGGCGCCATCGGTGCCGTCATCGGGCACGAGATCGGCCACGGGTTCGACGACCAGGGATCGAAGTACGACGGTCGCGGCGCGCTGCACGACTGGTGGACCCCCGCCGACCGGGAGGCCTTCGACCAGCTGACCAAGAAGTTGATCACCCAGTACGACGTGCTCGAACCCGCGCAGGCCCCTGGCAACCACGTCAACGGGGCGCTGACGGTCGGCGAGAACATCGGGGACCTCGGCGGTCTCGGCATCGCCTACCAGGCCTGGCGCATCTCGTTGAACGGCTCGGCGGACGGCTTGGCGGACCGCTTGGTTGGACGGCGCCGAGCCGGAGGCGGTGGACGGCCTGACCGGCACGCAGCGGTTCTTCCTGTCCTGGGCGCGGGTCTGGCAGACCAAGATCAGAGACGCCGAGGTGCTACGGCTGCTGGCCCTCGACCCACACTCCCCGGCGGAATTCCGGTGCAACCAGGTGGTGCGCAATCTGGACGAGTTCCACCAGGCCTTCGACGTCCGGCCGGGCGACGGATTGTGGCTCGACCCGGCCGACCGGGTGCAGATCTGGTAACTGCGGATCTGGTAGCGGCAGATCTGGTCAAGCCGCGCCCACTCACATCGCCCACTCACATCGCCCACTCGCATCAGACCAACTGCCGCCACCAGCCGTCCGGGCTCCGCGCGTCGTCGCCGGCGACCCGCTCACCCGGGCGCGGCACGGCGATCTGCGCCGACCCGGCCGCGGTGAGCAGTCGCTCGACGGGCTCGGCCCAGGAATGCAGCGCCAGGTCGAAGGTCGCCCAGTGGATCGGGAGGAACAGACCGCCGCCGAGATCCGCGTGCGCGGCCACCGCCTCTTCAGGATTCAGGTGGATGTCCGGCCACTGGTCGCCGTAGGCCCCGATGGGCAGCACGGTGATGTCGAACGGGCCGTACCGCTTGCGGATCTCGGCGAAGGCGGCGGTGTAACCGGTGTCCCCGCCGAAGTAGACGCGGTGCCGCGGACCGGCGATGGACCACGAGCACCACAGCGTCGGGTTCCGCTTCAGCCCGCGGCCGGAGAAGTGCCGCGATTCCGTGCAGGTCAGTGTCAGCTCACCCACCACGTGCTGCTCGTCCCAGTCGAGTTCGACGATGCGGTCCTCCGGCACCCCCCAACCGCGCAGGTGGGCACCGATCCCGAGCGGGACCAGGAACGGCGCGGTCTGGGAGAGCAGCAGGCTGCGCACGGTCGGCAGGTCGAGGTGGTCGTAGTGGTCGTGGGAGATGACGATGGCGTCCAGCACCGGCAGGTCCGTCAGAGGCAGCGGGACCGGGTGCAGCCGCGCCGGTCCGATCGCCAGCGACGGCGACACCCGCTCGCCCCACACCGGGTCGGCGAGCACGTACCGGCCATCGACCTCGATCAGGGCAGTGGCATGTCCGAGCCAGGTGACGGCCAGCTCGCCCGCCACGGTCGCGGGACGCCTGGTGATCAGCGGGACCGGCCCGGGCGGGCGCCCGGCACCGCGGTGCCTGATCAGCGCAGGGATCATCGAGACTGCCTCACCGGGAGCCAGGACGTGACTCGGCTCGGTGTTGTGGAAGGTGCCATCGGCGAAGTGTGGTGACCGGACCGCGGTCGGGCCGATCTGCGCGGACCCGGCACCGATGGCCTCCGGGAGGCCGCGGGTCGCGCGGGTGAGGCCGGTCAGGGTGGCCAGCGCGGCGGTGAGACCGGCCGTGGTGACGACTACAGGGACGACACCCGCAAGGCGGCGCGGAGGTTGACTGCTCATCCGACCAGTGTCACCCAGTGCGGCGTCGGCATGCTTCCAGCGCGGTCCATCGTTGCCCGGTACTGCCCGGCGGTGCCCACGACCCCTCAGCGTGGGCACCGCCGGCGACCAGCGGTGAGTCCGATCCAGCCCCGATCCAGCCCGGATCCGGCCGGCTCGGTCGGCTGGGCCGGCGCGGTCCGCGCGGTCGGAGCTAGCTGGCGAGCAACGCTTGCACCTGCGATGTGTCGCGAAGCTTGCGCAGGCAACGCGCCCTGGTCGGCCCGATGCTGCCCGTGGGAATGCCCAGTCGGCGGCTGATCTCCTGGTAGGGAATCTGCGGATCAGCGGTCAGCATCATCAGCAACTCCTGATGGTGCGGCGGCAATTGACGGAGTCCGTTGTGCACGGCCCGTCGCTGCTCGCGGCGGTGCAGGTGCTCGTCGACCTCCGCGCCACCGGCTGCGGCCTGCCGGGCGTCGAATCGTGAGTCGATCATCGGGTCGGCGGGTTCGGTGCGCCGGCGCACCTCCAGGACCCGCAGGGCCTCGTGCTTGGCGGTGCTGACGATCCACCCTGGCAGCGCCCGCGGTTCGCGGAGCCGGCCGAGGTTCTGCACCAGGCGCATCCACACCACCTGGCTGACATCTTCGACGTCGCTGGGTGCCAGGCGGTACCTCCGGCAGATGGTGGACACCAGCGGCGCGAAACGCCCGTACAGGGTTGCCCACGCGCGTTGATTCCCGGCAACGGCGGCCTCGATCACGTCGGCCAACGGATCACCGGACTGGATGGCGGCCGGAATCGTCGAACCGGGCGGATTGACGGCCGGGGAATCGTCGGCAGCCAATTCGGCGGAACCGGAACGGATCGGGAGTGGCATGACGTTCTCCTGATTGGCGTGCTGCTGATGGGACGAGCTGGCGGGTGTTGTGCCGGTCGTACTGGGGCAGGTCGTGCTGGGGCGGAATTCCGGCCTCGTCGATGCACCCGGCGCCGGGTGTATCGACGGCACGCCTCACGGATTGCGGTGGGCCGTGCACGGGCGGCATGCCCGTGGTCGGAAAGTGCCAATGCAGGGGCGTGGGATCATCTGCTCCTGACCGATGTCGATGACTTCTGAGCGCGACCGTTGGTTCTGGCGGCGGGGGAGGGACGGATGCCGGAGAACCATGACCCAACAGTGATGGCAGGGGCTGGAGTGGCCGCTGGACTGCGCACTGGACCGCCCACCGGAATTGAGGCCGGCTTTCGCGGTGCCGTCGGGTCCGGGTCCACCCGGGCGCATTCGACATCGGCCAGGCGTTCGTCGGCGGAAATCCGCGGTCGACCCCTGAACGTGAGGCGGTGATGAGCGCCACCGGGGGGCAGGGCATCCACTTC
This sequence comes from uncultured Actinomycetota bacterium, assembly GCA_963709895.1. Taxonomy (GTDB): domain Bacteria; phylum Actinomycetota; class Actinomycetes; order Mycobacteriales; family Nakamurellaceae; genus Nakamurella. The sequence continues at coordinate 231,996 of CAVPYD010000030.1, read as the reverse complement.
GACGTGCTGGGCCCGCTGCGCGCCCGGCGCGACGAGGTCGATGTCGCCTTGGGGTCCGTGCAGCAGCGGGTTGTCCTCGCGGCCTTGCTGCTGCACGCGAACCGGCCGGTATCCCGGCAGCAATTGATCGAGGCCATCTGGGGTTGGGACGCACCGACCTACGCGGTGAACCTTTTGCAGAAGCACGTGTCGGGGCTTCGCCGAGCGCTCGAGCCCGAGCGGGCGGCCGGCGGTCCCGCATTGCTGACCTGGACGCAGGCTGGGTACCTGCTGACCGTCGTCCCGGGTGGCCTTGATCTCGATGTCTTTGTCGGCGCGGTCGACTCCGCGCGTCGCGCCCGGGCGGCCGGCGACCTGCCGGCCGCGGCACGATCACTGCACGACGGCCTTGCGGTGTGGCGTGGGATGGCCTTCGAGGGCCTGAGCAGCCCGCTGCTGGACGCCGAACGCGATCGCCTGGCGGAGCGCCGGATCGCGGCCATCGAAGAACGGGTCGACATCGACCTGTCACTTGGACGGCATTTCGACCTGATAGCCGAACTGCAGCAACTGGTCTCGGAGTATCCGTTGCGCGAACGGCTGCGTGGGCTGTTGATGCTCGCGCTCTATCGCTGCGGGCGGGCGGCCGAAGCCTTGGCGGTGTTTCGAGACATACGGCGTTACCTTCAGCGCGAATTGGGTGTCGAACCTGGCCAGCAGCTACAGGACCTGCACCAGCACATTCTCTCCGCAGATGCTGCGCTGGACGCACCGCCGGCCGTCGAGGTCCAGGTTTTGAGCCATGTCCCCGAGGCTCGAATTCCCGCGCAACTCCCGCACAGCATGGCGGATTTCACCGGCCGGAGCGGCGAACTTCGCGAGCTGGATTCGCTGCTCACGGCCAGCGCCGCGGAGAGCGTGCTGGTGGCGATGATCGCCGGCACAGCTGGGGTCGGGAAGACGACGTTGGCGGTGCAGTGGGCACATCGGATCAAGGAACGTTTCCCCGACGGCCAGCTCTATGTGAACCTGCGCGGGTTCGATCCGGGTGGTCCGTCCATGGAGACCCCGGATGCCATTCGCGGTTTCCTCGACGCGTTCGAGGTCCCGCCGCAACGGATTCCGGCGAATCTGGACGCGCAGGCGGCGCTCTATCGCAGCCTCACCGCCGAACGCCGGTTGCTGATCGTGCTGGACAACGCTGCGGACGCCGATCAGGTACGCCCGCTGCTGCCGGGATCACCGGGCAGCGCCGTGATCGTCACCAGCCGAAACCAGCTCACCGGGCTGGTCGCGGCCGAAGGTGCCCATTCGCTGTTCGTCGACCTGCTGAGCATGGCGGAAGCGCGGCAGTTCCTCGAACGCCGGCTCGGTGCGCAGCGGTTGACCGAGGATCTGCGAGCGGTCGACGAGATCATCATCTCCTGCGCGAGGTTACCGTTGGCGCTGTCCATCGTTGCCGCGCGTGCGGCGGTGATGCCCAAGGGGTTTCCGCTCACCGCCCTGGCCGCCGAGTTGCGGGAAGCGCAGGGATTGTTGGACGCATTCGACGGCGATGACGACGCGACGAACGTCCGTGCCGTGTTCTCCTGGTCGTATCACCGGCTGACCGAGCAGGCCCAGCGGATTTTCCGGTTGCTGGGCTGGCATCCGGGCCCGAGCATCTCCATCCCCGCGGCCGCCAGCCTGGCCGGCGTCCCGGCGCCGCACGCCCGGCGCACTTTGCGACAACTGGCCGGCGCCCACCTGGTCGAGGAAAGCGCGCCGGGCCGATTCGCCTTTCACGATCTGTTGCGGGCCTATGCGGCGGAGCAGACCGATCGGCTCGATGCCGAGGCCGATCGGCGGGCAGCCTCCGACCGGGTGCTCCAGCACTATCTGTACACGGCCGACAAGGCAGGTCGCGTCCTCTATCCCCATCAGGAGGACGCGATCACCCTCGCCGGGCATGACCATGCTGCCGCGCTCGCCGAGGTGGGAGACCAGGATCGAGCACTGGATTGGTTCGTGACCGAGCGCGAGGTGATACTGGCGTGCCTGCGGCAGGCCGTGGAATTGGGATTCGATGCGCACGTCCATCGTTTGGCCTGGGCGCTGTCGCCTTACCTGGATTATCAAGGTCACTGGCATGATTTCGCGGATGCACAGGAAGCCGCGGTGCAGTCCGCTCATCGCCTCGACGATGGGCACGCCATCGCGGTGGCCCATCGCCTGCTGGGGGTTGCCCAAGGCCGGCTCGGGCACTTCGAAGCGGGATTGTCCCAACTTCGGCTTGCCCTCGACCAGTATCGACGACTGGATGATCCCATCGGCCAGGCGCACGCACATCGCAATGTGGCTGCGATCCATGACAAGCAGGACCACTGCCGCGACGGTCTGGCGCACGCGGAAAAGGCCCTCGAGCTGTTCCGGGCGGCAGGTGACGACGTCGGCGAGGGCCGCGCGATGAACGCCGTTGGCTGGTTCCACATTCGGCTCGGCCAGGAGCAGAAAGGGCTCGCCGTCTGCGAGCAGGCATTGGAACTCCAACGGTCGACAAATTACCGCTACGGTCAGGCTGAAACGCTCGACAGCCTTGGATATGCCCATTACCGGCTCGGTCATTTCGACCTCAGTGTCACCGCCTTCGAACAGGCCACCGCCTTGTATTTCGAGCTCAACGATCGGTACAGCGAGGCGTACTCGTTGGCTCACCTCGGTGATGCGCACGACGCTTCCGGGGACCACGCGGCAGCGGCCCGGGTCTGGCAAAGGGCGCTGACCATTCTGCGCCAGCTGGGCCACTCTGAGGCTGCAGCCGTCGACACCAAACTGAACAACGTTGCACATGCAGCGGTCAGTCTCGCGGGCCGCGCGCCTTCCGACCGCTGATTTCACCCGCCGGTTTCAGTGGCGAAAGCCGTCGACGGTCATGTCCCGCGGGTTAATTGCGGTTGCCAATTCTTTCCACGTCGAGTACGACTGACATCTACGCGCACGCCACGTGACGCTTCAGGGGGAGGACTCCGAGATGCCCGACAGCTGGAATCAAGAAGACGCGGCAAGCCTAGCGCGCAAGCTCAAGAAGTTGAAGAAACAGCTCACTGACGGAGAAATAGCGATACTCGCGTCCGCCCTGGATATCGCCAAAGATTCGTTGAGCACGAGTGATATACACAAGAAATTCCGCGACTCCTATCACGCCGGGGCGGATTACGCGGTCGGCGGGACCGACCCGGCCATCAAGGCGATCACTACTGTCTGCAGTGGGATCCACTGACGTCCGCGATCGGCTCCGCAAACCGCCGTTGAGTTCCGTCGTCAGGTCCGGGCCTGGCGACGGAATGCGGTGCTGACATTCGGCCTTGTCATCCACGAGTGCAGCGACCGGAAACGATCGGGTCGGCGCTACGCGCCGCCGGGTCCGGTGCAGAGAACGGGGCGCCCCGCATGGCCATCAGTCCGCTCGCCCTGCCGGGTCCGCGCACTCGTCGTGACTCGACATTCCGCACCGCGACCGCGGCGGAACGTTCGCAGTGCCCGACGCTCATCGTCTCCATGCCGTTCATGGACGCGCACGGCCCGTCCATTCAACTGGGTTTGCTCAGCGCGATAGGAACCTTGCGGGGATTCCCGGTGACGACTCTGCACGCCAACCTGGACTTCGCGGCCCGCATCGGTATCGAGCGTTACGACAGCCTGGCTCAGCACCGCGGCATCCAGGTCGGCGATTGGTTGTTCTCGGTCGAGGCTTTCGGTCCGGATGCGCCCGACCCCGACGATCAGTTGCTCGAGCATTTCGCACATCAACTGGACCTGGACGATCCAGCACATTCCGCCGAGGTCCGCGACAGCTTGGTCACGACCCGGTCGCACGACGTTCCGGACTATCTCGACGCTCTGGTGGAGGACATTGCCTGGGGCGAATTACGGGTGGTGGCCTTCAGCTCGACGTTCTCCCAGAACGCCGCGTCCTTCGCCTTGGCCCGGCGCCTGAAGGCGAAGTTCCCCGATCTGGTCACGATCTTCGGCGGTGCGAACTTCGATGGCGAAATGGGGATGGAACTCGTTCGCACGGTGGACGTCATCGACTACGCGGTCATCGGCGAAGGCGATCTGGCATTCCCCCGGCTGCTGGACGAACTGGCCGCCGGAGGCGAGCCCGGTGCAGTGCCCGGGGTCGCCCATCGGGTGGACGGTCATGTTGTTGCGGTACCGCCCGAGCCGCCCTTCGCGCGCCTGGACGAGCTGCCGATACCGGACTACGAGGAGTACTTCCGGCGTGCGGAGAAGCTCGGCGTCATCGACGGCCGGGCCCATCGCGCCGTGCGCATCCCCTTCGAGTCCAGCCGCGGCTGCTGGTGGGGCGAGAAGCACCACTGCACGTTCTGCGGTCTCAACGGGATCGGCATGGCGTTTCGATCGAAGACACCGACTCGGGTGCTCGAGGAGTTGGCCGAACAATCCAGGCGATACCGCAGCTTTTCCTTCGACGCGGTCGACAACATCATCGATGTCGGGCATCTTCGGACGGTGCTGCCCGCATTGGTGCAAAGCCGTGCCGACTACGAGATCTTCTATGAAGTCAAGGCCAATCTGACCCGCGAGCAACTCAAGCTGATGGCGCAGGCGGGGATCACCCGGATCCAGCCAGGTCTGGAATCACTGAATTCGCGTGTCCTCACCCTGATGCGGAAAGGTGTTCGGGCCGGCCAGAACATCAACCTGCTCCGCTGGGCGCAGTATTACGGAATCACCGTGTCCTGGAACATTCTGTGGGGTTTTCCCGGTGAATCGGAAGAGGACTACGCCGAGCAAGCCGGCCTGCTCCCGCATGTGGTTCACCTGCAGCCACCGATGAGCGCCGGGCCGATCTGGATGGAGCGCTTCAGCCCGCTCTATTCCGACCATGATGCGTTCAGGATGCGCTCTCGATCTCCGGAACGCAGCTACAGCTATGTGTATCCGTCGTCCACGGATCTCGAGAAGGTCGCCTACTTCTTCGACTACGAATTGGCGGAACCGTTGCCGGACCGGGCGTACGCCGGGGTTGGACAAGCGGTGCAGGACTGGCGGGACGCCTGGACGCAGGATCGGCGGCCCGTCCTGAGGTACTGGTCGGCGCCCGGGTTCCTGCAGATCTACGACGGCCGTCATGTCGGCAGCGAAGGCACGTACACCTTCGACGGCCCGATCGCCGAGGTCTACCTCGGCTGCACCGACCGCCCGATCACAGCGGCCGCGGTACGGGAGCGGTACTCCATCGACCTGTCCCTGGCCGACGTGGAGGAGGTGATCAGCGAGTTCGCGGCGCGCGGCCTGATGGTCGTCGACGGTTCGTCGGCGCTCTCATTGGCGATCCCTGCCGTCGGCGGCCGCTGAACCGTCCCTGGTCGTCGCGGCTTGCCATACTGCCACCCATGAGATTCCACGCGACGGTGAAGCTCTCCGGGAAGACCGCGACCGGCATTCAGGTCCCACCCGAGGTCGTGGACGGTCTCGGGGGCGGCAAGCGCCCGCCGGTCACCGTGACCATCAACGGTCACACCTACCGCAGCAGCGTGGCGCCGATGGGCGGCGTGTTCATGCTCCCGGTCAGCGCCGAGCAGCGCGCTGCCGCCGGGGTGGCGGCGGGCGACGAGGTCGATGTCGACATCGAATTGGACACACAGCCCCGCGAGGTGACCGTTCCGCAGGATCTGGCGGCCGCCCTGGACGCGGATCCGCAGGCCAGGGCCTTCTTCGACGGTCTGTCGTACAGCAACAGGCTCCGCCATGTGCTGGCCATCGAGGGCGCAAAGGCCGCCGAGACCCGGCAGCGCAGGGTCGTCTCCGTGGTCGAGCGGATGCATGAGGGGCGGCCCTGACCCTTGTGAGGTGTCAGGACCGGCCTCGGGAGCGGTCGAACGTCAGTTGCGTGCAACGAGCTGCTGCACGGCCCAGCTGTTGCCGTCCGGATCGTCGAAGAACACGAAAAGACCCCACGGGAACTCCTGGACCGCACTGACCTCCACGCCCCGCGCGGTGAGCTCGTCGTGCGCGGCGTGGATGTCGGGGACCACCATCTGCAGCCCCCGGACCGAACCCGGCTGGGCATCGGTGACCCCGGTCCCCAGCGCGATCGAACACGCCGATCCCGGTGGGGTGAGCTGCACGAAACGGATCTCGTCGGACACCCGGTGGTCGTGATCGGCGTTGAAACCCACCTTGTCGGCGTAGAAGGACTTCGCGCGATCGACGTCGGTGACCGGGACAGCGACCAGTTCCAGCTTCCAGTCCATTGCTCGTCATCTCCCTGCTCAGTAATTGCCCGGCACACCGTGCTCAGCAAAATCGGCCCAGCAAAGCGTGCTCAGCGATCCCATTGGTCGTCGCCCACGTTAGCGACGACCACTGACACCCGACCTGGGCTGCGGCAGCGGTCCGTGCGGCCGGCTGTCAGCGCGCGAGCTGGCCCACCACGGCGCCGAACACCCACGGCACCCGCTGTGCCGCCGGCACCAAGCGGCGCCGGAGTTCCGGTCGACCGCTGGCCCAGAGCAGCGAGCTGGTCAGCGTCCGGTACCGACGCGACTCCCGCAACCACAGCGATTCGTAACGCTCGGGATTCCCGGCGGCCAGGCACTGGACGAGCACCTTCGCGCAGGCCAGCGACACCGCGATGCCCTCTCCGGTCAGCGCGTCGACGTACCCCGCCGCGTCGCCGACCAGCAGCACCCTGCCGTCCACCCGGGTGCTGGTGTGCCGCCGCAGCGGACCCGCGCCGCGTACGGGCCCGGCGCGCGCACCGCGCAGCCGGTCCGCCAGTTCCGGAAAGCGATCCAGTTGGTCGTCGAACGGCGCCTTGGCGCTGCTCAGCACGGCCACCCCGACCAGCCCGGGAGCCACCGGGGTGACATAGGCCTCGGCCGTGGACGACCAGTGCACCTGCACCAGATCCGACCATGGGGCCACCTCGAAGTGCCGCCGCAGCCCCCAGCGCGGTCTTCTCGACGCCACCGGCGGGCGGACCAGGCCGCGGGCCCTGGCGATCGGGGAATGCAGCCCGTCGGCCGCGACCAGGTAGCGGGCGGTGAGTTCGGCGGCCGTCACCGATGCGGCAGTCTGCTCGATGGTCGACACCGCCCGCTGCAGTACCGGCACCCCGCTGGCCCGCACCGCCGCCAGCAGCGATGTCTGCAGGTCCGTGCGGCGGACGCCTCGCCCCGGTCCGGTGCGGAACAGGGCCTCCGCGGTGTTCCGGCCGTCCCGATAGCCGATGCCGAGGAAGTCGTAACCCGGCGGATCGACGCCCAACTCGTGCAGCGCCCGCAGGGCACCCGGCATCAGGCCCTCGCCGCAGGCCTTGTCGATGGGGGCTGGCCGCGGGTCGACGACCGTCACCACCAGGCCGGCCCGGGCCGCGAACAGTGCGGTGGCCAAACCGGCGGGTCCGGCACCGGCCACCAGCAGGTCGATCACGATGGTGCGGAGGTCCGTGGTGTGGCCGGTGCCTGGGAGGTCGGTGCAGCAGCGTCCGACGCAGCCAGCGTCAGCGCCGCGTTCTCGGCCTTGATCCGCACCCGCAGCAGCCAGGCATTGAGCACCGTGAAGACCACCGCGGTGATCCACGCGGTGTGCACCATCGGCAGGGCGATGCCCTCGACCACCACGGCCACGTAGTTCGGGTGACGGAACCAGCGGTACGGTCCGCGGTCGACCAAGGGCAGGCCGGGGATCACCACGATCCTGGTGTTCCAACGCCGACCGAGAGTGCCGATGCACCACCAGCGCAACGCCTGTGACGCCAGCACCAGCGCGACCATCGTCCAACCGAGAACGGGCAGGAACGGCCGGTCCACCGTCCACACCTCGACGACGCAACCGACCAGCAGACCGGTGTGCAGCACCACCATGGCGGGGTAATGACCGAAGCCGTATTCCTTGCCGCCATGAGCCAGTGCCCAGGTCAGGTGCCTTTTGGACACCACCATCTCGGCCAGTCGTTCCACACCGACGGCCAGCACGAACAGCGTGTAGGCGATCGCCAGAGAGGAATTCACCGTAGAGGGAATCACAACAGCCTCACCACCTGAGCAGGACGAGTTCAGAACAGAATCCCGGGCCCATCGCCATCAGCATCCCCGGGCTGCCGGGCGGCGGCGGCCGGTCGCGCAAAGTGTCCCGCAGCACGTGCAGCACCGAGGATGACGACAGGTTGCCCACCTCGGCCAGGGACAGCCAGGTCATCTCCAGGGCCTGCGGGCCGACGCCGAGTTCGTCCTCGATGGCTTCGATGATCTTCGGGCCGCCGGGGTGGGAGACCCACGCGCCCGACGTCCTGCACGGTCAGCTGGTGGTCGGCGAGCAGTCGCCGGATGTCCACCCCCAGGTACTGGTGGACCAGGTCGGGGACCTCGGCCGTCAGCACGATCTTGAATCCCTGGGAGCCGATGTCCCAGCCCATGACGCCCTCGGTGTCGGGGTACAGGTGGCTGCGGGTGTCGATGATCGTCGGTCCGATGATTCCGCGACGCTCGGCGCGGGCCGAGCCCTCGGCGACCACCGCGGCCGCTCCGTCGCCGAACAGTCCGCTGGCCACCAGGTTCGCCATCGAGGTGTCGTCGCGCTGGATGGTCAGCGAGCAGAGCTCGACCGACAGCAGCACCCCGACATGGTCGGGCCAGCCGCGCAGGTAATCGTGCAGGCGGGCGATGCCCGCCGCGCCGGCGACACAGCCGAGGCCGAACAGCGGGACGCGTTTGACGTCGGGCCGGAATCCCAGCCGGGCGGCGATCCGAGCGTCCAGCGAGGGGACCCCGAGTCCGGTGACCGTCGTGGAGAAGATGACGTCGACCTCGTCCGGCGCGATCCCGGCCTGCTCCAGCGCGCCGCCGATGGCCTCGACGGCCAACTCGACCGCGACCTCGAGGTAGGCGTTGTTGGCGTCGGTGAAGCTGGTCAGCTCCTTGTACTGCTCCAGGGGCAGGGCCAGATAGCGGCTGCCGACCCTGGTGTTGGCGTGGATGCGCCGGACCACCTCGTGGCCCTTGGTTGCGCCGAGCACGTGCTCGGCGAACGCCTCGGTGATCTTGTCCTGGGGGTAGCGATGAGGCGGGAGTACGGCGTGTACCGCCGCCAGGGACGTCATGCACGCCACAGTACGGTGGCGTCCAGGCGATTCTTGACGGAGCGAGGAGAACCGGACAGAACGTGTCGGTTTGTATTCGCCGAAATCGACCTCGGCGAGACACGTTCTGCGCAAAGACGTGTCATCAGTTGGCGTGATTTGTCCTGTTCGGTGGAACTGGAAAGGGCGGAATTCGACCGGTGGATCCGCAGGGAAATCCGGCAGCGCCCGGTCCGACGGACGGGGCGGCGGGCGGTCCTCGCGGGGTCGGTGGGGCTGCGGCAACGGCGCGGGCGCTGGCGCTGGCCTGCCACCCGATGCCCACCGTCGCGGTGACGGCGATCAGCGCCGGCCTCGCCGCCTTGGCCGGGCTGGGTGCCGCGCGCGGCCTGCTGCTGGTCGTCGCGATCCTGGCCGGCCAGCTGTCCATCGGCTGGTCCAACGACAGCATCGATGCGGCCAGGGATCGGGCGAGCCAGCGCCGGGACAAGCCGGTCGCCAGCGGGTCCGTCACCCCGCGGACGGTGGGGGTCGCCGCGGTCATCGCGCTCGTCGTTTGCGTCATCGCTTCGCTCGGCCTGGGCTGGGCGGCCGGGCTGGCCTCGATCGCGGTGGCCGCCAGCGGCTGGGCCTACAACCTCGGGCTGAAGGCGACAGCGTTGTCCTGGTTGCCGTACGCCGTCGCCTTCGGCATCCTGCCTGCCGTTGCCACCCTGGCGCTGCCGGCACCGAGTTGGCCGGCGCCGTGGGCGATGATCAGCGGTGCGCTGTTCGGGGTGTCCGCCCACCTCGCGAACGTGCTGCCCGATCTGACCGACGACGCCGCGACGGGGGTGCGCGGCTTTCCGCATCGGCTCGGCGCCAGGGGTAGCGCCGTCGGCTGCACGGTGCTGTTGGTCGCCGCCTCGATGGTGATCCTTTTCGGGTCCGGCGCGGAGCTGACGGTGTGGCGCTGGGTCGCGGCTGTCGTGCTGGCCCTTGTCGCGGTGGCCGGGGTACTCATCGGGCTGCGCCGGCCGACGAGCCGGGCGTTGTTCACGCTGGTCATTGCGGTGGCTGCGGCGGATCTGGTGCTGTTCGCCCTGTCCGGGCAGTCCCTGAGCTGATGCTCTCACGAGGGTGACGCCCCCCGTTGTGACCTGATCGGGGTATTCCGATCACCCGGTCAGCACCGCGAATCGCCGTGCGGCGCCGTCGTGCCGAGTGTTTCGAGTTGATTGCGATCCTTGCCTCCCCCGTTCGTGCGGTGCAAGGTGACTCCAGTGCCACCTGCGGTGCCGTGGAAGCGTCCCGACCCGCAGCGAGCGAAGGAGCGTCACATGGGTGCAGCGCCTGCCGAGCTCCACAAGGGATTGAGTCAGCGGCATCTGAGCATGATCGCGATCGGCGGGGTGATCGGGGCCGGTCTGTTCGTCGGCTCGGGACTGGTCATCCTCGACACCGGCCCGGCGGCCTGGTTGACCTATGCGATCACCGGAGTGCTGATCATCATGGTGATGCGGATGCTCGGCGAGATGGCCGTGGCCAGCCCGTCGACGGGGTCCTTCGCCGACTACGCGCGTCGGGCCCTCGGCGGCTGGGCAGGGTTCTCCGTCGGGTGGCTGTACTGGTACTTCTGGGTCATCGTGGTCGGCTTCGAGGCGGTGGCCGGGGCGAAGATCATCACCTACTGGGTGGACGCGCCACTGTGGCTGCTGTCCCTCGGGTTGATGGTGCTGATGACGGCCACCAACCTCGCCTCGGTCCGATCGTACGGCGAGTTCGAATTCTGGTTCGCCGGCATCAAGGTGTTCGCGATCGTGGCGTTCATGGTGCTGGGAACGCTCTACGTGCTGGGCATCTGGCCGAACAAGGACCTGGACTTCTCCAATCTCACCTCGCACGGCGGCCTGTTCCCGCTCGGCCCCGGGGCGATATTCGCCAGCATCGTGGTTGTCATCTTTTCGATGGTCGGCGCCGAGATCGCCACCGTCGCGGCGGCCGAATCCAAGGATCCGGCGCGATCGATCGCGAAGGCCACCAACTCGGTGATCACCCGGATCGCCATCTTCTTCGTCGGGTCGATCTTCCTGCTGTGCGTCATCCTGCCGTGGAACTCGAACGAGGAAGGTGCGTCGCCGTACGTCAGCGCGCTCACCGCGATGGGCATCCCGTACGCGGATCACGTGATGAACGCCGTGGTGCTGACCGCGGTGCTGTCCTGCCTGAACTCTGGCCTGTACACGGCGTCGCGGATGCTCTTCGTGCTGGCCGCACGGCGGGAGGCGCCGGTCTCGTTCATCACGGTGAATCGCCGGGGCGTCCCGATGGTGGCCATCCTCGTCTCCACCGTCGTCGGGTTCCTGTGCGTGATCGCGGCTGCCGTTTCCCCGGACACCGTGTTCGCCTTCCTGCTCAATTCCTCCGGCGCGATCATCCTGTTCGTCTACCTGTTGATCGCGGTGTCGCAGCTGGTGCTGCGGCGGCGGACCAAGCCGGAAGACCTCAAGGTGAAGATGTGGCTCTACCCGTTCCTGACCATCGCCACCATCGTCGCGATGCTCGCCGTGCTGGTGTTGATGTACACCGATGAATCGGTTCGCCCGCAGTTGCTGCTGAGCCTGCTCGCGTTCGCCGTCGTGCTGGGGCTGTACGCGGTCACCAAGTGGCGGGGCGGGTCGGTCGGCAAGGACTTCGACGACGCACCGCAAGCGGGCGCCACCCGGGTGCTGGTGCTCGCCAATCAGACGGTCGGGGCTCGTGAGTTGCTCGACGAGCTGCGCAGCATCGACCAGGAGCGCAGCGCCGAGTATTTCGTCTGCGTGCCCGCCAACCCGGTCGACACCGGCCAGGCGGAGCACACCGGCGCGGTCTGGGTGTGGGAGGAGACCACCAGGGCCGCGCAAGCGCGACTGGACGCAACGCTGGAGATCCTGCGGGCCGACGGCCTGCGCGCCGATGGAGAACTCGGTGATCACCGACCACTGCACGCGCTGGCCGATGCCGTTGCCGAGTTCTCGCCGGACCGGATCGTCATCTCCACCCACCCCGAGGCGCACTCGGCCTGGTTGCGTCATGGCGTGGTCGACAAGGCCCGCAGCACGTACGACATACCGGTGCGGCACGTGGTGGTGACGCCCGTCGACTCGATGGCGAAGTAGCCGGCAGCGGGCAGGTCGAGCGGGATCGTCCGCGAGCAGGTCGCGACTGTTGGTGATGGCGTGGTGATGGCGCGGTGATGGTGACCGCCGCCGCCGGATGCTGACCAGCCGAGCGATGTCGCTACCGTGTGGGCATGCTGCAGTTCGACGGCGCCATCGCCGGCATGGGTACCGCATCGGGTACCCGGCTGGTGGTGGGCATGTGGCCGCTCTCGCCGTACGGGTCCGTCACCGACGTGATGATCGAACGACCCGACGGGCACCGGATCCTGCTCGCGCCGACCCAGGAACTCGCCGATTTCATCGCTGGCACCTACGAGTTCGACGAGGTCAGGGTCACCCCGGTACTGCGGGTGCGGGACGGCAGGAAGTGGATGGTGTCGACCGACGAACTCGCGCTCACCTTCGATCTCGGTGGCCGGCCGCCGCTCGGCTGGGTGCTGACCGCGGTGCCCCGCGGGCTCGCCAGGGCACGCTGGTGGACGACGCTGCAGGACCCGATCGCCCGGGTCACCATGGACGGTGTCAGGACCAGGGGCAGCGCCGGCGGCGGCCGCCGGGAGTGGTATTCGGCGATGGACCTACACCGGATCAAGTCGGTCAGCGCCAGGTTCGACGGCGAGGAACTGGGCGAGCTCCGCCCGGTGACCCCGCCGGTCCGCTTCGGCTTCGCCTCCACCCCCGAGGACCCCTCGCTGGTCAGGGTGCTCACCCGCGTCTCCGAGTAGTGGGGCGGCGCGGGGGCGAGTGTTTCCGCGGTTGACACATGCCGGTCACACCACCCAAGCACCCTGACAGTCATGGTGAGGCTGGATGACCTGCGGGTACGGCAGCTCGGGGAGTGCCGCCATGACTCGACGCTGGCCAAGTACGTCGGTGGCCGGCGGACGAACGAGCACTACGTCGACGAGGACGACCGGGTGCTCTTCGACGACACCATCGAACTGCTCGCCGCGCACGGGCTGCCGCTGGAGCAGGTGCCGACGCTGGAACCGGGCGGCCCCCGCCGCAAGCTGTTCTTTCCGCCGGGCGCGACCACGGTCGGGATCGTCACCTGCGGCGGACTGTGCCCCGGCCTGAACGACGTCATCCGCGGCCTGGTCATGGAGCTGAAGAACCACTACGGGATCAACGACGTGCTCGGGTTCCGCAACGGTTATGCGGGGCTGAACCCGGCGCTGGACTACCCGCCGATCGAGCTCACCCCGGAGCGGGTCAACAAGATCAACACTCAGGGCGGCACGATCCTGGGGACCTCCCGCGGCGCCCAGGACCCGGAGATCATGGTCGACCGGCTGGTCGAGCTGGGCGTCGACATCCTGTTCGTGATCGGCGGTGACGGCTCCATCCGCGGCGCCAGCAAGATCGCCGCGGTGGCCCGCACCCGGGATCTGCCGATCGCGGTGATCGGCATCCCGAAAACCATCGACAACGACATCCCTTACATCGGACAGAGTTTCGGATTCCAGACGGCGTTCACCGTTGCGGCGCAGTCCATCGCGGCCGCCCAGGTGGAGGCCCAGTCGGCGATCAACGGCGTCGGGCTGGTGAAGCTGATGGGCCGGCACGCCGGGTTCATCGCCTGCTACGCGGCGCTGGCCAATCACCACGCGGATTTCGTGCTCATCCCCGAGGTTCCCTTTGCGCTGTACGGCGAGTCGGGATTCCTGGCCGCGCTGGAGCGCAGGGTGGCCGAGCGCGGCAGCGCAGTGGTCGTGGTGGCCGAGGGCGCCGGCCAGGACCTGATGAGCGACGCGCAGACCGGCACCGATGCCTCCGGCAACCGCAAGCTCGGGGACATCGGCCGTTTCCTGGAGGCCGAGATCGTCGGGCACTACGCCTCCATCAACCGCGAACTGACCCTGAAGTACCTCAAGCCCGGCTACTCGATCCGCTCGGTGCCCGCCAAGGCGCACGACTCCGTCTACTGCGTGCGACTGGCCCAGGCCGCGGCGCACGCCGGGATGGCAGGCCGGACCGACATGGTTGTCGGCCGCCGGCACAATCGGTTCGTCCACGTCCCGATCGACATCGTTGTCTCCGAACGCAACGAGGTGGCCCCCGATGGCGACCTGTGGCTCAGCGTGCTGGAGTCGACCGCTCAGCCACTCGAGATGCGGTGAAGGCGGCGGCACCGTGTGCGAGGCGGGCACGACCTCGCTGTCGGCGCAGCGGTCCCGGGGGCAGTGCCGTTGCCGAACGGCCGGCCGCCGAGGTCGGCGCGGTCGTGCGGATCGAGCCAGCCGGTCAGATCGGGTCCGACCGGGACGATCTGCGTCGGATTGATGCCGGTGTGCACCCGGTAGTAGTGCTGCTTGATGTGCGTGAAGTCGACGGTGTCGCCAAAACCCTGCGTCTGGAACAGATCTCGGGCGTACGCCCACAGCACCGGCATTTCGGTGAGCTTCCGCAGGTTGCATTTGAAATGGCCGTGGTACGCGGCGTCGAACCGGACCAGCGTGGTGAACAACCGGATGTCGGCCTCGGTGATGGTGTCGCCGACCAGGTACCGGCGGGTGGCGAGCCGGTCGGAGAGCCAGTCCAGCCGCGCGAACAACCGCTCGAACGATTGCTCGTACGCCGGACTGCGACTTCGCGAAACCGCAACGGTAGACACCGTTGTTGACGTCCCGGAAGACAACATCGGCTACCTCGTCGATCTCGGCTCGCAGCGCCTCCGGGTAGAGATCCGGCGCGCCGTCCCGATGGAATCGGGTCCACTGGCCGGACAGGTCCAGCGTCATCTGCGGGTAGTCGTTGGTGACGACACCGCCGGTCGGGATGTCCACGATCGCCGGAACGGTGATGCCCCGCGGATAGTCGGGAAATCGCGCGAAATAGGCCTGCTGCAGCCGTTCGATGCCCAGCACGGGATCGACGCCGCCGGGGTCGAGATCGAACGTCCAGCTCCGTTCGTCGTGGGTGGGCCCGCAAACACCCATGGAGAGAACGTCTTCCAGCCCGAGCAGGCGACGGACGATGATCGCCCGGCTGGCCCACGGGCAGGCGCGGGAGACCACCAGTCGGTAGCGGCCGGGCTCGACCGGCCACCCGTCGCGGCCGTCGACGGTGATCCGATCGGTGATGTAGCGGGAATCCCGGACGAACTCGCCGGAATCGGACTCCAGCCCGCGTTGCGCCGCTCCGACCCCACCGCCATGATCGGCATTGTCAGCGACCATCGTTGCCCCCCGCAGATCCGTTCACGTGCGTCCGTCCGTGCCGCCGGATTCGGCCACCCGGCATGA
This sequence comes from uncultured Actinomycetota bacterium, assembly GCA_963709895.1. Taxonomy (GTDB): domain Bacteria; phylum Actinomycetota; class Actinomycetes; order Mycobacteriales; family Nakamurellaceae; genus Nakamurella. The sequence continues at coordinate 216,541 of CAVPYD010000030.1, read as the reverse complement.
CAGTCCGAGCACAGCCCACCCGATACCAGGCTGCACGGGAACAGACTGACATACCGCCAGTACCCGCACCGCCCGCGGTCGAACCAAGCGATCGAGTACAGCAGACTGGTCGGGTGGGAAAGCGGACGTTCGGCGTCGAGGAAGAGCTGCTGCTGGTCAGTGCCGACAGCGGCCACCCGGTGCCGGCCGGCGCCGAGGTCCTGGAGGCGGCCCAGGAATGGCTGGGCACGGACCGGGACCACCAGGTGGATCACGAGTTCAAGATGGAGCAGACCGAGATCGGCTCGGAGCCCTGCACCGAGCCGGGCCAGCTGCTCGAGCAGTTGATGGAGCTGCGCCGCACGGTCTCGGCGGCCGCGGGCACCACCGGCGTGCACGCCGTCGCGCTGGCCACCAGCCCGTTCAAGGTCTGGCCGCAGCCGACGGTCAACGAGCGGTACCAGCGGATGACCGAGGCTTTCGGGCTGGTCGCGCGCCAGCAGCTCACCTGCGGCCAGCACATCCACGTCGCGATCGACTCCGCGGACGAGGGTGTCGCGGTGCTGGACCGGATCCGCCGCTGGCTGCCGGTGATCACCGCGATGTCCGCGAATTCGCCGTTCTACCAGGGCGAGGACACCGGGTACCACAGCTATCGCACGATCGCCTGGGGGATGTGGCCGACGGCAGGGCCCACCGCCCGCTTCGGTGACGTCGCCAACTACCAGCGGACGATCGACGAGTTGGTCGCCTCCGGCACCGCGCTGGACGACGGGATGATCTACTTCGATGCCCGGCTGTCCGCCAGCTATCCCACCCTGGAAATCCGGGTTCCGGACGTGTGCACCGACGTCGGCGACTCCGTGCTCATCGCCGTGCTGGCCAGGGCGCTGGTCGACACGGCAGCGGGCGAGTGGGCGGACGGGCTGCCCGATCCGGAGATCCGGGTGGAGATGTTGCGGGCCGCCACCTGGCGGGCGTCCCGGTCCGGGCTGTCCGGCGACCTGGTGGATCCGGTGGTCGGCACGCCGGTTCCCGCCTGGTCGCTGGTCGAGGACATGCTCCGGCATCTCGAACCCACCCTGCGGGCCAACAGTGAATGGGACTGGGTCGACAGCGCCGTGCGGAAGTTGCGGGCATCGGGCACCGGGGCGGATCAGCAGCGGGCGTCCTTCGCCCGCCGCGGGCTGCTGGCGGACGTGGTGCTGGACGCCGCGAAGCGAACAGTGATCTGACAGCGATCTGACAGCTGACACGCGACCGCCGCCCGCCGAACTCAGCTCAGGTGCCCGTCGATTTCTCCGCGTCGGCCTTGCTGCGGGAGGACTTCCGGGTGCCGCTGGACCGCGAACTCGTCGACCGGCTGCCGCTCGACCGCGTTCCACCCGACCGGCTGCCGCTGGACCGCGACCCACTCGACGCGGAATCGGACTTGGCGGAGGCCTTCGAATCCTCGCCCGAGTCCTTGTGCCGCTCCACGCTGCGCTGCAGCGCGGCGAGCAGGTCGACCACCTCGGCGTCCTCGCCCTCCTCCTTCGCCTCGGGTGCGGGAAATGCCTCTCCGCCTTCGAGTTTCGCCTCGATCAGCTGTTCCAGCTCGACCCGGTATTCGTCGGTGTAGTCCTCGGGCTGGAAGTCGCCGGCGAAGCTGTCGACCAGCATCCCGGCCATCTTCAGCTCGGCGGGTTTGATGGTGACGTCCTCGTCCAGGGAAGGGAATTCGGCGGCCCGCACCTCGTCCGGCCACAGCAGCGTCTGGATGACGAGCACGTCGTCCCGCACCCGCAGGGCGGCCAGCCGGGTCTTCTGCCGGAGCGCGAAGTTCACGATGGCGATCCGGTCGGTCTGCTCCAGCGTCCGGCAGAGCAGCACGTACGCCTTGGTCGACGTGGAGGCCGGCTCCAGGTAGTAGCTCTTGTCGAACAGCAACGGATCGATCTGGTCGGCCGGCACGAAGCTGGACACCTCGATCTCCCTGCTGCTGTTCGCCGGCAGCTGCGCGAAGTCCTCGTCGGTCAGGATGACGGTCCGGCCGTCCTCGGCCTCGTAGGCCTTGGCGATGTCGGCGAACTCCACCGTCTTGCCGTCCAGTTCGCACACCCGCTTGTAGCGGATCCGCCCGCCGTCGGCCTCGTGCACCTGGTGGAACCGGATGTCGCGTTCCTCGGTCGCCGAGTAGACCTTCACCGGCACGTTCACCAGACCGAAGGCCACTGAGCCTTTCCAGATCGATCGCATGTGCCCATGATGGACCTTTCCGGCAGGCGATTGACCAGGCGCGCTGACCAGGCAGGTCAGCGATCACCAAGATCGGGAGCGGGGCGAGCACCGGTGGCGGGCGGTGACAGCGCGACCGTCGAACTCGACGGGCACCGGCTGAACCTCACCCACCTCCGCAAGGTGCTGTACCCGGCGACCGGCACGACGAAGTCGGAGATCATCGGGTACTTCGCCGAGGTCGCGCACGTCATGATCCCGCACCTGGCCGGCCGCCCGGTGACCCGGAAGCGTTGGCCCGACGGCGTTTCCACCGCGCCGTTCTTCCACAAGAACCTCGACCGCGGCACGCCGTCGTGGGTGAGCCGGCGGGTCATCGAGCACTCCGACGGGCCCAAGGCCTACCCGGTGGTCGACTCGCCCGCGACGCTCGCCTGGCTCGGTCAGATCGCCGCGCTGGAACTGCATGTGCCGCAATGGAGATTTGACCTGGCGAGGTTCGACCTGCGGCCGGAACAACCGGGTGCCGAACCGGACAGCGGCATTCGGCCGGCCGGACCGGCTGGTGTTCGACCTCGACCCGGGGCCCGGCGTCGGGCTGGCCGAGTGCGCCGAGGTCGCGCGCGCGGTCCGGCGCCGGCTGTCAGGCTCGGTGGTGGTGCCGGTGACCAGCGGGTCCAAGGGCATCCACCTGTACAGCAGGCTCGACGGGACGATGACGTCGGATGACGCGTCGCTGTTCGCCAAGCAGACCGCCGAGGCGATCGAGAAGGACATGCCCGAGCTGGTGGTCTCCCGGATGCTCAAGTCGCTGCGCCCGGGCAAGGTGTTCATCGACTGGTCGCAGAACAACGCGTCGAAGACCACGATCGCGCCGTACTCGCTGCGCGGGCGTGATCACCCCACGGTCGCCGCGCCGCGCACCTGGGACGAACTCGAGGACCCGGGACTGCGGCACCTGGAGTACACCGAGGTGCTCGCCCTGCTGGCCGAGGCGCCGGATCCCATGCGGGGCTTGGAGACCGGGGACTGCGACGGTGCCGAGCACCGTGGCCGCAAGGGATCTGGGAAGCGGCGTGGCGGCGCGCGAGCGTCGTCCGCCGGCCGAAGCGATCCGCCGGACCGGGACGCGAAGAACGGCAGCAAACTGGACACCTACCGAGCGAAGCGGTCCGCCGACCGGACCCCGGAACCCGTCCCGGAGAGCGGTCCGCTGCCGCAGGGCAACGACGACACGTTCGTCATCCAGGAGCATCACGCGCGCCGGCTGCACTACGACTTCCGGCTGGAGCGGGATGGTGTGCTGGTGTCCTGGGCGGTGCCCAAGGGGCTGCCGACCGACTCCGGGCAGAACCGGTTGGCGGTGCACACCGAGGACCACCCGCTGGACTACGCGGACTTCGCCGGCACCATCCCGCAGGGCGAGTACGGCGGCGGCACGGTCACCATCTGGGACGCGGGCACGTACGTCACCGAGAAATGGCGTGACGACGAGGTGATCGTCATTCTCCAGGGCAAGCGCGCCCGCGGCCGGTACGCGCTGATCCGGACCAAGGACTCGTCGTGGCTGATGCATCGAACAAAGTCACAACAGTCAGAACAGTCACAACAGTCACAACAGTCACAGCAGACACAGCAGCGCGGGGCAGATCCAGCAGCCGCCGCCCGTCGAGGACGAGACCGCTGGCGAGGGACCCACCGATGAACCCCATCGCCGCAGGATCGGCCCGCTGCCCGGCGAGATCTGCCCGCGCCGCCCTCGGATCTGCGCCCGATGCTGGCCACTACCGGTACACCGCAGGACATCTCGTCGGATCACCTGCTGGCGGTTCGAAGGGAAATGGGACGGGATTCGTGCGGTTGCCACGCGTCGGTCCGCGCGGGCCTCACCCTGCACAGCCGCGCCGGCAATGATTTCACCCGGTCCTATCCGGAAGTCGCGGAGCTGGCCGACCTGCTGGACGGCCACAGCGCCGTGCTCGACGGCGAGATCGTCGTGCTGGACGACCACGGGGTCACCAGCTTCTCCCGGCTGCAGCAGCGGATGAACCTCGCCGGGGCGCGGGACATCGCCCGCATGCGCCACGAGATGCCAGTGCAGTTCTGGCTTTTCGACGTGCTGTGGCTGGACGGTGTGTCACTGCTGCGCAAGAAGTATGACGATCGGCGGCGGATCCTGCAGGCGCTGCCGCTGTCCGGCGACGTCTGCCGTGTCCCCGAGCAACTGGCCGGTTCGGTGGACGACGCGCTTGCAGGGCAGCGTCGACCGCAAGTGGGAGGGGATCGTGGCCAAGCGGGCCGATTCCCAGTACGTGCCCGGACGGCGATCGCGGACCTGGTTCAAGATGAAGAACTTCCGGACGCGGGAAGTGGTCGTGGTCGGCTGGCGACCAGGCGCCGGCCGGCGAGCGGGAAGTCTGGGGTCGCTGCTGGTGGCGGTCCCCGACGACGGCGGACTTCGCTACGCCGGCAAGGTCGGCACCGGCTTCACCGACGCGGTGCTCGACCAGCTGATGGCTGCGCTGCACCCACTGCAGCGAAAGACCTCGGCCGTGGTCGACAGCGTGCCGCGGGAGGACAGCGTCGGACGCGGTCTGGGTCGAACCGACCCTGGTCGGTGAGGTCAGATTCGCGGACTGGACCAGCGAACGCCGGCTGCGCGCGGCGAGTTGGCGCGGGCTTCGCCCGGACAAGTCCGTGACCGACATCAACGCCGCCGAATGACCCTGGCAACGTGAATAACCCGGAATGAGCCTGAATGACGCTGAGTGATCGCGGAATGGGCGATGCATACGCCGAATGATGGAGCCGGAATCATCGTGCCGGAATGACCCGCACGGATAGGAATCGCGGATAGGAATCATGGTGGCCACCCGGGGTCCGCGGTTCCCCCCGCCGGCTGGTCGAAACAGGGACTGTCCTTGTGCTAAACCGATTTGTCGCAGTTCACCGAGTTCACCAGACTGTTACCACAGAGTTTGCGCAGGGCCTTGTCCTTGCCAATTAGGAGAACCATAATTCTGGACTTGTCAGGCAGCCGGATAGGCAGCCTGCCAGCCAGCGGAGTTCGGGGCTCGTGCGCAGTCCCGACACGATCTGGTGGGACTGATGCCAGCGAAGGCGCCGGGTGACCGGCGTCGAGGGAGGTTGCAGTGACACAGACCCAGCCCCGACCACCGTCGTCGGGCCCCTCGTCGTTGGATGCGGAGAACGAGGGCTACAAACAGAGTCTGAACCGGCGCCAGGTGCAGATGATCGCCATCGGCGGGGCGATCGGCACCGGCCTGTTCCTCGGGTCGGCGTCCCGGCTGCACAGCACCGGGCCGGCCCTGCTGGTCAGCTACGCGTTCGTCGGCGTCATCGCGTTCTTCCTCATGCGCGCGCTCGGCGAATTGGTGCTGCACCGCCCGACGTCCGGCGCGTTCGTCTCCTACATGCGGGAGTTCTACGGGGAGGCCGGCGCCTACGTCACGGGTTGGATGTACTGGCTGAACTGGGCGCTCACCGGGATCGCCGAACTGTCGGCCGTCGGGCTGTATGTCCAGTTCTGGTTCCCGACCATGCCGGCCTGGGCCACCGTGCTCATCGCCCTGGCGGTGGTGCTGGTGATCAACCTGCTGTCCGCCAAGGCGTTCGGCGAGTTCGAGTTCTGGGCCTCCATCCTCAAGGTGACCGCGATCGTCGCCTTCCTGCTGGTGGGCATCGTCGTGGTGGTCTTCGCCTTCGACATCGGCGGTCACACGGCTGGGTTCTCCAACCTGTGGAGCAACCCCGGTGGATTCTGGCCGACCGAGGATCCCTACTCGTGGTACGGGCCGATCCTGGTGATGTCCGGCGTCGTGTTCGCGTACGCGGCGATCGAGATGGTCGGGGTGGCGGCAGGCGAGATGGAGGATCCCCGCCGCGAGGTGCCGAAGGCGGTGAACGCGGTGATCTTCCGGATCGGGATCTTCTACTGCGGATCGATCCTGCTGCTGGTGTCGATGCTGCCGACCACCGAGTACACGGCCGGAACCAGTCCGTTCGTGACGGTGTTCGAGCGGCTGGGGCTGCCCTGGATGAGTGCGCTGATCCAGGCGATCCTCATCGTCGCCGCCATGTCCAGCCTGAACTCGGGCCTGTATTCCACCGGGCGGGTGCTGCGCAGCCTCGGGGTGTCCAAGCAGGCCCCCGGCTTCACCCTGAAGATGAGCAAGTCCGGAGTGCCCTGGGCCGGCATCGTGATGACGTCGATCGTGTACGTGTTCGGCGCAGTGCTCAACGCCGTCGAACCGGACGCGTTCGAGATCGCTTTGGAGGCAGCGGCCATCGGCGTCGTCTTCACCTGGGGCACGATCTTCGCCTGTCAACTCCGATTACGACAGCTCAGCGATCGCGGGGTGATCCCGGCGAGTACGTTCCCGATGCCCGGTTCACCGTGGACAAGCATCATCGGCCTGGTTTTCCTGGCCCTGGTGATCGTCGGCCTGGGCATCTCCGGATGGCAGAGCTCACCGTACTTCTGGCACAAGACGGCGTTCATCGTCGTGGTGTTCGGCATCCCGGTCATCGCCCTCATGCTCTGGGTCGGCTGGTTGATCGTGCGGCCCAGAGTGGTGGCGCACACCGGCGATCGCATGAAGTCCGTATGGACCAACGAGGGCGCGCGGTACGGCGCGGACGCCGTCGGCGAGCTGGATCCCGACGATCGTGCCGCGCACAAGGATGTTCCGCCGGACGAGTCCTACTTCGACATCCGGCCCTGAGAGAGGCGGAAACGGTGACACGAAGCATGGGCACCTTCCGCCGCCGGGTCCTGGCGGTGCTGATTGTCGCGCTGACCGGTGTGACGGTGGTCGCCTGTGGCTCCGGCGGTGAGGTCAAGACCCCGACGACCGTGTCCGGGGCCACCGAGGGCGGCAAGCTGACCATCGGGATCTCCTTCGACCAGCCGGGTCTGGGGTTCCGGGATGGTGACACCTACAGCGGCTTCGACGTTCTCGCGGCGACCTATGTCGCGCAGGCACTGGGCGTGCCGAAAGAGAACATCACCTGGCAGCGCGCGGACCCGGCCGAGCGGGAGCAATTGCTCGTCGACGGTGACGTCGACCTGGTGTTCTCGACCTACTCGATCACCGACGAGCGGAAGAAGAAGGTCGATTTCGCCGGCCCGTACTTCCTGGCCCACCAGGACCTGCTGGTGCGCCGCAACGAGACCGACATCACCGGCCCCGACACCCTGGGTGGCCGCGTGCTGTGCTCGGTGACCGGAACGACGTCCTCGGAATACGTGAAGACGAACTTTCTCGGCGACATCAAGCTGGTCGAATACCCGCGATTCTCCGACTGCGTGGCGGCCCTGGCGGCCAGCAAGGTCGACGCGGTGACCACCGACGACGTCATCCTGGCGGGTTTTGCCGCGCAACCGGAGTACAAGGGCAAGCTCAAACTCGTCGGCAAGGGGTTCACCGACGAGCGCTACGGGGTGGGCATCCCCAAGGGTGACACCGACATGGTTGCCAAGGTGAACTCGGCGTTGCAGCAGTTCATTGAGGACGGCTCCTGGCGTGCGGCGCTGGACTCGACGGTCGGCCCGTCGGGGTATGCGATCCCCGACCCGCCAACGCCGGGCAGCGCGTGATCAGCACATAGGGTTTCGATCGTGGCGCCGCCTCACCTTCCCCTCGCGGGTTACACCGCGGTGGACGAGCTCATCGTGACGACGCCGCTGGTCGTCGCGTTGAGCTCGTCGGTCACCGACGTGGCCAGGCGGATGACCGAAACGGGTTCGCCGTATGCGGCCGTGCGCACCCCCGGCGGCCGGTACGGCGTCATCACGGACGCGGACATCCGCCGCGCCCTCGCCGCCGACGGGGTGCAGGGCCGCGCCGCGGCGGACATCATGGTGACCGACCCGGCGACGGTGGTGCTGGGTGATTCCGCGGCGGCGGCCTTGCTGCTCCTGCTCGATCGGCAGGCCGACGTGGTGTTGGTGACCGACCGCGCCGGAACCCTGCGCGGCGCCGTCGGTCCCCGTGACTTCATGGTGTCCTCGAGCACCGCGGGAATCTCGATTCACGAGCAGGTCCGCCGCGCCGCGACGATCGAGGAGTTGTGTCAGCGGGCCCGCCGGCTGCCGTCGGTGGTCGCCGATCTGCTGGCCAGGGGCCTGCATCCAGGCCAGGTCGTGCTGCTGCACTCGGCGATCGTCGACACGGTCGTCCGTCGGTCGATCGGGCTGGTTTTCGACTCCCATCCCGAACTCGACCCGGACGCCTTCACCTGGCTCGCCCTCGGCAGCAACGGGCGGCGCGAGGCGGTGCTGAGCTCGGATGTCGACTCGGCGGTCGCGCTGGACGAGCAGGTCGCCGGCGAGCCCGAGATCACTGCCTACCGCGCGGCTTTCGGTGAGGTTGTCGCGGTGCTGGACGCCGCGGGGCTGAGCCATGACGGGCACGGGACCACCCCGGCCAACCCGCTGTTCTCCCGCAGCCACGCCGGGTGGCGGGCCGCGGCACTCGAGTGGATGGCGGCGCCGGAGAAGGACAACGGCGCGATGATGACGTCACTGCTCGTCGACGGCCGGCCGATCTACGGCGATCCCGGCCTGACGGAGGTCAACCGGGTCTTCCACGACCTGCGCCGGCACCCGGGGACGATGCGGCTGCTGCTGCAGGAGTCGTTGTCCCAGCGCGCGCAGCCGCACCCGTTGCGGTCGGCGATCGGCTGGCGACCGGACGTCCTCGACATCAAGAAGCAGGGCGTGCTGCCGGTGGTCAACATCGCCCGCTGGGCGGCGCTGAGCGTCGGCTCGTCCGCGTTGCCGACCGTCGACCGGCTGCGCGACGCGGCCGGCACCGAGATGCTGCCGGACGAGCAGGCCGGAATCCTGATCGAGGTGTTCCAGGTGCTGCGGCGATTGCGGTTGACCTACCAACTCCGGCAACAACGGGCCGGCCAGGCACCGACCGATCGACTCGCCCGGGACCAACTCACCCCGATCGAACGGTCGGTCGTGTCCCAGGCCTTGCGCGAGATCGCCGCGGTGCAGCGGCGGATGGACAACATCGGCGCCTACGTCGCAATCGACGAGTGGGGTCCGCCGCGAGCGTGACGTCCTCAGCCGAGTGAGACGAAGGAGTCGAGATGGGTTCCACCGACGCGTTTGCCGGTCGGCCGGTCGTCGGGCAGCGGATGAGCGCCGTCGACTACGTGCTCCGGGATCTGCGGGACGCCGTCGAGTCCGGGGTGATCCAGGTGGGCGAGCGACTGCCGTCGGAATCCGCGCTGGCGGCCCGATACTCGGTCAGCCGCACCGTGATCCGGGAGGTATTGCGTGCACTGGAGGCGACCGGCCGTACCGTCACCCGGGACGGCAAGGGCACTTTTGTCGTCGCCACCCACCCGACCGAAGTGCTGTTCGAGGGCTATTCCGCGGCCCACCTGATGGAGGCGCGGCCGGGCGTGGAGATCCCCGCCGCGGCGTTGGCCGCGCTCCGGCGGACCGACGAACAACTCGACACCATCCAGCATCTCATCGAGCGGATGGAACTGGAGAAGGACGAAACCCTGTGGACCCGGCTGGATGCCTCATTCCACCTGGCGATCGCCCGGGCCTCCGGGAATCCTGTGTTCGCCGACGTGGTGTCCAGCATCGCGGCGGCACTGGCCGGCCAGTCCGGGATGCTCAATATCCGGCCGCGCCGACGTGCCGAATCGCAGGCGGAGCACCGCGCCGTCGCGGCCGCAGTCGCGCGCGGCTCGGCCGTCGAGGCCGAGGACGCCATGCGCTACCACCTTGACCAGGTGCGGGAAGCGCTGAGCGTCGCGCTCGCGGGGCCGCCGCGCAGATCCCGGCAGCCGGGGCGGGCACGGTCCCGGCGGTCGGCCGACAACTGAATCGGGGCCGACTGAATCGGGCTGACTGACTCGGGACCGACTGACTCGGCACCGACGCGCGGGCTACGCCCCGTCGACCTCGCTGATCTTGCGTTCCAGCACAGCGCGTTCGGCGTTGTTCCCGCACAGCTGGACGGCCAGCTCGAGCGCGGTCCGCGCCTCCTGGCGGCGGCCGAGCCGGGTGAGCAGCTCGCCGCGGACCGCGGGGAGCAGGTGCGACTGCGCCAGTTCGCCTCGCGAGGCGATCTCGTCCACCACGGCGAGCCCGTCCGCCGGGTCGCCGGCCATGGCCACCGCGACCGCGCGGTTCAACTCGATGATCGGCGACGGCGCCAGCCGACCGAGGGCTTCGTAGAGCAGGACGATTCGCGGCCAGTCCGTGTCAGCGACCGAGTGTGCCACCGCGTGACACTCGGCGATCGACGCCTGCAGGCCGTAGGCGCCCAATCCCCGCCCTGTCCCGGCGGCGCGGGTGAGCGCCGCGCGTCCGCGCCTGATCGCCGACCGGTCCCACAGCCGCCGGTCCTGGTCCTCCAGCAGCACCGGTCGGCCGGCGGCATCCAGTCGCGCGGGGAACCGCGCGGCGGTGAGTTCCATCAGCGCGAGCACACCGAACGCCTCCGGCTCTGGCTCCAGTCGCACCAGCACCCGGGCCAGCCGGAGCGCCTCGCCGGCCAGGTTCGTCCGGATCCAGTCCTGGCCTCCGGAGGCGAACGAACCCTCCGTGAAAATCAGGTAGAGGACCTGCAGCACCGACCCGATCCGCTCGGCCCGCTGGTCCGGTGCCGGCACGGCGAACGGCACCCGCGCGGCGGCCAGCGTCTTCTTGGCGCGGGTGATGCGTGCCTGAATGGTCGGCACCGGCACCAGGAACGCCTTGGCGATCTCGTCGCTGGTCAGGCCGCCGACCACCCGCAGGGTCAGCGCGATCCGCGCCTCCTTGGAGAGCACCGGGTGGCACGAGACGAACATCAACGCCAGCATGTCGTCATCGATGGCCCCTGGGTCGAACAAGGCTTCGGCGCCCGGCACCTCGGCATCGAGATCACTGGCCAGCACAGCGAACCGCGCGTCCAGCCCGGCCCGCCGGCGGAACGCGTCGATGGCCCGGCGGCGGCCGACGGTGAGCAGCCATCCGGTCGGTTGGCCGGGCACGCCGTCGACCGCCCAGGACACCAGCGCCTCGGCGAGCGCCTCCTGTGCGATGTCCTCGGCCAGCGAGAAATCGCCGGTGTACCGGGCGAGGGCGCCGACGATCCGGGCGGATTCCATCCGCCACACCGCCTCGACAGCGCCGCGCGCCTCGGTCGTGCTCATCTGTCGTTCTCAGCTGCTGCCGGGCGACTCAGAGCTGCCCGGTCTGCTCGCGCCAGGCCCGTTCCTTGCGGATCCACTCGTTGTCCTGCGGGAACTCGTCGATCGTCGTCACCCGGCGGATCTCGGTCTTGCTGCCCGCGGTCAGCGGCGCCCGCTTGGCCCACTCGACGGCCTCCTGCTGCGAGGCGACATCCAGGATGTAGTAGCCGCTGAACAGCTCCTTGGTCTCCCCGTACGGCCCATCGGTGACGACCGGGGTCTCGCCGGAAAAGTCCACCACCACGGTCTCTTTCGGATCGTCCAGGCCCTCGGCCGAGAGCAGCACACCGGCCCGGATCAGTTCGTCGTTGAACTTGCCGACACTTTCCAGGATCTCGGTGAAATCGTGCTGCATGAAGTTCGCGAACGACTCCTCCGTCGGGCGCATGATCAACATGTACTTGGCCATCTCGTACTCCTCAGCGTCTCCAAGGTCGCCTGTCGACCTTGGCACCCACAGGTCGAACGGCCGCCCGCCGGATCGACACCGAGCCACCACCGATCCGAAAAATTCTTCGGGACGGTAAGGCTGACCGCACATCATCGGGCGACGCCGATCACCACATTGCCGATCTTCTGCCCGCTGTCCACGTAGCCATAGGCGTCCACGATCTCGTCCAGCGGATAGTGACGATCAATGAGCGGCCGGAACGTCCCGGCCTCGATCAGGCCTTTGAGGTACTCCACGAGTTGCTGGTTCTGCCGCGGAATGGGGAACAGGAGCTTCCGGCCGCGCAGCAGCGGGGTGACCAGCGCGAGCGCGGGGTTCTGCCAGAAGGGGCCGAGCTCGGAGGAGAGGTACACCCCGTGTTCCCGGAGCAGCGGCCTGCAGGCCCCGAACGTGCTCTTGCCGACCGCGTCGATGATGACGTCGTAGACCCGGCCCTCCTTGGTGAAATCCGCAGCGGTGTAGTCGATCACCCGATCGGCACCGAGGCCGGTCACCAGCTCCAGCTGCGCGGGGCCGCAGACCCCGGTCACCCTGGCACCAAGGCCTTTCGCCAGCTGTACCGCGGCAGAACCGATGCCACCGGTCGCGCCGTTGACCAGCACGTCCTGCCCCGTGCGAACCTTGGCGGCCCTGATCAGCGACAGGGCGTAGTGGGCGCCTTCGATGCTGGGCGCGGCCTGCGCGAAACTCAGCAACGCGGGGATGGTGGCGACGGGTCCGTCCTGGCGCATCACCAGGTATTCCGCATGAGCCCCGAAGGAACCTTCGTTATACCCGAACACCCTGTCACCCAGCGTGAATCGAGTGACGTCGCTGCCGAGTGCCACCACCTCGCCGGCGAATTCGTTCCCGAGGATCGTCGCCTTCGGCCGGACCGGACCGTAGACCACGCGGAGAGCCGCGGGTTTCCCCGCCCGGTACGCGCAATCGGTTCGGTTCACCGTCGTGGCATGCACCTTGATCAGCACCTGATCGGGCCCCGTGACCGGCATCGCCACGTCCAGGACCCGAACCACCGACGGCGGGCCGTACCTGGTGTGGACGGCAGCCCTCACGGGCGATCCGCGACGTGATCACGCCAGCTGTACCGCGGCCGGTACCCCAGTACCCGGCGGGCCTTGTCGATGCTCAGCATCGTCTCGTGCTCACCCAATGCCTTTCGCACCTCGACGTCGGGAAAGACCTGCGCCGCAAGGGCTGCGCTCGACCGGTTCATCACGGTGTCCGCGGCGGCGATGATGAACACGTCCTTGCCGGGACGCGAAGCAGCCAGCGCCAGGCGGACCGCCTGCGCACCATCGCGAGCGTCGATGTACCCCCACAGGTTCCACATCCGGGCCGACGGGTCTGCGTCGAAGCCGGGGAAGGCATCGTAGGCATCGGGCAGCATCACGTTGGAGAATCGCAACCCGGTCATCGACAACTCGGGATCCCAGCGACAGAACTGCGCGGCCATTTCCTCTTCGAGTGTTTTGGCCAGCGAGTACGAGGAATTCGGCCGCGGGTGGTACTCCTCGTCGACCGGTATGTACGGCGGCGGGGATGACGGGCCGAAGGCCAGTCCCAGAACGGTTTCGCTGGACGCCCACACCACCGTCTTGACCTTGGCTGCACGGGCCGCCGCGAACACGTGATAAGTGCTGGTGATGTTGTTGTCGAAGGTGGCGGCATTCGTGGTCAGGCCGGGCGCGGGAATCGCGGCCAGATGGACCACCGCGTCCACACTGTCGTACTTGTCGTCGACGGACTGCAAGGCCGCGGCGACCTGACCGTAGTCCGTGAGATCGACCCGGACGAACGGGATCGTCGAACCCGGGGTCGGCACCCGATCGAGATTGACGACCTGGTAGCCGTTCTCGGCGAGGTCAGTGACCACCGCCCGGCCAAGTTTGCCGCTGCCACCGGTCACCAGTACCCGCGTCATTCCGTTTCTCCCTGCGTCGTCGAGACCGCCCGGCGGACCGCGATCCGGCGGTCGAACCCCGGCTGGGCTTTTCGGTGAGCGGTCGGGTGAGCGGTGGGGTGAGCGGTCAGGTGAGCGATCAGTGGGTGCACCTGCCCAGTCGAGCATCCCGGCCGCCGGCAGGCAAGAGCGACCTGTGCGGGCCGGTTCACCGGGTCGCGCCGGTGACCAGCCAGCGGTCGCCCCGGTAGCGGAGCCCGAGGGTCAGCGCCCGCGCGCCCATGAAGACCCCGGAGAACGCGATCCACAGCCACACCAGACCCGCTGCGCCGCCCGGAGCCCAGATCGCCACCGCCATCGCCGCGGGCAAATAGGCGAGCAACGTGAACACCCCCGCCCAGGCGAGGTACACCCCGTCGCCCGCTCCGATCAGCACGCCGTCGAGCACGAAGACGAACCCGGCGATGGGTTGCGACGCCGCCACCACGATCAGCGTGGCCCCGACCGCCGCCCTGACCTCGGGATCGGGCGAGAATGCCGAACCGGCGACCGCGTGGATCACCAGCACCACCACGCCGATCGCCACTCCGGCCCACACTCCCCAGCGGAGTACCGCACGGGTCAACGCCCGGGCCGCGGGGCCGTCGCCCGCACCGAGCGCCTTCCCGGTGAGCGCCTGCGCGGCGATGGCCAGCGCGTCGAGGCCGAGCGCCAGGAAATTCCAGATCGAGGTGACGACCTGGTTCGCCGCCAACTCCACCACCCCCTGCCGGGTGGCCACCACGGTGGTGACGATGATCGCGGCGCGCAGCGTCAGGGTCCGGAAGAACAGCGGCAGACCGGTCCGGCCCGCGCCGCGGATTCCACCGGGGTGCGGTGTCAGGGGCGCTCCGGCGCGCCGTGCGGCCCGGATCACCACCGCCAGCAGCGCCAGCGCCATACCGGTCTGCGAGAGCACCGTGCCGATCGCCGATCCGGCCACCCCGAGGCCCAGTCCGTTGACCAGCAACAGGTTCAGCCCGATGTTCACCGCGGCACCGACCACCGCCACCAGCAGCGGGGTGCGGGTGTCCTGCAGCCCGCGCAGCACGCCGGTGGCGGCCAGCACCGCCAACATCGCCGGCATGCCCAGCAACGACCAGCGCAGGAAGGTCACGCCGAAGGCGGTCTCGGCGGGACCGCCACCGAACCAGCCGACCAGCTGCGGGGCCAACGGCCAACCGACCAAGAGCACGCCGGTCCCGATGATCAGCGCCAGGTACAGCCCCGCGATGCCGAAGCTGAGCGCCCGCGCGCTGTCTCCGGCACCCAACGAGCGGGCGACCTGTGCCGTGGTGCCATAGGCCAGGAAGACGGACAGACCGACCAACGTGCCGAGGATGACGGACGCGATTCCGACGCCGGCCAGCTGGGCGGTGCCGAGATGACCGACGATGGCGGCGTCCACCAGCAGGAAGGTCGGCTCGGCCAGCAGCGCACCCAGTGCGGGAACCGCCAGCCGCAGGATCTCGGCGTTCAGCGGTCCTGGCGCAGTCACTGCAGCTCACCGGTCACGGGAGATCGCAGCTTGTCACGGGGGAACAGCTTGTCACGGGACGAACACTGTGCCAGCAGGGCGATCCGCGTCCTGCCGGTCACCCGCCCGCGGCGACCCGCAGGATCGCCGCGACGGAAAGATCCACGTCCTGCTCGGTCGTCGAGTAGTTGGACACCGAGATCCGCAGCAGCCGACGGCCGCGCCAGGTGGTGCCGCCCAGCCAGCAGGTGCCCTCCCGCTGCACCCCCGCAACCACGGCGTCGTTCCGGTCGTCGTCACCGAAACTGACCAGTACCTGGTTGAGCACCACGTCGTTGACGATCTCCGCCCCGCCAGCCGTCAGGCCGTCGGCGAATCTGCGGGCCAGCAGGCAACAGCGGTCGACCAGCTCCGCGACGCCGTCCCGGCCGAGCTCGCGCAACGCCGCCCAGACCGCGAAACCTCTTGCGCGGCGGGAGGATTCCGGCACGAAGTCGGCCGGCGCGACCGTGCCGGCCGATCCCTCCAGGTAGGCGGCGGTGTACGACGCGGCCGCGACGTGCGCCCGCGGATCGGCACAGAACACGAACCCCGAGTCGTAGGGCACGTTCAGCCATTTGTGCCCGTCGCACGCCCAGGAATCGGCGAGGTCGAGCCCGTCGACCAGGCCACGGGTGGTCGGGCTGGCCGCGGCCCACAGCCCGAACGCACCGTCCACATGCACCCAGGTCCCGCCCGCCCGAGCCCGGGCGAGCGCGATGGCCGGTCGGAGGGCATCGCAGGCACCGGTGTTGACGTTCCCCGCCTGCAGGCAGACGATCGCCGGCCCCGCCGGACCGGCCTCCAGTACCCGGCCGAGATCCGCGAGGTCGATCGCCCCGTTGCCGTCCGCGGCGATCGGTTCGACGATCGCGCTGCCGAAGCCGAGCAACCGCAACGAGCGGTCGATGGTGGCGTGCCGCTCGGCACCCGCCAGCACCCGAACGCGTGGGGCGCCGGACAGACCGTCCCGCTCGACATCCCAGCCGGCGTCGGCCAGCACCCGATGCCGGCCGACCGCCAGCCCCACGGTGTTGGCCGCCTGCCCGCCGGTGGCGAACCCGACGGACGCCGTCGCCGGCAGGCCGAGCAGATCCTTCAGCCAGCCGCCCGGCAACGGCCTCGGCGGCGGCGGCGGCCGGCGAGCTCACGGCGTTGAACGCGATCTGGTCCCATCCCACGGCCAGCATGTCGGCGGCCGCGGCTGCGGGGAGCGAGCCGCCGACCACGAAGCCGAAGAACCGCGGACCGGCCGTCGCCACCAGGCCCGGTTCCGCGGCGTCGATCAGGTCCCGCAGCACCCGCCAGGGCGCACTGCCAGTCGACGGCAGCGCGCCGCCGAAGCGGGCCCGCAGGGCGGCCGGATCCACCACGCCCGCGACGGGTCGATCAGCCAGCGTCTCGCGATAGTCGGCGGCGGCGTCCGCCGCCTGGCGCAGCAGGGTCGGCAGGTCGCTCACGTTCGAGTCGCTCACGCCCCAGCACGCTACCCGGCAGGTGGGCCCTGACCGATGGGCTGTGTGAGCCACACCCGTAACGGGCCGACGGTCCGGAAACCGGCGTCGACCGCCGGCCCGAGGTCGTCGGCCTTCTCGTATCCCACCAGCGGGCTGCCAGGGAAGAGGGTGGCGGCGACCGCGACCACATCGCCCCAGATCGCACCCGGTTCGGCCGCGGCGCGTCCGGCGGCCGAGGTGAAGAGATTGGACACCCCGACCACCGACCCGCTGCGGTTCAGCACCACTCCGGCCAGCACGACAGCGTTGTCACTCGCGGCCAGTATCCGCACGTCACCGGCGCTCAGCAGGGCGTCGGTGAAGGCCTCCGCGATTGCCGTGCGCGGCCGCGAATCCGGCCAGCTCCGCCGGAGTCGACACCACCTGCCACGGCAACCGCGGGCCGGACCCGGCCCGGCCCGGCTCCCGGTGGATCCATTGGGCGTCGAACAGCACGGTGAATCCCCGTGGGCTCAGGTCGAGAGTCGAGAAACTGTCCTTCACCGAGCAGCCGGGGCCGGTGTCCGCCACCTTCAGCACGTCGTCGACCGTTGCCGCGGGGTCCAGGCAGACCGCGTCCGGGTACCCGTGCGGCGACCGGCTGTGCGCTGACCACGCTCGGTCACTGAAGGTCGTCATGACGTCACGCCCCCGACAGACGGCATCGCACCAGGCTGCGTTGTTGTAGGCCGCGTCCCGAGCAGCGGAGAGCATCCGACCAGCGTCACAGCAGAGTCGGCGCTCTGCCAAGGGCCGTCGCGGGAATGCCGCGGCGATGATGTTCCGCGTCAGGATCTGGCGCGGCCAGACCACGACGCGCGAGAATCTTGCCGGACACTAATCCGAGAAGGATGAGATTTCCGGGATCTGTTACCGCGCGTTGCCTTGACCGGCTAACGTTCGGTCATCTCGGGACGAAGGACCCTGTCCTCCCGGTAAGAGTTTCCCGCATGCTGGAGGAGTGGATCCCTTCGAGGGACCCCGTTCGCCCGACCGCACAGGAGAAATGAACATGACGCTCTGGATGTCGTCGGGTCACTTCAAGGCAGGTGCGGGCAGGCCATGACGAGCACGCTCTTCCTCGTGGCGGTCGTCATCGTCACGGCGCTGTTCTTCGACTTCACCAACGGCTTCCACGACAGTGCGAACGCGATGGGAACCTCGGTCGCCACCCAGGCCTTCAAGCCGAGGACCGCCGTGCTGGTCGCGGCCGTGCTGAACGTGGTCGGCGCCTTCCTGTCCACCGAGGTCGCCAAGACGATCTCCGGCGGCATCGTCAATGACGCGCTGGTCACCCCGACCATGATCTTCGCCGGGCTGGTTGCCGCGATCCTGTGGAACCTGACCACCTGGCTGTTCGGCCTGCCGTCGAGTTCGTCGCACGCCCTGTTCGGCGGCCTGATCGGAGCCGTGCTGATCGGTGCGGGCGCCTCCGGCGTGAACTTCTCGGTGGTGGTCTCCAAGATCCTGCTGCCCGCGGTGATGGCACCGCTGGTCGCCGGGCTGGCGGCCGGGCTGGCCACCTTCCTGGTCTACCGGTGGTTCCACAACGTGGACCAGGAACCCACCGTCGGATGGTTCCGCAAGGCGCAGACCGTGTCGGCGTCCATGATCGCGCTGGCGCACGGCACGTCCGACGGGCAGAAGACCATGGGCGTCATCACCCTGGTGCTGATCACCGCTGGCTACCAGGACGCCGGCACCGGCCCGCAGACCTGGGTGATCGCGACCGCCGGTCTGGCCATCGGTCTCGGCACCTACTCGGGTGGCTGGCGGATCATGCGGACGATGGGCAAGGGTCTGGTCGACCTGCGCTCCCCGCAGGGATTCGCGGCCGAGACGACCTCGGCGGCGGCGATTCTCGCCTCGGCGCACATGGGCTTCGGGCTGTCCACCACCCAGGTGTGCTCCGGCTCTGTCATCGGCGTCGGAGCGGGCCGCAAGCTCGCGACCGTGCGCTGGGGCAAGGCCCGCCGGATGGTCTACGGCTGGCTCCTGACGCTGCCGGCGGCGGCCCTGTTCGGTGCCATCGCCGCGGCCGTGGCACTGACCGGCCCGGTGGGCATCCTGATCGTGCTGGTCGCGCTGCTGGCCGGCGCCGGGGCGATCTACGCGATCTCGCGTCGCACCCCGGTCACCCACGTGAACGTCAACGACTCGCCTGATGTGACGGTGAGCTTCGGCCGGACGTCCAGCTCGCCGATGCCGGAATCGCCGGCCGCGGGCGCGTCCACCCAGCAGACCACTGACGCTCAGCGGCACCGCGACCGTCACCGTTCCCGCGGAGTCGGCAACGCCGCCGCCCAACGGGGCGGCCGTGATCACCTCCACCGGAACGGCGGCCACCAGCGCGCCGACGGTCGTCACTCCGCTGATCGTCGGGCCCACCGCCCGGGACACCGCCGATGACACCGTTCCCGGCCCGGCATCCTCGGGAGGCCAGCAATGACGATCAACTGGGGCGCGTTGGCGCTGGTAGCGATCGCGACGGTTGTGGCGGCGGTGTCCATCGTCGGTCTGTTCTCGCTGGGGGTGGCCGCGGTGACGGCGCATCAGCGGTCCCGCGGCGGTGCCGCCCAGTCCACGTTGACGCTGGTCGCGGGGTACGCCTGCATTTCGGCCGCCGGGTTGATCGCGGTCTACGGGCTGTACCTGATCATCCCGCAGTTCCACTGAACCCTTCCGCGCCGACCGAACCCCTCGCGCCGACCGCGCGCTCGAGCGATGCGTCCTCGGCCGGACCCCGGTGATCACCGGGTCCGCTGACCGGCGTCGGTGCAGCGGTCAGCAACGCCTACCCTGATGCGGAAGGCCACGTCGTGGTGGCCGACGTGCACCGCCTCAGCGTCGTTCCGCTGAGCGCTTTCGCCGTGGCGTGCGCGCGATCACCCACTTCCAGCACCGGGAGCCACATGTCCGACAGCTCGGCCGACCGGCCCGCCCCGTCGTCGATGCGCCGGGCGCTCCGACGAGCCAGAGACGGTGCGGCGCTGGACGTCACCGAGGCCGGTGTGCTGTTGCAGGCAACCGGGGACGACCTGGTCGACCTCTGCGCCAGTGCCGCCCGGGTGCGCGACGCCGGGCTGGCGACGGCCGGTCGCCCCGGAGTGGTGACCTACTCCCGCAAGGTGTTCATCCCGCTGACCCGGCTCTGCCGCGATCGGTGCCACTACTGCACGTTCGTCACCGTGCCGGGTCGGCTGCCCGCCGCGTACCTCTCGCCCGACGAGGTGCTGGACATCGCCCGGCAGGGCGCCGCGCTCGGCTGCAAGGAGGCGCTGTTCACCCTCGGCGACCGCCCGGAGGACCGCTGGCCGCAGGCCAGGGAGTGGCTCGACGCGCACGGCTACGACAGCACGCTGGCCTACGTGCGGGCGATGGCGATCCGCGTGCTCGAGGAGACCGGGCTGCTGCCGCACCTGAATCCCGGGGTGATGAGCTGGGAGGAACTGCAGCGACTCAAGCCCGTCGCGCCGTCGATGGGCATGATGCTGGAGACCACCTCGACGGCCATCTTCACCGAACCGGGCGGAGCGCATTTCGGCTCACCGGACAAGGACCCCGCCGTCCGACTGCGGGTGCTCGAGGACGCCGGGCGCAGCACGATCCCTTTCACCACCGGCATTCTCGTCGGGATCGGGGAGAGCGTGGCGGATCGTGCGGAATCACTCTTCGCCATCCGCCGGACGGCCAGGCAGTTCGGGGCGATCCAGGAAGTCATCGTGCAGAACTTCCTGGCCAAGCCGGACACGGCCATGCGGTCGACGCCCGATGCGGGGCGCGAGGAGTACCTGGCGACGGTGGCGGTGGCGCGGATCGTGCTCGGCCCGGCCATGCGGATCCAGGCTCCGCCGAACCTGTCCGCGCCGGAGGAGCTGGCCGGTCTGCTGGCGGCCGGCGTCGACGACTGGGGCGGCGTCTCCCCGCTCACCCCCGACCACGTCAACCCGGAACGACCGTGGCCGCAGCTGGAGGCGTTGGCGGACTTGACCCGGGCGGCCGGCTTCGAGCTCAAGGAGCGGCTCACCGCGCACCCGTCCTATGTGCTGGCCGGCGAGCCGTGGATCGATCCGCGGGTGCTGCCCCACGTGCGGGCACTGGCCGACCCGGCGACCGGGCTCGCCATCGAGGGGGCGATCCCGCAGGGTCGGCCCTGGCAGGAGCCCGACCCGGACTGGGGGTCCGTCGGCCGGGTCGACCTGCACACCGCGATCGACGCCGACGGGCGGTTCACCGAGACGCGCAGCGACATCGATGACGCCTACGGGGACTGGGAGGTGCTGCGGGAGCAGGTGCGGGCGCGGCCGTCCCGGTCGCTGCCGGTGCTGGACGGCGACGTCGCGGCCGCGCTGCGGTCCGCCGAGCGGGACCCGGCGGGCCTCTCCGATGCGCACGCCCTTGCCCTGATGCAGGCCGACGGCGCTGCGCTGGAGTCGCTGTGCGCGTTGGCGGACGACATCCGGCGGGACGTGGTGGGCGACGACGTCACCTTCGTGGTCAACCGGAACATCAACTTCACCAACGTCTGCTACACCGGTTGTCGGTTCTGCGCCTTCGCGCAGCGCCGCAACGACGCCGATGCGTTCACCCTGTCCCTGGACGAGGTCGGTCGCCGCGCGGATGAGGCCTGGGCCGCCGGAGCTACCGAGGTGTGCCTGCAGGGCGGCATCGACCCCGACCTGCCCGGCACCGCGTATTTCGACATCGCCGCCGAGATTCGGCGCCGGCAACCGGATCTGCACATTCACGCGTTCTCCCCCATGGAGATCGTGAACGGCGCGTCCCGGACGGGACTGTCCGTGCGGGACTGGCTCATCAAGGCCAAGGAAGCCGGGCTGAATTCCATTCCGGGGACCGCCGCGGAAATCCTCGACGACGACGTCCGGTGGATCCTGACCAAGGGCAAGCTGCCCGCCTCGACCTGGGTGGACGTGGTCCGCACGGCGCACGAGGTGGGTCTGAGGTCCAGTTCGACCATGATGTACGGGCACGTCGACACCCCTGCGCACTGGGTTGCCCATCTCCGGCTGCTGGCCCGGATGCAGGCCGAGACAGGCGGTTTCACCGAGTTCGTGGCGCTGCCGTTCGTGCACCAGAACTCGCCGATCTACCTTGCCGGGGTGGCATCGGCCGGCCCGTCGCTGCGGGACAACCGTGCGGTGCACGCGATGGCCAGGCTGTTGCTGCACGGCCGGATCGACAACATCCAGACGTCCTGGGTGAAGCTGGGCGTCAGTGGATGTGTTGCCGTGCTGCAGGGCGGCGTCAACGATCTCGGCGGAACGCTGATGGAGGAAACGATCTCCAGAATGGCGGGCTCGCAACACGGCTCGGCGAAATCGGTGGCGGAGCTGGAGTCGATGGCCGCCGCCGCCGGCCGACCGGCGCGGCAGCGCACCACCCTGTACGGCGAGGTGTCCCAGGAGCGCCGAGACGCCGGCCGGCGGGGCGGGCGGCTGGTACTGCCGATCTCGGTCGGGCTGACCGTGCGCCGGGTGGGGCTGGCCGCTCCGCCCGGCGCACGAGTTCTGCCCAGGTTCGGGTGACGCGCGCTCAGCTGCTGGAGGTCACCGCAGCGGCGGGGCCGTTCGAGGCGGCTGACTGCTCGACAACCTGCCGCTCGCCACGGGTTTCGATCGGGACACGGCGCGGCTTCGCCCGATCGGCCACCGGGATCGTCACGGTGAGGACGCCGTTCTCGTAGCTGGCCGAGATGTTGTCGGTGTCCACACCCTCGCCGAGGGAGAGCTGGCGGAGGTAGGTGCCGGTGAACCGCTCGCTGGCGATCCATTGCACGTTGTCCTCCGACCGGCCGGTGCGTTCGGCCTTGATCGTCAGAGTGTTGTTGTCCACACCGATGTCGACGGAGCCGGGATCCACGCCCGGCAGGTCGGCGTGCAGCACGTAGTGATCACCGGCGCGATACAGATCCATGGGCATGAATTGCGGTGTCCGGCCACCCGCCACCGGCGTGCTCGCCAGCCGTGACGCCAGTCGATCGATATCCCGGAACGGATCGAACCCCAGCACAGCAACCACCTCCTGTGCATTCTCACGGGCCCCCGCCACCCTGACGGGGGCCGATGCGCTGTGCACCTCCAGTTTTAGCACTCTGCTGCGACGAGTGCCAGTCCGTGCGCAGAAAATTTCCGGAAGAGCCTGCAGGGCGGGCGCTTTCGCTCCGGTCGGCGCCGACGGTTTCGATCAGCGATCCAGCCAGGCACTGGGATCCGCGGTGACCTGCGCCAGCGCGACCGACGCGGCACCGGACAACGCCGCGTAGTCCCTGGCCTGCGCGGGGAGCACCAGCGGGCTCGACCACGGCGCGGACAGCACCCGGCCGCTCAGCTGCTCCTGGATGCCGGGCAGCAGGAACGGCGCCAACGGCGCGTAGATCCCGCCGAGCACAACCGTGCCGACATCGACCAGATTGACGGCATTGGCCAGAGCGGTGCCAAGGGCGGCCGCCCCGCCGGCCAACGACCGCAGCGCGTCGGCGTCCCCGGATTCCGCCGCGCTGATGAGCGCACTCACCGGCAGCGCGAGATCCAGTGCTGCGCCGCGCATCAGGGCGTCCTTGCCGGCGTACTGCTCAAGGCATCCGGTGGATCCACAGACACAGAGCGGGCCGGCGGTGTCTATTACGGTGTGCCCGATCTCCCCGCTCCACCCGTGCCGTCCGGCGAACACCGTCCCGTCGACGACCAGCGCGCCGCCGATGCCGACCTCGCCGGACAAGTACAGGAATGTCCGGGTGTCGCTGTGCCGCAGCGCCGCAGCCTCGGCCCGAGCGGCCAGCGTCGCCTCGTTGCCCAGCAATAGGCGGACCCCGGACATGCCGGCTGCTGCGGTGAACAGGGCGGCGACGTCGACGTTCCGCCAGCGCAGGTTGGGGGCGAACCGCAACGGTCCGGTGATCCGATCCACCAGCCCGGGCACGGCCAGACATGCTCCAACCGAAGGGATCTCGCGCTCGATGGGGTCGAGCACCTCGGTGTAGATCCGGGCCAGCCGAGCCAGCACGGTTTCCGGGTCGCTGGCCCGGAAGTCACCCTCCTCGACCCGCTCGGCCAGCATGGTGCCGGCCAGGTCCATCACCCGGATACCCAGGTAGTCGACGTTGACCTCCATGCCGACGGAGGCGATCGTGCGCTGCGCCGGCACCAACGGAACCGCGGGCCGGCCGGCCCGCTGGGACATCACCGGCGGCAGCTCACCGACCAGGCCGCCGACGATCAGCCGGTCGGTCAGCGCCGACACGGTGGCGCGGGTGAGCCCGGTGGCGGCGGCAATGTCGGCGCGGGAGGGTGGGGTGGACGCGTTGACGATCAGACCCAGGACGAGGCCGAGGTTGTGCTCGCGGACGTTGGCCTGCCGGACCGCGGTAGGCCCACCGACCACGGGACGAACGCGGGTTCCGACCGGCGCCCAGCCTGCCGCCGGGGCGCCACCCTCGGGCGGCGCCGTACCGTCATCGGGATCCCTGCTGGCCACCGCTTGACCATAGCTCGGCCAGCGTATAAGTTCAACGAACCAACAAATTAGTCCGGACGAAGGAGTCCTCCTCATGGTTGCAGCACCCACCCCTGATGACAGGTTCTCGTTCGGTCTCTGGACCGTTTCCTGGCAGGCGCGCGATCCCTTCGGTGACGCCACCCGGCCGCCGCTCGACCCGATCGAGGCGATCGAGCAGCTCGCCGCCGCCGGCGCCTGGGGCGTCACGTTCCACGATGACGACCTGATCCCGTTCGGCTCGGACGCGGCCACCCGCGACAAGTTGATCGCCGGTTTCAAGGATGCCTGCGCCAAGAACAGCATCACCATCGAGATGGTCACCACCAACCTGTTCACCCACCCGGTGTTCAAGGACGGCGGCCTGACCTCGAACGACCGTTCGGTGCGACGGTTCGCTCTCCGCAAGGTGCTGCGCAACGTCGAGCTGACCGCCGAGCTGGGCGCGCCGACCTTCGTGATGTGGGGCGGCCGGGAAGGCAGCGAGTACGACGGGTCGAAGGACATCGCGGCGGCGCTGGACCGGTACCGCGAGGGCGTCGACACCATCGCCGGCTACATCAAGGACAAGGGCTACGACATCAAGATCGCGCTGGAGCCCAAGCCGAACGAGCCGCGCGGCGACATCCTGCTGCCCACGGTCGGGCACGGACTCGGGTTCATCGCGCAGCTCGAGCACGGAGACATCGTCGGGCTGAACCCGGAGGTCGGCCACGAGCAGATGGCCGGGCTCAACTACACGCACGGCATCGCGCAGGCGCTGTGGTCCGGCAAGCTGTTCCACATCGACCTCAACGGCCAGCGGTCCATCAAGTACGACCAGGACCTGGTGTTCGGGCACGGCGATCTGCTGTCGGCCTTCTTCACGGTCGACCTGCTCGAGAACGGTTTCCCGAACGGCGGTCCGCGGTACACCGGTCCGCGGCACTTCGACTACAAGCCCTCGCGGACCGAGGGTTTCGACGGCGTGTGGGCGTCGGTCAGGGCCAACATGTCGACCTACCTGCTGCTCAAGGAACGGGCGCTGGCCTTCCGCGCCGATCCCGAGGTGCAGCAGGCCATGGCGGCGTCCGGCCTCACCGAGCTTGCTCAGCCCACGCTGGCAGCGGGGGAGACGGTGGCCGATCTGCTGGCCGATCGCACCGCGTTCGAGGAGTTCGACGCCGACAAGGTGGGCGAGCGTTCCTATGGCTTCGTGCACCTGAACCAGCTGGCATTGGAGCATGCACTCGGCGGTCGCTGAGGCGGTCGCTGAGGCGGTTCTGCGGGGCGCTCTGATGGGGTTGCCTGCGCGGACTTCAACTGGGCTCCGGGTTTGACCTCTGAGCGCCGGAATGTGTTGGCGCCGAGTGGTCAAAACCGGCGCTCAGTGGTCGGGTGGCGGCGCTGAGGTCGCACCGTGTAGAGCCTAGCCGACGGCGCGATTGTTGAGGCTGCGCGGTGCGGGTGCCTCGAGGTTCGGTCCCGCGTGTGACCGGTCGGATCCCCGCGTCTGCTCGCAGGGCGCGCCACCATCGCTGGCCTGGGCCGCGCGGACCGTCACCGGGATCGACGCCCGACGCCGAACTGCCTGCGCGGACGTCAACTGGGCTCCGGTTTTGACCTCTGAGCGCCGGAATGTGTTGGCGCCCAGTGGTGAATACCGGCGCTCCGTGGTGGGCGGCGGCGCTGAGTCGCACCGTGTGAGCTAGCCGGCGGCGCGATTGTTGAGGCTGCGTCGGGTTGTGGGTGGCCACGATGTTCGGTCCCGCGTGTGACCGGTTCGGATCCCCGCACCTGGCCGCAGACCGCGCCGCCATCGCTGGTCTGGGCCGCGCGGACCGTCACCGGGATCGACGCCCGACGCCGAACTGCCTGCCGCGGACCGTCAACTGGGCTCCGGTTTTGACCTCTGAGCGCCGGAATGTGTTGGCGCCGAGTGGTGAAAACCGGCGCTCAGTGGTGGGTGGCGGCGCTGAGTCGCACCGTCTGAGCTAGCCGGCGGCGCGATTGTTGAGGCTGCGTCGGGTTGTGGGTGGCCTCGATGTTCGGTCCCGCGTGTGACCGGTTCGGATCCCCGCACCTGGCCGCGGGGCGCGCCACCATCGCCGGCCCGGGCCGCGCGGACCGTCACCGGGATCGACGCCCGACGCCGAACTGCCCGCGCGGACGTCAAGTGGGCTCCGGCTTTCACCTCTGAGCGCCGGAATGTGTTGGCGCCGAGTGGTGAAAACCGGCGCTCAGTGGTGGGTGGCGCTGAGTCGCACCGTCTGAGCTAGCCGGCGGCGCGATTGTTGAGGCTGCGTCGGGTTGTGGGTGGCCTCGATGTTCGGTCCCGCGTGTGACCGGTTCGGATCCCCGCACCTGGCCGCGGGGCGCGCCACCATCGCCGGCCTGGGCCGCGCGGACCGTCACCGGGATCGACGCCCGACGCCGAACTGCCCGCCGCGACCGTCAAGTGGGCTCCGGCTTTCACCTCTGAGCGCCGGAATGTGTTGGCGCCGAGTGGTGAAAACCGGCGCTCAGTGGTGGATGGCGGCGCTGAGGCGCACCGCTGCGGCAACTGGCTGACAGCGCGCTCGGGTTGATGCTGCGGGTCGCTTGTGGCGGCGCATTCCGCCTCCCGCAGCCACCCGCGGCGCCCACCGGCGGGGCCCCCCTTCCGACCTCGGCCGCCGACCGTCAACTGGGCTCCGGTTTTGACCTCTGAGCGCCGGAATGTGTTGGCGCCCAGTGGTGAATACCGGCGCTCAGTGGTGGGCGGCGACGCTGCCTGTCGTGCCCCCTGAGATGGCGAGACCGACCCTGCCGGCGCCAATGGTGTGGCACACGGAGTGGCTCATGGAGTGGTGTCTGGAGTGGGCAGCATGCCGCTGTTACCAATTCGTTATCTTCAGGCCTTGACGCGACGATTTGTTCGCCCAATACTCAAACCCATCGAAGCGCTTCGACAAGCTCTAACCCGCCGCGGTCGTCGAAGCGCTTCGATGCGGCAGTCGACACCTCGTCAGCCGACAAACCTTGAGCCGTCAGCGATACCCGTCAGCCGACACCCACCAAGGTGTCAGCGGACACACCACACTGCCGACGTCAGTCCCAGCCGGCATTGCCGATATACCGACACGATCAGCGCCGATGAAGGAGGCGAGATGGCCACCATGCAGGACGTCGCCACCCGCGCCAGGGTCTCGCTGAGCACGGTCTCCTATGCCATCAACAACACCCGCCCAATCTCCGCCGCGACCCGCGAGCGGATCGAGCGGGCCATGGTGGAGCTGGACTTCCGGCCCAACGCGATTGCCCGAAGCCTGGCCAGCCGACGCAGCCGGATCGTCGCCCTGACCTTCCCCGGCATCGAGAACCGGCTCGGCGGAACAATCATGGAGTTCGTCACCAGCGCCGCGGAGGCCGCGCGGGAGCGCGGCTACCACCTGGTGGTGTGGCCGTACGCACCCACCGAGGCCGACGAGATGTGCGAGATGAGCCGCCAGGGCCTTGCCGACGGGGTGATCGTCATGGAAGTTCGCCTCGACGACCCGCGAGTGCGCGCCCTTGACGCAGCCGGAGTGCCGCTGACCATGATCGGCCGTGCCGACGACTCCGGCGACCATCGTTGCGTGGACATCGATTTCGACGCCACCACCGAACAGGCCATCGATCACCTGACCGCCCTTGGTCATCGCAGCATCGCTCTGCTGAACCACTCGAAGGCCAGCCGGGACAGCGGGTACGGGCCGACCCTGCGCGCCCACCGGGGCTATCTCGAGGCGATGGCGCGCCGCGGCCTGGCACCCAGAGCGGTGTGGTGCGAGGAGAACCCGATCGCCGCGCGCACCGCGACGGCCAGGCTGCTGGACTCCACCCCCGACCTCACCGCGATGGTGGCGATGAACGAGGACGCGGTCTTCGGTGTCGTCGCCGAGCTCAGGGAGCGCGAAATATCCCTGCCCCAGGACTTCTCGTTGCTGTCGATCGTCTCGTCACCCCGGGTGGCCGAGCTGGTCCAGCCCACGTTGACCACGCTGCATTCCCCCGGCGTCGAGCTCGGCAGGCTCGGCGTGCACTCCCTGCTCGATCAGCTCGAGAACGTCGGTCCGCCGGCGGGTCCCGTGCTGTTGCCCTGCCGATTGGAGGCCGGCCAGAGCACTGGCCCGGTCTCGCCGGAGCGACTCCGGCACCGCTGACCACAAGTCCCTGAACGAGACGGCCCTCCGGCCGCCGCGTCGATCCCGTGCGCCCCACTCCGGTCGCTGCAGAAACCGGCGACCGAGCAACCAGGCGAGACAACTGTCTGTGCCGCCGACCCTCCAGGAGGAATCGCGTGAGAACCCCACGTCTACGAGCAGGCTGGGTAGCCGCCCTTGCCGCACTGTCGCTGACACTGGCGGCCTGTGCCGGCTCCAGCGACGCCGGCAGCTCCACCGCACCCAGTGCCGAGAGCGGCACCCTCAAGCTGTGGCATTACGAAAGTGCCAACGGCGCCATGGGTATCGCCTGGGACAAGGCGATCGAGATCTTCAAGTCCGAGCACCCGAACGTGCAGGTCGACTTCGAACGCAAGGCCTTCGAGCAGATCCAGCAGAACGCCGGGATGATCATCAGCTCGGACGAGGGCCCGGACATCATGGAATACAACAAGGGGAACGCGACCGCGGGCCTGCTTGCCTCGCAGGGCTTGCTCACTGATCTGACCGAGCAGGCTTCGGCGCGTGGCTGGGACAAGGAGCTGTCGACCAGCCTGCAGACCACCGCCAAGTATGACGAGAAGGGCGTGATGGGCTCCGGCAACTGGTACGGCGTACCGAATTACGGCGAATACGTGATGGTCTATTACAACAAGGACCTGTTCGCCGCCAACGGACTTCAGGTTCCGACGACGTTGGACCAGTTCACCGCCGCCATGGACACCTTCGTGAAGGCCGGCACCACGCCATTGTGCATGTCCGGCGCCGAATATCCAGCCGGACAACTCTTCTACCAGTTGGCGCTGTCCAAGGGTGACCGTTCCTTCGTCGACGACTACCAGCTCTACAAGCAGCCGGTCGATTTCCAGGCCGATCCGCTGAAGTACGGTGCCGAGACTTTCGACCAGTGGGTGAAGAGCGGCTACATCAGCAAGGATTCGGCGTCGCTGAAGGCCGAGGACATGGGCACCGCGTTCATCGCCGGCAAATGCCCGATGATCGTTTCCGGCAGCTGGTGGTTCGGCCGGTTCACCGATGAGATCAAGGGTTTCGACTGGGGCACCTTCCTTTTCCCGGGCAACAAGCTGAACGCCGGATCATCCGGGAACCTGTGGGTGGTGCCGGAGGCATCCAAGAACAAGGACCTGGCCTACGATTTCATCGACATCACGATGCGTCCTGAGATTCAGGAATTGCTGGGCAACAGCGGCGGTATCCCGGTGGCGGCCGATCCGTCCAAGATCACCGATCCGAAGAACCAGGAATTGATCGCCAACTTCAACAAGATCACTTCCGAGGACGGCCTGGCCTTCTACCCCGACTGGCCGGTGCCCGGATATTACGACGTGCTGGTGTCCGGATTCCAGTCGCTGATCAACCAGTCCAAGACCCCGGACGAGGTGCTGGCACAGATCGCAGCCCCGTACCAGGACGGTGTGTCCACCATCCAGGCCGGCTGACGACGATCCACGCCGGATCGCGTTGAACAGTGCCGATCGCCGGCTCGTGGGTCGGGGCGGTCACGCCGGCCGTCCCCACCCACGGCTGGTCAGTACCTCCACCAGAGTCATTCAGGGAGAACACATGTCAGACATCGCAGCGGCCGCGGTACCGGCCGCACAGCCGCCCGCGGTCGCTGCGGAGAGCGCGCCGGAACCGCGTGAACGGGCCCGCGCCCGCCGCCCGCAGGGGCAGAGCAGTCGTTCGTACTGGCTCTATCTCATTCCCGGCGGGTTGCTGTTCGCGGGCGTCATCATCGGTCCGCTGATCTACAACATCTACCTCTCGTTGACCAAATGGTCGGGTGTCGGCAGTCCGAAGTTCATCGGCTTCGACAATTACATCCGACTCTTCTCCGACAGCGTCTTCTGGATCTCCTTCAAGAACTCCATCGCGATGATCATTGCGATGGTCGTCATCCCGACACTTGTCGGACTGGTGCTGGCCTCGGTGCTGTTCGACTACCTGGGACGTCGTTTCGGCGCGTCCAGCGTCAGCGTGCTGCGCGCCGTGTTCTACCTCCCGCAGGTGCTCCCCGTCGTGGTGGCCGGGATCGTCTGGGGTTGGATCCTGCGACCGGACGGCGCATTCAACGCCTTCCTGGACTCGATCGGCCTGCAGGGCTTCACCCGGGACTGGCTGGGCGACCCGAACACGGCGCTGCCGATGGTGATGCTGGTGATGGTCTGGGTGCAGATTGGTTACCCGGTGGTCATTTTCATGTCCGCACTGCAGCGGGTGGACCCAGAAATCTATGAGGCCGCGGAGATCGACGGCGCGGGTTGGTGGGCGCGATTCCGCGCCATCACATTGCCGCAGATCCGCCCGGAGACCTTCGTGGTTGCGCTCACCTGCACCATCGCCGCGCTGAAGGTCTTCGGCCCCATCTACGCGCTGACCAGGGGCGGGCCGGAGAACGCGACGAATGTGCCGTCGTACTTCGCCTACTTCACCTTTTTCAAGAAGCTCCAGGTCGGTTACGGCGCGGCGATCGCGACCGTGCTGACCCTGATCATCGTGCTGGTCGCGGTGGCCATCATGCGTTGGCAGGCACACAGCGAGGCCAGAAATGACTGACCCAGCGATAGCGGGCCGGAGGTCCGCTGGAGCGGTCAGTGGACGTGCCAGCGGATGGCGAGCCGTCCCGTCGATGAATGGCCGAAGCATTGATCAGAGACAGCGAAGCAAAGGAAGCGAACTGACATGACCGTGCCGGTGATCACCACCCCGACAGACCCCGATGTCAGAATATCGGCCGCGGCCCGCCGCCGCGACGAGCGCGCGCTGCTCACCCGGGACCGTTTCCACCGCGGGACCACCCGCTGGATCATTCTGCTGATCGTCTCGTTCGGTGCCCTGCTGATGACGGTGCCGTTCATCCTGATGTTGCTCAACGCGTTCAAGTCGCCTGCCGACTACTCGGTGAACGGCCCGCTGAGCTGGCCGACGGAGTTCTACACCAAGGGCCTGGTCACCTACTGGAACGAGGTGAACTACCCGCAGAAGCTGTGGAACTCCACGCTCATCGCCGGATCGGTCGCCGTTCTCGCCGTCCTCATCTCGCTGTTCAACGCCTACGCGATCGGTGTCGGTCGAGTGAAGGGCCGGTTGTGGATCGTCGCGCTGTTTCTGCTGGGCAACATGCTGCCGCAGGAGGCGCTGGTCTACCCGCTGTACTTCTTCGCCAAGGAGACCGGGCTCTACAACACCCGGCTCGCGGTGATCATCATCTTCACGGTGATCCAGAGCGCCTTCGGCACCTACCTGCTGGCCTCCGTGCTCGGCACCTTCCCGAAGTCATTGCTGGAGGCCGCGGCTCTGGACGGCGCCAACCGCTGGCAGATCCTGTGGAAGGTGGTGTTCCCGATCGTCCGGCCGACACTGTCGGTGTTGTTGATCTTCTTCTTCATCTGGACCTGGAACGAATTCTTCATCCCGCTGGTGATGCTGATCGACAACGACACCCAGACGATCCCGGTCGCGCTGGCCTCGCTGCAGGGCGATCGGTTGATGGACGCCCCCACCACCAACGCGGGCGCGCTGATCAGCCTGATCCCGGCCGTGATCTTCTTCTTCGTCTTCCAGCGCACCCTGACTCGCGGGGTTACCGCGGGCGCTATCAAATAGAAACCGCTGTCACCGAGAAACTCAGCCGACAAACCTCGATCGAGAACGGAAACGCCCATGAAGTTCAGCGACGGCTACTGGATGGTGCGGGAGGGATTCGACGTCCAGCACCCCGCGCAGGCCTACCAGGTCAGTGCCGACGCCGGGACACTCACCGTGCTGGCGCCCACCCGGCTCATCACCTCGCGTGGCGACACGCTGAACCGGCCGACCGCGACGGTGACGTTGTCGTCCCCGGCGGCGGACGTCATCCGGGTGCGCATCGAACACCACGCCGGGCATCGGGATGCCGGCCCGAACTTCGTCCTGCCCGGCGCGGCCGAGCCCGAGGTCGACATCGAGATCACCGATGAGACAGCGACTCTCACCTCGGGGCAGCTCAGCGCGCGGGTGCACCGGGGCCAGACGTGGCGGCTGGAGTTCACCGCGGACGGCCGGGTGCTGACCTCCAGCGGACCGAAGACCATCGGGTTGGCCACCGACCCGGACGGCCAACCGCATGTCTTCCAGCAGCTCTCGCTCGGCGTCGGTGAGCTGGTCTACGGGCTGGGGGAGCGGTTCGGCCCGGTGGTCAAGAACGGTCAGCAGGTCGACATCTGGAACGCCGACGCGGGCACCAGCAGCGAGCAGGCGTACAAGAACGTGCCGTTCTACTGGACGAACCGGGGTTACGGGATCTTCGTCAACCACCCGGAGAAGGTGTCCTTCGAGATCGGCTCCGAGGCGGTGTCGCGCAGCCAGTTCTCGGTCCCCGGCGAATACCTGGAGTATTTCGTCATCCACGGCCCCACCCCCAAGCAGGTGCTGGCCAAGTACACCGCGCTGACCGGCCGCGCGCCGCGGGTGCCGGAGTGGTCGTTCGGGCTGTGGCTGTCGACCTCCTTCACCACCGACTACGACGAGAAGACGGTCTCGAGCTTCATCGACGGCATGGCCGAGCGCGACATCCCGCTGAGCGTCTTCCATTTCGACTGCTTCTGGATGCGGGAATTCCGCTGGTGCGATTTCGAATGGGACCCGGAGACCTTCCCGGAACCGGAGGACATGCTGGCCCGGTTGAAGGCGAAGGGCCTGCGGATCTGCGTCTGGATCAACCCGTACATCGCGCAGCGCTCGGCGTTGTTCGAGGAGGGCAGCGCGAAGGGCTACCTGGTCACCCGGGCCGACGGCAGCGTCTGGCAATGGGACAGCTGGCAGGCCGGCATGGGCCTTGTCGACTTCACCAATCCCGCTGCGGCGCAGTGGTTCTCCTCGCATCTGGAGCGCCTGGTCGACCAGGGCGTCGATGCCTTCAAGACCGACTTCGGCGAGCGGATCCCCACCGACGTCACCTGGTTCGACGGGTCCGACCCGGAGCGGATGCACAACTACTACACGCACCTGTACAACCGGACCGTCTTCGAGCTGCTGGAACGGCGGCGCGGCACGGGCGAGGCGGTGCTGTTCGCGCGGTCGGCCACCGCCGGCGGTCAGCAGTTCCCGGTGCACTGGGGCGGTGACTGCGACTCCACCTACGAATCGATGGCCGAGACCCTGCGCGGCGGATTGTCGTTGGCGGCCAGCGGCTTCGGCTACTGGTCGCACGACATCGGCGGGTTCGAGGGCACCCCGGACGCCGGCGTGTTCAAACGCTGGCTGGCCTTCGGCCTGCTGTCCAGCCACAGCAGATTGCACGGATCCGGGTCGTACCGGGTGCCGTGGGCATTCGACGACGAAGCTGTCGAGGTTGCGCGGCGGTTCACCCGGCTGAAGATGTCGTTGATGCCGTACCTGACCAGGGTGGCGGCGGAGGTCAGCAACGAGGGCGTGCCGATGCTGCGACCGATGGCGCTGGAGTTCCCCGACGACCCGGCGACCGGGCATCTGGACACCCAGTACATGCTCGGCGACTCCCTGCTGGTCGCCCCGGTGTTCAGCGCCGACGGCGCGGTGCGGTTCTACGTGCCGGACGGTACCTGGACGAACCTGCTGGACGGCCGCACGATCACCGGACCGCGCTGGGTCAGCGAGACCCACGGGTTCGAGTCGCTCCCGGTGTTGGTGCGCCCGGGAACGGTGCTGCCGATCGGTGCCCGTGACGACAGCCCGGAGTACGACTATGCGGACGGCGTCGCGCTGCAGGTGTTCGCACCGCGACGAACTTCACGACCAGACCGTCCGGATTCCGGCGGTGGGCGGCGGGACCCGGGCGAACTTCGACGTGGCACGGGATGGCGACAGCATCACCATCAGGCGCACGGACGACGGCGCGGGGCCGTGGTCCGTCGTGCTGCCTGCCGGGACCCGGGTCGCCTCGGTGGCCGGTGCAGAGTTGGCCGACAACGCTGGCGACGCTGACGAGGCTGACGAGGCTGCCGACGCTGATGGAACCGGTTCCAGGCTGCGCGCCGTCGCGGCAACCGTCATCGTTACCCTTGCCTTCCCGTCCCCATCCCAGGAGGATTCGCACGCATGAGCAGCCCGACACGAACGTTCCCCGACGGTTTTCTCTGGGGCTCGGCGACCGCCTCGTACCAGATCGAGGGTGGTTTCGACGAGGACGGCCGCACGTTCTCCATCTGGGACACCTACTCCCGCACCCCGGGCCGGGTGTTGAACGGGGACACCGGCGACGTCGCCGACGACCACTATCACCGCTGGTCCGAGGACGTCGGGTTGATCAAGAGCCTCGGCCTGCACGCCTACCGGTTCTCCCTTGCCTGGCCGCGCATCCAGCCGGGCGGGTCCGGGGCGTTCAACCCGAAGGGGATCGAGTTCTACTCGCGGCTGGTGGACGGACTGCTGGAGTCCGGGGTGCAGCCGGTCGCCACGCTGTACCACTGGGACCTGCCGCAGGAGCTCGAGGACGCCGGCGGCTGGGTGAATCGGGATACCGCCCTGCGGTTCGCCGACTACGCCGAGCATGTCGCCGGCAAGCTCGGCGACCGGATCTCGGTCTGGACGACGCTGAACGAACCCTGGTGCTCGGCCTTCCTCGGATACGCCTCCGGTGTGCACGCCCCCGGTCGGACCGAACCCGCGGGGGCGCTGGCCGCAGCGCACCACCTCAACCTGGGCCACGGCCTGGCCGGACGGGCGGTCCGCGCCGTGCTGGGCGAGCAGACCCAGGTGTCGGTGACGTTGAACCTGCATGTCACCCGGCCCGACGACCCGGAGTCCGAGGCCGATCGGGACGCGATCCGTCAGCTCGACGCGGTCGGGAACCGGGTGTTCCTCGGACCGATGCTGGACGGCGCCTACCCGGCCGATCTGCTGGCCGACACCGCGGCCGTCACCGACTGGTCGTTCGTCAAGGACGGGGACGAGGCGGCAATCGCGGTGCCGCTCAGCGTGCTGGGGATCAACTACTACTCGACATCGCGCGCCCGCAAGTACCTCGGTGTCGGCCCGCGGGAGAACGCCGACGGGCACCAGTCGTCCGACGTCAGCCCGTGGGTCGGTGCCGACGACATCGACTTCCTGGTCCAGCCCGGCCCGTACACCGCGATGGGCTGGAACATCGACCCGTCGGGCATGACGGAGCTGCTGGTGGACATCGGCACGCGGTACCCGGACCTGCCGCTGATGGTCACCGAGAACGGCGCGGCGTTCTACGACGAGGTGTCGGCGGACGGCCGTATCCACGACGACAACCGGGTGTCGTACCTGCAGCGGCACATCGATGCCGTCGGCCAGGCGATCGACGCCGGGGTTGACGTCCGCGGGTATTTCCTGTGGTCCCTGCTGGACAACTTCGAATGGTCGTGGGGCTACGACCGTCGGTTCGGCATCATCCGGGTGGATTTCGACAGCCTCGAGCGGACGCTCAAGGACTCCGCCTACTGGTATGCGGAGTTGATCCGCACCAACGAACTGCCGCCGGTCGACCGGATCCCGGAGCTGCCTTCGGTCGGATCGAACGCCGGATAGCGCGGCGACTCAGGCCGCGGCCGCACCGTGGAACGACTCCGCGGCCGCCGTCAGGATCGCCGTCCATGCGCCCAGCACCGCCGAACTCCCGCCGACCGCGGTGACCGTCCACGACGGCTGGTCCTCGGCGAAGTCCTGCACCTCGGCGAGGGTGGGCGAGGTCTCGTGCTTGCCGTGCCACAGCTGGACCGGCACCCGGACGGACCGGGGATCGCTCACCCACTGGGGCGGCCCGACCGGCCGGGCGGGTGCCGTCCAGGCCGGGTTGATCTGCGCGACATCGGCAGCGACCGCGTCACGGAAATCCGATTCGCGCCACCGGTCCGCCAGCACCTGGGCGGGCAACGCGTCCAGCCGTTCCACCATGCGCGCCCAGGTCGTCTCCGCGGTGAGGTCGGCGTCCTTGCCGGCACCGGAGATCCACGCCGACAGCGGTCCGTTCCAGACCTTGTCCCGCCGGCGGCCGAGGGCGTGCCGCAGGCCGCGGCGGGAGTCGTTCTTACCGGGCAGCCGCACCGAAATACCCGTGACCGAGGTCACCAGCGAGGGGTAACGGCCGGCGAAGGCGAAGGCGTCGTCAGCGCCCTGGCCGATCCCGATCACCGCGACCCGGCCGACCGCCAGCGTCTCCACCATGCGTCGCAAGTCCTCGGCCGGCTGTTCGGTGCCGCCGAAGCCGATCGGGTCCGACGCGCCGATGCCCGGTCGGTCGACGGCGAGCAGCCGGATGTGCACCGGCAGGGCACTGTCGTGCAACAGCCAGCCGGGCGCCAGTCGGGACGATCCGGTGTCCGGGATCAGGATGCAGGGCAGTCCGCGAGCGCTTCCGTATTCCGCCCACGCCATGGCGCGGCCATCGGGCAGTCGTAACGCTCCGTGCGGGGCGTGCTCGGCGAGCGGGAGCAGGATGTCTTCGTCGTCGAAAAGGTAAGACATGGCGCGACTTTCACGTACGACGGTCATCAAAGGTCCCTCTGTTCGGCCCGACCGCGCGTCGTCCGGGCAATGCGAAAGCAGTAATTCCACGAAGCACTCATCGCGCGCAAACCCCCGGGGAAGGCGCAGCACTCAGCGCACAACTCTCGCTACTGTTATAAGCGCAGTGGAGACCCGATGCACCCCGGTTGATACCGATCCGTGATGTGACGATTCGGTGACGGCAGTATTCGTCCGGTCCTTCGCCCACCTCGGCCCGAGAACCGGCTACTGAGAGCTGACGCCCCGGCCCGTCAGCGTCACCAACGCGCCCCCGACGTGTCAGCCGGTGGTGCCGTTGCGTTCATCGCGCCAGCGGATCCAGGCGGGAAGTGCGGACAGGTCGTAGTCGGGCCCGGACACGCCCATGGTGAATTGGGTGAACCCGGCGTCCACGATCGGGTCAGCCGCCGACGGGCCATCCCGATGTGTCGAGGTCGAGTGCTCGATCTCGGCCGGATCCCGGCCGATCGCCGCGCAGTGCTCGGCCAACACGGTGGTCTTGTGCCGCAGCGTGTCGATGCTGCCGAACACATGCCAGATCGATGCGTGACGCGCGACGTACTTGAGGGTCTTGCGTTCTCCGCCGCCGCCGATCAGGACGGGGATCGGCCGGATCGGCGGGGGCGTGAGGCGTTCCAGCCGGCGGGCGATCCTCGGCAGGTACTCACCGAGCAGGTTCAGCCGGCTGCCCGGGGTGCCGAACTCGTAGCCGTACTCGGTGTAGTCCCGCTCGAACCAGCCGCCGCCGATGCCGAGGATCAATCGACCGCCGGAGATGTTGTCGACGGTGCGGGCCATGTCGGCCAGCAGGTCAGGGTTCCGGTAGCCGCCGCCGGTGACCAGCGCGCCGATCTCCACCCGTTCGGTTTGCTCCGCCCAGGCGCCGAGCATGGTCCAGCACTCCAGGTGCTTGCCCTCCGAGTCGCCGGACAGCGGATAGAAGTGGTCCCAGTTGAAGACGATGTCGACGCCGGCGTCCTCGGCCCGCAGGACGGCGTCCCGGATCTGGGCGTAGTCCGCGTGCTGGGGCTGCAGCTGGACACCGATGCGGATCGGCTTGTCAGGAGAAGTCATGCGCACATCGTGCAGGGTCCCCGGCCGAACTCGCCGAGCGGGATCGGTCGGTCCCGCGCGTTCTGCTGGTCGCGAACGCCGACCGCGACCGGCGGTCGGTGTCGGATCGGCTGGTTACCGTGGCGAGGGTGACCGACCTGACCGCGGGCGACCGCGTCGCCGCCGCTCCGGCGACCGAGCCCGAATCGGGCACCGACCCTCCGTCTGGTCCCTTGCCCGATGCTGTGCACGAACGTGCGCATGGACCAGGCGCCGGTCGCCGGGGACGGCAGCGTCGGACAGCCGGCCACGCACGGTCGGCGCCGCAAAGATCCCGGCAAGGACCCCGTCCGCCGGGCCACTCTGCGTCAGCTGTGGCCCTACCTCCGTCCGCACCGTCGAGTGCTGACGTTGGTCGTTGCGGTCTCGCTGGTGGGTGCGGTGATCGCCATCGCGCAGCCGGCCATGGTCGGGCTGGTCATCGCGGATGTCGGCAAGTCCGAACCCCTGGGCGGGCTGGTCGCGCTGCTGGTGGCGTTGATCCTGGTGGGCGCGGCGATCCGCGGACTGCAGCAGTTCCTGTTGCAGCGCACTGCGGAAGCGGTGGTGTTGGACACCCGCCGGTTGCTGGTCGCCCGGCTGTTGCGGTTGCCGATCCGCCAGTACGACACCCGGCGGACAGGTGACCTGGTCTCGCGGGTGGGTTCGGACACCACGCTGTTGCGCTCGGTCGTCACCTCCGGTCTGGTCGACGCGGTCTCCGGGTCGCTCATCTTCGTCGGCTCGGTCGTCGCGATGGCGTTGATCAGCCCGATGCTGCTGGGCCTGACCCTGCTGGTGGTCGCGGTCGCCATCGTGGTCGTGGTGGTGCTCGGCGGGCGTATCCAGAAGCTCACGCTGACCTCGCAGACCCAGGTCGGACTGCTGGCCGCGGGTGTCGCCAGGGCGATTCCCGGGATCCGCACG
This sequence comes from uncultured Actinomycetota bacterium, assembly GCA_963709895.1. GTDB lineage: Bacteria > Actinomycetota > Actinomycetes > Mycobacteriales > Nakamurellaceae > Nakamurella. The sequence goes on along the minus strand of CAVPYD010000030.1, from coordinate 177,498 downwards.
ATCCGTGCGGCTGGAGCGACCCAGCGCGAAACGGTCGTGCTGGACGAGCTGGCCGGCAATGCCTACGCCACCGGTGTCCGGCTGGCGAAGGTCATGGCGTTGATCGAGCCCATCATCGGAATCGCGTTGCAGGGCGCGTTCATCGCGGTGCTCGGTGTCGGCGGTTACCTGGTCGCGGACGGCACCATGCAGGTCGCCCAACTGGTGTCGTTCATCCTCTACCTGTTCATGATGATCATGCCGCTGGGTCAGGTGTTCAACGCCTACACCGCCACCCAGAACGCGCTCGGTGCGGTGATCCGGATCGAGGAGATCACCTCGCTGCCGGAGGAGGAGGTCGCTCCCGCTGGGTCCACCGGCGGGCGGGTTGGCAGCGGTATCGACGGCAAGCCCAGCCGCGGTGCCGCGGCGGAGGCGTTGAGCTTCCACGGCGTCAGCTACGGGTACAGCGACGTGCCGGTGCTGCGCGATGTCAGTTTCACCGTGCCCCGCGGCAGTAAGACGGCCATCGTCGGTCCGTCGGGCGCGGGCAAATCCACCCTGCTGTCGCTGATCGAGCGTTTCTACGACCCGGACACCGGGACCATCCGGCTCGGCGGGGTGGACGTCAGGACCATGACCCGGACCCAGACCCGCGCGGCGATCGGCTACGTGGAGCAGGACTCGCCGGTGCTGGCCGGAACGATCCGGGAGAACCTGCTGCTCGGTGCGCCGGATGCCGATGACGCCGCGTGTGAGGCGGTGCTTGGCGTCGGTGAACCTGACCCCGATCCTGCGCCGCGACCCGGCCGGCCTGGACGCGCAGGTCGGCGAGGACGGCATCCTGCTGTCCGGTGGTGAACGGCAACGGCTGGCCATCGCCCGAGCCCTGCTGTCCTCACCGCAGCTGCTGCTGCTGGACGAGCCGACGGCCAGCTTGGACGGCCGCAACGAGCGGGCGCTGCGGGAGGCGATCGACGCGGTCGCCCAGGACCGCACGTTGATCGTGGTTGCCCACCGGCTGGCCACCGTGGTCGACGCCGACCAGATCCTGGTGCTCGAACACGGTCAGGTGCAGGCCGTCGGAACGCACCTGGAGTTGGTGGAGTCCAGTCCCGCTGTACCGCGAGTTGGCGGCGCACCAGTTGCTGGTCTGAGGCTGGTCACAGCGGTTCCACCGGCACCCCAAGCGAACTCGACCGAGCCAGACCGCACCAGACCGCACCAGACCGAACTAGACCGAAGCCGCCGCGGCCCGACCGGCAATCCGCCCGGAGAACAGGCACCCGCCCAGGAACGTGCCCTCCAGCGACCGGTAACCGTGCATGCCACCGCCGCCGAATCCGGCCACCTCGCCCGCGGCGAACAGGCCGGCGACGGGCGCACCGCCCGGTCGCAGCACCCTGGCCGACAGGTCGGTCTCCAGACCGCCGAGGGACTTGCGGGTCAGGATGCGCAGCCGCACGGCGATCAGCGGACCCGCCGCGGGATCGAGCATCTCGTGCGGTTCGACCGTGCGCATCTTCCGATCACCGACGTACCGACGGGCGCCGGCGATCGCAACGAGTTGCGGATCCTTGCCGAGCTCCGAACGGACCTGGCCGTCCCGCAACGTGACGGTCCGCGCCACCTCGTCGGCGTCCACCAATGGTTCGCCCACCAGGTGTTCATCTGCTCGACCAGTTCGGGCAGCGTCGGCGCGCTGACGAAATCGACGCCGCGATCGAGGAACGCCTGCACGGCCGGGATGACCTTGCCGCCGGCCCTGGTGGTCAGCAGCAGCTTGACCGAACGGCCGGTCAGGTCCGGGTTCTGCTCCGACCCGGACAGCCCGAACTCCGGCCCGATGGTGCGGTGGTTCAGCAGCAACCAGGAATGCGCCCGGCCGGTGCCGGTGATGTGCCGCACGGTGCCCAGAGAGTCGAACCCGGGGAACAGCGGCGTCGGCAGCCGCCGGCCGAAGGCGTCCAGCCACAGTGGGCTCGGCCCCGACAGGATCCGGATGCCGTGCGCGCTCCACACCGGTGAGTGGTTCACCACGCCCTCGGGGTAGTGCCACATCCGGTCCGGATTGATCACCCGGCCACCGGCCCGCTCGGTGACGGCCAGCATCAATCCGTCGGTCGAATCGGGCACCCCGGACAGCAGTTCCGCGGGCGCCGCGCCGTACCCGCCCGGCCAGTTCTGCCGGACGAGGTCGTGATTGCCGCCGATTCCGCCGGAGGTGACGATGACCGCTCCCGCGCCGATCGCGAAATCGCCGACCACCGTCCGGGACGAGCGTTCCCCGCGGGCGACGGTGGTCGGTTCCAGCACCTCGCCGGCCACCCCGGCCACCCCGCGGCCGTCACCGATCAGTTCGGTGACCCGGTACCGGAATCTGAGCTGGACCCGGCCCGCCTTGACGTGTTCGGTCACCCTCCGGACGAACGGGGTCAGCACGGCCGGACCCGTTCCCCAGGCCAGGTGGAAGCGGGGCACGGAGTTGCCGTGGCCGCCGGCCTGGTAGCCGCCGCGCTCGGCCCACTGCACCACCGGGAAGAACGCGACGCCCTGCTGGCGGAGCCAGGACCGCTTCTCGCCGGCCGCAAAATCCAGGTAGCCCTGCGCCCACAACCGGGGCCAATGATCCTCGGGGCGGTCGAACCCGGCCGAGCCGAACCAATCCGCCGCTGCCAGGTCGGGCGAGTCCTTGATCCCGAGCCGGCGCTGCTCCGGCGAGTTCACCAGGAACAGGCCGCCGAGCGCCCACCAGGCCTGTCCGCCGAGACTGGCCGGGCCCTCCTGGTCGAGCACGATGACGGACCGTCCGGCGTCTGCCGCCTCGGCCGCGGCCACCAACCCGGCCAGCCCCGCCCCGACCACAACGATGTCCGCGTCCGCCATGGGCAGACCCTGTCACACCAGGCAAGCCTTGGCCTTGGTGCGGCATGGCCGGGGCCGACGTTGGCCCTGGTGCCCGGGGCGATGACCATGGGTAACCGATTGCACACGAAATCATTCCTTCGGGCGAGGTTCCCCGCTGTTTCCCGTCGGTAGCCTTTTGGCAGTAGACCCAGGGGGCATGAATTCCCATGCAGTCCACCAGCGACGTTCTGTCCGGACCGCTGACGGCGACCCCACGCCGATTCCAGGTACTGCTCTGGTCCGGCGTCGCGCTGGTGCTCATCGGGTACGGCCTGCTGCTGGATCGCACGCCGGAGCTGAACCTGTCCGTCCCGCGGGAACTCGTCGGGTTCGTCATGCTGGCCGGGCTGGTGCTGCTGGCGGATCTCTATCCGCTGCTGCCGTGGATGCGTGATGTCCGAGCGAACGTGACCTTTGCCTGGTCGGCTGCCCTCTCGCTGGCTGCGGTGCTCGTCTACGGCCCCGCCGCGTCCGTGCTGTTCCTGGTCAGCGGGCTGACGACGGCGCTGTCCCGAGGGGTCGGGGAGATGGTGGCGGCCCGTCCTGAACATGGTGATCTTCGGCATCGTCGGCCTTGCGGTCGCCGCGCTCATCGGACTGCGCGACGACGCATCCGGCCCACCGACCGGGGCCGAGTTGGTGTTCTGGGGATTCGGTCTCGCCGTCGTCATCGTCGTGCTGTCCGGCCTGCTGCTGGGCTGGAGCCTGACCGAACTCGGCGTCACCACCTGGGAGGTGCAGTACGAGCGGTTCGGCAAGACGGTGCGGATCTGGGGTGTCAGCCTGATCACCGCTCCGCTGCTGGCCGCGCTCGCCGTCTACGGACCGTGGGCGCTGCCCGCCATGGCGGTGATCATCGTGTCGCTGAACCACCTGAGCCGGACCATGTTCCGCAGCACCGCGGCGGCCAGGGTCGATCCGCTGACCGGACTGCCGAACCGATTGACGGTGACCCGGCGGCTGGCGGCGCGGATCGCCCGACCGTCCGCCGGTTGGCCGACGATCCTGCTGCTCATCGACCTCGACCGATTCAAGGACGTCAACGACACCTACGGCCACCTGATGGGTGACGAGGTGCTGGTCACCGTGGCGCGCCGGTTGCAGGCTGCGGCCAGGGTGACGGACCTGGTGGCCAGGTACGGCGGCGACGAGTTCGCGGTGGTGCTGGCCGAGGGCACCACCAGCACGCAGGCCGCGGCGGCCGCCGATCGGTTCCGGGCCGAGCTGGCCCTACCCATGCAGCTCGGCGACGCCGTGCTCACCGTCGGTTGCTCGGTGGGGATCTCCCTGACGGCGGACCCGCAGATGGACGTGCTGGGTCTGGTCGAGCAGGCCGACCGCAACATGTACCGGGCGAAGTCGCGCGCCGTGTGGGCGGCACGGGGCGCGACTGACTGGCGCACCGGGCACCGGTGGCCCGGTCCGGCTCACTGCGATGCCGGCCCCTCCCGTGATCAATCCGCCGGCCTGGAGCCACACGGTGCAGGGCGCGCGGGCCGAGCCGGCCGCGAGCTGGCCGGAGGCGCAGTACTGGGCGATCCCGTGGTCCGGTCCACTGATCCGGTGCCGCCGCTGGGTGGTCACCATGCCGGCTGAGACTGTGACCGGCTGAGACCGTCCGGCTGAGCAGGAGTCGACTCCGGTTGTCGTGCAGGCCGGCGCGCTCGGTGGATCGTGGCGCCGGACGCCGACGGCCTTCCGCTGGTGGTGGGTCGCCATGGTCGTCGCGGTGATCGCCGCGTTCGTCGCGCTTGTCGCTGTCTGGCCCCGGGGCCGACCTGGCGACGATCCTCACCGAACCCGGGATGCTCGTGCTGCTGGGCCTGATGTTGCTGGCCGATCTGTACCCAACGGTGCCCTGGATGCGGGCGGCGAACCCGCTGGACGACTACATCCTGTCCACCCCGCTGGCGATCGCCGCGATGCTGGTCTACGGCCCGCACGCCGCGGTGGCGTTCCTGCTGGCCGGCGCGGCGATGACCCTGGCGCTCGGATGGTCTGGTGGCGGGTCGTGCTCAACACCGCGCTGTGGGGCCTGCAGGGCGCTGCCGCCGCCGGTACGCTGGTCCTGCTCACCGGCTCGCACGACTGGCCGGTCCCGGTGCCGGTGTGGGCCATGCTGCCGCTCAGCGCCGTGCTCGGCGTGGTGATCGAATCCCTCAACCTGGTGCTGATCGGTATCTCGCTCACCCTGGTGGGCGCCACCAGTTGGGCCGAGCACCTGGCCGATTGGCGCAACCAGCTCGCCGTCGGGTCGCTGGCACTGACCGCGCCGATCGCCGCGGTGCTGGCCTGCGAAGTGCCCGCGCTGCTGCCACTGCTCGCGTTGGCCATGCTCGCCGCGCAATCCGGGCTGCGGGCGGTGTCCTTCCGCACGACGTTGGCCGGCACCGACCCGCTGACCGGATCGCCAACCGCGCCACCCTGCTGGACCGGCTCCGGGACCGGATGACGGGGCCGGCGCGGCGCCAAGGACGCCGTGACGCTGCTGCTGGTCGATCTCGACGGGTTCAAGCTGGTCAACGACCGGTACGGCCACCTGGCCGGCGATCGGGTGCTGGTGGAGGTCGCGCAACGGCTGGAGGCTGCGACCCGGTCCGGCGATCTGGTCGCCCGGTTCGGCGGTGACGAGTTCGCCGTCCTGCTCGGACCGGGTGCACCGGCCAGGAGCGTCGAGGACGTCGCGGCCCGCATCCGGGAAGCGGTGGCCCGGCCCATCCAGGTCGGCGATCAAGCTGTGGTGATCGGGGTGTCGGTGGGAGCTGTGACGGCCGGCGGAGCGGGTGATCCGCGCGCGCTGCTGGCCGGCGCCGACGCCGACCTCTACCGCGCGAAGGCGACGAGGCCGGCAGACCCGACGGCGCGGTCGCCGCGCGTCACCGGCGGCGATCGACGATCCGGTGTGGAGCACCACCTCGGCGGGCGCGTCCACCGCCGTCATGATGGGCCGGTAGGCGTGGCGGTCACGGCGCAGATCGGCCCGAGGTGGTTCCGCTCATCGGTCCAACCGTTCGACGGCTGAACTCGCCGGCCGGCTCGGCGATCGCCGATTGTGCTTCCACCAAACAGATCTCGCGGCTGCCGGCGGTGTGGGTGGCGGCCAGGATCCCGTACACCGAGGACGCCACCCTGGCCAGCGCCACCTCGATCCCGGCCGGCAGATGGGCCAGGAACAGCGCTGCCGTCACATCCCCTGCCCCGTTCACCGACAGCGGCAACCGCGGCGTCCTGACCAGGTAGGCGCCGCTGGCATCGACGGCCAGCATGGCGATCTGGTCATCGGGAATGCCGGCGTGCTCGACCGACGTCACCAGCACCGTCGATGGGCCCATCGCGCGCACCACTTCCACCGCGGCGAGCAGTTCCCCGACGGTGTCGAACGCGCCGGTCGCGGCCGCCGACGGGTCCACCCCGGATGCCAGGTAGGACAGCTCATAGGCGTTGGGCGTCAACACATCTGCCGCCGGAACCACTCGCTCGCGGATCAGCTGCGGGATGCCGGGGAGGACGAACATGCCACGGCCGATGTCACCCATCACCGGGTCGCAGCAGTACACCGCCGCGGGGTTGAGCTGCTTGACCCTGGCAACGGTGGCCAGCACCACCTCGGCCACGCCCGGCGAACCCTGGTAGCCGGTCAGCACGGCGTCTGCGCTGCCGAGCACGCCGCGATCGGCGATGCCCTCGATCACGTCTGCCACCACGGCCGGATCGAGGACCTCACCACGCCACGCGCCGTAACCGGTGTGGTTGGAGAAATGCACGGTGTTGACCGGCCACACCTGGTGCCCGAGCCGCTGCAGCGGGAAGGTCGCCGCGCTGTTGCCGACGTACCCGTAGGCCACGGACGACTGGATGGACAGGATGCGCATGGGGCAGCAGCCTAGCCACCGCCCACGGGTTCTCGGGGTGACGTGTGACCGCTGACGAGTGGCCGCATCGGCACCGTGGCACACTGGGCACCGCTCGTGCCGGCCAGCATTTTCGCCACGACGTCTCCGAGGGTGCAGATGACCACTCCAGCGGTGCCCGTTCGCGGCACCTACCGCGATCCTTTCGGCGATGACGATGATGATCTCGAACTGGGTGACGTGCATCCCGCCCTCGTGCTGCCGCGGGAACAGCTCGCCGGCCGGATCCAGCACACCCTCATCGGCCAGGCGATCACCGAACGTCAAGTGCGCCATCATGTTCAGGAAACCCTGGAGCACGGGTTCGATGCCGCGGTGGTGCCGCCGTGCTGGGTGTGGGCGGCCAAGGACGAGTTGCGCGGCACCGTCGCACGGATCGGTTCGATCGTCGACTACCCGTACGGTTCGGGCATCACCGCCGGCCGGGTGGCCCAGGTCGAGGCGCTCGTCGAGGCGGGGGTCGACGAACTCGACGCCACCGTCAATGTCGGCTTCCTGCTGTCCAGCCGGATCGAGGAGTTCGCCGCCGACATCGCCGCGATCGTCCGGGCGGCCGACCCGATCGGCGTGAAGCTGATGCTGGAACTGCCGCTGTTGAACGCTCGCCAACGCGAGCAGGCGGTCACGGCCGCGATCGATGCCGGTGCCGCGTTCGTCTCGATTGCGTCCAGTGCCTCCGTCGGCATCGCCGACCCCGCCACCATCGCCTTCCTGCGTGCCTCGGTCCCGGCGTCGATCGGCGTCAAGGCGTCCGGCGGCGTGCAGACGGTGGAGCAGGTCAGGTCCCTGCTTGCGGCTGGCGCGGACCTCATCGGGACGTCCGCCGGGGTGAGCATCGTGACCGGCGCCGGCACCGTGCGCGGGTCCCTGTACTCGTATTGAGACCTGATCGTGACCGCTCGGAGGGGCTCGTAGCGGACGCGGCGTGTTTACCTGGCGGACACGTGCGTGTCATCTTGGCCTGAAATGTCCGGTCTGTGTTGTCGCCCCGACAATCCTTTCGGGAGCGCGTTCACCAGTCCGTGTCTCCCGACCGACTTCGTTGGGGCACTTACCAAAATGTGACCTTTGAGGCCGTTGACACGGCGAGTCGCGGTGCATAATTTGTGTGACCATCGTACTAGTGCGTGATGCACGCCACTGAAAAGGCATCCGGACCGTTCGTCCGGGCTGGTCCTGCTCCCGGTCCTCGTGTCCGTTGGGTCCGACCTGCGCGTCAGCACCACCACCGAACCACCGCCGACCAGCTGGCCGGCCGTGTCCTTCAGAAGGGAACGTCCATGCGCTTGAAGACCACAGCCGCGGTCGGCATCTTGGCCGCCGGCTCTCTGCTGCTGGCAGCCGCCTGCAGCAGCTCGTCCGGCACCGCGTCGAGCACCACCTCGGCGGCTGCCACGACGTCAGCCGCTGCGAGCTCCGCCGCGAGCTCCGCCGCGGGCAGCGGCGCAGCCGGGACCACCGGCAAGATCGGCGTCATCCTGCCGGACACCAAGTCCTCCGCTCGTTGGGAGACCCAGGACCGCCCCAACCTCGAGGCCGCCTTCAAGGCCGCCGGTGTCGAGTTCGACATCCAGAACGCCAATGGTGACAAGGCCGCGATGGCCACCATCGCCGATCAGATGATCGCGAACGGCGTCACCGTGCTGGCGATCGTCAACCTGGACAACGAGTCCGGTGCGGCGATCGAGAAGAAGGCTGCGGCCCAGGGCGTGCAGACGATCGACTACGACCGGCTGACCCTCGGCGGCGGCGCGGACTACTACGTGTCGTTCGACAACACCAAGGTCGGCGAGCTGCAGGGCCAGGGCCTGGCAAAGTGTCTCGGCTCCGGTGACAAGAACATCGTCTACGTCAACGGTTCTCCGTCGGACTCCAACGCCACCCTGTTCGCTGCCGGCGCGCACTCCGTGCTCGACCCGATGACCAACTACAAGGTCGTTGCGGAGCAGGCGATTCCGGACTGGGACAACCAGGTCGGTGGCACCACCTACGAGCAGATGTACACCGCTCAGGGCGGAAAGATCGACGGCGTGCTGGCCGCGAATGACGGCCTCGGCAACGCGGTCATCGCGATCAACAAGAAGAACGGCGTGCAGATCCCGGTGACCGGGCAGGACGCCACCGTCCAGGGGCTGCAGAACATCCTCGCCGGTGACCAGTGCATGACGGTCTTCAAGGACACCACGAAGGAAGCCGGCGGCCTGGCCGAGGTTGCCATCGCGCTGGCCAATGGCCAGAAGCCGACCACCACCGGCACTGTCAAGGACACCACCGGTAACCGCGAGGTCGCCGCGATCCTGGAGACCCCGCAGGCCATCGACAAGACGAACGTCAAGGACGTTGTCGACGCCAAGGGTGTCACCGCAGCGGAACTGTGCACCGGCGCCTACGCCGCAATGTGCACCGCTGCCGGCATCAGCTGATCGACGGTGGCCCGGCCCGGACGGCGCGACACGCGCCGTCCGGGCCGGGCGCCTAGCATGTTTCCACCCTGCCTGGAGCCAAGGAGCAGCCGATGACAAACGCCAGTGAGCCGATTCTGCAGCTGCGGGGGGTGAACAAGAGTTTCGGCGCCGTCCAGGTTCTGCACGGTGTCGACCTGTCGATCTATCCGGGTCAGGTCACCGCGCTCGTCGGCGACAACGGCGCCGGAAAGTCAACCCTGGTCAAGTGTGTCGCAGGGATCTACAACATCGATGCCGGTGAGTACCTGTTCGAGGGAAAGCCGGTCCAGGTCAGCAATCCTCGTGACGCGGCCGCGCTCGGCATCGAGATCGTCTATCAGGACCTCGCACTCTGCGACAACCTGGACATCGTGCAGAACATGTTCCTCGGCCGGGAACCCAAGTCGGGCATCGTGTTGGACGAGGGCCAGATGGAGATCAAGGCCCGCGACACGCTCGCCTCGCTGTCGGTGCGCACGGTTTCCTCGGTGCGCCAGCTGGTCGCCAGCCTGTCCGGTGGGCAGCGGCAGACGGTGGCCATCGCCAAGTCCGTGCTGTGGAACTCGAAGGTCGTCATGCTGGACGAGCCGACCGCCGCGCTGGGTGTCGCCCAGACCAGGCAGGTCCTCGATCTGGTGCGCCGACTGGCCGACAACGGCCTCGGTGTGCTGCTGATCAGCCACAACATGAACGACGTCAAGGAGGTCAGCGACCGGATCACCGCGCTGTACCTCGGTCGGGTCGCGGCGGACATTCCGGCCGCCGACGTGACCACCGGCCAGATCGTCGAATTGATCACCTCGGGCCGATCCGGCGAGCACGGCCTCGCCCCGGCAGTTGCGCAGGAGTCGGCATGACGCCACCACAGGACGGCACCGATCCCCTCGTCACCGAGGCCGACCGCGAACTCGCCGCGGTCGACGGCGGCGTGATCGCGCCGATCGCCGATGTCGAGGCCAGGGCGGCTTTCGCCGGCGACGCGGCCGGACCGGTATCCCTCGGCCAGTACTGGAACCAGTACCGCAACAAGCTCCGAGCCGGCGACGTCGGTTCGCTGCCAGCACTTCTCGGCCTGCTGGTGCTGATCATCGTCTTCACCATCGCCGCGCCCAGCACCTTCCTGACCACGTTCAACCTGGCCAACCTGCTCACCCAGGCCGGATCCATCTGCGTGCTGGCCATGGGCATCGGCTTCGTGCTGCTGCTTGGGCACATCGACCTGTCCGCCGGTGTGATCGGCGGTGTCGGCGCCGGCGTGATGGCCGAGTTGATGCTCAAGCAGGGACTGACCTGGTACGTCGCAGTGCTGGCCGCCCTGGTGGTCGGCGTGCTGATGGGCATCTTCACCGGCGTGTTGGTGTCCGCGGTCGGCATCCCGTCGTTCGTCGTGACCCTGGCGTCGTTCCTGGCCTACCAAGGTGTGCTGCTCTGGATCATCGGAACCGGCGGCACGGTCCCGATCACCAGCGACGTCATCTTCGCCGTGTCCAACGGCAACATGCCGGTCACCCTCGGCTGGATAGTCGTCATTCTGTCCATCGCCGCCTACGCGGCACTCAATCTCCTTGTCTACCAACGCCGCCGTTCGCACAACCTGGTCACCCCACCCCTGGTGGTGATCACGCTGCGGATCGTCGTCATCGCCGTCGTGCTGCTCGGTGCCACCTTCCTGCTCAGCCAGAACCGCGCCAAGGGGAACATCGTCCTCGAGGGCATTCCGTGGATCGCCCCGCTGGTCGGTGTGCTGCTGGTGATCTGGACGTTCGTGCAGAACCGCACCGCCTTCGGCCGGCACGTCTACGCGGTTGGTGGGAACGCCGAGGCTGCCCGCCGGGCGGGTATCCGGGTCGGGAACATCACCATCGCGTGCTTCGTGATCAGCTCCGCGATGGCGGTCATCTCCGGCATCGTCGCGGCGTCGAGGTTGAACTCGGTGACTCCGGACGCCGGCGCCGGCAACACCCTGCTGTACGCGGTCGCGGCCGCCGTCATCGGCGGGACGTCGCTGTTCGGCGGCAAGGGCAAGGCCAGGGACGCCATCATCGGCGGTCTGGTCATCGCGGTGATCGACAACGGTCTCGGCCTGCTCGGCCTGCAGGCCTACATCAAGTACATCGTCACCGGCCTCGTGCTGCTGCTCGCGGCCAGCGTCGACGCCATCAGCCGCCGCAAGCGCGCCAGCTCCGGGCGCTGAGTCGGGTGCGGACCGGCCGTCACACTCTCCGCGGGAGCGGAGGCGGGACGGCCGGGTCGCCGCCATTGTTGTTGGTACAGCGAGCATCCCGGCCCCGGGTGGGCCGGTGCTGGACCGACCGCGAACGGCGTTCGGCCGCCGTCGAACATCCCGATCAGTGACGGGGCCGGCCGCCGAGGTGGCCCGGCAGTTCGCCCGAACGTCGCCACCTCTCCGTCCACCTCCGGCCCAGAATCCCAGCCCGTCCTGCCCGTCTCCAGCCCCATCTCCCGGGTGAGTCCTTTCACCCCAGTCCCTTTCCACTTCGACGAAGGGTTCACCGGTGCCAACCGCCGATCGGCTCAGCGGCGGGTCCAGCCCGGCCGACCAGGCCACCGTGCGGCGGCTGAACCTCGCCCTGTTGATGCGCAGCCTGACGGACGGCGGCCCCCGGTCGCGGGCCAGGCTCGCCGATGACACCGGGCTGAACAAGGCGACGGTGTCGAGCCTGGTCACCGAGCTGATCGACCGTGGGCTGGTCACCGAGGGCAGCATCGATCGCGGTGGGCTCGGCCGGCCCGGCCGGACGGTGGAGCTCCATCCCGGCGGGGTCCGATTCCTCGGGGTCGAATTGCAGGTGGACTACATCGCCGGACTGGTCCTCGACCTGACCGGCCGGGTGCTCGCCCGGCGCCGACTCGGGCGTTCGATGAGCGAGTTGGGCCCGGCCCGGGCGCTCGGAGTGGTCGCGCAGGTCTGCCGGGATCTGGTCACCGACTGCGGATCGCGCGTCGATCAGGTGCAGAGCCTGCATGTGGCGGTGCCGGGGTTGATCGACCAGGAAGCCGGCATGCTCACCTTCGCGCCGAACCTGCACTGGCGTGACGTGGACATCGTGCACACCCTTCGCGGACGGCTCGGCTGGACGGACGCCAGGGTGACCGTGGACAACGACGCCAACATGGGCGCGGTCGCGCACTTCGCGGTCGGCCGGTTGGCCGGCACCGCCAACCTGCTCTACCTGGCGGGCGCGGTCGGCGTCGGTGGCGGGATGATCGTCGACGGGCGGATCGTCCGTGGCGCGGCGGGTTTCGCCGGCGAGGTGGGACACATGCCGATCGGGCCGCCGGACCGGTTGTGCGGCTGCGGACGTCACGGCTGCTGGGAAACGGTGGTCGGCTTGTCCAGCCTGTTGCAGGCCGTCGCGGAACCCGATGATCCCGTGCACGACGAGCGCATCGATCTGGGTGCCAGACTCGAGCGCATCCGGCGCCGCGCCGACGATGGCGACGAACGGGTGGCGTCGGCGCTGGCCGAACACGGCCGCTGGCTGGGCGTGGGCGTGTCGATCCTGTCGAACGTGCTCAACCCCGAGGCGATCGTGCTCGGCGGCCACTATCCGGTGATCCGGAGCTACCTCGAGCGACCCGTGCTCGAAGCGCTCCGGGCCGGATCGCTGGTCGGGCCGAATGTGGTCTGCCGGTTGGAGTTCTCTCAGCTCGGGTTCGAGGCTGCCTCCCTCGGCGCGGCGCACGCCGGCATCGAGGAAGTCATCGCGGACCCAACACTGGCCCACCTGGCGGTGGCCGGCTGAGCACCCGCATGGCAGGGTGAACGTCAGGGCGGGCCGGCCGTTGGGGAGCGGGTCCGACGTGCAGTGGCGGAATGGTCGTTGACATGGCAGGTCTGAGACGCACGGGAAGGGAGCTGCCGTGACCGACGGAGCCCTGGTGGCAGGAATCGACTCGTCCACCCAGTCGACCAAGGTCGTGCTGGTCAGAGCCGCGGACGGCGTTGTTGTCGACCAGGCGTCCGCGCCGCACCCACCGGGCACCGAGGTGGACCCACAGCTGTGGTGGAAGGCGTTGGAGCAGGCCGGTTCCGGGCTGCTGGAACGCGCAGCAGCGATCGGCGTCGGCGGTCAGCAGCACGGCATGGTGGCACTCGATGCGGCCGGATCCGTGGTGCGGCCGGCGCTGCTGTGGAACGACCTGCGTTCGGCGCCGCAGATCGACACGGTGGTCAGCCATCTCGGCGGCCCGCAGGCCTGCGCGAGCGCCATCGGATCGCTGCCGGCCGCGTCGTTCACCGTGACGAAGCTGCGCTGGATGGCCGAGAACGAACCCGCCAATGCCGGCGCCACTGCCGCGGTGGCGCTGCCGCACGACTGGCTGACCTGGATGCTCGCCGGCGGGCCCGGTTCCGGCGCCGAATTGTTCACCGACCACGGTGACGCGTCCGGCACCGGCTACTACTCGCCGGCCCGCCGGGAATGGTTGCCGGACGTCGCGGCGTGGGCGTTGGGTCGGGAACCCGGCAACGGCCCGGCGCTGCCGCGCATCGCCGAACCCGCAGAGGTGGTGGGGCGCACCGCTTCCGGCGCACTGCTCGCGGCCGGCACCGGCGACAACATGGCCGCGGCCTTGGGTCTGGCCCTGGCCGACGGTGAGGTCGCCGTGTCGATCGGCACCTCCGGCACGGTCTTCTGCGTCAGTGATGAGCCGTCCGCGGACCCTGGTGGTTTCATCGCCGGGTTCGCCGATGCGACCGGTCGCTACCTGCCGTTGGTCTGCACGGTCAACGCGTCCAAGGTGCTGGCCGTCACCGCTGGTCTGCTCGGGGTCGGGCACGAGGAGTTCGCCGAACTCGCGCTGGCCGCGCAGCCGGGCGCGGGTGGGGTGACCTTCCTGCCGTACCTGGACGGCGAGCGCACACCCAACCGACCGCAGGCGACGGGCGTCATCCGCGGGCTGACCTCGACGACCAGCCGGTCGGACCTGGCCCGTTCCGCCGTCGAGGCGCTGCTGTGTTCGCTGGCCGATGCGGTGGATGCGCTGGGCGTCACGCCGCGGCGGGTGTTGATGATCGGCGGAGCGGCGCGGAATCCGGCGGTGCAGCAGTTGGCGCCGGCGATCTTCGGGATGGATGTGGTGGTGCCCGCCGCTGCCGAGTACGTCGCGCTGGGCGCCGCCCGGCAGGCGGCCTGGGCGCTGTCCGGTGCGGCCCAGCCGCCGCAGTGGCCGGCGGCGGCGGCGGAGACGTTCAGTGCGGCGGGCGAACCGGCGGTTCGGGCGCGTTACGACGCGCTGCGGGATGCCACCACGGCGTGGTGAGCTCGCCGGGGCTGTCCCCGAGTCGCGGGCGGTCGCTACAACCGCCGGGGTGACGGAACACCCCGCGCGGACGTTGTTCTGTGGCCGCGCGGGTTGTCAGGACGGCGTGGTGAGCCCGGCAGCCAGCGTGGTCAGTCCTCGTCGGGGTGCGGTGCCCCGTCGGTCGGGATGATGATCACTTCGGCCACCTGCTCGGCCAGCACCTCGGCGGCGTGCGCAGGCAGCCTGTCGTCGGTGAGCAGGGTGGTCACCGCGCGAAGCGGGGCGATCTGCGCCAGGCCCACCACGCCCCATTTGGTGTGATCGGCGACGACCACGAGCCGCCGGGCCGACTCGACCAGCGCCCGGTTCGTCTCGGCCTCCAGCAGGTTCGGAGTGGTCAGGCCGGCGCGCTCGTCGATGCCGTGCACGCCCATGATCACCATGTCCACGTGCAGTGACCGGATGGCCTGCACGGCGACGGGCCCGACGAGGCCGTCCGACGGCGTACGGAGGCCCCCGGTGAGCACCACGGTGAGGTCCGGCCGCTGCCTGGCGTTGAGCACCTCGGCCACCTTGAGCGAGTTCGTCACCACGGTGAGGTTGGCGATGTCGCCCAGGTGCCGGGCCAGCGTCCAGGTGGTGCTGCCCGCGGTGATGGCGATCGCCATGCCCGGCCGGATCAGCGTGGCCGCCCTGATCGCGATCGCCTCCTTCTCGGAGACCTCACGCTGGCTGGTGACCTCGAACCCCGGCTCGATGGCGCTTGCGGTGTCCATCGCGGTCGCCCCGCCGTGCACCTTGGACAGCAAACCCTTGCGGTCCAACGTTTCCAGGTCGCGGCGAACGGTCATGTCCGAGACACCCAGCAACGCGGTCAGGTGTGTCACCCTGGCGCCGCCGGTGCGGCGGACCTCTTCCAGAATCTTGGCCTGGCGCATGGCTGCGAGCACGGAGCACCCTTTCAGTGGCGTTCAGTGGCGTTCTTTGGCGTGCAGTGGTGACAAGGACAATCGTACCGAATCACACGTAGTGATGTTGGTATCTGTTCGGATTTCGTGGTGGGCAACGGGCGGGTGACAGGGCCCGGCGGCGGGCGTCGACCGGGCGATGATGGCGATGACGAGGCGTTCACAGGCTGATGAAGGAGCGGCCCCGACTCGGTGGCGGCGCTGCCACCTCACCGATGACAAGATCACGGGGTGCCAGATACTCCCACGGCGGCAGCGGCAGTGACTCCGAGAGTGACCTATACCTCTCGACCGATCCGACCGATGCGTGGCCGTCCGATGCGTGGCCGATCGGTACCGCGGTGACGGGCTCGCCGGTCGGGCCGGCAGTGACGGCCGCGGACGTGGACGCCGCGGCCCGGCGGATCGCTGCGGTGACGGCGGTGACCCCCATCGAGCGCTGCGCACGCCTCGGCGATGCCACGAACACCACCGTCTGGCTCAAACGCGAGGACCTGCAGGTGGTGCGGTCGTACAAGGTGCGCGGCGCCTACAACGTGATGTCCCAGCTCTCCGCCGCGGAGCGGGCCGCTGGAGTGGTCTGCGCGAGCGCCGGCAACCATGCGCAGGGGGTGGCCTTCGCCTGCCGGGCGCTGGGCATCAAGGGGCGGATCTACCTGCCGAACACCACGCCGCGGCAGAAACGGGACCGGATCCGTTCGCACGGCGGGGAGATGGTGCAGCTGGTGCTGTTCGGCGACACGTACGACGACGCTGCGACGGCCGCGCTGGCCGATGCGGAGCGGTCCGGTTCGGTTCTGGTGCCGCCGTTCGACGACCCGCGAACCATCGCCGGCCAGGGCACCGTCGTCCGGGAGATCCTGCAGCAGCTGGGCCGCCCGCCCGATGTGCTGGTGGTGCCGGTCGGCGGCGGCGGGTTGATCGCCGGCATCGTTGCCTACCTGAACGACCGTGCCCCCGGGGTCAGCGTCATCGGGGTGGAACCGGCCGGTGCGCCGTCGATGGCCGCGGCGCTCGCGGCGGGCGCGCCGGTGCGGCTGGAGTCGATGGACCCGTTCGTGGACGGGGCGGCGGTGCGATCGGTCGGGTCGGTGCCGTTCGGCATCGTCGCGGCCGCTGGTACCCCGGTGGTTCCGGTCGATGAGGGGGCGATCTGCACAGAGATGCTGGCGCTGTACCAGAACGAGGGCATCATCGCCGAGCCGGCCGGCGCGTTGACGGTAGCGGCGCTGCCGACGTTGGACCTGCCGCCGGGTTCCACCGTTGTCGCCCTGATCTCCGGTGGGAACAACGACGTGTCGCGATACGGAGAGATCGTCGAGCGGTCGCTGGTGCACCTGGGCCTCAAGCACTACTTCCTGGTCGACTTCCCGCAGGAGCCAGGTGCGCTGCGCCGGTTCCTGGACGAGGTACTCGGCCCCGAGGACGACATCACTCTGTTCGAGTACGTCAAGCGCAACAACAGGGAGACCGGTCCGGCGCTGGTGGGCATCGAGATGGGTTCTGCGGACGGGCTTTCCGCGCTGCTGGCCCGGATGGCGGCGGCCCCGATGGAGGTCGAGCGGATACTGCCCGGGTCCGCGGCGTACCGGTACCTGACCTGAGCCGGCCATGACCACGCCGAGACTGACCATGGAACATCGAACGACGGACCTTGCGGGAACGGCCGGATCGCCCGTGCCGACACCCGGAGGCGCCGGGCCGTGGATCCGGATCGGCGTCGACACCGGCGGCACGTTCACCGACGTGGTGGCCATCGACACCAGGACGAATCGGATCGTCACCACCAAGACCCCGTCGACCCCGAGCGATCCCGCCGAGGGATTCCTCATCGGGGTCCGGAAGATCCTCGAGATGATCAGCGCGGGTGACAGCGCTGCTCGACCCGCCGATGTGGCGGCGATCCTGCACGGCACCACGGTCGCCACCAACCAACTCCTGCAGGGATCGGTGGGCCGGCTCGGACTGATCACCACAGAGGGGTACGAGTTCATCCTGGAGATCGCCCGGCAATCAGTGCCGGACGGCTACGGCAACAGCTACTTCTGGGTGAAGCCCGATCGCATCGTGCCGGCCGACCTGGTGCGGACCGTGGGCGGCCGGCTGGATTTTCGGGGCAACGAGATCCGTCCGCTGGACGAGGGTGCCGCGGTCCGTGCCGTGGAATTCTTTCGTGCGCAGGGCATCTCGACGATCGGTGTGTGCCTGCTGCATTCCTACGCCAACGACGCGCACGAGCGGAGGCTCCGGGAGATCCTGCTGGCCGAGTATCCCGAGGCGGTGGTGTCGCTGTCCTGCGAGGTGCTGCCGGAGTACCGCGAGTACGAGCGGGCGATGACCACGCTGGTCGACGCCGCCGTCAAACCCACCGTCGGCAGCTACGTCGCATCGATCTCCCGGCGGTTGTCGGAACTGTCCCCGGAGCGGGCGATCCCGTTCTCGATCATGCGGTCGAACGGCGGTGTGCTGTCCGCCCGCGAGGTGGTCCATCAGCCGATCACCACCGTGCTGTCCGGCCCGGCAGCAGGTGCGCTGGGCGCGGCGCTGATCGCCCGGCGGGCCGGGTTCGGCTCGGTCGTGACCTGCGACGGGGGTGGCACGTCGACCGACGTGTCGGTGATCCACGACGGGGTGCCGTCGCTGACCACCGAGGGTTCGGTCGGCCCGTTCCCGGCCCGGATACCGATGATCGACGTGGTCACGGTGGGCGCCGGAGGTGGGTCGATTGCCTGGGTGTCGCCGGAGGGGTCGCTCAAGGTGGGTCCGCGGTCGGCGGGCGCCGATCCCGGACCGCTCTGCTACGGCAAGGGCGGTGCCGAGGTGACCGTCACCGACGCCCATCTGGTACTCGGCAGGGTTCCGCCGCGGCTGCTGGGCGGCGAGATCGCGCTGCAGGTCGGCCTGGCCCAGGCCGGCGTCCGGGCGTTGGCCGAGCGGATCGGGCTGGGACCGGAAGCCTGCGCGGCGGGGATCCTGGAGATCTCGGCGTGGAATCAGGCCAATGCGCTGCGGCAGGTGACGGTGCGGCGCGGGCTGGACATCCGGGATTACCCGATGGTGACGTTCGGCGGGTCCGGTTCCCTGCTGGCCTGCCGGCTGATGGACATCCTCGGCCTGCCCACCGTGCTCGTTCCGCCGAATCCGGGGACCGTCTCGGCGTTCGGGCTCCTCACGGTCGACGTCCGCGACGACTACGTCCGGACTTCGGTCGGCCGGCACGGTTCGCTCGACCTTGCGGTGGTGGCGACGATCTTCGACGAGTTGACCGATCGGGCGCGGGATGCCTTGCTGCTGGAGGGTTTTCCGGCCGATCAGCAGGTCTTCCAGCGGACCGCGGACTTGCGCTATCTGGGGCAGGCGTACGAGGTACCCGTCTCCTGCCCGCCGGGCGTGGTGGATGCCTCCTGGGCCGACCGGGTCGCCGACGACTTTCACCTGGCGCACCGGGCGTTGTACGGCTACGACTTTCGCGGCAATGCGGCCCAGCAAGTGGAATGGGTCAACCTGCGGGTCACCGGGATCGGGCCGATTCCGCGACCCGGGATCTCCGAGATCGGTCCCAGCACGGGCGGCGCGCCGGTGGCGGTGGTGGAGGTGCGGCCGGTGTTCTTCGAGAGTTGGTGCGAGAGTGCCGTCTACGACAGGGCTTTGCTGGGATGCGGTGACGTCGTCGTCGGCCCGGCGGTGGTGCAGGAGTTCGGATCGACGGTGCCGATCCATCCGGGGTTCGTCGGCACCGTCGATCGGTACGGCAATCTGTTGATCACCCGGTCGGCGGAGGGTGCGTCATGACGGTGTCCGGCGGAAGTGCCGGTGGCTCTGCTGGCGGGGCTGCCGATCCGGTGCTGGTGGAGATCGTCAAGGGGACGCTGGCGTCCGTCGAGGCGGAGGTCGAGACGGCCATCGCCCGCACCTCGCGGTCGCCGATGATCCGTGATGCCCACGACTTCCGGGCCGGCATCCATGACGTCAGGATGCGGAAGCTGACCGGGCGGTCGTATTCCGCGCTCGTCCAGCCGGTGGTCCGCGACTACCCGATCTCCTCGATGGTCCCCGGCGACGTCTTCTTCCACAACGACGTCTACCTGTCCGAGGGTGGCATCGGTCACCTGCCGGACCTGTGCGTGACCGTGCCGGTGTTCCATCGGGGCGAGGTGGTGGCGTTCGTCCAGGCGTTCGGCCACCACGACGACATCGGCGGCACCGTACCCGGTTCCATGCCCTCGCACGCGACCAGCGTGTTCGAGGAGGGGCTGATGGTGCCGCCGATCCGGCTCTGGGCGGCCGGGGTGCCGAACGAGGCCGCGCTGAAGATCATGACCCGGAACTCCCGGATGCCCGAATCGCTCGCCGCCGATCTGGACGCGGAATGTTCGGCGTGCCTGATGGGCGCACGGCGGCTCGGCGAGTTGTTCGACCGCTACGGACGCGAACCGGTGGAGGCCGCGTTCGAGACGATCCTGGCGTCGACCACCCAGGTCTACCGGACCGAGATTCTGTCCAGAATCCCTGACGGGCAGTACGTCTGGGAGGACTACGCCGAGCACGACGGGGTCGACGAGCCCAGGTTGCACACCCAGCGGATCACGTTGACGAAGATGTCCGCCGGTGACGGGGTCACCGGCGCGCGCATCGTGCTGGACTTCACCGGCACCTCGCCGCAGGCCAGGGGTCCGATCAACCACGCCGCCGATTACTCCGGTGGGGTGTTCCTGGCCAAATGGCTGGCGCCGATCCTGCGCAATCTCGCGGACAGCCCGGAGCGGATGGCCGAACTGGACGTCAACGAGGGCGTCGTCCCGCTGATCGAGATGCGTTTCCCGCCGCCGGGAACGCTGCTCACGCCGATCTTTCCGGCACCGACGAACGCCCGCACCTTCGTCATCCTGCGATTGCTGGGCGTGCTGGCCGGGGTGCTCGCCAAGGCGGTGGACGGGCGGATGCCGGCCGACCAGGAGACCATTCGGTACACCGGCGTGTACGGCACCGACGCGGACGGGGCGCCGTACCTGATGCGTGAGGTGCTCGGCGGCGGGTCGGGTGGCCGCTATTACGCGGACGGCGAGGACACCATCCACGTGGTGCCGGACTCGCGGAACCTGCCGACCGAGTTCAGCGAGTCCCGGTTCCCGTTCCTGGTCGAAAGACTCGGCCTGGCAGTGGATTCCGGTGGTCCCGGACTGTACCGTGGCGGCCTGGGGTATGAGAAGCACATCCGGATGCTCGTCGACGCGCACTTCATGTCGATCGCCGATCGGTCGATCCTGTCCTGTTGGGGGGTCCGCGGTGGGCGGGCCGGTCGGCCGTTCAGCGTGACCATCGATCCCGGCGGCCCGAACGAACGCGACGTGGACGCGCTGGCCGACGCCGAACCGGTCGCCGCCGGTGAGGTGATCCGGATCCGGACCACCGGCGGCGGGGGCTGGGGTGATCCGCTGAACCGGCCCGTCGACGCCGTGCTGCGAGATGTGTTATGGGGCAAGGTGTCTGTGGCTGGGGCGCTGACTGACTACGGCGTCGTGGTGACTGGGGTTCGTGATTCGTTCGAGATCGATCATGCGGCCACCGTCGCGGCACGGACGAAGCTGGCGGCACAGGTGGCGCCGGATGCACCGTTCTTCGACCGCGGACCGGGGTACGCGCTGCTGTCCGGAGGCCGGGTGGGGGCCGAGCTCGACTGGTTGTGATTGATCGGTCGAGGAGGGACAGAGTGGTCACCGTTTCGGGACCGCCGGCGGGCGTGATGACTCATCCAGGTCCCGGTGTGGTGATCACGGACCCGCGGGCTGTGTGACGACCCGTCGGTCGGGGTAGTCAGCCGACCCGGTGGGCGAGGTCTGCAATGAACTGTCTGACCTGGGTGGCGCTGATCTCCCCAACCCTGCCGCGGCCGGCCCGCACGATTGCCGCGGCATTCAGCAGGCCTGCCCATTGCGGCAACGCTTCCTTCAGCACGGCTGCGGACTGCCCCTTGGAGCGGACCACCCCATGCAGGATCGTGTCCCACGCGCGGGCAGCGGTCAGCACCGCATAGGCAAGGAATCCCGGCTGGGCGGTGCCGTCGACGCGGGCCATCCAGCCGGTGAGTTGGTGACGTAGTTCCTGCTGGACTTCGGCCACCGTGACCTGGGGCATCAGGGTGCCAAGCGCAGATCCGTACAGCACCCGGCCGGTCTGCTGCACGTTGTACCAATTCACCAGCCACTCGCGGCCGGCGTCGACGGTGTGGAAGGCTTCGCCCGGACTGATCACCGACAGCGGTGAACGCTGCCAACGGAACTGCGAGAGACCCTGCGCAGCAACGTAAATGACCTCGATCCGATCGCGCCATTGCGGGTGTGTGGCAGCGAGATCGTTGTGCATGGCGCGAAGGTCGTCGCCGATCGTCTCGGTCAGGTCGTCGCCGGTCACCACGAGAATGTCGATGTCGCTGACCCCGGCATCGAAATCCCCGGTCGCCAGCGAACCGAACAGGTAGATGCCGAGCACCTGCGCGCCGAGCACCGACAGCACAGCCGACCGCATCAGCGTCACCATGGTCTCGGCGTCCGGGCTGTCGGTGTCGTCGGGCGCCATGAGCGGCGACTATAACGCTGCGACACCCCGACACGGTGCGGATCACCCTCTGGCAATCCGCGCCGTGTCGGCCGACGACGGGTGAGCTTTCGGCCGGCAGCCTCAGTGCCGGAACCCCGACGGTCCGCTGATCTTGGCGGCGGACGAATCCGCATTCAGGTCCTTGACCGCGGACAGCAGATCCTTGAAGAACAGGTCGGCCAGGTCGAGCGAGAATCCGTTGCGAACCACCACCCGCAGCACGGCGAGGTCCTCACGGTGTTCGGGGAAGGTGTAGGCCGGAACCTGCCAGCCGCGCTCGCGCAACCGCCGCGACACCGCGAACACGTCCCAGCCGGTCACCCCCGCGGCCGTGGTGAACGCGAACACCGGAAGCTGATCGCCCTTGGTGATCAGGGTGAATTCGTCAAGGGCGCCGATCTGTGCCGCCAACGACATCGCGACATCGCGGGAAGCCTGCTGGACGGCCGTGAACCCCTTGCGGCCCAACCGGAAGAAGTTGTAGTACTGCGCGACGACCTCGGCGCCCGGCCGGGAGAAGTTCAGCGCGAAGGTGGGCATGTTGCCGCCCAGGTAGTTCACGTTGAACACCAGTTCCTCGGGCAGGTGCGCCTTGTCCCGCCACAGCACCCAGCCAACGCCCGGGTAGACCAGCCCGTACTTGTGACCCGAGGTGTTGATCGAGGCCACCCGCTTCAACCGGAAATCCCACTCGAGGTCCGGGTCGAGGAACGGCGCGATCATGCCGCCGGACGCACCGTCGACGTGCACCGGAATGTCGGGCCCGCCGTCGGCGAGCAACTTGTCCAGTGCGGCGGAGATCTCCGCGACGGGTTCGTAGCTGCCGTCGAATGTCGACCCCAGAATCGCCACCACACCGATGGTGTTTTCATCGCACGCCGCGATCGCGCCGGCCGGTTCGAGGTGGAAGACCTCGCCCTCCATCGGGACGGTCCGCGGTTCGACATCCCAGTAGCGGCAGAACTTCTCCCAGCAGACCTGGACGTTGGCGCCCATCACCAGGTTCGGCTTGCGGACGTTCAGATCCCCGCCTTCGGCGCGCACCCTCGCCTCCCAGCGCCGCTTGAGCGCCATACCGGCCAGCATGCAGGCCTCACTGGAGCCGGTGGTCGAACAACCGGTGGCGTCGTTGGGGTCGGTGGCGTGCCACAGATCGGCGAGGATCGCCACGCAGCGCCGCTCGATCTCCGCGGTCTGCGGATACTCGTCCTTGTCGATCATGTTCTTGTCCGCGCAGTCGGACATCAGGGTGAGCGCCTGCGGTTCCATCCAGGTGGTGACGAAGGTCGCCAGGTTGAGCCGGGCACTGCCGTCCAGCAGCAGTTCGTCCTTGATCAGCTGGTACGCGACGTCCGGCGGTACCGGATCGTCCGCGAGCGCGATCTCCGGCAGATAGACGTCGTCGCCGACGGCCGGGTTGGCCAGGCCAACCAGCGGGTTCGAATGGTGGGCGCGAGTGGGCTCGGAAGAACCGGTGTGCAGGGCCATGAGGCTGAGTATCACGCAGTGCGTCATGCCAGGCTTCGCCCGTTCTGGGTGATCACCCGACCGGGCGCGGCGCACCGCCGGCGCGGGTCGGGGACGGATCTGTGTCACTGTGCGACCGCCGCCGATAGGCTCCGCTCTCGTGGAGGACGGACACGAGTCACTGGTGACGATTGCCATCACCTTGCCGATCGCCCTCCTCGCGGCGTACATCGTCGGACAGCTCGCCCGGTGGTTGCTGCGCGGGCGGGTCCGGCTGTCCACCGCGACCACCATCGTGCTGTCGGTGATCGGAATCTCGCTGGGCCTGCTGATCGCCGGCCTGACCATGCAGGACGTCCGAGTGTGGAATCCGCTGGTCATCGTGTTGGCCGTCGGTATGACGACCGCGATTCTCGCCGTCTTCGCCGCGGTGGCCAGCCGGATGCAGCGACCGGAACCGCGCGAGTCCGTGCACGAGATGATCCGGCGCGGCGAGTCGGATCGGCTGGAGTTCAAGTCGACTGCGCGATGGAATCTGCACACCGGCGCTCGCGACGAGCGGATGGAGATGGTGATCGCGAAGGCGATCGCCGGGTTCCTCAACACAGACGGTGGCACGCTGCTCATCGGGGTGGATGACAGCGGCACGGTGCTCGGCCTGGTCAACGACTTCTCCACGGTGCGCGGCAGCGACGCCGACAGGTTCGAGCTGTGGCTGCGGGATTTCCTGACGACCACCCTCGGCCAGAACGCCGCGGCGACGCCGCTGATCGACTTCACCCCGGTGGCCGTCGACGGCACGGACACGTTCGTCTGCCGGGTGACCTGCCCGGCGTCGCCGCGGCCGGTGTTCGTCCGGCCGCCGAAGGGCAGCACGAGCCCGGAGCTGTGGGTGCGGACCGGCAACTCGACCCGTCAGCTGAAGGTGGACGAGGCCGTCGACTACGTGATGCACCGCTGGCCGTTGGGCATCGGGCGGACGGTCTCGGCGCAACTGCGGGCCGCGGTGCGGGGGTCTGGAGCGGATTAGTTGGGGCTGGGGGCGCGGCTGGTTGGGGTTTCGGCGCGGCCGGCTCGGCTGCTGGAGCAACAGAGGCGCGGAGCGAGGTCACCGGGCGTGCCCCACCCGGTTGATCAAGGCTTGCGGCCTTTTCAGGTCGTGCGGCGACATCAAAAGGCCGCAGGTCTTGATCATCCCGGGGTGGCCGGGACCTGGGGCGAACTAGCTGGGCTCAGGGGGCGAGCGGTGGGGTTCGGCGCGCGGCTGCCTGGAGCAACGCCAGCGCGCGCAAGAGTGCGCCCGCCCGGAGGCTGACCGGGGGTGGCGCGTCTGGGAGTCGGGGTTCGGCGCGGCGAGCTGACCTGTCCGGACCAGCAGCACGCGCAGGGAGGTCACCCAGGACTGCCTACTTGGTGATCAAGGCTTGCGGCCTTTTCAGGTCATGCGACGACACCAAGGGTCCGCAAGTCTTGATCATCCAGGGGTGGCTGGGGGTCGCGCGGGTGTGGCGGGGCGGGTGGGTCGCCTGTGCCGCAACCTGAGCCACTGCGACCCGAGCGACTGCGACCTGCGCGGCCGCATCCTGAGCGCGGCGGCGACCTGAGCGGCCGCAACCTGAGCGCGGCCGGAACCTGAGCTCGGCCGCGACTTGAGCGGCCGAACCCTGAGCGGCCGCAACCTGGGAGCGGCCGACGTCACCGCGTCAGTTCGATGCGGACTCGGCCCGCCCGGCGGCGAACGACTCGGTGGCAGCACCGTTCGTGGAGAGTGCCCCGGATGAGGATTCCAGGTGCGCCCGCACGAACCAGTGGAACAGCTCGAGCTGGTGCAGGTGGCCGATCAGCATGTCGTTGGTCACCGGGTCCGGCTCTGCGGTGGCATCGGCAGCCTCGCGATGGTCGGCGATGACGCCCTGGTACACCAGGTCGAGCGCGCCCAGGTGAGCGATCGCGTCCGCCCGGAGCACCGAGTAGTCGTCCCAGGAGCGGTCCTTGACCAGCGCTCCCGGGGTGCCGACCGGCGCGACGCCGAGCGTTGCGATCCGCTCCGCGGTCTCGTCCACCATCTCCCGGACGGCCTCCACCTGCGGGTCGAGCATGGTGTGCACGGCGATGAAGTGCGGTCCGACGACGTTCCAGTGGACGTGCTTGAGGGTCAGCGCCAGGTCGTTCAGGGCGTTGAGCCGGTCCTGCAGGATGCCGGCGACCTCCGCACCCTGCTCGGTCGTCATCGACGGGACGGTGAACTTCGGAATCGAACTGGGTCGCGAATTGGGCACGATTGCCTCCTGGCGCTGGGCTGATTTCCCCCGGGCAGATTCCCCCGGATTCGGGTGGGACGCCCATTCAGTACCCGGCGGCCGACCGGCTCACACCAAGCAGCACGCCGGCAGCACCGGCTCACACCAAGCACCACGCCGGCAGCACCGGCTCACACCAAGCAGCACCTGGCTCGCAGCGGCAGCGTCAGTGCCCGACGGGCGGGTCACCGGCGATCGATCGCTGGTCGCCCAGCGCCGTCGGCATTCCCGACGGGCTCAACACGATCCGGTTCCGCCGCGCCGCGGCCGGCACCGAGCCGTCACGGGCAGGAACCCCACCACCGTTTGCTGGGTCGCTCGGACCCGCCCCCACCGCCCGCTCCAGCGGCAGCATGCACAGCACCACGATCATCCAGAGCAGCTGAACGCTCCCGGCGAAGGCCAGCACCGAACCGCCCTCGACGTAGTCGCTGTCCCGCACGTTCATCAAGGTGGCGGTCGGCGTGCACCAGATCGCCAGCCCGGTCGTCATCACCACGGAGTACGACACCACCTGGACGATCCGCGCGGCCAGGGTGCGTTCCGAGCGTCCGTCGTCACGCATCAGGCCGGAGATGGCGCCGGCCAGCCGCTGGGTGAGGATCACCATCGCCGGGAACACCCAGACGATGTGGTGCACCCAGCTGACCGGGCTGACCAGCACCCCGACCAGGCCGGCGAGGGTCATCCCGGCGAGTTCGTCGCCGGCCAGCGCCGCGCGGCGGGCGCGCCAGAAGCCGACCACCGCGAGCACCGCGGCCAGCAGCAGCCATTCCTTGTGGCCGGGCGGCAGCGGGGACGCCAGCCGGGCCAGCAGGCCGTTGACCGACTGGTTCATGGTGGTGTCCAGGAAGCCCACCCGGGACGTTTCCCACATCAGCGAGGTGAAGTAGCGCCAGGTCTCGGTGGGCGCGATGAGCGCGCTGGCCAGGGTGAAGCCGACCGCAGCGCTCATCGCGGTGATCGCGGCGCGCCACCGGCCGACGACCAGCAGGTAGACGATGAAGATGCCGGGGGTCAGCTTGATCGCCGCGGCAAGGCCGATGCCGATTCCGGTCCAGCGGCTGCCCCGGCGGCCCAGCACCAGCAGGTCGATGGCCACGAGCAGGCCGAGGTAGATGTTGATCTGACCGAACGAGAACGTCTGCCGGAACGGTTCCAGGGTGAAGGCCGCGGCGGTGCACACGCCGACCAGCCCGAACATCAGCGGCTTGGGCAGCCGGATCCGTTCCCGCAGCACCAGGTACACGAAGGCGGCGCCGGCCGCGACGATCGCGATGAGCGAGGTGACCAGCACCACCGGGTAGGACAGCAGCCCCATCGGCGACATCAGGATGGCCGCCAGCGGTGGGTAGGTGAATCCGAGGCGGATGTTCACCGGATCCGGCTGCGAGTACGAGAACAGATCGTGCCCGGACTGCCACCAGTTGACGGCGTCGTAGTACAGCCGGAGATCGAACTGGCCGTGGTGCTGGCCGATACCCCAATACAGGACGGTGGCGACGAACGCGGCGAGGGTCACCGGCAGCCCCACGACCACGAAGCGGGTAGCCCGGGGCAGGGAATCCCACCAGCGCACGACCCTGATGGTGGCAACAGTCGGTTGATCGGCTCTCGTCACGCCGGTAATTATGTCAGCGAATGTATTCACGAGGAACGGATTTGACCATTCTGGTACATCACACCGGCAACTTCTTGACGGCGGCCTCACATCACCGGTGGTGACAACGGCACGTCGTCCGCAGCGCGCCTACCTGCGGCAAACGGCCGACCGGGTGGATTTGTCGGCCGCCGTTGCGGCGCCACGGATTTGGCTTTCGTCGCGTTTCCCGAGCCGGCCGCCGACGAGCCCGGAAACTGAGTAAAGAAATGGTCAAGAAATGGCAGCCCAATGGGCCATTCGGGAAACACCCGCATCGGCCGGGGTGAGCGAGCTCACGGCGGCGGCCGGGAAGCCAGGCCGGCGGGTCCGACCGCGCGGTTCGGGGGACTGCTCGACCTGAGCACCGCCGCGCGGGCCGGGTGGGTACCGTCGTGCCATGCCAGAGCCGATCGAGGTCCGCAAGATCCCCCTGCACAGCGTGTCCGACGCCAGCGAACTCACCAAGCTGATCGATGACGGGGTGCTCGACGCCGATCGGATCGTTGCCGTCATCGGCAAGACCGAGGGCAACGGCGGGGTCAACGACTACACCCGGATCATCGCCGACCGCGCGTTCCGTGAGGTCATCGGCGGCAAGGGCACGCGGACGCCCGAGCAGGTACGGCAGATCCCGATCGTCTGGTCCGGCGGGACGGACGGCGTGCTGTCCCCGCACGCCACGGTGTTCGCCACCGTGCCGGCCGAGCGGGCGGCGGCGACCGACGAGCCGCGACTCACGGTCGGCTTCGCGATGAGCGAGCCGCTGCTGCCCGAGGAGATCGGCCGGCTGCCGATGATCAACAAGGTGGCTGCGGCGGTGCGGGTCGCCATGCAGCGCGCGGGCATCACCGATCCCGCCGACGTGCACTACGTGCAGACCAAGACGCCGCTGCTGACCATCCACACCATCCAGGACGCCAAGTCGCGTGGCAAGACGGTGTGGACCGAACACACCCACGAGTCGATGGACCTGTCCAACGGCTGCACCGCGCTGGGGGTTGCGGTGGCGCTGGACGAGATCGCCATGCCGACGGACGCCGACGTCATGCACGACCGCTCGATCTTCTCCTCGGTCGCGTCCTGCTCCTCGGGGGTCGAGCTGGACCAGGCGCAGGTGGTGGTCGTCGGCAACGCCAGGGGCATCGGCGGCCGGTACCGGATCGGCCACTCGGTGATGAAGGACGCGCTGGACGCCGATGGTATCTGGGCGGCGATCCGCAGCGCAGGTCTGGATTTGCCCGACCGTCCGCGCACCTCGGACCTCGACGGGCGGCTGGTGAACGTGTTCCTCAAGTGCGAGGCGTCCCAGGACGGTCAGGTGCGTGGCCGGCGGAACGCGATGCTGGACGACTCCGACGTGCACTGGCACCGGCAGATCAAGGCCTGCGTAGGTGGCGTGACGGCGGCGGTCACCGGCGATCCGGCGGCGTTCGTGTCCGTGTCGGCGGCCCACCAGGGTCCGGACGGCGGCGGGCCGGTGGCGGCCATCGTCGACCTGGGCCAGACCTGACGACGGTGCGGGTTGCGCGTCGGGGCCGGCGCCGATCAGCGCCGGGTGAACTCCAGGTCGAAGATCTCGTGCCCCTCGGCCAGCCCGCGCCGCTCGAATCGGGTCCGCGGCCGGAACGCGGGCCGCGGTGCCCAGCCGGAGTGCACGTTGCGCAGGCCCTTGGTCGCGGTGCACACCGCCAGCATCCGCTCCGCATACGGCGCCCAGTCGGTGGCCAGCCGGAAAATGCCGCCGCGCCGAAGCCGTGACGCCACCAACGCGGTGAACTCCGGCGTCACCAACCGGCGTTTGAAATGCCTGGTCTTCGGCCAGGGATCGGGGAAGAACAGCCAGAGCTCGGCCAGCGACGCGGGCGCGATCAGGTCGGTCAGCACCTGAACCCCGTCACCGCGGACCACCCGGACGTTGTGCACGTCGTTCCGGTTGAGGTGATGAAGGGTCTGCGCCACCCCCGGCTTGTAGACCTCGATGGCCAACAGGTTCGCCTCCGGCCGCGCGATGGCCATCGCCGCGGTCGATTCACCCATCCCCGAGCCGATCTCCATGATCAGCGGCGCATCCCGACCGAACAGCGTGGGTCCGTCCAACGCCCCGGCGAGATCACCTGCCTCCAGGTACCAGCGGTCCGCGTGCGCCTCGAAGGCCCGCCGCTGCACGGCGTTCAGGCGCCCTCCGCGTGGGTGGAAGCTGACCACCCGGCGGAAGTGCGCGGGCGCCCCGTCACCAGGGATTTCGGTGCGGATGCGCGCGTCCTGCATGCGGGCAATGTACGGGCGCGGCGCCCCGGATTCCGCATCGCCGGCCGATGTCGACGGTGTTTTCTGCTGCGCCTTCTCCTGGTCCTCGCTCATCGCACGGTCATCGGCGGTTAATCGCTCGAGCCCTCGGTCTGTTCGTGGTGTTTCATCTCGGCCTCGAAGACATGCGGACGCCCGGCCGACAGCCGGTCCCGGACGAGCGCGGAGGCCTCCCGGAACACCTGCCAGTACTGCTCGTCGTAGGCCTCGACCAGTTGGAACGTCCACATGTCGCGGACCACGTCGCGGCCGACCAGCACGTCGTCGATCTCGTCGGCCAGCTCCCGGTGGCCGGCGGCGCGCAGCGAGGCCAGTCCGTCCTGCAACGCCAGATCGGCCTCGCCGGACATCCGGTGGAACGCGTAGAGCATGCCCCTGGCGTTCTCTACCACCTCGAACGCGGCGGAGATCTTGCCCACCGCGTCGACGGTGGCGTCATCGGCTCCCGCCTCGCCGCCCGTCGGCCGGGAGTGCACCACCGCGCGGTCAGGCCGGCGAGCCGACCCGAACCGGTCCCGCAGGCTGCTCACGCGTCCCGCTTCTGCAGCACCAGCACCGCGACCACCCACAGCACCGCGGCGGCGCCGGCGAACACCAGCAGACCCTGCACCGGCGTCGGGCCGGTCGAACTGGACTGGAAGACGTCGGTGATGCTGTTGGTGGGCGACACCCATTTGTCGGCGGCGGTGAACGGCAACCACGGACCGACCTTCGGTCCCACGGTCGGGATGAGGGTGAACAGGCCCTCGAAGAGCAACGGCCAGAGCAGCACGATCGCGATCGCCCCTGCCGACTGCCGGACGATCGTGCCGACCGAGACGGCGATGACGCCGGCGATGGCGAACAGCGCGCCGTAGCCGGCGACCTGACGCCAGTCGTCGCCGCTGCTCAGTTCCAGCGGCAGCGGCGGGTTCTTGGCCAGCGCCTTGGCCAGGTAGAAGCAGCCGACCGCGACGACGAAGCCGACGACCCCGCCGAGCAGGGCCAGCAGCAGGGTCTTGGCGGCCAGCACCGCCGGCCGCCGCGGGGTCGCCAGGAAGGTGTTGCGGATGGTGCCGAACCGGTACTCGGTGGTGATGGCCAGCGCGGCCATCACCATGAAGATGCTCATCCCGAGGTTGACCCCGCGCAGGATCAGGTACGGGATCGCTGCGTCGCCCTGTTCCACCAGGCCGAAGAGTGTCGCGAAGCCGAAACCGGCGAACACGATCGCCGCCAGGCACCAGTAGGGCGAGCGGGTGGAGAACAGCTTGATGCGTTCCACATTGAGCAGGGTCATCGCAATCACCGCCCTTCCGGTGCGGGTGGCAGGGGGGCAGGTGGGCCTTGCGGTGGTGGCGGGTAGCCGACCGACGGGAGCTGCTGCGGCGGCGGCTGGTAGGCACCGGGCGGTCCCTGCGGTGGCGGTGGGTACCCGGCCGGGACCGGCGGCTGGGCGGCGAACCCACCCTGCCCGGACACGGCTCTTGAGGTGCCGTACTCCACCGAATCGCCGGTGAGCTGGATGAACGCCTCCTCCAACGACCCGGACTGCGGCGACAGTTCGTGCAGGGTGATCCCCGCGCCGCCGGCCAGGTCGCCGATCTGTTCGGTTGGAGCACCCGTGACGATCAGCGCGTTGTCGACATCGGTAAACGCCAGCCCGGCCTGACCCAGGACGGACCGCAGCTCCGCCAATCGTGGCGACCGAACGCGCACCGAGGTCTGGGTGGACCGCGCGATGAACTCCTCGGTGGACGAGTCGGCGATCAGCCTGCCCCGTCCGATGACGATGAGATGGTCCGCGGTCAGTGCCATCTCGGAGAGCAGGTGCGAGGAGACGAAGACCGTCTTGCCCTGCGCGGCAAGGTTCTTCATGAATGTCCTGACCCAGAAGATGCCCTCGGGATCAAGGCCGTTGACCGGTTCGTCGAAGAGCAACACCTGCGGATCGCCGAGCAGCGCGCCGGCCAGGCCCAGCCGCTGCTTCATGCCGAGCGAGAACTTCCCGGCGCCGCGTTTGGCAACGCTGCTCAGCCCGACGATCTCCAGCACCTCGTCGACCCTGGACACCGGGATCTTGTTGGACGCGGCCATGAACCGCAGGTGGGAGCGCGCCGAGCGGTTCGGGTGGATCCAGTTCGCGTCCAGCAACGCGCCCACCTGGGTGAGCGGCTTGGTCAGGTGCGCGTACGGGTGGCCGGCCACGGTCGTGCTGCCGCTGGTGGGGTTGTCCAGCCCGAGGATCAGCCGCATGGTGGTCGACTTGCCCGAGCCGTTCGGCCCGAGGAAGCCGGTGACGGCACCCGGCCGCACGGTGAACGACAGGTCGTCCACCGCAACTGTCTTTCCGTAATGCTTGGTCAGTCCGATGACTTCGATCATGGTGTCGACCCAGGTCCTCCCCGTCGGCGTAGTCCGATTCCATCACGCCGGGTGGGATGGGTGATCAGGCGGCCCGCAGACCGCCCGATCACCCGGTGACAGCAAGTGACGAGCTCCGGCTCAGCCCACCGGTCTTGCCGCGAAGGCCCGAACCGACTGCACCACCGGCACATTGGTCGCGCTGCTGCTCAGATACGACCGGAGGCCGACGGATCCGGCCACCTGCAGCGCCGCGGAGGAATCGGTCGCGGTCACCGTCCACGCTGCCGGCTCGGCGGCACCGTTGGCCCACACCTTCAGTCGCAACGTCGTCGGGCTGGTGCCCTGGACCTGCAACCTGGCGTTGAGCTGGGTGCCGGCGGTGTAGCTGAGGCCGGGCACCGTCACGGTGGTTGCCAGGCTGACCGCCGTCCCCGAGCCGTCCAGCTTGCGGACGTTCGCCTGCACCCCGCCGCCGGCCGTCAGGGTCAGCAACCCCGCGTATTCCCGGTTCGTCGCCACCCGGCGGCCGACCACGTCCAGGTAGGCGCTCGCGGTCGGGCGCTTGTCGAGCGCCAGGGTGACGGAGACGTCGGCCGAGGTGGCCGTGGCACCACCCAGGTAGGCATTCGTCCCGGCACCCGCGGTGGTCAGTGCGATGGCGCCGACGCCCCCGTTGACGGAGAACTGCCCGGCGGGAGCGACGGTCCAGGCCCCGCCGGTGTCGGCGGTACCGAATCCGCCGGCCACCGTTCGGCTGAACGCGTCGGCCGCGAACGGGCTGCCCACCGCGGCGGTGGGCGACACGGTGTGCGTGACGGTCCCGGTGGCGCCGCCGTTGTCGGTGACGGTCAGCCGCACGGTGTAGGTGCCCGCGGCGGCGTAGCTGTGCGACGGGGATGCGGCGGTGGAGCTGCCGCCGTCACCGAAGTCCCACGCGTACCCGGCGATGGTGCCGTCCGGGTCGGCGGTGCCGGCGCTGGTGAAGGTGCAGGCCAGGTCGGTGCAGCTGGAGGCGAAGACCGCGGTCGGCGGGGAGTTCGTCGGTGCCGGTGACACCGTGACGCTCGCCGAGAACGTGTTGCTGGCCCCGCCGTTGTCGGTCACGGTGAGTGTCACCTGGTAGGTGCCGGCGGCGTAGGCGTGCGTCGGGGTCTGGCCGCTGCCGGACGATCCGTCGCCGAAGTCCCAGGCGTACCCGGCAATCGTGCCGTCGCTGTCCTGCGATCCCGCCGCGTTGAACGTGCAGCTGGTTGTCCCGCAGTTGGACGTGAAGGTCGCGGTCGGCGGCACGTTCACCGTTCCGCCGGCGGCCTGGAAGTGCGCCTGGATCTTCGCGGCCGTCAGCGCGGACGGGTAGACCGCGGCGTTCGCGATGGAACCGGCCAGGTAGCC
Organism: uncultured Actinomycetota bacterium; assembly: GCA_963709895.1. Classification (GTDB taxonomy): domain Bacteria; phylum Actinomycetota; class Actinomycetes; order Mycobacteriales; family Nakamurellaceae; genus Nakamurella. The sequence goes on along the minus strand of CAVPYD010000030.1, from coordinate 143,970 downwards.
GCTGGTCGGCGGGTTGGGCCAGCCGAAGAAGCTGTCGCCACCCAGTCGCCAGTGGCCGTAGAAGACCGCGCCATCGCGCAGCGTCGGGTCGGCGGCGACCTGTGTCCCGTCGACGTACAGGGCCGCGCCGGTGGACGAGGCCGTGGCGGTCAGCAGGTGCCACGCGCCGTCGTTGTACGAGGCGGTGCTGCCGATGGACTTGTTGGTGTTGTCGCTGAACATCCCGAATCGCACGGTGCCGTTGTCCGCGAAGTACAGCACCCGGTCCATGGTCGGGCTCTGCCGTCCGCCGTCAGGGGTGTAGAGGCCGTCGCTGATCACCCCGCCGCCGCTGGTGGAGGTGGTTCGCACCCAGGCTTCCAGCGTGTAGGTGGACAGCGGGATCACGTCGCCGGCGGTGGCCGCCACGGAGTCCGACGTCAGCGTCGGTGGTCGCGGCGGGAAGCCGGGGGGCGGCGCCGGGGCCGGGGTGCTGATCGTCACGCCGGAGAAGGTGGCCGCCGTGCCCTGACCCGGGATGGGGCCGGGTGCGGCACCGAAGGTGACACCAGCGCGGGTGGTCAGGTCCGCATAGCCGGCACTGTCCCGGCCGGTGGTTCCGCTGCTTTCGGCGAGCCGCCAGAACTGGGCAGCACCGTCCGCCTTGACCAGCGCGGTGTAGTTCGGGACCGTGCCCGATCCCACCGTCGCTGCCGCCGAGGCAGCGCTGGTGACGGCGTTGCCGAGCGGGTCGGTCACCCGGACCCGGTAGGTGTGCGAGGAACCCGCGGCCAGCCCGGTGTCGGTGAAGCCGAGCATCGGCCGCTGCCAGAACGACCCGGAGTAGGTGACGGTGCTGATCGGCGTTGCGCCGCCGTCCCGGAGCAGCTCATAGGTCAGGTTCGCGTTGTCCTGGTCCTGTGCGGCGCGCCAACTGACCCGGAGCGTCCCGGCGGTTTGCGAGACGGCCGTCGGGGCGGACACGGTGGTGGGGCCGACGCGGTTCGGCGCGATCGCGCTGATCGCGTACCGGACCAGGCCCTGCTGGGCGGTGCCGTTCGCGGTGGGGAATTCGCCGCCCACCGCGAGGTAGTTCGCGTTGCCCGCGACCGTCCAGGCCGCCTGGCTCTGACCGGTGAAGGTGCCGGCGGTCAGCAACGGCGCCCACTGCAGCTGGGTGCCGTCGGGCTGGCCGGAGAAGTCGGAATAGCGGGGTCCGGGCTGCCCGTTGCCGCCGGCGAACACCGGCGCCCGCAGGGTGCCGCCCGACGCCGAGGTCGTCTCGGCCGCCAGGAAATGGTGGGTGGAGGAGAAGACATCGGAGTCGTCCTGGGAGAACGAGCCCATGTCCGAGCAGTCGTGCTGGTGGCCGGCGCTGTAGAGCACATTCCCGATCGGGGTCGCGTCGTAGCTGTCCCCGTGACAGCTGTTCATCCAGACGATCTCCCCGGTGTCGGGGTTCGCGGCGAACCGGCCCTCGAAGTTGCCGCCCGAGGTGAAGTAGTACCCCGTTCCGTAGACGTTGGTGCCGTCGGCGCTCAGGCTGGTGATGCTCGAACTGGCGCCGTAGTCGCGGATCGGGAAGTTGTCCGACCAGGTGGCGGGTGCGCCGGTATCAGCGGTGACCGACCCGATGCCCAACCGTGCCACCCCCGCGAGCGTGGTGAAACCGCCGCCGACGATCACCTTGGCACCGTCGGGGGAGAGCGTCATGGCCGTCACGTAGTCCCCGGCGCCAGGGTTCCAGCCCAGCAGCGCCCCGGCGGGCGAGAACGCCGCGAGCCGGCTCCGCGCCACCCCACTGGCGGTGGTGAAGGTGCCGCCCACATACACCGCGGAGTTGCTGGCGGTGACCGTTCGAACGGACGCGTTCAGCGAGCTGGTGAAGGTGGTGATCAATGCGCCGGTGGCGGTGTTGAAGGCGGCGATGCGGTTGTGCGCCGCACCGTCGACGGTGGTGAAGTCGCCGACGACGTAGACCCGGGAGCCATCGGGGGAGGCGGTGATGGCCCGGCCCTGGCCGTTCATCGGGTGGTTGAAGGAGGAGATCAGGTTGCCGGTGGTGATGTCGTAGGCGAGCAGGTTCGCCCTGGCCACCCGGCTGGGGCTGGAGGCGGGAGTGCCGGCCGGCCGGGCGTTGGCGAAGCTACCGGTGACGTAGACGGTGTTGCCCACGACGACCTCGGCCCACGCGACGCCGTCGATCTGCACCGTCGGTAGCGGGTCCGCGCTGACCGTGGCCGGGAGCCCGGCCGGGGGTGAGGTGTCGGCCGCCGCCGGCGGCGAGACGGCCAGGGCGAGCGGCACGGCCAGCGTGGCCGCGGTGAGCAGTGCGAGCGTGCCACGACGACGATGTCGGCGATCGGAATTCACGGATTCCCCCAGGTGTGACTCGGGACCTGCCCGGCTGATGCGGCGAAATGTACAGATAGTGACAACCTTCTGGGAAGAGGGTTGATCCAGTGACCGCCATTCGGCGCACCTTTCACTCTTTATTACCTGCCGACGCGAACGGACAGTGGTCAGACCGGCACGCCCCGTGAGCCGCGGCACGACGGGCCGTACGCTTGCCCGGTGCCGATGTCAGCCGATCCCGCGGTTCATCAGGTCGACCGCAGCTTCCTCGACCTGCCGCTTCGCCAGCTGGCCGCCGCGGCGCTGGCGGCGGCGACCGCAGCCGGCGCCTCGTTCGCCGATTTCCGATTCGAACGCCTGCAGACTCAGTCGATCGGCATCCGGGACACCGCCGTGCAGTCCACGAACGACGCCGTGACGACCGGGTACGCGGTGCGGGTGATCGTGGACGGGACGTGGGGTTTCGCGGCGTCGATCATCCCGACGCCGGACGAGGCGGCCGCGACCGCCCGGCAGGCCGTCGCGGTGGCCAGGGCGCTGTCGGGCGTGGTGGCGGAACGGGTGGAGCGGGCCGACGAGCCCGTCTACCCGGACGCGCACTGGGTCAGCAGCTACGTCGATCGACCCGTTCGCCGTCGCCGTGCAGGACAAGATCGCGCTGCTGTTGGACCGCTCGGAGCGGCTGCTGGCCAGCGACGGGGTCGCCCACACGACGGCCGGGCTGTTCCAGGTGAAGGAGAACAAGTTCTACGCCGACACCGCCGGCACGACCACGACGCAGCAGCGGGTCCGGCTGGAACCCTCGTTGACCGCGACCGCCGTCGATACGTCATCAGGGGCGTTCGAGACGATGTCGACGTTGAGCCCGCCGGTGGGCCGGGGTTATGAGTACCTGACCGACGGCGCCTGGGACTTCGATGCCGAGATCGGTGTCATCGCCGAAACTCTCGCCGAGAAGATCAAGGCGCCGTCGATCGACGCCGGCCGTTACGACCTGGTGGTCGATCCGACCAACCTGTGGTTGACGATCCATGAGTCGATCGGCCACGCGACCGAGTACGACCGCGCCATCGGGTACGAAGCCGCTTATGCCGGAACATCTTTCGCGACCCCGGACAAGCTCGGCAGTCTGGTCTACGGCTCCGACGTGATGAACGTCGTCGGCGATCGCACCGCCGAGCACGGGCTGGCCACCATCGGCTACGACGACGACGGGGTGGCCGGCCAGTCCTGGAATCTGGTCACCGACGGGATTCTCACCGGCTACCAACTCGACCGGGTGTTCGCCCGCCGCCTTGGCCTGCACCGCTCGAACGGCTGCGCGCACGCGGATTCGCCGGCGCACGTGCCGATCCAGCGGATGGCCAACGTGAGCCTGCAGCCCGCGCCGGACGGCGGTTCGACCGCGGACCTCATCGCCGGCATCGATGACGGCATCTATGTGGTTGGCGACAAGTCGTGGTCGATCGACATGCAGCGCTACAACTTTCAGTTCACCGGTCAGCGGTTCTACCGGATCCGGGGTGGTGAACTGGCCGGGCAGGTCCGGGATGTCGCCTACCAGGCGACCACCACAGACTTCTGGGGCGCGATGGACGCAGTCGGCGGTCCGCAGACCTACCTGCTGGGCGGCGCGTTCAACTGCGGCAAGGGTCAGCCCGGTCAGGTGGCGGCCGTCTCGCACGGCTGCCCGGCGGCCCGGTTCCGCGGCATCACCATTCTCAACACCGTGCAGGAGGGCTCGTAACCCGCCATGACCAGCCCGGCAGCAGTCCGTCCGCCCGCGGGAATCCTTGCCCCGCAAGAGATCATCGAGTCCGCGCTCGCCGCGTCCAGCGCGGATGGCTGCGTGGTGGTGGTCGAGTCCAGCTCCGAGGCGAACGTCCGGTGGGCGAACAACACGGTGACCACCAACGGGGTGTCTCGGACGTTGTCCTGGTACGTCGTGTGCATCGTGGACGGGGCCGCCGGCACCGTCAGCGCATCCGCGGCTGCGGCCGATTCGGCGGCGGCGGTGGCCGAGGTGGTCGCCGCGGCGCATCAGGTGGCGCTCGCCGCGGCTCGGTCCGGGCGGGCCCGGGATGCCCAGCCCCTCATCGGCCCGGATGAGCTCGGCCCCGAGCCGCCCGGCAGCGATTACCACGAGGCTCCGGTCACCACCTCCTTCGAGGTGTACGGCGACCTGCTCCCCTCCTTGGCCGCGGCCTTCGAGGACGCCCGCTCCGGATCCAGGGTGCTCTACGGTTTCGCGCGACACGAGACGACCACGACGCACCTCGGATCATCGACCGGGGTACGGCTGCGCTGGGTCCAGCCGACCGGGACGCTCGAGCTGAACGCGAAATCGGCGGACCTGCGTCGCTCCTCGTGGGGCGGGCTGTCGACCCCCGACTTCCACGGGGTGACGGTCGACGAGCTGGCCGCGTCGCTGACCCGACGCCTGGAATGGGCGCGGCGCACGGCCGACCTGCCGGCGGGCCGGTACGACACCGTTTTGCCGCCCACCGCGGTGGCCGACTTCATGATCAACCTGGCGTGGAGCGCCGCCGCCAGGCCCGCGCACGAGGGCCGATCCGCGTTCTCCGCCCCGGGCGGCGGGACCCGGGTGGGCGAACGGCTCACCGAGCGGGGGCTCACCCTGGCCGGCGATCCGTCGGCGGCGGGACTGCAGTCCGCGCCGTTCGTCGTCACCGGGCATTCCTCCGACGAGGTGTCGGTGTTCGACAACGGCGCTGGCGTGCCGCGGGTGGAGATCGTCAGGGAAGGCATCATCAACTCGCTGCTGCACACCCGCGGTTCCGCCGCCGAGTACGGCGAGCCCTTCACCCCGGCCGCCGACAACCTGCTGCTGACCGGCGGAGACCCGGGCCGGTCGACCGAGGATCTGGTCGCCGGGGTGCGCCGCGGGCTGCTGCTCACCTCGCAGTGGTACCTGCGCGAGGTCGACCCGATGACGATGCTGCTCACCGGGCTGACCCGGGACGGGGTGTTCCTGGTGGAGAACGGGGAGATCACCGCTGCGGTGAACAACTTCCGCTTCAACATGTCTCCGCTCGACGTGCTGCGGCACGCCGTCGACATCGGCGCCACTGTGCCCGCGCTGTCCCGGGAGTGGAGCGACTGGTTCACCAGGTCAGCGATGCCGCCGATGGTGGTCGAGGGCTTCAACATGTCGTCGGTCTCGCCCGCCCAGTGAGTCAACCCAACCCGGCGAGTCAACCGAGTGGGCCCGCCCGTTGTTCATTGACGAGCCCGGCTCAGGCCTGCTGAGCGGACGCCCCCTGTGACGCCGCCGCGGTCGGCGACAGGTCGGCCAGCGTCAACGGGTGACGCGGTGCCGCCGGCAGCTGGTGACTGCTGGTCACCGTCAGGTCCGCGGCCACGTGGATGAGCTCACCGGGATCCAGTAGCCGCCAACCACTCTCGCCGTCCATCGGCTCGCTGGCCACGATGACGGAGGCGGACCCGGCCAGTTCTTCGGACCTGGTGTGGATCCGCGGGCTGCGCACCTCGAGGTGAGCGGCCGAGGCCGGCCGTTCCAGCACGTACAGCCGATGGGTGGCCGGGAATCGCAAGGCCCACAGTTCATCCGGGGTGGCGAGGATCAGGTTCAGCGCGAAAACCGGTAGCCGGTCGGCGATCCAGCCAACGGCGGCAACGATGGCCGCGCCGACGTCCCCGTCCCGCTGGCGTGCTTCGGCGGTGATCAGCGCGAACATCCGCTCGCTGTCGGTCTGACCGCCGACCAGGTCGCTGACCCCGAGCTCTGCCAACCTGTCGTCGAGCACGCTCAGCTCGCCGAACGCGCCGTTGTGCGCGAACAGCCTGCCGTCCTGGGCGAACGGATGGGTGTTCGCCGTGGTGTGCGCACCGGTGCTGGCGTACCGGACGTGAGCCACGAACGTTCGGCTGCGCGCCACCCTGGCCTCGTGGGCGAACTCGGAATCCTGCCAGGCGGCGATCGGCTGTTTGTCGATGACGGGCAGCCGGTCTGCGTCGAAGATGCCGATGCCTGCGCCGTCCGGCTCGCGGTGGCTCTGCTCGCGGAGGCTGTCCGGGGCGTCCAGCAACCAGAAGGTGGCGAACACCGGGTCCGACCCGGTGTGCAACCCGAACAGTCGGCACATGATCGCGACCCTCGTCTCGTCGGGCGCCACCACCGGACATCGCCGTCCGCACCGCCCTGCGCCTGCGGCGATTGTCGCATGCCTCGCTCGGCCGCCGAGTGGTGCGACGGATCGGTCGGGTGGCGGCCGGCAGGGCCAGGGCGGCACTCGGCGGAACGCGGACGGGACACATTCCTTCGAACGAATCCGCGCGAATTCCTGCAAATTCACCCCGACAATTCCCGTCGGCAATGATGATGGAAGGTCGCGCCGGGTAGCGGCCTCGACACGACCGGGTGGTCGGCCGGCCGTCGATCACCGCGACGATCTTCGACAATGTCGTCAAGTTCGAGGCAAGATCACTACTCGCGACGTTTCCGCAGATCGCCGCACATACGCGCACGACCGACCATCGTCGAACAAGTACGAACACATGGTGGCGTACGCCACAGTTCTGAATCGGCACCTTTCACGATTCTGTGGCCTGGAATACAACAAATCCTCGGCAACAGCCGACTTCCCTTCGTTAGTGTCGGTTAATCGGCCGGCACAGCGTGGTGTGGGCCGTCGTTTCCGACGGCGGTGAACACCACGCCCGCCCGACAGGCCCGAGACTCTCCAGGAGATGGTGCATGTGACCGCGGTCATCGACCCGACAAAGAAGACGTCCTCGTTCTCCGAGGAGGTCCCGACCGGAATCCAGATCGTCGGTGCTCCCACCGGTACCTCGCCCGCGCTGCTGTCGTGGGTGCTGGAGGTAGCCGAGCTCGCCCGTCCGGACAGGGTGGTATTCGTCGACGGGTCGGACGAGGAATGGGTCGCGATGACCGACAAGCTCGTCGAGGCAGGCACTTTCACCCGGCTGGCCGGTAAACCCAATTCGTTCTATGCAGCCTCGGATCCGACTGACGTCGCCAGGGTCGAGGACCGCACCTACATCTGCTCGGTCGACAAGGCCGATGCCGGCCCGACCAACAACTGGATGGACCCGGCGTCCATGAAGGCCATTCTGACCGGCCTGTATGCCGGGGCGATGGTGCGGCCGGACCATGTACGTGGTGCCGTTCTGTATGGGCCCCTACGACGCGCCCGACCCGAAGCTCGGTGTGGAGATCACCGATTCGGAGTACGTGGTCGCCTCCATGCGCATCATGACCCGGATGGGCAGCCGCGCGCTCGAACTGATCAACAACGGCGCCACCTGGGTCAAGGCCCTGCACTCGGTCGGCGCGCCGCTGGCCCCCGGTGAGCAGGACGTCGCCTGGCCGTGCAACCGGACCAAGTACATCGTGCAGTTCCCCGAGGAGCGGAGCATCTGGTCCTACGGCTCCGGCTATGGCGGAAACGCGTTGCTGGGCAAGAAGTGCTACTCGCTGCGGATCGCCTCGGTGATGGCCCGTGACGAGGGCTGGCTGGCCGAGCACATGCTGATCCTCAAGCTGACCTCCCCCGAGCAGTCGGTCCACTACATCGCCGCGGCGTTCCCGAGCGCGTGCGGCAAGACCAACCTGGCCATGCTGGAGCCGACGATCCCGGGCTGGAAGGTCGAGACGCTGGGCGACGACATCGCCTGGATGACCTTCGGCGAGGACGGCCGGCTGTACGCCGTCAACCCCGAGTACGGCCTGTTCGGCGTCGCTCCCGGCACCGGCTGGAATACCAACCCGAACGCGATGCGGGCGGTCGCCCAGGGCAACTCGTTGTTCACCAACGTGGCGCTCACCGACGACAAGGACATCTGGTGGGAGGGCATGACGGACGAGCCGCCGGCCCACCTCACGGACTGGAAGGGTCGCGACTGGACGCCCAGCGGCCTGGACGCGGACGGCAACAAGCTCGAGTCGGCCGGCGAGCTCGCCGCGCACGCCAACTCCCGCTTCTGCACCCCGATCACCCAGGTGCCGATCATCGCCGAGGAGTACTTCCATCCGGTCGGCGTGCCGATCTCGGCGATCATCTTCGGTGGCCGGCGCAAGACCACGGTGCCGCTGGTCACCCAGTCACGGGACTGGCAGAACGGCGTGTTCATGGGCGCCACCCTGTCGTCGGAGACCACCGCTGCCGCGACCGGCCAGGTCGGCGTCGTCCGCCGTGACCCGATGGCCATGCTGCCGTTCCTCGGCTACGACGCCGGTCACTACTTCCAGCACTGGATCGACGTCGGCAAGGAAGCCGACGCTAGCAAGCTGCCGAAGATCTTCTATGTGAACTGGTTCCGCCGGGACGCCGACGGCGGCTTCCTGTGGCCAGGATTCGGCGAGAACTCGCGCGTGCTGAAGTGGGTCATCGAGCGGATGGACGGCACCGCCGACGCGATCGAGACGCCGATCGGCTATGTCCCTGGCCCGGGCGGTCTGGACATCGAGGGCCTCGACCTGACGGAGGATCAGGTGTCCGCCGCGCTGGCCGTCCACCCCGAGGAGTGGAAGAAGGAACTGCCGCTCATCGAGGAATGGTTCGACAAGCTCGGGGACACGGTGCCAACGTCGCTGCGCGACGAGCTGGCCGCGCTGAAGCACCGGATCGGCGAGAGCTGACCATCAGCGCAAGCTGACCAGCAGCTGACCATGAACACAGCGTGACCACGAAGGCGGGTGTCCCGGACACCCGCCTTCGTGGTTTCCTAGTCGGGTCAGGGAACGCTTCCATAGTTCCGCCGGCGATCAGACGGCCGCCCGACGGAAGGACGCCGGGGCTCGAAGTCACGGTGGTACGGGGGTCAGTGGGTGGCGATCAGCACGAAGGCGTCGGACCGGGGCGAGGACGGCGGCCGGCCCGTCGAGCCGGCGCGCCGGTCGAGGCTGCGTGCGGACCGGACCCTGGTCATCGCCGACACCATGAGCCCGTTCTGCGGCGTCGGCAGCATCATGTTCGCCCTGGTGGCGATCGCCCAGTTCGGCTTCGACCACACCCCCGGGTCGTGGGGGTCCTCGACGGTGGCCGCCCTGTCCTCGGTGATCCTCGCGATCGGTTGGCTGCTGTTGCGCGGCCCCGCGGGCCCGGCGCTGCGACGGCATTCGCTGGCCCTCGGGGTCGGTGTTGCCGTGATGGTCGGGTTGAACCCGCTCGTCTACATCATCGGAACCAAGATCACCTACCCGGCCATCGGCATGCTGCTGGTGATCGTCGGGGTCGGGGCGCTGCTGCACGACCGGTTCTGGGCGGCCGCCGTCATCATCACCCTCGACGTGGCGTGGATCGCCTGCGCCTTCGCGTTCGGCCTCCCCGAGGGCATCTCGCCCGCGATCTTCGGCTCCCAGCTGGTCAAGGCCAATGCGTTGGCCATCGTGCTGAACGTGGCCAGAAACCGCACGATGCTGCGGATGGAACAGGCCCGCGAGGAGGTCCATCGGCTGGCCACCACCGACGAGCTGACCGGGGTGGCCAACCAGCGCGGGTTCCTTGAGGTCGGCCGCGCGCTGACCGAGGCGGCGGACGACCGGGATCCGGACCTGACCATCGTCTACGTGGACGTCGACGGCCTCAAGCTCGTCAACGACGTGCACGGACATTCCGCGGGCGATGCCTTGATCCAGTCGGTGGCCAAGGAGTTGCGGCGCACCTTCCGGCCGGAGGACACCGTCGCCCGCGTCGGCGGTGACGAGTTCGCCGTGCTGGTGGTCGGCGGTTCCCCGGTGCTGGCGCAGGACCTGATCAACCGGGTCAACGAGCGGCTCCACGAGGTGGGTATCTCGGCCAGCATCGGGGTGGCGAGCAGTCAGGCCGGCGTCCGGGTCGATCTGGCCGAGTTGCTCGGGCGCGCCGATGCCGCCATGTACCTCGCCAAGACCGCGCGCAAGAACGGCGGCAGCTGAGCTACCCGACCGGTCAGCTCTCGTCGCCGTTCGCGGGCGAGCGGCGCAGCAACTTGCGGAGCAGGACGAGCGCGATCACCCCGAGGACGATCGGCAGCACCCGCTTCAGCAGCGGTGCACCGGCCGCCTGCAGCACGTTCAACGGCTCGTTGGCGGGCGCCTGCTGGAATGGCCGGCCGGGAGGAGCCGACGCGTAGGGCGTGCCGACCAATGACGCTGCCGCCGCCTGCTCGCTGGCCGCCACGTCCGCGGCCACCTCGTCCGGATTCGTCACGTCGATCAGTTCCGCGCCGCCTGCCGTGCGGCCGGACAGCTTGGTGGACACACAATCGGCGAACTGGCCGATCAGCTTGTTGCCGACGTCGACCATCACGCCGCGGCCGAACTGCGCCGGCCGCCCGGTCAGCGACAGCGTGGTGACCAGGTCGACGGCCGTCCGGTTCGGTGCGAGCGCGGTCGCGGTGGCGGTGACCAGCATGGCCGCGGTGGAGGTGGAACCGCCGGCGTTGCCGGTGGCCTCGATCCTGGCCCGGTGCAGCACCTCGTCCTTCTCGACGATCTTCGCGGTGCCCTTGTAGACCATCCGGATCGGGCCCAGCTTGAGTTTTACCGAGCCGCTGAACTCGTCGCCGTCGACGTGTTCCAGGATCGCTCCCGGGAAGCACGGGCCGACCTGCTCCATGTCCAGCAGGGTGGTCCAGGCCTTGTCGACGCCGACCGGGACCTCGAACCGGTGCTCCAACTCCACAACAGACCTCCGGATTGTCCAGCCGGGGCGTCGGTCCGCCCGGCAGCCTGACGATCGTATGCCGCACTCGGGCGGACCGCGCCGCCGCCACATCGCGGGCCCGCCGGTCACCTGGGGTGATCAACTGGGCTGATCACCACGATGATCGACAAGCCGATCGACGGGCCGATCCCCGCAGGTCCCGATGATGGGGCGTCCGATGGTCGGACGTGGCCCACGACACACTGGTCCGTCATCCGTGTCAATATCGGAGTACCCGTCCCGATCGGTCGGTGCGATCCATCTGCCGATCAGGGCGCGTTGGTCACCGTCATTGCCGACGGGCCCGCCCGCTCGCACCCGCGTGCCGCAGGCCACGTCGGTGCCGACACCCGGTCGGCCCGGAGATCCCGGGAGTCGGGTGCGTTCGAGTGAGGAGATGCGCATGGCAGCGGTTCCCGGATCACCCGAGAGCCCCGGTTCGCCGTACCACCCGACGACGGCCCGTGACGCCGCCGCCCGCGGAGCCGCTGGCCTGCGGGGCCAGCCGACGCCGTCCGAGGTGATCGCGGGCCTGCGGGCCACCAGTCATGGCGACGACCTGGTCCAGCTGCTCTCCCCCGAGGGCACGCTGACCGCGCACCAGGATTTCCCGTTCGAGGTCGACGCCGAACTGTTGCGCGGGTTGTACCGCGACATGGTGCTGGTGCGCCGCTTCGACCGGGAAGGCAACGCCTTGCAACGGCAGGGGCAGCTCAGCATCTGGGTGCCGCTGCTGGGCCAGGAGGCCGCGCAGATCGGGGCAGGGCGAGCGCTGCGGCCCAGCGACATGGCATTCCCCTCGTACCGCGAACACGGCGTCGCCTGGTGCCGTGGCGTCGACCCGACCGACCTGCTCGGCATCTTCCGAGGCACCGACCACTGCGGGTGGGACCCCAAGGCGACCCGGTTCAACTGCTACACGATCGTCATCGGCAACCAGGTACTCAACGCCACCGGGTACGCGATGGGCCAACGCTTCGACGGCGCGATCGGCCTGGCCGAGGCCGACGGGGAGTCCCGCAACGAGGCCACCATCGTGTTCTTCGGTGACGGCGCGACCAGCCAGGGCGACGTGCACGAGGGCATGGTGTTCGCCGCGGCGTTCGACGCGCCCGTGGTCTTCTACTGCCAGAACAACCAGTGGGCAATCTCCGAACCGGTGGAGAAGCAGTCGAGGGTGCCGCTCTGGGAGCGCTCGACCGGCTACGGATTCCCCGGTGTCCGGGTCGACGGCAACGACGTGGTGGCCTGCCTGGCCGTCACCCGGTGGGCCTTGGAGGAGTGCCGCTCCGGCAACGGGCCGGTGATGATCGAGGCGTTCACCTACCGGATGGACGCGCACACCACGTCCGACGACCCGACCAGGTACCGGCTGGCCGACGAGGAACAGCACTGGAAACTGCTCGACCCGATCGAACGGGTCAAGGTGCACCTGTCCCGGCAGGGCATGGCCGACCAGGAGTTCTTCGACTCGGTCGGCGCCGAGGCCGACGAGTTGGCAGCCCGGTTCCGGGCGCACTGCATCGCGATGCCCAAGCCGCCGGCCGAGCGGATCTTCGCCAACGTCTACTCCGAGCCACATCACCAACTCGACCGGCAGCAGGCGGAATACCTCGCGTACCTGGCCTCGTTCGAGGACAACGGGGCCGGGCAGGTGGCCCGGTGAGCGCCGACGCGGCGACCCGTCGCGGTCCCGGACGGGAGCGACGGCAAGCCCGTCACGGTGGCCAAGGCACTGAACCTGGGCCTGCGGGCGGCCATGGACGAGGACCCCAAGGTCATCGTGATGGGCGAGGACGTCGGCAAGCTCGGTGGCGTCTTCCGGGTGACCGACGGGCTGCAGAAGGACTTCGGCGACCACCGCGTGCTGGACACCCCGCTGGCCGAATCGGGCATCATCGGGACCGCCGTCGGCCTGGCCATGCGTGGCTACCGGCCGGTTGCCGAGATCCAGTTCGACGGGTTCGTCTTCCCCGGTTTCGACCAGATCATCTCCCAGGTGGCCAAGGTGACCTACCGGTCCCAGGGCGCCTGGTCGATGCCGCTGGTGATCCGCATCCCGTTCGGCGGAGGCATCGGCGCGGTCGAGCACCATGCGGAGGCCCCGGAATCGTTCTTCTGCCACATCGGTGGTCTCCGGGTGGTGGCCTGCTCCACCGCGCAGGATGCCTATGACATGCTGCGCGCGGCCATCGCCTGTGACGATCCCGTGGTGTTCTTCGAGCCGAAACGCCGGTACTGGGAAAAGGGCACGCTCGCGGTAGACCCCGCCGGGGCGGCCCGTGCACGGCCGCCGGCCAGCTTCAGCAGTGTGGTCCGCCGCCCCGGCAGCGACGTCACGGTGGTGTCCTACGGGCCGAGCATGCCGATCCTGCATGCCGCCGCCGACGCCGCGGCGACCGAGGGCCGCTCGCTCGAGCTGATCGACCTGCGCACGTTGTCCCCGCTCGATCTCGAGCCGGTGCTGACGTCCGTCCGCAAGACCGGCCGGCTGGTGGTGGTGTCCGAGGCGCCCCGGGAGTCGTCGATCACCGCGGACATCGCGGCCAGGGTCACCGAGGAGGCGTTCTACTCGCTGGCCGCCCCGGTGTTGCGGGTGGCCGGGTTCGACACCCCCTACCCGCCCAGCCGGTTGGAAGAGGACTACCTGCCCGACCTGGACAAGGTGCTCGATGCCGTCGACCGTGCCTTGGCCTTCTGACATGGGTGCGACGGAAAGGCTCGCAGGCACCCGGGCCGAGCAGCGCTCAGCCCCGATTGCGGAAGGACCTGGTCGATGACGACAACCGAGCGGCTGCAGACGTTCTCGATGCCCGACGTGGGTGAGGGCCTGACCGAGGCCGAGGTGCTGGAGTGGCGGGTCGCGGTCGGCGACACGCTGACGGTGAACCAGGTGATCGCCGAGATCGAGACCGCGAAGGCGGCCGTCGAGCTGCCCTCGCCCTTCGCCGGCCGGGTGCAGGAGTTGCTCGTCGACGTCGGGGTGACGGTGCGGGTCGGGACGCCGATCATCAGGGTGGACACCCAGCCGGGGGCCGGTGACCTGCCGGCCGCAGTTCCGTCAGTGCCATCCGTGCCGTCAGTGCCATCCGTGCCGTCAGTCCCGTCCGGGCCGGCGCACGATGCCGCTGGGCCCAACGGGTCGACCCAGGCGGACAACGGCGCAGGCACGAAGATCGGCGAGGTGACGTCCGACGGCCGGATCGCGACGCTGGTCGGGTACGTCTCGGCCGGTGCGAGCAGCGCACGGCGGCCACGCCGGACGGCCGGGCCGGGTGCGCCGGAAGTACCGGTACCGGGGGCGGCCGAAACGGTCGCCGCGAAGCCGGCCGCCGCCCCGCTGGCCACCCCGCCGGTGCGCAAGCTGGCCAAGGAGCTCGGCATCGACCTGGCGGGGGTCACCGCCACCCGGGCCGACGGCGTCATCAGCCGGTCGGACATCGAGAATGCCTCCGCGGCAGCACATCCCGATGACGATCCGGCTCCGGCCTGGTCTGCTGCGGTGGCCTACGACCCGGCCAACCGGGAGCTGCGGGTACCGATCAAGGGCATCCGGAAGGCGACCGCGGCCGCCATGGTGGCCAGCGCATTCACCGCGCCGCACGTCACCGAGTTCCTCACCATCGACGTCACGCCGATGATGGAGCTGCGGGACCGGCTGCGCCGTCGGCCGGAGTTCGCCGACGTCAAGCTCACCCCGTTGGCCTTCGCCGCCCGGGCGGTTTGCCTGGCCGTGCGGCGAACCCCCGAGCTCAACGCGTCGTTCGACGAGGCGGCCGGCGAGATCGTGGTCAAGCAATATGTGCACCTCGGGATCGCCGCCGCCACGCCGCGGGGATTGATCGTGCCGGTGATCCGGGACGCCGACGCGCTGGACCTCGCGGGTATCGCGCACCGCCTTTCCGACCTGGCGGCGACGGCGCGAGCCGGCAAGACGTCGCTGGCCGAGATGACCGGGGGCACCTTCAGCATCACCAACGTCGGGGTGTTCGGTGTCGACACCGGGACGCCGATCATCAATCCCGGTGAATCGGCGATCCTCGCACTCGGTTCGATCAAGGACGCGCCGTGGGTGGTCGATGGCCAACTGGCGGTGCGCAAGGTCTGCCAGCTGGCGCTGTCCTTCGACCATCGGGTGGTGGACGGCCAGCAGGGTTCGCAATTCCTGTCCGATGTCGGCGGCCTGCTGGCGGACCCGGGGATGGCCCTGACGTACTGACCGACCGAGCGGCTATTGATTTGTGTTGAGTCGGCTGACCTTGAATAATCCCGACAGGTACCGGAGTTGATCCGGATGCGGTGGTGGGGTGGGGAAGCGCCGCGATCGGGGGTCTGATCACGCAGTTGTGCCGCGGGCGCGTTCGCGGCGTCGGTAGCAAATGCACTCGTCCGGTCGCCCCGACCCGGCCGGATCTCGCCCAGCGCTGGGCGGGATCCCCCTGCCAGCAAGTGTTCTCGGGCTTTCCTGTCCCGGCGAACCAGATCCCCACCGAGGCCACGTTATTCTCCCGTCGAGACACGAAGGACGCCATGCAATGAGTGCCCACGGTCCGCACAGCTTGCACAGCCCGCACCGTCCCAGCAGGGCAGGAATCGCCGCCAGGATCACGATCACGACATTGACCACGGCGCTGACGGTGGTGTTGTTCACCGTCCTGGGAAGTGCGTCGTTCGCCTCGGCGGCAGCGCCGGTCTCCGACCCCGCAGCCGCGTCGGTGGCCAACCGCTACATCGTCGAGACCGATGCGGCCGGTGCCGCAGGGGCGGCGGTGGACGCACAGGCATTGGGGGTCGCCGTCACCCACACCTATACCCGGGCGATGTCCGGGTTCTCGGCGCAACTGACGGCACAGCAGGTGCAGGCCCTGCGGGCCAATCCGAAGGTCAAGTCCGTGACGGCGGATGCGCCCACGCACACCAGCACCGTGCAGACGGACCCGACCTGGGGACTGGACCGGATCGATCAGCGGCCGACCACCGGTAACGGCACCTACAGCTACGACACCACCGGCGCCGGGGTGACCGCATTCGTGATCGACACCGGGATTCGGTTCACCCACACCCAATTGGGCGGCCGGGCGACGAGTGGGTACGACTTCGTCGACGGTGACACCGACGCGTCCGACTGTTACGGGCATGGCACCCACGTCTCGGGCACCATCGGCGGATCCACCTTCGGGGTGGCCAAGGCCGTGCATTACATCTCGCTGCGGGTGTGGGATTGCGCGGGTTCCGGCTTCTTCAGCGCCATGATCGCCGCCGTCGACTGGGCCATCGTGCACCGGCCCGCCGGCCCTTCGGTGATCAACATCAGTGGCGGCGGCGGCTCGTACCCGCTGATGGATGAGGCGGTGGAGCGGGCGGTGGCGGCCGGAATCCCGGTCGTGGTCGCTGCCGGCAACAACTTCACCGATGCCTGCACCTTCAGCCCGGCCAGTGCCCCCGATGCGATCACGGTCGGCGCCACGGACAGCACCGACACCAAAGCCGATTTCTCCGACTACGGCAGCTGCGTTGATCTGTTCGCGCCAGGGGTGAACGTCCAGTCGTCGGTCAACACCTCGGATACCGCCAGCGAATTCTGGGACGGTACGTCGATGGCGACACCCCATGTCACCGGGGCGGTGGCCAGGTACCTGCAGGGTCATCCGACCGCGACGCCGGCCCAGGTCACGGCCGCACTGGTGGCCGCGGCGACGCCCAACGTCGTGGTCAATCCGATGGGATCGCCGAACCGGCTGCTGTACGTCGCGCCGTCGGCCCTGCCGGGTGCGCCGACGAGCTTCGTGGCCACCAAGAGCGATGCGGCCAAGACCGGCACGATCACCTGGCAGCCGCCGACCTCGACCGGTGGCTTGCCGGTCACCGGGTACCGGGTAGCACGCGATGGCACCGATTCCAAGGGTGTCGGTACCTGGTCAGCGGTGGTGCCGGCGACGGCCCGGTCGCAGTCGTTCATCAACCTGCGGCCGGGAAGCAGGTACACGTTGTCGGTGCAGGCGATCACCGCGGCAGGGACCGGGCCAAAGGCCTCCGGTGTCGTGACCATCACCGCACTGCCAGGAGCGGCGGTGATCAAGACCGCGACCGCCGGGGTGACCACTGACACGGTGACCTCGGTGACCGGGAACTGGGCGGCCCCGACCTCGGGCGGGCCGGTGTCGAGCTATTCGGTCACCGCCGTCAACCAGGGAACGGGTGGACGCAAGACGGTGACCGCCGCCAGTACCGCGCGCACCCTGAAGATCACCGGGCTGACGGCCGGAGCCACGTATCGCGTCGAGGTGATCGCCAAGAACGCGAGCGGTTCCGGGCCGGTCTCGGCACGGTCGAACGCCGTCGTCGCCCGATGAGCGGCCGGCTACCGGGACGTTGACTCGAGCGCGGGCGGGTCGGGTGTCACATCGGCACCCGACCCGCCTTGTTGTCGGCCGAGACCTTGTTGTAGCCGAGATCAGTGCACCAGCCCGGCCCGCATCGCCGCGCCCACCATCCCCGCCCGGTCCGCGGTGCCAAGGGCGCGGCTGATCCGGGCCAGGTGCTTGTCCAGGCGCGAGGCCGACAGCCCGAGATCCCTGGCCATGCGCTTCTTCGACAGTCCCTCGGCGAGCAGTCGGAGGATGTCGGTCTGCCGTCGGGTCAGCTCAAGGGCAGCGGCGTCGGGGTAGGCGTGCGAGTCACTGAGCATGCCGCTGGCACCGGCAGCCATGGCGTCCAGCACCGATTGGCTGTCCGACCGGGTGGCCAGCGCGAGCACCCTTGACCATCCGGCCTTACGCAGATCGCGGATCAGCCGCTGCTTCTTGGTGTGGAAGGCGACGCTCACCAGCGCCAGCTCACCGGGTGTCCCGGAGGCGATCACCGCATCCACCGCGCCGACCGACTCCGCGCGGAGCACCCGCCCGACGCCCATCCCGAGCAGCCTGGCGGTCAGCGGCACCCAGGTGGATCGGCCGGGCGCGGCGATCAGCACCGTCGCCGATCGCAGGGACGGTACGGCGGGGTGGACGACCAGTCGCTGCTCGGGGAGCGCCAACTCCACCACGCTGTCCCGCGGTCGCCGGACGGAGACGTCGGTCACGGCACCGGGCATGGCAGCACGCACCCTTTCTGGCCTGGCTGTTCTCTGACGCTGTTCGCTGACGCTGTTCGCCGGCGGTTCGCCGCCCGCGCCAGCACGGCCGACACGGTCAATACCCCGGCGGCGGCTCAGGCAAACCTGCCGTGCGGTACGACGCGGTCGAGGTCAGCCGTCCTGGACTGCGGTCGTCGCGATGTTTCTCCCCGGTTCGCCGCGGGTAACAACTGTGCGATGACTGCGGCTCGGCAGCCACCGAACGGACGGAAGGTCGTCGGCAGGTGACACTCTCCCAGCACGAGCAACGCGTGCTCGAACAAATCGAAACATCCTGCTGTGCAGAGGATCCGGAGTTCGCGGCAGCGCTGAACCTGGACGCCGTGCGGCGCCGCCGGGAGCGGCACTCGCTGCTGGCGCGGTACCTGTTCCTGATCGGCGGGCTGGCGATGTTGGTCGGAACCGGCATCTCCCGCGGTGTGCTCTCCGCAGGCGTCATCGTCGGCTGTTACGGGTTCGTCCTCCTGGTCGCGGCGACCGTCATGGCGCTGCGCAACCGGCTGCCGAAGGGCCGCCTGGACGACACGGACCGGGACCGCCAGCCGGACTGACCGCTCAGACCTGGCCGGCGGTCGCCGGTAGCCCGGGATCCGGTACCACTCCGGTGTCCACGATCGTCTCCGGCGACCTCCCGGATCTGCCGGCGGGCGCGGTGACTGAGCCGGACCAGCAGGTCGATGGCCTGCGACTGGTCCAGGTGGTGCAGCGACATGACGATCCCGACGGCGGTGTCGATCCGGCCATCGATGCCGTCGCCACCTCGCCACCGTGCTGAACGGTGTCGTCCCTGCCGCCGTCGATGCCGGTGCCGGCGGCCGCCCCGACCGGACGAGTGCCGGCCAGATCGGGCACCCGACTGGTCAGCCGCTCGCGCTGGATCAGCGCGACAGCGTGATCCACCATCAGCCTGACCAGCGCGCCGTCGGCGGCGTTCGGCAGGTAGCCCTCGCGCCAGGCGCAGGACACCACGCCGGCGAACGGCGGCCCGGCCACGCCGCCCTCGGGTGAACGCACCTCGACGGTGACCCGGTCACCGGTCACCTCCGGGTCCGGCACGGAGCCGGCCGGCGCGGACAGCTCGGGCAGGGTGCGTGGTCCGCCGTTGCCCGGTGCCGTGGCGGTCCCGTTCGCCGTCGGGATCGATGTGCCGATGGTCGAGCCGATCGCCGATGACGGGCGCCGGATCCGATACCGATGGCCGCCGTCCTCGACCAGGTCGATGCTCACCTCGTCGCAGAAGGCCGGCACGAACACCGCACTGAGCTGGCTGAACACCATGGCCGGTTCGGCGGAGCCATCGAGGTGGCGGAGCCGCGCCACCACATCCGACACATCGATCCGCCGGGTGGCGGGGGACATGGCCACATCGGCAGCCGGGTACGCATCGGTCGGGTAGGCATGAGTCGGGTAGAAATCGGCCCGTGAGTCGGGCATGAGGCTGCTCCCTGAAACCGGTGCGCCGGGTCGAACCGGTGCACCTCGTGCTGCGCGCCATTGCGCAGGGCTGCCCTCAGAACCCTTGCATCCCAGGGTAATGGAAATTTTGCCCGGCGGGCGGGCTCGCCGGGCAGCAGGGTCCCCAGGTCAGGCCATCGTGGTCGGTTCAGCGAGTCGGTTCACCAGGTCGAGTCCCCGCGGATGACGACGTCGGAACCGCCGTCCACGAACACCACCTGGCCGCAGATGTGGGTGTTCTCCTCGCTGGTCAGGAAGGCCAGCAGGCGCGCGCAGACGATGGGATCGGCAAACCCGTTGAGCGGCATGGGGACCTGCTTCGACAACGCGGCCGCCGCCTCGGGCGTACCGATCATGTCGGCCACCATCGGGGTCCGGATGATGCCGGGAGCGATGGCGTTGAGCGGGATGCCGGCCCCTGCCCAGTCTGCGCTGGCGGCGTTGCGCCGCACCCAGCGGGCCAGTGCCCGTTTGGTGGTCGAGTAGATGATCTCGCCACCCGCTTGTTCGAGTTTGCCGGCCAATTCCAGAGCATCGGCCTCGGTTCCGTCCAACAGGGTGAGCTCGAGTTGCTCGTCGACCGCGAGCAGCGACGCCATGGAGGCGGTCGCCACCGCGCGCGGAGCGGGCGAGGCCAGCAGCAGCGGCCGCAGGCCGTCCAACGTGGCCACGGCGCCGTAGTAGTTGACCGCCACGGTCGCCGCCGTCGGCGTCGCCAATCCGGCGTTTGCGACGATGGCGTCGATGCGGCCGCCGCTCCGCTGGGTGACCTGGTCGACGAGCTCCGACCGACCCGCCGGGGTGCTCAGATCGACGGTGATGTCGGCGTCGTGCAGGTCCACCCCCAGCACCGTGTTGCCGCGCTCGACCAGCAATGCGGCGGTCGCGCGACCGATTCCGGATGCTGCACCGGTGACCACATACGTACGCATGACGTTCTCCTCGCGCGCGGGCCCCTCGGGTTGACCCCTCAGTGTTGGCTCCTCAGTGCCAATTCGTCGGGGGACAACTCCATGTGACCGTCGGCACCATCGGGATATCAGGGCCCTTGGTCCCGTCTGGATGGTGATCTGAGTCACATGTTGTCGAGGCGTCACCGATAGCGACCATGTGTCGCAGCGCACAGCTCGGGCGAGCATGATGGTCTCGCTCGGCGCCGCCAGCTCGTGGCGGCGCAGACACCGGCGCGCAGCAACCGATCGGACCGCAAAGGGGCGGTGGCCATGGCCGAGACAGTGAACGCACGGGCCTACAACAGCCTGTGGCAATTCCGGGCCGACGCCTGGTCCAGCCTCGAAGAGGCGAGCGAACGGTTGGCCGCCGCGGCCACCTCCGGCCGCCCGACCGACAAGCTCGTCGAACGGGTCACCGACCTGCTGGACGAGCTCGGCCCGATGGAGCGCTACTGGGCCTATCCAGGTGCGCAGGCCTATCAGCAGGGCCGCCGGTTGTTCGCGGCCGGCAAGTACACCCGGTTCGCCAGGGCCGTGGCGAGCCTCAACCGCGGGCTGGTCACCGGCTCGTATCGCAGCGGCGCCAGCTGGTCGGTGGCCACCGCGATCCAGGAACCGTTCGAGCGGGACACCGGCGTCGCCGTCGACTCCCAGGGTGACCGGCCGTACTTCGAGGTGCTGGTCGTCGAGGACATGCCGGACGCGCAGGAGCGCGCGTTGCGGGAGGAACTGCGCAAGTGGCGCCGGCCCGACGACGAGTTCGCCTACGAGCTGGTGATCGTGCCCAGCGTCGAGGACGCGCTGATCGCGGTGCGGCTCAACTTCAACATCCAGGCCTGCGTCATCCGCCGCCGCTTCGTGCACCACTCGGGCCGGGACCTGTCCACGGTGAGCCAGTTCCTGGGCGAGGGCGTGCCCGACGACCTGATGGAGCTCTCACCCGACGCCCGCGCCGAGAAGCTGGGCCAGGCGCTGTCCGCGATCCGCCCGGAACTCGACCTGTACCTGATGACCGAGATCTCCCTCGAGGACGTGGCCGGCTGGATGGGCCACCATTTCCGGCGGATCTTCCACTCCAGGGAGGGCACCCTGGAACTGCACCTGAGCCTGCTGAACGGGGTGGCCGAGCGGTACGAGGCGCCGTTCTTCAACGCGCTCAAGCAGTACAGCCACCGGCCCACCGGGGTGTTCCACGCGCTGCCCATCTCGCAGGGCAAATCGATCGTGAACTCGCACTGGATCAAGGACATGATCGGCTTCTACGGCCTGGAGATCTTCCTGGCCGAGACGTCGGCGACCTGCGGCGGGCTCGACTCGCTGCTCGAACCGACCGGCCCGCTGCGCGACGCCCAGGATCTCGCCGCGGAGGCCTTCGGCTCCCGGCAGACCTACTTCGTCACCAACGGCACCTCGACCGCCAACAAGATCGTCTGCCAGGCACTCGTCCAGCCCGGCGACATCGTGCTGGTCGACCGCAACTGCCACCAGTCCCACCACTACGGGCTGATGCTGTCCGGCGCGCACGTCATCTACCTGGATGCCTACCCGCTCAACGAGTACTCGATGTACGGGGCCGTGCCGCTCCGCGAGCTCAAACGGCAGCTGCTCGAGCTGCGGGCGGCCGGCAAGCTCGACCGGGTCAAGGTCATGATGCTGACCAACTGCACCTTCGACGGCGTGGTGTACGACGTCCAGCGGGTCATGCAGGAATGCCTCGCGATCAAGCCCGACCTGGTGTTCCTGTGGGACGAGGCGTGGTTCGCCTTCGCCCGGTTCCACCCGATCTACCGCTCCCGGACCGCGATGGAGGCGGCCAGGGTGCTGCACGAGCAGATGCGGGAACCCGCCTACCGGCAGCGCTACGAGGCGGTCGCCACCAAGGTGAACGACGCCTCCGACGCCGAGTTGCTGGACATGCGGCTGATTCCCGATCCGGCCCGGACCCGGATCCGGGTGTACGCCACCCAGTCCACCCACAAGACGCTGACCTCGCTGCGCCAGGGCTCGATGATCCACGTCTTCGACCAGGACTTCGGGCAGAAGGTGGAGGAGACGTTCCACGAGGCCTACATGGCGCACACCTCGACGTCCCCGAACTACCAGATCCTGGCCTCGCTCGACCTCGGCCGGCGGCAGGCCGCCCTGGAGGGCTTCGAGTTGGTGCACAAGCAGGTCGAGTACGCCATGCGGCTGCGGGACGCGGTGGACAACCACCCCTTGCTGCGCAAGTACATGCGCTGCGTGACGACCGCGGATCTGATCCCCAGCGAGTACCGGCCGTCCGGGATCGGGCAACCGTTGCGGTCCGGGCTGAAGAACATGGCCACCGTCTGGACCCACGACGAGTTCGTCATGGACCCGTGCCGGGTGACGATCTACATCGGCGCCACCGGAATCGACGGCGACACCTTCAAGCGGATCCAGCTGATGGAGCAGCACGGGGTGCAGATCAACAAGACCACCCGGAACACCGTGCTGTTCATGACGAACATCGGCACCACCCGCAGCTCGGTGGCCTACCTGATCGAGGTGCTGGTCAAGATCGCCAGGGAGCTCGACGACAAGCTGGCCGACATGAGTCTGGCGGAACGCTCGGCCTACGAGACCGCGGTGCTGAAGCTGACCAATCCCTCGGCGCCGCTGCCCGACTTCAGCGGCTTCCATCCGGCGTTCCGGGCCGCGGAGAGTGAGGACGGACCGTCCACCGGGGAGGGTGACGTGCGCCGCGCGTTCTTCCTCGCCTACGACGACAGCCTGTGCGAGTACCTGATGCCCGACGAGGTGATGGAGAAGCTGGACGCCGGCCGGGACGTGGTGTCGGCGACCTTCGTCACCCCGTACCCGCCCGGGTTCCCGGTGCTGGTGCCCGGCCAGGTCTTCAGCCGGCAGATCCTGTCGTACATGAACAGCCTGGACACCTCCGAGGTGCACGGCATGCGACCGGACCGCGGCTACCGGGTGTACATCGACAAGGCGCTGGAGATCGCGCAGGCCTCGCGGACACCCTGACGCGCACATCGCGCTGACCTTCGAGGCCGGCGGGCGGTAAAAGCGTGCGGCGTTCCCGCCCGCGGTGCTGGACCCTGTACGTCGGTGCGCCTGCCTGGCGCTACCTGACCTTGGGGGTTCTTGATGTCTGTACGCCGCGTCGCCGACCTCGATTTCGCCGCCGCCGTGGCCGGCCCGAGCACGCCGTCGCCGTCGGCGTGGGAGGACGAGGTGCTGTACTTCCTGCTCGTCGACCGGTTCTCCGACGGCAACGAGGACGGCTACCTGGACCTGGCCGGTCAACCCGTCGCCGGCAGCACCCCGCCGTTCCGGCCATCGGACAACGGCAATGCGATCGGCACCCCGGCCGATGCCGGGCACTGGCGGCAGGCGGGATTGGACCGGGCCGGCGGAACTCTTGCCGGTCTGCGCAGCAAGCTGGGCTACCTGCGGCGGCTGGGCATCACGGCGCTGTGGATCAGCCCGGTACTCAAGCAGGCGATCCCGCCGGCGGGTGAGCAGAGCAACTACCACGGCTACGCGACCCAGGACTTCCTCGCGGTCGAGCCGGCCTTCGGCAGCAACGACGAGTTGCGGGGGCTGGTCGCCGACGCGCACGCCGCGGGTCTACGGGTCGTGCTGGACGTCGTGCTGAACCACACCGGTGATGTCTTCGGCTACGACCTGTCGGACCCCGCGCGCTATCCGGCGAACGCGGATTCGCCGATCAGCCCGGTCGATCCCCGGTGGGACGGGGCGGACTACCCGGTCGCCGGCTGGCGATCCGCATCCGGCGCGCTGGCTCCGTTCACCCCGGCCGCGGCGGCCGCGTTGTGGCCAGACGGCGCCGTCTTCCCGGCTGAACTTCATGCGCCGCAGACGTTCTCGCGCAAGGGCCGGATCACGAACTGGGACAACCCGGTGGAATTCCTGGAGGGCGATTTCGTCGGTCTGAAGGACGTCGCGCATGGGTTCGGCCCGCTGGACGACTACCGGCCGTCGCCCGCGCTGCGCGCCTTGACCCGCGCCTACTGCTGGTGGATCGCCTTCGCCGACCTCGACGGCTTCCGGGTCGACACCGTCAAACACATGGACCGCGGCGCCACCCGCTACTTCGCCTCCGCCATCCACGAATTCGCCCAGTCGATCGGCAAGGACCGGTTCCTGTTGATCGGCGAGATCACCGGATCGCGCACCGACGCCGTCACCACCCTGGAGCTGACCGGGTTGGACGCCGCGCTGGGCCTCGCCGACGTCCAGGAGCAATTGCAACGGGCCGCGACCGGTGACGGCGACCCGGCCGGGTACTTCGCCCTGTTCCGCAACTCCGAGCTGATCGGCAAGGACTCGCACACCTGGTTGCGGAACACGGTGGTCACCTCGTTCGATGATCACGACCAGGTGTGGAAGGGCCCGAACAAGTCCAGGTTCGGTGCCAGGACGCAGGCGGCCGCGCAGCTCTCGGCGATCCTGGCGCTGAACGCGACCACGCTCGGTATCCCCTGCTACTACTACGGCACCGAGCAGTTGCTCGACGGCAACGGGGGCGGCGACCATGCCGATCGCTACATCAGGGAGGCGGCGTTCGGCGGCGACTTCGGCCCGTTCCGCAGCCGTCACCGGCACGTGTTCGACGAGGCGTCGGCCGGGTTCCGGCAGTTGGCCGACGTGCTGGAGCTGCGCCGCCGGGAACCCGCGCTGCGCCGCGGACGCCAGTACCTGCGGGAGACCTCCGGCGACGGGATCACCTTCGGGCTGCCCACCGGGTTCGGTGGACAGGTGCGGGGGATCGTGGCCTGGTCCCGGATCCTGGCCGACCGGGAAGTGCTCTGCGCGATCAACACCGACCCCACCCAGGCGCAGCAGGCGTGGGTGACCATCGACGCCGCGTTGCACGCACCCGGTGACGTGCTTGCCGTGCTGCCGGGCGGCTCCGCTGGGGCTGTGCCCTCCCTCACCGTCGAGGCGCGCAACGGGGCCGCTGTCTTCGTCGTCCTTCCACCCGGCGCTTTCGCGAGCTTCGCCTAGCTTGGCGCTGACCGGAGATTATCCGGCCTGTGTCCTGATTCACCGGAGAATCGAGTGCAGATGGCGCGCATGCGCGATAGAATTACGGCATCGGGTCGAGAACGACACGATCCGCAATGTCGTGACACGACCGAGTGACACCCCGCCGCGACATCAGCACCACCGCGACACCAGCACCACAACGACACCAGCACGCACAACGAGTAGAACCCAACAGCACCGACGAAGGATTTGGTACCCATGATCAGCCTGAGGAAGGCCCTGCACCGGCACCACGAAGCGGCGGTCACCCGTCGCGCACTCAACCACGCGATCGATCACGCCGGCAGCCCGGGCGTGCGCAACGAACTGCTCACCATCGCGCAACGCCAGGGCGTCAACCTGCGCTGACCGCGCAGTCCAGGGTGAGACGATCACACTGGAAACACACAGCAAGTCAGCAACAGAATTCCCTCTTTCGGTGTAACAGCCGTCAGGAAAAACTCGATATGCTCAGTGACCCCGGACAGCTGCCGGACCCCCGACCTGGCAGCCGTCCGGGGTCTTTCATGTCCGGGGATTCTGTCCCGCTCATCGCTGCCGCCGACCGCGCGGCGGCACAATCCGGTGATGAAATGGGACCCGGCCCAATACCTGCACCACGGCGACGAGCGCGCCAGACCGTTCTTCGACCTTGTCGACCGGATCGGTGCCGACCGGCCGCGCCTGGTGGTCGATCTTGGCTGCGGTCCGGGCCAGTTGACCTCGCAGCTGCGGCACCGCTGGCCGGACGCCAGGATCCACGGGCTGGACTCCTCCGCCGAGATGATCGCCGCCGCCGGGTCGGCGGCCTCCACCGAAACCGGCGCCGGGGTGTCCTTCGCGGTGGGTGACATCAGCCAGTGGCAGCCCGATCCCGACACCGACGTGGTGATCAGCAATGCCGCGCTGCAGTGGGTGCCCGGACACCGGGAGCTGATCCGGCGGTGGACCGCCGACCTCGGCCCCGGCGCCTGGCTCGCCTTCCAGGTGCCCGGCAACTTCGACGCTCCGTCCCACCGGCTGATGCGCGAACTCGCCGAGTCCGACTCGTGGCGCGAGTCGCTGTCCGGTGTCCTGCGGCACGGTGATGCGGTCGACGACGCTCCCGGTTACGCAAGCCTCCTGCTGGACTGCGGGTGGTCCGCGGACGCCTGGGAAACCACGTACGTGCACGTGCTGCCGGGCGATGACCCGGTGGTGGACTGGGTGCGAGGCACCGGTCTGCGGCCCGTGTTGGGCGCCCTCGAGCCGGCCGCCGCCGCAGAATTCGAGGCCGAATACGCCGCGCTGCTGCGCCGCGCCTACCCGCGGCGGGCCGAGGGCACGCTCTTCCCGTTCCGGCGGATCTTCTGCGTCGGCCGAGCACCGTGACCTGCCCGCTACGCTCGGCCGATGCCCGACGCCCCGCTGGCCATCCAGATGTTGCACGACCGGATCCTGATCAAGATGTCCGGCGGCCCCGGTGAGCGCACCTCGCGCGGTGGCATCCTCATCCCGGCCACCGCGGAGATGGCCAAGCGGCTGGTATGGGGCGAGGTCGCCGCAGTCGGCCAGCACGTCCGTTCGGTGAAGGCCGGTGAGCGGGTGCTGTTCAGCCCCGAGGACCAGTACGAGGTCGAGGTGGGCGGCGAAACCTATCTGGTGCTCCGCGAGCGGGACCTGCAGGCGGTCGCCAGCGAGCGGGCCGGCGGCGGGACCGGGCTGTACCTCTGACCGGCGCCACCTCTGACCGGCGCCACTCTGACCGGCGCTGCTGGTCGAGGCTGGTCGGGCGCACCGCGATAGGCGAGGATGATCAGGCGAAGGATTTCCTTCCGCTGAGCCGTCCCCTGGGAGCGACCCGCCATGGACATGTTCGACATCATCGTCATCGGCTCTGGTCCTGCCGGGCAGAAGGCGGCCATCGCGGCGGCCAAGCTCGGGCACCGGGCCGCGATCATCGAGCGCTACGACATGGTCGGCGGGGTCTGCATCAACACCGGCACCATCCCGTCCAAGACGCTGCGGGAGGCGGTGCTCTACCTCACCGGGATGAACCAGCGTGAGCTCTACGGCCAGTCCTACCGGGTGAAGGACGAGATCACGTTCTCGGATCTTTCGGCGCGGACGTCGCACGTGATCGCCCGCGAGATCGACGTGATCCGCAACCAGCTGGCCCGCAACCACGTGACGATGGTGGTCGGTACGGCGCAGTTCGTCGACCCGCACACCATCGTCGTGGTCGACCACACCGGTCACCATCAGGAACTCGGCGCGGAGAAGATCGTGATCGCGGTCGGCACCCGGCCCGCCCGGCCGGACACCGTGGACTTCGACGGCGCCACCATCGTCGACTCCGACCAGATCCTCGGGCTGGACAAGGTGCCGTCCTCGATGGTGGTGGTCGGCGCCGGCGTCATCGGCATCGAATACGCCTCGATGTTCGCCGCACTGGGCACCAAGGTCACCGTCGTGGAGAAGCGGCCGACGATGCTGGACTTCTGTGACAAGGAGATCGTCGAGGCGCTGCAGTACCAGTTGCGGGACCTTGCGGTCACCTTCCGGTACTCCGAGTCCGTCCGTGAGGTGCAGAAACACCCCGCCGGGACGCTGACCATCCTGGAATCGGGCAAGAAGATCCCCGCCGACACCGTGCTGTACTCCGCCGGCCGGCAGGGCGTCACCGACCAGCTCAACGTCGCGGCCGCCGGCATCAACGCCAGCAACCGCGGCCGGGTGGAGGTCAACGAGCACTTCCAGACCGAGGTCGAGCACATCTACGCCGTCGGCGACGTCATCGGGTTCCCGGCGCTGGCCGCCACCGCGATGGAACAGGGCCGGCGGGCGACCTACCACGCGTTCGGAGAGCCGGTCGGCAGCAAGCTCGGCGACCTGCAACCCATCGGCATCTACACCATTCCCGAGATCAGCTACGTCGGCCGCACCGAGGAGCAACTCACCAGGGACAACGTGCCGTTCGAGGTGGGGGTGTCCCGGTACCGGGAGCTGGCCAGGGGCGCGATCCTGGGTGACTCGTACGGGATGTTGAAGATGCTGGTGCACGCCGAATCCCGAGAGTTGTTGGGTGTGCACGTGTTCGGCACCAACGCCACCGAGTTGGTGCATATCGGGCAGACCGTGATGGGCTGCGGCGGCACCGTGGACTACCTGGTGGACGCGGTGTTCAACTACCCGACGCTGGCCGAGTCCTACAAGGTCGCCGCGCTCGACGCGGTCAACAAGATGCGGGCCATCGCCAAGGTCACCCAAACGGGGATCTACCACCCGCTGCCCGAATAACCTTCCCGAAGGATCCGCCCGAGTAGCCCGTCCCGTTAGCGGGAATAACGGAGTGGGACAGGACGCTGTACCCGGTGGCCGGCCCTGGATGCGCTGGTGACGAACAAGGTCACCGACAGACGGCGAGCGCGCAGCGCACGCGGCAGTCGAGCTTGGGCGATGCGGGAGGTTCGATTCCTCCCGACGGCACTGTCCCTTCTGTTGGCGGGGTGCGGCTACCTGCCGCGCTGTCCCCAGGTGATCGCCAAGGACACCGCGGCCCGCCACTCCGACAGTTCCCTGTCCCGGCGGGCCGGGTCGATCTTCGGGCGCCACTCTCCGGCGCGATGCCAGTGCCGGCGGAGCACCTGCGGGTCCGACCAGTAGCCGACGGCCAGTCCGGCCGCGTACCCGGCGCCGAGGGCGACCGTCTCGGCCATCATCGGTCGTACCACCGGAATGTCCAACACGTCGGCCACCATCTGCATCAGCAGGTTGTCGGCGGTCATCCCGCCGTCCACCGCCAGCGACAGCGCGGGCACACCGGCGTCGGCGTTCATCGCGTCCACCACATCCCTGGTCTGCCAGGCGCTGGCCTCCAGCACCGCCCGCGCGATGTGCTCCCTGGTGACGTACGACGTCAGGCCGACCATGATGCCCTGCGCCGCGCTGCTCCAGTACGGCGCGAACAACCCCGAGAATGCCGGCACCACATAGCATCCGCCGTTGTCCGGGACGCCGGCCGCCAGGGTCTCGATTTCCGCGGGGGAGCGGATCAACCCCAGGCTGTCGCGGACCCATTGCACCAGCCCGCCGGCCACCGCGATCGACCCCTCGAGGGCGTACACGGCGGGGTCCCCGGCGGCTTTGTGTGCGACCGTGGTGATCAACCCGTGCCGGGACCGGACGATGTCATGGCCGGTGTTCAGCAGCAGGAAGCTGCCGGTGCCGAACGTGCACTTCGCTTCGCCCGCCTCGAACGCGGTCTGCCCGAACAGGGAAGCCTGCTGATCGCCGATCAACGCGCCGATCTGTATGCCGGGCAACGGGTCTCGGGTGCGGCCGAAGGTATCCATGCTCGGATGGATCCGCGGCAGCATCGATCGCGGTATCCCGAAGACCCGCAGCAACTCCTCGTCCCAGTCCAGGGTCTCCAGATTCATCAGCATCGTGCGGCTGGCGTTGGTCACATCGGTGACGTGGATTCCGGCAGGCCCGTCGACCCCGGCCCCGCCCGTCAGATTCCAGGTGATCCAGCTGTCCATCGTGCCGAAGAGCAGCTGGCCGCGGTCAGCGCGATCCTGCAACTCCGGCTGGGAATCCAGCAGCCAGCGCAGCTTCGGCGCCGAGAAGTAGTGGTGCAGCGGCAGTCCCGTGCGTAACCGGATTTCTTCGGCGTCGGATTCCCGCTCGATGCGCTCCAGCAGCGGACCGGTCCTGGTGTCCTGCCAGACGATGGCCTTGGCCACCGGGTGGCCGGTCGCCGGGTCCCAGACCACCGTCGTCTCGCGCTGGTTGGTGACGCCGAGTGCGACGATCTGGTCCGCGCCGATTCCCGCCTCCGCGAGCGCCTGCGGCAGGATTTTCCTGACGATCGACCAGATCTCGGCCGCGTCGTGCTCCACCCAGCCCGGTCGCGGGAAGTACCGGCGGTGCTCCCGTTGGGCGATCGACACCATCCGGCCCTGCCGGTCGAAGATCATGCAGCGGGTGGACGTCGTGCCCTGATCGATGGCCGCCACGTAGCGGGTGGAGGTCACCGGGTGCTCATTTCCGGACGGCTCACCATTCGCGGCCGTGACCGAGTTCGCGGGAGATCGCCCGGCCGGCCCGTACGACATGGGTGACCATGGCGGCGCGCGGACGCAAGCGGTCGTCACACACCCTGTCGACGGAACCCTCGATGCCGACGGCGGCGATGACGTACCCACCGCCGTCCCGGATCGGCGCCGCGATGCCGGCCACCCCGGGCTCGACCTCGCCCACCGACCCGGCCCACCCGGTGTCCCGAACCGCGGCCAGCTCCCGGCGCAGGCTCACCCGATCGATGATCGTCCGGTGAGTGAACGCCGTCAGTTCGGTGTTCGCCGCGCTCCGACCGGCCCCTGGATCGAACGCCAGCAGCACCTTGCCCATCGCGCTGGCGTGCAGCGGCACGATCGAACCCGTCACCAACACCTGGGTGCCGCCGTCCCCGCGGAAGACGTGATGGGCGACCTGGGCGCGTCCGGCATGAAAAGCCGCGACCCGCGCCGATTCTCCGGTGCGGGCGGCCAGCGCATCCGTCCAGTTGATCGCCTTGGATCGCAACTCGTTCTGGTCGAGTCTGGTCGAGCCCAGCCGGAACACCTCGGTGGCCAATCGGTACGGACCGTTCGGGTGATCCTGCTCGACGAAGCCGACCTCCTGCAGGGTTCGGACGATGCCGTGTGCGGTGCCTTTCGCCAGCCCGAGGGCGGTCGCAATTTGCGACAGCGTCAATGGTTCGTTCTCCTGTGCCAGCAGCCGCAGGATCGCCGCGGCACGCTCGACCGACTGCACTGTGCCTGGCACGGAGCCACCCTACGCTGCGCGCACCGTTCGACAATGCCGAACGCGCGGCGTTGTGCCAACGTCAACGACGTCGATACGGTCGCGACCGGATGGTCACTGGGCCATGATGAGGGGATTCTGCGAGGAGGCGGTCAGATGTGCACCGGCGCGCCTGCAGCCCGCTCGCAGCGCGGATGCACGACCCACCACGCGAGCGGCGATGTCCGCCGCCCTCCCCTTCCCCCGGTGAGTGAGGACGATTGATGACCACGGCCCCCCCGACCAAGATTCCCAGTGCGGCCCCCAGTTCAACACAGACGGCACCACGCACCCGAGAACCCGATCGCAACCTGGCGGTGGAGCTGATCCGCGCCACGGAGGCGGCGGCCATGGCCTCGGCCCGGTACCTGGGTCGCGGCGACAAGAATCAGGTCGACGCCGCCGCCGTAGACGCGATGCGCCCCGTGCTGGGCACCGTGTCGATGCGGGGAGTGGTGGTGATCGGCGAGGGCGAGAAGGACGAGGCGCCCATGCTTTTCAACGGCGAGCAGGTCGGTGACGGTACCGGCCCCGAGGTCGACATCGCTGTCGATCCGGTCGATGGCACGACGCTGGCCGCCAAGGCCCTGCCGGACGCGATCAGTGTTGTCGCGCTCGCCGAGCGGGGCAAGATGTTCGATCCAGGTCCCTGCTTCTATATGCGCAAGACCGTGGTGCCGCCGGCCGCGGCCGGCGCCGTCGACCCGGAGGCACCGGTCGACGCGTTGATCGCGTCGGTGGCAAAAGCGTTGGGCCGCAGGACCGATGACCTGACCGTCGCGGTGTTGGACCGCCCGCGGCACACCAACCTGGTGGCCGCGATCCGCACCACCGGGGCCCGGATCAAGTTCCTGCCGGACGGCGATGTGGCCGGCGCGATCATGGCCGCCTCCGTTGAGCAGATCGACACCGGCGTTGATCTGCTGCTGGGCACCGGCGGTACGCCCGAAGGCGTGATCGCGGCCGCGGCCCTGCGGTGCCTTGGCGGCGAGATCTTCGCCCGGCTGGCCCCGCGCAACGACGAGGAACGGCAGGAAGCGATCGACAAGGGATACGACCTGAGCAAGATCCTCACCACCAGGGACCTGGTCGGCGGGGAGGACATCTTCTTCGCCGCGACCGGTGTGACCGACGGCGGCCTGCTCAAGGGCGTGCGTTTCGGCACCGGCCGGATCAGCACCTGGTCGCTGTCCATGCGCGCGCGGTCCGGCACGATCCGGTTCATCCAGACCCAGCACGACCCCGACCGGTCAACGCTGGTCGCCCGTGGCGTGGGGGTGTGACGCGGGGTCCCGGCGCCGCACCGCGCGCTCGCTCCTGACACTTCGTTCATTCGCCTCGACACGTGAGACACCGCAGACACCGCAGACATCTGAGTACGAAGGGGTACCCATCCGATGAGCTTCACCTCCACCGCACTGAGCCCGGCCAACCGGACCCAAGCACTGAGCGATCTCGCCGCCACCGAACTTGACGTGTTGGTGATCGGCGCCGGCGTCGTCGGCGCCGGCGCCGCCCTCGATGCGGCCAGCCGCGGACTGACGGTAGGCCTGGTCGAGGCGCGTGACATGGCTGCCGGCACCTCGAGCCGGTCCTCGAAGCTGGTGCACGGCGGGCTGCGCTACCTCAAGCAACTCAACTTCCATCTGGTCTTCGAGGCCCTCCGCGAGCGTTCGCTGATCCTGGACACCCTGTGCCCACACCTGGCTCGGCCGGTCGAGTTCATCTACCCGCTCGAACGGCGGGGCATCGACCGTGCCTATGTCGGCCTCGGCGTCGGTGTCTACGACGTGCTCGGCGCCGGCAGGGGCGTCCCGTCGCACCACAAGCACATGAGCCGAACCAAGACGCTGGAGAGCTTCCCCGGTGGCAAGCGCGAGGCGATCCACGGGGCCATCAAGTTCTACGAGGGCCAGCTCGACGACGCCAGGCACACCATGATGATCGCCCGCACGGCCGCGGCCTACGGCGCCCATGTCGCGACCAGCGCGCGCGTCGTTGGGTTGCTCCGGGACGGGGAGAAGGTGGTGGGCGCTCGGGTCAAGGATCTCGAGACGGGCAACGAGATCGACGTGCGGGCCAAGCGGACTGTCAACGCGACCGGCGTCTGGACCGACGAGATCCAGAAGATGGCCGGCGGCAAGGGTTCCTTCCGGGTACAGGCCTCCAAAGGTGTGCACGTCGTCATCCCGCGCGATCGGATCGAGTCGAAGACCGGGCTGATCACCGAGACCGAGAAGAGCCTGCTGTTCATCATTCCGTGCCCGTGGAGTGATGACTTCTGGGTGATCGGGACGACCGACACACCGTGGGATCTCGACCTGGCGCATCCCGCCGCCAGCGAGACCGACATCGACTACATCCTCGAGCATGCGAATGCCCTGCTGGCGAAACCACTGACCAGAGACGACGTTGTCGGTGTGTACGCCGGCCTGCGTCCGCTGCTGGCGGGAGAGTCCGACGAGACCAGCAAGCTCTCCAGGGAGCACGCCGTGGTCCAGCCGGTACCGGGGCTGGTGATCGTCGCCGGCGGGAAGTACACCACCTACCGGGTGATGGCCAAGGACGCGGTCGACGAAGCCCTGAAGGACTGGGCCGGGCCGGTCGAGAAGTCCATCACCGAAAAGGTTCCGCTGATCGGCGCCGAGGGTTACCAGCCGTTGTGGAACAACCGCGCCAATCTCGCCACCCAAGTCGGGCTGGACCAGCCGCGGATCGAGCACCTGCTGGGCCGCTACGGCAGTGCAGTGTCAGAGCTTTTCGCCCTGATTGAAGCGGAACCGGAACTGGCGCAACCGCTGTCAAGTGCCCCGAAGTACCTGAAGGTGGAGGCGGTCTACGGCGTCTCGCACGAGGGGGCGCTGCACCTGGACGACATCCTGGCCCGCCGGACCAGGATCTCGATCGACACCTGGGACCGCGGAACCGGCGCGGCACAAGAGGTTGCCGAGCTGGTCGCCCCGCTGCTGGGCTGGGACGAAGCGGCCATCATCGACGAGGTGGCGCATTACCGCGCACGGGTGGAAGCCGAGCGCGATTCGCAGCACCAGCTCGACGATCGGACGGCCGACGCCGCTCGATTGGGTGCACCGGACGTCAGGGTGGGTGCCGGATGAGGTGATCTTTCGGACACGCCGAAACTAAGGACGAAGGTCCCCGTGTCGAACCTCACGTTTAGGCGTAGATTTTGTGGGCAGCAAGATCACCTTGGCTCGCACCGGCAACGATGCCGGGTCGCACTCTTTTAGGAGGCCACAGTTGGCAGTATCGGAACTCTCGAACGGAGACATCTTCGTCTCCGAGGTGACTGGGACGGCAATGCTGCTGCTCCTCGGTTGTGGCGTGGTCGCCACGGCCATTCTCAAGGGCAGCAAAGGTGAGGGCGGTGGCTGGCTGCTCATCAACTTCGGGTGGGGGCTCGCCGTTTTCGCCGGCGTCTATGTTGCCTTCCGCAGCGGCGCGCATTTGAATCCCGGCGGTCACCCTCTCCCAGTGGATCCTCGGGAACATCACCTTCACCCAGTCACTGGTCTACTACGCGGCCGAACTGGTTGGTGCCTTCATCGGTGCGATCGTCGCCTGGCTCGCTTTCAAGGAGCACTTCGACGTCGAAGAGGATCCGGGTAAGAAGCTGGCCGTCTTCTCCACCGGACCGGCGATCCGCAATTACGGCTGGAACACCCTCACCGAGGTCATCGGCACCTTCGTGCTGATCTTCGTGATCCTGCTGTCCGGTGGCACCCCATCGGGCCTCGGCCCGCTGTTCGTGGCACTGCTGGTGGTCGGCATCGGCGCCTCACTCGGTGGCCCGACCGGGTACGCCATCAACCCTGCTCGTGACCTCGGCCCGCGTATCGCGCACGCCATCCTGCCGATCAAGGGCAAGGGCGGCTCGGATTGGGCGTACTCGTGGGTGCCGGTCGTCGGTCCGATGATCGGTGGCGCACTCGGCGCCTGGGCATTCCTGGCCCTCGGCGGTACGGCATCATTCCCGGGCGTCGTTTAATCGGCTCCCGACCGATCCGGGCGGTGCAGCGAATCAGCTCCTCATCGCCCGGACGTGGCCGGCCCACGGCGGCTCCACCCGAAAGAGCATGCAGAATTCACTCGCAAGGAGTGACTAATCGGTGAGCCGGCCAACAATAATTCGACGTGACGTCGAATTTCGAACAAGTCCTCCAACGATGTAGTGACGAAAGGGATCGAACGGAATGAGCGAAAAGTTCGTAGCGGCAATTGATCAGGGTACGACGTCGACGCGGTGTATGGTTTTCAACCGCGAGGGCCGGGTCGTCTCGGTCGACCAGAAGGAACACGAGCAGATCTTCCCGAAGGCCGGCTGGGTCGAGCACAACGCGCTGGAAATCTGGGAGAACACCAGGGCGGTCGCCGCGGCCGCGCTCGGCAAGGTCGACCTGACCGAGAAGGACATCGCCGCAGTCGGTATCACCAACCAGCGCGAGACCGCACTGGTCTGGGACCGCACCACCGGCAAGCCCGTCTACAACGCCATCGTCTGGCAGGACACCCGCACCGACGGCATCTGCCACCAGTTGGCCGATCTCGGCGGCGGCGCCGAGCGGTACAAGGCGAAGGTCGGTCTGCCGCTGGCCACGTACTTCTCGGGCCCGAAGGTCCGCTGGATCCTCGACAACGTCGAGGGCGCAAGGGCAAAGGCCGAGGCCGGCGACCTGGTCTTCGGCAACATGGACACCTGGACGCTGTGGAACATGACGGGCGGGGTCGACGGGGGCCTGCACGTCACCGATCCGACGAACGCCTCCCGCACCCTGCTGATGGACCTGTCCACACTGTCCTGGGACGCCGAGATCGCCGCCGAGATGGGCATTCCGCTCTCGATGCTGCCGGAGATCCGGTCCTCCTCCGAGGTGTACGGCGAGGGTCGCTCGGTGGGTTCGTTCGCCGGCGTGCCGATCGCCGGCATCCTCGGCGATCAGCAGGCGGCCACCTTCGGCCAGGCCTGCCTGTCCCCCGGCGAGGCCAAGAACACCTACGGCACCGGCAACTTCATGCTGCTGAACACCGGCACCGAGGTCGTCCCGTCGAAGAACGGCCTGCTGACCACGGTCTGCTACAAGATCGGCGACCAGGCCACCGTCTACGCGCTCGAGGGCTCCATCGCGGTGTCCGGCTCGCTGGTGCAGTGGGTGCGAGACAACCTCGGTCTCATCTCCTCGGCTCCGGAGATCGAGACGCTGGCGGCCAGTGTCGAGGACAACGGCGGCTGCTACTTCGTGCCGGCGTTCTCGGGTCTGTTCGCGCCGTACTGGCGTGACGATGCCCGCGGCGCCATCGTGGGTCTGACCCGCTACGTCAACAAGGGTCACATCGCCCGCGCCGTGCTGGAGGCCACCGCCTTCCAGACCAAGGAGGTGCTGGACGCGATGAACGCCGACTCCGGCGTCGATCTGACGGCGCTGAAGGTCGACGGCGGCATGGTCGTCAACGAGACCCTGATGCAGTTCCAGGCCGACATTCTCGGCGTTCCGGTGATCCGTCCGGTGGTCGCCGAGACCACCGCGCTGGGCGCCGCCTACGCCGCCGGCCTGGCCGTCGGGTTCTGGCAGTCCGAGGACGACATCCGCAACAACTGGGCCGAGGACAAGCGCTGGGATCCGCAGATGGATCCGGCGGACCGGGCCAAGAAGTACGCGCAGTGGAAGAAGGCCGTCACCAAGACCTTCGACTGGGTGGACTCGGACACCTGAGCCGTCTGAACACCTGAGCAGTATGAACACCATGCCCGGGTCGGTCACCGCCGACCCGGGCATGGTGCTGTGGCTGGGTGCGATGCTCAGGCCGGGGCCGCAGCCATGCCGTCCAAGTAGCGGGTGATGCCGTCCCGGCGGGCGTCGAGGGCGGCACGTAGTCGCACGGCGCCGG
The DNA here is from genome assembly GCA_963709895.1 of uncultured Actinomycetota bacterium. GTDB lineage: Bacteria > Actinomycetota > Actinomycetes > Mycobacteriales > Nakamurellaceae > Nakamurella. Next base: position 106,633 of record CAVPYD010000030.1, on the reverse strand, counting down.
GAGGATTGCTGGCCACCGCGCGCCGCCTCGGGGTCCAGCCAGATGAGCTCCCGTACCTCGCCCGGCTGGGGGACCAGCTCGGCATCTCTGTCAACCGGATCGGTGTCGAAGACGAACTGCAGCACGGATTCCAGCGGTGGCCGCGGCGGGATGTGTTGCACCACGAGCAATCTCCGGGCTCGCCGGTACAGGCCGGTCTCTTCCAGCACCTCACGTTCGGCGGCCGCCGCGGGTGGTTCGTCGGGCTCGATGATGCCGCCCGGCAGCACCAGGGTGTCGCGGTAGTCGGTGGCCACCATCAGCACCCGCCCGCCCCGGTCGGTGATCAGCAGCGCGGCGGCCGCAAGGTGGTGCGGCAGGTCGACCTCCACGGACGTCACCTCGCGGGCGCCGGCAGACCGGCGAGCTGCCGGGCCTGCAGCAGCACCAGGTCCAGCATGTCCGGGGTCAGCCGGCCGGTGAAGGTGTTCTGCTGGCTGACGTGGTAGCTCCCGACGACGTGCAGCGTCCTGCCGTCGGAATGTGCCAGGGTCACCGCAACCCCGTGGCCGAAGGCGGGGCGCGGCCGCGGCAGCAGCCAGCCCGCGTCCTGCAGGGTGCGGAGCAGCGCCTGCCAACCGAACGCGCCCAGCACCACGGCCACCCGCACCGTCGGCGCGAGCAGTTCCAGTTCCCGCGCGAGGAACGGCCCGCACCGCCGGCGTTCCTCCGGGGTGGGGCGTTGTCCGGCGGCGCGCAGTGCACCGGTGCGGTGATCCGGATGTCGCTCAGCGCGAGCCCGTCACCGGCGTGCATCGAGGTCGGCTGGGACGCGAAGCCGGTGCGGTGCAGGGCGGCGAACAGCACGTCGCCGCTGCGGTCGCCGGTGAACATCCGGCCGGTGCGATTGGCCCCGTGCGCGGCCGGGGCCAGGCCGACCACCAGCACCGTCGCATCGGCCGGTCCGAAGCCCGGAACCGCTCTGCCCCAGTAGGTTTCCGTTCGGAAGGCCGGCTTCCGTTCCCGGGCAACCAGTTCGCGCCAGGCCACCAGCCGCGGGCAGGCCCGGCAATCGGCGACCAGCAGGTCGAGCTCGGCGAGAGTCCGCGCCCCTGGCGCGCTGACCGCCGGCGGATCGGGCGTCACCCGGAGACGCCCGCGAGCAGGATCTCGCCGACGGCGGTCTCGAGCCGGCGGTCCAGGTCGAGCGCCTGCAGGTGGGAGAGCCGCACCGGCAGCGGCTGGCCCGAGGTGGCGATGGCGTAGATCCGGTGCTTGTCCTCGAACTCGATGAACGCACCGTCGAGCAGGGCGAACAACCGGCCCGCGACGTCGACGGGCGCCAGGGTCGGATCGCGGCCGATCCCGACCCGCAGGGTGCTGGTAAGTGGAACGTCGTTCACGGTCAGTGAGCTGCGGCTCGGCCCTTCGGTGAGCTGTGCATCGGTGACGGCGCCGTCGATCGTCGCGACCGGGTCCGCCGGCGCCGCGAGCCCGACGAAGCTGAGCGTCCAGCTGCGTGGCCCAGGGAGGAATCCGTGCGGACCCGACACCGGGCCCACCGTGACGACGCCCTCCGCCTGGTCGAAGGTGATCGGCGTTCGGGCCACGCCCGCCGGGTCCAGCCCGGTTCCGGTGCCGTCGTCCTCGATCAGCTCGAAGCTGCCGTCGGCACCGACCACCAGGAGAACCTCGAAGGAGTCCGGATTCTCCGGCGAATTCCCGGGAACCGGCGCACCAGCGAGCGGCACGATCGCTCCCGCCCTGGCCAGTACGGGGATCGTGCGGAGGTCGCGGTGCAGCACCAGTTGCCGCCCGCCCGCGTAGACCAGGCCGGTGAAGACGTCGACCCAGGTACCCGCCGGCAGCCACGCCCGGACGCTGCCCAGCTGCAGACTGTGGTCCTTCGGCGTCGTAATGGGCGCGACGAGAAGCGCTGTGCCGAAGAGGAACTGGTTCGGCACCAGGTAGGCGTCAGCGGATTCCGGGTACGCCCAGTACATCGGTTCGACCAACGGGGAGCCGTCCCTGGCCGCGCGGTGATTCATCGTGTGCAGGTACGGCAACAGGCGGTGCCGCAGCCGGAGGAAATCGGTCATCACCGCCTGCGCCTGGCCGCCGAACCGCCACGGCTCCTTGCTGTTGAACGGGCTGTGCGAGGAGTGCAGCCGCATGATCGGGGAGAAGACGCCCAGCTGCACCCAGCGGGTGGCCAGCTCGTCGTCCTTGCTGCCGAACATGTGGCCGCCGATGTCGTGGCTCCACCAGCCGTAGCCGATGTTCGACGCGGTCGCGGTGAAGTAGGGCTGGAAGTCCAGGGACGCCCAGGTCACCAGGCTGTCCCCGGAGAATCCGACGGGATAACGGTGGCTGCCCGGCCCGGCGTACCGGGAGAAGGTCAACGGGCGCTTGCCGTCCCGCGCGTTGTCCAGGAAGTGGAAGTGGTTCAACATCCACAGTGGGTCGACGCCGGCGATCCGCGAGTGCGGGCCGGACTGCCAGTCGATCCACCAGAAGTCCACCCCGTCGCGCTCCAGCGCGCGGTGCAGCACCTCGAAATACGCGGTGAGGAATTGCCGGTCGGTGACGTCGAACGCGATGGGATCGCCGGTGGCGGCGTCGATGCCGAGGCTCGCGGCCATCTCGGCGTAGGCATCCTCGTAGGCCCGGACGCCGTCCGCGGGGTGCACGTTCAGCGTCACCCGCAGGCCGTGCTCGTGCAGCCAGGCCAGGAATTCCCCGGGGTCGGGGAAGAGCGAGCGGTTCCAGCTGTACCCGGTCCAGCCGCTGCCGTACTGCGGATCGACATCGATGAGGTGCCAGTCCATGTCGATCACAGCGACGGAGAACGGAATGCCCTCCCGTTCGAATCTGCCGATCAGCTCGGTGTACTCGGCGGCCGTGTACGGATGGAATCTGCTCCACCAGTTGCCCAGGGCGAACCGCGGCAGCACCGGGGTCGGCCCCGACACGGCGTACAGCGCGCGGACGGCGTCGCGGTAGTCGCGGCCGTACCCGAAGAAGTACAGGTCGGCCCGCGACCCGTCGCGCGGTGCGACCCAACCGCCGTCGTCCAGCACCAGGGTCCGCGAATCGTCGAGCACGGCGTAGCCCCACCGGGAGACCACCCCCGGCTCCAGCGGGACCGCGCCGTCCGCGTTGTCCAGGGTTCGCGCGGTTCCGCCGAGGTCGTCCACCGCTTCGCCGAACCGCCAGACGCTGTGGTAACTGCTGATGTTGCCGCGGACCTGGATGCTCAGCCCGCTGGTACTGAACTGTTCACGGTCATAAACCAGGTGCACCCGGTCGGTGAGGATCTCCAGGTGGTGCGGGCCATCGATGAGCCGGTACCGCGGCACCGGGAGTTCACGGAAGACGGCGAACGCACTGGCCCGATCTTCGAAGCGGCCGTCCAGCGCGTACTCCAGTCTCAGCAGCCCGTCGGCGAGGACGGTGATCCGGAACCGGTCGCCCTGCACGATCGCCGCGTCGGCGGCAACAGGGCGGGTTTCCAGGCGACGGCGCGAATCCATGACGACCCACCTCTGAAGCGGCTGACACCTGCGACGGTCGGCTCACCCTAACTGCGGTCAGTTGGTCGAGAAATTCACAGCCACCTGCGGTAGCTCGTTGTCGCGACCCAGCCCACCGATCGGCGCAGCGTGTCATGCTCTAAGCATGAGTGATCCAGGATCTACTTCAGGCGCATCAACAGGGGCTCCGGCCAACTTCTCCCGCCACGACGTCGACGTCGACGCTCCCGACGCAGCCAGGGGCGGCCACCAGGAGGCTTCCTTCGACCGTCATGACGTCGACGTCGACGCTCCCGATTCCGTGGTGGAAACCGAGCAGGCGACGTTCGATCGGCACGACGTCGATGTCGCTGCCGCCGACTCGGTCGACGAGGTCGACGAGGCAACCTTCGATCGGCACGACGGCTCCAAATAGCGCCGGCCATGCGTCGGTGATCCAGCGGATCACCGACGCCCGCGCCGTCAGAACGCCGCCTCGGAGACCTCCATCAGCGACTGGTCGGCGTTCTCGACGACCGACCGCCTGGCAGTGAGTTCCGGCAGCACATTGCGGGCGAACCAGTGCGCGACCGCCAACTTGCCGGCATAGAAGTCCGCGTCCCGCGGCGTTGCGCCGTTGTCCAGTGCCGATTGCGCGACCCGCGCCTGGCGCAGCAGCAGGTAGCCGATCAGCAGGTCGCCGACGCTCATCAGCAGGCTGACCGCGTGCTCACCCACCTTGTACACGGACGCCGGTTCCTGCCCGGACGCCATGGCGTAGCCGACCAGTGCACCGACCATGGACTGCACGTCGGTCAGCGCGGTCTGCAGCAGGACCAGCTCCTCCTTGTGCCGCCCGTCGGTCGATTCCGACAGGGACGAGGACACGAAGGCGGCGATCTCCGCGGCCACCACGCCCAGGGCGTTGCCGCCGTCGCGGACGATCTTGCGGAAGAAGAAGTCCTGGGCCTGGATCGCGGTGGTGCCCTCGTACAGGGTGTCGATCTTGGCGTCCCGGATGTACTGCTCGATCGGGTAGTCCTGGGTGTACCCCGAGCCGCCGAACACCTGCAGCGACAGCGCCAGGTTCTCGTACGCGCGTTCCGATCCGACGCCCTTGACGATCGGCAGCAGCAGGTCGTTGACCTTCTTCGCGACGACCATGTCGGCGTCCGAGACCTCGCCGGCGGCGATCGTGTCCTGCCAGCTGGCGGTGTACAGGTAGACGGCCCGCAGTCCCTCGGCGTAGGCCTTCTGCTTCATCAGGATCCGCCGGACGTCGGGGTGGTGGATGATCGTCACCCGCGGTGCGGTCTTGTCGTTGGACTTGGTCAGGTCGGCGCTCTGTACCCGCTGCTTGGCGTAGTCCAGTGCGTTCAGGTACCCGGTGGACAGCGTGGCGATCGCCTTGGTGCCGACCATCATTCGCGCGTATTCGATCACCTGGAACATCTGCGCGATGCCATCGTGCTTGTCGCCCAACAGGTATCCGACGGCCGGGGTGCCATTGATGCCGAAGCTCAGCTCACAGGTGGTGGAGACCTTCAGGCCCATCTTGTGTTCCAGCCCGGTGACGAAGACGCCGTTGCGCTCGCCCAGTTCGCCGGTCTCCGGGTCGAAATGGAACTTCGGCACGATGAACAGGCTCAAACCCTTGGTGCCAGGCCGGTTCTCGATGCCGGGTCCTTCCGGACGGGCCAGCACCAGGTGGACGATGTTGTCCACCAGATCGGATTCGGCGGAGGTGATGAACCGCTTCACGCCCTCCAGGTGCCAGCTGCCGTCCTCCTGCAGGATCGCCTTGGTGCGGCCGGCGCCGACATCGCTGCCGGCATCCGGCTCGGTGAGCACCATGGTCGAGCCCCACTGCTTCTCGATCATGGTCTCGGCCATCCGCTGCTGCAGCGGGGTGCCGTTGCGGTGCACGACGACACCGAAGTTCGGCCCGCCCGAGTACATGAACAGCGCCGGGTTGGCGCCGAGGATCAATTCGGCGGCGGCCCAGCGCAGGCTGGGCGTCGCTCCGTAGCCACCGAGATCGGACGGGAGCTCGAGCCGCTGCCAATCGCCGTCGACCAGCGCGCGGTAGGACTTCTTGAAGGATTCGGGCAGCGTCACGCTGAAGGTGGCCGGGTCGTAGACGGGCGGGTTGCGGTCGGCGTCGGCGAACGAGGCGGCGATCGGTCCGGCGGCGACCGTCTGCAACTCGTGCAGGATCTCCCGCGCGGTGTCCGCGTCCATCTCGGCGAACCGGCCGGTGCCCATCCGTTCTCCGGCGCCGAGCACCTCGAAGAGGTTGAACTCGAGATCTCTGACGTTCGAACGGTAATGGGTCATGGCCGGTGCTCCCTGGTGGTGAGTCTGCTGGCAGACGGTGTGGAGGTGCAGTGGGCTCGTTGTCAACCTGCTCGACAAAGCCGATCCCGGCGGAGCGGTGCCCGCTTCGTGAACCCAGGTTATTACTGGCCAGTAACTTATGCAAGGTCGAACGCAGCAGAGCCCCGCCCGGCGCGGTGGCCTGCCTGTTCGTCCAGGGCGCGGCGACGGCTTCCAGCAGGTCGGCGATCGCAGCCACCGAGTGTCCGGACACGAAGGCGTCGACGTGCGGGAGGGCGGCGGCCATCCCGCCGGTGAGCGGGACGAACCCGGGCGCCGCCTTCCGCGGGTTCACCCAGATGACCCGATGAGCCAGCCGGGACAGCCGCCCCATCTGCTCGCCGAGCAGCGCAGGGTCGGCCCGCTCCCAGCCATCGGAGACGATGACGACCACGGCGCCCCTGGCGACGCCGCGGCGGCCGTCGGTGTCCAGGAAGGTCTTCACCGCCGCGCCGATCCGGGTTCCGCCGGCGCTGTCGGGGGCGTGCGCCAGTGCCCTGGCGATGGCCTCCTCCCGGCGTCCGGTCGCCAGCGCTCGTGACACCTTGGTCAGCCGGGTCGCGAAGACGTAGGCCTGGGCGCGCGCACCGATCACGGCACCCTGCAGCACCCGCAGGTAGATCCGGGCGTACGGCTGCATCGAGCCGGACACGTCCGCCAGCAGCACGATCGGCCTGGGTGTGGTGCCCCGCCGACGGTGTGCCCAGTCGATCGGATCGCCGCCGGTGCGGCAGGCGACACGCAACGTCCGGCGCAGGTCGATCGACCGGCCCGACGACCGATCGGCGACCCAACGGGACGGCCGGCGCGGCGCGACGACCCTCATCCGGTCGATCAGCCCGGCCAACTCGGCCAGTTCCGCTGCCGAGCAATCGGCGAAGTCCTTGTCCCGCAACAGCTCCAGGTCCGATGCGGTAGCCAGCACGGCGGGCCGGCCGTCATCCTCCGCCGCCTTCGAGTCGGCTGCCGCCGGCACCGGTGACTCCCGGTCGGGCCCGTCCTGCTGCTGCGCCTCGTCGCCGTCCCGCTGCTCCGGTTGCGGTGCACCGGGTTCGGTGTTCTCCAGCTGCGGCTGGTTCGCGTCACCCCGGTGGTCCGCGACGTCCACCAGGCCCCGGAACACCTGGCCGAACACGGCGTCGTAGATTCGGGAGGGCGCCGGCGTTGTCCAGCAGGGTGACGCGGCCGAGCCAGTACAGCTCCCGCACCCGCACCGGTGCGGTGGCGGCGATGGCCTGCGCCCACCACACCACCCGGTCCGCGGGAACGTCGACGCCGGCCGCGCTCAGCGCGGCGCCGAAAGCCGCGCAGGCAGACGCTGTGTCGACTGTGTCGATTCCTGTGTCGATCACGCCTGGATCGATCTTGGGACCGATCTCAGCCGTGCCGTCGGCGCTCATCCACCGACGACCCAATCCAGTCCGGCGGCCACCGCGGTCTCGCGATCCTCCCGGTACTTGAGCACCGACCCGAGGGTGCGGGCCGCGGCGTCGGTGTCCAGCTCCCGCAGGCCAAGGATCTGGGCCGCGTGCACCCAGTCGATGACCTCGGCGGTGCCCGGGGACTTCTGCAGGTCAAGGGTGCGCAGCCGGCCGGTCGCGGCCGCGGCCTGAGCCGCCAGGGTCTCGGTGGCGGCCGGCACCCTGCGCCGGACGATTGACACCACCCGCGCGACGTCGGGATGGTCGATCCAGTGGTAGAGGCAGCGGCGTTTCAGTGCGTCGTGCAGGTCCCTGGTGCGATTCGAGGTCAGCACGGCGACCGGGGGCACCGCGGCGTGCACGGTGCCGATCTCCGGGATGGTGATCGACCGCTCGGCCAGCAATTCGAGCAGGAACGCCTCGAAATGCTCGTCGGCACGGTCGATCTCGTCGATCAGCAGGATCGCCGGCCGTGGCCCGGCGTGTTCCACCGCGCGCAGCAGCGGCCGCTCGATGAGGTAGTCCCGCCGGAACAGGTCGTCGGCGCCGAGGGGATTCCCAGTCGATTCGGCGAGCCGGATCGCTAGCAACTGCCGCGGGTAGTTCCACTCGTAGACGGCCTCGGCGATGTCGATGCCCTCGTAGCACTGCAGCCGGATCATCGGGGTGTCGCAGGGCCTGGGCGAGGGCCTTGGCCGCTGCGGTCTTCCCGACGCCGGCCTCGCCCTCCAGCAGCAACGGTTGCCCGAGCCGCACCGCGCAGAACAACGCGGTCGCCAATCCCTCGTCGGCCAGGTAGCCGTCGTCACCGAGCAGCGTCTGCAGGGCCGCGACGTCCGGCACGAGCGCCGCGAGGTCCGCCGGTTCGGTCACGTCGGGAGGAGTGGGGCGGGGCTGGAGGGATGAGGGCCGGAGTGATGAGAACTGCCGGCGCTGCCGGCACGGTCGGCGGCAAACGCGGCCAGGCAGCCGGGACCGCAGAAGTAGTACCTGGTGCCGTCATGGTCCAGGTGCAAGGACGAATCGACGGCGGCCACCGTCATCCCGCAGACCGGGTCGATGGCCGTCAGTGGACGGCCGACCTGCTCGGAATCGGCGGCGCCATCGGTGGGTAGGCCATCCCGATCCGACGGATCCGCCGTCGCGGCCGGCCGGCTGGCGATGATCTCGGCCAGGATGGACAGCGCGATTTCCGGCGCCGTATGGGCGCCGATGTCCAGACCCGCCGGGGTGTGGATTCTCGTGCGCGCCGCCGCGCCGAGATCCGGCCGGCTCGCGGACAGTTCGTCGAGGACCGCGGCGCCGCGACGCCGGCTGGCGACCAAGCCGATGTACGGCACGCCCGCGTCCAGTGCCGCGCCCAACACCTGCAGTTCGTCCCGGCCGTGCGAGGCGACGACCACCGCCTGCGCCCCGACCATGGCCATCCCGATCGACTGGCGTCATGCTGAAATCCATTGCGGCGCCGATGGTCCCGATGGCATCGGCGATCGGGCCGGTGCCGTGTACCTGGACCTGCGGCGCCGGCACCACCGGTTCCAGGAAGATCTCCAGGGTGCCACCGGACAGGCACGGGTTGTGCACGGTCAGCGAGCCGTCCTGCGGGTGTCCGGCATGGGCCCGCTGTTCCGCTCGGTCGGGGTGATCCGCAACAGCAATGGCTCCCTGGTCGCCAGCAGGGCCAGGCTCTGCGCCCGCACCGTCGATTCCGCGCAGCTGCCGCCGACGAACCCTTCCATCGACCCGTCGGCGAAGATGATCGCCTCGTCACCGGGTTTGGCCGAGGTCGGCCGCTGGGCCAGCACGACCCGGGCGTGCACGTACGGGACCCGCTGGATCCGCAACTGGCTCGCTCGGTCCTGCAGGTTCGCGCGGCTCATCAGGGCAGCCGGGAGTGGGGTTCCAGCGGGCGCAGGGCTGACCGGTCATGTGACCGCCAGGTCGGTGCGGACCGGCGTGCCCTGCATGGCCATCCAGACGTTCGCCGGGGTGAGCGGCATATCCGCATGCCGCACACCATAGGGCGTCAGCGCGTCCAGCACCGAGTTGACCACCGCGGCCGGCGACCCGACGGTCGCCGATTCGCCGACCCCCTTGCAGCCCAACGGGTGGTGCGGCGACGGGGTGACCGTCTCGCCCAGCTCCCAGCTCGGGCACTCCAGGGCGGTGGGCAGCAGGTAGTCCATGAACGATCCGCCGACGCAGTTGCCGTCCTCGTCGAACGCGATCAGCTGCATCAGCGCCATCCCGATGCCGTCGGCCAGCCCGCCGTGCACCTGACCCTCGACGATCATCGGGTTGATCCGCGGGCCGCAGTCGTCGACCGCGATGAACCGGCGGACCTTCACCTCGCCGGTGCCGGGGTCGACGTCGGTGACGCAGATGTAGGCGCCGAACGGGTAGGTGAGGTTCGGCGGGTCGTAGACCACGGAGGCGTCCAGGTGGCCTTCGACGCCCTCCGGCAGCTCGAGGTTGCCGTGGCTGAGCATGGCGATCTCCGGGATCGTCCTGCCCTGATCCGGGTCGCCCTTGACCTGCCAGCGGCCGTGATCCCACTCCAGGTCGTTCGCGCTGACCTCCAGCGCCGCCGCGGCGACGATGCGGGCCTTCTCCCGAACCCGTTGCGTGACAATGGCGGCGGCCGCACCGGACACCGGGGTGGATCGAGAACCGTAGGTGCCCAACCCGAACGGGGTGTTGTCGGTGTCGCCGTGGATGACCTCCATGTCCTCCGGCGGGATACCGAGTTCCTGGGCGACGATCTGGGCGAATGTGGTCTCGTGGCCCTGGCCCTGGCTCTGTACCGACAGCCGGAGCTGTGCCTTGCCGGTCGGATGCACCCGCAGCTCGCAACCATCGGCCATGCCCAGCCCGAGGATGTCCATGTGCTTGCGAGGGCCGGCGCCGACACCCTCGGTGAAGAAGGAGATGCCGATGCCCATCAGTTCGCCGCGAGCCCGCTTCTCGGCCTGTTCGCGACGCAGCTCGTCGTAGCCGGCGATCTCCATGGCCAGTCGCATCGCCCGCGGGTAGTCGCCGGAGTCGTACTCCCACCCGGTTTTCGAGACGTACGGGAACTGCTCGGGGCGCAGCAGATTCTTCAGCCGAAGCTCTGCCGGGTCCATCTGCAACTCGGCGGCCAGCAGGTCGACCATCCGCTCCACCAGGTACACCGCCTCGGTGATCCGGAACGAACAGGCATAGGCCACACCGCCTGGTGCCTTGTTGGTGTACACGCCGGTGACGTTGCAGTGCGCGGCCTGCAGGTCGTAGCTGCCGGTGAAGATGTGGAAGAACCCGGCCGGGAACTTGGTCGGCTGCGCGGTGCCGTTGAAGGCGCCGTGGTCGGCGAGCACGTCGACCTTCAGGCCGAGGATCTTGCCGTCCCTGGTCGCGGCAATGCTGCCGGTCATGTGGTAGTCACGGGCGAACGAGGTGGAGATCAGGTTCTCGCTGCGGTCCTCCATCCACTTCACCGGTTTGCCGGTGACGATCGAGCCGACCACCGCCAGCACGTACCCGGGGTAGATGCCGACCTTGTTGCCGAAGCCGCCGCCGATGTCCGGCGAGATGATCCGGATCTTGTGCTCGGGTATCCCGGCGACCAGCGCGTAGATGGTGCGGTGCGCGTGCGGCGCCTGGTTGGTGGAGTAGACGGTCAGCTTCCCGGTGACCGGATCCATCCAGGCGACCGTGCCGCAGGTCTCCATCGGCGCGGGATGTACTCGGGGATAGAGCATCTCCTGGGTCACGACGACCTCGGCGCCCGCGAAGACCCGCTCGGTCTCGTTCGCGTCGCCGGATTCCCAGTCGAAGATGTGGTTGTCGGTCTTGCCCTCGATGTCGTCCCGGATCACCGGTGCGTCCGGGTCGAGGGCGCGCTTGGCATCCACCACCGGCTGCAGCGGCTCGTAGTCGACCTCGATCAACTCGAGCGCGTCCCTGGCGATGTATTTGGTGTCGGCCACCACGAAGGCAACCTCCTGGTGCTGGAAGCGCACCTTGTCGGTGGCCAGCACCGCCTGCACGTCGGCGCTCAGCGTCGGCATCCAGGCGAGCTTCAGGCCTGCCAGGGTCTGCCCGGTGATCACCGCGCGCACTCCCGGCAACGCCTCGGCGGCGCTGGTGTCGATGCCACGGATGCGGGCGTGCGCGTACGGGCTGCGCAGGATGGCGGAGAACAGCATGCCGGGCATCGTCACGTCGTCGACGTAATTGCCTTGCCCGCGAAGGAATCTCGCGTCCTCGACGCGGGGCATCCGGCCGAAGCCGATCGGGTTCCCGGCCGGGCTGACCCGGGGGGAGCGGTGGGTGGTCGCCTGGTCGACGGTGGCCGTCATGCCGGGACCTCCTGGCTGGGTTCGGCGACGACAGTGCTGTCGCCGTTGCTGGCCGGATCGGCGGCTGCCCGCCCGGAAGGTTGGGACGGGTGTCCGGCGGCCGCGCGGACCGCGCGGACGATGTTCTCGTAGCCGGTACATCGGCAGATCTGCCCGGAGATGGCGTGCCGGATGGTCGACTCGTCGGGATCGGGGTTGTGGTCCAACAGATGTCGCGCCGTCATCATCATGCCGGGGGTGCAGAAGCCGCACTGCAGGCCGTGTTCGGCCATGAACCCCTCCTGCACCGGGTCAAGGGTGCCGTTGACCGCCAGGCCCTCCACGGTGCGCACCTCGTGCCCGTCGGCCATCGGGGTGAGCACCGTGCAGCTCTTCACCGGTTCCCGGTCGAGCCACACCACGCAGGTGCCGCACTGCGAGGTGTCGCAGCCCCAGTGCGTGCCGGTCAGCCCGAGCTTGTCCCGGAGATAGTGCACCAGCAGCAATCTCGGTTCCACCTCGTCGGTGTGGTGCTCGCCGTTGACGGTGATGCCTACCTGCATCTTCAACTCCTGCATGTCGGATGTGCCGGTCAGATTTTGGCCTGCGCCCGGGCCGCGGCCCGTCGCAGCACGCGCTGGGTCAATTCGTCGGCGAGATGGCGTTTGTAGGCGATCGGGCCCCGCTGGTCGGCGGCGGGATTGGCGGCGGCGGCGGCGAGTTCGCCGGTGCGGGCGATGGTCTCGTCGGTGAGCTCCCGGCCGATCAGGTACTCCTCGGCACCCGGCGCGCAGGAATGCTCGGCGCCAACGGCGGCCAGCCCGATCCCGACGTCGGCGACGGTGTTCCCGTCCAGCACGAGGTAGGCGCCGGCCGAGGCGACCGCCCAATCGCCGGCCCGCCGCTCCACCTTCTCGTACGCGCTCCCGACTCCCGGACGGATGGGAATCCTTGCCTCCGTGAGGATCTCGGCGTCGTCCAGCACGGTCTGATACGGACCGTCGGTGAACTCCCTTGCCGGTACCGTGCGGGTGCCCGATGCGGACCGGATGACCAGGGTGGCGCGCAGGGTGGCCGCGACCGCCGAGAGATCCTCCGCCGGGTCGGCCTGGCAGAGCGACCCGCCGACCGTGCCCCGGTTGCGGACGATCGGATCGGCGATCACCCGCTCGGCGTCATGGAAGATCCGGTAGTGCTCGCCGATGACGGCCGACGCCAGGACGGTGCGATGCCTGGTCATCGCGCCGATGACGCAGTTCGCCGCCGTCGACGCGGATGTAGTCCAGTTCGGCAAGATCGTTGATGTCGATGACGCACTCGGGCTGGGCGATCCGCAGCCGCATCATCGGGATCAGGCTGTGCCCACCGGCGATGAGCCGGGATTCGGGACCGTACCGCTCCAGCAGGGCGAGCGCCTCGTCGACGGAATGGGCTCTGGCGTAGTCAACGGGTGCCGGTGTCTGCATGCGCGGCCTTTCGCTACGAGCCCGATGACGCCGGGCACCGTGATGTCCGCCGCGCGGGGTGTCGTGACACCGACGTCGGCCCGGCGTCGAGAGGCCCGGGACGGTGGGTCGGACGGTCCGGCGCGACTGTGAGCGGACCGTCGGCGCCAGTGTGCGCCGGAAAAGTGGTCGTGACAACGATCACCTTTTGGGGTCGGGGGGTTTGATCCCGGAATCATCCGAAAGTTGTCGATCTCGGGGCAGAGGTAGTCGCAGCGTTGACCTCTCGTCTTCGGAGCGTGGGCTGACGATGTTGAGATCGCGTTGATGGACGGTCCCTATGGTCGGGCGAACTGCCACAACGCAAAGGGGAACTCGTCATGTCCGTCACCGACGGTCCGGCCGAGCCTGACCCGCTCGCCCGGCTGATCGAGGCAGCGGCGGCCGGGGACGGCAACGCCTGGGGAATGCTGTACGCGCGGTACACACCACTGATCTTTCGGATCTGCCGGCGGTACCGGTTGATCGGTGTCGACGCCGAGGACGTCAGCCAAGTCGTCTGGCTGGGGCTTTTCCAGCACCTGAAGCGGCTTCGGGAGCGACGGGCGCTTCCCGGTTGGATCGCCACCACGACCAGGAATGAGGCCTTGCGGGTGGTCACCGCGCGCCAACGGACCGTTCCGGCGGACCCGATGAGCTTTGACGGATCTGACGGATTCGACAGATTCAACAGCGCCAACAGCGCCAACAGCGCCAACAGCGCCGAACCCGGCGAGCGGCTGGACCGAGCCGACCAGCGGCGAGCGCTGCGGCAGGGGTTGCGGCACTTGCCGACGGAGCATCGTGAACTGCTGCTGCTGATGCTGGCCGATCCGCAGCCGTCCTACCGGGACATCAGCAACCGTCTCGGCATTCCGATCGGGAGTATCGGGCCGACTCGCGCGCGGTGCCTGCGCCGCCTTCGGGACACCACGGAAATCACCGCGCTGGCCGCCGTGGCGTGATGGGGAACCGGGTGCGCGGCGGACGGTTCACCGGAGTTGCTCAGAAGCGCCCGCCACCGCCACGGCTGCCGCCGCCCGACGACCCGCCGCCGAAACCTCCTCCGCCACCGCCGAATCCACCGCCGAAGCCGCCGCCGTACCCGCCGCCCCAGCCGCCGCCGCCTCGTCCGCGGCGACCGGAATTGAGCACCGAGTCGATCAGGATGCCGCCGAGTACCGCGCCGGCCAGGCCACCCCCGCCGCCGCGCTGATTGCCGCCGCCACCCCAACCGCCGACGTCCTGCTGGGCGAGCTGGGAGGCTTGCCGGGCGAGCGAGATGGCCTGCTGGGCGTGGGCCAGCGCGCCGGCGGTGTCGGCGTTCCCCAACGACTCGGCGGCCGCGAGATGGCGCTGCGCCTCGGTGAGCCTGGTCCGCGCCTCACTGCCAACCGCGCCGCGCCGGGTGCCGACGAAGTCGTTGGCCTGAGCCACTTCTGCGCGTGCGGTGGACAAGGCTTGGCCGAACGCGGCCTCGGCATTGCGCTCGGACTGCTGGGCGTCCTTGGTGGCGGCCAGGATGACGTCCAACGCCTCGTCCGCCTCGGTCACCTTTCCCAGCGCGGTCAACGGGTCAGCCGCGCCCTGCGGGGACCTGGCCACTCCGAGGATCGCCTGGATCTGATCGAGTCTGGCCGTCAGATCGCCGGTCGCGGCACCGGCCTTCGCCGCCGCCAGCGCGGCCCGGTTCGTCGCGAGTTCCTGCTCGACGGCCGCGCAGGCCTGGGCCAGCTGACCGACGGCGGCGTTCAGGTCGGCATCGGTGCGTTCGATGGCGTCCAGCATGGTCTGCGCCTGACCGACCGCCTCCTGGGCGGCGCCGGCGGCCAGCACCGCGGTGGCCCCCGGCTGCGCCGGGGTGTCCGGGGCGTGCAGGTTGGGTCGCGCTCGCGGCCGGCCGGCGGGTCGGTCGGCCGCCGGTTCGGCGGCGAGTTGCCTGGCCTGATCAAGGCTGGTCCGGGCGAACGTGAGCCGGCTGGTCGCCTCGTCGACGTTCGACGCCACGGTCTGCAGCGCGGTGGGTGAGTACCGCTGCCGGAGGGCGTCGAGGGTGGTCTGCGCCACCGGGAGGCGGGCGGTCTGCGTGTCGATCGCCACCGGCAGCTCGGCGAGCACCTGGGGCAACCTCGAACGCAGGTCGCGCAGCGCGTCGAAGCGGTCCGACTCGGAGTCGAGCTTGCCGGCGGCGTCCGCGCAGCGGCTGAGGATCTCGGCCATCATGGCGCGCCTGGTCGGTTCGTCCTCGGGGATGTCGTCGTCGATCCGCTGCCGGATCTCGAACGCGGCGGTCAGCGATTCCCGCGCGGACTCGAAGGCCGTGCGGAACTGGCTGACCGCATCGTGGCCGAACTCCGACTCGGCGGCCGTGAGCTCGAATTCGCTGGCCCTGACGGCATTGTCGGTGTCGATCAGCGCCTGCACGCTGCGCGCGGACAGCTGGTCGAGCGGCTCGAGAGGTTCCCCGGTCTCGGCCGATTCGGACTGCGCCTCGGCGTCCGCCTTCCGCCGCCGGGACCGCCGGTACAGCAGGTAGCCGCCGCCACCGATCACGACGATCCCGCCGGCGGCCCACCACCAGAGCGACGACGAGCCGCCGATCGCGCCCCGGTACCCGTCCGCCGCGGCCACGGCCGCACCCGCCCAGTCGCTGTTGCGCAGCTGGGGCACGATGTCGTTGGTGGCGATGCTGTTCAGTTGGCTGTCGCTCAATGGGAAGTCGTTGCCGACGCGGTACGCATAGTCCCGGTCGTCGGTGGCAACGGCCAGCAGCACGTCGCTGTTGCCCAGCCCCGACAGTTGGAAGGTCTGTTCGGCCCAGGTGTCCCGGTTGATCCCGGAGAAGGTGGGGACGTACACCACCCACATCTGGACCTTGTCCTCGGCGTACAGCTTGTCGATCGCGTTCTGCACCTCGGCCTGGTCGCCGCCGCAGCACGCCGGATTTGTCGGTGATCGGGGCCGGCAACCGCAGCGGCTGGTCGGCCGCCGCCGTCCCGGTAGCAGCATCGACAGCAGCAGGAACAGCATCGTGGCTACTACCGACGCACGGCCGCCATCCCGGCCGCCTGCCCTCCCCGGGCGAGTCGCGTCATGGCCATCAAGATCCCTTTCCCGTCGTCATCCGAACCCTACCCACGGGCCGACGACGGGGCCGGAGATCCCAGGCGACACTCCGGCGATCAACTCCGGCGATCAACTCCGGCGATCAACGGGGCCGGTTGGCGGGGTTGAACCCGTGCGCCCTGGCGGACTCCTCCGCCCTGATGACGTGGGTCACGGCGTTGATCAACGCCAGGTGGGTGAAGGCCTGCGGGAAGTTGCCGAGGTGCCGTCCGGTGACGGGGTCCAGTTCCTCGGCGAACAGGCCGAGTGCGGAGGCGTGCGAGAGCAGCCGCTCGCACAATGCGTTCGCCCGGTCGTCCTCGCCGATCTCGACCAGTGCGGAGACCAGCCAGAACGAGCAGATGGTGAAGGTGCCCTCCTCGCCGGCCAGCCCGTCGTCGGTCTCCTCGACCCGGTACCGCAGCACCAGACCCTCGTGGGTCAGTTCGTCGGCGATCGCCAGCACGGTGGCCCTGATCCGGTAGTCGTCCGGTGGCAGGAAGCGGACCAGCGGCGCGAGCAGCAGCGAGGCGTCCAGCGCGTCGGAGCCGTAGCGCTGCACCAGCACGCCCCGGTCGTCGACACCGTTGGCCAGGATGTCGGCGTGGATCTCGTCGGCGATGGCCTGCCACTTGTCGGCGATGGCGTGCGAGTCGTGCAACCGGGCCAACCGCACGCCGCGGTCCAGCGCCACCCAGCACATGATCTTGCTGGCGGTGAAATGCTGCGGCTCGCCGCGCACCTCCCAGATTCCGCGGTCCGGTGCCCGCCAGTGCGCGGAGGCCTGCTCGACCTGGGCGATGACGATCGGCCAGAGCTCCTCCGGCATCTGCTCGCGGGAGCGGGTGTGCAGGTAGATCGAGTCGAGCAGGGCGCCCCAGACGTCGTGCTGCTGCTGGTTGTAGGCGCCGTTGCCGATGCGCACCGGGGTGGCGTCGTCATAGCCGGACAGGTGGTCGAGCGTCGCCTCGTCCAGGTGCCGCTCCCCACCGACGCCGTACATGATCTGCAGGTCGTTGGGGTTGTCTCGGCAGACGTCGTGGATGAAGAAGAAGAAGTCGTTGGCCTCGCGGTCGAAGCCGAGGGTGTACAGGCCCCACAGGGCGAAGGTGGAGTCCCGGATCCAGGCGTACCGGTAGTCCCAGTTCCGTTCCCCGCCAGGGGTTTCCGGCAGGGACGTGGTCGCAGCGGCCAGCAGCGCGCCGGTCGGTGCGTAGGACAGTCCCTTGAGTGCGAGCGCGGACGATTGCAGGTAGGCCCGCCACGGGTGGTCGGGGAAGGTGCCCTGGGAGAGCCACTGCCGCCAGTACTCGCTGGTCCGCTCCATCCAGGTCTCGGCCTCGTCCTTGTCCTCGGGCGCCGGGAGCTCCGAGAAGGTCAGGGCGACGTAGTGCGACTCGCCGCGGGACATCTTCGTCCTGGCCATCGCGATCCGGCCCTCGACGCCCATCCGCAGCGAGCCGGTGAGCCGGAGGGTCGGCTGACCTTCCGCGGTGCTGGTCACCTCGCTGTAGTCGGTGCCCGGGTAGTGCCACTGACCGCCCTTGCGGGCGTAGTCGAACACCGGCTCGCACTGCACCGAGAGGTCCACGGTGCCGTTGATGCACTTGACCGTGCGCAGCAGCACATGGGCCGCGTCGTAGTCGGTGGGCGAGCGGCGATGGGTCTTGGACCGCTCGTGGGTGTTGTGCCAGGGCGCCATGATCAGCGCGTCCCGCACCACCAGCCACCCGGTCGGGGTCTGCCAGGTGGTCTCCAGTACGAGGGTGCCCGGCAGGTACCTGCGGGCCGCGGGCACCTGGACGCCGAACGGCGCCACCCGGAACGAGCCGCCGGCCCGGTCCAGGATCGCGGTGAAGACACTGGGCGAATCCGGGCGTGGGATGCACATCCATTCGACCGCGCCGGACGGCGAGATCAGGCAGTTGGTCTCGCAGTCGGACAGGAACGCGTAGTCGGCGATGCCGGGGAAGTTGCCGGAGCTGTGATGCGGCTCCCGCGCGCCGGAATTGGCGCCCTCTACCACGTTTCCGATCTCGGACAGGGAACCGATTGCCACCTGCTGAGCCGCCGGATCGGCCGTCTGCGTGTCAGTCATCGCGTCATTGTGGGCCATGATCTGCGGTTTTGTATGGCGGGCGAGTCACGGTGGTGTGACGCATGGGGAACGGTTGGGCACCCGGCGGATAGCCATAGAGGCCGAGTGGTTGGGGGAATTTCCCTGATTTGCCATCGGCCACCTGCTGGCAGCATCGGCGCGATGACGGATGAAGGATTCGCTTACGGACTCGTCGCGGTACCGGGCGGTAGCGGCGCGCAATGGACCGAGCTGGCCCGCTCGGCGGAACAGGACGGCTGGACCAGCATCCTCGTCCCGGACACCGCTGTGGACGCCGTCGCCGTTCCGCGCCCTGGCCGCGGCCGCGGCGGTGACCAGCACCCTGCGGCTCCGCACCTGGGTGATCGCCTCCCCGTTCCGGTCGCCCAGGGCCGTGGTGCGGGAGTCCGCCACGCTGCAGAAGCTGTCGGATGGTCGATTCGAGCTGGGCATCGGGTCCGGCCGGCCGGACGCCGAGCAGGACGCCGCCTGGCTGGGCGTCCCGTGGGGCAGCGCGCGTCAGCGCATCGACCAGGCGGCCGAGGTGCATCGCCGCGGTGCGAGAGCAGGTCAAGCCGCCGCCGGAGATCGTGGTGGCCGCCGCCGGACCCAGGATGCTCGCCTCGACCGCGCCTCTCGCGGACCGGATTTCGCTGGCCCTTCCGCCGCAGGCGACGGCGCAGGAATTGGCCGCCGCTGCCGACCGCGCGCGGAACGCTGCGGGCCGCTCGATCCCGTTGACCCTGCAACTCGTCGGGCTGGCCGGGCAGGCTCCCCGACTGGTTGCAGCGCGGGGGACTGGACGCCGGGGCGCTGGCCGAGGCCGGTGCGGTCGGCATGCTCACGGGAGACGCCGCGCAGATGGCCGACACCCTGTTGGAACTACGGGCCGGCCTGGGTATCGACGAGTTCGTGGTGCCCGCGGAGCTGGCCGAGTACTTCGTCCCGGTGATCACCCGGCTGGCGGGCTCGGCGGCCTGAACTCAGCCGAGGGCAGCCGATCCCGCGTCGGGCAGCCGCCGTTCCAGCGCCTGCACGCCCGCGATGAACAACTCGATACCGCCCTGGTAGTAGGAGATCTCGTCGTCGCAGTCGGTCAGCGCGGCGGCGCACTCGACGAGGTGGGGGAAACGGTCCTTCGGCAGCCCGGCCAGCGCTGCTTGCTTGCTGGCCAGCAGCGCCGCGCGCTCGTCCTGCGGTGTCCTGGTTTCCGCCCCGGGCCGGCCGGAGACCAGCATGATCGCGGTCTGCAGGCAGGCCCTGGCCAGGTTCGCGCTCTGTTCGACCGAGAACCCCGATCCGCGCAGGATGTCCAGCGCACGCTCGGCCAGCAGCTGACCGGTCTCACATTGCAGCACCCGCACCTGGGCCAGCCCGGTACTGCCCGGGTGCGCGCTGAGCGCGCCGACCAGCAGGGTCATCAGGTCGCGCAGCTGGTCGAGGTCGCGGCGGCCGTCGTCGGGCCGGATCACCATCGAGTCCAGCATCCGGTCGCCCATCGCCGCCAGCAGTTCGTCCTTGTTCTTGACGTGCCAGTACAGCGCCATCGGGGTGACCCCGAAGTCCTGCGCGATCCGCCGGATCGACACCGCGTCCAGGCCCTCCCGGTCGGCGGTCGGCCAGCGCGCGATCGACGATCGCCTCCCGGGACAGCGCCGCGGTCCCCGAGCTCCCCTGGGCGTGTGCCGCGGAGTTCCCGGACGGTCGGCGGGAAGTCGATGTCGAAACCATGTTGACAACTATACATCGTAGAGTCCACGCTATACGGCGTAGATGTACACCGTAGAGGAGACGCTCGTGGACCGATCCCGCTGGACCCTGCTGGCGGTGGCACTGGCCACCTTCATGACCTACCTGGACAACAACATCGTCAACGTGGCCATCCCGGCCATCGAGCAGGACCTGCACCTGACCACGTCCGGTCTGGAGTGGGTCGTCAGCTCGTACATCCTGGTGTTCGCCAGCCTGCTGCTGGCCGGTGGCCGGCTCGCCGATGTGTGGGGCCGCAAACGGCTCTTCCTGATCGGGCTGTCGATCTTCACGCGTCGCCTCGCTGGCCGCCGGGCTGGCCGGCAGCGTCGAGGTGCTGGTGATCAGCCGGGCGGTGCAGGGGCTGGGCGCCGCGCTGGTCACCCCGACCACGCTGGCCATCATCTCGGCGACCTTCACCGCCACCGCGCCAGCGCGCCGCCGCGGTCGGGATCTGGAGCGCGGTGGGCGCCCTCGCCCTCGCGGTCGGGCCGCTGCTCGGCGGGCTGCTCAGTGAGTACGTCAGCTGGGGCTGGATCTTCTTCATCAACGTCCCGGTCGGCGTGGCGACCCTGGTGCCTGGCCGCCGCGGTGATCCGGGAGTCCACGCAGGACGCGGGGCCGCGGCGGATCGACGTGCCCGGCGTGATCACCTCGGCCGTGGCGCTGTTCGCGCTGACCTTCGCGTTGATCGAGGGTCACGACCGCGGCTGGACGTCACCGGTGATCCTGGCGAGCTTCGCCGTCGCCGCCGTGCTGGGTGTCGTCTTCGTCCAGCTGGAGTTGCGGGTGCGTGAACCGATGGTGGCCATGTCGCTGTTCCGTGAGCGGGTGTTCTCCGGTGGGCTGATCGCGCTGATGATGTGGGGCTTCGGCTTGTTCGGCATCTACTTCTTCACCTCGCTGTACCTGCAGGGCGTGCTGGGCTTCTCGCCGACCAAGGCCGGCGCCGCCTTCGTGCCGATGGCGCTGCTGATGGCGGCCGGCGCGGTGGTCTCCGAGCGGGTGTCGCACCGGCTGGGTGCGCACCGCGTCGTCGGCGCGGCCATGCTGCTGATGGCCGGCGGCATCGCGTCGGTCAGCCTGCTCGGATCGGACGCCGACTTTGCTGTCGCTGATGCCGAGTTTCGCGGTGATCGGGATCGGCGGCGGGCTGACCGTCCCGCTGACGGCCAGCGTGCTGGATGCCATGCCCCGCGCGGAGGCCGGCGTCGCCTCCGGCATCTTCAACGCCTCCCGCGAGGTGTCCGGGCTGCTCGGCATCACCGTCATCGGAGCCGTGCTCACCGCGCGGCAGTCGACGCTGCTGACCGCCGGCGACAGCCCGCTGGACGCCTTCCTCGGTGGATACCAGGCGGGCCTGCTGCTGGCTGCCGGGCTGGTGGCGCTGGGTGCGGTCGCGGCCTACCTCGGTCTGCGCCGCCGTGACGGCCGGACGGCACGCCCTGCCGGCGCTGTGCCTGCGGTGCCGGCGGTCTCGGTCGCATCGCTGGCCCCGGCGGTCCAGCCCGCCTGACGCTGCCGGCGGTCGGATCGTCGACCGGCGGCGGTCAGAGCCGCAGTGCCTCCCGCAGCCGCGCCGGACTCATCGCGCCGGGGCCGACCGGCCTGTTCTCGAAGGAGTTGAGCAACCGCACGAGGTCCTCGCGCCTCGTCGGATCGTCGGCGGCCTGGCGGGGTGTCAACCCCGCCAGCGCCGGCAGTTCCATGTCCAGCCACCGTGTTTCGTAGTCGGCGGTGAAGGACCGCATGGCCTCGACGATGGCCGGGTCGGCCGGGTCGGCGAGATCGACGGGTTCGGCGGCTCCGGCCGTGCGCCCGCGCTGCCGGCGGATCATCTCCGCGGCGGGGACACGGGACTCGGAGATCAGCGAAGCGCTCGGGACGGCGCCCCTGACGGTGTCCACCACCTCGTCGAATCGGCGGGCGCCGTTCGATTCCACCGTCAGCGCGGTGCCGTCGATCGTCAGCGATGCCAGGATCCGCTGCCCGCCTGCGGGCAGCTGCGTCGGGGGAGGTGTACTGCCAGGAACCGTCGGTCGCCGGCCCGTACGCGTCATCGAGCGTGGTGGTCAGCCGGTCGAGGTCCGCCGGTGGCACATCGAAGGCGGCCGTGCACAGCAGCAGAGGTTCGCCCTCGCCATTGACCAGCGTCGGCGGGACGAAGCGAGCCGACAGGATCTCCATCGCCTCGACGGCGTCCAGCTCACCCGGGCCATCCGATCGAGCGCGGCCAGGGTGCCTGTCCAGCAGCGCGACCGGCACCGGGTCGACCCCGCCGAAGATCTCCACGGTGTCGCCCACCGGCAGCAACCGCGTGCAGATCAGCTCGCCGAGGCGTACGGACCTGCTCAGCGACCTGTCGGTCAGCTCGTGGCGGTCCCCGGTCCGAATGTCGAGCACCGTCAGGCCGCGACCCGGCGTCAGCTCGGTGACCTCGAACACGGACCGGTCGACGGTCAGCCATTGCGTCAGCATCAGCTGCTCGACCTCGGGAAGCAGGGCGCCGCGGACGCGCAGGAATTCCTCGAGGACCCCGCCGTCGAACAGCGCGACGTCGAGCACCGTGGGGTCGCCCATCAGCTCGTCGTGCGCCTCGTGCGTGCCCTCGTCGGGGCCCGGCTGCCAGGGGTACTGGTGTTCGCCGCGGATCGCGGCCAGATCCATGTGCAGGTCGACGTGCGGGCCGTCAGCCAGATAGTTGACAGCCTTGCGGAACAGCCACGTCGCACGATCGTGCGGGCTGAGTTCGGCCCGGCCCAGATGGCAGCGCTTGTACTTGCGGCCGGATCCGCACCAGCAGGGATCGTTGCGTCCGACGTCGGTGCGCTCGACCGGGACGAACTCGGTCAGTTCCTCGATCAACGGCGAGCTGTCCTCGACGCCTGCCCGTCGCAACAGGGAGAGCGCCCGCACGGCATCGCCTCGGTCGTCGGCGTACCGGGCGAGGCTGATCAAGCGCGCCCGAAAAATGCGGATCGTTGGCCAGCGCTGTCTCGAAGTCCGCCTCGGCCAGCGCCACGTCGCCCGAGCGCTCGCGACACTTGCCGCGTAACCACCTGAGAGCCGCCAGGGATCGGCGCGGTGCGGTCGACTCGAGGAACTCCACCAATGCGGCGAGTGCCGGGGCATCTTCCACGCCGTTGGCGACGGTCTCCTCGAACAACACCTCCGCCACCAGGGAATCTCCCAGCAACCGGACGGCACCCTGCACTCCCTGACGATGATCGTGGAGGTCGTCGAGCGGCTCTTCGCCGTCTGCGATCCGCTCGCACATTTGTCGGAGGAAGGACACCGCGAGGGCTTCGTCCTCGTTGATTCCGTACTCGATAGCTCAGCAGCGCGGTCGACTTTGTCGTGCCGTACGTCGCGTAGTCGAAGCCCGGCGGCGCCACGAAGATTCCGGTCAGTTCCAGACCCCAGCCCGCCAGCAACTCCCCGAGCGGCGGCAGCGGGTCGACGAACAGCTCAGGGTCGTCGATGCACAGCTGCAGGATCAGCTCGTCCAGCACCAGGGGGTCGCCCGAATGCAGGTCGCGCAGCGCCGCGACTCGCGCTGCGAGGTCGTCCGGAACGGCGGCCAGCCCGCGCCACCGGGTCCAGCCGGAGGTGGTCGGGGCCCAACGCCATCCCGATGAGGTCGCCGGGCCGGTAGCCCGCGAGAGTGCCGGTGGGCAGAGCAACGTGAGGTCTGCAGTTCGTGCGGGTCCGGAGAGTGCTGCCGATGGATGGCGGCGCCATTCTCCAGGCGATCGAACGGCGGCCCGTCGGCGACGAAGGCCAACGCGACGAGATCGGGCTCGAAGGGCATCGTGTCCGACTCGATGTCCGCCCGGGTCAGCCGGTGGGTGAAGACCCGGCCACAGAGAGCGGCGTCCAGCGCGACGTACCGGGTCGGCTCGCGCAGGACCATTTCGGCGACAAGCGGGATCGCGCCCGCCGGTCATGTCGTCCAGGTCGTACTCCGCGTAGTCGATGTCCTGGCCGGACAGTGCCGAGATCAATTCGACGATTGTCAGCGGGCCACGAGCCGACAGTTCGCGATGAATCGCGACGGCGGCGGGTGTAGTGGTCACGGGACACGTTCTCCTGCTGGGTTTGCTGGTGATGGCCGGCTTTCCTGACCTGCCAGTGGATGCGCCCAGCGCAGGCCCGGGAACCGGGCGAAGTCGTGGTCGAGGGTCATCCAGACGGCGTTGTGCTCGACCGCGAGGGCCGCATGCTGGGCGTCGGCGACCAGGTTGCCACGGGCGTCGCCGTCCCGGCACAGTCGATCAAAGATCTCCCAGTGGCGTGGTCCTGGTGCCACCCGGACGACTCCGTCGGCGCTGCGGAGGGCAGCGATCTGATCCAACGCCGTGCCGAGCGGAGTGGGGACCGCGAAGACCCGGCGGTGGGTCAGGATGCGGACGACCCCACCGAGCACGGCATCGGACAACGCCAGCACATCGAACCCGGCAACCGCCTCCTCGAGCCAGGCGCGTAACCCGGCATGCCGATCGGCGTCGGTGCGGAACGCTCCGACCAGCACGTTCACGTCAGGAATGATCATGAGGAATAGTCACTGGGAATTGTCACCCTCGGTCCATCAACTCGAGCAGCGCTGAGCCATCGGTCAGATCGACGCCGGGGAGCACACCGGTACCGGAGAACGGCTCCACCCGGTAACGCTCGCCGTCTGGCAGGTACAGCCTGCCGGCGCAGCAGCGCGGTCCGCAGGGCCTCCTCGATGAAGGACGTCGTCGTGCTCCCTTCGGCCATGGCCTCAGCCCTGACCTGCCGGTACAGGTCGTCGGGCAGCCTGATCGTCGTTCTCATATGCCTCAGCATACGAAGTAGCTGTCAATATGTCACGTCTCGCGTGCGGGAATAGCTGCGCATGGACCTGCAGTTGGAACGATCAGCAAACTTGAGCGTGATCGACTCAGGTCGCTTGACAGCTCCGCACCGCCTCGGCATTGTGGAGCTCAGATCACCAGAGATGTACGGGTGTGCCGACGTCGCCGCGAGGCGGCGGGCCACCCATAGCGCGCGGTACCGACCCGGACCGCGCGACCAAGACCCTGGCCGGGCAACCACACGGCCGGGAGGCAGCAGGAGGATTGCATGTCGCGTGCCGTCGGTATCGATCTCGGTACCACCAACTCGGTCGTCTCCGTCCTGGAGGGCGGCGAGCCGACCGTCATCGCCAACGCCGAAGGCGCCCGCACCACCCCGTCCATCGTCGCGTTCGCCAAGAACGGCGAGGTGCTGGTCGGTGAGGTCGCCAAGCGTCAGGCGGTCACCAACGTCGACCGGACCATCCGTTCGGTCAAGCGTCACATGGGCACCAACTGGACCGTCAACATCGACGGCAAGACCTACACCGCGCAGGAGATCAGCGCCCGCGTGCTCGGCAAGCTCAAGCGCGACGCCGAGTCCTACCTGGGCGAGCCGGTGGTCGACGCCGTCATCACCGTTCCCGCGTACTTCAACGACGCCCAGCGGCAGGCCACCAAGGAGGCCGGCGAGATCGCGGGCCTGAACGTGCTGCGCATCGTCAACGAGCCGACCGCCGCCGCGCTGGCCTACGGGCTGGACAAGGGCCAGAAGGAGCAGACCATCCTGGTCTTCGACCTCGGTGGTGGCACCTTCGACGTGTCCCTGCTGGAGATCGGCGACGGCGTCGTCGAGGTCAAGGCGACCGCCGGCGACAACAAGCTCGGCGGCGACGACTGGGACGAGCGTGTCGTGAAGTACCTGGTCGACAAGTTCAAGCTGGCCAATGGCATCGACCTGACCAAGGACAAGATGGCCATGCAGCGGATCCGGGAGGCCTCGGAGAAGGCCAAGATCGAGCTGTCCAGCTCGCAGCAGACGTCCATCAACCTGCCGTACATCACGGTCGACGCCGAGAAGAACCCGCTGTTCCTGGACGAGTCGCTGTCCCGTGCCGAGTTCCAGAAGATCACCTCTGATCTGCTGGATCGCACCCGCAACCCGTTCCACCAGGTGATCAAGGACGCCGGCATCAAGGTCGGCGACATCGACCACGTGGTGCTGGTCGGCGGCTCCACCCGGATGCCCGCCGTGACCGAGCTGGTCAAGGAACTCACCGGTGGCAAGGAGCCCAACAAGGGCGTCAACCCCGACGAGGTCGTCGCGGTCGGCGCGGCGCTGCAGGCCGGTGTGCTCCGCGGCGAGGTCAAGGACGTGCTGTTGCTCGACGTCACCCCGCTGTCCCTGGGCATCGAGACCAAGGGCGGCATCATGACCAAGCTGATCGAGCGCAACACCACCATCCCGACCAAGCGCTCGGAGATCTTCACCACGGCCGAGGACAACCAGCCGTCCGTGCAGATCCAGGTCTTCCAGGGCGAGCGGGAGATCGCGGCCTACAACAAGAAGCTCGGCATGTTCGAGCTGACCGGGCTGCCGCCGGCACCGCGCAACGTGCCGCAGATCGAGGTCACCTTCGACATCGACGCCAACGGCATCGTGCACGTGTCCGCCAAGGACCTGGGCACCGGCAAGACGCAGTCGATGACGATCACCGGCGGCTCCGCGCTGCCCAAGGACGACATCGACCGGATGATGCGCGAGGCCGAGGCGCACGCCGAGGAGGACAAGGCCCGCCGCGAGGAGGCCGAGGTCCGCAACCAGGCCGAGGCGCTGGTCTACCAGACCGAGAAGTTCATCAAGGACAACGACGAGAAGCTGCCGGAGGACCCGAAGGAGCGCACCAAGACCGCGCTGACCAAGGTCACCGAGGCGCTCAAGGGCAGCGACATCGCGGCGATCAAGTCCGCCGTGGAGGAGCTGGCCAACGAGTCGCAGCAGCTCGGCTCGGCGCTGTACGCGCAGACCCAGGCCGATGCCGCAGCAGCCGCGGCGTCCGCTGGTGATGGTGCTGCCGGCGCGTCCGGTGGTTCGAACGGTTCGGCGCAGGACGAGGAAATCGTCGACGCCGAAATCGTCGACGAGGCTGAGAAGAAGTGACTGGGCCCTTTCGGGACGGTCAGGGACACTCCGAGGAACCGGAGCCGGTGATCAAGGACAACCGGCGGATCGATCCGCTGACGGGTCAGCTTCGCGACCCGTCGGGCGGGCCGGTCGGCGGGTCGAGCCCGTTCCCCGGCGCCGGCCGGCATTCCGCGCCGGAGCCTGGCAATCCCAACGACGCGGCGCAGCCGTTGACGGTGGATCTGTCCGCAGCTGAGCTCGACCTGGCTCGCCAGGAGGCTGCGGAGCGGACCGCCGACCTGCAACGGGTGACGGCCGAATACGCGAACTACCGCAAGCGCGTCGACCGGGATCGGGAGCAGGTGATCGCCGCCGCCAAGGGCACGGTGGTCACCGAGTTGCTCACGGTGCTGGACGACCTGGACCGGGCGCGGGCGCACGGCGATCTCGTCGGATCGTTCGGCACGGTCGCCGACAAGCTGACCGGTTCGCTGCGCAAGCTCGGTCTCGAGCCGCTCGGCGCCGAAGGTGACCCCTTCGATCCGGCGGTGCACGAGGCCGTGCAGTTCGGCACCTCGACCGAGGTGACCGAACCGACGGTGACGGCGGTGTT
Source organism: uncultured Actinomycetota bacterium (assembly GCA_963709895.1). GTDB lineage: Bacteria > Actinomycetota > Actinomycetes > Mycobacteriales > Nakamurellaceae > Nakamurella. Next base: position 79,035 of record CAVPYD010000030.1, on the reverse strand, counting down.
CCGCAGCGGGTACACGCTGGGCGGCCGGCTGCTGCGGCCCGCGGTGGTCGTTGTGACCGGACCGGAGCACGAGAGTGCAAGCACAGCAACGGTCTGGACAGCGGCGCGGGCGAGATCGGGGCCGAGGTCCCGGAAGCCGAACCCGGAGCAGCCGGTGACCAGGATCCGGCGGGTACGCCGGGCGAGCGGTTCGGCTGAGCACACAGAAGCTGAGCACGCAGAAGCTGAGCACACACGAGAAGATGAGCACGAAGGGAGGTTCCGGGTGAGCGCCAAGGACTATTACGAGAAGGACTTCTACTCCGAACTCGGGGTCACCAAGACCGCGAGCAGCGCCGAGATCAAGAAGGCCTATCGCAAACTCGCCCGGGACCTGCACCCGGACAAGAATCCGGGCAACCAGCAGTCCGAGGACAAGTTCAAGGCCGTGTCCGAGGCCTATGACGTGCTGTCCGACGACGCCAAGCGCAAGGAGTATGACGAGGCGCGAGACCTGATGGCGTCAGGCGCGTTCCGCGGCTTCGGCTCTCCCGGCGGCGGGAACGCCGGTGGTACAGCAGGTTTCGACATCAATGATCTGCTGCGCAACGCCGGCGGGCAGTCTGCCGGCGGCGCCGGCGGGTTCGGCGACCTGTTCGGCGGGCTGTTCAACCGCGGGGCCGGCGGCTCCGCGGGCACCAGGGCGCCCCGGGCCAGGCGCGGCGCCGATGTCGAGACCGAGGTACGGATCTCCTTCACCGACGCGGTGTCCGGGGTGACCGTGCCACTCGGCATCACCGAGCGCACCACCTGCCCGACGTGTCACGGCGTTGGCGCCCGTCCGGGCACCTCGCCGCGAGACTGCCCGGTGTGCAAGGGAACCGGTCTGACGACCCGCAATCAGGGGTCGTTCGCGTTCTCCGAACCGTGCACCAACTGCCACGGCACCGGATCGATCATCGACGATCCGTGCCCGACCTGCCACGGCGAGCGCACCGTGCTGCACACCCGCCGGCTGACCACCCGCATCCCCGCGGGAGTGTCCGACGGGCAACGCATCCGGCTGGCCGGCAAGGGTGAGCCGGGTCCCGGTGGCGGTCCGGCCGGCGATCTGTATGTCGTCGTGCACGTGTCGGGTCACGAGTTGTTCGGACGCGCCGGCGACAATCTCACCCTGACCGTCCCCGTGACCTTCCCCGAGTTGGCGCTCGGCACCGATCTCACGGTGCCGACGCTGTCCGGGTCCGTGCGGCTGCGGGTGCCGGCCGGCACCGCGTCCGGCCGGAAGTTCCGGGTGAAGGGCTCCGGGGTGCAACGCAAGACCGTCACCGGCGATCTCATCGTCACGGTCGAAGTGTCTGTGCCGCAACGGTTGTCAGCGGAGGCCAAGACGGCGCTCGAGGCGTTCGCGAAGGCGCAGGACGACGACCCGCGCGAGGCCATCACCAGGGCGCTGCGGGCTCGGGAGAGTGCCGGTTCCGGCGCCGGAGCGGCGGGCAAGTCATGACCGGCCCACGCTCCCGTGGCGGCTCGCCGGGCAATGACCGCACCCCGTCGGGAAACACCCGGCACCGGGACCGGTTTCCAGCGGGTTCGAGCTCGATGCGCCGCTGTTCGTCATCTCGGTGGCGGCGCAGCTGGCCGGGATGCACGCGCAGACCCTGCGGTCCTACGACCGCGAGGGTCTGGTGTCGCCCGGCCGCACCTCCGGCGGCGGCCGCCGCTACTCGCAACGGGACATCGAGCTGCTCCGCGAGGTGCAGAAACTGAGCCAGGACGACGGTGTCAACCGTGCCGGCATCCGGCGGATCATCGAGCTGGAGTCCCAGGTGGACGCGCTCCGCAGCCGGCTCGCCGAGGTGACCGAAGAAATCGCCGAGCTGCGCGCGGAATTGGTCCAGTCCCGGATGGACGCCGCGAATGCCGCGGCCAACGCCATCGCCGGGCTGCGTCGCGACGTGGTGCCCTGGCAGGAGCCGACCACCGCGTTGGTCACCTGGCGGCGCCCGCGGCGCGGCTGAGCCGCGACCGGGCTGTCGTCCGGTGCCATCCCATCCCCGGTGCCATCACCCGGTCGAGCGAGGCCGTTCGTCCTTGCCGGCAAGGACTTTCGGTAGCAGACACCGGCCGCCCCGGCTGGTAACACTGACCCCGGGGGCACCTCATGACGCATCGGCACGCCTTCGTGCATCGCATCCGGCTGCATCGACTCCGATGTGGCATCGCTTGACAGTCAAGGGTTTTCGATCCGTGCCGCAGCGACCCGTCCAGTCGGTGGTGGAGAACGGGCGGCTGCCAACTGCAATCACCGAATCAGGCCGGTCAGGCCTGTCGCGCCCGTGAGCCGGCGCCGGGCAGAGGAGCACCAAGCTGTGGGAGTGCAGTAAGAGAAGGTGCACGGCATGACGATTCCTGCTCAACGAAAGTCAAGGCGCTGGTTCGCGTTCCTGACGCCGGTCCTCCTGGCGGGGTGGTCGATGGGCGCCCTGATGACGCCTTCCGCGCTGGCCGGCGCTCCGGCACCGGCAGGTTACCCGACCGAGCAGGTCGCGGCGATCGCCCAGTCCGGGGTGGTCTACGTGACCGTGACCTGGGACGGCTACGTCCAGTATCCGACCGATTCGTCGCCCGAATGGTCCGACAAGATCGAGACGACGTTCGCCTGCAGCGGCTACGTCGCTGACAACACGGGCTATGTGGTGACGGCCGGGCACTGCGCCGATCCGCAGGAGGGCCGCAAGGCTCTGATCGAGCAGTTCCTGTCCGATTCCGTCGACAGCGGCGGGATCACCGCCGCCGATTCCGACGCGCTGCTTCCCGCCGCCATCGTCGGATGGCCGGTCGAGGGCCTGAACAGCGGCGATCCCATCGACCGGTCCGTCCAGGTGTATCAGCAAGGATCCGCGTCGGGTATCGAGGTGACCGACGGCCTGATCGCGAACGTGGTCGACAACCGTCCACTCGCTGACGGTGATGTCACGCTGCTCAAGGTGCAGGCCACGTCACCGATGCCGGCTCTGCAGTTGGCCGAATCGGTGCCCGAAGTGGGCGCGGAAATCGCGGTCGCTGGCTTCCCGGCGTCGGTCGGTGATGTCGTCGACGCGAGCCTCAAGCCGAGCTTCGAGACAGGCAAGGTCAACGCTCAGCAGACATCGAACGGGCTGCCCTTCCTGCAGATCGACGCGGCCACGAGTTCGGGGATGAGCGGCGGCCCGGTGGTCAACACCCAGGGCGAGGTCGTCGGCACGGTGAGTTTCAACCCGTCCGGCGAGACGCAATCGTTCAACTTCGCGGCCGGCCAGGAAACGATCAAGGCGCTGCTGAACCGCAACGACGTGAACACCACGCTCTCGGCGACCGACCAGGCGTTCCGCAACGGCCTGTCGCAGTACTACGCGGGCGACTATGCAGCTGCGCAGGCGAGTTTCGATGCGGTGCTCGCGGTCGCGCCGAGCCATGCGCTTGCCCAGCAGTACAAGGTCAAGGTCGTCCAGGCGCAGGCGAACGCTCCGGCTACGGTGACCGGCTCGTCCGGCGGCGGGGTGCCGATCGCCGTCTGGGTGGCGGTGGGCGCGGTCGTGCTGGTGATCTGCGGCGGCCTGGCCGTTGTGCTGATCCGGCGGCGCAGGGCGGACGCAGTGGTGACCGGGCCACCAGCGCCTCAGTCAGCACCGCCGATTGCCCAGCCGCCGACGATCCTGGCGGGGACGCATGCCCAGGTCTGCCGGTTCTGCGGCGCGACCGACCCGGCGGGCTCCCGGTTCTGCCTGAACTGCGGGGCCAGCCTCGCCGACCAGCCGCCGACGACGAACGGCCGCTCGATGACGACGTCGCCCTCGTAGGGTGTCCGCTCGTCGCGAACACCACCACTTCGCGCCCGCGGTCGCCCTTACTGTCGAAGGCAGCGGTCGAGAGGAGAAGCGTGATGGGCGACGTCATTGCATTTCCGGTGCGCGGGCGGGCGGCGCGATCATCCGCCCGGGCACCGATCTGGCGGGATGATGCCCTGCCCTCGTCAGCCCAGCCCTCCGCTGGGGAACCACTGTGGCGCGAGGTCGTCGGCCGCGTGCTGCGCGAGGAACGGCACCGCCAGCACCGCACGCTGGCCCAGGTGGCCGAGCGGGCCGGGATGTCGGTGCAGTACCTGTCGGAGGTCGAACGCGGTCGCAAGGAGGCGTCCTCGGAGATGCTGGCCGCCGCGTGCGGCTCGCTCGGACTGAGCCTGGGGCAGTTCGCCTTTCGCTGCGCCGGCGCGGTCGACCGGGCCGGTGCCCGACCGACCGGCCCGGTGCTGCTAGCGGCCTGAGGCTCCGGCCAGCACCCGCGCACTGATGATGTGATCGGCAAGGCCGTAGCCGACGGCCTGCTCGGCGGTGAAGATCTTGTCCCGGTCGGTGTCCGCGCGCAGCGTCGCCACGTCCTGACCGGTGTGCCGGCTGAGCACCTGCTCCATCTGCTCACGCACCCGGAGCAGTTCCTTGGCCTGCAGGGCCAGATCGGAAATCGTGCCCTTGCCGCCCGCCGACGGCTGGTGCAGCAGCACCCTGGTGTGCGGCAACACCGAACGCATGCCCGGTGCGCCGGCGGCCAGGATCACCGCGGCGGCCGATGCGGCCTGCCCGACGCAGGTGGTGGCCACCGGCGCCCTGACGAATTGCATCGTGTCGTAGATCGCCGTCATCGCCGACATCGACCCACCCGGTGAGTTGATGTACACGGAGATCTCCCGGTCCGGGTTGTCCGATTCCAGATAGAGCAGTTGGGCCACCAGCAGATTGGCCACGTCGTCATCGATCTCGGTGCCCAGATAGATGATCCGATCCGAGAGCAGCCGGCTGAACACGTCGACCACCCGTTCTCCCGACGGCGTCTTCTCCACCACGGTCGGCACTGTGTAGTGGCCCATGATCACGCCAGTCCGATGGGGTGCCGGTCGGCGGCGGGGCGGATGTCGGCGACGGTCTCCAACACGCGATCCACGAAGCCGTAGTCGCGCGCCTGCTCGGCGGTGAACCAGCGGTCCCGGTCGGCGTCCCTGGCGATGGTCGCCAGGTCCTGCCCGGTGTGCTCGGCGATCAACCGGTTCATCACCGACTTGGTGTGCTCGAGATTTTCGGCCTGGATCTGCACGTCCACCGCGGTGCCCTGGATGCCGGCCGAGCCCTGGTGCATCAGGATCCGCGCGTGCGGCAGGGCAAATCGCTTGCCCCGGGTGCCGGCCGAGAGCAGGAACTGGCCCATGCTGGCGGCGATACCCATGGCCAGCGTGCTCACGTCGTTGGGGATCAGCCGCATGGTGTCGTAGATCGCGAGCCCGGCGGACACCGATCCGCCGGGGGAGTTGATGTACAGGCTGATGTCGCGGCGCTGGTCCTCTGCGGAGAGCAGCAGCAACTCGGCACAGATCCGGTTCGCGATCGGGTCGTCCACCTCCTGGCCGAGCACCACGATGCGCTGGTGCATCAGCCGGCCTGCGAGTTGATCGTCGAACGGTCCGGCGATCGTGGTGTCCGATGCCATAGCTGTTCCTCCCTTGCGGTCCGCGCGTCCGATTGGACGCACTTCCCACCATGAATCGGAAGGCCGGACAATTGCCGCTCGATCCACCGGGGGCGGATCTGCTCGAGGCAGAGCAGCGCAGAGCGGGACCTAGTCCTCTACACGGGCAGCGCCGGCCGACCGGAGGATCGATCGATCATGGACGACTGGTTGGACAAGGTGCGACAGACCCTGCCGGGGACCATCCCTGTGCAGGAATACGTCGACCGGACGAGCGCCGCCGCGGGACTGCTCGGATTCCACCGGGGCGACAGCCTGCCGCTGGTGGCCGCCTGCCGGGACGAGTTCATGGTCCCGTTCACCGAAATGGTGGACCGGGCCTGGGGACCGCATTTCGCCATCGGCTCGCTGGGCGGGCTGGTGTTGGCCGGCACCAGCGGTATCGCCGCGGCGGTCGGTCATGCCCCCGACCAGGGTTTGCGCCGGTTCGTCCTGTACTGCCTCACGCATGTCGGTATCGACCGGGACGGCACCATCGGATCGGTGCGACGCCCGGGGCAACTGCGACCCTCCGCCGCCTGTGGTGCGCTGGTCGGATTCCTGCGCGAGCTCGAGTCGGGCGAACTGCGCCTGGAATACGACAGGCGCGATCCGGAGATGAGTCTGCTGCGCACCCGGCTCGCGCCTGCCGTGCTCCGCGGTGGTGTCCCGGACCTGCTCGGGTTGACGGCGATCGCCCGCGACGTGGCGCTGGCCGACATCACCGAGATCGGCGGGATGACCGGCGGCGGCCGGGGAGCGGTTGCCCTGTTCACCGGCATCGTGGTGCACGGCCCTGCGGGCGAGGATTTCGTGGCGCCCGCACTGTCGGAGATTCGCTGGCCGAAAGCGGAGTCCCGGCCGGCCGAGAAGCTGGACTGGTAGCCGGCGTCAGCTGCCGGCACCGCGCGCGTAGCTGCGCATCGCCTCGGCGGCTTCGGTGAGAAACCTGGTGACGGCGACTCTCTCGGAGTCGGTGAGGCTGGCGGCCGCTGCTTCGATGCCGGCCAGCATGGGTGCCATGGCAGCCATCGTGCGGGCAGCGGACTGCTCGCTCGGCACCAGGGTCACCCGTCGTCGGTCGTCCGGATGCGGCCCTCGACGGACGTGCCCGGCCTGCTCCAGGCGGTCGACCAGGGCCGTCGCGCTGGCGCTGCGGATACCCAGCCGCTGGCCCAGTTCCACCGGTCCGATCGGATCGGTGCCGGAGAAGATGTGGTTCATCGCGTGCAGGTCGGTCAGCCCGAGACCGAGCCGCCTGGCCAACTCCAGGTTCGCCTGAGCCCCGGCCTGCTGCACCGCGCGCAGCGCCCGCGAGATGTCGCTGTACTCCGCGTGCGCACCGGCAGCGGTGGAACCTCTTTCGGGTTCAACTACTTGCGTGGCGTCGCTCACGCTGACAGGCTAGCGGAAAAGTCGCTAGAGTATCGAGCGACCAGTTCAGCGTAATTACCTGGCAAACGAGGGATTTGCATGACGGCGCACGTGGACAACGACCGTGGACCCCGTGGTGCCCTGGTGTTCCTCGGCCTTGCCACCACGCTGGCCATCATCGATTCCACGATCGTCAACGTGGCGCTGCCCTCCATCAGTGCGGACATCGGCCTGTCGCTGACCGCGGCCGAGTGGGTGGTCTCCGGATACGGCCTGGCGCTGGCGTCCCTGTTGATCAGCTTCGGCCGGCTGGCCGACCGGCACGGTCAACGCAAGGTGCTGATCATCGGCGTCATCGCCTTCGCCACCTTCAGCTTGATGTGTGCGCTCGCGCCGAACAGCGCGGTGCTGATCGCCGGCCGGCTGCTGCAGGGCGCGTCCGCCGCTGCCGTGCTGCCGACGGTGCAGAGCCTGATCAACTCGCTGTTCCGGGGCAAGGGGCTGATCGCGGCGTTCGCCGTCTACGGCGCGACCATCGGTACCGCCGCCGCACTCGGTCCGCTGGTCGGCTCCGCGCTGGTCGACTGGTTCGGCTGGCCGTCGGCGTTCCTGATCAACCTGCCGATCGCCGTCGTGGTGGTGATCGGCATCCTGCGTACCGTGCCCGCGGTCGCCGGCCGCGGCGGAGGTCAGGGCTCCGACCCGATAGGACAGTTGTTGTTGCTGCTCGGGCTGGCGCGGCCTGATCTACGGGCTGGTCGAGGCACCGCGCGCGGGCTGGTTCGAACCCACCGCCGCCGTCAGCGTCGGGCCGATCGACTGGGGGGTGGACGCGGCGCTCAGCATCGGGTTCGTGTCGCTCGCCGTTGGGCTGATCCTGCTCGGGGTCTTCGTGCTGGTGGAACGTCTCCGCGGAAACGCCGGCAAGCCGACCCTGGTTGACCTTTCGCTGTTCAAGATCACCTCCTTCTCGGCCGGCAGCCTGGCGATCCTGGTGGTGGCCCTCGGCGAATTCGGCATCCTGTTCCTGCTGCCGCTGTACTTGCAGGTCGGCCGCGGATTGTCGCCGCTGCAGGGTCAGCTGGTGGTGCTGCCGATCGCGCTGGGTTCGTTCATCTCGGCCCCGCTCACCGCGACCCGCAAGACCGTCACCGGTCGCACCTGGGTGATGATCGGGCTGGCCCTCGAGGTGATCGGCCTGGTGCTGCTGGCCGCCGCGCTCGACCCGGACGCCTCGGTGCTCTGGATGTCGGCACCACTGTTGATCTACGGCGCTGGGGTGGGTTTCGCCATCAGCCAGCTGACCAGCGCCACCCTGCTGGAGATCCCGATCCCGCGGATCGGCCAGGCCAGCGGACTGTCCAGCACGGCGCGGCAGATCGGTTCCGCCGTTGGTGTCGCCGTGCTGACCGCGATCATGAGCGGGGTACTGGCGGCCACCCTCGGCGACCGGCTGGCCGCCTCGGCACCGGAAATTCCCGAGGCGCAGCGCACCGTGGTGGCGCAGGTCATCGCCAGCAGCCCCGCCGACCCGTCGGCCAGTGCGATCTTCGGCACACTCCCGCCGAGCAGCCTGGCCGGCGTGCAGCAGGCGACCGAGTCCAGCCTGGCGCTGGGCGTGCGCATCGCGGCGTTGGCCGCTGCGGTGCCGATTGCCGGCGCCTGGTTCCTGGCCCGCCGGTTGCCGTCCCGGCGGCGTGACGGCGTGGCGGAACCCGCTGACTCGTCCGGCGTTTCGCCTCCGCCGCTGCCCGAGCCGGAGGCCGCCGGCTAGTCGGGTCCACCGCACGACCTGCCGGAATCCGCGACCGTCTGGGGGGCCGCGGATTCCGGCAGGTGCCTTTCCATCCTGGGGGCGTACCGACCCCGCGCGCCGATGCCGCAGCCGTTAGGGTCAGGGGCATCCCGGCGGCTGAAGCAGCCCAGCCGTCGACGTTCCGAGGAGCGTTCCGCATGGTCGCAGGCAATGCCCAGTCCCAGGCCCTCGGTGATGTTGGCGCGAGAAATCTCGCGGATGTCACCAAGACCGTCCCGCAGATGGCCACCATCACCCCGAGGTGGCTGGTGCACATGTTGGCCTGGGTGCCGGTGGAGGCCGGCATCTACCGGGTGAACAAGGTCAAGCACCCCGAAGAAGTCGACGTGGTATGCAGCAACTACGACGAATCGCCGCTGCCGACGACGTTCGTCGACTACGAGGAGAACCCGCGCGAGTACATCCTCAACTCGGTGTCCACGATTCTCGACGTGCACACCAGGGTCTCGGATCTGTACTCCCGCCCGCATGACCAGATCAAGGAACAGCTGCGGCTGTCCATCGAGGCGATCAAGGAACACCAGGAAGCCGAGCTGATCATCAGCCCGAACTACGGGCTGATCTCGCAGTGCGCCGACTCGCAGCGGTTCCCGACGTTGGCCGGGCCGCCCACCCCGGATGATCTCGACCGGCTGATCACCAAGGTGTGGAAGGAACCGGCGTTCTTCCTGACCCATCCGGAAGCGATCGCCGCGTTCGGCAGGGAATGCACCCGGCGGGGGGTGCCGCCACCCACGGTCAGCCTGTTCGGGTCGCCCTTCCTGACGTGGCGCGGCCTGCCGTTGATCCCGTCGGACAAGGTGCCGGTCGAGAACGGCAAGACCAAGGTGTTGCTGATCCGTACCGGGGCCGCCCGGCAGGGCGTCGTCGGGCTGTACCAACCGGGGCTGGCCGGCGAGCAGGGGCCGGGGCTGTCCGTGCGGTACATGGGCATCGATCGCAGCGCGATCGCGTCGTACCTGGTGTCGTTGTACTGCTCGCTCGCGGTGCTCACCGACGATGCGCTCGCGGTGCTGGACGACGTCGAGGTCGACAAGTTCCATGACTACGCCCATACCTACCGGTGATCAGGTAGCCCCGTCCGCGTCCGGAGTGGCTGGGTTGTTGCCGGCCGAATTGCCGGAGGGGTTGTTGCCGGACGAGGCGACGCTGAACCGGTTGGCCGGTGAGTTCTTCGCGGCGCTGCCCGGGTTGTCGGCGGGGTCAAGCACTCCGTCGGTGCCGGCTGCGTCGACAGGGCGGGTGACGCCCGGCGAGGTGGAGCAGGCCCCGCGGGTTGACGTGCCGGCGACGGCGTCGTCGATCCCGCAGGCGCCCGGCTCGCCGAGTCTGGACGCTCCGGGGATCGAGCAAGCCGATCCGGTTGCGGCGCTGGGTGTCTCGCCGAGCGGGTCAGTGCCAGACGTGACCCAGGCCGCGGACACGTTCGCCGGCGCGGCAGGCGTGGGCGGTGTCCCGGCGCCGGAGAACCCGGTGGTTCCGGGGATCACCGGGGTGCAGTTGGCCGGCCCGGGTGAACTGACCCCAGGGATCCCGGGGCTGTCCTCGCCGCTGCCCAGTGCGGGGGTGCCGGGCATACCGGCGAGCGACCAGCTCGTTGCCGGCGTCGGACTACCGGGTGGGTCAGCGGATCCGACGGTGGTCAACTCGGCCGCGACGGCGGTGCCCACCGCCGGGCCGCCGGATCTGCCGACGATGCCGGTGGTGGACGGTGCGGCCGGGCTCGTCCCGCCTGGTGTTCCCGACCCGTCCGGTCTTGCCGGGCCCGGCCTGCCGACAACCGCGCCGGACCCGACGTCGGTGCCGTCGCCCGCCGCGGTCCCGGTGCCGTTCGCCGTCCCCGACATGGGTCCGGCAACCCCGGAAATGCCTGCGGTGCCGGACGTTCCGGGGCTGCCGGGCGCGCCGGGCATCCCGGACACCGCCGGTCTCCTGCCGGATTCGCGCGGCCTACCTGGTACTGCCGACCTGCCTGGCACCGTCGACCTGCCGACCGGGCCCGGTGTGCCGACGGTCCCGGGTGTGCCGACCGCTCCGGCCCTGCCCGGCGTGCCTGAGTCAGCCGATCCGTTCGCGGTCGGTGTGCCGTCGGTGCCGCAGCCGCCGTTGACCAGGCTGGGGTCGGTGGTCCCGGACCCGATCGCGCCGGTGCCGACCCCGTCCACGCCGTACTACTTCCTGGCCGAGTCCAGCCCGTACCGGCCGGATGACGCCACTGGTCGGGATGCCGTCGGGGATGCCGCCCGGGATGCCAGCCTCGACAGCCTGGCCGCGGCAGCGTTCAGCCCTGTTCCGGTCGAACCTCCGCAGGAGACCTACCACTTCTTGGACCGGCCGGAAGCGACGTCACTTGCGGGCGATCCGGCGAATCCGGCTGCGCTGCCGGCCAGTGGATATCCGGCGTTTGACGTCACCCAGGTACGCCGGGATTTCCCGATCCTGTCCGAGCGGGTGAACGGCAAGCCGCTGATCTGGCTGGACAATGCGGCGACCACGCAGAAGCCGCAGGCGGTGATCGACCGGCTGGCGCACTTCTACCGGCACGAGAACTCCAACATCCACCGCGCCGCGCACGAGTTGGCCGCCCGGGCCACCGACGCCTACGAGGGTGCCCGCAAGACCGTGGCGCGGTTCATCGGGGCGGGGTCGCACAAGGACATCGTGTTCGTCCGCGGCGCGACCGAGGCGATCAACCTGGTGGCCAAGAGTTGGGGAAAGGCCAACATCCACCGCGGTGACGAGATCGTCATCTCGCACCTGGAGCACCACGCGAACATCGTGCCGTGGCAGCAGTTGATCTCCGAGACCGGCGCGGTGCTGCGGGTGATCCCGGTGGACGACACCGGCCAGATCCTGCTCGACGAGTACGCCAAGCTGCTGTCGAGCAAGACGAAACTCGTTGCGGTGACGCAGGTGTCCAACGCACTGGGGACGGTGACGCCGGTCGAGCAGATCGTCGAGTGGGGGCACCGGGCGGGCGCGCGGGTATTGATCGACGGGGCTCAGTCGGTGCCGCACCTGCGGGTGAACATGCAGGTGCTCGGCGCGGACTTCTTCGTGTTCTCCGGGCACAAGATCTTCGGTCCGACCGGGATCGGTGTGGTCTACGGCCGGCCTGAGGTGTTGGAGTCGATGCCGCCGTGGGAGGGCGGCGGCAACATGATCGTCGACGTGACGTTCGAGAAGACCACCTACCAGGAGCCGCCGGCCAGGTTCGAGGCCGGCACCGGCAACATCGCCGACGCGGTCGGGCTCGGTGCGGCGCTGGATTACGTGACCCGGGTCGGGCCGGAGAACATCGCCGCCTACGAGCACTCGCTGCTGGAGTACGCGACCCCGCGGCTGCGGCAGGTCAGCGGGTTGCGGCTGATCGGTACCGCGCAGAACAAGGCCAGCGTGATGTCGTTCGTGCTGGACGGCTATCGCACCGAGGAGGTCGGCGCCGCGCTGAACCAGGAGGGCATCGCGGTGCGCTCCGGGCACCACTGCGCGCAGCCGATCCTGCGGCGGTTCGGGGTGGAGTCAACGGTTCGACCATCCCTCGCGTTCTACAACACCTGCCAGGAGATCGACGTGCTGGTCGCCGCATTGCACCGGCTGGCCGCCGACCGCGGTCGCCGCTGACCTACCGCCCCAGCGCGGCCACCAGGTCCCCGTCTTCCACCCGGTCCCAGGCGTCGGAGAACTCGTCGAACGCGCCGTGCGCCATGGCCTGCTCGAAGGCGTGCAGCCGACCGAAGGTGAACCCCGAGACGCCGTCGGTGCCGTCCTCCAGCGCGAACTCGGCCAGGAACGCGGCAGCGATCCCGGCGTCGGAGAATTCGCCGAGTGTTTCCTGGATCTCCTCCAGTGCGGAGGCGAACACCACGGCGTCCGAGCCCAGCGGTCCGACGGCCGCTTCCGTGGCGTACCGCATGGTCTTCGCGGCCTTCCGGACCTGGTGCACCGCGGGGATGTTGCCGGGGTCGGCCAGTGCCACGTCCGCCAGTTCGCGCAGCCCTGTCCATGCCTCGCCGATCAGCGCCGGCAGTTCCACCGCCGAGGTGCCGTGCCCGCGACGGGACAGCAGCGGCTTGTCCACGAAGTCGTCGAGATCGCGGAGCAGCTGCAGGTATTCCTTGGAGTCGATCAGCACGTCGATCTCCGTGCGGGCGGCGGCCGACCGCCGGCCGAACGTATCCCGGAGCCTGGCCCGCGCCGGAGCGGCGTAGGCGTCGGGCTCGTCGGCGAGCTGGGCGAGCAGCCGGCGTTCGGCGACCTCGAGGTCGCGGGCGGCGTTCAGCGCCGCGCCCACCGTGCGCAGCCGGGAGCGCAGCCCGGGCGCCGTCTGTCCCTCGAACAACGGTGCGTACACGGTCAGCCCGGCCCGCAGTCGCCTGGCGGCCGACCTGGCATCGTGCGGCGCCGACTCGGTCCGCTCGCGCAGCCCACGGTCCGCGGTGATCAGCAGGTCCCGCTGCCGGCCGAGCGCGGCGACCACGGCTGCGCCGGCCGATCTGGTCCGCCGGGCCGGCGGGGCGGTCGGAGATCCCCAGCGTCCTGGCGAGTTTGGAGGCCGACGACGCCTTCTGGGCCCCGGCGGCGATCAGCAGCTCGACGGTGGCGGCCAACTGTTCGGTGGTGCCGTCGACGATCTCCACCTCGACCTCGCGCCACTTGCTCGGCTTGGCGGTGCCCTCGCGCAACGGCGTGGCGCTGACATGGTCGTCGGCGATCTCGACCAGCGTTCGTCCGCCGGCGTCCAGCAGGTGTCGGACCGTCCGGTCGTTGACCACCCGGGCCACCGGGCGCAGCGTTCGGCCCCGCGCGGCGCCACGGACCAGGTCCACCAACTCGGTGGGCACGTGGCCGTCGTCTCCTGACGAGAGTGGCAGTCCCACTTCGGTTCTCGCTCCGGCAGCGGCCGGGAGTTTGAGATGCCAGCCGGCGTCCGGCCCACCGGTCCGGCGGCGCAGCGTCATCCGCGACCGCAGCAGATCCAGGTCCCTGGTGTCGTAGTAGGTCGCGTCCAGGTGGTAGGTCGCCGGTTCCGCCGCGCCGACCACCCCGACCGCGGCAAGTTTGCGACGTTTCGACAGGTCGGGAAGGGTCGCGTCGGGTCCGATCTCCAGCTTGGTCTCGATCTCGGCATGCCTGGTTCGGTTTCTGACGGGCGGCCATGCATTGTTGGTACCCGGTCATCCCGCGATCCACCACCCGACCCGCCTGACGTGACCAGGTTCTCTTTCCGGATCGCCGCTACTCGGGGAACGGCCGGCTGTCCGGCCGCAGACCCCTGATCAGCCGATCGGCGATCACCTCGACCCTGGTACCGGACGTGTTGGCGGCGTCATCGAGCTCCGCGCGAGCGGCCTCCGGCGATCGGCCGCGGGTGATGAGCACACCGCACGCCTGCCCGATGACCGACAGTTCGTGCAGGCCGGTGATACCCAGCTCGCCGCGCGGTGGGGGAAGGTCGCCGTCCAGCGCGAGGGATTCCGGCTCGCCGAGGAGCCAGTCCAGGTCCGCGGCCAGATCGACAAGGGCGCCGGGCGTGGAGGCGTAGAAGACGATGCTGCCGTGCAGGGTGTCGTTCGGCCACCACAGCGGCACCGCCAGTGAGGTGACGGCCGGCGGTCCGCCGCTGTCGCCGGGGTCGCTGCCGACGGTGCAGACGCACACCTCGGTGCCGGCAACCCGGACGGAGATCGCCACTCCGACCGCCGAGGAGATGGCGGTGGCCAGGTTCTCGTGCAATCCGGCGACCATGCCCGTCAGGTCGGCAGCCGGGATCGGCCAGGGCCTCGGTCAGCTGGGTGAGGTCGGCCGCGAGCACGGCGGAGATGTCCACCGGAGGGCTCCTGGGCGTCCCGATCGCTGTTCGGTTCTGCCCGGGCCCGTGCGGGCGCTGGTTGCGTCGCACGGCGTTCGGGGCGACGACGGATCGGGGTCCGTCGCATTTGCCCCGGTATGCCCGACGCTACGCCCTCGGGGGAACCCCCGGTGTGGCGGGACCGCGCCCGCCGCACCGCCTCGTCGACGATGGACCGCGCCACCACGGCCAGCTTGGTGTTCTGCGTCTGGCTCATGTGGCGCAACCTGTCGAACGCCTCGTCCGCCGAGTACCCGGCGCGGCTCATCAGGATGCCGACGGCCTGGTCGATCACCGCCCGCGCGTTCAGCGCCGCCTGCAGGGTCGCCGCCACCCGCCGGGCCTGCGCGAGCACCTGTGCGTTCTGCACGGCGATCGCCGCCGGCACCGCGAACAACTCGCCGATCCGCGCCGCCTGATCGTCGAAGGCGTCCTTGTTGTAGGCGTAGACGTTCATCGCACCGAAGACACCCTCCGGGGTGAGCAACGGCAGGGACAGCACGCTGTGCACCCCCATCCGACCCGCTCGCGGCCCGAAGCGCGGCCAGCGCGGTTCGCCGCCGAGGGAGCCCGATCGCATGGTGGCGCGCTCGGCGACGGCGCTGATGCAGGGGCCTTCGCCGATCCCGTACTGGATCGCGTCGATCTCCCGGACGAAGGGTGCGCTGGCGACGATGGTGTCGCCGCGATTGTCCTCGATCATCGTCAGGCCGGCGCCGTCGGCACCGGGAATGGCCTGTGCCGCGAAGGTGGCTACCTGGACGAGGAGATCCTCCAGCCCCAGGGTGCCGGTCGACAGGCGGGACAGCGAAGCCAGGCTCGCTTGAAGGTCATCGGAACCGGCCAGCAGCTCTTCTGTACCTGGCCTGAAGGTCATCGGACTCCACAATCTGAAGGTACCGCGCGAAGGGGATGTTCCGGACCCTCCGACAGGAGTTCGACTTGACAGCGTCGGTGTGCGCGGGTTACCTGGGAAGTGCTGACCGTAACAGCCGGCCGGGGCCGGTATCGCCGCCTTCGGGCCGCCATGCCGCCGAGTAGATTCTCGTCGCCCGGAGTGTCTCTTTCCCGGCGGATGAGGTCCGCATGACCATCGCTACCCCGTCCCCGGTTCGTGGGCGCCATTCCCAACAGTCCGACTACGCGGCCCTGCTGAGCCTGGTTCAGGCGCAGGGTCTGATGCGCCGCCGCTACCTCTACTACTCGGTGAAGATCTCCCTGCTGCTCACCGCGTCTGGCGGCCGTCGGGGTCGGATTCGTGCTGCTCGGCGATTCCTGGTTCCAACTCCTGCTGGCCGGCGCCGTCGGCATTCTGCTGACGCAGTTCGGATTTCTGGGCCATGACGCCGCGCATCGGCAGATCTTCTCCTCGGGACCGGCGAACGACATGCTGGCGTCCGTGGTCGGCGGACTGCTGGTCGGGATGAGCTCGACCTGGTGGACGAAGAAGCACACCCGGCACCACGCGGCCCCCAACCAGATCGACAAGGATCCGGACATCGCGCCAACGGTCGTCCGGTTCTACCCACCGGAGACGCTGCAGCGCTCCAAGCTGCTGTCGTTCATGACGGCGCATCAAGGGTGGTGGTTCTTCCCGGTGCTGGCCTTCGAGGGCATCAACCTGCACCAGCAGAGCGTGCGCACGTTGATCGCCCGCGGCCAGGTCAAACGCCGGTGGCTGGAGCTGTCGTTGATGAGCGTGCGGATCTTCGGCTACCTCGCAGTGTTGTTCCTGTTCCTGCCGGTGGGGCTCGCCGTCACCTTCCTGGCCGTGCAACTGTCGGTGTTCGGGGTGTACCTGGGGTGTTCGTTCGCGCCGAACCACAAGGGCATGCCGCTGGTGCCGAAGGACGTGTCGATCGACTTCTTCCGGCGCCAGGTCCTGATGTCGCGGAACGTCGGCGAGGGACGCGCGGTCACCTTCTTCATGGGCGGGCTCAATTTCCAGATCGAGCACCACCTGTTCCCGAGCATGCCGCGACCGACGTTGCGGCGGGCCAAGCCGATCGTCCGCGAGTTCTGTCGCAGTCGGTCGGTCAGTTACACCGACGTCGGGTTGTTCACGTCCTACGGCATCGTCGTCCGCTACCTGAATCGGGTCGGGCTCCGGGCCAGGGATCCGTTCCAATGCCCGCTGGTCGCGGCGTACCGTCACCAGGGTTGAGCGGAATACGCTCAACTTTTCTGCGTTGCACTCTGTGGAGCCACGCGTAGGCTCAGGTACGCCCAACCGCAGAGAAAGGCACCGCACCAGCCGTGAATCTCGAGATCCTGACCACCAAGAGCCGCGAGGTCGTCACCGCGGCCGTCACCGCTGCGACCGCGGCGGGACACTCCTCCGTCGAACCCGCGCACCTGCTCGGCGCGCTGCTGGTGACCCAGGGATCGACCGCGCCCGGCCTGTTGCGGGCCGTCGGCGCCGACCCCGAGGCGATCAAGTCGCGGACCGAGGCGGCGCTGGCCCGGTTGCCGCGAGCCAGCGGCAGCACCGTCGCCCAGCCGGGTCTGTCCCGCGCGGTCGTCAACATCCTCACCGGAGCCGAGCAGATCATGCGCTCTGCCGGTGACGAGTACCTGTCCACCGAGCACTTGCTGGCCGCGCTGGCCCGTCCCGGCACCGACGTCGCTGACATCCTGACCGCCGCCGGCGCAACATCGGAGGCGCTCATCGAGGCGTTCCCGGTGGTCCGCGGCGGCGACCGCAAGGTGACCACGCCCGACCCGGAGGGCACCTTCAAGGCCCTGGAGAAGTACGGCGTCGACCTCACCGAGCGCGCCCGCGAGGGCAAGATCGACCCGGTCATCGGGCGGGATTCGGAGATCCGGCGGGTCGTTCAGGTGTTGTCCAGGCGCACCAAGAACAACCCGGTGCTGATCGGCGAACCCGGCGTCGGCAAGACCGCCGTGGTGGAGGGCCTGGCCCAGCGGATCGTCGCCGGTGACGTCCCGGAGTCGTTGCGGGGCAAGCGATTGATCGCGCTGGACATGGGCTCGCTGATCGCCGGGGCCAAGTACCGCGGCGAGTTCGAGGAGCGGCTGAAGGCCGTCCTCGAGGAGATCAAGGGCTCCGACGGCCAGGTGGTGACATTCATCGACGAGCTGCACACCGTGGTCGGCGCGGGCGCGACCGGCGAGGGCGCGATGGACGCCTCCAACATGCTCAAGCCGATGCTCGCCCGCGGCGAGCTCCGGATGGTCGGCGCGACCACGCTGGACGAGTACCGCGAGCACATCGAGAAGGACCCGGCGCTGGAGCGGCGTTTCCAGCAGATCTTCGTCGGCGAGCCCAGCGTCGAGGACACCATCGCGATCCTGCGCGGCATCAAGGAGCGGTACGAGGCGCACCACGGGGTGCGGATCGCCGACTCCGCGCTGGTCGCCGCGGCGACGCTCTCCGACCGGTACATCACCGCGCGGTTCCTGCCGGACAAGGCCATCGACCTGATCGACGAGGCGGCGTCGCGGCTGCGGATGGAAATCGATTCCCGTCCGGTGGAGATCGATGAACTCCAGCGGCAGGTCGACCGGCTCAAGATGGAAGAGCTTGCGCTGGAGAAGGAATCGGACCCGGCGTCGGTGGAGCGGCTCGGTCGGTTGCGCCGCGATCTGGCCGACAAGGGTGAGCAGCTGGCCTCTCTGACCTCGCGATGGGAACAGGAGAAGTCTGGCTTGAATCGCGTCGGCCAGCTCAAGAAGGAGGTCGACGAGCTGCGCATGCAGGCCGAGCGCGCGCAGCGCGAGGGTGACCTGGCGACCGCGTCAGAGCTGCTCTACGGTCGCATCCCCGCGCTGGAACGCGAGCTGTCGCAGGCCATCTCCGCCGAGCGGGAGGTCGACGAGCACGAGGGCCCGATGGTCAGCGAGGAGGTCGGCCCGGACGACATCGCCACCGTCATCGCCGCCTGGACCGGGATCCCGGCCGGCCGGCTGCTGGAGGGCGAGACCGAGAAGCTGCTCCGCATGGAGGACGAACTGGCCAAGCACGTCGTCGGCCAGCTGGAAGCCGTGCGCGCCGTCAGCGACGCGGTACGCCGGGCCCGCGCTGGCATCTCCGACCCCGACCGGCCCACCGGCTCGTTCCTGTTCATCGGCCCGACCGGCGTCGGCAAGACCGAGCTGGCCAAGGCGTTGGCGGACTTCCTGTTCGACGATCCGCGGGCGATGGTCCGCATCGACATGAGCGAGTACAGCGAGAAGCATTCGGTGGCCAGGCTGGTCGGCGCGCCACCCGGATATGTGGGCTACGAGGAGGGCGGTCAGCTGACCGAGGCGGTGCGCCGCCGGCCCTACTCGGTGATCCTGCTCGACGAGGTCGAGAAGGCCCACTCCGACGCGTTCGACATCCTGTTGCAGGTGCTCGACGACGGCCGGCTGACCGACGGCCAGGGACGGACGGTCGACTTCCGGAACACCCTGCTGATCCTCACCTCGAACCTGGGCAGCCAGGCGCTGATGGACACCTCGAAGTCGGAGGACCAGCGGCGCGAAGCGGTGATGTCGGTGGTCCGGGTGGCATTCAAGCCGGAGTTCCTCAACCGGTTGGACGACATCGTCTTCTTCCACGCGCTGGACACCGAGCAACTCGCCGCCATCGTGGATATCCAGGTGGGGGCGTTGAGCAGGCGGCTGGCGGCCAGGCGACTGGTGCTGGACGTCACCCCAGAGGCGCGGGAGTGGCTGGCCATCGGCGGGTTCGACCCGATGTACGGCGCCCGGCCGCTGCGCCGGCTGATCCAGTCCGCGATCGGCGACCAGCTGGCCAAGGAACTGCTGGGCGGCCGGATCCGCGACGGCCAGACGGTGGTGGTCGACGTCAACGACGACGATCCGGGCGCGTTGATGGTGCGGCCGGCCGATTCCCCGGCGACCGCAGGCGCCACCGTCTGAGCAGCTTGAGCGTCTGAGCCGTCAGCCCGCGGTGGTCTCCAGAGACTGGATCAGCGTCTGCAGGGTCTGCCGGAACGCAGGGATGTCGGCACCGGCGGCGTGCAGGATGTCGTCGGTGAGCCGCTCACCGTGCTCGGAGATCTCGGCCAGCAGGGTGGCGCCGGGCGCGGTGAGTTCCACGGTGCGGCGGCGCCGGTCGTCCGGGTCGGTGCTCCGGCGAACGTGGCCGGTCGATTCCAGGTGGGCGATGGTGCGCCCGATCGTCTGCTCGGTGACGTGCTGGTCGCGGGCCAGTTCCCGCTGGCCCACCGGGCCGCGGGACACCGTCGCCAGCACGATCATCCCGGCGTGACTCACCCCGTGGTCGCGCAACCGGGCGTTCCAGGACTGCTCGACGAGCCTGGCGGCCGTCGCCAGTAGACGCCCGGTGACCCACTGACCACGATCGGGTTCATCCGTCATGACGCACCTCTCCGGGGCCAGCCATGTGGCACCATAAGAATACTCAGCATGCTGAGCATCCGCTGGCCCTCTTCGGACGGTAGTTGATGTGACGCGGTGCTGGCCGTGTACGCCCTCTCACCAGAACGGATGTGGCCCGTCATGCCTCTCGGGTCGGACGAAATCACGGAGTTACCGCCGCCGGCCTCGCCCGCGCAGCCGCCGCCGTCGCGCCGCAAGGCGGTGCTGCGAGCTGTCGGGCTGATCGGTGTGGTGATCGCCTGGCTGGCGATCGCCGGGGTGGGTGGTCCGGCCATCGGCTCGTTGTCCACCGTGCAGTCCAACGACCAGGAGTCGTTCCTGCCGGGCGCGGCCGAATCGGTGCAGGCCGCCAACGCCGCCGCCGCCTTCTCCGACTCCGGTGCGCTGCCGGCCTTCGTCATCTTCGAGACGGACGGCGGAGCGGCCACCCCGGAGCAGCTGGCGTCCTGGAAGTCGTTCACCGAGACCCTGGCCGCGCAGCCGGCGAACCCGGAGAAGCCCGCGCTGGGCACCATCGGCGATTACCTGGTGGCCAGCCCGGCGCCCGGTCAGCCGGTGCCGATCCCGTTGGTTCCGTCCCAGGACGGGCAGGCGGCCCTGGTCGTCGTCCCGCTGTCCGCGGACAAGGTGACGACCGTCGACTCCGAGGGCAAGAACCCGCTCGGTGACGTGGTGGACGGCATCCGCGCGGCCGCCGAGGCCGATGCCGGGGGTGCCCAGGTGCACATCGCCGGCCCGGCCGGACTGATCGCCGACCTCGGCGCCGCCTTCGCCGGCATCGACGGGCTGCTGCTGCTGGTCGCGCTGTCGGCCGTGCTGGTGATCCTGATCCTGGTGTACCGGGCGTTGGTGCTGCCGTTCGTGGTGCTGTTCACCTCGATCAGCGCGCTCGCGCTGGCCGGTGGGCTGGTCTACGTGCTGGCCAAGAACGACGTCATCCCGCTGAACGGCCAGAGCCAGGGCATCCTGTTCATCCTGGTGGTCGGCGCCGCCACGGACTACGCGTTGTTGCTGGTCTCCCGCTATCGCGAGGAACTGACCAACGTGGAGTCCAAGTACACCGCGATGGCGCGGGCCTGGCGGGCGTGCGTCGAACCGATCGCGGCGAGCGCCGGCACGGTGATCATCGGCCTGCTCTGCCTGTTGCTGTCCGACCTGAACTCCAACCGAGGGCTGGGCCCGGTCGGCGCCATCGGCATCGCGTCGGCGTTCGTCGCCGCCCTGACGCTGCTGCCCGCCCTGCTGATGGCCGGCCGGTGGCTGTTCTGGCCGCGGATCCCGCACCCGGTGACCCATCAGCTGCGGCACGTCGCCTCGCCCGGCAAGCACGAGGTGGAGGGCGCTCCGCGCGCCGAGCACGGCACCGACGAACACGCCCCGCAGCACGAGGCGGCCGGTGCGCATGACGACCTGGACGTCCGGACGGGCAAGAAGGGTGGGATCTGGGCCAGGGTGTCCGTCACCGTCGCCCGTCATCCGCGACGCATCTGGCTGATCACCGCGGCCGGTCTGGCCATCGCGTGCCTCTTCGTGCCGACGCTGAAGGCCTCCGGCACGGCGCAGACCGACGTCTTCCTCACCGACGTCGACTCGATCGCCGGCACGCAGGCGCTGAGCGACCACTTCCCCGGCGGGTCCGGCAACCCGGTCGTCATCATCGCCCCGGAAGCCGCCGCCGATCAGGTGGTCAGCACGGTCGCCGGTGTCGAGGGCATCGCCGGCCAGCCCACCCTGGTGACGGAGAGCACCGGCGGCCCGCCGTCGGCGACCGCTCCGCCGAAGGTGGTCAACGGGTTGGTCCAGGTCCAGGCGACGCTCACCGCGACGTCGGACTCCGAGGACGCCCAGGACACCGTCCGGGCCGTGCGCGAGGCCGTGCATGCGATCCCCGAGTACGGCAGCCAGATCCTGGTCGGTGGGAACACCGCGATCCAGATCGACACCGTCGACACCTCGGCCCGCGACCTGAAGGTCATCATCCCGGCCGTGCTGCTCGCCGTGCTGCTGGTGCTGATCCTGCTGCTGCGGTCGCTGATCGCGGCCCTGTTGCTGACCGTCGCCACGGTGCTGTCGTTCGGTGCCGCGCTGGGGGTCTCGGCGCTGATGTTCAACCACGTCTTCGATTTCCCGGGCGCCGACCCCGCCGTGCCACTGTTTGCGTTCGTCTTCCTGGTCGCCCTGGGTATCGACTATTCGATATTCCTGATGACCAGGGCCAGAGAGGAGGTCGCGTTCTACGGCCCGCATGACGGGGTGATGCGCGGGCTGCGGGTGACCGGCGGGGTGATCACCAGCGCCGGGCTGGTGCTGGCCGCGACGTTCGCGGCGCTGGCCGTCATCCCGATCCTGTTCCTGGCGCAGATCGCGTTCATCGTGGCGTTCGGCGTATTGCTGGACACCTTCATCGTGCGCACTCTGCTGGTGCCCGCACTGGCCATCGACATGGGCTGGTTCACCTGGTGGCCGATCCGGCCGAAGCCCACCAAGAGCCAGCTGGCGCATCGGGGGCCGTCCAAGGTGACGACCCGGGTGTAGTCGGGAGAGCGTCGGCCGAGTGACAGCCCTACTGTCAGCTCATGACCTCTCCCGGTGCCCCTCACCTGGGCCGATGGCCGATCCGGGTGGACCGCGTTGTGTACACGACCATCACCTTGATGGCGGTGCTGATCGTCTACGACGGGTGGGAGGACCGGACGCTGGGCGGCGTGGTCGGTGTCATCGTCGGGCCGGTGCTGGCCATCTTCATGTCGCACATTTTCGCCGCGGCGATGGCGCACCGGGTGGAGCTGGGCACGTCGCTGAGCGCCCGCGAGCGGCGGGCGGTATTCGTCACGGAATCGCGCTTCCTGCTCATCGCGGTGCCGCCGTTGGCGGTGCTGCTCGTGCTGGTCGCGTTCGGCGTGAGCTACACCAGGGCCATCCAGGTGGACGTCCTGCTCGGCGTGGTCTCGCTGGGGTTCTGGGGCGGTCTGGCCGGCCGCCGCGCCGGGCTCACCGGATGGGCCTTCGTGGGGTCGACGCTCTACGGGCTGGCGGTCGGCGGCGTCATCCTGGTCGTGCACACCCTGCTGCAGCCCGGCGTGCGGGTGTTCCCCTGGTGAGCCGCCCCGAGATGATCACACACCTTGATCACACATCGTCGAGGGTGATCAGCCCGTCCTGCAGGGCCCGGGCGATCAGCGCGGCCTTGGTGGTCGCCGGGCGGCCGACCGCGGCGTACTTGGTGCGCACCCGGGCCAGATGAGTGTTCACCGTCGCGGTGCTGATGTAGAGCGCGCTCGCGACCAGATGCTTGGAATCGGTGCGGAACCAGTGCAGCAGCACCTCCTGCTCGCGGGGGGAGAGCACCGGCCGTTCCTCGCGACGATCGTCGGCCATCGCACCGGCCATGGTCGGCCCGAGATACGGGGTGTTGGCCGCCGCCGCCTGGATCGCCGCGACCAGGTGGCGCCTGCCCTCGGACTTGGTGAGGAAGCAGGCGGCCCCGTAGTCCAGGCAGGTGAGCACAGTCGCGGCGTCCGTGCTCATCGTGTAGACGACCACCCGGAGCCCGGCGGACACGAAGCGCCGCAACACATCCAGCCCGGACCGGCTCTCCTCGAACTGCAGGTCGAGCACGATCACGTCCACCCCGGCCAGCGCCGCCGCGTCGAGCTCGGCGGGGTCGGTGTAGGACGCGGCAACGACGATCGGCGGGTCCGCCTCCCGGCACCAGGCCTCGATCCCGGCGTGCACCACGTCATGATCGTCGACGATGGCCACCCTGATGGGCCCGCTGATCGGTGGGTCGATCGGTGGGTCGATCGGTGGGTCGATCGGTTCGTTGATCGGTCCGGTCACGGTTGCGACTCCTCGGATCGGGTCCAGGCGGACTGGGTCCAGGTGACGTCCTGCGCCGTCGTGGTGCTGGTCTGCACGTGCCACCGGGCGCCGTCCGGTTGCTCCGGGCCAGGCGGACCATCCGTCACCACGCTCACCGACACAGAGTCCTCGTCGGCGATGATGACCACTCGCGCCGACGAGACAGCGCTGGCCAGGGTCGACATCGGCGTCTCGAGCAGAGCACGGCGCAGCGCCACCGGCAGCTGCGGGACCTGCCCGCGGGTTTCCAGCACGACCGCGACCCCGAGCCGCTCGACGGCCTGGATGGATGCCCGGACCTCGTGCAGCATCGGGTCGTCAACGGCGTCGATCTCGGCGAACAACCGCCGCATCCGCGCCGACTCCACCCTGGCGGCGGTGCGCACCTGTGGGTCCTGCGGGTCGGCGGTGCCGTCGGCCAGCGCGCCCAGCAGCGGCACGATGGTCGCCTCGATCGCCCCGGATCGCTGCGCACGGTCGGCTGCCAGCTGGGTGGCCGTGGCATCCCGCGCGTCCAGTTCCTGCCGGACCTGCTGATCGCGTTCGGCCGCGTTGGCCACCTGTTCCAGCTGGCGGTAGAACAGTGCGCCGGCGATCTGGAACACCGAGATGCCCACCGCGTTGGACCCGAAACGGATCAGCGTGTCCACGTCGAGCAGGCCCCCGTTGATCAGGCAGACCAAGCCGATCAGCACGTTGGCGGTCTGCGTGCACACCATGAAGATCACCCGCTGGCCGAGCAGCACCGCCAGTGCCACGAAGCCGAGTGGGCTGGGCGACCAATCGGGAAGCGACGCGATCTGGTCCGCCGGGAGGGCGGAGCGGAGCAGTGCCGACGCCCCCAGCACGGCTGCGATCCAGACCGCGGCGAGCACCCGCCACTGCGTGCCGCGCACGATGCGCAGCGCTGACGCACCCGTCGCGGCCAGGAACACGGCCAGGCAGAGCAGGTTCAGCGGCAGTCCCGCCGGGTTGCCCGCCACCGCGAACGGGAAGGTGGACAGGGTGTTCACCACGGCGACCAGGCAGACGCCGATCCCGAACGCCGTCAGGTACCAGCGGTGCCCGCGTTCATCAGTCATGACGACCGCCAGCGCAACACCACGACCGTGCCCCGGCCCGGTGCCGACGTGATGTCGACCTCGCCGCCGACCCGCTCCATCCGCGCGATCACCGACTCGCGCAGCCCCCGCCCGGTGTCACCAGCAGCGAAACCGGTTCCGTTGTCGCTGATCGCCACTTCGAACCCGTCGGCGACCGTCCGGGCCGCCACTGTCGCGGTATCGACCCCGGCATGTCGCTCCACGTTGGTGAGGGCCTCGCCGACCGCCCGTGCGGTCGCCAGCGCGACCGGCTCCGGCGCGCGCGGCGCTCCGGAGATCCGCAGGTCGACCCGTAACGGCGAATCGCCGACCACCCGCTGCAGGTCGTCCACCAGGCCGGAGCTGTTCTCCGACGCACCCAGGGTGAGCAGGTCGCGGCCCGCCTGGCGGCGGATCCGTCGGTCCGCACTGGGCGGGACACCTTCCCCGACCATCAGCAGCGTCGCGGCAGCGGTGTCGTGCAGGACGGCCCAGTGCTCGCGCTCGGCCGTGCGGCGCGCGGTGGCGACCTCCAGCGCGACGGCGGTCGCCCGCCGGGCCGCGGCCGCTCGGTCCGCCGCCCTGGCCGCCGGGATGACCAGCTCGAGCAGGGCGCGGGAGACTGCCGCCTGAATCGGGAGCAGGTAACAGGCGGGCAGCGTCCACGGCGGACCGACGCCCTCGACCAGCGCCGCTCCGATCAGATAACTGGCGATCACCAGCGAGCAGAGCAGCACGGCGATCCCCCGCCGTGGCCGCCAGGCGAAGGTCAGGCTGGCGGGATTGCAGGTGTTGATCCCGAAACCGGTCTGGGTGAGCACGGCGGTGGCGGTGCTGGTCAGGGGCTGGGTGAGCCCGACACCACAGACCACGATGACGTCCAGTACCAGCAGCACCGTGGTGGTGGGATGGCGCCGCCGGATCAACCGGAAGAGGGCCCACGCCAGCACCAGCAGGCAGATCGGCACCTGCGCCCCGGACACCCGGGGACTGAGCAGGCAGAACACCGCTGCGGCCAGCGCGGTGATCCAGCGGGTCGTCACCGCGTAGCGGTCGATCAGCCGGCGGGTGCGCGACTCGGCCGTGATGGTGATCTTCGCCGCGGCGATTTCCGGACTTTCGTTCACGCTCCGTCCCCCCCGGTGTCTGGATTGTCGTTCGAACGGATGATATTCACGTCGACGCGCGATCTCTAATGTGCGGAGCGCAGCTGGATTTTGTATGCCGCTCCACCGACGAGGCTTGGGCCAAGGGGGGTGTTGTCGGCGGTCGGCGTCCAGTCCGCTCGGATCGTGGCTCCGGTCGGGGGTTTCCCGGCCGGCGCCACGATCGCGGGCGCACCATCGCCATCGTTCAAACTGGTCGGGTGACCACTACTGCCGACCGGTTGTCGACATTGGCGTCCTCCGTTCTCGGCGGTGAGCTGCCGATCCGCATCCGGGCCTGGGACGGTTCTATCAGCGGCTCTGCGAGCGGGGTAGCCGACGAGCCGGTTCTGGTGATCAATAACCGCAGAGCCCTCCGCCGAATGGCCTACTCGCCGGGCGAGCTGGGCCTGGCCGAGGCCTACATCAGCGGCGACATCGACGTCGACGGCGACCTGGGAGCCGGCCTGTCCACGGTGTGGGCTGCCAACCGCAGCGGCCGCCTTGCCCGGCCGAAGCTCGGCCTCGCCGGCTACCCGCGGCTGGCGGTCGCGGCGGTCCGGCTGGGCGCACTGGGCCGGCGGCCGCCGGCGCCGGGGCAGGCCGCGTCGCTGCGCGGGCGCCGTCATTCCCGTGATCGTGACCGTGCCGCGATCGCCCACCACTACGACCTGTCCAACGAGTTCTACCAGCTGCTGCTGGACGAGTCGATGGCCTACTCCTGCGGGTATTTCGTGGACGGCCCTGGCGGTTCGCTGGCCGATGCGCAGCGCGCCAAGCTCGACCTGATCTGCCGCAAACTGGGCCTGGCCCGCGGCAGGCGGCACCTGGACATCGGCTGCGGGTGGGGCTCGCTGCTGTGCCACGCGGCGGAGCGCTACGGCGCCGTGTCCACCGGCGTGACGTTGTCCCGCGCGCAGCACGAGTTCGTCAGCAAGCGAATCGCCGACGCCGGGCTGGGCGATCGGGCCAGCGTCCGGCTGGCCGACTACCGCGAGATCGCCACCACGGCGGCCGACCGGGGTGCCTACGACGCGGTCTCCAGCGTTGAGATGGGTGAGCACGTCGGCGATGCCGAGTACCCGGCCTTCGCCCGGATCCTGCACGACGTGCTCCGGCCCGGAGGCCGCGCCCTGGTCCAGCAGATGTCCAGGGGTTCGGTGGCTGCCGGCGGCGGGGCGTTCATCGAGACCTACATCGCACCGGACATGCACATGAAGCCGGTGGGCAGCACGGTGTCGATGATCTCCGATGCCGGCCTGGAGGTGCGTGACGTGCACGCGCTCCGCGAGCACTATCAGTGGACCGCGCAGGCCTGGTTGCGGACCCTGGAAAGCCGCTGGGACGACGTTGTGGCGATGATCGGCGAGGTCGGGGCTCGGGTCTGGCGGCTGTACCTGGTGGGCGGCGGGTTGGCCTTCGCGGAGAACCGGATGGGCGTCGACCAGATTCTGGCCGTGCGGCCGGACGAGTCCGGTCAGGCCTATCTGGAGCCGTCCCGCCGCGGCTGGGAGGGTTGAGCGAGGGCCATCGCCCGCGCGATCGACTCGTGTGCTCGCTCGCCCTGGTCTCCGGGGTGGACGTACTTCCCGCCGCGGAACAGCGAGGCGACCGCGGCGATCAGCAGCATGGCGATGGAGACGCTGAACGCCACTTGGAGGCCGTCCTGGAACGGCCCGGAGATCAGCGTCGGGAAGAATGTCTGACCGGTGAGGGTGGCCACGTCCGCGCCACCGCCGGTCTGCAGTTGGCTCGGGTCGACGGCCAGCATCAGCTGCTCGATCGGGTTCGCGCCGAGGAACGCGGCGAACAACGTGCCCACCGGCGGGGTCTGCGAGATGGTCTGCGCCGCAGTCGTCGTCACACCGAGCGAGGTGAGGCCGTGATACATGGCCGAGGGCAGCGCGTTGGCCAGGCCGATCGCCATCAGCGAGAAGAACCCACCCATCGACAGCACCATGCCGGCGTTCATCCCGGTCGCCCGCACGCCGGACGCGGCTCCGCGCTCGTCGGGCGGCACCGAGTTCATGATGGCCGCCGAGTTGGGGGCGGCCATCAGGCCCGACCCGATGCCGTTGACGGCCAACAGCGCAGCGAACATCGGGTAGGAGAAGTTCGCCGGGATGAGCATCAGGCCGAGGAAGCTTGCCGCCTGGATGAGCAGCCCGCCGGTGGCGAACACCCGGGCCCCGAACCGGTCGGACAGCGCGCCGGAGATGGGGCCGGCCACCAGGAACCCGACGGTCAGCGGCAGCATGTAGATGCCTGCCCAGAGCGGCGTCTGGTCGAATGCGTAGCCCTGCAACGGCAACCAGATGCCCTGCAGCCAGATGATCAGGATGAACTGCAGGCCGCCGCGGGCCATCGAGGCCAGCAGGTTCACGATGTTGCCCGCCGCAAACGCGCGGATCTTGAACAGCTTCATGTTGATCATCGGTTCGGGCACCTGGTTCTCGATCACCACGAACGCGACCAGCAGCAGCACGCCGATCCCGAGGCCGCCCAGCACCGTGGGGCTGGTCCAGCCCATCGTGTGCCCGCCGTACGGCTGCAAGCCGTAGGTGATGCCGACCAGCAGCGCGATCAGCCCGAGGCCGAACGTCAGGTTGCCCCACCAGTCGATGGTGACCTTCCTGGACCGGTCCCG
Organism: uncultured Actinomycetota bacterium; assembly: GCA_963709895.1. GTDB lineage: Bacteria > Actinomycetota > Actinomycetes > Mycobacteriales > Nakamurellaceae > Nakamurella. The sequence goes on along the minus strand of CAVPYD010000030.1, from coordinate 50,372 downwards.
TGGCCCGTCGTGCAGGTGCCGGTAGCCCATCCAGGTGCCCCACAACCCGACGGGCACGCTGACCCAGAAGACCGCCCGCCAGTGCCATTCGGACAGCACGCCACCGATGATCAGGCCGAGGAACGACCCCGCCAGCCCCGCCACCTGATTGACCCCGAGGGCGAATCCGCGACGGTCCGGCGGGAAGGCATCGGCGATGATGGCCGTCGAGTTGGCGGTCAGCATGGCGCCGCCGATGCCCTGAAAGACCCGCAGCCCGATCAGTTCCCAGGCGCCGGCGGACCCGGTACTGGGAATCAGCGCGCAGGCGATGGACCCTGCGGTGAAGATCGCGAACCCCAGGTTGAACAGCCGGGCTCTGCCGTACTGATCACCGAGCCGGCCGAACGTCACCACCAACACCGCGGTGACCAGCAGGTAGCCCATCAGCATCCACAGCAGCAGCGAAATGTTGCCGGGTGCCAGCGGATCCAGGCCGAGACCGCCGAAGATCGCCGGCAGGGAGATCAACAGGATGGACGCGTTCAGGGTGGCAGCCAGGATGCCGACGGTGGTGACGCCGAGCGCCACCCGCCTTTCGTGCACCGCGGACGTTGACGACGCGGACGTTGACGACATGCCTCTCTACCCTCCGATCACGCTCCCCAGGACAGCTCGTTAGTCAGGCTAATGACTTTTGGTCAGGATGCAAAGGTCCGGCCGCGCACAATGGCGGCATGACGTTCCCCACGGGCGTGTTCCTGACGGTGCTGGCCTGCTCGCTGGCCGCTGTCGCGGTGGTGATGGCGGTCTCGTTCGCGATCGGCAGGTCCACCGGCAAGTACTCGATCATCGACGCCATCTGGGGGCCGGGATTCGCCGTCATCGCGGTGGTGGCTTTCCTGGTCTCGCTCGGCAACGGCGATCCGACGCTGCGCTGGCTGGTGCTGGCGATGGTCGTCGTCTGGGGACTGCGGCTGGGCGGCTACATCCTGTTCCGGAACAAGGGGCTGCCCGAGGACCCGCGCTACGAGGAGATGCTGGCCGACGCCAACGGTCCCGGCGTCATCGTCAGGAAGGTGCAGGTACCGCAGGGCCTGACCATGTGGTTCGTCTCGTTGCCCGTCCAGCTGGCCATGGTGCTGCCCGGCCCGGCGGGCTGGGTGATCTGGCTCGGGGTGGCGGTGTACCTGGTCGGGGTGTTCTTCGAGGCAGTCGGTGACGGTCAGCTGGCCGCGTTCAAGAAGGACCCGGCCAACAAGGGCCAGCTGATGGACCGCGGCCTGTGGCGGTACACCCGGCATCCCAACTACTTCGGTGACGCCTGCGTCTGGGTCGGGATCTTTCTGATGGTGTCGTGGACCTGGGTCGGCTGGTTGACGATCCTGTCGCCGGTGCTGATGGTCTGGCTGCTGACGGCCAAGACCGGCAAGGCGCTGACCGAGAAGCGGATGTCATCCACCAGACCCGGTTACGCCGACTATGTCGCGCGGACGTCGGGATTCTTCCCGCTCCCGCCGAAGAAGCTGCCGACCACCCGTTAGCCCCCGGTGAACGGTGCCTCGCCGGCCTTGAGCACCCGGAACCGCAGCGCCGACCAGACATCGTCGATGGACACCTGGCTGATCGGGCGCATGCCGAATTCGGCGAGTCACAGCGTGGTGCCCGGTTTGATCAGCAGCTTCTGCGCCACCGTTTTCACCGTCATCGATTACTCAGCCATCGATTACTCAGCCATCGATTACTCATCGTCGCACCGTAACCCGCGCTGGACGCCGCCATCCCGGTCCGCACCCCGACCGGATCCGGCCGGGGTGGCGCGGCGAGCGGTTCAGCCTGGATTCGGTGTCGGTGATGTGCCGCGCCGAGCGTGAGGGGGTGAGCTCCGCAGGTCGACCGTGGTGAGCGCACCGCCGACGATGTCGACGGACATCAACGTGCCGCCGGTCGGCTCGAGCACCCGGTAGGTCCCCTCGCGCAGTTCGGCGAACACCGCGGCGGTCACCTCCCCGTCCCCGCGGTGCCACACGCCGGTGTGGATCAAGATCGGCGGCTGGTGTTCCGACCGCAGGTGCAATTCCGTACCGGCGGCCGCACTGTCCATGGTCGCCACCAGAGCGCCGATGTCACCACCGATGTCGAGGACCGGCGGCCCGCCATGGACATGTGGATACGTTTCCGCGGAAACGTGCGGGTGCGGATGGGTGGCTGTGTCGCTCATGCCGACGCCGACAGTGGCACGGCCCGATACCCGCTGACCGGGTGATCCAGATAGGGGAACGTGTTGAGATAGCTCACCGTGTCCGGCGGATTGGGGCCGTCGGTGAGGTCGGTCAGCACCCCAGACGCCGCGTCGGGTGCGAACGTCGGATCGACGAGCGGATACGTCGCACCGGCCACCGCCCGCAGTTCGATCGCCACCACGTTGTCGAACACCCTGCGCCCGTTGGGGAATCCCGCGAGGTCACCGGCCAGGATGCCGTTGATGTGCGGGCTCGGGCTGGGCGGGATCGCCACGTTGAGCCGCAGCAGATCGGCCTGGGTCTTCCCGGTGTAATTCTGGAACCCTGGGATCAGCCCCTGCGGAATGCCCGTCAGCAGAATGGCCAGCAGGTCGGCGCGGTCGGCGGTCAGCGCAGCCAGGTGCGGGAAGACGCCGGGATAGAGCACCGGCAGCAGCCGGGCGAGTTCCGGCTGGGCAACGTATTTGGCAAATTGCGAGTCCTGGTAGGGGGCCAGTCGGTTCCACCGGTCCTTCTGGCTCATCGGCACGATCACCTCGTTGAACAACGGGTTCGCCAGCCGGGATACCTGAGTGAACGGCCCCGTCCAGTGCTGCCGGATTTCGTCCTGGTAGTGGCTCTTCTGCCGGTACGCCGAGGCCCAGACGCCGATCACCGACCGGCGATCCATCACGTTCGACGGCCGGTAGCTGTTCCGGGTCAGCTGGGTGATCGGCACCTGGATCGCGATGGTGTGCACGTTGAACGCCCGCAACGCATTCACTCCGGGCGCAGCCGGCGTCGGAATCGCATGCAGGTTCTGGAACGGCCGCAGGACTGCGAGGTCGAACACCGACCCGAGATCGACGTAGAACCCGTCAAGCCGCTGCCCGGCGAACACCCGCACGCCGTCGCCGACCTTGTTGATGGCCGCATTGGCCAGGGCGGGGTAGTTCGGGGTGGATCGTGGCCCGATATTGCACGGCGGCGTGGGCAGCTTGGCGCCCAGCACCGTGCGGCGACCGCCGCGAACCTCCGTCAGCGTGTAGGTCTGCGGCCGGTTGAAGTTCGCGCTGCTCAGCGAATCGATCGGGCCGGTGTTGTACAGAAAGGTGTTCGGATTGCGGATCGTGGTGTGGAACCGGAACTCGTAGGCGATGTCCGCGCGCCCGTCGCCGGTGTTGTCGATGTTGATCCGGTACAGCACGTCGTCGCCGAACTCGAAAAAGTTCGGGCCGCCGGCGGGGTCCTCGAGCGGGATGTAGTTGCTGATGATCGTCACGGTGTCCGGGCGATCGGGGCTGACAAAGGCGTAGGTGTCGGTGTTGTCGGCCACGGGATCCTTGGAGATCTCCGGCGCCTCGCGGTGGGAAGACATGGCGGTTTCCTTTCAGGCGAGCTGTGAGACGGCGGCGTGCAGGATGCGATCGACGAGCCGGCGATCGGTGACGATCACCTCGTCCGCGCCGTGCAGGATCGAGACCTCACCGCGCTCGGCGTCGTGCACGCAGAACATCACCGGCCCGGACAACCCCGCAGACCCCGCCAACCCCGCGGACCCAGCGGACCCCGCGGACCCGGCCGACGCAGCGGGCTCGGCGGCTCCCGCGGTCCCGCTCAGCGCGGTCATCGGCACCGCGACCGCGACACCGAGCGCGGCTCCCGCGGTGCTGCGTAACAGGTTTCGACGTGACCAGTCCTTCATGGGCCTCTCCCTGCCTCTGGCGGCCGGCGCTTTTCGGGCCGCTCATCACCTGTTCGTTCCGGACAGGGCGACGGATGGGCCAGGAATTCCGCCGGCACTATCGCGTGCCACCTGTTCGGCCTCCGAATTTCCGACTGATCACCGGCAAACAAGCACAGGCGGTGACCAACGGGCCGGCCGACCGCTCGGCCGGCCCAGCGATCGGCCCGTCGTTTGGAAACACAAAGTTGACATGAACGACCTTGTTGCCGAACATCGGCCACTAGAGCATTCCCCCCATGGCAACCACCGAGATTGCTCCCACCGATCGTCACTACGGCGCGAAGGTCGCCGCCGTCGAGCCCGGTGGCGCCGAGGCCATCCCGCTCGCGGAGCGGCACGGCCGCCCCATCCAGCTGCTCTGGACGTGGACGTCGCCCAACCTGGAATTCGCCACGGTCTTCGTCGGCGTCATCTGCGTACTGTTCTTCGGGTTGACGTTCTGGCAGGCGGTCCTCGCGATCGTGCTGGGAACCGCCCTCGGGGCCACGTCGCACGGCGTGCTGTCCAGTTGGGGCCCGACCACCGGCCAATGCCAGATGGTGCTGAGCAGGCGAGGTTTCGGGTTCATCGGCAACTTCCTGCCCGCCGGGCTGAACTCGCTGACCGCCGGTATCGGCTGGTTCGCGGTGAACAGCGTCAGCGGCGGGCTGGCGCTGGCTGCGCTCACCGGCCTGAACAAATACCTGTCCCTGGTCATCGTCGTCGCGGCGATGCTGGTGATCGCGTATTTCGGGCACAACCTGATCCAGCTGTTCGAGCGGTTCGCCTTCCCGCTGCTTGCGGTGGTCTTCGTGATCGGTGCGGTGCTGATCCTGTCCAAGGCGCACCCCGGCGCACCCAGCGAGCCGGTGCCTGGCGGCTTCTGGATCGCGCTGGCCGCGACGTTCGGCTACGCGGCCGGCTGGAATCCCTACGCCTCCGACTACACCCGGTACCTCAAGCCCGGTTCGGGCCGCTCCGCCGGGCTGTTCGCCGCCGTCGGGTTGTTCGCGTCCTGCGTGCTGCTGGAGACGGTGGGCGCGGCGGCGGTCACCGCGGTCGGCGGCGCCGACTGGAACTTCGACAACCCCGTCGCCTCGTACACGGGTCTGTTGCCGGTCTGGCTGGAAAAGCTCACCCTGCTGGCGATCTGCCTGGGCGCCATCGCGGCCAACGCGCTGAACATCTATTCCAGCGCACTGTCGTTCACCGCCATGGGGATCAAGTTGCCGACCAAGTCCTCGCGCGCGGCGATGGCCATCGTGATGGGCACCGCCGGTTTCCTGGTCGCGGTGATCGGCATCGACAACATCGGCAGCTACGAGAATTTCCTGCTGGTGATCGCGTACTGGATCGGGCCGTGGTTGGGCGTCGTCTTCGCCGACCGGGTGCTCCGACGCTTCCGGGTGGGGGAGCTGGTCACCTTCGATGCGAAGTACCGGAACTGGGCCGGACCGATCGCCATGCTGGTCGGCGCGGTGGTCTCCATCTGGCTGTTCTCCAACCAGGCCCAGTACGTCGGCATGGTGCCGACCGCGCTGCCGGGGATCGGCGACATCACCTTCGAGGTCGGCTTCGTCCTGGCGTTCGGCATCTACGCGCTGCTGTACCGGCCGTTGGCGGGCCCGATCACGTTCGACCCCGCTGTCGAATCCTTCGAGGCGCGGCACTGACGGCGCGCGCCATGGGCAGCGTTCCGACGATCGATCTGACGCCGTGGTTCGCCGGTTCCGAACAGGACCGGCGAGCCGTCGCCGACCAGGTCGACCAGGCTCTGCAGTCGGTGGGATTCTTCCTGTTGACGGGGCACGGCGTCACCGCCGACGAGCGGGCCAGGGTGCGCGCGGCGGCACGGCAATTCTTCGCCCTCCCGGCCGAGGTCAAGCAGGCGTACGCGGTGACGGTGGGCGGGCGCGGCTGGCTCCCGCCCGGTGTCGAGGCCAACGGGTACGCCGAGGGCACTCCGACCCCACCGGATCTGAAGGAGTCCTTTGCGGTGGGGGCCGACACCAAGACCGGAATCCCGGACGTCGACGCGTACTGGTTCCCGGACAACGTGTTTCCCGCCGAGATCGTCGAGCTTCGGGAATGCGTCACCGGCTACCTGGCCCGGATGCGCGCATTGGCCGACGAATTGCTGACCATCGCGGCGGTCGCCTTGGGCCAGGCGCCGGAATTCTTCACCAGGCACACCGGCCACTCCACCTACACCATGAATATCAACTGGTACCCGCCGATGACGCTGGCCGGGCCACCCGCGGACGGCCAGTTCCGGATCGGCCCGCACACCGACTTCGGCACCTTCACCATCCTGGACCGGGAGCCGGGCAAGGGCGGTCTGCAGGTCTGGAGTCCCGACGGCGACTGGGAGGACGCGCCGTACCACCCGGAGGCGTTCACCATCAACACCGGCGACCTGCTGGCCCGCTGGAGTGGGGACCGTTGGAAGTCCAACCGGCACCGGGTGCTCCCACCGCAGGCGGACGCACCGGACGAGGACCTGGTGTCGCTGGTGTTCTTCTACGAGGCCAATTGGGACACCATGGTCCAGGCGCTGCAACCGCCGATCGGAAAGCCGAACAGCTACCCGCCGGTGATGGCCTCGGAGTTCCTGCGACGGCTGCTGGACGCGATCACGGTCGGCTGACGTCGTGCAAGTGGTGCACCAGGTCGTGCAGGCAGTAGATCCCGAGCGTTCGGACCGTGAACACCGCGCCGTTCGATCGGTACCCGATCCGCTGCCACTGTTCGGCGGACGCGGCGCCGAACACTCCGGCCGTGCGATCCGCGGCTGCGGCGATGTCGGCGGCAACGACCACCGGATCGGCTTCCCAGTAACGCTTCTCCAGCGCGGTGGCGTCCTGGTCCCAGTTCGGGAAGGTCGGTTCCGACTCGGTCAGCATCAGCTCCGCGCGGTCGCCCATGATCGTGTAGACGTCGACCACATGCGCGGCGTATTCCAGCGGTGACCACACCCGCGGGCTCGGCCTGCGGTCGGCGCCCGGCAGCTGCGGCACCTGTTGCCACCGCTCCGCGGCGTCGCGCAGGGCGTCCGCCAGCTGCGCGGTGCTGACCGTGGTGGGGTCAAACCCGCACTCCTGGCACGGCTCCCGGATGACCCAGGTCCAGTCCTTGTCGTCATTGGGGGGAGTCGCGGGCGCCTGATTCACGGCTCAAAAGTAGTCCCTCGACACCCCTCGCCAAGCGGTCCCTCCGGGAGCAGACTGTCGGATCATCTGCCGTGAGGAGTCAACGATGACCGATCATCAGCTGTCCCGCCGGTCCGCCCTGGTCGGGCTCGGTGGAACCGCGGTCGGGGCGATCTCTGCGTCCCTGCTCGGCGCACCGACCGCGGTGGCGGCTCCGCCGGCGCCGACGCAAACCCCCGAGAACAGCGTCGCCGAGCGGCGCGTCAGCGCGCTGCTGCGCCGGATGACGCTCGAGGAAAAGCTCGGCCAGCTCCAACTGATCAACACCCCGGAACTCGCGCAGCAGTCGCTGGCCGGTGCCCATCCGTGCGGCGGAGTGTTCTCGGTGGTCGGCGCGGCCAAGCTCAACGAGCTGCAACGGTTGGCCGTGCAGCACACCCGCCTCGGTATCCCGCTGATCTTCGGCCTCGACGTCATCCACGGGTACACCACCAACTTCCCGATCCCACTGGGCCAGGCGTCCAGCTTCGACCCCGGGGTCGCCAGCACTGACGCGGTGATCTCCGCGGCGGAGGCCAGGCGCAGCGGCATCACCTGGACCTACGCGCCGATGATGGACGTCACCCACGAACCGCGCTGGGGCCGGATCGCCGAGGGCGCCGGCGAGGACCCGTACCTGGCCACCCAGCTCGCCGTCGCGAAAGTGAAGGGCTATCAGGGCAAGGACTATTCGGCGCAGGACAAATTGGCGGCCTGTGCCAAGCATTACGTCGCCTACGGCGGCGCTGAGGGTGGCCGGGACTACAACACGGTGGACGTCTCGATCCAGGAATTGCACAACCATTACCTGCCGCCGTTCAAGGCATCGGTGGCGGCCGGTGTCGCGACCGTCATGGCGTCGTTCAACGCGATCTCCGGCGTACCGGCGCACGCGAACGCCTATGTGCTGCGCGAGATCCTCAAGGGCGCATTCGGTTTCGACGGGTTCGTGGTCAGCGACTACACCGGCATCCAGGAGTTGATCCTGCACGGGGTGGCCGGGGACGGTGCCGACGCCGCCGCGGCCGGGATCACCGCCGGGGTCGACATGGAAATGGTGTCCACCAATTACGTGGATTTCGGCAGCCAATTGCTGGCGCAGGGCCGGATCACCCGGCGGGAGATCGACGACGCGGTCCGCCGGATCCTCCGGGTGAAGTTCGCACTCGGCCTGTTCGAGCACCCGTATGTCGACGAATCGACCGAGGTCATCGCCGTCTCGGATGCGGCAAGGGCGAGCGCACGGGCGGCGGCCGGCCGGTCGATGGTGCTGATGAAGAACGACAACGCCCTGCTGCCGCTGTCCCGCGGGGCGCGTGTCGCGGTGATCGGCCCGCTGGCCACCGCGACCTACGACCTGAACGGCACGTGGTCCGGCCTGGGCACCGGCGCAGCCACCACACCGCCGGTGACGGTGCTGGACGGGATCAAGGCGGCCGTCAGCGATCCGTCGGCGGTCAGCTTCGCGCAGGGCTGCGAGATCGAGTCCGACGACACCAGCGGATTCCAGGCGGCAGCCGACGCCGCCGCAGCGGCGGATGTGGTCGTGCTGGCCCTCGGCGAGAGCGCAGCGATGAGCGGCGAGGCATCGGCCCGCAGCAACATCGATCTGCCCGGTGTGCAGGAGGGCTTGCTCGCGGCGGTGGTTGCGGCCGGAAAGCCGGTCGTCGTCGTGCTTTTCAACGGACGGCCGCTGACCTTGCAGTCCACCCACGACACCGCGACCGCGATCCTGGAGGCGTGGGCCCCAGGGGTCGAGGGCGGGAACGCCGTGGCGGACATCCTTTTCGGCCAGGTCAATCCCGGTGGGAAGCTGCCGGTGTCGTTCCCCCGCGCGGTCGGCCAGGTCCCGATCTACTACAACCACCTGAACACCGGACGGCCCGCCGACCCCGCCAACAAGTACACGTCGAAGTACCTGGACCTGCCCAGCGGTCCGCTGTACAGCTTCGGGTTCGGCCTGAGCTACACCACCTTCACGATCAGCGCGCCGCGGCTCAGCTCGCCGACGATGCAGCGCCGCGGCGGCCGCATCCAGGTCAGCGTCGATGTACAGAACACCGGCGCGGTGGCCGGCGACGAGGTCGTCCAGCTCTACCTGCACGACCCGGTGGCCAGCATCGCGCAGCCGGTGCGCAGGCTGCGCGGATTCCGCCGGGTGACGCTGGATGCGGGCCAGAGCACGACGGTGACCTTCACTCTCGGTACCGCCGACGTCGGCTTCTACGACAACCAGGCCAAGTTCGTCGTCGAGACCGGAACCATCGAGGTCTACGTGGGCAACAGCTCCGACGCCGACCAGTCGGCCAGCTTCACGGTCGGGTGACCGCCATTCAGCCGGGCTGACCGTCGCGCAGCTCGCGCACCAACGACGACACCACGGCCTTCAGGCTGCCGTCGTTCGCCGCGGCCACCAGGAGCTGGCGCTGGTAGCTGGCGCCGCGGGCGACGATGTCGCGGATGTTCTCCAGTTCGGCGGTGCAGTCCAGCGACTGCGCGACCGGCGCCAGCATGGGCAGCAGCTCGTCCAGATCCTCGGTGACCAGCCGCTCGTCACCGGCGGCGTTCTGGATGATGATGGCGTCCATGCCGTACCGAGCGGCCCGCCACTTGTTCTCGCGGACGAACCACGGCTGCAGGGTGGGGACCTGACGCCCGGCGTCCAGTTCGCGGGAGAAGAACTCGACAAGGCACTGGGTCAGCGCGGCAATCGCGCCGATCTCCCTGGACGTGGAGATGCCGTCGAAGGTCCGCACCTCGATGGTGCCCCACCGCGGCGACGGTCGGATGTCCCAGCGCAGCTCACCGAGCTCGTCGATGACGCCGGTGTGCAGCATGTCGGCGACCATGCCCTCGTACTGCTCCCATTCGGCGAACTGCGGCGGCAGGCCGGCCGTCGGCAGCTGCTGGAACATCAGCGCCCGGTTCGAGGCGTAGCCGGTCACCTCACCGGACCAGAACGGGCTCGACGCACTCAGCGCCTGGAAGTGCGGCAGGTAGGTCAACAGGCCGTCGATGATCGGCAGCACCTTGCGGCGGTCCTCCACGGCCACGTGCACGTGCACGCCCCAGATCATCATCTGCCGCCCCCACCACCTGGTGCGGTCGATCAGGGTGTCGTAGCGGTGGCTTACCAGGGGTGACCTGCTGCTGGAACCACTGGCTGAACGGGTGAGTGCCGGCCGACATCAGTTCCACGCCGAGCGGTTCGGCGTAGCCGATCACCTGCTCGACCAGCCGGGTGAGATCGGAGACGGCGTTCCTGGCTCGGTGATGCGGGGCCGTGACGATCTCCACCGTGTTGGTGAGCAGCTCGTTCGTCACATGCGGAAAGCCCTGCGGAGCACCGATCCGGGCGAGCAGGTCCGGCGCCGCCGGGCTCAGTTCGCCGCTCCGACGGTCGACGCAGGCGATTTCCCACTCGATGCCCAGACGTGATCGCTGCGACTGGGCGAACTCGATACCCATGTGATGGTGGCCAACTTTCGGGGTGCGGCTTCGGGGTGGGGCGCGCAACTCGCGGCGAGCTTAACCGTCGCACCGTGGGCAAAGTTGACAACGGCCGAACGGGTGACGATTGTCGAGGTCATGCGCACCGCGATGAAGGCCTGTTGCCAGGCCGACCGCGTGCTGGTCCGTCGTCGGCACGTCGACCACATGCGCATCAGCACGGCTCTGTGTTGCGGTAACCGCTGAATCCCGAGTTCGACCCGCGGTTTTCGCGTCCCCACACCCAGCCTGCCTGAAAGAGCCCTTTCATGACCATCACCGACGAACTCGTCCGCAACTCCGAGCAGTACGCCGATTCCTTCGACAAGGGCGACCTCCCGCTGCCGCCTGCCAAGCATGTGGCCGTGGTGGCCTGCATGGATGCCCGGCTGAACGTGTACGGGCTACTGGGCCTTTCGGAGGGCGACGCGCATGTGATCCGCAATGCCGGCGGCATCGTCACCCAGGACGAGCTCCGCTCGCTCGCCATCAGCCAGCGCCTGCTGGGCACCACCGAGATCATCCTCATCCACCACACCGACTGCGGGATGCTGACGTTCACCGACGACGTGTTCAGGCAGTCGATCGAGGCCGAGACCGGCGTGAAGCCGACCTGGGCGGCAGAGGCCTTCACCGACCTGGACGCCGACGTCCGCCAGAACATCGGCCGGATCCATGCCGAGCCCGCCATCCCGATCAAGGATTCGGTGCGTGGCTTCGTGTACGACGTGGCCTCCGGCACGCTGCGAGAGGTCAGTTGAGAAGTGCCATGAAGAAGCTCCTGACGTTCCCGAACCCGGTCAACGAGTATGCGGCGCGGTCGGTCGCCGGCATGGTGGTGCTGCTGTGCATCGCCACGCTGGTCTTCCGCACACCGTGGCTGCTCTGGCCGCTGGCTCTCGGGTTCGTCGCCAGGGTGGCCTCCGGCCCGCGATTCTCGCCGTTCGGGCAGCTGGCCACCAAGGTGATCGCGCCCCGCTTCGGGCCGCCCAAGCTGGTGCCCGGCCCGCCCAAGCGTTTCGCGCAGGCCATCGGAGCGACGCTGTCGGTGGGCGCGCTGGTCGCGTTCTACCTGGGTGCGCCGACGGTGTCGTGGGTGTTGGTCGGGCTGATCACCATCGCGGCAACGCTGGAATCGGTGTTCGGCTTCTGCCTTGGCTGCGCCATCTTCGCCCGGCTGCAGGCGATCGGCCTGATCCCGGCATCGGTGTGCGAGGCCTGCAACGACATCCGGCTGCGCCAGAAGACAACCCAGAAGGCAGCAACGGCGGGCCGAACTGCCGGGTTTGATCGAGGCCGTTGCAGGCCCTCGAGGTTCACCCGCACGCCCGATCGGCACTGGAGGATTCATGGCAAAGATCTACGACGACGTCACCAAGCTGATCGGCAACACGCCGCTGGTGCGGCTCAACAAGATCACCGACGGCGCCGCGCGCGACGGTCGTGGCCAAGCTCGAGTTCTACAACCCGGCCAGCTCGGTCAAGGACCGCATCGGCGTCGCCATCATCGACGCCGCCGAGCGGTCGGGCGAGCTGCCGCCCGGCGGCACGATCGTCGAGGCGACCAGCGGCAACACCGGCATCGCGCTGGCCTTCGTCGGCGCCGCGCGCGGCTACCACGTGGTGCTGACCATGCCGGAGACCATGAGCAAGGAGCGCCGCGCGCTGCTGCGCGCCTACGGCGCCGAGCTGATCCTCACCCCGGCGTCGGAGGGCATGAAGGGCGCCGTGGACAAGGCCGAGGAGATCGCCGCCGAGCGGCCGGGCGCGATCCTGGCGCGGCAGTTCGCCAACGAGGCCAACCCGGAGATCCACCGCCGCACCACCGCCGAGGAGATCTGGAACGACACCGACGGCGCGGTCGACATCCTCGTCGCCGGCATCGGCACCGGCGGCACCATCACCGGCGTCGGCCAGGTGCTCAAGGCCCGCAAGCCCGGCGTGCAGATCGTCGGGGTCGAGCCCGCGGAGTCGCCGATCCTCAACGGCGGCGCGCCCGGCCCGCACAAGATCCAGGGCATCGGCGCGCAACTTCGTCCCCGAGATCCTCGACACGGACGGTCTACGACGAGGTCATCGACGTCGACGCCGAGACCGCGGTCGCGGTGGCCCGCCGGCGCCGCCAAGGAGGAGGGCCTGCTGGTCGGCATCTCCTCCGGGCGCGGCGATCGCACGCCGCGATCCAGGTGGCCAAGCGCCCGGAGAACGCCGGCAAGCTGATCGTGGTGATCGTGCCCGTCGTTCGGCGAGCGGTACCTCTCCTCGGTGCTGTACGCAGATCTGATGGACTGATGGCCGGCATCCGGGCGGTCCTCGCGCGTGCTCCGCGAGGACCTCGAGGCGGCCCGCAATCGCACGACCCGGCGGCGCGGTCGCTGCGTCGAGATCGCGCTCGGGTACCCGGGTGTGCACGCGATCTGGGTCCACCGGTTGGCGCACCGGCTGTGGCAGGTGCCCTCGCTGCGGCTGCTCGCCCGGCTGCTCTCCCAGACCGTGCGCTCGGTCACCGGGGTGGAGATCCACCCCGGCGCGCAACTCGGCCGCCGGTTGTTCATCGATCACGGCATGGGCGTGGTGATCGGCGAGACGGCGGAGGTCGGCGACGACGTGCTGCTGTTCCACGGGGTCACCCTGGGCGGCAGGTCGATGCGTCGCGGCAAGCGCCACCCCACGCTCGGCGACCGCGTGACGATCGGTGCCGGTGCCAAGGTCCTCGGGCCGGTGCAGATCGGGTGACGGCGCGCAGATCGGCGCGAACGCCGTCGTGATCACCGACGTGCCGGCCGACTACATCGCCGTCGGCATCCCGGCGAAGATCCGCCCGATCCCGGGTCGCTGCCGGACGTCGGGTACGCCGACGACCCGGCGATCTACATCTGAGCGTTGGGTCCTGTCAGGCCACCGCGCGAGATCTGCCGAATGGCGGTCGGTCATCAGTTGCCGAGCTGAACGACCGCCGCGGACGCATCGGCCGGCAACCCCCGGTTGCTAATCTTCCAACGGTGAGGGTGGACCCGCTACAGATTGCGGCCTGGGAGCTGGTGGCCGGAGAATTGCGCTCAGAGGACCTGCCTGCCCTGCCTGACGGGTTCGACCCGACCCGGTGCCCTCCGAGTGCGCCGTTCACGCGAATCATTCCGCCCACCGGACGGGGTCAATAGAACCGCGCCGACGGGGGTCGACCCGGACCAGCCCCACAAGTGCGGTTCACGCACGCATCCTTCCCCGGTCCGCAACCCAGGCGATGCCCGGACGAAATGAGTCCCTCGCGAGCCTTGCATAGCACCTGCTCATCATAGTAGAATCGAACATGTATCTACACGGGTCAGCGATCGGGGGTGGGGGCGATGAGCGCGACGGACCACCATTCCGCACCGGCCCGGTAGTAGGCCAACAGCGAATGACCCGCGCTCCCGCCCCTGGTCCGAGCTCGCCGCCGGACTCCGGCTGTCCCGAATCGTTGACGCGCGGTCGCGCAGGTGAACCCCGGTGCCCTACTCGGTGCGGAACTGGTCGACGCGATCGTGGCGTCGGAAAAGGCGATGTCGCTGCTGGCGGCCCGGCAGATGGGGTTGCTCACCGAGTTCGCCCGCCCCGGCCGCGCCGGTGACGTCTCCGAACTGGTCGCCGAGTTGATGGACAAGGGCGGGCAGGGTCGGGGCTCGGACGGGCAGATCGACCTGGACACCGTGGAAACCCTGGTGCAGGAGCGGGCGGCGTCGCTGGCGGCGGCGGAAGTCGCGGCGGCGTTGCAGATCTCACCGATCACCGCCGGTACCCGGGTCCGCAAGGCCCAGGACCTGTGCGACGGTCTGCCCGCGACGGTGACCGCGTTGGCGGACGGTCGGATCGACCGCGGCCGGGCGTTGCTGATCGCCGAACGGACCGCCCCGCTCAGCCCGTCGCTGCGGGAAGCGGTGCAGGACCGGATCCTGCCGATCGCCGAGGACCGGTCCACCGGGAACCTGCGTGGCCTGCTGGACCGGGCGGTCATCGCCGCCGACCCGCACGCCGCGGAGAACCGGGAACGCAAAGCCCAACGTGACCGGGAACTGGTGCTGCGGTCGTTGCCCGACGGGATGGCCTCGGTCCGGGCCAACGCGCCCGCCGAGGCCGCCCTGTCGATCTTCACCCTGGCCGATCTGCTCGCCGACAAGACCGGCGCCGACGACGACCGCCCGGTCGCGGCCCGCCGTGTCGACGCCTGGCACGACATCGCCGACCAGTTGCTCACCCACGGCTACGTCGACCTCACCGACCTCCTGGACCACCCCGAAACCGGTGAACCGGTTCCAGCGCAGGACATGTCGGACACCTGACGAGGATCGCCTGCGGACTCCGCCGGACACCCCGCAACCAGTCCGACCACCAATCCACACCCCGATCAGGCACCGCGCACCGCCGACAGCAGCGAACACAACCACGGCGATCGCAACCACGGCGACCGCAACCACGGTGCACCCGACAACGGCGACCTCGACAACGGCGAACGCGACAACGGCGACCACGACCACGGCGAAGACGCTGCAGTGAACACGACAACGGCGGACCGACGGCGACAGCGTGAAGACGACGGCGGTGACCACGACTGCGGTGACCAGGAGCGCAGCGAACACGACGGCAGTGACCACGACAGCGGTGACCAGCAGCGCCGCGAATGCCGACGGCAGCGAAGACGCCGGACTGCCACTGCCGGGAACTCCGATGACGCCGGGCGACACGGCGGACACCGCCGACACGGCCGATTCCGCCGAATCGATCTCCGACCGACCAGTTCCCCGGTCAGCGACCAGCACCGACATGGGTGCCGGCCAGGCGGGCGCGGTCGGCCACGCTGGTGCTGTCGCGACTTATCATTCAAGTCAACACCTCACGCCGACCGACTCCCGGTCCACCGCTGGCGCGACACCTCCTGCGGCACCACATCTGCCATGCCCGACCTGCGGCGGCCACCAACCAGAAACGTCGCCTGCCGGCGCCGACGCCAGCAGCACCGGGAACCGGGACGAGCGTCGGGCCGCGCGCCGCGCCGCCCGACAAGGACGCCGCCCGCACCTGACCGTCACCCTGTCCGCGTCCACCCTCGCCGGGCTCGACCGGCTCCCCGGCCACCTCGAGGGCTACGGCGCCATCACCGCCGCCACCGCGTTGATGATCGCCAAATCCGCCGCCTCCATCACCACCGTGCTGCTCGACCCCGCCACCGGCAGCATCACCGGCACCGGTGCACGCACCTACCGACCCTCCCAAGCCACCCGCGACATCACCACCACCCTGGCCACCACCTGCCGGTTCCCGTCCTGCCGACAACCCGCCTGGCGCTGCGACCTGGACCATCGCGACCCCTACGACCACCACGCACCCGGACGCCGGCGGCTCCACCGACCCGGCCAACCTCGATCCGATGTGCCGCCCACACCACTGGCTCAAACACCACACCGCCTGGTCCAGCACCCGCGGACCCGACCACACCCAGCTCTGGTCCAGCCCCACCGGGCACCGATACACCGACCCACCACGCACCCTCACCCTGCCCGGTGAACTCCTCGACCCCACCACCACCACCGGCGCCCGGACCGGACGACCGGCACGACCCCGCACCGGCGGCCCCGAACACCCGCCCACGACCCCGACGACGAAGGGCTCCGCCCCGACTGGCGCGACGCCGAATTCGGCGGACCCTTCCCCGACACCCTCGAACTGAAAGTCCTGGTCACCACCGTGCGCAAACGCGTCCAACAAGTACGGGACATCATCCACGCACCCCACCCCACCCACACCACTGACGACACCGACGATCAGAGCGGACCCAACGACACGGACACCCCCCACTGGGAAGCCGCCGACCCGCCCACCCACATCGCCGCGTCGACCCCGACGAACCACCCTTCTGACCGCCTCTCACCGTGGCGCGTTGACGAATTGACGAGTGAACAATGGCGCCCGGGTGCTGCACGTCAAGACGTCGAGATCGCGCAGGACGGCCTGTCAGGGCCTGAGCACCAATTTCTCCGTCTTGTTCACGACCGATCGGTCCTGGGGTCCACCCGGTCCCGCTATCGGAAACCGGGAGCACGCAGCGGTGCTCACCGACCGCTCTGCTGCCCTCGTGGCCGACCAGGTCGAACTCGACGAACCCGACACGGTGTCGCTTGTTCCATTCCGCCCACGTCGGATCGGGATCGAGTCCTTCAGCAGCAACCCGGGCGTGGTGTGCGACCGGCCCGTGAGAAGAAGCTGGCCTTGAAACGGCGCGAGCCGGCGGTCGATCGTGGCCGACGACATGGCGTGGCCAGCAACGTCCAAGTGGGCGTCATCGGTGAGCACCAACCCCGGGAATCATCCAAGCCTGGGCACCAGTTGGCCATGATCGGGGCCAGTTGCCTTCTCGTCCGGGCGCCCAGCGTCGCCCAGCAGAACGCCAGCACGGCAATGACTTCCTCGCCGTAGATCGGCGCGGCGTCGCCCGCGGGGCACCAGCCTGCGGTCCGAGTCGCGTTCGTCGTGGTCATGCCTGCCGGGAGAATCTGCATACTTTGGAGCCCAACGGCCGGCTGGAGCTCGCCCCGCAGACGTGCCCAACGCGCATTCCTTCGTGAGGCAACGCGCGCTGTTGACACGTTGTCCCCGTCCGACGTCGCGTCGGCCTCGGTCAAGAGTTCCAGCTTCTAGCCCTGGCTTGCTGGACGGCAACCCTCACGATGTGGCGGGGTGCCCCAGGTGACGACCCGGTGCGGCAACCGCCGCACAAGCACATGTGTGTGGATGACGCGTCCGATCCGCAGAGCGGCACCCGCTCTGCGCTCACCGAAAGGCCTTGCGGTTGAGGGTGGCACGCTCACCTTCGCGGTGGCCAACGACCCGATCAACCTGAACCCCAGCGGCACCGGCAGCGGCAACGACACCTGGTATTTGACAAGGCAGATCGTGGATTCCCTGACCGAGCAGGACCCGGCCACCGGCGAGGTGATCCCCTGGCTGGCGCAGTCCTGGAAGATCAGTGACCACGCCACATCCTTCACCTTCACGTTACGTCCGGGGGTGACCTTCTCCGACGGCACTCCGCTGACCGCGGCCGTGGTGAAGGCCAACTTCGACGACATCCTGGCGGCCGGTACGAAGTCCCAGGCGATCGGGGCGTTCACCGGCTACCAGGGCACCACCGTGGTGGACGACGCCACCTTCACCGTGACGTTCAGCACGCCGATTGCCGCGTTCCTGCAAGCCACCTCGCAGGTCGGGCTCGTGCCGGTCGCGCTCAGCACGCTGGCCATTCCCTACGACGACCGGGCCGGCGGGCAGGGCGTGATCGGCACCGGCCCGTTCACCGTCGATCACTACACCAAGAACACCGAAGTGGTGTTGAACAAGCGGGCCGGGTACGACTGGGGACCGAAGGACCGGCACCACACCGGCGAGAGGCCTACCTGGACCGAGTGACGTTCAAGATCGTCCCGGAGTCGGGAGTGCGCACCGGCAGCCTGCAATCCGGCCAGCTGCAGGTGATCGGCGGGGTCGCGCCGCAGGACATCGATCGGTTGTCGGCGGCCGGCCAGGAACTGGTGATCCGGCCGAACCCCGGCGTGGTGTTCGGGTTGACCGGTAACGAATCTCGCCCGTTGGTCAGCGACCCGGCGGTCCGGCACGCGATCGGCCTGGCCGTCAACCCACAGGATGTGGTGGACACCGCGCTGAACGACAACTTCAAGGTCGCCACCAGCGTGCTGGCGGCGAACACGCCGGGTTGGGTCGACTTGTCCGCTAGTGGGCCCGGGCCGCTGGGTGGACCTCGTCGAGCAGCATCGTCGATTCGACGTGATTCAATGCTCGTCTGACCGCTCCGGTGACGACGCCGTGATCACCCAGGCTGGTGGCGGCCACTGCCGGGGGAGCGGAGGTGTAATCGGGCAGGCGGGCGATGATCGGATCCAGCACCAGATCGGCCGCCGCGGCGACGGCTCCCCCGATGACCACCAGGTCGGAGTTCAGCAAGGTGCCGAAGATGGCGATCACTCGGGCCATTCGATCGGCGATCCGCACGATGATGTCCTGGGCGATCGGGTCCTTCGCCCGCGCCGCCTGGAAGACCGTCTCCGCCTCCACCCGCTCCGGGTCCCCGCCGCACAGTGCGAGCAGGGACCCGGGCGGGTAGGAGCGACCCTCGGCGTCGCGGACCGCCTCCCTGCCGAGGGCACGAGCGATTCCGCCGATCGCATCAGTGTTGCCGACGTCATCGACCAGTTTGAGGAACTCCAGCTCACCGGCACCGCCGTGCGCACCGCGGAGCAGATGGCCCCCGACGAAGAGGCCGGCACCGAGCCGTTCCCCGGCCAGCAGGAGCACGACGTTGTCGGATTGCCCGGCCACACCGCGCCACCGCTCACCGAGAACGGCTAGGTTGGCGTCGTTCTCCAGTGAGATTGCCCAGGGCATGCCGCGACCGATCCGAGCCCGGACATCGGTGGTCGCCATCCCCGGCAGGTAGGACTCCTTGGCGATCACCCGTCCCTGGTCGTCGACGGGGGCGGCGATGCCGATCGCAACGGCCAGCAGTCTGGTGGTGGCGAGTCCCCCAGAGTCGAGAAGTGCAGTGATCACTCGCCTCGCCGTGGTGATTCGTTCCGTGGCGTGTGCATGTTCGCCCGAGAACTCCCGGGTGATCTCGGTGATCGGGATCGCCTCGCAGGTCTGCCAGTACCGCGGTCACCTTGTTCGCGCCGAGGTCCATCCCGACCACGTAACCGGCGGCGGCGTTGAGTTCATAGCACCGTGCCGGTCGGCCGGTTCCCGTCTTGTTCACCGGCCGTCGACCGTCCAATTCGGTCACCCAGCCCAGTTGGATCAATTGGTCGCACACGGTGTGAACGGTGGGGCGGGAAAGGCCGGTCGCGTCCATCAATTCGGTCGCGGTGACCGGTCCCGACCGGCGCAGGACATTCAACACGGCGACCGCGTTCAGCCGTCGCAACAACGGTGCCGTGGCTGTTGGCTCCGGGCCGATCACAGTTTCCCCTTGACCTCGAGTTCGGAGAACCGCATACTATCAGCGTCATTTATAAAACACTCTGATTTATTCACGACTGAGGACCGGCGGTGGACGCAGGTCGAAGGAGTCAGCCCATGAAGGTGAGCGTGTTTCGCAGGCGAGTCGACGGGTCGGCCGGTAGTCGACGGAGATCGGCGCTGGTGACCGCTGCCGCGGTACTGGCTGGTGTGCTGCTGCCGGTCACGCCGGTGTGGGCGGCACCGACGGACGCCCCCGGCGGGCCCGGGGCGTCCGCGACCTGGACGACCGGTGACAAGGAGGGATTGGGCACGTCGATCAGCACCGGCTCCAAGGTTTGGTACACGTTGACCGGCGGGACCATGAGCGAGGTGTACTACCCGAACGGGAACACCCCGAATGTGCGGGAACTGCCGTTCGCGGTGAGCGACGGGGCGAGCTTCACGCAACGCGAAGCCGACCCAACGGTGCAGCGAACCAGCTCGCTGGCCGACCGCACATCGCTGACCTACCAACAGGTCTCGACCGACACTGGTGGTCGGTGGCGGCTGACCAAGACCTACGTCACGGACCCGGCCCGGTCCAGTGTGGTCATCAACGTGCAATTCGAGTCCCTGGACAAGGGCAGATACACGCTGTACGCGCTGTACGACCCGTCGTTGGCGGGGGACTCGGGCAACGACACGGGCCAGTCGTCGGCGACCGCGCTGGTGTCCACCGACACGCACGCCGCGGACAACCCGGTGGCCAGCGCCCTGGTGTCATCGGCCGGGTTCGGCGCAACGTCCACCGGATATGTGGGCGGTACTTCCGACCCGTGGCAGGACCTGTCCGCCGACAACAAACTGGACACCTCCTACCCCAGCGCAGGGCCGGGCAACATCGCCCAGATCGCCGAGATCCCGACCACGGGAATGAAAACCAACCTCACCCTGGCCCTTGGCTTCGGCGCCACCCCCGACCAGGCCACCAAGGTCGCCTCGGCCAGCGCCAAGGCGTCCTTCGCCGGCACCCGGCGCGCCTACCAGTCCGGCTGGAAGAATTACCTACGCAGGCTCAAGCCGGTGCCGAGTCTCTCAGCGACGCCTTGCAGCAGCAGTACCTCGTCTCGCTGATGACGGTCAAGGCGCACGAGGACAAGACCAACCCGGGTGCCTTCATCGCCTCGCTAACCTTCCCCTGGGGGCAGGCCGTGGACGCGACCGGTGCCGGCGGCGGCGGCAACGGCTACCACTTCGTGTGGGCGCGTGATGAGTATCAGCAGGTCAGCGCGCTGCTGGCGGCCGGCGATACGGCCGCGGCGAGGCGGGCGGTGAACTGGCTGTTCACCGAGCAGCAACTGCCGGACGGCCATTTCCCGCAGACCTCCAAGGTCGACGGCACCCCCGACCAGAACAACATCCAGCTCGACGAGACCGCGTTCCCGATCGTGCTGGCCTGGCAGACGAAGAAGTTCGACCCGGCGTTCTACCGTCAACACATCGCGCCTGCCGCGGATTACCTGGTCGCGAATGGCCCGACCACCCCGCAGGAGCGGTGGGAGGAAACTGGCGGGTATTCCCCGTCCACCATCGCCGACATGATCGCGGGCTTGACCGCGGCCGCCGTGATCGCGACCAAGGCCGGTGACAGGGCCGGGGCCGCGATCTACCAAGCGACAGCCGATTCCTGGCAACGCCAGATCGAATCCTGGACCTACACGACAACCGGCGATCTGTCCGACGGCCACTACTACGTGCGGATTACCAGCAACGGATCGCCCGACGACGGCACCACCCGGAACTGGGCCAACGGCGCCGGCGTGCACAGGGAAAGCGATGTCGTCGACGCCGGATTCCTGGAGCTGACCCGACTCGGGGTCAAGGCACCCAACGACCCCCAGGTGGCGCACTCGCTGGCCGCGGTCGACCAGAGCCTGCGGTACGTCACCCCGAAGGGCGACGACACCTGGCGCCGGTACTCCTTCGACGGGTACGGCGAGAAGGCCGACGGCGCACCGTGGGACGGCACCGGCATCGGGCGCCCCTGGCCGCTGCTGTCCGGTGAACGCGGCGAGTACGTGCTGGCCAACGGCGGTAACGCGCTGCCGTACCTGCAGACCATCGCCGACACCGCGAACGCCGGATACATGATCCCCGAACAGATCTGGGACCAGACCGACCCCACCGGTTTCCACCACGCGGCCGGTGAAGGCACCGGCTCGGCCGCGCCGCTGGCCTGGGCCATGGCCCAGTACGTCCGGCTTGCTCAGGGCATCGCCAATGGCTCCCCGGTGGAAACCCCCTCCGTTGTCGCCGACCGGTACGCAGGGGGCAACGCTCCTTCCCGGCCGGACCTGACGGTGAACGGCCCCGCCGACCTGAGCACCGCCACCACCCGCACCGTCCAGGTCACCGGCACCACCACCGCAGCGAAGGTGTATGTCTCGGTCAATGGCAGCAAGCAGCAGGCTCGCGTCAGTAACGACGGCACCTTCACGGCGGCCGTCGACCTGCCCGCGATCAGCAACCAGATCGTGATCGCCGGGGTCGCCGCCGACGGCGGCACCAATCAGGTCGTGCGCAACGTGCTTGCCTACGGTCAGCGGATCGGCAGCCTGAGCGACCCCACCGGCGACGACAACGGCCCCGGCAGCTACGTCTACCCGACCGATGGCGCGTTCAACCCCGGCGCGTTCGACCTGACCAACTTCGACGTCTACCGCGACGGCACCAACCTTCGCCTGGTCACCCGAGTCGCCGGAGCGATCAACAACCCCTGGGGCGGCAACGGGATGAGCGTGCAACGACTCAACGTTTACCTGCACGACTCCGCCGACACCACCGGCACGTCAACCCCGGCGCTGCCCGGCACCAACATGAACACCGCCGCACCATGGTCCCGGGTCATCGTCGCCGACGGCCGCTACCCCGCCGGCGTGTACGGACCCGACCAGTCCAAGATCGCCGACATCACCCTGCAAGTGGTCAAGGCCAACAACCAGATCGTCGTCACCATCCCCGACACCGCGCTCGGCACCCTTGACCCGGCCACCGCCGGATACCAGGTGTCCATGTTCGGCGACGCCGAAGACGGCGAAGGAATCGGCAACATCCGGCCGGTCTACGACTACGACTACTGGAACACCAACGCCCTTGGCTTCGTCAAGCAATACCGCTTCGGCGGCGGTGCCGGACAACTCGACTTCAATCTGCCCAGCAAGGACACCGACACCAACGACCCGAACACCATCGACATCATCTCCGGAGCCGCTGCTCAAACCCAGGTGCTGAACTGGCAGGCCGGCAGCCCCGTCGTCGCACCCTACGTTCAGCTCGCCCGTTGAACCCTTCCCTCGTGGCATCGGGGCGCCGATGCCACGAGGGAAGTCCCGTGTTCGTCGCCCGTCCAGCCCCAGGGCAGCGGACGTCAGCCCGCGCGGGCCACCTTGATGTCCAGCGCGTTGTCGTGGACGAAGTCCAGGGCATGCTTCACGGCACCCACCGAGACAATGCCTTCGCCCAGCGTCGACAACGCCACGCGTGGTGGGGTGACCGTGAGCGACGGCAACTGGTCGTTGATGGCGTCGAGCAGCACCCCGGCAGATTTGCTGACGGCGCCGGCGAGGACCACGAGCTCGGGGTTGAAGACGGTGGCCAAAGTGGCGACGACCCTGGCGAGCCGGGTGGCGAGGCGATCGAGAATCCCTTGTGCGACAGGGTCGCCGAGGGCGGCAGCGTCGAAGACCATTTCGGCGGTGACGCCTTCGGGTGTCCCTGCAGCCAATTCTCTGATCGCGGTTTCGGTCCGGTGCGCGAGTGCGTCCGCCGCCCACCTGCGGGCGAGCCGGGCGATCCCGTCAGCGTTGCCGACCCCCTCGACCCGATCGAGGAAGGCCATCTCACCGGCGCCGCCCTGGCTGCCGCGCAACAGGCGGCCGGACTCGATGAGTCCGGCGCCCATCCGTTCACCGGTCAGCAGCACAGCCAGGTCGTCCACGCCGTGCGCGACGCCCTGCCACCGCTCACCGACGGCAGCGAGGTTGGCGTCGTTCTCCGCCAGCACGGTGGCGCCGGTGAGCTCGGTCAAGGCCGTTCGGCGCGCCTCATACGTTGCCTGCGAGTAGGGGTCCTCCGATGCGATCGTTCCAGACCGGTCCACCCGAGCGGCGAAACCCATTGCGACGGCGAGGATCTCGTCCAATTTGACGTGAGCGGTGGCCGCCGCCCGTCGGGCGGCTTCCTGGACTCCCCGGCCGTGCTCGACGAAGGACGCACTGGCATCGATCGGCAGCCGCTCGACTGCCAGTGTGGCGCCACGGAGGTCCGCCAGCAGCAGGGTCGAGCTGTGTGCGCCGATGTCGACGCCCAGGACGAATCCGGCTCGCTCGTCGAACTCGAACCATCGGGACGGCCGGCCCAGCTGATTCCCGTTCTCCCGCTTGGCCTCCAGTTCGCGGACCCAGCCCAACCGGATGAGGTCGTTGCACACCGCGTGCACGGTCGCCCGGGTCAGCCCGGTGGCGGCCATGACATCCGTTCCCGTCAGGGCTCCCTCGGCAGCGGACAGCACCGCCAGCACCCTGCTCAGGTTGACCCGGCGAATCAGCGGTGTCGTCATTTCCACCGAACCTGCCATTGCCTCTTGACCTCCACGCTCCCACGGGCCACACTCTACATCCAAGACCTAAATATAGGTTCTAAATCCAGTGGCGACACGAGTTCAGCCACGGACCGCTCTCTCCACCGAAGGAGTGCCGGTGCCAACAATCCACCCACCGACCGCAGACACCGGGGGGCCCCAGTGATCAATGTCCGAGTCGGCCGCCGATCGTTGATCGTCGCCGCCGGCGCCATCCTGATGGCCGGTTCGCTCGTTGGATGCTCCGGCGCATCCGGCGACGGCGTCACCACGCTGACGTTCATGCAGAACAAGCGAGAGGTGGTGCAGTACTTCGACGGGGTGATCGCCGATTTCGAGGCGCAGAACCCTGATATCCGGGTGGTGCAGGACTTCAACGAGAACAACTTCGTGCCCTCCCTCATTCGCGACGACCCGCCGGACGTGGTGACCCGCGGGTCCAACTCGATCACTGCGGACTTCACCGAACGAGGAATCTTCGCGGACCTGTCCGGGATGCCGGTGGCCGCGACGGTGGACCCGAACATCCAGCAACTGGTGAACGACTGGGGCCAGTACAACGGCCAGACCGCCGCGTTGCCGTTCTCGCTGACCGCCGCCGGGGTGATCTACAACAAGGACATCTTCGCGAAGTACGGGGTGGCCGTGCCCACCACCTGGGATGAGTTCGTGCAGGCGTGCGAGACGTTCAAGGCCAACGGCGTCACCCCGATCTACGGCACCTTCAAGGACGGCTGGACGATCAACCAGGGTGCCTTCGACTACGCCGCCGGCGGCCTGATCGACGTGCAGCAGTTCTACGACCAGCTCCATGCCGAGGGCAGCAGTGTCGGGCCCGATTCGCCGGTGTCCTTCGCCAAGACCCTCCCGCCGGTGACAACGGCGATGCAGCAATTGATGTCGTACACCCAGCCGGATGCCGGCTCGCGCTCCTACTCCGACGGGAACGCCGCCTTCGCGGCCGGCCAGGCCGCGATGTACCTGCAGGGACCGTGGGCCCTGTCCGAGCTGGTCAAGGCCAACCCGAACGTCAATGTCGGCACCTTCGCCCTTCCGATGACGAACAACCCGGACGACACCAAGGCCAGGGTCAACGTCGACATGGCGTTGTCCATCGTCAACGGCACCAAGCACCTGGACGCCGCGGAGCGGTTCGTCAGCTACCTCATGCAGCCCGACGTGATCAACAAGTACAACGCCCAGAACGCTGCCTTCTCCACTCTCGCCGACGCGCCCCCGCAACAGAACCCGCAACTGGCCGGGCTGGCTCCGCTGATCGAGGCGGGCAAGTTCTACCAGGGCATCACCACCTACCTGCCGGCGTCCATCACCAAGGACAACTACGTGCAGGCCTTCGCGATCGATCGGGACGCCGCCGCATTCCTGTCCACCCTGGATGCCGACTGGCAACGGGTCGCCGAACGCACCGCCAAATAGGGGAGACCTGATGTCCGCCAACGAACCAGCGGTGTTGCCCGCCGCAGAATACGAAGCGCTCACCGATGCCCGGCCGGCACCCGTCGCACCCGCCCGCGGCAAGGTCGATCGCGCCTACTACTGGATGATCATCCCGGTCCTGGTGGCCTTCGGGTTCTTCATCACCCTGCCGGCCCTGATCGGTGCCTTCTTCAGTTTCACCAACTACGCCGGCTACGGCGACTGGGAATTCATCGGCCTCAACAACTACGTCAACATCTTCCACGACCCCACCGTGTTGCAGCCTTACCTGTTCACCTTTTTCCTTGCCATCGTGTGCACGATCACGGTGAACATCGTCGGGATGGCCGTCGCCCTCGGGCTCAATGCGAAGATCAAGTGGCGCACCGGCATCCGCGGGATCTTCTTCATCCCCATGGTGATGTCGGCGCTGATCGTGGCCTACGTCTTCAACTTCCTGTTCTCCACCTCGCTGCCCACCATCGCCGATAAACTCGGCATCACCCCGCTCGCCACCAGCATCCTGGCCAACGAGAAATGGGCGTGGCTGGCCATTGTCATCGTCACCGTCTGGCAGGCCGCACCGGGCACCATCATCATCTACCTGGCCGGGTTGCAGGCGATACCGACCGACATCTACGAGGCCGGGTCCTTGGATGGCGCCAGTGCCTGGCGGCAATTCCGCAGCCTGACCCTGCCGCTGATGGTCGGGTACCTGTTCATCAACATCATCCTCGGCTTCAAGGGATTCCTCGGCGCCTACGAGATCATCGTCGCGTTGACCGGCGGTGGCCCTGGCACCGCGACCATCTCGGTCGCCATGAAGATCTTCTCCGGGTTCACCGGCGGCGACTACGCCTACCAGATGGCGAACGCGGTCATCTACTTCGTGATCACCCTGATCATCTCGCTCATGCAGCTGCGCATCATCCAACGCCGAGGGGTTGCTCTCTGATGACCACCACCGTCCAACCACCGCCCGCGCTGGCCGAACCTGCTCCCCTACCGCGCCGCCGGCCTCGCGCAGAACGCGAGGCCTTCAAGGTCAACTGGTGGATCACCGCGCTGATGCTGGTCGCGTCCCTGACAGTCCTGGTGCCGCTGTACTTCTCTGTCGTGATGGCACTCAAGACACCCGAGCAGATTGCCAACGGGTCCGGGTTCGAATTGCCGAACCCGGTGCAGTGGAGCAACTTCTCCGACGCGTACACCCTGACCCACTTCCCGAAGGCGTTCATGGTGACCGCACTGATCACCGTGGTCACCGTGCTCGGTGCGGTGCTTGCCAGCTCGCTGGTGGCCTACGCGATCGCCCGGAACTGGGAGCACCGGTTTTTCAAGATCTCCTACATCTACCTGCTGTCGGCGCTCTTCATCCCGTTCCCGGTGATCATCCTGCCGCTCATCCGGCAGACCGCCCTGCTGGGCATCGACAGCCCGGTCGGAGTGACCATCCTGCACATCGTCGGCGGAATCTCCTTCTTCTCGCTGCTGTACATCGCCTTCATCCGATCGCTGCCCACCGAGTTGGAGGAATCGGCCAGGCTCGACGGCGCGAGCACCTGGCAGGTCTTCTGGAAGATCATCTTCCCGCTGCTGGCCCCGATGAACGCCACCGTCGGCATCTTCGCGTTCCTCGGCGCCTGGAATGATTTCCTGCTCCCACAAATGATGATCGCCGATCCCGCGTTGCAGACCCTCCCGGTCGTCCAGTTGCTGTTCCAGGGCCAGTTCAACACCAATTACGGTGTTGCCTTCGCCTCCTATCTGATGGCCATGGGACCCGTGCTGATCGCCTACCTGTTCTCCCAGCGCTGGGTGATGTCCGGCGTCATGCGCGGCGCCGTCAAGTGATCCGGGCCGCCCACCACGAAAGGAATGAAACCGCTCACATGGCAACACCTCTCACCGATACGATCGACGTGATCTCGGATCCGAACTGGTGGCGGCAGGCAGTCGTCTACCAGATCTACCCGCGCAGCTTCGCCGACGCCAACGGCGACGGCATCGGGGACCTGAAGGGCATCACCTCACGGGTGCCGTACCTGGTGTCCCTCGGCATCGACGCGGTCTGGCTCAGCCCGTTCTACCCCTCCGCGCTCGCCGACGGCGGTTACGACGTCGACGACTACCGGGACGTCGACCCCGAGACTGGGCACGCTGGCCGACTTCGACGAGATGATCGGCGCGCTGCACGCGGCCGGACTGAAACTGATCGTCGACATCGTGCCCAACCACACCTCCAACCGGCACGACTGGTTCGTCGAGGCACTGCCGGCGACGCCGGGCTCCGCCGCACGGAACCGGTACGTCTTCCGGGACGGCAAGGGCCCGGACGGGTCGCAGCCGCCGTCGGACTGGCCGTCGTTCTTCGGTGGATCGGCCTGGGAACGGGTCCCGGACGGCCAGTGGTACCTGCACCTGTTCGCCAAGGAGCAGCCGGACCTGAACTGGGACAACCGCGAGGTCCGCGACGACTTCCTGGCCACCCTGCGGTTCTGGGCCGACCGCGGCGTCGACGGATTCCGCGTCGACGTCGCCCACCACCTGGTCAAGGACCTCTCCGAACCGCTGCCGGACCGGGCGACGCTGGAACCGGGCACGCTGCCGCACGGGAGCCATCCGTTCGAGGACCGCGACGAGGTGCACGAGATCTACGCCGAGTGGCGGGAGGTCTTCAACGAGTACGACCCGCCGCGCACCGCGGTCGCCGAGGCCTGGGTGCACGCCAGCCGGCGCGCCCGCTACGCCAGCCCGAAGGGACTGGGCCAGGCCTTCAATTTCGACCTGCTGACCTCGGACTTCGACGCCGGCCAGTTCCGCCGGATCATCACCCACAACCTGACCGAGGCCCGGCATCTCGGGAGCCTCCTCCACCTGGGTGCTGTCCAACCACGACGTCATCCGGCACCCCACCCGCTACGGCCTGCCCGGTGGCGTCGGCGGCAGGGCGCAGGACGGCAAGGGCTGGCTGCTCAGCAACGGTGCGAACCCTGTGCTGGACGTCGAACTCGGCATCCGCCGGGCGCAGGCGGCCACCCTGCTGATGCTCGCGCTGCCCGGCTCCGCCTACCTCTACCAGGGTGAGGAACTCGGCTTGCACGAGGTCGGCGACCTGCCCGCCGACGTCATGCAGGACCCCGCCTTCTTCCGCTCCGCGGGCGTGGAGAAGGGCCGCGACGGCTGCCGGGTGCCGCTGCCGTGGACCACCGGTGGAGCTTCCCTCGGGTTCGGCGGTGATGACGGTGACCGGCCGCACCTCCCGCAGCCGGGGTGGTTCGGCGGCCGATCCGTGCAGGCACAGGAGGATGACCCGGCGTCCACTCTCCGGCTGTACCGGCGGGCGCTGGACCTGCGCCGAGAACTGCAGTCCGGCGAGAGCCTGGAATGGGTGGACAGCGCGGACACCGTCCTGCACTTCCGCCGGCCGGGCGGCTGGGAGTCCATCACCAACTTCGGCAGCGAACCGGTGCCACTGCCCGCGCCGGCCGTGATCACCAGCAGTCCGTTGGCCGACAAGACTGTGCTGCCAACGGATACCACGGCCTGGATCAGTGCCCTCCTTGGCTCCAGGCGCCGCTCGCAACTGACCGACGCGTTCGTCACTGACCCGGTGACCACCACCTGCCACGGCCGGACCGTCACCTGGAGGTAGCCACCGGCGACACACAGATCGTCGACGGTGGCCAGCGCGGTGACATCCACGTCGCCGTGCTCGGGCCGGACCCGCACGATCGTCATGCCGGCGCCGCTCTCGTCCGGGAGCGGCCCGGCAGCGACGAGCAGCCCGCGATCGGCAAGCCGGTTCAGGAACGCGACATGCTCGGCGAACGCCTCGTGCGCGAAGATCGACTCCTGGTCGCCGAGCGCTGGGCCGGGCCGATGCAGCAGCGCGAACCACCGATCGCCGGGTTCCTTTGCCTCCCAGGCACTCTCGGCGGTGTCGACCAGTGCAGCGAACCGGTCCAGCACGTGCAGCCAGCCCTCGCCGTATTCCCGGGCCGCCGCCGCGGGATCCGAAAGCCGTTCCCAGCCGGTGTGTTCCAGCACGACCATGGTCTGCTCACCCTCGGGCAGGAAACTGACCCTGAGGTCGGTGGCGCGCTCGACCGGGCCACCGGGATGCCAGTTCAGCCGGAGCGCCCGTGGCGGGTCCCATTCGGTGACCTCGGCCCAGACGGTGGCGCGCTCACCGGACCGCTCGACGATGTCCTTGCCCTCGAAGGCGACGGTGCCGTCGCCGAACACGGCATGATCGCCCAACGGCCACCAGTCGCCGATCCGTTCGGTGAACAGGGTGAAGGTGCGGTCGGCCGTTGCCGCGACCCGGATCTCGCGACGGATAGCAGGGATGCTCATTTCTCTGCTCATTTCTCGGCTCGCTGATCTGCTGCTCGCTGATTGCCTGTCGCCACGAAGTCGGCGAATGATTGCAACCTGTTGTCCCACAGACGCGATCAGCCATTGCTGGAGCTCGTGCAAGCCGTCCGGGGCGAGCGCGTAGAGATTGCGGGTGCCCCGCGCGCTGTGCTCCACCAGTCCGGCGTTCTCCAAGACCTTGAGGTGCTTGCTGACGGCGGGCCGGCCGATCGGCAGTTCGCCGGCCAGTTCGCCGACCGGGCGGGCACCGTCGCGCAGGCATTGCAGGATGCGGCGCCGGGTGGGATCGCCGAGCGCATCGAACGCGGCCTCGGCCGCCTGTTGGTTACTCATGGGCAACGGTTACTGTAGAGCAACCGTCGCTGGCGGGCAACCATTCAGTGCCGCAGGCCGACCTTCTCGTAGAGCCGGCGCAGCGGACGCGGGCGCCCACCAGTTCCAGTCGCCGAGCAGGGTCATGGTGGCCGGCACCAGCAGGCAGCGGACGATCGTTGCGTCGATGGCCACCGCCACGGCCAGTGCCACGCCGGTCTGCTTGATCACCAGCAACTCGCCGACCGCGAACCCGGAGAACACCAGCACGACGATCAATGCCGCGGAGGTGATGATCCGGCCGGACCGCTGCAGCCCGTGCACGACGGCCTCGTCGTTGCTCATCCCGCTGTCCTTGAACTCCTTGATCCGGCTCAGCAGGAACACCTCGTAATCCATCGCCAGCCCGAACCCGAGCGCGAACACCAGAATCGGGATGAAGCCCTCGATGCCCCCGGTGGAGCTGAACCCGAGCAACGACTCGCCGTTGCCGTCCTGGAACACCCAGACCAGCACACCGAGGGAGGCGCCGAGGGAGATCACGTTCATGATCAACGCCTTGATCGGGATCAGCACCGACCCGGTCATGAAGAACAGCAGCACGAACGTCGCCAGGATGACCACGGCCAGCGCGGCCGGCGCGTCCTGCGCCAGAGCATCGGTGAAGTCGACCAGGCCGGCGGTCCGCCCGGTGACCCAGACCGGGTAGTCCGGCCGGTTGTCCCGGACCGTGGCGACCACCGATTTGGCCGTGTCGCTGCCCGGGTCGGGATCGGTCATGAAGACCGAGACGGTGGCGTACTGCTCGCCCACCGCCCGTGGCGGGGTGACCAGCTCGACGCCGTCGAGCTCCCTGATGTCCTGCGCCAGCCCGGCCATGCCCTCCGGGGAGGTCTGGCCGACCACCTGGATGGCGGGGATGCCGGAGGCGGGGTACTCCTGCGCCAGGGTGTCGAAGAACTGCCGATCC
Source organism: uncultured Actinomycetota bacterium (assembly GCA_963709895.1). GTDB lineage: Bacteria > Actinomycetota > Actinomycetes > Mycobacteriales > Nakamurellaceae > Nakamurella. The sequence goes on along the minus strand of CAVPYD010000030.1, from coordinate 19,045 downwards.
GGTGCGCCGGGCGGAAGCAATTCGACCCCGGAGTTGCGCAGCTGCAGGTTGAGCGCCGGCGCGGCGAGTATCGCCAGCAACAGCACCACGCCGGTCACCACCAGCCAGGGCCGGCGCTGAACCCGCCGGGCCAACCGGGAGAAGAAGCCCTCCTCCGGCGCGACGTCGCCGAGTTTGCGGGTCAGCACCCGCAGGCCCGGGCACCCGGTTGAGCAACCCCGGCCGCAGCATCCTGGCGCCGGCCATCGCGATCAGCGCGGGCACCAGGGTCAGCGCGACCAACAGCGCGACCACCACCACGCTGACCCCGGCCGCGCCGACCGCCCGGAGGATCTTCGCCTGGAACAGCAGCAGGCCGGACAGGCTGATCGCCACCGTCACGCCGGAGAACAGCACCGTGCGGCCCGCGGTGCGCATGGTCATCACCAGCGCGTCGGTGCGGGCCGCCTTGGTGGATCGGGTGGTGACCAGATCCAGATGGTGTCGCAGCTCCTCCCGGTACCGGGAGACGATCAGCAGGCCGTAGTCGATGCACAGCCCAAGACCCAGCACGGTGACGACGTTGACGACGCTGGCGTCCAGATCGATCAGGTAGGAAAAGCCCAGCAGCACGGCCAGCGCGCCGCCGATGGACGCGATGGCGCCGGCGATCGGCACCCCGGCAGCAAGGAACCCGCCGAACACCAGCACCATCACCAGCAGGCTGATCGGCAGCGCGATGACCTCGCCCTTGACCAGGTCCTTCTCCACCTGACCGGTGATCGCGTCGAACACCGACTGGCCGCCGCCGATCTGGCTGCTGGAACCTGGTACGGCCACGGCGATCTCGGCGCCGAGTTGCTCGAGCCGGGCCTGCGCTGCGTCCAGCGCGGAGTTCTGGGTGGCCTTGGCCAGGTCGGCGGCCAGCACCGCCGTCACCAGGAAACCGTTGCGGTCCTTGGCAATCAGCCCCGCCGCCTGCGCTGAGGTCGGGCCGCCGGGGATGGTGAGCGGGTCGATGACCTGGGTGACCCCGTCGATGGCCAGCAGGTCCGCGCTCGCGCGGGTGAGCGGATCCGCCACCGCGGGGTCGTCCGCGGTGGCGTCCTTGACGATCAGGGTGATCGATGGGCCGGTCGCGGCCTCCCCGGCGAGGATGCTCCGGCCCTCGTTCGCCTCACCGGTGACCGACGGCTCGCTGGCGGCAAGCCGGGCGAACAGCCCCTCGCCGGTCACCCCGAGCGCCGTGGCGAACCCGGCGATCGTCAGCAAGATCCAGATCGCGACGATCACGCCGGGTCGGTGGGCGATGAAGCGCCCGAGGGTGGCCAGCACGGGCAGATCGTGTCACGCCCGGCGTGGAGAGAACGTCACGCGGCGGGCGGGATGTTCTGGTTCAGCCGGAAGAGGTTGCCCGGGTCGTACTCGTTCTTCAGGGCGACCAACCGACGGTAGGTTTCCGGCGGGTAGGAGGCCCGAACGGCTGATGCCTCGCCCTCCCCGGTGTAGTTCACGTACATCCCGGCGTTGGGTCCGAGGGCCGAGGTCACCCCGCGCGCCCAACTGACCACGTCATCGAAGCCGTCCGCAGTTCCCGTGCGGGCCACCACGTTGACGATGTAGTCCTGGTCCCGCAGGCCGAACGCCGTCGAGTCCGCCGGAACCCGGTTCATCGCGCCACCCAGGTGATGCACGTGGATCTCGGTCAGCGGATTGGGCAACGCGGCGAAGGACTCCTGCAGTACCCGCAGCGCGGCGTCGTCACCCGTGGGCAGGAACGCCGACCGGAAGTAGTTGTAGATCCCGCGCGGGTACAGCGGGTCGAGGCCCTGCTGCCAGCCCGCGTAGGGGTTCTCGGCGAAGACGTCGGTGACGACCGTGCCGAGCGCCCGGAACGGCGCGGTGGCCGCGTCGCCCTGGTCGAGATCGCCGGCCCAGCAACCGATCACGGCGATGATCGGTTTGCCGTGAGCCGACTCCGGCAGGAAGGGAACGGGGGGAGCGGTGGTCAGGTTGAGCATCGTGCTGAGATCCTCGGGGGCCTGCGCGCAGGCCGCGCGGTACCCGCTCAGCACCTGTTCGATCTCCTCCGCCGGGTAGAACACCAGCCCGGAGAACACGGTCGGCCCGATCTCGTGCAGTTGGAACTCGAAGGAGGTCACCACGCCGAAGTTGCCGCCGCCACCACGGAGACCCCAGAACAGCTCGGAGTTCTCCTGCGCGCTGGCGTGCACGAACTGCCCGTCGGCGGTGACGACGTCGGCGCCGATCAGGTTGTCGCACGCCAACCCGAGCTTGCGGACCAGCCAGCCGATCCCGCCGCCGGTGGTGAAACCGGCGATGCCCGTGCTGGAGATCAGCCCGCCGGTCACGGCCAGTCCGAATTGCTGGGTCTCGGCGTCCAGGTCGGCCCAGGTGCAGCCGCCCTCGGCGGCCACGGTGCGGGTTTCCGGGTCGACCCGGACGCCCTTCATCGGCGACAGGTCGAGCACGATGCCGCCGTCGACGGTGGAGAAACCGGGGATGGAGTGGCCGCCGCCGCGAACGGCCAGGGTCAGGCCCTCGCTGCGGGCGAAATCGACGGTCCGCATGACGTCGGCGACGCCGGCGCAGCGGACGATCAGGGCCGGGTTCCGGTCGTGCGCCCCGTTCCAGATGCTGCGTGCGGTGTCGTAGTCCTCGTCACCGGGACGGATGGCGGTGCCGCGGAGACCGCCGGCGAATTCCGCGATGGTTGCCTCGCCGATGCGGCTGGGCGATTGCTGGGTAGTTGTCATGAGAATGACGATAGAAAGCGGTTCTCAACACCACCTCAACGTGACCTCAACCCGATCTCAGGGCGCCCAGCCGTTGTCGGGCAACGACACACCCCAGCTTGTCGAGAGCGATTGCCGCTGCTCGCATCTCCCGCTCCGCCCGGCCGTGATCGGCCAGCTCCACGGACAGTTCGGCGACCATCAGGTGCTGCCAGGCCGGCATCCGGCCCCAGACGGCGAGCTGTTCGGCGGCCCTGGCATACATCTCCCGGGCCGCCCGGACCTGCCCGGACAGCAATTCGATGGCGGCCAGGATGGTCAGGGCTCCGCCCGTGCCGGCCGTGTCGCCGACGGCCTCGAACGCGGCAAGGCCGCGCCGCGCCCCGTCAAGACCGGCCGCGACGTCGCCCCGCTCGGCTCGCAACAGCGCCAGGTTGACCTCGGTGAGCAACTCGCCGCGCCGGTCGCCCAGGCCCATCCTGAGCTCGCCGGCCTGGCGGAACGCGGCTTCCGCTGCGGCGAAGTCACCGCTGTCTCGGTGCAGGCATCCCCACTGATGCAACGCCTGCGCCCTGGCCAGGTCGTCGCCCAGCTCGGTGAAGACATCGACCGCCTGCCCGACGGCGGCGGTCGCCGCGGCTCGGTCACCGGTCAACCGGGCGGCGTAGCCCAGCGCGCCCAGTACGTAGCCGTTCGCCTGCGCCACCCCGACCCGGCGGCACATCAGCAGGGTCTCCTCGAAGCACGGCACCAGCCGCCCGTTCACCGGAACCAGTTGCATGCAGGGGGTGATCACCGGCAGGAAGGGCGCGGCCAGCGGATCGGCCTCGGCGAGTTCGCTCAGGCACCTGGTGAACCGGGCGGCGGCCAGCGGGCCGTCCTCCCGGAACAGCGCGCACTGGCCGAGTAACCAGGTGGTGGCCGCGACCACCTCGTTGCGGCCCTCGGCGGAGGCGTCGGCCCGCAGGTCGAGCGCCAGCCGTTCCGCGTCGTCCAGATCGAAGGTCGTCAGGGCCAGCGTCGCGTTCATCAGCCGGCACAGCACCACCTCGTCGGGATCCCCGAGCTGCTCGGCGACCGCCAGCGCCTGCGCACCCAGGGCCCGGTGCCGGTCGGCCCGGCCCTGCCTGCTGTCCAGCCCGGTCAACCCGAGCAGCGCCCTGGCGCGAGCCCTGGTCGGGCTGGGGGCGGCCGCGAGGGCACGCTCGACCCACCGGGCGCCCTCCACGAAGTGCCCACGCAGCACCCAGAACCGCCAGAGCCCGGCGGCCAGCCGCATGGCACTTGCCGGGTCCTGCGCACATGACCAGCGCAGCGCCGCGCGGAGGTTGTCGTGCTCCAGGTCGACCATCTCTCGGATGCTCGGTGACGACGCCGCGGGCGTATTCGGGGTCGTGTGCGGCGGCGAATTCGACGTAGTACGCGCAGTGCGCTGCCGACAGCAGCGGCACCTCGCCCGCCCGTTCCAGGTTCTCCCGGCAGAACTGCCGCACCGGCTCCAGCTGGCGGTACCGGGAGGCGCCGTTGGATCGCTCGGCCAGCACCAGCGACTTGTCCACCAGCCGGCTGAGCAGTTCGAGCAGCTCGGTCCGGTCCAGCGGCGGGCCACAGCAGATCGCCTCGAGAGCCGGCAGGGTGAAGCTGCCGGCGAACACGGCGATCCGGCGCAGCAGGACCTTCTCCCGCTCGGTCAGCAGGTCGTGGCTCCATTCCAGGGTGGCGCGCATAGTCTGGTGCCGGGTGATGCCGACCGGGCCGTGCCCCAGCACCGCCAGCGCGTCGCCCAGGCGCTGCACGATCTCCGCCGGTTCGAGCACGGCGATCCGCGCGGCGGCCAACTCCAGCGCCAGCGGCATGCCGTCGAGCCGGCGGCACAGGTCGACGATGCCCTGGGCGTTGTCGGCGTCGAGCGCGAACCCCGGCCGGACCTGCGCGGCGCGTTCCACGAACAGCCGCACCGAGGCGAACTGCTGCAGGGTCGCCAGGTCGCCGCCGGACACCAGGCCGGGGGCCGGCAGCGTCAGCGAGGGCACCCGGAAGGTGAACTCACCCGGCGCCTGCAGCGGCTCCCTGCTGGTGGCCAGCACGTCGACTCCTGGGCAGCCGGCCAGCACCTGGGCCACCAGATGCGCGCACGCGGTCAGCAGGTGCTCGCAGTTGTCCAGCACGATCAGCGCGCTGGAGAACCGCAGCTGGTCGACGAGCGCCTGACCCCGGTTCGGCCCAGCACCCGGCTCCAGGCCGAGTGCCTCGGACACCATGTCGGCCACCAGCAGCGATTCCCCGACGGCGACGAGGTCGACGAACCACACACCGTCCGGGTACTCCGGACGCATCCGCTCGGCGACCTGCACCGCCAGCCTGGTCTTGCCACAGCCGCCGGCTCCGGTGAGGGTGAGCAGCCGGGCGCGCCCGAGCAGCCGTTGGGCTTCGGCGAGTTCCCGCTCCCGGCCGACGAAGCTGGTCACCGGGGTCGGCAGGTGTCCGGCCCTGGCGCCGCTGGGTTTCGGGCGGTCGGCCGGTGCGCGCTGCTGTGGTCCTGGGGGAGCGCCGGTCAGCAGTTCGCGGAACACCGCGGTGGTCTGCCCGTCGGGGTCCGTGCCGAACGCCTCCAGCAGGTCGGCCCGCAGCCGTTCGTACCTGGCCAGCGCCTCCGAGCGGCGGCCGCCCGCCGCGAGCAACGTCATCAGCGCACGGACCGCGCCCTCGTGCAGCGGGTCCGACTCGAGGACCCGGGACAGCAGCAGCAGGGCCTCGTCGGGGGTCCGGTCGGCAACGGCTGACGCCAGCCTGACCAGCACGGCCCGGTTGGCCTCCCGCAGCTCCTCCCGACGCGCGGTCAACCAGTCCGCGGACTGCTGGTCGGGCAGCAGGTCGCCGGTGTACGCCTCGGCGGCCGAGCGCAGGGCCGGCTCGTCACCGGAGACCAGCGCGCCGGCGGCCAGCCGCTCGAAGTGCAGCACGTCGACCGGCACCGGGCCGGCCTCGTCGAGCACGATCAGCTCGTCCTTGATGGCCAGCAGCCCGTCGGCGCCACCGTTCGAGCCGGCCAGCACCCGCCGCGCCACGTACAGGGTCTGATGCAGGTTCCTGGCCGCGGCGACGGGTTGCAGGTCGGGCCACAGCCGTTCCAGCACCTGCTCGCGGTGCCGTCGCTGCCCGGGGGCGAGCGCCAGCATCGCCACCAGGGTCCTGGCCTTGCGTAGTCTCCACTCCCGGGCGTCCACCGGCGTGCCGTCGACGCGCACGCTGAACGCCCCGAGCAGCTCGATGTGTACTCCCCTGCTGGAAAGCTCCACGGCGCTCACTATCCACGGTACGGAGGGGGTGCCGAAACGGTTTGCGGTCAGGTTCGGTGAGCGGTCAGCCCACGTGCACCCGGGGGCGCCGTGCCCGGTCGGGTTCGGCCCGCCGGAGCACCTCCCTGGTGATCGGCGCGATCTCACCGACGCCGAAGAACAGGAACCGCAGCAGGTTGGACACCGGGTTGCCCTCGGTCCATTCGAAGTAGATGTTGGGTTTCACGCGGTACTCGTCGCGCAGGTGCAGCAGCAGTGCGGCGATCGAATTGGCGACAGCGGGACTGGTCATCTCCATCACCCGGCGGCCCTGCCGGAAACAGCCGTGCACGTTCAGCTCGGTGGCGAAATCCGAGGTGTCGGACAGCGTGACCTCCAGGAAGATCACCGTGTCCTCGGAGGGGATGTGGTTCTCCGAGCGCTGCTGGCGTTCCTTGAAACCGAGGGTGTGCTCGCCGCCGCGGTCGGGGTCGTGCGCGATGATCTGGACCTCCTGGCCGGCCATCCCGGCGAAGAACGCCGCCGACGGCGGGTCGAGAACGATGGTGCTGACCCGTAATTCGAACGACCGGCTGACCCGGGAGGCGAGCGAGACGATCAGGATGGCCAGGATGAACAACCCGGCGATCTTCACCCCGTCGGGCCGTTCCAGGACGTTGACGATGGTGGTGTAGACGAACACCGCCGCGATCACCCCGAAGGCGATGAACTGGCCGCGCTGCCGTTTCGCGGCGCGCGGACAGCGTCACCGCGATCGACGCGGACGTCATCAGCACCAGCACGCCGGTGGCGTACGCCCCGCTCTGCGCATCGACGTTGGCGTCGAAGAACCAGGTGACGGCGAAGGCGATCGCCGCGAACACCAGCACCAGCGGCCGAACCGCCTTGGCCCATTCCGGGGCCATCCCGTAGCGCGGCAGGTACCGCGGGACCAGGTTCAGCAGTCCGGCCATCGCCGACGCCCCGGCGAACCACAGGATGGTGATCGTCGAGATGTCGTACACGCTGCCGAAACCGTTGCCCAGGTACTCGTGGGCCAGGTAGGCCAGGGCGCGGCCGTTGGCCTGCCCGCCCGGCTGGAACTCCGGTTGCGGGATCAGCACCGTGGTGATGATCGACGAGGTGATCAGGAAGATGCTCATGATCACCGCGGCGGTGGTCAGCAGCCGCCTGGTGCCGCGGATCCGCCCGTCTGGTCGGCTCTTCTGAGTCACCGGCCGCGCCCCTGATCTGCGGCATCACCGCGACGCCGGTCTCGAACCCGGACAGCCCCAGCGCCAGTTTCGGGAACACCAGCAGCGCGATCCCGACCATCACCCACGGGCTGGAATAGCTGGTGGTCAACGCCGACTTCCAGTCGCTGATCAGCACCGGGGAGGTGATGACGTGCTCGAGGCCGACCACCACGACCACCAGGTTGAGCGCGAGGTAGACCACGACCAGCAGCACGGCGATGCCGATCGCCTCGGCGAAGCCGCGCAGGAACACCCCGCCGAGCAGGGCCAGCAGCCCGAGGGTGATCAGCAGGTTGTAGTTCGACCAGCCGGACGGCACCAGCGGGTTGCTGACCAGGTGCTCGGTGGCGTCGGCCGCGGACAGCGTCATGGTGATCAGGAAGTCGGTCGCCGCGAACCCGAGCAGGGCCAGCACGAACAGCTTGCCGACCCAGCGGGGCAGCAGCCGCTCGAGCATGGCGATGGAGCCCTCACCGCGGAAGCTCTCCTTGGCCACCCGGCGGTACACCGGCAGCGCGCCGAACAGCGTGAGGATGACCAGCACGATGGTGGCCAGCGGGGAGAGCAGGCCGGCGGCCAGCGCCGCGATGCCCGGCTGGTAGCCCAGGGTGGAGAAGTAGTCCACCCCGGTCAGGCACATCACCTTCCACCAGGAATGCGGCACGTGCTGCGGTGACGGCCGCTGCTCCGGTCCGGGATGGTCGCCGCGCTGGTCGATCATGCCTTCCAGCAGCCACACCCGGAATCGGCTGTGGTGCGGCGCAGCGGCCGCGTCGGTGGTCTCGGTGCCGGTCACGGCGCAGTCAGCTCCGCGGCAGCACGATGGACGTGGTGCTCAACCGGTGCCGGGATTCGATCAGCCGCACCACGCCGGTGCGCGAGCGCATCGTGATCGAGTGACTGACCGCCAGGTCGGCGGAGTATCGGACACCCCTGAGCACGTCACCCCCGGTGACGCCGGTGGCCACGAAGTACGCGTTGTCCCCGCGGACCAGGTCTGACGTGGTGAGCACGGCGGCAGGGTCGTGGCCGGCGTCCAGGATCTGCCGGCGTTCCTCATCGTCCCGCGGCGCCAGCCGGCCGAACATCGCGCCGCCCATGCAGGCCGTCGCGCAGGCCGCGACGATGCCCTCGGGGGTGCCGCCGATCCCGACCAGTACGTCGACCTCGGACTCCGGCTGCAGCGCCATCAGCGCCCCGGCGACGTCACCGCCGATCAGGAACTTGATCCGGGCGCCGGCCACCCTGATCCGATTGGCCAGCTCGACATGGCGCGGCCGGTCCAGCAGCGCCACGGTGACGTCGGCGATGCTCTTGCCCCTGACCCGGGCGATGGTGGCCAGGGTGTCCTCGAACGGTGCGTCGAAGTCGACGGCCGAGGTGAGGTCGGCGCCGACGACCAGCTTGTCCATGTACACGCAATGCCCCGGGTCGAACATCGCGCCGCGGTCGGCCAGTGCGATGACGGACAGCGCGTTCGGCAGGCTCTTCGCGGTCAGCCCCGCGCCGTCGACCGGGTCGATCGCCACATCCACCCGCGGACCGGTGCCGCCGCCCACGTGTTCCCCGCTGTACAGCATCGGCGCGTCGTCCTTCTCGCCCTCGCCGATCACCACCAGGCCGCGCATCGGGATGGTGCCCAGGACGGGACGCAAGGCATCGACGGCGGCGGCGTCGACCTGATCCTCGTCGCCGCGGCCGAGGAAACGGGCCGCGGCCACCGCGGCTGCCTCGGTCGCCCTGACCAGTTCCAGTGCCAGGATCCGGTCGTCGTCCAGCGAGTTCGGGTCGGGGTAGTGGGTCATCTAGTGGGTCACCGCCGGCTCCTCCGGCCGGACCTGGGATGCGGTGGCGAGCGGTTGAATTCGCATCTTGCTGGCGCCCTGCGACCGCGCCCGCTGCTCCGCCATCTTCTCGTCGAACTCGGCCCGCCAGTTCGGGCTCACGGGGATCCCGGCCCGTTTGGCTTCCTCGGTGCTCAGCTCGACCGGGAACCCGTAGGTGTCGTACAGCGTGAACAGTTCGGTGCCGCTCACCCCGGTGGCGGTGTAGGCCTTCAGCTGCTTGATGCCCTTGCGCAGGGTGCGCCGGAACGCCTGCTCCTCCTTGACCAGGATGGCGATCACCGCGTCACCGCGTTCGGCCACCTCCGGGTAGTCCGCGGCATACATCTGCGCCACCGTCGGGATGATCTGCGGGAAGAAGTTCTGTTCCAGGCCGAGATCGAAGGCGTAGCGCACGGCCCTGCGGACCAGGCGGCGCATCACGTAGCCCTGCTCCTTGTTGCTCGGCTTCACCCCGTCCACCGCAAGGAACGTCGCCCCGCGCAGGTGGTCGGAGATGACCCGCATCGCCACCGTGTCCGTCTCGTAGGACTTCCCGGACAGCTCCTGCAGCCGGGCCACGATCGGCCACAGCAGGTTGATCCGGAAAACGTCCGGGCTGTCCATCGCAGCCGCCGCGATGCGCGCCAGACCACCGCCGTAATCGACGTTGCGGCGCGGCAGCGGTTCGAACCCGGTCTCGGTCTTCTTGTATTCCATGAACACCGAATTGCCGAGTTCGATGAACCGCCCGCAGTCGCAATTCTGGTGGCAATAACGTCCGTATGCCGGGTCGTGCTCGATGGCCGGGTACAGGTAGAAGACCTCGGAATCCGGTCCGCCCGGCTCGCCGACCGGCATGTTCTCGGCCTTGCCGCCCCGGCACCACCAGTTCTTCTTGCTGTAGAAGGCGATTCGCGCGCCCTGCGAGCCGACCTCGCCGCCGTGCTCCTCGGTGCCGAGGTCCACCTGATCGGCGCTGATGCCGGCGGTGGCGAACAACTCGGTCCAGATCGCGGCGCTCTCGGTGTCCTTCGGTATGCCGTTGGCCGGGTCGCCGCTGAAACAGCTGACGTAGATGCGGTTCGGGTCGAGTCCGACCCGCTCGGTGAGGAACTCCCAGAACTGCGCGAGTTGCTCGGTCTTGAAATAGTCGCCGAGACTCCAATTGCCGAGCATCTCGAAAAAGGTGGTGTGCCGGTTGTCGCCGACCTCGTCGATGTCCTGCACCCGCAGGCAGGTCTGGCTGTCTGTCAGCCGGTGCCCATCGGGATGGTCCTGGCCCAGCAGGTAGGGCAGCAGCGGCTGCATCCCGCTACCGGTGAACAGCGTGGTCGGGTCGTTGTGCGGGATGAGCGGAGCGCGCGAGATCACGACGTGGCCGCGTTCGACCATGAAGTCCAGGTAGATCCGTCGAATCTCGTCAGCGTCCATGCGCGCCATGATCGCACCGGAGAGCCGGGATGTCGGATCGGGGTACGCGACCCGTTGCCCGATCGAGGACCGGGCTGCTCAGACGACTGCGTTGGGTGACGGCGGTGATTCCTGTGCCGCACCCTCCGAGGGCACCTCCGAGGCGGACTCCGCCGCGGCCTCGGCGGCGTAGGCCTGGGCCTCGGCGTTCGCGGTGTAGTCGGCGATCTCCCGGAGCAGGGTGCGGCGCACCTTCGGTTGCTGGGACAGCGCGACAGCCAGGACCGTCAGCAGGAACCACATGGTCAGGCTGCTGGAGACCACCAGGAGCACCGGAATGATCGTTTCGCCCAGCCGCTGGGCGAGGTCCTGAGCCGCGAATACCCGGAACAACAGCGCGAAATTGACCAGGTAACCGATCGCGTAGGACACCCCGAAGGCGATGAGGAACTGCTTGAGGCTCCCGGTGTGTCGACGTTTGAGGATCGGCTCGTCGCGCACCGGCAGCGCGACGGACAGCACGTTGCCGACGCCCAGCCAGAGCAGGATGAAGCTGATGGTCAGCGCGCACGCGTTGAAGAGCGTGGCCCATTCGCCGGCCCGCCAGGCCAGCAGCAGGCTGAGCAGGAACCCCAGCGGCGCCACCAGACAGAGCAGCGCGAGGTTCTTGATCACCAGCAGGTGCCACAGCCGCGCGCCGCTGTCCAGGGCGGCGCGCACCCGCATGGCATCGAAGCTCATCGCGTTGATGCAGACCGCGCCGCCCATCACCACCGAGATGACCCACAGGCCCAGGTAGCGGCAGCCACTTCTGGTCCTTGTCCCATTCGAACAGCCGGATGAAGCCCAGGTAGGCCAGGCCAAGCGCCAGCGTCACGGCCAGGCTCTTCACCACCGACCTGGGTTTGCGCCGCAGGATGTACGGAGATCTCGCCGCGCAGGCCGTGGGCCAGCGCGGGCCCGTGCCGGCTGACCGCGTTGCGGCCGGCCAAAGGGGTGTGGCCGTCGATGGCGGCCGCTTCGGGTTCGGCGTCGCCCGCGTCGATCCGCGCCAACCGCGCCTGGAGCACGGCAAGCTGCGCCTCGGTCAGCGCCAATCGGGCCAACGTGACCGCGATGACGGCGTCGGCCTCGGCGCGAGCCGCCTCGTCGTGGGTGACGGGGGTCTGACGCGGCGCGTCGGTGTCCGGCGGATCGGGCCGGTCCAGCGCCGCCTCCCGCTCCTGACGCCAGCGGTCGGACATCGCGTCGTCGCGCGGGCCGGTGGCGCGGCGCAGTTCGTCGTGCTGATCGATGATCGCCCGCCGGACCCGCCTGCTGACGGACTCGACGTCGGCGCGGTCCTTCCATTTCGACGCGAGCGCAGCCCGCTCCGCTGCCGCGGCGCGCTCGACGAGCTCGGACAGATCGTCGACGGCGGCCATGCCTCATGGTCGCCCGCCGACGGGCCTGCCGGCATCACCACAAAGGGCTGATTACCCGGTCGGCGTCCTCGGTGCCAGCCTCGGTGCCAGCCTCGGTGCCAGCCTCGGTGCCAGCCTCGTGCCAGCCTCGATGCCAGCACCGAGGCGAGCCGCGATGCCTGGGCCGATGACCGTTACCGTTGCCTCATGCCCAGCACAGCGCTCGTCACGGGAGCGACCTCGGGGATCGGCGACGCCTTCGCGCGGCACCTGGCCGCCGCCGGTCACCGGTTGGTGATCGTGGCCCGGGACGCCCAGCGGCTGGACGAACGACGCACCGCGCTGCTCTCGCTGGGTGCACCCGAGGTCGAGACGATGACCGCCGACCTGACCGATCCGGCTCAGCGAGAGCGTGTCGCCGACCGACTGCGCGATGCCGCGCGGCCGATCGACCTGCTGGTGAACAACGCGGGCAGCAGCATCGGCAAGGAGTTTCTCCAGGCAGCGGAGGCCGACCTGGTCCGCGAGGTGTCGCTGAACGCGATCAGCGTGATGGTGCTGACGCATGCCGCCCTGCCGGCCATGGTGGCGCGCGGTCACGGCGGGATCATCAACGTGGCGTCCACCGCCGGCCTGGTACCGGGGCGTGGATCGACCTACGGCGCTGCCAAGTCCTTCGTCGTCTCGCTGAGTGAGGGACTGGCGATGTCCCTGCGCGGGACGGGGGTGCGGGTCCAGGCGCTGTGCCCGGGCTTCGTCAGAACCGAGTTCCACCAGCGGGCGAAGATCGACATGTCCAGGACCCCGGGCTGGGCCTACGTGGACGTGGACGACCTGGTGATGGCGTCACTGGCCGATCTGCGGGCCAACCGGCCGCTGTCGATCCCCGGTGCGCTGTACAAGGCGATCTACTTCACCAGCAGGCTGGCGCCGCGGCCGCTGGTCCGCCGGGTGGCCTCGAAGGTGAACGCCAAGGGCCGGACCTGAATCAGGCCCGGCCCTCGTCACAACAATTCGATCAGCCGAGATCAGCGACCGAAGACGTCCTTCGCGGCGTCCTTCGCGCTGTCGCCGGCCTGCTTGACGTTCGCCTCGGCCTGCTCGGCCTGGCCGCGCGCCTCGAGGCTCTCGTTGTCGGTCAGCTTGCCGGTGGCCTCTTTGACCTTGCCAACAGCCTCTTCGCCGGCGTGCTTGATCTTGTCCCCCATCGTCATGGCGAACCCCTTCCTGGTTTTTCGTTGCGAGCCGCTCGCGAGGACCGCCAACGGCTACCTGAGTGAGGTACCCACGCGATAGCCGGCCCAAACAGGCGGATTCGAGCGGAGCGTCGTTGTCGCCTCGACAACTTGTGTCGAACGGGTTAGTTGCCTCGGCAAGCAGGGAACTGTCCGACGGCAGGCGAGAAAGAGCGCCGATCCGGAAAAAGGAGAGTGTCGATGGCAACGCTGTTGTGGATCCTGGCCGTGGTGCTGGTGGTCGCAGGGATCTTCGCGATCATCCGTAAGCAGTTGCTGTGGGGGATCGTGCTGATCGTGGTGGGTCTGCTTGTCGGTCCGGGTGGGGTGAGCATCTTCACCTGATCCGCGCTGTCGGTCACGCGGTAGGTCCGTCAAGGAGTGGCGGGCACGCCTGCCGCGAGGTGATCGGCCAACAGGGCGCAGAACTCGTCGGTGGCCTCCAGGTGCGGCGAGTGCCCGACGCCCGGCATGACGACCTCGCGGTAGGTCCCCCCGACGAGGCGTAGGCGTCGAGCATGGACCGGGTCTGGGCCAGCATCGGCTGCGGCGGCGCCACCTCGGGGCCCGGATAGCCGGGCAGCACACCCAGCGCGCCGAGCTGGGCAAGGTCGAGCATCGAATTGTCCGAGATGATCTTGTCGAGCTCGCCGCGCAGCCAGAGCACCGGCGGCTGCGGATCCATGTCGGCGAAGGCGGACAGATCCAGGTGGGTGGGCGCCAACGCGTTCAGCACCCCACGAGCTCCCGGCGCCATTCCCGGCCAGGTGCCCGATTCCACCCAGTCCCCCGGGTAGTTGTCCGGGCCGATGGCGGTGGACAGCATTGACGCGATGTAGGTCTCGGCATGTTCGGACTCCCAGCCGGCGGCGACGTACAGCGACCGGAACACGGTCGCCGGTGACGTCGGCGCATCCTCCGGCACGTCCTCCCCGTTCAGCGCCTCCACGAACTGCGCATTGGCGATCCCGCCTCCGGATCCCGCGCCGTCCGGGCTGAGCAGCCGACCGTCGGCACCGGTGGTGCCGCCGAAGCCGTAGGGGGACACCGGGTTCACCAGCGCCACGGACAGCACCCTGGTCGGGTCGTTGATCGCCACCTGCATGGCGACGCCGCCGCCCATCGACCAGCCGACCAGGTGCACCTGCGCCAGCCCGAGTGCATCAAGGGCGGCCTGCACGTCCTCGGCGAAGTCCGCGAGCCCGCGGGTCGCGTCGACCGGCGCGGTATCGGTGCCGCCGTAGCCGCGCAGGTCGACCGCCAGCGGTCGGTACTGCCCCGGCAGCGCCTGCATGGCCGGGAAGAACAGCGGCGACGAGGTCAGCTCGTCGTGCAGGAAGATCACCGGCCAGCCCGCCTCCCGCCCGTGCAGCTCCCGGACGCACACGGTGAGCCGATCGGTGATCACGGAGTGCACGGCGATATCGAGGTCGAGATTCACCAGCAGCGCCCTTCGGGGTCGGGAGAGTCCGATTCGCGTTCAGTGCATCGTTCACCGGGCGTGCCCGCAAGCCGGGGCGGTATGTCAGGCTGGCACCCGTGAACGAGAACGGGCCGCAGACGGCACCTTCGCCGGACCCGGCCGCCAAGGCAGTGCTTGCGGATCTTGTCAACAGGCTGGCGGTCGTGCACGGCCGGGTCACCCTGTCCTCCGGACGGCAGGCCGACTACTACGTCGATCTCCGGCGGGCCACGCTGCAGCACGAAGCCGGCCCGCTCATCGGCGTGCTGCTCCGCCAGCTGACGGCGGACTGGGACTTCGCCGCGGTCGGCGGGCTGACCCTCGGCGCCGACCCGGTCGCCACCGCGATCATGCACAGTCCGGGCCGCCCGATCGACTGCTTCGTGGTGCGCAAGGCAGCGAAGGCCCACGGCATGCAGCGGCAGATCGAGGGCCCCGAGGTGTCGGGCCGACGGGTGCTCGTGGTCGAGGACACCACGACGACGGGTGCGTCTCCGATGGCGGCCGTCGACGCGCTGCGTGCCGCTGGCGCCGAGGTGGTCGGGGTGGCCACGATCGTGGACCGCGGCACCGGCGCGGGTGAGGTGATCGCCGCGGCCGGGCTGAGCTACCGGTACCTGCTCGGGCTGGACGACCTCGGCCTGCCACCGATGTGACCGATCCCGACGCGGCCGGGCCCACCGAGTGGTCGACGGCCGGCCAGCGGGTGGGCGTGGGTCCGTACCCGCAGCCGTGGCCGGACGACCCGCGCTACGACCCGGAACTGCTGGCCGCCGGCGACGCCAGGAACGTCGTCGACCACTACCGCTACTGGCGGCGCGAGGCGATCGTCGCCGACCTGGACCACCGCAGGCACCCGTTGCACGTGGCGATCGAGAACTTCGGCCACGACCTGAACATCGGCACCGTCGTCCGCACCGCCAACGCCTTCGCGGTGTCCGCCGTGCACATCGTCGGTCGGCGGCGATGGAACCGCCGCGGGGCCATGGTCACCGACCGCTACCAGCACCTGGTCCACCACGACACCGTCGATGACGTCGTCCGGTTCGCCGCGGCGGCCGCCCTGCGGTGGTGGCGGTCGACAACACCCCGGGGTCGGTGCCGATCGAGACGGCGACGCTGCCACGGCACTGCCTGCTGTTGTTCGGGCAGGAATCGTCCGGGCTGACCCCGGAGGCCGGCGAGGGTGCCGCGCTGACGGTGTCCATCGCCCAGTTCGGCTCGACCCGGTCGATCAACGCCGGGGTGGCGGCGGGGATCGCCATGCACGCCTGGATCCGCCAGCATGCTGACCTGGGTGCCGCCTGGTAGGTAGCGCGACCGCCCGCGCCATTGGCCAGGCCGTGAGGCTCTTTCTGCACTTGCCATAGTGCTGTGCCCGGCCTGTGACAACTGGCCGGCGCACAACCGTTGGTGACCGGCGGCGTCCGAAGGGGTGAACGACGAAGAACACGTCACCCCGAGACGATCGAAGGAGTCACCACATATGGCCACCACCCGACGCATTGCCATGGTCGCGCACGACAACAAGAAGGTCGACCTGCTGGCCTGGGCGGAGTTCAACCGCGAGACCCTGGCCGAGCACGAACTGTTCGCCACCGGCACCACCGGCACCCTGCTGGAATACGAGCTGGGCCTGAAGGTGCACCGCTTCCTGTCCGGCCCGCTGGGTGGCGATCAGCAGATCGGCGCCAAGATCGCCGAGGGCGAGATCGACATGCTGATCTTCTTCTGGGACCCGCTGGAGCCGCAGCCGCACGACCCCGACGTCAAGGCCCTGCTGCGGCTGGCCGCGCTGTGGAACATCCCGGTCGCCAACAACATCGCCACCGCGGACATGATCATCTCGTCGCCGCTGATGTCCGGTGAGTATGTCGCCGTGCGACCGATGATCGACCGTCCGTCGACCGGCGAGGCGATCGTCCTGTCCAGCACCGCGGCCTGAGGCGAAAGGTAGGTTCACCCAGTGGAGTCGACCCGGTGACGATCGATTTCGAGACGATCCAGCGCTCCACCGTGTGGGTGCTGATAGCCATCGGCATCGTTGGTGTGCTGGCCGCGATCGTCATCAAGAAGGTCGTCGGGAAGATCATCGCGTTGGTGCTGGCCGCGCTGCTGATCTTCTTCGGCTGGCAGCAACGGCAGCAGGTCATCGACTTCGCGAACAGTGTCAAGGACACCACGTGCGCATCGTCGACGACCTTCGTCGGCATCGAGGTTGCGTTGCCGGAATCCTGGTGCCAGCCCTAGCTGCCCCGGGTGGCACGCGGATCTACTCGGCGACCTCGCCGGCCGGCTTGGCGCCCTTCCGCTTCTGCATCCAGTGCGCGATCGCCGGGACGGCGCTGAAGCTGACCACGATGATCACCGCGGCCACCACGATGAGGTCGACGTTCTTGGCGATGAAGTCGATCTGACCGAGGTAGTAGCCGGCGATCGTCACCACACCCACCCACAACACGCCGCCGATCGCCGAGTACAGCGTGTAGATCTTGACGTTCATCTTCGACGCACCGGCCATCACGGTGGCAATGGTGCGGACGACCGGGACGAACCGGGCGAGCACCACGGCGGGCTTGCCGTACTTGGCGAAGAAGACCTCGGATTTCTCGATGTATTCGTGCTTGAGGAATTTGGCGTTCGGCCGGCTGAAAATCGGCGGCCCGACTGTGTAGCCGATGCCGTAGCCGACCATGTTGCCCACGAATGCGGCCAGCGACACCAGCAGGATGAACAAGCCGAGGTTGATGTCGATGGCACCGGTGGCAATGAACAGGCCGGAGATGAACAGCAGCGTGTCGCCGGGGAGGAAGAAGCCGAGCAGAATGCCGCATTCGCAGAAAATCACCAGCAGAATGCCCAATACGGCCCAGGAGCCCATGGCGGTGAGCATGTTCGACGGGTCGAGCCAGCCGGGCAGGAGCGCCAGATAGGAAGGGGTCACAGAATCCAAGGGTAGAGGTTCGTTCGGTCACTCCTGGTGTGATTGTTGCGGAAAGAGACGGCGCGCACAGTAGCGCAACCTCGGGGCGCCACTACCGTTGCAGGAATGGATGTCACCGAGATTGGCGCGCTGCCCGCCATCGGCAGTGATCCATTCGCCACGGCCATCGGACGGTCTGATCGAGGCCCTGGAGGCGGTCGTCGGCACCGGCGGCGTGATGGTCGATCCCGACGTCACCGCCGCCTACAGCCGGGACATGATGCCGCTGGCGCCCTCCGCCCTGCCGCTGGCGGTGGTGTTCCCCGCGGACACCGCCCAGGTCGCCGCCGTGGTCAGGGCCTGCGTGGCGCACGGGGTGAAGATCGTGCCGCGCGGCGCCGGATCCGGCCTGACCGGCGCGGCCAACGGCGTCGCCGGCGCCGTCACGGTGGTGCTGACCAGGATGAACCGCATCCTGGAGATCGACGAGGGCAACCGGCTGGCGGTGGTGCAGCCGGGCGTGGTCAACCTGACGTTCCGCACCGAGGTGGAATCGCGCGGGCTGTTCTACGCGCCCGATCCCTCGTCGTACGACTGGTGCACGCTCGGCGGCAACCTGTCCACCAACGCGGGCGGGCTGTGCTGCGTGAAGTACGGCGTGACCACCGATGCGGTGCTCGGCCTGCAGGTGGTGCTCGCCTCCGGCGAGGTGCTGCGCACCGGGCGGCGCACGGTCAAGGGGGTCGCCGGTTACGACCTGACCAAGCTGTTCGTCGGCTCGGAGGGAACGCTGGGCATCATCACCGAGGCGACGCTGGCGCTGCGGCCGAAGCCGGCGGCGCCGTGCACCCTGGTCGCGGCGTTCTCCGACACCGAGCACGCCGGCGCTGCGGTGTCCGGGGCGATCCGGGCCGGCCTGGTGCCCTCGCTGCTGGAGATCATGGACGCCACCTGCATCCGGGCGGTCCAGCAGCACACCGGGTCGAGCATCCTGGGCGACGGTGACGTGCCGGCGGCGATCCTGATCGGCCAGTCGGACGCCGGGACGGCGGTCGGCCGCCAGGAGATGGACCTGCTGGAACGGGTCTGCACCGACGCGGGCGCGGTGTTCAGCTACGTCACCGAGGACCTGGCCGAGGGGCGGCTGCTGCTGCAGGCCCGCCGCGCCGTGCTGCCGTCGTTGGAGGTGCTCGGCACCTGGTTGACCGACGACGTCAGCGTGCCGCGGACCGAGATGGCCGCGCTGATCGCGGCCTGCGAGCGGATCTCCGCGGACGTCGGGCTGACCATCGGCGTCGTCGGGCACGCCGGCGACGGCAACATGCACCCGACGATCGTCTACGACGCGACCGATCCCGCGCAGCTGGCCGCCGCGCACGAGGCGTTCGGCCGCATCCTGGACGCCGGGCGGCGCACTGGGCGGCACGGTCACCGGCGAACACGGCATCGGCCGGGTCAAGCAGGACTTCCTGCGCGGCGAGATCGGCGATCTCGGGGATCGCAGGTGCATCGGTCGA
>CAVPYD010000029.1:0-939461 GCA_963709895.1 uncultured Actinomycetota bacterium | reverse complement strand
ACCGAGGAAGACGTCGTCCTCGACGGTGACGCCTTCGAAGATCAGCACCTGGTTCTTGACGGTGACCCGGTCACCGACGACGGCGCCGCCCTCGACGTACGCGCCGTCGCAGATGTTGCAGTTCTCGCCGACAACGGCACCGGCCAGTACATGGGCGAATGCCCAGACACGCGTCCCAGCCCCCACTCGGTCGCTCTCGCACAATCCCTGCGGGTGGACGAAAACCGGCGGCGGCCCTGCCGTGTCGGACATGATCCCCCGGTCCTATTGAGCCCCTGCGGAGCCCACGTGTCTAGAATTTTTCCGGCCGGCGAGCGACCGCCCAGTCCCGAGTTGGGCGGCGTGCTGCGCGACTGCTGTCTGAGTTGGACTCTAACGCCGATGGAAGCTCTGAGTAATCCCCCGGGGCCCACCAAAAGGGTGATTTCGCCTCGACCGAGGCGTTAGAAGGGTGCCAGGCACAGACAGTGATCGAAGTCTGTTGCGTAGCGTGACGTGCATCGGCAATCAAGGTGCGAGTCCAGTGTCAAACGGGTGATGGACTCGCACAATCGAATGAGTTCGCTTGAGCAAGCGGCTGAATTTGACGGCGTTCTCTGGCTGAATCTTCCGTCAGAAGCACCGTATCGAGTGTTCGGATAGGCCATCTGCCCGGCGCGTTCGTGTCGAAGCGGCGACCCTTTCGCGTGGGGAACTCTCTGACCCTGCCCACCGTCCGTCAACGTTGTCACACCCGGCTGAGCCTGGCACGCACGCCGAGCGGCGGTACGCTCGTCTCATCAACCCCTCGTCGTGCCCGGCGGGGGGTTTGTGTCGTGCCTCTGAGCCCGGTGACGTCGTAGAGGAAGTGCTGTCCAGTGAACAACGGAACGCTGCGCGGTCTGCTGGCGGCGGCCGCGGCGGACCCGTACTTCAGCGCGATCCGTGCGGCGGCCGGCTCGATCACCCACCGCATCACCGGCCCGGCGTCGATCCGGCCGTTCGTTGCCGGAGTGCTCGCCGCGCCCGAGATCGGCGCCGGCGTGCCGGTGCTGCTGGTCACCGCAACCGGCCGGGAGGCCGAGGCGGCGGTGGCGGCGATCGGCGACCTGCTCGGCGACGAGAACGTCGCACTCTTTCCGTCCTGGGAAACCCTTCCGCACGAGCGGCTTTCACCCAGGGCCGACACCGTGGGCCGCCGGCTGGCCACCCTGCGCCGCCTGGCCCACCCGGAACTCGACCCGGCCGGCTACCCGGCGGTGGTGGTCGCCACCATCCGGTCGATGATCCAGCCGATGGCGCCGCACCTGGGCGAGATGATCCCGGTCACCCTTGCAGGTCGGCGAGGAAATCGACCTCACCAGCCTTGTGGAGCAACTCATCTCGCTGGCCTACACCCGAGTCGACATCGTCGAGAAACGTGGCGAGGTGGCCGTGCGGGGCGGCATTCTCGACGTGTTCCCGCCGACCGCCAGCCACCCGGTGCGGATCGAATTCTTCGGCGACGAGATCACCGACATCCGGACGTTCGGTGTCATCGACCAGCGATCGCTGGAGGCGGTCGGCTCGGTGACGGCGCCGCCGTGCCGGGAGATCCTGCTGACCAAGGACGTCCGCGACCGGGCTGCCGTGCTGGCCAAGACCAGGACCGGCGACCCGACCCTGGCCCAGATGCTGGACAACCTGGCCAACGGGATCAGCGTCGAGGGCATGGAATCGCTGATCCCGGTGCTGGTCGGCGACGACCTGGAGTTGCTGCCCAACCTGGTCAGGCCGGGGACCCACGTGCTGCTCGCCGACCCCGAGCGGATCCGCACCAGGGCCGCCGACCTGGTCCGCACCGGGAACGAGTTCCTGGCGGCGTCCTGGATGGCCGCGGCGACCGGCGGCAAGGCGCCGATCGACCTCGGTTCGTCGGCGTACCGGAGCCTGGAGGACGTCCTGGACGTCGTCCGGGACGCCGAACTGCCGATCTGGCAGGTCACGCCGTTCGCCGCCGAACCGACCGCGGCGCCCGCGACGTCCGCCGCCGAGGGCACCGACGCCGCCAGACCGGCGCCGACGAGCCCGCCGTGGTCGCCGCCCCCGCCTACCGCGGGGAGCTACCCGCCGCGGTAGTCGGACGCGCAGGCGCGGCAGTCGGCCGGAGGCTCCACGGTGATCGTGGTCGCCGGCGCGGGCACCGCGGCACGGGCAGGCGAGCGCCTTGCCGAATCCGACCTGGGCGCGCTGGTCGTCGAGGAATTGCCGGAGCCGCCGCGCACCGATGTGGTCACCGTGGTCACCGGTCGGCTGGAGAACGGCTTCGTGCTGCGTGATTCCGGCCTGGCGATCCTCACCGAGGCCGATCTGACCGGCACTCGCGGGGTCAACCCGGACGCCGCCGGTGCCAGGATGCCGACCCGGCGGCGGAACGCGGTCGACCCGGTCTCGCTCAAGCCCGGCGATTACGTCGTGCATGCCCAGCACGGCATCGGCAAGTACATCGACATGGTGCAGCGGACATCCGGCGGAGCGGTCCGGGAGTACCTGGTCGTCGAATACGCGCCCAGCAAGCGTGGCCATCCCGGCGACCGGCTGTTCGTGCCGACCGACGCGCTCGACCTGCTGACCCGGTACGTCGGCGGCGAGATCCCGACGCTGAACAAGCTCGGCGGTTCGGACTGGGCCAAGACCAAGGGCAGGGCCCGCAAGGCGGTCCGGCAGATCGCGGCCAAGCTCGTCCAGTTGTACGCCGCCCGGGCGTCGGCGCCCGGCCACGCGTTCGCGCCGGACACCCCGTGGCAGCGGGAGTTGGAGGATGCGTTCCCGTACACCGAGACCCCGGACCAGATGGCCGCCATCGACGAGGTCAAAGCAGACATGGAAAAGCCGGTGCCGATGGACCGGGTGATCTCCGGTGACGTCGGCTACGGCAAGACCGAGATCGCGGTCCGCGCCGCGTTCAAGGCGGTGCAGGACGGCAAGCAGGTCGCCATTCTGGTCCCGACGACATTGCTGGCGCAGCAACATCTCTCGACCTTCTCCGACCGGATGGAGGCGTTCCCGGTGACGGTCCGCGGACTGTCCCGGTTCACCGACGACGCCACCGCGAAGGAAACGGTCAAGGGCCTGGCCGACGGCAGCGTCGACATCGTCATCGGCACCCATCGGCTGCTGCAGCCGAATATCCGGTACAAGGACCTCGGGCTGGTCGTGGTCGACGAGGAGCAGCGGTTCGGCGTCGAGCACAAGGAGCACATCACCGCGCTGCGCGCGCACGTCGACATGCTGACGATGTCGGCCACGCCGATTCCGCGGACGCTGGAAATGAGCCTGGCCGGCATCAGGGAAATGTCCACCATCACCACCCCGCCGGAGGAACGGCACCCGATCCTGACCTACGTCGGCGCCTACGACGACAAGCTGGTCGCCGCCGCCATCCGCCGCGAACTGCTGCGCGAGGGGCAGGTGTTCTTCGTGCACAACCGGGTGGCCGACATCGAGTCGGTCGGCCGCCGGCTGCGCGAGGCGGTACCGGAGGCGCGGATCGCGGTCGCGCACGGGCAGATGAACGAGGACCTGCTGGAGAAGGTGATCGACGGCTTCTGGGCCCGCTCCTTCGATGTGCTGCTGTGCACCACGATTGTCGAGACAGGGCTTGACATCTCGAACGCCAACACGCTGATCGTGGACCACGCCGAAATGCTCGGGCTGTCCCAGATGCATCAGCTGCGGGGACGGGTCGGCCGCGGCCGTGAGCGCGGTTACGCCTACTTCCTCTACCCGGCGGAGAAGCCGCTCACCGAGACCGCGCACGACCGGCTGGCGACGATCGCGCAGAACTCCGACCTCGGCGCCGGCATGGCCGTGGCCATGAAGGACCTCGAGATCCGCGGCGCCGGTTCGATTCTCGGCGCAGAGCAGAGCGGGCACATCGCCGGCGTCGGCTTCGACCTGTACGTCCGGCTGGTCGGCGAGGCCGTCACCGCGTTCAAGAAGGCCTCCGCGGCCGCGGACGGGGAGGACGTCGAGGAGGAGGTCGCCGAGGTCAGGGTCGAACTGCCGATCGACGCGAACATCCCGCACGACTACATCCCGGTGGAACGGCTGCGGCTGGACGCCTACCGCCGGATCGCCGCCGCGACGTCCGCGCAGGACATCCAGACCATCCGCGACGAGCTGACCGACAGGTACGGCCCGTTCGGCGAGCAGGTGGAGAACCTGTTGGCGGTGGCCGAGTTTCGTCAGCTCTGCCGCTCGGTGGGGGTCGGCGAGGTGGCGATGGGTCCGCAGGGGCTGCGGATGTCGCCGATCGTGCTGCCCGAATCAGGGCAGCTGCGGCTGGCCCGGCTGTACCCGGGCGCGAAGTACCGGGCGCTGACCTCGACGCTCACCCTCCGGCCGCCGACGGAATCAGAACGGCTGGGTGCCCCGGCACTCCGGGACCGCGCGCTCCTGCAGTACTGCACCAGAGTGCTCGATGACGTGATTCCGGTGCCGGTGCGCGGCTGAGCCTGGCATCAAACAACTCTCGGTGGCTGCCCGGCTACCCGTGGTCAGCGCGACGGCTGCCGGCGTCGGCGGATCGGTATCGGCGAGGCCGCCCGGTCGGTCGAGTTCGGCGCGGCGGGTGACGTCGGCTGGGTGACGGTGGTTGGTGCGCCGACGAGTCCGTTGGCGGCGTTGGCCGCCGCCGGATTGGCGCGGCCGTACGCCTCGGCCACGTGATCGAGCATTCCCTCGAGGAATATCTCGAGCTGCGTTCTCGCGGCATCCCGGAGAGTCTTGAGGTAAGCGGTCTGCTCGTCGACCTCCCGCTGCGCGATGTCGGTGTCCACGGTCAGCTGCGCCAAGCGCCCCGCGTTCTCCCGCTCGAAGTCTTCGACCCGCAGCAGGGCGTCCTCGTACACAGCCTTGGCCTTGTCCTGGGTCTCCTGCTCGAGAATGGCGGCGTTGCGACGGGTCTCCTCGTACAGTTCCTGGGCTTCGGTCATCACCCGCGCGCTGTACTCGTCGGCGTTGGCGACCGTGGCGTCCGCGGTGATCTGCGCAGAGGTCAGCACGCTGACCGCCTGCTGCACCTCCGCCGTGCGGCTGTCGCGGTCGATCCGGTCGCGCAGCCGGGCAATCTCGGCCTGCGCGTCCGCCAACTGTCGTTCGGCCGCGGTCAACCGGGAGATCAACCCGTCGACAGACGATGCCGTCCGCACCAGGAAGGCGTCGACCTCGTGCGGGTCATAGCCCGTCCGCGACAGACCTCTGGTCGTTGCGAAGGTCGTCGTGACCAGCGTTGTGCCGGTGATGGATTCGGCCGCCTCGGGAGCTGTGGATGTCATCGATATCTCCTGTTTCCGCTGGAACCGCTACGCCGGACCGAAATCTTCGAACCTGAGCTGACCATCCGGTACTCCGTCGATCCGCAGTCGCTCGACGGTGGCCCGCACCATGGCGGGGGACCCGCAGACGTACACGTCGTGCCCTGACCAATCACCATCGCCGGCTGCCACATCGCCGACCAGCCCGTGCCGCCCGGTCCATTGGATGTCGTCCGAGATCACCGTGGTGATCGTCAGCCATCCGTGCCATTCCTGCAGGGCGGCAAGGGCTTTGCCGTCGTAGATCTCCCGCTGGCTGCGGGCGCCGAAGTACAGCTGGGTCTTTCGTCCGCCGTCCTTGGCGATTTGCTCGATCATCGCCTTCATCGGCGCCAGGCCCGTGCTGCCGGCGATCATCAGCAACGGCCGCCGCGAGTCCGGGTCCAGCGTCATCCGGCCGACCGGCGGTCCCAGTCGGATCTGGTCACCCGGTGTGGAGGACCGAACCAGCGCGGTGGAGACCGGGCCACCGGGAATGAGCCGCGTGTGAAACTCGATGTCGAGACCGCCCGGTGCGTTGGCCGGTGTGTACCACCGCCACTCCCGGGGTCGGGTGGTGGTCGGCTCCAGCGCCAGTGACTGCCCGGCCAGAAACGGCACCGGCTCGTCGGTGCGCACCGTGAGCACCGCGATATCGAATGTCCGTTGGTCGACTTCGATTATCTCGCCGGTCCAGTACGCCGGTTCGATGGCGGCGATCTCTTCGGCGGCACCGGACATTGCTCCGGCGATGATGCCGTAGGCGGCGGCCCAGTCGGCCGCCAGCTTGTCGGTCCACGCTGGGCCGCTGAAATGCCGCAGGGTGGTCAGCAACGCCTCACCGACAGCCGGGTAATGCGCGGCCAGCGTGCCGAACTTGCGGTGATCACGTCCCAGGTCCTGCAGGTACGGGACCAGCTGATCGGCTTGGTCGACGTTGGTGACGATGCGCACCAGGGCGCCCACCAGCCGGTCACGTTGCCTGGTCATCGCCGGCGGGAACATGTCCCGGGTCTCCGGGTAGCGCAGGAACAGGTAGCTGTAGAAGTACTGCGCGACGTCGTCCGCACCCTGTTCGGCGACCAGCGCGAAATTCGCCTTCAACCCGGCCGTATCGATGTCTGCCACCGGACCGCGGCCTCAGGCCGTCACAATGTCCGAGCGGAGTGGCGACAGCGCGCCCAGCACGCTGCTGATGGTCTCGCCCTGTACGCCGAGCGAAACCAGTGTGTCATGCAGGTGTCCGACCACCCGGTCGAACGCCTGGTTGTCGATGTGCCGTCCGGCGTGCGCGACCGCCATCTCCGCGCCCGTGTAGCTCTTCGGCCCGCCGGTCGCCGCGGACAACATTTCGACCTGGTGGCGGCGCAAACCGACCATGTCCACACCGTGGAAGTACGCGGCCAACTGCGGATCGGCGACGACGCGGTCGTAGAACTCGTTCACCGCAGTGCGGATTCCGACTTCCTCGCCGAGGGTTTCGTACAGGGTCTGGGTCTGCGTCAAGACGGGCTCCTTTAGGCCGGGCACGATCGTGGCGGTGTCGCCGGAGCGTAATGCCACTCTCCGTCAGTCTGCAACGCAGGTAGGGCTATGAACCACTCATGTGGTGTAGAGATATCGGCGCAATTCCTCCGTTCGGGAACTCTACGTCAACGCACTGCACGTCAAATGGATGCTAGTGACTCACCGCGTTATGCCGCCCGTGGCTGCGGAAGCGCACCCTCCACCCCTGGCAGGCGGACTCTCGGCCGGGTTCGCGCGAGGTTCGGTCGCCCGAATTGCTTCCCGACAGTCCTGCGAGCGCAGCTGTGACGGAGTGTGCACACGGCGTCAATCAACCGGCTCGATTGGTGGCAAGATGTCACCCCTGATGGTGACCTTCGTCACGATGCGTTTCAGATCAGTTCTCACCGATCGGGCTTAGACTCCCGTTTGAGCATCCTGGCCGAGGTCGGGTTGCTCGAAGCTGTGTGTTTGCTGGGGACCGCCAGTGTGGGTTGGCTCGGCTCGGAGGTGGAGAATGGCGCGCATCATCGACGTGGCGCGGGGGGCGCCGGCCTGGGTGAGCGTGCCCGCTGCTGCCCAGGCCACCGGCAGTCGGTTCCTCGGGCATGATCCGCCCTTCCGCGAGCCCAGTGTCGTCCCGACCCACTGCCCTTGTTCGACCCGGCAGTCGGTTCCCCGATCCCGGAGTCGGCCGGCCGCGAGATCGGCGTCGCCGACGTCCGCCCGCCGTCGACAGCATCCGCCGGACAGTGGCCCGCCGTCGGCAATCTCGGTTCCGCGGAACCAAGGTCTGACCATCCGAGGAGGGCGACGTGACCCAGAGCCAAGCGCGCAAACTGGCGCGGGAAATCACCGGCGCGCTGGCGGTCAACAACGGATCGCAACGCTGGGGGGTGATTCTCCCGGACGGCACGTTCGTCACCGATGCCAGCAGTTCCTGGGCGCCGTCGAAGACCACCAGCGTGTGGGATCTCGGTGCACGGGCGCCGCGCGGTCGTGCGCCGCCTGTTCATCGACAACCGCGCCGACGGCGTGCTGTGCGCCATCACCGAGCGCGGTGCCCTGGTGCGGGTGGACGGTGTGCCGTGGCAGCTTGTTGTCGCTCCGCGCTGACCAGACGCGACGCGCCCGGACCTCACGGCTCAGCTGATCGTGCCGGCGCGCATGGCCTTTGCCACGATGTGCGCTCGATCGCCGGTGCCGAATTTGCGGCTGATCCGGGCGAGGTGACTTTTCACCGTGAGCACCGAGAGGCCCAATTGCTCGCCGATCCACTTGTTCGACCGGCCTTCCGCAACGAGCCTGATGACCATCAATTCCCGGTTGCTCAGGTGATAGCTCGCAATGGGATCCACCGTGACTGCCAGCCGGCGAGGTGCGCCTCTCAGGAAGCCGCTGGCCCCGGCCCGGAAAGCCTGGACCACCGGAGTCAGGATTGTCGGTCGGCACGGTCACCAGGATTCTCGAGCCATCCGGCGCGGCCGAGGTCCTGATGATTCGCTTGACTTCGGCTCCGAACTCCACGCTGACCAGCGCAAGGTCCCCGCCGGTATCCCTTCAGCGATCATCGTCATCGAGTCTCGGTCGCCGAACCGATTTCGAGAACCCGGCTGAATCCGTTGTCGCGGAGGCATGTGACAACGAGATCCGGGTGGCCGGTCGGGGATCGGCCACGAGCAGGGTCGCGACGTCAGCCGGCCGCGGGGACGTCGAACGGTCGGCTTGCTGAGCCGGTAGGGGCGCGGCTGCCGGTGAGGAATGAGTCGCGCCCGAATACGCAGTCGGAGGTCCGACCGACAATGGCACCATGAGCGGCCAGTACCGTCCACGAGTGCCACCCCGATTCGCGGCAGGGGCGCGCCCGAACGGGTCACGCTGCCGATTCTGTATACGCCCAGTGAGTGAAATCAGCGACACGACCGCCACTGTGGGATGGATGACACACCCAAATGGTGCACGCTATTCATTCGCGGCAAATACGCCGCAGCGTGATGTGTCGCAGCGCGCCCGATTCTCGGGGTGGGCCGGGCGGCCCCGCTGCCTCGCGTGCCTGCCGTGAGCCGACGCGGCGGTGCGCGGTGCGCCGTGAGCATCCGTAGAATTCAGGGGTGCTGCCACTGACGAGTTCGTCACCGAACCCACGGCGCGCGGAGGAGTGGGGGATGGGCGGCGACAACCGGGCGGTCTCCCGGCGCACGCTGCTGCGGGCGCTCGGCCTCACCGCGGCGACCGGCGCGCTCGCCGCGTCCGGCGTGCTGGCCGGCGGTGCGGCCTCGGCAGACCGGGTGGTCACCGTCAAGGACTGGATCGCGGCCCGTGGCCAGCGCTACTACATCGCGCATCGCGGATCAGGTGACGTGATCCCCGAACACAGCATGCCGGCCTATCAGGCCGCGGTCGGCTGGGGCGCCGCGTGCCTGGAGATCAGCGTGGGTATCACCGCGGACGGTGTGCTCATCTGCATGCACGATCCGACCTATGACCGCACCACCACCGGAACCGGAAAGCTGATCGATCAACCGTCGACGGTGCTGGACACGATCCGGATCTGGCAGCCGCGGTTGGGGGAGGCCTGGACCCGCAACCCGCCGCGGGTGCCGTTGTTCGAGGATGTGCTGGCGGCGTTCGGTGGGTCTGTCGTGCTGGCCGTCGAGGCCAAGGTGCCGCAGGCCTACGGCCCGATGATGGCCATGGTCGAGCGCATGGGGCTGCGCGACTCGGTCATCGTCAAGGCCTACTATCGCAGCGACGATCTCGCGACAGCCGCCGACGCGGGATACCCGCTCTTCTGTTACTTCGGCACCGCGGATGACGCCACGCCGGACGCGATCACCCGGACCGCCGGCCTACTGGATCCCCAGCGCGATTGCCTTGTGCTGCCGGCCTTCTCGGACGGCGAGGGCTCGTTCCTGGCCGATTCCACGGTCACCGCGGCGGTCGGGACCGGCGTACCCGTGTGGGTGTTCCCGTTGCACCGCAGGTCCGACGCGACGCACTTCTTCGCGCTGGGCGTCCAGGGCGCCGTCTGCTCCAGCTACGGCTACATCGCCGGCGTCGTCGCCCCGGTGACCGCGGACGCCTGGGCGGAACAGGCGATCGCCTCCGGCGAAATGACCAAGATCCCGTCCTGGGACGGCTTCGCGCCGCTGTTCACCCCTGCCGGAGAGGTGGTGCTGGCGGCCAAAGGCAGCCAGCATTTCCTGACGATGGGGCAGTGCGGCGTCCTTCCCACCTCGATCCCCGGCACGGTCATCGAGGTCGGCGCGTCCTGGCGGACGCTGCCCGGTTCGGCCGCGGACAGCCTCAGCCTGGTGTTCGGCCGGGCCGACGACTCCTACTACGAGCACCGCCGCGGCGTCGGCGACGGCTATCACGTCATCCTGCGGGCGGACGGACAGTTGGCTCTGTATCGGCACCATGACGGGCAACCGGACGGCGAGCTTCTGGCGTCGGCCGCTACCTCGCGGCTGCCGGCCGCGCACTGGGCCCAGTTGCGTGTGGCGACCACCGCCGATGGCATCGAGGTGTCGCGGACGGACGGCGAGACGACGGTGATCGCCGCGACCGCCCATCCGCGCGACGGCTACCTGCATCTGGGTCGGACGTCGAAGGACGGAGCGGGCGCCTTCCGGACGCTGCGGATCGGCTGACGTTCGTCAGACCAATCGCACCCCGGGAGCCTGGCCCCGGGATGCGACTGAGCGGGAACGAGTCAGCGACCTGCGCCGGTCCTTCCGGACCGACGGCCCACGAGCAGCAATCCGGCTCCGACGACGAGCACGGCAGCCGCCATGATCAGGGTCAGCCCGACATTGAAACCGGCGCCGGTGCTCGCCAGCGAGCTGACGGAGTCGCCGGCCGGCGCGGTGCTGACCACGTCGGCAACGGCCGGGATGGACGTCTCCGGGGTGACCGGAGGCGCGGGATAGGGGGGCGTGGCGGCCGAGGCCATGGTGGGCAACCACAGCAGACCAAAGAGGGCCAGCGTGGCAGCGGCGAGCATCTTGCGGATCATGAGGACTCCCTGATTGTTGTGCGGACCCGCACGGCCAATGGTGTGGCAGATCCCCCTGTTGAACCAACGATACCACGCTGAGTAATCATTTCCAGACGACAATCGTGGCTAACGACCGATATACCGGGCTGAGGACCCGGGTGGATCACTGATGGGTGATCAAGTGGTGACACTGACGACACTTCCTGCAGGTGACGAATCAGATGATGGCGGAGGGTCATCGACTCGCGGGGATGTCCTACCGCGGAGATGATCAACCACTGCAGGAAGGGACGGCTCTGGGCCGCTTCCGTGACGTCAAGCGAGCAGAGATCACCCGAACGAGGGATGCGGAAGTCCCGTTCGTGCCGGGCGGGGCGGTGAACCCGCGGCGCATCCTCATGGGAACGGACCGGCGGCCAACCGACCAGCAGTCGACCAACCCGGGAGTGTCCGGCGTCGTCTCAAGGACGGCCGAGCGCGCGGTAGGTCCACCCGGCCGCGCGCCAGGCGGCCGGATCCAGCGCGTTGCGCCCGTCCAGCATGCGGCGCTGCGCCACGACCGTGCCGAACGCGACGGGATCCAGGCTTCGGTACTGGTCCCACTCGGTGAGCAGCAGGACCAGATCGGCCCCGGTGGCCGCCTCCTCGGCGGTCGCGGCATAGCGCAGATCCGGCCATTTGCGCTGGGCGTTCTCGACGGCCTGGGGATCGGTG
Source organism: uncultured Actinomycetota bacterium (assembly GCA_963709895.1). Lineage (GTDB taxonomy): Bacteria > Actinomycetota > Actinomycetes > Mycobacteriales > Nakamurellaceae > Nakamurella. The sequence goes on along the minus strand of CAVPYD010000029.1, from coordinate 927,926 downwards.
ACCACCACCGACGCGCCCTGCAACTGCATCTGGGCGGCGACGTTCAGGGCCGGCGAGTCGCGGATGTCGTCGCTGTTGGGTTTGAACGCCAACCCGAGGACGGCGATCCGGCGCCCGACGATGGAGCCGCCGCATACGTCGCGGGCCAGATCGACCATCCGGACCCGGCGGCGCATGTTGATGGAGTCGATCTCCCGCAGGAAGGCGAGTGCCTGGTCCGCGCCCAGCTCGCCGGCCCTGGCCATGAACGCCCGGATGTCCTTGGGCAGACAGCCGCCGCCGAACCCGAGGCCGGCGTTGAGAAACCGCCGGCCGATCCGGCCGTCGTAGCCGATCGCATCGGCGAGTTGCACGACATCAGCGCCGCTGGCCTCGCAGACCTCGGCCATCGCGTTGATGAAGGAGATCTTGGTCGCCAGGAAGGAGTTGGCGGACGCCTTGACCAATTCGGCGGTTGAGTAGTCGGTGACTACCAGCGGCACGCCGTCCGCCAGCGGCGTCGCGTACACCTCGTCGAGCATCTTCTTCGCCTGCTCCCCGTCGGCACCGGCCGGTACGCCGTACACCAGCCGATCCGGGTGCAGGGTGTCCTGGACCGCGAAACCCTCCCGGAGGAATTCCGGATTCCAGGCCAGCAGGCTGCCGGGCGTCACCTCGGCGATCTCCGCGGCGAGCCGACGGGCGGTGCCCACCGGCACGGTCGACTTGCCGACCACCAGGTCACCGGGGGCAAGGTGCGGGGCCAGGGCGGTGACCGCGGCGTCGACGTACGCCAGGTCGGCGGCGTACTCGTTGCGCTTCTGCGGGGTTCCCACGCAGACGAAATGCACGGTGGCGCCCTTGGCCTGGCTCATGTCGGTGGTGAAGGAGAGCCGGCCGGTGGCCAGCGCGGACTGCAGCACTTCCTCGAATCCGGGTTCGAAGAACGGTGTACGGCCCGACGCCAGCAACTCGACCTTGGGGACGTCGACGTCGATTCCGGTCACTTCATGACCCAGTTGTGCCATGCACGCGGCGTGCACCGCGCCCAGGTAGCCGCATCCGATCACGGTCAGCTTGGTCATGTGGGAGGCGCTCCTGGGGTCGGGTCGGGTCCGGTCGGACCGGGTTCGGGCGGACCGGGCTCAGGGCAGCTCGCAGCCACCCCCGAACCGGCTGTTCCTGATCCTGCCACGCTCACGTGCCGGTCAGCCCGTGTTGCGCATCCCGGCCGCGACTCCGTTGATCGTCAGCAGCATCGCGCGCTGGAGTTCCGGGTCGATCGCGGCGCCGTCGGGGCTCTGCCTGATCCTGCTCAGCAGGTCGACCTGCAGGTAGGAGATCGGTGCCAGATACGGCTCGCGGACCGTCAGGGTGCGCTTGAGTTCGGGCTGACCGTCGAGCAGTGTCCGCTCACCGGTGATCCGCAGGATCTCCGACACGGTGCGCTCGTGCTCCTCCTCGATGACCTCGAACAGGTGCGAAAGATGTTCCGGGACAAGCGATCTGACGTACAGTGCGGCGATCTCCAGGTCGGTCTTGGCCAGCGTCATCTCGACGTTCGAGATGAAGGTGCGGAAGAAGTGCCAGTGCTCGTGCATCTCGGCCAGCCCAGGACCGTTGCCGGCTTCCCTGGCCGCCTGCAGCCCGGAGCCGACGCCGAACCAGCCGGGGACGATCTGCCGGGACTGTGTCCAGCCGAAGACCCAGGGGATCGCCCGCAGCCCGGAGATGCCGCCGCCGGAATCCGGCCTGCGGGCCGGTCGGGAACCGATGTTCAGCGAGCCGAGCTGCTCGACGGGGGTGGACGCCATGAAGTACGCGGGGAGGTCAGGATCGTCGATGAGCCGGCGGTACGCGGCGAACGCGGCGTCACTCACCCCTTCCATCAACTGATCCCAGCCCAGCAGCTCCGCCGCGGTCTGCCGGGGTTCCTTGTGCAGCGCGCTGGCTCGCAGCGTCGCCGCGACCGTCAGCTCGAGGTTCTCCTTGGCCAGGTCTGGCAGGGCGTACTTGTCGCTGATCACCTCACCCTGCTCGGTGAACTTGATCGCACCGTCGAGCACGCCGTGCGGCTGGGCCAGGATCGAGTCGTAGGTGGGCCCGCCACCCCGGCCGACCGTGCCGCCTCGACCGTGGAACAGGGTCAGGCAGACGCCGTGCCGCGCGGCCACATCACGCAACGTGCGTTGGGCCTTGTGGATCTCCCACTGGCTGGTGGTGATCCCGGCCTCTTTGTTGGAGTCCGAATACCCGAGCATGACCTCCTGCACGTCGCCGCGGAGCCGGACGATCTCGCGGTAGGTCGGATCGTCGAGCATCTCCTCGACCACCTCGGCCGCCCGCCGGAGTTCCTCGACCGTTTCGAGCAACGGCGCGAAGCCGATGGTCGCGTACGGGCCCCGGCCCGGGTCACCCGCGGTGCCGTGCACGTCCACCAGACCGGCCTCCCTGGCCAGCACGGCAGCGGCCAGGATGTCGTCGGACCCCTTGGTCATCGAGGTGATGTAGGTCTGGATGACCTCGGGCCCGTAGGTGTGCTGGGCGGCCCTGATCTCCTCGAAGACGCTGAACGTCTTGCTGCCGGCGGCGTCCAGCGGCGCCGGCAGCGTGGTCAGCGGGCGCCGGGAGGTCAGTTCCTCGGACAGCACGTCGCGGCGTTCGCTCCTGGTGAGCTGGCCGTAGGGCCTGTCCAGCTCCCCGAGCCGGTCGATCAACTGAGCGAGCACCTGGTGGTGTGCCTCGGAGTGTTCGCGGATGTCCATCGTCGCCACATGCAGTCCGCTGACCGCCATGGTGCGCTGCACCGCCGCGACCATGCCGCCGGCGGCCAGCGCCCCGCCGTTCTCGGCCAGCGAACGGCTGACGATCCCGAGGTCCGCGAGTAGCTCGCTGCGCTGCGAATAGTCCCGGCCGGGTTCGTGCGGACGCCCGGCGGCCACCCGCGCCCTTGTGTTGATCAACTTCGCCTTGATGCAGGTCAGTTTGAGCCGCAGCGGCTCCTCACTGTTCAGTTCCTTGACCTTGGGGTCCAGACCAGGCAGGTGGATCAGGTCGGCTTCGAGCGAATCGGCCAGTTCCTGGGACACCGGAACGATCTTGGTCGAGCTGGACAGGTTGATGATCAGGTCGTCGATCTTGCCGATGGCGATGCGGATCGCCGCCTGGTGCTGCAGCTCGAGGACCTCGTGGGTGATGGCGGCGGTCACGTTCGGATTCCCGTCGCGATCCCCGCCGATCCAGGTACCCAGCGACAGCGGAGCGGCCTCCGCGGGCAGCGTGACCCCGTGCTCGGCGAGCTCGGCCGCCAGATCCGCGGTGAGCTGCGGGATGGTGTCCCCGACGATGGCTTCCAGGTAGTACAGAGCGTTCCTGGCCTCGTCCACCGGTGACGGGCGGAACTGCCGGAGCTCGTCGGTCTGCCAGATCAGGTCGATCAGCTCGGCCAGCTCCCGATCCTGCCGGGCCCGCGCGCCCGATCCGACCGGTGTCCGGATGGCCAGGATGTGCGAGAGGTTCCTCAGCTTGATGAGGACGGATCGCCGACTCGCCTCGGTGGGATGAGCGGTGAACACCGGCTGCACCGCCAGCGAGGCGATGGCCTCGGCGAGCTGATCGGGCCCCAGTGTGGCGGCAACCTCGGCAACGGCAGTGGCCAGATACCCGTCGGTGGCCGGGCGGGAACGCAGTGCGCGGACCCGGTGCACCTGCTCGGCGCCGTTCGCGAGCTGGAAGTAGGTGGCAAAGGCCCTGACCAGGTCCATCGCCGTCGAGATCGGCAGCTCGGCGAGAATTTCCCGCACCTGGTCGGTGGCGGCCCTGCGGTCGGACTCGGCGGCCGCCTCCAGCGCCTGCTTGGTCAGCGAGCGCACGCGCTCGACCAGCGCCAGGAGATCAGGACCCTGCTGGCGGACGAGAGTCTGGCCGAGCAGGGAGGCCACCCGGCGCACGTCGGAGCGTAGTTCGGCACCGTTTTCGCTGCCCTTGCGCGGCGGCTCCGCTGCTGCGGCGTCGGTGCTGGCCGACCCGGAATCCGCCGGCGTCGGGACGGCCGGCTCGTCGAGGTGAGTGTGGGCGACGGATTTCTGCACGTCGAGATCGCTCATGCGTCGATACTGAACCACTCTCATGACGCGCGGATGACACGGCGTCGCAACAGGGGTGGCCGATTGCGGGTCAAGACTCTGCCGCAGGGGTAACGGTGGGGCTGGGAATGCCGATGAGCAGGATGGAAAGGCTCGGCAGCTTCCTGCTCGGTGCTCTGCGTGCTGCCGGATACGGTGACCACCCCGGGTCGTGTCTCGCTGACAGTCAGCGATGCTGCCCCGAAAGAGTGAACAAGGGGTTAGTTGGCCCACCACATTTGGGGGATGCGATCACCCTTTGTTATATTTGTAGCTCCAACGGCCTATGAGCGCGACATTTGGGGAACGCTCAGCCCCGCCGTGCAGCGTCTGCAGTGCGTCACTTGTCCAAGCCTGAGGGGGCTCTTTCCGTGAGCAGGATCTGCAGTCGGTCGGTGGTTGTGGCCACACCGTCGGCTGTGCTCGTCCGCGCGGCCGCTGTCGCCGTGATGTCGACGACGGCCCTGGTGGCCGCGGCGACCGCATCGTCGGCCGTGGTGGTCGAGGGAACCACGACAGCGACCGTCATGGATTCGCCGGTTCCCGCCGGCTTCCAGATCCTGGGGATGCCGGTCGCCACCATCGTGTGGCTGTTCGTTGGTGTGATCGCGGTGCTCGCCGGCCTGATCGTTGCGTCCAGGAGCGCGCGCTCCGGCGGGGGCGCTGCCGCCCTGCTGCTCAGCGCCGGAGTGGATGACGCCGCCTTCGGGTCGGATGCGCGGGTCACCATGGGTGACGCTGACGGTGACCAATCGTGACCTCTGCTGAACCGGGCTTCCAGCCGATGCGCATTGCTCTCGTCGGAACCCGTGGGGTTCCGGCTCGCTACGGCGGGTTCGAGACCTGCGTCGAGGAGGTCGGCTACCGGCTGGCCGAGCGTGGTCACGACGTGGTGGTGTACTGCCGTCGGCTCGGCGGCAGCGCGTCGGGATCGGCGCCGGAACCGACCAGCTATCGCGGGATGCGACTCGTGCATCTCGGCGCGCTCAAGCGCCGCAGCCTGGAGACGCTCAGTCACACGGGCCTGTCGGTCGCGCACCTGGCCCGTCACCGCACCGACGTGGCGATCGTTTTCAATTCGGCGAACTCCCCGTGGTTGCCCGTCGTCAAGATGTCCCGCATCCCGGTGGCGACCCATGTCGACGGCTTGGAGTGGCAGCGTGGGAAGTGGGGCCCGACCGGTCGCCGGTACTACCAGGTCGCCGAGCGGCTGGCGGTGTGGTGGTCGAAGGCGCTGATCGCCGACGCGACCGGAATCGCCGACTACTACCGCGACAAGTTCGACGCCGATACCGACCTGATCTCCTACGGCGCCCCCCGCACCCAGGGCGTCGGCTCCGACCGGCTCGCCGAATTGGGCTTGCACCCCGGTGGGTTTCATCTCGTTGTCGCCCGGTTCGAGCCGGAGAACCACGTTCATGTCATCGTCGACGGGTACCGCAAGAGCTCGGCCACGCTGCCGCTGATCGTGGTGGGGTCCGCGCCCTACGCCGACGAGTACACCCGCAAGGTTCACGCGTTGGCCGACGACCGGGTCCGCTTCCTTGGTGGGGTGTGGGACCAGGAACTGCTGGACCAGCTGTACGCCAACAGTTTCACGTATCTGCACGGCCATTCCGTCGGCGGTACCAACCCTTCCCTGCTGCGCGCCCTCGGGGCCGGCGCGGCGACCACGGCCTTCGATGTCGTCTTCAACCGCGAGGTGCTCGGCGACTCGGGACTGTATTTCGCCGACGCCGCCGACGTCGCCCGGCTGGTGGAGAAGAGCGAGGCCGACGTCGAGGGCACCCGGGCGCGTGGGCAGCGGTCTGCGGACCGGGCATCGCTCTACGACTGGGACGACGTCGCCGACCGGTACGAGGCACTCTGTCGCAGGCTGGTCGACGGACGTTCGGGTTCCCGTTCGAGGCCGAACCGGACGGTCCCCGAGAGCGTGGCCGACCGCGCTTCCTGAGCCCGCTGCAGGACACCGGTACCGACAGAATTCATCACCCGATGAGGTGAAAATCGGCCGGGTTCAGCGTGTCTCGCCGAACCGGCCGATTCTTCGTTGGCGGGCCGGGGAACTACCCGGCGACCACCGAGAGGTTGTCCACCGACAGGGTGATCGGCGCGTTGGTCGCGGCGCCCGACAGGAAGGTGCCCAGCCCGATGCCACCCGGTCCCTGCCGCTCGGGGGTGGAGTCGGACGCGGTCAGCGTCCACGCCGTCGGCTCCGCGCTGCTCGCCGGCCAGATCTTGGCACTCAGTGCGGTGGGACTCGTGCCGGTCAGCGACAGCCGTACCTTCATCGTGGTCCCGGCAACGTAGGTCAGCCCGGTCGAGACCGAGTTCAGCGTGGTCTCGACGTTGCTGGCGACCCGCACCAGGGCCAGGGTGAGCGCCCCGGTGGGCGCCACGGTGACCCGGGCCCGGTAGTTGGAAGTGCCGAGTTTCCGAGCGTCCAGGTAGATGTAGTTGTTCCCGCCCACCGGCCGCTTGTCGACGGCAATGTCGACGACCGCGTTCACGTCGGTGGCGCTCACCGCGGTGAGCGTGGTCGACGGCCCGCCACCTGCCGCGATGCTGAGCTGGCCGGCCCCTCCGCTGACCGAGAGCGCGGCGCTGCTCCCCGACCAGTTGCCGCCGGTGTCAGCGGTGCCGAACCCGCCCGTCACCGTGCGTTCGAAGGCATCGGCGGCGACCGGTCCCACTGCGTTCGAGACGGAAACGGAACGCGTCACGGTCCCGGTTGCGCCGTCGTTGTCGGTCACGGTGAGCCGGACCGAGTACGTCCCGGAGGCACCGTAGGTGTGCGTCGGCGAGCTCCCGGTACCGGTGGTGCCGTCGCCGAAGGTCCAGCCGTAGGAACTGACCGTGCCGTCCGGATCCGACGACCCGAGACCGTCGAACGCGACGTCGAGCCCGGTGGCGGCGCTGGTGAACGCAGCCGTCGGAGCGGTATTGGTGCCACCGACAACAGCGATGGAGGTGACCGGCGATGCCGTCTGATTCCCGCTGGGGTCGTTGACGTAGATCCGGTAGGTGTGGGTGCCGGCCGGAACCGCCGTGTCCGTGTAGACCTGGGTCGGCAGGTTCCAGAAGGTCGACGCGACATCAGCGGTGAAGACCGGGTTCGCCAGGTTGCCGTCCCGCACGACGCGGTAGGTGAGTGTCCCGTCATCGCGGTCCCAGTTGGTCGGGAAGCTCACCCGGACGGTGCCGGGCGACGGCGATGTCAGGGTCGGCGTCATCGCGGTGGAACTCAACTCGGGACCGTGCTTGTTCGGATTTCCGGGGACGGTGCGGACCGCGAATCGCACCAGGCCCTGCTGGGCGACGCCATTGACGGTCGGGAACTCACCACCCAACGACAGGTAGCTGTCGTTGCCGGTGATCGACCATGCCGCCTGGTTCTGGCCGGTGAACAGCCCGGCGTCGAGCAGCGGGTCCCAGCTCAGCAGGCTGGGGGCCGGCTGGCCGAAGAAGTCGAAGTAGTTGGTGACCCGGTTGTGCTGCACCGTCTGGGTCGGGTCGAAGGTGAACGCCAGAGCGCGGTGCCAGAACACCTTCTGCGGGAACCCGCCGATGGTCGAGCAGTCGTGTGCGTGGCTGACCGTGTACACGGCGCCCGCCTGGGAGAACGCCCCGTAGGTGTCCCCGTGACAGTCCTCCAGCCAGGTGATCTGACCCGTGACGGGGTTGGCCCGGAAGGTGCCCTCGAAGTTCGCCCCGCTGCCGAAGTCGTAGCCGGTGCCGTAGATGGATGTGCCGTCGGTGGACAGGCTGGTGATGCCGCCGTTCGCACCCCCGTCGCGAACCACCGCGTTGGCCGCGAATGGCACGAGGGTGCCCGTGCTGGTGCTCACCGCGCCGAGGCCGTATGCGCCGCTGCCGTCGATGGTGGTGAATCGCCCGCCGACGACCACCCGGCCACCGTCCGGTGCCAGGACCAGCGCAGTGACCTGGTCATTGGCGACGGGATCCCAGTTCGCGATCAGACCGCCGGCCGCGTCGACGGCCGCCAGTCGGCTCCGGGCCACCCCGTTGACGCTGGTGAACATGCCGCCCGCGTAGACCGTGTCGTTGGTGACGGCGAGGGCCCTGACCGGGCCGTCGAAGACCGGCGCGAACGAGGCGATCAGCGCGCCGCTGGGGCTGTACGCCGCGATCCGATTGCGCGTGACGCCGTTGGCGCGGGTGAAATCGCCGGCGATATAGATGGTGCCGTTGGGCGCGATCGCGATGGCACGCACATTGCTGTTGAAGTTGGGGTTGAACGACGTCATCGCGCCGGTGGCGATGTCGTAGGCCAGTGCGTTGTTCCGCGTGGTCTGATTCACCCCCGCCGCGGCTCCGGCCGGCCGCGCCGCCGTGAAGGTCCCGCCGGCGTAGACGGTGTTACCGGACACCGCCTGCGTCCAGACGACACCGTTGATCTGCACGGTGGGGAGCGAGTCGATGCTCACCGGGGTCCGGGTGATGGCTCCGGCGTCGAGGGTTCGCACCGGATCTCGGAGCGACTGCACCCCGGTCAGCAAGCCGACGATGAGGATCGCGACGAGCGCGACCGACCCATGTGCTTTCCACTGCTGGCGAGAAGGGTGTCGAGACCGCTGGCGATTCGGAGCATGCGACGTCTGCATCATGGGCCCCCCCAGTGTGACGCGTTGTACATGGCCTGGGCAGGAACGTACCATTCGTATAGCCCATTTGGGTACTGCTGTCCGGAGTTGACCGGCTGCTGATAACAGACAGCAATATGGCTGACCCTCTCAGTGATCACCGTGGACGCACTGTGACGAGGCTCATCCCATCCCGTGGAATGACTTTCGCCGCGGCGCCGCGCACAGACCCGAATGGGTATCCCTTTCCACGAATGAGCCACAGTTTCGTACCGATGCGTAGGCAGATGCTAAACTTTGTTACGCCAGACGTACGGAATTTGCAGTGGCCGCCACCGCAGGTGCGGGCATCGTCGTCGTCACCCACAGTGGTTTCGGCGATACCCGAGCCATCGCCGGTAACGGTCGTTGCTCCAACCGCGAAAGACGCAGACAACGGTGTTGTTGTTCAGGCGTGAACGTGTGGGCCGCCACCGCGCCACCCCCGGGTGAGTGGACACAGTCGAGTGGACCGAGTCGAGTGGGATTGACAGGTCGCCGGCCGGCCGGGGCTGGGGTGCGAAGTGAGTGTGAAGCGGGCGAACGAGCCCGATCTGGGCGCGGCCGGCGAGACGGATACTGGGCGCACGCACGCGTGGATGCCCGCAGCGTCTGTACGGAAGATGTAGCTGGCGCAGGGACATACCGAAGGGGACGGTGCCAACGTGAGCGATGGGTCAGCAGCACCTCTGACAGGTGCGCGTGAACCCGCTGCGGCAGTCGGCGCTCTTGACGACGACAGCACTCCGGACACCGACACCGTCAAGCGTGACCAGAAGCCTGTCGTCCAGGCAGTGCGCTGGACCGTGATCGCCACCGTGGCCAGGCAGGCCTTTCAGGTGGTCGGCGCGGTCGTGCTGGCCCGCATGCTCGGCCCCGACGTCTACGGCGTCATCAGCCTGGCCACCCTCTACACGGTCATCGCCTCGTTGATCCTGGACCAGGGCCTGGCCGCGGCGCTCATCCAGCGCCCCACCTTGTTCAAGGACCTTCCCGGCGCGGTCGCGACGCTCAACCTGATCCTGGCCGGTGTGCTGGCGGCTGCCACCTGGGTGCTGGCCCCGTTCCTGGAGACCTTCTTCTCCGCTCCGCCGCTCTCCGGCGTTCTCCGCCTGCTGGCCATCGGGCTCGCGCTCAAGGCGGTGGTCATCGTGCCCCGCGCGATACTCACCCGAAACCTGAACTTCAAGATGATCGGCAAGGCCGATATCGCCGGTGCGATCGTGGGCACAGCGGCCGGCATTGTGTCCGCCCTGCTCGGCGCCGGCGCCTATTCGGTCGTCTTCCTGACCGTCGCGACCGACATCACGGCCATGGTCGTCATCGTCGTGGGCGCCCCGTTCTACGCGCCGAACCTTCGGCTGCGACTGCTCGGTCCGATCCTCCCGTACAGCCTGCGCGTCTTCGGCACGAACGTCATCGCGGCATTCTCCCGCAACACCGACAACGTGCTGGTGGGCAGGTATTTCGGCGTCGCGGAGCTGTCGTTCTATGCGATGGCCTACCGGGTGCTGGCGATACCGGTGCAGATGATCGGGCAGACCTCCGCCCGCTTCATGTTCCCGCTCTTCGCCGGTGAAGCGGACAGTCGTGAGGCGTTGTCCCGCCACCTGTACCGCTGTACCCAGGTGCTGGCCGCGGTGGCCATCCCCATCATGGTCTGGGTCTCCTGTGCGTCCGACGAGCTGGTGCTGCTGGTGCTCGGGCCGGCCTGGCACACCACGGCCGCCATCCTGTCGATCTTCGCCATTGCCGGTGCCAGGGAAGCCATCTTCTACGTAACGCCCAGCCTGATGAAGGCCACCGGGCACGCCGCGCTGAATCTCCGATTCGAGATCTTCTCGACGTTGATGCAGGTCTCCGGGATCGTGATCGGCCTGCAGTTCAGCCTCATCGGCGTCGCAGCCGGTTACGCGATCGCCGGGTTCCTCATCACCCCCGTGCTGATGCTGATCCAGCGCAGGCTGGCCGGGCTCGGTCTGCTGCAGCAGTTGAAGGCGCTCACCCCGCCGATCGTCTGCGGGGCTGCCGGGGCCGCGGGGTACCTGCTGGTCAGCTGGTTCAGTTCCGTCACCGTGGTGGTGCTGGCCGCCGGTACCGCCGCCTACCTTGTCCTGTTCGTCGGCTGCGCCCTGGTGTTCTTCCCGCGGTGGAAGCGGGAGATGTGGCACTTCGCCGAACGATTCGCGCTGAGCCGCAAGACCAAGACCGCGACGGTCTGACCGTGTGCGATCGCGGCGGGCGGCGACTTGCTGCCGGAGAGGCGGACAAGGCTATCCGGACCGGCATGCTCACCGCGAGTCACCTGATCACCGACCCGGCCGGACCGGGCCGCGTTCCGCGCCCAGGGAGGGTTGACAATGCCCCGAATTCTCCACCCAACGTGTGTCAGATGGGCTACAGAACGTCACCACCTCGCGGAAATGACCAGATTGCTACCCCCGATCGGCCGATTTGCAGGCGGTACTACCCGAATGGCGTAACCTCTGCTAGAGTCTGACTACGGGTAGCAACGGTGGGGGTTTTGCTCTCGGGTGTTCCGACAGCAGCGACCTGGACCGCTGGAGTTTTCGATCGTTTCGCCCTCTGGTCCACACAGCACACAGGAGCACTGAATGTCCACCAGTACGCGCGGGGTCACCGAGTCCGTTGCTGCGCAGGCAGCACGTGACCCGGACGAATCGTACGGATCGGTCGTCCGGCGGCTCGCTGCCGCGCAGAAGGCCAGCAAGGGAGCGCCCGCGTACTCCCGCTTCGTCAACCGCCCGCTCGGTCGCCGTATCGCGGCCGCCGCCTACCTGCTGGGGATGACCCCGAACCAGGTCACCGCGATCAGCGCCGGTTTGTCCTTCGCCGGCATCGCAGTGCTCGCCCTTGTCCAGCCGAGCTGGTGGATGGGCGCCCTGGTGTGCGTTGCGCTCGTCCTCGGATACGCCTTCGACGCTGCCGACGGCCAGCTGGCCCGGCTGCGCGGCGGGGGCAGCATCTCTGGTGAGTGGCTCGATCACATGGTCGACGCGGCCAAGATCACCAGCCTGCACCTCGCCGTGCTGATCAGCGTGTACCGATTCTTCGACCTCGGCTCCGCCGGCTGGTTGCTCGTGCCGATCGGCTTCGTGCTGGTGGCCAACGTGATGTTCTTCGGAATGATCCTGAACGATCTCCTGCGGGCCAGGCAGACGGCGGCGACCGGCGTGCCGATCGCTCGGCCGGCGACGTCGACGCTGCGTTCCCTGCTTGTCATGCCGACCGATTACGGAGTGCTCTGCTTGACCTTCCTACTGATGGTGTCCCCGCTCGTCTTCTTCGTGGCGTATTCCGTTCTCTTCGTCGGTAGCGCCGGGTTCATGCTGCTCGCGTCGGTGAAGTGGTTCCGCGACATGGCGGCCCTCGACCGCGCCGGAGCGTCGGCATGAGCACCGTACGACGGCTGCGCCCTGCGCTCGCGGCGGTGCTGCTCAGCGGAGTCCTGGTCATCGCCGGCTGCAGCTCGTCGAACGACGACGCCGCATCGACGTCGAGCAGCGCGACCGGAACGTCCGCCTCGGCCGAGACGTCCGCCGCCGACAGCGCAGTGACGTCGGCGGCGGCGTCCGCAACCGGTTCCAGCGACCCGGGCGCATCGCCGGCCGAGTCCGCCGCATCCACCGCGGCGCCGTCCAGCGCGGCCCCGTCGACTCCAGCGCCCGCGCCCGCGACGACGCCGGTCCCGGCACCGGGTGGCGGCGACATCAACCAGACCGTTCCGTCGGTGCAGCTGACCACGGCGGCGCCCGTGTCGCTGACCCAGACCGCGGACTTCGGCGGCGGCGTGACCGTCGACCTGGCGTCGATCGATTCCGTCACGACGACGGCGCAGGGTCCCGGCGAGGTCGCCGGGCCGGGCTTGGTCATCAAGATCCGGATCAAGAACGGGTCGTCGGCTGCGGTGCCGCTGAACGCCGTCAACGTGACGGTCTCCGATGGGGCGCAGACGCCGGCATCCCCGATGAGCGCGGCACCGGCAGCTCCGTTCAGCGGCGATCTGGCGCCCGGCGCCGAGGCCACCGGGGTGTACGTCTTCACGTTGCCCGGCGGGTATACCAACCCGGCGACCGTCACGGTCTCCTACTCGACCGACGCCCCGATCGTGGTGTTCACCGGCAATGCGACATAACGCCCACTGCCCGTGAGTCCCGGCCCACCACCACCGCAACTCTGAGAAGTCGGGTGTGGCCCGAGAAGTCTCCGGCCGCACCGATTCCCTGCATCACCCTGCTCAGTTCACCCGACCACAAGGAGCCAACACGTGCGCAACACCCCTTCCATGAGGACAAGGATGTCCCGGATCGCGGTTGTCGCCGCAGTCTTTGTGGGCAGCGTGTCCATCCCGGTGCTGACGGCCACTGCAGCCGACGCCACCCCGCCGCCGCAGGCACCGCGGACGAGCGGTGTGGTCACCGCTGACACGCTGCCGACGACGCAGATCAACGGTGTCGCCTGGTCGCAGGCCATCGTCAACAACACGGTCTTCGTCGGCGGCAGCTTCACCAACGCTCGCCCGGCCGGCGCCGCCGCGGGGACCAGCACCAGTGCCCGCAGCAACCTGATGAGCTACGACATCACCACCGGCAACCTGCTGCCGTGGAACCCGTTCGCCAACTCGTCGGTCAACGTTGTCGCGCTCTCGCCGGACAAGTCCCGCCTGTACATCGGCGGTGACTTCACCTCGACCGGCGGCCAGACTCGGCAGAAGATCGCGGCCTACAACACCGCGACCGGCGCCCTGGTCAGCACCTTCGCTCCGTCGCTCAACGGCCGGGTGAAGGCCATCACCGTCACCAACAACGCGGTGTACGTCGGTGGGCTGTTCACCACGGCCAACGGTGTCGCCCGGACGCGCCTGGCCGCCTTCGACCTGAACGGGTCGTTGCTGAACTGGGCGCCCGTGGCCGATCTGGGCGTCAACGCGCTGGTGATGAGCGCCGACGGCACCAAGGTCATCGCCGGTGGCGCGTTCCAGACCATCAACGGCAGTGAGGCGTACGGAATCGGCGCCATCGACCCGTCCACCGGTGCGCTGCTGCCCTGGCTGACCACCGCGGTGATCCGCGACGCCGGGACCCAATCGGCGATCCTGAGCCTGCGCACGGACGGCACCGACATCTACGGCACCGGGTACCACTTCGGTGCCGGCGGAAACCTGGAGGGCTCGTTCCGGGCCAATGGCACCACCGGCCAGCTGATCTGGGTCGAGGACTGCCACGGCGACACCTATGACGTGTTCCCGGGCGCGGAGTCCGTCTACACGGTGAGCCACTCGCACTACTGCGGCAACGTCAACGGCTTCCCGCAGACGGATCCGTGGAGCTTCAGCTACGCCCTGGCGTGGTCCAAGAACGCCACCGGCACGGTCTCCGGTCCGGATCCGTACGGCTACCCGGAGGTCAGGGACCAGCCGGCTCCGTCCATGATCGGCTGGTTCCCCCGGCTGACCGCCGGCACCTACACCGGGCAGTCCCAGGCCGGTTGGACCATCACCGGCAACTCGCAGTACGTCGTCATCGGCGGCGAGTTCCCGACGGCCAACAACAAGCCACAGCAGGGTCTCGTCCGGTTTGCGGTCTCGCCGATCGCCCCCGGCAAGATCGGGCCGGAGGCGAACGTGGCGCTGAAGCCGACGATCGTCTCGCAGTCCGCCGGCACCGCACGCGTGGCGTTCCAGTCGACCTGGGACCGCGACGACCTGAACCTGACCTACAAGGTGTTCCGGAACGGCAACCTGACCACGCCGGTCTACACCACGACGTCGGCCTCCACGTTCTGGAACCTGCCGAGCCTCGGTTTCGTGGACACCGGACTGAACAACGGACAGACCTACTCCTACCGGGTGTTCGCGTATGACTCGCTGGGCAACAGCACCAGCGGTGGAACCGCGACGGTTGTCGTCTCCAACGCGCCGGCCAGCCCGTACGCCAACAAGATCAAGGCCGACGGTGCCTCGACGTTGTGGCGGCTCGGCGAACCCTCCGGTGCCGTTGCCTACGACTCGGTCGGCTTCACCGACGGTGTCGTCGGGTCGACGGTCACCCGCGGAGCTGCCGGATCCGTCATCGGTGAGTCGGACACGGCGTCCGACTTCAACGGCACCGACAGCCTGGTGACCTCGCCCAGCAGCAGCGTTGGCACGGACACCTTCACCATCCAGAGCTGGATCAAGACCACCACCACCAGCGGCGGCAAGATCCTCGGCTTCGGCAACGTCAACACCGGTCTGTCGACCAACTACGACCGCCACCTGTACATGACCAACGACGGACGGATCGTCTTCGGTGTCTACACCGGCGGCACCCGCACCGTGTCCACCCCCTCGTCGTACAACGACGGCAACTGGCACCAGATCACCGCTTCGCTGTCCGATTCGGGCATGGCGCTCTACGTCGACGGCAAGCAGGTCGGCCAGGACGCCAGCGTGACGACCGCGCAGCCCTTCGGCGGTTACTGGCGGGTCGGCGGCGACAACCTGGGTGGCTGGCCGGATCAGCCTGCCAGCAATTACTTCAACGGCAGCATCGACGAGGTCGCGTTCTACCCGACCGCACTGAGCCGGCAGACCATCGACGCCCAGTGGGTCGCCAGCGGCCGGTCCTCGTCCATCCCGACCGCACCGGCGGATGCCTACGGCGCAGCCGTGTTCAACGACAACCCGCAGATCTTCTGGCGGCTCGGCGACACCGGCACCGCGGCCGCCGATTCCGGTCCCAACGGTGATTTCGCCGGGACCTACTACAACGGTGTGACGCACGGGGTCGCCGGCGCGGTTGCCGGCACCGCCGACACCGCCGCGAAGTTCGACGGTGTCAACCAGTTCGTCAGCAGCAACGCCTCGTTCAACAACCCGACCGTCTACTCCCTGGAGGCGTGGTTCAAGACCACCTCGACCAGCGGCGGCAAGATCATCGGCTTCGGCAACACCCGGGACGGTTCGTCCGGCGGGTACGACCGGCACATCTACGTGCAGGGCGACGGCGCCGTGGTATTCGGCACCTGGACCGGGCAGACGAACACGGTGAACAGCGCGACCGGCTTCAACAACGGTCAGTGGCACCACGTCGTGGGCACCCAGGGCTCTGACGGGCTCAAGCTGTACGTCGACGGCACGCTGGTCGGCACCAACCCGCAGACCCAGGCCCAGGACTACACGGGGTACTGGAAGGTCGGTGGCGACAACACCTGGGGTTCGGCGCCCTACCTCGACGGCAGCATCGACGAGGTCGCGGTGTACGGCAAGGTGATCGGTCAGTCCGTGGTCACCAACCACTACAACCTCGGTGCGGCCACCCCGGCGAACCAGCTCCCGACCGCGTCGTTCACCTCGTCGGGCACCGGCGACACCGTGTCCGTGGACGCCTCCGCGTCCGCCGACGCCGACGGCACCATCGCCGGCTACGCCTGGACCTTCGGCGACGGAGCCACCGGCACCGGCGTCACCGCCAGCCACACGTACACGCAGTCCGGCGCGTACCCGGTCACCCTGACGGTCACCGACAACAAGGGCGGCACCGCAGTGAAGACGGCGACCTACAACGCGGTCGTCATCGTCAACGCGCCCCCCGTGGCGTCGTTCACCGCCAGCCCGCAGAACCTCACGGTGAACGTCGACGCCTCGGCGTCCTCGGACGCGGAAGGGCCGATCTCGTCCTACGCGTGGGACTTCGGCGACAGCACCACCGGCACCGGCCCGATCACCTCGCACCTCTACGGCCAGGCCGGCACCTACACCATCACCTTGACGGTCAAGGACAACGGTGGCCTGTCCAGCACCTCGACGCAGAGCATCACCGTCCCGCCACCGCCGGTGAACCAGGCGCCGACCGCGGCGTTCACCCTCACCAAGGCGGGTCTGACCGTGAACGTGGACGGAACCGCGTCCAGCGACGCCGACGGCAGCATCGTCGGCTACGCCTGGGACTTCGGTGACGGTGGTACCGCCGCCGTCGCCACCGCAGCGCACACCTACGCCGCGGCCGGCACCTACTCGGTCTCGCTCACCGTGACCGACGATGACGGTGCGACGAAGACCAAGACCGACACGGTGACGGTGACGGCCCCGCCGCCCGCCAACGTGGCGCCGACCGCCTCGTTCACCACCACCACCAACGGTCTGACGGTCTCCGTCAACGGCAGCGGCTCCGCCGACACGGACGGCACCGTCGCCGGCTACAACTGGAGCTTCGGCGATACGCCGGCCGGTGGCGACACCGGGGTGACCACCAGCTACACCTACCCGGCGTCGGGCACCTACACGATCACCTTGACGGTGACCGATAACGGTGGGCTGACGGCCACCACGACCCGCACCGTCACCGTGACCAACCCGAACACCCCGACCGTCTTCGCGGCCGACACCTTCGGACGCACGGTGACCAACGGGCTCGGCGCGGCCAACACCGGGGGATCCTGGACAACCACCGGCGGTGCGTCGTTGTTCAAGGTCAACGGCAGCGGTGCCAACGTGACGATGAACGTCGCGGGCGCAGGTCCGGCGGCCTTCCTCAACACCGTCTCGGCGGAGGATGTGCTGGCAACCGTGGACGTCGCCTTCGACAAGGTTCCGCCGACCGGTGGCACGTACACCTCGCTGGCCGTGCGCCGCATCGGTACCTCGGACTACCGCGTCACGGTGAAGTTCCTGCCGACCGGCGCGGCGATCAGCTTGATCAAGATGGTCAACAACGTGCAGACCACGCTGGCGACCACCAACGTCTCGGCCCTGCGCTACGCACTGGGCGACGTGTACCGGATCCAGCTGAAGGCGGACGGCAACGCCGGAACCACGGCGCTGTCCGCGAAGGTGTGGAAGAGCGCCGCGACCGAGCCCGCCGCGGCTCAGGTCACCGTTTCGGATTCGGAGGCGGCACTGCAGGCGCCAGGTGGCGTCGGCTTCCAGGCCTACCTGTCCGGCTCGGCGACCAACGCACCC
The DNA here is from genome assembly GCA_963709895.1 of uncultured Actinomycetota bacterium. Classification (GTDB taxonomy): domain Bacteria; phylum Actinomycetota; class Actinomycetes; order Mycobacteriales; family Nakamurellaceae; genus Nakamurella. The sequence goes on along the minus strand of CAVPYD010000029.1, from coordinate 910,218 downwards.
GTCGTCGCCACGTTCGATAACCTGTCGGCAACGACGATCCCCGCTGGCTGATTGCCCTGGGGCGTCCTTCTGGGGTGATCGCCCCAGAAGGACGTTGCTCCAGCGGTGATCACGCTTCCCGGCGATTGCTCTACAGAAGGCAGATCAGCATGCACACCGTTCTGATCGCGCATCCCAGTGCCGATTTGTACGGGTCGGACCGGGTGATGTTGGAAACGGTCACCGCACTGACTGATCGGCAATGGCACGTGGTGGTCACTGTTCCGGCCCCCGGCCCCCTGGTCTCGGAAATCGAGGCCAGGGGCGCCGAGGTGCGGATCTGCCCGTCGCCCGTTTTGCGCAAGAGCGCCTTGAAACCGCTTGGCCTGCTTCGCCTGTTGTGGGACGTGCTGCGCAGCGTGCCAGCGGGGATCGGGCTGATCCGGTCCAGCAGAGCCGATCTCGTCTACGTCTCGACGATCACGATTCCGCTGTGGTTCGCGTTGGGCCGGCTGCTGCGAAAGCCCGTTGTCGGCCACGTGCACGAGGCCGAGCGCGCGGCGCCGGCCCTGATCCGCAAGGCGCTCACCGCGCCGCTGCTGCTGGCGGATCGGCTGCTGGTCAACAGCCGGTTCAGCCTCGGCGTGCTGACCGAGTCCTTTCCGTCTCTCGCCGCCAAGGCCATCGTGCTGTACAACGGCGTTCCGGGTCCGGCGCACGTGACGCCCGCCCGCGAGGAACTCGACGGGCCGATGCGGCTGCTCTACATCGGCCGGCTCTCGCCCCGCAAGGGCCCGCAACTGGCCATCGACGCGGTCCAGGACCTTCGGACCAGGCAGGTCGACGTCACCCTTGACCTGATCGGTGCGGTGTTCCCCGGCTACGAATGGTTCGAGACCGAGTTGCACGCCAAGGTCGAGGCAGCGGGCTTGACCGACCGGGTGTTCTTCCGCGGGTTCCAACCCGACATCTGGCGCGCGGTCAGCGCCGCCGACCTCGTGCTGATCCCTTCGCAAGCCGACGAGCCGTTCGGTAACAGCGCGGTCGAGGCGGTGCTGGCCGCCCGCCCGGTGATCGCCAGCGCGTCCAGCGGCCTGCTCGAGGCGGTCGACGGCTACGCGTCGGCGCAGACGGTTGCGCCCACCGACCTGGCGGGTTGGTCGGAGGCGATCCTGCTGGTTCGGCGGCAGTGGGCGCAGTACCGCGCGAACGCGATCGCGGACGCCAGGAAGGCCGACGATCGGCACGCTCCGCAGCGGTACCGCACGGCCGTCGCCGAGGACCTGGCCGACCTGATCGACCGGGCGCACCGGCCGCGGGCGCTGACCCATGGCTGACGCCGCGCCCGTCCGCGTCCTGCTGGTCACCCCGAACTTCGACAACAACTCCCTCGGTCGTACGTATTGCCTGTGGCTGCTGTGTCGCGAACTCAGCTGGGACTGCCGCGTCGTCGGTGTCAACGGCGATCGAATCTGGTTGCCGCTGCAGGGTTCTGCGTTCGCCGCCGACTGCGTGCTGCCCGCCCCGGGGGCGGACCCGGTCGCCCGCGCGGCGGCGCTGGCCGACCACGCGCGGTGGGCCGATGTCGTTGTCGCCGTCAAGCCCTTGCCCACCAGTTTCGGCGCCGCGCTCACCGTGCTCGACGACGTGCCGCGGCCGCTGCTGGTGGACATCGACGACCCGGACATCGAGGCGCGGACGTCGTGGCGGCCCAAACGGGAGCGGCTGCCCCGGATCGCGCTGTCCGCCCGCTATCGGGCCAGGGAACGTGACCTGCTCCGGCTGGGTGCGGCGACCCAGGACTACCCGCGCATCGTCAGCAATCCGGTGCTGCAGCGGATGTACGGCGGCGTGATCATTCCGCACGTCCGGGAGCCCGGCGATGTCCTGCCGGTAGGGGACAGCCGCCGGCCCATCGTGCGGTTCGTCGGTTCACCTGGCTCCCACAAGGGTCTTGACGTGCTGCGCGAGGCCATCGCGCGGTTGGCGGACGACGGTTTCCGGCTGGCCGTCACCGCGTCGCCTCCGGACGATGCCCAGCCGTGGGAGGAATGGCTCGGCAGCACGTCCATCGAGCAGGGCCGGCAACTTGTCGCGACCGCCGACATCATCGCTCTGCCCAGTCGGGACTTCGGCTGGGCCAAGGCGCAGCTGCCGGCCAAGTTGATGGACGCGATGATGGTCGGCCGCACCGTGGTGGCGTCGGACATCGAGCCGATCCGCTGGGCCCTGGACGAGCCTGACCTGCTGGTCGAGCCGGGCAGCGCCACCGCACTGACCGACGGGCTCCGCAGGCTCGCCGATCCGGACCTGCGCGCGCTGTACTCCGCGCGCCTGCGGGAACGAGCGGAACGCCGGTTCAGCGTCGCTGCCAATACCGACCTGTTCCGGGAGACCGTCCTCGGGGCGATCGCCGACCGTGGTTCGCTGCGAACCGGCCGGCAGTAGGGGGAACCGTGACCAACGATGCCGTCATCGCGGTATTGACCTTCAAGCGTCCGGAGCCGCTCCGCGCGCTGCTCCCCGAGCTGGTCAAGCAGGCGGATGCCGCCCCGCTCAGCACGGGCGTGCTCGTCGTTGACAACGATCCGGACGGCAGCGCCGGCGACCTGGTCGCCGAATTCGCCGCGCACGGTGTTCGCTACGTCAACGAGCAGCGACCCGGCATCGCGGCGGCGCGGAACCGGGCGCTGGACGAATCGCCCGACGAGCGGCTGCTGATCTTCATCGACGACGACGAACGCCCCATCGAGACCTGGCTCGAGCTGATGATCAGCCGGTACCTCGTCGATCGGCCCACCGCGGTCGTCGGGCCGGTGATCTCCGAATTCGACCGGACACCGGATTCGTGGGTGCGGGCCGGTGACTTCTTCCGCCGGCGCAGGCTGCCGACCGGCACCGAGATCCAGGTTGCGGCAACGAACAACCTGCTCCTGGACATGACGGTGATCAACGAGTGGAAGCTCCGGTTCGACGAGAAATTCGGTATCTCCGGGGGCTCGGACACGCTGTTCACCAGGGCCATCGTGGCCAATGGTGGCCGGATGGTCTGGTGTGACGAGGCCATCGTCATCGACCAGGTTCCCGCCTCCAGGATCACCCGCAGGTGGGTCCTGCTGCGTGCACTGCGCAGCGGTAACGGGTGGAGCCGGGTAAGCCTGCACCTGGCCGACTCCGCCTGGGCCCGGCTGCGGCTGCGGCTGGAATTGACCGCATCCGGCGGCGTGCGTGCGCTCGGCGGTGCCGCCAGGTACCTGGTCGGTTTCGTCACCAGGTCCGTCACCCATCGCGCCAAGGGCCTTCGGACGGCGGCTCGTGGTGTGGGGATGGTCAGCGGTGCCTATGGGTACGTTTATCAGGAGTATCGCCGCAAGAGCAGCCCCGCGTGACTCCCGGCGACCACCCCGGTGAGGCGGCGGCCGCCTCTCCCCGTGACCGGTAGGTGACAGTGGCAATCGAGCTCGGTCCGCTGGGTGGCACCGCCGCCGGGGCGGCGGCCATGTCACCCGCTGACGAGTCGAAACCCCAGGGCCGCGACGTTCGACCCGCGCGGTCGTGGTTCGTCTGGGTGCTCATCGGTCTGACGGCCGGAACGCTGCTGTTCTTCGTCGCCGACGATCAGGGCTATCTGCTGGGCAAGGGTGCGCTCTTCCAGCCCGGGTTGGCGGCCCTGGTGGTCGCCGCGATCGTGGCGCTGATGTTCATGCGCCCGTCCGAACGCATCCAGTTCTGCCTGACCGGCATCGTTGCACTGGCCGTTGCGGTGCCGATCAATCGGATCAGCACCGTCACCAACCTCACCATCGGGCTCTACCTGGTGGTGATCGTGGCCTACACCCTGGTCGGGGTGACCGGTGGTAAGTCGACGATGTCGACCCGGGGCAGGGTCCTGGTCGCGGTGCTGATGGGCACGCTCACCGCGTCCACCGTGCTGGCCGGGTCGATCTCGGGACTGATCAAGCTCGCGCTGTCGCTGGCTCCGGCGCTCGGAGCCTTCCTGCTGGCCGGTCGGTTGGACCATCGTGGTCGGCGCAACGTGGCGATCGCGGTGGTCGTGCTGGGTGGGATCGAAGCCGCGCTGGCGATCATGGAGCCGGTACTGTTCCCCCGTCACCTGTGGGCATCGGCGCAGGTCCAGCTGCAGGTGGATACGTTGGTCTCCGCTCCGGACAACGGCATCCTCGCCGGCATGGAGCGATCGCAGGGCACCCTCGGCCACGCCCTCCCGCTGGGGTTCCTGCTGATGGTGTCGCTCGGCCTGCTGCTCCGGGTGGTGGAGCCACCGGCGCTGGTCAAGTGGCTGACGGCCGGGCTGTTCATCGGCGCGGTGATCTTTGCGGGCAGCCGCAACAGCCTGATCCTCGCGGTCTTCCTGCTGTTGTTCTATCCGAGCCGGAAATTGACGTCCGTCAGGTTGATCTGGGCCGCGTTGCTGGCCAGCATCATGGTCGTCCTGGCCATGATCACCGGACAGATATCGCTGACTTTCGTGGACCAATTCGTTGCCAGCGGTTCGTACACCCACCGCGTCGGTGTGCTCGACGCCTTCGGTCAGCTGCTGTCGAAACAGAGCCTGCTGCACACCGTCGTCGGAAATGGATTCGGATCGATTCCCTCCCTGTTTGCCAGGGGACTCCTGCAGACCGACGGCTTCAACGTCGTGGACAACCAGTTCGTCGCCGCACTCGCCCAGGGCGGGCTGATCGCCATGATCACGATGGTCATTCTCACGGTGACCCCGTTGGTGGTCAGGGACCGGTACTGGCGCGCCGCCGCGCTGGTGATCCTGGTCAACTGCATGGTCTACGACTGGTTCAACTGGACGAGCAGCGCGGCCGTCGGGTTCTTCGTGTACGGCTGCGCCTACGCGCAGATGCGCCGGCCGCCGGCCGGCTCCGAACCGGTCGACCCTCACCCGGCCGGGGGAGTCAGCTCGATCCCGGAGCCAGCCCGACCCCCGGGCTGACCGGCCTGCCGGCCATGGACATCAGTGCGCTGGAACGGCACTCCAGTTCAAGGGTCAGCCGCAGAAGCGTGGCGCGGCTGGCCTTCGCGACCGCTGCCGCGCTGGCCGGGCTGTCGTCAGCGTCCTGCGCCGCGACCGTCCCGGATTCCCGCGCCGGCAGCACGAACACCGGGACGGGGGCGACCGCACTCACCAGCCATCACGGCGACATCGTTGTCACCACACCGGGAACGGTGATCGAACAACTCGACCTCTTCGGATCGGTGTACGTCAGGGCGCCGGACGTGACGATCCGCGGCTGCCGAATCCGCGGCAGCGAAGGCGTTTCCTGGAACACCGGGCTCGTCGACTGCAATCACCGCGATGTCCGCAACGCGCTGGTCGAGGATTGCACGCTGCGCCCGGATTACCCGTCGGTGTGGCTCAGCGGTGTGCTCGGCAAGGAGTACACCGCCCGCCGGTGTGACGTCAGCAATGTCGTGGACGGGTTCGGGGCCTACAACGTCACGGACCCGTCGGCACCGACGAACGTGACGATCGAGAACAACTACATCCACGATCTGTCGTATTTCTCGGTGGATCCCAATCACGCGAACGGGCCGACGCACAACGACGGCATCCAGGTGCAGGGCGGCTCGCACATCAGAATCGTCGCCAATACCATCCTGTGCTCGATGTCGGAAACCGCGGGTACCGGAGATTTTCCGTCGCGGGTGATCGGCCAGGGCATTCTCATCTCGCCCTTGCTGGCGCCGGTCACCGAGAGCGTCATCGAGAACAACTACCTCGACGGTGGGGAAGCGGGGATCTACCTCGTGCTGGAGGGGCGCGCCGCCATGGTCTTCGGGTCGCTGGCGAACAACCGCTTCGGCCGGAACCAGTACCGGTTCAACGGGACATCGACCTACCAGATCCGGATCAAGACCGGTGTGACCTTCACCAATTCGCTGGCCAGCAACGTGTGGGACGACACCGGTGCCGCCTTTACGGTGAGCAACACCGGCGGTATCCGCTACGACCCGTGACCGGCTCGGTCTTCGCAACGTGGTCAACGTCTAGCAGATCGTCGTCACGGCGCCAGCCGATGCCCCAAAAGACTGAACGTACACCCTGGATGCAGACTTCGACGGGACTCTATGTGACCATAGAGGCTTCATGGGTGTCGCGAGGGTCGGGACCTCGCCGGACGGCCGCCAGCGCCGATGAGCGCGGTAGCCATTGAGAGGGTCTGAATGCAACGCACTGGGGGAGCCATCGGCCGCGCGCGGAGATGGGTCAGTGTCGGTACCAGTTTTCTTCTCACCATCGGAGGGTTGACCGTCGTCGCGGTCTCCGCGCCCGCGGCAGCTGCCGCGGCCCCGCCGCCCGTCACGGAATCCAGCGTGTCCGCTGATCAGCTGCCGACCGTGCAGATCGACGGGGTGGTCTGGTCGCAGGCCGTCGCGAACAACACGGTGTACGCCGGCGGCACCTTCGACAACGCCCGACCGGCCGGGGCGGCACCCGGCGTCGGCCTGATCGAACGCAAGAACCTGCTCGCCTACGACATCACGACCGGCGAACTCAACACCTCGTTCGTGCCGAAGCTGAACGGCAGCGCGCTGGTGGTCACCCTGTCGCCGGACGGCAAGACGCTGTACGCCGGCGGCAACTTCACCTTCGCCAACGCAAACGCGCGCGACCACATCGTGGCCTACGACCTGACGACCGGCCAGGTCAAGCAGACCTTCGCACCGTCCATCGACGGCAACGTGAAGGCCATCTACGCCACCAACAGCACGGTCTACGTCGGTGGTGCGTTCACCACCGCCAACGGCGTCGCCCGCGGCAATCTCGCGGCGTTCAACGCCGCCGACGGTGCCCTGCTGGACTGGGCGCCCACCGCCAATGCCTCGGTCAGCGCCCTGCTGCTGACCCCGGACGCGTCGAAGTTGATCGTCGGCGGTTTCTTCACCCTGTTCAACGGGGTGGCGGCCAAGGGCCTCGAGGCCCTCGATCCCAGCACCGGTGCGATCCTGCCGTGGGCGGCCACTGCCGCCGTGCGCAACGGCGGAACCGACTCCAGCATCACCAGTCTGAGCACCGACGGCACCAGCATCTACGGCACCGGCTACGTGTTCAACAGCGCCCAGGGCAACCTCGAAGGCACATTCTCGGCGGACCCGACAACGGGCAACCTGAACTGGATCGAAGACTGCCACGGCGACACCTACAGCTCCTACGCACTCGGCGGTGCCCTCTACACCGTCGGTCACCCCCATATGTGCGACAACATCGGCGGCTTCCCGGAGACCGTCCCGCGGACCTGGTGGCGGACCCAGGCGTTCACCACCCAGGCCACCGGCACCATCCACCGGAATTCGCAGGGCGGCACCAGCTACTTCAACTGGGCCGGCTACTCGTCGCCGTCACCGCTGTCCTGGTACCCCACGCTTGATCAGGGCACCTTCTCCGGTCAGGGCCAGGCCGCCTGGAGCGTCACCGGCAACGGTCAGTACGTCGTCCTCGGCGGCGAGTTCCCGTCGGTCAACTCCACCAAGCAGCAGGGACTGGTCCGGTTCGCGGTGCGATCCGCCGCGCCGAAGAAGATCGGACCGGCCGCGAACCCGCTGCAGAAGCCGACCCTGACCTCGACGGCCCCTGGGACCATCCGGCTCGGTTGGCAGACGACCTGGGATCGCGACGACGCGACGTTGACCTACAAGGTCTATAAGAACAGTAATCTCACCACCCCCATCTATACCGTGAAGGCCGATTCCAAGTTCTGGGACAAGCCTTTCCTGGCGTTCACCGACACAGGCCTGGTGCCCGGTCGGGTGTACTCCTACCGGGTGTTCGCCTACGACCAGTACGGCAATTCGACGGCCAGCGGTTCGACGACGCTCGCCGCCGGCACCACATCGACGACCAACGCCTACACCGACAAGGTCATCGCCGACGGCGCCACCCAGTTCTGGCGGCTGAACGAGCCCGCCGGAACGGCAACGGCGTTCGACAGCGCCGGCGGGTACGACAGCGTGGTCGGTGCCGGAGTCACCCGCGGGGCCGCCGCGCCCATCGCCGGCGACACCGCCAGCACCTTCACCGGAACCGCGACCAGCAGCATCGCCACCCAATACAACATGTACGGCCCCCGGGTGTTCAGTGCCCAGGCCTGGTTCAAGACGACGACCACCACCGGCGGCGAGATTCTCGGATTCGGTACCTCGACCACCGGGCTGTCGACGACGAACGACCGTGCCGTCTTCATGACCAACAGCGGCAAGCTGGTGTTCGACCTCTATCCGGCCGCGCACAAGGCGGTCACCAGCACCAACTCCTACAACGACGGTCAGTGGCACCAGGTGACGGCCACCTTCGACGGCACCACCATGAGCCTGCTGGTCGACGGCGTGTTCGTGACCAGCCGCAACGACGCCGTCTTCCCCTGGTACCAGGCCGGCAACTGGCGGATCGGCGGCGACAAGCTCACCAGCATGCCGGGCGTTCCGACCAGCAACTACTTCACCGGCGACATCGCCAACGTGGCGATCTACCCCACGGCCCTCTCGCGGGATCAGGTCGCGGCTCAGTACGTCGCGGCCGGCCGCACGACCGCCATCCCGGCCGCGCCGACCGACATCTACGGTGCGGCGGTCTACTCGGACAACCCGGACATCTACTGGCGGTTGAATGACGCCACCGGGTCGGCGACGGCCGCGGACTCGTCCCGCACGCTCAGCACCGGTGACTACCGTCCGGCGACCTCCGCCACGCAGGTGGCCGGCGCGATCGCCGGAACCGCCGACGCCGCGGGAAGCTTCAACGGAACCAGCACCGGTGTCGCCAGCCGGACGCTGGTCCAGGGTCCCAACACCTTCACCGTCGAGGCCTGGGTCAAGACGACGTCCAAGCTCGGCGGCAAGGTCGTCGGCTTCTCCGGCAACCAGACCACCACGGGCGGCAACTACGACCGGATGATCTACCTGCAGAACGACGGCAAGGCCGTGTTCGGCGTCAACCCGGCCACCCGCGTCACGCTGGTGTCCCCGACGGCCCTGAACGACGGGGCCTGGCACCACGTCGTCGGAACGCTCGGCGCGAACGGCACGAACTTCTACGTCGACGGCGCCCTGGTCGGCACGGCTGCGGCCACCACCGCGCAGTCCTACACCGGATATTGGCGGGCAGGCTCGGGTACCACCTGGAACTCCACCAGCGCCTACCTGGCCGGCAACATCGACGAGGTCGCGGTGTACCCCGCCGCGCTGGGTGCGGATCGGGTTGCCGCGCACTTCTTCGCCGGGCGCAGCGGAGCGGCCAACGTGGCCCCCACCGCGGCGTTCAGCACCTCCGTCACGAACCGCACGGTCGGCGTCGACGGCTCGGGCTCGACCGATTCGGACGGGTCGATCGCGTCGTACAGCTGGAACTACGGCGACGGCGCGACGGGTACCGGCGCGACCGGCAGCCACACCTACGCCGCGAACGGGACGTACAACGTCACCCTGACGGTGACCGACAACGGCGGGCTGACGAACTCGGTCACCCAGCCGGTGACGGTGAACCTGCCGAACCTGCTGCCGACCGCGAGGTTCACCAGCGCCGCGGTCGATCTCGCGGTGGCCTTCGACGGCTCGACGTCGTCGGATCCCGACCAGAGCATCGTCGGTTACGCCTGGGACTTCGGGGACGGCACCACCCAGCCGAAGTCGGCGACTTCGTCCGCCAACCACACGTTCCCAGGTACCGGGACCTACCCGGTCACCCTCACCGTGACCGACAGCGAGGGTGGGACCGGCACCGTCACCACCGACGTGTCGGTGCTGGCCGCCAATGTCGCGCCGGTCGCGGCGTTCGCCGCGTCCGTCACCGCGTTGAGCGTCTCGGTCGACGCCGCGGCGTCCACTGATACCGACGGCACCATCGCCGCCTACGCCTGGGACTTCGGTGACGGCAGTACCGGCACCGGAAAGACGGCGTCGCACAGCTACGCCACCGCGGGCACCTATCAGATCGCGCTGACCGTCACGGACGACCGGAGCGGTACCAACACGGTCAGCAAGTCCGTCGTCGCCGCCGCACCGGCCGCCGCCAACTATGCGGCGGACACCTTCACCCGGACCCTCGCCAGCGCGTTCGGGACGGCCGATCGGGGCGGCGCGTGGTCGCTGAGCGGTGCGACCACGAACTACGCCGCCTCGGGCACCGCCGCCACGATGACCCTCGGGACCGCGGGCCTCACCACGCAGGCGTTCCTGAACACGGTGCGGGCGGTCGACGCGGACATCACCGCGGACGTGTCGATCGACAAGATCGCCAACGGCGGTGGCGTCTACGCCTCGCTCATCGGTCGGCGGCTCAACAGCAACGATTACCGAGCCAAGGTCCGGGTGCTCAGCAACGGCACGCTCTCGATGTCGTTGACCCGCATGGTGGGCAGCACGGAGACCGCATTGGTCAGCCAGGCCATTCCCGGCGTGCTGGCTGCCAACGGCGTGCTCCGGGTCCGGTTCCAGGTCCTCGGTGCCAGCACCCCCGGCAGCACAACGCTGAGCGCGAAGGCGTGGCTGTCGGGCACCGCCGAGCCGGCCGCCTGGCAGGTGACCACCACCGACACCACGGCTGCCCTGCAGGCGGCGGGCGGGGTCGGGTTGGCGGCCTACCTGTCCGGGTCGTCGACCAACACCCCGGTCGGCGTCAGCTGGGACAACTTCGCGGCGGGAACGCCTACTCCCTGAGCGCCAACAGGGGCGTCGACGTCGTCGGACGCGCCGGGCGGTGACGGCCAACGCGGTCGTGCCGTCCGGCGGTCCACGACGTCGCCGCGCCATGTCGTGGGATCATCGGGTGTGCGGCAAACGGTCGGCCGTGACGTCGCCGGGCTGCGGAGGGCGGGAAGCTGATGGACTTTCCGACGTTCGTCAAGGCGATCAAGAAGTCCTGGTGGCTGATCGTCGGCATGGTGTTACTCGGGGCAGCGGCCGGTGTCGTGCGCGTCGCGGTCGCTGATCCGATCTACTCGAGCACGATCCGGTTCTTCGTCTCGACCCCGACCGACACCACCGGGACGCCGCTGCAGGCGGACCTGTTCGCCCAACGCAGGGTCAACTCGTACCTGCACCTGCTGAGCACGGACGAGTTCGCCCAGCGGGTGCTCGCCGCGTCGGGACTGGACAGCACCGTGGACGAGGTGCGATCCGCGCTGTCGGGCTCAGCGGAGCAGAACACCGTCCTGCTCACCGTCCAGGTTCTCGAATCATCCCCGGAACGGGCCCAGGCACTTGCCACCGGTGTGGTGAAGGAGTTCGGGTCGTTCGTCGCCACCCTGGACGAGGGAGGCGCCACCACCACGGAGCCCCGTGCGCAGCTCAACGTCGTCTCCGGTCCCACCCAGGAAGCCGCGCTGCCGGCGACCAATCCGACGCTGAACATCCTGCTCGGAGTGCTCCTCGGGCTGGCCGCGGGCTTGGCCCTGGCCCAACTCAGGGAGCGGATGGACACCTCGATCCGCACCGTCGAGACCTTGCGCGAGGTGACCGGGCTGCCTGTCCTGGGCGCCACCGCGATGGACGCCCAGATCAAGTCGGCCCCGGTTCTGACCTCCGAAACACTGCGCTCGGTGGCCGCTGAGGCGTTCCGGCAGATCAGGACCAACCTGCAATTCGCCGATGTCGACAAGCACCTGCAGGTGATCGTTGTGACGTCCGCGGTGGCGGATTCGGGGAAGTCCACGATTGCCGCCAACCTTGCGGTGGTCTACGCGGAGGCCGGCCACCAGGTGCTGCTGATCGACGCCGACATGAGGCATCCCCGGCTTGCGGAGTATCTCGGCCTGGAGGGCGCCGTCGGCCTGAGCACCGTGCTGGCCGGCCGCGTCCAGCTGGCTGATGCCACCCAGGAATGGGGTGCGGACGAGCTGACCGTGCTGCTGAGTGGCACGGCCCCTCCCAACCCGACGGAATTGCTCGGCAGTCCGACCATGACCGGTGCGATGGCAGAACTGCGGCGGGCTTTCGACATCATCATCGTCGACACCCCGCCCGTGCTGCCGGTTGCGGATGCCGCAGTGTGCTCGACCTGGGCCGACGGGGTTGTCCTGGTGGTGAGGCACGGTCGGACGTCGTCATCCCAGGTGTCAACGGCCCTGCAATCCTTGCGGGCGGTCGAGGCCCACGTCGCTGGGTGCGTGCTGAGCATGCGTCCCAGGCGCGGTGCGGAGTCCAGCGGCTACGACGCCTACGGCTACCGCGACGACGAGACCGGAGCTCAGCATCGGTCGTGACAATCCGGCCATTTCGCTGATCCGTCGGAGTCTTCGTAGCGCGAACTCTCGACTCGGATAACGGATGGTAGTTAACTCTCGTGCTCTTTCGGCTGAGAATGGTACGAATGGCGCGAATGGCCTAATAAATGTGACAGAATGTCGTGCAGGGGACGGTCAAGTGCTCTAGACGCGAACCTGCGGGTACCGCGCGTGCTGGGATGGACACAGCCGGGCGCGGTAGCCTGACTGATTCCGGGGGGAAGGCATCGGCCGCCACAGCAAGGGGACAAAGGGTGGACCTACACGGCTACGTTCAGGCCGTCCGTAAATATTGGTGGCTGGTCCTTCTGGTAACGGGCCTCTGCGTCGGCGCCTCCATCGTGCTGACCGTGACGGCAACCCCGAAGTACGAGAGTTCGGTGACCTTCTTCGTCTCGACCCCGCCGAATGCGGACGGCACCGCGCTGCAGGCCGATCAATATGCACAGCGCAGGGTCAATTCCTATGTCGGCGTGCTGACCAGCGAGCGCCTCGCCCAGATGGTGATCGACGCGTCCAAGGTCGATCTGACTGTTGCCCAGGTGTCCAGTTCGATATCCGCCGCGGCCGACGTGAACACCGTGCTGCTCACCGCGACGGTGACGGACACCTCGCCCGAGCGGTCGTTGGCCATCGCCACGGCACTGTCGACCCAGTTCACGGTCATCGTGAACGAGTTGGACAACCACGGGTCGCCCGACACCGCGAACGTCGTGCTGAACGTGGTCTCCGGGCCGACGCTGAATCCGGTGCCGGTCTCACCGCGCAAGACCCTGAACATCGGGCTCGGCATCATCCTCGGCCTTGCCCTCGGCCTGGCCGCCGCGATTCTGCGAGAGGTGCTGGACAACACGGTTCGATCGCCGCAGACCCTCCGGACGTTGACCGATGCGCCCGTCCTCGGCGTGATCGCCGCCGACCGGGGATCGAAGAAGTCTCCGCTGATCGTCGACAATCACGCCCGTTCGGTCCGCGCCGAGGCCTTCCGACAGCTTCGGACCAACCTCCAATTCATCGACGCCGCGCGACCGGTGGGGGTGCTGGTGGTGACCTCGTCGATTGCCAATGAAGGCAAGTCCACCACCGCGATCAACCTGGCGGTGTCGTTCTCGGACTCCGGTCGTCGCGTGCTGCTGATCGAGGCGGACCTGCGCAGGCCCCGGGTGGCCGAGTACCTCGGCCTTGAAGGCGCGGTCGGGCTGACGAACGTGCTCGTCGGCCAGGCGGCCATCGACGATGTGCTGCAGCCTTGGGGCCGCGGCGGGCTGACCGTCCTTCCCAGCGGAACCATTCCGCCCAACCCGTCGGAGTTGATGGGCAGCCCGCTGATGGCGGAGCTGATCGTCCAGCTGCGCAAGAGCTTCGACATGATCATCATCGATACCCCGCCGTTGCTCCCGGTGACCGACGCGGCGGTGGCGTCCCGGCTCGCCGACGGCGTCGTGGTGGTCGTGCGCTACGGGAAGACCTCCCGGAATCAGGTCAGCACCGCGTTGCGATCGCTGGCCGCGGTGGACGCCCGTGTGCTCGGCACCGTGCTCACCATGAGCCCGGTCAAGGGTGCCGAGGCGTATTCGGCGTACGGCTACTACGAGGACGACGACCGGGCCGAGCTGTCCGCACCGGAGCCGGCGGCGGCCGTCGAACTCGAGCCGAGAGACAGCGATGCGACCGAGGCCGCCAGGTCCGCGAAACCGGCCAGGCGCACGGGACTGCGCCGTCCCCGATCGGCCGGCCGGGTCAGCGACCGGGATCCCGAGGAGTTGGCGTCGACCAACGGCTCGTCGGCCGACGGCGCTTCCGGAAACGGCGCTCCCGGCGAATCGGCAGGTCGACCGAACGCGGGTTCGGCCGATGCCGGCGCCCGCGGGGCCCCGACCGGATCGATCAGCTGAACCCACCGAAATCGTCGCGGCCAGGGGGTTGGCCGACCCGCCGGGGTTGTCGCTGGGCACCCACCGGAAGCACGCCGATCGGCCTTCGGGGGTGCACCAAACGGTGCACCGCCGGGTTGCTCCGGCGTTACGGTCCAATTGGGTGAACTTCACCGATTGACGGTGACCTGGAGCGCTCCGCGACGCTCAAGAGGGGGCTAGTGATACCTCATTCGGGTGAGAACTGATTGAAATGAGGTCAGTTCGGTTACTATGAATGACAGTCGACGCGCAGATGTCCCCAAGGATGCGGATGGGCTAGCGGTTGATGGCCCAGTGAACAAACCTTTGGAGAAGACGTGTCCATCCGGATCGGCTACGCCCCCGGTGCCTATGACCTCTTTCATGTCGGCCATCTGAATTTGCTCCGTCACGCGAAGAGCCAGTGCGACTTCCTGATCGCCGGTGTCGTCTCGGACGAGATGCTGGAGTTGGCCAAGGGCCGCCGCCCGGTGATTCCGTTGGAAGAGCGGCTGGCCATCGTGTCGCAGATCTCCTACGTGGATCGGGCTGTCGCCGAGGTGGTGCCCGACAAACTCGACACCTGGGAATCCGTGCGGTTCAACGTCCTGTTCAAGGGGGACGACTGGCGCGGGACGGCCAAGGGCGAGAAGTTGGAGCGCGACTTCGCAGCCGTCGGGGTCGAGGTCGTGTACTTCCCGTACACCATGCACACCTCGAGCAGCATGCTCAGGCGGGTACTGGCAGCCATCGAGGGGGAGCGGACGCCCATCGAGGCCACCGGGTGATGGACAGACGTTCACCCGCAGCCAACCGGACACAGCGAGTAGTCAGAAGCGTGACCAAGTCACCCAAAAGGTGGAGGTTGCGCGGGAGTAGTTCCCAAATTGATCGCTAAGCGTTACATTTTAGCTATCCAAGTTGTATCCGATGCCCGTCAGCACTAGTGAGCATCGGTTGACATCAGGCCAGAAACCGCCTGATGGATGTGGTCACCGCCGCGGCTGACCGACCACCCGGGGGGCATGCGTTGTCTTCGCCTCCACCGCTTGCGCGAGACATCGAGGTAGTGCATATGGCGCTCACGACCGAACCGGTCGCTTCCCCACGTCACGGCCGTCGGGCCGGGCGTGCGGCGTCACGCGTTGCTGTCGGTCAGCCAGCCCGGTCGCCATCCACCGCAGTCGATCAGCCAGTAGCTCCCCCCGCGGATCCGGCGCTCGACGCCGCATCCGTCCAGGCGCCTGAGCTCAGCGCCGCTGCGGCGGTCCGGGGGAAGCGTCGAGGCTGGGGCCAGCGGTACGCCAGCCGGCTTGCGGTCACCGACGTCATCGCCCTGGTCTGGGCCGCGATCGGGGTGCACCTGGTCCAGCCGCAGGTGAGCAGGTCGGCCTTCACCAGCGATTCGCTCAACCCGACGTTCCTCGCGCTGACCGCCGGCCTGCTGGTGGTCTGGTTGATCGCCCTGCACTTCTCCGGACGCGATCCGAAGACGATCGGGCACGGGCCCACCGAATACAAGCAGATCCTGCACGCCACGCTGGTGGTCTTCGGGCTGGTCGCCATCACCGCCTACCTGTTCCAGTTGGACCTGCCGCGCAGCTACCTGCTGGTCATGATGCCCGCGGGGCTGACCGCCGTGCTGGCTTCCAGATTCATCTGGCGCCGTTGGCTGCATCACCGTCGCGACCTGGGTGACTACATGTCGCAGGTGCTGGCCGTCGGCAATATCCACACCGTCACCGAGTTGCTCCGCGATCTGCGCCGGGCGCCGCGGGCGGGCTACAAGGTGATCGGCGTCTGCGTCAGCCAGGACCATCGCGCGGCTGACCATCAGGGTGCTCTGCAGTCCATCGACGGCGTTCCGGTGCTGGGCGACCTCACCGACGTTGCCGACGTCGTCCGGCGCTCCGGCGCTGACACTGTCGCGGTCACCGCGACCGCGGCGTTCGGCCCGAGTGCCGTCCGCCGGCTCAGCTGGCAGTTGGAGGACACCGACGCCGACCTGGTGCTGGCGCCGGCGCTGACCAACATCGCGGGCCCGCGGATCCACACCCAGCCCGTCGCCGGACTACCGCTGATCCACGTCGACCGCCCGACCTACCGCGGTGCGAACCGGCTGCTGAAGAAGACCTTCGACGCGGTCACCAGCGTGCTGCTGGTCCTGCTGCTGTCCCCGGTGCTGCTCGCGGTCGCCATCGCGGTCAAGGTGACCAGCAAGGGGCCGGTGTTCTTCCGCCAGGAGCGGGTGGGCATCAACGGCGAGATGTTCCGGATGATCAAGTTCCGGTCCATGGTGGTGGACGCAGAGGCGCGGCTTGGCGGCGTTGAAGGAAGAGCAGCACGACGCCGGCAACGAGGTGCTGTTCAAGATCAAGAACGACCCGCGGATCACCAAGGTCGGCAAGTTCATTCGTCGGTTCAGCATCGACGAGCTCCCTCAGCTGTTCAACGTGGTGATCGGCGACATGAGCCTCGTCGGCCCGCGCCCGCCGCTGATGGCAGAGGTGGAGCTCTACGGTGACGAGGCGCGCCGGCGGCTGCTGGTCAAGCCCGGAATGACCGGCCTCTGGCAGGTTTCCGGTCGTTCCGACCTGACCTGGGACGACACCGTGCGCCTCGACGTCTACTACGTGGAGAACTGGTCCATCACCGGCGACGTGGTCATCCTGTGGAAGACCGCCAAGGCGGTCGTGTCCTCCAGCGGGGCCTACTGAAATCCGACGATCGCATCGACGACGCCCGGGCCTTCTTCGGTCCGGGCGTCGTCGCGTCGGGCGGGCCATCGGGTGTCCCTGCGAGCCCGCGCACCTTCGGATCGTGTGCTCGTTCGGATCGGGTGATCGCGTGTGGCAGGCTGAGCAGGGCCTCCGTGTCGGGTGGGTATCTGCCGGCGGCCTCCGACATGGAAGGTGACGTGGGTGTTCTCTCGCCGGGTCGTGGGTGCCCTGATCGGGGTGTCCGTAGTGGTGTTGACGGTATCGGCGTGTTCCAACCCGCCGAGTTCGGCCGCGCAGGTGGGGGAGGTGTCGATCTCCGAGGCCGCGATCTTCGATCGGTCGTCCGCCATGGTGCAGGCGCAGGAGACCAGTGGACAAACGGTGAGCACGGTCGGCGTGGCCGAGGTCAACCGCCGCCAGACCACCGCCGCAATCCGGAGTCAATTGCTCGATCTGGCAGCGGCCGAGGCCGGCGTGCAGGTGTCCGATGCCGACGTCAATGCCACGTTGTCGAGTGCCGGATCCGCCACCGCCGCGCAGCAACTCGGGGTGCCGGAGTCGGTGGTCCCCGCCGCGATCCGTGACCTGCTGCGGCTGGAGGGTCTGCTGAAGAAGTTGCCGACGCAGGGCGCGGAGGTCACCGACGTCGGTGTGACGGTTGACGGCGTCACCGTCACCAGCCGCGAGGACGCCATCAACACCCGAAACCAATTCCTGGCCGATCCGACCGCCGTCGACGCGCTGATCGCTGCCTCGCCCAAGGGTGTGCAGCGCCAGCAGCTGACCCTGCTGACCACGCCATCGGCGGGCAGCACCGGGGTGTTCAGCGCCAAGCCGGGCGACGTCATCCTCTATCCCTCACAGGACAGTTACCTGGTGCTACGGGTGCTCGACCGCGCACAGCGGCCGGCCAAACTCACTGCCGCCGACCTGCAGCAGCAGCAGATCTCCGGTGCCTTCGACCTCGGCGCGCTGCTGCTGAAACCGTACGCGGAGCAGGCCGGCGTCACCGTCAATCCCCGCCTGGGCGCCTGGGATCCCTTCGCTCTGCAGGTGGTTCCCGGCGACAGCGGCCTGTGACCGCGGCGGCCGACCGTGGTTGATGCCGTCGAATCGAGCGAACCTGCCGACCCCGGCGATCACGCCGGCGGATCCGCCGGATCCGGCGGCAGGCTGCTGGACGCGGTCGCGGTGATGGATCGGCTGCGGTCGCCGGGCGGGTGTCCGTGGGATGCCGAGCAGACGCACGTCACGCTGCTGCGGTATCTGGTCGAGGAGTGCTACGAGCTGGTCGACGCCGTCGAGCGCGGGGATGCCGCCGCCGTCCGGGAGGAACTCGGGGACGTGCTGCTGCAAGTGCTGTTCCACGCCCGGATCGCCGGCGAAACGCCGGCCGATCGGGGCGGCTTCGACATCGATGACGTCGCCGGGGATCTGGTGGACAAGCTGGTTCGCCGCCACCCGCACGTGTTCGGCGAGAACGGATCGGCGGACAGCCGGCCGGACACTCAGCTCCGGAGAGGCCGACCCGGAATACTCCGCCGCAGATCAGCAGGACCGCTGGGACGAGTTGAAGAAGTCCGAGCGTGGCAGGGCGCGGGCCCTTGCCGGGGTCGCGCTCGGGCCAGCCATCGGCCGCGCTGGCCGGGAAGCTGGGGCACCGCGCCGCGAAATTCGGGCTGGACGTGGAACTTCCGGACGGGGACTCCGTCGGTGAGCAGCTGTTCCGGATCGCCTACCGGGCGGGGGCAACCGGCCAGGACCCGGAATCCGCGCTGCGTGTGGTGGCGCGCCGACACGCCGAGGCGCTCAGCATGGCGGAGGACCTGGGCGACCGGCTCAGCGATCACTGACCGCCGCCCCTCCCGCCGCACCCCCCCGGCACCCTCCTCGCCGCCGTCCCCCTCCCGGCGCGGATCACCATCGCCGGCGCGGCTGAACGTCGCGGTGATGGGACGGGAGCGGCAGGAGTGAACTGGTTCATCCGCGCGGTGGAAGTTGATCCGCGCCAACAAGAGTGGGGCGGGGGTTACTCGCCGGGGTAGGTGACGCCGATCTGCCGGCGGATCTCGTCGATGATCGACAGGATGCCGACGGTTTCCTCGGCGGGCAGCAGCGGTGACTCGGTCGCGCCGTCCGCGACCAGGGTGGCCAGGTGGGCGGCCTCGTAACACAGCCCCTGGTGCCCGGTGACGGGGTCGGGCGCCCGCACCAGTTGCTGCTCATCTCCTCCGGTCAGCGTGAGCACGCCGGGTGCGTAGAACGGGCCGGAAAGTTCAACCCTGCCAACGGTTCCCGAGATCGACGCAGTGGTCGGCGTTCTCGCCCACAAGGTGGTGTTGACGCAGGCCTGGGAGACGCCGCGGCCAAGGGTGATGGTCACCTGACCGTCGACGCCGGTATCGGTCAGGCGACCGGCGGCGATGACCAGGTCGGGTTCCCCCAGCACGAACGACGCGAACGACAACGGGTAGATCCCCAGATCGAGCAGTGCGCCGCCGGCCAGCGCGGGGTTGAACAGCCGTCCGGCCGGGTTGGGGTCGAAGGACTGGCCGTGGTCGGCCAACACGGTGATCACCTCGCCCAGCACCCCGTCGGCCAGCAACTGCCGCAGCACGTCGGTCTGCGGCAGGAAACGGGTCCACATCGCCTCCATCACCAGCACGCCGGCCGAACGGGCCGCCTGGACCACCTCCCTGGCCTCGATCGCGTTGCGGCAGAACGCCTTCTCGACCAGCACCGGCTTGCCGGCGGCAATGGCCAGCAGCGCCTGCGCGTGATGCTCGCTGTGCGGCGAGGCGACATAGACCACGTCCACTTCCGGATCGGCGACCAATTGCTCGTACGAGCCGTACGACCGCTCCGCACCGTGGGTCGCGGCAAAAGCCGCCGCCCGCTCTGCCGATCGGGATCCGACGGCGACCAGGCGCTGGCGGGTGTTCCGGTGCAGCGCATCGACGAAGGCGCCGGCGATCCAGCCCGGTGCCAGCACACCCCAGCGCAACGCCGGCGCGGCGGCGGGGTCGGGGGTGCGGGCGATCGGCAGGGACGCGGGGAAGGCGGGCATGCCGGGATGATCGCACGCTGGCGGGGTTCCTGATCCTGACGCCTCGGTTGTCGCCGCACCCCGATCGAAACCCGGGGTCGCCCATTCCTGGCACGACACGCCCGCAACACGACATCTGGGGTCCACCGGATGGTGCGGCCCTACATGTAGCGTCCACCTCGCTGAAGGTTCTCACGGTTGCAAGGCCGTGGGAGGTAACAGGGAACCCGGTGGGAATCCGGGACTGTCCCGCAGCGGTGAGTGGGAACGACCGCCGTCCCACCGGACCACCCGGTCCGGTGCGTCAGCACTGGGAGCGCGAGCCCCCGGGAAGCGACGGCCAGTAGGAATGGTGACCGGCATCCGCCGGGCGCAAATGCCCACGAGTCCGAAGACCTGCCTCGGCGGCGTGGTCCCGACCCGGGACCCGTCTGTTGCGCGACCCCGAGGCAGGGTCGGTGCGCCCGCGCGGCCGGTGACGGTCGCCGCACCGCCCCGTGTCGACGGGTCCCGTGACGCCGGTCCGAGCTCACGAGGAGTCCGAGCATGACCCACACCCTGTCCGATATCGGGGCACCGCCCGCTGCGCCGGAATCACCCCCGCCGTTCCCCGATCCGCTCCCGTCGACGGCCGGGCTGACCGTGCTGCGCCGCCGCGGCACCGTCACCGACTTCGATGCCGGCCGGATCTCGGTCGCCATCGCCAAGGCGTTCCTGGCCGTCGAGGGTGAATCGGCGGGCCGCTCGTCGCGACTGCGCGCGCTGGTGGTCGACCTCACGGACAGCGTGGTCGGCACGCTGGACCGGCGGTACGGCGCCGATCACGCTCCCGGCCGGCCGATCGACCTCGAGGAGATCCAGGACCAGGTCGAGCTCGCGCTGATGCGTGGCGGCCACGCGGCGGTTGCCAGGGCGTACATCCTGTACCGCGAGGAGCACCGTCGGGCCAGGGCCGAGCGCGCGGACCCCGCGACTGTCGTGACCGGAATCCCTGATGCAGCGGGCAGTTTCACGGTCATTGGCAGTGACGGCAGCCCGGCACCACTGGACACCGCACGCTTGCAGGCCGTGGTCGCCGAGGCCTGCGCCGGGTTGGCGGGCGTCGACGCGGCTGCGGTGCTGGCCGCGACCAGGGACAACCTCTACGACAGGATCTCCGCGCAGGAGTTCGGGTTGGCGCCCATCATGGCCGCCAGGTCACTGGTGGAAACCGAGCCCGACTACTCCCGGGTCGCCGCGCGACTGCTCGCCGACACGCTGCGGCGGGAGGCGTTGAGCTTCCTGGCCGGGGCGCCGGACCAGTCGTCCGCGCAGCAGATGACCGAGCGGTACCCCGAGTACTTTCGGCGGTTCGTGGCCCGCGGCATCGAACTCGGTCAACTCGATCCCGTGCTGGGTGAGTTCGATCTGGACGTCATCGGTGACGCGCTGGACGGCGAGCGGGACCGCGAATTCTCGTTTCTCGGTCTGCAGACGCTGTACGACCGCTATTTCCTGCACCACCAGGGAATCAAATACGAACTGCCGCAGGCCTTTTTCATGCGGGTGGCGATGGGGCTGGCGATCCGGGAAATCGACAGGGAGGGCAGGGCGATCGAGTTCTACCGGCTGCTGTCCAGCTTCGATTTCATGGCGTCGACGCCGACCCTGTTCAACGCCGGAACCACCCGGCCGCAACTGTCCTCGTGCTTCCTGACGACGGTGGACGACGATCTGGACACCATCTTCCAATCCATCAAGCACAACGCGCTGCTGGCGAAGTACTCCGGCGGCCTCGGCAACGACTGGACGCCGGTCCGCGGGATCGGCGCACACATCAAGGGCACCAATGGTTTGTCCTCCGGCGTCGTGCCGTTCCTGAAGATCGCCAACGACACCGCGGTGGCCGTCAACCAGGGCGGCAAGCGCAAGGGGGCGGTGTGCGCCTACCTGGAAACCTGGCATGTGGATATCGAGGAATTCCTCGACCTGCGGAAGAACGCCGGTGACGACCGGCGGCGCACCCACGACATGAACACTGCCAACTGGGTTCCTGACGAGTTCCTGCGAAGGGTGGAGGCCGACGGTCAGTGGACGCTGTTCTCCCCGGACGAGGTGCCCGACCTGCACGATCTCGTGGGTCAGGCGTTCTCGGCCCGCTACGCCGAATACGAGGCCGCGGCGGACCGGGGCGAGCTGCGGGTGCACCGCCGGGTGCGCGCGCGTCGAGTTGTGGCGCAAGATGCTGACCGCGCTGTTCGAGACCGGCCACCCGTGGATCACCTTCAAAGACCCCTGCAACCTGCGGTCCCCGCAACAGCATGTCGGCGTGGTGCACAGTTCGAACCTGTGCACCGAGATCACCCTGAACACCAGGGCCGGATCACCCGGGCAGGACGAAACCGCGGTGTGCAACCTGGGCTCGGTGAATCTCGCCGCGCACGTCACCTCGGACGGTCTGGATGTCGATCGGCTGCAGCGCACGGTGCGCACCGCGGTGCGCATGCTGGACAACGTCATCGACATCAACCTCTACACGATCGCCCCGGCCCGCCGGTCGAACCTCGCGCATCGACCGATCGGGTTGGGGCTCATGGGGTTTGCCGACTGCCTGCAGCTGCTCGGGGTGCCGTACGCGTCGGACGCCGCCGTCGAGTTCGCCGACACCTCGATGGAACAGCTGTCCTACTTCGCGATCCAGGCGTCGTCCGAGCTGGCCGCCGAGCGCGGACGGTACCCGTCGTTCACGGGATCGCTGTGGAGCCGCGGGGTGCTGCCGATCGATTCGGTGCAGATCCTTGCCGACGATCGCGGTGGTGACCTCGATCAGGACCGCACCAGCCAGGCTGGACTGGGAGTCGTTGCGGCAGATGGTTCGCCGGCAGGGCATGCGCAATTCCAACGTGCTGGCGATCGCGCCGACGGCCACCATCTCGAACATCGTCGGGGTCTCGCAATCCATCGAACCCATCTACCGCAACCTGTTCGTGAAGGCGAACATGAGCGGCGACTTCACCGTGGTGAACGAACATCTCGTTGCGGCGCTGAAGGCTCGTGGGCTGTGGGACGAGGTCATGGTGGCCGACCTGAAGTACTTCGACGGCTCGGTCGGGCCGATCGACCGCATTCCGCAGGAGCTGAAGCAGTTGTTCGCCACCGCCTTCGAGGTTGACGGCTGCTGGCTGGTCCGCGCGGCATCGCGCCGGCAGAAGTGGATCGACCAGGCGCAGTCACTCAACCTCTACATCGCCGAACCCGACGGACGAAAGCTCGACGAGATCTATCGGCTGGCCTGGCGCACCGGCTGCAAGACCACCTATTACCTGCGCTCGACATCCGCCACCCATGTGGAGAAGTCGACGCTGCGGGGAACCGACGGCAGGTTGACCGGGGTGTCGCTCGCCGCCGCATCGGTGCCGGCGGCAGCTGCCCCACCTGCTCCGTCGAGAACCCCGACTGCGAGGCGTGCCAGTAGTCCGCGCCGCCCGCCCGCCCGTTACCACTCCTTTGAAAGGTCCCATGACCGACTTCTGGAACACCTTCGACGACGCTGCCCCTACAAACGATGCCCCACACGCGACGACCGCTGACCGCGCACCACGCGGCGCGACGACCACGCTGACCGCGCCCAGCCGACCGGACGCCGGGGCGCGCACCGGCCACCGGAGAAACCCGGGAACGTCACCGGTCTCGGCGGCATCGATCCGTCAGGCGGCCGGGTGTCGGTCGGCGAGAAGGCAATGATCAACGCCCGCGCCGACGTCAACCAACTGCTGCCGCTGAAGTACCACTGGGCCTGGGAGAAGTACCTGGCCGGCTGCAACAACCACTGGATGCCGACGGAGGTGTCCATGCAGGCCGACATCGCCATGTGGAAGTCGCCCGGCCAGCTCACCGAGGCCGAACGCACCATGCTGAAGCGCAATCTGGGTTTCTTCGCCACCGCGGAGTCGTTGGTGGCCAACAACATCGTGCTCGCCGTCTACCGCCAGCTGACCAACCCGGAATGCCGGCAATACCTGCTCCGGCAGGCGTTCGAAGAGGCCGTGCACACCCACACGTTCCAATACATCTGCACCTCACTCGGGCTGGACGAGGGCGAGCTGTTCAACATGTATCGGGAGGTGCCATCGATCACCGAAAAGGACGCCTGGGCCCTGCAGTACACCCAACACCTGGAGGACCCGGAATTCCGGACCGGAACGCCGGAGGCCGACCAGGCGTTCCTGCGGGACCTGGTCGCCTTCTACGTGATCTTCGAGGGGATGTGGTTCTACACCGGCTTCGCGCAGATCCTGTCCCTCGGCCGGCGGAACAAGATGGTCGGCATCGCCGAGCAGTACCAGTACATCCTGCGCGACGAGTCGATCCACCTGAACTTCGGCATCGACGTCATCAACCAGATCAAGATCGAGAACCCGGAGCTGTGGAGCCCCGCGTTCCAGGCCGAGGTCAGCGGCATGCTCGCCACCGCCTGCGAGCTCGAGGTGGCCTACGGTCGGGCCACCATGCCGACCGGGATGCTCGGCCTGAACGCCGACCAGTGCGAGCGGTACATGCACTTCATCACCAACCGCCGGTGCGGGCAGATCGGGCTGGCACCGCTGTACCCCGACACGGAGAACCCGTTCCCGTGGATGAGCGAGATGATGGACCTGACGAAGGAGAAGAACTTCTTCGAGACCAGGGTGATCGAGTACCAGACCGGCGGCGGGCTGGCCTGGGACTGACCCCGAGTCGGCACGGCTGACGCCGAACCCTCGCCTGCTGGGGCGATACGCCTGGCGGCGTCCTGCATCGAGCAAGCAGCCTGCCAGGCGTATCCGCGGTCCCGACCTGGGGGGATGGCCAGGCCCGCTTGAGCAGTCTGCGTGACAGCAGCGAGTTACCGGGATCCCCTGAACGGGTACGGTCGGGTCAACGGAGGGAAGTCGTGCGCCATGCTCCGTCACAGAAAGTCAACGCGATCAGGGTCTGACGCGGCCGAAAATTCGCGAGGGTCGAACCTGTATTGCCACCATCTTCCTGTCTGTCGCCGGTCCGAACCAGATCTGGGCGCAGACTGTTCCCGGTCGACTCATCGATACCCAGGGGCCGATCACCTCGGGGTTCTCCCGGCGGCCGGCCTCGGTCGCAATGAGCTCGCCGGCCAAGGCCTCGCGAGCCGTCTGCGTCCGCGCCCGTCGGATGATCACAGGGCTTCCTTTTCACTACGAGCTGCCCGACCAGTCCCGTGCGGCAGTCGAGCGTCGCCTGTCCCCCGACCGGTGTCAACGTACTGCGTATCGTTCGCTCGTGCGCGGCGGATGCGCCATCGCGTGGGCGTCGACCTCGGATGCGGCGGGGATGAGGGTGGGCAGAGTGTGGGTTTGTGTGGGGTTGCGCACCCGGCGACGACAGGCACGGGCTGATGCATGACCATCGACGGGTGAGCGAGAGCCGCGCAGCCGACGGCGCCGAAACGGCCGACGC
Source organism: uncultured Actinomycetota bacterium (assembly GCA_963709895.1). Lineage (GTDB taxonomy): Bacteria > Actinomycetota > Actinomycetes > Mycobacteriales > Nakamurellaceae > Nakamurella. Next base: position 884,876 of record CAVPYD010000029.1, on the reverse strand, counting down.
GGGTGCCGAGCGGTCTCGGTCCCGGCCGAGGTCCACCGGTCGGATCACGCTGCTCGGCCCCGCCTTCGTCGCCGCGGTCGCCTACGTCGATCCGGGCAACGTCGCGGCGAACGTGCAGGCCGGCGCCAGGTACGGCTACCTGCTGGTGTGGGTGCTGGTGGTGGCCACCGCGGCGGCCGGCGTGGTGCAGTACCTCTCGGCCAAACTCGGATTGGCGACCGGCGCATCGCTGCCGGAACTCGTCGGGAACAGGCTCAGCACCCCGTCCCGACTGGCGTATTGGTTGCAGGCCGAGGCGGTGGCGATGGCCACCGACCTCGCGGAGGTGATCGGCGGTGCGGTCGCCCTCTACCTGCTGTTCGACCTCCCGCTGCTGCTCGGCGGGCTGATCGCCGGGCTGGTGTCGTTGGCCCTGCTGGCCATCCAGAACCGCCGCGGTCAACGGCCCTTCGAGCGGGTGATCACCGGCCTGCTGGCGGTCATCGCGGTGGGCTTCCTGGCCGGGTTGTTCGTCGCGCCGCCATCACCGGCGGACGTCGCCGCTGGTCTTGTGCCGCGCTTCGACGGCCTTGATTCGGTGCTGCTCGCGACGGCCATGCTGGGTGCCACCGTGATGCCGCACGTCGTCTACCTGCACTCCGCACTGACCCGCGACCGGTTCGGGCTGGTGCCGCCGGGGCCGCAGCGGCGGAGGTTGATCTCGGCGACCAGGACCGATGTCGTCATCGCCATGGTGCTGGCCGGCACCGTCAACGTCTCGATGTTGCTGGTCGCCGCGTCCGGGCTGCAGGGCCAGGCCGGGGTGGACACCATCGAGGGCGCGCACGCGTCGGTCACCGCCGCGCTGGGTCCGGCCGTCGGCGTGCTGTTCGCGATCGGCCTGCTGGCGTCCGGGTTGGCCTCCACCTCGGTCGGGTGCTACGCGGGCAGCGTCATCATGGAGGGTCTGCTGCGCCGCCGGGTGAACCTGTTGTTGCGCAGAGCCATCACCCTGATCCCGGCGCTGATCGTGCTGGCGGTCGGCACCGACCCCACCAGCGTGCTGGTCCTGTCCCAGGTGGTGCTGTCCTTCGGCCTGCCGTTCGTGCTGGTCCCGCTGCTGATGTTGACGTCGAACCGGGCGCTGATGGGACACGAGGTCAACGGCGCGGTGACCAAGGCCATCGGCACCCTGATCACCGTCGCCATCGTCGCGCTCAACACGGTGCTGATCGTCGGTGTCTTCAGCGACCTCTGAAACGATCGCTGCACCACACCTGCACCGACCCGTGACCCGGGCTCCGGCGGTCAGCCGGCGCGTACCGACAATGCGGCCTGCACCATGTTCGCCAGCGCCGCCCGGGTTTCCACCGGACCGCGGGTCTTCAGCCCACAATCGGGGTTCACCCAGAGCCGGTCGGCCGGCACCGAGGCCAGCGCCATGGTCAATGAGTCGGTGATCTCCGCGACCGACGGCACGCGGGGTGAATGGATGTCCCAGACGCCGGGCCCGACGCCCCGGGTGTAGCCGACGGCGTTCAGGTCGCCGAGCACCTCCATGTGCGACCTGGCAGCTTCCAGCGACGTCACGTCGGCGTCCAGGTCGTCGATCGCGCCGATCACCTCACCGAATTCGGAATAGCACAGATGGGTGTGCACGGCGGTGGAATCGGCCACGCCGGAGGTGGCCAACCGGAACGAGCTGACCGCCCAGTCCAGGTAGGCCTTCCGATCCCGCTCGCGCAGCGGCAACAGCTCGCGGAGCGCCGGTTCGTCCACCTGGATGATCGAGATGCCCGCCGCCTGCAGATCCAGTGTCTCGTCGCGCAATGCCAGCGCGACCTGCCTCGCGGTGACGTCGAGTGCCTGGTCGTCGCGGACGAACGACCAGGCCAGGATCGTCACCGGGCCGGTCAGCATGGCCTTCACGGGCTTGTCCGTCAGTGACTGCGCGTAGGCGCTCCACGCCACCGTCATCGGGCCCGGACGTGCGACGTCACCGAACAGGATGGGCGGACGCACGCAGCGCGAGCCGTAGGACTGCACCCAACCGTGGTCGGTGAACGCGAACCCACGCAATTGCTCGGCGAAATACTGCACCATGTCGTTGCGTTCCGGTTCGCCGTGCACCAGCACGTCGAGCCCGAGTTCTTCCTGCAGGGCGATGACCTCGGCGATCTCGGTGCGCATCACGGCGTCGTACCCGGCCTGATCGACCTCGCCGTTGCGCAGGGCTGCCCTGGCCCGCCGGATCGCCGGGGTCTGCGGGAACGACCCGATCGTGGTGGTCGGCAGCGGTGGCAGCGGCACCCTCGCCGCCTGGGCGGCGGCCCGCCTCGCTGCCGGGCTGCGCCGGAAAGCGTTGTCCCGCAATGACGTCAGCCGGTCCGCGAGGTGCTCGTCGTGCACCGTGCGAGCCGCCTGTCGATCACTCACCGCCGCTCGCGCGGCGGCGAGTTCCTTGTCGACGGCTGCGGCGCCGTCGGTCAGCGCGGTCGCGAGAGTGCTCACCTCGGCGATCTTCTCGGCGGCGAAGGCCAACCACGAGGCCACCTGGGGATCGATCCGGGTCTCCGGGGCGAGTGAATACGGGACGTGCAGCAACGAACACGACGTGCTGACCGCGACCGCGCCGGCCAGCCCCTGCACGGTGGCAAGGTTGCCGAGCGCGCGGTCGGGGTCGGTGCGCCAGACGTTCCGGCCGTCCACCACACCGGCCACCACCAGCTTGTCCGAGAGGCCGGCAACACCGGTCAGCTCATCGACCGACCCTGCGACGAGATCGACTGCCAACGCCTCGATGTCGGTGCCGGCCAGGGCCGGTGCCGCGTCCCCGAGGCCGCCGAAGTACGACGCGACCATGATCGCCGGGCGGTGTTGGCGCGCGGCGAGTGCTGCGTAGGCGCGGCGGGCGGCCTCGATCTCGGCCGGCGTCCGGTCGGCGACCAGGGCCGGTTCGTCCAGCTGCACCCACTGCGCGCCGCCCGTCGCCAACAGCGAGAGCAGGTCGCCGTACAGCGGCAGGAGTTCGTCCAGCCGGTCGAGCAGGTGCGCGCCGGCCTGACCGGTTCCCGGTTTGGCCAACAGCAGGAAACTGACCGGGCCGAGAATCACCGGCCGGGCCGGGATGCCGTCCGCGACCGCTTCGGCCAGGTCCGCCAGCACCGCGTCCGGGTGCAGCGAGAAGGCGGTATCGGCCGAGATCTCCGGGACCAGATAGTGGTAGTTGGTGTCGAACCACTTGGTCATCTCCAGCGGCGCGCAGTCGCCGGCACCGCGTGCCATCGCGAAGTACCGATCAAGCCCGTCGGGGAGAGCGGCAAAACGTTCCGGAATGGCACCGAGCAGCACCGCGGTGTCCAGCACGTGGTCGTAGTAGGAGAACGTGTTGACCGGAATCGAGTCGAGGCCGGCGGCCAGCAACAGCGCGCGATCGGCGCTCCGCAACCCGCGGCCGACCGCCGTCAGGTCGTCGATCGAGATGTCACCTGCCCAGAATTTTTCCAAGGCCTTTTTCAGCTCCCGGTGCGGTCCGATGCGCGGATAGCCGAGCACAGTTGCCCGGAATCTGGTCGCGAATCCCGTCGTGGATGTGGTCGTGGTGGAGAGTTCGGGCACAACGTCCTCCGGATGCCGTGAACGGACGGTCCGATGCCGTGGGTGACGCACGGCCGGGTGCGCACCGCGCACCCTAGGCCTGCTCACCCTCCCTCGAGGCAGCGGACCACCGGGCACGGGTGTGCCCGGTGCGCCGGCAGGTCTTCGGGCTCGCAGGCGACGCGGCCGATGCTCGACCGCCGGCCCTACCGGCCGCCGCTTCCCAGGAGAATCCCAGTGCTGTGTGACGGCTTTCGTTCCTGCTCACCGCTGCGGGGCAGCCCTGGATTCTCACCAGGTTCCCTCTCCTGACCGACGTGCGCTCGCGGTACCGCTGCGAGCCGATGCCGGCCAGTTCGACGTCGCGCTACCACGCAATGATCGCGCGACGAACCAGCTGCAGCGCCAAGGGTACGAGGACACACTCGCCGTCCTGGATTCGGCCCCGCCTGCGACGGGCTAAATGCCGATGGCATCGGTGAGAAAGGGACCCGCCGGCAAGGGGGAGAATAGACCCGAATTGCGGCAATCGTGTCATTGACAGGCGCGGACCGCGAGAACTAGCCTGGGACGGCCAATATGCTGTCCGTGGGGGGTCGCGACGGTGTTCAGAAATTGTGCCGCGAGGTTATTCGGTGTCGCTTCGGCCCTGGTCATGATAATGGGCGGGACGGTCAACGCCCTACCGGCCGCTGCGGAAATTGGGTACCCGGCAGAATTGGCCGCCGCCGCCGACCCACCTGTTTTGTACTTCCAGCACAGTTTCTATCCGGAATCCGGTGTGGTGGGCACACCGGTGACCATCTCCGGACTCAACTTGACCTCGGCAATCGCCGTCACGTTCAACAACACGCCGGCACCGTTCACCGTCGCACCCGGTCAGCCCGGATCCTTCGTCTCCACTCTTTTCACCACGGTTCCGGCCGGGGCGCGCTCCGGACCGATCACCGTGAGAAATTCCGCCGGGACCGCCACCACCGCGAACTCGTTCACGGTCAACCCGGCGCCACCGACGTTCACCCGGTTCACCCCCACGTCCGGCCCGGTGGGTACCGCCGTCACGATCGTCGGCGCCGGGTTCACCGCCGTCACCGGGGTGCGTTTCAACAACGTGCCGGCGACCGCCCTCACGGTCGCCTCGGCCGGCTCGATCAGGGCGACGGTGCCGCCGGATGCGACGACCGGCCCGATCACCGTGAGCACCACGACGTCCGCAGCGACGACGAGATCGTCCTTCGTCCTGCAACCCGGGGCGGGGACACCGGCTGCGCCGAGCGGTCTTTCGGTGACGACCACCGGGGTCCCGCAGAGCTCGGCGACACTACACTGGGCGGCGCCGACCAGCAGCGGATCGTCGCCCATCGTGAAGTACCGGGTCAGCCGCGACGGCACGTCCAGCACCGGATTCGGCGCGTTCGCCACGGAAGTCCCGGCTGGGACACGCTCGTTGACGTTGAATCAATTGCTGCCCGGCGTCACGTACCGGTTCACGGTGCGTGCGATCAATGCGGTCGGGTCCGGGGTGCCCGCCGCTACGGTCTACAAGACCAAACGGGCCAGTTCCATTGTCGCCATCAACACGACCACCAACTCGGTGGTCCAGATCGATCCGAATGGCGGTGGTGCGCGCACCGTTGGCCAGGGATTCATCCAGCCCACGCAGGTGCTCGAGGTGCCGGCCGGAAAGGTGGTCGTTCTCGACCGAGGCGCCAGGAAGGTAATCCGGGTCGATCCGGCATCCGGGCAACAGGCGGTGCTGGGGCCGGGATCGCTGACCGATCCCCAACAGATTTCGGTCGACGGGTCGGGCAACATTTTCGTGCTCGACCGACTTTCGGCCTCGTCGTCCCAGATTGTGCGAATCGACGCCGCGACGAATCAGGTGACCGTCGCGGTCCCTGCCTACTCCGCACTCGGGGCGGTCGGCTGGATTGCCAGTTCGATCGGGAAGGTCTTTGTCGTCCGCAATCCAACGCTGATCACCAGGTATTCGGGATTCCCCGGCAGTCCGGTGGCCACCGTGACCAGGGATTCGTTCTACGCCGCGACCACGATTCTCACCAAGGATGCCTCCGGCGGCGTGTATTTCCGGAACCTGTCCACCGGGGGCAGCGGTGCGTCATCCGTCTCCAAGGTGCCAGCGGGTTCCAATCAGGAACAGGATGTACCCAGTCTGGGCTTCTCGACCGCCATTCCGGGCCTCGTCTCCACGGACGTTTCCGGGAATGTGTTCTCGGCATACCCACGCTTCGTGTGTTTCGGCCCGGCAGCCATCGACGGGTGCGTCGATGATCCGGGAGTCGACGTCATCAACAAGCTCCCGGTCGGCGGAGGGTCGGTCGTTCCGATCCCGGTGCGGGGATTCACCCTCGCCAACCCCAACGGGCCGCCCGGTCCGAGCGCCCAGGCGATCGGGCTCGATGCTCAGGACGTGATCATCGTGCAGCGGGCTGACGGGATCGTGGCTTACGCCCCCAACGGGGGGAGTCCCGACGTGCTGGCAAGCGGCACGTTCACCTCGCTCGCCGTCGGCTGACTCAGCCCCGTTCCCGGCCGATACGCCCGGTCAGCTCCGGCGACGGGGCTAGGGTCGACCTCAGCCGCCCTTCGGCCGGCTGAGGGGAGCGAACATGCTGGTCGCCGTGATGCTGGTCGCCGGATTCGTCCTGTTGTTCCTGCTGCTGCTGTCCACTCAGCGGGCGGGGCGACGGGCCGCTGCCCGGGTGTCGCTGATCTTCATCGTCGTCTGGCTGCTGGCCACCGCGGGCTATGTCTGGTACAGCCTCACCTCCGATTCGGCGGCCGGCGTGCTCGGGCTGCTTCCGTCCGCCTTGTTGATCTTCCTGCCGCCGGCGCTGCCGGCCGCCGTGGTCTGGAGGAAGAATCGGCGCGCCTGAGGGTTGATCACCTCCGCGCCACCGACAGTCCGGACCCTTGCTCCGCCCGGGTTGAGCCGACCCCCGGACCGGACGCGTCGCTGCTCACCGAGCGCTACACTCACGGCCAAGGTCATGAGTTCCAGCAACAGCCCCGGCTCGCTGGACGGCAACCCTCCACACGCGGTGGGGTGCCCCGGGTGATGACCAGGCGGACCACCGAACCCGTTGGCCCGCAAGCGCGGGTCCGCGTCCGGCGGACCTGTCAGATCGGACAGGAGTGCCGCGGTGCGCACGATGATGTGTTGTTGTAGCTGACCCGGACTGACACGTCGTACGAACGGTCGTCGCGCAAAACCGGCCCCGAACGGGCGTGGAACTGCGCAGACGCTCCGAACCGCGCCACGGTCCCGATCACTGCCCCGCGCACCGGATGCCCCGGTCCGCGGTGGCCGGCACTTCCCCGCCCAACCCGGCGGCAGCCGCCGTCGGCCCTACTCCCAGGAGCCCCGCATGAGCTCGAATTGGTCTTTCGAGACCCGTCAGATCCACGCCGGCCAGGTGCCCGACCCCACCACCAAGGCCAGGGCGCTGCCGATCTACCAGACCACGTCGTACGCCTTCGATTCCTCCGAGCACGGGCGGAAGCTGTTCGCCCTGGAGGAACTGGGCAACATCTACACCCGGATCATGAACCCGACCCAGGCCGTGGTCGAGGATCGGATCGCCTCCCTGGAGGGCGGTGTCGGCGCGCTGCTGGTCGCCTCCGGCCAGTCCGCGGAGACGCTGGCCATCCTGACCATCGCGCAGGCCGGCGATCACATCGTGTCCTCGCCGCGGCTCTACGGCGGCACCTACAACCTGTTCCACTACACGCTGCCCAAGCTCGGCATCACGGTCGGCTTCGTGGAGAACCCGGACGACCCCGATTCCTGGCGCGCGGCGATCCAGCCCAACACCAAGGCGCTGTACGGCGAATCGATCTCCAACCCGCTGCTGGACGTGCTGGACTTCGAGGCCGTTGCCGCCGTCGCGCACGAGGCCGGCGTCCCGCTGATCGTCGACAACACCGTGCCCACGCCGTATCTCATCCGGCCGTTCGAGCACGGGGTGGACATCGTGGTGCATTCGGCCACCAAGTACCTGGGCGGGCACGGCACCGCCATCGGCGGCGTCATCGTCGACTCGGGCAATTTCGACTGGGTCGCCAACGCCGAGCGGTTCCCCGGTTTCAACACCCCGGACCCCAGCTACAACAACCTCACCTGGGGCGTCGACCTCGGGCCGGAAGGCCTGTTCAAGACCAACGTGGCCTTCATCTTCAAGGCCCGGCTGCAGGGGCTGCGGGACATCGGCCCGGCCATCTCGCCGTTCAACGCCTTCCTCATCTCGCAGGGCATCGAGACGCTGTCGCTGCGGTTGGAGCGGCACAACTCCAATGCGCTGCGGGTCGCCGAATGGCTCTCCGAGCGCGACGAGGTCGAGTCGGTGTCCTACCCGGGGCTGGAGTCCAGCACCTGGCATGACCGCCAGCTCAAGTACGCACCGAAGGGCGGCGGCCCGATCGTGTCCTTCGAGATCAAGGGCGGGGTGCCGGCCGGTCAGGCGTTCACCGATGCGCTGGAGCTGTTCACCAACCTGGCGAACATCGGTGACGTGCGGTCGCTGGTCATCCATCCGGCGTCCACCACGCACGCCCAGCTGGCCGCCGCCGAGCAGTTGACCACCGGCGTCACCCCCGGACTGATCCGGCTGGCTGTCGGCATCGAGCACATCGACGACATCCTGGCCGATCTCGAGGCCGGGTTCCGCGCCGCGAAGTCCGACTGACGGCACCGTGTGACGCGGCGGCCTTCATGACAGCAGCATGACAGCAGTGAGCGATCGCACCGGGGCCGGCACCACCGCCGGCCCCGGCATCGCGCTGCCCCATCAGGACGACCACGGCGGGCATCCGCCGTCGGACGGGCGGATCTACGCCGACATCGGACCGCTGGCCACCGAGTCCGGTGCCCGGCTGCCCGGCGTCACCATGGCCTACGAGACCTGGGGAACGCTGAACCCCTTGCGGGACAACGCGATTCTCGTTCTCCATGCGCTGACCGGCGATTCCCATGTGGTCGGGCCGGCCGGCCCGCACCACCCGACACCGGGTTGGTGGGACGGGCTGATCGGGCCGGGAGCCCCGCTGGACAGCGAGCGATTCTTCGTGATCGCGGCCAACGTGCTCGGCGGCTGCCGCGGTACCACCGGGCCGTCGTCGACGGCGCCCGACGGCCGGCCGTACGGATCGCGCTTCCCGCGGATCACCGTGCGCGACCAGGTGGCCGCCGAGGTGCGGCTCGCCGACCAACTGGGCATCGAACGGTTCGCCGCGGTGCTGGGCGGGTCGATGGGCGGCATGCGGGTGCTGGAATGGGCGGTCGGCTATCCGGACAGGGTAGCCAGGGCCATCGCGCTGGCCACCTGCGCGTTCTTCACCGGCGACCAGATCGCCTGGAGCGTCCCGCAAATCGCCGCGATCCGGGCGGACCCGCACTTCGCCGGCGGCGACTACTACGGCGGCCCCGCCCCGCTGACCGGGATGGGCATCGCCCGGCAGATCGCGCACACCACCTACCGGTCGGCGCTGGAACTGGACACCCGGTTCGGCCGGGCCGCGCAGGGTGACGAGGACCCGTTGCTGGGCGGTCGCTTCGCCGTGCAGTCCTACCTGCAGCATCACGGCGACAAGCTGAACCGCCGCTTCGATCCGAATTCCTACCTGGTGTTGACCGAGGGCATGAACTCCCACGACATCGGCCGCGGCCGTGGCGGCGTTCATGCTGCGCTGCAGCGGATCTCGGCCCAGTTGACGGTGGCGGTGGTGGATTCCGACCGGTTGTTCCTGCCGTCCCAGGGTGAGCTGATCGCGACCGCGCCGACCGCCCGGGACGTGATCACCATGCACTCGGACTACGGCCACGACGGCTTCCTGATCGAGGCCGAGGCCATCGCGGGGGTGGTGCGTGACGCGGTGGCGCGCTGAGCCCTCAGGCCGCCGGTGGCCGCAGGACTGGCAGGTCCGTCTGCGCGAAGTCGTTGCCCACACACAGGATCGGCAGCTCGGCGTGCTCGGCCAGGGCGTAGGTGCAGCAATCGCCGAAATTCAGTGCGGCGGAATGACGCCCCTTGCCGAAGCGACGCCAGGCATGCGCTGCCCGATCGGCCATTTCCGGGGTGAACGAGATGACCTTGATCCCGAGCTGGATGAGGATGCGTCGACCCAGGCCGGCGCTGGATGCCAATCGGTCTTCGAGCACCAGTGTCAGCTCGAGTGCATTCGGGGCAGAGATCATCCGGTCAGAGCGATCACGTAGCTGGCCGGTGAGCCATTCGTGCCCAGGTTCCCTCAGGGAGATGGCGACCACGGCCGAGGAGTCGACGACGACTCCGGTCACGAGGGCAGGCCGTTTTCGTCATATCCGATGATCTCGTCGGGAGTTCTGTTGTCCACGACCGGTAGGGCCGCGATTTCGTCTTGGATTCGATGAATCCGTCGGATGTAGTCGTCCTGGTTGGTCCGCACCCGATCCAAACGCTCCCGGAGGGCCTTCGTCACTGCGTCCGTCAGCGTCTCGCCGGTCGCGGCCGCCAGCTCCCGGGCCAGCCGGTCCGCCTCCGCCGTTTTGATACTCAGCGCCATACAGAGAGTCTAGACGCTCAGGATGATTTCTAGAAAAGCCTGGTCGGGCAGTGACTCCGCCGGGTCCGTAGGCTGGCCGGGCACATCAGCCGTCGGCCGCGCGGCCCGGCAACGGTCTGACAGACCACTGTGAGGTTTGGGGAGGATTCATGCCATTGCGGTTGGGCTACAAGGCATCTGCCGAGCAATTCGGACCCGTGGAGCTGGCCGGGTTCGCGGTCAGCGCCGAACAGGCCGGGTTCGATTCGGTGTTCATCTCCGATCACCTGCAACCCTGGCGGCACGACGGCGGCCACGCCCCGGCCGCGTTGCCCTGGCTCGGCGCCGTCGGCGCCAGGACGGAGCGGGTGCTGCTGGGCACCTCGGTGCTCACCCCCACGTTCCGGTACCACCCCGCGGTGATCGCCCAGGCCTTCGCCACCCTCGGCGTGCTGTACCCGGGCCGGGTCATCCTCGGCGTCGGGTCGGGGGAGTCGCTCAACGAGGTGCCGCTGGGGCTGGAATGGCCCGACGGCAAGGAGCGTTTCGCGCGGCTGAAAGAGGCGGTGACGCTGATCCGCGAGCTGTGGACCGGCGAGCGGGTCTCGTTCGAGGGCACCTACTACCGCACGGACAAGGCCACCATCTACGACCGGCCCGAGGTTCCGGTGCCGATCTACATCGGCGCCTCCGGCCCCGCGGCGACCCGGTTGGCCGGCCGGGTCGCGGACGGGTTCATCACCACCTCGGGCAAGGCGCCCTCGCTGTACTCCGACACGCTGCTGCCCGCCCTGGCCGAGGGTGCCGGCAAGGCCGGCCGCACGCTGGACGACCTCGACCTGCTCATCGAGATGAAGGTCTCCTTCGATCCCGACCGCGACCGCGCGTTGGCGGACACCAAGCACTGGGCGGCGCTGGCGCTCACCCCGGAGCAGAAGAGCGGCGTCGAGGACCCGATCGAGATGCAGCGGCTCGCCGACGCGCTGCCGGTCGAGCAGGCAGCGTCCCGCTGGATCGTCTCCTCCGACCCCGAGGAGCACGTCGAGAAGATCCGCAGCTACCTGGATCTGGGTTTCCGGCACCTGGTGTTCCATGCGCCGGGAACCGACCAGGACCGGTTCCTGACGCTGTACGGGGAGCAGGTGCTGCCCCGGCTGCGCGCGCTCGGCTGAATGCGCGACGCGCCGAGGGACACGGCGAGGGCGCGTCCGACAGGACCGGCAGAGCCGTGGCCTCTAGGCTAGGTGCGGCGCCGAACCGGGACCGGTCGGCACTCGAAGACCCTGCATTCCCATCGGCAGGAACGACCCGCAAGCGAAGGGATGTGCCCCCATGGCGGCCATCGAACTCATCGGCGCACGCGAGATCCTCGACTCTCGCGGCAACCCCACCGTCGAAGTGGAGGTGGCGTTGGATGACGGGTCGCTGGCTAGGGCCGCTGTCCCCTCGGGCGCCTCGACCGGCGAACACGAGGCCGTAGAACTGCGTGACGGCGACGCGGCGCGCTACGGCGGCAAGGGCGTCATCAAGGCCGTCGAGGCCGTGCTGGAAGAGATCGGACCGGCACTGATCGGCTACGACGCGATCGAGCAGCGGGTCATCGACCAGAAGCTGATCGACCTGGACGGCACCCCGGACAAGGGCCGGATCGGCGCCAACGCGATCCTCGGCGTATCGCTCGCGGTCGCCAAGGCCGCCGCGGAATCCGCCGAGCTCGAGCTGTTCCGTTACCTGGGCGGACCCAACGCGCACATCCTGCCCGTCCCGATGATGAACATCGTCAACGGCGGCGCGCACGCGGACAGCGGCGTCGACGTCCAGGAGTTCATGATCGCGCCGGTCGGCGCACCGACGTTCCGCGAGGCACTGCGCTGGGGCGCCGAGGTCTACCACTCGCTGAAGTCCGTGCTGAAGAAGGCCGGATTCTCCACGGCGCTGGGTGACGAGGGCGGGTTCGCACCTGCCGCCGCATCCAGCAAGGCCGCGCTCGACCTGATCTCGGAAGCGATCACCAAGGCCGGCTTCGGCTTCGGTAGCGATGTCGTGCTGGCCATGGACGTCGCCGCCACCGAATTCCATTCCGACGGCGTCTACTCCTACGAGGGCACCGGCCGGACCTCGGACGAGATGATCGCCATCTACACCGATCTCATCGCCAACTACCCGATCGTCTCCATCGAGGACCCGCTGTCCGAGGACGACTGGGACGGCTGGATCTCGATGACCACCCAGCTCGGCGCCAAGATCCAGATCGTCGGTGACGACCTGTTCGTCACCAACCCGGAGCGGCTCGAGGACGGCATCGCCCGCGGCGCCGCCAACGCCCTGCTGGTCAAGGTGAACCAGATCGGCACGCTCTCCGAGACCCTGGACGCGGTGACGCTGGCGCACAACGCCGGCTACCGCTGCATGATGAGCCACCGCTCCGGCGAGACCGAGGACACCACCATCGCCGACCTCGCGGTGGCCACCGGGTGCGGCCAGATCAAGACCGGCGCACCCGCCCGCTCCGAGCGGGTGGCCAAGTACAACCAGTTGCTGCGCATCGAGGAGAACCTCGGGGACGCCGCCCGGTATCTCGGGGAACTCGCGTTCCCGCGGTACCAGCAGGGGTCCTGAGTCAACAGATGACGTCCACGCCGCAGCGCCGCCCCGGACACACGTCGCGCGCCTCGCGCGCCTCCCGGGCGGCGGCTGCCGGTGGGCGGACCGACGCCGACCGCACCCGACGGTCCCGTTCCGGATCGTCAAGGCCGGCGACCTCCCGGCCGGCGACCGCTCCCGCAGCGTCCGCCACCGGTGCCGCGCGCCGGGCGGGGCGCGGGTCGACCGGTGTCGTGCCCAGCATGGGCCGCACCCTGCTCCCGCAGTCCCGGCTGGCCCGGCAGGTGGCGATCCTTGGCCTGGTGCTGTGCGCGGTGGCGTTGTCCGTGGCGTTCCCGCTGCGCAACTACCTGCAACAGCGGGTGGAGCTGGCGGACGCGGTGGTTGCCCAGCAGTCGCTGGAGCAGCAGCGTGACGAGCTGCAGGCGCAGAAGAACGCACTGCAGGATTCCAGCTACGTCGCGGCGGAGGCACGTCGTCGGCTGCAGTACGTGACGCCGGGCGAGACCGTGTTCGTCGTGCACGCTCCCGACCTCGGCGCGGACGGCGCTGGCCCGCAGACTGCGTCGGCGGCGTCCGATCAACCCTGGTACAGCAGCCTGTGGGACACCCTGGCCGAACCCGGCACGCCGTAGGCGTGCGCTGGCAGCCCGTCACCGATGTCGACCGCGAGGCGCTGACCCGGGAACTCGGCCGCCCGCCTCGCGGGCTGCTCGCCGTGGCGTACCGCTGCGACCACGACGTCCCCGCCGTCGTGCAGACCTCGCCGCGGCTGCCGGACGGCACCATCTTCCCGACCATGTTCTATCTGTGCTGCCGCAGCCTGACCGCGGCGGTCAGCCGGATGGAGTCGACCGGCGTCATGCGGCTGATGACGGACCGGCTGACCACCGATGACGTCCTTGCTGAGGCCTACCGGCAGGCCCATCTGTCGTATCTGCGGCAGCGCAACGACCTCTGTGAATTGGGGAACGACATCACTGCCGGCGGCATGCCGGACCGGGTGAAATGCCTGCACGTCCTGGTCGCGCATTCGCTCGCCGTGGGCAGGGGTGTCAATCCGTTGGGTGATGAAGCGGTCGACGCGCTGCCGGAGTACTTCCGCGGCCAGCCGCCCTGCGCCCGACTGGACTGACATGGGGACGTACCAGGGGGAGACATGGTTTCCGTGGAGTCGGCCGCGCAGCTGATGGCGCAGGCCCGATCGTTCGTCGAGTTGATGCGGTCCGAGCACCTCATCGACAGCGACGCCGGTGCGGCGCGGTTGCGGCAGATCACCCATTCCGTGGCCAGGACCGGGCACTACTGCATGGATCCGGCGGAACTGACGCATGCCTGCCGGGTGGCCTGGCGGAACAGCAGCCGGTGCATCGGCCGGCTGCCGTGGCGGACGCTGACCGTGCTGGATCGCCGCGATCTGGAGTCGGCGGAGGAGGTCTTCCAGGCGTGCGTCGACCATCTCCGGCTGGCCACGAACGGCGGCCGGATCAAGCCGGTGATGTCCGTGTTCGCCGCTGACGTCGACGGCCTGCACCGGGTCAGGATTTGGAACTCCCAGCTGATCCGGTACGCGGGCTGGCGACGCCGCGGACGGGACGGTGCTCGGTGACCCGCTGCACGTCGGGTTCACCGCCGCGCTGGAGCAGCTGGGCTGGCGGCCGCAGACACGGACCGCGTTCACCGTGCTGCCGCTCGCCATCCAGGTCGGTGCCGGCCGCCCCCAACTGTTCGAGCTGCCCGCGGACGCTGTGCTGGAGGTCCCGATCCGTCATCCCGAGCTGGCCTGGTTCGCCGATCTCGGACTGCGCTGGCATGCGGTGCCCGCGGTGTCCGGGATGGCACTGGAGGCCGGCGGGTTGCGGTATTCCGCGGCTCCGTTCAACGGCTGGTACATGGGGACCGAGATCGGCGCGCGCAACCTCTCGGACCCCGACCGTTACGACCAGCTGCCCGCGATCGCCCGCGGGCTTGGCCTGTCCACCCGCAGCTCGACCAACCTGTGGCGGGATCGCGCTCTGCTCGAGCTGAACGTGGCGGTGCTGCATTCCTTCCGGGCCGACGGCGTCCGGATCGTCGACCACCACAGCGCGGCCGACCAGTTCATGACCCACCTGAGCCGGGAGCAGGAGCAGGGCAGGGACACCCCGGGCGACTGGTCATGGCTGGTGCCGCCGATGAGCGGGTCGACAACCCCGGTGTTCCATCGGTACTACGCGACCGGCGAGCAGACCCCGGGGTTCCGGGAGAACCCGGCGGCCGGATTCCTTGCGGACCCGGCGGCGGAGAACCGGGAGCACAAGGCCGGGGTGTGCCCGGTCGCCCACGAGCGTCAGGTGACGGCGGCCTGATGCTGACTCAGGTCGCGGGCGTGACGGCCGCGACGATGCCGTCCGGCCGGTAGCCGGGCGGCAGGTCGCCGAACACCCGGTCCCCGCCGCCGGTCAGCCGGGTGGCGCAATACAGCTCAGCAACCTCCGCGGGGGCGTGCTGCAGCAGCAGGCCCGCCGCGAAAAGCCGGGCCGTCAGGGATGCCACCGTCCTGGCGGCCGCCGGGTCGGGGTCGGCGGTCAGCACGGACTTGAGCGTGGTCACCGCGCTGTCGAAGGCCGGGTGCGCGCCGCTCGCCAGCCCGAGTTCGGTGAGCACGGCGTCGGCGCAGGCCGGTGATCGGTCCAGCGCCCGCACCGCATCCAGCGCGCTCACCGTGCCCGAGCCCTCCCAGATGCCGTTCAGCGGCGACTCCCTGAGCAGTCGGGCCATCGGGAAGGTTTCCACATATCCGTTGCCGCCCAGGCATTCCAGCGCCTCCGCGATCATCGGCACGGCGCGTTTGCACACCCAGAACTTCGCCGCGGGCAGGGCCAGCCGGAGCAGTGCGGCCTCCCGGGACGTGTCGCCCCCGGTGCCGGCGCCGTTGCCGGCCGTCCGGTCGACCAGCGCACCCAGTCGCAGCGCGGTGAGCGTGGCCGCCCAGGATTCGACCGCGAGGTCGGCCAGCACGGCGGTCATCGCCGGTTGCTCGGCCAGCTGGCGGCCGAACGCCCACCGGTGGGCGGCGTAGTACGCGGCCTCCGACAGGGCGGCGCGCATCTGCCCGGCCGACCCCAGGACGCAGTCCACCCGGGTCATCGTGACCATCTGCAGGATGGTCGGGACACCACGGCCCTCCTCGCCGATCCGCCAGCCGATCGCATCGTCGTACTCGATCTCGGCGGAGGCGTTGGACCGGTTGCCCAGCTTGTCCTTCAGCCGCACCAGATGCAGGCCGTTGCGATTGCCGTCGGGCAGTACCCGGGGGAGCAGGAAGCAGGTCAGCCCACCCTGCGCCTGTGCGAGGGTGAGGAAGACGTCGTTCATCGGCGCCGAGGTGAACCACTTGTGGCCGTTCAGCCGGTACTCACCGGGCGCCGACGCCGACCCGCCGACCGGTGTCGCGGTCGTGGTGTTAGCCCGGACATCGGACCCACCCTGCTTCTCGGTCATCGACATCCCTGCCAGCAGGCCGAGTTTGGTCGAGGCCGGGCGCAGCCCGAAGTCGTAGGTGGTGGATTCGAGCCCGGCGGCGTACCTGTCGGCGAGCGCGGGGTGCCGCCGGATCACCGGCACCGCGGCGTAGGTCATCGAGATCGGGCACAGGTGCCCCGACTCGGTCTGCGTCCACAGGTAGAAACCGGCCGCCCGGTGCAGGTGGGCGTGCTGCCCCGCGCCCGGTGCCCACGGTGTGCCGTGCAGTCCGGCGCTGACCGCCCTGGACATCAGGGTGTGCCAGGCCGGGTGGAACTCGACCTCGTCGACCCGCCGACCCGACCGGTCGTGGGTGTGCAGCACGGGCGGGTGGATGTTGGCCAGCCGTGCCTGCTCGATGACGCCCGCGGAACCGGCCTCGATCGCGAGTGCGGCAAGCGCTGGTGTGATGGTGGTTCCGCCGGCAGCCAGCCCGGCCAGCACAGCTGGGTCCGCGGCGATCAGGTTGTGGTCGATCAGCGGCGGGACCTGGTTCGTCACCTGCTGAACGGCGCTGTCTGGCACTGCCGGGCCTCCTGACGAAGCGTGCTGTGCGCGCGGGTACCGTCCGATCATGACTCACGGTCGCCGGTCCGGCGCAGGCGAAGGAGCGGCCCAGCCGTGAGCGATCGGACCGCTGAAGGCGCGGGCGATCAGCCGACGGACCGCCCGCGGCGGGTCGCCGCCATCGATTGCGGCACCAACTCCATCCGGCTGTTGATCGCCGACGTTTCCGTCGGCGACAACGGTCCGCGGCTGGTCGACGTGCACCGGGAGATGCGGGTGGTGCGGCTCGGCGAGGGCGTCGACGCCACCGGGATGCTCAGCACCCACGCGCTGGACCGGACCTGGCGTGCGCTGGCCGACTACTCGGCCGCGATCCGGGCCTCCGGGGTGGTGCGGGTGCGGATGGCCGCCACCTCGGCCACCAGGGACGCGGGCAACCGGCAGGACTTCGTGGCGATGGTGCGCTCCACCCTCGGGCAGGATCCCGAGGTGATCACCGGCGACGAGGAGGCGGAGCTGTCCTTCGCCGGCGCCGTCGGCGAACTGGACCCGGCCACCGGGCCGTTCATGGTGGTGGACATCGGGGGTGGCTCCACCGAGATCGTCACCGGGAACCGACGGCGCGGCATCAACCAGATCAGCGGTGCGGTCAGCCTGGACATCGGCTGCGTGCGGATCACCGAGCGCATCCTGCGGTCGGATCCACCACCCGCCGCCGAACGTGACGCCGCCCGCAGCTGGGCGCGCTCGCTGCTCACCTCGGGGCTGGACAAGTTGCCGGTGTCCTCCGTCCGACGGCTGGTGCCGGTGTCGGGGACCGCAACCACCGTGGCGGCCGCCGCGCTGAAGCTGAATTCCTACGACGCGTCGCGGATCCACCTGTCCCGGATCCCGACCGATGACGTGCATCGGGTGTCGGCGTTCTTCCTCGGCGCGCACCGGGCGCATCGCGCGGCCCTGCGCTACATGCACCCCGGCCGGGTCGACGTGATCGGCGGGGGAGCGCTGATCCTGTCCGAACTGGTCACCCTCGTCCAGCAACGGGTCCCGGCGATCCGAGAGGTCACCGTGTCCGAGCACGACATCCTGGACGGGCTGGCGCTGTCCCTCGCCTGATCCTCGCGTGCCCCCGGTGGGACTCGAACCCACACTGGAACCCTTTTAAGGGGCCTGCCTCTGCCGATTGGGCTACGGGGGCGGACGCGGGTCAAGCCTAGGAGATGCGCTTCGGCATCCCTGGGCCCGCCCGGTCCGCACCTCGCAGAACCGTCAGGCGCGCGCCGGCAGCACGTGGTCGCCGAGCTTGTCGGTGGACAGGCACAGCGAGCACACGTGGGCGGAGTGCGTCTCGCACGCGGCCATGTCCGGCCGCTCGTAGTCCTGCCGGCAGACGTGGCAGTGCAGCACCTCGCCCGATGGGTTGCCGTCGGCGTCGAACTTGGTCAGCGGAATCCCGTCGTCGTCCCGGCGCAGGTAGTACTTGCCTTTGGTGAGCACCGCCATCAGCGGGGTCAGCACCAGGGCCAGCACGATCGCCACGATCGGCGAGAACGGCTCGATCCAGCTCCCGAACAGCCCGAAGAACACCGCGATCGACAGCCCGGCGGACAGGATCACCGAGACGAAGCCGACCGGGTTGATGGCGTACAGCATCCCGCGGCGGAACTCCGGCACCGTCGGGGAGATCTTCAGCAGGCCCTTGTTGATCACGATGTCGGTGGCCACCGTCACCACCCAGGCCATCGCGCAGTTGGCGTAGAAGCCCAGGATGCTGTTCAGCACGCTGAACATGTTCAGTTCCATCAGCAGCAGGGCGACCGACACGTTGAAGATCACGAAGACCAGCCGTCCCGGGTAGCGCTTGGTGACCCGGGTGAAGCTGTTCGTCCAGGCCAACGATCCCGAGTAGGCGTTCGTGACGTTGATCTTGATCTGGCTGATCACCACCAGGAAGACGGCCAGCGTCATGGCCGCCCAGCCGGGCAGGAACTGCTCGTAGACGGTGAGGAACTGGTGCACCGGCTCGTTGGCGGTGGCCGCCGCGTCCGGGGTCAGCTTGGCGATGATGTACACGGCCACGAACAGCCCGACGATCTGCTTGATGGCGCCGAAGATCACCCAGCCGGGCCCGGCCAGGATCACCGCTCGCCACCAGGACCGGCGGTTCGCGTCGGTCCGGGGCGGCATGAACCGCAGGTAGTCGATCTGCTCGGCGATCTGCGCCATCAAGGACAGGCAGACCCCGGCGGCGAGCATCATCGCGGCGAAGCTCGGCGTGCCGTCGCCGTCCGCGCCCTGGTAGGCGAAGAACGTCTCCACCGAGTCCGGGTGGCTGATCAGCAGGTAGGCCATCGGGATGACGAACAGGATCAGCCACAGCGGGGTGGTCCAGACCTGGAGCTTGGCCAGCGCCTTCATCCCGTAGATGACCAGCGGGATCACCATCAGGGTGGATACGGCGTACCCGAGCCAGAGTGGGATGCCGAGCCCGAGCTGCAGGCCCTGGGCCATGATCGAGCCCTCGAGCGCGAAGAAGATGAAGGTGAACGTCGCGAAGATGACGTTGGTCAGGACCGAACCGTAGTAGCCGAAGCCGGAGCCGCGGGTGATCAGGTCGAGGTCGATGTTGTACCTGGCAGCGTAGTAGGCCAGCGGGAACCCGGTGACGAAGATGATCACCGCGGCGATCATGATGCCCCACAGTGCGTTCACCGTGCCGTTGGCGATGCCGATGTTCGCGCCGATCGCGAAGTCGGCCAGGTAGGCGATGCCACCCAACGCCGAGGTCGCGACGACTCCGGTGCCCCAGCGCCGGTAGGACCGCGGCGCGAAGCGCAGGGTGTAGTCCTCCAGCGTCTCGTTCGCCGCCTTGCCGGCGGGCAACTCGATCTCGGTGGCGGGAATGCCCGGGAGGTCGCCGCGCTCGGCCACCGCGGTCTCGGGCACCGACGTTGGAACGCGGCCGGCCGGCTCGCCGGATGCCTCGGTCTGGGTCATGACGCATCGTCTCCTGGCTGCGGGTAGCGGACGGGCGTTCACGGAGCGAGCGCCGCCCACGACCGGCATCACTCCCTGGCGCACGCTAGGAGCGCTTTGTTTCACCGGTGGTCCTCGCAGCGTTACCTGAGGATGACGCCCGGTAACGATTGGCAACGATGAGTGCGCTACCTGTGGTCGCAGCGGGGTGGATATCCGGACAGACCGTGTGACGGGGTCGTCCGCCGGTTCCTGTGACGGGTGGGAACTACCGGGACACGCCCGGCGTTGAAGCAGAGCAACGTCCGTGTGCTGTCACCCGCCGGTGATCGTCCTCGGATAGGTTTTGCGCAAGAGTCAGCCGTTCGATCACCTCATCGGAGGTAACCGTGCAGGAAAAGAGCAGTAACCCCGCCTTCCGCAACATGGGGGCGGTGATCAACGCCCAGCAACAGGCCGCGCCGAGCACCGAAGTCCTGGACCAGATGTACAACCAGCCCGCGTACACGGCGCCGGAGCGGGAACGGTTCCTCACCGTCGACGACGTGGTCACCAAGACCGCGGTCATTCTGGTGCTGGCCGTTGTCGCCGGCTTCGCGACCGCCTGGTTCGAGGCCTACGCACTGGCGATCCCGGCCGCGATCATCGGCCTGGTGCTGTCGCTGGTCATCATCTTCAAGCGCAACATCAACCCGGCACTGATCATCGGTTACGCGATCGCCGAGGGCGTGCTGCTGGGTGCCATCTCCGGCTGGTTCAACACCATCTACCCGGGCATCGCCGCGCAGGCCATCGTCGGCACCCTCGGGGTGTTCGGCGGGATGCTGGTGGTCTACAAGACCGGCGCCATCCGGGTCACCCCGCGACTCACCAAGATGATCATCGGCGGGATCATCGGCGTCGCCGTGCTGATGCTGTTCAACCTGATCATGGGCCTGTTCGGGATCAACGTCGGGCTGCGCGACGGCGGCGCGCTGGCCATCGTGTTCTCCCTGGTGTGCATCGGGCTGGCCGCGTTCAGCTTCCTGCTGGACTTCGACTCGATCGACCAGGCCATCAAGCAGGGCGCGCCCGCCAAGACCTCGTGGTACTTCGCCTTCGGTCTGATGGTGACCCTGGTGTGGCTGTACCTGGAGATCCTGCGGCTGCTGGGGTACATGCGCCAGTAGTCAGCCGAACGGTCCCTCATGAATCACCGGCCAGGCCCGCAGTCCGACGACTTCCTTCGTCGGGTGCGGGCCTGGCCCGTTTCGTCCTGGCGGCATGGCGACCGGGTCGCCGCGACCCGCCGCGCGCTCGATGCGCTCGCCGCGCTGGCCGCCGCCGCACGCGGCGCCGACGTACCGGTTGTTCCGGTGCTGCCGCCGCATGCGCTGGCCGATCAGTTGGTGGTGCTGATCGCCGATGCCCGTGCAGCGGGGGTGCCGACCGCCGAGCTCTCCGGCGTGCTGAACGGTTTGCGCGCAGACCTCGGGCTGGGCTGACCTCGGTTCAGGCGGAGACCGGGCGGCTGTCGTCGGATTGTGCGTCAGCGAGTTCCAGCGGATCGCGGCGCGCCGTCAACTCTTCGATCAACGCGGGCAGCAGGACATCCATCGCGCGGCGGTAGCCGGCACCGGAGGGGTGGAAGTGGTCGGGGGCGAACAGGTCCGGCCGATCCACGAACTGCGGGCTGACCAGCTTGGCGATGGCCACCGCGCACCCCGCCGCGTCTTCCACGGCGCGCTCCTGCAACACCGCAAGGCGCAGCGACCACTGACTCAGCATCGACCGCAGCGGCTGCGGGATCGGGGTGATGACCCCGAAATCCGGGCAGGTGCCGACCACGACGGGGATCCTCCGCGAGGTGAGTTTGGCGACCGTTGCGCCCAGCTGGGCGGCCGATCGCCATGGCGGGACCATGTCGCGGATGTCGTTGGCGCCCACCAGGATCACCACGGCGTCGGGCGCTTCGGCGAGGCAGAGGTCCAGCTGCCGCGGCAGGTCGGCGGAGGTCGCTCCGGTCAGGCCGTGGCTCCGCAAGCGCACCGGGCGGTCCAGGTGCGCCGCCACCCCGCGGGCCAGGATCACGCCGGGCAGGTCGTCGGCGTGCTTGGTCCCGTATCCCACCGATGTCGAGTCGCCGAGCATCACCAGGGTGAGAAAGTCGTTGTCCTGCAGGCCCTCCGGCAGCAGGTTGCCGTCCGGGCGGTACACCCCGTCGCCCTGCGGGAGTTGAATCTGTGCCAGCAGGTCGGCGGCCCGCTGCTGAGCGTGGGTCGCGCCCGGGACGGAAGGGGGCACGAGCGCGCCGTCGGCGAGTGCCCCCTCGACGGCCGCGGCCTCGATGACCTTCGTCGCGGTGACGGCCTGGCGAACGAGAGTGAGAAGTGCACTGCTCACGCCGGCGAGCACGCCGATGCCCGCCACGGTGCCGACGCCGAACCGTCCGCCCGGCCGGATGACCGGGCCGGCCGATGCCAGCCCGCCGAGCAGACCTGCTGTTCTGGTTGACCACACGCTCATCGACAGCCCCCTGACACGAAGTCACGCGCCGGCGAATTGGGACCCGAGACGCCGGAAAATCCACCACGTACCACCGCGGGACCGACCGATTTATTCCGGCCGGGCGGGCAGTGTGCCCATTTTGCGCCGCATGCCCGATAGTCCCCATCCCCTCACCAGGTGGGAAAAGGGTGACGCGACGAAGCTCGGAGCCGATCGGGTACTCGTTCGGGCCCCCGTTCGAGTGATCCCGATCCAGTAGTCCAGCCCGACCGATCGAGTAACGGAAGAACGACGGTCATCGCTCGGGCGACTGCTCAGACAGAGCATCGGCGGCCGGGCACTGATACCCGCGGGCGTCACCGCGGCCGGTTAGCCTTGGCCAGACCTGAAAACCCCAGAGCGATCACCACAGCATCACCAAGGAGAACGACCGTGCGGTACGCCGAGACCATCGTCGATCTGATCGGCAACACACCGCTGGTCCGGCTCGGCCCGGTGGCCGCCGGGGTGGCGCCGCTGATCCTGGCAAAGATCGAGTACTTCAACCCGGGCGGGTCGGTCAAGGACCGCATCGCGGAGAAGATGATCCTGGCCGCCGAACAGTCCGGCGCCCTGCAGCCCGGCGGCACCATCGTGGAGCCGACGAGCGGCAACACCGGGGTCGGCCTGGCGCTGGTTGCCCAGCAGCGCGGCTACCACTGCATCTTCGTCTGCCCGGACAAGGTCAGCGAGGACAAGCAGAACGTGTTGCGGGCATACGGGGCGGACGTCGTGGTCTGCCCGACGGCGGTGGCGCCGGAGGACCCCAACTCCTACTACTCGGTGTCCGACCGGCTGGTGCGGACCACCCCGGGCGCCTGGAAACCAGACCAGTACGCCAACGCGCAGAACCCGGCGAGCCATTACGAGACAACCGGGCCGGAGATCTGGGCCGACACCGATGGCAGGGTCACGCATTTCGTCGCCGGAGTGGGGACCGGCGGAACCATCTCGGGGACCGGCCGGTACCTCAAGGAGAAGTCGGCCGGCCGCGTGCAGGTGATCGGCGCCGACCCGGAGGGCTCGGTCTATTCCGGTGGGTCTGGGCGCCCCTACCTGGTCGAGGGTGTCGGTGAGGACTTCTGGCCGGACGCCTACGACCGGACGGTCACCGACCGGATCATCCCCGTCTCCGACGCCGAGTCCTTCGCCCTCACCCGGCGGCTGGCGCGTGAGGAGGGGCTGCTGGTCGGCGGATCCTGCGGGATGGCAGTGGCCGCGGCACTCACGCTGGCAGCGGACCTCACCGCTGACGACATCATCGTGGTGATCCTGCCCGACGGCGGCCGGGGCTACCTGTCCAAGATCTTCTCGGACCGCTGGATGGCGTCATACGGATTTCTCACCAGGGACGGCGAAGCCACCGTCGGCGAGGTGCTGCGCAGCAAGAGCGGGCAGCTGCCCAACCTGGTGCACACCCACCCGAACGAAACCATCAGGGACGCGGTGGAGATCATGCACGAATACGGCGTCTCGCAGATGCCGGTGGTGTCCGCCGAACCGCCGGTGATGGCCGGCGAGGTGGTCGGTTCGGTCTCCGAGCGCGAACTGCTGGACGAGCTCTTCGCGGGCACCGCGTCACTGGCCGATGCGGTGTCCGGGCACATGGCCGAGCCGTTCGGGCTGGTCGGTTCCGGCGAGGACCTGGCCGCCGCACGGGCGGCACTGCAGGACCGCGACGCCATCATGGTGGTCGATGACGGGAAGCCGGCCGGCGTGCTGACCAGGGCTGACCTGCTCGGGTTCCTGGCGGGCTGAATCCCGGCGTCGGCACCGGCCCGCGGGGCTACCATGGCCTCACCGGCGTGACGTCACCGGATGATCCATCCACCGATTCATCCGTCCATCGGGGTGAGCATCGTGAGCTACCTGCCAGCCCCGTACGAAGCGCCGCAGCAGGACGACCTGGCCGCAACGCTGGCCGCCATCCTGACCACCACCCTCGCGCTGATCACCTCCTGGGTGGTCGGGGCGCAGGCCTATCCCGTCATCCGGGAGGGCATCGACGCCGCGATGGGCAACCTGACCGACGCCCAGCAGCAGGCGTTCACCGACGCCCTGCCGACCACCGCGGTGCCGACAGTCGGCTGGGCCCTGGCCGCCGCTTTCATGGTGATCGGTGCGGTGCTGCTGCTGTTCCGCCGGGGTCGCAAGCTGTTGATCTTCGGCGCGCTCGTCTGCGTCGCCGTCACCGCCTGGGCCCAGTTCGGTCTTGGGTACGGCGACGTGGGCTCGGCCGCCAAGGTGCAGGTGGATCAGTGGCCGCTGTTCTGGGGTGGTGTCGCCGTGGTGATCGCCGCGATCCTGCCGGCGACCGGACGGTGGATCGGCCGCACCCGGCAGAAGGCGGTCAGCGGGCCGTCGACGGTGATCGGCACCACCGAGTCCGGCGCGATCCTCTGGCCGGGCATGTGACGGGTTGGTGACGGGTAGGTGACCGGGGCCCTGATGCCGCCGTTACCCTGACCGGCATGAGCATCCCGCCCGGTTCCGATGAGTACGCCGACGGTTTCGCGACCAGGGCGATCCATGCGGGTCAGGATCCCGATCCGCTGACCGGGTCGATTGCGGTACCGATCTACCAGACATCGACCTATGCGCAGGACGTGGTCGGTGAAACCCGTGGTGGGTATGACTATTCGCGAGCCGGCAACCCGACCCGGACCGCGTTGGAGCAGGCGCTGGCCAGCCTGGAGGGTGCCAGCCACGGCTACGCGTTCGCCTCCGGGATGGCGGCGTCGGACACGCTGATCCGGGCGGTGCTCCGGCCGGGTGACCACCTGATCATCCCGGACGACGCGTACGGCGGAACCTTTCGGCTGATCGACAAGATCTGTGTCCCTTGGGGACTCAGCTACACCTCGACATCGCTGGGTGACCTCGACGCGGTCCGCGAGGCGCTGCGTCCGGAGACGAAGCTGATCTGGTGCGAAACGCCGACCAACCCGTTGCTCGGCATCGCCGACATCGCCGGGCTGGCCGACATCGCCGGCGTGTGCGGGGCGAAACTGTTGGTGGACAACACGTTCGCCTCGCCCTACCTGCAGCAGCCGATCGACCTCGGCGCCGACGTGGTGCTGCACTCGACCACGAAGTACATCGGTGGGCACTCCGATGTGATCGGCGGGGCCCTGGTCACCGATGAGGACGGCCTTGCCGAGGAGTTCGCCTTCCATGCCAAATCGATGGGTGCCATCGCCGGGCCGTTCGATGCCTGGCTCACCCTGCGCGGGGTGAAAACCCTGGCGGTGCGGATGGACCGGCATTGTGACAATGCCGAGGCGGTGGTTGACCTGCTGGTCGGCCACCCGCGGGTCGCGCACGTGTACTACCCGGGCCTGCCCAGCCACCCCGGCCACCAGATCGCGGCGGGCCAGATGCTCCGATTCGGCGGGATGGTGTCGTTCACCGTGGCCGGCGGGCGCGAGGAGGCGATCAAGGTCTGCCAGCGCACCCGGCTGTTCACCCTCGGTGAGTCGCTGGGCGGGGTGGAATCGCTGATCGAACACCCCGGCCTGATGACGCACGCCAGCGTCGCCGGCTCCCAACTGGAGGTTCGCGACGACCTGATCCGGCTCTCGGTCGGCATCGAGGACATCGACGACCTGCTGGCCGACCTGCGCGATGCGCTGGACTGAGACAGCGACATGACACCTGCGATCGGCTCGACGCGGTTGGCGCTGGCGTTGGACATCGGCGGCACCAAGCTGGCCGCCGCCGTGGTCGACGAGAGTGGTGAGATCGTCGCTGCGCACCGGGTGCGCAACCCGCAGGGGACCGACGGGGATGTGCTCTTCGACGCGCTGACCACCGCCGCGGACGCCGCCCTGGAATCGGCCGGGGTGGAGCCGGGCGACTCGCGGCTGGTCCCGGCGATCGGGGTCGGAACGGCGGCGCCGCTTGACCTGGACGCCGGCACCGTGTCACCGGTGAACATCCCGGCGTGGCGGTCGTTCCCGTTGCGCGACAAGCTGATCGAGCGGTACCAGCTGGATGTCGGGCTGATCGGTGACGCCGTTGCGGTCGCCGTCGGCGAGCACTGGCGCGGTGCCGCGCGCGGTCATCGCAACGTGCTGGGCATGGTGGTGTCCACCGGGGTCGGTGGCGGGTTCGTGCTGAACGGCCGGGTTGTTGTCGGCGCGACCGGCAACGCCGGCCACATCGGGCACGCCAGCGTCGACCCGAACGGGCCGGACTGCGTGTGTGGCGGGGTCGGCTGCCTGGAGGCCATCGCCAGCGGCACCTCGCTGGCGAGTTGGGCCGTGGCGCAGGGGTTCTCGCCGCGCACCGGCCCGGGCGGCGGAGCTGTGGACGCGACCGGGACGGGTACGGCTACGGCCGCGGCCGACGAGGTCGCGGACGCGGCGGTGGCGGGTGACCCCATCGCGCTGGCCGCCTTCCAGCGGGCCGGGGCCGCGCTCGGCCTGGCCATTGCCAGCGCGGTGACGCTGCTCGACCTGGACCTGGTGGTCATCGGTGGCGGTGTCGCCGCGGCCGGCCCGCTGCTCTTCGACCCCATCGACGCGGCGTACTCCCGTTATGCCGCATTGGGTTTCGCGAAACGTCCGCGGGTGGTGCCGGCCCTGCTGGGCGGAACCGCCGGGTTGATCGGGGCCGCGGCCGTTGCGCTGGACCCGGCTGCGTACTGGCCCACCGAAGCCGGCCGGTTCGTGCGGTCCTGAACCCGGCGCAGTCATGTGGGTCCACATGCGCTGACGCTGGCAGGATGGGCGGGCATGGAGCAGGTCACCGTCGCTGACGTCCGCATCGCCGCCGAACTGCTGCGCGGTGTCGCGCGGTACACCCCGATGGAATCGTCCCGGCCGCTACTGGAACGGGTGGGCGGGCCGGTCTACCTCAAGTGCGAGAACCTGCAGCGCACCGGCTCGTTCAAGATCCGCGGCGCGTACGTCAGGATCGCCCGGCTGTCCGAGGCCGACCTGGCCGCCGGTGTGGTCGCGGCGTCAGCGGGCAACCATGCCCAGGGGGTCGCGCTGGCGGCGTCATTGGTCGGCACCACCGCGCAGGTGTACATGCCGGTGGGCGCTTCCATCGCCAAGCTGACGGCGACCCGCGCCTACGGCGCGAACGTCGACCTGGTCGGGCAGACGCTCGACGAGGCGCTCGAGGCCGCGGTGGAGTTCTCGGCCAGGACCGGGGCCGTGCTGGTGCACCCGTTCGACCACCCGGACGTCCTGCGCGGGCAGGGCACCGTCGGCCTCGAGCTGCTCGAGCAGGTCCCCGATGTGGCCACGGTGGTGGTGTCGGCCGGCGGCGGCGGGTTGATCAGCGGGGTCGCGGCGGTGCTGCGTGAGTTGCGCCCGCAGGTGAAGATCATCGGGGTGCAGGCCGAGCAGGCGGCGGCCTGGCCCGGTTCGCTGAACGCCGGACATCCGGTCAGGCTGCGGCACATGTCCACCCTCGCCGACGGTATCGCGGTCGGCGAGCCCTCACAGCTGACCTTCGACCATGTGTCCAAGCTGGTCGACGAGATCGTCACCGTCACCGAGGACCAGCTCTCGCAGGCCATGCTGCTCTGCCTGGAACGGGCGAAGCTGGTCGTCGAGCCCGCGGGTGCCGCGACGGTGGCGGCGATCATGGCGCATCCGGATGCGTTCACGCCGCCGGTGGTCGCCGTGCTGTCCGGCGGCAACATCGACCCGCTGGTGCTGCTGCACGTCACCCAGCACGGTCTGGTCGCGGCCAAGCGCTTCCTGACCCTGCGAGTGGAGATCGTCGACCGTCCCGGTCGGCTGGCGGGGCTACTCGCCCTGGTCGCGCAGCTGGGCGGCAACGTCGTCGACGTCGTGCACTCCCGGTTGGGATCGAGCCTGCAGATGGGCGACGTGGAGGTCGCGCTGCGGATGGAGACCCAGGGAGCCGGGCACTGCGACCAGCTGGTTCAAGAGCTGGTCGAGGCCGGCTACCGCATCCTGGAACGGCACTGACCAGCGCGGCAGGCCCCGCTGCTGCGGATGCCTGCCGAACTGGTCAGTGTGCGGTGCAAAGCGCTGGATCGAGCGAGAAACCGCAGGTCAGCCGACGAACGGCTTGGCGTCCAGCACGCTGACCTTCTGGGTGCGGCCGTTGGGCAGCGTGTACTCCCGTGACTCGCCGCGGGAGGCGCCCAGGATTGCCTGGCCGAGCGGGGACTGCGGTGAGTAGACCTGCAGTGACCCGTGTACGCCCTCTTCCCGGGAGCCGAGCAGGAAGGTCTCCTGATCGTCGTCGTCACCGTCGTAGGCGATGGTGACGACCATGCCGGGCTCGACGACACCGTCGTCCGCTGGCGGCACGCCGACCTGGGCGGTACGGAGCAACTCCTGGATCTGCCTGATCCTGGCCTCCTGCTTGCCCTGCTCATCGCGCGCGGCGTGATACCCGCCGTTCTCCTTGAGGTCTCCCTCTTCGCGGCGCGCATTGATCTCGGCCGCAATCACAGGACGCTGCGCTACGAGCTGGTCCAGCTCGTGCTGGAGGCGGTCGTGTGCTTCCTGGGTCAGCCAGGTCACGACGGTCCCGGTCATGGCAACTCCTTACTGCGATATGTCCGTCCGCGGCACCGGGATCGGTGAAACGGGATGCGGGTGTACGGCCCGTACCGCGAGACGGTCGCGAGGCGCGTTCCCGCACGCGTGGGTGGCACAACAAACAAGTGACGGCCCCGAGTCACTGAAGTACGAGGGGCCGTCGGCTTGTCCAATTCTAACACGCCGGCAGGTTCCGGCCGTTTGTATTCGCTCCGACCCGGCCGGGGGGATCCTGCCGGATTTCCTCCCGCTGTGCTGGCATTCCTCGCCCTGACCTGCGACAACGGCGCACGCGACTGGAGGCGGGCCATGATCGGCGAGCAGGCGCCGCGATGTCGGTCTTGGTGTCGGCCGTTCGGCGTGGACAATGGGTCTGTCCCGGGCGCCTGCCCGGGGAATCGCCTCGTGGAGGCCGGAAAGGGAACGACGTCGTGAGCAACGGGATGTCCGAGCGGCCTGCACGGGTCGACGAACAGGACGAAGTGACGGTCGACGGGCCCGATGGGACGACCCAGGGCGCGGCAGCCGAGCGCAGCCGATTCGCGGCCGAGGCACCCCTGCGGCTGATGGCCGTGCATGCCCATCCCGACGACGAATCGAGCAAGGGTGCGGCAACGTTGGCCAAGTACGTGGCCGACGGTGTCGGGGTGGTCGTGGTGTCCTGCACCGGTGGCGAACGCGGGGACATACTCAACCCGAAATTCGCCGCGGTCGACCTGGATATCCCTACCCTGCGGATCAGCGAAATGGCAAAGGCCGCTGAGATTCTCGGTGTCGCCCACGAATGGCTCGGTTATCACGACTCCGGATATCACGAGGGCGACCCGGACACCTGGGAATTGCCGGAGGGCAGTTTCGCGGCGCTGGATCCCGCCGAGGAAATCGGCGCCCTGGTCAAGGTCATTCGCCGGTACCGGCCACATGTGATGACCACCTATGACGAGAACGGCGGCTACCCGCATCCCGACCACATTCGTTGTCACGTGGTGTCGGTCGGCGCCTTCGAGGCGGCCGGCGATCCGCACGCCTATCCGGACGCCGGCGAGCCGTGGCAGCCGAAGAAGCTGTACTACAACGTCGGGTTCTCCCCGGAACGGATCCTGGCCATCAACACCGCCGTCAAGGAGTTGACCGGATCCGGCCCGTTCGACGAATGGATCCAGCGGTTCTCCGACCACCCACGCCCGGACCCGGGTGCGCGGATCACCACGCAGATCCCGGTGGCCGAGTACTTCGGGCATCGGGATGCCGCGCTCAAGGCCCACGAGACGCAGATCGATCCCGACTCCGTGTGGTTCGCGGTCCCGCACCACGTGGAGGCCGAGGTCTGGGGAACCGACGACTACGAACTGGCCCGGTCGCTGATCGACACCGAGCTGCCGGAGAGTGACCTGTTCGCCGGGCTGCGGGAGCGGGTGAATTCGTGAGCGGGTTCCTCGGTTCGGTGCTGGACGGATCGGTCGTCACCAGGGTCCTGATGCTGGCCGACGATCCGCCCGCCGAGATCGACCCCACCACCGGCAAGGGTCCGGAGTGGGGCAAGGCAGCGCCGATCGGGTTGCTGATCATCCTGCTGATGGGCATCGCGCTGTACTTCCTGATCAGGTCGATGAACAAGAACCTGCGCAAGGTGCCGAGCAGCTTCGACAACGGCGATGACGTTGCGGACGAGTTCCCCGACGACGGTGCCGAGGATTTCGATCGGGCGGTGATCTCGTCTGACGGTGGACCGGATCCCGCACCCGACGAACCGCTGACCGGTACGGCCGCCGACCGCGTCGACCGTCCGCGATAGGGGTGGCAGCAGCGTCGCGGCTCGCCGGAGCCACCTCGACCTACCTGGCCCAGCATGCGAGCAACCCGGTGGACTGGTGGCCGTGGTCGGATGAGGCGTTCGACGAGGCGCGGCGCCGTGACGTGCCGGTGCTGCTCTCCGTGGGCTACGCCTCGTGCCACTGGTGCCATGTGATGGCCCGGGAGTCGTTCTCCGACCCGGTCACCGCGGACCAGTTGAACCGGGACTTCGTGGCGATCAAGGTCGACCGTGAGGAACGCCCGGATGTCGACGCGGTCTACATGAGCGCGACCCAGGCGCTCACCGGCCAGGGCGGCTGGCCGATGACCTGCTTCCTCACGCCCGAGGGCACCCCGTTCTACGCCGGCACCTACTTCCCGCCGGTGCCCACCTCGGGTCTGCCCGCATTCCGGCAACTGCTGTCCGCGATCTCGGAGGCGTGGACGACGCAGCGCGCCGAGGTCACCGAGGCCGCGGGCCGGATCGGTGCGTCGCTGGCGGAGATGTCCGGGCCGCTGGCCGGTGGCCGCCTCGGGGCCGTCGAGCTGGCGGCGGCGGCCGACGACATGCTCAGCCAGATCGACCCCATCGACGGCGGCTTCGGCGGCGCGCCCAAGTTCCCGCCCGCGATGGCCGCGGAGTTCCTGCTCCGCCATCACGAACGCACGGGCTCGTCGCCCGCACGGGCCGCGGTCACGCTGACCCTCGATCGAATGGCGCGCGGCGGCATCTTCGACCAACTGGCCGGCGGGTTCTCCCGGTACAGCGTCGACAAGACTTGGCACGTCCCGCATTTCGAGAAGATGTTGGACGACAACGCACTGCTGCTGCGGTTGTACGCCCACCACGCCCGGCTGACCGGCTCCGCGCTGTCCGATCGGGTGGCCGCGCAGACGGCGGAGTTCCTGCTGCGCGACCTGCGGCTGCCGTCCGGTGCGTTCGCCGCGTCGCTGGACGCCGACACCGGGGGCATCGAGGGGGCGACCTACCGCTGGAGCCGGCGCGAATTGACCGACGAGCTCGGCGAGCACGACGGGACGGCGGCGGCGGATCTGTTCGCACTGCCGCCAGATCCCGATGTCCGGCCGGCCGCCGACGACCTCGCGGCGGATGACCTCGCGGCGGAGGTCCTCCGACTGCCCGCCGATCCGCTCGATCCCGGGTGGTTCGCCGACATCCGCACCCGGTTGCTCGCCGCCCGTGACCGGCGGCCCCAACCAGGCCGCGACGAGATCGTGGTGCTCCGCTCGAACGGGCTGGCGATTGCCGCACTCGCCGAAGCCGGCGCGGCCGCGGGGCGCACCGATTGGGTCGACGCCGCGGTCGTGGCGGCCGAGTACCTGCTGGCCGTGCACCGGGTGGACGGCCGCTGGTACCGCAGCTCCCGGGACGGCCGGGTCGGCCCCGGTCGTGCGGTGCTGGCCGACCACGGAGATCTGGCCGGCGGTCTGCTCGCCCTGTACCAGGCCACCGGCGACCGGCGCTGGCTGGAGGAGGGCGTCGCCGTCATCGACCAGGCACTGGCGCATTTCGCGGAACATCGCCAGGGACGACGGATCACCGGGGAGTCGGCAGGGGCCATGGACCGGCGGGTTCTTCGACACCGCAGACGACTGCCGAACCGTTGATCGTGCGGCCGCGGGATCCCACCGACGGCGCGGCGCCGTCCGGGCAGTCGGCGATCACCAATGCCCTGGTGACCGCGGCGGCGCTGACCGGCAGATGCGCGTTTCCGGGCCTGCCGCGGAGGCGTCGCTGGCCTCGGTTGCCGTGCTGGTCGCCAGGTTCCCGCGGTCGGCGGGCTGGCACCTGTGCGCCGCGGAGGCGGTGGCCGCCGGCCCGCTGCAGGTGGCGGTGTCCGGCGACCCGGGCGCCGGGCGTGACGCCCTGGCCGCGGTGGCCCGGCGTCATGCGCCCGCCGGGTCCGTCATCGACGTCGGCGTGTCGGACGACCCCGGCCGGGAACTGCTCGCCGCCCGCCCCGCGATCGGGGGCCGGCCGACCGCCTACGTCTGCCGCGGGTTCGTCTGCGATCGGCCCGTGACCGACCCCGCTGACCTCCGCGCGCTGCTCACCTCTTCCTGACCCCGCCCCACCGCCCCGGCCGCCCCTTTCGGGCGCGGATCATCTTCCGCGGCGCGGATGAACGGGTGCACTCGCGTCACTCCAGTCCCGTAACCGCGACGTTCGTGCGCGTCGGCGATGATGATCCGCGCCGTGAAGGGGAGTGACGTGGATCACAAATGCTGCGCGCGGAATCCGGGGAACAACTGACAGACATGCTGCAGTTGTATGGTCTGTAACGGTGTAATCAACACCGTCAGACACTAGAGAGGGGTTTCCCGATGAAGGGATACTTCACAGAAGCATGGGGCGAGGGCGAAGAGCCCGGCCCAGCACGCCGCGGTGGCCCGCACGGGCGCGGCGGCAAGGGTGGTCGCGGACCCGGGTTCGGCGGCTACGGACCCGGCCGGGGATTCGGCCCGCGCGGCCGCGGACGCGGTGGCGCGCCGGAAACCCCGGACGCCTCGGACGCCGCCGGCTGGTTTGCCGGCCGGCTCCCGGAGGAGTGGTTCACCGGCGCGCCGACGCGTCTCGGTCGACCGGGACGAGATCATCGTCGTGGGTGACCTGCCGGCCCTGACCGAGCAGTTCGCCGATGACGCCGCCAAGGCGGCCGCCGAGGCCGGGCGCATCTCGCGGTTCCGCGAGGACACCCGCGAGGCGCGGATCGAGATCGCCCGTCAGGGCCAGTTCCGGTACGGCCGGGAGATCTCCTGGGGCGCCCGACTGGGCGGCACCGCAGGAACTGTTCACCACGCTGTCGGCCCCGGTGATGACGCGTCTGCGTCAGCCGGAACGGCAGATCCTGGACACGCTGGTCGAGTCGGGCGTTGCCCGGTCCCGGTCGGACGCGGTGGTCTGGGCGGTGCGACTGGTCGGCCAGCACGCCGATTCCTGGCTGGGCGATCTGCGCTCGGCGATGGAAGAGGTCAACCGGCTCCGCGACCAGGGGCCCGACCTCGGCTGAGCCGGTCCGGTTGCGGCCATGTAGCCCAAGAGAATCAGTGCGCCTGGAACAGCAGCATCCAGATGGCCACGCAGTGGCACAGCGCAGCCAGCGACACGCAGGCGTGGAAGTACTCGTGGTAGCCGAACGTCCTGGGCCAGGTGTTCGGCCTGCGGGTGGCGTAGAAGATCGCGCCCACCGTGTACAGCAGGCCGCCGACGGCGATCAGCACCACGGCCGCCACGCTCACGCTGCGCCACAGATCGGGCAGCACGAACACCGCCACCCAGCCCAGCGCGAGGTAGAACGGGACGCCGATCCACTTCGGGGCATGGGGCCAGAGCATCTTCAGCGCCACACCGCCCGCCGCCCCGATCCAGACCGTCACCAGGATGATGGTGCTGGTCGGGGGGTGCAGCGCCAGTGCGGCGATCGGGGTATAGGTGCCCGCGATGAAGACGAAGATCATCGAGTGATCCGCGCGCTTCATCCAGGTTCTGGCCTGCGCCGACTTCCAGGTGTGCCGGTGGTAGGTGGCGCTGATCCCGAACAGGCCGACCAGCGTCACGGCGTAGACCGCGCAGGCGAACGCGGCGCCGACTCCGACCCAGATTCCCGCGACCGGGATCAGCACCAGGCCCATCACGATCGCCGCGGCGAGCGAGTACACGTGGATCCAGCCCCTGGCCCGCGGCCGATCCAGGAACGGCGTGGTCGTCGCCTCGGCCGTCGTCATCACTCCATCGTGCTGTAGTTGCCTGAGTTTTCCCAGGGCGCGCGGGTGGTGATCCCTGTCCCTGCCGGGGCCTGCCCGCGCCAGTAGGGTCAACTCCCGTGAGGCTCCCGTCGTTGGTCTACCGCGTCTACGAACGCAAGTTGACCCGGGAACTGGTGGGAGCGCAAATCCCGCACCACGTGGGCGTCATGCTCGACGGGAATCGCCGGTGGGCCCGCAAGGCCGGGTTCACCAATCCCACCGAGGGGCACCGGGCCGGCGCCGCGCACATCGCCGACCTGCTGGAGTGGTGCCGCGAGGCCGGGCATCGGCATGGTCACCCTGTGGCTGCTGTCCACCGAGAACCTGCGGCGGGCGGACGACGAACTGCTGCCGCTGCTGGCCATCATCACCGACGTCGTGGACGAACTGGCCGCTCCCGGCCAGCCCTGGAAACTGCGGATCGTCGGCGCCAGGGACGTGCTGCCCGCCGCCGATGGCCACCCGGTTGACCGCCGCCGAGATGCGCACCGAGGCCCGCACGGGCCTGCAGGTCAACATCGCGGTCGGGTACGGCGGCCGGCAGGAGATCGTCGACGCGGTCACCTCGATGCTGCGCACCGGGCTCGACGAGGGCATGGGCGTGCAGGAGCTGATCGACTCGCTGGACGTGGAGACCATCGGGGAGCACCTGTACACCTCCGGCCAGCCGGACCCCGACCTGGTGATCAGGACGTCGGGCGAGCAGCGGCTGTCCGGGTTCCTGCTGTGGCAGAGCGCGCATTCGGAGTTCTGGTTCTGCGAGGCCTACTGGCCGGACTTCCGGCGGGTGGATTTCCTGCGGGCGCTCCGCGATTACGCCGCCCGGCACCGCCGGTACGGCGAGTGACCGCCGCCCTCGGTCCATCTCGCACCGCCTACCCTGTCCGTGCATGGATCTGGTCACCGAGTACCTGAAGCTGGGGCTGCGCTTCGACCGGATCGTCGACGGGTTCGTCGACGCCTACACCGGTGACCCGGCGCTCCGGCTCGAGGTCGCCGACGAGCCCGCACCCGACCCGGCTGGAGCTGTCCCGGCAGGCCGCGGCGCTGTCCGCCGCGGTGGCCGACACCGATCTCGACGCCCGCGCGGGCCGCCTTCCTGACCGCCCACCTGGATGCGCTGGCGTTGGCCGGGCGCCGGCTGGCCGGCGAGTCCATGTCGCTGGTCGACGAGGTCGCAGGCTATTTCCAGGTGACGATCGAGCTGGTCGACACCGACGTCTTCGCCGACGCGCACGCGCGGATCGGCGAACTGCTCGGCGGCACCGGACCGGTCGGCGAGCGGCTCGCCGCGCTGCGCGCCGCCGAACTGTGCCCCCCCGACCTGGTCGAGACCGCGGTCAAGGCGGTGGCGGCGAACCTGCGGCGAGCGGGTCGGCAAGGACACCGGGCTGGCCGACGCTGCCCGAGCACATCGACTTCGAGATCGCCCGCGACGTGGCGTGGAGCGGCTTCAACTACTACCTCGGCAACTTCCGCTCCCGGGTCGCGGTCAACGCCGACATCGGCCACCGGGTCAGCCAGCTGGGGGTGCTGGTCGCGCACGAGTGCTATCCGGGCCACCACACCGAGCACTGCCGCAAGGAGGACCTGCTGGTCCGCGGCGCCGGCGAGGTCGAGCACACGATCTTCCTGGTGAACACCCCGCAGTGCCTGATGGCCGAGGGCCTGGGCGACCTGGCGTTGACCGCCGCGGTCGGTCCGGGCTGGGGACGCTGGCTGGCAGAGGTGCTCGACGGGATCGGGCCGAGCTTCGACCCGGACCTGGCCGAGGCGCTGGAGTTCGCCTCCCGGCCGCTCAGCGCGGTCCGGCAGAACGCCGCCATCCTGCTGCACGACCGCGGCGCCGACCCCGACGAGGTGGTCGACTACCTGCAGCGATGGTCGCTGCTGGCCGAGGAACAGGCGCGGCAGCGGATGCGGTTCCTCACCGATCCGCTCTGGCGGGCCTACACGTCCACCTACGTCGAGGGCGAGAAGCTGCTGCGGCCCTGGCTGCGAGGCGCGCGACCCGGGGACGAGCGCGCTCGCCCGGTTCCAGCGGTTGCTCGACGAACCCCTGACCCCGGCGCTCATCCAGGCCGAGATGGCCCGCTCGATCTGATACCGCGATGCGGTGGCTCACGCCGCACTTCCCATGCGATTCTGCGGGAGGTCGGTTCTGATTCTGATTCAGTGGTATCAGCTGGGATCAATGCGGATCAGCTCGCCCGATGAGCACCGACGAGGGGAATCACCGATGAGTGGCCAGGCCAGACTGCTGGTTGTCGATGACGAACCGTCCCTGCAGGACATCGTCGCCACGTCGATGCGGTTCCTCGGCTACCAGGTCGCCGTCGCCGCGACCGGCCGGGAAGCGGTCCGGATGGCCAGCGACATGCACCCGGACCTGATCATCCTCGACGTCATGCTGCCGGATTTCGACGGCCTGGAAGTGATGAAGCGGGTGCGCGTCGGCCGGCGTCGACGCCGGCGTGGTGTTCCTGTCCGCCCGGGACACCCCCAAGGACAAGATCGCCGGGCTGACCGCGGGCGGCGACGACTACGTCACCAAGCCGTTCGGCCTGGAGGAACTCGCCGCCAGGGTGGCCGCGGTGCTGCGCCGGACCCGGCCGGAAACCGACGACGACGGGCAGCTGCGGGTGGCCGACCTGGAACTCGACCCGGAGACGTACCAGGTGACCAGGGCGGGCGTGCCGATCGAACTGGCGCCCACCGAGTACAAGATGCTGCGTCACCTGATGATCAACGCCAACGTGGTGCTGTCCCGTCAGCAGCTGCTGGACGCGGTCTGGGGCACCGACTTCTACGGCGACGACTCCGTTGTCGCCACCTACATCTCCTACCTCCGCCGCAAGGTCGACGCCACGGGTGAACCGCTGATCCACACCCACCGCGGCTTCGGCTACGTACTGCGCGGCCAACGGCACTGAGCGGCATGAGCGGAACAGTGATGACAGGCCGATGAGCGAGCACCCGGCCGGACCGCTGCGGGCCGAGCCGTTGTCACCTGTCACCGAACCCGTCACCATGACGCCGCTGCCGATGACCCCGATCATCGCGCCGCCGACCGATCCGGCCGGGCCCGTGGTGGCCCGCGGGCCGGTCCCGATGCCACCGCACCGCCGCTGGAGCCTGCGGGCCCGGCTGATCGCGCTGGTGGTTGCCGTCGCGGCCGTCGCCTTGATCGCGGTCGACATCGTGCTGCCGCTGGTGGTCCGGGACACCCAGATCGCGGCGAAGGAAGTGACCCTGGCCGGCGTGATCGCCACGGTCACCCGGGACCAGCGGGTCACCGCGGAGACGCTACGGGGTCTGAGCCAGATGGCCCAGCTGCGCGGTGAGATCGGCTGGTCGACGGTGTCGGAGGAGGGCATCGCGTCGATGCGGGTGCCCACCGCGAGCAACGGCTCCGCAAACCCGAACTTGGACGGCACCGAGTGGATCGGTGCTCCGGCCGTGGTCAGGGACGCGACGGACGAGAACCAGCGGTACCTGGCGCGTGGCTTCCCGGCCGGCATCAACGGCCAACCGGGTTACCTGGTCGCCTGGATGCCGCTGGACGACGTCGACCAGACCTTCCGGCGGCTGGTGCTGGTCGAGTTGCTGGTCACCGTCGGCCTGCTCATCCTGCTCGGCGCGACCGCCGGCCTGGTGATTCGCCGCGAGCTGCGGCCGTTGGAGACGATGGCCGAAGCCGCGGACGACATCGCGGCCGGTGACCTGAGCCGCCGGGTGGAGGACGCGGATCCCGGCACCGAGATCGGCCGGCTGGGAGCGGCGCTGAACGGGATGCTCGACGGCATCTCCTCACTGCTGGACGACCGCAGACGCAGCGAGGACCGGCTCCGGCAGTTCGTCGCGGACGCCTCGCACGAACTCCGCACGCCGGTGGCCGCGGTCCGCGGATACGCCGACCTCTACGGCGCCGGGGCACTGCCGGACGGCGCCGCCGTCGATCGGGCGATGCAGCGGATGGGCTTCGAGGCACGGCGGATGGGCGCGCTGGTCGAGGACCTGCTGACGCTCATCCAGGCCGACGCCGAGCGCACCGCAGCTCACGAGCGGGTGGACCTGCGGGAGTTGCTCGGCGGGGTGGTCGATGAC
This sequence comes from uncultured Actinomycetota bacterium, assembly GCA_963709895.1. Taxonomy (GTDB): domain Bacteria; phylum Actinomycetota; class Actinomycetes; order Mycobacteriales; family Nakamurellaceae; genus Nakamurella. Next base: position 846,444 of record CAVPYD010000029.1, on the reverse strand, counting down.
GCCGCGGTGATCGACCCGCAGCGCACCTGGCGGCTGGCCGGCGTCCCGGGCAGCGCGGTGGTGCTGGGTGACCGGCTGCGGCTGCACCAGCTGTTCGCCAACTTGCTGGCCAATGTCCGGACCCACACCGACGAGGGCACGGTGGCCACCGTCTCGGTGCTGCCGGGATCCGACGAGATCGCCGTCATCATCAGTGACAACGGGCCCGGTGTCCGGGACGAGGACCTCGAGCGGCTGTTCGACCGGTTCTACCGGGTCGATGCCTCGCGCAGCCGGGAGAAGGGCGGAACCGGCCTGGGATTGTCGATCGTCGCCGCGATCGTCCGCGCGCACGGCGGCCGGATCATGGCCTCGCACAGCAGTGGCGGTGGGCTGACCATCACCGTGGTGTTGCCGCGGGCCATGGGGACCGCCGCGGTCGACCGGCCGGCAACAGCGCCGGAGAGCACGGCCTGACGTTCACCCCGCGCCTGACAGCCGGGCCTGACAACCAGGCCCAACAACTGGACCTAACAATGCCGACATCCGATGTTCACGTGATTGTTTGCGTGTTGGATCAGAACAGGTTGTCAGCGCGGGTAACGTCCGAAACGTGAGCCGTACAGCAACGGCTCATCCGGGAGGCCCCGATCGTGCGTGCCGCAACTGCAGCACCGAGCACGAGGGGGTCGGCGTCAGGCCCCCGTGTCCGCGGACGCTGTCACCGCGGGAATAGGGACACCGCCGGCCCTTCTCGAGGAAGCGGGCGCGTCACCACGCGTTCGCCAGGGAGCCGCTCGTGGCCACACGTCGATCCGCCGCAGACCCCTCGCTCTCGCACGGCCAGCACGACATCGTTGACGTCCCGGATCAGTCCGACCAGTCTCAGCACGCCGATCGGCCGGCCGAAGCCGGTGCTTCCGGTCCGCCCGGCCGCCGCACCTATGTCATCGACACCTCGGTCCTGCTCTCTGACCCCTGGGCGCTGAATCGGTTCGCCGAACATGAGGTCGTGCTGCCACTGGTGGTGATCGGCGAGCTGGAGGACAAGCGGCATCACCCCGAGCTGGGCTATTTCGCCCGCCAGTCGCTGCGCATCCTGGACGACCTGCGGGTGCAGTACGGGCGACTGGACTCACCCGTGCCGGTCGGCGGGATGGCGGCCTCGGAAAGGACACAGCACGGGACTCAGCACGGGTCCGACGGCACTGACGGTACTGCCGCGCTGTCCGGCGGCACCCTGCACGTCGAGCTCAACCACACCGATGCGACGGTGCTTCCCGCTGGATTCCGCAATGACAGCAACGACTCTCGAATTCTGGCCTGTGCGCTCAACCTGGCTCGGGAGCGGCCGGCGGGGTCGGTGGTGCTGGTGTCCAAGGACATGCCGCTGCGGGTCAAGGCATCGGCGGTCGGGCTGACGGCGGACGAGTACCGCGCGCAGGACATCGTCCCGTCCGGCTGGACCGGCATGGCGGAACTGCCGGTGACCACCGAGCAGGTGGACACCCTGTTCCACACCGGTCTCATCGACGCGGACAGCGCCCGCGAGCTGCCGTGCCACACCGGGGTCAAGCTAGTCACCCCGAGCAGCTCGGCGCTGGGCAGGGTGACGCCCGGCAAGCAGATCCGGCTGGTGCGCGGCGAGAAGGAGGCGTTCGGGCTGCGCGGCCGGTCCGCCGAGCAGCGGATCGCCCTCGACCTGCTGATGGACGAGGAGATCGGCATCGTCTCGCTCGGCGGCAGGGCGGGCACCGGGAAGTCGGCGCTGGCTCTCTGCGCCGGGCTGGAACTGGTGATGGAACGCCGTGCGCATCGCAAGGTCGTGGTGTTCCGGCCGCTGTACGCCGTCGGCGGGCAGGAGCTGGGCTACCTGCCGGGCAGCGAGAACGACAAGATGCAGCCATGGGCACAGGCGGTTTTCGACACCCTGTCCGCGGTGGCCTCGCCGCAGGTCATCGAGGAGGTCATCGCCCGCGGGATGCTCGAGGTACTGCCGCTCACCCATATCAGGGGCCGATCGCTGCACGACTCGTTCGTCATCGTCGACGAGGCACAGTCGTTGGAGCGCAACGTGTTGCTGACGGTGCTGTCCCGGTTGGGGACGAACTCGCGGGTGGTGCTCACCCACGACGTCGCGCAGCGGGACAACCTGCGAGTGGGGCGGCACGACGGGATCGCGGCCGTGATCGAGACGCTGAAGGGGCATCCGTTGTTCGCCCACGTCACCCTCACCCGGTCCGAGCGGTCACCGATCGCGGCCCTGGTCACCGAGATGCTGGAGATGCCGGACCTGGCCTGACGCCTGAGTCAACCAAGGGGAGCCGGCGATCAGGCGATGGGCAGGGTCGCGGGTTCTTCGTGTCCCTGTTCGTCCGGCGCCGGCGCGCCGAACCGTGCCAGCACCAGCGCGCCGGCCAGTACCAGGGCGAACCCGGTCAGCGCCGCCGGTGTGCCGCCGGGTTCCGGTCGGTCATCGCACAGCAGCACGCCGAGACCGGCGCCGATCAGGGTCTCGGTGGCCACCATCGCGCCGGTGACGGTCACCACGCTCGCCCGCTGCAACGCCGCCGCGCCGAGCAGCAGGCCAAGGCCGCCCCCGGCCACCATCACCCACGCCGCGGGGTCGGTGACGAGTACCCCGACGGTGAAGCCGCGAACGACCCGCGCGCCGACGGCGAGCAGCCCGAAGCACAGTCCGGCAAGCACGGCCAGGGTCACCCCTGATCGGGCGGCGGGCCGGATCCGCAGCGCGCCGGCGGCCGCGACACCCGCGAGCGCCACTCCACCGAGCAGCGCGAGTCTGGTGACGATGCCGACCTCGGCCGCGGTCTGCGGCCCGGTGGCCAGCGCCAGCGCGACGAGGCCGGCGCCGATGCCGATCAGCGCCAGCACCTCATGTCTTCGCAGCCTGACGCCCAAGGTCAGCACGGCGAGCACCGCGGTGACGGCCAGGCTCGACGCGCGGCCGGCCTGCACCACGAACAGCGGGAGGCTGCGCAGCGCAATGACCGACAGACCGAAGCCGGCAAACACCAGGGCGAGCGCCAGCAGGTACCGCGGGCTGCGGGCGAGTCGGACCACGAACCCGGCGTTCACCGCGGACGCCGCAGGCAGTCGCCGGACAGCGGATGCCTGCAGGACCGCGGCACCACCGGAGCAGAGCGCCGCGGCGCCGACTCCGAGCAACGCCAGGTACACCTCTTGACCCCCTGCACCACGTTGGCCGCCAGCCGTCGGTGTGGCGTCGGATTGTCCCGCCGCTGAGTACGCTAATGCCTTCGTCCCATTTGTCATGGATGGGAGGCGGCTGTTCGGGAGGTGAGGTGGGCTCTCCCAGCCCGACGGTTCGCACCCCTGCGGCCGTTGCCACCGGCCGACCGCCCACCCTTGCGGTGCTGGCGGTGTTCGCCTGCATCACCGGAGTACTGACCCTGGTGGTGACGCTGGCCACCCGGGACGTGGTGCGGCCGCAGGGATACGGCTACCTGGACGGGCCGGTCTGGCTGGACGGCTGGTTCTCCAACGACTCCGGTTGGTACTACGCCATCGCGAAGTCCGGCTATTACTACATCCCGGGTACGCAGTCGCCGATCGCGTTCTTCCCGACATACCCGATGACCGTTCGCGGTGTCGGAGCCCTGATCGGTGACGACCAATTGGCCGGCTCGCTGATCGCGGTCGTCTGCGGCGCGGCGTGCGCGGTGCTGTTCACCCGGTGGGTCTGGCGCCGGCTGCCCCGCGCCGGTGCGGTCACCGCGATCGCCGTGCTGTTGCTGTACCCGTACGCGTTCTACCTGTACGGCGCGATGTACGGCGAGTCGCTGTTCCTGCTCACCGCGATCGGATCGTTCATGCTGCTGGAGCGGCGGCATTACTGGTTGGCCGGCCTCGTCGGCGCGCTGGCCACCGCAGGGCGGCCGGTGGGAATCGCGGTCGCGGTGGGACTCGTTGTCCGGATGCTCGAGATGCTTGCCGAGCACAGGGCCCTGGCGGCCGCCGGGCAGGCGCCCGCCGATCAGCAGCCCGACGATCAGGCGCCCGGCGCGCAGCCGGAGCTCTCTGAAGAGTCGGCCGGTCCCCGTCATCCACGCTGGCGCGAGCTGGTGCGGGCCGTTCCGGCCGTCCGCTGGCGGGAGGCGGGCGTTCTGGTCTCCGGCCTGGGACTGGCCGCCTGGTGCATCTACCTGTGGGTCCAATTCGGCGACCCGCTCGCCTTCGTCTCCGTGCAGGCGGCGCCGGGCTGGAACCAGGGCAGTGGGCCGCACACCTGGTTCAAGGTGGTCTATATCGGCACGATGGTGTTCGGGCCGGTGGATGTCGCGATCCGGACCACCGCACAGGCGGTGATGTGCCTGTTCGCGGTGCTGCTGCTGCGCCGGGTCTGGCGTCGATTCGGGTGGGGTTATGCCGCGTATTCCGTGGTCGTGCTGGCGATTCCGCTGCTGGGTACCAAGGATTTCATGGGGACGGGGCGCTATGTTCTTGTCGCGTTCCCGGTGATTGCCGCGGCGGGTGATTTCCTGGCCTGCCGTGCGCCGAGATGGTTTCGGGTTGCGGTGCTCGTCGTATTGGGGGCGGGATTGATGGTGGCGACGGCGTTCTATGCCCGTGGGGTGGAGGTTTCATGAGCGAGGTACTGCTGCGCGAGCGATTCGAGAAACTGACGATCTTCTTCCCGATGTGGAACGAGGAGCAGTACATTCACCGCGCCGTCCGGGCCGCGCAGGAAATCTGCGAGCAACTGGTCGACAACAAGGAGATCGGCGACTACGAGATCATCGTGGTCGACGACGCCTCCACCGACAACACCGGCGAATATGCCGACGAATTGACGCGGGTCGACACCCACATCCGGGTCGTCCATCATGCGCAGAATCGCAAACTCGGCGGCAGCATCAAGACCGGTCTGACGGCCGCCACCGGCGATCTGGTGTTGTACACCGATGCCGACCTGCCCTTCGAGATGGTGGAACTGGTCCGGGCGATCCGGGTGCTGCGGGACTATGAGGCGGACATGGTCAGCGCCTACCGGTTCGACCGGACCGGGGAGGGCCTGCGTCGGGCCGTGTACTCCTGGACCTACAACTGGCTGATCCAACTGTCCTTCGGAACCCGGCTACGGGACGTCAACTTCGCGTTCAAGCTGTGCCGGCGACGCGTGCTCGACCACATCACGCTGTCCAGCGAGGGGTCGTTCATCGACGCCGAGCTGGTCGTCCGGGCGCAGCGGGCCGGATTCTGCATCGTGCAGATCGGGGTCGACTACTTCCCGCGGACCAGGGGCGTGTCGACGCTGTCCTCGCCGGCGGTGATCAAGGGGATGCTGACCGAGATGGTGCGGCTGCGCAAGGAACTGAGATCGGTCCGGCCGGTCGCGACACCGAGCACCGTGCGACCACCCACCGCGAGACCAACACCTGCGCGACCAACCACTGCGAGTCCAACCACTGCGAGTCCAACCACCGCGAGACCGGCCGACCGGAAATCGGGCACCGCGCCGCACGCGACCGCACAGCCCGGGATCCCCGAACAGGGCAGGCCTGACCAGGCGATCCACCGCCAGTCGCAGCCGGAATGAGCCGGCTGCTGATCATCTCCGCCGACGACCTCGGGCTCACCGACGGCGTGTGCCGGGCGATCGCCCGCGGTCATGCGGAAGGGGTGGTGACGTCGACCTCGCTGCTCGCGGTCGGCCGGGCTTTCGGGTCCGCGGTCCGGGTGCTGCGGGACGCTCCCGGGTTGGACGCCGGCGCGCACCTGGCCATGGTCGGCGAGGATCCGCCGCTGCTCACCCAGCGGGAGATTCCGACGCTGGTGGACAAGCGGGGCCGGTTCCCGCTCACCTACCGCACGGTCATCGCGCGCGGCCTGGCCCGTCGGATCGACCCGGACGACGTGCGGCAGGGAGTTCACCGCACAGCTGCAGCGGATTCGTGCCGCCGGCGTGCATGTCTCGCACCTGGACACCCACCAGCACGTCCACCTGTGGCCGGCGGTGGCCGGGTGGTCACCGAACTGGCCAGGCGGGAAGCGGATCCCGGCGGTCCGCACCCCGGTCAGTCATCGCACGCTGCCGGTCGGCTTCGGGGTGAACGCGCTGGCCGGCCGGCTCCGGCGCAGGCTGGCGACCGCCGGGCTGGCCACCACGGACGACTACACCGGGCTGGACGAGGCCGGGGCTTTCGACGCGGCGCGCTTCGAGGCGTCACTGACCACGCTGCCGGCGATACCGAAGGCGGCCGATCCGCCGGACGGCAGCGGCTCGGTGGAGATCAACGTTCATCCCGGCGAGGCCGGCGATCCCGGTCTGGCCCGGTTCTCCTGGGGGTACCGCTGGGCCGACGAACTGGCCATGCTGCTCGCACCGCGGACCCGGTCGCTCATCGACACCCGCGGCTTCCGGCTCGGTACCTTTGCCGACCTGACGGCGCGACCGCCCGCCGGATGAACACCAACCTCTGGAACCCGGGCGGCGCCGCTGGTGGGTCCCGTACTCCGCGCCGACCCGACGCCGCCGGCCGGGCCGCGCTGGCGGCGTACGCCGAGCAGCGCGCCGCGGTGCGCCTGCACGCCTGGGTGCGCTGGTTCAGCGCGCCGTTCCCGGCGATCGCCGCGGCCCTGCCGGACGCCGGTCGGGTACTCGAAATTGGTTGCGGGCACGGCCTTTTCAGCGTGTACGCCGCACTGGGCAGTTCTGCGCGCACGGTGCGCGGGGTGGACATCGACGAGCAGAAGATCGCGGTGGCCACGGTGGTAGCCGGCCGCGTCGCCGCCGACCTCGAGTTCGACCGCACCCCGTCCGGCGCCGTTCCGTCCGGGCCGTGGGACGCCATCGTGATGGTGGACGTGCTCTACCTGCTGCCCGCCACGCAACAGCGCCGGCTGCTCGTCGAGGCAGCCGGCGAGCTGACCCCCGGCGGTCGGCTGGTGATCAAGGAAATGAGCCCGACACCACGATGGAAGGCGGCATGGAACACCGCACAGGAGACCATGGCGGTGTCCGTGCTGGGCATCACCCAGCGAGCGTCCACCCCCGCGGGGGAGCGCGCCGCCGTCCCGGGGACCCGCACCCGGGACCGGTTCGAGTTCGTCGATCCTGAGGTGATGGCCGGATGGCTGGCCGAGGAAGGACTGGTCACCTCGCGCCGCCGGCTGGACCGTGGCCGGATTCATCCGCATCACCTGCTCGTCGGCCACCGCCAGGCTTGATCCCCGCGCGCCCCTCGTGTCGGCGTGCACCGGGCTGCCCTGACCGGCACAGTGGCACGGGGGACTCCCGGACGAGCGCCCCGTACAGCCGAGATGAGGAATCGATGCGGACAGGTCGAATCGCTGCCGGATTGGCGGCGACCACCCTCGCCGGTGCGTTGGCGCTGGTGGGCCTGGCACCGGCGCAGGCCGCCCCGGACGCCGCACGGACCACCTCGGCCGCCGCTGTGGCGGCGCCGGCCCAGCTTCCCGAACAACTGGCCGCCGCGCCGACGACCGTGACCAGCGGCAGCAGAACCCTGACCGTCGACCCGGTCAACGATCTCGCCGCCGTCGGGGCGACGATCAACGTCGCCGGCAGCGGGTTCGCCACCGACCACGGCCTGTACGTCGCGGTGTGCGCGGACGGCACTGCTCCGGCCGACCTGTCCGATTGCGTTGGCGGCCCGATTCCGGACGGGAACACCACCGGCGCCTGGGCGCACATCACCACCTGGGATGCCAACGGGTCCTTCCAGGTCGAGTTGGTGCTGCCGTCCGTCATCGAGGGCAACCCCAACTGCGTGACCGGCCGCTGCTCGCTCTACACCGCCAGCGACGACGACTCCGTCCGCTCCGAGGACAACAAGGTCCCGCTGACGTTCGCACCGCCGGTCACCTCCAGCAGCACCGCGCCGACCCAGCCGACCGAGCCGACTCAGCCGACCGTGCCGACCACGGCGAAGCCCGAACTCATCGCGTCGCCGACAGTGGTGGCCGGCCAGAACCAGATCGTCGTCTTCTCCGGCTTTCAGGCCGGCGAGCAGGTCAAACTGACGCTGTTCTCCCTGGAGACCGCGCTACCCCCGGTGACCGCCAGCGCGGCCGGGGTTGCCCAGGCGGAGTTCACCGTGCCGGCCGACACCATCGCCGGCACCCACCGCCTCGAGGCGATCGGGCAGAGCTCCGGCACCGTCGGGGTGGCCAGCTTCCAGGTGACAGCGGCGCCGGTCAGCTCACCCAGCCCGACGCCGAGCCCGACGCCGTCGCCGACGCCGAGCCCGAGCGAATCCAGCAGCGCGCCGGCCAGCAGTTCGGCGCCGGCCTCGCCGACCGTGGTCACCACCAGCGCCGTCACGCCGTCGGACGAGTCGGACGCCGCCAGCCTGTGGTGGTTGTGGTTGCTCATCGCCGTCGTGGTGATCGCCGGAATCATCACCGGGGTGATCGTGTGGCGGCGCAAGCAGCAGGAACAGCGCGAGAAGGACGAGGCCGATCTCGCCGCCGCCGCGGCACAGGAAAAGGCAACGGGGTACCCGGGTCCGGCGGGTTCCGATGCGCAAACCGTGCTGTTGCCGCCGGTCGGGTCACCGTCGGGTGGGCCGCCGCCGGGGCAGGATCCCTACGGTCTGCTGGCCGGACGTGATCATCCGGACAACCCGCAGCTCTATTCGGGCCAGGACGCCGGCCCGACCGAGGTGCTCGGACCTCCCGGTGGCTACCCGCCCGGTCCCGGGTGGGGTCCGCCGACCGGCCCACCCACCGGCCCGCAGGGTGGCCCCCCGACGCAGGCCATCCGGCCGGCGGACCGACCGACCGGTCCGCTCCCGCCGGTGCCGCCAGCCGGGACCGACGGCACCGGAACCTCGGCGTGGACACCGGACTTCGACGACACCGACACCGGCAACGACGGTCCCGACGACGACCCGCCGGAGCCGCCCCGGCGTTGACGGGCGCTGACCGGCGTTCGGTTCAGGGGTGCGTCATGGACAGCACGTCCAGCGCCGCGTCCAGCTGTTCGCTGGTCAGCCGGCCGGCGGACACGTGCCCGCGTTCCAGCACCACCGTCTTGATGGTCTTGCCGTCCTTGAGCGCCTGCTTGGCGATCGAGGCGGCCTCCTCGTAGCCGATGTACTTGTTCAGCGGGGTGACGATCGACGGCGACGACTCGGCGAAGTACCGGCAGCGCTCGACGTCGGCCTCGATGCCGTCGATGCACTTGTCGGCCAGCGTCCGGGTGGCGTTGGACAGCAACCGGATCGACTCCAGCAGGTTGCGGCCGATCACCGGGAACATGACGTTCAGTTCGAAGTTGCCCTGTGATCCGGCGAACGCGACAGTCGCGTCGTTGCCGATGACCTGGGCGGCGACCATCAGGCTCGCCTCCGGCAGCACCGGGTTCACCTTGCCCGGCATGATCGACGAACCGGGCTGCAGGTCGGGCAGGCGGATCTCGGAGAGCCCGGCGCGCGGTCCGGAGCCCATCCACCTGATGTCGTTGCAGATCTTGGTCAGGCTCACCGCGATCACCCGCAGCTGGCCGGAGGCCTCCACCAGCGCGTCGCGTGAGCCCTGTGCCTCGAAGTGGTTGCGGGCCTCGGTGAACGGCAGATCCAGCTCGTGCGCGAGGTGCAGGATCACCGCGGCGGGGAAGCCGGGCGGGGTGTTGATCCCGGTGCCGACGGCGGTCCCGCCCAGCGGCAGCTCCGCCAGCCGCGGCAGGGTGGAATTCAGACGTTCGACGCCGTAACGGATCTGGGCCGCGTAGCCGCCGAATTCCTGGCCGAGCGTCACCGGGGTGGCGTCCATCAGGTGGGTGCGCCCGGACTTGACCACGGCGGCCCATTCGACGCTCTTGGTCTCCAGTGCGGTGGCCAGGTGCAGCATCGCGGGGATCAGGTTCCGGACGATCGCCTCGGTGGCGGCCACGTGGATCGAGGTGGGGAAGACGTCGTTGGAGGACTGGGAGGCGTTGACGTGATCGTTCGGATGGACCTTGCGGCCGAGCGACTCGGTGGCCAGGGTGGCCAGCACCTCGTTGGTGTTCATGTTCGAGCTGGTGCCCGAGCCGGTCTGGAACACATCGATCGGGAAGTCCGCGTCGAAGTCGCCGGCGGCCACCCGCTGCGCGGCGGCCACGATCGAGTCGGCGATCTCCTGCTCGACGACGCCCAGCTCGGCGTTCACCGTCGCCGCCGCCGCCTTGATCAGTGCCAGCGCACGGATCTGGGCACGCTCCAACGGCCGCAACGAGATCGGGAAGTTCTCCAGCGCCCGCTGGGTTTGCGCCTGGTACTTCGCGTTCCGCGGCACCCGGACCTCGCCCATCGTGTCGTGCTCGATGCGGTAGTCCGATGTCTGCAGTGCTCACGCCGTTGTGTTCAGCCATGCTGGCCACGCTATCGGGGCGACTCGCCGCGGGACCAGTGGGCGGTCGACGTTCTCGGTCACACTCGGTGTCCAGCCTGCGCCGCCCGGCCGTACAGGTAGCGCTGTACCGGGACGCTGGTACTGCGGCCGGCCGCCACCCGGTACGACTCGCGCGCGCCGCGCTGGTCGCCGGCCAGCTCCAGCAGGTGGGCACGGACAGCATGCAGCCGGTGGTCCCCGGCGATGCGTTCGTCGGTGGCCAGTTCGTCCAGGATCACCAGACCGGCGGCCGGGCCACGCACCATGGCGACCGCGACGGAGTGGTTCAACGCGACCACCGGGTTGTCGTCGAGCTGCAGGAGCAGCTGGTAGAGCGCCAGGATCTGCGGCCAGTCGGTGGCCTCGGCGCTCGGCGCCTCGTCGTGGATGGCGGCGATCGCCGCCTGCAGCTGGTACGGGCCGGGCCGGCCGCGCGGCAGTGCGTCGCTGATCAGCGCAACTCCTTCGGCGATATCCCCGGTGTCCCAACGGCTTCGGTCCTGCTCGGCCATCGGGATCAGTGCACCGTCGGCGGTCGGTGCGCGCCGCGCGGCGGGCGTCGGTGAGCACCATCAGCGCGAGCAGGCCGGTCACTTCGACGTCGTCCGGCATCAGCCGGTGCACGATCCGGGTCGAGCCGGATGGCCTCGGCCGACAGGTCGGCGCGGCGCAGGCTCGGTCCCGAGGTGCTGACGTAGCCCTCGTTGAAGATCAGGTACAGCACGTGCAGCACCGCGCCGAGCCGATCCGCGCGTTCGGCGGCGGGTGGCATGCCGAACGGGATGCGGCTGTCCTTGATGCTCTTCTTGGCCCGGGTGATGCGCCGGGTCATCGTCGGCTCCGGCACCAGGAACGCCCTGGCGATCTCCGCGGTGCTCAGCCCGCCGACGGCCCGCAGGGTCAGGGCGATCTGCGACGCGGGGCGCAGCGCCGGGTGGCAGCACAGGAACAGCAGGATGAGCGTGTCGTCGCTGTCGGCCGCGCCTGGTCCGTCCGCTGTCGAGTCACCCGCCAGCCCGCGATCGGCGGCCGGCGCCAACCAGTTCTCCGGCAGCGTCCAGGTCGCCACGGTGCCCTCCCGCTGCCGCCGCGCCTGTTCGCTGCGCAGCAGGTCGGTCAACCGGCGGGCAGCCACGGTGATCAGCCAGCCGCGCGGGTTGTCCGGCAGCCCGTCCCGCGGCCACTGCGCGGCGGCCGCGATCGACGCCTCCTGGACCGCGTCCTCGGCGGCGTCGAAGTTCCCGTAGCGACGCACCACGGCGCCGAGGACCTGCGGCGCCAACCGGCGCAGCAGGTCCTCGAGCGTTGCCGCGGTGTCATCCGTCACCGGATGGCTAGCCCTCGAACTCGCCGGGACCGTCCGCGATCGGCCGGATGTCCACGTACAGGTTCTGCGGATTTCCCGGCCCGGGTGGGCAGTCCGCCAGCTTGTCGGCGATCTCGGTGGCCCGGTCGAAGCTGTCGCACTCGACGATCGTGTACCCGGCGAGTACCTCCTGCGTCTCCGCGTACGGACCGTCGGTGACGACCCTGACCCCGTTCTGCAGGCCGACCCTGCGGGTGTGCACCGGTTCGGCCAGCCCCCGGGCGTCGACGAACTCCCCGGACTCGACCAGCTCGTTGTTCCACTTCTCCATGAACGTGGCCATCGCGCTGAAATCGTCGGGCGTCCACGCCGGTTGGTCGGTGCTCTTGCCCACCATCGCGTCGTAGTCCTGCTGCGAGCCGTACAGCATGATCATGTACTTCATGGGTGATACCTCCCTGTTTCGGCACTGTTCCGCATCCTGCGGTGCCTCTCGCCGGAGACGTCGGGGCCGCTGAGCGATCTCGGACATCAGACCACCCATCAGATCAGAGTCGGCGACGTGTCACCATGGTCGGTGTGGCAGACCGGCGGCAGAAGACCCTGCGTGACATGGCCCTTTCCCTGGGTCTGGTGGCTGTCGTCGCCCTGATCCTGGTCGGCATGTACGGCGGCATCAGTTTCTCGCCGGGCCAGGCGACCGAGGGCGAGACCCCGACCGCGGACATCACCGGCGGTTTCCAGCGCGCCGAACCGCTGGTGGGGTTCACCGTCGTCATCCCGCCCGGGCTGCCCGCCGACTGGCACCCGAACTCGTTCTCCTTCACCGATCCGTCGACCGGCACAGGCCCGGGAGCAGCGGACGGCGGGCCGCCCGCGGTGCGCGGCGGCTGGCTGACCCCCGAAGGCCGGTACATCACGCTCGTCGAGTCGTCCGGTCCGGTGCCCAAGGTGCTCGACGCCGAGCTGGGCGGCGGCGAAACCCGGACGGCCGGCGGCACCGAGCAGGTCGGCGGCGCGGAATGGACCGTGACGACCGGACGGCGCGGCGAGGCGGCCTGGTTCCGGACCGACGGCACCGATGACGCGGTCACCTTCCTGATCACCGGGACCGCAACCCCCGACGACTTCCGGACGCTGGCGCAGGCCACCGCGGCCGGCTGACCCGCCTACCCGCGGGCCCAGTCCAGCAGGTCCGCCACCGGCCAGGTGTTCACGATCCGGTCGACCGGCACCCCGCACTCCTCCGCCCGCGCGCAGCCGTAGGGCTGCCAGTCGAGCTGGCCGGGGGCGTGGCCGTCGGTGTCGATGCTGAACAGGCAGCCCGCCTCGACCGCCTGGCGCAGCAGCCGGCGGGGCGGGTCCAGCCGCTCCGGCCGGCTGTTGATCTCCACCGCGACGCCGTGCTCGGCGCAGGCCGCGAACACCGCGTCGGCGTCGAACCGGCTCTCCGGCCGGACGCCGCGCCCGCCGGTGACCAGCCGACCGGTGCAGTGGCCCAGGATGTCGGTGTGCGGGTTCTCGATGGCCGCCAGCATCCGGCGGGTCATCGTCACCGGGTCCGAGCGCAGCTTGGAGTGCACGGACGCGACCACGATGTCGACCCGGCCGAGCAACTCGTCGGTCTGGTCCAGCGTGCCGTCCTCGTTGATGTCGCACTCGATGCCGGACAGCAGCCGGAACCCGCCCGCGTGCCTGGTCAGCTGCCGGTCCAGGGCGGCGACGATGTCCAGCTGCTGCTCCAGCCGCTCCGCGGTCAGCCCGTTGGCCACCGTCAGCCGCGGCGAGTGGTCGGTGAGCGCCAGGTACTCGATGGCCGATCTCCACGGCCGTCACGGCCATCTCCTGGATCGGGCTGCCGCCGTCGCTCCAGTCGCTGTGCGCATGCAGATCACCGCGCAGCGCATCCCGGATCTGCTCGCCGCCGTCGGCCAGCGGTCCGGCGGTGGGCTCCAGGTCCGCCAGGTAGTCCGGGATCCGGCCGGCCAGCGCCTGCGTGACGACCGCCGACGTCTTCGGGCCGATGCCCGCAAGGTCGGTGAGAGTGCCGGTGCGGGAACGCTTCTCGATGTCGTCGGCGGACAGCCGGCCGAGGGTGGCGGCGGCCGTGCGGAACGCCTTCACCCGGTAGGTGGGAGCCTGCCTGACGTTCGAGCAGGAAGGCGATCCGTCTGAGCGCGGCGACCGGATCCATCCGGGCAGGCTATCCGCTGCCGCCGGCTCAGCAGCCGCGGGCGTTGACGTACAGCGAGTACACCGACTGCCCGGCCGTCATGAACAGGCGGTTCTTCGCCGCGCCACCGAAACACAGGTTGGCGCAGCCCTCCGGCAGTTCGATCCGGCCGATCATCGTGCCGTCGGGGTCGAACACGTGCACCCCGTTGTAGCCGGGGCCCACCCCACCCGCGGCCGCCCACAGGTTGCCGTCGACGTCGCACCGGATGCCATCCGAGCCGCCCGGCGCCATGTCCACGAAAACCGTTCCGGCGCCGAGCTTCCCGTCGGTGACGTCGTAGGCCGCGATGATGCCCGGCTTGGGCCCGGAATCCACGACGTACAACCGGGTCTCGTCGGGGGAGAAGCACAGGCCGTTGGGCCGCTGCAGGTCCGTCAGCACCGCGGTGGCCTCACCGCTGTCCGGGTCGAGCCGGTAGACCGCGGTCGGCAACTCGAACTCGGCGCGTCGTCCCTCGTAGTCCGACAGGATCCCGTAGCCGGGATCGCTGAACCAGACCGATCCGTCGGAGTGCACCACCACGTCGTTCGGCGCGTTCAGTCGGTTGCCCTCGAACCGATCCATCAGCACGGTGATCGACCCGTCGAACTCGGTGCGGGTCACCCGCCTGGTCAGGTGCTCGCAGCAGACCAACCGGCCCGAACGGTCCCTGGTGTTGCCGTTGGCATTGTCCGACGGCGCGCGGAACACGGTGACCGCGCCACTGGCCTCGTCCCAGCGCAGGATGCGGTCGTTCGGGATGTCGCTGAACAGCAGGCAACGGTGGTCGCCGAACCACACCGGCCCCTCCGTCCAGCGAAACCCGGTGGCGAGCCGCTCGATCGCGGCGTTGCTCAGCCGGTAGGCCGCGAACCGCGGGTCGAGCACCTTGACCGACGGGTCCGGGTACGGGATCAGCTCCTGCTCGACGGGCACGACGGGTCCCCTCCTGTTCTGCTGGGTCGCTCGGGTGGACGATGCCACCGGGGCGGGGCCGGCGCGAGCCGGGCCACCGGAGAAGCGACGCGGTCAGCCGCGAACAGGTAAGGGAGTGAGCCGATGACCCAGCCGGCACGAAGGATCGCCGTCGTCACCGGAGCGGGCAGCGGGATCGGCGCCGCCGCCGCGCTGGCGCTGGCCGGCGACGGCTGGCAGGTGACGCTCGCCGGCCGTCGACCGGAGGCGCTGGACGCGGTGGCCGCGCGGGGCGACGAGCTGCCGGGCGGGCTCGACCCGGTGCCCACCGACGTCACCGACGAGGCCTCGGTGGTGGCGCTCTTCGACCTGGCCGTGCAGCGGTACGGCCGGGTCGACCTGCTGTTCAACAACGCCGGACGGTCGCTGCCGGCCGGCGACCCGGACGAGGTCAGCCTGGCGGACTGGAACGCGATCGTCGCGGTCAACCTCACCGGGGCGTTCCTGTGCACCAGGGAGGCGTTCCGGGTGATGCGCCGCCAGGATCCGCAGGGCGGCCGGATCATCAACAACGGCTCGATCTCCGCGCATGCGCCGCGGCCGGGTTCGATCGGCTACACCGCCACCAAGCACGCCATCACCGGGCTCACCAAATCCACCGCGCTCGACGGACGGCCCTACGACATCGCTTGCGGGCAAATCGATATCGGCAATGCGGCCACCGACATGACCACCCGGATGGCGCAGGGGCTGCAGCAGGCCGACGGGTCGATCCGGGCCGAACCCAGGATGGACGTCGCGGACGTCGGCCGGGCAGTGGTGTTCATGGCCGGGCTGCCGCTGGACTCCAACGTGGCCACGATGACCGTGATGGCGACGAAGATGCCCTACGTCGGACGCGGCTGACATCCTCGGTCTGTGCCTGGTCTGTGACCACATTCACCCGTGCGGCGCCCGCAGGCGTGTGATCCTTGTGTGGACGCGTTCGTGCGTCGTCACATTTCCGGGACATCCATCTTGCTGGAGGCGCACCGATGCTCCGTCCGATGCTGCTCGGCAAGATCCACCGTGCCACCGTGACCGCGGCGGACCTGCACTACGTCGGCTCCATCACCATCGATGCCGACCTGCTGGATGCCGCGGATCTGCTGCCGGGCCAACAGGTGGACGTGGTCGACGTGACCAACGGCGCCCGGCTGACCACCTACCTGATCGCCGGCGAGCGCGGTCGCGGCACGGTGGGCATCAACGGCGCGGCCGCCCACCACGTCCACCCCGGTGACGTGGTGATCATCATCGGCTACGGGATGCTCGAGGACGCCGAGGCCCGCACCTTCTCACCCCGGGTGGTGTTCGTCGACGCGGACAACCACATCGTCCAGCTCGGCACCGATCCCGGTGACGTTCCGCTGGGGTTCGGCCTGATGCCGTCGGGAGTCGGCCGATCCTGACCTCCGGGTTGGCCGCCACCGCTCATTCGTCTGACGATTCCGCATTCTCGGCGCTGCGCTGCAGGGCATCCTCGACGCGCTGCCGCGCGCCGTCCAGGAACCGGGTGCACACCACTGCCAGGTGCTCGCCGCGTTCCCACAGTTCCAGGGATTCATCGAGCGACAGACCGCCGGCTTCCAAGCGCGCCACCACGGATGCGAGTTCGTCCCGGGCCTGCTCGTAACTCGCGGCTGCCTCCGTGCTGTTCTGCGATGTCGTCATGTCAGTCCCCCTTCTCGGTCTCGGCGCCGGCGCTGCGGGCCAGCACCGCGCCGTCGGCCACCCGGATGCGAAGGTCGGCACCAGCCGGAGCGTCGGCCACCGACCGCACGATGTGGTGGCCGGCCTGGACGACCGCGTAGCCGCGGGCCAGGGTGGCCGCCGGCCCCAGCACGGACAGTTGCGCCCGGCGATGGGCCAGGTCGCGGTCGATCCGCTCCAGGGCGGTGACGATCACGGCCCGGCCGCGGTCCCTGAGCCGTTCGACGTCGGCCGCCCGGGTGGCGATCGGGGAGTGCGGATCGGCCAGCACGGTCGCCGAGGTCAACCGCCTGAGCCTGGCCTCCTCCGTGGCCACCCAGCCGGCCAGCGCCCGGCGGGCCCGGCCGCGGAGCTGATCGACCTGGCGCAGCTCGGCGGCGGCATCCGGCACCACCCGCTTGCCGGCATCGGTCGGGGTGGAGCAGCGCACGTCGGCGACGTCGTCGACGATCGGGTGGTCCGGCTCATGACCGATCGCCGCGACCACCGGGGTGCGGCACGCTGAGACCGCCCGGCACAGCGTCTCGTCCGAGAACGGCAGCAGGTCCTCGACGCTGCCGCCGCCGCGGGCCAGCACGATCACCTCGACGTCGGGGTCGGCGTCCAACCTGGCCAGCGATTCGATGATCTGCGAAACGGCCAGAACACCCTGCACCGCAGGGTTTTCCACCCGGAACCGGACGGCGGGCCAGCGAGCCCTGGCGTTGGCCAGCACGTCGGATTCCGCGGCGCTGGCCCGGCCGGTGATGAGTCCGACCGCGGCGGGGAGGAACGGCAGGCGTTTCTTGCGCTCCGGTGCGGTCAACCCCTCGGCCGCCAGCAGCCGGCGCAGCCGCTCCAACCGCGCCAGCAACTCGCCGAGCCCGACCGGGTGCATCTCGTCGACGCGAAAGGTCAGTGAGCCGCGCGCCGGGTAGAACTCGAACCTGCCGTGCACGACGACGCGGGAACCCTCGGCCGGCGGGGCAGGCAGCGCGGCCAGCACGGACCTGGCGCACACCACCGACAGCGACATCGGCACGGCGGCGTCCCGGAGGGTGAGAAAGGACATCTGCGATCCCGACCGGACGGCCACCTGGGCGATCTGGCCCTCCACCCAGGCCGCCGGTGATTTGGCGATGTACTCGACCATCCGCTGAGCAAGCGCACGCACCGGCCACGGGTTCTCCCGGGTGGTGTCGGCGGCCTTGACCGGCATCGCGGGTCGCGTCGAGGCCGCCGACCCGGCGGGGTTGCTCACGATTCCTGGTGCTCCAGGGTGACCAGCCGGTTGCTGAGCAGGGTCAGGAACGGCGCCCGGTTCTCGCCCGACTGCTCGTGGTCGAGCAGCGACTGGACCTCTGTGGCGGACAGGCTCCGGAGGTAGCCGCGCACTTGGGCGAGCGTCATCCGGTCGTAGTCGGGCAGCGCGGCCGGAGCATCGTCGTCCGTCTCGTCTGTCTCGTCTGTCTCGTCTGTCTCGTCTGTCTCGTCGCGTCCGTCGCATCCGTCGCGTCCGTCGCGTCCGTCTCGTCTGTGTCGTCTGTGTCGTCGGTCCCATCGACCTCGACTGCGGCGTCCGGCTCGGCGTCCGGCTCGGCGTCCGGCTCGGCGTCCGGCTCGGCGTCCGGCTCGGCGGCCCGCTCGCCGGCCGGTGCGTCGGCTGAGGCCCCGGCCCGGCCGTTCGAGGACTCGGCTCCCAAGGTGGCGGCGTGATCGGCCTCGGTCCGTCCCGGCGGCGCGTCTGAGGCGTCACCGGCATCTGTGTTGTCGTCCTCCGAGGAATCGGCCTTGGAGATGCCCACCTTCGAGGTGTAGGACTGCGCTGCGGCGTCCTTGGCCCCCGCGCTCTTGCGCACGGCGGCGTCCTTGTCGCGCTCGGCGTCCTTGTTCTGCTCGTCGTCATCGTTCGCGCCGGCCGAGCGGGCCAGCGGAGTGACCACCGGCGCCTTGCCGCCCTCGGCCACCCGCGCCGTCGTCCGGGGGGTGGCGCTCGACTTGACGATGCCCGCTTTGACTGCGCCCGCTCTGGCCGATCCCGCACCGCTCGGCACGGCGCCGGCCGGCTTCGGTGGGCTGGGAGCGGCTGACACCGGCTTGGCCAACGGTTCGTCGTCGAAGTGCGCCCAGGGTGGGTTCTCCTGCGGCGAGCCGAGAACGCCGCTGAGCAATTCGTCGCCCTTGGTGGCGAGTTCGGCTATCTCCTGCTGGACCTTCATCGACAGCTGCATCGCTTTCCCGACGAGCGTCACCGGCAGCGCCGGAAGTTCCTCGGGCAGCGAACGCACCAGCTCGATGCCGCTCGCGACAATGCCGGCGGCGACCCGCAACGGGGTGGGCAACGTGATGGCCATGGGTCCAGCCTGCCTTATGCCTGATCCGGGCGACAGCCGGACAGCTGCGATGCGCGTCGCCGGCACCAGGGACGGCCGATCGGCACGGTGGCCGACCGCAACCGCCCTACCATGAGCATCATGAGTGCCAGCACCCCACAGCCAACCCCCGAACACCCCGGCGGGGCCGTCGCGGGACCGACGAAACGCGTGCTGCTGGCCAGTCCCCGCGGGTACTGCGCCGGCGTGGACCGCGCGGTCGTCACCGTGGAGAAGGCGCTGGAGCAGTACGGGCCGCCGGTCTACGTGCGCAAACAGATCGTGCACAACAAGCATGTGGTGGCGGGGTTGCAGGCCCGCGGGGCGATCTTCGTCGAGGAGACCGACGAGGTTCCCGAGGGAGCGCTGGTGGTGTTCTCCGCGCACGGGGTGTCGCCCGCGGTGCACCAACAGGCCGCCGACCGGCAGTTGCGGGTGATCGACGCGACCTGCCCGCTGGTCACCAAGGTGCACAAGGAGGCCAAGCGGTTCGCCGCGGAGGACTACGACATCCTGCTGATCGGGCATCGCGGGCACGAGGAGGTCGAGGGCACGCACGGCGAGGCACCCGAGTCGATCCAACTCATCAACGATCAGGCCGACGTGCAGAACGTCCAGGTCCGAGACCCGGAGAAGGTGATCTGGCTGTCCCAGACCACGCTCTCGGTGGACGAGACGCTGGAGACGGTCGACCTGCTGCGCAAGCGGTTCCCGTTGATGGTCGCGCCGCCCAGCGACGACATCTGCTACGCCACCCAGAACCGCCAGGAGGTGGTCAAGCAGATCGCCGACCAGTGCGGTCTGGTGATCGTGGTCGGCTCGCGCAACTCCTCCAACTCGGTGCGACTGGTCGAGGTTGCGCTCGAGGCCGGCGCCGGAGCGTCGTTCCTGGTGGACGATGCCAGCGAGATCCGCGACGAATGGCTGGACGGTGTCTACGTCGTCGGCGTGACCAGCGGGGCGTCGGTCCCCGACGACCTGGTGACCGGGGTGCTGGACCACCTTGCCGAGCGCGGGTTCCCCGACGTCGAGGAATACACCGCCGCGACCGAGACGCTGACCTTCTCGCTGCCCAAGGAACTGCGCCGGGATCTGCGCCCCGCCGGCCGCTGAGGGGGTGCACTAACCCCGCAGGGTGCGCAGGATCCGAGCCAGCTCGGCGCGGTCGTCGTCGGACAGCGCAGCAAAGAACCGCTCGGCGTCCGCGTCCCGTGCCGCCCGGATCGCCTCACCGACCCGATGCCCCTCGTCAGTGAGGGAGACCAACATCGCCCGGCGGTCGTGCGGGTCAGGCGTGCGCTGGATCAACCCGCGCTCCTGTAGGCCGTCGACGACGTCGGTGGTCGATCGCGGCGCGATGTGCAGGTGATCGGACAGCTCCGACAGGCGCAGGGCCGGGTGCTGCATCAGCACACCCAACGCCCGCGAGTGCGACGGAGCGATGTCCCACGGAGCCAGCGCCTCCCGCGAGGAATGCCGCAGCCGCCGGGCTACCGACCAGAACAACTCCGACAGCTTCTCGGTCTCCGACGCCACGTCCTCGGTCACGGGAATACCGTACGCCGGGTTGCTGTTGTAGCCTCATAGTGAGGTTACCTCAGTAAATAATTCAGACTTTCAGGAAGGGGTGGTTCCCCATGGAACCCATAACAGCCCACCAAGGCAGATCCTCCGGCTCGGCCGGGCGTCGCGGCCCGTCCGAGGTGACCGCAGCAGAGAAGACCCAGGCCCGCGAGGTGTCCCTGCGTCGAATCGGGCGGCTCTTCCGCGGCCACCGCTGGCCGTTGATCGTCGTCGTCGGCATCATCGTGGCGTCCTCCGTCGTCGCCATGGCGTCACCGTTCCTGCTCCGCGCCGTCATCGACCAGGCGCTGCCGCAGCAGGATCTGTCCCTGCTGATCTGGCTGGTCGCCGGCATGCTCGCCGTCGCGGCCATCACCGCCGCCCTCGGCGTCATCCAGACGTGGATCAGCACCACCATCGGCCAGCAGGTCATGCATTCGTTGCGCACCGATGTGTTCGCGCACCTGCAGCGCCAGTCCATCGCGTTCTTCACCCACGCCCGCACGGGCGAGGTGCAGTCCCGCATCACCAACGACATCGGCGGCATGCAGTCCGTCGTCACCTCGACCGCCACCTCGGTGGCCTCGAACCTGACCACCGCCGTCGCGACAGCGGTGGCGATGGCCGCGCTGTCCTGGCGGCTCTCGTTGATCTCGCTGGTCGTCATGCCGCCGGCGATCTACCTCACCCGCAAGGTGGCCGGCATGCGCCGGGAGATCACCGCGCAACGGCAACGCGAGCTGGCCGACCTCAACGTGACCATCGAGGAGGGCCTGTCGATCAGCGGAGTCCAGCTGAGCAAGACGATGGGTACCGGACCCTCGCTGGTCGAGCGGTTCACCTCGTCGTCATCGCGGCTGATCGACCTGGAGCTGCGCTCCGAGCTCGCCGGTCGCTGGCGGATGGCCTCGATGAGCGTCATCTTCGCGGCGATCCCGGCGGTCATCTATCTGAGCGCGGGCTTGCCCATCACCGCCGGATCCATGACCATCGGCACGCTGATCGCGTTCACCGCGCTGCAGGCCGCGCTGTTCCGGCCGCTGATGGGTCTGCTCAATGTCGGCGTCTCGCTGACCAGCTCGCTGGCGTTGTTCGCCAGGATCTTTGAGTACCTCGACCTCCCCGTCGACATCGACGACCCGGCCAACCCCGCTGAGGTCGACCCCCGGCGGGTCGCCGGTCACGTCCGTTTCGAGGACGTCACTTTCGCCTATCAAGGCAGCGACACTGCCGCCATTGCCGGCGTCAATCTCGATGTCCCGGCCGGCACCACGCTCGCCCTGGTCGGCGAGACCGGTTCGGGGAAGAGCACTCTGGCCTCCCTGGTGGCGCGCCTGCACGACCCGACGGGCGGCCGGGTGACCATCGACGGCATCGACCTGCGGGAGATGAAACTGGCCGATCTGTCCGACATCGTGGGCGTGGTGAGTCAGGAGACCTACCTCTTGCACACCACGGTGCGGGAGAACCTCCGGTACGCCCGGCCCGACGCCACCGACGAGGACATCGAGGCTGCCGCGCGTGCCGCACAGGTGCACGAACTGATCGCCGGCCTACCCGAGGGGTACGACACCATGGTCGGCTCCCGCGGACACCGGTTCTCCGGCGGTGAGAAGCAGCGGATCGCGATCGCCCGCACCCTGTTGCGCAATCCACGGGTGCTGGTGCTCGACGAAGCGACCAGCGCTCTGGACAACGAAACGGAGCGCGCCGTCCAGCAGGCCTTCGACACCCTGGCCCGTGGCCGCACCACCATCACCATCGCGCACCGGTTGTCCACGGTGCACGGCGCCGACCAGATCGCGGTGATGGATCAGGGGCGGGTCGTGGAGTCAGGAACCCACCAGAACCTGCTCGACCAGCACGGCCGTTACGCCGCGCTGGCGGCGTGATCGCGGGTGGCGCGCAGCGGCTGCGCCACGATGCGGATCAGCCCGATGATCACCGCCAACGCCGTGCCGATGGCCATCGTCGGGAAGCTGCCGATGATCTTCAGCGCGGTCCCGTACATCCCACCGGCGTTGGTGAACAGCCAACCGCCGACGACGATGCCGAAGACCAGCACAAGGGGCGGCTGGACCATCGCGGTGAAGATGGACCTGCGCCGGACCAGCAGGGCGGCGAAGACCACGCCGAAGTAGAAGCCGATCCGCAGCCCCCAGCTGAGCGCGCCGGTGGTCAAGCCATCGATCGCGGTGCCGGCGAACGTCAGCCCGACCGCGAGCAGCACCACCGCCCAGGACGGCCAACCACGCACGGTGGTCAACACGGAGCTGTCGGCCAGCGACAACTGGGTCGCACTTTTCGTCGTCACCGGTCAACGGTAGCGTCCCGCGGCCATCCCGCGGCCCTGTCGATCGGCGTGACCTGCGCGGGAGCACCGGTGTCAGCCGTGACGTCGCCGGTGAACTCACCCGCCTGGGGGCGCCGAGGCATGACGTCGACGGGTTCGGGGGCGGGCAGTTCGTCGGCGGTGACGCCGAGATCGGCGAACCGGCGAGCGGTGACCAGCACCCGCGTTTCCATCGACCGGACGGTCTGGTTGTACGAGAGCACCGCCCGTTCCAGTCCAGCCCCGAGCCTGCTCAGGTGACCGCCGACGGTCACCAGGCGGCCGTGCAGTTCGCGGCCGAGCGCGTGCACCTCCGCGGCGGAGGTGGACAGCTGCTCCTGACGCCAGGTGAAGGCGACGGTGCGCAGCAGGGCGATCAGCGAGGTCGGGGTGGCGATGACCACGTGCCGACCGAAGGCATGGTCGGCCAAGCCCGGATCAACCGCCAGCGCCGCGTCGATCAACGGCTCGCCGGGGACGAACATCACCACGAATTCCGGCGCAGGCTGGAAATGTCGCCAGTACGACTTGGCCGCCAGCGCGTCCACGTGTGCGCGGACCGCCCTGGCATGCGCCGCCATCAGGGCAGCCCGCCGGCGATCGTCCGGGCTGTCCAGTGCCTCCAGCCAGGCGGCGAACGGCACCTTCGCGTCTACCACGATGCTGCGCCCGCCGGACAGCCTGACCACCATGTCCGGCCGCACCCCGCGGCCGTCGACGGCCGGATCGTGTGCGCTGACCTGGGTGTCGAAATCGCAGTGCTCCACCATGCCGGCCAGCTCGACGATCCGCTGTAGCTGCACCTCGCCCCACCGGCCGCGCACCTGCGGTGCCCGCAGCGCGCCGACCAGCGACCGGGTCTGACTGCCCAGCTCGGTCGACGCCCGGTGCAGGGCGGCCACCTGCTCCCGGAGCCCCGCGTAGGCGCCGACCCGATCGCGTTCCACCTCCTGAAGCCGTTGCTCCACCCGGCGGAGGGCATCGGAAGCCGGACCCATCAACGCGGCCATCTCGGCCGACGAACGGTCGCCGCGCGGCGATGACCGTCCGATGCCCAGCCCGATCACCAGGCCGACGACCAGCCCGACCACCAGCAGCAGCGCACCGATCAGCAGGCCTGTTGACTCCATGCCGACAGCATGACCCGGCACCCCGACAGTCCCCGGGAGGAACAGGCGTTCAGCATCCGAAAACCCCGCGCAGGTAGGTGCGGACCGCACGGGCCAGTTCCGCCACGCTGTCCGCCGTGCCGGGTTCGGGCCCGAGCAGCGAGCGGGTGCCCACCAGCCGGTCGTACACCAGCCCGTCGGTCATGCTGACCAGGTCCAACGCCTGGGTAGCCGGGTCGGGCGCGCCCAGCCGGGCGAGCGCAGCGGCGGTCATCTCCCGCAGCGGCCGGCCGGCGGTCAGCGCCCGGTGCAGCACCGGGTCGGTGGCCAACTCGATGGTCAATGCGTAGCGGGCCAGCGAATCCGATCGGCGGGTGCCGATCATCCGGTCGAGCAGCGCGCCAGCCCGGTCGGAGAACGCATCCAGACGGCCGGGCAGATGAGGTTGAGCGGCATTCTCGGGGGCTGTCGGGGTGGCCTGCACCGCCCGCAGATCGTCCTCGGTGCGCTCGGCGAGCCGGCCCACCACCCGCTCCAGCAGCGCCCGCCTGGTCCGCAGGTAGTACGAGGTCGACCCGTCGGGCAGCGCCAGTGCCTGGTCGATCGCGCGATGCGTCAGCGCGCGTATGCCCCTGCTGCCGATGATCGCGATCGCCGCATCCGCCATCGCCGCACGCCGGTCGAGCTGCGGAGCCGGCTCCACGCCCTCATCCCCCGATCAGCCGCTTGACCATCCTTGATGGACCCAGCATACTCTACATCTGTAGAGGATTGCTGATGTCCTAGGAGGCGCACCGTGCGCATCGTTGTGGTCGGAGCGGGCATCGCAGGACTCACTGCGGCCGCGGCCGCCCAGCGCGCCGGCCACCAGGTGACGGTGCTGGAACGGTCTGCACCAGGGTCGGCCGCCGGCGCCGGCATCTCGTTGTGGGGCAACGCCTTACGCGCGCTCGGTACGATCCCCGCGACGCAGGCGGCGCAGGCTGCGCCGGTGGGTCGAGCGGAGCACGCCGCCTCCGACCACAGCGGCCCGCAGACTCGGGGACACGCGAAGACTCTGGGACAACGGGTGCGGGCCATCGGCGGCGCGCCGCGGGCCGGCTCGCCGGCCGGGATTCGTACGCCGTCCGGCCAGTGGTTGATCCGGGCGACCGTGGGGGATGACGGCCAACTCGGTGCGGGGACCGAACTGGCGGTTGTCCATCGGGCGGATCTGCAGCGGGTGCTCACCGCGGAATTGGCCCCCGGGACGGTCCGGTACCAGAGCACCTGTCTCGGCGTCGAGCAACGACCCAACGGCACCGTCGTCAGCTGGGCCGGACCGGACGGTGCGGCCAGCGCCGAAGTGGATCTCGTCATCGCCGCGGACGGGCTGCGGAGCCCGCTCCGGCAAGCTCTCTGGCCGGACGACCCCGGCGTGCGCTACGCCGGCTACACCAGCTGGCGGGGGATCACCGCCGCACCCTTCGAGCTGCGGTCCGGCGGCGAAACCTGGGGCAGGGGCGAGCGATTCGGCTGTGTGCCGCTGCGCGATGGGCGGGTCTACTGGTTCGCCACCGCGAGCGTTCCGGCGGGGACGGCCGCCACCGACGAGCATGCCGAGGTGCTGCGGCGGTTCGGCCGTTGGCACGATCCGATCCCGGAATTGCTCGCCGCGACCAGAACGCAGGATGTCCTGCATCACGACGTCCACGACCTCGGCGGCCGGCTGGCCTCGTTCGTTCATGGTCGGGTGGTGCTGATCGGGGACAGCGCCCACGCGATGACCCCCGACCTCGGGCAGGGCGGTTGTCAGGCGATCGAGGACGCGGTGACGCTGGTCACCCTGCTCGGGGCGTCGGTCACCGCCGGCACCACGATCGACGCTGCGCTGGCCCGGTACGACCTGCAACGTCGGCACCGCACCCAGTCGCTGGCGACGCGGGCGCGGTTGATCGGCCGGGTAGGGCAGCTGCGCTCGTGGGCGGGCGCGGGGGTGCGGGACGGACTGTTGCGGCTGGTACCCGGGGCGGCGTTCGTCCGAGGCAGCGCCGCGGTGCAGCGCTGGGAGCCGCCGGTCGCTGCCTGACGTCGGACCACCGGTCCGACCCTGGGGAGCCGGTGCGACTTGCGGGACGGGCCGTCCGGCGCGCTACCCTCTTCGCCATGCCCGGGCGGGAACTGGTACTGGTGTGTCGACGCGAGGTCGACCTCCTGCGCGTCGCGAGCGCCGCCTGTCGGCCCTGCGCAGCACCCGAGCCGTCACCGGATCACTGACCCGTCGTTGATCGCACCCGGCAGCGCACCGTCGCGCTGACCGTGGCCCACGCGCTCACCATCTGGCCAACCGCTGTCACCAGCGCGCGCCCCTCCCGCAAGGACACCCGATGGCCCTTCCCGATTTCCTCATCATCGGAGCACCCAAGGCCGGGTCGACGGCGCTGCACGTCGCGCTGGCCCAGCATCCGGACCTGTTCCTGTCCGACCCGAAGGAACCCAAGTTCTTTCTCTGCGACGAGCAGCCCCCGGATCCGGCGCACCAGCGCGGCCCCGGCGACGCGCACAGCGCGCGGGAGTGGGTGTGGGAGCGCAGCCGTTACGAGGCGCTGTTCGCGAACGCGCCGGCCGGCGCGCTCCGCGGCGAGAGCACGCCGTTCTACCTGTGGGACACGGCATCCCACCGGCGGATCAAGGCGCTCATCCCGGACGTCAAGATGATCGCGGTCATCCGCGACCCGATCGACCGGGCGTACTCCAACTGGACCCACCTGTGGTGCGACGGGCTCGAGCCGGAGAGCGATTTCCTCACCGCCTGCCGGCTGGAACCCCAGCGGGCCGAGGCGGGCTACGCCCCGTTCTGGCGGTATCTGGAGACCGGCCTGTACGGCCAGCAGCTCGAGCACCTCTACACGATCTTCCCCCGGGAACAGATCTTCGTGCTGCGCTACCGGCAGCTGATCGACGCTGCGCCGCAGACGCTGGACGACATCGCGGCATTCCTCGGGGTGCGCACGGGGGTGGTGTCCACCGTGCCGCGCTCCAATGTCTCGAACTGGGTGCCCGACAGCCCGGTCAACCGGACCCTGCAGAAGGCCATCCGGGCCGGTGCGGTGGCCGGGGCGCATGCCCCGCCGCAAGTGTGGCGGCAGGCGCAGAAACCGCTGCTGGCCGCGTTGCACCGCGGTGGCCGGCGCCGTCCGCCGTTGCCCGTCGAGCAGCGCAAGACGCTGCTGCCGTACTACGAATCCGACGTGGCGCTGCTGGGCAGGCTGACCGGGATCGACTACGCGGACTGGTTGAACGAGACCGGGCGGGGCGCGTTCAGCGAGCGGCAGTCCTGATCGCGCCCGGCGCCGCCGCCGGACTCACTCGTAGGGGACGAACGTGGTGCGCAGGTCGTTGGCGCCGTCGACGCGCTGGGTTTCGTAGTACAGCCGCAGGCCGTCGGGCAGTTGGGCGAGCGTGACGTACCGCAGGGTCCGGCCGTGCCGTTCGATGGGACCGCCGACGGCGACGAAGTCGTCGGGGCCCGCGCCGACGGCCACACCGGTGCGCTCGTACCAGTTCTCCGCCGCCGAGGCCCGCCCGTCGTAGGTGGCCAGCCACTTGCCGTGCCATTCCCAGGCGCTGGTCACCCGCACCCCGCGCTGATCCCAGGAGTTCGCGGTCGGCAGCAGTGCCGGTCGCTCGATCGTCCAGTCCAAACCGTCGGCGCTGCTGGCGAACCAACCCTGCATGCGGTCGGCCTCGTCCTCGCCGCGGTCCAGCAGGTGCCGGCACGCCCACATCCGCCAGGTGTCACCGTCTCGGGTGACCACGACGTCCTTCCATGCAGTGTCCTTGTCGCCGGGCAGCACCACCGTCCGGTGGCCACCGGCCAACCGCTCCGGTCCCTGGCCCGGCTCGGTGTCGACGGCCTCGACCCACCAGTGTTTGGAGCCGGGTGTCGAGCAGCTGACGTAGAGCCGCCAGCCGCCGTCGGGTCGGCGGATCAGCGCGGGCCGCTCCAGCGAGGCACAGCGGAAGTCCTCGGCCAGAACGGTGGCCACCGTCTCGAACACGATCCCGTCCGTGGACCGGGCGACAACGTTGGCGTAGCCGCGGCCGAGGTCGACAGGCCGGCGCAGCCGGTAGGCCAGGAAGAACACGCCGTCGTCATGCACGACGCTCGGTCCGCCCGCCCAGAAACCGTCGCCGGACCCGGGCGGCTCGATCACCACGGTGGACGGCCCGTCGGTCAGGGCGCTGGTGATCCGGTCGATGAGCGTCACGGCGAGAGCATACGAAAACCTGCCCACCGGTGCGGACACGACCACGCAGAACGAATAATCGTCGAAAGCACACCGCCAAAGGGATGACGGATATCCATTTACCCGCACGTTTGACCTGCTTTGCGGACGTGGGAGACCGTCGTGCGGCGCGGTATGCTCAACCCCATGTCCGGTCAGGGAGTGCTTTTGGTGTGCCGCCGCGAGGTTGACCTCGTGCGCGTCGCCAGCGCTGCCTGTTGTCACGCCGCCTGACACCCGCCGCTCACCAGCGCTGGGGTGTCGTGCCGGCGCAGGGACCCGCGGGTCCACTCGTGCGCGTGACACGCACCCAGCCTTGCCCCAAGGATTGCCAGTGCCCACCGTTCAGCCCGCCAACGCCCACTCTGTGCGATCAACCGACCACGCAGAGGGTGCTGCCGACGGCGTCGCGAACGGCGCACCGCGCCCGCGCAGGGCCCGCCCCGACGTCGCCCGCGGCCAGGGTCAGTGGGCTCTTGGTCATCGCGAACCGCTCAATCCCAACGAGCGGATGAAGAAGGACGACGACGGCCTGCACTGCCGGCAGCGCATCGAAACCAGGTACCGGTACACGGGATTCGACAGCATCGACCCCGGCGACCTTCGTGGCCGTTTCCGCTGGTGGGGTCTGTACACCCAGCGCGCGCCCGGTATCGACGGCGGCCGGACGGCCATCCTGGAACCCGAAGAACTCGAGGACAAGTTCTTCATGATGCGGGTCCGGATCGACGGCGGGCAGCTGACCACGGCCGGCCTGCGGACCGTCGGCGAGGTGTCCACCAGGTACGCCAGGGACACCGCGGACCTCACGGACCGGCAGAACATCCAGCTGCACTGGGTGCGGATCGAGGACGTCCCGGACATCTGGCAGGCGCTGGAAGGGGTCGGCCTGAGCACCGCGGAGGCCTGCGGCGACGTGCCAAGGGTGGTGCTCGGATCGCCGCTGGCGGGGATCGCCGCCGACGAAATCATCGACGGAACGCCGGCAATCCAGGAAATTGTCCGGCGATTCATCGGTAGCCCGGAATTCTCCAACCTGCCGCGCAAGTTCAAGACCGCCATTTCCGGCTCACCCCGGCAGGACGTCGCGCACGAGATCCACGACATCGCATTTGTCGGTGTCGTTCATCCCGAATTCGGCCCGGGATTCGACCTCTGGGTCGGCGGCGGGCTGTCCACCAACCCGATGCTGGGCCACCGGCTCGGTGCCTGGGTTCCACTGGACGAAGTGGCCGATGTCTGGGCGGGCGTCATCTCGATCTTCCGCGACTACGGCTACCGCCGGCTGCGCAACCGCGCCCGGCTGAAGTTCCTGGTCGCGGACTGGGGCCCGGAAAAGTTCCGCGAGGTTCTCGAATCGCAGTACCTCAAGCGGACGCTCGATCGACGGCCCGGCACCCGAGGTGCCCAGCGGTCCGCGCGATCACGTCGGCGTGCACCCGCAGCGGGACGGCCGGTTCTACGTCGGCGTCAACCCCACCGTCGGCCGGGTCTCCGGCACGCTGCTCACCCAGATTGCCGACCTGGTGGCCGCCCACGGCTCCGACCGGGTGCGGATGACCACCGACCAGGGACTGGTGATCCTGGACATCGCGGCCGACCGGGTCGATTCGCTGGTGGCCGGGCTGGCCGAGCTCGGCCTGTCGGTCACCCCGTCGACGTTCCGCCGGAACATGATGGCCTGCACCGGCCTGGAATTCTGCAAGCTGGCGATCGTCGAGACCAAGGCCCGCGGCATGGCGCTGGTCGACGAGCTGGAGCGCCGGGTCGGCGACCTCGACGTGCCGTTGACGATCAACGTCAACGGCTGCCCGAACGCCTGCGCGCGCACCCAGATCGCCGACATCGGGCTCAAGGGCATGATCGTCACCAACGCCGAGGGGGCCCAGGTCGAAGGCTTCCAGGTGCACCTGGGCGGCGGTCTCGGCCTGGACGCCGGCTTCGGCCGGAAGGTCCGCGGCCACAAGGTGACCGGCGACGACCTCGCCGACTACGTCGAGCGCGTGATCAAGTCCTTCGACGCCCAGCGCGAGCCGGGCGAGCGGTTCGCGCAGTGGGTCGCCCGCGCCGACGAGTCGGCGTTGGTATGAGCGAGCTCGCGAGCGAATCATCGGCGCCAGCTCCCCTACCTCGCGGAGCGAGGGCGGGGAGATGACCGAGACCAGGGCGGCGGCGCAGTACTGCCCCTACTGCGGCGAGACCAACCTGTGGCCGCACGAGGACTCGCACGGCGCGTGGAGCTGCCACGACTGCCTGCGGGTGTTCGCCGTGCGATTCATCGGGATCACCGGACGCGGCTCGCCCGCATCCGGCACCGCGCCTGCAGCGGCGTCCGACCCGGCGCAAGCAGTGGTGTCGTCATGATCACCGCATTGCGCAGCGGCGCGGAACTGTCGGCCGTCGCGACCCGGGCGTCCCTGGAACTGGCCGACGCGTCCGCCGAGGAAATATTGCGCTGGGCTGCCGACGAGTTCGGCGGCGGGCTGGCGGTGACCGCCTCCATGCAGGACACCGTGCTGGTTCACCTGGCCTCCACAGTGCTCCCGGGAATTGATGTACTTTTCCTGGACACCGGCTATCATTTCGTCGAAACCATCGGCACCGCCGACGCCGTCGAGGCCGTGTACAACGTGAATCTGCGCCGGCTGCTGCCGCTGCAGACGGTGGCCGAGCAGGACGCCCAGTACGGCAAGGATCTTTTTGCCAGGGACCCCGACACGTGTTGTGCGCTGCGGAAGGTCGCGCCGCTCAACAGGGCGCTGACCGGTTACGAGGCCTGGGCCACCGGAGTCCGCAGGGCAGAGTCGGAGACCAGGGTCAACACGCCCGTCGTGCAATTCGACAGTAAACGCGGAAAGGTCAAGTTCGCCCCACTGGCCGCCTGGTCCGACGATGATGTCGACCGCTACATCACCGAAAACAATGTCCTGGTGAATCCATTGTTGGGACCGGATTACCCGTCGATCGGCTGCGAACCGTGCACGCGGCGGGTGCTGCCGGGAGAAGACTCCCGGGCTGGCCGCTGGGCGGGCCTGGCCAAGACCGAATGTGGGATCAATCTATGACGAGCGCACAGACTGTCGCGTCCGCCAACCGGGGCGCGACAGCCACCGGCACCACGTTGTGGCTGACCGGTCTGCCCAGCGCGGGCAAGACCACGCTCGCGCTGGCGCTGGCCGGCGTGCTGCGCGAGCGCGGCGCCGATGTGGAGGTGCTGGACGGCGACGAGGTCCGCACCCACCTGTCCGCGGGTCTCGGGTTCTCCCGGCAGGACCGGGAAACGCAGGTCACCCGGATCGGCTACGTAGCAGAACTGCTCGCCCGGCACGGTGTGATCGTCATCGTTCCGGTGATCGCTCCGTACCAGGACGCGCGGGACAGGGTGCGCGCGCTACCACGAGGCGCACGGCACGCCGATCCTGCAGGTGCATCTGTCCACCCCGCTGGAGGTCTGCGCCGAACGTGACGTCAAGGGCCTGTACGCCAAGGCATTCCGCGGCGAGATCTCCGCGATGACCGGCGTCGACGACCCGTACGAGATCCCGGTCGATCCCGACCTGCGGATCGACACCTCCACGCTCGATCAGGAAACCTCGGTCGCGGCGCTGCTCGGCCTGCTATTGGAAAGGGGACGGCTGTGACGCTCACCGAGGTTTACGACAAGGCCGCGACGCGGGCACGCGTCACCAGCCCGCACCTGAAGGTGCTGGAGTCGGAGGCCATTCACATCCTGCGCGAGGTGGCGGGGCAGTTCGACCGTCCGGTCATCCTGTTCTCCGCGGGCAAGGACTCGGTGCTGGTGCTGCACCTGGCGCGCAAGGCTTTTCACCCGGCGCCGTTGCCGTTCTCGCTGCTGCACGTGGACACCGGGCACAACTTCCCCGAGGTGCTCGAGTACCGGGACCGGGTGGTCGCGGAGGGCGGGTTGCGGCTGCAGGTCGCGCACGTGCAGGACTGGATCGACGACGGCCGGTTGACCGAACGGCCGGACGGTACCCGCAACCCGCTGCAGACCGTCCCGCTGGTGGACACCATCGCTGCGGAGAAATTCGATGCGGTGATCGGCGGTGCGCGGCGCGACGAGGAGCGGTCAAGGGCGAAGGAGCGGATCTTCTCGTTGCGCGACTCGTTCGGCGGCTGGGACCCGCGGCGTCAGCGGCCGGAGCTGTGGGGCCTGTACA
Organism: uncultured Actinomycetota bacterium; assembly: GCA_963709895.1. Classification (GTDB taxonomy): domain Bacteria; phylum Actinomycetota; class Actinomycetes; order Mycobacteriales; family Nakamurellaceae; genus Nakamurella. The sequence continues at coordinate 814,093 of CAVPYD010000029.1, read as the reverse complement.
ACGGCCGGCACGCGCCGGGCGAACACGTCCGGGTCTTCCCGCTGTCCAACTGGACCGAGCTGGACGTCTGGAATTACATCGAGGCCGAGAACATCGAGCTGCCGCAGATCTACTACTCCCACCAGCGGGATGTCTTCCAGCGCGGCGGAATGTGGCTGGCCCCGGGGGAGTGGGGCGGCCCCAAGAACGGCGAGCGCGTCGAACGGCGCACGGTGCGGTACCGGACGGTCGGCGACATGTCCTGCACCGGCGCGGTGGAGTCCACCGCGACCGACGTGCGCGCGGTCATCGAGGAGATCATCGCCACCCGGATCACCGAGCGGGGCGCCACCCGCGCCGACGACCAGCTCGGTGAGGCCGCCATGGAAGACCGCAAGCGCGAGGGATATTTCTGATGAGCACCGCTGTTTCGAATGACCCGGCACACGACTCAGGTGTCGACGTGCACGAGCTGGCCGCCGAGCTGACCACCAGCCGCCGGTTGCTGCGGTTCGCCACCGCCGGCTCGGTCGACGACGGCAAGTCCACGCTGGTGGGCAGGTTGCTGCACGACTCGAAGTCCGTGCTGTCGGACACCCTTGATGCGGTGGAGCGGACGTCGCAGGCCCGCGGGCTTGACACCCCGGACCTGTCGTTGCTGGTCGACGGGCTCCGCGCGGAGCGGGAGCAGGGCATCACGATCGATGTGGCCTACCGCTATTTCGCGACGCCGGCGCGGACGTTCATCCTGGCCGACACCCCTGGGCACGTGCAGTACACCCGGAACACGGTGACCGGTGCGTCGACGGCCGACCTGGTGGTCATCCTGACCGACGCAAGGACTGGCGTGGTGAACCAGACCCGGCGGCACGCCGCGGTGGCCGCGCTGCTCGGCGTCCCGCACCTGCTGCTGGCCGTGAACAAGATCGACCTGGTCGACTACGACCAGCCGGTGTTCGACTCGATCGCCGCGGAGTTCTCGGCGTATGCCGCGGAATTGGGGATCCCCGAAGTCACCGCGATCCCGATTTCCGCGCTGCACGGCGACAACGTCGTCACCCGGTCGGAGCGGATCGGCTGGTACACCGGGCCGAGCGTGCTGGAACATCTGGAGAGCGTCGACCTGGCCGACCGGTCGACGACCGACGCCATCAGGTTCCCGGTGCAGTACGTGATCCGCCCGCGCTCGGACGAGCTGCCGGACTACCGCGGCTACGCGGGCCGGGTGACGGCGGGAACGGTGCGACCCGGTGACGAGGTGGTGGTCCTGCCCTCGGGCGGTCGCTCCGTCGTTCAGGGAATCGACACCGCTGACGGGCCAAGGGATCTCGCGCACGCGGGCGAGTCGGTGACGCTGCTGCTCGAGGACGACCTCGACCTGTCCCGCGGCGACCTGATCTCCGGGGTCGCCGACTCGCCGGAGCCGGTCACCGAGTTCGGCGCGACCATCACCCTGCTCGCCGAGCGGCCGCTGCGGCGCGGCGCACGGGCGCTGCTCAGATATGGCACCAGCACCACCAGGGTGATCGTCAGCTCGATCGACGGCCTGCTGGACATCGATTCACTGACCTACCAGCCGGCCCCGGACGCGTTGGCGCTCAACGACATCGCCAAGGTCACGCTGCGCACCGCTGACCCGTTACCGGTCGAGGACTACCGGGCCGGTGGCGCGGTTGGTTCCCTGTTGATCATCGAACCGTCCGACGGGACGACGCTGGCCGCCGGCATGGTCGGCGACCGCCGGGCCGCATTGCACGCCAAGGAGGAAACAGCGTGAGAACGCAAGGAACATCCGCGCACATCGTGTCCCGCGATCGATGTCCGTGGTTGCGGCCCGCATCGTGCGGACGCGACATCGCACTGCTCCCCACCAACCTCCCCACGCCCGGCCCGTAGCGGTCGGCGACGTCCGAAGGAATCCCCCGTGTCGATCTTCCGTCGTGCGCAGAGCACGTCGCGTGTCCTCTCCAGCTCCAGTTCCAGCCCCAGCTCCAGCCCCGCCAAATCCCGTCGCTCGCTGTTGCCCGCGGTCGCCGCCGTCGCCGCCGTCGCCGTCGTGGCGATCACCGCGTCGGCCTGCTCCTCCAGCGACTCCTCGACCAGTGCGTCAACCACCTCCGCGGCCGCCGCAGCCGCCGGGATCGAGTCGGCTCCGCGGCCCCCGCAGCCGGTGCCGACACGATCAAGCTCGGGTACTTCCCGAACGTCACCCATGCCTCCGCCGTGCTCGGCGTGAAGGACGGCACCTTCCAGGAAGCGCTCGGGGACACCAAGCTGGAGACGAGCACCTTCAACGCCGGCCCGGCCGAAATCGAGGCGCTGCTGTCCGGCGCCATCGACGTGGGGTTCATCGGCCCCAGCCCCGCGATCAACGCCTTCGCCAAGTCCAACGGTGACGCCCTGCGCATCGTGGCCGGCGCGACCGAGAACGGCGCCGCGCTGGTCGTCAAGACCGATATCAACGGTCCGGCCGATCTGGCCGGGAAGACGCTGGCGACCCCGCAGCTGGGCGGCACCCAGGATGTTGCGCTGCGGAAGTACCTGCTGGACAACGGGTTGAAGACGCAGACCACCGGCGGAACCCAGGGCGACGCCGACTACGTCGACATCGTCAGCCAGGACAACTCGCAGACCCTCGACCTGTTCAAGCAGGGCGCCATCGACGGCGCCTGGCTGCCCGAGCCGTGGGCGTCGCGCCTGGTGCTCGAGGCCGGTGCCAAGACGCTGGTCGACGAGAAGACCCTGTGGCCGGACGAGAAGTTCCAGACCACGATCCTGATCTCCTCCCGCCAGTTCCTGGAAGACCACCCGGAGACCGTCAACGCCCTGCTCAAGGGTCTGGTCGCCGAGACGGGGAAGATCGAGGCGAATCCGACGCAGGCACAGACCGATCTGAACGCGGCCATCGCCGAGCTGACCGGCGGCAAGCCGCTGGCCGACACCACCATCCAGGCGGCCTTCGGCAACATCAAGCCGACCTGGGATCCGCTGGCCTCGACCCTGAACCAGCTCGCCACCAACGGTGTGACAGCGGGGACATTGACCACCGCACCGGACCTGAACGGCATCTACGACCTTCGCGAGCTGAACAAGGTGCTGGCGGCCGAGGGCAAACCCCCGGTCAGCGCTGCGGCTCTCGGCCAGGAGTAAGGAGCGCAACAGATGACGACACTCGTCGACGAGTCCGATCTCGTTTATCACGAGGACGACCCCAGGGTTGTCCCGCTGCTTCCGGAGACGGATCACAGTGGTGAGGCCGCGGTCACGATCGACGCGGTCAGCAAGGTGTTTTCCAGCCGGCACGGCAAGGTCGCCGCGTTGGACAACATCAGCCTGACGGTGGCTCCCGGCGAGTTCGTCTGCCTGCTCGGTGCGTCCGGATGCGGCAAGTCGACCTTGCTGAACCTGATCACCAAACTGGACGTGCCGACATCCGGCACGGTGAGCACGGTCGGCCGTCCGGCGCTGATGTTCCAGGAATCGGCGCTGTTCCCGTGGCTCACCGCCGGGCAGAACATCGCCTTGGCGCTGAAGTACGCGGGCGTCCCGAAGAAGCAGTCCAAGGCCAAGGTCAACGAACTGCTCGATCTGGTACGGCTTTCCGGGACGGCGAACCGGCGGGTGCACGAGCTGTCCGGCGGTCAGCGGCAGCGGGTGGCGCTGGCCCGGGCGCTCGGCCAGAACAGCCAGGTGCTGCTGATGGACGAGCCGTTCGCGGCGCTGGACGCGATCACCCGGGACGTCATGCACGACGAGCTGACCCGGGTCTGGAAAGAAACCGGCAACAGCATCGTCTTCGTGACGCACAACGTTCGGGAGGCGGTGCGGCTCGGCCAGCGGGTGGTGCTGCTGTCCTCCCGTCCGGGTCGCGTCGTCGGTGAGTGGAAGGTCAACATCAAGGGCCCGCGGACGATCGAGCACCCGGCCGTTGGCCTGCTCGCCGCGGAGATCACCCTTCGCCTGCGAGAGGAGATCGCCAGCCATGCCCGCTCTTGATGATTCGGTGATCACCCAGGCAGAGGTCGAACGCGAGGACACCGCCGCGGTCGGCGCCGGCCTCGACGTGCTGGAGGAACCGGACCGCGTCAAGGACCCCTGGTGGCGGCGCCTGGGCAGTTCGATCGTCCCGCCGATCCTGGCGATGCTTGTCGTGCTGGTGATCTGGGAGATCGTCTACCTGCTCAAGCTGAAGCCGGAGGTGATGCTGCCCCCGCCGTCCGCGGTGTGGAACGAACTGGTCCGGCTGCTGCAGGGCGGCCAGGCCTGGGAAACGATCTGGACCAGCCTGTCCCGCGGCCTGCTCGGGTTCCTGATGGCGATCGTGATCGGCGCGCCGATCGGGCTGGCCATTGCCCGGTTCCCGTGGCTGCGGGCGTCGTTCGGCCCGTTGCTGTCCGGGTTGCAGTCCATGCCGTCGGTGGCCTGGGTGCCGCTGGCGATCCTGTGGTTCCAGATCAGCCCGGCGATGATCTACATGGTGGTGCTCCTGGGAGCGGTGCCGTCGATCGCCAACGGACTGACGGCCGGTATCGATCAGGTCCCGCCGCTGTATTCCCGCGTCGGCCAGGTGCTCGGCCTGAACTGGTGGGCACAGACCAGGCACGTGCTGCTGCCGGCCGCGCTGCCCGGATTCCTTGCCGGGTTGCGTCAGGGCTGGGCGTTCTCCTGGCGCTCGCTGATGGCCGCCGAACTGATCGTCACCTCGTCCAAGCTCGGGTTCGGCCTCGGCCAGCTGATGAACCAGGGTCGTGACCTGTCGGACGCCCCACTGCTCTACGCCGGGCTCATCCTGATCTTCGTCGTCGGTGTCGGCGTCGAGCTGATCATGTTCCGGCCGCTGGAGCGGGCCATCCTGGACGCCCGCGGACTCGCCACCAAGAAGCGGTGACGGCTAGCGTAGGTCTATGTCACGCGGTCACGTGCTACCCAGCCCACTGCCCCTGATCGGCCTGGCGCACGGCAGTCGTGATCCGCGGGCGGCGCAGACGATCGCCGACGCTGATGCGGGAGGTCGAGGCACTTCGCCCCGGCCTGCTCGCTCGGCCGGCGTTCCTGGATCTGTCCGAACCGGACCTGACCACCGCGGTCGGGCAGTTGCGCGACGAGTGCGGCGTGCGCGGCGCGGTCGTGCTGCCGCTGCTGTTCACCGAGGCATTCCACGCCACTGTCGATGCCCCGACGGCGGTGGCCCAGGCGGAGCTGAATTGCGGGGTCGAGCTGCGGCTCGGCGAGATCCTCGGGCTGGGCGACGACGTGCTGGAGGCGCTGGAGGATTCGGCGGCCAGGGCCCACATCGGTGCCCACGAGGCGATCCTGCTGTTGGCCGTCGGGTCGAGCCGGGAGGAGGCCAACGTGGCGGTGCACGACCTGGCCTACCGGTGGAGTCAGCGCCGGGTGGGCCCGGTCTGGGCGGGTTTCGCGACCACCGGCGAGCCGTCCGCGTCGGCGGTGTTCGCCCGCGCCCTGGCCAAGCAGCACCGGATCGGCGTCGTGCCGTTGTTCCTGGCTCCCGGCCTGCTGCTGGACTCGGTGCGGCGGGAGGCGATGGCCATCGATGCCGAGGTCGCCCAGCCGCTGGGCACGGCGCTGGCCGAGTTGGTGCTGCAGCGCTACGACGAGGCCAGGGCCGCCGCCCACGCCTGACGGCGGCTTTTCGGTCAGGCCGCGGATCCCGCCTCGTGATCCAGCAGCCAGGCTTTGGCCGGTAGTCCGTAGCGGAATCCACCCAGCGAGCCGTCGCTGCGCAGCACCCGGTGGCAGGGCACGAACAGCGCGGCCGCGTTGCGCGCGCAGGCGGACGCCGCCGCGCGGACCGCGGTCGGATTGCCGCAGGCCTCGGCGAATCCCGTGTAGCTGATCGGGCCGCCGGCCGGGACGGTCCGCAGCACCTTCCACGCCTGCATCAGGAACGGACCCGAGACCTGTTCCACCGCAACGTCATCGATCGCGGTCAGAGTCACCCTCGTGGTAGGCGGTCGCGACGTCGGTGACGCCGTCGATGGCGTCGACCTGCCGGATGGTGTCCGGCCGTAGCCGCGGTGAGATGAGCGCGGTGAGCTCGTCGACCCGGTCGGTCCAGCCGGAGGCGAGCACGACCGGCCCGGGTACATCCGGGCGCTGCACCGTGATGACGGTGAACGGCCCGATCGGGGTGGTGATCGTCGCGGTCAGCGCGTCGGCCCTGTTGGCTCGGTGGGTTCGGTCGGCGAGGACATTCCGGGTGGGACTCAGTGGGTGGGACATCAGGCACAGCCTTTCGCAAGGTCGAGTGTTTCGGTAGGTATCTCGGGACTGGTGATCGCATTTCTGGAGCCGGCCGCCACCGGCTGCACGCCACAGATGCAGCCCGGCATACGAGCGGAACGGCCGCCAGGCCGTCGCGCGGGCGGTCAGGCCCACCGGATCGTCCGGCAGTCCGAGCGCCGCCGCGCCCTGCCGCAGCACCAGGTCACCGGTCAGCAGCACGTCGGGGTCACCGATCACCCGCATCGCCACGTACCCGGCGGTCCAGGGGCCGATGCCAGGGCGGGCGGTGAGATCGGCCTCCAGTTCGGCGGTGCGCCGGCCCTGATCGATGATCAGCGAACCGTCGGCGATGGCCGCACTGGTGTCCTGGATCGTCTGCGCGCGGCGGCGCGGCCCGGCGATCGACGGCAACGCGGCGACGGCGGCCGGCGACGGGAACAGGTGGGTCAGCTCGCCGTCGGGTTCGGCCAATCGGTCGTCGACCTGCATGGTCAGCCGGGTGGCAGCGGTCCGGGCGGCAGCGACCGACACCTGCTGGCCGAGCAGCGCGCGCAGCAGGATCTCCGGTCCGTCGACGGCTCCGGGTACCCGCAGGCCGGGTGCCGCCCGCACCGACGGGGCCAGCACCGGGTCCGCGGCCAGCGCCTGGTCGATGCCCACCGGGTCGGCGTCGGCGTCGAGCAACCGCCGGCAGCGGTCGACGGCCGGGGCCAGGTCGGACAACTGCTGGAGCAACAGCACCGCCGTGACGATCGGTGGTCGTCCTGCGTTCCGGCAGGGTCAGCCTGACGGTCCCGGTTCCCGCCGGCAGCCGCAGGGTCCGGGCGTACGTCCGGCCCATGTACCCCCTCGACGCCGGGAACGGCGCGCGCGGCAAGGAAAGCCAGCAGCGGGTCGGCGGCGAACGGCGCCCGGACCGGCAACCGCAGGCTGAGCCTGCCGGGCGGAGCCGGCAACGGGCGGTGCCGGGCGCGCAGTGCGCTCGGGTCGGTGGCGAACACCTCGCGGACCGTGTCGTTGAACTGCCGGATGCTGGAAAAGCCTGCGGCAAAGGCGATGTCGGCGATCGGCAGGCTGGTCGCGGTCAGCAGCACGCGCGCCGTGTGCGCCCGCCGGGCGCGGGCCAGCGCGAGCGGCGATGCGCCGATCTCCGCCGTCATCATCCGGCCCAGGTGGCGCGGGGTGTACCCGAGCCGGCGGGCCAGGCCCGGCACGCCCTCGCGGTCGACCACGCCGTCCCCGATCAGCCGCATGGCGGCGCCGACGGTGTCCGCGCGCAGGTTCCATTCCGGCGATCCCGGCGCGGCGTCCGGCAGGCATCGGCGGCAGGCGCGGAAGCCGGCGGCCTGGGCCGCGGCCGCGGTGGGGTAGAAGTCGACGTTCTTGCGCATCGGGGTGCGGGCCGGGCAGGCGGGCCGGCAATAGATGCCGGTGGTGCGCACGGCGGTGACGAACTGGCCGTCGAACCGCGCGTCCCGGGTTACCACCGCCCGGTACTGGTAGTTCCGGATCTGCTATCACGCCAACCACTCTGCCATCGGACCGGCGTGAGGACTGGCGGGAATCGGACACGGCAGCCACGGGTGACCGATCGTGCTCCGCGTGCCATCATGCACTCGTGACGCCTTCCGCTGACCCGCCGCCGACCCGGTGGGAAACCACGGTGACCGGAGAGCGCTGGGACTTCTACGCGGCCCGATTCGCCCGGGAGTACGCCGAAGGCGCCGACCTGGAGGGCGAGGCCAGGTTCGTCGACGTGCTGGCCCCACGGGGTGCGCGGGTGCTGGACGCCGGGTGCGGGACCGGCCGGATCGCGGCCGCGCTGCACCGGATGGGACACACCTCGGTCGGCGCGGACCGGGACGCCGGGCTCGTCGAGATCGCCCGCCAGCGCTACCCCGGTCCGCTGTTCCTGACCTCCGATCTGCTGGCGCTGACCGCTGAGTCGCTGGTCGCGGCCGGTGGTACTGCGTCGTTCGACGTGATCGTGCTGGCCGGCAACGTGATGGTGTACCTGGCGCCCGGGAGCGAGCGGGACGTGCTGCGCGTCCTCGCGTGGGCTGGTGGTGCCCGGCGGCGCGATCGTCACCGGCTTCCACACCGACCGCGACTACACGGTGCCTGCGCTGGACGAAGACGCCATCGCGGCCGGGTTGGTGCTGGAGCACCGGTTCGCCACCTGGCACCTGGCACCGTGGGTTCCGGACGCCGAGTGGGCGGTGACGGTCCTTCGCCGCCCTGACGGCACCTAGACTGAGGCCTCGTGAGCCTGACCCTCGGCATCGTCGGACTGCCCAATGTGGGCAAGTCGACCGTGTTCAACGCCCTGACCCGCGCCAACGTGCTGGCGGCGAACTACCCGTTCGCCACCATCGAGCCGAACGTGGGTGTTGTGCCGATTCCCGACGGCCGGCTCGACGAGTTGGCGACGCTGTTCCACTCGGTGAAGACGGTGCCCGCCACCGTGTCGTTCGTGGACATCGCGGGGATTGTGAAGGGCGCCAGCGAGGGCGCCGGCCTCGGGAACAAATTCCTGGCCAACATCCGCGAGGCCGATGCGATCTGCCAGGTGGTCCGGGTGTTCTCCGACGACGACGTGGTGCACGTCGACGGCCGGGTCGATCCGCTGGCCGACATCGAGATCGTCAACACCGAGCTGATCCTCGCCGATTTGCAGACCCTGGAGAAGGCAATCCCGCGGCTGGAGAAAGAGGCCAGGAACGCGAAGGACCGCAAGCCGGTACTGGAGGCGGCGCAGGCGGCGAATGCCCTGCTCGATCAGGGCAGGACGCTGTTCTCCGCCCGGGAGAAGATCGATCTCGTTGCACTGAAAGAACTCTCGCTGCTCACCGCGAAGCCGTTCCTCTATGTCTTCAACTCCGACGAGACCGTCTTGACCGACGAGGCCCGCCGCGCGGAGCTGACCGCGGCGGTCGCGCCGGCGGACGCGGTGTTCCTGGACGCCAAGGTCGAATCGGAATTGCTGGAACTCGACGAGGAATCCGCTCGCGAATTGCTGGAATCAGTGGGCCAATCCGAGCCGGGGCTGTATGCGTTGGCCCGGGCCGGGTTTCACACGCTGGGGCTGCAGACGTATCTGACCGCTGGGCCCAAGGAAGCGCGGGCCTGGACCATCAAGCAGGGCGCCACCGCGCCGCAGGCCGCCGGGGTTATCCACACCGATTTCGAGCGGGGGTTCATCAAGGCGGAGGTCGTGTCCTACGCGGATTTGATGGCCGGCGGATCGATGGCGGCGGCCAAGGCCGCTGGTCGGGTGCGGATGGAAGGCAAGGACTACGTGATGGCCGACGGGGACGTGGTGGAGTTTCGGTTCAATGTGTGATGCTGCGCCATCGCGAGGTCCACTGGCCGTTTGGTTCACGAGGGTGCGTCACGGCCTGTTCTTTAGCGCCAATGCGTAGACCAGCAGGGATACCGGTCGGTATACTCATGGGATGACTACCACGATCAAGGTGCCGGTCGAGCTTCGCGACCGAATCAACCGGGATGCGCGGGAGCAGGGTGTGACCGCGGCCGGTCTGATCGAGAAGCTGCTCGATGGCTATGAGCGGCGCAGGCGCATGGAGGCATTTGGGCGCGCGTTCCGCGGCGCCGACCAGGACTACCGAGACGAGTTTCGGAAATGGGACGTCGCGCTGAGCGACGGACAAGATGGCAGCTGATCTCCGGCGAGGGATCGTGGTGTGGGCCGAACTCGATCCCGCGCGCGGGCGGAGCAGGCCGGACGCCGGCCCGCGCTCGTGATCGCCAGTGACCTCTACCTGGAACAGGCCGACACGCTCGCGATCATCGTCCCGGTGACCACGAATAATCGTGGATGGCCGAATCACGTGCTCTTGAAAGGCCCGGGTCTGGCGCTCGATCAGCCGAGCTTTGCGATGACCGAACAGCCGCTGACGGTCACCCGCGACCGACTCCACGACCTCGCGGGCACCGTCGATGGGGCGACGATGAAGGAGGTCGACGGCTGGCTCCGTGACTTCCTGGCCCTGCCATGATGAGCGCTCGGCAGGAGGTTGCTCGGTCGTGGAATGTGGTGGAGTTTCGCTTCGACGTGTAGTCGGGGTCCGATCGCATGTGTCCACGATTATCGGGTTCGATCCGTGCTGGGAGGCGAGGATCGGGTTCGAAAGGAGGACACGTGATCGGCACACTGAATGGCCTGATCGACCTCGTCGAGCGGAATACCAGCGAAGCGATTGATGTCGCGGCTTTCGCACGCGAGCACGGCACGACCGAGTTTCATCTACGCAGGATGTTCTCGGCGCTGGCGCAGATGCCGCTGTCGGAGTACGCGCGCCGTCGTCGCATGACGCTCGCCGGCGCGGACCTCGCGCTCGGCGAGCCGAACTTGCTGGATGTGGCAGTGCGCTATGGCTACGGATCGGTCGAGGCGTTCGGGCGGGCATTCCGATCGGTGCACGGCACCGGCCCGGCCGACGTGCGCCGACATGGTGGCCCGCTCTGCACACAACCCATGCTCAGGTTCCGACTGAGCGTCGAAGGGAGTACCCCGATGGACGTCACCATCACACGCCGGCCTGATCTCGTCATCGCCGGACATGCCGCTCAGGTCCCGCTCATTCATCACGGCGTCAACCCCCACATCCAGGCGCACATCGCGGGCATCGCGCCCGAAGAACACGTCCGCCTCAAGGCGCTGAGCAACACCGAACCCGCCGGCATCCTGGCCGTCACGGCGGATGTGGAGCCGGACGCGCCGGAGGGGTCGATGCTCACGTACCTCCACGGTGTCGCGCTCGATACCGCCACCCCGGTGCCCGAGGACCTGGACACCATCAGGATCGCGGCCGGGACCTGGGCGGTCTTCGTCTCTCGTGGTCCGTTCCCGGAGGCCCTGCAGCAGCTCTGGGCGGCGACAGCGACCGACTGGTTCCCGTCAAATCCATGGCGGCTGCGGCCCGGCCCATCGATTCTGCGCTACCTCGAGCTCACTGAGACCTACGCCGCCTGCGAGCTCTGGTTACCTGTCGAGAAATCCTGAGTCGAAGCAGCCGTCGGTTGCCTGGGCCTGTGTGCCACAGTAACGTAGGTATGTACCTACAAGGAGGCGCCGGTGGCAACCGTCTCGGCACGCGAATTCAATCAGGACGTCAGCGCCGCCAAGCGCGCTGCTGCCGAGGGTCCGGTCATCATCACGGACCGCGGGCAACCCTCCCACGTCCTGCTGACCATTGCTGACTACAACCGTTTGACCGGACGGAGGATCGATCTGGTCGACTGGCTGGCCATGGAAGGCGAGACCGTGGAGTTCGATGTGGAGCCTGTGCACCTCGGTCTGCTGGATCCGGATCTGTGAGCCACCTCCTCGACACCAACGTCATCAGTGAATTGCGAAAGCCGAGAAATCTTGCCAACACAGGCGTTCAGATCTGGGCGCGGTCGCAGGTCGCCGAAACGCTGTTCCTGAGTGTCATCACAGTTCTGGAACTGGAGATCGGCGTCGCAAGAATGGAACGACGCGATCCGCAGCAGGGACGGCGACTGCGTTCATGGCTCTCCGAAAGGGTTCTGATTGCATTTGCTGATCGAATCCTGCCGATCGATCTCGCTGTCGCGCAGCGGGCAGCGACTCTGCATACCCCTGACCCGCGCCCGGAGCGCGACGCATTGATCGCCGCAACCGCAATGGTTCACGGGCTTCGGGTCGTTACCCGCAACGTCAGCGACTTCACCCCCATGGGATTTGATGTCGTGAACCCTTGGAGCTGAGCATCGTCACCCGCGAGGCAATACGTTGCTGATCAGCGGCTGCCAGGTCTGCGGCCCGACGATGCCGTCGACAGCGATGCCCCAGTAATCGGCCACCCTGTTCTGGAAGTAATACACGGCGGCCTCGGTCTTGGCGCCGAACACGCCGTCAACGGCGAGATAGGCCGTTCCGCCGGCGGCGATGTTCCGCGCGTTCATCTGATCCTGGAACGCCTTGACCGCCGGCCCCACGCTGCCTCGGCGAATGGTCACCAGCACGGCCGACCAGGTGCGCGGCCCGACGATTCCATCGACTACCAGCCCGTGACTCGCCTGATAGCTGCGGACCGCTGAGTTGGTCCTGGCACCGAAGATGCCGTCCACGGAAAGGCCCGCGCCGTGAGCATTGAGGAGGTACTGCAGCGAGCGGACCGTCACCGCCGGAGTCGCCTTTCCTTGCCACAACACCGGCCAGGTGCCGACCCCGGGCACGGCTGACATCGATGCGGCAGCAGCATGTGTCGCCACTGGTGCGGGCGCGGCCGTCCGGGCCGATGCGGCCGGTCCGACGAACACCAGAGAAAGGCTGACGGCCAACAGACCGATCAGCACGCGGAAGATGGCCTTCATGAGGGCCTCCCCAGATATGGGGCGCCGGATCAACTACCGGAGGTGGGGGTAGGCCGGCGCTCGCCGACATCTCGATCCTCGCCGCTGTGGGTACGGTCGACAAGAGTCGAAGGTCATACCCTGACCGAGTGACAGCGACCGCGACCCGGACCGTGGCAGTGGAGCTCCTGCCGCAGCTGCGCCGGGCGCGTGATCACATTGACCGCTGTTACCGCTCACCGCTCGACCTGGACGAGCTCGCGGCCGTCGCCGGCGTCTCGAAGTACCACTTCGCGCGGTGCTTTGCGGCGACCTACGGCGAAACGCCCATCCGTTACCTGACCCGGCGCCGGATCGAGCGCGCCCAGGACCTGCTGCGGTTCGCCAACCTGACGGTGACCGAGGTCTGCATGGCAGTCGGGTTCTCCAGCCTGGGCTCCTTCTCGTCCCGCTTCACTCAATTGGTCGGCGAGACGCCCACCGGCTACCGCGATAGGTGGGCGGCCCGCGGCGGCCCGCACGTTCCCGGGTGCTACCTGTTCATCAACGGTGTGCTCGATCCGCGGATCACCGCAATCTGAGAGAAGCCGGGCCCGCCGGCGGGGTCCTATGGTCGGGACATGATCACCAACATCTCGCTGACCACCATCTACTGCCTCGACCAGGACCGCGCCAGGGACTTCTACGTGGACGTGCTCGGATTCGAGCCGAAGACGGACATCTCAATGGGGGAAGGCTTTCGCTGGATCACCATCGTCCATCCCAACCAGCCCGAGCTCGAGGTCACGCTCATGACGCCGGGACCGCCGCTGGACGAGGAGGGCGCGGCGTTCGTCCGTCGCCAGCTGGAGAAGGGCCAGATGGGTGGCTTGGGCCTTCGGGTCGACGACTGCCGGAAGACCCATCAGGAACTGGTGGAGAAGGGCGTGACGTTCCTGCAGGAGCCGGCCGACCGGCCGTACGGGGTGGAGGCCGTCATGCGCGACAACTCCGGCAGCTGGATGGTGCTGGTCGAACCGAAGGACTTCACGGCAGCCGACTTCGGCTGACCCGCCAAATCAGTCGGTGCTGACCTTCGCCACGGTCAGTAGCACCACGACATCTTCCACGGCGACCAGCGAATGCCGGGCCGGCGGCACGAACAGCAGGTCACCGACCCTGGCCTCCCAGTGGTTGTCGCCAGAGTCCAGCCGGACCCGTCCGCTGATCACCTGCAGGGTGGCCTCTCCGGGGTTCTCGTGCTCGGACATGGACGTGCCCGCGGTCATTGCGATCAGCGTCTGCCGCAGGACGTGTTCGTGCCCGCCCCACACCGTGCGAGCACTCCGGCCGCTGGTGGAGGACGCCGCGCGTTCCAGTTGGTCTCGCGCCAGCGCCGTCAACGACATCTTCTGCATCGCCTCAGTGTGGCCGGGATGTCCGGTCAGCGCAGGACCTGCGCCCGACCCTCGGCAAAGAACGCGGCGATCGCTGCGGCACCACCCAATTCCGACAGCCGCTGGGCGGCGCCGAACGGTGCCGTGAAGAACTCGCCCTCGCGGGGTTCCCACGGACCGACGTAGGCATAGGGCCACGGCTCGTAGGAGTCGCCGGGTGACACGCCGTAGTTGACTCGCTCGGAGTCGACGGAGATGCCGATGTCGAAATGCTCCGGCCAGAGCACCCTTTCCGCGTCCGGGGCGAACTCCGCCAGCGCCCGGTCGCCGTCGGCGAAGGCCGTGGCCATGAGTTCGGCCGCTTGCGGATCTACCTCGATGGCGTCGGCAAGGCCCATCCCGGAGCCGCCGCCGTAGACGTCGGTGAGCACGCGCGGTGCCACGCCTGCAGCGTCGGCCAGGGCCTGGATCGTTCCGCCCAACGGCACGAGCCGGGTGCCGGCCACCAATTCGACGCCGTCAACGCGGGGACCCGGCTGCGCCCAGACACCGAACCCGCCGGGGGTGGGGCGAAGCCGGATGTCACCGTCGCGGGCGTACGCAGGGCCCGCCAGTACCAGCTCTGCGACCCCGTGCAGGGCCCGGCGGCTTGCCTGGAAGGTGTCGAGATCCATGCTGGCCTTCTCCTCGCTCGGTCGGTTGGTCGCTCGGTCGTCGGTTGATCGCGACGCACACATGACGCGAGCGTCCGCCCAAGCCTGACACCAGTGTGCCAACTGTGGACCGTCGAGGGCCGGATCCGCCGAGGTGGGGGTGCGGAGTCGTCGGGGTCGCGACGTTGATCAGCGCAATCGCCGACGTTGATCAGCGCGATGCCCCATGATCAGGGGCAACACGATCGTTCGGAAGGTGTTGCCGCCACGGGGATCTCGCGGTGAGGGGTGGCTGTCGGTGGCCGGTTGTAGCTTCGGTGCATGGGGAAATCGGCGGACCGGGATACCGGTCGCGCGGCCGAGTTGGTCGATGAATTGCGGGCTCAGCAGCAGGTGCTGGGCCAGGCGCAAGCGCGTCGCGCCGAGCTGATGATGGAGTTCTCCGAGGTGCGTTACCGGTGCGATCGACGAGTTGTCACGGAGGCGCAGGCGTCCGGAGTTGACGCCCGGTACAGGTCCGGAGAATTCGGCGCCATGGAAATTGGTCTCGCGGTGCGCGAATCGAAATACTCGGTCCAGAAGGTGCTGGGAATGTCGCGCCGGCTTCGCTCCGAGGCACCGGATTCCTGGGATGCCTGGTTGGCCGGAGACATCGATCAGGACAAGGCGATCCGGATCAACCGGGCGCTCCGCCTGCTGGTCCGCGACGAATCGAAGCAATTGCTCAACCATGTGGTGGTTGATGTCGCGGTGTGCAAGACTCCGGAATTGCTGGGCAGGTGGTTGAACCAGTTCATTGCCCGGGTTGAGCCCGATCAAACTGACGAACGGATGCGCCGAACGCTCTCCGACCGATACGTGTCGGTGCGGCCGGACGTGGACGGGGTCAGCGTCATGCACGCCATGATGTCGTCGGTGGACGCGATGGCGATCGACCAAGTGCTCACCGCCGTCGCGACCCTCGCGGAACCCGGCGATCCGCGAAGCCTGCAGCAGCGAAGGGCAGATGCCCTGGTGGACATGCTGCTCGGCCGGATCAGCAACGGGTGCGCGACCCGTTGGGACACCAACAGTGATGCAGCGGACGACGACGATTCGGTCGATGGGGACGGCCAGGGAGGCGATTCCGCCGTCGACGACGATTCGGTCGATGGGGACGGCCAGGGAAGCGAGTGCGCCGTTGACGACGAATCCGTCGAGAAGGAATGCCCAGTAGGCGATTCCATCACCGACCGTGTCCCCGCTGACGGTGTCCCCGCTGAACCCCTGGTCCCGGATAACGACGACCGGGTGTTGCCGGCGTCCGCCTATCGACCGGACCCACCGATCTACCCCGGTGGCGTACCCGGCACCGGCGACGTACCCGGCGCACCGGCGCGCCCGACGTCGGGCGTGGATTCTGGCCGCTGGTCACCCGCGCAGGGCATCAACATCCGGCCGGTGCAGGTGAACATCGGCATCGTCGTGTCGGCGGCGTCGCTGTTCGGCTTCACCGACACACCCGGCCAACTGATGGACCGCTCAGCTCTCGTCGCCGCGGAAGAGATCCGAGAACTCGCGGCGCGGCCGGGCACCCTGTTCCACCGGTTGGTCACCGACGAGCGGGGGAACCTGCTCGACGTCACCGAGCTCGGCCGATTCCCATCCCGGAAGCTGGGTTTCGCCGTCAGTTACCGCGACGGTCATTGCACGAACCCCATTTGTGTGGTGCCGGCGTGGCGATGCGACCACGACCACGTCATTCCGGTACCGGAGGGGGCGACCACCGCCGGCAATCTCGACGACAAATGCCGACCCGACCACCGAGCGAAAACGCACGCCGGGCACCGGACCCGGCGCACCGGCCCACATACCGGTGAATGGATCACGCCAACCGGCCACCGGTACCCGACTCATGACGATCCGCTGCCGGTCGAGGATTTCCCCGACACGAGCTGATCATCCAGATCCCAATGGCCCGCTCGTCAGCCGACCTTGTTCCACAACGTCGAGCAACCTTCGAGAGTGAGTGTGTAGCCGGAGTCTGCGACGATCGCAATGGTGTCAAGGCCATTGTCGATGATCGAATTGTCCTGCGCATTCACGGACCAGTACGGCATGTCGCCGGCTTTGTCGCACTGCCAGGTGCCTGCCGACACCTGCGACCCGACCAGGAACTTGCCGTTCGCCTTGGCTCCGGCTGGATCGTCACTGGCCGCGGGAGCAGCCGGAGCCGCGGTGACGGTTGCGGTCACCGGTGCCGGTGCCGGTGCGGGCCGGTCTCGGTCACGATAGTGGTGACCGGGGCTGGCGCCGGGGCCGTGGTGGTCATCGTGGTGGTTTGCCTGATCGTGATGGTGACCGGCGCAACCGTGACGGTGGCTGCGCTTGCGGGCGCCGTGGGCGAGCCGCAACCGGCCGCGGCCCCGCCGATCAGGACGACCGCGGCAATGCCGCCCATGATGATCAGTGATCTGCGCATGGCTTGTTTCCCTTTCGGTGGTGGACGTTCGGTCGGGACACAAAATCAAGGACGCCGCCGCCGGGATCGCGCGTGAGGGTTCCTTTTTCTTGCTGTCTTTCTTGGTGACGTCCAGCGAATGCCGGCCATGCTGCGGTGCAGCGAAAATTCACTCCAAAGATTCGATCAGCCCGATCATGCCGAGGTGTCCCGCAATGTGGAAGCCTTGTGGTCGGCGAATCTGGTCAGCGCTTCCTGGCTCGACCCGAAGAGCGCCGCGACGATGAAAAGGCCTGCGACAGTGGATGATCCGGCCGTGCCTTGCTCGAGTCCCGCACTGACGACCAAGAGGCCCACGACGCCGGACCACATTCCAACGACGACTTTGAGTGCCGCTTGTTCGCGGATCGGATTGAACAGCACCGCAGTTTCCGGCACCTGTGCCAGCGACGGAATAGCGCTGAACAGCGCGCCGAGTCCGCCGGCCGCCAAGGTCAGAACCAGCGCCCACCCCTGGGAGATCCCGCCAGGGCCGGGCATCAGGGAGAGGTCGGGTACGAGGAACACCACCAACGCCGCGAGCATCGCCAGGGCCAATAGGCCGGCTGCCAGGACGCGAACCTGGTTCTGGAAGTTCCGGAGGGCCCGGTGGGCGTTGTCGCTGGCTTCGTGCGCCCCGGAAAGCACCGGCAGGATGCTGGATCTGAGTTCAGCTCTGTCCGGATGTTCAAGCCTGGTCATGTACTGGAGATGCTCTACCCGCCTGTCCCCGACCGGCAGGTAGAACCGCGCATGATTGAGCGCGTCGTAGGCATTGGTGTAGAGGGAGTCCTTGCCCGTGAGGTAGAGCAAGCCCTCCTCGGCCAGGCGGAGTTCGGTCCAGCAGTCTTCGACGCGTATGCCCGACCACCATTGACGCAGCGAAACAGGCTTCCCGACAAGCACACGGACCCGAGCGGTCCGCGCCGAGATCTGCGTTTTTCCGAAGTCCGGGGGCATCCCCGGAGGATGCCGGCAGCTCTGCGCCGCAAAAGCTTGATCAAGGCGTCCGGCGCGGGCCAGCACTTCCTCGCGCCACACCCCACCCCTAACGGTAGCCATCCCCATGGCACCCCCAGAACATCTGCGTGTCTACGACCCGTTCTACGCCGATGCTGGTTTGGCGAACAGAGCATTAGGACCCAGGCTCCTTCCGCCCGTTGGCCGGGTGGTGTCGCCACGGCCCGCGCGATCGTCGCTGCGAAGGTGTGATCCACTGCTGCGATGTCATCGTTCGCCGAGCGGCCGGTCCCCGGCCGGGTCGCGCTGTTCGGTGACGTCGGCGGGCACGCGGCCGAGTTGCGATCGGCGCTGGTGCGGCTGGGTGCCGACCCGGAAACGCTGGCCCTGCCGACTGACCTCACGGTGGTGCAGGTCGGCGACCTGATCCACCGGGGCCCGGATTCGCCTGGTGCCGTGGACATCGCCCGCACCGTGATGAATGCGCAGCCCAGGCAATGGGTTCAGTTGGTCGGCAACCACGAGGCGCAATACCTTGCTCCGCCCCGGTTCCACTGGCCAGAGCGATTGCCACCCGAGGTCACCGAGACGGTGTTCGAATGGTGGCGGACGCGCCGGATGCGGGTCGCCGTCGCCATCGGGACCGGCGAGGGACACGACTACCTGGTGACCCACGCGGGACTCACCGAGGGGTACTGGCGGCACTTCGTCGGGGAGCCGGCCACCGCCGCGCTGGCTGCCAGGTCACTGAACTCGATGATCGGCCGATTGCACGAATCCTGGCTGTTCCGCGGCGGGGTGATGGTGACCGGTGAGGTGGACCTGGCCGCCGGGCCGCTATGGGCTTCAGCGCCCGACGAGCTGCTGCCGTCCTGGCTCGCTTCGTCGGCGCCGGCCCCGTTCGATCAGATCCATGGCCACAGCAGCACGGTGGACTGGGCGACGGGCCGTGAATACGGCCGGCCCGAACTCACCGGGCTGATCACCGAAGACCCGGTGCGCCGGCACGCGACCGCGACGGTCGAGGACCGCCGGATCATCGGGATCGATCCCGGTCACGGCCGACGGCCCGCCAAGTCGTGGGCGCCGCTGCTGCTCGACGACGCCCACGTCCAGTACCAGTCAGGCCGGTAGCAGTCAGGCCGGTTGACGCGAACCCGTCAGCCCGCCGACCGCCGCGGCGATCACCGGTCCGTGCCGGTCCACATAGCTCGCCACCAGGTCGGGGAGCTCGGCCAGCTCCGATTCCTCCAGCAGCAGGGTGGGCGCAGGCACCACCGCGCCAAGTTCGGACAGCACCGGCCGCAGTTGCAGATCAGCCAGGTGCCGGTGCGCAGGGCCCCCCGACACCGTCAGCGGGACCACCACCGTCGAGGCGAGCGAGCCGGCCGGCAACACATCCAGGAAGAGTTTCAGCAGACCGGTGAAACTCGCCTTGTAGGTCGGTGTCGCGATCACCAGCAGATCAGCGGCCTTGACGTCGGCCGCCGCCTGCGCCCCTGCTTCGGAGAGCCGCCAGGGCGCGAGCAGACCCTCGGCGATGTCCGCCAGGTCGATGACCGTGCGGCCGGAGAAGTCGAATCGTTCGGCCAGCGCGTCAGCCAGAGTGCTTGCCGCGGAGAGGGTTCGGGAACCCGATTTGGGATTCCCGACCAGGGTGACCAGTGAGCTCATGACGCTGAGTTCATGACGCGCGGGGACCGGTGACCCGGACCGGTGCCAGTTCGCCGGCCGTCACCGCGAGCGGCAGGTCGTTCCCCGCCACCGGCGCCGGGCAGGTGCCGAACTCGGTGAACGCGAAGGGCAGGTTGACCGCGCGGTTGAAGTCGATCACCAGGCTGCCGTCATCGCCCGGCGGGGACGTGGCCACCACCCGCCAGGGCGCGGTCTGGGTCCCGTTGGTGAGATCGCGGAACGCGACGAAGAGCCGGTCGTCCGGCCCGCGGGTCGCGGTCAGCGAGTACGGCCGCCCGTCGACCTCGAATGTGACGGTCCCGACCGCGGTGACGTCCTGCCGCAGATCGTCGCGAGCGGTGTCCACGGTGACCGCCCGGGGAACGTCGAATGCGGTGAACGTCGCGGGCAGCTGCCAGGCCGCACTGACCGGGAAGGCCGGGATGCCCTTGAACGCGGACAGTTCCGGGCCACGCGGGTCACGGACCCGGACCGCGTACCGCCCGCCGCGAAGCACCAACTCCACCAGGACTTCGCCATGGCGCAGCCAGAGCAGGGAACCGGCCTCGGCAACGTCCGCGGTGATCTCGCCGTGCACCGCCTCACCGGCCTGCGGCCCGGCGGCCAGCTTGAGCCCGTCGGAGACGTCGACGAAGACCGACGCCACCAGAGCACCGTCGCGGCGCCGGGCGCTGAAGATGCCGGGCAGGCCGGGAAGCGCTGCCGGGGTCTCGTCGAGCCACTGGAAGTGGGTCAGGCTGAGCCAGCCGTGCGGCACGGCCAGATCGCGCTGGCGAGCGATGTGCCACCTCTTCCAGGCAGTCTGGAGATCCGTGGGCGACGGCGCGGCGACAACCGGCTGATCTAGCTGCGGGGCGGGTACATCGTGTGCGATGGTCATGTTGATCGCTCCTCCGGGATCAGGCTGGGGACTAAGGCTGGTGAATTACACAGCTGCATGCAGCGGCTGATGGTTCGTGCTGACCTGGCCGGCGTCGCGCTTGGCCACCTCGTCGCGGACCAACGGGATCACGTACCGGCCGAAATCGATGGCGTCGTCATAGATGTCGTAGCCGCGGGCGGACAGGATCCGGACGCCGAGGTCGTAGTAGTCCAGCAGCGCGGCGGCCACGGTCTCCGGAGTGCCGACCAGCGCGGTGGAATTGCCGCCCCCGCCGGTCGCCGTGGTCGGAGCCGTCCAGAGCGCGCGGTCGTGCCGATCTGCGTCCGCCGAAGCGGCGAGCAGACGCTGCGAGCCCGCGTTCTCCGGCGTCGATCCGGACGCGCGCAACCGGCCGCGCGCGCTGCCGTTCTTCGTCGCCGTGATCCGGCCGAGGATCGACTCCGCCTTGGCCCAGGCCAATTCCTCGGTCGGCGCGATGATGGGCCGGAACGCCACCTGCAGAATCGGTCGCTCGGCGCGCCCGGCGGCTGCCGCGGCCGCGTCGATGGAGGCAATCTGCTCCCTGGTACCGGCCAGCGGTTCGCCCCACAACGCGTAGATGTCCGACTCGGCCGCCCCGACGGCGTACGCCGCCGCCGATGACCCGCCGAAGGAAATTCGCGGCCGCGGCTGCTGCACCGGATAGATATCCGCGGCGAAATGCTTGAGCTGGTAATGCTTTCCGTCGTAGTCGAACGGTTGGTGCGACGTCCAGGCCCGCTTGACGATCTGGATGTACTCGCGGGTCCGTGCGTACCGGGTGTCCTTGTCCAGGAAGTCACCCTCGGCGGCCTGGTCGGCGGTCGACCCGCCGGTGATGAAATGCACCTCGAACCGGCCGCCGGAAATGTGATCGAGAGTGGCGAAGGTCTTGGCGGCATAGGTGGGCGCCGAGACGTTCGGCCGGTGCGCGAGCACCAGGTTGATCCGCTCGGTGTGCCCGGCGATGTACGCGGCGACCTGCGCGGGGTCCGGCGAGCCCGAGTGGTAGGCGAACAGGATGCGGTCCCATCCGTTGTCCTCGTGGGCTCTGGCGAGTTTCCGCGTGTAGTCCAGGTCCAGGCTGCCGCCGGTGCGGGGGGTCACCTCGCTGGCCGGGTTGGTGCCGGCAATTCCGAGAAACTCAACGGGCATGGTCTGACTCCATTTCTCCAGGAATGTGGACGAGCCGCAGGATGTCCCTGGCGACCCGGTCGTTCTGGCGGAATCCAGGGCCGTTGAAACCGGGCCTGGAGAAACCCGCGGACCCGGCCGAACCGGACACCGAGGGGCCCAGCAGGAAGAGTCGGGCGTGGATCGAGCCGTCCGCCCCGATGGCGCGGCATCGCTCATCCGCGAGCAGTTGCCCGCCCTCGGCGGCCAACTGGCCCGCGCTGAGCAGTCCCTTGATCACCGGGTCGGTGGCCGCCCGGACGTCGGGGCGGGGCAGGCGCGCGTCGATCAGTGCCCGGGCGAGGATCCCGCCGGCCGCGGCCGCTGACGATCCGACGAAACTTCCGTCCTGCACGGTGATCTGCAGGTCGGGGCCGGCGAAATGCAGCAGCCCGGCGTCGTGCAGGGCGAGGATCTCGGCCAACCGTCGCGGCGGCGGCCCGCTGGCCAGGAACGAGAAGAACCCGTGGAATTCGCCCTCGACGAACCGCAGCCGATCCGCCGTGCTGACGCGGCCGGCCGTGATGGCCCAGGCCAGTACCCCGTAGACCGTGAGCAGCGCATCGAAGACGGCGGCGTCGGCGGAATGGTAGGGATCGGCCCGCCGCTTGAGATCCGCCCGGATGTATTCGACGATGGCGTCCCGCAGGTCGTCGCGGGAACCGAAATGCCTTCCGGCCAGGGGCCGGTCGATCGCCAGCAGATCGAAGCGATCCTCCCGTTTGGGTACGGCCTGCTCGACGCCCGGGAGAACGCCTCACTGCCAACAACCTGCGGCGTCCAACACGGGTCGGAACTCCGCCCAGCTGACCAGGGTGCGGTCGGGAACACCCGGAAGAGATGCTCGTAATGCGCGGCGGTGAGTTCCTTCGCCATCAGCGGCCAGAGGTCCCGGCGGAAATCAGCGGGGCGGCGGCCATCGCCGATGGCGGTGATCGCCTCCTGGGTGAAATACCGCGGCGGACGGGCACCCGGCCGGGGACGGCGTAGCTGATCTTTGCGTGATACGGCACGCCGCGGCGAGATCCGACGTGCAGGATCGGTTCGCGTCCGCTGGGGTGGTACGTCAGCGTCCCATCATCGTTGTCGGTGAAACTCCCGCCGCGGCCCTCGCCCAGCAGCACCATCACGTCGACGAACGCCAAACCGAAGCCACGGACCAGCACCGGCTCGCCCGCCGTCAGGTCGGACAGGTCGATATCGGCGGTGTAGCCCGGCGGCAGGTAGGTGAGCCCGTGGTCCTTCGCCGCCGCGGTCAACGCGGACTCTTCGGCCGTCAGTTCCCGGTCGAGAAAACCTTGGGCCAGGATGACGACGTCGGCGGGCAGTTCGCTGCCCGTCCGCCAGCCGGACCAGTTGCCGCCCTTATGTTCGCTGACATCGACGGCATGGGTGCGGTGTTCGCTCACCCGCACGTGCCGCGGCAGCCCGGACACCGCCTTGGCGCAGGCCCAGCGCAGGTAGTGCGACTGAATCTGCCGGCTGGCGAAATCCGCGGGGCCGGTCTGCGCCGCCGGTCCGCCGAGCCCGGCCGCTTCGAGAATGTCGCGGCCGGGCCCGGCCACCCATTCCGCGAGCGAGGGTCCGGGAACGATCGGCCCGTCACAGGTCACCGACTCGTCGGTGAAGATCGTGACGTCAGCGGTGGTCGAATTCATCCACAGCAGCGGAGATTGGGTGGTGCGCCAGATCCGCCCCCCGCCGGCCGGGAACGGGTCGACGACATGGATCTCCAGGCCGGGCGGACCCAGCAGTTCCGGTGCGCTGGCCGCGATCCGCTCGAGGATGCCAACCGTGCGCGGACCGCCCCCGACGAACACCAGGGACGGAACCGTTCTGCGGGCGGGCGGGTTTCGTCATCGCCGGACGCCGTTGACAGTTCTCCGGACGGCCCCCGCGTGCACGTGCCGCCGGTTGTCCGGGTCCAGCGGCACCGCCCACTCGGGGTGCCGCCAGTCGGGCAGCCCGGCACCGGGCACGAGTTCCTTGGCGAACGCCAGCGGCCCGATCGTCTCCGGGTCGGCGCTCTGGTCGAACCGCGGAATGTACCCGGCGGCCAGATAGAGGTTCCGCGCCTCGGCCTGCCGGGGCCCGGTGGTCAGATGCACCCGCCGGTACCCGAGGTCCGCGGCCGCGGCCTCGAGTTCGGCCATCACCCGCCGGGCCAACCCGCGGCGGCGGTGCCGGTGCGAGGTCCAGACCCGCTTCACCTCAGCGGTTTTCTCGTCGTACCGGCGGATCGCCCCGCCGGCCACGGTGACGCCGTCCTCGACCAGCACGATGAACATGCCCTCCGGCGGAACGAAATCCGTCGGGGGTACCTCGGTCAACTGGGTGTTCGGCGACGGCCGGCCGTAGCGGGTCCCGTACTCGATCACCAGGTCGGCCAGCAGTGGCGCCAGCGCCGGATCGCCGGGATTGACCCGGCGGGCCTCGATGTCGGGGTGTCCGGCGATGGGGGAGACCCTGGGCCCGCCGGCGGAGTCCACCCGGACCGGTACCGGGGCGGCGGACGCCGGCCTGGCCGCAACCAGGTCGAGGAACTCGTCGGTGACCTGGGCCAGCGGGGTCAGCGAACTGGGATCGATCACCAGCCCGCCGTCGGCGAAGACCCGGACGTGCGAGGACGGGACGAACCAGCCCTGCCCGATGTGCGCGGCTCCGAGCGCGGCCAGCACCGGGCGCAAGGCGTAGTCAACGGCCAGGACGTGCGCCGGTGATCCGCCGGTGACGATCGGCAGCACCGATTTGCCGCGAAAAGCGAACTGCGGCAACACATCCAGGAAGACCTTCAGCAGACCAGAGTACGCGGCCTGGTACACCGGGGTGGCGACGACCAGCGCGTCGGCCGCGGCGACCGCCGCGATGGCTTCGGCGATCTCCGGGTCGGAGCGGTCGGCGGCCAACAACGGTCCGGGCGGCAGTTCCCGCACCGGGAGGGTTCGCACGGTGTGCCCGGCGGCCAACAGCCGGCGATTGACGTGGGACAACACCGCGTGGGTGCTGGACGCCGCTTGCGGGCTGGCCGAAATGCTCAGAAAGGTTGCCATGGTCGCCCTTCAACTGCCCTGACGGATCTGATGGATGGCCGGCGCGAGCGCCGCGCCCGGTGCGTGAGTCAGCGCGCCGACCGAAGGCGAACTCCGTTGGTGCCCTGGCGGCTCCGCTGACCAGACCGGCGGCCAGTTCCCCGATGGCCGGGGTGAATTTGAAGCCGTGTCCGGAAAACCCCGCCAGCACGGTGACCGGCCCGGTCCGGTCGACGACGAAGTGATGGTCGGGCGTGGTGGTGTACAGGCAGGTGGACGCCGTCGCACTCGCCGGGTCCACCCCGGGCAGCCACGCGGCGGCATAGTCCTGCAGGCGGGCGATGCCCGCCGGGTCCGGCAGGAAATCCCGGGTGTCCGGGTCGACCTCCGGCCCGGTCCCGTGCTCGCCGATCTTCACGCCGTCGGGCGAACTCAGGCCGTAGATTCCCGCTGCCGGATCGGTGGCCAGGTCCGCACCGGGTGGTGGATGAAGCTCGGCCAGTCGACCGGTTCGCCCGACGGGCGTGAAATGGACCGGCTGTTCCTGCGTGGTGCGCAGTGCCGGCAGCTCGCGGTGCAGCCCCGGCAGTGCCTCGAGCACCTTGGTGGTCCACGCCCCGGCAGCGAGCACGGCCTGGTCGAACCGCAGGTGTCCCGAGTCCGTGACCACCCGGACCCCCGATGGCAGCATTCGCAGCCCGGTTGCGGTGGTGTGATGCCACACGTCGGCTCCCGCAGCCACCGCTTGCCGTTGCAGGGCGGTCACCGCGCGTCGGCGTCGATGCGGCCGGCCGCCGGATGGTGCAGCACCATGGTGTCGAACCGGATACCTGGCCAGCGCACTGCCGCCTCCGTCGGCCGCACCAGCGAGTTGTCCACCCCTGCCTCGGTGAGAGCCTTTGACAGCGCGAAGACCTCGGCCGGATGTCCGTGGTCGACGGCGCCGGTCCGGGTGTAGACCCGCCCGCCGTCGAGCCGTTCCAACTGGCGCCAGAGCCGGTCTGCCCTCGTCGCCAGGTTGATATAGCGACGGTGGGTGTACGCGTGCCGGAAGATCCGGCTGCTGCCGTGCGAGGCGCCCCGCCGGTGGCCGGGCCCGAACTGCTCGAAGAGCACCACACGATGGCCCCGCAGCGCGAGTTGCCACGCGGCGGCTGAGCCCATCGCTCCGCCGCCGATCACGGCCACCGATGCTGGTGAATGTGCGGGTGATTGCCCTGGTTTCTGCTGGTGAGCCATCTGATCACCCCGTCTTCGGCAGGCCCTGCGGGTTGACCTCGGAGGTCGGCACCGCCTCGCTGGCCAGGTTCCAGCGATCGAGAACCTTCTGGTACGTGCCGTTCTCGATGGTGTGGTTGATCGCGTCGGCGAACGCCTTGACCAAACCGTTGTCCTTCTTGGTCAGCACGGCGATCTTGCCTTGCAAGCGCGTCACCCGCTCCGGAGAAGGTGCCGATGACCTCGGTCTCACCGGTCGTCGCCGCGTGGTACTGCGCGGTCGGGTTGGGCCCGAAGTAGGCGTCGATCCGGCCCGAGGACAACGCCAGGTAGTAGTCGGTGGAGTTCTGGAAGTACTTGATGTCCACCGGCTCAAGGCCTTCCGCGACATTCTGGTTGTTCCAGTCGACCAGGATCTTCTCCTGGTTCGTGCCCGAGCCCACCGCGATCACCTTGCCGGCGACGTCCTGCCGCTTGTTGACCGTCCAGCCGGAGCCCTTTTTCGCCTCGAGCGCCAGGTTGTCCAGCCGGTAGGTGGCGAAGTCGTACTTCTCCTTGCGCTCCTCGGTGACGGTGACGTTGGAGATGAATGCGTCGACCTCACCGGAGTCGATCCTGACGAAATTCTGTGCCCAGTCAGCGGCGGAGAGGTCGACCTCCAGGCCCGAGCACATCGGCGATGAGATAGGCGAAGTCGACCTCGGATCCGATGATCGTGGTGTCGTCGGTGGCGTAGAACCGCAACGGCGGCGCGGTGCCGGCGCTCCCGGTGACCAGCAGGGTGCCGCGATCGCGGATCGCCTGTGGGACCTCGGCGGCGATCGCATCGACCTTCTCCGTGCTGACCCGGTTCTGCTCCGGGCTCAGGTTGAACCCGGAGGCCTCGGCGGCCGCCGGGGAGGCGGAGCCGGTGGTGGTCGATCCAGCCCCGCGGATGCGGTGGCGCTGTTGCCGGATCCTCCGCACGCGCTGACCGCCAGCGCGACGGCGATCAGTGCCGAGCCGAGGGCGAGACCGCGGTGAGTACGGGAGAACATTGATGGTCCTTTCGGGGTTTGTCGGGCTGAATTCACAGCACTTTGGAGATGAATGCTTTGGTGCGTTCCTGCTGGGGGTTGTCCAGCACCTGCGCTGGCGGGCCCTGCTCGACGACGACGCCCTCGTCCATGAAGACGACCGTGTCGGCAACCTCGCGGGCGAAACCGATCTCGTGGGTGACGATGATCAAGGTGCGGCCCTGGCCGGCCAGTTGCCGGATGACCTCGAGGACCTCGCCGACCAATTCGGGATCGAGCGCGGAGGTCGGTTCGTCGAACAGGATCGACCGCCGGGTGCAGCGCGAGGGCCCGGGCGATCGCCACCCGCTGCTGCTGGCCACCGGAGAGTTGGCGCGGGTAGGCGTCGGCCTTGTCGGCGACCCCGACGCTGGCCAGCAGCTCGCGGGCTTCCGCCTCAACATCCTTGCGGTCCCGGCCCTGTGCGGACACCGGTGCCTCCACGACGTTGTCCAGCACGGTGAGGTGCGGGAACAGGTTGAAGTCCTGGAAGACGAAACCCACCTTGGACCGCTGGTGCAGCACCGTCACGCTCCCGCAGTTCGTGCAGCTTCCTGCCCTTCAACCGGTAGCCGACCGGCTCGCCGTCGACCAGGATCAGGCCCGCGTCGACCTTCTCCAGATGGTTGAGCGTCCGCAGCAGCGTCGACTTCCCCGAGCCGGACGGGCCGAGAATCGCGGTGACCTCACCGCGCCTGACGGTGAGATCGACACCGCGCAGCACATGCAGGGCGCCGAAGGACTTGTGCACGCCGCGCACCAGAACGGCTGTCGAGGCGGTCATTTCAGCCCCCCGTAGGTCGCTTCCTGGCGGGCGGCGTTGATCGTGCCCAGCCGGCGCTGCAGTTTCTGCCACGGAGTGAGCGGGAGGTTTCGCACGGCGCCCCTGGCGTAATGCCGTTCCACGTAGTACTGGATGACCGAGAGAATCGTGGTCAGCACGATGTACCAGACCGTTGCCACCATGAGCAGCGGGACCACCCGGCCGCTGCGGCCGTAGATCACCTGAACCTGGTAGAAGAGTTCGGCGATCGCCATCGTCGAGACGATCGAGGTGCCCTTGAACAGGCTGATCACCTCGTTGGCCGCATTGGGCAGGATGCCGCGCATCGCCTGTGGCAGCACGATCTTGAAGAACTGCCGGCGCTTCGGCAGGCCCAGCGCGGCAGCGGCCTCCAGCTGGCCCTGGTCGACCGAGAGGATTCCGGCACGGATGATCTCCGCCGAATAGGCGGCCTGGTGCAGACCGAGACCGATGGTGGCGGCGGCCATCCCGCTGATCGCGCTGTTCACGTCGATGGTGACGAAGGACGGCCCGAACGGCACGCCGATCGACAGGGTTTGATACAGGTAGGCGATGTTGAACCAGAACAGCAGCTGGACGATCAACGGGATGGACCGGAACGCCCAGACGTAGGTCCAGGAAATGGTCTGCAGCACCGGGTTCTTCGACAGCCGTGCCGGCGGCGAGCCCGACGCCGAGGGCGAACCCGAGCACGGTTCCGTAGACCGTCAGCTGGATGGTCAGACCCAGTGCCTTGAGCACCGCGGGCGCGGTGAAGTACTGGGCGAAGGTGGACCAGTCCCAGCCCGGGTTCGTGACCAGGCCGTTGATGAACATGGCGACCAGGATCAGTGCACCGATGGCGCCGCCACCCATCGCCACGGATGCCTGGCCTTGACCACGGTCAGCTCGGCCGGGTCGATATCGAAGATGTCGTCCGGTGGCCGGCTCGGGATCGGCTTGGCGTGCCCGGCGGGTTCGGGCGCGCTACCCGGTGCCGCAACGGTGATGTCGTCATGAGTTGTCCTTGTCGGAGTCCCTGGCCAGGAATGTGTGCGGATTGAGGATTCCCCGTGGATCGAAGACCGCCTTCAGGCTTCTCTGCAGATCCAGGCTGGACTGGCCGATCTCCTCGGCCAGCCACGGCCGTTTGGTGATGCCGACACCGTGTTCGCCGCTGGCCGTGCCACCGAGCTCGATGGCGGTACGGACCAGCTCGTCCGCGGCGGCCAGCAGGGAAGCGGGAGGCACCCCGCCGTCCGACGGTTGTTTGGGCACCGAGAAGGCCGGATGCAGGTTGCCGTCCCCGGCATGGGCCACCACCGCGGCGTCCAGCCCGTGCCGGCGCCCGATCTGCTCTATGGCGGCGAACATGTCGACAAGCGCGGACCGGGGGACGGCGACGTCCTCGCCGATGAACCACAGATCGGACCAGGAGCCGCGGCCGCTGCGACGCAACCACAGGTAGTGCTCGGCCGCGGCGTCGTCGGGATAGTCGATGGTCCCGCCGGCTTCTCGACAGCGGCACAGCGCCTGCCCGATGACGGTGATCTCCTCGTCGGCGCCGTACCCGTCGGTCTGTACCAACAGCAGCGCGCCGCCGCGGACCGCCAGGTCGGTGCCCTGTGCCCGGTCGATACCCGCCAGCACGGCCCCGTCCAGCAGCTCCAGCACGCTGGGCTGGACCCGCGATCGGACGATGGCGGTGACCCCGGCCGCGGCGGTCGCGACGGAGGGGAAGAACGCGGCGGCCATCCTGGTACGGACCGGCCGGGGCCGCAGCCGCAGGGTCGCCTCGACCACCACGCCGAGCGTCCCCTCGGATCCGACGAACAGCGCCGTGAGGTCGTAGCCGACAACACCCTTGATGGTCCGGTGCCCGGTGTGCAGCAGCGACCCGTCGGCCAGCACCACCGTCAGGCCCGAGTACCGACTCCCGGGTCACCCCGTACTTGACACAGTGCAGGCCGCCGGCATTGGTGGCGATGTTGCCGCCGATGCTGGACAGCTGGTGGCTGGCGGGGTCGGGCGCATACATCAGTCCGTGCTCCGCGGCGGCGGCGTCCAGGTCGGCGGTGATGACACCCGGCTGCACCACGGCGATCTCGTCGTCGGGTTCGATGCTCAGGATGGCCGTCAACCGCTCGGTGGACAGCACCAGCGCGCCGTCCGGAGCGCTGGCTCCCCCCGAAAGACCGGTGCCACGGCCCCGCGGCACCACCGTGACACCTGCGGAGTTCGCGATCTTCAGCGCCAGTTGGACCGATCGCACGCTCGCCGGGCGCAGCACGCGCGCGGGGCCGGCCGGGCAGCCGGTGACCCGACCAGTCGACCGCGTAGGTCTCGAGATCCGTTTCCGTCACGCTGATCTCGTCGGGTTGCAGGATCTGGGTCAGCTGATCGAGCACGCTATCCACCACCAGCGTCATCAGCCGACCCCCACGCCGAGATGGCCCAGCAGTTCAGCCCGGAGGGCACACGAACCGGGGATCGGTGACGGCCCGCGGGCGCGGCAGATCGACGCGCGCCTCGTGCGCGATCACGCCGTCCTTCATCACCAGCACCCGGTCAGCGAGCTTGACCGACTCCTCGACGTCGTGGGTGACCAGCAGCACCGCGCACTGGTGCAGCGCCCACAGGTCGCCGACCAGTGCCTGGGCGGTCAGCCGGGTGAGGGCGTCCAGCGCGGAGAACGGCTCGTCCAGCAGCAGCAGATCCGGTTCGCGGACCAACGCCCTGGCCAGCGAGGCGCGCTGCGCCTCGCCGCCGGAGAGCACCTTCGGCCAGACGTCGACCCGGTGGCTCATCCCCACCTCCGCCAGCGCGGCCTCCGCGCGGGCCCGGTCCGGTCGTCCCGGCAGCCCGAGAACGACGTTGCGCCAGACGTTCTTCCACGGCATGAGCCGCGGCGACTGGAACGAGACCGAGCGCCGGGTGGCGACCTCGACGAAGCCGGTGATCTCCCGATCCAGGTCGGCCAGGATCCGCAGCAGGGTGCTCTTGCCGCAGCCGCTGGCCCCGAGCAGCACGACGAATTCGCCGGGCGACGATGTCCAGATCCAGGTGCGAGATCACTTCCCGGTCACCGAACTTCTTGACCAGATCCCGCACCCGGACGGCCTTCGGCGGGGAATCGATCCCGCTGGCCATCTCCGGTATCGCGCCGGTCAGGTGCCGGTGAACGTCGGTCGCCATGCGAGCAGCACCCTTTCCAGGATCCGGACAACGATGTCGGCCAGCAGACCCAGCAGGCCGTACAGCACCAGGCACAACACGATGGTGTCGGTCTGGAAGAACTCCCTTGCCGAGTTGATCAGGTACCCGATCCCGGTGGTCGCGTTGATCGTTTCCGC
This sequence comes from uncultured Actinomycetota bacterium, assembly GCA_963709895.1. Taxonomy (GTDB): domain Bacteria; phylum Actinomycetota; class Actinomycetes; order Mycobacteriales; family Nakamurellaceae; genus Nakamurella. The sequence goes on along the minus strand of CAVPYD010000029.1, from coordinate 782,850 downwards.
GAACACCAGGATCAGCCAGGACACCCCGATCGAATACCGCAGTCCGACAAGGCCGTTGGGTACCGCGGCCGGAAGCACCACGTGCCGGACGATGCCCCAGCGGCTCAGCCCGAGGGTTCGGCCCGCTTCGATCAGCGCCGTGTCGGTGCCGCGGATCCCGGCGAACAGGTTCAGGTACAGCGGGAAGAACACCCCGAGAGCGATCAGGATCAGTTTCGGCTGATCGCCGATGCCGAACCAGATGATCAACAGCGGGATCAGGCCGACCACCGGTACCGTCCGCAACATCTGGATCGGTGCGTCGATGATGTCCTCGCCGACCCGGAACAGCCCGGCGACCAGCGCGGCGACCAGTGCGGCGGTGAGTCCGAAGAACAGCCCGACGCCGACCCGCTGCGCCGACGCCAGGATGGCGGTCTGCAATTCGCCGCTGGCGATCAGCTCACCGGCCCGTGCGCAGGACCTGCTGCGGGCCGGCCAGGGTGTGCGCCGACAGCCAGCCGGCCGAGCTCGCGACGAACCAGACGGCCAGCAGCACCAGGGGACTGATCGTCTTGATCACCGAGCGCGGCACGCGCGGCAGCCGTCGCCGACGTGCGGTCGACGGATGCGCGGCGATCAGGGTGGTGGGCACCGACCGGTGAACCCCGGGTGCGTCCAGGGCCCGGGGTGCGTCAACCGGCAACGTACTCAGCCTCGATCGAGGTCAATTCCGGGTTGAACGCGTCGGTCCAATAGTCGCCGATGTCGAAGCTGGACTTGAGAATTCCAGCCTTGACGAAGGTGTCGAGCACATCCTGCTGGGACGCGATGGCAGCCGGCGAGGTGGGCACGAACTTGCTCGGGTGCTGGGCCTCGCCGTCGGTGAACGTCTTGAGTGCCTGGTCCACCGGTTGCTTGGTCTGCTCGGCGGTCACCGCGGCCCAGGCGTCGGGGTTGGCCCTCGCCCAGTTGAATCCCCTCTGCAGCCTGGAGAAGAAGTCGGCGATCGCCGCCTTCTTGGCGGGGTCGGCAATGATCGGGGGTGTCGACACGTACACGAAATTGCCGGACAGGATGTCCTTGGCGTCGACCAGCGTCGTCGCTCCGTTGGCTGTGTGCGGTGATGATCGCATTGCCGTAGGAGGCCAACGCGTCGACCTGGCCGGCCAGCAGAGCGGCCAGCCCGTCGCTGGTGGACAGCGGCACCGCCTCGATGTCCGTCCAGGCCAGTCCGGCCTGTTCCAGCGCCTTGTAGAGGAAGTAGTGCGCCGTGGTGTTCTGCACGTAGGCGACCTTCTTGCCCTTCAGGCCCGCCACGTCCGTGATCGCACTTCCCTGCGGCACCACGACTTCCTGGGTCAGGGTGTTGCCCTGGCGTACCGCGATCACATCAAGCGATCCGGGTCCACCCGACTGCGCCGCGAAGATCGGCGGGATCTCGCTGGCGCTCGCCAGGTCGATCGCGCCCGCGCCCAACGCTTCGAGCTGCAGGTTGCCACCCTGGAAAAGACTGAACTCCGTCTTGTAGGGGGTGTCGGCAAGTCCGGCCTGCTCCAGCAACAGCTGTTGGGTCTTCCAGCCGGTCTCCCCGATCCGCAGGGTCACCCCTGACGTGTCCACAGCGTCGGTCGAAGGGGCCGCGGCGCCGGCGGTCGAACTCGACGGCCCGCCGGTGCTGGCCGGCGTGGACGAGGTCGAGGAGGCCTGCGACTGCCCGCACGCGGCAAGGACGACGGACAAGCCGAGCGCGGTGGCAGCGGCGGTGGCAAGGCGCCACGCACGGAGGCGTCTGGTCATCGGGATGGCCCTTCTGGACTGAGGTGGAATGGGGTTGGGGTCGGGAATCTCAGCGGACGGCGGCGACGGCGACCACGAGGCGGTCGACGGCGGGCGCAAGGTGGTCGATCGGTGGTGAGGAATAGGCCAGCCGCAGCCGGCGGTCCCAGCTGGAGCCGCCGGTGGCGGCGAAATTCCGGCCGGCGGTCAACTGCAGGCCGTGCCGCCCGGCCGCTTGCAGCAGGCGCCCGGGATCGATGGTGGGGTCGGCGATGTCGGCCCAGATGAAGAAGCCGCCCGACGGATTCTCGAAATCGAGGACGCCCGACAATTGGGCGCGCAGTGCGTCGCCCAGGATCCGCGCCCGCTCGGCGTAGTGCGCCCGGCCGGCCGCCAGCAGCCAGTCGAACCAGCCCGGCCGGGTGAGCAGTTCGGTGATCAGCCGCTGCCCGAGGACGGAGGAATGGAAATCGGAGCGGCGGCGCAGGTTCTCCAGGTGCGGGGTCAGCCATTGCGGTGCAACCACCCAACCCAGGCGGAGGCCGGGTCCCAGCGTCTTGGTGAAGGTTCCGACCCGGACAACATGATCGGATTCCACCGAGAAATCCCGTTCCGGCGCGGAGTCGAATCCATATTCCCGGTAGGGATTGTCGGAGATCACCACGAATCCGTACTGCTCGGCGAGTTCGATGATCCGGTCGCGCTGGGCGGCGGGAAGGACTCCGCCGGAGGGATTGTGGAAATCGGGGACGGTGTACAGCGCCTTGATCCGTTGACCGGACCGTAACCGCCAGGCGAGCGCGTCGACGTCGAGCCCGCTGGTTCCGACCGGGATGGGCAGCACCCGCGCGGCGTGCTGCTCGATGATCCGAATAGTGTCCGGAAAGACTGGATCGTCGACGCCGACCGAATCACCCGATTCCAACAGGGCGGAGAAGGCGAGCGAAACACCGTGCAGGCCACCGTTGGTGACCAACACGCGGTCGACGTCGACACCCTCGCGGCGAGCGATCCATTCGCGGAGCGCGGGCAGACCGGCGTGTGGTCCGTAGGCCAGCGCCGACGGCCCGGCGACCGGGTCGGTGAGCAACGAGGCGGCGACGTGGGCGTAGTCGTCCAGCGGCAGGACCTCGGCCGCCGGCGCGCCGCTGACCAGGCGGATCACGCCGCTGTCGAAGCCCTCGACGGGCACCGCGTACGGCGCCGCCCTGGACAGCGCGGCAACTCGATCGGCAATCAGGGGATGGGTCGAAATCTCGGCAATAGCCGTCATGAGGAAATGTCTCCATCAGGGGATGGCTCAGGAATTGCGTGAGCCTGGGACCGGAGTGGGATTCGGCGTGCGGCGGCCGGTTTCGGCGCGCAAACAGCCGCGAGAGGACGACAGGTGAAGCAGTTGCACCGGGTCAGGCCCGGTGGCTCACCAGGTCAGCGACAACAGAGCGCGCTGGACACGCGCTGCAGATCGACGTGCCGGCGGCACACCGCGGGCGCAGCCCACAGCCGTGTCGCCGTCATGGTGCCTGTTGTCCTCACGATTGAGCCCTCGTCCTTGTCCCAGGCTCGCCGTCCGAGCCCGCGCTTGCAGACCCCCGTCGGGGATCCACCAGGTCCTCACCCGGAGCACCCCGCCGCGGAGGAGGGTTGCCGTCCAGCGAGCCGGGGCTGATGCTGGAACTCATGACCTGTCGCAGACGGTAGATGAAGGTCGCAGGAAGGTCAATTGCCGGCGCGTCACGTGACGGGGGCCACAGAAGTAATTGCGCAGGAAATTGAACTGGACGGGCGTTTGACTTCCCGCCATCCGGTGGCGAAGATCGACAGATGTCCGCCGGCCTTGTCTCTCGCCGCCACGTTGATCTCCTGCGCGTGGCCAGCGCCGCCTGTTGCCAGGTCTGATCCTGCGCTGAACCCAGTTCCTTTGACGCGATGGTTCTTTCGAGCGCCGTGGCACAACTTCCGCGACCATACTCGCGAGGACTTTCCCGATGACTGTGTTTCCGGAATCCGGCCCGGAGTTCCACTGGTGCCTGCCGACCCGTGGTGACTCGGACACGCCAGGCGTGATCCCGGCGTTCGGCGACACAGTGGTACGGCCCGTCGCCGGCTACCGACATTGGCTACCTCACCGAGGTCGCCCGAGCGGCGGAGCAGCGGCTTCCATTCAGTGCTCACCCCGGTCGGCCTTGGCTGTCCCGACCCCTGGGTGCTCTGCTCGGCGATCGCGGCCAGGACGGATCGGCTCGGCTTCATCGTGGCTGTCCGTCCCAGCCTGGCGTCACCGACCTTGCTGGCCAACAGGCCGACACCTTCACCCGGATCCACGGCGATCGGCTGATCCTGAACATCGTCACCGGCGGCGATCCGGTGGAGCAGGCCGCGTACGGCGACCACACCGACCACGACGGCCGGTATGCGGTGACAAGCGAAGCGCTGCAAGTGTTGTCGCCCTAGCTGGCCGGCGAGCGGGTCACCGTCGACGGCGATCAGCTGGACATCCGGGACGCCGCCCTGGTCGGCCCGACCGGCATCGACGTACCGATCTACTTCGGCGGAGCATCGCCCGCCGCGCAGACCGTCGCCGCCCAGCGGGCCGACACCTACCTGCTCTGGGGTGAACCACCGGATCAGATCGCCGAGCGGGTGGCCAGGCTGCGCGAGTTGGCCGCTGCCAACGGGCGCGCGCTGCGGTTCGGGCTGCGCATTCACGTGCTGAGCCGCGACACCTCGGCGCAGGCATGGGCGGAGGCGGACCGGATACAGGCCGGATTCGACCCGTCGGTGGTCGCCGGTGTGCAGCAGCGAATGAGCCGGATGGATTCGGTGGGCCAGGCGAGAATGGCTGCACTGCAGGGGGGACGGCATGGCGGAGGGCAAGGGTCGAGCGCGGCTGAGCTGACCGTTTCGCCCAATTGGTGGGCGGGGATCGGCCTGGTCCGCGAGGGCGTCGGAACCGCATTGGTGGGTGATCCCGCTGAGGTCGCGGAGTGGCTGGCGGAGTACACCGCGGTCGGTATCGACGAGTTCATCCTGTCCGGTTACCCGCATCTGCAGGAGGCGCTGCGCTTCGGCGAGCACGTCCTGCCCCTGGTGCGGTCCAGCTACTCCCACGCCGTCCCGGTCTGACATGAGAAGGGCAAGCTGATGACTGCGCTAACCCGCCGGTCGTTCCTGACCGGTATCGGCCTCTCGAGTGCCGGTGTGTTCCAAGGCCGCTCGCGTCGACCCGATCGCCTGGCCCGGGAATGATCCGGCCAACGCGTTCCAGAACATCAGTTCGCTGGGGATGGAGATCGGCCCGACACAGGACATGTTCGCCGGTACCCAGGAGGGCGGAACAAGGCAACCGCCGACTGGTGGGTGAAGTCGCTGACCCAATTCCAGCAGCTGTAGCCCTACGTCCAGCAGAACCTCGCCGGCGCTAGCAATGACGATGTGCTGGCTCTGTTTCAGCCAGGGCAAAGCGCGATCCTGCCGACGGCAGCTATCAGATCGCCCAGGCGCAAGGCCGGTGGCGCGTTCCCGATCGAGCTCGCGCGGCTGATCACCACCCCGGCCGGGACCACGCCGACCTCAAGGCGCTCGCGCCGTGGGCGAGCTGAAGGCCCTGCTGGCGCCGCACCTTCAGCTCACCAATGCCGATGTGCGCAGCGCGGCAGTCCTCTCGCCGTGATGACCTTCGGCTGTTCCTGCCTGATACCCGGCCGGGGTGATCCACCTGTGGCTGGTGCTGCGATTGACGGCGCAGGCATCGCTTCTTGCTGACCGATTGGGACGGGTTGTCAGCCACCCTTCACGAGGTAGGGCTGGGGAATGACGTTCGGTCTGGCTAACGCCCTTGATCCTCGCTGGCTCGTTGATCGGAACTTCTTGGCCGAGGTCCGGTGATGCCTGGCGAGTGAGTGGTTTTGCGTCACCGGCGGCCGGCGGGGCTAGCTGTGACTTGCAGGGACCCGATGGGTTTCCAAAGGTGTGTGGCAGCTGAGGTTTTCCACGCCGTCGTTGGTGACGACGTAGAGGTTGCCGACGTTGCATCCGGCGACCATGGGGTCGAGCCATTGGGCGTGCAGGACGAAGACCATTCCTGGTTCCATGCGGTCGGTGTTGTGGGAGGCCACGTTGTACTGGGGAAGTTTGGGCATGCCGATCGCGTGGCCGAGGTTGGGGTTGTGTGGTCCACGGGTGGCCGGGTAGACGTGCATCAGTTTCCGGCCTTGGGCTTCCCAGTCTTCGTCGGGGACGTATTGGTGCGGGATGGGGCGGGGGGTGCCGTCGTCGAGAGCGGACCAGTTGAACGGCATGGTGCGAGTGTCTCCGGTTTCGAGGTAGCCGCGGTCGATATAGGCGCTGAACGCGGCGTCGTGCAGCGAGCTGAAAGTGGCTCCGGGTTTGATCAGTTTTTCGGCACGAAGCACGGCGTCGGTGCACATGTCGAGCACGGTTTCCTGTTCGGGGGTGATGGTGCCGACGGCGATCATCCGCGCGGTTTGGGCGCAGTAGCCGTGGTAGGTCACGTTGGACACGTACAGGTTGATCAGGTCACCGTTGCGGGTGACGTGCCCGTAGGGTTTGCCGCAGTGGGTGCCGTACTTGCTGGCCCCGATCTGGTAGCCGTCCCCGGTTTCCCCGCCGCGGGCGAGTTGGGCGTAGGTGAATGCCGCGTAGATTTCGTAGTCGGTGACGCCTGGTCTGGTGACGTGATAGGCGGCTTGGCAGGCGATGTCGGTCAGTTGTGCGGCGGATCGGATGAGGGCGATTTCGGCGGCGGACCGGACGCGTTGCATCCGCAGCACGATGTCGGTGGCGGACATGAAGGCGGCTCTTGGTAGCGAGTCCTTGAGGCCGGCCCAGAAGGTGGTGGCGGTGTCGTCGCCGATCAGACCGAGTTGGCCACGGCTCAGGCCGAGTGTGGTCAGGATGTTGACGGTGGCTTCGACGGTTTTTGTCAGCGGTGATCCGGGTCGGTCGAGGCTTTCCCTGCCCCAGGGTGCGACCTGCCAGATGTGTTCCACGAGGAGTGGTTCCCCGCAGGGTGGGAGCAGCACGGACTCGGTCCAGAAGGACAGGATCTGGGGTGCGATCGCGTCATCGGTGGGGATGATGAGCACTCCTTCGCGGGCCCAGTCGCAGATGTACCGCAGGTAGGGGTTCGAGGTGTGGTACCAGCCGACCAGGCTGCTGTGCACCAGGACGGCGTCGTGCCCGGCCACGGTCGCGTCCCGGCGGATCCGGCGGAGCCGTTCTGCGTATTCGGATTCTGGGAGTTGCGGGGCGCCTTCGAAGTCGAAGGAGGGTTCGAAATCGGAGAGCAGCGACTCCATCCTTCGGAAGCTGGTGCCGTTGAGGGTGATGCTCATTGCTTCACGTTCTTTCCGGGGGTTGGTCGGCGATTGGCGAATCAGCCGACGGTGACGGGCTTGTCCTCGGGGTTGATCTCTTCGAGGGCGCGGCCGTAGGTTTCGGGGGCGAATTTGGCGGAGACGGCGAGCAGGACGTACATGATCGCCATCATCAGGAAGACTCCGCCCACACCCCAGGTCAGGAAGACGGGCACAGCGATCAACGGCATGACCGCGCCGGAGACGTTCCCGATGCCGTTGACGATGGAGGTGCCCAGGGCCCGCACGTTGGTCGGGTAGATCTCCGGGGACCAGGCGGCGAGGGTGGTGTTCAGCAGCAGGGCGAAGAACTGGAACGTCGCGCCGAGCACCAGGATGAGCCCGACGCCGTGGGCGAAGCTGGCGAACGCGATCGCGGCGCCGCAGCCGAGGATGGCGGCGGTGATGACCACGACCTTGCGGTCGACCCTGCCGGCCAGGAAGGCGGCGGCGCAGGCGCCGAGCAGGCTGCCGAAGTTCATCACCATGGTGAAGATCAGGCTGTCGCTGATGCTGTAGCCCTGCGACACCAGAATCGTCGGCATGAGGACGAGCAGGGTGATCTGCGCGCCGAAGGACATCCAGGACGCCAGCCCGATCGCGGCGGTGCGGCGCAGGGATTGCGCCGTTGCCAGAGCGCGCAGCGGGATCTTGTCCTTGGCGGTCTCGGGGATGTCGGCGTCGGTCAGGTACGGGGTGACGGGAAGGTGAGCGTTCTTGCGGGACAGCTTGCCCGATGCGAGGACGGTCAGGGCGGCGTTGGCCTCCTCGACCCGGCCCTTGGACAGCAGGTACCGGGGTGATTCGGGCATGTAACGGCGGATGACGACGATCAGCAATGCGGGCAACGCGAGCATCACATACAGCCACCGCCAACTGGTGTCGGTGCCGCCGAGGACCTCGTTCAGCGGGCCGAGGACGACGAAGAACAGGCCGAAGGCGACGAAGTTGCCGACCCCGCCGGACCCGATGTTCAGCGATGCCGCGACGGTCCCGCGGTACTTGGTCGCAACGATCTCGGCGACCAGCGTGAGCCCGACAGTGAATTCGCCGCCGAGCCCGACCCCCACGATGAACCGGCTGAGCTGCAGGAGCAGTTCGGAGGTGGCGACCGCACTGAGCAGGCCACCAAGGGTGTACAGCAGCAGGTTGAAGGCCAGCGCGAAGCGTCGACCCTTGATGTCGGCGAGGTAACCGGTGGCCAACCGGCCGACGAGCCCGCCGATGATCATGATGGTGTTCAGGAAGGCCAGGTCGGCGGTGTTCATGCCGAAACTGGCTTTCAGCCCCTCGACGACGGCACCGGTGGTGTCCTGTTCCAAAGCGTCGAAGAACATCCCGGCCAGCACCATCGCCGCGACTAACCAGTGGGCGCGGGTCCAGCCGATTCGATCCATCGTGGCGGCCAGTCCACCGCCGAGAACGGGCGGCGCCGCGGCCGGCGAGCCTGCCGTGGACAGTGAACGGGTAGGAGATTCTTCGGGTGCGGGATGGTTGCTCATTGTGTGATGCCCTCCAGCGGAGTGGTCATGGGGCAATGATGGTCTGAACGAGAACCGAACGACTGCGGACCCAGTGGCTCTGCCAGCGGCGGGTTCGGTAGTGGTCATGCTCGCCCTGTCGACCGGGCTCACAGAAGTTGTATACGAAGACTGTAACAACGGTGTTTCCGTCTGCACAAGAGTGTGTTAACTGGGCAATTTCGTCCGCTCGTCGTATACGAGCGTGTGTCAGGATGGGGCATGAGATCCTCACCGCCACCGTCCCCGGCCGTCGTCGGGATGTCGTTGCCGTCGCCCGTCGTGCGCGGCGCGTCGGCGGTGGTCGGCAGGACAGGCGAAAATAGCGGGGTGATCCCGTCACCCAAGGACGAGTCGCTCGTCGATGCCGCCGAGACCGACGTGTCCCGCCGACGGTCGGTGGTGGATTCGCTGCGCAGCTCCATCATCAATGGCGCGTTGCGCGCCGGCGACCGGCTGGTCGAGGACGTGATCGCGGACCAATACGGGGTGTCCAGGGTGCCGGTCCGGGAAGCGTTGCGGCAGTTGGAAAGCGAAGGTTTCGTCACCTCCGAGCGGTATCGCGGAGCTACCGTCTCCTCCACGTCCACCCGCGACACGCTCGAGCTCATGCAGGTTCGCCGCGGCCTGGAGGTACTCGCCGCCCGGCAGGCCGCCGAACACCGCGGCGGGTCGTTCGCCGCGAACCTGCGGTCCGTCATCGAGCGTGGGCAAGAGGCCGGCCGCCAGCACCAGGTGGACCTGTTGCCACCGCTGATCCTGGAATTCCACGAAATCGTGGCGAAGGCATCCGGAAATCGACAGCTCCAGCAAATGCTGGAGCGGGTCCTGCAGCGCATCGCCTGGGGATTCGAGTTGGACATTGAGGACCGCATCGACTCGTCCTGGGCGGATCATGCCGCCGTTGCCACCGCGATCCTGAGTGGATCACCGGTACAGGCCGGCTACCTGATGGACGAACACATCCTCAAGGACGAGGTGCTGTACCGGCACATGAAAGACGTCACGCCGGGCACCGAAGATCGCTGATCCGCGCTGCTTCGACCGCTTGATCGTATACGACCAACGGCTCTTTGGAGCTCGCCACGTGCTCCCTTGTGCTTCCACCACGTCGTGTCTATAGTCGTCGTATACAACGCTCAAATATCGATCGACGAAACATTCCTGAGCTCGCCGCGCTGAGTACGAGCGCCGGTCCTGGGTCGCCAGCCCTGACTGCCGCATCCGGGAACAGGTCGACGAAGAAGTCCACCAGCACCCGACACGCCGAATACCACCGAAAGGACATGTCATGCAGCAGCTGAAGATCTCCGCCACCGCCCGCGGCCTGAACTACCTGCCCGAGTACTACGCCCAGGCCAGGGGCCTGTTCACCGACCGCGGCCTGGAGGTCACCAACGTCGCGCGGGACCCGTGGACCGGGGTGCTGGACGACCTGGAGAGCGGCGCCGCGGACCTGGCCCTGGGCGGCCTGTGGGTGCCGGCGATGTTCGCCGGCTCCGGCCGGCACTACACGGTGATCGGCCAACTGAACCACCAGTTCCCGATGGCCATCCTCACCCGGCAGCCGGCCCCGGACTTCACCCTTGCCTCGCTCACCGGGAAGACCGTCCTCGCCCCGGGCGCCGGTGGCAGCGCCCCGTACGAGTTCACCGCCGGCCTCATGCGAGAGGCCGGGGTGAACCCGTCCGGCACCCGGTTCGTCCGTGACCTGTCCACCGCGATGCTCGTCGAACTGTTCCAGGCCGGCCTGGGCGATGCCATCATCGCCGACCTGGTCACGGCAACCGTGTTGCAGGACAACGGATTCGGGCACATCTCCTTCGAACACGCCAAGGCCGGCGGGATCATGCCGAACAGCGTGTACTACTGCCGCACCGAACGGCTCGACGAACTCGCCCCCGCCCTGGACGCGTTCGTCACCGCCATCGGCCAGGCCATGGACGCGCTCACCGACGCCACCCCCGACTCGGTCACCGACATCCTCACCGACATGTGGCCCGACGTCCCGGTCACCGCCCTGCACTCCGCCACCGAGCGACTGCTGGCCAGCCGCACCTGGGACACCACCAGCGTCGACCCAGCGGCCTGCGACCGGTGGACCGGGATCCTGCACGACGCCGGCCTGGTCAGCACCGCACCCTCGTTCGACGACCTGATCAGCACCAGATTCACCGCCGCCAGCCCGGTACCGGTCGGCTGACCCAGCCACCCGCGCCCGCCCGACCGATTCAGCTCGATCCGATTCCCGGGAAGGAACCCCGATGACGCTGTTCTTGTCCGCATCCGACGTCGACGACCTGCTCAACACCAAGGAAGTCATCGACGCGGTCGAAGAAGCCCACGCCGACCTGGCCACCGGGGACTCCGCCCAACCACCGATCAGCACCCTGGATGCACCCGGGTCGGACGCCAGATTCCTTCCCATGACGGCCATCTCGACCCGCCACGACCTGGCCGTGGTCAAGTTCATGGCCGACATCCCCAGCAACCGGGACCGGGGACTGCCCGCCCAACGGTCGATGATCATGGTGAACTCGGCCTCGACCGGGGAATGCCTCGCGGTCATCGACGGAAAGATCCCCACCCGGGACCGCACCGCGGCCGCCAGCGCGGTCGCCACCCGGCACCTGGCCCGGCCCGACAGTTCCGTCCTCGGACTCGTCGGCGCCGGGCAGCTGGCCCGCGAACACGTCGCCTACCTGTCCAGTGTGCTGCCCATCGAACAGGTCGTGGTCTGGTCCCGATCCCCGGCCACCATCGGGCAATTCCGCGACGACATCACCGCAGAGGGCCTGCCCGTCCACGCCGTCAACACCCCCCGGGAAGTCGTCGAGGCCGCGGACGTCGTCTGCACCCTCACCCCGTCCCGCACACCGATCGTCCAGGGCCACTGGTTCCGGCCCGGTCAACACATCAACGCGGTCGGTGCGCCACCCCGCCCCGATCACCGGGAAATCGACTCCCACGGAATGGCCAGGGCCAGGATCGTCGTCGACGACTACGACATCTCCATCCAGAAATCCGGCGACAGTGTCCTGGCGCTGGCCGACGGCACGATCCAGAACGCCGACCTGCGCACCGAACTCGGCCAGGTCATCACCGGAACCGCGACCGGACGCACCCGGCCCGAGCAGATCACCCTCTACAACTCCGTCGGCGTCGCCATCCAGGACCTCGCCATCGCCAGACTCCTCATCAACCGCGCCCGCGAATGGGGAAGAGGCCAAGAGATCTTCTGACCCATCGGAGACCCGGCGTTCTGGTGGCGAGCGCGCCGATGGTGATTGCGTATGTGTTCCTGCAGCGGTATTCCGTCGCCGGCATCACCGCGGGGGCAACCAAGGGGTGACCCTTGAACCGCGTGCTGCCGGGGCGCGGATTACCGTTGCCGGATGGACCTGAAGGGCCCGAAACCCCTCCCGCGCGGCACGGCCTTTCCCGGCGTCGATGTGGTGGCGATCAGCGCTTTCCTCGATGCGCTGGAGGCCGCTCCGGACGTCGAACCGCACAGCATGATGCTGCTCCAGCACGGCCGGGTGGTCGCCGAGGGGTGGTGGAGTCCGTACTCGGCCGACCATGTTCACCTGCTCTATTCACTCAGCAAGAGCTTCACCTCATCGGCGCTCGGATTCGCGGTCGCGGAAGGTCTGGTCGACCTCGACGCGACGGTGCTCAGCTACTTTCCCGAGATCGACCCGGACGTCACCGATCCGCGCAGCCGGTCGATCCTGGTCCGCCATGTCGCCGCGATGGCCAGTGGGCATCTCGAAGAGACCTTGGAACGCGCCAGGGCGATCGACCCGCTCGACGTGGTGCGAGGATTCCTGCTGATCCCACCCGATGAGCAGCCGGGAACCGTCTTCGCCTACAACCAGCCGTGCACCTTCGCTGTCGCGGCGATCGTGCAGCGGGTGAGCGGGCAATCGCTCACGGAATTTCTGCGACCACGGCTGTACGACCCGCTGGGGATCGGTGACACCGGGTGGTGGCGGGACGCGTCCGGCCGCGAGATCGGTTACAGCGGCCTGCATGCCACCACCGAAGCGGTTGCCAAGCTCGGCCAGCTCTACCTGCAGGGCGGTGCGTGGGACGGGAGGCAACTGCTCCCGGGCGACTGGGTGAGGGAAGCGACTCGATCGCACATCGACAATTCGATGGAGGAGGAACCGGACTGGCGTCAGGGTTATGGCTTCCAGTTCTGGATGGCGAGGCATGGGTACCGCGGCGACGGCGCGTATGGCCAGTTCTGCGTGGTCCTGCCGGAATACGACGCGGTCCTCGCGATGACCGGACAGTCGCCGGACATGCAGGCGGTTCTCGACGCGGCCTGGAGTCACCTTCTTCCGGCGTTGGCGGGCGCGCAGCCTGCATTGGGACAGGACGCGGTCGCGGCATTGAGCGCCCGGCTTGCCGGGCTGACCCTTCCGCCGGCCGACGGGGGTTCGGCGCCGGTGGGCACCGAGTCGCGCTCGTTTGTCGCCGCCGATGGCAACGACCAGCCAGGGTTGACCGAGGTGGTGTTGTCCGGCGCTCCCGGCTCCGGCGACGGGCACTGGACCATCACTCTTGTCGAAGGCGAATCCCGGATCGACGCCGGGTTGGGCATTGGTGAGTGGGTCGTCACGGGCGTCCTCGCGACCAGCGGTGGATGGCTGGGGCCGGCCCTTGATGCTGACCTTCGGGTCGATGTGATCTTTCTTCAGACCCCGCACCGGCTCCGGTTGCGCTGCCGTGCGGACGGCACGTTCACCAGTCGTTGGGTGACGCCGCCGCTGGATCCCCTTCCGTTGGCGCAACTGCGGATGCCGGCCGATCCGGAAGGCCCGGATGGCCCGGAGGCCCGGGATGGCCCGGAAGGCAAGCCTTCGCTGGCTGGAATGCCGAGCTGAATTGGATCAAGCTTGTCCGGTGAGCGCCACTGAGGACAAGGCCAGCACATCCGACCACCATGAGCCGCACGACGCCGGACTGGCCAGCAGGCTGAACTGGTTGCGGGCCGGCGTGCTCGGAGCGAACGACGGCATCGTCTCGACCGCCGCGATCGTGCTCGGCGTCGCCGGCGCCACCGATGAGCGTGGGCCGATCATCCTGGCCGGCTTGGTTGGCCTGATGGCAGGCGCCATGTCGATGGCTGCCGGGGAATACGTGTCGGTGTCCACCCAGCGCGACACCGAACGGGCTGTGCTGGAGATCGAGCGTCGGGAGCTGGCGGAGACCCCTGATGAGGAGCTCGCAGAACTGACCGCGATCTACGCGGCCAAGGGGCTGGACGACGACCTGGCCCACAAGGTCGCGGTGCAACTCACCGCGAAGGATGCCCTGGGGGCACACGCCGAGGCTGAACTCGGGCTGGACCCGGACGGCCTGACCAACCCGTGGCACGCCGCGTTGGCCAGCTTCGTGTCCTTCGTTGTCGGCGCGCTGATCCCGTTGCTCGGTGTGGTGGTCAGCTCGCAGGCCTGGGTGACGGTGGTCGCGGTCGTCATCGCGCTGGCGGTCACCGGCTCGGTCAGCGCGAGGCTCGGGAAGGCGCCGGAGGTCAGGGCGGTCGCCCGGAACATCGCCGGCGGCCTGCTGGCGATGGCGGTGACCTACTTGCTGGGTGGGCTTGTCGGCGGCTTGATTCCTTGATCGCGTCCTAGGATCAGCGAGCGGCCCGTCCCCCTGCTGCGCTCCGCGCACGGATCGGCCGCGAGCGGAGGGTGCGCGTCGTGCTCGGTGCGCTGCAACGGTTGGTGGCATCCTCCTGGGCTCCGTGGGCACTGCTGGCCGCGACCGGTGTACTGCATGTGCTGGCGACGGTGGCCGGGTCCGACCCGTTCCTGATGGTCGACCTGGCCGTCTACGTCGACGGCGCCCGGCACCTCACCGACGGCACCCTGTACGACTTCTTCTCCGAGCCGCTGCACCTGCCGTTCACCTACCCGCCGTTCTCGGCGATGATCTTCCTGCCGTTGACCTGGCTGCCGTGGACGCTGCTGCGGATCCTCTGGCAGATCGCGTCTTTCGGGGCCATCGGCCTGATGGCGTACTCCACCCTGCGGTTGCTCGGCAGGGCGGGCCCGAAAGCCGCGAATCCACTGCAGCACGTGCGCGGCATCGTCGTCACCATCACCGCTCTGGGGTTGTGGCTGGAGCCGGTGCGGACCACCTTCAACTACGGGCAGATCAACCTGTTCCTGGCGGCGCTGCTGCTGGCCGGCGCGGTTGCCGGCAAGGAATGGATGGCTGGTTTCTCGGTGGGCATCGCGGCCGGCGTGAAGCTCACCCCGGCGATCACCGGGCTGTATTACCTGTTGCAGCGCAGATGGTCCGCAGTGATCTGGTCGGTGGTGTTCTTCGCGGCGACCATCGCGGTTGCCCTGGTCGTGCTGCCGGATGAGACCGTCCGCTACTTCACCAAGTTGATCTTCGACCCGGGCCGGACCGGGCCGGTGTGGTCGGCGATCAACCAGTCCCTGCGCGGCGCGCTCGCCCGGCTGGCTGGGCAGGACCTGACGTCGGTGTGGCTGGTCGCCGCTGCCCTGGCCGGACTGCTCGGGCTGTGGGTGGCTTGGGTCTGCCTGAAGGCGGACGACCGGGCGGCGGCGTTTCTCGCCGTGCAGTTCACCGGTCTGCTGATCTCGCCGATCTCCTGGTCGCACCACTGGGTCTGGGTGCTGCCGTTCCTGCTGTGGTGCCTGTTCGGGCCGAGGCAGCAGCTGACCGCGGTGCGCGTGCTGACGGTGGCGTGGCTGGTGGCCACCTGCAGTTACGTGGTCAGCATTCTGATCTCGTTCCAGTACATCGACCAACCCGCCTCCCGCCCGGGTTGGCAGTCGTGGCTCGGGGTCATCTACCCGCTGTTGGGGGTCGTCACTCTGGTGGTTCTCGGGGTGATCAACCGCCGGGCGACCGCCGGTGCGTCCGGCGAAGCGTCGGCTCGGCCGGAGTCCGCGCCCTCGTCCTAGGGACGGTCGTTCTGGGAGCGTCGTCTGGGACGTCGTCTGGGAACGGTCGTTCTCGGACCGGTTGTCCGGGACCGGTTGGTCCGGGGCGTCGGTTCGCTCCGCGATGTCAAGGGTTCGGGATGGGTGCTTCGTTGCCCCACCTGAGAGGTCCCGTAGTCGGTGCCAAATGACTGGAACGAGCCTGTTACGACGAGGTGATGGCGACCTCGGCTCCCACAGCGAGCCGTCGGTCCTCACCGGGTAGCTCAGTTCGGCGCCGGGGTCGTTCTCGGTGTCGAGGTCGATGTTCTCGGGTTCGCTGTCTGGTGGGTGGCTCTTGGCCGTGGACAGCGTGAGGAAGTCGTCGGCGAGTGCCTGGATCTGTCGTTGCAGGGCGGCCGGGCTGAACGAGTCGTGCTGCTGGGACAACGGCCGCTTCGACATTGTCGTGTCATCGGGTCCGCCATAGACGGCTCCATCGGATTAGGCGACGGGGACCCCCGACCCGCCGGCGCGAGCTGCCGCCCAGCTGGACCTTCCTCCATGAGGCGGCGAATCGACCTGCGCGGACCTGCGATGAGTCCGTTCGATCTCTTGCATCACCGCAGGCAGCAATGCTAGAATCGAACATGTATCTACGACGCCTGGGTTCGGCGAGTGAGGGGGGTGCGGCGGCGATGACTGCCAGCGTTGACACGTCGCAGACCGCGGGTGACCCGCCGCCGTTCGGGACCCAATCCTGGTCCGAACTCGCCGCCGGAGCCGGCTGTCCCGAGTCCTTGCGCGCGGTCGCGCAGGTGCACCCCACCGCCTTGACCGGTGCGGAACTGGTCGACGCGATCGTCGCGTCGGAGAAGGCCATGTCCCTGCTCGCGGCCCGGCAGATGGGGTTGCTCACCGAGTTCGCCCGCCCCGGCCGGGCCGGTGACGTCTCCGAGATCGTGGCCGAGCTGATGGACAAGGGCGGGCAGGGCCGCGGCCCGGACGGCCAGATCGACCTGGACACCGTGGAAACCCTGGTGCAGGAACGGGCGGCGTCGCTCGCGGCGGCGGAAGTCGCCGCGGCGTTGCAGATCTCACCGATCACCGCCGGTTCCCGGGTCCGCAAGGCGCAGGACCTGTGCGACGGGCTGCCCGCGACCGTGAACGCGTTGGCGTCCGGTCGGATCGACCGCGGCCGGGCCTTGCTGATCGCCGAACGGACCGCCCCGCTGGCCCCGTCGCTGCGGGAAGCGGTGCAGGATCGGATCCTGCCGATCGCCGAGGACCGGTCCACCGGGAACCTGCGTAGCCTGCTGGACCGGGCGGTCATCGCCGCCGACCCGCACGCCGCGGAGAACCGGGAACGCAAGGCCAAACACGACCGGGAACTGGTGCTCCGGTCGTTGCCCGACGGGATGGCCTCCGTCCGGGCCAACGCACCCGCCGACGCCGCCATGTGCATCTTCACCCTCGCCGATCTGCTCGCCGAACGGACCGGCACCGACGACGACCGACCGGTCGCAGCCCGACGTGTCGATGCCTGGCACGACATCGCCGACCAACTCCTCACCCACGGCTACGTCGACCTCACCGACCTCCTCGACCACCCGACCACCGTAACCGGTTGCACCGCAGAGCATGTCGGACAATCCCGATGAGTTCGCCGCCGGCCCCGCCGGCGACCCCGCAACCAGCCCCGACCGCCAGTCCGGATCCGATCACGGATCGGGCTCCGCCGACAGCGCCGAACCCGACAGCGGTGACCGCGACAACCGTGAAGACCACAGCGGCGAACGCGACAGCGGTGACGACGACAGCGGTGACGACGACAGCGTCGACCGCGACAGCGGTGACGACGACAGGGTCGACCGCGACAGCGGTGAACGACCTGACAGCCCCGAGCCCGACAACGGCGACCCCGCCTGCAGCGAAGACGGCTGCGGTGAACCGCGCTTCAGCGAATGCGGCACCGGTGAACGTGACGGCAGCGAAAGCGCGGCCACTGCCACTGCTGGGAATCCCGGTGACGGCGTGGCGAACGGCGCGGCCGGGGACACCGCCGATTCGGCCGATGTCGCTGAATCGAACTCTGACCAACCCGGTCCCCGGTCAGCGACCAGCACCGACAGGGTGCCGGCCAGGCGAGCACAGCCGGCCAGGCTGGTGTCGTCGCGGCTGAGCCTTCGCACCAACAGGTCACGCCGAACCCGCCCTCCCGGTCCACCGGCACGCGACAAATCGTGCGGCACAGCAGCTGCCGTGCACGACCTGCGGCGGTCACCAACCAGAAACGGTCACCAACCAGGAACTCCCGCCGGCACCACCGGGAACCGGGACGAGCGGCGGGCCGCGCGCCGCGCCGCCCGGCAAGGACGCCGCCCGCACCTGACCGTCACCCTGTCCGCGTCCACCCTCGCCGGGCTCGACCGCCTCCCCGGCCACCTCGAGGGCTACGGCGCGATCACCGCCGACACCGCACTGATGATCGCCACATCCGCCGCCTCCATCACCACCGTGCTGCTCGACCCCACCACCGGCAGCATCACCGGCACCGGCACCCGCACCTACCGACCCCCCCAGGCGACCCGCGACATCACCACCACCCTGGCCACCACCTGCCGGTTCCCGTCCTGCCGGCAACCCGCCTGGCGCTGCGACCTGGACCACCGCGACCCCTACGACCACCACGCACCCGGACGCCGGCGGCGCCACCGCACCGGCCAATTTGGATCCCCTGTGCCACGCGCACCACTGGCTCAAACACCACTCCGCCTGGTCAAGCACCCGCGGACCCGACCACACCCAGATCTGGACCAGCCCGACCGGGCACCGGTACACCGACCCACCACGCACCCTCACCCTGCCCGGCGAACTCCTGGAACCGTCCCAGGCACCACCGGCCCACCAGCCGGACCACCGGCACAGCCCCGCGAACGGCGAACCGCTCAACCCGATCACGACCCCGGACATCGACGGCCACGGACTGCGCCCCGACTGGCGCGACGCCGAATTCGGCGGACCCTTCCCCGACACCCTCGCACTGAAAGTCCTCGTCACCACCGTCCGCAACCGCGTCCAACAAGTCCGGGACATCATCACCGCACCCCGCCCCACCCCCACCCCCGACGACGACAGCAACGATCACGGCAGAACCAACGACCCGGGCACTCCCCGCTGGGAAGCCGCCGACCCGCCCACCCGCGGTCGGCGCGTCGACCCCGACGAACCGCCGTTCTGACCGGCTGACGGGTGAATGCCGCCGTTTCGTCGCCGGCCCCCGCCGTCGTAGACTGCCCGGTGACACGGGAGTCCGGTGCGCCGGGCTGAGAGAGGGACACGGAGTCCCTGACCGTCGAACCTGATCCGGATCATGCCGGCGCAGGAACGTCCTCTCCCATCGCCACCCGTGCCTGACCCGCGAGAGCGGAAGGGGCACTGTCTTGAATCAGCCGGTAAATCTGGGGAACCCGTTCGGTGTGAGGGTTGTCGGCTCCCGTCGTGGGGGAGCTTGGAGTCGTCGGGGAGCTAGGAGATGGTCGGCGGGCCTGCTCATCGCGGCCCTCGCATTGGCCGGGTGCGGCAGCTCGGCCGGCGCCGAAGGCACTCCGGCCGGGAGCACCGCGGCGACGACAAACCAGGACGCGAGCAACGAGGTTGTGCTGGTCACCCACGATTCGTTCGTCGTCGACGACGCGGTGTTGGCCGACTTCGAAAAGGCCTCGGGGTTGACAGTCACCGTGCTCGCCCAGGGAGACGCCGGGGAGATGGTCAACCAGTTGCTGTTGACCCAGAGCAACCCGCTCGGCGACGCCGTTTTCGGGATCGACAACACGTTTGCCTCGCGCGCGCTGGACGCCGACGTGCTCGCCCCGTACACCTCGGCCGCGGCGCCCGCGGGATCGGAGCAGTTCGGCCTCGGCGACAACCGGTTGACGCCGGTCGACTACGGCGATGTCTGCGTCAACGTCGACCACTCCTACTTCACCGCGAAGAGCCTGCCCGAACCGGTGACGTTCGAGGACCTGGCGAAGCCGGAATACAAGGACCTGCTGGTGGTGCAGTCGCCGGCGACCTCGTCACCGGGACTGGCATTCCTGCTCGGCACCGTCGCGCATTTCGGTGAGAACGGCTGGCGCGACTACTGGACGAAGCTCGCCGCCAACGGCGTGAAGGTCACCAGCGGCTGGACCGACTCCTACACCGTCGATTTCTCGGGATCGTCCGGCAAGGGTGATCGGCCGCTGGTGGTCTCCTATGCCTCGTCCCCGCCGTCCGAGGTGACCGACGCGTCGACGACGGCGCCCACCGGAGCCCTGCTGGACACCTGTTTCCGGCAGGTCGAGTACGCCGGGGTGCTGCAGGGAGCGAAGAATCCGGCCGGCGCCGAAAAGGTTGTCGACTTCCTGCTGTCCCGTGAATTCCAGGCCGGCGTTGCCGACTCGATGTACGTCTACCCCGTCGACTCGTCAGTGTCGCTGCCCGCCAACTGGCAGCAGTTCGCCCCGGTGGCGACCGCGCCCGCCACCATCGACCCGGCAACCGTGGCCGCCAACCGGGAGGCCTGGATTTCCGGGTGGTCGGACATCATGGAGGGCTGATGACCGCCACCACCGACCGGCACGGCCGGCTGGTGGCTGCGCCGTCACCTCCGGTGCAGTCGCTGCACCGGACACCTCCGTGGGGGCGGATCGCCCGGACCGCTGGCTTCGCGGTGATGGCGGCGATTCCGCTGCTGATGTTCGCGCTCTTCTTCTTCTATCCGGTCGGGTCGTTGATCGGCCGGGGCCTGACGTCGGCCGGGACCGTCGATGCCGGTGGGATCGTCGACGTGCTCGGCAAACCGCGGGTCCAGCGGATCGCGGTGTTCACCCTGTGGCAGGCTGCGGCGTCCGCGTCGATCGCCGTCCTGCTCGGACTGCCCGGCGCGTACCTGCTGTACCGCTGCTCGTTCCGGGGTCGCGGGGCCGTCCGCGCGTTGGTCACCGTGCCGTTCGTGCTGCCGACCGTGGTGGTGGCGTTGGCGTTTCGCACCCTGTTCGCCGGTGACGGTGTCCTCGGCTCCTGGGGATGGGACGGGTCGATCGCGGCCATCCTCACCGCGCACGTCTTCTTGAACTACGCGGTGGTGGTGCGCACTGTCGGGGCCACCTGGGCGCATCTGGACACCCGGCCGGCGGAGGCCGCGCGCAGCCTCGGCGCCGGAGCGGTGCGCGCGTTCCTGACCATCACCCTGCCGTCCCTGCTGCCGGCGATCGCGGCCGCCTTTGTGATGGTGTTCCTGTTCTGCGCCACCAGCTTCGGCATCATGTTGATCATGGGCGGGTCGCGGTTCGGCACCCTGGAGACCGAGATCTACCGGCAGACAGCACAACTCGGCGATCTGCGGGCCGCGGCCGTGCTGTCGATCCTGCAGATCCTGCTGGTCACCGGAGTACTGGTGGTTGCCGCGGTGCTGCGCCGGCGCGGGGAGGCGACGCTGCGGCTGCGGGCCGCGAGCGATGCTGCCCGCCCGCTGCGCCGGGCGGACCTGCCGGCGGTGGTCGTCACGGGGTTCGTCGGTGTGCTGCTGGTGGTGCCGATGGCGGTGCTGGTGATCCGATCGCTGCGCACCCCGGACGGCTGGGGTCTCGGGAACTACCGGGCACTGGCCGGCACCGGGCAGGGCAATGCGCTGCTGGTGCCGGTGACCACCGCCCTCGGCTACTCGCTGGGCACCGCGCTGGCCGCCGCCGCGCTGTCGATCACCGTGGGCGTGCTGCTCTCGGTCGTGCTGGCCCGGCGACCGCGGCGCCGGGTGGCCCGGCACGCGGTCGGCTCGCTCGACGCGCTGGTGATGCTGCCGCTGGGGGTCAGCGCCGTCACCGTCGGATTCGGGTTCCTCGTCGCGCTGGACTCGCCGCCGCTGGATCTGCGGTCGTCACCGCTCCTCATCCCGATCGCGCAGGCGATGGTCACCACGCCGCTCGTGGTCCGGATGGTGCTGCCCGTGCTGCGGGCGGCGGACGACCGGCTCCGCCAGGCCGCCGCGGTGCTCGGGGCCGGCCCGATCAGGGTGTGGGTCAGCGTCGACCTGCCGATCATGTCGCGTGCCCTGGCGGGGGCCTCGGCGTTCGCCTTCGCGGTGGCGCTGGGCGAGTTCGGGGCGACCACCTTCGTCGCCCGGCCGGACACCCCGACGCTGCCGGTGGTGATCGGTCGGCTGATCGCCCGCCCTGGCGCGGTGAACACCGGAATGGCGCTGGCCGCCGCGGTGGTGCTGGCGGTGCTGTGCGCGGCCGCGGTGTTCCTGGTCGACGCGGTGGCCGGCGGCCGCCGCGGCGAGCCGGGGATCGGCGGGTTCTGATGCTCGAGGTGCGCGGGGTGAGCGTCCGGTACGGCGACATCGCCGCAGTCGAGGCCGTCGATCTGACCGTGCCCGACGGCGAGGTGATCGCCCTGCTCGGCCCCTCCGGCTGTGGCAAGTCGACCCTGCTGCGGGCGATCGCCGGCCTGGAACCCGTTGCGGCGGGCCGGATCTGCTGGGACGGAACGGACCTGGCCGCGGTCCCCGTGCACCGCAGGGGGTTCGGCCTGATGTTCCAGGACGGCGTGCTGTTCCCGCACCGTGACGTGGCCGGCAACATCGCCTACGGCCTGCGTTTCACCGGGCTCGGCGGTGCCGCGGCCGGCTCCAGGGTCGCCGAACTGTTGGAGCTGGTCGGGCTCAAGGGCTACGGGAAGCGGCGGGTGTCCACGTTGTCCGGCGGGGAGGCGCAGCGGGTGGCGCTGGCTCGGGCGCTGGCGCCGCGTCCGCGGTTGTTGCTGTTGGACGAACCGCTGGCAGCGCTCGACCGGTCCCTGCGCGAACGGTTGCTGGCGGACCTGACGACGGTGCTGACCAGCACCGGGACAACCGCGCTGTTCGTCACCCACGACCAGGGCGAAGCCTTCGCGGTGGCCGACCGGGTGGCGGTGATGCGCTCGGGGTCGATCCGGCAGAACGGCACGCCCCGCGAGGTGTGGACCGAACCGGCCGACGAGTGGGTTGCCCGGTTCGTCGGGTACACCTCGGTCCACCCGGCGACCGGGGATGGCGTGACTGGTGACGCCCGACTGGCACTCCGGCCGGCGGCGCTGGTGGTGCACCCGGAGGGATCGGTGCGCGGTCGGGTCGTGATGGTCGCGCCTTCGCCCGATGGGGTGACGCTCACGGTGGACACCGAGAACTGGGGCATCGTGCAGGCGCTCGGTCCGGCCGACTGCCTGCCCGGCGTGGGGGATCGGGTGCGGCTGCGGTTCGATCCCGCCGGCGCCGCCCGCATTCCCGCCTGATCGCGCGTGATTGCGCCGGCGTGGCACGCTTCGATCGTGAACCCCTTGCGCGCGAACCTGATCATCGACGCACCTGAGGGCGCGGTGCGACGGGCCCTGGGGCGTACGGACACCTGGACCAGGACGGCCACCGCCCTCGGGCTCACCCTGGAGGTTGCCGGGCCCTCCGCCGGTCCGCGCGCCGCGCTGCGGTCCGGCGATCTGCTGCGGCTCAGGTCGGCCGGACCGATCGTCCGACTCGGCAGTGCGGTGCACCTGCCGGCCCGGTCACTGATCCTCGAGGTCGAACGGCCGGGCGGCGCCGATCCCGACCCCGACCCGGACCCGTCCGTCCCGAAGGGCAGGCATGCGCCGCCCCGCCCGGTCCCGTCGTTCACGCTGGTCAGCGGTCCGTTGCGGTCGTGCCGGATCACCCTGCAGACCGCCCAGAACGGGACCGGGACATTGGCCACGGTGGAGTGCACGGCCGTCGCGTCGCCGGAATTCCTGACCCCGCTGCTGCGACGGCGGATCCTGCACGCCGGGCAGATGCTGCTGGGTATCGCGACGCTGGTCGCCCGGGAACCGGTGGTCGTGGTCGGCGCCGCGATCATCGTCGATCAGAAGGTGCTGGCGGCACGCCGGGCCGGCCCGCCCGAGGTCGCGGGGCTGTGGGAGCTTCCGGGCGGCAAGGTCGAGCCGGGGGAGACCGACGAGCAGGCGCTGCGCCGGGAACTGGCCGAGGAACTCGGCATCGACGCGGTCGTCGCCGGCCGGGTCGGCCGCGACATCGATCTCGGGGACAACTCGCTGCTCCGCTGCTACCAGGTCGAGCCGGCCGGGGGGCGGCGGCCGGAGCCGACCGAACACGATGCCCTGCGCTGGTTGGATGCCAGGGAGCTGGACACGGTCGACTGGTTGCCGGCGGACCGGAAGGTGCTCGGCGATCTCCAGCGCGCGATGCTGGGCTGGGAGCTTCAGCACCGACTCGGCCCATTGGGCTAATCGCCGCCACGATCGGCCTACCATCGCACGCCGTGATCGGGTGAATCCGGTGCGCTCCTGTCACACGATTGTCATCATCGGCGTGGCAGTATGCGGTGAATATCACCGCCGCCGCAGCGTTGCCGTGGCGCCATCAACCGTCCGGGAGAGACCTTGCTGTTGCACACCGTGTCGTCACGAAAGACCAGATACACCGTCGCCGCGCTGGGAGTCCTGCTGCTGGCCACCGCGTGCGGGGCGAGCACCACCGCACCCGGATCGGAGAGCACGTCCAACGCCGCCTCGGCGGGCTCCAGTGCCGCGGGATCGTCGGCGGCGGTCTCGGAGGCCGTGCCGGCCCCGCTGAACCTGAACATCGCCAAGGACGACACGATCGCCGCCGCGCTGCCGGACAAGTACAAGCAGTCCGGCGCCATCGTGGTCGCGACGGACCCGAGCTACGCCCCGAACGAATTCCTGGCCGAGGGCAGCAACGACCCGATCGGCATGGACATCGACCTGGCCAACGCGATCGGGCAGTTGCTCGGGCTCAAGGTCACCATCGAACCGGCCAGCTTCGACGGCATCATCGCCGGCATCAACGCCGGCCGGTACGACATGTCGCTGTCCTCCTTCACCGACACCAAGGCCCGCGAGGAGTCGGTCAACTTCGTCACCTACTTCGAGGCCGGCACCTCGACCATGGTCATCGCCGGTAACCCGAAGAACATCAAGACGGTCACCGATCTCTGCGGCCTTCCGGTCGGCGCGGAGAACGGCACGACGCAGCTGGACCAGCTCAATGACGCGACCGTCGACGGTTCGGTGGTCAAGGCCTGCACGGACGCCGGCAAGCCGGCCCCGATCGCGCAGGGCTTCCCCAAGCAGACCGACGTCAACTCGGCGCTGGCGGCCGGCCGCATCGACGCCTACCTGGCCGACAGCCCGGTCGTGGCCTATGCGGTGAAGCAGACCGGCGACAAGTTCGAGAAGGTCGGCCAGGATCAGGACGCGGCGCCCTACGGCATCGCGCTGCCCAAGGACCCGGCGGCCCTGACCACCACCGTTCAGCAGGCCGTGCAGAAGCTGATCGACTCCGGCGACTACCAGAAGATCCTGGACAACTGGGGCGTGTCGTCGGGCGCCATCACCACCGCCGCGGTCAATGGAGCGACCTACTGAGCTGGCTCGACGCGTGAATTGCCACCCGGTTGATTGACACCCAGATGAGGACGACAACACGATGACTACCGTGACCGATCCCACGGTGCCGCCCAGGGATGCCCCGCTGCCGATGAAGGCGATTCCGCAGCGCCATCCGTGGCGCTACGTGTCGGCGGCGGTGTTGCTGTTGTTCGCCGCGATGCTGCTCAACAGCTTCATCACCAACCCGGCGTGGGACTGGGCCACGGTCTGGCAGTACCTGTTCTCCCCGCAGATCCTCAAGGGCGTCTGGCTGACGGTCTGGGTGACGGTCGCCGCGATGGTGATCGGCATCGCTGCTCGGTGTGGTGCTGGCCGTCATGCGGTTGTCGGTCAACCCGATCGTCAAGGGTGTCGCCTGGATCTACATCTGGTTCTTCCGCGGCACGCCGGTGCTGGTCCAGATCATCTTCTGGGTGTTCCTGGGCCAGCTCTACCGGTTCCTCAGCCTCGGCATCCCGTTCGGTCCGCAGTTCCTGTACTTCAACACCACCGAGTTGATCCCGGTGATCGTCGGCGGTCTGCTGGCGCTGGGGCTGAACGAGGCCGCCTACATGGCCGAGATCGTCCGGTCCGGGATCACCTCGGTGGACCCCGGCCAGACCGAGGCCGCCGAGGCGCTGGGCATGACCCGGCTCAAGGTGATGCGGCGCATCGTGCTCCCGCAGGCGATGCGCATCATCGTGCCGCCCACCGGCAACGAGACCATCTCCATGCTGAAGACGACCTCGCTGCTCAGCGTGGCCGCGATCCTGGAACTCTTCGGCACCGCCCAGTTGATCTACGGCAGCAACTACAAGCAGATCCCGCTGCTGGTGGTGGCCAGCATCTGGTACCTGGCCTTCACCTCGGTGATGTCCGTCGGCCAGTACTTCCTGGAGCGTCGATTCGGCCGCGGGACCACGCGGGGCAAGCCTCGGGCCAAGCCGAAGCTGGAAATGGGAGGACGGCTGTGAGCCCGATCAACGAGAACGAGGCGCTGGCCGACGCGCCGGTGGTGCTCGCCGAACAGGTGCACAAGAAGTACGGGTTCGTCGAGGTGCTCAAGGGCATCGACATGGAGGTCAAGGCCGGCGAGGTGGCCTGCCTTTTCGGGTCCGTCCGGCTCCGGCAAGTCCACCTTCCTGCGCTGCGTGAACCACCTGGAGAAGATCGACGGCGGCCGGCTCTCGGTGTCCGGCCATCTGGTCGGCTACCGGCAGAAGGGCGACAAGCTCTACGAGCTCAAGGATCGCGAGGTCGCCCAGCGGCGGCGGGACATCGGGATGGTGTTCCAGCGGTTCAACCTCTTCCCGCACATGACGGCGCTCGGCAACGTCATGGAGGCACCGAACCAGGTGCTGGGTCGCAAGAAGAGCCAGTGCAAGGACGAGGCCATGACGCTGCTGCAGCGGGTGGGGCTCGCCGACCGCGCCGATCACTACCCGTCCGAGCTGTCCGGCGGCCAGCAGCAGCGGGTGGCGATCGCCAGGGCGCTGGCCATGCACCCCAAGTTGATGCTGTTCGACGAGCCGACCAGCGCGCTCGACCCGGAACTCGTGGGCGAGGTGCTCGACGTGATGCGTGACCTGGCGGCCGGCGGCATGACGATGGTGGTCGTGACGCACGAGATCGGCTTCGCCCGCGAGGTCGGCGACACGCTGACCTTCATGGACGAGGGCGTCGTGCTGGAGTCCGGGAACCCGCGCGAGGTCATCGCCAACCCGCAGCACCAACGCACGAAGGACTTCCTGTCCAAGGTGCTGTAGGGCGCGCCGCGAAGCCTGGACCATCCTGGCGCATTGTGCTACAGATGCCCTACACTCGTCCAATGGTCGAGGTGGCTTCGCGCGAACTGCGGAACGACACTGCCGGCTTGATCCGTCGGGCGGCTGCGGGTGAAGAGATCGTCATCACCGTCAACGGCCGCCCCGCGGCTCGGCTGACGGCGTTGCCCGAAGCGTCGAAGCGTAGGCGAAGTCTCCCGCGCGAGGAGCTCATCGCGCGACTGCTGTCAGCTCAGGCGGATCCCGGGTTGCGCGATGATCTCGAGCGTTACGCGGGCGACACCACCGACGATCTCGACCCGTTGACGTGACACGCCCGGCACGAGCTCTGGTCGATACATCTGTTTACATCGCGACCGAGTCCGGCCGTCCATTGGATGTGACTGCCCTACCGGAAGAATGGACGGCATCGGTGGTCACCCTCGCCGAGCTGACTCTGGGCGTACTCACCGCGCGCGATGTTGCGAGCAGGTCCCGACGCATGGGAACACTCGGCCTGCTCGATGACGTCGAGCTGTTGGCGGTGACGGACGTGGTCGCGGCCGAGTGGGCCAGGCTGCGAGTGCAAATCGTCCAGGCCGGTCGTCGCATCAATATCAACGATTTGTGGATAGGTGCGACTGCCGCCGCACACGGGATCCCGGTGGTGACCCAGGACGCCGACTTCGACGTGCTGGCCGAGGTGGGCGGCATCGAGGTCATCCGGGTGTGACCCTGCTGACCCTGTCGCGCCCCGTCGCGACGTCCTGAACTCAGGGTGCCTGCGGGTCCGTGCGCTCCCAGTCGGCCAGCGTCTCCTCGGGTCGCGGCGGGACGTTCTCGTCGTCCTCCAGCACCCGTAATGGCAGGTCGGGCAGCCCGTCGGGGCCGAGCGGGAAGTCGCCGGACGGGGGCTGTTGGTCGGACATTGCTCCTCCGATCGTTGGCACGGCGTGGCGCCCTCCGTGGCGAGGTGGCTGGTACCAGAGCCTAGGAGACCAGCGGCGACGGCGGGGTGCGAGGTCGTCACGCTCGCGGCGGCTCCGCTGCCCGAGGCGTCACCCGTAGAATCGGAGGGCTGCACTGCGCCGGTTTCTCACCGGGTGGGTGGCCGACCCATCGCTCCGGTCTGCCCGGAGGGACCACCCGAATTCCTAGGAGTGCCCAGCAGTGCCTACCAGAAATGACCTCCGCAACGTCGCCATCGTGGCGCACGTCGACCACGGCAAGACCACCCTGGTCGACGCCATGCTCTGGCAGTCCGGCGCGTTCCGGATCGGCTCGGCGGTCACCGACCGGGTGATGGACTCGGGTGACCTGGAGCGCGAAAAGGGCATCACCATCCTGGCCAAGAACACCGCGGTGCGGCGCGGCGACATGGTGATCAACATCGTGGACACCCCCGGGCACGCCGACTTCGGCGGCGAGGTCGAGCGGGCGCTGATGATGGTCGACGGTGTTGTGCCTGCTGGTCGACGCGTCCGAGGGACCGTTGCCGCAGACCAGGTTCGTGCTGCGCAAGGCGTTGTCCGCCCGGCTCCCGGTGGTGCTGGTGATCAACAAGACCGACCGGCCGGACGCCCGCATCGACGAGGTCGTCGACGAGACCTACGCGCTGTTCCTCGACCTCGACGCCGACGACGAGCAGATCGAGTTCCCGATCGTGTACTGCGCCTCCCGGGCCGGCCGCGCGTCGCTGAACAAGCCGGCCAACGGCGAGCTGCCGGACAGCGAGAACCTCGATCCGCTGTTCGACACCCTGCTCGAGGCCATTCCGGCGCCGACCTACACCGAGGGCCACTCGCTGCAGGCCCAGGTGACGAACATCGACGCCTCGCCGTTCCTCGGCCGGATCGGCATGTGCCGGGTGATCGAGGGCACCATCCGCAAGGGTCAGCAGGTGGCCTGGATCCGGCAGGACGGCACCGTTTCCCGGACCAAGATCACCGAGCTGCTGATCACCGAGGCGCTGGACCGGGTGCCCGTCGAGTCGGCCACCGCCGGCGACCTCATCGCGGTCGCCGGCATCGCCGAGATCACCATCGGGGAGACGCTGGCGGACCCGGAGAACCCGGTCGCGCTGCCACGGATCACCGTGGACGAACCGGCGATCTCGATGACCGTCGGCATCAACACCAGCCCGCTGGCCGGTCGCGACGGCGGCACCAAGCTCACCGCGCGGCAGGTCAAGAACCGCCTCGACGCCGAACTCGTCGGCAATGTCTCGATCAAGGTGCTGACCACCGAGCGACCAGACACCTGGGAGGTGCAGGGCCGCGGCGAGCTGGCGCTGGCCATCCTGGTGGAGACCATGCGCCGGGAGGGTTTCGAGCTGACCATCGGCAAGCCGCAGGTCGTCACCCGCGTGGTGGACGGCAAGGTGCACGAGCCGTTCGAGCGGCTGACCGTCGACGTCCCCGAGGACTACCTCGGCGGGGTGACCCAGCTGCTGGCCGTCCGCAAGGGCCGGATGGAAGCGATGATCAACCACGGCACCGGCTGGGTGCGGATGGAATTCCACGTGCCCTCCCGCGGGCTCATCGGCTTCCGCACCGAGTTCCTCACCGACACCAGGGGCACCGGGATCGCGCACCACGTCTTCGACGGCTACGAGCCGTGGGCCGGCGACCTGCGGGGCCGTCCGACCGGTTCGCTGGTGGCCGACCGGTCCGGCAAGGCCACCCCGTTCGCCATGTTCAACCTGCAGGAACGCGGCACGCTGCTGGTGCCGCCGACCACCGAGGTCTACGAGGGCATGATCGTCGGCGAGAACTCGCGGTCCGACGACATGGACGTCAACATCACCAAGGAGAAGAAGCTCACCAACATGCGG
Organism: uncultured Actinomycetota bacterium; assembly: GCA_963709895.1. GTDB lineage: Bacteria > Actinomycetota > Actinomycetes > Mycobacteriales > Nakamurellaceae > Nakamurella. The sequence goes on along the minus strand of CAVPYD010000029.1, from coordinate 753,225 downwards.
CAGTCCAGCGGTGACGAGCTGGTGCACCTCATCCCGCCGCGGTCGCTGTCGCTGGAGCAGGCGCTGGAGTTCTGCGCCGACGACGAGTGCGTCGAGGTGACGCCGGTGGCGGCGCGGATCCGCAAGGTCATCCTGGCGGCGAACGACCGGGCGAAGCAGCGCTCGCGCAAGAACTGAGCGGTGTCGCTGTTGGATCAGGAACGGGCGCGGCCCGAATCCGTAGGGTGGGCCGAATGGTGCGACGGGTTCGCGGGCTGCCGGCGCGGGCCGCCGCCCTGGTGGTGGGGCTGGCAGTGCTGGCCGCCTGCACCCCGCCCAACCTGCCGGCGCCGATCGCGCCCAGCGGGGCGTCGTCGGTGCCCAGCACGCCGCCGGGGGCCGGCACCGTCGTCATCGGGATGGACGGGTCATCGGGGCCGATCACCGGGTTCAACCCGCACGCGATCGCCGATTTCTCCCAGGCGACGCAGGCCGTCGCCTCCCTGGTGCTGCCGTCGGTGTTCGTCGTCCAGCCGGACGGCAGCACGGCGCCTGACCCGGACGTGGTGGATTCGGCCGCGGTCACCTCGCTGGACCCGTTCACGGTCACCTACACGCTGGACCGCAAGGCGTCGTGGTCGGACGGCACCCCGATCACCGCGGAGGACTTCTCCTACCTGCGGGACCAGCTCATCGTGCAACCCGCCACCGTCGACCCAGCCGGATACCGGCTGATCAGGCAGATCCGCTCGCGGGACGCCGGGAAGACCGTCGAGGTGGAGTTCGCCACCGAGTTCGCCGACTGGCCGAGCATGTTCTCCCCGCTGCTGCCCAGCCACATCATGAAGGACTTCCCCGGCGGGTGGGGGGCCGCGCTGAACGCCGACATCCCGGTGTCCGGCAACCGGTACAAGATGAATTCCTACGACCCCGTCACCGGCCAGGTGCTGCTGGCTCGCAACGACAAGTACTGGGGCACCCCACCCGGGCCGGCGACCGTGGTGCTGCGGTTGGGTGACGCCACGGACCTGATCGCGGCCTTCTCCCGCGGTGACGTGCAGGCCCTCTGGCTGGAACCGGACGCCGACACTGTCGCGACCGTGCAGGAATCCATCCCGGCAGATCGGCGCACCACGGTGCCGCTGCCGGCGACCACCCAGCTGATCTTCAACACCACCACCGGGCCGACCTCGTCGGCGGACCTGCGGGCCGCGATCGCCGCCGGGATCTCGCCGGCGCTGGTCGGCACCGACCTGTCCGGCGGCTGGGTCGATGGTGCGTCGGCGGTCACCTCCCAGGTCCGCCTGCCGGCGCAGCTGGCCCAACCCGCGGCCGGGTCGGCACCACCGACGGCCGGGGCGGTCACCTCGGACGCCACGGTCGCGCAGGACAGGCTGACCGCGGCCGGGTACCTGCGCAACGGCCTCTACGCGACCCGCAACGGCGAGGTCCTGCGGCTGACCCTGGGGTACCCCACCGGCAATCCGCGGGTCGCGGCGGCGGCCAGGACCATCCAACGCCAGCTCGGCCTGATCGGTGTCGAAGTCGACCTGCTTGCCGACAGCGCCGCCAACCTGCTCGAAACCCGAGTCGCCGCAGGCACTCTCGATCTTGCCCTGGTGGCGGTGCCGCGCGGGTCGAAGGATGCGGCGGCGGCGGCAGCGGCGTTCGGCTGTCCGAGGCCGGGCACGACCACCGCCGGTGAACCGGACGATCCGTTGCTGCCGCTGAGCAGTGCCGAGACGGCAGCGCCAACCACGGGGCCCAGCACCACGTCCGGCCCGGCGACCCCGACCCCCCCGGCGACCCCAACCCCGCTGTCGGCGCCCGACGGCGGCGCCACGGGCGGGACGGGGGATTCCGGGGCACCGACCGAGCCACTGCGGACCGGGAATCTCTCGGGGTACTGCGACCCGGCGACCCAGCAGATCCTGGTCGGTGCGATCACCGGGCACACCGACGTGACGGCGGCCGACCCCGGGCTGTGGGCGATGCTCCCGGTGCTGCCGCTGGCCGAGTTGTCCACTGTGTTCGCGGTCTCGCCGGGGCTGGCGTCGGTGCTCGACGGACCGCACGACGGGTGGCTGTGGACCGGTCCACTGGAAGGCCTTCCCGACTGGCCGGTCGGCTGACACGGCGACTACGGGCGGAAAGTCATAGCTGAGGGTAGTCAACGGGTCGCCGGAGATCACGCGGAGTGGCAGCCCGAACGGGTGAAGATTTTCCTTCGTAGCGTCTGATTGGGTGAACTTCATCCGGATTGTCTGGTGATTGGTTCCGCAATGACCGCTTCGGGGAACCACTTCAGGGTTCGGCGATCACCCTTGTGTCACGATTGCCGAGTCGAGGTGCCCAGATGTTGAGACACCTCGTAAGGTCGTGAAGTCAGATAAATGGTGAAGTTCGTCGCACCCGATTCCAAGAGCGGTCGATGGGGGCCGTTCGGTGGCGTGCGGTCGACTTCTCGAGGAGGACCGTCAATGAACAGAACTCGGGCAGTGGGTCTCACTGCTCTGGCCGCGGCAACAGCACTCGTGCTGGCAGCCTGCGGTAGCAGCAGCGACAACTCGTCGTCGAGTAGCGCTACATCCGCGTCGTCGGCCGGCGGCGGTGGCACCGAGAGTGCGGCCACCGGTAGTGGCGGGGCCGGCACGGGTGGCACCATCACCTACGCGCAAGAGCAGGAGTGGTACGACTACAACTCGGGCAGCGGTTCCGGCAACGCGATCGCCAACCAGGTGGTGCTGAACCAGGTGCTGCGCGGCTTCTACTTCGTCGACAACGTCGGCAAGATCCAGCTGGACACCGAGTACGGCACCCTGGAAAAGACCTCGGACGATCCGTTGACGGTCAAGTACACGTTCAACGACAAGGCGGTGTGGTCCGACGGCCAGCCGATCGGCTGCGCCGACTTCCTGCTCGCCTGGGCGTCCAGCTCGGGCCGGTACAACAAGGACGGCACGGTCAACCAGCCGCACCGATCGCCCGGCCGACCCCGCGTACCTGTTCGACACCGCATCGACCTCCGGCATCGACCAGACCGCAGAAGCCGACCTGCGCCGACGGCGACAAGTCGGTCACCATGGTCTACGACAAGCCGTTCGTCGACTGGCAGGCCGCGCTGGCCGGCCCGGCGGGAGCGAGCATCCTTCCCGCGCACGTCGCCACCAAGGCCGCGGGCATCGACAACGCCGCGTTCATCAAGGCCGTGGAGACCGACGACGTCGCGCGCTGACCAAGGTCGCCGACTTCTGGAACACCGGCTGGACCCTGGACAAGGCCAAGGGTCTGGACACCTCGCTGATCCCGGCCGCCGGTCCGTACTACGTTGCCTCCTGGGATCCGGGCCAGTCGGTGACACTGAAGAAGAACGACAAGTGGTGGGGCACGCCGGCCAAGGCCGACACCGTGGTCATCCGCTACCTGTCCCAGGACCAGCAGGTCGCCGCGCTGCAGTCCGGCGAGGTCGACGTCATCGAGCCGCAGCCGAACCCGGACACCAACTCCGCGCTGGCCGCGCTGGGTGATTCGGTCAAGGCCGACTTCGGCTCGCAGTTCACCTACGAGCACGTCGACCTCAGCGTCAAGAACGGGTTCAAGAACGAGAAGCTGCGGGAGGCGTTCTTCAAGTGCGCACCGCGCCAGCAGATCGTCGACAACCTGATCGTGCCGGCGAACCCGGAAGCCAAGCTGCTCAACTCGCTGACCACCATGGACTTCCAGCCCGGCTACGAGGCGGCCGCCGCGGCGTCCGGCTTCGAGGCCTACGCGCAACGTCGATCTCGACGCCGCCAAGGCTGCCTACACCGCGTCCGGTGAGGCTCCCGGCAAGACGATCAAGATCATCCACATCGATCCGAACCCCCGCCGGACGAACGAGGTCGCGCTGATCAAGGCGTCCTGCGACCAGGCCGGCTTCAACATCCAGGACACCCCGCTGTCCAGTGATCAGTTCGGTCCGACGCTGGATTCCGGCGACTACGACGCCGCGCTGTTCGCGTGGGCCGGTTCCGGCCTGAACGGTTCGGTGCCGCCGATCTACCTGTCCAACGGTGGCCAGAACACCTCCGGCTGGAACGACCCGGACATCGACGCCGCGCTGAACACGCTGGCCACCACGGTCGACCCGGCCAAGGCGCCGCCGCTGCTGGAGAAGGTCGACCAGGGTCTGGCCAAGAACCTGTACACCTTCCCGATCTTCAGCTTCCCGGGTGTGGTCGCATTCAAGACCAACATCGACGGTGTGGTGCACAACGCCACCCAGACGCAGGCCACCTGGAACATGCAGGATTGGTCGCGTACCGGCTGATTGCACTACCCCGGCGGGGCGTATCACACTTGACCGCAACCGCCACAGGGAGACGGGCCGGGACCAGCATCCCGGCCCGTCTCCCGACGGGGGTGGACAGGTCAGCACAGCCGCTGGTCGCCCCCGCCCGTGACCGCGACAACGGGTCGGAGGTGCCATGGCTCCCTTCATCATCAGAAGGTTGTTCATCTCGTTTTTCGTTCTGCTGGGCGCGACGTTCATCGTCTACGTCCTGGTGGCCAGTGCCGGTGATCCGCGCCAGGCGCTGTTGCAGTCCAACGATCCCGGCAAGGCCACCAAGATCGCGGTGATGACTCGCAATCTGAGCCTGGACGTGCCGATCATCCCGCGGTACTTCGCCTGGCTCGGCGGTGCGCTCGGCTGCCTGGTCGGCAAGTGCGACCTGGGCAACAGCGCCACCGGCGCCGCCGTGTCCAGCCAGCTGTCGTCCGCGATCTCCTCGACCCTCCGGTTGGTGGTCTTCGCCACCGTCATCGCGGTCGTGCTCGGCGTCACCGTCGGCCTGGTCACCGCGCTGCGGCAGTACTCCGGCCTGGACTACTCGGTGACGTTCCTGGCCTTCCTGTTCTTCTCGCTCCCGGTCTTCTGGATCGCGGTGCTGATGAAGCAGTTCCTGGCCATCAAGTTCAACGACTGGCTGAAGTCACCCATCGATACCGCCGTGGGTCGATCCTGCTGATCGCGGTGGTGGTAGGGCTGATCGCGTCGGCCCTGGTCGGTGGCGCGAGAAATCGCCGGCTCGCCGCGTTCGGCGGCGCCGCCCTGGTGACGGCCGTGATCCTCATCTACTTCAATCTCACCGACTGGTTCTCCACCCCGGGCATCGGCCCGGTGGCCATGGTGGTCATGTCGGCGCTGACCGCCGTGGCTGCGACCGCGCTGCTGGCCGGCTTCCGCAGCCGGGTGGTGCTCTACTCGACGCTGGTGACGGCCGCCGTCGGGGTCGATCTGTTACTTCGCCCTCGACCCGGTGCTGCAGGACCCGACCACGCTGTTCATCTTCGGGTTGCTGATCCTGTCCCTGCTGGTCGTCCGCCGGCATCGGCGCGGCGATGGGCGGGCTGTTCCGGTCGCAGGCCATCAAGGCCTGCATGCTGACCGGGTTCGGCTGCGGCGCGTTGATCTTCATGTCCCATCTGCTGGACAACCTGCCGGCGTACTCGGCCGAGGTCAACGGCGTGGTCATCGCGACCATCGGGTCGAGCACGCCGAACTTCGAGGGGAACTTCTGGGAGATCACCCTCGACCAGTTCGGCCACCTGATCCTGCCGACCATCGCGATCGTGCTGATCTCCTTCGCCTCGTACACCCGGTACACCCGGTCGTCGATGCTCGAGGTGATGAACGCGGACTACATCCGGACGGCAAGGGCCAAGGGCCTGACCGAGCGGACCGTGGTGGTGCGGCACGGCTTCCGTAACGCGCTGATCCCGATCACCACGCTGATGGCGATCGACTTCGGCGGCCTGATCGGCGGCGCCATCATCACCGAGACGGTGTTCGGCTGGTCCGGGATGGGCAAGCTGTTCAGACGACTCCCTGAACATTACCCGACCCCAACCCGGTGATGGGCTTCTTCCTCGTCACCGGCACGGCGATCGTGGTGTTCAACATGCTCGCCGACATCACCTACGGCTTCCTCGACCCCAGGATCCGGTTGTCATGAGCACAGACGAAAAGATCGAGCCGCCATCGGTCGACGACGCCGAAGGCCACCGCCGCCGACCCAGGGCATGGCCATCGTGGCCCGGACCCAGGCCCAGCTGGTCCGGCGCCGGTTCTTCCGGCACCGGGCGCGATGATCTCGCTGACCATCCTGATCCTGGTGATCCTGCTGGCCTACACCTCGATCGGGTTCGCCGGCATTCCCGGCTGGTGGATCTGGAACTACTACTCGCCGGGAGTCGTGGTCAACCGCGGCGCTCCGACGCTCAGCCTGGTAGCCGGAGTTCCTGGGCGGCAACGGGATCCGCATCGGACTGCACCCGTTCGGGCAGGACGACCTCGGCCGGGACTACTTCGCGCTGACCATGCGTGGTGCGCAGATCTCGCATCATGATCGCCTTCGTGGTCGGCATCGTCGGCACGCTGATCGGTGTCACGATCGGTGCCCTGTCCGGCTTCTACCGTGGCTGGGTCGAGGCCGGTCTGATGCGTTTCACCGACGTCATGATCACCATCCCGCTGCTGGTCATCGCCGCCGTGCTCGGCCAGAAGTTCGCCGGGGCCCCGCCTATCGTGCTGGCCCTGGTGATCGGCTTCGTCACCTGGACCGGCCTGGCCCGGCTGGTCCGCGGCGAGTTCCTCTCGTTGCGCGAGAAGGAGTTCGTCGAGGCCGCCCGGGCGCTGGGCGCCAGACCGAAGCGGATCATCTTCCGGCACATCCTGCCGAACACGGTGGGCGTCATCACGGTGTCCGCGACGCTGGCCATCGCCAGCGCCATCCTGCTGGAGACCGCGCTGTCCTACCTGGGTTTCGGTGTGCGGGCCCCCGACACCTCGCTCGGCCTGCTGGTCTCGACCTACCAGAACGCTTTCGCCACCCGGCCGTGGCTGTTCTGGTGGCCCGGCCTGTTCATCATCACGATCGCGTTGTGTGTCAACTTCATCGGTGACGGATTGCGCGATGCGTTCGATCCTCGGCAGAACCGGGTGCGTGCCTGATGACCGTTCCTCCCACCACCCCGCCCGACAACGTCGGCGGGGGGAGTATCTACGGCCCCGCCCGTGAGGTGAGCGACCTGTTCGACGTCGTCGAACAGTCGCAGGGCGCGGAGTTGTTCAAGCCGCACCTGTCCACCGTCGGCGACGTCGAGGTGCTCAAGGTCGAGGACCTGACGGTCGGGTTCCCGACCGAGGACGGCCTGGTCCGCGCGGTGCGCGGGGTGTCGTACACGCTGCACGAGCGGCGAAGTGCTGGGCATCGTCGGCGAGTCCGGCTCCGGCAAATCGGTGTCGTCGATGGCGGTGATGGGCCTGCTGCCCAAGAGCGCCCGGATCACCGGCAAGATCTCCTTCCGCGGCGACAGCGTGCTGGACGATGAGCAAGTCCGCGCAGCGCGTCGCTGCGCGGGCGGAAGATCGCGATGATCTTCCAGGACCCGATGACGGCGATGAATCCCGTCTACACCATCGGCAGCCAGTTCGCCGAGGCGGTGCTCTCGCACGAGGTGATGCCGAAGAAGGCCGCCATGGCCCGCGCCGAGGAGATGCTGGCGCTGGTCGGCATCCCGCAGCCGAAGGCCAGGCTCAGCTCGTACCCGCACGAGTTCTCCGGCGGTATGCGGCAGCGCGCCATGATCGCGATGGCGGTGATCAACAATCCCGACGTGATCATCGCCGACGAGCCGACCACGGCGCTGGACGTCACGGTGCAGGCGCAGATCCTGGAGAAGTTGATCGAGGTCAAGGACGCGTTCAACGCGGCATCGTGCTGATCACCCACGACCTTGGCGTGGTCGCCGGGATGGCGCACCGCACCCTGGTCATGTACGCCGGACGCCCGGTCGAGCTGGGCAACACCGATGACGTCTTCTACCGGCCCCGGATGCCCTACACCGCAGGGCTTCTCGGTTCCATCCCGTCCAGCGGGGACACCGGACGGCTGCGTCCGATCACCGGTGCGCCGCCGTCGCTGATCAACCTGCCGGCCGGCTGCCCGTTCTCCCCGCGCTGCCCGCTGGCCACCGACATCTGCCGGACGGTGGAGCCGGAACTGGCGCCCACCGACTCGCCGGATCACCTGGCCGCCTGCCACCACTGGGACGCGCTGGCAGCGGCGCCCGACCCGACGGCGTTCTTCCGGACCGAGAGCGAGGCCCGCCAATGAGCGCACCAACCGGCCGCCGGTGGCCGCCGAATCGGACTACGAGCCACCTGCTTGACGTCAAGGACCTGGTGATGGAGTTCCCGGTCAAGGGCGGCGGGGTCTTCCGCAAGGTGATCGGCAAGGTGCAGGCCGTGTCCGGGGTGTCGATGCACCTGGACCCGGGCGAGACCCTCGGCGTGGTGGGCGAGTCCGGCTGCGGCAAATCCACCACCGGCCGCGCCATCCTGCAGTTGCACAAGCCGACCAGCGGCTCGGTGCGGCTCCGTGGCAAGGAACTCACCACGCATGTCCAACGAGGACCTTCGCGGGGTGCGGCGCGAACCTGCAGATCGTCTTCCAGGACCCGTACGCATCGTTGAACCCGAAGATGCCGGTCAACGACATCATCGGCGAGGCGCTGAAGATCCACGGGCTGTGGGAGAAGGACGGCCTGGACCGGGTCGCGCAGCTGCTCAAGCTGGTCGGCCTGTCGCCCGAGCACGGCAACCGGTACCCGCACGAATTCTCCGGCGGGCAGCGTCAGCGGATCGGCATCGCCCGGGCGCTGGCGCTGGAGCCGGAGGTGCTGATCCTGGACGAACCGGTGTCCGCGCTGGACGTCTCGGTGCAGGCCGGCGTGGTCAACCTGCTGGAGGACCTGCAGGACACGCCTGGGGCTGGCGTACTTCTTCATCGCGCACGACCTGTCGATCGTCCGGCACATCTCCGACCGGATCGCGGTGATGTACCTGGGCAAGGTCGTGGAGACCGGCACCAGGGACGCCGTGTACAGCTCCCCGATGCACCCGTACACCGTGGCGCTGCTGTCCGCCGCGCCGGAGGCCGACCCGGAGCTGGAACGGACCAGGGAACGGATCATCCTCACCGGCGATGTGCCGAGCCCGCTGAACCCGCCGTCGGGATGCCGGTTCCGGACCCGTTGCTGGAAGGCGCAGGACATCTGCGCCGCCGAGGAACCGCCGCCGATCGACCACGGCGAGGGGCACCTGGTGGCCTGCCACTTCCCGGTCACCGACATCACGGCGGAGACGACCAGTGCGGCCATCCACGCGGCCAGGCTGGGCAACCAGGAGACGGACGAGAACGCGGCGCGGCTGGCCAAGTACGCCGGAGCAGCGGCCGCCCGGCAGTCGGCCACACAACCCGCCGGCGGTGGCGCCGACACCGGAGGCTAGCCGCCTAGGCTCGTCGCTGTGACCCGCAGTCTGCTCGCCGTACACGCGCACCCGGATGACGAATCGCTCACCATGGCCGGCACGTTGGCCGGTGCCGTGGCGTCCGGTACGCGAGTCACACTCGTCACCGCGACCCTGGGCGAGCAGGGCGAGGTGATCGGCGACGAGCTCGCCGGCCTGGTGGCCGACCGCGCGGACCAATTGGGCGGTTACCGGCTCACCGAGCTGAGGTCAGCCTGCGCGGCGCTGGGCGTCACCGATCACCGGATGCTGTGCGGGCTGGGCACCTTCCGCGATTCCGGGATGGCGGGGACACCATCGGCCGCGCATCCACGGGCGTTCGTCCGGGCGGCGGCGGGCGGCCCCGACCACGCCCGTGCGGTCGCCGGGCTGGTCGAAGTGATCGAGGACGCCAGGCCGCAGGTGCTGCTCACCTACGACGCCGACGGAGGGTACGGCCACCCTGATCACATCGCGGCACATCAGGTCGCGCTGGCCGCCGCGGCATCGGCCCGGTGGCGGGTGCCCAGGGTGCTCGCGGTGGTGCGCCCGGCGGCGGCGTTCGGTGCCGCGCTGGCGGCGTTGGTGATTCCCGCTCCTTACCGTCGAGCGCCGGCCGCGCAGTTGGGCTCGCTGATCGACGACGGGGCGGTCGCGGTGGCCGTGCCGGTGACGCAGTGGGCCGGGCAGCGCCGGGCCGCGCTGGCCGCGCACGCCACCCAGGTGACGCTGTTCGGCGGTACAGATGGTGACGGCGCCGAGGCCACCGGGTTCGCGCTGTCCAACGGTCTGGGTCAGCCGCTGGCCGACCATGAATACTTCCGGCTGCTCGCGGGCGATCCGGTACCCGTCGGCTTCGGCGGGGAGCCGGCGTCGGATGTGTTCGCCGGGGTGGGTTCATGACGGACGCACGGGACCTGCCGCTGACTGCCACCGGTGCAGATTCGGGCTCGGCCGACGCCGCGGGCTCCGAGAGTGCTCGCGGAGCCGCGTCGGCCGGCCGTGTGGTCGATTGGTTGCTGGTCTTGTGGATCACCGCACTGGCCGGCTGGGCGGCTCTGCTGGGCGTCGTCTACCTGCCGCTGTACATCGGGACGATCCCGCTGCCGATCAGCGCCGCGATCGGCGTCGCCGCAATGTGGTGGGGTCCGCGGGCGTGCTACCGGCTGACCGGTTCGTTGCTGGCTGCGTTCCTGCCTGCGGCGGCGTGGTTCGGCGTGTCCGTGTGGTTGGTGCTGGCCCGGAACGACATCCTTGGCGGCGTGCCGTTCACCGTGGGAACCGGTCAGTGGCGAGTGATGGTGCTGCTCGGGTTGGGTTCGCTGGCCGCCGCCGCATCCATCGGGTTGGTGTGGGGCGACCGGCTCAGGGCCAGGCTCGCCAGCGAACGGGCCGGTCCGGGTGACCCTCGGTCACCCGGCTAGGTGGTTGGCTCAGTGGGCGTGGCGAGAACCACCGCTCCGATGCACCGGCCCGGTTCGGCGGACACCGCCGCGCGGGTAATACTTGTCCCTACTTGTCGGTCGCGAACCTGGCGTGCCGGCCCAAGCGTGGAGAACCAACGTGACATATGTGATCGCCCTGCCGTGTGTGGACGTCCTCGACCGCGCCTGCGTCGAGGAATGTCCCGTCGACTGCATCTACGAGGGTGGCCGGATGCTGTACATCCACCCCGATGAGTGCGTGGACTGCGGGGCCTGCGAGCCGGTCTGTCCGGTCGAAGCGATCTTCTACGAGGACGATGTGCCCGCCGAGTGGGCCGACTACACCAGGGCCAACGTCGACTTCTTCGACGATCTCGGCTCGCCGGGTGGCGCGTCCAAGGTCGGCAAGATCAACAAGGATGACCCGCTGGTCGCCGCGCTGCCCCCGATGGGGGAGGACAGCTGACCCGGCCCGCCGGCGACAGGTCGACCGTGGGGGCTGCCGAGGGATCGAGTACCGGCGGTCGCTCCTCGAGCCCGATCAGCCGACTGCCCGACTTCCCGTGGGACAGCCTGTTGCCGGCCAGGGACGTCGCCGCCCAGCATCCGGAGGGCCTGGTCGACCTGTCGATCGGCACGCCCGTTGACCGGGTGCCGCTGCCGGTGCGGACGGCTCTGGGGGATTCCTCCGAGGCGCCCGGCTACCCGATGGTGCACGGCACCGCCGCGCTCCGCCGGGCGTACAGCGCCTGGCTGGGCCGTGCGCACGGCGTTCCCGACCTCAACCCGATGGACGTGCTGCCGACCATCGGATCCAAGGAGCTGGTCGCCTCGCTGCCGGCGCAGCTGGGCATCGGGAAGGGCGACGTCGTCGTCATCCCCGAGTTGGCCTACCCGACCTACGAGATCGGCGCGTTGATGGCCGGTGCGACGGTGCTGCGTGCCGACTCGCTGACCGCCATCGGACCGGACCGGGTCGCCCTGCTCTGGCTGAACTCGCCGTCCAACCCGACCGGCAAGGTGCTGCCGCCCGAACATCTGGCCAAGGTCGTCGGATGGGCCCGCAGTCGCGGGACGATCGTTGCCTCCGACGAGTGCTACATCGACCTCGGCTGGGATTCGACCCCGGTCTCCGTGCTGCACCCGGATGTGAGCCACGGCGACCACACCGGCCTGCTGGCCGTGCACTCGCTGTCCAAGCGGTCGAACATGGCCGGCTACCGCGCCGGGTTCGTCAGCGGTGACCCCGCGCTGGTGGCCGGCCTGATCGCGCTCCGCCGTCATCTCGGCGCGATGGTGCCTTCGCCCATCCAGGCGGCGGCCGCGGCGGCGCTGGCCGACGACGGCCACGTGCTGGCGCAGCGCAGCCGGTACGGCAAGCGCCGGGAGATCCTGATGGACGCACTGGACGACGCGCGGGTGCAGGTGCAATCAGAGGCTGGCCTGTACCTGTGGTGCACCAGGGGCGAGCCGGCCATGACGTCGGTTGACTGGTTCGCCGACCGCGGCATCCTGGTGGCGCCCGGGACGGTCTACGGACCGGCCGGCGGGCAGCATTTCCGCGTCGCACTGACCGCCAGCGACGAGCGGATCGAATCGGCCGCGAAACGGCTCAGGGGATCCGGCCGCCGGAGGTAATGCGGGATCCAGCTAGGCCGGGAAGGCTTTTGCGCCCGCTGCCGCTGCCCTCTTCCAGGCCGCCGGGTAGGCGGCCCTGGCGGCGATCCGGCGCTCGTGACAGCCCTGGATCACCCGGCCGGCGGCGATGCCGGCGTGCGGATCACTGGATTCCTCCACCAGTTCACGCAGCCGGTCCTCCAGCACGCAGGCGTCCTGGTGGTTGCCCAGTACCTCCTGGAAGTCCGCCAGTGCCTCGAGAAACGCTGCTACCGAACCCTTCTCGTGCAGCAGTTCGGCGGCGTACCTGGCCCGCTTGCCGTAGATCCGCAACTCGTGCAGGTCGTCGTTGGGCGGGTCGTTGCCGTACCGCCGGTGCAGCTTGCGGTGCGCCTTCTCCAGGGTGAGCCATTCCGCGGCGGCCAGCTCGTGCAGGTCGGCCCAGGGATCGGCGACGGGGGGTTGCTGCGCTGCCTCCTGCAGTTCGGTGAGCAGTGCGCTGTAGGACGGGTCGTCGAGTTCGGTGATCAGCTGGTCGCGGCCGGCGATCCGCTCGCGGTCCAGGCGGGTGATCAGGTGCTCCAGCGCACCGGTGTCCGGGTCGCCGAGCTTCGCGGCCTCGTGGTGCAGTTGCTGGATCATCACGTCGTGATCGCGGATGACGCCGAGCGTCCCGGCGAGCTCCTTGACGTCCTCCCGGAGGCGGTCCGTCGCGGTCCGATCGAGCGCGGGGCGGGCGGCCTTGAGGTACGCGCGGAGCCGGCGGGTCGCGACCCGCATCTTGTGCACGTCCTCGATGTCGCCGCCGCGGCGGCTGCCGTCCTCGTGCGCCTTGATGTCGGCGATCGCCTTGCCCAGCACGGGGCCGATGGTGTCCGCGATGTCGGTGGGGATCAGCCCGGGGCGGCGGGGCGCCGGTCGTGGCGGGGCCAGGGCGGGGTGGTCGGCAACGTCGTCATCGGGCACGGCCTCGCTGAGCACGGCCTCGTCGAGCACGGCCTCTCGATGGCGGGTTCGGGTTGCGCGGGTGGACCGCTCCCGGGCTTGTTGGCAGGCTTGTCGGTGGCGGCCCGGTTGTGGCTGGTCCGGGGTTTCGGTGGGTGTGCCTGGTGCCCGTTCGGTTCGACGTGCGCCGCCCGCAGGCTCGCCTCGCTGTACAGGTCCTGATGAACGACGGGCGCCGGCCGCGGACTGGCGCGGCGTCGGGTTCGCGGGGGCACCAGACGAGTATTCCGTACCGGCCCGGTGGAACCCACCGACCCGCCGAAGCGGCGCAGCCCCTCCGGCGCGGATCAACGTCCACGGCGCGGATGAAACCCCCACCCAATGGGACTGGTGTGACAGGAGTCGATCAGTTCAGGCGCGCCGGCGAAGTCGATCCGCGTCGGGAAGGGGGCTACTGGGCGTGCAGGGCCTCGTTCAGCCCGCCCCAGGAACCGGAACGCGGCACGGCCTCGACGCCGCCGGTGAGGGAGTTGCGGCGGTACAGCAGCCCGGCAGCGCCGGACAGGTCGCGGGCCTTGACCACCTGCTCGCTGCCGTCGGCCTTGAGGGTGAGCTTGGTGCCGGCGGTCAGGTACAGGCCGGCCTCGACCACGCAGTCGTCCCCCAACGAGATGCCGACGCCGGAGTTGGCGCCCAACAGGCAGCCCCGGCCGATGGTGACCTGTTCCTTGCCGCCGCCGGACAGCGTGCCCATGATCGACGCCCCGCCGCCGACGTCGCTGCCGTCACCGACGATGACGCCCTGGGAGATCCGGCCCTCGACCATCGAGACACCCATGGTCCCGGCGTTGTAGTTGCAGAAGCCCTCGTGCATGACGGTGGTGCCCTCGGCCAGGTGCGCGCCCAGCCGCACCCGGTCGGCGTGCGCGATCCGCACCCCGGACGGCAGCACGTAATCGGTCATCCGGGGGAACTTGTCCACCCCGAACACCGACAGCCGGATACCGGCGACGACCGCGGCCAACCGGACCCGCTCGACGTCCTCCGGTGGAACGGGCCCGAGCGAGGTCCAGGCGTTGTTCGGCAGCAGCGCGAAGATGCCGTCCAGGTTGATAGAGCGCGGGGCGACCAGGCGCGCGGACAGCAGGTGCAGCCGGAGGTAGGTGTCCGCGGTGTCCACCGGTGCGTCGGCGAGCGAGCCGATCCGGGTCTGGGTGACCTGCAGCCGGACCCCGCGGACGTCGTCGCTGCGCTCAGCCAACCGGAGTTCCGGCTGTTCGGCCAGGCTGCCGGACAGCAACAGGGCCGGGGCGGGATACCAGACGTCCAGCACGGTTCCGGACGGTGTGACGGTGGCCAGGCCGGTGCCGTAGGCGCCGCCGGTCACGAGGCCGGGGGTGTGCTCGGTCATTTGCCGAGCCTAACGGGAGCCTGCCGACCCGTCTGATCACGCCCGCCCTGTGGACAACCGGGCGCTGCTGGTCGTTTCGGGGCTCACCGTCGCAGTTGTCCACAGCCGCCGGGGCCGGGGGTTGCCCCGGCCGTCAACCCGGTGGACGGTCGGCCGATGAACACCACATCCGGGCCGTCAGGGTCACGGTTGATCAGGCGCGGCGTGGCGCTGGCCGACGGCATGTCCGAGAACGAACTGCGTCAGGCGCGGCAGCGCGGAGTGCTCACGGCGGTCGTCAGAGGGGTGTACCTCCCGGTCGCGGATGCCGTCGAGCTGGACTGTGCAGGGCGACATCTGGCCGAGGTCGAGGCGATGGTGCCGCGGCTGACCGGCGAGCCCGTGGTCAGTCACGTGTCGGCGGCCGTCGTGCACGGTTTGCCGTTCTGGCACAGCGAGATGCCGGCGGTGCACATCACCCGGGACCGGTCGGCCAAGGCGCGGCGGGGGCCGCGGCTGCAGGCGCATCGTGCCGCGTTGTACGAGGACGAGGTGGTGCCGATCGGCGGCCTGCGGGTGACGTCGGTGGCGCGGACGGTGGTCGATTGCGCCCGCACGCTGCCGTTCGAGAACGCGGTGGTGCTGGCGGATGCGGCGCTCGGCCGTGGCCTGGTCACCCGGTCGGAGCTGCACGGGCAGGTCCGGCGGCACGCCAGGGTTCCCGGTGCGCTGGCCGCCGAGCAGGTCATCGCCTTCGCCGACGGACGGAGCGCTGGGGTCGGCACGTCGCGCAGCCGCGTGCTGTTCCGGGCTGCCGGCCTGCCGGCACCCGACCTTCGGTTCGCGGTGCCGGGCCTGGCGGACGTGCCGGGCGGCACCGCCGACGAGAGCGATTTCGCCTGGCCCGCGGACCGGGTCCTCGGCGAGTTCGACGGCTGGGAGGAGTTCGGCCGGTTGCTGGGCCCAGGGCCGGAACCGCAGGGACCGCATCGTGAGCTGGCGCTGGCGAACGAGCGCGCCCGGCATCGGCTGCTGCTGGCCGCCGGCTGGCGGGTCGTCCGGTGGACCTGGGCCGACCTGACCCGGCCTGCCGCGGTGGTCCTGCGGGTGCGCGAGGCGCTGGCCGCCGCTGGAGAACCGGTCAGCCGACGGTGATCTCGACCTCACCAGCGGGCAGCGCGGTACCGCCGGCCCAGGAGTGGTCGGTCCACAGCCGGTCCTGCACGCCCACCGACGTGACGGCCATCCCGGTCCCGTGCGACACCGCCCACGCGGCCAGCGCCCGCGCCGCGGCGTCGTCCTGCAGGTCGGGGACCGACGCCCGCACCCTGGCCGTCGCGCCGCCGCCGGTCACCTCGACCACGCTGATCCCACCCAACTCGGCCTGCGCCGCGGAGAGCACCGTGGACAGTCCGGCCGAGGCCTGTTCGGCGCCGGGGACTGCGGCCCGCTCGGGTGCCGCCGCGGTCGGCTCCTCGGCGCCGGCCCGGCAACTGAGCTCGACGGTCACGGCACCGCCCAACCCCCTGGCCAGCGTCCTCGCCTGCGGCTCCCACTTCGCGTAGGCGTCGGGGAAGCCGGAGTACTGGACGGCCTGCGCCGCGTCGGTCAGCGACATGTCTTGCCAGCCAGGCACTTCCAGCAATGCGTCATAGAACTTCTCGGATGCGTACACCGGGTCGAGGATCTGCTCGACGGTGCCCCAACCTTGCGATGGGCGCTGCTGGAACAGGCCGACCGAATCCCGGTCACCGTTCGGAAGGTTGCGCAGGCTCGATTCCTGCCAGGCCGCGGCCAGCGCGATGACCCTGGCCCGCTCGGGCACGCCCTTGGCCAACCCGACCGCGTTGATGGTCGATGCGTGCTGCAGCTGGATCGCGGCCAGCTCGAGGTCCGGTTCCGCGGCCTGGTTCGCCGGATCGCCCGGCACCGTGCATTCCGGCCCGCTCGCCGCGCCGGGGCCGAACAGGAACCACCCGCCGACCACCGCCGCGGCCAGCACCACCACCAGGCCGACCACGGTCAGGGTGATCGTCACGGGCCTTCGCACGTCAACGACGGTACTGTGCCGGGGGTGTCAATCCCTGCGCCGACAAGCGCGACCCTGCTCGACCTGCATGCCGACCCCGCCGAGCTGACCGCCGCACTGGTGGACATCGCATCGGTGTCCGGGACCGAGGGTCCCATCGCGGACGCCATCGAAGCCGCGCTACGGGCCGAGGACCGGTTCCAGGTCGTGCGGCGCGGCAACGTGGTGCTGGCCCGCACCGACCTGGGCCGGCCCACCCGGGTGTTGCTGGCCGGTCACATCGACACGGTGCCGATCGCGGACAACGTGCCGTCCCGGCGGGACGGCGACACCCTGCACGGCTGCGGCACCACCGACATGAAGTCCGGTGACGCGATGCTGTTGCACCTGGCCGCCACCGTCAGCGAACCGTCCCGTGACCTGACCATGATCTTCTACGACTGCGAGGAGATCGAGTACGACCGCAACGGCCTCACCGCCGTGCAGGCCGAGGTGCCCGAGTGGCTGGCCGCCGACCTGGCGATCCTCGCCGAACCCACCAACGGCCAGGTCGAGGCGGGCTGCCAGGGCACTGCGGCGATCGCCGTCAAGGTGCGCGGGCGGCGTGCCCACTCGGCGCGATCATGGTTGGGGGACAACGCGATCCACCGGTCGGCGGCGGTGATGGAGCGGCTCGCCGGGTTCGACGCACGGACCGTCGACATCGACGGCTGCGTCTACCGGGAGGGCCTGAACGCCGTCGGGATTTCCGGTGGCGTCGCCGGCAACGTGATCCCCGACGAGTGCACCGTCAAGATCAACTTCCGGTTCGCGCCCGATCGCAGCGCCGAGCAGGCCGTGGCGGTGCTGCAGGAACTGTTCGCCGACTTCGACGTCGAGGTGCTGGACGCCGTCGGGGGCGCCCTGCCCGGGCTGCGCGCGCCGGCGGCGGCGGAGTTCGTGGCGGCCGCGGGCGGGCAGGCGGTGGCCAAGTTCGGCTGGACCGACGTCGCGCGGTTCGCCGCGCTCGGTATCCCGGCCGTCAACTTCGGCCCCGGCGACCCCTCGCTGGCGCACACCCGGGAGGAGCACGTCTCGATGACCCAGATCCGCGAGATGACGCAGGTGCTGCGCCGATTCCTGAGTTGAGCTGAGCCGAACAGGGGCCAACAACCCGGATGCCACCGGTGAACCGCAGGTGGCGTTCGGGCGGACATTCCGGTGTGGCGGCGGCGAACGTGTCACCCGGCTGCGGGGCGTCACTACTGTGGCCCACGTGACCGAATTCGAAGATCCACCGGCCCCGCTGGCCGACGGTCAGGTGCGGGAGAGTTTCCGCGGGCCGGTACGGCTGCGCGGCGATCAACGCGACGAGGGCAGCAGCACCACCGACCAGCGGTTGCTGGATTCGCGCGGACCGAGCGACTGGGTGCACACCGACCCGTGGCGGGTGCTGCGCATCCAGGCCGAGTTCGTCGAGGGCTTCGGCGCGCTGGCCGGTTTGCCGCGCGCCGTGACGGTGTTCGGCAGCGCGCGTACCAGGCCAGGGTCGAAGGAGTACCAGCAGGCCGAGGAGATCGGCGCGGCGCTCGCCGACGAGGGCTTCGCGGTGATCACCGGCGGTGGCCCCGGGATCATGGAGGCGGCGAACAAGGGCGCGAAGCAGGCCGGCGGGATGTCCGTCGGGCTCGGCATCGAGTTGCCGTTCGAGCAGGGCCTGAACAAGTACGTGGACCTCGGCATCAACTTCCGCTACTTCTTCGCCCGCAAGACGATGTTCGTCAAGTACTCCCAGGCCTACGTGTGCCTGCCCGGCGGGTTCGGCACGCTGGACGAGCTGTTCGAGGCGCTCACCCTGGTGCAGACCAAGAAGGTCACCAAGTTCCCGGTGGTGCTGTTCGGATCGGCGTACTGGGGCGGGCTGGTCGACTGGATTCGGGAGTCGGTGGCCGCGTCCGGCAACATCTCGCCACCCGACCTCGGCCTGCTGCATGTCACCGACGACGTCGACGACATGATCCGCGTCGTGCACGACGCCTACGCGGCCTGGGAGGCGGCCCACTAGGGCCGGTCAGCCTGACTAGGTTGCGAACCTAACTAGTCAGCGATAATGTAAGGCCATGGCAGAACCCAACTGGCCACCTTCGTGGACCAGGGCGGCGCTCGAACTGTGCGCGCTCAGCGCCGTCGGCCGGGCCGGCACCACCCACGGCTACGAAGTCGCCCGGCGTTTGCAGAGCGCCGGACTCGGGGACATCAAAGGCGGGACGCTCTACCCCGTGCTGAGCCGGTTGGAAGAGCAGGGACTGACCCGGACATGGTGGGTGGAGGGCGCCGGTGGGCCGGGCCGAAAACTGATCGCGATCACCCCCGAGGGCGAAAGGGAACTGGCCGCGCGCACCGCGCAATGGCTGTCCTGGAGTGAACGGGTTGACCGCTTGTTGCGCGCGCCGGCCGCAGCGATGGACTTGCCCGCACCGTCCCCGGTGAGCGATCTGACCATGAACCGTTGACGAGCAACGACCGACCGGACCGGGAGACATCAATGGGCACCCGCACCGACCAGCAGCGATACCTGACGGACCTGACCACTGCCCTGCGGCTGCGCAACATTTCCGGCGCACGGATCGGCGAGATCCTGGCGGAAGTCGAGGAGTACACCGCGGAGAGTGGGCGCGACGCGCGGGAGTCGTTCGGCCCTCCCAGGGAGTACGCGCGTCAGTTCGAGCCGGCAGGTGGTGAATCGACCGGCCGCAGATGGGGCAGATCGACCTGGATCGGCATTCTCACCGCCGCCATCGGTGGCTGGCTGCTCGCCGCCGGAGCCTTCGCCGGTATGCGTGGCGATGAGGTGATCGGCCTCTCCGGATGGTGGGCCGCCGGGATCGGTGCGGCCATCCTGCTGATCACCTTCAGCCTGATGCCGATCGACCTCATCGTCGATCCGCGTCGGCCGGCGGCGCAGCGCGGCGCCCGGAAGCGATCGCTTGGCTGGGCGGTCGGTGCGGTGGTGGCCGCGTTCATCCTGGTGGTCATGCTGGTGATCTTCGGCGTGATGACGCTGTTCACCTGACCCCGGCACCCTGGGGCGGCCAGGGCTCAGGTCGGAGCGTGGGAGGATGGCGCGCGTGTTGCGTTGGATCACCGCTGGTGAATCTCATGGACCCGCGCTCGTTGCCGTGCTCGAGGGGCTGCCGGCCGGCGTCCCGGTGACGACCGCCGACATCGCCGTCCAACTCGCCCGGCGGCGCCTCGGCTACGGCCGCGGCGCCCGGATGAAGTTCGAACAGGACGCGGTGACGCTGCTCGGCGGCGTCCGGCACGGCCTGACGCTCGGCGGGCCGATCGCGGTGCAGATCGGCAACACCGAATGGCCCAAGTGGGAACAGATCATGGCGCCGGACCCGGTCGACCCGGAGATTCTGGCCGGGCTGGCCCGCAACGCGCCGCTCACCCGCCCGCGGCCGGGCCACGCGGACCTGGCCGGTATGCAGAAGTACGGCTTCGACGACGCCCGCCCCGTCCTGGAGCGCGCCTCCGCGCGGGAGACCGCGGCCCGGGTGGCGCTCGGCACCGTCGCCCAGCAGTTCCTGCGCGAGGTGCTCGGCGCCGAGGTCGTCTCGCACGTGGTGTCGATCGGCGAGGGCGATGCGGTCGACGGCCCGCTGCCCACGCCCGCGGACCGGGACGCCATCGACGCCTCACCGGTCCGCGCACTGCACCCGGACTCCACCGCCGCGATGGTCACCGAGATCGAGGCCGCCAAGGCCGACGGCGACACCCTGGGCGGGGTGGTGGAGGTGCTGGTCTACGGCCTGCCACCCGGGCTCGGCTCGTTCGTGCACTCCGACCGCCGGCTTGATGCGCGGTTGGCGGGCGCGTTGATGGGCATCCAGGCGATGAAGGGCGTCGAGGTCGGGGACGGGTTCACCACGGCCCGGCGGCGCGGCTCGAAGGCCCACGACGAGATCGATCCGCGGCATCCCGGCGTCACCCGCAGGTCGAACCGGGCCGGCGGCATCGAGGGCGGGATGACCAACGGCGAGGTGCTGCGGGTGCGGGTGGCCATGAAGCCGATCTCCACGGTGCCGCGCGCGCTGGCCACGCTGGACGTCGCGACCGGCGAGGAGGCGGTGGCGATCCACCAGCGCAGCGACGTCTGCGCCGTGCCCGCGGCGGGAGTGGTGGCCGAGGCCATGGTGGCCCTGGTGGTCGCCGACGCGGTGACCGAGAAGTTCGGCGGGGATTCGGTTGTCGAGGTCCGGCGCAACGTGCGCGCCTACCTGGCGACGCTGGCGGACACCCTGCCGCTGGCCGGTGACCTGCTCGACCCGGTCGCGCCCGCGTCTGGTTCCCGATGACCGCGCCCGGCCCGACGCCCGTGGAGAGCGCGCAGGGCCGGACCGGGCCGGTGGTGGTGCTGGTCGGTCCGCCCGGCTCCGGCAAGACCTCGGTCGGCACGGCGCTGGCCCGCAGGACCGGGCACCCGTTCCGGGACACCGACGCCGACATCGAGGCCACCGCGGGGCGGCCGATCCCGGACATCTTCGTGCAGGACGGCGAGCCGGTGTTCCGCGCGCTGGAACGCGAAGCGGTCGCCACGGCGCTCACCGACCATCCCGGGGTGCTCGCACTCGGCGGCGGGTCGATTCTGGCCGAGCAGACCCGCCACCGGTTGATCGGCTACCGGGTCGTGTTCCTGAGCGTGACCATGCCGACCGGGGTCAAGCGCACCGGGCTCGCCTCGAACCGGCCGCTGCTGGTCGGGGTCAACCCGCGCGCCACCTACAAGGCGATGCTGGATGCCCGGCTCCCGCTGTACCGGGAGGTCGCCACCATCGTGGTGCCGACCGACGAGCTGACCGTGGACGAGGTCGCCACCGCGATCATCGACGGGTTGGGCCTCGACCCGGCGAGGGACACAGCGGGGACCGGATGAGCCCGGTGGAGACCAGCCGACCCGGTGACGGTGCACGTCGCGTCCGCCGCGCCCTACGACGTGCTGATCGGCCGCGGTCTGCTGGGCGAGCTGGTCGAGGCGGTGCGCGCGACCGGGGCCGGCCGGGCCGCGCTCATCCACCCGCCGACCCTGGCCGCCACCGCCGAGGTGATCCGCGACGCCATCCGGGACGCCGGTGTCGATGCCCAGCTGTTGCAGGTCCCCGACGCCGAGGACGCCAAGAACCTGACCGTGCTGGGCTTCTGCTGGAACGTGTTCGGGCAGATCGGACTCGACCGCCGGGACGTGGTGATCGGGTTGGGCGGCGGGTCCGTCACCGACCTGGCCGGGTTCGCGGCCGCGACCTGGATGCGCGGGGTGAAGGTCGTGCAGGTGCCGACCACGCTGCTGGGCATGGTCGACGCCGCGGTCGGCGGAAAGACCGGCATCAACACCGACGCCGGGAAGAACATGGTCGGCGCGTTCTACGAGCCGACCGCCGTGATCGCCGACCTGGCCACCCTTGACTCGCTGCCACCGCACGAGCTCGTCGCCGGGATGGCCGAGGTCGTCAAGTGCGGGTTCATCGCCGATCCGCAGATCCTGACCATCGTCGAGGCGGACCGGGAGTCCGCGATCGACCCGGCCGGTGCCCCGCTGGCCGAGCTGGTGCGCCGCGCGGTCGCGGTGAAGGCCGAGGTCGTCGCCGCGGACCTGCGGGAATCCAGCCTGCGGGAGATCCTGAACTACGGGCACACGCTGGCCCATGCCATCGAGAAGCGCGAGCGCTACCGCTGGCGGCACGGCGCCGCGGTGTCGGTCGGGCTGGTGTTCGCCGCCGAGCTGGCCAGGGCCGCGGGGCGGCTGGACGACGACACCGCGGACCGGCACCTGACCGTGCTGCACGGCCTCGGCCTGCCCACCACCTACGACCCGGACGCATTGACCGAGTTGGTGACGATCATGGGTTCGGACAAGAAGACCAGGTCGGGGACGCTGCGGTTCGTGGTGCTGGATGCCCTGGCCCGTCCGGGCCGGCTGGTCGGACCGGATCCCGCGCTGCTGGCCGCGGCGTACTCGGTGGTCGCCGGCCAGCCTCAGACCCGGTCCGGACGGACGGTGGACCTGTGACCGGGCCGGCGGCCGTGTCCCGCACCGGCGCCAGGCGGGAGCGGTTGCGCGGCCTGCTGCGCACCTCGGGGCTGGACGCGCTGCTGGTCACCGATCTGATCAACATCCGCTACCTCACCGGGTTCACCGGCTCGAACGCCGCGCTGCTGGTGGTCAGGGACGAAACTGCGGACGACGCGGAAGCAAGCACGCACCAGGTTCTGCACCGACGGCCGGTACACCACCCAGTCGGCCGCCGAGGTGCCCGACCTGCCGCGGCTGATCAGCCGGCCCTGCGACCGTGCGCTGCTCGCGCTCGCCCCGGGCGGGACGATCGGTTTCGAGGCCACGGTCGGTCAGCGTCGCCGATCACGCGGCGCTCGACCGCGGCGGCTGCCGACGCGGTGGCGAAACCGCAGCTCACGGCCACCGTCGACCTGGTGGAGCAGCTCCGCGCGGTCAAGGACCCCGCGGAGATCGACGCGCTGCGCCGAGCCTGCGAGGTGGCCGATCGCGCGCTCGCCGAGCTGATCGAGGCCGGCGGCATCCGGCCCGGCCGCACCGAGCGGGAGGTCGGCCTCGACCTCGACCAGCGGATGCGGATGCTCGGCGCCAGCGACCCGTCGTTCGAGACGATCGTCGCCGCCGGGGCGAACAGCGCGATCCCGCACCACCGGCCCACCGGCGCCGAGCTGGCCGTCGGCGACTTCGTCAAGCTCGACTTCGGCGCGACGGTCGACGGGTACCACTCGGACATGACCCGCACCCTGGTGCTCGGCCCGCCCGCCGACTGGCAGCGGGACATCTACCAGCTGGTGCACGCGGCCCAGGCCGCGGGTCGGGAGGCCGCGCTGATCGGGGCGACCGGCGCGGAGGTGGATGCGGCGGCCCGGACTGTGATCGCCGACGCGGGCCTCGGTGCGGAGTTCTCCCACGGCCTCGGTCACGGAGTGGGGTTGCAGGTCCACGAGGCGCCGAGCCTGGCCCGTGAATCGCCCAGTACGATGGCCAAAGACATGTGCGTCACCGTGGAGCCCGGGGTCTACCTGCCGGGGCGAGGCGGAGTGCGCATCGAGGACAGCGGCGTGATCCGCCCGGACGGGTACCACGTGCTCACGCTGACCTCCAGGGAACTGTGCGTGCTCTAGCGATCAAGCGAGCAATCGAGCGAGCAGGCAGCTCCCAGCGGCCGGCCCTCCAGGCCGTCCGACCACACAGCTCGCGGGCTGCGGCCCCGGCGCGAGCGCATCAGACGAAAGGCAACAGGGAGAGCACCCATGGCTTCCACCAGCGACTTCAAGAACGGCCTCGTGCTCAACCTCGAGGGTCAGCTCTGGACGATCACCGAGTTCCAGCACGTCAAACCGGGTAAGGGCCCGGCCTTCGTGCGGACGACGCTGAAGAACGTGCTGTCCGGCAAGGTCGTCGACAAGACGTTCAACGCCGGCGTCAAGGTCGACACCGCGACCGTCGACAAGCGGGACATGACCTTCCTCTACAAGGACGGGTCGGACTTCGTGTTCATGGACGGCGACACCTACGACCAGATCAGCGTGCCCGCCGCCACCGTCGGGACCGCCGCGGACTACATGCTGGAGAACCAGACCGCGCTGGTCGCCCAGAACGAGGGCGTCGTGCTCTACGTGGAGCTGCCGGCCTCGGTGGAACTCCTTGTCTCGCACACCGACCCCGGTCTGCAGGGCGACCGGTCCACCGGCGGCACCAAGCCCGCCACCTTGGAGACCGGCGCGGAGATCGCGGTACCGCTGTTCCTGAACACCGGGGACAAGATCAAGGTCGATACCCGTGACGGCCGGTACCTCGGCCGGGTCAACAGCTGAGACCGGCCCCACCACACGTGTCCGCCCGCAGCAAGGCCCGCAAACGCGCCCTCGACGTGCTCTACGCCGCCGAGGCCCGCGGCGTCGACCCACTGGTCGTGTTGGCCGAACGGATGCAGGTGCCCACCGGCCCCGACATCCACTCGTACTCCCCGATGGGGGACTACGCCGAATCCCTGGTGCGCGGGTTCGTGGAGCATCAGGCCAGGGTGGACACCCTGCTCGCCGAGCATTCGCACGGCTGGACCCTGGACCGGATGCCGGCCGTCGACCGGGCGATCCTGCGGATCGCCGTCTACGAGTTGGTCTACTCGGCGGACGTTCCACCGGCGGTTGCCGTCAACGAGGCCGTCGAGGCGGCGAAATCGCTGTCCACCGATGATTCGCCGCGCTTCGTCAACGGTGTGCTGGGGCAGATCATGGTGATCAGCCCGGAACTCCGCGGAGCCTAGAGCGGCATCGGCCGGGGTTCGACAAATCGGGTCAATCGAGCAAGGTGACCCGTCCGTCCTCGTTCGTTATGAAGCTCAGTCGAGTTCGGTACCGGCGGGCAGTACACCCCAATGGACCAATTGATCGGTCAGGTCCTCCGGTGTCATGTCGTAGATAACCGCCAGTGACCGCAGATCCTCCGACCTGATTGTCAGGATCTTGCCGTTGTAATCACCGCGCTGTGACTGAATCGCGGCGGCGTACCGGGCCAACGGACCGGCTTGATGTGCCGGCAACTCGGCCAGCCGCTGCAGGTCGATGACCAGTTTGGGGCTGGGCGAGCCGCGCCGGGTGGCGCGCGCATCGGGCAGCAGTTCCGCGACCGGCACCCCGTAGAACTCGGCAAGTTCTGCGAGCTTGGCGACCGTGACGGCCCTGTCGCCGCGCTCGTACGAGCCGACAACGACCGCCTTCCAGCGGCCCTCCGACTTCTCCTCGACGCCGTGCAGGCTCAAGCCCTGCTGCGCACGGATCGAACGCAGCCGCGCGCCCAGCGCATGTGCATAGTCTGCGGACATGAGGAACTCCTTGATCCAGACGAATAACCCCACTGTATACGCAGAGTAGTCGCTTTGTGCTTGGGGGTGCCAACCGAACGCGCCGGGCATCGGAACCGGAATCGACGCGATCGGGTGGGCCGCGACGCAGATGGGCACAGATGCGCACAGAGCGTCGATGTTGGCGTGCTGATTCGCCGGTGGTGGGCAGTGCTTTCCGGTGCTTTCCGGGCCTTTCCGGTGGATCGGCCAGTCGGCTGGTCGGGGTGACCCGGCCCCGTTGGTAACATGGCCGGGCATCGGTCGGCCAACTGCGCTCTGCGCGGGGCCGGCGGACGCGCAGACATCCTTTAAGGACCGTCCGGTGAGGCGGGAAAGGAGGTCGCGAGGTGGCAACCGCGCGCCCGGTTCGACCAGCCTTGGCTTCCCCGTCCAGCCCGTCCAGCCCGACCCATCCGGCGCCGGAAATCCTCACCGAGATCCTGTCCCAGGCGGACATCGCTCGGACCATCGACCGGATCGCCCACCAGATCCTGGAACGCAACGGCGATCGTCATGTCGTGCTGCTCGGCATCCCGACCCGCGGCGTCTACCTGGCGCGGCGGCTCGCCGAGCGCATCGCCGCGTTCTCCGACCGGCCCGCCGCCGTCGGGTCGCTGGACATCACCCTGTACCGCGACGACCTGCGGCGGAACCCGCCGCGCGCGTTGGAGGAAACCAGGTTGCCGGCCGGCGGGATCGACGACGCGATCGTGGTGCTCGTCGACGACGTGCTGTACTCCGGGCGCACCGTTCGCGCCGCGCTCGACGCCCTGCGGGACCACGGCCGGCCGGCCATCGTCCAGCTCGCGGTGCTGGTGGACCGCGGTCACCGGCAACTGCCGATCCGGGCCGATTACGTCGGCAAGAACATCCCGACCGCATTCGGTGACGACGTCTCGGTGCGGTTGGTGGAGACCGACGGCTCCGACGCTGTCGAGCTGGCCAGAGTGCTACCGAGTGCGGGACAGGGACGGGGGACACAGTCATGACCTTGGCCATGCAGCCCAGGGAACGCGCCGTCCCGGGGACCGGTCCGGCCACGGCCGGTTCCGCGCACCCGGCGGCCCAGCAGCCGGCCGCGCCGGAAGTGCGGATGCCGCGGCACCTGTTGTCGGCGGCCGACCTGGACCGGGTCACCGCCGAACACGTGCTGTCCACCGCGCAGCGCATCGAGCAGGCCATGGCCGGCCGTGAGGTCCGCAAGCTGCCCACCCTGCGCGGCCGGACCGTGGTGAACCTGTTCTTCGAGGACTCCACCCGCACCCGGATCTCCTTCGAGGTGGCGGCCAAGCGGCTGTCCGCCGACGTCATCAACTTCTCGGCCAAGGGCTCGTCGGTGTCCAAGGGCGAGTCGCTCAAGGACACGGCCTGGACGCTGCAGGCCATGGGGGCCGACGCCGTGGTCTGCCGGCACTCCTCTTCCGGTGCGCCGCAACAGCTTTCGGCCTGGGTGGACGGCCACGTGATCAATGCCGGGGACGGCACGCACGAGCACCCCACGCAGGCGCTGCTGGACGCCTACACGCTGCGCCGGCACCTCGGCAGCCTGGACGGCCGGCGGGTCGTGGTCGTCGGTGACGTGCTGCACTCCCGGGTCGCCCGCTCCAACGTGCTGCTGCTGTCCACCCTCGGCGCCGAGGTGACGCTGGTCGCGCCGCCGACGCTGCTGCCCGTCGGGGTGACCAACTGGCCGGCCGTCGTCTCCTACGACCTGGACGCCGCGCTGGTCGGCGCGGACGCGGTGATGATGTTGCGCGTCCAGCGGGAGCGGATGAGCGGCGCGTTCTTCCCCACCGAGCGCGAGTACAGCCGCTCGTACGGGCTGGACAGCCGGCGGCGGGATCTCATCGCGGACCATGGCATCGTGCTGCACCCAGGACCGATGAACCGGGGCATGGAGATCACCCCGCAGGTCGCCGACGGCGCCGGGTCGGTGATCGTGGAACAGGTGGCCAACGGGGTCACCGTCCGGATGGCGGTGCTGTACCTGCTGCTGTCCGGTGAATCTGATGGCACAGCTAGCACTGCGGCCGACGCCTCCGGCGGTCTGGCATGAGCGCGTCGGCGGGTGGGCGCCCGGTGCTGATCCGCGGCGCCGCGCCCTACGGCGAACAGCCCCAGGACCTGCTGCTGGCCGACGGGGTGATCGCCGCCGTCGGCCCCGACGCGGCCACCGATCCGCGTGCCGCCGACGCCGAGATCATTGACGGCGCAGGGCTTGTCGTGCTTCCCGGGCTGGTCGACCTGCACACCCACCTGCGCGAGCCCGGCCGGGAGGACGCCGAGACCGTGGAAACCGGCTCGCGCGCCGCCGCGCTGGGCGGCTACACGGCGGTCTTCGCCATGCCCAACACCGACCCGACCGCGGACACCGCCGGTGTGGTCGAACAGGTCTACCGGCTCGGCCGGGAGGTCGGCCTGGTCGATGTGCACCCGATCGGCGCGGTGACGGTCGGCCGCAAGGGCGAGCGGTTGGCCGAGCTGGCCGCGATGGCGTACTCGGCGGCCCGGGTGCGGGTGTTCTCCGATGACGGCGACTGCGTGTCCGACCCGCTCCTGATGCGCCGCGCGCTGGAGTACGTCAAGGCGTTCGACGGGGTGATCGCCCAGCATGCGCAGGAACCGCGGTTGACCCAGGGTGCGCAGATGCACGAGGGCATCGTGTCCGCGCGGCTGGGTATGACCGGCTGGCCCGCGGTCGCCGAGGAGGCGATCATCGCCAGGGACTGCCTGCTGACCGATCATGTCGGCTCCCGGCTGCACGTCTGCCACCTGTCGACCGCAGGCTCGGTGGACGTGGTGGCGGCGGCCAAGAAGCGCGGCACCACCGTCACCGCCGAGGTCACCCCGCACCACCTGCTGCTCACCGACGAGCGGGCGGTCGGCTACGACCCGGTGTTCAAGGTCAATCCCCCTTTACGCACTGCTGCGGACACCACCTCGCTGCGACAGGCGCTGGCCGACGGGGTGATCGACATCGTGGCCACCGACCACGCCCCGCACGCCAGCCAGGACAAGGAAACCGAGTGGGACAACGCCAGTCCCGGCATGCTGGGCCTGCAGACGGCGCTCTCGGTGGTGATCGAGACGATGGTGCGGCCCGGACTGCTGGACTGGCGCGGGGTCGCCAGGGTGATGTCCGAGGCCCCCGCCCGGATCGGCGGGTTGCTCGAACAGGGCAGGCCGATCGCGGCCGGTGAACCGGCCACCCTGGTGCTGATCGACCCGCAGGCCGTCTGGACGGTCGACCCGGACGCGCTGGCCTCGCTGTCCCGGAACACCCCGTACGCCGGCATGCAGTTGCCCGGCCGGGTGGTCGCCACCTTCCTGCGCGGGCGAGCCACCGTCTCGGCCGCCGCGCTGGTCGGGGGCTGAGCGATGGAACGCTTCTGGTTGACCCTGGCGGTGCTGGCGGTCTGCGTGCTGGCCGGGTACGGGCTGCTGGTCGGCTGGCGGCACCGTGCCCAGCGGCAAGAAGGGCTGCCCGAGTTGCCCTCCGTGCCAGCCGATCTCGGGCAAGAGCTGGCGACCGCGCTGACCGGGCTGTACGTCTCGACCACCACGGCGGGCAACTGGCAGGACCGGATCGTGGCGCGTGGGCTCGGCCGGCGGGCGAACGGCACCGCCGAGCTCACCACCGCAGGGCGTGCTGATCGACCGGAGCGACGACGACCCCATCTTCCTGCCGGCCGGGTCGCTGACCGCCGTCGGGACCGCGCCCGGGATCGCCGGCAAGGTGATGGGCCTGCCGCACGGCGTGCTGATCGTCACGTGGCGGCTCGGTGATGTGCAGCTGGACAGTGGTTTTCGCGCGGATGATCCTGCGCTGCAGGCCGACTGGATCGACGCGGCACAAAAGCTGATCAACCGCCCCGCCGTTGACGGCGGGGCACAGACGAGCAACGGAGCACCGGCATGAACTCCGCAGATACCCGCCGTGCTCGTCCTCGAGGACGGGCGGGTGTACCGCGGCACCGGCTTCGGCGCCGCCGGCACGGCGTTCGGCGAGGCCGTGTTCGCCACCGGTATGACCGGCTACCAGGAGACGCTGACCGACCCGTCCTACCGCCGTCAGGTGGTGGTCGCGACGGCGCCGCAGATCGGCAACACCGGCTGGGTGGCCGGTGACGGTCCGTCGGTCGGCAACGGGCCGGAGAACCCGTCGGACAACGAGTCTGCGGCGATCTGGGTGGCCGGGTTCGTCATCAGGGATCTGGCCCCGCGCCCGTCGAACTGGCGGTCCACCAGCACCCTGCCGCAGGAGATGGAACGGCAGGGCATCGTCGGCATCAGCGGCGTCGACACCCGCGCGTTGACCCGGCACCTGCGGACCGCGGGCGCGATGCGCTGCGGCATCTTCTCCGGTGCCGCTGTCGGCGACCTCGCCACGATGCTCGACCAGGTGCGGGCCCAGCCGCCGATGGCCGGCGCGGACCTCACCGGCGACGTCAGCACGCCCAGCGTCTACACGGTGCCCGCGCAGGGCATGGAGCGGTTCTCGGTCGCCGCGATCGACCTGGGCATCAAGGCCAACACCCCGCGGCTGCTGGCCGCCAACGGCATCCGCACCCATGTGGTACCCGCCTCGATCACCGTCGAGGAGATCGAGAACCTCGGCATTGACGGGGTTTTCCTGTCCAACGGGCCCGGCGACCCGGCCACCGCCGACGCCATCGTCGAGCTGACCAAGGCCATCCTGGACCGCCGGATCCCGCTGTTCGGCATCTGCTTCGGCAACCAGATCCTCGGCAGAGCACTGGGTTTCGGCACCTTCAAGCTCAAGTTCGGGCACCGCGGGATCAACCAGCCGGTCCGCGACCATGGCACCGGCCGGGTGCTGGTGACGGCGCACAACCACGGCTTCGCGGTGGACGCGCCGCTCGACGGGGTTCTCGACACCCCCTACGGGCGGGCGAAGGTGGCGTTCAGCTGCCTGAACGACGGCGTGGTCGAGGGCCTGGAATGCCTTGACGTGCCGGCCTTTTCGGTGCAGTTCCACCCGGAGGCGGCGGCCGGCCCGCACGACGCCGGCTACCTGTTCGCCCGTTTCGTCGACCTGATGGCCGACAGGAAGGTCAACGCCTGATGCCACGCCGTACCGACATCGAGCACGTGCTGGTGATCGGGTCAGGGCCGATCGTCATCGGCCAGGCCTGCGAGTTCGACTACTCCGGCACCCAGGCCTGCCGGGTGCTGCGCGAGGAGGGCATCCGGGTCTCGCTGATCAACTCCAACCCGGCGACGATCATGACGGACCCGGAGTTCGCGGACGCCACCTACATCGAGCCGATCACCGCGGAGTACGTGGAGAAGGTCCTGTTCGATCAGACAGCCCAGGGGTTCCCGATTGATGCGGTGCTGGCCACCCTGGGCGGGCAGACCGCGCTGAACACCGCGATCGCGCTGGACGAGCGCGGCGTGCTGGCCCAGTACGGGGTGGAGCTGATCGGCGCCGACATCCCGGCGATCCAGCGCGGCGAGGACCGGCAGGTGTTCAAGGACGTGGTGCGGTCCATCGGCGGCGACGTCCCGCGGTCCGCGGTCTGCCACACCATGGAGCAGGTGCGGGCCACGGTCGAGGATCTGGGGCTGCCGGTGGTGATCCGGCCGTCGTTCACCATGGGCGGCCTCGGCTCCGGAATGGCCTACACCGCAGGGGATCTCGAGCGGCTGGCGGGCACCGGGCTGGCCGCATCGCCGGTGCACGAGGTGCTGATCGAGGAAAGCGTGCTGGGCTGGAAGGAGTTCGAGCTCGAGGTGATGCGCGACGGCAAGGACAACGCCGTCGTGGTCTGCTCGATCGAGAACCTGGACCCGATGGGGGTGCACACCGGCGACTCGATCACCATCGCACCTGCGATGACGCTGACCGATCGGGAATACCAGCGGATGCGCGATCTCGGGCTGGCGATCCTGCGCGCGGTCGGGGTCGCCACCGGTGGCTGCAACATCCAGTTCGCGATCAACCCGGCCGACGGCCGGATGGTCGTCATCGAGATGAACCCGCGGGTGTCCCGGTCCAGCGCGCTGGCGTCCAAGGCGACCGGCTTCCCGATCGCCAAGATCGCCGCGAAGCTGGCCATCGGCTACACGCTGGACGAGATCGCCAACGACATCACCAAGGCGACCCCGGCCGCCTTCGAACCCGCGCTGGACTACGTGGTCGTCAAGATCCCACGGTTCGCGTTCGAGAAGTTCCCCGGCGCCGACCCGACGCTGACCACCACGATGAAATCGGTCGGCGAGGCCATGTCGATCGGCCGCTGCTTCGCCGAGGCGCTGGGCAAGGCGATGCGCTCGATGGAGACCAAGGTCAGCGGGTTCTGGACCGGACCCGAGGTCGCCGACGGCGACGTGAACGCGCTGCTGGCCGAGCTGCGGGTCCCGCTGGACGGCCGGATCTACGGCGTGGAAAGGGCTCTGAGCTGGGGCGCCACCGTCGAGCAGGTGCACGAGGCCACCGGCATCGACCCGTGGTTCCTGGACCAGATCCAGCTGATCCGGGCCGTCGGGGCCGAGCTCCGCGACGCCGCCGAGCTGACCGCCGACGTGCTGCGCAAGGCCAAGCGGTACGGGCTGTCGGACCTGCAGATCTCCCGGCTTCGTCCCGAGCTGGGTTCCGAGCATGCGGTCCGCGAGCTGCGCTGGTCGCTGGGGGTGCGGCCGGTGTTCAAGACGGTGGACACCTGCGCGGCGGAATTCGCGGCCAGCACCCCGTACCACTATTCGGCGTACGAGACCGATCCGGCGGCGGAGTCTGAGGTGGCCCCGCAGCGCGACCGGCCCAAGGTGGTCATCCTGGGCTCCGGGCCGAACCGGATCGGTCAGGGCATCGAGTTCGACTACTCGTGCGTGCACGCGGCGCTGGCGCTGCGGGACGCCGGGTACGAGACCGTCATGATCAACTGCAACCCGGAGACGGTGTCCACCGACTACGACACCTCCGACCGGCTGTACTTCGAGCCGTTGACCGTCGAGGACGTGCTGGAAGTCATTGCCGCCGAACGGGAGTCGGGCACCGTGGTCGGGGTGATCCCTACCCTGGGCGGGCAGACCCCGCTGAAGCTGGCGCAGGAGTTGGCCGACGCCGGGGTGCCGATCCTGGGCACCTCGCCGGACGCCATCGACCTGGCCGAGGACCGCGGCCGGTTCGGTGCGCTGCTCACCGCGGCGGGCCTACCGGCGCCGGCGTTCGGCACCGCGACCTCGTTCGAGCAGGCCAGGGTGGTGGCCGCCCGGATCGGTTACCCGGTGCTGGTTCGCCCGTCCTACGTGCTGGGCGGCCGCGGTATGGAAATCGTCTACGACGAGCCGTCGCTGGCCGACTACATCGAGCGGTCCACCGAGATCACGAGCGATCACCCGGTGCTGGTCGACCGATTCCTGGACGACGCCATCGAGGTCGATGTGGACGCGCTCTGCGACGGCACCGAGGTCTACCTCGGCGGCGTGATGGAGCATATCGAGGAGGCCGGGATCCACTCCGGCGACTCGGCGTGTGTGCTGCCGCCGATCACGTTGGGCCGCAGCGACATCGCCACTGTCCGCCGGCACACCGAGGCCATCGCGTTCGGCGTCGGGGTGCGCGGGTTGCTCAACGTCCAGTACGCGCTCAAGGACGAGACGCTGTACGTGCTGGAGGCGAACCCGCGGGCGTCGCGCACCGTGCCGTTCTCCTCCAAGGCCACCGCGGTGCCGCTGGCCAAGGCCGCCGCCCGGATCATGCTGGGAGCGACGATCGCGCAGCTGCGCGCCGAGGGCCTGCTGCCGGCGCGCGGTGACGGCGGGACCCTGCCGCCGGGTGCCCCGGTCGCGGTCAAGGAAGCGGTGTTGCCGTTCCACCGGTTCCGCCGCGCGGACGGCAGTGGGGTGGATTCGCTGCTCGGCCCTGAGATGCGGTCCACCGGCGAGGTGATGGGCATCGACACCTCCTTCGGCCCGGCGTTCGCCAAGTCGCAGACCGCCTCTTATGGCTCGCTGCCCACCAAGGGCACCGTGTTCGTCTCGGTGGCCAACGCCGACAAGCGGTCCATGGTCTTCCCGGTGAAACGGTTGGCGGACCTGGGTTTCCGCATCGTGGCCACCGAGGGCACCGCGGAGATGTTGCAGCGCAACGGGATGGACGTCGAGGTGGTCAGCAAGTACTTCGAGGGCGACGGGTCCGACGACGGCACCGTGGTCGAGCTGATCCGGTCCGGCGAGATCGACCTGGTGATCAACACCCCGTACGGGCAGTCCGGACCCCGCGTCGACGGCTACGAGATCCGCACGGCCGCGGTCGCCGCTGACATCCCGTGCATCACCACCGTGGCCGGTGCGGCCGCCGCGATCCAGGGCATCGAGGCGCTCACCCGGTCCGATGTCGGGGTGGCGCCGCTGCAGGTGTTGCAGGCCCGGCTGCACCGGGACCGGGCTGGCCAGGTGTACTGACCGGCATGTGGCATCAGCAGGGGGAAGGCGGCCTGGCCGCGAGAATCAGCGGCGGGGCCTACCGTCATGTGGCCCGGCCGGTGCTGTTCCGGATGGGTAAGGGTGACGCCGAGACCGCCCACCACCGGACGCTCTCGGCGCTGGCCACGGTCGCCGGGTCGCGCAGCGCGCTGTCCGCGCTCGGCCGGCTGTCCGGGCCGCGGGGCGAGCCACGGCGGGTGTTCGGTGTCGACTTCCCGTCACCGGTGGGTCTGGCGGCCGGCATGGACAAGGACGGCGTCGCGCTGAAGGCCTGGCCCGCACTGGGTTTCGGGTTCGTCGAGGTCGGCACGGTGACGGCGCACGGGCAGCCGGGCAACCCGCGGCCGCGACTGTTCCGGCTGACCGAGTCCGAGTCGATCATCAACCGGATGGGCTTCAACAACGCCGGCGCCACCGCACTGGCCGCCCGGTTGGCGCAGGTCGGGCCGATCGGTGTGCCGCTGGGCATCTCGCTGGGCAAGTCCAAGGT
Source organism: uncultured Actinomycetota bacterium (assembly GCA_963709895.1). GTDB lineage: Bacteria > Actinomycetota > Actinomycetes > Mycobacteriales > Nakamurellaceae > Nakamurella. The sequence continues at coordinate 718,666 of CAVPYD010000029.1, read as the reverse complement.
GACCCCCGTCCAGGCCGCGGTGGGCGACTATCTCACCTCGCTGCGCGCGCTGTACTCCTACGCCGACTACCTGGCGGTCAACGTGTCCAGCCCGAACACCCCTGGGCTGCGCGGCCTACAGGATCGCGGCCCGCTCGACGAGCTGCTGGGCGCGCTGACCGAGGAAGCCGGATGCCTTGCCGGGCAACACGACCGGCCGGTCCCGGTGCTGGTGAAGATCGCGCCGGATCTGTCGGACAGCGCGCTGGGCGAGCTGCTGGAAGTGTGTTCGGACCGGGGCATCGCCGGCGTCATCGCCACCAACACCACCGTCGAACGCCCCGGCGTCACTGCTCGCGAGACCACGCTGGCCGCCGAGGTGGGCGGGCTGTCCGGGCGCCCGCTGGCGCAGCGCGCGCGGCAGGTGGTGCGGTTCGTGACCTCGCACAGCGACCTGCCGGTGATCGGAGTCGGCGGCATCGCGACCCCCGACGACGGGCTGGCCATGCTGGACGCGGGGGCCAGCCTGCTGCAGCTCTACACCGGGTTCATCTACGGCGGCCCGCAGTTGGTGCGCGATCTCAACCGGGCGATCGCCGATCGGACCGGGGCCGACCCGGCGGTTCCCAGCCGCGACTGAGAGCATGGCGCCATGTCCATTCACAGGCCGTTCGGTGCCAGGTTGGTAGCCGCGATCGACGAGCGTGGTCCGTTGTGCGTGGGCATCGACCCGCATCCGGGGTTGCTGCAGGCCTGGGGTCTGCCCACTTCGGTGGCCGGGCTGGAGCGCTTCGCGCTGACCGTGGTGGAGGCGCTGGCCCCGACCGTTGCGGTGCTCAAACCCCAATCGGCCTTCTTCGAGTCCTATGGTTCGGCCGGGATCGCCGTGCTGGAAAGGGTTCTCGCCGACGCCAGGCAGGCGGGTGCGCTGGTGCTGCTGGACGCCAAGCGCGGCGACATCGGCTCCACCATGTCCGCGTACGCCGCCGCCTACCTGACCGACGGATCCCCGTTGGCCGCCGACGCGCTGACCGTCTCGCCGTACCTGGGATTCGGCTCGCTGTTGCCGGCGGTGGATGTGGCGCTGGCGGAGGGTCGCGGGCTGTTCGTGCTGGCGCTGACCTCGAATCCGGAGGGCAGGGCCGTGCAGCACGCGGTGGACGCCGATCAGAAGACCGTGGCCCAGGCCATCGTCGACCAGGTCGGCGCGCTGAACGCCGGCGACGACCCGATCGGTTCCATCGGCCTCGTGGTGGGTGCGACGGTGGGTCGCACCGGGCTGGACCTGTCGTCCGTCAACGGCCCGCTGCTCGCCCCGGGCCTGGGCGCCCAGGGCGCCAGCGCCGCCGATCTGCGCCTGGTGTTCGGTGACGCGCACGGCGCCCTGCTGCCGACCACCAGCCGGGAGGTGCTCGGTGCCGGGCCGTCGGTGGACAAGCTCCGGGACGCGGCGGCGCGGGTGGTGGACGAGGTGCGGAGGGCACTGGCCTGATTGGTCCGCCTGGTTGCCGATGGGCCATCGCGAACTGCTGTGTCAGCCGCTTTCGTCCAGGATCGCGCGCAGCCTGTCCGCGAAGGCCTCGGGTTGGCCGGCGTAGCCGGACTCGCCGCCCACGAAGCCGCCGTGGTGGCTGGGGAACTCGGTCGCACGTTGACCGAGGAGCTCCGCGGTGGCCACGGCCGTGCGTCCGGTGAAGGTGCCTGCGGACTCCTCGCCGACCGCGATCACGATGCGGGTCGGTGCCGCGGCCAGCGCGTCGACGTCGGGGTGGTAGGCGGTCACCGCCCACGACCGGTCGGAGAGCAGTGGGTCATCCCGCGAGCCGTCGTCATCGGTCGGCATCCCGAACTGGGCGGGATCCGGCGCCGGTTGGGCGAAGTAGTCGTCGGTGAACTCGCCCGACCATGACGTCATCGCGATGAACGCGGCCATCCCGGCATGGGAACCCTTGGCCTGGTAGGCATCCCGGACGCCGGCCTGGGCACGCTCGGCGGCTCTGGCGTCGGGCAGCACCGAAATGAGCGGTGGCTCATGGGCGACCAGGGTCGTCACGTCCTCCGGGTGGGCCGCCACCAGCGCGAGCGCGGCCACTGCGCCGCCGCTGCTGGCGAACATCTCGACCGGGCCGGCGTCGAGCGCGTGGATGACGGCGTGGACGTCACCGGCCTGGACCTCGGGCGCATTGTCGACGCGGCCGTCCTTGCGGACGCTTCGGCCCAATCCTCGCGGGTCGTAGGTGATCACGGTGCGGTCGGGGAAGAAGGACGCCAGCGTGCGGAAGCCGCCCGCGTCCATCGGTTGGCCGATCATGAACAACGGCGGGCGGCCGTCGGTGGTGGGTAGTGGGCCGTCGACGTCATAGGCGATGTCGGCCTCAGGGGTTTCGAGGATGTGCGTCGTCATGGGGTAACCGACTTCTCTCGCGGTGGGAACTCATCGCGCCGGGCCGCCAGTGTGCGACGTGCGGCCCCGGCAAGATTTGATGCGCATAGGCTTCGTGTCGGAGGGTGATGATGGCAAACAGACCGACGGTGTACGACGTTGCGCAGCGCGCCGGCGTTTCGATCGCGACGGTGTCGTTCGCGTTTCGTCGTCCGGAAAAGGTCAAGCCGTCGACTCGCGAAATGGTGCTGTCTGTCGCCCGAGAGCTGGGCTACGTGCCCAGCGCCAGCGCTCGTGGCCTGGCACATGGCCGGACCGGGGCTCTTGGGCTCTTCGCCTTCGAGTACCTGCTGGAATCCTCCAATCAGTCGGTCGGCGGCGCCGGAGCGCCGACGACAGCGGAATCCGTTCCCGTCGAAGTGATCTGGGACGAGGATTTTCGGCTGTTCCCGCTCTACGTCGACGAGGTCCAACGCGGCGTCGAACTGGAGTGCTGGCGGCGCGGTTATGCGCTCATGGTGGGCGGTCGCGGAAACGCCAACATCGAGGCCGTTCTCGCCGACATTGCCGGTCGGGTCGACGGCCTGGCGGTCTTCCCGCACACCGTTCCGGACGACGTGCTGCAGCGGATCGCCTGGCGGATACCGGTGGTCGAGATGTCGGAGACCTCGCGTGACGACGAGCTGAATCACGTCACGGTCGACAACGCCGGTGGGATGCGCGAGCTCACCGACCACCTGATCAACGCGCACGGACTGCGTGCCTTCGCCTTTGTGGGAGACACGTCCGGGTCCGATCAGCTGGCCCGCTTCCAGGGATTCAAGCTGGCGCTCGGCGCGGCCGGGCTCCCGGTTCCCAGCGCAGCGATCGCTCACCCCGGCGGGGTCATTTCGCAGGCGACCGCCATCGTGCGCGACCTGCAGGCCCGAGGCGTGATGCCCGATGCCATCGTCTGCGCGACCGACCAGGAGGCGCTGGCGCTGATGGATGCGCTGGCCGGCGCGGGCATCGATGTCCCTGGTGATGTCGCCGTCACCGGATTCGACGGCATCGCGGCCGGCCGGATCGTTCGCCCGGCGCTGACGACGGTCCGCCAACCGATGGAAGAGATGGGTCGGGCGGTCGTCGACATCCTCATCGACCAGCTGGACCGACCCGGTCAGCCACCGACGATCCGGCAACTGCCGGTGCGGGTCGTGCTGCGGGAGTCCTGCGGCTGCCGACCGACATAGCCGGTTGTTGCCGGTCGCTGCGGGTATTGGTGGGCTGTGATGGCCGTCCGCACACGGCCGGCCCTCGGCGAGGGGTCTTGCGCTTCTTCAGTCAATGCGCTTAAATCATCTCTATACCGATGCGCTTAGATTCGTTCTTGGAGCGCAGATCAGACCCACGGCAGGACTCTCTCGCGCTTCTCGCGGACCTGGCCGGCGGGCAATCACAGACCGGAAGGGAACACCGATGTTCCGAAAGACAGCCACCGTTGCGACGGGCCTGCTGGCCGCCGTACTGGTACTGAGCGCCTGTGGGCGAAGCACTGACACCGGTTCGGCGGCCGGATCGTCGGCGCCGGCCGCGACGATCTCCGCGGGGCCGGCGACGGGCAACCTGACCATGTGGGCACAAGGCGCCGAGGGGGAGAACCTGCCGGCGCTGCTCAAGGAGTTCGAGGCAGCCAACCCCGGCGTCACCGTCGATGTCACCGCCATTCCCTGGGACGCCGCGCACAACAAGTACCAGACCGCCATCGCCGGCGGGCAGACGCCGGACGTCGCCCAGATGGGCACGACCTGGATGGGCGACTTCGCCGATGCCTTCGATCCGACACCCAGCGACTTCGACAAGGCCGGGTTCTTCTCCGGCTCCGTGAAATCGACCGACGTCAACGGGACGAAGGTCGGCGTGCCGTGGTACGTCGACACCCGCGTGGTGTTCTACCGAAAGGATCTCGCCGAGCAGGCGGGATATTCAACCTTCCCGGCCAATTACGACGACTTCAAGTCAATGGCAAAGGCCATGCAGGACAAGGCCGGCGCCAAGTGGGGCATCCAGTTGCTCGCGGGCGGATCCGACTCGTTCCAGAGCACGCTGCCATTCGGCTGGTCCAGTGGTGCCGAGCTGATGAGCTCGGGCAACCAAGCGTGGACCCTGGACTCCCCGGAGTGGGCCGACGCGCTGCGCTACTACCAGAGCTTCTTCACCGATGGAATCGCGAATCCCGCACCGAACACCGGGGCAGGCGCAGCGGAATCGGCGTTCGTCGACGGCTCGGCGCCGATGATGATCTCCGGCCCGTATGAGATCGGCAACCTCGAGAAGGCCGGTGGCGCAGGGTTTGCCGACAAGTACGCTGTCGCGACCCTGCCGAAGGACAAGTCGGCGACATCCTTTGTCGGTGGGTCCAATCTGGCGGTGTTCAAGAACAGCCCCAACCGTGACGCGGCATGGAAGTTGGTGCAATGGCTCTCGCAGCCCGAGACGCAGGTGAAGTGGTACCAGGCCACCGGCGACCTGCCGTCCGTCGAGAGCGCCTGGACCGACAAGGTTCTGGCCGGCGACGAGAAGCTCTCGGTCTTCGGTGCGCAACTCAAGGACACCAATTCGCCGCCGGCCGTACCCACCTGGACCCAGGTGAGCGCTGCCGCCGATACCCAGGTCGAGCAGATCGTCAAGGCCGGCAAGGATCCGGGCCAGGCGCTGAAGGACCTGCAGGCCACAGCAGCTTCGATCGGCATCGGGAGCTGACCATGGCTACCGCCACCACCGTTCCCACCGGCGCCGTCACCGGCGCCGGTGGGGCACGGGTCGACCCCGGCATCTCACGCAGGCGTCGGCAGACCCTGATCGCGTGGTTGTTCGCTCTGCCCTTCGTGCTCGTCTTCGGCGTGTTCATGCTGTTCCCGCTGGTGTCCTCGTTCCTGATGTCCTTCACCGACTTCACCAGTCGCGACGTGACCACCCCGCTGGCCGTGGGATTTGTCGGCATCAGTCAGTACACCGACCTGTTCGGCAACCCCCAGTTCATCAGGTCGCTGGTCAACACCGGTTACTTCGTGATCGTCGGGATCCCGCTGACGATGATCGTGGCACTCGCCCTTGCGGTGGCCCTGAACAGCGGTATCCGACGCTTCCGGACGTTCTTCCGCGTCGGCTTCTACACCCCGGTGGTGACCAGCATTGTCGCGATCGCCGTCGTGTGGCGGTTCATCCTGCAACCGGACGGGCTGCTCAACAACGTGTTGAGCTGGGTGGGGATCACCGGCCCCGACTGGCTGAACAGCACCACCTGGGCGATGCCTGCCCTGATCCTGATGGCCGTGTGGCGGAACATGGGAACCCTGATGATCATCTTCCTGGCCGGCCTGCAGACCATCCCGGAGGACATCAAGGAAGCCGCCGCCATCGACGGCGCCGGCGCGTGGCAGCGGTTCACCAGGATCACCCTGCCGTTACTGCGACCGACCCTGCTGCTCGGGGCCGTGCTGTCCTCCGTCGGCTACCTGCAGTTCTTCGAAGAACCCTTCGTCATGACCAAGGGTGGACCGCTGGACTCGACACTGTCGATCAGCTACTTCACCTTCAACCAGTTCGGTTTCGGCAAGTACGGCTACGCCTCGGCAGCCAGCTATGTGCTGTTCGTGGCCATCGCCCTGCTGAGCATTGTCCAGTTCCGAGCCCTGCGATCGAAGGACTGAGGCGCCGTCATGACGATTTCCGAAGACACTCCGATGGCGCTTGAACCCATTGGCAGCGAACCGATCCCGACCCAGCGGCGGCGACGATCCTTCCCGCGCAGGCGGGCCGTGATCTACCTGGCGTTGACTGTCGCCGTCGTCGCCACGCTCATGCCGTTCGTCTGGATGCTGCTGGGTTCGCTGAAGACCGACGGCGAGATCCTGCGCCAGCCGTCCGGCTTCCTACCGCAGGATCCGACCCTGAACAATTACTCGACCTGGTTCACCGATCTGAACATCAGCACATTCTTCGTGAACAGCCTGATCGTCGCGGTGTTCACCGTGCTGGGCAACCTGCTGTTCTGCTCGATGATCGGGTATGCGTTGGCGAAGATGGAGTTCGCCGGCAAGCGAGTGCTGTTCCTGCTGGTGATGGTCACGCTGATGGTGCCCGGCGTGGTGACGTTCGTTCCACTGTTCGTGCTGGTCAGCAAGCTCGGCCTGCTGAACACCTACCCCGCCCTGATCCTGCCGTTCCTGACGTCGCCGCTCGGCGTCTTCCTCATGCGACAGTTCATGATGGGGATTCCGGACTCCCTGATCGAGGCGGCCCGCATCGACGGCGCCGGAGAACTCCGCATCTTCTTCCGCGTCGTGATGCCGCTCTGCGGGCCACCTTTGGCCACCCTGGGCATCCTGACCTTCCTCGGCTCCTGGAACAATTTCCTCTGGCCGCTGGTCGCCGCCCAGAGCGAGAAGATGTACACCCTGCCGGTCGCGTTGTCGCTCTACTCCACCGGCGAGAACGCCACCAATTACGGGCTGCTGCTGGCCGGATCGGTGCTGGTCATCGGCCCGATCGTGCTGCTGTTCGTGCTGCTGCAACGCTTCTTCATCCAGAGCGTCGCCACCGCCGGCATCAAGTGATCTGACGGCTCGATCCGCAACGCCCCGAAGGTGGCTGCCGCGCGCCCGAATGACCTCGAGAAGGGAAGAGAATCCGTGACAAACACAGCCCTGCAACGGTTTCCGGACGGCTTTCGCTGGGGCGCGGCGACCGCCGCGCATCAGATCGAGGGCAACAACATCAACAGCGACTGGTGGGTTCGGGAACACACCCCGGGCAGCGGCATCGCCGAACCCAGCGGTGACGCCTGCGACAGCTACCACCGCTACCGCGAGGATATGGCGCTGCTCGCTGCCGCTGGTTTGAACACCTATCGGTTCAGCCTGGAATGGAGCCGGATCGAACCGGAAGACGGCTTCGTGTCCAGGGCTCAGATCGATCACTACCGGCGAATGGTGGCCGCCTGTCACGAGTTCGGGCTCACCCCGATGGTGACCCTGTTGCATTTCACCATTCCTCGGTGGATGGACGCCCGGGGCGGCTGGCGTCATCCCGACGCGGTTGAGAGGTTCGCCCGATTCACCGAGATCGCGCTGCCCATCGTCGCCGAAGGTGTCGAGTGGGTGTGCACCATCAACGAGCCCAACATCATGTCGATGATCCACGGGCGGCGGGAAACCGATCTCGTTGCGTCCGGCCTGCCGGCGCCGGATGAGGCCGTCTCAGAGGTGTTGCGGGAAGCGCATATTCGCTCCCGAAAGGTGCTCAGCTCGGTGCCCGCGCTGCGGACCGGCTGGTCGGTCGCGACGCAGGCGTTCCACCCGGTACCTGGCAGCGAACAGGCCACCCTCGACTACGGTTACCCCCGGGAGGACTTCTTCCTGGAGGCCGCCCGCGGCGACGACTGGGTAGGTGTGCAGGCCTACACCCGAACCTTCATCGGACCCGACGGACCAGTGCCCCTCGCCGAGGAAACGGAAACCACGCTCACCGGCTGGGAGTACTTCCCGCCGGCGCTCGGCATCGGCGTCCGCAACGCATGGGACCTGACGGACGGCGTGCCGATTTTCGTCACCGAGAACGGCATCGCCACCGCGGATGACGCGCGCCGTATCGACTACACCAGAGGCGCGCTGACGGGTTTGCACCAAGCGATGGTCGACGGAGTCGAGGTTGTCGGCTACCTGCACTGGTCGGCGCTCGACAATTACGAATGGGGCTCGTACCGGCCCACTTTCGGCCTGATCTCCTGGGACAAGGAGACCTTCGTGCGGAACCCGAAACCCAGCCTGGGTTGGCTCGGCGGCGTTGCCCGGTCCAACGAGCTGCCAGCAGGCTGATCTGCCGCACGGCCTCGGCCGGCCCCTGTCCCGACAACCGCTACCATTCAACAGGAGTCAACGATGACCTCGATCACCCGGCGCAACTTGCTGATCGGTGGAGCGGCAGTCGCAGCCACCGGCGTTCTCGCGGGGACCGGCGCGATGGGCGGGACTGCGAACGCAATCACGGCCACCAGCGGACTTCTCGCACCTGACCGCTCCACGATCCGGCGCTGGGCGCGCGACACCTGGGCCTGCCTGGCAGCGATGACCGACGAGCGGACCGGGCTGACCGCCGACAACATCGACGGCCCGTTGGCCCATCCGAACCGGAGCGGCTACACCTCGCCCACCAACATCGGCGGCTACCTGTGGAGCGCCATTGTCGCGCGGGACCTCGGATTGATCACCCGCACCGAGTGCAGCGCGCGATTGGCCAAGACGCTCACCACACTGTCCACCATGGCCCGCCATGAACCCAGCGGGATGTTCTACAACTGGTACGACGAAGCGAGTGCTCAGGTGCTCACCACCTGGCCGACCGACGGAAGCACGGTGTACCCGTTCCTGTCGAGTGTCGACAACGGCTGGCTGGCAGCGGCTCTGATGGTCGTTCAGAACGCCGACCGGTCGAACGCGCGGCTCGCGCAGAGGCTGTCCGACCGGATGAACTTCGCCGCCTTCTACAACCCTGTAGCGCGGGCAGACCTGGGAGTCGGCTTGCTGCGCGGCGGTTTCTGGGACGCGAAGCCTCCGAACGGTGACGCGGTCGAGGACAACTACCTGGGTGCGGGCCCGAATGTCTGGTACACCGGTTTCCATTACGACACCACCGTCTCGGAGACCCGGATCGCGTCCTACATCGCCATCGCGCGGGGTCAGGTTCCGGCGAAACACTACTTCGGCACTTGGCGCACGTTCCCCGACAAGGGATGTGATTGGGCATGGCAGGAGCAGCGCCCGGTCGGCGTCACCAGGAATTACCTCGGTATCGACGTCTACGAAGGTGCGTACACCTACCGGGGAATGCGCATCGTGCCCGGCTGGGGTGGTTCCATGTTCGAGTCCCTGATGCCGGCGATGTTCGTCCCCGAGCAGCAGTGGGCTCCGCGATCGTGGGGAATCAACCACCGGTTGACGGTCCGGGCCCAGCGAGAGCACGGGCTCGACGAGGCGAAGTACGGCTTTTGGGGCTTCTCGCCGGCCAGCCAACCGGGCGGTGGATATCGCGAGTACGGCGTCGACGCGATCGGCCTCAACCCGGACGGGTATCTGTCGGACGTGGAGAAGACCAATTACGACGCGGGGTACGACGGCTGCCGGGTCGGCACCAATCCGACGCCCACGTATGGCGATGGGGTCGTCACGCCGCATGCATTGTTCCTGGCCATGCACGTGGAGCCGCGGCAGGCCTACGACAATCTCGTCAAGCTGGTCGACCTCGGGGCCTACGGCGAAGGCGGCTTCTTCGATGCGGTGGCCGTGAAGTCCCGGACCGTTGCCAGGCGGTATCTCTCGCTCGACCAGGCCATGGTGATGGGGTCCATCGGGAATGTTTTCGGCGGTGACGTCATTCACCGGGCGTTCGCCACCGGTGAGGTCCGGAAGCGGATCAAGCCGTTGATCGCGATGGAGCAGTTCGGCGCCGGGCTGGTCTGACGCCGGCGGGCCTGCGGGTCCGAGTGCGTGTCAGGGACGAGGGCGGTAGCGCGCGACCGCGCGTCGATGGGCCTCGGTCAGCAGGCTGCGCGCCTGATCCTTCGTCCGCTCGCCCGGCTGGAGAATCGAGACCCATGCCTGGGTGGCATAGACGGGATGCGGAATCAGGGTGTCGATGGCGGCGTAGTCGTAGTCCGTCGCGTGCTCGGCATGGTGTGCCGGCGGATAGCCGAGCAGCTCCTCGAATGTCCGCCGTCCGACGGAGATGTTCAGTCGGAAGACGCCGTCCCGATCCACGTTCGACGCCTCGTCGAAGCCCGGGTAGTCCTTGGTCACGATGGTCGCGAACGGGAATCGCTTGTCGGCGGGGATGCTCTGTGCCGGGTCGTAGTAGAAGAACGAATCGCCCCAGGCAATGGCCGGCGCGCCGATGGCCTCGCTCGCGGTGAGGACATCGACCCCGGGCAGGTTTGCCGTGAACTGGATGATCTCTTGTTCAGTCACGTCGGACGATCCTGCCACCCGGCGCCGTTCACGGGGTCAACCCACGCCCAGCTGTTGCAGGGCGGCCTGGACACTGCGGTCCTGCTGCGCCAGGAAATCGCCGAAGGCATCCCCGGTCAGCAGTGCGTCGGTCCAGCTGTTCTTGACCAGTTCGGCCTGCCACTGCGCTGTTGCCTGCAGATCGCTGAAGATGCCGATCAGGGCGCTCTTGTCGGCATCGGAGATTCCGGGAGGTGCGATGACGCCGCGCCAGTTGACGAACACCACCGGGATGCCGGATTCGGTCAGCGTCGGCGCATCGAGGTTGCCAACCCTGGCATCGCCGGAGACCGCAAGCACCCGCAGCTGTCCGGACCTGATCTGCTGGGTGTACTCCCTGACCCCCGAGGTCGCGAAATCCACCCGATCGCCCAGCAGCGCCGGCAGCAGTTCGCCACCGCCGTCGTGCGCGACGTAGCTGACGTCGTGCGGGTCGATCCCGACGGCCTCCGCCAACTGCATCGACATCAGGTGGTCAGGCCCGCCCGTCAGCGATCCGCCGCCGACGGTCAACCGATCCGGGTGGGCCCGCCACGCCGCGATCAGCTCGTCGATCGTGCCGTAGGGGGAGCCGGCCGGCACCATCACCGCTTCCTGCTCCTCGACGAGCCGGGCGATCGGCGTCGCATCGGTCACCCGGGCCGTCGACTTGTCCGTGACGGTGGCGCCGATCACCCCCAGGCCCATCATCATCAGCAGATCGGCGTTGCCGGTTTCGTGCAGCAGCCGGGTGAGGGCCACCGCACCACCGGCACCGCTGAGGTTGAAAACATTGACGGGGCCGGTGATCCCGGTCATTTCGGTGATCTTGACGGCGGTCCGGCCGGTGACGTCATACCCTCCGCCCGGGCTGTTGGGCACCATCAGTCTCAGCTCGGGATCGCTGGCGGCCATCGAACAGGAGGGGAGCAGGAGCACCGCGGCCAGCAGCAGCACCAGCAGAGCAGCCCGGCTGCTGGTTCGTCTGCGGTGCATCTTCTCGGCCTCGCGCCTCGCCCGACGGAGCCGCCGATCGGCTCCCGTTCCGATCTCAGCATGACCCAGCGCGACCGACCAGTCACTGTTGTGTCGGCAACCGTTGATAGCCGGGTTGGTTGATCGGGTCGTTATGGTCGTTACCGGGTGAGCTGGGTCCTGCTCATCAACCGGGCGGGCGAGGAGGCCGACGTGTCGTGGTGGCACCGGTTGACGCCGCGGACCCTCGCCGGGAAATTCCTGCTGTTCCAACTCGGCGTCGTGGGGCTCGTGCTGCTGGTCGCCGGCTTGGTGTCGGTGCGGCAGGCGACCTCGCAGTTCGCCTCCAGCAGCGGGGACCGGGTGCTGGGTGCGGCCGAGAATGTCGCCGGAAATCCCCTGGTCAAGAACGGTGGCGTGGTCCCGAACCCGGCGACCGACCTGGCGCCGGTGGCGGAAGCCGCCCGCATCCAGTCCGGTGCGACGGTCGTCCTGCTGGCCGACACCGACCGGCAGATCATCACCTCGACCGATCCGACCCGGATCGGGGCATCCCTGGTCCTTCCCGAAGACTCGGCGTGGTCGGGACGATCGTGGGACGGCGACCTCACGCTCGACGGTGAGCGTCTCATCGCCGCCAGCGCCCCGATCTACGACGACACCGGGAACCTGATCGGCCTGGCACTGGTCGGCGAGCAGTATCCGGACACCTGGAGCATCCTGCGCTCCGGAGTACCGGAACTCCTGCTGCTGATCCTGCTCGCCGCGGCCGCCGGCGTCGCGGGGTCTTGGCTGCTCGCCCGGCGGATCAAGAAGCAGACGCACGGGCTCGAGCCGGCCCAGATCGCCAGCCTCGCCGATCACCGCGAAGCGCTGCTGCACAGCATCCGCGAAGGCGTTCTCGGTGTCGACCCTTCCGGGCACGTCACCGTCGTCAACGACGGAGCGCGGTCGCTGCTCGACCTCCGAGAGGACTGCGTCGGCCGCGACGTCAGGGACCTCGGGCTGGAGCCGGATCTGTTGGACGTGGTGATGGGCCGGCGCACCGGCACCGATCTGGTGGTCGTGCGCCGGGACCGGGTGTTGGTGGTGAACCGGCGAACGGCGCGCACCGGCGACAAGTCCAGCGTCTCGGCGGGCACCGTCACCACACTCCGGGATCGTTCGGAACTGATTGCCGTGCAACGACAGTTGGGTGCGACCCGGAACGCCACCGACACCCTACGGGCGCAGACGCACGAGTTCGACAACCAGTTGCACGTCATTTCCGGGTTGCTCCAGCTCGCGGAATACGACGAGGTCCGCGACTATGTGGCGGCCCTGACCCGGCGCCGGGCGGAGATCGACTCGGCCGTCACTGCCCGGATCGAGGACCCACCGCTGGCGGCGCTGATGGTCGCCAAGTCCTCGCTGGCAGCGGAGTCGCGCGTGCAGTTGGAGATCTCCGCCGCCACCAGGTGCCCCCGGTTGCCGTCGGAGCTGTCGACGGACGTCGCCACGGTCGTCGGCAACCTGGTCGACAACGCCCTGGATGCCGTCGCCAACTCCGCCCGCGCGTCGATCACGGTGGAGGTCACGGCTGATGATTCGGCGGTGACCGTCGTGGTGTCGGACACCGGACCCGGGGTCTCACCGGACTCGGCGGCGCGGATCTTCGATCGCGGATTCAGCACCAAGTCCGCCGCCGTCGTCGGTGGTCGGGGGATCGGTCTCTCGCTGGTCCGCCGGATCTGCGAGGAACGCGGCGGCTCGGTCGGGGTGCAGTACTCCGACGGCGCGGTGTTCACCGCGGTGCTGCCGGTTCGGCGGACCGATCCGGTTGCCGCGGGCGGCGAGGGAACCGACGCTCCGGCGGTGTCGGCGCGTAGGGGATGACACGATGACGATGACGCGATGACGCAGCCGGCCGCGGACTATTCAGTCCTGGTGGTGGACGACGATTTCATGGTCGCCAGAATCCACACCCATTACCTCGCGACAGTCCCTGGGTTCAGCGTCGTGGGCACCGTGCACACCGGCGCCGAGGCATTGGCGGCGATGAACGAACTCCACCCCGATCTGATGTTGCTCGACGTCTACCTCCCGGACATGACCGGCATCGAGGTACTGCGCCGGGCTCGCCAGGAATTCCCCGACCTCGATGTGATCGTGGTGACGGCTGCCCGTGAACTTGACACGGTCCGCGAGGCCATGCAGGGTGGCGCCGTTTCCTACCTGATCAAGCCGTTCGAATACCAGGCGTTGGGGGAACGGCTCGAGCATTACCGGCGAACCCGGTCGGCGCTGGAGGCCTCCAGCAGTGCAGACCAGCGGCAGATCGATCAACTATTCGGGGTGCGCTCCGCGGCAACATCCGCCGACGATGTTGCCGGTCTTCCCAAGGGGCTGAGCCGGGAGACGGCGCAGGCGGTGCGGGCCATTCTTTCTCGCGACGAGGCGATTTCGGCGACCGAGTGCGCCGAGCGGGTCGGACTTTCCCGGGTGAGTGCGCGGCGCTATCTCGAGCATCTGGAAAAGACGGGTGTTGCCGAGGTGACGCTGCGATACGGAATAGGCCGCCCGGAACGCCGCTACCGGATTCGGTGACGCGGCTCGTTCGGCGAACCGAGGTTTCGACGCACGGTGATGATGGCCGGACGGAAATCGCAGTGGGCCTGAGCCGAACGGACCGTCGGCGACGGTGAAACCCGGCGAATGGTTGATTCTCCCGGCCGGTGTCCTATTTGTGTATTTCTCCCCATCTCGTTGCCGTCAGTCCAGGAGACACGACGACGAGATGGGAGGGATGTTGTGCACCGTCGGAACTTTGCAGGCGCGGCTGTTTCCGTCTCCTGGTGCTGTTCGCCGCCCTCGTTCCCGACGAACTCCGTGGCCCAGGCCGCCGCGGGGGCACCATTTTCGTCAGCCACCCGATTCCGCGCATCCTGGCGACCTCATCACGATCAACGGCAGGGACGCGGACGTCGACGGCAGTGGACGCTGCATTCTGACCGTCACCCCGGACGGCGTGGACACGTTCGACAATGACCTCGTAGGCGGCAATTGCGCCGTTGACGACGTGGGCAATATTTCTGGGTCCTTCTCCCTGCCCGCCGATCTCGGCCAGACGACGGTGATGGTCGAGGTGTGTGTGAGCACTTGCCTGGACGGTGAGGGTTCTTCCGCAGTGGCTGCGGTGGATGTCGAACCGAACGTCGAGCCCGTCGTCGAGCCGAGTATTTCGGTGAGTCCCGATCCTGCGCATCCGTCGGACACGGTGACGATCACGGGTTCGGGTCCGGCATCTGTTGGCGGCCGCGGGTGCGGTCTCTGGGTGGGCCGGGGTGACGGGGATGCTTTTGACAATGGGCTGATCGCCGGGTCGTGTGCGATTGACGATAGCGGCGTTATTTCCGGGTCGTTCGCGGTGCCCGCCGATCTCGGGCAGACGACGTTGACGGTCGAGGTGTGCGTAGGCAGCTGCCGGGACGCGGAAGTAGCGGGTCCGGTCGCGTCGGCTTCCCTCGACGTCGAGCCGTTGGTTGCCGATCCGGTCGAGCCGAGTATTTCGGTGAGCCCCGATCCTGCGCATCCGTCGAACACGGTGACGATCACGGGTTCGGGTCCTGGGTCTGTCGCCGAGGGGGGTTGCGGCCTTCGGGTGAGCCCGGGTGACGGTGACGCCTTCGACAATGGGCTGATCGCCGGGTCGTGTGCGATTGATGACGCGGGCGCTATTTCGGGGTCGTTCGTGGTGCCCGCCGATCTCGGGCAGGTGACGTTGACGGTCAGGGTGTGTGTGGCCAGTTGCCTGGATGTCGACGTCCCTGGTCCGGTGGCGTCTGCTTCGCTGGGGGTCGAGCCGGTGATTGCCGACCCGGTCATACCAGTGATCTCGCTGAGCCCGAATGCTGCGCATCCGTCGGACACGGTGACGATCTCGGGTTCGGGTCCTGGGTCTGCTGCCGAGGGCGGTTGTGGCCTGCGGGTGAGCCCGGGTGACGGTGACGCTTTCGACAATGGGCTGATCGCCGGTTCGTGTGCGATCGATGAGGCGGGCGCTATTTCCGGGTCTTTTGCGGTGCCCGCCGATCTCGGGCAGGTGACGTTGACGGTCAGGGTGTGTGTGGCCAGTTGCCTGGATGTCGATGTTCCGGGTCCGGTGGCGTTGGCCTCACTGGTCGTCGAACCGGTGGCAATTGGGCCCACCGTTGGGCCCACCCTGGCGCCGAGCATTTTGGTGGATCCGACGGCCGCGCTGCCGGGCGCCCTTACCGTCGGATCCACTCCGGTCAGCTCCACGGCCGCCACTGGCCAACCGGCGGCCACGGTGAGAATCCCCGACGTCACGTCGATGACGGTGCAGGATGCCGAGAAGGTGATCACGCAAGCCGGTCTCGTCATGGAGGTCTCGGGCGATCACGACGGCCGCGTGCTGGAGCAGTTCCCGACCGCCGGAACAATGGTGCCTGCGGCGACCTCGGTTCGGCTGACATTGACCGCCGATCCGGTGCTGCCGGTAACGCCGAATCACTTCCTGCCGGCGGCGATTGCGGCCGCGGTGATGGTGATGATCGGTGGCCTGGCGATGACGGTCCGCTATCGCGTGCGACGGCGACGTCAACTGCGCTGGATCGACGAGCACGTCGACCTCGTCCTCGAACCCGGTCTCCTGGTCCGGGCCCAGCGGTCCGACCCCGATGGCGTGGACCACGAAATCCAGGTCGTGGTCAATCCACAGGACGACCTGGTCTCTGTTCTGGAGGTACAGCGATGACAGTCAATGGCGCGAGTGAGCCGCCGCAGGATCTCTCCGGGTGGCTGTTCCGCGACACGGAAGCGGCGTCCAAGAAGGCCGCCAAGGCTCTTGCGGAGCCGCTGAAAGGATCCAGCTCGACCGTGCTGGCGAAGCTCGGCCATATCGCCAGAGCATCTCTCGGCCGGCAGATCGTCAATGGCTTGAAGGAGTTGCTCCCCGGCGGATTGGTGGACGTGTTTCGCGCTGCCTGGGGTGATTACGAGGCACTGCTGGCGGCAAGCGCGGCAACGGTACGGAAACCCGGCGCCGAACGAGTGGTGGCGATGAAGGACCAGAAGGTCCGCTTCGAGCAGGAGCCGACATTTGACATCGTGCTCGACGGCACGACCCTGCTCACGGTCAAGGGAGACCTGGAGGTGGAGGTCACTCTGGTCGACTCCGTGGCGATCGTCCGCGGGGGTCGACTCACCGACATCCACGCCGGCCACGCCTCGGTCAGCGGGGTGGTTCAGGTCGAGGGACTGGACATCGCGAAGGAGGAATACGTCTGGCCGTTCAACTGTGAGATCGCCTTCGACCCCGGTCTCGACCTGACTGCGGTTCCGTCCGTCGAGCACCTCGTCTTCGGCACGGATGACCGGCGCACCGTCGCCGGGGCGCCTGAGAGTGCGGCATCCGACGAGGACTCCGCGGAGTCGGCGGCCTGAGGGAGGCCGTGTACTCAACGACCACAAGTCCCTTTTAGTTTCACTAAGAGTATTGCGTTCGCAAGAGTGTCTTTGTCCCCGGTGGTCTTTACCGTCTTTTTCAACGGACACCATCGAGAGGGGCACTGATGCTCATCGGGCTCGGATTCACCATGATCGCGGTATTCATGTATTTGATCTTGAGTAAACGGTTGACGCCGGTGGTCGCGTTGATCCTGGTGCCGGTTGTCTTCGGCATCCTGGCCGTGCAATTCGGCGCCGCTGTCGTCCCGGAGGACGGCGGCGTGACCGACACGATCATGGCCGCGATCAAGAGTTTCGCCCCCACCGCGGCGCTGCTGTTCTTCGCCATCATCTACTTCGGGTTGATGATCGATGTGGGCCTGTTCGACCCGCTGATCCGCTTCATCCTGCGGGCGGTGGGCAACAGCCCGACCCGGCTGGTGATCGGCACCGCGGTGCTGGCCGGCCTGGTGTCGCTGGACGGCGACGGCTCGACGACCTTCATCATCACCGTTTCCGCGTTGCTGCCCATCTACCTGCGGCTCGGGATGAGCCCGGTGGTGCTCACCGCGGTCGCCTGCCTGGCGAACGGGGTGCTCAACATCGTGCCCTGGGGCGGTCCGACGGTCCGGGCGGCGACCGTGCTGAAGGTGTCGCCGAACGAGCTGTTCATCCCGATGATCCCCGGCATGATCGCGGCGTTGGGTACGGTCCTCGTGCTGGCCTTCCTGCTGGGGAGGTCGGAGCGGAAGCGGCTGCTGGCATCCGGGCGCACGCTGGAAACCGTCGGGGCGTCGCTGGGCTCCTACCGGGGCGAAGGTCGGCGGATCGGGAGTGCTGCCCGCCCGCCCGACTGGCTCCTCCGGTAGCGGAACCGACCGCGAACTGGACTACCAGGAGGACAACTCCGACATGGCGTCGGGGCTGGACCCCAACCGGAAAACCCTTCGGCCGAAACTGATCTGGTTCAACCTGGCGCTGACCGTCGGCCTGCTGGTGATGCTGGGGCTGGACGAATTTCCGCTGGCGCTGCTGTTCATGATCGCCGCCGCGATCGGGCTGGTGGTCAACTTCCCCAACCCGCACGACCAGTCCGAGCGGGTCAAGGCACACGCCAGCTCGATCGTCGCCGTGGTTGCCATGGTGTTCGCCGCCGCGGTGCTCGTCGGAGTGCTGGAGGGCACCGGGATGGTCACCGCGATGGCCGATGCCATCGTCAACGTGGTGCCGCCGGGTCTCGGGCCGTGGTTCGCGGTGATCACCGGGCTGCTGAGCATGCCGTTCACGTTCTTCATGAGCAACGACGCCTTCTACTTCGGCGTGCTGCCCATCCTGTCCGAGGCCGCCGGCCAGTACGGCATCTCGCCGGTGGAAATGGCGCAGGCGTCGATCATCGGGCAGCCCGTCCACCTCACCAGCCCGCTGGTCCCGGCGATGCTGCTGCTGATCTCACTCGCCCGGGTCGACCTGGCGGACTTCCACAAGAAGGTCATCTGGCGAGCGGTGGTCTGCTCCCTGGTGATGCTGCTCGTCGCGGTGCTGCTGGGCGTCATCCCGATTGGCTGACCGGGTTGCCGCACTTCGTTGACGTCCTACCTCCCCGCATTGCCTCCTCCCCACCCAACCACTCGCGAAGGTGAGCCCATGACAACCACCGCCGAAACCGTTGCAGCAGAGCGATTCCCGCACCATCGACCGGATCGCCGGGAGACCGCCGGGCCGTTGGCGGGCCTGCGGGTGCTGGATCTCGGGACGGTCTACGCCGCACCGATCACCGCGATGCTGCTGGGAGACTGGGGCGCCGACGTCATCAAGGTCGAGCATCCCAGGGGCGATCCGGCCCGGACCCACGGCCTGTCCAAGGACGGGCATGGGCTGTGGTGGAAGGTGATCGCCCGGAACAAGCGCACCATCACGCTGAACTTCAGTACGCCGGACGGGCAGGACATTCTGCGCAGGCTGGTCGAGCAGGCCGATGTGGTGATCGAGAATTTCCGTCCGGGCGTGATGGAGAAGTGGGGGCTCGGCCCCGAGGACCTGCTGAAGATCAATCCGGCGCTGGTGATGCTGCGGGTCACCGGGTTCGGCCAGCAGGGTCCGTATGCCACCCGGCGGGCGTTCGGCACCCTGGCCGAGGCGATGAGCGGCCTCGCCCACCAGACGGGTGAGGAATCCGGGCCGCCGACGTTGCCGCCGTTCGGCCTGGCCGACGGGGTGGCCGGGCTGACCGGCGCCTATGCCGTGATGCTCGCCCTCTACCACCGGGACGTGGCGGCAGGCGGCGGTCAGGTCATCGACCTGTCGTTGCTGGAGCCACTGGTCGGGATCCTCGGCCCGGGCCCGAGTGCCTTCGACCAACTGGGTGTTGTCGCCGGCCGGCACGGCAACCGGTCGACGAACAACGCCCCGCGGAACGCCTACCTGACCAGCGACGGCCGGTGGGTCGCGATCTCGGCCAGCGCCACCTCGGTGGCGGAGCGGGTGATGCGGTTGGTGGGAAGGCCCGACATCGCCGAACAGCCCTGGTTCCCGCTGGCCGGCGAGCGGGTGAAGCACGCGGACATGATCGACGCCCCGGTGGCGGAGTGGATCGCCGCGCGTCCGATGGAGGAGGTGTCCGCGGCCTTCCAGGCCGCCGGCGCCGCGCTGGCGCCGGTGTACGACGTCGAGCAGCTGATGAACGATCCGCATGTGCAGGAGCGCGACATGATCACCACGATCCAGGACGAGGATCTCGGCCCGCTGAAGATGCAGAACCTGATCTTCCGGATGGGCCGCACCCCTGGCGCCATCCGCCATGGTGGGCGACGTCTCGGGCAGGACACCGACGCGGTGCTGGACGAGCTGCTCGGGATCTCCGGCGACAAACTCGACGAGCTGCGCGAGAGCGGGGTCGTCTGATGGACCGGAGCTATCTGTTCGCGCCGGGCCACAACGCGAAGCTGCTGGACCGGGTGTTCCGGGCCGGCGCCGACGCGGTGATGCTGGACCTGGAGGATGCGGTACCGCCGCAGGCGAAGGCGACGGCGCGCTCGATGGTCGCGGAGGTGCTGCTCGACCAGCCGGCCTGGGTCAGGGTCAACGCCGCCCGGACATCGTGGTGCGAAGCGGATCTCGCTGCGGTCGCCGACCGGGCGGTGGGCATCCGGATCCCCAAGGTGGAATCCGCCTGCGACGTCGAGTGGGTCGCGGCGAGGGCCCCGGGCCTACCGATCATCTGCGCGATCGAGAGCGCCCGGGGAGTGCTGGCGGCGCAGGACATCGCCGCGGCGCCGGGGGTCCGTTTCCTGGCGATGGGTGGGGTCGACCTGCAGCGCGACCTGAACACCTCCGGCGGCAACCTGCAAACCCTGTACGCACGATCGCATCTCGTGCTGGCCTCGCGCGCCGCGGGAATCGAGCCGCCCATCGACAGTGTCTTTCCCTTGCTGCAGGACGATGACGGACTTCGCGATCAGGCGACGTTCGCTCGGTCCTTGGGCTTCTTCGGCAAATCGGCGATCCATCCGCGCCAGCTACAGACCCTGCATCAGGTGTTCACGCCCACGGACGCGGAGATCGTCTGGGCACGACAGGTGCTGGCCGGGTTCGACGGCGCCGATGGTGGCGGGTTCGCGTTGCCGACGGGCGAGTTCGTCGACCTGCCCGTCGCCGACCGGGCTCGCCGCCTGCTGGAGATCGCTGGGGTGCCCGCGCCGGCTGGGGGACGTCGGGCGCCCGCCCCGACCTCATGAACAGCCAACGGGCGCCTACCGTTCCGCAGGTGGAGAGCAGCGCCCAGAGTGGCCCAGCCGGTCGATGGCGGCCGGTCCTGCGCTGGGCCGGGATCGTGCTGGCCACGCTGATGATCAGCGCGCTGCTGTCCCTGCTCGGGGTGCCGTCGCCGGCGCTGTTCGGCGGGCTACTCGCCGGAATGATCTTCGCGCTGAGCAGCAGCAGGCGGATCGTGCTGCATCCGGTGGTGAACTCCGGGGCGCAGGCCGTCATCGGCGTGGTCGTGGGCACCCTGCTGGAGCTGAGCATTCTGCAGAGCCTCGGGGGAGATTGGCTACCGGTGGCCGCCGTGGTCGTCGGCACCCTGCTGCTCAGCGTCGTGGCCGGCCTGCTGATGGGCCGGTGGACGTCGGTGAGTGCGATCACCGGTTCGCTGAGCCTGAGCGCCGGCGGTGCCGCGGGCATCACCTCGATGAGCAGGGATCTGGGCGCCGACGAGCGCATGGTCGCGGTCATCCAGTACCTCCGGGTGGTGCTGATCGTCGCCACCCTGCCGCTGGTGACCGCCTTCGTGTTCCACCCGCCGGCCGCCGACCCGTCGGTCAGTGCGGTGCCCGCCGGCCCCGGGTGGGTGGTGGACCTGCTGTTCACCGCGGTCTGCGCCCTGGTCGGATCGTTGATCGCCGTCCGGGCCCGCATCCCTGCGGGTACGTTGCTCGGACCCATGGTGCTGGCCGCGGGTCTGACGGTGGCCGGCTGGTCGTTCGATGCGCACGTCCCGGTCTGGCTGGCCCAGATCGCCTACGGGGCAATCGGATTGCGCATCGGCCTGGGTTTCACCAGAGCCAGCTTGAAACTGCTCGGCCGGGTGCTGCCGGTGGCGTTGACGCTGACCGTGTTGATCATCCTTGGGTGCGCCGGCATGGGCTTTTTCCTGGCGTCGGTCACCGGCCAGAGTCCGCTGGCGGGCTACCTGGCGACGTCGCCCGGTGGCCTGTTCGCCGTGCTGGCCATCGCCGCGGACACCGGCAGCAGCGCCACCTTCGTGCTGGCGGTGCAGGTGCTGCGGATCTTCGTGATGCTGCTGGTGGCGCCCGGGTTGGCGGTGCTGCTCTCGAAGTGGCGGGAGCCCCCAGGCCAGGTGTGACGATTGCCGGACGCTACGCGGTGAGGGACGTTCGCTCGCCGATGGGTACCCAGTTGATGGCGTTGCGGATGTCCCCGGGGGCGGCGACGGTGTCGCCGGAGATCCACAGGGCGCCGTGTTCCTGGCCGGGCCAGCGCAGCGTGAAGCCGATGACGTCACCGGTGATCGGCCGGCTGCCCGGTCGGCCCGCCGATGTGCCTGATGTCCACGGTCGTCATGCCGACCCGGCGTTCGATGACCCCTCCGCACCAACAGCTTTCGCGTGCTGCCCGGCCGCCGAGCCGGTGGCGTGCGCAAGTGCCCAGTCCAGGGCGTAGTCGGCGACCTCTTCCCAGCCGGCCTGTGCGGGCAGCAGGTGCGGACCGTCGAACTCCTTGATCTCGGTGACGGTGTTCGACGGGTGATGCCTGAGGTTCGAGCGCTGGATGCTCGGCGGCATCAAGTGGTCCTGGGTGCCGGAGATGAACAGCAGCGGCGCGCGGTCGTCATTGTGGTAATTCACCCAGTTCCCCTGGTGCCAGGGCGTGACGTTGGCCAGTGCGGTGCCCCAGAAGATGTTGCCCGACGCCGGGATGTGATAGCGCTCGTACAGGGAGGAGGTCGGCGGAGAGTTCTGCCTTGTGGGTGTCGGTCAGGCCGTGCGGGGCGCCGGGATAGACCTTGAGCTGGGCGCCCGTGATGCGCGCCGCCGAGGCCTTGCCGCCGACCTCGAACGGCACCACCTGGTCGTCGTCACCGTGGATCACCAGGGTGGGTACGTCGATCCTGTCCAGGTCCGCCCGGAAGTCGGTGGCGGAGAATGCCGCGATGCATTCCAGGGCATTGCGGTGGCCGGACTGCATGCCCTGCAACCAGAACGCATCACGGATGCCGCGAGACGGGTTGGCACCAGGCCGGTTTGCCCCGAAGAACGGCCCATCCGCCAGATCCTGTTAGGTCTGGGAACGATCTGCCAGCGGCGCCGCCTGATGGCGTCGAACACCTCGATCGGCACACCGCCGGGATTATCCGGCGTCCGCAGCAGGAACGGCGGCACCGCGGAGACCAGCACGATCTTCGACACCCGGCCGGTGCCGTACCGGCCGACGTACCGCGCCACCTCCCCGCATCCTGCGGAGAACCCCACCAGCGCAAGGTGTGTCAAATCCAGCGAGTCGATCAGGGTGGCCAGGTCGTCGGCGTAGGTGTCCATGTCGTTCCCGGCCCAGGTCTGGGTCGACCGGCCGTGCCCGCGGCGATCGTGGGCGATCACCCGAAAACCGTTGGCGGCCAGGGAGAGCATCTGCGCCTCCCAGCTGTCGGACTGCAGCGGCCAGCCGTGGCTGAGCTGCACCGGCGGCCCGGCACCCCAGTCCTTGTAGTAGATCTGCGCGCCGTAGGCGGCCTGGATGAATGCCATCGCGGCTCCTGTTCTCCCGTCTGGCCGAGTCTTCTCGGGAGAGAAAGATCGCGAATCCCGTATTGCGCGTAGTCCTGACCGGCTGACGGGCAAACACCCGCCGCTCGGGTGTCTCTCAACCTAGGGAAACCCCCGTTGCGCAGCCGGCAAATACCGGGCAAGGATCGCCCAGATGGCAGGTCAGTCGGCGCGGCGAACGGCGAGCGCCATCGCCGAACCCGGCGTTTCTCGAACCGAACCAGGAGGCCGGCAAATGCTGAGGAAAACACGGAAGGTACCGTCCGGCCGGTCGCGATTCGCCGCGATCGCCGCGGTGTCGGGAGTGCTCGTCACAGGCGTCGTCGTTGGGGTTTCATCCGCGGCGGTACCCGATGCCGGGACTGCGACCTTTCATGGCTGCGAGAACAAGGCGACCGGGGTGCTGCGACTCATCGACCCGGCGCTGTCAGGGAACCTGGGCCGCTGCATCGCGACGCCGGGGGTCCTGCAAGAGCTCGCCGTCACCTGGAACCAGGCGGGACCCCAAGGGCCGCCCGGCGCCAAGGGCTCAGACGGCGCTCCCGGCGCGGTCGGTCCCTCCGGGCCGCCCGGTGCGGACGGCCAGATTGGTCCGCGAGGGCCGCTCGGACCCAAAGGCGACACCGGCGCTCAAGGACCGGCAGGACCATCTGGATCACTCAACTGTTCGGACGAACTTCGGATCAAGGCCGCTCTGCCCGACTTCGCCGTGACCGCACGCTGTGTCCCGCTCGGCATGACGCTCTCCTACAGCAGCGGTTGGAACAGGAATCTCCACATTGGGGATCCACGTCTCGGGACCGACCCGTTCACCATCAGAGTCAGCGTGGCCAGTCCCCGAGAGGCACCCCTGACCGTCACGCTGACGACGGATCGACCCGACCTGCTCTCAGTCCCCCCGACCGTCACGATCGATCCCGCTTTCGTCGAACCGAGCGCTGGGTGCCCGTCTCCGGGCAGGTGCACCGTCTTCGAGGTCGTCGGCTTACCTCAGGACACGCCGATCCCACCCGTCGCGCTGCCCCTGCCGGTAGCTCATATCACTGCCACAGCCGGCGGAGACGCGGTGGCGGCCGCGCAGGAGTCCGCGACAATTCCAGTGACCGTGAGCACCTATCCGTAGTGCGCAGAACCCCCGCCGTGCCGGGTCACGGGCCCTGTCGTGTCACCAGGAACCACCCGTAGGCGCCGTTACCGGGCTGGCCCGTCCACGGTGGCCTCGTCGAGGCTGGCGATGCGGCCGTCGATCGGCGCGCGCCTCTCGACCGGGGCGATGTCCCGCAGGTACTCGAGCATCGCGCGCAGCCGTCTGCGGACCATCGGCTGCATGACGGTTTCGGCGATCTCGTCGGCCCCGGCCGCGAGAAACACCTCCCAGTCGGGAGCGTCGAAGACGACCCGCGGATTGCCCGCCTCGTCGTCTATCAGCCCGACCGCGAGGTTGCGGCCCACCAGGGTGGCGAGCAGGTTCTCGATGGAGTCGATCGCCTGCACCGTGGACGCCGGGTCATTGATCGCCGTCGACATCGCCCGCAGCGCGATGTCGTTCAGCAACCGGAAGCCGAACAGGGGGTCCTGGGTGAATGACCTTTCGATGCCGACCTCCAGCGACTTCAGCAGTGGGTCGGCGACCGGTGCCGAGGTCGGGTTCCAGACCTCCATGACGACCGCATCTTCGCGGATCAGATCACCGGGCATCACCCGCAGCCTGATGATCGCGCCGGACTGCGAGGCGATGTCGATCAGCCTGGGCATGTCGACCTGGCGGAGCACCACCTGGGTGGCGGGCCAGCGGATCTGCACCGGATGCTCGGGCGGGACCGGGTTCGGCGTGGGCGGTTGCGGGAACGGCGCGGTGTAGAGCCTGTCGATGACCTGCCGGGTACGGCCGGTGATCTGGTCCAGTGCGGGGGCGAGTTGCATCGACCGCAGGGCATCCAGTTGCAGCTGTCTGGTCAGGGCGACCGCCACCAGCACGAAGATCACCACCGACATGGGGACCAGCACGCTGGTGGTGTCCTGGCCGCCGGCCACCACCGCGCTCACCGTCGTGTACACCAGCACGCCGACGATCAGCCCGAGGCAATGCCAGACGAGCGGGTTGTCGCGGAACAGATGCAATCGCGGGGATTGGGCGGTCGCGGCGAATTGCACGACAAGGAACAGCAAGGCGAAGACGACGCTGGTCAGCGCCAGCAGCCCGGCGGCCATACCGGCCATCAGGGCGACCGTCTCGACACTCGGGATCCTGGGGCCGAGGTCGATGGCAGGGATGAGCAGACCGAGGGCAACGCCGCACACGACGTACAGGAACTGCACGAGCCCGGCCCGCAGCGACCGCCGGCGCCGCAACGCCTGCACCAGCGGCCGGCTCCGACCGTCGTCGATGATCTGCATGTCGGGCGCTCCTGACGGTCCGGGTGCCCACGCCCGGACGGTGGTGGCCACGCTGCCTGGCGGGGTGGCCGAAGCGTGCGCAATCTAGCAGCGGCGACCGTGGGGCCGTCAATGCTCGCCGGGCGGCCTGCCGGTTCCTCGCGTGCGGGGTTCTCAGGCCAGCCGGCCGGGTCCGGACGGGCCCAGGAAATCGCCGACGGGCGGCCTGGTCCGCAGGAACGGCAGCCAACTCGCCCGGTGCGAGTCGAGGAACCCGTAGCGGACCGGACTTCTGGCCTGCAGGACGGCCGGGGTATTGACGAAACCCATCACCGCCTCGGCGAAGTCCTCGCCCGGGCCGCCGGTCACGGTGTAGGCGCTGATCGGCTGTTCGACCCACCGCGGGTGGTTCCAGCTGTCGACGGTGATCTGGGTGGGTCGGACGGTGACCCGCCCGCCGTGGTTGCTGCGGATGGTCGCCGGCGGGACGGTTCCCGCGTCCAACGACTGCCGGACCTCGGGGATGCCGACGTCGAACAATCGGCCGTCGGTCCACCCCACGGCGAGCCGGTACGTCTCGAACATCGCGTGATCCGCGGCCATCGCCTGTTCGGCCAGGCCGTGGCCGAGTTCGTGGGTGATCACCCGGACCGTGTTCTCGCCCGCGGTGGGCAGCGGGATGGGTGCGCCGGGGTCCGTGCCGCGCCCGCCGAGCCCGATGACTACCGGCGGGTACCGCCCGGCCGCGGTGCTCCGGCCGATCGGGATGCCCTTGCCGCCGGTGGCGCCCGCGACGACGCCCGACCGGTAGACGCGGAGATGGCCGGCGCCGAAATCGGCGCCGACGCCGGGGTTCGGTTCGACCTGGTGGGTGCCGGAGTTCACGGTGTAGGCGGTGGCGAAGAACAGGACTTCGTCGACCGGCGGCAGACCGCCAAGGGATGACTCGAAGTCCTCGAACGCGGTGACGACCGACGAGTAGATCTCCGATGTCGGCCCGGGATCCCAAGCCGCCCAGGCGGCTTCGGTCAACCGGCCGCCGGCGGAGACGCCGGGCCGACTGTTCACCTCCTGCTGATCGGCAAACGTCCCGGCCCGGACGGTGGAGATCCCGTACCGGCTGCTGAGCACATCGACGAAGCGCGACCGGGTCATCGACCCCGGCTGGGACATCGGTGGGCTCTGTTGGGCGGGTTGCTGTGGGGCGGGTTGCTGTGGGGCGGGTTGCCGTTGGACGGGCTGGCCGTGGACCGGGGCCAGCATGCCGGAGACGGCGCGGTTGCCGATCGTCCGTTGCAGCGCGGCCATCCCGGTCAGTGCCGCGACGCGGCCAGGGGGCAGGCGCGGCTCGGCGGCGCGATGCGCCTGCTCTCCGTGGGCCCGCTGCACCCCTTCTGGTGTAGCAGACCCGGCCCTCGGCAACGGCGTCCTGAGGTTCGATCTTCGGTGCAGACTCCGCTGCCCTTTCGGGCGAATGGTGACCGGCGGGTGTCGGCGGGTGTCGGCGGGTGTCGGCGGGTGCTGGCTCAGCCGCTGATCGCGCTGTGGCCATGGCGGTGCCGCAGGTCGCGGCGGGAGTTGATCCCGAGTTTCCGGAACACCTTGCGCAGGTGGTAGTCGACGGTGTGCTGCGAAATGGTGAGTGTCGCGGCGATCTCGGCATTCGTCGCACCCTGCGCCGCCAGCCGGGCGACGGCTGCTTCCTGCGGCGTCAGAGCTGTTTCGCCCCAGCTTGTTTCGCCGGCCTCAGCGGATCGGCCGGCGCGTTCACCGGTGGCGGCGAGTTCCCGGCGGGCACGGCCCGCGAATCCGGTCGCGCCCATGTCCTCGAAGTGCTCGAGGGCAGCCCTGAGCTGGACGCCGGCCTGTTTGCGGCGTTTCCGCCGCCGCAGCCATTCGCCGTACAGCAGGTGGGAACGGGCCAGGTCCGCCCGTGCGCGGCAGCGGGACAGGTGCTCGATCGCCGCCGGTAGTGGGCCTCCGCGTCCTGCTCCGCGGCGCACAGCGCGGCCGATTTCTCCAGCACCCCCAGACCCCAGTGCGTCCCCGACCCGACGGCCACATCCCGCAGTTCCTGCAGGGCGATCAGCGCCTCCGCGGGCCGACCGGTTCGGGCCGCCGTTTCCACCAGGTCGGGCAGGACCCGAATGCTGATCTGCAGGAAGTTGAGATCCCTGTTGTGCGGCCTTCGGGCGCATCGCCGCTGGTCCGCGGGCCCGACCCGGGTTACTGATGGAACCCGTGGCGGGGTGCGGCGGTGGTGCCGCCACGATGGAAGGTGCTGTGGAAGTGCACGGGTTCCGCCGACTCGCCGTCCATCAGGTGCACGATCGCGCTGCCGGCCGCCCGGCCCTGCTCGGCGGCGTGCTGGATCATGGTGGTCAGGTCGTGCGGCACGATGCCGTCGAGCGCGATGCCGTCGAAACCCACGACACTGAGGTCGGTGGGTACGTCGAGGCCCAGTTCGTCAGCGGCCTTGATCACCCCGGCCGCGAGGAGATCGCTCTGCGCCAGGATGGCGGTCGGTCGGCGCTGCGGATCGGCGAGCAGCGCATGCCCGGCGAGCATCCCCTCCTGGACGAGGCTGCCGCCGGTCACCACCACCCTGCTGTCCGGGTACACGGCGCGGGCGCCGCGGAGTCGGTCGACGGTGACCTGGATGGTGCCGTCCCGTTCCCGTGCGGCCGTCAGTTCACCGGTCTGCTCACCGGTTTGCGCAGAAATGTCCAGCGGCAGCGCGACGATCGCCACGTCCCGGTGGCCGAGGTCGTACAGGTGCCGTGCCTCGTACTCGGCGGCATCGGCGTCGTCCAACGAGATGGTCAGCACGCCGGACATCGGCGGCCCGCCGATCGCCACCGCCGGGATGTTGCGCCGCAGGCAGATGCCCAGCGACCGGGAGATCCGGGGGCTGCAGCCGACCAGGATCACCCCGTCCATGGATGCGGAGTCCATCGCCAGCGAGCTCTCGCCGACGTCGGTGAGCAGCAGCAACCCGCGGCCGCCCGGCGTCGTCTCCTGCGCGATGCCGTCCAGCATGGTGATCCGCAGCGGGTCCCGGAACGCATCGAGGACGCGTTCTTCCAGGACCACGCCGATGATGCCCGACCGTCCCTGCCGGAGCGACCGGCCGCGCGGGTCGGGGCCGGCGTAGTGCAGTTGTTCGGCCGCGGCCAGCACCCGCTCCCTGGTGGCGTCGGACACCGGTCCCGATCCGCTGAAGGCCAGGGACGCCGTCGACACCGACACGCCGGCCAGCGCGGCCACCTGGGCGAGGGTCGGGCGCTTGACGCGTTGCTGGCGGGGGTTGTCGGTCATCTGGGTCCGTGGGGATCGGTGGGTGTCTGGGTGGGTGACGGTGCAGAAGTGTGATTTGGGCGGCTCTGGGGTACCGGAACCCGGGAAGGGGGTTGACCGTCCGGAACCATGCGGCCTATCGTAGTCGAAACGATTCGATCGAAACGATTCGAGTCTGCGGAAGTTGTTCGATCCGCGCCCGCGGACGGGCGGTGGTCGTCGTACTCGAGCCGGCTGAGTCGGCGCTGACACAGGTTCGTGCGAGCGGTTCTCGCACTGCCTGGTTTTCGCGCTGACAGGGGACGCGCCGGCAGGGGTTTCGCGCCGGCGGCGTTTCGTTCGAGAGGGTCGCGCCGCCTGAGTTCTCGCAGTCGGTTTGCCGCTCGTCGCAGGTTCGCACCGCCGCTCGGTCGTCCATCGTCTGTCGTAGTCCGTACCGCCCCACAGCCACATCTGTCTTGCCCGTTTGACCATTTGCCCGCCTAGCGACTCGCCCGCCCACTATCCCGAGGAATCACCGATCACCATGGCCAATGGCATCTCCGACACCAGTGCGGTCGCTCCCGAGCGCGCCGTCGTCGAGCTCACCCGCAGCGAGATCGTGCGGTGGCGCAATGCCGTGTTCCTGATCTTCGCGCTCTCCGGCATCGGACTCGCCAGCTGGATCGCGCGGACGCCTGCCATCCGGGACTCGTTGGGCGCCAGCACGTTCGAGATGGGCCTGATCGTGTTCGGGGTCGCCGTCGGCGCCATCGTCGGGCTGACCCTGTCCAGTCACGTGATCGCCCGGCTCGGCTCGAAGGCGACGATCGCCGGCAGCGTCATCGGTGCCGGTCTGGGCCTTGTCGTCGTCGGCCTTGGCGCCACCATGACGATCACCCCACTCGTCGTCCTCGGCCTTGCCCTGTTCGGGTTCGGCAACGGGATGTGCGACGTCGCGATGAACGTCGAGGGCGCCGCCAACGAGCGCGCCCTGGGCCGCACCGTGATGCCGCTGTTCCATGCATCGTTCAGCTTGGGCACGATCGTCGGCGCCGGGATCGGCGCCGCGGCTGAGCAGTTCGGCATCCCGATCGCGGTCCATCTCGCGGTCATCGGTGCCGTGATGATCGGCGCGGTCCTGGTGTCCGTGCGGTTCCTGCAGCCCGACCCGTTCGCCACCGCGGAGGAGTCCACGTCCGGGTCGGAGTCGGACGTTGCCGACGCGGCAGGAGCGTCGGGCGGCGGCTGGAAGTCCCGGCTGGCCATCTGGCGCGACCGGCGCACCCTGCTCATCGGCGTGATCGTGCTCGGCATGGCGTTCGCCGAGGGCTCGGCCAACGACTGGCTGGCGCTGGCGATGGTGGACGGCCACGGCGTCGACAACGCCACCGGCGCGCTGGTGTTCGGCATCTTCGTCACCGCCATGACGGTGGGCCGGGTCGGCGGGGTCTTCCTGCTCGACAAGTTCGGCCGGGTGCCCGTGTTGCGGGTGTCCGCGGTGCTGGCCGGGCTGGGTCTGTTGGTCGTCATCTTCGCTCCCGCCGCCTGGCTCGCCGGGGTCGGCGTGGTGATGTGGGGTCTTGGCTCCGCGCTCGGTTTCCCGGTCGGCATGTCGGCGGCCGCGGATGATCCGCGCAACGCCGCGGCCCGGGTGAGCGCCGTCGCGACCATCGGCTATCTGGCGTTCCTGGTCGGCCCGCCGTTGATCGGCTTCATCGGCGAGCACGTCGGACTGCTCAACGCGCTCCTGCTGGTGCTGACCCTGGTGGCCGTGGCCGGCATCGTGTCGCCGGCCGCCCGCAAGCCGCGCGAGCTGGCCAACGCCGGCGACCCGCAGACGACCCGCGCCTGACCCCCACCGCCCACTCGGTGCCGACCCTCCCCGGTGCCGACCCCCCGGAGCCGGCCCTCCCCGGAGGCGACGCCCACCCCGGAGGCGACCCATAGCGCGGACCCCTCCCCAGCGCGGATCATCATCGCGGGCGGACGAGATCCATGACGCACGCATCGCGGCGTTGTGCCTCGACCACGGCATCGACGAGCTGTGGTCCAGTGATCGTGACTTCTCCACGTTTCCCGGGCTCCGGGTCCGCAACCCGCTGGTCAACCCGCGCCCGCGTCGCTAGCGCCGGATTCTGCCGGCGGCGCCGCCCGCTACCGTGACCAGGTGAGGAAAGATCCGCAGGCCCGCGAGCCGCGCGCCCCGGCCGTCGCGATCTGGACCGTCACCGGGCTGCTGCTCGGGCTCGCCTTCACGATCGTGGTGGGCGGCGTCGTCGTGGTCCAGACGCTGGTCGGCGCCACCCTCGGTCTGCTCTTCGGCCTTTTCATCACGCGCACGAAACCCGGACCGATCGACGACGATTGACGCCCAGCAGGGCCGTCACCCGGGAATGTCGCCCAAGCCTGGCGTCGTTGGCAGGTACCCTGTGAGCCGTCGTCGTCACGCGGCCGCCAGAGGGTGCACGGCCCCGGCGCGTCGGTCGTCCTCCGGCGTCACGACCTTCGAAACATTTCTGCAAGGGAGATCCATGACCACCACGGCGACACCGCCCGTCACCACCGTCGACCTGGACGTCGACCGTTTCGGCGATCTGGATTACAAGGTGGCCGATCTCTCGCTGGCCGAGTTCGGGCGCAAGGAGATCACCCTCGCCGAGCACGAGATGCCGGGCCTGATGGCGCTGCGCCGCGAGTACTCCGAGGTCCGGCCGCTCGCGGGCGCGCGCATCTCGGGATCGCTGCACATGACCGTGCAGACCGCGGTGCTGATCGAGACGCTGGTCGATCTGGGCGCACAGGTGCGCTGGGCGTCGTGCAACATCTTCTCCACCCAGGACCACGCCGCCGCCGCCATCGCGGTCGGCCGCTACGGGACCCCGGAGGAGCCGGCCGGCGTGCCGGTGTTCGCCTGGAAGGGCGAGTCGCTGCCGGAGTACTGGTGGGCCACCAACCAGATGCTGCGCTGGCCCGACGGCCTCGGCCCGAACATGATCCTGGACGACGGCGGCGACGCCACGCTGCTGATCCACAAGGGTGTGCAGTACGAGAAGGCGGGCGTGGTACCGCCCACCCAGGAAGACGATGCCGAGGAGTACGCGGTCGTCCTCGACCTGCTGCGGGCCTCGCTCGCGGCCGACCCGCAGTACTGGACCCGGACGTCACCGTCGATCCGCGGCGTCACCGAGGAGACCACCACCGGGGTCAACCGGCTGTACCAGCTGGCCGCAGCGGGCGAACTGCTGTTCCCGGCGATCAACGTGAACGACTCGGTGACCAAGAGCAAGTTCGACAACAAGTACGGCGTGCGGCACTCGCTGATCGACGGGATCAACCGCGGGACGGACGTGCTCATCGGCGGCAAGGTCGCGCTCGTCGTCGGATACGGCGATGTGGGCAAGGGCTCCGCCGAGTCACTGCGCGGCCAGGGGGCGCGGGTGATCATCGCCGAGATCGACCCGATCTGTGCGCTGCAGGCGCTGATGGACGGCTTTGAAGTCAGCACCGTCGACAAGGCGATCGACCGGGCGGACATCGTGATCACCACCACCGGCAACAAAGACATCGTCCGCGCCGACCAGATGCAGCGGATGAAGCACCAGGCGATCCTGGGCAACATCGGTCACTTCGACAACGAGATCGACATGGCCGGGTTGGCCCGGATCAAGGGCGTGTCGAAGATCGAGATCAAGCCGCAGGTCGACGAGTGGCGCTTCCCCAACGGCCACACGATCATCGTGCTGTCCGAGGGTCGGTTGCTGAACCTGGGTAACGCCACCGGTCACCCGTCGTTCGTGATGAGCGCGTCGTTCTCCAACCAGGTGATCGCGCAGATCGAACTGTTCACCAAGCCTGACGAGTGGGACAACGAGGTCTACCGGCTGCCGAAGGCGCTGGACGAGAAGGTGGCGCGCATCCACGTCGAGGCGCTCGGCGGGGAGCTGACCAAGCTGTCGAAGGACCAGGCCGAGTACATCGGCGTCGACGTCGAGGGGCCGTACAAGCCGGATCACTACCGGTACTGACGCGAAAACGGGCGGGATGCGCGGCGCGGGTCAATCGCACCCGCGCCGCACCCGCGGAACTACCTGACGTCCAGCAGGTCGATGACGAAGATCAACGTCTTGCCGGACAGCCGGTGCCCGCCGCCCTTCGGCCCGTAGGCCAGCTCCGGCGGGATGACCAGCTGACGCCGACCGCCGACCTTCATCCCCGGGATCCCGTCCTGCCAGCCCTTGATCAGGCCGCGCAGCGGGAACTCGATGGATTCGCCGCGATTCCATGACGAGTCGAATTCCTCGCCGGAGTCGAACTCGACGCCGAGATAGTGCACCCGCACAGTGCCGCCGGGGACCGCCTCGGCGCCGTCGCCGACGGTGATGTCGACGATGTCGAGTTCGGTGGGCGGCTCACCGTTGGGGAAGTCGACGACGGGCTTGGCGGAATTGGCTCCTGAGGAACCGGCTCCTGAGGAATTGGCTGGGGTCATGCGGCCCATCCAACACGAGTGGACCGGCCGCGGCGCCCACCCCCCGGGCTTGAGAGGGCATCGGCCCGGTTGAGCGAGTCGAACAGCTCGCTCAGCGCACCCCGCTCATCAGCCTCCTGATGAACGGCGTCATGAGGAACAGCACGATCCCGACCGCGATGGCGATGGCGCCGAGGATCCCGAAGTAGGCGACCTGATTCTCGTCCGAGTAGTACTCCGCCAGCACGCCGGCCATCGCGGTGCCGAGCGCGATCGACAGGAACAGCAACGCGACCATCTGCGTCTGGAAGACCTCGGGCGCGAGCTTGGTGGCCAGCGACAGGCTGACCGGCGAGATCAACAGCTCGGCGATGGTGAAGACGAAGAGCACCCCGACCAGGCCGAGCAGCGGTGCGCTGTTCGGGACGGTGCTCGCCATCGGCAGGAAGAGCAGGAACGCCACACCCATCACGATGGTGCCCAGCGCGAACTTGATCGGCGTCGACGGCTGCCGGGTGCCGAGCTTGGTCCACAGGGCGGCGAACACCCCGGACATGATGATGATGAAGACCGGATTGATGGACTGCACCCAGCCCACCGGCATGACCCATCCGAAGATCTCCCGGTTGAGCTGCTTGTCCGAGTATTCGGTCACCACGGTGAACTGCTGCTGGTACAGCGACCAGAAGACCGCGCTGGCGATGAACATCGGGATGAACGACAGCACCCGGCTGCGCTCCACCTTGGTGATCTTCTTGCTGCCCAGGATGACGACGAAGTAGCCGATGGCCACCAGGATCGTGATGAAGACGACGATCGTCGCGAGCCGGTCGGCGCTCAGCACACCGGTGAGCGCGAGCACCGCGACCAGCACGAGCACCAGCACCGCGCCGGCGATCATCGGCAGCCGACGCTCGGCCGGCAGTGGGTTGGGCACGTGGTGCGCCGATTCCGGCAGGTTCTTCCGGCCGAAGCTGTAGATCGTCAGCCCGATGGCCATCCCGACGGCGGCCAGCGCGAAGCCGGCGTGGAAGCCCCAGTTCGACTGCACAACGCCCGTGAGCAGCGGCCCGAAGAAGGCGCCCAGGTTGATGCCCAGGTAGTAGATCGAGAAGCCCGCGTCCCGGCGGATGTCGTCCCGGCTGTACAGCGTGCCGACCAACGACGTGGCGTTAGCCTTGACGCCGCCGCTGCCCAGGGCGATCAGCACCAGGCCGACGCCGACGCCCAGCAGACCGGGCAGCAGGGACAGCGAGATGTGGCCTGCCATGACGAAGACCGCGGCGTAGAACAGCGTCCGTTCTGGCCCGATGAGCCGGTCGGCCAGCCACGCGCCCAGGATGGTGGAGAGGTAGACCAGGCCGCCGTAGGCGCCCACGATGCTGGTCGCGGCCACCCTGTCCATGTCCAGGCCGCCGTCGGCGACGGAGTAGTACAGGTAGATCAGCAGGATGCCCTGCATGCCGTAGAAGGAGAACCGCTCCCACATCTCGACCGAGAACAGGGTGGACAGTTGGCGCGGCTGCCCGAGGAAGGTCTTCTCGGTCGCCGGGCCTGGGGCCTTCGCCGATGTGCTCACGCAGGACACCCTGCCACCGTCATGGGCGGGTCGCCAGCAACTCACGGTTGCGATCTCACAACGGAGTGCAACGTCTTGGCTCATGCGTGACCGAACTGGCGGCTCCGCCCGCCGGTTCGGCCGCGGAGCTTTCGGATGATCACGACTTGAGGCCCTTTGTGGTTGTGGCACAACCTGAATCGGCCGCAAGTCGTGATCATCCGAAGCACACCCGGGACCTTCCCCAGCGAGCTCTCGTGCACCCCGCTGCCGGCGTCGCCTGCAGGCCGACCTCCGCCATCCCGCCCCGCCGTAGGGTTCACCGGGTGGGCCGGTTGATCGTGGTGGAGGGTTTGGACGGGTCGGGCAAGCGGACGCTGACCGAGGCGATGGCAGAGCGGTGGCGGGGGAGCGGGCGGACGGTGGCCACCCTGGCCTTCCCGCGGTACGGCGTCGACGTGCACGCGGACCTGGTGCGGGACGCGCTGTACGGGCGGCTCGGCGACCTCTCGCAGTCCGTACACGGGCCCGCGGTGCTGTTCGCGCTGGACCGCCGGGATGCGGCCGGGCCGATCCGCGACCTGCTCGACGCGCACGATGTGGTGCTGCTCGACCGGTACGTCACGTCGAACGCCGCCTACGGATCAGCCAGGCTGGGCGGCCCCGACCGGCCGAACGACTTCCCGGACTGGGTCCGCCGGCTGGAGGTCGAGCGCTTCGGCGTGCCGCTGCCCGACCACCAGATCCTGCTGGCAACGCCCACGGAGCTCGCCGCCGAGCGGGCCAGAAACCGGGCCGCGGACGTCAGCGACCGGGCGTTGGATGCGTTCGAGGCAGACCCCGGCCTGCAGCGGCGGACCGCCGCGATGTACCGGCAGTTGGCCGAGCAGAGCTACCTGTCGCCGTGGACGGTGCTGGTTCCGCAGCCCGACGGCTCCGTCACGATCCCGGACGCTCTGGTGGAGTGAGCCCGCCGGGGTTCACCCCGGGCACCCCGCGGGGCATCGTCGGGTCCACCCGCAGCCGGTCGGCGGCCGCCGCCATCCGCAGCGAGTCCGCCAGGCCCTCTGACCTGATCCGGACGTCGATGTACAGCACCGCAACGACCGCACCGGTGAACGACCCGGTCAGCCCGGCCATCAGCACGCTCACGCCCTGGGTGATGACCAGCGCGGTGATCGCGTCCACCGACCCGAAGATCGCCCCGGCGACGGTCGACGCCAGCACGTCGACGAAGAACCCGATGATCATGGCCAGCGCCACCGCACCGAGGATCCGGCCGCGGTGGCCACGGGTGAGCTGCGCCGACCGACGCAGCGACGCCTGCAACCCGGACCGCTCCATGACGGCGACGGGCGCGGCCAGCGCCAGCACCAGGAAGGCGATCACCCCGGGCACCAGGAACACCGCGAGACCGACCGACACCAGCACACCGACCGAGACGGCGACGCCGAGGAACACCGCCCAGCGCCCGGCGAGGCGGTCGGTCACCGCACCGGATCCGTTGCGGCCCAAGGCCTCAGCGCCGGCGTACGCGCTGGCCAGGCCGGCCACGATGGGTGCGCCGATGGTCGACACCAGGGTGCCAAGACCGGCGGCGAGCAGGATCGAACCCGGAATGCCGGCGCTCTTGCCGGTCAGCAGGTCGTCGAGCCAGGAATTGTTGGCGTAGGTGGACAGCGTGCCGGCGCCGGCCATCACGCCCAGCGTCACGGCCGTGGACAGTCCCGACACCAGGACGGCGACCGCACCGAGCGGCAGCAGGTGACGGCGCACCACCAGCACGGCGGCGGCCAGGATCTCCCCGACGCCCAGCGGGCGCAACGGGATCAGGCCCGGATTCTCGCCCCGGCGGCCGGCGCCGTACTGCTCGGGGCGCGGATATTGCGGCATGCTCACCTCCCCATGGTCCCACGCCGGCAACCGATCCCGACCAGCTCGCCCGGCCCAGCCGGACCCCGCGCCGCACCGGCGCGGGACCCCTATCGACCCGATGAACCACCGGCCACCTGTGCGGGATGACACCATGGTCGACATGAGAGCGCGTGTGCTGGTGGTCGACGACGACCCCGCCCTGGCAGAGATGCTGACCATCGTGTTGCGCGGGGAGGGGTTCGAACCTGCCGTCGTCCGTGACGGATCGCGCGCGCTCGATGTGTTCCGCGAGGTCCATCCCGACCTGGTGCTGCTCGATCTGATGCTGCCCGGGATGTCCGGCCTCGACGTGTGCAAGCAGATCCGCGCGGAATCGGGCATCCCGATCATCATGTTGACCGCGAAGACGGACACCGTGGACGTCGTGCTCGGCCTGGAGTCGGGCGCGGACGACTACGTCATGAAGCCGTTCAAACCCAAGGAACTCACCGCCCGGATCCGGGCCAGGTTGCGGCGTGCCGACGTCGGCACCGCCGAGCGGCTGCGGGTCGCGGACGTGGAGATCGACGTGCCAGGCCATCAGGTCACCCGCGGCGGTGAGCCGATCTCGCTGACCCCGTTGGAGTTCGATCTGCTGGTCGCGCTGGCCCGCAAACCCCGCCAGGTCTTCACCCGCGAGGTGCTGCTCGAGCAGGTCTGGGGCTACCGGCACGCCGCCGACACCAGGTTGGTCAACGTGCACGTGCAACGGCTGCGCTCGAAGATCGAACGCGATCCGGAGCATCCGGAGGTCGTCGTCACGGTGCGCGGGGTCGGGTACCGGGCCGGAGTGTCGTGACCCAGCGGCCGCCATCGGCGGCCGGTTCTCGCCCCACCCCGACAACCGGCACCGAGCCCCCCGCGTCCGACCCGGGGCCGCGGACCTGGCGTACCCGGTGGCACGACCTGTGGCGACGGGCCAGGGCGCGGTGGTCGTTCCTGAGCCGTTCGCTGCTGTTCCGGGTGGTCGTGCTGACGTTGACCCTGTCGACGGTGGTGATGCTGGTGCTCGGCCTGATCCTGCAGCAGCAGATCACCACCGGGCTGCTGCAGTCCAAGATCGACGCGGCCACCGCGGAGATCGACAGCGCCAGGGTGACGGTCGAGAACAGCCTGTCCGGTGCGGATTCCGACCCGACGTCACTGCAGGAACAGCTTCGGCTGGCGCTCACCGAGATCGGCCGGGCGGACGGCTCGTCGGGGGCGCAGGGTTCCGCGGCAGGGGTGTTCGACCCGGTGATCGTG
Organism: uncultured Actinomycetota bacterium; assembly: GCA_963709895.1. Lineage (GTDB taxonomy): Bacteria > Actinomycetota > Actinomycetes > Mycobacteriales > Nakamurellaceae > Nakamurella. The sequence goes on along the minus strand of CAVPYD010000029.1, from coordinate 680,742 downwards.
CCCAGCCGGATCGGCTCGGACAGCGCCGATCTCTCGGTCGACCAACCACTTGGTGACGTCCCCGCCGAGCTTCGCGCCCGGATCGGGCAAGGCCAGATGTCCTACCAGTACACGACCATCCGCCGGGACGGGGAGAACCTGCCGGCGCTGGTGGTGGGCAGCCCGGCGCGCACCGCCACCGACTCCTTCGAGGTCTACCTGATCTTCCCGCTGGCCAGCGAGCAGGGCACTGTGCAGGTTGTACAGCGCACCCTGCTGCTCGGCGGGGTGGCGTTGGTGCTGGCGCTCACGTTGATCTCGGCCCTGGTGGCCGCGCAGGTCGTCCGGCCGGTGCAGCGCGCGGCCGGCAGCGCGCGCAAACTCGCGGCCGGTGATCTGGCCGAGCGGATGCCCGTCACCGGCCCGATCGAACTGGCCACCCTGGCCACCTCGTTCAACGCGATGGCCGAGGCCATCCGGGTGCAGATCCGTCAGCTGGAGGAGTTCGGCAAGCTGCAGCGGCGGTTCACCTCCGACGTCTCGCACGAGCTGCGCACCCCGCTGACCACGGTGCGGATGGCCGCCGACGTGCTGCACGCCAGCCGCGACGAGTTCCCCGCCCACCTGTCGCGGGCCACCGAACTGCTGGTCGACGAACTGGACAGGTTCGAGATCCTGCTCGGCGACCTGCTGGAAATCAGCCGGCACGACGCGGGGATGGCCGAACTCAGTGCGGAACCCATCGACATCCGGTCCAGCATCAGCGCCTGCGTGGCGGCCGCCGGACCGTTGGCCGAGCAGTCGGGGGTGCCGATCATCACCTCGTTGCCGGACGTCCCGGTGATCGCCGAGATCGACTCGCGGCGGGTGGACCGGATCCTGCGCAACCTGATCAACAACGCGATCGACCACGCGGAGGGACATGCGGTGGAGATCGAACTGGCCGCCGACGCAGACGTGCTGGCCATCACCGTCACCGACCACGGGGTGGGTCTGCGCCCCGGTGAGGCGGGGCTGGTCTTCAACCGTTTCTGGCGGGCCGACCCGTCGCGGCAACGGCAGACCGGCGGCACCGGCCTCGGCCTGGCGATCTCGCTGGAGGACGCCCGGCTGCACGGCGGGTGGTTGCAGGCATCCGGTTCGCCCGGGCGCGGGTCGCGCTTCCGGCTCACCCTGCCGCGCCGGCGGGGCGGGCTCATCGCCGGTTCACCGCTCCCGTTGCGCACGGGTGCCGACGCCATGGAAACCGGTCCGATGCCCAAGCTCGACCATGCCGGTCACATCGTCGTCCCGGCCGGCGCCGACTGGCTCGAGGACGTCGACAGCGGGCTCGACCCGACCACGGTGCCGTCGGCGGGCGCCGGACAGCGCGCCGCTGAGGCTGTGGTCGCCTCGGTGGACGCGGCTGATCCCGCCCTGGCCATCCCCGGGCAATCGGCCAAGTCGGGGCCCGCGCCGGCCAGCCCACCCGGCGCGGCCGCCGCCCCCGCCGCGGCTCCACCAGCGGCCGCCGCCAAACCTGGCAGGCCGGCGGAGACTGAGGGCTCGGTGTCCGCGATCGGCGGCGGACCGAGGGAGTCGGCCAGATGAACGCCCAACTGCACAGGATGCGAGCCGGGGGACGCCGGCGCCGGACCGTGCGTGCCGCAGCTCTCGCCGCGCTCGTGGTGATCGGCGTGGTCCTGGCCGGGTGCAGCGGCATCCCGACCACCAGTCCCGCCTTCGACGTCACCCAGGTCGCCGACCAGATCGATCCGGCCGCACCTGAGGCCCCGCAGTCGGGGCAGCAGCCGGACCAGATCGTCCGTGGGTTCATTGCCGCGACCGCTCGGACCGATCTGGATGTCGCCGCCGGTTCCAGTTTCGCCGCCGCCCGCCAGTACCTCACCCCGGACGCGCAGACCGCGTGGCAGCCCGTCGGACAGCCGGTGGTCGTGCTCGCCGACGCCTACCGCACGGTGGTGGACACCGCGAACGCCAAGACCGTGACTGTCGCCGGCACCTCGGTGGGCACCCTGGACGCGGAACGGGCCTTCCATTCGGAGGCCGCCGTTGCCTACTCCCGGGTGCTGAACCTGGAGCGGGTGGACGGGCAATGGCGGATCAGCGACCCGCCGCCGGAGCTGATGCTCACCGAATCGGATTTCGCCACCGCGTTCCGTCAGCGGGTGCTGTACTTCCTGGACGAGACCGGCACGGTCGTCGTTCCTGACGTCCGCCATGTGGTGATCGGGCAGACCCCTGCCAACCGCGCCAACAGGTTGATGTCCATGCTGATCACCGGGCCGAGCACCGGCCTGCGCGGCGCGGTGCAGAGCCAGTTCTCGGCAAAATCGGCGTTGCGGTCGAACCCCACCGTCGATCCGGACGGGGTGCTGCGCATCGACCTCACCGGGGTCGACGTCTCCACGCCGGAGGCCAGGCGGGCGCTGGCCGCGCAGATCGTCTGGACGCTGTCGCCGACGTCGCCGCGGATCGCCGTCACCGTCGACGGGCAGCCGCTGGATCCGACCCAGGAGGTCTTCACCATCAACTCGGTGTCATCCTTCGATCCGGACCGGCTGGCCGGAACCGGGCAGGTGGCGTCCGACCCGTACTTCGTCACCACCAAGGGTGCGATCGCGGGGCTGACCGATCAACAGCCGGTCGCCGGTGAGCTGGGCACCGGAACCCCACCGGTGTCCGGCGGCGCGATGTCCGCGGCCACCGGTGCGCTGGCCGCCGTGGCGACCGACCCCGCGGGTGGCCAGGTGCTGCTGATGGCCCAGCCCGGGGAATCCGACAGCGCCGCCCCGCTGCTCAAGGCCGGCACCCTGACCACCCCGAGTTTCACCCGCACCGGCGAGCAGGCCTGGGTGGTGCAGAACGGGACGTCGCAGAAACCCGAGGTCTACCAGGTGTCGACCACCGGGGAGGCCAGCAGGGAACGGGTCGGCTCGTCGTCGTTGACCGGGTTGGGCGCGGTGACGGCGCTCGCGCTGTCCCCGGACGGCGTCCGCGTCGCGGTGGTCGCCGGCGACAAGCTGTACCTCGGGGTCATCGCCCCGGCGCCGGCCGACGAACCCGCGACCGCACCACCGAACACGAGCGCACCCACCACCGCGGCAACGACCACCGCCGGGACGCAGTCCACCGCCGAGCCGGAGTCGGGCCAGAGCCCGCTGGTGGTCACCAATCTGCGGGTGCTGCGCCCCGACCTGCTCCGGGTCGGCGCGGTGACGTTCGCCAGTTCCCGCGAGGTGATGGTGGCCGCGTCCGCCACCCCGACCAGTTACCGGACGGTCGACGCGGTGTCCATCGACGGCTTCGAGTCCAGGAACATCAGCGACCGGGGAATCTTCGGTGACGTCGACGCCATCGCCGTCGCGCAGGGCGAACCGATGCTGATCACCTTCGGCGGCCGGGTGTGGCAGCTGGAGGGCACGCAGACCGACGGTCAGTGGCAGTCCCCGCTGCCCGACCAGCCGTTCCTGAACGGCTCCTCGCCGTTCTACCCGCGCTGAGCCTCGTCGGCGTCCGGCCTTTCGGCCGGTGACGCGGGTGGTGACAATGGAGCTAGTGACGGGCACAGACGAGGCGAGGACCCAGAGCAGCAGATCAGCCCACCGATCACCGGCGCCCGCCGACCGGGCGGCCACGATGATCTCGATCGAACTGGCGCACGCCCTCAAGGCAGCCGGGCTGGTCTGGCACCCGGCATCCGGCGACCGGTTCACGCTGACCACCGGTGCCTTCGACGGCGAGGTGTTCGCCCTGAGTGACATGGTCGTCGAGGCGCACGAGTTTCCCTCCGGCACCGTGCTCGGCTTCAACGGCACCACCGAGTGGGCGCTGGATTCCGCGCAGGTGACGGATGCGTTGTGGCTGCCGCGCGAGGATCAGCTGCGCGAGCTGCTGGGCGCGCCGTTCCGTGCCCTGGAACGCGGTGACGACGGCTACCGGGTGACGGCCGTGCTGCCCGGCGATGAGTCGGTCACGACGTTCGACGGCGCCGAGCCGGCGGAGGCCTACGGTCGGGCCCTGCTGGCGCTGGTCCGCAGGGCCACCGACTGATCCGGGCCACCGACTGAGCCGCGCCACCGACTGATCCGCGCCACCGACTGAACCGCCGCGGCGAGTTGTCCACATCCGGCGCAGGAGCGGTTGACCCGGTCGGCCGCGACTGATCACTGTTGGTTCGATGGCGTCCGACCGGTTGACCGCCCGGGACATCCTCCGCGGCGGTGTTGCGGCCGCGATGGACCTGGTGCTGCCCCGACCGTGCCCGGGCTGCGGGGGACCGGGTCCGTGGTGCGGTGCCTGCGACTCGACGCTGCGCGGTCGGCCGCGGCGGGTCAGCGTGCCGGACGCGGTCGGCGGTGCGCTGGGCTCGTCCGCAGCGTCGCCGAACGCGGTCCTGCCGGCGGTGTGGGCGCTGAGCCGGTACCGCGATCCGGTCCGCTCGGCGATCGTCGCCGGCAAGGAGCGGGACCGCAGGGACATGCCCGACCACCTCGGCATCGCGCTCGGGCGGGGGATCGCCAGGTTGCTGGCCATGGAGCTGTTGATCGAGCCCAGCTGGCTGGTGCCCGCCCCCAGCCGGCGGGCGGCGGCGCGCAGCCGCGGCGGCGACCCGGTCACCGCGATGGCCCGCGCCGCGGCCAGGCTGTTGGCGAGCCAGGGCAGGCGAGCAGGCGTCGCGCCCTGCCTGGTGACGGCCGGCGCGGCCAGGGACTCGGTCGGACTGGATGCCGCTCAGCGCGCGGCGAACCTGGGTGGCCGGGTGCGGTGGCGGCCGGCGGGCGCGCCGCCGGACGGCGCGGCCGTCGTGCTGGTCGACGACGTACTCACCACCGGGGCGACCGCCGCCGCGGCCTGCCGGGTCTTGCGGCGCGAGGGCCTCGCGGTTGCCGGCGTGCTGGTGGTGGCCGCCGTGCCGCCCTGGGTGTCCACCCGCTGAGGCGGCGATCGCGCCGGAGCGCTACCGGCTCGCCTTCTCCTCGACGTGCAGCGCCTTCGGGAACAGCCGGCGTTGGGTGATCCAGCCGCCGGCGGCCAGCGCCAACCAGATCAGCGTGCTGGTCACCGTCTCGAGGCCGGCCTGCGGATCGCGCAGGAAACCCAGCGTGCTGGGCCAGATCACACCGAGCGAACTCAGGATCAGCCCGGCACCGCCGATGGACGTTGCCCAGAGCAGCACCCGGCCGCGGTACCGGTCCGCCAGGAATCCGAACACCAGCGCGACCGCGACCACCACGACGATCGCCAGCGGGATGCTCGCCTCGCCCGGGGTGAGGACCGCGTAGAGCCGGGCGCCGATCAACGCGCCGGTGATCAGCCCCACGAAGAACGACGCGAACTTGAAGACCAGCGTCACCAAGATCCAGCCGATGATCGCGGATCCGAGCGCGATCAGCAGCGAGGTCCAGACGTCGCTGTGGAACAGGTCCGCCAGCAGCCAACCGAGGCCGAACCCGGACGCCAGCACCGCGACGTGGATCGAGCCGACCCCGAAGAAGCACAGGACGACGCCGACGAACAGGATCACCCAGCCGGACATGTGAATTCCTCCCCAGGTCGACCCGCAGCCGGGCGGAGGGCGGTCATCCCCCATCCGCGTCCCCCGCGGGCCTGTGTTGTCCAACCTATGCCCGTCGGGCTGCTGGGGTTTGCCGAGGTGAACACCGTCATCGTGGCTGGATTACCCCGCCGGGTGAACCTTTTCCGGGACTCCCGGGGGTTGCTCTTGCGCCGTCCGGCGGCAGAGGTAGGTTCGACTCACAGGGTGTTCGACCAGCGACGTTGATCGCCCGGTGTTGATCCCGACGGGTCGACTGCTCGGGTCGTCCCCACAAGGGACGGCCGCGACGGATCGGGCCGGGCGGGTCAGGGCCGGATCAGGGTCCGACCAGCCGGGCCCCTGTCACAGCACCGTCGCGTGCATGCCGGTCGGGGGCATTGCGTCCCCGCCGGGCAAGATGAGGAGGACACGTGGACATCGTCGTCAAGGGCCGCAATGTCGAAGTTCCCGATCACTTCCGGGTCCATGTCGCCGAGAAGCTCACCCGCTCAGAGCGGTACGACCCCAAGATCATCCGAGTGGATGTCGAACTCTCCCACGAAACCAACCGGCGGCAGTCCAAGACCTGCCAACGCGTGCAGATCACCCTGGCCAGCCGCGGCCCGGCCGTCCGCGCCGAGGCCAGCGCCGATTCGTTCTACGCCGCGCTGGACGCGGCGGTCACCAAACTGGAAGCCAGGCTCAGGCGGGCCGCCGACCGCAGGCACCACCGCCACCACGAGCGGACTCCGATCGCGGCGGTTGCCACCCAGCCCGACGAGCTGCTGGACGGCGCCGTCAATGGCAATGCCGCGGTGGCAGAGGGCGGCGAGGTGGCGGGTGTCGCCGTCGCTGTCGATATCGAGCCGCTCGGCGACGAGGAGGGCGCGGCTGCGGACGGTGGCCCCGGCCGGATCGTCCGGGTCAAGGATCACCCGGCCGATCCGATCACCGTGGATCAGGCGCTGTTCCAGATGGAACTCGTCGGCCACGACTTCTACCTGTTCAACGATGCGGACACGCACCTGGCCTCCGTCGTCTACCGCCGCAAGGGCTTCGACTACGGCCTGCTGCGCCTCGGGTAGCCGTTCGCCGGCCGCCCGGCGCGCGCCGGTGCCGGCCCGGGGACAGTCGGGGCGTGCCAGGGCAGACATTTCCGTCAGCCAGTTCGCTGTGTGCGCCTACCATGGGTGACGGCCAGGGTCGATGATCGAGCCTGCGCCGTGTCGACTGCGCCGGGGGCGGATGACCGCTCCGGACAGCTCGTCACCGGCTGCGCCGCGATCGCGGTGCGGCACGTCTTGCCGCTGCCCGCGGCGAGGCCCGATCGACCGAGGGTGAGTTCGTGGTTCTTGGCAGACTGCTCCGCATGGGCGAGGCGAAGACGCTCAAGCGTCTGCGCGTCATCGCTGATCACATCAATGCGATCGAGAGCGACTACGTCGACCTGTCCGACGACGAACTGCGCGCGCAGACCGCGGCGTTCAAGGAGCGGCTGGCGAACGGCGAGACGACCGACGACATCCTCGTCGAGGCGTTCGCCGTGGTCCGCGAGGCCGCCAAACGCACGCTGGGACAGCGGCACTTCGACGTCCAGTTGATGGGCGGCGCGGCCCTGCACCTGGGGAACATCGCGGAGATGAAGACCGGTGAGGGCAAGACCCTGGTCTCCACGCTCCCGGCGTACCTCAACGCGCTGGACGGCAAGGGCGTGCACATCGTCACCGTCAACGACTACCTGGCCCAGCGCGACAGCGAGTGGATGGGCCGGGTACACCGCTTCCTCGGGCTCGACGTTGGCGTGATCATTGCCCAGCAGACCCCGGAGGTACGCCGTGCCGCTTACGGCGCGGACATCACCTACGGCACCAACAACGAGTTCGGCTTCGACTACCTGCGCGACAACATGGCCTGGTCCAAGGCCGACCTGGTGCAGCGCGGGCACTACTTCGCCATCGTCGACGAGGTCGACTCGATCCTGATCGACGAGGCCAGGACGCCGTTGATCATTTCCGGTCCGGCCGATCAGTCGTCGAAGTGGTACACCGAGTTCGCCCGGCTGGTCCCGCGATTGCACCGGGGTGAGGAGGGCGGGGTCGGTGGCGACTACGAGGTCGACGAGTCCAAGCGCACCGTAGGCGTGTCCGAAGAGGGCGTGACCAAGGTCGAGCAGGCCCTGGGCATCGAGAACCTCTACGAATCGGTCAACACCCCGCTGGTCGGCTTCCTGAACAACGCGCTCAAGGCCAAAGAGCTGTACAAGAAGGACCGCGACTACATCGTGGTCTCCGGCGAGGTGCTGATCGTCGACGAGTTCACCGGCCGGGTGCTGCACGGCCGGCGCTACAACGAGGGCATGCACCAGGCCATCGAGGCCAAAGAGGGCGTGGAGATCAAGGCCGAGAACCAGACGCTGGCCACCATCACCCTGCAGAACTACTTCCGGCTGTACGAGAAGCTCTCCGGGATGACCGGCACGGCCCAGACCGAGGCCGCCGAGCTGCACCAGACCTATGGCCTCGGCGTGGTGCCGATCCCGTCGAACAAGCCGATCCAGCGCAAGGACGAGGCCGACCTGATCTACAAGACCGAGGACGCCAAGTTCGGCGCCGTGGTCGAGGACCTGGCCGAACGGCACGAGAAGGGCCAGCCGGTGCTGGTCGGCACCGCCTCGGTGGAGAAGTCCGAGCTGCTCAGCAAGCTGCTGCTGCGCGCCGGGGTCCCGCACGAGGTGCTGAACGCCAAGAACCACGCCCGGGAGGCCGCGATCATCGCGCAGGCCGGCCGGGCCGGCGCCGTCACCGTGGCCACCAACATGGCCGGCCGCGGCACCGACATCATCCTGGGCGGCAACCCCGATTTCAGCGCCGACCAGGAACTCCGCGGGAAGGGCCTCTCGCCGACCGAGACGCCCGAGGAGTACGAGCACGCGTGGGCCGAGGCGCTCGAAGAGGCCAAGGAGCGGACCAAGACGGAGGCCGAACGGGTAAGGGACGTCGGCGGCCTGTACGTGCTCGGCACCGAGCGGCACGAGTCGCGCCGCATCGACAACCAGCTGCGCGGCCGGTCCGGCCGGCAGGGCGACCCGGGCGAGTCCCGGTTCTACCTCTCGCTCGGCGACGACCTGATGCGCCGGGTGGGCGGCGGCACCGTCGAGATGCTGATGACCCGGCTGCGGATGCCCGATGACGTGCCGATCGAGCACAACTTCGTCTCCAAGGCGATCAAGAGCGCGCAGACCCAGGTCGAGCAGCAGAACTTCGAGATCCGCAAGAACGTGCTCAAGTACGACGAGGTGATGAACAAGCAGCGCAAGGTCATCTACGACGAGCGCCGCCGGGTGCTGGACGGCGAGGACCTGCACGTCCAGGTGCAGAACATGATCTCCGACGTGATCACCGCCTATGTCGACGGCGCGACGGCGCAGGGCTACTCCGAGGACTGGGACAAGGACACCCTGTGGACCGCGCTGCGGACCCTGTACCCGATCTCGGTGACCCCGGAATCGATCGCCGCCGAGCACGGTGACCTCACCAGAGAAACCCTCAGGGCCGCCGTGCTGGCGGACGCCGAGGAGGCCTGGAAGCGCCGCGAGGAGACGCTCACCTCGCCGGTCACCCGTGAGCTGGAGCGCCGGGTGGTGCTCTCAGTGCTGGACCGGAAGTGGCGCGAGCACCTGTACGAGATGGACTACCTCAAGGAAGGCATCGGCCTGCGGGCGATGGCGCAGCGCGACCCGCTGGTCGAGTACCAGCGCGAGGGCTTCGACATGTTCGCCGCCATGCTCGACTCGCTGAAGGAGGAGTCCGTCGGGTTCCTCTACAACCTGCAGGTGCAGGTGGTTCCCGCCGATCAGGGCCAGGCGCCCGCTCAGCAGGCCTCCCCGGCCGCATCGGTCGGCGCCGCCCCGGTGCCGGCAGCGGCGGTCACCTCCGGCAACGGCGGTCAGCCGGCTGCCGCACCCGCGCCGGCTCGTCGGCGGGTACAGCGCCCGGTCGAGGCACTGCCCACCCAGCAGGCTGCTGCTGCGTCCGCCGCACCCGCCACGGACACCGCGCCCGCCGCACTGCGGGCCAAGGGCCTGGGCAACGGCTCCAGCACTGCCCCCGCGCTGACCTACAGCGGCCCGCGGGAGGACGGCGGCACCGAGACCAGGAGCAGCGGTTCGGGCGGCGCGGCAAAGCGACAGGGCACCGCGGCGGTGACCAGCTCGAAGGAGCCGGGCCGCAATTCGCCGTGCCCGTGTGGTTCGGGCAAGAAGTACAAGGTCTGCCACGGGCGGCCCGGCGCGGTCTGACGGGCGCAGCGGTTCAACTCAGGGTCGCGGCTGCCTGCCTGATTCGACCCGGCGCGGGCGGGTATAGGGATAACAGGGCGGAGCCGTGTGGCTACCCGGCGTCACAGCCGGGTAGCCGGGGAACGCGTTCTCTCCGCCTCACCCACCGCAGGAGAGAAGGGGCCCGCATTGACCGCAACCGAACCGCGACCTGCCACCACCACCGACGGCGGCATACCCGTCGCCAGTGACGAGCATTCCCTGACCGTCGGCCCGAACGGGCCGTTGCTGCTGCAGGATCACTACCTGCTGGAGCAGATGGCGAACTTCAACCGCGAGCGCATCCCGGAGCGCCAACCGCACGCCAAGGGCGGCGGCGCTTTCGGCGTCTTCCAGGTCACCCAGGACGTGAGCGCGTTCACCCGGGCCGCGGTGTTCCAGCCCGGCACGGAAACCCAGCTGCTGATCAGGTTCTCGACCGTGGCGGGGGAGCGCGGGAGTCCCGACACCTGGCGTGACCCGCGCGGATTCTCGGTGAAGTTCTACACCTCCGAGGGCAATTTCGACCTTGTCGGGAACAACACGCCGGTGTTCTTCATCCGCGATCCGATGAAGTTCCAGCACTTCATCCGTTCGCAGAAGCGGCGGGCGGCCAACAACCTGCGCGACCACGACATGCAGTGGGATTTCTGGACACTGTCACCGGAGTCGGCCCATCAGGTGACCTGGCTGATGGGGGACCGGGGCATCCCGCGAACCTGGCGGCATATGAACGGGTACTCGAGCCACACCTACATGTGGATCAACGCAGCCGGTGAGAAATACTGGGTCAAGTACCATTTCAAGACCGACCAGGGCGTCGAGTTCTTCACCCAGGACGAAGGCGATCAGATGGCCGCCGTCGACACCGACTACCACCAGCGTGATCTGTACGAGCACATCGAGGCCGGCGAATTCCCCAGCTGGACGTTGAAGATGCAGATCATGCCGTTCGAGGACGCCACGACCTACCGGTTCAACCCGTTCGACCTGACCAAGGTATGGCCGCACCGCGACTACCCGCTGCAGGAAGTGGGCCGAATGACGTTGAACCGCAACGTCACCGACTACCACGCGCAGATCGAGCAGGCGGCGTTCGAGCCCAACAACATCGTCGCCGGGACCGGGCTGTCCCCGGACAAGATGCTGCTGGCCCGCGGGTTCTCCTACGCCGACGCGCACCGCGCCCGGCTCGGGGTGAACTACAAGCAGATCCCGGTGAACACGCCCACCTCGCCGGTGCACAGTTACTCCAAGGACGGCGCGATGCGGATCACCCCGGTCACCGACCCGGTGTACGCGCCGAACTCCTACGGTGGCCCGGTGGCCGATCCCAGCCGGACGGACGACGGCGGGACGTGGCACTCCGACGGCGAGATGGTGCGCACCGCTTACACTCTGCGTCCCGAGGACGACGATTGGGGGCAGGCCGGCACGTTGGTCCGCGAGGTGCTGGACGACGACGCGCGGTCCCGACTGGTCAGCAACATCGTCGGTCATCTGCTCAACGGCGTCAGCGAGCCGATCCTGTTGCGCGCCTTCGAGTACTGGCGCAACGTCGACAAGAACCTGGGCGACAAGATCGAGCAGGGCGTCCGCAGCAAGCAGGACGAGAAGGACCCGAAGGCCGCTCAGCAGGCCAATCCCGCACGGGAGAGCATGCAGGCCAAGGCCTGACGGGCGCTGAACCCGGCCGACCGAGAACCTCCGAGGTGCGTCGCGGGAGCTGAGGCTTTGTCCCGCTCGCGGCCTCGGAGGTTCTTGTGTGTTCGAGGTCCCCGCGGCCGGACCCGGCCGGTCATCAGCGCTGAATCGGGTCATCCTGCCCCGGTCGGGCTGCATGGCGCAGGCAATGCGGCAAGTATGGGGTGAGGACCCGCCCGCCGGTCGGGTTGTGGTGTGCACCCTGGAGGTTGCTGATGTCGATCGGACCCGTTGAGTTGCTCGTGCTGTCGTTCCCGAATGAGACTGCCGACCCGGCGGTGGTCGCCTCCGTCCAGGAGGTCGTCGCGGCGGGCTTCGTGACGGTGCTGGACCTGGTGTTCGTGTCCAAGTCACTCGACGGGGAACTGCGGGTGGTCGATGTCTCCGAAGGTCTGGACGAACATGGGTTGGCCGTGCTCGAGGTACAGGGGCAGGCGTTGATCAGCGAGGACGACCTCGAGCTCGCCACCGACACCGTCGAGCCAGGCACCTCAGCCGTCGTGATCGTGTACGAGAACAGCTGGGCCCGAAAGGTTTCCGGTGCCATCGCAGATGCGGGCGGCGAGCTCACGCTGCATGTGCGGATCCCGCGTGACGTCGTGGAGGCCGCGCTGGAGAACGCCCTGGCAGATTAGCTCACCGTTCCACAGCCACCCGACCCCACCGGAAACCACCCCAGCTGATCATTCACGATCGGCACCGCAGGATCACCATCGGAAGGAAATCCCATGCTTCGACGAAGAGGCCGCCCCGGGCTGATGGGTACGGTCGCCCGCACCGCAGTCATCGCCGGCACCGCGTCCGCCACCGCCAATGCGGTCAATCACCACGGCCAGCAGAAGGCCGCCCAGCAAGAGGCTGCCGCCCAGCAACAGGCGCCTGCCGCGCCACCGCCCGCAGCGCCTGCCGCTCCGCCGCCGCCCCCGGCCGCGCCGACCCCGGACGACACCTCGAACGACGACCTGGTCGGCCGGCTCACCCAGCTCGGCAAGCTGCGGGACGCGGGGGTGCTCTCCGATGACGAGTTCGCCGCAGCGAAGGCCAAACTTCTCGGCGGCTGAGACCGGCAGCGAACCCCGACTCGTGTCGGTCAGCAGAGTTGCAGTGCGGTCATCCGCCACCGCCCGTCGACTCCTTGCATCCGAAAAGCCAAGGCGCGCACCCGTTCCGCGCGCCGATAGGTGACGCTCACCTCTGCGACACCGTCCGCGGGTTCGCAGACGCGGACCGACACCAAGTGGGGCAGCGCCGTCGACGCGAACGTGGGACGGCCGGCCAGGCCGGCGTAGACATCCGGCGCGCAGTGCACCCGCAGCTGGCCGACTGGCCGGTGTCCGGACAGCACCTCGATGAGGGCGCGGGCCAGCACGGAGGCACTGCGTTCGGCGGCGGGTAGCTCGGCCGTCGTGGTCGGCCGCCCGCCGATGTCGGCCTCCTCGGACCAGGCGGCAGCGCTCGTGGAGTGCACGAGCGGGGCCACCTTCGCCGTCGCCGTCGCACCGCGGTTGGCCGTTCGGTTGCGCGTGGGCCCGCCGGCGTCTCCGGCGGCGACCGGTCTGCTACCTGGGCGAACATCGGCCGGCCGGCGGCGTTCGTCGTCGTACGGTGGTTCGCAATCGGGCACGGTCGTCAGGTAGGGGAGCCCGCGCCGCCGGTGGTCGTCGACGAGGAGATTGTGGGCGCGGTCGTCCCGCCCCGCCTCGACGATGTGGTGGTCGTCAGGGCGTGCATCCCGTCGAACGCCGGGGTAGGGATCTGCCGCGAGGGCTGCTGCTGCGTTCATGGTGATGGCCTCGTCTCGGAGTCTCCGGGCAGCAGGTGCTGGCCGGGAAGGATCAGGTCGGGGTCCGCACCGATCAGCTCGGTGTTCGCCGAATACCACGCACGCCAGGCGGTGTCGATGTCGACATCGGTTGCGTTGGCGGGCAGGTGATGTGCCGCGATGTCCCACAGGGTGTCGCCCGGTTGGACGGTCACCGACCCGTCGGCTGCTGGTGCGGGGCCATTGGGCGCTCCGGCGGCCGGCGGCGGAACCGGGCTCGGCGGCGGAACCGGGCTCGGCGGCGGAACCGGGTTCGGCGTCGGGACCTGGCTGGGTGTCAAACCCGGAGAGCGGGCCGCGTCTGTCGAGGTGGCCGTCGACGGTTCGGGCGTCGTGGCGGGTGCCGCCGCAGTGGATGTCGCCAATGTCCCCGTTGTCGCCGGTGTCGGGACGGTCGGCGGCGCCGCTGGTGCCGGTGCCGCTGGTGCCGGTGCAGATGGTGTTGCAGGTGCCTGCGGATCCCCGGCCGATGGCGCTGTGGAGCCGCCGGCGAGCGCGGCCGGCCAGTCGATGTCGAAGGTCGGGGCGGCCGGATCGATGCTGCTCGCGGGTGCGACGGCCGCGGCATCCGCCGCGCTGACCGACGCGGCGGATCCGTCCGGAGCCGCACATCCGCTGACGCCGGCGATGGCCGTGACGCCGACGGCGGCGATGACCAGCCGTCCGGCTGTCGCGGGAGCGATGTGCCGCAACACTTTTCGTGCGGCTCGACCGCTCGCGCCGGGCAGGCGACCGATGCCTGCGACGGCCACGACGACCAGCCCCCATAGCAGCAACCCCCAGACGATCACACCCGCTGCCAGCAGCACCGCGTGCTGGGCGGTGTCCAGGGATGCGGGCGTTGTGCTGGCCCCACCGGTCCGAGCGGTCGCACCACTGGATCCGCCCGACGGCGGGTCGAGCACGGCTGCCATCAGATCGGCTGGCCCTGGTAGCGCCAGTGCCAACACTGCCAGCGCCGCCAGGCAGCCCAGCACGTTTCGCCAGGCGGCTCGAACCTCGGCGCCCAGTTGAGGGTGCGTGCCGGCCATCTCCTGGTGCCAGGTGGCCGTCACCCGCCAGCTTCCCGACGGGTAGGGCGGAAGCTGGTTGCCCGCCAGATCGTTGCGTTTGACATCGTTTGCCACGATATGAAGTGAAAACGATGCAACTGGTCTTTGTCAAGGTGGGATCGGCGCTATCGGTGTTGCCGGTCCCAAGAAGGTTTGTCAGGGTGTGGGATGCGTTGGGACCGCCTGTTCGCCGACCTGGAGGCCCGCTTCGACGAGATGTCCGACGCCGAGGCGGTCGCCGAGATGCCCGACCGACAGCGGGTCGCGGCCGGTGCGGTGGGCATGACCCAGCGGCTGGCCGGATCGATCGGTCATCCGATCAGGGTGCGGATCGCCGGCGGAACCCCCGTCGGCGGCGTGCTGTCTCGCGTCGGGCCGGACTGGGTGTTGCTGACCGAGGGTCAGGCGCGCGAAGTACTGGTGGCGACCCGTGCGATCGCGCTGGTCGAAGGGCTGTCGGCGTCGACAGCGCTGCCGCTGTCCGCGGTGGCGCTCCGGCTGGACCTGCGGCATGCCGTTCGTGGTCTGACCCGGGACCGATCGCCGATCGCCATGCTGGTGGCCGGCGCCAGCGGTGATGCCGCGGGTGCGGCCGACGCCGGATCGGTGCACTCCGCGACCGAGATCACCGGGACCATCGACAGGGTCGGCGCCGACTTCGCCGAGATCGCCGTGCACGCGGCATGGGAGGCGCGCCGTGCGGCCAGCGTTCGATCGGTTGTCCTGGTGCCGCTGTCCGCCGTGCTCGTCATCCGGGCGTTGCCGCTGGGTTGAGGTCGACGCCAGCAGTGAAGCGGCGGTCAGCGAGGGCGGTGGGTGGGCGGCCGGGCCGTGGTGGTGCGGACCACCAGGGTCGGTTCGATCAGGGTCCGGCGGGGCTCGATACCGGGGTCGTCGAACCGGTCGAGCAGCGCCCGACCGGTGGCGGCGCCGACGACTTCGCTGCGGTCGTCGATCGAGGTGATGGCCAGGAAGCGGGATTGCGCCAGTGGCGAGTTGTCGTAACCGATCACCGAGACGTCGGCGGGCGCGCTCCGCCCGTGCGCCCGGATGGCGGCCAACGCGCCAAGGGCCATGGTGTCGTTCGCGGCGAAAATTGCTGTGACGGATGGGTTCTCGTCGAGAAGCTCGATCGCCGCACGGTAGCCGTCCTCCTCCGAGGTCGGCTGCCCGGCGCCGGTCACCCGCGGCGTCAGGCCGGATATCGCCAGCCGTGCGATGAACCCCGTCCGCCGGTGCTCCGCCGGGCCGCCGGTGCCGGTGAGGTGGCCGATCGAGCGGTGGCCGAGGTGCAGCAGGTGCTCGGCCGCCATCTCCCCGCCGAGCTCGTCGTCATTGGCGACCAGGTCGGCTCCGTCGGGGATGGTGGCCCGCCAACCGGCCACGATCGTCGGCCCGTCCCAGCCCTGCAGGAGCTCGCCGTCCGGCTCGCCGGCGATGATCAGCCCGTCCAGATTGGTGGACAGCAGGCTGCCCCCGCCCCGCCCGACCAGGTGGGCGTTGAGCCGGCGATCCGTCACGGTCAGGTGATAGCCGTGATCGGACAGCGCAGCTTGGATGCCGGTCAGCAGACCGACGAAGGACAGGTTCCGGTAGTCGTCGATGACGACCTCGACGCTCTTGGTGCGATGGCTCGCCAACATGGTGGCCGCCCGGCTGGGCCGGTAGCCGAGTTCATCGATCGCGGCGAGCACCGCGGCCCGCCGCGCCTCGCTGACCCGGCTGGAGCCTTGAAGTACCAACGACACAAGGGATTTCGAGACTCCCGCCTGCCGCGCCACGTCGTAAATGGTCGGACGCTGGATCGGACTGTCGGGCATCACCATCGCGTCGGCTCCTCTCGTGACGATGCTCGGAAACTCCTGGACCAAACCTTTGACAGGACATCCAGTCTATGTCATCGTAATGGAGCGCTCCAAGTGGAGCGCTCCAACACTCGGGGGAATCCCCACCTCGATTGACTTCACAGGAGAAGACATGGCCGATGGACTCGGTGTCGCCGTCATTGGCGCCGGCATGGCGGGCAGGGCCCACGCGGCCGCCTACCGCACGGCGTCCACGCTGTACGACCCGGTGCTGCCCCCCATCCGACTGGTGTCGATCGGCGACGTGAATGCCGAATTCGGGTCCCTGGCTGCTCGCCGGTTCGGGTACGAGCGCAACGACACGTCCTGGCAGGCGATCGCCGCCGCCGACGATATCGACGTGGTCAGCGTCGTCATCGCCAACTCGCTGCACCGCGAGGTCGTCGAGGGGTTGCTGGCCGCCGGCAAGCACGTGCTGTGCGAGAAGCCGCTCAGCGACACCCTGGAGGACGCCCGCGCGATGGCCGACGCCGCCAGGGGTGCGTCCTCGGTCGCCAAGATCGGTTACACCTTCCGCCGTACCCCGGGCATCGCCTACATTCGCGAGCTGATCCAGTCCGGCGACCTGGGCAAGGTGCTGCACTTTTCCGGCCGGTACTGGACGGACTACGGCTGCGACCCGCACGGTCCGATGAGCTGGCGCTTCAAGGGCCCGGCCGGTTCCGGTGCGCTCGCCGACGTCGGCAGCCACATGGCGTACGTCGTCGGAGTTCCTCTGCGGCGACATGACCTCGGTCAGTGGCGGGCAGCTCAGCACCGTGATCAACGAGCGGCCGCTGCCGCTGGGCGCCGTGATGGGTCACGATCACGCCGAGGTCAGTGATGTCTTCGAAGCCGTCACCAACGACGACTACGCCGCATTCTCGGCGACCTTCGAGAACGGCGCGGGCGCCATCGAGGTGTCCCGGGTTGCCGCCGGCCACGCCAACAGCCTGATCTTCGAGGTGTTCTGCGAGAACGGCGCCGCCAGCTTCGATCAGCGCCGGCCGTCCGAGATCCAGCTGTTCCTGCGCGAGGGCAAGTCCTCCCAGGCCGGCTACCGGCAGATCATCCTCGGGCCGGAGCACCCCTACCTGTCCGGCGGCCTGGCGATGGACGCACCCAGCGTCGGCTTCGGCCAGAACGACGCCTTCGCCTACCAGGCTCGGGCGTTCCTCGAGGAGGTCGCCGGCATCGACGAGACCTCAGTCGCTGCCCCGATGCGCCACCTTCGACGAGGGCGTGCACAACATGGAACTCCTTGCCGCAGTGGCCGAGTCCGCGTCCACCAACGGCAGCTCCGTCGCGATCAAGAACCAAGGGAAGGTGTCTCGCATGAAGCTCGGCGTCTACAACGCGGTCCTGCACGACCGTCCCCTGCCCGACGCCCTCAAGGTCATCGCGGACCTCGGGCTGACCGGCATCGAGATCAACTCCGGTGGGTTCCTCCCGCCGGTGCACATCCCGACCTTCGACGACATCCTGGTCAGCGACACCGCGCGCGATGACTACCTCGGGATCTTCGAGGGCACCGGAGTCGACATCGCCGGGCTGAACTGCAACGGCAACCCCCTGCACCCGAACAAGGCCATCGGCGACAAGCACGCCGAGGACGTCCGCCGGTCCATCCGGCTCGCGAATCGGCTCGGGCAGCACCGGGTCGTCACCATGTCGGGGCTGCCCGGCGGTGAGCCGGGGTCGACCCGGGTGAACTGGGTCGTCAACGCCTGGAACTCCGCCGCGCTGGACGTGCTGGACTACCAGTGGGAGATCGCCGCCGCGTTCTGGACCGAAATCGATGCGCTCGCCGCCGATCTCGACGTCAAGGTCGCACTCGAACTCCATCCGCAGAACCTGGTGTTCAACACCGCCGACGTTCGCAAGCTCATCGAGCTGACCGGTGCCACCCATGTCGGCGTGGAACTGGATGCCTCCCACCTGTTCTGGCAGCAGATGGACCCGGTCGCCGTGGTGCGTGAACTGGGCCCGCTGATCTTCCACGCGGCCGCGAAGGACGTCCGGGTGAACAAGGCCAATGCCGCGCTGTACGGGGTGCTGGACAACAGCTTCCGCCGGCTCTCCCCGGACGAGGCGCGCACGAACCTGGGCGGGGACGAATGGGCCAATGAATGGCCCAAGAATTCCGCGTGGGACTTCGTCGCCCTCGGCAAGGGGCACGACACCGCCTTCTGGACCGAATTCCTGCGTGCGTTGTACGAGGTCGACCCGGACATGCTGGTCAACATCGAGCACGAGGACACCGAGCTGGGGCGCATCGAGGGCCTCGAGGTGGCGGCCGCCGTCCTCAAGGACGCCGACGCCGCGCTGGGCAAGTAGCAGCCTGGAATCAGAGTCGCCAATCCGTGGGTAGGGCGTTGAACCGGGAATCGTGGGGATGAGCGGCCCCATTCAACGCCGTACCGCGGAAAAGGGCTCACCGGTGGCTGTGGATTGCGCACTGGCCACAACGCCGAACGCGATCGGATCGGCCTCAGTCCGCGGATCGGCGCGACCGGCGCCGGACGTTGCGCCACGGCCACCACATTGTCACGAACCACAGGATGAGGGCGGTCACGAAGCCCACTCCCAGGAATACCCAGCGGAGATTCTGATGATGGTCGGCGAGTTCGTCGGAGAAACCGCCGTAGAAGTAGGCGAGGAGGGTCGTGGCCAGGGTCACCAGCGCCAGCGCGGTGAGCGAACCCAAGATCCTCGCGGTGCGTCGGTCCGACGCCGAGGTGGCCTGCTGAACCCGACGATCGGCAATGCGTTGCAGCGCATCAACTTTGCGGTCGACCCCGCCGGTCAAAGCGCCGAACTTCTGGACGTCTGCGATGACGTCCCAAATTGCCTGCTCGTCACCGCCGAGGCTGGCGAGCGCACTGTCGACCCGGGCGCGGGCCTTCATCACCCGTATGTAGTCCTCGAAGACAGTATTGGCGCCTCCCTGTAATTCCGACAGAGCTTCTCGTTTCGTGCCGGATCTGTTCCGGTCGAGTACGGTCAGCAGACCCCGGTCGATCTCCATGTACAGCGCGTAGTAGGCCCAATGCAGGTGTACCAACTTCAGCGGCATCTCGCGGGCCAACGGGTTCAGATTCGTGACGATCGCGCTCCAACCGATGCCGGAGACGAATCGTCCACCTTCGACCTCGATGGTCCTGGAGAATGCAGGCGCGAGTTCCTTCGCTCGTGCTTCGCGCCAAGCGGCGTCCTCACCCGCCAGTAGGTGAACGGGATGCAACCACAACAGCCGACCCCATTCCGACGTGACGCGATGGCCGAGCCCGGCAGGGGAGAGCCAGGGCTGCTGTCTGCGACGAGGCAGCGTCGAGTCGACGCTCGCACGGAACTGATGAGTGGTTTCCCTGCTGAGTTTTCGAAACATGCCGGCGATTGGTGATCCTGCTTGCTCGCCGTCCGCCTGTAAGGAGACCATTCGTTTCAGGTCACGGACTGCCTCGGCAAGGGCCACGGGCTTCGGGAAGGCGACGGCGAAAGTTCCGTTGATGACAGCAACGCCCAGGTCGTAGACCTCGATTCGGATCGACCGGGCTTCGACGTCCCACTCTTCCAGGTCAGCGTCGAGCCGATAGCGCCCATCCCTCCGCCTGGCCTCGAGGATCGCCGTCGCCCGTGCGAGCACGTCCGCTCCCTCACGGCACACCAAGACGAGCGGCACTACGTCCGAGAAACCGCCACCTGAG
The DNA here is from genome assembly GCA_963709895.1 of uncultured Actinomycetota bacterium. Lineage (GTDB taxonomy): Bacteria > Actinomycetota > Actinomycetes > Mycobacteriales > Nakamurellaceae > Nakamurella. The sequence continues at coordinate 660,780 of CAVPYD010000029.1, read as the reverse complement.
GAATAGGTACCCGCACGCTGCTGGATGGCGCCTGACTGCCAACCGGCGCGTGAGTTCTTGTTCAGCGCGGTGGCCAGCGCGCGTTGAACATCCGGGTACTCGGCGATATGGATATGCAGTGGATATCCAGTCAGGAATGCGCCGGTGATCGCAACGTCAAGTCGGGCGAGCCGAGGCTGCGGAAGTTGATCATTCTGAACGGCTGAACTTTCAGGGGTCGAGGTCGATGCATCGCCGGAGCCGACTGCGTCGCGCACGTCCATTGTGAAGGGTACGATGGCCGCGTCAAATGGCGAGGGGCCTGCGCCCGCCTCGGTAGAGCCGATCCACTTCTGGATCACAGAAATGATGGTGGGTGCGACTATCTCCCGTTGCTCGGCAGCGGTCTGACATTCGGGGCAGACATCTTGACCGTTGATCGAAGCCCAGGATTGTCCGAGAAGGCGTGCCAACGGATCCTCCACACCCCCCGGCACGTCGATTCGATGAGGAGTCCACAGCGCTTCATTGCCCTGCCACTGCGGCTCAACCCGACTGCACCTCGCACATCGCCTGCTGGGCATATCCCGACAATATCTTGACGGACACCCCGGGTTGCGGCACGGTGATCCTGTTGGGGATTAACTGCAGCTCAGTGGGTGCTGCACCGGCGAATTGGGGGGTCTGCTGACCGGTTATGAGCCGGCCAGGTATGGCGAGGCAGTCGGTGACCGCTACGACTCGCTGTATCCGAGTGTTGACAGCGAGACCGAGGCCGCAGTGCAGCTTCTCGCAGGCTTGGCCAAGGGAAGAAATGAATGTTCGGTGCTGGAGTTCGGCATAGGCACCGGGCGTCTTGCGCTGCCGTTGCACCAGCGCGGCGTTCGGGTCGCGGGTATCGATGGCTCCGAGCGAATGGTCGGGCAGCTGCGACGAAAGCCCCGCGGAGATGAAGTTGACGTCGTCATCGGCGACTACCGCAAAACCTGCGTCGGCGACGCGCCCTTCGCGGTGGTCTTGTTGGCATTCAACGGAATCTTCGATCCACGCGGTCTCGGGGCGCAACTCGACATCTTCCGCAACGCGGCGCGACACCTGGCCCCTGGTGGCTATTTTGTCATCGAATCATGGGTGATGACGGACGCGCAGAGAAGCGGCACCTGGTCGGTGATGCCGCGCTATGTCGGCGACCAGCATGTCGAGCTCCAACTCGCTCGATTCGATGTGGCGCGCAATGCCATCGAGCGGACGCTTGTCCACCTTCGTCCCAGCGGCATGGAGTTCGTCACCGTCACCGATACGTACGCCAGTCCCGGCGAACTCGACGTGATGGCCGAAGTGACCGGATTCGAGCGCTACGCCCGCTATGGCGGGTGGGGAGGCGGCGAATTCACCGTGAACAGTGTCAATCACATCTCGATCTATACCCGGCGGGCAGACTGAGGCCCGGCGAGGCCGCATGGTCAGGCGTCGCTCGGCAGCGTGGTCGGCAACTCCGACAGGTGCGACGCGGTCCGCTTGTAGGCCTGCTCGATGTACTCCTCGAGCTTGGTCCGCTCGACGCGCCACTGATTCCGTCCGCCGATCTGGATGCCCTGCAGGTCGCCGCTCCGGACCAGGGCGTACGTCTGCGACGCGGAGATGTTCAGGATCTCGGCGACGTCGGCGAGGGTCAGGAATCGGTCCGTCGTCATCGCTGAGCGGTCCTTTCGGAGTGAAGAGCAGGCAGCAGCGGCCACAGTAGCGCCGACAGTGCAGGTATTGATCGTTTTGACTGAGCTTGCACCATGATGATGTAGTTTGCCACGAAGCATTGTGGCAGCGGACGCGCACCGCTGGCCGAGTTGTCCACCGATCGGTTCAGTGATGGCCCCGCGAGCGGGGGGGCAGGCAGGAGGGGTACCCGTGGCCGTCAGCCCGGTTTCCACTGTGACGTCCTCGTCCACCGTGCCCACCTCCACCTCGCCACCCTCCGCGCCCACCCCGAGGCGGCTCTCGCGACCCAGGTGGTTGAACGTCAGGGTGATCGGCGGGATCCTGCTGGTGATCGCCGCCGTGGTGATCGGCGCCAGGGTGGTCAGCGGCAGTGCCCGGACGGTCGGCGTCTGGGCGGCGGACCGCGATCTCGCGGCGGGCACCGTGCTGTCGGAGGGCGACGTGTCCACCACCGAGGTGAATCTCGGGGACAACGAGAACCTGTACATCACCTCCTCAGCGCCATCACCGGTCGGGCGGACCGTGCTGACTCCGCTGCACGCGGGCGAACTGCTCGCCTCGTCCGCCGTCGAGGCATCCGCGTCGGGCCGGGTGGTGGCCGTCGGGGTCGAACCGAACAACATGCCGCCGGGCGTGAGCCACGGGTCGATCATCGACCTGTACCTGACCACCGGCGGCGAGGCCGCAGGCGCGGCGCCCGCCACCGAACGGATCGCGAAGGACATCACCGTGCAGTCCGTCACCGCGCCGGCCACCGGTGGGCTGTCCGGCGCGACGTCCAACCGGTACCAGGTGTCGGTCCTGCTGCCCGCCGCCGACGCCGACAAGCTCGTCCGCACGCTGCCCAAGGGTGAACCGATCGTGGTGCTGGTCAGCGGCGAGGGTGGATGAGCACCGGCCTGCTGACCGCGGGTAGCGGCCAGAGCTGGGAGAACGACCTGGTCGCCGCGCTCGACCGGCCGGGTTCGCCGATGACGGTGTTGCGCCGCTGCGTGGACATCGGCGATGTGCTGGCGATCGCGACGACGGGGCAGGCGTCGGTGGCGATCGTCTCCGCCGACCTGCGCCGGTTGGACACCGAGGCGGTCACTGCCCTGCGGGCGGCCGGGGTGGCAGTGGTCGGCGTGCACCCGGCCGGCGACAACCGGGCACGCGTGCGGCTGGAGCGCATCGGGATCGCCGCCCTGGTGTCCGACGACGTGGGGTCCACGGCCCTGCTGGAGGCTGCCCGCGCCGCGGTGGCCGACCTCGCCGGTCGGCCCGCCCCGGCGGCCGTGGCGGTATCGGATCCCCGCCGGGCATTGCCACCGCGAGCCGTCGACACCGAGGTCGACGCCGCCTTCGCCCCGCCGCCCAAAGGCCGGGTGGTGGCCGTCTGGGGTGCTACCGGCGCACCCGGCCGGACCACCGTGGCCACCGGCATCGCCACCGAGTCGGCGCGGGCGGGCATCCCCACCCTGCTCATCGACGCCGACGTCTACGGCGGCGTGATCGCCAGCGCGTTCGGTCTGCTGGACGAATCGCCGGGGCTGGCCGGGGCCTGCCGGGCCGCGGCCAACGGCCGGCTCGACCTGGCCGGGATGACCGCGCTGTGCTGGTCGCTCGGCGACGACCTTCGGCTGCTGACCGGAATCTCCCGGGCCGACCGCTGGCCCGAGCTGCGGCCGTCCTCGATCCCGACCGTGCTCTCCGTCGCCCGCGAGATGGCTCCGCTGACCATCGTCGACTGCGGCTTCTGCCTCGAGGCAGACGAGGAGATCACCTACGACACCATGGCGCCGCGCCGCAACGGCGCCACCCTGGCCCTGCTGGCGGAGGCCGACGTGGTGCTCGCCGTCGGATCGGCCGACCCACCAGGAATGGAACGCCTGATTCGGGCGCTGAGTGAACTCGGCGAGGCGCTGCCCGGCGTCACCGCCACGATCGTGCTGAACAGGTGCCGGCCCGGGGCGGCATCCGGTGACGAGGCAGCCGACGCGGTCAGGCGTTTCGCCGATGCGCAGGTCGTGGGGCAACTCCCGGAGGACCGCGGCGCGACCGACAAGGCTTGGCGCCGCGGACTGTCGCTGGCCGAGGTCGCGCCGGAATCGCCATTGACCCGGGCGCTGCTGGAATTGGCCGCGTCGATGGCCCCGGTGGTGGCGCGGGCCTCGTCCTGATCGGTCGATCCGCTCGGCGGGTGCTGATGTCAGACTGACCGCGACCCGGCGACAACCCGATCCAGGAAAGGCCTACGCGGTGACGACTACCGATCCTCGGGCGGACCTCGTGACGAGGAAGACGGCCTTCGAGGTGCCCGACCAGGACGAGGTGCAGTCCATCGGCGGTCGCGGCCCGTTCGTCAGCAGCGTGCAGTGGCGACGGCCGGACGGCGCGACCGCGACCTGGGACTCCCGCAACGCCCGCAAGCGGGGCTACATCGAGGTGCTGGTCGACGGTGTGGTGCAGAAGATCCGTACCCGCCCTGCTACAGCCATCCGGCTGATCAGGGTCAACGCGGTGGCCGGGGTGTCCTTCGCCATCGGCGGCGCGCTGTTCACCCTTGGAGCGGTGCTCGCGCAATGGTCGACGGCCTCGGCCAGCACGATCGACCTGGTGTTCCTGTGCGGCGGGTTCTTCTTCTCCACCGGCGGTTATGCCTCGATCGTGCAGGAGATCAACTCACCGCGCAGCATCGACGCCGACGGCTCGCTGGCCGAGACGCGCTGGCGGTGGTGGGCCTACGAACCCATGCGACCCGGCTGGGTGTCGGCCTTCGTGTTGTTCGTCGGCACCCTGGCCTTTGCCATCAGCCTGGTCGACGTGTTCCTGTCCAGCCTGAGCACCAAGCAGCAGGACCACCTGATCTGGGCGCCGGAGATGATCGGCTGCGTGCTGTTCCTGGTGTCCGGGCACGTGGCCATCGAGGAGATCTGCCACGGCCGGTTCCGGCTGATGCCGCGGTCGCTCGGCTGGTGGGTGGTCGCGGTCAATCAACTCGGTTCGATCCTGTTCTTCATCTCCGGGCTGGCCGCCTACGTGCGCCCGGCGACCGACGAGGTGATCAACACCGACCTGATGAACTGGGGGACCGCGCTGGGTGCCTTCTGCTTCAGTGTCGCGGGTGTCGCGCAGCTGTTCGAGCGCCCCGAGCGTCCCGAAAAACCGCCCGTACCGGTCGACGCCGCCTCATCGACGGGATCGCGAAAGGCCGCCTGACGATCCTCCGGCGGGTGTGATGGTGCCGGACCGACCGGCGGGACGTGGGAGTCGTCCGGCTGTGTCACGATGGCGGGATGACCGACCGGCTCTCCGCGACGGACGCCGCGTTCCTGTACGCCGAGGATGCCGGCAGCCCCATGCATGTCGGTGGGGTGGTGATCCTCGGACCCGACGGTCCCGACGGCGCCGAGTTCCAGTACTCGGACATCGTTGACCTCATCGAGTCCCGGTTGTCGCTGGTGCCGCGGTACCGGCAGAAGGTGCGGTTCGTCCCCGGTCGGCTGGCCCGGCCGGTGTGGGTCGACGACGAGAACTTCGACCTGACCTATCACGTCCGCCGGTCCGCGCTGCCCAAGCCTGGCACCGACCTGGAGTTGGACGAACTGGTCGGCAGGCTGATCTCCCGCCCGCTGGATCGCACCCGGCCGCTGTGGGAGGTCTACGTCATCGAGGGGCTGACCGGCGGCCGGGTCGCGCTGGTCAACAAGACGCATCATGCGATGGTCGACCGGATCGGCGCCGTCGACGTCGCGGCCGCCATCCTGGACGTCAACCGGCGGCCGCGCGACCTGCCCGACCAGCCGTGGATCCCGAGCCCCGAGCCGAGCGACATCGACCTGGTGGTGGACGCGGTCGCCGACCTGACCACCCGGCCCAGCGAGATGGTCGACGTGGTGAGGTTCGCCGCGCTCGATGTCCGGGAGGCCGTCGCCAAGGTCGCCAGCACCGCCGGAAATGTGCTGCAGGTGATGTGGCGGACGGTGAACCCAGCACCCCGATCGCTGCTCAACGACGCCAAGAGCGGACAGCGCCGGTTCGCCACGGTGCGCGCGGACCTGCAGGACTTCAAGAAGATCCGCCGCGCGCACGGCGGTTCGGTCAACGACGTCATCCTCACTGTGATCACCGGTGCGCTGCGCTCCTGGCTGCTGTCCCGGGCGGAGGTCGTCACCGCGCACACCGTGGTCAGGGCGATGGTGCCGGTGTCCGTCCAGCCGGGCACCGGCGCCGAGGGCAGCACCGTCGCCTCGTACCTGATCGACCTGCCGGTGGCCGAACCCAACCCGGCGATGCGCCTGCACCAGGTGTCGTTCGCGATGGGTGGGCACCTGGAATCGGGACGGCAGGTCGCCGCGGATTCGCTCGTCGAACTCGGCCGGTTCGCCCCGCCGACCCTGCACGCGCTCGGCGCCAGGGTGGCCAGCCAGCTGTCCCGGCGGATGTACAACGTGCTGGTGACCAACGTGCCCGGCCCGCAGGTCCCGCTGTACGCGGCGGGCTTCCCGGTGGAGGCGATGTTCCCGGTGGCGCCGCTGGCGCTCGGCCAGGCACTGGCGGTGTCCTGCACCTCCTACAACGGCGGGGTGTATTTCGGCATGACCGCGGATCGGGAGGCCATTCCCGACGTGGCCGAGTTCGCCGTGCAGATCCACGAGGCGGTGGACGAGTTGCTCTCCACCATTCCCGACGAGAAGGGTTCCCCCGCAGGCCAAACGCGGCGGCGGGGCAGGTCTCGGACGTCCCCGTGACCGGTGGCGTCCAGCGGGCCGGGACCGTGCGCGTGTACCTGCCATCGACCATGGGTGGCATTCGCCGGGCGCTGGAGACCCGGACGGTACCGGTGGCCGGTGGCTACGGGTTCGCGGTGACCGCGCCGCTCCGGCTGGAGTACCCGGACTGGTCGGAAGAGGACCTGGAGTACGTGGCCATGCAGGACGCCTCCCGGGCGTCGCTGCGGCTGCTCGCCGCGGTCCCGGCCGACGAACCGTTGCTGCGGGTGGTCGTTGCGGTGGACCTGAAGGATGCGGCGGTGCGGCCCCGCCCCGAACTCGACCGGGCCGTGGTCTCGGTGGCCGGCGCCGTCGAGTGGTCCCAGGTCGCGGCCGTGCACATCGACGGCGCCGACGCCGGGCCTGCCGTCCGCGACGCCGTGGCCGTGATCGACGCCGCGGACCTCGGTGACGACGACGCCGAGTTCGTCCTCGGCTCGGTCGAGGACTTCGACCTCGCCTGGTACGCGCCGGGCGAGGTCGTCTATCTGCTGGAGGAACTCGACGCGCCGGGCTGAGCCTCGCGGCGGGCCGATCGCCCGCGACCACGGTTTCATTCACCGGTCGGGAACGCCGAAACCCGGCCAACCGAGGTCGGCCGGGTTTCCGGGTGTCAGCTGATCATCGCCAGCATCGGTCGGCGATGACGATCAGATCAGGCGGCGTCCTTGACGAACTCCAGCTCGAGGGCGATCTCGACCTTGTCGGCGACAACGGCATTGCCGGCACCGAACGCGGCGTCGAAGCTCACGCCGTAGGCCTTGCGGCTGATCGAGGTGGTGGCGGAGAAGCCGGCCCGCGTCCCGCCGTAGGCGTCAACGGTCTCGCCCAGGTACTCGACGGCCAGCTCGACCTGCTGGGTGGTGCCGCGGATGGTCAGGTCGCCAACAAGGACGAACTCCTCGCCGTCGAAGTCGCGGGCGGAGGTGGAGACGAAGTTCAGGGTCGGGTGGTTCTCGACGTCCAGGAAGTCGGGGGACTTGACGTGCTCGTTGCGCTGGTCCTGCTTGGTGTCGACGCTGGCGGCGTCGATGACGGCGGTGACGGTGGCGTCAGCCAGGCCGTTGTCGCCGACGACCAGGGTGGCGGACTGCAGCGCGAAGGTGCCCTTGGCCTTGCCGACGGCCATGTGGCGGACCTTGAACGAGACGTCCGAGTGAACGGCGTCCGCGGACCAGGTGCCCTTGGTGAGGGTGGGGGTGGCGACAGTGGAGGTCATGGTATTTCCTTCCGAAGGGGGTGAACGTGAAGCCGTGGGGGGGTACATGAAGCTTCAACAATCTATGACTGAGCTTATTCCTTGAAAGTGGACGCGTCACCTATCGAATGGGGGAGATAGCTGTGACGTCGCCCACACACATTCGCCACGCTGAGTGACCGGCGTCCTCAGTCGGGGTCTGCGCCGGACCGGGAAGCCAGCAATCGGCGGAACGAGGCCAGCCGGCCGGGGCTGGAACCGCCGGCGGCGACAAACTCGTCGAGCGCGCAACCGACGCCGGTGGTTCCGGAGGAGTCGGCGTCACCGCCGGTGTGATCGCAGCCGGGAGGGCAGTTGACGGTGCCGGGCAACAGGTCGTCGAACGTCTCCAGCAGGTCGTCGGGTGTCACATGCGCCAGCCCGAAGGAGCGCACCCCTGGCGTGTCGATCACCCATCCGCCCCCGGGCAACGGCAGGGCGATCGCGGACGTCGACGTGTGCCGGCCCTTGCCCACTCCGCTCACCGTGCCGGTGGCCCGGTCGGCGTCCGGGACCAGCGCATTCACCAGCGTCGACTTGCCGACACCGGAATGCCCGACCATCACCGACACGTTCCCGGTCAGCAGGTCCCGCACCGCCTGCAACCCTTCCGCGGACAGCGCACGGCCTTCGCTCCTGCGGGTGACCAGCACGGGAAGATCCAGATCCGCATAGATCAGTTCCAACGGTGCCGGGTCCGCCAGGTCTGCCTTGGTCAACAGCAGCACCGGGTCGAGGTTGCCGGTGTAGGCGGCGACCAGGCAGCGATCGATGAAACCCGTGCGGGGCAACGGGTCCGCCACCGCGCAGACGATCACCAACTGATCGGCGTTGGCCACCAGCACCCGCTCACCGGCACCGGGTGAGCCGGCTCCGGGTCCCGTTCCGTTCGCCACGCCGGTCGGTTCCGCGACGTCGTCGGCGGATCGTCGGAGCACACTGCGCCGTTCGGCGATCCGGACGATCCTGGCCAGGGTGTCCGGGGCACCGTCGGTCGCGCCGACCAGATCGACCAGGTCGCCCACCGCCACCGCGCGCCGGCCCAGTTCGCGGGCCCGCATGGCGGTCACCACCCTGGCGCGCTTGGTGCCCTCCTCGACCAGGCAGGTGTAACGGCCGCGATCGACGGTGGTGACGAAGCCGACCACCGAGTCGGCGTGGGTCGGCCGGGTCTTGGTGCGCGGGCGGCTGCCGCGTCCAGGGCGCACCCGAACGTCGTCGTTGTCCCAGCCGTCGGCGAGCTTGCTCAGCGAGTCACCGCCGGCGTCCGGTCGCCGTCGAGCATGGCCACCCACATCCGGTCGAAGCCGGGCAACGTCTTGGCGGTGGTGTCGATGTCGTCCACCGTCACCCCCGGCACCCGCAGCCCGATGATCGCCCCGGCGGTGGCCATCCGGTGATCGGCGAACGAGCGCCATGCACCGCCGTGCAGGGCCCGCGGCCGAATCGTCAAGGAGTCGTCATCATCCACGACATCCCCGCCCAGTGCGGCGATGTCGGCGACCAGCGCGGCCAGCCGATCGGTCTCGTGGCCGCGCAGATGACCGATGCCGCGCAGCCGGCTGACCCCGTCGGCGAACACCGCCATCGCTGCGATGGTCGGCGTGAGCTCGCCGACGTCGTGCAGGTCCACGTCGATCGGCAGCAGGCGGTCGGGGCCGCGCACCGTCAGACCTTTGGCACCGCTGTCGACGCCGGCGCCCATCCGGGCCAGGATCCCGCGGATCGCGTCACCGGCCTGGGTGGTGCGGGACGGCCAGTGCGGGATGGTGACGACGCCGCCGGTCACCGCCGCGGCCGCCAGGAAAGGGGTCGCGTTGGACAGGTCCGGTTCGATCGCCGCGGTCCACGGAGCGACCGGCCCGGGTGCGACCCGCCAGGTGTTCGGCTCGTCGGTCTCCTCGTCGGTGTCAACCCGAACGCCGACCGCGCGCAGGACCTGCACGGTCATCTCGATGTGCGGCACCGACGGCAAGGGGCCGCCGCGATGCTCCACCCGCACCCCGTTCGCGAACGACGGTCCGGAGAGCAGGAGCCCGGAGACGAACTGGGACGACTCGCTGGCGTCGATGCTGACCGTCCCGCCGGTGAGTGTGCCGGTGCCGTGCAGGGTGAACGGCAACTCGTCGCCGTCGATCGCCGCACCCAGGGAGCGCAGGGCGTCGAGCACCGTGGACATCGGCCGGCGCCGAGCGGCCGGGTCGCCGTCGAAGGTGATCTCGCCGGTTGCGGTGGCCGCGAGCGCCGGCAGGAATCGCATGACAGTTCCGGCCAGCCCGCAATCGATCACGGCGGGCCCGGCCAGCGGCGCCGGCTCGACCATCCAGTCGGCGCCCTGGCCAGAGGTTTCCTGGGTGATCACGGTGCCAAGGGTGCGCAGCGCTGCGGCCATCAACTCGGTGTCGCGGCTGCGCAGGGCGCCGACCAGCCGGGACGGGCCGGTCGCCTGAGCGGCCAGGATGAGGGCGCGGTTCGTCAGGGATTTCGAGCCGGGGACAGTCACGGTGGCGCTGACCGGCCGGGTCGCGACAGGGGCCGGCCACGCCGGACCGGGCGTGCTCCCGGAATCGGCCGGGGACAGCGACGGGACGCCGGTGGTGCCGGTGCTGCCGGAACTGACGGGGCTCACCCGCCCATGATCGCGCATGACCGAGGTGGCCGGGGCCCGCGGGTCAGCGTGCCGGGCTCGGCCGCCGGCCCACCCCGCTCAGTCCTTCGGCAGTTCGGCGATCCGGCAGGGGATGTCGTTGTTCTCCCCGAGGTGGTAACTGGCGCACACCCGGTGGTAGCCGTCAGCGATCTGCAACGGGAAACCCCGCTCCAGCGCGCCCCGGACCAGCAGCACGGGTGAGAGCCGCTTGCCGGCCTTGACCACGCCGATGTCCTTGGCGACGTGCTGGTTGTTCTCGGGCAGCAGCGCCAGCCCGGACGCCCGCAGGATGTCCTTGGCCTTGAAGTGCTCCAGCTGGGCGGACTGCAGGTCGGCGACCGTTGCTTTCACCAGGTCCGGCGTCGCGACGAGCGACAGGTAGGACGCGGCGGCCGGGTAGTCGTGCTCGTCCGGCTGTTCCTTCCACACGATGCTTTGCATGGTGAACTCCCCCTTTGGACTGCTGGGAATAACGCTTGGTAGCAGTCCTGCTACCCACGGTATGCCTCGACGCGGGTTGGGGCGACCCTAATGCTGGCAGCGGGGTGGTGTCGGGCGCCGATGGCACCATGGCCGGTATGTGCGGTCGCTACACGCTGACGATGGAACCGGAATCCCTGTACGGGGCCTTCGACGCCGAGCCAGACCCCGATGCGGGAGGGGCGGAGGGGCTGTACGGCGGCGACCCGGTGCGGCCGCGGTACAACATCGCGCCGACCATCACCGTCCCGGTGGTCAGGGTCGACCCGCGGGTGCCGCCTGCCGAGGCCCACCGGCAGATCGAACCGATGCGGTGGGGCCTGGTGCCGTCCTGGGCGAAGGACATGTCGGTGGGCAATCGGATGTTCAACGCCAGGGCCGAATCGCTCACCACCAAGGCGGCGTTCCGCACCGCGTTGGCCCGTCGACGCTGCCTGATCCCGGCCAGCGGTTATTACGAGTGGAAGAAGCTGGGCCAAGAAGTGACCGCGGGATCGTCCGGGCGCAGCCGGAAGTCGATGCTCAAACAGCCGTTTTACATGACCCCGGCCGACGGATCGGTGATGGCGTTCGCCGGGCTCTGGGAGTACTGGCGGTCCCCGGACGGCGATCCGCTGGTCTCCATGACGATCATCACCAGCGACGCGGTCGGGCCGATGCGCGAGATCCACGACAGGATGCCGCTGATCCTGCCGGCCAGCGAATGGGACGCCTGGCTCGACCCGAAGGCGGATCCCGAGCCGCTGCTCACCCCGCCGTCGGAGGAACTGGTGGCCGGGCTCGAACTCCGGCCGATCGGACCGAGGGTCGGGGCCGTCGCCAACGACGACCCCGAGCTGCTGCGCCAGGTCGAGCCGATCAGTCCCGCGCTGCTGCTCTGAGCAGTGCTGTAGCGCGATCCCGCCCCCGCGGCGGGTGCCTGCTACCCGCCGGCCGGAGCGTCAGGACCGATCCCGGTCCGTGGCGGGGGAGTCCGTTCGGCCTCGGCGAACCAGCTGCCGGCGGGAAGATCCGGGCGGACCGGTTCCCGGGGTTGGTCGTCCGGCGGCTGCCACGGCCACAGTTCCTGCACGGCGGAGGCCGCGGCAGCCAGCTCGGACAGGTCGATCACCGTGCGGCTTTCGGCGATGGCGAATGCCGACCAGGCACAGATGAAGGTCAACGGCCCCGGCGGTGGCAGCGGCGTCAGCCAGTAGCTCTGGTCGATGCTGCGATCTCCGCCGCCCCCGCCGACCGGCATGAGCGTCGGGTGCTCGGGGTCGGGTTCGGCGCCCTCGACCGGCCACCAGGCAGGGCCGGTCAGGTTGCTCGCGGTCCGGCCGTCGGCGTACTCCAGGCCCAGCAGCAGCCGCTGACCGGCCGTGTCCTCAGCGGGGACGAACCCGCCGACCAACTCGTGCAGCCGGTAACGAAGGGCACCGGCCGGCTCGGTGCGCACCCGGACCATCAGGTCGAGCTGGATCCCGGTGCTGAAGACCCGAAGACCGATCACAGCAACGGCCACCTCGGCCGTTCTGCCCAGCAGGGCGGTAACGGGCAGCGCGACGGGCACCTCGTTGTCCGGTGGGCTCATCAGTCGCATCGCCTGCACCTGGGCCGCGGACGGGCCATCGGCACCGGCACCGCCGGTCGAGGAGATGTGCATGCAGGGCAGCCTGCCAGGGCAGGGCGCCGTGTGTCGCCCGGGAATACCTCAGGTGGGCCCGGGTCAGTCGGTCGCGATGTCGGCCTCGAACGCGCGGGTCAACGCCACCAGGTCACCTGGAGCGAGTTCGACCTGCAGTCCGCGCTTACCCGCACTGACCATGATCGTCGGGAAGCTGCGGGCGCTGGAATCGATCACCGTCGGTAGCTGCTTGCGCTGCCCCAACGGCGAGATCCCACCGGCCACGTAGCCCGACGACCGCTCGGCGTCGGCCACCTTCGCCAGCTGCGCCTTCTTGCCCCCCGCCGCTGCTGCCAGCGCTTTCATGTCCAGTTGCGCGGCGACCGGGACGACGCCGACGGTCAGCGCCCCGTCGACGGTCACCACCAGGGTCTTGAACACCCGCTGGGGGTCCCAACCCAGGGCGGTGACCACCTCGTCCCCGAACGCCGTCGTCGCGGGGTCGTGGTGATACGGGTGCAGGGTGTGCGTGACCTTCGCCTTCACCAGTGCGGCGATCGCGGGGGTCGGGGCGGCTGGCATGGGCAGAGGGTAACGCTCGGCATGCCCCTCCAGACGCCGAACGGGCCGGTCCTGAGCAGGACCGGCCCGTTCGACTTTGTCATGGTCGAGGAAGAGCTACTTCAGGTTGGCGGTCACCCAGTCCTGCGCGACCTGCGCGGAGTCTTCCTTGTCGACCTGCACCTTGGTCAGCAGTTCGGTCAGCGTCGCGGTGTCCAGCTTGGCCGACACCGCGTCCAGCGCCGCCTGCACCTCTGGGGTGGACTTGGCGGCGTTGATCAGCGGCAGCACGTTCTGCGCGGCGAACAGGTTCTTCGGATCCTCCAGCACCACCAGGTCGTTGGCCGGGATGGACGGGTCCGTGGTGAACAGGTTGCCCGCCTGGATCTGGTCGCTGGTGAGCGCGCCGAGAGTCAGCGGGCCGCCGGCATCCAGTGCCTTGAACTCCTTGAAGGTCAGGCCGTACTTCTCCTTGAGCCCGGGGACACCGGTCGGCCGGGTTGCCCACTCCGGCGGCCCGCCCAGTACGAACGTGGAGGCCACCGGGGCGAGGTCGGCGATCGACTTGAGATTGTTGGCGTCGGCCGTCGCCTTGGTGACCACGACGGCGTCCTTGTCCTCAGCTGCGGACTTCGTCAGGACCTTGAGTCCGCTGGGAGTCTTGGCGACGAGCGCGGTGTAGACGTCGTCGGAGGACACCGCGGTGGCCTTCGGATCGAAGTACTGCAGCAGGACACCGCTGTACTCCGGCACCAGGTCGATCGAACCGTCCTGCAGGGCCTTGAGGTAGATCTCACGGCTGCCGATGTTGAGGTTGGTGGAGGCGTCGACGCCCTTGGCCTTGAGGGCCGCGGCGTAGATGTTGGCGATCAGTGCGCTCTCCGGGAAGTTGGCGGAGCCGATGACGATCGGTCCGCCGGCAGCCGCCTCGGAGCCGGACGCGGCGGAGCCGGAGGCGGCCGCCGACGCGGTGGACGAGGTGGCCAGCGGATCGGATGACGACGCGCAGGCGGACAGCGTCAGCGCTGCGGCGAGCCCGGCGGCGATCAGCACGCTCGCGCGGGTCAGGGTGGAACGGACGGACACGGGTTACTCCTTGGCGGGTGGGTCTGGCGGGGTCTGGGCGGACATGGAGCCAACAGCGGAATTCGGAAACCGTTCAGGGACAGGGTCAGTGACCGTTCAGCGACGATCCCCGGTCGCGGTCAGGGGCGACAACATCGGAGCAGGTGCCGGTGGCGGGTCATCGATCGCCACCCGCTCGATTCGCCGGCTCCAGCACGGCGGATCCGCCTTCCTGCTGGATCGCCACGACCATGTCGGAGGTGGTGGCCCTGGCGCGGACCTTGCGTCCGGTGAGGCCGGGGGAGATGACGAAGTGGCCGATCAGCGCCAGGATGCGGTCCCCGACGATCGCCAGCACGGCGACCAGGATGGAACCGGCGACCATCATCGAGTAGTTCTGCGTCGAGTTCCCGTCGATGACGTACCGGCCGAACCCGCCGAGCGAGACCACCGCTGCGATCGTCGCGGTGGCCACCACCTGCAGGAATGCCGATCGAATGCCGGACATGATCAGCGGAAGGGCCACCGGCAGTTCGACCTTGGTGAGCACTTCGCGGCCCGTCATGCCCATGCCCTTGGCGGCATCCCGGGCTGCCGGGTCGACGGCCGCGATGCCGGCGTAGGTGTTCGACAGGATCGGCGGGATCGCCAGGATGACCAGCACCGCGATCGCCGGGCCGACCAGCGCGATGCTGCCCTTGAAGGTGCCGAGCCCCCACAGCGCCAGCAGGATCAGCAAACCCAACGTGGGCAGCGCGCGCAGCGCATTGGCCAGGCCGGACACCAGCCCCGTCAGCCGGCCGGTGTGGCCGATCGCCGCGCCGATCGGCAGGGCGATGACCAGGGCGATGGCCAACGCCAGGAACGTGTACCAGAGGTGCTCGAGCAGCCGAGCCCAGACACCGTCGGAGCCCGACCAGTTCGCCCCGGTCGTCAGCCAGGTGAACGCGCCGTTCATCGGTGGCTCACCGCCCGGGTCCACGGGGTCGCGATCCGCACGGCGATCAGGATGATCGTGTCGAAGACCCCGGCCACCACCAGGCACAACACGATGCCCGCGATGATCGGCGTGTAGAAGTCGAGTTGGAAACCGACCAGGAACAGCTGACCGAGTTGTGGCACACCCAGCAACGCGGCGACCGAGACCAGGCTGACGTTGGACACCGCCGCGACCCGCAGGCCGGCCCCGATCACCGGGATGGCCAGCGGCAACTGCACGGTGACCAGCGAGCGGAGCGGTCGGTATCCCATCGCGGTGGCGCTCTGCCGGACCAGCGGGGGCACCGAATCCAGTGCGTCGGCGACCACCCGGACCAGCAGCGCCAGGGTGTACAGGGTGAGCGCGACCACCACGTTGAGCGGGTTGAGGATCCTGGTCCCCAGGATGCCGGGGAGCACGACGAACAGCGCCAGCGACGGGATCGTGTACAGCAGCCCGGCCAGCGTGATCAGGGTGGCGTAGGACCAGCGGTAGCGGAAGGCGAGCGCACCCAGCGGCAACGCCAGCAACAGCCCGAGCAAGGTGGGCAGCGCGGCCAGCCACAGGTGCGCCAGCAGCCAGGACAGGATCTGGTCGGTGTTGCGGTTCAGCCAGGTCCAGTTCACGACGGGACCGCCGCGGCGGCCTGGTCGGCATCGCCGGCGGGGGCGTCGACGCCGGGGACGGTCGACCGATCGGGCGCGCTACCGGCGGCGAGCCGGGCCGTCTCGATGGCGTCCAGCACGTCACGCGCCGCCACCGTGCCGATCACCCTGCCGTCGGCGTCGATCGCGACCCCGCGACCGGACGGCGATGACAGCGCCGCGTCCAGGGCGGTTCGCAACGAGGACTCCGGACCGACCAGAGATCCGCCGAGCACCAGGTCACTCAGACCGACAGCGCGACCGTCCACGATCCGGCGTCCGTCGACCCAGCCCCGCGGCTGGCGCGCGTCGTCGACCACCAGCACCCAGTACGGCTCACCGGATCGGGCGTCGGACGGCACCAGGTTCCGCTCGGCCGATGCGCCGAGTCGCAGGGTGGGCTCCTCGTGCACCGGCAGGTTCCCCGCCACGGTGAACGACAGCGCACGGTAGCCACGGTCGCGGCCGACGAAATCGGCCACGAAGTCGTCGGCGGGGTGGCTGAGCACCTCGGCCGGGCTCGCGTACTGGGCCAGCCGGCCGCCGACGGCGAAGACGGCAATCCCGTCACCGAGTTTGACCGCCTCGTCGATGTCGTGGGTGACGAAGACGATCGTCTTGCCCAGTTCGGCCTGCAGCCGGGTGAACTCGTCCTGCAGCTGCGCGCGGACAACCGGGTCCACCGCGGAGAACGGCTCGTCCATCAGCATCACGGGCGGGTCGGCGGCCAGCGCCCTGGCCACCCCGACCCGTTGTTGCTGCCCCCCGGAGAGCTGCGCGGGGTAGCGGCGGCCCATCGATTCGGGCAGCCCGACCCGTTCCAGCAGCTCACCGGCTATCGCCCTGGCCGCCTTGCGGCTCTGCCCGTCCAGCACCGGAACGGTGGCGATGTTGTCCAGCACGGTCCGGTGCGGGAACAGGCCGGCGTTCTGGATCACGTAGCCGATCCCGCGGCGGAGCTTCGGCGCATCGATGCTGCGGGTGTCGACACCGTCGATCAGCACGGTGCCGGACGTCGGCTCGATCATCCGGTTGATCATCCGCAGCGACGTGGTCTTCCCACATCCGGACGGACCGACGAACACGGTGATCTTCCCGGTGGGGATCTCGATGGTCAGATCCTCGACGGCCGCGGTGCGGTGGTCGCCCTCGCCGAAGATCTTCGACACGTTGTCGAAGTTGATCACTGTCGTCTCCCTACGGGCCGAGTGTTCTCGCGGTCGCGGAGTGGCGATGACTGGGGACGGAACACGCCCAGCAGGGCCGGGCCGCGTTCGTTGAGCGACAGTACCCCGATCACCTGACAACGACGCCGCCTGCGGTGACCGGGTTACCGGGATCACTGCTCGCCCGGTGAGCCCCCGCTCCGCGCGCCGCCGGTGATCGGCGACACTGGCGTGGTGATCGAGCTTGGTCGCGGAACCCTGAGCTGCGAGCAGATCGTGCTGATCGCCCGGCGTCGCGAGCCGGTCGCGCTGGCCGCCGGCGTCGAGTCGCGGCTGGCGGCATCGCACGCGGCGGTGTTGGCGCTGGCCGCCGCCGGACCGGTGTACGGGCGGTCCACCGGCGTCGGAGCACTCGTCGACCAGTCGTTGGGACACGGCGCAGCGGGTCATCCCGAACCTGGCGACGGCTGGGCCGCACATGACGACGCTGGACCGGGCGACCCGCTGCTGCACAGCCACGCCACCACCGCCGGTCCACCGCTGCCGCCCGACCAGGTCAGGGCGATGACCGCGGTCCGGATCGAGCAGATCGCCGCCGGCCGCAGCGGGCTGGGCCCGGCAACGGCGTCGGCGTTGGTCGACACCCTCAACGCGGACCGGTTGCCGACCGTCGGCCGGTTTCATTCGCTGGGCACCGGTGACGTCGCCCCGCTGGCCCGGCTCGGCGTCGGCCTGGCGCCCGGAGCGCTCGAACCCGGTGACGCGCTCGCCCTGATGTCCTCCAACGCCCTGTCCATCGGGCGGGCCGCGCTCTCGGTGATCGATCTGGACACCGTGCTGAACGCGGCGACGGTCGTCACCGCGTTGACCTTCCTGGCCAGGGACGGCTCGCCGGGCGCGCTGCATCCGTTGGCCGCCGGTCCGTTCCCCGGGCCGCAGCGGGTGGCGGCCGAACTGCGCCGGTTGGGCGCCGGATCACGACCGCCGGCCCGGCTGCAGGATCAGTACGGCCTGCGGACCGCGCCGCAAACCCTGGGCGTCGCGGTCGACGCCGGAACCACGCTGCGCGGGGTCGTCACGGCCCTGGCCGCGGCCGGTTTGGAGAACCCGTTGGTGCTCACCGGGCCGCCGGCGGAGGTGGTGCACCACGGCGGTTTCCATGCCCTGCACCTGACGGCCGCGCTGGACGGCGCGGCGTCGGGGCTGGCCCGCGCGGCTGTCGGGTCGGTCAACCGGTTGGCGCTGCTCACCGAGCCGGTGCTGCCCGGTTACCCCACCGCGCAGGCGCCCGACGGACCCGGGGTGGCGGCGGTTGACTCCGCACCCGAGCCGCGGCTTTTCCTGGCCGGCGGACCGCCCGCGTCCTCCGGGATCATGGTGCTCGAGTACACGGCCGGCGCGGCGCTGGGCGCGGTGCGGGCGGCGGCGGTGCCCGCCGCCGGGCAGACCGTCGAGGCGTCCCGTGGTGTCGAGCAGGACTCCACCTACGCGCCGCTGGCCGCCGACCAGCTCGCCGATGCGATCGCCGCGACCCGGGTGCTGGTGGCCGTCGAACTTGTCGCCGCGGTGCGGGCGCTGCGAATGCGCAGGGTGCTGCCGCCGGTGGCACTGGACGAGGTGTGGCAGGCCTGCGCCACCCTGCCGGGTGCCACCAAGGACCGGGACCTCAGCGAGGACGTGCGGCTCGCCGAGCAACTCCTTGACGTCATCGCCCCGTTCGCCACCGGGACGGGCGACGATGGTGACCAGCCGAATCAGCCTGACCAGCCTGCAGAAGGACTTCGATGACCGACGCGCTGTACATGCCGCTGCTGTTCACCCGTGACGTGCTCGACCCGATCGCGGAGCTGACCGCACGACGGGAGAGCGAGCCGGTCAGCATCCTGGAACTGCCGTTCGGGATCAAGGCGTACCTGGTCACCGGCTACGACGCCGCCAAAGAGGTGCTCGGCGACGCCACCACGTTCAGCAACGCGTTCGGCAACTTCGGTGAGGGCGACGAGCAGGACCCGGGCGGCCTCGGGATGACCGATCCGCCGTACCACACCAAACTCCGCCGGCTGCTGACCCCGGAGTTCACCATGCGTCGACTGCAAAGGCTGCAGCCACGGATCGACGCCATCATCGCCGAACAGCTGGACGCCATCGAGGCGAATGGTCAGCCCGCCGACCTGGTGCACCTGTTCGCGCTGCCGATCCCGTCGCTGGTGATCTGTGAGTTGCTGGGCGTGCCGTACTCCGACCGGGACGATTTCCAGGCGCTGTCCACGGCGCGGTTCGACCTGGGTAACGAGGCGTCCCCGCTGGACACCATCGGCACCTCGCTGGACTACCTGCAGAGCCTGGTGCTGCGCCAGCGGGCCGATCCCGGCGATGGACTGCTGGGCCAGCTGATCCGGGAGCACGGCGACGAGCTCACCGACCGCGAGCTGGCCGGGATCGCCGACGGCATCCTCACCGGCGGGCACGAGACGACCGCCAGCAGCCTCTCGTTGGGAGTGCTCGCGCTGCTGCAGAGCCCTGAGTACTTCGCGCAGCTGGCCAGTGCCGACGGCGACGCGGTGCACCGCGCGGTCGAGGAGCTGCTGCGCTACCTGACCGTGGTGCAGGTGGCGTTCCCGCGGTTCGCCCGCACCGAGATCCAGATCGGCGGGGTGACGGTCCCGGCCGGGCAGATGGTGCTGGTGTCGCTCTCCGCGGCGGACCGGGACGCCGTGCTGGCGGCCGAGGGCGCGACATCGATGGACGCCTTCGACCCGACCCGGCCGGCCAGCTCGCACCTGGCTTTCGGCTACGGCATCCACCGCTGCGTGGGAGCGGAGCTGGCCCGGCTGGAGCTGCGCGCGGCGTTCCCCGCCCTGGCCCGCCGGTTCCCGACCCTGCGGCTGGCCGTGCCGACCGCGGACCTGGCCTTCCGCAACTCCTCGATCGTGTACAGCGTGGAGACGCTGCCGGTCGCCTGGTGACCTGAGCACGCTGAACACCGCGAACGGGCCTGAGGACGCCGAACGTCCCCCGACCGACGCCGTGCCACGGCCACCCACCGACCCGCGCCGCACCGGTGGTGTCGGATGATCAAGGCTTGCGGCCCTTTGGGGTCGCGCAACAGCCTGAAAAGGCCAGCAGTCGTGATCATCCGCACCCGCCCCGCCCGCACCCGCCCCGCCCCGTCAGCCCAGGAGCCCGCCGTGACAGCCGAACCCACCCACGTCCCCGGCGCCAGTGAACGCGCCAACGAACAGGTCCGCGTGTACGAGGCCACCGACGGCGCGGAGCGCTGGGACATGCGCGGAGTGCCGGTGGTGATCCTGTCCACCCGAGGCCGCAAGACCGGCGCCATCCGGAAGATGCCACTGATGCGGGTCACCGACGGCGAGAGGTACGCGGTCATCGCGTCGCTGGGCGGCGCGCCGAAGCATCCTGTCTGGTACCTCAACCTGCAGGCCGACCCAGTGGTCGAGCTGCAGGACAAGGCCGTCAGGCGCCGCTACCGATCGCACACCGCAACCGGTCGGGAGCGCGAGGAATGGTGGGCGCGCGCGGTCGACGTGTGGCCGGACTACGCGACGTACCAGACGAAGACCGACCGGCAGATCCCCGTGGTGATCCTCGAACCCCTGCCTGATCAGGACTGATCCGCCCGCGCAGCGCGGTCGACCGGCCGGCCGCGGACCGCTGCGACGTCCCAGAACCGGACACGGCGCCGGAATAGCTCCCTTCCGACCGGCGTTGGCTCCAGCAGGAAGGGAGTCCTGACACATGCCAATGCCCCAGGTCGTGACCCGGCCGGCGGTATCGCCGCCACTGACGGATCGGCGGCGACCCCCCGCTCAGGCCCGCCAGGTACCCTCACAGCGGCGCCCCGCGGGTCGGCGCGCCCGGCTCGGCGCAACCGCCGTGCTCGCTGACAACGCGGTTCGCGGCATTACGCCGACGATCGGCAGCGCGAGGGGGGTGACGCGGATGGCGACGACTGCCGCCGACGACGACCTGGCGCAGCGGTTCACCGACCAGGCCATGCCGTTGCTGGATCAGCTCTACGCTGCGGCGTTGCGGATGACCCGGAACCCGGCCGACGCCGAGGACCTGGTCCAGGAGACGTTCCTGAAGGCGTTCGCCGCCTTCGGCAGCTTCACCCAGGGCACGAACCTGCGCGCCTGGCTGTACCGGATCCTGACCAACACCTACATCAACGGCTACCGCAAGAAGCAGCGGCAGCCGGTGGTCTCGGCGACCGACGAGATCACCGACTGGCAGCTCGCGGCCGCCGAGTCGCACACCTCGACCGGGCTGCGGTCGGCCGAGATGGACGCGCTGGATCGGCTGCCCGACTCGGATGTCAAGGAAGCTCTGCAGGAGCTCCCCGAGGACTTCCGGCTGGCCGTGTACCTGGCCGATGTCGAGGGCTTCGCGTACAAGGAAATCGCCGAGATCATGGGCACCCCGCTGGGGACTGTGATGTCCCGGCTGCACCGCGGGCGTCGGCAGCTCCGTGAGCTGCTCACGGAATATGCGAAGGAACGGGGATTCCTCCGTCCACCGCGCCCTGCCGCGACCGTCGCAGCTGCCGCGGTCGAGACCGAGGCGGCTGGTCAGGATGCCGAACCTGCCCAGGTCGGCGGGCGCGAACCGGTTCAACTGTCCGTCGGGGACGAGCGGAAAGGTGGGTCCGAGCAATGGCGGGCGCTGATCCGGAGAAGTCCAACGGAAGCCGTTGTGACGAAGTGCTGCGGGACGTGTGGCTGTTCCTGGACGACGAGTTGGACCCGGAGAACCGGGCCGCCGTCCAGCGTCACCTGGACGACTGCTCGCCGTGCCTGGTCGAGGCCGGCATCGACGAGAAGCTCAAGCACCTGCTGCACAGCAAGTGCGGCGGGGATCGTGCCCCCGAACGGCTCAGGGTGCGGCTGGTCGCGAGGCTGGCGACCATGTCGGCCGCGCTGCGCGAGGAGGACGGAACCTCGCTGCAGGTGACGACCAGCACGCTGACCGTGACCGCAGAACGTCCGCGCGATCCGGACATCAACTCAGCGGGTTGACCCGGGCCGCGTACCAGGCTGCACACGACGAACGACCCCGTCCGGATGATCCGGGCGGGGTCGATGTCTGTGCTGTGCCGGCGGCCGTTCCGGCGGTCCGACTTGTCTGGTCAGGAATTGGGCCGCTTTCCGTGGTTGGCCGCGCCCTTCTTGCGTGCCTTCTTCTTGCGTGCGCGCTTACCCATGAGGCTCTCCGTTCATCGTTCGACTGTCCCAGGCCGGTGGCGCTGGGCGCCGTCCGCCGGACCGTCAGCACGGCCGGGCGGGTGCGACGTTCATCGTGCCACGTCCGCCGCCGGCCGCCCGCGTGGTCCCGTGTCACGCAACCACCCGCCGATGATGGGATGATCGGCCGGACGCCGGCGACACCCGATGCGGGCGTCCGATGGCCGGGCCCGCGAGGATCTCGGGCAGTGTGCGGGGACCTGACGGATCCGATGGAGAGGAACGGCGATGGCCGAAGAGGTACGCGCGGAGATGGTGGCCAACGTCTTCAAGGTGCTGGTGGCCGAGGGCGACACCGTCGAGGACGGCGACACGCTGGTGATCCTGGAGTCGATGAAGATGGAGATCCCGGTGATCGCGGAGGTGGACGGCACGGTCTCCAAGATCACCGTCGCCGAGGGCACCGTGGTCCAGGAGGGTGACCTGATCGCGGAGATCTCCTAGCACCCCCGCGGTGTCGGCGCGGATCGCTCCGCCCGTCGCGGCGGTACCTGCTCCATCTCTCGCACCCACCGTGCAACTCCGGCCGTGACGGACCGCGTCCCGCTCCCCGGCCCGCCGACGCCAAGATCGGGGACCAACAGCGATGTCGACCCTGTCCGACCTGCTTGCCGAACACAGCGACCTGTCCGGATCGGCCGTGGCCCGCCTGCAGGCGGTGGTTTCCGAATGGCAGCTGCTGGCGGATCTGTCTTTCTCCGACCTGTTGCTCTGGGTGCCGACCGGCACCGGTGTGATGATCTGCGCGGCCCAGGCCCGGCCCACCACCGGGGTGACCGCCTTCGTCGACGACAAGGTGTCCGGCACCATCGAGCCGTCCGACTTCCCGCTGCTCCGGCACGCGTGGGAGGAGGAGCGGGTGATGTCCGAACCCCCGCCGCTGGACGCCCCGGGCGCCTGGATCCGCCGTGAGGTCATCCCGGTCCGGCACCTGGACGGCATCATCGCGCTGATCGAGCGGGACACCAGCAGCATGGTCGGCCGGGAGGCGAGCCTGCTGGAGACGGCGTACGTCGACGCCGCCGATGATCTGTTCCAGATGGTTGCGGACGGCACGTTCCCGCCCAGCGAGCACCCCGGTGAGATGCACACCGGGCCACGGGCCGGGGACGGACTGCTCCGGCTGGACGCGGACGGCAAGGTCGTCTACGTCAGCCCCAACGCGCTGTCGGCCTACCACCGGCTCGCCTACAACGGCGAGGTGCTTGGCCAGGAGTTGGCGGCGCTCGACCCGGCCGCTGATCGATGACCCGTTCGACGCCGCCGAGCTGTCGGCGCGGATCAACGGCGCGGTCAACGGTCGCGCGGGGCTGCGCATGGAGGTGGAGGCGCGGGCCGCGACCGTGCTGTTCCGGGCGCTGCCGCTGCGTCCGCACGGCCGGCCGTCGGGCGCGTTGGTGCTGGTCAGGGATGTGACCGAGGTGCGGCGACGGGACCGGGCGCTGTTGTCCAAGGACGCCACCATCCGGGAGATCCATCACCGGGTAAAGAACAACCTGCAGACGGTCGCGGCGCTGCTGCGCATGCAGGGTCGGCGATCCGCTGATCCGTCGGTCCGGCAGGCGCTGAGCGAGTCGATGCGCCGGGTCGCGTCCATCGCGCTGGTGCACGAGACGCTGTCCACCTCGCCGGATGACCGGGTGGACCTGGACCAGATCGTGGACCGCCTGGTGCCGATGATCTCCGACGTCGCGGCCGCCGAGACCTCGGCCCGGGTCCGTCGGGTGGGCACCTTCGGCATTCTGGGTGCAGAGCTGGCCACGCCGCTGGTGATGGTGCTGGCCGAGATCGTGCAGAACGCCCTGCAGCACGCGTTCGGGCCGGAGACGGGGGGTGGTCAGGTCACCATCAACGTCGACAGGTCCGCGAAGGAACTCGACATCGTGGTGTCCGACGACGGTCAGGGGCTGCCCGAGGGGTTCAGCGTGGAGCGGGCGTCCGGGCTGGGATTGCAGATCGTCCGCACGCTGGTGGATTCCGAGCTGCTCGGGTCCATCGAGATGTGCCACCGAGAGGGTGAGCGGGGGACCGCGGTGCGGATCGTGGTGCCGTTGCGCGGGCGGAGTTGAGCCGCGAGCTGATCCGAATCAGCAACCCGAAGCCATCCCCCTGACAGCGCCCCCAGCCAGAGCCCTCAGTCAGATCAGCCTGGTTCGGGTATCCCGAACCAGGCTGATCTGGACGATGCGGTTGTGCTGCCGGCAGGCGCTCCCGGGCCTACAGGCTGCGCGCCCGGGCCCGAGCCCGGCGACGCTTGAGGGAGCGACGCTCGTCCTCGCTCATGGCACCCCAGACGCCGGCATCCTGGCCGGTCTCCAACGCCCAGGCCAGGCATTCGCTGGTGACGGGGCAACGCTGGCAGACGGCCTTGGCCTCGGCGATTTGGAGCAGGGCAGGGCCGGAGTTGCCGACCGGAAAGAAAAGTTCCGGGTCTTCGTCGCGGCAGATCGCGCGGTGACGCCAGTCCATGGGTATGCACTCCTTGGTGCGGGTGCCGGAGGCATGATCCGGCTGAGTATCGGTTGTCAGTGAGGGAAGTCGGGCACGCTCGGATTGACCGAACGACCTTGTGAATGGTTTCACATGAGACGGTACTGTCAAGGGTTCGTCACGCCGGGGTTACAAAGGTCACGTCGTTGTGGCTGTCTTCCCCCGCCCATGATGCCTGGTCACCACGATTCAGACCAGACCTGTGGGCAAAATGTTGGCCGGTCGTGCAATGCATTCCGGACTTACAGTACTAATCGCAGGGCGTTCGGTACAGAGACGAACTCGACTTCTGACCGAGTGCCGAGGTAATCGCCGTCCACCTGCAGGTCGACAGGCTCCTTGCAGCGCACCGTCACCCAGTCCACGTCCTGCGCCCGGATGATCGACTTCGAGCTCTTGCCGCTGGGGTTTGCGCGCAGGATCTCGGCCGATGCCCGGAGCGCGACCGGCGGGCTCATCTTCGTCATGGTGAACACTCCGAGCCCGCCCCACGGCGAGGTGCCTGGGTTGGTCCGGACCGGGCGCTGGCCGAAGTAGCTCCACGGATCGACGTTGGACACGAACGCCAGGTGGGCGCCTTCGATCGGGTCGCGGCCGGGCAGCTCGACGGTCATCCTGGGGTGCTTGCGGTCGGAGCGGAAGTACCCGGACACCGTCATCCGGAAGTGCATGAAGTTCGAGATCGGACTGCCCCCGTGCCGACGTTTCTCCACCGCGTGCACCGCCTCGGCGTCCAGGCCGAGCCCGGCATTGAAGGTGAAGTAGCGGTCGTCGGCCCGGCCGAGCGAAACCAGCCTGAGCCGATGGGCGGCGAGCGCCTCCAGGATCTGTTCGGTGGCCAGGGTCGGGTCGGCGTCGACCCCGAGCGCGCGGGCGAAGACATTGGTCGACCCACCCGGAACGACCGCCAGCAGCGGGGAATCGGGCCGCACCCCGCGGTACATCAGGCCGTTGACCACCTCGTTGACCGTGCCGTCGCCGCCGTGCACGACGATCAGGTCGACCCCGCTGTCCGCCGCCGCGGCTGCCAGGTGTGCGGCATGCCCGCGGCTCTCGGTGTGCGCCACCCGCAGGGACAGCTCGCCGGCCAGCGCGTGCGCGAGCAGGTCGCGCCGTCGTTCGTTGGTCGACGTCGCATGAGGGTTGACAATCAGCAAAGCACGCATCGTCGGGCAGCCTACGTCGAATCTGGCGCCCGCCGGGGCTGACCGCCCCGGATCGGGGATGCCGAGTTGGTCACGTCGGGGCCGGGTGTGCCCCCCGCCCGGCCGCCGGTTTCAGTCCTTCCGCCGGCGCGCAGAGGACCGAACCTGGATGCTCGACCGCAGCGCGTCGGTACCCTGGCGCGGGTGAGCGTTCCCGTCGACCCGCCCCCGATCACCATCCCGCCGCCACCGCCGGTCGCGCTGGCGGGGCTGCTGGTGCTGGTGGAGGCTTTCGGCGTGCTGGTGCTGGCCGGGTTCACCGTGGTCTCCGGGCTCACCGCCGCCGCACCGTTCGGCCAGCTGGCCGCGCAGGGGATGTACTACCTGGTCATCGCCGCGCTGATCGCCGCGTGCGGCACTGCGGTGCTGCGTGGCCGGCGCTGGGGACGAACCCCGAGCCTGCTGACCCAGATCGTGATGATCGCGATCGGGATCTGGCTGATCGCGCCGAGCGGCCAGCTGATCTGGGGGATCCTGCTGATCCTGATGGGCGGCGCCACCGGCGGATTGCTGATCAGCCGGCCCGCCAACGAGTGGATCAACCAGTTCCCCGCGCCGTTCGCGCCAGAGCCGGACCAGTGAGCCGGAAGACCGTCCAGCCGTCCATCGCAACCGCGCCGAGCGCCCGGTAGAAGTCGATCGACGGGGTGTTCCAATTCAGCACCGACCACTCGACCCTGGCGAAACCGCCCTCGTCGGCGATCTCCGCCAGGGCGACCAGCAAGGCCTTGCCAAGGCCGGATCCGCGCTGGTCGGGACGGACGTACAGGTCCTCAAGGTAGATGCCGTGCACGCCCTCCCAGGTGGAGAAGTTCAGGAAGTACAACGCGTAGCCGACGATGCCGTGCTGGGTGTCGCCCGCGCTCTGCGTGGCGACCAGGCCGAACAGCGCAGGCTGCGGCCCGAAGAGCGCGGCGCTGAGCTGCTCTTCGGTCAGATGACATTCCTCGCGGAGCCGTTCGTACTCGGCCAGGTCGTAGACGAGCTGGGTGACGGCCGGGACGTCGGCCGGCGCGATCGGCCTGATGCGCGGGTCAGGCATGCCCCAGCTCGACGTCCTCGACGGCGCCCGACGGGACGACCTTGTGCTGGCCGGTGGCGGTCGAGGAGGGTTTCAGGGCCGGTGGCTTGAACGGGACAACGTTGGCGTGCTCGATGCACGGCTTCTCGTGGTAGGTCCCCAGCACGGTGATCGCGGCGGGGTTCATCAGCAGCAACCCGCCGGCGGCGATCGGCAGACCCACCCACCGCACCGCCAGCGACCGCGACATGTGTCCGTGGCAGACCAGTGCGACGTCCCCGTCCTCGAGCGCCACCCGGGCGCGGCTGAGCACCCGGTCCGCGCGGGCGGCGACCTCCTCGGGGCTCTCCCCGCCCGGGGCGCCCTCGGTGAACACCGACCAGCCGGGGTTCCCGACCCGGATCTGTTTGCTGGTGATGCCCTCGTACTCGCCGTAATGCCACTCCTGGAGATCGTCCACGATCTCGTCGATCTCCAGTCCGGCCAACGACGCCGTGCGCTGCGCCCGCAGCCGCGGGCTGCTCCACACCGTGGTCGGCACCAGGCCCAGGCCCCAGAGCAGGCTGGGGATCGTCATCGCCTGATGGACACCCTCGTCGGTGAGGTCGATGTCGGTTGTCGACGTGTGCTGGCCGGAGGCGCTCCACTCCGTCTGCCCATGCCTGATCAGCGCGATCCTGTGCTGGTACATCGGGTTTCCACCTCTGCGGTTTTCTCCGGCACTGACTGTCCGGGTTGGCTGGCTCGATCGGACCGATCCGTGGTGCGGTGGGGTGGCCGCAGGTCAGCTGAGTTCGGCCACGTACTTGCGACACACTTCCCAGCTGGGTAGCAACCCCGACTCGGCTGCCTGGGCCAGGGTGGGGGCGTCCCGATCCTTGTCCGACAGGATGAAGTCGATCCCGCCCGGCAGCGGCAGACCGAGGTCGGGATCCACCGGGTTGATGCCGTGCTCGCGCCCCGGCGCGTACCCGGTCGAGCACAGGTAGGTCAGCGTCGAATGGTCCTCCAGCGCCAGGAACGCGTGGCCGAGGCCCTCCGGCAGGTAGACCGCACGACGGTGCTCGGTATCCAGCCTGACAACGTCCACCTCACCGAAGGTGGGCGAGCCGACCCTGATGTCGACGATGTAATCGAGCACCGCGCCCCGCGGGCAGGTGACGTACTTGGCCTGCCCCGGCGGGACGTCCGCGAAGTGCACGCCGCGCAGCGATGCGGCCCGGGACACCGAGAGATTGGCCTGCGCGAGGGTCAGCGGGTGGCCGATCGCCTCCTGCAGCTTGTCGACCTTGAACCACTCCAGGAACAGCCCGCGGTCGTCGCCGTGCTGGGTGGGAGTGAATTCGAAAGCGCCGGGGACGATCAGTTCGCGAACCTGCATAATCGCGGATCCTATCGGTGACGCGGCGTCATCAGCGCGGCAGCTCGAGCACCCCAGGGCCGGTCGACCGCGCCGGGCCATGCTCGCCCAGTCCCGGCCCTTGACCGGGAGCCGGCGCACCGGCAGCGTGGATCCCATGACGCAGCTGCTGGAATCCTCCGAGATCGACGAGGCACTGGCCGGATTGTCCGGCTGGACGCGTGACGGCGACTCGATCCGGGCGCAGTTCTCCGCGCCGGACTTCCCGACGGCGATCGGCCTCGTCGACGCGGTGGCCATCGCAGCGGAAGCGGCCAACCATCACCCCGACATCGACATTCGCTGGCGGGACGTGCTGTTCGTGCTGTCCACGCACTCCGAGGGCGGCGTGACCAGCGCGGACCTGGCGCTGGCGAAGGTGATCAGCACCCAGGCCGCCGAGCTGGGGGCGACGGCCGGCTGACCCCCAGCTGGCCGTTGACCGGGTTTCCCGTACCACCTGGCGTGCCGGATGGATCGCCCGTTCGGAGACACCTGAGGTCTCTCGATCGATCAAGTGGTCCATCTGGTCGTCGACATCGGGCATGATCACAGGTGGTCCCGCATCACCCGCGATTCACCCGACCAGCCCGATGGACCGATCAGGGCGCCGACCAGCAGGCGAACGTCCCACCGCGACGCCGAACCTGCAGGTCGATCATGGCTCGGATGCGGAGCGCGCACACGTCGCCCGCATCCCGGCTCTGGTAACGCACGGCTGCCTGCCGTTGCGACTGCACAGCGCCCAGTCCCGGGATGATGTCACCCGGGCTCGATCTCGGAGCCGACCATGCCCCAGCCATTGCCCATGCCTGCCGACACGCTGCCAACGCCCGCCCACCGCATCCCCGCGCCGGTGACGAGCAGCGAGGTGCCCAGCCCCGCGTCCGGTGCGCATGCCACCACCCGCGCGCACCACCACACCGAAAAGAACCACGCTGATATGAGCCACAGCACCAACCACAGCCCGATTCACACTGCCAACAACCACGCCGCCACGAACCACGCAGTGAACCAACGCGTCGCGGTCAACCACACCGTCCTTCAGGAGGACCTGAGCGGCGCCGTCATCCCCGTCAACGGTGTGGCCCATGCTGCGGCGGACGCTCAGCCCGGAACCTCCGCTGCCGGCCCGGCCGCCTTCACCGAGGCCGACGTGCTCACCGCCCACCTTGGCGGGAAGCTGAGCATCGAGCTGCGAGCGCCCATCGCCGACCGGCGCGACCTGTCGATGCTGTACACCCCCGGGGTCGCCGGGGTGTCCAGCCTGATCGCCCGCGAACCCGCCGCCGCGCGCGCGTACACCTGGGCGTCCCGGGTCGTCGCGGTCATCTCCGACGGCACCGCGGTGCTGGGCCTCGGCGACATCGGCCCGAAGGCCGCCCTGCCGGTGATGGAGGGCAAGTCGGCGCTGATGAAGGCGTTCGCCGGGCTCGACTCGGTGCCGATCGTGCTGGACACCACCGACCCGGACGGGATCGTCGCCGCGGTCAAGGCCATCGCCCCGTCGTTCGGCGCGATCAACCTGGAGGACATCTCCGCGCCCCGGTGCTTCGAGGTCGAGCAGCGGCTGACCGAGGCGCTTGACATCCCGGTGATGCACGACGACCAGCACGGCACCGCGGTGGTCGTGCTCGCCGCCCTGATGAACGCCGCGTCGGTGATCCAGCGGGTGATGGTCGACCTCAAGGTGGTCGTCGCGGGTGCGGGCGCCGCCGGGATCGCGTGCGCCAAGATCCTGCACGCCGCCGGGGTGCGCGACCTGATCGTGGTCGACTCCAAGGGCGTGCTGCATCCCAGCCGGGACAACCTGCACCCGGTCAAGGCCGAGATGGCGGCGATGACCAATCCCCGTGGCATCAGCGGATCGCTGGCCGACGCGATGGCCGGTGCCGACGTGTTCATCGGCGTCTCGGGTGGCTCTGTCGATCCGGCTCTCGTCGAGTCGATGGGGCCGCAGCCGATCATCTTCGCGCTGGCCAACCCGACCCCGGAGATCGACCCGCGGGAGGCGGCGCGCCGCGGTGCCGCCGTGGTGGCCACCGGCCGCAGCGACTACCCCAACCAGATCAACAACGTGCTGGCCTTCCCGGGCATCTTCCTGGGCGCGTTGGACTGCGGCGCCCGGCGGATCACCGAGGGCATGAAGGTCGCGGCGTCCGGCGCTATCTGCGCCGCTGTCCCCGGCCGGGCGACGGCCGACCGGATCGTCCCGGACCCGTTCACCCCGGGGCTGGCCCGGATGGTGGCGGACGCGGTGATGAACGCTGCCCGCGCCGAGGGTGTGGCCGGGCTCGAGACCTGGCCCTGCTGAGCCCGGGGCAAACAGCCGGGGTCGGGGCCCCTGCCGGGTGAGACGGTTGATCACCAGCTGGGGACCTGGAGAGGTCTGCGCGACCCTTCCCGGTCCCCAAGCGGTGATCCCCCCCAAGATCAGCTGATCGAGGACTGCGGCGGGAGAATGCCGGTCGTGGACACCAGTCTCGCCAGGCAACTCCAGCGGTCGGTCCGCGGGGCGGTGTCCGGCGGCACCCGGCGCCGGGCCGAGTACTCCTCCGACGCCGGCAACTACCGGGTGCTGCCCGCGGTGGTGGTCGAGCCGCTGGACGTCGACGACGTGCTGGCCACCCTGGAGTTCAGCCAGGCCACCGGCACCCCGGTCACCTGCCGCGGCGGCGGCACGTCCATCGCCGGTAACGCGATCGGTCCCGGCATCGTCATCGACTTCGCCCGGCACCTGAACCGGGTGCTGGAGTTCGACGCCGGCAGCCGCACGGCGCTCGTCGAACCCGGTGTGGTGCTGTCCAGCCTGCAGGCCCGGGCGCTGCCGCACGGTCTCCGGTTCGGCCCAGATCCGTCCAGCCAGAATCGGGCGACGCTCGGCGGCATGATCGGCAACAACGCGTGCGGCCCACACGCGGTCGCGTACGGGCGCACCGCCGACAACGTGAGCGCGCTGACGATGATCGACGGCCGTGGCCGGCGCATCAGCACCACCGATGGTCCGCAACAGGTTCCGGGCCTGAACACGCTGATCGACGATCACCTCGGGGTGATCAGAACCGAGTTGGGCACCTTCGGCCGGCAGATTTCCGGCTACTCGCTCGAGCACCTGCTTCCGGAGAACGGCCGCGACCTGGCGAAGGCACTGGTGGGAACCGAGGGGACGCTGGGCGTCTTCCTCGACGCCACGGTGCGGCTGGTCCGGATCAGCCCCGCGCGGATGCTGCTGGTACTCGGCTACCCGGACATGGCGGCGGCCGCCGACGCCGTCCCCGCGCTGCTGACGCACCGCCCGCTGGCCGTCGAAGGACTGGACGCCCGGTTGGTCGACGTCGTGCGCGCCGCGAAGGGCCGCGCGGCCGTGCCGGACCTGCCGCGCGGCGCGGGTTGGCTGATGATCGAGGTCGGCGGCGAGACTCTTGACGAGGCAACGGCTTCGGCGGGTCTGATGGTTCGCGACGCAGCTGCGCTCGATGCGGCGATCCTGCCCTCCGGCCCGGTCGCCGGCACCATGTGGCAGATCCGTGCCGATGGTTCCGGTCTGGCCGGGCGCACGCCCGACGGTCATGAGGCCTGGCCCGGCTGGGAGGACGCCGCGGTGCCGCCGGCCAACCTGGGGGCCTACCTGCGGGAGTTCGAGAATCTGCTGACATCCCACCGGTTGACCGGAATTCCGTACGGGCATTTCGGCGACGGGTGCCTGCACATCCGGATCGATCTTCCACTGCACAAGGGCAGCAGGGTCTTTCGGGAATTCATGGGGGAGGCCGCCCGCTTGGTGGTGCGGCACGGCGGGTCGTGCTCCGGCGAACACGGGGACGGCCGGGCGCGCAGCGAACTGCTGCCGATCATGTATTCGGCGGAGTTGATCGAGGTCTTCGCGGGCATCAAGGATGTGTTCGACCCCGACGACCTGCTCAATCCCGGGGTGATGGTCCGCCCGGCGCCCATCGACGCGGACCTGCGGCGCCCGAAGGCGCCCGCCGCTGCCGTCGATCGGCGGATTCCGGTTCCTCGACGACGACGGGGATTTCACCAAGGCCGTGCACCGCTGCGTCGGCGTCGGGAAATGCCGCGCCGACTCCTCGGCGGCCGGCGGATTCATGTGCCCGTCATATCTGGCGTCCAAGGACGAGAAGGACGTCACCCGCGGGCGCGCGCGGGTGCTGCAGGAATTGACCAACGGATCGGAGATCTCGCACTGGTCCGCTCCCGAGGTACAGGAGTCGCTCGATCTGTGCCTGTCCTGCAAGGCCTGCGCCAGCGACTGCCCGGCCGGCGTCGACATGGCCAGGTACAAGTCGGAGGTGCTGTACCGGACCTACCGCGGCAAGCGGCGGCCCGCCAGCCACTACACGCTGGGCCGGTTGCCGAGTTGGCTGGCGGCCATCGGCCGAACCGGACGGGTCGGCCCGGCCGTGCTGAACCGGGCGCTGGCCGTCAACCGGCTGGTCAAGCCCGTGCTCGGCGCCGGCGGGATCGATCCTCGGCGGCGACGTGCCACGTTTGGCGCCCGAGACCTTCCGCCGCCACTGGCGGCGCCGGCGCGCCACCGCCCGGCCAGGCAGCACCGGGGATCCGGTGGTGCTGTGGGCCGATTCCTTCACCGACGCGCTCAACCCGGCGACCGCGAGTGCCGCGGCCGCGGTGCTGACGCACGCCGGGTACCGGGTGGTCGTGCCGGACGGCTCGGCGTGCTGCGGGCTCACCTGGATCACCACCGGCCAGCTGGACGGTGCGAAGAAGCGGTTGCGCAGGTTGCTGGACGTCCTGGGACCGTATGCGGCACAGGGCATTCCGATTGTCGGGCTGGAGCCGTCGTGCACGGCGGTACTCCGGTCCGATCTGCTGGACCTGCTGCCGGACGATCCACGCGCGCACGACGTCGCCGCGGCCACCCGCACCCTCGCGGAAGTCCTCGCCAGCAAGGACGGCACCGAGGCCGCCTGGCGGCCGCCCGATCTCGCCGGGGTCCAGCTGATCGTCCAACCGCATTGCCACCACCATTCGGTGATGGGCTTCGCGACCGACCGCCGGCTGCTCGAGACCGCCGGTGCCCAGCTGACGGTACTGGCCGGCTGCTGCGGGCTGGCCGGCAACTTCGGCATGGAGAAGGGCCACTACGAGATGTCGGTGGCCGTCGCCGAGACCTCCCTGTTGCCGGCGCTGCGTGACCGGCCGCCCGACGCGATCGTGCTGGCCGACGGATTCTCCTGCCGCACCCAGATCGACCACCTGGCCGGCGTGCCCAGCCGAACGCTGGCGCAGGTGCTCGCCGAACACCTGCAGACCCCGAGACTAGCCGGGAGCTGCGCCGGGGCCGAGCAGCGGATTTCCCGATCACCGCCCGGAGCTGGCAGGCTCGGCGTCGATGGAGAGCACCCGATGGCCCACGGCCGGCCGATGATGGTCCGCCGCGCACTCGCTGCACTGGCGGTCAGCGTGGGTGCGACGCTGCTGATGGCCGCGCCGGTGACGGCCGCCAACCCGAGCAGTCCGCGGTGGACACGTGCGGTCGCCGCGGCGGCGGCCGACGGCATCGAGCAGAGCGTGGCAGTGGTCGACCGGACCAACCGGCGAGCTGGTGGCCCAGAGCGGTGGCGACGAGCAGTACATCTCCGAATCGATCGTCAAGCTGTTCACCGTCGCCTACTACGAGCTGCAGGCCGGCGGCCTGCCGGGCGACTCCATGGCGCGGACGCTGCGCACCATGATCATCAACTCCGATGACAGCATCGAGTCCTCGCTGTGGAACACCGACATCGTGCCGACCATTGCCGCGCGGTACGGCCTGGAGCACACCAGCAACGGGCCGAAGACGGGCCCGCACGACTGGGGCTGGGAGCTGATCACCGCAGATGACGAGGCGAAATTCCTCTTCGAGATGTCCAACGATCCGCAGGTCGCGCCGCTGTTGATGGACGCCATGGCCAACGTGGCGCCCACCGGGTCGGACGGATTCGACCAGGACTTCGGGATGAACGCTCTCACCGGCGAGCACGGATCGAAGCAGGGTTGGACCGATGTCGGGTCGTCCGATCAGGTTCAGATCCATTCGGTCGGCTGGACCGACGAGTACTTCGTGGCGATCCTGCAGACCTCGAACGGCGCGGACTACGACACCATGCGCTCCACCGCCACGGCCACCGCCAGTGCGCTCCTCGATGCCGAGAGTGCCGCCCCAGCAACGGTTCCGGCCACCACCACCGCCCCCACCACTGGCCCCACCACCGCAGCCTCGGCAACGGTTGCCGCGGACCCGCCGGCGGTCGACGTCACGACGCAATTCGCCGATGTGTTCGCCCAGCTGCGTCACGACATGGGTGTGTTCATCGCCGATCTCACCGGAATACCCAGCTCCTGGTGACGGCTGGATCCCGAGCGACCAGTCGCACCAACCTCTTCGACCTGGAACGCCGATGATCAGTGCGACTCGCGACTGACCCTGTCGCCGCTGGACCCGACCAGGAAGTCCAGGTCCGCGCCGGTGTCGGCCTGCTGCACGTGGTCGACGTACAGCCGCTCCCAGCCCCGGGTCGGTGCGGCGAATCCGGCGACGGTGGCGGTGTCAGGTGCCCGCGAAGCCAGCTCCGCCTGCGGGATGTCGACGTACAGCCGCCGCCCCGCGACGTCCAGCACGATCGGATCGCCGGTCCGCACCAGGCCCAGCGGCCCGCCGGCCGCGGCTTCCGGGGCGACGTGCAGCACGACCGTGCCGTACGCGGTGCCGCTCATCCGGCCGTCGCAGATCCGCACCATGTCCCGCACCCCGGCCTTCAGCAGCTTGGCCGGCAGCGGCATGTTGGCGACCTCCGGCATGCCCGGATACCCCTTCGGCCCGCAGCCGCGCAGGACCAGCACCGAGTCGGCGTCGACGTCGAGGTCGGGGTCGTCGATGCCGTGCGCGCATGTCCTCGATCGGAGTCGAAGACGACGGCCCGGCCGCGGTGCTGCAGCAGTTGCCGGCGAGGCGGCGGCCGGCTTGATGACGGCCCCCGACGGCGCGAGGTTGCCGTACAGCACGGCGATCCCGGCGTCGGGCTGCAGCGGTGCGGTGCGGCTCCGGATCACCTCGGCGTCCCAGATCGGCGCGTCGTCCAGGTAGTCGACCAGCGGGCGGCCGGTGACGGTCAGCGCGGACGGGTCGAGCAGATCGCGGACCTCGCGCAGCACGGCGAGCAGTCCGCCGGCGCGGTGGAAGTCCTCCATCAGGAACCGGCCGGCCGGCTGCAGGTCGACCAGCAGCGGGACGCCGGCGCCCGATGCGTGTCGAAGTCGTCCAGGGTCAGCGGCGACCCCGGCGCGGCCCGCGATCGCCAGCAGGTGGACGACGGCGTTGGTGGAGCCGCCGATCGCGGCGAGCGCGACGATCGCGTTGCGGAAGGACCCGCGGGTCAGCACCGTCGACGGTCGGCGGCCCGCCGCGACCAGCTCCACCGCGAGCCGTCCGGTGTCGTGAGCGCCTTCCAGCAGTCGGCTGTCCGGTGCCGGCGTGCCGGCCAGCCCGGGAATGACGGTCCCGAGCGCCTCGGCGAGCAGCCCCATCGTCGAGGCGGTGCCCATGGTGTTGCAGTGGCCCCGGCTGCGGATCATCGACGACTCCGACCGCAGGAACTGCTCCTGCGACAGGGTGCCGGCGCGCACCTCCTCCGAGAGCCGCCAGACGTCCGTGCCGCAGCCGAGCGGCCGGCCGCGGAAGGTGCCGGTCAGCATCGGACCGCCGGGCACCACCACCGCCGGCAGATCCACCGACGCGGCGGCCATCAGCAGCGCCGGGATCGTCTTGTCGCAGCCGCCGAGCAGGACGACCCCGTCGATCGGGTTGGCCCGGAGCATCTCCTCGGTCGGCCATCGCGGCCATGTTCCGCCACAGCATCGCGGTCGGCCGGACCTGCGTCTCGCCGAGCGACACCACCGGCAGGTTCAGCGGCATGCCGCCGGCCTCCCAGACGCCCTGTTTGACGCTCTGCGCGACCTCGTCCAGATGCGCGTTGCACGGGGTCAGGTCCGATGCGGTGTTGGCGATGGCGATGTGCGGGCGGCCGTCGAAGGCGCGACCCGGCAGCCCGCGGCGCATCCAGGCCCGGTGGATGTAGGCGTTGCGGTCGTCGCCGGCGTACCACTGGGAGCTGCGCTGCTCAGCCATCCGGCGTGCCTTCCATCGGTGAAACACTCTGCGGCCCGGATTCGCAGTGTAGGCAGCCGACCTCGATCCGAGCGGAGCCCTGGCACCGGAGAAAACCGGTTCGCCGGACGCAATCCGCCTCCGCGGGCCAGAATCTAGGTGTCCTGTCCTGTCCTGTCCTCCGTGCCCGTCCCGACCGAGCCCAGCCGTGCCCAGCCGCGCGACCCCGAGAACCCACGGAGCCCGGAATGTTGCCGCACGCGCATCCGCGCACCAGCGGGCGGTCGCCCCCGATGACCGGTCACCGGGCATGAAGGCGTTCGTGATCACCGGGCCGCGCCAGTCGGAGGTCCAGGATGTCGACCCGCCGGTTGCCGCCGCGGGGCAGGTCGTCGTCGACGTGCAACGGGTCGGCGTGTGCGGCACCGACGTCGAGTTCTTCACCGGCGAGATGCCCTACCTGCACGACGGTTTCGCCAGCTATCCGATGCGCATCGGGCACGAGTGGTGCGGCACCGTTGCCGCCGTCGGTGACGGCGTCGACCCGGCCTGGGTCGGGCCGCCGGACCACCGGCGACACCATGCTGGGCTGCGGCCGCTGCCGACGTTGCCGCTCCGGCCTGCAGCACGTCTGCCGGGACCGGTACGAGATCGGTATCAGGGGAGGGTTTCCCGGCGCGCTCGCCGAACAGCTCGCGCTCCCGGTCAGCGCGCTGCACCCGCTGCCGGACAGCGTCGACGCGGTCGCCGGGGCGATGGTCGAACCGGGCGGCAGCGCGCTGCGGTCCGTGCGCGCCGCGCAGCTCGATCCCGGCGATCGGGTGCTGGTCATCGGCCCCGGCACCATCGGCCTGCTGGTCGCCGAGCTGGCGCGTGCGGGGGGTGCCGAGGTGCACCTGCTGGGCGTGACGGAGCGGTCGCTGGCCTTCGCCCGCGCCCTGGGCTTTCCCGGTGTGTGGTCCGCCGCCGACCTGCCGGTGCTGCCGTGGGACGCCGTCATCGACGCGTCGACATCGCCCGACGCGCCCGCGCTGGCCGTCGAGCTGGTGGAACCCGGGAAGCGGGTCGTCTACGTCGGTCTGGCCGGCACACCCAGCCGGATCGACACCAGGACGGTGGCGCTGAAGGATGTCACCGCGGTGGGAATCCTCAGCGCGTCAACGGGTCTGGCCGGGACGATCGAGCAGTACGCCTCCGGTGCGGTCGACCCCCGGCCGCTCGTCGCCGCCACCGTCGGCCTGCACGAGGCGGGCGCCGTGCTCGGCGGGTGGCGCCCGGCCGGCGCCGGTGACGGACCCAAGATCCATATCGATCCGAGGATGACATGAGCGAATTCGACGGACTCGTCGCGGTGGTGACCGGTGGCGGCAGCGGCATCGGGGCGGCCACCGCCGCATTGTTGACCGAGCGCGGAGCGCGCGTCGCGATCCTGGATCGCGATGTCCCCACCGGAGACGGCGTGGCCGCGATGTGGTGACCTGTGACGTCACCTTCACCCCCGGGGTCGAGCAGAGCGATCACCCAGGTCGCCGAAAAGCTGGGCGGCATCGACATTGTCGTCAACAACGCCGGCATCGGCGCCACCGGCGACGTCGCGGCGAACCCGGACGACGAGTGGCACCGGGTCCTCGATGTCAACGTCGTCGGCATCGCGCGGGTCAGCCGGGCCGCGCTGCCGTATCTGCGGCGATCCGGCCATGCCGCGATCGTCAACACCTGCTCGGTGGTCGCGTCGGTCGGCGTGCCGCAACGGGCGGTGTATGCGGCCAGCAAGGGTGCGGTGGCGGCGTTGACCCTGGCGATGGCGGCCGACCACCTCAAGGACGGGATCCGGGTCAACGCCGTCACCCCCGGCACCGCCGACACCCCGTGGGTGGGTCGGCTGCTCGACCAGGCGCCGGATGCCGCCGCTGCGGCCGCGGCGCTGCGGGCGCGCCAACCGATGGGCCGCTTGGTCTCGGCCGCCGAAGTCGCCTACGCCATCGCCTATCTGGCCAGCCCGCTGTCGTCGGCCACCACCGGCACGCTGCTCGCTGTCGACGGCGGGATGGCCGGCGTCAGGCTCGGATAACTGAGGGCTCAGTAATCACCGGACGACAGAATGATGCGAGTGCCGCACATTTCATCGCCGCGGACCTCCGATCATGTGGCTGCGTCGGCCATTGTTTCACTGCGGCGATCCGGTCGCTATCAGGCGAAAAGTCCGAATCACAAAAAATTCGTGCCGACCCTCTGGCCAGATGCTGTGCCGCGTGTCACACTCTTCCCGGTTTGTCACGGTTTAGCCCGGCCGAGTCCGGTCCTGGCGGTTCTTCGGGAGCGATGACGGAACTGCCGCCATCCCACCTGCTCGTCATCCGAGTCCCACCTACAGGAAGCCTGTGTGAGCTACCTCGACCGGTTGCCTGGGCGCAGTGAGGCGGAGTGGGCGTGGCAGCTCGAAGCCGCCTGCCGCGGCATGGCCAGTTCCGTTTTCTTTCACCCGTGGAACGAGCGTGGACCGACCCGACTGGAACGCGAGGAACGCGCGAAAGCGATCTGCGCCGAATGCCCGGTGATCCAGGCATGCCGCGGCGCACGCGATCGCGGTGCGAGAAAATTACGGTGTTTGGGGAGGGTTGACGGAAGACGAACGTCGAGCAACTGATCGGGCGGTCGTCCCGCCGGGTCAACGATCGGCCTGCAAGTCGCACCGTCGGGAAGGTCCGCGCTACCGCCAGTGTTGAGTGAGACTGCAGCGGCGCGGATCAACGTCGACGGCGCGGCGTCAAGGTCGCGGTTGTGGGAATCAAGTGACGCGAGTGAACGAATTCATCCGCGCCCCGAAAGGTGATCCGCTGCGTCCGTTCCATCCGTGAGTCCGCGCCACGACGACCGCGACGGCGAGCGACACGCACGGAGGTGCGGGCCGGTCGGGCTGCCGCGCGGAGCGGCACACGGCAGAGTAGGAATCATGACGATCTCGACCGCGGACCTTTACGACGAACACGGCGAGGATCTCCAGGTCTGCGAGACTCGCTTCATCCAGTACGGCGGCAGGCATGCCTTCGACGGCCCGATCACCACCGTCCGCTGTTTCCAGGACAACGCGCTGCTCAAGTCCATCCTGTCCACCCCCGGGGGCGGCGGTGTCCTGGTCGTCGACGGCGGCGGATCCGTGCACACGGCGCTGTCGGGTGACGTCATCGCCCAACTGGCCGTCGACAACGGCTGGGCCGGGCTCGTCATCAACGGCGCCGTCCGGGACAGTGATCTGCTGGCCGAGTTGGATCTTGGGGTGAAGGCAGTGGGCACGACCCCTCGGAAGAGCAGCAAGACCGGTGCCGGCGAACGCGACGTCGACATCACCTTCGGCGGAGCGACCTTTCGCGGCGGCGACCACCTTTGGTCCGACAACGACGGTGTCATCGCGCTGGGCGTCGACATGACGCGAAGGCGACCATGACGGTCAGTCAGCGGAATTGTCTTGGCCGCGGCCAGCGGTCGGTATGTCCGGAAGTCATGAATGATCAAAGCCCTGTGCTTGCGGCGTGCTCGCGAAGGTAGTCGCGGAGATAGGGCAGCGTGTAATCGACGTAGCCGTGCCCGGCGGAATGGACCATGTCGGCCGCGATGAGTCGCAGCCGATATTGGGAGACATAGTTGGCGTCGGCATTCAATCGGGCTGCGAGATCGGCCATACGAGAAGGACCTTCGTCGACGGCCATCGCGGCCAGGAAAGTTCGGTCGATCTGAGAGAGGTCCTGTAGCGCGGGTTGGTGAATCAGCGACCCGAGTCGACGCCGTGCCGCCTGCACGCCGGCGGACGCCGCGACGTCATCGATCAGCGAGGTGCCCACGGCGGAGGCATTGGCGTCGGCGATTTTGCACATCCAGAATCCGACCAGCTGGATGAGGAAGGGATACCCGCCGGTGCCGACGGCAGCCACTTCAAGTGCGGGGTCTGTGATGCTGTGGCCCGTGTCGTTGAGTGGAGTGCGGAGCGCATCGGCCACGTCGGCGTTGTCGACCGCGCCGAGGTGGTAGCGGTCGGCACGACGCAGGAAGGTCAGGACGTCGTCATTCGAACAGGTCCGCTACTGCCGTCGGCAGCCCAGCACCAGCAAAGGCGATCGGGCGTTCTTCTCGGAAGCAATGCTGAATGGTGGCCGCCAGTTCCCGCAGACCAGCCCGGTCAGCGCGGTGCAGTTCGTCAACGGTCAGCAACAGCCCGGTGCGATGGAGGGCAAGATGATCGGTGAGCGCCGTGAGTTGAGCACGCAAGTCTGGGCGGTGCTCTGTAGCGGAGGTTTGCCAGGTGAGGCCGCCCAGCTGGAAAGGGAGGGCGACCGCGGTCACCTGCCGTCCGCTCGACGACAGCTCCAGCGTGGTGGCGACTTCCGGGAGTCGATGCAACGTGAGCCGGTCGATCATGCCGGGGATGGCTGTCTCACTGACGGTGACCCAGCCACGTTGCCGTGCTTGCGTCTCGGCCTCGTTGAGCATGACAGTCTTCCCGATGCCGCGGACCCCCGTATAGAGAGTCGCGCGGCCCGGCGATCCGGGCCCGGAGTCAAGGGCGTCACCAAACGCGAGGATCTCGGAGTCGCGACCGGCCAGTAGGGGCGGGGTCACCCCGAACGACGGGCGGAACGGATTGACCAATGTACCGCCCGTCTTTAGACCCTTTTAGATAACTTTAGAGACTAGCACAGCCGCTAGAGACCTTTAGACATCCGTCACGAAGCGGCCGCCGATGGCCGCGGTCAACTCCCGGGCGCTGCGCCGCACCGGTTCGGCGAGGTCCGCGAATTCACCGTTGCAGCCGTCGATTCCGATCGTCGGATCGGCAACCGGGGCGGCGTCGTCAGCACACCGGTGCCCGAAGGTGACGCCGACCGCGGCGATCGGCCGCGCGTTGTGGTCGAAGACCGCGGCGGCGACCGACGCCGTCCCCGCGGAGACCCGGCCGTCCTCGACGGCCCACCCACGGCGCCGGACGGTGGCCAGGTCGCGGCGCAGCGCGGGCAGGGTGTCCGGTCCGCGCCCGGTCCGCACCACGAACGACGCACGGTCCGGAAACACGGCGCGGACCTGCTCGGCGGGCAGGTAGGCCAGGATCGACAGGCCGGTCGCGGTGAGCGCGGCCGGCAACCGCACCCCCACCTCGGTGACCAGCGTGAGCAGGCCTTCGCTGCGTCGTTCCTTCCCCAGGTACAGCGTCTCCGCGCCGTGCAGCACCCCCAGATGCGCCGTGGTCGAGGTCGCCGCACTGAGCCGGGCGATCACCGGCCGGCCGATCCGCTCCAGCGGCTCCCCGCGCAGATAGGCGCTGCCGATCTCGAACGCTGACAGCCCGAGCCCCCACCGCCGCTCACCGGGCAGGTGCACCGCGAATCCGGCGGCGGCCAGTTCGGTGAGCAGCTCGTAGGTCGTCGACCGCGGCAGCCCCAGATCGCGGGCGATGGCGGCCGCCGACACCGGTGCCGGGCGGGCCGCGAGTAGTTGCAGCACGGCGAGGCCGCGGCGGAGCGCCGGCGCAGGTCCGTCGGAGGAACCCGGGCGCCCCGGTCCGCCCGCCGCCGCCGCGACCACCGGGTCGGGCGGGACGAACCTCGGCGCCGGCGCTGACCTGGACCATCTGTCCGGTATACCGGACAGAAGCCGCCCGCTGCCCCTCTCGCGCCCAGCGCCCGGACGGCATCCAATGGACGGGTGACCACTGCAGAGCCCCGGACCCCGCTACCGACCGGTACCGCGGCATCGCACCGAGCGACGTCGATCGGCCGCCGGCCCGCCCGGCGGCAGCGACCGCCGTGGTGCTCGGGGTGGGTCCGGTCAGCTTCGCCGATGTCGTCGCGGTCGCCCGGCACAGTGCCCCGGTGACGATCGACGACGAATCCCGGCGGGCCATGGCCACCTCGCGGGCCATTGTGGACGCGCTGGCCGGCGACACCAGCCCGCACTACGGCATCTCCACCGGCTTCGGTGCGCTGGCCACCACATCCATCGCGCCCGCGCGACGCGCCGCCCTGCAGGCCTCGCTGATCCGCTCGCACGCCGCCGGGACCGGCACCCCGGTGGAGACCGAGGTGGTCCGGGCGATGATGCTGCTGCGGCTGTCCACCCTGGCCACCGGCCGGACCGGCATCCGGCCGGCCACCGCCGAGGCGTACGCCGCCCTGCTCAGCGCCGGCATCACCCCGATCGTTCCCGAATACGGCTCGCTCGGCTGCTCCGGCGATCTCGCGCCGCTGGCCACTGTCGCGCTGGCGCTCATCGGTGAAGGCGAGGTGATCGATTCCCGCGGACGGCGCCGGCCCGCCGCGGACGCGCTGGCCGAATCCGGGCTGACCCCGGTGGTGCTGGCGGAGAAGGAGGGCCTCGCGCTGATCAACGGCACCGACGGAATGCTGGGCATGTTGGTGCTGGCGCTGGCCGACCTCGACACCCTGCTGGACGCCGCCGATCTCGCCGCCGCCATGTCGGTGGAGGCACTGCTGGGCACCGACCGGGTGTTCGCCCCGGAGCTGCAGGCGCTTCGCCCGCAGACCGGGCAGGCGATCAGCGCCGCCCGGATGTTCGCCACCCTCGCGGGTTCGGAGATCGTGGCGTCGCACGCCGGCCCGGGCGACACCCGCGTCCAGGACGCCTACTCACTGCGCTGCTCGCCGGCGGTGCACGGCACCGCCCGCGATACCGCCGCCCACGCCACGATGATCGCGGGTCGAGAGTTGGCCAGCGCCATCGACAATCCCGTCGTGCTGACCGACGGGCGGGTCGAGTCGAACGGAAATTTCCACGGTGCGCCGATCGCCGCCGTGCTGGATTTCCTGGCGATCTCGGTCGCCGACGTCGCGGGCATCGCCGAGCGGCGCACCGACCGGATGCTGGACAAGTCCCGCTCACACGGCCTTCCGCCGTTCCTCGCGCACGAGGTGGGCGTCGATTCCGGGCTGATGATCGCGCAGTACACCCAGGCCGGGATCGTCTCCGAGCTCAAGCGACTGGCCATGCCGGCGTCGGTCGATTCCATCCCGTCGTCGGCCATGCAGGAGGACCATGTCTCGATGGGCTGGCACGCCGCTCGCAAACTCCGCCGCGCCGTGGACGGCCTCCGCCGCGTGCTGGCCATCGAGATGCTCACCGCGGCAAGGGCTCTCGACCTCCGGTCGCCGCTCAGTCCGTCACCGGTCAGTGCTGCGGTTCTCGACGTGATCCGCACCAAGGTGGCCGGTCCCGGCCCCGACCGGCACGTCGCCGCCGAGATCGACGCCGTGGTCGACCTTCTCGCCTCCGGTGCGATCACTGCCGCCGCGAACGGTCGATTGCCCGCGAACGACCCACCCAGCTCGCAAGAACCATCCGTCACCGCACCACCACCGTTGACCGCCAAGGAGAACCGATGACCACCGCGACCAGCCAACCGGCCGGCCCCCGCCCCGTGCGCGCCGCGACGGGAACGTCGCTGACCGCAAAGAGCTGGGCGACCGAGGCGCCGCTGCGCATGCTGTGCAACAACCTGGACCCGGACGTCGCCGAGGACCCGGACAACCTGGTCGTGTACGGCGGCACCGGCAAGGCGGCCCGCGACTGGCGCAGCTTCGACGCCATCTGCCGGTCGCTGACCGACCTGGAGCAGGACGAGACCCTGCTGGTCCAGTCCGGCCGGCCGGTCGGTGTGCTGCGCACCCATGAATGGGCGCCGCGGGTGCTGATCGCCAACTCGAACCTGGTGGGGGACTGGGCGAACTGGCCGGAGTTCCGCCGGCTGGAGGCGCTCGGGCTGACCATGTACGGGCAGATGACGGCCGGTTCCTGGATCTACATCGGCTCGCAGGGCATCGTCCAGGGCACCTACGAGACGTTCGCCGCGGTTGCCGAGAAACTCGCCGCGGCCCGGCCCGCAGGCTCGATGGGACCGGGGCTGGCCGGCACCCTGACGATCACCGCCGGGCTCGGCGGGATGGGCGGCGCGCAGCCGCTGGCGGTCACCATGAACGGCGGCGCCGTGCTGTGCATCGAGTGCGATCCGGCCCGCGCCGAACGCCGGGTCGCCACCCGCTACCTCGACGTGCTGGCCGACAACCTCGACCAGGCCATCGATCTCGTGCTCACCGCCAAGCGGGACAGGAAGGCGCTGTCCGTCGCGGTGATCGGCAACGCCGCCGAGGTGCTGCCGGAG
Source organism: uncultured Actinomycetota bacterium (assembly GCA_963709895.1). Taxonomy (GTDB): domain Bacteria; phylum Actinomycetota; class Actinomycetes; order Mycobacteriales; family Nakamurellaceae; genus Nakamurella. Next base: position 616,275 of record CAVPYD010000029.1, on the reverse strand, counting down.
CTGCTGCGCCGCGGCATCGAGGCCGACGTGGTCACCGACCAGACCAGCGCGCACGACCCGCTCGCCTACCTGCCGATCGGGGTCAGCCTCGAGGACTGGCACGACTACGCCGCGGCCAAGCCCGAGGAGTTCACCGACCGGGCCAGGGCGTCGATGGCCGCGCATGTCGAGGCGATGGTCGGGTTCGCCGACGCCGGCGCCGAGGTCTTCGACTACGGCAACTCGATCCGCGGTGAGGCGCAACTCGGCGGCTACCAGCGTGCCTTCGATTTCCCCGGGTTCGTGCCCGCCTACATCCGGCCGCTGTTCTGCGAGGGCAAGGGCCCGTTCCGCTGGGTCGCGCTGTCCGGTGACCCCAAGGACATCTACGCCACCGACCGGGCCGTGCGAGAGCTGTTCCCGGACAACGACAACCTGCAGCGCTGGATGCGGCTTGCCCCCGAACGCATTGCCTTCCAAGGTCTTCCGGCGCGGATCTGCTGGCTCGGTGCGGGGGAGCGGCACCTGGCCGGGCTGCGGTTCAACGAGATGGTCGCCGTCCGGCGAGCTGCGCGCGCCGGTGGTGATCGGCCGCGATCACCTTGACTCCGGGTCGGTGGCCTCGCCGTACCGGGAGACCGAGTCGATGGCGGACGGCAGCGACGCGATCGCCGACTGGCCGCTGCTCAACGCCCTGGTCAACACCGCATCGGGGGCCAGTTGGGTATCCATCCACCACGGCGGCGGCGTCGGGATCGGCCGGTCCATCCACGCCGGCCAGGTGTCGGTGGCCGACGGCACCGAACTGGCTGCTGCCAAACTGGAGCGCGTGCTGACCAACGACCCCGCCATGGGAGTGATCCGTCACGTCGACGCCGGCTACCCGGAGGCCAGGGCGGCGGCCGACCGGTTGCGGCTTGGACATCCCGATGGACCCCCGCCAGCCGACACCGCGCCCAGCGCCGAATCGCAGGAGAGCAACTCATGACCTTCGGCCTTCCGCCCGCCGACGGCACCAGATTCGCCTCCGCCTGGGCCGACCTCGCCGGGGTGGGCCGCGACCACCGTCTGGGGCGGCTATTCCCGCCACGGTTTCGACGACGCCGACTCGCAACTGCGGCAGTGGTTCACCGAGCAGGCCACCCGGCGCGGGCTGGACGTGGAGAACGACCGGAACGGCAATGTCTGGGCGTGGTGGGGTCAGCCCGGTACGGACGCCGTGGTGACCGGCTCGCACCTGGACTCGGTGCCCGGCGGGGGCGCCTTCGACGGCCCGCTCGGGGTGGTGTCCGGCCTGCTGGCCATCGACGAGCTGAAGCTCCGTGGCGTCACCCCCGTCCGGCCGGTTGCGGTGGCCTGTTTTGTCGAAGAAGAAGGTGGCCGATTCGGGTTGCCCTGCTTGGGATCTCGACTGATGACCGGGGCGGTTGACCCGGACAACGCCCGCCGGTTGCATGACCCGGACGGGGTGTCGCTGGCCGAGGCGGCCAAGAGGGCTGGCCTCGATCCGGCGGGCATGGGACCCGATCCGGCCCGGCTGGCCGCGATCGGCACCTTCGTCGAACTGCACATCGAGCAGGGCAGGCTGCTGGCCGCCGCGGACCCGGCGGCCGTGGTCGGTATCGGCTCCGAGATCGTCGCGCACGGCCGCTGGCGGTTCACCGTCACCGGGCAGGGCAACCACGCCGGTACCACCGCGTCCGCCGACCGGCACGACCCGATGATCCCGGCCGCGGCCGGCGTGCTCGCCGCCCGCCGGGAGATCGGCAACTTCCCCGGCTCGGTCGCCACGGTGGGCCGGATCCAGCCGATTCCCGGCGGTACCAACGTCATCGCCTCGTCGGTGCAGTTCTGGCTGGACGCTCGGCACGAATCGCCGGTCGTCACGGCCACCCTGGTTGACGCGATCGCCGCCGCGGTCCGGCAGGAAGCCGCCGCCGAGGGCTGCGTCGTGGTGGTGCAGCGCGAGTCGATGTCCGACCGGGTGGTGCTCGACCCCGGACTCGGATTGCAGCTCTCGGCGTTGCTGTCCGCGCCGGTGGTCCCGACCGGTGCCGGGCACGACGCCGGCATCCTGTCCCCGCACGTGCCGACCGCGATGCTGTTCGTGCGCAACGATTCCGGCATCTCCCACGCCCCAGAGGAACATGCCGACCTGGCCGACTGTGTCGTCGGCGTGGACGCGCTGGCGGACGTGCTGGAAGAACTGGTGAAGTGACCGCAGACCCGACCGGCGCGGTGTTCCGGTGCGAAACCGCGTGGATCGACGGCGCCCTCCGGCGGGACGTCCAGATCCGCGCCGTCGGCGGGACGATCGAGTCGTTGGCCGCGGCCGGCGCGCCGATCGCACCCGGCGACACCGTGGAGAACCTGGCCGGGCTGGTGGTCCCCGGCTTCGCCGACGCGCATTCCCACGTCTTCCACCGGGCGTTGCGCGGCCTCACCCACAACAACGGCGGCACCTTCTGGACCTGGCGCGATCTGATGTACTCGCTCGCCGACCGACTGAGCCCGGATACGTTGCGGGACTTGGCCTTCGCCACCTACGTCGAGATGGTGTGCGCCGGGTACACCTCCGTCGGGGAGTTTCACTATCTGCACCACCAGCCGGGCGGGGGTCGCTACAGCGAACCGAACGCCATGGGTTTGGCCGTCGCCGACGCCGCCCAGCAGGCCGGGATCGACCTCACCCTGCTGGACGTGGCGTACCTGGCCGGCGGGTTCGGCACCGCTGTGTCGGCCGTCCAGCAGCGGTTCTCCGACGGCACCGTGCAGAACTGGCGGGAGCGGGTGGAGGAACTCCGCAGGGTGCCGCGGCTCGGCCTGCGGGTTGGCGTCGCCGCGCATTCCGTCCGGGCCGTTCCTGCCCGCGATCTGCCGGTGGTGGCCGAGGCCGCCCTCGGTGGCCCGCTGCACGCCCACCTGTCCGAACAGCACGCGGAGAACCAGGCGGCGCTCGCCGCCACCGGACTGACCCCGACCCAGTTGCTGGCGGAGGCCGGCGCCCTCGGACCGGCCACGGCGCTGGTCCACGCCACCCACCTGACCAGGGACGACATCGACGCGATCGGCCGGCACCGGTGTTTCGCCGTCATTTGCCCGACAACGGAGGCCGACCTGGCGGATGGCCTTGGACCGGTCGCATCGCTCTCCCTTTCCGGCGCCCGGTTGGCCCTGGGTGGCGACCAGCATGTGATCGTTGACCCCTTCGCGCAGGCGCGCGGGATCGAGTACGGCGAACGGCTCTCCTCCGGGCAGCGCGGGGTGTTCGCCCCCGCGCGATTGCTGGACATGGCGACGCGGGAGTCGCACGCGGCGATCGGCTCACCGGGGGGGCGGCTGGCGGTCGGTGCACCCGCCGACCTGGTGGCGATCCGCACCGACAGCGCGCGGACCGCCGGCGCCGACCAGGGCCAGCTGGTGATGTGCGCCTCGGCGGCCGACGTGCAGACCGTGGTGATCGGGGGTGTGGTTCGGGCTCGGGAGGGGAACCATGTGACGTACGGGGATCCGGGAGCGCTGCTGGCCGGCGCGATCGCGCGGGCCTGGCGGTGACCGAAAGCGGGTCCGAACCCACGGAAGGGGGCGGGGTGACAGCGGTCGGTGTGACAAGGTTTGATCCCGCACAGCCGGTGACGCATCCGAAATCCATTCTGATCCAGGGGATCTCGGAGCTTGTGACGAACGATCCGGCGGCCGGCCCTGGGCTGATCGGGCGGGTGCGCGGAGCGTCGGTGATCCTGGACGACGGCCTGATCGGTTGGATCGGACCAGCATCGTCCGCGCCGGCCGCGGACAGCACGGTCGATGTGGGGGGCAGGGCGGTGCTGCCCGGGTGGGTCGACTCGCACTCGCACGTCGTCTTCGCCGGCGACCGGTCCGCCGAGTTCTCTGCCCGGATGTCCGGAAAGCCCTACAGTGCAGGGGGAATCGTCTCGACGGTGGCGGCGACCAGGGCCGCGGACGATCCCACGCTGCTGGCCATCGCTCGCCGGCACCGGGCCGAGATGATCGCCGGCGGCACCACGTACATGGAGACCAAGACCGGCTACGGGCTGACCGTGGCCGACGAGATCCGTTCCGCCAGAACGGCGCAGGCCGCCGGATTCGACGAGATCACCTTCCTGGGTGCGCATGTCGTGCCCCCTGAATTTGCCAAGGATCCCGACGGTTACGTGGATCTGGTCTGCGGGCCGATGCTGGACGCGGTGGCGCCGCTGGTCCGCTGGATCGATGTGTTCTGCGAGGAGGGCGCTTTCGACGGCGCCCAGTCCCGGCGGGTGCTGGCCGCCGGCACCCGCAAGGGACTGGGCTTGCGGGTGCACGGCAACCAGCTCGGCCCTGGCCTTGGCGTCCGGGTCGCGGTCGACGCCGGCGCGGCATCGGTCGATCACTGCACTCACCTGACCGACGACGACGTCGACGCGCTGGTGTCCTCGACCACGGTGGCCACCCTGCTGCCGGCCTGCGATCTGTCCACCAAGCAGCCCGCGGCCCCCGGCCGGATGTTGGCCGATGCGGGGGTCAGGATCGCGCTGGCCTCGAATTGCAATCCAGGGTCGTCGTACACGTCGTCGATGAACCTGGTGGTGGCACTCGGCGTGCTGTTGTGCGGGCTCACCCCGGATGAGGCCGTCTACGCGGCGACGGCCGGCGGCGCCGGTGCGCTGCGCCGGGATGACGTCGGGGTGCTGCGGGTGGGGGCAAGGGCGGATCTGCACGTGCTCGACGCGCCGAGCCACGATTACCTGGCGTACCGGCCGGGTGTGCCGATGACGCATGCGGTATTCAGGCGCGGCGTCCGAATGGTCGGCGGCGTCGAGCGCGGGCGCGGCTGAGCAGGGCGCGGTGCAGGGGTCGCTTCACATCGATCGGGCGCGCCCTCCCATCCGGGTAAGACCGCGGCCCCCGCCAGTGAGATCATCCGGAACGTGCAGATCCCGACCTTCGACCCCCGCCCGGACATTCGGCTGATCGCCGCCGACATGGACGGCACCCTGCTCGATGACGACAACGAGCTGCACGAGCATTTCTGGCCGCTGGTGCACGAACTGAACCGGCGGGGCATCCTGTTCTGCCCGGCCAGCGGCAGGCAGTACCACAACCTGCGGGAGCGATTCGCGGACATCGCCGACGAGATCGTGTTCATCGCCGAGAACGGCACCTATGTGGTGCGTCAGGACCGCGAGGTGAGTTCCGACGGCCTGGACCTTTCGGCGGCCCGCCACCTGGTCGCGACCGTGCGGGAGTCGATCGCCGCCGGTGTCGACGCCGGCACCGTCATCTGCGGCAAGCGGTCGGCGTACATCGAGCGCACGGATGCGCCGTTCCGCGCCGAGATCGATCGGTATTACACCCGGCTGGAGGTGGTCGACGACCTGCTCGAGGTCTCCGACGACGAGGTGCTCAAGGTGTCGGTGTTCGATTTCGGATCCGCCGAGGTGACCACCGCCCCGGGGTTGGCCGGGTTCCACCAGACGCACCTGGTGACCGTGTCCAGCGCGCACTGGGTGGACATCACCAGCCTGACCGCGAACAAGGGCCGGGCGATCCAGCACCTGCAGGACGCGTTCGACATCACCCCGGCACAGACGATGGTGTTCGGCGACTTCCTGAACGATCTTGAGATGATGGACGCCGCCGAGTACTCGTTCGCCATGGACAACGCGCACCCACTGCTACGCGAGCGCGCCCGTTTTGTTGCGCCCCCGAACAGTGAGAACGGTGTGGTGCGGACGATTTCGTCGGTCCTCGGGTTGCCCTGGTTGGACTGAACCGGCGCGGCGCCCCTACCAGGAACCTGCCGGGTGGAGCCCGAACGCTTGTTTGGGGTGGCCGAAGATCGGAAACCTCAGCTGCGATTCCGAGTCCGAATCCCCTACTTCCGTGAAGGAGCTGACCGCTGCATGCGTTCGGTCACTGCATATGCGACCCCGGCCGCCAAGGCCCCGTTCGAGAAGGTCACCATCCAGCGCCGCGACCTCGGTCCCAGAGATGTCCTGATCGAGATCGCGTTCGCCGGCGTCTGCCACTCCGACATCCACACCGGGCGTGAGGAATGGGGCACGGCCATCTTCCCGCTGATTCCGGGGCACGAAATCGCCGGCACCGTGGCAGAGATCGGCCCTGATGTCGACAAGTTCCGCGTCGGTGACCGGGTGGGTGTCGGCTGCATGGTGGATTCGTGTCGCGAGTGCGAGAACTGCCTGGCCGGCGAGGAGCAGTACTGCCTGCAGGGGAACGTCGGCACGTACAACGCGATCGGGAAGGACGGCCGGCCCACCGAGGGCGGCTACAGCACGCACGTCGTGGTCGACCAGGACTTCGTGCTGTCCATCCCCGACGGTGTCGGGCTGGACGTCGCCGCGCCGCTGCTGTGCGCCGGCATCACCGTGTACTCGCCGCTGAAGCACTGGGGCGCAGGCCCGGGGACCAGGGTGGCCATCGTCGGCATGGGCGGGTTGGGCCACATGGGGGTCAAGCTTGCTCACGCGCTCGGCGCCGAGGTCACCGTCCTGTCCCAAACGCTGGCCAAGAAGGACGACGGGCGGCAGCTCGGCGCCGACCACTTTTACGCCACCAGCGACGACCAGACGTTCACCGACCTGGCGAACACCTTCGACCTGATCGTCAACACCGTCTCGGCGACGCTACCGATGGACAAGTACCTCTCGCTGCTCCGCCTGAACGGCACCATGGTCAACGTCGGCGCACCGGCCGACCCCATGTCCGTGCCGGTCTTCTCGCTGATCTCGCAGCGGCGCAGTTGGGCCGGCTCGGGAATCGGTGGCATCCGGCAGACCCAGGAAATGCTCGACTTCTGCGCCGAGCACCACCTCGGCGCCGAGATCGAGGTGATCTCCGGCGATCGGATCGACGAGGCGTGGGACCGGGTGGTGGACGGCGATGTGCGCTACCGGTTCGTCATCGACACGGCGACATTCGACTGAGCCGGCGTCCTGGCGGTTCGGCCGGCTGGCGGGCGTGAGCCTGGCGGTGTCGGTGGCGACGGCGCCGCCAGGGTGGTCGGCGCCGCTCAGCTGGGCACGTCGTAGCTGCGGTGCGTCCAGCACCGCCCGCCAAGGCCCGGCACAGGCGTGCTGCAACCGGGGTAGTCACAGGTCGGTCGGCACGCCTCCGAGCAGTAATGCTCGCGAGGCCGGGATCGGACGTTCACCGTCGCCGGGCGGCCGCACCCGCGGCACGCCACTGTTTTCGTCACCATCGCGCAATCATCGCACACATGTTCGATATTGGCCATGGACGTGCTGCTCTTGATCGGTCTCCGGCGGTGGTCGGAGGCCTGAGGATACGTGTCCACCTTCCGCGCCCAGCAGCAACGGTCGTCCCGGATGTCGAGGGTGCACCGTCGTCCGCGGAGGCGCCGTTCAGCTGGCGATTCGCTACGTAGTCGGCCCCGCTGGGAATCGCCGAAAAGCAACGTCGATCGGATTGCTCGGTTGGGCGACCCGGTTGCTGTGGCCTCGGGTGATGTCCCCAGGCGCCGGTGTCACCGGTCATCCGGCGGATTCCGGGTTGTTGCCGGTCGTTCGCGAACGAAGCCCGTCCCGGGTCAGGAGGGGTTGGACACCCCGGTCCGCAGGTAGTCCAGGGCATCTTCCGCGCCGTAGTCCCGATTGAGGTGCCTCAGGAAGCGGACATCGGTGCCCAAGGTGACCAGTGGCGGTTCGCAGGATCCGTCCGGGCGGATCTGCCCGCACCCAGTGGTGGCGAACAGGCTGTTGCACACGCAGCGGGCGCCCTCGGTCTTCTCGATCTTGCCGCCCTTGGTCAAGAAATCATCCAGCGGTTCGGCAGGGCACCGATAGCCCAGCAACCCGTTTTCCTGGCGGTACGGGGTGCGCAGCGCCCCGATATCGCAGATGAGCTGGCGAACGACATTCTCATCGGTCACCGTGCCGGCCAGCTCCACTTCCTTGAAGGGGTAACCGCTGGGGGAGCTGCGTGGATTCGTCCGCACCGTCAGACCGCCGTCGCGCCATTGGTCCAGGACGGCGTTCCGGATTTCCGGCAGGATTCCGGCATCGCGACTCAACGCGAAAATGCTACCCACTTGAATACCGACGGCGCCCAGTTCGAGCGCCTTTGCCAGTTCCTCGGGGCCGCCGTACGAGCCGGCCAGATAGAAGGGCAATCCCAGCGCGCTGATCTGGGCGAGATCGGCCTCGTCCTTCGGGCCGTATTCCGGCTCGCCGTCGGGGCCGATCTTCTTCGACCGCGGCGGTGCATTGTGCCCGCCGGCCGTGGGGCCCTCGATGATCCAACCGTCGATCCGGCCGCCCTTGCGCCGGTCGAGAATGGTTGCCACCAGGGAAATGCTGATGATCGGAAAGAAGAACGGCCGGTGCAACGGCGCGGTGATCGAAAACCGCGCCGGGTCGAAGGTCGCCGCGAATTGATCGTGGCTCTGTGAGCCTTCCACGGTGATCAGATAACGGGTCGGCCGGTGCTGTGCGAGCAGGTCAAGGGCCTCGGGGATCTGCGCCGGCAATCCGGCGCCGATCAGTACGTAGTCGACGCGTGCGATCATGGCGCCGTACAGAATGGGCAGGAGGCTGAGCTGGATCTTTTCCAGCAGATTGATGGCTACGACCCCTGGATGCCCTTCTTTGGCCAGCCACACCTCGGCGAATCCCGCGGTCACCATGAGATTCTCGAGATGCTCGGCCAGTGGCCCCTGCTGCGAGCCATTCTTCAGGCGCAAACGCATGATCGGCACTTCGCGGTACTTCTTGCCGCGCCGGCCATCGGGCAGGAAATACCGATCGAGAATGGATTGTGCCATTGCTTGGTCCGGAAATTCCGCGAGCGCCCGACGATAATGCCCGCCCTGGTCGCCGTCCTGCAGGCGACGCGCCATGACCAGCCAGATCCCGGCGCCCGAGACCGTCCCCAGCTCGCCGGCGAGGCTCACCTTCCGGGCCAGGCTCCAGCCGGACACACCGATGCCCATGCCGCCCTGCACGATCCGGGGGTGCATTAGCCTACCCTTCATATTCCATTCAGTGACCTGCGGCACATTGCGGAACTCATTGTTTTGAGTATAGCCGATAATCCTGCGTCATAAACTCTGTGCGTGGTAATGAATGGTCACAGCAGAAGTGATCTTGGCTGTTCAATTCCGCATCGCATGGCGCAGAGGTTCATCAGCCGTGATCGCGTGGCGAGATGTCGTCGGTCCCGGTCGCGCTGCACGGTGGTCATGCGCCGCGGTCGCGCTGCAAGGTGGTCATGCGCCGCGGTCGGCTGGGGCGGGGTGGGGTGGCGAGGGGTGGGGCCGGCGATCAGGGGAGGGTCAGCGGCCCAGGATGTTGTGGGCGCCGGGGGTCCGGTGTGTGGCCCTGGGTTTCGGGTGCCCGGCGGGGCTGGACGGGCGGCCGTCCCGGGATGCACGGGGGGCGCCGACGGCCGAGATCAAACCCCAGCGGTCGATCGGGGGCAGCAGGAGCAACCGCGCGGTGCTGTCGGAGGCTACGGCCGGGCCGTCACAGAGATGCGGGGAGTTCGCGGACAGCGGCGCGCCGCGGGCGATCACCGAGTCGATCACGCAGCGGTCGGAGTAGACGGAGGTCAGGTTCAGCACGTGCAGCCAGCGCGCCAGCGCGCACGGTCCGCAGATCAGCCCGTCGCCGGACGCCGCGAGGGTCACCACTCCGGCCGGAGTGGTGATGGTGGCCACCCCGTCAGCGATGACCACGTCCGCCGCGGTCAGTGCGGCGATGTCTTCCTGGGAAAGGCCGGCCATCTGAGAGAGCACCAGCAGCGCGCGATCGCGTCGGCCCAGCCAGCCTGCCGAGGGCATGGCCCGCAGTGCCTGCTGGATTCGGGTCTCCTGGAGCGTCATCAGACGGTGTCCTTTCCCTTGCGCGTGCGGGGTCGCCTGCAGCCGATCAACTGGCACTGGCCAGCGGTTGCTCGATCACGTCTCGGGCGACCGTGTCCATCGACGTCCTGCGGTCCATCGCCGTCCGCTGCAGCCATCGGAACGCCTGTGGCTCCGTCATCTTCGCCTGGGTCATCAGCACGCCCTTGGCCCGGTCGATGACCTTCCTGGCCTGCAGGCGTTCGTTCGTCTCAGCGATCTCCGCGCGTAGCCCGGCGGTTTCGGCGTAGCGGGCGGTGGCCAACTCGATCGCCGGCAGGAGCGAGGCGTTGGAGAACGGCTTGGCGAGGTAGGTCATCGCGCCTGCGTCCAGGGCTCGCTGGATCAGCTCACGATCTGAGTACGCGGTCAGGATGATCACCGGCGCGATCTGCTGCTCGGCGATCTCGGCGGCCACCGTGATGCCGTCCTTCATGGGCATCTTCACGTCCAGGATGACCAGGTCCGGGCGCAGCTCGGCGGCCAGGAAAGCGGCCCGCTCACCGTCGGCGGCCTGCCCCACCACCTCGAAACCCTCTTCGGCCAGCATCTCGGCGAGATCCATCCGAATCAGCGCGTCGTCGTCCGCGATCAGCACCCGGCGTGGCCGGTTGACGTCGGCTCGCAACGTCTCTGCGGCGCTCATGGGGTCCCCTCACCTCTGTGCGACGCGCTTCCAACGGTCACGGGTGCGGCCGTTGCGCTTGTTAGCAAGATTAGCAGACTGAAGTGCTAACGGTTAGCACCCGTACGGGTGTTCGTCGTACTGAACAGGATGATGGAGTCACGGCCGGCCCGACAGGAGTCCCCGCCTCCCATCGACCGGTGCGCACGACCGCGGACGGCGCGCCGAAAACATCTGCCGTTAATAAGGTTTGCCGGCGCGGTAGTGAGAATTATTGCGCAGGAGGGCATATGCGGCCCGGTCGCGCAAGAGGCGTTGGCCGACAACGCGGGTGCGGCGGGTCGGAATGTCGAACCGATTGCGAGGCCGCCTCTGCCATGGCTGCGGGTTGCCCAATGTTGTTGCCCAGGGTCACAGTCCCAGCGTGTGCAGCCGTTCGGTGTAGTCCTCGGTGCTCAGGTCGCCGCGGGCGTACCGTTCGTCCAGAATCTGCCGGGTGCGGGCGCGCCCGGCGGAATCCACCGCGAGGCCAGGGTCTGCGCCGACCGGCATTCCACGCCGCCTGGTGATCGTGATCAACGCCCACACCGCCGACAACGATCAGCACCAGCACCCCGAGCATGATCACGCCACCGAAAGCCCACATCCAGCCGCTACCGTTGCCGTACCGCATCATCGTGTCCACCTCGGTTCGAAACAGCGCGAGCGGTCATACCGGTCGGCCGATGTCGCCGCCCGCCGCGTTCCCTTCCTCGATGGTGCTGCCGGCCTGAGCGCCGGCGTCAGGGCCGAACGTCCCGACATCGGCAGGGGAGTCAGTCGTGCTCGGGTACCGCGCAGGCGTCGTCCTCATACGTCACGCCCTTGGCTCCGACGGCGAGAATCAGTCGTGCTCGGGTACCGCGCAGGCGTCGTCCTCACACGTCACGCCCTTGGCTCCGACGGCGATGAGGGGATGGGCGTCGGTCCAGGCCGTGGTGAGTACCTCGGTGAACAGGGCCGTCTCCTGTGCGCCGGAGATCGCGTATTTCCGGTCGAAGACGAAGAACGGCACGCCGGTGGCGCCGAACTGGCGCGCCAGGTCGATGTCGGCGCGGACGTCGTCGGCATACGCCTCGGAATCCAGCACCGCCGCGGCCCCGGCTTCGTCCAGCCCGACCTCGACGGCCAGGCGCAGCAGATCGTCACGTTCGCCGACCCGCACACCCTCGGTGAAATAGCCGCGCAGCAATCGCTCGTTCAGCTCGTTGGCCAGACCGTGGTCCGCGGCGTGATGGATCAATCGGTGGGCCCTGAAGGTGTTCGCCGGTCGCGCGATGTCCAGCCGGAAGTCGAGTCCGACGCTCGCGGCGATCCCGCTGACCTGGGCGTTCATCGCCCTGGCCTGCTCGATGCTGCGACCGTACTTGGCCGCGAGCATCTGGTCGAGTCCGAGTTCGGAGGTATCGGGGCTGCTCGGGTCCAACTGGAAGGAACGGTAGGTGACCGTCACCTGGTCGGCGTGATCGAACCCGGACAGTGCCTCCTCGAGACGCCGCTTGCCGATGTAGCACCACGGGCACACCACATCGGAAAAGACCTCGATCTGCACGGTTGTTCCTTCCACGCTCGTTCACCGGTTGACTCATCAACCTCAACCCGCGGTCGAAGGGGATGATTCCCCCGGTCAGATCTGGCCGAAGAGGTCCTGTTTGCGGGCGTGGAACTCGGCGTCGCCGATGAGACCCGCGTCGTGCATGGCGCGCAACTCCGCCAGTTGCTCCAAGGGGTCGCGGTGAGCGGCCGGTCCGTCGGGCGGCGGCGACATGGCCTGCCGGGTTCCGTTGGTGATCGACTCCGCCTGGTTGCCGAGGATCTTGTCCACGACGAAGGGACCGGCGGAGGTGCTCACCTCGACGACGCCGAGACCGCGGTGGATCTGCCAGTCGGTGGTCAGCACGTCGGACAGGGATACGGCCACGGTCTGGTCGTCGCGGGTCGACTCGGCCGGCAGGAAGACGAGCCGCCGGGAGGTGAGGACGAGCAGGCCGTAGATGCCGTGATGGCGGCCCTCGACCAGCTGGATGACGCCTTCGGATTTGGTGAGTACGTCGTTGAGCGCGGGCAGGGCCCGATCGGTCTGCCGGCCGAACGCCGTCCGTTCGGCGGCCGCGATGACGTCCTCGCGAACCCCTTTGGCACGCAGCCGTTCGGCCAGGCTGGGGATCCTGAGCCACTTGCCCCAGGAACCGGTCATCGTGTCCGTCCCCTGTCGTTGGCCTGGCCGACCTTCGGCGTGTCGGCGCAGTCAGTATCGCACCGGCGCGCCCGCGCTTCGGGTGCCGGAGCAGCGCACCGCTGCCCGACCCGCATCCCACGGGCCGGGGCCGTGGCGGGGACGATGGACAGGTGGCCGACGAGGGGTACCTGCTGGACAACGCGCGCACCGAGGCCGGGATCCGGTTCCGGGCACTGGCCGAGCTGTTCGATCCCTGGACCCGACGTCACCTGGCGGCGACCGGGCTGCGGGCGGGCTGGCACTGCTGGGAGGTCGGCGCGGGCGGGCCGGACCTGCCGGCGTGGCTGGCCGACCGGGTCGGGCCCGCCGGCCGGGTCGTGGCGACGGACATCGACACCGGTTGGCTGACCGGTAGCCGGGGGTTCGAGGTGCTGCGTCATGACATCGCCGTGGACGAGCCGCCGGGCACCTTCGACCTGATCCATGCGCGGCTCGTGCTCACCCATGTACCGCAGCGGGATGCGGCCGTGGCCGCCATGGTCGGAGCGCTGCGACCCGGCGGCTGGTTGGTGCTGGAAGACGCCGACCCAGCCCTCCAGCCGTTGCTGTGCCCCGAGGAATCGGGACCGGCCGAGGTGCTCGGCAATCGGCTGCGGCGCGGATTCCGCACGCTGCTCGCCGACCGCGGCGCCGACCTCCGGTTCGGCCGCACATTGCCGCGCCGGCTACGGGAAGCGGGTTTGCACGGAGTCGTCGCAGATGCGTATTTCCCGATGACCGGGCCCGCGTGCGCTGTGCTCGAACGCGCCACGGTGCTGCAGGTCAGCGACATGCTGGTGGCCGCCGGCCTGGCCACCCGGCAGGAGATCGCCGAGCACTTGGCGAACATCGCCACCGGACGCATGGTGCTGGCCACCGCGCCGCTGATCACCGCATCGGGCCAGCGGCCCGGCGGTGCGCCGGACGCCTCGCGCGACACCGGCTGAGCGGCCCGCGAATCGGCGCCGTCGGCGCCGGCGCGCCCGGACAGCGCCGTCCCGACAGCGCCGTGGCCAGCACGCGAACCCGGCCAGCACGGAGCCCGGCCGGTTGGTGAGCCCGGCTCAGTGCGCGAACGCGGCGGTGATGACCGCTGCCTGTTCCACCTCGTGCACCCGCGCCGACCCGGCCGACGGCGCCGCCATCGCGCGCCGGGACACCCGCTTGATGCCGTGCAGCCTGGGGATCATCTCCGGCAACGCCAGCGCCAGGAACGTCCAGGAACCCTGGTTGGCCGGTTCCTCCTGCACCCAGCGGATGTCGGCGACGTCCGGGTAGGCCTCCAGCACGTGGGAGAGCTTCCGGCGCGGGACCGGGTAGATCTGCTCGAGCCGGACGATCGCGACGTCGGTGATGTTGTGCGCCCTGCGGTAGTTGTCCAGCTCGTAGTAGAGCTTGCCGCTGGTGAGCAGCACGGTCCGGACCTCGGCGGCATCGACCGTGTGGTCGGCGATCACCGACTCGAACTTTCCGGCGGTGAAGTCGGCGACCGAGGACACCGCCGCCTTGTTCCGCAGCATCGACTTCGGCGTGAACACCACCATCGGGCGGTGCACGCCGTCCAGCACGTGCCGGCGCAGCAGGTGGAAGTAGTTCGCCGGGGTGGAGGGCACCGCGACCGTCATCGAACCTTCCGCGCACAGCTGCAGGAAGCGCTCGATCCGGCCGGAGGTGTGGTCAGGGCCCTGCCCCTCATGAGCGTGCGGGAGCAACAGCACGACCCCGGACTGCTGGCCCCACTTGGCCTCGCCGGAGGAGAGGTACTCGTCGATCACCGACTGGGCGCCGTTGACGAAGTCGCCGAACTGCGCCTCCCACAGCACCAGCGCCTCGCGGTTGGACACCGAGTAGCCGTACTCGAAACCGAGCGCCGCGTATTCCGACAGCGCCGAGTCGTAGATCAGCACCCGCGCCTGGTCGTCTGACAGATGTTGCAGCGGAAGGAATTCCGCTCCGGTCTTGTGATCGATCAGCACGGAATGGCGCTGCACGAAGGTGCCGCGGCGGGTGTCCTGCCCGGACATCCGGACCAGCCGGCCCTCCATCGCGATCGAACCGAGGGCGATCAGCTCGCCGAACGCCCAGTCGATGCCGCCGCTGCCGGGACATCTCGACCCGGCGGTCCAGCACGGTCTTGACCCTGGGGTGCGGGGTGAACCCCGGCGGGAACTGCACGGCAGTGTCGGCGATCCGGTGCAGCACCGCCTCGCTGATCTTGGTCTCCACCTTCGGCGGGATCGGCTGCTCGGCCTCCACCGACGGGGACGGCGCGGGCGGCGCCTTCTCCAGGTCGCGCACCTCGTTGAAGACCCGCTCCAACTGGGTGTGGTAGTCCCGCAACGCCTCTTCGGCATCCTCCGCCGACAGGTCACCGCGGCCGATCAGCGCCTCGGTGTAGATCCGCCGCACGGACCGCTTGCCGTCGATGATCTGGTACATCAACGGGTTCGTCATCGACGGGTCGTCGCCCTCGTTGTGACCACGGCGCCGGTAGCAGACCATGTCGATGACGACGTCGCGGCCGAACGTCTGCCGGTACTCCACGGCCAGCCGGGCCACCCAGACGGCGGCCTCGGGGTCGTCACCGTTCACGTGGAAGATCGGCGCCTGGATCATCTTCGCCACGTCGGTGCAGTACTCGCTGGACCGGGACGCCTCGGGCGCGGTGGTGAAACCGACCTGGTTGTTGATGATCACGTGCATGGTGCCGCCGGTGCGGTACCCGCGCAGCAGCGACAGGTTCAGCGTCTCGGCGACCACACCCTGGCCGGCGAACGCGGCGTCGCCGTGCAGCGCGATGGGCATCACGGTGTAGCCCTGCTCACCCAGGTTCAGCATGTCCTGCTTGGCGCGGGCGACGCCCTCCAGCACCGGGTCGACGACCTCGAGGTGTGACGGGTTGGCCACCAGGGTGACGTCGACCTGGCCCTCGCCGAACGGGCGGATGTACTTGCCCTCGGCGCCCAGGTGGTACTTGACGTCACCGGAGCCGTGCGCCTGACCCGGGTCCATGTTGCCCTCGAACTCGCGGAAGATCTGCGAGTAGGGCTTGCCGATGATGTTGGCCAGCACGTTCAGCCGGCCGCGGTGCGCCATCCCGATGACGACCTCGTCCATGCCGTATTCGGTGGCCTTGTTCAGCGCCGCGTCCAGCATGGCGATGACGGTCTCGCCGCCCTCCAGCGAGAACCGCTTCTGGCCGATGTACTTGGTCTGCAGGAACGTCTCGAAGGCCTCGGCGCTGTTCAGCCGGCCGAGGATGTACTTCTGCTCCTCCACCGGCGGCTTCTCGTGCTTGACCTCGACCCGCTGCTGGATCCAGCGGCGCTGCGCCGGATCCATGATGTGCATGTATTCCACGCCGACGGTGCGGCAGTAGGAATCGCGCAGCACGCCCAGCACGTCGCGCAACTTCATGAACTGCTGGTCGTTGAACCCGCCGACCGGGAACTCGCGGTCCAGGTCCCACAGGGTCAGGCCGTGGGAGAGCACGTCCAGGTCGGGGTGCCGGCGCTGCCGGTAGTTCAGCGGGTCGGTGTCGGCCATCAGGTGACCGCGGGTGCGGTACGCGTCGATGATCTCCAGCACCCGGGCGGTCTTGTCGATGTGCGACGCCGGCCCGGCCCTGATCCAGGTCCTGCACCCAGCGCACCGGCTCGTAGGGCAGCCGCAGCGAGGTGAACACCTCGTCGTAGAAGCCGTCCTCACCGATCAGCAGCTGATGGATGCGCCGCAGGAACTCGCCCGACTCGGCGCCCTGGATCACCCGGTGGTCGTAGGTGGAGGTCAGCGTGATGATCTTGGAAATACCGAGGTCGGACAGCGTCTGGGTGCTCGCGCCCTGGAAGGCGGCCGGGAACTCCAGCGCGCCCACGCCGATGATCGCGCTCTGCCCGGACATCAATCGCGGCACCGAATGGTTGGTGCCGATGCCGCCCGGATTGGTCAGCGAGATCGTCGTGCCTGCATAGTCTTCCGCGGTCAGCGAGCCCGCCCGCGCCTTGCGGACGATCTGCTCGTAGCCGCTCCAGAACTGGGTGAAGCTCATCGTCTCGGCGCCCTTGATCGGCACCACGACGAGGTTGCGGCTGCCGCCCTTGCCCGGCAGGTCGATCGCCAGGCCGAGGTTGACATGTGCCGGCGTGACGATCGTCGGCTTGCCGTCGACCACCGCGAAGTGCCGGTTCATGCTCGGGTAGTCGGCGATCGCCCGGACGATGGCATAGCCGATCAGATGGGTGAACGAGATCTTCCCGCCGCGGTTCCGCTTGAGGAAGTTGTTGATCACGATCCGGTTGTCGGCCATCAACTTCGCCGGCACGGCGCGCACCGAGGTGGCGGTCGGCACCTCCAGCGACGACGTCATGTTCTTCACCACGGTCGCCGCAGCGCCACGGATCGGTGCGGCAGTCTCGCCGGAACCCTCAGCGTCCTGGGCGGCCTTCGCGGCCTTCGCCGCCTTGGCGGCGACCATGTCGTCGGGAGTGGCCGTGGTGGTGGGGCGGGTCGGCCGGCTGGTGGCCTGCGGTGCGTCGACGGACTCCTTGCCACCGGCGCGAACGGGCGGCGGTGGTGGCGAATTCGTCACGCCTGACTTCGACGGGGCTGGTGCCTGCCTGATCCCGGCGCTCTCGGCGGCGCCGTTGACGGCGGGCGACGGCGTGTTGGCGGGTGCGGGCGGGTTGGCCTTGGCGGACGGACGGTTCGGCGGCGGGGGAGGAGGAGGGACAGCCCGTGACCCGGATCCGGCCGGTGCGGGCGCGGTGGCGGCGGCAGCTGTCGTACCCGTGGCTGCCGACCCCGCCGCGCCGGCGCTCACGGGATTCCCACCGGCCTGATCGGCCGCTGGTTTGCCGTTGCCTGCCGCCGTTTCAGCGCCTCTGATCCCGGAGCCAGTGTCCGAGAAGAAGTCGCGCCAGATCGGGTCCACGCTTTCAGGATCTGCGAGGAACTGCTGGTACTTCTCCTCCACGAACCAGTCATTGGGACCGAATTCCGGCACGGTGGCTGACGACACGGTCGTTCTCCGCCTGTTCTGAGCTTTGAGGGTGATGTGAAACCAGGCTAACGCTCCGCACCAAACACGCGGCGTGATGTGCGTCGGCAGGTTCCTATGAGAACCACGAGTGGTCGATCGGCAACGTTCAACGGCTCACCATGTTTCTCCCTGCGGCCTCTTACTGTGCCACCCCGGCGACCGAGTCGGGGCTGGTGACGGCCGCGGTCTCTCCCGCCGACCGGAATTCGGTGTACAGCCGGCTGTAGGCGCCGTCCCTGGCGAGCAGCTCGTCATGGCGTCCGGTTTCGGCGATCCGGCCGTGTTCCATCACCACGATCCGATCCGCGCGCGCCGCGGTGGTGAGCCGGTGCGCGACCACCACCGTGGTGCGGCCACGGGACAGCCGGTCGGTGGCGGCCAGCACCGTGGCCTCGGCCGCCGGGTCGAGGGCCGCTGTCGCCTCGTCCAGCAGCAGGATGTCCGGGTTCACCAGCTCGGCACGCGCGAGCGAGATCAGTTGGCGCTGGCCGGCCGACAGGTTCTTGCCGCGCTCGGTGACCGGATGGCGGAAGCGGCCGGCGAGGCCGGCGATCGCCGCGGTCGCCCCGACTGCCCGGGCGGCCGCCTCGACCTCGGCGTCGGAGGCGTCGGGCCGACCGTAGGCGATGTTGTCCCGGACCGTTCCGCTGAACAGGTGCGGTTCCTGCGGAACCACGCCGAGCCGCCGCCGATAGGCGCCGAGGTCGTAGTCACGGACATCGGTGCCGTCGATCAGCAGCGCGCCGGACGTGACGTCGTAGAACCGGGCGATCAGCTTGACCAGCGTCGACTTGCCCGCCCCGGTCGCGCCCACCACGGCCACGGTCTGGCCGGCCGCGATGCGCAGGTCGACGCTGTCCAGGGCGGCGGATTCGGTCGGCGGTGGATCGGCGGTCGAGTACCGGAAGGTGACCGCCTGCGCCCAGATGTCGCCGGCCAGTGCCGTGACCGGCACCGGGTTGGCCGGCGGTGGGGTGGAGGTGGGCGTGTCCAGAAGCTCGCCGATGCGGCGGAGGCCGACCTGCGCCTGCTGGTAGGAGTCGAACACCTGAGAGAGCTGCTGGATGGGGGTGAAGAAGGAGTCAAGGTAGAGCACGAAGGCGATCAACGTGCCGACCGTCAGCGTCCCGGCGACCACCCGCTGAACGCCTGACCCGAGCACGGCGGCGGCGGCCAGTTCGGACAGCAGCGCAACGAACGGGAAGTAGATCGAAATGGCGGTCTGCGCGCGCATCCGGGAACGGCGATAGGCGTCGCTGCGAGCGGCGAAGCCGTCGGCGTTGGTCTGCTGACGACCGAGTGCCTGCGCCACCCGGAGCCCGGCGACGTTCTCCTGCAGGTCGGCGTTGACGATGCCCACCTTTTCTCTGGCGTCGTTGTACGCCCGCGAGGAGTAACGCCGGAAGACCACGGTCGCGATCACCACGAACGGCAACGCCACGAACGCGATCATGGCCAACCCGAGGTCCATCGCGGCCAGTACCACGGCGATGCCGACGAAGGTGACCAGCGAGACCACGGAGGTGACCAGCCCGGTCTGCAGAAATGCCGACAGCGCATCCACATCGGTGGTCATTCTGGTCATGATCCGGCCGGCCATCTCCCGCTCGTAGAAGTCGAGCCCGAGCCGCTGCAGATGAGCGAACTCGCGCAGCCGCAGGTCGTAGAGCACGGTCTCGCCGGCCTGCCCGGCCACCTGCAACTGCCAGCGCTGGATCAGGTAGTCGGCGCCGACCACCGCAAGGCAGACCAGAGCCGCGCCCCAAACCACCTGGATCACGCCCGCCGACACGCCGTTGTCCACGCCGTACCGGATGAGCACCGGCAGCATCAGGCCGGCCACCGCATCCGCCGAAACCAGGACCAGCGCGACGATCAGCAGGCCACGCACCGGGCGGAGGGTGCGGGCCAACGAGAACGGCTTCCCATCCGGTGGGGTCTCCTTCGGCTCTTCGGCCGCCGGCGGAAGCGCGGCGACCCTGGCCATCAGTTCCGGCGTCGCCGGCGCGGCGCCCAGGAATCCGCCGATCCCGCCGGCTGACCCCCCGACCATCCCGCCGCCCCTGCCCATACCGCCGCCGACCCGGTCGGCGGCAGCGGCCACCGCTGCCGAGCGGTCCACGGTCCCGCCGGTCCCGCCGGTCCCGCCGGAGCCGTCAGAGCCGTCAGAGCCGCCGGCAGGCTCGGGCCATAGCTCGGGGGTGATGCCCTCCGGGCCGGGCAATGCCGGGATCGCCGGCGCAGGCTGCTCCGGCAGCGACCCCGATCCGTTGATCACCGTTTCCAGCACGTCGCCGCTGAGCACGACGTCGGCCCGCAGTTCGGCATCCGCATCGGTCGGCTCGGCCAGATCGGTGCCGAGCAACGCCCGGTACGCCGCACAGCGGGCCATCAGCTCCTCGTGGGTGCCGACATCCACCACCTCGCCCGCGGCCACCACCGCAATGGTGTCCGCGAGGGACAGTGTCGACCTGCGATGCGCAATGAGGATGGTGGTCCGGTCGGCGGTCACCCGGCGGAGCGTGGCGTGGATCGCCGCCTCCGTCACCGGGTCCACCGCGCTGGTCGCGTCGTCGAGCACCAGCACCCGCGGGTCGGTGATCAATGCCCTGGCCAGCGCCAACCGTTGTCGCTGCCCACCGGACAGGGTGAGGCCGCGTTCGCCGATCACGGTCTCGAAGCCGTCGGGCAGCGCCTCGATGAATCCCGTCGCCTCCGCTGCCCCGGCCGCCGATCGGATGTCGGCGTCCGTGGCGTCCGGCCGACCGTAGGCGATGTTCGCGGCGATGGTGTCGGAGAACAGGAAGGCCTCCTCGAACACCACGCCAACGTTGCGCCGCAGGTCGGACATCCCGGCCGCGCGCAGGTCGACCCCGCCCACCCGGACGGTCCCGACCTGCGGGTCGTAGAAGCGGGGCAGGAGCAACGACACCGTCGACTTCCCAGACCCCGACGCACCGACCAGCGCCACCGTCGAACCCGGTTCCACCCGCAGATCGAAGGAGCGCAACACCGGGTCGTCCGGTGCGTAGCCGAAGCGCACCCCGGTGAACTCGACACCCAGCGCCCCGTCCGGCAGCGGTTCCGGATCGGCAGGTTCAGTGATCACCGGGAGCGAATCGATGATCTCCAACACCCGCTCGACGGAAGCCCTGGCCTGCTGGGCGGTGACCAGCAGCATGGTCAGCATCCGGGTCGGGGCGACGAGTTGGGCCAGGTACAGGGTGAAGGCCAGGAACGTGCCGAGGGTGATGGCGCCGTTCAACGCCAGGTACCCACCGAGCGCCAGCACGCCGACCTGCCCGAGCGCCGTCAGCGCCTGCATGGTCGGGGCGATCCGCGCGGTCATCCGCACGGCGCGCATCCGATTGGCATACAGCCGCGTGGCGCCCGAGCGGAGGCGCTGCACCTCCCTGTCCTCCTGGCCGAAGCCCTTCACCACCCTGACCCCGGTGACGTCCTCCTCGACGATCTCGGCCACTTCCGCGGCCGACTGCTGAGCGGCCCAGGTCGCCGGGAACAGCACCACCCTGGTCGCCCTGGTGACCACGACGACCGCCGGTACCACCAGCAGCGCGGTCAGGGTGAGCAACGGGGAGAGCACGATCATGATCACCAAGGACGCCACGAACAGCACCACCTGGCCCGCCGTCAGCGGCACCATGGCCAGCAGCGACTGCACCATCTGCAGATCGGTCGAGGCCCGCGACACCACCTGACCGGTCCGCAGCCGGTCCTGGCCGGAACCGTCCAGCCGCTGCAGCGAACCGAACAGGTCCTGCCGCATGTCGTGCTGCACATCCAGGGACAGCCGCCCGCCGGCCCACCGGCGCAGGAAGGACGAACCGAACCGGACGAGGGCAAGGCCGACCAGCCCGGCGATGATCCACCCCAGTCCGGCCGTGCTGCCGCTGGTGGCGTCGTCCACCGCGACCTGGGTCAGCAGCGGGGTCAGCGCGCCCAACCCGACGCCACCGACCGCCGCGAGGGCGGCCAGCGAGGTCACCGTGGGATGGCGCCAGCAGTACGCCCACAGCCGACGCAGCCAGTGGCTGCTGCCGGCGCGCGCGGGCACCGCGGGTCCGGCTCCCGGGCCAGTGGCGGCGTCGGCGACCACGTCGGCGGCGGCGGTCGTCTGAGGCACGATCGTCACGGTAGACGTCAGCACCGACGGCGGGACTTTCCGCAGGCAGCGGGGCTGGATCGGCTCGAATCGCTCGGCTCTGCGGCGGCCCGCGCGCGGATCGCCGGAAATGGACGCCACCTCGGACCCGTCGGTCATGAGAATCTGACCGGGTGCAGCAGCAGGCGACGACCCGGCCCTGGTGGCGGCGCGGCAGCACGTGGATCCGCATCGCCAGGGACGTCGGTTCGCTGGCCATCGCGGTGGCGCTGCTGATCTGGGGTCTGCCCCGGGTGGCCGGGGTGGGCTGGACGGAGATCGTCGCGCCGATGAAGGAGCTGCATCCCGGCCTGTTGATCTTGCTTGCCGTACTGCAGTTGTCGGCCCTGGCGGCCTTCACCTTCACCATCACCGGGGCGTTGCCGGGGATCTCCCACCCGCGGGCGTTGATCGTCAATCTGTGCGGGTCACTCGTCGCCAACACGCTGCCGTTCGGCGGGGCGCTCGCCATCGGTGCGACCTACGCCATCTGCCGGTCCTGGGGATTTTCTCGCGGCGCCATCGGCATCTCGATCGTGTTGGGCGGCGTCTTCGCCACCGCCGGCAAGGTGCTGGTGCCGATGATCGGGTTGGCCGCCCTGCTGATCCAGGGCGGGACCGTCAGCCCGGGCCTGCGCAACACCGCGCTGATCGGCGTGCTCAGCCTGGTCGGCATCCTGGCCGTCTTCGTCACGGTGCTGGTCAGCCCCGGTGCCGCGCGCCGGGTCGGTGGGTGGATCGAGAGCGCCGCCGAGGCGGTACTCCGGCTGCTGCGCCGCCCCCGGAAACTCGGCTGGGACCAGGCCGTGGTCCGGCTGCGGCAGGAAACCCGCAGCGTGGTCAGTTCGGGGTGGCTCTCCATGACGCTGGGCACCCTGGGCTACTTCACCATCTACTTCGTCATGTTCTGGATCTGCCTGGCCAGTTGCGGGCTGGTGATCGGTGTCGGTTCGATGCTGGCCGCGTTCGCGCTGGGCCGGCTGCTCACATCCATTCCGGTCACGCCCGGCGGACTCGGGCTGGTCGAGGCCGGGTCGGTGGCGCTGCTCGTCGCCCTGGGTGGCGACCCCGCGCAGGCGGCCAGCGGGGTGTTGCTGTTCTCGATCTTCACCCACGTCATCGAGATTCCGTTCGGGATCATCGCCTGGCTGGTCTGGCTCTGGGGCCGGCGTGGGCAGAGGACTCCGGCGGGTGACGGCGCGGCTGACAACGCCGGCGCGCCGGGTCGGGTGGTCGATCAGTCAACCCCAGGGGAACTGGCCACCGAGCAGTGACCCCGTCGGCGCCCGTCAGAGCGTGGCGAAGATGCTGGGGTAGCGACGATCGGTGGCCGGTGCGTCGGCCTGCCGGTACCACTCCCGGCCGAACACCCAGCCGAACACCGGTGACGGGATCCGGGTGAAGACGCCAAGGGTCCGCGGCCCGCTGTCCGCGGTGGCCTGACTCGCATGCGCGCTCATGGATGCGCGTCGCGCGCCGGCCTGGCGATGCACATCGATGCAATGGGTGACGTCCGCCGATGCCGAGTACGCGTGCTGCCATGGCCTCAGATCAACCCGGCGAGACGGCGGCAGCAACCGGTTTGCCACCCGCGCGGCCGCCAGCAGCCGGTCCCGCGGCACCGTCGCCTCCAGGACCACCGGTGTGCCGGCCAGTTCCGCGGCCAGCGCTGCTATCCGGTGTACGGCGACGTGGTCGGGGTGGCCGTATCCGCCGTTCGCGTCGTAGCTGGTCAGCACTGCCGCCCGCTCCCCGGCCAGGATCTCGGCCATCCGGGCGGCCACCCCGGGGACGTCGGCGTCGGCCAGCCGCGGCGGCAATCCCGGCGCCGGCGGCGGCGTCGGATCGGTCGCCAACCCGGAATCGGCGTATCCGAGCAGCTCGATCCGGGCCACCCCCAGCGCCGCCGCGGACGCCCGTAGCTCCGCTGTCCTGGTCTCACCCAGCCGCCCGTCGGCCCGCAACCTGTTCGCCGCCAGGCCGCTCTCCCCGGCCGTCGCGACCACCAGCACCACCCGGTGACCGAGGGCAGCGATCTTCGCCATCGTCCCGGACGTGAGCAGCGCCTCGTCGTCCGGATGGGCGTGGAAGAAGACGACCGTATGGGTCACAGGGTTAGCATGTCGCAGAATTAGGGTGAGCCGGGAAGCGGGTGTGACTGTGCGGATCGCGCACGTCTCCGACTGCTTCGTTCCCCGCCTCGGTGGCATCGAGATGCAGGTCAACGACCTCACCCGGCGTCAGCAGGAGGCGGGCCTGGAGCCGGAAGTGATCACCGCGACGCCGCTGCCGAGGCGGCTGGCCTCGATGTCGTTCCCGGTGCCGGTGCACCGGTCCGGCTTGCCGATCCCAGCGGAGATCGCCAACAACCCGCTGCCTTCCCGGCCGATCGGCGCGGCGTTGCGGCGTGGGAATTTCGACGTCGTGCACGTGCACGCCGGGGTCGGGTCCCCGTTCGCGGCTGCCGGTGTCCGGGTGGGTCTGAAGATGGGCTTTCCGGTGGTGGTGACCGTGCACTGCCTGCGCCCGGCATTCCGGCTGCCGACCATTCTGACGCCGTGGACGTCACCGGACATCGCGCGTCATCTGGCGCTCACCGCCGTCAGCGAGGCCGCGGCCGCGCCCCTGCGCGAACGGACCGGGGTTCCGGTGGCCGTCCTGCCCAACGGGCTGGACCCGCAGGACTGGACGGTGCCGGCGACCGAACATGACCCTGCGGTCGTCCGCGCGGTCGCCACCATGCGGTTGTCGGTGCGCAAACGCCCGCTGCAATTGTTGGCCGTCGTGCTGGCAGCCCAGCGCGGGCTGCCGCCGGGGGTGCGGCTGGAGCTCACCGTTTTCGGTGACGGCAAGCTGATGCCCAGGATGCGCCGGTTCATCGCCAAGCACGGCATGGCGGACACCGTCACGCTCGCCGGACGGGTCGACCGGTCCTTGCTCAAGGAGATTTACTCGCGGTCCGATCTGTTCATCGCCCCCGCCTTCCTGGAGTCCTTCGGGATCGCCGCACTCGAGGCGAGGTGCGCCGGGTTACCGGTGCTGGCGATGCGCGGCACCGGGATCACCGAGTTCGTGCAGGACCGCCGCGAGGGCCTGCTGGCCGACGGCGACCCGGGGATGATCGACGCTCTGGTGGAGATTTCCCGGGATGCCGCGCTGCGCCGGCGGATCGCCGAGCACAACCGGACCACTCAGCCGCCGACCGCGTGGCCGGCCGTGCTGGACCGGTTCGACACCGAGTACGACCGGGCGATGGCGATCAGCGCCGCGCGGTAGCCGATTTGGGCGCGGCTCGAGCCCGCGTGCCACATATGCGCCGCTCGTGCCACACTCGTCTGGTGGATGCCACGATCGTGCTCGGAAAACAGGGCCGGCTGGTGATACCCGCCGGCCTACGGACCGCTCTTGGATTGAAGGCGGGTGATCGCCTGCGCGTCCGGCTCGACGGAAACCACATCGTGTTGGAGCGTCCGGGAGATGCCGTCAAGGAATTGCGAGCGCTCGGAGGCTCCGTTCCGCGAACGCGGTCGCTGGTGGACGAATTGCTGGCAGAGCGGCGAGCGGCCGCAGCCAGTGAATGACGGCCAGTGAATGAGACCGGGGTGGGCTGCCGACCGATGCTGTTGACGGCTGCCAAGGCTGACCGATCACCATGACCGTTCTCGATGCGTCAGCGGTACTCACCTTGATCAACAACGAGCCAGGGTCCGATGTGGTGGCCGCCGCTCTTTCGGGCTCGTCGATTGGCACCCCCAACGTCGCAGAGGTCGTCGGGAAGTTGGTCGACGCGGATATTCGCCCTGATCGGCTCCGGCAGTTGCTCACCTCGGCGGGGGTCACCATCGAGCCACTGCTCGCCCACGATGCCGAACTGGCTGGAGCACTGCGATCTCTGCCAGGTGGTCGGGCACTGTCACTGGGTGATCGGTGCTGCCTGGCGCTGACCGTCCGCAGCGATCCGCCCGAGGTTCTCACCGCAGATCGAGTCTGGGCCGAGTTGGATCTGCCGATCACGGTCCGCCTGCTGCGGTAGCGCCGCCGCCGACGGCGCAGAATGGCCCGATCGAGGTCCCACGACGTGGTGGCGGCCGGACAGGAGTGATCGCCGGTGAACCAGGCAGACGTGGTGGTGGTCGGCGGCGGGCACAACGGCTTGGTGGCAGCCATCCTGGCGGCCCAATCCGGGCTGCGGGTGACTGTGCTGGAACGCGCCGACCACCTCGGTGGTGCCACCGTCGGTGAGGTGCTGTTCCCCCCGCACCCTGCCCGGCTCAGCCGCTACTCCTACCTGATCGCCCTGATGCCCGACGAGCTGATCCGCCGGCTCCGCATCGAGGTCCCTCTCGCCTCGCGCGCGGTGTCCTCGTACACGCCGGTCAACCGCGACGGACGGGCCACCGGCCTGCTGGTGGAGCGCCGGCCGGGCGCAGCGACCGAGGCGTCGTTTGCTGAGGTCACCGGGTCCGGTGACGATTTCCGCGCGTGGCAACAGTTCTACGGCGAGGTGGCCGACCTCGCACGCGCGGTGGCACCGGCGCTCAGCGGTCCGCTGCGCCGCCGGGCCGAGGTGCGGGATGCGGCGATTGCCGCTGCGGGAGAACAGATCTGGGCCGACCTCATCGAGGAGCCGATCGGCCACGCGATCGTCCGCCGGTTCCAGGACGACACGGTGCGCGGCGTGGTGGCCACCGATGCGCTGATCGGCACCCACACCTCGCTGTTCGATGAGAGCCTGCTGGCCAACCGCTGCTTTCTCTATCACCTGATCGGCAGGGGGACGGGCGAGTGGTTGGTGCCGGTCGGCGGGATGGGCGCGCTGACCGATCAATTGACCGACCGCGCGCGGCAGCTGGGGGTCGAGATCCGTTGTGGCGTCGAGATTGTAGCCGTTGACGAGGCCGTGGACGGCGTGACGCTCACCGGGCGTGACGCCGACGCAGGTGAGATCAGTTGGACGGCAACCCATGTGCTGGCGGCTGTGGCACCGGCGGTTGTCGACGGCTGGTTCGGCCGGCCCGCGGTGGTGCCGACCGGTGCCCAGATCAAGATCAATCTGCTGCTGAATCGGTTGCCCCGCTTGGCCTCCGGTGTCGACCCGGCGGTGGCCTTCGCCGGCACCGTGCATCTGGAAGAGGGACTGTGGGACCTGCAGGCCGCGTACTCGATCACCGCGGGCGGTTCGCTGCCCGCCGTGCTGCCGAGTGAGGTCTACTGCCATTCCCTGACCGATCCCTCGATCCTGAACGGGTTCGACGGTGCCACGCTCACGCTCTTCGGTCTGCACACCCCGGACCCGTTGTTCCGCGCGGACCCGCAGGCCAGCCGGCTCCGTGCGGCCGAGGCGGCGCTCGGCGCCCTGCAATTGCATCTGGCGGAGCCGCTGCTGGACTGCCTTGCCCGCGACGTGAATGGCCAACCCTGCGTTGACATCTCGTCACCGCTGGACGTGGAGGCAGCGGTCGGGATGCCGGGCGGGAACATCTTCCACGGCGATCTGAGTTGGCCCTGGCTGGCCGACGACGAACCCGCCGACACCCCGGCAGAGCGGTACGGCGTGCAGATCCCGGGCAGTCGGAGAGTTCTGCTGGCCGGAGCCGGAACCAGACGCGGCGGCGGGGTCTCGGGGCTCGGTGGGGCGGCCGCGGTCGACGCGCTCCTGGAGTTGCGCTCCGAGGCCATCTGACGGCACCGGGCCGTCAGCATCGCGCTGCCGACCAAGGCGGCCGCTCGAATCAAGACCACAGCGAATCAAGACCACAGCGAATCAAGACCACAGCGAATCAAGACCACAGCGATTCTCCTTCTGAGAAAAGGCCTTTCGGCTCTGGGCAGTCGGTGTGTTCAGGGATGGACTGAGATCACCGTGCTGCGCCGCGGGAGGTCGGCCGACAGCTCCGAGGGTGGCGCCGTGCCCGGCTGCGCCCGAAGCCAGGCACCGTGAATCGAACGGGTGACCTTTGGAACGTTCTTCCCCGCTGAACGTCCGTCACAGTGGAGGCGAAAAAGATGAACACAACCCTTCGCACCTCGCTGGTGGCCCTCCTCGCTCTCATCCCGATCCTGGTGACCACCGGGTGCAACACATCGACGCCGGGCGTCGCCAGCCCGGCCGGCACCACCTCGTCGTCATCGTCGAGCACAGCGGCGCCCGCTGCGCCGAATTCGGCGCCGAATTCCGTGCCCAACTCCGACACGACGACATTGCCGCCGACGGAACCGCCGACCCCGACGGAGACGCCCGCGCCCAGTTCGCCGGAGCCCAGTTCGCCGGAGCCCAGTGCACAGGAACCCAGTGCACAGGAACCGGTGCCTGCCGGGCCGGACGTATTGCCCACCGATCTCAGCGGTGAGGTGTACGGCTTCATCCGCGCCGTTGACGTCGATCAGTCGCAGCTCACCCTCGACAAGGTCGATTGGTTCAGCGGTGCCGCCGCCGAACAGGCCTGCGCCGCGGATGCTGTTCCGCAGGACGCCCACCTCGACGGTTGGTGCAGTGTGTACTACTACCGCAACGTGAACCCCAAGCTGCGGGACGTCTCGGTCAGCCCCGATGCCGTGATCACCACCTTGCAGGGAACGACCCCGGTAAGTGATGATCTTCAAACGCTGGCCGACCGGGCCGGGAGTTCGGGGGGCGACTACCACCTCTATCGCTCCGAGGTGACGGACGGCGCCATCGTTGAGATCACCCAGATCTACCAACCCTGAACGGGTGCCGGTCAGCGGCCGCGGACCAGCACCGGGATGCGTTGCACCATGTTGTTCGCCATCCCCTGCCGGTTCCACGGCTGCTCGACCGGCTGCACGTGGCCGACCTGATCGGTTGCCCTGCAGAGCAATTCGGTCGGGCCTTCGGTCGCGGCGGTCCACTCGAACGACCATTTCCGCCAGGCCAAGCGGCCTGCTCGGTCAACGGGATCCAGCCGGGCGTCGGCCCAGGTCACCCCGCCATCAGTGCTCACCTCGACCGTGGCGATCGGGCCCCAGCCGGACCACGCCCGCCCGGTCAGCACGTGTCGGCCGGTGTCCACGATGCGGACTCTGCTCATGAAGTCCGGGAACCCCGGTGGCACCATCAACGCTCGCGGCAGGATTCGGGTGACCGGCTCGCCCGGCTCGTCGCCCTGCTTCAGCCGGTAGGCGGTGGCGTTCTGGAATCCGTCGAACGGCCGGTCCAGCACCGTGATCCGGTGCAGCCACTTCACCTGGGCCATGCCGTACCACCCCGGCGCCACCAGCCGGACTGGCGCACCGTGCTGCGGCGGCAGCGGTGCGCCGTTCATCTCGTCCACGAGCAGCACGTCGTCGTCCATCGCGTCGGCCAGTCGTAGGCCGCGCTCGTAGTCCTGCTCCACGCCGCGCTCGATGCCGTGATCCGCACCGGTGAACGCGACGTCCACCGCTCCGGGCAGCGCTCGCGCCTCGCGCAGCACCGCGGCGAGCGGGACTCCGGTCCAGTCGGCAGTGCCCACCGCCTCGGTCAACCAGGGTTGGCTGACCGGCCGGGGAGACAGCCTGGCGCGGCCGTTGCCGGCGCATTCGAAGGTCACCCGCCGGGTCGTGCGCGGCATCGCCCGGAGCGCGGCGAGGTCGATGGTCAACTCCTGTGTGACGTGTCCGGTCACCGTCAACCGCCACGACGCTGGATCCACGAACGGGATGTCGTAGTGCACCAGCAGGTAGTGCAGGCCGGCCGGTGTGACGTCGTACCGCAGCGCTTCCAGCGGCATGCCGTGGTTTCTGGCCGCCAACTGCAATTCGTCCAGGGACACCGCCTCGTCGGGAGCGGCGACCCGGGCCGGCGCGCTGACAGCAGGCTGCACAGAATTCGGACTGGTCATCAATGTCCTCCTTGCCTGGTTATAGCCGGGAGCCGCGGCATCGAGCAAGGAGCCGCGTTGACTCATCAGAAATGCGGCGCCACCAGTGTGTCTTTACGCGTCAGTTGCGGGGCGAGCTCGTTCACTCGCCAACGCGCCGTCGGTGAGGCGGTCAGAACGGCGGTTCGTCGGGGTCGACGCGCCGACCTGGGGTGGGCGGGTCGGCGGCTTCCCAGCGGGGAGTGCCCGGGTCGTTGGTTCTGCCGTGATCGTCGGTGTCCGTCGGCGGCGGCGGGGGTGGGGCGGGGTGCGGTGATGATGTCCCGGACTTGTTGGACGCGGTTGCGGACGGTGGTGACCAGGACTTTCAGTGCGAGGGTGTCGGGGAAGGGTCCGCCGAATTCGGCGTCGCGCCAGTCGGGGCGCAGTCCCTCGTCGTCGATGTCCGGGGTCGTGACGGGGTTGCCACGTTCGCCGTTCGCGGGGCTGTGCCGGTTGTCCGGCCGGTGGGCCGGTGGTGCCTGGGACGGTTCCAGGAGTTCGCCGGGCAGGGTGAGGGTGCGGGTGGGTCGGTGTACCGGTGCCCGGTCGGGCTGGACCAAATCTGGGTGTGGTCGGGTCCGCGGGTGCTTGACCAGGCGGAATGGTGTTTGAGCCAGTGATGGTTGCGGCAGAGGGGATCCAAATTGGCCGGTGCGGTGGCGCCGCCGGCGTCCGGGTCATGGTGGTCGAACGGGTCGCGGTGGTCCAGGTCGCAACGCCAGGCGGGTTGCCGGCAGGACGGGAACCGGCAGGTGGTGGCCAGGGTGGTGGTGATGTCGCGGGTCGCCTGTGGGGGTCGGTAGGTGCGGGTACCGGTGCCGGTGATGCTGCCGGTGGTGGGGTCCAGGAGCACGGTGGTGATGGAGGCGGCGGATGTGGCGATCATCAGTGCGGTGTCGGCGGTGATCGCGCCGTACCCCTCGAGGTGGCCGGGGAGGCGGTCGAGCCCGGCGAGGGTGGACGCGGACAGGGTGACGGTCAGGTGCGGGCGGCGTCCTTGCCGGGAGGCGCGGCGCGCGGCCCGCCGCTCGTCCCGGTTCCCGGTTGCGCCGGCGGGAGTTCCTGGTTGGTGACCGGTTTCTGGTTGGTGACCGCCGCAGGTCGTGCACGGCAGCTGCTGTGCCGCACTATTTGTCGCGTAGCCAGTGGACCGGGAGGGCGCGTTCGGCGTGACCTGTTGGTGCGAAGGCTCAGCCGCGACGACACCAGCCTGGCCGGCTGTGCTCGCCTGGCCGGCACCCATGTCGGTGCTGGTCGCTGACCGGGGACCTGGTTGGTCAGAGTTCGATTCAGCGACATCGGCCGAATCGGCGGTGTCCCCGGCCGCGCCGTTCGCCACGCCCTCACCGGGATTCCCAGCAGTGGCAGTGGCCGCGCTTTCGCTGCCGTCACGTTCACCGGTGCCGCATTCGCTGAAGCGCGGTTCACCGCAACCGTCTTCGCTGCAAACGCGTTCGCTGCAGGCGGGGTCGCCGTTGTCGGGCTCGGGGCTGAGGTCTTCACCGCTGTCGCGGTCAACGCTGTCGTCGTCACCGCTGTCGCGGTCAACGCTGTCGTCGTCACCGCTGTCGCGGTCACCGCTGTCGCGGTCACCGCTGTCGTCGTCACCGCTGTCGTCGGTTCACCGCTGTCGTGGTCACCGCTGTCGGGCTCGGGGTAGTCGACGGAGGCCGATGCGTGATCCGGACGTGGGTTGGCGGTGGTGGTTCCTGGGTCGCCGCCGGAGTCCGCAGCGCGAACGGTCGCCGGTGTTGGACATGCTCTGCGGTGCAACCGGTTGGGTGGTGGGGTCGGGGTGGTCGAGGAGGTCGGTGAGGTCGACGTAGCCGTGGGTGAGGAGTTGGTCGGCGATGTCGTGCCAGGCATCGACGCGCCGGGCCGCGACCGGTCGGTCGTCGTCGGTACCGGTCCGTTCGGCGAGCAGGTCGGCGAGGGTGAAGATGCACATGGCGGCGTCGGCGGGTGCGTTGGCCCGGACCGAGGCCATCCCGTCGGGCAACGACCGGAGCACCAGTTCCCGGTCGTGTTTGGCCTTGCGTTCCCGGTTCTCCGCGGCGTGCGGGTCGGCGGCGATGACCGCCCGGTCGAGCAGGCTGCGCAGGTTCCCGGTGGACCGGTCCTCGGCGATCGGCAGGATCCGGTCCTGCACCGCTTCCCGCAGCGACGGGGTCAGCGGTGCTGTTCGTTCGGCGATCAGCAAGGCCCGGCCGCGGTCGATCCGACCGGACGCCAGCGCGTTAACGGTCGCGGGCAGCCCGTCGCACAGGTCCTGCGCCTTGCGGACCCGGGAACCGGCGGTGATCGGTGAGATCTGCAACGCCGCGGCGACTTCCGCCGCCGCGAGCGACGCCGCCCGTTCCTGCACCAGGGTTTCCACGGTGTCCAGGTCGATCTGCGCCGTCCGGGCCGCGGCCCTGCCCGCCCTTGTCCATCAGTTCGGCCACGATCTCGGAGACGTCACCGGCCCGGCCGGGGCGGGCGAACTCGGTGAGCAACCCCATCTGCCGGGCCGCGAGCAGGGACATGGCCTTCTCCGACGCGACGATCGCGTCGACCAGTTCGGCACCGGTCAAGGCGGTGGGGTGCACCTGCGCGACCGCGCGCAGGGACTCCGGACAGCCGGCTCCGGCGGCGAGTTCGGACCAGGATTGGGTCCCGAACGACGGCGGGTCACCCGCGGTCTGCGCCGAGTCAACGCTGGCAGTCATCGCCGCCGCACCCCCTCCCCCGTCGAACCCAGTCGACTAGATATATGTTCGATTCTAGCATTGTGAAGTGGCGCTATACAAGATCTGACGGCGACTCATTTGACGTGCGCAGGTCGCCGGGTTGTTGACTCAGCAGGGCTGTGTGCCTAGAGCGGCCCAGATTGGACCGGATCGGGTTGACCCCGTCAGGCACGGTTCATGTGAGCGAGGTTGGCCCCAGGGAAGCGGTGTCGGTGGCGATGGCGATCAGGTGCAAACGCTCCGGGGGCCGGGTAAGGCCGGATCTTGGACGCGTGGTGCGCGACGACCCGGGCCAGCACGCCGCCACCTACAAGAGTTGGAAATCGCCTTAAATGCAGGATCCAAGCACGGAGCGACCAGCTCCAGCCCATGAAGACCAGCGAGAACACCAAGCACCTGCCACCTGATCGGCGATCCCTGGGCGCGACCGGCACTGATCGATGACGCTCAGGACCGCTGCACCACGCAGAACTCATTGCCCTCGACGTCGGCGAGCGTCGTCCACACCGCACCCCACTCGTCATGGTCGCCGATCCGAGTGGCGCCCAGGGCCAGCAGGCGGGCGACCTCGGAACGGCGATCGGCGGTGCCGAAATCGATGTGCAGCCGGTTCTTCGCGGTCTTGCCCTCCGGCACCTTGATGAACAGCCAACCGGTGGATCCCGTTCCGTCGCCGGGAATCTCGGCCACCTCCTCGGATTGCGAGGCCACCGGCCGCTGCAACGCAGCGGACCAGAAGGCAGCAACGGCTGTGACATCCGAGCAGTCGACGGTGATGTGCATGGGAAGGAGCGCCATGTTGGCACGGTAGCGTCTGCGACGATCACCGGTCAGCGACCCGGAGCGGGGCGCTCATGTGCTGTGGAGGCCCGATGGCTGCCGAACGTTCTCCCGACGCCGACTACCTCGCCGCCGCGGTGCGGGCTGCCCGACAGGGCAGGGCCGAGGGCGGGATCCCGATCGGGGCAGCGCTGGTGGTCGACGGAACGGTATTGGCCACCGGCTGGAACAAGCGCGTGCAGCTGGGCAGCGCCATCCGGCACGGGGAGACCGACTGCCTGGAGAACGCCGGCCGACTGCCGGCCACCACCTATGCGAGATCGACCATGGTGACGACACTCTCGCCCTGCGACATGTGCACCGGGGCCATCCTGCTGTACAAGATCCCGCGAGTCGTGGTGGGCGAGAACCGCACCTTCTACGGTGCGGAGGATCTGCTGCGCTCGCGCGGGGTCGAGGTTGTCGTGCTCGACGATGCGGAGTGCGTCGCGATGATGACCGACTTCATCGCCGCCGAGCCGAGCCTGTGGAACGAGGACATCGGCGTGGCGGACTGACCGGCAGTCCCACCCGCGTCATCCACCCGCGTCATCCACCAGCGTCATCCGTCGGCGTCGCGCCGCGCCTGCGTGACCTTTGGCCCTTGGTGGCGTACCACCGACGCGGGAGCCTGGAGGGAGCAAGCCAAGACTGAACCAAGGAGGAGAAGCCGTCATGGAAGTCCTGGTGGTGTACGAATCCAGCTATGGCAACACCCATCTGATCGCTGACGCGATCGGCGAGGGGGTGGGCTCTGCGCACACCGTGCACGTGGTTCCCGTCGCGAAGGCCAGCCGCGAACTCGTCGACAGCGCCGACCTGGTGGTGGTGGGCGGGCCCACCCACATTCACGGGATGAGTCGACCGGCGACCAGGGAGAAGGCCGTCGAAGCCGCGCACCAACCCGCCAGCACGCTCGTCCTGGACGCCGACGCCGAAGGACCCGGCCTGCAGGAATGGTTCTCCGACCCTCGGCCGGGTCGACACGAACGGGGCGGCCTTCGACACCAGGGTCGACGCCTCGCCGCTGCTCACCGGCCGCGCGTCCAAGGGCATCAGCAAGCAGCTCCGGCACCACAACTTCCACGAGATCGCCAACCCGATGAGCTTTCTGGTGACCAAACAAACTCATCTTGCGGAAGGGCAACAAGCCGCCGCACGCGAATGGGGTGAGTCGCTCGCCCACGTTCTCGCCGGCTATACAGACCCGACCGGCGCCAACTAACCGAGAGCTGCCGAGTCCGGTCGCCCTCGGTCAACGGTGGACGAGGTCGTAGCCGATGACGTCCGCTGCGACGAGCAGCCAGTCGAGATAGCGCGGGTCGTCGAGGCCGAAGGTGAGCGCGGGCGAGGTCGGCAGCGCCTCGGCACCACCGCGGTAAAGGGTGACGCAGGGCCGTCCGGTGAGGCTGGATGTGTGCCACAGGCCGTCCAGGTCCGGCCAGACGGTCAGGAACGCCCGCGCCCACGCGCGGGATGCGGCACGCCGTCCGGTGTTGATCACGTGCGAGGCGCCGGCCCGGAGCGGCCAGTCGCCGGTCAGATCCAGCAACCGGACGGCCCGGCGGAACCGGAACGCGGTGGCTGCTGGGGACCCGCCGACACAATCGATGACCCTGGTGTCGTGGAACACCTCCGCCAGGGAGGTGGGCAACGTTGCGGCCGCGTACAGCACGCCAACGCCGTGGTGCTGTCGTGGTGGCCCGTCCGGATGCGGATCGAACCGGCAGGTACTGATCGGACCGAATTCGCGGAGTTCGTTCCAGCCCATCACATGCGGTCCGGTGGTGCGGCGGATCCGCCACAGCACCGTGCTGGTGTCGATCGAGTGAAATTCGGGGTCGGACGCGGCGATCACCGCGGGGTCGGGTCGATCGGGCAGCTTCGGGATCACCACGGCTGGGCGACGCCGCTGGCCAACTCGACGACGGGTGCAGGGTCGTGGCCAGCGGCCAGCCACTCGCGGGCGCTGACCGGTCCGGTGCCGGTGTCCAGCTCGGGGTGCACGGCGGTCATGAAACCGGCCACCACCGACCGGTGGTTCGGGCCGAGCGCGGCCAGCACCTGCCGCAACCCCGGCAGCGGCCGGGCCTGATCGGTGAACTGCCACAGCGGGTAGCGGTTGAACCGGCCATCCCGGTAGGCAAAGAGCTCCCCGTCGTCGCGCAGATGCTGGACCCGGGTGCGGTGCACGCCCAGCAGCGAAGCGACCGCGGCGGTGTCCAACGTGGTGGCCGCCTCCGCGATCCGCCGCGCCGCCAGCCGCTGCCCAGCGCCGGTGATCGCCTCGTCGGTCAACGGGATCCCGGAATGAGCGACCATGAACGCCTCGGCGTCCACCGGCAGCGCGCCGCCGTCGGTTCGGGCGGGCAGCACGTCCTGCACTGCGCGCACCAGGGCGGCCTCGTCGACATCGCCGTATCCGCGGTCCCGCAACACGTCCAGCACAGTGGTCATCGAAGGCACCTCCAGCTCTGACTCTACAGCGTGCGCACATGTGCGCACACTTATCTCACCGAGGCATCGAGAACAGCGTGCTGGCCTCGCCCCCTGGCCGGTGCCGCACCGGGTGGGCGGGAACGGTGAGAGGGTCATCACCATGGCGTCACCGATCGCGCAGCCGACGGGCATGCTGTTCGGGGTTGCGGCGGCCGACCCGTCCTCGCCGGAATGCGATGGGCCGGCTGCGACCCGATCCCATCCGCACGACCACGAAACTGACCGCTGAGAGACGAGATGACAATGACGTCAACGGATTCGACCCGCCTGGAGACCGGGGTGACGCTCGGGGTTGCCGAGCAGATCGGCGACCGGGCGCGCGACTACCTCGACCTCGATGCACTGTTCACCGCCGAGGAGCTGGCTCTGCGGGACCGGGTCCGCGAGTTCGTGCAGCGCCGGATCGTCCCGAACATCGCCGCTTGGTACGAGGCGGCGGTGTTCCCGCGCGAGATCACCACCGAGATGGGCGATCTCGGGCTGCTCGGCATGCACCTCAAGGGCTACGGCTGCGCCGGCCGCAGCGCCGTCGAGTACGGCCTGGCCGCGATGGAGCTGGAGGCGGGCGATTCCGGGCTGCGGACATTTGTCAGTGTTCAGGGGTCATTGGCGATGAGCGCCATCCACAAGCACGGCTCGGAGGACCAGAAGCAGCAGTGGCTGCCCGGCATGGCCGCCGGCCGGCAGATCGGCTGTTTCGGGCTGACCGAACCCACTGCCGGCAGTGATCCGGGTGCGATGACGACCTACGCCCGCCGGGATGGATCCGACTGGGTCCTCAGCGGCGCCAAGCGATGGATCGGGTTGGCGTCGATCGCCGACGTTGCGGTGATCTGGGCGCAGACGGACGACGGGATCCGCGGGTTCGTGGTGCCGACGGTGACGCCGGGCTTCACCGCGACCACCATCGAGCCCAAGCTCTCGATGCGGGCGTCCATTCAATGCGACATCGCGCTGGACGACGTGCGACTGCCCGCCGACGCCGTGCTGCCGAATGTGGTGGGCCTCAAAGGTCCGTTCGCCTGCCTGAACGAGGCCAGATACGGGATCATCTGGGGCGCGATGGGCGCGGCCCGGGATTCCTACGAGACCGCGCTGCGGTACAGCCTCCAGCGCCTGCAGTTCGACCAGCCGCTCGCGGCGTACCAGCTGACCCAGCGCAAGCTCGTCGACATGGTGCTGGAGATCCAGAAGGGGGTGCTGGTCGCCCTGCACACCGGCCGGATGAAAGACGCCGGAACGCTGTCCCCGCAGCAGATTTCCTTCGGCAAGCTGAACAATGTCCGGGAGGCCATCGCCATCTGCCGGGAGGCGCGAACGATCCTCGGCGGCAACGGCATCACCCTGGACTACTCGCCGCTGCGGCACGCCAACAACCTGGAGAGTGTCCGTACCTATGAGGGCACCGACGAGGTTCACACGCTGATCATGGGGCAGGCCATCACCGGCCTGCCTGCCTACCGGTAAAGCGTAAGTCACGACTTACCCAACTTGCCGAAGCCCAGGACCGGAAGTCCTCACACCTTCCTGACGGGAGTGATCACCATGCGAGCCCTGCGTGTGCACGAGTTGACCGGCCCCGATGCCATCTGGGTGGACGAGGTGCCAGTCCCGCCGAGGGTTGACGGCGCCGTGCGGATCGAGGTCGCGGCGGCCGGCATCGGGTTTGTGGACACCCTGGTCGCCCGTGGCCGCTACCAGGTCCGCCAGGAACCGCCTTACGTGCCCGGGCTG
Source organism: uncultured Actinomycetota bacterium (assembly GCA_963709895.1). Lineage (GTDB taxonomy): Bacteria > Actinomycetota > Actinomycetes > Mycobacteriales > Nakamurellaceae > Nakamurella. Next base: position 578,688 of record CAVPYD010000029.1, on the reverse strand, counting down.
GAGTTCGCGGGTGTCGTCTGCGAAGCGCCCGACGGCGCCGGCCTGTCCGTCGATCAGCAGGTGATCGGTGCCGTGTCGGCCGGCGCGTGTGCCGAGACGGTGTGGGCCCCGGTCGCCTTCACCGCACCATTGCCGGACGGGCTGACCCCGGTCCAGGGTGCATCGATGGTGGTCAATTACTTCACCGCGCTGATCGCATTGACCCGCAGAGCCGGGTTGCGCGCGGGTGAGCGGGTGCTGGTGCACGGCGCCGGCGGCGGGCTGGGCAGCGCCTTCGTGCAGGTCGCGGCTGCGCTGGGGGCGACGGTGACGGCCGTGGCTGGCACTCCCGAACGCCGAGCGGTGGCCGCCGCTGCGGGCGCGGTCACCGTGCACGGGCCGGACAGCTGGCTGGCCGCGACCCGGGACGATGGCGGCTCCGACGTGATCGTGGACCCGGTCGGCGGCGACACCTTCGACCAGAGCCTGCGCTGCCTGGCCTCCGAGGGACGTTTGCTGACAGTGGGTTTCGCGTCCGGTCGGATCCCCAGCGCCCCGGCGAACCGGCTGCTGCTGCGCAACACAAGTGTGGTCGGCTTCGGCCTGACCGAGATCCTGCGGTCGGATCCTGCACTGTTCGCCGGCACGGCCGCGCGGCTCGCGGAATTGGTCGCGGACGGTCTCCGGCCACCGGCGGCGGTCGAGTACGACCTCGCGGACGGCGCGGCGGCGTTCCGGGCGATCGAAGACCGAGCGGTGGCGGGGAAGACGGTTCTGCGCCTCAGGTGATGCTGGAATAGTGCTCTGTGGTCCTGGTATGTCGGGGTCCTGGCATGTCGAGGGGCTGGCATGTCGAGGGCCGGGCATGTCGCGGACGCTGGGACCGGGTTGGCTGCCCGCCGCGAGGAGGTCACCGTGTACGTCCCTCAGCAGTTCGCCGCCAGCGACGCCGAGGTCACCACCCTGCTGGAAAATCACGGTGCCGCCGACCTCATCACGGCGACCGCCGAAGGGTTGCTGGCCACCTTCCTGCCCTTCATCTTCGACCCCTCCGTGGGCGAGCACGGCGCCCTGCTCGGGCACGTCGCCCGGAACAACGACCAGTGGCGGCAGCCTCCGATCGGCCCGCCGGATGCGACGGCGATGGTCATCGTCCGCGGGCCGGACGCCTACGTCTCGCCCACCTGGTACGCGACCAAGGCCGAGCACGGTCGAGTGGTACCGACCTGGAACTACGTCACCGCGCATGTCCACGGACGCCTGGTCGTCCATGACGACCCGGTGTGGCTCGATCAGCTGGTCCGGCGGCTGACCGAACGCCATGAACAGGGCAGCGAGAGCCCGTGGTCGGTGGACGACGCGCCGGCGCGCTTCGTTCAGGGTCAACTCCGCGCCATCGTCGGAGTCGAGGTCGTCATCAGCCGGATCGAGGCGAAGCTGAAACTGAGCCAGAACCGGCCGGCCGCCGACATCGACGGCGTGGTCGCCGGTTTGGCGGCACGAGGTCAGCACGCTGTCGCCGCAGCTGTCGCCGGCGCCCGTCCCCGAGCGATAGCGCGCGAGGTTCGTCAGCCGGTGAGTGCGCCGAGCCACAGAGCGGCGTACCCGCGCGCGTCGACGGTCAACGCCACGTCCACCTGCGTCGGCAGCGTGCCGTGCGCCTGGTGATCTGTCGAATGATCACCGCGCGGTCCGCGCCGGCGGTCCACGATGGTCTGGGCGCGGGTGAATCCCTGACCGAGTTCCACTCGCACACCGCATCTTTCGGTGCCAAGGCCGTCGGGGTCCACGATCGCGCACAACGTCCCGGCATCGCCGATGCCCGCCGACACCTCGCCGCGGGCCCTGGCCAGGATCAGCGCGCCGGCGAGTTGCGCGGCCGGGTCAAGCCGGCCCCGCAACATGGCCGCGTCGTCCTCGGTGACCCGCACCTGCTCGAACACGTCAAGGCCGTACATCGTCACCGGGATGTCCAGGTCCCTGGCCGCCGCCAGCATGATCGCGGCGGCCTCCGGATCGTGGAACACGTTGAATTCGGCCACCGCGGTCACGTTCCCGACCGACGCCGAACCGCCCATGAACACGATCCGCTCGATCCCCGCGGCCACCTCGGGATGGGCGCGCAGCAACAGCGCGATGTTGGTCAGCGGGCCGGTCGGCACCAGGGTCACCGGCTCGCCGTTGCCGACCGCCGCGAGCAGTTCGTGCCGCAGCAGATCGAGGGCGGCCAGCGGCGAGGTGCGCCGGTCGGACGGCCGGGAGAAGCCGCCCAGCCCGTCCAGTCCGTGGAAGTGGCCCGTGTCGGGTGTCGGCGCCAGCAGCGGCGCCGCCGCGCCACGACCAACCGGAATGTCGCCGGCCCCGGCGGCGTCCAGCACATAACAGGTGTTGGCGACGACATGGTCCACCGAGGCATTTCCCGGCGACGCAGGTCACCGCTCGCAGGTCGATCCCGGGATGCCGGACCGCGAACATCAGCGCGAACGCGTCGTCGATACCGGTGTCGACGTCCATCACCACCGGCACGCCGCTCACAGCGATGCCCCGTGCAGAGCCTCCCGCATCCGGCGGTGCCGTCGGTAGCGGACGACCGCGAGGGTCAGCACGACGACCGCAAACACGACCGGAATCGCACCACCAGATCAGCGACAGCTGGAAGGTGATCGCGATGGCCGTGCTGAAGAACGCCAGCATCGTGCCGATCAGCATGACGCCGCTGGAGGCGGGAACGGTGGACACGGTCCCAGACTGCCACGGTCGCCCGGCCCCGTCGGCGGCACGGGCTTGGCCGGTCCCGCGAGCGGGTAAGCTACTCACCAGTAACTTACGCAGGCTCGCCGTCCGGCGCCGCCGGGCATGATGGTTCAGCCGAATGAACGCGGGACGAATCTTGGGAGGTCGATCGCGGGATGGACATTGCCGTTTTGATCAAGCAGGTGCCCGACACCTACTCGGAGCGCAAGCTGCGGGAGCAGGACTGGACGTTGGACCGGGATGCGGCCGACGCCGTCATCGACGAGATCGACTCGCAGGGGCGTGGAAACCGCGCTGCAGCTCACCGAGGCGCACGGCGGTGAGGTCACCGTGGTCACCATGGGCCCGGACCGGGCCGCGGAATCTCTGCGCAAGGCCCTGGCAATGGGAGCGCACAAGGCCGTGCACGTCCTCGATGACGGCCTGGCCGGCTCGGACGCGCTGCAGACCTCGGCGGCGTTGGCCGCCGCGATCCGCACGCTGTCGGTCGACCTGGTGATCACCGGGAACGAATCCACCGACGGCCGCACCGGCTCCGTGCCGGCGATGCTGGCCGAGCGGCTGGGCCTGCCGCAGGTCACCTCGGTCCGCACGCTCGAGATCGACGGCACGGCGCTGCGGGCCGAGCGGGTGCACGACGGCGGCTACAGCGAGGTCACCGCGTCGCTGCCGGCGCTGATCTCCGTGACCGAGAAGATCAACGAGCCTCGGTACCCGAACTTCAAGGGCATCATGGCCGCGAAGAAGAAGCCGGTCAGCACCCTGGGCATCGACCGATCTCGGACTGGATCCGAGCACCACCGGTCTGGCGAACGCCTCCAGCCAGGTGGTCGACGGCACGCCTCGTCCACCGCGCGCCGCCGGCGAGAAGATCGCCGACGACGGCACCGGGGGCACCAAGGTCGCCGAATTCCTCGCCGCGGCGCGGCTCATCTGACGCAGGCATCTGAGACGGACAAGGAGAATCACCATGGCTGAAGTTCTCGTACTGGTCGACCATCACGACGGCGCCGTTCGCAAGGTCACCGCCGAACTGCTGACCGCAGCCGCGCGGCTGGGTGACCCCGTCGGCCGTCGTGGTCGGCAAGCCCGGCACCGCGGAATCGCTGGCCGCCGAGTTGGGCGCGCTCGGCGCGACCACGGTGTACGCCGCCGAATCCGACGACGCCGCCAGTTTCCTGATCACGCCCGCAGGTCGCTGGCCTGGCGGCGGCGGCCGCGGCGGCGAACCCGGCCGCGGTCCTGCTGCCCGCGACGATCGACGGCCGGGAGATCGCCGGCCGGCTTGCGGTCCGGTTGAACTCCGGGTCTGCTCGCCGACGCGGTCGACGTGGAATCCCTCGACGGTGACGTCGTCGCCACCCAGTCCGTCTTCGGCGGCGAGTACACCGTCCGCTACAAGGTCACCAGCGGCGTTCCGATCATCTCGATCCGGCCCAACGCGATCGAGGCCGCACCGACCGCGGCGAGCCGCGCAGGTGGTGCCCGTCGAGATCACCATCGACCCGGCGATCTCCGCGACCGTCATCGCCGATCATCCCGAGCCCGTCGGTGACCGGCCGGAGCTCGGCGCGGCGGCGGTGGTGGTCTCCGGCGGCCGTGGTGTGGGCTCCGCGGACAACTTCCACGTGGTCGAGGAGCTGGCCGATTCGCTCGGTGGCGCGGTGGGCGCCTCCAGGGCCGCCGTCGACTCGGGGTACTACCCGCCGCAGTTCCAGGTCGGCCAGACCGGCACCACGGTCTCGCCGCAGGTCTACATCGCGCTGGGCATCTCCGGCGCGATCCAGCACCGGGCCGGCATGCAGACCTCGAAGACGATCATCGCGGTCAACAAGGACAGCGAGGCGCCGATCTTCGAGATCGCCGACTTCGGTGTGGTGGGCGACCTTTTCACCGTCGCCCCGGTGCTGACCGAGGCGGTCAAGGCCCGCAAGGCCTGAGCCTGTCGCCGTCGATCGGTCCGCTGAGCGGATCGATCGACCACGATCTGGCCGGGTCGTCTGGGAGTCATCCCGGCGGCCCGGCCTTTTCCATGTCCGGGGCTGTCGCCTGTCCGGCGTCGCTCTCGGTCGGCGCGTTGAGGCACCTGTCGTTGGCACGGTTGCCGGGCCATCGCCACGCTTGGCCGCAGCTATTCGTCACCGATGGACGCGAATCGTTGCCAGGATTCGGACGAACTGCTACTGTCCGCCCAGGCCATTACTCCGTTCGTGGTCAAGGGGAGAATCATGTCACTGTCTGCAACTTCATGCGCCGGTTGTCCGGGGTGCTGAGCGTCCTGGTGCTGGCCGCTGTCGGGCTCCTGCTGCTGCCGGTGGCCGCCTTCGCGGCGTCCCCCGCCTACCCGGCGCCCTCGGTCGATCCGGCCGTCGCAGACGGCGCCGTCCGGTGGCCCGATGGATGCCGGGATCGCGCTGGCGAGCAACAACGGGTCCGACTTCACCATCGGGATGCCGTTCGTGCTCGGCGCCGTGGCGCTGCTGGTCGGACTGGCGGTGCTCGTCATGATGACCCGGCCGAGCAAGGCGAAGCACTACCGGCGCTAGCGATCTCGGGTGCGGGGCCGGCCTGCCCGGCGCGACGGGGCAGCGCCGACGAGCCTGGCACCGCGGCTCTCGTTCCCGGTCTTCGCACCGCCGGCTCGAGCGGACGCCTTGCCACCGAGACTGTGCCCCGGCCGGCAAAGCGTCCGAACCGGTTCGTCAGCCGGTCTTGCCGGACAGCGCCACCAGCACCCCGGCGATGGCGAAGTACTTGTTCGATCCCAGGTCCCGGATCGTCTTGATGCCCAGGTTCTCCTGGAGGGCCTTGTCGTCGGCTTCGGTGACGCCGGCGAGCGCCGACGGCGGCGCGGCCAGGATCTCTTCGAGCGTCGAGTTCTCGTAGGCCTTGTCCAGGGCCTTGGCCAGGTTGACTGAGATTGACATCGTCGTCCCCTCGGGTAGCGACCGCATTGTTGCAGCCGACGGTGGCTAGCGTGGATCATGATCGCCTGGTCGGCAACGTCAACACGGGGATTACGCTCGAGCCAGATTCGGCTGAGGACTGTCGGCCCTATCCAGGCACCCGCGCCGGCCGCCGGCATCCCTCGTGTCCCGTGATGTCTCTCGGGTTACACCCTGACGACTGAACGGCCTACCCTGGACGCCGATGACCTACCTCGATCATGCCGCCACCACCCCGGTCCTGCCGGAGTGGTGGCCGCGATGTGCGACGCGATGTCGGCGACCGGCAACGCGTCGTCCCTGCACACCTCGGGACGGCTGGCCAGACGGCGGGTCGAGGAGGCCACGGAGAGCATCGCGGCGGCGCTGGGCGCGCGACCGAGCGAAGTGCTGTTCACCTCCGGTGGGACCGAGTCCGACAACCTGGCCGTCGCCGGAATCTTCCGCGCCAGGCGGGCCGCGGACCCGCGCCGGCGCCGCATCCTCGCCGCGGCGCTGGAGCACCACGCGGTGCTGGATGTCGTGGAGTATCTGGTGGCCAGGGAGGGCGCGTCCGTCACCTGGCTCGAGGTCGACGACTTCGGCCGGGTACACGCCGACACGCTGGCCGCCGCCATCGCGGAAGACCCGACCGACGTCGCGCTGGTCTCCGTCATGTGGGCGAACAACGAGGTCGGCACCGTCAACCCGATCCGGGAACTCGCCGAGGTCGCACACCTGCACGGCATCCCGTTCCACTCCGACGCCGTCCAGGCCGTTGGTCAGCTGCCCGTCGATTTCGGGCGCAGCGGAGCCGACGCGCTGACGGTGTCCGGGCACAAGGTGGGCGGCCCGACCGGGGTCGGTGTGCTGCTGCTGCGCCGGGAAACCGCCGTCGTTCCGCTCGTGCACGGTGGCGGGCAGGAGCGCGGCGTTCGCTCCGGAACGCTGGACGTTGCCGGCATCGTGGGGCTCGCCGTGGCTGTGCAGGACGCGGTGGCGCATCGCGAGGAGCGGGCCGCGACCCTGGCCAGGCTGCGTGACGAGCTGATCTCCGCCGTCACGATCCGCATTCCGGATGTGGTGCTCTCCGGCGACCCGGGGCAGTCGCTGGTGGACGGCGGACCGTCCCGACTGCCGGGCAACGCCCACCTGCGGTTTCCCGGTTGTGAGGGCGACGCCCTGCTCATGCTGCTCGACGCCAGGGGCATCGAGTGCTCGACCGGGTCGGCCTGCAATGCCGGCGTCCCGCGGCCGTCGCACGTACTGCTGGCGATGGGCCAGGACGAGCGGTCCGCGCGCGGGGCGCTGCGGTTCAGCTTCGGTCATACCTCCACCAGCGCCGATGTGCTGGCGGTCGACGAGGCGATCACCCCGGTGGTGGAACGGGCCAGGAAGGCAGCGCTGGCCGGGGCTCGCCGGCGATGACCATCGGTAGCACCGGCACCGGCTTCAGCCCCGGCGACCGGCATCCCCGCCTGCGAGCGTCCTGATGCGCGTGCTGGCCGCGATGAGCGGGGGAGTGGATTCGGCGGTGGCGGCGGCGCTGGCAGTCGACGCCGGGCACGAGGTGACCGGCGTGCACATGGCGCTGTCCCGGACTCCGGGAACGCTGCGCACCGGGTCCCGTGGTTGCTGCACGGTGGAGGACGCGTTCGATGCCCGCCGGGTGTCCGACCTGCTCGGGATCCCTTACTACGTCTGGGATTTCAGTGAGGAGTTCGCGGAGGACGTGGTCGCGGACTTCCTCTCCGAGTACGCCGCCGGGCGCACCCCCAATCCCTGCCTGCGGTGCAACGAGAAGATCAAGTTCGCTGCACTGCTGGATCGCGCCATCGCCCTGGGATTCGACGCGGTGGCCACCGGGCACCACGTCCGGCTGCGGGACGGGGTGCTGCACCGCTCGGTGGATGCGGCCAAGGACCAGTCCTATGTGCTGGCCGTGCTGACCGCGGATCAGTTGGCGCACAGCATGTTTCCGCTCGGTGAGCTGACCAAGCAGCAGGTCAGGGCGGAGGCCGCGCGGCGCGGTTTCGCGGTGGCCGCGAAGCCGGATTCCTACGACATCTGTTTCATCCCGGAAGGCGACACCCACGGCTACCTGGTCGAGAAGCTGGGTGCGCGTACGGGGCTCGGTGGTCGACGCGGAATCCGGCGAGGTGCTGGCCGAACACGACGGCTTCTTTGCCTACACCGTCGGACAACGCAAGGGGCTCAACCTGTCCCGGCCGGCACCGGACGGCCGCCCGCGGTACGTGCTCGGCATCGAACCGGTCTCCGGCACCGTCACCGTCGGACCGGTCACCGGGCTTGACGTCAGCGTGATCACGGCGGACCGGGTGGTGTTCTCCCGCGGCGAGCCACCGCCGTTCCCGCTGCGGACCGTGGCCCAGTTGCGGGCGCACGGTGGCACGGTGCCGGCGTCCGCCGATCTGGTGGACGGGCGCATCAGGCTCACCCTTGATCAACCGCTGCGCGGCGTGGCACCCGGGCAGACGGTGGTCCTCTATGACGACGGCGATCAGTTCGTGATCGGTGCCGGCACCATCGTCAGGGCCGGCTGATGACGGACAGCTCAGCCGAGATCGACCGGGCCGCATCCGGTATCGGGGCTGGAACAACCACCGAGTCCAGGGCAACAGACCCCGGCCGGACCGCCGCTGCGGAGCAGGTGCGACGTTCCTGGCATGCCGGAGTGGCCACTGGAATCGGTTCGCTGCCGGGGGTTTCGACCGACGAGGCGACCCGGACGGTGGCCGGAGAACTTCCGGAACTGCCGCATCTGGTGGAGCTTCCCGACCGCGGAGTCGGCGCCGACATGGCCGGGAGGTCGGCCGCCCTGCTGGTCGAGATCTACGCCGAGGTGGTGCCGTCGGGGTGGCGGATCACCCGACGGCCGGGCCGGGACATCCAGCGCGCCAAGGACTTTCTGCAGTGGGATCTCGACGCCGCGCAGCAGCATTTCGAGGGTGCAGACTGGGTCAAGACGCAGGTCTGCGGTCCTTGGACGCTGGCCGCGCTGCTGGAGCTGCCCAACGGGCACCGTGCGCTGACCGACGTCGGCGCGGTCGATGATCTGGCGGTCTCGCTCGCCGAGGGCGTGCTGGCGCACGTCGACGAACTGGCGCGCCGGCTGCCGGGCACCGGGTTGTGGTGCAGATCGACGAGCCGCTGCTGCCCTCGGTGTTGGCCGGGAACCTGCCAACGGCAAGCGGTTTCGGCACGGTGCGGGCGGTCGCCGGGCAACGGGCCGCCGAGGTGCTGACCGTGGTCACCGAGGCGCTCGCCGAGCATCCGCGGATCTCGCATTGCTGCCATCCCGCGGCTCCGCTGGGATTGCTGCGGGCGGCGGGCTTCGACGCGCTGTCGGTGGATCTCACTGAGGTCGGCTCCGCGGCTGCCCGGCTCGACCCGATCGGCGAGGCGATCGAGGCCGGCATGGTGTTGCTGGCCGGAACGGTCTCCGGGGTTTCCGGCGCCACGTCGGGTCCGCGAACGCCGCTGCAGACGTGGGCCGCGCCGATCCTGCAGACGTGGGATCGGTTGGGGTTCAACCGCTCTCGCCTTACCGAGGTGGTCGTGCCGACGCCGACCTGCGGTCTGGCCGGAGCGAGCGCCGACTGGTCGGTGCGGGCCATGCAGATCTGCCGGGAGTTGGCGCAGGCGCTGCAGGACCTGCCCGAGGGTTGGTGACGGCAACAGCGCCGAGCAGCCGCGGTGGTGGGCGTTCGGCCCCGAGCTTCACACGTGACCCATCACCCGGTCGACGGCGATGAGCAGCACGACCCGGCGTGGATTGACCCGCGGAACCCGGTAGCGCAGTGCATAGCGATGCTCGGCGTCGGTGATGTCGTCGCGGACCCGGCTGATCCGGCAGGGTCCCTCCAGGGTGATCCAGTGTCGGCCCTCGAGCTGGCACACGGCCGCCCTGGCCGGTTGGTCCTGCGACCGTTCCGCGTTGCGGACCTTCACCGAACCGTCGCTGGTGATCACCCGGACCAGCGCGGTCGCCAGGTCGTAGGTGAAACCGACCGGCACCACGTGCGGGGAGCCGTTGCCGCGCAGCGTGGTGAGCGTCGCCAGGTGCCGGTCGGTGAGGAAGGTGCGGGCCGGTTCGGGAAGGTCGTGCGGATCAAGCTGCATCCGCTGAGCCTGCCATCCGGGCAGTCTGATCGGTGGGCTCGGTCCGGGTCAGCTGGCCGCGAGCAGTGCTGCCCGTCGCGGTCCGAGGTCGGTATCCAGGTCGGCGACCTCGTCCAGCATGAGGTCCGCAGCCTGCTCGATTGCGGTGGTCGCAACGAACTCGCCATCGACCACGAGCCGGGGCGCTCCGCCGATAGCCACGCCGTGGTCCGCCGTGACCAGCCCGAGGGCCCTGGTGACCGGCACCAGCATGGAGGCCGCACCGGTACCGCCGCCCGGGCCGCCGCCGTAGCTGACGACGCCCAGCGGCTTGTCGCGCCACTCGGCGTGCAGGTAGTCAAGGGCGTTCTTCAGCGCCGCGGGGAATCCGCCGTTGTACTCGGGGACCACGATGACGAACGCGTCCGCCTCGTCCACCGCCGCTGACCAGGCAAAGGTGTGCGGCTTGGTGTACGTGCCCAGCCGCGGGTGATGCGGCTCGTCCAGGAACGGCAGGGCGATTTCGGCCAGGTCGAGCACCTCGACCTGATCGAAGCGATCCTGTGACCGTGCGCGATCGGCGACGAACGACCCGATCGCAGGTCCGATGCTGCCCGGGCGGGTGGACGCGAGAATGATCTTCAGAGTGGCCATGTGAACTCGTCTCCAAGGGTGTTGCTGAAGGTGTCGGTGTCGGCTGCAGGACTGTTGGCGCTTCCGGCAGCTTCATGAACGTTCAACAATCTACCGAAGGTGTTGTTCCCGCTGCGCACCGTGAGCTGGTTCACCCCGGTCAAAGAACCTCGCTCCGTGCTCGTTTCGGGACCATGACCGCGTCATCCCCGCCTCCGTGCCGTAACGGGCCCGTTGTCGGTGGCCGGTTCTAGGGTGTTGGGGTGATCAAGAGCACTCCCACACCCCAGGACCTGTCGGCACCAGACGTCGGCGACGGCTCGGGTGCTGCGGGCCAGAGCGCTGCCGTCGAGATGGGCGCGCTGCAGGACGTCCCCACGGTCGACGCGCCGGCCGATGCCGCGCGCCGGCACGCGGAACTGGCCGAGCGGATCGGAGATGCGCAGTTCCGGTACTACGTGCTGGACGCCCCCACCATCTCCGACGGAGAGTTCGACCGCCTGCTGCGCGAACTGGAGGAGCTGGAACGGCGGTACCCGCCGCTGCTCACCCCCGACTCGCCGAGCCAACGGGTGGGCGGCGGCTTCGCCACCGGGTTCGCCGCGGTCGAGCACGCGGAGCAGATGCTCAGCCTGGACAACGTCTTCTCCGCCGAGGATCTCGCCGGCTGGATGGACCGGACGGCCAGGGACGCGGGCGGACCGGTCAGCTGGTTGACCGAGCTGAAGATCGATGGGCTGGCCGTCAACCTCACCTACGAGAACGGCCGGCTGACCCGCGCCGCGACCCGCGGCGACGGGCGGGTGGGGGAGGACGTGACGCTGAACGTCCGGACCATCGACGCCGTGCCCGAGCGGCTGCGCGACGACGGCGGACATGACATCCCCGAGTTGGTCGAGATCCGCGGTGAGGTCTTCTTCCCGCTGGACGGCTTCGCCGAGCTGAACGCCTCGCTGGTGGCGGCCGGCAAGGCGCCGTTCGCCAACCCGCGGAACTCCGCGGCGGGATCCTTGCGGCAGAAGGATCCCCGGATCACCGCCTCGCGGCCGCTGACCATGCTCTGCCACGGGATCGGGGCCCGCAGGGGTTTCGAGATCACCCGGCAGTCCGAGGCCTACGAGCGGCTGCGCGCCTGGGGGCTGCCGATCTCCGAGCACAACCAGGTCGTGCACACCGCTGCCGAGGTGGCCGACCGGGTGGCGTACTGGAGCGAACACCGGCACGACCTCACCCACGACATCGACGGTGTGGTGATCAAGGTCGACGAGATCGCCATGCAACGCCGGCTGGGCACGACGTCCAGGGCGCCGCGGTGGGCGATCGCGTACAAGTACCCGCCGGAGGAGGCCACCACCCTGCTCAAGGACATCAGGGTGAACGTCGGCCGGACGGGGCGGGTGACACCGTTCGCCTTCCTGGAGCCCGTGCTGATCGCCGGCTCCACGGTGGGCCTTGCCACCCTGCACAACGAGGACGAGGTGGTGCGCAAGGGTGTCAAGATCGGCGACACCGTGGTGGTCCGCAAGGCCGGCGACGTCATCCCGGAGGTGCTCGGGCCGGTGGTCGAGCTGCGCGAGGGACGGGAGCTGCGGGACTTTGTGATGCCGACGCACTGCCCGGAATGCGGAACCCCGCTCCGGCGGATGCGGGAGGGCGACGTCGACATCAGGTGCCCCAATGCCCGTAGCTGCCCCGCCCAGCTCCGGGAGCGGGTGTTCCACCTCGCCGGTCGCGGCGCCTTCGACATCGAAGGCATGGGCTACGAGGCGGCCACCGCACTGCTCACCGCCGGCGCCATTGCCGACGAGGGCGACATCTTTCCCGGCCCGGCACCCGACACCGAATGGACAGGCGAGCCGTTCGGGTTGACCGAGGAGCGGCTGCTGACCGTGCCGCTGTTCCGCACCAAGGCCGGCGTGCTGTCCGCCAATGGCCGCAAGCTGCTGGACAACCTGGAGAGGCAGAAGACCCAACCGCTGTGGCGGGTGCTGGTGGCGCTGTCGATCCGGCATGTCGGCCCGACCGCCGCGCGTGCGCTGGCCCAGCAGTTCGGTTCGCTGGACCGGATCCGGGAAGCGTCGGAGGAGGAGTTGTCCGGGGCCGAGGGGGTCGGTCCGACCATCGCGGCGGCGGTGACGGAATGGTTCCAGGTCGATTGGCACTCCTCGATCGTCGACCGCTGGAAGGCGGCCGGGGTCCGGATGGAGGACGACGCCACCGACCGTCCGGAGCAGACGCTGGAGGGCCTGTCGATCGTGGTCACCGGCGGGTTGGCCGGCTTCTCCCGCGACGGGGCAAGGGCGGCGTTGCTCGAACGGGGGGCGAAGGCCGCCGGGTCGGTGTCGGCGAAGACCGCTTTCGTGGTGGTCGGTGAGAACCCGGGATCCAAGTACGACAAGGCGGTCGCGGTCAAAGTGCCGATCCTGGACGAGGCGGGGTTCCGGGTGCTGTTGGAGTCCGGCCCCGACGCGGCCAGGCAGGTGGCGCAAATCGGTCCGGAGGCATCGACCGGAGCCGACCCCGAGATCACCGCAGCCACTGCCGATCCCGCAGACGCCGCCGGCGACGCTGACGACGCACCCACCGCTGACGACGCACCCACCGCTGATGACGCCGCCGACGCTGACGACGACGCCGGCACGGAGACCGGGTCGGACGGGCCGGATGCCTGACCGCGGCCCGGCCGCGGCGGCGGAGTCCAGGCCCGCCGCCGATGTCGTCGATGTCGATGGCGGACCGGACGCTGGGTCCGGTGCGGATCCTGCCTCCGTCGGATTCGATCCGGGCGACCCCGGCTTCATCGCGGACCCGTACCCGGTGCTCGCCGCGATGCGCGGGTTGGGCCGCGTGCTCTACTACCCGCCGCGCCGAGTGCACCTGCTCACCCGCTTTGCCGACGTGCACTCCGCGCTGCGGGATCGACGGCTGGGACGCGCTTTTCGGCATCGGTACACCGCAGAACAATTCGGTCAGCCCGAGCCGGACGGCCGCTGGCCGCGGTGGACGGAATCCGAGCGATGGTCGCTGCTGAATCTCGAGCCGCCGGACCACACCCGAATCCGCCGGCTGGTCACCGCGGTGTTCACCGCCAGGTCGATCGCGGCGATGCGCCCCACCATCGAGGAATTGTCCCGAGAAGCGCTGCAGCCCTTGCTCAACGGCACGCACGACCGCCCTGCGGATGACACCGGGATGGGCGGCGAGGAGTGGGATCTGATCTCCGAGTACGCGCAGCCCTATTCTGTCGCGGTGATCTGCCGATTGCTCGGCGTCCCGGCCGGCGACGGGCCGCGGCTGCTGGACTGGTCGCATGCGATCGTCAAGATGTACGAGCTGCGGAGCAGCGAAACCGAACAACAGGCCGCGGAGCGCGCGGCCGACGAATTCATCGGCTACGTGCGTGACCTCATCGCGGTGCGTCGCGAACACCCGGCTGACGATCTCATCACCGAGCTGATCGAGGTCGCGGACGCGGGGGACCGGCTGACCGAGGACGAGATCGTCTGCACGGTCATCGTTCTGCTCAACGCCGGGCACGAGGCGACGGTGAACACCCTGGGCAACGGGATGCGCGCCCTGCTGACCCATCCCGATCAGTGGCGGGCAATCGTCGGCGGCGACGTGGAGCCGGCCACCGCGGTCGAGGAGATGCTGCGCTGGGATCCGCCGCTGCAGTTGTTCGAACGGTGGGTGCTCGAGGACGGTGTGGTGATCGCCGGCCGGGAGTTCGGCATCGGTGACCGGATCGGCATGCTGTTCGGCTCGGCCAACCGTGATCCCGCCCGGTTCGACGACCCGGATCGCTTCGCGGTCGCCAGGGGCGAGAGCACCCACATCGGTTTCGGCGGTGGCGTGCACTTCTGCATCGGAGCGCCGCTGGCCCGATTGGAGCTGGCTGTCTCGTTGTCCCAACTGCGAGCGGCGGCGCCGGGACTCCGGCTGGCCGCGGAACCCGAATACCAGCCGTATTTCGTGATCCGGGGGCTCCGCGGCCTTGGTCGCGGCGTCGAAGCGGCCCGATCCGGCTGGCGCCCCGGTGCAGCGGAGCACCCGACCGCGTTCCGCCAGTGGCGCACCCGGGCGTCGATCGGCTCGGGATCGCTCGGGCCGCCCGCGGCAACCCTGCTGCGGGGGCTGCGCCAGGCTCATCGGGTCGGGCTGATCAGCTGCCCGCGGACGTCCCGGGGATCGGCGCGCGAACGGTAGCGTGGCTGACGTGCCGGACGAACCCGTACCCGAACCGGGGCGCGCACGCCCCAGTGCCACCCGCTACGAGGTGGCCGCCGACCGACCGACCCGGGCTGTGCTGCTGTCCGGGCTGCCGTTGATCCTGCTGGTTCTGGTCGTCGTCTACCTGTTCGCGACATTCTTCCCCGCCCTCGGCGCGCTGATGTTGATCGTCATCCCGGTCGCCGTTATCGCGGCGCTGGTCGCCGGCGCGATTCGGACCCGGCGGATCACGCTGGTGGTCACCGACGAGGTCGTGAGGATCACCAACGGGAAGGCCGGGACGGCCTGCCTCCGGTCCGACATCCATACCGCCGTCGTCGTCGAACGATTTCTCCCGCCGGCCGCTGGCTCCGCGGACGACCAACCTGATCCTGCTGGACGGGCAGGGACGAACGCTGCTGATGTTGGGTGGGTTGCTGTGGCCGGTTGACGTGTTGCGGCGGGTGATCGACGATGACCGAACCCGCCGAGGTGATCGAGGTGGCGGGGCGGCAGACCCCCAGGACGCTGGCCGCGCGGTTCCCCAGGATCCTGCAACGCGCGAACCCAGAGCCACCCAGCCGGCGGCGCTGACCCGCGCCGCCGTTGCGCCGTTGAATTCCGGGCGCCCAGCATGATCAACTGGTCGGGTGGATTTGTTGCCGATCTACCGCAGCGCAGTGCGCCAGTTCGACTCCCGGGTTCGCGCCGTCGGCGACGCGCAATGGGCGTCGAAGACCCCGGACACGGAGTGGGACGTCAGGGATCTGGTCGGTCATGTCGTCGCCGGGCAACGCGCGGTGGCCGACGTCTTCACCGCTCACCTGGCCGCGGCCGTCGACGAGGATGTTTCGACGGCCGGCACGGATCGCGGTGACGCCGCCGCCGTCGCCGATGTGCGGCTGGGCGCCGGACCGGTCCCGCGTGGCCGATGATCCGATGGATGCATGGTCGGCGGCGTCAACGGCGGCGGTCCAGGCTCTGTCCCGGCCGGGCGCGTTGGACGGCAGCCTGCCCGGCGAGGGTGACTCAGTGCGCTGGAGTACGGCTGGCGGGCGGCGACCGAGCTGACGGTGCATGCCTGGGACCTGGCGCGGGCGACCAACGGCGTCGACGAGTTCCCGAACGACCTGATCGGCGAGGTGCTCGCACATGCCAAGTCGTCCTACGACCGGTGGTACAGCAGTGAGAGGTACGCGCCGTCCATCCCGGTGCCGGGGTGCACGGACGACCTGATCGAGTTGTTGGCGCTGACCGGCCGCAACCGGTGGTGGCGCGCGGCCTGACCGGTGGTGTGCGTCAGCTCGAGCGCCCTTCGTGCGGCGCAGTGCTCGATCAGTCGGTTGGCTGCGGCTCGCTGGGTGCGCCGCTCGAGCGTGTGTGCTGACCCTGCAGGAGTTTGGCCGCCGTTGCTGCCGCCCGCCGGTGCCGGGTGTCCGGACGCTTCGCCTCACCCACCCACTGGGCGTATTCCCGGCGGTGGCTCGGCGGCAGGGAGGCGAACGCCGCCCCGGCCGCCGGCTGCGCGGCCAAAGCGCTGGTGAGTTCCGGTGGGATCGGCACCTCGCGCGGGCCGTCATCGACCTCGACGGTCACCGTCACCTCGTCGCCGATCCCGAGCTGCAGTTCGCTGAGCTGGGCCTTCCGCAGGCCGATCCACCCGCGGCCGCCGTACGACGCCAGGGTGGTGCGGAAGGCGGGACGACCGTCGATGGTCACCCGGACCGGGGGCCTGGCCCGGCCGAACACCTCGACCGGGTCGAAGGGCACCTGGATGGCATGGCCCGGTCCGTCGTCCGGTCGAAGGACTGTGCGCGGCGAACTTACGCGACGCCCGGCCGGAGGTCATGTGATGAGTGTGCGCCGGCCGGAGCCCGAGGTCGGGGGCCGCGTGCCCGCTCTGGGTTGGGTGGTGCGGCGTTGGTTCGGGTCGCGGCTGGGGTCCGGTGTGCGGTTGGTCCGGTGTGCGGTGGCAGGTCCGGCCCGTCACCGGCCGCGCATCGGTCGTATCCCCCGGCCGGTGGCGATCAGCGCGCCCGATGGGTGATCCGCAGGTAGTACCCGTCGGGGTCGACGACCCGGAAGTCCTGCAAGCCCCACGGGCGACGGACGATGTCCTCCTCGATCGGCCAGCCGGCATGCCTGATCCGGTCGCGTTCGGCATGCAGGTAGTCCACCTCGAGCACGATCTCCACCCCGGTCGGCGGCCGCGCTGGGCGGGGCTCCCCTCACCCGGCCGTGCGGCGGCGCCGATCCGTACCGTGTCGCGCTCCAGCGCCAGGTAGGGCTGCTCGTCCCCACGCCGATCGGTGACCAGGGTGAAGCCGAGCAGGTCCACATAGAACCTGACGGTCGCGTTCAGGTCAGCCGGAAAGATCTCGAGGCGCAGCGTGGTTGGCACCGCCCGACCCTCTCATGCGCGCCCCGCCCGCCCGCCTCGCCGCCACCGCGCCGGAAAGGGGGACGACGGCTCAGTCGGCGAAGATCGACAACGGCGACCGGCCAGTGACGACGGACGTCAGCCCCGCCAGGTGCGCCAGCCGGGCGACCTCGGAGTCCCGCATGGCGGGGCCGCCGGGGCGACCGACAATCACCGCGGTGTCCGGATCCCAGAGCGGCGCCGCGGCCATCTCGGTGCCAACGGCCTTCCAGTCGTCCGGCACCCAGGCGGCCTCCGGATCCAGCACCGCCCGCCTGGTCGACCGGCGCCCAGCCGGGCGTCACCCCGTCCAGATTCGGCACGCCGCCGCCGCCGGCCAGCAACCGCACGGTCTTGCCGCCGCCGTTGGAGTCGCTGGTTGACTCGACGCGGACGACCATCGCCCAGCTCGCCCGCAGCACCTGGGGGAGCATCCTGGCCAGGATCGCCACCGCGTCCTTGGGGGTCGCCGCGATCGCCTCGACCAGTTCCCACTCGCGGTGCCGCGCCGCGATCCCCGGATCGGGCCGGACGGACTCGACGCGCACCCCGGGCACCGCCTCGGCGGCGGTGATGAGCACATCGGGCTGCCGACCGCTGGGCAGCGCGACGACGATGTCGTCCACTGCCTGCTCCGGCGATCGCTCCACGATGTCCATGGCGAGGATGTCGGCGTCGACCTTGCCGAGCTCGGTCGCTACGGCGCCCAGTGTCCCCGGCTTGTCCGGAAGAACCAGGCGCAGTACGTATGACATAACGATGTGCTCGCCTCCTGAATGGCGGCCGTGACGGAGCCTTCCGCAGCGCTCCCCGGGCATCTGTCGCGGTGCCCATTGTTGCCTGCATCGCGTTTCGATCAGATCACCGAGGTGCGTCCTGCGCGATATCCGACCGGCCCGATCCCGCGTCGATCGGCCGCTTCGTCACCAGTTCGTCGACCTCCGCTACCCGGCCGGGCGAGCCGCCATCCCGATGCAGGAGGCCGGCGATCACCGCGCAGTGATGGCACCACGATCGGCCTCGATCGAGCCCCAGCGGCGGCTGGGGCGGGGCCGTCGGCGCCGCGGCCTAAGATCGAGTCGCGCTCCCGGTCACCATCGGGTGCGATCACCGGGGTGTCCGCCCTGCACGAACCACGGCACAGGGCACCGGCCGGCACACCGACCAGACACGCAGCCACCCGACCGAGCGCCCAGGAGAACAGTGTCCAGCGTCCCACCGTCCGAGGCCGACGACCCGGGCCCGACCCTCACCCGCGACAGCGTCGCCCACCTCGCCCACCTGGCCCGGTTGGACCTGACCGACGCGGAGTTGGACCTGTACGTGGACCAACTCTCGGTGATCCTGCACTCGGTGGCCGCGGTCTCCGGTGTGGTGGGAACAAGGGACATCGAGCCGACGTCGCACGCCGTACCGCTGACCAACGTGTTCCGTGAGGACGTCGTCCGACCGGGACTGACCAGGGACGCTGCGCTGGCCGGCGCGCCGTCCGCGGAGAGCGGCCGGTTCCGGGTTCCGCAGATCCTGGGGGAGGAACAGTGAGCGCCGACCTCACCAGGCTCACCGCCAGCGCACTGGCCGACGCGATCGCGACGGGCCAGGCCAGCGCCGAGGAGGTCGGCCCGCGCGCACCTTGACCGCATCGAGGCCGTCGACGGTGCCGTGCACGCGTTCCTGCACGTGTCCACCGAATCCGCGCTGGAGCAGGCCCGCGCCGTCGACCGGGCCAGGGCCCTTGGTGACGAGCCCGTCTCCCGGATCGCCGGCGTTCCGCTGGCGCTGAAGGACATCGTGGTGCAGGCCGGGGTACCGGCCACCGCCGGTTCCAAGATTCTCGAAGGCTGGATCCCGCCCTACGACGCGACCGTCACCCGGAGGCTGTTGGAAGCCGGCGTGGTGATCCTGGGCAAGACCAACCTGGACGAGTTCGCGATGGGATCCTCCACCGAGAACTCCGCCTACGGCCCGACCCGCAACCCCTGGGATCTGAACCGGATCCCGGGCGGATCGGGTGGCGGCTCCGCGGCCGCCCTCGCCGCGTTCGAGGCCCCGCTGGCCATCGGCACCGACACCGGCGGGTCGATCCGGCAGCCCGCCGCGGTCACCGGAACGGTCGGCACCAAGCCCACCTACGGCGGGGTGTCCCGGTACGGCGTCATCGCTTTGGCGTCCTCGCTGGACCAGGTCGGCCCGTGCGCCCGGACGGTGCTGGACACCGCCCTGCTGCACGAGGTGATCGCCGGGCACGACCCGCTCGACTCCACCTCCATCCCGCAGCCGGTGCCGCGGGTGGTCGACGCGGTGCGCCGCGGGCAGGCCGACGGCGTCGCCGGCATGCGGATCGGCGTGGTGAAACAGCTGCGCGGCAAGGGTTATCAGGCCGGGGTGCTGGAGTCGTTCGACGCCGCGGTGGCGACCCTGGCGGCCGCGGGCGCGGAGATCGTCGAGGTGGACTGCCCGCACTTCGAGTACGCGCTGGCCGCGTACTACCTGATCCTGCCCAGCGAGTGCTCGTCCAACCTGGCCCGTTTCGACGCCATGCGGTACGGGCTTCGGGTCGGTGACGACGGCACCGCCTCCGCCGAGGAGGTCATGTCGCTCACCCGCGGGGCCGGTTTCGGCGCCGAGGTGAAGCGGCGGATCATCCTGGGCACCTACGCGCTGTCCGCCGGGTACTACGACGCCTACTACGGCTCGGCGCAGAAGGTCCGCACCTTGATCAAGCAGGACTTCGAGAACGCTTTCAGCACAGCGGATGTGCTGGTTTCCCCGGCGTCACCGGTGACCGCCTTCGCGATCGGGGAGAAGGTGAACGACCCGCTGGCGATGTACCTGAACGACCTGGCCACCATCCCGGGGTCGCTGGCCGGCATCCCGGCGATGAGCGTGCCCAGCGGCATCGCGTCGGACACCGGATTACCCGTCGGATTGCAGGTGATGGGACCCGCGCTCGGCGAGGAGCGGATCTATCGCGTCGCCGCGGCGTTCGAAAGTGCCTATGTCGCAGCGCATCACGGCTCCGTGCCGGACGCGGCGCCGGAATTGGAGGTGGGTGTTCGATGACCACGGCCCAGACGCTCGCCGCCGGTTTGATGGACTACGACGAGGCGATCGAGACCTACGACCCGGTGCTCGGGCTGGAGGTGCATGTCGAACTCGGCACCGTCACCAAGATGTTCTGCGGTTGCCCGACCGATTTCGGTGCCGAACCCAACACCCAGGTCTGCCCGATCTGCCTGGCGTTCCCCGGCGCTATGCCGGCCGTCAATCGGCACCGCGGTCGAGTACGCGATCCGGATCGGCTTGGCGCTGAACTGCGAGATCGCGACCTGGTGCCGGTTCGCCCGGAAGAACTACTTCTACCCGGACATGCCGAAGAACTTCCAGACCTCCCAGTACGACGAGCCGATCGCCACCAACGGGTACCTGGACGTCGAGGTCGACGGGCAGACCGTGCGGGTGGAGATCGAGCGCGCGCACATGGAGGAGGACACCGGCAAGTCCACCGCACGTCGGCGGCGCGACCGGCCGGATTCACGGAGCGGAGTACTCGCTGCTGGACTACAACAGGGCCGGCGTCCCGCTGGTCGAGATCGTCACCAAGCCCATCGTCGGCACCAAGGAACTCGCGCCGCAGGTGGCGCGCGCGTACGTCACGGCGCTGCGGGATCTGCTGTCCTCGCTGGGTGTTTCGGACGTCAGGATGGATCAGGGATCGCTGCGCTGCGACGCGAACGTCTCGCTCACCCCGGCCGGGAACCCGGTGTTCGGCACCCGCACCGAGACCAAGAACGTCAACTCGCTGCGCTCGGTCGAAAGGGCGGTGCGCTACGAGATCACCCGGCAGGCAGCACTTCTCGCCACCGGCACCCGGATCGTCCAGGAGACACGGCATTTCGACGAGTCCACCGGGACGACCTCGCCGGGCAGGTCGAAGGAGACCGCGGAGGACTACCGGTACTTCCCCGAGCCGGACCTGGTTCCGTTGGCCCCGGACCGGGAGTGGGTCGAGTCGATCCGGGCGTCGTTGCCCGAGCTGCCGTGGATCCGGCGGGCCCGGATGCAGGCCGACTGGGGGCTGACCGACCTGCAGATGCGCGACCTGCTGGCCTCCGATGCCCTCGAGTTGGTGGCCGCCACCGTGCGACGGCCGGAGCCGCGCCGGGGGAGGCCGCGTCATGGTGGTCCTCGTACCTGGGCCAGCAGGCGAACGCCCGTGGCGTGGCGCTGAGCGAACTGCCGATCACCCCGGCGCAGCTCGCCGCGGTGATCGCCAAGGTCGCCGACGGCTCGCTGAACACCAAGATCGCCCGGCAGGTCGTCGACGGCGTGTTGGCCGGCGAAGGCGAGCCGGACGAGGTGATCACCGCGCGCGGGTTGGCGGTGGTGTCCGACGACGGCGCGTTGCAGGTGGCGGTCGACGAGGCGCTGGCCGCGCAGCCGTCGGTGGCCGAGAAGATCCGGTCCGGCAAGCTGCAGGCGGTGGGCGCGATCGTGGGTGCGGTGATGAAGGCGACCCGAGGTCAGGCCGATGCCGCCAAGGTCAGGCAACTGGTCCTGAGCACCCTGGGTGTCGAGGGCTGACCTGCGTCAACCCGTCGGGTCCCGCAAACTGGCGCTTCAGCGTTGCGTCCGACCGGACGCACCACGGCGGGAGTCCCTCCGGCCATTCCGGCAGAAAGGTCACCGGCTGTGCGCATCGCTCTCGCCCAGATCGTCAGCAGCATCGATCCGCAGCGGAACCTCGCGCTGGTCGCCGACGCCGCCGCGCAGGCCGCCAAGGCGGGCGCCCGGATCGTCGTGCTGCCGGAGGCGACCATGTGCGCGTTCGGGGTCGCGCTCGCGCCCGTCGCGCAACCGCTGGACGGACCGTGGGCGAACGCGGTGCGGGCCATCTCGGAGGTCAACGACATCACCGTGGTGGCCGGCATGTTCACGCCCGCGGCGGGCGGCCGGGTGCGGAACACGCTGTTGGCCACCGGCCGCGGCGTCGAGGCGGCCTACGACAAGATCCACCTGTTCGACGCGTTCGGGTTCCGGGAATCGAAGACCGTGGCGCCCGGGACCGATCCGGTGACGATCGACGTCGACGGCGTCACCGTTGGATTGGCGACCTGCTACGACGTCCGGTTCCCCGGCCTGTTCCAGACGCTCGCGGACAAGGGCGCGGTGCTGACCCTGCTGCCCGCGTCGTGGGGGGCCGGGCCCGGCAAACAGGAGCAATGGGAGCTGCTGACCAGGGCAAGGGCGCTGGACAGCACCACCTTCATCGCCGCCTGCGGGCAGGCCGATCCGCTCTCGGTTGGGCTCACCCCGCGAGGAAACGCCCCGACCGGCATCGGCGGCAGCGTGCTGGTGTCCCCGCTGGGAGTTGTGGTTGATCGGCTGGGCCAGGCGCCGGGCATGCTCATCGCCGACGTCGACCCGGCCGAGGTCACCGCTGCCCGGCAGGAGATCCCGGTGCTGGCCAACCGCCGCTTCTGACCTGACCCCAGGGGGGATTCGTCGGCGCCAGCACGCGACCGGTCGGCGGGGGTCAGCCGAGCAATCGCACGTCATAGGACCGGCACGCGGCATCGACCGTTGCGAAGGTCATCGCCTCGACCGACGCCTGCGCGATCAGCATGCGGTCGAAGGGATCCCGATGGTGCCACGGAAGAGCGCCCAGTTGGTGCGCGTGGTCTGCCGTGAAGGGGAGCCCCGCCAGTCCCGATGCGTCCATCGCCGTTGCGAGATCGTCCGGCGCATCGAGCTTTCCGAGTGAACTCTTGATCGCGATCTCGGCCACCGACATAGCGGAGACGAACACACCGTTACGGCCGTCGGCCACCGCATCGGCGATCTGCCTGGGCAACCGCGGGTCGTCCGAGAGCCACCACAACAGGACGTGAGTGTCGAGCAGGGTCATCATCGGTCGGCAGGGGTGCCGTACGAGGCTTTGGTGTCCTCGTCGCTCAACTCGTCGAAGTCCGCGGCGATCCGCACCCTGCCCTTCCAGATTCCGGGGACCCGGTCCGGACTGCGAGATCCAAGGGCGCCAGTCGGGCGACAGGTCGACCATTGCGGGCGAGATCACCTCTCTTCACCGGCCTCGACGAGCGTGAGCAAGGCCGAAAGCCGGGTCTTGGCCTCGTCCACGTTCACCGTGGTCGCCATCCGAACAGATTGGCAGGTGCTGGTCTGGTCAGCTCGCGGGCATTCCGGGAGCCACCGGCGCCGCCCAGGCCTAGGTGATCAGTCGGGGCCGCCCTCGCCGCCGGCGTCGGAGGCGGGGATGACCACCACGCGGTCGTCGCTGGGCACCGGTGTGCCAGAACCGTCCTTGTTCGAGGTGGTCAGCCACAGCAGGCCCTGGGTGTCGGCGGTGACGGTCAGCAGGCGGCCGTAACGGTTGTCCAGGATGACCGCGGGTGTGCCGGTGAACGTGCCACCGGAACCCATCTGGATCCCGGTGAGCTGCTGCTTGTCCAGCGACGTGCTCGCCAGCAGTCCGCCGCTGACCGCGCAGTCCGCGGCGCGTCCGTCGGTGGCGGTCCAGGTCCACCGGGCGTCACCCGGCGCCAGCTTGGTGTAGTCGTGACCCGCGGTCAGCGGCAGCAGCACGTCCTGCGCGGTCCGTTGGTCCAGCGCCGCGATGGTGCCGTCCTCGAGCCGGCACATGCCGGTGACCTGGGTGAATCCACCGGCGAAGATCGGCGACGCCGCGGTCGGGTTCCCCTCGGCCGACTTGCCGAATTCGTCCAGCCGCAGCACCTTGCCGGCCAGCGAGGTCGGATCGGCGGACAGCGCCGGGTTCCCCGTGTCGCCGGTGCCGACGTACAACGTGCGATCGTCGGCGAACGCCAATCGGCCGCCGTTGTGCGTCGCGCCGCGCGGGATGCCGGTGAAGACCGGTTTCGGCACGTCGCCAGCGGCGATCCGGACGATCCGGTTGTCCTGCTTGGTGGTGACGTAGGCGTAGATCAACCCGTCCTCGTCGTACGACGGCGACAGGGCGATGCCGAGCAGCCCGCCGTCACCGCTGGCGTCGATGCCGTCGATCGTGGCGACCTCAACCGGCTGCTGGCCCTTGGCAACCTGCAGGATCCGGCCGGTGGTGCGCTCACCGACCAGCGCCGACTGGCCGTCCGGCAGGGGAGCCAGGCCCCACGGCGCGGTCAGGCAGGTGGCGATCACCGCTTCATCGGTCGGCGCGCACGGATCGCTGGGTGACGGGCTGCCGCTCGGATCGGCGCTGGGTGAGGGACCGCTGGGTGGGGGCGGGGATGACTGCAGCGCGGTCGTCGGGTCCAACGGTTGCGGAGCCGGCGCCGTCAGGGACGGCTGGACGGTGAAGGTCGACGCCTCGCTGGAGAAGTCGGCGCACCCCGCGACCGTCGACACCAGCCCGATGCCGATCGCAGCCGCGGCGAACGCACGCCGGAGGCGACGCCGGGCCGGGATCGGCGCGGGTGCGGGCGACGTGGACATCGCCGTCCACGGTACGGCCTGTGCATGGGGTAGGACGTCGGCGTCCGCTGGCGGCAGCGCGAAGGTGGCCGTGGGCTCACCGGCAGCGTGGACGTCGGCGTCAGCTCACCGGCAGCGTGGACGGCGGCGTCAATTGATCGGCAGCGCGGCCGCATCCGGTGACGGAGCAACCGCAAACGCCCGCACGCCGGAGCCACCGGCGGGCCGGCCGACCACGTGCGTCAGCATCAGCGCGTCGTCGTCGGCCATGTAGCGGATTTTCGCCGAGCGTCCGGAACTGAATCGAATCTTGAAGCCGGCCACCCTGGCGCGCGCCTTCCATGGCGAACTCGACCACTCCACCTCCTGCACGCCGTTGCGGTGGGCGACCACGGTGTTCCTGGCCAGCAACCGGCGCCAGCGCAGCAGCACGCTGTGCTCACCGACCCACCAACGCGCCTCCCGCGCCCGGGCAACGCCGAGCCAGTACCCGAGCGGCATCGGGAGGACGGCAAGGAGTCGCCACCATCCGGGCAGCAACAGCAGCAGCACCGTGAAGCCCGCGCCGTACTCGAGCGGGAGAGTGAGGTACCGGCGGTGAATGCGCTCCGGGATCGGGTGCGGCGGGTCGTCCGGCCAGCGCAACTCGGGCAGCGCGCGACGCACCAGATGCGCTGCCCGAGCGGTGCGGACGAGCGGAAAGAGCGTGCGTTGATTGGTGTTCGCGCGGCCGATGCCCGCCACTTCCAGCTGCAGGCTGGCGTAGCCGAACGGCGCACGCCAGAACCCCTCGACGACCCGGACCGCCTGTATCCGGGCGACGGGCACGGTTGCCGTCTGCTTGCCCAGCAGGCCGCGGTGGTTGCGCAGCACGTCACCGTCGCGAATGAGGGTGAACCGGTTGAGCCGCAACGCCGACAACACGACGCCGGCGACGACGGCCACCACCACCAGTGCGGTGACGACCGCAAGGATCCCTCGCGGCTCGACGGTCTGGGTCATGAAGTCCTGCGCCCGGCTCGGTACGTATTCCGAGAACCGGTACCAGACCACCATTGCGGCGGCGAAGATCAACGGAATGCTGTTGTTGGTGACCGCCGTGATGAGCATTTCCTGGGTCGTCAGCACGGCGATGACCTCGGTCCCGTCCGGCTGCCCTGCGGCCCGGCGATGCCGGCCGAAACGGTGCAGGACGCCGGCCATGGCGGTCTTCGGCTTGGCGCGCGGCTCCGTCGCGCCCTCGGCTGCGGCGGTGACCGCGGAGTCGCCTGGCGGTCGCGGGTCGGCCGCAGCCCCGGCAGCGTCGGCAACCCCGGCGCGGCCGCGTCGGCAACCCCGCCAGCGTCGGCAACCCCGGCCACATCGGCCGGCTCGGTAACCCCGGCCGCGCCGGCAACCCCGGCCGCATCGGCCGCATCGGCCGCATCGGCAACATCGGCCGGCCGCTGACCGGCCTGCAGCGCGGCCTGGAGCTGGTTCAGCCGATTGGTCGACAGGCTGCCGATGCTGATCGCCGCCCCGCCCCGATCACCCGGCGACTGCACGCGCAGACCCCACACCCCGACGATCCGCTGGCTGAGCGACCGGTACGCGTCCAGTGCGGTGATCCGGGTGATCGGCACCACCCGGACCGTGCGGTTGACCAGCCCGCTGCGCAGCCGCAGCACCCCGCTGATCACCGAGTACTTCCGGACGTACCACTGTGCCGTGGCAACGATCATGATCAGGATGAACAGCGCGACGTTCACCCACCACGGTGCCCCGCCCAGGAAGGTGACCACGAGGAACGGAACCGCCGAGCGCAAGGTGCGAGCCGTCTCGATCACCAGGTAGATGGGGTGCAGCCGGGTATCGGGCACCGCGACGCCGCGGATCCGGGGAGCCGCACCGGGAAGAGGACCAGGGGTGTCCAGGACGGATTCAGCCACCGAGGCGCACCGTCAGACGTGCCAGGCCGATGGTCGAACCGCTGCCCGAGCCGTCAGACATCGTCGGCGACGTCGGCCAGGGCGCTGATCCGCTCGCACAGCTCGTCGGCCTCCCTGCGGTCCAGTCCGGACAGGTTCACCGACCCGGCGGCGGTGCGGATCTTGAGGTTGGTCATCCGGTAGTGGTCGGCGATGGGCCCGCGTTCGGTGCGCAGGTTCTGCACCCGGTGCACCGGCACCACGCTGCGCTTGATGAAGATGATGCCGTGTTGGATGTCGATCTCGGTCGGCGAGATCGCGTACCAGAACACCCGATAGCGGATCGGCGGCAGGACGATCGTCGCGAGGATCACCAGCACCGTCGCGATCCCGACGATGCCCCACCGGATCCACCACGGGCCCCAGGGGATCACGATCGCCAGCGCGACCAGCAGCAGCAAGGTCGGGACGGCCGACCCCAGCGCGCGCCACCGCCAGTACGCGATCACGCGGTGGGAGAGCCGGTGACGTTCACCGGGGATGTCCCCTGCCAGCGGCCGGGAGGCAGGCGGTTCCGAACCGGAGCCGCTCTGGGCGGGTGTCGGCGACAGATCCGACTGGTGGTCGGCCGGCCGGAGTAGTGCGTCGCCGGCCGGGGCGCCGGCACGCTGGTCGGCGGGAGACGTCGCGGCGGGTTGCGGGCTGGGGGACTGGGACAGCGGTTGGCCTGACGCGGATCGGACGGCTTCGCCCCGCGGTTCTACCGTGTGTTGCGCGCCCGGAGTCGGAGCCCCTGCCGCGGCCGGCTCGCGGGGTGGCAGCCCCGTCGCGGGTCGGCTTGTCACTGGGTCAGCGTACGGGGCGATGGGCCGATCGAGGTCCCCTCTCACCCGGCCGAACTGGCCCGACCCGTGGACTGGGCATCCGCCGTGACGGCCCGGACGTCCGGCTCCTCGGCACTGTCGGCACTGTCGGCGCTGTCGGCACTGTCGGCACTGTCGGCGCTGTGGGCACCGTCGGAGTCGGCGTCAGCGAAGCCGTCAGCAACTTCTGCGGCAGCGACAGCGTCGGTCTCTACGCCATCCCCGACGCCTACCCCAACGCCACCCCCATCAGCGCCGTCAACAGCGTCCGGCTCCCCGTCGCCCGGCTGCGGATCCAGATTCAGGCTGCCGCCGGACGCGGTGGCCAGCCGCGGCAGGTCGCGGGGCCGGACCATCGGCAACGGCAGCCGGCGCCCGTCCTTACCGACGGCGACCGTCCACCTGGCATCGCGCAGGACCAGACCGTCCATGTCCGACCAGGTCATCCGCTTCGCACCGAGCAGTCCGTGCGCGGTCACCTGCGCCTCGTCGGCTGTGGTTCGGGTCACCACGATGTACACCGCGGCGATCACCGGAATCGCGTACAGCGCCCACCAGCCGCCGCCGACGGTGGCCAGCGGTGTCACGCACAGGACCGCCACCAGCGGGATTGCCGCGGACGCGGCCGGCATCCGGAACACGGCGCGGTTGGTTCGGGACATCGCTCCATGGTGACATCCCTTGCGGACGGTCCAGTGCACGAGAACCACGTTCCACATGTTGGGACGGTGTTCCCGCCTGTTTGACAGTGGCGGTTGGCTCGTCCTACCCTTCGTGGGTGTCTTCGCTCCTCGTAATCAGCTAGCGCGTCGTCGCCACCCGGCGAAGACGCGCAACCCCTTGGTCACCCCTGGTGACGAGGGGTTTTTTGTTGTCCGGAGTAGGCCGGAGGGCCGCGCAGACCCGCACAGTACGGACAGATCGACCACAGATCGACCAGTGTGAGCGCCGAGAAGTAGCCAGAGCAGCACCGCAGAGCAGCCCCGAGAAGAAGGTCACGATGACGCAGAGCCGCATCGCCGAAGGCCGACCAGCAGTGGTCCCGCACCCGCCGACGCCCCACCCGACAACCCAGCACACGCCGACCGCCTCCGGGTCGCCGGTGCCCCCAGCGCCGGCCGGGCCGCGCATCGTCGAGAAGGTGACCGGGGCGGCGTCGGTGGTTCGTTCGCTCGAGGAGGCCGGCGCCGAGATCGTCTTCGGCATCCCCGGCGGTGCGGTGCTCCCCGTGTACGACCCGCTGCTGGACTCCACCCGGGTCCGGCACGTGCTGGTCCGCCACGAGCAGGGGGCGGGGCACGCTGCCACCGGGTACGCGCAGGCGTCCGGGAAGGTCGGCGTCTGCATGGCCACCTCCGGGCCGGGCGCCACCAACCTGGTCACCCCGATCGCGGACGCGCACATGGACTCGGTGCCGCTGGTCGCCATCACCGGTCAGGTCGGCCGGCCGATGATCGGCACGGACGGCTTCCAGGAAGCCGACATCTGCGGCATCACCATGCCGATCACGAAACACAATTTCCTCGTCACGGACCCGGCAGAGATCCCACAAACGATCGCGGCCGCGTTCCACCTGGCATCGACGGGCCGACCCGGCCCGGTGCTGGTGGACATTCCGAAGGACGTTCTGCAGTCGGAGACCACCTTCGTCTGGCCGCAGGACCTCCACCTCCCCGGATACCGGCCGACCATGCGGCCGCATTCGGGGCAGATCACCGCCGCCGCCAAGCTGATCGCCTCCGCGCGGCGTCCGGTGCTCTATGTGGGCGGTGGGGTGCTGAAGGCTCGGGCGACCGATGCGCTTCGGCAACTGGCCGAGCTGACCGGGATTCCGGTCGTCACCACGCTCATGGCCCGCGGCGCCTTCCCCGATTCACACATCCAGCACCTGGGGATGCCGGGGATGCACGGCACCGTGGCGGCAGTGGGGGCCATGCAGCGCAGCGACGTCATCGTTGCGCTGGGTGCCCGCTTCGACGACCGGGTCACCGGCCAGCTCTCCACCTTCGCGCCGGGCGCGACGGTCATTCACGCCGATATCGACCCGGCCGAGATCGGCAAGAACCGGGTCGCCGACGTGCCGATCGTCGGTGACGCGCAGGAGGTGATCACCGAGCTGATCACCGCCGTCGGGCTGGAACAGGCGGCCGGCGTCGTCGCCGATCTGACCGCCTGGTGGGCCGAACTCGATGACCTGCGGGAGACCTTCCCGCTCGGCTACGACTGGCCCGCCGACGGCTCGCTGTCCCCGCAGTACGTCATCGAACGGCTCGGCAAGATCGCCGGCCCGGACGCGATCTACGCCGCCGGCGTCGGCCAGCACCAGATGTGGGCGGCGCAGTTCATCTCCTACGAGAAGCCGGGAACCTGGCTCAACTCGGGCGGTCTCGGCACCATGGGGTACGCGGTGCCGGCCGCGATGGGCGCCAAGATGGGTTGCCCCGACGCCGTGGTCTGGGCGATCGACGGTGACGGCTGCTTCCAGATGACCAACCAGGAACTGGCCACCTGCGCGATCGAGAACATCCCGATCAAGGTCGCGATCATCAACAACGGCAACCTGGGCATGGTCCGGCAGTGGCAGACGCTGTTCTACGGCGAGCGGTACTCGCAGACCGACCTCGGTACCCACAAGCACCACATCCCCGACTTCAAGCTGCTGGCCGAGGCCTACGGCTGCCTCGGCCTGCGGTGCGAGTCCAAGGAAGAGGTCGACCGCACGATCGAGGCGGCCATGGCCGTCAACGACCGGCCCGTGGTGATCGACTTCGTGGTCGGCAAGGACGCCCAGGTCTGGCCGATGGTCGCCGCCGGCACCGGCAACGACCAGATCATGGCCGCCCGCGACATCCGGCCGCTGTTCGACGAATAGTCGGCCGGCGGAGCGAAACCGGTTGGTGGCGGGGCCTTCTCGCCGCTCAGAGACACATATGGCAGCAGTACGGACAGAAGTTCGAGGAGTGAAGTCGCAGTGACGCGCCACACGCTGTCGGTCCTGGTCGAGAACAAACCCGGTGTGCTGGCCCGGGTGTCGTCGCTGTTCTCGCGGCGGGGATTCAACATCCACTCGCTGGCGGTCGGCCCGACCGAGAACCCTGACGTGTCGCGGATGACGATCGTGGTCGCCGTCGAGGGGCTGCCCCTCGAGCAGGTGACCAAGCAGCTGAACAAGCTGATCAACGTGCTCAAGATCGTCGAGCTGGCTTCGGCCGCCGCCGTGCAGCGCGAGTTGCTGCTGATCAAGCTGCGCTCGGACGCGACAGCGCGACCACAGATCATCTCGATCGTGGAGATGTTCCGCGCGCACATCATCGACGTGGCACCGGATTCGGTGACGGTCGAGGCCACCGGCACCAGCGACAAGCTCGAGGCCCTGACCAAAATGCTCGAGCCGTTCGGGGTGCGGGAGCTGGTGCAGTCCGGCATGGTCGCGCTCGGCCGCGGACCGCGGTCGATCACCTCGTCGACCAGCAGGGCAGACTAGTCGCCCAGCGGGGCAGACTGGCACACCCGGGGTACGCCGCCGGATCAGACCAGCCACCCCGCACAGACCATCCGCCGGACAACGACCGTCCGGCCCACCTGTGGTCGGTGGCCGACCGCAGGACACATCGAGAAAGCAGGAGTTCATGGCCGCGGAGATCTTCTACGACGACGACGCCGATCTGTCGATCATCCAAGGGCGCAAGGTCGCCGTCATCGGATACGGCTCGCAGGGCCACGCGCATTCGCTGAGCCTGCGGGACTCCGGCGTCGACGTCCGGGTGGGGCTGCCGGAAGGGTCCAAGTCGCGTGGCAAGGCCACCGACCAGGGCCTGCGGGTGGTCACCCCCGCCGAGGCGGCCGCCGAAGCTGACGTGATCATGATCCTGACCCCGGACCACGTACAGCGGCACGTGTACGCGGAATCCATCGAGCCGCACCTGACCGCGGGCAAGGCGCTGGCCTTCGGGCACGGCTTCAACATCCGGTTCGGCTACATCAAGCCGCCGGGCGACGTCGACGTGATCATGATCGCGCCGAAAGGCCCCGGCCACCTGGTGCGGCGGGAGTTCGTCGACGGCAAGGGCGTGCCCTGCCTGATCGCCGTGGAGCAGGACGCCACCGGCGGTGCGCAGTCGCTCGCGCTGTCGTACGCGAGGGCGATCGGCGGCACCCGCGCCGGCGTCATCAAGACGACGTTCCCCGAGGAGACCGAGACCGACCTGTTCGGCGAGCAGGCCGTGCTCTGCGGCGGCATGTCGCGGCTGGTGCAGCTCGGCTTCGAGACCCTGGTCAACGCCGGCTACCAGCCGGAGATCGCGTACTTCGAGTGCCTGCACGAGCTGAAGCTGATCGTCGACCTGATGTACGAGGGCGGCATCGCCAAGCAGCGCTGGTCGGTGTCGGACACCGCCGAGTACGGCGACTACGTGTCGGGCCCGCGGGTGATCGACGACCACGTGGCGGAGAACATGCAGGGCGTGCTCGCCGACATCAAGGACGGCACCTTCGCGGCCCGGTTCATCGCCGACCAGGACGCCGGCGCTCCGGAGTTCAAGAAGTTCCGCGCCGAGCAGGAGCAGCACCCGATCGAGGAGACCGGGCGCAAGCTCCGGCCGTTGATGAGCTGGGTGGCCGTGGCCGACGACTACGAGGGCACCGCCGCCCGCGGCTGAGAAGCCCTGGCGGGGTGAGAATCCAGCGGTGACGCAAAGGGGCCCCACGGCATCGCCGTGGGGCCCCTTTGCGCTGTTGGCCGAGTCGCCGTCGACCGTGCCTCTCGACCCTGCCCGCTGACCGGCCTGAAGATCAGCCCGGTACTAGAAGGTCTTGCCGGCGCGCGCCCGGAACCACGCCCGTGACTGCGAGTTGAGCATGAAGACCGCGATCAGGATCGGGACGACGAACCCGAGCAGGTAGGTGAAGCCGAAGCCCGACGCGATGACCGAGATGATCGCCAGCACCGCGTAGGCCGCACAGCCGATGACCAGGATCTGCCCGTTCTTGCCGTTCAGTGCGACGACGCCGCCCCAGATCATCAGCCCGGCGATGACGATGGTGCCGATGGTCACCACGATGAGGAACGTGCCGAGACCGCTCACCGAGTTGCAGGCCGCTGCGGTGTCGTAGGTGATGGTGCTGTCGTTGCAGACCACGTCGCTGGCCGAGCTGAGCACGCTGCCGGCTGCGATGCCGATCAGGCCGAACAGGATGCCGAGACCGCCCCAGATGAAGGCCAGCACGGCGGCCGCCGTCACCAGTCCCGGGCGGAGCGAGCCGGCGGGTGCGCCGTAGCCGGGAGCTCCGGCGGGTGGGAAGCCCGGCGTCGGGTAGCCGGCCGACGGCGGCGGTGGGTACTGGCCGGGCTGCTGAAACCCGGGCTGCTGGAACCCGGGTTGCTGGAAGTTCGGCTGCTGGAACCCGGGCTGCTGAAAGCCCGGCTGCTGATATCCGGGCTGTTGGTACTGACCGGCGGGAAGGGAGCCAGGAGCGCTCGAGGCCTGGTACCCGGCATGCCTGCCGGTGGAGTACTGCCCCGCCGAGCCGTGGGGCTCGCTGCTGGTTCCCGGGTAGCCGGACGGATCGGTCATGGCGGTTTCCGTTTCTGTTCGCCACTCTGGTCGACTTGTGTCGACGCAGGTCCGGGCCGGCGCTGCGCGGGCCCGGTCTCCAAGGGGAAAATAACTCCGCAGAACACCCCCAGGACGGGAAATCGGCCGCTGTGATACCGCCGTGCGTGTGAATCACCCAGACGTGCCCGGCTAGGATTGTCTGCCGGGCACCAGCGACTATCGGTCGAGTGAGACAGTCGAACGGTTCGGTGCCCAGCCGGGGGAACACCTTGGCCTGTCGCCCGGCCGTCCCATCGCGCACCTGCGCCGGGGCTCACTGCAGATAACGGAGATGACTCGCTGTGCCCAAGCCCGTCGTGCTGATCGCAGAACAGCTCGCCCAATCCTCGCTCGACGTCCTCGGAACCGAGTTCGAGATCCGCAATGTCGACGGTGCCGATCGCGGCGCGCTGCTGCCCGCACTCAAGGAGGCCGATGCCATCCTGATCCGGTCGGCCACCCAGGTGGACGCCGAGGCGCTGGCCGCCGCGCCCAACCTCAAGGTGGTGGCCAGGGCCGGCATCGGGCTGGACAACGTCGATGTGCCCGCCGCCACCGCCAAGGGCGTGCTGGTGGTCAACGCGCCGCAGTCCAACATCATCACCGCCGCGGAACACGCGTTGGCGCTGCTGCTGGCGGTGGCCCGGCAGATCCCGGCCGCGGACGCCTCGGTACGCGCGGGGGAGTGGAAGCGCAGCAAGTTCACCGGGGTGGAGCTGGCCGACAAGACCGTCGGCGTGGTCGGTCTCGGCCGGATCGGGCAGCTGTTCGCGGCCAGGGTGGCGGCGTTCGGCACCACCGTCATCGCCTACGACCCGTACCTGCAGCCGGCCAGGGCCGCCGCACTCGGCGTCCGGCTGGTTGACCTGCCGACCCTGTTGGCGACCGCCGACGTCATCTCCATCCACCTGCCGCGGAACCCGGAGACCCTCGGTCTGATCGGTGCCGCCGAGCTGGCGACCGTGAAGCCGGGGGTGCTGATCGTCAACGCCGCGCGTGGCGGGCTGATCGACGAGCAGGCACTGGCCGACGCGCTGACCGAGGGCCGGGTCGCCGGCGCCGGGATCGACGTCTACGCCACCGAGCCGCTCGGCAAGGACAACCCGCTGCGGTCGGCACCGAACACCGTGCTGACCCCCCACCTCGGCGCCTCCACCGCCGAGGCGCAGGACAAGGCGGGCACCGCGGTCGCCCGTTCGGTGAAGCTCGCGCTGCGCGGCGATTTCGTGCCCGACGCGGTGAACGTCCAGGCCGCCGGCCCGGTCTCGGACGAGCTGCGGCCGTGGATCCCGCTGGTCTCCCGGTTGGGCACCATCCTGACCGCGGTGGCCGGCGGCGTGCCCAGCGATCTGGTGGTCGAGGTGCGCGGCGACCTGGCCGCGCAGGACACCTCGATCCTGCAGCTGGCGGCGGTCCGCGGGATCTTCGGCAGCGTGATCACCGAGGCGGTGACCTTCGTCAACGCCCCGGCGCTGGCCGCTGAGCACGGTCTGACGCTGTCCGGCACGTCCACCGAGGAAACCGGCGACTACCGCTCGTCGGTGACGCTGCGCGCGGCGATGCCCGACGGCGCGTCGCGCGTCGTGTCCGGCACGCTGTCCGGCGAGAACCAGGTCGCCAAGCTGATCGAGATCAACTCCCGGCACTTCGACCTCCGCGCCGAGGGCAACCTGCTGGTCGCCGCCTACGCGGATCGGCCAGGGGTGATGGGCACCATCGGCGCCCTGCTCGGCGAGGCGCAGGTCAACATCGAGGCGGCGCAGATCTCCCAGGAGCTCGACGGCCACGCCGCGATCATGGTGCTGCGGGTGGACGGTGTGCCCGGACAGGATCTGCTGGAGCGGATCGGCGAAGCGGTGGACGCGAGCCAGATCAGGGCCATCCCGGAGAGCTGAACCGGGCCGCAATCCCCGGGGCCGCGGTCGTCGCCGGCAGGTGAGGCGAGTGGTGTGGTCGGCATCCGGGTCATCCATCCGTCGCTCCGCGCCAACGTCCATTACTCCATTCCGGTGACGACTTCGGTGTCCGGCGCCGATTCGTCCATCCGCGCCGGGTACCCTTGCCCGGGCCACGGTGGTCGGTGGGACACGGTTCCGGTCAGCCGGACGGCGGCGCCCGCTACGGCCGCCACCAGCCTGAATTGCCCCACGCGGCCGGCTACGGACCGCGGCCAGGACACAGTCGTCCAGATCGTCCGGCCCCGCGGGAGCGGGACAGAGAGGTGCAGGAATGAAGCTCGCGGTCATCCCAGGCGATGGCATCGGTCCCGAGGTGGTGGGCGAGGGGCTCAAGGTCCTGCAGGGTGTGGTTCCTGGCGTCGTGATCGACGAGTACGACCTGGGCGCGGCGCGGTGGCACCGGACGGGTGAGCTGCTGCCCGACTCGGTCCTCCGGGAGCTGCGCGAGCACGACGCGATCCTGCTCGGCGCCGTCGGCGACCCCACCGTCCCGTCCGGCATCCTGGAGCGCGGCCTGCTCCTCCGCCTGCGGTTCGAACTCGACCACGCGGTGAACCTGCGCCCGGCCCGGCTGTACCCGGGGGTGCCCGGCCCGCTGGCCGGCGACAAGGCGATCGACCTGCTGGTGCTGCGCGAAGGGACCGAGGGTCCGTACGCGGGCAACGGCGGCCTGCTGCGCAAGGACACCGTGCACGAGATCGCCACCGAGGTGTCGATCAACACCTACTTCGGTGTCGAGCGGGTCGTCCGTGACGCCTTCGAGCGGGCGGCCAAGCGGCCCCGCAAGCACCTGACCCTGGTGCACAAGACGAACGTGCTCACCCACGCCGGGCAGTTGTGGAGCCGGGTGGTCGAGGAACTGTCGATGGAGTACCCGGACGTCAGCGTCGCGTACTCGCACGTCGACGCCGCGATGATCTACCTGGTCACCGACCCGAGCCGGTTCGACGTCGTCGTCACCGACAACCTCTTCGGTGACATCTTCACCGACCTGGCCGCCGCGGTGTCCGGCGGCATCGGGCTGGCCGCCTCCGGCAACCTGGATGTGTCCAGAGCCAACCCGAGCATGTTCGAACCCGTGCACGGTTCCGCGCCGGACATCGCCGGCACCGGGACCGCCGACCCGACCGCCACCGTGCTGTCGGTGGCGCTGCTGCTCGACCACCTGGGCCTGCCCGAGGCGGCCCGCCGGGTCGAGGCCGCGGTCGCCTTCGACCTGGCCACCCGGCAGAGCGGCTCGGTCGCCAAGACCTCGCAGGTAGGCGACCGGTTGGCCGCGCTCGCTTCTAGCTGATCGGTATGACTGTGTCCTTCCCTGGTGTGACCGCTGGTTCGTTCGCTGCCCCATCCACCGCCGGAGTACGCAGCTCCCCGCTGGGCGATGCCTTTCACGTCTTCGACACCACCCTGCGCGACGGTGCCCAGCGCGAGGGCATCACCTACTCGGTGGCCGACAAGATCGCGGTGGCCACCCTGCTGGACGACCTCGGGGTCGGGTTCATCGAGGGCGGTTGGCCCGGCGCGATGCCGAAGGACACCGAGTTCTTCGCCAGGGCCGCCGCCGGCGAGCTGAACCTGCGGACCGCATCGTTGGTGGCCTTCGGCGCCACCCGGAAGGCCGGCCTGCGGGCCGCGCACGACCCGCAGGTTCACGCGCTACTGGCGTCCGGCGCCTCGGTGGTCACCCTGGTGGCCAAGTCCGACGTCAGGCACGTGGAGCGCGCACTGCGCACCACGCCGGAGGAGAACCTGGCCATGGTGTCCGACACCGTGGCGCACCTGGTGGCCAACGGGCGTCGGGTGTTTCTGGACTGCGAGCACTTCTTCGACGGCTACCGGTTCGATCGGGACTACGGGCTCAGGGTCGCCGAGGCCGCGGTGACGGCGGGCGCCGACGTGACCGTGCTCTGCGACACCAACGGCGGCATGCTGCCGATGTGGGTGGAGCGGATCGTCACCGAGGTCCGTGAGCGCACCGGCTTCCGGCTCGGCATCCACTGCCAGGACGACACCAGCTGTGCGGTGGCCAACACGGTCGCAGCCGTACAGGCCGGCGCCACCCACGTGCAGTGCACCGCCAACGGGTACGGAGAGCGGGCCGGCAACGCCGACCTGTTCGCAGTGGTGGGCAACCTGATGATCAAGATGGGCCTGCCGGTGCTGCCGGACGGCGGGCTGGTGGACATGGTCCGGGTGTCGCACGCGCTGGCCGAACTGGCGAACATCACCCCGAACACCCATCAGGCCTACGTCGGATCGTCGGCGTTCTCGCACAAGGCGGGCCTGCACGCATCCGCGATCAAGGTCGACCCCGAGCTCTACAACCACCTGGACCCGACCAGGGTCGGCAACGACATGCACATCCTGATCACCGAGATGGCGGGCCGGGCCTCGGTCGAACTGAAGGCCCGCGAGCTGGGTATCGAACTCGACGAGCACCCGGAGGCGGTCGGTCGGATCGTCGACACCGTCAAGTCCAGGGAGGCCGCCGGCTGGTCGTACGAGGCCGCCGACGCGTCGTTCGAGTTGCTGGTGCGGGACGAACTGGCCAGGGGAATCACCGGGGTGCAGGTGCCGCGGGCGTTCCAGCTGGAGTCGTACCGGGTGATTGTTGAAAATACTGTGAACACGGCCAAGGGCGTCTCCCCGGTCACCTCCGAGGCGACCGTCAAGGTGCACGTCGGCGGCCGGCGGATCATCACCACCGCGGAGGGCAACGGCCCGGTGAACGCGCTGGACTCCGCGCTGCGCCAAGCCGTCGTCGGCCAGTTCCCCGAGCTCCGCGAGGTCGAGCTGGTGGACTACAAGGTCCGCATCCTGGCCGGCAACGCCGGCACGGATTCCATCACCAGGGTGCTGGTCTCCTCCGCCCGCGGCGGCCGGGAATGGACCACGGTCGGCGTGCACGCCAACGTCATCGAGGCATCCTGGCAGGCGCTGGTCGACGCGCTGGTCTTCGCGCTGGGACAGGGCTCGGCCGAGATGGGCGCCGGTCTCGACCCGGCCATCGGGCGGGCTGCCGCCGACACGACCGCGGGACTGACCGGAGCCGGCGCCGGTCCGGGGTCCAGACCAGGAAGGCGAACCTGATGCGACTGGCCAGAATCGCCCATCCCGACGGGGTCGCGTTCGTGAGTGTCGACGACACCGCGTCGGGCGTCGTGGCCAGGGAGATCGCCGATCATCCGTTCGGCACGCCGACCTACACCGGCCGGTCGTGGCCGCTGCCGGACACCAGGCTGCTCGCGCCGATCCTGCCGTCGAAGGTGGTGGCCCTCGGACGGAACTACGCCGACCACGCCGCCGAGCTGGGCAACACTCTGCCCTCGTCACCGATGATCTTCATCAAGCCGTCGACGTCGGTGATCGGGCCGAATGTCGCGATCGCGCTGCCGGCGTCGTCCGAGCGGGTGGACTACGAGGGCGAACTGGCCGTCGTGATCGGCCGCCCGTGCCGCGACGTCCGGGCGGAGAACGCCGCCTCGGTGATCCTCGGCTACACGGTCGCCAACGACGTCACCGCCCGCGACCAGCAGCGGGCCGACGTGCAGTTCACCAGGGCGAAGGGGTATGACACCTTCTGCCCGCTCGGGCCGTGGATCGAAACCGAGCTCGACCCTTCGGATCTCGCGCTGCAGACCGAGCTGGACGGGGTCACCGTGCAGGACGGCCGGACCTCGGACATGGTCTTCACGGTCGGGGAGATCGTCGAGTTCGTCTCCGGCATCATGACCCTGCTGCCCGGTGACGTGCTGCTGACCGGGACCCCCGCCGGCGTCGGCCCGATGGTGGTCGGGCAGAGCGTGTCCGTGACGGTGGAGGGCATCGGGACGTTGACCAACCCGGTGGCCGCCCGCCGCTGACGGGCGCACCCGCGCACTACTGTTGACGGGCCATGACAGACACTGATTCGCACCCGCCCGCCCGCCCGGTCCGCGCCCGCTTCTGCCCGTCCCCGACCGGGACGCCGCACGTCGGGATGGCCAGGACCGCGCTGTTCAACTGGGCTTTCGCCCGGCACCACGGCGGAACCTTCGTGTTCCGCATCGAGGACACCGACGCCGCCCGCGACTCCGAGGAGTCCTACGAGGCGCTGCTCGACGCGATGACCTGGCTGGGGCTGGACTGGGACGAGGGCCCTGGAGTGGGCGGCCCGCACGCCCCGTACCGGCAGAGCCAGCGCGCCGACATCTACCGCGCGGTGGCCGCCGAGCTGGTGGCGGCCGGGCACCTGTACGAGTCGTATTCGACCGCAGACGATGTGACGGCCCGGCATTTGGCGGCAGGTCGCGATCCGAAGCTCGGCTACGACAACTACGACCGCACACCGGATCCCGAGCTGATCGCGGCGGCCGTCGAGGCGGGGCGGCCGCCGGTGCTGCGGCTGCGGATGCCCGACCGGGACATCGGTTTCCTCGACCTGGTCCGCGGCCAGATCACCTTCCCGGCCGGCAGCGTCCCCGACCCGGTGCTCGTCCGCGGCACCGGCGAGCCGCTGTACACGCTGGTGAACCCGGTGGACGACGCGGCGATGGGAATCAC
Organism: uncultured Actinomycetota bacterium; assembly: GCA_963709895.1. Taxonomy (GTDB): domain Bacteria; phylum Actinomycetota; class Actinomycetes; order Mycobacteriales; family Nakamurellaceae; genus Nakamurella. Next base: position 539,335 of record CAVPYD010000029.1, on the reverse strand, counting down.
CCATGTGTTGCGCGGCGAGGACCTGCTGCCCTCCACACCGCGGCAGATCGCGCTGTACGAAGCGCTGATCGACATCGGCAGGGCCGAGATCGTTCCGGAGTTCGGGCACCTGCCATTCGTCACCGGCGAGGGCAACCGCAAGCTGTCCAAGCGCGACCCCCAGTCCAACCTGTTCCAGTACCGCGACGACGGTTTCATCACCGAGGGGATGGTCAACTACCTGGCGCTGCTCGGCTGGTCGCTGGGCGAGGACCGGGACATCTTCTCGCCCGCCGAGCTCGTCGCCGCCTTCGACGGCAAGCGGATCTCCGGCAACCCGGCCCGCTTCGACCGCCGCAAGGCCGAGGCCATCAACGGGGCGCATCTGCGATTGCTGTCCGCCGAAGATTTCGCCGCCCGGCTGCAGGCGTACCTGGTGACGACCGGACTGCTGCCCGCCGAGCCGACCGCCGCGCAGCGGGACCTGATCACCGCGGCCGCCCCGCTGGTCCAGGAGCGATCGGCGCTGCTGTCCGAGGCCGCCGCCATGCTGCGGTTCCTGTTCGTCGGTGACGGCGCCGGCGACAGGGCCGGTCGGCAGGGCTTCGCCGTCGAGCCGTTGGCCGCCGACAAGGTGCTGACGCCGGCGGCACTGCCGGTGCTGCAGGCCGCGATCGCGGTGCTGCCGCCCGCGGAGTCGTTCACGGCGGCGGCCATCTCCGAGGCCCTCAAGACCGCGCTGGTCGACGAACTGGGGCTCAAACCCAAGGCCGCCTTCACCCCGGTGCGGGTGGCCGTCACCGGGCGCACGGTGTCCCCGCCGCTGTACGAGTCGATGGAACTGCTGGGCCGCGACTCGACCCTGCTGCGCCTGCAGGCCGCGCTTGATCGGGCCGCGTCGGCGGGCTGATCGCGGTCGGATCAGCGCCGCCCGCGGGGGTGCCGGTCCGGTTCGTCCGACGGCGGGCGCCCGGCGCGGCCCCACAGGCTCGATGCGGACTCCGGGACCGCACCGGGAAAGCGGATGCGGCACGGATTTCCGACTTCGCTCGCGGGGCAGGTAGAGTACGATTCCCGGCGCCCGCCCCGGCGAGGCCCTTGGGGTATGGTGTAATTGGCAACACAGCTGATTCTGGTTCAGCCATTCTAGGTTCGAGTCCTAGTACCCCAGCGGATGTCACGCTGATCGACCAATCGCTCTCCAACGCTCCCGTGCACGCCGGCGCCGTCATGCGCGGTGTGCTCGACGGGTCAGGTGTGCGCCGATCGGTCGTGTAACATCGTGTTCCGGAATGAGCCGCCGTCGGGCGAGTCATTCCGATTGGTATCTAGGGCCCCGTCGTCTAGCGGCCTAGGACGCCGCCCTCTCACGGCGGTAGCGAGGGTTCGAATCCCTTCGGGGCTACACAGGGCAGTACAGCGCACAACCCCCATCGCGGACAGCGGTGGGGGTTGTTTGTGGCTGGTCACAGCCGCGCGGTGAGCGCGTCAGCGGCCTCCACCAGGTCCCCGGCCCACCGCGCGCCAGGGCGCCGGCCGATCCGCTCGACCGGCCCGGACACGGACACCGCGGCGATCACCGATCCGCGCGGGTCACGCACCGGCGCGGAGACCGAGGCGACCCCGGCCTCCCGTTCCGCCACCGATTGGGCCCAGCCCCGGCGGCGGACCTCGGCCAGCGTCCGTTCGGTGAAGGTGGCGTCGGGCAGCAGCGCCCGCTGGGTCGACGGGTCGGCCCAGGCAACCAGCACCTTGGCGCCGGACCCGGCGTTCATCGGCAGCCGCGCGCCCAGCGGGACGGTGTCACGCAATCCGGCGACCGGTTCGGCCACCGCGATACAGATCCGGGCCAGCCCGTCGGGGCGGTAGACCTGAACGCTCTCGCCGGTCCGATCCCGCAGCCGGGGCAGCACATCGGCCGACGCGGTCACCAGCGGATCGGGCGCACCGGCGGCCAACACGGCCAGATACGGCCCGGGGCACCAGCGGCCGTTGCTGTCCCTGGTGAGCAGTCCGTGGACCTCGAGGCCGACCGCCAAGCGGTGCGCGGTCGCCCGGGGCAACCCGGTGGCGGCGCACAGATCGGCCAATCCGGCGGGCGCAGCGGTCGTCGCCTCAAGCACCTGGACCGCTTTGTCCAACACCCCGATGCCGCTATGCTGTCCCATGCAGCGATACTAGATTCCCGAATGCTGAGATGTCCAAAACCCGGCCGGCGGCCGCGGGGCGGACGACTCGAGACCACTCGCCTGCCGGAATGGCAGGTGGCACAGCAACAAAGGCCGGCACGCGGCCGGACGGACGGAAAGGTCGGCAATGGGGCAGACACTCGCCGAAAAGGTGTGGGCAGCGCACGTCGTGCACGCGGCGGAGGGTGAGCCCGACCTGCTGTACATCGACCTGCACCTGGTGCACGAGGTCACCAGCCCGCAGGCGTTCGACGGTCTCCGGCTGGCCGGCCGACCGGTCCGGCGGCCCGGATCTCACCCTGGCCACCGAGGACCACAACGTCCCCACCCTCGGCATCGACCTGCTGATCGCCGATCCGGTTTCCCGCATCCAGGTCGACACCCTGCGGGCGAATTGCGCCGAATTCGGGATCCGGCTCTTCCCGATGGGCAATGCGGAGCAGGGCATCGTGCACGTCGTCGGCCCGCAGCTGGGATTGACCCAGCCCGGAATGACGATTGTCTGCGGCGATTCGCACACCTCGACGCACGGCGCCTTCGGTGCGCTGGCGTTCGGAATCGGGACCAGCGAGGTGGAGCACGTCCTGGCGACCCAGACATTGCCGCTCAAGCCGTTCAAGACCATGGCCATCACCGTCGAGGGCGCGCTGGCCCCCGGGGTGACCGCGAAGGACATCATTCTCGCCGTCATCGCCAAAATCGGGACCGGCGGCGGCCAGGGCTATGTCCTGGAATACCGCGGGGAGGCCATTCGGGCGTTGTCCATGGAAGGCCGCATGACGATCTGCAACATGTCGATCGAGGCGGGCGCACGGGCCGGCATGATCGCCCCCGACGAAACGACCTTCGACTACATGGCCGGCCGCGATCACGCCCCGTCCGGCGCGGTGTGGGACGAGGCGGTGGCCTACTGGTCGAGCCTGGCCACCGATGACGACGCCGTCTTCGACGCCGAGGTGATCATCGACGCGTCCGCGCTGACGCCGTTCGTCACCTGGGGGACGAATCCCGGTCAGGGACTGCCGTTGTCGGCGTCGGTTCCCGATCCGGCCGCGATCGGTGACGACAACGAACGGATCGCCGCCGAGCGGGCGCTGGAATACATGGGCCTGGCGGCCGGGACGCCGCTGCGTGACATCCGGGTGGACACCGTCTTTCTGGGCTCCTGCACGAACGGCCGGATCGAGGACCTGCGGGCCGCGGCGGAGATCCTGCGCGGCCGGCACATCGACCCGGACCTGCGGATGCTGGTGGTCCCTGGGTCCATGCGGGTCAAGGTGCAGGCCGAAGCAGAGGGCCTGGACACGGTTTTCACCGCCGCCGGCGCCGAGTGGCGCAGCGCCGGGTGCTCGATGTGCCTGGGGATGAACCCGGATCAGTTGAGTTCCGGCGAGCGCAGCGCGTCGACGTCGAACCGCAATTTCGAAGGGCGGCAGGGCAAGGGCGGCCGGACCCACCTGGTCTCGCCGCTGGTCGCCGCCGCCACCGCGGTACGCGGAACCCTCTCGTCCCCGGCCGATCTCGACCCGGTCGACGCGTTGGCCGCGGCCGGTACCTGATCCCGCTCGATCGGCCGGCCGTACCCGCCGACCGATCCAGCCCGACAGGGCCCGTTGATCCCGACCCGCACCTTTCCGGAACGACCGGCGGCCGCGGCCGTCACAGGAGACAACGATGGAAGCCTTCCGCACCCACACCGGAGTCGGGATCCCGCTGCGGCGCAGCAATGTGGACACCGACCAGATCATCCCGGCGGTCTACCTCAAGCGGATCACCCGAACCGGCTTCGAGGACGGCCTTTTCTCCGCATGGCGCTCCGATCCCAGCTTCGTGCTGAACCAGCCGGCCTTCTCGGCAGGCTCGGTGCTGGTGGCCGGCCCTGACTTCGGTACCGGTTCGTCCCGGGAACATGCCGTCTGGGCATTGCTGGATTACGGGATCAAAGTGGTCATTTCGTCGAGATTCGCCGACATCTTCCGCGGCAACTCCGGAAAGGGCGGATTGCTTGCCGCCGAGGTGACGCAGGACGACGTCGAGTTGTTGTGGAAGCTGCTGGAGAACGAGCCGGGCGCCTCGGTGACGGTCGATCTCGAGCAGCAGACCATTGCTGCGAGGTCGCTGGTGATCGGTTTCAGCATCGATCCGTACACCCGCTGGCGGCTGCTGGAGGGCTGGGACGACATTTCCTTGACCCTGCGACATGCCGATGAGATCAGTGAATTTGAGAACAGCCGGCCGGCCTTCGCGCCGACCACGATGTGACCGGCATCCGGCCTGATCGTCATCGGTTTAGCTGACGAAAGGCCTTGCACTACAGCTTGTTTCACGAAAGGTATGACTCTCCAAGGACTGCCGCCGGGGCCGCCGGAACGCCACTGAGATGCCTGTGCGGGGCGTGAGAACCCTTAGAACACACAGGATCCTGGGCATGTTGGGCTGGCGCTTGCCCGGAATTGCGCCTACCGTTTGCGGCTAATCGGCCCCCACACTGCCGTGGGCCGGAAAGTCCTGGGAGGGACCGTGAACAAGACCGACCTGATCAACCAGCTCGCCGAACGTCTGGACGGCGACAAGAAGGCCGCGCAGACCGCGGTCGAGGGCTTCATCGACCTGGTGCAGCGCGAGGTGCAACGCGGCCGGAACGTCTCGATCTCCGGGTTCGGCGTCTTCGAAAAGCGCGCCCGGGCCGCACGTACCGCCCGCAATCCGCGGACCGGCGAAGCGGTGAAGGTCAAGAAGACCACGGTGCCGGCCTTCCGGCCCGGGAAGTACTTCAAGGACGTCATCTCCGGCGCGGTGAAACTGCCGAAGGCCACGGCGAAGCCGACCAGCGCGCGCGCAGCTGCCGCCGCCGCCAAGGCCTCTGCACCCGCAGCCGCCGCCGCCAAGACCACCACCAGGGCTCCGCGCGCAACGGCGGCAGCCAAGCCGGCCGCTGCACCGCGCACCCGCGCCGCCGCCGCGAAGGCGCCGGCCGCGGCCACCACCCGGACCCGCGCGGCCGCCGCAAAACCGGCGGCCGCCGCCAAGGCAGCGCCGGCCGCCACCACCAGGGCTACCCGGGCGACCACGGCCAAGGCCGCCACTGCGGCCAAGGCCCCGGCCACCCGCCGGACGACCGCCAAGGCCGCCGCCGCGAAGTAGCTATTTGCCGCACAGTTTCTCCGCGGTACACCCGTTGTCCGCGGTACACCCGGCCGACGCCCGCACAGTCGTGGGGCGTCGGCAGCGGTGCATCCTGCCGGTCCCGGGCGGACTGTTCCGCCCGGACCCGGCACCACCCGGCACGACCGGACGTTCAGCGCCCTAACCGGTCAGACGGCGGGGGCCGGATACGGGTCGGCCTGGACCAACCTGCGGTCGTCGAAACACAGGTACCAGTAAGCGGCTTTCGGCGTGCTGACCTGGCCGACGGCCAGGTCCGACCGCCCCGCAAGAGATTTGACCACCCCGGGGATGACGCCGCCCTGGCTGCAGACCACCGTGCAGGCACCCGCGGGTTCGGTGCCGGCGAGTTCCACCAGCAGTCGCCGGGCACCCGCCGGGTCGTCGCGATAGGCGTCCTCGGCGAGCAGCGGCTCGGTATTGATCGGCAACCCGAGCTTGTCGGCCAGCGGCGCGAGCGTTGCGCGGCACCGTTCCAGCGGCGCGCTCAGCATCGCGCTCGGCGCGAAGACCGAGAGCTCGGTGACCAGCGCCTCCGCCTGCTTGCGCCCCTTCGCATCGAGCGGGCGGGTGTCGTCGTCACCGTCGTAGGACTCCCGGTGGCCCGCCCTGCCGTGCCGCAGCAGGACCACGGCCGGCAGGTCGGCGGGCTCCAGCGCGAAGGTGCCCAGCACCGCCCGGTCGAATTCGTAGGTCATCCGTTCGGCCGCCTTCGCCGGCGGCAGCCACTCCAGCCGGTCGACCTCCTTGTTCGGGCTGAACGCGCCACCGGTGCTGCGAGCCGCGAAGTACTGCACCGTTTTCGGCCCGGTCGGCACCTGATAGGACACGGTGGTCAGCGACCGGCCGATGGCCGCGCTGAACCCGGTCTCCTCCTGCACCTCGCGGGCCGCCGTCACGGGTGGGACTTCCCCCGCTTCAGCCTTGCCCTTGGGCAGCGACCAGTCGTCGTACCGCGGTCGGTGCACCAGCGCCACGCGGACGCCGTATCGCCGGGATGGACGCCACAGCACGGCGCCCGCGGCGCGGATGACGGTGCCGGACCCGTCCGTCACTGCGGGTCTCATTCCGCCCGGGCGTTGCCCCGGCGGAGCAACTCCTCCTGGATGTCCTTGCCAGGGCCGTCAGCCGGCGACTTGGTCCAGCCGTCCGGACCGAGGACCCAGCAGCGGGTATCGGGACGGGTGATCATGTCGAACAATGCTGCCATGCGGTCGGTGGCCGACTTGTCCTTGACCTGGACGAGGGCCTCGACGCGGCGATCGAGGTTGCGGTGCATCATGTCCGCACTGCCGATCCAGTACTCCTCCTGGCCGGCCGGCAGTTCCGTCGGATCGGCCTGGTCCGTGCGCTCGTCCGCGCCGAACTCGGTTTCCGCCGGCGACTGGACCGCCGTGCCGTGCCCGTTGCGGAAGTAGAAGATCCGCGAGTGCTCCAGGAAGCGGCCGACAATCGAGCGGACGGTGATGTTCTCGCTCAGGCCGGGAACCCCGGCGCGCAGCGCGCAGATCCCGCGGACCGTCAGGTCGACGGTCACCCCGGCGCGGGACGCCCGGTAGAGCGCGTCGATGACGCCCTCGTCGACGATCGAGTTCATCTTCAACCGCACCAGACCACCGCGGCCGGCCCGTTGGTGGTCGATCTCCCGCTCGATCCGGGCGACGATGCCGCTGCGGATGGAATGCGGGGCCACCAGCAGGTTCCGGTATTCGGTCTGCCGTGAATACCCGGTCAGCACGTTGAACAGATCGGTCAGGTCGGCACCGATGTCGGCATCGGCCGTCAGCAACCCGAGATCCTCGTAGATGCGGGCGGTCTTGGGGTTGTAGTTGCCGGTGCCGATGTGGCAGTAGCGGCGCAGCGTCTTGCCCTCCTGGCGGATGACCAGCGCTGTCTTGCAATGGGTCTTGAGCCCGACGAGTCCGTAGACCACGTGCACCCCGGCGCGTTCCAGTGCCTTGGCCCAGGAGATGTTGGCCTGCTCGTCGAACCGCGCCTTGATCTCGACAAGCGCGACGACCTGCTTGCCCGCGGCGGCCGCCTGGATCAGCGCGTCGACGATCGGGGAATCACCGGAGGTCCGGTACAGCGTTTGTTTGATCGCCAGCACCCGCGGGTCGGCGGCGGCCTGCTCGATGAAACGCTGCACCGTGGTCGCGAACGACTCGTACGGGTGATGCAGCAGCACGTCCGTTTCGCGCAGGGTGGCGAAAACGCTCTTGGGGGTTTCACCCTCGGCAAATGCCGGGTTGGTGGCCGGCACGAACGGGGGATCCTTGAGGGCCGGCCGGTCGAGACCATAGAGCTGCCACAGGCTCGACAGGTCCAGCAGGCCAGGTACTTCCACCGCGTCGGCCGGGTCGACATCCAATTCCTGCAGGAGTCGGGTCAGCAGCCGCTCGCTGGTGGTGTCGGTGATTTCCAGCCGAACCGGCGGGCCGAACCGGCGCCGTGCCAATTCGCGTTCCAGCGCCTGCAGCAGATCCTCGTCCCGGTCCTCCTCGACCTCGAGATCGGCATTGCGGGTGACCCGGAATACCTGGTGCTCGGAGACGTCCATTCCGGGGAACAACTCGACGAGGTGGGCGGCGATGAGATCCTCGAGCGGCAGGAAATCGTCGACGCCGCGGGCGACCCGGACGAACCGGTCCACATTGTTGGGCACCTTGACCCGGGCGAACCTTTCCAGTCCGGTTTCCGGATCGCGCACCACGATGGCCATGTTGAGGCTGAGCCCGGAAATGTACGGGAACGGGTGTGCCGGGTCGACGGCGAGCGGGGTGAGCACCGGGAAGATCTGGGTGGTGAAGTACTCGGCCAGCCGCTCCCGGCCGGCCACGTCGATCGATTCCCAGTGCACGATGCGGATTCCGGCCTCGGCCAGCGCCGGCAGGACGTCATCGGTGAAGCAGCGGCCCTGGCGTTCCACCAGTTCCTGGGTGCGCGCGGAGATCAACGCCAACTGCTGGGAAGCGGTCAGCCCGTCGGCGCTGGTGACCGACAGACCCATTTCCCGCCGGCGCTTGAGGCCGGCGACCCTGACCATGTAGAACTCGTCGAGGTTCGAGGCGAAGATGGCCAGGAACTTGGCCCGTTCCAGCAGCGGCTGACCCTCGTCCTCGGCCAGCGCCAGCACCCTGGCGTTGAAGTCCAGCCAGCTCAATTCCCGGTTGGAGAACCGGTCGGTGGGCAGCGGCTCGTCGTCCACGGCCTCGACCTCGTGGCGGGCCGACGCGTTCGTCGGGGTGTGGAACGGCTCGATGGCCTCGGCTTCCACGGTGCTGGTGCCGCCATTGCCTTCGCTCGCCGGCGTCTTCGCTGCCTTCTCGGTCTGCTCGGTCGTCTCGGCCCGCTCCGCGGCGTCCGCCGCCGGCTTCGCAGCGACCGCCGTCCGCGTTCCCGTCCTCGCCGACGTGCCGGCAGCGGTACGCCCGGTCGCCGGCGACCCCTCCGCGGCACGCTTGCTGGCGGTCGCCCTGGTCCCTCTGCTGGTGGTCACGGTGTCATTCTCACGTGTCCGGAGTGTCCAGGGCTACACCACCCGATGAACAGCAGAAATCGCCTGACTCGGGGTCGCCGCCCGGCAGGCCTTAGGGTGATCGGCAAACGCCGGCGCGGGCGCTCCGGTGTCTGGCCGCCCGCGGGGCGCTGCAGAAGGAGCCGAGAGTGGCGCGAGGTCCCTGGTACGAGAAAGGCAACGCCTGGCTGACGTTCTGCCAGATCGTCATGTATCCGATGGCGTTCCTGCTCGGCCGGAAAAGGTGGTCGGGTCGGAGAAGTTGTCCCGCAGCGGCGGGTACCTGCTGGTGGCCAACCACATCTCACACCTCGACCCGCTGTACGACTCGGTGGTGGTCCGCAAGGCCGGCCGGGTGCCGCGGTTCCTGGCCAAGGCCTCGCTGTGGAAGGTGCCGGTGCTGGGCGGCGCGCTGGCCGGCTCCGAGCAGATCCCGGTCGAACGCAGCGGCGCCGGTGCGGGACAGGCCAGCCTGGAGAAGGCGACCGACTCGCTGCGCCGCGGCAAGCTGGTGCTGATCTACCCGGAGGGCACCGTCACCCGCGACCCCGGTCACTGGCCGATGAAGCCGCGGCCCGGTGTCGGCGCGCTGGCGCTCAGCGGCGACTTCCCGGTGATCCCGATGGCGCACTGGGGCACTCACCAGGTCTACAGCTCCTACGTCGAGGGGCGCCGGTTTCATCCGCTGCCGCGCAAGGACATTCACATCGTCATCGGCGATCCGATCGACCTGACCGAACTGCGTTCCCGGCCGGTCGACACCAGGGCCATCCGGGACGCCACGCTGTTGATCATGGATTCGCTCCGGGACCTGGTGGCCGAGATCCGGCACGAAACGCCGCCGACGGAGTACTTCGATCTGAAGAAGGCCGAACGGTTGGCGAGCAGGCAGGCGGAGAAGGACGCGGCCGCCGCGTCCGGCTCCGGCTCCGGCTCCGGCTCCGACGACGGTGCGTCCACTCCGCCGGCGGCCCGGTCACAACCCGGGGACGAGGGGACGCATTGACCGCACCCGTCAGGCCGATCGAGCACATCGCGGTGCTCGGTGCAGGTTCCTGGGGGACCACCTACGCCAAGGTGCTGGCCGACGCGGGCCGTTCGGTGACCCTCTGGGCGCGCCGGGACTCGATCGCCAGATCGGTGCGCGCCAAACACGTCAACGACGACTACCTGCCTGGCATCGAGCTGCCGGAGTCCGTCACGGCCACGTCTGATTTCGACGCGGCACTGGTCGATGTGGACGCGGTGGTGCTGGGGGTGCCGAGCCAGGCGCTGCGGGAGAACCTGCGGGTCTTCCGCGACTCGCTGCCCGACGAGGTGCCGATCGTTTCGCTGGCCAAGGGTGTGGAGATCGGCACCGGGCTGCGGATGAGCGAGGTCATCGAGCGGGTCGGCCAGGTCGACCCGCGGCGGATCGTGGTGCTGACCGGACCGAACCTGGCAGTGGAGATCGCGCTGGGCCGTCCCACCGCCACCGTGCTCGCCTGCACCGATCACGACCGGGCCGTCGCGGTGCAGGTGGCCAGCGCCAATTCCTACTTCCGGCCGTACACGATCACCGACGTGATCGGCGCGGAGATCGCCGGCACCGGCAAGAACATCATCGCGCTGGCCTGCGGGATCGCCGACGGCCTCGGGCTCGGGTTGAACACCGCCGCCTCGCTGATCACCCGCGGGCTGAACGAGGTGAGCCGGCTCGGAGTGGAGTTGGGGGCGCAGCCGGCGACGTTCGCCGGGCTGGCCGGCCTCGGCGACCTGGTGGCGACCTGTTGGTCCCCGCTGTCCCGCAACCGCACCCTGGGCGGCCGGCTCGCCGCCGGCATCGGGCTGGAGGCGGCGTTGGAGGCCACCGGCGGCCAGGTGGCCGAGGGCGTGGTGAGCTGCCGATCGGTGCGGGATCTGGCGCTCCGTCACCAGGTCGACATGCCGATCACCGAAGGCGTGTACCAGGTCTGCTACCGCCATCTGCCGCCGATGCAGATGATCCGCTACCTGACCGATCGGCCGCACTCGCCGGAGTGACGGCTCGCTTGGTTGTTGCTGTTGCTGTTGCTGTCGTCGTCGCGGCCGGTGGCCGGCCGGTCGGCCGTCGGAGCGCGGGTTCGGATCCGCCCGCCCGGCGCGTCGCGAGCCGCTCGGCCGTGGCCTCGACCGGGGACCCTAGGGTGGGACGCCATGAGCCCCTCGCGCATCCGGGTGGCGGTCGTCTTCGGCGGCCGCAGCGGTGAGCACCCCGTGTCCTGCATCTCCGCCGCCGGGGTGCTCGCCAATCTCGACACCGAACTGTTCGACGTCACCGCCATCGGCATCACGCCCGAGGGACGGTGGCTGCAGATCGATCCCGCGGCGATCCCGGTGCGCAATGGACGACAGCTCCCTGCCGTGACCACCGGCGCGTCCGTGGTGATGCCCGCCGACCCGACCGCCGCGGCGCTGCTGCCGTTGCTCACCGCCGGTTCGGATTCCGCGGTGCCGGACTCGGCGAACGGCGCCCCGGCGGCCGGAATCGACGTCGACGTGGTGTTTCCCGTCCTGCACGGCCCGTACGGCGAGGACGGCACCATTCAGGGCCTGCTGGAGCTGGCCGGGGTGCCGTATGTCGGCGCCGGGGTGCTGGCCTCGGCGGCGGCGATGGACAAGGAATTCACCAAGAAACTGCTGGCCGCCGAGGGGCTACCGGTGGGGGACTGGGCGGTGCTGCGGCCCGGGCGCGGCACATTGACCCTCGACGAGCGGGAACGTCTCGGGCTGCCGGTGTTCGTCAAACCGGCGAGGGCCGGGTCGTCGCTGGGGGTCAGCCGGGTCGATTCATGGGCCGACCTGGACGCGGCGATCGACCATGCCCGTCGCACGGACCCGAAGGTGTTGGTCGAGGCCGCGGTGCTGGGCCGGGAGATCGAGTGCGGCGTGCTGGAGTACCCGGACGGCCGGGTGGCGGCGTCCCCGACCGCGGAGATCCACCTGACCGGCGACCACGACTTCTACGATTTCGACGCCAAGTACCTCGACGATGTGGCCACCTTCGACATCCCTGCCGACCTGCCGGAGTCCGTCACCGCGCGCATCCAGGAGCTGGCCAGGCGGGCCTTCTCCGCGCTGGACGCGCAGGGCCTGGCCAGGGTCGACTTCTTCGTCCGCCCGGACGGCGAGGTGGTGATCAACGAGGTCAACACCCTGCCCGGCTTCACCCCGATCTCGATGTATCCGCGGATGTGGGCCGCTGGCGGGCTGGGCTACCAGGAGCTGATCAGCACCCTGATCCGCACCGCCCTGGCCCGGGGCACCGGCCTCCGCTGACCCCCTCCGGCGCGGATCAACCGTGCCATTAAAGGGGGCGCGTCCGGGGGTGGGGAGGGTTTACTCGCCGTCGGCGGGGACGGGGACGCCGTTCGCGCAGATCGCGCGTGGCGGCAGGGCGCGGGCGACGATCTTCGACATCTCCTGCCAGGGACCGGTGCTCGTGATGGTGTCGGGGACCGTGAGCGCTATCCGGACGGAGCGGTCGACGACCAGGTAGCTGGTCGCGCCCTGGCCGGTCAGCGGCAGCCAGGTGACTCCGTCGACCACCTGGACCGGCGCCGAGCAGGTCAGCTCGGCCGGAGTCGGGATGCCGCAACGCAGCACCACCGGCGGATCACCCCAGGCTGCCACCGAGCCCGCCTGCAGATCGGAGGTCGTCCCGCCCTGGCCAGTCTGACCGCCCTGATCGCTCTGATCGCTCTGACGGCTCTGATCGACGGTGGCAGCCGGCGACCCGGCACCGACCAGCTCGCGGCGATCCAGGCCGCCGAGCACGGTCGGGACATCGGCCATCAGCTGTGCGCAGGCCGCCGACGCGGCTCCCGGTGCTTCGACCTCGGCCAGCGCCAGCGGCGCGGTCGGGTCGGTGGCCGGCTCCGAGCCGATCCGGCCGGCCAACACGACCACGACCACGATCGCGATGACCGGCAGCGCGATGGCGGCAGCCAACCGCCACGGCGGAAGCCTGTCGGCCGACCTGGATGGCCGGGTCGGTAGCTGGGACAGTGGCGGGGACGGTGGCGGGGTCGGAGCGGAGTCGGTCACCGGGCACGTCGGGACACCACGGAACAATCAGCCAACGATCAGAGATGCACGACGGGGCACGTCAACGTGCGGGTGATGCCGGAGACGCTCTGCACCCGCGCCACCACGAGCTTGCCCAACTCGTCGACGCTGTTCGCTTCCGCGCGGACGATCACGTCGTACGGCCCGGTGACGTCCTCGGCGCTGGTCACCCCAGGCAACTCGGCGATCGCCTTGGCCACTGCGGCGGCCTGGCCGACCTCGGTCTGGATGAGGATGAACGCCTGCACCACGGTGTGCCCCTTTCGTCTGGACTGCTCGCGGCACGAGCGTATCCCGGTCTGCCGCCGCCGATGACCCGGGCTTCACGGCGGTGTGCGACAACTGCCACCGCCCAGCGCCGCCAACGACGGCCACCCACAACGCCGTCAACAGCACCGCCAACTGGCACCCAAGCCTCCCACCACGGCGGCCAACGCGAGCCCTGGTGACGACGGTGGTCGCGGGTCGGGCACGATGACGGAGCCACCCGGCCGCCGCCCGGACAGCGCCCCCGCGGTCGGCCGGCGAGTCACCGCCGCCCGACGAACGGCCGCCGGCAGACCGGGACCAGAACCGCCAGCAGTTCCGCCAACCAGCGCGAACAACCAGCAGCGAGGTGTTGCCATCAGTACCCCCCACCGCCCGCCGGATCGACCCACGACCAGGCCGTCGACCACCGCGCCCGATCAGGGGACCATCGCGCACACCGGCGAGTTCGCCGTCATCGATGTGGTGACGTCCGGGATGAGCCAACCACCCAGCACCGTCATCGGTCCCGGCGACGACGCGGCGCTGGTATCGACCCCGGACGGCCGGGTGGTGGCCAGCGTCGACGTGCTGGTCGACGGGGTCCACTTCCGCACCGACTGGGCGACCGGTGAACAGATCGGCCAACGCGCCGCCCTGGCCGCGATGGCCGACATCGCCGCCATGGGCGCCGCCCCGACCGCGCTGCTGGTCGGCCTGTCCGCGCCGCCGGCGACGCCGACCGAGCTGATCGCCGCCATCGGCCGCGGGTTGAACACCGAAGCGGTCAAGGCCGGTGCCGGGGTCGTCGGCGGGGATCTGACCCGCTCCGACGTGCTGACGATCTCGGTGACGGTGCTGGGCGACCTGCGCGGCGCCGAACCGGTCCGCCGGTCGGGCGCGCGCCCCGGTGACGTGGTCGCGGTGACCGGTCGGCTCGGCTGGGCCGCTGCCGGCCTGGCGGTGCTGTCCAGGGGATTCCGCTCGCCGGCAGCGGCGGTCGGTGCGTACCGCGTCCCGGACCCGCCGCTGCAGGCCGGCATCGTCGCCGCCGGCAGCGGGGCCACCTCGATGATCGACGTCTCCGACGGCCTGCTCGCCGACCTCGGCCACATCGCCCGCGCCTCCGGCGTCACCATCAACGTCGTCACCGCGCGGCTGCCGGTGAACCCGCGGCTGGTCGAGGTCGCCTCCGCGCTCGGCCGGAACCACCTGGAGTGGGCGCTGACCGGCGGTGACGACCATGCGCTGGCCGCCACGTTCCCGTACGGCGCGGTGCTGCCGCCGGGGTGGACCAACATCGGCACGGTCGGCCCGGCCGCGGGCAGCGCGGGACCGGACAGCCCTGCCGGCGGGCCGTCGGTCGTCACGGTGGACGGCGCGCCCTGGGAGCAGGCCGGTGGCTGGGATCATTTCGGCTGAGTCCGCCGGTAGCCTCCCGTCATGCCGCAGCCGCTGAACGAGATCATCGATCCGGGCTGGGCGAATGCCCTGCAGCCGGTCGCCGGGGGCATCAGCCGGATGGGCGACTTCCTCCGCGCCGAGGTGGCCGCCGGCCGCCAGTACCTGCCGGCCGGACCGAACGTCCTGCGCGCGTTCCAGCGCCCGATGGACCAGGTCAGGGTGCTGGTGGTCGGCCAGGACCCGTACCCGACGCCGGGGCACCCGATCGGGCTCTCCTTTGCGGTCGACCGTCACGTCCGGCCGCTGCCCCGTTCGCTGGGCAACATCTACCGGGAGATGCGTGATGACGTCGGCATCGCCCCGCCGGCGCATGGTGATCTGACCGCCTGGTCGGACCAGGGCGTGCTGCTGCTCAACAGGGTGCTCACCGTCGCGCCGGGGAAGCCCGCATCCCACCGCGGCAAGGGCTGGGAGCCGATCACCGAGGCGGCCATCAGGGCACTGGTCGCCCGCGGTGGGCCGCTGGTCGCGATCCTCTGGGGCAAGGACGCGCAGACCCTGACGCCGATCCTGGACGGTGTGCCGATCATCGCCTCGGCGCACCCGTCACCGATGTCCGCCGACCGCGGGTTCTTCGGGTCCAGGCCGTTCTCCCGGACGAACACCCTGCTCGCCGGCCAGGGCGCTGAGCCCGTCGACTGGGCACTGTGACCGCGCCCGGCGGCCCGCCCGACATCCAGTCCGAGATCCCGCCCGGCCATCGACGCCGTGATCCCCGCTGATCCACGGAACTCCCGCCGGCTGACCGTCGCGCTGTTCGCGGGCGGGATCGCGACGTTCGCCGAGCTCTACGCGGTGCAGGCGGTGCTACCGGCGTTGGCTGCCGAGTGGAGCCTGTCGGAGTCGACAGCGTCGCTCGCAGTCTCGGTGGCCACCGGCGCGCTGGCCCTGTCCGTGCTGCCCTGGGCCGCGCTGGGGGACCGGATGGGCCGCGCGGGCGCGATGCGGGTGTCCGCGATCGTCGCGGCGGTGGCCGGTGCTGCCCTGCCGTTGGCGCCCTCGTTCGAGGTGTTGCTGATGCTGCGTGCCGTCGCGGGACTGGCCCTCGGCGCGCTGCCTGCGCTCGCCATCGCGCACCTGGTGGCGCGCGCTCCCGCCGGGCGAGTGGCCGCCATCGGCGGGCTGTACATCGCCGGCACCACGCTGGGCGGACTGTCCGGCCGGGTGCTCACCGGCGCCGTCGGTGGGGTGGCCGGCTGGAGGTGGGGAGTAGCGGTTACTTCCGTGCTGGTCGCCGTCGCCGTGGTGGTGTTCGTCATCCTGTTGCCGGCGGATCAGCGGCCAGCCGGTAGACCCGCCCGGGGCAGGATCCGCGCGGCGATGGCCGACCCGACCGTGTGGGTGTTCTATGCGCAGGCGTTCCTGCTGATGGGCGGGTTCGTCACGGTCTACAACCTGCTGGCCTTCCGGCTGCTGGACGACCCATACCGGCTGCCGGCGTCGGTGGTCAGCCTGCTGTTCCTGACGTACCTGGTGGGCACCGTGGGTTCGTCGGGGGTCGGCCGGCTGGTCGGCCGGTGGGGGCGTCGGGCCGTGCTGGTCGCAGCCGGGTTCGGGATGGCCGTCGGCGTCGCGGTGACGTTGGCCACACCACTGTGGCTCGTGCTGGCCGGTCTGGTGATCGCCACGTTCTGCTTCTTCGTCGCGCATGCGATCGCCGCGGCCTGGGCCGGACAGCAGGTGCCCGCGGCGCGGTCCCAGGCGTCCGCGCTGTACTCGTTGGCCTACTACGCCGGGTCGAGCCTGGTGGGCTTTGCCGGTGCGCTGGTCTTCGACACCGCGGGCTGGACCGGCGCGATGATCATGGTGATCGTCAGCTGCCTGCTCGCCGCCGGGATCGCCACGGTGGGCGCGCCACGCCGGTTGGCAGCAAGCTGAGCTGTCGGTGATCGGGAGCTGCTCGGCAGATCCGTCGCTCGGCACAGGGGATTCATCCAGATCGCGGCATGCCCGGACGCCGCGGCCCGACTTACGGTGACGGCGCCCGGACTCGCCGCGACCGGCGATCTGCCGAGGAGAGGTCTCATCACGCCATGACAGACAACTTGCCCCCGGAGTCGCTCCCCCGCAAGAAGGTGTGGCGGCTGGGGCTATGGATCCTGTTCCGGGTCCTGCTCACGGTCAGTCTGCTCCTCACCGCCTACTACCTGATCCCGACGCCCGATGCCGGCACCGATTCGGATTTGCCGTGGCTGCTGCTTGCGCTGGTGATTTTCGGCATCATCGTCGGAATCCAGATCCCCGCGATCGTCAATTCGAAGTACCCGAATCTGCGTGCGGCGGAAGCGATGTCGGTGACTGTGCCGCTGTATCTGCTGATCTTCGCGCGGATCTACCTGTCCAATGCACTGGGAAACCCCGGCGCGTTCTCCGAGCAGCTGGATCACACGAAGTCGCTCTATTTCACCATCACGGTCTTTGCCACGGTCGGCTTCGGCGACATCACCCCGGAAACGAACCCGATGCGGCTGTTGGTGAGCGCGCAGATGCTGCTGAACCTGGTGGTCATCGGACTCGTGGTCCGGTTGCTGCTCGGCGCGGCGCAGCGCGGGGTCAGCAAGAAACGCGAGTCGGCGGCGTCAGCGCCGTCGGGAGGCAACGGCGGGCAGGGCGAAATCGGCACCCAGCTGCCGGGCAGAGCCGGGTCTGCCGCACAGCGTCCGCCGACGCCGGATCTGCCCGAGCAGGTCGCTCCGCAACGGGGACGACCCGATGACGGCTCCCAGCAGCCGGGCGGCCCGCCGGGGTGACCACCCCGCCCACCGGGCCGGGTGACCACTCCGCCGACCGGTGCCGACGCGGCCGGGTCAGAGCAGTTCGGGATCCCAGGCGTCGATGGCGTGTGCCGACCGGGTGACGCGCTCGGGGTTCCCGGCGGCCTCGTCGGCGGCGAGCACCGCGTCCACCGCCTGCGCGGCCGCGCGGAGCGAGGGCACCACCAGCAACGCCGCGACGCCGGATCCGGCGGTGATCGACCAGTCCGTGATCGGCTCCCGCCCGAGAATCTCCAGCAACCTGCGGTGCCCCCGCTCCGGCGACAGCGAACTGGCGAGCAGGTAGCTGTCCGCACCGGGGGCGATGCGGTGCGCCAGCACCCCGCAGACGGTGCTGGGCAGGTCGTGGATGAGCACCGGGGTGCGCCGGATGGCCGCCTGCGCGATGAACCCGGTCAGTGCGGCCAGGTCGGCGCCGCCACCGCTGCGGAGCAGGGTGAGCACGTCCGACCCGGCCTTGCGGACCCGGAACAACGCGTCCCGGACGGCGGCGGCCTTGGTGATCCAGGCGGCGTCGTCGATGCCGGAGCCGCGGGTGGTGGCGTCCACCGGCTCCATCCCGGTCAGCACGGCGACCAGCACGGATACCGGGGTGCTCACGCCGACGCCGCAGACGGCCCCGATGAGCAGGTCGGCGCCCTCGTCGACCTCGGCGTCGGCGATCTGCCGGCCGGTGGCGATCGCCGCATCGAGTTGCTCCTCATCGAGCGCGTCCTCGATATCGATGCGGCCGCTGCGCGGCCCCGCCTGCACCACTCTGACCCCGACCCCGCTGACCGCGGCCAGCGTCGCGGTCAACCCCACCCCTGACGTCAGGTCGTCGACCCGGCGCGCGGTATCGGTGGGGACGGCCGCCGACACCCCCAGGTCCGCGACGCCGTGGTCCGCGGCCATCACCACCAGCCGAGGGCGCTGCGGGGCGAGTGATCCGTTGGACGAGCCGCGGGCGGCGGCGACGGTGTCGAGGACGGCGCCCCACACACCCAAAGCGCCGGCCGGCAGCCGGTCGCGACGGGCCGCGGCGGCGGCGGCCGCGGCCAGGTCGGGTGTGGGTACGGCCGGAAGGTCCAGTGTCATGAGCTCTCTTCGGTGTCTGCGAGCAAGCGGCCGGCGATTCCGGACATGAAGCCGGAATGGGTATGACGGTAAACGGATGTGAAAGGTGCCGTCCGTACAGACACCCGTCCGGGTCCCGGATACCGTCACACGCACGGACCGTCGGTGGCGTCCGGACAACAAGACCAAGTCGGATCAAGGAGCGAAATGGTTTACCTGTGGCGGTATGCCGACGAGGCAGGAGTCGTCGCGGACGGTCCAATGGTGGAATTCGAGTCGCAGGAAGCGGCCGAAACCTGGCTCGGCGAGGTCTATTCGGATCTGCTGGACGACGGCATCACCGCAGTGAGTCTGTTCAACGATCGCCAGGCCGTGTATGGGCCGATGTCCCTCTCGCCCGCCTGAACCAGCCCCCCCGACCCCGACCCCTACCCCCCGGCCCACCTTCCCGGCGCGGATCAACACCGCTGACCCGGATCAACTCGTTGACTCCCGTCACACGGTGCACAAAACCCGCCACTTGATCCGCGCGCCTGGTCTTGCTGCCTGATGCCGCGCCGCCTGCCGAACGGCCCGGACCGACGAGGGGTTGGTCCGGGTCCGTCGGTCGGTAGCCCCGCCCAGCCCCCAGCCCCCGCCACCCGCAGAACCGCGCTGCGCCAGCCGCAAGACGTGACCCGGCTCACTGAACACTTGTTAACCACGGTTTACATCTGGCATCCTGAGGGTCGTCCACAAGACCGGGAGCCTGAGATGACCGACTTCGCCGAACCCGCCGAATACGCCGACCTGCGTGCAACGGTCCGGGAGATCACCCGGTCGCACGGGCCGGCCGCCTACGCCGAGCACGGGCGCACCTCCACCCCGATGTCGGGGCTGTGGAGCGACCTGGGCAAGGCCGGTTTCATCGGCATCAACGTGCCAGAGGAATTCGGCGGCGGTGGCGCCGGGATGAGCGAACTCGCCGTGGTGGCCGAGGAATCCGCGGCGGCCGGCTGCCCGCTGCTGACCCTGCTGGTGTCCAGCGCGATCGGCGTGGAGATCCTCAAACGGCACGGATCGCCTGCGCAGCAACAGGAATGGCTGACGAAGCTGGCCGACGGCAGCACCAAGATCGTCTTCGCGATCACCGAGCCCGACGCCGGCAGCAACTCCCACCACCTGACGACGACCGCGCGGCCCGACGGCGAGGGCGGCTACCTGATCAGCGGGCAGAAGTACTACATCTCCGGCGTCGACGAAGCGGCCGCCATCATCACCGTCACCCGTACCGGCACCGACCCGGTGACGGGCAAGGCGCAGCTCTCGCTGTTCATCGTGCCCATCGACGCCCCCGGCCTGAGCTGGAACCGGCTCGAGGTTGCCGCGCAGATCCCGGATCGGCAGTACACCGTCTTCTACGACGACGTCCGGGTCCCGGCGTCCGCGCTGGTCGGCGCCGAGGGCAAGGGTTGGCAGCCGCTCTTCGACGGGCTGAACCCGGAGCGGATCACCGCCGCCGCGTTGGGGGTCGGCATCGGCCGGTACGCCGTGGCCGCCGCTGCCGAATACGCGGGCAGCCGCAGCGTCTGGGGCCAGCCGATCGGTGCACACCAGGCGGTGGCCCACCCGCTGGCCAAGGCCAAGATCGACGTCGAGCTCGCGGCGTTGATGACCGCGAAGGCGGCCTGGCTGTACGACAACGGACAGCCGGCCGGCGAGGCGTCCAACATGGCCAAGTACGCGGCCGCCGAAGCGGCGGTCGCCGCGGTGGACGCCGCGATCCAGGCGCACGGCGGCAATGGGCTGTCGGTCGAGTACGGACTGCTGCCGCAATGGGGGATGGCCCGGCTGCTGCGGATCGCCCCGGTCAACAGCGAGATGGTGCTCAACTACGTCGCCCAGCACACCCTCGGCCTGCCCAAGTCGTACTGATCGAGACGGGCAGGGCGCGGCACCAGCCAGAACACGCGGGAAAGCCCACCGTCGCGGCACACCTAAACTGGCCCGGTGACCACCACCGCCGAGCGCAACGACCTGCCGAGCAGAGAACTGGCTACCCAGTACGACCCGGCGGTGGCCGAGGTACCCCTGTACCAGCGCTGGCTCGACGTGGGGTACTTCCGCGCCGACGAGCAGCGGGTGCTCTCCGGCGAACGCAAGCCGTTCTCCATCGTGCTGCCGCCGCCCAACGTCACCGGCAACCTGCACGTCGGCCACGCGCTGGACCACACCCTGATGGACATCCTGGCCCGCTGGCACCGGATGTCCGGCGACGAGGTGCTCTGGCTCCCGGGCATGGACCACGCCGGCATCGCCACCCAGACCGTCGTCGAACGCCGGCTCGCCGTCGACGGCAAGACCCGGCACGACTACGGCCGCGACCTGTTCGTGCAGAAGGTGTGGGACTGGAAGCAGGAATCCGGCGGCGCGATCCTCGGCCAGATGAAGCGCCTCGGCGACTCGGTGGACTGGGACCGCGAGCGCTTCACCCTCGACGACGGACTCTCCGACGCCGTGCAGACGATCTTCAAGCACCTCTATGACGAGGGCCTGATCTACCGTGCCGAACGAATCATCAACTGGTGCCCGGGATGTCGCACCGCCTTGAGCGACATCGAGGTCGAGCACAGCGAGGACGCCGGGGAACTGGTGTCCGTCCGGTACGGCTCGCTGGACGAGGCCGGCGACGAGAACGGCGACAGCATCGTCGTCGCCACCACCCGGCTCGAGACCATGCTCGGCGACACCGCGGTCGCCGTGCATCCCGACGACCCCCGGTACCCGCACCTGGTCGGACGCACCGTGCTGCTGCCGCTGGTCAACCGGGAGATCCCGGTGATCGCCGACGATCACGTCGAACCGACGTTCGGCACCGGCGCGGTGAAGGTCACCCCGGCGCACGACCCCAACGACTTCGAGATCGGCCGCCGGCACCACCTGCCGATGCCCACCATCCTGGACGAAGGCGCCCGGATCGTTGGCACCGGAACACCTTTCGACGGGATGGACCGGTTCGAGGCGCGGGCGGCGATCAAGCAGGTGCTGCGCGAGCAGGGCCGGATCGTCGGCGAGAAGGTGCCCTACATCCACGCGGTCGGGCACTGCTCGCGGTCCGACGACGTCATCGAGCCGCGGTTGTCCACCCAGTGGTTCGTCAAGGTCGAGCCGTTGGCCAAGGCCGCCGGCGACGCGGTCCGGGACGGCCGGACCGTCATCCACCCGCAGGAACTGGCCGCCCGGTACTTCGACTGGGTCGACAACATGCACGACTGGTGCATCTCCCGGCAGCTGTGGTGGGGGCACCGGATCCCGGTCTGGTACGGCCCCGACGGCGAGGTCCGCTGCGTCGGGCCGAACGAGGAACCGCCGGGGGAAGGCTGGACCCAGGACCCGGACGTGCTGGACACCTGGTTCTCCTCGGCGCTGTGGCCGTTCTCCACCATGGGCTGGCCGCACCAGACCGACACGCTCAAGGCGTTCTACCCGACGTCCGTGCTGGTCACCGGCTACGACATCCTGTTCTTCTGGGTCGTCCGGATGATGATGTTCGGTCTGTACGCCACCAAGGACGAGAGCGGAGTCCCTTCGGTCCCTTTCACCACGGTCGCCCTGCACGGGCTGGTCCGCGACCAGCACGGCAAGAAGATGTCCAAGACCCGCGGCAACACCGTCGACCCGCTCCAGTGGATCGAGGACTACGGCGCGGACGCGGTGCGGTTCACCCTGGCCCGCGGGTCCAACCCGGGCGCGGACCAGGCGATCGCCACCGAGTGGGTGGCCGGCGGCGGCAAGTTCTGCTCGAAGCTGTTCAACGCCACCAGGTTCGCGATGATCAACGGCGCCACGGTGCCGGACACCGCGCTCGAACCGGGCCGGCTCACCCCGGCCGACCGGTGGATCCTCGACCGGCTCGACGAGGTGATCACCCAGACCACCGACCTGCTCGGCGACTACCAGTTCGGCAAGGCCGCGGAGGGGCTCTACCACTTCGCCTGGGACGAGTTCTGCGACTGGTACCTGGAGCTGGCCAAGATCCAGATCGCCGGTGCCGCAACGGATACCGCTGCCGGAACAGACCGGGTGGAGACCACAAGGGCGGTGCTCGGCACCGTGCTGGACGCGCTGCTGCGACTGCTGCACCCGTTCGTCCCGTACGTCACCGAGACGCTGTGGACCTCGCTGACCGGTGGGGAATCGTTGGTGATCGCCGCCTGGCCACAGCCATCCGGTCGGTCCACCGACCCCAGCGCGGCCACCTGGGTCGCCGACGCGCAGGCCCTGGTCACCGAGATCCGCCGGTTCCGCGCCGACCAGAGCCTGGCGCCGTCCCGCAAGGTCCCGGCGACGCTGACCGCGACCAGCGGTGCCGATCAAGGCGCCGAGGCCCTGCTGGCCACGGCGGCGGCGTTGACCCGGCTGGAGGGTGCGGACGAATCCTTCCGCGCCACCGCGGAAATCCAGCTCGCGCTGTCCACCGGGGTGGCGGTGACGGTCCGGGTCGACACCTCGGGCACCATCGACGTCGCCGCCGAAAAGGCCAGGCTCAGCAAGGATCTCGCCGCGGCGCAGAAGGAGATAGCGGACACCGCGAAGAAGCTGGGCAACTCGGAGTTCGTCGGTAAGGCGCCCGCCGCGGTGGTCGACAAGATCCGCGCCCGAGCCGCCAAGGCCACCGCGGACGTGGACAGTCTGACGGCACGGCTGGCCGCACTCGACGGGTCGGGATCGTGATCTCCACGCCCCGCAACGGCTCCGGCGACCAGCCGGCGACGATCCGGACGACGATCCGGACGACGGCCCGGACGATGAGACAGAGTTCCCGGCGACCGGCGACATCAGCTGGGACGCCGGCAACCTGGGGCTGCCCGACCCGGTCGGGACCTCGACCAACCCCGACGCCGACCCCACCGGCGAGATCGCCGCGGCAACAGCCGATCTCGATGACGACTCACCGGCCGACCCGGTGCCGAACGCGCCGCCGCTGACCCTGCACGTGGTCGAGACGCTGCTGGACCGCCGCCGGTCGGAGGTGCAGATCTCGCCGACGCTGTCCAGGATCACCGCGCTGATGGACCTGCTGGGCAACCCGCAGCGGTCCTACCCGGTGATCCAGATCGCCGGCACCAACGGCAAGACCTCGACGGCGCGGATGATCGATGCGCTGCTCACCCGGATCGGTGTCCGCACCGGCCGTTTCACCTCGCCGCACCTGCAGTTGGTCACCGAACGCATCGCCATCGACGGCGCGCCGATCTCCGTCGACCGCTACGTCGAGACCTATGCGGACGTCGCCCCGTACGTGGATCTCATCGACGCCTCCAGTGCCAGGGAGGGCGGTCTGCCGCTGTCCAAGTTCGAGATCCTCACCGCGATGGCGTTCTCGGCCTTCGGTGACGCTCCGGTGGAGGCCGGCGTCATCGAGGTGGGCCTGGGTGGAACCTGGGACAGCACCAACGTCGCCGATGCCGCCGTCGCCGTGATCACCCCGATCGGCATCGACCACACCGACTTCCTCGGCGACACCCTGACCGAGATCGCCGGGAACAAGGCCGGGATCATCAAGGCCGACTCGGTCGCGGTCATCGGCCCGCAGGAACAAGAAGCGATGAACACCATCCTGCGCCGCACGATCGAGGTCGACGCCAGCGTCGCCCGGTACGGCAGCGAATTCAGCGTGCTGGACCGGGCCTTCGCGGTCGGCGGTCAGCGGCTGACGATCCAGGGCCTCGGCGGGGTGTACGAGGACGTCTTCCTGCCGTTGGCGGGCGAGCACCAGGCCGTCAACGCCTCGACGGCGCTGGCCGCGGCGGAGGTGTTCTTCGGTGCCGGATCCAGCCGTCAGCTCGACATCGCCGCCGTGCAGGACGCTTTCGCCTCCGTCGCCTCGCCGGGACGGCTGGAGCGGGTCCGCACGTCGCCCACGATCATGGTGGACGCCGCGCACAACCCGCACGGTGCCACCGCGCTGGCGGCCGCGCTCGCCTCCGAATTCTCCTTCTCCCGGCTGGTCGGTGTGCTGGCCGTGATGGCCGACAAGGACGCTCCCGGCATCCTGCAGGCGCTGGATGACAGCTTCGACGCGATCGTGGTCACCCGGAACTCCTCGCCGCGGTCGATGCCGGTCGCCGATCTCGCGGATCTCGCGGTCGACGTCTTCGGCGAGGAACGGGTGCACACCGCCGAGCGGATGGACGAGGCCATCGCGCTGGCCGTCGACCTGGCCGAGTCCGGCTCGGAGGACTCGTCCGGCACCGGTGTGGTGATCACCGGTTCGGTGGTCTCGGCCGGTGACGGCCGCGCGCTCGCGGGTCTGGCGCCGGAATGAGCGAACCCACGTCGGCCCCGAACGCGTCCGCAGCCCCCGACGAGCCGCCCGGCGCGGAACCTGCCGCGCACCGCGGGCGACCCGGCCCTACGACCCGGAGCGCGGGCTGCGCGGCGTCATGTCCGCGACCCTGGTGCTGGAGGCGATCACCGTGCTGCTGGCCATTCCGGTGGCCGCGAACACCGGCGGCGGGGTCGGCCCGGCCGGGGTGGTCATCATCTGCGTGCTGGCCGCGCTGTTGATCGGGGCATGTGCGATCGTCTCGCGCCCCTACGCACTACCGGTGATCCTCACCCTGCAGGTGGTGATGATCGCGTGCTGGCTGATCACCCCGCCGCTGGGCATCATGGGCATCGTCTTCGGCCTGGTGTGGGCGTCGATCCTGTGGTTCCGAGGCGAATTCCGGCGCAGGCTCGCGGCCGGTACGCTGCCGGGGCCTACCACTGTGCAGCAGTAGCTGCAACGGAACGGCACCCGATCCACACCGTCAGGCGGCCCACCGCCCGAACAAGGGAGTACCCGCTCGTGTCCGAAAGCACCCTGGTCCTGATCAAGCCCGACGGCGTTGCCCGCGGGCTCGTCGGAGAGATCATCTCGAGGATCGAAAAGAAGGGCCTGACGCTGGTGGCGTTGGACCTGCGGGTGGTCGATGTCAGTGTCGCCGAGGTGCACTACGCCGAACACAAGGGCAAGCCGTTCTACGACGCCCTCGTCGAGTTCATCACCGGCGGACCGCTGGTCGCCGCGGTGGTTCAGGGACCCCGCGCCGTCAGCGCCTTCCGGCAGCTCGCCGGCGGCACCGATCCCGTGGAGAAGGCAGCCAACGGCAGCATCCGCGGTGACTTCGGGCTCGAGACCAGGACCAACCTCGTGCACGGATCGGACTCGACCGAATCCGCGGTGCGCGAGATCGGGCTGTGGTTCCCCGACCTGTGAGCGAACCTCTGCCCACGGAATCGGAGCACGCACCGCGCGGGCCCGAATCGCCTGACCCCGCATCGCCCGGACCTGACGAGATCACCCTGCGCCGGGTCGGCCCTGGCGGCACCTGGGCGTCGGACAGCGCGTTCGGCGTCGCCGTGGTGACGCTGTGGCACCGGGTCGCGGAATCCGGCGGAGCGGTCGGCTTCGCGCCTGACGTCAGCCGCGCGGAGGTCGCCGCGGTCGTCGCCGGCCTGGTTGACGACCTGCGGTCGGGCCGGGCGTTCGGTTTCGCGCTGAACCGGCACCGAACGCTGGTCGGCGTCGGGGTGCTGCGGCCGGGACGCGGACTGTCCAGGCACACCGGCGAGATCGTCGCGGTGATGGTCGACCCCGACCTCCGCGGGTCGGGATCGGGCACGCGACTGATGACGGCGCTGCTCGGGCAGGCCCACGAGGCGGGGGTAGAGAAGGTCGAGGCGGCCGTCCGTGCCGGAGCGGGTCTCGAGTCATTCTTCGGCCGGTTCGGCTTCACCGAGTGGGGCCGCCGGCCCGGCTGGATCCGGCTCGGACCGGACCACGATCGTGACGAGATCATTCTGGGAGCCACCGTGAACGACATGACCGCCGGGAGTTCAGCGAGTCCCGAGACCGCCGGGGCCACCGCCCCGGCGACCACCTCCTGGGCCACTGCGCCGGGGACGCCGCGATGACCGGCGACGCGCGGCGGATCGTCGATCTGTCCCACCCGATCTCCGATGGCCTGATCACCTACCCGGGCATCCCTGCGCCGGTCATCGGCAGCCACCTGTCGTTCGACGAATCTGCGGCGCACTACGCGGCCGGCACCGAGTTCAGCATCGGCACCATCTCGATGGCCGCGAACACCGGCACCTATCTGGACACCCCCGCACACCGGCACCGCGGCGGTGACGACCTCGCCGCGGTGCCACTGGAGCGGATGGTCGACCTGGACGGCGTGGTCGCCAGAGTGCTGGGCGCCGACGCTGCAGCCGGGCACGTTCCGGCGACGGAAGCGATCGGCCGCCCGATCGACGAGGCGCTACTGCGAGCCGCGCTGGGCGAGGAGGACCTGGCCGGCCGAGCGGTGCTGGTGCACACGGGCCACGCGCAGCACTGGGGCACGGCGGCCTATTTCACCGGGCACCCTTACCTCACCGATGACGCGGCGGAATTCCTGGTCTCGGCCAAACCTGCACTGGTCGGGATCGATTCACTGAACATCGATTCCACCCATACCGGCCGGCGCCCCGCGCACACCTGGCTGCTGGCCGCCGGTATCCCCATCGTCGAGCACCTCACCGCGCTGGAGCTGTTGCCGGACAGCGGGTTTCGGTTCTCGGCTGCGCCACCGGCGGTGCACGGGCTCGGCACCTTCACGGTGCGCGCCTACGGGGTGGTCGGATAGCGCTGCCGGGGTCAGGCTCCTCGGCCGCGACGGTCCCGCCGTCCGGTGGCCAGGAATGCCCAGCCCACCATGACGGTGCCCAGGAGCAGCAGGCCGAGCCCGACGGTCACCGGTGCCGTGATGTCCAGCCCGTTTCCGGCCAGCATCATCGGCGCGGCGCTGGCGCGGGTGGTGGCCGGGTCTTCCTGCGGATGAGCCGACGCTGGTGCGGTCACCAGCAGGACGAAAGCCAGCGACAGCAGGCCGACCGCGGCGGTGACGATGCCGATTTCCCGCAGCGGCGCTCGCCGGCCGCCGCCGGGGGCAGTACTCGGCGTGGTCATCGGTGTTCTCACCCCATGCAGGTCGAGGTCGGGCGGCCGGCGAGCGGCCGGACGATGACAGGACGTCCGCGGTCGCGACCAGGTTGCGCCGCCGGACGCCTCGTCTGAAATCCAGGCGTCTGAATCCCAGGCGTCCGGAAACCAGGGTAGCCACGGCTGCCGGCATCGCGCACGGAGCGCAACCCGTGTCGCCATTTCGCGACCGGAGCGTTATCTGCGCTGCTCAGGGCACCTTCATGGGAAACCTCGCGGTGCTGTCGGCGGGCGGCGGTAGCGTCGGACCCCATGAGGGAGCGTCGTGTTCCGCCGCAGACCGGGCTGGCGGCAGCGGGTTCTCGGCCCGGCCAGGTAGCCACGGGCCCGGTCGGCACCCCGGCGTCGATGCCGCCGGACGCGCCGATGATCGTGGCTCGGGGGCTGCGCAAGAGCTTTCCGGCCGCATCCGGTCCGCCGGTCGAGGCGGTGCGCGGGATCGACGTCCAGGTGCAGCGGGGCGAGGCATTCGGATTCCTGGGACCCAACGGCGCCGGGAAGTCCTCCACCATGCGGATGATCGCCTGCGTGTCGCCGCGCAGCGGAGGTGACCTGTCCATTCTCGGGTTGGATCCGGAACTGGACGGCGTGCGCATCCGCGGGCGGCTCGGGGTGGTGCCGCAGCAGGACAACCTCGACCTCGAACTGACCGTCCGGGAGAACCTCGTCATCTACGGCCGCTATTTCGGTATCTCCCGTCCCGAGTGCCGGCGGCGTGCCCAGGAGCTGGTGGAATTCGCGCAATTGACCGACAAGATCGACACCAAAGTGGAGGCGTTGTCGGGTGGGATGAAGCGGCGGCTGACCATCGCCCGGTCGTTGATCAACAACCCGGAGTTGCTGCTGCTCGACGAGCCGACCACCGGCCTCGACCCGCAGGCCCGACATGTGTTGTGGGACCGGTTGTTCCGGTTGAAGACCGAGGGTGTCACGCTGGTCGTGACGACGCATTACATGGACGAGGCGGAGCAGCTCTGCGACCGGCTGGTGGTGATGGACGGCGGGGTGATCGTGGCCGAGGGCTCGCCAACGGAATTGATCGGCAGCTATTCCTCGCGTGAGGTGCTGGAATTGCGGTTCCCACCGGGAACCCAGCAGCAGGCCGAGCCGCTGGTCACGGATCTGGTTGAGCGGGTGGAGGTCCTCCCGGACCGGCTGCTGCTCTACACCGACGACGGCGAGGCCACGCTGGAGGCCGTGCATGCCCGCGGCGTGCGGCCCCGATCCACCCTGGTGCGTCGCTCGACGCTGGAGGATGTCTTCCTGCGGTTGACCGGCCGGAGCCTGGTGGACTGATGGCCATCCTCGATCGTTCCCGGTCCGAGCCCGGCCGGTCGCTGCCGTCCACGCCGTCCGGGCGGCTGATGGTCTGGGAGTACCTGATGCGGTGCTGGCGCCGGTACGCGGTGTCCAGCCTGTCGGAGGCGATCGGCACGCCCCTGCTGTACCTGCTCGCCCTTGGCCTCGGCCTCGGCTCGCTGGTGGATGCCGGGCCACAGTCGTCGGCGCTGGGCGGGGTGAGTTACCTGCAGTACATCGCCCCGGCGTTGCTGGTCGCCGCGGCCGTGCAGATCGGCGTCAGCGAGGGGTCGTATCCCGCGTACAGCCGGTTCAAGTGGAGCAAGGTGTTCTGGGGAGTGACGGCCACCCCGGTCACGCCCGGGCAGGTCTGTGACGGAGAGGTGCTGTTCGTCGGCACCAGGCTACTGGCCGCGTCGACGCTGTACTACCTGGTGCTGCTGGTCTTCGGGGTGGCGGGCGGGCCGGCCGGGCTGCTGATGATCCCGTCCGGGGTGCTCACCGGGCTCGCCTGCGGTGTGCTGATCCTGGCGCTCGGCGCCGCGCTGCACTCGGACGGCGGCGCGTTCGCGATGGTCTTCCGGTTCGTCGTGGTGCCGATGACGCTGTTCTCCGGATCGTTCTTCCCGATCACCCAGCTGCCGCTGGCTGTGCGCTGGCTGGCCTGGATTTCGCCGCTCTGGCATGGCAACGAGCTCGCCCGGGGGTTCGCGCTCGGCACGGCCGAGCTCTGGCCGACCGTCGGTCACGCGGCCTACCTGGGAATCCTGTTCGGGGCAGGCCTGGTGCTCGCCCGGCGGCTCTACCACCGGCGGTTGATCGTATGACCGGGTCGGCGGTCTCGGCCGGCCGCGCACCGACACTGATCTCCCGGGTACTGCCACTGCAGCTGTACGCGGGCCGGGCGCACGTGGTGCTGGAGCGGTCGCTGCTGGTCAGCCGCCGGGTGTGGTGGATCGTGCTGTCCGGGTTCTTCGAGCCGGTGTTCTTCCTGTTCGCGATGGGCAAGGGCCTCGGCGCGCTGGTGGGTGACGTCGGGGGAGTCAGCTACGCCGCGTACATCGCGCCGGCCCTGCTGGCCACCTCGGCGATGAACGGGGCCCTGTACGACTCGGTGCACAACGTCTTCTTCGAGCTGCGGTACGAGAAGCTCTACGACGCCATGCTGGCGACGTCCCTCGGGCCGGTGGACGTGGCGCTCGGCAAGATCGGCTGGGCGTTGCTGCGCGGCGGCCTCTACTCCGTGGCGTTCGTGATCGTCATGGCGGCCATGGGCCTGCTGGACTCGTGGTGGGCGCTGCTGGCGGTGCCCGCCGCCCTGCTCATCGCGCTCGGCTTCGGTGCGGTGGGAATGGCGGTCGCCAGCTTCCTGACCACCTTCCAGCAACTGGATTGGGTGAACACCGCCATCCTGCCGATGTTCCTGTTCTCCACCACCTTCTACCCGTTGGACGTCTACCCGCGGGGAATCCAGATCGTGGTGGAATGCCTGCCGCTGTACCAGGGCATCGAGCTGATGCGTGGCCTGTGTCTCGGCCCTGCCACGGCGGCCCTGGCCTGGCACGCGCTGTACTTCGTGGTGATGGCCGTCATCGGGCTGGTGGTCGCCAGCCGCCGGCTGGGCACGCTGCTGCTGACCTGAGCTGCTGACCTGAGGCTGCTGACCTGAGCTGCTGACCTGAGGCTGCTGACCTGAGTTTGATCATCTCGGGAGCGCGTCGCGGGCCGCCGGGTCGCCGTGTGGGATACTGACCATGGTTCAGTGCAGAAACTTTCGGCACAGGACCCGGGCCTGGTCGGTGCAAGAGCGGTCCTCGGCCCCGGTGAGTGAGACGCCGGGTCGCGTCGAGGACGGAACTCCGCGAGCCGATCGGCACGACGCACACCAGACTTCCCGCCGCCGGTGACCGCCGGGCTGCGGGTCCGAAATGTACGGGGTCCCTGTGCGGACGCGTCTTGTACGCGCCCGGGGGCCTCGGGGAGGACTACACGCATGTCGATCACGCCCACCCTCGAGACAGCCCTCGCCGACCTACCGGCGAAGCCACGAGTGCACGAGCTGTCGAAGAGGATCGGGATCAGCAACAAGGAACTGCTGACCGCCCTTGCCGAACGCGGCCTCACCATCAAAAGCGCCTCCTCGTCCGTTCCAGCGGACGTCGCGCGCGAGCTGATCGAGGCCTTCTTCGCCCCGAGTGACGCCGAGGGCGAGTCCGCCGTTGCGGTTGCCGAGGCCGCAACGGCCTCCGAGGCCGCAGACGAGGCCGCAGACAGCGCCGAGCCGGCTGGCCGGCACCCTGACCTGCCGACGGGAACCCGACCGCTGTTCCTGCCACCCGAGGTGGTCAGGTCCGAGACCGACGACCGGGCCGACGAGGCGCCGGCACCCGACGATGCCGACGGAACGCAGGGCAGGCCTGCGGGCTCAGGCCGACGCAGGCGCGGGCGCTCAGGTCGCCGCGGCGGGGGGCAGACCGGCGAGTCCGAACCGACCCTGTCCGAGGAGGCAGCCGGCGACGGGTCGTCGCAAGCCGTCCCGACCGCGGAGCCGTCGACCGACGGTCGTCCCGATGCGACGGAGGCAGCGACCGAGGACGAGCCGACCGACGCCGGGGCCGATGCGGACACTGACACCGACACCGACGATCAGGCCGGCGGTGACGCCAGCGGACGTGGCCGGCGTCGCAGGCGGGGTCGCCGCGGACGTGGCCGGGTCACCGACGATGCCGCAGAGGGCCAGGACGCCGCTGAGTCCGGCGGCGCGGACACCGGCGGAGCCGACACGGCCTCGTCGCCGGCCACCGGATCTCCGGATGCCGCCGGCGAGACCGACACCGACGAGGAATCCGACAGCGACACGAACAGCGCCGACACGGACAGCGCCGACGCCAACAGAGCCGACACGGACGAGGGCGACGACGCGGACGACCGCGGCTCCGGCAGCGCGGGCAGCCGCCGCCGTCGCCGGCGTCGCCGTCGGGTCACCGGCGAGGACGGTCCCCGCGAGGACGATCCCGACAACACGGTCGTGCATGTTCGCGAACCGCGGCTGTCCGGTGCGGCCGGGTCCGGAGTGTCCACCGGTTCGTCCGAGGTGCAGGGTGTTCGCGGGTCCACCCGGCTGGAGGCCAAGCGCCAGCGGCGGCGCGATTCCCGGGACACCCGGCGACGCCCGCAGATTCTCACCGAGGCCGAGTTCCTGGCTCGGCGCGAGTCGGTGGAGCGGGTCATGGCGGTCCGGCAGCGGGGCGACCTGGCGCAGGTCGCGCTGCTCGAGGACGGCATCCTGGTCGAGCACTTCGTGTCCCGCGCCGGATCCGATTCGATGATCGGCAGCGTCTTCCTCGGCAAGGTGCAGAACGTGCTGCCGTCGATGGAAGCCGCGTTCGTGGACATCGGCCGTGGCCGCAACGCCGTGCTGTACGCCGGCGAGGTCAACTGGGATGCTGCCGGGTTGAACGGTAAGGCCAGGCGCATCGAGACCGCGCTGTCCAGCGGCGACACCATCCTCGCCCAGGTGTCCAAGGACCCGATCGGGCACAAGGGCGCCAGGCTGACCACCCAGATCTCCCTGCCCGGCCGATTCCTGGTGTACGTGCCGAACGGCGGAGCGACCGGGATCTCCCGGAAGCTGCCGGACACCGAGCGCAAGCGATTGAAGACGATCCTGGACCGGATCGTGCCCGAGGACGCCGGGGTGATCATCCGGACCGCCGCGGAGGGCATCGCGGAGGACGAACTCGCGCGGGACGTCGAACGGTTGAAGGCGCAGTGGGAGGACATCTCCCGGCGGGCCGCCGCGAAGACCTCGGCGCCCACTCAGCTGTACGCCGAGCCGGGCACGCTGCTCAAGGTCGTTCGTGACCTGTTCAACTCCGACATCAGCCGCCTGGTGGTCGACGGCGACGACGCCTACGACCAGGTTTCCGATTACATCACCGCAGTCGCTCCGGAGTTGGCGGACCGGCTGTCCAAGTACGAAGCACCGGCCGGGGGCGGCGACGTGTTCGCCACCTACCGGGTCGACGAGCAGATCGGCAAGGCCCTGGAGCGCAAGGTTCATCTGCCGTCCGGCGGTTCACTGGTGATCGACCGGACCGAGGCCATGACGGTCGTCGACGTCAACACCGGCAAGTACACCGGCTCCGGGGGCAACCTCGAAGAGACCGTGACGAAGAACAACCTGGAGGCGGCCGAGGAAATCGTCCGGCAACTCCGGTTGCGGGACATCGGCGGGATCATCGTCATCGACTTCATCGACATGGTCCTGGAGTCCAACCGCGAGTTGGTGCTCCGCCGGCTGACCGAATGCCTCGGCCGGGACCGCACCCGGCATCAGGTCGCCGAGGTCACCTCGCTCGGGCTGGTGCAGATGACCCGCAAACGGATGGGCACGGGCCTGCTCGAGGCGTTCTCCGAACCCTGCCCGCATTGTGGTGGGCGTGGCATCCTGCTGCACGACGCGCCGATCGACCTCACTCCGAGCGAGGACGCGCCCACCGAGCGTCGTTCCGGGAAGAACCGCCGCAACCGCGGGCGCGACGCCGAGCCTGCGGAGGACGTGGTCACCAGGGTGCAGCACGCCCTCGGGCGCAAACCCGATCCGCGGGGTCCCAAGCCACCGCCCGCCCTGGTCGGCGGGGACATCGACGGCGACATCGATGACGACGACCTCGAAGTGGTGCCAAGGGGTAAGCGTGAGGGCGGCGCGTCCGACGGCTCCCCGGGCCGCGACGATCACGGCGACGATCAGGGCGACGCCGGGCCGGACGCCGTGGCCGACGTGGTCGGGGTGAACGTCGACGTGCTCGACGGCGCTGTCGACGGTGACGTGCTGGACGCCGATGTGGTCGACCGTGCAGAACGCCGACGTCCCTGGTCTGACGCCGACGGCACCGAGCGCCGACTGATCGAGTGCTCCGACACAAGCCCCGCCGGAGCAGCCCCGGCAGCCGCGCCGCAGCCGTCGGGCGGCTGGCCGTCCGGCCGGTGCGCCCAGTGGTGCCACCGAGGCCGTGGACATCATCGTGCGGCCGGTCGGGACAGATTCCGGTGCAGGGTCGGCTGAGGGTGAGCACGCTGCCGGATCGGCGGACGGCTCGCCGGATGATTCAGGGTCGCATGTGATCACCGTCGAGGTCGGCGGAGTCGATGCGGGCAACGGCGCATCCGGCGCCCATCCGAACGGCGACGGCGGCACCGAACCCGCCGCAGCTGCCGCGCCGGTCCGGCGTCGGGCGGCACGTCGCCCGGCCGGCCCCGCGGCCGCGCCGCTCCCCGTTGAAGCCGTCGGTGAGAACCCGCACACCGATGACCCGGCCGAGCAGCAGGACGATCATCAGGAGCAACCGGACCACACCGACGAGTCGGTGCCGAGTGCTTGATGTATCGGACCCGGCTGTTCCGCGGCGGCGATTCCCCTGATTCAGCCCGCGAGCGACCGCGCGGATTCCCGTCACCCGGCGCGCAGTTTGCTCCTCCCGCCCGGCGGCGCGTATCGTGGTCGTTCGGCACGCTGCTGCGCAGCGCGCTTTGCGTTGCCCTGGTTTGGTTCGTGTCGCACGGACGGACATTCCGCGAGAGCGGGGTTCGTCGGGGGCCTGTCCTGATGCCAGCTGATACCGATCGTCTGACACCCGATGGTGGCCCAGAGGGTGGTAGTGGCGAGTGTCGGTGGCTGTCAATCGGCGTGAATCGATACTGACCCGCCGGTGCACCCAGCAGTAGACGAACTGAGAACGACAGCAACAGACCAGCAGGAAACAGACAAGCCCGGAGACCCCGGCACCACCACAGGCAGGAAGGCGCGTCCACGATGTACGCGATCGTCAAGACCGGCGGCAAGCAGTACAAGGTCGCCGAAGGTGACGTCATCGAGATCGAGAAGCTCGAGGGCGAGCCTGGCGCGGCCGTGACCCTGCCGGCCGTTCTCCTCGTCGACGGCCCGAAGATCACCACCGAGGTCGCGACCCTGGCAAAGGTGACCGTCTCCGGTGAGGTCGTCGCCCACACCAAGGGCCCGAAGATCGTCATCCACAAGTTCAAGAACAAGACCGGGTACCACAAGCGGCAGGGCCACCGTCAGCCGCTGACGCAGATCAAGGTCACCGGTATCTCCCTCGGCTCGGCCGGTTCCTCGGCCACCGACGCCGGCTGATTTCGCGAGAAGGGCACTGATTCCATGGCACACAAGAAGGGCGCCTCCAGCTCCCGCAACGGTCGGGACTCGAACGCGCAGCGCCTCGGCGTCAAGCGGTTCGGCGGACAGGTCGTCAGCGCCGGCGAGATCCTGGTCCGCCAGCGCGGCACCAAGTTCCACCCGGGTGAGGGCGTCGGTCGCGGCAAGGACGACACCCTGTTCGCGCTGACCGCGGGCTCGGTCGAGTTCGGCACCAAGCGCGGCCGGAAGACGGTCAACATCGTCGAGTCGGTCGACGTTGACGTCGTCGTTGTCGAGGTCGAGCCGGCTCCCGTCGGAGCCTGACCCCGACGAGAAAGACACCACACTTTCCCTGCGAGGGGCGGGCCCGAACCGGGACCGCCCCTCGCGGCATCTCCGGCACAGCGACACCGTCGGCACTCAGCTCGAGAGTCCTTGCGCCGGAACGACACCCACCTGACACATGCTGGCGAGCAGTCAGCACAGCTTCCCCGACGTAGATAGGACCGGCACATGGCGAGGTTCGTGGACCGCGCCGTTCTGCACCTGCAGGCCGGCGACGGCGGACACGGCTGCGCGTCCGTGCACCGCGAGAAGTTCAAGCCGCTCGGCGGGCCCGACGGCGGTGACGGCGGCAACGGCGGCGACGTCACCCTGGTCGTCGACCCCAACGTGCACACCCTGCTGGACTTCCACTTCCGCCCGCATGCCAAGGCCGGCAACGGCCGCCCCGGCCAGGGTGACGACAAGGACGGCGGCAACGGCGAGGGCCTGGAGCTCAGGGTCCCGTCCGGGACGATGGTGCTGTCCACCGACGGTGTGGTGCTGGCCGACCTGGTGGGCGCCGGTGCCAGTTTTGTCGCCGCGCACGGCGGCCGTGGCGGTCTCGGCAACGCCGCGCTCGCCTCCCGCGCCCGCAAGGCCCCCGGTTTCGCCCTGCTGGGTGAGCCGGGCGAGGCCGCGGACGTGGTGCTGGAGCTCAAGTCGGTCGCCGACGCCGGTCTGGTCGGCTTCCCGAGCGCGGGGAAATCCTCGTTGGTCTCGGTGCTGTCCGCCGCCAAGCCCAAGATCGCCGACTACCCGTTCACCACCCTGGAACCCAACCTCGGGGTGGTCACCGCCGGGTCCGAGGTCTTCACCATCGCCGACGTGCCCGGGCTGATCCCCGGTGCCAGCCAGGGCAAGGGCCTCGGCCTGGAGTTCCTCCGGCACATCGAACGCTGCTCGGTGCTGGTGCACGTGGTGGACTGCGCGACCTTCGAAACCGATCGGGATCCGCTGTCCGACATTCAGGCGCTCGAATACGAGCTGGCCCAGTACATCCCGTCGCTGTCCAGCGACCTTGCCGACCGGCCGCGGCTGGTGGTGCTGAACAAGATCGACGTACCCGAGGCGCGGGAGTTGGCGGAGTTCGTCACGCCCGATCTGATCGCCGCCGGCTACCCGGTGTACGCGGTGTCCGCCGCCACCCATGAAGGGTTGCTCGGAGCTGCGGTTCGCGCTGGCCGAGCTGGTCGCCGCCGACCGCGCCGCGCGCCCGACCGCGCCGGCCCCCCGGATCATCGTGCGGCCCAAGGCCGTCGACAGCGAACAGTTCCAGGTCGTGCCCGACCCGGACGAGGACGGCGCGCTTCGTGGTGCACGGGCTGCGGCCCGAGCGGTGGATCCGGCAGACCGACTTCACCAACGACGAGGCGGTCGGCTACCTCGCCGACCGGCTCGCCCGGCTGGGTGTCGAGGCCCAGCTCGCGGCCCTTGGCGCTCGTCCCGGCGCACCGGTGACCATTGCCGGGGTCACCTTCGATTGGGAGCCGACCACGCTGGCCGGTGTCGACGTGGTGCCGACGGGTCGGGGCACCGACCTGCGGCTCGAGCAGTCCGAGCGTGTCCGGGCACCCGAACGCAAGGCCATGCACCGGCTGCGGCGGGGGCTGGAGGTCGAGGGGATGGAAGGCTACGGCCTGGCCGACGAGCGGGACCTGACCGGACGGCGTGCTGTCCGAACGGGCCCCGTCAGAGAGACGCCCCGTCAGAAAAAGCACTGCCCGGCCGGGGCGTACTGGACGCGGCGGTGCCGGATGTGCCCGACGGACAGTCCGACGAAACCTCCAGATCGTGAACGCTCCGTCGGCCCAGCTGTCCGGCACCACGCCCGGTGGCGCACGGCCGGGGAACACGCTGTCGGCCACCAGGGTGGCCGTCGGCCGGGCCCGGATCGTCGTGGTCAAGGTCGGGTCGTCGTCGCTGACGACCTCCGCCGGCGGGCTGGATCAGGACCGGCTGGACGCCCTGGTGGACGCGGTGGCCGGCCGGGTCGCCGCTGGTTCACAGGTGGTGCTGGTGTCCTCCGGGGCGATCGCGGCCGGGCTCGCTCCGCTCGGCCTGCGCCGCCGCCCGCGGGATCTGGCGACCCAGCAGGCAGCGGCCTCCGTGGGCCAGCAGTTGCTGGCACAGCGCTACGCGACGTCCTTCGGGCGCCACCAGCTGCGGGTCGGGCAGGTGCTGCTGACCAGCGATGACGTCGTCAGGCGCGCGCACTATCGGAACGCCCAGCGCACCTTCGGCAAGCTGCTGTCCTTCGGCGTGGTCCCGGTGGTCAACGAGAACGACACCGTAGCCACCGCGGAGATCCGGTTCGGCGACAACGACCGGCTGGCCGCGCTGGTCGCGCACCTGGTCGGGGCGGGTGCGCTGGTCCTGCTGTCCGATGTCGATGCGCTGTACACCGGTGACCCGCGGCTGGCGACCTCGACCCCGGTGCGTGAGGTACTGGATGCGGCCGAATTGGCCGGCATCGGCATCGCCGCGTCGGGCACCGACGTCGGCACCGGCGGGATGGAGTCGAAGTTGACCTCGGCGACCACCGCGACGGGTGCGGGGATCCCGGTGCTGCTGGCCTCGGCCGCCGACGCGGTGGCGGCCCTCGCGGTGTCCCCGGCCGGCGACGACACCGCCGGGCCGACCGTCGGGACCGCATTCGCACCGGCCACCCGGCGGACCAGCGCGCGCTTGTTCTGGCTGCGGCACGCCGCGTCATCCTCGGGTTCGCTCAGCCTTGACCACGGCGCGGTCGCTGCGGTCACCCAACGCCGGAAGTCGTTGCTACCGGCGGGAATCACCGGGGTGTACGGCGACTTCGAATCCGGTGACGTGGTCGACCTGCTGGCCCCGGACGGGCAGATCGTGGCCCGCGGTTTCGTCGGCCACGACGCCGCCGAACTACCCGGCATCGTCGGCCGCTCCCTGCCCGAACTACCCGCTGACCTGCGCCATCCCGTCGTGCACGCCGACGATCTGATCGCTGTACCGTCGGTATCCGGTGCGGGACAGGGCCCGGTATCGGGATCTTCACGTCCGAACGCACCGGTGACCAACCGCAGCCTCGAAGGAGCCTGAGTATGTCCGTGATCGACCAGGATTCCCCCCGGGTGACCGACCGGCCGTCGGGTGCATCGGATGCGGGCAACGCCCAGCCCGCCGTCACCGGCGTCTCCGCCACCCGCGACGAGGTGCTGGAATCCGCGCGGCGGGCCAAGGTGGCCGCCGCCGGTGTCGCGGTGCTGCCGCGGTCGGTCAAGGACGCTGCGCTGACCGCGATGGCCGATGCGCTGCTGGACCGGCGCGCCGAGATCCTGGCCGCCAACGCGATCGACGTGCGGGTGGCGCAGGCCGCCGGTACTCCCGATTCGCTGGTGGATCGGTTGCGGCTCAACGATTCCCGGGTCGCAGCGATGGCGCAGGGGCTGCGTGATCTTGCCGGGCTGCCGGATCCGGTCGGGACCGTGGTGCGTGGTTCGGTGCTGCCGAACGGGTTGCAGCTCAGCCAGGTCCGGGTGCCGATGGGTGTGGTGGCGATCATCTACGAGGCGCGGCCGAACGTCACCGTCGATGCCGCCGGGATCGCGCTGAAGGCGGGCAACGCGGCGCTGCTGCGCGGCTCGGCGTCCGCCCATGAATCCAACCGGGTGCTGGTGGACATCCTGGCCGAGGCGGGGGTCGGCGCCGGGCTTCCGGTCGACGCGGTGCAGTTGGTGCCCGGCACCGACCGGGAGTCCGTCAAGCACCTGATGACGGCCCGCGGGCTGGTCGACGTGATCATCCCGCGCGGCGGCGCCGGCCTCATCCAGGCCGTCGTCAACGGGTCCACCGTTCCGGTCATCGAAACCGGCGTCGGCAATTGCCACGTGTACGTCGATGCCAGCGCCGATCAGGCGATGGCGCTGGCCATCCTGGTCAACTCCAAGGCCCGCCGGCCCTCGGTGTGCAATGCCGCGGAGACCCTGCTCGTGCACGAAGCGATCGCCGCCGACTTCGTGCCGGCCGCCGTCGCGGCGTTGCGGGAGGCCGGCGTCACGGTGCACGCCGATCCCGCGGTGACGGCGCTGGCCGGTGGCTCAGCCGGCACCGGCGACACAGCCGGCGTCGTCCCGGCCACCGCCGAGGATTTCGACACCGAATACCTGTCCCTGGACATCGCGGCGGCCGTCGTCCCCGACGTGGACGCGGCGATCGCGCACATCAACGAGCACGGCACCGGACACACCGAGGCGATCGTCACCTCCTCGATCGAAGCCGCGCGCGATTTCGTGGCCAGGGTCGATGCGGCCGCGGTGATGGTGAACGCGTCCACCGCGTTCACCGACGGTGGGGAATTCGGGTTCGGCGCGGAGATCGGCATCTCCACCCAGAAACTGCATGCCAGGGGACCGATGGGGTTGGCGGAATTGACCAGCACGAAGTACGTCGTCACCGGGACCGGCCAGGTGCGGGCGTCATCGTGAGCATTGCCGACGCGCGGTTCCCGGGGCGGTGGTGGTGACCAGCGGGCCGGTCCCACTCCTGACGACGGGTTCCGTCCGTCCAGCAAGCACCGCCGGTTCGTCCAGCGCCGCTGGTGCGCCGGGCGCTGGTGGCTCGGGGACGACCGTCAGGCGGATCGGCGTCATGGGCGGCACTTTCGACCCGATTCACCACGGCCACCTGGTGGCCGCGTCCGAGGTGGCCGACCGATTCGCCCTCGACGAGGTGATCTTCGTGCCCACCGGGCAGCCGTACCAGAAGAGCGGCGAGAGCCCGGCCGAGCACCGCTACCTGATGACCGTCATCGCGACTGCGGCCAACCCGCGGTTCACCGTGTCCCGGGTGGACATCGACCGGCCGGGGCCGACCTACACCCGTGACACCCTCACCGATCTGCGTCGCGCGGACCCCGCCGCCGAATGGTTCTTCATCACCGGCGCCGACGCGCTGGCCGCCATCATGGAATGGAAGGACGTCGAGCAGCTTTTCGATCTTGCCCATTTCATCGGCGTCACCCGGCCGGGATATCACCTCAAGGATCCGCAGCTGCCGAACGGCGCCGTCACCCTGATCGAGGTCCCCGCCCTGGCGATCTCGTCGACCGATTGCCGGGACCGGGTCCGCTCGGGTGCGCCCGTCTGGTACCTGGTACCCGACGGGGTTGTTCAATACATCGCCAAACACCGTCTGTATCAAGGAGATTCATGACCGCAACCGATAGTGCCCTGGCCATGGCCAGGGTGGCCGCGCAGGCCGCCGCCGACAAACAAGCCAAGGACATTCTCCTGGTGGACGTCTCGGACCGGCTGGCGATCACCGACGTGTTCGTCATCGTCACCGGCACCAACGAACGCCAGGTCGGCTCGATCGTCGACGCCGTCGAGGAGAAGATGCGCGAGGCGGGGGTGAAGCCGACCCGCCGCGAGGGCGAGCGGGACGGGCGTTGGGTGCTGCTGGACTTCCTCGACGTGGTGGTGCACGTGCAGCATTCCGAGGAGCGGGTGTTCTACGCCCTCGACCGGTTGTGGAAGGACTGCCCGACGATCCCGTTCGTCGATGCCGCGCTTCCCGTCGGTCAGTCGGCGGCCGCCAACGGAACACCGACCGTCACACCCGCGAACGAGCGACACCCGACGGGGATGCGGACGACGGTGCCGATCGAGCGGCCCTGGTGGCGGAGCCAGTCGACCGGTGACCCTCGAACACCTCATCCTGCTGCGCCACGGTCAGACCGACTGGAACCTGCACCAACGGCTGCAGGGGCACCGGGACATCGCGCTGAACGCAGTGGGGCGCCGGCAGGCCATCGAGGCGGCGCCGTCGGTAGCCGCCCTGGCGCCGTCGGTGATCGTCTCCTCCGATCTCGGACGGGCGCGGGAAACCGCTTCCGCCGTAGCGGTTCTCACCGACCTGCCGGTGCCGACCGACGAGCGGCTGCGGGAGACGTCGATGGGGCTGTGGGAGGGTCTGACCCGCGACGAGGTGGTCGCCACCTGGCCGGGGGAGTGGGACCGCTGGCGCACCACATCGGCGCACGCCGCACCGCCCGAGGGCGAGTCGCGCTGGCAGGTCGCGCAGCGGGCCAAGGAGGTCGTCGACGAGCTGGATTCCGGATCGGCGCAGCGGGCGCTGCTGGTGTCGCACGGCGGCCTGATCGTCGGGCTCACCGGGTGCCTGCTGGACCTGCCGGACGACACCTGGTCGACGCTGATCGGCGTCGGCAACTGCCACTGGGTGATCCTGCACCGGTATGCCGGTGCCTGGCGGTTGCATTCGTACAACACCGGTCTCGGCGGTGTCGTGCTGCCGCGGGGCGAGGACGAGGTCGCGGGTACCTGACGCCGGTCGGTCTGTCGGCTCGGGCCGCCGCGCTATGTCGTCTTCCCGGTGGTAGCCAGCGCGTGCCGTCGTTCCATGATCGCCTTGAACCACCTTGACGCTGCGTTGGTGGCGGTCCATCGCCCGTTCCCAGGCCTGCAGGGCGGCCGCCGACGGACGCTTGGTCGGATCGAGAAGCTCGTTCAGCAGCGGGTTCTCCAGCTTGTTGAAGGCTGCGTGCGCGTCCTGCTCGGCCTTCCTGGCCTTGGCCAGCGCGGCGTCCAGGCGGAGCCGTTCCTTGACCGCGGCCTCGGTTTCCTTCCCGATCCGCCACGCCTCGACCTCCTCGGGCAGGCGCATGTAGTCGTCGTGCGCGGCCTCGCGGGCGGCTTGCGCGGCGACCAGGTCCCGGGCCGCCACCTCCCGCATGGGCGCGCCGGACGGCAGGCCCAGCACGGATCTGAAGTTCTTCATGGCCGAGGTGTAGGCCGCGTCCGCGGTGTCCAGCCTCGTGTAGACCTCCTTCGTTGTAGGTCCGGCCGCTGCCCCACAGGCTCTCCCGCACCTCGGCCGCCTCGGCATATTCCAGCGTGTCGACCCGCAGCTTCTCGGCGGGAATGTCGCCGCGGTTCGCCTTCATCACCGCGTCGAACACCAGCGTGTCGAGGTGCTGCTTGGCCAGCACCGGGTTGGTCCTGGCCGCTCGGAACAATTGCAGCGCGTGATGCGCCTCGTGCATGGCGATGCCGCAGACATCGGCGAACTGGTCGGCGGTTTGGGTGTGGCCCTTGAGCAGGTCCGCCTTGATCTGCAATTCCCAGGTCTTGGCGTTCATCGAGCCGTTCTCGGCGGCGCCCCGGTCGCCGAACGCGGGATGCACCTCGGGGACGCCGACCTGCCGCAATTGCTGGTTCACCACGTCGGCCAGCAGTTGCAGCCGTTGCTCGGCGTTCAGCCCGGTCCACTTCTCGTACAGCGGGGCGAGTTGCGCGGCCCGCTTGCGGGCTTCGGGGGTGGCCCGCTCCAGGGCTTTGATCGCCTCCAGCGACTTGGGTCCGCCAACCGCCTTGGCGCCGGCCTGCAGGGAGACACCGGTTTCGGCCGCCCAGCCTGGGCGTTTCACGTCCAAGTACTCGCGGGCCTGTGCGAGGCGCGTCTCGGCGCCGTCGCCGGTGAACTGGATCTCCAGGGCCTGTCCGTGGCCGCCGTCGGTGATCGACACCGAGCCCTGGAACATGCCGGCCACGTCTCGGGCCAGCAATTCCCGGGACGCCTCGAACCGGTTCAGCAGGGCTCTACGTTCGGCGGGCATCAGCCCGTGGCCGAGGCCGGTGCCTGCGTGCAGGTCGGCGCTGAGCCGGTCCCATCCGCCGCTGTCCCGCAGCAGTCGTTGGGCGACGTCCTCGGGCATCTTCATCGGGTCGGGGGCCTTACCTGTGGTCGGATCGGCCTTCGGGTCTGCTTTGAAGTCTGCGGCATTGGGGTCTCGGGTCTTCGCGTCGGTGGCCGTGACCGCCGCTCCGCCACCGCGCCACGACTGGTATTCGCGGGCCGCCCGCGCCGATGGCCCACGGAGCGCGACGTCCATCGCGCCCGCCTTCAGGGCGTTGTCCACGATGAGGTCGGCGAACTCGGTGGCGTTCTTCGGCAGCGCCTGCCCGGCCACCACCGAGGCGAGCACCGATTCGACCGCGGTGGTGTACACCGATGACGTCATCGCCGCCGCGGAACTGGTGGCGATGTCCCTGACGGCACCGCCTGCGGTGCCGGTGATCTGGGTCAGCCGGGCGGCCATCGCGGCCTGGAAGCGGGACTGCAGGGCGCCGCCCATCAGCCCCATCACGGTGGCCATGCCCGCCTGCTTCACCAGGCCGACGAAGCCGAAATCGGTGCGCTGCCCGTGCGCCATGGCCGAGGCGTTCTGCGCGCCCTCCTGGACGAAGGTGTAGCCGCCGGCGACCAGCGCGGACCCGGTGATGCCCAGCGGGCCGGCGGCGATGCTGGCGGCGATCGAGCCCGCGGTCTTGACCCGGCCCAGCCACTTCACCGCGATCCGGGCGCCGCTTTCCACCCGGTTGTCGTAGGCGAAGATCCGCTGTGCCGCCTGTGCGGTGGACATCTCGGCCATGGCCAGCAGCGGCACCGCCAGTTCGAACTTGTGCTCGGCCAGCATCGGCCTGGCCTGCTCGATCAGCGCCTTCGGCTCGTCCCACTGCCGGATCGACGGGTAGTCCTGGTCGC
Organism: uncultured Actinomycetota bacterium; assembly: GCA_963709895.1. Classification (GTDB taxonomy): domain Bacteria; phylum Actinomycetota; class Actinomycetes; order Mycobacteriales; family Nakamurellaceae; genus Nakamurella. The sequence goes on along the minus strand of CAVPYD010000029.1, from coordinate 495,528 downwards.
CCTCGCCGACGGCCTCGATGATGTTGCGGACGATGTCGACGCCGAACCAGCCCCGATTCTCCTTGTTGATCCTGCTGCGTTCCCTGTGCACCTCGGTGGCGTCGTCGAACGCGGCGACGGTATCGGCGAACGCCGTCCTCAGTTGCTTCCAGTCCTGCCGGTCGGTGACCTGCGCGGCGTACTGGTCGGCGAATTGATGCCGCAAGTCGGCCAGGCTGATCAGGCCCTTGGTCGTGTAGGTGCCCAGCGCGGTGCGTCGAGTGATGATCTCGTCGTCGTGGTCGGGGTACATGTCGAATACCGGCGGGGACTTCGCAAGCTGGGCGATTGCCCAGTCGCGGAAGGCCTTTTCCGCCTTGACATCCCATTCCGGTTCGGCCCGGACGTCGTCCGCCATCAGCAGTTGCGGGTCGACGGTCAGCTTGTCGCCACCAGGGGGCTTCTCGGGGCGGGCCGCGTCGATCTTCGCCTTCGCCTCGTTGTACGGGCCGTACCCCGAGTACATGCCCTGTGGGCCGGGTTCCAGGCCCGGATAGCGGCTCTTGAAGTCGGCGTAGAGCTCGCGGATCTCCCTGTCGATGTGCCGGGTGATCGCGTAGATAGTCCACCACGCTCTGCCAGCGGTTGAGCTGTTCCTCGGTGAGCCCGGCGAGCAGGCCGGGGAGCTGGGAGCGCAGGGCGGCCCGCACGTCCGCGCCCTTCTTCGGCCGGTTGGCCTTGGTGTGCTGCGGCTCACCCGGTCCGGGTTGGCGTTGCACCGCCAGCGCCGTCGCTCGGTTACCGACGTTGGCCTGCAGGGCGGGCAGGTCATCCGCGCGGAGCGGTGCGCCTGAAGGCGGAGGTTGGGGCTTTCGCCTGGTCGGCGATGTGCTCGACGGATAGGCCGGGTGGTCGTTGTCGGTGCTGATGTCCCTGGGCGGAGGCGCGGGCCGGCGGATCCTCGCCTTTTGCCGCACCATGCCTCGCCTCCCCGGTCCCTGGCTCAAAGTGTATGGAGGGGAGCACTTCCCGAAAGGGCACGGTTTGCTGCGCGATCGGTGGACGGTCCCTCGCGGGTGTCTGACTTGTCCCGCCAACTTGTTCCCATGTCCGAATTTCATCCACATCGGCCCGCTCTCCGATGGGGATTCGACCGGCGCTGCCTACCGTCGGCTCATGCGTCCCCGCCCGGATCCTGTGCAGCGCCTTGCAATGCTGCAGCAGGAGGCGACGGCGGATCTCGCCGACAGTGCCTCGGCCCGGATAGATGTCGACGAGGAGCATGGTGAGGGGGCGCAGCGCGCGGATGAGGCCGTTCTTGCCGCGGCGGGCGATCGCGGGGTTGTTGCGCCGGCCATCGGGTTCGGGCCGCCGCCGCGCGCACCCGGCCGGCACCGTCGCGGACACGATGCTGTGTCGGCTCCGCCCGAAGACGGCGAGATGCCCCGTGCTGAGGGCGATGTCGGGGGGACGGGCGTCCCGGAACCGCTCGGTGGGTGGGTGCCCGAAGACGATGAGTGGGCTGCGTTCCACAGCCAGGAACATCAATCGCCGCCTCCGGCGGCCGCGCGGTGGCCGCCGGGGGCCGACACCTCAGCCCCGGCAAGGCATCGAGCGTCGCCCGGGGACCGCCGCGATGGCGATGCCGCCGTCACCGGCGGCGGCGTGCGCCGAAAGGACCTCCGTCCCAGGGGTGGTGGGGCGGACCGGGCCGAGCTGGACGGTACCGACCATTCCGACGCAGACGATTCCTTGGAGGTTGGCCGAATTCCCTCCGATCGGGATGGCAGTGGGGGACAGGAAAATAGCGAGGTCGGCGGCGGCGAGATCGGCGTAGGCGAACGCGACATCGCGAGCGGCGGATTCGGCGACGGCGAGATCTACGACGGCGAGATCTACGACGGCGAGATCTACGACGGCGAGATCTACGACGGCGAGATCGCGGACGGCGGCCTGCCCGGGGGTGTGCACGACCATCGTCTCGGTGACGCCGATGCCGCGGACGCCGATGTTGGGGACGCCGATGTCTGGGACGCCGATGTCGAGGAATCGGATGTCGATGTCGATGATCCCGATCCAGCCGGCCCGACGCAGGTTCGCGCCAGGCGCCTGGGTAACCGGCCGTGGGGGCGGCTCGCGGAGCTGTGGGTCCCGGAGTCGTTGCGGGACGCCAGAATCGACCCGGGACGGCGAGGACTGCTCGTCCTGGTGTTGGTGGCGGCGGTCGCGGCCGTGGCGACCGCGGTCGGGGTGTGGCGGGACCGGCCCGAACCCAGGCCGGTGGAGACGGTGGCGCTGGCGCCGGCACCCGATGCCACCGGAGCGGCGCACTCCTCCGACGGCCGCGATCTCGGCCGGCGCGGCTGAGGTTCAACCACCCAGCGCGACGGGAGCCGCAACATCGCCGCCGCCTACCCAGATCGTCGTGTCGGTGACCGGCCTGGTGGCACACCCGGGCGTCGTCACCTTGGCCGTTGGTGCGCGGGTCACGGACGCCATCGCCGCCGCCGGCGGCTCGACCGCTGATGCCAGATCTCACGGGCTTGAATCTGGCCGCGAAGCTTGCCGACGGCGATTCGGTGGTGATCGCCGCCGCGGGCGGGGCAAGTTCTGGAGTCTCCAACGGCGGCGCATCGGGGTCGGCTGCGTCGGGCCGGCCGGGATCGTCCGCCAATCAGCAATCGGCTTCGTCACTGGTCGATCTGAATACCGCCGACGAGGCCGCGCTGGACTCGCTCCCCGGCGTCGGACCGGTGATGGCCCAGAACATCCTGGCTTGGCGGGAGCAGAACGGCCGCTTCAGTTCCATCGAGCAATTGCAGGAGATCAGCGGTATCGGTCCCGCGCGGTACGCGCAGCTTTCTGCGCTGGTGACCGTCTCATGACCTGGCGGCAACTCCGGTGAGCCGCCGCTGGAGCGAGGAAGAATCTCCGCCGCCGGTCGATCTGCGACTGGCACTGCCGGCGATATCAGTCTGGGTGGGCTGCCTGGTCGGTCTGGCCGATGTGCAGAGCGCATGGTGGACAGCAGTTTTCATGATGCTGGTGACGGTGAGCGCCGCGGCTGTTCACGGTGCACAGGGGCGGCTGATCCGACCAGGAGGGCGACTGGCCGGAGGAACCGGTCGCCGAGGGCTGCGGCCCGCTTTCCACATCCCGCTGTCTGGCCAGGGCCCGTCCCGCTGCTTGCCAGGGCGGACCGGTGGCCCCCAGGCAGCGGGAACGGGTTCACCGAGGAGAGGAATCGTCGGACGGCTGGTTGTGCGGAGCGGCGGCGGCCGCGGTCTGCCTGATGGCCGGACTGGTCGTGTCGGCGCTGCACTCCTCCCAGCGGGCCAACGATCCGCTGCTGTCGGCGGCCGAGAATCGCTCGTGGAGCGGCCTTTCCGTCACGGTTCGCGGGTTTCCAACGAGGGTGTCGTCGGGTTTTGCCGCGCCGGACAGCGGTCCCGGAACAGTTCCCGGACCAGATCCCACAACAGACGCCCGGGCTGCGGTCGCCACCGGTTCCGGGGCCGGCCGATCGGCGACGAGGTGGCGGGTCCCGGTCACGGTGCTGGACGCCCGGGTCGCCGGTGTGCGCTGGACATCGTCGTCCGCGGTGACAGTGTTCGGCCAGGGCGACCAGTGGGGAAGGGTGACGCCCGGCGAACGGCTGGAAGTGACGGGCCGGCTCGGCCTGGACACCGCCGGGTCCCCGCCCGGACCGACCGTCGCCGCACGGAGCCCTCCCGAGGTGGTCGGCGCCGCGCCGTGGTGGTTCACGCTGGCGCACTCGATCCGGGATGCACTGTCGGACAACGCGGGTCGGCTCGACGGCGACGCTGCCGGACTCCTCCCGGGTCTGGTGGTGGGCGACACCAGCGAGATCACCGATCAGCTGAACGCCGATGCCAAGGCGACCGGTGTCGCACACCTGCTGGCAGTCTCAGGATCGCACTTCGCTGTGCTCTGCGGGATCACCGTGGTGCTGCTCCGCCGAATCGGCCCGCGGTACGCGGCGGCTGGCGGAACCATCACCCTCGTCGGCCTGGTCGTGCTCGTCGGTCCCCAGCCATCGGTGCTGCGAGCCGCCGTGATGGGCGGCATCGCGCTGCTGGCTCTGCTGACCGGGCGTACCCGGACCTGCGTTCCCGCGCTGGCCACCGCGGTCATCGTGCTGCTGTTCATCGACCCCCAGTTGTCGATGAGCGCCGGCTTCGCGCTGTCCGTGCTGGCGACCGGTGGACTGATTCTGCTGGCTCCGGCCTGGTCGACCGCGTTGCAGCGTCGGGGGGTGCCGTCGGGATGGGCGGATCTGCTGGTGGTGCCGATCGCCGCGCAGATCGTCACGATGCCGATCATCGTCGGGATCAGTGGCTCGGTGTCGCTGGTCGGCGTGCTGGCCAACCTCATCGTCGCCCCGGTCGTCGCGCCCGCGCTGATCGTCGGCGTGCTGTGCGCGCTGACCGGACCCTGGTGGCCGGGGGCAGCGGCGGCGCTCGCCCACGCGTGTGCGCCCATGCTCGGCTGGATCGCCGGGGTCGCCCATCGGTTGGCCCGCTGGCCGGCGGCGACCGTGCCGTGGCCGGCAACCGGTGTGGGGGTTCTCGCCCTGGTCGGGCTCACCGTCGCGATCCTGTATCTCCTCCGGCACCGAAGATTTCGGGCCGTACTCGCCACGGCTGTGCTCGCCGTTGCCAGCGTGCTGGTGCCGTACCAGATTGCCGCGCCCGGCTGGCCGGCAGCGGGGTGGTTGCTCACGGCGTGCGAGGTGGGTCAAGGCGATGCGATGGTGTTGTCCACCGGCGAACCCGGCGCGGCGGTGCTGGTCGACACCGGGCCCGGATCCGGATCTGGTCGACGGCTGCCTGGACCGGCTGGGGGTGGCGACCATCCCTTTGCTGGTCCTCACCCACCTCCACGCTGACCATGTCGATGGGCTGTCCGGGGCACTCGAGGGCCGCAGCGTCGGCGCCATCGCCGTCGGGCCGGGTCGTGAACCCGGCGGGAAGTGGGCAGCAGTAACCCGCTCCGCGGCGGCGCGTGGGATACCGGTCGTGCAACCTCCTGTCGGATTCCGCTGGGCGACCGGGGATCTCGCGCTGACGGTGCTGGGACCGTCGAAGACCTTCCGAGGGACCGATTCCGACCCGAACAACGACTCGGTGGTGATCCTTGCCGAGCACGCCGGGCAGCGGATCCTGATGACCGGCGACATCGAGCCAGAAGCACAGCAGGCGCTGCTGAATTCCGGCGTCGACCTTGCTGCCGACATCCTGAAGGTGCCGCATCACGGCTCGGCGAAGATCCTGGACCGGTTCCTGGATGCGGTGTCGCCGGCCGTCGCGGTCATCGGCGTCGGTGCCGGAAACGACTACGGCCATCCCAGCCCCCGCCTGCTGGACGCGCTCGCCCGGCACGGTGTCGGGACGGTGCTGCGCACGGATCAGCAGGGGGACGTCGAGATCGGTTTACTGGACGGGCAACTCGCCGGTACTGAACGCGGCGCGGCGCTGCGGACATGATTGCGCCGTGCGACCGGCTGGGCAGGCCTTTCCGAGCAATCCGTGAATATCACCCCGATGCTGGAGGTCCGAGGACATGGCGGCGTCCGGTGATCGCCAACGCGGGTCCCGAACGGGGCGCGACCACCTGTGGCGGTCCCAGGATGATGATCTCCGGCGTGAGGCGGAGGACACCTGGCATTCGCTTCCCGGGTGCTACACGACGCCTCCCGCCGGGCGTCAGCCTTGCCGCGGCGGTAACGAATCCAGCTCGGCGCGAACGGCTTTCAACTGAGCCGCGAGTTCATCGGCCCTCGCCTGGGTCGCCCGCCGGTGTTCCTCGAGGATGGCCCCGACCGTTGTCGTCAACAGTTCGTTGTCCAGCTGGGTGATGAGTTCCCATACCCGGGCCGCCGGGACCGGCGTCGATTTCACCGCGACTCTCGCACCGACCCGCGCCTCTATGCGCCATTGTGGCGGCTCGGTGTCGGAGGTGTTGATGGTGATCGACACGGGCGGCTGTCCGCGGCGGGGGCGCTTCCCGCGGGCCTCGGTCGCCGAAACCCGTGACGTGATCGACGAACCGGAAGGATCCGCGGGCGGTGGCGGTGCCGCCGTGCCGCCGTCCGCGGCCGCTGGGACGACAGCTGCCGGGGTGGGCGGTCGGCCAGGCTGATCGGCCGGCGTTGCGGATGGACCCACCGGCTCGGCCGGCCGTGCTCGCCCTTGGCCGGCGCGTTGCGCGGGTGGTGGTGGGCGGAGCGCAGATGGTGCGCCGGGCGCGCTTCCGTTCACCGGCCCGCCGGCGATCGTGCGCCGGGAGCGGGTCACCGGCGTCAGATCGGCCGGGGTGAACGGCAGCACGTCCTTGGTGCCGTTCAGGTTCACCTCGACCTGGATGAACTCCTCACCGTCGATCGCCGGCGAGCCGATTCCACGGACCCGTCCGATGGCCCCATCGGGAAACTGCGCGGACCGCGAAATCACCACCCGGACGATCTTCCCGGCGTTCAGCGCCGATCGCAGTGCATCGACGTCGACCGTGATCGGGACCGCGGCGGCGCGGCGGCGTGGGGGCATGTGCTGATCCTGCCACCGAGCACCGGCACCGCCGGTCGACGGGATCGCGGCGCGTCATCCGGCGGTCGACGGTATCGCGGCGCGTCATTCCGGCGTGCGCGCTACCCCCCGTGCACCGTCGCATCCTCGGCGGCGTATTCCGTCAGCAGTTCCCGCTCCCTCTCCTTCTTCGGGAAGAGGAAGAACACGATGGCGGCGCCGACCAGCACGAATACCAGGGCCGCCGTGTAGGCCAGTCGGTCGCCATGGAGGAAGGACGTCTTTGCAGCAGAAATGATGGCATTCGAGTATTCCGGGTACCGCTGCGCGATGTCCGCTGCGCCACCGAACGACTTCAGCAGCTGGTCGCGGGCCGCCTCGCTGACCTGTTCCGATCCCGGGGTGGAGGAAATGATGGACGCGAAGGCGGAGGCGTACCCGGCGGTCAGCAGCGCACCCAGGATTGACTGCATCACCGCGCCGCCGAGATCTCTTTGCAGGTCGGCGGTTCCGGAGGCCATTCCGGCCCTGGACACCGGCACCGACCCGGTCAGGGAATGCGACGCCGGCGTGCCGGCGAAGCCGACGCCAATGCCGACGCAGACAAACGTCAGCAGCACCGGCCAGTACGGAATGCCTTCCCGCCAGGTCACCAGCGCCACCACCAGCCCGAGCGCACAGAACGAGTAGCCCAACAGCAGGGTGAAACGGGAGCCCTTCGATCCGATGAATTTGGCGGAGAACGGCGCGGCGACCACCATCGCGACAGCGGCCGGCACCATGGCCGAGCCGGACTGCAGCGGTGAATAACCCAGCACGTTCTGCAGGAACTGTTGCCCGATGAAGATTCCCGCCATCAACGTGCCGAAGATGATGATGCCGGCGCACGCGGCGACCCAGAAGATCCGGCGGGCGGCGATGTGCAGATCGAACAGTGGTGAGGACGCGCGGCGCTGTTGCCACACAAACAGGACGCCGGCCACCAGCGCCACGCCGCCCAGGACAAGCGCGACGGTGCTTGCACCGGGAACCGGTGCGAAATTGATGGCCAGCACGAACGACGCGACGAGCACGATCGACATGATCCCGCCGAGATTGTCGACCGGATCGGTGGTCTCGTTCACGTGGGCGGGCACCAGCAGCACGGCCATGATCAGCGCGACCACCGCCAGCGGCGCGGTGACCAGGAACACCGAGCTCCAGGCGAAATGGTCCAGCAGCCAGCCGGACAGCAGCGACCCGAGCGCGGCGACGGCACCGCCGATCGCCGACCACAGCGCGATCGCTTTGGTGCGTGCAGGTCCCTTCCACAGTGCGGTGATCAGCGCCAGCGTGGTCGGGTAGGCCATCCCGGCCGCGAGTCCGCCGAGCAGTCGGGCCAGGAACAACACCTCGACGGATGGGGCGTAGGCGGCGAGCAGGCAGGCGGGGACGGTCAGGCTCATGCCCAGGATCAGCATCAGCTTCCGGCCGTAGCGGTCGCCGACCGCACCGAAATAGAGGACCGATGCGGCCAGGCCGAGGGAGTATCCGACGGAGACCAGGTTCAGGGCCGTCTGGCTGGCGTCGAATGCCCTGCCGATGTCCGGCAGGGCGACGTTGGCGACGGCCAGGTTCAGGTTCGCCACCGTGGCGACCAGGATCAATGCGACCAGCACCCAGATGGACGGGGCCGCGGGCCGGCCCGGGGTGGGCGCCGGTGATCCCGATGGCGGGCTGTCGGCAGGCGCCGGGGCGAGACCCGGAGGGCGCGCCGGCGATACGGCACCGTCGCGGTGCGGGGCCCTGGCATGGTGCGCGATCAGCCCACCGCTGTCGATCGCCGCGTGTGCTCCGTCCGACATCGGGACCCGCCTCCCCCTGGTACCGCACCGCCCAACCTCAGGTCACCCAGCGATCGCACGGACGCGCCGTGGTTGCGCTGAGAAACCCCCCGTCACCTACGGTGACATCATCCTCCACATTCGGCCGGCGGGCAGAGGAACGGGTTGTGATCTGGCGCCGGCCGCGCGGCCGGCGCCCCAGAGGTCAGGAAGCCTTCTCCTTGACGTAGGCGCCCGGTGCGTCCTCGATCGGGGCGAATTCCGCGTTCCCGAGCTTCTTGCGGGCGTTGATCTGGGTACCGCCGAACTGGGCGAGCCACTCGTTCCACCGCGGCCACCAACTGCCCGGGACAGCCTCGGCGGTCTCGAACCAGCGGTCGGCACTGCCGTCCGGACCGCCGTCCAGCGGGGCCTGCTCGGTGTGCACCCAGTAGTTGCGCTTCTTCTTGGCCGGCGGGTTGATCACCCCGGCGATGTGACCGCTGGCGCCCAGCACGAAAGTGCTGTCGCCGCCCAGGATCTGGGTGCTCTGGTAGGCAGTCTTCCACGGCACGATGTGGTCTTCCTTGGACGCGTAGACGAACGTCGGCAGCTCGATGGAGCTGAGATCGACCGGCTGGCCCAGCTGAACGGTCCCGCCGGGTTCGCGAAGCTTGTTCTCCAGGTAGGTGTTCCGGACGTACCAGCAGAACATCGGCCCGGGCAGGTTGGTGTCGTCGCTGTTCCAGTACAGCAGGTCGAACGCGGGCGGGGCCTGGCCCTTGAGGTAGCCCTTCACCACGTACGGCCAGATCAGGTCGTTGGCGCGCAACGAGGCGAACACCTGCGCCAGTTCGCTGCCCTTGAGCAGACCACCCTTGCCGATCGCCTTCTCCCGCGCGTCCACGCCCTCCTTGGTGACCAGAAGGCCGATTTCGCCGGTGTCGGAGAAGTCGAGCATGGTGGTCAGCAACGTCATGCTCGCCGCGGGATGTTCGTCCCGTCCGGCGAGTACGGCGAGAGCGCTGGCCAGCAGCGTTCCGCCGACACAGAACCCCAGGGTGTTCACCTTGTCGGCCTTGGTGATGGCCTGCGACACCTGGAGGGCCCGGATCACGCCCTGCTCCAGGTAGTCGTCCCAGGTGAGCTTGCCCTGATCCGCGCCCGCGTTGCGCCAGGACACCAGGAACACCGTGTGGCCCTCGGCCACCGCGTGCGCGACGAACGAGTTCGCCGGTTGCAGATCGAGGATGTAGTACTTGTTGATGCACGGCGGCACGATCACCAGCGGCCGCTTGTAGACCTTGGCGGTGGTCGGGACGTACTGGATCAGCTGGATCAGGTCGTTCTGGTAGACGACGCTCCCGGGGGTGGTGCAGACATTGACCCCGACCTCGAATGCCGTGTCGTCCGTCATCGAGATGCGGCCCTTGGCCAGATCCTCGGTGAACAGTTTCAGACCCTGGATCAGGCTCGCGCCACCCGTCTCCATCGCCAGCTGCAACGCCTCGGGATTGGTTGCCAGGGTGTTCGCCGGGCTCAGCGCATCAGCGACCTGACGCAGCGCGAACCCCCATTGCGCCTTGCTCCGTTCGTCCAACGGCGCCGCGTCCAGCGCCTTGTGCAGCAGGTCCGTCTGGGCCAGGTAGGCCTTGGCGAGCACCTCGTAGCGCGGGTCCTTGGTCCAGGCGTCGTCGGCAAAACGCCTGTCGCCGATCGCGGTTTTCGACGGCGCGGACGCTGAGCCGGTCGGCGTCGCCGGCAGGCCGAGCGCCGACCACGCGGCCGTCCACGGCGCCGCCACCTGCTTCAGGCTGTCGAGCTGCCATTCGGTGAACGCGGTGACCGCCTTCGTCCACGGCGCGGCGGCCGCGGCCACCGCGGCCTGGGTGTCCGCGATGGCCTTGGTGTCGGTGATGTCGACCCCCGGCCACAGCACCGTCTTCTGTGCCTTCATCAGGTCGGTGAGCCACTTGGTCGGATCCGTCACTGGCTGGGACATTCGCGTCACTCCACTTTCGAACGGGAGCCTGGGCGGCCAGGATCAGTTCGTCTCCACGCCCACGCTCGGTGCCGGAGCAGCGCACGATCGGTCCGCCGCAGCCAGAAGGATGCTAGCGATGCAGGCGACGTCGCCGCCAAAGATGGGCTACGGAATGTCCGGTCTTCCCACTGGATGAACGTCGCGCCCAGGGATCACCGACCAGGACCGGATCATGATCACCCGATGGACGGCATCGGTGCCGCCGTGGATTGACTAGCGTCACAGCTGTCGCAAAGGTGCGCCGGGGTCGGGTCCTTCGGGGGTCGGTGTTTTCTGCGGAGGACAGCATGGGTCGATCATGGTCGAGGGTGACGTCATTGCTGGCGGCGGCCGCTCTGGCTGTCGCGTCACTCGCGGTCGTCATCGCACCCAGCGCGGCAGCCGTGCAGGCATCGGCGGTGGCGCCGGCGTTCACCGCCTTCGCGCCGAAATTCGGGCCGGTCGGCACGGCGGTGAAGGTCTCCGGGTCCGGTTTCACCGGCGTGACCGCGGTGCTGTTCAACGGAAAGTCGGCGGCGTCGTTCGCCGTCCCGTCGTCGACCTCGCTGACCGCGGTGGTGCCGCCGGGTGCGACGGCAGGAGCGATCATGGTGCGGACGGCCGCGGGGAGCGCGGCGACGCAATCGCCCTTCGTGGTGACCGCGCCCGCGGCGGCCCTGACCGTCACCGGCGGCCCCCCTGGAACCGCATCGACGGTGGTGGGGTCGGGGTTCCGACCGGTGGAATCCGTGGACGTGTTCGTCGGCACCCGGGCGGTGGCGACGGCGACGACAGATTCCTTCGGCGCGTTCCGTCGGGCGTTCACGGTGCCGGCGTCGACCAGGGCGGGTTCGGTGCCGGTGGTGGCCTCCGGGCGGTCCGGCCGGTTGACGGCCTCCGCGGGATTCCTGGTGCACACCGACTGGAACCACTGGGGTTTCGGTCCGGCGCGACTGGCGCGGAACCCCTTCGAGAACGTCCTGAGCGTGGCGAACGTGTCGACCGTGGTTGCCAAGTGGTCGGTGACGAAGGGCGCGAATGAGGCACTCGGAGCACCGGTCGTTGCCGGTGGCCTGGTGTTCGTGAGTGGACCGCCCGGACTGTTCGCGCTCCGGACGTCAACCGGGGCCGATGCCTGGACCAGGGCCGGGAGTTATTCCGCGGCGCTGGCCGTGGCCGACGGAATCGTCTACGCGGTGAGCAACGACGGCGTGCTGCACGCCGTCAACGGGCAGACCGGTGTCGACGCGTGGAGCGCGACGGTGGGACCGGCGGGCGTCGGGTACCAGTCAGTGACGGCGGCCCAGGGTGTGGTGTTCATCGGCACCGCGGCGGGCTCCCTGGTGGCGCAATCGGTCAGCAGTCACGCCCGGCTGTGGGTGCACGAATTCGGCGTCAACTTCGATCCGCCGGCGATCGCCGGCGGGGTCGCCTATGTCGGTCTGTTCGACGGCCGGGTCGTCGCCCTCCGCCTGTCGGACCGAAGAACGCTGTGGATGAAGGAAACCCCCGGCGCCGTTGCCTCGACACCGACCGTGGTGACGGCGCCCGATTCCATGAGACCACTGGTGGTGGTGACGACCGAGAGCCCCAACCAGGACCAATTCCCGCAGGGTCAGTCAGCGGTCTGGGCGCTGGACGCCTCGACAGGCTCGGTGGTCTGGCTGCACGGCGTCTCTGAGCCGTCCCCCTGGATGTCCGCGGTCGCGGTGGCCGGCGGAAAGGTGTACTTCGGGGCCGCGTCGAACGAGTTCCGCACCACCGGGAATTCGGTGAACGCCCTTGACCTGGCCACGGGTGCGCCGGTCTGGTCGGTGACCACCATCCGCGGTGTGGCCGGCGGGTACGGCAGGTGGGGGAGTCCGGTGGTCGCCGGCGGTGTCGCCTATGTCGGATCCTGCGGGCCGAACGCGAAGTTCCTGGCGTTCGACGCGGCCAACGGCACGCTCCTCCGCGACCTCAATCCGGTCAGGTGCGGCAAGCCGGCCGTCGTCAACGGCCGGCTCTACCTCGCCGAGAACACCTACTACATCAAGGCTTTCGGGTTGCCGCAGGAGTTGCCGGCGATGACGACGCTGGACGACACCGCCGTCGGCACCGGCAGCAATCAGCTGCAGTACTCGGCGGGCTGGGCCAGTGCCTCGAACGCCGGCGAATACAGGGCCACTGACCACTACAGCCGGACGGCGGGTGCGACGGTGACGGTGCGGTTCCGTGGCGACGGATTCCGGTACTGGTACTCGCAGGCGGCGCATCACGGGATCGCCGAGGTGAGCATCGACGGTGGTGCGGTGACCAGGCTGGATCAGTACGCGGCGGTCAGGTCCGGTGGGCTGACCAGTTGGACGAGCCCCGCGCTGGCGCTCGGTGATCATGTGGCGACGATCCGGGTGAGCGGCGCGAAGAACGCGGCGTCCATCGGGACCGTGGTGACCGTGGACCGGATCGATATCGGGCGGGGCTGAGCGGGCTGCTCGGCCACGTGTGCGGAGGAACCATGGGTCGTCGCGGTGCTCGCGTGGTGTCGGTGCTTGCTGTGTCGGTGCTTGCCGTCGCGATGGTGCTGGTCGCGGCGGTCTCCGTCCCGCGGGCGGAGGCGGGCACGGCGCCAGCGGTGCGAGTGGCGGCGGTGCCGGCGTTCACCGCGTTCGCCCCGAACTACGGGCCGGCCGGCACGAGGGTGACGATCTCCGGGGCCGGGTTCTCCGGCGTCACGGCGGTGCTGTTCAACGGGGTACCGGCCGCGGCGATCACGGTGTCGTCGCCGACGTCGATCACCGCAACCGTGCCGGCCGCGGCCACCACCGGGCCGATCACCGTCCGGACGTCCGGCGGCAGCGCGACAACGCAGCTCTCGTTCTCGGTGTCGCGACCGAGCATCTCCCTCAGTGTCGCCGACGGTGTGCCGGGCGCCCCGATCGTGGTGGTCGGTTCGGGATTCCGGCCCTTCGAGCAGGTCGAGCTCGCTTTCGGCGCCTCGCCGGGCAGCAGGGCGTCGGCCGATTCGCGGGGCGCTTTCAGGCATCAATTCTTCATTCCCGTCGGGCCGAGATCGGGTGTCACGCCCATCACCGCGGCCGGCCTGTCCAGCCGGCTGACCGCCACCGCGAGTTTCCAGCTGCACAATGACTGGCCCCGCCTGCTGGATACCGGCCCGACGCCGATCTACGACAACGTCTACGAAGGCTTTCTCGGTCGGGGCAACGCCGGGACCCTGGTCACCAAATGGAAGACCACCACGGTCGGTGCCATCGCGGCGGTGGCCGGCAGCCTCGTCTACCTGACCGGCCCGGGCAGCATTACCGCCCTGCGCACGTCGAACGGCACCACGGCGTGGACCCGCACCGCCGGATTCACCACCCCGCTGATGATCGTCGACGGCGTGCTCTACGTCGGCGGGACCGACGGCGCGCTGCACGCCTTGAACCCACTCACCGGGGCGGAGATCTGGCGAGTCAAGGTGTCGACCGCAGCCCTTGCGTCGATGGCCATCTGGCGCGGCACGGCGTACCTGGCGACGGTCACCGGAAACCTGGCCGCCGTCAACCTGAGTACGCGGGTGCAGCGGTGGTCGAAGGGGTTCGATGGGCCGGTGACCGTCTCGGCCATCACGAGTTTCGTTGCCTACCTGGTATCGCAGGATCGGCACCGGGTCAGCGCGTTGCGACTGTCGGATCGCACTGTGCTGTGGACGCACGACATCGAGCCGCGGGCGACGCTGTCCGGCCTTGTCTACGCGCCGGAGGGCCCCTCCCCGGCGCAGATCCTTTTCACCACGCAAAGCCCGCAGCGCGACGGCTTGCCCAACGGGGTGGTGGGTTTGTGGGCGCTCGATGCGTCGACCGGCGCCGTGCGATGGGCGGACGACCGGTCGGCTCAGGTCGGCGGCGCCGGGTGGGCATCCGCGCCGACTGTGGATGCCAGGGGCAGGGCCTTCTTCGCGATCGCCTCGAACGAGACCGGCAACGGCGCCAACTCGGTGAACGCAGTGCTCCTGGACACCGGTACACCACTGTGGTCGGTCGGGTCCGTCGAAAAGGTTGCCGGCGGTCTGGGCCATTGGGCAGACCCGGTGCTGACGAACGGTGTGGTGTACATCGGTTCGTGCGGGCCCAATCGCAAATTCCTGGCCCTCGACGCTTCGAATGGTGTCATTCTTCGTGACTATTTCCCGTCCCGGTGCGGCACGGCAATCGTCACCAATTCCCGGGTGTACCTGGCCGGCTTGGACGGGGTGAGTGCACTGGGCGTGCCGCAGGAGCGGCCGTCGACCCTGGTGATCAACGACACGGTGCTCGGCGGTGACGTGAACACGCTGTTCTATTCCGCGGGGTGGGCCGCCGCCACCAACCCCGGCGAGTTCAAGAACGACGATCATTACAGCAGGACGGCAGATTCCTTCATTCGGTTCTCGATTTTCGGCACCGCTTTCCGCTACTGGTTCTCGATGGCGCCGCAGCACGGGATCGCCGAGGTGACCATCGACAACCAGGTGGTGGCAACCATTGATGAGTACGCGCCTGTCCGGATGGACGGCAGGACCAGCTGGACCTCCCCGGGCATGCAGAACGAACTCCACAATGTGGTCATCAGGGTGACCGGCGCGAAGAATCCGGCCTCGTCGGGAACTGTCGTCACCCTCGATCGCGTGGACGTCACCGAAGACAATTGACGTCCCGGCTCAATCCAGCGCCGCGGCCGCCGCTCGCGCCGCGGCCGGCAGCGCCGAGGCGATCCGCTCGAGCGCCGCGTCGTCGTGCGCCGCGGAGACGAACCAGGCCTCGAACGCCGACGGCGGCAGGTACACCCCGGCGTCGAGCATGCCGTGGAAGAACGCCGCGTAGGCCGGGCTCGACTGCGCCCTGGCCTGGTCGTAGTTCGTCACCGCGCCCTGGGCGAAGAACACCGAGAACAGGTTCCCGGCCCGCTGCAACCGGTGCGGCACGCCGGCCGCCTCCAACGCCGATGACACGAGATCGCCGACAGCACCGGCGGTCTCGTCCAGGTGCTGGTAGACACTCTCGGTGCAGCCGCGCAGAGTGGCCAGGCCGGCGGCGGTGGCGATCGGGTTCCCGGACAAGCGTGCCCGCCTGGTACACCGGCCCGACCGGCGCCAGGTAGCTCATGATGTCCGCGCGCCCGCCGAACGCGCCGACCGGCAGGCCGCCGCCGATCACCTTGCCGAAGGTCATCAGGTCCGGCGACCATCCCTCGTGCGCGCCGTCCAGTCCGTACATGCCGGACCGGCTCACCCGGAACCCGGTCATCACCTCGTCGGTGATCAGCAGCGCACCGTCGGCGTGGGCCGCCTCGGCCAGTCCGGCGTTGAAGCCGGCCAGCGGCGGCACGACGCCCATGTTCGCGGCCGCGGCCTCGGTGATCACGGCGGCGATCTCGCCGGGATGGCGGGCGAACGCGTCACGCACGGCGGCGAGATCGTTGTACGGCAGCACGATCACCTCGGCCGTGGTGGCCTTGGTGACGCCCGCGGAGTCCGGCAGCGCGAACGTCGCCACGCCCGAACCCGCGGAGGCGAGCAGGGCATCGACGTGCCCGTGGTAGCAACCGGCGAACTTGATGAT
Source organism: uncultured Actinomycetota bacterium (assembly GCA_963709895.1). GTDB lineage: Bacteria > Actinomycetota > Actinomycetes > Mycobacteriales > Nakamurellaceae > Nakamurella. Next base: position 479,597 of record CAVPYD010000029.1, on the reverse strand, counting down.
CTTCGACCGGCCGGTGAAGCCGCGGGCCAGCCGGATCGCCGACATGGTGGCCTCGGTGCCGGAGGAAACCAGCCGAACCTGTTGCACCGGAGCGACTCTCGCGACGATCTCCTCCGCCAATGCGACCTCGCCCTCGCCCGGCGTGCCGAACGACAGCCCCCTGGACACCGCGGCGGACACCGCCTCCAGCACCGCGGGATGCGCATGACCCAGGATCATCGGCCCCCAGGAACCGACCAGATCCACGTAGTCGTTGCCGTCCGCGTCGGTGATCGTGGCTCCCGAGCCGGAGACCATGAAGCGCGGCGTGCCGCCGACCGACCGGAAGGCCCGCACCGGGGAGTTCACCCCGCCCGGGGTGACCTGCAGCGCCCGCGCGAACAGTGCCGCGCTGGCCGGCACGTGCTCGACGCCCGCGACCTCTGTTGCCGGGCCGGGAAGCGTGCTCGATTCGCCGGGTGCGCTGCTGCGCTGTGCCATCTGCGGGGTCTCCTCGTTCGGTGATTGCTACGGTGCCGGCGCTGCTGGTGCTGATTGCTAACGGTGCTACTGCTCGGTCAGGTGTGACGCCACCTCGGCCGCCCAGTAGGTCAGCACGATCTGCGCGCCCGCCCGGCGGATCGAGGTCAAGGTCTCGAGGATTGCCCGGTCCCGGTCGATCCAGCCGTTCGCCGCGGCCGCCTCGATCATCGCGTACTCGCCCGAGACCTGATACGCGGCAACGGGAACGGTGACCTCCGGCATCGCGGCGACGTCGGCCAGCACGTCCAGGTAGCTCATCGCGGGCTTGACCATCACCAGGTCGGCGCCCTCCGCGATGTCCAACGCGACCTCGCGGGCCGCCTCCCGCCGGTTCGCCGGGTCCTGCTGGTAGCTGCGCCGGTCGCCGATCAGGGCCGAGTCCACCGCCTCCCGGAACGGGCCGTAGAACGCCGAGGCGTACTTGGCCGCGTAGGCGAACACGCCGGTGTCGATGAAGCCCGCGGCGTCCAGGGCGGCCCGCACGGCTCCGACCTGCCCGTCCATCATCCCCGAGGTGCCGACCAGATCCGCACCCGCCGTCGCCTGCGCGACCGCCATCTCCCGGTACCGCTCCAGCGTCGCGTCGTTGTCCACCGCACCGGACGCGGTGAGCACTCCGCAGTGCCCGTGGTCGGTGAACTCGTCCAGACACAGGTCGGCCATCAGCACGGTGGAGCCACCGACCTCGGCGCGCATATCCGCCAGTGCGACGTTCAGGATGCCGCCGGGATGGGTGGCCTGCGAACCGATCCCGTCCCGCACCTCGGGTATCCCGAAGATCATCAGGCCGCCTACCCCGGCCGAGACGGCTTGGGTGGCAGCGGCTTTGAGGGAATCCCTGGTGTGTTGGAGCACACCGGGCATGGAGGTCAGCGGCGCCGGCTCCGTCAGTGACTCCTTGACGAACATCGGCAGCACCAGGTCGGCGGGGTTTAGCCGGGTCTGCGCCACCAGCCGCCGCAGCGCGGGGGTGCGGCGCAACCGGCGGGGCCGGACGGCCGGGAACGATCCGGAAGAAGTCATGGCAGGGTCTCACTTTTCCTGTGCGGGTGGACGCCGTTGCCAGGCGTCGATCAGGCCCTGGGCAAGGGCCGCTGCGGTGGGCCGGTCGGCGGTGAACGTCACCGCGGGACCGGCGGTGCTGGCGGCCGCGGAGGTGGGTTTGCCGATCGCGCCGACGATCGTCCCCGGCGACACCCGCACGCCGGCCAGCGCGGCGACGATGCTCGGTGCGGTCAGCAGCACCGCGTCGAAGCCACCGTGCTCGAGCCGGTCGGCCAGCTCGGCAGGCACCGGTTCGACGACGGTGCGGTAGGCGGTCACCGCGTCCACCCGGTACCCCGCCGCGAGCAACGCGTCCGGCAGGGTGCTGGCGGCGATGTCGGAACGGGGGAGCAGCACGGATTCCGCGGGGTGCGGCCGGGGCCAGATCGCGGCCAGCGCCGCGGACGAACCGCCGCCCGTCGGCACCAGGTCGACCGGGATCCCGTTGTCCCGCAACGCCTGCGCGGTGGACGGCCCGACGGCGGCGACCCGGGTGTCGGCGGTCACGATCGGATCGAGGGCCAGCGCACGGGCCCGCTCGACGACGGAGTTGACGGCGTTGACGGAGGTGAACGCCACCCAGGAGAAATCGCCGCACGCGAGCGCCAGGACCGCCAGATCGAGGGCGCCGGTGTCCGGCGGCGGGGCGATGGAGATCAGCGGCACCGCGGTGACCTCAGCGTCCGCGCGCTGCAACGCGTCGATCAGGTCGGATCCGCGACCGGCCGGGCGCGGCACCAGCACCCGTGCGCCGGACAGCGGGCCATTGGTGACATCGCTGGCCTGGTCACCGATGTCCGGGGACCTGGTCATCGGACCGCACCCAGCAGGCTCGCCGCACCGGAGGACAGCATGTCCTCGGCGAGTTCCCGGCCCAGCTCACCCGCGCTGGCAACCGGCCCGGTGGTGTCGGCGCGGATCTCGTCGCTGCCGTCGAGGGCCAGCACCACGCCGTGCAGGGTCAGCGCGCCGTCCCGGACCACCGCCTGGGCGCCGACCGGCGCGATACAGCCCGCCTCCAGCGTCGCCAGCAGGCTGCGTTCGGCCGTGACCGCCGCGCGGGTGGGGGCGGAATCGAGAGCCTGCAGGGCATCGGCGAACCACGCGGACTCGACGTCCGCCGACCGGCATTCGACGGCCAGCGCGCCCTGCGCGGGCGCGGGCAGCATGACGTCAGGACCGAGCCGCTGGGTGATCGCCGCCGTCCGGCCCAGCCGGGCCAGGCCGGACACCGCGAGCACCACCGCGTCCAGCCCGCCCTCGCTCACCAGCCGCAGTCGGGTGTCCACATTGCCGCGGATCGGCTCCACCGTCAGGTCCGGACGCCGCCGGAGCAGTTGGGCGGCGCGGCGCGGCGAACCGGTGCCCACCCTGGCGCCGGCGGGCAACCGATCGAGGGTGAGGCCGTCTCGGGCGCAGAGCGCGTCGGCCGGGTCTTCCCGGTCGGGCACCGCCGCAACGGTCAGGCCGTCGGCGGGCGCTGTCGGTAGGTCCTTGTAGGAGTGCACGATCACGTCGACGCGACCCGCCAGCAGGGCGGCGCGCAACGCGGTGACGAAGATCCCGGTGCCGCCGATGGTCGCCAGCGGTCCGGGGTTGACGTCACCCTCGGTTTTGATGTGGACGAGATCGCTGATCCCACCGGCATTCTCGGCCAGCACTGACGCGACTACGCCCGATTGGGCGAGCGCCAGCGCACTGCCTCGGGTGCCGACCGACAGAATCCTCGGGGTCACCTCGTCATCCCTGGACGGCCCCCCGGATCCCGGAGGCGACCAGCCTCGCCGGGTCGACCTGCACACCGCTCCAGTCGGCGGCCGAATCGACCGCGGCGGTGGTCGGCCGGGTGACCCGGGAGTTCACGCAGCAACCGGTGGCGCAGAAGTCCGGGCGGCGCGGCAGTCCCGTCACACGATCGGGACGGGTGGGATCGGGGTCTGTGGGGCCAGCCTGTTGGTCCAGCCGCTCCTCGACGAGATCGGCCAGCGCCGAGACGAACCTCGGATCGGTGCCCGGGGTGCCCACCCGGGCGAAGAACAGGTCGTGCGCGGCGGCGGTTTCGGCGGCCTCGTTGTCCAGGTCCCAGACCACCTCGACGTGGTCGGAGACGAAGCCGATGGGCACCACGATGACCCCGCGACGTCCCGCCGCGGCGAGATCGTTGATCACATCGTTGATGTCGGGCTCCAGCCAGGGCACGGACGGCGGACCGGACCTCGACTGGTAAGCCAATTGCCAGTGCGGCACGTCACCGGCCCGTGCGGTGACGCCGTCGATCACCGCGCGAGCGACCGAAAGATGTTGCCTGACATAGGCTCCGCCCGGGCCGTGGTCGCCGAGGGCGGCGGATCCCGAGGTGTCCGCCATCACCCGCGGGATCGAGTGGGTGGTGAAAACGATTTCCAGGTCGGCGATCTCGATGCCCGCCTCGCCTGCGGCCCGCAGCGCCGCGGCCGTGCCGTCCACGAACGGTGCCACGAAGCCCGCGCGGTGGTGGTACGGGGCGATCTTGTCGATGCGCACCTCGCCGACCAGATCGGTGGCGGACAAGGCCATCCCGAAGTCCTCCCGGTATTGCCGGCAGGACGAATACGACGAGTAGGCAGAGGTGGCAAGGCCGAGCAACCTGAGACGCCCGTCGCGGTGGGCGTCGCGGATCACATCGGCCAGGTAGGGATCCCAGTTCCGGTTGCCCCACAGCACCGGGAGGTCGCGGCCGCGACTGACCAACTCGACCGACAGCGCGTCTCGCAGCGCCCGGTTCTGCTCGTTGATCGGGGAGGCGCCGCCGAGCGCGAGGTAGTGATGGGAGACCTCGATCAGCCGCTCCTCCGGGATGCCCCGGCCGCGGGTGACGTTGCGCAGGAACGGCATCACGTCATCGGGACCCTCCGGGCCGCCGAACCCGGCCAGCAGCACGGCGTCGTACCCGGCGTGCAGCGGCGCCGGGACGTCGGAGGCACAGTCAGCCGTGCTGTCAGGCGCACTGTCAGCGACGGGGTCATGTGGAGGAGCCGGATCGGACAGCAACGGCCCGGTCGTCACGCCACCACCTCGACGACGCCGGCCTCGTCCACCCGACGCCCGGAGAAGAACGGGATCTCCTCCCGCACATGACGTCTCGCGCCGGACGCGCGCAGGTGCCGCATCAGATCGACGGTGTCGTGCAACTCGTCCGCTTCCAGCGCCAGCAGCCATTCGTAGTCGCCGAGGGCGAACGCGGCCACCGTGTTGGACAGCACCTGATCGTATTCGCGGCCCATCATGCCGTGCTCCACGAGCATCCCGCGGCGTTCCTCGTCCGGAAGCAAATACCACTCGTAGGACCGCACGAACGGGTAGACGGTGGCCCAGTTCTTCGCCGGTGCACCGGTCAGGAACGCCGGGATGTGACCCTTGTTGAACTCGGCGGGACGGTGCAGGCCCATCGCGGACCACGACGGGGCGAGGGTCCGGCCCACCGAGGTCCGGCGCAGTGCCCGGGTCGCGGATTGCAGGGCCTCAGCGGTCGAGGAGTGCCACCACACCATCAGGTCGGCATCCGCGCGCATCGCCGAGACGTCGTAGAAGCCGCGGAGGGTGACGTCCTGCTCGTCGAGGGCGGCGACCAGGTCGACCAGCTCGGCGGTGGCCTTGTCCTGCGGGGCGTCCAGTTCGCCGGCCCGGGAATACACGGCGAAGGCGGTATAGCGGATCTGCGCGTTGATCTCGCGGGCGGTGGGCCGGGTGCGAGCGGGCCCTGGCTGCGGCACTGCACTGTCGGCGGAAGGCGCTGAATGCTCGGTCATGGCTCCATCCTCTCTCAGCCGGCGGTGGGCTCGATGCCGGGCGGCAGCGCGCAGACCGCTGCCGAGCCCGTTCCGGTCCGTGTCCGGGTTTCCCGCTGGGCGCCGAGCAGCCGGTCGGCCGCCGTCCTGGCATCCGCGACCACCGCGGCCAACCCGGTCCCGGCCACCGCGCTGCCGACGACCTCAATGCCCCGCGGGACGAGCGCTGACCGCAACGCCGACACCATGGCCGCGTGCCCGGGCGCCGGCACGGGTAGCGCGGAGGACCACCGCACCACCGCCGCGTCCAGCACGCTGGGCGCCGCGAGTTCGACGCCCAGCAGCGTCGAGGCGTCCGCCAGGGCGATGCCAGGAAGGTCTTTCTCCGCGGGCAGATCCGTCCCGTCGCCCCGCCCGTAGGACAGCCGCAGCACGTGCCGGCCGGGGCTGGCGAGGTCGGCCAGCCACGCCCATTTGGCGGTCACGTGGGTGAGCGCCTTCGCTCGGACGCCGGTGGGAGCGCTCGCCACCAGCACCCCCGTGCCGCGCGGAGCCCGGTCCAACCGCGGGTCGTCGACGACCAGCGTGCACAGCAGCACCTCGGTTGCCGGCGACTGCAGCGCGCCGCGTCCTGGGAGGTCGGGCATCCCGGCGAGCAGTTCGTCGGTGATCGTGCCGGGCGTCGCGACGACCAGCCGTTGGGTGCGGATCGGTGGACCGCCGGTGACGACAACCGTCCACCCGCTCGGCGCGGCCTCGACCCGGGTGACCCTGGTCGACAGTCGAACGGTGCCACCGGCGCCTGTGATGGCGGCGCCGAGTGCGGCAGCGAGAGTGTGCATCCCGCCGGCGAGCGAGGCGACTGCGCTGCCCGGCCGCGGGCTGTTGCCACGGAGCCCGCGGACGGCGCTGGACAGCGACCCGCCGGCGGCCAGCGCGTCGGTCAGACCCGGTGCGACGGTGCGGATCTCGAGGTCATCGGGGTCCGCCGCGTAGACACCTCCGGCGACCGGTTCCACCAGCCGGTCGTGCACCCGGCCACCCATCCTGGCGCGGACCAGTGCGCCGAGCGAGCCCGCCGCACGCTCCGCCGAGATGCGCGGCAGGGCCAGGTCCAGGCACGCCCTGGCCGATCCGATCGGCCCGAGGACGCGGCGGACGTCAGCGGCCCAGGGGCGGGCGGGGATGCCCAGCAGGCCCCCGGTCGGCAGCGGCGCGGAGCCGCCCGGGTGCCGCACCCACGCTCCGACCGGGTTCGGCGTCACCACCTGTGCCTGCAGGCCTATCTCGTCGATCAGCTCGGCCACCGACGGTCGGGTGGTGGCGAACGACTCTGCTCCGGCGTCCAGCACCAGGCCGCCGACCCGGTGCGCGGACAGCACCCCGCCGACCGCGTCACCGGCCTCCAGCAGTACCGGCCGGTGGCCGGCGCGGGCCAACTCCCACCCGACGACCAGACCGGCGATGCCGGCCCCGATCACCACCACCGGCGCCGCAACCGGGTCGGTCACGGATGGCGGTGGACGAACTCGACCAGTTCGGTGAGCACGTCCGGGTCGGTGTCCGGTGGCACGCCGTGGCCGAGATTGACCACGTGACCGGGCGCCTGATCCCCGCGCCGGATGACGTCGGCGGCGTGCGCGTGCAACGCCTTTCGGCCGGCGAACAGCAGCGCCGCGTCGATGTTGCCCTGCAACGGGGTGGCGCCGCCGAGCCTGGCGTTCGCGACGTCCAGTCCGACCCGATGGTCGATACCCATGACGTCCGCGCCGGCGTCCCGCATGGCCACCAGCAATTCGCCGGTGCCGACACCGAAATGCACCCTGGGCACGCCCAGGTCGGCGACGGAGGCGAGGACGCGTGCCGAGTACGGCGCCACGAAAGCCTGATAGTCGGCCAACGACAGCGCACCGGCCCAGGAGTCGAACAGCTGCAGCGCCGATGCCCCGGCCAAAACCTGGGCTCGCAGGAACGCCGAGGTGATGTCGCCCACCCAGCCGGCCAGAGCGTGCCAGGTTTGTGGGTCGGCGTGCATCAAGGCCTTGGTGCGCAGGTGTTCTCGGCTCGGCCCGCCCTCGACCAGGTACGAGGCGACGGTGAATGGCGCGCCGGCGAAGCCGATCAGCGGGGTCGACCCGAGCGCGGCTGTGGTGTCGGCCACGGCCCGGGTGATCGGTGCCAGCGCCGCCGGGTCCAGCGGGGGCAGCGCCGCGACGTCGGCGGCGGACCGCACCGGTTGGTCCACCACCGGCCCGGTGCCGGCGACGATCTCGACGCCCACCCCGGCCAGCCGCAGTGGGACCACGATGTCGCTGAACAGGATCGCGGCATCCACGCCGTGCCGGCGCACCGGCTGCAGGGTGATCTCGGTGGCCAGGTCAGGGGTCAGGCAGGCCTCGAGCATGCCGGTGCCGGCCCGCACCCGCCGGTACTCCGGTAGCGAGCGGCCGGCCTGCCGCATGAACCACACCGGACGCCGGTCTGGGCGCGTCCCGCGATAGGCGGCCAGCAGCGCCGAACCTGTCGTGCGACCGTCGCGCAGTGGGTGGGTGTCGGGCAGCGAGTTGGTGTCGGGCGGGGGGTTGTCGAGCACGCCTTTGCCGTCCGGCAGGTCGCCGGATGCGGCGGTCGGGGGCAGCACCGTTGACGTGGCGGCGGACGTAGTGGTCGACAGGTTGCTGAGCGAGGAGGTCGATGACATGGTTCGCCCATCGTCTCACCGACCCGTTCACGGACCGGCCGACGGCGGTGGACGTCCTGCCCCGGCGCGCGACCCACCGCCGCCGGGGATCAATGCCCGGGTGGCGTTCGGCCGGGCTGCGCGCTGTGCGGGTGGGCGGTCGGGAACTCACATCGACGAATTTTCGCAGGTCACAGCGTTGTCGATGGCTTAAGTGAGGCTTGCCTTCATACCGGTAGACCGTTCGTCACAGGTAGCATCCGACGCATGCTCACGGTTCTCGGTGCGAGTCACCACGACCTCGAGCTGACTCAGTTGGAACGGCTGGCGGCCCGCACCGAAGAGCTCAGCTCCGGCCTGGCTGCGTTGTCCGCGCGGGCGGATTCCCCGGTCGCAGCGGTGGTGCTGGTCTCGACCTGCAACCGGCTGGAGATCTACCTGGACGCCGCCCGTTTCCACGACGCGATCGACGCGGTCGGCGAGGTGATCGCCGAGACCGCTGGGATGCGCACGGAGGACGTCGTCACGTTGTTGAAGGTGCGGGTCGGTGCGCCGGTCGCCGCCCATCTGTTCTCGGTGACCGCCGGGCTCGACTCGATGGTGGTCGGCGAGGCAGAGATCGCCGGGCAGATCGCCCGCGCCTTCCGGGATGCCCAGGCCGCGCGCACGACCTCGGCGCCGATCAACCTGCTGTTCCAGACCGCGGCCCGGACCGCCAAGCGGGTCGCCACCGTCACCGGGTTGGGCGCTGCCGGCCGTTCCGTGGCCTCCGTCGCTTTGGACATCGCGTTGGCCGACGACGCCGATGGTGTGCTGCTCGGAGCGTCCGACACCGCCAGCGCGGGATCGACCCTGGCCGGTTCCCGGGCGCTGGTGATCGGGACGGGCGCGTACGCCCGGGTGGTCGCCGCGGAACTACGGGCACGGGGATGCACCGATCTCGCGGTCTTCTCGCCCAGCGGGCGAGCGCCGGCGTTCGCGGTGCGGCACGACGCCACGGTGGTGCTGCCCGACGAACTGCCCGCCGCGCTCGTCGCCGCCGACCTGGTCGTTACCTGCAGTGGAGCCAGCGCCCCGACTCTCGACGAGGTGCTGCTGAAAGACGTGGTGGCGCACCGCGACCGGCCGCTGCCGGTGATCGATCTGGCGTTGCGGTCGGACCTTTCCCCGGGCGCGCGGACGGTTCCCGGGGTGCGGTTGGTCGACCTCTACACGGTGGCCGAGCAGGCCGACCCCGCCCACCGGGACGCCGTCACCGACGCCCAGGACATCGTCATCGCCGCCGTCTCCGACTTCGAGGACCAGCTCGCCCAGCGCAGGATCGACCCGGCCGTTGTTGCGCTGCGGCAGCACATTTCGGCGGCGGTGGAGAAGGAGGTCGCACGGCTGCGGGCCAAGTACCCCGCCGACGTCGCCGGCGACGTCGAGCTGGCCCTGCACCGGGTGACCCAGTCCTTGCTGCACACCCCGACGCTGCGCGCCAAGGAACTCGCCCGCACCGGCGACAGCGCCGACTATGTGCAGGCCCTGCACACCCTGTTCGGGATCGACATCTCCAAGTCACAGGACGTGGCCGACGGCGCGCACGTCACCGGCCACCCCGCCTGAGCCGTTCTCGGCGTCCCCCGCCCCACCCATGCGCCGCTCGGCTCCGCGCCACGAAGGGCTAGGCGAGGCCGGCCTGTTCGAAGGCGGCCAGGGTGGGGGCGATGGTGGCGGTGGGGCCGACGACGTTCGCGATCGCGTCGAGGGTCTTCAGCCCGTCGCCGGTGTTGAAGATGACGGTCTCCGCATCCGGGTCGAGCTGGCCGGTGGCCAGCAGCTTGCGCAGCACGGCAACCGTGACGCCGCCGGCGGTTTCCGCGAAGATGCCCTCGGTCCTGGCCAGAAGCTTGATGCTGTCGATGATCTCGTCATCGCTGACATCCTCGACGGCACCGCCGGTGCGCCGGGTGACGTCCAGCACGTAGGGGCCGTCGGCCGGGTTTCCGATGGCCAGCGACTTGGCGACGGTGTTCGGGCGCACCGGCAGGACGGTGTCATGGCCCGCCTTGAATGCCGCCGACACGGGAGAGCATCCGGTCGCCTGGGCACCGAACACCTTGTAGGGCGTCGGATCCACCAGGCCGAGCGTGCCGAGCTCGGTGAAACCCTTGTCCACCTTGACCAATTGCGCGCCCGAGGCGATCGGGATGACGACCTGCTCCGGGAGCCGCCAGCCCAGCTGCTCGGCCACCTCGAAGCCCAACGTCTTGGACCCCTCGGCGTAGTACGGCCGGACGTTGACGTTGACGAACGCCCAGTCCTCCTGCTCGGCCGCGATCTGGCCGGCCAGCCGGTTGATGTCGTCGTAGTTGCCGTCGACCGCGACCAGGGTGCCGCCGTACGCGGCCGTGGTGAGGATCTTCTGCTGCTCGAGGTTGCTGGGAATCAGCACCACCGAACGGATGCCGGCGCGGGCGGCGGCGGCGGCCACCGCGTTGGCCAGGTTGCCGGTGGACGGGCAGGCCAGCACGGAGAACCCGAGCTCGCGAGCGGCGGCCAGCGCGACGGCGACGACCCGGTCCTTGAAGGAGTGCGTCGGGTTGCCCGAATCGTCCTTCACCCAGAGCCGCTTCATGCCCAGCTCGCGGGCAAGGTTGTCGGCGCGGATCAGCTTGGTCCAGCCGGGATTGATGTTCGGTGTGTCGGCGACACCGCTCGGCACCGGCAGCAGCGGGGCGTACCGCCAGATGTTGGTGGGCCCGGCTTCGATCCTCGCGCGCAGCGCCTCGCCGGACAGGGCGAACTCGTAGGCGACCTCGAGCGGACCGAAACACTCGGTACACGCATAGAACGGTCCGAGATCGATGCGGTGACCGCATTCGCGACAGGACAGCGCGACGGCGGGCCCGAGGTCGACCGCGGGCGCGGCGGAGTCGGGGGTGTGCAGGGTGGGCAGGACAGCAGTCATGGCGAGGCCTTTCCTCATCTTTCCCGCTGGTGCGGGACGGATGTGGCACCTGCTATCGACGGCCTCGCTACCGGCGCAATGCCGTCACGAGAAAAAGATCATCGACAGTGGTTGCCGGGGCTTCATCGGGCCGTATCCCTCTGCCCCTCTGGATGAGTGGGTTATTCAGTTGTTCGGCCATCGTAGCGTACGTGGCTGGTTCGACAAGGACCGTCTTGGTCACACGGTGTGCGCAGGGTTGACTCTCCGGGGCTGACTCTGCGGGGTCGTCGAGCCAGCCGATTCATTGCGGCCGCGGTGCCGAGTCCGTTGCCGGCTATGAGATCGCGACCGACGAGATGGTCACGGGCTGCACCGGCTCGCCGTCGTCGCCGGACGTGGTGCCCTGTGCGGCAATCTTGGTGACGACGTCAAGTCCGCCGGTCACCGTGCCGAACACCGTGTAATCCGGCGGCAGGCTGGAATCCTCGTAGACGAGGAAGAACTGCGAGCCGTTCGTGTCCGGGCCGGCGTTCGCCATCGCGAGAGTGCCGGCGGGATAAGTCATTCCGGGGTCGGTCTCGTCCGCGAAACTGTAACCCGGTCCACCGCTTCCCGTTCCCGACGGATCCCCGCACTGCAGGACGTGCAACGTCACGGACGAGGTGAGCCGGTGGCACGGGGTGCCGTCGAAATAGCCGGACTGGGCAAGGTGAACGAAGCTACCGACCGTGCACGGCGTGGCGGCACGGTCGAGTGCGACGGTCAGCGGGCCGGACGCGGCCCCGGACACCTCGATCGTCGCGGTCGCCGTGCCGGTTGCCGGCTCGACGGCCGGAGGTGGGTCAACGGCCTTGGCGGCCTGCCCGTCAGGGACGTAGTCGCAACTCACGCTGCCCGCCGGGGGGCTGCTGGGCGACGAACTACCGGCCGATCCAGTCGAGGACGACGCGCAGGCACCGAGCAAGGCCAGGACGCCGAGCGTCACGACCCCGGCGATCGCGCGGGCGATCGGCCTGCCCCGCCGGGCGGCAACGACTGCGGGCTCGGCGATGACTGGCTCGGCGATGGCTGGCTCGGCTACGGCGGCGTCGTTGCGCATGCGGTCCATGTGCGGCAGTGTGCCAGCCCGGCGCGGCCGGAAATGATGCGACCGGAAATGACTGGATGGTCGGCGAGGCGCGGTCATACCCTGGCGCCCGCTCGGTTCGCCGGCCGAGGTCGTCCCGGAACCCGGAAGAAAACCCATGAACCTGGCCACGGAATTGTTGACCGACCGCGACCCGGACGCCGCCGACCTGGCCGCGGTGCAACGGGTGTTGGACGTCGATTCCGGAGCGGATGTCAGGTCCGCGAACGCGCCGACCGTCGGCCGGCTCGAGAATCCTTTGCCCGCAGCCCGATTGGCTGTACCGGGCGAGGGATCCTGCGACATCGCCCGCACCGCGGTGGCCGGGAGTGCCGCCGGTGTCTGAAGGTAAGGGCCGGGTGGTCATCCAGGGCGCGGGCGCCGCGCTGCACGGCGACTTCTCCGCCGACCGACGGCCGGTCGTCACCATCGACCCAGGGGACGCGGTGACGCTGAGCACCCTTGATTCATGGTGGTCCGCCGGCCCCTACCAGGGCGGTCCCTTTCCCGAACGGCCCCGGGTTCCCGAGTACACCGAGGGCGCCGGGCATGCGCTGACCGGCCCGATCGCGGTGCGCGGTGCCCGACCCGGAATGATGCTCGAGGTGCGGGTGGACGCGCTGGTGCCGGCCCGCTGGGGAACCTGCGTGGCCGGTGGCTGGCCCAGCGCCCTGAACGAGCGGTACGGCATCGTCGATGACGGCGTCATCCACACCTGGACGCTGGACCCGGAGGCGATGACCGCCCGGAACCAGCACGGCCACACGGTCGCGCTCCGTCCGTTCCTGGGGGTGATGGGCATGCCGCCGCCGGAGCCAGGTCCGCACTCCACCATCCCGCCACGCCGGTTCGGCGGGAACCTCGACTGCCGGGAACTGGTGGCCGGCAGCACCCTCTACCTGCCGATCGGGGTGGACGGTGGGCTGTTGTCGGTCGGTGACGGGCACGGCGTCCAGGGCGACGGCGAGGTCGCCGGCACCGCGATCGAATGCCCGATGGACCGGGTCGACCTGACCGTCGGACTCCGGGACGACTGGCCGATTGCCGGACCGGTGGCCAAGACTCCGGCGGGCTGGGTCGCCATGGGCCTTGGCGACACCCTGGACGACGCCGCGTTCTCGGCGATGGAAGGCATGATCGCGCTGCTCGGCAGGCTGCGCGGCTGGGACCGGCCCACCTCGATCGCGTTGTGCAGCGTCGCGGTCGACCTGCGGGTGACGCAGATGGTCAACCAGGTGGTCGGCGTGCATGCGATCCTCGCGCCCGGTGCGATCCGCTGATGACCCCCGGCTGGCGCCGACTGTCGGACCCGACTGGCACGATGACCCGGTGAGTTCCACCGCTGCGTCCGCCGGCTCTGGTTCCGGCGCGCCCCCGCCGCTGGTGCTGATCAGCGGGGACGAGTCGCTGCTCGTCGATCGGGCGGTGCACCGGACCACGGCGGCGGCCCGGCGGATCGATCCCGACGTCGAGCGCCGAGAATCGGTGGCCGGCGGACTCTCGCCGGGCGAGTTCGCCGATCTGGTGGCGCCCAGCCTGTTCGCCGAACCCAGGGTGGTCGTCATCCGGGGCGCCCAGGAATCATCCAAGGAACTCGCCGCGGCGCTGATCGCCTACGCGGCGGACCCTGTGGACGCGGTGACGTTGGTGGTCCACCATGCCGGCGGCGCTCGGAACAAGCAGCTGGCCGACGCGCTGACCAAGGCAGGAGCGGCCGTGCTGGTCTGCAACAAGATCACCAAACCGGCCGAACGGATCGACTTCGTCCGCACCGAGATCAAGCGGGCAGGGGGCACGACGACGCCCGACGCCGTCGCCGCGCTGGTCGACGCGGTGGGCTCCGACCTGCGGGAGTTGGCGTCCGCGGCCAGTCAGATGGTCGCTGACACCGACGGCATGGTCGACGAGAGCGCCGTGCACCGGTACTACCGCGGCCGTGCCGAGGTCACCGGGTTCACCATCGCCGACGCGGTCGTCGCCGGCGACCTGCCCGCGGCGCTGGAGTCGCTGCGCTGGGCGGAAGGGGTCGGTGTGGCGCCCGTGCTGATCGCGGACGCGCTGGCCGACGGCATCCGCACGGTGGCCAAGGTGTCCGGCGCGCGACCGGGTAACTCCTACGCGCTGGCCGCCGAGCTGGGCATGCCGCCGTGGAAGATCGACAAGGCGCGGACCGCCGCGAGGGGATGGTCACCGGCCGGGTTGGCGGTGGGGATGGCGCTGGTGGCGGACCTGAACGCCTCCGTCAAGGGCGCGGCCGCGGATCCTGACTACGCGCTCGAGAAGGCGGTGATGGACCTGGTGGCGGCACGGCGGAGGAGGTAGCCGCACACGGCGCAGGAGGTCTTGCACACGGCCGGGGCGCACGGCGTGGCGGCGGTTGCTGGATCGGGGAGGCGCGACATCAGCGGTCCATCGGCGCTACCGCGGACGCAAAGAACCCGGCCGGCGAGAGCCGACCGGGAACGTGTCGGACGTGCGGCGGGATGCATCCCGCGGGCTGCGATGGTGGGTGGATCCGACTGACGCTCACCGGCACCGACTGGAACTCCCCTGCACCGACGGGGGCTCACCTGCCCTGACGGGTCAGGGCGCGACCCGCTGGATCAGCGGGGCTGGGTCAGAGCGCGTTGACCTGGTGGGCCAGCGCCGACTTGCGGTTCGCGGCCTGGTTGGCGTGGATGACGCCCTTGGACACTGCCTTGTCCAGGCTGCGCGACGCGGTGACCAGCTCGGCCTGCGCGGTCGCCTTGTCGCCCGCGTCCACGGCGGTCCGCACCCGGCGAACAGCCGTCTTGAGGGCCGACTTCACCGACTTGTTGCGCAGGCGCGCAGCTTCGTTGGTCCGGATGCGCTTGATCTGGGACTTGATATTGGCCACGCCGGATTGCCTTCGTTTCTTCGGTGTCGGTCAGTGATGACCTGGGTTTGATATCGGTCTGCTGCCGCGATGCCTAGCTCCCGCGACGCACGCGATCTTCGAGATTACCAGCAGCGTCGCCAGGCACCCAAATCCCCGGGCCGATGCCTGCGTGGCCGACCGGGCGTCAGGAGCACTGCACCGCGTCCGGATCAGGCCGGCCCCGTGCGTCCAGCGTCGCGACCGTCCACGCGATCACCGCCGGATCGGCCGGCAGGTGAACATGGTCGACGGTGTCGGCCGGGCACCGCTGCTGCAGCAGCAACGCGCTGACCCGATCCGCCGGTCCGACCGGGACCTGCGACGCAACCGGGGTGACCACCGTGTCCCTGCTGGTCGAGACCACCGCGTAGCGCACGTCGCCGTCCAGGTCGCCGCCGCGGGCCAGCCGTTCGAGCAGCGCCGACCCGGCTCGCTGGTCCTCACAGGCCGGGCAGATGCCACCGGGAAGCGATGCCAGCAGTGCGGAGTCCGTGCCGTGGAAGGACGGTGCGATCAACACCGCAGTGCCAACTGCATCGGCGATTCCGTCGTCGCGCAACGCGGTCCGGAGGACCAGTCCGCCCTGCGAGTACCCGACGACGTCGACCTGATCGGCGCCGGTGACCCGCAGCACCGTCCGGATGAACGCGGCGACTTCCGCTGCCGATGTTTCCACCGGCCCGGTGCCGTTGTCGCCGTACCCGATCGCGAAGACACAGCGTCCGGACGAGCGGAGCGCCGGCACCATCGCCCCGAAATTGGACGCGACGGTGGAGAACGTGCCGTGCAGCAACACGACCGGTGGCGCATCCGACCGGCATTGCGGGTCGTTGACGCCGGCGATGCCGACGGCGGGCAACGCGGTGCCCGGTGTCGCCGTGGTGAGCGGCACCGGTGCGGAAGGCGCGAGTGCGGTCGCCGGAGCCGACGGGGTATCGCCGGCCCTCGATGGGGCCGGAGACCCGGGTGATGGGGCCGGTGACCCGGGCGATAGTGCCGGTGACTGGGTCAGCGACGAAGCGGGTGCTGTCGGGGCGGTGACGGTCGGTGAGACCAGCGGCGACGCGGAATCAGTGAGCGACGGCTGGGTTGTCGCCGGCGTGGGCGGAACGGGCGGAGCCGGGTCCGTTCCGCACCCTGCGATCACGTCCCGTCAGTACAGCCGTCAGTGCCGCTGTGGTGACCGCGCGGACGAGGCTCGTTCGGCGTTGGAGCTTGAGGGTGCGCATGGTCCCGGCCACGGTAACCGCCTTGGACCGGCACGATGGTCCGATGATCACCACGAACCGCATCAGGCTGTTCCTGATCCTGCTGCTGACCTCATCGGGTGTGCTGCATTTCGTTCGGCCGAAGCCGTTCGTGGCGATTGTGCCGCGCACGCTGCCGCACCCGGAGGAGCTGGTGGCGATCAGCGGGGCGGCGGAACTGCTGTGCGCCGGTTTGCTCGCCTACCCGGCCACCCGCCGACTGGCCGGTCCGGCCAGCGCCGCGCTGTTCGCGGCGGTTTTTCCGGCGAACGTGTCGATGGCGCTGCGCTCCGGTTCCAAGCCATGGTGGTTCCAGGCGATCGCGTGGGCTCGGCTGCCGCTGCAGGTCCCACTGATCGTCGGAGCGCTGCGGGTCGGGCGCGCGCCGGCGCACTGACCTGCGCGAAGGCCCGTTGCCCAGCGAACACGCAACGAGCAGCCGAGCGAACCGCGACTCACCGAGCCGCGACGATGCCCGTCCGCGAGTCGGCATCCCAGGAGTAGACCTCACGGCCGCCGATGAACACCGTCAGCGCCCGCTGCAGCACGTCCAGCGGATCGCCGCTCCAGAGCACCAGATCGGCGTCCTTGCCGACAGTGATCGAGCCGAGGCGGCCGTCCAGGCCCATCACCCTGGCGGGGTTGATGGTGATCGCCCGGAGTGCAGTCTCCCGGTCCAGGCCCTCCTTGATCGACAGGGTCGCCTGGTGCACCAGGAAGTTGATCGGCACCACCGGATGGTCGGTGATGATCGAGATCTCCACCCCAGCCGCCGCCAGCTTGCCGGGGTTGGCCAGTGAGCGGTTCCGCAGCTCGACCTTCGAGCGGGTGGTGAACAGCGGCCCGATCAGCACCGGAATGCCCTTGGCGGCCAACAGGTCCGCGATCAGGTGCGCCTCGGTGCCGTGGTCGATCACCAACTGGTACCCGAACTCCTCGGCGATCCTGACCGCCGTGGCGATGTCGTCGGCGCGGTGCGAGTGCTGCCGCCACGGGATCTCCCGGCGCAGCACCAGCCCGATCGCTTCGTGCGTGAGATCCCTTGACGGGGGCGGCTTCCCGGGTTCGGCGTTGGCGTGCTTGTCCAGGTAGTTCTGCGCATCGACGAACGCCGTGCGGATTACCGCGGCGGTGCCCAACCGGGTCGACGGGGTCTGCTTCTTCTCGCCGTACACCCGTTTCGGGTTCTCGCCCAGCGCCGACTTGAGTCCGGACGGGGACCGCAGCACCATCTCATCGACCGTCCGGCCGTGGGTGTGCACGGCGACGGTCAGCCCGCCGATCGCATTGCCCGAGCCGGGGTTGACGTTCGCCGCGGTGATCCCGCCCGCCAGCGCGTCGTCGAAGCCGATGTCGGCGGGATTGATGGCGTCCAAGGCCCGCACCGATGCGGTCACCGGATCGGTCAGCTCGTTGGTGTCGCTGCCGGCCCAGCCCTCGCCCTCCTCGTGCACGCCCAGGTGCGTGTGCGCGTCGATGAACCCCGGCAGCAACCAGTGGCCGCCGGCATCCAGCACGCGGGCGTCAGCGGGGATGGTGACGGTGGGGCCGAGGGCGGCGATCCGCCCGTCGGAGATCAGCACGGTGCCGTCGAACGGCTCGCCGTCGATCGGGACGACGTGCGCTCCGATGATGGCCAGGGATGTCATGGCAAATACTGTGCCATCCGATGTTGGCCATCCGATGTGGGCCGTCCGATGTGCCGGGGTTTGTCCGCGCCGATGAGTTCGGCTGGCGTCGTGGTCAGACTGTGGTCAGGACAATCCGATCGAAGGAGCGCGCGGGCGATGGCCGGAGTGCTGTTGGACATGGCGATCTCGCTGGACGGGTTCGTCGGCGGGCCAGAGGGCGCCGACGTCGGGCTCTACGACTGGTATTTCGCGCCGTCGGCGGCCAGTGCCCCGATCGTCGAGGAACTGGTGCAGACCACCGGCGCGATCGTCATCGGGCGGGGTGCATACGGCACCGGCGAGGACGCGGGCTGGGACGACACCCCTTATCACGTCAAGCATTTCGTCCTGACGCACCGGCCGCCGCCGACGCCCGTCGGCGGCAGCGTCGACTTCACCTTCGTCACCGACGGCATTCCCCGAGCCGTGGAACTGGCGCGGGCGGCCGCCGGCGAGAAGTGGGTGACGGTCGGCGGGGGAGCCGACGTCGCCCGCCAGATGCTGGCCCTGGGCCTCGTCGACGAGCTGCAGCTACATCTGGTGCCGGTCCTGGTCGGGGACGGCATCCCGCTGTTCCTGCCCGGCGAACCCGGTCATACCGGCAGCATCGTGCGGGTGGTGGATGGGCCGAACGTCACCCACCTGCGCTACCGGTTGCAGTGAGTTCGCCCGTCACCACTGGCGAAAACCGACAGCCAATTGACCGCGTCGTGACTACAACTTCCGGATCCGCAGCAGCACGGAATCGACCGTCGGTGGCGGAACGAAGGCCCTCCTGGGGATGCTCGAGCCGATTACCAGTTGGTACCCCCGCGCGTGCCGGCCGGGCGGGTCGGCGGCCAACCGCCGGGCGGCCGCGGTCTGCAGCACCAGATCCGCGGCCAGCATCCGGTCGTGGCTGAGCAGCAACCGGACCAGTGCGCGGACGAGCGGAGCGGTCAGCGCGCCGGTGCCGGCGCCCAGATCGAGCACCAGATCGCCAGGACGCACACCCGCACCGCCGACGATGCGGTCCGCCCAGTCAGCAGTGAGCCGATGCCAACCCCAGTCGCGCCTGCTCCGCGGCGCCCGCCGTCGCCGGCCGTACCCGGACACGACGCACCATCACGAACATCGCCATGCCCGGCACGCTACGACCGACCGGTCCGCCACTGCGACCGAGTTTGATCCGGCGGGGCCACCCGGCGTGGGACGATGGGAGCCGTCCTCGCCCCTTCACCGGAAATGATGTTCGTGACCTCAGGGAACCCAGCAGCGCGCGCGCACCGCACGTTCACCCCACCGGAGCTGATCCGGAACTTCTGCATCATCGCGCACATCGATCACGGCAAGTCGACCCTCGCCGACCGCATGCTGCAGGCCACCGGGGTCGTGGAGGGCCGCGCCATGCGCGCCCAGTACCTGGACCGGATGGACATCGAGCGGGAGCGCGGCATCACCATCAAGTCGCAGAACGTGCGGCTGCCGTGGGCGGTCACCGGACCGGACGGCGTCAAGACCGAGTACATCCTGCATCTGATCGACACCCCGGGGCACGTCGACTTCACCTACGAGGTGTCCCGGTCGCTGGCGGCCTGTGAGGGCGCGGTGCTGCTGGTCGACGCAGCGCAGGGCATCGAGGCGCAGACCCTGGCGAACCTGTACCTGGCGCTGGAGAACGACCTGACGGTCATCCCGGTGCTGAACAAGATCGACCTGCCGGCGGCCCAGCCGGAGCGGTACGCGGAGGAGATCGCGCACATCCTGGGTGGCTCGCCGGACGACATCCTGCGGGTGTCCGGGAAGACCGGCGCCGGGGTCGAGGTGTTGCTGGACAAGGTGGTCGCCGAGATCCCGCACCCCGTTGGTGACGCCAATGCGCCCGCGCGGGCGATGATCTTCGACTCGGTCTACGACATCTACCGCGGGGTGATCACCTACATCCGGGTGATCGACGGCAAGATCACCCCCCGCGAGCGGATCCAGATGATGTCCACCCGCGCCGTACACGAACTGCTCGAGGTCGGCGTGATTTCGCCGGAGCCGATCCCCACCATCGGCCTGGGCGTGGGCGAGGTCGGCTACCTGATCACCGGGGTGAAGGACGTCCGGCAGTCCAAGGTCGGTGACACGGTGACGTCCGCGCTGAAGGGTGCCACCGTCCCGCTGGGTGGGTACCGGGAGCCCAAGCCGATGGTCTACTCCGGGCTGTACCCGCTGGACGGGTCGGATTACCCGTTGCTGCGGGACGCGCTGGACAAGCTGCGGCTGAACGACGCTGCCCTGACCTACGAACCGGAAACCTCCGCGGCCCTCGGGTTCGGATATCGCTGCGGGTACCTGGGGCTGCTGCACCTGGAGATCACCCGCGATCGGCTGGAACGGGAATTCGGTCTCGACCTGATTTCCACGGCGCCGAACGTCGTCTACAACATCACGATGGAGGATGGTACCGAGCACATCGTCACGAACCCGTCGGACTGGCCCGCCGGCAAGATCAACTCCATCAAGGAGCCGGTGGTGAAATGCACGATCATCACCCCCAGCGAATACATCGGCGCGATCATGGAGCTGTGCCAGTCCCGGCGAGGATCGTTGGGCGGCATGGATTACCTGTCCGAGTCGAGGGTGGAACTGCGGTACACCATGCCGCTGGGCGAGATCATCTTCGATTTCTTCGACGCGCTGAAATCGCGCACCCGCGGCTACGCCTCGCTGGATTACGAAGAGACCGGTATGCAGGAATCCGACCTGGTCAAGGTCGACATCCTGTTGCAGGGCGAACCGGTCGACGCGTTCTCCGCGATTGTGCACCGGGATTCTGCCTACGGCTATGGCGTTTCCATGACGGCCAAGCTCCGCGAATTGATTCCGCGGCAGCAATTCGAGGTGCCGATCCAGGCGGCCGTCGGTTCCCGGGTGATCGCCAGGGAGACCATCCGCGCGATGCGCAAGGACGTGCTGGCCAAGTGCTACGGCGGTGACATCACCCGCAAGCGCAAGCTGCTGGAGAAGCAGAAGGAAGGCAAGAAGCGGATGAAGATGGTCGGCCGGGTCGAGGTGCCGCAGGAGGCGTTCATCGCCGCGCTGTCCACCGAGCCGGCCGGCGCCGCCGGGGGCCGGGAGAAGAAGTAGCGCGGCAGCGCAAGGAGCGCCGGAGCAGGAGTGGCCCGACGTCGGGGGTAGGCCTAGACCCCCTGCGGACCGGCGGTCTGGGCGGATGGGCGCCGGGCCCCGCGGCGGGCACGCTCGAGGCATGACCACGTTTCTCGACCCGGCCGACGCGCTGACGCCCGCGCCGGCAGCGACCGTCACCCGCCCCGCGGCACGGCCTGCTCTCGCCCCGATCCTGGGCAGAACTCCTCTACACGCTCGTCGATCTCGCCCCGGCGATCGCGTTCTTCGTGCTGATCGTCACCCTGCTGTCGGTCGGCCTGGGCCTGGCCGTCATCTACGTCGGGGTGCCGATCTTCGCTCTCGGGCTGCTGGTGGCGAGGTTCGGCGGGCAGGTGCAGCGGGCGATGGCGCTGGCGTTCCTGGACCTGCCGACGTCCTCGCCCGCGCCGATCAGACCGCGCAAGCCAGGTCCGATCGGCGCCATGGTCGGCGTGCTGACCGACCGCGCCTGCTGGCGAGCGGTCTGCTATTTCGTCATCAAGATCGCCCTCGCACCTGTGACGTTCGGGCTGGCGCTCGGCTTCTACGCGGCCGGCCTCGGCGCCGTCACGTACCCGATGTGGCGGCCCTACCTGCCCGAGCAGGTGGCGTCCGACGGTTCGCTGCATCGCGGAACCGAATGGTGGCCGGACTATTTCGTCGACACCTGGCCGCGGATGGCGGTCATGGCGATCCTTGGCCTCTGCGTGCTGTGGCTGGCGCCGATGGTGGTCCGGTTCCTCACCACCATCGACCGCATCCTGATCGTCAGCCTGCTCACCGGGGACACCGGCCGCGCGGCGGACGACTGAGCGCTCGCAGGGAGCGTTGCGGTCTGTAGCGTCACAGGGCCGCGCATCCCTCGGAGGAACCCCATGACCGACGCACCCCTCTCTCCCGCACTGACCCGGTTGCTGGCGGGCACGCCCATCCCGTCCGGCGCGATCATCGACACGGGTGACGTCGACTACCACCTCGACGGGACCGCCTTGCAGGGCTACCTGGCGGTTGACGCCGCCTCGACCGAGCGCCGCCCGGGCGTCCTGGTGATCCACGACTGGCTCGGCGTCGCCGGGTATGTCCAGGTGCGGGCGCAGATGCTCGCCCGGCTCGGGTACGTCGCGCTCGCGGCCGACATCTACGGCGCGGGGATCCGGCCGAGCATCCAGGATGCGCCGAAGGTGGCCGGGACGTTCTACCAGGACCCCACGCTGGTCAGGGCGCGGGCGCGCGCCGGACTGGACGAACTCCGCTCCCACCCGTCGGTCGATCCCGCGCGCATCGCCGTGATCGGTTACTGCTTCGGCGGTTTCGTCGCACTCGAGCTGGCACGCAGCGGCGCCGAGCTCGCCGGGGTGGTGACGTTCCACGGCGCGCTGAGCACAGCCGCGCCGCAGGATGCGGCCAACATCAAGGGGAAGGTGCTGGTGCTGTCCGGGGGGTCCGACCCTGTGGTGCCGGACAGCCAGATCGACGAGTTCAAGGATTCGCTGCGGGCGGCGCCGGACGTCGATTGGCAGGTGGTGAGTTACAGCGGCGCGATGCATGCCTTTACCAATCCCGACGCCAACGCCCCGGATCGGGGCGCGGCCTACCAGCCGACCGCGGACCGGCGGTCGTGGGCGGCGATGTTGACCTTCTTCGACGAGATCTTCGGCTGATCTGGTCGGGTTCCGGTCAGCCCGAAGGTCCGGACGACGCGATCAGGTGATCCCCCGGGTCGGGCCGGCCCAGCCCGCGGAGGCCGCGGGCCAGCACCGCGACCGCCGCCGCCAGCAGGCAGCCGGACCCGATGAACACGAAACCGACGGCCGGGCCGTACGCGTCGACCAGCGGACCGACGGCGAGCAGGCCCAACGGTCCGGCCGCCAACGACAATGCCGTATAGCTGCCGATCACCCGGCCGCGCAGCCGCTCCGGGGTGCGGGTCTGGATGATCAGCGAGCACACCGGGTTGATCGGGCCGGTGACGACCCCGGCCAGCACGGCCAGCGTGACCATCACCCACACCGGGGGCAGCAGGGCGAAGGCCCCCAGGAACACCCCGGCGGCCGCCAGCCCGCCGACCAGCGTTGCCCGGCTGGAGAGCCGGTTGGCGAGCGCGCCGTAGGTCAGCGCGCCCGCGATACCGCCGCCGGCGTAGCCGGCCAGAATGATCCCGAACGCGGCGGCCTGGCCGGTGGTCTGCAGGTGCGCGTTCAGCACCACCGTCTCGAACGGCAGGATGAACACCCACAGCACGGCCGCGGTGAGGGTGACCGCCCGCAGCGTCGGGTCGCGAAGCACGTAGCGCAGACCCTCGACCACCGAGCGGAGGTAGGGCTCGGGCCGCGGTCGCGGCGCCAGGTGCCGGGGGATGGTGACGGCCGTCAGCGCTGCGGCCAGGCCGAACAGCACCACCGACGTCCACAGCGTGCCGAATCCACCGATGACGACCAGCAGCACGCCGGCGAGAGCAGGTCCGGCCAGGTAACCGATGCCCTCGGCGGCCTCGCCCCAGGAATTCAGCCTGGTCAGCGGGACGCCGGCGTACCGGGCCACATCAGGTCGCAAGCTCTCCCTGGCCGCCGCCCCCGGACTGTCGAACACCGCGCCCAGCGCCACCAGGACCAGCAGCACCGGGATGCCCAGCCCGATCGTCACCTCGGCCAGCGGGATCGCCGCCACCGCCAGTGCGCTCAGCACGTCGGCGATGATGCTGGACCGCCGCCGCCCGACCCGGTCGATCAACGCGCCACCGAACACCGCCGAGAAGGCGATCGGTGCGATGGCCGCGGCGCCGGCCAGCCCGGCCAACGCGGCACTCCCGGTCTTCTCGAGGACCAGCCACGGCACCGCGACCGCCACGATGCTGTTGGCGGTGATCGACAGCGCGGTCGAGCCCAGCACCCCGGCCAGCGGGATCGCCGAGCGGCGGGGCGTGTCCGTCATCCGTCCCCCTGGCCGTGCCGCCGGGTCGCTGCTGGCAGCAACCTGGTCAGACGGTCAGCACCAGTTTTCCCGGGCGTCCCGTTCTCCAGCAGCTCCAGCGCCTCCCGGCCCTGCGCCAGCGGGAAGGTCCGGTCGACCACCGGCTCGATCCCGGCGGCGTCGCAGAACGCGATCAGCCGGCGGAACTCCTCGAGGGTGCCCATCGTCGAGCCGATCACCGAGATCTGCAGGAAGAACAGCCGCTGCAGGTCCGCGGACGGATCGGGCCCGCTGGTGGCCCCGCAGCAGACGATGACCCCGCCGGGCCGGACCGCCCGCATGGAATGCGACCAGGTCGCCTTGCCCACCGACTCGAAGACACCGTCGACCCGCTCGGGCAACCGGGCGCCCTGCTCGAAGACCTGGTGCGCACCCAGTTCGGCGGCCCTGGCCCGGCCGGCCTCGCTGCGTGAGGTGGCCCAGACCCGCATGCCGGCGGCCCGGGCGAGCTGGATGAGCGCGGTGGACACCCCGCCCGACGCGCCCTTGCACCAGCACGGTCGACCCGGCCGGCAGCCCGCTCCGGGTCGCCAGCATCCGGTAGGCGGTCAGATAGGTCGTGCCGAGGGTTGCCGCCGCGGCGTGCGACAGGGACGCCGGGCAGCGGGACCAGGTTCCGGGTCGGCACGGCGACGAACTCGGCGAACGTGCCCTGATGCTTCTCGGTCAGCAACGTGCGTGACGGGTCGGTGGTCTCGTCGCCGCTGAACGCGGGGTCGCCGATGATCGGGTAGATGACCACGTCCTTGCCGTCGTCGGTGACGCCGGCCCCGTCGCAGCCCAGGATCATCGGGAACTGATCCGGCTTGATCCCGACTCCGCGCAGCGTCCACAGATCGTGCCGGTTCAGCGAGCCGGCCCGTACCCGGACCCGCGACCAGCCGTCCGGAACCTCCGGCTCCGGCCGCTCGCCCACCGCAACGCTGTCAAGTGGGGAGTCGGGATTGGGCGCGGTGGCGTAGACGGCGAGCATGGCCGTCACAGTAGAGGTTCGTGGAGAACCGTTCTCGGCAACCGCCCGTATTCCAGGTGGACTCGGGTCACCGGGACCCGGTCCCCGAGCTGGTGAATCATCAGTCGGGTGAGTCAAGGGGGACTCATGATCAGTTCGATCAGCATGACTCGGCAACGCAGGATCCGATCGATCGCGGCGGTACTGGCGGTGGGGGCCGCGGTTGCCGCCCAGCTGGGATCCGGCCAGGTTGCATCGGCGGGGTCGGCAGGCGTGGCGGGGGCGAGCATCGGTGTGCCGCCGATCTGCGTCACCACGGACGTCTACGTCACCGACAATTCCGCGTTCGGCGCGAACAACGGTGGGCTGATTCATGTCAGCAAGGCGGACGGCGCCAGGAACAGCCTGTCGGAGAACAACAATCCGGTCGGCGGACCCGATTTCGAGACACCGTGGGGGATGACGTCGGACACCAATGGCGATCTGCTTGTTGCCGAGCAGGCCATGGTCGGGACAACGCCGCCCGGCCTGATCCGAGTGGACAGGGCAACCGGCGTCAGAACTCTCATCTCCAACAACACGACACCCGCTGGTGGGCCGGACTTCTCCACCCCGAGCGGCGTCGCAGTGGAGTCCGACGGCAGCATCCTGGTCGCCGACCTGTCCGCCTTCCCGAAGGGCGGCGGCAGCGCGGGCGGGGTGATCCGGGTGGACCCGACGACCGGGACCCGAACGACGGTGTCCCGCAACGGATCGCCGGCCGGTGGACCGTCCTTCAGCGGACCGATGGACATCGCGGTCGCGGCCAACGGCGACATCTACGTCGCCAACACCTTCGGCAACAACATCATCAAGGTGGACCCGGTGACCGGGGCGCGGACGCTGATATCCCGCAACAACAGCCCGGCGGGCGGCCCGAGTTTCGTCTGGCCCTGGGGGATGACGATCGCGCCTGACGGCGACATCCTGATCTCCGACTCGAGTGCGTTCGGTGGTGACGGCGGCATCATCAGGGTCGACCCCGCCACCGGGTCGCGGACCACCCTGTCGAGCAACACCAGTCCCGCGGGCGGGCCCAGCTTCGACCACCCGGGAGACCTCATCGTCGACAAGTGCGGCAACATCCTGGTCTCCGACAGCGGAGCTGAATCGATCTATCAGGTCGATCTGACCACGGGTGCCCGCACGACGGTGTCGGACAACACCTCCGCCGGATCGCCCGCCTACGCGTGGCCGATGGGCATCGTCGCGACCAGCATTGCCGTCGGACCCATCGACCCCATCGACCCGGTCGAGCCCGGCCAGCCGGGCCGACACGGCTGATCGCTGACCGGCGCGACGAGCGCTCCCGGGTAGGCGAGAACCGCGCCGCCCGGGAGGTTCGCCGCCAGGACCGAGCCGCTCGATCGCCCGGGATCGGTCGCTTTCCCGGATCGCCCCGTTAACCTGGCCAAGTGACCTGGCAGGGCGTTCTGGACGTCGTCGACGCGATCGAGTCGTGGATCGCCGGCCAGTCCTACTGGGTGCAGGTCGTCGTGCTGCTCGCCGTGCTCGGCCCGCTGTGCTGGCTGCTCGCCGGGGTGATCGATCGGATGGTG
The DNA here is from genome assembly GCA_963709895.1 of uncultured Actinomycetota bacterium. Taxonomy (GTDB): domain Bacteria; phylum Actinomycetota; class Actinomycetes; order Mycobacteriales; family Nakamurellaceae; genus Nakamurella. The sequence goes on along the minus strand of CAVPYD010000029.1, from coordinate 453,052 downwards.
GAGGCCGTGCTGGCGTGGCACAGCAGGCGGGACCAGACCCCGCCGATCGGTGCGATCGCCGGCGGATCTACCAGCGCCGCGGGGCAACGCACGAAGGCCGACCCGTGAGCCGCCGACCGCTGCCGGTATTGACCCGGCGGTGGATGTCGGTGGCGCTGGTGGTGCTGTTGCTCGTGGCCGTCATCGTGGCGCTGACCCGCTAGCCGACCCGCTCGCCGACCCGCCAGCCGACGGCTGGCCGGACTCACTGCCGACCCACGCCGGCGGGCGCTTCTCCGCGAACGACCGGGCACCCTCCTTCGCCTCCGGCGACGCGAACTGGGTCGCCGACAGCGCCAGCAGCGCGGCGTACCGCTCATCGGAGTCGTCCAGGTCGGCCAGCACCAGCTTCTTCGTCCCGGCCAGCGCGGTCGGTCCGCCCGCCAACAACGAGGCGACATACCCGGTGACGGCGGCGTCGACGTCATCGGCGACCGCGTTGACCAGCCCGATCTGCAGCGCCCGGGGGGCGTCGAAGACCTCGCCGGTGAGCAGCAACTCGCGGGCCGCGGCGGGCGCCACCCGGTGCAGCACGGGCACCGAGATCACCGCCGGGATCAGTCCGATCCGCACCTCGGAGAAGGCGAACGTTGCAGTCGTCGCGCAGACCGCGATGTCCGCCGCGGCCAGGATGCCGAGCCCGCCAGCGCGGGCCGGGCCACCGATCCGGGCGACCACAGGTTTCGGGCAGCGGGCGACCCGCTGCAGGATCGCCGGCAGCTCCCGCACCCCCTCCGCGCCGGGTGCGGCGACCGCCTCCTCCTTCAGGTCCATCCCGGAGCAGAACACCGGTCCGGTATGCCCGATGACCACGACCCTGGCCGCGTCGTCGGCGGTCACGGCGTCCAGTGCGGCGGACAGCTCGGCCCTGACCCGCGCGGACAGCGCGTTGCGGTTGTGCGGGGAATCCAGGGTGATCCGGGCGACACCGTCGGCGATCTCGGTCCGGATGAACTCGGCCATGGCAACCTCTCCTCGGCTCGCGGCCCTTCAGGCGGGCATGACGGGCATGAACTGCGACCGCCGTCGGTGCGGAACACTGGTCGGGTGCCCTCCACCCTGCCCGACGGCGACCCGGTTCCCGCGGACGGCTCGCTGCCCGACCAGGCCTACGACGGAATGGCGGACCGCTCCCTGTCGGTGTACCTGCACGTGCCGTTCTGCGCGACCCGGTGCGGCTACTGCGATTTCAATACCTATACCGCCGGCGAACTCGGCGCGGCGGCGTCCCCGGAGTCGTGGCTGGCCGCCGCGCTGGCCGAGATCGACCTCGCCGCCAAGGTTCTCGCCGCAACGGGCAGCACGCGGCAGGTGGGCACCGTGTTCGTCGGCGGTGGCACGCCGTCCCTGGTGGGCGCCGGCCCGCTGACCGGCCTGCTCACCGCGATCCGGGATCGGATCGGGCTGCACCCGGACGCGGAGGTGACGACCGAGGCCAACCCGGAGTCCACCGATCCGCGGTTGCTGGACGACCTGCGGGCGGCGGGCTTCACCCGGCTCTCCCTGGGTCTGCAATCGACCTCGCCCGCCGTGCTGCGCGTACTGGATCGCACGCACACCCCGGGCCGGGCGCTCGACGTGGTCGGCTGGGCACGAGCGGCCGGCTTCGAGCACGTCAACCTGGACCTGATCTACGGCACCCCGGGTGAGACCGATGCGGAGTTCGTCGCCTCCCTCCGCGCGGCCGCGACCAGCGGCGCCGACCACATCTCCGCCTACTCGCTGATCGTCGAGCCGGGTACCCGGCTGGCGCGTCAGGTCCGGACCGGCGCGCTGCCGATGACCGACGACGACGTGCTGGCCGATCGCTACCTGCTGGCCGAGGCGCAGCTGACCGCCGCCGGGCTGCACTGGTACGAGGTGTCCAACTGGGCCGCGAACGAGGCCGCCCGGTGCCGGCACAACCTGGCGTACTGGACCGGTGGCGACTGGTGGGGGATCGGGCCCGGCGCGCATTCGCACGTCGGCGGGGTGCGGTGGTGGAACGTCAAGCACCCGGCGGCCTACGCGGGCGCGATCGCCGCGGGCCGATCGCCGGGCCACGCCCGGGAGGTGCTGGATCCCGGGCAGCGCCGGTTGGAGGACATCCTGCTCCGGCTGCGGCTGGTAGCGGGACTTCCTGTCGAGCTGCTCAGCGACGCCGGCCGCACCCACGCCGCCATTGCGGCGGATCAGGGATTGCTCGATCCGGACCAACTGGCCGCGGGTCGGGCGGTGCTGACGGTGACCGGCAGGTTGTTGGCGGACGGGCTGGCGCTGCGGCTGGCCGGGTAGGCCGGGACGCTCCGGGGGAATTGCCGCTCAGCGTGGGGAGATCACCGGCGGACGGCGGGCGGGTGGCCCGACCCGCGGCAGCGGATCGCCGCTGGCGGGCGCGCTGCCCGCGTGGCGGCCCTGCCCGGTGGCGACGGTGGTCGGGTCCAGGTTGAGCAGCCGCACGTGCAGCGAGGTCCGCCCCTGCAGGGCCGCGCGCAGCGCGCGGTGCAGCCCGTCCTCGAGGTAGATGTCGCCCTGCCACCTGACCGCATGCGGGAACAGGTCGCCGTAGAAGGTGGAGTCCTCGTCCAGCAGGGTGTCCAGCCGCAGTTCGCGCTTGGTGGTGACGAGCTCGTCCATCCGGAGCTGCCGCGGCGGGATCCGTGCCCAATCCCGCATCGCCAGGCCGTGATCGGGGTAGGGCCGACCTTCGCGAACGTCCTTGAAGATCATCGGTCGATCACTCGCTCGAACACACCAGGCCTCCGTCGGCAGCTGGACCACAGGGTAACCGTCGGTCGGCCGACCGTGCTGGACCGTGCTGGACACCGGAGTCGCCGCCACGCCCTGCCCCGGCCATTACACTTGGCACAGCGGCGGCCGGAGTGCCAGCCGTGATAGCGCCATCCCGCCACCGCCGTTGTCAGCGGACGGCCGGGCAACCCTGGAGGTGATCATGACGGCGGACGACCGGAGGTTCGAGGTCCTCCGCGCGATCGTCTCCGACTACGTGGCCACCCGCGAACCGGTCGGCTCGAAGTCGCTGGTCGAACGTCACCAACTCGGGGTGTCACCGGCGACGATCCGGAACGACATGGCGGTACTGGAGGACGAGGGCTACATCGCGCAGCCGCACACCTCGGCCGGGCGCATCCCCACCGACAAGGGCTACCGGCTCTTCGTCGACCGGTTGTCCCAGGTCAAACCGTTGTCGGCGGGCGAGCGGCGGGCGATCCAGTCGTTCCTGTCCGAGGCCGTCGACCTCGATGATGTGCTGCGCCGGTCGGTGCGGCTGCTGGCGCAGCTGACCAGGCAGGTCGCCGTGGTGCAGTACCCGACCCTGGCCCGCTCGCTGGTCCGGCACGTGGAGGCCGTCGCGCTCGACTCGCGCCGACTGCTGCTGGTGGTCATCACCGACACCGGCAGGGTGGAGCAGCGGCTGGTCGAACTGGACGCCGACGTCACCGACGACGCGCTGTCGACGCTGCGCTCGTTGCTGGCCGCCCAGGTCGCCGGGCGCCGGCTGGCCGATGCCGCATCGGCCGTGACGAACCTGGCCGCGCTCGCCGACCCCGCCGTCAGGCACGTCGTCGTCCCCTCGGTGAGCGTGCTGCTCGACGCGCTGGTGGAGCATCCCGAGGAACGCCTGGTGCTGTCCGGCACCTCGCATGCGACGGGTGCCTGGGCCGACCAGCCGGCCAGCCTGCGCGGCGTGCTGGAGGCGCTGGACGAGCAGGTGACGCTGCTCAAGCTGCTGGCCGCGCTGGAGGCACCGGACGCCGTGATGGTGTCCATCGGCCGGGAGAACGCCGACGTGAACCTGTCCACCTCGGCCCTGGTGTCGGCCGGCTACGGCAGCGGCAGCACGTTGATGGGCGGCCTCGCTGTCGTCGGTCCCACCCGGATGGACTACCCGGGAACGATGGCCGCGGTCCGAGCTGTTGCACGGTACGTCGGAGAGATCGTCGCGGGCCGGTGACCGCGGCCGGACCGGCCGGGCACACCAACAGCGCTACCAGCAGGCGACGAAGGCCGCCTCGGCATTAGCAATCGGCATGAGCAGTCGGTATCGGCAAGCAGTAGCAGAGAGCGAAGGGCGGCATCCGCGCGGCGGATGCCAGGGCAAGATGCGGACCAGCGTCCGCGGGAAGGCGACTGGTGCAAAGCGTGGCACGGGACTATTACGGCCTGCTGGGCGTGCCCAAGGGCGCATCGGCGGATGAGATCAAGCGGGCCTACCGCAAGCTGGCGCGGGAGCTGCATCCCGACGTGAACCCCGATCCGGCTGCCCAGCAGCGGTTCAAGGAGGTCACGGCGGCGTACGAGGTGCTCTCCGACCCGGCCAAGCGGCAGGTGGTCGACCTCGGCGGGGATCCGCTGTCACCCGGCGGCGGTGGCGGCGCGGGCGGTCCCGGCGGCATGGGTGACCCGTTCGGCGGCATGGGCCTCGGCGACATCATGGACGCCTTCTTCGGCGGTGGCGGCCAGCGGTCGCGCGGACCGCGGTCGCGGGTGCGGCAGGGCGACGACGCGCTCATCCCGATCGAGCTGACCCTCGAGGAATGCGCCACCGGGGTCGCCAAGGACCTGGCGGTGGACACCGCGACGCTGTGCTCGGTCTGCCAGGGTTCCGGGTGCACCCCGGGCACCGTCCCCGATGACCTGCGACACCTGCAAGGGCGCCGGCGAGATCCAGCAGGTGCAGCGCTCGCTGCTCGGCCAGGTTGTCACCTCGCGGCCGTGCCCGGTGTGCCGCGGCTACGGCGAGGTCATCCCCGACCCGTGCCGGCAGTGCAACGGTGACGGCCGGGTGCGCGCCCGCCGGACCGTGCGGGCCAACATCCCCGCCGGGCGTGGGCGACGGCATCCGGGTCCGGCTGGCCGGCCAGGGCGAGGTCGGCCCCGGCGGCGGTCCCCCCGGCGACCTGTACGTCGAGGTCCAGGAGTTGCAGCACGAGCGGTTCACCCGCGACGGCATCGACCTGCACTGCACCGTGCACGTGCCGATGACGGCCGCCGCGCTGGGCACCTCGATGGCGCTGCACACCCTGCAGTCCGTCGAGGATCTGGACATCCAACCCGGCACCCAGTCCGGCACGGTGATCACCATGCGCGGGCAGGGCATGCCCCGGCTGCGCGGCTCCGGCGTCGGCAACCTGCACATCCACGTCGAGGTCGTGACGCCGACCAAGGTGGACGGCAGGCAGGCCGAGGTGCTCCGCGAGCTCGCCACGCTGCGCGGCGAGGAGCAGCCGGAGCTGGCCGCCAGGGCGCACGGCGGGTTCTTCTCCCGGCTCCGCGATTCGTTCGCCGGTCGGTGACCGGCGGACTCCGCGCGCCGGGTCTGCCTGCACGACGCACGGCCGCCCGGTTCGATGCGGCCTGGTTCGATCCCACCGGGTTCGATTCCAGCCTGGTTCGATACCGCCTGGTTCGATGCAGCCGGGTTCGATGCAGCCGGGATCGACCGGTGACGGACGGGCCGTTCTTCCTGGTCGAGGCGATGCCGGCGGCGGGGGAGTTCCGGTTGACCGGGCCGGAGGGCAGGCACGCGGCGGCGGTCCGCAGGCTCCGCGTCGGCGAGAACCTGGTCATCACCGACGGCCGCGGACAGCGTGCCGCGGGCACCGTGCTGCAGGTCGGGCGCGGTGAGCTGACGATTCAGCTGGACGCCGCCCGGACGGTCGACCCGCCCGCGGTGCGGGTCACCCTGGTGCAGGCGCTGCCCAAGGGCGATCGCGGTGAGTTGGCCGTCGAACTGGCCACCGAGGCAGGCGTCGACGAGATCGTGCCGTGGGCGGCGAGCCGGTGCGTGGCGCGCTGGACCGCGGACCGCGCCGACCGCGGACACGCCCGCTGGCAGAATGCCGCGCGGGAAGCGACCAAGCAGTCGAGACGGAGTTACCTGCCGGTGGTGCACGACGTGGCGTCGACAGCGGCCGTCGCGGCGCGGATCCGTGACGCGGCCGGTGCGGTGCTGCTGCACGAAGCCGCCGACGCTGCCGCTGACCGCGGTGCCGCTCCCCGCACAGGGCGAGCTGCTGCTGGTGGTGGGTCCCGAAGGCGGCATCTCCGAGGAGGAGCTGGTGGCGTTCCGGGAGGCCGGCGCCGCAGCGGTCCGGCTCGGGCCGGAGGTGCTGCGGACGTCCACGGCCGGCGCGGTGGCGCTCGGCGCACTCGGCGTGCTGACCGGCCGCTGGGCCGGCCCGGACGGGAGCCCGTCATGAAGATCAGCACGCACCAGTACGCCTACGGCCCGCATCGCAGCCAGACCGTCCAGTTGATCCTGCCCGGCGGCATCCACATCCCGATGGTGGTGGTGATCCACGGCGGCTACTGGCGGTCCGCGTACGGCGCCGAACTGGCCGAACCGCTCGGCCGTGACCTGACCCGCTTCGGCATCGGTGCCGCGGTGATCGAGTACCGGCGGATGGGCGAGGGCGGCGGCTGGCCGACGACGCTGGCCGATGTGGCACGCGCGGTGGATTCCCTGGCGGTGCAGGGGCAGTACGTGGCCGAGGGGACGTTGCTGCTGGATCGGGTGGCGGCCGTCGGCCATTCCGCCGGCGGCCAGCTCGCGGCGTGGCTCGCGCACCGCGGGTCCCTGCGGGCCGGAACGGCCGGTTCGGTCGGGCCGGGCGAACCGCACGTCCCGGTGGTCGGCGCGGTGACCCAGGCCGGTCTGCTGGACCTGGTCGGCGCCGCGAACGAACGGCTCGGTGACGGCGCCGTCGTCGCGCTGATGGAAGGCGAGCCGCGGTCGCTCCCGCAGCGCTACCACCACGCGTCCCCGCTGGCCGCGGTCGGCGACGGCGCCAGGGTGATCTGCGTGCACGGCGACGCCGACGACACCGTCCCGCTGTCGCAATCGGAGCGCTACGTCGAGGCGGCGCGGCGGGCCGGGGACCCGGCGAAGCTGATCGTGCTGCCCCGCGTCGGGCATTTCGAGCTCATCGACCCCGGTGACGCCGCGTGGGAGGTCTGCCGGGACCAGCTGCTACGGATGGTCTGACCAGGCAGTATTCGGCACCGTCAGCCAGTGATGACCCGGATCCCGACCGTGCGACCGACGTCTGCGAGCGCTGCATCGAGGGTCAGCCGATCGGCTGTGCGCTCCTGCGCCAGGGCCAGGTAGACCGCGTCCGCCAATGTCAGCCTGTCGGTCAACGCCAGCGCCGCCAGCAACAGCGGGCCGTGTGTCGGCACCCGCAATGCGGGTAGGTCAACCAACGCGCGGATGATGCGATCGGCGGTGTCGCCGCTGATCACGGACCGCCGGCCCATCCGGAGCGCGGCGTTGGCCACCTCGTAGTCGAATATCGACGGGACGACGACCTGCTCGTAGGACCGGGCGTGCCGCGCCAGCTCCGCCGGATCGTCGCGCAGGTGCCGGACGGCGCTCGAGGCGTCGACGACCAGCGCCGTCACGACTCGACGGCTCGCTCGATCGTGCCCGCCCGCTCGGCGCGACCGTCACGAATCTCGCGGACCAGGTCCTCCGCATCGGCGTCGACGACCTCGGCGACTGGCTGATTGTCGTGCTGGGCACTGTGCTGGTGGCTGGCAGGTTGATGGGCCAGCGCCCAGTCGTCCCAGGCGTGGGCGGCGATGTCCGCCTCCAGCAACGACCGCAAGTAGGTGGACAGGGACATCTCCAACTTCGATGCGCGGGACCGAGCACGCACTGCCAAGTCCTCGGGAACGTCGCGCAGTTGGAGATTGGTCATGCATGCATGCTATGCCAGCAGTCTCGCGGCCGCATGGCTGGTCGACGGCTGTCGCTTCATGGACGTCGCTTCTCTTCCTTGTCGATGGATGTCGCTGGTCGATGGCATAAGTCACGTCCTTCGACTGATCCACCCCGGCGAAAGTAGGTTGTCCGTCATGCCCTACCGCCGCGATGACTGCTTGTTCTGCAAGATCGTCGCCGGGGAGATCCCGGCGGACGAGGTGCACCGTGACGACCACGTGGTGGCGTTCCGCGACATCGATCCGCAGGCCCCGACGCACATCCTGCTGGTGCCGACCACGCACTACGGCAATGCCGCGGAGATGGCCACCGACGACCCGCACGGGCTGGCCGCGCTGATCGTGACCGCCGGGACGCTGGCCGAGTCCGAGGGGATCGACGACGGCTACCGGCTGGTCTTCAACACCGGCCTCCGGGGAGGTCAGGTCGTCTTCCACACCCACCTGCACCTGCTGGGCGGGCGGCGATTGGGCTGGCCGCCCGGCTGACCCGGTCCGGGGTAGAACCAGCGGCCTCAGGGTAGAATCGGGAGCACACTCCGAGGACGCGAGCCGCGAGCGAGGTCATGCCGTGCCGACCCTGAACATCAAGAACGAGCGGGTGTACCAACTCGCCAGGCAGCTCGCGGACGCCACCGGTGCGTCGATGACGAGCGCCATCGAGAGCGCGCTGGAGGAAAAACTCGAACGAATGCGCCGCCAGCACCTTGCCACCATCGACGCACGACTGGCCGAGCTGGATTCGATCGTGGCCAGGACGGCGCCTGCGCTCCGCGATCTTCCAGACGACCCGACCGCGTTTCTCTACGACGAGCAGACCGGGCTCCCGCGATGATCATCGACACCTCCGCGATCCTCGCGATCCTGGCCGCCGAGCCCGAGGCGGACCGATTCAAGCGAGCGATCGTCACCAACGACGTGAAGACCTCGGCGGCATCGTTCCTGGAGGCAGCCATCGTCCTGGATAGTCGCGGTTCGGCGGAGCTGTCCGCTGAACTCGATCGATTTCTGAGCACGGCCCGGGCCAGCATCGAACCCGTGACCGCCATCCCAGGCCCGCATCGCCCGCCGGGCCTATCAACAATTCGGTCGCGGCTCCGGTCATCCCGCCCGGTTGAATTTCGGTGACTGTTTCTCCTACGCCCTCGCCATCCAGACCGCCGAACCATTGCTGTTCAAGGGCGACGATTTCGCGCACACGGACGTGGTGGTCGCCAGCACGCGAGCGATGAACGAGCAATCAGCGGGCTGGATCACCGGGCAAACCGGGGAAAGCACGGACAAAGATCAATCGGCTGGTCTCGACCGGAACCTCCGACGGTAGAATCGCGGGGTACATGACCGGCGGGTGCCGGTACGTCAGCAGAACTGCAGGATTTCAGTGCGTCTCCAGCGCGGCGGGCCCGACCCGGTCGCGACCACGACCACGATCATCGACCCAGACCAGTGAAAGTAGGCAGTGCACCAGGTGCCGGATTCCTCCTCGGCCGCCGCTCGCAGCGACCTCCCGACCGGCGGCCCATCGGGTTCCGCCACCGACGATGCGGCCGCTCGCGGCGCCGCCGGCTCGGCGGTCTCGACGACGTCGACGGCCCTCACCCCGACCTCCGGAAGTTCCGCTGACGGATCGACCGCCGAGTCGACGCTGGTGGTCAACGACGAACGGCAGATGGTCGGGCTGTTGGGCTCCCGTGACTCCCTGTTGCGCCTGCTCGAGGACAACCTGGCCGCCGACATCCACGTCCGGGGCAACCGGGTCACCCTGCGCGGCAGCGCCGGGGAGGTGGCGTTCGCCGAGCGGACGATCCGCGAGCTCCTCGCGCTGCAGGAGGCCGGGTCGGTGATCACCCCGGATGCGGTTCGCCGCACCATCGGCATGCTGGCCGACCCGGCGCCCGGTGCCGCCGACTCCCCGTCGCAGGTGCTCGGGCTGAACATCATTTCCCGCCGCGGACGCACCATCCGGCCCAAGACGCTGAACCAGAAGCGCTACGTCGACGCCATCGATCAGCACACCATCGTGTTCGGCATCGGGCCGGCCGGCACCGGGAAGACGTACCTGGCGATGGCCAAGGCGGTCCAGGCGCTGCAGGCCAAGCAGGTCAACCGGATCATCCTGACGCGCCCCGCGGTGGAGGCGGGGGAGCGGCTGGGGTTCCTGCCAGGGACGCTGTCGGACAAGATCGATCCGTACCTGCGGCCGCTGTACGACGCGCTGCACGACATGCTGGACCCGGAGTCGATCCCGCGGCTGATGGCCGCCGGGACCATCGAGGTCGCCCCGCTGGCGTACATGCGCGGCCGCACCCTCAACGACGCGTTCATCATCCTGGACGAGGCGCAGAACACCACGCCGGAGCAGATGAAGATGTTCCTCACCCGGCTCGGCTTCGGCTCCAAGATCGTCGTCACCGGTGACGTCACCCAGGTCGACCTGCCCGGCGGCCAGCGCTCGGGTCTGCAGGTGGTCAGGGAAATCCTCGGTGACGTCGACGACGTCTTCTTCTCCCTGCTGACCTCGACCGATGTGGTGCGGCACCGGCTGGTCGGGCACATCGTGGACGCCTACGCCCGGTGGGACGCCACCAACTCCGGGCCGGCGCCCGACCGGCAGGAACGCCGGCTGGGCCGCGGATCGTCGGGTCACGGCGGGCACGGCCGCTCGGGCGGGGAGAACTCCCGATGAGCATCGAGGTCGCCAACGAATCCGGCGTCGGCGTCGACGAGATCGCCCTGGTATCGGTGGCCCGCTACGTCCTGGACCGGCTCGGGATCAACCCGCTCGCGGAATTGTCGGTGCTGCTGATGGACGTCGAGGCGATGACCGAGCTGCACGTCAAGTGGATGGACGAGCCGGGGCCGACCGACGTGATGAGCTTCCCGATGGACGAGCTGGACACCGCGCGCCGCCCCGACGAGGCGGGTCCCGGCCCGGCGCTGCTCGGCGACGTCGTGCTGTGCCCGGCGGTGGCCGGCCGGCAGGCGACCCAGGCGGGTCACAGCCTCGACGACGAGTTGCACCTGCTCACCGTGCACGGCGTGCTGCACCTGCTCGGTTACGACCACGCCGAGCCGGCCCAGGAACGCGAGATGTTCCGGCTGCAGAACGAGTTGCTGGACGCCTGGCGCGACCAGCGGGTGGCCGGCGCCCGCCGGGCCCGGCTGGCCGAGGTCGACGCCGCCGTGCTGGATGTGGTCGGCCTGCACTCGGCCGGCGCAGCCGGCGAGCCCGGCGAACCGAGCGGTCGGGGCTGACGCCCGCCGTGGACAGTCTTGATGTCCTGCTGCTCGTCCTGGCCGCCGCGCTGGTGCCGATCGCCGGACTCTTCGCCGCGGCTGACGCGGCCATCACCATGGTCTCGCCGGCCAGGGTCGAGGAACTCGATCGGGAGGGCAGGTCCGGGTCGGCGGCGTTGCTGGCGATCACCGAGGACCGGCCCCGCTACACAAATCTGCTGTTGCTGCTCCGGGTCGGCGCGGAACTGACCGCCACCGTCATCGTGGCCGCGGTCGCGTTCGGCACCTGGGGCTTCGTCTTCTGGGTGGGCCTGACGGTGGCACTCGTCATGCTCATCGTCTGCTACGTGGGGATCGGCGTGCTGCCGCGCACCCTCGGTCGCCAGCACCCGTATTCGGTGGGGCTGTCCGCGGCCCGGCCGACCCGTGCGCTGGCCCGGGTGCTCTCGCCGATCACCTCGCTGCTGATCCTGATCGGCAACGCGATCACCCCTGGCCGCGGGTTCCGCGAGGGCCCGTTCTCCTCGGACATCGAGCTACGCGAACTGGTCGACATCGCCGGCAGCAGAGGGGTGGTGGAGGAGACCGAGCGGGAGATGCTGCAGAGCGTCTTCGACCTCGGCGACACCATCGTCCGCGAGGTGATGGTGCCGCGCACCGAGGTGGTCTGGATCGAGGAGAGCAAGACGATCCGGCAGGCCCTGCACCTGGCCACCCGGTCCGGCCTGTCACGCATCCCGGTCATCGGCGAGGACGTCGACGACGTGTTGGGCGTGGTGTACGTCAAGGACCTGATCGCCAGGGCCCTCGCGCTGGAGCCGAACGAACGCGGGCCGATGCTGGGCGAGGTCATGCGCCAACCGGTGTTCGTCCCGGAGTCCAAGAACGTCGATGCGCTGCTGCGGGAGATGCAACGCGATCGGAACCACTTCGCGGTGGTGGTCGACGAGTACGGCGGCACCGCGGGCATCGTCACCATCGAGGACGTGCTGGAGGAGATCGTCGGCGAGATCACCGACGAATACGACCTGGACACCCAGGCACCGATCGAGCACCTCGCCGACGGCACGGTGCGGGTTGCCGCCCGATTGCCCGTCGAAGATCTCGGCGAGGTCTTCGACGTGGAACTGCCCGACGATGACGTGGAAACCGTCGGTGGTCTGCTGGCCCAGCTGCTGGGCCGGGTCCCGTTGCCCGGGTCCGAGGCGACCATCGAGGGGCTGCACCTGCTCGGGGAGTACGGCGAGGACCGGCGGGGCCGGCCGCGGGTACAGACCGTGCTGGTCCACCGGGTCGACTCGCAGGACGACGAGGCCGAGAGCAGCGACGCGGCCGAGCGTGCCGCCGAGCGCACCGGAAGCCACGAATTCCGCGTCGACGAGCGGAGCGGACAGGGCAACAACCGTGGCGGCGGCGGCCGACCCGGCAAGTCGGAACGGTCCCGCAACGGCGCGGCCCCCGGCGGCTCCGAGGTAGGCAGCGCGGTCAACCGGACCAACCCCCGCGCCGAGCGGGACCACGCCCGATGACGGGCGCTGCCGGCCCGGAAGCCGGCGAACACGGCCGGGCCCGAGCTGAACTCCGAGGACGCCAAGCTCGTCACCCTGGCGCGAGGCGCCCGGGCACGTGCCGGCGCAGCCGAGGGCGCTGCGGTCCGCGATGACGACGGCCGCACCTACGCGGCCGCCACGGTGGCGCTGCCGTCGCTGAACCTGACCGCCTTGCAGGCGGCGGTGGCCGCGGCGGTGGCGTCCGGCGCGCAGGGGTTGGAGGCCGCCGTGGTCGTCGGGCAGGCCGCCGAGATCGACGCTGCCTCCCGTGCGGTGGCCGCCGACCTGGGAACGCCGGTGCTGATCCTGGCCGGACCGGACGGTGCGCCCAGGTTGCGCGTGGATCCGGTCGGGGATCGATGACCGACGCAGCCGGGTCCGCGGCCGCGACGCGGGGGCCCGATGATCCGGCCGATCCAGCGGTATCCGGGTCCGGCGAGGCGTCGGGCCACCGCGCCGGATTCGCCTGCTTCGTCGGGCGGCCCAACGCCGGCAAGTCCACCCTGCTGAACGCCATCGTCGGGGAGAAGATCGCGATCACCTCGGACAAACCGCAGACCACCCGGCGGGCGGTTCGGGGGATCATCACCCGGCCGGATGCGCAGCTGATCATCGTCGACACCCCCGGCATGCACCGGCCCCGCACGCTGCTCGGCCAACGGCTCGGCGACCTCGTCCGCACGGTGTGGTCCGACGTCGACGTGGTCGGGTTCTGTATCCCGGCCGACGAGAAGATAGGACCCGGCGACCGGCGCATCGCCGCGGAGATCGCCGAGCAGGCGCACGGCGCACCGGTGGTCGGCATCGTCACCAAGACGGACCGGACCAATCGGGGCCAGCTGGCCGCGCAACTGGTCGCGATGTCCGAGCTCACCGATTTCGCGGACATCGTGCCGGTGTCCGCGGTGGCCGGCGAACAGGTCGACGTGCTGACCGACGTGTTGATCACCCACCTGCCGGTGGGCAGCCGGCTCTACCCCGACGCCGAGACCACCGACGAGCCGCTGGAGACCAGGATCGCCGAGCTGGTGCGGGAGGCAGCGCTGGACGGGGTGCGCGAGGAGCTGCCGCACTCACTGGCCGCACTGGTCACCGAGATGTCGCTGCGCGAACCGGCTGGCGATCCGCCCCGTGCCGATCAGCCAGGACGGCCCACCACGACGTCGCCGCCGCTCACCGATATCTACGCCACGATCTTCGTGGAACGACCGTCGCAGAAGGCAATTGTGCTGGGACACAAGGGCTCTCGGTTGTCCGATGTCGGCCGACGGGCCAGGCTGCAGATCGAGCAGCTGCTGGGGACCAGGGTGTACCTGCACCTGCACGTCGCGGTCGCCAAGGACTGGCAGCGCGATCCCAAGCAGCTGCGCAAGCTCGGCTTCGACGGCTGACCGTCCACGTCGCAGCGACACGATCCAAAGACTGCCGACAAAGGAGATGGCGCCGTCGGTGCCGTGTGTCATCATCCAGAGATGGGGAAGCACGGCGGGGTGGTCGGGCGTCAGCGTCTGTCGATGCGGGCCATCACGCTGGGAGTTCTGCTCCTGGCCGGACTCGCCACCGCGTCGTGGTGGTGGTCGCTGCAAACCCCCTCCGATCCGATCGACCAGAACCCGGTTGCTGCACCGGCTTTCGTGGTTTCCTCGCCGTCGTGCACGGACAGCGACACCGGCACGGTCGTCGATCTCTTCCCGGTGTCCGGCGGTCAGGCCAGGGCTGTCATCAACGGGTGCGGGTACACCGACGGGCAGCAGCTCGCGGTCGAGTACCTTGCCGGCGATCCCAGCCAGGCCCGGCTGGCCGGGGCCGACGCGGCGCCCGGAACCGACGAGGTCCGGCAGTGGTGGCCGATCGGGCTCGGTGTGCTGGCCGTACTGGCTGCCGGGCTCGCCGCGGTGCTGGTCGTGGACGGCCGGTCGAGACGGGACCCAAGGGCGCCGGCCCGTTCCGGGGACCGGTCGGCATCGGCATGGCAGTTCCCACACGCCAGGCATGCGCAGGACGAGACGGCGGATGCGATGGGACCGGACGCGCCCGGAACGGTCTCGGTCGATCCGATCATCCAGCTCACCGCGATGGTGTCCAGCACCGCCGATCGGGGAGTGCCGTCGCTGACGGCGCTGGCCGGTGTCGCGGCGCATCCAGGCGGGCGGCACGCCCTGATGGACGTCGACGAGCAGCCGCTGGGCGGTGCCGAGTCAGATTCGACGCAGCTGTCGACCCAGCTGTCGACTCAGGTGTCGAGGCAGGTGTCGACTCTGGGCCCTCCCGCCTCGACCTGGTTTTCCCCTCGACGGCCGAGCTGGCGGCGAGTCTGCACGATGAGCTGTTCACCCATCGCCACGCCCAGGTCTCGGGCGGGTAACCCACCCCGGCGCGACGCGCGGTTAGTGTGAGGCGGTGACGACCGCGCCGACGCGACAATCCCGAACGCGTCAACCCCGTGCACCGCAGCCCCGAGCTTCACAGCCCACGCCACGACAGGCGCCGAGCCGGCGGTCGACCGGCCGCCTGCCCCGTGCCGATTACGAGGTGCAGCGCTTCCGGTTGGACAACGGGTTGCGGGTGCTGTTGGCCCCCGACCGGGGCGCCGGGGTGGTCGGCATCGCCGTCCACTACGACGTCGGGTTTCGCTCGGAACCGCAGGGGCGCACCGGGTTTGCCCACCTGTTCGAGCACCTGATGTTCCAGGGCAGCGAGTCGTTGCCCAAGCTGGAGCACTTCCGGCTGGTGCAGTCGTCGGGTGGGGTGTTCAACGGATCGACGCACACCGACTACACCGACTACTTCGAGGTGGTGCCGGCCGCCGCGCTCGAACGCGGGCTCTTCCTGGAAGCGGACCGGATGCGGGCGCCGAACATCACCCAGGAGAACCTGACCAATCAGGTGGACGTGGTGAGCGAGGAAATCCGGCTCAACGTGCTGAACCGCCCGTACGGCGGTTTCCCGTGGATCCACCTGCCGGCCGTGCTGTTCTCCTCGTTTGCCAACGCGCACAACGGGTACGGCGACTTCGTCGATCTGCAGGCGGCAACCGTGCAGGATTGCGCCGAGTTCTTCCAGACCTATTACACCCCGGCCAATGCCGTGCTCACCGTGTGCGGTGACATCGACGTCGCGGCGGCGAGCGAGTTGGTGGCGCACCATTTCGGCGACATCATCGGCCGCCCCGCGCCGATCCGGCCATCCTTCGACGAACCCTGGCCGACGTCGGTGCTGGAGGCCGAACACCTCGATCAGCACGCTCCGCAGCCCGCGCTTGCGGTGGGTTGGCGGCTGCCCGACCCGGTCACCCACCTTCGTGACTATCTGGCCTTCGTGTTGCTGGGCGGCATGCTCGCGGACGGCGAGTCCTCCCGCCTGCAGTCGGCGATCGTCGCGAAAGCAGGTCTGGCGACGGACATCTGGGCCGGACCCGGCCTGCTGGGTGGCCCGCTGGACTCCAGGGACCCGGACGTTTTCGTGCTGGGCGCGATCCACGACCTGCAGGTGCCGGCGACCACCGTCATCGACGCGGCCAACGAACAGATCGCCGCCGTCGCCGCGCACGGACCGGACGACAAGGAACTGCGCCAGGCGCTGGCCAGGTTCGTCTCCGCGCTCTACCGCGACAACGACGGCATCGCCACCAGGACGCAGTCGCTGGGCGCGATGGAGCTGCTGCACGGCAGAGCGGAGTTGCTCAGCGAGCTGCCCGACTTGCTCTCCACCATCACCGGTGACGAGATCGCTGCTGCAGCAGGCACTCTCGACCCCACGAGATACGCCTTGCTGCGCGTCGTGCCGGCCGGTGATCGCTGATGGCCCGCCGCGCGCGGGTCGCTGCGCCGGTATCCTCCGACGGGGAGGCGACCGGGTTGGGCGCGACCGGTCCGGACGTGGCACTGCCGGACATCGCCGATCAGCCGCCTGCCTTTCGCACGGCGCAGGAGATCGCCCGCACCCTGGTCGGTCCGCGGCCGATCCCGCCGCTGGCGAAAACCGGGCGGATCAGGACCCCCGCGTTGGCCCGCGCCGACCTGGCCACCGGGTTGCAGGTCGTCGCCGTGCGGAAACCGCGGAGCCCGCTGGTCGAGGTCAGGCTGCGGATCCCGTTCGGCGGCACCAGCAAGGTGCACGCCGCCAGGGCCGAGATGCTCTCCGCCACGCTGTTGCTCGGCACCGGTTCGCGCAGCCGTGAACAGGTGGACGCCGACCTCGCGCTCGTCGGCGGCCATCTCGACGCCTCGGTGGACCCGCAGCGGTTGTCCGTCACCGGATCCGTGCTGTCCACCGGGCTGCCCGTGCTGCTGGAGGTGCTGGCCGACTGCCTGACCGACCCCGCCTTCCGCCGCGGCGACGTGCTGGGGGAGCGCGATCGGCTGGTTGCCCACCTCGGTATCGCGGCCACCCAGCCGTCATCGGTGGCGCACCGCTACCTGCAGCAGCGACGGTTCGGTGACCATCCGGCCGCCTGGGACATGCCCGAGGCGGAGCTGGTCGGGTCGGTCGGGGTGGCCGCGGTGCGCGGGCTGCACACCCGCGCCGTGCTGCCGGCCGGCTCGACGCTGGTGTTGGTCGGCGACCTGTCACCGGCCAGGACGATCGATGCCGCGGCCGCGGCGCTCGGTGGCTGGACCGGCCCGCGCGGCGGCGTCACCCGTCGTCTCGCCACCCCGCCACCCATCGTCGGCGGCGATCTGCTGGCCCATCATCGACCGGGCGCCGTGCAGTCGCAGTTGCGGTTGTCGGCGGCGGCGGTGCCACGGGCCGACCCGCGTTACCCGGCGTTCCAGCTGGCGAACCTGGTCTACGGCGGCTACTTCTCCTCCCGGTTGGTGGAGAACATCCGGGAGAGCAAGGGCTACACCTACAGCGCCAGGTCGAGCCTGGAGTTCTGGCCGGGCGCCGCCGCGGTCAGCATCGCGTTCGACACCACGACCGAGTCCACCGCGCCGGCCCTGCTGGAGGCGCGGTACGAACTCGGTCGCCTCAGCCTGCTGGCGCCGGCCGAACACGAGGTGGACGCGGCCCGCAACTACGCCCTCGGCACGCTCGCGACGTCGTTGTCCACCCAGGCAGGTCTGGCCTCGATGCTGTCCGTGCTCGCCGGTTCCGGGTTGGACGAGACGTGGCTCGCCGAGCACCCGGCGCGGCTGGCCGCGCTGACCGTCCAGGAGGTCGCGGACGCCGCCCGGGAGCTGCTGGCGCCCACGCACTTCACCGGGATCGTCGTCGGCGACCTGGGGGTGCTGGAGCCCGCGCTGCTCTCGTTGGGCAACGTGCAGCTCGGATGACAGCGACACACTCCTCGCCGCACTCGCCGCCGCCGTCAGCTGATCCGTCGGCGCAGTCCCCGCGGAATCCGTTGGCCCCGGCGGGGTTCGGCATCGGTGTCCCGGCCCTGTCGCGGGGCACCGCGAACAGGTCGGAGGACCTGCGTCACCCGGACCGGTTGGCCGGGCAGTGGTCGGCGGCCAGGGTGGTGATCATGGATCACGCCGGTCGGGTCGAGCTTGACCCGGCGAGTAGGTCGGCGGCGGCCGGGATGGCGTCAGGGTCGGCGTCCGAGTCGGCCTCAGTGGCTCCGCGGCTGCGCAGCTACCCGGCGCCGACCATTGCGCAGGCACCGCCGACGGACGCCGTGCTGCTCGGCTCGGTCGGCGGGGTGGATCACTGGGCGGTCCGCGGCGAGGTCACCGACGGCGCGGGGCTGCGCGAGCTCGGCCCGGTGCTGTCCGACACCGACGCCGGCCTGCTCACCACCGCGACGGCGCTGCTCACCTGGCATGCCGCGGCGGGATTCTGCCCGCGATGCGGCGAGCCCACGCTGCCCAGCCCCGCCGGGTGGTCGCGGGTGTGCCCCCGGGGTCACGAGGATTTCCCGCGCACCGACCCTGCGGTCATCGTGCTGGTGCACGACGGCGCGGACGCCATGGTGCTGGCCCGCCAACCGATATGGCCGGCCGGCCGGATGTCCGTGCTCGCCGGGTTCGTCGAGGCGGGGGAATCGCTGGAGGGCACCGTCGTGCGGGAGGTGCACGAGGAGATCGGGGTGCTGGTGAGCGACGTCAGCTACCTGGGTTCGCAGCCGTGGCCGTTCCCGCGGTCGTTGATGGTGGGATTCGCCGCTCGGGCCGATCCCGCGGCGCCGCTGCTGCCCAGAGAGGGCGAGATCGAATCCGCGCAGTGGGTCGACCGGGCGACGATCCGGGAGCTGCTCAGCAACCCCGACGACGGCTGGACCGGCGGTGACGTCACCGGCGACAGAGGTGGCGATGATGCTGCCCGGCCGGGTGTCGATCGCCCACCGGATGATCCAGGGCTGGGCCGCAGAGCGGCTGAGCCAGGACTGCAGCAGGCGTGCCCCCGCGCCGCGCAGCGGTTTTCGGCAACGTCGTACACGTGTGCGAGCATGAAGGGGTGACGGTGGACCTGTTGGCGGGGCTCGACGACGGGCAGCGATCGGCGGTGCTGGCGCCATCGGGGCCGGTGTGCGTGCTCGCCGGAGCGGGCACCGGGAAGACCCGCACCATCACCCATCGCATCGCGCATCTGGTGGCGACCGGCGCGCATCCGGTCTCCGAGATCCTCGCCGTCACGTTCACCACCAGGGCCGCCGGCGAGATGCGGGTACGGCTGCGCTCACTCGGCGTGGCCGGAGTGCAGGCCCGCACCTTCCACTCGGCCGCCCTCAAGCAGTTGCGCTACTTCTGGCCGCGGTCGGTCGGTGGCGCGTTGTGGCCGGTCCTCGAGCACAAGCTGCGGTTGGTGGCCATCGCCGCCCGGCGGGCGAACGCCGGTACCGACGCTGCGACACTGCGGGATCTGGCCAGCGAGATCGAATGGGCCAAGGCCACTCTCGCCGGTCCCGGCGACTACCTGGCCGCGGTCGCCAAGCACCAGCGGGACACCCCGCTGCCGGCCGAGACGGTCGCCAAGGTCTTCGAGATCTACGAGTCGGTCAAGAACGAGTCCGAGCAGCTGGACTTCGACGATCTGTTGCTGCACACCTGCGCCATCCTGGAGGACGACGAGGCCGTCGCCCGCGAGTTCCGTTCCCGCTACCGGTGTTTCGTGGTGGACGAATACCAGGACGTGACGCCCCTGCAGCAGCGAACGCTGGACGCCTGGCTGGGTGAACGCGACCAGGTGACGGTGGTGGGGGACGCCAACCAGACGATCTACTCCTTCGCCGGCGCGTCGCCCAGCTACCTGCTCGGGTTCGACCGCAGGTTCCCGCACGCGACCGTCGTCCGGTTGGAACGTGACTACCGGTCCACCCCGCAGGTGGTGACCCTGGCCAACCGGGTGATCGCCGGCGCCTCCGGAGCCGCGACCCGGCACCGGCTGCGGCTGGTGGCTGCCCTGCCCGACGGTCCGGCCGCCACCTTCGCCGAGCACCCTGACGAACCGGCCGAGGCGGCGTCGGTGGCGCGCGCCGCGGCCGCGCTGATCGAAGGCGGCATGCCGGCATCCGGCATCGCGGTGCTGTACCGGATCAACGCCCAGTCCGAGGTCTACGAGGAGGCGCTGACCAACGAAGCCGTGCCGTACGTGGTGCGTGGCGGCGAGCGGTTCTTCGCCCGGCCCGAGGTGCGGCAGGCGATCTCCGTGCTCCGCGGCGTCGCGCAGCGGGACACCGACTCCGATAGCGATACCGACCTCGACTCCGAACCTGGCGCCGCGCGCCGGGCGCTGGTGCCCACCGTGCGGGCAGCGCTGTCCACCATCGGGCTCTCCGACGAACCACCCGCGCCCGGGGCGCTGCGGGACAAGTGGGACTCGCTGCTGGCGATCGTGACGGTGGCCGAGGAACTCGCCGACGCCGACCCGGCCGCCCGTCTCTCGGCGTTGGTCGCCGAACTCGACCAGCGCGCCGAATCGCAGCACGCACCGACCGTGGAGGGCGTGACGTTGGCGTCCCTGCACGCGGCCAAGGGGCTGGAATGGGATGCCGTCTTTCTGGTCGGGCTCACCGACGGCACGCTGCCCATCCAGCACGCCGAGACCCCTGAGGACATCGAGGAGGAACGCCGGCTGCTGTACGTCGGCGTCACCAGGGCCAGGACGCGGCTGGCGCTGTCCTGGGCGCAGTCCCGGACCCCGGGTGGCCGACGCACCCGGCGGCGTAGCCGGTTCCTCACCGGGCTCGCCCCGGACAGCGCGGCACCCGGGAACAAGGCCGGGAAACGCAGTGCGCCCGGCCGCTGTCGGACCTGCGGCGGGAAGTTGGAGACACCCGCCGAGATCAAGATCGGCCGCTGCGCACGCTGCCCGTCGACCGCCGATCCCGAGTTGGTGGACGCCCTGCGCACGTGGCGCAAGAGCCGCTCCGCGCAGGCCTCGGTGCCGGCGTTCGTGGTGTTCTCCGATGCCACCCTGCTGGCCATCGCCGAGCGCCGGCCGACGGACGATGCTGCGCTGCTGGCGATCCCCGGCATCGGCCGGTCGAAGTTGGACGCGTACGGGCCCGAGGTGATCGGCATCGTCGCCCGCACCCGCTAGACGATCGGTGCAGAGGGATCGGTGCTGAAGGGATCGGTGCTGAGCGTGCGCGGTGGTGCAACACATGACGTTCTCAGATTTTTTCGATAATTGGCTTGCGGTCGCTCCGGGGACCCCCCTACTCTCGGATTCGTCCCACTGGTTGGCGCGGCTGACGGCCACGCGATGACGGGTCGGACACCCATTCAGGAACCGCAGCAGCCATGCGCTGCCCGCCTCTCCGGCAACACGAGGCCAGCACAGACGAGGAGGTGCCACATGAACAACCCGAAGATCACCAACGGTTGGCAGTGCACCCCCGTCGCGAACCTCGAGACGATCGGTGGCTCTGCCACCGTTGCGGCGCGTCTGCGCCGTCGGCGTGACGTCATGTTTGGCGTCGTCGCCACCGTCGGCCCGGAGTGGAGCAGCTGACCTAGAGCCTGCGCTCTTTCACCTCCCGGCCACGGAACCGCCCACATTGGGCAGGATTTCCGTGGCTTTGGTGTATCTACCGGACCGGCCCCGCCCTCAGCCTTCATGCCGGGCCCGCCAGGTTCGGTTGACCACCATTGCTTGATCTCACGGAGGTGAGACACCAGTGATGCATTTGCTCGAACTACCATCCGAAAACCTCGTCCTCGACGATCTGCCGTGTCACACGGGCGATCCGGACCTGTTCTTCGCGGAACGTCCGGACGACCTGGAGAAGGCCAAGGTGCTGTGCGCCGACTGCCCGATCAGGTCCGCCTGCCTGGCCGGCGCGCTCGAGCGCGGCGAACCGTGGGGTGTCTGGGGCGGCGAGATCTTCGACCACGGAGTGGTCATCGCCCGCAAGCGCCCCCGCGGCCGTCCACGCAAGATCGCCGCGTGAGCACCGTGACGTCATGACCATCACCACCACGATCAAGCCCCGGACTCTTCTCGGCGATCGACAGCGACACGAGGATCACCGCTCTCGACCTCACCGTCGCGACAATCGTTGCCGCACAGGAGTTCTCCAAGGCCAACTCAGCGTTCCCACCCGCAGCCACACGCTTCTCCCGGCCACCGGCCGGGCCTTTCAACGGAGGCATTGTCATGAGTATGAGCATCGAAGATCTGGCACGTGATCGCGTGCGCCAGATCCGCGCGGACAGCGAGGTGGCGCGTCAGGTGCGTCGCGCGAAGGCGGCCCGCAAGGCCGCGACGCGCGACTGATCACCCGGTGTTGCACGGGCCCGCTCCGGCCCCGCACCGCATTGCCCGCCACGCGTCCAACCGTCAGGCCCCGACCGGCGTCTCCCGCCGCCGGTCGGGGCCTGACGGCGTTTCCGGCTGGTGCCAAGGGCTGTCCGGATATTCTGCAGCGGTGGAATCTTCAGGCGCCCCGCGGTCGGTGACCTGTTCGATGTGCGGCACGGTCGTGCCGAGCAGCGCCGCTCACCTGGATGGTCGAGATCGACCCGCGCCGTGGCGAGGTCTGGGTGTGCGAGCGGTGCGCCCGCGACAACCTGCGCGCTATCGAAGCCAAGCTCGACCGCGAATGGTGGTGATACCGCGAGCGATCGGGATCAGGAAGCGGGGGCCTGGTCGTCGGCGAATCCCGGAAGGTACCGGGTGACGATCTCCCGGAACGGGGCGTGCGCGTCAAGCTGGCACAACACCCCGATCGACCCGATGGTCACCCGGTGGATCAGCAGGTACGACGGCGGCAGGCTCAGCCTGCGGGCCATCTTCGACTCGGCGCTGGAGAAATTGCTCATCCGGGCAGCCTGTTCCTGCATCCAGGTCCGGGTGAAATGGAACGTCTTGTGGCGCAGCGGTTCCACGAACGGCACCACGTAATCCATCAGCAGCTCGGGGTCCGGATCAAAATCGGCCGGCACGAATCCCTCCGCCCGGAGCAGGGTCAGCACCTCGCCCGCCTGTCCGGCCAGCGCCAACCGGGTGACGTGACCGATGATCTCCGGTGTGCCGTCGGGCAACCGGGCGACCGAGCCGAAGTCGATGACCGCCAATCGGTGATCGGGCGTGAGCATGTAGTTGCCGGGATGCGGATCGGCGTGCAGCAGTCCGACCCTGGCGGGTCCGGCGAAATGCAGCTCGGTCAGCAGGCTGCCGGCCCGGTCTCGCTGTCGTTTCGTTCCGGACCGGATGATGGTGCCCAGCGACAGGCCATCGACCCATTCCGACACGATGATCTTGGGGGCGCTGGCCACCACCCTGGGCACCGCGAAGTTCTCGTCATCGATGTAGGCGGCGGCGAACGCACGCTGGTTGTCCGCCTCGACCGCGTAGTCCAACTCCTCGAGGATCCGATCACGCAGCTCGGCCAGCAGCGGCTTCATCTGCATGCCGGGCACCACCATGTTGAGCAGCGGCGCCACCCGGTTGAGCTGGTCGAGATCGGCCTTCAACGCGACGTCCGCGCCGGGGTACTGGATCTTGACGGCGACCTCGCGGCCGTCCTTCCAGACGGCCTTGTGCACCTGGCCGATGCTGGCGGCGGCGGCGGCCTGATCATCGAATTCGCGGAAGTACGACCGCCACCCGGTGCCGAACTGTTCGGCCAGCATCCGGTGCACGGTGGCCGCGGCCATCGGCGGCGCGGCGTTCTGCAGCTTGCTCAGCGCCTCGCGGTAGGGCGCCGCGTACTCGTCGGGGATGGCCGCCTCGTAGATGCTGAGGGCCTGCCCGAACTTCATCGCACCGCCCTTGAGCGTGCCCAGCACTTCGAAGACCTGCTCGGCGGTGCGGCGCTGCATCGCGGTCGAGATCTCTTCCCGATTTCCGCCTACCAGTCGCTGGCCCAAGCCGAGGGTCGCTCGGCCGGCGGCGGACAGTGGCAGGCTGGCCAGGCGCGCCGTCCTGGTGATGGCGCCTCGGGGGATGTCGGACACCTGACCATTGTGACCCAGGCCGGCGCGGGCCCTCCCGCATTTGCCCCCGCCGGACCGTCGCGCTATTGCCCGGCAAGCCCGATTCGCCGAAATGGGCACCGAAAGTACCTGCCGCGCAACGCCTCTCGTGGGGTGGGACTCCTGCGTCACGGTCACTGCCGGCGATCAGCCCAGTGGGTACCTTCTCGCCCAAATCACCCGTGGCATCCGCAGTCGGGGTGCATCGGCCATGTCCGACGGCGAGGCCCGACGTCGCCGGACGCCCACTCCAGCGTGCCGCCGATGCTGGCGGGCCGGGCGGCGCCATCGAGGTGCTCGAGAACCTGGCCGACCGCCAGCGCTGCAGCGGCCGCGTTGAGAAACGCCGGCGCCTCGGCAGGATGCTCGGCCAGGGTTCTGGCCACCGCCGGCCATCCGGGGTCCGCCTCGGTGCGGTGCCGGTGCGCGCAGGACAGGCAGCTCGATCTGCCGGGCAGCACCAGCGGGCCGACGACGGCCCGGACCGCACCGGTCTGCACGGCGAGATGGACCAGCCCGTCACGGGACAGCGACGCCGCCATGCCCAGGTCCGGTGCGGTGCGGCCGGCCAGCACCACCATGTCCGGACACAGATGGGCGGCCGGTGCATGGACCTTGATGGTCGGGGAGACCCGGCGGAGTTGAGCGGCGACGTCGGTGCTGTCGCGCAGAGCGGACGAGGCGACGCGGACCGCCGTCTGGCCGGGTGCGCGATCGGACTGGTGATGGACGTGGCCGACGCCCGCGGAAGCCAGCCCGATCGCGATGGCGATCGCCGGCGGCGAGCTCCCCCGGACGACAACCACCGCGTCGTCCCTGGCCTGCAGGATCCGGTCGGCGCTCCGAGCGCCGTAGCGATGGGTGAGCGCGCTCCGTTCGGTGTTCAGCCGGCTGGCGGTGCGCGGGGTCGCGTTGCCGGTGTCGGGTCCCGCCTCGACCAGCAGGTCGAGCGCCAGCAGCCGGGCCAGCAGGTCGTGCCAGACGAGCGGATCGCCGTCGTGATCGCTGATGACCTGGCCGGCCGCTCTGCGACCGTCCAGCTGCCGCAGCACGCTGAGCGATTCCGCCGGCGCCTGCCGCAGCACGACGGACCGTGGCGGGTCGGTGCCGATCTGGATCGAGTCGCGGCCGCGGACGATCAGTCGCACGCCGTGCAGTAACCCGTACCGCCGGGAGAGGTCGATCCGAACGGTGGTGTTGCCCTCGGTCAAGGTGGTCACCCCCGATGAGCAGCGTGCCTCATCGACGGAGGTGACCCCGAGTTATCCACATTTTGCCCGGCTGATCAGGCCTTGCCGAGGATCCTGTTCATCTTGGTGCCGCAGACCGGGCAGATGCCTTTGGCCATCCGGCGGCCGTTGGTCTCGGCGACCTCACCCTCGAAGTCGCGCTTCTCCTTACATTTCACGCAGTACCCGTTGTATGTCTCGGCCATCGCTCGTTCCTCTCGTCAGGGAGTGACGTCCCGGAAGGACGATGCACCCGTTGCGCGGCGCGCACCTGGATACGTCAGGAGCGACAACCGCGCTCACCGTACCGGTCAGCAGGGCATGCGCAGCGGATTCAGTGGCAGGTCGGCCGCCGGGTGTCGCGGGTACGGCCACCCCTCACGGTCTTCCCGGCGGCCGCGATCGCCGCGGGATCGCTCGGAACTGGCGCCCACCGGTCATCGTGCCGGCAACCGCGGGCCCGGGTTGCGCCCGGATGCGAAACTGGCGCGATGAGCTACCTTCCCGCCGCCGACCGCTACGAACAACTTCCCTACCGAAGGGTCGGCCACAGCGGCCTGCACCTGCCCACGGTGTCGCTGGGCCTGTGGCAGAACTTCGGCGACGTGGACCCGCTGGACCGCCAGCGGGCGGTGCTGCGCCGGGCGTTCGACCTCGGCGTCACGCACTTCGACCTGGCCAACAACTACGGACCGCCGTACGGCTCGGCGGAGATCAACTTCGGCCGGTTGATGGCCGAGGACTTCCGGCCGTACCGCGACGAACTGGTGATCTCGACCAAGGCCGGCTACGACATGTGGCCGGGTCCGTACGGGGACTGGGGGTCCCGCAAGTACCTGCTGGCCTCGCTCGATGCCTCGTTGGCCCGGATGGGGCTCGACTACGTCGACATCTTCTACTCGCACCGCGCCGACCCGGAGACCCCGCTCGAGGAGACCATGGGGGCTCTGCACACCGCGGTCACCTCAGGGCGTGCCCTGTACGCCGGGATCTCGTCATACTCGCCGGAGCGCACCGAGCGCGCAGCGGCGATCCTGGCCGACCTGGGCACCCCGCTGCTGATCCACCAGCCGTCGTACTCGATGCTCAACCGCTGGATCGAGGACGGGCTGCTGGACACCCTCGGCAAGCTCGGGGTCGGCTGCATCGCCTTCTCCCCGCTCGCGCAGGGCATGTTGACCGACCGTTATCTGGACGGCGTGCCCGCCGATTCGCGGGCGTCCAAGGGCGGCTCGTTGTCGAAGAGCCTGCTGACCGAGGAGGCGCTGACCCACATCCGGGCCCTCAACGACCTCGCCAAGGGTCGGGGTCAGACGCTGGCGCAGCTCGCGCTTGCCTGGGCGCTGCGCGACCCACGGGTCACCTCGGTGCTGGTCGGCGCGTCGTCGGTGCAGCAACTCGAGGACAACCTCGCCACCGTCCGGAACCTGGAGTTCGAGGCGGACGAGCTGACGGCAATCGAAGGCCATGCCGTCGACACCGGCATCAACCTGTGGAGCCCGTCCAGCGCCGTCTGAGGCAGGGACGGTCCGCCAGGGCTACACCGGGCGCGGGGTCTGCGGTCCGTCGTCGTCGGGCCGCTCGGACTCGGCCGACGGGTCCGCTCCGGCCGCCGGGGCTGAGCCGCCCGCCGAGGATTCCGGGCTCTCCTCGAAGATCGAGCTGTCGAGATCGTCGAGGCCGGCGAGCAGTTCGGCGAACTTCTTGTCCCGGTCGACGAAACCGGCCGGATCGTCCAGATCTTTGGGTGAGGGCAACAGACCGGGGTCGGCCCAGAGCGCGTCGCGCCCGTCGGTGCCGCGGGAGGCGCCGACCGCGGTCCACAGCTCGGCGGCCGCGCGCAGCCGGCGCGGACGCAGTTCCAGCCCGATGAGGGTGGCGAACGTCTGCTCGGCCGGTCCGCCGGTGGCGCGGCGGCGGCGGAGCGTCTCGCGGAGCGCCGGCGCGCCGGGCAGCCGGTCGCCGACCGCCTCGGCCACCACGGTGTCGACCCAGCCCTCGACCAGCGCCAGCAGCGTCTCCAGCTGCTCCATGGCGACCTGCTGACCGGGGGTGATGGTCGGCTCGAACATCCCCTGCCCGAGCAGGGCCTCGATGCTGGCCGGGTCGGACGGGTCGATCGAGGACGCCAGCTGTTCGACCGCGGAGAAGTCGACGGAGATCGCCCCGGCGTAGTCGGAGATCAGCGAGATGACCCGGTCGCGCAACCACGGCACGCCGGCGTACAGCCGGTGATGCGCGGCCTCCCTGGTCGCCAGGTAGAGCCGCACCTGGTCCTCCGGCAGGTCAAGGCCCGAGCCGAACTCGGCGATCGACCTGGGCAGCAACGCCGCCGTGCCCTCCGGCCCGAGCGGCAGGCCGACATCGGTCGACGTCAGCACCTCGGTGGCCAGCTGCGCCAGCCCCTGCCCGAGTTGCGAACCGAAGGCCATCCCGCCCATCGAGCCCATCATCGCCAGCAGCGGTCCGGCCTGTGCCTTCGCCTGGTCCGGCAGGCCCTCCACCCACGCCCGGGACACCTGTTCCGCGATGGGGGAGCAGAGCTTCTCCCAGGTCGGCATGGTGGCGTCGATCCACTGCCGCGGCGTCCAGGCGGTGGAGGTGCGGACACCGGCCGGCAGGGCGGTGGCGCCGTCCAGCCACACCTCGGCCAGCGCTACGGCCTCGGTCACCTGCGCGACGTCGATGGAGGAAGCGGGATGCGATGCGGGCACCTGGGACGTCGCCAGTTGGCGGGCAAGGTCGTAATTGACCGGTCCCGTCGACCCGGAAGTGCCGGCCTGGGACATCATCTGACCGAGCTGCGACAGCATCGATCCGATCTGGTTCAGATCGAATCCACCGGCACCCGGACCCTGGCCCGGCTTGGAGCCGTCGGGATCGTCGTCACCGGCGGGGGAGAAGCCGAATGGCAGATTCGTCATAGCGCCTACGGTACTGAAGTTCTGTGACGCGCACGGTCCCGAACTGCCCTGATCGCCACCTGATCACCAGCTGATTCGCGCCCTGATCGCTACCGGCGAAACCCCGATGGCAGGCGGTGCCCGGGCTGGTATCCGCGCGACGGCGCGCGGCGACGTCCGGGGATCACGGACGCACCGCCTACGCTCGGGAGCCATGTCCTGGTTCTCCCGGCTGACCGTACGCGGCCGCACGGTCGTCGTCGGGTCCGTGCTCACGGCGACGCTCGTCGCTGCTGGTGCCGCCGTGCCGATCCCGTATGTGGCCATCGGGCCCGGGGTGACCTACGACACCCTCGGCGCGGTCGACGGCACCGAGGTGATCAGTTTCACCGGCAAGGACATCCCGTCATCGGTCAACGACGCCCCGGCGGCCGGTGGCCAACTGAACATGACGACCATCTCGATCACCGACGGGGTGCCGTTGTTCGAGGCGCTGGGGCTGTGGGCCACGGGGCGGTATGCGCTCGCGCCGCGCGAGGACTACTTCCCGCCCGACAAGACCGTCGAGCAGGTGCAGGAGCAGGACGCCAAGGCCTTCCGCGACTCGCAGTCGTCGGCCGAGATCGCCGCCCTGCGCTACCTCAAATACCCGAACATCGTGTTCGTCGGTGAGATCGCGGACGGCTCGCCCAGCACCGGCATCCTGCAGCCGCAGGATCAGATCGTCGACGTCGACGGCACGCCGATCACCGACTTCCCGTCCCTGCAGGCGGCGCTGGCCAAGACCACCCCTGGTCAGGTCGTCTCGATCACGGTGCTGCGCGACGGCAAGCAGGTCACCGAGAAGGTGACCCTCGGCACGAATCCCAAGGGCGGCGCCGGCTACCTCGGCATCGGTGCGGAGGAACGCCCGCATGCGCCGTTCGACATCACCATCGCGCTGGAACGGATCGGCGGGCCGTCGGCCGGGCTGATGTTCACCCTCGGGATCATCGACAAGCTCACCGAGGGCGACCTGACCGACGGCCGGTTCATCGCCGGCACCGGCACGATCGACGGCGACGGAAACGTCGGGCCGATCGGCGGTGTGCTGCTCAAATTGATCACCGCCAGGGACGCCGGGGCCACCGTGTTCCTCGTCCCCGCTGACAATTGCGCGGAGGCGATCACCCAGGTCCCGGACGGTTTGCAGCTGGTGAAGGTGGCCTCGCTGAAGGACGCGACCGCGGCGTTGCAGACGCTCAAGGACGGCGGGACGCCCCCCAGTTGCTGACGGGTTACTGGCCAACGGTTGCAGACCGGTCGCTGGCTGACCGGTCGCTCACCGGCTGGGGTTTGCTGTCGCCGACCCTGCCGCCGGGGCCGACCGGCTGCCCAGCCGGCGCGGGGGTCAGTCCTCGAAGGTCAGCCGTAGCGCCGCGAGCAGGTTCGGCGCGAGGTCGGCCCCGCGCAGCGGCGCGTCGTCATGCTCGCCGCGCAGCCGAAGCAGGCACGCCCCGCCGTCGGCGGCACGCAGCACACCGGCGGCCAGTCGCGCCTCCGTCCGGTCCGGATGACCCGCCGCCTCATCGGCCGCCGTCGCGGGATCGGCCGACAGCGAGGTGCCGGCCTCTGGGGGGAGCACGACGATCTCCTGGACCAGCACGCAGCCGGCCACCTCCGGCGGCCAGGAGATCTGCGCCAACGCTTCCGACAGCTCGCCGGCCGGCAGCGACTCCTGGGCGATCGGGGTGAAGCGGGCGGCGTCGCCCAGCGTGGGGGCCAGCGCGGGTTGCGCCGCCAGCAGGTCGGAGGTGACCACCAGCGCGAACAACTGCGGGGGCGCGTCCCAGCCGGCGGCGCCGGCGAACTCCTCGACCTCGGCCACCGCGATCGCCAGGTCGGGATCCTCCCACCAGTCCGGAGTGTTCATCCGACGATGGTTGCACGGGTCGCGGCCCGGTCCTGCCGGGTGGTTTCCGGACCTGTTCGCCCGCTGGCCGC
This sequence comes from uncultured Actinomycetota bacterium, assembly GCA_963709895.1. Classification (GTDB taxonomy): domain Bacteria; phylum Actinomycetota; class Actinomycetes; order Mycobacteriales; family Nakamurellaceae; genus Nakamurella. Next base: position 423,020 of record CAVPYD010000029.1, on the reverse strand, counting down.
GGTGGCCGTCCCGGTTGCCGGCGACGATGAAGGGGCGGCCAACGGGCTGCCCCGCATGACAGGCGGGTGAGAGGGGGACGGGAGTCGTGCAAAGATCCGGTGTCCGGCCGTCCATCCGCACGGGGAACCAACAGCGTGTGCCTACAGTTGTCTCAACGGGGCGACGCACCTTCGGCCCCGGTCTGCAATCCGGCGTGGTGACCGATAGCGCATCGCGGCGGCAGGTGCGCCAGACGTCTCGACGCAAGGAGTCCATCAGTGGCCATCAGGCCCCCCGTTGGTTTGCCAACCATGTCCAAGCGCGCAAAGCGGGTGCTGATCGCTCTGGTCAGCCTGGCGGTGCTGGCGATCCTGTGGTTCCAGTTCGTGGGGATCTACGTCGACTGGCTGTGGTTCGGGGAGGTCGGATTCCGCGAGGTCTTCACCACCCAGGCGGTCAGCCGGATCGGCATGTTCCTGGTCGCCGGGCTGGCCACCGGTGGACTCTTGCTGTTGGCCCTCGTGCTGGCCTACCGCTCCCGGCCGGTGTTCGTGCCGACGAACGAGGTCGACCCGCTGGCCCCGTACCGGACCATCGTCACCACCCGCCCCAAGCTCTTCGCCCTCGGCATTTCGGGCGTTGTCGCGCTGATCGCCGGGCTGTCGGCGCAGGGTGATTGGGAGATCGTCCAACTCTGGCTGCACGGCGGGAGTTTCGGCACTGAAGACCCCCAGTTCCACAACGACGTCGGTTTCTACGTCTTCACCCTGCCGATGATCCAACTGGTGCTCGGTTGGGTGTTCGTCATCCTGGCCATCTGCTTCATCGCGATCGCGGTCGTGCAATACCTGTTCGGCGGCATCCGGCTGTCCGGCCCTGGACGCAAGATCACCTCGCAGGCCACGCTGCAGCTTTCCCTGCTGGTCGCCGCGTTCGTCCTGCTCAAGGCCGTCCAGTACTGGTATGACCGCTACGACCTGCTGTTCTCCAACCGCGGCGGCACCTTCACCGGCGCCTCGTACACCGACATTAACGCGGTGCTCCCGGCCAAGATCATCCTGATGTGCATCGCGGTGATCTGCGCTGTCGGATTCGTGGTGGGTGCCTTCACCCGATCGATCAAGCTGCCGGCCATCGCACTGGCGTTGCTGGTGCTGTCCAGCGTGCTCATCGGCGGTGTCTGGCCGCTGGTGCTGCAGCAGGTGGTCGTCAACCCGAACGGCATTAACCGGGAGCCCGAGTTCATCGCACGGAACATCGACGCCACCCGGGCGGCGTACAACATCCAGGACAGCCAGATCAAGTACATCGACTACCCGGGCCAGTTGGTGGGCGACCCCAGGGACATCATTTCCGATCAGAACACCCTGCCGAACGCGCGGCTGCTCGACCCCAACGTGCTCGCGCCGACGTTCACCCAGCAACAGCAACTGCGGAACTTTTATGGCTTCCCGGACCAGTTGGCGATGGACCGGTACACGGTCAACGGCAAGACGCAGGATTACGTCGTCGCGGTGCGTGAACTCAACGCGGACGGCCTGAACGACGCGCAGAAGAACTGGATCAACGAGCACATGGTGTTCACCCACGGCGACGGTTTCATCGCCGCGCCGGCGAACACCGTGGACAACGGCTATCCGGACTACGTGGTGTCCGACATCGCGGCCCTGGGCAAGACGAACAACCCGATTCCGGTCCAGCAACCACGGACCTACTACGGCCAACTGACGACCGACTACGCGATCGTCGGCGCCGATGCCGGGGTAGCCAGGGAGTACGACACCGAGACCACGCGCTACACCTACACCGGCGCCGGCGGCGTCCCGGTGGGGAACCTGTTCGCGCGCATGGTGTTCGCGACCGAGTACGGCGAGGCAAACTTCCTGTTCTCCGGGGAGATCAACGCCAACTCCAAGATCATGTACAACCGCGACCCGATCGAACGCGTGCAGAAGGCCGCGCCCTTCCTGACCACCGACACCAAGGCCTACCCGGCGGTGGTGGACGGACGAATCGTCTGGATCGTCGACGCCTACACCACGGCGACGAACTACCCCTACGCACAGGCGGTGACGCTCTCCGACGCGACCAACAACTCACTGGCCGCACGGGGCGCCGCGGGCCAGGTGAACGCCCAGGTGTCCTACATCCGGAACTCGGTCAAGGCCACCGTCGATGCCTACGACGGCACCGTGACCCTGTACGAGACGCCCATCAAGTCCACCGATCCCACGCAGCCGGCCCCGCAGATCGATCCGGTGCTCAAGGCCTGGGAGGGTGTGTTCCCCGGTCTGATCAAGCCGGCCAGCGAGGTGTCCAAGGATCTGCAGGCGCACTTCCGGTACCCGCAGGACCTGTTCGAGGTGCAGCGCTCCCTGCTCGTTCGCTACCACGTCGACGACCCGGTCGACTTCTTCCAGAGCTCCGGCTTCTGGAAGGTGCCGAACGACCCGACAGTCAGCGAGGCGGTCCAGGCCCCACAGCCGCCTTACTACCTGCAGGTCAAACTCCCGCAGAACGAGGCGCCGAAGTTCGAGCTGACCAGCGTGCTGACCGGCTACCAACGGGAGTTCATGAGCGCCTATGTGGCGGCGTCCTCCGACCCAGCGGATTACGGGCAACTGACCGTGCTCCGACTACCCACCTCGACGCAAACCCCTGGGCCCACCCAAGTCCAGCAGCTGTTCCGAACCACGCAGGAGGTCAGCCAGCTGGTGACGCTGTCCACCCAGCAAGGCGGTAGCCGGGTGATCTTCGGCAACCTGCTGACCTTGCCGGTCAATGACGGTCTGCTCTACGTCGAGCCCTTCTACATCCAGGGTCAGGCGTCGAGCACCTCGTTCCCGCAGCTGAACCGGGTGCTGGTCTGGTACGGCGGCCGGGTCGGGGTGGGCACCACGCTCACCCAGGCACTGACCCAGGCTGCGCTGAACGCACCGGTGCCGGTGAGCGACGGGACCACACCACTGCCGACCAGCGGTGCCACGGTCTCCCAGCTGCCGGCCACGCCGACGACGACCGCGGCGCCACCGGCCGATCAGGCGGCGGCCCTGGCGGCCATGGATTCGGCGGCGAAGGCATTGGACACCGCGAAGGCGTCCAATGACCTCGGTGCCATCGGTTCGGCGAGCCAGAAGCTCGAGAACGCCGTGAACGACTACCTCAAGCTGGCCGGCGGGAGCCTGTCGGGGAGTGCGACACCCACCGCGACAGCGCCCGCGTCGAGCGGCCAACCGACGGCTGGCGGGTGACCGTGCACGGATGACAGTGCGGGGTGATCGGCGGTGATCTGGCGGGGGCGGCGCAGGCCGCCCCCGCCGGTACCGTGGCTGACGGCGAACGGCCGATGACCATGCTGGACGATTCTGGGTGAGGTCGCCGGCCGGCCAAGTCGTTGTCCCACCGGCGATTTGGAATCGCCGTCGCTAGCTTGTTACACTGGTGTCACCTTCAACGCGGGGTGGAGCAGCTCGGTAGCTCGCTGGGCTCATAACCCAGAGGTCGCAGGTTCGAATCCTGCCCCCGCTACCACAGGACCCTCACCGAGGGTCGATGGAAGTCCCGGCCGGAATCATCTGGCCGGGACTTCTTGCGTTGGTGGGTGCGTCGCTGACTGCCCGGCGGCGACGTTCCTGGGCCGCTCCGGTCGGCGGTTGACAGCGGCCGTGAGGCCGACTGACGATGATGCGCGGTTCAGCGTGTGAGTGATTTTCCGGCAGGTTGGGGTGTGCGGATGAGCGAGCGGACGCAGGGCGTGGTTCCGATGCTCTCGTACCGCGACGGCGCGGCCGCGATGGAGTGGCTGTCCCGGGTGTTCGGGTTCGAGGCCCGCGAGAGATGGCTCGACGACGATCTCGTTCTGACGCACGGTGAGATGTCCACCGGCGCCGGGATGATCATGCTCGCGACGCCGAGCCCGAACTACGAAGGCCCAGCGCTCCATCGGACCCACTGCCAGGCTGCGGAAGCATGGTCGTCGGTGCCCTGGGTGGTCGACGGAGTTCTGGTGTACGTGGACGACGTAACGGCGCACTTCGACCGGGCGACCCGGGAAGGGGCACCGCTGCTCTCCGGCATCGAGACGGGCCCCAACGGCAGCCGGCTCTATCGCTCGGAGGACGTCGAGGGTCACCGATGGATGTTCATGCAGCGGGGGCCTGAGCACTAGTCGGTGAGCGCTTGCACCATGCCGACACAAGCCGAGCCGACACAAGCCGATCAGTTCGAGCGGCCGGCGGTGCGCGCTGAAAAACAAGCCGGACCGGGGGATCTCGATGGGTGGGAGGCGGTGCCGGGTCCGTGCCCATCAACCTGCCGCAGCTCAAGCACAATGCTGCTGCCGGGTGGTGCTCGGCACCCCCCAGGCCGAGCATCCCCATCAGCGGCTGGATGATCCTGCCCACCAACGGCGCACCCGATCCGACATCCGATGCGGCCCCTCGCTGCGCCATCCGCATCGGTACATCCGTCGAGAGCTCGCCCTCGACACCCGGCAACCATGCGCTGAATTGCGCTTCCGGTCAAGTACGAACACGCAGATTTACGCATCTGTTCGATTGACTGCACCCGTACGGAGCAATGAGATCGTCGATCTTCAGGGTCATTCGCTTCCGAGCTTCGCGCCTGTACCCTCAGGGGAATGATGACGGGGGACGAACTCCGACTGCAGCGCGGCAGATTGCATCTGACCCAACGCGAATTGGCCGACCGCGTGGGCGTTGGCCTGCGCACTGTGACCACCTGGGAGGCGCTCGGCGCGCGGCCGCTTCCCGGCACCGCCCAAGGTCGGCTCTTGTCCCTCTTCGGCGCGGCCGACGGCTCGGCGATTCGATCCCTCGCCGAGGTCAGCGACCTCGAATTGATCGCCGAATTGACGAGGCGGCTGGGCGCGGCGCGGGCACGGGAAAGTTCGGAGCGGCTCGCCGATGTCCGCCATTTGATCAGCAATCATCCAGCGCATACCCTGGCAGTTCCGACGGCGCCGTCGGTCGAAGAGGACTACCCGTCCGACACGTCGACCCAAGGGACGATAGGGACACCGAAGAATGATCAACCGGCGCGTCAGGCTTCGTCGCAGGGTTAGCCGGCCGGCGGTCGAATTCAACCCGGTGACAGAGATTTACCGGAGTGGCGTCACCGTCGTCAACGATCCCGACGTCGAATGGTTCGTCTGGAGCCCACGCACCGAGACCATCGCCCTGCAGCCATCTTTCGGGCCCACCTTCAAGCGCGGCACGGTTGCGCTGGCGCTGGCCCACCGTGCGCTCGGTCACTGGGGAATCTCGATGCGGCAGGACATGGAAGCCAGGGAGCTGACCGCGAATTGGCTCATCAACGACCGTAGGGCCGACTACGCGATCGGGGCCCTGCCGAATCTCGGGGTCGTCGGGGTTGCCCGGCAGTTGGGTGTCACCCCACACGTGCTGCAGGTACGCCTGCAAATCAGTGCGTGCCGGTGCCTGACCAATGTCGATATTTTCCACGGAATGCAGTGCGAATGCGGGGCAATTCCATCGGTCGAACCGCGGGGAGACGGCGGATAATTTCGTCCAGCTGGCACTGGCCGTGTTAATGCAGCGGGTCGGTCTCCAGGATGGCCATGGTGATCGCGTCGTGCCATCGCCCACCAGCCAACAGCGCATCTCTCTTCCGGCCCTCGCGGCGGAACCCGCATTTCTCGTAGACCCGCCGTGCGCGAGGGTTGAAATCGAAGACCTCGAGCGAGATGCGATGCAGCCCGACGGTGTCGAACCCGTATCGCAGCGCCATCCTGGTCGCAGCCGTGCCGAAACCTCGGCCGTACACCGCCGGGCCGGTCAGCAGAATACGGAAATTGGCAGCGGCGTCTTCCGCCGAGAACTCGTTCAGGACGACCTCGCCGACGAAGGCGCCAGTTGCTGCGAGCAGGATGGCGAAGTCCGCCCGGTCATGGTGATCCGCCCTGGAATCCAGCCAGCTTCGGGTGTCCTGGACCGTTGGCACCGCATGAGTTCCGGTGAGCCGCAGACTCTCCGGTTCGCAGACCATTGCCAGGTAATCGTCGAAGTGCTCCGGGCCCAGCGGGGCGAGCGTCACCGGATCGCCGGGCAGCGTCGGCGTCCGCCCGAAGGCGTCCGGGTCAAGCGGCCGGCCAGCGCGTTCGGCGCCCGCGCCGCAGGCGGTATCAGCAGCAGAGGCGGTGTCAGCAGCAGAGGCGATGTCAGCAGCGTCGGACATCGTCGACGATCACCCCGCCAAGGTGATAACGGGTTCGGCGAGCCGATCACGACACCAGCGTGCGTACGTGCCCGGCGGCATCCCGACCGCCGAGGTGAACGCCCGGGTGAAATGTGCCTGGTCGTAGTAGCCGAGCTGGGCAGACAATTGGGCGAGATCGACGGGTTCGCCCCCGGCCAGCACGTCGGCGGCGTCCTGCAGGCGGTAGCGGGCGAGAATCCAGGCCGGGCTCAGGCCCAGATAGTGCCCGAACCACCGTTGCAGCGTCCGGGCCGACCAACCGCTGACCTCGGCGACCTGGCCCACCCTGACCAGGCTGCGGTCACCGAGAATGGTCGCGATGACGTCGATGAGCTCCGTCCAGGTGTCGTCGACGATCGGCAGGTAGGGCTGCAGCAGTTCCTCGACGAGCACCGACCGGACCCTGAGGTCGGCGGGATGGATCGTTGTCGGCGGGAATCAGTTCGACCGCCGCCCGTCCCGCCTCGCCGAAGACCGCTTCGATCGGCAGGACGGCGTCGACCAGTGCGGGGCCGTCGCCGAGACCCATGGCGACCAGCGCCCCTGGCCGGAGTTTGGCGCCCAACACCCACCCGCGACCCGCGATCCGATGGTCGTCACGGAGGCGGGGTGGACCGTGAACCCCCGGATCGGCGGTGCCGAACGCGATGTTCACGCACGGGTGCGGCAGCAACGGTTGCACCTGCGGTGTCGTCACGTCGAAGCGCAGCGTCCAGAACCTTTCGATGACGTGCGAGGTGGCCGGGCTGGGCAGCCAGCGATCGAGGTGCACGCGTTCGGCGGTTGCCGGGTCCAGGATGCCCTTCTCGGTGGCGGTCGCGTCCATGCCTGACTGTGTACCAGCCGGCACCGACACCGTCCCCTTCCCCTGCTGCACCCTTTCCCCTGTTGCACCCCTTTCCGCTGTTGCACCAGCACGAACCGTCCTCGGGAAAGCCTCCACAGTTGGCGCAGGAATACAAGAACCGACGAATCACCGCCAGGCACGATCATCGACATGACCGAGAGCGAGAACCACACAGTCAACCCGATCCCACCCGGCTACCGCACGCTCACCCCGTACCTCGCCGTTCCGGACGGCGCCGCCGCCATCGACTTCTACCAGCGCGCATTCGGCGCCGAGGTGGTGTCGCGGATGGATGCGCCCGGCGACCTGGTGATGCACGCCGAGCTCAGGATCGGCGATTCCATGCTGCAGATGTCCTCGGAGATGCCCGATTTCGGGCTGAAGGCACCCGAGAAGGGTTGGGTGCACTCGTCACTGGTGGTGTACGTGCCCGACACCGACGCTCTTGTCGACCGGGCGGTGGCCGCGGGCGGCATCCTGCACACGCCCGTGTCGGACACCTTCTCCGGCGATCGCCACGGCGTGGTGATGGACCCGTTCGGCCACCGCTGGGCCGTCTGCACCAAGGTGGAGGACGTGCCGGTGGACGAGGTCGCCCGCCGTGCGCTGGAGATGTTCTTCAGCGACGCGACGTCCTGAAGCCGTCGTCACGGGACCGAACGGGACCGAGATCGTCGTGCCTCAGGCCTTTTCACCGAGCCGCTGCAGCGCCAGCACCTGAGCGGTGATCATCTTCTCGATCTCCCGCGGATCCACGCTCTCGTTGGAGGCGTGGATCCGCGACAGGGCCATGTCCTCGGCACCCCACAGGATCACGTCGGCGCGCGGGCTGGCCTGCGCCAACGAGTTGATCAAGGGAATGGACCCGCCGGACCCCACCGCCTCGACGGGCGCGCCGAACGCGGCGGCGAGCGCGTCCTCGGCGGCCTTGACGGTCGGGCCGGACATCTTCACGGTGAACGGCCACCCGGCCTTGATCTTGGTGACCTCCACGTGAACGTGCCATGGCGCCGCCGACTGCCAGGTGGGCGGCGAGTAGATCAAGTTCGCGGTCGGCGTCGGCACCGGGCGCGATCCGCATCGACACCTTCGCGGTCGCCTCGGGAATCAGCACGTTGGACGCGGCGGCGACGCTGGGTGCGTCGATGCCGATCACCGTGGCCGACGGCTTCGACCACAGCCGGGAGGCCAGGCTGCCGCTGCCGTAGAGCTCGACGCCGTCCAGGATCGCGGCGCTGTCCCGATACACCGCCTCGTCGAAATCCGCGCCAGGCCAGTCGAATCCGCTGATGCCGGGCACCACCGTGTTGCCCTCATCGTCGTGCAGGGTGGCCAGGATCTTGATCAGCGCGATCAGGGCGTCCGGCGCCGCGCCGCCGAAGACGCCGGAGTGGGCCGCATGTTTCAGCGTTCTCACCCGCACGGTGCAGGACACCTCACCGCGCAGCGCGGTGGTCAGCGCCGGCCGGCCGACCGCGAGATTCCCCATGTCAGCGATGACGAACGCGTCGCAATCGAACAGCGACTGGTTGGCGTCGACGAAGTCCTCGAGATGGCTGATGGTTTCCTCTTCGCCCTCGATGAGGACCTTGATGCCGACCGGGGGAGTGGGCCCCAGTACCTGCAGGGTCCCGGCGTGCACGATCAGGCCGGACTTGTCGTCGGCGGAGCCCCGGCCGTAGATGCGGCCGTCCGCCCCGGTCGTCGCCTGCCACGGGTCGGTGTCCCAGCCCTGGTCCAGCGGCGCGGGCTGGACGTCGTAGTGGGCGTAGAGCAGCACGGTGGGCGACCCGACCGGACCGGGGATCTCCGCGTACACCGCCGGGTACCCGCCCGGGATGTCCAGCAAACGCGCGTCACCGACCCCGGACCGGCGGAACAGATCGACAACCGCCGTGCCCATCCGCTCCACCGGTTCGGAGGGGAATCCGGGGAACGCCACGGACGGGATGGCCACCAGCTGCTTCAGATCCTCGATCAGCGCCGGCATCCTGGCGGCCACATCCTGCGCGACGGTGGGCGTGTCCACTGATCCTCCTTCGATCGCCGCACGGCAGTACCAGTGCGGGCACTCCGTGTGGCTGGTCCGGCCGAATGGTGGGTCGTCACCCCTGCGGCCTCCCACACGGTAGGCGGGCGCGGATGAGGCACGCCACTGCTCCATCCGGTGGTTCCACCGCCTGGTGGAACCGCTGCCACTCCGCCAGCGGGCCCGGCCATGCTCCCCTACGGTGAATCGAGACCCGCCGGACGCCACCGGCCGGTGTGGAGGGAGACTCGCATGCCGGACCTCGGCCACGAGGTGTCTTTCGGCATCTTCCTGCCGAATCCGGCATCCCAGGCCGCGACGGTGGTCCGGCTCGCGCAGCTCGCCGAGGACCAGGGCCTGGATCTGATCGGCATCCAGGATCATCCCTACAACCCGGATCTGTTGGACACCTGGACGCTGCTGTCCCACCTGGCGGCGGCGACCGAACGGGTGCGGCTGTTCCCGGATGTGACCTGCCTGCCGCTGCGGCCGGCCGCGGTGCTGGCCCGGTCGGCGGCCAGCCTGGACCTGCTGTCCCGCGGGCGGGTCGAACTCGGGCTGGGCGCGGGATTCTTCCTCGACCCGATCGCCGGGATGGGTGCCCCGCAGCTGACCCGGGGCCAGAGCGTGGACGCCCTCGCCGAGGCGATCGGGGTGATCCGCGCGCTGTGGACAGCGACGGAGCCGGTGACGCTGCCCGGGAAGTTCCATCACCTGCAGGCTGCCGCGCCCGGTCCCGCGGCCGGACCACGACATCGGCATCTGGGTCGGGTCCTACGGCCGCCGGATGCTGGAACTGACCGCCCGGCTGGCCGACGGCTGGGTGCCGTCGCAGGGCTACGCCGGCCCGGAAGAGGTTGCGGCGCTGACCATTCGGCTCGACGAGTTGATCGTCGATGCCGGCCGGGACCCTGCGGATCTGGTCCGGATCTACAACATCAACGGTCGGTTCGCCGCAGGCGGCAACGGTTTCCTCGACGGCTCGCCGGCGGACTGGGCCGAACAGCTCACCGAATTGGTTCTGCTGCAAGGTTTCTCCAGTTTCGTGCTGGCGCCGTCCGGTGACATCATCTCCGCGATCGGCACTTTCGCCGAACAGGTGGCGCCCGACGTCCGCGAACGGGTGGCGAAGGAACGCGCCGGCGGTGCCATCGGGTGACGGTGCCGACGGCGTCGGTGTGGGCGACAGGCAGCTCGACCGAATCCGTTGTGCTGTCAGGTTTTTCGGATGGTGGTGCCGGCCCTGACGGGAATTCGGCGGGCATGGCCGAGCGGCCGCTGGAACGGGACGGCAGCTGGGGAGACGCCGGCGGCCTACCGGTCACCGACCGGCCGCGCGCCCAGGTCGTGGCCGGCGGACACGAGCGAGCCCGTCGCCCGGTGGGCGGGACAACCATCGGAACCTGGTCGCCATCCATGATCATCTGCGGTCCGAGATGGTGCAGATCCTGCAGGCGGTGAGCCAGGTCTCCGCCGGCGAACTGGCGCCGGGTGAGGCCCGTTCGTTGATCAGCAGGATGACGGTGCGGCAGAACCATTGGACGCTCGGCTCTTTCTGCGCGTCGTACTGCCGGATCGTCACCATTCACCACACGGTCGAGGACGCGCACATGTTCCCGGCGCTGCAAGAGCTGGAGCCCTCCCTCGGCCCGGTGCTCGAGCGGCTGGGCGCCGAGCACGAGGTCATCGCCGACGTCCTCGACCGGTTCGACCGGGCGCTGGTCGATCTGGTCCGCGAGCAGGACGGGGCGGAACTGCCCGGCCGATCCGGTGCCGCCGAGATCGCCGCGCTGGCAGCGGAACTCAACGACCTGCTGCTCTCGCACCTGGCCTACGAAGAGGACGAACTGGCCGACGGGTCTGGCCCGGATGCCGGCGCCGATCTGATCGCCCGCTCGTCTCGGTGGTGCAGCCGTACGCCCTACTCCTCGGCCTCGGCCGAGCGGCGCCAGCGGATGCCGGCCTCGATGAAGCCGTCGATGTCGCCGTCGAACACCGCGCTGGGGTTGCCGACCTCGTAGTCGGTGCGGAGGTCCTTGACCATCTGGTACGGGTGCAGCACGTAGGAGCGCATCTGGTTGCCCCAGGAGTTTCCGGCATCCTTGAGCGCGTCCATGGTCGCCTTTTCCTCCTGCTTGCGGCGGGCCAGCAGCTTGGCCTGCAGGACGGTCATCGCCGACGCGCGGTTCTGGATCTGCGAGCGCTCGTTCTGGCAGGACACCACGATGCCGGTGGGGATGTGGGTGATCCGGACGGCCGAGTCGGTGGTGTTCACGCCCTGACCACCGGGCCCGGATGACCGGTAGACGTCCACCCGCAGGTCCTTCTCGTCGATCTCCACGTGGTCGCTGGTCTCCACCACCGGCGCGACCTCGACGCCGGCGAACGACGTCTGCCGGCGGCCCTGGTTGTCGAACGGGGAGATCCGGACCAGCCGGTGGGTGCCCTGCTCGACCGAGAGCGTGCCGTAGGCGTAGGGCGCCTTGACCTGGAAGGTGGCCGACTTGATGCCGGCCTCCTCGGCGTAGGAGGTGTCGTAGACCTCGGTGGCGTAACCGTGCCGCTCTGACCAGCGCAGGTACATCCGCATCAGCATCTCGGCGAAGTCGGCGGCGTCCACCCCGCCGGCCTCCGACCGGATGGTGACCAGCGCCTCCCGCTCGTCGTACTCGCCGGAGAGCAGGGTGCGCACCTCCTGCGCGTCGATCTCGGACTGCAAGGCCAGGAGTTCCTGCTGCGCCTCCACCAGGGTGTCCGGGTCGTCCTCGCCCAGCTCGAACAGCACCGACAGGTCGTCCAGCCGCTGCCGGAGATCCTGGATGCGCTTGAGCTCGGCCTGGGTGTGCGAGAGCTTGCTGGTGACCTTCTGCGCCTGCTCCTGGTCGTTCCACAGGTCGGGCGCGCTGGCCGCCTCGGAGAGATCGGCGATGGTGGCCTTCAGCTTCGACACATCCATCACGGCTTCGATGCTCGCCAGGGTGGTATCGAGTGCTTTCACTGCTGCCGCGTCGTCGAGATTCACGAGTTGTCAGCCTACGCGGTATGCCGGTCGGGTCTGATCCGTCCGTTTACGGCACCAATGCACTGCCCTGTCGCGGGCTCGGCTTCCCGTGCCGGCCCGGCTCTCCCGAAGGTAGGGCTGAACCTCTGTCCTAAGGGGACTTTCGGCCCTGCTGAGCGGCAATGCCGCCCGCTTACCGTCGAAGACAGCGGCAGACCCGGGTGGGCCTGCCTTCTGAGAGGAGACACGATGACCACGGTTTCTCGTCCCCACATAGTCGTGGGCATCGAGGGCACCAACGCGAGCGAGGCCGCACTGCAGTGGGCCGTGCGAGAGGCCGGGCTTCGCGGGTGCCCCCTGACAGTCGTGCACGCCTGGTCGTTCGACCCCGTTCGGGATGCCGGAAAGACGAACGAGCACGCCGAACGCCGCGCCTCCGTCTGCATGATCGGTGCCGAAGTCGCCACCGCGATCCGGAAGGTGGGCGTCAGCCCCGAGGTCATCGAGCGCAGCGTGCACGGGTCACCCGCGCGCTCGCTGGTGAAGGAGTCCGAGGGTGCCGAGTTGCTGGTACTGGGACGTGGGCACCGCAGCGGAATGATCGACGTGCTGCGTCACTCGGTCAGCGCTGACTGTGTGCGACACGCCTCGTGCCCCGTCGTGATCATCCCCAACGCGTGGGCGCCGGCGCTGACGCACGGATCCGTCGCAGCGTCGGGCTGACGCGAACAGACCTGAGGTCCGTGGGCGGGCCTCATGGCGACGGTCGCAATGTGGGCCGTCGGAGCGCGGACGCGGGTTCGGTGCACAACGCAGTGCACCAACCCGCTGCCGTGTGTGCTACCCATCGCTCGATCGGATGCGCTTGTTGGCGCATTTCGGCGGCAGATGGCACTAGAATCGCCTTATCGGGCGACGACCAGACGGGTCGGCGCCCCACCTGACTGGGAGATGATGACGACCTCGTCCTGTCGCTCGACGGCAGCGAGGCAATTTCCCACCAGGGTCGGATGATCACCGACATAGCACTACTGATCAACCCAGCTGCCCGTCGGGGGCGGGCGGGTCGCGTGGCTCGGGACTTCGCGGCTTCTGTCCGACACGCGGGCCTCACCGTCCGCGAGCTCGTCGGAGGCGGTTCGGTGCAGTCGGCCGAGCTCGCCGCCACAGCGGTGCGCGAGGGGTGCGGCGCGCTGGTGGCGTGCGGCGGCGATGGAACCGTGCATTGTGCATTGCAGGCGGTAGCCGGAACTTCGGTGCCGCTGGGAGTGGTGGCCGCCGGCGCGGGCAATGATTTTGCCCGCGCCGTTGGTCTGCCCGTGGATGATCCGACTCTCGCTGCCGCTGTGGTTCTCGGCGGCGTCACCAGGGCCGTGGATCTCGGCCGGGTGGGGGAGCGTTGGTTCGGCACGGTGCTGGCCGCCGGCTTCGACTCCCTGGTGGCCGACCGGATGAACCGGATGCGCTGGCCCAGCGGCCGCGCGCGGTATCCCGTCGCGATCGCGGCGACCCTGGCCAGGTTCCGGCCGCTGCCGTTCGTGATCGAGGTCGACGGGGTTCGCCGTGAGCTCGAGGCGATGCTCGTCGCGGTCGGGAACGGGGCCTTCTACGGCGGCGGGATGCGGGTGTGCCCCGGGGCCGTGGTCGACGACGGTTTGTTCGACGTGACTGTTGTGCGGCGGTTGTCCCGGCCGCGGTTCATGCGGTTGTTCCCGTCCGTGTACTCGGGGGAGCACCTGCGGTATCCCGAGGTCGAGACGTTCCGCTGCTCGTCAGTCGCGCTGTCGTGCCCGGGGGTGGCCGGGTATGGGGATGGGGAGTTCGTGGCCGACCTGCCGCTGACCTGTGAGCTGGTGCCGCGGGCTGTGCGGGTGCTGGTGCCGGGGTGAGGCTCCGCTGGCTTGGGCCTTTGATGTATTTCGCGAGTTGATGTGTGGTGCGTGGGTTTGTCGAGCTGTTCTTTGTGTTTCGGGTGGGCGTGTGAGGCGCCGTGTCGGTCATTCTTCAGGACTGCCCGATGGGCGGTTGTTTAGTGAGCTTGTTTTCGGTCAGCCGAGCTGCCGAGGGTGAGATAATCGCAGCAGAGAATTGATGCGGTGACCCTCGGGGCTCTATTCGGCTTCTTGGGCCTAGATTTCGTGCGTTTGCTGCCGATAAGGCGGATTTCCAATGGCGCCGCGCGGACCGGGCGAAACCGCCGGCCTGGCCAGTGACATCCGGTCGAGCGCGGGCGAATCAGCGGCCCGCTGTGGTTTTGTTGATGCCCGATGCCCGATCCCCAAACGCGACTGATGCCTGGCCGTTGCATGATGGCGCCTGCGGGATGGGCGACAGGCTGCACGTGCTGGCCATCACCAACGGATCCTGCACCGCCGGGGTGACAGCGCGCGGTCATCGGCGAGACTCGCGCGCGGGACGCTCGAGAGCGGAGCCTAGCTCGTCGCGGTCGTTGCGATGTGGCTCGGGATAGGTTGTGAACAGGCGCGTCTCGCTCAGATCGGGACTGTCAGTACCCCTGTTATAGCGTTCTTGGTATGGAGGAGATCGACGGATCCGGACGCCGCGCCGAGCGGCGGAGTTGATCGACGAATTGGTGGTCGGTCATCGGGAGTTGGCGCGGGCGCAGGCGCGGTGCGCGGCGTTGATGCTGGACTTCGCCGAGACACGGTCGGTCTGCGATCAGCGGCGGATCGCCGAGCGTGAAGCGGCCGGCGTGCCGGCACAGTACACGCCAGGGGAATTCGCCGGCACCGAAATCGGCATGGCCCTGAAAGAATCCAAGTACTCCGTGCAGCGGACGGTGGGTATTGCCCGGCGGCTACGGAAGGAAACCCCGGACGTGTGGGACGCCTGGTTGGCCGGTGACATCACCTACGACAAGGCCGAACGGATCAACAGAACGCTGGATCCGGTTGGTCCGCGACAATTCGAAGGCTTTGTTGAATGCGGTCGTTGTGGATGTGGCTGTGTGTAAGACGGGTGAATTGTTGGGGCGGTGGTTGAACCAGTTCGTGGCCAGGGTGGAACCGGATGAGCAGGACGAACGGATCGGCCGGTCGTTGGCGGACCGGTACGTCTCGGTGCGCCCCGATCTGGATGGGGTCAGTTTCCTGAGCGCGGCGTTGTCGTCGTTGGATGCGGCGGCGATCGACCGGGTGCTGACCGCGATCGCCGCGGTCGCCGACCCGGGTGATACCCGCACCCTGCAGCAGCGCCGCGCCGATGCGTTGGTCGATGTGCTGCTGGGCCGGATCAGCAACGGCTGCCACACCCGCTGGGACGGCGACGAGACCAACCATGGCGGGAACGCCCAGGACAGCGTCGATGTGGAGAGGGCCTATCAGGAAGAAGGGGACCACGACGGCGCGGCTGATTGCGAGGCGGCCAAGGACGGCGCGGTGGACCACGAGGCGGAGAGCGATGGCGCCGCCGCCTATGACGCCGACGCTGCCGCCGACCGTGAGGGCACGGCCGATCACGACGACAGCACCGCTGACCACGACAGCGTTGCTGACCAAGAGGGCACGGCCATCCATGACGCCGACCGCGACGGCACGACTGACCACGACACGCACAATGGCGGCGGGGACGACCACGACGCCGACCGCGACAGCGCGGCCGACCACGACGCTGCGGCCGACCACGACGCTGCGGCCGACCACGACGCCGCGGGCGACAGCGACCGCGCCGCTGCGGCTGATTGCGCAACAACCCCTGACGTTGGCGGAGATGACCCATTGCACGAAGAGGTGACGCTCACCCGCCCGGTCACCGAAGAATCGGACGAGACGGCCATCGGCCGACACAACCCATGCACGGGAGACACCGGCGCCGCCGGCCACGCAGAACGCCAAGGGACGACTGGCCCGAGGCTGGCCCACGACCCGGCCGACTCGGCTGACATCGGCACCGCGGGAACGGATCTCGACGTCGTCGACAATTCGAGTTCGGCCGAACACCGGGCTGCTGCCGCTGAGACCGGCGCCGCGGAAACGGAACCCGAAGGGACCGACGACGCCAGTTCGCCCGACGACAGGGCCGACGGGGCTGAGACCGGCTCCGCGGCAGCGGAACCCGACGTCAACGACGACTCGGGATCCGTCCAGCACGATGCCTGTTCCGGCGATCGCGGCGTTGCCGAAACCGAACCGTGCCAGGGCGTCATCGACGATTGGGACCTCCCGGCGTCGGCGTTCCGCCCCGACCCACCCCGCGGGCGGGCCGGACGAGACATCGGCCCCGCCCGGCCCGATGACCCACCAGGGCTCGGCGCGATCCCAGGATCAACCGGAGGCAGTCACCCTTGCACCTGCGGCGGTCGCGCCGACGCACCACGCCCCGCGGGGGTGCAGATCCGCCCGGTGCAGGTGAACATCGGCATCATCATCTCCGCCGCATCACTGTTCGGGTTCACCAACACCCCAGGACAACTCGCCGACCGATCCGCCCTGATCCCCGCCGACACCATCCGCGACCTCGCCGACCAACCCGGCACCCTGTTCCACCGACTGGTCACCGACACCAGCGGCAACCTGCTCGAAGTCAACGAACTCGGCCGGTTCGCCGTCCCGGAAACTCGCCCTGGCCATCGGCTACCGCGACGGCGTCTGCAACCCCGACACCTGCCAGGTCTCCGCGGCCCGCGGCGACATCGACCACGTCATCCCGGTCCCGGAAGGACCCACCACCGCGATCAACCTCAAGGCGCGCTGCCGAAATCATCACCGGGCCAAGACACATGCCGGGCACACCACCAAACGCACCGGACCGCAGACCACGACCTGGACAACACCAACCGGACATTCGTACCGCACCGACGACGACCCATTGCCGGTCGAGGAATTCCCACGGATCCGGAATGATGTGAAGCTGGAGGGTGCCCCATCAGTGGGTCATGGCGGGGCTATCAGCTCCAGCACCTCGCCACCGGGGCTGATCCGAGATTTTAAGCTGGCGTTCGTTGGAAGCTTGAATCCAGTAGGCCGTGGTGTCCGTCAGCGATCAGCAAACTCAGGGGTGAACGCTCAGATAATCATCTACGAGGAACTTCACGCGCGGAAGCGCCAGCGGCAAATGTCGCTCATCACTTGCGGCGGCAGCGAATCATGCGAGCATATCCTCCACCGATAGCTGCGGGTAGGGGCTAATTCCATCTGCAGTGCTGAGGCCTTCGGCCAAGAGGCCAATGATCGTCGCAGCGGGTATCCGAGTGCCATGGACGCAGGGGACTCCGCCCATTATCCGGTGATCGATAGAAATTCGATTCATCCGCACTCCTTCATCATAGGGCGGGCTCGAGGAAATTAGGTGGCAGATTGAAGGTCAGCCTCCGCCGGTTCCTTGGACGAGGACGGTGCGGTATTCGCCGATGTCGAACTGGTCGTTGGCGGTGGCGTTGAGGGTGGTGCCGCCGGTGACGCCGGTGTTGGACTGCCAGGTGACGGTCCAGTTGGTGGTGGCGGTGATGGGCCAGGTGCCGGTTCCGCCGGTGCGTTCTTTGAGGGAGCGCCAGTGGAATTCGTAGCCGCAGGGTGGTTGGGCTTTCCAGTCGTAGGAGGCGGGTGGGGCGGTGCCGGCGCCGTGGCAGGTGATCGTTGCTGGGCTGCCTTGGCGGTAGGTGTCGTCGTGGGTTGCTGGTTCGCCGAGTGTCCAGGTGACGGAGGCGAGGGTGGCGGTGGCGGTGACCGAGACGCCGCCGGCTGTGACAGTGACACTGCAGCTGGCCGGGGTTGTCCACCCAGAGCCAGGTCCACAGGTTGACTGCGAGTTTGGCGCGGTCGGGTCCGGCGCCGATGGCAGGGTTCGGGATCTCCAATTCGCGATAGGCCTGCTGCGCGAGCACAGCAGGATCCGGCGGAGGGGGTGGTGGAGGGAAGGGCTCCTGTTCCTGGGTACGAAGCGATAGTCAACGAGATTGCTGCCCATGCCTGTTCCGTCATTCTGAGGTGCGCCACATCGAAGGCCTTCGATCCTCCCCTCTGAGGATCATGCCGGCCCAGCGGCCACTGTGGTTCTTTCAGGTCGTACATTCGCAGACCGACTTTGGTTCGGCCAATCCGGCTCTGTTCACCTTGGGCGATTCTGCTGCCGGTTGCCTGTTGCGTCGGAGACTCGGTCTCATGCCCATTGTTATGATGCCCGCTTCCCACCTGTTCCGCCATGCATGTCGAGGTTCCCAGTCTGTTCCACGCCGATTTTCGAATTTTCGATTCCTGATTGACCGCACGACGCGGTGGTCCGATCAGATGCGCACTCATCGACTGGCGATCGCCACCGTGCGAATGATTGGCCCGGAACCGTCAGGATTCCGGTCATAGCCGACTGCAACGACAATCTCGTCTCAGCATTCTTGATCATCCGACGAGGTACGAATGTTTCTGGAGCCGCCAAACGCCGTCCCCATCCTTTGAAAACTCACCGCGCATGTTGTCTCCGCTCTGCCCACAGTCACGATCTTTCCGGATGCGACGTCGAGCGGCCCCGTGCTTACTTTGGTCTTGACAGTCCCGCATCAACTGCTCTTTGCCGAACCCGCTATTGGGAACTGCCAAGAGAGTGGTGAGTCCAGGTTCCATAGTTGTCGATCCCTTGGCTGATCCGCGTCAGCGGCTTTCAGAATGTTTGTGACGAGAGTTGGGTCTGCGACTGCCACCAATTCGCGGCTGACGGTGCTGCCTTTCGGCGTCCGGACGATGCCGTCGTAGACATCCCAAAATTGCTCCCACTGTGCCTCGACTGCCGCGCGGTCAGACGCTTCCTGCGCAGCGGGGTCGAGCGAGCCAGTTGCCGTGGGTGGCTCCGCCGACATCAGGCGCGATTCGAGGCGACTATCTGCTGGAGCGCGGGCGCGTATCGCGCTTGGGAGACACGTCGACGACCGAGGGGGTCGGGGCCGTCGACGACGCGGAAGTGCTCGACCCGGTGGTGCCGTCGGCAGAACCCGATGTGCACCCCGCGACCAGTAGCACTACCGCAGCCATGCACCCGGCAATCGGGAACAGCGCCGCGCGCCACACCCCACGTCGGCGTCTGTTCATATCAACGTCCCTTCGATGCGACTTCCTGTGTGGCGCTGAGGCGCACCGACCTGCCCGACGCCCAGCGCGCTCTGCTTCAGAATCGGCTGGCTCGTGGAGGTCACGGTCCTGGCCAAAGTGGGCGCGCCGAACAGCACGCCGAAGGTGATGGGTGCTTCGTTGCTGCATCGGGCGCTGATGGTGTTCGCACCCACGGCCACCACAGCGCCGACGTCCGGCCCACGCAGCCGCAGATATTGATCCGCCGCGGCGATCGGATCCCCGACGGCCACGCCCTCGGCGGACGATCTGCGAGGGTCGACCGACCCGACCGCTGCCGCCACGGCCCCGTCGCACAGTCGCTGCAGCCGCTGGCCGGCGAGGAACGCCGAACCCGCCGCGGTCACCCCGGCAGTGAGCACCAGCAGACAGACCAGCATGCCGATGACGAGTGGGGTCACCGACCCCCTGTCGTCGCTGGAGCAAATGTCATCTGGCCGTGCCTACGCCTAGGCATCGGCCTTCTACCGTCGCGACGATGCCGCACCACAGATGTGCGCTCCGAACGATCCAAACGATTTTCGGTCGGCAACAATCGGCGAGGCCCAGCGGCGCCGGAGTCCGGCGGCCTGACAGAAACGGTGTGCGGCCATAGGAATCGCCGCGGGGCCCATCTCGGCGCCATTTGCCGGCACCGAGGCCGCCATCGGCCCCTACCGGCCCGTTCCGCCATGCCAGCGAGTCATGCGCCCTCCCGGAAATCCCCGACGTGCATCGTGAAGACCCCGGTGACGGTGTTGTTGCTCCCGGTCATCACGGACGGCACGCCCGGCAGCGTCACCACGGCCACCACACAGATGTCGTAGACGTCCCCGCCCCGCAGGCTCGGAGTGATCTCGGCCGCCGAGCACTCAGCTCCCGCCGGGACAAACCGCAGGTCCAGCCCATCGGCGGGAACCCGCTGGTCGGTGAGCGCGATCTGCGCGATCTCCTCGGCGCGGGCGATGCCCTCGTTCACGGTCGGCGCGGAGTCCAACACCCGACCGGCGTCGCGGGCCGCTTGGGTCACCGCAAACGTCGCCGCCTGGATGCGCATGACCGTGGCCAGGATGTAGACGGTCGGGATCAGGATCAGCACCGCCAGGAAGATCACCTCGATCATCGCCCGACCGTCGTCGGCGTCCGGACGGCGCGCTCGACCTGCGTCCCCGCTAGCTCCGCGGGCCCAGCAGGCCCGCGAGCCCCGGGCAAGGATCGGCAGGCCGAGCGCCACGCAGGCGCCCCCCGACATGCACGCGAAGCCGACGCCGCGCCTCATCCGAGCGTCTCCTTGGCCGAGTGCCCGGTGACGTCGATGGTCGGCATGACCCCGTCGAGCAACCCCACGATGCCGGGCGCCTCCATCGTGCAGTGCACGGTGACCAGCAAGCCCTGGACGCTGGAGGTGCAGACGAGTGTGGCCCGCGTGGCGCCGGTGAGGCCGTCGCCCAGCAGCTCACGAACCCGCGCGTTGGCGACCTGCGGCGAGGCGTCGAAGTTGGCGGACTCGCGCGCTGCGTCGGCCGCCGCAGACGTCAGTAGCGTGCGGGTGTACGCCCAGAGTCCGACCGAGACCAGGGCCAGGAACAACAGCAGCAGCAGCACCAGGACAAGGGCGAACTCCGCGACCGCCGAGCCGCGGTCGCCGTCGTCAGGCCACCTGGGTCGCCGACGCCGCGCGGCGCAGTCGGCGATCTCGTCTCCGGATGGCCTCAGCCGGCCCCGGACACCGATTCGAAGGCGTTCTGGACCGCAGCCACGACCTGCCGTCGGAAGACCGCGAGCAGGGCGATCACCACGATGGCCGTCATCACGGTGATCATCACCCAGCCCGGGCACGTCCCCGCGGTCGCGATCGTCCGATGCGCGGCCCTCGGTTGCCGTCGCCGCGCTCACCCGAGCGATGATCGAGAAGGTCATGGTGGTCAGCCACGTCGCCGCGGCCTGGCTGTACTTCGTCATGAGGGTCTCCTGGGGTTGTTGGCCGGGTGGGCCGGTCGGCACTGGATGTGGTGGTGGATGCAAGCGGATCGGGGAGCGGGTCGCCCCGGCTGGCGTGACGGCGCGCTGCGGGCACCCTCGGGACGGAACAGGTCACTGGGCGACCGCCGTGATCGCCAGCAGCCCCGGGTACAGGGCGAACAGGATGGTGATCGGCAGCACGATGAAGACGACGGGCACCATCATGGCGATTTCCTTGCGGCCGCCCGTTTCCAGCAGCTGCCGTTTGCCGAGCGCGCGGACGTCCGCGGCCTGGGCGCGCAGCACGTCCGCCAGCGGAGTGCCGCGCTCGATCGCGACGGCCATGCCGTCCAGGAATCGGGCCAGCGGCTCCAGCCGGGTCCGATCGCGCAGCCCGGTGATCGCTGTCAGAAATGGCATTCCGGCTCGGGTCTCGGCGAGCACACCGGCCAGTTGGGTGACCAACGGACCCTGCGCGAGCCGGGTCACCCGGTCGATGGCACCCATCGGCCCCTCGCCGGCGGTCACCGCCAACGCCAGCATCTCGGCGATCACCGGGAATTCGGCGATGATCTCGGCGTCGCGTTTGGTCACCGCCTGGCTGAGCCACCAGTCCCGGCCCAGTACCCCGGCGGCGGCGCAGGCCAGGATGAGCAGCACCAGGATCACGGGATTGGACTGACCGAGCACCACTGCCAGTACACCGACGCCGGCCCCGATCGCCGCGCCGGCCGCGCCCCACAGCACCTGCTCGGTGCGGAATTGATCAACGGTGAGCCGGGAATCCAGCGCGGCCAGCCGCCGGGCGACGGAGGCGCGGCCGCCCAGGATCCGGTCGATGAACCTGCACCGCATCCCGCACCAGCGGCGCGGTGATCCGGCCGAGGGCGGTGACGGTGCCGCCGCTGGTGCTGCCGGTGAGCAGCCGGGACGGCTTGGCCGCGTCCGTGAGGTAGGGGCGATCCGATCCGACAGGGTCGGTCGGCGCAGCGGCGGCGACGCCGAGGATGGCCATCAGCAGGCCTGCTCCCGCCAGCCCGCCGAGCAGGGCACCGATCAGCACGAGGTTCACCGCAGCACCCGGCGTTCCTCGGGGAGCCGCCCGATCCTGATCATCAGCCGGTACGCGACCAGCGAGAGGATCGCGCCGATGGCCAGGATCAGCGTGCCGGTGGGAGTGTCGTAGGCCTGCAGGGTTTCCCGCTGGGTGCCCAGCAGGATCAGCACCAACCACGGCGCCGCCACCGCCATTCGTGCGGCGTTCACCGACCACGACTGCCGGGCGAGGAGCTCGCCCCTGGTCCGGGCGTCGTCCCGGAGGAACCCGGACAGGGTGGACAGCAATCGCCCGAGGTCGGTTCCGCCCACCTCGCGGGCGACCCGCAGCGACTCGCAGACCCGATCGCCGACGGGGTCGGCCAGGGCATCCTTGAGCAGGTCGAGACTTTCGTTGAACCGGCCGGTGGTGCGGTAGTCGGCGCCGAACTGCTTGAACGGTTCGCGCAGTTGCTCCGGCCCGCGGACCCCGATGGCGGACAGCGCCTCCGGCAGCGACAGCCCCGCCCGCACCCCGGAGGTCAGGTTGTCCACGACCTCGGGCCACAGTTCGCGGAGATCCGCCTGCCGTTTGTGCCGGAGCCTGGAGACGATCAGCCGGGGGACCGCGGCGGCGAACACCGCGAAGATGGCCGAGACGCTGATCGACTGGGTGAGCGCGAGGGCGAGCACACCCACCAGCACGCGCCCCGAGCACCTGCAACGCCACGAGCTGCGCGGGAGTGACGCCCGTCAGACCGGCCTGGATGAGGTGCTCGCGCGTCCGCTGCGACCTGACCCGGGTCCGCGGAGCGCTCGGTCGGGCGGTCGCGCCGTGCCAGATCAGCAGCAGGCCGAGGCCGGCGAGCAGGCCGACAAACGCTCCCACGGTCGCTGTCCCCCTCTCGCCTCGACGGCCGCGACCGGGTGGACGATACCTATCGCTGCAGTGAGTTGAGAAATCGGCACTCTGCGTAATGTGGACAACTCGCCCGGGGTCGGAGACGGTTGGGTCGAGCGCAGCGCAAGATCACCAACGAGTCGGATACGGCCCACGCACCGTGGCACGCCCCGGTTCGCAGGCGGAGCGGTCAGCCGATCATGGCTCGCGGTGGCCCGGCCTCGATCCGCTTCCGGTGCCGCGCCACCGGGTCGCCCTCCATCGACCAATCGGACTCCACCCACCAGGTCGCCCCGGCATCGACCCACTCCCTGAGCTGCGCGTCGCCGGCCGCCCCGGGTTCGCTCACCCCCTCGGCGACCACGTCGTATCCGTCCCACGGCAACCCGGCCGCCTCCCGCAGCGGCCGCACCGCGGCCACCACATCGGCGAGATCGGCTGGCGTGAAGGCGGTTTCCACCCCGAATCCGACCTTGGTGGACAGCAGCCCGTCCCACACCGCGGCCCGGCCCAGCGACTTCTTCGACGGGTAGGCGCCGATCACCCACACCGGCACCCTGGGCTGCTGGACCGTGGGCGGTGGCGGCGCGAAATCGGTGGGCCGCACCTGATAGTGCTTGCCGGAGAAGGTGAACGGCTGCCCATGCATCAGCCCGTCGTACACAGCCAGGCCCTCGTCGAGCTTCTCGGCGCGGACCTTGCGACCCTCGTCCGCCTCGAAGGCCAACCAGCCGTCGTGCAGCGCTCCCAGCCCGACGGCGAGCTGCACCCGCCCACCCGAAAGGTTGTCCAGCGTCGCCGCCCGGCCGGCCAGGTCCCACGGCCGGATCCGGGGGAGCGGGGTCAGCATGGTGCCCACCCTGATCCGGGAGGTGACCATGGCGGCGGCCGTCAACGTCACCCAGGCGTCCGGCCCCCAGACCGCTTCCCAGGTGAAGATGGCGTCCCAGCCGGAGTTCTCGGCGGCGACCGCGAGTTCGCTGAACTCCCGAGGGGTGGCGCTGCTGATCACGATGCCGCTGCGCAGTGGTGCCGATGCGTTCGTCATGCCCGGCAGGATCTCACCAGGCACCGACAATCGCGCTGATCTGGCCGGATGCCGTCACGGGCAGGCTCAGTCCGCGAGCCGGATCGCCAGTTCGGTGTCCCAGTTGTTCAGATCGGGCTCCACCCTCGGGTCGGTGAGGTAGCTCTCCAGCCGGCAACCCCACCGGCTGCCATCGCCGGACGGCGTCGAGTCCCAGACGAGCCCGCGCTCGTCGGCCCACTGCATCAACCGGGCGTTGACGTCGAGCAGACCGTCAGGGTGGCCGTGGTGGGTGACCGTCACGTACCTGCCCGCCGGCAGCTCGCCAGCGTGCACACCCGTCGAATCGGCGGAGAGGTCGACGTCCCGGCCAACCGGCCAGCCGGCTTCGACCTCGAGTTCGGACATGTCGTCGCGGATCGCGAGATACCGCAGGAACGGCGGCCCGGCGGGCTGCTGACCCTGAGAAAGCAGCACGTTCAAGATCTCCGGCAAGCCGGTCGGCGATCAGCCCGATGCTCGTCATCGTGACGGTGCGGGTGGTGCCGACATAGGGCTGCGCCGGTCGTTCGATGATGGTGGGCGCAATTGTCGTCGGTGTCACGGGATTCGTCATACATGGGTGGACCCAGCGGGCCAACTGTTCTCATCGGCGCGCGCCCGCCGAGCTCAATCGGGCAGCATCGGCACCGTCATCCCGGGATCGCGGTGCAGCAGCACGGCGCGGGTGACGGCGGCGCTGCCGAATTTGTCGCGTACCCCGTCCATCGCGGTGTCCAGGCCGTCGCCCGCGTGCCGGTCGAACGGCAGGGCCAGCTGGACGGCGTCGTCGCCGGCCAGGTTGCCGACCGCGATACCGACCAGGGTCAGCCCGCGCTGCCGGATCATCGGCATCGCGAGGTCGATAAGCCCCCGGACGGTCTCCAGGATGGTCTCGGTGTGCGCGGTCGGCCGGGCCAGCGTGTGCGACCGGCTCGCCCTGGTGAAGTCGTCGAAGCGCAGCCGGAGCATCACGGTCCGGCCCACCCGGCGCGCCGTGCGCATCCGCCGGGTCACCCGATCGACCAGACCGATGACCACGGCGTCGATCTCGTCGAACGACCGCACCCCGCGGCCCAGCGCGTGCTGCGAACCGATCGACCCGCGGCGCTTGCTCACCTGGATCGGCCGCGGGTCGCGGTTGTGGGCAAGCGCGTGCAGGTGACGCCCCGAAGCCCGGCCGAGCATCGACACCAGCGCCGCCTCACCGAGCCCGGCCAGCTCGCCGACGGTCGAGATGCCATGGCTGTGCAGCTTTTTCGAGGTGACCGCGCCGACACCCCAGAGTCGCTCCACCGGCAGCGGGTGCAGGAAGGCCAGTTCCGTGCCGGCCGGCACGATCAGCAATCCGTCCGGCTTGGCGACCGCGCTGGCCACCTTGGCCAGGAACTTCGTCCGGGCCACACCGACGGTGATCCGCAGCCCGACACCGTCCAGCACCTCCCGCCGGAGCCGGACGGCGATCTGTTCCGGCGAACCGGAGACCCGCCAGAGTCCACCGACATCCAGGAATGCCTCGTCGATCGAGATGCCCTCGACGAGCGGGGTGGTGTTCCGGAACACTTCGAACACCGCCTTGCTGGCCGCCGAATACGCCCACATCCGGGGCGGCACCACCGCCGCCTGCGGGCAAAGTCGGCGGGCCTTCGCGCCGCCCATCGCCGTCCGCACCCCGCAGGCCTTTGCCTCGTAGCTGGCGGCGAGCACCACGCCGCCGCCCACGATCACCGGCCGGCCGCGCAGCTTGGGGTCGTCCCGCTGTTCGACGGAGGCGTAGAAGGCGTCCAGATCGGCGTGCAGGATGTGCGCCGCCGCTGCGCCGGCAGGGCTCGGGTCGACGGATCCCACACGCACGAACGTATGTTCGCATCTATGGCCTGGAAAGGCCAGTGGGCGCACCGACACGCGGAGGTCCAACGGCCCGGCGTTTTGGGCCATGCGGATCTGGCGCGGTACCGTGCAGCCACGCGATCGTCGGGGGTGGGTGCTGGCGAGTGCGTCGCGTGGCAGGAAATGCCCAGGACGTACTGGCGAGACGGTACTGATGAGTCGGTAGGGACGAGACGCTGGAGGTTCCGATGTCGGCACAGCGGTGGCACAGGGCGCTGACCGCCCTGACGGCGGCACTGGCGCTGGCGGCGGTGACGGCCTGCGGTCCGTCGGAAAGCGGGCTCGACGCGAGCCGCGATCAGGTCAGCGCCGCTCAGCAGGCGGCCAAGGCGGCGCCCCAGCTCACCGTGACGCCGGCGGCCGGCACGATCACCTACGGTGCGCCGCTGGACGTCAGCTTCACCCTGTCCGCCGCCGGGGCACCGGTGGCCGACGCCAAGGTGTCGGTGGCCGCCGGCGGGAAGCCGGTCGCGGCAACCACCGATGCCAACGGCTCGGGCACGATCACCATCAAGGCAGTGCCGGCCGGCAAGCAGACCCTCACCGTCACCTATGCCGGCTCCGACACTGCGCTGCCGGCGTCCTCAACCGCGCAGGTCACCGTCGCGCCCGCCGCCGCCACGGCGAAGCTCACCGTCACACCGAAGGACGGCGGCGGCAGCACGGTGCTCGCCATGCTCTCGACGCCGACCGGGGTCGCGCCGGCCGGGACGGTCACCTTCGCCGTCGACGGCACCAACCTGGGCGCGCAACCTGTCGCGTCAAATAAGGCAGCCGTCGAGGTGCCCGCGACGCTCGGCGTCGGCGATCACACCGTCACCGCGACGTTCGCCTCCACGACGCCGGCGCAGGTGTCCAACACCTCTGCCACGTCGAAAATCTCGGTGGCGAAGGCCGCCACCTCGGTGACCGCCGCCGCGGACAAGGACTCGATCCGCTACGGCGACCAGGATTCCTTCGAGATCGCCGTCAGCGGCCCCGCCGGAGCCGACCTCTCGGGTGGGGTGACCGTCTCGGACGGCGCGACCGTCGTGGCGCAGGGATCGACGGACGCGAGCGGGAAGGCCTCGCTGTCCTTCTACAACACCGCCGACCCCGGACCGAAGAACTACACCGTCGCCTTCGCCGGTTCGGCCGGGGTCGAGGCATCCCAGGCGGCGTTCGTGGTGCAGACCACGCAGACGAACGTGGACATCGCGATCACTGAGCCGTCCGGGGTGCAACCCGGCCAGGACGCCACCATCACCGTCGCGGTGATCGGCACCCCGCAGAAGCCGACCGGCACGGTCACCGTCTCCGTCGACGGCAACCAGGTGGCCAACGGCCCGCTGGTGGACGGAGCGATCACCGCCGTCGCGCCGGCGGTGGCCGCCGGCGACCACGCGATCCAGGTCGACTACGCCGGCGACGCCCGGTTCGAGGCCAACACCGCGGGCTCGACCCTGACCGTCAAGGAACCGGTCGCCAACCCGAATGCGGGCGGTGCCGCAGCCGTCCAAGCCAGCAACCCGTGCCCGGCGTCGGCGTCGGCATGCGTGGACCTGTCGAGCCAGCAGGCGTGGTTGCAGTCCGGTGGGCAGATCACCTACGGCCCGGTGTCGATCACCTCCGGGCGGGCCGGCGCGCGCACCGAGACCGGATCCTTCGCGGTGTATTGGAAGGACAAGAACCACCTGTCGAGCATCTTCAACAATGCCCCGATGCCGAACTCGGTGTTCTTCGACGGTGGCATCGCCTTCCATTCCGGGAGTCTGGAAGCCGAGTCACACGGCTGCATCCACCTGTCCGATGACGCCTCTGAGGTCTTCTTCGACACGCTGTCGGTCGGCGACGGGGTCGTCGTCTGGGGCGCCTCGCCGTACTGATCGCCGGTGTCCCGCCCAGCGCTCGGTTAGTCTTCCCCGTGGTGCGCCGGGAAGTCTGGTCGGCAGAGCGTCGCTGACGACGCCGAAAGCCATCAGCGGAAGGACGAGCCCGTGGCCACGAAGGTGCAGTCGCTGTTCTCCCCGGGAACCTGGGCAGAGGACGGCCGGGTCGCGGCGGTGCTGCGCAAGGAGACGGTCGGCGGCGCGTTGCTGCTCGTCGGCACGGTGATCGCGCTGATCTGGGCGAACTCGGCCTGGTCGGACAGCTACTTCCAGTTGCTCGACACCGAGATCGGCCCGGCCGCCCTGCATCTCAACCTCACGGTCGAAGCCTGGGCGGGCGACGGGCTGCTGGCCATCTTCTTCTTCGTCGCCGGGCTGGAACTCAAGCGCGAGTTCGTCGCCGGTGACCTGCGGGACCCGCAACGCGCCGTGGTCCCGGTCGCGGCAGCGGTCGGCGGGATGATCGTCCCGGCGATCGTCTACTTCGCCATCGCCGGGCTCCACCGCGCCCAAGGGCTGGGCGATCCCGACCGCGACCGACATCGCCTTCGCGCTTGCGGTTCTCGCCGTCATTTCCACTCACCTGCCGACCGCGCTCCGCACCTTCCTGCTCACCCTGGCGGTGGTCGACGACCTGCTGGCCATCACCGTCATCGCGATCTTCTACACCGACGAACTGCACCCGCAATGGCTGCTGCTGGCCCTGGTGCCGCTCGGCCTGTTCACCTTCCTGGTGCAGCGCCGGATCAGTCACTGGTGGCTGCTGCTGCCGCTGGCGTTCATCACCTGGACGCTGGTCCACGCGTCCGGGGTGCATGCCACCGTCGCGGGCGTCCTGCTGGGCTTCGCCGTCCCGGTGCGGGCGCGCAAGATCAAGGGCAAGGACGACGACCGGCCCGGTATGGCCGAGCACTTCGAGCACCTGTGGCGGCCGATCTCCGCCGGTGTCGCGGTCCCGCTCTTCGCCCTGCTGTCCGCCGGCGTCGTCATCGGCGGCTGGTCCGGGCTGCAGTCCGCGCTGTCCGACCCGATCGCGATCGGGGTGATCGCCGGCCTGGTCGTCGGCAAGCCCATCGGCATCCTGCTCTCCACCTTCCTCACCGCCAAGATCACCCGCCGGCCCCTGCAGAAGGGCCTGACCTGGCCCGACCTCACCGGTGTCGCCCTGCTCGGCGGCATCGGGTTCACGGTGTCGCTGCTGATCGGTGAACTCGCCTTCGGCGGGAACTCCGCCCAGGACGATCACGTGAAGATCGCCGTGCTCGCCGGGTTCGGTGGCCGCCGCGCGTGCTCGCCGCGATCCTGCTGCGGGTCGCGTAACCGGCGGTACCGCGCGATGTGGGAAGAGGAGAACGTCGACCAGGATCACGACGGGATCCCGGACATCTACGAGCACGGCACGTGACCGGGAACCGGGCGCTCGTCCGGCGGCCGTCACCGCGGCTCGCCGACGGGTTGCTGACCCACCTGGACCGGGTCCCGGTCGACGTCGGGTTGGCCGCTGAACAGTGGGCCGGTTACGTCGACGCGCTGACCGGGAACGGCTGGGCCGCGGTGGAAGTCCCCGCCGCCGACGAGTGCGCCGACGCGGTCTTCGTCGAGGACACCGTGGTGATGATCGGCGACGTCGCGGTGATCACCCGCCCTGGCGCGGAATCCCGGCGCCCCGAAATCACCGGTACCGCAGAGACTCTCGCCGGCGCCGGGTTCGACGTCAGAGAACATGCAGGCGGGCACGCTGGACGGCGGCGACGTGCTCAAGGTCGGCCGCCGCATCTACATCGGCCGGACCCTGCGGACCAGCGCCGCCGGGATCGCCGAGTTCCGGCGCATCGCCGAGCCGCTCGGCGTCACCGTCATCGCGGTGCCGGTGACCAAGGTGCTGCACCTGAAGTCGGCCGTCACCGCGCTGCCGGACGGCACGTTCATCGGCTACCCGCCGCTGGTGGACGATCCCGGTTTCTGGCCGCGTTTCCGGCCGGTGCCGGAGGAACCCGGTTCGCACGTCGTCGACCTGGGCGATGGCCGGTTGCTGCTGTCGGCGGCGGCGCCGCGGTCGGCCGAGCTGATCGCGGACCTGGGCTACACGCCGGTCCCGGTGCAGATCACCGAGTTCGAGAAACTCGAGGGCTGCGTCACCTGCCTGTCGGTCCGGCTCCGCGCGACGCCACCGACGCCGATTCGCTGAACCGTTCGCCCGGCTGAGCTCACCCGCGGGCTCCGAGCGATCACGCAAGGTAGTGCAAATCCCCGAATCGTTGTCAGTTCATCCGTCTGCCTGGCCGAGTTCGACAACCGGGGGCAAGATCAGGAGTGCGGCAGCGTGACGGTTGGCTGAGGCCACTCGTGCAGCGTGCGCCACTACCAACCACCCAGTTGTCCATCAGCGTTGAGAGGACAGTCCAGTCGTGAAGAAGATCATCAACGATCCGACCACCGTGGTCGACGAGGCCCTGCATGGCATGGCCGAGGCCCACAGCGACCTGATCACCGTGCAGTTCGACCCCGCGTACATCGCGCGCGTGGACGCACCGGTCAAGGGCAAGGTGGCGCTGGTCTCCGGTGGCGGCAGCGGTCACGAACCGTTGCACGGCGGATTCGTCGGTGCCGGCATGCTGGACGCGGCGGTACCGGGAGCGGTGTTCACCTCGCCCACCCCGGATCAGATCCTCGATGCGACCAAGGCGGTCGACGGCGGCGCCGGCGTGCTGCACATCGTGAAGAACTACACCGGTGACGTGCTCAACTTCGAGACCGCCGCCGAACTGGCCGCCGCAGAGGACATCGAAGTCAGCGCCGTCGTGATCGACGACGACGTCGCCGTCAAGGACTCCACCTGGACGGCGGGGCGCCGCGGGGTCGGCGGCACCGTGTTGGTCGAGAAGATCGCCGGTGCCGCCGCGGCTCGCGGTGACGACCTGGCCGCGGTCACCGCGATCGCCCAGCGGGTCAACGCCAACGTCCGGTCGATGGGCATGGCCCTGACGCCGTGTACCGTCCCGCACTCCGGCGAGCCGTCGTTCACCCTGGCCGAGGACGAGATGGAAATCGGCATCGGCATCCACGGCGAGCCCGGCCGGGAGCGGGTCAAGCTCGCCTCCGCCGACGAGATCGTCGCCACCCTGCTCGGATCGATCGTCGAGGACCTGCCGTTCGAGTCCGGCGATAGCACGCTGCTGTTCGTCAACGGCATGGGGGGCACCCCGCAGATCGAGCTGTACCTGGCCTACCATTCGGCGTCGAAGTACCTGAAGGACAAGGGAATCGCCGTCGCCCGGTCGCTGGTGGGGAACTACATCACCTCGCTGGAGATGCAGGGCATGTCGATCACCTTGCTCAAGCTCGATGACGAATTGACTCAGCTGTGGGACGCGCCCGTGCACACCGCAGCGTTGCGCTGGGGAGTTTGACCGATGGCTTGTGACGCCGCCACCACCGTGGCTGCCATCCGTGCGGTGGCCGCCACCGTCGCCGAACACAAGGTGGAATTGACCCACCTCGATCGGGACATCGGTGACGGCGACCACGGCGAGAACCTGTCGCGCGGATTCACCGCGGTGATCACCAAGCTGGACGCCGGTGCGCCGGAGACCCCGACCGCGGTGCTCAAACTGGTTGCCACCACGCTGATCTCGACGGTCGGCGGGGCGTCGGGTCCGCTGTTCGGCACGGCGTTCCTGCGGGCGGCCACCTCGGTGGGCGACGCCGAGACGCTGGACGGCGCCGCGGTGGCCGGTGCGCTGACGGCGGCCAGGGACGGCGTCGTCGCGCGCGGCAAGGCCGAGTCCGGCGACAAGACGATGGTCGACGCGCTCACCCCCGCGGTGAACGCCGCGAAGGCCGCGGCCGACGGCGGCGGGAGCGTCACCGCGGTGCTGTCCGCGGCCGCCGACGCGGCCGCGGAGGGCGCCGAAGCCACGTTCCCGTTGCAGGCCCGCAAGGGCCGGGCGAGCTACCTGGGCGAGCGGTCGATCGGCCACATCGACCCGGGTGCGCAGAGCACCGCGTACCTGCTGCGCGCGTTGGCCGGAGCCGCAGCGGACTGACGGGCGCCTGGGGTCGGCCCGCGGTCGGCCGGCACTTGCGAGTGGATCCAACGGAGGGAGAACGGGTGAGCGTCGGACTGGTCCTGGTGTCACACAGCAAGGAGTTGGCACAGGGTTTGGCCGACGTCGCCCGGCAGATGGCGCCGTCGGTGGCGATCGTGCCCGCCGGCGGTACCGACGACGGCGGCATCGGCACCTCGTTCGACCTGATCTCGGCCGCGATCGGCGAGGCGGATCAGGGTGACGGCGCGATCCTGCTGTACGACCTGGGCAGCGGCTACCTCACCGCGTCCACCGCGGTGGAGTTCCTGGAACCCGACCAGGCCGAGCGGGTGGTGATCGTCGACGCGCCGCTCGTCCAGGGCGCGGTGTCGGCGGCGATCTCCTCCCAGGTCGGCGGCGATCTGCGGGCCGTCATCTCCGGTGCGCTGGAAGCCCGCCGGGCCAACGGGCCCGGCGGGGTCCGCTCGCTCGACGACCTCGACGGCTGACGCAACTCCGAAGCAGTCCGCCCGGCCATCGGGAATCAACGGGCGGAGCTGACCCGGGCGTGCAGGAGCTCCAGCACCCGGACGGCCGCCGGCTGCCGCTCGACCGCGCCCCGAACCGCCACCCAGATATGGCGCACCAGGTTGCGGTCGGCGATCGGCACCGCGACCGCACCGGCCGGTAGGTTCACCGCGCCCAACAGCGGCATCACCGTGATGCCGACCCCGGCCGCGACAAACTGCATCGCGGTGGGGTAGTCGGGGGTCTCCACCGGAAACTCGGGAGCGAATCCGGCGGCGGCGCAGGCGTCGAGCAGGATCTGCCGGCAGGTACCCCGGTTGAAGTCGTTGTCCACCCACAGTTCTGCCGCCAGGTCGCCGAGGGTGAGCTGCTCCAGGTCCGCGAACCGGTGACCGGTCGGAACGACCGCGACGTAGGGATCGTCCTGCAGGTGGTGAACGGCGTATCCGTCGGTGGGCACCGGGCGGTTCCGGGCCACGAAGACCTCGAGGTCGGCACCCGGCGACCGGGTGTCGTCGCCCAGCTCGCTCAACCGCAGGTCCAACCGCAGGTCGGGGAACTCGGTGATCAGCGTCGCGACGATCGGCGGCAGCCAGGAGGCGCCGGCGCTGGAGAAGTAGCGGATGGACAGGCTCCCCACCCGGCCGGTGCGCAGGTCATCGACCAGCGCCTCGACGCCGCTGATCGATGCCAGCACCCGGCGCGCTTCGCCGGCCAGCAGGTGACCCGCCGCCGTCGGCTCGATGCCACGGCCGACGCGCTGCACCAGTTGCAGGCCAGTGGATTTCTGCAGGGCCGTCAGCTGCTGGCTGATGGCCGATGGTGTGTAACCCAGCGACAGGGCCGCGGCGCTGACCGAGCCGGAGGCGACGACGGAGCTCAGCACACGGAGACGTTGCAGATCGATCATCGGGATGACGATATAGCAACGCTTAAGAGAAGGCCACAAGTATTAACTTGTGCAGCGACTGCCGGCCGATGACGATGCGAACATGAACAACGCCCCACCGACCGCACCGCCGGCACCGGTCCGGACGGGAATGCCACCCCTCGCGGCCGCGGCTGCCGGTGTCACGGTGCTGCTCTGGGCGTCGGCCTTCGTGGTGATCAGGGTGGTCGGCGGCCACCTGTCGCCCGGGCCCATCGCGTTGCTCCGGCTCGCCGTCGCGGTCGTCGTGCTCACCCCGCTGGTGCTGGCCCGTCGGAAGGGCAACTCCCCGCTGGTGCCGCGCGGACGGTCACTGGCCAGGGTGGTGATCTACGGGCTGATGTGGTTCGCCGGGTACAACCTGGCGCTCAACGCCGGCGAGCGCCTTGTCGATGCCGGGACCGCCGCGATGGTGATCAACCTGGCTCCGCTGATGATCGCGTTCGGGGCGGGGTGGTTCCTCCGCGAGGGCTTCCCCCGACCGGTGGTGATCGGCAGCCTGATTGCGTTCGCGGGTGTGATGATCATGTCCTGGGGGACGACCGGGTCCGCCGGCACCGGCAGCATTCTCGGCCTGCTGCTCTGCCTGCTGGCTGCCGGGTTGTACGCGGCGTCGGTACTGACCCAGAAGGTCATCCTGCGCGATATCGACGCGTTGCGGGCGACCTGGCTGGGATGTGTGGTGGGGGCGATCGCGCTGCTGCCGTTTGCGCCACAATTGGTGGCCGAATTGCCGGTAGTGCCCACCGGCGCAGTTCTGGGCACCGTCTATCTCGGCGTCTTCCCGACCGCAGTCGCCTTCACCACCTGGGCCTACGCGCTGCGCCGGGTGCCCGCCGGCCGGCTGAGCCCGGTCGGCTACCTGGTGACGGTCGTCGCGGTGCTGATGTCGTTCCTGTTCCTCGGTGAGATCCCCACCCTCGCAGTGCTTCTCGGCGGCGCCGTGTGCGTCGTCGGGGTGGCCGTCAGCCGGCTCGCCGGCGCGCGGGCGGCGGGGTCCGGCCGGGTGAGCGAAGGTTAAGCCCGTCGCCTATCGGCGACGCGACCTCACACCCGACCGCCGAAGAACACCTGCGCCTGATGGATCTGGCCGTCCCGGACGGTCTGCACCTCCACATTCCGGTAGCGACCGCCGGCCTTCAGTTCGTATTCGTAGAGCACGAAGACGTCCTCGCCCGCGGTGGACGCACCGGCCGGCGCCACCGCGAGGATCTCCTGCGAGACCAACCGGTCGGCGGTGGGGAAGCACCGGTCGAAAAAGGTCGCCCGGTCGATGTGGTCGTCCTGCGGGCTGGTGAACACGAAATCCTCGGCGATCAGCGATTCGGATCGGGCGCGGTCCTGCGCGCGGTAGCTGTCCATGCCGGCGCGCACGACGTCGACGGGTGACAGCCCGGTCCGGGACCGGTGGCTGCCAGGGAGTTCGGTGCTGGAGACGTTCGGTGCTGGACATGGGTTTCCTTTCCGGTCCGGGCATGGGCGGTCGGTCTCACCGTGCGTCCGTCAAGGGGTAGACCGCGTCGACGGCGTGACTCATCGGTGTGAATCGGCGGCGCTCGCCAGGAGCCACTGCGGGCCTTGGCGCACACTGACCGTCATGAGCGCGGTCCGGACAGTTCCCAGCAACGGCATCGACATCGCCTACGAGACCTTCGGCAGACCCTCGGACGTGCCGGTCCTGCTGGTGATGGGGCTGGGCGGGCAGATGGTCGCCTGGGATGACGAGTTCTGCGTGATGCTCGCCACCGCGGCCACTTCGTGATCCGTTTCGACAACCGCGACATCGGGCTGTCCACCCACCTCGATCAGGCGGCGCCGGGGAACCCGGTCAGCGCCTTCCTCGGCCGCCGGCCCGCGTATCTGATCGACGACATGGCCGGTGAAGATCCAGACGGGACGCCGCCGGTCTGGTCGAACAGTTGGACGTCGGCGGCGTGCATGTCGTCGGCGTCTCGATGGGCGGTTGCATCAGTCAGGCGCTGACCCTGGGACACCCCGAGCTGGTGCGGAGCCTGACGTCGATGTCGTCCAGCACGGGCTCGCGCCGGGTCGGGCATCCCCGGCTGGACGTCGCCGCCAAGCTGCTGCTGCGCAAGCCAGCGAAAAGCCGGGACGAGGCCATCGGGTTGAGCGAATCGATGTTCCGGCGGATCGGGTCCCCGGGCTATCCGTTCGACGTCGATCGGCTCCACCGGCTCGCCGGGCTCGCCTATGACCGCCGGTACGACCCGGCAGGAGCGGCCAGGCAGTTCGCCGCGATCCTGGGGTCGCCCGACCGGACGGCCGCCCTCGCGGATGTCGCCGTGCCCACCCTGGTGATGCATGGCGAGGCCGATCCGCTGATCGGCGTCTCCGGTGGGCGGGCGACCGCTGCGGCCATCGCGAACTCCCGGCTGGTCACCTTCCCAGGGATGGGGCACGACATCCCCGAGCCGTTGTGGCCGCGGTTCGTGGACGAGATCAGCGGCATCGTCGACACGGGAGAAGCACGACGTAGCGCGGCCTGAGTTGCTCTCCGGTCTTCCGCCAGCCTGCGTTCGACGTCGGTCGGGATGTTCGTCGCAGGGGCGCGCCGACCGGTCAGTGGTTGGCGGCGCCGCTGGACATGGTCAGCCACTGATCCCAGGGGACGGTCCAGTCGTACAGGTCCCCGTCGTCGGAGGACAGCGGCACGCTGGTGCCGGTCACCTCGACGGGGTCGCCGTAGATCGCCGAGTTGAAATACTCCTCGTGCATTCTCGGCCGACAGGTTGATGCATCCGTGGCTGACGTTGGTGTTGCCCTGATCGTCGACAGTGCCCTGGTTCTGGTGGATGAACTCGCCGTTGTCGCTGATCCGCACGGCCCAGTGCTCGATGATGTTGGTGTAGCCGTAGGCGGGGTTGCTCATCTTGGTGGTCTCGCTCTTGTCGATCACCACGTGGATCCCGGACCGCGTCACCCGGTTCGGGTCGCCGATGTCGTCGCCGCTGCCGAACGAGGCGGGGTAGGTGGCGACCGTCTGGCCGTCGCGCTGCACCACGATCTGGTAGGACTGCGCGTCGGCGAGCACGACCTGGTTGCGGCCGATGGTGAAGTCGCTGGTGACGTTGTCGCCACCGAAGTAGCCGCCGCCGAAATCGACGCCGTAGATGTCGGACTCGACGTGCACCTGGGTTCCGGACGGCCAGTAGTTCTTCGGACGCCAGTCCAGCGACGGGTAGTCCTGCCCGTCGTGGTGTACCCACGCCCAGGCACCCTCGACCGCGGGCGTCGTGGTGATGTGCACATGGCTCTCCACCTGTGCGCGGTCCGCCGGTTCGTACCCGAGGTAGACGATCACCGGCGCGGCCACCCCGACGACCGAGCCAGGGTCGGGGGAGATGCCGGTGGTCACCTGCTCGACGGGGTTGACCGTGGCGAACGTGCCGCTGATCGGCACGACCTTGGCGTCGGTGCCGGTGGCCGTGCCCGTCACCGTGTAGGTCTTGTCGTAGCCGAGCGGCTCGCCGAGCGTCCAGGAGGTCTTGTCGGGCGATGTCGTGCCGGTGACCTCCTCGCCCGCCGGGTTGGTGAAGTGCAGCTCCGTGATGGTGCCCCTGGCGACGCTGATCGTCAGCGGCGCGATCGGGGAGAGGTCGGTGGCGCCGAACGCCGGAGCGGCGGACACCATGGCCACCGGTGGCAGCACGGTGGGCGTGGGCGGCGGGGTGGTCGTCGAGACGTCGGGGTCGCCGACGCGGTAGTTGACGCGGTCGTCGACCCCGATGACGGTGTGCTGGCCGGAACGCCGGCGGTCGTCGGAGCGTTGACCGCAGCCAACGACGCGATCGGGGTGGCCGGACCCGTGCAGCCCGCCAGCAGCGTGGCCGCCACGATCAATGCCCCCACCAAGGCCGTCCGACGCATGCTGTTGCCCCCGTTCACCCGACGATGTCGCATGTCAGGAGTCCAGGATGCGCCTTTTCGGCGGGTATTCGTCGTCCGAATCGCCGGGATCACCCGGACAGGGGTCAGCGCTTGCCCAGTGGCTCCAGGATCGGCTTCACATCGAGGATCGGCGTGCGGTCCAGAGCCTCGAGATTTCGCACCTTGACCCGCAGGTCGTCGATCTCCAGCACCTCGACGGTGTGCAGCCCTATCGGGTTCGGCCGGTCGGGCGAGCGGGTGCTGAACACGCCGGTGAGGGGCTGGTTCTCGTCGCTCCGAGGGTGGACGGCCAGCACGTCGCGCCGCGCCCGGTCCAGCCAGGTGAGCACGATGAGCTCGCCGCCGACGGCGAAATCCGCGGTTGCCCGGCGGGCCGCGGGGTCGAAGACCAGCCAGGCGTCGGGCGCGCCCTCGTCGCCCTGCCGCGGCGCGAGATCGGGATCCACCAGTGTGGATTCCACCCAGCCGACGGGATGCACGGTGAATTCGGGATGGTTCATGCGGTCCCCTCGTGGGTTTGACGGTGATTGGTTCAGACCGCTGCGTCGCGGTCCCGCCCGCCGGCCAGCAATCCCGGCAGATCGAATCCGTGCCGCTCGAACCGCTCGGCGTGCGGCGGGTAGCCCTCGGCGCGGACCAGCCGGCCGTCACGGCTGGCGAAGATGTCCGCGGTCTCCACCACGCCGCCCTCGACCCGCCCGGGCACGCGCAACGATCTCGCGGACCCGGCGGGACCGTCCGGCATCGATGCCCAGCGTGCACGACGAGGTCGACGCAGGCCGCGACGGTCGGCACGACGAACGCCGTCGGTGACGTTCTCGCCGGCCAGCAGCGGCAGCGTGCACAGCTTGACCACCGCCTCCCGGGCGGAGTTGGCGTGCACGCGTGCACATCCCGGGCACGCCGGAGTTAGGGCGATCAGCAGGTCGAGCGACTCCTCCTGGCGCACCTCGCCGACGATGATCCGGCTGGGCCGCATCCGCAGCGCCTCCTTGACCAGCCGCCGCAGCCGGATCTCGCCGTGCCCCTCGAGGTTCGGCTGGCGGGTCTGCATGGCCACCACGTCCGGCAGGTTGGGCCGCAGCTCGAAGACCTCCTCGCAGGTGATCACCCGCTCCCGGGCCGGGATCGCGTTGACCAGCGTGTTCAGCAGCGTGGTCTTCCCGGCCTGGGTGCCGCCGGCCACGATGATGTTCAGCCCCGACCGCGACCGCGGCCTCCAGGAACCGGGCGGCGTGCGCGGTGACGCGTGCCCAGCGCGACCAGGTCCTCCAGCCCGTTGGCCGCGACGACGAACTTGCGGATGTTCAGGCCCAGTGCTCGCGGGTGATGTCCGGGATGACCGCGTGCAGCCGGCTGCCGTCGGGCAGCAGCGCGTCGACGAACGGTGAGGACAGGTCCAACCGGCGCCCGGACGGCTTCAGCATCCGCTCCACCAGGTCGCGGACCTCGTCGCCGGTCAGCACGACGGTGGTCAGCTCGGAGCGGCCGTGCCTGGCGACGAACACCCGGCCCGGTTGGTTGATCCAGATCTCCTCGACCGCCGGATCCTCGAGGTAGCGCTGCAGCGGCCCGAACCCGGCCAGGGTGTCGAAGACGTGCCGCACCGCCCCGGCCCGGTCCAGCAGCGGGGGCAGCGCGCGAGACCGGCACCCGCTCCTCGTAGTGGCTGATCACCTCGTCGATCAGCAGCCTGGTGGACCGATGGTCGGTGACCGGGTCGATGCCGCGGCGGCGGATCAGTTCGCGCACCTCGTCGTGGATGTGCTCGGTCGCGGTGGCTGCGGCCACGGGAATCCCTCCTGACGTCGGCGCGCCCGCTCTCCGGCCCGATCCGTGGTCCTCCGGTCAGCACCCTGCGGGTGACGCTGTTGCGAGAAGTGACGGTATCCCGGCGCGGGCCGTCACCGGGAATCTGTCCACAACAGACTGGTCGTCACAGTGCGATCCGGCGCGGGTGTCCTACTTCTTGCAGGACGGGTCCTGCGGGACCACGAAGATCGACAGGCTGTCGACGCCCTTGTGGTAGCCGGTGTAGACGCGGTTGCCGTACTTGTCGCACTTGGTGGCGACATTGCTGAATCCGTCGGGCATGGCGATGATCTCCGCGGGTGTCTGGTCCCCGGTTTCGTTGCCGTTGACGACGGGCGCGTCGTTCGCGGACTGGCACGACGAAGCGGACAGCAGGACGACGAGCGGGATCGCAGCGGCCGTGATGGCGTAGCGGGCCGCTCGGCTGTTGTTGATCATGGGCAGGAACCTCTCGTGAGCAGGATCGGACAAGTCTGGTCGGCGCGGTCGTCAGCCGGAACCGAAAAATCACCGGTGCAACCCTTCGGCACCCGGGCTCCGTCCTCCTTGGCAGCAGCCAACTCCAGGAGGAGAAATGGGAAAGTCCGGATTGATCATTGCCGTCATGGCCGCCGGAACGCTGGCATTGGCCGGGTGCGCCGGAGCGAGTCAGGATGCCGCCACCGAGTCCACGGCAGCCGATTCCGCCGCCACCGGATCGGCCGGCACCGGATCGGCCGGTCCGAGAATGCCGGGTCCGCGCCGATATCGGCAGGAGTGGCGGACGCGGCCGCTGGTGCCCCCGGGGCACAACTCGTCGCCGACACGACTGCCGCCGCCGACACCGCCGGTAGCTCCATCACCGCGCAGGGAACCGGAACCATCACCGGCACACCGGATGTGGTGACCATCGTGATCGGCGTGCAGACCCAATCGGCCTCGGCCAAGACCGCCCTGGATGACAACAACCAACGCGCCACCGATGTGATCGGCGTGCTCAAGGACAGCGGTGTGGCGCCGGCCGATCTGCAGACCAGTCAGCTCTCGATCAATCCCTCCTACGACGAGAAGGGGCAGCAGATCACCGGTTACCAGGTGACCAACATGGTCACCGCCAAGCTGCGGGACATCTCCACGGCGGGGGCGGTGATCGATGCGGCGGGCAAGGCGGCCGGTGATGCTGTGCGGGTTCAGCAATTGACCTTCTCCATCGATGACGACAGCGCCCTGCGTGCCCAGGCCCGGACGGACGCGGTCAAGCGCGCACAGGCCCAGGCCAAGCAGATGGCGGACGCCGCAGGTGTCCAACTCGGCGCAATCCGTTCGATCACCGAGACCCCTTCCGCGACGCCCTACTACCCCGCGATGGCCCCTGCTGCCAGCGATACCGCCACCGCATCGATGCCCGTCGAGCCGGGCAGCCAGGAACTCAGCGTGGTGATCCAGGTGGTCTACGAGATCGCCGGGTAGCGCGGCCCGGCGGTCACCCCTTGGATCGCTGCCCGAACGCCCGGTCCCCGGTCGTCACTTCCGCACCTGGTACCGGATCAGGACCCTGATCCTCTCGGGCGCCACCCGCCCCGGGTTGTTCAGGTAGGTCTCGCCCTGCCGGCCGGTGAGCTCGTACCCGTTCGCGTCGGCGTAGCGGTGCAACAGGTCGACCGCCGGCTGTTCCCGGTCGTACGGTCCCACGTGCAGCGTCTGGATCACATCGCCCTGCTCCCAGTCCTGCAGGTGGACGCTGTCGTCGACGGCCTTGTTCTTGCGGCGCATCTCGGTACGGGCCAGGTGCACGGTCTCGTCGGTGACGAAGTCGGGCACGGCAATCAGCAGGGTCCAATTCCGGGTCGGATCCGATTCCGGATAAAGCCCCTGCAGTGGTTCGACGGAAAAGTGCTGGTAGTTCGGGACATCAATGCCCGCTTTCGGCAGGAATTTGATCGTGTAGATGTGGCTGTACAGACCTTGGATCGCCCGCTGATAGTCCGGGCCACCCAGTTCCGCGGACCCGTCGACCATCAGGTATTTCCGCTTCGGGACATGGACCTCCTGCACGGTGCCCGGCTTTGCCCTCGCCAGTGTGGTCATCGGGCACTCCCGATCGTGATCATCGCCACCTTCGTCACCGATCCCGGTGGCGGCGCACGGCCGCCCACCCGGAAAGATGCGCCTGCGCAGTGCGGCTGACCAGAGCCGAAGGTCACGATTTCCGGCAACAATTCCGGTCGGCGACGAGCCAGCCCGCGGAACAAGCACGGATCAAGCACGGACCAGCACGGAACAACGCACGCCGGTCCCGCGGCATCGGCGTCCTCCGCACCCCGGCGGACCTGCCGACCCACCAGCGGTTCACCCGGTGGGCGAAACCCGGGGGTTCATACTGAGCCGGTGAGGGGATTGGGCGGAATTGACGCGGTGCGTGCCGACGGGGGGTTGGTGCATATCCGCCCGGCCGTGGCCACCGATGTCCAAGCCCTGCACGAGTTGCACGTCGGTGCGTCCGATCGCTCGTTGTATCTACGCTTCTTCGGCGTCGGCCGGAACGCCACCGAGAAATACGCCGCGCGACTCGTCTCGCGTCGCGAGCCGGGACCACCAGGCGCTGACCGCGTGGATCGGCGGGCAGATCGTCGGGGTCGCGGCCTACGAGCGACTCGACGACGATTCTGCGGAA
This sequence comes from uncultured Actinomycetota bacterium, assembly GCA_963709895.1. Classification (GTDB taxonomy): domain Bacteria; phylum Actinomycetota; class Actinomycetes; order Mycobacteriales; family Nakamurellaceae; genus Nakamurella. Next base: position 381,291 of record CAVPYD010000029.1, on the reverse strand, counting down.
CTGGCGCTGTTGGTGACCGATGCCCGCCAGCATGAAGGCATCGGCACGTTGCTGGTCGAGCATCTTGCGGTGGTCGCCCGCCGGGACGGCATCGCCCGCTTCGTCGCCGATGTCCTCAGCGCGAACTACACGGCGATGCATGCCCTGCGGCACGGGGGCTTTCCCACCCAGGTGCAGTTCGAGGGCAGTACCGCGCTCGTCACCATCGAGCTCACCCCTGACGCCCAATCGGTCGGCATCATCGGGGAGCGGGAGCGATCGGCGGATGCCGCGAGCCTCCGCCGGGTGCTGGCGCCCGCCTCGGTGGTGGTCGTCGGCGCCGGTGAGCGACCGGACTCGATCGGTCATCAGATCCTGCGCAACATCCTGTTCGGCGGCTTCACCGGTCAGGTGCTGGCGGTCCATCCGGAGCACGATTCGGTGCTGGGGGTGCCGTGTGTGCGCTCCGCGCTGCTGTTGCCGACGGCGCCCGACCTGGCAGTGATCGCGGTACCGGCGGACGACGTTCCGGACGTCCTGCGGGACTGCGGGCAGCGCGGAGCCCACGGCGTGGTGGTGATCACCGCCGGCTTTGCGGAGACCGGCGACGCCGGTCAGGTTCGTCAGGACGAGATCGTCGACATCGCCCGCAGCCACGGCATGCGGCTGGTCGGCCCGAACTGCCTCGGACTGCTCAACACCGACCCCGCGATTCGGTTGAACGCCACCTTTGCGCCGCTGTCGGCCAAGCCGGGCGGCCTCGGCCTGGTCTCCCAGTCCGGCGCACTCGGCATCGCCGTCCTCAACGCCGCGGGCCGCCGCGGACTCGGTGTCTCCCAATTCATCTCGGTGGGCAACAAGTCCGACGTGAGCAGCAACGACCTGCTGTTGGCGTGGGAACAGGACGAGCGCACCAGGGTGATCGCCATGTACCTGGAATCGTTCGGCAACCCCCGCCGGCTCTCCCGGATCGCCCGTCGGGTCGCCCGCGCGAAGCCGATCATCGCCATCAAGGCCGGGCGTTCGGCTGCCGGGCAGCGGGCCGGCATGACGCACACCGCGGCCGCAGCCGCCGCCGACAACGTCGTCGACGCCTTCTTCGCCCAGGCCGGTGTGCTGCGGGTGGACACCATGGAGCAGATGCTCGACGCGGCACGGGTGCTGTGCGACCAGCCGCTGCCGGCCGGCGACCGGGTCGCGGTGGTCAGCAACTCGGGCGGCACCGGCATCCTGGCCGCCGACGCCGCCGACGGCGCCGGGCTCACCGTCCAGAACCTGACACCGGAGACCGAGCTGCGGTTGCGCGCATTGGCGCCCGCGGCGCCGTCCTGCCGCAACCCGGTTGACCTCGGCGCCGAGATCGACCCCACGCACATCGGCGACGCGGTGCGGGTACTGCTCGCCGCTCCCGAGATCGACGCCGTGCTGGCTGTTTTCAGTGACACCACGGTCGCCGACGCCGACTGGGCCATGCGTCAGATCGCAGCGGCGGCCGGGATCAGCGACAAGCCGGTGATCGCCGCGCGGGTGGGCGCGTCGTCGTTCTCGATACCCGTCGACGGCACGTCGCGGGCGCTGCCGGTGTTCACCTTCCCGGAGCCTGCCGTCATGGCGCTCGCCGCCGCGGTCAGGTACACCCGAATGCGCGAAGCGCCGACCCCGGACGTTCTCCGGCCCGACGGCATCGACCAGATCGGCGCGCTGGAAATCGTCAACCGTGCCGTGGCAATGGGTATCGCGTGGATGGGCGCCGACGAAGTTGCCCTGCTGCTCAGCTGCTACGGCATCGCGGTCGGCGCGCAACGGGTGGCGCGCGATCTCGCGGCCGCGCTGCGGGCCGGCAACCAACTCGGCTACCCGCTGGCGCTGTCACTGAATCCGGGCGAGTTGCATCCCCGCGATTTCGGTGTGGCCCGGCTGATCGCCACCGACGATGCGACGCTGCGCACCGCCTACGCGGAGATCTCCGCACTGCTCCCGGATTCCCCGGAGGTGCTGCTCCAGCCGTCGCCGCCGCCAGGGATGGAAATGATCGTCGGCGCGGTGCAGCACGACCGCTTCGGTCCGGCGGTGATGGTCGGCGCGGGCGGCATCCTGGCCAACCTGATCGCCGATCGGACCTTCCGCCTCACCCCGGTCACCGCCCAGGACGCCGATGCCATGCTCCGCGACCTGCGGACCGCGCCGGTGCTGGATGGCTACTTGCGGACGCAGGCCGCCCGGTCGGCCATGTGTGACCTGATGGTCAGGGTGGGTGCGCTGGCGGACGACCTCCCGCAGGTGGCGGAGATCGAACTCGACCCGGTCATCTGCGGCGGCAACGGAACCTTCGTGGTTGATGCGCGGATCCGGATCGCTCCGGCTGACCCGCGGCCGGACCCACTACTGCGGCAACTCATGTGACGATCGACATCGTCGGTGGCCCAAGGGCTCTCGCCACGACGGGTCGATAGTTCACCGGTCAGCGCGACAGCACCCGCGCGCCGGCCAGCGCCTTCTCCTCCCACCAGGCCAGCTCGTCGTCGTAGCCGCCCAGTGCCTTCTCCCACCCGAACTGCACGAGGGCGCCGAGCAGGCTGAGGGCGAGCTGTCGGTCCCACCAGGGACCAGTGTCGACGCCGCGGTCCTCCAGCGCCCCGCGGTACGCATCGATGGCGGACTCCTTCGCCTGCGGCAGTCGGCGGCAGTTGATCGCCAGGTACCACGCCAGGTCGCTGAGCGGCGCGCCCCGTCCCGGCATCTCCCAATCGAGCACGATGGTGCGTCCGGCCGGATCCGTCCCGAGGTTGTCCAGCTTCCAGTTGCCGTGCACGAATGTCTGCGGCGTCGTCTCCAGCGCCGCCACCAGCGGCCCCGGATCCCAGGCGAGCGGCGTCACCACCGCGGCCGCGGCCGGCGCCACCTGCTCGAGCAGCGGCCAGCCCCGGCCGATCAGCTGCGGCACCAGATGGGTCGACCCGATGGCGGACTCGGCCATCGCGGTCCACGGCGACAATTCGAGGTAGCGGTGCATCACCGGCACCACCTCGATCTCCGCGGCCGCAACCCCAGAAGGCAGCGTGCATCGCGGCCATGTGCTCGAGCAGTCGCTGGTGGGTGGCCGGGGTGAGCGGGTCGTCGGTGGCCGGGATGAGGTCGGCGCCGACGTCGTGCATGAGCAGGACGGTGCGCCGAGCGGACAGGCCGCGTCCGGCCGTGCGTCGACGGCCACCCCGACGATCGGCTGGTTCAGGCAGTCGGGCAGGTGCTGCAAGATCCCGCTGGTCCAGAGCGCGGCCATCGGGCCGCCGAGCACACCGGACGCGCGCACAGTCCAGTCCGTCGCCGGCTCGAGGTACTTGGCGACGAGATCGACCCCGTCGATCCGGAGCCTGTCCAACCGGGCACCCGACTTGCCGGGCGCGTCGTCCAGCGGGCGGACGTCCTGGGCCCCGGCCAGCAGTTCGGACACCGTGACGACCCTGGGGCCGGCAGCCCACCCGTCACCCGAGGATCCTGCGCTCGATGCCGTCACCGTTGACACCTCCGCCGGAACGTTCCGGACGTACGTTCCCGGTCGCGACCAGTGTCCGCCGCTCGCCCTACGCTGTGCCGGGTGAGCGCATCGAGCCCCGACATCAGCGCAGGCAGCACCGACGATCTTGCGCTTGCCCTGCGGCTGGCCGACATCGCGGACGCGATCAGCCTGCCCAGGTTCGGCGCGGTGGACCTGCAGGTGCGGGCCAAGCCCGACCTGACCCCGGTCTCCGACGCTGACACCGCGGTGGAGCAGGCGATCCGCGGTGTGCTCGCCCGGCACCGGCCGCAGGACGCGGTGCTCGGCGAGGAGTTCGGGGATTCCGGAGCCGGCACCGGGCGGCGCTGGGTGATCGATCCGATCGACGGCACCAAGAACTTCGTCCGCGGCGTGCCGGTGTGGGCGACCCTCATCGCCCTGCTGGACGGCGCGTCGTTCACCGTCGGGGTGGCGTCGGCGCCCGCGCTGGCCCGGCGCTGGTGGGCATCGGCCGGACGGGGGGCGTTCACCCGATTCGCCGACCAGCCGGCGCGGCCATGCCTGGTTTCGCATGTCGGCGAATTGCCGGACGCTTCGCTGTCATTTTCCGAGATGTCCGAATGGCGGGCACCGCACATTCCGGAAGGGCTGGCCGACGCGTTCGGCGCGGTCTGCGACTCCTGCTGGCGGACCAGGGCGTACGGGGATTTCTACTCGTACGTGCTGGTGGCGGAGGGTGCGGTCGATATTGCCGCAGAGCCGGAGCTGAACCTGTGGGACCTCGCCGCGCTGGTGCCGATCGTCACCGAGGCGGGCGGCCGGATGACCGATGTGCACGGTCAGCCATCCAGCGCATCGAGCACCAGCGCGTTGGCCACGAATGGTCTGCTGCACGGCCCGGTATTGGAGGTTCTGGGAGGTGGTCGGCCCCGGACGGCCGCACCAGGGTGATCCGGACGCCTCGATCCGACGGTCAAGCCGGTCACCGACCGTGCGCGCCGCGACCGCAGATTACGTCCGGATAACGATCGACCGTTTACACTCCGCTGTTGTGATTCATTCGTCGCACGTCTCCAAGAGCTACAAGACATCTACCCGGCCCGCTCTCGAGGACGTGTCCATCGACGTCGAGAAGGGCGAATTCGCGTTTCTCATCGGTCCATCCGGATCGGGGAAGTCGACATTCCTGCGTTTGCTGCTCCGCGAGGACGTGCCGACCAGTGGTGACCTGGAGGTCGGCGGCGCCGACCTGGTGCACCTGCGGCGGTCCAAGGTGGCGGCCCACCGCCGGCGCCTCGGGTGCGTGTTCCAGGATTTCCGGCTGCTGACCAACAAGACGGTGTCGCAGAACGTCGGGTTCGCCCTCGAGGTTATCGGCCGCTCCCGGGCGTCGATCAAGCAGGTCGTTCCCGAGGTGCTGGAGATGGTGGGCCTCGAGGGCAAGGCGAACCGGCTGCCGCACGAGCTGTCCGGTGGCGAGCAGCAGCGGGTGGCGATCGCCAGGGCGTTCGCGAACCGGCCGTTGCTGCTGCTGGCGGACGAGCCGACCGGCAACCTCGACCCCGACACCAGCGCCGACATCATGCTGCTGCTGGAACGCATCAACCGCACCGGTACCACGGTGGTGATGGCCACCCACGACAACGCCATCGTCGACTCGATGCGCCGCCGGGTCATCGAGTTGCAGCTGGGCAAGGTCGTCCGTGACGAGGCGCGCGGCGTGTACGGCGTCGGGCGGTAGGCCACCCGGTCCATGCTGATCTGAGCACCCTGAACGGACCACCCTGCACTGACCCGGGCCGTGCCGGTCCGGGTATCCGAGGTAACAGCCGGTCGCGCGATCGCGGCCACGTGCTGGATATGAAAGGCACACATGCGAGCCGGATTTGTCGTCACCGAGGTCCTGAACGGATTTCGCCGCAACATCACCATGACGATCGCGATGATCCTGACCACCGCGATCTCGCTCGGCCTGCTCGGCGGCGGACTGATCATCGCCAGGATGACCGACCAGATGCGCAACATCTACGGTGACAAGGTCGAGGTGACGATCTACCTGACGCCCGACCAGTCGAAGCAGGACCCGGACTGCCGGGCGTCGCCGTGCGTGGACATCAACAAGCAATTGCAGGCCAACACCGACGTCGAGACCATCGAGTACGAGAGCCAGGCCGCCGCGTTCGAGCGGTACAAGCAGCAGTTCGCCGGGCAGCCGGAGCTGCTGGAGATCGGCACAGCCGAGGCGCTGTCGGCGTCCTTTCACGTCAAGCTCTTCGACCCGCAGCGCTACCGGGTGATCGCCGAGCAGTTCGACGGCAAACCCGGAGTCCAGTCGGTGGCCGATCAGAGCGCCTTCCTGGACCGGCTGTTCAGCCTGCTCAACGGCATCCGCAACGCCACCATCATCATCGCGCTGGTCCAGGCGCTGGCCGCGCTGCTGCTGATCTCGAACATGGTGCAGATCGCGGCGTACACCCGGCGGACGGAGACGTCGATCATGCGGCTGGTCGGCGCCTCGCGCTGGCGAACCCAGTTGCCGTTCATGATCGAGGCGGTGACGGCCGGCATCATCGGCGCGGGGCTGGCCATCCTCGGGTTGATCGGCGCGAAGTTCCTGTTCGTGGACAAGGCACTTGGTCCGGTCATCCGGTCCGGGATCCTGCCGGACATCGACGGCGCGACGCTGGTGTGGGTCTCGCCGATCCTGATCGCCATCGGCGCGGGGCTCGCCGCGGTGTCGGCGTACGTCACGCTGCGGCTGTACGTCAGGCTGTAGCGGCCCGGGAAATCCGGTCGCTGCGCCGATTACCCTGGACGAGCCATGGCCACGAACAAGATCGACTCCAGCAACCGACCCACCGGGCGGAAGATCATCGCCTCCAACCGCAAGGCGCGGCACGACTACACCATCCTCGACACCCTGGAAGCCGGCATCGCGTTGACCGGGACCGAGGTCAAATCGCTGCGCAGCGGCCGGGCGTCGCTCGTCGACGGGTTCGCGACGATCACCGACGACGAACTGTGGCTGCGCAACGTGCACATCGCCGAGTACGCCGAGGGCACCTGGACCAACCATGCGCCGCGCCGGGTCCGCAAGCTGCTGGTGCACCGGATGGAGCTGGACCGGTTGGCCGGCAAGCTCAAGGAGGGCGGCCTGGCGCTGATCCCGCTGTCGATGTACTTCAAGGACGGCCGGGTCAAGGTCGAGCTCGGCCTCGGGCGGGGCAAGAAGTCCTACGACAAGCGGCAGGACATGGCCAAACGGGACGCCGACCGGGAGATCGCCAGGTACGCGGGGCGGCGCGCGAAGGGGATGGGCTGACGCGCAGCTCCCCGGGCCCCGTCGGGAACACGTATGATGAGTGTGCTGTTCTCCCCAAGGTACGAGTTGTTTCACGGGGGTGATCGGTCTCGACAGCGGATGTCGAGTGAGGTGAAGCGGGCCGAGGAAGGCGACGACGATCTCGTTAACCACACGTCGCAAAAAAATCAAGCGCCGATTCCAATCAGCGCGAGTTCGCCCTCGCCGCCTGAGCGAGTAGCGACTCCGTCAGACCGGGTGTTCCTCCGACCCGGACCCTGGCGTCAGCTAGGGGGATTACCGAAAGATCCGGTCGCGGGATCTTGAGGGACAACTCACAGCGACTGGGCCTGTCGCACCAGCGTGTTCGCGAGACTGGTGGGGCCGAGTAGGGACATAGCGGACTGCGCCCGGAGAAGCCCTCACGAAGCAACGCTGGACGCGGGTTCAATTCCCGCCACCTCCACGCAACGTGGGTCGCACGACGAGAAAGGCCCCGCCGACAACGGCGGGGCCTTTTCGTGCCTCCGACTCCGGTGAGGGCCGAGTCGGTGGCGGATCGCGCCGACGACGGTTCAGTCGGCGGGGAGTGATCCGTCGGGATTCCTCCGGCCATACCCAGCCGCGCGGTCCACGGCGATGTGGGTCAACCAGGCCAGGAAGAACGTGAACAGCGCCGCGCTGTCACCGGGAATGCCCGGGACGAGGCTGAGCGCGATCAGGGGGATCACCGGCACGAGCGGATGGTGCGCGACGTTGTAGGCCCGCACGATCGACCGGGGGAGTCGGCCGGGTTCGTGCGCCTGTCCCAGACCGAGCAGGAACGTCAGATCCGGCAGGATCAGCCCCAGCACCGCCAACGGAACGGCCGCCCCGCCGTGCTTGGCCGCCTCGAAGATCGTGCCGCCGAGGAGCAGTACCGCAGCGATCGCCCAGCCGATCCGGCGAACCCGTCTGCGCCGGATCGGACGTCGGGCCGGTGCGCCAGATGGCGAGCGGCGGTCGGTCGCTGCTGACGCGATGCCGGCGGAACCCAGCGGTGCGGTGGTGGCCACGGCGATCCTCTTTTTCGACGAAAGCTAATACCATTAGCCTCAAGTCTGGCTATTGGCATTAGCTTTGTCAAGAGCCGTCAGCCAGGTTCGACCTCCTGGTCCTTCGAGGGCTTCGTCTCCGGTTTCGAGTCGGGTTTGGGGTCTGCCTTCTCGTTACGCTGACCCGCGGTTGGACTGCCGCCCTTGCCGCTCGCCGGCTTTCCCGATCCCTTGTTCTTGTCAGACCCACGCTTGGTCGGCTTGCTGCGCGCCGACGGATCGGAAACGGTCCCGTCGAGATCCATCCGGAGCCGGTCGAGTTCGCCGCGGAGGTAGTCGCGGGTCGCGACCTCACCGATGGCGATCCGCAGTGCGGCCAGCTCGCGGGCGAGGAACTCGGTGTCCGCCTTGGTCTGCGCGGCCCGGTTGCGGTCCTCGTCCAGGGTGATGCGGTCCCGGTCGTCCTGCCGGTTCTGCGCCAGCAGGATCAGTGGCGCGGCGTAGGCCGCCTGGGTGGAAAAGGCCAGGTTGAGCAGGATGAACGGGTACGGGTCCCACCGGTAGCTGACGGCCACCAGATTGACCACGATCCAGATGATCACCACCAGCGTCTGCCAGAACAGGAACGTCCCGGTGCCGATGAACCTGGCGAGGTTCTCGGACAGTCGGCCGAAGGTCTCCGGGTCGACGTCGAAGTTGAAGCGGCGACCGCTCTTGGGTTGATCCAGCCGGCGGCGGGTGGGTGCGTCAGCCACGGCGCGCTCCGGCCGGCCCGCGGCTGGTGGGCGGTTCACTCTCCTTCGTCGTCATCGATCGCAGGATCGCCCGGCGTGCGCCGGCCTGGCTGTGCCGGCCCGGTTGAGTCCCGATTTCGGCGTCGTCCTGGCCGGTGGTGTCGTCGGTCAGGCCCTCTTCCCGCCAGTTGTCCGGCAGCAGGTGATCGAGCACGTCGTCGACGGTGACGGCGCCGAGCAGGTGCTCCTCGTCGTCGACCACCGGTGCACAGACCAGGTTGTAGGACGCGAAGAACCTGGTGACGTCGGTCAGCGCGGCATCCGGCGACAGCTGCGACATCTCGGCGTCGATGGCCCCGGCCACCAGCTCGAACGGCGGCTCGCGCAGCAGCCGCTGGGTGTGCACGCAGCCGACATAGCGGCCCGTCGGGGTGGCCTGCGGCGGCCGGCAGACGAACACCATCGAGGCCAGCGCCGGGGTGAGATCGGGGGAGCGGATCCTGGCCAGCGCCTCGGCGATCGTCGCGTCCGGGCTCAGCACCACCGGCTCCGGCGTCATCAGGCCACCGGCGGTGTCCGCCGAGTACTGCAGCAGCCGCCGGACCGGTCCGGATTCCTCGGGTTCCATCAGGCCGAGCAGCCGTTCCTGGATACCGACCGGTAGCTCTGCCAGCAGGTCGGCGGCGTCGTCCGGGTCCATTGCCTCCAGGATGTCCGCCGCGCGGGCCTCGTCCAGGTGGGCCAGCAATTCCTTCTGGTCGTCCTCCGGCAATTCCTGCAGCACGTCGGCCAGCCGGTCGTCGTCGAGCATGTCGGCGACCTCGTACCGCAGCTCGGTGTCCAGCTCGCGCAGGATGCCGGCCGCGTCCGCGGCGCGCAGCCCCTCGAAGGACGCGAGCACCTGCTGGGCTCCACGGATGGAGTGGCCGGTCAGCTGGGCCGGGTCCATGCCCCTGACGTCGGTCCAGGCCACCACCTGTACCGGTGCCCGCCGTCCGATCCGGCGGGTGCGTTCCCGCACCGCCAGCCGGGAGACCACCCAGTCGCGGGTCCGGGTGCGTTCCATCGCGGCGTCCACCACGATGGCCGCGCTCGCGGTGGTGGCGAGTTGGACCTGGGTGCCCAACAACTGACCGATCAGCCGCAGCTCCAGCGTGCGCTGCTCGAAGCGGCGCATGCTTACCGAACCGGTGGCCAGGGCGACGGCATGCGACTCCAGGCTGCTCACCCGCAGCATCGGCACGAAGATCGGCCGGCGGGTCGGCAGCTCGACGACCAGGCCGAGCGCTCGCGGGGGTTTGCGGTCCAACCGCAGCGCGACGACGATGTCCCGCACCTTGCCGATCGACTCCCCGCTGGGTCCGAACACCGGCAGCCCGTCGAGCTGCGCGACGAAGACTCGGGTGTTGGGGGCCACGAGCACAGGTTAGGACGCGCAGATCGCTCGCAGCCGCCGGGGCGCGCGCCGCGCACAGCGATAACAGTCCCGTCGCACGGCACGTTCACACGATTCGGACACCAGCACTGCGTAGGGTTGCGGGTTGTCGAACGTCGGGTCCAGCGATAATCCATCCGCACGTGCGAGCGGCAGGGGAAGCAGCACCGCAGCGCCACCGGGCCCGTTACCAGCCACTGATGAGGATGTTCCAATGCGTTTGCGCGCCGTGCTTGTTGCCGTGCCTTTGATCGTGCTGCCGATGCTCGCGGCGGCCGCCTGTTCGTCGAGCAGCTCGAGCTCGTCGTCGACGGACTCCTCCGGCTCCGGGACCGCGAGTTCGAGCGAGGCCCCCACGCTCGGGCCGTCGGTCCCCGCCGCGACCGCGGTGGCCGCTCCGGTCGACGCCGCCCTGCTGCCGACGGCCAGTGGCGCGTTCGGCGAGAAGCCGACGCTGACCTTCCCGTCCACCCCACCGGTACCGAGCCTGCAGCGGACGATCCTGTCCCAGGGCACCGGGCCGGTCACCACGGCGAACGACTGGCTGATCACCAACTACCTCGGCCAGATCTGGAACGGCAAGGTCTTCGACAACTCCTACGACCGGGGGACCACCTCGGCCTTCCAGATCGGCGTCGGCAAGGTCGTCCCGGGGTGGGACGTCGGCCTGGTCGGAGTGCCGGTGGGCAGCAGGGTGTTGCTGAGCCTGCCGCCAGCTGACGGCTACGGCTCCGCGGGTAGCGCGAGCGCGGGCATCGGCGGAACCGACACCATCGTCTTCGTGGTCGACATCGTTCAGGCGATCGGCCCGACAACGGGCGGCCAGACCGATGCGACTCCGCAACCCGCACCCGCCGCCGGGCCCCAGGTTGCCGGCGCGCTGGGCACGGTACCGACCGTGACCATCCCGGCAGGCACCGCGGAGCCCACCGCGCCGACCGTCACCGTGCTGGCCAAGGGGAGCGGTGCGCCGATCACCAACGGCAACGTGCTGGCCCAGTACGTCGCCGTCACCTGGACCGGGGAATCGGCCGGATCGACCTGGCCGAGCGGTGCCACCGACGGCAGCGGCGGGACCGGGCCGCAGGAACTGCCGGTTGCCGCGGGTGGTCCGTTCGCGAGCCTGGCCGGCGTGCCGCTCGGCAGCCGGGTACTGGTGCAGGTTCCCGCCCAGAACAACGCCTCGACCGGGCAGTCCCAGCCGTCCATCGCCGCCGTGGTCGACGTGCTGGTGCAGACGTCGAAGACGGCCTGAGCCGGGTAGCACAGGCTCGCCTAGGCTGATCGGGTGACTTCGACGGAGGCCGGCTCGGGGCGAGTCCTCGCCTGGGACATCGTCGGTCTGCTGGCGCGACTGGGCCTGGCCGCCGTCTGGCTGTTGTCGGGCTTCGAGAAGGCGTCCGATCCGCGCGAGACCATCGTGGCGGTGCGCTCGTACGAGCTGCTCCCGGAATCGCTGGTCGGCACGGTGGCGGCGACCCTGCCGTACCTGGAGATCTCCCTCGGTGTGCTGTTGCTGCTCGGCTTCGCCACCCGGCTGGCCGCGGCGCTGTCCGCCGGGCTGCTGCTGGTGTTCATCGGCGGGGTGATTTCCGCCGCAGTCCGCGGCCTGTCGATCGACTGCGGCTGCTTCGGTGGCGGCGGCACGGTGGCGCCGGGAGCGACCACGTACACCCTGGAGATCCTGCGTGACATCGGGTTTCTGGCGCTGGCCGGCTACCTGATCTGGCGGCCGGACACCCCGTTGTCGATCGATCGTTTCGTGCGTCGGCGGGCCGACGCACCGGCGGGTTACGCCAACGAGGAAACGGTCGACTAGCGGCATAGTGATGGTGAGCGGTGGATATGGGTGGAATCGCCCGCCGATGACGGTGGGTGGCGGGGCACCGGTGTGCCCCACGGCGAGGAGGACAGCACAGTGGCGCAGGGCAGCAGCGGGCGCAAGACGACCGGCCCCCAGAACAACAAGGGCGGGTCCGGCGGCAACTCCTCGAAGTCGACCGGGTCGGGCAAGGGCGGCAAGCAGCAGGCGATCTCCCGCAAGTCGGTGGCGCAGGCCCGCACCTCGAACTCCAACAACCGCACCCAGCTGATCATCGGTGCGGTCGCGATCGTGGTGATCGCCGCGATCATCATCATCGGCATCGTGATGAACCAGAAGGAGACCGCGGTCCAGAACGAGGGCTACGGAGCGTCCACGAAGTCCGTCGCCACCGAGTCCGGCGGCGTTGTCACGGTGTCCAACCCGACGGCCGGCACGTCGCCCAAGGTCATCGACCTCTACGAGGACGCGCTGTGCCCGGTCTGCGCGGAATTCGAGGCGCAGTTCGGTCAGCAGATCAACCAGGCCGTCGACGAGGGCAAGCTCAGCGTCAACGTGCACATGCTGACCTTCCTCGACCCCCGCTCGTTCTCGAAGAACTACTCGACCAGGGCCGCAGCGGCGCTGCTCTGCGTCGCGCAGGAGGACGGGTCGAAGCCGGGGGTGTACCTGGGCTTCCACTCTGCGCTGTTCGCGTCGGGCACCCAGCCCACCGAGGGCGGTTCGTCCGACCTCACCGATCAGCAGCTGGCCGACCTGGCGACCTCCAAGGGTGCGTCCGACGCCGCCGCGCAGTGCATCACCTCGGGACAGAACGTGGCTGCCGCGACCGCTGCGGACAAGTCCTCGTCGGCGACGCTGAGTGCGGCCACCGGCGGCCAGGTCGGCGACGCCGACCGTGGTGCAGAACGGCACGCCGGTCAAGATCTCCTCCGACTGGCTGACCACGCTGCTCGCCCAGCAGTGACGGACCGGTTTGTGTCGGCGGCCGGCGTAAACGGTCAACCCTCGCCGGCGCGGATCGAGCCCCGCGGTTTTGGGACGGCCGAGGCGGAGGTGAACGACTTCATGCGGATGAGTCGGCTCGGGGCGCGGTGTCGGGATTGCTCCCGCTCCGTTTCCCCGGGCCGCTCGCCGAACCCGCCGTGCGTGTTTCCACGCAACGGGCTCTCCACGGGTGCTGCCGTTCATGGGAGCGCGTGCGTCCAGGGTGTGGGGATCGTGTAGCCGCGCCAGCGGTACCGGGTGACCGGGACACCGGCGAGGTTGAACAGGGTGATCCCGTCCGCGGACAGGGGTTTCCACCGGCCATCGGGTTCGGTGAACTGTCGGCGGACGTCTTTCCACGTCCAGCGGTGCAATGTCATCAGCCACCGCACGACCCGCCACCACAGGAAATGGGCCAGGTTTTGGAAGGTGCGTTTGCTGACGGCGTGCCGGAAGTAGGCTGACCAGCCGCGGGTGATCTGGTTGAGCCTGATCAGCACGGCCCCTGGGGGTTGCTGTGATGTTCTGTTCGTCAGGGCACGGATCTTCGCCTTCAGCGACCGGATAGAGCGCTGGCCGATGAAGGTGTAGACGTACCACTGGTCGGTGCCGAACTTGCGGCGCCACTGGATGTGGAACCCCAAAAAGTCCAGACCGTCGGCCAGGTGCACCACCCGGGTTTTCTCCGGGGAGAAGGACAACCCCATGGTGGCCAACACCGGGCCGATCTGTTCGTGCAGGGCGTGGGCGTCGAGTTCGGTGCCGTGCACGAGCACGGTGAAATCGTCCGCGTAGCGCACGATCCGCCAGTTCGGCAGGCCCGTGTCCCGGCGGACCCGCCGGCGTTGGTAGTCGGTGGACATCGACCCACCCGGCCGCCACGGCCCGTGCAGGTACTCATCGAGCACCGACAGGGCGATGTTGCCAGCAGCGGGGACAGGATCCCGCCCTGCGGGGTGCCGGTATGGGTGTCCTGGTGATCACCGAGTTCGGTCATGATCCCGGCCTTGAGGAACGCCCGCACCAACGCCACCACGCGTTTGTCCTTGACCCTGGCCCGTACCCGCCCCAGCAGGGCGGTGTGCGAGATCCGGTCGAAACACGCCTCGATGTCAGCGTCCAGCACCCACCGGTAGCCCTGGGTGCCGAACCGCTGGATCTCCGCGACCGCGTCATGGGCCCGCCGGTTCGGTCGGAACCCGTAGGAGACCGGCAGGAAATCGGCCTCGAAAATGGGTTCCAACACCAACTTCAACGCCGCCTGGACCACCCGATCCGCCACCGTCGGGATCCCCAGACTGCGGAGCTTGCCCGATCCGTGACCTTTCGGGATCAACCGTTGCCGCACCGGCAACGGACGAACGACCCGTCCTTCACCGATGCCCGCAATTCGTCCAGGAACCCCTCAACCCCGCCGGGCAGTCTCGGGATGTCCGCGGCCCGCAGGCCGTCGACCCCCGCGGTCCTGGCCCCGGTGTTGCCGACCACCCGGTCGAACGCCACCTGCAGCGTCGCCCGGTCGTACACGAAATTGAACAGATCATCGAACCGGCGACCGGGATCGGCCACCGCCCAACGGTGAAGCTTGACCTGCATCCCCGATACCCGCACCCACGGTGGATCACCAGGGTCCGGGCCGCCGGTATTCACCGGCGGATCTTTCGGCATCACAGCATTCATCCCTTCACGAACCCGCTGCCGCCCTTCCCCATGTGCCGGGCTCTCCCCGGCTCGGAGTACTACGACGGCTCCGCCCCGCCCCGACCCGATCGGTCGACTGCGGACCCAACCCGCGGGCCGCGCCGGTTCACGCGACCCCAGGTGAGGACCGGGACGGTTCCCACGTTCACTGCTGTTCGCTCGACGGGTGAGGAGCCCAACTCGGTCCCTGCGGCATCGTCGCGGCTACGCCGTAGACATTCACCACGACCTCCCGGCAACCCCAACGAAAGCTACCCAGAAGTTCCCCCCACCAGCCCAAACAACAACCGGTAAGGGTGCGCACCGCACCCGGCCCACATCCGCCAGATTCCAGGCCGGTCAACATTTAAGGGACGTAAACGCTGGTTCCTCTCGTACTCCTTCCCGCCACGCTCACCGGGCCCACCCCATCTGGCAGTACTGGACCGACCCGGCTTCGTCAGGGCTGCTCCCACCCACACCGGCGCATCCCGGCACAGGCTGCCCTCAGCTACACCGCCCTGCTACGACAGGGGCAGCGGTGGTGGCCTCTCACCTCCACTCGAACAAACAGCGCCTCGTGGCGCACCGCCGGGGACATTGATCCGCGCAGGGGTGATGTCGTTCGATTAGGAGGCGCTGCGGGGAGTTGGTAACCTATCCCGGCAGCTTGGGGCTGTGGCGCAGCTGGTAGCGCACAACACTGGCAGTGTTGGGGTCAGGGGTTCGAGTCCCCTCAGCTCCACCCGAGCAACGACACCCCCGTTCCCGTCAAGGGAGCGGGGGTGTTTCGCGTTCTGCCTGTCCTTCCGGGGCCCGAACTGCCGGTGAAATCCGGCGATTTCGGTCTCGAAGAACGGTTCGCCGATCTCCGTGCGGAGAACTGCGTGCCCTCGCGGGGTGCAGCCGCCACCCTGCGACTAAGCTTCAAATCGTTCCGGGCACCTCCGGGGCCAGTCAGTGTGCCGACATCCTGGAGGCCAACTTTGACCGCCGTCGCTCCTCGCCCCGTGGTGACCCGGCCGTACCCGGTTCAGCGACCTGCGCGTGGCTCGAAGTTCCTGAGTTACCTGCACACCACGGACCCGAAGGTCCTCGGTGTCATGTACATCGCGACCTCGTTCACCTGGTTCATGATCGGCGGCCTGATGGCGCTGTTCATGCGCGCCGAGCTGGCCCGCCCGGGGATGCAGTTCCTCTCACCCGAGCAGTACAACCAGCTGTTCACCATGCACGGCACGATCATGCTGCTGTTCTATGCCACGGCCGTGGTGTTCGGGTTCGCGAACTTCGTGCTGCCGTTGCAGATCGGCGCCCCGGACGTTGCCTTCCCGCGGTTGAACGCGTTCTCCTACTGGCTGTACTTCTTCGGCGCGATCATCGCCAGCGCCGGCTTCTTCACCCCCGGCGGAGCGGCCGCGTTCGGCTGGACCGCCTACACCCCGCTGTCGCTGTCGGTGAACACCCCTGGCGTCGGTGGCGACCTGTGGATCATGGGCCTTGCGGTCTCCGGCCTCGGCACCATCCTCGGCGGCGTCAACATGATCACCACGGTGATCTGCATGCGCGCCCCCGGCATGACGATGTGGCGGCTGCCGATCTTCACCTGGGCGATCCTGGTGACCTCGATCCTGATCCTGGTGGCGTTCCCGGTGCTGACCGCGGCGCTGCTCGGGCTGGCCTCCGACCGACATTTCGGGTCCCATGTGTTCGACCCGGCCAACGGCGGAGCCATCCTCTACCAGCACCTGTTCTGGTTCTTCGGGCACCCGGAGGTGTACATCATCGCCTTGCCCTTCTTCGGCATCATCTCCGAAGTCATCCCGGTGTTCTCCCGCAAACCGCTGTTCGGCTACCGCGGCATGGTCTACGCCCTGCTGGGCATCGCCGCGCTGTCCGTCGCGGTGTGGGCGCACCACATGTTCGCCACCGGTGCCGTTCTCCTTCCCTTCTTCAGTTTCATGACGTTCCTGATCGCCATCCCGACCGGTCTGAAGTTCTTCAACTGGATCGGCACCATGTGGAAGGGCCAGGTCAGCTTCCAGACACCGATGCTGTTCGCGGCCGGCTTCCTGGTCACCTTCCTGTTCGGCGGGCTGACCGGCGTCATCCTGGCCGCCCCGCCGCTGGACTTCCACGTGTCCGACTCGTACTTCGTGGTCGCGCACTTCCACTACGTGCTGTTCGGCACCATCGTGTTCGCCACCTACTCCGGGATCTACTTCTGGTTCCCGAAGATGACCGGGCGGTTCCTGGACGAGAAGCTCGGTCAGCTGCACTTCTGGACCACGTTCATCGGGTTCCACATGACGTTCCTGATCCAGCACTGGCTTGGCAACATCGGGATGCCGCGGCGCTACCCGGACTACCTGCCGACCGACGGCTTCACCACCTTCAACACCATCTCCACCATCGGGGCGTTCGTGCTGGGCGCCTCGACGCTGCCGTTCATCTGGAACATCATCAGGTCCTACCGGTACGGCGAGATCACCACCGCGGACGACCCGTGGGGCTACGGCAACTCGCTGGAGTGGGCGACCAGCTCACCGCCGCCGCGGCACAACTTCCTGTCGTTGCCGCGGATCCGGTCCGAGCGGCCGGCGTTCGAGCTGCATCACCCGTACATGGTCGATCGCATGCGCAGTGAGGCTCATCCCGCCCGCGGCTGGAAGCCGCTGGCCGAGGCGGAGGCCAGCGCGCATCTGAAGATCCCGGAGACAGAGGGCTCTGGAACGGGGACCGCTCCGTTCGGAGGGTGATCCGCCCGGCACCAGCGAACCAGGGTCGTCCATGTCATCTGTGCTGATCACCGTCACGGGGCCGGATCGACCGGGCGTGACAGGTGTGTTGTTCTCCGCGCTCGCCGCCCATCGGGTGGAAGTGCTGGACATCGATCAGGCCGTCATTCGCGGTCAGCTGACCCTGGGCGTTCTGGTCAGTGTCCTGGACGACCCGGAGAGCCTGCAGGAAGACGTCGAGCACGCCATGGCGTCCGTGCGGATGACCGTCCGGGTGGGGATCGATCAACCCGGTGACGACCGGCGCCGGTTCCCCACCCATGCCGTCGTGGTTCTCGGCCGTCCCCTGCAGGCAAGCGCGATCGGCGCCCTGGCCCGGCGGTTCGGCACCATCGACGTCAACATCGAGGCGATCAAGCGGATCGCCGACTACCCGGTCACCGGCCTCGAACTCTCGGTGCGGGCACCGGACGACGAGCAGTTGCGGGCCGCCGTGGTCGAGGTCGGCACCGAGACCGGGGTGGACATCGCGGTCGAGCGGGTCGGCATCGCGCGGCGGGCCAAGCGGCTGATCGTGTTCGACGTCGACTCCACCCTGATCACCGGCGAGGTGATCGAGATGCTGGCGGAGCACACCGGCACCAGGGCCGCCGTCGAGGAGATCACCACCGCCGCGATGCGCGGCGAGCTCGACTTCGCCCAGTCGTTGCGGGCCAGGGTGGCCATGCTGGAGGGGCTGGATGCCGCCGTGCTGGACGAGGTCGGCGCCTCCCTGGTCTTGACCCCGGGAGCCCGTACGACGGTCCGCACGCTCAAACGTCTCGGCTACCGCTGCGGCATCGTCTCCGGCGGTTTCACCCAGGTCACCCGGCATCTGGTCGACGAGCTCGAGTTGGACTTCGCCGCCGCGAACACCCTGGAGGTGATCGACGGGCGGCTGACCGGGCAGGTTGTCGGCGAGATCATCGACCGGGCAGGCAAGGCGCGGGCGCTGGCCCGATTCGCCGCGGAGGCCGGCGTGGGGCTGAACCAGACCGTGGCCGTCGGGGACGGGGCCAACGACATCGACATGCTCTCCGCCGCCGGCCTCGGGATCGCGTTCAACGCCAAACCGGTCGTCGCCGAACACGCCGACACCACCCTGAACCAACCGTTCCTCGACCCGGTGCTGTTCATTCTCGGCATCTCCCGGGATGAGATCGAGGCGGCGGACGCCGCGGACGGCACGCTGCGCCGGGTGCCGCTGGACTGACCGGCACCGGGCCGTTCGGGTCCACTGGCGACCGCGGACGGGACGAGAAGGCTTGTCACAGCAGGGACGAGGGGAGTGCGATGACGACCGGCGAGCGATCACTGTCGGAGGTCGGCTCCGCGCTGGCGCCGCTCCGGGAGCGGTACGCGCACTGGCTGGCGTTGAGCTCCGACGAGGTCGAACGCGACCGCGAGGAGGCCGCCGCGGACATCCGCGCGATGCAACTGGTGCTGCGGATGGAGCGGCAGGACCCGCCGTCCTGGCACCGGGCGATGCGGGCCGCCGTCACCGGCGCGGCGTCGATCTGCCTCGATCCGCGCAGCCAACCCGGCGGTGAATGGTTCGACGCGGTCCAGGCCTACTGCGTGGGCCACATCCGCAAGGTGACCAGGCGGGCCAGGGGAGCGCATTGGGTGGCGGCGCAGGACCCGCCGGGCGTCACCGTCGAGATCGCCGGCACCCAGGTACGGGTGCTGCTGCCCGGCCTGGTCAGCGAACTTGACCCGCGGATCTCCCGGTTGCAGGTGGGTGGCACCGATGTTCCGGTCGATCCCGAGCCGGCGCCCGACGCCGAGCCCGCGTCCGACCTCGAAACTGATCCACCAAATCTCGACGAGCGTGGGTTGCGGGTCTGGACCCCGACCGAACCGGTGATGACGCTCGGCAAGGCGATGGCGCAGGCCGGGCATGCCGGCATGATCGCGGCCGCGCTACTGGCCGACTCGGACCAGGACGCGCTGCGGCGGTGGGCGGCGGACGGCTGCCCTGCGGTGGTCCGCCGATCCGCCCCGGAGTCATGGGCCGGGCTGCTGGCCGCTGTTGCGGACGAACGGCGCGGCTGGGCGAGCGAGCGACTGCTCGCGGTCCGGGACGCCGGATTCACCGAGATCGCCGCGGGCACGGTGACGGCCATCGCCGCAGCCCCACGGATGTAGTCCCTCCGAGAGCACAGTTTCAGGCACTGCCATCTGGCCGCCGGGTGCGCCTTTCGGTGAGGACAAAAGTAGTCGGTCGAGCGGTTCCATACGGTGACACAGTTGGGTACTTCGGTCCTGACCGCATCCCCCGACGGCTCCTACTGTTGTGCATGCAGGTGTGGGGTGGAGCGTCCGAGAGCGTCCCCGTTCGGGGATCGAATGGTCGTCGTGGACCACCGAATTCCAGCGCTTGTCCGGGGATTTCGATGCGTGCGATCTTCGTAGTCCTGCTGGCGATCGCGTGGACGATGACAACGACCGTGGCCCAGGCGACTGCCGCACCGACGACAATCGTCAACGGTTTGTTGAGCGCACAAAAGGTACTCGTCGATACCAGCGGAGCGCGAATCGACGCCCACGATGGCCATATCTATTATTTCGCCGGGAATTATTACTGGTATGGAACTGCCTACGCGTGTGGATTCACCCTGACAGTCCCGTCACCATATTGCGGCGTGAAGATCTACCAGAGTGTTGACCTCGTCTCGTGGAAATACGGGGGGCTTGCGTTCAACCCCGCTGGGCTGCAAGCAGACTGTGATGGAAGGGCGGGCGGGTGCTTCCGACCCAAGCTCGCCTACAATGGGAAGACCGCACGATATGTGATGTGGATCAATGAGTCCCTTGGTGCTGCGGGCTCGGGGTACCTGGTCTTTACCAGCGCGTCCCCGGCAGGTCCGTTCACACTGACCGGACACCACGTCATGACCGACAACCGCTCGCCGGGCGGCTTCTCTTTCGGCGATGAAGACATTTTCGTCGACACAGACGGGGTGGCCTACCTGGCATACACCACGATCGGCGCCGGCAACTCTCACAACATTGCAATTGAAAAACTCGATGCCACCTACAGTTCCGGCACCGGTCAATATGCGGTGCACGATCGTGGGCCGCGGCTCATCGAGGCCCCGGCGATGTTCACCAGGAATGGCGTGTACTACCTGCTGTACGGCGAGCCCGCCTGCCCCTATTGCGACGACTCCGGAACGAGCTACGCCACCGCGCCAGCTCCTTTGGGGCCATGGACGTTTCGCGGAGGATTAGAGCTGTCCCGGCTCGGCGGTCAGGTTTCGGGAGTCACCACGATAGCCGCGAACGGCACCGTCCAATACCTCTTCCAGCTCGATCGGTGGCATCAGGATGCTGCCGGGAATGCCACCTACAACCAGGCATTGGGAAACTATTACCTGGCGCCGCTGTCGTTTGCGGTCGGCGGCGTCATTTCCGGCATCCCCGATGCGGCGTCGTGGCAGACGCAGGTCCAGCTTGTGTCAGCACCCACATCTCACCCCCCGACGCAAACCGTGAGCTCCGGCTACACGCCATTGATCACCCCGATCAGAGTCCTCGACACCAGGGACGGAGTGGGCGGTCCAGTAGGGCCATGGACGGACGCTCATGGTGCCTATCGGGTGGCCTTGCCGGCGAAGTACGTGGGCACGACGGCGATCGTGGCGAACGTGACGGCGCTCGGCGCCGGGCCTGGATACCTTCAGCTGTGGGCCTCCGGCGCCGCGCCGGCCTCGTCGGTGGTGAATTACTCGCCGTCCCGAGCAGTCGCGCCGAACCTGGCGGTGATCCCAGTCGCCGCCGATGGATCGCTCCGGGTGGCGGTCCGTGGCGCCTCGGCCGGGGTGCTGATCGACATCCAGGGTTTCTATCCCGCCACGGCGGGGTTCACCGTCAGCTCAAGGCGGATCATCGACACCCGCAACACCGCGGCGATCCCCGCCGGGGGAACGCTTGATGTGACGCTGCCCGCGCCCGCCGGGACGCCGGACATCGCCGCCAACCTCACGGTCGTGGCGTCATCGGCAGGAGTGGTGCAGGCTTTCCGGCCAGGGCAGTCACCGGGCGAGACTGGAGCCGTGTCGTTCGGTGCCGGTGTGACGGCGAATCTTGCCCTGCTGCCCTCGGGCGTCCTGAGGTTTCGAAACACCTCAGCAGCACCGGTCCAGTTGATCGTCGATCAACAGGGCTACGAAAGCGCGGCCTCCAAAATTGTGCTGCTGGTGCCGGTCCGGGTCTTCCGGAACCCAGCGTCCCAGCCATGCCGCGGCTTCCTCACCTACACGGTGCCCGTCGGCGCGGCCCACGTCCCGGTGGATGCGAAAGCCGTGGTGGCCGAGCTCGGTTCGATCAGCGGCGTTGGTTCGATCACCGCGTTCGCCGATCAGGCGGACCGACCCTCGGTGTCCAGCCTGAACGGCACGCCCGGAGTCATGCAGTCGAATCTCGCCGTCATCCCCGTGGTGGGTGGCCGGTTCGATCTCTACCCTGCCGGGTCCGACGCACAGGTATCCGTCGACGTCGTTGGTTATGTGCGGTGACCCGGCACGACTCGGCAGAAGCGGGGACCGCGAGATGTCGCGATTGACCGTTCGGGACTGCCGGCCCGACCCGTGTCATTCCCCGGGGCGTCGGGGAGATCAACGCTGGATCGACGCGCTGGCGGCCTCGTCGATGATTCCCAGTTTCGAGGCCAGCACGAGAAAGGCTGCAGCGAAAGGGTTGTCGACGGTCTCCGCGCGGATGCGCGGCCAGTCCAGCTGTTCCCGCACCGCGCGCACCGGCGGCAGCAACTGACCGAAATCGCAGTACCGCTCGGACAGCGCCTTGAGCTTGGTGGCGATCACATCGGTGGGTGCGAGCACGGGGATACGCAACCCGAGCACCTCGGCGGGCTCCGCGCGGTCGAGCCAACCGGCCGACACCGGCACCCCGTTCAACCGGTGGAGGACGTCCACCATGGCATCGTCGAGGTAGGCCTTGAACAGCCAGTCCTCCGGCGGGCGCTCGATCCGGAAGCCCGCTGCGGTCAGGCTGTGCACCGCCTGCTCGACGGTCCCTTCGTCCACCACCAGGTCCACGTCGTGGGTGCTCTCCGGCGCGCCGTGCACCCACAGCGCATAGCTACCCGCGAGCGCGAAGGGTACGGCGTCGGCCTTGAGCGCGGACGCGGACTTCTTCAGCGCCGCGCGCAGCCGGTCCGAATCGGACGCCGACTGACCGTCAGGGGCGATCGGCTGAGGTGGTCGAGTCATGGTGGGTACTTTCGGGGGTCATGAGGCTGGCGACGTTCAACATCCTGCACGGGCGGTCCCCGGCGGACGGGCGGGTCGACCTGACCCGGCTGGCCGATGCGGTGCGGACCCTGGACGCCGACGTCCTGGCATTGCAGGAAGTCGACCGGCTCCAGGAGCGGTCACAGTTGGCCGACCTGACCGCGGTGGCGGCCGCGGCGATGGGCGCTGTGTCGCACCGGTTCGTCGCGGCGCTTGTCCGGGACCCCGGGCGCGACCTGGATGGCCGCGACCGGGTCGGAATTGCCGGACACGGCCGCGTACGGGATCTCACTGCTGTCCCGCTACCCGGCGACCAGCTGGCAGGTGCTGCGACTGCCGCGGATCCCCATGCGGTTCCCGATGTGGCTGCCCGGCCCGCGCAAGGTGATCGTGGTTCACGAGGAACCGCGGTCGGTGATCATCGGCCAGTTCGCGACGCCGGCCGGGCCGATGGTGGTGGTCAACACCCACCTGTCGTTCGTGCCCGGCTGGGGCCGCCGGCAGCTGTCCCGGATCCGGCGCGATCTGTCGGCGTTCGCCGATCCGGTGGTGCTGATGGGCGACCTGAACATGCCGTCGCCGCGGCCGGCGGCGATCACCGGCTACCGGTCGCTGGCCGCGCACCCGACGTTTCCCTTGCACAAGCCGGACCGGCAACTGGACCACATCCTGCTGCGCGGGCAGCTCGGGGCCGTCGTGGGCAGCAGTGCACCGGCCCTGCCGCTGTCCGATCATCGCGCGCTGGTGGTGGATCTCGCCGTCGGCCCGGAGTCGTGACCGGGCGGGTCAGGACCCGCTGGTGATCCACAGCACGCCGTACGGGTGCAGCCAGATGTTCCCGTCGCTACCGGCATAGATGTGGTCGCCGGTGAGCGCGTCGACGCCGCCGGTGAGCCCCAGTTCGGCCAGCCGCCAACCCGGGAACGGCCGCCACGAGTCGGTGACGTTGAACAGCTCCAGCAGCGGTCCAAGCGGGTGCCGCCGCAGCACCGGCAGGATCCCCGGATCGGCCAGCTCCGGCACCTCCGCGGCGACCGAGGCCTCCAGGTGCGGCAACGACGAGCGCACCGTGATCAGGTGCCGGATCCCGGCAAAGACCCGTCCGGTAGCGGTACCCAGGTCGGTGCGCCTTTCGGCCAGCTGCCAGTCCATCTGCGGCCGGTGCGCCCACCGGTTGTCGCCGGAGTGACCGGGTTCATCGGCCCAGTGCGGGTCGTTGACGGTGGCCAGCTCGTCGCCCATCCAGATCACCGGGATGCCGCCCCAGCCCATGATGATGGCGTGCCCGAGGAACAACCGCCCGACCACCCGGTCCACGTCCTCGGCCGACTGAGCCGTTTCCAGGCCAGCGAGACTTGCTGCGCTGCCACTGATCCGGCGGTCGCCGGTCTCCGGGTTGGCCTGGAAGACGAGCCCCCTGGCCGGCGACCCGGGGAAGATCCCCGAGTAGTAGTCGGACAGGAATGACTGGTGCCAGTAGCCGTTCAGGCCGACCGCCGCCGCGTCGCCGGCATCGATGGCCCAGCCGATGTCGTCATGGCAGCGGATGTAGGTCACCCAGGTGGTACTGGACGGCACCGGCGGGATGGCCCGCAGCGCATGCGCGGCGAGGGTGACGTCCTTGGTCGCCAGCATCGACCAGACCTGCACCATCAGGCTGTTGTGGTAAGCGATGTCGCTGACCTTGCCGTGGTGCACCCCCTGTCCTAGGTAGTGCACCAGATCCTGCGGCGCCACGATCGCCTCGGCCTTGAAAAGCACTGCAGGGCAGGCGATCCGGGCCACGGCGCGGAGGGCCTGAGTGATCGCGTGAACCTCCGGCTGGTTCTGGCAGTTGGTGCCCATCCGCTTCCAGACGAAAGCGATCGCGTCCAGCCGCAGCACCTGCACCCCGGCGTTGGCCAGGAACAGGATGATGTCGGCGTACTCGGCAAAGACGTCCGGGTTGCTCCAGTTGGTGTCCCACTGCCAGGTGTTGAACGTCGTCCACACCCAGCCGTTCAGTTCCGGCGAATAGCTGAAACTGCCCGGCGCGAAATCCGGGAACACCTCGGGCAGCGTCGCCTCGTAGCGGTCGGGTTCGCTGCGATCGCCGAAGACGTAGAAGTAGTCCCGGTAGTGCTGGTCCCCGGCGCGGGCGGCCTGCGCCCAGGCGTGTTCGGCGGCAACGTGATTGAGCACCAGGTCCATCACCAGGCTGATCCCGTTGCGCCGCAGCGTCGCGGCCAGGTGCCGCAGGTCGTCGAAGGTACCGAGGTCCGCCCGCACCGAGCGGTAGTCGGCCACCGCATAGCCGCCGTCGCTGTCGCCCTCGCGGGGTTGCAGCAGCGGCATCAGGTGCAGGTAGGTCACACCGAGCTCGTTCAGGTAGTCGATCTTGGCCTCGATGCCGGCCAGGTCGCCGGCGAACCGCTCCGCGTAGGCGGCGTAGCCGAGCATGTGCTCGTCCAGGAACCACCCGGGCTCCAGCGTGCGCTCCATGTCCAGCCTGGCGAGGTCGGCGTCGCGTTCGGCGAACGCGAGCGCGGCCGAGCGGATCAGCCGCTCCTCCAGGGCGTGCACCTGATCCGGTTTGTAGACGGCGATCAACCCGTCATGCAGGTCGTCCCACCAGCGATCCAGCCGCAGGCCGAACAGTTCGCGTCGGTGTGCCGGTTCCGCGGCCAGTGCCTCGTCGGCCAGGGCATGGATATCGGCGGGCGCGGATGACATGGCGAGATTGTGCACCAGACCCCGTGCCCCTGCCCGCGGGGCGACCGGCAGGTCACAGGACGCGCACAGGGTGCGCGGCCGACACGTGCGCGCAGTGTCACCACGCCGGTCCAACAGGTGACATCCTCACCATGGCTACGGTGGGAATAGGTCCAATAGCAGAAATGGGGCGCTGGAATGGGCGATCGACTCCGCCGGCCGACGATGAACGACGTCGCCCGCGCGTCGGGGGTCAGCCTGAAGTCGGTATCGCGCGTCATCAATGACGAGGTGGGTGCATCGCCGGAGACCAGGGAGCGGGTGCTGACGGCTGCCCGCAAGCTCGGCTACCGGCGGAACGACGCGGCTCACGCGCTGCGCCGCGCGGACGGCCGCTCCGCCTCGATCGGGCTGGTCCTCGAGGACATCGGCAACCCGTTCGCCTCGGCGCTGAACCGGGCCGTTGAGATGGTCGCCAGCCCGCAGGGCAGCCTGGTGCTGGCGGTCAGCACCAACGCCGACCCGGACCGCGAGGAGCAACTGATCTACCGGCTGCTGGCCAGGGCCGTCGACGCGCTGGTGATCATGTCCTGCCGGCGGGACCACTCCTTCCTGCAGCCGGAGCTGGATCGCGGGCTGCCCATCGTGTTCGTCGACCGCCCGGCGCGCCGGATCGAGGCGTCGACCGTGCGGGTGGCCAACAGCAAGGGCGCGCACGACGCCACCGCGCACCTGATCACCCACGGCCACCACCGGATCGCGTTCCTGGGCGACCGGCCGTCGCTCTACACCGCCGACGAGCGCTCCCGCGGCTACCTGCGCGCGCTGCGGGAGGCCGGCTTGCCCGCCGACCCCGCGATCCAGTGGCGGGGTGAGGCCGACTCCGAGCACGGCGCCCTGGCGCTGTCCGCCATGCTCGACCTGCCCGACCCGCCGACCGCCGTGTTCGCCGGGAACAACCTGATCGCGGTCGGGGTGGTGGCGCTGCTGCGCCGGCGGAATCTGCAGCACCGGGTCGCCGTTGTCGGGTTCGACGACCTTGATCTGGCCGAGACGGTGGACCCGCCGCTGACGGTCATCGAGCAGGACCCGATGGCGATCGGTCGGCTGGCGGCGGAGCAGGTGTTCGCGCGGCTGGCCGACGGTCAGGCAGCCATCAGGGACATCGTGGTGCCGGTGCAATTGATCCCGCGCGGCTCCGGCGAGATTCCCGGCCCGTTCGCCGGCACCTGAGATCCGCCGGCTCGCGGGCTCACACCAGGACCTCGACGCCGGCCTCCCGCATCGCGCTGACGGCGGCCTCGGTGTCCCCGGGGTGCAGTTCGACGAACCGGGTCAGTGACAACGGCACAGTCACCCGGTAGCCCAGCCGCACCCCGTCGATCGCCGTGGACTTCACGCACCAGTCGCCGGCCAACCCGACGACGGTGATGGCCATGATCCCGTTCTCGTCCAGGATCGCGGACAGCTCCGTCTCACGGGTCGACCCGGTCGGCAGGTGCAGGACCGAGAACCCCGAGTAGCCGTCCTCCGGTCCTGACCCCTTGCGCACCACGGGTCCGTGCACGGGGATGTCCGGCAACATCTCGGCGCCCTTGCTGTCCATGACGGTGTGCGCCGGCCAGAGCCCGCCGTGCTCGGCGAAGTGCGGAGTGACGTGCGGGTGCCAGTCCTGGGTGTAGACGACCGTGCGTCCGGCCGCGGTCGCCTCGCGGATCAACTGGGCGATGGGCGCGATGATCTCCTCGGCGCCGCGGACATACAGCGACCCGGTCGGGTGGCCGAAGTCGTGCTGCATGTCGACGACCACCAGCGCGTGGTCGGTCCCGGGGTCGGCCGCCGCGGGCGGTGTGCTCGGATCGCTCATCTGGTCGCCCTCCTGTGCTGGGTCGCTGTGCTGGGTCGATGTCATAGATCGCTGTCCCGGTTCCTGCTCAGCCGGCGACCAGCACGGTCTTCAGCGCCGGGTCGCCCTGCGACAGTTTGAGCCCCTCCCACGGCAGGCTGACCATCGCGGCCCGCAAGTGTTCTCGCGAGTCCG
Source organism: uncultured Actinomycetota bacterium (assembly GCA_963709895.1). Lineage (GTDB taxonomy): Bacteria > Actinomycetota > Actinomycetes > Mycobacteriales > Nakamurellaceae > Nakamurella. The sequence goes on along the minus strand of CAVPYD010000029.1, from coordinate 354,059 downwards.
CCAGCGTGGGCAGGCCATCGACCGGCCGACCGCCGCGGACGAACGGCACCGGCAGGCTCCGGTCCCCGGGTTCGGCGGCAGGCGGCCGGCCCACCCGGAACACCACCTCCTCGTCCGCGGTGCCGCTGGACCGGTGCCGGCGCAACGCCGACTTCCGCCCGCCGTGCGAGGACTTGTGCTCGCTGCGCTTCTCCACCGGGCGCCCTTCGACCTCGACGAGCTTGTAGACCATGCCGGCGGTCGGCGCACCCGACCCCGTCACCAGCGCGGTCCCGACCCCGTAGACGTCCACCGGATCGGCGGCCAGCGCGGCGATGGCGAACTCGTCCAGGTCGCCGGAGAGCACGATCCTGGTCCCGGTGGCGCCCAATTCGTCGAGCTGCGCGCGGGCGGCCTTGGTGAGCACCCCGAGGTCGCCCGAATCGATCCGCACGGCGCCGAGCTTCGGGCCGGCCACCTCGATCGCCGTGGCGATGCCGGCAGTGATGTCGTAGGTGTCCACCAGCAGCGTGGTGTCGATGCCCAGGCTGGCGATCTGCGAGGCGAACGCGGCGGCCTCGGTGTCGTGCAGCAAGGTGAAGGAATGCGCCGCGGTGCCGCCGGTCGGGATGCCGTACCTGCGGCCCGCTTCCAGGTTCGACGTCGAGGAGAACCCGGCGAGATACGCGGCCCTGGCCGCGGCCACCGCCGATTCCTCGTGGGTGCGCCGGGAACCCATCTCGATCAGCGGGCGATCACCGGCGACGGACGCCATCCGGGCGGCGGCGGACGCGATCGCACAGTCGTGATTGAGGATCGACAGCGCCAGCGTCTCCAGGATCACCGCGGCGCCGAACGTTCCGGTGACGGTCAGCACCGGCGACCCTGGGAAGTACAGTTCGCCTTCCGGATAGCCCTCGATGTCGCCGTCGAAGGCGTAACCGGCCAGGTAGTCGATCGTTCGCCGGTCGAGAACCGTTTCCAGGCGGGCGATCTCGGCGTCCCCGAAGCGGAAGCGGGTGATCGCGTCGATCAGCCGGCCGGTGCCCGCGACCACTCCGTACCGCCGCCCGGCCGGCAGTCGCCGGGCGAACACCTCGAACGAGCACGCGCGGTCCGCTGTCCCGTCGGCGAGTGCCGCCTGCAACATCGTCAGCTCGTACTGATCGGTGAACAGTGCCGTCGAACCCGTCTGCGGATCGCCGACGGACATCGTGGATGCGGCAGCACTGGGTCCGGTCATCGGGTGAGCTTATGTGCGTGAGCCACGGCTGCACCGGCGAGCCGCCCCGCCCGCGAGCGGTGCGCCACTACCCTTGCCGGAACGGCTGCGGTGGGGTGCGGGGCCTCCGACCGAGACCGTCCGAACAGAGACGTCCAAGCATCCGACCGAGCCAGCTGATCGAGGAGGCGTCATCTCTTCACCGAGGCAGGGCCGCCGACAACCGATCGGTGGATTCCGCGGACCCAGGGTGCTGGCCGCGGTCGGGCTCGGGTTGGCGATGCTGCTGGCCGCCTGCAGCACCGGAAGCCTGACCGATTCCGGCACGGCGTCGTCCTCGGAGTCGTCAGCCGGCACGTCGTCGGCATCCTCCTCGGCACCGTCATCGGCACGTTCGTCGGGCGCGGCATCGTCTCCGGCGGCCGCCGCCCCACCCAGCAGCAAGGCGACGGCCTCGTCATCAGCGCCGGCGTCGCCGGCGGCGACTCCGTCGGCACCGCCCCGCCCACCACCGCCGCCCCGGCCCCTCCCGCCGCCCACCCCGACCCCCGCGCCGGGCCAGCTGGTCGCCGGCCCGAGCGGTCCGTACACCGACTCACCGCCCTGCCCTGGGGTGAAGTGCGTGACGCTGGCGATGACCGGTGATGTGCTGCTGCATCCGGAAATCATCCAGCAGGCCCGCGAGGACGGCGGGGGAGCGATGGACTTCTTCCCGATGCTGGCCGCCCAGCAGCCCTACATCCAGGGCGCGGACATCGGCATCTGCCACATGGAGACCCCGCTCGCGCCGGAGGACGGTCCGTTCTCCAACTACCCGTCCTTCTCGGTGCCGCCGCAGGTGCTGCCGGCCATCGTGCAGACCGGCTACGACGCCTGCACCACGGCCAGCAACCACACCCTGGATCAGGGCACCGAAGGCCTGAACCGCACGCTGGACGACCTGGACGCCGCCGGGCTGGTGCACGACGGTTCCTACCGCACCGAGCAGGACAGCAAGACCCCGGTGATCATCAACACCCCCAAGGCACGGGTCGGGCTGATCTCCGTCGCCTACGACTGGAACGGGAACGAACCGGAATACCCCTGGCAGACCTTCCTGATCGACACCGACCTGATCAAGGCCAAGGCGAGGGCGGCGAAGGCGGCGGGCGCCGACCTGGTGGTGGTCGCCATGCACGCCGGCGAGGAATACCAGTCCACCCCCAACGCCGAACAGAAGAACGCCGCGAAGACCCTGCTCGCCGATCCCGACATCGACCTGGTCTACGGCCACCACGTGCACGTGGTGCAGCCGATGGAGAAGATCAACGGGAAATGGGCGATCTACGGGCTGGGCAACAACATCGCCGCGCAGGGCTCGGAGGTCACCGGCACCCGCGACGGGCTGCTGGTCAGGGTGCAGTTCAGCCAGGACGCGGCGGGCACCTGGACGACCAGCGACGTGGCGTGGGTGCCGTCGTACCAGGACCTCTACTCGCCGTACCGCTGGTGCGCGCTGGGTACCGGGAATGTCTGTGCCTCGCCGTCCGAGGACGCGGACAACCTGGCCAGGACGGCCGCCACGGTGAACGAGTGGGGCGCGGACACCGACGGCGCGCACATGCTCTGAGCACCCGTCCGTGCCTGTCCGGTGCGGCCGGTCCGTGCCAAAATGGTCAGGTGTCCGGCTATCGAAGGCGATCGCGGTGAGGGTGCCGGTGAGCGTGCAGATCCGCCGCGCCGACCGCGACCAGTGCCCCCGCACCCGAACAGGTCGAGGTCACCGAGCCCGTCGTCACCGGCGACGTGCCGTGGGTGACGATCGTCTGGAACGACCCGGTCAACCTGATGTCCTACGTCACCTTCGTCTTCCAGAAGCTGCTCGGCCATCCCCGCCCGAAGGCGCATGCGCTGATGCTCGACGTGCACCAGAAGGGCAGGGCCACCGTCTCGTCCGGTCCGCGGGAGAAGATGGAGGCCGACGTCGCCAAGCTCCAGGGCGCCGGCCTGTGGGCGACGATGGCCCGAGACAACTGACGGTGCGACCCTTCCGCCGGCGCCTCGGGCGCTACACGGCCGTCTTCGAGGCCGCAGAGGCCTCGCTGATCGCCGACCTCGTCGACCAGGTCCGGCAACTGCTGGCCGGGCGCCGGTCGGAGACACCGCCCGACCCGCTCGCCGAGCTGACCGGCATGACCGTGGGTCCGTCCACGCCGCCGACGGACCCCGCTGTCGCCCGGCTGCTGCCGGACTTCACCACGGATGACGCCGAGCTCGTCCGCGGGCCTGCGGGTGCTGCACGAGCCGGAGGTCATCGCGGTCAAGGACGCCGCCGCGGTGACGCTGCTCGATTCGCTGCCCAGGGGCGGCGGCCAGGTCCGGTTGGACGACGTGACGGCGACCGCGTGGATCACCGCGCTGAACGACGTCCGGCTGGCCCTCGGGGTGCGGCTGGAGATCACCGAGGACGACGTTCCGCCGCCCGGCATCGACGACCCGGAGAGCGCGGAGGCGGCCATGTACGCCACCTACCGCTGGCTGTCCGCGGTGCAGGATTCGCTGGTCACCGCGTTGATGGACTGACGGATGCAGCCGTGGGCGGGCCGACCCCGGCAGCGGGCGGTTCGGCCGCTGATTCGGACTTGCCCGCCCACCTCGTTAGGCTGGCCGCGTGCTGAGCATTCCCGCCGACATGGTCGCGGCGATCGTCGCCCACGCCCGCGCCGATCACCCCGACGAGGCGTGCGGGATCATCGCCGGCCCGGCCGGCTCCGACCGCCCGACCCGGCTGGTGCCGATGACGAACGCCGAGCGCTCGCCCACGTTCTACCGCTTCGACTCCGGTGAGCAGTTGCGGCTGTACAAGCAGCTGGACGCCGCCGACGAGGAGGTGGTGGTGGTCTACCACTCGCACACCGCCACCGAGGCGTACCCGAGCCGCACCGACATCTCCTACGCCGGCGAACCGCAGGCGCACTACGTGCTGGTGTCCACCCGCGAAGCCGATTCGCACGAGTTCCGGTCGTTCCGGATCATCGACGGGGTGGTCAGCGAGGAGGATGTGGAAATCATTCCGGCAGGTCCCGACGTTGCACCCGTCAGTGCCGGCGAATCCGGCAGCCAACCGGTCAGTGCCGCGACCGACCTGGTGCAGTCCTGACCGCTCCGGACCACCGGAATCAGCGATCCGCCAAGCAGCGATTCCGAACAGCGCTCCAACACGCCGAACAGCAACAAGGAGAACTGATGAGCGTCTCGGTGTCCGTCCCCACCATCCTGCGGCCGGTGACCAAGGGGGAGAAGACCGTCAGCGCGGAGGGTGCGACCCTCGCCGAGGTCATCACCGACCTGGACAGCCGCTACGCCGGGCTCGGCGACCGGTTGGTGAAGAACGGCGCGCTGCACCGCTTCGTCAACATCTACGTCAACGACGAGGACGTCCGGTTCACCGGCGGGCTGGAGACGACCGTCGCCGAGGGCGACGAAGTGACGATCCTGCCCGCCGTCGCCGGCGGATCGTCCCCCGCCGATCGAGCGACTGACGGATCGCTGCGGCGATGGCCCGCTACGACAGCCTGATCGACGCGGTCGGCGGCACCCCGCTGGTCGGGTTGCCGCGGCTGTCGCCGTCACCCGACAGTGCGGCTGTGGGCCAAGCTCGAGGACCGGAACCCGACCGGGTCGATCAAGGACCGGCCCGCGCTCGGCCATGGTCGCGCAGGCCGAGGCGTCCGGCCAGCTGCGGCCCGGCTGCACGGTCATCGAACCGACCAGCGGCAACACCGGGATCTCGCTGGCCATGGTCTGCCGGGTCAAGGGCTACCGGCTGATCTGCGTGATGCCGGAGAACACCTCGGAGGAACGCCGGCTGCTGCTGCGCGCGTACGGCGCGCAGATCATCTCCTCACCCGCGGCCGGCGGGTCGAACGCGGCGGTGGCGCTGGCCAAGGAGCTCGCCGCCGACCACCCGGACTGGGTGATGCTCTACCAGTACGGCAACCCGGACAACGCGCTGGCGCACTACGCGACCACCGGCCCGGAGCTGCTGGCCGACCTGCCGACGATCACCCACTTCGTCGCCGGGCTCGGCACCACCGGCACCCTGATGGGCGTCGGCCGGTACCTGCGGGAGAAGGTGCCGGACATCTCGATCGTCGCCGCGGAGCCGCGGTACGGCGAGCTCGTCTACGGGCTGCGCAACCTCGACGAGGGCTTCGTCCCGGAGCTGTACGACCCGAAGGTGCTGACCTCCGCGGTTCTCCGTCGGCCCCGAGGACGCGGTGCGCCGCACCCGCGAACTGCTCGAGGTGGAGGGCATTTTCGCCGGCATCTCGACCGGCGCGATCCTGCACGCCGCGCTCGGCATCGCCGCGCAGGATCGTCCGGGACGGCGGCGCCGACGCCCGCGCCGACATCGCGTTCGTGGTCTGTGACGGCGGCTGGAAGTACCTGTCCACCGGCGTGTACGAGGCCGGTGACGACGCCACCGCTGCGCACGGCCTCGAGGGTCAGCTCTGGGCCTGACGGCCTGCGGACACGCCCCGGTTCGCTGGGCGCAGGACCGGCCGCGCGGCCGCGCAGCCGCCGGCTCGGCAGGGGACCTGGCCCCCCTGTCACCTAGGGGTTCACCCCGATTCCCGGCCGCCGCAGCGTGCGTAGCCTGGATTTCATGAGCATGTCGATGCCCCCTTCGCAGCCGTTCGACCCGTCGCGGCCCTACAACCCATCGGGTGGCCTCGGCGCCGGCCCGGTTCCGGGACAGGGCGCGACGCCGGCGAAGAAGCCCGGCTCGACACTGCTGCCGCAGCGGATCAAGCCCGCGCTGATCACGGTCGGCGCGCTGGCCGCGCTGATGATCATCGTGCAGACCATCAACTGGGCGACCGGCTACCGGCTGGACTCGTTCGGCGTCGAGCCACGCAGCCTTTCAGACCTGTGGAACGTGCTGACGGCGCCGCTGGTGCACGCCTCATGGGGGCACCTGTTCTCCAACCTGGTGCCGTTGATCATCTTCGGGGTGCTGATCATGCTCGGCGGCGTCCGCCAGTTCATCGCGGTGACCGCGGTGGTCTGGCTGGTTTCCGGGCTCGGCGTGTGGCTGGTCGCGCCGGCGAACTCGGTGACCCTCGGCGCGTCCGGGATCGTCTTCGGCTGGCTCGCGTTCCTCATCGCCCGCGGGGTGTTCACCCGGTCCTGGCAGCACATCCTCCTGGGGCTGGTGCTGCTCGCGCTGTACGGCGGGCTGTTCTGGACGGGGATCGTCCGGGTCGCGGCGGCGGACATCACCGGTGTCGTCACCGTGTCCTGGCAGGCGCATCTGTTCGGTGCGCTGGGCGGCCTGCTGGCGGCATTCATGGTGAGCAGGGCCGACGGTGGCCGTCGGCCGGCGGGCGCCACCGGCCCGGCGATCAGCTCCTGAACCCGCGGCCCCGGTAGCGTCAAGCGGGTGTCCAGCTCTCCCGTTCCGTACTCAGCCGTCTCGAGCAGCGCGCGTTCCACGTCTGTATCGACCCGCTCTGAGTCGACAAGCTCTGGGTCGACCAGCTCTAGGTCGACCAGTGCACCGATCGGCATCTTCGATTCCGGCGTCGGCGGGCTCACGGTGGCCAGGGCGATCATCGACCAGCTGCCCGGCGAGCAGGTGCGCTACGTCGGGGACACCGCGAACGGACCGTACGGCCCGCTGCCGATCGCCGAGGTCAGGCGGCATGCGCTGGCGATCGGTGACCGGCTCGTCGACAGCGGCGTGAAGATGCTGGTCATCGCGTGCAACACGGCGTCCGCCGCGTGCCTGGCCGACGCCAGGGAGCGCTACGACGTGCCGGTCGTCGAGGTCATCCGGCCGGCCGTGCGCCGCGCGGTCGCGGTCACCCGCACTGGCGAGGTCGGCGTCATCGGCACGTCGGCCACCATCGCGTCCGGTGCGTACCAGGACGCCTTCGACGCCGCCGCCGGTGTGCACGTGCACGCGGTGGCCTGTCCCTCGTTCGTGGATTTCGTGGAGCGCGGCATCACCTCCGGCCGCCAGGTGGTCGGCCTCGCACAGGCGTACCTGGCGCCGCTGCAGCGGGTGGACCTGGACACCCTGGTGCTCGGCTGCACGCACTACCCGCTGCTCACCGGCGCGCTGTCCCTGGTGATGGGAGACAAGGTGACCCTGGTGTCCAGCGCGGAGGAGACGGCCAAGGACGTCTACCGCCGGCTGACCGAGGCCGATCTGCTCTCCGGCGGCAGCACCCCGCCGGGTCCGCACGAATTCCTGGCGACCGGTGATCCGGAGCCCTTCGCCCGGCTGGGCCAGCGGTTCCTCGGCCCGGAGATCAGCGTCGTCACCGAGCTCAGCCTCGCGGTATCACCCTGACGGGCGCGCCCTGACGGCGTGTCCACCGAGCCGGTGACACTAGCCTGCAAGGCATGGTGCGAGCTGACGGCAGAGCCGACGACGAATTGCGACCCGTGCGTTTCACCCGGGGCTTCCAGACCTACCCGGCGGGCTCCGTGCTCACCGAGTTCGGCGGCACGAAGGTGCTCTGCGCGGCGTCGGTGACACCCGGCGTTCCCCCGTGGCGCAGGGGCTCGGGCCTGGGCTGGTTGACCGCCGAGTACGCGATGCTGCCGTCCGCAACGCACGACCGCAACGACCGGGAGTCCGTCAAGGGCCGGGTCGGTGGCCGGACGCACGAGATCTCCCGGCTGATCGGCCGGTCCCTGCGGGCCTGCGTCGACCTGGCCGCGCTCGGGGAGAACACCATCGCCGTGGATTGCGACGTGCTGCAGGCCGACGGCGGGACCCGGACCGCCGCGATCACCGGCGCCTACGTGGCACTCGCCGACGCGGTGACCTACCTGCGCGATCGCGGGCTGCTGGCGGATCCGCAGCCACTGTCCTGCCAGATCGCCGCGGTGTCGGTCGGCGTGGTCGGCGGCCGAGTCCGGCTGGACCTGCCCTACGAAGAGGACGCCAGGGCCGAGGTCGACATGAACGTGGTGGCCACCGACGTCGGAACGCTGGTGGAGGTGCAGGGCACCGCGGAGGGTGCCACGTTCGCCCGGCGCACGCTGGACGCCATGCTCGATTCGGCGCTGGCCGGGATCGCCGAACTGGCCGTGCTGCAGCGCGAGGCGCTGGCCGTCGAGCTGCCGCCGCGGCCCGTCACCGAACCGACCAAGGACAACGCTCGAGCTCGTCGCGATCGGCGGCGCGGTCGAGGAAGTCCGGGGCGCCGGCCGCCGCCGGCCGGGTCCGGGCCGGTGGGACGGCCACGTGAGCCGGGTCCTGTTGGCGACCAGGAACCGTAAGAAGCTGGCCGAGCTGCAACGGATGCTCGGCGACGACGTGCAGGTCCTCGGCCTGGCCGACGTCCCAGAGTTTCCGGAGGAACCCGAGACCGGCGCGACGTTCGAGGAGAACGCCGTCGCGAAGGCGGAGCAGGCGGCGCGGGCCACCGGTGAGATCGCCGTTGCCGACGACAGCGGACTCGCCGTGGACGCGCTGAACGGGATGCCCGGGGTGCTGTCCGCGCGGTGGTCGGGCCGGCACGGTGACGACGAGGCGAACAACGCGCTGCTGCTGGCCCAGATCGGCGATGTGCCGGCCGACCGCCGAGGCGCGGCCTTCGTCTGCGCCCTGGCACTGGCCGTCCCCGGGCGCTCGCCCAGTGTCGTGCGCGGGGAATGGCGAGGCCGGATCCGGCAGGACCCGGTCGGCAGCAACGGGTTCGGCTACGACCCGCTGTTCGTTCCGGCGGAATCGGACGGCCCCGGGGGTGACGGCCGCAGCTCGGCCGAGCTGAGCCCGGAGGAGAAGGACGGTCTCTCGCACCGGGGGCGGGCGATCAGGCTCATGCTGCCGCAGTTGCTGCGGGTGCTGGACGAGCAGTCGTAGTTCGGTAGGCGGTCCGGGCGGATGCGCTGCTGATGGCCACGGCGCGTCGACCGGAACGCCGACGCGCGGCGACCCTGTCGGGGTCGCCGCGCGTCGGGCAGTGTCCCTGCCTGGGGTTGAAAGCCTTGGGGCAGTGCCGGTGTCAGCTTGCCGGTCAGCCGCGGGGAAGGCCGCGACGGCGACCAGCAGCCCTCGCGATGATCACCGCGCCACTGGATCCGAGCAGCAACAGGCCGATGATCAACGTCCAGCCGTTGACGCCCCAGACGACCATTTCCGGTCGGGCATAGAGGTTGTCGACGGTGGTCGCCACCCGGTCGGCGCCGTCGAACGACACCATCGACCAGACTCCGGCACCGGTCAGGGCGATGCCGGGCAACAGCGTCGCCCATGGCGACCAGCCGTTGAGCAGCACGGCCGCGAAGATCAGCGCGGCGCCGGTCGACGTCCAGACGATGTCCCAGGTTTCCGGCTGGGTCTGGGTTTTCAGCACCGCGTCGAAGATCCGGAACCCGAATTCACCGATCAGGTAAAGGCCACCGGCCACCAGCAGGGCGCCGAGGACGGCGCTGATCACCGCGGCGCGGGTCCGAGCCTTCGTCCGCCGGCCGGTCGCGGGTGTCGGCGTCGAGGCCCCGGGGTCGGACGGCGGGGGCGCGTAGACAGTCGGCTCCGCCGATGCGTAGCTGTTGTCGGAGTAGCCGAACGTCGAGGTCAGACCCGCGTCATCGGCACCGGACGGCAGCGGCTCGTACGGGCTGCCGGTCCACTGCGAGCCGCCGGAGCTCTTGGTCGACCCGTAGGGGCTGCTGGCCACCTCGTCCGAGTAGGCCGATTCCGGATTCACTGTGGTCGATTTCGGATCAACTGTGGTCACTGTGCTGACGCCCCCGTTCCGGGTCGTGGATTCTGCGCCGAGGTCGCCCGAGGGTTCGCTGGCTCTTGCCGGTGTCGATGTGGATGTCGACGTGTCCGGTCCGGTCATGTGCGCCCCTTTGGTGCGTGATCGTGTGGGTTCTGCTCGGCGTGCCGCGGTGACGACCCGGTTGGGTCTTGCGGTCCATCGTCCTTTGTGCTGCCGCGATCACGCGGGATCACCGACCCGCGTGTTGCGCAGAACCTTCCCGTGCGGATACCGGCGCGCGGGGTCAACGGGTCGCGCACGCGAGGTCAGCGGGTCCCGCGCGCGACGTCAGCGGGTCCCCGGTGGGGCCGGTGGGACTCGAACCCACACTGGCACGGACCTAAACCGTGTGCCTCTGCCAATTGGGCTACGGCCCCGCCGCACACACCGGTGGTTCGGCGGACGGCGCCGGGTTCCGCGGGCGGATGCAGCGCGAAGCATAGCGCCGCCGCGCCGTCCACTTCGGTGGTGCGCACGGGGCGCCGGTGATGCGCCGGTCAGCCGGCCAGGCCCACTTCCTTCAGCACCCGGGCGACGTGCCCGGTGGCCTTGACATTCCGCCAGGCGTGCTCGATCTTGCCGTCTGCGTCGATGACGAACGTGGACCTGATGACGCCCTGCATGGTGCGGCCGTACTGCTTCTTCTCACCGAACGCGCCGTAGGCGGCCAGTACCGACCGGTCGGCATCGGAGAGCAGCACGATCGACAGGCTCTCCTTGTCCCGGAACTTCGCGAGCTTGGCGGGCGGGTCGGGCGAGATGCCGATCACCGTGTAACCGGCGGTATCAGTGAGCCGCGGGCGCTGGTGAAGTCGCAGGCCTCGGTCGTGCAGCCGGGCGTCATCGCCGCGGGGTAGAAGTACACGATGACGGGCTTGCCGGCGAAGTCGGCCAGTGACACCGGCTTTCCGTCCGCGTCGGGCAGGGTGAACGGCGGCGCGACGTCGCCGGCAACGGGGAGTGGGCTGTCCATGGAGCAAGGGTAGGTGAATGCCGCCGGCTGCCGGTCGGCAGAACGGCACGAGCGCTCGGACGTTCCTGGTGACCACCGGGGAGCGGGCTGGCCGCCGCCCGGGCACGTCGCCCTGACCCAGCCGGAATCGCCCGCTGATCGGCAAGACCCGGCCGCGGCAAGGGTTCGGGGCGGGAAGCGGCTAGGGTAATGACCCGCGGGCCACATCCGGAGCGGCCCTGGACCACGGGAGGTGCGGTGGCCCGCGACGCGGAAACCATCCAGGCCGAGATCGAGCGCGCGCGCGACGCGTTGGCTGTAGCGGTGGACGAACTCACCACCCGGGCCAACCCGAAGCGAGTGGTCGAGCAGGGCCGACAGACGCTGGCCTCCACTTTGGCCGAGCCCAAGGTCAAGTACTCCCTCATCGCTGTCGGCGCGCTGTTCGCGTTGGTCGTCCTGCGGCGGTTGTTCCGCTAACCCACGCGACGTGCCGGGCGCTGCCCGGATCTCCCAAGGAGCGGCGGGGACCGGGTCGGACCCCGCACACGCCGGACTGAGCTCACCCGGTCCGCACCGGGGGTCGGGATATCCTGGCGCCCTGGCCGTGCTCGGGATCGGCCGCCGTGGCACGGCCTTCTCCTGTCCGCGGAAATCCAGGGATAGGGCGGTCAATCACGATGAGAGCGCGACGACGCCGGGCCGGACGGCGCGGTCTGCTCAGCACACTGGTGGGCATCCTCACCCTGCTCCTGGTCATCACCGGGTGCAGCGGCGGCAGCCTGACCACTGCCGGCACCACCGTGACCTCGACGGTCGGCGCCCCGGACGGCTCGAGCGGGTCGACCGCGCTCCCACCCACCACCGCCAAGCCGGTTCCGCCGGTGGCATCCGTCAGCGGCAAGCCCGCCCTCGGCACCACCGGCCTGTCGCCGTCAGACCCGATCACGATCACGGTCGCCAAGGGCACCATCGACGACCTGACCTTGACCAACCCGGATGGCAAGGTCGTGCTCGGCACGATCGCCGCGGACAAGAAGAGTTGGACGCTCGGCGAAGTGTTGGGCTTCGGCAAGGTGTACACGGTGGCCGGCACTGCCACCGGCACCGACGGCAAGCGGATCCCGATCGCCGGCACCTACACCACGGTCGGCGAGGACGCCCAGGTGCGGAACACCATCAACCCGGCCGACGGTGCCGTTGTCGGGGTGGCCGCGCCGATCAGCGTGAGCTTCGGGGTCGAACCAGAGGACCGGGTGGCGGCGCAGAAGGCCGTCACGATCACCACCGTGCCGGCGGTCGAGGGCGCCTGGGGCTGGGTCGAACACGACGACGGCCGCTGGTCGCTGGACTACCGGACCAAGGAGTACTGGCCGGCGGGCACCCAGGTGCATGTGGACGCCAAGCTGTACGGGCTCAAGCTCGGTCCGGGCGCGTACGGCGCGTCCGATCTGACGACCGACTTCACCATCGGCCGCAACCAGGTCGTCATCGCCGACGTCAACTCGCACGAGCTGGTCGTCCAGCAGAACGGCGCCACGGTCGCGTCCTACCCGGCGTCCTACGGGCGTGGCGAGGACACCGGTGATCCGAACCTGATCACCCGGTCCGGGATTCACGTGGTCAATGAATTCAACGAGACCAAGCTGATGAGCAATCCGCGGTACGGCTACTCCAACATTCCGGAGAAATGGGCGGTGCGGATCAGCAACAACGGGGAATTCATCCACGCCAACCCGGCCAGTACCGATGCACAGGGCAATTCGAACGTGACGCACGGCTGCGTCAACCTGTCGCTGGCGGATGCGGAGGCGTATTTCCACAGCGCCATCTGGGGCGATCCCGTCGAGATCACCGGTACGACCGTGCAACTCGGCCCGGAGGACGGCGAGATCTACATCTGGGCATTGCCCTGGGATCAGTGGCTGACGTACTCGGCCGTGTGATTGTCCCGGTGATATGTCCCGGTGAATGTCCCGCGGGCCGGATCGGTGCGCCGATGAGTGCGGAAACCCGGATCGTCGGCGGGTGGGTCGTGCCCGATCCCGGCGCGGTTCTCGAGGTGGGCGAGATCGCGTTCTCCCCGTCGACGGGGCTGATCAGCTACCTCGGACCGGTGCGCGGCCCGGCCGGCCACGGCGATCTCGATGCCGTCGGCCGAATCGTCGCGCCCGGATTGGTCAACGCGCACACCCATGCCGCGATGACGTTGTTGCGTGGGCACAGCGACGACGTCCCCCTGCGGGAGTGGCTCGGCGCCATCAGAGCTTTCGAGCTGCGGATGAGCTACCAGGACATCCGCGCCGGGTTGGCGTTGGCCATGTGCGAGATGATCCGCAGCGGGACGATCGGCTTCGTCGACATGCACCTGTGGGACGCCGCGCTGCTGGCCGACGTCTGCACCGCCGGCATGCGGGTGGCGGCCGCGCCGGCGGTGTTCGGTTACGACGCGGTGGCCTACCCGTGGGCCAGCCAGGAAACCGGGGCGCAGGTCCTCGACCGCACCGCCGACCTGGCCGCGGAGTTCGCCGGCGAGAGCCTGGTGCGGGTGATGTACGGCCCCCACGCGCCGTACAGCTGCGGTCCCGACCTGATCGCGGACGTCGCGGGCCGGGCGGCGGCGAACGGGCTCGGCGTGCATATCCACCTGTCGGAGACCCGCGCCGAGGTGGAGGAATCGCTGGCCCAGCAAGGGGTTTCGCCCATCGCGCTGGCCGGGCGGGTCGGCTTGCTGCGGGTACGCACTCATGTCGCGCATGCGGTGCATCCGGAGCCCGGTGACGCGGAGTTGCTCGCCGCCGCGGGGGTCACCGTGTCGCACAACCCGATCTCGAATCTGAAGCTCGGCGCCGGCATCGCCCCGGTGGCCGATTACCGGGCGGCCGGCGTCACCCTGGCGCTCGGCACGGACTCGGTGGCATCCAACAACACCGCCGACCTGTTCGAGGAGATCAAGATCGGGACGCTGCTGCAGCGCGGGATGGGGCATGACCCAGGTGTGCAGTCCGGAGCCGACGCGCTGGCGATGGCCACCAGTGGCGGGTCCGCTGCGCTGGGCACCGGGCTGTCGGGCCGGCTCGCGGTCGGCGAGCCCGCTGACCTGATCGTGCTGGACACCGCGTCGCCGGCCGCCACCCCGCTGACCGATCCCCGGTCGTTCCTGGCGTTCGCCGCCACCGGCGCCGACGTCACCGACGTCTTCATCGCCGGGCGCTGTGTCCTCGCCAACCGCCGCCTCACCACCCTGGACGAGCCGGCCATCCGCGCCGACGTCACCGCCCGCGTCCGCCGCATCCGCGCCGAGCTCACCCCTGACGGCGCGCCGGGGCGGGCGGGCGGCGGGGGCGGTCAGGGGCCGGGCTTGACCAGCGACGCTGCGTGGTCGGGGACGTAGCGGAACTCCTCGCGGGGCGGGCGCTGGTAGAAGCGGGCCTGCGGGCGCTCCGGGATCGTCACCGGGGGCGGGTCGCGATGCTCGTACGGAATGGTGGACAGCAGGTGCGCGATGACGTTGATCCGCGACCGCTTCTTGTCCTCGCTCTCCACCGTCACCCAGGGCGCCTCGGGAATGTCGGTGTGCACGAACATCTCGTCCTTGGCCCGGGAGTACTCCTCCCACTTGCTGATGGATTGGACGTCCATCGGCGAGAGCTTCCAGCGACGCATCGGATCGGTCAGCCGTGACTTGAACCGCTTCTCCTGCTCGATGTCCGACACGGAGAACCAGTACTTGCGCAGCAACACCCCGTCCTCGACCAGCAGTCGCTCGAAGATCGGCGCCTGGTGCAGGAACCGGCGGTATTCGTCGCTGGTGCAAAACCCCATCACCCGCTCGACTCCCGCCCGGTTGTACCAGGAGCGGTCCATCAGAACGATCTCGCCGGCGGCCGGCAGGTGCTCGATGTACCGCTGGAAGTACCACTGGGACCGCTCGCGCTCAGTGGGCGCCGGCAGCGCGACGATGCGCGCGTTGCGGGGATTGAGGTATTCGGTGATCCGCTTGATCGCCGAACCCTTGCCGGCCGCGTCCCGGCCCTCGAAGATCGCCACGATCCTGGTGCCGGATTCCTTGACCCACTGCTGCATGGTGACCAGTTCGGTCTGCAGCCGCGACAATTCCGCCTCGTAGGCCTTCTTCGGGATCTTCTTCTGCTTCACCGGTTCGTCGGTGCGCGAAGCTTCGTGGTGGGCCATGCGACGCTCCCTGGGTCGTCACCCGGAGTCGCGCGTGGTCGTCGGGATCCGAGTGAGTTGATCTCGACGCCTAGCTTGTCATGCCTGGTGGGCGCGCACCGCCCGGGCGACGCGCATGGTCAGCTTTGCGGCGGTTTGTCGGTGTCGGTCGACACCTTCGGGTGACGCGCCCAGGCAAAGCAATAGATTCCGAAGCACGCAAGGCCGACGGCCATCAGCGTCAGCAAGCCGGCTCCGAACGGCGCCCTGTTGACGGTGCGCAGTGCGTCGTCCAGACCGCCGGCCTTTTCCGGGTCGTAGGTGATCGCGGCCCAGCCGAACAACCCGCCGACGATCGCGAAAGCCACGCCCTTGACGATGTACCCGATCTGACCCAGCCGGACCACCCCGCGGCCGACTCCACCCGCGAGGTCGTCGGTGAACTTCTTCGTCACGCCGCGCCGGACCAGTCGGATGCCGAGGGCGATGACGGCAACGGCAAGGACGCCGACCAGGATGCGACCGAACGGCGCCGACATCAGCCGGGCGGTCCAGCCCTCCTCCGAACTGTTCGAGGAGCCGCCGCTACCCAGCAGGTTCTTCACCGCCGCGACCCCGATGGCGGCGTAGGCAACCGCGCGACCGGCCGAACCGACCCGCTTGCGAATGCGCTTGAACCCGGCGGGGCGGTCGCGGTGACCCCAGATCGCCTCGACGATCTGCCAGATCGCCAACGCGAAGAGCCCGATCGCGGTGATCCAGAGCAGCACGGCGCCGAACGGCTGCGCCGCCATCTCGGCCAGCGCGCCCTGCTGGGAGGCCTCCGCCCCTCCACCCGAGCCGCTGCCGGAGCTGAGCCCGGTCCAGGCGATCTGTAGCGCAATCCAGCCGATCAGGATGTGCACGACGCCGTAGGCCACCAGGCCGACGGTCAGCAAAACCCTGAAGGGCTTGCTCTGCACGGCCTCCTGGCCGGTGTCCTCTGCCTTGTCGGCCGCCCGCTGGCCGGCGCCGGCGATGTCCCGACCGGTCTGACGTCCCGGCGCGCTCACTGCGAATCCTGTTGTGCCGAACCCTTTGTCGAGCGCTCCCTGTGCAACGCCTCGGGGGTGTGCACGGCGTCCCGACCAGACTTGTCGCTGCGCACCAGGTATTGCGGGTGATCCTCATCGGCCCGAACGGTCCTGCCCGCGGCCCGGGTATCGGCCGTCAGCGTCTCCTGCACCGTGCCGTGGGTCGTGGTGCCGTGGGTGTGCCAGGACACCTCGTCACCCTCGCGCAGTTCGCTCGTGTCGTTCATCGCTGATCTCCCGTCGACGTCCCTTCTCTGCCAACCAATTCCCCGTCGGGCTGGGGTTCATGCGCCGCTCGACGGAACGACAACGACCATGGTTACTTCCCGTATTCACCTCTGTACTCTGCGTGAGGCATCTGGTCGGGGGTGACGCGCAGCGATTGAAGGTTCTTCATGAGCACACAGGCCCCTCCGGCGCCCGTCCACGCGGCACCGGACCCGCCGGCGGAAGCAGTCGGGCGCTCTGCCGCCGGCCGCCCCGCTCGTCCGCAGACGACGGCGCTGGCGATTCGGGATCCAGTCGAAGCTGCCGATGATGCTGTTGCTCACCAGCATCCTGTCCGCCCTTGTCGTCGGGTGCGTCGGATACCAGACCGGCAAGACTCCATGCAGAACTCCGCGTTCAACCAGCTGACTCAGGTGCGGGATTCTCGGGCGCACGAGATCACCGCATTCTTCGATCAGCTGAAGAATTCGCTGGTGATCTACACCAGGGGCTCGACCGCCATCGAGGCGGTGCGGGCATTTACCGCCGGATTCGACCAGTTGGAGGCGAAAACCATCAGCACCGCTCAGGCGGCAGCGCTGGAGCAGTATTACCGTGGTCCATTCGTCACCGATCTGGACCGCACCACCTAAAGCACCGGGAATCCTTGGGGTTCCTCCCCAAGTTGCCGGCCGAAAGATATCTCCAGGCCAACTACACGGCCACCGCCAGCGATTTCGGGGCGGCGATCAAGGTGGACGACGCCGGCGACGGCAGCGCCTGGTCGGCAGCGCACGCCCGGTATCACGATTACTTCCGGGAACTGACGCAGCGTTTCGGCTTCGAGGATGCCCTGCTCCTGGATACCCGCGGGAATGTCGTTTATTCGGCGTATTCCGGTGCCGATCTCGGCAGCAACATCGACACCGGACCGTACCGCGACTCTATGCTCGCGGATGCCTACCAGGCAGCGCTGACCTCGAATGCGGTGGACTACGTCAGCGTTTGCAGACCGCGGAATCGGTGCCCGACAGCATGCGCCTGATCATCGCCGGCAGGGCGAATCTGACCCCGACGCTCGCGGACGGCGGACTGTTCATTATCGGGGTGCTGTCCCCAGGCGACTACATCGGCCAGACGGCCCTGACGCGGGAACGGGTCGCTGCCGGCGTGGTGGCCCTCGACGAGATCACCGTGCTGCGGGTCCCGGTGGCCTCGCTCGACCGGCTCGTCCACCGCAAGCCTGGGCTCGCCCGGGACATCGGCAAGGCGATCGACCTGCAGCGGCAGCGGGCCACACCCGAGCTGCTGGCCGACGTCGCCCGGTAGAGCTGCTGGCTCTCGCGGTGACGAGGCCGCGCAGGCGGCGGCGCGTTTTGCCGTTGTTCGCGTTATCGATTATTTTGTCTCTAGACACCTCTTCTGATGCCTCATTCGCGCCCGGGTGCCCGCTGACAGCAGCGCTGGATCGCGGCCGGCACGCCGTCGCGACACCGGGCGGGGCAGCCGGTCTGGGCTCGTCCCGGGTTGGTGTCGCTGCCAGCGTTAGGTTTTCGACACGTGCCACGCCATCGATGAAAGGACCCGCGTCATGCAGGTAGAGATCAATTCAGGGCCGGCATTCGCCTTCGGCGAGATCACCCTCCCGGCCGGTGGTGCGGTCAGGGTCGAGGCCGGCGCCATGGCGATGACCCGGGGGGACGTGGACATCGCCACCTCGACCCAGGGCGGGTTCATGAAGGGGCTGCGCCGCTCGCTCGGTGGTGAGAGCTTCTTCGTCAACGACTTCAGCTCGAGATCCGGCGGGCTGGTCGGCGTCGCGGCCGCATTGCCCGGCGACATGGTGCTGGCCGCTCTGGACGGCAGCCAGGACGTGCTGGTCCAGTCGGGTTCCTGGATCGCCTCCGATCCCTCGGTCGACGTCGACGCAAAGTGGGGCGGCGGGAAGACCTTCTTCAGCGGCGAGGGTTTGGTGCTGCTCCGCTGCAGCGGACGCGGGGACATGTTGATGTCCAGCTACGGCGCCATCCGATTCACCACCCTCGCACCTGGCGAGGCCATCACCCTGGACACCGGTCACGTCGTGGCCTTCGACGCCTCCGTGCAGTACAAGGTGCGCAAGGCCGGCAGTTGGAAGTCCACCATCCTCGGCGGAGAGGGCCTGGTCACCGATTTCACCGGACCGGGCCGGGTGTGGTTGCAGACCCGCAGCAGCGCCGACCTTGTCGCCTGGATCACCCAACGGCTGCCCGCATCACGCAAGTAACCGTCACGCGACTAACCGTCACGACAGCGACCGTGACGGAAGTGGCGGTGAAAGTCACACCCCGATATGCCGCGGACTGTCGGCCTGAGGGGTTACTTTCTGGCTGGACATACCCGCCCGGAATTCACGCACGGCGGCCCGGGCGATCGGCGCAGGGGCCGGCGTTGGAGTCAGGAGTCACCCATGCGAGTCAAGCCGAACTGGGTCATCACGATCCTGCTCACGGTCATCTACATGGCCATCGTCGGCGCGGTCTGGGCGATCAACGACGTCGACTACCAGACCGTCGGGGACAGCACCGACAACATCATGGCCGGAATCATCGTCCCGATCGGCCTGGGCGCGATCTTCCTGGCTGTGGCCGCGTCCGTCCTCGGCTGGTGGCGGCCGGCGTTGCGGGAGATACCCCGGGTCGGCCCACGGTGGTTGCTGCTGATCCCCGCGATCTACGTGCTCGCCGCGCTCGGTGGATTGCTGTCGGTCGACTTCGCCCGGGTCGAGGGCAAGTATGTGCTGTTCCTGGCCATCGGCACCCTGCTCGTCGGATTCTCCGAGGAGATGCTCTGCCGCGGCCTTGGTCTGGTGGGCCTGCGGGGCAGCCTGCCCGAGGTGTGGGTCTGGTTCTTCAGCTGCCTGATCTTCGGCGCCATCCACACGCTCAACATCGCGTTCGGTGCCGAGGTGAACGTCACCGTGGCGCAGATCGGGCTGGCCTTCCTGGCCGGCACCGTCTTCTACGTCCTGCGCCGCAACACCGGCGCGCTGATCTGGGCCATGCTGCTGCACGCCTTCTGGGACTTCAACACGCTGATCAGTTCGGCCTACGGCGCCAGCGACTCGCCGGCGCGCCTGCTGTCGTCGCTCCAGTACATCGCGGTCCTGCTCGCAGTCATCGGGCTGGTGATCATCCTGCGGAACGGTGTCCGCCCGAAGGCATTCGTCCCGCAACCCGCGTGACGGGGCGAAACGAGGATTGCGGCCGGACGCCCTCCGCGCACGGCTGCAGCGATCGGTCGGGAACCACCAGCAGATGACGGCCACCGATCATCCGGCGTTGGTTGCCGTCGGGATTTTTCTCGCGTACATGGTGTTGGTCGGGGTGATCTGGCAGGTCACCGGAACCCGCTACGACGCGCTGGTCGACAGCCGCGGGCATGTGCTGCGGGGCATCGTCCTGCCGATCGGGCTCGGCGGGTTGCTGTTGGCCATCGCCACAAGCTGGCTCGGCTGGTGGAATTCCGCGCTGTTCGAGGCTTCCAGATCGGGACCGCCGTGGGCGCTGGTCGTGCCCGCGCTTTTCGCTGCCGTGGCAGTGATCAACACCGCGACGATCGACTATCGGTCGCCCCAGGCGAAACTCCTGCCGCTCGTTCTCCTGGGATGCCTGTTGGTCGGCTTCGCCGAGGAACTGGCCACCCGTGGGCTGCTGGTCGTGGGCCTGCGCGAGGGTGGCAGCGCGGAGTGGGTCGTCTGGTTGGTCAGTTCGGTGTTGTTCTCGTTGCTACATGCGATGAATGCCCTCTTCGGACAATCCGTGCAGACAACACTGACCCAGCTGGTGATGGCCTTTCTGGCCGGCACCGCGCTGTACGTCACCCTGATGACGACCGGGACTCTGATCGTCGGAATGGTGCTGCACGCGTTGTGGGACTTCGGAACGCTCGGCATCCTGGCCACCGGCGCCAAGCAGAAGCCCGCGGCGGGCGTGCTTGCCCTCGCCACCTTCGTGGCCGCTCTGGCATCCGTCTGGTTCGTGCTGGGGGCGAGCTGAATCACGCGCCGACGAATGGGCCCGCTCTGCCGGTCGGGCCCGGTCACCCCATTGGGGCTGAAGTTGCCGGTTCCGGCACCGGTGCCGCACACTCGAAGTAGTTGAAACCTCATCATCAAGGATCGGGTCGCCTGAATGGACTGGTATCAGCGGGTTCTGGTCGACACCGGGCGCGCCGCAGCGGTATGGGCGCTGATCGGCTTTCTCGTCACGTTCGCGATCACCCGGGGAATCACCAGGCGAATCCGGGTCAAGAAGAATGCGCCGGCTGAAGAGACCGTCGACAATTCCGATTCCGGTGGTGGCTTTTCCGATATCTATATCGCCGGCGTCCACGTCCACCATCAGGTGTGGGGCATCCTGCTGATCCTGCTGTCCGGACTGCTCGAATTCCGCTATGACCCGGGGTCGCCGTGGACCGAGGTGCTGGCGGCGCTGTTCGGGGTCGGTGCCGCGCTCGCCCTCGACGAGTTCGCGCTGTGGTTCCACCTGGACGACGTCTACTGGGGGGAGGACGGCCGGAAGTCGATCGACGCGATCATGATCGCCGGCGGGCTCGGCGCGGTGCTGCTGCTACAAGCGTCCCCGGTCGGCCCTGGCAACACCGAGGGGATCGCCAACTGGCTGTACGTGACGCTCGTGGTGTTCCACTTGGCCGTCGCAGGTGTGTGCTTCGTCAAGGGCAAGCTCGCCACCGGGCTGATCGGCATCGTGGTTCCGATCGTGGCCACGGTGGGTGCCATCCGGCTGGCCAAACCGACTTCGGCGTGGGCCCGTCGGCGGTACTCCAGGCCCGGGAGCGCCGGCAAGCTCGCCCGGTCGCACCGCCGCTTCGACGGTGCCTACCAGCGGCGCCGCGACCGGATGCGGGACGCGCTCGGCGGTACCCCCGATGCCGCGAACGTCCCGACCGGCGATCACGAATCCCATCGACCCGGGGGCGTTTCCTGACCCGCCACCGCCGGAACGGGAACCTCCGGCGCCGGAGCCTCCGGTGCCGGGTCGGGCCGGCGTGATCGCTTCACCACCGGTGGGTAGTACTCGAGCAGCGCGTTGTTGAACTGCGCCCCGATGATGATGGCCATCGAGATGAAGTAGTAGAAGAGCAGGAACGTGATGGGTGTCGCGAGCGCACCGTAGGTCAGCCCGTGGCTGTAGACGTAGGACAGATACAGCCGGAGCCCGGTGCTGGCCACCAGGAACACCGTCGCCGCGAGGACTGCCCCCGGCAGCCCGCGGTACCAGGCATGCTTGTGTTTGGGCGCAACCTTGTACAACGTCGCGACCATCAAGATCAGCCCGATGGCGACCCCCGGGTAGTAGACCTCGGCCAGCACGAGTTCGACGACCGGTCGCCAGCTGCTCGGGAACAGCCGCGGCAGTTCGTCAGGTCCGATGGCCACCAGCGGCAGCAGGACCAGCTCGGCCGCCAGTGCCAGGATGTACAACCCGAGCGCGAAGAACCGCTCCACCACCGGATGCCGGAACTCGTGCTGGCAGTACGCGATGGTGATCGCCTCGATGAACGCCGAGAGCGCCGACGACCCGGCCCACAGGCTGATGATCAGGCCGACCGAGATCACCTCGGTGCGACCGTTGCTCAGGATCGTGTCGATCGTGTTGCCGAGCAGGTCGTTGGCGACCTCCTCGTTGAACACCGTGTTCAGGAAATTCGTTGCCTGGTTACGGATCACCGTCATCGTGTCCGGACCGAACAGCCAGCTGGCGAAGATGCCGGACAGCCCGAGCAGGGCGAGCAGGAACGGTGCCGTGGAGAGCGCGCACCAGAATGCCGCTTGCGAGGACATTCCGAAGAGCGAGTCGCCCCAGGCCTTTCCGAGGGTTCGTCCGACGATCTTGCGCCAGCGATGCTCGACAGGTCCGTCCGCGGTGGGCACCGGCCCGGCTCCGTCCCGGTGCCAGGGCACCGTCACCAGTTGCGGCGACAGAGCCGCGGGTGACGGGTCCGCGGGCGAGGGTTCCGCGGGCGACGGGTCCGCGGGCGCCAGGTCCGGCCCCCGGGTCGGCGGATCGACCATGGAACGGCGCCCTCCCGTCAGTGTGCGGCGGCTGCCGACGTCGGCGGTACACGCTAACCGAAGCCGTCGCGTGCACCGCCGCCGTCGATGTCATGTGGTGAGCGGCGGAGCAAGCCGTTCAGCCGGTAACGAACCGACGAAATTGTCGATCGGCACCAGTAAAGCGGGCAGACGGCTGTGCAGCGATCGGAGCAGCGTCCGCACCAATGTGCTGCCTGTGGCGGTCAACCGCACTTTGACCCCCGACCGCTCGTCGGCCGATGATCGGACGCGCTCGGTCAATCCTGCGGCCTCCATCTGGCGCAGTAATGTGTGCACCGTCCCCCTGGATCGGCCGATCAGCGCGGGGATATCCTTCAACCACAGTTCGCCGTCGCGGTGCATCTCGAGGACGAGGGTGATCGGCCGCGGGTCGGTGACCGAGATCGGCCCACCTTCGCCGACGACCTGCAGGATCGCCGTATCGAACACGTTCACCAACGCGAACAGCGTCATCAGAACCGTCGGCGGCGCCGCACCCAACGACGCTGAGTCGGCCGACGGCTGACCGGTTCCGGCCGGTGGGCGTTGCTCGGGAATCGATGACATTGCTTGCTGCCGCAGACTTCTCAGGTCAGTTGCCAGGTCCGACGAGTGCGCGATCACGACGTCGTCGAGGTCGGTCAGCGTCCGCCGCCCCGCCTCGGTCAGGCTCACGATGACCGCCCGGCGGTCCTGCGGATCGATGCCGTAGGCCCGTTGCAGTAGACCATCGCGTTCGAGTCGGTCCAGCAGCAACGTGACCCCACCGGTCGACAGCCCGGTCACCTGTGCGATGACGCTCGGGCGGGCCGGTCCGGTCATGGCGACCACGACAAGCGTCAACGCCCCCGTGAGACCCAGACCCGCCGACGACGAAGGGGCCAGCGCGGGATCGGCCAGTGCCGAGTCCAGGGCGATAAACGTGTGGCCGAGCGTGATCAAGGTTGACTGCAGGGCAGCGGTAGGCACCAGGCCGACCGGCGCCCCGGATGACACGGGTTCGTGCGTCGGTGGTGGCGTCATGGGGCCACCCGAGTGGTCTGCATGGCGTCGTCAACCTGACAAGGAGTCGGAATACTTACTGATCGAACATAGCCACCGCTGTCGAGAGCGACAACAGGTGCAGCCGGGATCAACCGGCGAACTCCCGCACGGGGCGCCCGGTGACGCCCACGTCGGCCGCGAACAGCGAGCCGGCCAGCGGTTCATCGCCGGGCCCGAGGCCTTCCCGGGAGGTCGTGATGTAAAGCCGGTCCAGCTGGGGCCCGCCGAACGTACAGGCGGTGACGTTGCTGGCCGGCACCTCGACCACCTCCGCCAGCACACCGTCGGCCCGGTAGCACCTGACCTCCCCTGCCCCGTACAGGGCGACCCAGACCGATCCGCCGGCGTCGACGGTGAGCCCGTCGGGCTTGCCGCCGGGCACGTGCGCGAAGGGGCGGCGGTTGCGCAGCCCCGCGTGTTCGTCGTAGTCGAAGACGTCGATGCGGCTCTCGGCGGTGTCGTTGTAGTAGACCAGCGACCCGTCCGGGCTCCACTCCAGGCCGTTGGAGACCGTGACGTTGTCCAGCACCAGCCGGACCGAGCGATCGGGGTCCAGGCGGTACAGGGCGGCAGCGCCGGCCCGCTGGTCGTAGGCCATGGACCCGCAATAGAAGCGGCCGTGCGGGTCGCAGCCGCCCTCGTTCATCCGCACCGTGTGGTCGTCGAAGACGTCGTCGAGTGCGATCAGGGTGCCATCGGGTTCCTCGAGCACGAAGCCGCGTTCCACCCCGATCACAGCGCCGCCGCGGCTGCGCGGTCGGACGACCGCGGCCACCGTCCCGACGTGTCGCCGGTGGACGGCACCGTCCGCCGACAGCGACAGCACATCGCCGGCGAGCATGTCCACCCACCGCAGACCCTGCCACTGGGTGGACCAGACCGGCCCCTCGGCATGGAACGCGATCGGGTCGGTCAGCTGTTCGGCGATCAGCGCACACCTCCGGGCCGTTGGTGCGAATGACGCCGCTGGTGCGATGGGATGTTCCGCGCCATTGTTGTCGAATTCGCGCCAACCCTATCGGGTGAAACCCGACCACCCCAACGTCTCCCGCAGGGTCGTCACCTCGGGCGCCGTCGAAGCTCAGGCAGCCAGCTCGGCCGGCGCACCGACCAGGATTCGCAGCACCTGTTGCGTCTTGGTGACCTGAGCTGCCGGAGACTGAATGCCCTTGGCCCGCAAGAAGGCTACGAGCTTGGCCTGTTCCTGCCGGGCGTCGGCCACCGGCGCCAGGATGGAAAACTCCAGGAAATCCAGATCGTCCACGGTCCACCGTTCGGCACGGATCTTGTCGGCGGTGGTAGCGCCATCGAATCGTGATGGCTTCCACCGCAGCGCAGTCACCGTCTTGTCCAGCAGGGTCAGTGCTTCGAGGTTGACCTCGATATCGGCGCAGTCCCGGAGAAAGTCGGCTTGCTCGTCAGTGAACAGGCTGCTCAACGGCTCTCGCTCCGCGCGGGCCTTGGCAATGGGATGGCCGGACAGGTCCGCCGTGAAGGACGCGGCCAGCACATTGTTGTCGCCGGTCCAATCCGCCTCGAGCTTGAAGCCGGAATTCTCGTCCGCACTGAGCGCCAAGAGTTTCGGAGTGATCTGAGAGATTCTGCAGGGCCGGATCTTCACGGTGCAGTCGTCATCCCGGTCGCCGAGCCGCTGACGTGCCCGCAGGACGACGTGCTCGTCCAGGAGTCGAGTCTGCGGCGAAACACCGTCCGGGCTGTCCTCTGAAAAGCAAACCTGCAGTTTCTCGGCGTCGCTGGGTCGCAGGTGAAGCAGATCGAGTGCCTGGTCGACCGCGGCGTTCGAGACGGTGACCTTGATCTCGGCATTGGCCGGTTGCATGTGTCCCCCAAGTGATTTTGCTGTCAGCCGACGCTGACCGTTGTTGCCGACGTATCGGATTCGCCGTCAACCCCCGCGAGGGGGACGACCGAGTCGAGGGCCAATGGTGTCGTGGTGGCCCCAGAACCCGGCAGGCACAGGCGTTGTCGAGGCCCGCCGGGTCCATCGCGTCAGGTGCTGCTGCAGGACGCCTCTGTCAGGGTGCCCATGTCGCCGGTTTGGCCTTCGACGTCGCCGAAGGGTTGCCAGCTGCCGTCGGCGAAGCGGATGGTGTGCCACAGCCGGCCGGCGGAGTTGACGGCGATGACGTGGACGTCGCCGCCGATGGATGCGCAGGATGCCTGCCGCAGGGTGCCCATGTCGCCGGTTTGGCCTTCGACGTCGCCGAAGGGTTGCCAGCTGCCGTCGGCGAAGCGGATGGTGTGCCAGAGCCGGCCGGCGGAGTTGACGGCGATGACGTGGACGTCGCCGCCGATGGATGCGCAGGATGCCTGCCGCAGGGTGCCCATGTCGCCGGTTTGGCCTTCGACGTCGCCGAAGGGTTGCCAGCTGCCGTCGGCGAAGCGGATGGTGTGCCAGAGCCGGCCGGCGGAGTTGACGGCGATGACGTGGACGTCGCCGCCGATGGATGCGCAGGATGCCTGCCGCAGGGTGCCCATGTCGCCGGTTTGGCCTTCGACGTCGCCGAAGGGTTGCCAGCTGCCGTCGGCGAAGCGGATGGTGTGCCACAGCCGGCCCGCGGAGTTCACCGCCAGCGCGTGGACGTCGCCGCCGACGGACGCGCTCGACGCCCCTGTCAGGCTGCCCATGTCGCCGGTTTGGCCTTCGACGTCGCCGAAGGGTTGCCAGCTGCCGTCAGCGAAGCGGATGGTGTGCCACAGCCGGCCGGCGGAGTTGACGGCGATGAGGTGGACGTCGCCTGCGATGGATGCGCAGGTCGCCTGCCGCAGGGTGCCCATGTCGCCGGTTTGGCCTTCGACGTCGCCGAAGGGATGCCAGCTGCCGTCGGCGAAGCGGATGGTGTGCCACAGCCGGCCGGCGGAATTCACCGCAGGCACATGGAGATCCCCGGTGACCGCGGGCTCGGTCGCGACGGTGCGCTGGGCGAGGTTGTTGTCGAAGGGCACCAGACGCCAATGGGGGAGCGGCCCGTTGACAGTGTCGGCGTTGCTGAGGTCGCCGGTGGCGCTGACGGAGACCAACAGCGACTCCTGACCGGCGACCTGCGGTGTCCAGGTCAGCGGGCCCACGATGACCTGGCCGCCGGCGGGGATGCCGGCCGGGACCGGCAGGGCGACACCCGCCTGTGTCCAGTTCGTCGGCCAGATCAGCCCCCCGGCCGGATCGGCGCGGAACAGTGTGACCGAGACCCCCGTCGCCGCCTGCGTGCCGCGGTTGCGCACCCGCACGTAGACGTGGTTGGGCACGCCGAGCCGGGCCGACTCGTGCGTCGTGCCGGCATCGGCGGCGTGCCGATTCCACAGGTCGGTGGTGCCGGTGAAATCGGCGAGGTACGGCTCGTAACCTCCGCCGCGGCCGTCGTCCACGTACACATCCACGGCAGGTGGGGCGCCGGGCTGAACGACGGGGCTCGGTGCGCCAGCAGGCTGGAAGAGTCCTTGGCGTTCGAACGACCAGCGAATGACCTTGTGCCACGCCCCTCCGGGGTGACCCTCGAAGTTCACCGTGCTGTCGTCGGCGTCCATCAGCGCGTTGACATAGATGACCGGGTTCGAGGTGGTGACGGTCAATGTGCCGATCGCCTTGATGATCAGGAAGGCCAGATACCGTGCTGCGAAACGTTTGACGTCCAGATTGACGTCGTCGCCGCCGGTGACGCGATAGACCCGGAACATCGTGGTCGACAGGATCTGCTCGCTGCCGTACTGCGTATTGTCCTGAGCACCGCCCCAGGCCCAACCCGCCGCGACATCACGATCATGCCGCCGTCCGATGTTGACGAACGGAAAGGTCAGGAAGCGATCGGGGGCTCTGGAATCCGCGTCACAGAGAATGGCGCCCAAGGTGTCTCCCGCACTGTGGCACCAGCCGAAGTTCGGCGAGTTGACGTGGTCCCAGAGCAGGGTGTGTCCGAATTCGTGGATGACGACCCGGAAGTCGGTCGCTATGCCGACCGGGCAACCGGCGGTCGCCAGGCCGTTGCGGAAGCGTCCCATGCCGTTACCCGCCGCATTGCCGTGCGCCGCTGCATTCACCTGGCTGCCGAAACCCTGGTGGTCCACAGGCACCGGGAAGGCGGTGCCGTCGAAATAGGTCGCGATGTTGAAGCCCATGCCCTCGACCAGCCGGTACACGCTGTCATAGTGCACGTAAGCGTTGGTCGCGGCGAAGTCGTCGGACGTCGCGGTGTAGCAGAAGGAAAAGGGAGCAGTTGTCGTCGGCGGGGCGACGGTGGGGAGGTCGGTGTCGGTCAGCGCAACGAAATGGCCGCGGAGGTTCTGCACGCCGCCGACCGGGGGGTCCAGACCCAACAGGTCCACGGTGGTGCGTAGGGGGTCCAGTGCTGGGGCCGGGGAGCAACCGGTGAACGGGTTACCGGTGGTCGTGATCGGATCGCGGACGAACACACAACCAGTGGCGGACGCGACCAACGCGCGCAGGTACAGCACGGCTGCCGTGGCGGGGTCGATGAGTGCCCGCCAGTTCAACGGCCCCCACCCCGGCAGGGGCAGGCTGAACAGGATTTCCCGTACCACGTAGTGGGAGCCGGCCGTGATGTCGTCGGGTACCACCGGCAACGGCAGGGTCGGGGCGCCGCCTTCGACGAGGGTGTCGTCGGTGTCCTGGTCGGTGCGGGCGTCGGGGTCGTACTGATACACGAGATACTGGGCGGAATTCACCGAGATTGTTGCAGGGCACTGTCGTCGAGGCCGAGAGCTGTGGCCAGCAATGCCTGATCGTCGGGCTCGGCCAGTTCGGCCCCCGGCGGAACCTCCGCGTCGATGTCGTACTGCAACGTGCTGGTCGAGCTCGAGACGGCGAGCGGCGTGCCGTAGATGCGGACGTCCACGCCGGCCTGCCAGACCGGTAGTCCGAGATAGGTCTGCCGGTAGGAGACGACCGTCGAATCGATCACCGTCTTTTCCTGGCTGAACTGGACCTGCACCCCGAGCCCCTGCTCCGGGCGGGGTGATGGCGCCGCATCCAGCGCTGCAAGATTCTCTGATTCCAGGCCGTACAACGACCCGAATTCACTGAGATATTGATCGGCCAATTGTCTTGGTGAGTCCTCTGCCAAACCGGGCGCCGTGAATTGTTCGCCACGGTGGGTGAGGACGCGAGCTCGGCCGTCCTCGTCGGTGATGATGTCGGGCATGTGATTCTCCCTTTCCTGTTCGTGCAGGCGAATTCAGCTTACCGTTGGGTGGCGCGGTCGTGAACCTTTCACTGATCCCCGGTCATCGAATCAGTGATCGTGCCAAGGCTGAACGTTGCCCGATCGCTGGGACACCGAATGGTGCATCATCGACCTGACCAACCATCGAACGTCTTGGCGAACCGATTATTGTTGCTCAATAACATTGCGGAGCCTCGCCGAAGCCTGGGAGCGCTCACCGATCGGGAGTCCACCACGCGGGTCGGGCAAAATGATGATGCCCCCGACATTGAGGATGATCCGTGAGTGCGAGCGGCCGTGTCAAACGACATTCGAGGAATTGTCGAATGAACGAGATGACCGGCACCGCTCATTCCGCCGGCCCGCTGGTTCGCAGGCGGCGATGACGAGAAATGCGATATTCGAGAGGGCACGTGATGATCGCGCCTCGGCAATTGTCCGCAAATCCGCGGGGCGCGGGGTCGCCGGTGCACGATCAATGGTGACTGCAACGGCTCCGGGAGTCTCGCAATGGCTACGGAGTCTGATGTCATGCAGAGCACGATGCTCGGGTTCGGATACATCAATGGCTTGCACGTGGCCGCAACATCGTCCCTGCACCGCGCACCGCAGACGACCGGGTCCGTCGTGCCGGCTCCGGACGGGAGTGCGTGGGTCAACGGGGTGAGCGGTGGGTGCGCTGCGGAAGGCGATGCGCATCCGAGGCTCGCGCCACGACATCCGCTCTTGGTCGTGCCCTATCGGCGTGGCATCACCTGTTGGACGCACTCCCAGCGGCACGATGCGTACAGACACTTTCGCGAAGGGATGTGCGGCATGCGACGAGTGGTCGCGATAGCCAACGGCAAAGGTGGGGTCGGTAAGACCACGCTGACCGCCGGGCTGGCGGGCCAGGCAGCGTCCGACGGCCGCCGGGTGCTGGTGGTGGACACCGACCCGCAGGGCAACCTCGGCCGCGACCTCGGCTACGGCCCGCAGGACGGCAGCAGCCTGAGTCTGGCGATCACCCACGGACTCCCGGCGGAGGTCAGCAGGGGGGTGCGGCCGGGTCTCGACGTGATTCCGGGCGGACCCGCGCTCTGGGACGTCGGAGCCGCATTCACCTCCCGCGGCGCGCGCGGGGCGTCGTTGCCGGGACTGCGTCCGGCGGTCGATCGGGTCGGTCCGGAGGGCACCGAGAAGGATTACGACCTGGTGCTGATCGACACTCCGCCGGGTGAGCCGGTGCTGCAGGAGCTGGTCTTCGCCGCCTCCGACTACCTGATCATTCCGACCAGGTCGGACGAGGCCAGCCTCGACGGGTTGGTGGTCGTTGCGCAGAGATTCGCCGCGGCACGGACGGTCAACCCCGATCTGACCCTGCTCGGTGTGGTGCTGTTCGGCGTTCGCGCGGGCAGCACCCGGCTGATCAAGAGGGTGCAGTCCGCCCTCGACGAAACGCTCGGCGGCGCCGCGCCGGTGTTCGGCACGTCCATCCGGTACCTGGAGAGCGCTGCCGTCGACATGCGCAGCCGTGGTCTGCTCCCGCACGAGTTGGCGCAGGTGCATGACGGCGACAAGTCGCAGCGGATCAACCGGCTCCGCAATGGTGTCAAGGTCGACACCGGCGACAGCCTGTTGAGCAGGGATTCCTCCGCGGCGAGGCTCGCCGGCGACTACACCGCGCTGGCCCGCGAGGTGCTCACCGCGATCACCCAACACGAGCGCCGGTCGAGCGTGGAGGTGGCGGTATGACCACGAATCCCCGGCCCAACCTCGGCGGATTGTTCACCGGCAGCACCCCACCGGATCGCTCCAGCACGGTCGTCGCGGCCCTGGGCCCGAGGCTGGTGGTCACTGCCCCGCAGGCAGTCGAACCGGCAGCCGCTGAGAGCCGTGTCAAGGCGACGGAGCCCGAACCCGCGCCGGCGGTCGATGGTCCGCCACCGCCGCGGGCGTCGAGGCCAACCCCTCGCCCCAGCGCTCCGGTGCCGCCGCTGGGCGCACCGCCGGCGCAGAGCGGCCTGGTGGCCGCACTGGAGTTGATCGACCCGCTCCGGGCCGTCGAACGCTACTTCGGTCTCCTCCAGGCCGTGCTGGACGTCAACCGCCGGATCGCCATCGCGGTCACCAGCACGGCGCTCTCGCTCCCGCGACGAGCGGGGATCTGGCGGTAGCGCCGTTTGCCGGTCACCGGTCACACGTACGGGCGCCCGCCCGGGCCTTGCTGTGCGCTGCCGCGGTCGGCGGAGGTCAGCCCATGTGCCTGCATCGATCGACGACAACCCTCGCAGTGACCGCCGTGTAAAACGCTGGGTATCGCCGCGGACGGGGCACTGTGAAAAGCGCCATAGTCGCGGAATGTTCACCTCATCTGCACAAAGGTGGGAAGTCTGCGCGTCGCTGTCACACGACAGATAACCTTCGCATCACCCAACGTGTCACTCTGGCCGTCGATATCGCGGACGAGTTCAGTTGGTCGCTGGGCGCACCGCTGTCCTGCTCGACTGCGAGCGAGTCACAAAAGAGGTTGTGCACCAACATATTTCGCCGATTCAGCACGATCCGGCCGGGCGGCTCGGCGGGCTGAATAGATGCCGCCCGCTCCTCGTCGACCGACGCCCCCGTCGACGCCTTTGTCGGGCGACAGACTACCCACAGGACTATCGTTTCGAGTACGTCGGTATTCGCAAATGACCTGCACTTTCCGTGTTGACCGGTCACCTGCGCACCGTCCCGGGGGGATTTCATGAGGACAGGATTGCTGGGTCGGGTTGCTTTTCTCGCGGTGGTGACCCTGGTAACAGGAATGCTGCCGATGGTGATGCTCCAGCCGCCCGGAACGGCCAATGCCGGTGTCGGATCCACCGTCCGCATCGGTCCCGCCGGGACGACATACACCGTCACCAGCACGTCCTTGTGCGGTGGCGCCGGCACCTTCGAACAGGCTCTGAACGACGCCAACGCCAACCCGGGAACGGACACCATCACGTTCACCCCAGGTCTGGTGGTCGACGCCAACTCCTGCACGACCCCGGGGCTGCGGCCGTTCCCCTATGCCACCTTCGCCACCGAGTCGGTGGACATCGTCGGCAACGGGGCCACCGTCGAAGGCAACCAGCTCTACCTGACCAGGGACGGTCATATCAATGTGCCGGACGTCTGCCCGACGAACGCGAACTCGCTCATCATCAGGCAGACGTTCGGGTTCATCCAGATCGGCACGTTCGAGGCCGACAACACCGCCGTGAAGGTGAGCATTGCGGGACTGACATTCCACAACCTGCCCACGCTGGCCAAGGTCGAGAAGAACGCATCGCTGAGCATGACCGACTCGTCGGCCAGCGAGATCGTGGACTTCAACGGGAGCTGCAACCGGGCGGCGATCTCAGCGGCGGACGGCGCGAACGTCACGCTGACCCGCACCCAGATCGTCGACAGCACGATGCCGAACGCAATGCTGGGCGAGGACGGGGTCACAGCGGTCGTCGAGGGTAACGGGAATCTGGTCCTTGACCGCGTCCTGTTCGAGCGCAACGACTTCGGTCGGGCGGTGGCGTGGTCCGGCGGGTCGGCGAAGATCGTGAGCAGCCGGTTCGTCACCTCCGGTGGCTTCATCCTCAACGCCGACACGACATCGCTGGTCAACAGCGCGGTGTTCGTGAACGGCGACTTCGGGCGGGTCCCGGCCAGCCAGGCGCCGACCAACCGGATGCTGATCCACAGGGGAGACGTCCTGATCCAGGCGAGCACCCTGTACTGGGACAACCCCATCTGCGCCGCCTGCACGGACAAGGGGATGGGTATCTGGATCACCGACCCCGCGGCAACGGTCAGCTTCCTCTCGAGCGCGATCGGCACCCAACTGATTCGTGCGGACACCGGGCCGCTGCTCCTTGGGGACAACGGCACCGGAGGAACGAGCAACCGCTTCGCCTCCGACGCGTTGACCTGGGTGCAGCCGACGGACAACCAGGACGCTGCTGCCCTGCAGGCCGTGCTGCCCAGTGTCCAGACCACCCCACCCGGACTCCTCTCCGACGTGACGGCGTCCCTGCGTCCCGTACACGACGGTGCTGACCCCGATGCTCGGCGTCACCGCGACTCCCGGGGTCCTGCTGGACGCCGTGCCCGACGCGCAATGCGGTGGAGCGAACCAGCTGCTGAGCCCGATCGACGGCTCCTGCATCACCACCGACGTCTTCGGCAATCCCCGCATCGACGCCGGCAACAGCAAGCGGGACATCGGCGCCGTGCAGACCGCGCAATCCCCGTTCCTGGCCGTCACCTCGAGCACCGCCGACATCGGCCTGGGCTGGAACCGACCCCCGGACCCGATCTCGGGACCCGTCACCGGCTACCGGGTCAGCTACGTCCCGGTGGCCGGCGGATCACCCCAGTCGATTGACGTGGCCGGTCCTGACACGACGAGCACCACGATCACCGGCCTCACCCTCGGAACCCGCTACCGTTTCACCGTCGCAGCGGTGAACATCGCCGGCGCAGGGACACCGTCCAACGAGGTCCAGGCCACCCCCTTGGCTGCCGTGGATCCGCCGACCGTCACCGCCATCGGGGGCGACAGCGCGGCGGAGGTCTTCTGGACCGAATCAGGCCTGGGTGGCCATCCCGGCCCGCCCTTGTATTTCGTGGTGTATCGCCCGACCGGCACGACGACCTGGATCGCCGGACCGGGGCCGCTGTCGGCACGGGTCACGACGATCCCCGGCCTGGTCAACGGGACCGGATACGACGTCGGTGTCTTCGCGACGTCCACCGACGGCACCGCCAGCACCCTGGCCATCACCACGGTCACCCCGGTGCGCCAGTACGTGCCACGCACCCCGTTCCGGATCTTCGACACCCGCAACGGCCAGGGCGGCGTTGGCATCGCCCCGGTCAGCCCGAACACCCTGCGGTACTTCAACTACGCCAACACCACGGTGCCGCCGAGCGCGTCGGCGTACGTGCTGAACGTGACGGCCGTCGGACCCACGCACGGTGGCAACCTGCGGATCGCCGACGCCTGCCAACCAGGCGGTTCCCCGACACGGTCCACCGCCGTCCCGGAGACCTCACTGGTCAATTACCAGGTCGGTCAGGCCATCGCCAACACCATCGTCGTGCCCAACACCTGCGGACCTGCCAGTGCCGGGCTGCGGGTGTACAGCGACGGCTCTCCGGTCAACGTGGTCGTCGACGTCCAGGGCTACTACCTCGGGCAGCAAACGCAGGCCGGCAACACAGCGTTCGATCCCACGCCGGCGACGCGGATCGCTGACACCCGAACAGCTCTCAACACCGGCGGCGCGACATCGATCACGCCCGGCTCGCACATCACCATCCAGGTCACCGGAGCCGGCGTCATCCCCGGCAACCCAGGCATCCCGGCCGACGCGAAGGCTGTGGCGATCAACTTCACCGCCATCGACCCGAGCAACTACGGCAACCTGCGGGTCTATCCCGACGGTTCACCGGTCCCGAACGCCAGCAACATCAACTACATCGCCGGTGTCGACAAGGCCGCGTTCGCCGTCGTCGACCTCCCGGCCAACGGCAAGATCAATGTGTACTCCGACGGCGCCACCGTCGGACTGGCGGCCGACGTCTTCGGCTACTACCCCCGGACGAGCAACGTGGTCACCGCGCCACCGGTGCGAGTGTTCGACAGCCGGAACAGCGTTCTACTGAAAGCCAACGTCCGGGTCTCCTTCACCGTGGCCGGAAAGGCCGGCGTCCCCCGGGACGCCCAAGCCGTTCTGGTCAGCGTCACCGCCATCCACAGCGCACGCTCCACCGGTATCGGCAACCTACGGATCTTCCCGGCAAACGCCGGGCTGCCCTACACCAGCAACATCAACTACCTCAGCCCGACAACCGACGTGGCGAACTTCGCCATCGTGAAACTGTCTGCTACCGGCCAACTGTCGCTGTACAGCGATGGCTCACCGATCCACGCAGCGGTGGACGTTCTCGGATATGTCCCTGCCGGGTCCTGATCATGAAAGATCGTCCTCGCCACTACGCGACAACAGTGCGCACCCACTGGGACCGTCCGCTACTGACTCTCGTCCTGCTCGTCGCGGCCCTGGTGCTCGCGGCCTGAGCAGCAGCACGGGCGGGCAAGGAGGGTCATCGTCCTCCCCGAGCACATCGCCTGCGGCGACGGTTTCGAGCATCGACAAGACAAAGGCCATGTCGCCCAACGAGACCGCCGAGATCGACAAGGCGGCGAACGACTTCCTCACTACGTCGCCCGACAAGTCCCCTGGCCTGTGGCTCGCGGTATGGGACCCGGTCAAGGGCTACTACGAGCAGGCGTACGGCGACGCCGTGGCCGACACGACGACGGCCACAGTGGCCGACCACTCGCGGATCGGCTCGATCACCAAGACGGTGTTCGCCACCGCTGTGCTGCAACAGGTGGCCGCCGGAAAGCTGGCGCTCACCGATACCGTGCAAACCCTGGACGCCGAACTCGCCGCGAAGTATCCAGCGATCGGCGCCCTGACCGTCGCGCAATTGCTGGGAATGGTCAGTGGGATCCCGGACTTTGCCGACGCCGCTGTCGCGGCCGTCGCGGCCGACCACGCCAAATCGTTCACCAGGGACGATGAGATCGCGCTCGGTCTCTCGCTCGGCACGCCGAAGCCGGCCGGGACGCCCGGGTACTCCACCACGAACATCATCATCATCGGCGTCGTCATGCAAAAGCTCACCGGGAAAACCCCGGAGGAACTGGTGAACGACGTCTTTGCACAGGCGGGGATGACCGAGTCGAACCTGCCGTCGTCGTCCTCCACACTCCCGCCGCCGTCGAGCCATGGCTACGTCGGCGCGGTCGGGGCCATACAGCTCCAACAGCTGGGGGTGACCGAGCCCGCAACCACCGATGTGACCGCCTGGACGCAGGACTACGGCAAGGAAGGCGGCGGCGCCTATTCGACCATCGGTGACCTGGCGACCTGGGGCGGCACCTGCCTGGGGAACTCGCTGCTGACGCCGGCGATGGTAGATGCGCGGCTGCGGACCCACCACATCGAGGGCGCCGGCGACTACGGACTCGGGATCATCGGGTTCAACTCTCCCTGGTACGGGCATTCGGGCCAGGTACTGGGTTGGGAGTCCGACGTCTACTGCAACACCGACACGGGCGCCGTGTTCGCCTTGATGGTCAACTCCACCGACGGCCTCTTCCTCAGCGAGGCACTGCGCGACCCCATCTTCGCCGGGATCAAGTGATCACAGCGGTCAGCAGCGCGGCGTTCCCCATCGTCCGGTGTCCGTCAGCGAGGCGGTCGCAGATGGCGCCGCTCGCCGACCCGGTAGGCCTCGACCAGCCACCCCGCGAACTCGTCGTCAACCTGTTCCGGTGAATCCAGCCGGAACGCATGCAGCACATTGCGTGGCGAGTAGACCCCGATCTTCACGAACCTCGGGCTGTCGATGCGGCGGGCGAGAACCAGGTGACCGTTCAGCCAGGTCCTGCGGGGCATGAATGCCGCGAAACTCATCCTGACGTGCAGGGCGATCCTGGTTTTCTCCGGAAGCACCGCAACCGGTCCGATGTCGGCCAGCACGGGCGCAGGTGTGTGACTGATGCACATGGGCGAATGTCCGTCCACAGGTCGGGCAGACCCACAGATCCGCCGTGGGTGGTGGGGCACTCATCGCTCGACCCGGTCCGGCCGGTCGGCGCCGCCTCGTCGTCGTAACAGGACACGGGTGTCATGGTCGCGCGTGCCTCACCCAGCGGCCCAACGGGTCGAGCGATGGTGCCCTCAGCCGGCGGTCAGTCTCCGCGTGCTGGACTCCTTGGCGATCGCGATGGTGACGGCACTGATCAGCGCAGCGCCGGCGGCAAAAAGGGCGACCCGGAGCAGCCCGTTGCCGGTGGTGGTTCCGGCAACCAGC
Organism: uncultured Actinomycetota bacterium; assembly: GCA_963709895.1. GTDB lineage: Bacteria > Actinomycetota > Actinomycetes > Mycobacteriales > Nakamurellaceae > Nakamurella. The sequence goes on along the minus strand of CAVPYD010000029.1, from coordinate 317,453 downwards.
GTGGCCGCGATGAGCGGAGCGAAGCCACCGCCCAGCGTGGAGGACAACTGGTAGCCCAGAGATGCTCCGGTGTAACGGTTTCCGGTCGCGAAGATCTCGGTGGTGAACGCGGCGAGTGGTCCGTACATGGCGGCCTGCACCAGCGGCATCGCGATCAGGAATCCGAGCAGCACGCCCAAGGCTGAACCGGAGGCGATCAACAGCAGGATCGGGTAGATCGCGATGATGGCGGCAACGCAGCCGGCGATCATCACCGGTCGACGGCCCAGCCGATCGGACAAGGCCGCGTAGCACGGGAGGGCGAAGATCTGCAGGAAGGATCCGGCGGCGAACAGCCAGAGCACGGTGGAGCGGGTCAGACCGCCCTGCACGCCGACGGTGAGCGCGAAGGTGGCCATCAGCGCTTGGACGGCGAACGCGCCGAGACCGGCGCCGATGCCGAGCAGCACGGACGTGGGGTTGTTGCGCAGCACGTCGATGATCGGCAGGTGCTTCTTCCCGGGAGTTTCGGTGGCGACGGCGGTGATGACTTCCTGCTCGAAGAGCGGCGATTCGGTGACCTTGAGCCGGACGTAGAGTCCGATCCCGACGAGCACGGCGGACAGCAGGAACGGGATCCGCCAGCCCCAGGACAGGAAGGCATCGCCCGGCAGCAGGGTGACGACGGCCAGCACGACGGTGGACAGCACGGCGCCGGCCGGTGCGCCCATGTTGGCGAAGCTGGCCGAGAACCCGCGGTGCTTCTCGTCGGAATGTTCCAGCGCCATCAGCGCGGCCCCGCCCCATTCGCCGCCAACGGCGAATCCCTGGACCAATCGCAGCAGGATCAGCAGCAGCGGGGCGACCCAGCCGATCGTCGCGTAGGTGGGCAACAGGCCGATGGCGAAGCTGGCGGCACCCATGATGCTCATGGTCAGCACGAGCATGGACTTGCGCCCGATCCGGTCACCGAAGTGTCCGAAGATCACCCCGCCCAGCGGGCGGACGATGTAGCCGACGGCCAGGGTGCCGAACGAGGCGATCGTCGCGAGCACCGGCGTCAGGTTGGCGAAGAACAACTGCCCGAAGACCAACGCCGCCGCGGTGCCGTAGAGCAGGAAGTCGTAGAACTCGACGGCACTGCCCAGAAAGCTGGAGAACAGCACGCGGCGCATCTGCTGCGGGTTTCCCTGCGCCAACTCTGGCAAGGGTGTTGTGGTGCTGGTGGACATGGGCGCTCCCGGGTGATGGTGGGGATGGGGGTGTGCGATGAAAGATCGCAGACGTGCGGTAGATGCACTACCATCCAGGAGGGCGGCCTACCTGTCAAGGTTTTGTTGGTCTCACCTAGGCTGAACTGCACCCGCGGCCCTCGGCTGGTCTGGTCGGGGACGCCGATGGATCGGCGCGGGCGGGTATGACGAGCGAAATGAGCACCTGATGGTCGAGACCGACGCCCGCACCGGGGCGGCCGACGTCCACCCGGCAACGAAGAGCGCCGGATCGCAGACCCTGGACAGGGGCATCCGCGCGCTGATCATGGTGGCAGCCGCCCCCGGCGGACTCACCGTGGCCGAGGTGGCCGATCGACTCGACGTGCACCGCACCATCGCGCACCGATTGCTCGCCACCTTGGCCGATCACCATCTGATCGCCCGCGGGCCGGACAACCGGTTCCGCGCCGGCGGCGGCTTGACGGCGCTGGCCAGCGGGGTACAGAGCGCCCTGCGCGACACTGCCATCCCGATCATGCGTGAGCTGGCGGACGAACTGGAATCCACCGTGGCGCTGCTGGTCAGGGAGGGCGACGAGGTGGTCGCGATCGCCGTAGCGGCCCCGACAAAAGCCGCCTACCACTTGGCTTTTCGCACCGGAAGTCGGCACGCACTCGGAAGGGGTGCCGCTGGTATCTGCCTGCTGTCCGCGCTACCGCCGCGACCGGGGGAACGCCCGGAGGTGACCCGGGCGCGCACCCAGGGCTTCTCGGTCAGCAAGGGTGAGGTGGAGCCGGGAGCCCACGGCCTCGCGGTGCTGATCCGCCAGGGCGGCGATGTGCCCTCCGCCTGTCTGAACCTGATCACCTACCGGGACGATGTGATGGCTCGTGCCGCGCCGGTGATGTTGGACGGTGCCTCGAGGATCAGCGCGCCTGCTCAGCTGAGCAACTGCATGTTCGGCCCGGCCCAGGCGTGGTCGTCACGCCGATACCCGGGACTGAGCTGACCCGGGTCGCACCCCTTGCGCAGGTACGGCGGCGACGCCAGCGAACCCGTTTGGCCGGAGGTATTGACACTCTGCGCGCAATGCGGTTCACTTAACGCACACTAGCGATCGAATATCGCACCCTTCCTGTCCTTGGAGTGACCCGATGACGCACACCTCAGCCAGTCCCCGCCCGTTCACCAGCGTCTGGTCCGACCTGCGGGAGGTCGAGTTCAGCCAGGGTTTCCTGCAGGCCGGCCCCTACCGGACCCGGTACCTGCACGCCGGTGACACCAGCAAGCCGACGTTGATCATGCTGCACGGCATCACCGGACATGCCGAGGCGTACGCCCGCAACCTGCGCTCGCACGCCGAGCATTTCTCCTGCTGGGCCATCGATTTCATCGGCCACGGCTACAGCGACAAACCGGACCATCCATTGGAGGTCAAGCACTACGTCGAGCAGGTACTGGCATTCCTGGACGCCATCGGTGTGCAGCGAGCCTCCTTCACCGGGGAATCCCTCGGTGGGTGGGTGACCGCCCAGCTGGCGATCGACCACCCGGACAGGGTGGAGCGGATCGTGCTGAACACCATGGGCGGCACGATGGCCAATCCGCAGGTGATGGAGCGGCTCTACGCACTGTCCATGGAGGCGGCCAAGGATCCCAGTTGGGACCGGGTGAAGGCCCGGCTGGAATGGCTGATGGCCGACCCGAGCATGGTCACCGACGACCTGATCAAGACCAGGCAGGCGATCTTTCAGCAGAGCGACTGGCTGCAGGCGTGCGAGGCGAACATGGCCCTGCAGAACCCGGACATCCGCCGCCGCAACATGCTCACCGACGAGGCGCTCGGCTCCATCCAGGCACCCGCGCTGGTGCTCTGGACGACCAAGGACCCGTCGGGCCCGGTCGCCGAGGCGCGGCGCATCACCTCGCTCATCCCCGGCGCGCGGCTCGCGGTGATGGAGAACTGCGGTCACTGGCCGCAGTACGAGGACACCGAGACCTTCGACCGGATCCACCTCGATTTCCTGCTCGACCGCTGACCGGCACCCCGTTCACCCACCCAACACAGATGCCGAGGACCACACGATGACGATCACCACCGGATCCGCAAGCGGATCCCAGAATGCCTCTGCTGCAACGACTTTCGCCAGCGGCCGGGTCGACAGCGGCCCGTTCGACGGCGGCCCCTTCGACACCGACGTGCTGATCATCGGGGCCGGTCCGGTCGGCCTGACCCTGGCCAACCTGCTCGGCGGCTACGGCATCACCACCACGGTCGCGGACGCCGGCGAGAAACTGATCGACTACCCCCGCGGTGTCGGCTTGGACGACGAATCACTGCGCACGTTTCAAACGGCAGGCGTGGTCGACAAGGTGCTACCGCACACCACGCCGAACCACATCATGCGGATGGTCAACGGCAAGGGCCAGGTACTGGCCAATGTCGCGCCCGGCGCACAGGACTACGGCTGGTCGCGGCGGAACGGATTCATCCAACCGCTGGTGGACGCCGAACTGCTGGCCGCGCTCGGCAGATTCGACCACGTGCGCGTCGACTTCTCGCACACGTTGATCGGCTACACCGACGACGCCGACGGCGTCACCGCCACCCTGGAGCTCGGTGACGGCACCCAGAAGATCGTTCGTGCAAGGTATCTCGTCGGCTGCGACGGTGGCCGGAGCATCACCCGCAAATCGATGGGCGTCAGCTTCGACGGGCAGTCCTCACCCACCCGTTTCCTGGTCATCGACGTCCGCAACGACCCGTTGGGCACGCCGAACGCCTACCTCGGTGCCGATCCGGTCCGCCCGTTCGTGTCCATCGGGCTGCCGCACGGCGTCCGCCGATTCGAATTCATGATCTTCGACAACGAGACCGATGACGAGGTGGCGCAGGAGGAGTTCGTCCACCGGTTGCTGGCCAGGCACGTGCCTGACCCGGCCGGTCTGGACTTCATCCGGCAGCGGGTCTACACCCTGCACGCCCGGATCGCCGGGGCATTCCGCAAGGGACACGTGCTGATCGCCGGTGACGCTGCCCATCTGATGCCGGTCTGGCAGGGCCAGGGTTACAACTCCGGCGTCCGGGATGCGACCAACCTCGCGTGGAAGCTCACCGCGGTGCTCCGCGGTATCGCCGGCGACGCCCTGCTGGACACCTACGACACCGAACGCCGCGACCATGCCAAGGCGATGATCGACGTGTCGGTGGCGATCGGCCGGATCCTGTCCCCGACGAACAAGGTCGTGGCCGGCGCCCGGGACACCGTGGCGGCCGCGCTGAACCTGGTGCCGAGCGCGAAGCGGTGGATCGCCGAGGGCCGGTACAAGCCGAGGCCGAGGTTCCGCGTCGGTGCCCTCGTCGAGGCCGTCGGGCCGGCCGCGGCCGGCGAACCCGTCGGCTCGATGTTCCCGCAACCCAGGGTCGACACCCGCACCAAGCAGAACGTGCTGCTCGACGACGTCCTCGGACCGTGGTTCTCGGTGCTCGTGTGGGGCAACGACCCGCGACAGGTCTTCGACGATCGGTCGTTGGCCACCCTCAACCGGCTCGGCGTGAAACTCATCAGCGTCCGCCCGTCCACCCAACTGCACTGGGACGCGGCCCCGACCGCGGACCCTCGGGAAGCGACGGCCGTCACGGTGATCGGCGACCCGACCGGCCGGCTGAAGTCCTGGTTCGACACTCACCCCGTCGGATTCGTCATCGTCCGGCCGGACCGGTACGTCGCCGCCGCCGCACTCGCCCAGCACGCCGCACTCGTCACCCAATCCTTCGCCACCGCAATCCACCTTGGAGATCACCATGACGCTCGCCCTCGTGTCGATGTCGCACAGCCCCTTGCTGGAGCTCTCGCAGCCGCCGGCTGAACTGGCCGCGGACGTCGAGATCGCGTTCGATGCCGCCCGGAAATTCATCGGCGAATACGACCCGGAGCTGGTCGTCGTCTTCGGTCCCGACCACTACAACGGATTCTTCTACGAGCTGATGCCGCAGTTCTGCATCGGCCTGGCAGCCACCTCGATCGGTGACTTCGGTTCCACCCCAGGGCCTCTCGACGTTCCTCGGGACATCGCCGAAGGACTGGCCCAGGCTGCGCTGGACGCCGGGATCGATCTGGCGGTGTCGCTGCGGATGGAGGTCGACCATGGCATGGTGCAACCGCTGGAGATCATGTTCGGGGGCCTGACGGAAGTGCCGGTCGTGCCCTTCTTCATCAACTCCGTCGCACCGCCGTTCACCCCGGTGCACCGGGTCCGGGCTCTCGGCGAAGCAATCGGCCGGTACCTGTCCGGCCTGGACAAGCGGGTGCTGCTGATCGGATCCGGCGGGCTGTCCCACGAGCCGCCGGTGCCGACCCTGGAATCCGCGCCGCCGCACGTCGTGGAGGGTTTGATCGCCGGCCGCCACCCTTCGGCGGAGGCCAGCGCGAAACGACGGGCCAACGTGCTGGATGCCGCCAAGCGGTTCGCCGCCGGCGAGGGCAACCTCAAGGCACTGAACCCGAACTGGGACAACACCTTCCTCGACCAGTTGGCGGCGAACGACCTGGACGCCATCGATGGGTACACCAACGACTCGATCAAGGAACTCGGCGGCCAGTCCGGGCAGGAGATCCGTAACTGGATCGCGGCCTATGCGGCGTTGTCCACCGTCGGGCCGTACGACATCACCTACCGCTACTACCGGCCCATCCCCGAGTTCATCGCCGGCTTCAGCGTCACCACCGCGCTCCCGCGATCCTGATCAGGCCCTACCGTGCTGGTGGCCCCGGCAACGGCTGTCGGGGTCAGCTGGGTCCATTGGCCCGACGACGAAGGGTCTTGGGCCTCTGGGTGGCAACGACGCGCACAAGCCACGATGGTGTGGTCACGTTCGCGTGGCGCAATGCCATCCCCGGATCCGCTACGAAACGGCACCCTGTAGAAGGGTTGCGGCAGTCTAGGTCGGGCGACGGGCGGGGTTCGACTCCTCGCCATGGCACTGTTGGACCGGCTGACCGCTGAGCCGACCTTGCAAGCGGTGTCCGTCCTGACGGCGGTCGCCCGCCCCAGAAGACGCGATGCGATGTGCTCGGGACCACATCGGGCGCACAGCAAAACCACAGTTGGGCTATCGGTCCCTGACAGCCCCGAACCAGACGATGCACTGGTGAATGAATGCTCACGCATCGAGGATCCCCGCCCCGAGGGCGGTAGATCCCGGTCGGTGCTGACGATATGACCGCCCAACTCAGTGCACCCATCCCCACCGTGACGACGAAAACAACCGCGCCGATCGGCGGCGAAGCCCGGCTGGACCGCGGGATCCGCGCGGCCACACTGCTGACGATCTGGCTCAGCCTGCTGCTGGTGACCTACTGGTGGGACGTCGACGGCGGGATCACCGATCTTGGTTCGTGGGGGACGGGTCTGACATCGGTGGGCCGGCTCACCGGTCTGTGGGCGGCGAACCTGCTGCTGTTCCAGGTGCTGATGATGTCCCGGCTTCCACCGCTCGAGCACGCCTTCGGCCGTGACCGGTTGGCCAGGAGCCACCGGCTGATCGGGTTCCTGTCCTTCGACCTGATGCTCGTGCACATCGTCACGATCATCATCGGCTACGCCTCCGCCCAATGGGCCGAAGTGCCGGCGACGACGTGGGATCTGGTCACCAACTACGGCGGGATGCTGCTCGCGGTTGCCGGCACCGCATGCCTGATCATGGTGGTGGTCACCAGCATCAGGGCCGCGCGACGCCGCCTTCGGTACGAGTCGTGGCACTTGCTGCACCTGTACGCCTACCTCGGGGTCGGACTGGCGATCCCGCATCAGTTGTGGACGGGCCAGGAGTTCCTGCGGTCCACGGCGGCGACCGTCTACTGGTGGACGTTGTGGGTGGCCGCGCTGGCTGCGGTCCTTTTGTGGCGGGTGGCCCTGCCGCTGGGGCGCAGCTTGCGTCAGGGTCTGCGGGTCACTTCCGTGGTCCGCGAATCACCCGACGTGGTCTCGGTGTACCTGACGGGACGACGGCTGGACCGGCTACCCGTCCGGGCAGGGCAGTTCGTCAACGTCCGGTTCCTCGACGGACCGGGGATGACCCGGGCCAACCCCTTCTCCTTCTCGGCCGACCCCGGCCGCGGGCTGCGGATCACCGCGAAGGCGTTGGGCGACGGCAGCGCGCGGCTCGCGCAGCTGCGCCCCGGCACCAGAGTCCTGTTCGAGGGCCCGTACGGGCGCCTCAGCAGCCGGGCTCGCAGCGGGCGCAAGGTCCTCCTGATCGGGGCCGGCGTGGGCATCACCCCACTCCGCGCGCTGGCCGAGGGGTTGGACTACGCGCCCGGCGAGGCGACCCTGCTGTACCGCTTCACCGACCAGCCGCTGTTCGTCCGGGAATTCGACGATCTCGTCGCCACCAGGGGACTGCAGCTGGTGTATCTGCCCGGCCGACGATCATCGCCCGAATCCGTGCTGGGGCCGTCGGTCTGGGGCGTCGACGAGCCCACGGCGCTGAAGTTTTGGGTTCCGGATCTTGCGGACCGCGACGTCTTCCTGTGCGGGCCGGCGGCGTGGACGACCGGTGTCGAAAGCCTTGTGGTGGCAGCCGGTGCCGCCCGCGACCGCATCCACACCGAAAGTTTCGGATGGTGAACCAATGAGAAGAATCGTCATCTGGCTGGGGTCGACCATCACCGTGGTGGTGCTGCTCTTCGGCTACCGCACGTCGACCAACGCGACCTCGGTGTCGGCGGAATCGAGCACGATCATCCCCGGCATCACCGCCGCGCCGCCGACCTCGAGCGGATCCGGTTCCGGCTCCGGCGCAGCGTCGCAGGGATCGTCATCCGGCAGCGCGTCCTCCGGTGGGTCGGTGTCGAGCGGCTCACCGAGCACCTCGGCGACCAGCGCGCCCGCCAGCAGCGCGCAGACCAGCACGCACACCGGGTCGGTGGTGCAGACCCGGTGGGGTCCGGTCCAGGTCCAGATCACCGTGTCCGGTGGCAAGATCACCGCGGTCGATGTGCTGCAGTACCCGCAGGGCAACGGGAAGGACCAGCAGATCAATGCGTACGCGCTGCCCATCCTGGTGCAGGACACGATCAGTGCGCAGAGCGCGAACATCGACATGGTCAGCGGCGCGACGGTGACCAGCGAGGGGTACCTGCAGTCGTTGCAGTCCGCCCTGGATGAGGCGGGGATATGACCGCCGACGTCGCCGACCGCGCCGACCGCGCCGACCGTTCGGATCGCGCAGACCCTTCGGATCGCGCAGACCCGGCAGTCGCCGCCCGCGTCGGTCGGCAGGTGGAGCAGGTGATGGGGATGCCGGTGAGCCTGGCGCTGCGCGGTCGGCACCGTGATACGGCGGCCGGTCGCCGCGCCTGGACCGAGGTGGTGGCCCAACTCCGCGAGGTCGACCGGATCTTCAGCACCTATCGGGACGACTCGATGATCAACCGGCTCGACCGCGGAGAGGTCGACATCGACCAGTGCCCTCCCGAGGTGGCCGAGGTGCTGGCGCTCGGACGACAGGCGGAGGAACAGTCCGGTGGCGCGTTCTCCATCTATCTGCCCACTGCCGATCGGAACCCTGCCGCTCCGAACCCTGCCGCTCCGAACCCTGCCGGTCCGAACCCCGTCGATCTGAATGTCGGGTTCGCTCGCCGCCGCCTCGACCCGAGCGGGGTGGTGAAGGGGTGGGCGGTCGAGCGGGCTGCCCGCCTGCTGGCGGACCTGGACGACACCGACTTCTGCCTGTCGGCGGGGGGCGACATGGTCTGCCACACCGCGGACGTCGAACGGCCGGACTGGCGGATCGGCGTCGAGAATCCCCGTAATGCCAGGATGCTGATCGCCGTGGTACCGGTGCGATCCGGCGCGGTGGCAACCTCCGGCACCGCCCACCGCGGCCGGCATCTCCTGGACGCGCGGACCGGCCGACCGGTCACCGGCGTTGCGTCCGTCACCGTGATCGGGCCGTCCCTGACCTGGGCCGACATCGACGCCACCGCGGCCTACGCCCACGGCGCCGGCGCCGCGGACTGGCTCCGGGGCAGACGCGGGCAGAGCGGGCTCGTCGTCTGGCCCGACGCAACCACCACGGTCATCGATGGCCGGGCCTGGTCGGGCGCTGACGATGCCGCGGTCGCGTGTTTCAGGACCGGGGGTTGAGGTACACGACCAGCACGAGCGTGATCAACATGATGCCGTCGGCGACCAGGAGCACCGGACCTGACCAGGACAGCGCCCGTCCCCACCGGCCGAGCCTGGTGGCGGCGAGTTGCCGGACGGCCGAGGTCCAGCGCAGCGACCGGTAGGCGCGCACCAGGTGCAATCGGTCGGCCCACACCCGGAGGGGACGGTGCGGCACGCCCGGCGCCATTGAGGATCCGGTTTCCCGCCGGCTCAACGGGTAGGCAAGGAGCAGGGCAGCGATAGCCACCAGAAACTGCAGGAGGACCGCGATCGCGACAAGACCGAAGGGCGACAGCAACACCCGCACGGCCTGCCAGGGTGTCGCCACCTGGGGGACCGTCTCGAACCTGCTCTCGGTGACCACCCAGGCAACACTCAGACCCGCGAGGAACAGCGCCGGCACTGAGCAGCGCAGCAGCCACAGCACCAGCAGCACCGCTGCATCGAACCTGCCCCGGACGGCTGCGGCCGAGTCGATGGCATGCCGGATCGGATCCAACCGATCCGCATCCGCACCGCCACCGTCGATCACGGTCACGATCGAACCATGCAGATCGCGGTGATGTGCGCCGTGAGCCAACCCGCGGTGCACCGGACCCGGTCGACGGTTTGGTCGCTGCTCAGTCGATGATCAGCACCGGGGTGTCCTTGCGGAGGGTCTCGCCGCGGAAGAAGGCCGGTTCCCTGGCGCGCCACCACAACATCAGCACCAGGCCGATCAGGATCAGCCCAAGACCGAGGATCAGTACCAGACCGACCCCGAAAATGCTTGCCCCGCTGCCGTAGTCGGGGGATGCGCTGTCCCGCAGGGTGACCGCCAGCACTCCGAACAGGCCGATACCGCCCAGCAGCGGGAAGAGGAACTTGAACACGAAGCTCGAGACGCTGTCGAACAGTTCCTTGCGGAAGAACCAAATGCAGCCAAAGGCGGTCAGCCCGTAGTAGAAGCAGATCATGATGCCCAATGAGTAGATGGTGTCGGTGAGCACGTTCTCACTCGCGAAGGTGAGCACGCCGTAGAAGGTCCCGGCCGCAACCCCGGCCACGACGGTCGCGAAGGACGGCGTCAGATACCGGGGGTGGATGGTGGCGAACCTGGGCGGCAGCGCCTTGTAGGCGGCCATCCCCAGCATGGTGCGTGACGTCGGCAGGAACGTCGTGATCAAACTGGCGGCGCTGGAGGCCAGGACCGCAAGGAAGAGCAACAGGTTCCAGGGGCGACCCATCACCGGCTCGGCCAGCGCGCCGAAGACATTGTCCGAGATCTCCTCGTTGCCCAGGCCGAGACCTTCCGTTCCGACCCCGGCATACATCTGAGTCGCGGTGGCGACGATCAGGTAGGTCAGCAGGATCGACATGACCGTCAGCAGCGCGGCGCGCCCGGGGGTCTTGTCGGCGTCCTTGGACTCCTCGTTGACCGTCAGGCAGGTGTCCCAACCCCAGAAGGCGAAAATCGATCCGGACAGCCCGGCGATGAACGCTGACAGCGTCAGCCCGGACGGGCTGAACCAGTCCAGGCTGAACGACACCCCGGTCTCCGACGACCCGGACTTGGCGAATGCCAAGATCGCGAACACCAGCAGGATCACCATCTGGAACCCGACGAGGATGAACTGCACCTTCTCTGTGGTGGTGATGCCGCGGTACGCGACCCAGGTGGCGACGGCCAGGAACACCGCGACGGTCAGCACGTTGACCAGTCGGTTCTGCCACAGGGCGCCGACGTCGTCGTTGCCGAACACGTCCCCGAAGAACTGATAGAAGAACTGGACCGCGACGCCGGCCAGGTTCGACAGCACGATTGCGGTGGCCAGGATGGCCGCCCAACCGCCTATCCAACCGATATACGGACCGAAGGCCTTGGTCGTCCAGGTGAACGAGGTCCCGCAGTCCGGAGCCACCTTGTTCAGCTCGCGATAGGCGTAGGCCGCGAAGAACATGGGCAAAAATCCGGCGATGATCACCACGGACATCTTCTCGCCGGCTTCGGCGACCAGGATGCCAAGGGTCGCGGTCAGCGCGTAGGCCGGGGCCACCGAGGAGACGCCCAGCACAACGCTGCCCAGGACGCCGACCGAGTTGTGGGACAGGCCCTTGTCCTGCAGGTCGTGCTCAGCCTGATGATGGGGGTCGTGCGCCTCGATTTCCATGCGGCCTCATTGGGAGTGAGTTGGTGAGCGGGCCTGGAAGAGGCGAAGCATACCGCCGCCGCGGGTCGATAGCCGGGTGTCCGGGCTGCGGACAGGTGACGTCCAAGGGCGTGTTCAGCCCACCACGGTGGCCCGACCCTGGCCTGGGCGACGTCCACCTGCGAAGCTCCTGGTGGGGTACCGGCGAGAGATCGGAAGGCGCTCCGATGGCGGTGATCCTGGACACCGACATGGTGCCACCCAGAGATAGGGCAGACGCCGTGGCGCAGGCCATGCAGCTGTCCGGGATCCCAGCTCGGATCACCCACGAACCGCCGCCCGAGAAGATCTACGCCCGCATCAAACTGTGGCAACTCGGTGCCGGGACGACGCTCATGCACCGGAATGGATCGGGCGTCCGGCTGACCAGGACTCCTCGCCAACTGCGCAAGGCGGCCCCTGAACGGATTTCGCTGTCCGTCCTCGGGTCGGGCGTTGGACCTACACCCAGGGCCGGGAGGATCACGAGGTCCAGCCACAGCTGTCGAAAATCCTGCTGACCAACCAGGCGGATCCCAAGGCCACCACGGCAGTCATGGCCGCCACCCAGCGACCCGCCGCGGTGTCCTCCCTGCTGGCTCCCTCGGGACCACCCGCGTGGCAGAGCATCCCGTCCTGGTATCTGGTTGCCGGCCAGGACAAGGCGATCCCACCCGTCGCCGAACGCGTCATGGCTGCGCGCGCCCACGCCAGGACCATCGAGATCAACAGCTCGCACGCCGCAATGGTCAGCCACCCACGCGCGGTGACCGCGCTGATCCTCGCGGCGGTCCGCGCGACCCGCTGACCCAAACGCTACCGTCGGGCTGGAGACCGGGAGCAAGTCCCAGTAGGAGGCCCAGATGGCGGAGACGACCAACCGCGACCACGGCGGGCCGGAGGTCTCCACCCGGCTCGACGAGCGTACTCGGGCCTTGAAGGAGCGGATCTACGCGACCTTCACCGGCCTGGCGATTCTCGGGGCGCTGTTCGCCAACGGCACTCCACTGCGCCGGAAGCGCTGCTGTCCGTCGCGGTGGGCGTGTTCGGCATCTCGGCCGCCGGGTTTCCTCGCCGAGGTCGTCGCGCACCTGGTCGCCCATCAAGCGTTGCCGTCCAGTGCGGAGGTCCGCATCATGGGCCGGATCGCGCTGGCCGCCCTGGGGTCGGCATCCCTCCCGCTCCTCGTCCTTGCCCTGTCCTGGGCGGGCCTGCTGTCGCTGGATCTGGCGTTGTGGATCGGGATGGGGATCTACGCCGCCACACTCGTCGCGGTGATGCTCGTTGCCGCCCGCCACACCGGCCTGACGCCGGTCCAGCGCCTGGTCGTCCTCGGCCATGCTCATCGGGCTGGCGCTCTTCGTCGTGGCCGTGCTGCTGCTGGCCCACCTGCACTGACCCGCCTCACCCGACAGCGGTCAGCCTCCCTCAGGTGGCCAGCCGGTGTAGGCCTCGGCGAGGTAGGCCGAGCCGTGGCGGGAATTGACCACGGCGCTCAGTTCGCCGAGTTGCCGTTTGCGTTCGAAGGGGTTGGTGTCGGGGCGTTCGTGCAGCATGCGACGTCATCCAGTACGAGAAGTTCTGCGCCTTCCAGATCCGTTGCAGCGCGCGGTCGCTGTACTGGTCGAGCAGGTCCCTGGACCCGGTGGACGCGAAGGAGTCCAGGCCCTCGAACAACACCCGGACGTCGGCGAAGGCCAGGTTGAGGCCCTTTGCGCCGGTGGGTGGCACGGTGTGCCCGGCGTCGCCGGCCAGGAACAGGTTGCCGTAGCGCAGCGGTTCGCAGACGTAGCTGCGGAACCGGAGCACCATCTTGTCGAAGATGTGCCCGCGTTTGAGTTCGAACCCGTCGGGCCCGTCGAGCCGGCGTTGCAGTTCGTCCCAGATCATCTCCTCGCGTCCAGCCGGCCACGTCCTCGTCCGAGGGGCACTGGAAGTACATGCGCTGGATGTTCTCGTCCCGCTGGCTGATCAGCGCGAATCCGTGGTCGGAGTTGCAGTAGATGAGCTCGTCCGCGCTGGGCGGTGCCTGGCACAGGATGCCGAACCAGGCGAACGGGTACTCGACGAAATTGTCGGTGCGGTGTTCGGCGGGATGGCCCATTTGCAGATCCCGCCCGAACCGTCCGCGCCGACGACGATTTCGGCGTGAATCTCCTTGGCCTTGCCCGTCGGCGTCGGTGAAGCGGATCTTCGGCGTGTCGGACTGTGAGGTCGACGACCTCGGTGTCGGAGACGGAGAAATGGACCTGGCCGCCGTCCCGTTCGCGGGCGGCGGCGAGGTCGACGAAGACCTCGTTCTGCGGGTACAGCCAGACGGCCTCCCCGACGAGATCGGTCGAAATCGATCCGGTGGCTCTCCCCGCCGAATCGCAGATCGATGCCCTCGTGCTTGTACCCGGCCGTCAGCACCCGATCCGAGACGCCCGAATCGACCAGCATGTTCACGCTGCCGTGTTCGAGAATGCCGGCGCGGTGGGTGGTTCGGATGGTCTCGTGGTCGCGCTTCTCGACCACGATGTTGTCGATACCGGCCTTGGACAGCAGGTGGGACAGCATCAGTCCCGGCGGGACCGCCGCCGACAATGCCGACCCGGGTCTTGAGAACTTCGGGATTGCGCACAATTGATCTCCTTTGTCAGGGAATGGCGGATCGGGAATCGGCGGATCGTGCCGGGTGTTTCAGTGGCCGCCGAATCAGCGGCTGGATTCCGTGGGCCGACGGTCGATGCGGTCGGCTTCGCTCTCGGTCACCGGCATCGGCTCGTCCGGCGCCGGGTCGCGGTTGACCAGGAAGATGGCGACCGCGCCGATCGCCGCGACGACCGCGAACAGGTAGAAGCCCCACGGATAGGCCATCCCGGCGGTGAGCAGCACGCCGGTGATCAACGGCCCGGTGATCGCGCCGAGCCGGCCGATCCCGGCGGCCGAACCCAACGCGGTGCCGCGCGCTGCGGCCGGGTAGACGTGCGCGACGTAGGCGTAGACCAGGACCTGTGCGCTGAACACGAACATGCCGGTGAGCAACACGCTGAGGTACACGCCGACTCCGGGCAGTTTGACGCTCAACAGCGCCAGGAACAGTGCGGCGGTGGCGAACCAGGCGATGGCCGACCGCCGGGTGCCGATCTTGTCCGCGACCTGACCGGCGACCAGCAGTCCCAGCACGGCGCCGACGTTCAGCACCAGCAGCAGGGCCAGCGCGGCGCCGAGTTCGTAGCCGGCCTCCCGCATGATCTGCGGCAGCCAGGTGTTCAATCCGTAGACCAGCAGCAGGCCCATGAACGAGGTCACCCAGAACGCGACGGTGGACCGTGCCAGCCCGTGCTGGAACAACATCCCCACCGGGTTGCTTCGCGCCCGGGCCGGCTGCCGGCGTCGCCGTCTTGGCGGCGGGGCGGCACGCCGTCCGCTCGCGCCTGCAGGAACGCGGTGGACTCGGGCAGGTACCGCAGCATCAGCGGAACCAGCACCAGTGCCGGCAGGGAGCCGATGCACGAACATCCACTGCCACCCGTAGCTCTCCACGACCAGGATGCCCAGCAGCGCGGTGAGCACCGCGCCGACGTGGTAGCCGGTCATCATGGTGGTCGTCGCGCGGCCGCCGCGGCCGCGACGTGGCGTACTCGTTGATCAGCGCCAGCGCCGTCGGCAGCACGCCGCCCAGGCCAAGGCCGGCCAGGAAACGCAGCACACCGAAGACCGTCGGGTTCGGCGCGAACGCGCACAGCAGGGTGAGCACCGAGAAGCTGATCGTCGGTCCACAGCATGGCCTTCCGGCGCCCGATCAGGTCGCTGACCGTGCCGGCGGCCAGCGCGCCGATCATCACCCCGACCAGGCCGATCACCGAGATCACCGACGCCGAGTTGGGCGTGAGTCCCCAGTCGTCGTATTTCAGCAGGGACGGGAGGACCACGCCGAGGACCACCAGATCGAAGCCTTCGAGCGCGACGGCCAGCCAACACAATGGCGCCACCCACCCGGCATATCGGGCACGCGGATTCACGACGGAAGTTCTGTTCACACCGAACACCTTTCTCGCACGACAAAGCGGCAACCGAGGGGTCCACGGATTGCCGAAAGGGCAGCAGATCGCGGGCCGTTCGATCAGCCCGCACCGCAGGAGGAATCGCGCGAGAACGGGACTGCGCCGATCCGGCTTGCTGAGTAGGTTGGCCTGCGAGGGAATGGGAGTCAATGCTCGGCTTCCGTCAGATGGAAGCCGGGCACGGAAAGGTCGGTGCAGCGTTCGATGGCGGACACCGTTCCGGCGCAGGCCCGCAGCGTCACGTCCCGGGCGCTGGCCGTGCTGGGGACCTTCGATGCTGCGCACACCCGGCAAACGCTGACCGAGATCTCCGACGCGACGCGGCGCTGCCGTTGTCCACGACCCATCGGTTGATCGCCGAGTTGGTCGCCTGGCAGGGCTTGACCCGAGGCCCCGACGGGCGCTACGAGATCGGCCGCCGCATCTGGAATCTCGGCGCGCTGGCGGCAGTCTCCCGGGAGTTGCGGGAAACGGCGCTGCCGTTCATGCAGGATCTGTCCTCCACCACCGGGGAGAACGTGCACATTGCCGTCCTGGAAGGGACCAGCGTGCTGTACATCGACCGGATCTCCGGCCGGCGGGCGGTCCCGGTGGCAAGTCGCCCGGGAGCCCGGCTTCCGCTGCACGCCACCGGCGTCGGCAAGGTCCTGCTGGCCTTCGCCGGTCCCGAACTGCAACGCCACTGCCTGGAGACACCTGACCCGCGTCACCCGGCACACGATCGTCGAACCGCAGCGGCTCATGCGGCAACTGAGCGAGATCCGCAACCGCGGGTATGCCACCACCTCGGAGGAGATGACCATCGGCGCGAGTTCGATCGCCGCGCCGATCCGTGATGCCGATCAGCGGGTCATCGCAGCGCTGGGACTGGTCACCAGCAGCCGGCACCGCGCCCTGCACAGGCTGATCCCCGCGGTCCAGCTCGCCGCGGCGAGTATCACCCGCACGGCGGGGCCGTTCGTCCTGCCGGAAGCCGGGCCCGATCCGTCAGCCCGCGGCCAGGCCCGTTCCCCGACAGGATCGTCCCCGACCTCGGGGTGACGGCCGCCCGGCGCGGATCATTCGTCGCGCGGGGTGGACGGCGCCAGCGGCACACGGGTCACGCCGCGGCAGCGCCCTTCAACCACGGCAGGTCTTCGGTGCTGTGACCGGGTCCGGGACTCCATTCGATGCGTCCGCGACCGAGCGTGCACACGGACTCGAGAAACTCGTCGTCCAGGGTGGGGGTGCGGGTGTATCGCCCGGCCTCGGCCGTTCCCTCCGGCGCCGGTGAAGCCTCGGAGATGGTGTACGGGCGGGTCGGGTTCTCGGACATCGGCGTCAATCCCTCCTCTGGTTTCGGTCGCAGCGGCAGGCTGCCGACGTCGGTGCTGGTGCCATCGTTGTTAGCAGATTAGCTGACTAGCTGGCTATCCAGCTAACGGCTTTCCTGTGACTGACCGCACACAGGCCTCCCCACGGGAGGTCCGGTCGCCGATCACCGCGAGGAAGCCTTCACGGGCGGGTACCTGCCGGCAGCCGGCACGATGGCGCGTCCCGGCATCGCGGAGCAACTACGGTCGGGATGTCACGCGATGCTGGTGAGGGCCGGTTCACCACCGGCCCGTGAGGTGAGGTGGTCATGGCAGGCCCGCTGCTCGAGACCAAACTCCACGTCCCCCGGCGCCGTGGCCTGGTCTCGCGTCCGAGGCTCGGCGCACGCTTGAACCGCGGTGCCGAGGCGGCACTGACGCTCGTGTCGGCCCCCGCCGGGTTCGGCAAGACGACCCTGGTCGCGGAATGGGTGACTGCCGCTTCGGCCGACGACCGGGCCGTCGGGTGGCTCTCGCTCGACGAGCGCGACAACGATCCCGCCGTGTTCTGGAACTACCTGATCGCGGCGCTGAGCACGGGCGGCGCCCGGTGTCGGCGCCACGACGCTCTCGCTCCTGCAGTCGCCCCGGCCACCGATCGAATCGGTTCTTGCCACCCTGATCAATGACCTCGACGCCGTGCCGAACGATGTCGTGCTGGTGCTCGACGACTACCACGTCATCGATGCACGCGAGATTCAGGACGGGATGGCCTTCCTGCTGGAACACCTTCCGCCGCAGATCCACCTGGTGATCGCCGGTCGCGCCGACCCGGCCTTGCCGCTCGCTCGGCTGCGCGGGCGTGGCGAACTCGTCGAGATCCGCGCCGTCGATCTCCGTTTCCGGCCCGACGAAGCGGCGGCGTACCTCAACGAGACGATGGGGTTGGCGCTGACGGCAGCGGACGTCGCGGCGCTGGAGGGGCGCACCGAAGGATGGATCGCCGCGCTCCAGTTGGCGGCGCTCTCGATGCAGGGTCGAGACGACGTGACGACCTTCATCGCCGGCTTCGCCGGGGATGACCGGTACATCGTCGACTACCTGGCCGAGGAGGTGTTGCAACGCCAACCCGAGGACGTCCGGCAGTTCCTGCTGCAGACCTGCATCCTGGACCGGCTCAGCGGCCCGCTCTGCGATGCCGTCACGGGCCGGCACGACGGCAAGGACATGCTGGCGGCGTTGGAACGGGGAAACCTCTTCCTGGTCCCGCTGGACGACCGCCGCCGTTGGTACCGGTATCACCGGCTCTTCGCGGACGTGCTGCGGGCTCACCTGATGGACCGGCAGCCAGACGACATCCCGGCCCTGCACCGGCAGGCGAGCGGGTGGTACGAGCAGAACGGCGATCCGTCGGAGGCCATCCGCCACGCGCTGGCCGGCGAGGATTTCGAGCGAGCCGCCGACCTGGTGGAACTGACCATTCCGGCCATGCGGCAGACCAGGCAGGAGGTGACGGTCCGGGGCTGGCTGGCGATGCTGCCCGATTCCGTGGTGCAGGTCCGGCCGGTGTTGAGCGTGGCGTTCGCCGGGGTCCTGCTGATCGTCGGCGAGCTCGAGGGAGTCGAGGCCCGCCTGGCGGACGCCGAGAAGTGGCTGGACCAGGGCATCGGCACCGGGCAGCGATCGGACGTCCCGCCGGCCGAGATGGTCGTCGTCGACCAGCAGGAATTTCGCGGTCTTGGTTCGATGATCGAGCTGTACCGCGCCGCCATCGCGTTGGCCCGGAGCGATCCCCTCGACACGGTGCGGCACGCCTCGAACGCGGTGCAGTTCGTCCGGTCCGGACGACCATCTCCGTCGAGCCGCGGCGGCCGGGTTGTCGGGGCTGGCCCAGTGGGGGATGGGCGATCTCGAGGCCGGGCACGCGGCTTATTCCGAATGCATGGCGGGCCTCTATCGCGCCGGGCACGTCGCCGACACCTTCGGATGTGCGATCGCGCTGGCGGACATCCGGCTGGCCCAGGGGCGCCTGGGCGACGCGCTGCGCACCTACCAGGAAGCGCTGCGGCGCGCGGCCGACCTGGATGGGTCGGTGCTGCGGGGAACGGCGGACATGTACGTCGGGATCAGCGAGGTTCTCCGCGAGCGCGACGACCTGCCGGCCGCGACGGAGCAGTTGGCCCGCGGTGCGGAGTTGGGCGAGCACACCGGTTTGCCGCAGAACCCGTATCGCTCTCGGGTTGCGATGGCCCGCATCCTGCAGGCCCGCGGGGATCTGGGCGGGGCACTCGACCTGCTCGACGAGGCGGAACGGGTGTACGTCAGCGACTTCTTCCCCAACGTGCGGCCGGTCCCGGCACTCCGGGCACGGGTGTTCCTGGCGCAGGGGGATCGGGCCGCAGCGCTCGGCTGGGCGCGAGAGCAGGCGCTCTCCGTCGATGACGAGCTCAGTTACCTGCGCGAGTTCGAGCACATCACCCTCGCCCGGCTGCTGCTGGCCCAATTCACCGCGGAGCCGGCCGCCGGCACCCTCGACGCCGTGACCCGACTCCTGGAGCGACTGCTGCGCGCGGCGGAAACCGGCGAGCGCACCGGCAGCGTCATCGAAATCCTTGTCCTGCAAGTACTTGCCGACGAGCGGCGAGGCGACGTCCCGGCGGCACTGGCATCGCTGAGCCGCGCGTTGACGCTTGCGGAACCGGAGGGCTACGTCCGGATCTTCGTGGACGAGGGTCCATCGATGGCCTCACTGCTGAGAGCGGCCGGCAAACAGGGGATCGCCCCGATCTACGTCCGTCGACTCCTGGCTGGCTTCACCGAGTTCACCGCGTCCAGCGCGACCACCGCGAGCGGGACGGTCCTCCCCGCTGACTCCGGCGGCCCACTGATCGAGCCACCGATCGCACCACTGATCGAGCCGCTCAGCGCGCGCGAGCTGGATGTGCTGCGACTGCTGGCGACCGACCTGGACGGCCCGGACATCGCCCGCCGGCTCATCGTCTCGCTGAACACGGTGCGAACCCACACCAAGCACATCTACGAAAAGCTCGGTGTGAACAACCGCAGGGCGGCGGTCCGCAAGGCCGGCGAACTGGGCCTGATGGCCGGCGCCGGGGACCGCTGAACCCCGGCCGGCCGACCCGACGGAACTGGGCTCTCAGCGGACCCGTTTGACCGGCAGGATGGCGATGCCCCCGGCGATGGCACAGACCCCGGCGAACGCGTAGAGCGCGCCATAGCTGCCGTTGCCGATCACCAGGATGACCGGCGCGATGGCCGGCGCAATGGAGTACGGCAGCGCGCCGGCGATGTTCAGCACACCGAGATCCTTGGCGACGTTGGTGTTGTCGGGTAGCACGTCGACCACGAGCGCGAGGTCGACGGCCATGTACATGCCGAAACCGAGGCCGCCGATGGCCATTCCGACCAGGAAGCCGTTGAAATTGCTCGCGATGGCGATCACGAACAACGCCAGGCCATACACGATGGCGGCGATCAGCACGAAGATCTTGCGTCGGCCGGTCCGGTCGGAGAGCTTGCCACCGGCGAGGGAGGCGGCGACGAGCACAACGGACTGGACGAGGGTGCCGAGAAAGATCTGTCGCGGCACGTCGGCCTCGTCGCTACCGATCTTGTCCAGCAGGTAGTACGCCTGGTAGGTGGTCAGGAAGGCATATGCCAGCACGAACAGAAAGCGGCTCGCGAATGCCCAGGCAAAATCGGGGCTGCGGCGGGGGTTGACGTAAAACGTGCCGGCGAATTCGCGCAACGACCACGGCGGTTTGTCCGCCGCCGCCAACCGTCGATCTTTCAGCGTGACCGCGAAGAGCAGGATGAAGAACCCACCGATCGCGCACGGCACCAGGAACATGGCGAGTTGGTTGCCGGTGAAGAGTTGGACGACGAAGGTGCCGCTGACCGACGCGAGCGGCAGGCAGACCCCGAGGACACCGGCCACCATGCCGCGCTGGACGACGGGGACCTGGTCCGGCAGCACTGCGACCTGGGCCGCGAGCGTGGCGTTGAAGAAGAGCTGGGCGGCACACCATCCGATGAGAACGACCGCGATGTTCGGGGCCAATGCGACCACCAGGATGCCCAGCGACCCACCCACCAGGCCGATCACCATCCAGGGCCGCCGCATGCCAAGCCGCGAAGAGGTGCGGTCGCTCATCCTGCCGAAGAACGGATTGCCGACCATGGACAGCAGGGCACCGATGCCGGTGACCAGGGCCAGGCTGGTCGGCGCCCGCTCGATTCCCACCAGCGAGTTGATCTTCAGTGCCAGGGTGACCAGCAACGGGGCGATGAAGAGCAGGCAGGTGCCCATGTAGGCCAGGGTGTACAGCGAAACGAACACCCAGCCGACCCGGCGTGCCGGGGCGGAAACGTCACCACCGATGTCCTCGGCTGTCCCGAGGTACTCGACGCCGGCCAACGCCGTGACGGGCGGTTGGTGTGCCGGTGGGGAGGCAGGGCCGTCGAGCGGAGGGGAAAGATCGGGCATCGCGCTCTCCTGGGGATGGTAGGGAGCCGGCAATCAACCCGAGGGCACGAGCACGTTATTTGCAGGTATTCGTAACCTATCGCCTGATTCGTCCGCCGAACGACATCCAGCTCGGAAGATCCTGACCGGACCCTGCGTGGGGCGCTCGTCCAGCCAGGCCGCCGGTGGTGTGGACGCGCCGTTCGCGGACCGGAATCCGGGTTGGCCGGCACCGAACCCCCCATCCGGGGGTCGAGGTACTAGTACCAAGGTCCGATTGCTCGTCCTGGCCCCATGCGCGACATTCGTGACGTGTGCGGGGGCAGCGAAGTCCCGCCCGCGACACCACCTGCACGCATCGCCGAGTCGCCTTTCGGGTGCACTGTCGGACATGCCGGAACGCGTTGGGAGGACGGAGCGGTGAACCGCTACATGGCGCGCGTCGAACGCAGTTCGATCGGGTCCCTCCACGTGGTCCTGTGCCGGGACGAGATCCCTTTCCGGACGGATCCGGTGCGGTCGCTCCGACACGGGAAACGCCACGCCTATGACCTGCTGTGCAGCGTGATCGCCACCGATCCGGACGCCGCTGTCGACGCCCGTCCCGCGGGTCAGGAGAAATTCGCTGACGGTGACACCACGAAATCGGAAATGGGATTGTGATGACGGGCAAAGCGGGCGCCGCCGTGAAGTCGGCCGAGGAAGCGGTTTCCGCCGGGCCCATCACGGTGTTGATCGTCGATGACCACCGCTCGTTCGCCGAGCTGCTGGCGGCCGCGTTGGACAACGTCGGGGGCCTGACGTGTGTTGGCATCGCGACCACCGCGTCCGCCGGGATCACCATGGTCGCTGAACTCGCTCCGAGCGTCGTGGTGATGGACATCCAGATGCCGGACGAGGACGGTCTGGTGACGACCAAGCGGATCCGCGAGGTAGCGCCGGACACCGTGGTCGCCGTCGTCACCGCTCACCAGGCCCCACACTGGGTGGACCGGGCGGCGCAGGCCGGAGCGTCCGCCTTCATCCCCAAAAACGGCTCCCTCGCGCAGATGATCGACATCCTGCAACGCGTCCGGCAGGGCCGGATGATCGTCGGGGCCGCAGCGGTTCCCGCCCCGCTGGCCGCCCGACGGCTGTCCGGGGGGCCCATTCCGGCGCTGACCTCGCGCGAGATGGACGTCCTGACCTGCCTCGGCCAGGGCATGCCGGCGCCTGGCATCGCCCGGACCCTGGGCATCAGCCTGCACACCTGCCGTGGCTACGTGAAGTCACTGCACAACAAGCTCGGTGTCAAGACGCAGTTGAAGGCCGTGATCAAGGCACAGCAGCTGGGGCTCTTCGAGCAGGTGGGGTGATCGGATGACGCGGCCAGGGCCGGTCACTCCGGTTGGAACGGCAGCATGACTGATATGGGCGGGCGTGGTGCGTCCGCACTTCGGGTGAGATCGCGGTCGAAGACGCGGGCCACCGAGTTACCGGCCAGATCCTCCAGGTCAGGATCGACCAGCAGCCGGTGACTGCCGGGTACCCATTCGCGCCGGGGCGTCAGGCGCCAGGATCGCTCGCCGGGGCCGATGTCCGCGGTGCCCCCGACCGTTCGGCCGTCGGGGCCGACCGCCCGCAGGCAGCGGGTCAGCAGTCCGTGATCCAGGGGTCGATCGAAGGCGATCGTCAGTGGCTCGAGGGTCTGTCGTGGTGGTGCGGTCAGCGTCCAGGCGTGCGGTTCGACGTGCCGGCGCTCGTCGGCACCGACCAGGTACGTCCGTTCGGCGGCCGCCCGTAGGCCGTTGCCGCGGGCATCGTGCATGTGCTGGTCGACGACGAGCCGGACCGCGGCGCCGGATCGCAGGGGGTAGCCCTCCTGCCGGTGCGCTTCCAGGCCGCGCTTGATTCGGGCCGGGTCGAGTAACACGGTCAGTCGCCGGCGCTCGGTGTCCCACAGCTCGTACTCGGTCGGCAGCAGGGCGCCGGCGATCACTCCACCGACCTCGTCGAGCAGCCGGATGTGTGCGGCCGCACGTCCCTCGCTCATCCGCGCGCTGAACCAGACGGAGAACCGCAGCAGGTTGCGCGGCACCTCGGTCGCGGTCGGGTAGATGGCCAGCACCTCGGTGATCGCGGCGGCGTCCGGTCGCGGGCGAACGAGCCGTACCGCTGCGTCGCCGTCGGTCGTCACGCCGTCGGTCGTCACGGTGTTGGTCGTCACGGTGTTGGTCGTCAGGCCGTCGGTCGTCACGGTGTACGTCGTGCCCGCTACGAAACCGAACCGCGGCAGGAAGCACATGTCGGCCCCGTCCACCACCAGCCGCCCCGCCATCGATCCAGCTGCGACGGTCGCGGCAGCTGTCGCCGGCAGCACGCGCGGTCGCACGCCGCGCGCCAGGCCACGAACGCGGATGCAGTCCGCGCCGCCCAGGCTCGACCACGAGGCATCGATCATGGAGAGTGCTTGCCGGCTAGGGGTTTTCCGGTGTGCGAACTACGGCGGCTACAGCGAGGACGTCTTCAGCGAGCGCAGGTGCTGACGTCCGTCGTCGTCGCGCTGCAGGGCCAGCACAAAGCTGTCGTTGAGGTTGGCCAGCTTGGTGATCCCATGCAGGTCCTCGACCTCCCGGGGAACCCCGGTCGGTTCAGTGGGTTCGGTCAGCGGCGCCTGGGCGTCGATGTCGCGGCAGGCGATCTTCAGCAGGCCGTGCGAGGAGTTGGCGACGAGCAGGTACTCCTCGCCGTTCTGCAGGAACGAGATCATGTCGAGAGGCTGGTTCATGGCGCCGAGGTCGGCCACGGTCCGACCGACGGCCTTGGTGCCCGGGATGAGGTCCGCGAGTCGGAAATGGACGACCGGCGTGCAGGTGTAGCTCGCCAGAATGGCCCGACCACGGTCGTAGGGCACAAAGCTGCGGATCGGTGCGGCGGTCTCCCATTTGCCGTGCGAGACGTGGAAGATCTCCAAGCTGACGCCGTTGCCGTCATCGGCGAACGGGAACGGGACCCGCCGCAGCTTCGAGGAGAACTCTTCGTTCGACAGGCCGGCGACGAGCAGTGAGCCGTCCACGTACGCCATGTCGGTGATCGTCGACGTGCGGATCGGGCGACGCAGGATGCGGATCTTCCGTCCCCTGACATCGAGCTCCTCGCCCTCGTCATCCATGGGCAGGGTGATGTCGAGCCGCTCGTCGTCGTCGGCCGGGGCGTCGGTGATCATTGTCTGCGCGAGAGGTACATCTTCGAGTGGCACGTCGACGACGGAGCCGTCGACGTGGTCGATCCGGATCAGCACAGCCCGGGCCGCGTCGCCCCGTCCGCGCTGGACAGACAGGTACACGTTGTGCGAAAGCGGATGAACCGCAAGGTCCCTGATGGTGATGTCCTCGGGGTCGGTGCCGAGGTAGGACGCGAGCTGGACGTCGACATTCGCCAGGTCGAGCGGCGCCGCCGCCGCATCGGTGGTCGCCTCGCCGACGTCGACGGCGAACACCGATGCGCCGACATTGTCGGCGAGGAAGAGGATCCCGTCGGGCCCGAAGGTGATCGGTCCCGCCGAGCGGAGTTCTGCCGTGCCGGTTCGCATCCCGTGGTCAGCCATGAGATTCCCTTCCGCGACGCCGTCGCTGTGGATGCCCATGGACACTATGCCTCGGTTCCTTTCAGCCAGGCCATGGCCGCTGCCGCTGTGCTGTCCGCGTTGTCGGTGCCATCGGTGCCATCGGTGCCGCCGGTGCCGGGTTCGGCGCAGCTGACATCGGGGACCACCCCCGTCCCCTCCCAGTTCGTCCCGCTGACGGCATCGATCGTGGTTGCCTCGGGGATGAGGGCGACGACCGACGGCGTCACCCGAACCGGTGTCACGTGGTCCGCTGCGCCCGGTGTCCGGTGCCCGAAAAGGCGCACTCTGCCTCGGGTATGAAGGTGATACGCCAACGCCTCGCCGCTGGAGTACGTACCGGGTCCGATCAGGACGGCCACTTTGACGTCACGAGGCAGGTGTGCCGTGCCCAGGTTGCCGGACGTCCACCATTGGCGGTCGGGCCGGTCGCGGTACTGGACGGTGGACAGCCGCTCGATCCCGGTGCCGAGCAGGAACTCGGCGAACAGGATGAGGGTGGCCACCTCGCCGCCGCCGTTGTGGCGTAGATCGACGATCAGCCCGTCGACGCCGCGCAGCACCGAGAAGGCTCCCAGCGCGTAGTCCGCGGCGAACTCGATGCTGTCGAAACCGTCGACACGCAAGAGACCACAACCGTTGTCGAACCGCTGCACGCGGCGAAGGAAGCCCGCGCGACGGCGGATCACCTGTTCCGGGACCGCCGGCCAGCCGACGACCTCGATATCGGGCACGGCGCGCGGCTGGAACTCCAGCGTGAGGTGACGGGCGGTGCGGTGACAGACCTCCTCGATATCCCGGAGGGTCCGCTCGGTGACAGGCTTGCCCGGCCCGTCAGCCGCCGGGAATGCGGCCAGCAGGTCGTCGGCCAGCCGCTCCGCCCTGTCCGGGTCAGGAACGAGCCGGCGCACCCAGAGGACGATCCCGTCGACCAGCGATGCCCTCGTCTCGACGGTAGCTCCTGCACCCCGGAGAGCCGTTTCGTGGTCGGTCATCTCGGCGCGACCACGCCGACCAGGAAGACCACGCTCTCGGCCGGCTGAGCGGGCCGCTCCGGATCGGCGCAATCGTGCATCGCCCGGATCTCCAGCCCGCTGCCGTCGAGGGCAGCCGTGACGTCGTCGATGGTGTGCAGGCGCTGCACGTGTCGCTCGGACTGCGCCGCCGCCGACGAGCCGACCCGCACGCGCGCCACCTGCAGGAACCGCTCTGCGTCGTAGCGGGAGCGGATGGACACCGTGTCGTTGGCGAACTGGGAGAACTCGATCCGTCGGGCTGGTTCCGGCTCGGCGTGTCGCCGGGCAGCAACATCGAACAGGGCAACCCCGTCGGGTGTGAGTGCGTCCGCGAAGCCGGCGAATGCGGCGCGCAGGTCCGCGTCGGTGAGCAGGTAATTCAGCGTCTCGAATTGGCAGGTGATGAGGTCCACCCGGTGCGGGAGGCGGAGTTCACGCAGGTCCTGCAGCAGGAAACGCGCCGCATTGGTGGGGTTTTTCGCCACCGCCTGGGCGAGCATCTCCGGCGAACGGTCGACTCCCCACACCGGATCGACACCGGCCCGCAGCAGGTAGTCCACAAAAGTGCCTGTCCCGCAGCCGATGTCGGCCGCGGACCGGAACTTCAGCCCGTACCGGGCGACCATCCAGTCGAACGTCTTCCGCATGTTCCGGAAGGCCTGCTCGCCGAGGAATTCGTCGTAATGTGCGGCGAGTTCCTGATAAGGCGGAACTTCCGGCGTGGCGTTCACCGGGGTGCCCAACCCAGGTAGGCGCCGACCAGGCCCGCCTTGGTGATGGCGGGATCGCGGTAGGGCATGGAGCCTCCCAGCTAGACCGACGGACGGCGCCCGGGTTCGCCGCCGACAGTCAACCGTACGCAGCGATGGTCAGTCGCCGGGTGACGGGCGACCCAACTCGTCCAGTCGGCCGCGGAGGAACGCGCGTTGCCCGGGGTTGTTCGCGAGTTCGATGGCCCGCTCGTAGGCCGTGGCAGCGGCCCGGGTATCGCCGGCTCGGCGGAGCAGGTCGGCTCGTGCTGCCTGGTACGGGTGGTAGCCCAGCAGTGGGAGGCTGTCGAGGATCTCGAGCGCGTGGCCGGGACCGTCGACCTCCGCGATCGCGATCGCCCGATTGAGCTCTACGACGGGGCTGGGATCCACCACGAGCAGTTGGTCGTAGAGCGCGACGACCTGTCGCCAGTCGGTCTCCCCGACGGTCCGGGCGTCGGTGTGCACGGCGTTGATGGCCGCAAGGATCTGATAGCGGCCGGGTCGCCCGCGGCGCAGGCAGCGACGGACGATGTCGTGCCCCTCGGCGATGAGGTCGTGATCCCAGCGCGAGCGGTCCTGGTCCGCGAGCGCCACCAGGGTGCCTCCGGAGAACCGGCTGGGCCGACGCGCGTCCGTCAGCAGCATCAGCGCGAGCAAGCCGAGCACCTCGGGTTCGTCCGGCATGAGTGCGGCAAGAATTCTGGTCAATCGAATGGCCTCGGCACACAGGTCGGTGCGGAGCACTCTGTCCTCGGGTTTCGCCACATTGCCTTCAACCGTTTCCGTTGGCGCGCCGTCAGTCTCGGGCGGCGGGCCGGACGGTGCGGAAGGCAGGTAGCCCTCGTTGAACACCAGGAACAGGGTGGCGAGGACGCCACGCAGTCGGCCGGGAAGCTCGGCGTCCGCGGGCACCCGGTAGGGGATCCTGGCCGCCTTGATCTTCTGCTTGGAGCGGGTGAGTCGCTTGGCCATGGCCGCCTCGTCGACCAGGAAGGCGGCGGCGATCTCGGCGACGCTCAGCCCGCCGAGAAGGCGAAGGGTGAGGGCTATCTGCGCACTGGTGGCCAGTGCCGGGTGGCAGCAGGTGAACATCAGCCGGAGCCGGTCGTCCACCACCGAGGAGACTTCTGGATCGTCGGGGTCGCCGACGTCGTTGATCATGGCTGCTTGGGCGTGTCGGGAGTCGCGGGTCGACTCGCGCCGGATCCGGTCGATCGCTTTGTTGTAGGCGGTCGTGGTCAGCCAGGCCCCCGGGTTCGGGGGCGGGCCGGACTCGGGCCACCGTCGCAGAGCGATGAGATACGCCTCCTGGGCGGCTTCCTCGGCGATGTCGATGTCACCGAAGCGGCGAGCCAGGGTGGCGACGACCCGACCGTGTTCCTCGCGGAAGACGCGGTCGAGTTCTGCGCGACCGGATTCCGGCACGAGTCGCTCAGGCGCCCGGCTCGGGCTGGAACGGCCTGACCTCGACCGGTCCGCGGCAGGCCGCCGACCCTCGGCGGGCCAGGTCCAACGCCGCATCCAGGTCGGCGACATCGACGATCCAGAAGCCACCGAGGTGCTCCTTGGACTCCAGGTAGGGCCCGTCGGTGATGACGGGATCTCCGGCGCCCGTCGCATCGATGACGGTCGCGGTGGAGGCGGGGTTCAAGCCGCCGGCGAACACCCACGCGCCGGAGGCCTGGACCTCGGCGTTGAACTTCGCGACGGTTGCGTACATCTCCTCGATGTTGTCCGGGATGGGGTCGGTGTCGCTGCCGTGGACGGAAAGCAGGTACTGGGCCATGGTGTGCTCCTCGGTTTGGTGGTGCGCGGATCGCTGGGTTCGGTGTGCTGGGGGGTTCGGTGGGACGCGTTGCCGGGATGGACTTTCGGTGCGGAACCGGTCAGGCGGTG
This sequence comes from uncultured Actinomycetota bacterium, assembly GCA_963709895.1. Lineage (GTDB taxonomy): Bacteria > Actinomycetota > Actinomycetes > Mycobacteriales > Nakamurellaceae > Nakamurella. The sequence goes on along the minus strand of CAVPYD010000029.1, from coordinate 288,822 downwards.
CGGGTGACCTCCCGGCCGTCCACGACCTCGATGTCGCCGACGCTCACCGCGCCGGCCGGCTGCAGGGTCAGCGCCACAGCGCCGGTGGAGGTCGTCGTCGACGAGATGAGGGTCAGCGAGCCGGGCACACTGCCGTCCGGGAACAGCCGCTTCCCGGTGCCGATGATCACCGGGAAGATGACCAACCGGTACTCGTCGACCAGGCCGGCATCGTGCAGGGTGTGCACCAGTCCGCAGCTGCCGTGCACCTGGAGCTCGCCGCCGGGCTTTGCCTTCAGCTGCTCCACCGCGGCGACGACGTCACCGGCGATGACGGAGGTGTTGTGCCAGGACGGGTTCCGCAGCGTGCTGGACACGACGTGCTTGGGGCGGTTGTTCAGTTTCGCGGCCACCAGATCGTCCGGGTCCGTCACCTGGGACCAGAACGTCTGCATCATGTCGTAGGTCGTCCTGCCCAGCAGGATCTCGTCGGTCTGGGCGAACCATGAGCTGACGACTCCGCCAAAGTCCTCGTCGACAAAGGGGACGACCCAGCCCCCGCGGTCGAAACCGCCCGTCCGGTCCTCGTCCGGCCCTCCGGGTGCCTGCATGACGCCGTCGATGCTGAGGAATGTGTTGACCGTGAGCTTCATCTTCGTCTCCATCTCTGTCCCGTGGTGGGCAACCACCGCGGCTGCCCTCACCCAGACCACGAACGGGCCGGACCCGGTAGGACACCCCGCCGGAAGAATCTTTCACGGACATCCCCATCGCGGCGACCGCCTGCGACGGCGCGGCCGGAAGGATCGCTCGACTCGATGCCGCGCGGGCCGAGGTTTATGCTGCGTGGCTTGAACTTGTTGGCACCCTTCCCGACCGACGGAGGCAGTGCATGGGCACGATCACCACGAGCGATGGCACGGAGATCTTCTACAAGGACTGGGGTACCGGTCAGCCGATCGTCTTCAGCCACGGCTGGCCACTCTCGGCCGACGACTGGGACACCCAGCTGCTGTTCTTCCTGCAGCACGGGTTTCGGGTCATCGCGCACGATCGACGGGGGCACGGGCGGTCCACGCAAACCAGCGACGGCCACGACATGGACCACTACGCCGACGATCTGGCCGAGTTGACGGCCCATCTCGATCTTTCCGGCGCCGTCCACGTTGGCCACTCCACCGGTGGCGGTGAGGTGGTGCACTACATTGCCCGCCACGGGGAGAGCCGCGTCGCGAAGGCGGTGCTGATCAGCGCGGTGCCGCCGCTGATGGTGCAGACAGACGCCAACCCCGGTGGTCTGCCGAAGAGCGTCTTCGACGATCTGCAGGCCCAGCTGGCGGCCAACCGTTCGGAGTTCTACCGGGCGCTGCCGTCGGGACCCTTCTATGGGTTCAACCGGCCCGGCGTGGCCTCCTCCGAGGCGATCATCCAGAACTGGTGGCGGCAGGGGATGATGGGCGGGGCGAAGGCTCACTACGACGGAATCGTCGCGTTCTCCCAGACGGACTTCACCGAGGATCTCAAGAAGATCACCGTGCCCGTGCTGGTGATGCACGGCGACGATGACCAGATCGTCCCGTACGCCGACTCCGGGCCGCTGTCCGCCAAGCTCGTGCAGAACGGCACGCTGAAGACGTATTCCGGTTTCCCGCACGGCATGCCGACCACCCAGGCAGCGACGATCAACGCGGACCTGTTGGCGTTCATCCAGTCCTGACCGTCCGATCCCGGTAGAACTCGGCAACGGTGGCGAAGGCAGCCTTGGGTTCCCATGGCATGTCGGGGTAGGTGTCGCCGTAACGGTCCTCGAACACCTTGACGATGCCGTAGCTGGCCAGGTCGAGGTCGTCGCGGGGGTCGCCGTCGGGTCGGTGCGGGTGGTCGTAGAGGGCGAAGAGGAACACGAAGGCGCTGTCGATTCCTTCGGCGTCGAAGATCTCCAACAATTCGCGCAGATACGCCGCCTGGCCGGCCTCGTCGCGGGCGTACTCGCCGTCCAGCCGAGCCGCCGCCCCGCGTTCGGGATGCTCGACGATCTCCAGACCGCGAGCGCCCCGGTCGCCCGCGCCCCGGAAGGTGGCGGCACCGAACTCGGTGATCGCCACGGGTTTGCCCGGTGCGACGAGTGTGCGGACGCCTGCGGCGAACTGGTCGGCGATTTCGGCCGACCGGTAGAGATCGACCGACACGATGTCGAAGGGACTCCAGTCGACGCGGTCCAGTTGTATCGACGCGTAGCTGACTCGGCCGCGGAACCGTTCGCGGACAACAGCTGTCGCGACGCCCAGGAATTCGTTGAGGCGAGCGCTGGCCGTGGCGATGAGCTCCGCCAGCTGACGCGGTTGGCCGGTCAGCAGTTCGACGCGCTCACTCAATGAGGTGCCGGGCAGGAAGCCGACGTTCATCAGGGTCAACTCGGCCCCGGCGACGAATACGACCTCGCCGCCCCGCCTGCAGAGTCGTTCCGCCCGTTCGGCGCAGTCAGCCAACAGCGCGAGCAGTTCGTCGGTGGTCAGCTCGATGGGATAGGGCGAGAACCAGACCTCAAGGCCAAGGTCGGCGGCGAAAGACGCTGCCAGTTCGATCCGATCCGGATCGCCGCCGGTCACCCGCACCGCGGTGCAGTGCAGATCGTCACGGATGATGCGCAACTCGCGCTGCACAAGCTGAGGGTCGAAGCGCTTTCGGGAGTTCTCCCCGTGCAGGACGAACCCGGTGTCGTAGGTGATGCCGTTGGCGCGCACCGGCCGCTTCCCTTCCACCGTTGAATTCCGACAGGCGTGAATTCCGACAGGCGCGAATTCATGAGTAAGGCTCAGGCCATTCATGAAAAGGCAGGAGTTCCCGCAATGGCGCCACCTGATCCCGGCCCAGGACGACTGCTGTGTCGAGGTTCGACTCGTCAATCTGACTCATGAACTCCCGGCACCGACCACAGGGCGGGAGGACGAATAGCTTGCCGTCCTTGTCGATCCAGACTGCCACGACCTTGGCAATGCTGGATTCACGTGCTGTCACCATCGCTGCCACGGCTGCATGCTCGGCACAGAAGCCCATTCCAGAGCCGGTGTCGATGCAGACGCCCAGATAGATATTGCCCAGGCGGGTGACGAGGGCCGCGCCGACGCCACCCGCCGTGTTGTCGCCGGCAAGCTTTCTGTCCCAGACCACCGCACGAGCCTGGTGAATCAGGTCGTCATTGCTCGGGATCATGGGCGGCAGATTAACAGGACGGTTGAGCACGATCAGCACACAGCGCGCACGCCGCGGCGGTGGTCAGGGTTGCAGGTCGGTGGCGGCGCGCATGGATCCGTCCATGTGGAACGGCGTCGAGGTGTGCTCGTGGACAATCAGCCACTCGCCCTCGTCGCGGCGGAGTCCCAGGGTCGACCGGTACCACATACTGAACGGCTGCGGCGATTCCGGCGGCGCGCCCATGCTGTGCAGGCTGGTGCACAGTGCGAGATCACCGTCGACCGTGATGTGCAGATCGCGGAAATCGGACCAGACGCCGCCGCCCTTCTCATCGAACCAGGCCTGCAGTTCGGCGATATCCCGGGCGCCGTCGGGTGGCTGTACCAGCGGTGGTGCGAGGCTGAAGACCACGGCCCCAGGTGCGTAGGTGGCACAGATCGTTGCGGCGTCGCCGGTCCGCATCGCGGTGGTCCGGTCGTTTATCACGGTGCGGATGGCTGTTTCGTCGTCCATGGGATCCTCCTGCTGGTGGGTGCCCGGTGCGGGCGCTGACACCACGATGTCGAAACCGGTCGGGCAGTTTCGACATCAGGAAGAAGAGAAGCCGTCGAAGATCGTGGAGGCAAGCCGATGAAGTACCTGATCATGGTGCAGAGCAATCCGACCTCACTCGCGCACTGGGAGACCCTGACCGATGAGGAGCGGGAGGAATTCGGCCGGGCACACTTCGCGTTGACCGACGCACTGCTCGACTCGGGGCAGCTGGTGACCTCAGCGGGGCTGGCCCCCGTCGAAACAGCGAAACAGGTGACCGTTCGCGACGGTGCGATCGTCGCCACTGATGGTCCGTTCGCTGAAGTGAAGGAGCACCTGGCCGGGTTCTACCTGGTGGAGTGTGCCGACATCGACGAGGCAATCGGCATCGCCGCCCGAGTCCCGGACGCCGAGTTCAACCATGTTCAGGTGCGTCCGGTCTTCGATCGAAGCATGCTCGACGAGTGAGCACGTCCCAGCCGGACCGGTCGATCGATGAACTGCTGCGGCAGCTCGCACCGCCGGTGCTGGCCAACCTGGCCCGCCGGCATCAGGGTTTCGACCTCTGTGAGGACGCCGTGCAGGAAGCCCTGATGGTGGCGGCCGAGCGCTGGCCGATCGATGGCGTCCCGGCGAATCCGCAGGGCTGGCTGATCACGGTCGCGACCAGGCGATGGATCGAGATCTGGCGCAGCGATACCGCCCGTCGACGGCGAGAACACGCCGTCGCCGACGCCATGGCGACCGACCAGGACGCTGCGTCGGCGGCCATCGGTGACCGGGACGACTCGGTGACGCTGCTGTTCCTGTGTTGCCACCCCGCGCTCACCCTGGTGTCCCAGGTTGCGCTGACCCTGCGGGCGGTGGGCGGGTTGACCACATCGGAGATCGCCCGGGGGCTGCTGGTGCCGGAGTCCACGGTCGCGCAGCGCATCACCCGGGCAAAGGCGCGGATCCGGGAGAGCGGGGCAAGGTTCACCATGCCCGACGCGGCCCAGCGACCGGCGCGATTGACCGCCGTCCTGCAGGTGCTCTACCTGGTCTTCAACGAGGGGCACACCGCGAGTTCCGGGGCCAGCCTGCACCGGGTGGAGCTCAGCGCGGAGGCCATCCGGCTCACCCGGCAGTTGCGGGCCGCGATGCCCGGCGAGGGTGAGGTGGCCGGGTTGCTCGCCCTCATGCTGCTCACCGACGCCCGGCGGGCAGCCAGGACGACGGCCGCCGGTGGTCTCATCCCGCTGCCTGAACAGGACCGCAGCCGATGGAATCGGATTCTCATCGCAGAGGGCAGCGCATTGCTGACCAGCACGCTGCCCACCTCGACGATGGGCCCGTACCAGGTGCAGGCCGCCATCGCCGCGGTTCACGACGAAGCACCCAGCGCCGCCGACACGGACTGGCCGCAGATACTGGGCCTCTACGACATCTTGGTGACGTTGGCTCCCGGCCCGATGGTGACTCTCAACCGGATCGTTGCGGTGGCGATGGTTCATGGCCCGGAGGTCGGTCTGCAAGCGCTGCGCCGCGCCGAGCCGACACTCGTTGGGCAGCATCGGGTCTCCGCCGTCCGCGGCCACCTGCTCGAGCTCGGCGGCCACCCGGAACTGGCCCGTGAGCAGTATGAACTGGCCGCCCGCATGACCCTGAACCTGCCCGAACGGACCTACCTGGAAGGCCGCGCGCGGCGAACCGTCGACCGCTGACGTGCGAAGGCGGAGACTGTGCTCGCTGCGACATCCGTCCCCGGGACACTGACGACAACCGAAAGGACCCTGTTCATGGACATGAAACTCGAGCTCGTGCCGGTGCCCGTCACCGACGTCGACCGGGCCAAGGCCTTCTACACCGACAAGGTCGGGTTCGTCCTTGACGTCGACGTGCGGCCGGCGGACGGGGTGCGATTCGTACAGCTCACCCCGCCCGGCTCCGCCTGCTCGATCGCCTTCGGTACCGGTCTGACCGGCATCTCCGACATGCCGCCCGGAACGCAGAAGGGTGTGCACCTCGTGGTCCCGGACATCGATCAGGCCCGCGATGAATTGATCGGCCGCGGGGTAGCGGTCGGCGACGTGCTGGACGTGGGCGGCGGGGTCAAGTACGCCGGGTTCACGGACCCGGACGGCAACTCGATGGTCCTGCAGGAGATGGGCTGGCGAACCGGGGAGAACTTCTGACCGGCACGCGGCCGCCCTGCACCAACTCGGAAGGTGTCCGATGCAGGTGCAGGGCGTCGTGAGGGGAATTTTGTCGAGGAATTACTCCGGGGAATACCCGCGGGAAATGGTGCTCTCGCGACTCACTCTCGCTGGTTACTCAACGGTGACGGTGAGGTTCTCCTGATCGACGGCGCCGACCTGGTCGGTGACCTGCAGGGTGAACTGGTAGGTACCGGGGGAGCTGGGCGTGCCGATGATGTTGCCGCCCGTTGTCCCCTGCGAGATCGGCCCGGTCATTCCGGTCGGAATGCTGCCCGCCACCACTGTCCATTGCACCGGTGTGGGGGTGGCGCCGCTGTCGAACGTGGTGTTGCACCCGGTGGTGTCGAAGTTGACCGCCGTCGACAGTCCGGCGGCCACCGTCACCGGCGGCTGGGGGACGATCGCGCATCCGCCGGTGGGCGGTTCCGGAGTGGTCGGCACCGGTGTCACCGACGGAGTGCAGTCAGGGAACGTGACCGTGGCCGTTGGCGTCAGCGAGTCCGAGATCGTGACCTTGCAGTCCGGAGCGGTGAAGTCGCTTGCCTCGATACGGTACGAACCGCTGCTGTCTGCCCGGATTCCGGCGATGCTCGTGGTCGACGTGGCGATGACCCACACGCCGGGGGAGCTATGCCCTTCGAGGCGAAGGGCGCCGTTCTTCAGCTCGCTCTTGACGGCGGTGACGGCTCCCGCCGCGTCAGCGAAAACGGCCTGGCCGATCAAACCGACAGACACGATGGCCGCTAGAGCCGCGGTACGAAGAACCGGTGTGATGCGCATTTTTCCTCCTGGAAGTGAGAAGGGCGACTGATGGAGGCCCCCGGGTAGTCGATCTCTGTCTCGGCTTGTGCTGACCCTGTCAGTCATCGCGACCCGGCGGTATTGCACATTGGTACTAGTACCTACACAGACAGTCACCGTCTCGGGAGTCGGCGGCTCGCTCCGGCGGGCGGGATTTGCCTAACCGCGGAGCTTGTGTACTTGCTTGAGGCATGAAGAAGATCGGGTTCCTGTCGTTCGGACACTGGACGCCGTCGCCGCAGTCGCAGACTCGTTCGGCATCCGACGCCCTGCTCCAGTCCATCGAGATCGCGGTCGCGGCCGAGGAACTCGGTGCGGACGGCGCATACTTCCGGGTACACCACTTCGCCAACCAGTTGGCGTCCCCGTTCCCGCTGCTGGCGGCGATCGGCGCCAGGACGAGTCGGATCGAGATCGGCACCGGCGTCATCGACATGCGTTATGAAAATCCGCTCTACATGGCCGAGGACGCGGGAGCGGCGGACCTGATCTCCGGCGGCCGCCTCCAGCTCGGCATCAGCCGGGGGTCACCGGAACAGGTGATCGACGGCTTCCGCTACTTCGGCTACGAACCCGCCACGGGTTCCGATCACGCCGCCATGGCTCGTGAACACACCCGGGTGTTCCTCGAGGTGATCAAGGGCGAGGGCTTCGCCGAGCCCAATCCGCGGCCGATGTTCCCGAACCCGCCCGGTCCGCTGCGGCTGGAGCCACACTCGCCGGGACTGCGGGATCGGATCTGGTGGGGCGCCGGATCCCGCGCAACGGCCGAATGGACCGCGGAGCAGGGGATGAACCTGATGAGCTCGACGCTGCTCACCGAGGACACCGGGGTGCCGTTCCACCAGTTGCAGGCCGAACAGATCCAGCGGTTCCGGGACGCCTGGAAAGTCGCCGGCCATCGCCGTGAGCCGCGAATCTCGGTGAGCCGCAGCATCTTCCCGGTCGTCAGCGACACCGATCGCGCGTACTTCGGTCGGGAGTCGGGTGGCAGGGACCAGGTCGGCCATCTCGACGGGGGTGTCGCCCGATTCGGCAAGACCTATGCCGGGGAACCGGAGCAGTTGATCGGCGATCTCGCCGAGGACGAGGCCATCGCGGCCGCGGACACCCTGCTGCTCACGATCCCGAACCAACTCGGCGTCGACTACAACGCACACCTGCTGGACAGCGTGCTGCGCCACGTCGCCCCCGCGCTCGGCTGGCGGTAGCCGTCACCGGCCCCGCGGCTCAGCGCGTGCGGCGCCGGAAGGCAACACCGGACAGCCCCACCGACACCACGAGGATACCGACGCACCAGACGATGGCCTGCATCGGGGCGTTCCCGATCGGGGTGCCGTTGAGCAACCCCCGAACGCTCTCGATGATCGGGGTGATCGGCTGATGAGCGGAGAAGCCCTGCAGCCACGTGGGCATGGTGGCGATCGGCACGAAAGCACTGCTGGCGTAGGGCAGGAACATCAGGAAGAAGGTGAACCCGTTGGCCGCCTCCGGTGTTCGGGCTACCAACCCGACCAGTGCGGCCAACCAGGAGATGGTCACGATGAACAGCAGCAGGATTCCGCCGGCCGCCAGCCAGCCGAGTGGACCGGCCTGCGACCGGAAGCCGATGAGAAAGGCGACCCCGAATACCAGGATGGTCGACGCGACATTGCGCACCAGGCTGGCCGCGACCTGACCGGACAGCACCGCGGCGCCGTTGACGTCGAGCGATCGGAATCGATCCATGATCCCGCCGTGCATGTCCTGGCTGACCGCCACCGCCGTGCTCGCCGAGCCGAAACCAGCGCACAGCACCAGAACACCCGGCACCACGTACGAGACATACGGCCCGCCGGTGTTCAGCGCCCCGCCGAACAGGTAGACGAACAGCAGCATCAGGATGACCGGCAGCATCAGCGAGGTCAGCAGCACCTCCAGATTGCGCCGGCTCAGCCGAAGGCAACGGCCCACCATGGCGATCGAGTCGTTGATCAGGATGGCCAGTGACCCTCGTTGCCCGGCAAGGGTGTTCGGCATGGCGACGTCAGACATGGGCGGGCTCCACATCACTCGTGACGGTGGCCGACCCGTCGGTGGTGCTCGTTTCGGCGGTCGGTTGACGGGGATTGCTGCCGGTGAGCGCGAGGAAGACGTCGTCCAACGTCGCCGTGTGCACCGCGAATCCGGTGATTCCGTCACCTCCGGGGTCGACTTCGTCCAGCAGGCGACGAATGCCGGACGCGACACCGTCGGTGGGCACGCTGACCACCCGCTGCTCAGGATCGGCGGTGATCACCCGGCCGCCCAGCAGATCAACCACAGTCCGGAACGTGCGGTCGTCGGACAGGGTGAGATCCAGCCGCTGGTCTGCTATCTGGCGCTTGAGCGCGGCGGAGGTACCGGCCGCGACCACCCGGCCGCCATCGACAACGGCGATGCTGTCGGCGAGGTGGTCGGCCTCCTCCAGGTACTGGGTGGTCAACAGGACGCTGACCCCGGTGCTGACCTGATCGGCGATCACCTCCCACATGGCCTGGCGGCTCTGTAGATCGAGGCCGGTGGTCGGTTCGTCGAGGAAGATCACCGACGGGTGCCCGACGAGACCGGATGCCAGGTCAAGGCGCCGACGCATGCCGCCGGAGTAGGTCGCCACCCGACGCCCGCCGGCGCCCTGCAAATCGAACCGCTCCAGCATTTCCGCGGCCCGGCGACGCGCCTGCCGACCGGTCAACCCCGTCAACCTGGCCATCATCCGCAGGTTCTCCTCACCGGTCTGCAACTCGTCGATGGCCACGTTCTGCCCGGTCAGGCTGATGCTCCGGCGAACGTCACGCCGTTCCCGGGCGATGTCGAAGCCGGCGACGGTGGCCCGCCCGGCATCGGGCCGCAGCAGGGTCGCCAGAATCCGCACGGTGGTCGTCTTGCCCGCGCCGTTCGGCCCGAGCAGCGCCATGACAGTGCCTCGCGGCACCGTCAGATCGACGCCGTCCAGGACGCGCAGAGCGCCGAAGGTCTTCTGCAGGCCGTGTGCCTCGATCGCGAACGGATTCTCGCGCTGTCGGTGATGCATGAGTGGACTCCTCGCTGAACTGAACCATCGTGCGTACGGTGTATTGAGTGATGCGTACACCGTAAACACAATGGGCGGCGGGTGGCAAGAGTAATTGCCCGACGACGAAAGCATGTGCTGCACAACGACTAGTGCACCCAATAGTGCACCGAATCGAGAACGGCAGGGGACGGGCAATCACCCATGGCCGGCAGCACTGCTATCGTGGAAAACGGCAGGTGCACTAGTGCGCAGCACGCTGGAAACAGGACTGGAGACAGGAGGAAGGTGACAGACCTCGTGGCCACCACCGACTCGGTGTCGGCGCGGATAGCCGCCGAGATCGCCGGGCGGATCGCGACCGGCGAACTGGCCGACGGTGATCGGGTTCCCTCGACGCGGCAGATCGTCAGGGAGTGGGGGGTCGCCATGGCGACGGCGACCAGGGTGTTGACCACCCTGCGGCAGCAGGGCCTGGTGCGCGCCGTGCCCGGGGTTGGCACGGTGGTTGCGCCCGGTCGCCCTGGCCGTAGCGATCGGCGCGACCCGGCGCCGCCCGGACCTGCCCAGCCGGAATCACCGTCGGCTCCACCTGCCGCTCCGGAGGCCGCGCTCAGCAGGCAGCGCGTGGTCGTGACCGCCATCGAGGTCGCCGATGCGGAGGGACTGGCCGCGCTGTCCATGCGCCGGGTGGCCGCCGAGCTGGGAACGGCGACCATGTCTCTCTACCGGCATGTCCGCGGGAAGGACGACCTGCTGATGCTGATGGTGGAAAGCACGTTTGCCCGCTATCCGCTGCCGGCCAGGCCGGCCGACGCGCGGGCCGGGTTGGAGGCGCTGTGCCGACTCCAGTGGTCCACCTACCAACGCCACCCATGGTTGGCGCAGTGGGTGTCGATGACCCGGCCGCAGCTCATCCCCAGCGCCATGGCCCACACCGAAAGGGCGATGGCCATCCTGGCCGACCTCGGACTCGGCGTGAACGAGCGGCTGCACATGGCGGTCACCCTGGCCAACTACGTCCGCGGGACCGCCGTCAACCTCGAACCGGAGGCCCAGGCCGAGCAGGATAGCGGCATCACCAGCCATGAATGGATGGCGTCCCAGGACGGCGTGATGTCCGCGATCGTGGCCTCCGGCGACTTCCCGATGTTCGCCGAACTTGCCGAGGACGAGGATCTCGACCTCACCCTCGAGTCGTTGTTCGAGTTCGGGCTCGCAACGCTGCTCGACGGACTGAACGTCGCGACCCATCGGTAGGTCGCCGCTGGATGTGACCGTCAGCTGCCGAACGAGGTCGCCGCGGGCGTTTTCCGCGATATCGACTATTCAGGCATATCGGTCAGCCGTACCAGGCTCGAAACAGGGTCACCTCGTCGGGGCGACCGGCGTCAGGCTCGTGGGATGTCCTTTCCGGTCGGTCGGTATTCCACCAGCAGCACCCGCCCGTCCAGCGATCGATGGTCGACCAGTTCCAGGTCGGCGGACGCCATGTTCGCAAAGGCCGCTTCGCGCCCGGCGTTCCCGGCGATCAGCGGAAAGGTCATCAGCCGGAGCCGGTCGACCAACCCCGCGCTGGTCAGCTGTCGGGCCACCGACAGGCTGCCCATGGTGCGCAAGGGGACGCCGCTGTCGGCCTTCAACCGTCGGATCTCGCCAACCAGATCGTCACCGCAGATCCGGGTGTTCGGCCACTCCGCCTGCCGCAGGGTTCTGGAGAACACGACCTTGTCCATCGTGGTCAGGTGGCGCCAGGAATCGTCCTTGGCCTCGTCCGGCAGGCCCGCCAGGGCTTGGTACGTTCGCCGTCCCAGGACGACCAACTGCGGTGCGGCGCCCTCGGCGGTGATCCATTCCTCGAGTTCCGGGCCGAGGTAACCGAAGTATCCGGGGAGTCCGTCCGACCCCGCCCAACCGTCGACCGAGACGAAGATGTCCACCGTCAGAGTGCTTGCCATGCGTGCTCGTCCCATCCTCTTGTGGTGAGTGGCCTCGAGAGGAGACCCGATCGGGGGAGCCAACTCATCGCCGGCGCTGCGCCTGATCCTGGGCTCAACCCGCGTCCCAGCGACGGGATCCGCCACCAGCGCCGCGGGTAATCTGGGCACGCGCAGGAAACCAGCAGCGCTCGAATGTGGGCGCACCTCTTGCGTCGATCCCCGAAGGAGGAGCCGTGGAACCGGACCAACCGAAGGAAGACGCCGCCGAGCGAGAGCTCTTCGAGACGATCAAGGGGACGTACGCGTTGGGCGAGGAACCCGAACAGCGCGCCATGATCAAGGAATTGCGCTCACATCTGCCGACCATTCCCTCGGGCGAACGCATGTCGTTGATCGACGACATCGAGAGCGCGATCAGCCAGAACGTGGAGTGGCAACAGCTGGACCTGTGATCTGCCGTTCGTCGGCGGGGTGATCGACCCACCGACAGGATCAACCACGTCGCAATTCGGTGGCGTACCCGGCTCACCCCTCGTGCTGGGCGGCCGGCAGCACCAGGTCGACAAATCGGCGGCTCATGGTGGCCAGCACCTGGTCACCATCGGCGGCCCAGATGTCGGCGTTGAAGATCTCCACCTCGATGTCGCCGGTGTACCCGGCGTCCCGCACCCAGCTCCCGATGCGGTCAAAGTCGATGTGCCCGTCGCCCATCATGCCGCGGGACAGCAATGCGTCCGCCGCAATCGGCAGATTCCAGTCGCAAACCTGGTACGCGGCCAGGCGTTTCTCCTGGCCGGCGCGGGCGATCTGCTCGGCCACCGCTGGGTCCCACCAGACATGAAACGTGTCGACGACAACCCCGACGCTGTCCGGCGAATGCGGCGCGGCGAGGTCGAGGGCCTGGCCCAGGGTGGACAGCACGGCCCGGTCGGCGCAGTACATGGGGTGCAGCGGCTCGAGCACCAGGCGCACGCCGTGTTCCTTGGCATAGGGCACCAGATCGGCAATCCGGTCGGCCACCCGCTGCCGGGCGCCGACGATGTCGCGATCCCCGTCCGGAAGGCCACCGACCACCATGATCAGCGCATCGGTACCGAGGATTGCCGCCTCGTCGATGGCGGCCTTGTTGTCGGCCAACGCTTTTCGCTGCTCGGTCGGATCGACCGCGGTGAGAAAGCCGCCGCGGCAGAGACTTGACACCCGTAGTCCGGCGTCACGGATCATTCGCGCCGCGCGATCGGTGCCGACTTCCGCGACGCGGTCGCGCCACACGCCGAGGGCGGGGATACCCGCTCGCACGGCGCCGTCGATCGCCTGCCGCGAGCGTCCAGTACTTGGTGGTGGCCGTGTTCAGGGACAGCCGTTGCAGTCGGGCGGACGTCTCGGGGCGGTGCTGGGCGGTGACGGTCATCGCGCGGCCCTCCAGCCGAGTACCGACAGCAGTTCGGCGAGACGGCGAGCGGCCAGGCCCGGGTCGAGGAGCAGGCCCGCTTGGTCGGCCAGCCGGAAGGTCTCGACCAGGTGTGGCAGGGACCGGCCGGACTGCAACCCGCCGACCATGGTGAACCCGGGCTGGTGGCCGTTGAGCCAGGCCAGGAAGGCGATCCCGGTCTTGTAGTACTGGGTGGGTGCGGAGAAGATGTGCCTGCCGAGTTCCTGGGTGGAATCCAGGATCGCCCTGGCCCTTGGTGCGTCGCCGGCGTCCAGAGCCTGCAGCGCGGTGGACGCCGCGGGATAGATGGCGGCGAAGATGCCGAGCAGGGCGTCGGAGTGGCGGGTGCCGTCGCCGAGGATGAGTTCCGGGTAGTTGAAGTCGTCCCCGGTGTAGAGGCGGACCCCGGACGGCAGGCCCGCTCGCAGCGCGATCTCGTGGTCGGCGTCCAACAGGGAGACTTTCACGCCGTCGATCTTGGCGGCATTGGCGTGCAGCAGGTCGGCGAAAACCTTTGTCGCCACTGGGATGTCGTCCGATCCCCAGTAACCCTGCAGCGACGCGTCGAACATCGTGCCCAGCCAGTGCAGGATGACCGGGCTGTCGACCTCGCCGAGCAGGGTCTCGTAGACCCGCAGGTAGTCGTCGACGCCGGTGGCGGTACGGGCAAGGGCCCGGGAGGCCATCAGGATGACCTTGGCCCCGGCCGACGTCACGACGTCGATCTGCTCGCGGTAGGCGTCGATGATCGCGGCGATCCCGGCCCGCCCGGCGGGCAGGCCCGCCAGGTCAAGCTGGTCGGTGCCGGCGCCACAGGCGATCGCGCCGCCCGCGGCGCGCGCCTCGGCGCCGCTGCGGGTGATCAGCTCGCGGGTGGCGGCCCAGTCCAGGCCCATCCCGCGTTGTGCCGTGTCCATCGCGTCGGCGACGCCGAGCCCGTAGGACCACAGCTCATGCCGGTAGGCCAGGGTGCTGTCCCAGTCGATATCGGCCGGGGCGCCGGGCGAGTTCTCCGCCCACGCCGTCGGCACCACATGGGCTGCGGCGTAGGCGATGCGGCTGGTGATCGGCCGCGCGGGGCGGGTCCATGGGCCGGGGGTACCGAGCGGGTACTGCTCCGGCGTTCCGTCGGTGGCGGACGGCAACAGCACTCGAGCGCCGGTCAGGTCGATGGGGTGAGCGGGGGCTGTCTTGGTCACAGTCACAGCGTGATCTCCGGGATCTCCAGCCGCCGGCCCTCGGCGGATGACCGAAGGCCGAGTTCGGCCAGCTGGACACCGCGGGCGGCGGACATCAGGTCGAAGCGGTGCGGCCGGCCGGCGACCACGTCGCGGAGGAACTCTTCCCACTGCAACTTGAACCCGTTGTCCAGGTCGGCGTTGGCGGGCACTTCCAGCCACTGGTCGCGGAAGGACTCGGTGACCGGCAGGTCGGGGTTCCACACCGGCTTGGGCGTGTGGGCCCGCTGCTGTGCCACGCACTTGTTCAGCCCGGCGACGGCGGAGCCGTGGGTGCCGTCCACCTGGAATTCGACCAGTTCGTCCCGGTACACCCGCACCGCCCAGGAGGAATTGATCTGCGCGATGATGCCGCCCTCCAACTCGAAGATGCCGTACGAGGCGTCGTCGGCGGTCGCGGTGTAGGGCTGGCCGTCTCTCGTCCCAGCGGGTCGGGATGTGCGTGGCGGTCTTGGCGATCACGGACTGCACCCGGCCGAGAATGCCTTCCAGGACATAGTTCCAGTGGCAGAACATGTCCACCGTCATCCCACCGCCGTCCTGCGCCCGGTAATTCCAGGACGGGCGCTGCGCGGGCTGGATATCGCCCTCGAACACCCAATAGCCGAACTCGCCGCGCAGCGAGAGGATCCGGCCGAAGAAGCCTTCGTCGACGAGCCGGCGCAGCTTGACCAGGCCCGGCAGGTAGAGCTTGTCGTGCACCACGCCGGCGGTGATCCCGGCATCCCGGGCCAGCGCGGCGAGCCCGACGGCCTCCTGCAGGGTCTCGGCGGTGGGCTTTTCGGTGTAGATGTGCTTGCCGTTCGCGATCGCCGACTTCAACGCGGACGCGCGGCGGGACGTCACCTGGGCGTCGAAGTAGATATCCACCGAATCATCGGCGATCAACGAGTCGGCGTCCGTGCTCCAGGACTTGACGCCGTGCAGGTCGGCCAGCTCGCGGACCTTTTCGGCGTTGCGGCCCAACAGGATCGGCTCCACCTGCACGCGGCTGCCGTCCTCCAGCAGAACCCCGCCCTGATCGCGGATCGGCAGGATAGAGCGGACGAGGTGCTGCCGGTACCCCATCCGGCCGGTGATGCCATTCATGGCGATACGCAGGGTTTTCACGGGCGACGGCGATGTCATGGGTTCTCCGGGGTTGGAAGGCGAGTAGGAGTCGACGAGACGTGTCAGTGACAAGGTGGGAACGCGCATTCCCGATGCTAGTGGTTGCCGCGTGCGGCGTCAACAGCATCCGCATTCCCAAAGCATGCCGACCTGACGTAGGATCCTTGCGTCAGCCAGCACCGGAACGAGGAGCCCATGGCCGCAGTGGAATCTGGCGGGGAGTCGCCGTCCCGCCGCGCGGTGACGTTGACCGATGTGGCCATGCGCGCGGGGGTATCCCAGCCGACGGCGTCCAGGGTGCTCAACGGCTCACTGCGCAAGCCTGCTCAGCACATCGTCGACGCCGTTCGCACCGCCGCGGAGGAACTGGGTTACACCCCGAACGCGCAGGCTCAGGCGCTGGCCAGGGCGTCCACCGGGCTGCTCGGCCTGGTGGTGCACGACGTCGCAGACCCGTATTTCTCGGCCATTGTCAGCGGGGTCCAGTTGGCCGCCGCGGCCCGCCAGCGTCAGGTGATGCTGTCCGTGACCATGCGCAGTCCGGACGTCGAGGTCAGGTGCATCGAGTCGTTCGTCGCACATCGCACCGAGGCGATCATCATGGTCGGCTCACGAATGACGACGCCGGCAGCGGTGGAAGCCTCGGGGCGGCTGACCTCGATCCTCGCCCGCTACACGGCCAACGGCGGTCGGTTGACGGTGATCGGGCAGGCGATACCGGGTGCCGACGCGGTGATCCCGGACAACCGCGGTGGGGCGGCTGCCCTCGCCAATGCCCTTGTGGGGGAGGGTCTCCGGGACTTCGTGCTGCTCAGTGGCCCGACGCAGCTGACAAGCGCCGCCGATCGAGCAGCCGGGTTCATCGGCGCGCTGCGCAAACATGATGTGAAACCGCGCGGTGTGCTCACTGCCGAGTTCACCAGGGACGGCGGTTACGACGCGGCCCGCAGGGCGATCGCCGAGTTCGAGCCGTCCGCCGCTGCGCCGGTGTGCTTCGTGGCGGGCAACGACGTGATGGCGGTCGGCGCGATGACGGCCGTGCGGGAGGCCCGACTGCGCATTCCGCTGGACGTGCAGGTCGCCGGTTTCGATGACATTCCCACGCTGCGCGATCTCAGCCCCGGTCTGACCACTGTCAGGTTGCCGCTGCAGTCCATGGGCGAAACCGCGGTGGAACTGGCGCTCGGCGGTGGAAAGGCGCGAACGAAATCGATCACCGGCGAGGTTGTGCTCCGGGAGAGCACGGCCTTGGCGTCGCGGAAGCGCGGCCGGCGAGTGCTGGCCACGACGCCTTGATCGAGGGAGCACCGCAACAGCTGAACTCGGGACGGGCCAACCCTGCGGCTCCATCCACGCCTGCGTTGCCTTTAGCGACACCAACAGCAACACCGACACCGAGACCGCGAGCCCAGCAGGTCTCCAGGGTCGTCGGGTACGCCTACCCGTGGGATGTCATCGGCGACCCGTCCTTCCCGACCAGGGTGCGAAGGCTTGGTGTCGGCGATATCGCGCTGGCGGCGACCTACCACGGCGCACGCGCGGCAACGCCGCTGCACCCGCTGCATCGACTGGTCGAGGCACCGTCCAGCGCGCTCTACCGCCCGGTGCGGGAGTCGGCCTGGCGGGGGCATGCCTTGCGCCCGGTCGCCGCGAGTTGGGTGGCGTCGAACGATCCGTTCGCCGAGGCCACGACTGCACTGACCGAGCACGGGTTTGCCGTCGACGCCTGGTTGATCCTGGCGCATTCCTCGTATCTCGGCGCCCAGCGCCCAGATGTCGCCGTCCGCAATTGCTTCGGAGACGTCTATTCCTATGCGCTGTGCGTCTCCCACGAGGAGGTCCTTGCCTACATTGTCCACGCTGGCCGGCGAAGCCGTGCGGGAGGTGCCGATTTCCGGTGTGTCCATCGAGGGCTGTGGACAATTGGGGGTCGCCCACAACGGTCTCCACGAGAAGACCGAGGGTGCCTGGGGTCCTGCAGCGGCGCGTGTCCTATCGGTGTGCTGCTGCCGTGCGTGCCAGAAGTGTTGGCTGGTCAGGGGTTTGGATCCGGCCGAGGTCGTCGGCCGGCTGCGGGCAGGGCTGGATGCGGTGCAGAACGGTGTCCTGCCGGGTGAAGCGGGGATGGACGAGATCCTCGGTGAACAATTGGCCGCGGAATTGCTGGCGACCCGGATCGCCGGCCAGGACGTCGCGCGCGATCAGGTACTGCAGACCCTGCGAGAGGTTGCGCCCGGGGTGCGGGTCACGGTGCACGGCCAGCCGGACCAGTGGGCGACCGGGCCGTCGCCGGCTCTGACGGTGCGGGCTGCCAGTCAGGTTGACGCGGTGTTGGTTCCGGCGTGGAGCGCCGTCCCGGCGACCTACCGGGCAATCGCGGGCGCCCGATCGCTGGCACCGGATCCGGTCTCGGTGGCCGCCTATGTGAGCGTGCTGCCGCCGATCGACCCGGGCACTGTCGGTGCACACACTGACGCTCTCGTCGCCGCGGGAGCCGACGAACTGCACCTCTACCACCTCGGGCTGGCGACGCAGGCACGGCTGGAGCTACTGGGGGAGCTAGCACGTCGGCAGCGGGTGAGTGATAGGTGAGTGCTAATCCAGCGGCACGCCGAGCGGTGACGCGCACAATCCGCCCCCCACGAGTTGGTGAACGCGGCTGACCGAGGTCGGCCTCACCGAATCTTTCCGATCAGTTCGGCGGCGAAGATCTCCGCGTCATCAACCGGGTGGTATCCGACCTGCTCGCCGGCCTTCAACGACCACCACCGCCGGGTGTTCGCGGACACCCCCCAGATCAGGTGAAATCCTCCGTTGTCGGTACGCAGGCAGGCATCCATCAGTCTCCCGCTGTCGTCGGGCGAGAACCAGGTCGAGAGGTGGCGGACGTCCGTGGGAACGGGGAAGCACGATCCGATCCGTAGGCAGTACACGTCCATCCCGTAGGTGTCGGCGTACAGCCGACCCATGGCCTCCATCGCGGTCTTGCTCCAGCCGTAATACGAGTCGGGGCGCGGCAACAGGTCCGCCGGCAATCCGTCCGCCGGCGCGTCAGTCACGGGTGAAATACCCGACGGCATGGTTGCTCGACGCCAACAGCACCTTTCGCACGCCTTGGCGTCGGGCGGCTTCGAGAACGTGCTGACTGCCGGCAACGTTGGTGTGCAGGATGTCGTCGAAGGGTGCTTCGCCGCTCAGGCCACCAAGGTGGATGATCGCGTCGACGCCTTCGCAGGCGGCAAGGACGGCGGGAAAATCCGTCACCGACGCTGACACGGTTTCCACCGCCTCGCCGGGCCCGGCGGGCGGGACGGGCGACCGATTCAGCAGCCTGAGGATCCGCCCAGGAGTCGCCAGCCTGGTCCTGAGCATGCGCCCCATGTTTCCGGCGGCACCGGTGATGAGCACACGTTCCTCGACCGGGTCAATCATGTCCAGCTCCCTTCTGGTGGCCTGATTGCCATTCATCCGTGCGGCGGTCATGGGCAAACAGGCGCTGCCGCCAGGTTGCCGATTGTCAAGAAGTCAACGACGAGAAAATCTGTGGTGCAAAGGGTTTCGCCGGTTTTCACCAGCCAATGGAGCAAGCACTCGATCAGCCGAATGGCACCGGTCGGTCTCTCTCGGGACTGTTGGTGCCGGCAAGCAGATCCGCCGGATCGCACCGTCCGTCAGCGATGATCGCCCGGAACCCGCGGCGCACCGGGCGCGAGCGGACCACCTCGACCGGCTTGTCCCAGGCCAGGGATGAACCGACTCCCGGATAGCCGGAACTGCGGACGAACCACCTGTCGGAGGCCGTGACAGGATCGGTCGGCATCAGCAGGATCGTTGCGCTGTCGATCACCGGTGCGCAGTGACACCGCGAGCCAGTCGGCGACGGTGCCGTGCACGGCCGCCTCGCCGACCGTGTCGGGCGTGCGGAGTGTCAGCTTCGTCGGTGCGGGGGAGCCGCCAGAAGAATCCGCCGTAGCCACCCGCCTCCCGCCCGTTGGAACCGGGACTGCCCAGCCTGACGGTGTCGAAATCCGCTGCCGCCGGAATGCTGAGAGCAAAACTCAGCTCGAGCACCCAGGCGCGACCACCTTGCTGTCCGACCCGCGGCTGCCGGTCCCCAGCGGAACTCGCGGCGCTCGCGCAGCAGATCGCCGACCCCGGCCGTCGACCCACGTAAGTTCCTCGACCGCATGTCCCGGTGTCCGTTGGTTCCAGCGGACGTGCTCGATCCGAGCCGTGATCGCCCAACCACTGGTACCCGGCATCCCGAACGTAGGTCCGCCCACCCCACAGGTTCCAGCCGTTCACGTCCTGCAGGGCAACTCCGATCCCGACATGCCAGTCGTGGTCTGCCGGGTGGGCATCGGTGACGGTGAAGCCGCCCAGCGTGCGGACGGGGTGCAGGTACGGCCGCGGGCTCGAAGTCGCAGCGGTGTCAGATCCGGGATCGTAGCTCGCCACGATGATCTGGCCGATCCGCAATTCGAGTTCCGGTAGCTGCTGCAGATCTGCCTTGGCTCGAGGGGACTCCGGCGCCGTCGGCACCGCGGGTCCACGGGCGCACCCAATTCGGTGAAGGTCTGGCCGCGTTCGGCCGCGAGACGGATCCAGTCTCCGACGTCGCCGACCACCGCGTGCCGGCCGGATTCGTCCTGCTGCCATTCGACCCACGCCGCGGAATCGCCGCCGGCGGCGGGGCCAGCCGCAGCGCTTCGAGGACCGCGGTGAACGCACCTGTCTCGCGCACGTCAGCGATCAGCCGGGTTGCGGGATCTGCCCGGTGATCGACAGGTTCGCCAAGAGGTTGTCGCGACCGTAGCCGCCGGCCAGCTCGCTGGTCAGGGTTCCGCCTGCCGGATCGGTGACGGCGATCTCATCGCTGGTGTACCAGAGAGTGGCCGTCGCGGAGGTCCCGCCGACGATCACCTCCGGGTTGTCGACGACCGGCGAGCACAGGGTGGCGGCGAAGAGCAGTGTGGTACCCCGCCGCGTGGTCACCCTGCACCGTTGACGTGTCGTCAGAATTGATGTTGTTGGCGCGAAAGAGATCTGTCTCGACCGTCAGCACATCCTCCACGCGGGTGGATCCGTCGACGCGCAGCGCGGTGGCCACCGCATGCGCGAACGGGTTGCTCAACACCCCGTCCATCACCGGGATCCCGTCGAGTTCGCGGTGCCCGGCCCAGCGCGAACGTTGGTAGTAGTCGACCGAACGTATCCAGGCGCACCGGGTCGAGATCAGCGGTACCGCGCCGAGCGAGCCGGCCGCAACGGCGAGCGCCAGTGCCGAGACCGCCTGCTGAACCCAGGCTTTGGAAACCGATCTGGCAGCTGCGGCCGGTCTCCGCGCAGAGTGCCAGCAGGTGTTCGAACTCGGCCATGGTGGGCACCGGCGGCTTTTCCAGCAGGACATCCGCCCCTGCCCGCATCGCGGCTTCGGCCAGCTGCCGATGGGTGTGGATGGGGGTGCACACCACGACGATGTCCACCGCAGTGGTGGCCAGCAGCGCGTCAAGGTCGGTGAATATCAGCACGTCAGGACCGACGGCGCCGGCATCGGGTGGCCGTGGGTCGGCGACCGCCACCAGTTGGCACTTGCCCTTCTGCTGCAGGTCAAGGGCGTTGCGAACGTGGGTGCTGCCGTGGCCGTGAATGCCGACAACGGCAACTCTGGCGGGGCGAACCGCGGTCGGCCCCGGATTCGCAGCGCGCGGCTGCCCGGAAGTGCCGCTGGTGATCGGTCGGGTGGTCAGTCGAGTCATCAGGTGCTCACTCCGCTGTGCGTGGATTCCGGTGCAAGATCGCCACCGATTTCGGTGGTTGACCTGCTGTGCGCTGCCATGTAACTTCAGACCATACACGGTGGGAATCCGAATTCCCAGCGTGGAAGAGGCAGAGATTCCAGTGACAGGGAGAAGCCGATGCTCCTCCTGGCGGCGCTCACCCACAGGTGGTCGAAGCCGCAGCAATCAGCGCGCAGAGACCATCGGTGCGGTCGGGTGAACGGTCAAGGCCCACGGATCGTCGACGGACCCGGAGAGCAGTCGGGTACCGGTGTGGGCAGGCGGGTCAGCAGCGAGCAAGAGGTCTACCCGTAGATCGAGAACGAGACATCACAGCCTTGACAGTTCTGCAACATAGCGACACACTTCTCATATCGCGTCGAATGTCTACATATGCAGACACAGACGCAAGAACTGCCACCAGCGTTGACGGTCCCAATCCGCCGCGCAGATCTGCGGGACGCCGCATTCCCATCCCGATCAATGGAGATACCAGGGAGAGATTGATGTTCTTGTTCGTAGGCAGGACCGGCGCCCGGGGGATTGCCGCCCTCGGCGCACTAGGGAAGCGGAGGCTGACGTGTCCGTACTGAGTGAGCTGGGGTCGATCCGCAAAGGCGGTATCCGTCCGGAGAACAAGGACAACAAGGCGGCGGCCGGGTTCCTCACCCCGTGGGGTTTGGGCCTGATTTTCATCACCATCGGGCCGATGATTGCCTCGCTGTATCTGTCGTTCACCAACTACAACCTGTTGCAGGCGCCGAAATGGATCGGCCTGGACAACTACACCCGCATGCTGCACGACCCGCGGTTGTTGAACTCGCTGCGGGTGACCTTCACCTATGTCTTCGTGTCCGTGCCGCTGCAGCTCGCTCTCGCACTGGCCTTGGCCATGGTGCTGGACAAGGGAATCCGTGGGCTGTCCATCTACCGATCGGTGTACTACCTGCCGTCACTGCTGGGTAGCAGTGTCGCCATCGCGATCCTGTGGAAGCGAATCTTCGGTGCCGACGGCCTTTTCAATCAATTCCTCGCGCTCTTCGGTATCCAGGGCCAGGCCTGGATTTCGGACCCCGATACCGCGCTCGGCACCTTGATCACGCTGAACGTGTGGACCTTCGGCGCGCCAATGGTGATCTTCCTGGCCGGCCTGCGGCAGATCCCCGTGATGTACTACGAGGCCGCGTCGGTCGACGGCGCCGGCCGGTGGCGGAAGTTCAGGTCGATCACCCTGCCGTTGCTCTCGCCGATCATCTTCTTCAACCTCGTCCTGCAGATCATCCATGCCTTCCAGTCGTTCACCCAGGCATTCATCGTCTCAGGTGGATCCGGCGGCCCGGCCGACTCGACCATGTTCTACACCCTGTACCTGTACCAAAAGGGATTCGGCCAGTTGCAGATGGGCTATGCGTCCGCCATGGCCTGGGTACTCCTGGTGATCATCGCCATCTTCACCGGCATCAACTTCTACTTCTCGAAACGGTGGGTCTTCTACGATGACTGACATCCTCAACCCGCCGACCGGCTCCATGGAATCCGGTACCGCCGTCAAAGCCGGCAAGCGGCCGGTGCGTTCCGTACCGAAGCGCCGACTGCCGAAGCTGCTCAAGCACTTCCTGCTGATCACCGCCGGCATCGTGATGCTCTACCCGGTCCTGTGGATGATCGTCAGCTCGTTGCGGTCGAACGACCAGATCTTCAACGACCCGGGCCTGGTGCTCACCAATCCACAGTGGGACAACTATTCCAACGGCTGGACCGCGCTGGAGCACCCATTCGGCCACTACATGATCAATTCGGCGATCGTGGTCCTCGGCTGCGTGGTCGGAAACCTCTTCTCCTGCTCGATGGCGGCCTACGCTTTCGCCCGCCTGCAGTTCAAGGGCAAGTCCGGGTTCTTCGCGATCATGTTGCTCACCATCATGCTGCCGCATCCACGTGGTGATCGTCCCGCAGTACATCATCTTCTCCCAGCTGGGATTGACGAACACCTTCATTCCGCTGATCCTGCCGAAACTGCTGGCGACCGACGCGTTCTTCGTCTTCCTGATGGTGCAGTTCATCCGCGGCCTGCCCCGTGAACTCGACGAGGCCGCCCGGCTGGATGGCTGCAACCACCCGCAGATCTTCCTGAAGATCATTCTGCCGCTGATGGTCCCGGCGCTGGCGACGACGGCGATCTTCACCTTCATCTGGACCTGGAACGACTTCTTCAGCCAGCTCATCTACCTGACGGACCCGGACCAGTACACCGTGCCGGTGGCCCTGAAGTCGTTCGTGGACGCCACCGCGAACACGTCCTGGGGTTCGTTGTTCGCCATGTCCATCGTCTCGCTGCTGCCCATCTTCCTGGCGTTCCTCTTCGGTCAGAAGTTCCTCATCAGAGGAATGGCAACGACCGGCAGCAAGTAACCTGACCGCGATCGCTGTGGCCCAGGCCGCACCGGCTCCACCGAACCAACCGCGCTGCCCTTCCTCATTCACCGGCTTTTCCTCGAAAGGACCATCACCATGCGCATTCCTCAACGCCGAGGGCGGGTAACGGGCCTTGTTGCCGTCTCCGCGGCCATCGCGCTCGCCCTCACCGGCTGCGGTTCCTCGTCCGACTCGTCGCCGTCATCGGCAGGTTCGGCTGACGCTGCCGCCGTCCGGCGCACCGGTCGAACTGCGGTTCGCCTGGTGGGGCTCGGATTCCCGGCACAAGACCACCCAGAAGGTGATCGACGCCTATGAGGCCGAACACCCCAACGTGAAGATCAACGGCGAGTTCGCGGAATTCTCCGGCTACTGGGACAAGCTGGCCACCGCGACCGCGGCGAAGGATGCGCCGGACATCATCCAGATGGACGAGAAATACCTGCGTGACTATGCCGGCCGGGGTGCGCTGCTGGATCTGAAGACCGAGTCCGACGTGCTGTCGACGGCCGATTTCGACGAGAACGCGCTGAAGAGCGGTGAATTCGACGACGGGCTGTACGGATTGTCCACCGGTGTGAATGCCTACAGCATCCTGGCCGATCCGGCGATGTTCAAGGCGGCCGGTGTCGCGATGCCCGACGACACCACCTGGACCTGGGACGACTACAAGGCGACCTGCCTGGCCATCACCAAGGGGTCACCCGCTGGCACCTATCGGCTGCCAGTCGTACGGCAACGAGGAGGCCGGGCTCTCCCAGTGGGCCGCCCAGCACGGCCAGTCGCTGTACACCGAGGACGGCAAGCTCGGCTTCACCCCGGAGATCCTGACCTCCTGGTGGACGGACATCAAGGCCCGAACGGACGCGGAGGCGACGCCGCCGGCATCCTTCACCACGGAGGAAGCGGGCTCGCCGGTCGATCAGTCCTCGCTCGCCACCCACAAGGCCGCGATGGGCCTGTGGTGGACGAATCAGGTGCCCTCTCTCGAGGCCGCATCGGGGAGGTCGCTGGTCCTGCTGCGCCAGCCCAGCGTGACCGGCAAGGCCGCCGAGAACGGGATGTACTACAAATCCTCGATGTTCTGGTCGATCTACAGCGGGTCCGAGCATCCGAAGGAGGCCGCGGAATTCGTCAACTACCTGGCCAACAGTGAGGAAGCCGGCAAGCTGATCGGCGTCGACCGTGGCGTGCAGTCGAACACCAAGGTCCGCGAAGCGGTGGTGCCGACCCTGACCCCGACCAACGCCGCCGCGGTGAAGTTCGTCGAGGACATCGGCAAGGACATCTCGTACGCCCCGGCGGCCCCGCCCATCGGTGGCGGCGCGGTGCAGGGCATCCTGCAGCGCTACACCTCCGAGGTGCTGTTCGACCGGATGTCTCCGGCTGACGCCACGACCGCCTTCATGGACGAGGTGAACGGCACGATCAACCAGGGCTGATCGAGGACGGGGCAGGTGGATGCGGCCATCGAGGCCGGCCGCCTGCCCCGTCGCTCTTCCATGACCGGTGATTCGCGCCAACCCCGACCACAGCCACAGGAATTGAACTGCTCCGGCGCCTGCCGAATAAGGATGGACCGAAAGGATGGAAACAGTGGTCTCCGCAACCGCCCCCAGCAAGACCCGCTCCCGCTATGCCCTGGTGGGTACGGGCCATCGCGCCCAGATGTACATCGACGCCATCTCCAACAGATTCGCCGGCACCGCCGAGTTGCTCGCCTGGAGTGATACCAATCCCGGCCGGCTCGACTTCTACGACGAACTGATGGCCGCGCGGGACATCCAGACACCCGCGCGCTACGAACCGTCGCGGCTGCCGGCGATGATCAACGATCTGGACATCGACACCGTCGTCGTCACGACACCCGATTTCACCCACGCCGAGGTGATCGAGACCTGCCTGCGGGCGGGCGCGGATGTGGTCGTCGAGAAGCCACTCACCATCGACGCGGACGGTTGCCGGCGCATCGCGGCCGCGGTGCGGGAAACCGGCCGCCGGGTGACGGTGACGTTCAACTACCGCTACTCGCCACGGAACAGCGCGCTGAAGGAAGTGGTCTCCTCGGGCGAGATCGGCGCGGTGACCTCGGTGAATTTCGAGTGGGTGCTGGACACGGTGCACGGCGCCGACTACTTCCGGCGCTGGCACCGGGAAAAGGCGAAGTCCGGCGGGCTGCTGATTCACAAGGCGTCCCACCATTTCGATCTGGTCAACTGGTGGATCGATGACCAACCGAATCGGGTCTACGCCAGTGGTGGCCTGCGCTTCTACGGCGCCGCCAACGCCCGCAAGCGCGGCCTGGACCCGCGCCCCGAGCGGGGGACGGGCGAGGGTCCACGCACCGACCCGTTTGCCATGGACCTGCGGGAGGACGAACGGCTCCGCCGGCTGTACCTGGACAACGAGCACCATGACGGATATCTGCGTGACCGGGACGTCTTCGCGGACGGCATCACCATCGAGGACAACCTTGCGGTCGTGGTCGACTATGCGGGTGGGCCGACGCTGAATTACTCGTTGAATGCGCACAGCCCGTGGGAGGGGTACCGGGTAGCCATCAACGGCACCGAGGGCCGCGCGGAACTCGACGTGGTCGAGCGCGGGGCAGCGGCCGAGGGTGCCAAGGTGCTCGATCCCAGCGCCACCGCCGAGTTCGGCGACCTGGGCCGGATCCGCCCCCGTGGCGAGAGATTGCTCGTGCAGAGGCATTGGGAGCAGGCGCGCGAGGTGCCGATCGCGGACTTCGGCGGCGCGCACGGCGGTGGTGACGACATGTTGCTGGCGGATCTGTTCGGTGACGCCGACAGCCGCGCGCGCGATCCGTTGGGCCGGCCGGCAGGCTATCTCGACGGTGTTCGCTCGGTGGCTGTTGGCATTGCCGGGAACCGATTCACTGGAAACCGGTCAGCCGGTGCTGATTTCGGCGTTACTCGGCGAATCGGCTTTCTGAAGCAAGCAGACGAAATCAGGTCATCGTCGTTTCCACCTGACCATTCAACGACAAGACGGCATCTCACCGCTGTTCGACATCTGTCTACCTATGAGGGAATGCAGCCATGAATGAGAAATCAGATGCCATCGGCCCGCACGCCGCCGTCATCGAGCGGCTCCGAGCCGGCATGGCCAATGGCGTCCTGTCCTTCCCCCTGACCCCGTTCGGCATCAACGGAGAACTGGACATTCCCGCGTTCCGCGCCCACCTGCGGAAGCAACTGGCGGCACACCCGGGCGCGATTTTCCCGCTGTGCGGTACGGGGGAGTACTTCTCACTGTCCGAGAGCGAATACGGCGAATTGATCCGGGTCGCCGTTGAGGAGGCAGCCGGCCAGGTCCCGGTCGTGGCGGGCGCCGGATACGGGTGGGCGCAGGCCTCCCGATTCACCGCCGCGGCCCAGCGGGCCGGGGCCGACGCGATCCTGCTGCTGCCGCCCTATCTGATCAGTTCCGCGCAGGAGGGTGCGGTCGAGAATGTCAAGCAGGTCGCGGCCCGTACCGAATTGCCGTTGATCGTCTATCAACGCAATCAGGTGAAGTTCTCCATCGCCGCTGTACAGGCTCTCGCCGACATTCCCGGCGTGATCGGGCTCAAGGACGGGCACAGCGACCTCGACCAGCTCCAGCGGATCAAGCTGGCGGCACCGGATCACTGGCTGTTCTTCAACGGGGCCGCCACCGCGGAGATGCAGGTGCGGCAGTACTCCAGCATCGGCATCACCGCCTACTCGTCGGCGGTGCACTCCTTCGCGCCCGAGATCGCGACGGCGTTCTTCCGGGCACAGCGCGCCGGGGATGACGGGACGGTGGAGACGCTGCTGCGGGAGTTTTACATTCCGCTGGTCGAACTACGGGATCGGGGGACCGGCTACGCGGTGTCCCTGGTCAAGGCCGCCGCCACTCTCCGCGGCGACCAGGTCGGCCCGGTCCGGGCCCCGCTGACCACCCCGACCGCCGCGCATCTGCGCGAGCTCGGCGCCCTGCTGGACTCCGGACTGGCGCTCGCGGCCAGCCTGCCGGTGCTCGCCACCGTTTCCTAATGGCCCGCGCAATGGTCCGCACCCCCGATCGGCCCCTGAGGCTCCGGGCATCCCGAATCACCGCCATCAACTCGCAGGAAGGCCTGACGTGACGGACATCGTCAGCATCGATCCGCGCACCGCCGGCATCGCCGAAGTGGTCGGCTCATCCACGACAGCACGAGAGGTGGATGCGCTGTGCATCGCCGCGACGACCGCGGCACCGGCAGTCGAACGGCTCGGGCGGGCCGGCCGGGCGGCGGTGCTGCGCGCGATGGCCGACGCCCTCGAGTCCAGCGGCGAGCAGGTCGTCAGCGTTGCCGACCGCGAAACCGGCATCGGGCCAACGCGTCTGGCCGGCGAGCTGAAGCGCACCTGCTACCAGCTGCGGCTGTTCGCCGAGGTCCTCGAGGACGGGGGCTATCTGGAGGCGACCATCGACCATGCCGGAGACACCCCGATGGGTCCGCGACCGGACCTGCGGCGGATGCTGGTGCCGATCGGCCCGGTGGCGGTCTTCGGTTCCAGCAACTTCCCCCTGGCCTTCTCGGTACCGGGCGGTGACACTGCCTCTGCGCTGGCGGCCGGATCGCCGGTCATCCTCAAGGCGCACAGCTCCCACCCGGCCACGTCGGCCTTGTGCTTCGAGCTGTTACTGCAGGGCGCCCGCGCTGCCGGTGCACCGGAGGGCACGGTCGGCATCGTCTACGGACAGCAGGCCGGCTCGGCGCTGGTCGCGCACCCCGCGATCAAGGCGGTGGGTTTCACCGGTTCGTTGGGTGGTGGCAGCGCACTGATGAAGATCATCGCCGAGCGCCCCGAACCCATTCCGTTCTACGGGGAGTTGAGCAGCCTGAACCCCGTGGTGATCACCGAGGCCGCGGCGGCCGAGCGTGACCGACGCGATCGGTGCCGGGTTGGTCGCGTCCTTCACCGTGGCGGCCGGGCAGCTGTGTACCAAGCCGGGGGTGATTTTCCTGCCGGCCGGTTCGGCCGGCGACGGCGTGGTCGGCGCGATGACGGCAGCGCTGGCTGACGTTTCCCAGCAGGTGCTGCTCAACGAGCGCATTTTCGATGACTTCGGCGCGGGTACCGCCGCCCTCCGGACGACGCCGGGGGTGGCGGTCATCCACCAGGGCGTCGCGACCGCCGGGCCGGGTTTTCATGTTGCGGCGCAGCTGGTTCAGGTTGACGCGGCCGATCTCACCGGCGATTCCGTCGATGAACATTTCGGCCCGGTCACCGTCATTGCCCGGTACTCGAGCGTCGAACAGCTGGAACGGGTGCTGCGCGAGTTGCCGGCATCGCTGACGGCGACTGTGCACAGCGCGGCCGCGGACGCCGACCAGCTGGTGGCGCTCAGCGAACTGCTGCGCCGGCGCGCCGGACGGTTGATCTATGACGGGTACCCTACCGGGGTATCGGTGGCCTGGGCGCAACACCACGGCGGACCGTGGCCGTCGACCAACAGCTTGCACACCTCCGTCGGACCGACCGCGATCAGGCGGTTCCTCCGGCCGATCACCTGGCAGGATGCCCCGGCGCATGTCCTGCCCGCGGAGCTTCGCGACGACGTGAAAGACATCCCGAGGCGGATCGACGGCACATTGCTGCCCGCCGTCGGCTGATCCCCAGCACAGCGACAAGCTCGGCACACCCACCCGGAGAAGAGGACCGCATCATGACCGGCACCATCAGTGCACCCGCCAGCTCCGCCCCGACGACGTCGGCGAGCTCCAACGGCCGGCCGGGCCCCGACCGGATCCGGCACGTGAAGTACTCCACCCTCACCCTTCCGCTGGACACCCCGATCAGCGACGCGAAGGTGCTGACCGGGGTGCAGAAACCGATGACCGAGATCGTCTTCCTGTTCGTCGAGATCACCACCGAGCAAGGCCATTCCGGTATCGGGTTCTCCTACTCCAAACGGGCCGGCGGCCCCGCCCAGTACGCGCACGCCAAGGAAATCGGCGAGAACATCATCGGTGAGGACCCCAACGACATCGGCAAGCTGTACGTCAAGCTGCTCTGGGCCGGCGCCTCTGTCGGCCGCAGCGGTGTCGCCACCCAGGCCATCGCCGCGATCGACATCGCCCTGTACGACCTGAAAGCCAAACGGGCCAACCTGCCGCTGGCCAAACTGCTTGGCTCCTACCGGGACTCGGTGCAGACCTACAACACCTCCGGCGGGTTCCTGCACCTGCCGATCGAGCAGGTCAAGGACCGCGCCACCCAGTCCCTGGCCGAGGGCATCGGGGGCATCAAGATCAAGGTCGGCCAACCGGATCACCGGATCGACCTGGCCCGGGTCGCACAGGTACGGGAGCACCTGGGGGCCGAGGTGCCGTTCATGGTCGACGCCAACCAGCAGTGGGACCGGCCCACCGCCATGCGCGTCGGCCGGGCGCTGGAGCAGTTCGACCTGGTCTGGATCGAGGAACCCCTTGACGCCTACGACGCCGAGGGCCACGCCCAACTGGCTGCCGCGCTGGACACCTCGATCGCCACTGGGGAAATGCTCTCCTCCGTCGGCGATCACATCGCGCTGATCGAGCACAAGTCGGTCGACATCATCCAGCCCGACGCTCCGCGGATCGGCGGCATCACCCCGTTCCTGCGACTGGCCGCCCTGGCCGACCAGGCCGGGCTGCAACTCGCACCGCACTTCGCGATGGAAATCCACCTGCATCTCGCCGCCTGCTACCCGCGCGAACCCTGGGTGGAGCACTTCGAATGGCTCAACCCGCTGTTCAACGAACGGCTCGAGACCAGGAACGGCCGGATGATCGTCCCCAACCGGCCCGGCCTCGGCTTCACCCTGTCCGATCAGGCCCTGGCCTGGGTAACGGATTCGGCTGAGTTCGGCAGGCGATAGCGGCGTGCGCGGGTCGCGCTCGGCCGCACTGGGATTGCTGAGCCTGCGAGAAGCATCCGTGCGGGCGCTGTATTAGTCTCCGGTGCGTTGGCACGCCACGGATACCTTCGCACGCGAGGAGAGACAACAGATGCCAAAGCCCACCATCGTTCTGGTGCACGGCGCATGGGCCGACGGATCGAGCTGGAACGCGGTGGCGTCCGAGCTGCGAAGCCAGGGCTTCACCGTCTTCGCCCCGCCGAACCTGCTCCGCCGGGTGGCGGTCGACGCCCCCTACATCGCTTCATTTCTCGCGCAACGCACCAGCGGTCCGGTGGTCCTGGTGGGTCACTCCTACGGCGGTTTCGTCATCACCAATGCCGTGGCCGACGGCGGTGACGTGCGGGCGCTGGTGTATGTCGACGCGTTCGTCCCCGACGAAGGAGAGACGGTTTTCCAGATTCTCGGCGGGTCCGGGTCGGCGTTGGACGTCCCGGACCCGACGGCGGTGCTCGACGTCGCCGGTTACCCGGACAGTCCTGAGGGTGACGCCGAGGCGTTCCTGAAACCCGACACGGTGCACAACTCCTTCGCGCAGGATCTCTCCGAGCAGGACCGCTGGTTGATCGTGGCCAGTCAGCGGCCCATCACGTTGAGCGCGAACACCACGCCATCCGGCCCGCCCGCCTGGAAGGCATTGCCGAGTTGGGCGGTGGTGGGCACCGAGGACCGGGTGATCCCGCCGGCCACCCAACGCCGGATGGCGGAGCGAGCAGGTGCCACCATCACCGACGTGGCCGGCTCGCACGTCTCGATGGTGTCGCACCCCCAGGTGACCATCGACGCGATCCTGGCCGCCGCGGCAGCCGTCGGCGACTGACCTGACGTACCCGGGATGCCGTCCGGGTACGAACAGCGTGCCGGGATCGGCGGCTGCCCGAGTCACCGACGGAAGTAATGGCCCTCGTCGAGGTCGTCGATGAGTCCGGGCTGCGTCGGTTCCCACCTCATCAGTTCGCGGGTCAGGGTGTTCGAGGCTGGTGCGTCGGCGCCGAAAAAGCCACCGAGCCAAGAGAAGTGATCGACGGCTTGCTCCGCCGGTATCGACACGACCGGCAGGTCGAGCCCGCGGCCGATCGCTTCGGCGATGACGCGGGTCGGCACGCCTTCCTCGGCGACGGCGTGCAGGACCGAGCCCGCTGGCGCGTGCTGGACCGCGAGACTGACGAGCCGTCCGGCGTCCAGCCGATGCACTGCGGGCCAACGGTTGGCGCCCTCGTCGATGTAGCCGGAGACGCCCTTCTCGCGGGCGATGCTGACCAGCCTGGCCACGAAACCATGATCGCCCTCGCCGTGCACCGTTGGCGCGAACCGCATGATCGAGGAGCGCACCCCCCGCTCGGCCAATGCCAGCGCCGCCTGCGCGCTCGCGATGCGCGGGTGAATCCCCGGGTCGGGCATATCCCGTTCGGTCCCGACGCGTCCGGGGGCAAGACCGAGCGTGCCGGAGGCGATGACCAGTGGACGGCCGGTATCGGCCAGGACAGCACCGATGGCCTCGATCGCCCGCAGGTCCGTCTGTGCAGCATGCGCCATGCGCGAGAAGTCGTGGTTGTAGCCGAGATGGACGACGCCGTCGCAGGATTCCGCGCCCGCGCGCAGGCTGTCCAGGTCATCCAGATCACCGCGCAGAACCTCGGCGCCCAGGCCGGCGACCGTGGTGGCTGCGGCGTCCGATCGGGCCAGACCGAGAACGTGATGACCGGAGGCGATGAGCTCGGAGACGGTGGCCGAACCGATCCACCCCGATGCTCCCGTGACGAAGAAGCGCATGAGACCTCCAACTGATAGCTGCCGCTCCGGCCCTGGGCACGGAGGACTGATGTCACTCGATGACATGACTCTACACTCCATGTCACCCGATGACATCGCCTACAGTGAGAACGTGGGTCGATGGGAGCCAAACGCGAGCGATCGGCTCCGCCAAGCGGCAATGGAGCTCTATCTCGATCGTGGATTCGAGCAGACGACGGTGGCCGAGATCTCCGAACGCGCCGGCGTCACCGCGCGGACCTTTTTCCGCCATTTCTCCGACAAGCGCGAGGTGCTGTTCGCCGGGTCGCTGTCGCTGCAGGATCAGCTGGTGTCCGCGCTCGACGGCTGCGCCGGAGTCGGCAACGCCGATGGAGGCGATCTGGGCCGCTCTCGCCGCCGCCGCCGCCGCGCTCGGGCAGCACCGCGAGTATTCACGCCAGCGCCAGTCGGTGATCTCGGCCAACGCCGAACTTCGCGAGCGCGAGCTGATCAAGCTGGCCTCACTGGCCGCGGCGCTGGCCGATGGCCTGCGCCGGCGCGGCGTCGCCGATGCGAACGCGAGCCTGGCGGCGGAGGCGGGCATCGCCGTCCTCCGGGTCGCGTTCGAGCGGTGGGTCAGCGAGCCGGAAGACCGGGAGCTCCTGCAGGTCATGCGCGAGTCACTCGACCAGTTGCGGATTCTCACCGCTCGGCAGGGATGAGCTGCGGGTCAAGGGCTTCCGACGCGGCACGCGCCGCCTCACTCACCTCGGTGAGGAATGCGTCGATGACAGCGAGTTCGCGTTTCGTCCGCCGCGCCAGGATATGGCCCATCCGTCGGTTCGCGTCGGCGTACAGCCGGCCGATGAGTTCGGTGCGGTCGGGTAGCGGCTCGATCACCGCGGCCCGCCCGTCCACCGGGTTCTTCCGTCGCGCCACCCATCCCTGTCGTTCGAGGCGCGCGAGCACTCCCGTCATCGTCGCCGGGTGCACCCCGGTTCGCCGGGCCAGCCCGGTCGGTGAGATCGGCCCGTCGTGCACGACGACATCGAGGATGTCCAGGTCGGGTGGCCGGAGCCCGGCCGCCTGCGACACCCGGGTGGTCAGGATTCCCAGTTCGATGCGCAGGTCCTGCAGCGAGCGTTGCACCCGGTCGGGCGGGACGTCAGACACCGATCGCCTCCAGGAATAGCGGTTCAGATACTATGATTTTCGTAGTATCTCCCAGATCCTCTCAGGGTACGCGGGACGCCACCCCGACCCGCGCGGAAGGACAGTCGATGGTCGATCGAGTGATCACCAGCGGAAAGCACATGCTGCTCAACACCTTCCGCAAGAGCGGTCTTCCCGTGTCCACTCCGGTGTGGACGGTTCCGGTCAGCGACGGCCGGGTGGGCATGTGGACCGCGGCCGGAACCGGAAAGTACCAGCGCCTGCGCAACAACCCGCACGTCACCATCCAGGCATGCACGGCGAGGGGAAACACCAAGCCTGGCACTCGGATACTGCAGGGCACCGCCGAGATCGTCCAGAACGGGGCGCTTTTCGACGAGGTCCAGACGAAGATCCACGCCAAGTACGGTCGGATGATTCCCATCGTCAAGCGGGTGAGCCGCCTGCAGGGCCGCTTCAAGGCGGACCAGACATTCGGCGACACCGTCGTGCTGATCACTGTCGCCAGCGATCAATCGGTCCGCGACCTGGCCCAGCGGTGGGCCGACACCTGGTCACGGGCCTGGCCTGCCCGGGATGCGCTCGCGATCACCGACCTGCAGGCCGCCGACGGCCGTCACTTCTCGTCCCCGTTCACGCGCCCCATCGGGGCCGGGACGGGCTGAGCGCCTACCTGCTGGAATCATTCGGTCAGGAGACACGACCCACGCGGTGCCGGTTCGACTCGCCGATCGTCGGCGGGCGTCGAGCGAGCGTCGAGTACTGGGCCGCTGTGGAATACGGCAACAACCCCGCCACCATCAGTGGCTGCACCGTGCTGGAGTTCGATGATGCCGGCCTGGTGACCGTCTCTCGGGACTACTCGTACCTCGAGCCCGGCCACTTGCCCAGCACGACAACGGCTTTGCTGCCGTGACAGGTCCTCGCCGTCATCCCCACCGGTCCGAACTGATTGTCGCCGGCAGGGCCAGTCACTGCCTGCTTCGCCGAAGTTCGCTGATTCCTGCCGAATAGCGGACAGAATCTGTCCGGTCGCCGTGACAGCATCAACGCCATGAATATCACCCTTCTGCAGCCTGCCGGGCTCGTCGCGAGCCCGGCGTTCAGCCATGTCGCCGTCGTGCCGGCCGGCGCGACGACCATCTACCTGGGCGGCCAGAACGGCGTCGACGCCACCGGGGCGGTTGTTTCCAGCGACATCGCCGAGCAGTCGACCCGGGCGATCGACAACGCCAGCGTCGCGTTGGAGGCGGCCGGCGCGTCGCTCGCCGACGTCGTGCAATGGTCGGTGCTCATCGCCGCCGACGCCGACCTCGGCGCCGCGTACGGCGCCATCGCGCCGCGACTCGCCCGTGCCGGAGCCCCGCCGCTGGTCACCGCCGCGCGGGTCGCCGGATTCGGCGTCCCCGGTGCGCTGATCGAGGTGAGCGCGATCGCCGCGGTGATCGCCGGGTGACCGGCGCTCTGGCGACGCAGGACTGATCAGCCTGTCGGGCTTGGGGTTCGCTGGCTGTCGACTTGGGCCTGCGCGTCGGTCAGGAGTTCGACGACGCGCGCGCCGAAGGCGACGTCTACCTCGTGTGGCTGACCGGAACGCGCGGCCGCCGCGAGTTCCTCGGCCGCGACTCGCATCGCCTCGACATGCGAGTTGTCACCGCGAGTCGGCATCGCGGAGATCCCGTCCCGGCCCCACACGGCCCCCTGGTAGCAGGCCGCCGCGGGCGGGGCGAACTGGGAGAGGGTGGCGGTACTGCTCGCCCCGGTCCGGTGCCGAAGCGTGAGGGTGATCAGGTCGCCCGCACCTGCCACGGCAACGAGCGACTCGATCGGACCGAGGGCGGCACCGAGAGTGGACAGGGCGTGTGGGCCGGTGTCCCACAGTGCCCCGCGTTCGTGCCGCCACGCGGAGGCGCCGAAGGGGTTGCCCGGTTCATCCAGCGCGC
This sequence comes from uncultured Actinomycetota bacterium, assembly GCA_963709895.1. Taxonomy (GTDB): domain Bacteria; phylum Actinomycetota; class Actinomycetes; order Mycobacteriales; family Nakamurellaceae; genus Nakamurella. Next base: position 253,389 of record CAVPYD010000029.1, on the reverse strand, counting down.
TGAGCCATTGCATCCACCCACCAAGCCAGCCGCCCGTTTGCTGAAGGTGGCCGAACCAGTCCCGGAACCCTGCGACGAAGCGGTCGGTGAAGAACACCACGGACGCCACGTTGTTGTCCTTCGCGGTGTCCGCCAACGCTTGTGCCGCGCTTGCGTCGGTGGCGATCGGCTTGTCCAGCAGCAGGTGCCTCCCGGCGGCGGCCGCCTCACGGGCCATTGCGGCCTGAACGTCGGGCGGAACCGCGAACGCGACCGCGTCGACGTCGCCCAGCATGGCCGCGTAGTCGTCGTAGGCGGTGGTGCCGAGTGCGGCCGCGAGGCGTCCCGCCTCCTCGGGGCGCCGACCCCAGACGCCTACCAGTTCGACGCCTTCGGCCTGGACCAATCCCGGACCGTGCGCCATCTGGGCCCAGGGACCGGTTCCCACCAGACCAACCTTCATGGATGCTCCTCTCACGGGCCGACGGCCGACCGCTGGGTACTTGCTGACGGCGGAATCCTAACGAGGGTGGTTCCGCCCACCTCCGCCCACCGGACAGCCTCGGACCGGACGGCCAGACAGTCCTGTCCGCGCATGTTCTCGCCGGGTGAGAGCCGCTGCCGCGGCACAAGATCGGCCGTGGGCTATTTTCGGGCCCATGACGGTGCTGGACTGGTTGCTCGACTCCGACCCGGCGGTGCGCTGGCAGGCGCTTCGCGATCTCGGCGGCGCGTCACCGGAGGCGATTGCCGGGGAGCGGGCGCGGGTCGCGACCGAGGGGTGGGGTGCGCGGCTGCTGGCCCTCCGCGGCGTCGACGGCCAATGGGCGGGTGGCGCGTGCTTTCCGGCGGGCTTTCGCGGCGACTTCTCCCAGGGGCAGCCCTGGACCGCCACCATGCCGACGTTGACACTGCTGCGGGATTTCGGCGTCGATCCCAGGTGCGCCGTCGGTCCGGGAGACGGTCGCGCTGGTGCGCGAGAACTGCCGATGGGAGCACGCCGGCCAGCCGTTCTTCAGCGGCGAGGTGGAGCCGTGCATCAATGGGCGCACCGTGGCGATCGGCGCCTATTTCGGCATGGACGTTGACGGCATCGTGGCCCGGCTGGTCGACGAGCAACTCGCCGACGGCGGCTGGAACTGCGAGGCCGAGAACGGTTCGGTGCGCTCATCATTCGCGACGACCATCTGCGTGCTCGAGGGGTTGCTCGAGTACGAACGGGCGACGACAGGTTCAGCGGAGGTCGTCGCGGCGCGCCGGCGTCGGGCAGGAGTACCTGCTGGACCGGTCGTTGATCCGGCGGCTGAGCACCGGCGAGGTGGTCGACCCGGACTGGCTCCTGTTCTCGTTCCCGACCTGGTGGCACTACGACGTGCTGCGGGCGCTGGACTACTTCCGCGCCGTCGGGGACACCCCGGATCCACGACTGGCCGAGGCGATCGCGCTGCTGCGCTCGAAGCAGCAGCCGGACGGCACTTGGCTGCTGGAGCACACCCACCCCGGCGCGGTGCACTTCTCGACGGACGACGGCGACGGAAAGCCCAGTCGCTGGAACACCTTGAGGGCGCGACGGGTGCTGGACTGGTACGACAGCGAGGTTCGCTGAGCGCCCCGAATGCTGCCGGCCGGCGGCGTCGGATCGGGCCGCGGGCCGAACATGGAGCCGACTGTTCAGCGTTGGCCAACCGGCGCGATGGCTGCCGGCGCAGCAGTCTCCAGGCTGGCGCCGTTGGTGCGGATGACGTCGGCGTACCAGTGGAAGGACTTCTTCCGGTAGCGCGCCAGGGTGCCGGAGCCGTCGTTGTTGCGGTCGACATAGATGAAGCCGTAACGCTTTTTCATCTCGGCAGTGGACGCCGACACCAGGTCGATGCAGCCCCAGGTGGTGTAGCCGATGAGGTCGACGCCATCGGCGATGGCTTCGCGCGCCTGAACAAGGTGGTCGTTGAGATAGGAAATTCGGTAGTCGTCGACAACCGTCTTTTCGTCGTCGATCTCGACGAGTTCGTCGACGGCGCCGAGGCCGTTCTCGACGATGAACAGCGGCTTGTGCCAGCGCTCCCAGAAGTCGTTGAGCACGATCCGCAGGCCCTGCGGATCGATCGTCCAGCCCCACTCGGAGGTCGCCAGCATCGGGTTGGCCGCGCCGCCGAAGATGTTGCCGCCCTGGCCGGCCTTCTTGGTCTCGTCGGCCGTCTCGCAGAGGCTCGAGTAGTAGCTGAACGAGACGAAATCGACCGTGTTGCGGAGGATCTCGCGGTCGGTGTCGGTGATGTCCAGCGGCAATGCCGGCCTCCCGCAGGGTGCGCAGGAAGTAGCCGGGATACTCGCCACGGCAATGGATGTCGCCGAAAGCGTAGTTGGCGTGGTTCGCGTGCATGGTGGCGATCATGTCGTCGGGGTGCGGCGTCAGCGGGTAGGTGGGCATGGCCAGGATCATGCAGCCGACCTTGGCGTCCGGGATGATCTCGTGGGCGATCCTGGTGGCCAGCGCGCTGGCCACCAATTCGTGGTGGATGGCCTGGTAGAGGTCCTTCTTGGTGAGATCTTCCTTGGGTGTGTCGATCCCGCCGGACATGAACGGCTCGTGCAGCACCGAGTTGATCTCGTTGAACGTCAACCAGTACCTGACCTTGTCCCGATACCGCTGGAAGACGGTGCGGCAGTAGCGCTCGAAGAAGCCGATCAGCTCACGGCTGGCCCAGCCGTTGTACTTCCTGGCCAGGGCCAGCGGGGTTTCGTAGTGCGACAGGGTCACCAGCGGCTGGATGCCGTGCCGAGCCAGTTCGTCGAAAACCCGGTCGTAGAAGGCCAAGTCCTTCTTCGTTGGGTTCGAGGTCGTCACCGTTCGGGTAGATCCGCGACCAAGCGATGGATGTCCGGAACACCGTGAAACCCATTTCGGCGAACAGGGCGATGTCGTCGGGGTACCGATGGTAGAAGTCGATCCCCACCAGCTTCAGGTTGTCGGGGGTGGGCTCCTGGGTGCGGGGTCCCACGATGCCCTGCGGCATGACGTCCTGGATCGACCAGCCCTTGCCGTCGCTCTGGTAGGCGCCCTCGCATTGGTTCGCGGCGACAGCTCCGCCCCACAGAAACCCTTCAGGAAAAGAGAGCTTCTCGACGGCACTGTTCTCGACGGCATTGTTCTGGGTCATCGCAATCACCAGAACCCTCGAGCAGTGTCCCGTCCATTCCCATGGACGGGACGCTGCGTCTCGACGTACCCGGACACCTCTCGCGTCAGCTCAGCACGGGTTCCGGTGCGGACGCCATTTGTCCGCGCATCTCGGCTGCGTACTGATCCGCGTTCGGGCCGGCGATGAGGTGGTATGTCCCGTCGCCGACGGCGACCATCCCGGCGATTCCGGCGGCCTTCAGAGCGCCCTCGTCGACGGCGGTCGGGTCCTTGACCTTGACCCGCAGTCGGGTTTCCGCTGCGGACTCGACCTTGCTGATGTTGCCGCGGCCGCCGAGCGCGGCGATGAAGTCTCTGGCCTTCTCCGGGGCCAGCGGGTCGCGGAGTTTCGGTTCGACACCTGGCGCCTCGTAGACGACCTCGGCCACGGCGTCCGGACTGAGTTCGGCCTCATCACCGGCGACCTTCAGATATTCCTCGATGTCGGTCTTGAGGTTCTCCGATCTGGTGCCGAAGATCGCCTGCATGTTGTCTCCGACTATCAGCACACCGGCCGCACCGAGGGCCTTGAGCTTCTTCTGGTCGGCCTTGCTGATGTCGTTGACCACGCCGACCCGCAGCCGGGTGATGCAGGCGTCCAGGTCCTTGATGTTGCTCCGGCCGCCGAAGGCCAGGACGAGTTGCTGGGCGAACCGGTTCGCCGAGTCTTCTCTGGCGTCCTGCACCTCCACTTGATCGTCCTCACGACCGGGTGTCTTCATGTTGAAGATCCTGATCAGGCCGGAGAAGACCAGGAAATAGAGGACGAAATAGATGGGTCCGACGACCAGTACCAGCCAGGGTTTGATCCCGTTCGCATAGAAGAGCACGTAGTCGATGCCGCCCTGGGAGAAGGTGTAGCCGAGCCGACCGCCGAGCAGGTACATCACGGTGAACGCGGAGCCGTACAGGAAGGCGTGCACCACGAACAGCAGCGGCGCGACGAACAGGAACGAGAACTCCAGCGGCTCGGTGATGCCGGTGAGGAAGGTCGTCAGGGCGCCCGCGAGCATGATCGAACCGATGCGGACCCGGTTCTCCGGCTTCGCGGCCCGCCAGATCGCCAATGCGGCGCCGCACAGGCCGAACATCTTGACCAGGAACCCGCCGCCGAAGATGCCGGACTGCGGGTGCCCGCGGAAGAAGCACGGCAGGATGCCGTTGCAGTCCGCCCAGCCGCCGATATTGATCACGTAGAAGAACGGCGCGTTCCAGATGTGGTGCAAGCCGAACGGGAGGAGCGCGCGCTCGACGAGGCCGTAGAGGAAGACGGCAACGGGAGTATTCGCGTTGATGACCTGGTTGGCCGTGTTCTCGATGAAGTCACCGACAGGTGGCCAGAGGAAGGCGAGCACGGTGCCCAACGCGATCGCGGCGAAGGCCGTGATGATGGGCACGAACCGTTTGCCGGCGAAGAAGCCCAGGTAGGGCGGTAGTTTGATCCGGTAGAAGCGGTTGAACAGGTATCCGGCGATGATGCCGATCAAAATGCCGCCGAACACATTCGTGTCAAGAGTTTGGACACCGAGAACCGCCGTGGTCTTGATGCCACGTGCGGCGGCGACCACGCCGATGGTCCCGTTCATCACCAGGTAACCCACGGTCGCGGCGAGCGCGGAGACGCCGTCGTTCTTGGCGATCCCGAGGGCCACACCGATAGCGAAGATCAGCCCGAGGGCGCCGAAGATCGGGTCGCCGGAGCCCTGCATGATCTGCAGGAAGGTGTAGAGCGGTTTCGCGACGATACCCGCCGCGAGCGGATCGCCGACCACCACCTTGGGCAGTTGGGCCAGGCATGCCACCTTGTCCCCGGCGAACGCCACGCCATCGACGGTGCAGTAACCGGCGTCGATGGCGGCCTGCTTGTAATTGCCGATGAAAGCGCCGCCGACGCCCAGCAGGATGCCGGCGACCGGCAGCACGGCGACCGGGAGCATGAGCGACTTACCGAGCTTCTGCAGGAAGCCGAAGAAGTCACTCCAGATCTTCTTCAGCGGGTTGGGGGCCTTTGCTTCGGTGCCTGCCACCGGGGCGTCGGCCGTGGCTGTGGTCATGGGGTTCCTTCCGCGGACGGTTGGGGTGGCCGGGCTCAGGCGTCGTCGTCATCGGTCGGCACGAGGGCGCGAACCGAAGCGGCGGAGTCCTGGGTGAGGGCGCGGGCAGCCAGTTCCTGGCAGTCCGTCAGGGTCAACGATCGGATCTGCGCCTTGACCGCGGGGATGGCCGGGACGCTCACGGACAGCTCGTCGACCCCGAGGCCGACCAGCAGCGGGACGGCCTGCGGGTCGGACGCGATGCCACCGCAGACCCCGACCCACTTCCCGGCCGCGTGGGCCGCGGTGACGGCCTGTCCGATCAAGCCCAGCACCGCTGGGTTCAGCCCGTCCACTTGTGGGGCGAGCCGGGGATGACCCCGGTCCATGGCGAGCGTGTACTGCGTCAGGTCGTTGGTGCCGACCGAGAAGAAGTCCACCTCGGCGGCGAATTGCGCGGCCATCACCGCGACCGATGGCACCTCGACCATGATCCCGACCGGCACCGGCTCGACGCCGAGGCCGGCCCGCTCCTCTTCGAAGATCGCCTTGGCCAACCGGAAGTCCTCGATGGTGGCGATCATCGGGAACATCACGTTGATCTTGGCGCCGGCGTCGACCGAGCGGAGGATGGCCCGCACCTGGGTGCGCAGGATCTCCGGCCGGTCCAGCCCGACGCGGATACCCCGCATGCCGAGGAAGGGGTTCTCCTCCTGCGCGATCGGCAGGTAGGGCAGCGGCTTGTCGCCGCCGACATCCAGGGTGCGGATGACCAACGGTTGGCCGGGCCGCAGCGCCCTGGCGATTTCGGTGTAGATGTTCGCCTGCTCGTCCTCGGTCGGTGCGCTCCTGCGCTCGAGGAAGACGAACTCCGAGCGCAGCAGTCCGACGCCCTCGGCGCCCTTGTCCATCGCCGCCAGCGCGTCGTCCAGGCCGCCGATGTTCGCGACCACCTCCATGTGGTGGCCGTCGGTGGTGTCGGCGCGCTCGTCGGCGTGGGCGAGCTCGACAGCCCGGCGTTCCAGGTGTTTGGCCTGGCGGCGGCGGATCCGCTCGACCTGTTCCTCGGTGACGTTCATCCGCAGCGTGCCGTTGGCGCCGTCGAGAATGACCCTGGTGCCGTCCGCGATGTCCAGTACCTTCGGGTCGATCCCGGCGACGGCCGGGATGTCCAGCGCCCGCGCGAGGATGGCCACGTGCGAGGAGGCCCCGCCCGCGGTGGTGCAGAAGCCCACCACCTTGGTCGGGTCCAGTGCCACGGTGTCCGACGGAGTCAGGTCCTCGGCGACGAGGATGGAGCCGGCCGGGATCTCGGCCTGCTCACGGCGCTGGCCGGTGATTTCCTGCAGGACGCGCTGTCCGACGTCACGCACATCGGTGGCGCGGCCGGCGAAGACTTCGTTCTTCAGCGCGGCCAACCGGTCTGCGTAGTTCTGGTAGGCCCTGCGCCAGGCGAATTCGGCGGTCTTCCCCTTGTCGATGCCGCTCATCGCGAGGTCCATCAGATCCGGGTCCCGCAGGATCTCCCGATGTGCGGCGAAGATGGCCGCCTTGTCGGCGTCGGCTTCGTTGGTCAGCCGGTCCTGCAACGCCTCGAGCTGGACCGAGGACCGGTCGATGGCGTCGTTGAGCCGGCGACGCTCCCGGTGCCGGTCGTTGGAATCCTCGGTGACCTCGAAGTCCTCGTGCCGGACCTGCACCACGGTCCCGACACCCAACCCTGGGGATGCGGCGACGCCGAGCAGCACATTCGGGTCGTCCGACCGCCGCCGCGGCGCCGGGGCCACCGCAGCGTGGACCGCGGCCGGTGCCGCCGGTTCGACCCCTTCCTCGGCGATCGGCACGACCCCTTCCTCGCCGAGGCCGGCAGTGATCTGCGCGGTGAGGTCGGCGATCGCTTCGTCGGCGTCCGTCCCGAAGGCGACGAGCTGCACCTTGTCGCCGTACCTGACCTCCATGCCCATGATCGCCATCACGCTCTTGGCATTCGCCTGGTCCTCGCCGCGCTTCAGCGTGATGTCGCTCTGGTACTGAGCCGCAAGGTTTGACAGCACGGCCGCCGGACGGGCGTGCAGGCCGACGGGGTTGGGCACCAGAATGGCCTGCGACGTCACCTTCTTGCCGACCGGTTTGGCAGCCCCGTCGGGCGCCGCGACGGGGGCGGCCAGGGTGGCCACGGCCACCACATCCCGGCCCGCGGTGACGACGCCGGTACGGGGTGCGAAGTCCGAGAGCAGGTCCGAGTTGGCGATCACCATCTGGGTGAGCAGGCTCTTCGCGTTCGTGGCGACGGCATCGAGGTTGAACGTGATGAGCTCGTCACCGGCGTTCACCAGCGCGCCGACCTTCACCTTGACGGTGAAGCCCTCGCCCTTCATGTGCACGGTGTCCAACCCGATGTGGGTGAGCACCTCCAGACCCTCCGCGGATCGGATGGTCAGGGCGTGCGCCGCGGGATGGATGTGGATGACCTCGCCGTCGCACGGGGCGACCAACGTGTTGCTCAGCGGGTCGATGGAAATCCCCTCGCCCACCATCTTCTGGGCGAAGACGGGATCGGGCACCTGTTCGATCGGCACGAGCACCCCGGTGATCGGCGCGACCAGGGAGACGCGGGTGACCGGAGGGGCCGACATTTCAGTGGACATGGCCTGTCCTCTCGCTCGCACCGCCGTTGTCGGCGGGAGACTTTCGAACCATAGCGAGAGGTGCCCGTGCGCGCGCGTTTTGCGGCAATTGCCAAGATCTTCTGGCTGTCCAGCACCGGGTGATCCGGGGAAACTCGTCGATGGTGACAAAGGTCACCATCGGCTGGCGCCGACCGGGGGGTGTGCAGGTCCCGGCTGACCGGGCAGGATTTGCGATCCCGCGCTGTCAGCGTTCGACGATCCATTGGGTGACGGAAGGACGATAAGCGAGCGTGAGCACGATGCCCGGAATTGCCGCAAAGACCAACGCAGTGACCACGACCCAGACCATGGAGATCGAATTGCCGGGAGTCGACAGGGTGCTCTGCCACGCCCACACGACGAAACCCAGCATCAACGCGAGCCACACACCCGACCCCACCAGCAGGCCGGTACGCCTGCCAGAGAGCATCTGAATGCCACCGACGAGCCACAGCACACCGTTCAGCGCGAGCAACACGAGCAGCCACCCCATGCCGTTCTCGACTGCGTAGCCGAACTGGGTGAATGCGCCGATGAGAATCTGAGCGCCGACGACGATCCCCACGATGGCGGCGGCGACGGCCGCCGTCGGTCGTGACCGCGAGATCGGCGGTGAACCCGATCTGGAAGACATGGCACCACTCATTCCTGTGTTCGGCCTCGCTGCGACCGCGGTCGAGTGTCAGACATCCGCCACGCAGACTAACCCTGCATCGCCGACGGCGCGGGCGACGGCACCTCGGACACGAGCTTTGGCCCTGCGGGCCGCCCGCCGGCCCCCGGAAGCCGCGCCCGCCAGCTGCGCCGAATATTCACCTACCGGCAGGACCTTGCTGCCGCCCGCACAGGTCGCCCCCACCCGGCGCGGATCAACTTCGCCGGCGCGGATGAAATCGTCGACTTCTGTCACACCGGCCACAAAACTGGCCCACTTCGTCCGCGCAGTGGATGTCGATCCGCGCCGGGTGGGGGGGCGGGTCGGCGAATGAGATTGTCCGCCTTGACCATCGGCCACCAAGCTGACCGCTATTTGCCACTGAGGCGATCAGTTGGCGGCTGCAGCAGCGGACTTCGCACCAGCTTCGAAGTGAGTCCGGGGGACGCCGGCCCCTTGACGAGCAGCCACAGACCCAGAATCAGCTCGAACGGAACGTAGAGCGCGTACAGCGCGACGCTTGGCTCGAGGGCGCGGTCCCAGACCAGCATGACGGTGGCGACCAGCACCAGAGGCACCGTCACCAAGCCCCACAGCGCCAGCAGTCGCGGAACAATTCTCGACTTGAGCAGCAAGGAGTACCAGAGCAAGCCCCCCAGGCAGAAGAACAGCATGGCGACATCGGCCGCGTGCTGGCTGACACCCAATGCGAGTGAGCCGACTGTCTCGTACGACGAGGCGGAAGCCCCAGCGCCGACGGTTCCCCCGCTCAGCGTCAGCAGACCGTAGAGGCCGAGCGTCTTCACCGCCAGCATCACCGCTTCCGCTATCCACCACCCGAGGGCAACGAGCGCGACGGCACGGTTCTGATCCCTCAGGACGATGTACAGCAAGGACGTCATGACGATGATTCCGGCACTCGTGAGCAATTCGAGGACAATAGTCAATCTGATTTGTCCGGGACTCATCGAAATGTTCGTCAACACCTCCGTGATACCGCCGGCGAGGAGGGACTTGGACAACAGCCCCGCGGCAAGGCTGGTGGCGAACTGAAAGACGAACGCGGCGCCCAGGTACCGAGGGATACGAGCATCGGATTGCGGCATTTCTCTCAACTCCCGAGAACCATCGATCCCTCATTCACTCCAGCGTGCAGTACCAAGACCTCGGACCACCCCCACCCGCGGTGGCACCCGGTTCGGTCAGCCGGAGGTGCGAAGGCGATCCATCTCGCGCCGAATCTCCGCCTCGCTGGGAAGGTCCCTGCTGTAGACGTCCCAGGCGTTTGCGGCCACCCCGATGCCCCAGGCGACAATGAGGAACACCGGCCAGAAGAAGCCCGCGCCGGTCATCGCCCAGATCACGATCAGCGATCCGTTCACGAGCAGGTACATCAACAGGTGGATGCGGAAGTCCCGTTGCTTCTTCCACCGTTTGACGGCGCGGGCCCGCAACGCCTGATCGTCGGGGGTCATCCATTCGGTACTCATTCGACGCTCCTTTCGCGTCATGGATTTCGAGCTGGTGCCGAGCGTCCGCAGATCCGCGTCCAAGCCTCGGACCAGACGGAAAAGCGTTGCGCGCCAGCGACCCGTCGGGCTGGGTGAGAGTCACGGCGGGTCGGCCCGCATCACGGAGTTGCGGAGCCGTGGCCGGCCAGTGCGTTTGCCGGTCGTGGCTCCGGGTAGGCCGTCAGCCGGCTAGCGGCACCCGCCGGCTGGTGGTCCTTGCGGGTTCCAGGATGTGCAGGTGCAGCAGTTCGGCGAGCGCCCAGGTGATCACGATGCCGGCCATGAACGCGGCGAGCAGCGTCTCATTCGATCCAACCCAGACCACCGCGACGCCCAAACCCAGCGTCACGACGCCGATGGCAAGGGTGATCCGATGCCACAGGCCGGGGGCGAACATCGCCCGCCCGGTCAACGCGGCCGCCGCCAGTCCCAGGATGAGTCCGGTGGCCGCCATCCCGCGTGGATCCTGGATGAACGGCATCTCGCCGCGCACCAGATACCCCAGGTAGGGGACGACGATCGCCGCGACGAGCAGCGTTGCGATGATGTCCTTGTAGGTGAGCTTCATGTCCAAGTCACCTCCTTTCCTACGTCCTGAGCGTTACTCCAATCCCGACCGGGACAGCAGGGTCAAAGGGCCTAGCCGGGCAGGACTCCCGACGGACCCGTTGGGGAACGGTGGATCTCGGTGCTCACCTTCGCGCGGAAGGCGAGAACGCAGGGTTGTCGGGCGATCGTCACTCTCCGCAGCTGCGACGCCCGCAAGTGGGGACGTTCGACTCTGGCGGGGGATGGGTCGGGCGGGTGAGCTTGATGGGGTCAAGACTGCAAGGTGGCGCGTGCCATGAAGACTCCCCTCACGCCGTTGCGTTTCCTCGAGCGGGCGGCAGCCGTGCATCCGGACCGGATCGCCGTCATCGACGGTCCCCGATCGCTGACCTACAGGGAGATGGCCGTCCAGGTCAATCGCCTCGCACAGGCCCTGCGGGCCGCGGGTGTACGGCCCGGCGATCGGGTGGCCTACCTGGCGCCGAACAGCGCCGAGTTGTTGATGGCGCATTTCGCTGTCCCGCTCTCCGGCGGTGTCCTGGTGACGCTGAACACCAGGTTGGCCCCGGCGGAGATCGTCCGGATACTCGAGCATTCTGGCGCCGAGATCCTCTTCGGGGACGCTCCCTTCCTCAAACCTGCGTTACAGGGCCTGTCGACCGTCAGATCGTTGCGGCGGTTGGTGACCGTTCCCGCAGAGTCGGGTGACCCGGTCACCTGTCCCGGTGCGAGGGCCTATGAGGAGATTCTCGCCGAGGGCAGCGACGAACCGTTGGCCTTCACCGTCCCGGACGAAGATGGTCCGATCTGCGTGAACTACACCTCGGGCACTACCGGAGACCCGAAGGGTGTGGTCTACACCCATCGTGGGGCCTACCTGAACTCACTGGGGGTGGTCATCCACCAAGGGCTTTCCGATGGATCGGTCTACCTGTGGACGCTGCCGATGTTCCACTGCAACGGGTGGTGCACTACGTGGGCGCTGACCGCGGTGGCCGGGCGGCACGTGTGCCTGCGGGAGGTCCGCGCGGACCACATCTGGTCGTTGATCGACAGTGCCGCGGTGACCCACCTGGCTGGAGCGCCGAGGGTGTTGACGCTGCTGCGCGAGGCGCCGCGGGCACATCCGATGCAGCGTCCGTTGACCTTCACCGTCGGCGGATCGCCGCCGGGGGCGATAGCCGATGAATTGAATATCCGTGTGCTGCACGCCTACGGGCTGACCGAAACCTACGGCCCGTACACGGTGTGCGAGGAGCAGGAGTCCTGGCAGGGATTGCCGGCTGAGCAACGCGCCGCGTTGACGGCGCGGCAAGGCGTCGGAATGATCACCGCCGAGGACGCGAGAGTGGTTGCCAGGAAGGGAGATCCGGATCACCTGGTCGACGTCCCGGCCGATGGGGTGACGATCGGGGAGATCGTGATGCGCGGGAATACGGTGATGGCGGAGTACTTCCGGGATCCGGACGCCACCGCAAAGGCGTTCCGCGGCGGCTGGTTCCATTCCGGGGACCTCGGCGTTCGCCACCCTGACGGGTACATCGCGGTGGTGGACCGGGCCAAGGACATCATCGTGTCCGGCGGCGAGAACATCTCCAGTATCGAGGTGGAAGCCGTGCTCAAGTCCCACCCCGCGGTCGCCGACGCGGCCGTGATCGGAGTCACCGACGAGATCTGGGGTGAGCGCCCGAAGGCGTTCGTGGTGCTCGCCGCCGGCCTGCTGGTGAATCAGGCCGACCTGATCACGCACGTGACGGAGCGTCTGGCCAAGTTCAAGGCACCCGACTCGATCGAATTCGTCACCGACCTGCCCCTGACGGCGACCGGCAAGGTCCGCAAACAGCACTTGCGCGACCTCGAACAAGCCTCCCCACCCGCGAACGGGCAGCCGACAACGAGCATGCGCACAGCGCAAGGGATGGCGGCGATGACGTCGCCCTGACCAGCCGGTGCCGCCTTGGCCCGACCACCAACCCCACGCGGGAGAGGAAGAACGTGTCATGAGCACCCGAGAATTGAGTATGGCAGTTGCCGCGGTCCGGCAGGCGGACGCCGCACCACCACATGAGCTGGACGGCATGCGTTGCGCCCTGGGTGATCTCGATGAGCTGCTCGGTGTGGTGAGTGACTACAGCCGGCGCTTGTCCTCGGCCGCCGAAGGATTGCCCGCGGCCAACGTGGAACTCAGGGTGAACCAGTTGGACGGCCCCGTGGCTCCCGAGTTTGTCTGTAATCAGGTCGCGATGCACCTCCAAGCGGCCGCGGCCGGAATTGACCAGGCGCGGACAGCCGTCAGCGTGGCCCATCGACTCATCGAGCGACTCTGTTAGGAGCGAGCTCACCCGGTCGGTACTGCGGCCGGTACTGCTGCCGGTACTGCGCGATTTCCGGTGCCTACGAGCGCGGACAGTTCGTCGCTGGCGCCGACGGCGAAAACGTCGAGGTCGGGATAGGTGTCGCCGTCGCCGACGGCCATGATCGTGAACTGTCCCGCGTAGGACACGGCGCCGACGCCGAGTGACACATTCCCTATCAGGTTCAACAGTGGGAACACCTCGAGCAACGGGGCGCCGGAGAAAAACCGGGGAGCGACGGACCCGGTAGGTCCGCGGTTTCGACGTTGACCCGCTGCTTGGCGATGAGCGGGAGCATCACCCGGGCCGAGATTCGGCTGCGAAACACCGTTCCCAATGAAGGATGGGCACTGGCCTTGCGGGTAGCGGTTTCCGCGGCGATCTGCCGCAGCCGCTGCCCGGCGTCGGCGGCGTCCAAGGGCAACGGGACAACCATCTGGCTGATTAGGTTTCCTGCACCGGGGTTGCTGTGGTCGAGTCGCAACGAGACCGGGACGTAGATCGGCAGCGTCAGGTCCGCGACGGCTTCACCGCGGCTGGCCAGCAGGCGTCGCAGACCGGCGGCGGTCATCGCCAGGAGAACGTCGTTCACGGTTGCCCGGTGAGCGTGCGCCACCTGTCTCATCAGGTCGAGATCGTTGCGAATGACGGCGAGGGTGCGGTGCGGTCCGACCAGCCGGTTCAGGCTGGTCCTCGGACCCGGTTCCGAGGTCAGGAGTTCGGTGAGGGCGGGCCACGCAGCCCGGGCGTGCCGGAAGGCCGCCGCCGGGTGCGCGAGCACATTCATCGCCCGGCCCAGCTCGGCGGTTCTTTGCCGGAGATTGTCGCGGAGCAGTTGACGGTCCGTCGGCGGTGGTGCGGGTGTCCACGGCTGCGCTGAGGTTGCTTCGGTATCGAGGGATGTATCCAGCAGTGACCCGATGCCTGCCACACCCGCGACTCCGTCGGCGACAACATGATGCCATCGGATGAACATGCCGATGCGTGCGTCCGGAAGCCCTGGCAGGAAACTGATTTCCCACAGTGGTCGCGATCGGTCCAGACGACGGGCCCGGAGCTGTTCGACTGCCATCAGGAGTTGGGACTCGTCGCCGGGATCCGGCACGTGCGCGACCCGCACATGGTTGCGCAGGTCGAATCCGGGGGCGTCGACCCACAGCGGCCAGCCCAGCCCCGGGCGCGGCTGGTAAAGGATCTGGCGGAAACGGGGCAAGAGGTGCAGCCTGCGGTGGATTGCCTCCAGCGCGACCTCGATCCTGAAGCGCCCATCGGAGTCGATCAGGGTACGGCCGTCGAGGACGGCCAGCGCGCCGATGTCCTGTGGCCAGCTCTCATCCGACCACAGCATCAGCCGGTCTTCCGCGGTCAACCTGTCCACGGCCATCACCTTCCAGACCAGCGTCGCCGCTACCCCCGACTGCGGGCAAGGGACGTTCGACCCGGCCGGACGGGCCTGTCGGCTCCTGTCCGTCGTGACTGATCGCAGCATTGTTGGATCGAGGGCTTGTGCGTGGGCAACGTGGGGAGTGCCGTGCCTGCCCGCCTGGTGAAAGGGGTGCAGTGATGCCGCAGATCGATCAACAAACGCTAGCAGGCCAGAGTGAACGATGTCCGGAACCGTTGGCCCGCTGTGGGTCTGGCTGTGGCGGTGGTCCGAGACGGGGGTCTGGAGTGCTTCTGCGGCAGCGGGTTAGCTGACGCAGCGTCGAACACCCCCGTCTCGGCGGACACGACATTCCGGATCGCTTCGATCTCGAAGACCTTCACCGCGATCGCCGTGTTGCAGTTGTGGGAACGCGAGTTGGTCGACCTGGACCGGCCCGCGAACGAGTACCTGCGGGCCTACCGGCTGGTCCCTGCCGACCCGGACTGGCGGCCGGCGACCGTCCGGCATCTGTTGACCCACACCGCCGGTGTGCCGCAGTGGATTCATCCCTCCCGCATGGTGAACAGCGGCTGGTTCGGGGAGAGCTACCCGCTCGAGACGCCGTTGCCCACGCTCGCCGAGTACTACCGCGGCGGTCTGCGGCTGGCTGTCGAGCCCGGCACGATGTGCACCTACAGCGACCACGGGTTCGCCACCCTCGGACAGATAGTCCAGGACGTCAGCGGCCTGAGACTGGAGGACTACCTCCGCGAGAACATTTTCGGGCCGCTCGCGATGTGGGACACCGATCTGGCGCGATCGGAACGAATCCGGGCCCGACTCGCGACGGGATACCGGTTGGGCGCGAAGGGCGCGACGCCGGTGACGGATCGCCAGTGGGTGACCTCCGCGGCGTCGTCCATCTATTCCACACCCCGCGACATGTCCCGGTATGTCGCGGCACTGGTCGGTACCGGGCACAGGCGAATACGGTGCCATCCTCAAACCCGAGACCCTGTCGATGATGTTCCAGGCGCAGTACCAACCCGATCCGCGGCTGCCCGGCATGGGGCTCGCCTTCTTCCGCGTCACCATGGGTGGCCACGACGTGGTCGAGCACCAGGGCGTGCTACCCGGGTTCAACTCGCAGATCTTCTTGGCACCCGACGACGGCATCGGCGTCCTGGCGTTCACCAACGGCTCCAGAAACGCCGCAGCATGGCTGACGGCGGAGACGCAGCGGCTTCTGGGCGACATGATCGGCGGGTCGACAGCGGTTCTCCGACAGGACATTCCTACCCACCCCGAGATCTGGGGTGAGATGTGCGGCTGGTACCGCCCTCGGGCCCAACGCACCGACCTGCAGGCGTGGTCCGTGTTCGGCGCGGGAGCGCAGGTGTTCGTCCGCCGCGGGCAGCTCACGATACGAACCGTCAGCCCCATCCCGTCCTCCGCCGGGGTCTGACCTTGCACCCGGATGATGACGCCGACCCCTACGTTTTCCGGATCGATCTGTCCCGATACGGAGTACCGCCCACCAGGATCGTGTTCAGTCGTGACCCCACCGGCGTGACGACCGCCCTGCACGTCGACGGGCTTCCATTATCCGCCCAGAAGCGTCCCGCAATGATGCACAACGGGCTCTTCGCCAGGCGACCACTCGGTGCGATCGACCCGATCGCCGAATCGACCGATTGACGGGGGCGCGCGAGATGAGCGATTCATATGAACGAGTCGTTGACGTCGGTCACGACGGGGCGCCCAACCCAGGCGACCGCCGGTATGGATGAGGTCGGCCTGTCGGACATTGTCGCTCGGGTGCTGAATCGCTGGCCGTCGGCCGGTCTGGCTGTCGGCGTTATCCGCGGCGGCTCTCTGGCGTGGTTCCACGGACAGGGCGTCGCGGAAATCTCATCCGGACAATCGGTCACGGCCGACAGCGTTTTTAGGATCGGTTCTGTCACCAAGACCTTCACTGCAATCGCCGTGATGCAATTGTGGGAGCAGGGTTTGCTGGACCTCGACGCACCGGCGAACGAGTATCTCCATTCTTTCCGGCTGCTCCCGGTCAGAGCCGGAATCGGTCCTCCCACCGTGCGGCACCTGCTCACGCACACCGCCGGAATCGGCTATTGGCGCCGGTTCTCGGATCTCCTGCGGCCAGGGGTGGGCTCGGGCGTCCGGGCTGGACGGTCCGAATCATCCCTTCCCGACTATTACCGCCGCGGCCTTCCCGTTGAGGTCCAGCCTGGATCGAAATGGGTCTACAGCAATCACGGTTTCGCTGCGCTCGGCCAGTTGGTCCAGGACGTCACCGGGCAGCCGCTCGATCGTTACCTCCGGGAGTTCGTCTTCGGGCCCGTGGGCATGGCCAACACAGACTTGGTCCGATCCGAGCGAGTGCGTGCCCAACTGGCCACCGGGTACGTGCTGCGCTCCCGAGGGTTGCGCCCGGTCGTCGACCGCGCCGTGCCGGCCGTCGGTGGGGGCGCTGCCTACTCCACCGTCGCCGATATGTCCCGGTACGTTGCCGCCCTCCTCAACCACGGCGACACCTGGCACGGCCAGCTGGTGAGACCGGAAACGTTGGCGTCGATGTTCCAACCGCATTTCCAGCCGGACCGCCGGATACCGGGCATGGGACTGGGGTTTCTCCTCGGTGAGGAGGACGGACATCGAACTGTCGGCCACGACGGCATCGTGTCCGGTTTCCTCTCGCACATGACCATGGCGCCCGATGACGGCATCGGCGTCGTCGTGCTCGGCAACACCGGCGGCCTGGACGGTCGCGGTGCGCCGGAACCGTTGGGCACAGCCCTCCTTCGCCGCCAACTTGGCCTTCCGGCCGAGTCGATCCGCACCGATATCCCGGCGCGTCCCGAGACCTGGGCCGCGATCTGCGGGTGGTACGCCCCGGACCCGGGTCCGGTCACGAACCTGTTCACCCGGGCTGTGATGGGTGCCGGTGCCGAGGTCACCGTCCGCGGCGGCCACCTGATGCTGCGGCCGTTGACGCCCGTGCCCGCGATCCGCCGCGGAATGCGTCTGAACCCCGACGATCCGGATGATCCGTACGTGTTCCGAGTCGATTTCTCGGGGCTGGGAAAGGGAACGCTTCGAGTCGCCTTCAGCGGCTGCGATGCCCGATCGGCGAGACACCGGTTGATGATGAACGGGATGTGCCTACGGAGGCGACCCGACGTGCGAAATCCCAGGCTGTTGCTCACTGAGGCGTTGTCCGTGGGGACAGCGGTGCTTGCCCAACGACAACTCCGGCGCCATATCCGCCGCGGGTAGCGACGGGTGCGCAGGCGGCTGGGGTGCTTGCTGCGATCATGTCGCAAGTCGACAGCTGGCGAGCGGCGTCGCTCGAGATCTGTTGTCAGGTGACCTGGCCCGTCAGGTGCCCTGGTCGCGGCATTGGTCGATCGCAAACGCCCAGGCCGCGAAGATCAGCCAGGCTCCCACGTTGAAGAGTGTCCAGGGGTCGGTCATCGGGTGGGCCTTCCGGTTTGGGAGTGGCTTTGCGGTGATCGGTGACTGGCTGCGCTCGGCACCTGGACCTGGGTGACGGTTCGAGCCGCGCGTGAGCGAGAGTGGTTGCGCCGCAGAGCGCGGTAGATTTCGTCGACACCCCAGACGATGATCGGCATGGGCAGCAGCAGCACCAGCGCCCAGCCCGGCAGCGGTGCCGTGGTGAAGATCGTCTGCAGTGGCGGCAGGTAGATCACGGCGGCCGCGAAGAGCAGCTCGAAGGCAATCCCGCCCAGCAGCAGGGGGTTGGTGGTCAGCCCGATCTGTCGCAGCGACGCGTGTTGGGTGCGGGCGGCGAACGCGGTGCCCACCTGGCAGGCGACGATCGCCGCGAAACTGGCGGTGGTCGCCTGCAGGTAGGCGTCGTGCAGGGGCGCGCCGATGCCGGTGGGGTCGCCGGGGGTCCATCCTCCGGTCCGCAGGACGAGGAAGAACGCACCCATGGTCAGCGCGGCGGACACCAGGCCCATCACCCCCCAAGCCCGCAGCAGCATGGATCGATCGATGACGTTCTGGCCACGGGGTCGGGGTGGTCGTGCCATGATCCCCGGTTCCGCCGGTTCGCGGCCGAGGGCAAGCGCTGGAAGGGTCTCGGTGCCCAGGTCGATCGCGAGGATCTGCAGCACAGTGAGCGGCAGTGGGACGACACCACCGGACAGGGCGAAGACGAGGAACGGGATGACCTCGGGCACGGCATGGGCAAAGATGTAGAGCACGAACTTGCGGACATTGTCATAAACCCGGCGGCCCTCCTCGACGCCGGCGACGACAGTGGCGAAGTTGTCGTCGGTCAGCACCATGGTGGCTGCCTCGCGGGCGACTTCCGTGCCGCTCCGGCCCATGGCGACGCCGATGTCCGCGTGCCGCAGCGCCGGAGCGTCGTTCACCCCGTCCCCGGTCATCGCGACCACATAACGATCGTGTTCGAGCGCGTCAGCGATGCGCAACTTGGCTTCAGGGATTGCGCGTGCGAACACGATCTCCTCACCGCCGGTGAGGAGATGTTCGAGCTCGACGTCGGACAGCGCATCCAGCGCCACTCCGTCGACGACACGGTCGACGTGAATACCGACGCGGCGGGCGATCTCGCTGGCGGTGCGCCCGTTGTCGCCGGTCACGATGTGCACCCGGATCCCGGACGCGTGGCAGGCCGCAATCGCGTCGGGCACCTCCGGTCGCGGGGGATCGAGCAATCCGATCAGGCCCAGGAGTTCAAGTCCAGGCCCTTCGGCCTGTTCGCGTGTGGGCTGACCGGGTGCGCTCCAGTCCCGCCGGGCGATGGCGAGCACCCGCAACCCGCGGCCGGTGAGCTCGTCGAGCGCGGCAGCGAGCCCGACTTGCTGCGCCGGAGGCAGCGCGCAACGGGGCAGCAGCACTTCCGGCGCGCCCTTGACATGCACTCGCACTGCGCCGTCGACCAGGTCCACGGTGGCCATCGACTTGCGGCGCGGGTCGAAGGGGAACCGCACCAGCCGGTCGAGGTCCCGGGTGGCAGGGTCGAGGCGAACGCCCGCCTGGGCGGCCATCTCCAGCATCGCGAGCTCGGTGGGATCGCCAGTGTGGGCGCCGATATCCGCCGTCGAGCAGCGGGCGACCGCATCGGCGAGATCCTGGCCAGGCACGGACACGACGACGCCGTGCGGATCACGGACTTCCAGTACATGCATGACGCCCTGCGTCAGCGTGCCGGTCTTGTCGGTGCAGATCACCGTGGTCGAGCCGAGGGTTTCCACCGCCGACAGGCGTTTGACCAGTGCGCCTCGCTTGGCCATCGCGCGGACGCCCGCGGCGAGGGCCAAGGTGATGGTCGGCAGCAGTCCCTCCGGAACATTTGCCACCAGCAGACCGACAGCGAAAACGGCGGCTTGCGTCCAGGTCAGTCCGGCAACGACCCCCAGTGGCAGGAAAGCGATCCCGACAGCGAGTGCCACGGCCGCAATCAGGTAGGCAACACGGCGCACCTGTCGTTCCAACGGGCTGTCGCTGGCCGGACGCCGCCCGGCCAACGCGGCGATCCGGCCGATCTCGGTGTGGGCGCCGGTGGCGTGCACGACCGCTTCGGCCGAACCACCGACACAGCCCGTGCCGCTGAACACCAGCACCGGCGAGTCCAGGACGCGCGCCGCGCTGTCCACGACGCCCGCCAGCCGCTCCACCGGGGCCGACTCGCCGGTCAACGCCGACACATCCAGCTCCAGTTCGCCGGACAGCAACCGGGCGTCGGCCGGTACTCGGTCGCCCTCGGCCAGTAGCACCACGTCACCCTTGACGACATCGGTGGCCGGAATGCTGCGGACCTCCCCCGAGCGACGCACCCGGGCGTGTGGCGGCAGGTAGCGCCCCAACGCCTCGACGGCCCTACCGGCCTGTCGTTCCTGGACGAAGGCGAACCCGGCGTTCAGCCCGATGACGATCAGGATCGCCCAGGCCAATTGCACGGTGCCGGCGACGTATGCCAGCACGGCGGCCAGCAGCAGCAACACGGCCAGCGGGTGAGTGAACTGCCTGGCCAGCGCACGGGGCCAGGTCGCTCCACGGCGGGAGTGCAGCGCGTTCGGACCGAACCGCTCCAGCCTGCGGGCGGCCTCGCGTTCCGACAACCCGCCGGCACCGGATGCCAAGTCCCGCAACAACAGTCCGATCGGCTCGCGCGGATCCGGGCCGGCCTCGTTCATCGCCGCCTCGTCCAGAACCGCAGGGAGCTGGGTGACCGACACCGCGTCCTTTCCGTTCCGGCTTTTCCGCTTCAGCGCCCTGTCAAATTCAGCGCTGCCTCGATCGTGACGTCCGGCGTCACCTCCCGATGCGAGAGTCCCTGGTGCTCAGGGCGAGCGGCATCGCCCCGCCCGACATGATCGAGCGCGAGTCGCAGGAATCAGTCAGCGTCGTTCCACAGGGATCTGATGAACAGGTGTGGAACACCGTCGAGTGAACCCGCGGGCTACCCACCCTGCAAGGGCCGAAGGTCCCAGCACGGAGAGCGACCATCCATCACCCACTGGACTGTCGCTGGTCTGACAACCTGAAAGTATTGCTGCCAATATTCTCTCGGGGACGTCGAGTATCGCTGCGGCTGTCGCGCGGGCACCGCAAATCAGTCGCGCGACCGGGCCGTCAAGAAGAACGCAGGAACCGGGTCCGATGGCCCTACTGGAAACGCCGCGCACAAGGGCACGCTGAAGCCACAGGAGGCTACCTGTGCGGTTGTCCTTTCGCAGCCGCACGCTGCCCTCTCCTGTGCCCTACCGGTAGTCGGGAGGCGCAATTGCCGATGACAACGGTCGCCCGCTATGCCGCAGTGCGCGAAACCCATTCGGCGGTGGTGATTCTCCTCGGTGATCGTGCCCTGAAGGTGAAGAAGCCGGTCGACCTGGGATTCCTGGACTTCCGGAGCAGAGCGCAGCGGCAGGCCGCCTGCCGTCGGGAGGTCGAACTCAATCGCCGGCTTGCCCCCGATGTCTACCTGGGCGTGGCAGCTCTCTGCGGCGTCGACGGTGTGGACGGCGAGCCCGTGGTGGTGATGCGCAGAATGCCCGACGAGCGGCGGCTGACCGCACTGGTTCGATCGGGCCAACCGCTGGACGACGTGGTCGTGCACCTTGCCCGGATGTTGGCAACGCTGCACGCATCGTCCCGTCGAACGCCGGAAATCTCGGCCCAGGGTCGCCGGGATGCCCTGCGCTCCCGTTGGCGCGCCAGCCTTCGCCAGGTCCGACCATTCCACGGCGACGTCCTGGACGCGGAAGACACGAACGAGATCGAGCGACTCGTCGAGGGCTTCCTCGCCGGCCGTGAGGAATTGTTCGAGCGACGGGTGGCCGACGGCCGGATCGTCGATGGTCATGGGGACCTGATCTGCGACGACATCTTCTGCCTGCCAGACGGGCCCAGGGTGCTTGATTGCCTTGAATTCGACGACAGCCTTCGCTACCTCGACGGACTGGATGACATCGCATTTCTGGCAATGGATCTGGAGTATCTCGGTGCGCACGAGCTGGCCGGGTTGCTGGTCGACAGCTACGCCGAGTATGCCGGAGATCCGGTTCCGCCGGCCCTGCTGCAGCATTACCTCGCCTACCGCGCATTCGTCCGCGCGAAGATCAACTGTCTGAATTTCGCGCAGGGCGATGGCACTGCCCGGGACGCCGCCCGTTCCTATGCCGCGTTGGCCTTGAGGCATCTGCGAGCCGGGCAGGTGCGGCTGATTCTGACCGGTGGCCTGCCCGCCGCCGGCAAATCGACCGTCGCCGGATTGCTGGCCGACCGGCTCGGCGCCGTGCTGCTGTCCAGCGACCACATCCGCAAGGAGATGGCCGGCATCTCGCCGTTGATCCCGGCAACCGGTGCGTACCGACACGGCATCTACGACGACGAACACACCGCTCGCACCTACGACGAACTGGTCCGTCGCGCCGTCGAGCTGCTCGGCGTCGGTGAGACGGTCGTGCTCGATGCGTCCTGGACACATGCAAGTCTGCGGGCGCTCGCCGCCAGCGGCGGAACCCGGGCGCACGCCGAGTTCATCGGCGTCGAATGCTGGGCACCGTCAACGGTTCGATTGGCGCGGCTGATCTCCCGCAGCGATCACGCCTCCGACGCCGACCCACAGATTGCTGACCGGATGGCCTTGGACGCCGATCCGTGGCCCGATGCGATCCGGGTGCCGACCGAGGGCGATGCCGGGGCGGCAATCGACGAACTGCTGCGGCTGCTGGAAACAAGGCGCCAGTTGCCCCGCGCGCGGCACAGTCACCCGGACGCGCCGCCGGACACCCTCGGGTACAGCGAAGGCGAACGCAGCGTCAGCGATGGCGGTGTCCTGCAGAGCGACGCCGGTTACCGCGGACAACAGCCGGGCTACGCCTCGATCGGGTTCTCCGGCGGTGCCACGTAGCAGCCCACCACCGGTCCGTCGGGGAACCGCGTGGCACCCTGCCCGGTCATCCGTGGTCGGTGCGGTGATCCTCGCCCGGGCGGCCTGACCCGCGCCGATGTTCACCCGCTGTTCACCGGGCGGGCCTACGGTGCACCAAACTCCCGGGGTTGGCCGGATGGCGTTCCGCGAAATCCGGCTGCATCCGGCGTGCCGAAACGAAGGGAACGCTCGTCACCACGCGGGCGGCGGTGACGATGGTGGTGACGACGAAGCCACACGACCCTCTGGTCGCCAAGGCGCGGCGGCTGGCGAGGAAGCTGCTGCGTAAGGAACTTCCCGAGCGTTGGCAACATACCCAGGGGGTTGCCGCCCGTGCGGCGGAAGTTGCCGGGACCGTGGCCCAGGAAGACCGGTCGACGTTGATCGCAGCGTCCTGGTTGCACGACATCGGCTACGCCCCAGCCGTCCAGAGCACCGGTTTCCATCCGCTGGACGGTGGGCTGTATCTGCGAGCACACGGCTGGGATGACCGATTGGCCGCTTTGGTTGCCCACCATTCCGGTGCGAGGTTCGTTCCGGTGGAACGAGGGTTCGGGTTGATGATGGCCGAGTTCGCGTTCGAGGACGACGAGGTGTCCGACGCCTTGACCTACGCGGACCAGACCGTTGGACCGAACGGGCGTCGGATGACGGTGCCGTACCGCATCGCGGAGGCGATCACCCGTCATGGTCCGGACTCGCCGAACGCCCGAGCGCGGGTGGATCGGGTGCCCTACCTGCTCGCCGTCGCCGACCGGGTCGAACAACGCCTGGCAGTATCACGGTCCGCGCCGACCACCGAGAAGTGAATCGGCCGATCAGGTCGGACGACAGCGAAGCGATCGGACCGCGAAACCCCGTTGCGCTCGGCACTGCCTGGGATGCCCGCGCCGGCGCAGATCGTCAGCCGAATACCCGGCGAGTGCTGGCAGCCGGCAAGGAGGGGCAGGATTGCCGGATGGTGCTCCCCGCGAACCCCGAAGCAGCCGGCGGCCGACTCCGCACGGCCATCGTCCTTGGCGCGACCGAAGATGCGTGCACGGTGTTCGCTGACGACCGCCGAGCGGTGGTGCCGTACGCCGTCCAATTTCCTACGCCCCGGGCCGAGCGGGTGGCTCCCGGTCACCTGGTCGCGATCGTAAACGGAACCAATGGCACAGCAGTTGTGGTGTGGCGCTGGTTCGACGCGGTGGTGCTGAAGGTGGATGGGAGCGCCGTCAACCTCTGGGAGCCAGGTCACGGGTCCGTGCTCGCCCAGCCCCGAGACCCGCAGCGGACATACCGACCCGGCGGCCGGGCGTATCTGTCGGCCGGGCTGCCGGGCGCGGAATGGTGGGTGGCCGGTGCTGTGGTCGACAGGGCGCAGGACGCCGACGTCGAACTCGACGAGGTGGAACAGTTCTTCACCGGGCTCGGTCTGTGGACAGCTTTCGGGTAGGCGGGGTGGTCGATGGTCGCCGACGTCGGCCAATGGTCGCTGTCAACCCCGCCTTCGGCGGCAGTCCCAGTCTGACGATCACCAGGATGGTGGAGGAGGACGACGTCGTGATGGCCGAGATCACCGGGGAGGCCCGGCGCGCGGACGGCCAGCCGATGCGAATGGCCATGGGGGAGGTTTTCGTGATGCGGGACGGCAAGATATCCGAGCGTCGTGCCTACGTGATCGAGCTCAAAATGAATGACTACAAATGATCTCGGTCCGGCAGCGCGAGCCGCCCGGGGTCGATTGATGCCTGCACTCGCTCCGGGTTGAGATCGCGCCAGAGCGGGTACTCACCGAGTGTGATGCAGGACCCGGCCGCCCCGATTCGGATCGTGGGTCGGCGTCCGCAGCTGACCCGGGTGGCACGTGTCGTGCTGGCCGTGACGGCGGTCATCTGGTGCGCCCTGCTGGTCTGGGACGTCTACCGGCAGCGTTGGTCGGGCCCGGTGCTGGTCGGTGTGTGGTTGGCCGCAGTGCTCGCATTGCGGCTCCGGCCGCCAGCCGTCGTTGACGCCTCCGGTGTGCGGTTGCCGTGGCGGCGGCGTGGTCACCTTTCCTGGACCGAGGTAGACACGGTGGCCCAGACGCTGCCGGGGTATTCCTTTGTTCAATTGAATATGGTCGACGGGTCGACGGTGTCGTTGGACGGGATCCCGATCGCCCAGGCGGCGGCCGTTGCCGCGCTCGGGGGAAAGCGGGTCGCCCCACCGGAACCGCGGCGCCGGTCGGCAGTTTCCCCGCCGCCTCCAGCGCGTCGGCCGACCGATCAGGACATCGAGGCCGACGTGGCGCGCCGCGCGCAGGCGCTGGCGGAGGAACGGGCCGCGTGGGAACGGCGCAGCGCGCCGCGTCCGGGCGAACGCTGAACTGGTGCGGCTTGCTGAGATGGGCCGTGTGATCGCCGTTTCCCGATGGGGCCGCCGACGACGATGAGTCCCTCCTCGAGTGGGGCGATCGGGGGGGCCGGATGTCAGCTCGGGTCGGGCCGCAGGACGGGCATCCGCAGGTGGGTCACGCGCGCGCTCGGGACGCACACCTCCGGATCGCCCAGCGGGACGTCTTCGATCGGCAGGCCGGGAAAGAAGGCACGGCCGCCGCCCATGACGACCGGGACCAGGTCGATGGCCACGACGTCGAGCAGTCCGAGGTGCAGGCATTGTGCGGCGATGGTCCCGGCGGTGGCCGCGACGGTCCGTTGGCCGGCGATCTCCTGAGCGCGGGCAATCGCCGCCGCCACCCCGTCGGTGACGAATTCGAAAGGCGCGTCCGGATGGTTCCGGACCCACTCCGTTGGCACTCGATGGGTGACCACGACGACCGGCACGTCCATCGTGTGGCGCCCGCCCCAGCCGTCGACGACGTCGAAGAGCGTTCTGCCGCAAACGATCGCGCCGAGCTCCGCGGTGCATTGGCGCCAGTAGGCGGCGCTGGCCTGCGTCAGGTGGAAGGTCAGGCCCGGGGTGGCCGTCGGCACCTCGACGTCACCAGCGTCGTACCAGTCAAACAGCCGTCCGATGCTGTTGTCCGCCTTGGCAATGTAGCCGTCGAGCGACATGGACGCCTGCGCGACCACTGTTCCCATGGTGTCTCTCCCTCGTCGGTCCGAGCCGGTCGGGGTCGGTCAGTTCACGGGTGGGCAGACCGCCGCCGCGCGCAGGAATCATCGCCGGGCGCACTCGGCGGCTTGCGCGCCATGCCAGGATGAAACGGTCTGTTCGTAGTGGGTGCTCGGGGATGCGTCCGCCGACGCGGACGTTGCTCGAATGTAACGAGAGGCGAATCGATGGTCGATGCCACCCCGGTCCGTGAATCGTCGGCCAGCAGTGCCGCGGACGAGAGGAACCCCTCGGCAACAGGTCCGGAGGACAGCGGGGCAGATCCCAGCACCGTCGATCAGGCCGCCATCGAGTTCGGCGGTGCGCGGCTGGAACCGAGGGTCGTCCACGGCACGGCCGGGGTTTCCGGCGTGGAGATCTCCAAGCTGTTGTCCACGCTGGGCGTCGTCACCCTCGATCGGGGCTTCGCCAACACCGGGTCGACGACCTCTGCGGTGACCTATATCGACGGGGAGGCCGGAATTCTCCGGTACCGCGGGTATCCGATCGACCGGCTCGCCGAACGGTCGACCTTCCTGGAAACCAGCTACCTGTTGATCAACGGGGAACTACCCAGCGCGCCGGAGCTCGAGGCATTCACCCGTCGGATCACCCGGCACACCATGTTGCACGAGGATCTGAAGCACTTCTTCGACGGCTTCCCCCGCAATGCCGATCCGGTGTCCGTGCTGTCCAGCGCGGTCAGCGCTTTGTCCACGTTCCACGGGGACGCCCTTGACCCGTTCGACCCTGAGCAGGTGGAGCTGTCGACGGTACGGCTGCTGGCGAAGCTGCCGACGATCGCCGCCTATGCGTACCGGAAATCCGTCGGGCAATCCTTGCTGTACCCGGACAACTCGCTCGGCTACGTGGAGAATTTCCTGCGGATGTCCTTCGCCCGCCCGGCCGAACCGTACGAGCTGAACGCCACACTGGTTCGTGCCCTTGACCGGCTGCTGATCCTGCATGCCGACGACGAGCAGAACTGCTCCACCGCGACCGTCCGGCTGGTCGGTTCGGCGAACGCCAACCTGTATGTGTCCATCTCGGCCGGCATCAACGCGCTGCTCGGACCGTTGCACGGCGGCGCCGACCGGGCGGTGCTGGAAATGCTCGAACAGATCCGCCGGGACGGCGGTGACGTCAAGAAGTTCGTCGAGCGGGTGAAGAACAAGGAGGCAGGCGTCCGGCTGATGGGTTTCGGGCACCGGGTCTACAAGAACTACGACCCGCGGGCCGCACTGGTCAAGGCAAGTGCCCGCGAAGTCATCGACGAACTGGGCGCACAGGACGAGTTGCTCGACCTCGCGCAGCAGCTCGAGGCGGTCGCACTGTCGGACGATTACTTCCTGTCCCGGAGGCTGTATCCGAACCTGGACTTCTACTCCGGGCTGATCTACCAGGCGATGGGCTACCCGTCGAACATGTTCACCGTCCTCTACGCGCTCGGGCGACTGCCGGGCTGGATCGCGCATTGGCGAGAGATGATCAACGACCCGGC
Organism: uncultured Actinomycetota bacterium; assembly: GCA_963709895.1. Classification (GTDB taxonomy): domain Bacteria; phylum Actinomycetota; class Actinomycetes; order Mycobacteriales; family Nakamurellaceae; genus Nakamurella. The sequence continues at coordinate 226,067 of CAVPYD010000029.1, read as the reverse complement.
CACGAAGATCGGCCGCCCCCGTCAGGTCTACACCGGGCCCACCGCACGCGACTACGTCCAGATGGCCGACCGCTGAGCTGCGGCCAGGTGCACGGCCCAGAGTCCGCCGGGCATACCATCGACCAACGGCGCCGGGCATCGCGCCCGACCGCTGAGCCGAAGGCAGGCGGGTATGGACGACACGACGGCTCCGCAGACCGCGAGAAGTGGCGACTCCATCGGCGTCGACGAGTCCGACCGTTTGTCCGCGGTGGGTGGACTCGTCGGGCTACTCGATCTCGAGCAGTTGGAGGACAACCTGTATCGGGGGGTGTCGCCCGCGGAGTCGCCGGTCCGGGTGTTCGGCGGACAGGTCGCTGCCCAGGCGTTGATCGCGGCCGGCCGGACCGCGCCGAGTGATCGTCGGGTCCACTCGTTGCACGCGTATTTCCTGCGCGGCGGAAAGCCCCGGGATCCCATCGTGTACCACGTGGACAGGGCTCGCGACGGGGCGTCGTTCACCACCCGCCGGGTGGTCGCCATTCAGCACGGCCAACCGATCTTCACCATGTCCGCGTCGTTTCAGATCGACGAGCCCGGTGTCGACCACGCCGACCCGATGCCGACCGTTCCGCCACCTGAATCACTGCCCACCTACGCCGAGCGGACGGCAACGATCCGCGACAGGGTTTCCGCATGGGGTCCGATACCGCCCTTGTTCGACATTCGCTACGTCGACGATCCGCCCTGGCTGTCGCGGCGGACGGAGCCGGAACCCCATGCGCACGACAGGGTCTGGTTCCGCGCGAATGCCGTTTTGCCCGACGACGACCTGCTGCACGTCTGCGTGCTGGCCTACCTCTCCGATCTCACCCTGTACTTCTCGGTGCTGGCCACGCAGGCGCTGGTGGCCCAGTTCGACACCATGCAGATGGCATCGCTCGATCACGCGATGTGGTTCCACCGTCCGTTCCGGACCGACGAGTGGGTGCTGTACGACATGACCTCGCCCAGCGCCTCGGGCGCGCGGGGTTTGGGGATCGGCCACTTCTACGACCACGACGGGCGAATGCTGGCGACCGTCGTCCAAGAGGGCCTGATGCGGGAGCGCTGACGTTCCCGGCCGTTGCCGTCCGAGCCGCGGATGTCCCGGCAGGTCCCCCGCGGGGTCCTCGCAGGAACCCGAGCGGCTGCCCGATCTACCGACACCCCCTCCTAAAGAACTGGTCGGCGCCTCCCCAAAGGCGGTAATCGGCCGTCAGGTCTAGGTCATCGGGGCCGCATGCGGTGTGCTGGCGCTACGGCCCCAACGACGGAGCCGAAGACCCGGGAGTGACGCCACATGGAAAACCCTTTGACCCCCTTGCATTTCCTGAAGCGCGCGGCATCGGTGCATCCGGACCGGACCGCGATCATCGACGGTCCACGAACGTTCACCTACGCCGCGATGGCGGCCGAAGTCACCCGGCTGGCGAATGCGCTGCGGGCCAGGGGTTTGCAGAGCGGAGACAGGGTGGCCTACCTGGCCCCGAACTGCGCCGAGGTCCTGGTGGCGCATTTCGCGGTGCCGTTGGCGGGCGGCGTGCTGGTCACCTTGAACACCCGGCTGGCGCCGGAGGAGATCGCCCAGATCGTCGAGCATTCCGGCGCCGAGTTCCTGCTGGCCGAGGCGGCTCTGGTGGAACCGGCTCGCGAGAACCTTGCCGCAGTCGGCACTGTGCGGGAGATCATCACGTTGCCGGCCGAGACCGGCGAGCCCTTGAACCTGGACTTCACCACCGGCTACGACGATCTGCTGGCCGCGGGCAGTGACGAACCCATCGCCTTCGAGGTGACGGACGAGCGGGCTGCGATCAGCCTCAATTACACCTCGGGCACGACCGGTCAGCCGAAGGGCGTCGTCTACACCCACCGTGGCGCCTACCTCAATTCGCTCGGCGAGGTGATCCACCAGGGGTTCGTCGACGGCTCCAGCTACCTGTGGACGCTGCCGATGTTCCATTGCAACGGGTGGTGCACGACCTGGGCGTTGACCGCGGTCGCGGGCACCCACGTTTGCCTGCGCGCCGTCAAGGCCGACGACATCTGGCGGTTGATCGATCACGCCGGGGTGACCCACATGGCCGGCGCCCCCACCGTGCTGTCGATGATGAAGGACTCGACGCTGGCGCATCCGCTGCGACAGGCGCTGACCGTGACCACGGCCGGCGCGCCGCCGAGCCCGTCGATCATCGAGCGCTTCGGTGAGTTGAACGTGAAGGTCGTGCACGTCTACGGGCTGACCGAGACGTATGGCCCGTACACGGTCTGCGAACCCCAGGACTCGTGGCGGACCCTTCCGATGGCCGAGCGCTCGCGGCTCACCTCCCGTCAGGGCGTCGGCATGATCACCGCGGATGACGCGAGAGTCGTTGCCACCTTATGGATCCTCGGACGAGCTGGTCGATGTGCCGGCGGACGGGGTGACGATGGGCGAGATCGTCATGCGCGGTAACACGGTCATGAAGGAGTACTTCAAGGACCCGGAGGCCACCAGGCAGGCATTCAACGGCGGATGGTTCCACTCAGGGGACCTCGGTGTCCGGCATCCGGACGGCTACATCCAGTTGATGGACCGGGCGAAGGACATCGTGATCTCCGGCGGCGAGAACATCTCCACCGTCGAGGTGGAGCACGCCCTGGCCTCCCATCCCGCCGTCTCCGACGTCGCGGTGATCGCCGTTCCGGATGAGCGCTGGGGCGAGCGACCCAAGGCGTTCGTCGTGCTGGCCGCCGGGCAGACCGCCTGCCAGGCAGACCTGATCGGGCACGTCAAGGAACACATCGCGAAATTCAAGGCGCCGAAATCGATCGACTTCGTGGTAGAGCTGCCCCGAACGTCCACCGGGAAGGTGCGCAAGGACATCCTGCGGACCGCGGAATGGGCCGGCCACACCACCATGATCCAGGGATGAGCACCGTGACGATGACCGCGCCAACAACAGCCGCCGTCCCCGATGCGACCGAATTGATCGACACCGCAATGGATCTCGCCCTGCCCAACGGTGACGACCTGGCACTGTCCAGGGGCACCGACTTCTACGGCCTGGACGACCTGCTCACCGGCTCCGAACGGGAACTCCGCGATCGGGTGCGGGTCTGGTGCGACACCGAGGTCTCGCCGGCGGCCGCCGACTACTGGGAGCGGGCGGAATTCCCCGCCCGGCTGGTCAAGGGGTATGCCGCCCTCGGCATCGCCGGCGCCTCCATCGTCGGTGACGGATGCCCAGGTCTGTCCTACCTCGCCGAGGGGATGATCGCCGCCGAACTGGCTCGCGGCGACGGCAGTATCGCGACCCTGAACGCCGTCCATTCCGGCCTCGCGATGACGGCGATCGCGATGCTCGGGTCGGCCGAGCAACGGGCCCGCTACCTGCCTCGGATGGCGGCGTGCGAGGTGCTCGGTGCGTTCGCGCTGACCGAACCCCAGCACGGCTCCGACGTGGTCGCGCTGGAAACCCGGGCCCGCCGGGACGGCGACGAATGGGTGCTGGACGGGCACAAGCGATGGATCGGCAACGGGACCGTCGCCGGCATCGTGGTGGTCTGGGCCCGCGACGACGACGGCAACGTCGGTGCGTTCGTGGTCGAGCATCCCGACGGCGCGGAGCACCCTGTTCCCGGCTACCACGCCCGGAAGATCACCGGGAAGGCAGCGAACCGGGGTGTGTGGCAGGCCCAGATCCGCCTCGACGGGGTCCGGGTACCCGCCGACGCGCGACTGGCGAAGGCCCGCACCTGGGACGACACCAACATCGTGCTGGCCAAATCCCGGCAGACGGTCGCCTGGGAGGCGCTCGGCCACGCGATCGCCGCGTACGAGGCCGCGCTGACCTACTCGCTGCGGAGGGAACAGTTCGGCCGGCCGCTGGCCCGCTTCCAGCTGATCCAGGACAAGCTGTCCCACATGCTCAGCGACATCACGGGCATGCAGCTGATGTGCACGCGGATGTCGCAACTGCAGGCACAGGGCCGGATCTCGATCGAACATGCCGCGCTGGCGAAACTGAACACCGGTGACGCCGCCCGGCGGGTCTGCGCCATGGCCCGGGACATCCTCGGCGGCAACGGCATCCTGCTCGATCACCACGTTGCCCGGCACCACGCCGACATCGAGGCCGTCTACACCTACGAGGGCACGGACTCCATCCAATCCCTCATCGTGGGACGCGCGATCACCGGAATCAACGCCTTTCGCTGACCCTCGGCGAACGACATCCAGCCAACCCGGTCCGCGCTTTGCGCAGAACGCCGACAACACACGTCCGCAAAACCTGTCCTGGCACCTGCCGGGGCCGCTTGACCCACCAAACATGACCCAACAAAGGAGCCTTCCGACATGACCGTGCCCGTCAAGGAATCACCGCCGATCCTGGCCCGCGACACCGATTTCCTCCCCGCTGTCAATGCCGATCTGAACGACCCGACCGCGGGTTACGTGGCGAACGCCCGGGAACTGGCGTCGGCGCACACCCGGATGATCGCCGACCCGGCGCCGCTCGGGTTGGGCGCGTTCGCCCTGACCACCTTCCTGCTCAGCCTGGTGAACGCGGGCATCCTGCCCAAGGACACCGAGCCGATGGTGCTGGCCGTCGCGCTGGCGTTCGGCGGGATCGCCCAACTCCTGGCCGGGATGTGGGAGTTCCGTAAGGGCAACGTGTTCGGTGCCACCGTGTTCACCTCCTACGGCGCGTTCTGGTTGTCGTTCTGGGCGTATCTCACCTACTTCGCCGAGGGCATCCCCAAGGAGCACCACGGCGTTGCAGCCGGCTGGTACCTGATCGCCTGGGCCATCTTCACGACCCTGATGCTCGTCGCCGCGCTGCGGACCACCGCAGTCCTCGCCTCGCTGTTCGCGGTCGTCGCGGCGGTGTTCGTGTTCCTCGCCTTCGGCGCTTTCGCGGCCAGTGCCACGCTGACCACGATCGGCGGAATTCTCGGACTGCTGGCCGCAGCACTTGCCTGGTACCTGTGCCTGGCCGCGGTCGGGGCGGCGACGTTCGGCCGGCCGATCCTGCCGAACCCTCCGCTGTTCCGTTCCTGAACCAGTCACCACCGGCCGGCGCACCCCTTCGGGGTGGGCCGGCCGGTCTGGCGTCTCAGCTGATCACAACAAGCCGCGCTGGGTGGCGCGGACAACCGCCTGGAGCCGGGAGTCCACCCCGAGTTTCCCCAGCAACGCCGCGACGTGACCCTTGACGGTGGTCTCGGCCAGGAACAGCCGCTCCGCGATCTGCCGGTTGGAACAGCCCTCGGCGAGCAGCTCGAGCACCTGCCGTTCCCGCGGGGAGAGCACCACCTGCTCGGTCTCACCACGCAAGGTGCTGACCATGTCCACCGCGAGAGTCTGGGCGACCCTGGGATCGATGACCCGGGTGCCCTCGGCGACATGCCGCAGCCGCATGATCAGATCGTCCGGTTCGGCGTCCTTGAGCAACACGCCGTCCGCACCGGCCGCCAGGCATTGCCGGATGAGATCCATCTCGGCGAACGCGGTCAGGATCACGATGTGGCCGTGCCGGTTTCGCTCTTTCAGGGCGGTGCACGTCGCGGCCGGACCCGGCGGATCGGGTGTCCGCAGGTCCAGCACGACCAGGTTGGGTTGGAACCTGGTGGCCATGGTGATGGCTTCCGCGGTGGTGCCGGTCTCCCGGAGTTCGAGCACGGGAAACGCCTCCGCCAGCAGGGAGGCGACGCCTCGCCGTGCGACCGGGTGGTCGTCCACGACCAGCACACGCACCGGGACGCTCATGTGTCGTACCCAGGAGCCGGCAACGTCAGCCGCTGCACCACCAGGCCGTCGCGATCGGGATTGATCGTCAGCTCGAGCCGCCCACCGAGGCCGGCCGCACGGTCGGCGACCATTCCCAGGCCGGAGCCCGGCGACCACGGCTGACCGTCGGCGGTGTCGAGGATTGGACGGGCCGCGGCTGACCGTTCCGCCGAGTCACCCCGGTGCATTTGCAGCACCAGCACCACCTCGTCCGAACCCCAACGGACGGTGGCCATCACCTGGTCGGCGTCTGCATGCTTGACCGCGTTCCGCAGTCCCTCCCGGAGCGCGTCGATGACCAGTTCGGTGATCTCCGGCGCCAGCCCGCGCGGGGTTCCGCGGTGACTCCACCACACCGGGACGCCGCTGGCTGCAGTGAATGTCCGGGCCTCGGCGACCAGCGCCAGGTCCAGGCCCCGGCCGTCCGGGATCCGGCACAGGTCGGCCAGCGTCGCCCGTAACTCGGTGCGGGCCTCGACCGCGACCGCTTCGATCTCGGCCAGACTCACCGCCAGTACCGCAGGATCCGTCTCGGTCCGGGACCGGTGCGCCAGCACGCCCACCGAGAACAATGTCTGCGCAATCGAATCGTGCAGCCGGCCGGCGATGGCCTGCCGTTGACGGAGTGCCGCCAACTCGGCCTGGCTGGCCTTGGCGGCCAGGTGATGCAGCGCGGTGCCGGCCTCCGCGGCCAACCCTTCGAGGCGGACCACCGCGATGTCGCCCGGCGTCCCGGTCGTCCGCGCCGCCGCGTACAGCAGCGCCGAAACCCCGTCCGGACCCAGCACGGGGACACAGACGATGCCGTGCAGGCCCTCGACGTCCACCGCCCCCAGGTAGTCCGGGGTGATCAGCGCCGAATGGTGGTAGTCGGGCAGCCGGACCGGTTCACCGGTCTTCAGCACCAACCCGCCAAGGCCGGCGCCACTCCGAATACGCAACCTGCGGTATTCATCCGAGCGGATGCCCTGATGCACCGTCATCGGGAAGTGTCCGCCCTCGTCGCGCACTGCCGCGGAGGCGATGTCCATGCCGGTGACAATCCGGGCACGCGAAACCAGGGCGCTGACGATGGACCCGATGTCCTCGTGCAACCCGACGGTGGGTGGAGCGGCGGCCACCATGTCACTCTCACCTGTTCGGCCCGGCAGCGCCAATCTCGCCCGATCTCGGCCAATCTCGACCGTCCCGGAAGCTCGGTCTGACCGCCGACCGGCGGAGGCTCCCCGCTGTTGTTGCCAGCGATGGCGGGGGAGTGGCCGTTGTCGGCGGTGCAGTCAGCCGCTGGCATTGACGAAGAAGCCCCGCTCCTGATGTCGGAGCGGGGCTGATCTTCGTCCCAGGCGTAGGGAGGTGGGTGGCCGGGTGAACTTCTGCAGGGCGTCTGCGGCTCGGCCGTTCAGTTGTCCGATCGGCGTGATCGGTTCGTGCCTGTTGGTACTGAGCGTGGTCCATCCTGGCGTTCGGAAGCAGGTGGCTGTCCCGCCTGTATGAGGGGGCGAACCCCACTGCTGATACCGGGGTTGCTCCCATGCTCCCTTGCGGATCGCCGCACGACAGGTCAGCTATCCCTGTTCCGCCTGCTCTGCACGCCGGCGGTCGGACCATGCCGATTCCGTCACGGCCGCATCCACCGACCACTCACGGCTGTGGTCGACCTGCCGCAATTCCCCGACCAGGCGGAAGGCGATCGTCTGATGTACGTCCGCGCTTGACCGGGACACCCTCAACTCGACGACACCTGGCTCGACGATCCTGCGGCCCTCGAGCCCGGTGAACGAGCTCACATCGGCGGGCACCCGGAACCGCACCCGGGCCGAGGCCAGCGGCTCCAGTTGCACCCTGGCAAAACCCACTAGCCGGACGACGGGTCGGGTGACCTGGGCAACCGGGTCGTGCAGGTACAGCTGCACGACATCGGCACCCGGCCGAACCCCAGGATTGTGCACGTCCAACTCCAATACAACCTCGCCGTCGGTTGCCCATTGATGGCCGTGGCCGAGCACATCTTCGTCCCTGGCGGACGGCGAGATCACCCGAACGTCGGACCAGCGGAAAGCCTGGTAGCCCAGGCCGTGGCCGAACGGAAACGGCGACGTCGGGTCGACGTTCGACACTTCCGTGCGCCTACCCAGTGGTGCCGATAGGTAGGTGCCCGGCTGGCCCGACGGATCGGCTGGGATGCTGACGGGCAAGCGTCCTGATGGCGCCACAATGCCGATGAGTACCTCCGCGATCGCCTGCCCGCCGAGCTGACCGGGAAAGAACACCTGAACGGCGGCGGAGGCCGACCTCACCAGGTCGCCAACCGCGTACGGCCGGCCGGTCATCAGCAACAGCACGACAGGAGTCCCCGACGCGACGACCGCTCGCACGAGTTCGGCCTGAACACCCGGCAGCACAAGATCTGTCGCGTCACAACCCTCGCCGGAGGTGCCGCGGCCGAAGAGTCCAGCGCGGTCGCCGACGGCGACAACACAAACTTCGGCAGCCGCCGCCGTGGCGGCGGCCGCGGCAATGCCGAGCGCATCGTGCTCGGTCGCAGACGCAGCGCCGCTCTGCCCGACTTCGCAGCCACGGGCATGCGTCACGGCAGGCGCGCCGACCAGCTCACGCAGGGCGCCCAGCACTGTCGGGATTTCCAGTCCGATCGGGACTTCCGGATATTGCACACCGACGTGCGCGGGGAACGAATAGCAGCCGAGCATGGCCATCGGATCGTCGGCCAAGGGCCCGACCACAGCGATCCGGGCGCCCCGCCGCAATGGCAATACCCCATCGGGGTTCGTCAGCAGCACGACCGATTCGCGTGCCAGCCGCAAGGCGACATCGCGAGATTCAGGGCGGTTCAGGTCAATGAGCTCGGTGTTCTCGGGAAGCGCCGACCATTCCGGGTCCAACAGTCCGAGTTCGATCTTCTGGGCGAGTACCCGGCGAAGGGCCCGGTCGACCAGATCCTCCCGGACCCGATGACTGCAGGACCGCAGCCCGCAGCGGTGCGCCGTAGCAACGCACGCTGGGCAGCTCGACGTCGATCCCCGCGGACAGGGCAAGTGCCGCAGCTTCGGCTTCGTCGGCGGCAACACCGTGCAGCGAGTGCAGGAACTTGATCGCGAAGTAGTCGGCCACAACGGTTCCGGTGAAGCCCCAGGCATCCCGCAACAGGACGGTAAGCAGTTCCTCATCGGCCGCGGACGGGATCCCGTCGAGCTCGCTGTAGGAATTCATCACCGACCGAACACCACTGTCGCGAACGGCCATCTCGAAGGGCGGCAGCACGACGTCGGCGAGCTCGCGCGGGCCGATCGATACCGGCGCGAGATTCCGACCAGCACGGGAGGCCGCGTAGCCGGCGAAATGCTTGAGGGTAGCGACGATGCCGCTGCGCTCCAGCCCTCGGACGTAGGCGGTCCCGACGGTGCCCACCAGGTAGGGGTCCTCCCCGATGGTTTCCTCGGTGCGACCCCACCGGTAATCCCGGGTCACGTCCAGCACCGGAGCGAGACCCTGGTGAACGCCGACAGCACGCATGGCGCGGCCGATCTGTACCGACATCTGCTCGACCAGTTCGGGATCGAAGCTTGCACCCCAGGACAGCGGGGCGGGGAATGCGGTCGCCTGCCATGCGGCAAACCCGGTCAGGCATTCCTCATGCACAACAGCGGGAATGCCGAATCGACTGGCGGCGACAATCTGATCCTGCGAGGCTGCGAGCGAACGGGCCCCGGTTTCCGGGTCGACCGGTTTCGTGCCGAAGGGACGGGTCAGCTGCCCGAGGCCATTGGCGATGACGTCGTCCCAGACGAGCGGTCCGCCGGTCATGTCCGATTGGTGGGGTGCGACACCGCCGCCGGAGGCATCAGCTCCAACCCATAGCCCGACAAGTTGAGCGAGTTTCTCGTCCAGGTTCATTGCCGCGACCAGCGCCTCAACTCGCTCTGCGACCGGCCGCCCAGTGTCGCGCCAGGTCGGCGGGCCTCCCTCGGCGCCTGAGGTCCACCTGGGGTGGTCGCTCCTGTTGCTGTTCGACATTGATGAGGCTCCGCTCGACAGATGGAGTATCGAAGTCTTCGAAACTTTCGGGCGCTCTTCGATACAACGGTTTCGCCCTCGCCCGCGGCGAACGTCCCGCGAGCGAACGGATCGATCTTGGCCGACGAGCTGATCGTCCGGCACAGCACCAGCTCACCAGGTCCGGACGCGAGTGTGACCCGATGTCCAGAAAGGAACGCTACATCCATCGCGTTGTTCGACATGCCGACGCACGAGCTGGAGCTATACGCACCCGACGTGTCCGAACCCGACGACCTTGTCGGTCCTTGACCGAGACGCACGCTGTAGCAAGGGTTCTGGAGACACAGCTCGCGGTCGTCGAAGATCTCGGGTACGGCCGCGGCCGCGGTTTCCAGCCGACCTGCCACAGCATCTGTCGACGCCGACTACCATCCGCACGGTGCGCGCCGTCGTCCTGCTCGAGCCCGGTCCGGTGGACAATCTTGTCCTGCGCGACATTCCGCTGCCGCCAGCACGCGAAGGGTGGGTCCGGATCCGGGTGGAGGCTTTCGGGATCAACCGATCCGAACTGATGACTCGGCTGGGCCTTTCCGGGGACGGAGTGGACTTTCCGCGGGTGCTGGGGATCGAATGCGCCGGCGTCGTCGACGACGCCCCGCCGGGCAGCGGCCTCGAGGTCGGGCAGCAGGTCGTCGCCATGATGGGGGACATGGGCCGTTCGTACGACGGCGGCTACGCCGAGTACACCAGTGTCCCGCTCGCGCAGGTGATCCCGATCAGCACTGACCTGCCCTGGGAAGTGGTGGGCGCGCTACCGGAGATGATCCAGACCGCCAACGGCTCGCTGACCACCGGACTGGACCTGCAGCCCGGACAGACCCTGCTGATCCGCGGCGGCACATCCTCCGTCGGGCTGGCGGCCGCCGCGCTGGCCAAGCAGATGGGTGCGACGGTACTGGCGACGACGCGCCAACCCGGCCGCATCGAGGCGCTGCGTCGACACGGGATCGACCATCCGCTCGTCGACACCGGCAGCATCGCCGGCGCGGTCCGGGCGCTGTATCCCGACGGAGTCGACGCCGCCCTCGAGCTGGTCGGCACCACCGACCTTGCCGGACACCCTCCGGTCCGTTCAGGGTGCACGGCACGGTGTGCTTCACCGGGCTGCTGTCCCAGGAATGGACCGTCAAGGATTTCTACCCGATCGATTACCTGCCCGCCGGTGTCCGCCTGACCGCATACGGAGGCGACGCCAGCGACCTGCCGCGTGACGCAATGCAACGCGCTGCTGGACGCCGTCGCCGACGGCAGCCTGCCCATCGCCGTCCACCGGGTGTACGACGGGCTCGAACAGGTCCCGCAGGCCCACTCGGACATGGAGAACAACACCGCCGCAGGCAAACTCGTCGTCAGAGTCCATCACTGACTACAGGATCCAAAGCCCCCGGAGATGGGGCAGGGGGATGGCGGCGTGGATCGACATTAGGGTGTCGTCATGGAGTGCCGGATCAACGGAGTCTTGGTCCACTACGTCGAGCACGGCGAGGGCATGCCGCTCGTTGCCCTCCACGGCGCCGGAGTCGATCATCGCGAGATCGAGGCGGCGATCGAGGCCATCATCCCCGACTCGCGCATACCGGCGGATCTATCCGGATCTACCGGCGATGGGCCGGTCCACGGCCGATGGCCTGACCTGCAATGACGATGTGGTGATGCTGCTCGGCGAATTCATCGACCAGCTGGGCGCGGGGCCGGTGATGTTGCTCGGGCACTCCTACGGCGCCTACCTGGCGCGTGGAGTGGCCGCGCGGCGAGCAGAGTTGGTGCGTGGTCTTGGCTTGGTGTGCCCGATCGCCGAGCACTCACGAAACGTGCCTGACCACGGAGTTGTTCGACAGGACGCCGACGCGTACGACGGCCTCGACCCCGCGCTGCGGTCGGGTTTCGAGGAGTACTTCGTTGTCCGTACGCAGGCCACCGCACGCCGGTACCGCGACCACGTCGTGCCGGGAACAACGCTCGTGGATGAGGCTGCACTGCAACGCATCTTCGCCGGGTGGGCGGTCGACATCGGGTCGAGCGCATGCCGGGTTCCGACCCTGATCGTGGCGGGACGACAGGATTCGGTCGTCGGGTACGAGGACTCGGCCGAATTGCTCGACCGGTATCCGCACGCCACCCTGGCGGTCATCGACGATGCCGGGCACGCGGTCATGCACGAGCGGCCCGATCTCCTCGCCGCGTTGCTCGGCGACTGGCTCGATCGGGCTCGGCACCAGCGACGCGTGACCGGTCCGGCGGCCACTCACAGCGACTCTGTGGCGGTACGGCCTGCTCAACTCCGGTGCGACATGCTGGGGGCGTGGCCCGCGGAGTCGTGAAGTTCTTCAAGGATGCAAAGGGCTGGGGCGCGATCGCTTCCGGCGAGCTGCCCGACGGCCAGGACGCGTAGGTGCACTTCTCGGACATCGAGAGCCATGGACGCCGGACTTTGCGGGCCCCGCCATTCCGACTAGATAGCGGGGAAACCGCTCCGGCCGACGACAAGGATCATCGGGTGGTGTCTTGCTATATGGACATCAAGTGCATCGGAAGAGAACCGATCGCAGCCTGATACGGTGTCAACACGCTGAGACAGGAGATGTCACATGCCGGCAGACGTGGCCGCGACCGCGGGGAACAACGCTCCCGACCGCGGCGGTGTGCGGGAGGTCAAATCGGCGGCCCGGACTGTTGAACTCCTCGAGCTGCTCGCCGCGAGGCGGAACCAACCTGCCCGGCTGCGTGAACTCAGCGAGGCGCTCGGGGCGCCGCGGAGCAGTATCTACGCGTTGCTCCGCACGTTGGTCGATCGTGGCTGGGTGCGGACCGATGCGACCGGCACCCTGTACAGCATCGGTATCCAGGCCCTGCTCGCCGGCACCACCTATCTTGATGTCGATCCCTACCTGCGCATCGTGCAGCCGCAGATCAACGACCTCAGCGTCAAGCTCGACGAGACCATCCATTACGGCCGGCTCCAGGGCTACGACATGGTCTACCTCGCCACTCACGAATCCACCCAATACATCCGGCCGTACAGCCGGGTTGGCCGTCGATTGCCGGCCTACAGCACGTCGCTGGGAAAGGCCGTGCTCGCCGAGCGACTGGACGTGCCCGACGACGAGGGCGTGCTGGCCCACCTGCCGCAGACGCTGACTCCGTTGACCGCACACACCATCATCGACCGCGATGCGCTCATCGCCGATCTCACCGAAACCCACCAACGCGGCTATGCCATTGATCGCGAAGAGAATGTGATCGGGCTCAAATGTTTCGCCTTCGCCATGCGGTTCAGCGAGACCCCAGCAGATGCCATCAGCTGTTCGGTTCCGCTCGAACGACTCGACGGCCGGGAGGACGAAATCATCGACGGGCTCCGCAGGACCAAACAGTCGATCGAGCGAATGGCACCGGTGACGTTCTCCAGTCATTACCTGTGACGGTCGTCCGCCCTGCACCTTCGGCCCGGATCTTGATGCCGCGCAGCATTTTGGGGCTCATCAGGGAGCTGACCAACTGTGCGGGTTGAACGATCAGCGGGGCCCACCGGCGGGTGTACTCGTATCGCTCGCGGGCGACGAGCCGGGTGGTGCCGTCCCCCTGAGAAAGGAGCACGAAGGCCCAGGTGAAATCGTAGGGCGCGTCGATCCTTCCCATCGGGACGTTCCCGCGCAGGACGAGCGCGTGGCCCGATTCGAGAGCAGCCACCCTCAGCGGCACCTCGGGGGCGAGGCGGATCTCCGCACCGACGGCGATGCTCTGCCATTCGGGGACAATACTCGTGGCGTTGTGGATGTCCGCGTGGGCGACGATATTCTCCAGCCCGTCGTAAGAGTAGAAACCGCCTCGTCCCTGACCGAGCTGGGCGATCCATGGCCAGATTTCCTCGGCAGTGGCGTCGATGCTGATCGCTCGGGTCGCTGACTGGTCCGCGGTTGGCAGCAATTCGTCACCGGGAAGCGCGCACTCCCGCTCGTCGTCGGTGGCTCCCCACCGCAGGCCTCGTCGCCGGAGTGCGACGCCGGCGACGATCAACCCGGCCGCCACGACCGGCCAGAGCGCTGGTGCGGGAACGGACCCGAACCTGCGCGCCCCGGATGCGACGCTCGGCGAGCGATACCGGCCGGCCGAGCGGGCAGAACTCACCCGGCTCGTCGGCCAGGCGCGCGCCGTCAGTCCACGGTCACCGACGGACCCCGGCTGGTCGTCGGGACGAACGGTGACGACGGATACGAGGGCCATGATCACATTGCTCATGCGGAGTACCACCCAAAAGATTGCGGACGCAGAAGAAATCCAGGCGAATAACGTCCGTCACCAATCCTTCTCGCCCCGACCGGTCCGCGGGCAGTGCCAAACGTCCTGACCTGAAACGACGATGAGCATTGACTCTGAATCACAGAGGTCTGGTGAGACGACCGATCCACGCACCGAACGTTCGGGCCTATGCGTTCCGTGTCTGGGGCAATCGCTGCCGCTTTGTGCGCCGAAACACCAACGGGTACAGGGAGACCGACGCCACACCGGCAACGACCGGGGTCACCCACCCGCTGACCCAGGAGTCGGTCACCGAGTAGATCACCGCCACGACAATCGTGGTGACGAGAGCCACCATGGCGACAAAGAGGCTGATCAGCACTGCGGTCGGGATATGGCGGGTCATGGTGTGAAACGCTACGCCCTTACCTGCATTCGTGATTTCGTGAGACCAGTCACTTTCCGCCCTGGTGTTTCGGCCGCGGGGTCATCTCAGCGTACGCCGTTTTCGATCAGTGTTGCCGTGGAAACGATCTGGGCCACCCTGGAGGGTAGGCCTGGCGGTAATGCTGCCGGCGCGGGGGCTATCGTCGAACTGTAGGGCAACGTGCCTTTTGTGCCTGGAGCCGTGAGATGAGCAACACTCTTTCCCCTGTCCCGTCTGCGCACGAAAATGCGGGCCCAGCCGCCCGGACAATCGGATTGCGGAAGGTCTACGGGGTCGGTGATACCCAACTCGCAGCCCTCGACGGAGTGACTGTTGAATTCGACCGCGGTGATTTCACGGCGATCATGGGTCCGTCGGGTTCAGGCAAGTCGACCTTGCTGCACTGCCTGGCCGCCCTGGACAACGCCACCTCGGGGCAGGTGTTCATCGGTGAAGCCGAGTTGAGCACGCTCGGGGACAAGGAGCTGACCCGCATCCGGCGTGACCGCATCGGGTTCGTGTTCCAGTCGTTCAACCTCGTCCCGACCCTCACCGCGGCAGAGAACATCACCCTGCCGATGGACATCGCCGGGCGCAAACCCGACAGGGCGTGGCTGGACACCGTCATCGCCACCCTCGGGCTGGGCGACCGACTGGACCACAAACCCAGCCAGCTTTCCGGGGGCCAGCAACAGCGGGTGGCCTGCGCACGAGCGCTGACCAGCCGACCCGAGATCATCTTCGCCGACGAACCCACCGGCAACCTCGACTCCGTCGCCGGCGCGGAGGTGCTCGGCTTCCTCCGCCGGTCGGTCCGCGAATTCGGCCAGACCGTCGTCATGGTCACCCACGACCCGGTGGCCGCCGGGTATGCCGACCGGGTGCTCTTCCTGGCCGACGGCCGCATCGTCGACGAGATCAACGACCCGACGGCCGAGGCGGTGCTGGACCGGATGAAGTCTTCGACACCAACGCCCGGACTGTTCTCGCCACTGCCGTAGCGGTGCCGTGATGTTGCGGGCCACGGTGAAAAGCCTGCTGGCACATAAGGTTCGGATGGCGATGAGCACCATCGCCATCGTCCTGGGTGTTGCGTTCGTGTCGGGCACCTTCGTCTTCACCGACACGCTGAACAGCAGTTTCACCGATCTTTTCCGGCAGACCGCGCCGGATGTGACGGTCCGTCCGGCGGATTCCGCCGCTGCCGCATCGGGTGGTTTCACCGGCACCGACACCCGGGTGGCGCCGGCCGCCATGGTCGCGACGCTGGCCGAGCTACCTGGCGTTGCCCGCGCGGATGGGAACATCAACGACCAGGGCACCCTGGTCATCGGCAAGAACGGCAAGGTCGTCAGCAGCGGCGGTGCGCCGGGTATCGCCGGCAACTACACCGACGCACCCGCCGCCGACGGATCCCCGATCGCCACGATCACCTCAGGTGTCGCCCCGAGCGGGCCGGGCCAGCTGGTGATGGACGACAAGACCGCGGCCACTGCCGGGTACGCCCTCGGCGACACTGTCTCGCTCATCACGTCAGGCGCGGAGCCATCCGTGACCGGAACCCTCGTCGGCACGGTCCGATTCGGTCCGAGCGGCAACCTGGTCGGCGCGACGTTGGTGTTGATGGACACTCCGACCGCGCAGCAGATCTACCTCGATGGCGCCGACGCCTTCGGACAGGTCGCCGTCACCGGTGACGGGTCGCTGTCCAACCAGCAGCTCCGCGACCGGGTGATCGCCGGGTTGCCAGCGGGTTTCGAAGCCGTCGACGACGAGCAGATTGCGGCCGAGAACGAGAACCAGCTGGAGCAAACCCTGTCGTTGTTCACCACTCTGCTGCTCGTGTTCGCCGCGGTGTCATTGTTCGTCGCCACCTTCCTGATCCTGAACACCTTCTCGATCGTGGTGGCCCAGCGCACCAGGGAACTCGCGCTGTTCCGGGCGCTCGGCGCCTCCCGCCGCCAGGTGACTCGCTCCGTGCTGGTCGAGGCGCTGGCGATCGGACTCGTCGGTTCCACGATCGGACTGTTGCTCGGTTTCGGCCTGGCCCAGGCGTTGAAGTCACTTTTCGGCGGTATCGGGATCGACCTGACCCAGGCCGGACTGGTGTTCCAGTGGCGGACCGCCATCGCCGCGTACGCGGTCGGCGTGCTGGTCACCCTGGTCGCCGCCTACCTGCCCGCGCGACGAGCGGCCAGGGTGCCGCCCATCGCCGCACTGCGCGATGACGTCACCATCCCCGAGTCGTCGCTGCGCCGTCGGACCATCGGCGGAACCTCCCTCACTACAGCGGGTGCCGCATTCATCCTGTGGGCCTTGGCTTTTGATGGTGGCCTGCCCGTTGCTCGGTGCGGGTGTGCTGGCAGTGTTCATCGGAGTGGCGCTGGTGAGCCCGGTGGTCGGCCGGCCCATCGTCGCCGCGATCGCCGGACCCTTTCCCCGGTTGTTCGGCGCCGTCGGCGTGCTGGCCAGGGAGAACTCGCGGCGCAACCCACGGCGCACCGCCGCAACCGCCTCGGCGTTGATGATCGGGCTGGCCCTGGTCAGCACCATGGCGATCATGGGCCAGTCCGTCAAGTCCAGCGTGGACGACCTGATCAGCACCGACCTACTGGCTGACTACGTGGTGTCCAGCGCCACCTCCGCACCGTTCTCCCCGGCGATCGCGCTGCGGATCGCCGAGGTGCCCGGGGTTGCCCTCGCGACCCCGCTGCGGGTCGCGACCGCGACGGTGAACGGACAGCAGGGCGAGGTGGCCGCCATCGACGCTGCAGCCTTCAGCCAGGTCGTCGCGATCACCGTGGAATCGGGCAGCATCACCACCGGTGACGACGGCCTGCTCGTCACCAGCACCCGCGCAACTGCCGCAGGTTGGAAGGTCGGTGACATCGTCACCGTCGGCCTGCCCGCCGCCAGCAGTGACCTGACCGTCGCCGGAATCCTTGCCCCCAACCGGTTCCTGGCCGCGGACGTGGTTGTTCCCTCCGCGGTGCTGGACGCCGGCGGCGTCGCACCTGTTGATTCCGTCGTCTTCGTGTCGCGCACACCCGGCGCCGACCCGGCGGCGGTGACCGCCGGAATCCAGACCCAGTTGGCCGCACTGCCCACCGTCACCCTGCAGGATCAGACCGGCTTCGCCGCGGCTCAACGCGCGTCGATCGACCCGTTCCTGGCCATCGTCTACGCGCTCCTAGGGCTGGCGGTGATCATCGCGGTACTGGGCATCGTCAACACCCTCGCACTGTCGGTGATCGAACGGACCCGGGAAGTCGGACTGCTCCGTGCGGTGGGAATGAGCCGGCGTCAACTTCGGTCGATGATTCGGCTGGAATCGGTCGCGATCGCGCTGCTGGGTGCGGTTTTCGGGATCGGGCTGGGGCTGATCTTCGGGATCAGCCTGCAACGAGCCATGTCTGGCCAGGGCATCGGAATGTTGTCCATCCCGTGGGCCCAGCTCGCGTTGTTCCTCGTGCTGGCCGGGCTTGTCGGCGTGCTCGCCGCCGTCGTCCCTGCCCGCCGCGCGGCGGGCATGGGAGTCCTGCGGGCGATCACCGCGGAATGACCCCGACCCACGCCCGCCTCCGCAGCCGGGTCGGCAGAATGCTGGGTAGGTTGACCTGATGAACAGTTCGGCGGACACCTCGCTGGCCCAGGCCTCCACCGCTGCCGTTGGTGCCAACCGGAACGCGGAGATCGCCGGCGCAGTTCGAGACCTGCTCGCGCCTGCGTTGCCGGACTCATCCACCGGTGAACCGCCGGTCGCTGTTGTCGATATCGGCGCGAACCCGATTGATGGTGACCCGCCCTACCGGCTGCTGCTGGACACCGGTCTCTGCACCGTCACCGGGTTCGAACCACAACGGCAGGCGCTGGCGGAGCTCCACAAACTGGCCGGCGTATCCGAGCGCTACTTGCCGTACGCCGTGGGTGACGGCCTGCTACACACGCTCTTCCATTGCGCCACATCCGGTTTCGCGAGCCTACTGGAACCGGACGAGCGGCAGCTGGAACAGTTGATCGACTTCCCGCGGTTGGCCAAGGTCACCGCGCGGGAGCCGATCGACACCAGACGGCTCGATGACATCGCCGAAATCGCGCGCATCGATTTGCTCAAGATCGACATCCAGGGTGGCGAGCTGTCCGTGCTGCAGGCCGGGCGCGAGAAACTGTCAACGGCTGTCGCCGTCCACACCGAGGTGGGCTTCCACCGGCTGTACCGGGACCAGCCGACGTTCGCCGACGTCGATCTGGAACTGCGTGACCAGGGCTTTGTTCCCCACCAATTCGTCAGCACCAGGACGTGGCCGATGGCGCCAGTCGAGTGGGCAGATCCGTTGGAGCGGTCGGCCCGCCACCTGGTCGAGGCTGACATGCTCTACGTTCGCGATCCGGTCCGGATCTCCGACCTGGAGCCCGGTCAGGTCGCACGACTGGCCCTGATCGCGGACCTGGTCTACGGGAGCTTCGGGCTGGCCCTGCGCTGCGTCCTGGAGCTGATCGGCCGCGGTGTGCTGGATGACCTCGCGAACGGGGACTACCGGTCATTGGCCGCCGCCCGATTGCCGGACTGACGCGGCGACCGCAATCCGTTGCTACCAGCCTGCCCACCACCGTTCCAGGGAAACATCGTCCGGGATCGCGAGGACCGCGAGGTCTCCGGCCAGCTCGGCCGGAACAGATTGCGGCGCAGGAACATTTCTGCGCAGCGACCTGGTCCGTCGACCGCGCAGCATCCCGGGAATCGACCAGTCCCCGAGATCGCACCAGCGGTGCAGTGGCGCCGCCAGCCGCACCGGCCGCTCGATCCACACCTGAAATCGCGCGCGTTCGAGGACGTGTCCGGGGACGTCTCCCTGGTGTATCCGTGGATCGAGCCGCAGGAGCGGCGGAACGGGACTCGGTGACGAGGGCTGCCCGCAACGGCCGGGAAACCACACCGCCGCGTCGCTGCCACTGAGTAGCCCGGCGACACACGCCACGACCGCTGCATCCGCGGCAGTTCCGGCGGTCGGCCCCACGTACCGGACCGCGATCTCCGGCTGACCGAGGACCAACCCGGTGCCGCGTACCGATGGCAACGCGATCGTCTGCGCAAGCCGCAGTGATTCGGTGTTCTTCACCGTCGGATCGGACTGCCGCCCGCCGGCATCCGGGCCGTCGTGCCAGGCCACCGCGTCGGGTTGATAGACGAAGTCAGCACCGGAAAGCCAGGCACGCCAGGCGAAGTCCCAATCCTCGCCACCGTATCCGACGAACTCCTCGTCGAATCCGCCGACGGTGTCCCACAGGCGGCGGTCCACCGCCAGCACCGCTGAAATGATCAGGCGGAAGTCCTCGTCACTGGCCGACCGAAGGTTGCCGGTCCGGGCATACCCGTCGAGCAACCACCGTGGATCCGGCAGCAGGGTGATTGCTGCCGGTGGTGCGGACGGAAGGGGAGAACCGGTTTGACTGTAACGGCAGCCGCCGGACACGGTGTCGCCGCGCAGGAAGGCAAGGATGCTGGTGTCATCACCGGCCGCCGCCAGATCCGCGTGCCTGCGGCGGCCGACAACGAGGGCGCCGTGCCCGTCGTCGATCGCCCGCAGTGTGCCGGTGACGGCGGCCAGGTAGCCCGCCGTCGGGAAGGTGTCGCCATCCAGAAAGACCAGGAACTCGCCGGCGGCGGCTGCCGCTCCCAGGTTCCTGGCCGCGGCGGCCCGGAAACCTCTGTCCGGCTGACGCACCACGGCGCAGGGATACCTCAAGTCGGCAGGGATGATCGGTGGCTCGGGCGAGCCGTCGTCGGCGACGACCACCTCAAAACCACCAGACCCCTGTTGCTGGTCCAGGCTGCGTAACAACAGGTCGAGCCGCGGCTGATCGTCGAAGTAGGGAATCACGACGGACACCTCGGGCCGGTGTCTCGTCATCGTGCCCCGGCGGCGGTTGGAGTGATCATCCAGCGGTCGGACTCCGCGCTGTACCTGACGAGACCGAGTTCGCGGAAGGCGGTCAACCAGCCCTGCATCGGCCAAAATCCCCATCGTCGGTGGAAAACCGTTGCGTTGGAGACGATGTCACGTAGGTGTTGCACGGGTGGGTCCTGGGTGTCGTGGTACTGGTGGAAGGCGTCGGCGCCGCCGAGCCAGCTGATGTTCACCCCGGCGAGGAAGGCGCAGTAGCCGAAGTCCGTGTCCTCGGCGCCGTATCCGCGGTAGTCCTCGCAGAAGCCGCCGAGCTTTTGCCAGGTCAGATTCGACACCGCGAACGACAGCGACCAGAACAGATGCCAGTCCGCGGATTCCGTCGACCAACCTGCGGCCAGATTCGGTCGGGCAGGATGCGGCCGGCCGATGAGTGCCACCGATTCGATTGTTGCAGCGTCGATCTCGGGGCCGAGGTATCGCACCACTCCGCAGTGCAGGGCGGGGACATCCTCGGCGAGGGCCGCTGTGGTATAGGTGTCGACCAGCGACGGTGACGGAACACAGTCGACGTCCAGGAAGATCAAAATGTCGGCGCCGGCGGCCAGTGCCGCGGTCGCCCCGGCGTTCCGTGCGGCAGCCAGCGGGAGGCCGTTGTCGGCGGCAAGCCGGATCAGGTGCATGGCGCACCCGGAGCCCGCCAGCGGTCCATCTACGGTCACCTGCAGCGCCGCCGGATCATCCATCGCCACCACGACGTAGTGGTCGGGCAGCCGGGTTCCGGACCGCAGGCCGCGCTGCTGGTTGCGGAGGTGGTCGTGCCGCCCGGACACGATCGTGATCACCGCGGTCGTCATCGAGGGCTTTCCGAAGCGCAGCAACCAGTCTCATTGGCGTCGATCACGCAGGGAGCTCCTGGGTCTCCGCGCGGACCGACCGCGCGGTGCTGTCCAAGAAGTCGGCCGCCCGTCGTGCCGAACCCGGCGGCGCCCAGCGCGCCCACTGCTCGCCTCCCAGGTTTCGGGCGGATCGCAAAAGCTCCGGCCAACGCGCAGGCGCCGGCCAGTGGTCGAGGGCAACGGCCAACCCGGCGCCGCCCAGCACGCGCACGGTGGCAGCCTGTTCGTCGTACGGCCGGTCCTCGGCGATCACCACGGCAGGTCGCCGGGACGCGGCGACCTCCGCCACCGCGCCCTGCCCACCGTGGGTGATGACGACATCCGCCCAGCTCAGTTGGTCCCAGACCGAGCCGGTGCCACTCGGTGGCAGTCCTGCTATGCGCCACTCCCAGTTCGGCGTTGCGGCGGCGGCCGCCGCGACCGCCTCCGTTGGATACCCCTGGCCGCCGGTTCCCCAGAGCACCAGGGCGCGGCGCGGTCCGGTGTGTGTGTGCTGGGCCGGTGGCGGACGGTCGACGTACCGGGAGATTGCACCGGCGTGAAACGTCTTTGCGAGCCAGCCCTCCGGCCAATCGTCGACGACGAACTCCGCAGTCCAGGCGGCCAGCATTGCGTGCGCGGCGTCGTACGCCGCGCGGTGCGGCCGGTCGAGCCGCTCGCCTCGCATGGCGACCACGACTGTCGGCACACCCAGCAGCCGGCAGAGCATGGCGACCTCGACCGACACGTCGACCACCACCAGGTCAGGGTCCGCGGCGTTGATCCAGTCGGCGATCAGCGCCATGCGGCGACGCAATCCGTCGTCATGCCGCGGAACCCAGTGCAGCGTGCCTTGCGCGGTCGGATCCACCGGCCGCCGTAGGTTGTCCAGCGGCAAATGGACCCAGGGGCCATCCCCATCGGCCGCCGGGAGCGAGCTGAGCACCGTCGGCGGTTCGGCGAGATGTGCTGCGATGGAACGCATTCGATGCACGTGCCCCAGGCCCTGATGATGCACGTAGTACCCGATCACGGGCCGTCCCAGCGCTGTACCACGTCCCGGTAAACCCGCTCATACCCGCGGACCATAGCGTCCGAACCGCAGGTGACCATGGCGCGCCTGCGGACGCTCCTGCGGTCCAGGCCCGCCGCCTCGGTCACCGCCCGGACCGCGGCAGCCAACTGTTCGGGGGACAAGCCGGAGATGTCGGCGGGCGGCAGAAGGCGCCCGGACAGCGAGTCGACGATCTCCGGCAGTCCGCCGCGGGCCAGCGCGACGACAGGTGTCCCGCAAGCCATCGCCTCGGCGGCGACCATGCCGAACGGCTCGTTCCACACCGGCGTCACCAGCGCGAGCGCACTGTGGCCGACGTGATCCGCCAGTTCCACCCGGTTCAGGTGGCCCACATACCGAATTCGATCGGTCAGCCGCGGGGCGATCATCGCGGCAAAGTACGCCTCGTCGACGACCGGACCCGCAATGCTCAGCTCGACGCCGGCGGCTGCGGCGATCTCGATCGCCAGGTGCGGCGCCTTTTCCGGTGCGATCCGTCCGGACCAGACGGCACCGTCGCCGCCAGGGCCGAGTCGCCAGACTCGGGTGTCGACTCCGTTGCGCACGACCCGAGGACGGATCAATGGCTGCCACAGCCCGGCGGTCGCCTCGGCTGACCGCGACAAACTCCCCGCTGGGTGCCGTGCCCGGTCCGAGAACCCGCTCTGCCCAGGGCAATCGCGGGGTGTGCAGGGTGGTGACCAGCGGGCAGGGCAGGGTGGCCGCGCGCTCGACAGGGAAAGGGTGGAGAGCGTTGTTGTGAATCACGTCGAACGCGCCGAGCAGACCGTCGTGCAGTTGGCCCATCAGCGAGGTGAAGGCCTGCAGTTCGGCTGCCTGCACCACCGGATGGTTCGTGACGTCCGGGCGTTCCGAGGGATCGCCGATCGGCAACCGGCCGAACTCGTAGCCGACCATGTCCGGGTCACTGCCGACAGCGCCGGCCACCAGCACTGAATGTCCCCGCTCGCGCAGTCCCTGGGCGAGCGAGTAGGTGTGCGCTTCGAGCCCGCCGGCGAACGGTTCGACGATCGGATACCGCAACGAGGCGATGATCAGGATCTTGAATCTGTCCTGGGTGCCATAGCGGGTCGCCCGCACGCGCGACTGCGCCCCGCCCCGGGTCGTCGAGACCGTCATTCCGCCGAACTCGCTCCTCCCGTTACCTGCGACAACGTCCGTGGAATCGCTACGGTGCTGTGTCGCTCCTGCCCAGCCGACGCGATGCGGGCCGGCTGGGCACCGGCCGCTTCGGTCTCATAGCGAGGTACCCGCGAATGGGGGAATCCAATCAGGTGTGCGGCGGGATTTCGTCACATACCGCGACCGACCGGCAGTGCGCTGCCGCCGAGCGCCCTGCGGTACAGCCGCTCGTGCGCAGCGGCGATATCCCTGCGTTGCGCGACCCGGTCCGGCCGGGCGGGTCGGGCCGGCGAAATGTCCTGATGCAATAGCTGGATTTCGCCGATGAAGCCCGATTTGTCCAGGGTGCCGTCCGGCCCCAGCGAATACCGTGAATGCCCATGTTGCTCCGCGTAATAGCCGATATCGGGCACCAGGGTCGCCGTGCCGAGATCAACGCAGGCCTCCAGCCACCCGGAATGCGTTCCGAACCGGTACGGCAATACGCACAGATCCAGCGAGCCGAGGTAGGCCCACAGCTCGTCATCGGTGAACATCGGGTGCACGCTGATCCGCCATTGCGGGTCGCCGTGCCTGGGCCGCAACCATTCTCGAAGCTCGATCGCCCTGCGCTCGTCACGGGACATGACCTCGGGGTGCAGATCCACTTGCACGATGGTGTCGGGTAGGTCGCGCACAGCGGCCGTCGAGCGCGACCAGCACGGGGAGCGGGTCGATATTGGCCCGCAGGTTCTTGGCGTGGACTCCGATGACGAATTCCCGGCCGCCCCCCGGCTGGCGCGGCGATGCCGGGAGGCGGTCGAGGGGTACCACGTGGGGGTGTGGGATCACCTCGGCCGGCCGGCCCCAGCGGGCCTCGATGGCGGCCGCGGCGCCGGGCGTGAGGGTGATGATTTCCGTCGCCGCCGGTATGAGTACGTCAAGGTGGGCGGTGTGTCGGGTTTGGTCGACGAAGTGCGGGTTGACCAGGTCGTGCACGGTCATCACCAACGGCCGGCTGCGTCGGGCGAGTTCGTTCACCCACCCTCGAAGCTCCGCCGGGTCCGCGGCGTCGAATCCGAAATGCAGGTGGGCAACGTCGAACTCGCTGTGGTGATCGCGAACCCACCGTGCGTCGAGCATGGCCGGCGGCCACCACTGACCGGGTTGCGGATCCGGAACATCGGGCGCCGGGTCGGCCAGCCGGACGACCACATCGGCAGCCCCGTCGGACCGACCCGCGCTCGCCGGCACCTCGTGAGAAGAGCCGGCCCGCCCGGGGACCTCGACTGCCGCAAGATTCCGCACGTAGGCATGATTCGACGGGATCGACGCAACCCTGATCTGGCTGCAGCTGGCCATGAGGTCCCCTGGGGTGAGGCGAACGGCCCCCGCGCCGGGCGCAGGTACTGTCCGAAACGTGTCCACCAACAAGCCCGTCGATGGTCGAACGCGACACTACGGAACCTTCTACGATCTCGACCCGGTTGACCGCGCAGATACCGCGGGCCAGGACGACGGCGACGACGGCCGTCCGTTGTTGCTGGTATGGGGGAATTGTCAGGCGGAGGCAATCCGGGTCCTCCTTGCCGGGTCCACGACGCTACCGGCCCGGGCGGTGCGGATCCCGCCGGTCTTCGAATTGACCGAGTCCGATCTCGGCCCGCTCCGCCGGCTCGCGGCCAGGGCCGACGTGCTCGTCGCCCAGCCGGTGAAGGACGACTATCGCAACCTGCCGCTCGGCACGGCGCAGGTCGCAGCGCTGCTACCGGCGAGAAGCACGGTCGTCCGGTGGCCGGTCCTCCGGTGCGCCGCGTACCACCCGTTCCAGGCGATCATCCGTGACCCGCGGGACGAATCCAGAGATCCACCGGTGGTGCCGTATCACGACCTGCGCACACTCGCCTCGGCCCGCACCGGCCTGGACCTGCTGACCGCGGATGTTCCCGCGAGCGCCTGTCGCGCCGTCGCCGAGGCTTCGCTCGCTGAGCTCCGCCGCCGGGAGCGCGCGCAGTGCGACGTCCCGATCTCGGACGTTTTCGATCATCCCCAGGTCGGGGACATGTTCACCATCAACCATCCGGGGAACAGGATCCTGGTGGAACTCGCGCGGCGCATCCAGCTGGCCCTCAATGCGCCGGCGGACGCCGCCGACCCCGGACGAGACCTGCTGGGCGAGGTCCGGGCGCCGATGCCGGCGGCTGCACTGACCGCGCTAGGTCTCACCGACACCGCGTCGTCGACCTGGCAGGTGGGCGAACGGTCCATATCCGCCGAGGAGGTGCACCGCGTTCAGTGGCAGTGGTACCGGGACAACCCGTGGGTGGTCGACGCCGGATACGCCCGACATCGGGAGACCATGAACCTGCTCGGGCTGGAATGACGACCCCCGACATCGCCCCGCCCGACGCAGCGACCAGCATCGACGCAGCGATCGTGATGGGCTGGAGCGGACCCGACGACCACGGCATCACCCTGACGGCGCGGCACATCGCCTCTGCGGCAATCACGCTCGGCTTCGGCGGCGCGGTGTTGCACGAGGCGCAACCGGACCGACTGATGAATCTCGTTGATCGGTTGCCCCCGTCGACGCGACTGCTGCACCTGCAGGTGAACGACTGGTTGTTCGCCGCTGCCGGGATGGATGTCGACCACACGATCGCCACCCTGGCCGACCGCCTGCAGCGCCGGAGGGTCGCACTGGCGCTGACCCTTCATGACCTGCCACAGCGGTCCAACGGCGACGCCCTGTACCGGCGCCGGTGCAACACCTATCGACGAATGGTCGCAGCGTCGGCCGGTGTGGCCGTCTCCAGTGAGCACGAGCGACTGCTGCTGCAGGAGGCATTGCTGTCTACACCGGCGGCTCAGGTACCCCCAGCCTCGGCGGGCGGACCCGCGGGCGTACCGCTGGTCGTCATTCCACTGCCGATCGAGCCGTTGGTGACATCCGGGCCGACGCACGGGCTCCCAACACCGACGCTCGACCGGACGCGAACCGGCGACCCGGTGCCGCCGACGATCGGGATCTTCGGATACCTGTACCCCGGCAAGGGGCATCGCGAGGTGATCGAAGCTCTGACGGGCATGGATTCCCCTCCGGCGGTCGTTGCGATCGGCAGGGCCTCGGATCGTCACACGGAACTTCTGGACGACCTCACCGAGTTGGCCGCCCGCCGCGGAATCGTGTTTCGCTGCACCGGTTATGTTTCCGACGCTGACCTGCCTGGCATGCTTCGGAGTGTGACGGTCCCGCTGGCGCCGCACACGCATATCTCCGCGTCCGGCTCCATCAATTCCTGGCTGGCCGCCGGTCGCCGGCCCCTTGTCCCTGCCGGGCGGTACGTCGATGAACTCGAGCGGCGGATGCCCGGCTCGATGTGGATCTATCAGCCCGGTCAATTGCGGCAGAATGTCGAGCGGGCCATCGCGCAACCCGAACTGACCTGGCTGCCAACGGATCTCCGCGTCGAACCGACCACGCCGATGGTTGCGCAGCGCTACCTGGAATGGTTGCGATCGCTGGGCGACACCGGATAGGCGGGCAGGAGTGGTTGCAGCCTAAGTGGTTTCATCGTCGGGAGGCAGATCGGGATCGTCCAGGACACTGACCGCTATCCCGTACGGGAGGAACCGAACTCGCCGATTGCTGTCAGTGTTGTGTTTGTTGGCACGCAGGGCATCGAGTTCGGTGGCATAGATCTGTTCGATCCGGGCGTCGCCATCACCGATGACCGTGTAGATCACCCAGACACCGTCGCCGGTATCGGCGGTCGTGTTCAGCTCGGCCGAAGGACGGGGTTGGCGGCCGGACTCATCGAAGAGTCCGGACCAGCCGGATCGTTGTCCGGATCCGTTGAGTAACCGGCCCAGTTGGCCAAGGGCGCCTCGAAGTTGATCACCCATGCCCGGGAAGATCCGATCCAAGTCCTCGGGATCGAATCCGAACGGTTCGTTACCGGCCATCGCCGTCTCCTTCTGAAAGTTGTCCCCAAGACATGGTCCCTCCAATCTATGCCTTGCGAACGTGACCACGGTGACTCATGGGAAGGCGGCTCCGGTTGCGCCGGCTGAGGTCGACGGGGATGAGTCCGCGTCTGCCGCGGACCAGTGCCTGGGGCTTCGCAACACATCCGGCAGAGCGGTCCGGGTATCGCCACGGGCGAGGTCGAGCTGGGACTGGGTCAAGAAGATCGCGGCCGAAAGATCCGCCCCGGTGAGGTTCGCCCGGCCGAGATCGGCTCCCATGAGGTCGGCCCACCGCAGGTCAGCGCCGCTCAGGTCGGCATTGACCAACACCGCGCCCCATAGGTCAGCGCCGCGCAAGTTTGCTCCACGGAGGTCCGCCGCACGCAAGTCCGCACCGCGCAGATCGGCGGCACGCCAATCGGTACCGCGACGGCCCGCCCCCAGCCGTGTGGCTTCCTGCAGAACTCCCCGGGTGGACCGGGCCGCCCGCTCGAGCCCCACCGGCAAAGCCGCCGCCCGGATGACCGCGCTCGCCTGACCCAGCAAGGCCTCACCGCGCCGGCAGTGATCATCGACATCACCCCAGGACATTTCGTCCGCCCGGGTTGCGGCCAGTCGCTCGGTTTCATCGAGCAGAACCAGCAAAGCCTCGTGTTCGACGCCAGGCGGGCAACGGTCGAGAGCTTCGGTGATGAACCACAGGAGTTCGTTCAGCTGGCGCACGATCGGAAACGTCTGGAACATCAACTCGGCAGTCTCCGGTGCCTGCCGCCAATCCGTGCCCCCGAAAAGGTGTTGTGCGACCTTTTGTCCGGCGCCATAGCACGTATACGCCGTGCAGCCACTGAATCCCTGCTGCCGTAATTCGCGATGAACAGCGCAGCCGAAGTCGGCCTGCAAATTCGGGCATGCTGTTCCCGCGGGCTTGTCGAACGCGAAGGAGGCCGACGCCTTGAAGGCATGGGCCACGCAGCACAGGCCGAAACAGCTCGTGCAGTCCGGAGCCAGCCGCAATCGATCACGCTCCGCCGTCAGATCGAACAACTTCATCCCCGGGGCGCCCCTTCCTTTGGGTATCGAATTCTAGATCGCCGAAGGTGCGGCAGCCCAGGATCCTCGGGACGCGGGATGCGTCCGGTCCGTTTCGCGGGCGCTACCCCAGCTCATCGCGGCGGCTCGTCAGGAAAGCGATCTCGGCGGTGTTGGCCGACAGCTCGATGGCCGTGGTGTACGCCGCGCGCGATTCCTGACTGCGGCCCAGCCGGCGCAGCAGGTCGGCGCGCGTCGCATGATAAATGTGATAGCCGGCCAACGGCTCGTGGAGACGGTCGACATCCGCCAGCGCTATTTCTGGGCCGTCGATCTCGGCCACCGCGACCGCCCGGTTGAGGGCGACGATCGGCGAGTGGTCGATGCGGACGAGCTGGTCGTAGAGGGCCAGAACCTGCGACCAGTCGGTGTCACCGACGTCGCGGGCGGAGGTGTGCACCGCGCTGATCGCCGCGAGGATCTGGTAGCGCCGCGGAGGCACTCCGCTGGCCAAGCGCTCGCACACCAAGTGGTGGCCCTCGGCGATCATTGCAGCGTCCCAGGTCTCGCGGTCCTGATCGACGAGCGTGACCAGATCGCCGTTCGGCGTAACCCGGGCGCTGCGGCGGGCCTCGGTAAGGAGCATCAGCGCGAGCAGCCCGGCCACCTCACCGTCGTCCGGCATCAGGGCTCGGATCAGCCGGGTGAGCCTGATCGACTCGGCGGTCAGATCGTGACGGACGGGATCGGTGTCGGGGCCGGTCGCCAGGTAACCCTCGTTGAACACGAGGAACAAGACGGCGAGTACCCCGGAGACGCGCACCGGGAGATCCTCAGCGGCCGGCACCCGATAGGGGATGCGAGCCGCCTTGATCTTGGCCTTCGCTCGAGTGATCCGCTGTCCCATGGTGCTCTCCTGCACCAGGAAGGCGCGGGCGATCTCGGGCACCGTCAGACCGGCGACCATCCGTAGCGTCAGGGCCACCCTGGCCTGCATCGCGAGCGCGGGGTGACAGCAGGTGAAGATCAATCGGAGGCGCTCGTCGTCGATGACGTCGTGAGGCCCGGGAAGGTCCGTAGGGTCGAACATCAGCTGCGCCTCCTTCTGCTTGTCGTCACGCCTGTTCTCACGCCGGATCCGGTCGATGGCCTTCCGGTTGGCGGTGGTGGTCAGCCAGGCACCCGGGTTCGGCGGCACCCCGTCGGCCGGCCACCGCTGGACAGCACTCGCGAACGCTTCCGCCGCCGCCTCCTCGGCGATATCGAGGTCGCCGAAACGCCTGGTCAGCGAGGCGACCACCCTGGCCCACTCGTCGCGGTGTGCCTGGGTGGTCGCCTCGCGCACATCGACCACGCTCACAGGAATGGCCGCACCTCGATCTTCCGGTTGCAGGCCTTCGACCCCGCGGCGGCGAGCTTCAGCGCCACGTCGAGGTCGGCTGCCTCGATGATCCAGAACCCGATCAGGTACTCCTTCGATTCCAGGAAGGGCCCGTCGCTGAACATCGCCTCCTCGCCTCGGTTGTCGATGACGGTGGCCGAATCGGGCGTCGCCAGGCCACCGGCGAAGACCCAATGACGCTCCGCCTTCAGCCGGTCGTTGAACACGTCGATGGCCGCCATCTCGTCCGGCGTGGCCAGGCCGGCCGAGTCGTCGATCACGGAAACCAGGTACTGCATCTGACGATCATCTCCTGTCGTTCGGGCCGTCCCGCGGGCGGCCGTTCACCCTTGCTACGAACAGGTTTGCTCAGATCCGACATAGCCTCCCGGATTCCCGTCAAGCAATTCTCCCGCGCCGGTTGTCGGTCGTTCGCCTGTGCGTTGCCCGGCCAGGTGTTCAGCCGCCTGCGTACCGGGGGCGCCCGGCCGGCCGGTAGACCTGGATGGTGACGCCCTTCGAGTCGGCTCGCGAGTCGACCAGGTCGAGCGCAAGGTCGGGGCCGGCGTCGGGGAACAGCCGCATCCCCTGGCCGAGGACCACAGGAACGATCAGCAGGGTCATCTCGTCGACAAGACCGTTCTGTAGCAGCCACCGGATGAGCGCGCCGCTACCGTGCACCTGCAGCTCACCCCCGGGCTTGGCCTTCAGTTCGCCGATGGCCGCAGCGAGATCCCCGGACAGGACGGTCGTGTTCGCCCAGCGCGGTGTGGTGACCGTGGTCGATGCGAGGTACTTGGGCCTGGCATTCAGCGGGCCTGCGATCGGGTTGCCCGGATCGGTGATCGCTCCCCAATAGGAGGCGAAGATGTCGTAGGTCCGGTGGCCGAAAAGGAACGCGTCGGCGCGCTGGTAGGTCTGGGTGATGAGCGCCATGGTCTGGTCGTCGCCTGCCCCCATGGCCCATCCGCCGCGCTCGAATCCGTTCCTGCGGTCCTCGTCCGTCGTGCCGCCGTTTCCCTGCATGACTCCATCGACGGTGACTTGCGTCATGGTCGTCAGTTTCATGATCATGGTTCCCTTCTCGTCAGGTGCGCCCTTCGTGGACGGCCTCTCACCCCGTCTACGAACACCGAAGCCCCGATCCGACACCCGCGGCCCGGATTTCTCTCTCCCCGACGAAGACGTGTCGCTCCACGTGCGAACTGATCGCCGGACGGGGTTCGATGCCCGAGAATGGCCCGGCATTCCCCGTCCGGCGGTCGACATCATCGGCGCTCCAGCACGAGCATGGGCAGGTCCGTCCGCCGGCCCATCGATCAGGAGGATCCCGTGTACAGCATCACTTACACCGTCGCCGCGCCCGTCGAGGCGTACACGGCACTTCATGCCGCCGTCACATCGGTGACCGACAGTTCCGGCGAGGGGTTGCTGGTCCACCTGGCGCGTCCGACCGGAGGAGGATTCGAGATCCTCGAAGTCTGGGAGAGCAAGGAGCACCTGGACAGGTTTCTGCACGACACGCTGCCGAAGGCGGTTGCATTGCTCCCCGAGATGGGCGGTGCGGCGCCACGTCCCGAGGAGTTCGACCTTCTCGGGTTCCTGGTGTACGCGACGGAGCCCATCGTCGTCTGAGATTGCAGCGACCGACAATGATGTCTCAGCCGTCCAGTCGGTAGAACCGGAAAAAGTCGTTCTCGATGGGCAGGACCGTGACGTCGTAGAAGCCGGCTTCCGATGCGTACCGTCGCAGCACGGTCGGGCGCATGACCGTGCCGGTTTCCGCGGATTGCTCGGCGTCGCGTCCGACGGGCAGGCAGTGCAGCACGCTCGCGGCGTAGAAGAACCGTTCGATGGGATCGGCGGGCGCGGTGAATTTCTCGCGGACCCGCTCGTCAACGATGATCACCGGCGCGGCGCCGTCGCCGGTCAACCGCCGCGCTGCGCGCAGTGCCTCGACCGGATGGGGTAGGTCGTGCAGCATTTCGAAGGCGAAAACCGCGTCGTACGAACCGATCAGGGCCGGGTCGGCGATGTCCGCGACGACGAACCGCACCCGGTCGGCAACGCCCGCGGCTTCGGCATTGCGGCGCGCGGCCTCGATCGACGGCGGGTCGATGTCGTAACCGTCGACGTGCACGTGCGGGTAGCCGACCGCGAGCGCGATCGCTGCCCAGCCCTCGCCGCAGCCGAACTCGGCGACCGCGCCTCCGACGCCGAGTGTGGCGTGCAGGTCAGGGATCTGCGGCAGCCATTCCTGGACCAGTTGGCCGGTGAACGCCGGCCGGTTGAAGGCACCCTGCACGTGCTGGACCTCGTAGTCCGCGTACGGAACGCCCCGGCCGGTGCGAAACGCGGTCTCCACCGACGGCAACACCCGGCCGACAGCTTCCAAGAATCCGCCGAGTGGGATCAGGTAGGCCGGGCTTTCCGGGTCGAGTAACACCGCCTCGCTTCCTCGCGGCAGGCTGAAGCGCCGCTCGTCGGGCCCGTCAGCGGCACTTTCAACGGTCAGCAGACCGGCCACGGCTTGTTGCTCGCACCATTCCCGGGTGTACCGGGCGTCTATTGCGGCGGCGGCCGCAAGCTGCGCTGCGGTGCAGGGTCCGTTGTCCGACAGCGCCTGGTAGAGGCCGAGCCGGTTTCCCAGTGACACGGTGGCCAACTCGAACGCGCCGAGACCGGCCTCGAAGAGCCGTCCGGCGAGTTTGCCGGTGAGCTCCTGCGCTGCCTGGTCCGTCGCGGCGTGTTGGGCTGAGTCCTTTTCGGTGATCGGTGATTCGGTGAGCGTCATGGGTGACTCCTTCGCGGACGGGGGGCCGCCGGTCCGTCCGATGACCCTCACCCGTTGCTGCGCTACATCCGGCGTAGCGATGCCACGGCGGCGTCGCTACCTCTGGCGCGTGCTCGCGCTGTGAACGTCCCACCGTGTGTCCTGAGCCGGCTCGTAGCGGCAGAACGTGCCGGTCCGCACCGAGATCCGCAGGTGCCGGCCGAGTTCGGGGTGCACCTGTTCGATCCGATGCACGGCCTGACGAATCCGATTCCCGACCGCTTTCCGCATTCGTTCGGTGTCTGAACCTGCGTGTCGGGGCCGTCCGCCGAGGCCGCTGACAGCCGTCAGTTCCTCGATGACCGCGTCCCGCTCGGTGGCGGCGCGTTCTGCCCGGACGAGGTCGTGCATCGCGTCTGCGTCCGCGCGTTCCTGTTCCAGGTCGATCACCCGGCGCCGGTAGGCCGCGATCGCGGTGCGATCGGCCACCTCGAGCGCCGCGGTCTCGGACCGCTCGGGCGTTCCGGTGAGTTCATGGACCGCGATCTCCCGGCCCGGCCTGGCCAGCAGCGCGGCGATATCCCGCATGCCCTTGGTGTCCTTGAGTTGCACAGTCCGTTCGCCCGAACGACAGAGTCCAGAACTCGCCCTCGCAGCGGAACACCCCGGACTCCGGCCCCGGGGTAGACGTGGTCTCCGCAACCGTTGCAGGGTCGGAGATCTCGGCCGCCCACCGCCGGGTGCGTTCGGCCAGTGCGGCCCCGGCGGCGGAGTTCAACCGCAGCGCAGCCGCGAGATGAGCTCGCGCGTCGACACCACGGCCCAGGACGTGGGCCAGTCGCCCGAGGAAGGCGTGTACACAGCCCCAGGTGCCGGCGCCGATGCCCTCGATGGCGAACACGTCCCCATACGGTGCGAGGCTCGAATAGAGCGCCGCGGCGGCGTCACGATCCCGCAGGACGATGCTGATCATCGCCGCCTGCACCACTTCGGGGAGCCATTCACTGTCCTTCACCCGATCCCCGAGACTCCGCACGTAGGCCGTCAACCGCCATGCTGCAGCATCGGTGGAGCCGGTGAGTGCCGACAGCAGCGCGAAGGTCGGGTGGGTGGGAGACGCGAGCTCGGGAGCGCCGTCAATGAACCGCCCGAGCAGGGGAATCGCGTCTTGCGGACGGCCCGCGTCGATGGCCCTGACCAGGAGTTGGGTGCCCTCGAGCAACAGGGCATTGTTGCTTCCCGACGACGCCACGAGGCGCTGCAATTCGGCCGCAGACTCGTCCTGCGCGGGTTGGTCCCCTCGCATCGCCGCTCGCATGCCGCGCCACAACGGCAGATACCAGTTCAACAACGGCTGCCTGGTCGGCTCGGAAACCGCTGCGTAGGAACGGATCTCGTCGTCCACCTCGACCCAGCTACCGGCCTCGGCGAGCGCGACGAGCCGCATCCGGCGGCCCAGCAGTTCCATCGTGCGATCGCGGACGGTGCCGGCGCAGCTAATGATTTCGTCGGCGGCGGCGCGCCGGACGTCGATGTGGTCAGGGCCGGCCAACGCGTCACACTGAGCCGCCAAGGCCATGGCCAGCGCCCGTGGGTCGTGGATTCGGCGGCCCATGGCGACCGCGTCGTCCGCGAGGTCCCGGCGGCGGTCCTCGGCACCGGTGAAGGTCAATGCCACCGAGAGCCGGGCGGTCACCGCGCCGCGCAGGGCCGAGTCGGTGACCGGCAATGCGTCGAACGCCTCTTGGAGAAGGTGCGTCCGGTCCGGATCGGTCAGGTCGACCTCGAAACCGGCCGCCCCGCCGGACATGCCCAGCGCCGCCTTGGCGAGCAATTCCGGACGATGCCGCAGGCGGGCGAATTCGACGGCTTGCAGGAACGCGCGCCGAGATCGCGCCTGGTCGCCCATCGCCAGTGCCGCCTCGCCGAGCGCGCAGAGCAGGTCCCCGCGATCGGGTTCGCCGGTCAGTGCCGGATCGCCGGCCGCCGTGACATCGACGTCGCTCAACCGGGTTCCGAGCACTTCCAGGCAGTTCTCCAACCACAGCACCGCGTCCTCGTAGGCGACCCGTGCGATGGCCGCCTGCGCCGCCAGCGCCCCGGCGACAGCGGCCGCCCGCGCGTCGGATGGCTCGCCGGATAGTCGCGCGGCGGCCAGCCTTTGGTGTGCGGCATCGGCTGGACTGCCGACCCCGGCCGCGACCCGCGCACCCAGGGACTCCCCGGCCCGCCGGTGCAACTGGAGCCGCTGGGGAACCGGCGTGCGGGCCGTCACGGTCTCGGCGACCAGGGCATGGGGGAAGCGGTACCGGCCGTTTCCGGTCCGCAACAGCCCGGCATCGATGGTGGGTTCCAGCACGGTGGCGAGCTCCGCGGGAGCGTGCCCGGACACCGTCGCCAGCAGCACTGCATCCACCCCGGTGGTCGTCCCGGCGTCGAGCGCGGCGGCGGCCCGCAGGACTGCCTCAGCGGCGTCGGGAAGCCGGTCCAGACGCCGGTCGAGCACGGCGCGCACTCCTCCCGGCACCGGTGTCGCCGTGTCGGTGCCCAGGTTGCCCTCCGCGCGGTGCAGGCGCACGACCTCGGCGGCGAAGAACGGGTTGCCGCCGGTCCGCCGGTGCAAGGTCGCAGCAGCAGCGGGGGTGATCTTCTCGCCGGTCAGGTCGGCGATGGCCGGCACGAGCTGATCCGCGGACAATCCGCGCAGCAGGAACCTTCGCTCCGCGGTGATGCTGGTGATCGACGGTGAATCGGGTTCGGTATCTCGGTACGTTCCCACGACCAAAACCGGAGCAAGGCCGACATGGGCACCGAGGGCGTCGAGCAATCGGAGCGAAGGCCCGTCTGCCCACTGCAGATCATCGAGCACCAGTAGCACCGGGGCGGCGTCGCGGACGGCGTCGGCGACGGCTTGGAACAGCAGGAACCGAGCCAGGTCGGGCTCCTCGGCATTCGGCACCCGCAGCGCGTCGACGCGGCCGAGGCGACCCAGAAGCTGTGACCACGGCCAATAGGGAGGTGCTCCGCCATCCTGACGGCACGCCGCCCAGGCAACAGTCACGCCGATCGCCGCCTGTCGTTCCGCGAACTCCCGGGCGAGGCGGGTCTTTCCGATTCCGGCGTCGCCGCCGATCAACGCCGTCCAGCCGCGACCGCCGGCGCGAGCATCCTCGGCCGCGCCGAGCAACTCGCGAAGCTCTGCTTCACGACCGACGAGCACGGGCACAGCGTAGGCCCAGGTCCGGTCGATCGAGTGAGGTCAATGTGCGGTCGACCCCCGTCGCCGTCCGGAACATCCACTGACACCTCGGCGGGCCGCTCGACGGCATCACCTTCCGCTCGTCGTCCTGCTGAGCGGTTGTCGTTCACGGCGACACCGCGACACCCAGCGAATATGCCGCGGCGAATTTCGGTGCGCCCTTCTCGTAGAAGACATCGAGATCTTCGATGATGAATCCCGTGGAGTTCAGCAGGTCGGTGACCGCCCTGGTGAGATAGCAGCCCGCGAAGACCTTCTTCTGTAGTGGTTCCAGCCGCCGCTGCCAGCGACGCACGTTCTCGTCAGGTGCCAAGCCGTGCTCGACGAAATGCAGGCGCGCTCCGGGTTTCAGTACCCGCCGGAGTTCCTGCAGCGCCGCGACGGCGTCGGGGATGGTGCACAGGCTCCAGCTGGAGACCGCCGCGTCGAAGCTGTGGCCGGGGTAGGGCAGGGTCTGTGCGTCCAGGGCCGACCGTTGGACGTGGATATGCGTTGCGCGCAGGCGCTTGTCAGCGAGCCTCCAGGCGGAGTCGGACGGTTCGACGGCGGCCACGTCCGTCACGTCCGATGGGTAGAACGGGACGTTGAGTCCGGACCCGAAACCGATCTCGACGACATTGCCGGCCAGCCCGTCGCAGACCCGCTGACGCAGAGGTTCGGCGGTCTTGGTGCCGCAGGCCAGGTTCACCAGTCGCGGCACGACATGCTCGGCGTAGAGCCCGTGCGTCCGTTCCGGTCGGGTCCCCGGTCGACGCCGCGTCTGGGGTGTCATGATTTCCGCCCCAGCACGAGCAGGTATTCGCCTGGCTCGCGCCGGTCGTAGAGGTCGGCCAATTCCTGCTGGAGATCCGCCCATCTGCCGGCGGCTTCCAGCGGGCCACGCAGCATGATCATCGGCCCGAAGTTCTGTGCCATGAATTCCACGGCCTCGGTTCCGTTCGCGAACGGCGTCATCGGCAACCGTGTCACGGTCGAATTCGAGTTGCACCCCGGTCCCGGCGAACAGTCGCCGCACGTGATCCTCGGTGCCCCACGCCAACGGCGGCTGCGCGAAGGCGGGTGGCGTGGACGGCAGGTAGGCGCCGAGTGTCCGGAACAGAGATCCCTGGATGCCCTCGGGGGTCCAGTTGCACAGCCCCAGCCGGCCTCCGGGGCGGAGCACACGGGCCAATTCGGACGCCGCGACGTCATGGCGCGGGGCGAACATGACCCCGAACGTCGACAGGACGACGTCGAAGCTGTCGTCACCGAACGGGAGTGCCTCCGCGTCACCCTCGATCCAGTCGATGCTCACACCAGCCTGGTCGGCCAACTCGCGACCGGCCGCGAACAGTTCCGGTGTGAGATCGACACCGACCACCCGACCACCGGCCTGGGCGGCACGAATGGCCACATTCCCAGTGCCGCAGGCCACGTCCAGCACATCCTCGCCCCCGCCGATACCGACCCGCCGGACCAGACGCTCGCCTACCTCCCACAGGGTGCGTTGGGCCACCGCCGGGAAGTCACCCGCGGCCCAGGTCGCGCGGGTGCGTTGCTTGAATTCGGCAAGCCCGGCTGGTTCGACGATCGTCATCGCGACTCCTTTCTTCGAGATTTCACGTTCATCCGCGAGGAAAGTAGGCGGACCGGCGACACCGAGAATGAGGTGTTCACCCCATCTTCGTGGCGCAACTCGCGACGCGGTCAGCGACCGGGGAAGGTTCCGAGCAGGCCGTGCTGGGTGGCGAACAGGGTCGCAGCTGCGCGGCTGGACACTCCCAACTTGGCATAGATGTGTTCCACGTGGTTCGAGACCGTCTTGGGTGCCAATACAAGCCGCGCCGCGATCTGCTTGTTGGACTGTCCCCGCGCCACCAGGGCCAACACCTCGACCTCCCGCGCGGTCAGCCCCGACGGCCAGACCGCCCGGGCGGCCGTGCGGTGACCGGCTGCGTGCAGGACCGCGTTGACGACTTCTCCATCCAACCGGCCCGCCCGCGCTTCCGCGCGGAGTTGCCTGGATGCGGCATCGGGGTCCAGCGCCGGCCGGTGCGGTCGAGGCTCGGTCATCGCGTGATAGCAGTCGGCGGCAGCCAGCACGCGGTCGGGAACGGTGAGGGAGGCCGCGGTGAGCCCCCGCGGATACCCCGAGCCGTCCAGCCTCTCGTGATGGCGCGCGGCGATCTCGCGACTGGAACCGAGCCCGGCAACCCGGACCATCATGCGGTCCGTCAAATAGGGGTGCAGCCGCACCCGCTCACGCTCGGCGTCGGTGAGCGGACCAGGCTTGTCCCAGATGGCGTTCGACACACCCAAGCGCCCCAGGTCATGCACGAGACCGGCCCGGCGTACCGTCACGACATCGTCCGCTGCCAGCCCGCAACCCCGCGCCGCGTCCGCGGCCAGGCTGGCCACGCCCCGCGAATGCCCGGCCAGGTAGGGCGATTTCATGTCGACGAGGTCCGCTGTTGCCTCCAGCACACGATCCAGATCGACCCCGCGCACCCGGTTACGGTTGTTGGGTTCGGCGTCGAGCACCGCTGACCAGTCCGCCGCTTGATCGAGGTCGTCGAACAACTCGGCCGCGTGAGCGCAGAACATGTCCACGACGTCGGGATCGAAGTCTGTTCCGCGGTGTTTCCGGGCCACTCGCCGCGCCGCGTCAAGGCCGTGACGGCGGCTGTGCACCTCGACGGCGCCGGCGAAGGGCACCAGGCGCGCGGGCAGGCAGATCTCCTCGCCGCGAAGGTGGTGCGGATGACCGTTGCCGTCCCACTGTTCGTAGGCCTGATGGATGGCGCCCTGGACCGCGGGATCCAAGCCCAGCTGCGCGGCGAACTGGCCGCCCAACTGGGTGTGGGTGGTCAGGAACCCGACGACCTCCTTCCGGCCTCTGACGGGGAACGCCGCCAACCGCTTCGCCCGCTGTAATCCCGTGCCGTGCGAACCGATGCGCCGCATCATCAGCGAGATCACCTGCGCCGTGTTCATCCCCAGCAGTTCGAGAACATCTGCCTTCAAACGGATGTCATCGCCGAACCAGGTGGCCTGCTCCGCGGCGTCGGCGTGGCAGTACACGTTCATCAACAGCCCGAGGTAGTAGGTCGCCTCTCGGTCGGAATCGGTTGCATCCATCAGCTCGGCCAGCCGGAGAGCGATCACCGTCTGCCGCATGCAGTGCTCCATCGGCTGACCCAGGCCGAGGTCCGCGGCGTAGGACAGCGTCGCCACCAACTCGGCGATCAGGATGCTGTCGTGCTCCGGCCGAACAGCCACGCCGGCCATGCTACGTCAGCTCTCCCGAACCGATAATGGGCGATGTGCGACTGCGCGGCCGCCGATTCCCACTGTTGCCCGCTGTTTTCCATCGACGCCGGGATTTCGAAGGCGCGCACGCCCCGACGTGGAGATCCGGTGCCGGCCTCGGCCGACGCCGAGGCACCAACGACAGCCCGGCACTCATGCAATCGTGACCGTTGGCAATTGCTGTCATAGCGACAAGTCTGGTCTTCGTTTTGGTGGTGTTAGTCCGCCAGACCTTGACGGGAAAACGCCTGAGGAGGATAAACGGGACAAATCAACACGGCAAAGGAGTCAGCGATGACGCAACCCTTGGAACACCTGGCCTTCGACAAGCCGGACGAGGTTCGCGAGGGTGAGCAGTGGAGGCTGGAATTGCTGAACCTCGCGGGCGGGGCCCAGGTTGGTCGGATCACCGTGCAGCCGGGCTGGAAATGGTCCAAGGACGTCAAGCCGGTCGCGGGCACGGAACTGTGCATGGCCCCGCACCAGCAGTACCAGATCTCCGGACGGATGCACGTGGTGATGCAGGACGGCTCCGAAATCGATTCCGGTCCAGGTGAAGTCATTTCTCTGCCGCCGGGTCACGACGCATGGGTGACCGGTGATGAGCCCGTCGTCGCGATCGACTGGCAGGGTGCATCTGTCTGGGCGCGACCGCAGCAATAAGCGCCTCCCCGCAACTGTGGCGAGGGTCGCCTCGCCGTCGACGAACCCTTCGTCCCGTGCACCGGTGTCGATGAGCCCTGCCGCTCGCTACCTGATCGCTGGCAATCGGTGGCGGCAGTCGGTAGCGCCATAGATGACCCGGATCCGACCTTCGATGAGGTGAAATTGCCCCGCAGCGCGGCGTAACGCTTCCGGGGTTGCCCACCACCAAGTGGTGTCAGCAATCATCGGAACGGAAGAAGGATGTCCACGATGTCGATTCTCGACACCAGGAACTCTGCTGCGCTCGCCGGCGTTTTCGTGCAGACCAACGAACGTGGCACCAACAGGGTGCTGGCGTTCCGCCGAGGTGCGGACGGTGCGCTGGAGCCTGCGGGGGAGTACTCGACCGGTGGAGCCGGCCTGGGTTCGGTGCATTTGGGCTCGCAGGGATCGGTGACCCTCACCGGGGACGGTCGCTTCCTGCTGGTGACCAACGCCGGCAGCAACGACGTCGCGGTGCTCGCTGTGCACCACGACGGGCTGAAACTGGTCCGGACAACCCCGAGTAACGGCGGCGCACCGGTGAGCGTGACCGAACACCACTCTCTGGTGTACGTGCTCAACAGCGGTGACCCGGGCCTGGCGGGGTTCACCCTCGACGCGGACGGCCTGCACGAGTTGCCGGGGTCCCGGCGTGATCTGGTCGGCGGGCGCGGACCCGGCGCAGGTCGGGTTCTCCCCGGACGGCGCCACGGTGGTGGTGACCCAGCGGGGCACGAACTCGCTGCTCAGCTTCCCCGTCGATCAGAGCGGACTGTTGGGCGACCCGCGGGAAATCGGTTCGTCGGGTCAAACACCGTACGGCTTCACCTTCGCGGACGACCAGACACTCGTGGTGACAGAGGCTTTCGGCGCCAGGGTCGGGAAGGCGGCCGCGTCCTCCTACCGGCTGACCGCCAGGGACTGGTCCCGATGTCCCGGTCCGTCGGCAACGGCCGCAGCGCGATCTGTTGGGCGGTGTCCGACGCAAGCGGCCGGTTCGTGTACGCCACCAACTACGCCGACGGCGCGGTATCCCGGTACGAGGTCAGCACTGACGGATCGCTGACGCTGGCCGACGCCACCGCCGGCACCGCCGTCGAGTCGCACCCTGGCCTGCGGGACGAGGACCTGTCCGGCGACGGCCGCTACCTGTACGCGATCGACGCGGACGCACACCGCATCTTCGGATGGCGCGTCGAAGCTGACGGCCAGTTGACCTCGGTCGGCTCCCGCAACGGCCTGCCTGACTCCGTCGCCGGGCTCGCGGCGATCTGAGCCGCCGAGAGTTCCACCGCGGGCCGGTTGGCACACCCTCGCGGCATGGGCACCGCCCGCCGATCGAGGTAGAGGACGTCCCGGTAGCAGCCGCGAACGTGATGATCCCGCCCACGCACGTAGACACAGACTGGAGACCCACATGGCCGTCGACTATCCGACGATGATCACCCCGGTCAACCACATCGAACCGGTTCCCCGACGGATCCGTGCGACACTCGGCGCCCACACCATCCTGGACACCACCCGCGCGGTGTACGTCTGGGAGTGGCCGAACTATCCCCAGTACTACATCCCCGTCGCGGACGTGGATCCCGCCGTGCTGGTCGACGACCAGCACCCACAGCGGCTCAGCCGCGGCACCGCGCGGCGGCACAGTATTCGCGCGGGTGACATCGTTCGGGCGGGCGCGGCACGGCTCTATACGGAGGATGCGATACCGGGACTGCCCGGCATGGTCCGATTCGAATGGGATTCCATGGATGCCTGGTTCGAGGAGGACGAGCAGGTCTTCGTCCACCCGCGCAATCCCTACACCAGGGTGGATGCGCTCCGCTCGACCCGGGCAGTCCGCGTCGAACTGGACGGGGTGGTGCTGGCCGAATCCTCCTGCCCGGTCATGGTTTTCGAGACCGGGCTGCCGACCCGCTATTACCTGAACCGGAGTGAGGCAATTTCGATCACCTGATCCCCACCGAGACACAAACCGCATGCCCGTACAAGGGAATCACGAGCGGATACTGGTCGATCAGTGTCGGCGAGACCGTGCATCCCGATCTGGCCTGGGCCTACGACTTCCCGACCCGGCAGCTGCAACCGATCGCCGGATTGATCGCCTTTTACAACGAGAAGGTCGACATCTTCCTGGAGGGGGAACTGCTCGACCGGCCGAAGACCCATTTCTTCAAATAGCGCGACCTCTTGACGTCTGTCGACAGCAACCGAGGTCGACGACAAATACATGCACCCCTGAACGGGCGTCGGTCGCCGGCCCGTCAGTTCGGTGTGCACGCGGGTGTCCTTGCGGAGGACCGTTGTGTACCAATGGGTCGCCGCCCTGGTCTGGGTGGGCCGGAGCTCCTTACAAGAGTGTGAAGAGTCCGCAAGAGACTCGTTTCTCGAGCAGCAAGGCGTTTGAATTCACTGGGGCCCTCGGACCATTGATGGTCCGCCCCTTTCAAGCATGGGAGAAGGAAATGCGAAAACACCTCGGCATCGCTGCGTTGAGCGCTCTGCTCGTCGCCGCACTCAGCTTGGTGGGCGGCACGGCGACCGCCGGCCCCCCGCCGTCATCGGTGATCGTGGGGCATGCCTACGTCAACGACAACGCGGCGGGCGCCAACACCGTGGCAGCGTTCGACCGACACGCCGACGGGTCGCTGACACCGACACCGGGGTCGCCGTTTCCCGTCGGCGGGGCCGGCTTGGGGGCGGGACTTGGATCCCAGGGCGCAATCCAGCTCAGCCCCAACGGGCGCTTCCTCCTCGCGGTCGACGCCGGCAGCAACCAGATCTCCGTGTTGCGGCTGACCCACCGCGGGATACCCGAGCCCGTCGGTACACCCGTCTCCTCCGGGGGCGTACGGCCGGTCAGTATCGCCATCAACCGATTCGGGTTGGTGTACGTCGCAAACGTGGGCGACGGCGGTAGCAACTACACCGGCTTCTTCCTCACCCCGACCGGCAGGCTGATTCCGCTGCCGGGTACCACCGTCCCTGTCCCCGAGGGATCAGGCGTCGGTGACGTGCTGTTCAACTCCACCGGCGACCGGCTCGTCGGGACCCGCGACAATCCATCCCTGATCGACAGCTTCACCGTCCGACCGAACGGTCGACTGGTCGCTGCCCCGGGCTCCCCGTTCACCGCTCAGGGATTCGGTCAGATCGGTGCAGAGTTCCGGCCCACCAACCCGTCTCAGCTGTACGTCAGCAACGCACACAACGGCCCCGGGCTAGGGACGGTCTCCGCCTTCCACGTCAGCCGCAACGGCGTCCTCCGCTCGATCGGCGACTCCCCGGTCCCGGACGGACAAACCGCGCCGTGCTGGGTCGAGATCAGCCACGACGGCAAATACCTCTTCGCGGTCAACACGGGGTCCGCCAACCTCTCCCGGTACGCCATCGGGCGCGACGGATCGCTGACGCTGATCGGCACCACAGAGTTCAGAAATGGTGCGGGTGCGGTGGACGCCCGCCTGTCACCGGACGGCAAATTCCTGTTCGTGACAGGTGGACGCGGACTGGTGGTCAGCGGCTTCGCCGTCAACGGCGGCAATGTCACCGAACTTCCGAGTTCGCCGACGACGCTGCCGACCGGCACCGCACCCACCGGCATCGTCGTGCTGTAACCCCATCCATGCTGACGAGCTCCCGGGTTCTCCGCACCGGAGGACCCGGGAGCCCGCCCACTCCACGAGGCCCGCCTTGCGGCGGCGCGCGTGGACACCCACCATCAATGGACATTTCGGAAGACCTCAAGGGAGACGTCATGGCCGATCGATCGAACGACTACTCGGACCTGACAGCGCTGTTCATCAATACGACGCTGACCAGATCCCCCGGAGCCAGCCACACCCAACTTCTCATCGACGTCAGCGCGGACATCATGGCCAAACAGGGCGTAACGGTGGATCAGTTCCGCGCCGTCGACCACCAGATCGCCACCGGCGTCTACCCGGACATGCGGACCCGGGGATGGGACGTCGACGAGTGGCCGGAATTGTTCCCGCGGGTGCTGGCGGCGGACATCCTGGTGATCGGCGGACCGATCTGGTTGGGCGACAACAGCAGCGAAACCAAGAAGATCATCGAGCGGCTGTACGCCCACTCCGGTGAGCTCAACGACAAAGGACAATGGCTGTACTACGGCAGAGTCGGCGGATGCCTGATCACCGGCAACGAGGACGGCATCAAGCACTGCACGTCCAACGTCCTGTACAGCCTGCAACACATCGGGTACAGCATCCCGCCGCAGGCCGACGCCGGCTGGATCGGCGAGGCCGGCCCGGGCCCGAGCTACGGCGACCTGCTCGAGGACGGCACCCGCGCGGGGCTGAACAACGACTTCACCAACCGCAACACCACCTTCATGACCTGGAACCTGCTGCACCTGGCCCGGATGTTGAAGAACGCCGGCGGCTTCCCCGCCTATGGCAACCAGCGGAAAGAATGGGACGCAGGAACACGTTTCGACTTCGAGAACCCCGAATACCGGTCATGATCGGCAGATGTTCAGGCTGGCACCGGGAGCCGCACCTCGAACCGGCACCCCTGCCCGTGATTGCGCACGCTGATGTCGCCGCCGTGCGCCTGCACGAGTCCTCTGGCGATGGCCAACCCGAGGCCGGCGCCCGTCTCCGTGCCGATGGCACCGGCTCGGGGTGATCTTGCCGTTGCCCCGCGGAATGCCACGTCGAAAACTCTCGGCAGGTCGTCGGGATCGATGCCGCCGCATTCATCCTGCACTGCCAGCCAGGCGTAGTCGGCGGTCTGACCGGCGATCACCTCGATGGTGTGGTCGGACGGGGTGTGCCGGATGGCGTTGACCAGAAGATTTCGCAGTACGCGGAGGAGTTCAGGATCCGAACCGTTCACGGTCGGCCAGGCC
Organism: uncultured Actinomycetota bacterium; assembly: GCA_963709895.1. Taxonomy (GTDB): domain Bacteria; phylum Actinomycetota; class Actinomycetes; order Mycobacteriales; family Nakamurellaceae; genus Nakamurella. The sequence continues at coordinate 181,308 of CAVPYD010000029.1, read as the reverse complement.
GATTCCACCGATGAGGCGGTCAGGTGAACACCACGCTGCTGGGCTGCCGGCGCAGCGGTTTCCATGGCCTGGGCGACCAGATCCTCGGTCGACAATGGCCCGAATGTCAGGGCGAGGGCACCCGCGTTGATCCGGGACAGCTCGAACAGGTCGTCCACCATCATGGAAAGCCGGGTGGTCTCGGAGCTGATCCGCCTGGCGTAGTCGGTGATCTCCGTCGGATCGACCACAACGGCATCTTCCAGGGCCTCGCTCATCGCCCGGATCCCGGCGAGTGGGGTCCGCAGGTCGTGGCTGACCCAGGCAACCAATTGGCGCCGTGAGGCTTCCGCGGTCCGTTCGGCGGCGCGCTCCCGTTCCGCGGCCAGGGCATCGATGGCGATGCGGCGCCCGAGGTAGATCACCACCGGAATCACCACGATCGCGATCAGGCCGCAGGCTGTCGCGGTCAATGCCAGGGCCGACGAGTACATGAATCCGCTGATGACGACCACGAAGAGCAAGACGGCCAGGATCGGGATTGTCACCAGGGCAGCGATATTCGCCGTCGCGGATCGATTCCGCAGCGACTGCAGGACGGCGAACTCGATCAGACCGGTCAGCAACTGCGGCCAGCAGAGCCCAGGGGAGGACGTGGACGAGGTCGGTCATGACGTCACTTCCGGCTCGGGACGCCCATCGCCGGCCGCTGTGTGCGCAGCCTTGGCCGACCCGGCTAGCGGACTCCCTGCGGGCCTGGCGAGGGGCGGTCGGTCGGCAGCCGCTGTGGTCGATTCCAAGCGGTAGCCAACGCCCCAGACGGTGACGATTCGCTGCGGTCGGGCGGCATCGACCTCCACCTTCTCCCGGAGGCGTCGAACATGGACGGTCACCGTCGACTGATCGCCGAATGACCAACCCCACACCCTTTCCATCAGCTCGGCGCGGCCGAATACCCGGCCCGGGTGCGACAACAGGAAGAACAGCAAGTCGAATTCGCGGCTGGTCAGCGAAATCTCCCTCCCGCGAAAGGTCGCGACGCGCGAGGTCGCGTCCGCTGTCAGTTCGCCGTCGGTGCTCCTCACCTGTTGGGGCTGCGCCGCAGCGGGTGCTGCGCTGGCTCTGCTGCGGTCCAGCACCCTGCCGACGCGCAGGGCGAGTTCGCGCGGGCTGAACGGCTTGACCACGTAGTCGTCGGCACCGTATTCGAGACCCACCACGCGATCGGACACCTGACCCAGCGCGGTCAGCATGATGATCGGCACCGACGACGATCGGCGGATCTGCCGGCACACCTCGAGGCCGTCCATACCCGGGAGCATCAGGTCCAGAACGAGCAGATCGGGGTTTCGGTCCAGTGCCAACTGGAGCCCGGTGGTCCCGTCGGCTGCCTCGAGCACCTCGTGCCCGTCGCGCGTGAGATACCGTCGCAGCACTTCTCGGACGGTGTCGTCGTCGTCGATCACCAGGACGCAGGAGCGAACAGTCACAGTCTCACCTCCAGATCGCCCGTCGCTCGTGAGGCGTGGCATATCGACGGTGCCGGCGGCGGTCGGCTCCTCGACGGTAGGCGCCTTCCACCCGCCCGTCACAGCTTCGTCGGGGTACTTCCCAGAACCTTAAGGATTGCGTCGTGCCCGTGCGTCATCACAGGTCCGCCGCCGGTGGTCCACGGGTGGACCACCGAGCCGACGGCAGTTGCCGTGGGCTCGCACCCGACAAGAGTCCTTACGGCCCGGTGACATCCGGTGCCGGAGCACTGATGAATCGGTGCGACCGCTCTACGGTCGGTCCATGCGACGTTCCTTGGTTCTCCTGGCATTGATCACGGTCCCGCTTGCCGCCTGCGGTAGCGGCACCACCACGCCGGCTGCGCAGACGACGAGCGCCTCGGTGGTGACCTCCTCCGCTGACGCGGCCATGACATCGGACCTGGGTTCATCGGCCGCGATCGGGGAGCCTTCGGAATCGATGATGGACCAACCGGAGTCGTCCATGGCGAGCGAGGACTCCATGCACGCCGCATCGGATGCGATGACCGGCGAGTCAACGGCCGCTGGAAGATCAACAGGCGTCACCATCATGACCGCGGGCAGCGATTTCGGGGAGGTGCTGTTCGACGGCACCGGGCAGGCGATTTACCTGTTCGACAAGGAAACCACCGCGATGCCGGACTGCTACAGCGACTGCGCCGTCGCCTGGCCGCCGGTGCTGACCGAGGGGTCCCCGGTCGCCGCGGGCGGCACCATGACCGACCTGTTGGGCACTACACCGCGCACGGACGGGTCGACCCAGGTCACCTATGCCGGGCATCCGCTGTATTACTACGCACATGAGGGCAAGAACGAGGTGACCTGCCACAACGTCAGCGAGTTCGGCGGGACTGTGGCTCGTGGTCACGCCCACCGGCCACGCCGCTGCCTGAGGGTTCGCGCGGGGTGCCGTTGACACCCATGGGACAGACGTCAGCGAGTGTGGTGCGGATAGGGTGCGCCGACGATCCACCCGCCGATCCGGGTGGGCCCTCTGGGCGCCGGCACGATGCTGACGGGGTCATCGATATGGACCACGCCGGGCCTGATCACCCAGCAATTCAGTGCCAGTTGGCCACCGAAGACGTCGCGGATGCGGCGGAACACGTCGAGATTCTGCTCGCCGCTGTCCGGGTCGATGGAGGTGACGATGCATCGTTGCCGTACGTGAGTGCACACCGATCAGGGCATCACCGATCGACAACGCTCGCCCGGGAAGTTTGGGTTCCAGTTCCGCCGGCACTCCGGAGAGGACGAGATTGGGCCGCAGTCTGCGGATGTCGTGACCGAACAGGGCGACCGCACCGTCGGTGGCCACCAGCAAATTCAAGACGTCGAACCGTTCGGGGGTCTTGTCCGCGACGAGCCGGGCCTCCGTGCCGGCATGGAATTGAATGATCTCCCGGGCACGAATGGAATCCCAGGGGTGACCGTCAACCAGCGGCGTGCCGTCCGGCCCGGTGACGGCCGGAATGGTGAGCAGCCCGTGTCTCGTGCGCCCGGTGAGCGGTCCTCGTGGGCCTGCGACGTGGACGACCCGATCGCCGTCCACGCCGTCCGGGGTGAGGCGGGCGACCGATAACGCCTCACCCCGCAGCGATTTGACCGGGTACCGCCAGAGCTGCGCGACTCGAACGTCGTCCATCCCGGTCTCCTCTGCTGGTGAGCGAAGCGGATGCCGGCCGGCGACGAATGAACCGGGCTCGGAACTATCCGGCCACCGCGTGGACGGCGGGGCCGACGCGGGTGTCGTAGAACAACGTGATCCCGTCGGCGATCTGCTGAAGGCTGTCCTCGACCGCGAAATGACCGGAGTCGAGCCGGACCAGCTCGGCGTCGGGCAGATCCCGCAGGTACGCCTCACCGCCGGCGGGGGTGAAGAAGATGTCGCCCTGTCCCCAGAAGATCAGTGTCTTGGGTTGCCGCTCCCGCAGCGACTGCTGCCAGGTGGGGTAGAGCGCGGCGTTGGTGCGGTAGTCGTAGAACAGGTCCAGTTGCACCCGGTGCGCGTGCGGGCGGGAAAGGAAGAACAAGTCGGTGTTCCAGTTGTCGGGGCTGATCTTGCTCAGGTCCGGATGCCCGGTGGTGTAGATGGCTTTGACGGTCTCCGGCTGCAGGAAGCCTTCCAGCGGCGCTTCGGTTGCGGCGCTGCGATCCACCCAGAGGGCGTGCCGGATGCCGTCCCAGGCCTCGGTGAAACCTTCTTCGTAGCTGTTCGCGTTCTGGATGATCTGCCACTGCAGCCAGTCCGGGTGGGCGGCGATGAGACGGTTGCCGATGGGCCCGCCGTAGTCCTGCATGTAGATCCCCATCGGCCCGGTGAATCCGACCTGGGCGAGTAGGCCGTCGACGATGGCGGCCAGGTGGTCGAAGGTGTAATCCCATGTCGCGGGATCGGGCATGTCGGTGTTTCCGAAGCCGGGATAGTCCGGTGACAGGACGTGGAAGTTCTCGGCCAGAGCCGGGATGAGGTTGCGGAACTGGTGCGACGAGGCGGGAAATCCGCCGAGTAGCAACAGTTTTGGCTTACTCGGGTCGCCTGCCTCGCGATAGAAGACATCGAGCCCCTCGACCCTGGCCGTGTGGTACGTGGTCATGCTGACCTCCGAAAGTTCTTCCGTGTCAGGTCCGACTGGCACGGTTGGTGAATGTCTGACGGAGAGTGGGCGTCGCACGGTGGCCAGGTCTTACCCCGTCGAACGAGAAATTCGCTACGAAGCGTCGGTCGCGCGGCTTGACGCCCACCATTGCCGTGTCCCGGCGCGGCTGGATCAGGCGGCGTCGATCGCCAACTCGTACAGATTCGATCGCACGACGACGGTTTCGGCCCCCGTGGGCGGATCGGTCACCGGTCCTGAATCGTTGAGTGTGGCGTCGTCGCGGTTCTCCCAATAGGAGACATTGAGGGCGCTGCCCTGGGCCCGGTCGACCAGCAGCCGGAACCCGAGAAAGCTCTCTCCCTGGTGCGAGGCGACGGCATTGTTGCGGGTGTGGGCGATCACATCATCGGCCCGGTCGGCGGCGAAGGTGATCTCATCGATGCGAACCCACATGTGCCAAACCTCCGATGTGTCAGCGATTACGAGGGAAACGGTTCGACGTCGCCGAAGAGCGCCGCGGCATCGCGAAGGCCGCGGTAGTCCTCGCGGCACGCCGGGCAACTGCTGATATGCGCCGCCACGCCTGGTTGTGAGGTGGCCGGGTCGCCGCCGGAGAGTTCCTCGTCGACGTAGGAATGCAGTACTTCGAAGCCGGCGGCGCAGCCGGCGTCGACAGCGTTGTCAGGCAGCAGGGCGTCGATGTCTCGGGGTGTCCTCATGCCGCTGATCCAGATGATTGCGTTGGACGTTCGAAACCGGCGGTCCGCAGGCTCTCCCGGAGTTTACGCCGAGCGTCGAACAGCACCTTGTACACGGAATTGCGGTTGGCGCCGAGTTCGCGAGCCATGGCGTCCATCGGGACCTCGTTGAGCGCGACCGCAACGAACACGCGCCGCTGCAGCGGCGTCAGATCCTGATCGATCGCCGTGCGCAGCGCTGTCGAAGATCTCCCGGTGCTCAATGCGTTGGTCGGGAGTGGCGGCGCCCCGATCGGGCAGCCTCTCCCAGCTGTCGGCGTCCATGGTGGCGTGCCGGTGCCGCCAGAAGTGCCGCGCCATCTTGCTCGACACCTCGAACATGACGAATTTGTACGCCCAGGTGGTGAACCTGCTGTCACCGCGGAAGCCGGCGATCTTCGACCGGATCGCCATCAGCGCGTCATCGCTGGCCTGCTGGGCGATGTCCTCGAGTTCCGGACCATGCAGTTGGAGAGACGCCGCCCTGCGCGAGACCTCGTAACGGGCGACGCGGAGCAAAAGGGTGTGCAGTGCTGCCACGCACTGATCATTTTCGCGGCCGGAGGCTCGTAACCCGTCGAGCCACAGTTGTGACGTCGTGTCCAAGGCCGGCGCACCAGATCGTGCCGGATCGGCAACGTCGCGGTACTCGATCGGCATGCCGGGAACCTACACCAGGCGACCAGCGGACGATGGTCTTCGACGAACCGGCCCCGCCCCAGCAACCGCCGACCGACGCGGTGACGGGCGTGCCGACGTAACGATTCGCGGGTTGCTGATACCACAGGTAGGACGGGCCTGAGCGGGACAATAGGGACTCGGCCGAAGCGATAACGACGAGGAAACGCAATGACTCACCTGTGGCGCGGGCACGGGTCGACCAGGCAGCCGCCAATGGCTGCTGATGGAGTCGGCCCGGCCCGTCCTCCTGCGTGGATCGGTACTCGGGTTGCCCACCCGGCGCGTGACCTCGCCCGATCGACCGCCTTTTACCGGGACCTTCTCGGTTTCGGGCCGCGCGGCGGCTTCACCGGCCACGACGGCTACGACGGCGTCTTCTTTGCCCTTCCCGGCGGCGGCGAGCTCGAACTCACCGCGGGCCCAGTCGGGCCGGCCGGCGGAACGGAGGAAGACCTGTTGGTGCTCTACGTCCGCACCATGGAAGAGGTCCGGGCGATCGGAGCAGGTCTGGCCGCCGCCGGCGATCCGCAGCGTGGACTCGCCCAACCCGTACTGGAATCGTTGTGGGCAAACATTTCTGGACCCCGACGGGTACCGGATCGTGATCGCCGCCGCGGCCGTGCCTGATGGTGACTCTCGGGCACTCGGTCGGGGACGGCGGCCCGCCGGCTATCGGCATTGACTGGCACGTCGGCTCCCGGGACGAACTGCGGCCGCTGTTCGAGCTCGCGGAGGACTCCCGGACCCAGCTGGGCGAGTATCTGTACCAGGGAAGGGTTCTGCTGGCGCGGCGCGGTTCAGTGACGCTGGGTCATCTGCAGCTCGTGGAGACCGACGGCGGCGCGGGTGAGATCGAACTGAAGAACATGGCCGTGGTGCCGGAACACCGTGGCGAAGGCGTCGGCCGTGCACTCGTCGCGTCCGCGATCCTGCGGTGCCGTGCGGAGGGCTGGTCACGGATGGTGGTCGCCACCGCCGCGGCGGATACCGGGAATCTGCGTTTCTATCAGCGTCTGGATTTCCGGTTCCTCTCGGTCGAGCGGGATGCTTTCATCCCGGCGACCGGGTACCCCGATGCCATCGTCATCGACGGTATTCCGCTGCTGGACCGGATCTGGCTATCCCAGGACCTTAACCGACCACATGCCCCGAGGTGACCGATGATGTCGAGGATTGCGACCGGGCTGCCAGGGCAGGAAACGCTCCTGGCGTCCTGGGATGCGTTGGCACAGCTATCGCCGGGTGCGAGGCTGGTCCACTCCGCCGCGGCCACCGCGGCGGTGTTTCCCGCATGGGTGCCGCTCAACAACGCGATCCTGCTGAATGGGAACGAGACAGCCGCGGCGTCCGCCGCGATCGAGTTGATGGGTGTGTACGCGGGCGCGGGCGTCGATACCTGGGCATTGTGGGTGCCCAGTGCCGCGATCAACATGGACGACCCGGACGCAATGCAGCGAATCAGCGGGTTCAAACGCGACACGACCACGCTCGTCATGCAGACCAGCCTGTCGCCGGGGCTCCGGTCGCACGACGGCGTCGTTCGCACGTCGATCGCGGACGCGGGCCGCGCCGGTGACGAACCGGTTCCCCTCACCGAGCTCGGGGAGCCGGACACGGAACCAGGCCTGGCGGGTTGGGTGATGGTGCACGACGCGGTGGCGGTGGCCGGCGCCTGGAGTTACCTGCACGAGAAGGACTGTGGGATCTACGCGGTCGGCACGGTGCCCGGATGGCGGCGTCGGGGTCTGGCACGGAACCTGGTGGAGCACGTGCTGGCCGATGCACGCTGGTGTGGCGCGCGAACCGCGACGCTGCAATCGACGCGAATGGCGCAGCAGCTCTATCAATCCCTTGGTTTTGAACCAGCCGGGCGTTATGAAGAGTGGGTCACCGGGCGAGCCGACAAATAGGCCGGTGGCTTGAGAGCGCTTGAACTTTCGTGCAAACGGGCCGTGCTCCCCGCCGACGCGTCAGCGTGTCAGGTCGCCGCCCGACGACCCGGTGGGGTTCGGCTCGCGCCGGAGACCCCTGGGATTTCGGTGCTGGGGGTCGGTCCGGATCGGAGCAGACCCAGGGCGACCACCGGGAAGAGGAGGACGGACAGCAGACCGGCGCAGACCAGCGCCGCGGCGGTGACCGGTGTCATCAACCCGGCGGCCACCCCTATCTGGGTGGCCGTGACGATGAACGGAAGGGACGTCGCCTGCAGCAGCCCGGACGCGGCCGACTGCAGTCGGCCCAGGCGGCGGATCGACAGCAGCGCCGGTACGCCCCGGACAAGCAGCAGGGCGAGCAGGAACAACGGCACCCGGATCAACGCTGACGGACTGGCCAGCAGACCCGACAGGTCCAGGCGCACCCCGCTACTGATGAAGAACACCGGGATCAGGAAGCCGTATCCGATGGCTTCGAGCTTGATCCGGAAATGCGGATGCGTGCTCGAGTCCCTGTCCACCAATCCGAGGACTGCGCCGGCCAGGAAGGCGCCGAGGATCGTCTCCAAACCCAAGTGCCCGGCCAACGCCACGAGTGCCACCAGGAGCAGCACCGCGAACCGGACCCTGATCTCCGCTGTGGTGTCCTGGATGCGCACCAGGACCGTTCCGAGTCGCATCGAACGACCCACCCGTAGCACCAGGACCGCTCCGACGGCTACCAACGCGCCGAAGATGACCAGCAGGACAAGTTTCTCGCCGACGCCGCCGCCGCTGGTCGAGAAGAACAGGGTGAGCAGCACGATCGCGGAGAAGTCGGCGACCGATGACGCGGCGATGGTTGTCTGACCGACAGGGCTGTCGGCCCGCCCGGCGTCCTTGAGCACCGGAACGATGAGACCCAGCGACGTCGCTGACAGCGCGATCGCGACCAGCAACGGGGAGCTGACCCAGTTCAGCGCGCCGAAGCCCGCGCCCACCGCAACCCCCAGCAGCAGGGTCACCAGGTAGCCGAAAACCGCCGTCCGCAGCAGAGTGCCACGCAGACCCCGTAGGTCGATCTCCAGTCCGGCCAGGAACAGCAGGAAGGCCAGACCGAAGACCGCGAGAATCTGCACCGGAAGGTCGATCTGGACCCAGCCGAGCACACTGGGCCCGACGACGACGCCGACGATGATCTCGATGACGACCGAGGGCACGCGAAGCCGCGGCGCCCACCCGAGCAGCAGCGGTACAGCAACCGCGATGACACACACAATCAGCAGGTTGTTGAACGAAACCTCAGGCATCGTCGTCCTCACATTCGATGGTCGGCCGTCACCGGGTGCGCCGCTTCAGAAACGTCGGACCGCGCATTTCGGTGTGTCTCGACTTCCGGGCAAACGTTTCGTGCGGCCGGAGAACGGGCCGAGTATGCGAGCGCACGCTGCGATCGGCGCGGAACCGCAGGGATCAAACCGGGCGGAAATCCGCGTAACGCGATGGGCTCATGCCGGACTGAGAGATCAGACCAACCGGGCCGCAGGGGATCTCGGCCAACACACCATCACTGTGAGGAGCTCAGCAATGTTCTCATCCCGAAAGATCCGTGCCGTCGTCATCTCCGGCGTCGCGGTCGCGGCGGCGTTGACGCTGACCGCCGGTCAATCGGCGGCAGCGTCCGGGTGTTTCACGGTCAACGGCCGGTACATCGAACACGCCGTCGCCGGCCCGGAATGCCTGTCACGGTGGGATTGTGCATCGCCGGTACCTACCGTGGGGACATTTCGGGTGCCTTCAGCCGAAGCGCCACCACCGTCACGCCGACCGCCGACACGGCTACCACCTCCGTGTTGGCCTTCACGTCCGACTCGACCATCACCGGAGCCGTCAGGGGGAACCGCGGCACTCTCATCGTCAAGAACGCGGGGGTGTTCACCACCCTGTCCGACGGTTCCATCGTGGATCTGCAGACCATCGTTGGTGGAACGGGCAAACTGGTTGGGGCGCGAGGGTTTGTCCGGGCCAGCGGAACCTTCTCGGCCGCTGACGGCGGCACCTCGGACTACGAGGGATCGGTCTGCGTGGGATGACGCGCACGCGCTCGGAAAGGCATGTCCGATCTACTGGTTCGGACTCACCACGGCACGGTCAGGGGCCGCCGCGCAGGCGATCCGGCTTGTCGTCTCCTTTGTTCATCGACATCTGAATTATCGGGAAGGTGTCAATTTCCGCGTAACGATCGGGCCGGATGCCGGCACTCACCATCGGGTTGACCCCTGACATGAAGGAGATGTGTGTGATGGCCGATGTGCAGCGGTGGCGACGGGTCGGCGAGACGGATGTGCCGGCCGAGGGACGGGTGCGCAGTGTCGTCGTCGATGGTCGCAGCATCGCGATGTCCCGGTGCGGGGGCCGACTGGGCGCGCTGGAGAACCGGTGCCCGCATCAGGGCGGCCCGTTGGGCGAGGGCTCGATCGAAAAGGGACTGTTGCGCTGCCCCTGGCATGGTTACGACTACGACCCGCTGACCGGTCTACCGCCGGAGGGTTTCGCCGACGCCGTACCGGGCTACCCGGTGGAGGAACGGCCGGACGGGGTCTATGTCGCGCTGCCCGAGGTCCCGGTGCCGGCCCGGACGGTCGCCGACGTGTTGGTGGAAACCCTGGTCGCGTTCGGCGTCCGGCACGTGTTCGGCATGGTCGGGCATTCCAACCTGGGGTTCGCCGATGCTCTGCGCCGGGCGGAGGACCGCGGCGAGATCACCTACATCGGTGTCCGTCACGAGGGGGCTGCCTCCTTCGCGGCGTCCGCATACGGCAAGCTCACCGGGCGGCCGGCGGCGTGCCTGGCGATCGCCGGCCCCGGTTCCACCAATCTGCTCACCGGTCTGTACGACGCAAAGCTCGACCAGGCGCCGGTCATCGCGATCTCCGGTCAGGTGCCGTCGAAGGTGTTGGGGCGCGGTGCTTTTCAGGATCTGGACCTGTCCGCGGTGTTCAAGGACGTGGCGATCTCGTCAGTGACCCTGCAGGCTGGCAGCGACGCCGCGGAGATGGCCGCGTTGGCAGTGAAGCACGCCGTCGACGGCCGCGGGGTGGCCCACCTGGTGCTGCCGGATGAGGTGCAGATCCTGCCGTCCGGCCACCCCGCGGCCACCCCCGACGGCCGACTGGCCGGGCGGGCCGGGACGCCGCCGCCGGCCGACCTGGCCGCGGCCGCAGACCTGCTCCGGCTCGCCCACCGCCCGGTTCTCGTGGTCGGCCACGGCGCCCGGAGGGCCCGAGCCCAGATCGTGGCGCTGGCGGAGCGACTGGGCGCGCCGGCGCTGACCACGTTCAAGGCCAAGGGTCTGGTCCCGGACTCCCACCCATTGGGGGCAGGCGTGTTGGGCCGCAGCGGAACCCCCGTGGCGAGCTGGCTGATGAACGAATCGGACCTGGTCCTGGCGATCGGGGCGTCGTTCTCGAACCACACCGGCATCGCCACCTACAAGTCGATCATCCAGATCGACGACAACCCAGCCGCCATCGGTCGTTTCGATCCGGTGGGCATCGGCTTGGTCGGTGATGCCGCGAGCACGGTGGCGGCGTTGGACACCGCGGCCGGCGTGACCGCGGCGGTCGACCAGCGAGCCGATGTTGCCGAACGGTGGGAGATCTGGCGCGCCGAGAAGGCCCGTCGGGTCGCCGACGACCGGGGCCAGGGAGTCTCGGCAGCGGCGGTCTTCGACTCGTTGTCTCGGCACCTACCCCGCGACGCCGTCGTCACCGTCGACGTCGGCAACCATGCCTACTCGCTGGGCCGCTACCTGGAGTCCGCGGGCCAACCGGTGCTGATGTCCGGCTACCTGGGCTCCATCGGTTTCGGGTATCCCGCCGCGCTCGGGGCGTGGGCCGCCGACCCCGACCGCCCGGTGGTCGCCGTCACCGGAGACGGCGGCTTCGGCCAGTACGCCATGGAGTTGACCACGGCCGTCAAATACGGCGTCGGCATCAAACATGTCCTGTTGGACAACAAGAGCCTGGGCAAGATCTCCAAAGAGCAGGTCGCCGCCGACTACCCCGTATGGCACACCTCGCTACGCAACCCGGACTGGGCCGAGTTCGCCCGGCAATGCGGCGCGACGGGCATCCGGGTCAGCGCCGCGGACGATCTGGACGCGGCCATGAAGGAACTGTTCGCAGCCGAGGGGCCGGCCCTGCTCTGCATCGACCAGGACCCCGAACTGCTCTGATTCCTTCGGCCGCGCAACGGCTCTGCCACACACGACCACCCCAATCCCGACCGTCCGGGCGCACCCTGGTGGCAGGCAATGGCCTGCTCAGCCGCTGCACAGATGTGCTATCCTCTGCACATGCGTGCAGCCGCTGATCTGACCGGTCTGGCGCTGATCCGGGAAAGCGCGATGCGGCTGACGGCCGAGCGCGGGTGGGCGGCGGTGTCGATCCGGGACATCGCCGCGGACGCCGGAGTGTCGTCGTCGTTGGTCGTTCACCACTTCGGCACCAAGGCCCGGTTGCGGGAGGCCGTCGATGCCCGGGTGACCGAGGTCTTCGCCCAACTGCTCGAGCAGCTGGGCGACGCCGACGTGCACGACGGGGGATTCATGTCGATCGCGGCCGCGTTCCACGACCAGGTCGGCTCCGACGGGGCGGTGCTGGCCTACCTTCGGCGACTGCTGATCGACGGCGGCCCCGCGGCGACCGAGCTGTTCGGGACGTTATACGCCGCAACGGTCGCCAGTTTGGCGGACCTGGAATCGGCCGGTGTGCTGCGGCCAACCGCCGACGCGTCGGCGCGTGCCGCGTTCCTGCTGATCAACGATCTTGCTGTGGTGCTGCTCCGGGACGAGGTGGCCCGGGTGCTGGGAGTTGATCCGCTGAGCCGGCAGGGCCTGCGCCGCTGGGGGAACACAGTCATGGAGATCTACCGCGGCGGCGCCTTCACCGTTCCCGACGAGACTACGGGAGGAAGGAATGAGCGCAGCGAGTGAGGTCTCGGCGGTGACCACGACGTTCCGAGTCGCCTGGATCCGGGCCGGACGGCGCGGGCACGTCTGGTCGTCGACGGAGTCCTGCACAGACGCTGCGCGGCGCCTGGGTGACAGGCGGGCGGCCTGACACGGACGTCGGGGATGCCAGCGAGCATCCGCGTCACCGGGGAGGCAACCATCGTTGTGCCGGGGGCGCGTTGAGCGCCCCGTGGAAGGAGAGACAGCCGTGAGCACGACCCAATTCGTCATCCGCGCCGAGGGGTTGACCAAGACCTTCGGCCGGTTCCGCGCCCTCGATGGGCTCGACCTCGAGGTGACCCCCGGAGAGGTCCACGGTTTTCTCGGCCCCAACGGGGCGGGCAAGTCGACGACGATCCGTGTCGTGCTGGGCCTGATCCGCGCCAGTGGCGGTCACGTCGAGCTCTTCGGCGGCGACCCGTGGCGCCAGGCCGCGATCGCTGCACGAACGGCTCGCCTATGTCGCCGGTGATGTCGCTCTCTGGCCGGGGCTCACCGGCGGCCAGTGTCTCGACGTTCTCGGCGCTACCCAGGGCGGCCTCGATGAGGCCCGCCGGGCCGCCCTCATCGAGCGGTTCGACCTCGACCCGACCAAGCGGGTCCGCGATTACTCCAAGGGGAACCGGCAGAAGGTCGCCCTGATCGCCGCGCTCGCGGCCGACGCCGATCTGCTGGTGCTCGACGAGCCCACCTCCGGGCTGGACCCGCTCATGGAACAGGCCTTCCAGGAGGTCGTCCGGGAGCGGCGGGAGGAGGGCTGCACGGTCCTGCTGTCGAGCCACATCCTCGGTGAGGTCGAGGCTCTGGCCGATCGGGTGAGCATCATCCGCCGGGGCCGGACCGTGACGACCGGAACCCTCGCCGAGCTGCGACGGCACACCCGCACCCACGTCCACGCGGTCACCGTCGACGAGGCCGCGGGCCTCGCCGACGCCCCGGGCGTCGCGGACTACGTCTCCGAGCGGTTGGACGGCCGCGTCGAGAGCCGGTTCACCGTCGACGCCGAGCACCTCGACGCCGTCGTCGGCCGGCTGCACGCCGCACGGATCCACACCCTCACCGCCACCCCGCCGAGCCTGGACGCGCTCTTCCTGCGCACCTATGACGGTCAGGCCGTGCCGCTGGACGCCACCGAGCTCGGCGAGCCGCAGGGGGCGCGGCGATGAGGGCGACCGGCCTGGGGGCCATGCTCGGTGTGCAATGGCGGACGCACCGCCGCGGCACGCTCGTCTGGATGTTCGCGCTCATCGCAGACAATGGTCGGAACGGCGGGGGCGGTCGCCGCCCTGTACAGCACCCCCGAGAAGATCCACACCTACGCCCAGGCCGTCACCGCCGGTGACGCGCTCGTCGCGATCAACGGCAGGGTCGAGGGCATCGACAGTCTCGGCGGGGTCATCCAGGACGAGTTCGGATTCCTGGCTGCGTTCCTCCTCCCGCTGCTCGGGATCAGCCTCGTCGCGCAGTTCACCCGGCGTGAGGAGGAGGCCGGGCGGCTCGAGACGGTCCTCGCCGGCCGGGTCGCGCGGCATGTCCCGGTGCTGGCTGGGCTCATCGTCGCCTCCGCCGCCATCGTCGTCACCGCCATCGCGTTCGCCCTCGGGCTCACCGTCTCCGGTGTACCCGCCACCCGATCGGTCCTCTACGCCGCTTCCCTCGGCGCTCTCGCCGTCGCCTTCGCCGGGCTCGCGGCGCTGCTCGCCCAGGTCACCCTGCACTCCCGGGGCGTTTATGTGTGGAGCCTGCTCGTGCTGGCCGTGGCCTACCTGCTGCGGGGCGTCGGAGACGTGACACAGACGTGGGTCACCTGGCTCTCACCGCTCGGCTGGGCCGAGAAGGCCGCCCCGTTCGGGGCGATGCGGTGGTGGACCCTGCTCATTCCCCTGGCCGTCGGCGGGCTGCTCGCCACGCTCGCCGTCCTGCTCGCCGCACGCCGCGACCTCGGTAGCTCCCTCGTCCGCGGGGGTGCGGGACCGGCGCGGGCAACGACATGGCTGCGCAGCCCGCTCGGGCTGGCTACCGCCATCCACCGCCCTGCGGTGCTCGGTTGGCTGGCCGGTGCCCTGGTCATCGCGGGCATGATGGGCGCACTCGCGCAGCAATTCCTCGACGCCGTCGCCGGGAACCCGGCCATGGCGCAGGCCATCGGGATGTCGGGCGCACAACCCGAGGACGGGTTCGTCGCCGTCACCCAGCTCTACATCGCCATCATCGCCACGGGGTATGCCGTCCAGGCCGTCGGCAGTCTGCGCGGCGAGGAGACGGCCGGACGTCTCGAGCCTCGGCTGTCCGGCACCCTGTCCCGCCTGCGCTGGCTCGCCGCCCACGGCCTCGTCATCGTCACCGGCCTCGTCGTGATCGTCATCGTCTCCTCGGTCGTGCTGGCCGCGGCGATGGCGTGGTCGATGGGCACCGCGGTTCAGCTGGGTCGCGTTGTCGGGGCGGGCGCGGCCTACCTGCCGGCCGAGCTCCTCGTCGGCGGGCTGGCGCTCGCGCTGTTCGGCGTGCGGCCCAGGGCGTTCCCGGCGGGCTGGGCGGCCTTCGCCATCGTCGCCTTCATCGCCTTCCTCGGCCCGGGCCTCAAGCTGGCCGGGTGGGCGCTCGACGTGTCCCCGACGACCCATGTCGGCAACCCTCCGCTGGGCACCGTCCAGTCGCTGCCGCTCGTCGTCCTCGGCGCCATCGCCGTGGTCCTCGGCATGGCCGCCGCGGTCGGCTTCCGCCGTCGGGGAGTGCCACAGAGCTGAGCCGGACGGGTGCCTGCCCGCCGGTGCCGCGGGCCGCCCCCGCGGGGATGAGCGATCGAACCGCCGAGTTCGCGGTCTGGTGACGCCATCCGCCGACCGCCCGCTGTTGCCTGTGCCCGGGTTGCCGTGGCGTGGCCCGTAGGCTCGGGCGGCATGGCTGATGTTCCGCTCGACACGCAGGAACGCCGTGAGCTGTGTGATCTCCTTGACGAACTCGGTCCATCCGTTCCCACCTTGCTGGAGGGTTGGACTGCTCACGACATCGCCGCCCACCTCGTGTTGCGAGAACACGATGTCCTCGCTGGCCCTTGCCTCGTTCTGCCTGGCCCCTTTCAACGGTTCGCCGAGCAGCGTCAGTCGAGATTGGCCGAGAACAACGATTTCGCCAGGCTGGTCGCGCGGATCCGGACCGGTCCGCCGATCGGGTTCTTCCGCATTGGCTGGGTTCGTTCTTTTCCGACTCTCAACGAGTTCTTTGTTCACCATGAGGACGTTCGCCGAGCGAACAGGCTTGGGGCTCGTCGTCTCACGCCCGCGATGAATGCTGCCTTATGGCAAAACGTTCGCCGCGGGAGCCGCTATCTGAGTCGGCGGTTCCAGGGTTTCGGGCTCGAGATCGAATGGTCGGGAACCGGCGAACGGGTATTGGTTCGATCGGGCGAGCCGCTGGCTCGACTCAGCGGCGCTCCGGGAGAACTCCTCATGTTCATCTTCGGACGCCAGGCTGCGGCGCAGGTCGAGGTGAGCGGACCGGAGGAGGCCATCGCAGCGGTGCGTCGCACGCACTTCGGGATGTGAGTGACGTCGATACTCTTGGATCCGCCGGCGACGAGCGGCGGCCGAAAACGCTTCGGCGGCGGTTGGTATCGCTGCCGTTCGGTGATGGCACGGTGGTCTGTTCTGGTGACCAGCGCCTGCGACGTGGGTCTCGACGTCGTCGGGTCCTTGACCAGGGTCACCTGACCGATTCCACCGTAGGCGGGCCCATTTCGGGGGGCCCGTTTGGCGCGTGGGCGAAGGGCGCGCGGGTGGTGCGGCTACCTCAGCTGCGAACGTCGACAAACTCATGCTGGCGGTGGAGACGGCTCCATCTCCCCGGAGATCGTCCGGTCGTCGCTGCGGCGTCACGCATTCCGGAGCTTCCCCCGGTGCAGGCTGATGATCGCTCCGGTGGCCACGGTGATCCACACCAGCGCGAGCAGCACCCCGAGCCCGAATCCGATCACCTCGACCAGTGCGGACTGCCACCGGCGGCCAAGGGTCAGCGTCGCGATGACCATGGCGGCGGAGGGGAACACGAATCCCCAGTCGGCGGGTGTGTAGGTCAGTGCGGCCCTGCCGGCGTGCCGGGTGATGACTGCGGCTGCGGCGATCCACCACAACGCGAATCCCCACAGCGCCGCGGCGCCGAATGTGGCGACCTCCTGCATCGCTGATGTCCACGATCCGCCGAGCGTCTGGTCGGCGCCGGCGACGGATTGCAGCGCAAGGGAGGTGACGGCCAGCGGGCTGATCATGATCCACATGGCCGGCGCGCCGGTGCGATGAACTCCGGGGTGCAGCACGAGGCGATTGACGAAGATCACCGCGGTGAGGCCGAACAGCAGCCCACCGGCCCCGAGCAAGGCGGCCGCCAGCACCTCCAATCCGCGCTGAGCGGCCGCCGGCCCAGTCGTTGCGAGCTGGGCGAACAGCACGGACCCGAGCAGCACCACCGTCTCGGGGATGAACCAGATCCCGGAGATGTCCTGGGCCGGAAACTGTTCGTGCTCGAAAGCTGCGACGAAGAAGGTCACCGTCAGCCATAGCCCGAGGAACGTGCCCACTCCGGCCAACGCGGCCAGCACGCCCCACCCGGCCGCGGTGGACATCGTCGCCGGCCAGATGTTGATCAACCCGACGGCCAGGACGTTGACGGCGCCCGGGATCGTCGCGTACGCCGGACCGGTCCGAGGGGAGCGCAACCGGTTACCCAGTCCGCGACCGAGTCGCTTGACCAGGAAGTCGCGGATGAACAGGCCGAGGAACGCCGCGACGCTGGCCACCAGCAGCAGCACCGAGGTGACATCGCCGACCGTGGTCAAGAACTCGATCCGGCCCGGCAGCATGGACGCGACGATCGCCGTTCCGCCGCTCCCCATCACGGCGCCAAACCATGCAGGATCATCCAGAACGGATACTGGCCGGTCCGGGAAACCGGTCTGGGCCATGGCGCAAGTATTGCACCGTCAAACAGTTCCACGGGAGCGTCATCGGTGCACCCAGAGGCCCGCTGACATCCTGTCGGATATCCGGATCACGCCCGGCCGGAACGATCCAATCAGGCCCGTGTCCTGCCAGCGCGGGGGCCAGCGGCAGTATTCGGCACCGACAGGTCAGATCCAGGCCGCATCCGGGGCGGCTCATTGCTGAGGTGTGACGTCACCGTCTCGTGCTCGACTATCGTTGTTCAGCTGGTACGCGGCGATAACACAACCCGACCTGTGAAGAGTCGTTTCGGCCAGCGACCCCACCGGATTGTTGGACTCCGGACCGTCGCCCCTCGTCCATTGGTGGCGAACCCACCGTGATCCGCCTGGGATGTCGATAAACGGTGCGCTTCTCGACTCGGGCAAGAAGGCCCAGTTGCAGCGGCAACACAAAGAACAATACCAATGCGACGCGTCTGAAGTTCACCAGGGCACCGTCAATGACCGTGGCACGAACCGGATGATCCGACGCGACAGCCTGTTTCGAAATTGCACAAGGGTCAGCGCCGCGCGGACGCTCAACCTTTCCCTCGGATCGTCCGGGAGTGAGCAACTGCGGCGGACAGGACTCGGTGCTTCCTATCGCGGCGCCGTACTCGAAGGGCAAACCACGGGGCACGGCACTCCCATGCCTCCCTTGGCTATCGTCACGTTGGACAATTTGTGTAGATAGCGACAGTGTTGCTGACAAACGCTCCTTTTCGTCAAGTCGCCCCGGCTGGACAGGAGCGTCGAGTTAGAGTCTGTGATGGTTTAACCTCGTTTACGGGGTGTTAGGCGTTACGGTTGCGGTATGGCAGATCTGGCGGACTCGGTCGCGCGGCGGTACGCGGTGTTGCGACCGCATCTGTCGGAGTTCCAACGGCGGTTGTGGCTCGGCGCGGAGGCCGCGGAACTGGGACCGGGTGGGGTCGGCATCGTCGCCGCGGCGACCGGAGTAGCGGCCGACACGGTCCGCCGGGGCCGGAAAGAGGCCGATGACGGGACCGCCCCGGGGTCTGGGCGGTCGCGGCGTTCTGGGGGCGGCCGGAAACGTGCGGAGGCCCATGATGGGGAACTCGTCGCGGCGTTCGAGTTGTTGATCGACCCGGTGACCCGCGGAGATCCGATGTCGGCGTTGCGGTGGACGTCCAAATCGATCCGCACCTTGACCGCAGCGATGCGCGAGAAGGGTCACCAGGTCAGTGATTTCGTCATCCGCCGGCTGCTTCGAGAGCAGGGCTACAGCATGCAGGCCAACGTGAAGACCGCCGAAGGCGGGCAGCACGTCGACCGGGACGCCCAGTTCGCCTACCTGAACATCCAGGCCGGCGAGTACACCGCGGCCGGCGACCCGGTGATCAGCGTGGACACCAAGAAGAAAGAACTCATCGGGGCCTACAAGAACAGCGGCCAGGAATGGCACCCCGCCGGGCAACCCGAACACGTGAAGGTCCACGACTTCATCGACCCCGCACTGGGCAAGGCCAACCCCTACGGGGTGTACGACGTCGCCAACAACACCGGCTGGGTCAGCGTGGGCACCGACCACGACACCGCCGCGTTCGCCGTGAACACCATCGCGACCTGGTGGGTGCAGGTCGGACAACCGTTACACCCGAACGCTTCCCGGTTACTGATCTGCGCCGACGGTGGCGGCTCCAACGGCTACCGCACTCGCCTGTGGAAGACCGAACTCGCCAACTCGCCGATCGGACCGGCCTGACGATCACCGTCTGCCACCTCCCGCCAGGCACCAGCAAGTGGAACAAGATCGAACACAGACTGTTCTCGCACATCTCGATGAACTGGCGGGGCAGACCCCTGACCAGCCACGAAGTCATCGTGCAGACCATCGCCGCGACCACCACCAGCACCGGACTGACCGTCCGCGCCGAACTCGACGAAGCCCCCTACCCCAAGGGAATCAAAATCCCCGACGAAGAGATGAACGCACTCGCAACCAGCGGAATCCTCACCAGACACGAGTTCCACGGAGAATGGAACTACACATCCACCCCACGACGCGCCCCACACCTGGCTAAGAACACCCGCGGAGGCTGGCCGGAGGCGCGGTGCACATCGTCCCTGGATCTCTGACACACCGGGGGCGCGCTCACGGCTCTGGCACGGGTCCGGGATCGACACTCCTGAGAGGGAACCCACTGGGCTGATCGACATCAACCCACCGGTTTGCTCAAACACCCTCTCCGGGAACCGATCTGGTTCTGCCGAGCCGGCGAATCGCAGCCCCTCACCGGCATGCGAGCTGAGCCCGACGAGAGCTCGCTTCATGCGGTGCACGGGTGGCGCACTTCGCGCCCGGCTAGCACTGGGGCCCGAAATCGCCCAGTTACACAGGACGCATCCGATCGCGGCCAACAGTATTGGCGAGAGCATCGACCGCACTGACCCCCCGCTCAGTTGCTGGCGTCGGCGAACCGCCCGATGGCGGGGTTGTCGCAGAGCCGGCGAGCGCGGGAAGTTGCGCTGAGGGCGGGAGCAATCAATGCCACCGCATTCACCGACAGCGGCGTCGCGTTCCAAGGCCAGGGCTTCACACCGGAGTATGCATTGCACGGCCGTGCGGCGGTCACCGGCCGTGCCGTGGGTACAGGTCGCGGAACGCCTCTTCCAAGGCGTTGACTGCCTCGGAAGGCAAGGTTGGTTCCGGCCTGGTCCCAGTTCGGTGATGGTGGTGCGGAGTTGTGCCAGGTAGGTGGTGCACGGTTCGCAGTCGGGCGGCGATCACCGAGGTGGCGTCGCTGTCCGCGGACAGGTGAGCGTCCACTGAGGCGGTGGGGGACCGGATCCGATGCTCGCTCGAGATAGTCGGAGAGCAGTTCCACGACGTGAGCGCAGGGCAGGTCGTCGCCGATCATGGCATGACCGCCTGTTCGTTCGGGTGGAAGGCGCACATCCGCCGACCGCTGTAACGGTGGGCGGGATCCCGGACACTAACGGTTGGCAAGCATTCACCGGAGGACGTCGACAACTGAAGATCCAGATCGCTTTCCGCCCGCCACGGTCTGTGCGGCCGATGCCCGGTCGTAGCCGCAGGCAGAAATCAGTGCCCGAAAGTTACCTTTCGTCAGCGTTCTCGGCGGCCGATGCCCGGCCAACGACGGCGAAGGTCGACGCCCAGGCAGCGGTCATCTGTCGACTTCCGGTCCGAACCTACGTATTACCCATCAAGGAGCACCAACCATGAACGTGCCAGCAGGACTGTCCACCACCCGCCGGGCACTGCACGCCGTCGCGGAGTTGCTGATCGCCGGTCCCCAGTACGAAGCGGTCGGCGACATCAGGCTCGCCGCCCGACCGGGTGGCTTCGGCGGCTGGGTCGGACCGACACCCAACGTGGTGTCCGGCACTGACCTGATCACCGCGACGGGCCGGTTCCCGTTGGGCGGCAGCGTGAACGATCTCGCGCTGCGGGCCGGGATCACCCCGCGGGCGCTGCGCGACGTCTACACCGGCGGCCCCGACTTCTCTCTCGAGGAAGCCACCGATGTCACCGCGTCGGCGGCCGAGGTGCTGCTGCAGGCGTTCGCCGATGGCGACGCCGCGTTGCGGTCCCTGGATCCCGGGCAAGTGCCGATCCTGTGGCCGGAGCATTTCGACATCGGCATCTCCGTGGCGAAGGTCAACTTCGGTGTGTCGCCCGGTGACGCGGTGATCGGCGAACCGTATGCCTACGTCGGCCCCTGGCTGGTGCCCAAGGGCGCCTTTTGGAACCAACCATTCGGCGCCGCCCGCCCGCTGTCCCGACTTCCTTCACCACAGGCGATCCTGGAGTTCTTCGTGGAGGGCCGCGACACCGCGACCGGTGATGCGGCAGCGGACAGCATCGTCCGCGGATGCGCGAGAGGCGGTCAGCCCGCAGTCCGGGTGAAATCTGTCGTTTGGGCAGGCGAGAGTCACCCCTGATGCGGGACGCTATGACGGCCAACCGCGGAAGGGGGATCGATGGACGCGCCACCACCGGGTGCCGGCGTTCGGACCGGCACGGATCAGGACCTTGTCGAGCGCCTCCGCGCGGGTGATGAGGCGACCTTCGCTCAGCTCGTCCGCGCGTGGTCGCCGGCGATGCTCCGGCTCGCCCGGAACTTCGTGTCGACCAGCCAGTCGGCCGAGGATGCCGTGCAGGACGCCTGGATGGGAATGCTGAGCGGGTTGGATCGGTTCGAGGGTCGTGCCTCGTTACGCACCTGGACGTTCTCCATTCTGGTCAATCGGGCCAAGTCCCGCGGCGTCCGGGAGAGCCGAACGGTCGTCGACCTGCGGGTGGCCGAGGACGACGGGGACCAGCCGGCCGACGGTCGATCCGGAACGCTTCCGGGGGCCGGACGACCAATACCCCGGCGGGTGGACCCCCGACGGTGTGCCGCAACCGTGGCATCAACCCGAAAAGCGGGCGGTCGCGAAGGAAACGCTCGGGCTCATCGACCAGGCGCTGGAGGAGCTGCCCACCCGGCAGCGGCTTGTCGTCACCATGCGCGACGTCCAGGGCTTCAGTGCGGACGACGTGTGCGACCTGCTCGACCTTTCGCCGGGCAATCAGCGCATGCTGCTGCACCGTGGCCGCGGCGCCCTGCGCGCCGCGCTGGAGGAGTACTACCGTGCCTGACCCGGCACGCCCGCTCGGCGTCACGGATGCGCTTGTAACGTCGCAGCCGTTTGCAGGACTCACCATTGACGGGATCCAGCAGGCAACCACGGTGGCGATTCCAGTCCGCTCGCAGCGTCGGAAGGAGGGAGTGACCGGTGACCACCACGGGTGTGCTCAGCTGCCGCGAGATCGTCGAACTGGTCACCGACTACCTCGAAGGCGACCTCGACGCCGACACCGCCACCGCCCTCGAAACGCACCTCGAGCTGTGCCCCGGTTGTGCGCGCTACGTGGAACAGATCCGCGAAACCGTCGCCACGCTCGGCGATGTCAGCTCGGAAACCTGTCCACCGAAGCGCAGGCGGGCCTGCTCGAGGCATTCCGGGAATTTCGGCCGCCGGCGACCGACCGGCCCAGCAACGTCTGAAACCACCAACGCTAACGCACACAGCGAGAGCGGATCCGCTCGCTCTACTCAGCGGCGGCCATCGCGCTACTCAGTATCGGCCATCGCGCTTGATCGTCAGTTCGCGGTGTGATCATGCTGAACTCGTCGACCGAGTTCGTCCAGGTCGTGCACGCTGGGCATGTCCTGGACCACCTGAAGCATGTGACGTTGCCAGATCGCCTGAAGCCTGCTGAGCACCGCGGAATCAGGGAGGATCCGGAATTCTTCAACGGCGAGAGCGTCGGACGGGTAGATGGCCAGGTCGTACGGCGGGCCGACGGCCAGGTTGGCGCGCGCGGTGCTCATCATCGATCCGATCGCGATCTTGGAAGCGGTGACGAGGCCGGCTTCGGCTTCGACCGCCATCTCGAGGAGGAACTTGCCGTACTTGCTCTCGCCGATCTGCAGGAACGGTCGATCATCCGACGCGCGGATGTAGTTGCCTTCCGGGTAGATCAGCAGGATGTCCGGCGGGTGACCGGCGATCTGACCGCCGAGGATGAAAGTGGCCGTTCCGTCGGCGCCAACCCAGGAAAGCGCATCACGGTGACGCTGATTCACCTCCTGCCTGAGCCGCCCGATGTAGAGGGCCGCTTCGAAGATCCGGTTCACAGTGAGCAGGTTTTCGTGATCACCGGGAGTGTCGAGGTCGACCTGAATCCGGTCCAACACTTCCTGGGTGGTCGCCAGATTGCCGGCTGATTGGAGAACGAAGACCCGATCCGGGGCAGGGGACAGCACGTGCAACTTGCGGTAGGTGCCGATGTTGTCGACGCCGGCGTTCGTGCGGGTGTCCGACATGAAGACCAGGCCCTCGTCCAGCCGCATCGCCAGGCAATAGGTCATCGCTCACTCCAGGGACTGTTCATCGGTCTGCGGCACGGTCGGCACGCACCTGGCGACCGGCCCGTTGAGATTATGACCGTAGAGCCTGGGACCGTGCAGCGCCGTGAAACCGGGCGCGTTGCAGGTAGATCCGTGACATTTGCCGGGAATGATGAGGGTCGAACCCCTGCGAGGCGAGGAAACCGATCGGCATGACCATCCCGACCGACACTGCTGACATCCAGGATTCGGTACCCGACCGCGCGAGTCCCGAAGAGAAGTTGGCCGAGACGGCTCGAGTCGACAATCCGCCGGCGGAGCGCCCCGCGCGGCGGCGGTTCCGGTACACGCTGCCGGGCGCGTGGGTGGCGGTGGTGTTGGTGTGTCTGTCGTTCACCCCGTCGCTGGTGCCGCGGCCGGGGTTGTTTCAGGGTGTGGTGTGTGGGGTCACCGGGGCGATCGGTTACGGACTGGGTGTGCTGGGTGCCCGGGTGTGGCGGGAGTTCGCCGACCGGCCGGTGCGTCCGACCGCGGCCGCGGTCGTGGCGGGTGTTCCTGATCGCCGGGCCCGTGCTGCTGCTCATCTCCTACGTGCTCGGGCAGCGCTGGCAGGGTCAGATCCGAGACGCTGATGGGCGCAGAGCCGGAGTCGTTCGGGTCGAAGCTGTTGCTGCCGGTGGCGGCGGTGCTGGTGTTCGTCGGTCTGGTCGCGGCGGCCCGCGGCATCCGCCGGTTCTTCTGGTGGGTGGCCGGCTTGCTGAGCCGGTGGATGGGCCGGCGGGCCGCGCGGGCGCTGGGCTGGCTGCTGGCCGTGGTGGTGACGGTGGGCCTGCTCAGTGGGGTGCTGGTGGACGGCATCCTCGCGTTGACCGACCGGATTTTCGCGGTGCGGGACACCACCACCAGCGACACCGCGGTGCAGCCGACGACGGCGCTGCGCTCGGGTGGCCCGGGTTCGCTGGTGGCCTGGGACACCCTGGGCAAGCAGGGCCGCAACTTCGTCGGGCAGGGCCCAACGGCGGCCCAGATCGCCGCGTTCACCGGCACGACCGCGCAGGAACCGATCCGGGCCTACGCGGGGATCGCGTCGGCGGACACCCTCGAGGACCGGGCCGCGCTTGCGGTCGCCGACCTCGATCGGGCGGGTGGTTTCGACCGCGGGTATCTGATGGTCGCCGGCTCGACCGGCACCGGATGGTTGGACCCGGCCGCGATGGCCAGCTTCGAGTACGAGACCGGGGGCAACTCCGCGGTCGTCTCGATCCAGTACTCCTACCTGCCGTCATGGGCGTCGTTCTTGGTCGACCAGGAGAAGGCGCGGGAGGCGGGGCGGGCGTTGTTCGACGCGGTCTACCAGAAATGGTCTGCGCTACCGGCCGGTCATCGACCGAAGTTGTACGGCTTCGGGTTGAGCCTGGGCTCCTACGCGGCGGAGGCCGCCGTTCAGCGGGGAGGCGGACATGGCCAACCGCACCGACGGCATCCTGCTGGCCGGGCCGCCGGCGTTCAACCCGTTGAACCGGGAATTCACCGACCGGCCGTGATCCGGGCACCCCGGAGGTGCAGCCGGTGTTCCGCGACGGGCGGACGGTTCGATTCACCAACGACCCGGCGGACGGGATCCCGCCGATCGGTCAGCCCTGGGACGGGACCCGGGTGCTGTACCTGCAACACGCGTCCGATCCCATCGTCTGGTTGAGCCCGGATTTGATCTTGCACCGACCGGACTGGCTCGCCGAGCCGGCAGGAAAGGACGTGATCAGCGAAATGACCTGGATACCGTTCGTCACCTTCTGGCAGGTGACGATGGACATGCTCGAGCCGGTCGACACCGCACCCGGGCACGGTCACACCTACACGCTGGAATTCGTCGACGGCTGGGCGGCGCTGCCCCAGCCGGCGGGATGGACCGCCCAGCAGGCCGACGCTCTGAGAGGAATCGTCGGGCAACTGAGTTGATTCCCGTGGCGCGTTTCCCGATCGCTTTCGGGCTGACGCTGGGCCTGCTGGTGGCCGCGAACGTGCTGGCCAACCGGGTCGTGCCGGGCGCGGACGTGCTGGTCGGGCTCGCGCTGGTGGCCGGGCTGGCGGCGGTCGCCTGGGGCAGTGGATTGACCGCCGACGATGTGGGGCTCGCCCGGCGGACCTGGGGGTCCGGTCTGCGGTGGGGCGGAGCGGCCGCCGCGATCGTCGCCGTCGGCTACGGCATCGCCGCGTCGATTCCGGCGGTGCGGGAGGCTGTGGCGGACTCGTCGGCGTCCTGGGGGGCGACGGTGGTCAAGGCGTTGGTGGTGATCCCGTTGGCCACCGTCATCCCGGAGGAGTTCGCGTTCCGCGGCGTGTTGTGGGGCCTGCTCCGGCGGGAATCCGGGCAGCGGGTGGCGACGGCCGTGTCCTCGGCGCTGTTCGGGGTGTGGCACGTGTTGCCTGCGCTGGCCGGCGGTGCGGCCAACGATTCGGTGAGCGGCGTGCTGGGCGGCGGCCCGGGTGGAACCGTGTTGCTGGTGGTCGGCACCGTGGTGTTCACCGGGATCGCCGGGGTGGTGTTCTGCGAACTTCGCAGACGCAGCGGCAGCCTGCTCGCGCCGATACTGCTGCACTGGGCGGTCAACGGATTCGGCGAGCTGCTCCTGCTGGTGACCTGATCCCGTGTACGGCCGGGGCGCAGGTCGTTCCCGCTTCCGGCACGATGAAAGTGCGAGTCGCGGTATCCGCTGATCTCAGCTGGCGATATCCCGGCCGTGGGCGGCCAATGCCCAGATGACGAAGACGTCCAAGGCGATGATCAGCAGGCTCCACAGCGGGTAGTAGGGGAGCCACATGAAGTTCAGTACGGCGCTGATCACCGCGACGCCGATGCCGACCGCTCGTGCCCACACGGCTCCCTGGAAGACGAAGAACCCGGCGACGACAACGAGTACGCCGACGATCAGATGGATCCAGCCCCAGGCCGTGATGTCGAAGGAGAAGGTCCATTTCTGTCCGACGACATAAAAGGTGTCGTTGAACAGCGCGACGATGCCCTGGAGTGCCTGGAATACCCCGAGCATGATCATCATGACGCCGGCGAAGACGGTCAGGCCCACCGCGGTGGAGTTCGGCGGTGGTGGGGTGGTCGAGTTGCCTGCGGCCCGCTGTGATGCAGCCATCGCGGTTTCTCCTTTGTTGGGTCACGGGTTTGTTGGGTCACGGCCCGTTCGGACAGATCTTCGTCGTGTGTTGGCGCTGGGCATCCCACGGTTCGGATGAACCCGGCGCGCCCATAGGGCGGCGCGGACGGCGGCCTCATTCGAAGTGGGTGATCACCGTGGCAGCGGACGGCGCTGAACTCCCGGACGGGCGCGGGAGGGCAACCAGTTGCGCGGCGCCCGGCACCGAAACATCCTGGGATAGAGTGAATCTCACGACGCCGCAAGTTGCGGATGCCTGCGGACCCTCGACTCGGGTGGCGCCCGGATGGGCTGGTCAGAGCAATCTCATCGCGCGCGCCCGGTCGACGGCGTTGCGCCGGGTGCTCACCCCGAGTTTGCGGTAGATCGATTGTTGGTGGGATTTGACGGTGTTGGTCGTGACGAACAGGTCGGAGGCGATTTCCGCCGATTTCAACATTGTCGGGAGGTAGCTGAGCACGGTGAGTTCCCGTTCGGTGAGCGATTCCCGCAGGGTCTGCGAGGTGACTTCAGGTGTGGTCTCATCGTCGACAGACGGTGCCAGGGTCGGGCGAAGTCGAGGTGCCTGGCGACGAGATGCCGGTGCCGGGCGAGCAGGCCCGAGATCCGCGGGCCGGCCGCCAGAAATGGCCTGGTGATGCCGACGTCCTGAGCGAGGTCGATCGCCTGGCTGATCGCGGCCACGGCGGCGGTGTCTCGGTGCGTCCGGTCGGCCGCGATCGCGAGGAGGATTCTGGCCTCGATGGCCGGTCCTCGAAAGGGCAACGTGGGCGTGGGCATCGGGTCGAGCAGCTTGAGCACCGCGTCGGGCTGGCCCAGCATCAGTCGGGCCTTGGCCAGCACCACGCGCTCGAGTGCGGCGGTGAATCCGCAGGTTTGACTGCCTTCGTCGACGAGGGTGCTCGCGGCCTCGGGGTCGCCGGCAGCAAGATGGGCGTCGGCATGTGCGACGGCGCACCACTCGGCCAGCATCGGCGGAAGGTCGCCGGCCTGGGCGTGGATCACCTCCAACCGGGCGGATGCAGCCCGCGCCGCGGCGGGGTCTTCCCGGGCGACGGCCAGTCCGACTGCTGCGATGCCGAGCGCGACCCGGCATGCCGCGTCGGAGCCGCTGCGGCTGATGTCCAGGCCGGCGTCGACTGTGGTTGCGGCCATGTCGAGCCTGCCCTGCTCGAGGTAGATCATGGCGAGTGCGACGAACAGTCCGAGTGCCTGGGGCTCGCCGACCCAGCCTCGACGGTTCGCGATGATCTCCCCTTTAGTCGCGCGTCGGTGCGCCTCGGGCAGACGCCCGCGGATGACGTCGAGCACCGCGAGGTGGGCGTGGGCGTTGAGCTCGGTCAGGCCCAGCCCGAGGGCGTGGCAGCGGGACTGTACGACGAGCAGGCCGGCCTCGGCCTTGTCGAGTTCTCCGATCCACAACTGCCCGACGGCCAAATTGTTCATGGCGATCACCCGGTGCTGCTCCGCGGTCGGTAGCAGCCGACGGGGTGACTGGTCGAGCAAGCGGACGTGACGGGCGGCCAATGGCGCAGTCAGCGCGGGGTTTCGGATTCGCGAATGGGCCACGCGCAGCACGGTGATGAGCGCGTCGGTCGCGGGCCGGTCGCCGTCCGGGACGTCATCCTGCAGTTCGTCGGCGTCATCGGTGGCCCGGATCATCGAGTCGAAGTCGCGCTGGTGAAGGTCGCGGACGGCGGCGGCCAGCAATGTGCTGGTGGTGGGGTTGGTCCTCGCCCGGTCGGCAGCGGGATCCAGTGCGGCCACCAGGGCTGGGCCGTTCGCGGTGAGCGCGTGCGGCCAGGCGATGTCGGTGAGCAGCCGCCCGGCCTCCTCCCAGTGCTGGCCGGCCGTGGCGTGCCGGATCGCCGGGATCGGTTCGCCGTGCGCGGCGAACCACCGGGATGCACGCAGGTGCAGGTCGTTCACCGCGCCTGGCTGTTCAAGTGCGAGCCGGTGCGCCAGTAGGTCCCGCAGCATCGGATGAAGTCCGAACCACTCGGCGTTGTCGGCGAGGCGCACGATCAGCGCGTTCTGGGCCAGCAATCGTTCCAGGACGAGGTGGCCGTCGTCGCGCCCGGTGAGCTGATTCGCGAGCACGCCGCTGACCCGGTCGAGAATGCTGGTCGTCAGCAGGAATTGCCGGTCGGCCACCGGGAGCCGATCGACCACTTCTTGAATCAAGTACTCGGCGACCAGGTGGTCGCGGCCGCTGAAGTGGGCGATGCCGCGATCAATGTCCGCCGGGTCAAGACACATGATGGCCAACCGCAACCCTGCTGCCCAGCCGCGAGTGCGGTCCAGCAGCACCGACAGGTGTGTCGGCGCGGAGCCCAGGCCGTTGCGGTGGAGCAGTTCGGCCGCCTCGTCACTGGTGAAGGCCAGGTCGTCAGCGCGGATGTCGGTGAGGTCACCGGCGACCCGGAGCCGGTGCAGCCTGAGCACCGGGTCGGCCCGGGTGGTCAGTATCAGCCGGAGCTGGGGCGGTTGCTGTTCGAGTAGCCGGCCGACCGACTCCAGCACCTGGCGGTCCTGGATCAGGTGGAAGTCGTCCAAGACCAGGGTGACGACCTCGGTCAACTCGGCGAGTCCGGCCCTGACCAGCAGCGTTTCCCGGGCACCGAATCCCGCGGCGGGCGCCACCTCCCGAAGCGCGCTGCCACCGGGCAGGGCGCCAACGATCCCCAACGCGCCCAAGACGTCGGACCAAAAGGCCGCTAGTTCGTTGTCGGTTTCGTCGACCGACAGCCATGCCACCGGAGCGGTGTCGGCCAGGTCGCGCGCCCAGGACGCCACGGTGAGCGTTTTCCCGTACCCGGGGCCGGCGCTGACCAGGGTGACGGGATGCTGCGTTGCAGCGGTCAGCCGTTCCGCGAGCCGGCGGCGCCGCACGAAACCGGGTGGCAGGGCCGGGGGTGAGGCACGGAGCCGGAACAGACCGCTGAACTGTAGATCCACCGAACTCTCCAGCAGGCAGGAAGGCGAAAGGTCGATGCCGCGCCCGGCGGAGCCCGACCCCACCGGCAGAACCGGATATGACGCACAATACGGGCTCGGGGTCGATGCTCTCATACGGTTCGGGGGAGTCGGGCCGGCGCAGGACGTGGGACGCTCACGTCGAGGCGATGCGGTGTCGGTCGGAGCTGGCAGATGACGGTGATGCAGTTCGAGTTTCGGGTGGCCGGCGCGCTACCTCCGAGCGTGTTGGCGGAACTTCGGGGGGTCCGGGTGGTCACCGAGTCCCTGGAAACGGTGCTGCAGGGACCGGTTGTCGACCAGGCCGAACTGATCGGCATGCTCAATCGCCTGCAAGGCCTGGGTGTCGAGCTGCGCGGCATCCGGCAACTCGGCAAGGATGCCGCAGACCCGCCTGCAACCCCACCGACCGTCACCTAGACAGGGCGCCGTTGTGTTGGAATACGAGATCCAGGTGGCCGGCCCGATCGGGCCCGTCGTGGCCTCGATCTTTCCCCGGTTCAGCGTGATCGCGTTGTCCGTTTCGACCGTGCTCAGTGGCACCGTGGCCGACGCCGATGAACTACTCTCGGTGATGACTTTTCTTGCCACGCAAGGGTTCTCACCGTTCGACCCACCCATAACAGCCGTGGATGGACCGGTTTCGACAGCGGATCAGGTCCGCCACCAGGAAGGGTCGTCGACCACATGACGGTTGCGCTGATGTACCCCGTGCGTTTCCGTCGGCGCCGCCCAGCCGCCATGCGACCCAACTGTCCAGCACGACGAAGCGCGCGAGCCGGTCAGCGAGGAGATCCCGATGACTGCGGAATCGGCTAACGGTGTTCCGGTGGAGGTCCCGCTGAACCGACGGTTGGCGATTCTGCTGGCCATGGCGATGTTCGTGCTGGTCGTTGACACCTCGCTGATGAACGTGTCGATCGCCGCGGTGGTGCGGGACCTGGACACCACCGTCAGCGGCGTGCAGTCCGCAATCGCGTTGGAGGCGCTGGTGTCGGCGGCGTTCATCCTGATCGGCAGCAAGGTCGGCGACCTCATCGGCCGCAAGCGGGCCTACGTCATCGGCCTGCTCGGTTACGCGGTCGGCGCGGCGGCCATGACACTGGCGCAGGGCCTGACCGCGATCATCATCTTCTGGGCGGTGATCGGCGGGCTCGGCGCGTCCCTGCTGCTACCGGCGATGCAGTCCCTCATCCACGGCAACTTCCAGGGCGCCGCGCAGAAGAAGGTGTACGCACTGGTCGGCGCCGCCGCGGCGATCGCGGCAGCGGTCGGGCCGCTGCTGGGCGGGTTCATCACCACCTTCCTGTCGTGGCGGGTGGGGTTCCTGCTAGAGGTGGTCGTCATCGCCGTGGTGCTGTCCGGTATCTCCCTGGTCCACGACGTGCCGTACACCGGGCCGCGGGAGGTCGATGTCGTCGGTGCGGTCCTGTCCGTGCTGGGCATGGGCGGGATCGTGCTGGGCATCCTGGTGTGGCAGGAAGGCGGCGAGGCGGTCGGGGTGCTGCTCGCGGTCGGGGCGGTCGCGATGGCCGGGTTCGGTTACTGGCTGGTGCGCCGCAAACGTCAGCGCAAGGCGACGCTGATCGACCCGGATCTCTTCCGGTCCAAGGTCTTCCGCTTCGGGATCTCCGAGCAGATGCTGCAACAGATCGCCTTGGGCGGCACCATGATCGCGCTGCCGATCTACCTGCAGATGGTGCTGGAGTACAACGCGATGCAGGCCGGGCTGTCCATGGCCCCGCTGTCGTTGACCATGTTCGCGGTCGCGTTGCTGGCCGGGAAGAAGGCCGGGAAGCGACGCCCGTCCGGCATCATCCGGTGGGGTTTCGTGCTGTTGACGGTCGGCCTGGTGGTGCTCATCCCGGTCGTGCCGCGGGCGGATTCCGGCTGGTACCTGCTGCTGCCGCTGGTGGTCGCCGGTGCCGGCCTTGGGCTCTTGGTGTCGCAGCTGAACAACTACACGTTGGCGCCGATCTCGGAGGAACGGGTCAGTGAAGCCGCCGGGGTGAACTCCGCCGCGGGGTCCTTCGGGTTGTCGTTCGGGTTGGCGTTCGCCGGGGCGATCATGCTGGCCACCTTGTCGTTCGCCTTCACCAGCATGGCCGCAGCGAGCACGGTGCTCGCCCCCGCCGAGCAGCAACAGGTCGCGGCCGCCCTGGAGGAGGACGCGGAGGTGATGAGCAACACCCAACTGGCCGAGCAACTCGTCGGGCAACCCCCTGCGACCCAGGCCGAGATCATCCGGATCAACACCGAGGCCCGACCGTTGGCCCTGCAGGTGGCGCTACTCATCCCGATCCTGGCCGGGTTGATCGGGCTGTTCAATTCGTTCCGGATGATGCGCCTGCCGGACCCGGAACCGTCCGGGTCCGCCGAGGGGATGGTGCTGGGTTGACCTCGCTGGGTTCAACCGGGGGATCAGAAGGGACCGTCCGCCAATGAGTAGCAGCGATCTGACTGCCCCCGCAGGGAGCGCCCAGCCGACGGCTCCGCCGCCGTATGCCCGGGATGCTGCCGAGGTGGCGGCGGGGTTGGGGTCCGACCCGTCGGTGGGGTTGACGGCTGCCGAGGCCTCGGCTCGGCTGTCGCGGTTCGGGCCGAACCAGATCTTGGCAGAGAAACCGCCGTCGGTGCTGCGGGTCGCGCTGAAACAGTTGCGCGATCCGATGAACATCATGTTGATCGCGGTGACCGCAGTCAGTTTCGCCATCGGTCAGGTGTCCACGGGCGTGATCGTGGCCGCGCTGATCCTGCTGAATGTCGTGCTCGGTTCACGGCAGGAACTCAAGGCCAGGGCGAGTGTGGACGCGCTGTCGGACCTGCAGGTGCCGCAGGCCAAGGTCGTCCGCGGCGGTGGGCTGCTGTTGGTGCCGGCGGTCGAGGTGGTCCCGGGCGACCTGGTGCAGGTGGAGGCGGGGGACATCGTGCCGGCCGACGGCCGGATCGTCCGGTCGGCGACGTTGGAGGCGCAGGAGGCGGCGCTGACCGGGGAGAGCGCACCGGTGAGCAAGGACAGTGCGGTGCTGGCGGGGGATGTCGCGCTGGGCGACCGGTCGAACATGCTGTTCCAGAACACGTCCGTCACCCGGGGCACCGCATCGATGATGGTCACCGGCACCGGCATGAACACCGAGATGGGTCAGATCGCCACGATGCTGACCTCGGTCACCCGGTCCCGGTCGCCGCTGCAGAAGGAGTTGGACACGCTGACCCGGGTGCTGGGCATCATCGCCTGGACCGCGGTCGCGGTCATCGTCGTCGTGGGCCTGCTGCGCGGCATCCCGGTCAGCGAACTGCTGCTGCTGGGCACGGCGATGGCGATCTCCGCCATCCCGACCGGCCTGCCGGCGTTCGTCTCCGCGATGCTGTCCTACGGCGCCAAACAGCTGGCCGCGGCGAAGGCGGTGGTGAAGAACCTGACCGACGTGGAAACCCTGGGCGCGACCAGCGCGATCAACACCGACAAGACCGGCACGCTGACCATGAACCAGATGATGGTGTCCACCATCTACGCCAATGCCTCCTGGTTCACCGTCGAGGGCCAGGGGTACCGAAAGTCCGGCCAGATCCTGTCGGTCGCCGGTACTGCGTCCCGATTTCACCCGGCTGGCGCTCGGGCTGGTGCTGGACAGCGACGCCACGGTCGCCGACGACGGAGCGGTGGTCGGCGACCCGACGGAGGCGGCGCTGGTGGTGCTGGCGGCCAAGCTCGGCGTGGACGCGGAGGAGACCCGGCGGGCCTACCCGCGGATCGCGGAGGTGCCGTTCGATTCGGAGTACAAGTTCATGGCCACCTTCCACCGGTTCCCGGTCGACGGCGTCGACCACGTGATCGAGCTGGTGAAGGGCGGCCCTGATGTGGTGCTGGCCCGATGCTCCCAGTCGGGTGGGCCGCTGAGCGGCAGCCAGGTCCCGATCGAGCAGGTCCGCGCCGGGATCGAGGCGGCGAACGCCCGGATGGGCGAGAAGGGCCTGCGGGTGCTGGCTTTCGCCGCTCGGTTGGTCGACGAGGCGCAGACCGGCCAGATGGCGGCCGACCCGATGTCGCTGACCCACGACCTGGCGTTCGTCGGCATGGTCGGCATCATCGATCCGCTGCGCGCGGAGGCCAAGGCGGCGGTGGCCACCGCCCTGCACGCGGGCATCGACGTCCGGATGATCACCGGTGACCACGCGGTCACCGCCGCCGCGATCGGCGAAACCCTGGGCCTGGGGCCTGGCGCGGTCAGCGGCGCCGAACTGCAGGCGATGCCGGATGAGGAGCTGGCACGTCGACTGCCGCAGCTGCATGTGTTCGGGCGGGTCTCCCCGCAGGACAAGCTCCGGCTGGCGCGGGTCATGCAGCAGCAGGGGCTGATCGTCGCGATGACCGGGGACGCGGTTAACGACGCGGCCGCGCTCAAGCAGGCCGATATCGGGGTCGCGATGGGCAGCGGCAGCGAGGTCACCAAGCAGGCCGCCCGGATGATCCTGACCGACGACAACTTCGGCACCCTGGTGCACGCTGTCGAGCTCGGCCGGCGGGTCTACGCCAAGATCGTCTCCTACGTGCGGTACCAGATGACCCAGCTGCTGTCGCTGGTGATGCTGTTCCTGGCGGCGACCGCGTTCAACATCAATCAGGGCGTCGCGTTGACCCCGATGATGGTGCTGTTCCTGCTGTTCTTCGTGACCGCGGCGGGGGTGGTGGTGATCACCGTGGACCCCGGCGACCCGGACGTGATGACCCGGCCGCCGCGGGACCCGAAGATCCCGATCACCAACCGGACCGCGATCACCTTCTGGATCCTCTACGGCGCAGTGCTTTTCATCGCCGCGCTGATCCCGCTCGTCGCCGGGCCGGACACCCCCAGCGTCGAGCATGCCAGCGCATCGATGACGATGACGTTCGTGGTGATGGGGTTGGGCACCGTGTTCAACGCGATCACCAACCGCCGCGACCCCACCAGCGGCCTGACCGCGCCGGTCCTGCAGGCGCTGGCGATCTCCCTCGTCCCGGTCGCCATGATCGTCCTGGCGACCCAGCTACCCGGTCTGCAGGCAGGGCTGCTGACGACCTCGCTCACCGGCCTGCAGTGGCTGGCCAGCATCGGGCTCGCCGCGCTGCTGCCGCTGGTCATCGAGACCAGTAAATGGATCCGCCGCCGTAGCGCACCAGCTGTCGCGCCGATCGACGCTCGGCACGCCCTCACCCCGGAGCGTGCTCTCACCGACGACCGTACGAGCTGAACGTCACTGGGCCCGGATCAGGTCTCGAATCGGGCCGGTCGCTGGGCGATGATGGCGAAACGGCTTGGGGTACACCAGATCCACCCGACCCTCGGCCGAATGCGTCGGACAACCGGACCGGCCGGACGGGACCGGGTAAGGCGGGCTCGGCCCATGTGGTGAGGGCGGTGGCGGCCCCGGACCGGAGCCAGCGTCCCACCACATCTGGACCGTCGGTGAGCGCGGGTCCGAGGACGGCGGCCCCGACGAGGATGAAACACAATCCGGTCAACCAGGTGACGAACGACAGGGCGATCCCGAAGGTGCCGAACTGGGCGAAGTCGTTGGAGACCCGCGCCGGCATCCACACCGAGGACGCGACCGTGTACAGCGACGACCCGAGACCCGTGACGAGTGCGGTGGGCGCCAGCGCGCGCCACCGAACCTCCCCGCGGAGCATCAGATGCGCGGTCCACCACCACAATGCCGATGTTCCGACGACGCCCACTGCCCAGGTGAGCACCGATCCGGCTGAGCCCGGCAGGATCGCACGGGCGGCCGACAGGATGATCAACAGCACGGACACGCCGGCCACCCAGATCGCACCGCGACCCTTGTTCCGCAGGCCGCCGCCCGGCGGTCGGCGCCAGGCCCGCAGGTACATGCGTTGCAGCGCCGTGGTGAACGACACCGCGAACGCGACCGTCAGCAGCGCACCGATGACACCGGTCGCGGCCTTGATCGCATCGGGGGAGGCGAATGCTTGGCTCACCGCCTGGCGTGATGCGCCGTCAACACCCAGCCGGTCGGACAGTGCCTGCAGCGCTTCCTGCCGAACGCGGTCCGGGGTCAGCGCACTGATGATGATCAGCAGCGGGAACAACGACACAAACGCCTTGGCGGCCAACGCCACTGACCGATCGACGAACTCCACCTCGAGCAGCCGCGACCACCACCGGCCGAGCACCGTCGTCTCGAGCCGTTCGGCGTACCGGACGGCAATCCGCTGTGCTCGAGCCGCCCTGCCCTGCGCGCCAGTCCCCGATGTCACCATCACTTTTGGATGCTATGTCCACTGTGCCGACGGGGCGCGCTTTCGCTGCATTCGGGCGATGCACCCGACAGGACGGACCGCTCTGGTCGCGGACCTGATCCTGGATCCACCGACGGTCACGGATGATCTTCGACTCGAACCAGGACAGATGAGCGCGACCCGATGGGAACCTGCGGTGACGCGGCCTCCCGCCGCGGGGCATGATGCCGTGATGGGCCCCACCGACCGTGATCCCCACGAAGCTGCACCGACCGCCGACGGCGCACCGCCGACGGCGCACACCGAGGACGATTCGTCCGCGTCCCGCGGACGCGACTACACCTCGGCCGTCTACGGTTCCGTGCTGGCCGCAACCGTTGTGGTGTCCGCCGGCGACCTCCGGTCCCCGGCGGCGTTGTCGGTGCTACTGCTGGTCAGCGGCGTGGTGTTCTGGCTGGCGCACGTATATGCGGCCACCGTGGCCGGGAGGCACGGTGGTTGGCATGCCGGCGCGATCCGCGCCGGCATGCGTCACGAATGGCCGGTCGCGTTCGCCGCGGTGCCACCTGCCATCGCGGCGGCCGTGTGCGGGTTGATACCGGAGGTGACGGTCGGGGGCGGGGTGTGGGTGGCGCTGGCGGTGGCGATCATCGAGCAGCAACTCTGGGGGTACGCAGCGGTCCGCAACGCCAAGCTCACGGGGACGGACCTGACCAGAACGATGCTGCTCAATGTGCTGATGGGCGTCATCATCATCAGTCTCAAAGTCGCGGTCGGCCACTGACCGGATTGGCTAGCTGGGGTTTTCGGGGGACATCGGGGCTGTGCTTGGAGGGTGATGGACGGGCCGGAGATCGTCGGACGCGGTTCGCAGGTGGGCCTGGTTGTTGCCTCTGCTGCGGTGCCGGCGACGTTTGCGAGATCCCTGTCGGAGCGCACCTGGCTGGACCAGGGGATCATCACGGGGCTGACTACGGCCAGCCAGTACCTGGTGTCCGTGGTTGCCCAGGATGTCATCGACATCGCCGGGTCGGCGCTGGCTGGGGTGCTGCCGTTCCCCGAGTCGTGGACGACCGAGCAGCGTCGGCGAGCGGCGGTCCTGCTGCTGGACGTCACCGTCGTGCCCGTCGGTGTCGGATTGGCCGTGCTGTTCGGCTTTCGCGACGACGACACACAACTGCGCGCGCTGGTCCGACAGGTCGGGATGCGGTTGGGGGTCACCGGCACCGGCGCAACGCTGCTGACCGGAGCGCTGGTCGGCACGAGGAGACTGGACGAGGTTGTCGGGGCCGGCGGCCGGATCGCGCGTTTCCCGGTGGGCGTGCCCGTCGGGTTGGCGACGTCTTTCGTGGTGGAGCGTGTGCGGCAGCGGAAGAGCCCACCCGAGCACACGACTGATCCGGCGGCTGCGAGTCCGGTAGCCGGTCTCGCGGCCGGGATGGGCATCGTGCTGGTCCTCGCGGGGGTCGCCGCCGCCGAAGGGTGGGCCGCGCGTCAGCTCGGTGCGATCGGTTCTCGGGCACTGCCTGGCTCCGAGATCTTCTGGCAGCGGGCAGGTCACGTGGCCATGCTGTCGGGCGTGGGTTTCGGCACCCAGGAATTGTGGGGCCGGGCGATGCGCAGCATCGAGGCGGGCACCGGGAAATTCGACAAGGCCGTGGACGAGTCGGCCGCCGGCGTGTGGACCAACCCGCTGGTCAGTGGTGATCCGGAGAGCTTCGTAGGGTGGGACACGATGGGCCGGGAGGGACGTCGGCACGCCATTACCTACGTCCGTCCGGAACCGCTCACCGACAGGCCCGCCGAGGTCGGGGGACAAGTTCGACCGGAGCTGTCGATCAGGACGGTGATGCAGGAGGACCCGAGGGCGACCCCGATCCAGGTCTTCGTCGGACTCGACAGCGCACCCACCGCCACCGAGCGCGTCGAGTTGGCGCTAGCCGAGATGGACCGCACCGACGCGTGGTCACGCTCGGTCCTGATGCTGATCTCGCCGACCGGCACCGGTTACGTGAACTACGTCGCCGTCGCCTGTGTGCAGTACCTGACCCGTGGGGATGTCGCCAGCGTGACGCTGCAGTACTCCAAACGCCCGTCGCCGCTGTCGCTGGGCAAGGTGAAGGACGCGCGGGAGCAGAACCGCCTGCTGTGGCTGCGGATCTTCGAGCGGGTCCGCGCGATGCCGCCGGACCAGCGGCCGAAGGTCGTGCTCTTCGGCGAGTCGCTCGGGGCGTACACCAGCCAGGAGGTCCTCATCGGCTGGGGCACCCTCGGCCCGCAGGCGCTCGGCATCGACCGCGCGCTGTGGATCGGAACGCCGGAGGGCAGTCCGTGGATGCACGAGGTGATCGGCCCGCCGCGGCCCGACGTCGACCAGAGTCTCGTCGCGATGGTCAACGACTACGAGCAGTTCTGCGACCTGGGCGAGGAGCGCAAGGAGCACGTCCGGTACGTGCTGCTCAGCCACGACAACGACGGCGTCACGAAGTTCGGTCCGAGCCTGATCAACCGTCGTCCCGGCTGGCTCGGCCCGAACCGCCCGGCGAAGCTAGGAAATCCCGGGCCGTTCGCCGCGTGGCATTCCCTCGTCGATGCGCTGGCGGTTGCTCACGACCTTCTATCAGAGCCTCGTCGACATGAAGAACGCGCAGATCCCAGGCACGTACCGCGCCTGGGCGCACGACTACCGACCCGACCTCGCCGAATTCATCCGCGATGTCTTCGACCTCGACTGCACCGCCGAGCAGCTCGACGCATCAAGGCTGCCTGTGAGCAGCGCGAGGAATTCCGCGAGGCCATCTTCCAGTGAGACCTACCGCGCGATGCCCTTGATGCACCGACACTGTCGAGCTTCACGTCGGCTAATTGTCGCAGTATTGCCCCAACGGCGCCCGGAGGGACCGCTGGGGCGACCTTCCCCATTCAGCGGTTGTTGACCGCCGTGATATCACGCCCGTGCGCGGTGAGTGCCCAGATGACGAAGAAGTCGAAGACGATGATCACCACGGCCCAAATGGGGTAGTAAGGCATCCAGGCGAAATTCACCAGGATGCTGACGGCGGCGATGATGACGCCAAGGGTTCGGGCCCAGACCGCGCCGTAGAACAGGCCGACGCCGGCGAGGATGGCGATGACACCGACGAGGATGTGGATCCAACCCCACGTCGTGACGTCGAACTTGAAGATCCACTTCTGGGTGGCGACGTAGAACTCGTTGGTGGCCAGGCCGACGACCCCTTCCATGGCGTGCATGATCCCGCCGAGGACCAGGATGACGGCGGCGGTGACGGTGACACCCACCGCGAGGCCGCTGACCGGTGCATTTCTGGGTGTGGTGGTGGACATGACGAGACCCCTTCCTGCTGACGCGACACGAAGATTGTAGGAGCGTACCTACCATTTTTGATTGGATTGTCCGTTTGGTAGACGCGTGTTTCGTTCCCCGGGTAGCCCTGTCGGCCCAGCGCCGTGATCGCGGGCACGGAAGACCGAGATGACTTGGTGCAACGGAGTCGGACGGCATGGCTCGTGACGGACCGTCGGGTCGCTCCAGCCGGAGCGGACCGGTGTGACATCCGGAAGACGGTTGCTGCGCAGTGGTGTCCGCTGGTGCAGCGGGGACAGCGGCCGACCTAGACCCCGCGGTGAGCGGCTATCGCCGGGACCGTGTCTTGTTCGGTTCCCGAGTCGTTCAGGTCGATGAAGAGCCGGCCGTCGCTGGATCGTTGCGGGAGCCCGAAGGCGGTGAGCAGCGACAGGGCGCGATGGTTACCGGCCGCGACCTGGGTGATGACTCGGCGGGCGGGTCGTGGGCGATGATCCGCCAGCAGCGACGCGAGAACGGTGCCAAGACCGCTGCTCTGGTAGTCATCGGCGACGGTGACCCCGACGTCCAGCGACTCGGGGTCGTCCGGATAGCGCAGGATGCGAGCCACTCCGACGAGCCGTTCGGCTTCGTGCTGCGCGAACGCGGCGAACGCGACATGGTCGATGCCGTCGACCGAGTCGACCAGGTGCCGCAGTGCGGCCCTGCCGAGAATTCTTGGGACAGCGCCGAACCGGGAGAGCTGCGATTCGCTCGACAACCGGAGGAACGCCGCGGCCAGGGCGTCGCCGTCTCCCGGGTCGACGGGGCGTATCACAACGGGACGCTGATCTCGCAGCCTGATCTCATGCACTACGTGCGAGGGAGCGGACCGCGGTGGGCCTTGCTGGACGGGGAGTGTCACGTGGTCAACATCGGAGCGGTCATGTCAGGCCAGTACCCCGTTGCCGCCCGCCCCACGCCGGGCAGCGGGAACCGCGGCCCTGTTTGGCGTCGGGCGGGACAGCGGATGGCACCAACATCGGGTGCTGCGGTGGGTGCGGTCTGTCGCGGTTCCTACCCTGACCACACACACGCCGAGTTCAGACAGACCCAACCCTCGCGGGTATCGGCCGGCCGGGTGTGCGTGCCGCAGGTGGGGCACGCGATTGGTGCGCCGATCTTCAGCAACTTCGTGGCTTCGGCCGAGTCGTCGGGCGCATCGCGCCGCGTCGGACTGTTCTCGCCCATCGTCATTGATCTCCCTCTCGCGCAAGTCGGACCAGGCTACCCACCGCGCTGGCCGCGTCGCCGGGCAGCGACCGGGCAACTGTTGGGCTCGGCGGCACGCGAGTGGGTTCGGGACGACGCCGTGCGCGATCAGGGCAGGCTCTGCGCCTGGTGAAATTGTTCGCCGAGGACCACGCCTTGAGCGGTGATCTCGAATTGGCGCAGTTGTTGGCGGTGGATACGGCCCCGGGTTTTCAGCACCGTGAGCGCCCGTTTGAGTTCGGAGTCGCCGCGAGAGAACTGGAGCGGGACGACATTGTCGGACAGGTGGGAGATGCCGTACTCCGACAGGCGGGTCACCCCGAACAGTTCCGGCACAGTTCCGGCATTTCTTGGGTCATCGTCACGCTGATGTTCGCCCGGGCACATCGCTGCAACAGCGAGTAGATGCATTCGCGGCATCGAATTTCGTCACTGCAGGCGGCCCGCAGGTCTCCACCCTGGAACCGGTCCGTTCCAGGGTGTCGAAGAAATCGTGGACCCATTCGTCGAGATACCGGTCGACGGGAGTGCGGTACATCAGCTCGATGTTGGGATCGTGCTGCGTCCAGGAGAAACCAGCGAGGATGCGCTCGAGCTGTACCGGGTTCCCCTGGAACGTTGCGATGAGTCCCTTTTGCCCGACCGCGGCGCCGGCGAAGACGAAATGCCGGCCACACCTGGCGACCGCTTTTTGCTATCGATTCGGCGGCCCTCTCGCGGTCTCCCGCGGAAGGCAAACTTCATGCGCTTGGCTCGTCAGCCCGAGACTCCAGTGCATTCAAGAGGTCTTGCATCGTCGCGCACATTTCGTCGAAGCGATGCTCGGTGAGGACACCTCGCCAATGGTCTTCAATCTCGGCCACTCGATCGCCGGCCTCGTTGAGCGCTTGCCGGCCGCGGTCGGTGGGGAAGATCAACTTGGCCCGCCGATCGGCCGGATCGGGCCGTCGCTCGAAGTAGCCCAGTCGTTGCAGATCACTGACGAGTTCGGAGGTGGTCGCCAGACTCAATTGCGCCCGGGACGCCAGGTCCGTCAACCGGACGCCGTCGATACCCACGTTGCCGAAGATGTGCAGATGCGGTTCACGCAGGTCGGCATATCCGTGTTCGCCCGCTGGCGAAAACAGTTCGGTCCTGAACTCCCGAAGCAATCGGCCCAGGAGTTGACCGATGGCATGTCGGTCGGGCGGCAGATCTCTTGACGTCGGCACAACAACGCAGCATACTTCGGGGACCGAAGCTTCGGGCCCCGAAGTATATGGGAGATGACGATGAAACTGCCTGCGCCACCACCGTCGATGTCGATCACCACGAGAGTCGGACCGTTGAATGTGCAGGTCACCGGCTCGGGACCACCGGCGCTGCTATGGCATAGCCTGTTCGTTGACTCGACCACCTGGGACAGGCTCCGGCCGCGGTTGGCAAACGATCGCCAGCTCGTGCTCGTTGACGGACCCAACCACGGTGCCAATCCGCGGCGGAAGACTTCCTTCTCGCTGGCCGACTGCGTCGGCGCCGCCGTTGACATCCTCGATCATCTGGGCATTGATGGCCCGGTCGACTGGCTGGGTAATGCCTGGGGCGGTCATGTCGGAATCCTGTTCGCTGCACAGAACCCACACCGGAGCCGAACGTTGCTGGCCATCGGCGCCCCGGTTCACGCCCTCACGGCCGAAGAGCGGCGGCGGATACGGATCTTGTCCGCCGTGTACATCGTCGCAGGGTCCAGGCCGGTGCTGCCGCCATTGGTGGACGCGTTGCTCGGGCCCGCTGCCCGGATCGAAGATCCAGACGGCGCCGCCATTGTCGCGCAGGCATTCCAGCGTGCTGGCCGCGTCGGGATGTTCGACGCAATCCGTTGGCTGAGCCTGTCTCGACCGGATCTGACCCCGGTCCTCGACCGGCTGGACACCCCAACACTGCTCGTCACTGGACAGGATGATCCGATGTGGACAATCCCCGCGGCACGGGCTGCCGCTGCCCATTTGCGCCACGGGACCATGGCCATGCTGCCCGGGGCCGGTCACATCGGACCACTGTTGCATCCGGCACCCGCGGCGGAACTGATCGCCGGGTTCTGGCGCGAACCCGACGCCACGATCTCCGCCTGCCGGGCCACGATCGTCACCACCTCCGGATAACGAGGAGCAGGCAGTCTCCGGCCGGACCTTTGCACGCAGCTCGAGCGCGTCCGCGACTCGACGAGCGTCAGGCGGGTTGCCTGGATCGGTGAGTCGCGCCGCTCGGGTCACAGCCAGCGACGCACACGCCGGCGATAGTCGGCGTACTCAGTGCCGAACTCGCTGGTGAGATATCGCTCCTCAGGGGCGATCGCGCCCCAGGACAGCAGTGCCACGCCGATCGGGACTCCGATCAGCGCCCACACCGACGGCCACAGCAGCGCCAGTGCCACATCGAGCACGATCAGCCCGAGGTACAGGGGATTGCGGCTGAGGCGAAACGGTCCCCGATCGAGCACGACACGCGTGGCGCCGCCAGGCAGCACAGCGGTGCGGTTGGCCGCCATCACGGTCAGCGTCCATCCATTCCAGACGCCGAACGCGGCGAGGAGAACCGCCCCGACGACCCGTGCGCCGTCGTGAGCCAGCGTGAACGGATCCCCGACGGCAGCGGTCACGATCACTCCGATGAGCAACGGGGCACCGAGCGCGATGGGCGGCCAGATCCGATAGGCGGGTGCGTCGGTCACGCCACCATGATGGCCGCGGCGGGTGGCTGACAGCAGTTGCGATAGCCCTACGTTTTCACGACCCTCGATGAGTCGAGGCTGACCGCGCGTCGACTCTCGAGCCTGGTACCTCCGCGACCCTGGGCTGATTGTCAGTCTGCTGGACCAACGGTGGTGAGCACCCGGCTCCGCTTCAGCCCGCGCTCGGACGTGACATCCGTTGGTGGGCAAGCGGTCTGCGGGTCCAGATCGTCA
This sequence comes from uncultured Actinomycetota bacterium, assembly GCA_963709895.1. GTDB lineage: Bacteria > Actinomycetota > Actinomycetes > Mycobacteriales > Nakamurellaceae > Nakamurella. Next base: position 138,082 of record CAVPYD010000029.1, on the reverse strand, counting down.
GCGACAGGCCACCGGCTTCCAAAGGGGTTGACAGCAACCGCGCCGATCCATATCGTTTTTCGATATCCATATCGTTTCTCGATACGCCTCGGGAGTCGCCGTGCTGAGGATCCCGCTCGGTTCGTGGTTGCGCTCGCTACGCGCCACAGCAACGTTCGTTTTCATCGCCGCGCTGTGCGTGGCGGTAGCACTGCTCGTCATCGCCTTCATCCCCGGGTCGCCGGTGACCCAGGAACTGCCCGCCTCGGCGGTGACCGGACTCGACCAGGTGGGCGGCGTCACGGCCGGGGTCACCGTCGATCGGTCAGGCTGGGTCCCCTTCTCTGTCCATGACCCCTCGCTGGCACAGCGGATGCTGTACCTGATGACGATGCTGCCCGGCCTTGCGCTGATCGCCGAGATCGCCCGCCGGATGGCGAATCTCCTGCGCGCCGCCCAGGCCACCGATCCGTTCACCGCGAGCACCGCTCGCGCGCTGGTCACGGCCGGCAAACTCACCGCATTCGCCGGCCTGGGCACCTGGGCCGTCAGCCAGCTCGCTCAGGGCGTGCTGTCCTGGACGATGCAGATCTCCCCGGTGGCGTTCGTTCCCCATCAGACACCACTCGGGTGGCTCGCGGTCGGGCTGATCTTTGCCGCCTTCGGTCAGATCCTCGACCGGGGCGTGGCCATGCGCGCCGAACTGGACACCGTCATCTGATGACCGAAGCGCCCGATCATCGGATTTCTGTTTACCTCGATGAGCTCATGCAAGCGAAGGGAATGACCCTGGTCGACCTGTCCTCCCGCGTCGGGGTGACGGTCGCGAACCTGTCCATCCTCAAGAACGGCCATGCCCGGGCGATCCGGTTCAACACACTCACCGCCATCTGCGACGCACTCGGCTGTACCCCGGGAGACCTCCTCGGCCTCGAGAGCTGATCGACCAACATGGGAAACAGTTCGTGCAGCCGGAGTTTCACTCGTGTCGCCTGCACGGACAGGTTCACAGATAGGTGATGGCTTGGCCTCGTGAGCCTGCGGCATCGGCCGGCTGATACTCGGTTTTCCCATATCCGACATGACGGGCGTGGCTCGGTTGCGAGATCCAGCGGAGGCCTGATACCGCAGGTTTGGGAGATCCAGGACAGGCGCACTCAGTCAGCCGAAACGACCGGAGACGTAGTCCTCGGTGGATTGTTGCTGCGGGGTGGAGAAGATCTTTGCGGTGTCGGCGTATTCGACGAGCCGTCCCGGCTTGACCGCTGCCGGCGAGGTTGAAAAACGCTGTGCGGTCGGAGATCCGGGCCGCTTGCTGCATGTTGTGGGTGACGATGACGATGGTGTAGCTGGCTTTGAGGTCGCCGATGAGATCTTCGATGGCAAGGGTGGAGATGGGATCGAGGGCCGAGCAGGGCTCGTCCATGAGCAGTACGGTGGGTTCGATCGCGATGGCTCGGGCGATGCACAGCCGTTGTTGTTGGCCGCCGGACAATGCAGCTCCTGGACCGTGGAGCCGGTCCTTGACCTCTTCCCATAGGTTGGTGCGCTTCAGGCAGCTCTCCACGATGCCGTCCATCTCGTTCTTGGATTTGTGCACCCCGGCCAGCGCGTAGCCGGCAGCGACATTGTCGTAGACGGTCATTGTCGGGAACGGGTTGGGCTGCTGGAAGACCATCCCGATGGAGCGGCGGACGTTGACAGGGTCGACGCCGGGGCCGTACAGATCTTGGCCGTCCAACCGGACGGTGCCGGTGATGTGCCCGCCGAGGATGACCTCGTGCATGCGGTTGAGGGTGCGAAGGAAGGTCGATTTCCCGCACCCCGATGGCCCGATAAAGGCCGTAACGGTGAGCGGAGCCATGGTGATGGATGCGCCTTCGACGGCAAGGAAGTCACCGTAATAGGCGTTGAGGTCTTCGACATCGATACGCATGGTCATATGGCTTTTCAATACTTTCCGCGAGAAGGATGAACGGTGTGAGGCAGGTGGCCGTGGAACAAGGCCGGTCATCCGGCGTCGCCGGTGATCTGACCCGGGAGGGATGACCGGACCGGGTCCGGCGTCATGGCCCGGTGGGGCACAGGTGTCAGTCGCCGTCCGCTAGAACCACCGGGGCGGTGGTCAATCGGCGCTGCACTTCCGCGACGCTACTGGCCGCGGGTGAACGCAAGGTGCCAGCAGGATGACCGGCGAGAGCCGGAACCAGTTCAGAACCAGCACGGACGCAGTCGTTGCTGTCGATGCCCCTGCCCAGGGGCTGACGGCGACCACCCACCCCGCAGCCGCCTTGCCCCGGAGGCCTGAGATTGGCTGGGGCGCAGGACGCGGGGCAACGGGAGCACAAGCACCCGCAGCGACGGTCTTTTCGTTGACGCCGACACCGTCGGGTGCGGCCTGCCCGGGTGACGGGAATCGCATGCTTGTCCACGCCTGGGACGATTCGTTCCGCGAGGCGCCGTTGTTCTACGCCAGCTTCGGTGCGGTCAATGTCATCGGGGCTGGTCTGGTGCTGATCCCGGGCATCTCCCTGGTTCCCATCCTGGTCGGGACCCAGGTGATCAACGCGGTGCTGCTGCTTCCGTTGCTGGCGTACATGTCCGGGATCGCCCGGGATCGGAAGCTGATGGGAAAGTACGCCGCCGGGCGGCAGTCAGCTCCACCTATTTCGTGGTGATCGGCCTGATCGCCATCTGCATCGTCGCCCTTGGCGCACTGTCGTTGTCCCGCTGAGCCAGGATCCCGATGTGTCCTGCGGTGTCCCTCAAACATGGACCGGGCAGCGGGATCGGGCCCACGGTCGGCGCGACAGCCGGCTTCGGCGGTCGGATGTACACGGGTTGTTTCCCGGCGGTTCTCTCGCCGCTCACCCTCAGTGACCGGACAGCTACCAGACTGGCGACACCGATCTGTTCCGAGAGGACACGCTGGAATGCCTACTGTCAGCCGTCGCCGTTTCATCCAGCTCGGTGCCACCGCCGCGGCCGCATCGCTGCTGACACCCAGCATCGCCCGAGCGGCCGCGATCGACGGCAACCACCGCACCCGGTCCATTCGTGACGTCGAACATGTCGTCGTGCTGATGCAGGAAAACCGCTCCTTCGACCACTATTTCGGCACCATGCGCGGTGTGCGTGGCTTCGGTGACCCGCATCCGGTCACGCTGCCCAGCGGGCGGAACGTGTTCCACCAACCCAACGGAGACGGCGAGGTCCTGCCGTTCCACCCCGATATCAGCAACCTCGGTCTGGCGTTCCTGCAGGACCTGGACCACGGCTGGGACAACGGCCACCAGGTGCTGAACAACGGTCTGTACGACCGGTGGGTGCCGAACAAGACCGCGCCGACGATGGCCTACCTGACCCGGCAGGACATCCCGTTCCACTACGCGCTGGCAGACGCGTTCACCGTGTGCGATGCCTACCATTGCTCGCTGATCGGCCCCACCGACCCCAACCGGTTCTACCTGTGGACCGGAAGCACCGGGGGAGCGGGTACCGGCGGCGGACCGGTCATCGCGAACGACGAGATCGGCTATTCGTGGACGACCTATCCCGAGCGGCTGCAGCAGGCGGGGGTGGGCTGGAAGATCTACCAGGACGCCGGTGACGGTCTGGACGCCGCCGGATTCTGGGGCTGGACCGGAGATCCGTACATCGGCAACTACGGCGACAACTCACTGCTGTATTTCACGCCATTTCAGCATGCGCGACCCGGCGACCCGCTCTACGACCGAGCCCGCATCGGGACCAACGCCAAGGCCGGGCAGGACCTGTTCGACATCCTGCGCTCCGACGTCTCGCGAAACCAGCTTCCGGCGGTGTCCTGGGTGGTCGCGCCGGAGGCGTATACCGAGCACCCGAACTGGCCCGCGAACTACGGCGCCTGGTACATCGCGCAGGTCCTGGACGCGTTGACCGCAAATCCGGAGGTGTGGAGCAAGACCGCGCTGTTCATCACCTACGACGAGAACGACGGCTTCTTCGACCACATGGTTCCGCCGTCCCCGCCCGTCACGGCCGAGGACGGCGCTTCCACCGTCGACACCACCGCAGAGATCTACCGCGGCCAAGCAGGAACGCCGGGCGCGACTGTCGGCGAACCGGGCGCCTACGGACTGGGCCAGCGGGTGCCGATGATCGTCGTGTCGCCATGGAGCAAAGGCGGCTACGTCACCTCGGAGGTTCTCGACCACACCTCGATCATCCGTTTCCTGGAAAGACGTTTCGGCGTCGGCGAACCGAACATCTCCCCATGGCGTCGCGCCGTCTGCGGGGACCTGACCTCGGCGTTCGACTTCCACGCGGGGGACGAGCAATTGCCCCAGCTGCCCGGCACCACAGGCTACCGACCAGCCGACCGCGACCGGCACCCCGACGTCGTCCCGGTTCCGCCGGCCGAGCAAAGCGTTCCCCGCCAGGAACCCGGCGTCCGCCGCGCCCGGCCGCTGTCCTACAACCTCGCCGTCGCTGCGACTGTCGCCACCGACCGGGTGAGCCTGCAGTTGGCCAACCGCGGTCCGCTGGGCGCGGTCTTCCACACCCGGTACCGAACCGCCGGGACGCCCGGCATGAAGGCACAGATGTTCACCGTGGACGCCAGACACCACCTGAACACCAGCGTTCCGCCATCCGGAGACGGCGGCTACGACATCGAGATCCACGGCCCCAACGGCTTCTACCGCAGATTCGCCGGGGTAGCGGCACCGGGACCCGAAGTCACCACCGCCCCGGTCGATTCCGCCCAGCAGCTGCGGCTTGTCCTGGCCAACCAGGGCCCTGCGGTCAACCTGACCATCACCGACAACCGCAGCGGTCGTCGGCCGATCACCGTGCACCTGCGCCGAGGTGGGAGCGTGAACCACATCGTCGGCGGCCGTGCTGACGGCTGGTATGACGTGACCATCACCTCCGGCGGCGACGCACGATTTCTCCGCAGCCTCGCCGGCCACATCGAGTCCAGGCGCTCGAGCTGCAGCGACCCCGCGCTCAGCAGTTAGCCGGGGTGCGCCGAGGCCGGTCGCCGATTTCTTCCGCCGTCCGATGTGGCACATGCCACGGTCCCGCCGAACGCCATTCCGGACCGAATCATCCCTCCACGCAACGAATCCGAACGAGCGAAGGAGGCCACTGTGGACCTGTTCCTGGCGGCTGTAGAGCGGAGACGGGACGGTCAGCTGATGGGTGTCCTGTACCGGAACGGAGTCCGGGTGGGGGTCCACGAAGCCGACGGGGCACGGAATGGGCGACCCGGACCGAGCAACGACCCTCTGGGCGGCCCGACGGCGCGGGCGACACACGAAGTCCCACCGGCTGCGGTGCAGCATCGCCGGGACAAAGACCCGGTCGCGGCCGACCAGACGCGACACGCCGACAATGATCTGCTGATCCACCCGCACAAGACATTCGAGGTAGGTCTATGAGCGGTGTGGCGTTCCATCGTTGATCGTGGATTCGTGCACCGGGCATGTCGTGTTGGGGACGCGCAGGCGGTCCCGGCTGACCGACAGCTGCAACCATGAGCAGTCGCACAACGGTGCGGGAACGGTCGGGAGAATCGCCGTCGAAAAGGCCAAATGCGTATCGCCCTCGCGTTTGGCGAGCCGCGGGCCCTCGAATGCGCCTATCCGCTGCACGGGCCCGCACGCCGTCCAGTCGCCGAACCGATACGCAACCGGGGTCAGCGTGACAATCCACTGGCCCCGGCCGATACGGCGGACGTCGGCTCGTATGGTCCCCACCTGACGGGAATACGACCTGCCGTCATAACTCTTGGCCCATCGAGAACGAGTTGGCTCGCCCGGGTGTCCGGCCACCCGTTGGAATTGTGGGTCCACGAACATGCCTCCGCATCGTCCCTCGGGATTCACCGCGCCACGACATCATCACCACATGAAGCGGAGTCGCACTCCGGATGGACGCGGGATGAACCTGGCTTTGGCAGGCGGACGTTCCCATTCCGCGGCTTTCCAGGCCGACGCCGGCCACTGACGGGTCACAAAGGGATCAATTTCGGCCAATGGCGGACCGTGTTCACCTGATTCACTCATCGGTGAGCGTGGTGAGGCAATTGTGGTGCATTGGTCGGGCAGCGGGTCACTCGCCGTGCGCGAACATTGGTCCTATTGCCGGTTTGGCAATTCATCGTCTTTTGCCTGTCACCTTGACGACATCGAAACGTCGCGCGGTTTATCCAGTGGTGTTCATCGGCCCTTCAGCACGCTGGCCTTGGGCCGCTGGGGCTCGCAGGAAGTCAAAGGAGATGCGATGCGAATGAGACCGCTGTCCGTTGTCGGCGGCATGGCCGCTTGCCTGGCTCTGCTGGGTGGAGTTGTTTCGCCGCCCGCGTACGCCACCGATCCAACTCCGCGGCCGCCGAAAGCCAGCATTGTCGGCGTCGGGTCCGACACGGCGCAGGATGTGATGGAGAAAGTGGGGACCACGCTGGCCCGCTCTGGGTACTCGCGTAATTACAACACGACGACGACCACTTTCAAGTTGTGGGGATATGACGCCGTCGGATCCGCGACCATTGTCACGAAGACTGGTTGCGCGGCCATCACCCGACCCAACGGGTCCGGTGCCGGAATCACCGCGCTCAAGGCCGACGAGGCCAGAAACACCGGTTGTATCGACTTCGCCCGGTCCTCGCGGGTGAAGAACACTGCCACCGACGGTGACCTGGTGTTCGTCCCCTATGCGCGGGACGGCGTCACCTGGGCCGCATTCCCGAGTGCCGCCGGTGGGACAACCTTCCATGCCCCGTTGAATCTCACCACAGCGCAGCTGAAGGCGATCTACAGTTGCACGGTGACCCGCTGGAATCAGGTCGGTGGAGCCAATTTCCCGATCGTTGCGTTCCTGCCGCAGGCGGGTTCCGGTACCCGGTCGTTCTTCCTGTCCGCCATCGGGGTCACCGCCCCCGGTTCGTGTGTCAAGCAACCGGCGACACTCGAGGAGAACAACGGCGCATTGATTCCTGCAACGAATCGCCCCAATGCGATCGTGCCCTTCTCCACGGCCAAATGGATCGCCGAGAAGCGCACCGTCAGTACTGATGTCCGGTCCGGCGCGGTGCTGCGACGCATCAACAGCACCAGCCCGCTGACTGCGACGGGGACGCTCAACGCAAGTTTCTCTGCCGGCTACCTTCGCTTGCTGTTCAACGTCATCAAGCCCGTCGACCGGACAAAGGTCCAGTTCACCAAAATATTCTCCCGCACCGGGTACATCTGCACTCACCCATCCGTTGCGACCGCATTTGGGTTTGCGGCATTGCCATCCACCCAATGCGGATATTGATCAACCGTTAGCTCGGGAGCGCTGACCGCCTGGGTTCGGGGTGGACGGTGGGTGGGTGGTTCCGTCGGAACCACCCACCCGGACTCCCACGGTGGATCACGTCGACCGCTTCGTCAGCCGGGGTCGGTAGGGTCGTCCAGCGCATGCTGTGCGTGGACGATGGCGACGGAGCAGCCGGCGTGGGTCATGACGGCCTGGCTGGTCGATCCGAGGAGGAGTCCGGCGAATCCACCGCGACCGCGGCTGCCCACGACGATCAGTTGCGCGGGGTGGGTGCCGGTGTGACTGGCGTAGCGCAGCAGGTTCGGTGCGGGACGCCCGCGCAGGACGCGCATCCGCACCGGAACGTCTGGATATTTCTGTTCCCAGCCGGCCAGTTCACTTTCCAGGAGCCGATGCTCCCGGTCATCGATCCCGTCGGCGTTGATGTCCAGCGGGTAGGCACCGAGCGCGTGGTTGAGTGGTTTGTCATTCCAGGTGTGGATCGCGAGCAATGTCGCGCCGCGCAGCGCGGCTTCCTCGTAGGCGAAGCCCACGGCTGCGCGGGAGTGCGCGGATCCGTCGACGCCGACCGCCACCACACCTGGGCCCGCAGGGTGGTGTCGGGGTTCCTCGCGGGCGATGACGATGCAGCCGTTTCCGTGGGCGGCCAGGCGGGCGGTGACCGATCCGAAGAATGCGCCGGCGAGCCGGCCCGCCCCGTCTGCGCCAACGACCGTGGCAACGGTGGCGGCACGGGATTGCTCCAGCAAGACTTTCACCGGGGCTCCGTCCTGAACCACGGTCTCGACGCGCAGGTCGGGATGGTCCTCGCTGATGAGGTCGGCGGCCGCCTGCACCAGCACGTTCGCCTTCGACCGCAGGTGTTCGCGGACCACCGCCCTGCTCAACGTCGGTTCCAAGTACCCACCGGCGGCAGGGACGGAGACCGCATGAACCAGGCGCAATGTCGCGTTGCGTCGTTCGGCGTCGCGGGCCGCCCAGCGGGCGGCGCCGTGCGCCGACACCGAGCCGTCGATGCCGGCCACGATCAGGCCGGTTGGTGACTCCGGCACGCAACTCCTCCATCCCGTTGGCGTGAGCTTCTCCTGTCAGGGTGCGGCAGGTCAGCGGTGCGAGAGTTGGCTACAGGATGAACAGTGGGCGCAGATCGGGTGGCGGTCGATCAGCCGAACTGATCTCGGCCGTCGGGCTGTTGTCCGGTGCGAGCCGTCAGCGCTTCATGGTCGATCGGCTGTAGGACGTCGAACGCTGCGCCCTGCGGGTCAGTGACGCGGCATTGTCGCCCGGCGGGCGTATCGATGGGATCTCTCAGTGACCTGCCGCCCAGCGTTCTGACGCGGACGACGGCCGCATCCGTATCGACGACCGCGAAGGAGACGAGCGGACGGGTCGAGGGTTCCGGAGCCAGCAGCGGTCGCGATCCCCGCCAGCGGTACGCCGTCGATGAGGAACATCGAGTAGGAACCGAGGTCGTGAGGCTCCCGCGGACCGCGGGAATTCTGCTGGCGTCGCGACCAGCATGGCGTCGGCCGCGTCCGCTGCTTCGTCCGCCACGATCGGCTGAGTCCCGGTCGCCGCTCGGGGTCGGATGGTCGTGCTCCCGGTGATGTGGGCCAACGGCCCGTGATCGACGTCGCCGGCACCGCGGTGACTGATCCACGCCGCCGGTTGCTGCTGCGCGGTGATCGCCGGCGCGATGACGGCAATCGGCCTGCCGTCCGTCATCGCCACCGAGAAGTGTGGACCGTCGGGCATGGGCTGGTCGTAGTACGCCCACCCGAACAGAGAGGAATAGAACGACTTCGCGGCTGCTGGATCTGAGGTCCGGAGTTCGGCCCAACTCGCGCACGTCGTTGCGCACGCGGTTCGGGGGTGAAGTCGGGTAGTACTCGGCATGATCAGCGATTCCTCGAGGGTGATGACCGCAGTGGGACGTGTCCCTTCTGCATCCGGTATGTCGATGGCCGTTGAACGACCGAGACATGTCCGGTCGGTGTCGGTTCGTGGAACTCTTGGCTGACGCCGACCGGATTGCAGGACGCGAGCGCAGGATTCCCATGGCCGCTGCCCGCGGCGAGTCGTCAGCGAGGAGGACGTGGATCGCCGATCCCCTCGACTCGGGATGCTGACGGGCTTCATCGCCTAGCGGTGCCTTGTCCACGTGATGTTCACCTTCGGGTGGTTCGCTGCGTTCGGTCGCGGGGAGATGCCTGCGGCCGTTTGTCTCGTCGACCGCACCCGGGTGTGAGGTGAAAGTCAGAGTGGCGCGGATGTCCAGCCCTGAAGTTTCCAACGGGTCCGAATCTCGGCGGGACTCGCATTCGCGCGCGGTGTGGCGGGTCGGGCCGTCGCGGTCGTCGGAGCGTTTGCTGGTGCTGTTGGCGTGTGGGCGGGCCGAGGCCGACCGACTGCTCGAGGCGTGGAGCGGGCAGGCCATCGATGTGCTGTTCTGCGCCGATCTGGCAGTTGCACTGGCCCGAGCCGGTCAATCCCGGCCAGACATGGTGGTGGTCGGCGACGCCGGCGGGGTGCTGGGACCGGTCGACTTCCTGGTGGCCCTGCGGCAGGTCGACCCGGACACCCCGGTGATCGTCGGACTGGACAACGGCGTGCTGCAGGTTGGCGCCGAGGTGCTGGCTGCAGGCGCGACGGCGGTGGTCCGGCGGCCGTTCTCCCCGGAGGCGGTGCTGCGATTGATGGATTCCAGCAGCACCGGCGAGGGTGCGTTCCGTGTCCGGCCCATGCCTGTCGACGTGGGGCGGCTGCGAGTGGATGGCGCTGCAACCCGGATCTGGGTGGACGGAGTCGAGGCGTTGATTCCGGCGATGGAATACATGTTGTTGCGCTTTCTGGCCGAGCGGCACGGCGAGATCGTCACCCGCCGCGAGTTGGTCTCCGCAGCGTGGGGTGAGCACGCTCAAGTGCCGAGCAACAGCCTGAACGTTCATCTGGCCCGGATCCGCCGGCGATTCCCGGCCGGTCCCGGTGAGGATTGGCTGCGCTCGGTCCGCGGCATCGGCTACCAGTTGATCGTGCCGCCGAGAGCCGTTCTCGCCGAGACCGCCGCAGCGACCGGCTCCTGATGGTCGCTCGCCCGTGACTTTGGAGGCAGCGGTTCACCGCCCGTTCACCTGAGCGGACCCTGCCGTCTACCCAACCCCCATACGGTCCAACGTTGTCGGCCAAAAGTGGCCGTCCCCCCGAACCGGGGGGCTGTACCCGTGAGAAGTCGTAACTCTCGATGGAGGAATGCGTGAAGATCACGCGAATGTCCGGGCTCGTTGCTCTGATGGCGGTGGGCGCGTTGACGCTCAGTGCTTGCGGTAGTGACAACAACACGGCAAGCACCACGTCCGCTGCTGCGGCCGCCACGTCGGCCGCCTCGGCGGCGGGGTCTGCGGCGTCGTCGGCCGCGTCCGGTGCGAGCGCGGCGGTGTCCAGTGCTGCCGGTGGGGCCGCTCCGACGTTCGAGGGGTCGGGTTTCAGCTGCGTCGCCGGCACCCTGCGCTCCTCCGGGTCGACCGCACAGGGCAAGGTGATGGAGCAGTGGATCTCTGACTACAACAGCAAGTGCGGCGCGAACCTCAATGCGTACGGCGGCGGTGGATCGGGGAAGGGTATCTCCGATTTCATCGCGAACCAGGTCGACTTCGCCGGCTCCGACTCGGCGCTGAACGCCGACCAGGCGTCGCAGGCCAAGAGCACCCGCTGCGCCGGCAACGACGCGATCAACCTGCCGATGGTGACCGGGCCGATCGCCTTGGCCTACAACCTGTCCGGGGTGGACAAGCTGATCCTCACCCCGGAGGTGCTGGCCGGGATTTTCGGCGGCTCGATCGCGAATTGGAATGACCCGAAGATCGCGGCGATCAACCCGGGGGTGACCCTGCCGAGCCTGGCGATCCAGGCGGTGCACCGCGCCGAGGACTCGGGCACCACGGACAACTTCACCAAGTACCTCACTGCTGCGGCGCCGACCGCGTGGACGTTCCCGGGTGGAAAGTCCTGGTCAGCACCCGGCGGTGTCGCCGCCCAGGGCAGTGACGGGGTGTCCAAGCAGATCAAGAGCACCGACGGGGCCATCGGCTACGTCGAGTGGGGTTTCGCGCAGGACGACGGGTTGTCGGTGGCGCAGATCGACAACGGCGGCGGCGCGGTCGAGCTGTCCGCGGAGTCCGCGGGTCAGGCCGTCGCGGCGGCGACGGTCACCGGCACCGGGAAGGACCTGGCGCTGAAGTTGGACTACGCCACGAAGACGCCGGGTGTCTACCCGGTGGTGCTGGTGACGTACGAGATCGTCTGCTCGGCCGGCAACACCGGAGACGTCGGCCCGGCGTTGAAGTCGTTCCTCGGCTACACCTCGACCGACGGTCAGGCGAGCCTGGACCAGCTCGGTGCCGCTCCGTTGCCCGCGTCGATCCAGACGCAGGTCATCGCTTCGGTGCAGTCGATCAGTTGAGTTTCACACTGAATCCGGCGGTGCAGAGTGTGGATTCGCCGCAAAGATAGGCGATCCCTCCGGTCGACCCGGTCGCGGGCAGCATCCGCGGCCGGGTCGGCGCCGCCGGACGACGTGATTGGCCCCCACCCGTTGCCCGGTGACCCGGCGCGGCGCTCCTGGGCGCCGCCCGCGTCGTCAGGCCTAGTCGTTGTGAGCGTCACGGCAAACCCGCAGAGGTGGCACGAACTCCATGGCAGAGATGACTGAACACGACCCGATGAGGGATGAGCGTTTCCAGGTCGCCGCGCGAGGTGTGCCGGGGGCGTTGCCGATCGGTGACCTGGAGCCGGACGCGGAGGATGTCCGGGCGACCGGCGGGCTGACCCCGGACGGCCGGCCGGCGGAGGGCGGCATTTCCGGCAGCTCGGTGCGGATGGGTGACCGGGTCTTCAAGGCGCTCGCCGCGGGGTCGGGCGGCCTGCTGTTGGTGATCATGGCGGCGATCGCGATCTTCCTGATCTGGAAGGCGATCCCGGCGTTCACCGAGGACACCGGGAACATCTTCACCACCCAGACCTGGAACCCGCAGGGCGACCCGCCCGTGTTCGGGATGGCCGCGGTGTTCTTCGGGACGATCGTGTCCTCGATCATCGCAATGGTGGTCGGCGTGCCAGTTGCCGTCGGTGTCGCGTTGTTCATCGCGCATTACGCTCAGCGTCGGGCGGCGACGGCGCTCGGCGGGTTGATCGATCTGCTGGCGGCGGTTCCGTCGTTGGTGTTCGGCATGTGGGGGCTGTATTTCCTGATTCCGAACACCCAGGGTTTCCAGATGTGGCTGTCCACGTATCTGGGTTGGATTCCGATCTTCAAGAATCAGACGGCGACCACCGCAGGCCAGTACGGCAAGGACCTGCTGATCGCCGGCGCGATCCTGGCGATCATGATCATTCCGATTGTGTCGGCCGTGACCCGCGAGGTGTTCCTGCAGGTTCCGCGGGAAACCATCGACGCCGCATGGGCTCTGGGCGCGACGAAGTGGGAGATGATCCGCACCGCGGTCTTGCCGTTCGGCAGGGCCGGGATCATTTCCGCGTCGATGCTGGGACTGGGCCGCGCGTTGGGCGAGACCATCGCGGTGGCGTTGGTGTTGAACTCCGGCTACACGATCAATTGGCATCTCACCGAACCGGGCGGCGACACCTTCGCCTCGACCATCGCGCTGAAGTTCGGCGAGGCCGGCGGCTCGCCGGTCGCGATCGCCGCCCTCATCGCCGCCGGGCTGTTCCTGTTCGTCATCACCTTGGCGGTCAACACCGCGGCCAGGATCATCATCGCCCGCCGGAAGGAGTTCACCGCATGAGCCACCACGCCGAAGCCAGTTCGACGATTGAGGTTCCGGGGCCGCTCGACGGTAAGCCGAAGGACGCCCAGGTCTCTTCGCTGGTCGGCGCACGGTTGCCCAAGTGGGCGCCTTACGCCGCCGGCGCGGCGGCCATCGCGGTCGCGCTCGGCCTGCGGTGGCTGCTGTCCTGGACCGGGTGGGGCACCGCGTTCTGGACGGCGGCGCTGCTGTTTGTCGCCGGCTTCACGGCCTGGTCGTTCTCGGTGGAGGGACGTCGCCGGGCCAAGGACCGGTTCGCGTCCACCCTGATCTACGCCAGCTTCGTGGCCGCGGTCGTCCCGTTGCTGCTCATCCTGTTCTATATCGGTGTCAAGGGTTTCAGCGTGTTCAGCGCCGACTTCTTCACCAAGTCGATGAACGGGGTCACCAGCCGGCAGGAGGGCGGCGGGCTTTATCACGCGCTGATCGGGACGCTGGAACTTGTCGCGATCGCGTCGGTGATCGCGTTGCCGATCGGTATCTTCACCGCGATCTACCTGGTCGAGTACGGGCGGGGCAGGTTCGCCAGGGCGGTGACGTTCTTCGTCGACGTGATGACCGGTGTGCCGTCGATCGTCGCCGGCCTGTTCGTGTACACCTTCCTGCTGCTCGGCTTCGGCATGCGCCCGTTCGGGTTCGCCGGTGCGCTGGCCCTGGCGATCCTGATGATTCCGGTCGCCGTGCGGTCGTCGGAGGAAATGCTGAAACTGGTGCCGCGTGACCTTCGGGAGGCGTCCTACGCCCTCGGGGTACCGAAATGGCGGACCATCCTGAAAATCGTTCTGCCCACCGCGATGTCCGGGCTGATCACCTCGTCGCTGCTGGCGATCGCCCGGATCACCGGAGAGACCGCACCGCTGATCCTGCTCGTCGGGTACACCGCCCGCATCAACTACGACCCGTTCTCCGGGGACATGGCCACCCTGCCGATGCTCGTCTGGGACCAGCTCGGGAAGCGGGCCGGGACCACCTCGAACGACCTCACCGAGGCACGCGCCTGGGGTGCGGCGCTCACCCTGGTGCTGCTGGTGCTGATCCTCAACGTGGGCGCCCGACTGTTGGCCAAACTGTTCCAGCCCAAGGCCCGCTGACCGCCGTCCCTGATCCGCGACGGTCCGCCGTCACGAACTGAAAGTTGCAGACCCGCTATGGCAAAGCGTATCGACGTCGACGATGTCAACGTCTACTACAGCGATTTCCTGGCCGTCGAGGGCGCGTCGATCAACATCGCCCCGCTCACGGTCACCGCGTTCATCGGTCCGTCCGGTTGCGGGAAGTCGACCTTCCTGCGGGTGCTCAACCGGATGCACGAGGTGATTCCCGGCGGCCGGGTCAGCGGCTCTGTCATGCTCGACGGGGAGGACCTCTACGGCCCGGGCGTCGACCCGGTGAATGTCCGCCGCACGGTGGGCATGGTTTTCCAGAAGGCGAACCCGTTTCCCACCATGTCGATCTACGACAACGTCATTGCCGGGTACAAGATCGCCGGGTCCCGCAAGAACAAGAGCGAAACCGACGACATCGTCGAACGCTCCCTCAAGGGTGCGAACCTGTGGGAGGAGGTCAAGCAGCGGCTGAACCGCCCCGGGGCCGGGCTGTCCGGCGGGCAGCAACAACGACTCTGCATCGCCAGGGCCATCGCCGTCCAGCCTTCCGTGCTGCTGATGGACGAGCCCTGCTCGGCGCTGGACCCCATCTCCACCTTGGCCATCGAAGACCTCATCAGCGAGCTGAAATCCAGCTACACCATTGTGATCGTCACCCACAACATGCAGCAGGCCGCCAGGGTCTCCGACCGCACCGCCTTCTTCAACCTCGCCGGCGTCGGACAACCCGGAAAGCTCGTCGAATACGACGACACCGCGAAGATCTTCTCCAACCCGACCGAAAAGGCCACCGAGGACTACATTTCCGGTCGCTTCGGCTGATCGGAGCCAAGCAGGGCCTGGCCGCCGCGGGGCATCCCCACGGAGGGATCTCGCCGTTCGCTCGGCCCCGCCACCAGCTGTGCTGCGATAGGTTTCGGCCCTTCGTATTCGCGGCCGGCGAGTCAGGTCAATTGAATCGTTCGTTGCGGGCCGCGATCGTCATGAGATCATTCCGAATCGTCGCGGTGGGGGCGATTCGAATGAGGCGCTTCAGTTCACGGACCGCCTTGGCTCGCCGGAGCCGCTGCCTCAGCGCCGCGACGAAGGTGGTTCTGTCATCGACATTGGGGATGTCTCGGGGATCGTGCCCCGTGGGCGACGCGGGGCGACTGACCTGCCTCGCGGGATGCGAAATGGTCATTCCGGTTCACCGCGAGGCTCGAATCCCGATGTCAACCCATTCATGTCGTCATCTGTCCCCCAGGAAATGCCCGCCGCAGTGCGAGCACCTGTTCCTGATGATGGCCCGTCGTGGTGAACAGATGGTGACATTGCCACAAAGTCGCGATGAACCCGACAAAGAGGCGCAAAGTGCCTCGAAGATTACCCCAATCCTGGGAGCGGGTTCTCGGCCGGGCCCGCGCACGTCCGCCCGTGTCGTTAGTCCGACGGCGGGGCGCCCCTCCCTCGCGGCGCTGGTGGTTGGTGCGCCATCACTCCGTTGGGAGGCGGCTCAGCTCATCCCGCGCCGTTCGCTCGACGAAGACGGGCACGAAGTCCCGGATCGGCCGGTCCGCAAATTCCTGGTGCGCAGTCGTCACGGCCTCGCGCACGCGGTCCTCAGCCACGCCCGGAAAACGGGCGACCAGCCTCTCGACGACTTCCTCCAATGCCCGCGCTTCGTGTTCGGGCTTTCCGGTGTCCATCGCTGCATCGTGCCAGCCGTCCGCCCCGTTCACCAAAGGGGGAGCCAAGCTGCCGGGGGTGAGCCCGTGGAGTTGGACCTGGGGTGGCGGTGGATCCGCCGTTCGGACGGACGGTTCGGCCACCCCTGCCCGGTCAGCTGAACGGTATCCGCTGGATGGTCAGTACGGCGGGGTCGTGTTTGCCGACGGTGACCTTGACCCATTCATCGACGTCTGTCGACCCCTCGACGGTGACGCGGGTGAGGTTGCTGGCCGGCGCGTTCACGCCGTAGAACGCCAGCCACGGTGACCCCACGCCGAGCGGGTGGTCCTGGTTGAAAACGTGGCTGTCGCCGTTGAACAGGTACACCGGTCCGGTGAACCGTGCAGATTCCTCGGCGATCGCCCGGACGATCGGCTGGAAGCCGAAATAGTCGGAGAAATGCGGGCCGGTGACGGTCGGATCGAACATGTCCGCCTGGGTGAGCAGCACGACGGCGCGTGCCCGGGTGCTGCGGGCGTGGGTGAACGTGCCGCGGATCAATCCGATGTCCGCCGCTGTCCGGCCCAGCACCTCGGAGGTCTGCTCCGGGGTCGGGGCGGTGTTCCCCGTCCAAGGAGCGAGGCTGTTGTTGCTGCCGACGATGTGTACCGCGGCGAACGAGACTCCGGCTCGGTCGTAGCGCAGGTTCTCCGGCAAGCCTTGATCCGCCTGCGAGGTCACCTTCGCCTGGTGCCGGCCGAGGGTCCGGCCGGGAGCGGGGAAGAAGGTGGCGCGGACCTTGTCCAGGCGTTCCAGCGGGTTGTAGCCGCCGTTGTTCGGGCGGTGGCAGTCGGTCCATTCATTGTCGCCCGGTGTGTAGACCAGGGGATCGATGAACCGGTCGAACTGCGTCCGGATCGCGGCGAAGTAGTCGTCGCTGCAGACCGAGGAGCCGCTCTTGATGTCCCCGAGATGATCGACCAACTGCACCTGGCGGTCGGCGTTGAGCTGGTCGATCCGGCCGGGGAATGCGGCGAACTGCGCATCCCCGTAAGGGATGTCACCGATCACCGCGAACGTGAACGAGTCGCGACCGGTCCCGCGATCGCCGCGGGACGCGTCGGCAGTGCTGTCGGCCAGGGACACCCCGCCCGCCATCAACAGACAGACCGCGAGTGTCGCGGCGATCGTGGGTCGCATGCGCATTGTCGCTCCTTGATTGACAGGTGGTGGGCGACCGCGTGGCCGCACACCGCTGCGGTGGGTGGGGGTGCCGCGACGGCCGTAGGCTGTCGCGGCACCGCCGGTTCAGTGCCGACTGCTCGCAGCGCTCGGGTTCGGGATGACCTCGAAGGTCACGTTGTCCCCGTGCTGGCGGGTGTAGAACACCCGCCAGCCGTTCCGGAACGGCTGGGGTGTCTGGGTACCCAGGATGCCGCGGGTGCTGGGGTCACCGTTCGAGGTGTGGATGCCGGTGATCTCGTTGTCGCCGTCGTTGCCGCACGCCGATCCGCACGCCGAGTCGATGGTGGCCGAGGCATCGCGGCCCTGGGCGAGCACCCGGGTGGGCTGGGCGCCGGTTCCGTAGTCAACCGTGGTGTCGAACAGGTAGCCCGAGTCGAGCGCGTTGCGTTGGGTGTGCAGGCCGTCGCCGGCGTCCTCGACCGCGACGAGTTGGTGGCGGCCGACGAAGGAGATGTTGTCCAGTCCGGTGTGCGTGACGTCGCCGCGGAACAGCATCGTCAGGTGCCCGGTGTCGGTCCTGGGGTTCTGGGACAGGTGCATGATCGCGCCGAAACCGCCGTGCGCGGCGCCTGCCTCGGTGTCGGCATTGGTGTCACCGGTCTCGGTGAAGTAGAAGTCGCGGAAGCTGCCGTCCGGTGCGAACACCCCGTTCTCCGGGCGTTTGAACGCCGTGCCGCCAGCGGCCTTGGCAGCGGCGTTCGCGTCGAACGGCGTGCTGCCGGCCGTCGCCGTGTCGTGGATGGTGACCCAGCGGGTGGTGAAGGTCTTGCCGTAGGTGTGCAGGTCGGCGATGTCCTGGCCGAGGATGTCGGCGTCGTTGGCCTGCGAGGAGAAGACAATCGGATGGTTCCCGTTGATCACCTGCAGGACCTGGAGCCGGCCGCCCTTGGTCAGGTCGGTGCGGTCGGTGGGCTCGAGGCGGTACACGAAAGAGTTGGGCTGCTTGCTGTTCGGCGTGGTCGAGTCCGGCCTTGCCACCGACATCCTCGACAAGATAGACGTTCCCGATGCGGTCGTTCTGCACGCCTTCATACCCGCCGCGCCCGGTGACCCCGGAGATGTCCTGCACCGTGGCGGGCACCGCCAGGTCGGATTGCCAGACACCGCCGGCGTTGCCGAGTTCCGCGGTGAACAGCAATTTGCCGGCGAACGGGTCCCACGTCGAGCCGTCGAAATCGGGCAGGTCGGCACCTGAGGAGTCCTGGGTCGCGAGCAGGGTGACCCGGTGCGCGGCGTCCGCGTCGAGGTTGACCCGGGTGATGTACCCGGGCTTGCCGGATTCGTGGCCCTGGAACAGGAACCTGGTGCCGTACCGGTAGCCGGCGTCGGCGCCGGGCAGACCGTTCTTGACGACCAGGTAGGTGTTCTTGTCCGGTTCGGTCTTGTGCGCCTCCGTGGTTGGCGCGGTCGGCAACGGGATCAACGCGGGTTGGTCCCCGTCGTACCCGTAGTACGGCACCTGCGCGGTCGGGTTCTCCAACCGGGTCGCGCCCTGCACCAGTGCGACCTGGCTCAGTTCCGGTGACAGCACATCCGGGCTGATCACACCTGGAGTCTTGGGGTTGGCGGCGGGCACCGACGTCAGCGACCAGCCGTCCTGCGACCGCGATTCGCCCGAGACGTCCGTTGGCGAGCCGCCGGCGGCCGGAACCGTCGATGCGGCCACCAGGGTCAGCGCCAGCGAGGCGGTGATCATGCAGCGGCGGGTTCGAGATGAACGCATTGATCCTCCAGGGGAAGAGTGACCGTCAGACGATCAACCCATCGGGTGACATCCAGGCGTGCTTTTCGCCGACGGAAGGTAGACAAAGCGCGAATCCCCGGTGACCTGACACCGTCGAGCGGGTCCGCCGGTGACCCTTGAACCGCCCGATCCCGTGCGCCGAGTACAGAGCTTCATCGTCGCGTCACCTGATGGGCACCCGACCTTCGCGTTCCCTCCGTGACAGCAGTCCACCATCAGGTCATGACGACATCCCGATTCCTCGTGGGCATCAACGCCGACCGTCGGATTCCGGAACAGGCGACCTACACCCGCACAGGCTGGCGGCGACCGGCGCGGCCGCGTGCTGGACAGTTCGTCCCCGAGCGCATACCCGCGTTGATCGACGGGTTGATCGACCGGGTTCACCTGGACTGGCCGGAAACGTCCTTCGTTCTCGCGCTGCCGTCCGGCGAGCAGGTATTCGTGCCGCGGCATTCGGCCGGACCGCGCTGCACCGCCGATCATCGCGGCTATTTCGGTCGATTTGTCCTTCCCTATTGCGCGGTGGGCCAGACCCGTGGCGGGGGGCGGTGTCGGATGACACCATTTGCCGTCGATGAGCAACCGGCGCCGACGCCTTTCTACGAGGTTGATCTGGGATCGGGAATGCTCGTGATGGGCGCCGGTCCGGCACCGCATCGGGCGGAAGTCCGGTAGAGCGGGTTCGACGACCGGAGCCGGCATTTCGACCATGCCGTCATTGATCGTCGCGTAGTTGCCCGGTGCCCCGAAGCACGGCCACGAGAGGAATGACCATGACGCCGAATCACCGCAGCGATACCCCCGCCCGCTGGAGGCTGATCGAGGCAACCAACGGGTACGACGTCGACAATGGCCTGTTACAGATGCCGGCACCGGTCCCACCGGGCCGCCCTCGCGCAGTCGCGGTGTCCGACCGGGACAGACCCTCGGTCGGTTCCTGTCGGCAGTGTCCGCGGCGCAACGTCGGCGGAAACGGCCGGTCGGACATGCCGGGGCGACGGGCTCGGGCGCCTGACCCGACCGTGCTGCCCATCCAATAGCCCAATGGGGTTCGTTGCGGCGCAACGTGAATCACAGCCGAGTCACCCGTCAGTAGTGCGACAATGGACAGTGAACCCCCGGCGTTGGGACACCGGGGGTTCTTGCTTGCCGAAGGAGAACACGTGCCATCTCTCACCCTCAGGCTTCGCCGGACTCCAGTGCCCGGCCGCGGGATCACCACCCTCGCCGACGTGCCGAGCGATCCCTATTCCAAGGTGCTCCACCTGTGCCGGTATCCCGAGAAATGCTGCACCATCTGTGATCGGCACCGTCATCGATGCTGGCATCCAGTCGGCGGCAGATCCTGGTGACCATGTCTGACGTCTCTTTCGCATCAGTTGAGGACGCCCCGGAGGTGCGGATCGTGGCCGTCGAGATGGATGAGTTGCGATGTCGGCCAAGCGGTTTGACTGATGGGCACGACGAATAGACGGATGAGGACAACGGAACAGTCGAGCATCGAGTGGATCAGCCGCAGTCCCGCAGCGACTTCGGCGGCCACCAATGTGCTCAGCGCGGAGCCGGCATCGGAATCTTCGACTGCCACCTGGGTGATGTCGATGGAGGTGGTCATCGTCGACCCGTGGTTGGCGATGGGTCGGGCCCCCAACCGCCGCGCGAGCTTGATGGTCGGGTGGTTCTCCGCCAGGATGTCGCCGGTGATGGAGCGGACACCGACTTCGTTCGCACGTCGTGCGAGTCGCCTCAGCAGCACGGTACCCAGGCCGCGCCGTTGCCATGAGTCGGCAACCACGACAGCCACTTCCGCGGTGTGCGGATGTGCGGGGTCGCGGATGAACCGGGCGACGCCGACGATGATCCCGCCCGTCCCGGGTACCACGGCAACCAGTGCTTCGTGGTCGTGGTGGTCGATCTCGGTGAAGTACGTGATCATTTCGTCGGTCAGCCGTGGCAGCGTGGAGTGGAATCGGCGGTACCGCGAGAGGGCGCTCAGCCGCTCTACCGCGGTGGCCAGGGCTGCCGCGTCCTGCGGGCAAAGTGGCCGAATCGTCACCTGATCCCCGGAGCGCAGCCGGACCCGTTGCCGAGGGTCCTTTCGCACCGGGTGGGTCGCCGAAGCAGCCTGGATGCGGCGGAAGTTCGACGCTATCGCGGGCCACGCCGTGGGACCGATCCACGCCGGCCACGACGGACGGATGACCTGCGCAGGGTCCGGTGGGGCGTCGGGGTACGGCCGTGTCGTCGCCTCGCTCGAACCTTCCGTCATGACGTCATGAACTCCTCCGACGGTGCGGAACCGTTCCGATGCCGACCGATCCGAACTCGAGGTGCGCCTCACCTGTTAGCAGGTTAGCTGAGCCCCTGGCTAACCGGGCACGGTGGGGACAGCGCGGCGCGATGTTGCTGCAGTGTTAACCCGGCGTCACGAACTTTGAGCGCGAGCGCGGCCGGAGTCCCTCCCGAGCCATCCGTTCGTCGATCACCGGCACGAATTCCCGGATCGGGTTGGCGTTGAACTGCTCGTAGGAGCGGCGCACCGCGGGTTCCACCTCGTCGGCGTTCACGTCCGGAAAGGACATTCTCAGGCGTTCGGTCACTCCATGACCGCGCGGGGCCCCATCCTCTGGCGGGTGGTGGGCCCGCTCCCGCCGTTGGCGGCGGGTGTGGTCCGCTCAGTGTGTCGCGCCGGACCCAGCTGCAGATGAATGCTGAGTGAATTGTGAATGCATGGCCGATTTCCGGCCTGGCCAGGACGGTTCAGCCTCCTAGGATCGTGCGGTGCCGGAACGGGTCGAATGCCGGGATCTCGCGGAACATGGCGCGCACGAGAGGTCCCAGCGAAACCTTTGTCGGCGAAGTGCATTTGTTGGTCGCAATCCCGTTGTCGGTTGCCGAGGGTGTGCTCGAGTTCTCGGGTCGGCACCGTCGTTTGCCGGATTGTTGACGTGCCGCCGCCCTTCCGGGAAGAGGACCCCATGACCGATACGACGACGCCCGCCACACCCGAGACAACGAGCGCCGATCACGCCCGGCTGGCGGAGGCCACCGGGCCGGCGGAGGACGACCTGTTCGCGGCGAATCCCTGGTACGAGTGGGGTCCGTACCTGTCGGAGCGAGCGTGGGGGACCGTCCGGGAGGACTACAGCGACGGCGGCGACGCCTGGAGCTTCTTCCCGCATGATCATGCGCGGTCCCGCGCGTACCGGTGGAACGAGGACGGCATGGCGGGGCTGTCCGACATTCATCACGACCTGTGCCTGGGGTTGGCGTTGTGGAACGGCGCGGACCCGATCCTGAAGGAGCGGATGTTCGGGCTGACCGGCCCGCAGGGCAACCACGGTGAGGACGTCAAGGACTACTGGTGGTATATGGATGCGCTACCCAGCCACGCCTGGCTGCGCTGGCGGTACCACTACCCGCAGGCGGCGTTCCCGTATCAGCGGCTTGTCGAGGAGAACGCCCGCCGGTCCCGGGACGAACCGGAGTTCGAGCTGCTGGACACCGGAGTGTTCGACGACAACCGTTACTGGTCGGTGGATGTCGCGTATGCGAAGGCCTCACCGACCGATGTCCTCGCCCGGATCACCATCGAGAACCACGCCGCCGATGAGGCGGCCCTGTCGGTGTTGCCGACGTTGTGGTTTCGCAACACCTGGCGGGTCGCCGGGGAGGAGCCGCCGGCCCTGTTCCTGGACGGGGACGGCATCGCCGTCCAGCACCCTCGGTTGTCCGGGTATCGCCTGGACGCCGCCATCACCGCGGAGGGAGTGCCACCGCGGGCGGTGTTCTGTGACAACGAGACGAACACCGCCAAATTGTTCGGGGCCGCGCCGATCACCGACTATCCCAAGGACGGGATCAACGATCACGTGGTCGCCGGTGCGGAGACGGTGAACCCGCAGAACACCGGGACGAAGGCGGCCTGGTGGTACCGGGTGAGCGTGCCGGGTGGTGGCCGGGTGGAGCTGCGGCTGCGGTTGCACCGTCCGGACGCTGCCGCGCCCGTCCCGGACCAGACCGCCGCGACGGATCCCTGGTACGGCGGTTTCTTCGATGACGTGATGGCCAGCCGGGAGCGGGAGGCGGACGAGTTCTTCGCGGCGATCGCCCCTGCGGACACGGACCCGGAACGGATGCGGGTGCTGCGGCAGTCCTGCGCCGGGCTGGTCTGGAGCAAACAGATGTATCCGTACCGGGTGAACCGGTGGCTGGACGGTGATCCGGGGCAGCCGGCGCCGCCCGGTGGGCACCGCGCCGGTCGGAACACCGGGTGGCGGCACCTGGATTCCTTCGACGTGCTGGCGATGCCCGACCCGTGGGAGTACCCGTGGTTCGCCGCCTGGGACCTGGCGTTCCACACGATCAGCTGGGCGCATCTGGACCCGGCGTTCGCGAAGTACCAGTTGCTGGTCCTGCTGCGGGAATGGTTCCTGCACCCGAACGGGGCGTTGCCGGCCTACGAGTGGAGCTTCGACGACGTCAACCCTCCGGTCCATGCGTTGGCCGCGATCCGGGTGTTCGTCATCGACGGCGGCACCGACCTGGATTTCCTCAAGCGGGTGTTCCACAAGCTGCTGCTGAACTTCACCTGGTGGCTGAACCGGCAGGATCCCGACGGGAACAACCTGTTCGGGGGCGGGTTCCTGGGGTTGGACAACATCAGCCCGATCGACCGTTCGCACCTGCCGCCCGGGTTCAGCCTGGACCAGGCCGACGGCACTGCGTGGATGGCGTACTACTCGATGGCGATGCTGACCCTGGCCGTCACCCTCGCCGAACACGACGCCGCTTATGAGGACATGGTGGTGAAGTTCCTGGAACAAACGGTGCTGATCATGGACGCGCTGGAGGACTCCGGGTGCTACGACGCCGAAGACGGGTTCTTCTACGATCAGCTCACCGGCCCATCAGGGAACCGGGAGCCCATCAGGGTGCAGACCCTGGTCGGGGTGATCCCGGCGTTGCCTGCGATCTCGCTGCCGACCGGTGACACCGAGCGGATCGCCCGGCTGCGCAAACGGTTCGCCCGCCGGATGGAACAGGCCGATCGGCACGAGATGCTGGACTGGCGGGTCCGGGGTGCCGGGGACGCCCGGCGGCTGCTGCTCTCGGTGGTTCCCGCGGACAAACTCGCCAGGATCCTCGGCACCCTTTTTGACGAGGAGGCCTTCCTGTCGCCGCACGGGCTGCGGTCGATTTCCAAGCGGCACACCACGCCGTACACCGTGCCCGGACTGCCCGGCGCGACGATCGAGTATGAACCCGCCGAATCCCGCACGGCGATGTACGGCGGTAACTCCAACTGGCGGGGACCGGTGTGGTTCCCGGTCAATTACCTGGTGATCCGGGCGCTGCTGCAGTACGACCAGTTCTTCGGCCCGGATTTCACCATCGAATACCCCACCGGGTCGGGCCGGCAGCTGACGCTGCGGGAGGTCGCCGGTGACCTCGCCGACCGTCTGGTGTCTATTTGGCTCCCCGGGCCGGACGGCCGGCGACCCGTTTACGGTGCCGTCCAACGGCTGCAGGAGGACCCCGCGTGGAAGGACAACCTGCTGTTCTACGAGTACTTCCACGGCGACAACGGCGCCGGCCTGGGCGCCATGCACCAGACCGGATGGACCGCCCTGGTTGCGGATCTGATCCTGGACCCACCACGGCAGAGCCGGCGGAGGATCTTCCATGACGACCCGGGCGTGATGCTGACCGTCGCGACGGCACCGGAAGCGGGCGCCGATGTCACGCCCTGAAGCGTTGCACCGCACACCTCACGGCCCGCCAGGGCCGGTCGCGCACCCCTTCATCTACGAGATCAACACCTGGGCGTGGCTGGACTCGATCAGCACGGCGGAGGGGCGCGGGATCGATCTGGGTACCGTCCCGACGCGGTACTGGGACGACATTGCCGGCCTGGGGTTCGACGCGGTCTGGTTGATGGGGGTGTGGCAGCGCAGCCCTATCGGTATCACGATCGCACTGGCCAACGCCGATCTGCTCGCCGCATTCCAGTCCGCGCTGCCCGATTGGCGCCCCACCGATGTCGTCGGATCGCCGTACTGCATCCGCGAGTACATCGTCGACGATCACCTCGGTGGCCCGGCCGGCCTGGCCGCCTCCCGGGAGGCGCTGGCCTCTCGCGGTATCCGGTTGATCCTGGATTTCGTGCCGAACCATGTCGCCCCCGACCATCCCTGGGCTTCCGACAGTCCTGGGCTTTTCGTTGCCGGGAGCGATCAGGACCTGGCTGCCGATCCCGCCTCTTTCGTCGAAGTGGGTAGCCGGGTCCTGGCCAACGGGCGGGACCCCTACTTCCCGGCGTGGCCGGATGTCGTGCAGCTCAACGCCTTCGACCCCGGCCTGCGGTCGGCCGCGGTGCAGACGGTGAGTATCGATCGCCGCCCAGTGCGACGGGGTGCGGTGCGATATGGCGATGTTGGTGATGAACGACGTGTTCGCCCGCACCTGGGGAGCACGGGTCGGCGAGCCGCCCAGTACCGAATACTGGCCAACCGTGATCGGCGCTGTCCGAGCGTCATACCCGGGGTTCCTGTTCCTGGCCGAGGCGTACTGGGACCTGGAATGGCCCCTGATGCAGCAGGGCTTCGACTACTGCTACGACAAGCGTTTGTACGACCGCATTCTCGGTGGCAGTGCTGAGCAGGTGCGGCAACACCTGCTGGCCGACCACAGCTATCAGAATGCCTTGGTCCGGTTCGTGGAGAACCACGACGAGCCCAGGGCCGCGGCGGCGTTCGGCGACCGGCGGGCACCGGCAGCCGCGGTGGCGACGCTGACCCAGACCGGGGCGCGCCTGGTCCACGAGGGTCAACTGCAGGGGCGGCGGGTGCGGCTCCCGGTGTTCCTCGGCCGGTTCCCCGGCGAACCGGCCGACGATGCCGTCGCGAAGTTCTACCGAACCCTGCTGTCGACGTTGGCTGACCCGACGTTCCGGGACGGGCGCTGGGAATTGTGCGACCGGTCGGGTTGGCCGGGCAACTCCAGCTTCGAGAACCTCCTCGCCTGGTGTTGGGAGGGTGAGACTCGCTGGCTCGTCGTGGTCAACCTGAGCGACGGGACCGCCGCCGGGCGGGTGCAGGCACCGTGGCAGGACCTGCGCGGTCACCGGTGGCAACTGCTGGACCCGACCCGGGACGTCAGCTTCGACCGCGACGGCGATGACCTGGTCGACGGGCTGTACGTCGAACTCGACGCGTGGCAGTGGCATCTGCTTCGCATCGACCCGCCACCGGGACCGCAGAGCCAGCCTTGAACGCGCCGGTCGCTCGTGCACAGGAGGGGGCTGCATGGCCGCGCTGATCGTGATCGGATTCGACAATCCCGTGAAGGCCAGGGCCGCCTATGACGAGGCTGTCGCCCTGCAGTGCGGATTTCATCGTCGACTTGCGCGGGGTGGCGATCGTGACCGTCGACGCGGAGGGCAAAACCCACGTGGAAATGCCCCGGAAAATCGTCGGCATGGCCGCCGCGTCGGGCGCACTGTGGGGGCTGTTGATGCGGACTGTTGTTCTTCGTGCCATTCTTCGGGGCCGCCCTTGGCGGTGCGATGGGCGCACTGATCGGAAAGCTCGCCGAGATCAGGGATCAACGACACATTCCGGGATCAGGTCCAGGATCTGCTGCAGCCCGGCAATGCGGCCGTGGTGGTGATGGTGGAGGAGACCACGCAGGACACGTTCATCCGGCGCATGGCGCCGTACGGCGGACGACTACTGAAGATAGTGCTGTCCGAACAGGACGAGAAGGAACTGGCCCGCAATCTCGGCGAAACAGATTGAACCGAAGGCGCGGGTGAAATGCTCGACATCGGTGGGAGCAAAGGCGATGCACCCGCATCCGGAACGTACTGTGGTCGCGCCGTCTCCCGACCTCGCGCCGCTGGACGGTCACGGCCGACGGCCGGGTGGGGTGATGTCGGGGTGAAGGCCGTCACGGTATTGCCGGGGGTCACGGGATCTGTCGCCTATCAGGACGTCCCCGAACCGGAGGCAGGCACCGGGTCCATTCTGGTGCAGGCGCTGGCCGCGGGTATCTGCGGCACGGATGTGGAGATCGCGTCCGGGGCGTACGGCTGGGCGCCGCCCGGCCGGGACCGGCTGATCCTGGGCCACGAGTCCCTCGGGCGGGTTCTGGATGCCGGTCCACAGGACGGGTTGCGACGCGGTGACCTGATCGTCGGGATGGTCCGGCGACCCGACCCGGTGCCCTGCGCCAATTGCGCGGTCGGTGAGTGGGACATGTGCCGCAACGGGCTGTACACCGAGCGCGGGATCAAGCAGATCGACGGCTTCATGTCGCAGCGGTGGCGGATCGAGCCGGGCTACTTCACCAGGATCGACCCCTCACTCGGCATCCTTGGCGTGCTGCTGGAACCGACCACCGTGGTGGCCAAGGCATGGGAGCAGGTCGCGGCCATGCGAGCCCGGGCGTTCTGGGAACCGCGCACGGCCCTGGTCACCGGCGCCGGCCCGATCGGGCTGCTCGCCGCGCTCATCGGCGTCCAGCACGGACTGGACATCCATGTGCTGGACCAGGTCACCGACGGCGCCAAGCCACGACTGGTCCGCGAACTGGGCGCCACCTACCACGCCGGGTCCGTCGCCGACGTCGGATTCGAGCCCGACGTGATCATCGAATGCACCGGCGTCGGACCGGTCATCGTGGACTCGATCAGTCAGGTCGCGGCCGGCGGCGTCGTCTGCCTGACCGGTGTCGGCGGGGGAGGCCGGACCAGCGGGTTGCCGGCGGCCGACGTGGCGAAGGCGCTCGTCCTGCGGAACAACGTGATCGTCGGTTCGGTGAACGCCAACCGGCGGCATTTCTACCGGGCCGC
The DNA here is from genome assembly GCA_963709895.1 of uncultured Actinomycetota bacterium. Lineage (GTDB taxonomy): Bacteria > Actinomycetota > Actinomycetes > Mycobacteriales > Nakamurellaceae > Nakamurella. Next base: position 110,374 of record CAVPYD010000029.1, on the reverse strand, counting down.
TCAGGCGCTCACCGCAGCCGACCGGAACTGGCTGGGGCAGTTGATCTCTCGCCGGGTAGCCGCCGTCGAACATCGCAGATGCGCTGCACCGAGGCCCGGACGACATCAAAGTCGTCGTCGATTTCAGTGGATGATCATGCCGTCCCGCGACGGCTGCGGCGGGACGCACAGTGACGCTGGGTGCCGGCAAAGGCTCCTCCACTTGGGGTATCGCTCGGTGCGGTCGGCGTCGGTAACGTGGCCGTGGACGCCTGTTGCACTGTGGCGACGGTGTCAGCTAGCCCCCAGACCGTGGGGTGATGCTGCGCGCGTTCGGGAGAAGGCGACCCGCACCCGGATGCAGGATCTGCTCAGCGAAATCCAGTAGCACACCTGAGGGATCGTGCGAGGGCACCCGGGAGCGGATGGGGGCGCTGCTGGACGCGGTGATGGCGGTGTCCTCCGGGTTGAACCTGGACGTGACGTTGCGGCAGATCGTGCACGCGGCGATGGAGTTGGTCGCGTCGGCGTCCACCACCCCCAGCGCGCCGTACCGGTTTGTCCACGCCGGCATCGACGAACCCACCGAGCACGGATCGGCAAGCGACGCCGCCGATCTCGTCATCGACATCGCCGACAACGGCATCGGCATCCCGGACATCGTCGCCCGGAGCGGCCTGCACAATCTGTCCACCCGCACCCAGGTGTTCGGCGGCACCCTCACCGTGGACCGGCCGGCCGGCGGCGGCACCCACCTGATCTGGGCCGCGCCGCTGCCGTGAGAGTCGCGGGTGCCGTCGGCGCGAAACCCGGTCACCGGTAGACGTCATCGGGGTCGTATGGACGTTGTCGAACCCGTCGTCGTCAGCGAGCTGCCCTTGCCGGATCCGCCGGGATCGCCGGCGGCGCCGATTCGATGGCGGGCATTGCGAAGTGCGGTTGCCCACCTTGACCTTGACCCTGGGTCAGGGTCAGAGGATCAGCCGATGGAGATGCACGGACGGATGGGCTTGTCGCGAGCAGTGAACCGGCCGGGAGACCAGCCCGGGCTGACCGGCGTGCTCGACAGAATCGCGACGGGATCGAACGGCGAGTTGCCGACTATTGCCGCTCGACCGGAATCCCGGGATATCTGGTCGGCGTCTACCATGACGGCGGCCAGGCCATCGTGGCTCATGGCACCGCCAATCTCGCCACCGGCGCACCCATGGGCCGGGATACCGGATTTCTGTTCGGGTCGATCACGAAAACCCTGACCGCCACTTTGGTGATGCAGCAGGTCGAGCGCGGGGTCATCGATCTCGACGAGCGTGTTGTCACCTACCTTCCCGAGTTCCAGCTGGCCACTCCCGACGCGGCTGGCAGGATCCGTGTACGACACCTCCTGACCCACACGAACGGGATCGACGCAGATCTGCTTTTTGTCGACACCAATGGACCCGCCGCACTCGAGGGTTATCTCAGCGCGCTGGGTCGGCATTGCGGAGTGCTCTTCGACCCCGGTGAATACGTGAGCTATTCCAACGGGGGAATGATCGTGGCCGGGCGGCTGCTCGAGGTTCTCACCAATACCGCCTATGCCGATCTGCTCGAGCGCGAGATCTTCGCCACCGTGGGCATGCTCGATTCCTGCACGTCGATCGAGAAGGCAATCCTGCGCAGCACGGCCGTTGGTCATTTCCCTAATCCCGTCACCAATCGCGAGCGGCGGACGGACATGTTCAAGCTCCCCGATTCCTGGGCCCCCGCGGGAGCCACCCCGATCGGGACGATCGCTGACCTCGTGGCATTTGCCCGGACGCAGCTGACCGGCGGCCTGGCCGCCTCCGGCCGACGTCTGTTGTCGGCGGCGTCGATCGGCCGCATGCACGAGGTGTGGCACGACATGCGGACGCCGAACGTTCCACCGATGGGGCTCGGATGGCTACTGACCCCATTCGGGTCCACGACGGTGCTGTCGATGTCGGGAGCGTCGCCCGGTGGGGTGGCCGTGCTGGCCGTGGTGCCCGAGCTCGACGTGGCGTTCGCCGCCTTCGGCAACGATCCTCGGGCGATGGCCTTGCACGACACGTTGCTGCTCTGGCTGCTCGAAGAGCAGTTCGATGTCGCGGTTCCGGAACTCGTCCGCCCGGGCGGTCCGGGTCGAGACCTCCGACGTTACGAGGGCAGGTACCGCTCGAACCAGCTTCGGGTGGACGTCCGCGCGGTGGACGGTGAACTCGAGGAAACGATGGTCTACGAGCCGCTCGATGATGATCAGGCCAGGATTTTCTCCGGATTTGCGGGTGGGCCGGTCGTGGTGCCGCCACGGCGGTTCGTTCCCGTTGGCAGGGACCTTTTCGCGCCGGCCGGGATGCCGCTCGACGCCTTCCGTGGATACTCCCGTCAGCTTCTCGTCTCCTATCATGGCCTTGACGACGGTGCGGTTTTCCGGTGCGCCGGGGGTCGAATGACGCGACGCGAGCAGCGTGGATGAGGAGCCCCGCCAGAGCATGATCACCATCGGCCGCCTCGCCGATTATGCGGGAGTGACGATCAAGGCCATCCGCCACTACCACCGGCTCGGATTGCTCGCCGAGCCGCCGCGTGACTCGTCCGGCTACCGGAGCTACTCGGCGGCCGACGCGCTGACCCTGGTGAAGATCAGGACTCTGGCGGAGGCCGGGGTGCCGCTTGCTCGGGTCAAGGACCTCCTTGCCGCGGATCCCGAACAGTTCAGCACGGCGATCGCCGAGATCGATCGGAGTCTGCAGACCCGGGCTGAAGGCCTCCAGCGCACGCGTGATCGGCTCGCGCACCTTCGAGCCGGTGATCGCCTGTTTCTCGGTCCAGCGGTGGTGGGCTATCTCGACCGGCTCCGCGATCTCGGCGTCAGCCGGCGCGCGGTGCAGATGGAACGGGACGGATGGATCCTGATGCAATCGGTCTCACCCGACCAGGCAGCAGCCTGGCTGGCCGACAAACTCGACGCGATCGACGACCCGGAATTTGCGGCCATCTACCGTGACTACGACAGCGCATTCGACTGGCCCCCGGACGATCCGCGACTGCTCGAATTGGCCGCCCGCACGGCACGGTGGCTCGCCGATCACCAGGCACTACGAACGGACCGACCTCGAAAACCCCTTGATCCCAAGGTAGTCAAGCTCGCCGCAATGTTGAGCACCCCGTCATCACCGGCCTGGGATCGACTCGCAGAGTTCGCCAAGCAGCGCAGCGACGAGGGTGGGATTGGCCAATAGCCGTCGGGCAACTGATCATCGACCGCAGTCGTTCATAACCATCTGCGGAAGCAAGTCTTGCTGATTAACAACCCACCGGTTCGCCGGTCGCGGCCTACTTCCGGAGTGTTCGAACCTGCCCGTCCGGTTCCGCGGCGCCGGCCGGATGAACCCTGACGGATGCCAACAGCAGTGCCAACTCCTGATCGATGTACTCGTCCAGGGTGAGCCAGCTGCTCAGGTTCCAGTGTTTGAGGGCCCAGCCGTGGGCGGTGAGCAGGATGTTGTGGGCGATCAGACGGGGATCGATGTCGAGGAACGCACCCGCGGTGACGCCTTCCCGGTAGACCTCCCGGATGGGTTCGGCCGTTTCGAACTCGAGCGCCATGATCTGCGAAAGTCCCTCCGGTGTCAGCGTTTTGCTTTCGCGGTAGGTCAGATTCACCGCTGCTCGCTTGGCGTCGACAACGCGGCAGCAGGCGCGAAACGCGGTCTTCAGGCGTTCGACAGGATCTTCGCCGGCCGAGGCGAGGGCCTTGGGGATCTCGTCGCGGAAGTCCTCCAGGATGTCGACGACCACCCCGCGCAGTAGGTCTTCCTTGTTGCCGAAGTACTGGTAGATGAGGCCGACGCTGACCTCGGCCTGTTCGGCGACCGATTGCATGGACATGGCGTGAAAACCCGATTGCTGCATGAGATTCGTCGCGGCCGCAATGATCTGCCGGCGCCTCCGACGGACGCGCGCATCGACCCGGGCCTCCCGGTTGGCCCGCCTGACATCTGTCGCCGTCTCGGTCACCGTTGCCGCCCTCCGCACCCGCCGGGGAATGAACCGACATTCATACTAGCCGCCCGGCCAGCGCGAACATGCCCGCGGCCACCGATCGCTCGGCAAGAAAAATCCGGCCAGGGCCTTGACGGGCGGAGCCGCCCGGCTCTACTCTGATCACAGATCGAATGAAGGATCATTCAAAAACACACAGTCAACAGGCACAATGGAGTGGAAGGGCACGAGCATGTCGCAGACGTTCGAGGACATCCGGTACGAGATCGACGGGCCTGTCGGGGTGATCACGATCAACCGGCCGCACCGGTACAACGCGTTCCGTGGTCGGACGGTGGAGGAGCTGATCAAGGCTTTCCGGTTGGCGTGGGCCGACAAGGCAGTGCAGGTGGTGATCCTGACCGGCGAGGGGGAGAAGGCGTTCTGCACCGGCGGTGACGTCAAGCAGCGGGCGGAGACCGGGGACTACGGGCCGACGGAGAGCGGCATGTTCGAGATCGGAAACCTCCACAAGCTGATCCGGGACATCCCCAAGCCGGTCATCGCGGCCGTCAACGGCATCGCCGTCGGTGGCGGGCACGTCCTGCACGTGCTCTGTGATCTGAGCATCGCGTCCGAGACCGCCCGGTTCGGGCAGGCCGGCCCGAAGGTCGGCTCCTTCGACGCCGGCTTCGGTTCCGCCTATCTGGCAAGGGTTGTCGGCGAGAAGCGGGCTCGGGAGATCTGGTATCTGTGCCGGCTGTATGACGCGGCGACTGCCGAGCGGTGGGGTCTGGTGAACGCGGTGGTGCCGGCCGATCAGCTCCTCGACGAGGCCAAGAGCTGGGGACGCGAGATCGCCGAGAAGAGCCCCACCGCGTTGCGGTTCCTCAAGCAGTCCTTCAACGCCGACACCGATCACCAGGCCGGGCTGTCCAACCTCGCGATGTCCGCGCTGGACCTGTTCACCGCATCCCCGGAGGGACTGGAGGGCGCCGCCGCCTTCGCCGAGAAGCGGCCGGCCGACTTCGTCTCGCACGTCAACTGGCACTGAGAGATCTGCACCGATCCGCCCTCCCGATCACGATCGTCAGAAACGAGAAGACAATGGAGTTTTCGCCATGCCCGATCAATCCTCGGACTATTCACCGGGCCGGTCCACCACCCGCCAATGCAGTTCACCTCAACCGATCGCTCCCGCGAGCCTTCGGCCCGCACTGGCTGGATCGGTCGTGAATAGTCCTCTAGCCGCCGAGCAGCAGACCCTGGTGGACTCGGCCCGCCAGTACGCCCGGGATGTGCTGGCCCCCGGATACCAGGAACGGGAAAGGGCCGGGCGGATCGAGGAGGAGGTCCGGCTGGAGATGGGCGCGAAGGGTTTCATCGCCCCCGAGATCTCCAAGGAGCTCGGCGGCCAGGGCGTGTCCCGGCTGACCTCCGGCATGCTGCTGGAGCAGATCTCCACCGGCGACTTCAACGTCGGCTACCTGCAGGTTGTCGGATCGCTCGTCGGCCAGATCCTCGCCGGCAACGCCCGACCCGAGGTCGCCGCGCACTGGGTACCGCAGATCACCAGCGGCGAGGGCATCGTCGGGATCGGTCTGTCCGAACCGCACGCCGGCTCGGACGCGGGCAATCCCCGCCTGCGAGCGGAACGGGTCGGCCCCGGAAACAGCGGGGACTGGGTGCTCACCGGCGCCAAGTCCATGTCCCTGCTGGGCCCGGCCAACGGCGCGGTCGTCTTCGCCCGCACCAGCGACGAAGGGCGGGGGCGCGGCATCACCGCGTTCGTGGTCGACCTGAACCAGCCGGGGGTCACCAAGGAGCCGTACTCCGACATGGGCACCAAGGCGGTCGCCCGCGGCGCCGCGCACTTCGACCACGTCAGGGTGCCGGCGGAGAACGTGCTCGGCGAGGTCGGTCAGGGTTTCTCCCAGGTCATGCAGGGCTTCGACTTCAGCCGTGCGCTGATCGGCCTGCAGTGCGTGGGCACCGCCCAGCAGACCGTCGACGAAACCTGGGAATACGTGTCGAGGCGCGAGGCGTTCGACCGGCCGATCAGCAAGAACCAGGGCGTCTCGTTCCCGCTCGCCGAATCCGAAACCCTCCTCACTGCAGCACGTTTGCTGTGCTACCAGACGCTGTGGCTCAAGGACGCCGGCCTGCCGCACACCACCGAGGCCGCCATGTGCAAATGGTGGGCCCCGAAGACCGCCTACGACGTCATCAACACCTGCCTGCTGCTGCACGGCCAGTACGGGTACCGCACCGAGAAGCCCATCGAGCAACGGCTGCGGGACGTCCTCGGCCTGCAGATCGGCGATGGCACTGCGCAGATCATGAAGCTGATCATTTCCCGGCAGAAGCTGGGCCGGGCCCTCGCGCCCTGACCCTTGACTTCACACCCCCTGAACCCTGAGGCGCACGCCGCGCCGCTGATGCCCCCGGCCGGTCACGCCGACCGGACCGGGGGCGGTAACCCGCTCGACCGCACCCAGACAACCGATCACCCCGACAATGCAGAATCGACAAAGGAGTCACCCCCATGGGCAAGCTTGATGACAAGGTCGCGATCATCACCGGCGCAGGCCGCGGCATCGGCCGCGGCATCGCCGACAAACTCTCCGCGGAGGGCGCCACCGTCGTGGTCACCGACATCGACCAGCAGTCCGCCGAGACCGCGGCGAAGGAACTCGGCGGCGGTGCCATCGGCCTGCGAGTCGACGTCACCAGCAAGGACTCGGTGACCGAGATGGTCGCCGCGGTCACCGAGAAGTTCGGCCGCATCGACGTTCTGGTCAACAACGCCGGCTGGGACAAGGTCGGTCCGTTCGTGGACAGCGACGAGGCCGACTGGGACCGGGTGATCGCCATCAACCTGTACGGGGTGCTGAACACCTCCAAGGCCGTGCTGCCGATCATGGCGGCGCAGGGTCACGGGCATGTGGTGAACCTGGGTTCCGACGCCGGCCGCGTCGGGTCCTCCGGCGAGGCGGTCTACTCCGCGGCCAAGGGCGGGGTCATCGCGTTCAGCAAGGCCACCGCCCGGGAGATGGCCCGGCACCAGGTCAACATCAACTGCGTCTGCCCGGGCCCGACCGACACCCCGCTGTTCGCCTCCATCGGCGGCGACAACCCCAAGCTCCGGGAGGCGCTGACCAAGGCCATCCCGTTCCGCCGGCTCGCCGACCCGTCCGACCTCGCCAACGCCGTCGCGTTCTTCGCCTCCGATGAAGCCGCGTACATCACCGGCCAGACCGTCAGCGTCAGCGGCGGTCTCACGATGAGCTGAAACGACGTCACGATGACCTTCGACACGATCCTCAGCCAAGAGACCATCGACGAGTACACCGAGGCGGGCTACTTCTCGAACCGGACCATCACCGATTTCCTCGACGACGCGGCGGCCAGCACCCCGGACAAGACCGCGGCGATCGACCCCCGCCGGCAGGTCACCTACCGGGAGCTGCAGGCCGAAACGGACCGCTGCGCGCTGGGTTTGCTCGAACTCGGCGTTCAACCCGGTGACGTCGTGTCGTTCCAGCTGCCGAACTGGATCGAGTTCCTGGTCCTGCATTTCGCGGCAACCCGGATCGGCGCGGTCAGCAACCCGCTGATCCCGATCTACCGGGACCGCGAGGTCGGTTTCATGGTCGGGTTCTCACGACTCCAAGGTCCTGGTGATCCCGCGGGAGTTCCGCAAGTTCGACTACCCGGCCATGGCCGACCGGCTCCGGCCGACCTGGCCCGCCCTGCAGCACGTGTTCGTGGTCGACGGCCAACCCGGCGACGCGAACCCGTCCTGGGAATCGTTCATGGCCACACCGTGGGAGCAACGCCGAGACCCGGCCGAGCTCACCACGCGTGCGCCCGGACCCGAACGACGTGACGCTGCTGATGTTCACCTCCGGCACCACCGGAGAACCCAAGGGCGTCATGCACACCCACAACTCTCTCGTCGCGGCGATCCAGCCGCTGCCCGAGCGGCTCGGAGTGGGTAGTGACAGCGTCATCCACATGGCCTCCACCGTTGCGCACCTCACCGGTCTGCTCTACGGGATTCGGCTGCAGATCCAGATCGGTGCCACCGGCGTGTACCAGGATGTGTGGAGCAATGAGCGGTTCGTCGAGCTCATCGCGCAGCACAGGATCACGCTCACCTCGGCCGCGACCCCGTTCCTGCACGACACCCTGAACGCCCCGAACATCGACTCACGGGACGTCTCCTCGCTGCAGCGGTTCTGCTGCTTCGGTGCCCCGGTTCCACCGGCCATCGTCCGGCAGGCCAAGCAGCGGTGGCCGGAATTGGCGGTGATCAGCGGCTGGGGTCAGACCGAGGACGCACTTGTCACCCTCGGCATCCCCGGTGACCCCGACGAGAAGGTCATCGAACGCGACGGCTACCCGCTGCCCGGGATGCGCATCCGGGTCGTCGATGAGGTCGGGACGGTCCTGCCGGCCGATACCGACGGCCGGTTGCAGGTGACCGGACCGTTCCTGTTCGCCGGGTACGCCAAACATCTGGAGATGACCCGGGAACTGTTCGACGGCAACTGGTTCGACACCGGGGACATCGCGCGCATCGATCCCGACGGGTACCTGAAGATCTCCGGCCGGACCAAGGACGTGATCATCCGGGGCGGCGAGAACATCCCCGTGGCCTATGTGGAGAACGCGCTGTACGAGAACCCGAAGATCGCCACCGTGGCGGTCATCGGCATCCCGGACCCGCGGCTGCAGGAACGCGCCTGCGCCTGTGTCGTGCTGGGGCCCGGTGTCGAGGAGTTCACCTTCGCCGAGATGCAGCAGTTCCTCGGCGACAAGGGCATCGCTCGGCAGTACTGGCCCGAACGGCTGGAAGTGTTGCCGACGCTGCCGTCGACGGCCAGCGGCAAGATCCAGAAATACCGGCTCCGCGAAGCGATCACGGGTGCGTCATGACTGTGTCGAAGAAGAAGTCGAGCAGCGGTCAGGCGTTCCTGGTGGCCGGGGTGCGGACCCCGTTCGGCCGGTACGGAGGTGCGCTGGCCGCGGTGCGCCCGGACGACCTGGCCGCGCACGTGCTGCGATCGCTGAGCGAGAGCCTGCCGTCGGTCGACTGGGACGAGCTGGACGACGTGCTGCTCGGCTGCGCGAACCAGGCCGGCGAGGACAACCGCAACGTCGCTCGGATGGCGACATTGCTGGCCGGACTGCCGGTCTCGGCACCGGGTGGCACGGTGAATCGGCTCTGCGGATCCAGCCTGGACGCGATCGCCATGGCATCCCGGGCGGTCCGCTCCGGCGACGCCGAACTGGTGCTGGCCGGCGGGGTGGAAAGCATGAGCCGCGCGCCATTCGTCATCCCCAAGGCGACGTCGGCGTTCTCCCGGGCCACCGAGATCCATGACACCACCATCGGTTGGCGCTTCGTCAACCCGGCGATGGCCGAGCGATTCGGCACCGACTCGATGCCGGAGACCGCGGACAACGTGGCCGAGGAGTTCGGCATCGCCAGGGCGGACCAGGACGCGTTCGCCCTGCGCTCGCAGGACCGGACCGCCACGGCGATCGCCTCGGGTCGGCTGGCGAAGGAGATCGTGCCGGTGTCGATCCCGCAGCGGCGGGGCGAGCCGGTCGTCGTCGAGGTCGACGAGCACCCGCGGGTGACGTCGATGGAGGCGCTGGCCAGGTTGACGCCGATCAACCGGGGCGGCACCGTCACCGCGGGGACCGCGTCCGGCATCAACGACGGTGCGGCCGCCGTGCTGATCGCCTCTGGGTCGGCGGTACAGAAATACGGACTGACGCCGCTGGCGCGGGTGACCTCGGCCGCGCTGGCCGGGGTGCCGCCCCGGATCATGGGTATCGGCCCGGTACCGGCCACGCAGAAGCTGTTGTCCCGCAACGGGTTGACTGTCGATCAACTGGAACTGGTCGAGCTGAACGAGGCGTTCGCCGCGCAGGCTCTAGCGGTGTTGCGACAGCTCGGCCTGCCGGACGACGCCGAGAACGTCAACCCCAACGGCGGGGCGATCGCACTGGGTCACCCGCTCGGTGCCAGCGGCGCCCGGATCGCCCTGTCCGCCGCCATCGAACTGCACGACCGCGGCGCCCGCCGCGCCCTGGCAACCATGTGCATCGGCGTCGGGCAGGGCATTTCCGTCCTGCTCGAATCCGCATGAACCGCGACCACTCTTAGAACTGGAGCAGACCATGACCTCCATCGAGGCCGTCAGCGTCGACGACGCCACCAGCCCCGTCGGCATCTACGCCGGGGCCGTCACCACGGTGCCTACCCCGATCAGTGACCGGGCCCGCGACTACCTGAACCTCGACTCGCTGTTCACCGCCGAGGAACTGGCGCAGCGGGACAAGGTCCGCGCCTTCGTCGACGTGCGGATCCGGCCGAACATCGCGCGCTGGTACGAGGAGGCGGTGTTCCCGCAGGAGATCGCCACCGAGTTCGGCGAGCTCGGGCTGCTCGGGATGCACCTGAAGGGCTACGGCTGCCCCGGCCGCAGCGCCGTCGAGTACGGCCTGACGGCCCTGGAACTGGAGGCCGGCGACTCCGGTCTGCGCACCTTCGTCTCGGTACAGGGGTCCCTGGCGATGAGCGCCATCCACAAGCACGGCTCCGAGGAGCAGAAGCGGCAGTGGCTGCCGGGCATGGCCAAGGGTGAGTTGATCGGCTGCTTCGGGCTCACCGAACCGACCGCCGGGAGCGACCCCGGCGGGATGACGACCTACGCCCGGCGGGACGGATCGGACTGGGTGCTCACCGGTGCCAAGCGGTGGATCGGTCTGGCGTCCATCGCCCAGGTCGCGGTGATCTGGGCGCAGACCGACGGTGGGATAAGGGGTTTCGTCGTCCCCACGGACACCCCGGGTTTCACCGCGACGCCGATCGGGCCGAAACTGTCGATGCGGGCCTCGATCCAGTGCGACATCACGCTGGACGAGCGTGCGGCTGCCGGCGGACGCGGTGCTGCCGAACGTGGTCGGCCTGAAGGGGCCGTTCGCCTGCCTGAACGAGGCCCGGTACGGGATCATCTGGGGCGCCATGGGTGCCGCCCGGGACTCCTACGAAACAGTGCTGCGGTACAGCCAGCAGCGGAACCAGTTCGACAAACCGCTCGCCGGGTACCAACTCACCCAGCGCAAACTCGCCGACATGGTCCTGGAGATCCAGAAGGGAATCCTGGTGGCCCTGCACACCGGCCGGCTGAAGGACGCCGGAACCCTTTCCCCACAGCAGATCTCGTTCGGCAAGCTGAACAACGTGCGGGAGGCCATCGAGATCTGCCGGGAGGCCCGCGCGATGCTGGGCGGCAACGGCATCACCCTGGACTACTCGCCGCTGCGGCACGCCAACAACCTGGAAAGCGTCCGCACGTACGAGGGCACCGACGAGGTCCACACCCTGATCATGGGACAGGCCATCACCGGCCTGGCCGCTTTCCGGTGAGCCCGGTCATGACCACGACAACGGCACCCACGCGGGTGAACTACCAGACGCTGTACACCGAGGTGGCGGACGGCATCGCGGTGATCACCATCAACCGGCCGGAGGTCCGCAACGCGGTGAACCGGCAGGTGCAACTGGACATCCGGGCGGCGCTGAACGCCTTCCGGGACGACGCCGCCGTCGCGGTCGTCGTCTTCACCGGGTCCGGGGAGAAAGCCTTCGTCGCCGGCGCCGACATCGCCCAGGTCCGGCAGTACACCCTGCACACCGCGCTGAACTCCGATCTGCAGCGGCTGTACGACGACGTGGAGGCCTACGAGAAGCCGACGATCGCCGCCGTCAACGGTTTCGCGCTCGGTGGTGGTTGCGAGTTGGCGATGTCCTGCGACATCCGGATCGCCTCCGACACAGCCCGTTTCGGGTTGCCGGAGACGAACCTGTCGGTGCTGCCGGCGGCCGGTGGTACCCAGCGACTGGCTCGGCTGGTGGGCACCGGCCGGGCGATCGAGATGATCCTCACCGGCCGACTGGTCGACGCCGCCGAAGCGGAGCGGATCGGCCTGGTCACCTCCGTGGTGCCCGGGACGGAACTGTTGGCCAGGGCACGGGAGGTCGCCGGGCAGATCATGGCCAAGGGGCCGCTCGCGGTGCGGCTCGCGAAGTTGGTGATCCGCTCCGGGATGGACGCCGACCAGCGCACCGGCCTGGTCGTCGAACGGCTGGCGCAGGCCCTGCTCTACACGACCGACGACAAGGCCGAGGGCGCCGACGCATTCCTGGCCAAACGGCGACCCGTCTTTCAGGGGCGATGACGATGAGCGAGCGTGCGAGCGAATCATCGGCACAGGTCGTCCCGACATCGCGGAGCGAGGTCGGACGATGAGCGAGATCAGGAATGTCGTCGTCGTCGGCGCGGGTGCGATGGGTTCGCAGATCGGAATGCTCTGTGCGCTCGCCGGCTATACCGCCACCGTCACCGATATCGCGCAGGACGCGCTGGATCGGGCGGAAGGCCAACTGCGGCAACGAATGAATCGCGACGTCGAGAAGAATCGGCGCAGCGGTGCGGATGTCGATGCCGCCTTCGGACGGCTGAGCTTCAGCGTGGACCTGCTCGCGGCGGCCGCGTCCGCCGACTTCGTCATCGAGGCGGCGGTCGAGATTCTGGACGTGAAGCGGCGGCTTTTCGCCGACCTCGACCGGGTCGCACCTCCGCACGCGATCCTGGCCACCAACTCGTCCAGCATCGTCTCTTCCCGGATCGCGGATGCGACCGGCCGCCCGGACCGGGTGTGCAACGTGCACTTCTTCAACCCGGCCCTGGTCATGAAATGCGTTGAGGTGGCCCGCGGACCGCAGACGTCGGACGACACCGTCGCGACCGCGGTCGAACTGGCCCGCGACATTGGGCAAGACGCCGGTGGTGCTGGACCGGGAGATCCCCGGCTTCATCGCCAACCGGATCCTCGGCGCGGTGCGGGACGAGGCGATATTCCTGCTGGAGAACGGCATCGCCTCCGTCGAGGACATCGATACCGCCTGCCGCACCGCGCTCGGCTACCCGATGGGCCCGTTCGAGCTGATGGACCTGACCGGGATCGACATCGGCTACCTGACCAAGAAGGACCGGTTCGCCGAGTCCGGCGACCCGAAAGACCAACCCAGCAAGAGTGTTTCGGCACTTGTCGAGCGTGGCGAACTGGGCCGGAAGACGGGCCGCGGTTGGTACGACTACGACGAGGGCGGCACCAAGACACCGCGACCGACAGAACAGGTGAGAACGTCATGAGCATTGATGCCACTGAGACAGCAGCGCCGCCGACCCCTACGGCGCTGGACCTGACTGCCGGCCTGACCACCCCGCGGGGCACGGACTACTACCTGCTGTCCGAGCTGCTGACCGATGACGAGCGGGACATCCGGGACCGGGTCCGAGGCTTCGTCGACACCCAGGTGCTGCCGATCATCAACGACTACTGGGAACGCGCCGCAGTTCCCGTTCGAACTGGTCCCGAAGATCGCCGAACTGGGTGTGGTCGGCGGGGCGATCACCGGGTACGGATGCCCCGGCCTGTCCCGGCTCGCGGCCGGCATGGTCACCCTGGAACTGTCCCGCGGCGACGGCAGCGTCAACACCTTCCTCGGCGTGCAGAACGGCCTCGCGATGGGGTCGATCAACATGCTCGGCTCGCAGGAGCAGAAGCAACGCTGGCTGCCGGCCATGGCCCGGCTGGACAAGGTCGGCGCGTTCGCGCTGACCGAACCCGGCCACGGGTCGGATTCCGTCGGGCTGGAGACCACCGCCTGCCGGGACGGAAACCACTGGGTGCTCAACGGCGCCAAGCGGTGGATCGGCAACGGCAACATCGCGCACCTGGTGATCGTCTGGGCCCGGGATGTCGCCGACGGCAAGGTCAAGGGCTTCGTCATCGAAAAGGCGGAGGCAGCGCTGGAGGCCACGACCGGTTATCCGGACGGCTATTCCGCGGACCTGATCACCGGGAAGATCGGCAAGCGCGCGATCTGGCAGCCCGACATCACCCTGAACAACGTCCGGGTTCCGGTCGAGAACAAACTGGCCGAGGCCAACTCTTTTCGCGATGTGTCCAGGGTGCTGACCGCGACCCGCGGCGGAGCGTCCTGGGAGGCGGCCGGACACGCCGTCGCCGCCTACGAAGCCGCCCTCACCTACGCCGGGCAGCGCGAACAGTTCGGCAAACCCATCGCCGGCTACCAACTGGTGCAGAACAAGCTCGCCAACATGCTCGCCGAGGTCACCACCATCCAGCTGATGTGTTTCCGGATGGCGCAGCTGCAGGAGCAGGGCAAGCTCACCGGGCCGATGGCTTCGCTGGCGAAGATGTACACCGCGCAGAAGGCCCGCGGCATCTGCATGGAGGCCAGGGACATCCTGGGCGGCAACGGTTTACTCCTCGAGTACCACGTCGCCCGGCACATGACCGACATGGAGGTCGTGCACACCTACGAGGGCACCGACAGCATCCAGTCGCTGATCATCGGTCGGGACGTCACCGGCCTGTCCGCCTTCGCCTGACCTGACAACGACAACTGCGGGCCCCCGCACGGCCTGATCAGCCACGCGCCATCAGTTCATTCATTGCATGTCCATTCACGGCAAGCCCGCCGGGCTCTGCTGCGGTACCGCGCTGCTCACAGGAGAGACCAGAGATGACGATGACCACGACAACCGACCAAGACCGACGACGCCGGCGAACGGTGGTCTGGGTCGTCTCGCTCGCCACCCTCGGCATGGTCTTCGACGGCTACGACCTCGTTGCCTACGGCGCGGTGGTCCCGACGTTCCTGAAGGACCCCAGCCAGATCGGGGAGGTGACACCCGCGCTCGCCGGGACCTTGGGCAGCTACGCCCTGTTGGGCATGCTGTTCGGCGCCCTGCTCGCCGGAGCGGTCGGCGACGTCGTCGGTCGCCGTCGGGTCATGCTCACCGCCTACGCGTGGTTCTCCATCGGCATGGCCATCACCGCGTTCATGACCAACACCACCACGTTCGGCCTTTTCCGGTTCATCACCGGCCTCGGCATGGGCGCACTGATCGCCACCACCGGCGCCCTGGTCGCCGAAATCGCTCCGCCGGGAAAGAAAAACCTGTGCAGCGCCATCAGCTATTCCGGCGTGCCGCTGGGGAGCCTGTTGGGTTCCTTCCTGGCCATCATTGTGCTGGACTCCATCGGTTGGCGCGGTCTGTTCCTGATCGGGGCGTTGCCGCTGGTGACGTTGTTGCCGTTGGCGTTCTTCAAGTTGCCCGAGTCGGTGCCGTGGCTGATCGCCAAGGGGCAGGTCGACAAGGCCCGTGCAGTCTCCGAGCGGACCGGCCTGCCGATGCCGGACGGCGTTCCGGAGCAGGCAAAAGCCGAAAAGGTGGGGTTCGCGGGCCTGTTCAGCCGCCGCTTTTGGTTCGCGACGGTGATAGTCGGGTTGATGAGCGGACTGGCGCAATGTCTCAACTATTTCCTCAACACGTGGTTGCCGGTGCTGATGGAGCAAGCGGGGTTCAACGCGAAAGGCTCGCTCGCCTTCCTGCTCGTGTTGAGTGGCGGCGCCATTGTGGGGGTGCTGGTCAGCTCCCGGTACGCTGATCGGCTGGGGCCCAAACCTGTTGTTGCGGTGTGCTTCCTGATCGGGGGAGTGTTCATCGCCCTGATGACGTTGAGCCTTCCATTGCCGGTGCGCCTGGCGTTCGTTGCCATTGTCGGCCTCGGCACCACCGGGACGTCTATTCTGATCTACGGGTTGGTGGCCAACCAGTTCCCCACGAAAATGCGGGGCGCCGCGGTCGCGTGGGCAGCTGGTTTCGGGCGGCTGGGCGGGATCAGCGGCCCGCTGCTGGGCGGTCTGGTGCTGACCGCCGGTCTCTCGGTGAATTCCATCTTCTACATCCTGACCGGCCTCGCGGTCCTGGGCGTCGTCCTGACGTTGCTGGTCCCGCGCGCTCACCGCGAGGACGACAGTCACGCCACGCCGATCGAACCAACAGGTGCCGTCGGGACCGGGTCGCCAGTCGTCTCCCCGGCCACCTCACACTGACCCGGGAATGTGCTGGCGTGACATCGTAGATCAGGAAAGGAGGACGGCCGATGACTGACCACTCACCCGCAACTCCAACGGCTGCGGTCGAGCCGGCCGGGTATCCGCGGCATTGGGAGGCGGACGTTCTCCTCGTTGATGGTGGTGTGGTTCATCTTCGGCCGTCCGGCGCAGCCGATGGCGCGGCTATCCGCGCCATGCACGGACGGATGAGCCCGAGGACCCTTTTTCTGCGGTACTTCACCTCCCTGACCGAGGTGACCGACGATCAGGTGGCATTGTTCACCGACACCGATGACGTCAGCCGGGTCGGTTTGGTCGCGGAACTGGGCGGCGAGGTCATCGCCGCGGGGACCTATCACCGGAGCGTCACCTCAGACCCCGATGCGGCCGAGGTCGCATTTGTCGTCGAGGATTCCCAACAGGGTCGCGGCCTTGGCTCGATCCTGCTGGAGCACCTCGCGGCGGCCGCGCAGGAGCGGGGCATCCGCCGGTTCACTGCCGAAGTACTCAGCGAGAACAAACAAATGGTCAGGGTTTTCATCGATGCGGGATATCAGGTCACCCGCGAATACGGTTCCGGCATCGTTGACTTGGTTCTCGACATCGAGCCGACGGAGAAGTCCCGCGCGGTCGTCACCGCGCGGGAGCACCACGCCGAGTCCAGATCCATCGCCCGCCTCCTGTCGCCGAGGTCGATTGCGGTGATCGGTGCGTCCAACGAGCCGACAAAGATCGGCCACGCGGTCCTGCGCAATCTGCTGCGCGGCGCCTTCGCGGGTGCGGTCTACCCCGTGAATCCGGACGCCGGGTCGGTGCAGGGCGTGCACGCCTATGGTTCGGTTCTCGATATTCCCGCAACCGGTGGATCTGGCGGTGGTGGCGGTGCCGGCCGACAGGGTCGCCGAGGTTGTCCGGTCCTGTGGCGCGAAGGGAGTCCACGGCCTGGTCGTGATGACCGGTTTCTCCGATGACCTGCTCGATGGGGCCGAGGCCCGGCGGGCCATGGTCTCGGCGGCGCGGTCGTCGGGAATGCGGATCGTCGGCCCGAGTTGTCTCGGGGTGGTCAACACCGATCCACTCGTGCGGATGAACGCGTCGCTGGCGCCGGTGGTGCCGCCCTCGGGACGGATCGGCTTCTTCTGCCAGTCGGGCGCACTGGGGGTTGCCATCCTGGCCGATGCGGCCGCCCGCGGTCTGGGCCTGTCGACGTTCGTGTCGGCAGGTGACCGTGCGGATGTCTCCGGAAACGATCTGCTGCAGTTCTGGCACGGCGATGACCGGACGGAAGTCGTGCTGCTGTACCTGGAGTCGTTCGGCAACCCACGGAAGTTCGCCCGGTTGGCTCGGGTGCTCGGCAGGAGCAAGCCGGTGATCGCCGTGAAGTCCGGGCGGCATGCCCGGACCACAGCGGGCCTCGCCGGGGACCGGTTGAACGATGCCGTTGTCGGCACTCTGTTCGAACAGTCCGGGGTGATCCGAACCCCGGGTCTGACGGATGCGTTCGATGTTGCTCAGCTGTTGTCCACGCAGCCGGTCCCGGCCGGCAACCGGGTGGGAATTGTCGGCAACTCCAAGGCTCTCGGCGTCCTTGCGATGGACTTCTGTCTGGACGCCGGGCTGCAGGTGACCGATGACTCCCCGACCGACCTGGGTGTCACGGTCAGCCCGGAGGCATTCGGAACCGCCGTGCACCGGGCAATCCGACGCCCCGACGTGGA
Organism: uncultured Actinomycetota bacterium; assembly: GCA_963709895.1. Lineage (GTDB taxonomy): Bacteria > Actinomycetota > Actinomycetes > Mycobacteriales > Nakamurellaceae > Nakamurella. Next base: position 92,677 of record CAVPYD010000029.1, on the reverse strand, counting down.
CGCCCTGGTCGTCGCCTGGGTGCCAGCCCGTCGCCATCCCGGGCACGGCGCACGCGGTCGCGCTCCGGGACGCGGTCGCCGGTGCCATCAAGCCGGTCGTCACCACCTTCCTGGCCGTCGACGGCCTGGTTGACCACCTCGCGGTCCGGGACACCAGTGGGCATCCCGGGCGGGGTTCGGTCCCCGCCTACGGCACGCTGGAGCGGGCGGTGTCGGCGTTGTCGCACGCGGTCAAATACGGGGCGTGGTTGTCCCGTCCTGCGGGCGGCATTCCGGTGTTGACCGGGGTCGACCCGGCGGCCGCGCGGACAACCGTGGACCGCATTCACAACGTGGGCGACCCGGAACCCACAATCACGGACGCCGAACTGGTGACACTGTTGTCCTGCTATGGGATCTCGGTGCTGTCGTACCGGTTGGTCCATGCGGTCGGTGAGGCGGTCGCGGCCGCTGAGGAGATCGGTTACCCGGTAGCCGTCAAGTCCGCCGCCGGGGTGCAACTGGGACTGATGAACGGCGACCAGATCGCGGCCGCGTACGCCGACCTGACGCAGATCACCGGTCCTGCACTGTATGTGCAGGCGATGGCCGCCCGGGATCATGCCGAAGTGTCGACCATGTTCGGCATCACCTCCGACCCATCCTTCGGCGCGCTGATCTCCTTCGGCATCGGTGGTATCGCCACGGAACTGCTGAACGACCGGGCGTATCGAGCGGTGCCACTGACCGATGTGGATGCCGCCGACCTGATCCATGCACCGCGGGCGGCTCCGCTGCTCGACGGCTACCGGGGCACCCAGCCCGTCGCAACAGGGCCGTTGGTCGACCTCGCATTGAGGTTGTCCGCGTTGGCCGACGACCTGCCGGAGGTCGCGGAACTGCGGCTCCACCCGGTCCTGTGCGGGCCCGCTGGGATCGCGGTGGCCAGCGCGACAGGGCGCATCGGGCGGTCGGCCCAGTTCGACGCACGGCGCCGACTGAGCTGACTGCCAGCCAAGTCTGGTGACGCGGTTTCTCGACTCGATCTGTGTGCTGGCTTCCAGGCGTTGTGTTGCGGCCGGATCGCCTGTGCGGCCTAGCCTTCCGAGATCCGGACAACCCGGCTGCCGATATAGGGCGACCCCCGGTCGAAGACCGTCGCCAGAGCCTCAGGCGCACGCTCCAGGCCCGCGAACTCGCTGACCACCACCCGTAACCGCTTCGCGCGCAGCAGCGCTCCGATCTGCTCGCGAATCGGCAGCAGCCGTTCCGGGTAGAAATCGCTGACGATGAAACCCCTGAGGGTGATGCGCTTGAAAACCGCGTCACGGAGATCGGCGCCCGCGTCCGGGTCATCCGGGCGGGCGTAACTGCTGACCGACCCGCACAACACGACGTGGCCGTAGTTCTTCAGCACGGACAGCGCGAGCGTGAGCTGGCGACCGCCGACATTGTCGAAGAACACATCGATGCCCTCACCCGCCGCCTGCACAAGATGCTCGGGGAACGCAGGATCTCGGTAGTCAACCGCGACGTCTGCACCCAGCACCCGGACGGCGTGATCGGTGCGATCGCTGCCGCCCGCGATGGCAACCACCCGCGCGCCGGCGGCCTTCGCCAGCTGGACGGCCACGCCGCCCACCGCACCGGTGGCGGCGCTGATCAGCACGCTGTCGCCCGCCTGTACCCGGCCGATGTCGTGGATGCCGACGTACGCGGTCACTCCGGTCGTGCCCAGCACGCTGAGCCACTCGAGAGGTCCGCCGAGCGCCGGGTCCGCGATCTCGGTCGGCGCGATCTCGGTCGTCGCGTAGGACTGCCAGCCGGTGTAGGTGGCAACCTGAGTGCCCACCGGCACGCCTGGGTCCTCAGACCGCACGACGACGCCGACACTGTTGGCCGGGACGGGTTCGCCTATGGCGACCGGTGTGACTTCGGACGAGCCCCGCAACATCCGCAGTTGGTATGGGTCCACTCTCGTGACCAGGTTGCGGACCACCACCTCGCCTGGGTCAGGTGCGCGCAGTGGCCGACGTTCGGGGACCAGGTCGCCGGGACGCAATAGCGCCCCGGGCCGGCGGTTCAGGACGATGACGTCGGCATGGCTCGGAATAGACATGTTCAACGCCTTTTCGACCGGAACCGGTGGATCACTCGTTGCCTGAGTATTCGCCGATCAGCCCGCCGCCGACATCGGGAACTATCGAGGGCGTCGCGGTCGGCCGACGGCCAGCGCCACGGTTCCGCCACGGTTCCGCCACTTTGATCATGCGGGCGCCTCCGGAGCGCCGGTGCGGGCGCTTCGTCGCGCCGCGTCCAGTACCGCCGCGGTACGAACGGCATCCCATGGGTCTACCGGAATTTCCTTGCCGGCAGAGAGCCACTCGGCGACCGCGCGGTAGAAGTCGGCGTGGGTTCCTGGCGCTCGGGGCACGGGCGTGGAGTCGTCGCCGCGGACCAACCACCCTTCCATGCCGTCGCCGGGATCGAGCGAGTCGAAGGGACTGGTGAGGGGTGGGTATCGGGTCACCAGGTAGCTACCTGTCGAGCCGAGGACCCGGGTCCGCGGTCCGGGCGCGCCGACGAGGTTTCCGGCCCACAGGTGGCTGATGGTGCCGGAGTCGTGGTCGAGAGCGAGGAAGACATCATCTTCGGTGCGTGTGGTCAGTGCGCGAATTTCGGCCCGAACGGTAGTGACACGGCCGAACAGTTGGGTGGCGGAATCGACGAGGTGAGGGCCGAGGTCGAGGAGTAGTCCGCCGCCTTCGCCGACGGCGTTCTCTCGCCACCGGTTCTGTGGTAGCTGGTCGCCACCGTTCCCAGCGGCGCTCGAATCGGTGCACGGTTCCGAGCGAGCCTTCGGCGAGGAGTTGGCGGAGTGTCAATTGTTCGCTGTCCCACCGCCGGTTGTGGAAGACGGTGAGCGGTGTCCCGGTCGCCTCGGCGTGCTCCACCACTGTGGCTGCACCGTGTGATCGAGGGCGAGCGGTTTGTCCACGACGACGGGAATCCCGGCGTCCAGGGCGAGCATGGCGTTCTCGACATGCCGACCGGTCGGTGAGGCGATGATCAGGACGTCGGGCCGCGCGGTGCGCAGCAGGGCGGCGAGGTCGGGGTGAACCCGGACCCCCGCCCAATCGGATTCGGCTTCGGCGGCCCGCTCTGGGTTGCCGGTGACGACATCTGTTACCCGACAACCAGCTTCGCGCAAGAGCCGGGCGTGGATGTTCCGTCCCGCCATGCCGTAGCCGACCACTCCGGCCGTGAGCATGATGCCTCCCTTCTGCAGGGTCATGCGGTCAGGGTGATTGTGGACCGCTCGGGAGAGCGATGACTCCTCCGCGTGATCACGGTCTGCTGTGGCATGGACGATGTCATGCATAGCAGGCTTTCCGGTCGGCTGGACGGGTCGGTCGTGTTGCCCGGCGACCCGGGGTACGACCGGGCCCGGACCGTCTGGAACGCCATCGTCGACCGGCGCCCTCGGGTGATCGTCCGGTGCGCAAGTGTGCGTGACGTCGTCACGGCAGTCCGAACGGCCCGCGAACACCGCCTGGAAATCGGCATCCGGTGCGGTGGCCACAGCGCGGCCGGGCACGCGGTCCCTGACGGCGGGCTGATGATCGACCTGACACCCCTGCGGGCGGTGCGCGTCGTCCCGGGTGAGCGCCGGGCGGTCGTGCAGGGCGGGGCCCTGCTCGGGGCGCTCGATCGGGCGACCCAGGAGTACGGGCTCGCCGTGACCGCCGGCAACGTATCGCACACCGGCGTCGCCGGACTCACCCTCGGCGGTGGGATGGGCTGGCTGGCGCGGCGAGCCGGCTTGGCGTGCGACAACGTCCTGTCCCTGGAGGTCGTCACCGCAGCCGGTGACGTGCTCCGCGCGAGCGAGAGCGAACATCCTGATCTCTACTGGGCGCTGCGTGGCGGTGGTGGGAACTTCGGCGTGGTCACCGCATTCGAGTTCCGGCTGCACGACATCGGCACCGCGGCACTGTCTGTCGAGGTCGACTTCCCGGTGGACCAAGCGGTCAGCGCGCTGCGCGGGTGGCGCGACCTGAGCGAGGTGGCACCGCGGGAGGCGACATTCACGGCGGGGATCGGCGGCGGTGCGGTGACGCTCGGCTACGTCTGGGTAGGGAGCCCGCACCACGGCGAGGCGTTACTACCAGCGGTGCGTGCGCTGGGTCGCCCGTCGGCCGAGCGCGTCGAGGCCATGACCTACCTTGACCTGCAGTCGCGCGATGATGTGCTCGACGGGCATGCGCGGCGCCGGTACTCGAAGGGTCACTACTTCCGTGAGCTCACCGACGAGGTCATCGACGCGATCGCAGCCGTGATCGACTGCGGCCCGCTGGCCCCCGGCGTCGGGTTGCAGGCGTACGGCGGGGCCATCCGCGACATGCCTGATGAGCGAACCGCCTTCAGCCACCGACAGACCGCCTTCGAGCTCGGCGCCAGCACCGGGTGGACGGATCCCGCCGAGGACGACGTGCGCATCGGGACGGCACGGTCCTACGCCGCCACCCTCGAGCCGTTCGCCTCCGGGGTGTATGTCAACGTGCTGGGGGACGAGGGTTCCGCCGGCATACGTCGCGCCTACTCGGCCGAGAAGCTGGCCCGGCTCACCGCGGTCAAGGACAACTACGACCCGCAGAACGTTTTCCACCTCAATCAGAACATCCAACCCTCGGGTGCCTCGGTCGACGGCTGAGACGGCTCAGTACGCCCATGCCGACGGCAGACCGATGCAGCAGGACCGACCCGTGTCCGTGCGGCTGCCGGTTGACCGCTTGGTGGCGGAATGGCACGAGACTCAACCGGTCGTACCGGGCCACCTGATCACCGCCGGGCCGAGTATGCCGACACCGCCGGCGCAGAAGAAGTCCCTCGCCACGGCCGCCGAGCTGGGCTGGACCGTGGTGAAACATCAGCACCGACTGGTCCGCCGTTTCTAGCGGTGGCGCTGGGCGATCTGCTCGAGCGTGTGCGCTTGGGCGGCGTACCACAGTGCAACGTGGTGGGGATTTCGGCGATCTCGGCCACCCGCCGGCCCGGTCAAGGGGACCGGACCAGGCCAACGGTGTCCTCATCGGCTCTCTTGGGCGTGAACGGTGAACGGGGCGGTGATCACGTTGCCGTCGGCGAGGCGGAACTGCGCCCAGAGCTGGTAGATCCCGGCGGTGGGGAACTCGGCGTGCACGTCGAGTTCGGGACCGAACGTGGTGCCGGGTAGGGCGAATACCGGGCGGCCGTCCGCATCGGTGACTTCGGCGTGTTCGTGGGCGAAGCTCTGCCCGTCGGAGCGCATGACCACGATGTGGCCGGCGGCCGCGAGGTAGGGCTGCAGGTCGTCGATCGGGCGGCCGGCGGCGGCGTCGGTGAGGGTGTAGTGCAGGTCGCTCACCCCGCCGGTGTGGGCGTCACCGTCGAGCTGGACGCGGACGCCATCGACGGTCACGGTGCGTGGGCTTTCGGTGAGGGTGATCGGCGCCGGCGTTGGGCCGCCGACGGTGATCATCCGCCGGGCATGCACGTCGGCCAGCTGGCCCTGCCGGCGGAACTCGGTGTTGATGATGTAGCTGCCCGCCGTCGGGAAGGTGATCTGGACGGCGAGTTGCCCGGGTTGGCCGGTGGGCTCGGGGTGGATGTGCGCGAAGGTGCCGAGGTCGGAGCGGGTGGCGATGAGGTGCATCCAGGCTTCATGGCTGCGGGTGAGGTCCTCGACGGGGCTGCCGGTCGAGGTGTCGACGATGGTGGCGACCAGCCGGGTCGGCTGTCCGGGTTGCACGTCGGCGGGCAGGTCGAGCTGGACGTCGAGGCCGGCGTCGGCGGCGTCGGTGGCGGGCACGTCGGCGGTCATCATCACGCTCATCGCCGGGCGCATCGGCATGCCGGTGCGCTGTGTCCAGGCCAGCTGGCCGTTCATGCCGTGCTCGGCGAAGTCCATCCGGGACACCGCGGTCAGTCCAGCGCCCAGGGTCAGGGCGACGAGGGCGACGCCGGTCAGGTAGGCGTACTGGCCGATCCGGGCGCGCAGCGGCGGGTGCAGGATCTCCGTCGCGGTCGCGGGGCGCCGGAAACGGCGCAGCCGCAGCGCGTTGGTGAGCACGCTGACCGAGCTCATCGCCATCGCCGCACTGGCCAGCACCGGGTCGAGCAGCAGTCCATGCCACCAGTACAGGGCGCCGGCGGCGACCGGAATGAGCAGCAGGTTGTAGCCGAACGCCCAACCCAGACCCTGCTTCATGGTGGTCACGGTCCGCCGGGACAGCGCGATCGCGGAGACGATGCCGCGCAGATCGCCGCCAACAAGGGTGATGTCGGAGGCGGCGATCGCCACGTCGGCGCCGGTGCCGATGGCAATGCCGACGTCGGCCGCGGACAGCGCGGCGGCATCGTTGATGCCGTCACCGGCCATCGCCACGACGTGACCCTGTTGCTGGAGCCGGCGGACCTTCGCCGCCTTGTCGGCGGGCAGCACCTCGGCGAGCACGTGCTGGATGCCGACCTGGGCGGCGATCGCCTGCGCGGTCGCGGCGTGGTCGCCGGTGAGCATCCAGACCTCGACGCCGAGGGCCTGCAGCTGGGAAACCGCTTCTGCGGATTCAGGTTTGACCGTGTCTGCCACCGAGAGGACCGCGACCGCCGCCGCGTCGACCGCGACGAACATCGGTGTGCGCCCGGCGGCCGCTTCGGTCGCGGCGATGGGCTGCAGCGCGGAGATGTCCACGCCGCGGGCGGCCATCAACGCGGCGTTACCGACGAGCACCCGCCGGTCGTCGACGGTGGCGTCGATGCCGTGACCGGGAACGGCATCGAACGACCGCAGCGCAGGAATGTCGAGGCGCCGTTCCGCGGCGGCGACGACGATCGCCTCGCCGACCGGGTGTTCGCTGCCGGTCTCGGCGGCGGCGACCAGGGCCAGCACATCGTCCTGCACCCAGCCGTCGACGGTGTGGATGCCGGTGAGGGCGGGCCGGCCGCGGGTGATGGTGCCGGTCTTGTCCAGCACGACGGTGGTGACCCGGCGGGCGGTCTCCAGGGCGTCGCCGTTGCCGACCAGGATGCCCAGTTCGGCGGCGCGGCCGGTGCCGACCATGACCGCGGTCGGGGTGGCCAAACCGAGCGCGCACGGGCAGGCGATGATCAGCACGGCGATGGTCGTGGTGATCGCCATCGTCAGGCCGCCGGTGTCCGGGCCGAGAATCGCCCAGGCGGCGAACGTGGCCGCGGCCAGTCCCAGCACGAGGGGCACGAACCAGGCCGAGACCCGGTCGGCGATGCGCTGCAGCGGCACCTTGGCGCCCTGCGCGTCCTCGACCAGGCGGACGATCTGGGCGAGCGCCGTGTCCGCGCCGACCGCGGTCGCCCGCAGGACGATGCTGCCGGTGCGGTTGATCGTTGCGCCGATGACGGTGTCGCCGGTTGTCTTGTCCGCCGGCAGGCTCTCGCCGGTGAGCATGCTCTCGTCGACCGCGGTCGCCCCGTCGGTGACCACGCCGTCGACCGGTACCTTTTCGCCGGGGCGGACGCGAACCAGGTCGCCGACGACGACCCGCTCGACCGGGACGTCGACCTCGACACCGTCGCGCAGCACCCTTGCGGTCTTCGGGGCCAGCCCGACGAGCGCGGTGATCGCCGCGGCGGTCTGCCTTTTCGCCTTCGCCTCCATCCACCGGCCGGCCAGAACGAGGGCGAGGATCACCAGTGAGGTCTCGAAGTACACGTGCAGCGGCAGTCCCCACCGTTCGGCGGTAGCCGGCCAGAGGGTGACGAAAACGCTGTAGACGTAGGCGACGCCGGTACCCAGCGCGACGAGGGTGTTCATGTTCGTCGAGCGGTGACGCGCGGCGGCCCAGGCGGCGCGGTAGATGTCCGCGCCCGCCCAGAACTGCACGACGGTGGCGACGACAAGGATGGCCGGCATCAACCAGTCCATCGTGTCGAGGTACAGCGGCACGTACATCAGCACCATCAGGCTCAGACCTACGGCGAGGGTGGCCTGCCACTTGCGTTTGAGTGCGGTCAGCTGCGCCGCACCGTCCCGATCCCGGGTCGCGGGGTCCGCGCCGCTGTCGGCGTGCTCGGCTTCGGGTTGGGCGGCGCGTCGCGGGGTGGCCGTGTAGCCGGCGCGGGTGACCGCAGCGGTCAGCTCGTCGACGCCGATCTGGTTGGGCCGGAACCGGACGGTGGCGGACTCGGTGGCCAGGTTGACCTCGGCGGTGGCCACCCCGGCGACGCGGCGCAGTGCCTTCTCCACCCGGCCGACACACGAGGCGCAGGTCATGCCGCCGATGTCCAGGGTGCAGCTGGCGGTCGCCTCAGTCGCGTCTGTGGCCGCAGGTGCCTCGGTCGGCGCGGTGGTCGTCATTGCGGTCTCCTGTTCGGGCCGTGGTAAGGCTCATCGTTCGTGGTGCCGGGCGCGTTCGGACCGGTGATGTCGCCGGGTTTCTCGGCCGGGTGTGCGGCCGGGTGGAGCTCTGCGGGGGATCGGTCGGGCGGTGTTCACGGGACGAGTGCGTAGCCGGCCTCGTCGACCGCGGCGGCGATGTCGGCACGGTCCACCGGCCGGCAGGCGGTGACGGTGACCAGGCCGGCGGCGAGGTCGACAGCGACCGACTCGACGCCGTCGACGGCGGCGATCTCCTCGGTGACGGCGCGCTGGCAGTGCGCGCAGGTCATCCCGGTGACGGTGAACGTGGTCGATCCGATGAAGGTGCGGGGCGTGCTGGAGAGCATGGGAACTCCTTCGAAGTGGTGGTGCTCGGGACGAGCGCCGTCGGTCAGAAGAATCGGGCGAACCGCAGGAATGCGATCACGACCAGCAGAGGCGGCGTGAGGTGATGATTCGGCCGGAGCATTGCGCGCCTGGGAGGTCTTCATCGAGTGGGATGGTGGATTTCCGTGTCCGGTTCACTTCAGCGGTGTACCGGTTCGGGCGGCGTCGACAACGGCGGTGATCGCCCGGCCGGTCGTGCCGGCGTGGGTCGGGTTGTCGAGCAGTGCTTCGTGGTCGGCACCGGCGACGACCAGGTGGACGCTGTTGTCCGACAGCGCGGCGAGCTCCATTTGTGGCGTGAGCCAACCGGTTTGGGCGTCCATGGGTGCGGTGAGCACGTACAGCGGCCGGTTGCCCAGATCGGTCACGGCGCCGGCTTGGGCCATCATCGTCGGGACCATCGCGAACTCATCGCGTTGGCTGCGGGCCTGCCCGGCGGTCGACAAGGCGGCGCGGGCCTGCTCCCGGGCCGGGGCGGGCAACTCCGGGTGGCTCGCGGAGTAGATCAGTTGGGTGACACCGAGGCGGGCCAGGCCGGGAAGCAAACCCGTTGCGACGCGGTACATGTCGTAGAAGGCGGGGTAATCGGGCAGCGCGGTGAACGCGGTGGGTGGGGTGGCGTCCACCAGCACCATCCCGGCGACCTGGTCGGGGTACCGGGCGGTGTAGTCCAGCACGTACAGGCCGCCGACCGAATGCCCGGCCATCACCAGTGGGCCGGTGATGCCCGCGCGGTCCAGCAGGGTGTGCAGGTCGGTGGCGATCTGGTCGCCGTCCTGGGTTGCGGGGGAGGGTTCGCTGCGGCCGCGGCCGGCGCGGTCGTAGACGCAGACCCGGGTGTGCTCGGCGACGGTCGGAGCGATCGATCCCCAGGCCGCTGAGGTTTCCCCGAGGCCCGGTTCCAGGATCACGGTGGGCTCACCGGATCCGCTGCAGGACAGGAACAGTCGGTGATCACCCACGTCGATGAGCTGCCCGGGCAGGGACTCGGCGGACGCCTGGTTCATGGATTGCGTCACCGTGTGCACGCCGCCGCCGACCGCCGCGAGGGCGGTGACGGCGATGACCGGGTAGAGCATCCACCGGCCGCCGCGGCGGGGCAGTTGCCGGCGGATGCGGGTGGTGATCCAGACCAGCAGTCCGAGCAGGGCCGGCGGCCATATCCAGCCGAGCGCGTCCAGGGTGGCGTTGCTGGGGGTGAAGATCAGTAGCGCGGCGCCGCCGGCACCCAGGACGGCGGCGGGCACGGCGGCCCACCGCTGCGGATGGTCGGTGAAGCGCACCGAGAGCGCCCACAACAGGGCCCAACCGGTGGCGAAGCCGAGGAGTACCAGTCCGTCGACCACCGGTTCGGTCCCGCCGGCCGACACGACAACACCGACAGCGGCCGCGGCGAGCCCAGTGATCACGCTGACCGCGACGACCACCCGCATCGGCCACCGGGTGCTCCGCCGATTCGCGGGTTCCGGCGCCTGTTCGGTTGTCAAGGCAGGGGTGGTTGCCGGCTCTGCCTCCGGGACGTCGGCGTGATGGGTGGTCATGGTTGGCGGTGCGGCCGCCGGGTCTTGAACGCTGGTGCGGTGCTGGGACATCACGGTCTCCGGATCTGGGAGTGGGAGCTTGCTGCTGGGACTGAGTCTTCGTCCGAACGAGTGATGGTCGCGCCGGTGAAATCACCGGGTTCGGCTCCAGATCAGGCAGCGGGAACGACCGCGGGCGCGGCCGTGATGTGTTCGGCGAGGTGCGCGGCGTCGGCCCCGACGAAGCCGAGCAGCGCCGATCCCCGGGTGTGCTGCCACGGCAGGCCCAGAAAGTACAGGCCGGCGACCGGGCTCACGCCCCGCCGCTGCACCGGTGCGCCGGCCGCATCGATGGCACCGGTGATGTCGACGAAGGAGTAGTCGGAGCGGTACCCGGTGGCCCACACGATCGCGGCCGGGCTGATGGTGCTGCCGTCGGCGAAGGTCACCGTCGTGGTGTCGGCGGCGGTGACCCGCGGATGCATGGTGACCCCGGCCCGGGTCAGTTGCCGGGTGCTGCTCCCGATGACCAGCTCTCCGCTGCTGCGGAATCGCCGGCCCAACCTGGACTCCCGCGGTGCGCTGATCAGCCCGGTCGTGGTGAGCCACCAGAACAGGTCCCGGCCCAAAACCCGTTGCGGCAATGCGCGTGTCGCCGATCCGGTGGACAGCGCGACGGGTCGGGTCCGGCGGAGCTCCGTCGCGATCTGCACGCCGGAGTTCGCGGCGCCGACGACGAGGACCGGCCCGTCGGGCAGCTGGTCGGGGTTGCGGTATGCGGAGCTGTGCAGCTGCGGAATGTGCGGCCCGATCTCCTCCGCGACCGCCGGGATGACCGGGTTCTGGAACGGGCCGGTGGCCACCACGACCTGGGCGGCACGGAGGGTCGCACCGTCGGTGTGCACCGTGAAGCCGGCCTGATTTCGGCTGACCCGGGTGACCCGGGTGTTGTGCCGGATCGGCAGCCCGAACGTCGTTGCGTAGAGCTGGAGGTACTGCGCCACAGCGTCTTTCGTGGGGTGGCTGTCCGGATCGCCGGGAAACGGCAGGCCTGGGAGTCCGGAGTACCGTGCCGCGGTGAACAGGGTGAGCGAGTCCCATCGTGACCGCCAGACGTGCCCGACCTCGGGGCCGGCGTCCACGATCAGGAAGGTGCTGCCACTGTGCTGCAGCTGCCGTCCGATCGCCAGGCCGGCCTGGCCGGCGCCGATCACGATCACGTCGAACGGCGAATCGCCGGGTTGCGGTCGGGTCTGCGTGGTGGTCGCGGTGATGGCCATGGCGGGCTCCTCGTGGACGTTCGGGAAGGCGGGGCGCGGTTGGGCGCTGTGCGGGATCCGTGCGTGGTGCGTCAATCCAGGTTTGCTGGGGACGGTGTTTGATCGCGCCGGTGAAATCGCCGGTGAAATCGCCGGGAGAAGCGACGACCTGCCGGTCAGCGCCGTCTGCCGCGCCGGTGTGGTCGTTCGGCCGGTCGGTGGAGGAATGTGGTCGGTGCGCCTACGCTGCCCGGGTGCTGCACGGTAGGGATCGGGAACGGGAACGCCTGGCGGCCCTGCTGGGTGAGGCCCGCAATTCCCGTGGCGGTGCCCTGGTGCTCCGCGGCCTGCCCGGAGTGGGAAAAACGACGCTGCTCGCCGACCTGATCCAGCGGGCGGACGGCATGCAGGTGCTGCGGACCCAGGGCATCGAGTCGGAGTCGCCGTTGCCGTTCGCGGCGTTGCAGCGGCTGCTGCGTCCCGTGATGCCGCATGTCGAGCACATTCCCGTGCGGCAGGCCACCGCGCTGCGGGCGGCGTTCGGGGAAACGGACAGCGCGGCCGGCGACCGATTTCTGGTCTTTCTCGCGGCGTTGAGCCTGCTCGCCGAGGCGGCGGAGGAATCGCCGGTGTTGTGTGTGGTCGACGATGCGCACTGGCTGGACGAGGCGTCTGCCGCGGCAATGCTTTTCGTTGCCCGCAGGCTGGGGCCGGAGCCGGTTGGCATGGTGTTCGCGGCCCGCGAGGCAGACCTGCGCCGCTTCGAGAGCGGCGAGCTGCCCGAGTTGGTCGTGGGCGGCATCGACGCGGCCGCCGCGGCCCGGCTGCTCACGGATCAGGCCGGTGTGCCCGTCTCCGACGACGTCCGCGACCGGTTGATGAAGCAGACCGGCGGTAACCCGTTGGGGCTGGTGGAGTTGCCCGGGTCGCTGTCGCCGGCTCAGCTGAGCGGTCAGGAGCCGCTTCCGGCGGCCCTGCCCTTGACCGAGGGCGTGCAGCGGGTCTTCCTGGACCGTAGCCGCCGGCTGTCCGCCCAGGCGCAGACCCTGCTGTGCGTCGCTGCGGCCGACGATTCGACCAGGGTGAGCGTGGTCCGGCGCGCCGTCGAGCTGCTCGGCGTCGGCCCGGCCGCGTGGACGGAGGCAGAGGAATCCGGGCTCCTGACGATCACCGGGACCGACGTCGAATTCCGTCACCCGCTTGTCCGTTCCGCCGTTTACCAGGGGGCGGCGACCCAGGTTCGCCAGCAGGCACACCGGGTGCTGGCGCAGGTGATGACCGGTGATCTGGACGCCGATCGGCGGGCGTGGCACCTTGCGGCGGCGGTCGATGAACCCGGCGACGACGTCGTGTCCGCACTGGACGACGCCGCCCGGCGTGCCGCGGCGCGGGGTGGGTTCGAGGCCGCCAGCGCGGCGTTCGAACGGGCCGCCGAGCTGACCGGTGACGACCGAGCCCGCAGCACCAGGCTTCTCGCGGCGGCGACCAACTCCTGGCTGGCGGCGCAGCCGGCGCGGGCCATGCGCCTGGCCAACACCGCCCGGGTCGGCGTCAGCGACCCCGTGGTGCGCGCCGACCTGGACCGGCTCCGTGGCCGGATCGAATTCGTCGGCGGCTCCGTGCCGGTCGGAGTCGGAATCTGGAGCCGGGCTGCCCGGGACGTGGTGGCCGCTGACCCGCAACGGGCGAGGGAAATCGGCATGATCGCCTCCGCCGGGTCCACCTTCCTCGCCGAACGGGACCGAACCGATCTCGATCCAGCGGAACTCCTGACGGATCCGGCGCAGGACACCTCCATCAGGGCAAGGTGTTTCGCCGCCCTGCTGATCGGGTTCCACCGGCTGAACCACGAAGGGCTCGGCCCCGCAGCTCCCTTCCTGCGAGAAGCGGTCAGGTTGGGTGAGGCCCTGACCGAGACGGACCTGCTGACCAACCTCGGGATCGCGACCTTCCACCTCGGCGACGACGACGGCTTCCGGAGCTGTTTCACCCGCATGTTGACCCAGGCCCGTCATGACGGGGCGATCGGGCTCGTGCTGTTCGCGCTGCCACGCCTCGCGCTGGCCGACCTCTCTGCCGGGAACTGGACCGGCACGGTGGGCCATGCCAGCGAGGCGCTGGAGCTTGCCCGCAGTACCGGGCAGCATGCCCTGGCGGCGATGCCGTTGGCCCAGCTGGCTTTGGTCGCCGCACTGCGCGGCGACCCGGGCTATGACGGGTTCCTGGCCGAATTGGATCGGCTCGCCACGGGGGAGCCGGCGGGGATCCTCGGCGTGTTGATGCAGGACACCAGGCGGTGGGCGCTGGGCTGCCGCGCCGCGCTGAGCGGGGAACCGGTGGCCGCGCTGCATCACTTCGAGCAGATGACCCAACCGACGCTGACCCGGTTGGCTGCCTATGACCGGTTGGACGTCGCTGTCCGCACCGGCCATCCCGATACCGCGAGTCGGTGGCTGGGCGAGCTGGAGCAGTTCGCCGACGCGGTGGAAACCCCCGACGCGGTCAGGGTTGTCGCCTATGGCCGGGCGTTACTCGCGGCGCGGGAGAATGCGCCGGCCGCCGCCGAAGAATTCTTCCGCCTCGCTCTCGAGGCAGAACGTGGCGCGGACCGGCCGTATCGAGCGTGCCCGCACCCACCTGGCCTACGGTGAATTCCTGCGCCGGTCCCGCCGCCGGGTCGATGCCCGGGAGCAACTGCGGTCCGCGCTGCAGACCTTCGACGACCTGGGCGCCCAGCCTTGGGCGCAGCGGGCGGAGCAGGAACTGCGTGCCTCCGGTGAGACCGCTCGGAAACGGGATGCTTCCACCAGCGTGGCGCTCACGGCGCAGGAGACGCAGATCGCTGATTTCGTCGCTAAAGGGCTGTCCAACCGCGAGGTCGCCGCGACCTTGTTCCTCAGTCCCCGCACCGTCGACTTCCACCTCCGAAACGTCTTCGCCAAAACGGGTATCACCTCGCGAGGTGAACTCGCGAGGATCAACCTCGGATAGGCCGGGGTGTCAGCGTCAGTGCATGTGCAGGTGCGCCTGACCGGTGACGCGTCGAGCGGGCATGGCCAGGAAGGCGAACACGGCGAGGCCGGCGGCGATCCCGGCCGCTGCCAGGAATCCCGAGGAGAAGCCGGTGGCAGCGCCGGTGGGTGTGGTCAGGTCACCGGCGGCGGTGGCCACCGCCGCGAGCACCGCGACGCCGAGCGCGGCTCCGATCTCGTGACCGGTCATCAGGAACCCGGACGCCATCCCGGCGTGCTGGGCCGGGATCCCGGCCATGGCAGTGATCGACACTGCCACGAAGACCAAGCCGACGCCCACGCCCAGCACCAGCAAGCCGGGCAGCAGGTCGGCGGCATACCGGGCATCGCCCGGCGCGGTCGACAACCAGAACGTCCCACCGGCCGCCAGCAGCAGCCCGCCGGCGGCGACCATCCTGGGTGCGACGTGGCCGAGCAGATGGCTCCCGAGCCGGGTTCCGACGATGAGGATCAGCGCCAGCGGCAGGAAAGCCAGTCCCGCCTCCAGCGGGGAGTAGCCGAGCGTCGTCTGGAAGTAGATCGAACCGAGAAAGACCGCCCCGACGAGCAGCCCGGTGACCCCGAGCATGACGCCGGTCCCGGAGACCAACGTCGTGATGCGCCAGGTGTGCGGCGGTACCAGCGGTTGCCGCACCCGTCGCTCGATCATCCCGAAAGCGGACAACAGCAGGCCGGACACAGCAAGGGCACCAAGGGTTTTCGGTGATGTCCAGCCGTCGCTGGCAGCGGTCTGGATACCGAACACCAGCGCAGCCAAACCCGTGACGGCAGCGACAGCACCCGGCAGATCCAGCTGGGCCAGCCCGGACCGGGCCGGGCCGGTGCGTGGCAACAGAACCAGCGCGGCAACGACCGCGCCGACTCCGATCGGGACGTTGACCCAGAAGATCGCCTGCCAGCCGGCCCAGGTGGTGATCACGCCGCCGACCAGCACGCCCGCGGCGATGCCCAGTCCGCCGACGGCGCCCCACATCGCGAGGCCCTTTGCCCGTTGCGCGCCCGCGTAGGTGGTCATGATGATCGCCAAGGCCGCCGGTGTCATCAACGCGGCACCCAGCCCCTGCGCGGCCCGGGCGCCGATCAACACCCCGGCGGTCGACGCGAACCCGCTGACCAGCGACGCGGTGGTGAAGACCGTCAGGCCGGTCAGCAGAACGCGTCGCCTGGAGAGCAGGTCCGCGATCCGCCCGCCGAGCAGCAGCCCGCCGCCGGACATGAGCAGGTACGCGGTGATGAGCCACTGCAGATCCCCGCTACTGAGCTGCAGGTCCGCGCCGATGGTCGGCAGCGCCGTGTTGACCACAGAGATGTCCAACACCACCAGCACCTGGGCCACCAAGGCGAGGACAAGGATTGACCAGGACTTCCGCTGCGGATCGGATGCGTTCGGCCGGTCGTGACCTTCGACGTGCGGAGGATGCGCGGTCGATGGTGCGTCGGGGGCCTGGACGGGTTCAGGGTGTCGCATGACGTTGCCTCCGTGGCTGTTCGGTGTCGCTTGACGGCCTCACCCTCGCCGCGAGCAGCACGACCTCGCGCCGGTGAAACCACCGGCCCGGGCCGCCGCAGAGGTGGCGCCGCGAGGTCGGGAAGATCAACTCGGGCGGATCGATCAGCCAGACATCGAGCAGGTCAACGGCCGACCGACCGGAAGTTACGTCAGCCGCCGACGGCGAATACCCGGTGGTTTCACCGGCGCGAGAGCGGCGCGTCCCGGCCAACACTGGTGAGACGCCCGCTCCACCAGTTCTCGGTTCTCGGTTCGCCGTGTCACCCCACCATCAGAACGGCGGCCGATGCCCGGCCGCCGGTGAGGATGACAAGGTCCGCGCCCGCCATCACCACAGCAGCCGATGCCCGGCTGCCGACGGCGGAGAGGACCGGCGCGTCGTGGGAGACAGCGTTGGCCGATCGGGACCCACCGGTGCCTTCGGGCTTCGAGACGCTCGAAGGAGTTGTCATGATGTCCAACACGCCGCGGGTGTTCGTGGGGACCACCACGTTCCTGATTGCAGGCATCAGATCCGGCGCCACCCTGCGGACGGTGATCGCATCGATCAGCGAGTTTCCCGGGGTTCGGGTGGTTTCTGCCGACCAGGCCGGGCTGGTCACCGTCACCGCCGATCTGCCGGTGAATCGTTCGGACCTGGTTGCCGCCATTGCCCGGGCCGGTTGCGCCGTCGTGGATTAGCAGAGTGGATTAGCAGAGTGGATTAGCAGAGTGGATTAGCACAGTGGATTAGCAGAGTGGAATGGCACCAGAGAATTTTTTTGTGGCGTCGTTGGTGTGGAGAGACGGGGGGAACTCGGGTTGTCAATAGTATTGACCGGGTGTGCGGTGATGAGGCAGCAACGTGGGATCAGCTCGGAGGTCCTGTCCCATCAGCCAGAGACCGAGATCAATGTCGGCACTCGTGCGTTCCGGAAGGTAACTCTTCAGCTTTTCACAGACCTCGATGGTGCACGCGCGAATTTCTATTTCTGGTGTGCTGCCGGCCGGCAGGATCACGCCGTTGTCAACGGCCGCAGCAAGGCTTGACGAATATTCGAGCGCTCCGAGATGTCGAAGAACCTGAGGCAGCCGGTAGTCCGCAAATGCGGTCGACTGATCACGGTCTGCCACCTGGAAGTCGGGATATCTGGCGCTCAGCTGACCCAGGTCACTGGGAAAGATCTGTGCTCGCTTGAGGAACCAGACCCACTTGCCCGCGTACCAGGCGCCGTCGCGGAAGCTGGGTAGTTCCCGCACAATAGTCGCGGCGATCCTGGGTGCCGAGAAGCCAGCGCTCTTCAGCAGATTCATGCCTTGACCATCGTGTTTTCGCAGCAAGAAGTTGGCGGCCTCAACAATGTTGTTGACTCGCAACTCGATCAATGGGATCGAACCACTGACACCCGCAAATAGCTGCCGGGCTCGTTCCACCGTGAGATTAGCCATCCACTCGGCATCCCACACCGGCAGGCCGCCGCGGGCACTGGAGTTGAAGCACGCCGCCAGTCCGTACCAACCGCCCACCGCGGTCCCGTCAATGTCGACTTTCCAGGCGGTTTCCGCTCGTTCGCTCCAGAAGCAGAAATTGCACGCCGTTTCGAAGAGGATCAGGTTGACGTCGCGGTCCAGTGTTCCGGCCGAACCGAAGGCCACATCGACATCGTCGATGCCGTCGGCCAGTCGGTCGCGGATGCGGTCCGCAATGTCGGTGAATCTGTCATCGTGAAGCTGGACGTCGTGGGCAATTCCCGTCACGTAACGGGCTCCGTCGAGGACGGAGCCCGGAATTCTCAGTTCCGCCAAACCCATTGGATGAGCCTATGCCGCTGCCGAGCCCTTTCGGTCCAGAGGGTAAATTTGGTCCGTGGTGCCATCGAGTTGCCGGCGCAGCGGGTGGGGTCGCGAGTCCCGCGGACCACGTCGAACGGTGCGCGGACTGCATTGTGCTCGAGCGCGTTCAACTCCGCCGTCCCGATCACCCCATATTTGGCCGGCATCCGCACTGACTCGTGGATCACCAGGATTGAGGTCGCGGACGGTTCCGCAGTCCATCGATGAACACTTCGGTCATGCGCTGATTGAAGCCTGGTTGCTCGCCCCGGACCGGTTGAGAGAGAAGGGCGATGGTCGTGAGGATTTCCCGCGCTGAGACGTCGGCGCGGGCGAAGCCGCCACCCACCGCTTGGTCCAGGAGCAGTTGGCACGCGGGTTCGAGCCGATCCAGGAGGCGTCGTGGGAGGTCATCGTAGGCCGGGTCGCCGGAGTGCAGCGCCGAGGCGAGTCCGCTCTTGGTGCCGACGAAGTCAGTGAAATGCTCGATCCACGCCGTGAGCGCTTCCCACGGGCTGAGCGTGGTCCCGAGCTCGTCCGCAGCCTCGACGCACGCGTCGATCTCGTGTTGCAGCACAGCCACGATGAGGTCCGAGCGGCGTGGGAAATGCCGGTAGAGCGTTCCGACGCCCACTCCGGCAAGATCGGTGATCGCCTTCGCCGGCGCATCCACCCCGCTACCCGCGAACACCGTCTTCGCGGCGTCCAACAGCGCGACGACGTTTCGTTGTGCGTCAGAGCGCTGGCGTCGCGACGGGTCGATTCTGCCCCCGTCCGACGTCGCCGACGTCACCGGCGTGCTGACCGACTCGGCTGCCATGATCCTCCATTGCTAACCGGAACAGCATTCCGTATAGTTCCGGAAAGCTGCTCCGCTTATCGTCCAGAGTAGCCGATGACGGCGTCAACCACCGTCTCGCCTCAAGTCTGGAGACCACCCGATGCAGTACCGAACCCTTGGTCGAACGGGCATCAAAGTCAGTCCTTACGCGCTCGGCGCGCTCATGTTCGCCACCTCGGTCGGCAACCGCGACCCCGCAGACTCGATCCGAATCATCCACAGGGCACTGGACGCCGGCATCAATCTCGTCGACACCGCCGACGCGTACGGCGACTCGGAGGAGGTAGTCGGTCGGGCACTCCAAGGTCGCCGTGACACTGTGGTCCTCACCACGAAATTCAGCCGCCCTATGGGTGCCGACCCGAACCAGCAGGGCACCTCCCGCCGGTGGATCGTCACGGCAGCCGAGAACTCGCTCCGCCGCTTGCAGACCGACCACATCGACGTGTACCAGATTCACCGGCTCGACCCGGACACCGACATCGAGGAGACGCTCTCCGCGTTGACCGATCTCATTCGCGACGGCAAGGTTCGCGCGATCGGGTCATCGAACACGCCCGCATCCAACATCATTGAGGCGCAATGGGTCTCCGATCGGCGAGGTCTCGAGCGATTCCGTGTCGAGCAGCCGCCGTATTCGATCCTCAACCGCAGCATCGAGCGTGAGGTCCTCCCGGTCGCGCAGCAGTTCGGGATGGGCGTCCTCACGTGGGGCCCGTTGGGTCAGGGCATGCTTACCGGTCGGGTCCGTCGCGGGCAGCCGAACGACGTCACTCGCGCGACGATCTTCACGGCTTTCAGTGATGAGCGGCGCCTGGACGCGGTGGAGCGGTTGATCCTGCTCGCCGAGGAAGTGGGAGTGTCGATGCCCCACCTTGCGATGGCGTTCGCCATCTCGCACCCCGGTGTCACCAGCGCGCTGCTCGGCGCCCGCACCATGGAGCAACTCGACGACCTTCTCGGCGGGGTGGACGTCGCCCTTTCCGACGACGTCCTGGACCGGATCGATGAGATCGTCCCGCCCGGAACCGACATCGGCACCCTCGACCAGGCATACGTGCCGCCGGCGATCCAGAAGAAGGCACTGCGCCGCCGCCCGCTGAGCGAGCGCTCCGCCACCTGAGGGTCGCCGGGCCCCGGTTGCACGATGGCAGTCGAGCTGGGGCGGATTCGGCCATCGGCGCTCCCTCATCGCTGAGACCCGGAGCAGGCCGTCGACGACGCGCCGATTCAAGGGCAGACTGACGCTGGCACTCGCGGTCAGGTGGTTGGCGCTCCACCACCAACGGGGCTTCGCCCCAGCCTGGTGCACGGTCAGCCGCCGCCCGAGCAGAAGCCCGGAAACACTCTGCCTGACAGCTTTTCCTGCGAGAGAACGGACAACACGATGGATTCGACCAGGGCAGCAATCGAGGAACACTGGTCGGCATCGGAATGCGGGAACACCGAAGCCGAGCATGCTATTTACGCCGTCGAGGCAATCCTGGACTACCCGCAATCAGGTGAACGTTTCCGAGGCCGAACGACGATTGCGGCGCAACGTGGCGGCCACCCCGCCGATCGGCACTTCACGGTGCGACGGATCGCTGGAAGTGGTGACCTTTGGGTCAGCGAGTGCATCATCACGTATGACGGCGTGCCCACCTACTCAGTCTCGATCATGGAATTTGCTCAGGAGAAGGTGGTCCATGAGACGCAATACTTCGCCGACACCTTCCGTGCGCCTGCATGGCGGAAAGCACTTGCGGAGCCGATGCCGGGCAGACACATCGATACGGCCTGATCGCCTGGCCGGGAGGTTCGGCCATGCTCGGTTCTGACTCGACGACAGACCTCGGTCAGATCAGGGTGGCGATGGCACGGCGGGGCCTCCTCACCCCGGAGGATGGGGTCGTGACCACACCGGCCTCAGCGCGACTGCTCAGTGTGAACGTCGGTCAACCACGGCCGGTCACCACCGGCCGGCATATCGTCGACACGGCCATCTGGAAAACCGCTGTTGACGGACCGGTGCGCGTCCGCGGAGTCAACATTGACGGCGACGCCCAAGCCGACCGGTCCGTGCACGGCGGACCCGACAAGGCTGTCTACGCCTACGCCATCGAAGAAACGCGAGACTGGGAAACTGAACTCGGCCGCCAACTGGAACCCGCGACGTTCGGCGAGAATCTGACCACCGAAGGCATCGACGTTTCCGGCGCAGTGGCCGGCGAGCGTTGGCGCATCGGAACCGCCTTGCTGGAAGTAGCTCAGCCGAGGTTGCCCTGCTTCAAGTTGGGCATCCGCCTGGGTGACCCCAGGTTCGTCGGGCGATTCGCCCGAGCATCCCGTCCCGGTGCCTACCTCCGCATCATCACGGAAGGTCACATCCAAGCGGGCGACGACATTACCGTGGTCGACCGGCCGGACCACGGCGTCACGATACGCTTGGTTTTCGAGGCAATCCTGCTCGACCCGGCGCTCATTCCACAAGCACTCCAGGCGCCCCAACTCCCGCCCGGCCTGCGAGATTTGATGACACGACGGATCGGTTAGCTAAGCAGCATTTTCGGCCAACGCGGTTTCCAGAATCTCCAACCCGGATTCCAGTTCGCTCTCGGTGACCGTCAATGGTGGTGCGATGCGGAAGATCCCGCCCATTCCCGGCAACTGAACGATGTTCATGTGCAGGCCGTGTGCCAGGCAGGATCCGGTGACCGCCTGACCGAGCTTGTCGGCGGGCTCCTTGCTGGCCCGGTCGGTCACCAGTTCGATGCCCTGCATCAGGCCGCGTCCGCGGACGTCACCGATGACCTCGAACCGGGACTGCAGGTCCAGCAACCCTTTCCGCAGTCGCTGACCGAGCAGTTGGGCCTGCTCCACCAGACCGTCCCGCTTGATCACCCGCAATACCGTGCCGGCGACTGCGGCCGGCAACGGGTCGGAGACATGGGTGGTGAAGAACAGGTAGCCACTGGCATGACACCGCTCTTCGATCTCGCTGCTGGTCACCACGGCCGCAACGGGCAGGCCGGCGCCGAGAGTTTTCGACAGGGTCAGGATGTCCGGCGTGACGCCGTCCCGCTCGAATGCGTACATGGTGCCGGTCCGGCCCAGGCCGGTTTGTGCCTCGTCCAGGATCATCAGCATTCCGCGTTCTGCGCACTTGTCCCGCAATGCCGCGAGATAACCGAGCGGCAGGTCGATGATGCCGCCGCTGGACAGGATGGGTTCGATGATGCAGGCGGCCAGCGACCCGACGGACTGTGCGTCCAGCATCGCGAATCCGTAGTCGAGTTCGGCCCGCCAGTCGTAGCCGCCGTCCGCATGACGAAACGGTGAGCGGTAGGCGTTCGGCGTGGGAAGGCTCAGGTTGCCAGGAATGGCCGGTCCGTAGCCGCGCCGGCCGGAACTGTAGGTGGCCCCCGACGCGCCAGATGTCATGCCATGCCACGACCGGTCGAAGGACACCACTTCGAAGTTCCCGGTGTAGAGCTTGGCCAGTTTGAGGGCGGCCTCGTTCGACTCGGCTCCGGTGGAGAGCAGCAGGACCTTGTCCAGCGTCGCCGGGAGTGTGGCGGCCAACGCCGTCGCCGTCTCGACCACCGGTCGGCTCAGCATGCCGCTGTACAGATGGTCCAGCGATCGGACCGATTCGGTGACAGTCGCGACGATGTCGGGGTGGCCATGACCAAGGACAGCGCTCATCTGTCCGGAGGTGAAGTCGAGGATGGCTCGGCCCTGCTCGTCGTAGATGTAGGAACCATGTGCCCTCGCGATGATCCGCGGGCTGAAGGTGGACCCGTACCGGATGAGGTGGCGGTCGGCGGCGGCCCAGAATGTCGCATCAGTCATGGCGCCGAGGCTAGCTGGCGCCGACCCACCCCAGGACCGACTGGATCAGCCCCGCGAACGCCTCCGGGACGCCGGGCGCACTGATCGAACCAGCGCCAGGATCCAGACGGGAGCGCCGCCAACCTGTCGGGTCGACCGGTGCATTGCCATCGCGAAGATGGAGCAACCCGGGCGATTGTCGGCGACGAGTCGCGGTTCTCAGCCCTCGCGCAGCTGTCCCAACAGCGGGAGCTGACCGAGCGGGTCACCATTGGCGTGCCAGCAGATGTGCGCGACGCCGAGCCGGGCGGCGCTGTCCAGGCCGGCCGCGACCTGTTCGGGGGAGCCGAGCAATGGTGCGGGTTCACGAACCGGCTGTTCGCTGATGTCGCCGTTGACCTGAAGGATGACCGGCAGCGTGTCGGGGTCGTGCCCGGCGGCCGCCGCCGCCGACCGGAATCGGCCAATGCTGTCCCGGATCGTCTGCCAATCGAAGATCACCATGCTCAGGCCGACGCCGAGCCGTCCGGCGCGTTCGAGAGCCCGCGGCGACGCGGCGCCGACCACCAGGCGCGGGCCGTCAGGGTGGACCGGTTTCGGGCCGATGGCGGCGTCGGGGATGCGGTAGAAGCGGCCCGCGAAACGCACCGGGTCGGGGCCCCACACCGCACGCATGGCCTGGATGTGCTCTTCGAAACCCGCTCCGCGCCGGTTCATCGGGACGCCCGCAGCCTGGAACTCCTGCTCCATCCAGCCTTGGCCGATGCCGGCGATGAGACGACCGTCGCTGAACCGGTCGAGGGTCGCCAGCCGGCGGGCCAGGATGACCGGGCTATGGAAAAGCGCGTCGATCACGTTGGTGCCCAATGTGATCCGGCTGGTGCGGGCGGCCACGTAGGCGAGGGTTTCGATCGGGTCGTACACCACGGCAAAGTCTTCGGGTGCTTGCATCACCGGCCCGCCCGGGCCCCCCATCGCGATGGGCACGGTCGGGCGCATCAGCCGCTCCCAGGTCCACACCGAGTCCAAACCGGAGCGCTCGGCGTCCTCGGCGACCCTGGCGATGGCGTGCGGCGCGGCGCCCGGTCCCGCCGCCGGCAGGTGCACACCCAGCTTGATCGACGTCATCCGTCCTCCCATGTTGTCTTTCGAACAGGGCAGACCTGGATCGGCGGTGATTCTGAGCGGCGGCGGCATGATGCCTGGGGGACGACGCCGATCAGGGGGACGACGGCCTCTTGCTGGGTGCCACAAGATGGCCAACCTGTCCGGCACCATGTGACGTCGAGGTAGGTCGGCGTGCGACGACGGCCCGACCCCGTGGCGCCGGGCGATCAGGGCTCGAGGTTTCCGTCAACCGGCCGGTGTCCGGGTTCGCTGTTGGCCAGCGCTGTTTCGAGGGTCGCCCGGGCCTGGCCGAGTTCGTATCGGGTCATGGTGATGTCGACAGGCGGCCCGGTTGTTGCGGCCGCGGCGTCGATGCCGGTCCGCGCTGCTCTGACCGCGTCCCGCAGGTCGCGGGCGCGGGCGGCCTCTTCTTCGTCGGGGGCAGTGGTCTGAAGTCCGGTCAGCGTGTCCTCCAGCGTAGACACCCGGTCCCGGGTGATCTGCCAGGCGCCGGCGACCTGATCGCGGGACTCATCCCGCTCCAGCTGCGGAATGAGTTGCCGGGCAAGCCAGACGATCTCGCCGATCGACGCAACGAGTTGGGAGTTCCAAGAGTTGCGGCGGCGCCGCGCGGCCAGCAGGAGTGGCACGGCGACGGCGACCGCGATCAGCGCCGCGCCGAGTAGCCACCACGGCCAGGTGGGGGATTCGGCCGACGTCGACGTGGGCTGCGCGGACTCGATCGACGTGGTCGCCGACGGCGGGGTGGGGGTGATGGTCACCGTCTCGACCGGCGTCGAGACCGGGGTGGGCGTTCCTGTCGACGTTTCGGTGACCTGGGTGGTTTGCGTGGTCTGCGCCGTTTGCGTGGTTTGCGCCGTTTCCGTGACCTGGGTGGTCTGCGTGGCCTGCGCTGTCCGGGTCACCTGCGTGGTCTGAGTGACCTGGGTTGTCGCTGGTTGTTGCGTTGAGGTGGCGGTCGACGTGTCCTCGGCGGCGGTGGACGTGTCCTCGGCGGCTGGTGTGGTGGCCTCCGCGGACGTGTCGGTCTGGCCGAGGACGGGCGTACGGGCCGGCGTCTGCTCCGTTGTCGGCGCCTCGACGGTCGTCGACGTCGCCGGCTCCTCGCGGTCGATCGACAGGGACGCCGTTGGCAGCTGCGCCGACGCGGTTCGACTGGGTAGCGCATCTCCGCCGGACCCCCCGCAGCCGCCGAGTACGAGCAACACGCCGATCGCCGCCAGCGCGCACAGCGCCCGCCGCCGACCGCGTGGTGCTTTCCTTGAGTCCAGGTCCATGGGTCGCGATGACTCCGTCCCGGTCGGGTGGTCGACTGCTCAATGCCAGGTGGTGTGAGCGGCCCCGATCAGGACAAGCGCCGCAATACCGCAGCAGTATGGACCCGATCGCTTCTCGCCGGTTCCTGATCGACGTGTTTTCCTTCACTCGCGGCGTCCGCACCGTGATCGCCGACGCCGGCCATCACCGCCCGCTCGTCGTCCGGTCAGGTACGGACCACCAACCGGTGGCTGTCCACGAACGTCCGACCCGCCCAAGATAGGTCAATGATGTCGGTGGTGCCACGGCACCAGCGATCGGCGTGGGCGGGGTTCGGTGGCGGCTGCGGTCTCTGTCGGCGGGTGGGTCCGGTCGATCCAGGCGCCGTACCGTGCGGCGAACACGTCGGCCGTCAGGCCATGCAAGATCACGCTCAACAGCACCGTCATGGCCAGGGTCGCGATCGCCGTCCGCAACGCGTCATCCACCTCCAGATCCTCGATGGCCAGCAACGCGAACACCACCGACGCCAGGCCACGCGGACCGAACCAGCCGATGAACGCAACGCTCCAGGCCCGCATTCCGGTCCCGATCAAGGCGACCGCGACCGGCACCATCCGAAACACCGTCAGCGACAACACCGCGAACAGCAGCTCCTGCCAACCGATCTGCACACGGAGCAGCGGAAAAACTGCCAGCCCGAAGACCAGCCACACCGCGAATCCCAGCAGTTCGGACAACCCCTCGGTCCGATCCAGCGCCGATTCCTCATCATCGACCCATGAGGCCGCTGCGGTGAAGGCCGTGCCGGCGATGAAACAGGCCACGAAACTGTTGGCGCCGACCAATGCCGCGAGGCAATACGCCAGGATCGGCAGCACCAACACGCCCAGGGATCTGGTGCCTTTGGTGCTCAGGTCACGGCGCCGGGACCAGCCCAGCAGCAGGCCACCCCCGGCGCCGACAGCTGCTCCCAGCAACGCACCCACCGCGAGGTCCACCAGCCCCTGGACGACACTGGCACCGGTCCGCAAGTCCTCCTCGCCGGCGACTGCCGCGATCGCGAACAACACCACCGGGGTGATCAGCCCGTCGTTCAGGCCGCTCTCCACGTTCAAGATCCGGCGGATTCGAACGGGCACAACAGGGTTCAGCACTGTTGCCGCGCCAAGACCGGCGTCCGTCGGAGCCAACGCCGCGGCGAGCAGCAGCCCGACCATCACCGGCATTGCCGGGAACACCAACCGGGCACCCAGGAACCCCGCCACCACCGTCAGGGGCAGCCCCACGAGCAGCAGCCGGACCACCAGCCCACGGTCACCCTCGATCTGCCGCGGACGTACCTGCGCCGCGTCATGGAACAAGATCAACGCGAGGGTGATCTCCGCAACCGCCCTGATCTCGACCGCAGTGTCCGCGACCGGAACCGGCGCCACCGCCGAAATCACCGCGCCGGCGATCACGAACGCGATCGGAGCGGTGACGTACACCCGACCCAACCCCCGCGCCGCCGCGGCGAAGAGCAGCACAAGCACCGCGAAAACCACGGCAGCAGCGGTCACACATTGTATTCAACCCCGCCCCGGATACGGCCGCCCCCTGATCACACATGAGGACGCGATCACCAGCAGAGACGGCGGCCGCGGACCACGACACCAGCCCACATGGCGGATGGCCAAAAGGACCACCCGTAGCGGACCATCGAGCGCTACCGAGCAAGGATGAGCGTGGTGTCGATCACGATGCTGATGGGGGTATGACGAAAGGCAGGGTGGTGATCGGTGCCGGCCAGGTGGTCAGCCGGCGGCGGTGGCAGCATGCGGATGCACGGCGTCGCATCGGCGCCGGATCGATCTGAAGGGAAAGCCATGACAGAGGACATCACCAGCCCGGGCGCTGCCGAACCGCAGGTGACGGTCGCCGGCGCCGCGCTCAGCGACGGCGCCTACACGCTGTTCGTCGCGGATTTCAGCGACACGGACACCGCGTGGGCGGCCTACCAAGAACTGAAATCACTCGAAGACGGCGCTACCGTCGCCATCGACGGGGTGATCGTCGTCAAACGCGAGGCCGACGGTGCCGTGGAAGTCCAGAAGGCCACGGACCACTCCACCAGGTCCGGTCTCAAATGGGGCGTGGTGGGCGGCGTCGTGCTCGGCGTGCTCTTCCCACCGTCCATCATCGGCAGCGCCGCGGTGCTGGGCGCGGCCGGCGCCGCGGGCGGCAAACTCCGGCAACTTCATCATCGCAAAGAATTGGCCGAACAACTGGAGAACGCAATCGCCCCCGGACACTCCGGCCTCGTCGCACTGGTCTCCGACCCGGGCGCCGTGAAGATCCGTAAGGCCCTGGAACGGGCCGATGCGATTGTCGAGTCCGCCGTCGACGACGTCACCGCCCGCGACATCAAAGCGGCCGCAAAAGACGCCGGCTCCACCGATACCACGGCCCCCGCTCAAACCTGACCCCGGATCAGAGGCGGCCACGACCCAGAACCGCTACGGCCGCAGGAGTCCTGCCGCGCAACAGCTGCCAAAACCCGGCCCGGCAGTTGACGGTCGACGAATCTCGATCGCCAACAGCCGGGACCACCCCGCCCGATGACCGTCATGTCCAGCCGCAGCGCGGTCCGGACGGCGTACCGGGCGGTCGCTCCTCCGTGTCCGGCGACGTGCGGGCATGTCAGGTGCGGCAGCGGCCCCGCGCCGAGAGACCGATGTCGACGCGGAGCCGTTTGCGCTCAGTCAGGTCTTACCAGCGGGGTTCAGGCACGCTGGAAGTCGCTGCCGTGAGCGGTGACCGCCCAGATCACGAACACGTCGAAGGCGATGACCAGCAATGCCCATATCGGGTAGTACGGCAGCCAGGTGAAGTTGGCCAGCACGCTGAATGCGGCGACGATGATCGCGACAGCCCGCGCCCAAACCTGACCGAGGAACAACCCGACGCCGGCGCAGAACGCGATGATCCCGACGATGATGTGCACCCAACCCCAGGTGGTCAGATCCATTTCGAAGAACCACTTCTGGGTGACGACATAGAAGCCGTCGTCGATCAGGCCGACGATCCCTTGGATCACCCCGAAGACCCCGGCGAGCATCAGGATCACCGCTGCAGCGCCGGTGATTCCCATTGCCATCCCGCTCGGTTCCACCGTCCGCCCGGTGGTTTCTTTCGTAGCCATCACGTGACCTCCTTCGAGTCCCGCGAACCGCACATACCAGACAAATCAGTCTCCGATGTACGTGACCTCGGCAACAGGGCCGAAGGTCACCTTCACAGCGCGATGACTACCGCCGATGACCCGCGCTCCCCCCGTGATGCCGAGGTTCATCTGCCACCCGGAGATGGCAATTGTCCGTTTCGCCCGGTATGGTCGGGTTGGGTCGCAGGCAGGCCGACAGCTGGCCCGCCGGGTGGCACCGGCAAACCTGATTCGTGGATGCGTGCAGCTGATGTCCCCGCGGTGCTCCAGTCGGTCCGGGAGGAACTGCGAGATGTCTGGGATCACTCACCGCCGCGGTTCGGGTGCGGTGGCTGCGGCCCGCGCGAAGGTGGCGCCGGCCGGGACGCCGACGGGTGTTCTGTCGGGTGCTATGCCTGCCTGTGGGATTGCCCCCGCGCTGCAAGGGTTTCCGGCGACCGCAGTCGGCCGCACCGACACTCCGGCGCCAGTTGCCGGAGATGGGTCGAGACGCGGGCAGCCGTCGTCGATGCCCGCGTCGGCCGGTGCGCCGAGAAGTGGGCTCCGCATCGGCGCGGCAGGGCCCGACGCTGATCGTTGATGTCGAGCGTGCTGACGGTGCCGATCGGCTGCGTGTGTCGGCCGGCCCGGAACCGAATCGGCGCGGGTGGGTTGCTCGGGAGCCGATCATTGCGCAAGCCTGGCGCGCATTTGGTGGGATCCGGCCGCAATTTGATGGACTGCTGCCGGCTGGTTTGGTGCACGACTATGTAGATAGAGCGGTCGACGATTTGCTCGGCTCCATCGATGTCGAGGAGTTGCCGGAGATGGCCGTCCGGCTGGCGGCGGCCAGGCTCCAGCACCGACTGTGCACTGAAAAGCGCGCCGACGACCGGGGGGCGATCACCAATGACGCCAACGGGTCTCGCGATCGAGGGGAGTCCGATATTTCGGCCGGTGACGGATACCGGCGCGGTCCGGCCTTTGCGTACACCGTCGTGGGGGCAGGCCCGTCCGGGCAGCCGCTGATCGCGATGACCGTGACCAGCACTCGGGCGCGGCAGTGACTTGGCAAGTGCAGAGGTCCCCGGATCGTCCGGACCCGCAGCCATGCCGGTGCCAACCGCGCGAGCAGACCCTGCCGCGGTGGGTCTGGGCGGCGCAAACTGTTCGGTGGGACCGGCTCGATGCCGGTACCGGCAGTCATGGATCAACCCGTATAGCTGATTCCGCAGCGGGCAGGGACCAGGGAGTCACTCATGATCATTGCCGTTCAGCATGGCGGTTACGGCCCCCACTCGGCACAGATGGCGGGCGCATTCCTTCCCCCGGCGACCATCGTGCTGCTGACGCTGCTGCTTGCGTGGGTGATCAGCAGGGCCGCGCTCGTCGGGACGGGGAAACCGGTCCCGCGACCCGGCGGCCAGGGCTTGGCGTCGCCGCCGGCCGGGTGGACGGTCGACCCGTGGGAGGTCCGAAGGCTACGCGCCGAGGTCGAGGCGGAGTGGACGAGCTACTGCATGGACCCCTACTCGATCTTCATCCGACCGTTGCTCGACGACGTCACTGAGCCGGCGACCGCACGGTTTTTCCAGTGCCGTGAACGAGTGGAGGAGTTGGCTCCGCTGGCCGAAACCTCGACGGCGAGTGTGGATCGCCTTGTCGAGTACCAGCGGGCGGTGCTCGATCTGGCCGATGCGTGGCACACGGCTGACGTCAATGCCAGGTCGGTCGGCACCGGGAGGATGGACCACGACACGAAACGCGCTCTGTCCAGAGCGCGACAGCTCATCAATCGGGCGGTCGATGAACGGACAACCGCAGCCGAACGAGAGAATTGCCGGCTCAAACTCATCGGCCTGCTCACCGGTTTGGCGCCAATACCCGTTCCACTGCGCCAGCGTGTGGCCGTTCAGATGGGCAGCCGAAGCTTCGGTCAACTCGCCAGCTGACGGCGCACACCCGCCTCCGCCGATGGAGCAGCGCGCCGCGCGGCGCGCGTCGCTGGAGTGCCACAAGCCTGCAGCGCAACACAGTTCAGCTGACGGCTCCGCCCACGCGGGAAGGCCCGGCGGGAGTGTCGGCGGATGTCGGTTCGGCGCTGCTCGGAATCAACAGGTCGTGCGATGACCCCACACGATTCGGCGACGAAATAGCGTTGTTCTGGTTGTGCACGGGGCGGGTCACCAGCCGCCGACGGCCGAGAGCCGTCGGTGCTTCTCGGTGGCTCTCGGCGTGGTGACCAGTCATCCCAGATCACCGGCCGGCGGTGAGCGCCTGGTGTGGATCCGAACGCTGGTGCCGTGCCGGCCGGATCGGACCTGGACGAGGTCGCAGAGTTCGTTGGCCAGTCGGATGGCGCTGTCCCGCCAGCCGGTGCCGGTGCCGGTGGCGGGGGAGGCGGAGCGGCCGGTCATCGGGTCGTCGATGACCGTCGTGTCGGTGACGTCGCACAGCACGGCGACATCCCGCTGCCACAGCCGGATCCGGACGTCGCCGGCGTCGCGGTGGGCGGCCCCGGCGATCTCGTCGGTCGCGGCGGCGAGATCGGCGGCCCGGTCGGGCATCACTCCCGCGGCCGCTGCGGCCCGGATGAGCTGGTCGACGTGCCGGCGCCGGTCCGGGTCGAAGGCGATCGTGATGGTCGGTCCGACAGGTTCGGGGAGCGGGTCGCCGAACAAAGTCCTCGCATGGTGGGCGCCGCCGTAGTGGGTACTCCCGCAGTAGGAGCCGGCCTCGGCGAGCACCGGGTGGCTGCTCAGCGCCTCGTCGATGACACCGTCCGGCAGGGTGGTGGTGTCATACGGGCAGAGCAACCACAGCGGCATGTCCGGGGCGACGGCCAGGTTCAGCAGTGCCTCGTGGAACTGGGCTTCGACGAGCTCGGCCGCGCCGCGTCCGGCCCAGATTGGTTGCCCTATCCCGCGGACCGGGCGATGGTCGCTCCGGTAGGGCTCGGTGAACTCCTGCCAGGCGGGGATGATCCGAGCCGGGTTGGCGCCGAGGTCGGCCATGTCCGCCCACACCACCTTCTCCGCGTCGAAGCCCAGAGCGTTGCGAAGGGCCTGCAACCGCGGCTCGGGAACCGCGACCATCACCGGTTGGTCCCGGGCCAGACCGTCGCGGATGAACGGCACAGTCGCGGCCACGAAATCGGCGTCCCCCCGGTACAGCCAGCACTCGTGCCGGTAGGTGCGGTGTGCCCGGCCGGGCCGGTCGGTCAATGCGGTGACCGTCGCCGGGCCTGCGGCACGGCGCCCGACTGGGCGGGGCCGCCGACCGGTTCTGGGGCCGGCACTGACGGACACTCCCGACCGCTCCCCGGGTTCGGCGCCGGCCAGGGCCAGTCGGCGCGGCTGCCCGCGCTCCGGGGTGTGCGGGCGGGTGGCGATCACTACCTGCTCGATGAACGTCATCGACGGCCGCGGCTGGGCGTGGTCGGCGGCGGCGTGCGCAATCACCCGATCCAGCACGGCCTGGTCGGTTGGTCCGGTGAACACCCGGTCGCAGCCAGGATGCAGTTCAGCGCAGACGAACCGCTTCACCGGTCGCCGCCACAGGACGCAGTGGTCATCGCATGTGCTCCCGCCCGATAAGTGGCCCAGCGAACGTGGGCTGTCACCGGGTTTCTGGGGCGACAACAAAACAGTCACCACCGATGGTAGGCGGACCCAGGAGGTATCTCCACCCTCGGACGCCGGGTGCCACACGCTCCGCTCGAGGGCGTACCCGCGAGTGATCGATCCGCCGGTCGGGGCATCCCAGATGGCGCTGCGGCACGCCGCTGCGAACGGGATCCGTGCCGCCCGCGAGGAGTGTTGCGACTCCCTGGGTCTGAAACCTTCGGTGTGACTTCCGGCGAGGGATGGCGCGGGTGCAGTATGGACCGACATGTCCGTCATGGACGACTCCCAGGGGGCCGGCGACGAGGTGGCGATGTGACCGTCGAGCACACCGAACGACTGCTCACCCCGCGGCAGGTCGCCGCGATGTTCCGGGTGGACCCGAAGACTGTGACCCGCTGGGCGTCCAGTGGCCGGATCGGCTCTATCCGTACGCCCGGTGGGCACCGCCGGTTCCGGGAATCGGAGGTTCGGGCGCTGCTCGCCGAGGGGACTGTTCCTCCGGCGTCGCCGCCTGCCTGACCCGACCATCCGCGATCAGGCAGGCGGCACGCGATTTCAGGGGGCGAATTGGGCAAATCGGGCCCGGTAATCGCGGACTCGGCAGGAGTCGGAGGTGGCCCGATTCAGGAGCGATGACCTGCACTTCGTCGCCGATTCGGCGTCAAGGGGTCAGACCGTCACGGTGTGCCGGAGCGTGGTTGCGGGTCGGTGGTGTGGGCAAAGTGAGGTCCGCGGGCTGCGGGCAATGCCGCTCAGCGAAAGCTCGCGGCAACTTTACGGCACCATGGTGAACGAAAAGAGTTTTCATCAAACGTGAATGACAGGAATCGGGATCGGGTGATTCGCACGCCATTCCCGCGCCGGCTGCGATGCCGATCTCGCCGTCGCACACGATGTACGCCGTCCCGTCGACGTCGCGGCGTTGTTCAACCGCTATTGGTACACGGCGACCCGGTTCGACTCCGGCCTGGAAGCGATTCTGGTCACGACATCAACTACATGGCACTGAGTCTCGGAGCGATGAGCGGACACCTGGACTACGAAAAACTCACCAACGCCAGCGCAGTCGAAGCGCGGAGCCGGACCCGCGTCCGGGGGATTCCTCAGCGCGTTGGGGAGCCCACTGGATAGTGACCCGCGGACCGGTCCGCGCCTGGGGCGGCCTGACACCCTGGTGGGAAACTCACGGCTCGCGAGAACGGCTGGCGAATCGGTACGTGCCGCTGCGTGTCTCGTTCACGCCCCAACGCGGATCGACGCCTCGCTGTTCGTCCTGAGGCGCCCGACGCAGGCACCACAAGCAGAGCTGAGAAGAATGCCGAGGTGGGCGCCCGACATGCGACATCGCCAGGATGCTATTCGTCAACGACCCGGTAGCCCGCGGTCACAGTCTGTTGACGACAAAGCCCCCGAATCTGCCTGGCTTCATCATTTCCGGTGCGTTCATCACGGATTCCGTACGTGGCAGGGGATTCGCGAGGGCAAATCCGACAAATGTCCCCGTCGCACAATTAACTCGGTCGGGTGACTGGTGCAGGGGCGACTGCGCGCGGACAATAGTTGGCCGAGGCCGACGTCTTTCACGGGCAGGCCATTCGACCCGGAACGACGCCCAGGAAGCAGCAGAAATGCGGACAATGCACATGCCCGTCGTGACGACGGCGGGGTTCTCGCCGGTATCGGAGCGGGGATGATGCCCGTGTCCGCGATTGGTGGTCGGCGCCGCGCGGCAAGAATGTCGGCGATCGCGACCGCAATGTCCGTCGCGGCGGCAGTGTTGTTGGCGGTGCCGACCGCGGCGGCCACCGTGCCGGGGCCGGTCCCGAACAGCGACCGGTCCTGGGCGCCGGTCGGCGGCGCGGGCTGGAGCAGAACCTTTCTGGACAGCTTCACCGGGCCGATCGACACCACTGTCTGGGGTCGCTACCAGGGCAGATCCCGCTCGTCCACGATCAGCAGCTGGGCCCGGGACAACGTCACGACGACGCCGTACACCGGGTCCGGTGGCAGGGGACACCTGTTGATCAGAACGGTCAACATCAATGGGACGTGGACCTCGGGTGGCCTGTCCTCCGGTCGGGGCGTCTCCCGAACCCAGGGGCAATGGCTGGTCCGAGCGAAGATGGACCGGGCCCCCGGAATCGGCTACGCCTTCCTGCTCTACCCGCTGGGCGGCGGCTGGCCGCCGGAAATAGATTTCGCCGAAGGCGTCGCCGGCGATACCCAAACAATCATGGCCACCTTGCATTACGGCTCGGACAACAGAACAGTGAGCAAATACCTCCGCGATCGCGATATCACACAATGGCACACCTACGGTGTGATCATCAGCGGAGATACCATCGACTACACCGTCGACGGCGTGGTGTGGTCCTCCGTCCGACATGACGGGGTTCCGCGGGTGCCGCTGTGGCTCGGGATACAGACGAATGTCAAACCCAACGACGGCAGCAATTCAGAATGGCTCACGACCGCCACGCCACACGAATCACAGATCGACGTTGATTGGGTCGCGCACTACACCTACACCGGGTGACGACCACCCACCGAATTACCGCCACATTGGTCTCGGGTTCTTCCGCGCCGATCTGGATGGGCATGACATGGTCGAGCACCAGATGTGCTCCCGGGGTTCAACTCCCAGATCTTCCCGGCACCCGAGGACGGTGTTGGTGTCATCGCGTTCACCAACGGCTCCAGAAGCGCCGCCGCCCGGCTGACCGCGGAGACACAGCGGCTGTTGGGCGACCTGATCGGCGGCTAGCGGATTGGTTGGTCACCGCCAACCTCGGCGCTCACCCCTTGTCGAAATGCCGGGTGCATGGCTTGTTATGTCCTGCAATTGCTTCGACCTGCCGACAGTCGGTTGAGCGACGATGAATTGTCCGCCGGTGGGGTGCCCAGGTTTAGCTTAGTTACAAGCGCGTTAGGGCGCTGCGTCTGGAGAGGAGGTGAGCACCGCGGGTAACCCCGCATCGGACGGTGTGAGCCTGGCCGTAGAGGTCGTTCTCACGCGGGGCAGGCGTGATCCAGGTATCGGTTGCCGGCAACCGCGCGGAGCTGCACGTCGGCGCCGCCGAAGAGCTCGATCGGTTCACTACCTCGAGGGTCTAGAGGTCCGATCGGGATCGCAGGGGGGCAACTGTGAAGTTCAGCGGGCGGTGTGTTCGCGGTCCGGATGTGCGGCAGGAGCGCTGGCGTATTCGGTGGCAGCCCACGATGCGAGCAACCGCATCCTTTCCGCTGACGCCGAGCCTGGTTCGGCGGTGTAGATCGTGATCGTCAGGCCTCGCTCGGCTTCCATCTCCATGCCCTCGTAGGCGAGGGTCATCTCACCGACGACCGGGTGGTTGAACGTCTTGAAGCCGCTCCCGTGATGGCGGACATCGTGCGCGCCCCAGCGGCGGCGGAATTCCTCGCTGCGGGTGCTCAGCTCGCCGATCAGGTCGTGGAGCTCTTTGTTGTGCGGGTCGCGGGCGGCCTCGGTGCGCAGGATCGCGACAGTCACATCGGCGAAGATGTCCCAGTCGGGGTAGAAATCGTTGGCGCGCTGGTCCAAGAATGTGAACCGGGCGATGTTCGGTGGCTGCGTTGGCATGTCGTAGGTGTCCTGGTAAAGCGCGCGGCCCAGCATGTTAGTCGCCAGGATGTCCATGCGCCCGTTCCGGACGAACGCGGGCCCAGCGGTGATCGCGTCAAGGGTCCATTGCAAACTCTCGTGCGGAATCCAACTTTTCGAGGTCCGCCTCTTGGGCGGCCGTGCGACGGGGCTGGAGGCGTGGGCGAGATCGAACAGGTGCGCCCGTTCCGCGTCGTCCAGGCATAGCGCTTTGGCGAGGCTGTCGAGCACTTCCGGGGACGCACCACTGATCGCACCCCGCTCCAGCCTGGTGTAGTACTCCACGCTCACCCCGGCGAGCGTGGCGACCTCGCTGCGGCGAAGCCCGGCAACCCGCCTGTTTGTTCCGGTGGGCAGCCCAACCCGTTCGGGGGTCAGTCGGGCACGTCGCGAGGTGATGAAATCGCGCACTTCCGCTCGATTGTCCATGTCCTCAACCGTAAGCCGCCCTTGGCGAATCAGGGAGTCCCTCCCAGTACCTCCATCAAGCGGGACTCCCTCGCTCTACGCAGACATGGTTGTGTTTGTAGCACCGAGACACAAAAGCAGGAGGAACCCATGCGCGCTGTTGTCATGCACGCCCCCGGAGACGTCAGGGTCGAGGAACGCCCGAACCCGGAAATTGTCGAACCGACCGACGCGATCATCCGCGTCACCGCCGCCTGCATCTGTGGGTCAGACCTGTGGCCCTACCGCGGCGCAGAGCCGCTGAACGGACCGACGCAGATGGGCCACGAGTACATCGGCGTTGTCGAGCAGATCGGCGACCTGGTGCGCGACATCCAGGTCGGCGACTATGTCGTCGGCTCCTTCGTCGCTTCCGACAACACCTGCGAGATCTGCCAAGCCGGCTATCAGTCCCGCTGCATCCATCAGGTGATGATGGGCGCCATCGGCACCCAGGCCGAGTACGCGCGCATCCCATTGGCCGACGGCACCCTGGTGAAGGTTCCCGGCGAACCGACACCTGAGCAGGCGACCAGCCTGCTGGCCGCCTCGGACGTGCTGGGCGCCGGCTGGTTCGCTGCCGTGGCTGCCGAGGCGGGTCCCGGCAAGACCGTCGCCGTGGTCGGTGACGGCGCGGTTGGCCTGCTCGGCATCCTCGCCGCCCAGAGGCTCGGCGCCGACCGGATCATCGCGATGTCCCGCCACGCCGACCGGCAGGCCCTGGCGAAGCAGTTCGGAGC
The DNA here is from genome assembly GCA_963709895.1 of uncultured Actinomycetota bacterium. Lineage (GTDB taxonomy): Bacteria > Actinomycetota > Actinomycetes > Mycobacteriales > Nakamurellaceae > Nakamurella. Next base: position 56,128 of record CAVPYD010000029.1, on the reverse strand, counting down.
GACCGACATCGTTCAAGAGCGGGGCGACGCCGGCGTGGCAAAGATCAAGGAGCTCACCGGCGGGTACGGAGCCCACTCGACCATCGAGGCGGTCGGCACACCGGAAGCGATGAAGCAGGCCATCGGCGCCACCCGTCCCGGGGGGCACGTCGGATTCGTCGGTGTCTCGCACGGTGTCGAGCTCGACGGCTTGGAACTGTTCTTCTCCTCGGTGCACCTGCACGGCGGCCCCGCCCCGGTGCGCCGCTTCCTTCCAGAGCTGATCAACCTGATCATGACCGACCAGATCAATCCCGGTGTCGTCTTCGACCTGACTCTTCCCATCGCTGAAGCCGCCGATGGCTACAAGGCGATGGACGAGCGCCGCGCGACCAAGGTGTTGCTGACCGTCTGAGCTCGAGCGTGAGCGAGGGATTCTCCTTCCACTGCCTCCGCCTTCCGTGTCCCGCCGAACTGAATTGGCCTAGCCAGGATTGTTGCTGACCGTCCGGTCCGGTTTTTATGGAGCGTCTCGCAACGTCCCGGACCTAGCGACCTGGCCGAGGTACTCATGTGCGGTCACCTCAGCGGCAAAGCCCACCCAAGTGCGCCCCGTTTCCGAAGGAACTGCTCATTGGTGAGCGGCTGGCCACAACTCGCCCCGACACGAGGACCTCAATGGACACCATCACACTCGACACTGCACCCGCCGACGCCGATAAAACGCAACGCCTCCCTATCGCCACCCTGTCCGCCATGGCGGTGATCGGCTTCGTGCTCGTCGCGATGGAGACGATGCCTGCCGGTTTGCTGCCTGTCATCGCCCGTGGGATGAACACCAGTGAAGGCACCGTCGGCCTCTTCGTCAGCGCCTATGCACTCGGCACGGTCATCGTCACCATCCCGGCCATCACCCTGACCCGAGGGATGCGCCGGAAACCGCTTCTCCTCGCGGCGATCTCCGGCCTCATCCTGGCCAATAGCGCCACCGCATTCTCCAGTCACGTCTACCTGTCCCTGGGTTCACGATTCGTCGCCGGTGCCTTCTCCGGGATCATATGGGGAATGCTCGCCGCCTATGGACGCAACATCAGCCCACCTTCCAGGGCTGGCCTGGCGTTGGCGATTGTGTCCACCGGTGCTCCCGTTGGCTTTGCCCTCGGCACACCGCTGGGGTCATGGCTGGGAACCGCCTTCGACTGGCGGTGGGCGTTTGTTGGCCTCACCGCGGTTGCTGTGGTGGCGGCTGCGCTACTTGCGCTGATTGCTCCCGACGTCCATGGGCAGCCGGCCCGATCACGATTGCCCGTAGCGCGGGTGTTTCGGATCCCAGGCGTGGCAGTCATTCTCGCGGTCATCGCCATGTGGATGCTCGCCCACAACACCATCTACACTTACGTCGCTCCGTACCTGCGGGCTACTGGTAGCAACCTCACCGTCGACGTCCAGCTTTTCATTTTCGGACTTGCCTCGATTGTCGGGATCGTGCTCACCGGGGCATTCCTCGACCGCCACCCCCGCACACTGCTGCATTCCAGCGTCGTCCTGTTCATCGCGGCCGGTGTAGCACTCCTGGCCGGCCACGCCTCTACCCCGGCCATTGTCGCGGCCACCGTGATGTGGGGCATCACATTCGGCGGGGCATCCGCGCAGCTTCAGAACGCACTCAGCACCACATCAGGTCAGAACGCTGACGTCGCAAACTCCTTCCTGCCTGTGGCGTTCAACGTCGCCATCTTCGCCGCAGGCATCCTCGGTGCCGCCGTCCTGGCGCACTTCAATGGGCTTGTGCTGACCATCGTCATGATCGTCTTCGGCTCGATCGCGCTGGGGCTGACAATCTATGGCCGCCGGACCGCCTTCACCGGACGTCGCTGAGGGAAAGAAGACCCTCCGGATCGTCGCCCGGCACGCCGACATTTGTCACAGGTACAGCGACCCCGCCAGGGGCGATGTGGCGTCGTGGACGAGCCTCATGCGTTCGATGCCGCGTCCCGAGGGTTCTTCTTTTGTTCCAGTGCTCAACCGGCCTGGTTGTCAGGGCACCAGGTGTCCGGCCGCCCGGTACAGCTCGTACCACTCTGCTCGGGTGAGCGGGATGTCTGAACCCGCGGCTGCGGCGGTGACCCGCTTCGGGTTGGTGGTGCCGAGCACAACCTGCATGTTGGCCGGGTGCCGGGTGATCCAGGCGGTGGCGATGGCGATCGGTTGCACGTCATAGCTCTTCGCCAGCCGGTCGATCACCGCGTTGAGTTCGGGGAAGTCGGGTGAGTTCAGGAACACACCGGTGAAGAATCCGGCCTGGAAGGGCGACCATGCCTGCACGGTGATCCGGTTGACCCGGCAGTAGTCGAGGATCCCTCCGCCGTCCAGGGTGACCGACTGCTCGGTCCCGGCCATGTTGCTCGCCACGCCCTGGGCGACGATCGGCGCGTGGGTCAGGGACAGCTGCAGCTGGTTGGCCACCAGCGGCTGCCGCACGGCGGTCTTGAGAAGGTCGATCTGCCGTGGGGTGTGGTTGGACACCCCGAAGGCCTTGACCTTTCCGGAGCTTTCGAGTTCGTCGAAGGCGCGGGCGACGTCGTCGGGTTCGACCAGGGCGTCCGGGCGGTGCAGCAGGAAGACGTCGAGGTAGTCGGTCTGCAACGCTCGCAGCGAGTCTTCGGCCGAGGCGATCAGATGCTCGTAGGAGAAGTCGAAGTAGGGGCCTTCCCGGACGATGCCCGCCTTGGTTTGGATGGTGATCTCGGCCCGCTCGCTGGGGCTCAGGCGCAGGGCCTGGGCGAAGCGCCGTTCGCACCCGTGCATGTCGTTGCCGTACACCGCGGCGTGGTCGAAGAAGTCGATGCCGGCATCCCGGGCGGTACGGATGAGGGTGCGGATGTCCGCATCGGACAGGTCCGTGATCCGCATCAGGCCGAGAACGACGTTGGGCGCAGCGATATCGCCCAGGGTGATGGTCTTCATCATGGTCTCCGTTGGTGGTTGGGCTCATGGACGTGCCGGACCCTACCGGCCCTTGACGAGCCTGCCAGGTGCCAGCATCATCGGCCATCACCTGCCACTCACGGCGATGCCTCGAGCGAGCGGCGGTCTCGGTCGTGATCGAGGGCGACACACTCATCATCGAGGTCCGCGACGACGGCATCGGAGGCGCGGACCCGACCCAGGGCAGGGACTGATCGGGCTCGCCGCCCGGGTGGAAGCCGTCGACGGTGTCCTCACCCTCACCAGCCCGCCCGGAGTCCGCGACTGGAACGGCGTCATCACACGGCTGGCTGACTACGGGGTCAAGAGCATGGCGCCGCCCAACGAGCTACGCAGCGTCTCGGGAGATGCCGCCAATCTGTCCGCGGTGCTCACATCCATCGACGGGCCGGTCGTGCTGGTCGGTCATTCCTACGGCGGTGCGGTGATCACGAACGCGGTCGGCGCCGCATCGAACGTCCGCGGACTGGTCTACGTTGCCGGCTTCGCTCCGGACACCGGGGAAAATATCGGCGAGCTCTCCGCCCGACTTCCCGGGAGCACCCTGGGCGAGAACGTCTACGCCGTGCCGCTTTCCGACGGCACCAATGACCTGTACATCCTGCAGGACCAGTATCATCAGCAGTTCTGCGCCGATGTGGATGAAGCGACCGCTCTGCAGATGTCGGTCACCCAGCGGCCGCTGCGTGACGTCGCCCTGAACGCCGCGTCCGGAGAGCCGGCATGGCGGGGACTGCCGTCCTGGTTCCTCATCCCCGAGCTTGATCGCAACATCCCGGCCGCCGTGCATCACCTGATGGCCGGTCGGGCGGGTGCTCTCGACACGATCGAGGTCGCGGGCTCTGCACATGCGATTCCGGTGTCGCATCCGGAAGAGACGGCGGACATCATCTATGCGGCGGTCAAACACCTCACGGACTGACGCTCACGTCGCCGAAGTTGTTGTTTGTCAACGGCTCTGGTACCGGGATCTCGGCGTGGATCGCGGTTCCAGAGCCGGCGGGACTGTTCACCGTCATCGTGCCATCACTGGCTTCGACCCGGTCGAACAACCCAGTGAGTCCGGTGCCGCCCTCCGGATCCGCGCCACCGACGCCGTTGTCGCGAACATCGATGACAAGCGTCCGGTCGTCGACACGGACATCGACCGTTGCCCGATTCGCGTGAGAATGCTTGACCACGTTCGTCATCGCCTCGGCCACCAGGAAATACGCGGTGGTTTCGATATGCGCGGGAAGGCGCGGAGCGGTGACGGACAGGTCGACAGGCAGGGCGAGGTCGACCAGCAGTGATTCCAGCCCGCTGCGTAGGCCGCCGCGAGTCAGCGACGCGGGCAGGATTCCGCGGACGACGTCACGCAACTCACTGTTCGCCCGTTCTGCGTGGCTCAGTCCCTCTCGCAGCAATGCCGAGGCCGGATTCTCCGGGGGCAGCAGGTCCCGCGCGAGTTTCAGCGCGATGATCGTGTGCACCAGCCTCTGCTGCGCACCGTCGTGGACGTCGCGCTGGAGGCGTCGCCGGGTTTCGTCGGCGGTGGCCACCACCCGCGCGCGGGATGCGGTGAGCTTCGCCTTGTTCTCGGCGTTGGCGATGGCCGCCGCGACGAGTTCCGCAAACGGAGTGAGCCGTTCCTCACTCCCGTCCGGCAGCGGTGCGTCGGGCGTGCTCGCGGTGAGCGCCCCCCAGACGCGGCCTTCCACCGTGACGGGAACGGCGACGCCGGCGCCGACGCCTACCGCGATGGCGATCTCCGCCAAGGAGGTGCCCTCGAAAGTGTCGGCCCGACTGGGCCGCCCGGTGCGTCGGACGGTGCCTAGGCTGTTGTCGTCGTCGATCGGCACCGCCAGCCCGAGCGGTACCGGACTGTTGCACGCCGCCACCACCACTGCGCTGTTGCCTTCGAACCGCAACAGCGCCCCGGCCAGGTTTCCCAGCAAGGTCGATGCCTCGGTGGCGGCCGCGTTGAAGACCTCGTCCAGGATGGCACCCCGCGCGACCAGTTCCGCCACGCGTCGCAGCGCAGCCTGCTCGTCGGCCAGCAACCTCAGCTCTCGGCGCGCATCGGCGGCGGAGACCGCAGTCGCCGCGAGTTCGGCGAAGTTGGCCAGGTGTTGCTCGATCGGACGCGGGAAGGCCTCGCCCCGTCCCACCGCGACCAGCGCACCCCACAGCGCCCCACGGATGACGATCGGAACGGCGGCGCTGGCGTTGAACCCGTGACGGGCGGCGAGTTGTGGCCAGACGCCGGACATTTCGGCGAGGTTGTCGATGCGCGCCGGGTGCCCCGTCCGCCACACCCGTTGCACCGCACCGTCGCCGGTCCCCGGCGCGCGCATCCCGGCCACGATGCCGTCGGGTGCGCCGTCGAGTGCCACGATCTGGGTGCTGCCGTCCGGCTCGTACCGCAGCAGGGTGGTGAATTCCACGCCGGTCAACGCCGCTGCCTCTCCTGCGACCGCCTGCAGCACCTCGTCCGCTGGGGCGTTGTGGGCGGCCAGTTCGGCGACCCGGCGGAGCGCGGCCTGCTCATCGGCAAGGTCCCGGAGCTTCCGGCGCGTGTCAGTGGTCGCGATGGCGGTGCCCGCGAGTTCGGCGAAGTGGGCCAAATGCTCCTCGATGTCCGGTCGGAATCCCTGCCGGCGTCCCACGACGACCAAAGCGCCCCAGAGTTCGCCACGGATGGTGATCGGCACCCCGGCGCTGGTCGTGAATCCGTTGGCGTGTGCCATCCGGGGCCAGCGGCCACCTATCCGACCCAGGTCTTCGATCAGGGCCCACCGACCGGTGCGCCAGACCCGTTGCGCCGCGCCGTCATCCGTGGCTGGTGCGTGCATCCCGAGGGCGAAACTGGCGGGAGCGCTGTCCAGGGCCACGATCTGGCTGCCGCCATGCCGATCGTGGTAGCGCAGCACCATCCCGAATTCCACGCCTGCGAGCACGGATGTCTCTTTTGCCACGACCGAGAGAACCTCTTCCGCCTGCGCGTCACGGGCGGCGAGCTCGGCGACCCGGCGGAGCGCGGCCTGCTCGTCGGCCAGATCCTGCAGCTGTCCGCGGGCCTCACCGTTGACGACCGCTACGGCCATGATGCCGACGAACTGCCGCAGGCGGTGTTCAGTGGTGGTCGCCAATCGGTGCTGGGAGCTCGTCGCGCTCAACATGCCCCATAACCGGACGCCGACGATGATCGGCACGCCCACTTCCGAGGAGCCACCGTCGTCATCACGACTGTCGGTCCCGTCGATCCGTCCGGTACGTTCTGCACCGTCGATTCGTGCGGGGCGCCTCGTTCGTAGGATCTGCGCGAAGAGACTTCCCTCTTCGGTGTTGACCCGGGCGCCAACCGGTGCCGTACCGCCGCTCGTCGCGACGACGGTGTAGCTCTGGTCCTCCTCGAGCCGGATCAGGGTCGTCGGCTCGTCGATCAAGCCGGTGGCCTCGGCAGTCAGCGAGGCGAAGATCTCATCCTGGCCCACCCCCCTCGCCACCAATTCGGCGATTCGACGCAATGCGGCCTGCTCCTGCGCCAGGGCAAGCAACTCGCCACGGTCTTGGGCGCCGGCGATTGCCGCCGCGCCTGTTCCCGCGATCAGCGACAGTCGCCGTTCGGCCGCAGGTGGCAGCGCTGCGTCCGTGGAACTCGCCACCAGGACGCCCCATGGTTGGCCGCCGACCGCCACCGGGACCCCCACCGACGCGCGAAGCCCGACCTGCATGGCGAGCCGATTTGCCGGACGGCTTCCGGTAATCGTCGATACGCGCGGGCTGTCCGGTTCGTTGCACCTCGGCGGTGACGCCGTCGGGGTCAACGATGACTCTCTTGCCGGCCCGGGGAACATCGGCGTGCAAGCCATGAACTGCGAGTAGGTCCGCCGACTCGTCGTCGACGAACCGCTGAAGCACGGTAGGCAGGCCCTCCAGGAGCGCGGAAGCGGATCGGACGATGGCCGCGAATACCTCTGGCGGCTCGGCACCGCCGGCTGCGATCTCGGCGGTCTCCAACAGTTCGGCTTGTTCCCGCGCCCGTTCCCGCAATTCGTCGTTGGCCTGCGCGTTGGTCAGCGCGGTGGAGGCCAACTCCGTGAAGGCCGTGATGCGGGACTCGGTGTCGTCGGCGAAGGGCTCGGCGCGCGACGAGGCCAGCACGCAGACACCCCACACCGTGCCGCGCAGGATGATCGGGACACCGACGCACCACTGCACGCGACCGTGCACTCCCGGGACACTGGACGGCTGCGCCTCGTCCTGTTGGAGCTCGTCTGATTGCAGCAAGGGCCACCCTTGGGGTCCGAAACGCAGCGCGCGACCGCTGTCCCGGACCGCGAGGATGTCCTCGCCGACCTCGAAGCGCCGGCCGAGGATCGCCGGCTCGTCCACGACCCCCGAGGCTGCGAGCAGCACCGCCGTGCCATCCGACTCGAAACGCATCATCAGGCTGATGTCGACGCCCGCGAGTTCCGCGGTCACCTGATTCATCGTCGCGACCAAGTTCTGCTCCGAGGCGCCGCCCGCCACATGCGCGGCGACCCGGCCGAGGGCGGCCTGGCGCTGCGCGATCCGGGCCGCCTCCGCGCGCGACGGCACCTCGGCGACCGGGGTTCGGTCCGTCGGGGCGGGCGAGTAGTAGCTGTGCAGCGAACTGATCCGGCCTCGGCGCAACCTGAGCACCTCGCAGGTCACCCCGTCCAGGCGCCACGGCACGCCCGCGCCGTCCGGACCCGACGGGTCCGGCACGAGGGCCGCAGTCGGGTTGAGGAGCTGGAACTCGGAAACCACAGCATCAGGCGAGTCGGCGACGACGCGCCGGTTGGCCACCGTGACCCCGGGATAGGCCTGCATGATGCCGCTGAGGTAGGCCCGCGCGACCAACCGTCCACGCAACACCCCGGCGTCGATGAGGACCTCGACATCCTCATCGAGTGTCTCGAGCCAGGCGTCGAAATCGCGCGCGTTGAACGCCGCGTAGTACTGGTCGACGACCGAGTCCCGCGCTGAGGTGGTGCCATCCGGTGGGCCGCCGGTTTCCGCACCTCCCGGCGCACCCGGTGGCACAACCGTATCGGCCCCGACCTGCCGCGGTGTCACCGCCGATCCCGGGAATGCAGGTAGGTGATGGCGGCGAGCACCCGCCGGTGCTCGGTGTCCCCGGCGGCGATGCCCAATTTGCGGAAGATTGCCGTCACGTGTTTCTCCACTGCGGCCTGGCTCATCAACAACGACTTCGAGATTCCGAGGTTCGACAGGCCTTCGGCCATCGCGGCGAGAACGCTTCGCTCCCGCGGCGTCAGGGGATACAGCGCGTCACCCGGTGCGGGACGCCCCAACATCCGGGCGACAACTTCGGGATCGAGCGCGCTGCCGCCGCCAGCGACGCGCTGCACGGCATCAAGAAAGGCCGAGACGTCGCCGACCCGTTCCTTCAGGAGGTACCCGACGCCTTCCGGGCGATCACCGATCAGGTCGATCACGAAGCCGGGCTCGCAGAACTGGGACAGGATCAGCACGCCGGTGCCGGGCAGCTGCCGTCGCACTTGGATGGCCGCAACCAGTCCGTCGTCCTCGTGCCGTGGCGGCATGCGCACATCGAAGATCGCCACGTCCGGCCGGAACGCCAGAACCTCGCGCAGCAGCTCCTCGGCGTCGCCCGACTGCGCCACCACGTCGAGCCCGGCACCGACCAGGATCCTGACGATTCCTTCCCGCAGCAGCACATCGTCCTCACCGATGCACACCCGGAGGGGCGGCGCACTCAGTTGCATCGGCTCAGCCCCGCTCGATCCAACGGCGGAGCTCAGCGCCCGACAGTTCGTCCTTCGGCACGAACCCCCACGCCCCCACCCGTTTCGCGGAGGTGGCATTCGAGGCGTCGGAGTCCGAGGAGATCAGGACCACGCGCATCGGCCACGGGAAGGCGACGAGATGCTCGGTCAGCGCGAACCCGTCACCGTCCGGCAAGCCGATGTCAACCAACGCCGTATCGGGCCGAAGCTCCGCCGCTCGCGTCAATGCCTCCGCGACACTCCCGGCGAGGCCGACAACGGTGTGGCCCCACCCCGTGACGACTCTGGAAGCGAGGTCACGAAAGGCCGCATCGTCGTCCACGATCAATACCGAACGCACCACTGCCCGAGGATCGCACGGAGAGCCCCTGCCTGGGAGTAGGGCTGACCGGAAATGTTTTCTGGCGGGAGGACCTACTGGCTTCGCGTCGCACGTTGGAGCCTCGAGGGGTCAGCACACCGACCCGAGGAGGCAACACCATGGCGACCATCACTGTCGGGCAACAGAATTCGCAACCGATCCAGCTGTTCGTCGAGGACAACGGCGAGGGCAGGCCGGTGGTGCTGCTGCACGGTTGGCCGCTGGACAGCCGGTCGTGGGAGCCGCAGTTGCACCCGCTGCTCTCCGCCGGGTACCGGGTGATCACCTACGACCGGCGCGGTTTCGGCCGGTCCAGCCGCCCGACTGTCGGGTACGACTGGGACACCCTGGCCGCCGATCTCGACCAGGTGATGACCCAGCTCGACCTCCGGGACGCTACCGTCGTCGGGCTGTCGCTGGGCACCGGTGAACTTGCCCGCTACATCGGAACCCGCGGCACCGAGCGCCTGCGCAGTTGCGTGTTCATCGAGAGCCTCGCACCGTCATTCGCCAAGTCCGACGACAACCCGCAAGGTGTTGACGCCGCGGGCGTCTCCGGTGTTCAGGGCGCCATCCTGGATGACCGTTACACCTGGCTGACCGGGCTGATCAACGACTTCATCAACCTCGAGGACTACCTGGGCAAACGTGTCAGCGAGGCCACCGTTCGCGCGCTGTGGAACGCGGGCGCGGAAGCCGGCGCTTACGCAACCTGGGCGTGCCCGCCCGGATGGCTGGCCGATTTCAGCGGCGACATCACACATATCGACGTGCCCACATTGATCATTCATGGCACCGCCGATCGCATACTTCCCATCGACGGGCAGGGGCGACGCCTGCACGCCGCACTGCCGGCCGCGACCTACGTCGAGATCGAGGGCGGACCACACCTGGGGGTCCTGACGCACACGGAGGAGATCAACAGCGCGCTGCTGGCGTTCCTCACCGAGACCGCCGACACCGATACCGATGTCCGCGTCGCATCCCCTGCCGGAACGTCACGCTGATCACCCGTGTTCGCACAATTCACCGAACAGCACGTGCCGACAGACCGCGGGCCGGTGTTCGCGCGGGTGGCCGGTGACGGTCCGCCCCTGCTGCTGTTGCACGGCTACCCGCAAACCCATCTCATGTGGCATGCCGCCGCGGATCTGTTGGCCGAGCAGCTCACCGTCGTCGTCGTCGACCTCCCCGGCTACGGTGCATCGTTTCGGCCCGAGCCCGCGCCGGACCATGCGCCACACTCCAAACGGGCTCTCGCTCTCGACCTCGTGCAGGTGATGCAGGAGCTCGGTCACGAGAGCTGGGCGGTCGCCGGGCACGATCGCGGCGGGCGGATCGCCTACCGGATGGCGTTGGACCACCCTGGGCGGATCACCGCCGCAGCGGTCTTCGATGTGGTGCCCACCGGTGAGGTGTGGGCGCGCGCCGACGCCCGGCTCGCGCTCGTGTACTGGCACTGGTCGTTCCTCGCTCAGCCCACCCCGCTGCCGGAACGGCTGATCGGGGCCGATCCCGGGGCGTTCTTCGACTACCACGTGCGGGCGTTGGGGATCGGGGTCGCCGCCGGCCGCTATCCCGAGGCGCTCGTCACCGCGTATCGGGACCTGCTCGACGATCCGAGCACGGTCGAGGCGATCTGCGAGGACTACCGGGCCGGCGCCACTCTCGACCGAGAACACGACGACGCAGACCTCGGCAGCCGCCGCATCCAGTGCCCGCTCCTGCTGCTGTGGAGTGGGCGCGGCGCACTTCCGCGCCTCTACGGCGATGTGCTCGACGTGTGGCGTCCCTGGGCCGAGCACATCACCGGTCGCGGCCTTGATGCCACGCATTTCCTTGTGGAGGACCAACCGGAAGAGGTTGCCCAAGAGATCCTGGCGCTCCTGTCCGTACGCCAGTCAGAACCTTCCCAGTGACCCGAACAATTGAAAGGCCTGTCATGACAACGGATGTCAATTCGTCGAAGCCCGCCGACGCGCTGGCGGCCGGCCTGCAGCGTACCGAGATCCAACGCCATGATTCTTCGATACCCGGTCGGATCATCGTCCAGGTACGTACCGAGATCCCTGTCGGAGTGTCCTCCGGCTGGCACATTCATCCCGGCGAGGAGGTCGGTTACATCGTGCAGGGCTCCGTTCAGATGGAGATCAAGGACCAGCCCACCCTGACATTGGAGGCCGGTGACGGGTTCCTGATCCCCCCTGGGGTTCCGCACAATGCCTTGGATCTGGGCCCAGGCACCGGCCAGATGCTGTCCACCTACATCGTCGATCCGAACGAGCCGCTCGCGTCTTTTACTCACTGATCCGCCCGTGCGCACCCACCGGCACCACCAATGCACGTCCTGTGGTCCGGTCCGCCGTGCTGCGCCTGTTCCCTCATGACCCACCGGCCGGCGCGAGGCCGCATCGCCGCGCTGAGCTGGGAGAGCCGCGCCTACGGCGCCAACGTGGTCTCCACGGGCCGCCTGCGCACGGGACCGGTCGACCAGGTTTTCGCTTCGTTCACGGCTTTGGTGGTGATCGTGCCGATGCTGCTGGTCGTTGACGATCACCGCGGCGTCGGGAGCGCCACCAGAGCGTCGCGAAGGGCTGCCCGGGAGGTGATCCCCAGCTTCGGGAAGACCCGGTACAGGTGGGCGGACACGGTGCGCGGGGACAGGTACATTCGGGCGCCGATCTCCTTGTTGGTCAGCCCCGTCGCAGCGAGTTCGGCAATTTCCAGCTCCTGCGGGGTGAGCGGTGCAGGGCCTTTTCCATCCGACCGGTGGCGGGTCCGGCCAGTGGCCTGAAGCTCGGCGCAGGCGCGCTCAGCCCAAGGTCGGGCACCGAGGCGGGTGAAAGTGTCGAGGGCGGCAGCAAGCTGTTCGCGGGACGCACGGGTGGCCTGCTGCCGCCGCAGTCGTTCACCGAAGGCCAGCCGTACCCGCCCAACCTCGAATGGCCATTGCCCGATGCCCGGGATGTCGAGGGCGGCCTGGAAAAGGTCCGCAGCCACGTCATCGGGAGCGACCAGGGCCTTCGCGCCGGCTGCCTGTAGGGCGAAGCGAGGCGAGAGCCTTGCGACGTCTGCGACGGCCAACGCTGTTGCGTGGGCCGATGCGGCGGCGTGCTGACGCGTTCGCACGGCAGCTTCGACGAGATCCCAACTGGAGCGCAGAACGGCGATGTCGCCGTTTCTCACCGCTCCGTGCCTGGTCGCCGCCCAGGCATCGGGTAACGCGCCGGGGTGGTCTCCGCGTCCCAGTGCGGCAAGGCGTCGGGCGTGATGGGCATCCTGGATCAGCCTGAGGACACCCCGAGGCGTTGCCCACTCTTCGATCTCGTGCGTCAACGCACAGCACAGGTCCCACTGTCCGCGACCCGCGGCGACGAGCGCCAGGACGGATCGACCCGACCAGGCCAACAATCGCCGGCCGCTCGTCTCGCAGAGCGCAACGCACTCGTCAGCCAACGACTCGGCTTCGGCCCATTGGCCCGCATCGACCGCATCGACGGCGAGTAACAGTCCGGCCCGCACCGCGTCACCGTTCGTATGCGGGTCGCTGGCTCCAAGGAAGAGGCGCCGCAACGCGTTCTGGCGGCCAGGCGACCTGTCTACGAGGTGGGCGGCCATGCAGATCTGCACCGTCAGTGCGGGATCGAGCTCGTCGGCCTGTAGCCGGTTGAGGTGTTGGTCGACCTCGAGAAGATCGGCCGCCGACGCGGCGACCGGATCCGGACAGGTACGCGCGATGAGTCGGAGTACTGGCGGCACCAGATCGCCCAGCGGGTCCAGGGTTCGTTGGAATTGCACCCACAGCTCGGAGCGAGCACCGAAAAAGCACACGTCGCTCAGGGTGCCCAGTGCCTGCACCAAGCCCGGAATGTCGGAATCGGGCCGCTGCCAGGATCTCTCGATCGCCGACATCAGCATGGAATGGGCGGCATCGACCTGGCCGTCGCCGTAGAGCAGTCCGGCACTCTGCACCGCGGCCGCGCGCAGCATCGGGTCCGCGTGGCCGGCATCCAGCGAAAGCGGGGCGGCCGACCCGGGACGGCCGGTGGGGCCCGGGGAGCGCCGTCCGGGCGTGGGATCGGCCCGCGGTGCGTTGGTAGGCATCGTTGCCAGTTCGTTGACGGCAAACGGTTCTCGGCCTTCGGTGACGGTGCGATCCGCGCGAGGGGCAAACGTGAGAATTCGATGACGATCACTTGCCGTTGCCTTGTTCGCGAGTGGTCGCAGCCTCATTTCGGGAAGGCCCACCCGTTGAAGGAGACTGTCCGATCCCACTCGCATCGCCACCAACACGCCGACGCGACTTCCTGCGAGTCGACGAGCAACGAACGCCACCACTTCGCCACTGGCCCGGTCGAACCACTGCGCGTCGTCGACGATCAGGATCGTCGGTGTCCGCTCCGCAGCGTGCCGCAGTAGCGCGAAGATCGCGTTCAGGACCACGAGGCGGTCCGGAGGAGGGCCGATACCGGGGTCCAGCGCCGCCTGAATGGCGCGCCTCGTGCGGTGGGGCAACTGACTGACTTCCGCGGACAGCGCCACGAGCAGCTGATGCAGCCCGGCGAACCTGATGTCGGCCTCGAACTCTGCGCCGTTGACGCGCACCACCCGCATACCCCTTGCCGATGAAGCCCTCTCGGCTGCGTCCAGCAGCGTGGTCTTGCCGGTTTCCGGCTCGCCGGCCACGACCAGCGCACCGCCCCCGCCGGCCACCTCGTCGAGGAACGATCGAACTATCCACGGCTCTGTTGCCCGCCCGACCAGCAGAGGGCGCCCGACCAGCAGAGGGAGCGGCTCGCTGCACTCGGACTGCGGTTGATCCCGCGCGCCGATGGTACGGCGCCAAGGGCCGCCATCAGCGTGGCGACGCGTACCGATCCCCCTTGGTGGCCAGTCTGTCTGGCCGACAGTGACACTGCTCATGGAAAGGGCTCCGGATCGTCGAGGTGTCCCTAGAGAATCCGCGACAACGCCGGTTCCGGACAGCCCCCCTGGCCGTAGAGCACCCTCCGGCCAGCCCTACCGTCGCCCGACCCGGCGTCCTCGCAGCCTGGGCCGCGGGGCGGGCGTCGTCGCCGCGGCCGCGCGTGCGAGGGCGGTGTTCACGGCGGTCGTGAGCGTCGCGAGATCGTAGGACCCGACAAGCCTTTGGCCGTTGACGAAGAACGTCGGCGTCCCCACGACACCGCTCGCCGCCGCCTGCTCGATGTCCCGGTCGATCCGCCCTGCGCCGGTGTGGTCGGCCAGATCGCGGCGGAACCGGTCGGCGTCGACGCCGATCCGCTCGGCATAGCGGAGGAGATCCTTTGCAGTGAGCTCGCTCTGATGCTCGAGCATGATGTCGTGGAGCTGCCAGAAGGCATTCTGCTGGGCGGCGGCCTCGGCGGCTTCGGCGGCCATTCGGGCGTGCGGATGGACGTCCGTGAGGGGCAGGTGGCGCCAGATGTAGCGAACATCGGCCCGGTCGAGCAGCAGTTCCCGTACCGCCGGCTCGGCCCGGCCGCAGTGCGGGCACTCGAAGTCCCCGTATTCGACCAGAGTGACAGGCGCGTCAACGGGACCGCGGACGTGGTCGCAGTCCGGGTCTGGCGGGTCGAGCAGGTCCACCACCGGGTCAAGGACCCCCACGAGTGCACGTGACCGACGTGGTTCCGGCAGGCTGTCGGCGGCCCGGAACACCAGCAGCGTGGTGCCCGCGCTGACCGCGGCGGCCACCAGGATGCCAAGGGTGGCGTCCTGCCGATCCGTGCCGTCGAAGGCGATCGACGTGATGAGCAGCGACACGGTGAAACCCACGCCCGTGCTGGTTCCGGCGCCGAGGGTCGCCGCCCAGCCGACCGGAGGGCGCAGGCGACCGCGGCTGACCGCGGTGACCAGCCATGACATTGCCGTCAACCCAAGCGGTTTGCCGACCACGTATCCGAGCACGATGCCGATGGTGATCGGCGAACCGGCCGCCCGGGAGAGGACGTCTGGGTTGATGATGATCCCGGCGTTCACCAGAGCGAACAGCGGCGCGATGAGGTAACTCGTCCACGGGTGGAACAGCGCGGCGAGGCGGTTGTTCGGCGAGACCGACCAGTTCAGGCTTGTGCTTGTCGTTCGCGCAAGCTCCGGTGTCGGCTCCTCGCGAAAGCGGCGGAACAGCGCGCTGACCCGCTCCAATTCGGATGAATCGCCGGTGGAGGCGTACGGCAGGAGTCCCAGCGCCAGCCCGAGAATGAGTGGGTCGATGCCGGAACCGCGCAGGGCGAGCCAGGCGGCCACGGCCAGCAGGAGATAGACCAGAGAGAGCCGGATGTGCAGGCGGACGCCGATCACGATGAGCAGGTAGAGCGCAACGGCGACGGCCAGCGGACCCGGCTGCACTACGGCCGTGTAGAACACCGCGATGACGATCAGCGCGACGATGTCGTCGACGATGACGACGGTCAATACGAAGCCGCGCAGTCTCTCCCGGAACAGCGGTCCGGCGAGCGCGAGAAGCGCCAGAGCGAAGGCGGTGTCGGTCGACATCGCCACGCCCCAGCCGGCGGCGGATGGCTGCCCGCGGTTGACGAGCAGATAGAGCCCCACGGCTCCGGCCATGGCGCCGAGGCTGGCGAGCAATGGCACGCCGACGCGGCGCCGTTCCCGCAGCTCCCCGAGGTCGAGCTCTCGCCGCGCCTCGAGCCCGACGACGAAGAAGAAGAAGGTCATCAAACCGCTGTTGACCCATTCCGCGACGTCGGCGGACAGGATATGGTCGCCGATACTGATGCTGATGACCGTCGAGCGAAAGGATTCATAGCCTGCGGGGTCGGCATTGGCCCACCCGAGCGCAGCCATCGTCGCTGCCAGAAGGATTGCTGCGCTGCTCGTCTCGGTGCGAAGATACCGGCGCAACGGTGTGTTCCTGGCCCAGGTCCACCACGTCACCACGCCGAGTCGGGAGGCGGGTTCCGAGCGCTCGGCCGCTGCAGACCCCGTCTGTTCCTGGCTCATCGGTCTCCGATCCGCTGTTGCTCCGTCGGCCTCGGGCCGACCCACACCGGTGCGTCATTCGTCGGGTTGGCAGGACTTCCTGATCTCTGCATTCTCGGCCTTGAGCGCGGCGATCTCAGCGTGCAGGGCACCCAGCCGCGACTCCAGGTCCGCTGCTGAGTACCGAGGTGTGATGTGCTGCGGACAATTCCAGTCGAAGGCTTCGACCGTCACCAGCACCACCCGTTCCACGACCGAGTGGTCGCCCGGAACGGACAGCCGGGCCAGCAGCGTCGGGTCGTCCTCGGCGAACACCACCCGAGCGTGGCCGAAGATCTTCAGTCGACGGCGGCGCGGGTAATCCATGAAGAACGCCGCGACACGGTCGTCCGCGGTGATGTTCCCGGTGCTGATGTATTGCAGGTTGCCGCGGAAGTCCGCCCAGCCGAAAGTGTGGGGATCCAGCACCCGGACGAATCCCGCCGCGCCGCCGCGGAACTGGACGTACGGCCACCCAGTCTCACCCACCGTGGCGAGATAGAACCCGTCACGCTCGGCAAGGAACTCGGCGACGTCCGGCGTCATCGGGTCGGGACCGTCCGTGCTGCGGGTACGGGCCTGGTGCCGGGCGTAGAACTCCTGGCTGCCGTATCGCTCCTGGACATCATTCACCGGGTCGGTGAAGGCGATCTGGCCGTAGTGACCGCTCATGGTGCCGCCCGCTTCTCAGGTTCGATGCCTCGGCTTGAATGCCGCTCGACGCAGTTTCTCCGGGGAGCAGGTTGTCGAACATCGGTCAGATGACTGTCGCAACTCGGCCCACCGTGGAGGCACCTCGAACCCCAACGCGCTGAGTAACAGGTAGCACCTACCGGGGACGCCCGTTGACCACCGATACGGCCCCTGGCCAGCGCAAACACGAGATGACAGCAGCACCTTGTCCTGCGTCTTCACCTCTGACTCCCGTCCAAAGCCTTCGGCCCGCGCAGGGCTGGATTCCTCCCGTGCACGGGCCGAAGTGTGTCGCGGAAGCGCATCGGCAGTCGATGGCTACCGCGGCAAGCGAGAGTGAGTCTGATGATCAGGCGTTTGTCGATGCCGTCTCTGTCGAAGCGGGCGACGACCCCGAGTGGTGGGGCTGCGGTGTGCGGAGGCGCGCGCGCCCGGACCGTCAGCCTGCTCACGTTGAAGGAGCCGCTGGCCCTCCGGGGACTGGGTTGTCATCCACTCCGGGTTCGCGGTCGCCCGGCTGAACGCCGAGGAGGCCCACTGGGCCATCGCACTGCGCACCACGTCACCGACGATCCCGGAGGGGCTCTGATGACCAACACCCCGATGACCAACACCCCGATGACCAACACCCCGATGACCAAGACCTTGCTGACCAAGACCAGACGCACGGTGCCAGCCGGCCACAGGGCCGCGGCCAGTGGAGGGCGTTGATCGCGGGCGGCAGCTGGACGCGGTCCGCCGGTACACGCTCGGTCAGCTCGACGTCGTGCACGCCTTGCCGTTTCTTCCACCCGCCGCTGTATTCGCGGAGCAGCCCGGGACACACTGCGCTGGTGCACGCATCCCCGAGATCACATCATTGACGCGGGGGCCGACCATGCAGCGGCCCGAGCGCACGATCAACGACAGTGATCTGCGCAACGAACCTGGGGAGCGACGCGACGAGTGATGGAACATCGATGACGTGCGGCGTGGTTCAGACTCCGCAGGGATCGCCGCCACGCTGCTCGTCTTGACCGCCGAACACTTGCCTGCGAGGCGGGGGTTGGAAATCACGCCTGTCCACCACCGTCGGTGAGCACGAGGTCGGCCCGGTGCGGTGGGGCCGGCGAACAGCAGTCTGCGGTACCTCAACGACTTTCAATGGCGAGGGGTTGATCGTGAGCGTGCCGTCGTACGAGCTGAGTACCGCACCCGATGGTGTCGTGGTGCGCATCCATGATCGAGGAAATGCAGTGCTGGCGTCACCGACGATCAATCGAGGAACCGCTTTCACCCTGCAGGAGCGAGAAGCGTTGGGGTTGACCGGATTGTTGCCCCCCCGGGTGGACACCCTGGAGGGTCAGGCCCGGCGGGCTTATGCGCAGTACGGGGAGCAGGCCAACGACCTGCGCCGGTGGGTTTACCTGGAGAGCCTGCGGGACCGCAACGAGGTGCTGTTCTACCGCCTGCTGACCGATCACATTTCCGAGATGCTTCCGGTGATCTACACCCCGACCGTCGGTGAAGCTATCCAGCGATTCAGCCGTGAGTTCCGCCGCGCACACGGCGTGTACCTGTCGATCGATCGACCGCAGGACGTGGAGACGGCGCTGCGGAACACCCTCCTGGGCCCGGACGACGTCGACCTGCTGGTGGCCACCGACTCGGAAGGCATCCTGGGCATCGGGGACCAGGGGGTCGGTGGCATAGAGATCGCCATCGGCAAGCTTGCCGTCTACACCGCGGCTGCCGGCATCCACCCGCACCGGGTCGTGCCGGTGGTGTTTGACGTCGGCACCGACAACTTGCGATTACTGAATGACGACATGTACTTGGGTTTGCGGCACCCTCGGGTGCGCGACCAGCGTTACGACGATTTGATCGAGTCCTACGTGACGTGCGTGTCCAAACTGTTTCCCAGCGCGATGCTGCATTGGGAGGATTTCGGCGCCAGCAACGCGAGGCGGATTCTGGACAAATACGCCGACGGGGTCTGCACGTTCAACGACGACATGCAAGGCACTGGCGCGGTGGTGCTGGCGGCGGTGTCCAGTGCGGTGCGCGCCGTCGGATCACGCATGATCGACCAGCGCATCGTCATCCACGGCGCCGGTACTGCCGGCCTGGGTATCGCGGACATGATCAGGGATCGGATGATCCACGATGGTCTGTCGAGGCAGGAGGCGACCAGTCGGTTCTACGCCCTGAGCAGCAAGGGCCTGCTGATCAGCGATGTTCCTGGTCTGCGTGATTTCCAACGGCCCTACGCCCGAACACGGGACGAGGTGCGTGACTGGGATCTCGGTATCGACGTGCCTCGGATCGATCTGGCAGGCGTCGTCGCTCATGTACACCCGACCATCCTGATCGGCACCTCCACCGAGGCCGGAGCATTCACCGAATCGATCGTCAAGGACATGGCCGCGCACACCGAACGACCCATCATCATGCCGCTGTCCAACCCGACGTCGAAGGCCGAGGCCGTGCCCGCAGATCTGATCGCGTGGACCGATGGCGGCGTGCTCATCGCAACCGGCAGTCCGTTCTCGCCGGTTGTACACGAGGGGCGGACCTATCGGATCGCTCAGGCCAACAACGCGCTGGTGTTTCCCGGCATCGGCCTGGGCGTTGCCGTCGTCAAGGCCACCCGGATCAGCACTCGAATGATCGCTGCCGCCTCAGAGACGATTGCTCGATTGTCGGACTCGACCACTATCGGCGGGGCCCTGCTGCCGCCGATGACGGACCTGCGGTTCGTGTCGGCGGCGGTCGCGCTCGCGGTTGCCAACAAGGCTGTCGACGAGGGGCTCGCCCGGGAGGAGCTGCACGACCCGATCGAGCAGGTCCAGCAAGCCATGTGGCATCCGGAGTACCCGCGCATCCTGCTGTGAACCGCCGAGCCGTCACCGCCGTTCGCGCTGCCGGACGAGTGGTGTGACGTCTATCATCCTGCGTGTCCGATTTGTCCGAACCGGGAGTAGGGTCCAGTCGCAGCATCCCGCCTCGATCAACCATCGGCCGGCATCGCGATTGACAACCGTCTGTCAAACAGGCGGGCGAGAGTGCGGCCATCTCAGTACCACGCGCAAGAGGGTATGCCCTGAACGGCCGGCACCTGCTTTGCTCGACGTCTGCATTCCTTTGTCGGGTTCGAACCGCGAGCCCCCGGAATTTTCGGCGCTCGGCGTCGCCGGGTGGCCAGGCATCGATATATCCATCGACAGATATTGCGCGGCAGCCACCGTCATCGTCAGGAGGCGATCCCGGACAATTCAAGCCAACCGGTTTCAGGGCCGTCACACCATCGTCAGAACAATAAGGAGGAAAGCCATCCCGATGGACGTCATCGCGTTCACCTGTCAGTTCTGCGGAGAGCGGCAGGAATGGCATACCCAAGAGTCCGCCAGCGCTGCGGACAGTTGGCACCTGTTCGACGCGCATCCGCTGCGGTGGCTCGCAATCGCCGGGCACCGACCCCCTACGGACCCGCGGCCCAAGAGAGCGCGTCACCGCTCCGACCCGCCGCCCGTCGACCGGCGCACCTCGCCCCGTCCCATTTTGTTCGCGGCACCCGCCCGCGCCTGACCGGATTGGACGCAACACGGTTCTCCTTCTTGGGGTCACGCTGAGCCTGTCGGCGTCGAGGCACGCGGCACGGGATCGGTGATGCGTCAGGGACCTTCGGCCCTACCCCCGCCGCGCCGGATAATTCATGATCGCCCAGAGCCTACCGACGGCATGCCCGAGTCCGGGACCCGAAAGGTGGGGTGCCATGCCCGCCGTCGGATGAATCGGCGCTGAGAAAGAAAAGGCTGCGATTGGACACAAACACGCCGACTTTTCGAACCACCGAGACGGGTGCGAACGAAGGGCGCGACATGGGTAGGTTTGACGAGGTTGTCCGGGCGGGTGCGGCCGATCCTGATGGTTTCTGGTTGGGTGCGGCGGGTGCGATCGATTGGTCGGTGGCCCCGACGCGAGCGGTGGATTCGTCGAATCCGCCGTTCTACCGGTGGTTCCCCGACGGGGAGCTCAACGTGTCGTACAACGCGGTGGATCGCCATGTCGAGGCGGGCCGGGGTGATCAGGTCGCGGTGATCCACGACAGTCCGGTGACCGGGGTGCGGCACACCCTGACCTACCTGCAATTGCGCGATCAGGTTGCCACTTTCGCGGGTGTGCTGGCGGAGTTGGGGGTCCGCAGGGGTGACCGTGTGTTGATCTACCTGCCGATGATCCCGCAGGCGGTGATCGCGATGCTGGGCTGCGCCCGGGTGGGTGCGGTGCATTCGGTGGTGCCCGGTTGGGTTGGTCCCAGGGAGTTGGCGTTGCGGATCGACGACGCGACACCGTCGGTGATCGTTTCGGCTTCCAGCGGTATGGATGGGAAAAGGGTCGTCGGCTACCTGCCACGGTTGAACCGGGCGATCGCGATGACACACCACAAGCCTGCTGTCCGCGTCATCGTTCAGCGGCTGGCCGAGGCTGTGCTCGGACCGGACGATGTCAACTGGGCGCGGGCGATGGCGTCCGCCACGCCGGCTGACCCGGTTGCGGTCGCGTCGACGGATCCGCTGTACCTGCTGTACACGTCGGGGACGACGGGGAAACCGAAGGGCGTCGTCCGGGACAGCGGCGGTTATGCGACTGCACTGGCCTGGTCGATGCGCTATGTCTACGACATCGGCCCGGGGGACACCATGTTCACCGCGTCGGACGTCGGGTGGGTGGTCGGGCATTCTTACGCGGTGTACGGGCCGCTGCTGGCCGGTGCGACGACCGTGCTGTACGAGGGTGACCCGGTGGGCACCCCGGACGCCGGGCAATACTGGCGGGTCGCATCCGAGTGCGGAGCGAAGACCATTCTCGCCGCTCCCGCGGCGATCCGGGCGATCCGCAAGAGGGATCCGGAGGGCGGGCTCTTGGGTCGTCACGACCTGTCCGCGTTGCGGTGCCTGTTCCTGGTCGGTGAACGGCTCGATCCGGAGACCTACCGGTGGGCAACGGATCTACTGGGCGTCCCGGTGATCGATCATTGGTGGCAGACCGAAACCGGCTGGCCGGTGGCGGCGAATCCGGCCGGTATCGAATTGCTGCCGATGAAGCCGGGTTCCCCGACCCGTCCGTTGCCGGGCTGGGAGGTCCGGATTCTGACCAAGAGCGGTTCGCCGGCTGCGGTCGGCGAGGACGGTGCAATCGTGCTCAAGCTGCCGATGCCACCGGGGGCGCTGCTCACGCTGTGGAACGATGACGCACGGTTCTTGCGGTCGTACCTGTCAACCTTTCCGGGGTTCTACTTGACCGGTGACGGTGGTCACCTCGACGGTGACGGCTACCTGTATGTGGCTGGCCGCACTGACGATGTGATCAACGTGTCCGGCAATCAGTTGTCCCCTGGCGCCATGGAGGACGTGCTGGCCGCGCACCCGGATGTGGCCGATTGCGCGGTGTTCGGTGTTGCCGACTCCATGAAGGGCCAGATCCCGCGCGGCCTGGTGGTGCTGCATTCCGACGTGCCGGGCGACACCGCCTACCGATCCCGGTTGTGCGCGGATCTGGTGCAACTGGTCCGCGACCAGATCGGCACCGTCACCGGCATCAGGCAGGTCGACGTCGTCGACGCGCTCCCCAAGACCCGTTCCGGCAAGATCCTGCGCCAGACGATGAGCAGCATCGCGGACGGTAAGGATCCGGTGGTTCCCGCCGACGATCGAGGATGTCTCGGTGCTCGATGCGATCCGCGCGGTGCTGAATCCGGAACCGACGCTCGCGTCGACCCGGTCCCGCGCGCGGGCGACGATGGGATGAACCGGGTGGCCGGATGCACTTGCTGCGCGGGGGGCGCCATCCTGCTGTCCAGACTCGCGCGCGGCGCATTCCCGGCCGAAGTGAGCCCGCCTGAGGTGGCCGGGGAGAAGAAGGGCGGTTGATCGGGGCCCTGGGTTACAGCTCGCCTTCCTCGCACATCCCGCCGCGGGGTTGATCGGTGGGCGTCGGGCCGATGCACGGACGGACATATCGGTACGACCATGGATCGGACCGGCGGCCGGTGAGAATCCATCCGTGCTCGGCAAGTTCCCCGCGGAGTCCGCGCAGACTCGCGGTCATCACACTGGACCATGCCTCGGGCTGCGGGATATCGGCAAGGAACGCGCTGCTCTCCGTGAACGTCGCTCCGACGACCCGGTACGTAGGCCAACGAGAGTCCTGGCTGTGCGCAACAGCGACAAACCGGTAGGCCCGAACGGCGAACGGTGAGCCCGTCGTGGTGTGCACACTGGTCACCCAGGACGCGCCGCCCTCAGCTTCCAGTTCGATTTCCAGCGTGTCCTTCTCGGGCCCGACCGGGAACCAGCGCTGTTGTCGCTCGTCCCACCAACGTTCATGATCGTCGGAGTAGCAGCCGGTTCCGCGCGCCGGCGCGAGGGTGATGCTGTGCCGTGCGGGTGGTGTCATGACGACTCCCTTCCCTGACGCCGACCGTAGGACTGCACGGTACGGCCACTCCAGGGCCGAAGGTCCCAGATCTGCATCCGCTCTGCCGAGAACAGTGCGTTCGCGGCCGATTTGCTGCAAGGAATGGCGCCGGGCGATGCTGCACCGGCGTGCCTCGTCTGAGGATCAGTTGTGCTGCAGACCTTTCCGCGCACGATTTCACCAAATGAACCGCACCGCATCTGGACAGGATCAGGGGGTTATCGGACGTGTTCCCAAGAAATGGGCACGATGCGTTCCGGTCCGCGCACTGAGGAGACCGACCTCGCGGTCTTGCCGCAAGCCTGGCCCCGGGGCGGGTCCCTTCTCAGGCCATTTCGGGGACTCGTAGGTGGGCCACGACAAGTTCGAACTCGCACACCTGCAACACCTCGGCGCCGGTCTCCAGGCTGCCCGCTGACCGCACGGCGGCGGCCCTTTCCCGGTTGCGTTCCATCGCCATCCGGCTGTCGTAGGTCGTGGTGGACACGGCGCGACCGGATGCGCGGTTGACAAGCAAGCTGGCGGAGCAGAATTCGTCCAGTTCTCGCATTGCCGGGAGCGAGGCGATTTTGTAGACCTCGATGGCGCGGTCGATCGCCGCTGAATCCATCTGTAGCCAGGTGGTGCGGGCGCAGCTACCGCGGTGCGTGGGGTGCTCGCGGTGCATGGCGAGGATTTCCCATTCCTCGACCAGCGCGGTGCCGCCCAGGATCTCCACGGCGCGGTCACGGATGACGCCGACTGGCCCGGCGGCCAGCCGCATCGCGGCCTTCGACTCCCATGAGCTGGTCGCGATGCAGCGGCAGGAGTCGCGGTCGACCAGCATGGACAGTCCCACGCAGCCGTCCATCCGACGCAAGGCGGGCAGCACGTCGTCCCGGATGTGCGCGATGCCCACGTCGATGGAATCCCGATCCGCCTGGACTGTGGTGGAGCGTGCGTGCACGGTCATGTCTCCCTCGGTCTCGGGGCGGCGTCCGGTCGAGGCCACCGTTGTAGTTCTCGTTCCTCCGGCCGGCCGAACACGACGCAGAGGATCGCCTCGCCGCCGGGGGCTCAACCGGCGCCCGGTCATTCACCCATCACGTCGTACGTGTGCAGGCTGTCGAGTCGTTCGAGTTTGACAGCCCGTCTGAGCGACGGATCCATCCGGTCGTGGGACAGGCGGTGGTCGCTGCTCCTCATGTACTCCCGGAAGTCGTCCTTGTCTCGCCACCGGCTGACCATCAGAACCTCCGCAGGGTCACGGTCGGACCTCCACACCTGCAGATCGATGAAACCCGGGTGAGATTCCACCAGCCCTGCGCGCTGCTGGAACGCGGCGACAAGGTCATCGGTCCTGTCAGCCTCCACCCGCAAGCGGGACACCGATACGTACATGACTCGATTCTAGACAGTCAGGTCGATATTGGTATATTGCGGACATCGACCTGCTCCTGGCGCCGACGTGGTCCTATCTTTACCGAACCGTCATCCCTCCGTTGATCGCTGCGGGACTTCGCGTCATGGCCGTTGACTTGGCCGGTTTCGGTCAGTCCGACAGGCCGATATCTCCCAGCGACTACACCTACGAACGGCACGTGGCGTGGCTGGAATCAGTTGTGGTCGATCATCCCGACCTCACCGAGGTCACCATGCTCTGCCACGACTGGGGTGGTCTGCTCGGATTGCGATTGGTCGCCCGGCACAGCGAACGATTTGCCCGTGTTGCTGCCGCCAATACGTTCCTGCCCATCGGTGATCGAGCACCGGGCGGAGACTTCCTGAGCTGGCGCGAATACAGCCAGACCGTTCCCGACCTACAGATCGGGAACATTGTGAACAGCGCCCCCCTGACCGACCTGGCGCCTGAGACCATCGCCGCCTACGACGCGCCGTTCCCTGACGAACGCTTCAAAGCCGGCGCACGGCATTTGCCGGTGCCCGTCCCGATCACCCCGGACGACCCCGCGAGCGGGCCGAACGTCCAAGCCCTGCGAGCAGCTGCGCCGCTTTGACAAACCGTTCCTCACCATTTTCAGCGATTCCGACCCCGTCACCGCAGGTCATCCCTGAAGGAACGGGGCCGGTCAAGGGGTATGGCTGGCCCTTCTTTTGCCTTTCTCCGTAGTTGCCGGGTACGCCGAATTCAGGCGTCGGGGTCAAGGCTCGGGCGTAGCCCGACCGCGGAGCGGCCGGAGGGCCTTGACGCCGGCGCCGTTCGGCGCAGCGTGTTGTGCAACGGGGAAAGGGTTTCGGGGTGCCGGGGGGTCTCTGATCGTGTCGACGGGTAGGGGGGCGTTGCTCTCATCAATGCCGGGGTTCCCGGCGATCGCAGCCGTCGAACGGGCTGCTCGTCATCCCTTCGCCGCGCAGGGTTCGGCGGCATGATTGGGGTGCGCGGTGCCTTGCTGGCCGGTGGGGTCAATCAGAGGGATCGACCACGCCACGGGTGGGGGTCATGACCTGCACGGCCCGCACCGGCCAGCTGTTCGGGTGACGGCCGGGGTTTCATGCCGCCACCGGTCTGGTGCCCTGCAGTGCGCGGACCCGGTGGTCGCGCAGCGCGTAGTAGACGAATTCGAGTTGGCGGCGGGCGGCCGCGACCACCCCGATGTTGCGGCCCCGCCGGTCCCCGACCCGGTCCCGGATCCGCCCAACACGGTTTTGGGCAGGATCTGCACGGACTCCATCGCGGCCCAGCGAACCAGCCGGGAACCTTGTTTGGTGATCCGGCCGCGGTGCACGTGGGTGTCGGACTCGTGGTGCTTGGGCGTCAACCCGGCCCAGCAGGTCAGCTCCTCGGCCCGCGCGAACCGATGACGTCGCCGATCTCGGCGACGAACACCGCCCCCAGGATCGGGCCGATCCCGGGGAGCCCTGCACCGCGACATAGCCGGGATCGGCGGCCAACCGGCCCCGGACCTGCCCGGCGAACACGTCGATCTCGAAATCCAGTGTGCCGATGAGCCGCCGCAGCGACGCGATCCGCGCCGCATACGGCTTGGGCAGCTCGAGCCGGTCCAGCAGCTCGGTGCCGGCCAGGCCGAACAGATCGGTCATCGACACCTGGATGCCGCACTTGGCCAGCACCGCGTGGATCTGGGCCTTGCAGTTGCTGCGGATCCCGACCAGCTTGGCCCGATGCCGGACCAGCTCCCGCAGCTCCCGGGTCGCGGGCGGGGCGATCCACGCCTCGGGCAGGCGACCCATCCGCAGCAGGTCGGCCAGGTCGGCGGCATCTCGTTCATCGTTCTTCACCCGCCGGTACTCGAATGCCTTGACGCCCAACGGATGCGCCAGATGCACCTGCGCGCCGAGCTCCTGCAGCGCGTCGACCGCCCAGTACCAGCCGTACGTGGCCTCGAGCACCACCTCGGGTGCCTCGCCGGCCCGGGCCATCACCGTGGACAACCGATCAACGTCGTTGCTGATCCGGATGCACTCCAGCTGATCACCCGCCGCGGTCGTCCGGACAATCACCGTACGTCGTCGATGCAGATCGATTCCCACGAACTGCTGACCCGAATAGCATTCACTCACAAGGGGCCTCCTTCGTCGAAACGGACGTGAGCACCGCCAGTGTCAACCCAACCCACTGCGGAGTCCCACGAGGAGCGGAGGCCCCGCTCCTTCATCGCATCAGGACGATCTCCTGCGAAAACCCATCCCGGGGTGCGCCGGTCAGCCCCATCAGACGTTGCGGGGCGGACATTTCCTGCAAGAGGATGCCGGACTCGAAATCGCATCGATACTCATCGACTTTATCCGCACCACTTGACGACAAGCCCTCACAATCACGCAGGAGAGCACGATTGCGTCGCCGTCGAAATTTGACGTGGCCACGCCACCAGTGGGCGGACCGGTCGGAAGGCGCGCCCCAACCGCGCGCAGTCCCGGCTTCTGGGTCAACCCGTGATTTGAACGTCGCTCACCCGCCGCCCGCGAGGCTGCGACACCAGCGGGGGTGAAGGCTGCTGGGGGACCGGGCCGGCGGCCTCCGACGCCTACATCGTTCTTCGTTGGAGCAGATTGATGCGTGCCATTCTCTCCACCAGCACGGGTACGAAGTCCCGGATCGGGCAGTCGGCGAACTGCTGGTGGTAGTGCTGCACGGTGCCGCGGACAATGTCGGCGGGGATCTCGGGGAAGGTGGCGGACAGTCGCTCGGATACCTCGTCGACCGCCATGGTTTCATCCTGTGCCATCACCGGATGATGGTCGCACCCTGATCTGGGCGCGATGACGGGATCAACTGAAAATTCGATGCAAACGCATCCACTCGGGCCCACCCGTGCCCGGCCGCGACACGCCCGGCACAGGCGGATCCTTGCAGGAGTTGGCGGCCTTTACGGTCATCGACGGATCCCCAAGCACGAGCCCCGGCGCGGGATCCTGGCGCCCGAACCCGGGCCTGGCGGACGAGACCATTGCGATGGCGGACATGTCGGCATGATCGACGGCGGCGCCTTCGAGGCCCTGATGTTGCCGTACCGGGCAGGAAACACGCAAGGGGCGCCCAGAGGGTTGCCGCACTCGTGACCGCGTCGTTCTCGAGTCCGCCGGCGCGGGGAACCGAATGATTGCGTTGCGGTGGGAGGAGTCGGAAGGTGGCGACAACGTGCTCGGTGGGTTGGTCCAGGGTGGGTGCAGCGGCCGATGCCATACGATCAGGTGGTCACAGCTCGCGCCGAACTCGTCCGCGTCGATACCTGCTGGACCCGGCGTGCGGGCTCCGGTCTGGTGGGTGAAGACGTCGTCACGGGAACCATCCCTCGCGTCAACGGATTTCGGCCAGACTAAGCGCCACCGGATGGGGCATCCGCGATGGCAAACCAACGACCCCTCGAGCTGGTTTTCGATCTCATCCGTCAGCGCTTCGATGCCTTCGCGAAGCTCCTGCACTACAGGCCTGTCCGGCTGATCGACGTCCGCCAGTTCACGGAGCAGCTCATCGAGTTCGGCCACCGACCTCCACTGTTGCCGAGGATCCTCGGCAACCCAATCATCGGTGATCTCGAAGTAGCGCTCCTGGATATCTTGAAACGTCTCTCGGTTTCCTCGATCGACGATAGGCCACATACTTTTTCAGCCGGTTCGATCAGCAGGGCAACACCATGGTGAACAGCGGACAAACAATGGCTATTCGGACCCGCGTGGTGCACCGCCCGAATCCGCAGGTGGTCATTCGAAGGGCGGTGGACCACCCTGGACCCCAGCCACGGAGTCGAGCAGCGACCGGTCGCTGGTGCTTTCGAACGAGCAGGCCAGCCAGTTCAACCCCTGGGCGGTGTCATACAGGCCGATGTCCGCTCCGAACGGGATCTGTGCCAGCTGGTCGGACATAACGGTCACCCGTAGTTGGTCGTGGCAAGGTGGGGTCAGCGGCGCCGGTAACCGAACGTGCCACGGATGTGCACGACGTCATGGGTGTCGTCGCGGTTATCGCGCCAGACGCCGTCGAGGCCGGCGGTGCGGCTGATCAGTTTGGCAGCCGGCCTGGCAGATCGGGCAGGTGTTGTCGGAGGCGAAGAACGAGCCGATGACGAACCGGCCCGGCGTGACCGACCTGACGGCGGACCCGACCTGTTCGACAACGCCGACGTATTCATGGCCCATCGGCGTCGGCTGGTGAACGCGGTTGATGCCGCGGTAGTCCCACAGGTCGGATCCGCAGACGCCGGTGGCGGAAAGGCGGATGATGGCATCGGTCGGCGTCAGGATGGTCGGGACGGGGAGGTCGTCGAGTGGACACCGCCGGCGCGATGGATAACGGCGCCACGCGTGATCGGTGGACTCCTTCACATCAGGGTCGGCCTCGTAGGGCCGGAGTCATGACTATTTGGCCGGCGGTGAGGAACCGGCGGGGTAGTCGGCGTCGGTGACGTGCTCGCCCCAGATGGTGGTGGTGGTCGCGTCGTGACCGGCTTCGATCATGGCCAGGTGCTCCATGAACGAGCCGTTGGCGGCCGCGTGGAAGTGTTCCTCTCCCGGCGGGGTGTACAGGGTCTGCCCGGCGTGCACCTCGATGAGGGTTCCATCACGGCCACCGAAGTGGGCCACCCCTTGGGTGACATGCAGGTACTGGCCGCGGGCGTGGGAGTGCCAGGCCGTGCGGGCACCCGGCGCGAACCGGACCTTCGCGACCGTCATCCGCTGGTCGTCGCTATGCGGAGCGGCGATCAAGTCCAGCCACACGTCGCCCGCGAACTGCGCGGGTGGGTTCTTCATCGTCGCCTCGCTGGGTTCGATGTGCATCGTGAACGGTTCCTTCTCTTCAGGGGCGGGTGCCCGACTCTGCGGTCAGACGTCACCGCGGAAGACGTTCTTCGCTACCGCCATCGCCGCCATCGCCTTGGGCCAGCCGGCGTAGAACGCCAGGTGAGTGATCGCGGCGATCAGTTCCTGCTCGGTGGCGCCGTTGTCCTTGGCGTAACCGAGGTGGTAGACGAGTTGGTCGGTGTTGCCGGAGGTGACCAGGCAGGCGACGGTGACCAGGCTGCGGTCCCGCGGGGCCAGGGCGGCGTCCTTCCAGACGTCGCCGAACAGGATGTCGTCGGTGTAGTTGGCCAAGGCAGGGGCGAAATCGCCGAACATGCGCTGCGCGCCGGACGGCTGTGGGGTCGACATATCGACACTCCTCCGGTGAGTCGTTGCTGAAACGGTTGTGCTGCAGGAAGATCAGGCAGTTCAGTGTTCGACGAGAGCCATGTGCTGCTCGTTGTAGCGGTCACCGGCGACGCCAATCCGTGCTGCGACAGCGTTGAGGTCGGCGACGTCATCCGCCGACAGCGAGACCGCGGTGCTGCCGGCGTTTTCCCCGACCCGTTCGATGCGGCGGGTGCCCGGGATCGGCACAATCCACGGGTGCTGGGCCAGCAACCAGGCCAACGCGACCTGGCCGGGGGTGGCTTCCGTGGCCCGGGCCAGCCCGATGACGTGGTCGACCAGTGCCTGGTTGGCAGTGCGGTTATCGGCGCTGAACCGCGGGATCGTGGTCCGCACATCGCCGTCGGCGAACTGCGTGGCCTGATCGACGGTGCCGGTCAGGAATCCTTTGCCCAATGGGCTGAACGGAACGAACCCGATACCCAGTGCGGCCAATAGGGGCAGTACCTCGGCTTCGGGGTCCCGGGTCCACAGCGAGTATTCGCTCTGCACCGCGGTGACCGGGTGCACCTCATGGGCCCGGCGGATCGTCTCGGCCGAGGCCTCGGACAAGCCGAAGTGCCGGACCTTCCCGGCGGCGACCAACTCACCGACCGCGCCCGCGACGTCCTCGATCGGCACGGCCGGGTCAACCCGGTGCTGGTAGAACAAGTCCAGGCTGTCCACACCCAGGCGTTGCAGCGATGCGTCGGCGACCCGCCTGATCTGCTCCGGCCGGCTGTTCAAGCCGACGGACTTGCCGTCCTGGATCTGCCAGCCGAACTTGGTCGCGATGACAACCTGATCCCGCAACGGTGCCAGGGCCTCGCCGACCAGTTCCTCGTTCACATACGGGCCGTAGACCTCGGCGGTGTCGAAGAACGTGACGCCCAGGTCGACGGCGCCGCGGAGCACGCCGATCATCTCCTCCCGGCCACCCGGGTTCGGCCCGTAGCTCTGCGACATGCCCATGCAGCCCATGCCGATAGCCGAGACCTCAAGTCCCTGGCCCAATGTGCGAGTGTGCATGGTGAATTCCTTTCAGTCCGAGTTGTTCGGTGATGTCAGGTCACAGCGTGGTGGCCGCCGCGGCCGAAGAGTCATGGCCGACACGTACCCGCGACGGCCCCACTTCGTGGCCATGGTGTGATGTCGGCGAGGATGAACGCCGCACGCCGCCCAGGCGGTGCAGGTCGGCGGCGCAGGCGAAACGCGGGTCAGGTCGGTGGGCTCAGGGCGCTTCGGCGGGCATTGTCGGCCGTGGATCCGGCGGGAGCGGCGGACCAACTCGCCAGCAGCCGCAGTGCCTGATCAGTTCCGGTACCCGGCTGCGCGGTATAAACCAGCAACGACAGGCCCTGCTCGGCAAACAGATCCAGCGCCTGATAGGTCAGATAGAGGTCGCCGACGTCCGGGTGATGGAAATGCTTCTTGCCGCTGTAGTGCTGCTTCACGTTGTGCGCGGCCCACCGCTGCCGAAACTCCGGGGACCGTGTCGACAGCATCCCGACCAGCGTTGTCAGGTCGTCGTCGTAGGGGTCGCGGCCGGCCTCGGTCCGCAAAATGGCGACAGTGTCGTCGGCGGCGCGGTCCCAGTCCGGGTAGAACCGGTGCGCTCGGTCGTCC
This sequence comes from uncultured Actinomycetota bacterium, assembly GCA_963709895.1. Taxonomy (GTDB): domain Bacteria; phylum Actinomycetota; class Actinomycetes; order Mycobacteriales; family Nakamurellaceae; genus Nakamurella. Next base: position 24,613 of record CAVPYD010000029.1, on the reverse strand, counting down.
AGAAACGCGAACCGGGCCAGGTTCGGCGGCTTCAGCCGGTCCTGGAACATCTCGTCGTAGACGGCGCGGCCCAACAGGTTGGTGCCCAACACATCCAGCCGGCCGTTGCGGACGAACGCAGGGCCGCCGGTGAACGCGTCCAGGGTGGCCTGCACCTCGGGGCGGATCTGCTGCGGGCGGGCCATGGCTCGCTTGCGCGCCGGTCCCTGCGCCCGGGCCAGGTCGAACAGATGCGCCCGCTCGGCCTCGTCCAGGTGCAACGCCCGCCCGACCGCCTCCAACACTGAATCGGACACACCAGAGAGGTTGCCTCGTTCCAACCGGGTGTAGTACTCGATGCTCACTCCGGCCAGCACTGCCACCTCGCGGCGCCGCAGACCCGGCACCCGGCGCAGGCTGCCGTCGTTGACCACGCCGGCCTGCGCCGGGGTGATCCTCGCCCGGCGGGAGACCAGGAAGTCCCGCACCTCGTTGCCGTTGTCCATGGCTACGACGGTAAGCCCGCGACGTCCGGAGTGGGAGTCTCTGCTGTTACCCCTCACCGCAGGCTCACCTCACCCACTACAACGCCGTCGGCCCGGACCGCCCATTCAGCTCGTAGGGTTCGCCCGGCGCCAAGATCCGAATCCGCCCAGGGTTCGTGACCACGCCGAACAGGTCCTCGGGGTCCCCGTTGAACGGCGGAAAATCAGGGGCCGCCACCGACCCCCAGTGCTGCAGCAGCAACGGAGTGTTCGGATAGGCGTTGGCCATCTGGACCGCCCCGGCCAGGCCGAAATGCCAGTCACTGTCAGAGAAGTCGAACAGCATCGCATCCGGCGCCGGCATCTTCAGGTGATGCTCCGGGATCAACCGGGAGTCCCCGGGCGCCCAAATCGTCCCGTCCGGCGTCTGCAACCAGAACCCGCAGGCATCCTCCGGCAGATGAAAATGCTCGTCCTCGCCAGGGATCTCGTTCTGCCAAGCGTGATCGGCGGGCGTCACCTCAACCCGCACCGGCCCAACGTCGAAAACATCGCCGATGGGGTGGCCCACCCCGCCCAGACCCTCCTCGGCCATCAACGAGGCAACGTAACTCGTCGAGTGGAACGCCCCGGTCATCGGTGCCAACTCACGGCAGGTCGGCCGACTGAAATGATCGTTATCGCTGTGGGTGATCAGGATCGCGTCGACGTGCGGCACCTCCGCTGCCGCGATAGGCATCTCGATCATGATCGGCATGTCGAAACCACCCAACAGCGGGTCGATCATCACCGTAGTACCGCGACTGTTGATCAAGAACCCAGCCATCCCCAGCCACTGCAACGTCGTCGTGGTTGATGGATCAAATGCAGACGCAAGGATAGGTTGCGTCGCTGGAGCCTTGGCCTGCCCGTCCAGCCGATCCAACTGAACCGTCTCTCGAACGCTTCCGGGCCCTGATTCACTCTGCATCTCGGCGCACATCCCCTCGCTGGAACCAGGGATCGGCTACCCGGACCCCGACAGAAGACCCTACGGCGACACGATGTCCTTTGCACTCTCCGCTGTGGGTGCGAATTCGTCCATGGTCGGAGGGCAAAGGGACCCCATCACGGAGTTCGTTGCATCGCTGGTCCGTCGCCCCATGCACGGCAATGTCGCCTGTCAGACCCCTCAGACCAACCAGTCCGACTTGTGTCCACCTTTGCCCGGCGACTCGACCGTGCGCCAAACCCGACCGACCGGACGGCGACCCGCAGCTGTGCGAGCGGCATGACGCTGATGGCTTGACCTGCGTAAACATCCTCCCGTGGGCGATGACCCCCAGATAACCGGAGGTGACCAGACCGGTGCGGTTCCCCAACGCGCCGAGCCGTTCCCGCAACGCCAGGGCCACCTGCACGCAGTCGGCCAGCCCGGCACCGGGCCCGGGGTCAAGGTCGAACACCACCCGGTCCGGGAACAGCAGTGTCGACGACGTCGTCGAGGACACCGCCGCGGGTTGGGGCCCGGCCGGTGGCGGGATGCGCCATTGCGGGACATGCAGTTCGAGGGCGGCGACCTGCCCGAGCCAGACCAGCGGGGCGGGGGAGTCGAACACCGGGTAGAACTTCGGCCCGGAGCGGTGCCGGATCTGCACCTAAAGGCGGGCGCGGACCCATCAGCGGTGTCGTCGCACTGGGGAAGGATCACGGCCGAGCTCAGGCGTTTGATCCTCAGGAATCACCGATGTGTCGACGACTGGTACCCGCTGATTTTGCGGCAGATAATTCTTGCCGCCCGTTGGATCTGGGGAGCGAGAGCGGGCAAGGATCCAGGACAATCCTGAACGATCGAAGGACTGGTCGATCGCTGCATATTCAATAGATCCGATGACAACCGTTGCTGCTGAACAGAAGTTGGAATCCGGTCACCTTGCTACGGTTCGGGTGCCTACACCGGAGGACCCCAGACCCGGTCGTGATGGTGTGGCGGCGACCGTTGGTTTTTCGACACCGGTCACCACACCGCTTCGAAAATTCGTGTCCTCCGTGCGCCACCCGGTCGTGACGCGCACGGGCTGTCGGTCGAGGCTGAAGCGCCTGCCCAAGACTGGCCGCCTCGGAAACCATTCGTGGGCATGACCCCGCTGGGGGGAGGCCGGTGGTCGGCATCTCCGTGATCCTCGTCTGAACTCAACTGGCCCTACTTGCGGTAAACGTCTGCACGATGGTCGATGCGGGTGATTCGGAGGACCCCGGTGTCGTCGTCCCTCGCGTCGGCCCCGAGTGCGGAAGGAGTGTCCGGCTCGTCGGTGACGTCATCGGAGATCCCGTAGACGATGCGGTAGGTGCCCCGACGGGCAGAGTACTGGCCCGTCAGTTCGCCGCGGAGCGGTTTGCCGACCCGTCGCGGGTTGTCGGCCAGGGGGCCATAAATGAGCTCCACACAGGCCATCGCGATCTTTTCCGGGAGGTTCTGGATATTCCGCAGGGCGGTGGGGGAGAACTCAATCCGCATTTTTGGTATTCAGCCAGCTGGTCAACTCATCCTTGGTCATCGCAATACCTTCGCCCGCTGCGAATTCCTGTTTGGACTGCCGTATGCCGGCCATCGCCTCTGGGTCGGACAGCAGAATGAGCGTCTCTTCGAGGGATTCGATGTCGTCCAGGGAGATCAGCGCGAACGATGGTCGCCCATTGCGGGTGACGATGACGCGTTCGTGGGTGCTCTCGACGAGGCTGGCCAGCTCGGACAGTCGATTCCGGGCTTCGGCCAGGGGCAGGGTCTCGGTCATCTACCAACTGTACATAATTCGCGCCAATACTTCCACTGAGCCGTCTGGTTGACCAGCGGTGGTGACGACAATGTCTGCAGTGCCGGTCATGTCGGCCGGGTTGGTGTGGGCCGGAAGCAGGTGGCGGTGGCGTTGCTTGCAGAAGCAGGTCGGTGATTGGTCTACCGACTGCGGAAGAACACGGTGACCGGCCCGGTCGGGCCGACGCGCGGTCTCGGATTCGCGAAACTTGCGGTTCCGCTGGGCGGTCTCGACGCCTTTGTCGGATTCGTCGGATTCGTCGGTCAGCTGGAAGCCGCCCTGGAGGAGTGTCCGGGCACCGGCGACGTTGTCCGGGGACGCGACCATAGACCTCATCGTTCCGGACTGGATCTCTCGCTGTCGAAGCGAGGATCCGCCGTCTCAGACCATTGATTCGGGAGCCGAGGCGGACGATTGGCAGAGACTCGCCGTCCGTTCCGATCATCATGATGCCGGCGAAAATGATCAGGCCGATGGCGCCGCTGGGCGGGCTGCCTGCGGTCGCTCTGTGCGGCTCGGTGATCGTGGCCAGCGGCCTCTCCTTCTTGGACGAGTGCCGTCGGAGTGAGACCCTTGGCCCTCCAACCGTTGTCCTGTGTTGCTTGCCGTGACCACCACCCGGGCGCCCGGCTCACACGGACAGTCTCGTCCGTTTCTGATAAGGCAGCGGAAAGCGCCAAAGACGTTTAGTCCGTGGTCCTGCAGGCTCGATCGGCAGGGGTGGTTACAGCAGGTTGAGTTCGCGGGCTCGGTCGACGGCGTCCCGGCGGCTGTCGACGCCGAGTTTGCGGTAGATGGACCGTTGGTGGGCTTTGATGGTGTTGATCGTGACGTACAGGTCGGACGCGATTTCGGCGGCCTTGAACATGGTCGGCAGGTAGCTGAGCACGGTGCGTTCCCGTTCGGTCAGTGCCTCGACGGTGGGTGCGGGTTTCGTGGTGGACGCGGGTCCACCGGTGGTGGCGTCGGACAGTTGGCGGGTGAAGTCCCGGTGCCGGTCGACCAGGTGCTGGTGGCGGGCCAGGAGCGGCGCGATGCGTGGTCCGGCGGTGACGAACGGTCTGATGATGCCGACGTTCTGTGCGAGGTCGATGGCCTGGGTGATCGCGGACAGCGCCGCGGTGTCGCGGTGGGTCCGGTCGGCCGCGACGGCGGCCAGGATCTTCCCCTCGATCCGTGGTCCCCGAAACGGCGAGGAGATCGCCGCATTCACCTCGAGAACGTCGAGCGCGGCGTCTGGCTCGTCGAGCAGTAGATGGGCTTTGGCCACCACCACGGCGCGCAGGGCGGCAGTGAAACCCGTCTGTTCGCAACCCTCGTTGACCTGTTCGATGGCGGCGTCGGGTTTCCCGGCGACCAAGAGCGCGTCGGCGCGGGCGACGGCGCACCAGCCCGCCAGCAGCGGCGGGAGGGCGCGGGCCTGAGCCTGGATCGAATCGAGCCGGGTTGTCGCGGCGTGGGCTGCTGCGGTGTCACCTCGGGCGACCGCAATCTCGACGCCGAAAATGGCCAGGGCGAGTAGGCAGGCGAGGTCCGATCCGCCGCCGCTGACCGTCGTACCGCGGTCGACGTCTTGCTGTGCCGCGTCGAGTTGGTTCCACTCGAGGTGGGTGAACGCCATGCTGGCGTAGAACCCGAGCGCCTGAGGTTCGGAGGCCCAACCTCGGCGGTCGGCGACGTCCCGGGCTGCAGCGGCCCGGCGGTAGGCGTGGGGGAGTCGGCCGTGGATCACGTCGAGCAGCGCGAGGTGGGCTTGCGTGGTGAGTTCGGTCAGGCCGAGGCCCAACCGCTGGCATTGGGCGAGAACCGTTGACAGGTTGGTGTCGGCGCCGGCCAGGTCGCCGCCCCACAGTTGCCCGATGGCCAAGTTGTCGGTGGCGACGACCCGGTGCTGCTCGGCGGTGGGCAGGTGCCGACGCGGCGACCGGTCGAGCAGGTCAAGGAGGTGAGCCGCGGTTGCCCGTGTCGCCGCGGGGTTCCGGATGCGGGAATGCACCACGTGCAGCACGGCGATCAAGGCCTCGGCCGCGCGCCAATCGACCGAAGGGTCGCCCACCATCAGCTCGGTCGCTTCGTCCGCGGCCCGGGTCATCGCGTCGAAGTCGTGTCGGTGGAAGTGGCAGACCGCTGCAGCCAGCAGCGTGTTGGGGGTCGGTTCGACGGCGGCGCGGGTTGCCGCCGGTTCCAGCGCGGCCGCCAGGGCCGGGCCGCGCGGGGTGACCATCAGCGGCCAGGCCTGTTCCGTCAGCAGCCGGCCGACCTCGTCCCACTGTTTCGCCGCGGCGGCGTGCCGGAGGGCCTCGATCGGTTCCCCCTGGTCGGCGAACCATTGCGAGGCCCGCAAATGCAGTTCGCCGACAAACCTGGGTTGTTCGCGGGCCAGCCGGAACCGCAGCAGATCCCGGAGCAGCGGGTGGAGACTGAACCAGTCGGTGCGACCGGCCAGACCGACGAGCAGCGCGTTGTGCGTCACGAGTCGTTCCAGCGTCTGCTGGGAGTCACTGCGGCCGGTCAGCACATCGGCAAGCCCCGCGCTGAGCCGGTCGGCCACGCTGGTGGTCAGCAGGAACTGACGGTCCGGCGCCGGGAGTCGGTCGGTCACCTCTTCGATCAGGTATTCGGCGACCAGCCGTTCGGTGCCGGTGAACCGGGAGATCGCGCCGTCGATGTCCGTCGGATCCAGGGATAGCAGGGCAAGCCGCAGCCCCGCGGCCCATCCCTCGGTCCGGTCGAGTAGCCCCCCGAGTTGTCGCTCCGACAGGTGGATGCCGTTGGCGCGGAACAACTCCGCGGCCTCGGAGGCGGTGAATGCCAGGTCCTGCATGCGGATGTCCGTGACCTGACCGTTGACCCGCATCCGGTGCAGGCGCAGCGCCGGGTCGGCGCGGGCGGACAGCACCAGCCGCAGTTGCGGCGGTTGATGTTCCAGCAGCTGACCGAAAGACTCCAGCACCAGCCGGTCGGTGAGGTGGTGGATGTCGTCCAGCACCAGGACCACCGGGTGGGGGAGATCGGCCAGCGCTGCGCGGATCAACAGGACCTCATGGGCGCCGAACCCAGCGGCCGGTACGACCTGCCGCAGGGCGCTGTCGGCGGGCACGGCCTCGCCGATGGTGAGCGCGCCGAGCACATCGGACCAGAACGTCTGAACGTCGTTGTCGATCTCTTCCACCGCCAGCCACGCCACGGTGGGCGGGGCCGCTTGCTGGTACCAGGACGCGAGCGTCAGCGTTTTTCCGTAGCCGGGTCCGGCGCTGAGGACGGTCACCGGACCGGTGGTGCCTTGGGTCAGCTGATCCAGCAGCCGTTTCCGGTGCACGAATCCCGGCGGAAGGGTCGGCGGTAAGGACCGCAGCCGGAGCAGGCTGGCGAACTGATCGTGCACCGGTTCTCCCAGAGGGGTCTGTGCGGCAGCGGTCATGCCGCCGTGGCAGGCGGACCCCCGAAGTCCGTCGTCCTCGAAGAGTTAACCCCGGACCGGTGGTTGAACACGGTCTTTGGTCCCTATCTTCGGGTTTTCCTATCCGGTTCGGATGATCCGGGGACCCGGCTTTGGTGGGACCGTCGCGGGACAAGTCAAACGATTGTCGGTCGGGAGTCAGCAAACGTGGCTGCGGTGCAGTTCGAGATACGGCTCGCCGGAGCGGTGCCGTCCGGCGTGCTGGAAGCGCTCGGGAACGTCCGGGTACTCACCCAGCCCGTGACGACGGTGCTGCGGGGTGCGGTGCCGGACCAGGCAGCGCTGATGGTGGTGATCAACCGCCTGCAGGGATTGGGACTCGAACTGTGCGGCCTGCGACAACTGTGAGCGATGACAGGTCCGGGCAACGACCGCCCCAAGGAGGTGCCGTGCCGGAGTACGAGATTGAAGTGGTGGGCCCGATCGGTCCCGTGGTGGCGTCCGCCCTGCCCGAATTCTCCGCCGTCGAGGTGCCGATGGTCACGGTCCTCGGTGGCACCGTCGCCAGCGCCGATGAGGTCCGCACCGTGGTCGATGTGCTCATCGCGCACGGGTTCGCGCCCGTCGATCTGCGCATCGACCCGCAGGACGGCGCGGAGGAATCGATCCTGGCAGGGCAACCGTGCACGGTGACCGGTCTACCGGTGGCATGAACTTTGACTGACGCGTTCGGGGTTCGTCTATCGATGGGAGTTGAACAGGCATGGCTGTCAAGGTGATGGCACATCCCAGCGTCGCCGACCGGGCCGCGCAGGGTGCTGACGCGCTCATCGCGACCCCGCCCGAGCTGCACGCCGGGTGGCTACCGGCCGAGGATCGGCCGGACCCGGTCGCCCAGCTGGAGGAGCAGAACGCCACCAGGGAACCCGACCTGGTGCCGGTCCGGCACGGCCGGATGATGGTTTCCCCGTTCACGTTCTACCGCGGTGCGGCGAAGATCATGGCCACCGACCTCGCGGCCACCCCCACTGCCGGGCTGACCACCCAGTTGTGCGGGGACGCGCACCTGTCCAACTTCGGGTTGTTCGCCTCCCCGGAACGCGACCTGGTCTTCGACCTCAACGACTTCGACGAGACACTCCCCGGCCCGTTCGAATACGACGTCAAGCGGATGGCGGCCAGCTTCACCATCGCCGCCCGGTACAACGGCCTGACGACTGCCCAAGCGGCGTCGGTCACCCAAGCGTCGGTGCGCGCCTACCGGGAGGCGATGGCACAGTTCGCGCAGATGCGCACCATGGACATCTGGTATGCACACATGTCCTCTACCGACCTGCAAGCCACGATCAGCAGACTCGCCACCGACCGCAGCGACGACAGCAAAGCCGGCAAGGGTGGCAAGAAGGGAAGGAAGGCGGCCAGGCACGCCAAGGCCAACGAGAAGGCGCCCGGGAGCGCTGCATGGTCCGCCCGGCGCGCCGAGAAGAACCTTCAAAAGGCGCGCACCCGGGACAGCCTGCAGGCGCTGTCTAAGCTCGGCGAGATCGTTGACGGGCACTATCGAATCGTCAGCCAACCGCCGATCGTGGTGCCGTTGCGGGACATCGAAACGATGTACCACATGAGCGCGGACGATCTCGAACGCGCTGTGCACGACCAGTTCCGGGAGTACCGGGCCACCCTGCAGGACGACCGGCGGCACCTGCTGGAACGGTTCGAGGTCATCGACATGGCCCGCAAGGTCGTCGGCGTCGGCAGTGTCGGCACCCGCGCGTTCATTGTGTTGCTGCAGGGCCGCGACGACCAGGACCCGCTGTTCCTGCAGGTCAAGGAGGCCACCCGGTCGGTCCTCGAGGACCACCTGCCCAAGAGCCGGTATCACAATCCCGGGGAACGGGTCGTGCAGGGTCAACGCAGGATGCAGGCCACCAGCGACATCTTCCTGGGCTGGACCAAAGGCGAGCAGGCCAACCGGTATCTGTACTGGCGGCAACTGCGGGACATGAAGGGCTCGGCGGTGGTCGACTCCATGTCCGCGGTGATGCTCGAGTACTACGCCGGGATGTGCGGCTGGACGCTGGCCCGCGCGCACGCACGCGCCGGTGACGCGGTGGCCATCGACGCCTACCTCGGCTCCGGCGACGGCTTCGACACAGCGATCACCGATTTCTCCCACCGCTATGCCGACCAGAACGAAAAGGACCACCAGGAATTCGTCGACGCCGTGCACAGCGGGCGCATCGACGCGGTCGAAGGGGTCTGACTCCGCAGGACCAGAAAGGACGACGACTGCCGGAACATCAGATGGAACTTCGTCTGTCAATGAAGCGACGGACCCAGCAAATCGGTTGCATACGGAAAGGTTAGCTATGAGCCCTGCCGTCGCAATGGAGAACGACCAAATGCATTCCACCCGCGTTTCGGAGATCAACCGAACTATCCCGACCCTCGCCGACCGCACGGACGTCGTCCCGGCATCCGTCAGATTGTGGGACGAGCTGGCGCGAGCCAGGACGGATGACGACCCAGGGGCTCTCGCCGCGGCCGAGGACGGTGTGTTCTGGTTGTACCTCCCGCTGGCCCACGCGATCGCTCGGGAGTGGGCGACCAGCACGGTGCTGGCGATCGATGTCGTACGCGCGGCCGAACTCGGTCTCGCCGAGGCCGTTCTGGCCTGTCGGCAACCAGGCAGCCGCGGGTTCGCAGCGTTCGCCCGCGCTGTCATCACCGCGGAGCTCCGGCGCCTTAATTCCACCCGCCGTCAGCACCGGCCGGAATCATCAGGCCGACGGGTCGACCCAGGCGCGCGCCCGGTTTGCGATGACGTCGTGCGACCAGAAGCCCTTTCCTCGATCCCCCGGGCGCGGCGCGTGGCACCGCGCCCGGGGGATTCACCCCAGTCGACGGGGGTGCAGTGGGCGAGTGACCCGGTCGTTCGAGCCTGAGCCGAAGGGATCAATTCCCTGGGGGCCGCTGCTACGCGACGATCGATCCGGGCTCGTGTCATCTGCCTGCGGACGATGTTTGTTGTCCGCCAGGGATTCCGAACGACACGTGCGATGCTCCGTGAGTGAAGGCCGCGGACGGTCAGATGTTGCGGCGACCGAAGAGACACCCACGCGGCGGCGGCGAACATTGTCACGAACCCGGCGATGGCGACGACCACACCGACTGCAATGTGCGCCTGCGAGGCGATCTCGCCGGCCACGAGGACGACCATCCCGAGAAGGAACACGAGTGCGCCCGTCATCACCCTGCGCAGCCGAGACGATCGAAATCGACAGCTTGGACGAAGACCGGGTCTTCGTTGCGAAGGGCGCGCTCGATCTCGTCAAGGGTGTGCTGTTCGTCGTTGGACACCGCCATGACCGGTTCCTTCTCTCATTCCCAGCCGGTCGCGCCGCCGCGGATCGCCCTGGGTCGGATATGGGTCCGGCCCACGGGATTGCCATGGCTACCGGCCTCCTCGGCCCGGGACGGTGCGTTCTCCAGACATGGCGTTCCAGGCCGCTGGTTCGTACCGTACGTCCACCCCGGTGGACGCGGACCACCCGATCTGGGTGAGGGCATGCCCGAACACTGGTTGGACACTGGATGGGTGGACACCGACACGCAGGCATCCGGACCGGTGCTGACCATGCCCGGTGCGCCTTTGGCGTTCCATCTGATGGCGAAGCCCACTGGTGCGACGTGCAACCTCGACTGCGAGTACTGCTTCTTCCTGTCGAAGGAGATGCTGTATCCGGGCAGTCGGTTCCGGATGGCGCAGGACCTGCAGGAGACCTACATCCGGCAGTTATTGGACGCGCACGCCCGGGCACCGGAGGTGATGGTGGCCTGGCAGGGCGGCGAGCCGACGATGATGGGTCTGGATTTCTTCCGCCGGTCGATCGAGTTGCAGCGCCGGTATGCCCGGCCTGGGCAACGGATCCTGAACACGATGCAGACCAACGGCACCCTGCTGACCGACGAGTGGGGGGAGTTCCTGAAGGAGAACGATTTCCTGGTCGGCATCTCGATCGATGGGCCGCCGGAGATGCACGACGCCTACCGGGTGGACAAGGGCGGCAAGCCCACGTCGGCTCGGGTGCTCCGCGGTCTGGATGTGCTGAAACGGCATGAGGTGGACTGGAACGTGTTGACCACCATTCACGCCGTGAACGGTGATCACGGCGGGGCGGTCTATCGGTACCTGCGGGACGGGTTGGGTGCGACGTTCATCCAATACATCCCGATTATCGAAAGGGCCACGCCTGAGACGCTGCCGATCGCGGACGCCGGCTGGGGTAGCCATGTGCACGGCCGGCCGCTGTACCTGCAGGACGGGTCGCTGGTCACCCATCGGTCGGTCGGGTCGGAGCAGTACGGCCGATTCATGATCGACGTGTTCGAGGAATGGGTGCGGCACGATATTGGGACTGTGTACGTGCAGATGTTCGACACCGCGCTGGCCAACTGGTACGGCGAGCCCGGCGCGATGTGTGTGCACGCCGAGACCTGCGGCCAGCAGCTGGCTCTCGAACACAACGGTGATGTGTATTCCTGCGACCACTACGTGGAACCGGGGTACCTGCTGGGCAATATCAAGGACAAGCGACTGCTGGACCTGGTGGCGTTGCCGCAGCAGCGGGCGTTCGGCACGGACAAGCGCGACACCCTGACGCGGTTCTGCCGGGACTGCGACGTGCGGGTGGTGTGCAACGGCGGCTGCCCCAAGGACCGGTTCGCGACCTCCCCGTACGGCGAACCGGGGCAGCATTACCTGTGCCCGGGCTACCAGGCGTTCTTCCGGCATGTTCGAGAACCCATGCAGGCCATGGTGACTCTGCTGCGCCAGGACCGGGCGCCCGCCGAGCTCATGCAGGCCTACGCGGATGGGGATGCACGGCGGCCTCGGAACGGACCGTGCAGCTGCGGCAACGGCCGCAAATGGAAACACTGCCATGGCGCACCCGCCGCTGCGTAGCCATACGAGCCCGAACACACCGACGGCTTGTGCGATCCCGGGCGGCCCGTTCGGGATTGACGTCGGCGCTGCCGACAGGCGGGTGGATCGCGGGTGGCCGGACCCTCGTTGTCAGCGTTCCGGGTACGCGACACCCCCAGCGGCACCCGGTTTGTCTGAGACAGCCCCGGCTCGTCGGCTCCGTGTCGGTTGTGGCTGGCGGATGCCATGCGATTGCGCAACGTCTTTTTGGGGCGCGGCGTCGTCCTCGGGTGATTGCTGGGTCCACGTCGCTGGGCGGCGTCCGCGAGCGCACTGACGGGTGATACGAGCGCTTTTGATGATGAATCCAAGTCTCCGAGTGGTCGCGAGTCTGACCCGACGACGGGACCTGGCGCCGCCGCCCGCAGATCGTTTCCTACCCGGTACGGATGATGTCGAGACCACCCGCCTGGGGTCAGGCTGGCATGAGGAGTTTCGTGGAATTGATTGGAGGCTTTCAGATGGTGAATCAGGACGTCAGCGGACGGACGGCGCAACCCAGCGGGATGGCCGTCGGCATCACCTTCACAGCGGCGTGCATCCTGATATTTGCCGGAGTCTTCGGCATTATCGAGGGCATCGTCGGTCTGGTGAACAACGAGTTCTACGTCGTGACCCAGAAATGGGTCTTCCAGATGGACACGACAACGTGGGGCTGGATCCACATCATCGTGGGGCTCATCGCGGTGGGCGCGGGGTTCGGACTGTTCGCCGGACAGGTCTGGGCGCGAACCGTCGCCGTCATCGCCGCATGCCTCAGCATGGTCGCCAACTTCCTCTGGCTGCCGTACTACCCGTGGTGGGCACTGCTGATCATCGCCTTCGACGTCTTCGTCATCTGGGCCGTGACCGCACACGGTCGCGACCTCAGCAACCTGTGAGAAACGGTCCGGCCGCGGTGTGTCCCAAGCTCGGATGGGACAGAGGTGACAGCGGATGTCACGGCACTACGCGGTGCAGGGATCGGTGCCCTGGGGTTCGTTTGTCGTTCGACGGGGTGATCGTCTTCCTCCTGCTATCCGACCGTGTCCGAGTCCTGAGTGGGCCACGGAGCGAGCGGACTCCGGTTCACTCCTCTCGGCCTGGCGCTCCGGCGGCTCACCCGTCAGGAACGATCTTCGGCTCAAGGCGGCCGGGCTGAATCCCGTGGGCGCGACTGCCCTCGGCGCGTCAATTGCACCCCGCACCTCGCAGAAATCTGGGCCCGATGGCGGATCTGGGCGCGGCAAGCTGTTCCCGGCCGTGGTCACCGAATCAGGGGCATGACAAATGCGCCGTCGCATTCCGACGCCGCGTGCGTCCGATCCGTTGGGGACGAGCGGGATCCTTATCCTTGTCGGGTGAGGCGGCCAGGCGGTTACGGGTCATAGGCTCCCGAAAGGTCGGCTGGACTTTCCGGCTCTACCAGCCAGGATGCGCTGGCACGGACAATCGAACGCTTTCAAGGAGCGGCGATGTCAACCATCGATGATGAACGGCCCGCCCGCGAGTCGATGCTGCTGGGCCGACCGTGCGCGAGGTCCACCGGGCGGTTCGCGGTGGCTGCTGCGCTGTGCCTGAACGCCTTCACCCTCGGAATGGTGACCGAACCGGCCCGGAATTCGGAGCGAACCGTCCTGTTCGCATCGCGGCGGTGGAAGTCCGCGGGTGACATCGGTGAATCTTGATCGGACAATCATGAGGAGCGAGAAATGAGTGACGTGGACCGCAGCAGTCTGCCGATCCGCCGGGACGCGTCCGGGGGAGTGGTCAACCGGACGTTGCGTGGGTCGCAGCCCGACTGGAATCTGATCGGCCACCCGACCCCGCCGGCCGGGGCTCCGAACGTGTTGATGGTGCTCATCGACGACGCCGGTTTCGGAAACCCGAGTACGTTCGGCGGGCCGATCCAGACACCGAACTACACGCGGATGGCCGACGGCGGGGTGAGGTACAACCGGTTCCATGTCACCGCGCTGTGTTCACCCACCCGCGCTGCGTTGCTGACGGGACGGAACAGCCATTATGTGGGGTTCGGTTCGGTCGGCGAATTCGCCGGCGGGTTCCCCGGCTACTGCGCGACGTTACCGCGGGACTGCGCGCCGCTCCCGCGGATCCTGCGGGACAACGGTTACAGCACAGCTGCTATCGGGAAGTGGCACCTCACGCCCGACGGGCAGCAGGGTCCTGCGGGTCCGTTCGACCGGTGGCCCAACGGGTGGGGCTTCGAGTACTTCTACGGGTTCCTCGGCGGCGGCGCGAGCCAGTGGGATCCGTGCCTGGCGGAGAACCAGAAGATCATCGGGACCCCCGAGGAGTTCTACGACGAGGACAACCCGTACTACTTCCCGGATGCGATGGCGGACAAGACCATCGAGTGGTTGCACGGTGTGCGCGGACAGGATGCGCACAAACCGTTCTTCGCCTACTTCTCTACGGGGTGCAGCCATTCCCCGCATCACGTGTCCAGCGAGTGGGCCGACAAGTACAAGGGGAAGTTCGATCAGGGCTGGGACAAGCTGCGGGAGGAGACCTTCGCCCGGCAGAAGGAACTCGGGGTCATCCCGGCAGACGCCGAGCTGACGGTGCGCGACGAGGCGTTCCCCGCCTGGGACAGCCTCGCCGATGACCTGAAGAGGTTCTATGCCCGGCAAATGGAGGTCTACGCCGGCTACTCGGAAAACGCCGATTTCAATGTCGGCCGGGTGATCGACGCGATCGACGAGTTGGGTGAACTCGACAACACCGTCATCCTGTGGATCTGGGGTGACAACGGGGCGAGCATGGAAGGCACGATCACCGGGTCGTTCAACGAGTTGACGATGCAGAACGGCATCCCGCTGACCGACGAGATGCAGCTGCAGCTCTCCGAACGGTACGGCGGGCTGGACCAGTGGGGCGCCCCGATCATGGACCCGCACTACTCGGCGGCCTGGGCGTGGGCGGGTAACACCCCGTTCCAGTGGGGCAAGCAGGTCGGGTCGCACCTGGGCGGGACCCGCAACCCGCTGGTCGTGCACTGGCCCGACGGGGTGCAGGACAAGGGCGGCCTGCGCTCGCAGTTCACCCACATGATCGACGTGGCACCCACCATCTTGGAACTCGCCGGGATCCCGGTGCCGCAGACGGTGGACGGCATCGAGCAGGAGCCGATGCACGGGACCACGTTCACCAAGTCGCTGACCGACCCGGCAGCGGCGGAACACCGCACCCAGCAGTATTTCGAGACGGTCGGGAACCGGGGCATGTACAAGGACGGCTGGTGGCTGGCCGTGAAGACCGAACGGATCCCCTGGGTCCTCACCCCGGAGGCGATCGCGCCCTACGCACCGGATGTCTGGGATCCCGACAACGATCCGACCGAGCTGTACTACCTGCCCGACGACTTCTCCCAGGCCAAAGACCTGGCCGCCCAGCACCCGGAAAAGGTGGCGGAATTGAAGGAGCTGTTCTGGCAGGAGGCCGAGCGGTATCGGGTGCTACCGCTACTGGCAACGCTGTCGACGTTCTTCGGCATCCTGCCGCCCATCACGGACGAGACGACCTTCGAATACCGCGGCGACGTGCAGAACGTGCTGTCCGGGATGGTCCCGAGGATCTACAACCGCTCGTACTCCATCACGGCCGACCTCGTCATCCCCGAGGGCGGCGCGGAGGGAGTGATCGTGGCCGAGGCCGACCACCTCGGCGGGTTCACCCTGTATATCAAGGACGGCAAGCTGACCCACACCTACTCGATGATGGGGGTGTTCATCTTCAAACAGGTGGCCGACGAGGATGTCCCCAGCGGCAATGTGACCGTGGGCATGGAATTCGCTGCCGATGCGGCGAAACCCGCCACCGGCGGCGAAGTGACGCTGTTCATCAACGACCGACCCGTGGGCAAGGGACGGATGGACCACACCGTTCCGGTCCGGTTCTCCGGCTACGCCGGCATGGATATCGGCCGAGACAACGGCGGCGTCGTCGACCGCAGCTATGAGGACCGGAAACCGTTCGCCTTCACCGGCACGGTGAAAAAGGTGACGTTCAACATCAAACCGCATCAGTCGGCTGAGGATGCATTGGCATTGCACACGGCCGCGCACCGCGGCGATGTCGCGCACGGATTGTCGGCCTGAGAAACGATGAGGGAACACTGATGCACATCGATGACGAAACCACCGACGTCCTGATCGGCGGGTACCTCTCAACGGACGCCGCACACCAGGACTACCACGCCGTGCTGAACTGCGGTGCCCGACTGTGGGGAATTGTCGTCCTGAACAAGGACCTCGAAGGAAACCTCACGGTCGAGGAAAAGGATCACGCGGTCGAGGAGGGGGCGGCTGGGGCCGGCGCCGTCGGCTTGGTCGTCGGACTGTTCGCCCCACCGCTGCTGGCCGCCACGGCCATCGGCGCGGCGATCGGCGCCGCCGGCGGGGCATTGCTGCACAAGCAGCTCGGGAAGGGCATCAGCGAAAAGGCCGGTGACACCATCCCGATCGGCGGAGCCGGGCTGATCGTGGCCTACCCCAGGTCGGCAGCGGAGAAGGTCGAACCCGCCGTGACCCGCGCCGTGCAAAAGGTCGTCGGAGAGGCCGAGGGGCATCACGTGAAGGCGCTCAAGGGAGCGCTCGCCGACGCCCAGCAGAAGCTGGCCGAAAAGACCTCCTAGGTAGGGCGTTTCGCAGCAAATTTGGCGGCGTCGGCCTCGATTTCTGAAGCGAGGCCCTGCCGACCGCTCGACCGAGGAATTGCCGACACCGTCCGTTGCGGATGACGCGGCTCAGGCATGAGGAAGGAAGCTCCTTGTCATGATCATCGCGCTGCTCGCGTTGATCGGTGTCGATCTGATCGTGATCGTCGTGCTGCTCGCGGGCGTGCTCAGCCGCAAACGGTGGATCACGCGACAACCAGGTGCCTTCAAAGGCGCGGTCCGCATCGTCGACGGTGAGGTGCCCGGACTGGGCGTGAAATGGACGCGCGGATACGGCCGCTGGGGGGACCGGCAACGTCGTTGTCGACAAGGTCGGTGCAACCAGCGTCGCCGCCGGTGTCGGCGCAGATGCCGCGCTGCTCGTCGTCGGCCCGTACTTCCTGGGTGTCGGGGTCGGCACCGCAGTCGTCGGCGGTGGGATCGGTATGGCCGGCGGCGCCGTCGGCGGATCCATGCACCACAAGGGTGTGAAGCTCAACGACGAAGACAAGGCGAGGATCGCCGCCGACCTCAGTTCCGGCAAAGCCACCGTCGGCGTCCTGGGCCGCATCGACCAAGGGCCGTCGATCCAGGCGAAGCTGACCAATCCCTGGTGTCCCCTCGGCCCACGACGTGGTGGACGAGGCCGCCCTACAAGCCGCGGCGGCCGCGGGCTGAGCCCCCTCGCAATCCTTAGGTACGGCCTCACCCGTCGGGTTCAGCGGCGGGTGAGCCCGCCGCAACGGCGCGGACTCGGGCCGGGGTGATTGGCGGCGACCGCGAGCGTGCTGGCGAGGAGTTCCGATGGCCCCCGAGATTGGTCAGTCGTCGATCTCCTCCCAGACGGCCTGCTCGTCGTGCTCCTCCCAGTCGGCGCCTGGCAGTGCGATGGCCCAGCTCGTCCAGGTCCCAACCGGCTGAGCCGGGCTGGTCCTGACTCTGATTCGGACGGCCATGCCGGGCGTGAGGTCGATGGGCGAGTTCAGTGGTGCCGTCGTCATCCCCCAGTGAGTCGGTGGATCGCCGGGGCCCACGGAGAGCGAGATGCCGGGCGCGAGTTGGGCTCTGAACCACAAGGCGAGTGCGTTCGCCGTTCCGGGTTCGCGGACCTGCAGCAGTGTCTCGGCCTCATGAGGCGCCATCGCCTGCTCGATCGGGACCTGGTTCGTGTCCGTCGTCCACAAGCGGCTCGGCTCGGACCGCCTGTCACCCGCGGCCAGATGGCGGAACGTTCCCGAGTACAGGATCTCGTTGACCGTCGTGTTGACCAGCTCATCGAGCCTGAGGCCGTACGGATCTGCCCGCAGGAAATCCACCATGTCGGCGAGGTAGCGGTCGTGCACCAGCGCCGCCCACGCCGTCACCGAGTCGGGAATCATGGCTCCGCCCGGTTTGAGCCAGCGGTCGCGCGCGGCTATGACGGGAACGAGCATCCCCTCGTCGATCCCGAACCCGCCGAGCCACTCCGAGACGACCACATCGACACGTTCCGGCGGCTCGATCTCCAGGATGTCGCCTTGAATGACCTGGACTGTGTCCCCAAAACCGTTCGCGGCGGCCAGTTGCTGAGCGAGGACCGCGATGGTCGTCTGTTCCACTGCGTAGACGCGTGCGGCGCCCGCCCGTGCCGCGAACAGGCTGAGGATTCCGCTGCCCGCCCCGACGTCGAGAACGACGTCGCCGGGACGCACGACAGCCTCGATCGCTTGCCGGAATGCCTCTGTGCGAACGCGGTCGCGGATCATCGTCCGATGTACTTCGAATTCCGCGTACATCGGATCCGCTGGATGTTTGATCGGCGTACGCATTCGCAGACTGTAAACGACCCACCGATGGCACACCTTGCTGACGTCCCCTTGCAGCACCCGCCGGCGGCAACACCTGCCCACTGCTTCATCGGTCAGCCGCAGAATGCAACCCGTTGCCACGCAACATCTTCGTCGTCGCCGCCAACAGGCCGTTGTCAATGACGGGGCATGCTCAAGGGCAACCTCCAGTTGTCGCATGTCCGATTGGTCACGCCGGACGATTCACCGTTCTCACCCTTCCCGGATGACGACGGTGGCCACGATCCGTGGCATGGTTCAGATCTGATCGAAGATGCTGTGGTCAGACGAACTGGAAGGGGTTCTCATGGGATTCAGGCGACGGACACGACGCCGGGCGCTCATCGCTGGAGCGGCGATTGCCCACCACAGGGACAGGACGTACGACGATCAGCCGGCCGAAGACGAACCGCCTGCCGAGGACGAGCAGAGCCAGGCGCAATATGCGCCGCCGCCGGCGGACCCGGCCGACCAGATCGAACACCTCGCACAGTTGCACGCGTCGGGCGTGCTGACCGACGCAGAGTTCACGGCCGCGAAGGCGAAGGCCATCGGCTCGTGAACGCACGCCGGTCTGCCAGAACACGGGAACAGGAAACTCAATGAGTGAATCGCGCAAGGACGTGCTGTTGAAGGCGCTGGAAGCCGAGATCGGTGGCGCTTCGGTCGATCCGGGCACCCTCTTCACCGACGACGTCGTCGGCTGGTCGCCGATCGTCACGGTGTCAGGTTTGGCTGATCTGGCTGACCTCGCCACAGAGCATGACACCACCTTTTCCAACGTCGTGATCATGTTCCGAGGACTCGACGAGGTGGGTAACAAGGCTTTCGCCGAATGGCTCATCGAAGCCGATCACACGGGCCCGATGGTTCTGGCCGATGACGTCGTGTTGGAAGCAACCGGACGGCGTATCCGGATGGCTGGCGTCACCGTGGCCGACTTCCGCGGCGAGAAGATCCGGTCGTTCCGGACCTACTTCGACGACGTGTCGCTGATCGAGCAGATGGTCGACGTCTGACGAGTGGGTGGCTGTGGAATTCGTCGTGGAGGACCACCCGGATCCGTTGGACATCGATCTCCTCGAAACGCAGATACGTCGCGAGGCGTCAGCGGCCACCGGGCTCGGTGACGAAGTCGACCTGGCGATCTTCGTCCGCGATGCCGGCAGGGTCGTCGCCGGCATCAGCGGATGGACCTGGGGAGACTGCTGCGAGCTGCAGAACCTCTGGGTCGAGCCAGGTCTCCGCGGCCAAGGCCTCGCGACTCGGCTCATCGCCGCAGCCGAAGCAGAAGCAGCGGCCCGCGGGTGCTCACAGACCGTCCATTTCACCTACGCCTTCCAGGCTCGCGCACTCTACGAGCAGAACGGCTACGAACTGGTGGGTCGAGTCGAGAACTTCCCGGCAGGAACGGATGTCCTGTGGTATCGCAAACGGCTACAGCTGGTTTCAGGACGCGCACCATCGGTTCGCGAGTAGGGCGTCCGGCGGGGTGTGCTGCGCTGCCGCGGTTCGGGGTGCTGTGCCGGGAAGCCCAGACCGGTCGTGATCGTCCAGACGATCGCTTCGACGCGACCCCTGCTGTCACGGTCGGCCCGCCTGCGCTGTTCGTGCCCGCCGGGCCGGAGTCGCCGGGCGCAACGGGAACACTGTCGGCACCTACATCTGCGCTGACCTGGCGTGCTCGGAGTACGCCCGCCTCGCGGCCCCGGACCGGTGCCGACTGAGCCGGTCGCTACTTCCTGCTGAGCACGGAATGAGCGAAGGTAAGGAGAAGTGCGCTTCGTTGTGCCCGTGTTGGGGCAGCTGCTCTGGCGCTTTCGACGTCGATGAGCGCCAATGCGGTCACCAGGTTGCCTCGTTGTTCGGCGAGGGCGGTGGCGACGTAACCGCCGGTGGAATGACCGACCACGATGGCGTGCGTGACGCCGAGCTGGTCGAGAGCTTGGCCGACCCGGCGCGCCTACTGTGGGATCGCGTAGCCGCCTCCGGCCGGTTTGGCGGACAGGCCATGCCCGAGCAAGTCGATCCGGATGACGCGATAAGGCCTCGCCAACATCGGAACGACTAAATCCCACCAGTCGATCGAGGCGCCGAGCCAGTGGATCAGGACCAGTGCGGGGGCGTCGCGTGGACCGTCCTGGGTCACCTGGATGCGCCCGCCGTCGAGCGGCAAGGTCGAGTGCCCGGTGGCATCTTCCGACTGCCCGTTCACCATCGCCGCGTTTCCCAGCAGTAGCCCCTCTGTGAGTGGAAGGGGGACCAGAGGCGTTTGCGGCTACGCCTTGCTCGCCAACCGAACACGCCACGCTCTGGTCCCGGACCAACCAGACCGCTGGGATCAGGCACACAATCTCGGCGTTCGTGACGCTGTTGGCCCGTTCGAGGGTGATTTTCGTCCGGCTGGACATTCCGATCGGACCAAACCCTTTGGTGTGACGTTCATGTCTTCGATCACCCGCACGGTGCGCTCCGGAAATGCGTGGTGCTGGGCCACCGGAACCTGCTCCCCAGGCCTTGTCCGAGCATCGTCACCTCCGGCGCTGGGGATCTCCCCTTCTGCACGCCGTTCGACCATTTGCTGAGCCACCTAATGCAGGCCCACGTAGGCGCCTTGCCAACTGCGGCAGGCGACCGCTACCCACCTCCACAGCTCCGACACGGATGGTCGCCGTAGACCATCGCCGTACCCGCCGGCTGCGCAGGTCGGCCGCCCGGGAAGCAGCTGTTGACGGGAAGACCTCGGTGCTCGCCCACCGACAGTCAGTCATATCGGACGAAAAGTGACAGACAATCCTGAACGTGGCACAGTCGCTGTTGGTTGCATCACACCCACCCGGACCCATTGGGTGCACGCCCTCCGGCGCGGTCGCCACGAAAGTACGGCTGTGCTCGGGTCACCGGCGAGGAGGGAGGCACCCCATCAACATTCCTGAATCAATCGGATCCCGCACGGTCGATGGCCCGACCGGGTTGGGTGGTCTGACCGGGTTTGACAGGCGACCCGCGATGAGGCCCGAGCGGCGATGCGTTGAGCGGCTTAACAGCGCGGCGTCGATCTGGGACGCGTGGTATGTGCTGGCCAGGACCAGAACCGAGGACGCTCCCGGGACGCGGCCGGCCGCGCGGGATGCGGTGTTCCGGCGGTACCTGCCTGTGGACCGGGACCTGGCGAAGGGGCTCGCTCCGAACCGTCGGCCGGTTGATCCAGTGGACCAACGGGCCACCGTAGGTGGTCTGCCCCAGTCCAGGCTGGGCTGGCGGCGGCTGGACAGCGGCCAGTTCGGGGTGGCTGCCCGCGTCGCGATCGCGGCCGCGCCGGGTGCCGACCACCGACGCCGACCCCGCGGGTCGCCGGCCACTCGGTGGGCAGTCGGTGACCAACCAACGACGGTCAGCCGGCCCGCGGCGGGCCGTTCCCCTCACCCCTGCGTGGGCGGTGATCGGCCACGCCTGGGGCTTTCTCCTGGACGGACGGCGACGATGAACGACGCGGCTCCATGGGTGGACCGGCGGTTCGACGTCGCGCGGGACGTGATGACCTGCGACCCGGCCCGGGTCGCCGGCACCGACTCCCTGATCGAGGTCGCGTACACGATGCGGAGCCTGCTGGTGGCGTTCCTGCCGGTCTGCGACCAGGACGGTGACCTGCAGGGCATCATCGCGCTGAGCATCCCACCTGATCACCGTCTGGGCGTGACTGCGCTGGCCGGGGGGCGGCAGACACCTCACCAGGGGAGCGCGCAGATAGGGCAATTATCATGACGCCGCCGACGCTGCGCCCGATGGCGACGAACACGGACTCGATCCCGTCACCCGGACAGGGTTCGGCACCGCGGATCCGCGGGGTCGCGCGCACCTCCACGCCCGCACGGCTGTTGCCGTTGCAGCGCTATGCACTGCGGCCGCCCGTTGCGCCTGGTCCCCGGCCCGGCGACCGATCCACGACGACAAGCGGGCCGCTGGTGGTCTGGGATCGTCGGATGCTCGGCTATCACCACCCCGGTGGTCAGCCTCCGATGGACCCGCTGCGCTGGGAGCTGACCTGGCAGCTAGCCGGGGCGCTCGGCGTCCTCGACGGTTTCCGGGTGGTCACGCCGGGCCCGGCCGACGTCGCGACGTTGGGCCTGGTGCACACCCTGGGCTACATCGATGCGGTGCGCCGGGCCTCCCGACCGGGTTTCGCCGTTCTCGGTCGGGCACGGGCTGGGCACCGTGGACGATCCGATCTTCCCGGGCATGCACGCCAGCGCGGCGCTGATCGCCGGCGGGTCGGTGGCCGCCGCGCTGGCGATCGCCACCGGTGAGGTCGATCGCGCGGTCAACTTCTGCGGCGGTCTGCACCACGCGATGGCCGACTCGGCGTCGGGTTTCTGTGTCTACAACGACGCCGCGCTGGCCATTGCCGCCATGCTGCAGGCGGGGGTGGGCAGGGTCGCGTACGTGGACGTCGACGCCCACCACGGCGACGGGGTGCAGGCCGCGTTCTACGACGAGCCGCGGGTGCTGACGGTGTCCATCCACCAGAGCCCCGCTGTCGCTGTTCCCCGGCACCGGTTTCCCGACCGAGTGCGGAGATGGCGCGGCGAGCGGTACGGCGGTGAATATTGCGCTGCCGGCCGGCACGGGTGACGCGTCGTGGTTGCGGGCGTTCCACGCGGTGGTGCCCGGGGTGGTGCGGGCGTTCGGTCCGGAGGTGCTGGTCACCCAGCACGGCACGGACTCCCACCGGGAGGACCCGTTGTCCGACCTGAACCTGACCGTCGACGGCCAGCGGGCGTCGTACTGGCGCTGCGGGAGCTGGCCGAGACCGTCACCGGCGGTCGGTGGCTCGCGTTGGGCGGCGGCGGGTATTCACCGGTGCGGGTGGTGCCTCGGGCGTGGACGCACCTGCTGGCCATCGTCTCCGGCCACGACCTCGACCCGGCCACCCCGCTGCCCGCGGGATTGGCTGGCGCGGGCCGCGGCGGCCCGCCCGGAGACACCGCTGCCGGTCGACATGTCCGACGGCGCGCCCAACCCGGTGACCTTCCGGCGTTGGGCCGGGTCCCTCGAACTGGCCGTCGACCGCGCCATCCAGGACACCCGCAGCGGTCATCTACCCGCTGCACGGCCTGGACCCCTACGACCCCCGCGATTGAACCCGGGCTCATGACCGGCCGGGCTGTCAGGGCGCTCTGATCGGGTCGAGTCCACACCCCAGGAGGAGTCTTGTGGCGGCTGCACCGACGACCGGGTACCCGTTGCAGTGGGAGGCCGACGTGCTGCTCGCTGACGGCGGCGTCGCGCACCTGCGCCCGTCGGGTCCGGCCGACGCTGAGGCGATCCGCGCTATGCACGGCCGGTTGAGTCAGAAAACGCTGTACATGCGGTACTTCAAGGCGGTCAACGAGATCTCCGACCGGCAGATCGAGGTCTTCACCGATGTCGACCACGACTCCCGGGTCGGGTTGGTCGCCATGCTCGGCGGGCAGATGATCGCGGCCGGGACCTACCACCGCGACCCGACCGGCAACCCCGACGCCGCCGAGGCGGCCTTCCTGGTGGAGGATTCGCAGCAGGGCCGCGGGCTGGGTTCGATCCTGCTGGAGCACCTGGCCGCGGCAGCCCGGGAACGCGGGATCCGCCGTTTCACCGCCGAGGTCCTCGGCCAGAACACCAAGATGCTCGGGGTGTTCATGGACGCCGGGTACACCGTGCACCGCGAGTACGACTCCGGCGTCATCGACCTGGCCTTCGACATCGAACCGACCGAGAAATCCCGGGCGGTGATGACAGCCAGGGAGCACCGGGCCGAGGCCCGGCTCGATCGCCAGGCTGCTCGCCCCGCGATCGATCGCGGTCATCGGAGCCTCCGACGAACCCGCCACGCTGGGCCACATCGTGTTGGAGAACCTGTTGCGCGGCAAGTTCTCCGGGCCGGTGTACCCGGTGACCCCCGATGCTGTGTCGGTGCAGGGTGTACGGGCCTACGCCTCCGTCACCGACATCCCCGACCCGGTCGACCTGGCCGTGGTCACCGCGCCGGACTCGACCGCTGCCGAGGTGGTCTCGGCCTGCCGGGCCAAGGGCGTGCACGGACTAGTGGTGATGACGCCGGGCTTCGCGGACGAAGGTGACTCCCCCGGCGACGGGCTGGTCGACGCAGAAATGGTCGGCGTTGCCGAGGACCGGCAGCTGGTTGCGTTGGCGCGCAATGCGGGCATGCGCGTGCTCGGACCGAACTGCCTGGGCATGGTCAACACCGATCCGTCCGTGCGGATGAACGCGACACTCGCGCCGGTGATCCCCCCGGCGGGCCGGATCGGTTTCTTCTGCCAGTCCGGTGCGTTAGGTGTCGCGATCCTGGCCGACGCCGTGAACCGCGGGGCCGGCTTGTCGACGTTTGTCTCGGCCGGCAATCGGGCCGACGTGTCCGGCAACGACCTGCTGCAGTTCTGGCACGGCGACGACCGGACCGAGGTGGTGTTGCTGTACCTGGAAT
>CAVPYD010000028.1:0-812254 GCA_963709895.1 uncultured Actinomycetota bacterium | reverse complement strand
CGACCACCTGCCGTCGGCCGCTGTCGCCGATATGGCTCCTGGAGTCCTCGAACGCGCCGCCCGGGCTGCTGCGCTGGCAGGCCGCCGGCAGGGTGTCGATGAACCGAGGTGCACCGTGTCGAAGGTGACCGCGTCCGTTCTTGCTGGTGGTCGTGGTCAGGAGTTGCGGGGTCAGTGCCTGGATCTCGCGGCGCAGGCTGTGGGATTCACCGATGGCCTTACATCTTGCTTGCCTGTGGGCGCGCCATCAGGCCCTTCGACGTGCCTGACGAGGTCGACAGAACCGCGCCCGACGGGGTCGACCCGAACCAGGCCCCTCCGAGTGCGCCGGACACGCAGCCTCCCGCCACGCCTGACGGAGTCGACAGAACCGCGCCCGACGGGGTCGACCCGCACCAGTTCCTCGAATTCGCAGTTCACGCGCAGCCTCCCGCCGTACCTGACGGGGTCAACGGAACCGCGCCCGACGGGGTCGACCCGCACCAGAGCCCTCCGAGTGCGCCGTTCACCCGCATCATTCCGCCCACCTGAAGGGGTCGACAGAACCAGGCCCGACGCGGGCCCGACCCGCGCCTCCAAATGCGCCGTACACGCGCGTCCTCCCGCCACGCCTGACGCGGCCAACAGAACCAGCCCCGACGCGGGTCGACCCGCACCAGTCCCTCCGAACGCGCCGTTCACGCGCATCATTCCGCCGTGCCTTACGGACTCGACAGAACCGCGCCTGACGGGGCCCCCGCACCAGTCCCTCCGAGTGCGCCGCTCACGCGCGCATCCTTCCCGGTCCGCAACTCCAGGCGATGCCCGGACGAAATGAGTCAACGCGGAGTCTTGTATAGCGGCAGTTCACATTGTAGAATCGAACATGTATCTTCACGGGTCAGCGATCGGGGGTGGGGACGATGAGCGCGACAGACCACCATCCCGCACCGCCCGGTAGCAGGCAAGCAGCGAATGACCCACACTCCCGCCTGGTCGGAACTCGCCGCCGGACACCGGCTGTCCGAGTCCCTGCCGCGGTCGCGCAGGTGCACCCCGCCGCCTTGACCGGGTGCCGAGCTGGTCGACGCGATCGTCGCGTCGGAGAAGGCCATGTCCCTGCTGGCGGCCAGGCAGATGGGCCTGCTCACCGAGTTCGCCCGCCCCGGCCGGGCCGGTGACGTCTCCGAGATCGTGACCGAACTGATGGACAAGGGCGGGCAGGGCCGAGGCCCGGACGGCCAGATCGACCTGGACACCGTGGAAACCCTGGTGCAGGACCGGGCGGCATCGCTCGCGGCGGCGGAAGTCGCCGCGGCGTTGCAGATCTCGCCGATCACCGCGGGTTCCCGGGTCCGCAAGGCGCAGGACCTGTGCGACGGGCTGCCCGCGACCGTGGACGCGTTGGCCGCGGGTCGGATCGACCGCGGCCGGGCCTTTCTGATCGCCGAACGGACGGCCCCGCTGACCCCGTCGCTGCGGGAAGCGGTGCAGCAGCGGATCCTGCCGATCGCCGAGGACCGGTCCACCGGGAACCTGCGCGGCCTGCTCGACCGGGCGGTGATCGCCGCCGACCCGCACGCCGCGGAGAACCGGGAACGCAAGGCCAAACACGACCGGGAACTGGTGCTGCGGTCGTTGCCCGACGGGATGGCCTCGGTCCGGGCCAACGCGCCCGCCGACGCCGCCATGTCCATCTTCACCCTGGCCGATCTGCTGGCCGAACGGACCGGTACCGACGACGACCGCCCGGTCGCGGCCCGACGCGTCGACGCCTGGCACGACATCGCCGACCAACTCCTCACCCACGGCTACGTCGACCTCACCGACCTCCTCGACCCCCCCGACCCCACCGCCGAACCTGTTGCACCGCAGCGCATGTCGGGCGACCGTGACGAGTTCGCTGCGGACCCCGCCGGCGACCCAGCAACCGAACCGACCACCAATCCGCATCGGGATCAGGGACGGGTTCGGTCGACCGCGCCGAACCGACACGCTGTAAAGCACGAAGCATGATGACCCGACAGCGGCGAACACGACAACGGCGACCCGACAGCAGCGACCCGACCACGGTGAAGACCGCGGCGAACGCGACACGGTGACGACCGCGGCGACCGCACGACAACGGCGACCGCGCCTGCAGCGAAGACGGCTGCAGCGAAGACGGCAGCGGCGAATGCGACACCGGTGAACGCGACAGCAGTGAACGCGCCAACTGCAACGGTGCCACTGCTGGGAATCCCGATGACTGCGTGGCGAACGGCGCGGCCGGGGACACCGCCGACTCCGCCGGTTCCGCTGAATCGAACTCGGACCAACCGGGTCCCCGGTCAGCGACCAACACCGACGCAGGCGCCGGCCAGACGAGCGGGCCGGCCAGTCCGGTGCCGTCGCGACTGATCCTGCGAACCAACAGCTCACGCTGGACGCGTTATCCCGGTCCACCGACGATGCGACACCTCCGGCGGCGCCACGCCGGACGTGCGTGACCTGCGGCGGTCACAACCAGAAACTCACCAACCAGCAACTCTGCCCGCCGGCGCCACCGGGAATCGGGACGAGCGGCGGGCCGCGCGCCGCGCCGCCCGACAAGGGCGCCGCCCGCACCTGACCGTCACCCTGTCCGCGTCCACCCTCGCCGGGCTCGACCGCCTCCCCGGCCACCTCGAGGGGTACGGCGCGATCACCGCCGACACCGCACTGATGATCGCCAAGTCCGCCGCCTCGATCACCACCGTGCTGCTCGACCCCGCGACCGGCAGCATCACCGGAACCGGTGCCCGCACCTACCGACCCTCCCAGGCGACCCGCGACATCACCACCACCCTGGCCACCACCTGCCGGTTCCCGTCCTGCCGGCAACCCGCCTGGCGCTGCGACCTGGACCACCGCGACCCGTTCGACCACCATGACCCGGGCGCCGGCGGCGCCACCGCACCGGCCAATTTCGATCCGCTCTGCCGCGCGCATCACTGGCTCAAACACCACTCCGCCTGGTCAAGCACCCGCGGACCCGACCACACCCAACTCTGGACCAGCCCGACCGGGCACCGGTACACCGACCCACCACGCACCCTCACCCTGCCCGGCGAACTCCTGGAACCATCCGAGGCACCACCGGCCCATCAGCCGGACGACCGGCACAGCCATGCGGGCGGCGAGCCGCTCAACCCTGTCACGACCCCGGAGAATCGACGACGAGGGACTTCGCCCCGACTGGCGCGACGCCGAATTCGGCGGACCCTTCCCCGACACCCTCGCACTGAAAGTCCTCGTCACCACCGTCCGCAACCGCGTCCAACAAGTGCGGGACATCATCACCGCACCCCGCCCCACCCCCGCCGCCGAGGACACCGACGATCACGGCAGAACCAGTGACACCGGACACTCCCCGCTGGGAAGCCGCCGACCCGCCCGCCCCGGTCGGCGCGTCGACCCCGACGAACCGCCGTTCTGACCGACCCACCGGCTCCCATCGACAGGCCCGTTGACGAGTCCATCACTGACCGCGGACGCCCGGTGACTCCCGTCAACACCGCACGTAGCTGGGGTCGTTCACCCATCGGCGGACGCGCATGTAGAGGCGGACGGTGGTCAGTACCCGTCCTGTAGTTGCTGATGACCCGCTACGGGAGTGCCCCGCTGATCTCGCGTTGGGACGGCCGTGGATTCAACTGCTCGCGAGGTGCCGCACCAACTCGGCCGTGATCGGGGCCAACCGCTTCCCGTAGGGCCACCCAGCACCGCCCAGCAGAACGCAAGCGCGGCAATGATTTCCGCGTCCGTGGATTTGGCGCCTCGACACCCGCGGCCGCACGAGCGTGGGGCGTCAGCGCCTGCATGACTGCCTTCCAGTGTGATGACACTGCCAGCCCGTCATCACGGACAACCCATCAAAGAACGGCTTCGACGCTCCGCCGGCGCGCTTGTCCCGAGTCGCGTTCGCCTTCGTGATCGCCCACCGACGCGCCGTCGTCGCCACCGGTAGATCCCCTCGAAATCGTCCTCGCCGATCATGAAGGCGTCGTGCTGCGGCTGGTAAGCGGAACGCCACCCGACCGGTGCTCGGCGTCGTCCACCGCAACCAGATGGAGTGACCCGGCTTGTCATCGGTCATCCTCCGGCGTCGCCACCGATGACCGCGCCGACGGTCCCGGCACAGGTCGAACCGACGGTCCCGGCACAGGTCGAACCGACGGTCCCGGCACAGGTCGAACCGTCTTCCCGGCACAGTCGAACCGTTTATCTTGATCGTTTCTTGACGTTGCGGAGAATCCGCCTTGATGCGCGCCGACAATGATCGACGACAGCTACCAATCCCTTTCCCGGGATTTCTTTGCCCGGAGTCGCGGCCCTTCCATGTGTGGCCGCGAAACATCTTGGGCAGCAGCCATATGTGGAAACGTCAATTCCCAGGTTCTGCCACCAATGATCCATCGACTAGTTCGGTTCCCAAATTCTCCATATCGATCAGGTGAAAAAACCACCAACAGCGGTGATCAGCTTGCTTCGGCACGGAATCGGCAACACAATAGGCAGGTCCACGAAGATCGTGGACGAGCGAGCGTAGATCCGCCGGGCGAACCCTTTGGTCGCCAAATGTCCGGTGGGGAGCAAGTGGCGAAACCGGCGCTTCGTGAATCCCTGTTCTGGAAGGAACTTCACCATGCGCTTGTTCAACAAGAAGGTCGGCGTCGTCGTTGCCGCGCTGGTTCTCGTCGGTGTCGGCGGCACTGCGTTCGCGTACTTCACCTCCACCGGTTCCGGCGCGACCGATGCCGCCACCGGCGACAGCACGTCCTGGGTGGTCACGACGTCGGACGTTGCCGGCGAGCCCTTGACCCCGGGCGGCCCGACCGACACCGTCGAGGTCACCGTGGCGAACACGAACTCCGGTGTGCAGAGCCTCGAGCGATCTCACCGTTGTCGTCGCGAACAAGGACGGCAAGCAGTGGAACTCCGGGAAGTGCACCGCCGACGACTTCGCGGTCAAGATGATCAAGACACCGACGTTCGGTGAGGTTGCTTCGGGAGCGACGGTGACCGGCGTGGCCGCCATCCAGATGGTGAACAGAGACTCCAACCAAGACGACTGCAAGAACGTGAAGGTGCCGCTGTACTTCTACGCCAGCTGACGGCCGGCTTCTCCGCCAGCTGACGACCGCGGCCCGGGCCGGACTCACACCTGAAGGGACCGCCCCGGCCGGACTCACACCCGCGGGACCGCCCGGGCCGGACTCACACCCGCAGCACCGCCCCGGCCGGACTCACACCCGCGGGACCGCCCCGGCCGTGCGGTTCTCAGGCGTCACCTGGCGGTGAGTGCCCCGAGCAGCAGCCGTACCCGGAGCAGCCAACCGGCCGGCTGGATCACGCCCACCCAACGGCTCGGCGTCGGGCGCAGTGTGCGGGTCGCCCGTACTTGCCGAGCCAATCGGGACGCCTCGGCGTCCGCCAGCAGCGCCTGCTGCCGGTAGGTCACGTGGGCGGCGAGGGTCAGTGGATGATCGTTCATCTCGGTGCTCCGTCTGCTGGTAGGGCGAAAAGCTCGTCCCTCCACGGTGATCCGCGGACGACCGCAGGACATCCGTGCCGACCACGGATTCGCCGAATCAGTGGCCGGTCAGTGGTGGATCAGTGGTCGGCCAGAGGTCGCGTGACCGTTGGATCCGCGAACCCGATCCGTCGGCGGCCTGCTCAGCGAGCCAGGCCGGCTCAGCGAGCCATCGCCTCAGCGAGCCGTCGGCCGGCTCAGCGAGCTATCGGCCGGCTCAGCGAGCTATCGCCTCAGCGAGCTATCGGCCGGCTCAGCGAGCGCTTCGGCCGGCTAAGCGAGCCTTCGGCCGGCTCAGCGAGCCAGGCCGGCGGGACTCGGGTCCGAAGCGATAGCGCCCATCTCGGCAAGCACGGCCGCCCCGCGTATCCGCTCCGGCCCGCCTGCCAGCACCATCGTCCGGGCCCACTGGTAGCGGCAGCCGGCATCCTTCAGGGCCACGGCGCTGGCCAGCACGCCGTGCCGGTCGCCGACGGCGAGGGCCGCTGCCCGGTCGACCATGGCATCGGCGATCGGATTGTCCGCGGTCGCCCAGCGAGCCCGGTGCAGCCGATCCCCGGCCTCGGCAGCACCACTCAGGACGGCCGCCTCCGCCCAGACGGCCGCGTACCAGGGCCGCCACATCCCGTTGTGCCATTCCCGGAAGTGCTCGGGCGGCGTCGCCAGCACGGCCATCGCCTCCTCGGGCAGCCCGCGGTGCAGCAGGAGCAGAGCCTCGAAGAACTCCCCGAAGTGGATCTCGGAAATCGGTCGGCCGGGCGTCTCCAGGGTGCTCACCACCTCCAGCCACGCCGCACGCCCCGCCTCGTTGCCGCGCAGCGCCTGAACGGTGGCCGCGGCGTACGCGCCGCGGCTCAGGTTGCCGGTCCGCGGTCGGCCGGCCCGCTCCCAGCCCTCGAGGAATCTGTCGCCGAGCGCGACGGTCTCGTCCCAGTCGCCGGCCAGCGCGGTGACGACGATCAGCCGCGCGGTGGCCAGGTGGCCCTCCTCGCGGTGAAAGGGCAGATTGCTCACGTCCTCCGCCAGCGTCCGCGCACCGACGAGATCCCCGGCAGCAATGGCACATTCGGTGGCCATCACATACGCGTCGGTGAACTCGAAGCCGGACAACGCGGTGACCGGAAGGGGCGCCAGTACCTTGGTACGGCGTAGCGAGCTCGCGGCGGCAGCGCTGATCTCGCCGCGCGCGAGCTGGATCGCGGTGAGCTGGTCAAGGGCGGCACTCTCGATGAGCGGATCACCGACCCGGCGGGCCAGCGTGATCGCGCGATCGGCGAGCTCGGCCGACGCCGGGTCCGTGCTGGCACCGCGGTAGCCCTCCGCGGTGAACACCCTGGCCTCCGCGGCCTCGTCGCCGGCACCCAATTCCCAGGCACGACCGAGTAACTCGCCGACCTCACCGGGGTCGGGCGGCGTCGCCATCAGCCCCGGACCGCGATGGATCAACTCGGCGGCCCTTGCCAGTTGGCTGGCAGCCCCGGCGCGATCGCCGGCGCGCAGAGCCGCGTCGGCGGCGAGCCGATGCAGTCGCATGGCCTCGTTGCCGAAATGCCGCGACTCCGCCGCTCCGGCAGCGTGATCCAACGCGTCGGCCACGGCGCCCGCGTCGGTGGCGAGCGCGGCCGCCTCCTCGTAGCGACGCTGTGATTCGCCGGGAAGACCCCGCTGGAAACACATGTCGGCCAGCATGATCGCCAACCGGTGGGCCGCCGGCCGATGGTCGGCGTCGCCCCGGGCCCAGCCCAGCGCCGCCCGCAGGTCGTCAGCAACCTCGTCGAATGTCATCCGCCACCGGTCGGCGACGTCACCGCCGTGTTTGCCGACCTCACCGACCAACACCCTCCCGACCTCAAGGCACCAGGCGAGGTGACGGGTCAGCGCTTCCGGCGCTTCACCCGGCATCGGCCAGGCGATCGGTGCCGTACTGCCGGATCGTTTCCAGCGCACGGTATCTCGTTCCGGCCGGTTCGGTCACCGTCATCAGCAGGCTCTTCTCGGCGAGACCGCCCAGCGCACCTGGAACAGTGCCCGCGGGCAGCGGAACCCACCCGGCCAGTAACACGGTGGCCGCCTCGGCGGTGAACGGCGCCGCGAAGACCGAAATTCGGCGCAGCACGGCCTGTTCGCTCTCGCTGAGCAGTGCGTAACTCCAATCCAGGGTGGATGCCAGCGAGTGGTGCCGGTGATCGCTGGGTCTGCCGCTGGTCAGCAGGTGTAGCCGGTCGGCCAGTCCGGCCTGCAAACCGTCCAAGCCGACCGACGGCAGCCGGGCGGCGGCCAGCTCGATGGCCAGCGCCATGCCATCCAGGCTCCGGCAGATTGCCGCCACCCGCGGCCGATCGGCCGCCGAAAGCCGGCTTCCAGCCGCCTCCGCGCGGTCGACGAACAAGTCCACCGCGTCTCCGGAGCCCTGCCCGTCCGCATCCAGGGAGAGCGCTGGCACCAGGAAGACCCGCTCGAACGGCACCATCAACCTGGCGCGGCTGGTGACCAGGACGGTCAGTCCACGGCACCCGGTGAGCAGTCCTTCCACCATCTCGACCACGCCGCCCAGCAGGTGCTCGCAATTGTCGAGCACCAGCAGCGTCTGCCGATCTGCGAGCCAGTGCACCAGGGTGTCCGTGGCCGTGCGGCCCTGGTACTCGGTCAACCCGAACGTGGCGGCGATCGCCGACGCGATCATCGACGGGTCGGTGACCGGCACCAGGTCGACGAATACCGCGCCGTCGGCGAACCGGTCTGCAATGTCGGCGAGCACCTGCTGCGCCAGCCGGGTTTTGCCCACCCCGCCCGGGCCGACCGCCGACACCAGGCGGTGCGCGGCCAGCGCGTCGGCCAACTCCGCGCGCTCGGCGACCCGACCGACGAACGACGTCAACGGCGCGGTCGGCGCGCCTGCCGACGATGCGGGAACCCGCAGTGTGACGGGCCTCGCGGCCGCCACGGCGCTGAGCGCCCGGCGGTCACTGACCTGGTATTTCCGCAGCAGGGATGACACGTGACTCTCGACCGTGCGCACCGAGATGAACAGCCGAGCGGCGATCTCGGCGTTGGTCAGATGTTCGGCGAGGGCTGCCAGCACGTCGGCCTCCCGCTCCGACACGCCGGACACGCCGGACACGGCGACTCCACGCGGCCCGCTCCGATCGTTCACGCTGCGATTGTGCCTGTGGTCCGGAAGCCTGTGCTCGCCCTTTCAGGCAGTGATCCCGCCTGATGGCAGGCGGGCAGCCACCAATGTCCTGGGAACGTCAGGGTCGCCGACCGAGGAAGTTCAGCAGACCGGGTCTGCGGATCCGCATCGTCTGCCGGTGAAACTTTCGGACCAAACGCGTACGGCATGCGGATGTCATCGTCTTCGGGAATGAGGATCCTGGTGGCGACCGCGACCCCCTCGGGATCCAGGTGCTCATCCTGTTCGGTGGCTCGGGCGAAGTCCCACGTGTGGATCAGCGTATCGGCGCACGCCATTCGCCTGACGAAGGTCTCGAATGTGCAGGCGTCGAACTCGGCGCCCAGCACGGTGCCCGCCAGCGTGGGATCACGCAACGCCCTGCGCACGCCCTCGGTGGCACGACGCCATGCCTCGCGCACGTCCTCCTCGCGCGTCGGCGCCGAATACAGCGACCCGTCGAGGCCGGCAAGCGCTCGCCGATGATTGCGAACGACGTGCGCGGCAACGTCCCAGGCAGTCCAACCAGGGCACGGCGACGGAGCGGACCAACTCTCTGCTCTGCACGACTCCAGTAGGTCCCCGAACCGCGCGGCGACCCGCCCGTAGAGGTCCGGCGTGCTGGACTCTCGCATCTGGGTAGTGTGCCAGCCGGCCGCGATAGGTCAGCACGAAGACCGGGATGAAGCCAGGTGGTCCGCGCAGGTCACTGCGGGCGCAGGTGCACCACGTCGGCGGCGGAATAGCTACTGGTGCCGCCGTTCTCGTCACGAACGATCAGTGATCCGGCGGCATCGACGTCGTCGGCCCAGCCGATCAGCGACCTGCCCGACGGCAGTTCCACCCGCACCCGGGAGTTCAGGGTCGAGCAGGCCTGCCGGTAGCGCTCCCGCAGGCCCGCGCCGTCGACGTCACCCCTGGCGCCGACCCACTGGTCCACCGTGCTGCCGAGATCGTCGAGGATCGCCGCCAGCAATGTCTCGCGGTCCAACGTCTGTGCGCCGGCGAGCCACAGCGATGTCGCGTCTGGCCGCGGGAGATCCGCGCGATCGACCGTGACATTGATCCCAGAACCGATGATCACCGCGTCGCCGCTGACCTCGCCGAGGATCCCGGCGCATTTGGCCCCGTCGATGAGTACGTCATTCGGCCATTTCAACGAAGCGGTCAAGCCGGTGACTGTTTCGATCGCCCGGACGATGGCCAACCCCAGGGCGATCCCGACCCAGCCACGGCGGTCGACGGGGATTCCGGGTTCCCGCAACAGCACGGAGAACATCAGCCCGGCGCCTGCGGGACAGACCCAGCCCCGGCCCGCGCGGCCCTTGCCCTGCACCTGCTCCTCGGTGACCAGCACCCGGGTCCGTCCGGAACGCACGGTCGCGGACCTGGCGGATCCGGATCCGGCGATTGCCGAATCCGCAGCGGCGGCCAGATCGGAATTCGTGGAGCCGGTCACCCTGGACGTGGTCGAGCTGCCAGCGGGCCGGTTCGGCCAGCAGGGCACGGACCCGATCAGGGTCGATCGGTGCCCGGGAGGTCAGCAATTCGGGGACGTTCCCAGGTAGAGGTCCGCTCACGGCGATCTTGCCCACACTCTGACAACCCTAGTGGCGTTACTGGATACCCTTCGCCTGTGACCCGGTCGGAGAATGCCCATCACGTTGCCCCTCCGACCCCGCAGACGCCCGACCCGCGGCCGATCGAATCCGCAGCCCCGCAGAACGCCGCGAAGCCCGTGGTGGCGTCGGCCGCACCGCACACCACCGCCGGCAAGCTGGCCGAGCTGAATCGCCGGCTCGAAGAACATGTGCACGCCGGGTCCGCCGCCGCCGTCGAGCGACAGCACGCCAAGGGCAAGAAGACCGCTCGCGAGCGGATCGACATGTTGCTCGACCCCGGATCCTTCGTCGAATTCGACGCGTTCGCCCGGCACCGGTCGACCAACTTCGGGCTGGCCGACAACCGGCCGTACGGCGACGGGGTCGTCACCGGCTACGGCACCGTCGACGGCCGGGACATCTGCGTGTTCTCCCAGGACGTCACCGTCTTCGGCGGGTCGCTCGGCGAGGTCTACGGCGAAAAGATCGTCAAGGTACTGGATTTCGCCCTCAAGACGGGCCGGCCCGTGGTCGGGATCAACGAGGGCGGCGGCGCGCGCATCCAGGAGGGCGTGGTCTCCCTGGGGCTGTACGCGGAGATCTTCAAGCGCAACGTGCACCTGTCCGGGGTGATCCCGCAGATCTCGCTGATCATGGGCGCCAACGCCGGCGGGCCATGTCTACTCCCCCGCGCTGACCGACTTCATCGTGATGGTCGACAAGACCTCCCAGATGTTCATCACCGGGCCGGACGTCGTCCGCTCGGTCACCGGCGAGCAGGTGACGCTGGAAGAACTCGGCGGCGCGCGCACCCACAACACCCGCTCCGGCAACGCGCATTACCTCGGCCGCGACGAGCAGGACGCCATCGACTACGTGCGCGACCTGCTCTCCTACCTGCCGTCGAACAACCTGTCGAGCCCGCCCGCCACGGAGTGGGACGAAGATCTCGAGGTCACCGACGCCGACCTCGCCCTCGACACGCTCATTCCGGATGCGCCCAACCAGCCGTACGACATGACCACGGTGATCCAGGCGGTGATGGACGACGGCGATTTCCTGCCGGTGCAGGAGTTGTACGCGCCCAACGTCATCGTCGGGTTCGGCCGGGTCGCCGGCCGGTCGGTCGGCGTGGTGGCGAACCAGCCGATCCACCTCGCCGGGACGCTGGACATCAACGCCGCCGAGAAGGCCGCCCGCTTCGTCCGCACCTGCGATGCCTTCAACATCCCGGTGCTGACCTTCGTCGACGTCCCCGGGTTCCTGCCCGGCACCGATCAGGAATGGAACGGGATCATCCGGCGCGGCGCGAAGCTGATCTACGCCTACGCCGAGGCCACCGTTCCGCTGATCACGGTGATCACCCGCAAGGCTTACGGCGGCGCCTACGACGTGATGGGATCCAAGCATCTCGGCGCCGACCTCAACCTGGCCTGGCCGACCGCGCAGATCGCCGTGATGGGCGCCGCGGGCGCGGTGAATGTGCTGTACCGCAAGGAGATTGCGCGCGATCGCGGCCGAGTACGGGGCCGAGGCGCCGCAGGTCGCCGACGTGCGCACGCAGCTGCAGACCGACTACGAGGACACCCTGGCCAACCCGTTCATCGCGGCCGAGCGGGGCTATGTGGACGAGATCATCAGGCCGTCCACCACCCGCATCGCGATCACCAACGGGCTGCGGGTGCTGGCCGACAAGCGGCAGACGCTGCCGCCGCGCAAACACGGGAACATTCCACTGTGAGCGCAGCGAACGCCGATGACACTGTGAGCGCAGCGAACGCCGACAACACTGTGAGCGCAGCGAACGCCGACAACACCGTGAGCGCAGCGAACGCCGATGACACTGTCAGCGCGGATGCGGACGCCGGAGCCGAAGCCGAGACCGAAAGCCAGGGCAAGAGCCGGACCTCGGAAGAGGACGCGGCCGTTGTCATCGCGATCCTGACCGCACTCACCGCGGGCGCGTCCGGGTCGTCGAGTCGCTCGGGACCGCCCTCGGTCTGGGCCGATCCGGCGCACATGCTGCGCACCCGGCTCAGCCCCGGCGCGAGCTCGTGGTGGGCATCCGGGTTGCCGCGATGACGGCGGTGGTGCTCGCCTCCGCCTCCCCCGCACGGCTGGGTGTGCTCCGGGCCGCCGGGATCGACCCGGTGGTGGCGGTCTCGGACGTGGACGAAAACGCCATCCTGGCCCAGGTCGCGCAGGATCCGCCCGACGTGCAGGTCGAGATCCTCGCCGCCGCGAAGGCCGATACCGTCGCCGACGCGCTGCCCGCCGACATTGCCGCCGATTGCGTGGTGATCGGCTGCGATTCCATGCTGCTGATCGACGGCGAACTGCAAGGCAAGCCCACCGATGCGGCGCAGGCTCGGCAACGGTGGGCCAGGATGGCCGGCCGGGAAGGCGTGCTGCTCACCGGCCACGCCGTCCGCCGGGTGACGTCCGGGCTGCCGACCGCGGGCGCCGTCGGTACCCGATCGACCACGGTCCGGATGGGCGCGCCGACCCCCGCCGAACTCTCCGCGTACATCGCCACCGGCGAACCGCTGGCCGTTGCCGGTGCACTGACCATCGACGGCTACGGCGGATGGTTCGTGGACAGCGTCGATGGTGACCCCTCGAACGTCATCGGTATTTCCCTGCCCCTGACCCGCCGACTGCTGGCCGACGTCGGCATCGCGGTCACCGATCTGTGGCGCAGCGCATGACCCCGCACCACTCGCAGAAAGCACGGAAGGACACCCAGTGCATACCGTCCTGATCGCCAACCGCGGCGAGATCGCCGTCCGGATCGTTCGTGCCTGCCGAGACGCCGGGCTCCGCTCGATCGCCGTCTACGCGGATTCCGACCGTGACGCCATGCACGTGCGGATGGCCGACGAAGCCTATTCGCTGAACGGGGCGAGCCCGGCCGATTCCTACCTGAACAAGACCAAATTGCTGGACGTCGCCGCCCGCGCGGGCGCGGACGCGGTGCATCCGGGCTACGGCTTCCTTGCCGAGAACGCCGATTTCGCGCAGGCGGTGATCGACGGCGGGTTGACCTGGATCGGCCCGACACCGCAATCGATCCGCGATCTCGGCGACAAGGTGACGGCCCGGCACATCGCGCAGAAGGCCGGTGCGCCGTTGGTCCCGGGGACCACCGAGCCGGTGTCCGGACCCAATGAGGTCCTCGAATTCGCCAGGGAGCACGGGCTTCCCGTTGCGATCAAGGCCGCGTTCGGCGGCGGCGGCCGTGGACTGAAGGTCGCCCGAACCTTGGCCGAGATCCCGCACCTGTACGAGTCCGCAGTCCGGGAGGCGGTCACCGCCTTCGGCCGCGGCGAGTGCTTTGTCGAGCGGTACCTCAACCAGCCACGGCATGTCGAGGCCCAGATCCTCGCGGACACCCACGGCAACGTCATCGTTGTCGGCACCAGGGACTGCTCGCTGCAGCGCCGCTACCAGAAGCTGGTGGAAGAAGCCCCCGCGCCGTTCCTGACCGACGCCCAGCGCGAGTCGATTTACACCGCATCGAAGGCGATCTGCCTGGCCGCCGACTATCACGGGGCCGGCACGGTGGAGTTCCTGGTCGGCGCCGACGGGACGGTGTCCTTCCTCGAGGTGAACACGAGACTTCAGGTGGAGCATCCGGTCTCGGAGGAGACCAGTGGGATCGACCTGGTGCGGGAGCAGTTCCGCATCGCCGACGGCGAGAAGCTTCGGGTGCTCACCGATCCCGAGCCACACGGCCACTCGATCGAGTTCCGGATCAACGGCGAGGACCCAGGACGCAATTTCCTGCCAGCACCCGGAACGGTCACCAAATTCGTTGCGCCGGCTGGTCCGGGTGTCCGGGTGGACTCCGGCGTGGAAACCGGATCGGTGATTTCCGGGGTGTTCGACTCGCTGCTGGCCAAGATCATCGTCACCGGGCAGACCCGCGAGCAGGCGTTGGCCCGGTCCCGCCGTGCGCTGGCCGAGATGCAGGTCGAGGGCATGGCGACGGTGCTGCCGTTCCACCGCGCAGTCCTCGACGACAAAGCGTTCAACGGGTGGGCCGGACGTTTCCGGGTGCACACCCGGTGGATCGAAACCGAATTCGTCAACACCATCGAGCCGTTTGCCGGTGCCCCCGGCGCTGCACCGGAAGCGCCGCCTGCGGAACGGCAGGAATTCGTCGCCGAGGTGAACGGGCGCCGGGTGAAGGTCGCGCTGCCCGCCGATCTCGCGGTCGCCATCCTGGGCGGGTCGCCCGGGCCGCGGGCGAGTTCCTCGCGGCGCCACCGGCCCAGGTTGCACCATGCGCCGGCCACCGGCGGTGCGGCCGTGGTCGCGCCGATGCAGGGCACCGTGGTGAAAATTGCTGTGGCGGTGGGAGATCAGCTCGCCGAGGGCGATCTGGTTGCCGTCATCGAGGCGATGAAGATGGAGAACCCGCTGACCGCGCACCGGGCCGGCGTGGTGACGTCCGTCCAGGTCGAGGCGGGCGCGACGGTGACCGCCGGAGCGGTGATCGCCGAAATCGGCACCGACGAGCCTGCCGTCGCCGACTCGGAGGGCGCCGAGTAGCGCAGCGGCGTCGAGCGCCGCCGGGCACATCGTAAACCGCAGTATCGTGGCAGCGGTTCCTCGACAAGCCCCATCGAACGGAGATCCCCGTGGCGCCTGAGCTGACCACCGAGCGACTGGTACTGCGCGGCTGGACGGTCGAGGATGCCCCGGCGGCGCTGGAGATCTACGGCGACGCAGATGTCGCGCGATGGCTCAGCCCGGCGATGGACAAGGTGACCGACCTGGACACCATGCGAGATGTCCTGGCGCGCTGGGTCACAGAGAACGACGAGGCGGTGGTGCCTGCCGGACGGTGGGCGATTCAGCGCCGGTCGGACAACCGGATCATCGGCGGCGTCGTGCTGCTGCCGCTTCCGCCCCGCGGGGAGGACCTCGAGATCGGCTGGCAGCTCATCCCCGAGTTCTGGGGACAGGGTTACGCGACCGAGTCGACGCACGGGGTGGCCAGCTGGGCCTTCGCCCAGGAGC
The DNA here is from genome assembly GCA_963709895.1 of uncultured Actinomycetota bacterium. Classification (GTDB taxonomy): domain Bacteria; phylum Actinomycetota; class Actinomycetes; order Mycobacteriales; family Nakamurellaceae; genus Nakamurella. The sequence continues at coordinate 796,923 of CAVPYD010000028.1, read as the reverse complement.
TGGACGAGCTGTTCGCGGTCGTCCGGCCGGGTAATCAGCGCGCCGCCGCGGTCGCTCGCCGCAACGGCATGGACTGGGTCGGCGAGACGGACAAGTACTTCGGGCTCACGCTGCAGGTCTACCGGCTGCGCCCCGCCGACCTTGCCGAACTCGTCCGGGGGTAGCGGGTATCGCGCGGCGCCTCACGGCTGATACGGAGGCGCGACGCCCCATCCCCACCGCGGCACCGGGGCGTGCTCGACCACCTGCGCGTCCACCTGCGAGTTGAGCACCGCGAGCCGGGTTCCCCACTCCAGATAGCCGACCAGCGCAGCCCTGAATTCGGGGTCGTCCGGCAGGCCGGCATCGTCCGCAGCCAGGCTCATCAGCGAGGCGAAGCGGAACCGTTGCTCGCCGGTGATGGCCAGCCCGCGGTGGTGGGCGAGCATGTTCTCGTAACCGCCGAGGTTCTGCGTGTACTCCGGCGGACCGCCGAAGACCTCGATCCACCACACCGCGACGTGATCACGGTGCGCGGCGCTGACGCCGCCAGGGAAGAACGGGCTCAACAGCTCGTCCCGTTCCACCCGGTCGTAGAAGGCATTGATCATCCGGTGCAGAGCGGGCTGGCCGCCTGCCCAGTCGAGGAGCGTTGGCACGGAGCCGTTCTCAGGGCTGCTCATGGCGCCATCGAAGCATCACCCAGTCACCCCGTACCCACCCACCCCGTGCCCACCGACCCCGTACCCACCTACCCCGTACCCGGACGAAGTTCCGTACCGCTACGGAGTCCGCGATCCCCGTCGAGGAGTGTCATCGATCCTGGCGCCGCTGCCCGCGGTGCCGGTCGCGGTGGACGGGGATCAACGGTGCGGACGGTCAAGGACCTCAGAGGTGTACTCGACTACACGACGGAACTGCTGCGCGTCGAGCGATATGAGCAGGTCGCGCCGACCATGCTGGCCGGCCTCGCCGACGTGGTGGGCGGCGACTCCGCCTGTCTGACCCACCTCGACCTGGACAGCCAACTGCAGGTCGCCATTCGTTGGCCGCCGCTGGCCGCCGACACCCGGATGATCGGTGCCTACCCCGCCGTCGGCCACACCCATCCGCTGCGCGCACCGCTGCGTGCCCTGGCGCGCAACAGCTCTCCTTCGCTCGAGCCGATCCGGATCTCCGATGTGGTCGGCCCCCGCGTCTGGCGACAGACCCCCATCCATCAGGAGGCGATGCCGGAGACCACCGATCAGATCTGCCTCCCCATGACGCTGACCGGTTCCGTGGTGCACGCCGTCAGCCTGACCAGGGACGCCGGCACCTTCAACGACACCCAACGAGATGTGCTCCGCGCCTGCGGACCACACCTGCGCGCGGTGCTGCGTCGCTCCTCGCCGAGGAGTTATTACGCGTTCCAGCTGGCGCCGGCAACAGGTTGGGTGCCGCTGACGAAGGCGCCCGGCCTGGAGATACGGCCCGCCCGCAGCGTCGACGAACCGGATCTGCAGCTGTCGGACCGCGAACGCCAGGTACTCGCCCTGGTCACGCAGGGGCTGACCGACGCACAGATCGCCCGGCGGCTGAAGATCAGTCCCGCGACGGTGAGTCGCCACCTGCACCGGGTGTACCACCGGCACGGCCTGGCCAATCGCGCCGCCGCCGCCGGGCTCTATCTGCGTGCGGTGTGACGACTCGGCATACAGTCGAGTGGTGACGAGTGCAGGCAGCCCCAGCTCCGACCCCTCGCGGATGCGGGTCGGCGATGTCGAGCGCAACTCTGCCCTGGAAGCACTGGGCGAACATCTGACCTCCGGGCGCCTGGATCTGGACGAATACGGGGAACGCAGCGCGCAGGTCACCCAGGCCAAGACCGTCGCCGATCTGAAACAACTGTTCGACGACCTGCCGCCGCCGCATCCGAAGTTCCCGGCCGTGCTGCCTGCGCTGCCGCCGCCGGCGGCCACGGCTTCGCGCTACCCGTCGCCGACACCGGCCCGGAACGACGAACGAACCCCAGCGCAGCGGGCGGCGCAGGTGGCCATCGCCATCTCCGGGATCGTCAGCGTGCTGCTGTTCTTCACGCTGAAGATCTGGGTGGTCTTCCTGATCCCGGCCTTGATCGCGGTGGCGACCAGCGCGGTCTGGGGCAAGGGCTGGAACGACGGCGGTCGCGGCCGCCGCTAGGGCAGGGTGGAGTCCATGACGATCAACGATTCTCGCGCCCTCGGCACCCGGACCCTGGGCTCCGCCGCGCACAACAGCGACCTCGAGGTGTCCACCATCGGGCTCGGCTGCATGGGCATGTCCGAGTTCTACGGCAGCGCCGACGAATCCGAGGCGGTGCGCACCATCCACCGTGCGCTCGACCTGGGCGTGACGCTGCTGGACACCGCGGACATGTACGGCCCGTTCACCAACGAGAAGCTCGTCGGCGGGGCGATCGCCGGGCGCCGCGACGACGTGGTGCTGGCGACGAAGTTCGGCAACGTGCGTGACCCCGACGACCCGACCCGCCGCTGGATCGACGGCAGCCCGGAGTACGTCAGGCGGGCCTGCGACGCAAGCCTGCAGCGACTGGGCGTCGACCACATCGACCTGTACTACCAGCACCGGGTCGACCAGTCGGTGCCCATCGAGGAGACGGTCGGCGCGATGGCGGAACTCGTTGCCGACGGCAAGGTCCGGCGGCTCGGCCTGTCCGAGGCCTCGGCCGCCACCATCCGACGGGCCAACGCGGTACACCCGATCACCGCGCTGCAGACCGAGTACTCACTGTGGACCCGGCACATCGAGGACGAGATCCTTTCCACCATCAGGGATCTGCGGATCGGTCTCGTCCCGTATTCGCCGCTGGGCCGGGGCTTCCTGACCGGCACCATCACCTCCCCGGATGCCCTGGCACCGGACGACTTCCGCCGGCAGAACCCGCGCTTCGTCGGTGACGCGCTGGCCGCCAACCTGGCGTTGGTGGACCGGGTCAGAACGCTGGCGGAGCGGAAGGGCGTCACCCCGGGGCAGCTGGCGCTGGCCTGGGTACTCGCCCAGGGCCAGGACGTCGTGCCGATCCCGGGCACGAAACGGGTCAGCTACCTGGAGGAGAACGTCGCAGCGGCCGAGCCTGGTGTTGACCGACAATGACCTGGCCGAACTGGAGAGGGCCATCCCGGCCGACGCCGTGGTCGGCGAGCGTTACCCGGACATGTCCACCATCGATCAGCGGGTCTAGCCGCGGCGGAGGAGGGGTTCTGCGTGCGGGTGGTGGTATGGGTTGCCGAGCCGGGCTGGCCGGCCGCGGTGGACGCCGCGCGCCAGATCACAGGCCCTGACAGCGATGTCGAGCTGGTCCACGTCATGGACGACACCGAGGAGGTCGTGCACGGCGCGTTCGCCGGGCTGTTCGGGCGCGGCCAGAAGGTGCCGAGAACTGTCGACCGGGCAGCGGCGACGGCCGCGCAGGATCTGCTCGACGCCGCGGCTCGCCGGCTGACCGAGAGGCGGTCCGCCCCGGCAGGCGGGTCAGCAGATCCGGCAGGGCAGGGTCGAGCGGGAGGTGGTCGCCGCCGCCGAGCACGCCGACCTGCTGGTGCTCAGCCGCGACGGCGACGGCAGCCGGCTCGGCCCGCGCTCACTCGGCCCGGCCGGCCGGTTCATCGTCGATCATGCGCCGTGCCCGGTGCTGCTGGTCTGGCCAGGGACGGCGCCGGGAGTACAGACCATCCCGCCACCGCCCCGGCATCCACCCGGGCACCCGCCGGCGCATCCGCCGGGACCGACCGCCGGCGGGATGACCCGTCAGGCCACCGGCGACTCGACCAGGTCGCGCACCTCCGGCGCCTCCAGCCTGGCCTTCTCCGCCGACTCGTCGTCCGGCTCGGTCTGCGACAGCCGCTCGGCGTCGACTCTTGCCTGGTACGAATCGATCTCGCGCTGAGCCTGCTCCGGCGTCCAGCCGAGCACCGGCGCCATGATCTCCGCGACGCGGTGCATCGACTCGGTGCCGCGGTGCGCGTACTCGATGGAGATCCTGGTCCGCCTGGCCAGCACGTCCTCCAGATGCAGCGCCGCCTCGTGGGTGACCGCGTACAGCACCTCGACCTGGAGGTAGTCGTCCGCACCCGGGATCGGCTGCAGCAGGGCAGGATCGGCGTCCGGACCGGTGGTGAGCGCCAGCAACTCGTGGATCTCCGAGCCGTAGCGATCCAGCAGGTGCCGGATCCGGTACGGATGCACGCCGTGCTGCGCGGCCAGTCGGTCCGCCTGGTTCACCAGCGCCTGGTAGCCGATCGGCGCCGAGCAGCGGCACGTCCTGCGTGCAGGAGCGGATTCACCCGGCCGGGCAGGTCCTCGGCCGCGGCCTCGACCGCGTCCGCGCCCATCACCCGGTAGGTCGTGTACTTGCCGCCGGCGATCGCGATCAGCCCGGGCGCGACCCGGGCGACCGCATGCTCCCGGGACAGCTTCGACGACTGCTCGCTCTCCCCGGCCAGCAGCGGGCGCAGGCCCGCGTACACACCCTCGATGTCGTCATGGGTCAGCGGCACCGCCAGCACCTTGTTGACATGCTCGAGGATGTAGTCGATGTCGGCCTTGGTGGCCGCCGGGTGTGCGAGGTCGAGATGCCAGTCGGTGTCGGTGGTTCCGATGATCCAGTGCGATTTCCACGGGATCACGAAGAGCACGGACTTCTCGGTCTTGAGGATGATGCCGCTCTCGGAGGTGATCCGGTCGCGCGCGACCACCAGGTGCACGCCCTTGGATGCGCGGACCCGGAACCGGCCGCGACCACCGGACAACCGCTGCAACTCGTCGGTCCACACGCCGGTCGAGTTGATCACCACCCTGGCCCGGACCGCGGTCTCCGCGCCCGTTTCCACGTCACGAACCCGTACCCCGGCCACCCGGTCGGATTCCTTGATGAACCCGACAACCTGGGTGGAGCTCCGCACCACGGCGCCATAGGCGGCAGCGGTGCGGGCGACCGTCAGGGTGTGCCGGGCGTCGTCGACCTGGCCGTCGTAGTACTGGATCCCGCCGACCAGCGCGTCCCGCCGCAGCGCCGGGAACGAGCCGCAACGCACCGGCCCGGGTGAGGTGCTTGTGGCCGGGCACCGATCGCGCCCCGCCCATCGAGTCGTACATGATCAACCCGGTGCCGACGTACGGGCGCTCGACGGCGTGCTTGGACAGCGGGTACAGGAACGACACCGGTTTGGCCAGGTGCGGACAGATCTTGGTGAGCATCAGCTCGCGCTCGTGCAGCGCCTCGCGGACCAGGCCGAACTCGAACATCTCCAGGTACCGCAGGCCACCGTGGAACAGCTTCGACGACCGGGACGAGGTGCCGGAGGCGATATCCCTCGCCTCGACCAGCGCCACCGACAGTCCCCTGGTCACGGCGTCCAACGCGGCACCGGCGCCGACCACACCGCCGCCGATCACCACCACATCGAAGATCTCATTGCCCAGCCTGTCGAAGCTGGCTTTACGATCGGCCGGGCCCAATTGGGCCGCCCCGACGACTCCGTCTCCGGTCATCTCGGTACGTCCTTTCTGCTCCGGCATCACCGGAGTGGGAGCCGGGCGCTCACGCACCGGCATCCCCAAACTACCTGCGCAGAGCCCCGCCGCAACCGGGCCGAAGGTCCTTGGCTCAAGATCAGCCACGATCGAATGACGATCGAGTCAGCTGCGATCGGCACCGAAATTCATCAGCCGCCGTCCGACCTCGGTGATGGAACCGGACAATGACGGGTAGACGCTGAAGGTGTAGGCGAGATCCTTTGCGGTGAGCCTGTTCTGGACAGCAACGGCGATCGGCAGGATCAGCTCGGCGGCCGACGGCGCCACCACGACGCCGCCGATCACGATGCCGGTCATCGGCCGCACCATGAGCTTGACGAAGCCCTCCCGCAAGTTCATCATCTTGGCCCTGGCGTTCGTCGCCAGCGGCAGCATCAGCACGATGGCCGGGGTGGGCTCGGCCTCGGCCTCCACCTGCGAGTAGCCGACGGTGGCGATCTCGGGATGGGTGAACACCGTGGAGGACACCGTCTTGAGCCGCAGCGGCGGCACGCCCTCGCCCAGCGCGTGCCACATCGCGATGCGGCCCTGCATGGCAGCGACGGAGGCCAGCATCAGCACACCCGTGCAATCGCCGGCGGCGTAGATGCCGGACACCGACGTGCGGGAAACCTTGTCGACGGTGATGAAGCCGCCCTTGTCCGTCTGCACCCCGACCGAATCCAGCCCGATCTCGCCCGTGTTGGGTACCGCGCCGACCGTCATCAGCGCGTGGCTGCCGCGCACCTCGCGGCCGTCCTGCAGGGTGACCAGGACGCCGTCGCCCTCCCGGACCACGGACACAGCCCTGGCCCGCTTGGCCAGCACGCTGCCGCGGGAGGAGAAGACCTCCTCGATCACCGCCGCCGCGTCCGCGTCCTCGCTGGGCAGCACCCGGTCCCGGCTGGACACCAGGGTCACCTTGACGCCCATCTCGGTGTAGGCGGAGGCGAACTCCGCGCCGGTCACCCCCGACCCGACCACGATGAGGTGCTCGGGCAGCTTCGGCAGCGCGTACACCTGCCGCCAGGTCAGGATCCGCTCGCCGTCCGGTTCGGCGTCGGGCAGGATCCGCGGGCAGGCACCGGTGGCGATCAGCACGACGTCCGCCAGTGCGTTCGCTGACCGTGCCGTCCGCCGCGTGCACGGCGACGACGTGAGCAGCCAGACCCGGCGCCGAATCTGCCAGAACCGCTGTGCCATCGACGATCTCGACGCCGTCGGCGACCAACCGGGCACGGATGTCGACGGACTGGGCCAGCGCCAGGCCGTTCACCCGGCCGTGCACCACGGCGACGTCGACCTCCACCTTGTCCGGATCCAGCATCACCCCCAGGCTCGGCGCCTCCCGCACGGAGGTCCGACTGCCGGCAGAGGCGATGAACGTCTTGGACGGCACGCAGTCGGTCAGCACGCAGGCACCGCCGATGCCGTCGCGTTCGACCAGCGTCACGGTCGCGCCGAACTGCACGGCCACCAGCGCCGCCTCGTAGCCGGCCGGTCCGCCACCCATGATCACGATCCGGGTCATCGATTCACGCTCCCTGTCGGTTGCGGGGACAAACGCCCCGTCCTGCCGCCGGGCACCACGGTAGCCGGGGCGGCCCACTAGGCTCACGCAACCATGGCGTTGTACGCGGCCTACGGGTCCAACATGGACCCGAGCCATATGCTCCAGCGCTGCCCCTCCTCACCCGTGGCAGGCACCGGTTGGTTACCCGGCTGGCGGTTGACGTTCGGTGGCGAGGACCTGAGCTGGGACGGCGCGATGGCGATGGTCGTCGAGGACCCGGACTCGTCGGTCTTCGTGGTGCTCTACGACATGGCCGACTCGGACGAGCGCACCCTGGACTCCTGGGAGGGCGCCGATCTGGGCCTGTACAGCAAGATCCGGCTGCGGGTGCAGACCCTGGACGGTGACGTGCTGGCCTGGCTGTACGCGTTGCAGGCCTTCGAGGGCGGGTTGCCATCTGCGCGGTACATCGGGCGTCATCGCGGACGCCGCCGAGGCCGCCGACGCTCCGGCCGAATACGTGAAGGACCTTCGCGAGCGGCCGACCCGCTCCTCCGAGCACCGGGTGATCGGCGATGGCCGAGCGAAACACCGATCAGAACAAGACCAATCAGAACAAGACGGTGCCGACCGACACCGACGTGGCGGCGTTCATCGCCACCATCCCCGATCCAACCCGGCGCGCCGACGCCCAGTTGTTGACCGACCTGATGGCCGAGGTGACCGGCGAGCGTCCCGTGATGTGGGGAACGGCGATCGTCGGGTTCGGCGCCGTGCACTACCGCTATCAGTCCGGACGCCAGGGCGATGCCCCGCAGGTCAGCTTCGCGCCCCGCAAGGCACACAGTGTGGTGTACGTCCGTGGTGGCTTCGACGAATATGACGACCTGTTGCCCAGGCTCGGCCCACATTCGACCGGCAAGGGCTGCCTGTACCTGAAGACGGTCGCCGACAACGACCTGGCGACATTGCGCGCGCTGGTCGCCCGTTCCTACCGCTGGACCGACGACACATAGGCCTGTGCCGATCGGCGCGCCGGATCGGCGGGCATGGGTGGCCGGGCCTCAGCCGGCGCGAACCACGGCCGACAGCGCGGCCGGACCCTCGTCCGGGACGCCCGGCAGTGGTGCCGTCATCTGCGGGAGTTCCAAGGTGAAGGTGGTGCCCGCGCCAACGGTGCTGGCCACCCTGATCTGCCCGCGGTGCGCGACCGCAATCGCCCGGGTGATCGAGAGCCCCAGTCCCACACCGGGTATCGCATTGGCGCTGGCGGTCGATGCGCGGAAGAACCGGGAGAACAACCGGTCGAGCTCGTCGGCGGGAATACCGACTCCGGTATCGCTGACGGAAACCAGGGCCCGCGCCTCGGCGCCGTCACTGGTCCCCAGGGTGACCGCCACCCGCCCACCGGACGGGGTGAACTTGACCGCATTGGAGACCAGGTTGTCCACGGCCTGACCGAGCCGCATCGGGTCGCCACTGACGAACACCGGGCCGTCGCAGGCCGCCATCCGGAGCGTCACGCCGCGAGCGGCGGCCACCGGGCAGGCGCTGTCGATCGCGGCCGCGACCACGGTGTGCAGGTCCACCGGCTGCTCCTGCACCTGAAAGCGGCCGGATTCCACCTGGGCGGTGAACAGCAGATCGGACACCAGCCGCAGCAGTCGATTGGCGTTCCGTTCGATCGTGCCGACGTACTGGGCCTGCTCGGCCGTCAGCGGGGTCTCCTCGTCATCCCCGAGCAACTCCAGGTAGCCCAGGATGGAGCTCAGCGGGGTCCGCAGTTCGTGCGAGATGAGGTTGACGAACTGATCCTTCAGACGGGCCTGTTCCCGGTCGGCGGTGACGTCGGTGCCGACGAACAGGAACCCGTCGACGTCGCCGGCGGCGTCCCGCCTCGCCGTGACGGCGACCTTGATGCTGAGCTCTCGGCCGTCGCGGGTCGTATAGGTCCAGTCCCTGACCTGGGGTGCGCCGGAGCGCACCTCGGTGAGGAACTTCTGCAGCGAACCGGTCAGCTCGTCGAAGCCGTCGAACCTGGCGATGGACCGGCCGATCGCGTCGTGCGCGGCGACACCGAGCATTTTCTGCGCACCGGTGTTGAAGACGTCCACCCGCCCGCCGCGGTCGGTGCCGACGATCGCCTGCTCGGTGACGGCGTCGATGACGCTGCCCAGTTCGTTGGCCGATTCCCGCAGCAGCGCGGAGGTCGCCACACTGGCCGCCGCGCTGTCCCTGGCCTCCTCGAGTAATCGGTCCTGCTCGCGCCGCAGCCGTTGCACCGCGCGGACCCGGGAACGCAGCCGCCTGGCCATCTCGTTCACCGACAGGCAGGTCAGGCCGAGGATCAGCGGCCCGAAGATGATCCGGCTCCACTGGCCGAGCCGAGTTGGGTGGGGTCGTAGGCGACCGGCAGCAACAACGCCACGACCGTGACGGGGGCGCCGATCAACATGGGCAGCCGGCCGGGCTCGACCCCGAGGGAGATCACCGGCAGCACGAGCATGAAGGTGAAGATCGAGTAGACGCCGCCGGTGCCGGCCCGCAGCAGACCCACGGCCAGGATGTCCAGCAGCGGGATCACCATGGCCACCCGGTGGGGCACCGCCGGAGCCCGCAGGAAATATGCCCCGACTGTTGCCGCCGCCATCAGCAGGCCACCGGCAAGTACCGGCCGCACATAGACCGCGGAGACTCCAGGGACTCAGGAACAGCAGCTGGGAGAGCAGGTAGGTGCCGGCCATGCAGAGTTGTCGTTCGAGCACCGAGTTCGGATCGGCCGCGAAATGTCGGACGAATGATCCGACCTTGTCGCCGCGCAGGGCAGCCGCCTGCCGGGTCGCTTCGGCGGCGTCCGCGATGACCATCAGCTCGCCACCGCCTGAGTTGCCAGCAGGTCCTTGATCTGTGTCGCCAGCGAGCGCGGGCTGAAAGGCTTGAGGCTGTAGACATCCGCGCCGGCGGCGAGTCCGGCCTCGATGGCCGTCGGGTGCACCGCCGCGGACAGCAACATCAGCCTGGTCCCGGCCGTCTCCGGATTCGCCCGCACCGAGCGGCAGACCTGCAGGCCGCTCAACCTCGGCATCGCGACGTCCAGGATCGCCAGCTCAGGCTCGATCTCCCGGATCGCCTGCCAGGCGGCCGCCCCGTCCGCCACACTGGCCCCGGTGCGCGCCCCTGCCCGCTTCACCGCGACACCCACCAGGTGCCGAATGTCGGCATCGTCGTCTGCGATCACCACCACCGGTTCGCCGGTCACCGACCCCCGTTGACAGATCCGCGGCCGACACACCCCGGCGCCTGACGGTCGATGCCAGCAGTCGCTGGATGTGCGCCCTGGTCACGGGTTTGGGCAGGACGCCGTCGGCGGCCGGATAATCCTCCACGTCGAGCACCGAGCTGATCGCGATCGGGCACAGCGGATAGCGGGACCGCAGCCGGTTCGTCAGCTCCCAGCCGTCCATCCCCGGCAGCCGGAGATCGAGCACCATCAGGTCCAACTCGAGGTCGCGGGGTAACGCCAGTGCCTGCTCGGCGTCCGCCAAGCCGATCACGCTGCAACCCGCCCGGTAGAAGTACGCGGTCAGCAGACCCAATTGATCGGGTTCGTCGTCGACGATGAGAACGGTGGGCATCGGTGCCCGATCGTCGGCTTCGCCGGTATTCACCCGAGCACCACCGCGTCGGACTCGACGCGGTCGGCGTCGATCAGTCGTTCCTGGCCTCGTTGGGCCAAACGGATGATGGTCGACACCAGGATCGCTGCCCGAATCGGTTTCACCAGGAACTCGTCAGCGCAGCAGCGGTGCGCGGTGACCGCAAAGTCCGCCGAGGTGTGCGCCGTCATCACCGCAATCGGGATCGACGGCAACAGTTGCCGCGCGCGCATCGCCAGTTCCAGTCCGGAGCATCCGGGAAGCTCGATATCGGTGAGCAGCACATCGATCTCGACGCGCCGAAGGATGTCCGTGGCCACCTCGACGTCGGTCGCGACGTCGACCCGCATGCCGGCCTTCCTGACGAGCACCAACCGGAGGTACTCGGCCACGTCAGGGTCGTCCTCGACCACCAGAACGTGGCAGCTGTCGGCCATCGCACACCCCCATGGAGCCCTGGTCGGGCAGGCCTCATCTGGAGCAATTCTATCGGCAGAAGACACGATTGTTCGCGTTTCGTGGACTCCAAACGAGCATTGGAGTCATTCGGTCCTGAGCGGCAGTGACCTTTGGCGCGCTACGACAGAAAACAGGACGGACCAATGCCGTACAGTCGCGACCTAGGACAGTGCCTGCCCCTCCCGCTCGGGCCTTGAATGAGGACAACACGAGGTCGGCATGCGGTCGGCCTGCGATGCGGGATGCGGAGACAACGATGAACCACCACGCCGTCAAAGGACACCGGATGGTCACCGACATGGTGCTCCTCGGCGGCGACGACGCCGCACCCGTCCGCGCCGAACTGCGCTACTACCGCAGCGACCCACTGGCCGTGGAAATGCGACTGTCCGTCGACGGGGAACCGGCGGTCAGCTGGGTGTTCGGCAGGGACCTGCTCATCGAGGGGTTGCGCAGGCCCTGCGGCGTCGGCGACGTCCAGCTCTACCCAGTGCACGAAAGCGTGATCATCACCCTGCGCTCCACCGCCGGGACCGCCGTCCTGCTGAGCTACCTACCCGACCTGGACCGCTTCGTGGACCACATCCTGTCCGACGTCCCGGCCGGCGCCGAAATCACCCACGACGAGATCGAACGAGAACTCGTCGAACTCTGCCGGCTGTGATCAGCACGAGCAGAACAATCACCACCAGCCGATCAGGACCGAAAAGGACATATTCATGTGCGCGACATTGGCCAACGCCATCTCCGTCCTGGACCATTCGGCAACCGCGCCCAACGACCGCGGCTACACCAGAACCCTGCATCACATCGGGCATTTGAGCCCCGGCGACCTCTGGCGCCCGGTCGAGGGCGAGCGGCCGCGAACCGTGACCGCTGTGCACCGCCACCAGGATGAGATCACCCTTGCCGACCAGCAAGGTTCGATCTTCGCCTATCCCACGGCCTGTGTGGTGGCCACCGCGGTCCGCGACCCGCTACCGGCGTTGGGGTACCTCCGCGGCGGTCCGCGGCTGTAGCCGGGGATCGTGCACAGCTAATTCTGCACGACTGATTCTGCACAACGATGGAGCGAGGGACCGCCCTGATTCGGGTCGGTCCCTCGCTCCATTCGTACGTGTGCCGCCGGGAGTTGTCAGGCCGCCGGCGCGTCGTTCAGTTGCTCGATCACGATCGAGGCGTTGACCGCAGCCGCCGTGCCGCCGGTATTGACGGCGAGCGTCACATCACCGGCGAGGAGCGCTGGCGCACCGAGCGCATCGAGAGCCGGGGGAGGCACGGCACCCGTCGACGTCAGATTCTCCAGCGTGATCGATCGTCGCCCGCCGCGAGCGTCGAGGATGGCCGTGCCCACGTTGGGCTGACCTGCTGCCGCACCGAAGACCACAGCACCACCGGCGGGTGCGCTTCCGTTGACCCTGATGTCGAACTGGTTGGCTGCACCGCGGTGATCGAGAACGTGACCTTGTAGGTGCCTGCGGCGCCCACGACGAAGGCCCCTTGCCCAACGGTGAAGCTGATGTCTCCGGTCGTCACTTCGAGCTTGTCAAAGGTCAGCACGTCGCCGGTGGTGCTGCGGTGAATGGTCTTGGTGGTCGTATTCAACGCCTGCAGGTAGACCGAGCCAGCCGGGCCGGCTGAGGTGCCGTCCGCGCCTGCCGGACCCACCGCGCCGTCAGCACCAGGGACCAGCCGGACCAGCTGGACCGGTTTCGCCAGTCGGACCGGTCGAGCCGTCGCGCCAGCCGGACCTCCCGACCAACCGGACCGATGGGACCCACCGGGCCGGGTGCGCCGTCCGCACCAGGCAAACCCGCGGGACCAGCGGGACCAGCGGGACCTGCCACGCCGATGGGGCCAATCGGACCAGCAGGACCGACATCACCAGCGGGCCCTGCCGCGCCGACTGCGCCAGCAGCGCCCGTCGCGCCGATGGGACCAGTCAGACCGATCGGACCGATAGCGCCTGCCGGACCGGTTTCGCCGACGGCGCCGTCAGCGCCTGCCGGACCGGCCGGACCAATCTCACCTGCCGGACCAGCGGGACCCATCGGGCCCGTGCGTCCTGGTGCGCCCGGCGTGTAGAAGCCGATGAGATCGATGACGACATCGACCGTTCCGGCCGCGTTGAAGATCGAGAGGTCGTCGCCGGCATGAACACTGATGGTGGCCCCGTTGGCGACGGCGGAGGTGCCCGTCCAGTTGACCGTGGACGTGTTCGGCCGTGGGCCACCCCCGCCCCAGATGGTCAGGTAGGAACTCGCCGTCCCGTTGACCACCGTGATGTTCACGACGATCGCCGTCACGGTGTCCGCCAGGTCGCCGGTCGCGATATTCAGCGTGGAGTTGGCTTGAATCGGTGCCTTGGGCGCCCCGAGACCGCTTCTGGTGTCGAGCACCCTGACGGGCGCGACGGTGCGCAGACCACTACCGGGATCGGGTGCTGCCGCGGCCATGCCGGCTCCGCCGGCGGCCACGACCAGCATTGCGGCCATCCCTATGACAAAGCCACCCCGTCTCAGGATTTTCGCGAATGGACGAGAATTCATGGCCCGCTCCTCACCGTTGAGACGACCGGTCGTTTCGACGGGTCACCGAGATGGCGCACCGTGATGCGCCGAAAGGGATGTTTGACGCCGACCAGGGAGCCCCCGAATCAAACCCCTGGGCGGCCGCAAAAATACTTCGAGCAATCTGAGAGTAGTCCCGTTCGTCAACCGCGCAGGAATGAGAAGCCGGCGATCGCGATGCGGGCGAATCCGCTGACCAACGACGGCCGGCCGGACAGCTCCCCAAAGTGCCTGCGGGAGAATCACTCTCGTCAGCCAAATCGCCACAATGCCTGGCCTTGATGTGCGATCACCTTGGGTGGGGAGGCAAATCCAACGGGAAAGTCGATCACGCAATTCTGCATTGATGCCGAGGTCACCATGTTCATCCATTGCCGGCAGTCACGAACCGAACCCGATGGTGTACGCCTTCGCCCCGAAAGGGTTCGTGCGCCCGGACGCCATCGCGGCGCCACCCGGAATCGTCCGCGGCGACGAACAGGACGACGGTCGCCGATCTCACCCTCGCCAATCTCACACGGGAACAGGACCAATGCCACGACCCATGGGACCAACGACCGTGCCGGGCCGAATCGCAACCGCATTCACTGGGAAAGTCAAAATTCAGCCAGCGGTCAGCGGGACACGGAGTCAACGATGAACCACCCGTCCGTCAGAGGACACCGAATGGTCACCGACATGGTGCTCCTCGGCGGCGACGACGCCGCACCCGTCCGCGCCGAACTGCGCTACTACCGCAGCGACCCACTCGCCGTGGAAATGCGACTGTCCGTCGACGGCGAACCGGCGGTCGCCTGGGTGTTCGGCAGGGACCTGCTCATCGAGGGGTTGCGCAGGCCCTGCGGCGTCGGCGACGTCCGGTTCTACCCCGTGCACGAAAGCGTGATCATCACCCTGCGCTCCACCGCCGGCAAAGCCGTCCTGCTGAGCTACCTACCCGACCTGGACCGCTTCGTCGACCACATCCTGCACGACGTCCCCGCCGGCGCCGAAATCACCCACGACGACATCGAACGAGAACTGACCGAATTCGGCCGGCCGTGAGCCGTTACTCGTGATGCAGCGCCGCCACGGCGGTGTGCGCGAGCAGCCGAACGCCCGCGGCGACAGCTCGCTCGTCGACCACGAAGTGTGAGGAGTGCAGGTCGACCCGCGGGCTCGTGCCGTCCCAGACGCCCAGCCGGGCCAGCGACCCGGGCACCCGCTCCAGGAAGACCGCGAAATCCTCTGCGCCGGTGGACTGTTCGGCCAGCCGTACCGCGTCCGCACCCAAGGCACGGTGCGTGGCGGTCCGCATCAGCTCGGTGGACTGCACGTCGTTGTTCACCGGCGGCACGCCGCGCCGGTAGGTCAGCTCGAAGGTGGCCCGCGTGGGTGCCAGCAATTCCGCCACCAGATCCTTGACCAGTGGTTCTGCCAGGTCCCACGATCGCCGGTCCATCATTCGCAGCGTCCCGCGGAGCACCCCGTCCCGCGGGATCGCGTTCGCTGCGTCGCCCGAGTGCACCGCGCCCCACACCATCACCGCTGCCGCCCGCGGGTCCATCCGCCGGCTGAGCATCGCGGGCAGCCCGGTGATGACCGTGCCGATGGCGTACACCAGGTCGGTGGTCAGGTGCGGGCGCGAGGTGTGCCCGCCTGGGCCGGAGATGTGCAACTCCACCACGTCCGAGGTGGAGGTGATCGCGCCGTCCTTCAGGCCAACCAGGCCGGCCTCCAGCCGCGGGTCGCAGTGCACCGCGAACAAGCGGGTGAGCCCGTCCAGCCCGCCGGCGGCAATGACGTCGTGCGATCCACCGGGGAAGACTTCCTCGGCCGGCTGGAAGATCAGCCGGACCCGCCCGCCGAGGTGCTCGCCCGCCCGCTGCAGCGCGCGTGCCGCCCCGAGCAGCACCGTGAGGTGGACGTCGTGGCCGCAGGCGTGCGAGACGTTGGGCAGCGTCGAGGAGTACGGCAGACCGGTCGACTCGGCGATCGGCAGGCCGTCGATGTCTGCGCGCAGGCCGACCATCGGCTCTCCCGACCCGATCTCCGCGATCACCCCGGTGCCGCTGGGCATCAGCCTGGCGGCGATGCCGTCCGCGCGCAGGGTGCGCAGGATGAGGGCGCTGGTCGCGGACTCGTTGCGGCCGAGTTCGGGGTGGGCATGCACCCGTCGGCGCAGCTCGATCAATCCGGGCAGTTCGGCACGCAGCGTCTCGTCCAACCACAAGGGGCCGTGCCCGTCACCGGGGTCCGCCACCTGGTCGGGGCTGGGAACGCCCGGCCAGTTCGGGTGGGGCACATTCATTCGCGCTCGTCAGCCTCCGCTCTTGGCCCGCTCCGGGTGCGCCCGGGGTCGGCCGGCGCCCGATCAGACTAGCGGCGGGATCCGCCGCGCCCTGACCGCCAGCAGCAGGCTGCGGGGTTGCCCGGTCGGGATGGCAGACGCAGGCGCCGATCGGAGGAAACGCCGAAATCACGAAAAAGCGCCGTGACCGCCAATTCTCCCTTGAAATCCGCACGGTCGATCGCGCTCCGTCTCCGGTCGCGGGACGCGCCCGATGCCGGCGCGGACATCGTGTGATTGGGTGAGTGCGCCATCGGCCGGCGTGCGCAGGAGGTCAACATGGGCGACGACATCGCACCCACCGTCTACACGCGTGAGCAGCGGCAGGCGTACCGGGCGAAGGTGCGCCGGTGCCTGGACGTGTTCGAACGGATGCTGGTCGAGCATTCCTTCGACTTCGACGAGCCGCTGACCGGGCTGGAAATCGAACTGAACCTGGTGGACAAGTCCTGGCAACCGGCGATGGCCAACGCCGAGGTCCTCGAGGCGATCGCCGATCCCGATTTCCAGACCGAACTGGGCCGCTACAACATCGAGTTCAACGTCAAGCCGCGCCCGCTGGCCCACGACTCGTTGACCGAGCTGGAGAAGACGCTCCGCGACTCGCTGGACCACGCGGAGTCCAAGGCCAATGAGATCGGCTCCGAAATCATCATGATCGGCATCCTGCCGACCTTGCGCACCGATCATTTCGAGACCGAGTGGATGAGCGCCAACCCGCGGTACCGGGCGCTGGACGAGGCGGTCTTCGCCGCCCGCCGGGAGGACCTCGAGCTGGACATCCACGGCCCCGGCCCCGGTGCGGAGTCGCTGCGGATGTACGCCGACACCATCGCGCCGGAGTCGGCGTGTACGTCGGTGCAGCTGCACCTGCAGGTCTCCCCCGCCGACTTCGCGGCCAGCTGGAACGCCGCGCAGACCCTGGCCGGCCCGCAACTGGCGCTCGGCGCGAACTCGCCGTTCCTGTTCGGCCGGCAACTGTGGGCGGAAACCCGGACCGAGTTGTTCCTGCAGGCCACCGACACCCGGTCGGCGGAGTTGCGGAACCAAGGGGTGCGGCCGCCGGTCTTCTTCGGCGAGCGCTGGATCACCTCGATCTTCGATCTGTTCGAGGAGAACGTGCGGTATTTCCCGGCGCTGCTGCCGGAGACCACCGACGAGAACCCGGAAGAGGTGCTGGCCGCGGGCCGGGCGCCGCGGCTGCAGGAACTCCGGCTGCACAACGGCACCGTCTACCGGTGGAACCGGCCCGTCTACGACGTCGTCGGCGGCCGCCCGCACCTGCGGGTGGAGAACCGGGTACTGCCCGCCGGGCCCACCGTGGTCGACGTGCTGGCCAACGCCGCGTTCTACTACGGCGCGCTGACCAGGCTGGCGGCCGAGGAACGCCCGGTGTGGACGAAGATGTCGTTCGACGCCGCGCACACCAATTTCGTCGCCGGCGCCCGGCACGGCGTGGACGCGATGTTCTACTGGCCCGGCTTCGGCGAGGTGCCCTGGGACGAGCTGCTGCTGCGCCACCTGCTGCCGCTGGCCGACGAGGGACTGGCTGCGTGGGACGTCGCCACCCCCGTACGGGATCGGTTGCTGGGCATCGTCGCCGGTCGCTGCAAGACCAGGCGCAACGGCGCGTGGTGGCAGACCGAGACCGTGGCATCCTTCGAGAACCGCGGGCTGTCAAGGGATCAGGCGTTGACCGAGATGCTCAAGCTGTACTCGGTCGGCATGCATTCGAATGAGCCGGTGCACACCTGGGAGGTCCCGGGCTGACCATGCCGCCGACGCAGAGCGCGGTGATCGTGGCCATCCCCGAGGCGGAGGCCGCCGTCGCCGCGCTGCGACTTCGGCTGGACCCGGCCGCGGCCTGGGGAGTGCCGGCCCACGTCACGGTGCTGTACCCGTTCCTCCCAC
The DNA here is from genome assembly GCA_963709895.1 of uncultured Actinomycetota bacterium. Lineage (GTDB taxonomy): Bacteria > Actinomycetota > Actinomycetes > Mycobacteriales > Nakamurellaceae > Nakamurella. The sequence goes on along the minus strand of CAVPYD010000028.1, from coordinate 778,950 downwards.
CGGCCGAGATCGACGACCAGCGTGCTGGCCGACGTGGCCGCCGCGGTCGGCGCCGTCCCGGCCTTCGACGTCCGGTTCGACCGCACGGCCTGGTTCGGCGACGAGGTCCTGTGGCTCGCCCCCGTGCCGAGCGCGCCGTTCATGGAGTTGACACACCAGATCTGGCAACGCTTTCCGCGCTGCGCGCCGTACGAAGGTGCGCACCCCGAACTGATCCCGCACCTGACCGTCGGGGATCAGGGCGGCGCTGAACGCGCTGCGTGACGCGGACCTGACGGTGTCCGCGGCGCTACCGGTGTGCGCCCGGGTCAGCCACGCGCGGCTGATCTGCGGTTCGCCGGAGCCGAATTCCTGGCGGACCGTGACCGAATTCCCGCTCGGCTGACGCGTCCCGGCTGAACCCGCCGGCACCCGGACGATCAGCGGCACACCACTCCGATGCACGGCGGGACGGCACCATTGGCCCTGGCCACGTTGCCCCCGCCGTCGGTCACCCCGGCGACAGCCTCGATGCCATGGGAAGCATTGCGAACCAACAGGTTCCGCGTCAGCGTGGTGCCCGGGCTGACGACCTGGATACCGTCCGCACCCGCGGCGACGACGACGTTGGCGGTGATCACGGTGCCATCGATGGTGCCGCTGCCCTCGAAATCGGTGGCGACCGCGATACCGACCGTGCCCGCATCCCTGACGACGTTCCCGGCCACGGTCGTGCGGTGGGCGGGAATCCCATTGTCGTTCTCGAACACGTTCAGCCGGATGCCTTCGTTCAGCGTCCGGCTGATCCGGTTCCCGGCGATCCAGTTGTCGTCGCCGCCGGAGAAGTCGATGCCGAATCCGGGTTCGAACGCGGTGACATCGGTGATCACATTCGCGGTGACGTGGTTGCCGCTGCCGCGGAAGTTCACCCCCGCGGACACGGCCCGCTGGATCCGGTTGTTCCGGAAGGTGTTCCGATCACCCTCGATCCCGACCGCGGAACTGCCGTCATCGGTGATGACGTTGCCGGACAGCAGATTCTCGCTGCCGACGACGAACAGCGAGGCGGAGTTGTGCCGCAGGACGTTGTCGGCCACCCGGTTGTTCGACGCGTCGCGCAACTCGATGCCGATCTGCGGATTGCTCCTGAGGGCGTTGCGGGTCACCGTGTTGCCGGTGGAGGAGATGATCCCGACGCCCTCACCGTTGGCCGTCACGCTCAGCCGGGTCAGCCGATTCCCGACACCGCCGTCGACCACCACACCGGTGTCGAACCCCGTCACGGTCCCGTTCTGCACGGTGACCCCGTGCCGCCCGGCGAGCAGGATGCCTTGTTCGGTGTTTCCCGAGCTGACGCCGTCGCCGGCGACCCGGTGCCCGGCCAGATCGAGCACGACGTTGTCCGCACCGATCGTCAACGCTGTGCCGGCGCAGCCAGCGAGGTCGTTCGCGGCCACCGTGCTCACCAGGATCGTCTGCCCGCAACTGAGCGTGGCGCGATGGGCGGACCCGATCCCGGATCCGGCTGCTGCCGCGGTTCCGCCGGCGCCGACGGTGCCGCCCGAGAGCATGATCACCGCCGTGAACGCGGTCGGGATCAGGAATCTGCGGGCACGCGTCATGAATGGGTCCTCCCCGGGGGACTGTGATGGACACGGTGTTGGCGTCAGCGTGTGCCTTCTCCGGCGCCGGACTCTGCCGGGGCGACCGCGCTGAGTCAACCGGGATTCGGTCGGATTCAGCCGGCTTGCTGGCCGGATGCTGGCCGGATGCAGCCCGGATCCAGCCGGGGTGACGTGCTGCGTCACACTCGTCCAACCTGGTCGGGCCCGGGTGAGGGGGTTACGGTCGGATGATGGCTGCCCTCGATGAAGATGCGCCGTTCACCCTTGCCGGAGCCGTGTCCGTCGGCGAGGTGGGACCGCTTGCGCCCGCCACCGAAGAGGACTGGTTGAAGGCCGCGGCCGCTGTGCTGCGGCGATCCGGAAGGTTGACCGCGCAGGCGCCGGACACCGACGCGCTGGGCGCGTTGACCAGGAAGACCCTGGAAGGCATCGCCGTCCCGCCGTTGGGCACCGCTTCCGCGGCCGCCGGGCTGTCCGGCGCGCCCGTCCGCCCGGCCACCGGTGCCGGCTGGGACATTCGCTCCCTGGTCACCGAAACCGATCCGGTCGCTGCCGGCGCGTCCGCGGTCGCTGACCTGGAGAACGGTGCGACCTCGCTGTGGCTGAGGGTCGGTGATCGTGGTGTGCCGGTCGGCGATCTCGGGACGGCACTGAACGGGGTGTACCTGGACATGGCGCCGGTGGTGCTGCAAGCCTTCGGCCCAGTCAGCGCTGACGGCACTGACGGCACTGACGGCGCCGCAGCCGGTCTCGGGGTGGCCCGGGCGTTCGCCGAGGTGCTGCGGTCCCGCGGCGTGTCCGCGGCTCCGGGAACCAACCTGGGAGCCGACCCGTTGGCGCGGGCCGGCCGCGGTGCGGAGCTGGCCGCTCAGATCAGCGAGATCGCCTCGCTGGCAACTGATCTGGGGGTCGGCGCGATCGTCGTTGACGGCACGGTGGCCCATGCGTCCGGTGCCGGCGATGTCGCAGAACTGGGTTACACGCTGGCCGCTGGCGCCGAATATCTCCGGCTGCTCACCCGGGCCGGCCTGAGCGTGCGGGACGCGTTGCGGCTCATCGAGTTCCGGTATGCCGCGACCGGCGAGCAGTTCGTCACCATCGCGAAATTCCGCGCGGCGCGGACGCTGTGGCATCGGGTCGCCGAGCTGTCCGGCGCCGACCCCGCCGATCGATCGCAGCAGCAGCACGCCGTCACGTCCGGCCCGATGATGACCAGGTACGACCCCTGGGTGAATCTGATGCGCACCACGGTGGCCGCTTTCGCCGCCGGCATCGGCGGTGCGGACGCGGTGACGGTGCTCCCGTTCGACGCGGCTCTCGGCGTTCCGGAGGCTCTTGGCCGCCGGCTGGCCAGGAACATCTCCTCGCTGCTGATCTCCGAGGCACACGTCGCCGAGGTCGCCGATCCGGCGGCCGGCGCTTACGCGGTGGAGATGCTGACCGCGCAGATCGCCGACGCCGCTTGGGCCGAGTTCGCCCGGATCGAACGCGACGGCGGCATTCTGCAGGTGGTGGACGATGGTTCGCTGCACGCTCGGTGGTCGTCATCCGCCCGCGAACGGCGCGTCCGGATCGCGAGTCGCCGGATCCCGCTCACCGGGGTGAGCGAGTTCCCGCACCGCGACGAGGTGCTGCCACCACGAGTCCCGCCGGCCCCGATCGGGCACGGCGAGCGGTGGGCCGTCGAATTCGAAGACCTGCGCGATCAGCCGGCCACCGCACCCGTGTTCCTGGCGACCCTTGGTCCGCTGGCCGAGCACACGGCCAGGGCCTCGTTCGCCGCCAACCTGTTCACCGCGGGCGGGGTCGACACCGTCACCGCCGGCCCCACCAGCAGCGCCGCCGACGTCATCGCCGCCTACCGGCCGACCCACGCGCCGGTTGCCTGCGTGGCCGGAACCGACGCCGCCTACGGCGATCTCGGCGCAGAGGTGATCGCCGCCCTGCGGGCCGCGGGCGCCCGGTGGGTGGTGCTGGCCGGACGGCCCGCCGCCGAACTGGCCGAACTGGTCGACGATCACATCGCCGCGGGCGAGGACGTACTGGGCTTCCTCCGGCGCACCCGCGCCCACCTCGAACCGGCAGGAGCCGCCCGATGAGCGTTCCCGAAAGCTTCGCCGACCAACTGCTGCATGATCCCGCGGGAGCTTCGGCACCCGGCCCGACGCCCACCGGCGGTCCCGTCGCGGAGCCGTGGATCTCTCCGGAAGGGCTTGCGGTGCAACGGCTGTACTCCGCCGCCGACGTCGCCGGGCTGGACTCGCTGGACACCTACCCTGGCCTCCCACCGTTCCTGCGCGGCCCGTACCCGACCATGTACACCACCCAGCCCTGGACGATCAGGCAGTACGCCGGGTTCTCCACGGCGTCGGAATCCAATGCCTTCTACCGCCGCAACCTGGCCGCCGGACAGAAGGGGCTATCGGTCGCGTTCGACCTGGCCACCCACCGCGGATACGACTCCGATCACCCCAGGGTGGCCGGTGACGTCGGGATGGCGGGCGTGGCGATCGATTCGATCTACGACATGCGCGAACTGTTCGACCGGATCCCGCTCGGTCAGATCAGCGTGTCGATGACGATGAACGGCGCGGTGCTGCCGATCCTGGCGCTGTACGTGGTGGCCGCCGAGGAGCAGGGGGTGCCGCCGGAGAAACTGGCCGGGACCATCCAGAACGACATCCTCAAGGAGTTCATGGTCCGCAACACCTACATCTACCCGCCGGAACCGTCGCTGCGGATCGTGTCCGACATCTTCGCCTACACGGCGGCGAAAATGCCGTCGTTCAACTCGATCTCGATCTCCGGCTACCACATGCAGGAAGCGGGGGCGACCGCCGATCTCGAGTTGGCGTACACCCTGGCGGACGGCGTCGACTACCTGCGCGCCGGGCTGGGTGCGGGGCTGACCATCGACCAGTTCGCGCCAAGGCTCAGCTTCTTCTGGGCGATCGGCATGAACTTCTTCATGGAGGTCGCGAAACTCCGTGCGGCCAGGGCATTGTGGTGCCGGCTGGTCGGTGACTTCGAGCCGAAGAACCCGAAATCGCTATCCCTGCGGGCGCATTGCCAGACCTCCGGCTGGTCGCTGACCGCGCAGGACCCGTTCAACAACGTCGCGCGCACCTGCATCGAGGCGATGGCCGCGACCCAGGGTCACACCCAGTCGTTACACACCAACGCGCTGGACGAGGCGATCGCGCTGCCCACCGATTTCTCCGCGCGGATCGCCCGGAACACCCAACTGCTGCTGCAACAGGAATCGGGCACCACCGCGATCATCGACGCGTGGGGCGGTTCGTACTACGTCGAGAAGCTCACCCACGACCTCGCCGAGCGGGCATGGGCGCACATCACCGAGGTGGAGCAGGCCGGCGGCATGGCCAAGGCCATCGAGGCGGGTATTCCGAAGATGCGCATCGAGGAGGCCGCGGCGCGCACCCAGGCCCGGATCGACGCCGGCGCGCAGGTCGTCATCGGCATCAACACCTTCACGCTCACCGACGAGGAGCCGCTGGACGTGCGCTCGGTGGACAACACCGCGGTCCGCACGGCGCAGATCGAGAAGCTGGAGCGGCTGCGGGCCGAGCGCGACCCTGCGCAGGTGCTGGCCGCACTCGATGCGCTGTCCCGGGCTGCCGCGCACCCCGGATCATCGAACGGCGGGTCGGGCAACGGTTCGGCCGACGCCAGCGACCTGTCCGGGAACCTGCTGGCGCTGGCGATTGACGCGGCCAGGGCGAAGGCCACCGTCGGGGAGATCTCCGACGCACTGGAGAAGGTCTACGGCAGGCACACCGCGGTGGTCCGTACGATTTCCGGGGTGTACCGCTCCGAGGTCGACAAGTCCGGCACCGCCGACGCCAACAAGTCGGTCGACGCCGTGCTCGCCGCAACCGCGCAGTTCGCCGAGGCGGAGGGCCGCCGGCCACGCATCCTGATCGCCAAGATGGGCCAGGACGGGCACGACCGCGGACAGAAGGTGGTGGTCACCGCCTTCGCCGATCTCGGTTTCGACGTCGACGTCGGCCCGCTGTTCTCCACGCCCGGGGAGGTCGCGCAGCAGGCGGTGGACAACGACGTGCACATCGTCGGGGTCAACTCGCTGGCCGCCGGTCACCTCACCCTGGTGCCGGCGCTGCGCGCCGCGCTGGCCGAGCTCGGCCGGCCGGACATCCTGATCGTGGTCGGCGGCGTCATCCCGCCTGCCGACATCCCGGCCCTGCACGACGCGGGGGCGGTCGCGGTGTTCGGACCGGGAACGGTGATCGCGCAGGCCGCACTGGACGTGCTCGACCGGCTGACCGCGGCCCTGCACCACGCATGAATCAACTGGCCGCCGACGTCGTCGCCGGCTCGCGGACTGCGCTGTCCCGAGCGATCACCCTGGTCGAGTCGACCAGAGCCGACCATCGGCTGGCAGCGCGGGCGTTGCTGGCGACGATCGCCGAGCACGCGGGCGGCGCCGTCCGGGTGGGCATCTCCGGGACGCCGGGCGTCGGCAAGTCCACCTTCATCGAGGCGCTCGGCTCGTCGCTGACCGCAGCCGGTCACCGGGTCGGGGTGCTGGCGGTGGACCCGTCCAGCGTGCGGACCGGCGGCTCGGTGTTGGGCGACAAAACCCGGATGCCGCAGCTGGCCGCCGACCCGAACGCCTACATCCGCCCCTCGCCCACCGCAGGGACCCTCGGCGGCGTCGCCCGGGCAACCGCGCAGACCATCACCCTGCTGGAGGCCGGCGGGTACGACGTGGTGCTGGTCGAGACCGTCGGGGTGGGGCAATCCGAGACCACCGTCGCCGGCATGGTCGATACGTTCCTGTTGCTGGGCCTGGCCAGGGCCGGTGATCAGTTGCAGGGCATCAAGAAGGGTGTCCTGGAGATCGCGGATGTCGTCGCGATCAACAAGGCCGACGGCGAGCACGCGCTGGCCGCGAAGGGGGCCGCCCGCGAGTTGGCCGGTGCGCTCCGGCTGGTGCATTCCGGCGGCGCGGGCTGGGTGCCCCCGGTGCTCACCTGTTCGGCGCTGACCGGCGACGGCGTCACCGAGTTGTGGGCGACCGTCGGCAGGCATCGGGCGTTCCTCGGCCCGGAAGGCCTGGCGGCCAAGCGATCCGCCCAGCAGTGGGAGCTCACCTGGGCGCTGGTCCGGGACGAGCTGGACCAGCGCCTGCGCCGGTCGGCCGCTGTCTCCGAGGCGGCGGAAGCAGTGCGCGGCGACGTGCTCACCGGCCGCATCCCCGCCGCTGCCGCCGCCGACGCCATCCTCACCGCCTACGACGACGCCCCCCTTGTCGGCGCGGATCAACTTCGCCGGCGCGGCTGAACAAGTTCACTCGCGTCACACCCGTCCCACAACCTTGGGGGGTTCATCCGCGCAACCATTCAGTCCAGCTGCTGCCAGGTGAGCTGCACCATGTGCCCTGCCACAGTGAAAGTGGCTGGCGCACCGGAGGTTGCCGCGTAGGTCCCAGAGCCGGTCAATTCGTGTGACAGCAATTCGTGGCGCGTCAGGTCGATGATCAGATACGCGGGGATACGGACCGACGCATATTCCTGCACCTTCAGTATCCGGTCGGTGCTGACGCTCCCGGGTGATACCACCTCGACAGCGAGCAGGACCTCGGCCGGGTCCACCAAGGGTGAGTCCCGTGCCAGGACGGCCCTGGGAACGACCACGACGTCGGGGGCGCGATGGGTCGCCGCCGGACCGCGCCATATCGGCACTTCGACGCCGATCAACGGCACGAGCGCGCTGGGCAGCTGATCCTCCAGGGCGTCAGCCACCCGTTTGATGACGTACTGATGGCGCGGTGCCGGGCGAGGGGTCATCACCAGCACGCCGTCGGACAACTCGTAATGGAGGTACGGCTCACGATCGAGTGCGTTCCAATCATCCGAACTGAGCAGATGATCGGGTGCCCAGAGAGCGGAACTCATCGCGACCACCTGCTTTCCCGATCCTTCGCGAACGTCCATCATCCCAGGGCCTTCACCGAGATCTCCAGTGAACCGCCATCGGACCGCGCACAGCGCCGAATGTTATCGCCGCGCACACTGGAACCACCGACCAGCCGAACAGTTCAGGAGGACCCGGTGACCGCCCCATCCCGACCTCGCCACTGGAAGGGAGCTGCCTGGGTCGCGTGGCGGACCCGGCGGGCCCGCCGGGCCGGTGATGTGGGCGGGGTGGTGCGCAGCGTGGCCCGTGGTTCGCGCACCGCCGTCGCGATCAAGGTGGGCCGGCAGCGGATCCTGCTGCTGCTCGACCCGGCACTGGTGGGGCAACTGCTGGTCGATCATGCGGCGGTCACCACCAAGGGCCCAGGCGTTCAACTCACCCGGCAGATGCTCGGCAACGGCCTGCTCACCAGCGAGGGCAAGCCGCACGACCAGGCCCGCAAACTGATCGCGCCGGCGTTCTCCCCGCGCCGCCTCGCGGGCTACACCGATTTCTTCGCCGACCGCACCCGCGCCCGTACCGACGGTTGGAGGGACGGGGACACCCTCGACATGCACGACGAGATGGCAAGTCTCACACTCGATATCGTCGGCCGGACGCTGCTGGGGATCGACCTGACGGACCGGGCTCCGCAGATTCGAGGTTCGCTGGAAGCAGCCCTCGACCGGTTTGGTGAGGTGGGCGGCGGATCGCTGCTGATCGGGGGGGCCGGCGGCCGGCGGCTCATCGGCGGCCGCGGCAAGGGGTCGGCCCGTTCGGTGGATACCCCGCGCGAGGCCGAGGCCGACGTGCACCGGGTCGTCGACGACGTCATCGACGAACGCCGGCGTCACCCACCGTCAGACGAGCGCGGCGACGTGGTCTCGGCTCTGCTGTCCGACGGGCAGGTTCGCGCCGGACTGACGGACCAGGAGATCCACGACCACGTCATCACGTTGATCATGGCCGGCCACGAAACCACCGCCAACGCATTGACCTGGGCGCTGTTCCTGATCGGCCGACGCCCCGACATCCAGCTCCGACTTCACGACGAGGTCGACCGGCTGCCCGCCGGAGGACCGAGCTTCTCCCAGCTTGCCGGCCTGCCGTTCACCCGAGCGGTGATCAGTGAGGCCATGCGGCTGTACCCACCGGCGTGGGTACTCGGCCGTACTCTGGTGACCCCGGTGGACTTCGCCGGGTGGCACGCGCCGGCCGGCACCCTGGTCGGGGTCAGCCCGCTGTTGCTGCACCACGATCCGCGATGGTTCGACAGCCCCGAGGAGTTCGATCCGGATCGCTGGCTCGACGGCCGGCAGAAGTCGCTGCCGCGCAACGCCTATGTCCCTTTCGGAACCGGCCCCCGGGCTTGCATCGGCGAGCAGTTCGCCTGGGCGGAGGCGGTCACGGTCCTGGCGGTGGTCGCCTCGCGGTGGACCATCCGGACGCCACCGGGCCTGGCGCCGGGAGCGCAGTACCGGGTGACCCTGCGGCCGGCCGGGCCGGTGTCACTGACGGTCACGGCGCGGAATGCGTAGGACCACCAGAGGGCGCACCCTCGCCGTCCAAGGCGCACGCGCTGGACACGGGCCGCCAGCTCAGGGCTCGAACCGGTACCCCACCCCGGGCTCGGTGATCAGGTACCTCGGGTGCGCCGAGTCCGGTTCCAGTTTGCGCCGCAGTTGCGCGAGATACACGCGCAGGTAATGGGTTTCGGTCTCGTACGCAGGCCCCCACACCTCGGTGAGCAGCTGTTTCTGCGGGACCAGTTTCCCGCTGTGCCGCACCAGCAATTCCAGCAACGACCACTCGGTCGGCGTCAGCCGTACCGGTTCGCCGTCCCGCAGCACCCGGTGAGCGCTCAGGTCGACAGTGAAATCGGCGGTGACGACCTGCTCGACCTTTTCGGTGGCCGGCGGCGCACCGCGGCGCACCGCCGCCCGCACCCTGGCCAGTAGTTCGTCCATCCCGAACGGCTTGGTGACGTAGTCGTCCGCGCCGGCGTCCAGCGCTTCCACCTTCTCCGCGGACGTCGACCGCGCCGACAGCACGATGACCGGCACCGCCGACCAGCCGCGGATCCCGGCGAGCACCTCGATGCCGTCGAGATCCGGCAGCCCCAGATCGAGCACGACCACCGCAGGGTGAGTCCGAGCAACCTCGGTCAGCGCGGCCCGCCCGTCGTGGGCCAGCGCCACGTCGTACCCGTGCGCGCGCAGGTTGATCGCCAGCGCGCGGGCCAACGCTCTGTCGTCGTCGACCACCAGTACTCGGCTCATCGGTCGTCCTCGGCGATCGGCACGGTGACGATCATCGTCAACCCTCCTCCCGGGGTGTCGTCGACCTCGATGCCGGCACCGACCGCCTCGGCCAGCCCACGGGCCACCGCGAGCCCCAACCCCACTCCCGAACCCTGCGGGACGTCACCGAGCCGCTGGAACGGCGCGAACATCACTCCCCGCTCGCCGGCCGGCACCCCGGGTCCGTGGTCAACCACCCGGATCTGCACGCGCCGCCCCTGCTCGTCCGCGATCACACCGGCCAACAGCCGCACCCGGGAACCGTCCGGCGAATACCGCACCGCGTTCGCGCTGATGTTGGCGATCACCCGTTCCAGCAGACCGGCGTCGGTGTCGATCAGCGGCAGGTCGTCGGGGATGTCGTCCTGGATGCGGTCGCCCGGCAACCCGATCAGCGCTCGGTGCACCACCTCGTCCACCGAGCAGGGCCGACGCACAGGCGTCAGCACACCCGTCTGCAGCCTGGACAGGTCCAACAGGTTGGCCAGCAGGCCATCGAGTTGATCGGCCGCGGTGTCGGCGGTGGCCAGCAGCTCCTCCCGGTCGGCGGCCGTCCAGTCCACCCGCTGATCCCGCACACTGGAGATGGCGAACTTGATGGTGGCCAACGGGTTCCGCAGGTCATGCGAGACCGCGGCCAGCACCGCCGTGCGCACCTTGTCCGCCTGCCGCAGCCGCTCGCCCTGTTCGGCCTCCCGGGTCAGCCGTTCCCGCTCGACGGCCAGCACGGCCTGCACGGCAAACACCTCCACCAACCGCCGATCGGACGGCGGTAGCGGCCGACCGTACATCGCCAGTAGCCATCCCGGTGACCCGCCCGATCCCGGCCCGCCCGATCCCAACCCGCCCGATCCCAACCCATCCGAACCCGACCCGTCCGATCCCGACCCACCCGACGCTGACCCACCGGTCGGCACCGCGACGTCGGCGAGATCCGGGTTGACGACGGCGGCACTGTCGGCAGCGACCTCGGCGCCCGCGGACCCGACCACCCGGTACTCGCCGGGCCGATTCCCCTGGCTCGACAGCAACACCACCGACGTCATCTGAAAGCCCACCCTGGCCTGCTCCAGCACGGCATGCACCGGGTCGGCCGTGTTGAGCACCGCGGTTGCCGCCGCCGCGACCAGCTGGGCCTCGGCCCTACCCCGGGCGGCCTGCCGGGCGCGCGCCGCACTGCGATCGACGACGGACGCAACCGTCACCCCCACCACCACGAAAACGGCGAGCGCAAAGGCGTTCTCGGGTTGCGCGATGGTGAACGAACCGATCGGCGGGGTGAACAGCAGGTTGGCCAGCAGCCCGGCGATGACCGCCGCCAGCGCCGCCGGCGCCACTCCACCGACCAGCGCGTTGCCGAGAACACCCAGCAACAGGATCAACAACACCGTGCTCAACGTGAGGGTGCCGCGGAACGGCAGCAAGGCCGCCGCCAGCACGACCGGCAGCAGGACGGCGGCGGCCCACGACCACCAGCCGCGGGGCCCGGCGTCCGGGCGAACCAGCCGACGGTGGGCGCGCGCCCGCGGATGGGTGACGACGTGCACATCGATGTCGCCCGAGCCCTTGACGATCTCGTTGACGGTGCTGGGCCGGAAGAGCTGCGCGAACCGGCCGTGCCGGGAGACGCCCACGATGATCTGGGTGGCGTTCACCGACCTGGCGAATTCCAGCACCGTCCCGGCGACGTCGTCACCGACCACGAGTTGCAGGCTGCCGCCGAGATCCTCGGCCAGGATCCGATGCCGTTCGATGTCGGACGATCCGGGGTCGGCAGTTCCGTCGGCACGGACGACGTGTACCGCGATCAGCGCGCGGCCGGTGCTGCGCCCGGCGATCCTCGCCCCGCGACGCAGCAGCATCGCGCCCTCCGGGCCACCGGTCAACGCCACCACGATCCGGTCCCGGGCCGCCCAGGTACCGGTGATGCCGTGCTCGGCCCGGTACCGGTCCAGCCCTTCCTCCACCCGGTCGGCCACCCACAGCAACGCCAACTCCCGCAGCGCGGTCAGGTTGCCCTCCCGGAAGTAGTTGCCCAACGCGGTGTCGATCCGCTCGGCCGGGTAGATGTGCCCGTGCGCCATCCGCCGGCGCAGCGCCTGCGGGGTCATGTCGACCAGTTCGATCTGCTCGGCGGCGCGCACCACCGCGTCCGGCACCGTCTCGGCCTGGGTGATCCCGGTGATCGCGGCGACCACGTCGTTGAGCGATTCCAGGTGCTGGATGTTCACCGTGGTGATCACGTCGATCCCGGCGTCCAGCAGCTGTTGCACGTCCTGCCAACGCTTCTCGTGCGCCGACCCGGGCGCGTTGGTATGCGCCAGTTCGTCCACCAGGGCGACCTGCGGGTGCCGGGCCAGCACCGCATCGACGTCCATCTCGGTCAACCTGCACGCCGCGGTGCACGACGATCTTCCGCGGGATGACGGGCAGGTCACCGACCTGCTCCGCGGTGAACTCCCGGCCGTGCGTCTCGTACAGCCCGATCACCACATCGGTGCCGCGAGCCGCCCGGCGGCGGCCCTCGGACAGCATGTCGACGGTCTTGCCCACCCCGGGGCCGCACCCAGGTACACCCGCAGCCGGCCCGCGTGCCCGCTGGTCAACGACAGGTCGCGCGGTTCGGTGGCAGCCATTGCTGTGATTCCACCAGATCGCCCGACCCGGGGCCGCTCAGTCAGCGGCCAGCGCGTCCGGAACCCGTTCCAGCTGGATCCACACCGCCCGCGCTGACGCTACGACCTTGCCCCCGGCGTCGACGAGTGCGCTCGCCGTCCTGAAGGATCGGTTGCCGATGGACTCGGTCCAGCCAACGGCGATGAGCTCCTCGCCGACCAGCACCTCCCGACGGCGATGGGCCGCCAACTGACCGAGCAGGGCCATCCGGCCCCGACGAACTGCCTCCACCGGATAGCTTGGGCAATCCAGCGCACCCCAGACGGCGGCCGGTCGCACCACCCCGTCGACGGCCCAGGACGCGGTCGGCACGAAGGGACTTGCCAACAGTTCCGGTCGACCCGGGATCGGACCGAAGCTGACGCGCAACCCGTCCACCCGCTCGGCGCCACAGACGACACAGTCGGACAGGGGCGTCCGCACGCCCCGAAACGGGTGTGCTCGACGTGCCTGCTCCGCCTCCACCATGGTCGGTACGTAGGGCGGCGAGAGGACAAACGGATCCGCGGTGACGGCGCCGGCCAGGTGCGCGGACCCCGCCATCAGGTCGACGCCACTTCGGTGACCCGCACGTCGAGAGGCACACCCACCGGCAGTGGCGCCCTGAGGGTGACCGTGGCGGTGCCCCCGACGAGCCCGGCCAGCACCCCGCTGCCGAACCCGCCGTTGGCGAACCTGCGCGGGCCGTTTTCCCGCGGGTCCAGCGTGATGGTGACGGGACGGCGCACGACCAACCCTGATCGCTGCGGTCCAGCCGAGTCAAGGCCGGCGAACAAAGGGTCGGCTGCCGGCATCAGGCTGGCGTTCACTGGGCCACGCGGGCCGTCAGCACCAGGTGCTGGCCGGTGTCGACGGCCACCCGCGCGTCGACGAAGCCCGCGGCGGTGAGCAACTCCAACCGGTGGGTCGAGCCCGCCGGAGGTGCCCAGCCCGAAGGCGCCCGGCTGCGCCAGCGACGTCGGGGTGCACATCGACGTGGAGATCGCGTAATTGAGCCTGGCGATCGGGTTGCCGATGCTGTCGTCCAGCCGATCGGTCGACCACGGCTCGACGGCGACGACGATCCCGCCGGGGGTGAGCAGATCGTGGGCGCGGCGCAGCACGGCAACCGGGTCCCCGAGGTCGTGCAGGGCATCGAAGAACGTGACAACGTCGTAAGGGCCGGGACCGAATCCGGCGGCGTCGGCAACCGTGAAGCCGACGGTGGCGGGCGCACCAGCGGCCGTCGCCCGGGAGCGCGCCACCGCGATCGCCCGCTCGTCCAGGTCGAACCCGGTGAATGTCGACCGTGGCCAGGCCTGCGCCATCAGCAACGTCGCCGCCCCGTGCCCGCTCCCGATGTCCGCCACCCTGGCGCCGTCGGCCAGCTTCCCGACCAGTCCGTCGATGGCCGGAAACCATTCATCGAACAAGATGATGGGCGTACGCGGTGCGGAAGAATCGCTCGATGCCATGCGTCACGGTGTCCGGGAAATGCGCGTAGTCCACCGCACCGTCGTTGCGGAAGGCCCGCTCCAGGTGCCCAAGGGTGGCGAACTGTCCCGACACCACTTCGGCCGCACCGACGACGTACGCCGGTGACGCGGCCACGGACAACGCCATCGCGTGCTCGATCGGGAGTTCGAACCGGCCGGTGGCCGCATCGTGCCGCACATAGCCCGAGACCACCTGCGAGGAAAGCCATTCGGCGACCAACCGCGGGTGCAGCCCGGTTCGCGCGGCGAGTTCGGCGGGGCTGACCGGACCGGTCCCCGTCATCGCGTCGAAAAGGCCCAAGCGGTCGCCGATCACGGTCATCGCCGTCGTGGCGGCCCCGGCGAAATCGTTGATGACCTGGCCGGCGAATGCTTCGACGGCGGCGAAGTCGATGTCCTGGACGTGGGTCGTGTCCGTCGAATCAGCCGATTCGAGACGGGAGAGGGTGTTTGTCATGCTGTGACAGTAGAAATTGCCGGCCCGGCGGCTCATCGGTCGGATGCTCCATTTCTGGTGATGGAGCATCCACTCCATGTCAGCCGGCCAGCCCGGCCTCTATCGCGATCCGAGCTGCCGAAGTCCGGTTCCGTACCCCGAGTTTGGTGAAGATGTTGCTCAGATGCCGGTTGGCGGTGCGCTCACTGATGAACAGCCGCTCCGCCAACTCCATGTTGGTCAGTCCGTCGGCGAGCGCCGCCAACACCTCGCGTTCGCGGGCGCTCAGCCGGGCAACGGGCGGGCGTTCGGCGGGAGGCAGGAGCGAGATGCCGCCGTCCTGCGGGTCGGCGACGGACGTACTCCCGGACTCCACGAACACGTGCTGGGCCAACCAGCCGTCGACGCTGCCGGCCCCGAAGTCAAGTACGCAGACGTGGAAAGTGGTTGCACCGATATGGATCTCGGGTGCCGCTCGGCCGAACCCCATGACGCGCATGGCGGGGGCGACAGCGTCCCAGTCGCCGACCACCGCGTATACCCGGGCCAACTGCGGCCGCAGTTGCAGGTACAGGCGCTTCAGGTCGACCACCATCGCGCCGACTTCGGGTGACGGTCGTTCACCGCGCCGCCGGCCGAGTGCTCTGCGGTGCAGCAGTGCCTCATTCGTCGGCAGCAACGGGTGCGCTTGAAGATGCTGCAGGACGGCGGCGACGGCAGGATCCGACTGCGTCAAGTGCCTGTCGAGTTCGGCCAGCCGGACGACAGCGCTGTAGGCGGTGACCTCACCGACCGGCCCCCGGCCGACCACGAAGCACTCCAGGGTGCGCCTTCCACCAGTGCTCGATGGCTACTGCACCCTCGTGGCCGTCGTACTGTTCGGTGATCGCGAGGATGGACTCGCGATCGTCCCGGACGGCGGGTTCAACAGGGTGCTGCTGGTCACCCGGCGGCAGATAGCTGTTGCGGATCACCGGATTCTGCACGAGGTTCAGCAGGTCGGCGGTCGCGTCCCAGCTCCGCCCGGTGCCCGCCGCACGCAGCGCCGCCGCGGCGGCCCGGCGCCGCACATCAGCCACATACCCCGGTTCCCTGATCTCCAATCCGCCAGCGATCACGTTGCGCGCCAACGGATTCAGTTCGATCCCGATCCGGCTCATCGAGGTGAAGGGCAGCTCGCGGAGGGTCCGCCAGGCGGCGTCGACGTCCTGTCCGTCCCGGTCCAGCACGGCGGACAGCAACGGCCGGGTGACCCTGCGCAGGATTGCCGCCGCCTCGACCGTGCGCCGTTCGGCGGGGTCGAGATCGTCGATCAGGAGCTCGAACAACGCCTCGACGACCTCCCCGGGCGGCCCGTCCGAGAGGTCGAGATCGGCGTGCCTGGCCACCGCCTCGGCTGCCATTTCCAGGGCCAGCGGGTGCCCTCGTCCGAAATGCCGAACGCGTGCGGCGCCGTCCTCGGCAAGCCCACGCCGAGCGACCAGCGCGGCGGCATCGTCGTCGGCCAGCTCGCCGACCACCACCTCGGCCAGCAGTCGAACGCCAGCCCGGTGCCGTCCGCCAGGCCACATTCGTCGGCCGGCGACCGACCAGTACCGTCGTCGAATCCGCCGGCAGCGCGGGAAGAAATTCGTTGCGCAGCCAGGCATCCAGCAGGTTGAGCCGTTCGTAACTGTCCACCACCAGCACCGCGACCCCGCGGGACTCCAGTTCACCACCCGCCTGGGCGGCGGACCCGATCGGACCGGATCCGACGGCGTCGGCCACTGCCGAGAGAAAGCCGCCCGGCGTCGGTTCGATCATCCGGCCGTCCAAGGTCACCACCGGCAGCGCCAGGTCGGCAACGGTCGCCGTGACCAACGCCGACTTACCGATCCCGCCCGGGCCGGAGACGAAGACCACGGCCGGACCAGATCCCCGGACGAGCAGGCCGGCCAGCTGGGCACGCTCCCGGTCCCGTCCGACGAACTGATCCGCAGCAGCCCGCTCCAGCCGATCGGCCATGGGCGTGCTCGCCCGGTCGCGCTGCATCGAATCAACCTAACGCGCAGCTACCGGTACCGGCGCAAGATGGTGGAGCGATTTCTCCACCCCGCGATGGAGCACTTTGCCGATGCGACAGCTGTTTGACCACAGCTACTTTCGATGGCATTGCCGCGCCCGCGGCACCGACGATGGGTCAGGAGTTTCGGATGTACATCAGAATTGTCACCTTCCGGCTGCAGGGCATGAATCCTGACGACTACGAGAAGATGGCGGAGCGGCTGGCCGCCCGCTTCCGACAATGGCCGGGGTTGACCGCGAAAATCTGGCTCGCCGACCGGGATACCGCGACGTTCGGCGGGATCTACGTGTTCGCATCACGGGCGGCAGCCGACCTGTCCCGGTCGACACCGCTGTTCGGCGGGTTGACCGACAACCCGGCTTTCGCCGAGTTGGTCGTCTCGGAGTTCGCCACCCTCGAGGCACCGACGCAGGTGACCGGCTCGATCCTGGCGTCCGCGGCCTGATTCCCTGACTGCGTGCGGCCACTATCGGATCCCGCTCGACCACCGTCACGGCGACACCGTGAACACCGTCACGGCGACACCGCGAAGCGATCTGTCAACCGATGCCGGCCGCGGTGACCACCGCCCTCCGGGTCAACACCCGGGCCAGGTGCCGCCGGTAGTCGGCCTGCGCGTGCACCTCACTGGTCGGGCTGGTGCCGTCGGCCGCGCCGGTGGTGGCCTCACCGACGGCGTCGACGGCCGCCCGCGTGCCGCTCAACTCCTGCTCGACGGCCGCCAGCCGAACCGGCGTCGGTCCCATGTTGGTCAGCGCGACCCTCGCCTCGGCGATGCTGCCGTTCTCTCGTTTGACGGCCGCCGCGACCCCGACGATGGCCCACGACTGCGCGGTGCGATGGAACTTCTGGTAGTCGTACCCCCAGCCCGGGCCGAGCTTGGGTACCCGGACCGCGATCAGCACCTCGTCGAAGGCCAGCGCGGTGGTCAGGTAATCGAGGAAGAAGTCCGCGGCCGCGATTTCCCGGCGGCCGCCGGGACAGACCGCGATCATGGTGCAGTCCAGCGCCACCGCGACGGCGGGGAGGTCCCCGGCCGGATCGGCATGCGCCAGCGACCCGCCGAAGGTGCCGCGGTGCCGGATCGCGGGATCCGCGACGGTCGCCGTGCTGATGGCCACCAGCGGCGCATGCTCGCGCACCAGCGGATCGTGCAGCACCTCGTGGTGGGTGGTGGCAGCGCCGATCACCAGTGAGTCCCCGGTGTCGCAGACTCCGCGCATCTCCTCGATCCGCCCGCAGTCGACGAGCAGGCTCGGCGCGGCCAGCCGGGTCCGCAGCAGCGGCAACAGGGACTGCCCGCCGGTGATCACCTTGGCATCCTCGCCGCCGCCGGCCAGTGCGCCGACGGCCTCGTCGACGGAGGTCGCCCGGACGTAGTCGAACGTCGACGGGATCATGCCGCACCTCCAGCAGTCGCTGGGGTACCCGCGGCGGCAGCGCCCGAAGCGGCCTGGATGACTCGCCAGACCCCTTCCGGGGTGGCCGGCATGGTGACGTCCGTGACCCCCAACGGCCGGAGCGCGTCGATGATCGCGTTGATCACCGCGGGGGTGGAGGCGATGGTGCCCGCCTCTCCGACGCCTTTGGTGCCGAGCGGGTGCGTGGAGGACGGCGTTTCGGTGGTGTCGGTGACGTAGGTGGGCACGTCGGCAGCGGTCGGCAGCAGGTAGTCCGCCAGCGACGCGGTCGCCAGGTTGCCATCGGCGTCGTAGACGGCGCCCTCCCACAGCGCCTGCGCGATGCCCTGGGTGATGCCGCCGTGGATCTGGCCCTCGACGATCATCGGGTTCACCTGCACGCCGACGTCGTCGACGGCGACGTAGGACCGGACGGTGGTCATCCCGGTCTCGGTGTCCACCTCCACCGCACACAGGTGGGTGCCGTGCGGGTAGGAGAACACCTGCGGATCGACGGTCGCCTGGCCGAACAGGGTGGGGTCGATGCCATCGGGCAGGTTGTGCGAGGTGAACGCCTCCCAGGCGACGGCCTGGATCGTCGTCGCGGAATCCGGGTCGCCCTTGACCCGGAACGACCCGTCCACGAATTCGAGATCATCCGGGCTCACCTCGAGCAGGTGCCCGGCGATCGCCCTTGCCTTGGCCACCAGGGCCTCCGCGGCGTTGACGATCGCCAGCCCACCGACGGCCAACGACCGGGAGCCATACGTGTCCATGCCGTAGGGCGCCTGCCTGGTATCGCCGAACACCACCTCGATGTCGTCGACCGGGACGCCCAGGTTGTCGCTGGCGATCTGGCTCCAGGCCGTGGCGTGGCCCTGGCCGTGCGGGGAGGTCCCGGTGACCAACTCGACCTTGCCGGTGGGCAGCATCCGGATCGTGCAGTGCTCCCAGCCGCCGGCGGCGTACTTCATCTCGGCCAGCCAGCGGGACGGGGCCAGCCCGCACATCTCGGTGAAGGTCGAAATCCCCAGACCCAGCCGGACCGGATCGCCCGCGGCGGCGCGGCGATGCTGCTCGGCGCGCAGGCCGTCGTAGCCGAACAGCTCCATCGCCCTTGCGGTGGCGGCCTCGTAGTTCCCGGTGTCGTAGGTCTCGCCGGTGACGGTGGTGTACGGGAACTCCTCGTGACGGATCCAATTCCGGCGCCGCAGATCCATCGGATCGATCGACAATTCGGCCGCCAGTTCATCGACGATCCGCTCGATCGCGAAGGTGGCCTCGGGCCGCCCGGCGCCCCGGTAGGCGTCGGTCGGGGTCGTCGTGGTGAAGACGCCGGTGCAGGTGAAGTCGTAGGCGTCCATCTTGTAGATGCCGTTGAACATGGTCTGGCCGAGCAGCGGAATCCCGGGGGTGAGCAGCTGCAGGTAGCCGCCCATGTTGGCCAGCAACTCCACCTTCATCCCGAGGATCCGGCCGTCCCGGGTGGCCGCCATTTCGATGAACTGGAGCTGGTCGCGCCCGTGGTGGGTGGCCACCATGTTCTCGCTGCGGGACTCGGTCCATTTGATCGGCCGGCCCAGCCGGTTCGCCAGCTTCGTCGCCAGGATCTCCTCCCGGTACACCTGGAGTTTCGACCCGAAGCCGCCGCCCACGTCGGGGGCGATCACCCGGAGCCTGTTCTCCGGGATGCCGGTCGCCAGCGACATCACCACCCGCAGCACGTGCGGGATCTGGGTGGACGTCCAGACGGTCAGCTCGCCACTGGTCCCCATCGGGGAGGCGACGACCGCCCTTGGCTCCATCGGTGACGGGATCAGCCGCTGCTGAACGAACCGCCGCTTGACGACGACATCGGCTGCCGCGGCCACCTTGTCGTAGTCCCCGCACGCATAGTGCTTGGTGTAGCAGCGATTCGTGCCGGCCGAGGTATGCACCAGCGGCGCGCCGTCGGCCAGCGCGGCCTCCATGTCGACCAGCGGTGGCAGCCGTTCGTAGTCGACTTCGACGGCCTCCACCGCATCCGCGGCCAGGTACCGGTCGGTGGCCAGCACGACCGCAACGCAGTCGCCCACGTGCCGGACCTCGCCGACCGCGAGCGCCGGGAACTCGGGCATGACGATGTCGTCGACGACCGGCCAGACGCAGAGCACCTTGGCGTTGTCGTCACCCAGTTCGTCGGCGCTGAACGCCGCGACAACCCCGGGCATCGCCAGCGCGGGCGTGAGATCGATGCGGCTGATCCGGGCGTGTGCGAACGGGCTGCGGACGAACTCCATGTGCAGGGCACCCGGCAGTTGAATGTTGTCCGTCCAGTTGGTGGCACCCGTCAGCAACCGGGCGTCCTCCTTGCGCCGAACCGATTGGCCGACCGCCGGATTCGTCACCGTCGAGCGCGGCAGGGTCCCGGTCATCGGGCCGACTCCGTCGCCAGCACGGGCTCTTCCGCCGACGGCTGCTTCATCAGCTGCGCGGCGTGCGCCACCGAGGCGACGATGTTCTGATAGCCCGTACATCGACAGATGTTGCCCTCCAAGCCTTCCCGGATCTCGCGATCGGTGGGGTCGGGGTTGTCGGTGAGCAGGTCGACCGCGGCGAGCACCATTCCCGGCGTGCAGTACCCGCACTGCAGGCCGTGGCATTGTTTGAAAGCGGTCTGCACCGGGTGCCATTCTCCGTTGGCCAGGCCCTGGATCGTGGTGATACGCGCGCCGTCGGCCTGCACCGCCAACACACTGCACGACTTCACGCTGTGGCCGTCCAACAGCACCGTGCAGGCACCGCAATTGGAGGTGTCGCAGCCGATCGGAGTGCCGACCAGGCCGAGCTTGTCCCGCAACCAGTGCACCAGCAGCAGTCGTGGTTCCACGTCGTCATTGCGCAGGACGCCGTCCACATTGACGCCGATCCGGGTCATCCGTCAGCACCACCGATCCGTTGGGGTCCGCGGCGCCGGGTCACGCCGACCTCCGGACGGTAGAACGAACAGCGGCGAGTTGCGCCTTCAAGTAAGCCGGCATTTTTCTGCACCGATTCCGTAGCCGTCGCAGCGACGACTCCCACCGCGCGGCGCGCTACCCGGCGGGCCGTGGTTGCTGGCACAGGTCGTGGCCGTTCGGGCAGAGGTAGTAGTCGACGCCGGGCTGCAACGCCGTCCGCGAGGCGATGCGGTAGGCGATCGGGGTGGTGCCCTGCTCGACGGTGACGAGATAGGGGGTGGACAGGTACCAGCCGCCGTCGTACTGGCCGAAGACATCGTTCGCCCCCGCCGTGTACCCGGCCGCGAAGGCGTCCTGCACCGGTTGCCGCGAGCCGGCGGGCAGCGCGGCGCCTTCCTGCAGGGCCCTGCCCTCCTGGCGACCCTGCGCCTGACCGACGCCGAGCCCCTCGAGATAACCGGCGCTGTGCCCCGCCTGGTAGTTGCTGTCCTGCTCGGCCTGGGTGTCGGCTGTATCGGCCGGAGTGCCCGCCGTGAGTCTGCCGACGACGAACAGCCCCCCGCCGAGCACCACCGCCAGCACCGTGCCCAGCACCAACGTCCTGCGCCGAGTGCTCATCACCGACACCTCCCAGTCACCCACCAATCTGGCACGGGCCTGCCCGGGTGGCGCACGCAACAGCGCCGGAAACCCCTGCGGCTTTGGCACTATGACGACATGACCCCAGCCGCCCCGCCGTCCCCGCCCGGGCTACCGCCGGGCGGTCGGACCCTGGCCGGGCGGTACCGGCTGGAAGTCGGTGATCGGCAAGGGTTCGATGGGCACGGTGTGGGCGGCCACCGACGAGGTGCTGCACCGTCAGGTGGCGATCAAGGAAATCGACTTCCCGCGGGGAATGCCGTTGAGCGAGGTCCAGCAACTGCAGAAGCGGACCCTGCGCGAGGCGCGGGCCGTCGCCGCGTTGTCGAACCCCTACGTCATCACGCTGTTCGACATCCTCACCCTGCACACCGGTCCGGTCATCGTGATGGAGTTGCTCCGCGCCAGGTCGCTGGCCGAGGTGATCAAACAGGTCGGCCGGCTGCCCGACGGGCAGGCGGCCACCATCGGAGTGGCCGTCGCCTCCGGTCTGCTGGCCGCGCACGCGGCCGGGATCACCCACCGGGACGTCAAGCCGGGCAACGTGTTGATCTGTGACGACGGCCGGATCAAACTGACCGACTTCGGGATCGCCCGCAGC
Source organism: uncultured Actinomycetota bacterium (assembly GCA_963709895.1). GTDB lineage: Bacteria > Actinomycetota > Actinomycetes > Mycobacteriales > Nakamurellaceae > Nakamurella. Next base: position 756,875 of record CAVPYD010000028.1, on the reverse strand, counting down.
TCCGGCGAACAGACCATGACGGCCACCGGCCTGTTGCTGGGCTCGCCCGCCTATATCGCGCCGGAGGTGGCCAGCGGGGTCCCGGCCGGTCCGATCTCGGACGCCTGGGGTCTCGGCGGGCTGCTGTTCGCCTGCGTCGAGGGCCGACCACCGTTCGACCAGGGCACCGCGATCGCCACCCTCACCTCGGTGGTCAAGGATCCGGTGCCACCCCACCCGCACTCCGGCCGGCTGGGCGCGGTGATCTCCGGGCTGCTGGTCAAGACCCCGCAACTTCGCATGCGGATCGAGAAGTCGCTGACGATCATGCGCGGAATCGCCGACGATCCCTCGGGCACCCACCTGGCGCTGATCACCAGGATCCCGCGCACGTCGCCGGGTGGCACCCTCCGCCCGCCCGCCGCTTCGGCGTCACATTCGGTATCGCAGCCGCACTCGGTACCTCAGTCGCCGCCGCATTCGGCGTCCCAACCCCCGCCGGGCACCCGACCACCGGTGGCGACCCCGCCGCACCCGTACGGCACGCGGGGAACCGCCCGCAGGGCAATCGATCCGGCCCGCGGCGGCCGCCGGCCCTGGCCCGCAGGGCTGGGCCCCGTACCCGCCGCCACCGGGACGGTCAGCGCCGCCGCAGTCGGCATCGGCATCGGCATCGGCATCGGCCCAGCAGATTCCGCGGTATGTCGCGCCATCGGCGCCGCCGCTCCCGCCGCCACCGTGGGCCCAGGACGCGGCCGCATCGCTCGCCCCGCTTCCGGAAACCGCGCCACCGGAATCGCAGCCGGAACCGGATCCTGCTCGCCGTCCTCGTCGCGCTGATCGCCGCCGTGGCAGGCTTTTTCGGTGTCCGGCTTGATCGCCGACGCGGCCAGCTCTTCCGCGGCGGGGGTGTCCGCCGCCCCGTGTCACTGGACGCCGGCGCCAGCGCCGACGCCGCCCGCACCATCGCGGTGGCAGTCCCGCGCTGAGGCCTGACCTCGGCGCGATCCCGGCAAGCACGACTACGCTCACCGACCATGTCGATCGACGCTGCGACCCAGACCCGGGCCCAGGCCGAGGAGGCCGCCAGCGCGCTGGCGCGGGCCACCGGAGTGCTGCACCACGACGTGGCGTTGATCATGGGCTCGGGGTGGGCGCCGGCCGCCGACCGGCTGGGCACACCCACCGCTGAGGTCGATGTCACCACCCTTCCCGGGTTCACCGCGCCGGGAGTGGCCGGTCACTCCGGGCGGATCCGGTCCATCCCGGTCGGCGACAAACGCGCGCTGGTGTTGCTGGGCCGCACTCACCTGTACGAGGGCCGCGGGGTGGCCGCGGTGGCGCACGCCGTCCGCACCGCCGTCGCGGCCGGAGCCGGGCTCATCGTGCTGACCAACGCGGCCGGCGGGCTGCGCGAGGGCATGGCCCCGGGAGACCCGGTGCTGATCTCCGATCACCTCAACCTGACCGCGACCTCGCCGATCTCCGGAGCGAACTTCGTCGACCTGACCGATCTGTACTCGCCGCGGCTGCGCGCACTGGCCCGTCGATATCGAGCCGACGCTGACCGAGGGGGTCTACGCGCAGCTGCCCGGACCGCATTTCGAGACCCCCGCCGAGATCCGGATGCTGCGCACACTGGGCGCGGACCTGGTCGGCATGTCCACGGTGCTCGAGGCGATCGCCGCGCGGGAGGCGGGAGCCGAGGTGTTCGGTCTGTCGTTGGTGACGAACCTGGCCGCCGGGATGACGGGCGAACCGCTGAACCACGCCGAGGTGCTGGAAACCGGGCGGGCGGCGGCATCGGCGATGGGTGACCTGCTCGCCGAGCTGATCGCCCGCGCATGACCGGACCGGACGCACGATGAGCGGCACCCTCACCCCGGTGCTCCGGGACGCGGCGATGCGGTGGATCGCCGACGACCCATCGCCGTCGGATCGTCAGGAGCTGCAACGGGTGCTGGCCGACGCCATGGGCGGCCGTCCGGGTGCCGTCGACGACCTCGCCGAGCGGATGGCGGCGCCGCTGACGTTCGGCACCGCAGGGCTGCGTGGACCGTTGCGGGCCGGCCCGGCCGGGATGAACCTGGCGGTGGTGCGCCGTGCGGCCGCCGGTCTCGCGGCGTTCCTGACCGCCGGCGGACATCGCGGCCGTCCGGTGGTGGTCGGCTTCGATGCCCGGCACCGGTCCGCGGAATTCGCCGCCGATGTCGCCGGAGTGCTTGCCGCGGCGGGTTTCTCGGTGCTGCTCGCCCCGGGGCCGCTGCCCACCCCGTTGACCGCGTTCGCCGTCCGGGAGTTGGACGCGGCCGCCGGTGTGCAGATCACCGCGTCGCACAACCCGCCGCGGGACAACGGGATCAAGGTCTACCTCGAGCAGGGTGCGCAGCTGATCGGCCCGCAGGACCAGCAGATCGAGGCCGCCATCGCCGCAGCGCCGCCCGGCGGTGTCCATCGACATCGCCCCGACATCGCCGGGACTGCGGCGGTGGCCCGATGACCTGCTGCAGGCCTACCTGGATCGGGCCGGGTCGCTGGCGCCCTCGCTGAGCCCGGCCGCGGCTGCGGACCTGCGGGTGGCGATCACCCCGCTGCACGGCGTCGGCGGCGAAACAGCCGTCAAGGCACTGCATCTGGCCGGCATCACCGACGTGCATGTGGTGCCCGAGCAGGCCCGGCCGGACGCGGACTTCCCGACCGTGTCCTTCCCGAACCCCGAGGAGCAGGGCGCCACCGACCTGTTGCTGGCACTGGCCGAGCACGTCTCCGCCGACCTGGCGGTCGCCCTCGACCCGGACGCCGACCGGTGCGCCATCGGCATTCCGGACGGGGACGGCTGGCGGATGCTGACCGGCGACGAGACCGGCGCGCTGCTGGGCGACCACCTGCTGCGCGGCCTGGATCGCGCCGCCCACCCCGATCCGCTGGTGGCCACCACGATCGTCTCCGGCGAACTGCTCAAGTCGGTCGCGGCCGCGCACGGCGCGCGATACGACGAGACGCTCACCGGGTTCAAGTGGATCGTCCGGGCCGGCGACGGCCGCGGCAGCGGTCTGGTGTTCGGGTACGAGGAGGCGCTGGGGCTCTGCGTCGACCCGGACCGGGTACGCGACAAGGACGGCATCACCGCTGCCGTCGTCGCCTGCGATCTGGCCGCCGGGCTCAAGGCAGCGGGCCGGTCCATCACCGATCGGCTGGCCGACCTTGCGGTGGAACACGGGCTGGTGCTGACCGGGCAGTTGTCCGTGCGGGTGGAGGACCTGACGCTGATCTCCGACGCGATGGCCAGGCTCCGAATTGCGGCGCCCGACCACCCTGCTCGGTGAGCCGGTGACCGATGCCGTCGACCTGCTGCCGCTGACCGACGGCCTGCGCTGGCGAACGGCCCGTGCCCGGGTGGTGGTCCGGCCGTCCGGCACCGAGCCGAAGCTGAAGTGCTACCTGCAGATCGTCACCCCGACCGACCCCGCTCGAAGAGCTCGGGATCGCACCCGCGCGGCGACCGAGGAGGCGATGGGCCGACTGCGGGCCGAGGTCGCCGGGCTGGTCGGCCTGTCCGGCTGACCAACCCGGCCCGCAACCTCAGCTGGTGGGGCTCACCGTCATGCTCGCCATGGCCTCGGCGCCGACCGCAGGATCGGCGGTGAACTGCAGCCCGGTCTTGCCATCCGTTGCCATGATCGTCAGCAGGGTGCCCGACGGGTCGTCCTTCAGGGTGTAGGTGGTGGTGCCCTGCAGCACGGCGGCGAGCGCCGGCTCCACATCGCCGCTGGGGCCGACGCAGGCCCGCATGGTCATCGCGATCGGACCGAAGGTGATGGTGGTGTCGGTGATCTTGGCGGTTCCGCTACCACTGTTGCAGGAGTCGTTGACCAACACCTGACCGTCGGCGAACCGGATCCATGCGGTGACGGCCGGGTCGGGCGCCGTCACCGTGCTGCCGGACTGGCTGAGCAACCCGTCCAGCTTCCAGCCGGTGTCCTCCAGCGCGGCCGCACCGGTGGGCGCCTCGGTCAGCGCGATGGTGTCCGTGCCGTTGGTCAGGGTGAGCGTGCCGCCGCTGTAGGTCCAGGTCGGGGACGAGGCCAGGAACGCGGAGAGCCAGGCGTCCTGCTTCATCAGCGCCTCGTCACAGGCCATCATCGTGCTCGCCAACTGCGGGGCGTTGAGCACGTCACCGGACACCGTGTACTTGCCGAACAGGTTGTTGCATCCCGCCCTGGCGGCCAGCGAACCGTTCTGGAAGGTGATCGAGATGGTCGAGCCGGGAACGATGGTGTACTTCCCGGTGACCTCCTTCGCGACCAGCGTCTTGCCCTCAAGGTCGGACGCGGTGCCGGTCGCCCCGCTCGATGGCGTACCCGACGCGGACGCGCTCGTCGCGCTGCCCGAAGACTCGCTGGAGCTGCTCCCCGCGGCCGGCGTGCTGTTACTGGCACACGCGGACAGCGCGGCCAGCAGCGCGATGGCGGCGGTCGCCAGCAGCGCGTGCCTTGTGCCGGACTTCCAGGTCACTGAAACCACACCCTTGTCTTTTCGCTCATGATGGCGCCGTCATCTCCTCAGACGCATCGCCCCGATGGCATGGTTGCAGCAATTCTCAAACTGCGCCGAACTGTCGATCGCCGGCGTCGCCCAGGCCCGGCACGATGTAGCCGGAATCGTTCAATCGCTCGTCGACGGACGCCGTGACCACCCTGACCGGCAGGTTCGCCGCCGCCAGCGTCTGTAGACCCTCGGGTGCGGCCAGCGCGCAAATCGCGGTGACGTCGGTGGCGCCGCGCCCGGTGAGCAACCGGATGGTGTGCACCATCGACCCGCCGGTGGCCAGCATCGGGTCCAGGACGTACACGGGCCGGCCTGCGAGCGACTCGGGCAGCGACTCCATGTACGGGGTGGGCAGCAGCGTCTGCTCGTCCCTGGCCAGCCCGACGAAGCCCATTTGCGCCTCCGGGATCAGCGCGTGTGCCTGGTCGGCCATGCCGAGGCCGGCGCGCAGCACCGGCACCAGCAGCGGCGGGTTTGACAGCCGGGTGGCCAGGGTGCGGGCCACCGGGGTGTGGATCGGGACCTGCTCGACGGTGAGCGTCCGGGACGCCTCGTAGATCAACATCAGGGTCAGGTCCCGCAGGCATGCCCGGAACACCGAGTTGTCCGTGCGCGCATCCCGCATGACGGACAACCGCGCGGCCGCCAACGGGTGATCGACGACGATCACGTCCAGGTCGTCCGGTGTCTGATGCGGTGCCGGGCTGACGGGGCTCACGGGCGGGCTCGCTTTCCAGGTGGGTCATGGCTGCCGGAGGTGGACCGGGCGCGGGCGATCTGCGGTGATGAGACCGTATCCGGCCGCGGGCCCACTCGCGTCACCGCCGCCGGGCCGCACCGCACCTAGGATGGCCGGATGAGCACAGTCGCTGATTCAGTGGCTCCGTCACACCCCCCGGTCGCACTGCCACCGCACCTGCGCGATGTCGCCGCCGACGAGTCGTCCCTCCGGCGTTTCCTGCAGGGCCTGCCGGGCGTCGACCCGGTCGGTGTCGAGCAGCGCGCCGCGGGCCTGGCCACCCGGTCGATCAAGAAGTCGTCGAAACAGCAGGCGATCGATCTGGCGATCTCGATGGTCGACCTGACCACGCTGGAAGGATCGGACACCCCTGGCAAGGTCCGCGCGCTGGCGGCCAAGGGCCGCCGACCCGATCCGGACCGGCCGGACACCCCCCATGTCGCGGCGCTGTGCATCTATCCGGACATGGTCGGCGTCGCGGTCGAGGCGCTCGCCGGCAGCGGCGTCGGGATCGCTTCGGTGGCAACGGCTTTCCCGACCGGCCGGACCGATCTTGCGGTGCGACTGGCGGACACCGAGGTGGCGGTGAAGGCCGGCGCGACGGAGATCGACATGGTGATCGACCGCGGGGCCTTCCTGGCCGGCCACTACGGCAAGGTGTACGAGGACATCGTCGCGGTGAAGGGCGCGTGCGGCGGCGCCCGGCTCAAGGTCATCCTGGAAACCGGTGAGCTGGCCACCTACGACAACGTCCGGCGCGCGTCATGGTTGGCACTCCTGGCCGGCGGCGATTTCATCAAGACCTCCACCGGCAAGATCTCCCCGGCGGCCACCCTGCCGGTGACCCATGTGATGCTGCAGGCGGTCCGCGACTGGTTCGAGCAGACCGGCGAGCGCCGCGCGGTCAAACCGGCCGGTGGCATCCGGAACACCAAGGACGCCATCCGGTACCTGGTCGCGGTCAAGGAGGTGGCCGGCCCGGAGTGGTTGGACCCCTTCTATTTTCGGTTCGGCGCCTCCTCGCTGCTCAACGACCTGCTGATGCAACGGCGCACCCAGACCGATGGCCACTACTCCGGTCCCGACTACGTCACCCTGGACTGATCAGCTGATGACACCTACCGCTTCGAGCACCTCGACGCACCTCGACTGGGACTACGCGCCCGCACCCGAATCCGCCGCCATCGGGCGGATCAAGGATCGCTACCAGATGTACGTCGGGGGCCGATTTGTCGACGGACGCGGCGACGACGTCAAGACGATCAACCCGGGCACCGAGGAGGCACTCGCCTCGGTGTCGACAGCGTCGATCGCGGACGTCGACGACGCGGTCGCCGCCGCCCGCACCGCCTACGAGCAGACGTGGTCACGGATCTCGGGAGCCGAACGCGGCAAGTACCTGTTCCGGATCGCAAGGGGCATCGCCGAGCGCGCCCGGGAACTCGCGGTGGTCGAGACGTTGGACAACGGCAAGCCGATCAAGGAATCCCGCGACGTCGACGTCCCCACGGCGTCCGCACACTTCTTCTACCACGCCGGCTGGGCGGACAAACTCCAGCACGCCGGGTTCGGTTCGGCGCCGCGCGCACTGGGGGTGGCCGGCCAGGTGATCCCGTGGAACTTCCCGTTGCTGATGGCCGCCTGGAAGATCGCGCCGGCGCTGGCCGCCGGGAACACCGTGGTGATCAAACCCGCTGAGACCACACCATTGTCGATCCTGGTGCTGGCCGAGATCATCGCCGACGCCGACCTGCCGCCGGGGGTGGTGAACATCATCACCGGGGCGGGCGACATCGGCGCGGCACTGGTCAATCACCCCGGCATCGACAAGGTCGCGTTCACCGGCTCGACCGAGGTGGGCAAGCAGATCCAGTCCTCGCTGGCCGGCACCGGCCGCAAGATCACCCTGGAACTGGGCGGCAAGGCCGCCAACATCATCTTCGACGACGCGCCGGTGGACCAGGCCGTCGAAGGCATCGTGAACGGCATCTTCTTCAACCAGGGCCACGTGTGCTGCGCGGGATCCCGCCTGCTGGTGCAGGAATCGGTCGCCGACGAGGTGGTCGAGAAGCTGCGGACCCGGGTGGCCACCCTGCGGCTGGGCGACCCGATGGACAAGAACACCGACGTCGGGGCGATCAATTCGGCCGCCCAACTGGCGACGATCCGCTCGCTGACCGACGCCGGCGACGCCGAGGGCGCCTCCAGGTGGACCTCGCCGTGCCCCGTCCCGGACCGCGGTTTCTACTTCCCGCCAACGGTTTTCACCGACGTCTCGCAATCGATGCGGATCGCCAGGGAGGAGATCTTCGGACCGGTGCTGTCCGTGCTCACCTTCCGCACGCCGGACGAGGCGGTGGCCAAGGCGAACAACACCCCGTACGGCCTGTCCGCCGGGGTATGGACCGAGAAGGGTTCCCGCATCCTGGGGATGGCCTCGGCCATGCGCGCCGGTGTGGTCTGGGCCAACACCTTCAACCGCTTCGACCCGACGGCCGCGTTCGGCGGGTACAAGGAATCCGGCTTCGGCCGGGAGGGCGGCCGGTCCGGGCTGTCCGCCTACCTGGACACCGACGATGAATTTGTCGACGAGAGTTCTTCCACCGCAACGACGGTCGTGCCACGACCGGCGCTCGGAGCACGATCGGCCGACATCACGCGCCAGCGCGGGGACCGACGCGGCGGACACCGAGACGCTGGCCGTTGCCGAGCGACTGGCGGAAGCGGAGGCGCTGGCCGACGCGGTGGAGGTCGTCGCCGACGCCGGCAACACCGAGACCGCCGGCGCCACAACGCATCACGGCCCGCGGGTCGGCGTCGCGAAGACCTACAAGCTGTACATCGGCGGGGCATTCCCGCGCTCCGAGTCGGGTCGCACCTACCCGGTGGTGGATTCCTCCGGCGCCTTCGCCGCGAACGCCGCGCAGGCCTCCCGGAAGGACGCCAGGGATGCGGTCTCGGCCGCGCGCAAGGCTTTTCGCGGTTGGTCCGGCGCGACGGCGTACAACCGGGGGCAGGTGATCTACCGGATCGCCGAAATGCTGGAGGGCCGGCGCGCGCAGTTCGTCGACCTGCTCGGTGGCGTCCACGGCGTCATTGGTGCCGGGTACGCCACCGCCGGTAGGGACGTGGACCTGGCGATCGACCGACTGGTGCAGTTCGCGGGTTGGACGGACAAGATCGCCGCGGTGTTCGGCGGCGCGAATCCCGTTGCCGGGCCGTACTTCTCGTTCTCCACGCCGGAACCGACCGGGGTGGTTGCGGTGATCGCGCCGCAGGACGATCCGCTGCTCGGGCTGGTGTCGGTGATCGCACCGATCATCACCTCCGGCAACACCTGCGTCGTCATCGCGAACCGGTCCCGGCCGCTTGCCGCGATCACACTGGCCGAGGTGCTGGCCACCTCCGACCTGCCCGGTGGCGTGGTCAACATCCTGACCGGCGATCCGGCCGAGATCGCCCCGCACCTGGCCGCCCACGGCGACGTCAATGCGCTGGACGTCACCGGTGCCTCGGCTGCGTTGCGCACCGAATTGGAACGGGCCGCCGCCGGCACCGTCAAGCGGGTCTATGCGCCCGCTCGGGTGCCCGACTTCGGCCGCGAACCAGGGACCGCGCGGATGCGGGCGTTCCTGGAGACCAAGACGGTCTGGCACCCCACCGGCGCGGTGTCGCTGGCGGGTGGGTCCGGCTACTGACGTGGGGTTCGCTCTGCCGCACAGTGTCGGCGGCGGAGCCCGCGGTATTACTCGCGGCAGTAAGAGTAAGAGTACGATCGTGCCGTGAGGATCACGTCCAAGGGCCAGGTCACCATCCCGCAAGCGATCCGTGAGCGCTACGGATTGCTGCCCGACACCGACGTCGACTTCATCGTCTCCGGTGGCAGAGTGACGATCGTGCCGCGAAAGGTCCAGGTCAACGACCGCGGCGCCAAGGCGGTGGCGAGACTGAGCGGGTCGGCCACCACCGGGATGAGCACCGACGAAATCCTCGCGCTCACCAGGGCTGACGGCGTGCCCGACACAGGGCACGCTGGTCGATTCGAGTGTCCTGCTGGACGTCTCCACGCAGGACCCGGTGTGGTTCGACAGTTCGTCTGCAGCGCTGGCCAACGCCGTCCGTACCGGGCCGGTGCTCGTCAATCCCATCGTGTACGCGGAGGTCTCGGTGGGCTACGACCGCATCGAGGACCTCGACGACGCCCTGCCGGCCGACATCTTCCGTCGCGAGCCACTGCCCTATGTCGCCGGATTCCTCGCCGGTAAGGCTTACCGGGACTACCGCCGCCGCGGCGGGGCCCGGACCTCGCCGCTGCCCGACTTCTTCATCGGGGCGCACGCCGCGGTGAGCGCCCTCACCCTGCTCACCAGGGACGCCGGGCGGTACCGGACCTACTTTCCGACTGTGCCGCTCGTCACGCCCTGACCATCCGGCCGGGCGACCCGTCACGGCCGAAATCGCCTGTGCCACGGCAACACCCGCCCGATGTCCGGCGTGCCCGGCGGCTGCGACCTTGATCACGAAGGGCCCGTCGTGGAGCTCCGCATCGTTAGCCTGCAAGGGTTACCTAACCTCGAGGAGAGCCGCATGACCCTGCCCCTACGGATCGCCATCGTCGGCGCCGGACCGGCCGGTATCTATGCCGCCGACATCCTCACCAGCAAGGATCCTGAGGCTCGCGTCGACATCTTCGACCGCCTGCCCACCCCGTACGGGCTGATCCGGTACGGCGTCGCGCCGGACCACCCGCGGATCAAGCAGATCGTCGTCGCCCTGCATCGCGTGCTGGAGAACGAGCGCATCCGGTTCATCGGCAACGTGCATGTCGGTGTCGACGTGAAGGTCGACGAACTGCGGCAGTTCTACGACGCCGTCATCTTCGCCACCGGTGCCGAGCAGGACCGCTCGCTGCACATCCCGGGCGAGGATCTCCGCGGGTCGTACGGCGCCGCCGAGTTCGTCTCCTTCTACGACTCGCACCCGGATCGCGAGCAGGTCTGGGACCTCAGCCGGACGCGCTCGGTGGCCGTCATCGGCGTGGGGAACGTGGGGCTGGACGTGGCCCGGATGCTCGCGCGGACCGGCGACGAGCTGCTGTACACCGACATTCCCCCGCACGTGCACCGGGTGCTGGCCGACTCCGCCGTCACCGACGTGCACATGTTCGCCCGCCGCGGGCCGGCGCAGGCCAAGTTCACGCCCGGTGGAGCTGCGCGAGCTGGATCACTCCCCCAACGTTCAGGTGCTGGTTGCACCCGGAGGGGATGGAATTCGACGCCGAGTCCCAGGCCGCGTTGTCCCGGAGCAAGTCGCTGCGGATGGTCGTCGACGTGCTCAGCGAGTGGGCCATGCGCGATCCGGAGCCGGGGCCGCACCGGCGCATCCATATCCATTTCCTGGAGAGCCCGACCGAGATCCTGGGCGAGAACGGCGAGGTCGTCGGGCTGCGCACCGAACGCCAGGAGCTGGCCGGCGACGGCACGGTCCGCGGCACGGGTGAGTTCACCGATTGGGACGTGCAGTCGGTCTACCGCGCGGTCGGCTACCGCTCGGAGGCGATCGAGGACCTGCCGTTCGACACCCGCCGGCTGATCCTGCCGAACGACGGCGGTCGGGTGCTCGACCTGGACGGCAACCCGCTGCCCGGGATCTACGCAACCGGGTGGGTCAAGCGCGGGCCGGTCGGCCTCATCGGCCACACCAAGTCCGACGCCGCGGAGACCGTGGCGAACCTCCTGGTCGACGCCCCTGATCTGGCCAGGGCGCCGCAGCGCGCGGACGCCGCGCTCGACGCGCTGCTGACGTCAAAGGGCATGCCGGTCACCGACTTTGCCGGCTGGGACCGCCTCGACGCGCACGAGATCGCCGCCGGCGCCCCGCACAGCCGGGACCGGATCAAGGTCGCGTCGCGGGCCGAGATGAGCCGCATCGCCGCCCGCCCCTGACCCCTTGACGGCGCGGATCTGTGAGTGTTGGTGTGTCGGTCTGGGTAGGGGTCCGCGGGCGGGGATGGGGGCGCGGGCGGCAGCGGCGCGGCGGCGCCGTGGTTACTCTCGGTCGGTCAACGCTGATCACCGCAGAAGGAGCCGTACATGGTGCACGAGGTCCAGGGCGTCATCTCCCGCGTCAAGGACGCCCCGGTCGAGCTGACCACCGTGCTGGTGCCCGATCCCGGACCCGGTGAGGCGTTGGTACAGGTGCAGGCGTGCGGGGTGTGCCACACCGACCTGCACTACAAGCAGGGCGGCATCGGTGACGACTACCCGTACCTGCTCGGGCACGAAGCGGCCGGCATCGTCGAGGCTGTCGGCGCCGGTGTCACCGACGTCCAGCCGGGTGACTACGTCATCCTGAACTGGCGGGCTGTCTGCGGTTCCTGCCGGGCGTGCCGGCGCGGCCGCCCGTGGTACTGCTTCGCCACCCACAACGCCCAGCAGAAGATGACGCTCGCGGACGGCACCCCGCTGTCCCCGGCGCTGGGCATCGGCGCGTTCGTCGAGAAGACCCTGGTCGCGGCCGGCCAGTGCACCAAGGTCAACCCCAAGGTGCCCGCCAAGGTTGCCGGCCTGCTGGGGTGCGGCGTGATGGCCGGGATCGGCGCGGCCATCAACACCGGCAATGTCACCCGCGGCGACTCGGTGGCCGTCATCGGCTGCGGCGGGGTGGGTGACGCCGCCATTGCCGGGGCCCGGCTGGTCGGCGCGCACACCATCATCGCGATCGACACCGACGAGCGAAAACTGGCCTGGGCCAAGGAGTTCGGCGCCACGCACACGGTGCTGGCCGGCGCCGGTGACGTCGTCGAGGCGGTGCAGGCGCTGACCGGCGGGTTCGGTGTCGACGTCGCGATCGACGCCGTCGGCCGCCCGGAGACCTGGAAGCAGGCCTTCTACGCCCGCGACCTGGCCGGCACCGTGGTGCTGGTCGGGGTGCCCACCCCCGACCATGACGCTGGAGATGCCGCTGCTGGAGTTCTTCGGCCGCGGTGGTTCGCTGAAATCGTCCTGGTACGGCGACTGCCTGCCGTCGCGGGACTTCCCGGTGCTCACCGAGCTCTACCTGCAGGGCCGGCTGCCGCTGGACAAGTTCGTCTCGGAAACGATCGGGTTGGGTGACATCGAGTCGGCCTTCGACAAGATGCACCGCGGAGAGGTGCTCCGCTCGGTGGTCGAGCTGTAATCCTCGACCGGTGAACGCCGGGCAGTGAACGTCAGGTTGCCACCGACGCGCTGCCCCGATATCAGCCGGACTTGCGCCGGAAGGTGCGGGTCGCCTTGTGGTTGGCGGTTGCGCCGCCCACCCCACCGTGCCCGTCGAGGTGGGCACTGCGGGCGGCACCCGCGGCCTTCTTCTTTTCCAGGGCCGCGGCGAAGACCGCCTTTGCGTCCGGGTGCTCCGCGTCCCCGTCGTCTCCAGGGGCGTCTCCGGTCGGCTCGACACCTTCCACCGACGCTGGGGCGTCGTCCTTGGCGGACAGCTCAGGGGTGGACTGCTCAGGCATGGTGACCTCCTGGGTGAGTCGTCGGATGGTCTCATCTTTGCCCGCCGGCCCCGGGCACTGCCACTTCATTGCCCCCCGAAATCCCGTGGTCGGCTGGGGACATCGGCTTGGGAGAACCGTACGCCAGGAGCATCGTCCGGCCTGCGCCGGTCTCCCGGCTGCCGCAGACCGGGGGTGGTGGCGCCGGATTCAGGTCGCGTCACCCGATCGTGGACGTCGAGCGCCGACCCTGTTGCAGGACGATCGCAAGCCCCGGGTCCTACCAGTGCCGCCCTCCGACCCCGGCGGGACGTTCCTCAATTCGCCCAAATCGGCCAATCACGCCCTTATTACTGAATAATCACAACTCGATAACGTGACGTTCGTCACGTGTCTTTCGGCAATTCTCGTCGCTGACCGACCTCGAGACCCGTCGTGACCATTCGCCAACCATCACCCATTTGCCACAGCGGTCCGGTTGCATTGGGTTCCCTCGACCACGACACCCGTCGGATCGATGCGTCCGAATGGTTCCGCGAGCCATCGGGCAGTGCAGTCCGAAGATGCTGTGTTTGCCAGGTCGTTACCCGTTCCGCGTGAGTCATAAACCACATGCCTATACGAACAGTGGTGGGTCGCGATATCTTGTTGTTCGTCAATGAATGAAGCCTTCCGAACGGCATCGGCGCCGGGTACGGGTGAGTGCTTTACTTCACCGCGAGGATTCGTCCTCCCCGACAAATGACTTCCAGTAGGTCATCTCGCTGACAACGAGGACGAAAGGGCCGACACCAGAAATACCTGACTACGCCACAGCCTGCCCTTTTCGACTGGAATCACGCGCCACCCCGCAATAATTCGAGTTCGACGATACCTTTCGCCCGCACGATTTTTCCGAGGAGTTCCGATTTGATTTCGACAACGTTGGACACGCCACCGAGACGCGGCCACCGCATCGGCGCGCTCGCCGCGATCGGTGCTGTCGTCGCAGGCTTGTTCATTGCCGGTTCCCCTGCGCAGGCCGCCGTGGCCAAGCCCAGCGCCGGCAATACCGGTGTGCCCGCGGGTACCGCGCTGACGAAATACACCGGCCCCCTGACGATCACCGTCGATGGCACCGTGATCGACCGGAAAGCCGTCTACGGCGATCTCAAGATTCGGGCGAAAAACGTCATCATCCGGAACTCCTACCTGCACTGCGGTACGCAGACCCTGACCAGCAGCACGGCGTGCGTCGATGCCTACAGCGGCAATGTCTTCAACCTGCAGGTCAGCCACAACACCATCAGGCCCGACAAGCCCTCGCCCTACCGGGACGGCATCGTCGGCCACGAATTCACCGCGCGCTACAACCACATCAGCCGCAGCAATGACGGGATCGGCATCTTCAACCTGCCGGGTGGCTCGGTCAATGCCAACGTCACCGCCGAGTACAACTACATTCACGACCTGACGCATTGGAACAACGATCCGCTGCACAGCGACGGCACGCACAACGACGGCATCCAGGTGCAGGGCGGCAAGAACATCGCCATCCGGTACAACACGGTCGTCGGGTCCGTGGTGGCCGCCGACGGTGCGTTCAAGTACGGAACCCACGGGAACGCGGCATTGATGGTGACGCCGAATGTCTCACCGGTCGGGAACATGGTCGTCGACGGCAACTGGTTCGACAACGGTCAGACCAGCGTGGGTATCACCAACAGCAAGTTCTCGAACGTGACATTCACGCTGCAGAACAACCGTTTCGGTCGCAATCAATACGACTACGGCAGCGGTTCGAAGTACACCGTCCGGATCTACAACAAGGCCGCCTCCACGATCTACGGCCTCTGGACGAACCGGTGGGAGGACAACAACGTGCTGCTGGCCGAGGGCCGCACCGGTGGGGTCCGCTACGGCTGACCGGCCGCTTCGCGCTGGCAGTCCAACTGAGTCGCCGAGAAACCCCCACCGGAATCCGGTGGGGGTTTCTCGGCATACCGGCCGCCGTTCAACAGACTCGTCATCGCCGGACGCTAGGCTGGCCCGGCGCCTGGCGGCAGGCGCGGAGAGGAATCCCGTGACTGCGGACATCATCCCCATCGAACTCGGCCTGACCAGCGGCAACGGCCTGACGCTGTGGGCGCCGCGCTGGTTCGAGGACGGCGAGGAGTGGGAAGCCTTCCTCGGTCACGAGGAAGACCTCTTTGTCTTCCCGACCGCCGCCAAACTCGCCGCCTTCATCCGTACCTCGACCGAACACGATCTGCTCGACCATCCAGAGTGGGCCACGGCCGCGCGACTGCTGGTCGACGAGCTCAACCCCGACGACGACCACCGGTTCGACATCGTCGGCGTCCCCGACCTGGTTGCCGAGGCGCCCGATGTCTGGACCCTGGCCACCCTGACCGACACCGTCGCGATCCTGCGGTCGCTGGCCGAGGTGTGTGACCTGGAGGCCATCGACAACGTTCTCGATGCCGCACCGGGCTTCTCCGTACTGTCCGCGGGCGAGCAGGTCTTCACCGGACGCGCGGGCGAGCGGCTGTGGAACGAGCTGGGTGCCGTGGTGGTCGACCGTTGGGACGAGGTGGTTGACGCGCTCGACGGCATCATCACGACCCCCGAGGTCGACGCGGACGCGTTGGCCACCGCCGAGGCCGAGGCCGCCGCCATCGCGGTGGCCGAGAAGGTCGTCGAAGGCGCCGAGATCACCGAGGGTGCGGGTGGGTCGGACGAGGACGACGACGACCGGGACGAAGACCTCGAGTTCTGGGACGAAACCGGCGTCGACTGCCTGGAAATCACCGTCGGCGATCGCACCGGCTGGACCCTGCGGTGCTACCTCGGGGAGGATCCGGTGTTCCTGTCGGTGGCCGACCGGATCCAGATCTTCTCCTCGCCGGAGGCGCTGGAGAACTATCTGATCGAGACCGACCCGCAGCACAGCCTGGCGAGCCTGTCGGTGTGGCCGGACATCAGGTCCGCGGTGGTCGAAGGCGAGGCGGCGGTGATGGCCGGCCCGGAGAACACCTACCTCCTGGACGGCCTCGCCAAGGAGCTGCTGGCCGGCACCGAGGATGTCGACCGGGATCAGCTGACCCTCGGGGTGGAGCTGCTGGTCGACGCCGCGACCGCGCGGGGGGATTCCGAAACCGTGGAGGCGCTGGGCTCCTCGACCCCGCTGGGCAATCTGGTCAGCATCATCATCAAGCCGGACCCGGCGCGGATGACGCCGTCGCCGCCGTTCGACGACGAGGCCGCGGCCTGGTCGATCCTGGTCGACCGGTTCGTCTCGACACTGGATTGGGACGGCGAGCGCCCGTAACCGCTCGGGCCACGAGAGATCGCCGCCACCGGAACCCGTCAGAAGACCTTGGCGGCATCCCTGGCCGCGGCGTGCGCGGCCTGCCGCCCGGTGTCCGCATCGGCGGTGGCAAGGTTGGGCCGGAAGGCGATCTCGGTGACGTCGGCGATGCCCGCCCAGTTGAGCCAGTCCCGCAGGTAGGGCGCCTGGAAGTCCGAACCGAACGACGGCGGCCGGTCCGGGCCGTAGACGGCGCTGGTGTACACCACGGCCGCCTTCCGGCCGCTGACCAGGCCGGTGTAGCCGCGTTCGGGGTCGAAGGAGAACACCATGCCCGGCTGGCTGACCACGTCGATGAACTGCTTGAGGATGTAGGGAATGCCGGCATTCCACATCGGGACGCTGAACAGGTACTCGTCCGCGGCGGCGAACCGCTCGAAGGCGGCCCGCGCTGCCCGCCACGCGGCGGCCTGCGCACCCTCGGGGTCCGCCCCGGCGAACACCGCCATCTTGGCGTGCGCGGCGGCCGGGCCGAACTCGGGAAGCGAGCCGTCCCAGAGATCCCAGGTCTGGACGGTCGCCTCCGGGTGGGTGTCGGCATAGACGTCCAGGAACGTCTGCGCGATGGCCAGCGACTCGGACCGCTCGCCGCGTGGTGAGGCGGAGATGTGCAGCAACGTGGTCATGACGGGCTCCCTCTGATCGACGTGGATTTAAGTGCGTGCACACACACTAGCAATGCGTGCGTGCGCACGCAAGTGTGACTAGGATCGCGGTATGGCACACCGAGCCGGCGGTAGCACCGCCGTTCACACCGCCCTCGGCACAACCGCTGCCGCCGTGCAGGACCCCGCTGCTGACCGCACCGTCGGGACCGCACCCGCCGCCCCACCGCGACTCGGCAGTCCGGCCGAGGAGGTCGACCGGGAGCACCTCGGCGCGGACGCCTGGGGCGCTTTGCTACGGGTGCACGCCACCGTGGTGCCGATGCTCGACCGCGAACTGCAGGCGGCCAGGCGGCTCCCGCTGGCCTGGTACGACGTGCTGCTGGAACTGAACTCCGCGCCTGGGCGCCGGCTCCGGATGAGTGACCTCGGCGAGAAGGTGACGCTCAGCCGCACCAGGGTGAGCCGGCTGGTCGACGAGTTGGGCACCGCCGGCCTGGTCACCCGCGAGGCCAACCCCGACGACCGGCGGTCGGCCTACGCCGTGCTCACCCCGCAGGGCCGCAGCACGCTGCGCGGCGCGGCACCGGTCTACCTCGGCGGCATCCGCGAGCACTTCGCGGACATCCTCAGCACGGAGGAACTGCGCGCCATCACCACGGCGCTCGACCGGGTGATCGAGCAGGCGCGGCAGTCCGGCCGTACCGCCGGAACCGGCGGTCGCGTCGGTGACGGCAGTGATCAGTGATCAGCGATCAGCGGTCGCTGCTGACCGGCGCAGCAGGTCGTACCCCGGTTTGATCACGTCCTCGATGATCCGCAGGCGCTGATCGAACGGCAGGAACGCCGACTTCATGGCGTTCACCGTGAACCATTGCAGGGTGTCCCAGTCGTAGCCGAAAGCCTCACTCAGCGCCGTCATCTCGCTGGTCATCGAGCAGCCGGACATCAACCGGTTGTCGGTGTTCACGGTCACCCGGAATTTCAGCTCGGCCAGCAGGCCGATCGGATGCTCGGCGATCGACCGGGCGGCCCCGGTCTGCACGTTCGACGTCGGGGCCATTTCCAGCGGAATCCGTTTGTCCCGCACGTATTCCGCGAGCCGGCCGAGCTGGACCCGGCCGTCCCTGCCCACCTCGATGTCGTCGACGATCCGGACGCCGTGCCCGAGCCGGTCGGCGCCGCACCACTGGATGGCCTCCCAGATCGACGGCAGGCCGAACCCCTCCCCGGCGTGAATGGTGAAGTGCGCGTTCTCCCGGCGCAGGTACTCGAACGCGTCCAGGTGCCGGGTGGGCGGGAAACCTGCTTCTGCACCGGCGATGTCGAATCCGGCGACCTCACGATCACGAAAGGCGATGCTGAGCTCGGCGATCTCCCGGGAGCGCGCGGCGTGCCGCATGGCGGTCAGCAGCGCGCGAACCCGGATCGGGTGACCGGCCTCGGCCGCGGCCAGCGAGCCCGCCGCGAAACCGTCGAGCACCGCCTGCACCACCTCGTCCAGGGTCAGGTTCTGCTCGGTGTGCAGCTCCGGCGCGAAACGCACCTCGGCGTACACGACGCCGTCCGCGGCCAGGTCCTGCGCGCACTCGGATGCCACCCGCACCAACGACTCTCGGGTCTGCATGACCGCGAGGGTGTGGGTGAACGTCTCCAGGTAGCGTTCCAGCGACCCGGAGTAGGCGGACTCCGCGAACCAGCTGGCCAGCTCGCGCACATCGGTACTCGGCAGTGACCGGTAGCCGATCTGCTCGGCCAGGTCGATGAGCGTCGCCGGGCGGAGCCCACCGTCGAGATGGTCGTGCAACAGCACCTTCGGGGCGGTGACGATCGCGTCGGCCGTCAGCGGGGTGCGTACCAGCGCCGCGGGCCGACGGAAAATTGGTTCACCGAGCGGTTCGGAAAGGGGGACGGCCATCCGGCGGACGTTACCCGGCCCAGGCGAACAGCGCGTCACCGAACCCGGCGGTCACCCCTGGCGGATAACGTCAAGCACCAGCGGCGGCCGCTGCACCACGGCGCCGGGGCCGGCCAGCACCACGGCATCCGCCAGATCGGTCAGTGCGGCCGGAAAACGATCCGCCGTGTCGGTGTGCAGCTCGAACAGCGGCTGCCCGGCCGTCACAGCATCACCCGGCTTGACCAGGCAGAGGATCCCCGCGGCCGCCTGCACGTCGTGTTCCCGGCGCTCGCGCCCGGCACCGAGCCGCCACGCGGCGACGCCGACCGCCAGCGCGTCGACCCGCTCGATCACGCCGGCCTCGTCCGCCACCACCTGCTCGGTGTAGCGGGGAGTCGGCAGCGCGGCAGCGGGATCGCCGCCCTGCGCTGCCACCATCGCCCGCCAGCTGTCCATGGCGCGGCCAGACGCCAGCACCTCCGCCGGGTCGGCGTCCAGTCCGGCCAGCGCAACCATCTCGCGGGCCAGCGCCACCGTCAGCTCGACCACGTCGGCGGGCCCGCCGCCGGCCAGCACCTCGACGGATTCGGTCACCTCGACGGCATTCCCCACCGCACGGCCGAGCGGGGTGGACATGTCGGTGAGCAGCGCCGATGTCCGGACACCGGCCCGCGCACCGAGTTCCACCATGGTCCTGGCCAGCTCGGCGGCCCGGTCCACGTCCTTCATGAACGCCCCCGACCCGACCTTGACGTCGAGCACCAACGAAGCGGTGCCCTCGGCGATCTTCTTGCTCATGATCGACGCGGCGATCATCGGGATGGACTCCACCGTGCCGGTGACGTCCCGCAGCGCGTACAGCTTGCGGTCCGCGGGCGCCAGGTCGGCCGACGCCGCGCAGATCACCGCACCCACCGTGGAGAGCTGGGCGATCATCTCGTCGGGGCTCAGCGTCGCCCGCCAGCCGGGGATCGACTCCATCTTGTCCAGGGTCCCGCCGGTGTGCCCGAGGCCGCGGCCGGACAGCTGCGGCACGGCCGCCCCGCAGGCCGCCACCAGCGGCGCCAGTGGGAGTGAGATCTTGTCCCCCACACCACCTGTCGAGTGCTTGTCCACGGTCGGTCGGCCAACACCGGAGAGATCCATCCGGATCCCGGAGTTGATCATCGCCGTCGTCCAGTGGGCGATCTCGGGCCCGGACATGCCGTTGAGCAGGATCGCCATCAGCAGCGCCGACATCTGCTCCTCGGCGACCTCGCCGCCGGTGTAGGCGCCGATCACCCAGTCGATCTGCTCGCCGGTCAGCGCTTTTCGGTCCCTCTTGGCGGTGATGACGTCCACCGCGGCGAAACCGCTCACAGATTCTTCCTCTCGGCCGGCAAGTGTTCGGGACCGAAAGCGGCCGGCAGCACCCAGGTCATGGTCTCCGGGCCGGTGGGGGTGTCGACCAGCAGTTCCGATCCGCCGAATTCGTAGATCACCTGACGGCAACGACCGCACGGCATGAGCAGGTCACCGTTCCCGGACCGGCAGGCCAACGCCACCAGCCGGCCACCGCCGGTCAACCGGAGCTGCCCGACGAGTGTGCACTCGGCGCACAATCCCAGCCCGTAGGAGGCGTTCTCCACGTTGCAGCCGGTGATCACCCGGCCGTCGTCGACCAGGGCCGCGGCGCCCACCTGCAATCCGCTGTACGGGCAGTATGCGGCGGCCGCGGCCTCGACGGCGAGCCGCCGCAACGAGTCCCAATCAACCCGGACGGGCAGCATCAGCCACCGCCCTTGCGGTAGATCAGCCCGTCGGCCTTGGGCATCCGCAGGTTCTGCGACGCCAACGCCATCACCAGCAGGGTGATCGCATAGGGCGCCGCCTTGATCAACTGCTGCGGCAGCTCGTCGGTGGACAGGAACCACCACAGGCACAGCGCGGCGATACCGAGGGCGACATAGGCCACCACGGGATGCCCCGAGCGGTACTGCAGCAGGGCCACCACCAGCAGGGCGATCGTCACCAGCAGCAGGAACGCGTGCATGGCCGAGCCTGACGAGTCGTACTGCTGGACGCCGTCGGTGTAGCCGAACAACCCGGCACCCATGGCCATCCCGCCGGGCCGCCAGTTGCCGAAGATCATCGCGGCCAGCCCGATGAAACCGCGCCCACCGGTCTGCCCGTCCTGGTATTTCAGGCCGACCACCAGGAACGCACCGGCCAGGCCGGCCAGCCCGCCGGAGATCATCACGGCGATGTACTTGTACCAATAGACGTTGACGCCCAACGATTCCGCCGCGTACGGCGCCTCGCCGACGGACCGCAAGCGCAGCCCCAGCCTGGTCCGCCAGAGCAGCCAGCCGGACAGCGCGATCAGCACCGCGGCGAGCACCGAGAGCAGCGAGAGGTTGGTGCAGAACCCGCGGATGATGCTTGCCACGTCGGAGACGAAGAACCAGCCCTTGTCCT
Organism: uncultured Actinomycetota bacterium; assembly: GCA_963709895.1. Classification (GTDB taxonomy): domain Bacteria; phylum Actinomycetota; class Actinomycetes; order Mycobacteriales; family Nakamurellaceae; genus Nakamurella. The sequence goes on along the minus strand of CAVPYD010000028.1, from coordinate 735,818 downwards.
CGATCTCGCCCAGCCAGTCGGACAGCCACGGCAGGGTGATCCGCCCGACGTCCGGCACCGGCGGGGATTGCCGTTGACCGCCGCCGGGAGCGTCGGTGAACACCAGCCGGGACAGGTAGAGCGCCAGACCGGGCGCCAGGATGTTGATGGCGACACCGGAGATGATGTGGTCGACGCCGACCGTGATCGTCACCAGGCCGTGCAGCAGGCCACCGAGCAGGCCGCAGACGATGCCGAAGAACACCCCGGCCCACGGCCCCCACTGGTAGCCGGCGTACCCGGCGCCGAAGGTGCCGAGCACCATCATGCCCTCGATGCCGATGTTCACCACGCCGGCGCGCTCGGACCACAGGCCCGACAATCCCGCCAGCGCAATGGGAACGGCCGCCGTGATGGCTGCCTGGATGGCGCCGGAGGAATCCAGGTTGTTCGCGCCGGTGACGATCCGGACCAGCGAGACCACCGCGATGCCTGCGGCGACGACGCCGAGCCAGGCGGCCGGGGTGAGTTTGCGCGGCGCCCGGTAGGCGCGCGGCGCGGTGGCGACGTCGGAGTCGATCCCGCTCACGCCGCCACCGCCTCGGGGGTCTGCACCGCGAGCGCTCTGGCCACATCCCTGGCCTCGAGCACCAACCGGTAGCGCCGGACGAACTCGTAGGCCACCACCACGGACAGCACCATCACGCCCTGCATGATCGTCACCAGCTCGCGGGCGACCCCGACGCCCTGCAGCGCGTTGGCCGACGAATCCAGTGCCGCCCAGAGCAGTGCGGAGAACACCATGCCGACCGGGTTGTTCCGGCCGAGCAGGGCGACGGCGATCCCGGTGAACCCGATCCCAGTGGGGAAATTCAGCGAGTAGGACGCAGCGGAGCCGTTCAGTAGCTCGGGCATGCCGATCAGCCCGGCCACCGCCCCGGACAGCAGCATCGCCGAGACGATCATCCGGTTGACCGAGATGCCGCTGGCCACCGCCGCCGACTCGGACAGCCCGGTGGCCTTGATGGAGAACCCGAACACGGTGCGGGACAACACCAGCGAGTAGAGGACCCCGACGATCACCGCCAGGATGCCCAGGGTGTACAGCGGGGTGGTTGAGCCGGTGAAGGTGATCACCGGCACCTGGCCACCGTCGGTGATCTTGGGGGTGCTGATGTTGTTGCCCTCGAGCACGGCCAGCATCTGCGGCGTCAGCAGATACGCCACGATGAAGGTCGCGATCGAGTTCAGCATGATCGTGCTGATCACCTCGCTGACCCCGCGGGTGACCTTGAGCAGCGCAGCGATACCCGCCCAGAACGCGCCGACGGCCATCGCCACGATCAGGGTGATCGCGATCCGCAGCGGACCCGGCAGATTGCTCATGAAGGAGGCCCCGGCCACGGCCGCCGCCAGCATTGCTGCCAGCCGGTACTGGCCGTCGACGCCGATGTTGAACAGGTTCATCTTGAAGCCGATGGCCACGGCCACCGCGGCCAGGTAGTACACCGCGGTCTGGTTGATCGTGCCCAGGATGATCCTGACCCGGCCGAAGGCGGAGCCCATGGCACCGAAGGCGTCCAAGGGATTGCTGCCGGTCAGCAGCAGCAGCACCGAGGTGATCAGCACCGCCACCAACAGCGCACCGACGGGGGCGGCGGCGCCGAGCAGAATTCTGCGCGTCCGGGAGCCGGTCATCAGGCCACCTCTCCGACATGATCGTCATCCGCACCGGTCATCGCCGCACCGAGCTGTTCGGTGGTGACCGTCCGCGGATCGTAGGTGCCGGTGAGCCGGCCGCGCAGGATCACCGTCAGCCGATCGGACATGCCGATCAGCTCCTCGAGGTCGGCCGAGATCAGCAGCACAGCGAGGCCGGCCGCCCGGGCGGTGCGCAGCTGATCCCAGATCGCCGCCTGCGCACCGACATCGACGCCGCGGGTGGGGTGGGAGGCGATGAGCAGCACCGGGTTCTCGCTCATCTCCCGGCCGACGATCAGCTTCTGCTGGTTCCCGCCGGACAGCGATGCCGCGGTGACGTCGATGCTCGGGGTCCGGACGTCGAATTCCTCGACGATGCGCCTGGTGTCGGTCTTGGCGGCCGACCGGTCCAGCAGGAATCCGCGCGACGACGGTCGCCTGGTCTGGTGACCGAGAATGCGGTTCTCCCAGAGCGAGCCCTCCAGGATCAGGCCCTGCCGTTGCCGATCCTCCGGGATGAAACCGACCCCGGCCTCCCGTCGGCTCGCGGTGGAGAACCGGCCGATGTCCTTGCCGGACAGCTCGATGGTTCCGCCGGCCAGCGGGCGGATGCCCATGATGGTGTCGACCAGTTCGGCCTGGCCGTTCCCCTCTACCCCGGCGATGCCGAGCACCTCGCCGGCGTGGATGGTCATGTCGATGTCGGACAACACATCTCGCCCGCCGATCACGTTGCCGGCGACCTTGACCCCGGACAACGCCAGCACCACCCGATCGGTGACCGTCGACTCCCGCAGCTCCGGCACCGGCAACGCGGAGCCGACCATCATCTCGGCGAGCTGCCGGTTGGTCACGGTCTTGGGATCGGCCGTGCCGACGGTGGTGCCGCGGCGGATGACGGTGATCTCGTCGGCGATGTGCCGGACCTCGTCCAGCTTGTGCGAGATGAAGATGATCGTCAGACCCTCGGACTTGAGTTCCCGCAGGTTGTCGAATAGTTCGTCGACCTCCTGCGGCACCAGCACCGCGGTCGGTTCGTCCAGGATGAGGATCTTGGCCCCGCGGTAAAGGACCTTGAGGATCTCCACCCGCTGCCGCGCCCCGACGCCGAGGATCTCGACCAGCGCGCCGGAATCGACGAGTAGTCCGTAGCGGCGGGCCAGCTCGTCGATCTTCGCCCGGGAACCCTTGACGTCCAGCCGTCCGCCGGAGCCCATCTGCTCGGCACCGAGCACGATGTTCTCCCAGACCGTCAGATTGTCGGCGAGCATGAAGTGCTGATGCACCATGCCGATTCCCACCGCGATCGCGTCGGCCGGCGAGTGGAAGGTGACCTGGCTGCCGTTGACCCTGATGGTGCCCTCTTCCGGCTGATGCATGCCGTACAGGGTCTTCATCAGCGTGGATTTACCGGCGCCGTTCTCCCCCACCAGGGCGTGCACGGTGCCGCGCCGGACGGTGATGTTGATGTCGGAGTTCGCCACCACACCGGGAAACCGCTTGGTGATTCCGCGCAATTCGACGGCCGGCGGCCCCGTCGCGTCGGCCCCTGGAACGCCCTCGGGCGCATTCGGATCCGTTGTCATGGGTCCTCTCCCGCTTCTGGAGGAGCGCCGCAGCGATCATGCAGTCTTAGCAGAAATGCACCGGCCCCGGCGGGTGAAGACCCGCCGGGGCCGCGTTGTTCAGTGCACCTGGATCAGCCGGTGGTCGTCGGAACCGTGATGGTCCCGTCGATGATCTCCTGCTTGGCCTTCTCCAGGTCGGGCACGATGTCGTCGATCTTGCCGCCGGAGGTGGAGTAGCCGACGCCATTGTTGCTCAGGTTGTATTTGTGCTCGCCGGTGAGGACCTTGCCGTTCACCGCGCTGGTGATGAAGTCGTACGTCGCGACGTCGACCTTCTTCAAAGCCGAGGTGATGATGACGTCCTTGACGTCGGCCAGCGTGGGCGAGTTGTACTGGTCGGAGTCGACGCCGATGCCGAGATTGCCGGTCGCCTTCGCGGCCTTGAATACGCCGGCACCGGAGCCGCCGGCGGCGGCGTAGATGATGTCGATGCCGTCGTTGTACATGCCGGTCGCGATCGTCTCGCCCTGCTGCGGGGAGTTGAACCCGGCAAAGTCCGGCGGCTCGGTAATGTACTTCGCGGTGACGGTCGCGCTGGGGTTGGCGGCCTTGACGCCCGCCTCGTAGCCGGCCTGGAACTTCTGGATCAGCGGGGTGTTGACGCCGCCGATGAAGCCCACCTTGTTGGTCTTGGTCTTCTTGCCGGCGGCCACGCCGACCAGGTAGGAGCCCTGCTCCTCGGCGAAGGTCAGCGACGCGACGTTGGGCACGGCGGCCAGCGAGTTGTCGTCGACGATCGCGAAGTTGACCTCGGGGTTGGCCGCGGCCACCTCCTTGAGGGCGTTGGCGTAGGCGAAACCGACAGCGATGATGTCGGTGGAACCGCTGTCGATGAGCTGGTTGAGCCGGTCGGTCTTTGCCGATTCCGCTTCGCCCGGGGCGGCGGTCAGCTCGCCGGTGACGGACACCCCGGCGGCCTTGGCCTTGTCCAGGCTTGCGGCGGCGAGGTCGTTGAACGACTGGTCGCCACGGCCGCCGATGTCGTAGGCCAGGCCCAGCTTCACGGACGCCGGATCTCCGGTCATCGTGGCACCCGCCGCGGCGGAGCCGGACGCGGCCGCAGAACCGGAGGCACCGGCCGACGCACTCGCCGAACCCGCGGCACTGGCCGCGCTGGAGCTGCTGGATGACGAACTGCTACCGGACGAACAGGCAGCCAGCGCGAGGGCGCCCGCCATCAGTCCGGCGATGAGCTTCAGGCTTCGAGCTCGACGCACGTTGATCTCCTCTTCTGCACTGCATGTCGCCCCGGTCGGGCAGGAAGCCCCGGCGGCGCGAATTGCCGTCGGGACACCGATCACACGGACGTTACCGTTCGCTAGGCCGACCGAACGAGCGGCGAACGCGCTCCGTAACCGAATCGTGCCCAGAAACCACCAGAATTGCCACAAATACCGTGAAATATCCTCGCTTCGGTGCCTCATACCGCCAATTCATCCGATTGGATGATCGGCGCGCCGCAACGCATCGTCGCTCTGTGCAACGCCCCGGTGAACAAACTCCGCCGACAACCCGAGACCGACTACTCCGGCGCACCCCGGCGGCGGCGGACTGCAGCGGCCGGCCTTGCGCGGCGATCCGCCGACTGGCGAGCCCCGTACCACGCGATCCGCCCGGGTGGATGAGGCGAGGTGCCAGCGACTACGGATATCAACGTCACATCCGACCCGGTCGCTACGCATCGCGACAGAGGGTTAGCATCGCGGAAGATCGCCGTCTGGTGGCCGGGCGGTCGTGCCGCCGTTTCTGCAGCTGCTCACAGCATGCCCGCCCCCTTACGCCGGAGGTTGAAAACGATCATGTCCAACCCCACCGCCTTCGCCAGCGGTAAGCGGGTGCCACGACCGCGACGCGGATCGGTCTATCGTGGCGACGTCGGGATGTGGTCCTGGGTCGCGCACCGCATCACGGGTGTGCTGACCTTCTTCTTCCTGTTCGCCCACGTGCTGGACACCGCATTGGTGCGGGTGTCGCCGGAGGCCTACAACAAGATCATCGAGACCTACAAGAACCCGCTGGTCAATCTGTTCGAGGTCGGCCTGGTCGGTGCCGTGCTGTTCCACGCGCTGAACGGGATCCGGGTCATGCTGGTCGATTTCTGGGCCAACGGTGCCCGCTATCAGCGGGTCATGCTGTGGGTCGTGGTGGGCATCTGGCTGGTGCTGATGATCCCGGGCGTCTACTTCATGTTGCAGCGCACCGTGTCCGTGATGTTCGGGAATGCGTCATGACCGCCGCCTTCGACCCCCCGGCAACACGCGGCATCGAGGCGCCACGGGCGCCCAAGCGCCGGGTGGGTGGTCGCCGCGGCACCAATTTCGAGATGTACGCCTGGCTGTTCATGCGGTCGTCCGGGATCGTGCTGATCATCCTGGTGCTCGGCCACCTGCTGATCATGAACGTGCTGGACGGCGGCGTGCACCGGATCAACTGGGGTTTCGTGGCCGGCCGCTGGTCGTCCCCGTTCTGGCAGATCTGGGACCTGATGATGCTCTGGCTGGCCGAGATCCACGGCGCCAACGGGCTGCGCGTGATCATCAACGACTACACCCGCCGGGACGGCACCCGTTTCTGGCTGCAGCTGATGCTGGCGGCCTCTGTCGTGCTGGTGATGAGCGTGGGCACCCTGGTGATCTTCACCTTCGATCCGAACATGAGCTGACAGGAGCACGGTCGAATGCAGTTCCATCGCTATGACGTGATCATCGTGGGCGCCGGCGGGGCAGGCATGCGCGCGGCGATCGAGTCGGGCAGCCGGGCGCGCACGGCCGTGCTGACCAAGCTGTACCCGACCAGGTCGCACACCGGCGCCGCGCAGGGCGGGATGTGTGCCGCGCTGGCCAATGTCGAGGACGACAACTGGGAATGGCACACCTTCGACACCGTCAAGGGTGGCGACTACCTGGTCGACCAGGACGCCGCCGAGGTGATGTGCAAGGAGGCCATCGACGCCGTCCTGGACCTGGAGAAGATGGGCCTGCCGTTCAACCGGACCCCCGAGGGCCGGATCGATCAGCGCCGCTTCGGCGGCCACACCCGCAATCACGGCGAGGCTGCCGTCCGCCGGGCCTGTTACGCCGCGGACCGCACCGGCCACATGATCCTGCAGACGCTGTACCAGAACTGCGTGAAGCTCGGCGTGGAGTTCTACAACGAGTTCTACGTGCTGGACCTGATGCTGACCAAGACCGACGAGGGCGAGACCTGCACGGGAGCGGTGGCGTACGAACTGGCCACCGGCGAGATCCACGTCTTCCAGGCCAAATCCGTGGTGCTGGCCACCGGCGGTGCCGGGAAGATCTTCAAGACCACCTCCAACGCGCACACCCTGACCGGCGACGGGCTGGGCATCGTGCTGCGCAAGGGACTTCCGTTGGAGGACATGGAGTTCTTCCAGTTCCATCCGACCGGGCTGGCCGGCCTCGGCATCCTGATCTCCGAGGCCGTCCGCGGCGAGGGCGGGATCCTGCGCAACGCCGACGGCGAACGGTTCATGGAGCGGTACGCCCCGACCATCAAGGACCTCGCGCCGCGCGACATCGTGGCCCGCTCGATGGTGCAGGAGGTCCGGGAGGGCCGCGGCGCCGGACCGAACAAGGACTACGTACTGCTGGACGTCACGCACCTTGGTGCCGAGGTCCTCGAGACGAAACTCCCTGACATCACGGAGTTCTCGCGCACCTACCTCGGTGTGGAACCGCTTGACGAGCCGGTTCCGGTGTTCCCGACCTGCCACTACGTGATGGGCGGCATCCCGACCACGATCGATGCCGAGGTGCTGTCGAACAACACCGACGTGGTCCCCGGGCTGTATGCCGCCGGGGAATGCGCGTGCGTGTCGGTGCACGGCTCCAACCGGCTGGGCACCAACTCGCTGCTGGACATCAACGTCTTCGGCCGCCGCGCGGGGCTCGCCGCCGCCGCGCACGCCAACAACACCGATTTCGTGCTGCTGCCGGACGAACCGGCCAACACCGTCATCGAGATGGTCGAGGGGCTGCGCGATTCCACCGGCTCCGAGCGGGTGGCCGAGATCCGTACCGCGCTGCAATCCTCGATGGACCTGAACGCCGCGGTGTACCGGACGGAGGCCACGCTCAAGCAGGCGCTGGACGACGTCCGGTTGCTCAAGGACCGCTACACCCGGGTCGCCATTCAGGACAAGGGTCACCGGTACAACACCGACCTGCTCGAAGCCGTGGAACTGGGTTTCCTGTTGGAACTGGCCGAGGTGCTGGTGGTCGGCGCACTGGTCCGCACCGAATCCCGCGGCGGCCACGCCCGCGAGGACTATCCGACCCGCGACGACGCGAACTGGATGCGGCACACCATGGCCTACAAGCAGGGCCTCGGGCTGTCCGCCGACATCCGGCTGGATTACAAACCGGTGGTCCAGACCCGCTACCAGCCGATGGAGCGTAAGTACTGATGACTGTCGCCCCCGAGGTGACCGCCGGCGGCACCGGGCTGCCCGGCGATCTGCCGCCCGTTCCCGACGGCTCCGTGATGCTGACCGTGAACATCCAGCGGTTCAACCCCGAGCTGGATGACGCACCGCACGTCGAGGCGTATCGGGTGCCCGCCCTCCCGGGCGATCGGCTGCTCAACGTCCTGCACTACATCAAGTGGTACATCGACGGCACGCTGACCTTCCGGCGGTCCTGCGCGCACGGCGTCTGCGGCTCCGACGCGATGCGGATCAACGGGCGAAACCGCTTGTGCTGCAAGGTGTTGGTCAAGGACCTGATCGGCGACAAGAAGAACGAGGTGACCGTCGAACCGATCAAGGGCCTGCCGTTGCTGAAGGACCTGGTCGTCGACATGGAACCGTTCTTCGACGCCTACCGCGCCGTCAAGCCGTTCATGATCACCTACAGTGCCGAGCCCACCCGGGAACACGTGCAGTCCCCCGCCGACCGCGCCCGGTTCGACGACACGACCAAATGCATCCTGTGCGCCGCCTGCACCACCTCCTGCCCGGTGTACTGGTCGGAGGACGCCTACGTCGGGCCGGCCGCGATCGTCAACGCCCACCGGTTCATCTTCGACTCCCGCGACGAAGGCGGCCGCGAGCGGCTGGAGATCCTCTCCGACGCCGAAGGGGTCTGGCGGTGCCGCACCACCTTCAACTGCACCGAAGCCTGCCCGCGCGGCATCCAGGTCACCAAGGCAATCCAGGAAGTCAAGCGCGCCTTGATGTTCCGTCGGATCTAAAGGTTTGGCGAGATGGCCCCGCCGACTCAGTCACTCGTCGGCGGGGCTTCGTCGACTGAGCGCCGTTTTTCCACACTCGGCGCCAGAAGATGCTGGAGCCAAGACAACAAAACCGGCGCTCAGTGGCTGATGCGCGGTGGTTGATGTGCGCGTGGTTGATGCGCGGTGGTTGATGCGCGGTGGTTGATGCGCGGTGGTTGATGCGCGCGGCAACCACAGCTGGTGGAATACCCTGAAGCCGCTCGGCGTTGATACCCCGGTAGGTATGACGAGACTCTGAAAGGACAACGCTGATATGGCGACGACAGCACTGACAGCCGCAACATTCGGGCCGACCGTCGAGAGCGACGGGATCGTCCTGGTCGACTTCTGGGCCGACTGGTGTGGCCCGTGCCAGCGGTTTGCGCCGGTCTTCGAGAAGGCCGCCGCCGCGAACCCCGACATCGTGTTCGGCAAGGTCGACACCGAGGCGGAGCAGCAGCTGGCCGGCGCGGCAGGCATCCGCTCGATCCCCACGCTGATGGCGTTCCGGGACGGGATCCTGGTGTTCTCCCAGCCGGGTGCGCTTCCGCCGCAGGCACTCGACCAGGTGATCGACGCGGTCCGTGAGCTCGACATGGAAGAGGTCCGCGCGAAGGTTGCCGCCGCCTCCACGGCGGGCTGACCGATGGTCGAGCTCCCGCCCGAGCAAATGGGTTCGGTGGTCAACCGGCTCCGGCGGGCTCAGGGCCAGCTGGCCGGCGTGTTGCGGATGATCGAGGACGGCCGCGACTGCAAGGACGTCGTCACCCAACTGGCCGCGGTCAGTCGCGCTCTCGATCGCGCCGGATTCGCGATCATCGCCACTGGATTGAAGCAATGCCTGGCGGAGTCAGGCGGCGTCGAGAACCTGGACACCCAGGCGATGGAGAAGCTGTTCCTCTCGCTGGCCTGAACTGCGGCCGCCAGCGGCGGGCCGATCGTGGCCGGCGCAGCACGGTCGTCGCGTTACGGTAGATCCCGATGATCTTCCTTCGTCCGACGGACACCCCATCGTTCGACCGTGCCGGCTCGCGTTCTCGCGCGGGCCGATCGGTCGTCTCGATGGTGGCCGCCGTCCTGATCGCGGTCGTCGTGGTGATGCCGACCGTGATCCTGGGCGGCGTTGCGCACGCCGCGCCGGATGACCCGTACGTGCCGCCGAGCGAGACTGTGCAGACTCCGTCCACCGACGACTGCGCGCATCGCAGCCTGCCGCCGCCGGCATTGGACACCTCGGAGGACGTGCCACCCGGCGCGACGGCCCCGACCCCGCTCCCGGTGCCGGCGACACCGGTCGGTGACGGCCGAATGGGCGAATGCGGGGTGATCGTTCCGCCCGGGTCGCCGGCACTGCCACCGGACATCTCGGCGGGCTCCTGGATGATCGCCGATCTGGACACCGGCGAGATCCTGGCCGCGAAGGACCCGCACGGCCGTTACCGCCCGGCCAGCACGCTCAAATTGTTGACCGCCCAGGTGATGCTGCAGAACCTCACCAACCTCGACCTGCCGGTCCAGGGCACCCAGGCGGACACGGCGCAGGACGGCACCAGGGTCGGCCTGGAGGCCGGCGGCATCTACACAGTCCGCCAGTTGCTCTCCTACCTGGTGATGATCTCGGGCAATGACGCGGCGAACGCGCTGGCCAGGACGAACGGCGGGTATGACAAGACCGTCGCGGACATGAATGCGACCGCTCTTGCGCTTGGCGCGCTGGACACCAGGGCCGCCACACCGTCCGGCCTCGACGGACCAGGCCAATCGACGTCGGCCTACGACTTGGCCCTGTTCGCCCGCAAGGACATGGCGACGCCGCCCTTCCCGGCGATGATCTCGGCGCAGGATGTCAAGGTTCCCGGAGCCGGGAACGACGGCTACATCGCGGCGAACGACAACCAGCTGCTGTATCAGTACCCGGGTGCGCTGGGCGGCAAGACCGGATTCACCGACGACGCCGGCAACACCTACGTCGGCATGGCCGCGCGGAACGGTCGCCGGCTCGTGGTCGACCATGATGAACGGCAACCACGTGCCGCGCCGCCAATGGATGCAGGCCGCCTCGCTGCTGGACTGGGGCTTCGCGCTACCGGCGACCACACCGCCGGTGGGCCAACTGGTCGGGTCGCTGGCGGAGGCGACGGGCGCTCCGTCGCCGACGCCAACGACCGGGCCGCCGACCTCGTCGGGGGCCTCCGGCGCCACGGGTGCAGCCGGGACCGGGGCGTCCAGCGCAGCAGCCGACGGTGATACCGCGACGACGGCGACGACAGCGCCGTCGACCGGCGGGCTGCCGACCGCGGTGATCGTGCTGGCCGGGATCGGCGTGCTCGTCGTCATCCTGGGAATCGGGCTGCTGGTCCGGCGGCGGTTCCTCAACAAGCGAGCGGCCTTCGCCGGAGACGCGAAGCCTGCCGCGAATGCGGAGGGGACCGGCGCGGAGGCGGCCGACGCGGCAGCGGCACCGGAACCCGAAGCCGAGCTGGAATCACCCGCAGACGGCGCGGCCGGTGCCGCCGGCGCAGACGGCGCTGAGAGTGCCGACAGCAGTGACGGCGCCGACGAGCCGGCCTCGATCAGCGACAGGCCACCGTGCCGCCGCCGGCCGAGGCCACCGCCGGCCGAACGCGCCGGACGACGACAGCTCACCAGGGAATCCGCCGTCGAGCACACCGCCGGCCTGAGGTCAGCGTCGCCGGCGCGCCGCGCCCCAGCCCACCGCGGCACCCACCCCGACCAGCGCAGCGACCCGGGACGGCGACACGTCCTTGCGGACGACGACGGTGGCTTCCGGGACCTCCTCGAGTGGGCCTTCGTCGAGCTCGGGACCGCCCTCGGCAGTAGCGATCCAGGCGGCGACGAACAGCACGAGCTGCGCCACGAGGTTGAAGAAGAACAGCAAGCCGATGACCGGTCCGAAAATGGCCGCCGTCTTCGAGGTGGTCGCGGCCCCGGGCACCAGCACGATCAAGGCCTATTTGAGGATCTCGAACGCGACGGCGGCCAGTATCGATCCGCGCAGCCTGGCCTTCAGCGGCGACCGCAATTCCTTGCCCGGGCAGCATCGTGTAGACCCACATGAAGATCAACACGTCGGCGGCCATCGCGATCAGCAGGGTGATCACCGTGACCACCGGCCCCAGCCAGGGTTGATCGTGACGCCCGAGCCAGTCGAGGATCTGCATGGCGAATTGCGCCCCGAAGGTGCTCAGCCCGAGCGACACGACGATCGCGACGCCGAGTCCCGGCGAGCGATCCGAGGTCCTTGAGCGTCGCGATGACGAAGTTGTCGACGTTCGCCTTGTTCTCCTCGAACTCCGGCCGCCAGATCGCCCTGGTCGCCTTGCGCAGGTTGCCCATCCAGCCGATGCCGGAATACAGCGCGATCAGCAGACCGACGATGCCGACGCCGAGCGGGTTGGAGACAACGCTGTCGATCAGCGCCGTGATGGGTTCGGCAATCCCGGCCGGCAGGAGTTGCGCAATCTGCTCCTCCAGTTCGTTCAGCAATTGCTGGTTGTTCGCCAGCACTATGCCGCCGATCGCAAACCCGACCATCAGGATCGGCACCAGGGACAGGAACGAGAAGTACGTCATCGCGCCGGCGAACTGGCTACCCAGCCGATCGCCGTACCGGGTGATCGCGCGGATCAGGTGCTTGACGCTCTTCCTCGATGCGATGCGCTTGCCGCGCAACACCATTCGGCTGGCAAAGGAGCGCTCTGCCGGCAGCGCCTGCACCGGCTTGGATGTGGTCGAAGCGGTCATGCGGCCTCCTCGGTGGTGCTGGCGAGCTCATTTCTGGCCTGGTCTGCCGGCGGTTGCCGTCATGCGGGGGAACGTGGCCGGATGCGGACGGATCGGGACGTCACCGGATCGTCGAGACGACGGATCCGGCCGCTCGGCGTCAGCCTTGCAACAACCCCACCTTGTCGTACACAGCGGCGACGGTGCCATCCGCAACCTCGCGTGCCCGCACCGCACCCGCCGCCAACACCCTGTCCAATTCCCCCGGGTCGTCCAGATAAACCGCGACCTGCTGTTGCAGCGGCGTCACGAAAGCGGCGAACGCCTCGGCGAGATCCTTCTTCAGATCGCCGTAACCGCGGCCCTCGTAGTGCACTTCGAGGTCCGGGATGGGCGTGTCGGTGAATACCGAGAGCAGCGAGAGCAGGTTGGAGACCCCCGGTTTCTCGACCTCGTCGTACCGCACCTCGCGGCCGGTGTCGGTGACCGCCGACTTGATCTTTTTCAACGAGGTGGCCACCGGGGCGAGCAGGTCCAGCGCCCCGCCGGGCGACGACTTGCTCATCTTGGCGCTCGGCTCCGACAGGTCGTAGATCTTCGCGGTCGTCTTCAGGATGTACGGCTCGGGCACCGTCAGGGTGGGGCCGAACCGTGAGTTGAACCGCTGCGCGAGATTCCGGGTGAGCTCGAGGTGCTGACGCTGATCCTCACCGACCGGAACCACGTCGGCCTGGTACGCGAGGATGTCCGCGGCCTGCAGTATCGGATAGGTGAACAGCCCGACGCTGGACCGGTCCGCGCCGCCCTTCTGTGACTTGTCCTTGAACTGCGTCATCCGGCCGGCCTCGCCGAAACCGGTCAGGCACTCCAGCACCCAGGTGAGCTGGGTGTGCGCGGGCACCTGCGACTGGACGAACAGCGTCGAGCGTTCCGGGTCGATGCCCAGCGCCAGCAGCTGCGCCGCGGCGACCCTGGTACGGTTGCGCAGCAGCGCGGGATCCCAGTCGGCGGTGATCGCATGCAGGTCGACGATCGAATAGAACGTCTCGTGCGTGGCCTGCATGTCGACCCATTGACGGAGTGCACCGAGATAGTTGCCGACGTGGAACGAATCCGCGGTCGGCTGGATGCCGGACAGCACGCGAGGAGGCTTGGTGGGGGTGGCGGAACTCATGAACGCGATCTTGCCATCCTGACCAGCGCCGCTCCGGCCACGGACCGGCGTCAACGATCCCGTTGGTCGGCGTCGACGCGCGGGCTGATGTCGATCCGGGCGATCCGCCGGCCGTCCATGGCCGCGACGGTCAGCGTGCTGTCGTCCCACATCACCGAATCACCGGCCTGCGGCGAGCCGGCCGAGACCGGCCATCAGGAACCCGGCGGCGGTGTCGTAGGGACCGGCCGGCAGCTCGATGCCGGTCAGCTCCGCGAAGTCATCCAGGTTCAGCCGGCCGTCGACCTGCGTGGCCCGGCCGATCTGGTGCCCGGCCGGCGACGAGCTGGACTGCTGGCCGGCGGTCATCTCGCCGACGATCTCGGACACCAGATCCTCCAGCGTGACGATCCCGTCGGTGCCGCCGTACTCGTCGACGACCACCGCAAGGTGCTGCCCGGACTCACGCATGTCGTGCAGGGCATCGAGCACCACCTTGCTGCCGGGCAGCACGGTGATCGGCGTGCAGACGTCCCTGACGCAGGCGGCACGGCCCAGCGGATGCGTCGGCACCAGCAGGTCCCGCATGTGCACGACGCCGATCACCTCGTCGGCGTCGTGGCCGATGACAGGGAACCGGGAGTGCGGATGGGTCAGTGCCAACCGCGCGGCGCGGGTGATCGTCATCGCCGCCGACAGGAATTCCACGTCCGGCCGCGGCACCATCACTTCCCGGACCCGGGTGGTCTCGGCGTCGAAGACGTCGACGATCATCTTCCGTTCCGCGGAGCTCAGCGATTCGTGCGCCAGCACCAGCGCCCGCAGTTCCTCGGGGCCCATCACCTCGCGGCTGGACTTCGGGTCGCCGCCGAACACCCGGATGACCGCGTCCGAGCACTTCCCCAACAGCCAGACCACCGGTCGGAACAGCCTGGCCAGCAACGACAACGGGGCCGCGGCGAACAGTGCGATGCTCTCGCTGCGTTGCAGTCCGAGCCGCTTGGGAGCCAGCTCGGCCAGCACCAGCGAGCAGAACGAGATGATCAGGGTGACGCCGACCAGCGCGACCGGCACCGCCCAGCTGGGGTTCATCCCCTCCTCGACGAGCCAGTCGGCAACCCGCTCGGACACCGTTGCCGCCCCGAACGCCGAGGACAGCATGGTGGCGACGGTGACACCGATCTGCACCGCCGCCAGGAAACGGTTGGGGTCGGACACCAGCACGGCCAGCCGCTGGCCGCGTTTGCCGCCGGTCGTGGCGAGCCGGACCACCTGACTTTCCCGCAGCGAGATCATCGAGATCTCGGCGGCGTTGAACAGGCCGCCGATCGCGATGAACAGCAGAACGAGCGCGATCTCCCCCAGCAGTTCGTTCACCGGGCGGCCTCAGGGCGCGGCGCCGCCGAAGCCGAGCGCCTGGCAGGCGGGGGGTCCACGGACGTTGATGCTAGTCGCGGGACCCCCCGGCTCACGCCATGTCGTCCAGCGGGCGGAGTTCATCGGCGTAGGACACCGACCGGCGGCGGAGTACGCCGCTCGAGCCCAGGGTGTACTGGCCCATCCGCCACAGCGGCGGCGAGTACGCATGCACCGACACGCTGCCCGGGTCTCGCCCGGTCAGCCGATGAATGTGCTCCGGCCCGAAGCTGAACGCCGACCCCGCCTGTACATCGGTCCGCACGCTGGCCGTACCGATCGCCAGGTTGTGCTCGGTGAGCGCCCCCTTTGTCACTGCGACGGCGCCCGACGAGATGTCATGGTCGTGCCAGCCGGTGTCGTTCTGCGGCGTCCAGCACAGCAGCCACACGTCGACGTGGGTGTCCCGGTGCAGGCTGACGTAGTGCCGTTTGTCATCGCTGAACGCGATGTGCGGGGCGAGCAGCTCCGATTGCGCGGCGACGGAGGCGGCCAGCTCGAGCAGCTCCCGCTGGTCGAGGTCGCGCGCCGGCAGCGAGGACAGCGTGACGCTCGGCCGGACGTCCGCGATGTCCACCGCGCTCCTGGCCGGTACCGCGTCGTCACCGACCCGTCCGGCGATGTCGGCGACCGGGTCACACTCCTGGACGTCCTGGGATGCAACGCCGGTAACGACGGGCCGGCCGGTGGTGACGAGGTGATCAGCGGGTGCGGTCATGAGCGTGTTCCTTCCAGGAGTCGGAGCGGGTTGGTGTGGCGCAGCGCGAGGGTGGCGGCGTCCCCGAGATCGGGTTCGGCGGGTGAGCCGTAGGGGCGATCGCTGCCGATGACGATCGGATCGATCCCGAGCACCCGGATCAGGCTGTCCAGTCCCTGCCGGGAGTAGGACGAGGTGTCGACGAAGACGCCGGGATCGCTGACCAGCGGGCGGCCGCCGCGGGCCAGGAACCGCTCGTGGTGCACGGGCGCAAGGCCGGCCCCGGCGGCGAAACAGATGCGCAGATCGGGCAGCAGCTGGCGGCCGACCGCCTGCCAGGACCACCACGCCGCCTGCAGTTGACTCGGGTAGTCGACCACGGCGGCCCACCAGGACGGCAGCCGCTCGGCCTCCGCAGCCTGTGCGGTGCCGGCCGGGGCCGCGACGGGTCCGGGGTGCACGAACACCGGTTTGCCGGCGGATTCGCAGACCTGCAGGATCGCGGCGGTGCGCTCCAGGGTGCCCGGCGTGGCGAGCTGGACCGCCGAGATCTGCAGCCCGACGAAATCCGCCGCCAGTTGGTTCCGCAGGCCGTCGAGGTCGGGCTCGGTGTGGCTGACCGACGCCCACGCGTCGAACTGCCCGCCGAGCCTGGCCACCCCCTGATGCCAGGCGTCCAGCAACGGGGCGCCCTGCGCCGCGGGGAGATCCTCGATGCCCAGTGGGCTGGACAGTCCCAGCACGATCCGCCCGCCGTCCTGCGCACGCCGCCGAACCGGATCGTGATCGAAAGGCTGGACGTCGTACGGGGGTTCGCCGTCGAGGATGAGCGTCCAGCCGTCGAGTCGCGGCGGGTCGCGACGCGCGCGCAGCGCTTCGACAAGCTCACCGGGCCACAGATGCTGGTGGATATCGACGGGTTGGTAGATGTTTGGTGCCGGGGTGACGACAGCCATCACGTTCCGTTCACGGGGCCCAAGAAGTGGGCTGGAGTGGGCAGCGGACACTGGATTCGCTGATCGACGGACCGCCGTGACGAGCCACGTGTGCGGGCCGCAGCGGGAGGATCGGCGGGTGCCGGCCGGATCGCGGGAAACCCGGTCACCGATAGCGCGCGCCGCCGGAGATCAGCGGGTCAGCCGCAACACAAGGCGCTGGCGACGCGGGCCAGGTCGACGTGCCGGCGGGAATGTCCCCGCAGCGAGTGGTTGCCGTTCGCCCGGTCCGCGGGCTGGCGAGCGGGCGCGCGGACACCGGGAATGACGAACACGGCGTCGGCCACGGAACCTGCTCTCCCAGCGGGACGGCACTTCAATCGGCATCGGCGAACCTGGTACCGGCACGCGACTGCCGACCGGTTCCGCTGATGGTAGCGGACGATCACGCTCCGCTGCTCGGAGAATGCGTCACAGCGCGGCCCGCGCCGCGCGGATGAACTGGTCGACTCCTGTCACATGCGTCCCATCACCGGAACGTTGAGCCGCGCCGACCACGTTGATCCGCGCCGTCAGGGGGTGCACGTCAGACGTTCAGCCGGGCCGCCAGGTTCTCGTCCAGAGCATTGAGGAACTGCTCCGTGGTCAGCCACTCCTGATCGGGTCCGACGAGGCCGGCGAGGTCCTTGGTCATCTGGCCGCTCTCGACGGTCTTGATGATCACGTCCTCCAGCGCTTCGGCGAAGCCGACCACCTCGGGGGTGGAATCCAACTTGCCGCGGTGCTTGAGCCCACCCGTCCAGGCGTAGATCGACGCGATCGGGTTGGTCGAGGTCGGTTTGCCGGCCTGGTGCTGCCGGTAGTGCCTGGTGACGGTGCCGTGCGCGGCCTCCGCCTCGACGATCTTGCCGTCCGGGGTGGACAGCACGGAGGTCATCAGGCCGAGCGAGCCGAAGCCCTGGGCGACGATGTCGGACTGCACGTCGCCGTCGTAGTTCTTGCACGCCCAGACGTAGCCGCCGGACCACTTCAGCGCGGCCGCGACCATGTCGTCGATCAGCCGGTGCTCGTAGGTGAGCCCGGCCTCCTTGTAGGCCACCGCGAACTCGGCATCGAACACCTCCTGGAAGATGTCCTTGAACCGGCCGTCGTACGCCTTGAGAATGGTGTTCTTGGTGGACAGATACACCGGGTAATTGCGGGCCAGACCGTAATTGAGCGAGGCTTTGGCGAAATCGCGGATCGAATCGTCCAGGTTGTACATCGACAGCGACACGCCGGCGCTGGGCGCCTGGAAGACCTCGTGCTCGATCGGCGCCGACCCGTCGGTGGGGGTGAACGTGATGGTCAGCGTGCCCGGCCCGGGGAAGCGGAAGTCGGTGGCCCGGTACTGATCTCCGTAGGCGTGCCGGCCGACGATGATCGGCTTTGTCCAGCCGGGCACCAGCCTGGGGATGTTCGAGATGATGATCGGCTCGCGGAAGATGACGCCACCGAGAATGTTGCGAATGGTGCCGTTGGGCGACCGCCACATCTTCTTCAGGCCGAATTCCTCGACCCGCGCCTCGTCCGGGGTGATGGTCGCGCATTTCACCCCGACACCGTGCCGCTGAATGGCGTGCGCGGCGTCGATGGTGATCTGATCGGACGTCGCGTCGCGGGTCTCGATCCCGAGGTCGTAATACTCCAGGTTGATATCGAGGTAGGGCAGGATCAGCTTGTCCTTGATGAACTGCCAGATGATCCTGGTCATCTCGTCGCCGTCCAGCTCGACGACGGTGCCCGTCACCGCAATCTTCGCCATAAGTGGCCTGTCTCCTCTCGAAGGGCACTTTGGACACACTGCGTCGTTGCAGGTGACCGTGTTACCCGGGGGTCCCACTGGTGCACGATCTCCGCGCACCGTACCGTCAGGTCACGACTGCAGGATGCGGCGGGTCGGGGCTGGGCCGCGCCCGGTCACGCTCGGTCATCGCCAGGGGGAAATATGGGGGCAGGTCGTTTCGAAGGCGACAGGAAAGCCGCGTGGACGGCTCTCCTGCACGCGCATGCACGGATGGTCACCAGGCTGGCCGCCGACCTGGACGAGACGAATCTCATCTCACTCGGCAGCTATGACGTGTTGGTCCAGCTGTCGGAGAACGGCGGCAGGCTCCGGCTCAAGGAGCTGGTCACCCGGGTGGTGCTGTCGCAGCCGGGGCTGTCCCGCAAGGTCGCCAAGATGGAGACCGACGGGCTCGTCGAGCGGCTGGACGACCCGGCGGACGGGCGGGGGGTGATCGTGCACATCACCAGGTTGGGACGGTCGGCCCTCCGCCGCGCCTCCGTGGTGCACATCGCGGGGATCGAGCGGGAGTTCACCTCGCAGATCAGCGACCAGGAAGCGGCCGTGCTCGCCGCCGTGTTCGGCCGGCTCGAGGCGGGCGAGCGCGTGGACGACGAGGACAGCGGTCAGAGCAGTGATCAGAGCAGTGATCAGCACGGCGATCGGGACGGCGGTGCGGACGATCGGACCGGCCGGGACGGCGGCGGCCCGCGCGAGGATCGCAACTCGTCGGAGCGCCGCAAGGCCGCAGACGCTGCCCGGCGGAAAAGGGGTGGCGCCACTCGCGGGCCCGGCTCCCGGCGCTGAGCTGCGCAGACCCACCGGGAATATGCGGATGCATGGAAACGCTGCACCGGTCACCTGTCACCACCCTGGAGGCCCCGATGCCCGCCGTCACCGTTCCCACCGTGCTCACCCTGCCGCGGATCGCCGGCCCGGAGCCGGCCACCAGCGTCGACCGACCCGTGCGCAGCATCAGCACGGCCCCCCGCGGTTACGAGGGCGAGGGGTTCCCGGTGCGCCGCGCCTTCGCCGGAGTCGATCTGCGTGACCTCGACCCGTTCCTGCACATGGACCAGATGGGCGAGGTCGACTACGCGCCGGGCGAGCCGAAGGGCACCCCATGGCATCCGCACCGCGGCTTCGAAACCGTCACCTACATGATCGACGGGCAGATGCAGCACGCCGACTCACACGGCGGCGGCGGGCTGATCGGCGGCGGCGACACCCAGTGGATGACCGCCGGCGCGGGGATCCTGCACATCGAGACGCCGCCGGAGTACCTGGTGACCTCTGGTGGGCTGTTCCACGGCTTCCAGTTGTGGGTCAACCTGCCGCGGTCGCAGAAGTTCGCCGCGCCCCGCTACCAGGACATCGCCGCCGACCGGGTCGCACTGGCCACCACGCCGGACGGCGGCGGCCTGCTGCGCATCATCGCCGGCGAACTGGGCGACCAGGCCGGCCCCGGGTCGACGCACACCCCGATCACCCTCGTGCACGCGACCGTCCACCCCGGCGCCCAACTGCGACTGCCCTGGAACCGCGAGCACAACGCGCTGGTCTACAACCTCGGCGGCCGGGCGACCGTTGGCGCCGGGCGGCAGGCACTGCAGGAGGGGCAACTGGCGGTGCTCGGCGCGGGTGATGCGCTGATCGTCGGGGCGGAGGACGATCAGGACCTCCGGCATGCCGGCGGGGTCGAGTTGTTGCTGCTCGGCGGACGCCCCATCAACGAGCCGGTGGCCATGTACGGCCCGTTCGTGATGAACACCCGCTCCGAGCTCCAGCAGGCCTTCGCCGACTACCAGGCCGGTCGGTTGGGCGTGATTCCCGCCGGCCACCTGCCGCACGTCGGGGCGGGCGGAGAGCGTCGGCCGATGGGTTAGACCGTGCCGACAGTGAGCGCGATCATCACCGCGGCGGACAGCAGGTAGAACGACACGTCGAACCGCTTGCCGCGCACGGCCAGCACGCCGATCGTGCGGTCGGTGAGCATCGCCCGAAGCAGGCCGGCCACCAACATCGCCAGGCCGAGACCGATCGCGCCGCGCCGCCAGTGCGCCAACGCGATCATGATCAGCGCGGCGGCCACGATCGTCAGCACGACGGTGATCGGCACCGCCCGGATGACCCGCGGGTCGGCCATCAGCCGCCCCCGGCCAGCCGCTCGGCGGCCTGCACCACATTGGACAGCAACATGGCCCTGGTCATCGGCCCGACGCCGCCCGGGTTCGGCGCGACATGCCCGGCCACCGTGCTGACGTCGGCGGCGACATCCCCCGCGATCCGGCCGCCGACCCGGCTGACGCCGACGTCGAGCACAGCCGCTCCCGGCTTGACCATCCCGGCGGTGATCAACCCCGGTGATCCGGCCGCGGCGACCACGATGTCACCCTGCCGGACCAGGCCGGGCAGGTCCCGGGTGCCGGTGTGGCACAGCGTCACCGTCGCGTTCTCGCTGCGCCTGGTGAGCAGCAGCCCCAGTGGCCGGCCCACGGTCAACCCGCGCCCGATGACGACCGCGTGCGCGCCGGCGATCGGCACGTCGTACCGGCGCAGCAGTTCGACGATGCCCAGCGGCGTGCACGGCAGCGGCGCGGGGTGGCCGAGCACCAGCGCGCCCAGGTTGGCCGGATGCAGGCCGTCGACGTCCTTGGCGGGGTCGACCCGACTCAGGATCGCGTACTCGTCGAGCCCGGTCGGCTGCTGGACCAGGAACGCGGTGCACGAAGGATCGGCGTTCAGCTCGTCGACGACGGCCTCGACCTCGGCCTGACTGGTCCCGGCCGGCAACTCCCGCTGGATGCTCGCGATACCCAGCTCCGCGCAATCCCGATGCTTGGCGGCCACGTACCACCGGCTGGCCGGGTCGTCACCGACCAGCACCGTGCCGAGGCCCGGTACGACGCCGCGGTCGGTCAGCGCCCTGACCCGCACCCGGAGTTCGGATTTGATCGCGGCGAGGGTGGCCTTGCCGTCCAGGATCGTCGCGGTCACGAGAGGTCATGATGCCACGGCGATGATCGTGCGGAGGCTTCCGCGCGACCCCGCTCGTCACCAGGTCAATCACATCGGGCCGGGTCAGCGCCCTGCACGGGCCGTGGACGGTGCCACCGACGAGCGCCCCGTGCCCGGCGCCGCGGCGGGTCCGACCCGGCCCAGCGCCAGCCGGCCGAGCAGCAACGCGTTCACCGCGACGATCAGCTCGACCCGGACATGGTCAGCGCGGCGATCTCCGGGCGCAGCACCAGCCCGAAGGCGGGTTCGAACACGCCGGCGGCGATGGGCAGGGCGATGGCGTTGTAGCCGATCGCCCAGCCCAGGTTCTGCCGCATCTTGCGCAGCGTGCCCCGCCCGATCCGCAGCGCGACCGGCACGTCCAGCGGGTCCGAGCGCATCAGCACGACGTCGGCGGTCTCGATGGCCACATCGGTGCCGGCGCCGATCGCGATCCCGACGTCGGCCTGGGCCAGCGCGGGCGCGTCGTTGACCCCGTCGCCGACCATCGCGACCCGCGGCCCTGCCGCTGCAGTCGGCGACATCTTGGCGGCCTTGTCCGCGGCAGCACCTCGGCGACCACCTCGTCGATGCCCAGCGGCGCGGCGATCCGCCGCGCGGTGGCCCCGTTGTCCCCGGTGAGCATGACGACGCGGACCCCGGCCTCGTGCAGCGCGGCGACCGCAGCCGCGGCGGTGGGCCGCGAGCCGCGTCGGCCATGGCGATCACCCCGGCGGCGCGGCCGTCGACGGCGACGAACACCGCGGTGCGCCCGGTGCGCGGCCAGCTCGTCCGCCGCGCTGCCAGCGCGCCCGGGTCGACGTCCTCGCCGGCCAGCAGCGTCGATTGCCGACGACGACCCGGTGCCCGTCGACGTCGGCGACCGCGCCGTGCCCGGGGACGTCGCGGAACCCGGGCGCGACAACCGACCGCACTGCTCGCGCCGGGCGTACGCGGACGACGGCGGCCGCCAGCGGGTGCTCCGACTCCCGCTCCACGGCCGCGGCCACGGCCAGCAGCCGCACCTCGCTGATGCCGCAGCCTGATCGACCCCGTCATCGAGGATCACGTCGGTGACCTCCGGTTCGCCCCTGGTCAGGGTGCCGGTCTTGTCCATCACCACGGTGTCGATCCGCGCGGCGGTCTCCAGCGCGGTGGCGTTCTTGAACAGCACCCCGCGGCGCGCGCCGAGCCCGGTGCCGACCATGATCGCCGTCGGGGTGGCCAGGCCGAGCGCGTCCGGGCAGGTGATCACCACCACGGTGATCGCGAACAGCAGCGCGGCCTGCACCCCAGCGCCCACCGCCAGCCAGACCAGCGAACGTCAGCGCGCCACCGACCAACGCGACCAGCACCAGCCAGAACGCGGCCCGGTCGGCCAGCCGCTGCCCCGGTGCCTTGGAGTTCTGCGCCTCCTGCACCAGCGCGACGATCTGCGCCAGCGCGGTGTCCGCGCCGACCTTGGTGGCTCGGACCCGCAGCGCGCCGGTGGTATTCACCGACGCGCCGATCACCGTGCGGCGCGCGGCTCTTGTCCACCGGCAGGCTCTCGCCCGTGACCATCGACTCGTCGACCTCGGACTCGCCGGTCTCGACCACGCCGTCGACCGGGATCTTCGCCCCGGCCGGACCAGCAGCAGGTCACCGACCGTGACCTCCGCGGTGGGACCTCGAACTCCTGCCCGTCGCGGAGCACCACCGCCTGGGCGGCGCGAGCTCGAGCAGGGTGCGGATCGCGTCGTTGGCGCCGCCGCGGGCGCGCATCTCGAACCAGTGCCCGAGCAGCACGAACGCGGTGAGCACGGCAGCCGCCTCGTAGAACACCTCGCCGCTGTCGCGGTGACGATGCCGGTCAGGGTGATCCCGACGCTGTACAGCCACCCGGCGCCCACCCCGACGGCGACCAGCACCATCATGTCCAGCGTCCTGCCCGCAGCGCTCGGTAGGCGCCGTCGAAGAAGATCCAGGCCGAGTAGAAGATCACCGGCAGGGACAGCAGCAGCGAGAACATGTCGTCACGCAGGCCGAACGGCGCCGCAACGGTGAACCCCAACACCTCGCGGCCGATCGGCGACCACAGCAGGATCGGCACCGACAGCGCCGCGGCGACCAGGAACCGGTTCCGCATGTCGCGGACCATGCGGTCCATCGACGGCCCGCCACCGTGAGCCCCGTGCGCGCCGTGGCCCCCCGCAGTGGTCGGGCTCGGCCGGCTCGTCGTGCTGGTCACGATCGTGCGCTGATCGGTCATTTTCGGCCCCTTGCGGATCGCCGTCACGCGGCCGGGCAGCCGCTCAGCGGCAACAACGCATATACCCCCCTGGGGTATTCCTCGGCTGGTCGCCGCCGACCGCCGCCGGCCGTCGATCAGCCGGCCGCATCCTCGGGGGCGGAGAGCACCAGACCATGCGCCGCCGCAAACAGCACGGCCTGGTCGACATCCACCACCGCGCCGGTAAGCCGGGCGCCGACCCAGGCGGCAGCGTCCACCCTGGCCCCGCGCAGGTCGGCACCGGTCAGGTCCAGCCGCTCCGCGCGGGCACCGGTCAGATCGGCACCGCGCAGGTTGCAGCCACTGAAATCGGCCCCCACCAGGTTTGCCTCACGCAGCCGCAGGCCGGACAGATCCACCCCGGCCAGTTTGGCGCCGGCCAACGAGACCAGGGTCAGGTCGCACTCCCTGATGGTCAGCGGCAACAGGCGGCAATCGGTGAAGGTGCTGCCGATCAGCCGGCATCCGGTCAGGCTCGCGCCGTGCCAGGCCGACCGCTCGAACGTGCACGACAGGAACGACGTGCCCTGGTGACTGCTGCCGTACCACTCCGTACCGACGAAGCTGCAGCGTTCGAATGTCGCGCCTCTGGTCGTGACCTCGACCAGCGAGGCATCCGCGAAGTCGCAGTCGACGAAGCTGACCCCGTCGATCGATTCTCCGGACAGCTCGACATCGGCGAAATCGTCATCGACGTAGGACTTCTCGGTCAGATGCACGGCACTCCCGGATGGACGGCACAGGCAGCAGGCGGACCCGCAACGCTACCCGACCGCCGGTGCCGGGAGGGTCCGGCCGCCGCCGTTTCCGGCAGGACGATCAGCTCGCGACCTCGCTGGGCCGGATGACCGAGATGAGCGACAGTTTGGACCGGGACGGCGGACGCGCGTCGCGCCCACCGGGTCCCGACCCCACCTCCCCGGTGTCCCACAGCACGCCGATGAGGGTGTCGATAGCCGGTGCGATCGCGGCGGCGACGGCGGGCGACAGCGGTGCCCCCTGTTCGAACGTTGCGGCCTCGATGCCCACCAGGACCACCCGGCGGGGCAGCCGGTGCAGGGCGCGGGCAAGCTCGACGGACTCGGCCAGACCGAACGGGTGCGTCCCACATCGGCCGGTACGAGCCCACGCATCCGCGGGCAGCGGATTGCGCTGCGATCCGGTTTCCAGGATGGTCAGCGTGCCCGGCACCTCGCGGGAACGGACGGCGTCCACCACGATGGCCAGGTCCGCGCGGCCTTCCTCGGGGTCCCACAACTCGATGAGTGACGTCGGGTCCTCACGTTCCAGCACCCGAATGCCTGGTACCCGCAAACCCGCGAAACGTCTGGCCACGATCGGCCCGACGGCATCGTCGCCGCGATCGGGGCGGCCCAGCCCGACGACCAACAGTCGTACGGGTCGCTGTGATTCGTTCATGATCGCCTCACCGTCAGATGCACAGAGTGGGGTGGCGCTGGGTATGCAGGGGTGATGTCCCGGTGGTCAGAAATGGGCGCGGCAGCACCGGGTTGAGGCCAGGACGGATGACCCGCCGGCCCCGCACCGGAGCGCCGCCGTCAGTCAACGAACTCGCCATACATTTCGAGCAGTCGACCCCGGGCCGATTGCAGCCGATGGTCCATCACCATGACGAAGCGCTTCATCAGTTCGTAGCCGACAACCGGGTCCGCATCGCACTTGGCGCGCAAGCACGCCGCGTCGAAGGCCACCGCGCTGGAGTCCAGCGTGGCGCGCGCGTCGAAGGCCCACTGGAACGGCGGCACCATCCACGACCAGCCGACAACCTCTCCCTCGTCGACCGTGTCCAGCACGACGCCGCGGGCCGGAGTGTGGGCCTCCACGGCAACCCGGCCCCGACGCAGCACGTAGAAGTGGTCGGCGGGGTCGCCCTCGCGGAAGAGGAACTCGCCTGGCCGGACGTGGACGTTGACCGCACAGCCCGCCAACAGGTCGGTGGTCTCGGCGTCGAGCCCGGCGAAGAACGGGTGATCGGGAAGGTACTGGTCAATCGTCTGCATCAGTTGTCGCCTTAGAACGGGAAAGGATGGGTGAGGGCCAGTGGATTGCGGGTGCGCAGGGCAGGTGCCAGGAGGCGGCGGGTTGGAGCCGTGACGTCGGACTCGCGGCGGGTCGACCACACCCCCGGCTGTCGACCGGTCCCGGACCTGTGCACCATGACGCCTCCTGCTGGTCTCCTCAGTCTTCGGAGGGCGAGCAGGAGTCGTTAGGGTCGAAGGTCACTTCCGGATCGGGACCATGATCGTGACGAACGGGCCGGCCGGCGGCTTTCCAGCTGAAGCCGCCCCGGCGCGCGGCTGCCTATACCGATGACCTTCGTGCCGGCGTTCGCCGGGGTCCTCGCCGTCAGGGTGCGGGCCACATCGCCGATGAACGCGACGGATTCCTCCGGGGGCAGCGCGATTTCGGTGAGCAACGCGAAATCCCGCGCGTACCGGTCCACCTCTGTTTCGGCATCGATGAAGAAAATCCGGGTCTTGTTCTCCAGGTACACCACGTCGGGGGCGCCGGTGGCCCTGGATTCCAGCAGCGAGAACGAACCCGCGCTGACCGGTGGAATGCCCGCCGTGTACGGCAGCACCTGGAGAGTGACATTGGGCCAGGCTGCGGCGGCCACCAGCCGGTCGAGCTGAGCCAACTGGATGTCGAGAGCGTCCACCGAACCCGGCGGGGCTGCAGACCGTCGGAGCACGGCCTCGTCGATCACCAGCGACAGCCGCAGCCGCGGCCGGGATTCCTGCTGCTGCAGGACTGCTTGCCGACGGCCGGCGATCCGCACCCGCCGGTCGACCTCCTGCGGGGACGGCGCCTGCCACGTGGCCAGCACCACCTGTCGGACGTAGTCGGCGGTCATCACCAACGGGTGCGGGATCACCGCGCAATAGCTGGACAGCGCCTGCGATCCCGCCTCGAGACGGAGCAGTCCGGAGAATCCGGCGGACAGGGAATCCGCGTAGGCGTCCCACCACCCACGCATCCGCGCGGCCGGCGCCAGTCTGCGCAGGTATTCCGCCTGCTCGCCCGGCAGCCCGTACAGCTCGACCAGCCTGTCGAGATCCGGCAGGCTGATTCCGATGTGGCCGGTCTCGATCCGGGACACCTTGGACGCCGACCAGCCCAGCAGTCGGGCAACCTCGCTCCCCGGCAACTGCGCGCCGACCCTGGCCTCCCGCAACTCCCGGGCCAGCCGGCGTTCCCGCACAGACGGGGAATCCGGTTGGCTCACCCCCCGTCCCGACGGGATCGGCGCGGGTCAGTCGAATCGGACCAAACGATTGCGAAGTGCCCTGCAATATTGCAACCATGCTTCCATCGTAGGTTCCCGAATGTCATTCTTCTTCAGACGGGTCGCGGACGATCCACGAGGAAGTCCCCGCCACCCAGAGGGGAGATGCGGTGACGTCGCACCCTTGCTGCCTGTTCGGCGAACGGCCCATCGGGCCGATCACCGAAGAACCCTGCTGAACCCCGCTGAACCCCGCTGAACCCCGAACGAAATATCGTCGAGGCCGCAGGCCGGGACCTGTGATTTCTCCCGGTTCGGCGCGCAGTAGGTCCAGCAGCAGTTCCACCGTCGCATTGTCGGGGTAGTGGACCGACGGGAGTCCCGACATCGGCTGACGAAGAATTGGCCGGACCTACCTGTCGGCGTTCGCTGTCTCTTGTCGTTCCAGAGCGCCTCGCGGGACTGAAGCGCAACAATGAATTTCGCCCCGCCGGGGCCGCTCGGTTGGTCGATGATGCGGTGCGGGCGACCGCACTGATCGTCGTTCGCCTCCGCGGCAATTCCGTCACAGCTCCAGCGCCAAATGATGGTCGCCGCGAGCCTGCTCCCCCGATTGCCTGTCGGGCAACACTTCTGCGGAACCTCCGGGCGCCCGGCCGAATTCCGGCCCCGCACTCGCGGGGGCACCACCCAACGTGGGTGCCGTGCAATGTTGCAATAGTGCTTCCATTGTTGGTCGCCCGTGTGTCATTCTGTCAATGCGATCGCCGGCAGAGCTTACCCCGGAGCCCCTTCTCGGACTCACCGGCAGAATTCGGTGGCGCGACACGAATTGTTGTCGTGGCATGCCGGCCGGCACTGATGAAACCCGGCCGGCCGATATCAGAAATCCCGTCCGGCGTCGCGGAATATCCCGAGTGACCCCGGGTTCCCTCACATGGATGGTGACCATGAAGAGACCAGCACCGCGATGGATCTTCGCTCTGGTTCCGCTGGCAATTCTCGCGGGCTGCACCGGATCGACACCACCAGCGCCCAACGCTGATCCGCTCACCGCGACCACGGCCGCCGCGCCGGCGCAGATTTCGGTTGCCGGGAGCGGATCGATCCTCTCGGCGCAGCAACTGCCGTTTCCCATTCCCTCCGGAACAGCGTTGCAGGACGGGCGGCAACAGGCGCTGCAGATCGTGCTGGACCGGGCGATCAAGGCCTCCACCCAACTGGTCGGGGTGACCGCCGCTGTGGTGTCGGAGTCCGGGTCGTGGACCGGTGCGGCGGGCGTCGACGGTGCCGGCGTAGAACTCGTTCCTGGTGCGATGGTGGACATCGCGTCGATCACCAAGACGGTCACCGCCGCGGAGGTGGTGTTCCTGCAGCAATCCGGTCTGATCGACCTCGACGCACCCGCGTCCCGCTACCTCGATCACCCACTACTGCAGGGCAATCCCACGGTCCGGCAGTTGCTGTCACACACCAGCGGGGTTCCGGAATTCACCACTCCCGCACTGATGGACGCCGCCTCCTCCGATCCGGGCCGGTCGTGGACGGCCGCGCAGGCGCTCGGCTATGCCACGGACCCGATCGGTGATCCAGGGACCCCATTGATGAACTACTGCAATTCCAATTTCCTGCTGCTCGGATTGATGATCGAGAAGGTCACCGGCCTGCGCTACGACCAGGCGGTGCACCGCGATGTGCTCGCCGATGGGGGCGCCCGGATGATCGTCCAGGACGCGCAGACGCCGATCCCGCCGCTGGCCGCGCCCGGCCGGAGCCCGGAATGGCTGCCCGACGCGGTGCCGGACGGATTGTTCGCGCCCAATCGATCGCTGGCCAGCGTCGCTGGCGCCGCCGGCGGTATTGCCTCGGATGCCGTCACGCTCGCCGGGTGGGGGTATCGGCTGTACGGCGGGCACATCCTGGCGCCGGCCGGAACCGCGGACCTGGCCACCGAGGTCGCTCCCGGCTACGGCCTTGGCACCGAAATCCTCGAGCCGCACTGGGGCCCGCACGGTGGCGTCATCGGTCACGGCGGCCTGACCAATGGCTACGTCACCGAACTGGCAGTGACGCCTGCGCAACGGTTGTCCGTCGCTGTCCTCGGCGTCGGACCGGGCGGGCCCATCGACCTGATCGCCACGGAGCTCGCCGCTGCGATGCGCAGCTGAACGGCACGACCGATCCCACTGACCGCAATTCGCGCAACAGCAATGGAGGTGCAGTGATGGGAATCATCACCTTTTGAGAAATCTGGGCGCCTACTGGGACTCTTCCTGACGCTCATCGTGGTGGCGGGCCGGTACGACCTGTGGGTGCAGCGCCGCGTCGATCGATCACTCCCTCCGGAGTTGAGCCGGGCCGGGCGGCGTCAGGCCCGCCGCGCGGCTCGGGTCGCCCGCGACCAGAACACCGCGCAGGGACGAACTCCGCCCAGGGTCTTCTGATCCGGTTGGACGGGCGGGAACCGCAGGGAGGCAACGGATCACGGGTCCCGACTGGAGCAAGCACCATCTCGACGCCCTGCTGTTGCGGTTCCCGGCATTCTCCCCGCAGACCAAGCACTTTCGCGACAGTCGACCACGCTGGGCGAAGAAAGCCGCAACCTGTCAACGGTTTTCACCCGGTCGAACCAGGGACTTGCGGAGGTGAGATCGCGATGGAAGTACCGATCGTTCTCGCGCTCTCCGCGGTGCTCGCGATACTCGGTCCATGGCTGGGGGTGGACGGCCGGCACCCGTGACGCATCGCCGATGCCGGCGGCGCAGTCCGGGGTCGGGACCACGCAGAACACCGCGCCGAGCCCGAACAATCGCGATTGCCCGACCGCAATCGGACGGGGCCCGGCCCCCGCTCCCTATCATGAGAACAATCAGCCCGGCTTTGCGAGAGGATCGTCGATGACGGCACGGCTGCACCGGATCCACGCCATCCTCCGCGACGGCAATGTTCCGAGCGCGATCAGCTACCGGCCCGGCATCGGCACCGTCCTGCATGCCGGAACCCCGGAACACGGCCCTTGGGACGTCCTGCTGCGCGACACCGGCGACCGACTGGAGTTGCACCATGCCGGCGGAACCGACGTTCTGGCCGACCACTCCGCGGACTCGCTGGTCGTCGACGCCGTCCGGATCCGGGTCGTGCAGGCCTGGGCCGACCGCGGGGACCCCGAAGCGAAAGCCCTGATCGCCATGCTGCAACGTCCGGCCCAGCGGAAATCCACGGGCTTCGGCGAACACGCGGCCAGCCCCCCGCAGCACCCCGTCCACCCATCGACGGTGTCGATCATCGACCCGCTGCAACTCGCCGCCGACATGTTCCAGGCGGCCAACCGGATGGGCTGGGCGATGCTGACCGGACGCCCGATGTCCGCGGGGTTCGGCTGGTCCGGTCCATGGGGTGCGTTCTTCGGCGTGCACATCGAACGATGACGAGCCGGGCCACGCAGCACCGTTCCGGCCGGCCTGGACCAGAGGTACCCGACTCCGGCGAACCTCAGTGGAAGAAGTGCCGGGTCCCGGTCAGGTACATGGTGACCCCGGCGCGCTCGGCGGCCGCGACCACCTCGGCGTCCCGCACCGACCCACCGGGCTGAACGATCGCCCGGACGCCGGCACCGATGAGGATCTCCGCACCGTCGGCGAACGGGAAGAACGCGTCGGAGGCGGCCACGGATCCCTCTGCCCGTTGGCCCGCCCGCTCCACCGCGAGCCGCGCGGAATCGACCCGATTGACCTGGCCCATGCCGATGCCGACGCTCGCACCGTCGTTGGCAAGCAGGATCGCATTCGACTTCACCGAACGGCAGGCGCGCCAGGCGAATTCCAGGTCCGCCAGCGTCCGCGGGTCGGCGGCGTGTCCGGCGGCCAGCGTCCAGTTCGCCGGGTCGTCGCCGGGCGCGTCGATGCGGTCCCGCTGCTGGACCAGGATGCCTCCGGAGATCGCGCGGAACTCCGCAGGGTCGGGCGCCGAACCCGGCGGCATCACCAACAACCTGATGTTCTTTTTCCTGGTCAGGATGGCCAACGCCGCGTCCGAGAACGCCGGTGCCAGCAGCACTTCGGTGAACACCTCGGCAACCTGCTCGGCCAGCGCCGCGGTGACCGGCCGGTTGACCGCGATCACGCCGCCGTAGGCGGACACCGGATCACAGGCATGCGCACGCTGGTGCGCCAGGGCGATCGGGTCCACGCTGCTGTCCGGGCCGGGTCCCGAGCCATCTACCTGGCTCCCTGTCGGGTCACCTGCCACCACCGCGATGCCGCACGGGTTGGCGTGCTTGATGATCGCGACGGCTGGATCGGCGAAATCGTTGGCCGCCCGCCACGCCGCGTCGACGTCGGCGTAGTTGTTGTAGCTCATCTCCTTGCCGTGCAACTGTTCCGCGGTGGCCAGACCGGGTCGCGCTTCCCGGTACAGCGCCGCGGGTTGGTGCGGGTTCTCCCCGTACCGCAGCGCGTCGACCTTCTCCCAGGTCTGTCCGGTCCACTCCGGCCACCCGTCCTGCGGGCTGGTGACCCCGCTCAGCCAGGTCGCGACGGCCACGTCGTAGGACGCGGTGTGCGCAAAGGCCTTCGCGGCCAGTGCGGTCCGCTCCGCAAGGGTGAAACCGCCGGCCGCCACCGCGGCCGCGATCTGCGGGTAGGCCGCCGGGTCGACCACCACCGCCACCGACGGGTGGTTCTTCGCCGACGCGCGGACCATCGCCGGCCCGCCGATATCGATCTGCTCGACGCACTCGTCGAACCCGGCGCCGGAGGCCAGGGTCTGCCGGAACGGATACAGGTTCACTACCACCAGGTCGAACGGGATGATGCCCAGCTCTTCCAGCTGCCGCAGATGATCCGGTAGCCGGGTGTCGGCCAGCAGACCGCCGTGAATGGCCGGGTGCAGCGTCTTCACCCGGCCGTCCAGGCACTCCGGGAAGCCGGTGACCTCCTCGACCGGCGTCACCGGCAGGCCGGCGTCGGCGATGGCGCGCGCGGAGCCGCCGGTCGACACCAGCGCGACGCCGGCATCGCCCAGTACCTTGGCCAGTTCCACCAGCCCGGTCTTGTCCGACACCGACAGCAGCGCCCGGCGGATCGGCCGCCGGCCGTCACCCGCTATCTGGTTGGTGCTCATCCGAGCCTCACTTTCCGTCCTTCGACGCGATACGGCGCCGTTGTCATCGACCTGACAACCTCGACCAGCAGCGACCGTTCGGCGACCTTGATCCGTTCGTGCAGGGTGGCGACGTCGTCGTCGTCGAGGACGGGAACCGCGCGTTGCGCGACGATCGGGCCGGCATCGACACCGCGGTCGACCAGGAACGCGGTACAGCCGGTGATCTTGACCGCGTGGGCGAGCGCATCGGCCGGCGCGTGCATGCCGGGGAAGGCCGGCAGCAGAGACGGATGGGCGTTGATCACCCGGTCCTCGAAGGCGCCCAGGAAGCCCGGCCCGACCAGCTTCATGAACCCCGCGAGGACCACCAGGTCGGCTCCGAACCGCTCGCAGGCCTGCGCCAGGGCTTGATTCCACGCGTCACGGTCGGGGTGATCGGTGATCCGGCGGCAGAACGTCGGGATACCCACGGCGGTGGCGCGGTCCAGTGCGGTGCAGGACGCGCGATCCGATCCCACCGCGACCACCCGATACGGCTTGGGATCGGGGTCATCCAGCAACGCCTGCAGGAGGGTGCCGGACCCGGAGGCCAGCACCACCACGTTCTTCACCGGGTTGGTCACGGCTCTCTCTCGTCGACGGCGGGCGGGCCGGGTCCAGGGTAATCGCCGGATCTTCCGCCCCTGACGGGCCCATCTGTCGGCCGGATGCTAGGACATCCTCCTGCGGCCCGATCGTTCCGCTCGAGCCGTGCCTACCCGTCTTCCCACCTCAGCCCCGGAATCAGCGGTGCACCGGATTCCAGCCCGGTGACGAACGTTCGCTCCGCCCGTCAGCACCCGAACACTCGTACCACCAACACGCCGAACATCCGCGCCGGTCACGGCGCAGAGAGGCAGGCTCGCATGACCACGACCGTGCCCGGTCCACCCGAGGGCGGTTCCCCCGACCCGGTCGCAGTCCACCGGCCCGAACCTGACCGGCCAGGTGCCGACCGGCCAGGTGCCGAACCGCCGGCTCCCGGGTGGCCGACCCCGGGTGTGGCGTTCGGCGGGGACTACAACCCCGAGCAGTGGCCGGAGGAGACCTGGGACGAGGATGTCGCGCTGATGCGTGCTGCCGGCGTGACCGTGGTGACGGTCGCGGTGTTCGCCTGGGCCAGGCTGCAGCCCGCGCCGGGCGCCTGGGATGACGGTTGGCTGCGCCGGATCCTTGATTTGTTGCACCGCAACGGGATCGCCGTCGATCTGGCCACCGCCACCGCTTCCCCGCCGGCCTGGCTGGTCCGCGCGCATCCCGACATCCGCCCGGTCGACGCCAGGGGCACCCGATTGGAGATCGGCAGCCGGCAGACCTGGTGCCCCAGTTCACCGGTGTTCCGCCAGCACTCGCTGAACCTGGTGAGGGAAATGGCCCAGCGTTTCGGCGACCATCCGGCGGTGGTGATGTGGCACGTGTCCAATGAATTGGGCAACCACAACGGGAGTTGCTACTGCGACGTCAGTGCCGCGCATTTCCGGGAGTGGCTCCGGAACAAATACGGTGACGTCGAGACGCTCAACCGTGCCTGGGGAACCGACTTCTGGAGTCAACATTATTCAGATATCGCCGAGATCGGCCCACCGGCGGCCAGCACCGCGTTCGGAAATCCTGGGCAGCTACTCGACTGGCGCCGATTCTGTTCCGACGCGCTGCTGGAACAGTACCTGGCGGAGAAGGCCGTGCTGCGCGAGATCACCCCGGCGATCCCGGTGACCACGAACTTCCTGGTAGGCACCGGCCCTGGCGAGATCGGCCCTGGCGACTGCGATTACGCCCGCTGGGCACCGGAACAGGACATCGTGTCGAACGACCACTATCTGATCGGTCTCGGCACCGGGGAGGATGCGCCCCGGCTGCACCTGGAATTCAGCGCGGACCTGACCAGGGGCCTTGCCGGTGGGCGGCCGTGGTGGCTGATGGAGCATTCCACCAGCGCGGTCAATTGGCAGCGGGTGAACCGGGCGAAGCTGCCCGGCGAAATGGAGCGGAATTCATTGGCGCACCTGGCCCGCGGCGCCGACGCGATCTGTTTCTTCCAATTCCGGCAGTCGGTGATCGGTGCCGAGAAATACCATTCCGCGATGCTTCCGCATGCCGGCGTCGACTCCCGGCGGTGGCGTGCCGTGTGCCGCCTCGGGGAGCTGATCGGCCGGCTCGGCGAGGTGGCCGGCGCGGACGTCGAGGCCTCGGCCGCTGTGCTGGTGGACTGGGATTCGGCATGGGCCTGCCAGCAGGACGCGCATCCGAGTGCGGCGATCGACCCGTTCCGCATCGCAATGGCGGCGCACCGGGCGATCAGCAGGCACGGTGTCGGTTGCGACGTGATCGGGGCCGACGCGGACCTCGCCGGGTACACGGTGGTGGTGGTTCCAGCGCTGGTCCTGCTCTCCGCCGAGCAGGCCGACCGGCTGGCTGCCGTCGCCCGGGCGGGCGCGCATGTGCTGGTCACGTATTTCTCCGGTATCGCCGACCGCACCGACCGGATCGTCACCGGTGGCTATCCCGGTGTCCTGCGTGACCTGCTCGGGGTGCGCACCGAGGAGTTCCACCCGCTCGGGCCCGATCAGTCGGTCCGCTGGGACGATGGCACCACCAGCATCACCTGGTGCGAGGACACCGTCGCCGCCGACGGTGTTCAGGTGGTGGCCCGGTATGTCGACGGGCCGACCGAGGGCGCCGCGGCGCTGACCCGTCGCCGCGTCGGGCGCGGTGCCGCGTGGTACCTGTCTTCCCAACCGGACGCACCGGGGTTCGCGCGACTGTTGGCCAGGATTCTTGCCGAGGCAGGCGCGGCGCCCGCGGTGCCCCTACCTGCCGACCATCCCGCCGTGATCGCGGGCGAGGTGGACGTCGTGCGCCGGGGTACCGCGGACCGAACCTGGCTGTTCGCCATCAACCACTCGGCCACGGAGGTCACCCTGCGGGCCCGCGGACACGATCTGGTGTCGCAGAGCCCGGTCGACGGTGAGTTGCGGCTGGCTCCGGGCGGTTTCGCCGTCGTGCGGGAGAGCTGAAGGACGCCGGCCGACACGCTCTTGCCCGCCCGGACAGTCGACCGCCTGGCAGTCGGCCATCCGGGTCGCGGAGGCAGCGGACGTCCCGGAGCCCACAGACGTTGCGGTGCCGGCCGGCTAGCGGTCGCGCGATGCCACCGGGGTGCGTCGTCTCCGCCGCGGCCGTCCGCGAGTTCGCCGGCGTCCGTCTGGTCGGATTCCGTGACGTCGGTGTCGGCCGGTTCGACGCCGACGCCGATGCGTGCGAGCGTCAGCGTCGTCGACCTCGTCGGCTTCGTTCGACCTCGGCGGGGTCTTCGGCTTCGTCGGCTTCTTCGATACTGGTCGGACGATCATCGTGGTCGGTGTCCGAGTCGCTGGTCGGGTCGCCGGACGAGTCGTTGGCTGGGGGCTCCACCCCGGCGGCGTCAGCGTCCAGGGATTCGTCCTCACCGAACTCCGCCAACTCATCGGACCCAGCTGCCTCGTCGGACTCGTCGTGACCCTGCCGCCTCGTCCGGGTCGGTCTGGTCGTCGGCGTCGGTCAATTCCGCCACCCGCCATGGCACCGACCCCGCCTGCAAGAACGCTGCGACGGCCACCGCCACCACTCCGATCTCGACGAACGCGGCCCCGGCGGTCAGCAGCGGCGGGGCGCCCATGCTGGCCCAGCGTCCGTTCCCGACGCCGCCCTTGGCGATCCAGGCCAGTGCACCGATCCCGACCGCCGACGCCGCGGCAGCCAGCAAGGCCGCGTAAGCGCGCTCCTGGCGGGTGCCCAACCTTCGGACCACCCGCCAGCCGATCAGTCCGCCCGCGAGCAGCGGCACCACCATCAGTGCGATGCCGACCAGGGACACCCCGGAATGGTCGGGCGTCGCCGCGAGCAACGGCAGCGCAGGAAGGTCGACGATGGACGACGAGAAGGGCGAGTAGGTCCCCGGCCCGACCACGAAGCCGACGCCGGTGACGTAACCGGATCCGGCGATCACCGCGTTGGGCACGTAGACGATGCCCAGCAACGCCAGGCCGAGACCGTCGGTCCAGGCCGGCGCGGCGAGCGCCGAGACGGAAACAGCCGATCCGAAATGCGCGACCAGCGACGCGGTCAGCGCGATGCCGCCCGCGGCAATCAGCACCGCCAGCCCCACCACGCCGCCGCGCGCTCCGGTCCGCACCCACGCCGGCGCCACGGCCCGCCACCACGAGCGCCAGGCCGACTCACGGCAGACGGTGCCGGCGGCCACCGCGCACAGCGCGATCGCCGTCGCAGTCCAGACGGACCCGGCGGGGATGGCGTCGGGCGGGCCGAACCCTCGGGTGGTGGCAGCGACGATCAGTCCGTAAGTGCCTGCGCTGACCAGGATCGCCAGCGTTTCCTGCGCCCGCCCCTGCGGCAGGAAGCGGCCGTGCCGGGCCACCGACGTGAGCAGCGCGACGAGCAAACCGGTCAGCAACAGCGGCGGCACCGTCAACGGTGTCCCGCCGACGTTGATCGGCATCAGGTTGGACAAGGCGAACCCGGCGACTCCGGCCCGCAGCACGGCGCCCGCTTCCGCACCGGATGCGGGTGTGATCGCCCAGACGATCAGCGCGATGCCGGCGGTGAAGATCAACCCGGAGATCGCCACCGCGCCGCCGCGCACCGCTGCGGCCGCAGCGACCATCCCGATCGCGTGGTCGCCGGGCGGTGGGTTCCCCGGTGGCGCAAGCCGTTCCGTAGCCAGCTGGGTCACCACGCCACTGTCACAGTGGTGCGGACAATCGTGGCCGAGGCTCGCCGTCGGCACCCGAGATCGGATCAATTCCCCGGGCTACGGCGCGGTCAGTCGCCGCTACTCGAGCTCCCGGCGGTGGGCGGCGGAGGCCGGCGGTCGTCACCCGGCTCGCCCGGTCCCGGCATGGAGGACACCGCATCCGGCGCCGCGGCCGGCGGCGCACCGGACGGATCGACCGCGGGGATCCCGTGCGGGTCGGTGTCGGCCGACCTCGCGTCGGCCGACGGCGGAACCGGCGAGCGCGACGGCGCCCATGGTGCTGCGCCCGGACCGGCCGGGTACGCCGACGGCGGCGGGACCGGGCCCTGTCCGGCCGGCCCCCACCCCGTGCCCGGTCCTGCGTTGAAGTCGGCGTTGGCAGGCCGGTCGGACGCGGCACCCCACTGAGCCGCCGGCCACGCCTGCCCGGGGTATCGATCAGGAACATGACCCGGATACGGCTGACGCGACGGGTGGGCTCCCCGCTTGGTAGGCGGATCCGGCGATCGTCCCGGCCGGCGCTCCCGGCCCGGCGCCGCTGATCGGTTGCCCGTTGGCGCGCGGCGAGACCGCCAAACCCGACCCGATGACGAATGCGGTGACGGCGACCACCGCCTGGATGATGCCGAAGACCACCAGCAGGATGGCGCCCAGACCCTTGCTGACCTGGCCGAATCCGGACACCGCATCCTGGGTGCCGAGCGAGACGATCGCACCGATCGCGCCGCCCGCAGAAACGGCTGCGACCGCAAAGGGAGCCCGCTCCTCGCCCGGCAGGAAGGCCGTCATCGCCAGCAGTCCCGCGGTGAGCAGCAGAATCGGCACGTAGGCCGGGCCGATGCTGAAGACCGACAGGCTGCCCTGGGTGGTCGTCGACCTGGGCAACGAGAGCTCGGGCAGGAACCCCCAGATGAAGTTCAGCAGGCCGAGCGCGATCACGCACACGGCCAGGATCCTGGCCAGGCCCCATCGGGCAGGTCCCGCCGGGCGCAGTGGGTCGTCCCGTCGACCCGGCACCGGTCGATGCGGCCCCGATCGGTCCATGTTCGGACGGCAGATAGGCCGTCGGTCCGCGGTCGTATGGTCCGGCCGGTCCGTATTCAGTCGGTCCGTATGCCTTCGGTCCGTGTTCAGTCGGTGGGTGTTCAGTCGCTCCGTACCCGGCCGGCACATCGCCCCGAGCGGCGCCCGGGATCGATCCAACGGCCCAGGGCGGCACCGGCGATCCGGACCCCGAACCCCACGGCGCTCCGGGAGGTGCGCCGGCGTCACCCCGCTGCGGCCCACTCATCAGTCCAGAAACCCCTCGATCGTCGGCACTCGCCTCGTCGGCGTCGCCTCGACGGTACCCACCGCCGGCTGCACCACAACAGCCGCACGCCGTGAGCTGGCGTGCGGCTGTTGGTGCGATGCTCCGCGGAGCGGCTAGCTGATGACGGCCCGGAGCAGTCGGGCGGTTTCGGAGGGGGTTTTGCCGACCTTCACGCCGGCTTCTTCCAGGGCTTCCTTCTTGGCCTGCGCGGTGCCGGCGGACCCGGACACGATCGCGCCGGCGTGGCCCATGGTCTTGCCTTCGGGGGCGGTGAACCCGGCGACGTACCCGACGACCGGTTTGCTGACGTGGGCGGCGATGTACGCGGCGGCGCGTTCCTCGGCGTCCCCGCCGATTTCCCCGATCATCACGATGGCCTCGGTCTCCGGGTCGGCCTCGAACCCTTCCAGGGCGTCGATGTGGGTGGTCCCGATGACCGGGTCACCACCGATCCCGATCGCGGTGGAGAACCCGAGATCCCGCAGCTCGTACATCATCTGGTACGTCAGCGTGCCCGACTTGGACACCAGACCGACCCGGCCGGGGCCGCTGATGTTCGCCGGGATGATCCCCGCGTTCGACTTCCCGGGAGAGATGATGCCCGGGCAGTTCGGCCCGATGATCCTGGTCTTGTTGCCGGTCTTGACGGCGTGCGCCCAGGCGACCGCGGAGTCGTGCACCGGTACACCCTCGGTGATCACCACGGCCAACCCGATCCCGGCGTCGATGGCCTCGATGATCGCGTCCTTGGTGAACGCCGGCGGCACGAACAGCACCGTCACGTCCGCCCCGGTCTGCTCCATCGCCTCGGCGACCGAGGCGAACACCGGCTGCACCGACCCGTCGAAATCGACCTTGGTGCCGGCCTTGCGGGCGTTCACCCCGCCCACGATGTTCGTCCCGGACGCCAACATCCGGCGGGTGTGCTTGGTGCCCTCGCCACCGGTCATGCCCTGCACGATGACCCGGGAATTCTCGGTCAGGAAGATCGCCATCTGCTCAGACTCCTGCGTGTGCTAGTTGGGCGGCCTTGTCGGCGCCCTCGTCCATGGTCTCGGCGAGCGTCACCAACGGGTGCGCGGCCTCCAGCAGGATCCGCCGGCCCTCCTCGACGTTGTTGCCGTCCAATCGCACCACCAACGGCTTGCTCGCCTCGTCACCCAGCATCTTGAGGGCACCGACGATCCCGTTGGCCACAGCGTCGCAGGAGGTGATCCCACCGAACACGTTCACGAACACGCTCTTCACGTCCGGGTCGGTCAGGATGATGTCCAACCCGTTGGCCATCACCTCAGCCGACGCGCCACCGCCGATGTCCAGGAAATTCGCCGGCGACACCCCGCCGTGCGCCTCACCCGCATACGCGACCACATCCAGGGTGGACATCACCAGCCCGGCGCCGTTGCCGATCACCCCGACCTGGCCGTCCAGCTTGACGTAGTTCAGGCCCTTCTCCTTGGCCTTGACCTCCAACGCGTTCTCCGAGGCGATGTCGGCCAGCGCAGCGTGGTCGGGATGCCGGAAATCGGCGTTGTCGTCCAGCGACACCTTGCCGTCGACCGCGAGGACCTTCCCCTCGGGGGTCTTCACCAGCGGGTTGACCTCGACCAGCGTGGCGTCCTCTTCGACGAAGACCTCCCACAGGTGCTGCAGGATGTCGATCACCTGATCGCGCACCTCGGCGGGGAACTTGCCGGCGTCGGCGATCTCGGCGGCCTTCGCCGCGTCCACCCCGGTCAGCGCGTTCACCGGTATTTTCGCCAACGCATCGGGACGTTCCACCGCGAGCTGCTCGATCTCCATCCCACCCTCGTGGGTGGCCATCGCCAGGAACGTCCGGTTCGCCCGGTCCAGCAGGAACGACACGTAGTACTCCTCCGCGATGTCGCTGGCCTGCGCGATCAACAGCTGACGAGTGATGTGCCCCTTGATGTCCAGTCCCAGGATGTTGCCCGCGTGGGTGCGCACGGCGTCGATGGTCGGCGCGAACTTGACCCCGCCGGCCTTCCCCCGGCCGCCCACCTTGACCTGTGACTTCACCATCACCGGGAGGCCGATCTCTTCGGCAGCCTCGATGGCTTCCTCCACGGTGACCGCGACGGTGCCGACCTGAGCCGGTACTCCGTGCGCGGCGAAGAGTTCCTTCGCCTGGTATTCGTACAGATCCACGTGTTCTCCCTTGCGCAGCCTGGGAATTACTGACATCAGGCCTGGCGCAGCCGTGACCGGGCGCCGTGGACCGTCTGAGGCAACCCTAGCGACCCGGCCCGACAGGGCCGTCCCCCGGTGAGCAGGTTCACTCGGCTGCGAGCCGCGGCGCGACCTCCGCTCGCAGCCAGTCAACGATGGCGGTCGTGGGTGCGCCGGGAGTGAAGATCCCGTGCACTCCGATCTCGGCCAGCTCGGCGATATCCGCCGGCGGGATGATGCCACCGCCGAACACGATGATGTCCGAGGCGTCCGCCTCCGCCAGCAATTGGACGACCCGGCGGAACTGCGTCATGTGCGAGCCGGACAACACCGACAGGCCCACCGCGTCGGCGTCCTCGGCCAATGCGGCCGCCACGATCTGCTCCGGCGTCTGGTGCAGTCCGGTATAGATCACCTCCATGCCGGCGTCCCGCAGCGCCCTGGCGACCACCTTGATCCCGCGGTCGTGCCCGTCGAGCCCCGGTTTGCCCACCACCACCCGGATCGGTCTGGTCGGGGAAGATCCGGTCGACCCTGCATCGCTGGGCACTGCGCCGGGAAGTGGTACGGGAATCGTCATCTCATCGACCTTTCGACACTCGAGTCTGGTCTGCGACCGGGACGGCGTTGCCGCCCGCGAGACCGTCTGACGCCCCGCTCGACCAGGCGGCGACGTCCAGCGTGCGCACCCGACCGGCCGCTGCCGCAAACACCGGGGTGGCGGCAACCAGCGCAACCAGTAGGACCCCGCCCGCCCACAGCCCCGGCCCCCAGGTGAAGCCCGCCGCGTCACGAATCGCACCGGGCACCAGCAGCGGGACCGCGGAGACCGCGGCCGCCGACAGCAGATACGCGGCGGCAACGGCAGGTCGCCTGGTACCGGTCGCGGCCCAGGTACCGATGATCACCGCCAGCGCGATGGCCCAGACCCCCCAGGCGTCCAGGTCGTAGCCGACGAACAGGGTGGAGGTGCGGGTCAGCCCGACGCTGTACACCGGGAGCGACCACGCCACGACGGTCAGGACCGTCAGCCCGACGGCCGACCAGACCCGGACAGAACGTGACCGGTCGACCGCATCGTCGATGACCACCTGCAGCGAGGCGTCCTCGACCCTCCTGGCGGTGATCACCGCGAGCACCGCTGCCGCACCGATGAACACGACCGCAGCCACGCCCCACCACAGCCCCGGACCGGCCGTCCAGGTTCGCCGCACCTCCGCGGGCAGGTTGGCGTTCAGCGGGTTGTCGGCGCTGGCAACCACCACCGACCGCAGCGCCAACGCCTGAGCCAGCGCGTAGACCGGGGCGGCCCACACCACGCCGGTCGCCGCACGACCGAGCCGAGCGGTCGGCGGCACCAGGAGCAGCGCGCCGGCCAGCGCCAACGGGACCGCCGCCACCAGGAACCTCGGCCCCACCGGTGCCAGCACGGTGGCCGCGGCGGCGTCAGGTGCGGTTCCGTTGACCTGCAGTAACGCGGTTCGGGATGCGGCAAATGCGGAAACCGCGGCGAGCAGGGCCAGTCCCCCTGCGGCGAAGGTGAGAATGGCTGACGGTGCACCGCCGTCGCTGTCCGGTCGATCGACGGACCCGCCCCGGCGCCGGGCCAACAGGCCCGCCGAGGCCAGCACGATCGCGCCGGCCAGCCCCCACCACGCCGAAGCCGACAGGCTGGTCGGCGCGCCGGCCAGCACCGCAACGACGGCCGTCAGGGACGGAACCGCGGCCGCCAGCGCGGTGCCGGCCAGCAGCGCCGCGGCGAGTGGTC
Organism: uncultured Actinomycetota bacterium; assembly: GCA_963709895.1. Lineage (GTDB taxonomy): Bacteria > Actinomycetota > Actinomycetes > Mycobacteriales > Nakamurellaceae > Nakamurella. The sequence goes on along the minus strand of CAVPYD010000028.1, from coordinate 693,824 downwards.
GCGGCAGGGCAGCGGCAATGACAACGCTGACGGCGGCGATCAGCGGCAGCACTGCAGCGGCCAGCACCCCGGTCAGGCTCGCCCCGAGCGGGAGCACCCGCAACGTCAGATATCCACCGCTGTACGGAGTGTCGAGCGCCCCGATCATCAACAGGATGGCCCCCAGGAAGCCGACTCCGATCATCGGCAGGTTCCGCCCGAGGCGGCCGCCCGGCGGATCGCTGAGCGCCACCACCGACTCGGCCACCGGCGGGTCGTCGCGGGAACCGGTGTCCGGACCTGCTGGGTCCGCCGGGTTCGGGGCGGTCTCGGGGGCAGGCACGGACCCGAACAGCGGCTCGGGACCCGAATCCACTGCCAGCACGCGAGCCAGCCGCCCGGCGGCCAACACCCCGACCACCACCATCAGCAGGTCCGCCACCAGCAACAGCCAGCCGCCCGCCGTGACGGCGAAAGATCGCGCCCGGTCGGTGGTTTCGTAGAAGAGTTCGGGTCGGGTGACGCCATCGGTCTCGGTGAGCACCGCCAGGTCGGCGAACAACCGCGCGAGACCGATCAAGCCGGCGCCCGCGGTGGCCGCCAGTCCCAGCGTTGGTCGGGTGGCCGCGAGTGCGACGGCCAGCAGGCCGGGCAGCACCGCGGTGAACGCGGCAATCGTCACCGCACCTGTCGGCGATCCGTCCGCGGTGGTGACCACGCCGATCACCGGGCTCACCCCGACGAGCACGCCGGCGAACAACAACAAACCTGCGAGGAGCAGTGCCGAAGACCGCTGACCGACGCGCTCGCCGACGCCGGACGGGGACGGGTTCGAGGTCACGGGGTTCCTGCCGCAGTGCTCGTGCGAAGGGCGGCGGGGTTCACGGCATCGACCGTAGCAATGACGCGAGGTCCGAGGCGGACGACAGCCGCGCCCGCCGCCCGCGCAGGTCCGCGGCGTGCCGTGCCGGCGGTGGTGGGACTGGCCCGGTCCGCGGATCAGCGATGATCGAAGGATGATTCAGGGCCTGGCCATCGGCGTGCTCGCGGCGGGACTGCTGCTCGGCGCGTGGACCGGCATCCAGGCGTACCGCCGGCGAGCCACCACCGACGCGCAGATGGTCGGCGCGATCGTGCTGGAAGCCGCACTGCTGGTGCAGACGGCGATCGCCATCGGGAAGCTGATCGGCGGCGCCGAACTGGACGAGTCGGTGACGTTCGTCGCCTACTCGCTCGGCATCCTGCTGCCGCTGCCGTTGGGGTTCTACCTGGCCAGGATCGAACGAACGCGGTGGGGATCGCTGTCGTTGTGCTTCACTGCGGTGGTGGTCGCCGTGATGACATTGCGTCTGATGCAGCTGTGGCAGGCCGGCAATGGCTGACCTTTCCGAGACCGGCCGGGACACCGCCGACGTCGATGACGACTCGCCGCCGACCGGGCCGCGCCGACTGCTCATCGCGCTCTACGCGATCTTCGCGCTGGCCGCCACGGCACGCGGGATCGTCCAGATCGCCACGAAGTTCGACGAGGCGCCGGTCGCCTACCTGCTGTCGCTGTTCTCCGGAATCGTCTACATCTGCGCGACGGTCGGCCTGGTCACCAACAAGCGCTGGTCGAGGCCGCTGGCCTGGGCGGCCGTTAGCACCGAGATGGTCGGTGTGGTGACCATCGGTATCGCGTCGATCATCGATGCCGATGCGTTCCCGCACGACACCGTCTGGTCCAGGTTCGGCGCCGGTTATGGCTATGTCCCGGTGATCCTGCCGGTGCTGGGGTTGATGTGGTTGTGGCAGACCCGCGGCGCCGCCGCGGAGCGGGCCGACCGCTGAACAGCAGCCGACCGTAGGGAGCATGTCCCTGCTGTTCTGCCCGAACGTCGGAGCAGGTCACCGGCCTGCCCGACCGGAATGTGGATAACTCCATCGCTGTCTGCCCACATCTGTCACGCTGCGGTGGTGATCGGCGATGACCATGGTTACCCAAAGACTCCCCTGGAGGTGGACCATGACAGACATGACCGTGATGCCCCGTGAGTCCCACGACTGGACGGTCCACGACCTCGACCTCATTCCCGAGGACGGCCTGCAGTACGAGCTGCTCGACGGGGCGTTGCTGGTGAGCCCGGCGCCCACCAGGCTCCATCAGCGAGCCGTCGCCCGGATGTTCACCATCCTCACCGCGGCGTGCCCGCCCGAGTTCGAGGTGCTGTTCGCGCCGTTGGACTGGCGACCGGACGGTCGCACCTCCCTGCAGCCGGACATTGTGGTCCTCGGCGATCGGGACAGCCGGGGAGTCGTCGCGGATTCGCTGTTGCTGGCCGTCGAGGTGCTGTCGCCGTCCACCCGGCGCAAGGACGCGGTGTTCAAACGCTCGAAGTACGAGGATTCGGGCGTCGCCGGCTTCTGGATCGTCGACCCCGACATGCCCTCGATCACCGCACTCGACCTGGTGAACGGCCACTATGTGCTCGCCGGTGAGGCGACCGGCGACCAGGCGGTCAGGCTGAGCAAACCCTTTGCAGTGACGGTGATCCCGTCCGCACTGGTCGATTCCTGAGACCCGAACCGGCCCGCCCGGTCGCTCAGAGCTTCGTCATCGGCACGCCACCGATGAGCATCAGCCTGACCTTGCCCGCTGTACCGAAATCGATGGTGGCGGTGGCCCGTTGCCCCACCCCGTCGACTGCGACCACCGACCCAAGGCCGTACTTGTCGTGCGAAACCCGATCACCCACCGCAAGTTCCAGGGTCGGCCGGGAACCGAGCGCCGCTCCGCGTCGACCCGGCGCGCGTGATGATGCGTTCGCACCGAACCGGCCGGCCGTCACCGGCGCCGACCTGCCGGACGATTCACCGCCGAAGGTGGTCGAGCCATAGGATCGCGATCCGAATCGCCCGGAGCCGAAAGTTCTTCCCCCGTAGGTGAAGTCGTTCTCGAACGAGCTGTCGCCGATGAACCCGCCGCGCTTGGCCTCTTCGTCGGTGCGCCGCCAGTCCACCAGGTCCGCCGGGATGTCGTCGATGAACCTTGACGCCGGGTTCGCCCCCGGCTGCCCCCACGCCGACCGCAACACCGCCCTGGACAGGTACAGCCGCTGTTTGGCCCTGGTGATGCCGACGTAGGCCAGCCGGCGTTCCTCGGCCAGTTCCTTGTCGTCCCCGAGGGATCGCATGTGCGGGAAGATCCCGTCCTCCCACCCGGTGAGGAACACCACCGGGAATTCCAGCCCTTTCGCGGTGTGCAGGGTCATCAGGGTGACCACGCCGTCATCGGAATCGGGCACCGCATCCGCGTCGGCAACCAGCGAGAGTTGTTCCAGCACAGCGACAAGCAGGTCGCCGGCGTCGCGTGGGACGTCATCGTCGACCGCCTCCGACGGTGCGGTATCGGTATCGCTGTCCGGTTCGCCAGCGCCCTGGTCGACAGCGACGGCGAGAGCCCTTCCAGCCATGAGGTTCTCAGTGTTCTCGCGGAGCACGCTGACGAGTTGGTCGAGGTTCTCCAACCTGGACCCGTCCTGCGGGTCGTCGGAGGCCTCGAGTTCGGCGCGGTAACCGGTGCGGTCCAGCACAGCGGTCAGCAGATCGGCCGGCTCCATCCCGAAGCCGACTTCGGCCCGCAGCCCGGCCAGCAGTTCGCCGAAGGAGGTCAGCGAGTTGGCCGAACGCACTGCCAGTCCGGGGATCTCGCGGATGCGTTGCAACGCGTCGCCGAAGGTGATCCGTTCCCGTTCGGCGAACACCGCCACCGCGGCCTCGGCCCGGTCTCCGATGCCCCGTCTTGGGGTGTTCAGGATCCGTCGGAGGTTGACCTCGTCGTCGGGGTTGGCGATCGCCCGTAGATATGCGAGCGCGTCCTTGACTTCCTTCCGCTCGTAGAACCGGACGCCGCCGACGATCCGGTAGGGCATGCCGGTGCGGACGAACACGTCCTCCAAGGCCCGGGACGCGGCGTTCGTCCGGTAGAAGACGGCGACGTCACCGAACTTCGCCTCGCCCGCGTCGACCAGTGCGTCGATCTCCTTGCCCACGAACTGGGCCTCGTCATGCTCGTTGTCGCCGACGTAGCCGACGATCTGGGTGCCGTTGCCCTCCGCTGTCCACAGATTCTTCGCGCGCCGGTGCCGGTCCCGGAAATGACCGCATTCGCTGCGGACAGAATCGTCTGGGTAGATCGGTAATTCTGCTCCAGCATGATGGTGCGGGCATTCGGATAATCCCGCTCGAATTCGGTGATGTTCCGGATCGTCGCACCGCGGAAAGCGTAGATGGACTGGTCCGCGTCACCCACCACGACGAGCTCGGCCGGCGGCACAGCAGAGGCCGCCTCCCGCACGAGATCCCCCTCAGCGGTGCGGATTTCCCTGGTGTCATGTGATCCGCCCACCAGCTCACGGACCAGCATGTACTGCGCGTGATTGGTGTCCTGGTATTCGTCCACCAGGACGTGCCGGAACCGGCGACGGTAATGCTCGGCCACCGCCGGAAATGCCTGCAGCAGTGCCACGGTTTGCATGATCAGGTCGTCGAAATCGAAGGCCGATGCGGCCTTCAACCGCGACTGGTAACCGTCGTAGACCTGCGCGACGATCTTGTCCTGCTCGGATTCGGCGCGATCCGCCGCCGCCTCCGCGTCGATCAGCTCGTTCTTCAGGTTGGAAATCGCCGCCGCCAGCGAACGAGCCGGGTGACGCTTGGTGTCCAGGTTCAGCCCGGACGCCACCAGCTGCACCAGCCGCTGCGAATCGGCCGCGTCGTAGATCGTGAAGGTGGATTTCATGCCGAGGTGGGCCGCCTCGGCCCGCAGGATTCGCACGCACATCGAGTGGAACGTCGACACCCACATCGCGAACGCCCGCCGGCCGACGAGGTCGACGACGCGCTCCTTCATCTCCCTGGCTGCCTTGTTGGTGAAAGTGATGGCCAGGATCTCGCCCGGCTGGGCACCGCCGGCCGCCAGCAGATAGGCGATGCGCCGGGTGAGCACCCGGGTCTTCCCTGATCCGGCGCCCGCCACCACCAACAGCGGCGCGCCGCGGTGTTCCACGGCCGCGCGTTGCGGCGGATTGAGCCCCTCCAGCAGCGCTGCGATCTGTTCGCGGCGGTGCTGAGCCCGCTCGTCCGCGGCCTGCTGATGCGCCGCCGACAACGTCGCGCCGATCCGGGCGGACGCCGACGACCCGGCGCCCTTCGGGGCGGGGGCCGTCGCAGTCGGCGGGAGCTCGAACAGGCTTGTCATGACGGGAACAACGCTACCCGGCGGGACCGACAGCATGGCCCAACCCGAAGCGGACCGGCCGGGCTCGTTTCGCGGCCGCACGCGCTGGTGCTGCGCTGTCCGCGGCGATGATCGCGCCGGCGTGTTGTCGGCGTCCGGCCGCTGCCGGTCGGCTCGCTCCTGTGCCGTCACTGTGCTGTCGCTGTGTTACTGAACGTGCGTGCCGAGTGAACCGCCGTAAACCCAGATGCCGGATTGACCCCCCTACCCCCATGGGACACGCTGCTCGTGATGATCAGCCGACCGCCCCATCCATTGGTCGATGGAACGCGTTCGGCACCACCTGTTCACCCCGCTCGGCCGGTCCGCCGTCGTCGCGGTCCGACCGACCCGAACCCTGGCCCGCTCGCCCGGCGACCCGTTGTCGGTGCCGGCTGATGAGATGCCCCTGAAGGTCACCCAACGAGGAGGATCTGTGCTCTCGATCAAGCGTCGAGGACGTCGGCTCGGTGTCGTCGCGGCCGTCACCTGCGTGGCGATGCTGGCGGCCACGCTGACGACAGCCGGTCCGGCAACCGCCACCGAGTCCGCGCCGGCGACGGCCCTGGCGGCGAGCGCCACGCCCGCAACGACCTCAGGGCACGGCAGGGGCGCGCCGGTCTTGATGTTCGCCGCCGATGGGATGCGCCAGGACATCATCGAGCGGTATGCCCGAGAACGAAGGGTTCCCGGGTTCGCGGAGTTGCTGCGCAAGGGTGCCTCGGCCAGCGGCGGCGGCATGCTGACCCAGGCTCCGCCCAACACCGGTGCGGGTTGGTACACCATGGCGACCGGCGCGTGGCCCGGCGTGCACGGCTCGACCAACAACACGTTCTTCATCAACAACCAACCGCTCGCCAACCGCACCGCAGCGTTCGATCCTGGTGTGCTGCAGGCGGAGACGATTGCCCAGTCCGCCGAACGCGGCGGCAAGAAGGTGATCCAACTGGAATGGGCCGGCGGCCGGAACGGCACGATCAACGGTCCGACAGTAGACTTCCGGTCGTTCTTCTCCGGACGCGGTGTGACGACCAATTTCGTTTCGCCGTCGGACCGGGCGCCGCTGATCGCGTCCTTCGGCCTGCAGTACGACCAGGTCACGCTCGGCGCCGCAACCGGCTGGACCGGCGCTCCGCAGTCCTTCAGCCCGGCGCTGGAAACGCGCATGCGGGTGCTCGACAGCGGCACGGACAAGTACGGCCTTGACGCCCTCATCTACGACACGACCAATGACGGGGTCACCAATTACGACCGGGTGTTGTTCGCGCGCAACAAGAATGGCGCCGAGCCGGTGGCGAATCTGCGCAAGGGCCAGTTGGCGGATGTCAAGGTCGGCATCAGCGGCGGCGCCCTCGACGGGCAAACGGCCGGGATGCTGGTCAAGGTCGAGGCACTGTCTGCCGACGCCTCCAACGTCCGGTTGTTCCACACCTCCGTCTCCCGTGCCAACGCCAGCTGGCCCGGCTGGCCCGGCGAATCCGGGTTCACCGGCTCCTTCGAGGAATACGTCGCCCAGAAGTTCCCGACATCGACCGCCGGTGATTTCGCGGTGGTCGAGGCCGGCGTGGTCAGCGAGGAGACCTACACCCAGCAGGCCCTGTACTGGGAGAAGGCCCACCAGCCGCTGCTGCGCTACCTGATCAAGACCTATCGGCCCGACCTTGCGCTGGTCGGCTACCCGGCCACCGACGAGATCCAGCACCAGTTCCTTGGCCTGGTCTCACCGAAACTGCCGAACGGGGCCGCGAACCCCGCCTACGACGACATCGAACTCGACGGTGTCGCCGACGGCAGGGTGCGGGAGAGGGAGGGTTTCATCCGCCGGGCGTACCAGGGTGCCGACCGGACGATGCGGTTGGCGCAGAACCTGCTGGGCAAGCGGGTCACCACCTTCGTCGGATCCGATCACGGTTTCGCCCCCCAATTCCTGGCCGTCGACGCCAGCAAGGTGCTGGTCGATCTCGGCCTGCTGTCCACCCCGCAGACATCCAACTGCCGCCCCGCAGCCGCCGAGACCATCGGCAAGGCGAAGGCGTGCTGGGCCGGTGGCGCGCTGCAGATCTACCTCAACATCGAGGGACGCAATCCGGCACCTCCAACCACCGGCGGGTTCACCCAGGTCAAAGCCGCGGATGTGCCGGCCGTCCTGGCGAGCATCAAGGCGGCGTTCGCGGGCATCACCGACCCCAAGGACTGGAACCACGATGGGCAGCCCGAGGGCTGGAAGGTGATCGACCGGATCTACACCCAGGCAGAAGCCAGGTACATCCCGAACGGTCCGGGGTCGACCAGCGACATGGCGCACCCCACCCGCACCGGCGATCTGGTGGTCTTCGCGTACCCGCCCTATCAGTTCGACGCGGCGACCCCTGGCACCTTGATCGCCAAGTCGGAGTTCTTCGGCCAGCACGGGTATGTGCCGGACGTGCAGAATCTCGCCGCGAACGTCAACATGCGGGCCACGTTCCTCGCTGGGGGTGACGCGATCAACAAAGGCCGATACCGGGTCAGGTCCATCGACATCGCCCCGACCATCGCCTACCTGATGGGCATTCCCGAACCGCAGCAGGCACAGGGACGGGTGTTGCTCGAGGTCCTCAACGGCGGCAACCGGGTGAAGCCGCTGACCATCATCGGGCTCAACGACTTCCACGGGCAGCTCGACCCGACCACCCTGACCATGGACGGCGCCAACGTCAGCGTCGGCGGTGCGGGCCAGTTGGCGACACTGTTCGACGAAGACGCGGCCAACCTGCCCGGACCGGCGCTGCTGCTGGCGGGCGGGGACAACGTCGGCGCCTCACCGCCGAACTCCGGGCTGCTCCAGGACAAACCCGCCATCGATGTCGAGAACGCCTGGGGACTGGACGCCACGTCGTACGGCAATCACGAATTCGACTATGGGATCGAACGGCTCCTCACCCATCAAGCGAACGCCAAGTTCCCGTTCCTGGCGACCAACATCGTGGACGAGGCAACCGGGAAGGCGCCCGACTGGGTCACCCCCTCCGTGGTGTTCACGGTGAACGGGGTCAAGGTGGGCGTGATCGGCGCCGCGCTGGAAACCACACCCGAACTGGTCGCTGCCGGAGCGACAGCGGGCCTGACATTCCTCCCCGCCGCACCCCGGATTGCCGCAGAATCCAAGCGGCTGGCCAGAGCGCACGTCGACGTGCAGATCGTGGTGATCCACGAGGGCACGGCGAACGGGACCAACGCCATCGACGGCACCCCGGCCGTTCCCTGGGACGGCCCGATCGTGCCCATCGCCCAATCGTTGGGAAGCACAACGGTCGACGCCATCGTCGCCGGGCACACCCACCGGGTGTCCAACCTGATGGTCGGGGACATCCTCGTCACCGAGGGCATCAACGCCGGTGCCAGTTACTCGGTGCTGCAGTTGATGGTCGCCGGTGGCGACGTGCAGTGGGCCGGCGGCGCCACCCGGATCGCCAAGGACGTCGGCGTCACTCCCCGCGCCGACGTACAGGAAATCGTCGACACTGCGAACGCGGAGACGGCCGTCCTCCGCAACCAGGTGGTCGGAACCCAGACCGCGGACATCAAGCGGGACCCGACGCGGTTGAGCGAATCGCAAATGGGCGATCTGGTGGCCGACGCGATGCGCGACAAATACCCGGGAGTGGAGGCCGCGCTGACGAACTCCGGCGGTCTGCGCCAAGATCTCAACGTCTTGCCACCCAGTGCCGGCGAACAACCCGGCGAGATCACTTGGGGCGAAGTGTTCTCGGTGCTGCCGTTCGGTAACCGGACGGTGCTGCTGACGCTCACCGGTGCTCAGTTGGAGCAGGCGCTGGTCAACGGGTTCAGCCCGGTCTGCGATTCGCTGATCGCGACCGGGCGATTCCCCCAGGTGTCCGGGTTGAGCCTGTCCTTCAGCTGCAACGGGACGACGCCGGTCGTCACCAGCCTGTCGAAGGCACCCGATGGACCCGGCGGTCCGCTCACGCCGATCGGCCCGACCGACACCGTCCGCATCGTGACCAACGATTTCATGTTCACCGGAGGGGACGGCTACACAGCGCTGGCCGGCGGTACGGACGTCGCTCAGCCTGGCGACGGCCTGCTGGAGATCTCCGTCGACTACATCGGCGCACATTCTCCGCTGGACGTGCCCGTTCCGTGCACGCCCACCACGGCCTGCCGGATCACCCGGGGATGAGACCGCACCTGGCACTGGCGGCGGCGCACTGACCTGGCATGAGCTCGGTGGGCGTGATCGACGACGTCCACCGAGCTGTCGCGAGGCCGGTTCGCGCTGTGCTGGGGCGCGGTCGTTATGCGGGGCGTTGCCGCTCAACGGATGCGCCGACTCGCGGCGATGTGGTCTACTTCCTACATGTCGATCCGCGCGAACTCCCGCCGTGCACACGCACAGCGAGAGTTTTTCTACGGGTACCGGATCCCGGTGCCCGTCAGCGGCTGAGACTCCCCGCCACGACGACGCCCCGAGGTCCACAAGACCCGGGGCGTTTCTCGTGCCCGGTGCGAGTGGACCAGGGCAGAATGAAGGACGAAGAAATGACCACCGCACTGAACCCGTCGGTCTCGGCCGCCAAGGTCGAGCAACCGACGAGAACAACCACGGAGCCGGCCATCGCAGCCACCACCACGCCCGACCAGCCAAGTCAGCGCCCTCCGTCCGAGGACGTTCCCGCGGGTGCCGCTGACGACCTGGCAGTCGCGGCCCCGGAGGTCCCGGTTCCGCTGGACCAGGCCGGGATCGATGTGCTGCGGACCGAGATCGACGAGATCGACGCCGAACTTGTCCGGCTGATCCTGCGTCGCACTGCCGTCTCGCATGCCATCGGCGCGGCGCGCCGCAGCCTGGGCGGCCCGAAGATCGTTTACAGCCGTGAGATGGCCGTGTTGCAGCGGTTCCGCGACCTGGGTCCGGCCGGCACCGATCTGGGCATGTTGCTGCTCGCGATGGGGCGGGGCAAGCTCGGCCGAAAGTAGGCATGTGATCGGCGGCCGAGATCAAGGTTGATCGAAGCGGGACTCCCCGAGGCAGGACCCCAACCAGGGTCGCCTGAGCCATGGCGACCGAACCACCGGGCGGCGACCCACCGGGCGGCGACCAACCGGGCGAGCCGAATCTCCGGAGCAGGCTCCCAGCCGGCCAGTGGTGAGTCTCAGAAGATCAGGTGTCACCCACGGGTGGGCGGAACACCAGCCGGCGGTCCGTTGCGCTCAGACCAGCCGCCGGTCGGTGGCCCAGCGGGACAGCTCGTAGCGGTTCGACTTCTGAGTCTTCCGCAGCACGCTCGACACGTGCGTCTCGACCGTCTTGATCGAGATGAACAGCTGCGCGGCGATCTCCTTGTAGGCGTACCCCCTGGCCAACAGCTTGAGCACCTCGCGTTCCCGCGGGGAGAGCATGTCCAGTTCCGGGTCGGTGACTGCCGCCGGACCGTTGCGGTCGGAAAACGCGTCCAGCACGAAGCCGGCCAGCCGGGGCGAGAACACCGCGTCCCCGGCGGACACCCGGACGACGGCGTCGGCCAGCTCCCGTCCGGAGATGGTCTTGGTCACGTAGCCGCGGGCGCCGGCCCGGATGACGGCAATGACGTCCTCTGCCGCATCGGACACGCTCAAGGCAAGGAACACCACGTCCGGCAGTGAGGCATGCACCTGTTCGAGCACGGCACGGCCGCCGCCGTCGGGCATGTGCACGTCCAGCAGCACCACGTCGGGCGGGTTCGAGGTGATGCGTACGACCGCCTCGCCGACCGATCCGGCCTCGCCGGCGACCTCGATCCGATCGTCCTCGAGTCCGGCCAACTCCGCCTTGACTCCCGCGCGGAACAGCGCGTGGTCGTCGACCAGGAAGACCTTCACCGGGTGGCTCACGGGTTGACTCACCTGTCCGCCCCCTTCGTCTCGGCCTGCACCGTACCTCCTTGCCGGCCGTACCTGCCGTTCGCGGGCCCGCCGCGTCGACCGTCGACCTGACCGACCCGCTCGCCGACGGCCCCATTCCCAGCGGACGACTGCGCTGCCGGGGAATGCACTGCCTGAGCAACCGATTCCTCGGCTGGTCGATCCGATGTTGGGCCCGCCGCTCGATCCGCAGGTTGATCGGCCGCTTGATCCGCACGGTCATCGTCCGGAACCTCGGGTGCCTGCCAAGCCCGCTCGGTGGTCGACTGCGACCCGTCTGCGGCGGACGTCACGGACACGGTGAGCTCGACCTCGGTGCCTTCGCCGAGCGTCGAACGAACCGTCGCCGTGCCGCCGTGCCGCTCCATCCGGCCGCGGATCGAGTCGGCCAGCCCCCGCCGGTCGGAGCCGACCGAGGTGGGGTCGAACCCGCTGCCGCGGTCCCGGACAAACACGCTGGCGGTGCCGTCCTCGACCTCGGCGTAGACGCTGACCTCCTGCACGCCTGCGTGTTTCGCGGCGTTGACCATCGCTTCGCGAGCCGCCGCGACCAGGGCCGCCAGATGCTGGTCCATGGGAACGTCGCCGACGATCACCGGCGTCACCGCGATCGCGTAGGTGTCCTCCACCTCGCCGGCGGCCTCGGACAACGCGACCGCCAGCGTGCTCACCGGCGATGCCTTCGCTTCACCGGCCGACGCATACCCGGCCGGTCCATACAGCCAGGTCCGCAACTGGCGCTCCTGGCTGCGAGCCAGCCGCTGGACCTCGCGCGCGTCACCGGGTTGACGTTGGATCAGCGCGAGCGTCTGCAGCACGGAATCGTGCAGGTGCGCGGCGATCTCGGCCCGTTCGCGTTCCTGGATCCGGCCGCGCCGTTCGTCACCGAGATCGCGGACCAGCCGCAGCCACCACGGAATGGTGATGATGGCGACGCCGACCAGGGTGAGCAGGACCGCGATCAGTGCGGAGCGCACCGCGTTGAAGTCGAGCTGACCGAGCGCGAACACCCCGAGGCCGCCGATCACCAGGACGCACCCGCCGATCAGCCGCCAGAGCGAGGACTTGCTCGGCCCGACAATGCCCGCCGCCGTCCGGCGCCAGCGGGCGCGCCTGGCGTCGTCGGCTTCCCGCCAGATGAACGCGCCGCCGACCGCGGCAAGTCCCAGCGGTACCAGCACCCAGCTCAGGCCCGGGCCCAAACCCAAGGCGGTCGCGGCGATCAGCAGCGCGACACCGACCGCGCCGATCCCGATGGCCTGCTGGCGTTCCAGCGAGCTGGCCGGGGCCGGCGGTTCCTGGGCCGATCGTGCACGTTGCGGAACGAAGATCCACAGCAGCGCATACGCCAGCACACCGGCGCCGGTCAAAGCCAGCAGCACGAAGGTCGTCCGCACCCACAGCACGGGAACGTGCAGGTGGTCGGCGATGCCGCCGGCGACGCCGCCGATGATGGAGCCGTCGCGGCGTCGGGTGAGCTTGGGCAAGCCGTCAGGTGTGACGTGATGCGAAGGCGCAGGCGGGATCTGCTCACCTGCCGGATGCGCACCCGGCGGCGGGACCGGTCCGGTGTCCGGGTCTCCGGTGCCGGGGTCTTCGGTGCCGGGGTCTTCGGTGCCCGGGTCTTCGGTGCCGAGGACTACAGCGGGATCGGAGCTGTGATCGGCGTCCAGCTGCGGCGCGGATGCACTCTCCGCCAATGGCTGCGGGGCAGGGGGTGCGGTGGGTGGACTCGGCGGCGGAGAAAACATCTGTGTTGTCGACGGCAGACCGGGCAGTGCCGACAGTGCCGACGGTGCCGGGTGTGCCGGTGGCGCCGACTGCGTCGCAGCGGTCGAAGCCGAAGGGCTCGCCGTTACGGGCGAGGTTGATGGCAAGGGCGGCGTCGATGCCTTCGACTCGCCTGACGTCACGGGCGTAGTGGATGCCTCCGACTCGCCTGACGTCACGGGCGTAGTGGACGCCTCCGACTCGCCTGACGTCAGGGGCGTGGTCGATGCCTTCGGCCGGCCCAGGTCAGCACCGTTGCAACTGACGGTTCCGCTCGTGCTGTCGATCGAGGACGCCGGGTATCCCCCGGGAAGCTGGTCCGGAGGCGACGTTGGACGTTCGGCGGAAAGTCCCGTCGGAACCGGAGTCGGCACAGCCGTCCGACCCACATCGGCCGGAGCCGATGGGGTCCGGGACCGTTGATCCCGATGGGCAGCGCGGAACGACCTCACGACTCCAGGGTCACACGGCCAGGGCCGGAGCGGTATCGGGGTTGACCCTGGATCGGCAAACCAGGGTGATCCCCGATGGTGCGCGAGCCGCGGCAGAGCCACGCTGATGGCATGAGTCAGTCGCAGCACGATTCGGCCGCTGGGTGGGGCGCCCCTGGCGGGGACTGGTGGTCACGGCGCCCACGCAGATCTGGCACCGATCGGAAGATCGCCGGCGTTGCCGGTGGCCTTGGCCGAGCACTAGGTGTCGACCCGGTGCTGATCCGGGTCGGATTCGTCGTTCTGATGATCTTCAGCCTCGGTGTCCCGCTCTACCTGCTCTGCTGGCTCCTCTTGCCTGCGGACGGCGACGAGGTCTCGGCCGCCGAGTCACTGATCGGCCGTGGACGGTCGTCCGTCGCGCCGGTGCTCACGGTCGGGCTGGCCATCCTGCTGATGATCTCCATGGGCTGGATGTTCTCCTGGGGCTTCCCGTTCTGGCCGCTGGTGATCGTGGGCATCATCGCGATCATGGTCGCCCGCAAGCGACGGGAGAGCTGCTCCGGGCAGGGCGGTCAGCGTTCGGGTGTTGATGACTGGTCGGCACGGGCCGGGCAGCGCGCGCAGTCCTGGGGTGAGCAGGCCGAGCAGTGGGTGGCCCGCCAGCCATGGTCCGGCAGCGGTCCGAGCACGCCCAGCTCCGACAATGACGGTTCCACCCACCGCGAACCGAAGTCCCCGTTCGAGCAGCCGCCGTTCTGGGAGCAGGACGGCCAAGGCTCTGCCGGCGGTGGCCGGCCGGCCGCCGAAACGCCGAAGGAGCCGACACCCCCCGCGTGGGATCCGCTCGGTGTCGCTCCCTTCGCCTGGGACCTGCCGGAACCCACCCCGCTCCCGCCCGCACCGCCGGTGCGTCAGCGTGACCGCGGTGTTGTCGGCCGGGTGACAACCGGGATCGCGTTCCTGGTCGCCGGTCTCGCCACAGCTGGGGTGTTCGCCGGCTGGTGGAACCTGAGCTGGGCCGCGGTGGCGGCATCCGCGCTGGCCGTGGTGGGCGTCGGGCTGCTGATCGGTTCGCTGCGTGGGCGCGGCATGGGCTTGATCGGCCCCGGGATCTTCCTGTCGGTACTGACGGTCGGGCTGGCTATCACCGGGGTCTCCGGGACCGCCGGATATGGGCACCAGGTCATCGCCCCGACCACACCGAGCGCCGTCGAATCCGAATACCATTTCAACGGCGGGCAATATGAGCTCGACCTCTCCAAACTCAACACCAACGCAGGCGAGACCGTGTCGACGGAGCTCGTCGTAGGCGCCGGCCAGGCATCCGTGGTCGTGCCGGAGGGCACCAAGGTCAACGTGACGTGCAGTTCCAACGCCGGAGACATCGACTGCCTCGGCCAGAACCAGAGCGGATTGCACAAGGAGATCTCTACCTCGCAGCCCGGTTCCTCGGACAACGGAACCATCGATCTCACGGTGCACGTTGGAGCCGGACAGGTGGAGGTGACGACCGGTGGCTGACACCTCGCGTCAAGGAAGCCGTCGGGTGAATCCGATCGGCCTGATGTTCGCACTGGCCTTTCTGGCGGTGGCGTCGATGGGTTTCACCGGTGACCCATGGTGGCTGTTCAACTCAGCGACCAAGTGGGTGATCGCCGGAGCGGTGGCGGTGGTCGGGGTCAGCCTGCTGGCCAGCGCGCTACCTGGCCGGAACCGGAAGAACCTGAGCTGATCGCCACCTGACTGACTCCCGGCGAACCCCCTACCGCCGGTCCCCAAGGCCCCGCCCCCGGTCCCAACCGGTGGCGGGGCCGTCTTCGTGTTGCAGGCCGTTCGCGATGGGACGAAGGTGATGCGTGGGGGCATAACAGCCTGACCTGCGGCATCACAGCCGATGCCGGCACAGAACACCCTTGGAAGGATCTTCGATGGCTCTGGACACCTTCGTCCTCGTCGCCGCTCAGTACGACAACCAGGAGGACGCGCTCGCCGACTACGACGCGGTGAAGACGGTCTACAAGGAACTCGACATCATCGACACCTACGACGCGGCGGTGGTCAGCAAGGACGAGGACGGCAAGGTCAAGATCGTCAAGCGGCACGAACAGCCGACCCGCGACGCCGCCAAGGGTGGCCTCGGGCTCGGCCTCGCGGTCGGCGCCCTGGTCGCGCTGTTCCCGGCCGTCGGCCTCGGTGCCGGGCTGCTCTGGGGCGGCGCCGCCGGCGCCGGCGTCGGTGCACTGGCCGGACACGCAGCCGCTGGGCTCAGCCGGTCGGATCTGAAGGATCTCGGCGAACTGCTCGACGAGGGCCAGAGCGG
This sequence comes from uncultured Actinomycetota bacterium, assembly GCA_963709895.1. Lineage (GTDB taxonomy): Bacteria > Actinomycetota > Actinomycetes > Mycobacteriales > Nakamurellaceae > Nakamurella. Next base: position 678,160 of record CAVPYD010000028.1, on the reverse strand, counting down.
CTTCGTGCTGGTGGCCGCCTCCGACGTGCAGGCACATCTGGACCGCGCCATCAAGCACGCGAAGAAGACCGTCAAGAAGGACCTGCAGGCCGACACGGACTCGCTGAAGAAGGAGATCGACGCGATCGGCACGGAGCCGGCCACGAGCTGACGCCCACACCCGACGGCAGCGCCGGCACTGGTGGTCGGCGCGAACTCCCCCGGTTCTGCGTGGTTCCACCGACGGGCGTGAATCTGCTCGTTCGTCTCTGTCGACCGCCGCGGGCGCGTCGCAGCAACAGATCTCGTCATTTCTTGCTGCGGCGCTCGGGCTCTCGACCGGGACACCGGGCACTCGACTCGCATCGGGTCTCGCCCTGACCGTGACGCGGCGGCAGGGCGGGTTCGAGGGGTGGCTGGGCATCGTCCGCGATCGACGAATGACTGCGGACCAACCCATCACCTCGCTGATCTCGGTTCCACCGTCAGCCGAGCGGCGCGATCACGCCTGCGCCCAGCAACGCCTGGTAGGTCGCGCCATGCGGTTCGAAGTCGGACGGACTCGACGACCCGCTGCCATCGTCAGCCACATCGCCCTCCGCCCGGTCATCCCCGGCTGCGAGCATGTCGCCCAGCCAGCCGACGGCCAAGGCCTGGGCGGCCTCGATATTGCCCGGGGCGGGTGTACCGCAGACCCGGCGCTCGAGAGCACCGACCGACGCACCGAGCACGTCGGCGTGCGACCCGGTGACGAGTTGCACGCCGATGAACCGCCGAGAAGCCAGCGCGGCCGCGACGGTAGCGACCCCGCGATGGCGGGCGTTGCAGGGATTCGGCGGCGCGGCCACGGTCAGCACCGGAAGTCCGGCACCGACCAGAGCGTGCAGGGACGCGGCCATCGTCCGGTCGACCAGCGACGTCACGGGGTCTGCGAGCACCACTCCGGCCGGCTCGAACCGGTCGGGTGCCATGGGTCCCCCCGCATCGCCGGACGCCCTCCGGCCGTTGCGTGGGCTCCGGTCCTGAACCTCGGTGAGCCGGCGAGCGAGGTAGAGCACCGCCTCACACCCCGCCGAATGCCCCACGAACGCGATCCTGGTCGGCAGCGGCGGCACCGACGCCGCCTGGCCACTCGTCGAAGTGTCGTGATCTTGTGCCGACTTTGCCTGCGCCGACTCCTCCTGCGCCGAATTCTCCTGCGCTGACTTCTCCTGGGTCGACGTGCCCGGCGTCGACGTGCCGGTTGTCGACTTGCCCGGTGCCAACCCCTGGACCGCCGATTCCCGCAGTGCCGCAACGTAACTCGCAGCGAGTATGCCGGTCCCGGCGCGGCCGTCCGATCCACCACGGTCGCGCCGGCCTCCTGCTGGGCCGGCGCCGAGGGCCTCGGCGATGTGGTCGAGGAAGCGGGTGTTGTTGCCCAGATTCTGCACCGTGCACCCGAAGAGGTCCGCGCTGGGCAGGGTGGGCGCCACGACCAGGAATCCCGCCCGGGCGGCGCGCGTCGCGAAGTCGGCCCACACCTTCCTGCTCTCCGTGAAGCCGTGTTGCGCCCACACCAGGCCCCGTGGTTCGCCTGCCGGGAAGTACCAGTCGGTGGGCAGCCGGTAGGTCAGGAACGCGCATCTGACCGCCAACGAGGTGGACGCCACGACCACGTCACCACCGACCGTCATGACGGGGCGAGGTGCTCGGGAGGCGACACGTTCGTGGTGACGACGATCGGGCGCGCGACAAACAACGCCGCGACCCCGATCAGCACGGCGACCACCGCCGTCACCGCCAACGCGAGTCCCGCCGTCCGATCCCCGAAGCCGACCAGCGGTGCGGTGACCGCACCGAGGGCGAATTGCGCCAGCCCGAACAAGGCGGACGCCGCACCCGCGATCCGCCGATGCCGGTCCATCGCGATCGCCGACGAGTGCGGCAGCGCCAGTCCCACCGACGACACCATGACGAACAGGGACACCAGCACCATCACCAGACCCCAGCCGGCGAGCACGGTCACCAGCAGCAGGACAGCTCCGACCAACGCCTGACCGACCCCCCAGCTGAGCAGCGCGAACGACGTCGTGCGGTGCAGCAGCATGCGGCCGACCTGAGTAGCGGCGACGATGCCCAGCGCGTTCAGCGCGAAGCAGGCGCTGAACCACTGCGCCGACAACCCGAAACCGTCCTGGAGCAGGAACGGCGACGCCGAGATGTAGCCGAACATCGCGGCGGAGACCATGGTGCCGGCCAGCACCGTGCCGGTGTACCCGCGGTCGCGCAGCAAGGTGCGGAACGCCCGCAGATCGCCGGTCATCCCGCCGGACGATCGCCGCTCCGGCGGCAGCGTCTCGTGGATGACGAAGAACGCGAGCAGCAACATCACCACCCCGATGCCGGCCAGCACCCAGAACACCGTCCGCCAGGTGCCGACCCGCAGCACCTGCCCGCCGATCACCGGGGCCAGGATCGGGGCGAGGCCATTGATCGCGGCGATCGTCGAGAAGTATGCCGCCGCAACCTTTCCGGTGAACATGTCGGCGACAACAGCACGGCCGACAACGATCCCGGCCGCGCCCGCGGCGCCCTGCACCAGGCGCACCACGATCAACACGGTCATCGACGTGGTCACCGCACAGATGACCGACGCGGCAACGAACACCGCGACACCGATCAACAGCGGTCGCCGTCGGCCGAACCGATCCGACGCGGGGCCCGTGATCAACTGGCCGACACCGAGCCCGACGATGCACGCGGACAGAGTCAACTGCGCGGCACCGGCCGTCGACGACAGGTCGCCGGGCAACTGGGGCAGCGCCGGGAGGTACATGTCCAGGCAGAGCGGGCCGAAGGAGGACAGCGCGCCGAGCGCGACAACCAGCCAGACCCCACCCGGTCGAACGACCGGGCTCACTCCCATTCGATGGTGCCGGGCGGCTTGCTCGTCACGTCCAGCACCACGCGGTTGACCTCGGGCACCTCGCCGGTGATCCGGTTGGAGATCCGCGCCAGCAACTCGTAGTCCAAGCGCGACCAGTCCGCCGTCATCGCGTCCTCGCTGGACACCGGCCGCAGCACGATCGGATGCCCGTAGGTTCGGCCGTCGCCCTGCACACCGACCGAGCGCACGTCGGCCAGCAGGACCACCGGACACTGCCAGATCTGCGCGTCGACCCCGGCCGCGGTCATCTCTTCCCGCACGATGGCGTCGGCCGCACGCAGCACGTCCAGCCGGGCCGCGGTAACCTCGCCAATGATCCGGATACCCAGGCCCGGGCCCGGGAACGGGTGCCGCTGGACGATTGCCTGCGGAAGCCCCAGTTCCGCGCCGAGCAGCCGGACCTCGTCCTTGAACAGCGTGCGCAGCGGTTCGACCAATTGGAAGGTCAGGTCGTCGGGCAGCCCGCCGACGTTGTGGTGGGACTTGATGGTCGCTGTGCCGGTGCCGCCGCCGGACTCCACGACGTCCGGGTACAGGGTGCCCTGCACCAGGAACTTCACCCCGCCGGCCTCGGCCGAGACCGTCGCCGCGGCGTCCTCGAACACCCGGATGAACTCTCGTCCGATGATCTTGCGTTTGGTCTCCGGGTCGGTGACGCCGGCCAGCGCATCCAGAAATCGCTTCTCCGCGTCGACTGTCACCAGGTTGATGCCGGTGGCGGCGACGTAGTCCCGCTCGACCTGTTCGCGCTCCCCCGCTCGCAGCAATCCGTGATCGACGAACACGCACGTCAACTGGTCACCGACAGCCCGATGGACCAGCGCTGCGGCCACCGCGGAGTCGACGCCGCCGGACAGCCCGCAGATGACCTTCTCGTCACCGATCTTCGCCCGGATGGCCTCCACCTGCTCCTGCAGGATCTCGGATGGAGTCCAGTCGGGGCTGATGCCGGCGATGTCATGCAGGAACCGGCGCAGCACCTCCTGGCCGTACTGGGTGTGCGCGACCTCCGGGTGGTACTGCACGCCGGCCAGTCGCCTGCCCACGTTCTCGAACGCCGCGATCGGAGTGTCCGCAGTGGTGGCGGTGACCGCGAATCCCGGCGGTGCCGTCGCCACGGAATCGCCGTGGCTCATCCACACGCCGAGGGAACCGGGCAGGTCGCGCAGCAGCGTCCCTGCCGGATCGGTCACGCTCAGCTGGGTGCCGCCGTACTCGCGCCGACCGGTGCGGTCCACCCGGCCACCCAGGGCAAGGGCCATGGCCTGGAAGCCGTAACAAATGCCGAACACCGGGATGTCGGTGTCGAACAGCGCCGCGTCTACCTGCGGCGCGTTGTCCGCATAGACACTGGACGGACCGCCGGACAGGATCACCGCCGCCGGGGACTTCGCGACGATCTCCGCCGCGCTGATCGTCGACGGGACTATCTCCGAGTACACCTTGGCCTCGCGGACCCGGCGGGCGATCAACTGTGCGTATTGGGCACCGAAATCCACGACCAGGACGGGATGCGCCTCGAGGTCAGCGGCTCGGTCCGCGGCTTGGTCAGGGGCTCGGTCAGGACGGGTCGTAGTCGGGGCGGTGCCGATCACATCGGCCGCGGTCGGGGCGGTGCCGGCCGGAGTGGCTGCCGTCGGGGATGTCTCTGCGGGCACGCCCGGCCGCCTTTCGATCATCGAGAACGGCCGCAGTCTATCGAGGACCCGAGCGAACTCCTTACCCTGGACCGATGGCCGACCGGCGATGGAGGTTTCGTTGACCGTACTGATCGACCCGCCGCGCTGGCCCGCGCACGGCCGGGTCTGGTCCCATCTGGTCAGTGACGAGTCCTACGACGAACTGCACGCCTTCGCCGCTGCACAGAACATCCCTGCGCGGGGCTTTGACCATGACCACTACGACGTGCCCGGCGATCGCTACCAGGCCTTGGTGGATGCAGGCGCCGTCCCGGTCGACTCGCGCGAGTTGCTGCAACGCATCGGCACGGCCGGGTTGCGCCAGCCCAAGCGCGACCGCCGAACACCCACGTCCCCACAATCCTGATCTGCGGCCCTCCCGGCCGCCCCCCTGGTGATCATCATTTCGGGACTACCGCGTGCGCGTGCGGCCATCCTCGGTCCCCGAACGGTGATCAGCGACCGGCGCAGCCTTGCGCCAGCCCCAGGATCATCACGCGCGGATCGGCCGGTCCCCGAGGTCGGGGCAGACCGTGATGGAGCAGACCATGATGAAGCAATGAGCGTCGATCACCGCATTCCGCCGACCGTGGCGACGGACCCGGCTGCGTGGTCGGCACGATCGCTGGTCTGGCGCGACGGCCACGTCCAGGCGAAGGACGTCGACCCGACGGAACTCATCGATCTGTTGGGTCGCGACGAGGCGACGCAGGCCTGGTGGTGCCTCCCCCGCGCAGAAGGGCCGGGCCTCACCGCCGCGGCGGAGTTCCTGGGGCTGGACGTCCTGGCGGTCGAAGACATCCTGGGGACCCGCGAGAACCCCAAGCTGGACACCATCGGCGACACCGTGATGATCATCGGCGGCGGGGTCCGGTTCGACCCCGAAGAGGCCACGCTGGAAATCGACCGGGTATCGATCCTGGCAACCAAACGCGCACTGGTGCTCGTCGCGGACGAGCTACTGCTCTCGACCTTGGTGCCGGTGTTGCAACAGTGCACCCCGCGGGTGATGACCGAGGGGGTCGCGGGCGGGATTCACGGCCTGCTGGACGCCCTGGTCGACGGCTACAGCGAGGCCCTGGAGGCGATGGAAGAGGCCACCGAGACGCTCACCGAATCGCTCTTCGCCGACCGGCCGCTCGCACGCGCCGACCAACTGCGTGCCTTCCAGCTGCGCCGCGCGCTCGTCCGGCTCCGGAAGGTCTGCACCCCGATGGAGGAGGTCACCGGCGAACTGGCGAACGCCGCTCTGCGCCCTGCCGACGAGCCCACCTCCGACCCGGTCGACGTGCTGCTGGCCCGGGCGACCGCTCGCCGGTTCGCCGACGTCGCCGACCACGCCCGGCACACCGCGGAGGGCACCAGCGGATTGCGCGACGTGCTGGCGTCGGCGTTCGAGACCAACCTCGCGTTGGCCGATGTGCACCTGAACACGATCATGAAAAAACTGTCGGCGTGGGCTGCGATCATCGCTGTCCCGACCTTGATCACCGGGTTCATGGGGATGAACGTGCCCTACCCTGGGTTCGGCCAGGGTCAGGGTTTCGCGCTGGCGTTCGTGGTGATGATCACCGCGGTGGTCACCCTTTTCGTGCTGTTCAAGCGAAGCGACTGGTTGTGATCCGGGCCCCGGCGCCCGCACTACCCAGCAGGCACTGCGGCGGCGTCACCCCCGGACGCTCAGCCCGACCTTCTGGAATTCCTTGAGGTCGGAGTACCCGGCCTTCGCCATCGCCCGGCGCAGGGCGCCGAACAGATTGGTCCGGCCGTCGGCACCCAGCGCCGGCCCCAGCAGCAACTGCCGGAGCGGCACGTCGGCCGGCCCGCAGGGCGCCGCGAACCCGCGCGGCAGCACCGGATGGGCCGCGGTGTTCGGCCAGAACCACCCCGCGGCCGGTGCCTCCGCGGCCCAGGTCAGCGGTTCGCCGAGCATCACCGCGTCCGCACCGCAGGCGATCGCTTTGGCGATGTCGGCGCTGGAATGGATCCCGCCCGCGGCGATCACATGCACGTATCGCCCGCCGGTTTCGTCCAGGTACGCGCGCCGGGCCGCGGCGGCGTCGGCGATGGCCGTTGCCATCGGCACGTCGATGCCCAGCACCTCGTCCGTGGTGGACGTCGCGCCGTCACCGGTGCCGACGATGACGCCGGCGGCGCCGGTGCGCATCAGGTGGGTCGCGGTCTGGTAATTGGTGCAGCCACCGACGATGACCGGCACGTCCAGGTCGGCGATGAACGACTTGAGGTTCAGCGCCTCGCCGTTGTGCTGGACGTGCTCGGCGGACACGATGGTGCCTTGAATGACCAGCAGTTCGATGCCCGCTGCGATCGCCGGGCCGGCCAGTGCCATCGCGTTCTGCGGGGACAGCCGCACGGCCACCGTTCCGCCGCCGGCGCGCAACTCCCCGATCGCTTCGGTCAGCAGGTCCAGCGACACCGGTTCGTGGTACGCCTTCTGCAGGAAGGCGATCACCTCGTCGGGATCGTCGGCCTGCGAACCCTGCGCCAGCAGGTCGTCGATCACGGACTGCGGGTTGGCATGGCGGGCCCACAGCCCTTCCCCGTCCAGCACGCCGAGGCCACCCAGTTCGGCCACCCTGGCCGCCACTGCGGGCGACACGATCGCGTCGCTCGGGTGCGTCAGGACCGGGATCTCGAAGCGATACGCGTCGATCTGCCAGACGGTCGAGATGTCCGACGACGACCGGGTCCGGCGGGAGGGGACGATCGTGACGTCGTCCAGTTCGTACGCCCGCCGGGCGCTGCGGCCCATGCCGATCTCAATCTCGGGCACCGTTCCTCCTGAAGATCCGGGTCCGCAGTGGCGCAGGACCCGGATCGAAGGGTAGGCGATGACGGGCACCGGTGGGTCCTGGTCCGGCGCCGCGTGGACCGCGCCGTCACGCCAGATCCGGCAGGAATCCGCGGCCGGGCACGGTGTCCGCCTCGCCCGGCACACCAGCACGTCGGAGCCGGCCCGGCCGCCCCCACCCGCGCAGCCGACACCGCAGCGTCAGCGGTCGATGTAGTTCGGTGCCTCCGAGGTGATCATGATGTCGTGCGGGTGCGACTCCCTGAGCCCGGCCGCGGTGATCCGGACCAGCTTGGCGCCCTTGAGCGCCTCGATGGTCGGCGAACCGGTGTACCCCATCGCCGCCCGCAGGCCGCCGACGAGTTGATGGGCCACATCCTGCAGCCGCCCGCGGAACGGCACCCGGCCCTCGATGCCCTCCGGCACCAGCTTGTCGTCGGAGAGCACGTCGTCCTGCGAGTAACGATCCTTGGAATAGGAGCGCGCCTCCCCGCGGGACTGCATCGCGCCCAACGAGCCCATCCCGCGGTAGGTCTTGTACTGCTTGCCGGCGACGAAGATCAACTCGCCCGGCGATTCGGCGACGCCGGCCAGCAACGATCCGAGCATGACGGTGTCCGCACCGACGGCGATTGCCTTGGCGATGTCGCCGGAGTACTGCAGCCCGCCGTCCCCGATGACCGGGATGCCTGCCGGCCGGCAGGCCTTGGCGGCCTCGTGGATGGCCGTCACCTGTGGGACCCCGATACCGGTGACGACCCGGGTGGTGCAGATCGAACCGGGACCGACGCCGACCTTGACCGCGTCCGCGCCGGCATCGACCAGCGCCTGCGCGCCGGCCCTGGTGGCGACGTTGCCGCCGACGATGTCCACCCGTCCGCCGACGTCCTTCTGCAGCCGGGCAACCATCTCCACGACCCGCATCGAATGCCCGTGTGCGGTGTCCACCATGATCACGTCGATGCCGGCGTCCACCAGCGCCATGGCCCGCTTGTAGGACTCCTCGCCCACCCCGACGGCGGCACCGCAGAGCAGGCGGCCATCGGCGTCCTTGGTGGCCATCGGGTATTGCTCGGTCTTGACGAAGTCCTTGACGGTGATCAGCCCGCGGAGCTTGCCGTCGGCGTCCACCAGCGGCAGCTTCTCGATCTTGTGCTTGCGCAGCAGCCCGAGTGCGGCCTCCGCACTGACCCCGACCGGCGCGGTGACCAGCGGCATCGTGGTCATCACCTCCCGGACGGGTCGGGTGAGATCCACTTCGAACCGCATGTCCCGGTTGGTGATGATGCCCAGCAGCCGGCCGTCGGCATCGGTGACGGGCACGCCCGAGATCCGGAACTTCGCGCACAGGTCGTCCGCCTCGCGCAGCGTGGCGTCGGGCCGGCAGGTCACCGGATCGGTGACCATCCCGGCCTCCGACCGTTTGACGATCTCGACCTGAGCGGCCTGGTCGTCGATGGACAGGTTGCGATGCAACACACCGAGCCCACCCTCGCGGGCCATCGAGATGGCCATCCGCGATTCGGTGACGGTGTCCATCGCGCTGGAGACCAACGGCACCCGCAACCGGACGTTCCGCGACAGCCAGGTACTGGTGTCGGCCTCACTGGGCACCAGGTCCGAGGCGTCCGGCAGCAGCAGCACGTCGTCGTAGGTCAGCCCGACGGTGGCGAACTTCTCGTCGAAGCCCCAACTCCCGGAACCGGACTCGCCGTCGGCGTACCCGCCGGCGCGGGTGTCGAAGTGGGGAAACTCAGCAACCGGGGGCATGTCGACCTTCCGCTGACGCATTCGCGGTACCAAACCGGACCAGCCGGCGGCATGACCGCCACCGGGGTTCGTTCCACCATCGTAGGCGAGCGGCGAGGCGATCCTGCCGTCGAGCGGGTCGACGGTGCTGGGCCGCACCCGGGCGAGGTCAGGGAGTTCCGGACGCCGGGCTGGCTGCCCCTGGGTCGCCAACCGGATCCGGCTCGGCGACCGCGGGCGTCGAGGTATCGGTGCTGGTGACACCGGTCGTCGCGGTCGCGGTCGTCGTTTCGGTGCCCGGCTCCGTGCTCGGCGGCGGCGGGGCCGGCGGCGAGTTCTCGATGGCGGTCTGGGTGTCCGTGGGGGTTGGCGTCGGAGTGGGCTCGACCGGGACCACGGGAGAGGTCTCAGCAGGAGGCTGCGTGCTGGCCGGCGGCGGGGTCGGGGTGACGGGCACCGCTGGATCTGTCGACGGGTCGGTGGGTGCGTCCGTGGTGGGCGCCGTCGTGACGTCGGTCGACGGGTCGGCCGGAGGGGCGGTGGCCGCCGCCGATGTGCTCGGGTCGATGATCGGCGGGGATCCGATCCCTGCCACGGGTTCGGATGAGCCAGCCGCTGCCGATGTACTGGAATCGGCGGTGACGGACGGTTGGGCGGACGCGATCAGGGCTTCCAGGATGGTGCCCAGCAGCGGTGTGCTGGCCAGCGGAGTTCCGGCCAGCGTGCCGGGCGAAGGGTGAGCCGCTGAGGATTGGTCGGCGGCGGCAGCGGCCACCGATGCCGAGGTCGGCGGCTGCCGGCGTTGGGCCTCGGGAACGACGTCCACCCACAGCTTTTGCAGGGTCGCCGGCATGGAGGCGGGCATGTCCAGATCATCAACGTGGCCGAGTTGCACGGTCGCCCGCATCAGCGCCGCGCGCGCGTCATCCGGCCGACCTGCGTCCAGTGCGTGCTGGACTTCGACCAGCGCCAGCTTCACCTCGTCCAGCGAATGGATCGAGTCCAGACGGTCCGACCACAGGACGGTGGCCAGCGGCCAGAGGGTGTCGCCCGGGCGGGCGGTACGGGACCCCACCGCGGCCGATCCGATGAGCAGCGCGCAGATGGCGACCGCGATGAACAACGTCGGACGGGCGGCGCGCGGGCGTTGATGCCGGCCGGCGGCCACCGCGTGCGAGGCGTGCCGGATCGCCGGCGCCGGCGGGAACGGGGTCGCGGAGATCTCGTCGCGCCAGGTGTCGAAGAGCTCGATCAGCGGATCGACGCCGCCGGCGCGGTGCGCGCCGCCGCCCCGATGGGCGCCGGACCGAGGGGTTTGCGCGGCGACAGCGCGGTCGTCCACCAGGGCATCGATCAGCGCGTCGTCCGCGAACACATCCGCGACATCGACAACCGGAGAATCGCCGTGTCGGCGCTTGGACCGACCGGACATCACACCAGCTGCTCGGACAATCCTGTGTCGGCGGACAGCAGGATTCGGAGTTTGGCCAGGGCTCGGTGTTGCGCGACGCGAACGGCGCCCGCGGTCATGCCCAGTGCTTCAGCGGTTTGGTCCGCCGTGAGTCCCACGCCCACCCGCAGCCGGATGATCTCCTGCTGGTTGCTGGGCAGATGACCGAGCAACTCGCCCATCAGGCGGGATACGGAGTGGGCGACCACCCGTTGTTCGGGTCCCCGGTCGGTGGAGGGTCCGTCGGGGACCTCGGCGAAGGGGTAGGTGCGCGATCGCGCGGCGAGCCGGTGCGCGTCGGCGACCTTGTGCGCGCAGATCCCGTAGATGAAAGCCAGAAACGGGCGCCCCTCGTGCCGGAAGTTGGGCAGGGCAGTCAGCACGGCCATGCACACCTCCTGGGCAACGTCGTCCGGAGAAGCCAGCGAGCGGTGGCCCGCGGACATTCGTGATCGGCAATAGCGGACTGCGACTAGATGCACGCGACCGAGGAGATGTTCGAGAGCAACCGCGTCCCCTGCGATCGCCCGATCCACCGCCGAGTCCAGATCGAGTGGATCTGGATCGTCCCGTACCTGCTCCATCGGCATTGGCCGTCCCCCTGTTACACCCGGTGACGAAAACTTCCGTCGCGGGCAGACCCGCAGATACCGCCGGGACCATCGTCCGGCACCAAAGAAGTCATCGTAGCCCGTCGGTTACCGCTCGAATACCCTCTGTTGGACGGAGCGTAGCGCTTCCGCACAGCAAAAGTCACCCAATTGGTCTGATGTTCCCGAGGGATGTGTCACTACGTAGTCGAGGAATCACTGCGGGACGGAACAGGCGGCGACGTGTCGGCGGCAGGGGCTGAACCTGTCGCATCACTCGTCCGTGAAGCGCCCGAACGCACTGTTTGTCCAGAATAGGGTTCTGAACCTCACGGACGGCGCCGAGGTCGGTCCGGCACACCGACGCCGCAAATCAGGCGACGAAGCCGCGCCGGAAACCGAGGGCGACTGCCTGTGCACGATCGCGGGCACCCAGCTTGCGGAACAGCCGGCGGGCGTGCGTCTTGACGGTGTCCTCGGACAGGAACAACTCGCGGCCGATCTCGCCGTTGGACTGTCCCTGGCTCATCCCGCGCAGCACCTGCATCTCGCGCTCCGTCAACGGCGCCTCGCCGTCGGGGGAGTCACGCAACGCAGGCACCCTAGGGGTGGTGAGCGTGTCGGCCAGGGCGGCCACGATCTCCGGCTGGGTGGCATCCCAACGCAGAAACCCGCGGGCGCCGCAGGCGATGGCCGCGGCGATCGAGGCGGTGTCGTCGGGCGAGCCGAACACGATCACCACCGCGGACGGATGGATCGCCAACAGCCGCCGAGTGGCCTCGATACCGCTGGTCAGGGCGCGCTGGGTGCCGATCAGCACCACGTCCGCCGCCTGCCTGCCGTATCGCGACAGCAGCTCGTCACCGCTGGCCACGCAGTCGATCCCCTCGACCGACGGCACGGCACCCATCACCCGGGTGAGCCCGTCCCGGGCGCTGCGCCGCTCGTCGCAAATCAACACGCTCGTCATCTGATACCCCCTGTGCACAGTTTGTAAGCTGTGTCATCCCGAAAAGTGGCAGTCACACCCTCGGCGCAGTACCGCCCAAGTGGACCATACGATCCCCAAAGGGGATGCATCGGACATTCCTCGCCGTTTCTTCCGGGTCTCACTGCGGACAGTAGTCGAAGCCGACGGCCTGGCCACTCTCCGGTGATCGATCCGTGATCAACGGCGATCCGCTCGAGACCGCTGATGCCTGCTCTCGACCCGACGTTGTGGCGCCGCCAACAGGGTCCCGCAGGCACCCGGTCAAGATCAAAAAAGAACGTGATCAAGGTCTTGTCGCGCGAGCTGAAGCGATCTAGTGTCGAGAGATCAACAACGCCGAGATCAGCGCGGATCCGGCCAGTACGCGGTAGAGCAACGAGTCGGTTCCCGTCCGCAGCAGCGCCCGGGGAGCCGTAGGCGACGTTCTCACGCGAGGTCTTCCGCGCCGAGATCCCCGGTGGTGTCGAGTTCACGACCTTCGGATGATCGAAATGGGGATCGACGTGGCGGACACGAGGCGCCTTCCCGGCCCGAATGCTGATCTCTGGGATTGGCAGCTGCACGCCGCGTGCCGCGGCATGGCGAGTTCGTTCTTTTTCCATCCCGAAGGGGAGCGTGGACCGGCTCGCGCGCGGCGCGAGGCCCAGGCCAAGGCAGTGTGTTTCGAGTGCCCCGCGATGGCCGCCTGCCGGGCGCACGCACTCCAGGTTCACGAGCCGTACGGGATTTGGGGCGGCCTCTCGGAGAGCGAGCGCGCGCAGATGCTCTCCATGACCGCCGCGCACTGAGCGCACGCATCCCTTCGGCGAACACCCTCGGTCCATCATTGATGCACCGTGCGGGTACTTGTGCCGCGAATGCACCAGGACGGGTTGCCGCATTCGTCGATCTTAGACGCGGTTGCGAACTTTTGTGCACCGAACGCTGTAATCAACTCACCCCAATGAGTGAGGGCTGACCCGTAGCCGCTACGGGACGCCTACCAGCGCCCCTGATGCGCGCGGATCGACGGCATCAGGGGCGACTGATTGGTCCTCATGGGGCGGGTCTGATCACGCGGGTCGGATCACGCGGGTCTGATCACGCGGGTCTGATCACGCGGGTCGGATCACACAACGGTGCTGCGCCGGACCGGCTCGGGCCGATCCGGCTCAGCTGCGATCAGTGGTGGTGGCCGTGATGGCCGGCCCCCGCGCCGTGATCGTGCTCGCCCTCCTTGATGTCGACCACCGTGGACTCCGTGGTCAGCACCATGCCGGCGATCGACGCGGCGTTGGACACGGCCGACTTGGTCACCTTGACGGGATCGATGATCCCCGCTGCGACCAGGTCGGTGAACCGGTCGGCGGCGGCGTCGTAACCCTGTCCGTTGGGCAGGTCGGCGATGGTGTTGACGACGACCGCTCCTTCCTTACCGGCGTTCGCGGCAATCCAGAACGCGGGTGCCGACAACGCCTTGCGGACGATGGCGACGCCGAGGGCCTCGTCACCGGAGAGCTCGGCTTCGAGCCCGGCCAGTTCAGCGGCGGCGTGCACCAGGGCGGATCCGCCGCCGGCGATGATGCCCTCCTCGACCGCGGCCTTGGTCGCGTGCACCGCGTCCTCGATGCGGTGCTTGCGCTCCTTGGCCTCGATCTCGGTGGGCGCGCCGACCTTGATCACCGCGACGCCGCCGGCCAGCTTGGCCAGCCGTTCCTGCAGCTTCTCGCGGTCCCAGTCGGAGTCGGTGGACTCGATGTCCTTGCGCAGCTGCGCCGCGCGATCGGCAACGGCCTCACTCGAGCCGCCACCGTCGACCACCGTGGTGTCGTCCTTGGTGACGGTGACCCGGCGGGCACTGCCCAGCACCTCAAGGCCCACCTCGGCGAGCTTGAGCCCGACCTCGCTGGATACCACCTCGCCACCGGTGACGATCGCCAGATCCTGCATGAATGCCTTGCGCCGGTCACCGAAGAACGGCGACTTCACCGCGACGACCTTGACGGTCTTGCGGATCGAGTTGACCACCAGGGTCGACAGCGCCTCGCCCTCGACGTCCTCGGCCACGATCAACAGCGGCTTGCCCTCGGCGAGCACCTTCTCCAGCAACGGCAGCAGATCGGCCAGCGCCGACACCTTCTCCCGCACCAACAGCACCGCGGTGTCCTCGAGCACGGCTTCGCCGGCCTCCGGGTCGGTCGCGAAGTACGGCGAGATGTAGCCCTTGTCGAACTGCAGACCGTCGGTGTATTCGAGCTCGGTGGTCAGCGCCGAATGCTCCTCGACGCTCACCACGCCGTCGGCGCCGACCTTCTGGATCGCGTCGCCCAGCAGCGCGCCGATCACCTCATCACGGGCCGCGATGGTGCCGACCTGGGCGATCGCGTCGCGATCGCCGGCCACCGGCGTCGCCCACTCGTCGAGCAGCGCGTTGACCCGGTCAGCGGCCTGCATGATGCCGGAGCGGAGCGCGAGGGGGTTGGCGCCCGCGGTGACGTTGCGCAGTCCTTCCGCGACGATCGCCTGGGTGAGCACGGTCGCCGTGGTGGTGCCGTCGCCGGCCACGTCGTTCGTCTTGGTCGCGGCGGTCTTCGCGAGCTGCGCGCCGAGGTTCTCGCCGGCGTCGTCGAGGTCGACATCGCGGGCGATCGTCACCCCGTCATTGGTGATGTTGGGGCCGCCGAACTTCTTGTCCAGCACGACGTACCGTCCGCGCGGGCCGAGGGTGACCTTGACGGCGTCGGCCAGTTTGTCCACCCCGCGCTGCAACGCGGAGCGTGCCTCGGTATCGAAGCTGATCTGCTTCGCCATATGTGTCCAGTCCTTGAGTCGGTCGAGTTGGGTCGGAATTCTGGGGTCGGAATTCTGGATCGCAATTCTGTGTCGGCATGCGGTCGCGGTCGCGGTCCGAGCTGCCCGGTCGGTGCCGTGCCCTCACAGCAGCGCCCCGACAGCGGTGCCCGGACAGCAGAGCGCCCCGACCGCCCGCGGGTGCGGGCCGCCGGGGCGCGGAACTGCGGTGGTTCGAGATTGATTCGAATCAGGTCGAGATCAAGTCGAGATCAGTGCAGTGTGGTTACTTGGCGACCTTGGCCAGCACGTCGCGCGCCGACAGGAGCAGGTACTCCTTGCCGCTGTACTTGACCTCGGTGCCGCCGTACTTCGAGTAGATGACAACGTCACCTTCGACGACATCGATCGGGATCCGCTTGCCGTTGTCGTCGTAACGACCGGGGCCTACGGCAAGGACGGTGCCCTCCTGGGGCTTCTCCTTGGCGGTGTCCGGAATGACGATGCCCGACGCGGTCGTCGTCTCGGCCTCATTGGCCTCGACGAGGATCTTGTCCTCGAGCGGCTGGATGTTCACGCTCGCCACGGTGTGACCTCCCCCTTCTTGGGGTTGACTGGGATTGGCAGGCCTTGGCAGGCGCCTGCCCACTGTTGTCTTGGGTGCCCGGCGCGGTTCGGGCCCGTCGTCGCGGGTGCCGGGCCGTCACTGTGCCGTTCGACTAGCACTCTAGCCACGAGAGTGCCAGGTCTCAACCACCGGGTGGCAGATCGGCTCAGATGAAGGCCGGTGGACCCGGATCGGGCACCGCAGACACCCGGCTCAACGCGGCCCCGAATCGATCAGTGGGATCCGAAGAAGGCGTTCGCCCGCGGCGAGAACAGCAGCGACAGCACGATCAGCGCCAGCACGGCGGAGACTATCGCGCTCCAGCGCAGACTGCCGCTCTGGATGATCGCCTGGTAGATCCCGGAGGCCAGCGACAGCACGGCCACCAGCGCCGCCAGCCCCCTGGCGAGGCCACTTCCTCGGGTGAGCCCACGGGCCACCAGCAGGTACACCACGGCGATGATCACCCCGACGATGCCGACCCACAGCAGGGTGCTGGAACCGACGCCGGTGTCCCGGACGAAATCGTCGTTGCCACGACCGATGATCACCGCGATCGACCCGATCAACCCGAGCAGCCCGCTGACCACGATCAGCACGGCCAGCAGGGTGATCCCGCCCGGCCGGCGCGCTCGAGCCTGGTTCTGGTACGTCATCGCTGGTCCCCCGATCCATGAACCGTGATCCTCAAGCCTGGCCCCCTCGCCGCCGGCCGACGGCCGTGAGGCAGGCACGCCCGCGGTCCACGGCCGCCGTCGATGAAGTCCCGTCGGCCTGGTCGGCCAAGATCGGCGTCATCGTAAGGTGCGGCGGCCGCCTTTCAGCGACCGCTGGCGTCGGCGAGTTCGTCCTGCAGGGTCCGCAGCGAGCGCAACGCCGTGGGCAACGTCCCGTCGCCGCGACGGGCCTCGAACCATTCGTTGTCCAAGCCGAGCTCGATCCGGACCAGCGCACCGTTGGCGGCCAGCCGCCGGCCCGGGGTGAGCTCGGTGTCGACGTGCTGGATCCAGTCCCGCAGCCGGCGTTCGTCGGCCGCCCCGTCCAGCAGCTCCGGTGCGCGTTCCACCAGCAGCAGGGCGATCGCGGCGATCGCCGCGTCGACCTGGTCAACCGCCAGCGACGAGGCCGACGAGGTGACCGCTCGGATGGCCGTCGACAGCTGGTCCCCGGTGCGGCCGTCGGTGGCCTGCAGCAGGTTCTCGATCAGCGCCCGGGCGGCGGGAGTGTCGAAGTAGGGGTTCAGCCGGCCGACGCCCGATGGCTGTTCCGCAGTGATCTCGCCCGCCGTCATGGCCGCCTCCTACCCACCAGGGACGTCGAGTGTGACGGCCCTCACGTCAGAGTAGGCCGGAACTGGCGCCGGCGACGGCGTGAGCACGACTGATGGCACCGCGGACCTCCGCCTGCCGGCGCGCCGGCGCCGGCAGGTAACCGCCGGGTAGCCGACAGATAACCGTCAGCGACTGTCCCGCTTGGCCTGGCGCCGGGCACCGGCGGCCCGACTCGAGGCCTCGCGCTTCTTCCGACCTGGTGACTTCCGGCTGCGGTCGATGACCCTGCCGTCCGCACCGCCCGCGGCGGGCCCAGACTTCCCGGCCGGTCCCGATCCCTTCCCCCGCGCAGTCCCTGCCGCTTCGAGCCGTTCGGCCCGCAACGCGGCGGCGCTCTGCCGGGCAACGACGGACAGTCGCCGGCTGACCCGGGCCAGCGCGGCCTCGAAGAGCTCGGCCTTGCCGGCGTTCCGAGCGCTCTTGGCCCGCGCCTTGCCGCGCCCGCCGGACTTCTTGACGTTGCCGGCCGCACCTCGGCGGTACACCTTCACGTGCTTGTTCCGCGCCCGGCGGACCCGGCGATGCAGTTCGACCAACTCGTCCTCATCGAGTTCGACCATCCGGTCCCGCTCCGTCTCCAGCAACAAACCCCGCTCGGCCTTGTTCAAGCTGCCGGGTAGTGCCTTCATGAATGCTCCGTCCGTCGGTGTGGTCGACCAGTATGACCACCCATTCTCACCGGGTGGTGACGGCCGCGCGCACCGCGGCCGCGACGGCGGGGGCAACGGCGGGGTCGAACACGGACGGGACGATGTAGTTGGCGTTCAGCTCATCGGGCGCCACGCAGTCGGCGATCGCGGTGGCAGCGGCCAGCAGGCAGGCATCGGTGATCTCGTGCGCGCCGGCGTCCAGCATGCCGCGGAAGAAGCCGGGGAACGCCAGCACGTTGTTGATCTGGTTGGGGAAGTCGGACCGGCCGGTGGCGACGATCGCGGCGTGCTGGCCGGCCGCGAACGGATCCACCTCCGGATCGGGGTTCGACAGCGCGAAGACGATGGAATCCGTTGCCATGGCTGCGATGTCGGCGCCGGTCAGCAGGTTGGGTGCGGACACCCCGATGAACACGTCCGCGCCGACGATCATCTCGGCCAGCGTGCCGCGGGCTCCGCGCGGGTTGGTGTTGTCGGCGATCCAGCGACGGAATTCGTCCAGGTTGGGGTTGTCCGGGCGTACCGCACCGTGCCGGTCGCAACCGATGATGTCGGTGAAACCCTGGTGGGCCAGCAGCTGGATGATCGCCCGTCCGGCGGCGCCGACGCCGGACACCACCACCCTGACGTCCTGCGGTTTCTTGCCGACCACCCGCAGCGCGTTGGTCAGTGCGGCCAGCACCACGATGGCGGTGCCGTGCTGGTCGTCATGGAACACCGGGATGTCCAGCATGGCGCGCAGCCGCCGCTCGATCTCGAAACACCGGGGTGCGGCGATGTCCTCGAGGTTGATCCCGCCGTACTGCGGCGAGATGCACCGGACGATCTCCACGATCAGGTCGACGTCCTGGGTGTCCAACACCACCGGCCAGGCATCGACCCCGGCGAACTGCTTGAACAACGCCGCCTTGCCCTCCATCACCGGCAGGGCCGCGGCCGGCCCGATGTCGCCCAAGCCGAGCACGGCCGAGCCGTCCGTCACCACCGCGACGGTGTTCCGCTTGATCGTCAGCCGGCGGGCATCGGCCGGGTTCTTCGCGATCGCCAGGCACACCCGGGCCACCCCGGGGGTGTAGGCGCGGGACAGATCGTCCCGGTGCTTGAGCGGCACCTTCGGCACCACCTCGAGCTTGCCGCCCAGGTGCAGCAGGAAGGTCCGGTCGCTGACCTTGCGGACCGTCACTCCGGGCAGCGCGCTGATCGACGCGGTCACCTGGTCGGCGTGCGCGCCGTCCACCGCGTTGCAGGTCACGTCGACGACGATCAGGCCCGGGCTGGACTCGACCACATCCAGTGCGGTCAGCGATCCCCCGGCCGCCGTCACCGCGCCGGCCAGATCGGCGGTCGAGCCGATCGCGGACGGCGCCTCGGCGCGGATGGTGATCGAGTAGCCCGGGCTGGTGGTCGGCATGGGTGGGTCCTCTCCGGCGGGTCCGCTGCGTGGATCGGGACGGCGGAATCGCCAAGGGGCGCAGCGCCGGACCCCTGCGAACCGGTCCAGACTGGCAGCCTCGGCCCGGCTTGGCAGCACGAAATGTCCGGAACCGCCATTCGGCGGCATGACGGACGCCAGCGTTCTGCCCGGCGGGTCAGCGCACCGGGTGCAGCTGATGCGCGGTCCCGGCACGGACACCGGCGATCGCGGCCACGATGTCGGCCGCGCGCCGAGCCCCGCCGTGCCGGGCGTAGGCCTGCTGCAGCGCCCGGGCACGGGCGCGGTAGGCCGGGTCGTCCAGCACGGTCCGCACCCCGGCGGACACCTGCGCAGGTGTCGGCCGGTCGACCTTCAACGAGACCCCTGCGCCGGAGTGCGCGACCCGGGCGTTGACCTCCATCTTGTCCTCGGTGGTGCCGGCCCCGACCACCGGAACGCCGTAGGCCAACGCCAGCTGGACCCCGCCGTAGCCGCCGTTGGTCACCATGACGTCGACCATCGGCAGGAGTTCGGTGAACGGCAGGAAGGGCGCGATCCGCACGTTGGCCGGCCGGTCGTGGTCGGCCAGCACGGTGGACGGGTCGGGGCCGCCGGAGGTGGCGATGACCAGCACGTCCTGCTCCGCGAGCGCTGCGATGGTCGGGCGCAGCAGGTTGTCCGGATCGGTGGCGAGCGTGCCCTGGGTGACCAGCACCACCGGCCGCTTGGCATCCCTGGCCGTGGCCAGGTCGGGCCACCACGACGGTGGCGTCCAGCCGGCCTCGGTGCCGGCCGGCAGGAAGGCTCCGACGAACTCCACCGACGGCGGCAGATCGCTGCGGTGGTACTCGAATTCCGGCACGCTCGGGACCAGGAAACGGTCGGCCAGCCGGGTAGACCAGTCCAGGAAGTAGCCGGGCAACGGGCGGAGACCAAGGGACTCCCGCAGCCGCTCCGCTTGCCGCTGAGCGCCCCGGAAGATCACCCGACGCATCGCGGCGTTCAGCACCCGGTTCCGCAGCCGGCCCAGCCCGGTGTCGGACGGCGGCAACCCCGTGCCGAAGGGGGCGGTGTCGATGCTGGACAACGTCATCGGGGTGACGGCGAAGACCACCAGCGGGATCTGCCGCCGCTCGGCGAGCAACGCCGCGGCGATGAAGGTGTGCTCCGTCGCCACCACGTCAGGCCGGAAATCGGCAACGATCGTCTCGAGCACGTCGATGTGGTCGGCCACCGGCCGCAGGAAGACCTCCTGGATGTCCCTGCGCAGATCCTTCAGCCCGGGTTTGCCGGGCGCACCGTCGGCGCCGCGCAGCTGGTCGACGTCGGCGTCGTCGAAGTCGAGCGCCTCCGGGTAGGGCACGAACCTCGCACCGCTGCCGGCGACCAGCTCGGCGTACTTCTGCCCGGTGTACCAGAGCACTTCGTGCCCGGCGTCGACCAGTTCCCTGGCGATCGGCAACCCGGGCCGGATGTGTCCGGCAAACGGCATGGAGGTGAACAGGATCCTGGCCATGCAGGGTCTCCTCGAGTCGGGAGCGGCGCCGGCGCGCCGCTCATCGATCACGAGGGTGCAAGAGGGCACTTGCCGATCACCTGCGGGCGACTGAAGGCCGACTTGCGGCGCTGGCCGGGAGTGGTGCGGAGGCTCTGCGCTGAACTCGGAGTGGCTCAGCGCTGCAGGCCCCGCAGCAGCATGCCGAGCAGCCTGCGGTAGTTGCCGTCCGGGTCCGGGACCAGCAGCATGCCCTTGATCTCCAACTGGACGGCGCCGTGCACCGTGCTCCAGATCTGCTGCGCGACCTCCTCGGGGTCGTCCTGGGCCAACGTCCCGGTGGCCATGCCGTACTCGACGTGGCCGACCAGCTCGTCGAAGGACGCCCGCGCGATCACCATCACGTCGGGCGCGGTCGCGTCCTGGTGAATCGCGTCGTCGAACATCGCCAGATAGTGCGCCCGATTGCTCAGCGCGAACTCCCGGTAGCGCACGCCGGCACCGAAAAGCCTCTCCCCCGCATCGATCTCACCGCGGGGCAGCAGCGCTTCCCGTAGTCCGGTGAATCCTCTCGAGCAGTTCGTCGACCAGGCCGTCCTTGCCGCCGAAACGGTTGTAGACGCCCATCGGGGCGACCCCCGCCTCGACCGCAACCGCCCGGACGGTGACGGCCTCGGGACCGTCACGGACCAGCACCCGTTCGGCCGCATCGACCAGGGCCACCTCGAGATCTCGGCTGGGGGTGCGGGTCGGCCGTACACGCGCCGGCGGACGACTGGCGCCGGACACCGACCCACCGCCCTGACCAGTCGCGCCCATGGCCGCATTCTCCCTTGCCTCGTTCGTCCGGGGCTTGGCAGCCGCGCCGGGCTGTGATAGAACGTCGTTCTACAACTATAGAACGTTGTTCTACCGAGAGGAACCGGCATGACCTCCACGTCGCAAGCGCCCGACCGGGCATTGTCCGGCCCCCGACACCTGGCAGCCCCGGCCACCTCGCGCCGCTGGTGGGCACTGGGAGCGCTCTGCCTGAGCGTGCTGTTGGTGGGCATCGACAACACGATCGTCAACGTCGCGCTGCCCACCATCGGGCGCGAACTGTCGGCCGGGATCAGCGACCTGCAATGGGTGGTCGACGGCTACACCCTGGTGTTCGCCACCCTGCTGCTGGTCGCCGGCCACCTCGGCGACCGGTTCGGTCGCCGCCGGATACTGCAGGCCGGCCTCGTCGTTTTCGCGCTGACCTCCGTCGCCGCATCGTTCGCGACCAGCACCAGCGGGCTGATCGCCGGCCGGGCCGCGATGGGAGTCGGCGCCGCGTTGATCTACCCGGCCACCCTCGCCCTGCTGATGTCGATCTTCACCGACCGCCGGGAACGGGCCACCGCGATCGGCATCTGGTCCGGGATCAGCGGCCTGTCGGTCGCCCTGGGACCGGTGGGCGGGGGGCTGCTCGTCGAGCATTTCGGCTGGAACGCGGTGTTCCTGGTCAACGTGCCGACCGCCGCCGTCGCGTTGCTGGCCGGCCGGTTCCTGCTGACCGAATCCCGCGACCCCCACCCCGGCCGGTTCGACCCGATCGGCGCGATCGGCTCGATGGCGGGCGTCGGCCTGCTGATCTGGACGATCATCGAAGCGCCCGGCAACGGCTGGGGATCGGCCGCCACCATCGGCGGCCTGGCCGGCTCGCTGGCACTGCTGGCCGCCTTCGTGCTCTGGGAGGTCAACCGCAGGGACCCGCTGTTCGACGTCACCCTTTTCGCCAACCCACGGTTCTCCGCCGCCAGCGGGGCGATCGCAGCCGCCTTCTTCGGCCTGTTCGGGTTCATCTTCCTGATCACCCAGTACTTCCAGATCGTCCGCGGCTACGGCGTTCTCGAGGCCGGGGTGGCGACCCTGCCGTTCGCCGTGGTGACCGGCGCGCTGTCCCCGGTGGCCATCGTGGTGATGAAGCGCTTCGGCAGCACCGCGGTGGTCGCGGGCGGCCTTGCGCTGATGAGCGCCGGGTTCGTGCTGGCCGCCGGCTCGTCGGTGGACTCCGCCTACTGGGGCCGGATCGTGGCGTCGATGGCACTGATGGCCGCTGGCCTGGCCTTCACCGCAGGCCCGGCCACCGAGGCGATCATGGGCGCACTGCCGGCCGGCCGGGCAGGCGCCGGATCCGCGGTGAACGACACCACCCGGGAGATCGGCGGCACCCTGGGCGTGGCCATCGTCGGGTCGGTGATGAGCTCGATCTACGGTTCGCAGATCATCGACACGCTCAGCGGCACAGGGCTTCCGGCGGGCGCCGTGCAGGCCGCCAGCCGGTCGGTGACGGCCGGGTTCATGGTCGCGGAGCAGGCACCGCCGGCGCAGGCGGCCGCGATCCTCGACGGCACCCAGCAGGCGTTCATGTCCGGCCTGAGCGCGGGTTCCTGGGTGGCGGCCGTCGCGACAGGTGTTGCGGCCGTTGCGGTGCTGGTCTTCCTGCCGGCCAGGCACCGCGATCCGGTCGGCTGAGAAGTCGTGCCCGTCAGGGGGCGTGCACGACCGACACCGGCAGCCCGGGGTTGCCGGTGAGGTAGTCCCCGGACGGCGCGGCCCCGGCCGCGGCGACGTGCGCACCGACGGCGGCGATCATCGCGCCATTGTCGGTGCACAGCCCGGGTCTTGGCACCCTCAGCTGCAGACCCGCTGCGGTGCAGCGCTCCTCGGCCAGCGCGCGCAGCCGGCCGTTGGCGGCGACACCGCCGGCGACCACCACCGTGCCGATGCCGAAGTCGGTGGCGGCGCGGACGGTCTTGGCGGTCAGCACATCGGCCACCGCCTCCTGGAAGGACGCACAGACGTCGGCCACCGGGACCGGGTCGCCGGCCCGTTCGAGGGTCTCGACGTACCGGGCGACGGCGGTCTTCAGCCCCGAGAACGAGAAGTCGTACGACGCGTCGCGCGGGCCGGTCAGCCCGCGGGGGAACCGGATCGCGGCCGGATTCCCCTGCCCGGCAAGCCGATCGATCACCGGCCCACCGGGGTAGCCGAGGCCGAGCAGCCGGGCGACCTTGTCGTAGGCCTCGCCGGCCGCGTCATCCACCGTGGTGCCGATCTCGGTGATCGCGCCCGCCAGGTCGTCGACCCGCAGCAGCTGGGTGTGACCACCGGACACCAGCAGCGCCAGCGTCGGCCTCGGCAACAGCCCGTGCTCCAGGGTGTCCGCCGCGACATGCCCGGCGAGGTGGTTGACGCCGAACAGCGGAACGTCCCACGCCGCGGCGTACGCCTTGGCCGCGGCCACCCCGACCAGCAGCGCGCCGGCCAGCCCAGGGCCGCAGGTGACGGCGACCGCGTCGACGTCGCGATGGCCCACCCCGGCGGCGGCGAACGCCGCCCGCACGGTTGCCGTCATGGCTTCCAGGTGGGCGCGGGAGGCGATCTCGGGCACCACCCCGCCGAAGCGCGCGTGCTCGTCCTGGCTGGAGGCAAGCGATTGGCCGAGCAGTTCCGGCGCGCCGTCGGTGATCCGGACCAGACCGGCACCGGTCTCGTCGCAGGACGACTCGATCCCGAGGATCACCGCACCATTGCCGAGGACGGCAGGTCCCCCGTTGCGCGCGCTCATCCCGGGTACCCCATCGTGTACGCGTCCGCACCGCTGGGTTGGTAGTACCGACGCCGGATGCCGAGCCGCACGAAACCCTCCGAGGTATACAGCCCAAGGGCTTTCGTGTTGTCCGTGCGGACCTCGAGCAGGACCCGGCGCCCATCGGCGACCCGCAGCAGATGCCGCAGCAGCGCCCGGCCGAGCCCGCCGCCCTGTGCGTCGGGACGGACACCGATGGTCTGCACCTCGGCCTCCTCGGCGACGACCATCAGCCCGGCGTACCCGTCGATCCGGCCGGCCTGGTCGCGGTGCACCACGTAGTGGTTCCCGGCAGCAAGTTCGGCCCAGAACATCTCGGCGTTCCATGGTGAATCACCGGGGAACAACACCGCTTCCAGCTCGACAAGTGTCGGAATGTCCCACCAGTCAAGGGGTTCCAGCGCGACCTGCCGATCGGCGGTGTCGTCGGGACTGGGTCCAGGTCCGAATTCGGTGCCGTGCCCGGTGTCGCCCGGTGCCCGATGGCCGGTCATCGGCCGAGCACCGATCGGCGGGCGCCAGGCTCCGTGGCGTCCGGGCGGCGGAGGTACAGCGGGGCGAGCGGCCCTGGTACCGCTCCGGTCAGCAGGGCAAGGCCGGCGCGCTCGACCAGACCGCCGCTGAGCGGGTCAACGGGCCCGGTCACCCCTGCCTCGACGATGCCGGCCAGCAGCGGCGCACCCGGCCCGGCCAGCTGAGCCGGCCGCATCCCGTGCTCGGACAGCAGGTCAGGAACCGCATCCGGCCGGACGACCAGCGGTCCGAAGAGCCGGCGACCGTCCCGGCGGTAGGCGGACAGGTACACCTCGCGGCGCCTGGCGTCCGTGACCACCAGCAGGTCCCCGGTCAGCTGACCGATGCAGCGGGCGAGGGCGTCGTGGCTGGGCACCCCGTGGACGGGGACGTCGAGCGCGTCGCCCAGCGCCGCGGCCGTTGCGATGCCCACCCGAAGGCCGGTGAACGGGCCGGGACCAAGGCCCACCACGATCGCGTCCAGGTCGGGCAGTCGGTGCCGGCTCTCGGCGAGCGCGGCCTGGGCGAGCGGCATCAGCCGCTCGGCGTGCGCGTAGGGGTCGGTGACGGTGTGCTCGGCCAGCACAGCGATCGGTCCCGGGTGCCCGTCAGCGGCAGGACCGGCGGGCTCGAGCAACTCGTGGGTCGCCGCAGCGTCACGACGCCGGCCGTGACGGTCGGGGTCGAGGTGTCCAGGGCGAGCACGAGCACGAGCGACCATCCTACGGAAAGTCCGCCGCGTGACCCACCGGCGCGATCGGCGGGCACCGGCGCGTCGCCGCCGGCCGATAAACTCGGCCGTTGAAGGGCCACATGACGCTGGGCCCGGTGCAGCACGGCACGGACGGCTCAGCCGGGGGCGAGGAGGCGAGTCGTGTCCGAACAGGTCACGCTGGCCGACGTCGCCCGCTGGGCGGGGGTGTCGTTGGCCACCGCGTCGCGCGCGCTGCACGGCTCGCAGGGTCGGACCGTCGGGCCCGAGTTACGGGCCAGGGTGCGCGCGGCGGCGGCCGAGTTGAACTACTCCCCCAACGCCAACGCCCGCGCGATCGTCCGGGGGACCACGACGACTGTCGGGTTGGTGGTGCACGACATCGCCGACCCCGCAGCGGCGGCCATCGCCTCCGGCGTGATGGCCGCGGCGAACGAGCGGGACCTGATCGTCACCATCGGTTCCACGTTGTCCGATCCGCTGACCGAGATCCGCCACGTGGAGGCGCTCCGCCGGCAACGCGCCAGGGCGATCATCCTGGCCGGGTCGCGCTCGTCAGACCCGGAGAACGCCGGGAGCCTGGCCGACGAGTTGATCGGCTACTCCGTCGGCGGCGGTCACGTCGCGGTGATCGGCCAGCAACTGCTCCCGGTGAACACGATCGTGATCGACAATGCCGGCGGCGCACAGCGTTTGGCCCGCGCCCTGGTGTCGCTGGGCTACCGGCGGTTTGCCGTGCTCGCCGGGCCGGAGTCGATGATCACCTCCGAGGACCGGTTGACCGGCTTCCGGCGGGGCGTCGCCGAGGCCGGGCTCGATCTGCCCGAGGAGAACGTCATCGAGGCGCAGTTCACCCGGGACGGCGGGTACGTGGCGATGACGGAACTGCTCGACCGGGAGATCGAGGTCGACGTGGTTTTCGCCGTCAACGACGTGATGGCCGTCGGCGCCACGGCCGCGTTGCGCGACCAGGGATACCAGGTGCCGCGAGACATGGCGGTCGCGGGATTCGACGACATCTCCACCCTGCGCGATGTGCGACCGGCGCTCACCACGGTCCGGCTGCCGCTGCAGGAGATGGGTCGCCGGGCATTGGAACTCGCCCTGGACGGCCGCACCGCGGTCGCGACCGAGGACGATCCGGACGCGCAGGACCCGGGCCGGGACGTCGCCGTCCTGGTGCATGTTGCCGGCGAGGTCGTGGTCCGCGAGAGCACCCCGGCACGGACGGCGAGCACGTGACGGATCCACCGTTGACGGCCGCCGATTTGCCACCGAGCGGGTCGGGCCCGACGCCGAACCGGTCAGGCCCAACGCCGAACCGGCGGAGCACACTGCTGGCCCTGGTCGGCGGCGTCGTGGTCGTCGGGGTTGCGGTCGCGCTGGTCGTGTCGCAGTCGACCGGGAACACGAACACCGGGAGCACGAACGACGGTTCGCCGCCCGTGCCGGTGTCCTCGCTCGGGATCGCCGGCGGCTCGGTCGGATCAGCCCTCGGTGGCCGACTCGCCGACCGCTGGCATCACGTCGGCCTCCGGGCCGCCGGCGGCCGGGGAACCCGGGCCGACGCCGGCGGTCCAGCCGATGGCCTTGGCCAGCGGGGCCTTCGTGGACGGCCAGCAGGCGACGTCGGGCACCGCGAGCATCCTGCAACTTCCGGACGGATCGCGGTATCTCCGGCTGGAGAACTTCTCCACCAGCCCCGGCCCGGAACTGCGGGTCTGGCTGACCGACAAGTCGGCCGGCGGCAACGATTGGGGCAAGTACGACGACGGCACCCACCTGTCGCTCGGCGACCTGCAGGGCACCGCGGGAAACCAGAACTATCCCATCCCGGCCGACGCCAACCTCAACGCCTTCAAATCTGTGGTCATCTGGTCCGACCGCAGCCATGTCGCGTTCGGCACCGCACCGATCGGCCTGGGTACCTGACAGCCGGTGCCGAGGGGAGGCCGGTCCCGATCACCTCGGTCGAGACGGGTTGCCCACTACTTGCGGTCCGGCCGGCCCTCGCCGGGGCGCACCAGCCCGGTTTCGTACGCGATCACCACCAGCTGGGCGCGGTCCCTGGCACCGAGCTTGGTCATCGCCCGGTTGACGTGCGTCTTCGCGGTCAGCGGGCTGACCACCAGGTGCTCGGCCACCTCGTCGTTCGACAGGCCGAGCGCCACCAGCGCCACCACCTCCTGTTCCCGAGGTGTCAACGCCCGCAACCGTTCCGGCGCGGCGGCGTCCGAACGTTCCGGCCGGTCAAGGAATCTCGTGATCAGCGCGCGGGTCGCCACCGGCGACAGCAGTGAGTCACCCTTGTCGACCAGCCGGATGGCGTCGAGCAACTCGTCCGGGCCGACGCCCTTGCCCAGGAACCCGCTCGCACCGGACCGCAGCGCCTGGAAGACGTAGTCGTCGAGCTCGAAGGTGGTGAGGATCAGCACCTTGACCCCACCCAGCGTGGGATCACCGGTGATCGCCCTGGTCGCGGCCAGCCCGTCCATCTCCGGCATCCGGACGTCCATCAACACGACATCGACCCCACCCGCCCGCGCCAGGTCAACCGCCTCTCGCCCGGTGGAGGCCTCACCGACCACCTCGAGGTCCTCGGCGGATTCGATCAGCGCCCGAAATCCGGCGCGTAACAGGGACTGATCGTCGGCGATCAGGACGCGGGTGGTCATTGGGCGAAGGGCAGCGTGGCGGTGACGACGAATCCGCCACCGGGAGTCGGTCCGGTCCGCAGGTCGCCGCCCACGCTGTTGACGCGCTCCCGCATGCCGATCAGCCCGAAGCCGCTGGTGTCCGTGACGCCGGCAGCCCCCCGCGGCGTCCCCGTCCCGTCGCCGTTGTTCGCCACCACGATCACCACCGCGCCGAGCTGGTACTCCAGCCGCACCTCCGCCTCCGCCCGGCCCGCGTGCTTGCGCACGTTGGTGAGCGCCTCCTGCACGACGCGATAGCCGACCAGGTCGACCGCGGCCGGGACCGGCGCCGGAACTCCGCTGACCACCAGGTCGACCGACAGCCCGAGGGAACGGAATCTCTCGAGGAGGACCTCGAGGTTGCCGATGCCGGGCACCGGCTCGGCCGGATCAACGCCCTCGCCCGGTTCCCGTAACACCGTGAGCACCGCCTGCATCTCGGACAGCACCGATCGCGCAGCCGAGCGGACGTGGTCGAGGGCGACCCTGGCCTGCTCCGGGCGCTGCTCCAGCAGATGTCCGGCCACCCCGGCCTGGACGTTGATCACCGCGATGTGGTGGGCCAGCACGTCGTGCAGCTCCCTGGCGATCCGCAGCCGCTCGTCAGCTACCCGGCGCAGCGCGTCCTGCTCGCGGGACGCCTCCGCCCTCCTGGCCCGTTCCTCGATCGCGGCCACGTAGGCCCGGCGGTTCCTGGTGGCGTCGGCCAGCGCGATGGCCAGCGCGCACAGGGCGGCGATCGCCAGCGGACGCGGGTGCGACCAATCCTCGCCGTGGGTGATCCACCCGACGGCCAGTGCGGTCACCATGATCATCACCGCGGCCGCGACGGCGCCCCGCCGGTGGCCGGCCAGGGTCATGGTGGCCAGCGCGGTCACCACCGCCAGGATCAGCGGCGGGACATCGCTGGAGAAGAACTGGACGGCAAGGTACCCCGCGGTCGTGACGACCAGCACGATCCATGGGTGCGTCCGGCGGAACACCAGAGCCCCGCAGGCGATCGCCGCCACCAGGTACGACCACGCCGGCGCGGCCACCGCGTCGCCGAACGGCGGGCCGGCGACCAGCGCAAGGACGGTCAGCAGGTAGATCGCGGCCGCCAGGGCCAGGTCCATCAGGTGCGGATGTTCCCGGAACTGCCGCGAGCACGCCCGCAGCCAGGGTCCGGGGAGCTGCGGCTCGGGCAGCTCATCGGCCGTCCCGGACACCGCCGAGACCCCCGGCTCCGTGCTGCCGGACGGGTCGACGGTCGGCTCGACTGTCGGCCGGGCGTTGCTCATGGTGCACGACGCATGAGGTCAGCCTACGAACGCTCAGGCGTCCCGGCGGCGCAGCAGCACAGCGGCCGCGGCCAGCAGCACGACCAGCCAACCCACGAAGACCGCGGCGCCGGTCCCGGACGCCAGCAGAGTGTCCGCCGGATGCACGGAGGTGAACGCCTGGCCCGCGGTCGACGGCAGGTACGGGCTGACGTTCTGGTTCCAGGAATCCGGCAGGATCAGCCCGATCAGCCCGGGGATGATCAGCAGCGAGGCAACCACCACGGCGATCGCGCCGGCGGTGTTGCGCATCAGCGACCCGATGGCGATGCCGAAGAGCCCGATCCCGGCCAGGTACAACCCGGAGCCGATCACCGCCCGCAGCACGCCGTCGGCCGCCAGGGTGGTGCCCCGGTCGCCGCCGAGGATTGCCTGGCCGACCAGGAACGCCGCCACGCACGCCAGCACCATCACCACGGACAGCACCACCGTGAGGACGACAGCCTTCCCCCACAGCACCGGTAGCCGGCGGGGCACCGCCCCGAACCAGTTCCTGATCGACCCGTTCGCGTATTCGTTGCTGACCATCAGCACGCCGAGCACACCGAGGATCAATTGGGCGAGGGTGACGCCGGCCATGCTCAGCGCGGTCGGGTCGGTGGAGGCGAAGGGGTTTCGCCCGGTCGCCGCTCCGCCGCCGCCGGGAGGAGTCGGCGCGCTCAGCCGACCCGGAGGCGACCGCGGCCGCCAGCGCACCCATCCCGACCACGACGACCACGGCGGCGCCGATCATCACCAACCACGACCGGACGCTGCGCAGCTTGATCCACTCCGAGCGGATCACCCGCCACTGGGTCACCTTCAGCGACGAGCTGTCCAGCCGGGCGACCCGCGCCGGTGGGGCGGACACCGCCGCGGTCGATCCGGATTCCTCGATGACGCTCATCAGGCGGCGCTCCTGTCGTTCTCGGCCAGTTCGGGGCCGCGTGGTGCGCGGGGTAGTCCACCGCGTCGCGGGTGAGGTCCATGAAGGCCTGCTCCATGGACACCGATTTCGGGCTCAGCTCGTACAGCACGACGCCGAGCCTCCGCGGCCCGCCGGCCGATCGACCCTGGCGTCAGCCCGGTGACCTCCAGCAGTTCGGGGTCCGCACCGGTTCGGATCTCCACGCCGTCGCCCCGGATCGCGTCGGCGAGCCGGCTACCGTCCGGCGAGCGGACCACCACCGACCGCCCGGCGGCGCCGGCCGCGAGCTCGGCGACCGGCAACTCCGCGATCAGCCTGCCCCGCCCGATGATCACCAGATGCTCTGCGACCGCGCTGATCTCGGTGATCAGGTGGGAGGAGACGAAGACGGTGCGGCTCTGCGTCGCCAGGTCGGCCAGCAGCCCGCGAATCCACAGGATGCCCTCCGGATCCAGGCCGTTGACCGGCTCGTCGAGCATCACGATCTCCGGATCGCCAGCAGCGCCCCGGCGATCCCCAACCGCTGGGACATGCCCAGCGAGAACGTGCCTGCCCTACGGTTCGCGACGGAGGTGAGACCGACCAGGTCGAGGGTCTCGTCCACCCGCTTGGTCGGGATGCCTGTGGTCATGGCGACGGCGAGCAGATGATCGCGGGCCGACCGTCCCGGGTGCACGGCCTTGGCCTCCAGCAGCGCACCGACCTCGTGCAACGGCGCCGGCAGGTCGGCATAGCGCCGCCCGTTGACGGTGATCTGCCCGGACGACGGCCGGTCAGCCCGACGATCATCCGCATGGTGGTGGACTTGCCGGCGCCGTTCGGCCCCAGGAACCCAGTCACCACACCGGGTTTCACCTCGAAACTCAGGTCGTCGACGGCGGTCTGCTTGCCGTAATGCTTGCTCACATGGTCAATGACGATCATTCGATCTCCTGATACCCGCACGGGACTTCATCAGTTCAGCCTCCCCGAATGGCCTAACGTTGTCGTCGTCCCGCCGTCGACACTTGCCCGTACCACGGGCGTGGTAGGCGGCGGATCGGGTCAGCAGCATCGCGCGGGTCAGGTGGGAGCCGGATGGTCGAGTGGGCGGGCACGGTCATCACCACGACGCCGCGACTGGTGCTGCGGACGTTCCGCGCGGACGACCTGCCGCACTACGCGGATCGGTCAACGCCGATCCCGGCGGTGGTGCGGTATCTCGGCGGTCGGCCACTGCGCCGTGAATACTCGGACGGCATCGCGGAATGGGCGCAGGAATCGTTCGAACGGCAGGGTTTCGGCTGCTCGCGGTGCAGCGGCGCTCGGACGGTGCGTTCCTGGGGATGTGCGGTCTGCACCGGCACTCCTCGCACCGCGAGGAGGTCGAGGTGGCCTGGCGGTTCGCCTCACAGTTCTGGGGGAACGGCTATGCGACCGAGGCGGCGACCGGTTGGCTGGACCACGGTTTCGATGATCTCGGGCTCGATCACGTCATCTCGATGACCGACGAACCCAACCGGCCCAGCCAGGCGGTGATGCACCGGCTGGGCATGGTGTACGACCGGGACATCGAGATCGTCGAGGACGGTGAGCGCATCAGCGGGTTCGTGCACGTCATCTCCGCGGACGACTGGCGCACGCGCCGCGTCGGTGTCGACCGGTGCACGGCAGCCATCTGCCACCCGGCGTGACGGCCCGGAAGCCGGCCTGGCAGCAGTCCATGCAGTGAGCCCGGTGGCCCGAGCGAGGGTGCAAGAGCGGGACGAGGCGCTACAGTCCGACCGTGGTCTTGCGCGTGGTGTTCGCCGAGGACAACTTCCTGGTCAGGGAGGGCACCTCCGCGCTGCTGGCCGAGGTGGACGAGATCGAGCTGGTCGGGGCCGTCGAGGACCCCAACTCGCTGATGAAGGCGGTCGCCGAACTCCGGCCCGACGCCGTGCTCACCGACATTCGGATGCCCCCTACCTTCACCTCGGAGGGCATCGACGCGGCTAAGCGCATCCGCGCCGACTATCCCGGGGTGGGCGTCGTGGTGCTGTCCCAGTACGCCGAGAACGAGATGGCCTTCGATCTGCTCTCAGACGGCGTCGCCGGCCTCGGATACCTGTTGAAGGAACGGGTTTCCCAGGTCGACGAACTGGTCAGGGCACTGCAGGACGTCTGCCGCGGCGGGTCGGCGCTCGACCCGAAGATCGTCGAGGGCCTGATGAATCGGCGCTCGCGCGAATCGAAATCGCCGTTGCTCGCGCTGACCGACCGGGAGCGGGACGTGCTGGCAGAAATGGCCACCGGCAAGAACAATGCCGCCATCGCCAGGTCGTTGTTCCTGTCCGACCGCGCCGTGGAGAAGCACATCGGCGTCGTGTTCCAGAAGCTCGGCCTCATCGACGAGGGCGAGGTCAACC
Source organism: uncultured Actinomycetota bacterium (assembly GCA_963709895.1). Classification (GTDB taxonomy): domain Bacteria; phylum Actinomycetota; class Actinomycetes; order Mycobacteriales; family Nakamurellaceae; genus Nakamurella. Next base: position 645,562 of record CAVPYD010000028.1, on the reverse strand, counting down.
GCCGGGTCAAGGCGGTGCTGGCGTTCCTGGAGGCCAGCGGGCCGCACGGCTGAGCGGATGCCGAGTCTTCGGGCACTGAACGACAGGAGCGGCCCCGGCCAGCCCGTTGTTGGACCAGCGGGGCCTGAGCGACCGCGACGTCCGGACGAGACGGGCGCTTGCACTACTCATACTCCTCACCAGAGAATCCCACGCCTTCGGGGGCGCCGAAATGGGTTGATTGCGCGAATCTCTGGAAACCTTGTGCACAGGGTGTCCGCCTGCTTCCGGAAGTGCGCGGACACCCCAGGCCCCCGCCGGTTGAGAACAGCCCGCCCGGGCCGCCCTAACCGCTCGTGACCCGCATCACCAGATCGTCGGTGACGGTCGGCCGGAGCGGCAGCTTGCCGGAATCCACCACCTCGGCGGCGATCTCGCGCAGTTTGCGATTGCTGTGCTGGCTGGCCTTGGCGAGCAGTTGGAACCCTTGCGCGGCGGTGAGTCGGTACCCGGCCATCACGATCCCGATCGCGGTGCCGATGACCCGGTTGCTGTCCAGCGCCGTCCGGATCGACGCGGTCTGGTCCTCCGCCTGTTCCACCGCGGATTCCCGCAACTCGTGGAGTTCGTGGTTGGCGCGCACCCTGGCCAGCAACTCCTGCGAGGAGAACGGCTTGGTGATGTAGTCGTCGGCGCCCGCCGCCAGCCCCTCGGCGGCGGCGTCGGCGCCGCCCCGGGCGGTGAGCATGATGATCGGCAGCCTGGCCGTCCGCGGCGCCTTCCGCAACGCGCTGGTGACCTGCAGCCCGCTCCGCCCCGGCAGCATCACGTCGGTCAGCACAAGTTCGGGCGCCGGACGATCCGGATCCGCGGTGGCCGCCAGCGCGGCTTCCCCGTCCGGAACCGCCTCGACCGCCCAACCGTCGCTGCCGAGCAGCCGGGTCAGGTAGGCCCGCAGGTCGGTGTCGTCCTCGATCAGCAGCAACCGGGGGCGTTCGGGGTGGTTCCGGCAACTCGACCGGGCGCCTGTTGCCGGTCGCCCGAGCTGCCCGGACTGCAGGCCGAGGGGCAGCGTCACGGTGAAGGTGGTGCCCTCCCCCGGTGTGCTGTCCAGGTCGACCCGGCCGTCATGGACCCCGACGAGATCCGCGACCAGCGCCAGCCCGATGCCGGCGCCGCGGTTCCGGCCGCCGCCCGCCGAACGAAAGAAGCGTTGGAAGACCGCATCCCTTTCGTCGGCGGGGATGCCGGTCCCGGTGTCGCTGACGGTCAGCACCACGCTGTCGTCGGCGGCCGTCAACCGCACGTCGATCCCGCCCTGCCGGGTGTACTTCACCGCGTTGGAGACCAGGTTGGTGACGATCGTCGACCACATCGCCCGGTCCACCCGCGCCGTCAGCGGTGTCGCCGGCACCGTCACGTCGAACCGGAGCCCGGCGTGCTCCGCGGTCGACCGGAACATGCTGGCCACGTCCGCGGTGAGGCCGGCCAGGTCGGTGGGCTGCAGGTCGGGATCCAGCGTGCCCGCCTCGGCACCGGAGAAGTCCAGCAGCGCGTCCACCAACCTGCGCAGGCGCTCCGCCGCCCGCATCGCGGCCTCCAGATCGTCACGCTCCTGCTGGGGCCGGCCGTCGGCGGCGGTCAACAGGTCCTGCAGCGGCGCGAGCAGCAGGGTCAGCGGCGTGCGCAGTTCGTGGCTGACGTTCTGGAAGAACTCCATTTTGGCCCGGTCGAGGTCACCGAGCACCTGGACCTGCTGACGCTGGCTCTCGTAGGCCACTGCGTCGGTCAACGCGACGCCGACCTGCCGACGGACCATGGTGAAGAACTCCTGGTACTCCTCGTCCAGCGGGCGGTAGGGGTTCACCCCGACCACCAACACCCCGAGCGGCTCGGCGCGCCCCCCGGCCCGCAGCGGCATCACCACCGCGGCATCCGGTTCCAGCGGACCGATCGGACCTGGCAGGAAGACGCCGGGAGCAGTGCCGCGGAGCCCGGTGACGATTTCGGTGGCGCCGGTGGCCAGCACACGGTCGATGACGTCGGCCGGAATCCCGGCAGCCCCGTCCGAGCTTTCCGAATCCTGAGGACCGGCAAGTCCGTAGGCGGCGATCCGCCGCACCCTGTCGGTCCCTTCACTGCCAGCCCCTTGACCGCCGACCCCTTGACTGCCGACCCCGTCACGAAGGTAGGCAACCGCGAACGGGACGCTCTCCCTGGTTCGCTCGAGCACCTCCAAGGCGGCACGGCACGCGTCCGCCGTGCCCCCGGCCTCCGTCGCGGAGACCCCGCCCAATTCGCGGACCACCCGCATCCGGCGTTCGCCGACGATCTTCGCGGTGGTCTCCGTCGACGCCGTGAACATGCCGACCACCGCACCGGCGGCGTCCCGGATCGGGCTGTGCGAGAAGGTGAAGTAGACCTCCTCCGGATATCCGTTGCGTTCCAGGATCTGTCGCTCGTCATCGCCGCGCACGGTGGTGCCCTGCAGTACCGGCGCCAGTCGGCCGCCGAACGCGTCCGGGGACTCGGGCCAGGTCTCCTTGACCGACTGACCCAACGCCGCCGGGTGTTTCCCGCCGAGCGTTGGCGCGAAGGCGTCGTTGTACAGCGCGATCAGGTCAGGACCCCAGTTGATCAGCACCGGAAATCCGGAATCGAGGCAGACATCGACCATCAGCCGCAGGATCGGGGGCCACGACGACACCGGACCGAGGGGGGTCGCCGACCAGTCGGTGGATCGGAACAACGCCCGCATCTCGCCAGGACCGTCGAAAGCGGTGACATCTGGGTCAACCAGGCCCACGCCATCACCCTTTCCGGTCCGCAACGCCGCACGCGTTGGAACGATCGTAAGACCGTGCCGCGAGTGCGGTGCCCTTCCGGTGTGATGCCCTCAGGCCAGCGGGCTCAGCTGACTGCGCCCTCCGCCGCCTCGGGTCGGGTCGCGGCGGTCAGCCGATCGGAGATATCCCGTGCCGTGGCGGTCTTCTCCCGGCTGGACTGCAGGTCCGACCCGGCCCGTTGCATTTCTTCCTCGTTGTCCAGCGCGGGGTCACCGAGCGGTGCCCGCCCGGCGTCGTCGTTGGACGCCTGTTCCGCCGGCGCCTCGGTCGGGTCCGACTCGGCCGCGGCGCCGGTGTCCTGCTCGCCGGCCGCGTCCGGAGCGGTGTCCGGGTCCAGCCCGGTGGCCGGGGCACTGTCCGGGTCGAGCATGCCGTCCGGTTCGGCACCGTACGGCGTCCCGTCACCTGACGGCAAGGTGCTGGTCATCTCGGGTCTCCCATCGAGGTCGGTATCCGGGATGTGTTGGTAGCCATTCGCCGTCGCGCTGAAACCTTCATCCGTCGCGATGGCCGCCCGTATAGCAGGCTGTTCCTCATGACATCGGGAAAACCGGTCCCTGGTGCGACGCCGCCGACAACCACGGTGGCGCTGCGCGACGGCCGCCGGGTGTCGCTGCGCCCACTGCTCCCGACGGACCGGGACCCGCTGGCGACGGCCTTCGCCCGGACTGTCGGACGAATCACAACAACTGCGCTTCGGGTCGGTCCCCCACACGCTGAGCGACGCCAGACTGCGTCAGTTGGTCGACGCGGTGGACGGGATCAATCACGTCGCGTTCGTCGCCTTCGCCGAGGACGACCCCGATCGGCTCGTCGGGGTCGGGCGCATCCTCCGTTACCCGGACGACCCGGAATCGTTGGACGTCGGCGTCACCGTGGCCGACGACTACCAGGCGAACGGCCTCGGCCATGTATTGGTGCAGATGCTGGCTGCGCACCGCCCGAGGCCGTCCCGGCGGGTCGTCACCCAGATCGCCACGGGCAACGACCGGGCCATGGCGCTGCTGTCCGCGTTCGGGACGCCCCGGTGGATCGGCGACGGACAGATCGTCATCGAGTTCCCCGCCTGACTCCCGGCCGCACCCGCCGGCAGCGGCTCATGGATCGCGCAGCCGGTCGACACAGCGTCCGAATGCGTCGGCGCAGACCAGTCGAGCCGATAAGCTCGGCAGCAATACCCCGTCATCGACCCATTTCCCGCGTCGCCGTTAGCACAGTCTGCTCCGAGGAGTCCACGTGATCTGGATTACAGCGAGCGGATCGTGACGACGCAGAAGCGCAAGGCCCCGGAAATAGCTGCCGCCGCCGCTGTCGCCGACATCAACGAGCCGCCGGCACCGGAGCCGGAAATTGTTGCGACATCCAACGGAATTGCTGCGGTGACCGTGGTCGAGGAAGTGGGCGGCGCCGATCAGGCCGCCGATCACCGCCGATCACACCACCGACCACGCCACCGAGAACGCCGCCGATCCTGTCCCTCCCGCCGGCGGTTCGGCGTCGGACGTCGGCGACGTCACGCCGCCGGCAGCGGGCCGCGACCAGGCGCCCGATGCCGAACCGGTCGCTCCGACCGACGTGCCGGCACCCGACGCACCGCAGGGGCTGCCGGCGCTGACCGGATTGACTGACCGGATCGCCGCACTGGAAAAGGCTTTCGCGCTCCAGCAGCAGTCCATTGCCGATATGGCGGACGGCGTCGCCGACCGGATTGCCGGCGCTGTGGCCACCGAGGTCGAACGGTTCACCACCGACGAACTCGTCGACGCCCAACGCAACCTCTCGCTGGCCGCCCATTCGATGGCCCACCTGGCGCTGGGGATCACCGAGTCCGCCGAGAATGTCACCGGCGAGTTGCGCCCGGATGCGCTCACCGCGCTGCTGCAGTCGTTCCGGGCCGAGGTGGACAATATCCTGCTGCAGTTGGGTTATTGCGCACTCGAAACCCGGGTGGGTGAAAGATTCGACCCGAATCGCCATCGGTCATTGCGCCGAATCCCGACCGACGATATTCAGCTCGACCGGCTCATCGCCCGGGTGATCCGCGACGGCTACCGCTCGGAAACGACCAAACGAATCCTTGTCTATTCCGATGTCGAAGTCCACCGCCATCAATCCTGAATGACCATCGATCCGGCGCACAGAAAAAGGACTGATATGTCACACGTCTACGGCATCGACCTCGGTACCACCAATTCCGCGATCGCCTACCTCGACGCCGGCGGCCAGCCGGCGGTCGTCCCGAACGGCGTCACCGGACACCTGACCACGCCGTCGGTCGTCTACTTCCAGGAACCCACCGAGGTCGCGGTCGGCGATGTCGCCCGCAATGCGGCGGTGGCCGAGCCGGAGAACGTCGTCTCGATGGTCAAACGGAGCATGGGCGAGGCACGTACCTTCACCCTGCACGACGTCGAGCACACACCGGAGAGCATTTCCGCACTCATCCTCAAGCACCTGCACGAGGACGCCGTGGCCGCGGTCGATGCACCCGACAACGGTGTGGTGATCACCGTGCCGGCCTACTTCGGGATGCGCGAAACCCAGGCCACCATCGAGGCCGGCGCGCTGGCCGGGTTGAACGTGATCTCCACGATCCCCGAACCCATTGCGGCCGCGTTGCACTACGGGGTCGGGCCGGGCGAATCCACCGAGACCCTGCTGGTCTACGACCTGGGCGGCGGCACGTTCGACACCTCGATCCTGCGGATCGGCGCGGACGCGATCGACACCGTCGTCATCGACGGCGACCGCAATCTCGGTGGCGCGGACTGGGACCGTCGCATTGCCGATTGGCTGGTCGAGGAATTCGCCGAGCGGACGGACTACGACGGCGACGATCTCGGGGACGCCGGCTTCCAGCAATTGGTGCTGCAGCAGGCGGAATCAGCGAAGATCCAGCTGTCCAGGGTGCAGACCACCAAGGTGCCGATCCGGTACGGCGCGCACGCAGCCACCATCGAGCTGACCCGGGAGCACTACGAGGAATTGACCGCCGAATTGCTCGAGCGCACCATCCAGATTGTCCGGCGCACGCTGAAAACAGCGTCGTCGAAGTACGTGCCGACGTCGAGCATCGCCGACGTGCTGCTGGTCGGCGGCGCGACCCTGATGCCGTCGGTGCGCGAACGGCTCACCGCGGAGTTCGGTTGGTCGGCGCGCAGAGTCGACCCGCACCTGGCGGTAGTGAAGGGTGCCGCGATCTACGCCGAGGGAATCCGTTCGCAGTCAACGGGTTCGCCAACCCTGCACGTGCCGAAGGTGCAGAAGGTGCTGCCGCGTTCGTTCGGGGTCAAGCTGGACCGCGAAATGGACCACGATCGGGAAGACCTGTACGTCGAATACATCGCGCACGCCAACGACCCGCTGCCGATCCTGGACCGGGAACTGACCGTTGCGACCAAGGCCGACGCGGTGGAGACCCAGGGCTTCGAGCTGTTCGAGCAGAACGGCGACCGGCCCTCGCCTGTCGTCGCGCTGAACCGGGAGGTCACGCCGCCCGGAGGCTTCGTGTTCCAGGGGCTTCCGAAGCTGCCCAAGGGGTCGCCCATCAAGATCCTGCTCAACGTCGGTGAGGACGGGCTCGCGACAGTGGAGGCCTACGAGCACAGGTCCGGCCAGAAGTTGACCACCAACGTGCAGCTCGGTGTGCTGCAGGCCCGGCAGTTGCGGGAATTGGAGAAGGCGGTCGGCAAGATCGACCTGCTGCACTGACGGTGAGCGGACTCGACGAGGTCGGCGAGCGGGATGGTTGGCGCTGCTGGATCTGTGACGAGAAGGTGGACCCCGGTACATCGGTGAACGACCCGCGCGGTCCCAGCATCGACAGCTACTTCACCACGGGGAAATCGGCCAAGGGCAAGGGTGGCGTCGAACGACTGGCCCATCGTGCCTGCAACACCAAGAAGGGCGCTGTCACCCCGGTGATCCGTTGGCCGGACAGGCTTCTCGTCTCCGATCCGGCGGTGCTGCTGACCACCGTGGACCGGCTGGCACGCAAGGGCGGCCGGGAGATCGTGGGCCGTTGCCCGAGCGAGGCGGACGCGCAGGAGGCCGCGAAGTGGCTGGCGGACAGGATTTCTCGGCTGGCGCCCGGACTGCCGGTGGCGACCAGGGTCGACGCCGGCGGCGGGCAGTTCCTGGTGGCACTGGCCGCCGACCGCACTGCGCGCCGCTGAGCCGGCGCCGGGAACGGCTCAGTTGCCGTAGATCCTGCTGGGGCGGACCAAGACGACCGCGCGCCGTTGTTCGGCCATCACCCGGTCGTATTCGGGCCAATTGTCGTGGGTGCCGCCCGCAGCGGTGAACACCTCCCGCAGCAGCAGACGCAACTGCTCGCCGTCGACGTCCGGATGCGGATCGTCCGGCCCGATCAGCAGGGCGTGTCCCTCGACGGTCGCCCACTGCCAGCCGGACCGGAAGGTGATCGTGGTCTGCGGGCGCTGCCGCAAGTTGCCGAGCTTGACCTTGCCGTAGGTCACGTAGGCGAGCACCTGCTCCCCGGTGAACGGATCCGCCATCACCCCGGCGTTGACCAGCGACGATTGGATGGTGCCATCGGCGCGGATCGTCGCGACGATGGCAAGGCCCTGCTCCCGGCCGCCGATTTCAGCCACATGGTCGAGATTCGTCATGGATTTCCGTCCTGGAGCCGGGGTTGTCGGGAGCCGGGGTTGTCGGGAGTCGGGGGTCGGGGTCGTCGGGATCAGTATCCGCCGACGGAGATCTCACGGCTGACGGCGGATCTCCCGTTCATCGCGCGGCACCGGTGAGTTGCTGCTCGGCCCGGTACAGCCGGGATGAGGGATCGAACACCCCGCTTGCGGCGTAGTAGACGTTGGTCAGAACGATGAGCACCAGCGATGTCACCAGCACCAGGACGGTGCCAAGGCCGGGCACATCGTCCGCGGGCAGGGTGTAGGCCATCACCACTCGGATGACCGCATCGGCGATGGTGCCCACAGCCCACATCACGCTCGACACCCGCCACATCCGGCGCCAGCGCGGCGCGCGCACCCACAGCCCGTCCCAGTCCGACGGCCAACGGCCTCTGCCCTCGATCAGCGGCCGGGTCATCGCGTAGGACAGCGGCCTGCCGGTGAAAGCGCTGGCCAGGAACCAGACGCCGGTGACGAAGGTCAGCACCGCCTCTTTGGCCAGCAGGAATTCGGTGCTGCCGGCCACCAGCGATACCAGCACGCTGCCGAGCACCATCGTGGTGAAATACGCGGACAGCGCGTTGACCTTGCGGCGGAACAATCCGACGACCGTGGGAGCCGCGGAGATCAGCGTGGAGACCAGCAATGAGAGGTACACGCTCACGCCGATGTCCCGCAGGCCGTAGTAGATCAGCGTCGGGATCAGCAGTCCGACCGCGAATCTGGCCAGCACCAACAGGATCCTGCGCCCGCCGCGGCCGCGGTCCGGTTCCGGGCGGTCCGGCACCGTCATCGCGATCGCATTTCGGTGCCGAGCGAGAAAAGCGTGACGAGTTCCGCCGCATAGTTGCCCAGGTCCATGTCCGGGTTCATCCGAAGCGCGAATGGCAGACCGTCGACCGAACGCTGCACAGCCGTGGCCATCACCACAGGATCGAAATCCCGGAACTCTCCGGACTCCTGCCCCTCGCGAAGGATCGCCTCCAGGTGTCCGATCGCCGCCTCGTCACCCTCGATGACGTCATAGGCATCCGCGTTGAGCATCACCTCGGTGAGGGCGACCATCGGCGCCCGATGCTCGTCGATGTAACCGACGACCGCCTCGATGTACGACCGCAGCATGCCGGCGGCGGTGGTCTCGGCTTGGACGCGCTCGCCCACGTACAGGCCGATGCCGGTGGTCACGTCCTGCACGACGGCCGCCACCAGGTCGCTCTTGCCCTTGAAATGGTAGGAGATGAACCGGGTGCTGGACAGCCCGGCCCGCTCCGCGATGCGCGCGAAAGAGGCTCTGGCGTAACCGGACTCGGCGATGACCGCGATCGCCGCGTCGATGATCTGCCGCCGACGGGCGCTGGACGTCACCGACCGGGTGTCGCCGGGCACGCCGTTTACTGACATGAGTAAAGAGTAACTCACGCGAGTAAGAACGCACCCGCTTATCCGGCCGCAGCGTGTGGGGCCGACACAGCTGGGGGCGTGCCTCAGTCGCGGTAGCCGTGACCGCCATTTCGCTCGGCACCACGTGCCGCTGAGCCTTGGTCACTTCCTGATAGGTGCGCCGAGGCTCGGATGGCCCGCGGGTCGCCGTCGGGTAGCTGACCCAGGTGGATCTCGACGCCCTCGCGCGTCACGGACCCGGACCGCCACCCGGGTATTCCCGGGTGGCGAAACCCCATTGCTGGTAATACGTCAGCGAGGCAGTGACATTGCGAAGACATTGCGAACCGTGAAGATCGGTGGAATGCGTTGCAGGCCGGCCACGGCCCGCGAATCTACTTCACCGGGCGCGCGTCAACGGCTGACCTACAGGTGGTGGGGACCCGCGCTGTCCGACGGGCGGAGCGCCCTACGGTTGCGTGCCGCTACCACCAGCGTGGTGCCGACCAGCAGAGCCAGCACAGCGAGCGCCAGCACCTGCGCCGTCGGGAAGCCTGTGGTCGCCAGCGAGGTAACACTCCCCGCGCTAGTGGTTGGTGTCACGACAACCGCGACAGACGTCGTCCCGCTTTCGGAGGTGCAGACCTGTGGTTCGACATCAAACGTCCCGGACGAGGTGAATCCGCTCGTGGTACCGGTCGCGGTGATCACGTGCGCGCCGTTCTGTACGCCCGCGATGTCCACCCGCACCGCGAACTTGCCGTCTGCACCGGCTGTCACCGTCGCGACAGTGACACCGTCCCGCTGGAGATCGATCGTCTCGCCCGGGTTGAATCCAGACCCCGATGCGGTGACGAAGGCGCCGACGCAGGGTCCCGGATCGAACACCGCCAGCTCAGCGGGCGTGGTTGCGGTCTCGGGCGTGGTTTCCGTCGACGGAGTGGTCTCCGTCGTCGTATCGGTCTCGGGAGTGGTCTCCGTCGTCGTGTCCGTCGCCGGGGTGGTCTCCGTGGTGTCCGTCGACGGGGTGGTCTCCGTCGTATCGGTCTCGGGAGTGGTCTCCGTCGTCGTATCGGTCTCGGGGGTGGTCTCCGTCGTATCGGTCTCGGGAGTGGTCTCCGTCGTCGTATCGGTCTCCGGGGTCGTCTCCGTCGTGTCCGTCGACGGGGTGGTCTCCGTGGTGTCCGTCGACGGGGTGGTCTCCGTCGTTTCGGTCTCGGGGGTGGTCTCCGTCGTCGTGTCCGTCGCCGACGTGGGCGGCGTGGTCTCCGTCGCCGACGTGGGCGGCGGCGCCGACGTCGGGCCGTACGGGTTCTGCTCGGTCGTGGGTGCGTTGGCCAGGGCGACCGACGGCGCTACCAGGGCGGCGGTCGCGATTGCGATAGCCGCTGCCGTCGACAGCACAATTCGCCGGGTCGTGCGAGCCCGACGTCCGACTGGTGCGGGATGACTCATCACCGTGCTCCGTTCGACTACCTAGCGCGACCGACCAAACGCCCGTTCGCGTGACCAACCACTCAGACGGGATGGAAAGTACCGCATTCTGTGCCGACCGGCAGGGTGGACCGAATCAAGGGATCTGACGTTCGTCAGGGTTGGTCGCGGGAATTGACGGGACCGCGACCGCACACCCGATGGTTGGCATTCGTGCAGAACCGGTACGAACAGGCCAATGGCAGGTTCGCCCGCGCAGACCGAACAGGTCCCGAGCAACGGTCAGCTGGCCGCGCGGCGAGCCGGGGCAATGTCCTGACTGCGCCCGCCGCGTCGTTCTCCGCCTCGAATAGGCTCCTATCCACAGGGAGTTGGGCCACGGGGAGGAAGCGCGCCATGTCCGGTAGACGGAGCACCACGCGATCGGTCGCCGGACGGGTTGGCGCGCTGACCGTCACTGCCCTGCTACTAGCCGGATGCGGCAGCACTTCGCCGACGGCAAGGTCGACGGTCACGCCATCCGGATCGAACGCCGCGGCGTCGACCGCCGCCGAGGTCAGCACCACCAGCGGCAGCCTCGGCGTCTTCCTGGTCGACGGAAAGGGCCGAACGCTGTACGCGTTCGACGCGGATCCAGAAGGCACCTCCGGGTGCTACGACTCGTGCGCGACGGCATGGCCCCCGCTGGCCACCAACGGTGAGCCCAGCACGGCAGGCGAAGCCGTCGCCAAGGAGGTATCGACCTCCACCCGTACGGATGGGATCACGCAGGTGCTGTACGGCGGGCACCCGCTCTATACCTACGCGCAGGATGCTGCTCCCGGCCAGACCACCGGTCAGGGGCTCAACCAACAGGGCGGAATGTGGTGGGTGGTCGGAGTCGACGGGACGCCGATCAAGACCTCGGCGTCGGCGTCGGCATCGGCATCGGCAACGGCAACGACAACGACAACGACACGCAGCGGGTGATTCCCTTCGGGTGAGTCGAGGGAGAACCGCGCCCTGATCACCATGTCCCCATCGGCGGGTCACCACGTCAATCATCAGAAGTGATGATGTGGGCTCACCACATCGGCTTCTACCTTTCAATCACACCACCGGCCCGGGTCTCCTCCGAGGAGCAAGGGCCGAACACGGGCGAGGTTCGCCCCGGGTGGGTGACAGCGAAGGGAGCACGATGAGCGAGATATCGACCGCCAATGGGGCCGGACGGTACGAAATCCGCCTCAAGGGGCACCTGGACACCCGCTGGGCCACCTGGTTCGACGGTCTGACCCTGACCGCGAACGACGACGGCACCACGACCATTCACGGACCTGTAGCAGATCAGTCCGCGCTGCACGGTCTGCTGCAGCGGGTGCGCGATATGGGCCTGCCACTGGTCTCGGTCCGCCGGATCGAACCCGACCCACCCGATGGTGCGCGGTAGTTCCGCCACAACCGTCGAGCACTGTCACGTCACCTCCGTTGTCCCGCGGAGTGTTGTTGCGCCCCAAAGATTTCCCGACGACCCGAAACCACCGAAGGAGACCGACATGTCCACCACCGTCCACAGCTCGAAAACTACTGCACCGCAACGCGTTCCGATGACCTCACTGCGGAAGACCTCATTGACCGCCGGGGTGCTCTACCTGATCACCTTTGTTTCGATCCCGACATTGTTCCTCTACGCCCCGGTGAAGGGCGCGAACTACGTCATCGGGTCGGGCCCCGACACCCAGGTACTGATCGGTGGTCTGCTGGAAATCATCGTGGCCCTGGCTGGCATCGGCACGGCGGTCACGCTGTATCCGGTGATCAAGAGGCAGAACCAGGGAGTCGCATTGGGCTTCGTCGGGACACGCGTCCTGGAGGCCGCCACCATCTTCGCCGGTGTGGTGAGCCTGCTCTCGATCGTGACCCTCCGACAGACCGGAGCCGGAGCTGATGCAGTCGCCAGCGGCCAGTCGCTGTCCGCCCAGTATCACTGGACCTTCCTGCTCGGTCAGGCCCTGCTGCCCGGCCTGAACGCCGTACTGCTGGGCTCGCTGATGTACAAGTCCCGCCTGGTACCGCGGTGGCTTCCCGTGCTGGGCCTCATTGGAGCCCCCATCATTTTCGCCTCCGTGTTGGCAAAGTACTTCGGGATCTACGACGAGCTGTCCGTGTGGTCGGCAGTCGGGGCCCTGCCGATCGCTGTCTGGGAGTTCTCGCTCGGCATCTACCTGACCGTCAAGGGCTTCAGGCCGTGCGCCATCACCGCCGAGATCACCGCATCGGCCGCAACGCCGGTCAGCCGCGTCACCGGCTGACCAGTCCGATGGTGACGTCGGTCCACTCCCACAGCCGACAACCCGGGACTGCCTTTTCTCCAGAGCTTTTCGTCACCCCGACCGCGTTACGGAGGCCGATGCCCGGCCGCCACGGTCACCACACCCAGCCCCGTGATTCCGCCATCGCCACGACAACCGATGCCCGGCCGCCGAACGATGCACCAGCCTGAAAGGCAACGACATGATCGAAGTAGAGAATCTCAGCAAGCGTTACGGCGACAAACTCGCCGTGGACGGCCTGAATTTCGTGGTGCAACCGGGAATCGTGACGGGGTTCCTCGGCCCGAACGGTTCCGGCAAATCCACCACCATGCGGATGATCGCCGGACTCGACCGTCCGACCGCGGGCCGGGTCACCGTGAACGGCGGTGACTACCGGTCCGCCGCGGCCCCGATGGCCGAACTCGGAGTGCTCCTCGAGGCAAAGGCCGTGCACACCGGTCGATCCGCCCGCAATCACCTGCTCGCGCTCGCGCAGACCAATGGCATCACGGCGCGACGGGTGGACGAGGTGATCGACATCGTCGGCCTGCGCGACGTCGCCGGCAAACGGGTGGGCGGGTTCTCCCTCGGTATGGGTCAACGCCTGGGGGTCGCATCGGCCTTGCTGGGCAATCCGCACACCGTGGTCCTGGACGAACCGGTCAACGGACTGGACCCCGAAGGGGTCCGGTGGATGCGCACCATGCTCAAGGACCTCGCAGCTGACGGGCACACCGTCTTCGTGTCCTCCCACCTGATGAGCGAAATGGCCCAGACGGCAACACGTCTGGTCGTCATCGGCAGGGGTCGGCTGATCGCCGACACCACGGTTGACGAATTCGTCGCCCGTGCGTCGAACCATTCCGTCACCGTTCGCACACCGGAGGCAAGCCGGCTGCGCGACCTGCTGGTCGGCCCGGACGTCTCCGTCACCAGCACGATCGGCGAACCCGATGTGATCGGGGTCGACGGCCTGACCGCCGAGCACATCGGCACCATCGCATGGCAGAACAACCTGCCCATCTTCGAACTCACCGTCCGACAGGCATCCCTGGAAGAAGCATTCATGACGCTGACCAACGACTCCGTCGAATACCGCTCGACCGAGATCCCCACCACCGCAACGACAGATACCGCGCCGGTGACGTCGTGACCGACACACTTGCCCCCGTGCCGATCACCCTCGGCCGCTCCCGCCTGCGGGTCACGCCGATGCGCGTCGTGGCGTCCGAGTGGACGAAGTTCCGTTCGCTGCGGTCCACCGTCTACACGCTGCTGATGGCCGTGGTGTCCATGGTCGGCATCGGCGCACTGATCACGGCCATCGCGGCGAATCAGCCTGGCGGGCTCGAACCCGGCCAATCGCCGATCTCGACATCACTGTCCGGCATCTTCTTCGCGCAGTTGGCCGTCGGCGTGCTGGGCGCACTGCTGATCACCGGGGAGTACAGCACCGGAATGATCCGCTCCTCGCTGACCGTGGTCCCCCGCCGACTGCCGATGCTCTGGGCGAAACTGGCGGTGTTCGGCGGTGTGGTGCTCCTGACCATGGTGGTCGCCAGCTTCACCGCGTTCTTCGTGGGTCAAGCCCTGCTCAGCGGGCAGCACCTGGACGCGTCGCTGTCCGACCCCGGCGCGTTGCGGTCGGTCATCGGCGCGGCGTTGTACGTCACCGTCGCCGGCCTGATCGCCCTGGCGCTGGGTGCGCTGCTGCGGAACACCGCGGCCGCGATCACCACCTTCGTCGCGGTGTTCTTCGTGATCCCGACGCTGACCCTGCTGCTGCCCGCGTCGTTGACGGACCACTTCGTGCAGTACCTGCCGTCCAACCTCGGCGGCGCGTTGACGGGCGGCAATTCCGTGCTGGCCCATTCGCTGTCACCCTGGACCGGCTTCGCCGTGCTGTGCGGCTACGCGGCCGTGCTGATCGGGTTCGCCGCGTGGCGGCTCCGCCGCGTCGACGCCTGAATCGAGCACGGTATTCGGACCGGTCAGCTGCAGAACCTTGCCGAGTTCATGACGAGGCGGCGGCCAGCGCTCGATCTCGATTTTCATGACCGGCAACACAAACCCGCGTCGCCAGCCTGCCAATAGGAGACGCTTGAGGCGCGGCGGTTCAACGGGGAGGTCGCCGCCGCGCCCCGCCGGGCGACTTCCTCCGCGTGTCAACCCAGGAGACCCCATGAATCAGCCCACCGACCTGTACGCCGCAAGACTCAACATCGACTATCCGGAGAACCTGAACCGGGTGACGACCGCATTCCGGATCATCGTGATCATCCCCATCGCCATCGTGCTGAGCGTGCTGTCCGCGTACGCGGCAACGACAACCACCATCGTCACCAAGGCGGGTGAGGTGGTGGGGGAAGTGACCCGAACCGGCGGAGGCATCCTCGGCGCCCTCTTCTTCGCCACCCTGCTGATGATCCTGTTCCGGCAGCGGTACCCCCGCTGGTGGTTCGACTTCGCACTGCAATTCCACCGCTTCTCCGCCCGCGTCGGCGCCTACGCCGCCCTGCTCACCGATCAATATCCCTCCACGGTCGAAGAGCAGGCGGTGCACCTCGACCTCGACTACCCCGACGCCGAGCGTGACCTCAACCGCTGGCTCCCGCTGGTGAAGTGGCTGTTGGTGATCCCGCACATCATCGTGCTGTTCTTCCTGTTCATCGGCGGGTTCTTCGCCGTTGTCATCGCCTGGTTCGCCATCCTGTTCACCGGCCGCTACCCGCGCGGCCTGTTCGACTACGTCGTCGGGGTCGGCCGGTGGTCGCTGCGCGTCACCGCCTACGCCACCTTGCTGGTCACCGACCGATACCCGCCGTTCAGCCTCCGCTGAATAAGCAGACTCCGCTGTGCTCGCCGCGGCCGTGCTTTCGATCGGATATCCAAGAGAGTGAATCCCTGGATAACGCGATGTTCCCGGGTGTAGGTTCAGGTTCGGTCATCCCGCCCAATGCGGACATGTTTTGGATGGCCGACGAGTTTGGCGATTCAGGTCGACATCACCGACGCCTCAGGCAATCTTGCACCTGGATTGCCTGAAGATCGGCCTTGCCGTCGACGTCCGTTGCGGATATCAACCGCAGGGAACAACTTCCGCCTGCGGCACGATGATCTCGTGCGATTGGGTGGCGGCGGATCTCGAAGAACCACGCCGCAAGGCGGCAGTTCGGGGAAATTCTTGTTCCGGGGAACAAGACTCTTTCAGGTCGCGGGGGGAAACCACCGAAGCCGCGAATCATTCCGCGCGGCCGTGCTTTGCGGCGGTCCGATCGAGAACAGGGGGTCCGCCCGGCGACGTTGACGCGAATTGTCCGCGCCGTTCACAGACCAACTCGCCCTCGATCGAGAGAACACCCGTGCCCGCTCGCGTCGGTTTCGCTCCGACGCTGAAGCGCGCCGCGATCATCATTGCGGTCGTGCTCGCCCCCATGACGCTGGACGCGAGCCCCGCGGCGGCGGTCGCCCACGGCATTTCCGTCCCGTCCGGGCAGTATCCGTTCGCGGTGCGGTTGAGCATGACCCACATCCCGCGGCCGGACGGAACGTTCTACAACAGCGCCTGCTCCGCCGCGCTGATCTCCCCGACCTGGATCATCACGGCCGGCCATTGTTTCCACGACGTGCACCGAGCCCCGGTCAGCGGGCCTGCTCCATATGCCACCACCGCGACCCTGAACGCCGTTCTGGATCAACGAGGAGCGCGCCCCGATCGGTCGTTCGACGTGCTCGACCTGCTGTGGCCCGCACCCGTCGAGAACAGGACCGTCACCGACGTGCAGCAGGCCGGCACCACCGATATCGCCCTGGCTCGGCTGTCCGCGCCGATCACCGACGTCACCCCGATCGCCCTCAGCGGAGCCGGACCCGCGGCCGGCGCAGTACTCACCATCGCCGGCTGGGGAGCCACCTCGAGCATCATCCCGACACCCAGCACCCGCCTGTCGGTCGGCGAGGTCGCGGTCCGGACGGTGACCCCCACGACGGTCGGCGTCGCGGGGTCGTACCCCGCCGCCGATACCAGCGCGTGCCTGTATGACTCCGGCGCGCCGTATTTCTCCACGACTGCCGGTGCACCGCCACGACTGGTGGCCACCGAAAGCACCGGACCGGACTGCCCGCACACCAGCGTGGAAACCACCGCCCGGGTCGACACCATCACCGCGTGGATCACCGCGATCGTGCCGGACCTGCCATGAGCCATCGACCGCCCCGCACACCGTCGAGGCAAAGGAGCGGAATCCGTCTCGCGAACAGACCACCCCGAGGGCGGCGTCGCTCGTCCAATCCTGGAAGGCAATCGTCATGTTCGATCAGGTGCTGAACGAAGTGCTGTTGGCCGCGATCCTTTTCATCATCATCCCGATGATGATCATCGCGGCGGGTCTGATGATCGTCGGTCGACGAAGGCACAAGCACTAGCCGCGAACGGGAACCACTCCCAGGTTGTGACCTGGGGACTGGGGGTGGAGCTGCGGGGAATCGAACCCCGGACCTCTTCGATGCGAACGAAGCGCGCTACCAACTGCGCTACAGCCCCATGGCCCGCGGATCCCTCCGTGAGCCGTCAGCAAGGATAGCAGCGGATCAGGGGCTGCCAAGCCGGGAGGGAGCGCCGCGCCATGCCGTCGCCGGCGGCCGGTGGGCGCCGATCAGCCGACCTT
The DNA here is from genome assembly GCA_963709895.1 of uncultured Actinomycetota bacterium. GTDB lineage: Bacteria > Actinomycetota > Actinomycetes > Mycobacteriales > Nakamurellaceae > Nakamurella. The sequence continues at coordinate 628,307 of CAVPYD010000028.1, read as the reverse complement.
GAACGAGTCCCCGGTCAGCACCGGCACCCGGCGGGACACGTCGACCTGCGCGGCCAGAGCAATTTCCTCGCCGTACCCGTCCTCGATCAGTTCCCGGCCCGACGAGCAGGCCGCCAGCGCGGCCTGCAGCGCCGTGGCCGGCGTCCGGCCGAGCGACCGGTACGCGGCGCGGGCGACTCCGGCCTCCGGCGAGAGGGACCCGATCCCGGCGTTGACCAGGGCGTCGATCACCGCGCCGGCCCCCCACAGGTCCTCGACCCCGGGCCGCAGGGTGTCCCCGGGCCAGCGCTCGCCGGCGGCGACAACCGCAATCGGGCCGCGAGCACTGGCGGTCACCCACCGGGCAACGGCCGAGGCGTTGCGCATCGAGGCACCGAGCACCACGGCACCGGCCTCACCCAGCTGCCGGCAGATCGCGGCACCGTTCGGCGAGGGCAGCACCAGCTTGGAGGTCACCGAGAGCGGACCACCGGGTTCGGCGGCGCGGCGCACGGACACCGGGGACAGGCTGACCCCGGTGGCGCCGGCCTCGCGGCGGCCGACCGCCAGCACAGCGCCCCTGGAGGCCGCGAAGGCGGCCGCGGACACGTCACGCACCCGGTACGGGAACACCTCGATACCGGCGTCGATGGCAACCGACAGGGTGGTCGTGAAAGACAGCACGTCCACGACCACGACGGCCGCCGCACCCGGTGCCACCGCCACCGCACCTTGCGGGCCCCACTCGAAGCGGATGCCGAATCCCGCCTGGTTCGACCATGTTGGTGGCGTCGTGGATGGCTTGCCCGGGCCGCTCATCGGCACGGCTCACGGTGGTGAGCTCGCCGGGGACGGCGATCAGCAGCAGGGTGGCCCGCGTCGTTGCGCACCGCTGGAATCACTGCCCGACGGCGCGCCGGTAGGTCACCGGTTCGTGGTACTCCTCGAGATCATCGAAACCCGGATCGTCATCGTCCAGGTCGACGACCTCCCGGCCGCGATCAGCCTCCGACCGGGCTTGTCCTGGCCGTGATCGCCCGGACTCGGGACGGATCTGCCGCGCCCGCTGCAGGCGTTCCATCCGGCGCTGCCGGATCGCGGCCTCGATCCGTACCTGCCGCCGCAGATAGGCCAGGTAGCCGGCCAGCAGCACCACCGATACGAGCGCACCCGCCCAGAAGACGGAGACCGTGAGCAGCGCGAGCAGGCTGAACACGACGGTCGCGATCAACAGCACGAACGTGATCCGCCGCCGTTGCCGGTAACGGTAGGCACGCGTCGCCTCCGCGGCCTCCGGGTCGTAGCCACCTCGACCGGATCGCCGGGGAATCGGCCGCAGATGCTCGTCGTCGACGCCCTCGGACCGGCTCGACGACGGCGCGGCCCCGGTCGCAATAGTGGGGACGGCGGTCGCCTGGATCGCCCACTCGTCATCGTCGATCTCGTCGGGGATCGTGCCGTTGTCGACCGGCGGACTACCCGGCGTCGGCGCTCCCGGACTCGGAGATGTCCGTCCCGACCGTGCTTTCCGGGTCTGACTCGAATCCGGCGGCGGCGTCGTCGACGAAACGGTGACCGTCGGCACCGTCGGCACTGTCGGCACCGTCGGTGCTGTCGGCGTCATCGGCGAACGCGAGTTGCGGGTCGTCCCCGGCCGGTGGCGCCATGGTGGCGACGGGACGGCGGGATTCGGCCTGGGCGGCCGCCCACTCCTCCGCCGCATCCGTTGGTTCGTGCTGCGGACCGGCTCCCACGCTCACCAGGACCTCCTCGGTGCTACCAGATTTTCGGTCGCGGCCCGGCGCCGAGCGCCCGGCACGGGCACGGCGGGGTTTGCGGCGCAACGACGCCGACGCCCGGCGCAACACCCGCGTGCCGGCGGAAGTCGACGACTGCGGAACGCGCTCACGGCGCCGCGCGATCATCGGCACCAGTACCACCAGCCAGGCCACCACCAGTCCCACGACAATCAGGGACGTCGGAATGTTCATGGGGGCCTCCCCTCGGTCGTGACGCGCGGCGGCACGCCGACACGGAGCTGTCGCTCAAGATCACGCTAGCCAGGCGGAGCTCGCCGACCTGGTAAGGACACGCCGCCAGCGGCATCGGATCGGGCGGCCTTCGCCGGCCCGCCGCGGGCCTCCGGTCACCGGGCCGGCACCGCGCCCGGGGCAACGTCTCCGCGGTCACCGGGCCGGCACCGCGCCCGGGGCAACGTCTCCCGCGGTTCCCGATCAGCCCCGCTTGCTGACCCGCCAGCGCTCCAGCAGTTCCGGCAGCCCGCCGGGCAACTCCTCGATCGTCATCGCGAACAACAGGTGGTCGCGCCAGGCCCCGTTGATGTCCAGGTACCGCACGAGGTGGCCCTCCTGGCGGAAACCGAGATGCGTGACGACACCGCGGCTGGCCAGGTTCTCCGGCGCGATGGTGGCCTCGATCCGGTGCAGGCCGACTGGCCCGAAACCGTGCGCGACGATCAACGCGACCGCGGCGGTGGCCACACCGTTGCCATGCCATTTCGAGGCCACCCAGTAGCCCACCCAGCCGGACCGGAGCGCACCACGCTGAATGCCGCCGAGGGTCACCTGCCCGGCGAACTCACCGTCCACGGTGATCGCGAACGGCACCACCTCGCCGCGCCGGGCGCCCACCCGGAGCAGCGATCGGTGCGAGCGCCACATGGTGCGGGTGTGCCGTTGCGCCCAGGTGAGGTCACTGGTCGCATCCCACGGGGCGATGATCGGCTCGTCGGCCAGCCGGGTCTGCTGCCAGGCGTCACCGTCGGAACGGCGCAGCGGTCGGGCGTCCACCCGCCCGACCCTGGTGTCCAACGGCCCCAACCGGGCGGGCCACCCCGGATGCTGACCGGAAAGCCCACCGGCCGGAAATCCAGCCGGATCAAACACGGCGCTACGCCCGTTGCGCCAGGAACGACACCGGAACCTCCGCGCCGATCGGCACCTCGGTGGTCACCTCGTCGATCAGCACCAGGCAGTTCGCCTCGGCGAGTGAGGCGAGCAGGTGGGTCCCGGCGCCGCCGAGGATGTGGACCAGGTACTCGCCCTCGTCGTCACGCATCAACTGCCCGCGCAGGAACTGGCGGCGCCCCACCGGCGAGACGACGGGTTCCAGCGTGCGCGCCGTGACCGTCCGGCGGTAAGGATTGCGCCGGCCGAGCATCACCCGCAGCATCGGCCGGACGATCACCTCGAAGACCACCAGCGCGGACACCGGGTTCGCCGGCAGCAGGAACGTCGGGATCCGGTCCGGGCCCAGCAGGCCGTAGCCCTGCGCGGACCCTGGCTGCATGGCGACCCGGGTCAGGTCCAGGGTGCCGAATTCCGCCAGCGCCTCGACGACGAGCTCGGCGCTGTGGCCGCCGGCCGCGCCCGCGACGACCACCATCTCCGACACCAGCAACCGGGCCTCGATCAGCTCGCGCAACCGGCGCGGGTCCCGGGGCGCGATGCCCACCCGGGTGGCGTCCGCGCCGGCGTCGCGGGCGGCCGCGGCGAGCGAGAAGGAGTTGACGTCGTACACCTGCCCCGGACCGGGGCGACGGGCAACGTCGACGAGCTCGTCGCCGACCGACACGATCGACACCCGTGGCCGGGGATGCACCAGGATCTTGTCGCGCCCGACGGCCGCAAGCAGCCCGACCTGCGGCGATCCGATGAACGCGCCGGACCGGACGGCGACGTCACCGGGTTGCACGTCCTCGCCGGTGCGGCGGACGAACTGGCCGGACGCGACCGGCTTGGTCACCGACACCCTGGCCTCGGTGCCCTGCGTCTGCGAGCGCGGGACGACGGCGTCCGCGACGGTGGGCAGCGGTGCACCGGTGGCCACGTAGACGGTCTGCATGGGCTGCAGCCGATGGGCGGTCCGCACCCCGGCCTCGATGTCACCGACGACCGGCAGCACCACCGGGTGACCGGGCGAGGCGATCGCCACGTCGACCGAGCGCACGGCATAACCGTCGACGGCGGCCTGGTCGAACGCCGGCAACGCACCGGAGGCCACGACCTCCTCGGCACACAGCAGACCTTGAGCCTCCGAGATCGCCACCCGCACCGGGGCCGGGGTCACCGCCGTGGACAGCACCAGTTCCAGCTGCTCGGCGACGGTTCTCATGTTCGCGGCCCCGATCGCCGACGGGCGGGCAGGCCGGCCCTGCTCCGGGCCGGCGGGATCGCGACGTCGTGGTTCATGGTCGGTAACGCTAACCCCTGCGCTCCCGCTACCCGGGGCGACACCGCCCGTCATCACCACGGACCCGACCGGCCCATCGGCGACAGGGGGTGACCTACGGTGATCCGGTGCCGTCCCTACCGGAGTCCGTCGCCGAGGCGAAGGCCCGGTTGCGGCTGCCGCTGATCGCCGCGCGGCGGGCCCGGACGGCGGCGCAACGCGAGGCCGCCCGCGGCGCGATCGCGGCCCGGCTGACGCCGCACCTGGCGGGTGCAGCGGCGGTCGCCGGCTACCTGCCGCTGCCGACCGAGCCGCTCACCGCGGGGGTGCTCGACGCGCTGGTGGCGGTCGGGACCCGGGTGCTGGTCCCGGTGGTGACGGGTGCGTCCCCGTTGGATTGGTGCGAGTACCCCGCGCCGCTCCGCACGGGGGCGTGGGGCATCCAGGAACCGACCGGCCCGCGGCTCGGCGCAGCGGCGATCGGCCAGGTGGACGCCGTGCTTGGTCCCCGCGCTGGCCGTGGGCGGCGACGGGCACCGGCTCGGCCGCGGCGGCGGCCACTACGACCGGACGTTGGCTCTGTTGGACTCGCTGCGCCCCAGCTGTCCTTCCTCAGCGCATCGCGGTGGTGTTCGACGACGAGGTGCTCGACTCCGTGCCGTTCGATGCGCTGGATCAGCGGGTTTCCTGGGTGGTGACGCCCGGCGACGGCCCCCGGCGGCTGGGTCCGACAGCTGAACCGCCCGCCACCCCTCCTGCTCGACGACCTCGTCCGCTCGCGAGCGCGACCCCCAACGGCGCAGATCATCGTCCCCAGCGCGCATGAAATCGTTCACTTGCGTCACGCCAGTCCCATCACTCGCACGTTGATGCGCGCCGACCATGTCGATCCGCGCCGGGCGGGGGCCGACGACGGGGCCGGATCGGCGGTGGCGCAGGAATCAGCGGTTCATGCTGAGCGTTGATCACGTCGTGCCGGCCGGCCGCCAGGGCCGCCACATTTGCGCGGGTACGGGCTCGGGGAGCATCATCGGACTGGCAGTCTTCCGCCCCGAGTGCCAAACCAGTGCCTGATTTCCCGACAAACCTCACGGTCCTGGAGGACCTCGTGCCCACCTATCAGTACGCCTGCACCGACTGCGGACATCGCTTCGAGGCGGTCCAGGCGTTCACCGACGATTCGCTGACGACCTGTCCGGTGTGCGCCGGGAAGCTGCGCAAGGTCTACGGGTCGGTGGGCGTGGTCTTCAAGGGCAGCGGCTTCTACCGGACCGATTCCCGCGCCGCGTCCAGCGACATGAGCCCGGCGAAGACCTCCGACAAGTCAAGTGCCGAGAAGTCCGGTGGCGAGAAGAAGGCGGACAAGCCGGCAGCCAAACCGGCGGCGGGGTCGGGGTCCGGGTCGTCGAATGGCTCGTCCTCCGGCGGATCCTCGTCCAGCTCCGCCAGCTCATCAGGAGGCTCCGGCGGCGCCAAGGCCGCCGCGGGCTGATCGCCCGTCCCGCCTGCCCGGCCGGCCCTGGACGCAGGCTCGACGTCGATCCTGCCGCCCGCACATCTCCCGCCAGCTGATTCCGGTCGCCATACTGGGGCTGGTGTCGACCTCCTCGCCGCGCCGTCCATCCATGACGAGGCGCACCGGCATGGCCACCGTGCTGCTGGTCGGCGTGCTCGCCACGGCCGGGTGCACCGGTACGTCACCGGCCGATCCTTCGAGCAGCGCCGGTACGTCGAGCGCCGCACGCTCGGATGGCAGCGCCGCCAGCAGCGCAGCACCGAGTAACTACCGCACCGAGTGGCACTGCAGCGCCCACCCACCTCGACGTGAGCACCATCGCCACCGGCCTGCGGACCCCATGGGGCCTTGGCTTCCTGCCCGACGGAACGGCGGTCGTCACCGACCGCGACGAGGCGAAAGTACTGGCCGTCAGCCCGGCGGGCGCCGTATCGGAGCTGGGCGCCATTGCCGGCGTCGCGCCCAACGGTGAGGGCGGGCTGCTCGGGATCGCGGTGTCGCCGACCTTCGCGGCCGACCAGCTGCTCTACGTCTACTACAGCGCGGACGAGGAGAACCGGGTCGCGACGGTGGCCCTCCGCGACGGGGCGCTGGCCGACCAGCGGGACATCCTGACCGGGATCCCCAGGGCGTCGATTCACAACGGCGGCCGCTTGCGCTTCGGGCCGGACGGCCTGCTGTACGTCGGTACCGGCGAGAGCGGCGACCGGCCGCTCGCCCAGGACCTCACCAGCCTCGGCGGCAAGATCCTGCGGTTGTCGCCCGACGGCTCGCCGGCTCCGGGCAACCCGTTCCCGGAGGCCCCCCTCGTCTACTCCTACGGTCACCGGAACGTGCAAGGCCTGGCGTTCGACCCGTCCGGCCGGCTGTGGGCCTCGGAGTTCGGCCAGAACACCTGGGACGAGCTGAATCTCATCCAGCCCGGCGGGAACTACGGCTGGCCGGAACAGGAAGGCCAGGGTTCCGGAACGGAATTCGTTCAGCCGCAACGGGTCTGGCCGACCAGCGAGGCATCGCCCGAGCGGCATCGCGGTGCTGGATGGATCGGTGTGGATGGCCGGCCTGCGAGGCGCGCGGCTCTGGCAGATCCCGTTGTCGGGTGACGGCACGCTCGAACCGGTACCCCAGCTCGTCGGCGAGTACGGCCGCCTGCGCACCGTGGAACCGGCTCCGGACGGCAGCCTGTGGCTGATCACGTCGAACACCGACGGGCGCGGCGACGTGCGGGACGGTGACGACCGGATCCTGCGGATCACCGTCAGCTGATCCCCTTGCCGTGCCGGCCCTCGGGCCGACCGGAGTGTTACCGATGACGAGTTATCCACCGGATCTCGGACGGATCGGCCGGCGCCGGAGGGGCAACGGCCAGTTATCCACAGGTCCGGCGGGCGTTCCTCGCTCGCGTCGTGCCGGCCTCGTACCGTCCCCGGCATGACGTCATCGCAGCAGCGCTCGGCCGGCCTGCGTCCACGCTGGCGGGACCGGCTCTGGCTCGCCGCCGCGAGTCGTCGACGCGGCGGACGGGGGTCCAGGGTCGCCCGCCGGGTGCTCGCCCTTGCCCTGGTGGTGGCCGCCGGGATCGTCGCCCTCGGCCCGCGACGCGACGCCGAAGCCGGCTCGCCGGTGCTCCTGCTGACCCGCGACCTGCCGATCGGCGCGACGATCGCCGACGGCGACCTGGAACCGGCGCGACGAGCCGCGGTGCCCGACGGCGCGATTGCCGACCCCGCGACCGCGATCGGCAAGGTGTTGGCCGGCCCGGCCCGGCGAGGCGAAGTGCTGACCGATGTCCGGCTCACCGCGACCGAAGGGCCCGATCCCGGCCCGGGACGGGTCGCCGTACCCGTCCGGCCGGCCGACCCGGCGATCGTCGACCTGCTCGCGGCGGGGATGCATGTCGCGGTCATCGCGGTCGCCGAGGACGGTTCCGCCGATCTGCTGGCGCCGGACGCGGTCGTGCTGAGCATCGCGAAAGAGTCTGCGCGGGGCCGTGGCGATCGACCGGTGGTGTTGGCGGTGCCCGCGGAATCCGCGGATCGCATCGCAGCGACCGCACTGACCGGCACGATAGCGGTGCGGTTCACCTGAACGACGCAATCGCGAGGTATCGTCTCGGGCTGCCGACCCGGTTCGACAACCAGCCGGAGCCGGCACCCACCAACCGGCCGCAGGACGTCGTCGTCAGGGGAGACATCATGCTCAAGGGATTCAAGGACTTCATCCTCCGCGGGAACGTGATCGACCTCGCGGTCGCCGTGGTCATCGGCGCTGCATTCACCGCACTGATCGCAGCCATCACCGCGAACCTGATCGAACCTGTGCTCAACGCCCTCGGCGGGGTGGACGCCGGCGGCTGGGGCTTCTACGTGAACCCCGACAAGCCCGACACCTTCATCAACGTCGGGGCGATCATCACGGCGTTCATCACGTTCCTGATCACCGCCGCGGTCGTCTATTTCGTCTTCATCGCGCCGATGAAGGCGATCAACATCCGGCTCAGCGCGAAGAAGACCCCGGTGAAGGCCGACCCCACCGAGGTCGATCTGCTGGTCGAGATCCGCGACCTGCTGAAGGCCGGGAACCTGGACGCAGCCGCAACCGCGTCGGCTCTGACGTCCCCGGGGTCTCCCGAAAGCTGAACGGACTGCTCGGCCGCCCGAACTCGTCAGCTTCGACCGGGTCAGCCGTGGTGCGGCGGCCGGTTCTCCCGGTACCACCGGTCGCGCTCCGCCCCGTCGGCGGGCTCGGGATCGCGCTCGTCGCTGGTGACGGTCGGCAGGGTGTCGCCGAACACCTCGTCAAGACGGCGGCGTTCCCGAAATCCCGCCTGACGGGTGGGGGCGCCGCGGTCCGCAGCAGGCTCGGTGTCGCCGCTGTCCGGAGCTGGGTCGGTGGAATCTCCGGTCATCGCCGAATCCCTGCCGCGCCGCCGGTCCGACCGAACACCACCGATACATTCATTCCGGCAGCTTCCCACTGCCGGCCGTTTACCGGTCGCCAGCTGCGCAGAAGGCGAGATCGCGATGGGGTTCCTGGACAAGGCCAAGGGCGTGGCGGACAGCGTCACCGACAAGGTGACCGATGTGGCCGGCCCGGCATGGGAGAAGACGAAAGACGTCGCCGGTGACGCCGCCGGCAAGGCCATCGCGACCGCCGGGCCGGTCGTCGAGAAGACCAAGGCCGTCGCCGGTGACGCCGCCGGCAAGGCCATCGCGACCGCCGGGCCCGTCGTCGAGAAGACCAAGGCCGTCGCCGGTGACGCCACGGGTAAGGCCGTGGCCGCGGCGGCTCCAGCGGTGGAGAAGACCAAGGCCGTTGCCGGCACGGTGAGTCAGGTCGTGGCCGGTGCCGTGGGCGACCTCAAGGACAAGATCTCCGGCGACAAGGGCTGACCAGCACAGCTTTTCGGACACCGCGCGAAACCGGGCGACGCGCCGGCGCGGCACGCCATCGCACGGTCGAGCGGGAGAAATCGGGCCACGACGATCCGTGGCCTTCGGTCGGTCCCGATTCAGATGTCGGTGTCGGACAGCTCGCCGATGACGTGGATCGCCAGCGGGTTCAGCGTGGCCAACCCGTCACGGATCGCGGCCCTTGACCCGGCGATGTTCGCCACCAGGGTGGAGCCCGAGACGCCAACCATGCCGCGGGAGATGATCGCGTCGACCACCCCTGCGGCCATCCCGGACCAGCGCAGCGCCTGGGCGACCCCGGGCAGCTCCCGGTCGATGACCTCGGCGGTGACGTCAGGGGTGACGTCGCGCGGCGAGACGCCGGTGCCGCCGACCGTCACCACCAGGTCGACGCCACCGATGACGGCGGTGTTGAGCGCGGTTCTGATGGCCACCGCGTCCGACGGCACCGCGACTGAACCGTCCACGACGAACCCGGCCTCGCTGAGCAGTTCGGTGACCAGCGCACCGGCTCCCCCGTCGTCCTCGCCGTGCAGTGCGTGATCGGTGATCGACACGATCAGCGCTCGCCCGGCATGGATATTGGTCGACATTCCGCTGGCCTCCTGGTGGCTGTCCGCCCGCATGCGTCGCGGCCGTCCCCTCGGGCGCTACAAACGTCGGGGGAAGAGTCAGCCTATCCATCGGTGCGGCGCGCCCAGCGGGTGGGCGGACCGGGGCGCGGGACGCGCGGACCGTGCGCCCCGACCCGGGTACCTCACGGCCCGCATCCTTTCGGGTTCGGACCGGTCCCCGGTGCGGCGTCTGGGCGCACACCCTAAGCTCATGCCGCCACGCTGCCCGATTTGCCTGACCAGCGGCGCTCGCCCGCCTCTCGCCGGCGACCGTGAAGGAGCAACGACCATGACCAACCGCCGCACCACCGCCAGGGACCTGGCCCAGATCGCGATCTTCGCCGCATTGATCGCCGCCCTCGGCCTGCCGGGAACGATCACGGTGGGATCGACCGGGGTACCGATCACCCTGCAAACACTCGGCGTCATGCTCGCCGGCGGCATCCTCGGCGCCCGTAAGGGCTTCCTGTCGGTGCTGGTCTTCCTCGTCCTGGTGTCGGCCGGGCTGCCATTGCTCGCGGGCGGCCGCGGCGGACTCGGGGTATGGGCTGGTCCATCCGCCGGCTACCTGATCGGCTGGCTGGTCGGCGCAGCGGTGATCGGCGCCCTGACGGCGAAGATCCTGCCCGCGTACCCGCTGTGGCTCGGCATCGTGGTCAACATCATCGGCGGCGTGCTGGTCGTCTACGCCTGCGGTGTGGCGGTGCTCGCCTTCCGCGTCGGCTTCGTGCCGGCGATCACCAGCAACTTCCTGTACCTGCCCGGGGACGCGCTCAAGGTGCTGGTGGCGTCGATCGTCGTCAAGCAGGTGCACCGCGCCTACCCCGGCCTGATCGTCCCGGCGGGGACTGCCACGCCCGCGCCCGCTGACGCGCCCGACGTGCACGTCGCGCAGGAAGCGCCGGTGGACGGTGTCCAACCCGCCGACGGGCCCGGCGTCAAACCCTGACGGTGCCCACCGCACCGCCGGCCGCGGCCCTCGCTCTCGGTGCTGACGGCGCCTCGCCGGCCATCACCTGGCAGGGGACGACGGTCAGCTACCAGGAGCTCGCCGGCCTGATCGGGGGTGTCGACACCCGCCGGGGTTGGCTCGACGCGACCGGCCTGCCGGTCGTGGACACCCTCGTAACGGTCTTCGCCGCGGCCAGGGCCGGCATCCCGGTGGTGCTTGCCGACCCGGCGGGGATCCCCGACCCGGCCCGGGTCGCCACCTCGGCGCCGGCCGGCACCTTCTTGATCGCGGTGACCTCGGGCACGTCCGGCAGGCCGCGTCCGGTGCTGCGCAGCAGGGAATCCTGGACGACCTCGTTCGCCCCGCTCGCGGAACTGGCCGGTCTGAACGCGCAGGATCGGGTGCTGCTGACCGGCCCGTTGCACGCGACGATGCACCTGTTCGCGGCGCTGCACACGCTGTGGCTGGGCGCCGAGCTGACCGACCGCCCCGACCACGCCACCGCGGTGCACGCCGTTCCCGCTGCGCTCGGCACGCTGCTGGCCTCGTTGCCGCCGGGTGCTCCGCTGCGCACCGCGGTGGTCGCCGGAGCGGCGCTGCCGGCTGTGGTGGCCGATGAGGCCACCGCCCGCGGAGTCGTCCTCACCGAGTACTACGGCGCCGCGGAGCTCTCCTTCGTTGCCGCCGCCCGCCACCCCGGGCCGCTGCGCCCCTTCCCGGGGACCGAGGTGCAGCTCCGCGACGGCGAGATCTGGGTTCGCTCGCCGTACCTTGCGGCCGGGTACGGGAGCGGGGTAACCGGCCCCTTCCGGCGCGATCGGGACGGTTTCGCCACCGTCGGCGACCTCGGCGAATGGCTCGGCAACGAATCGGTCGCCGAATCGCACGGCGCACTGCGGGTCCGCGGACGGGGCGATGCGGCCATCACCACCGGTGGCGCGACGGTCATCGCCGAGGACATCGAAGCGGCGTTGTGTGCCCTGCCGGGCGTCTGCGCCGCTGCCGTCGTCGGGGTGCGGCACGAGCGGCTCGGCGAGGTGGTCACCGCCGTGATCGAACCCGAGGGCGTTCAGGGCGTCCGCGCCGCCGCCCGTGCGGTGCTGACCGGCCCATCACTACCTCGACGATGGTTCACCACGTCGCGACTGCCGCGGACCGGCAACGGCAAGATCGCGCGTCTCCAGGTCGGCGAGGCGGTCCGCCGCACCGTCTCCGGAGACCCACCGCCGGCCGACGGGCTGCGGCTGCGCCCGCTGCCGTAGCGTCGGCCGCCATCGGGCCAGCTAGCGTAGGGCCCCGTGGTCCGAAACGTCGCCGATCCCGGTGCCCCCGTCCTCACCCTGGGGCGACGCAGCGCTGTCGGTACGGCGGGCCATGCCCTGTCCGCGGTCGACGTGGTCGGCCTGACTGCACCGGTGCTGGCCGAGGTCGCCGAACTGGCCGCACCGCTGGGGCTGCCGGTGGACGACGTCATCCTGGGCAACTGCCTGGGGCCGGGCGGGAACATCGCCAGGGTCACCGCGCTGGCCGGCGGTCTCGGGTCGGCGGTGCCCGGCGTCACCGTCGACCGGCAGTGCGGGTCCGGCCTGGACGCGGTGCTGCAGGCCGCGTCCCGGGTGCGGGCCGGCGACGCACGGCTGGTGTTGGCCGGCGGTGCGGAATCGGCCAGCACAGCGCCCTGGCGGTTCTGGCCGCCCTCAGCTGGTCCTGGCCGCTCCCCCGAGCCCGTGCGCTACACCCGCGCGCCGTTCGCCCCACCGGGATTTCCGGACCCCGACATGGGCCGCGCCTCCGATGCCCTGGCCGCCGCTCGCGGCATCTCCCGGGAGCGGCAGGACAGTTACGCGGCGCGCTCCCATGCTCGCACCGTCGACGCCCAGCAGGCGGGCGTCTTCAAGCCGGAAATCGTTGCCATCCAGCATGTCTCGGTCGACGACCGGCCACGGCCGGGGATGACGGCGGCGCGCCTGGCCAGGCTCCGGCCGTCGTTCGGAGCGGACGGGACGGCCACCGCCGGCAATTCCTGCGGCATCTCCGATGGCGCCGCGGTGCTCGCGGTCACCACCGCGACCGATGCCACCGCAGCCGGGCTCGACCACCTGCTGATCACCGCCGCCGCGATCGACGCCGGTGACCCGGCACTGCCCGGCGCTGCTCCGGCCCCGGCCATCCGCCGACTGCTGAACCGCCCAGCGGTGACCGGGCGCGGCATCACCATGGCCGACATCGGGGCGGTCGAGATCACCGAGGCGTTCGCCGCCGTGGTGCTCGCGGTCGTCGACGACCTGGGGATCGACGAGGATCTCGTCTGCACCGAAGGCGGCGCCATCGGTCTCGGCCATCCATGGGGAGCGTCAGGGGCAATGCTGTTGCTGCGCTTGGCCTCTCGAATGTTGCGGCCGGACGGTCCGCAGTTCGGCCTGGCCGCGTGCGCGATCGGCGGCGGCCAGGGTCTGGCCATGCTCGTCGAGCGCGGAACACCCGGCGGCTGAGCGGTGGCCGAAATCCGTTTCACCGCAGTGCATCACCGATTCGGCGAGCGCGTCGTGCTGGAGAACATCGACCTGACCCTGGTGGAGCGGCGGATCGGCATTGTCGGCGCGAACGGGTCCGGCAAGTCCACCATGGCCAGGATGATCAACGGCCTGGTCAAGCCGACCAGCGGGTCGGTGACGGTCGACGGACTTGACACCACCGCCAAGGGCCGCGACGTCCGCCGCCGGGTCGGCTTCGTCTTCACCGATCCCGACAATCAGATCGTGATGCCGACCGTCGCAGAGGATGTCGCCTTCTCGCTGCGCAGATCCGGGCTGAGCAAACCAGAAATCCAGCAGCGCACCCGAGAAGTGTTGCGGCGCTTCGACCTTCATGAGCACGCGGACCATCCGACGCACCTGCTGTCCGGTGGGCAGAAACAACTGCTGGCCATCGCGGCAGTGTTGATCACCGGCCCGGACGTGATCGTCGCCGACGAACCGACCACCCTGCTGGATATGCGCAACGCCCGGATGGTCAACGATCTGCTGGCCGGCATGCGGGAGCAGGTGGTGCTCGTCACCCACCATCTGCACCTGCTCGCGGGATTCGATCGCGTCGTCGTACTGGACTCCGGCCGGGTCATCGCCGACGGTTCGCCCGACGCCGCGGTCGACTCGTACACCAGGTTGCTGGCATGACGTCACCTCCGGATCGGCTGCGGCGATGACGGTCATCGGGCTCTACCATTCCGGATCCTCTGTGCTGCACAGGATTCCGGCGGGCTGGAAACTGCTGGGCATGCTCGTGGCGATCATTGCGGTGGTCGCGGCTTCCCGGCCATGGCAGCTGGGACTGGCCGCCCTGCTGGTCGCCGGGGGCTTCGCGATCGCCCGCATCCCCGCCCGGGTTGTCTGGGCACAGCTCTGGCCGCTGCGCTGGGTCATCCTGTTCGTCGGTGCCTTCCAACTGTTCTTCAGCGGTCCGGAACGCGCCGTCATGGTCTGCGGCAGCCTGCTGATCACCGTCGCCATCGCTGCTCTTGTCACCCTCACCACCCGGGTCACCGCCATGCTCGACGTCTGCCAGCGACTGCTGCGTCCGCTCCGCCGGTTCGGAGTGGATCCGGACCGGGTCGGTCTGGTGCTGGCCCTGACGATCCGCTGCATCCCGCTGCTGGTCGACATCGTGCGCGAGGTGTCGGAGGCGAGAAAGGCCCGCGGGACAGGATTTTCCCTGCGCTCGATGGCCGGGCCGGCAGTGGTGCGGGCGCTGCGGGCGGCCGACGCGATGGGCGACGCGCTCATCGCGCGAGGCGTGGACGACTGATCCCGCCGTCGGGTCACCGACGCGGTCGGCCACTTCGGAGCGCCGATCGGAGCCTGCCGACGGCGCCGGTCGGAATCTTCGCGCGGCGCAGCAAAAGTGCACGGACGGATGAATATCGGATCGGTGCATCCGATTCCGCTGGGGGCCGGGTACTCAACACGTCAGCATTTCCGCTCCTACAAGGAGGATCTATGAGGCGTCTCATTGCCGCCACCGCCGCCGGCACGCTCGCCGTCGCGGCCAGCCTGCTCGGCGCGACGGCCGCGTCCGCCGCCGGCACCGCAGAGGTGTATGTCGTCCACGGCATTCCCGGACTTCCCGTCGACATCTATGTGAACGGCGCACTGACCCTCGACAACTTCCAGCCCGAAACCGTTGCCGGGCCGCTTGATCTTCCGGAAGGCAGCTACAAGGTCGACATCACCGCGGCCGATGCCACCGATGATTCCGCGCCGTTGCTGACCGCGAACGCCGATCTGGTCGGCGGGACCAGCGTGGCGCTGGTCGCCCACCTCACTGAGGCCGGCGACCCGACGATCACGCCCTACGCCAACGACATCTCCACCATCTCGGCCGGCCAGACCCGGCTGGTCGTCCGGCACGACGCGGCCGCGCCCGCGGTCGATGTCCGCGCTGGGGGAACCGTCGTGCTCGCGGGCGTCACCAACCCGAATGAGGGCGTGCTGAACATCCCGGCCGGCTCGGTTGATGCCGATGTCGTGCTCGCCGGAACCGACACCGTGGCGATCGGCCCGGCAACGCTGGACCTGGCCGAGGGATCCGCGACCTTCGTGCACGCGGTCGGTAGCGCAAAGGACGGCACCCTGACGCTGGTGTCCTTCACCATCCCGGGCCTGCACTCGGCCCCCGGCGGCGTCCCCGCCGGCACCGGACCGGCCGACAGCTCGGTGCCGACCATCCTGCTCGTCGTCCTGCTGGCCATCGGCACCACCGCCGTGGTCGTCGGTGGGCGCCGGCTGTACTCGGAGCGCTCGAACTGACCGAGTCCGGCCGCCACCAGGCGCGCAAGCGCCCTTGGTTGTCCCACCACCAGGCTGCCACCAGCCTGGTGGTGGGGCTTGCCATCCTCGCCGCCGCACCGATCGTCTGGTGGGCCACCCAGCCGGAAGCCGCCGGCCAGACGGTCACCAGCGTCAACGCGGCGGAGGCGATGGCACTCACGGAAAATGCGGGATCGCTCTCCCCGATGCCGTCGGGGGTATCGGGGAGGGCGAGTGGGACTGCCAGTCAGGCGCCTCGGGCCAGCTCAGCCGGCTCGTCGTCACCAACGCAGCCAGCAACCAACCCCACGAATTCGCCGAGCGCGCCAACGGCTCCGGCCGGCACCCCAGCGCCGCCGCACGCAGCACCGCACCAGCACCAGCACCAGCACCAGCACCAGCAAGCACACCGGTACGGGTACAGATTCCCGCCCTGTCCGTTGACACCTCGATCGTGCCGATCGGGGTGGACGACAACGGTCAACTGGACATCCCGAAGGACGTCCAGACCGTCGGTTGGTACCGGTTCGGGCCGGCCCCAGGTGCGCCGCGGGGCTCGGCGGTGCTGACCGGCCACGTGGACGACCACCTGCAGGGCGCGGGCGCGTTGGCCGAACTCGGCTCGCTGCAACCGGGCGACACGGTGACGGTGACGGATGACAGCGGTACGGCCCGGACCTTCTCGGTGCTGTCCCGGGAGGAATGGCACAAGAGCGAGGTTCCGCTCGATCGGCTCTTCGACCGCGGCGGCGACCCGCGGCTGGTGTTGATCACCTGCGGCGGCGAATTCAACACCTCGACGCTCGGCTACGACGACAACATCGCCATCACGGCGGTGCCGACCGGTGGATGACCTAGGCTCAGGAGCGTGTCCGGCGCCTCGCGCCCCCTGTCGGGGGCAACTCCTGAGCCGCTCTTGGACGGCGAGTGGATGGACAGATTCCGGGCCGGCGACGAGGCGGCCCTCCGGCAGGCCTTCGACCGGTACGGCGGGATGGTGCACCGCGTCGGGCTGCTCCGGCTCGGCAATCATCACGACGCCGAGGATCTCGTCCAGCAGGTCTTCGTCCGGGCGTGGAAGGGCCGCGAGGGATTCAATCCCGACCGCGGCTCGCTGGGGTCATGGCTGCTGGGCATCACCCGGCGGCAGATCGCGGACCGCTACGCAGCGCTGGACAAGGACCGCAAGGTGCTAGCCGCAGCGCAGAGCGCCGCCCCACCCGAGACCGACGTCAAGTCCTCCGACCGGGTGGTGGACCGCGTCGTCATCGGCGACGAACTCAACCGGCTGCCTGATGAGCAACGGATGGTGCTCAGGCTCGCGTTCTACGGCGACCTGAGTCATTCGGAAATCGCCGCGACCACCGGGATACCGATCGGCACCGTCAAGAGTCATATTCGGCGGGCCCTCATTCATTTGCGCAAGCTCTGGGAGGTGGATGGTGCAACATCCTGACCCAGATGACCTGACCCTGCTCGCGATGGGCGAGCCGCTCGATACGGCCATCGACATCCATATCGCCGAATGCGAACAATGCCGGGCGGAGGTCGAGTCGATGCGCCGCACCGTCGAACTCGCCGAGCTGAGCAACTACGGCGAGGGCACCCGGCAACCCGATGAACACGTCTGGGACGCCATCGCCGCCGAACTCGGGTTCGGTGCCACCCAGACCGCGAACGGTTCCTCGCACGCCTCGCACACCGGCACCAGCACCCCCTGGCCGGTCACCACCGAAACCGCTGACCCGACCACCCAGCCCGATCGCCGGGCGGCGCCCACCGATCCGCCGACGCTGCGAGCCGTTCCCGGCACCGGGACACCGGAGCCGAGGCCGACCAGCGCCAACGACCGCGCCCGGCGATGGCCGCGGTGGGCAGCTCCGGTGGCCGCCCTGTTGATCGGCGCCGCACTGGGAGCGGGCGTGCTGGCGGTGGCGCAGAACAGGTCCGACAGCGTCACGGTGGAGGCGACAGCACCCCTGTCGCCCGTGCCCACCGGGCCGCTGGCCGGCAAGGACACTCAGGGCCAGGCCGAACTGGTCTCGACCACCCAGGGCCAACAGGTGCGGGTCAGCGCGACTGATCTGCCGGCGATGCCCGGAACCTCCTACGAGGTGTGGCTGTTCGGCAACGACGGGAAGATGATCTCCCTCGGCTCGCTGGACCAGGGCAAGGGCGACTTCACCGTGCCGGGCGACATCAGTACCCAGGAATACCGGACCGTCGACATCTCCGACGAACCGCCGGACGGCAATCCGAAACACTCGGGGATCAGCATGATCCGCGGCTCGTTCAGCTGACCCCGAATTCCTGGCCGATTCCCTGCGCCACCGCCAGGGTCGCGCCGTCGAACAGCACCAGGGTGGCGTCGCGGACCGCCGTTTCAGCTGCGGTGAGCACGGTGAGGGCCTGCCGAACAGCGTCGTCCTTGGGCCAGCGGTAGATGCCGGCCGAGATCAGCGGGAAGGCAATCGTTGTCACCGCCAGTTGGTCGGCAACCGCCAGGCTGGTGACGTAGCAGGAGCGCAGTAGCGGCGACTTGTCCTTGGTCTTGGCCCAGGTCGGCCCGACGGTGTGAATCACCCATCGCGCCGGGAGGTCACCGGCCGTGGTTGCTACCGATTCACCGGTGGGCAGGCCATCGGGATAGCGCTCATTTCTGATCTGCTTGCACTCGGCGAGGATGGCCGGGCCGCCCTTGCGATGGATCGCCCCGTCCACACCGCCGCCGCCGAGCAGGGAGTGGTTGGCGGCGTTCACCACGGCATCCACGGACTGCTCGGTGATGTCGCCGCGAATCAGCTGAATCCGCATCTGGTCAGTGTGCCGAAAGGTCCGAGCCGGCGCGATCACCCGCGCCGTCCGCAGTGCGGTCCGAACCGCCGTCGGCTGCGTCGTCGGCAGCGGCGTCCTGAATGTGCACCTCGATCCCGCCGACCACCGGGGTGAAGGTGATCTCGGCCAGTGTGCGCACGGTCGGCGCATCCAGCGCGGGGTGCGTGGTGAGCACCCCGATCACCGGGCAGCCGGCCGCCTTGGCGGAGGCGACACCGGCCGGTGCGTCCTCCACCACCAGGCACCGATCCGCCGGGAAACCCAGCAGCTTCGCGCCCATCAGATACGGCGCGGGGTCCGGTTTGCCCACGGCGACATCGTCCGCGGTGACGACGACACCGGGCGTGGGCAGCCCAGCGGCGGTGATCCGCGCCGTCGCCAGCCGGATCCCGCCGCTGGTGACGATCGCCACCCGTTCGGGAGGCAGCGAGTCGAGCACCTGCGCGGCCCCGGGCTGGGCGACCACGCCCTCGGTATCGGTCGACTCGGACTCGATCATGAAAAGCCTGAGCTCCTCCACCGTTTCCGGCGGCATGTCCGGCTCCAGCATCGCCATCACCTGCTTCACCGGCACCCCGTGGATGTGCGGCCGGACCTCCTGCCATGGTCGGCCGATGCGGTCCGCGAGCTGCCGCCAGCTGCGCTCCACGCTGCCGGCGGAATCCACCAGGGTTCCGTCGAGGTCGAACAGGATCGCGTCCACCACCCACGTCGTCATGGCGACCACCCTGGCATATCAACTCCTGGTCCTGCGCCTGGTCCATGCACCGGACACCGAGATTCGGCCGGCCACCGCACAACAAGATCACCGCCCGGGGACCGCACCGCGTCCCCTGCACCGGCGCGGGTCCGCAGACGGTGATCACTCCCACCGGCGCTCGGTCGTCAGCCCCCGACGCATCTCACGCGTGCGCGGGCGTCGCTCCCAGCATCGCCGCCCTGGCCAGCTCCCGGCCGGGAGTGGCGCGCAGCTGCCGACCGAGATCCGCTGCCGCACGCGCACTGTCACCGCCCAGCAGCTGCCGCGCTGCGGCCTCGAGTTCGTCCGGGGTGGCCGCATTGGGGTCGAGAACCAGCCCGACGCCGGCATTCTCGATGGCCGCCGCACCGGCGAACTGGTCGGTGGAGAACGGCAGCACCAGCATCGGCACGCCGCAGTTGAGCGCCTCGGTGACACTGTTGTTCCCGCCGTGGGTCACGGCCAGCGCGGCCCGGCGCAGCAGTTGCACCTGCGGCAGGTACTCGCGGACGAGCCAGTCAGACGGCAACTCGCCGACGACCGCCCGGTCGGCGGACCCGATGGCCAACGCCACCCGAACATCCAGCCGGCGCAATGCCGCCACCACCCTGGCCTGCACGTCCGCCCGGACGGACAGGAAGCTGCCGAAACTGACGTACACCACAGGCATGTCGGACGGCATGGACAACCACGCGGCGACGTCGTCGGATGCATCCTCGTCGCGGACCGCGGAACCGAGGAAGGTGTGCTCGGGCAGCAGTGCGGTCCGCGCCGGATCGTGCAACGCCTCCGGGTAGTTGAGCAGCAACATGTCTCCGTGCTGGGCGAACGCGTCCGGCACCGGTTCAGCTTGCGGGGCAAGGCTCCTCAGCGCGGCATTCCACTCGGCGGTGAACGCGTCCCGGACCACGGCGCATCGCTCGTGCAGCAAGGCCAGCGCCGTGGGCGGCGGCTCGAACACTCGCGGCCAGGACGGCGGATACCCGTACACCTCGTCTCCGACGGGAAGGGCCGAGGGATGGCCGAGCACCACATCCGCATGCGGCACTCCGCCGGCCTGCAACGCGAGCCGCGCGCTGAAGGCCAGATGGTCGACGATCACCTGGTCGGGCTGCACCGCCTCGACGACATCGAGGACGCGCGTAGCGGTATCGATCGGCCTCCACAGCAGGTCGGCCAGCCGGGCGTTGGCCTGGTACAGCAGCGTCGGCACCATTCCGTGCTCGGTCGCGGCGAAGAACCCGCGCAGCGCGTCGTCCTCCCCGCGGGCCTGTTCCTCCGCCCGGATCACCCCCGGGTTCGACCCGCGACCGAGTCGCAGGTCGGTCCAGCCGAATCCGAACGAGTCGACGATGCTCCTGGTGGCCGGGCCGGTCGCCACCACCACCCGCTCCCCGGCCTCCTGCCAGGAGGTCGCCAGCGTGGCCAGTGGCAGCAGGTGGCTGGCATAGTCCGGGCTGATCACCAGAAGTGTCACGCGCTGCTCCCCGTCATCCGGGCACCGGTGCGGCGATCCCGGCATATATTCCCGACAGCGTCCGGGCCATTGCCTGGATCGTGTAGTGCTCCCGCACCAGCCGGCGGGCCGCCTCGACCCGCCCGTGGGTGCCGGGATCGGCCGCCTGATCGAGTGCCCGGCCGAACCCGACCGCAACGGCGCCGGGCGAGCGGGTGTCGACAAGGAACCCGGTGATGCCCTCGTCGACGTACGTGGCCGGACCGCCCGCGTCGGGCCCGACCACCACCAGTCCGGCGGCCAGCGCCTCGATCAGCGCCAGCCCGAACTCCTCCTTGAGGCTGCCGCACACGTACACCCCGTGCGGGGCGATGCATCCGGGAAGTCCGGTGTGCGCGACGGCCATCCAGCGCGCCACCACATCGTTCGGCCGGTGCCCAGACAGCACGAGACCCGCTGCAGCATCGGGGTTCTCGACCATCACCGCGGCGATGGCATCGAGTTGGCCCTGTTCGTCGGCACTCGGGTGGTGCAGATCGCCGCCGACGACGAGCAGGTTGCACCGCCGCCAGAGGTCCGGATCGGCGGCCCACGCCTCGACGACCGTGGCCATCCCCTTGACCCGGTGCAGCCGGCCGACGGTGAGCGCGATCGGCAACCCGTGGCGCTCGGCCGGCAGGGCGGCGATCAGCTCGTGCAGGTCGGCGAGCGCCGGCGGCAGCCCGTTCGTGGCCGTCGACGCCGGAGGAACCGCCGCCGGCAGGGCTCCGGAAACCAGCTCGGCCTCCAGCCTCGCGGCCTCACTGACCGTCAGGTCGATCCCCTCTGGCACCACCGTGTACCGGTGCGGCTCGCTCTCGATGTCGATGCCCAACAGGTCGCGCAACTGGTCCCTCAGCTGCGGGCGCGGGAACAGCGCGCACCGGTTGGCCCCGGCGGCCAGCCGGCGCACCAGCCCGGCGCGGAACCAGTAGTGCTCGCTTTCGTCGACCGCCCCGAAGTTGTTGCGGGACAAGGCTCCCGTCATGTCCAGCGCGTGGATCACGGCATGCGGGTCCGGCGCCAGGGTGAAGATCGTCGGGATGCCCAGCCGGGTGGCAACGGCCGAGGCCGCCATGCTGCCGACGTCGGCCATCCGCAGGTGCAGGACATCGACCCGGCCGTGGGCGGTGAGCGCCCGGCGGATGCCGCGCTCGGCGGCGACGTTGAGCGGCCACGCGTGGGCGGCGTCCACCGGCTCGCTCATCAACGGGATCGGGGTGAGCTGGTGACCGCGGGGTTCGTCGGCCAGACCGGCCACCGCCGCCGCGGCGCTGCCGCGGGACATGGTCAGGACCCGGTCCACGCCCGGCTCGGCCGCGAGCGCATCGCCGAGCCGAACCAGCATGGTGGCGATCCCGCCGTTGTCGCCGGCACCGGCTCTGCTCAGTTCACGGTCGAGGTCGGCGTGCAGGAACAGCTGGGCGATGGACAGTCCGGCCCTCGCTGTCCCGATCTCGCGACGGATCGTTCGCCCAGGTCGAATGCGGCGAGCGCGGCGACCGCACCCAGTTCGTCGTCGGCGGTGGCCAGCTTCCCGATCAGCTCGAGGAGATCGGCGTCCCGGACGCCGCGGTCGCCGAGCGCGGCCACCGCGGCCTGCCGAACCCGGTCCGGCTCGCGGGGCGACGCGGCGACCCGGAGCAGCGCCCGCTGCGCCACCGACCCCGGCACCAGCCCCATCGTCTCGACCAACCGGGCCCTGCGCGTCGTCAGCATCCTTGGCCAGCGGCCCCTGAATGGCCACACCGGATCGCAGGGCGCCGGACGTCAACAGGGCGCCCTCCAGCGCCAACGCGATGTGATCGGGAGCCGATTGCGCCCAGCGGCGCAGCGTGCGCTGGTTGATGACGGTGACGAACCCGCCGTCGGCCACCCCGGCGACAAGTCGCCCGACGGCGTCCAGGTGCGGCACCCGGGTACCCATCGCCCAGGCGGCGTGCTCACGCAGGTACGTTCGCGGGTCGGACAGCAATTCGGACAACTCGTGGCCGCGCGCGTTCGTCGAAGACGGCGCCGAGGGCGTGCACCGCCGCAATGGCGGTGACCTGGTCGTCATCGCGCACCGCGTCGGCCAGCACCCGCGCGGCGTGCGGTCCGCCGTCGTTGCCGGCCGCGACCACCAGGTCGTCGGTGGCGCGCAGCGCGTCCAGGATGAACGGCGCCTCTCGCACGCGGGCGAGGGCGGCTTGCAGTGCCATAGTGACTCGTTTCGCAGGTTCGGGGCTTTTCGCGCAGTCACATCCCGTCCAAAGAGTCCATTGCCCCTCGACGTCGTGACCGTCTCGACGCTGTAGCTACGCGATCCCCGCCCCCCGCGGATGCAGAAGCCACCATGTTTCTGTGGTGATCTTCTGACGGTAACCCGCCGGACCTGGCAACATCGGGACTCGATCGGTGGAAATATGCGCTGGACGGGTCGCGATGTCCCTGACCGGGCCGACCGCCGGAAACGTGAGGTCATCATGTCCGACTGGGCCGCCGAGGCGATCTGGTGGCAGGTCTACCCGTTCGGTTTCGTGGGCGCGGAACCCACCGCACTGTCCGCCGACGGTGCCGTGCATCATCGGCTGCGCTCGCTGGAACCCTGGCTGGACTACCTCATCGAGTTGGGCTGCAACGGTGTGGCGCTCAACCCGATCTTCGCCTCGGAGACCCACGGCTACGACGTCGTCGACTTCCTCCGCGTCGACCCCCGACTCGGCGACGACGGTGACGTGGACTGGCTGGTGGACGCCTGCCACCGCCGCGGCATCAGGGTGCTGTTCGACGGAGTGTTCAACCATGTCGGGCGATCGTTCCCGGCGTTCCAGGACGTGCTGGTGAACCGGGAGAAGTCACCCTTCGCGTCGTGGTTCCACATCGACTGGGACGGCCAGGGCCCGGACGGCTTCGGCTACCGCAACTTCGAGGGCCACGACGCCCTGGTGGTGCTCAACCACGAATGCCCCGAGGTCATCGACCTGGTGGACGACGCGATCGGTCATTGGCTCGATCGCGGCGTCGACGGCTGGCGGTTGGACGCCGCCTACGCCGTGCCGCTGGACTTCTGGCACACCGTGCTGACCCGCGCGAAGGCCGCGCATCCGGACGCGTGGTTCGTCGGTGAGGTCATTCACGGCGACTACCCCGACTGGGTACAGCAGGGCAGCCTCGATTCGGTGACCCAGTACGAACTGTGGAAGTCGATCTGGAGTTCGCTCAACGACCTGAACTTCCACGAGCTCGCGTGGAACTTCAAGCGGCACAACACTTTCTGCGAGAGTTTCAGCCCGCTGACGTTCGTCGGGAACCACGACGTCACCCGGATCGCCAGTCGACTCGACGACCTGGCACTGCTCGGCCACGCGCTGGTCGTGCTGTTCACCGTTCCCGGTATCCCGAGCGTCTACTACGGCGACGAGCAGGCCTTCCGCGGCGTGAAGGAGGAGCGGGAGGGTGGCGATGACGACGTTCGCCCAACCTTCCCCGCCCGCCCGGACGACCTCGATCCCGGCGGGTGGCCGACCTACCGGTTGCACCAGGGCTTGATCGGGATGCGCCGTCGGCTGCCGTGGCTGGTGACGGCGCGGACCGAGGCGATCGAGGTGACCAATGAGCAGTTCGCGTACGAGGCGCGCGGCGCCGCCGGTCAGCGGATCCGGGTGCTGCTGAACACCGCGGACCAGGACTACAGGTTCGACGTCGAGGGCCCGGCGGAGGTACTGGTCGCCAGCGACGACGCCAGCGGTCCCGGGCATGCGGTCGGGCCCAAGGGTTGGGCGATCCTGCAGCCCGCTGATTGACTCGGAACTGTTGACCTCGGAACCGCCGGCCGCCGGGCGACAATGTTCCGGTGCGGCTGCTGATCATGTCCGACACCCACGTTCCGGCCCGGGCCAGGGACCTGCCCGCCCAACTCTGGGATGAGGTGGGCCGCGCGGACGTGGTGATCCATGCCGGCGACTGGGTGGTCCCGGCGCTGCTCGACCGACTCGAGGACCGGGCCGCTCGGTTGATCGGGGTCCACGGCAACAACGACGGGGCGGAACTGCGCCGCCGGCTGCCCGAGGTGGCGCGAGCAACGATCGACGGCCTGCGGGTGGCCGTGGTGCACGAGACGGGCGGCAAGGCCGGCCGGGAGGTGCGGGCGGACAACGATTTTCCGGACGTCGACCTGCTCGTTTTCGGTCACAGCCACATCCCGTGGGACACGACCAGCCCCGGCGGCCTCCGGCTGCTGAACCCTGGCTCCCCCACCGACCGACGTCGTCAGCCGGCGTGCACCTACGTGACCGCGTCGGTGCGCGACGGAGTGCTGGGCGACGTCATGCTGCACTAACTGCCCGGGCGTCGCTGACCCCCGCGCTCACGGCCGTCCCCCGACTGAGCGCCTCTTTTCACACCCGGCGCCACCATGATCCGGAGCCGAGACAAGAAACCGGGCGCCGAGTGGAGGTTTCCGGGTTGCGTCGGCGAGCTGATCGGGTTGAGCGCGGGGCGTGCCGAGGACGACAATGTCCCGACCGATCGATGGGGGCGCGCATGGTGAGGCTCAGCCCGGGGGCGCGGGTCGCCGTGATCGGCGCCGGTCCGGGTGGTCTGGTGTCGGCGAAGCACGCCATCGAGGCGGGGTTCGAGGTGAGCGTCTTCGAGGCCAGCGATGACCTCGGCGGGCAATGGAATACCGCGGCGGCGCACAGCGGGATCTGGCCGGGCATGCGCACGAACACCAGCCGGGCAATGACCGCGTTCTCGGATTACCCTCCGCCGCCGTCGCACGATCTGCATCCCCTTGCCGAGCAGGTCCACGACTACCTGCGCTCGTACTCCGACGCGTTCGGCGTGACCGACCGCATCCGCTTCGACGCCAGGGTCCGCGACCTGCAGCCGGGCTGGCAGGTGGACGGCGAGCCGTTCGACGCGGTGATCGTCGCGTCCGGTCGGTTCCGCGCTCCGCTGCTGCCGGCCGGCCTCGACGGCTTCGCCGGCGAAGTGCTGCACGCCTTCGACTATCCCGGGGCCGATCACTTCCGCGATCGGCGCGTCCTGGTCTATGGCAACGGCGTCAGCGGGCACGAGATCGCCTCCGACATCGCGACTGTCACGCCAGTGTTTCAGCGTATCGCAAACCGCGCTACGTCCTGCAGAAGAACGTCGATGGAGTTTCGTCCGACTGGCAGTGGTACACCCACGTCGGCGCGCTACGGCGCGCGGCCATGGCGCCGGCCGACTACGGAGCAATGCTGCGCGAGCGGGTGCTGCGCGTGGCCGGCAATCCCGCCGACTTCGGCGCGCCCGAGCCCAGCGCGAACTTCCTGGTCGCCGGTCATTCGCTGTGCCAGGACTACCTCGCCCAGGTCCGCGCCGGGGCGATCGCGTGCCGTCCGGCGATCGTGCCGGCGGTCGGACGAGCACGTGACGTTCGCCGACGGCAGCCGCGAGCACTTCGACGCGATCGTCTGCGCAACCGGGTACCGCCTCGACATCCCCTACCTGTCGGCGGATCTGTGGTCGCTGCTCGGCCCGGACCTACGGCTGCACCTGCGCACCATGCATCCGGACCTGCCCGGC
Source organism: uncultured Actinomycetota bacterium (assembly GCA_963709895.1). Classification (GTDB taxonomy): domain Bacteria; phylum Actinomycetota; class Actinomycetes; order Mycobacteriales; family Nakamurellaceae; genus Nakamurella. The sequence goes on along the minus strand of CAVPYD010000028.1, from coordinate 602,215 downwards.
CTTCGGCTTCGTCGGGCAGTTCGCGCTGCAGGGTCCGTACCTCCCGCTGCTGGAATTGCAGGCGCGCTGGATCGTCGGCGCCTGGTCGGGTGCGCTCCCGTGCCCGACGACGGGTCGGCGCGCGCAAGCATCGCGTCCCCACCGCCGGCCATCGACTCGCACAACGTGCTTGCCGTTGCCTGGCCGAGGCGGCGGGAGTCGCGCCGGATGTGCGCGCCCACCCCGACCTCGCCGAGCCGCTGCTGTTCGGTCCCATGCTGCCGCCGCGTTACCGCCTCGACGGGCCGGGCGCCCGAGCCGACGCGGCCGCGACCCTTCGTGACCAGTTGGCCGCCTCCCCGCGAGCGGCGGTGGAACCCGACGACGTTGCCGCACTCGCCGACGTCGGGTTCGGCGACCTGCTCCCGGTGATCAGCACCGCACGAGATTCGGGTCCCGGCTGACCGAACGAGCGGCACCGAGAACCTGTGACCGAACGCCGATGATCATGAACGCGGACGGTGACCACGGCCTATGAACGGTGCACTGCATATTTCAGGTGGGTCACTCGCGGCGAGGGTACGGTGTCGACCACCTCGAGGCGGACCCGCCCGTACTCGATGCAGTCAAATAGCCGCCTACCCCCGCCGAGAAATACGGGCGCGAGCGAGATGATGAACTCGTCCACCAACCCGGCGTTGAGGTACTGCTGGATGAGATCGGCTCCCCCGCCGATCCGGATGTCGCGGCTGCCGGCGGCCGCCCTGGCTCGGGCAAGCGCACTCTCGATGCCGTCGTTGACGAAGTCGAAGGTGGTGCCACCCCGGACGCACCCACGGCGCACGCTCGGTGTGAGTCACCACAAACACCGGCGTGTGGAATGGCGCCTCCTCGGGCCAGAAGCGCTCACCGCCGTCGAACATTCGCTTCCCGACGATGGTCACGCCCGTGCGTTCGAAGACTCCCCGGGCCAGGTCGTTGCCGTACTCGCCCATGGCTAGCAGGACGAGCACCACCGAGCGCCGCCTTGACCGGCTCCGCTCTCCTTGCCGATGAGGAACCGGCACCCCGTTCCGGCAGCAGAAGCGTCGAACCACCTTTACCCGACAGATGCCACTCTTCCTTATGCACCTACCTCACACGGCTGATCAAGGTCATCGCCAGAGCGTGAGGGACTAGCTCGAGTTCATTGCCGACTCCGCCGAGCGGGCCACGGAAGTTTCCCTATTCGCCGGATTCGATCACCAACGAACCTACTACCTACCTCGGTTACCAGCACGATCACGATGGCGACGACCCGCCCAGCTCGCCGCTGCGTTGGTCGTCTGGCGCGCGCGCTCCTGGAACGAGCGGCGAAGTTCTGATGTTCATGGCTCTCCTGAGACCGAGGGCGAGCCTATCTCGCGCAATCCGAGTGCGCTGCACCGCGATCCCGCCGAGGAGCGGCAAATGACAACCCGAGAACCCGCACGTCATGCCGTTGTGGTTCCGGTTGTCGTGGCCTGCACGCGCTGCCGGGGAAAAACCTTCCGGATCGTCACGATTGCCGCGATTGCCAGCACGATGTCGGCCAGGATGAAGGCGACACCTCCGGTCCCGGTGGGGGTGCTCAGGGTGTTGGTGAACAGCCCGAAGTCCCACAGCCCGTGAATGATCATCGACACGATCAGCAACCCGGAGACCCGACGGGTCACGTAGAAGAAGTACCCCGCGACCGCGGTGACCAGCACCTGCGGCAACGCGCCGAGACCCTCGGTGAAGATATTGGTCGCGTGCGCCAGACCGAACATCACGCACGTCCACAGTGCGACCTTGCCCTCGGTGAACCCGGCTTGCCGGAAGGCGGTCACCCCGATGCCGCGGAACATCAATTCCTCAGACACACCGATGAACAGGCAACCGACCAGCAGCATCAGTGTGTAGGTCAGGCCCTTGTCCGAGAGATTGCCGTAGCTGATGCCTGCGGCGATGGCGACCAGCATCACGGCGGAGAACAACCACGTCCACCGCGGCAACCGCAGGTCTTCGATGAAGACGGGCCGCCACCAGCCGAGCACCGCAACGGCGACGAGCCCGATCACCGAGCCCACCCCGACGGTGACCCACAGCCCCCCGACGACCGAGGCGGTGTCGGTGTAGGTCGCGTACTTGCTGTCGTCCGGCGTCGTCAGCCGGGGTACCAGCTGAACCGCAGCGAGATATCCGACAGCGAGCAGGATGAACCCCCAGATCGGGAGCCGGCGGCCGGTGGCAGACGCAACGTTGGTCATGGGCGAGATCTCCCTGTGTCGTCGAGGCTGTCATGGAGCGTTGCCACCCGAAGAACCGCCGCGCTGCATCGATGTGGAGCCCCCTGAAGATCATTTCACGACGATCCAGCATTCTCGAAGCTGCGGAGGCAACAGCAGTGCAGTGCCCTGGCCGATGCGTCCGCAAACGCCGAGACGGCAGAGCCAGCCCACGCACCGCGCCGCTGGATGCGCTCGTTCGGCGGGGGTCACAGCTGCTCGCACGTCGAAAGACCGAGGTGCCTGGGGTTTTTGCCGGATTCGTCGGAACTCGGGTCGAACGACCCTGGTGCGGGTATCGACAGGACCGCGACGATGAACTCGACGACGAGCAACCAAGAACGCTTGCTGTCCCAATGGTTTTCCACCACGCCCGCCGACAAGGACCGCGATACCGTCGTTCCGATGGGAGGCACGGATGGGGAAATCCGTGGTCGTCACCGTGTATGTGCTCGCGCTCGTCGCCGTCGTTGTCAGCGTGGACCTGCTGTTCTTCAGAGATCATTTCTGGGAGCGCTTGATGGTGAATGTCGGGATTGTCCTGGTGTTCGGGGCCTTTTACCTGAGATTCCACCCGCTGTGATTCTGCCGTTGCGCGATAGTGGTTGATCCGAGCCGGCGAAGGGGATCACCATGAACACAGCACGGCAGCTCGGGAACCGTGGCAGCATGCGGACATTGCACTTCGGTCTTCGAGTGAGCGATAGTGCGCGATCCATCGCCTGCTACACAGCCGTCGGCTACGAGGTGGTGGGGAGCGTGGCGGGAACCGGGATCGGACACCTGACCATGCTCAAGCTGCCCGCGGACGAGTTTGTGACCATCGAGCTCGTCGCGGACACTCCCGACGATCGGGTCGACGTCGGGCTCCGGGCTGAGTCACTTCGTGATCACCGTGGAGTCCATACGCGCCACCATTTCCCGCCTCGCCGCCGCCGGAGTCGAAGCCGAGTGGCCGACGTCACCCGACGGCTCGGACGACTTCCTGACGGCCCTCATCACCGATCCCGACGGCAACCGGATCGAGCTCGTGCAGTGGCCGGCCGATCACCCGGATGGCATGAGCGCAGCCGACTTCGCGGGGTGAATCCACCGCTGAGCCAGGTCATCCGGTGGGGTTCCTGAACTGTCGATGATCGACGACGCGGGGACGGGCCGCGACCAGCGCCGCCCCGGTGCGGTGGGATGAATGCGGAGAGTCCGCCTCGGCGACTGTCGGTACCCATCCATCGGCGACTGATTCACCCGACACCGGCTCGGCGCACGTGACCGTGCAGAGTCGAACCCAGGCAGGCGATCTCGCCGCTTCCGTTGCGGTGTGTGCAGTCCAGGAGACCCTGACGCTCGCTCTCACCCAGGGACGCACTCCGAATGGGGGAATGCCGACTACGGTGCGAGATTGATGTGGCAGACTCTCGGTCCATGCCGTTCCTGAACAGCGCCGACAGGGCGCTGCTGGAGAGATTGGCCGCGGTCGCGCAGAGCGAGCCCGGACTGCTGGTGGGTGGCATCCCGGAACGGTGGCGGCTGCAGTCGACGTGGCGCTGCAGCAACTACCACGTCAGCACCGAGTTCACCCGCAGGGTGATCAGGCGCCGGCCTCGATGCGTGTACTGCGGCCGCCGGCTGTTCACCACGTTCCCGGAGGATCGGAGCGGCCCATTGCCCACCCGTCCCGATGAGTACCGGTTGATCGTGGCCGCCAACATGACAAGGCCGCCGCGACCGGCCACCCACCGCCGAACTCGGCGCAGCACCATTCAGCCCTCGGACTACCAATCCTCCGGGCGTGACGTCGGACGGGCCGAGTAGCGCGCGACGGCCTTGCTCACCGCACCGATCCCGAATGCACCGGGCCACCTGAGCTCTGAGCTCGGTCATTGATCCTCGTGGGCGATATGGCTCAGCTGACGCCAGATGACGATCACGAACACCGCGGAGCCGACGAATGCGAACCAGAACGGCGCGGTGACGCCGTAGTGCTGGGCCAGCACACCGCCGATGCCGGAGCCGATCACCAGACCGCCGTAGGTGCCGACCATGTTCACGCTGCCCACCCGGCCCTGCAGGGTTGTCGGTACGACCCGTTGGCGGATGGTGAGCGAGGTGGTTCCCCAGATGAATTCGTGCGCACCGAACACCAGGAACACCGGTACCGCGACCCAAGCGCTGGTGGTCAGCGCCAACGCGAGATGCGTCAGTGTTTCGACGATCAACCCGACGCGCATGATGTCGCCCAGGCTGACCCGGCGGGTGATCCAGCCGTAGCTCGCGGTGCCGACCAGACCACCGGCGGCCATGACGGTGGTCAGCAGGCCGAATCCGATGTCGCCGAGCCCCAGCCGTTGCGAGGCGTAGAGCACGAGCACCGACCACGCCGCGCCGAAAGTGATGTTGAAGATGAAGATCGTCAGCACCAGGGTGCGAACCGCCGGGTGATGGATGACCCAGCGGAAGCCCTCGATGATGTCGTGATGCATGCGAGTGACCCGGCGGTCGTCGCCGGCATGTGGCGGCAGCACGACCCTGGAGACCAGGACGACCCCGAGCCCGACGACCAGCGCCTCCGCGCCGAACGGCCAGGCCGATCCGACGACGAACAACGCGGCACCCAACGGCGGGCCGGCCAGTTGGTTGAAGGTGATCATTCCCGTGAGCAGCCGGGAGTTCGCCACCGCCAGATCGTCGCGGGCGACCAGCATCGGTAGCAGCGTCTGGGTGCTGGTGTCGGCAAACACCTCGGCAGTGGACAGCACGAACAACGCCGTCAGCACGACGCCGACCGATCCCTGCCCGGTGACGATCGCGAGCACCAGCACGACCAGCACGCCGACCCGCACCAGGTTCACCAGCAGGACGATCCGGAGCCGATGGTGCCGGTCGGTCACCGCACCGGCGATCGGCGCGAACAGCAGCGGCGGTAGCCATTGAAACGTGGCGGCGAGGGCGACCAGGAATGGGTCGTGGGTGAGTGAGGCCACCAGCAGTGGACCGGCGGCCAGCGCGAACCCGTCGCCCAGGTTCGTCAACCAGGATGACGGCAACAGCCAGCGGAACCCGACACCCAGTCGGGACGGCACCACCAATTCGGTCAATCGACCCACAATCGGCAGAGCGTAGTCGCCCTGGGGTCTGGACTCAGTGCCCTTTTGATCGCGCTACTCGATCGCCTACCCCGGCCGGTCGGACCCCGAATCGTCAATCGGCAGCCCCTCGGCCGCATCCCCGGGCGTGTCTCCGACCGCGGATACGCGGTTCGCACGAACGCGATCCGCCGGCCACCGGAGCGTTTGCGCGAGATCATTGCCCTGCCCGGCGCGCCGGGGCAATGATGGCCAGAGAGGAGAACACGATGAGCGACGAACAGGCGGTACCGAGAACGGAAGGCGTGACAACCAAGCTGCTGACGACGGTTGACCTCGGCCCTGAGATCGAGGGTATGGCGGGACGTCAACTTCGAATGCGGATGGTGACCATCGAACCCGGCGGTGTCTTCGGCCCGATTCACGACCACAAAGGCCGGCCAGGCGTCGTCTACATACTGCAAGGAACGATCACAGACCATCGCAACGGCGTCGCCACGGACTATGGGCCGGGAGTGGGCTGGCCCGAGGACAGGAACACCACACACTGGCTCGAGAATCGCGGAACGATTCCGGCAGTGGAGATCTCGATCGATATCGTCGGCCAATCAATCCCGCAAACCTGACATCTTGATTTTGCTCGACGAAGACGCGAACGACGTTCTGGGCGAAGGCGCCGGCCGGAGTCAAGGATCGCGATGTCGGCGGTTGGCGTAGACCGCTTTCCAGCCGGTCCGTTCGTCATGACGGACGGTGAAGCACTCGCCGAGGAACCGCAATTCATGCCGTTCCATGACGCTGCGATGGGCAACGAGGAATCGTGCACCGTCATTGGCGCCACCCCAGACCGACACCGCAACCATGAGGTTCGTCGACATTTCGCTCCGATCAGAAAATACCGCCAGGCGGCGATACCGGCGTCAGTTGATGCCGAGTCCTCGGCGTCCGGTGTCGTTCAGGTCGGCTTCCTGGAAGCGGTTGGCCCACTGCCGTTCGTAATTCTCTTCCGGGAAGTCGCTGGGGCTCGACCCGGTCCGGAAGGCCTCGAGGACGGACGCGGCGTACGTCTCGTTCCGTGGGCACCAGGGCGCGGCCGGGGTGTACATGACGTTGCCCCACCCTTGCTGGTTCTGGACGGGGGCGACGCTGTGGATCATGTCGGCGTGCCACCAGACCGAGTCGCCGGCCTTGACGTCCGGGATACCGCTGAGCGCCTGGAGCAGCAGCGGGTGCCACTTCTCGCTCGCGGGGAAGACCTGGTTGACGGTGACGCCGCACATGTCGTCGTCGTCGACGTCGTCCAGCAGCGGTCGGAGCATCAGGTACCCCATGGCTTCGGGGATCGGCACGGTGTGCAGCACGCCCTGGTCGTGGTCCATGTCGGACAGCGCGGTCCAGCCCTGGAAGGTGCGGAACGCCGAGCACATGGTCGATCCCGGGTACTGCGGACCGGCGGTCCGGTAGGACGGCGTCCCACGGGTCGTACTGCTCGACGGTGCCGTCGAACAGGTGCCGGAACGCGTTCTGGTAGGCGGTGGTCATCCACAGGTCCAGCGTGCCGGGATCCAGGTGCGTGCCCAGGCCGGCGGAGTTGGCGCCCTCCGGGCGGCGGCGGATGCGGTCCGGGTAGAGCGAATCGCGGTTCGGGTCGAACCACTGCACCCCGTCGGACTCGCTGGTCCACTGGGCGTTGAGGAAGGACTGGACGCGGGCCATCCGCTCGCTCTGCCGGGCCTGCATCTGCGCGGGCGACCAGTAGATGGGGTAGATCTCGGGCTTGGAGCCGACGCTGCCGAAGAAGTCGTCGCCGGGGCCGCGGTAGTTCTCGAAGAACTGGTTGCTCTCCACGTAGTCGACGATGTCCTGGTCCCAGCCCAGGGCCTGCTCGCGGGGGAAGTGTCCGCGCACCACCAGGCACCCGCGGCTGCGCAGTTTCGCCAGGTCTTCCGCTGTGACGGTGCCGTTCGCGATGTCGGCGTAATCGATGACCGGCCAGACGGTTTCGCCGCGCTCCTTGGCCGCGGTGATCTCGGCGACCTTGGCCCTGACCCGGTCCTCGATGACGGCGAAGACCTCGTCGACGGTCCGGCCGGAGGCCTCGATCCGGGCCCGCAGCGCGGCCTTGATCTCGCGGATCGCTGCGCCCAGGTCAGCAGGGGTTTCCTCCCAGTGCGGCAGGGCGGGGGCGATGGTGCGGGCTGGGGTGGCGAGCGGGGTCATCGGGCTCCTTTGGTTAGGACTCTTTATTAGAAGCAACACTAGGGCACCTCCGGCTTCTAGGCAATACTCCTGACTAAACTTTCCGGGGTGACCACCGCCAAGCCCTCCCTGGACCTGCTGACCGAGCTGACCGACGAGAACGTGCTCGCGCGCGTTGATCGACGAGCCCCGGCTGACCCGGGCGGAACTGGCGTCGCTGACCGGGATCTCCAAACCGACCATCGGGGAGAGCGTCCGGCGGTTGGCCGAGGTCGGGCTGATCCGGGACACCGGCGAGCGCACCACCGGGCGGGGCCGGGTGGGCACCTACTACGCGCTGGCGCAGGACGCCGGGTGCGCGCTCACGGTGAGCATCGCGCCGGAGGGCATCGTCGCCGAGACCGTCACCGTCAGAGCGGACACCCTCAGCCGGGCCGTTGCCGCGGTGCCGCGCCCGGCGTCACCCACCGCCGTGCGTTCCGCCCTGCGGGCCGCGGTGCAGAGCGTGGCAGGTGGCACAGAGACACCGATCCGACTTGCTGTGGTCAGCGCCGCCGATCCCGTCGACCGGGCAACCGGACGCCTCGTGCATCTGCCCGACACTCCTTTCCTGGTCGGTGATCTGGACGCGACATCGGTACTGGCAGATCTGGTGCAGGGACCCGTGCTGGTCGACAACGACGTCAACTGGGCAGCGCTGGCGGAACGAGCGGCCCACCCATCCGCCACGATGGACAACTTCTGCTACCTCTACCTCGGCGAGGGGTTGGGAGCGGCGGTCGTCAGCGACGGGCAGGTCCGACGCGGCCACGCCGGCATGAGCGGGGAAATCGCCCACCTGATCACGGTCGGCGCCCGGGGGCGGGCGGTGCCGTTCACCGAGGTCTTCGACGAACTCGGGGTACGGCACGCCGGATCGACGGCCATCAACGTCGTCGCACTGACGGCGGCAGTCAGCGCTCCGGGTGCCGCCGGACGAAAGGCGTGTGCTGCCATCGCCTCCGCCGTCTGTGGGGTGCTGGCGGCCGCGATCGCGCTGACCGATCCCGCGGTCATCGTCATCGGCGGCAGCTGGGGTACCCACCCCGCCGTGATCCACGCCGTCAGCGCCGCATTCGCCCGGGCTCCCCGACATGTACCCGTGCGCACAGCGACCGTGACCGAGGACGCGGCCCTCAACGGTGCCCGCCAACGAGCGGTCCAAGATCTCCGCGCCACCATCACCGGCTACCGCCGGGCGTCACCCTGAGATCACTTGCCCCGAGCGGTACTCAGAGTGTTCGTGGATCGTAGCGCCGAGCCGCCGCGGCTTCGGCCAACACATCCGCGATGACTTCGAGGTTGGCATCGGCGCGGGCGGGGTTGTTCTCGACGTCGTCGTCCAGGGTGATCACCGCCTTCCACAGCGCCCACCCGCGCGCCCTGGCCCAGGTGGCCGAATCCGCATCGACAGCGCTTCGGAACGCGTCACGACTCTCGCCGGTGAACAACGTCCACGCGATGACGAGGTCGCACGCAGGGTCGCCGACGCCGCAGGTGCCGAAGTCGATAACGGCGGCCAACCGCCCGTCAGCAACCAGCAGGTTCCCGGCCGCGACGTCACCGTGGAACCACACCGGTGCACCGTGCCAGGTGGCCGCCAGCGCGTTATTCCACAGCGATTCGGCGGCTGCTACGTCGATTCGCCCGGTCAACGCGCCGAGCGCTTGACGCGTCTCGGCGTCGTAATGCGTGAGTGCGGCTCCGCGGAAGAAGCTGTCCGCACCCGCCAGCGGGCCGCCGGTGGGATCGATACGGCGCAGCGCGCAGAGAAATTCGGCGACGTCGATCGCCAGTCCGGGCAGGTCATATCTGTTGCCACGGGATGCCGGCCGACCACCGAGCCAACCCCGAACCGACCACGGGAACGGGTACCCCTCGCCTGGTTTCCCCACCGCCAGGACCACCGGCACGGGAACCGGCAGCGCGCGGGCCAGCATCGGGAGCCAGCGCTGCTCCTTGGCCACCGCAGGTACGTAACCAGCCGCAGTGGGGAGCCGCACCGACATCTCTGCGCCGAGCCGGTAGGTGCGGTTATCCCAGCCGTCATTCTTGACCGGTCGCACCGGTAGGTGACCCCAGTGCGGAAACTGCGCGCCGAGCAGTCGCGTGACCAGCTGGGCGTCGATGCCGGCACGACCGTCGACGTACCGCTGCTCCTGCACCCGCGCAGTCTGGACGGCGGCCGGTGACCTTTGCAACGCGATATGCGACGCCCACCTCGATGACTCGCAGGTGGATCGTCATCCATCACGGTGCCGGCGCGTAGCCCGTGGTGTCCCCTACCGTCGCAACAACCTCCGCGGCGTCGAAACAACCGCCGCGCAGGTCGTCACGTAGCAACTGAGGTTGTGACGACGGCCCGGAGCGCAGTTGCTGCGAGCCAGTCTGTCGTTGCGCTGCGGCGGAAGTCGGGCCACAGCTGCTGCTCCGCGCTGTCGCGCAGCTGTCCGAACATCTGCAGGTAGGGCCTGCCCCGCGGTCCGGTCATCACGGCCCAGGCGCGGCTCAGCGTGGCCGTGTACGGCTCGTCGATCTGCGCGCGTAACAGATCGCCGAGCATCTCGAGCTGTCGTTGCCGGGCGCAACCGAGGACCGCGCGCAGCAGGTCGTCCCGGCTGCCGAAGTGGTAGATCAGCATGCGGGGCGAGGTCCCGCGGCACCACCCAGGGCTTCGAGCCGGTCGGGCAGGCCGTGTTCGAGGGCGTAGTCGGTGCAGGCGTCGAGCAGCTGTCGCTTGATCTCCGGCTGAGGATGCCTGCCCATCGCTCCATCTTTTCGTGTAATTGCTACTACGTCTACCGTTGGTGATGGCAGTGGTGAGGCCTGACGCGGAGGTGCGATGAGGGTCGTGTTCGTGCACGGGGCGTGCGTGCGGGACGGCGCATGGTGGTGGCATCGCACCGCTGAACTCCTGGTGGCGCAGGGGGTTCCGAGCGTGGCACCGCCGCTGCCGAGCTGCGGCGAGGGCGGCGGGAGGCAGGGTGCCGCCGGCGGTCCGGGGCTACCCGAGGATGTCGCAGCGGTCCGGAAGGTGCTGCAGGACGGCGACGAACCGACCATCGTGGTCGCCCACAGCTATGGCGGGATCGTCACCGCGGAGGCAGCCGCCGGGGTCGGTTCGGTACGCCACCTGTTGCTCGTGTCCAGCTACCTACCCGAGGTGGGGCAGAGCCTGTCCGACTTCGGCGACGGCACACCCGCCCCGTTCCTCGACATCGACGCCGACACCGGCACGTTCGGTGTTCGCCCGGAGTTCCTCGTCGACACTTTCCTGCAGGACTGCGACCCCGACATCCAGACCCAGGCCGCGGACAAGCTTGCGCGGCAAAGCGTGCAGGTGACGGCCCAGCCCGTCGGTGCGGCGGCGTGGCAGCAGGTGCCCTCCACCTACCTCGTCTGCGCCGACGACCGGGGCACCTCCGCGAAACGGCAGCGCGACTTCGCCCGCAGGGCAGGCACTGTCGTCGAGTTCGACGCCGGCCATCACCCGTTCCTGTCCCAACCGGCCGCCGTTCGGGACCTGCTGCTGAGTCTGTGACAGTGGCCCTGTGACAGTGGCCCTGTGACAGTGGCCGTCTGCCCGGACGGCTGTCGGCAACTGGTCAGTCACCGTCGTCGAGCAAGACCCAGGCGCTCGGGCCGACTAGGTTGCTGTGATGACCACGGGTCGCACGGAGTCGGCGTGAAGGCGGTCGTGTACGACCGGTACGGGATCCCCGACGTGTTGCGAATCGCGGACGTCCCGATCCCCTCACCCGCTGCCGGCCAGGTGCGGATCAAGGTAGCCGCGACCTCGGTCAATCTCAGCGACTGGGAGGGCCTGCGCGGTTCGCCGGCATACGCCAGGATCGGCGGGCTCCGTCGCCCGGCTCGTCGGACCCTCGGGTCGGACATCGCGGGCGTCGTCGACGACGTCGGGCCGGGCGTCACCCGGTTCCGTCCTGGGGACGAGGTGTATGGCGACAACCTGGCGCTCAAAGGTGGTTTCGCGGAATACGCGGTCGCGCCGGTAGCCGCGCTCGCGGACAAGCCGGCCGGGCTGACGTTCGCCGAGGCATCGACCATCCCACAGGCGGGCGCGATCGCCCTGCAAGGAGTCCGCACGGCCGTGGCGGGCAGTCGGGTGTTGATCAACGGTGCCGGTGGCGGGTCCGGATCCTTCGCGATCCAACTCTGTGCGAATCTCGGCGCTCACGTCACCGGCGTCGACAACGCCGCGAAGCAGGAGTTCATGCGGTCCATGGGCGCGGACGACGTGATCGACTACAGCCGGGAGGACTTCACCCGCGCCGCGCAGCCCTACGACCTGATTCTCGACTTGGTCGCGCACCGGTCGGTGTTCGCCTACCGGCGGGCGCTGACGCCGGGCGGCAGGTATCGGTGCGTGGGCGGGTCGGTGGGCACGCTGCTCCGGGCGCTCACCGTCGGTGCGGTGGTCGGCCGACTCAGCGGCCGATCGATCGGGGTGCTCGCGGTGAAGCAGGGCCCGGCGCACTTCGAGCCGCTGGCCGAGCTGTGCGTGGCCGGGCGGGTGAAGGTCCATATCGACCGGGTCTTCACGCTCGACGAGGTGCCCGCCGCCGTCGCTCGCGTCGGTGACGGGCGCGCACTCGGGAAGGTCGTCGTCGACGTCAGGTGACGCGGCCAAGGTCGTGCGTTTTGGCGCCGGGTGACCGTGCCGCTTCACGGGTCTGGATGCGGCATCGGCAACGGCCTTCGATCACCCCGGCCGCGCTCGACGATGACTTCCGATCAGTTTCGATGCTGACCGGCACCGTGCAAAACGGGGCACCTCACCCTGTTCGTCAGATCCCGGTGGTCGTTCCCCGCGGAACAATGATCAAGGCCACCCAGGCGATAGGAGGTGCGGCGCTGTGGATTCGTTCGACGGGAAGCTCGCAGTGGTGACAGGCGGAGGATCAGGGATGGGCCGCGAGCTCGCCCGCCAACTCGCGGCACAGGGATGCTCGATTGCCACCTGTGATGTGAACAGGGACGCCATCGCGCAGACAGCGGTTCTCGCCGAGGCTGCGGCCGGACCGGGGGTGCGGGTGAGCGCGCACCACTGCGACGTTTCAGACGAGGCCCAGGTACAGCGGTTCCGGGACGAACTGCTGGCCGAGCACACCACCGATCGCGTCGACCTGGTCTTCAGCAACGCGGGCATCGGCGGCGGCGAGAGTTTCATCGGCGGTTCCCGGCAGGTGTGGGAGCGAGTCTTCGCCGTCGACTGGTGGGGCGTGTACTACTGCGCCAGGGTGTTCCTGCCGTTACTGATCGCCAGCGGTGATGGCGTGCTGGTGAACACCAGCAGTGTGAACGGTCTCTGGGCATCGCTGGGCCCGGGCACGCCGCAGACCGCCTACAGCACAGCGAAATTCGCCGTGCGAGGATTCTCCGAGGCGCTCATCGAAGACCTGCGGGTGCACGCGCCACACGTCAGAGTCGTGGTCGTGATTCCGGGCCACGTCGGCACCAACATCATCGTCAACAGCCTGAGTGCCCAGGGCCTGCACAACCCCCAGCGGATCAGCGACGCGCAGCTGCAGGAGTTGATCACCGGCGGGGTGCGGACCGCGCTACTCCGCGCAGGCGCCTTGCGCGAGGACGCGTCCGCCGATGACCTGCGCCGGCTGCTCATGCGGATGAACACCAACTTCCGCGACACGGCGCCGGTCACCGCCGCTACGGCAGCAACCGTGATCCTCGACGGGGTGCGATCGGGGTCCTGGCGGATCCTTATCGGTGACGACGCGAGACGGATCGACGAGGCGGTGCGCGCCAACCCCGATGCCGCCTACGACTACGACGAGCTCTTCGGGGTCGCCAACGACAGCCCGACAGGGACGGACCACACACCCTGACGCCGGCAACTTCACCACGGTAGACACTGCGATCTGAGCGCGGTTCGGACCGGGATGCCGCTGGCGGTTCGACCGACGACCAATATGGCCGGCGCAGCGAAGGCGGGCTTACCGTGATCCATCCTGGGATCGGTTCAGGTTCGTCGAGACAAGCGTACGGCAGTCGAGTGCATTAGCAGTGCAGTATCCTGCACTAGTGGATCAGGATGCAGCCGTGCTGTCGTCGGCGATCGGCGAGCGGGTCAGGCAGGAGCGGCAGTTTCGGCGATGGACGCTGGATCAGCTGGCGGAGGCGGCAGGAGTGAGCCGCCGGATGGTGGTCAATGTCGAGCAGGGCTCCGCGAACCCCAGCGTGGGGACACTGCTGAGGATCAGCGATGCGCTCGGTGTCGGGCTGCCGGCGTTGGTGGAGCCACCACGACCCAAGCCGGTGAAGGTCACCCGCCGCGGTGACGGCGCCGTGTTGTGGAGCAGTGGGTCCGGTGGTCGCGGGGTCCTGGTGGCCGGGTCCGAACCGCCCAATGTGGTCGAGCTGTGGGACTGGACCCTGGGCCCGGCCGACCGGCACGTCAGCGAGGCGCATGCGCCCGGCACCCGGGAGCTGGTGCAGGTCCAGCGGGGCACCGTCAGCATCGACATCGCTGACCAGCAAATCACTCTGGGCGTCGGTGACGCGGCCGCGTTTCCCGGCGACGTGGCGCATTCGTACGCCAACCCGCACCCCGAGCCGGCCCGCTTCTGCCTCGCCGTGTTCGAACCGGGTGTCGGTTCGGGAACCCGGTCGGAGGTGGGTCATGCCTGACCACCGCTCACTCGAGAACTTCCTGGCCGGCGGCCGGGTCGATGCCTCGGTGTTCGCGTTACGACCGGACTACCGCGCCCTGCTGGTGGCCGTCGACGGGTTGACGCCGGGGCCGAGCGACCCGACCAGTGAGGCGCTGCTCCGCGCGGCGGAGACCACCGCCCGCCAGAAGCTGCGGGATCAGCCCGTCGAACAACTCCCGACGGTGGCCGCCTGGCGGGACGCCTACCGGGCGTTCGGCGCCAAACCGCAACGGACCCGCAACAGCCTGGAGGCCTTGCTCCGTCGGGCAGAGACCGGGCTGCCCCGAGTAAACCGGCTCACCGATGCGTACAACGCGGTCTCGGTGACGCACCAGATCCCGCTGGGTGGAGAGGATCTCGCCCGGTACAGCGGTCCGCCGCGGTTGCTTCGTGCCACCGGCGACGAGCCGTTCGACACCGTCGCCGACGGCGTGGGGGTGATCGAGCAGCCTGACCCGGGTGAGGTGGTGTGGTGCGACGACGCCGGCGTGACCTGCCGGCGCTGGAACTGGCGCCAAGCACGCCGCACCCAGCTCCGTGAGGACACCACTACTGCCCTGTTCATCCTGGACGCCATCGACCCCACCACCGACGACGCGCTGCACGCGGCTGCCACCGACCTCCTCACCCACCTGACGGGCTTCGGCCCGGACGTCCGCACTGCCCGCCGCCTGATCACCGCCGACACCCCATGAGGGAAACCAGCTGAGGGAGAACGACAATGCTCATCCACCCCTGGGACGCCGCGGTCGATCAGCTCGAGTGGCAAACCTGGCTCGCCGGCACCGACCGATTCGGGATGCTGGTGGTCAACAATCTCGACCCCTCCGAAGCGCCGTTGGCGGTACCCACCCATTTCACCCTCGCCGGGGACGATCTACTGCTCCATCTGGCCCGGCCGAACCCGGTCTGGCCGCACCTGCAAGCGGCGGCCCAGGTACGGCTGGCCGTGGTCGGCGACTTCGCGTACATCCCGTCGTACTGGCGGGCCAAGGCCGGCGGGCCGGACGAGGACGGCGTACCGACCAGCTACTACACGGCGGTGCAGTTCGTCTGCCGACCCACCGTTGTCGACGACCCGCAGGGCAAGGTCGACATCCTCACCGCCCAATTCGCCGACATCCAACCCGAGGGCGACCACGCCACGGTGGCCGTCGGCACCGCGCCCTACGGGCGGATGCTGTCCGGTATCCGCGGGATTCGGCTGACCGTGCTGCGGGTCGACGCGAAGTTCAAGTACGACGACCACAACCCCGTCGAACACCGCGAACGCGTGATCGCCAACCTGACGGAACGCAGCCATGGGCTCGATGCCGGAGCCGCCGCACAACAGCAGCGGCGGCTGACCGAGATCGGCGACTGGCGAACCCGGTAACGCTCATGACGGGCGCCCTGTCACCCGGACCGATGCCGCTCTGGGCCCGGCGGTCGCAGCCTCGCGTTCGGCCCCGTCCGCGGCTCACCCACGGAGCAGGCCGAGCACAGTGTGCGCGAGATCCGGGTCGGGCGTGGACCCGTCGTGGCCGGCGAGTGCCTCGGCCAGCCCGGTAGGAGCGTCGGGTCCGCCGGCCAGCATCCGCAGCACCAGCAATGCCCGTTCGCGGGTGCTGTTCGAGGGATCGGCCAGCAACGGCGCGGCGGCCCGGCCGCCCTCGGCGCCGCGGGCCACCAGCGCGCGCACCGGGATGGTCACCGGGTGGCGCAGCAGTTCGGGCAGTTCGTCGATGACGCCGGCGAGCGCCTCCGCGGCACCGGCCCCGCCGATGATGTGCAGACCCTGCGCGCCCCTGGCGCGGACCGTCGGGTCCTGGTCGTCCAGCATCGACCGGTAGGTGCCCTCGGCGGCCGGATCGCCGATCTCGGCCAGCGCCTGAGCGGCCGCCCGACGCGCGTCCGGCCCCGACCCGGCGAGCGCAAGCTGCAGGGCCGGCACCGCCGGGTGTCCGGCGGTGATCAGCGCGGCCACCGCGCGGGTCCGCGCGTCGTGGTCGGCCGAGGACAATTCGCCGGCCAGAGCGCCCAGATCGTCACTGGTCGTCATCACGGCCCCTTCGGGTTGGTGAACGTCACGAGCACCCGGCGGTTGGCCCACCGGTTGGCCTCCCGATCCTGGTCGGCGCCCACCGCCGGATCGCCGCCCATGTCGCCGGTGCCGGCATTCGCCGTTGCCCTGGTGCCGGCGCCGAGTCCGACGGTGATCGGATCCAGCTGGCTCTCCGGCACCCCGGACGCCAGCATCGCCGCGCGCACGGCTTCCGCCCGGCGCAGCGCCAGGTCCCGGTTGTGGTCGGCCTTGCCCCGGATGTCCGCCTCGCCGGTGATCGACATGACCGCCTTCGGGTTGCGTTTCAGATACGGCAGCAAGCGGTCGATCTTGCCCTGCTCGTCCGGCTTGATCACGGCCGAGTCGAAGTCGAAGTAGAACGTCATGTCCTCGTGCGTGTAGAAGTCCATGTGCCGCTGGAGCGCCTCGTCGAAGGTGGCCGACGCGGCGTCCTGGACGGTCAGGAAGTCGTTCTTGACCACGCCGTCGATGATGTCGAAGCCCCACTTGACGACGCCATAGGTGATTTCGGTGTCCACCCCGCGGACCGCGCTCTCGAACTCGAACTTGAGGTTCCCCGCCTTGTTGGTGGTGCCCGGCGTGTCGTACAGGCTGGCCGAGTCCATGTCGGCGTCCTCGTCGGACCGTTTGAACCCGGGATCCGGCCGGAAGTCGCCGCCGATGCCGCCGCCGCGGATGGCCGGTTGTGCCGTCTTGCCGACGGCACCGGTGGTGCCGGGAGCCGCGGCGCTGACGTCGTAGTCCGGCGACAGCGCTGTGCCGGGTGCCACCGGCACACCGCCGGATGCGTGTGTGGCGTCGGTGGAGAAGCCGCCGACAATGCCGCGCACCGCGTCGTCCTGGGTCCGGATCCCCGGATCGCCGAGCTTGCCGCGCGGAGCCTGGCCACCGGCGGTGTCGGTGGCCGCGTCGACGTCCTTGCCGGCGAGGTCCGTCAGCTTGGCGATCTGGGTGAACACGATGACGTTGGAGTTCGGCGCACCGACCTTCGGCAGGAACCGGATGTAGCCGTCCAGCCCGATGTGGTCGCCGGCCGGACCGGTCTTGCCCTGCCGGGTCTGCATGTCGAGTTCGAAGAACCCGTTGGTCACCGGGAACGTGCCGGCGCCGATCCGCTGAATCTGCTTGGCCCGACCACCCTGGGATCGCTGGGCGGCCCGCTGCTGGGTGACGTGGCCCAGTTCGTGCGCCGTCACCAGATCGGCACCCGGCCCGCGCCCCGAGCCGTAGTAGATGTCCGAGCCGTAGGTGAAGGCATCGGACCCGAGGGCAACGTTGGCCCGTCCGGCCGCCTCGCCGGTGTGCACCCGGACGTCGCCGAAGTCCGCGTCGAGCCGGCGCTCCATACCGGCCCTGACGGTATCGGGCAGGGCCGTGCCGGTGCCCAACCCGGCCAGTTCCGTCTCCAGGGCGTCCCTGTCCTCGTCCGCGACGCCGACGGGCAGCGCCGGGCCGCCGGACGGTCGCGGTGCCGGTCATCACTGCGTCGGCGTGCTGTTCGTGCGGATCGCCGTGCCGGCTCAGCAGGCCCCGGTCCTCCAGCAGCCTGACCACCGACCGGTTCCCGGCGGCCCGCTGCAGAGTCCAGCAGGCCTGGCGGACCGGGTGTCGTTGCCGCACCGCCGTTCTCGTCCCGGTTCGCGTGCCATCCGCCAGGTCGACCGATCCCGATCGGAGGCGTGGTCGTCCTGGCGCGCGCGGTCATGACCCATGGAAACGGCTCCTTCCGCCTGCCCCGAGGGTGACCGGCGCCAACGGGCCGCGCCGGCCCTCCTCGCGCGCCGGTCATGCTCCAGTGGAGGACCGGGGTGAGGCTTTCCGCGACAGATCCGGCCGGTACTGCCCGGTAGGTCGCCAGGTCTGCCCGATCGGGCAGCCCGCGCAGCCGGCTTTCGCCGGCCCAGCACGACCGGCGCACCCACAACCGGCACCTCGAAGTCGCCGTTGCCGATGACCGCCGCCGGTCAGGCGCTCAGCGCGTCGCGGAAACCACGCTGCTCCGCCCGCCGCAGGCCGCCGGCGAAAAGCGTGGTGTCGAACCAGGTCGGGAAAGCCTTCGCCAGGCGACTCGGACCAAGGAATCGGGCGTGCCCGTTGGCGACCAGGTCGCGGAACGGCACCAACCCGACGAGCCAGCGATGCATCTGCGCGGTGTCAGCCTCGAGAGCGAGATCGACGGCCAGGCCCTGGTCGTCCTTGCAGACCGTGATGCCGGGGCGTTGGATGTCGAGCCAGCCTTGGGCGCCGCCCGACCCGGTGAGTACCAGGTGCACCACGGTGCGTGCCTCGGGCAGCTTGGCCGGGATGGCAACTTGATGCGTCCGCCAGATGAGCGTCAGACCATCGCAATCCTCGTCGCTCGGGTCGCCGAACATCCATTCCGCCGCCCAGGCGCCCATCGCCCACACGATCGGCGTGAGCGCCTGACCGGCCGCGGTGAGCCGGTAGACACCCGGACGGCCCGGTTGGCCCAGGTCATGACTCATCAGCCCGCGTCGCTCGAGTTCGCGCAGTCGCTGGGCGAGCAGGGTGCGACTCATTCGGGGAATCCCGCGATGGATCTCGTTGAAACCGCCTGCACCGACCATCACCTCGCGAATGATCAACGGGGTCCAGCGATCCCCCAGCACCTCGACGCTCGCGGCGATCGGGCAGTAGTCCCTGCGGTTCATCTGGCCATCGTGCTCCCGAAAGGCACCACCGGGTAGTACGAATGCTGTACTGCCGAGGCTCCGTCGCGCAGCGTGTCGTCATGGCAATTGGTCGGATTCTTCCCCGATGTGCGCCGTTCAGCGGCAATTTGGGGCGGTACGACATCGTCACTCGTCGCCACGCCGCCCGGTCCCGCATCCTCGGTGACAGGAATACACCAAACAAGGAGATCTGTCATGAGCACTGCATCAGCTGCCACCGAAACCGTCGTTCGCCACCACCTACAGGCATTTCTCGAACAGCAGGGTGTTGCCGCGATCGTTGATGACTACGACGAAGATGCGCATTTCTACAGTCAGGCCAGGATCTATCGCGGAAAGCAGGAGATCCACGGCTTCTTCACGGACTTCATCGCAGCTCTCCCGGCCAGCGCCATCGATCGGTTCACGCTGACGAGCCTGCAAGTCGCCGGCAACGTCGCCTACATCACCTGGAGCGTGGGCGATGACATCCCTTTGGGCACCGACACATTCGTCGTGAACAACGGCAAGATCGTTTCGCAGACGTTTGCGATGTATGCCGTGGCGGCTCGCAGCTGACCGAACTCACTCGCAGGGCGGCGGACTGACCAGGGGAAGGAAGATGTCGTCGACGATCTCCTGGATGACATCCGGCGGAACGGGTCCCAGCGTCATCAGCGCTTCGTGGCGGACGAGGTCGAAGGGCAGGTTCATGATCCGGGTCGTCAGCTGCGTGGCGGTGACTTCGCCGCGCTCGAGGGCGCGACCCATGATGGTCGCAATCGCCGATGGCCGGTCGCCCAGCAGTTGCTGCCGCAGGTCCGCGGGCGTCGTTCCGGTCTCCTGGAAATAGGTGCCCAACTGCACACTGATCACGGCGGCGATCGCGAAGCGTGACTCGTTGGCTTCGGTCAGCAGCGCGATCACGTCGCCGCGGAGAGTGCCGGTGTCCGGGACCGGCCGGCTGCCCTGCGCGAAGTAGTGCCGGATGGCTGCCATGACCAATGCCTCGCGGTTCGGCCAGCGGCGGTAGATCACCGGTTTGCTGGTCGCGGCACGCGCCGCGACCGCATCAATGGTGAACGCCCCATAGCCGCCGGACGCCAGCTGTTCCCAGGCGGCCACCAGCAGCGCATCCTCCAGTTCGCGGCCCCGCCGGCGCGTCGTCGACTCCTTCTCCATTAGATCCACTTGCGTATCTTATCGCACCGGGCTATCGTCACAGGATACGGTTGCGTATCTTATGAGGTGGCAAGGTGAGCACTGCAACGACCCGCGATCGCGTCGATCCACAGGTGTTGAAGGTCGCGCTGGTGTTGATCGTCGGCGGCCTTGCCGTGGTTTTCGACACGACCATCGTCAGCGTCGCGCTGCACAGCCTCGCCGCCCAGCTGAACACCTCCATCGCAACCATTCAGTGGGTCAGCACCGGTTACCTGCTCGCGCTCGGGGTGACGATCCCGCTGGCGGGTTGGGCGCAGGGGCGCTTCGGCGGCAAGCGCGTGTGGATGTTCGCGTTGCTGGTGTTCCTGGCCGGCTCGATCGCGTCCAGCCTGGCCTGGAGCGCACCCAGCCTGATCACCTTCCGGGCCGTGCAAGGGGTCGGCGGAGGCTTGATGTTGCCGCTGATGTCGACACTGGTGATGCAAGCCGCCGGCGGAGAAGTCGTTGGGCCGCACCATGTCGGTGGTCAGCCTGCCGGCCATCCTGGGACCCATCCTCGGCCCGGTCCTCGGCGGGGCGATTCTGACCTGGTTCGACTGGCGGTGGCTGTTCTGGGTCAACGTGCCGTTCTGTGTCGTCGGTTTCGTCCTCGCCTGGAAGCTCCTGCCGGCCGAGCACCGGGCGGCACGTCCGCGGCTGGATCTGGTCGGATTCCTGCTGCTGTCCCCGGGAATCGTGGGCATTCTGTACGGGCTGTCCAACGCCAGCGCGGCCGGCGGATTCGGCCGCCTCGATGTCCTCGCCCCGATGCTGATCGGCGCCGCGATGCTGGCGGCGTTCACCATCCATGCCACCCGGTTCGGTCAGCGGGCCCTGGTCGACGTGCGGCTGTTCGCCCACCGCGCCGTGGCCTCCGCCGCCGGGCTGCTGTTCCTGTCCGGAGCGGCGCTGTACGGGGCGATGTTGTTGCTGCCGTTGTACTTTCAGGACATCCGCGGTGCCGACGCCCTGGCGGCCGGTCTTGTCCTGGTACCCCAGGGCATCGGCACCCTGCTCAGCCGCTCCCTTGCCGGACGGCTCACCGATGCCGTCGGTGCCAAATGGGTCGCCCTGGTGGGTTTCGCGATCGTGGGTGCGGCCACCGTCCCCTTCGCGCTGGCCGCCGCGACCGTCAGCGAATGGGTACTGATGGCGGCGCTGGTGGTCCGCGGCTTCGGACTCGGCGCCGTCACCATCCCGCTGATGACCGCCGCATTCATCGGACTCGACCGCCCCGACGTCCCCCACGCGAGCATCATCACCCGTATCGCCCAGCAAATCGGCGGTTCCTTCGGCGTCGCGCTCCTCGCCGTCATCCTCGACAGCGGTCTCGCCGACACCACGGGCAGCACACCCGTCACCGCTTTCCAGCAGGCATTCTGGTGGGCGACCGGCTTCACCGGCGTGGCCATGCTGCTGTCCCTCGCGCTGCCCGGGCGGCCGCGAACCGCGATCGAGAAACCAGCGGCAGTCCTCGATCCCGATGGGGTCCGCAGCGCCGGGACCAGCAGTCCGTAGCGCAACACCGCCTGTCCAGCCTGTGACGTCTCGCCGCCCGCGAAACCTGACGGACTCCTGGCGATCGCCTGCGACCTGCCACGCCGAGATCGCTGCCAGGCTAAGCGTTTCGAGGTCTGGGCGCCGTACCCGCTGGCACCCTGCGCAGCCAACGTAGCGTGCCCCTGTCAGCTGGTCGCGGCGAGTGACCGGTACGCGTCGGCCAGCCGGGTGATGCCCTCGGTGATCTCGTCCGTGCCGACCCCGGAGTAGGCCAGCCGAAGCGAGTGGCCACCAGCCCCGTCGAGCAGGAAATCCGTACCCTTCACGAACACCACGCCGCGATTTTGGGTTGCCGTGAAAAGGGTGTCGATGTCGATGTTTTCGGGGAGATCGACCCACAGGAAGTAGCCGCCGTCGGGTGGTGTGAACCTCGCGTCGGGTAGCTCACGGGTAAGCGCGGCGACCAACGCGGAGAGCCGGCCGTGCAGCGCTTGCCGCACCGTCGCGATCGACCTGTCGATCGCACCCGAACGGCAGAACTGGTTGACGATCGATTCGTTCATCATCGATGGAGAGATGTAGGTCTCGGTGGCGAGCCGCGCGACGGCGGAGATCACCGTGGCACTGCCGGCCAGGTAACCCACCCGGACACCGGGGCAGACAGTCTTGGAGAACGACGATGCGTAAACGACCCTGCCGCCGTCGTCCATGGACAGCATCGTCGGCAGCCGTTCACCCCGGAAACGCAGCTCGATGTAAGGGTCGTCCTCGAAGATCACGAAGCCGTACCGCTCGGCCAGCTGCAGCAGCCGCCGCCGCTTGTCCAGGCTGAGTGTGCAGCCGGCCGGGTTCTGGAACGTCGGGATGATATGCGCGAGCGTCGGACGCACCCCCGCCCGTAATGCCGCATCGAGGGCATCCACATCGATGCCGTCCTGCTGGAGCGGGATCGGCAGGATCTTCGCCCCTCGCTTCTTCAGCGCCAGCAGGGTGCGATCGTAGGTCGGGGCCTCGACCACGACGACGTCACCTTCGGCGACCAGCAACTCGAACAGGAACGCGTCGGCCTGCATCGAACCGTTGGTGATGATCACCTGCGCAGGTGGCAGGCCGTGTTGGCCGGCGATCCACTCACGCAGCGGCGGGTACCCGGTCGAGGCTCCGTAGGAAAACGTGCCGTCCGGGTCGTTCTCGAACGCCCGCCGGGCGGCGGATTGCAGATCGTCGACCGCGATGATGTCGATGGACGGTGCACCGCGTGCCAACGAGATCATCGGGCGGTCTCGCGCAGGTGCCTGGTGGCGACCCGCTCCGCGATCTCCTGCCGGGGCCTCCTGGACTGCTGATCCGGGGTGATCCAGGGAGATCGCCAGGTGCACCTGCATTGTGCTTGGACGCGGTTGCGGTCGTCGGTGATCAGGGCTACGGCGTGGGACATGGTTCGGGATTCCTTTGGTCGGGCTCGCAGGTGTGCTCGGCTGCCAGCACAGCCGCCGTTCGTCGTTTCACTTCCTTGGCGCGGGCATCGATCTCGGCCAGGCACTGGTCGACACCGTCGAATTCTTCGGTCGGCACGCGGCCGGGCCCCTGACGGCCGCGCATCGTCCCTGTGAGACAACCCTAATGACAACGGACTCTTACTCCAACGGGGCCCGGCCAGCGCCGGCGATCGGATCCTCCCGCCGTCATCCCACTGACGTTCGACTCGTCGACCCGAATCATCAACCGATGTCGGGTGATCTGCCCGCCGACTCTGGCCGCCTGCAGGCAATCTCGGCGCGGATCTCGGCGCGGATCTCGGCGCAGCCCTCGGCCGGCGCACTCACCGACGCGTCATTTCCTGGTGCGGATCAAGCCGCGGCTACTCGACCAAACGCTGGGCGGGCGTGATCGGCCGCGGGGGTCGAGCGGGTGAACAGGGCCGCCACCAGAGACCGCCAGCGCGACGGCTTGCTCGTGACGGGCCCGTCGAGCCGGACACCGTCGAAGTGCCGGCGCTGCGCCTCCGAAGCCATGATCTGGGCCGTGTACAGATACAACATGATGGTCTCCTTTCGCCGGTTCTGTACCGCTACAGAACCTCTGTACCGCTACAGTAAGCCCGAAGGCTTTACCGGTCAAGCAGAATTTCGGTAAAGTTGTGCTCGGCCCGGACATGTGGTTCCGGTCACCCCGAGCCGAAGGCACGAGAAGGAGGCCGGCACGGTGGCGCGAATGACTCTGCAGACGGTCGCCGACAAGGTCGGCGTCAGCCGGATGACGGTCTCCAACGCCTTTTCCCGTCCTGATCAACTCTCCGCGGAGTTGCGGGATCGCATCCTCGCCGCCGCGGAGGAACTGGGCTACGTGGGCCCCGACCCTGCGGCGCGAGCGCTCGCCCGAGGCACGACGGGCGCCGTCGGCATCGTGCTCACCTCGGTGATCGGCAGCGCGTTCGGCGACGAGGTGGCCACCGGGTTCCTCGGCTCGATCGTGGAAGGGCTTGCACCGTCGGGTCTCTCCCTCACCCTGCTCTCCAGCGAAGAAACCGGCGGACACGTTCCGGCCCGTGACGTCCCGATGGACGGCACGCTCGTTTACCACTGCGATCCAAGCTCGCCGGCGCTGGCCTGGTTGCAGCGACGGAAGTTGCCGTTGGTATTCGTCGATCAGGAGCCGAGCCCCGGTGTGCCGAGCATCAATGTCGACGATCGCGGTGGGGCGCGGCGGGCGGCCGAGCACGTCATTGCGCTGGGCCATCGGCGGATCGGCATTGTCAACGCCGGCGTCGTCGGACCGCACGGTCTGCAGACGGAGGAAACACTTGAACCGCAGTCGTACGTGACGATTCAACGGATGCTCGGTTGGCGGGAGGGCCTCGCCGCCGCTGGCATCGAGCCAGTGGTGATCAAGCAGCCCCACACCACCGAGGAGGACGGCTATGCCGCGCTCGGGCCGCTGCTGAAAGCAGACCCGGAAATCACCGCGGTGTTGTGCTTCGCCGACACGATCGCCCACGGCGTGATGCTCGCGGCACAGGATCAGGGCCTCGACATCCCCGGCGATCTGTCCGTCGTCGGTTTCGACGACAACCCCTTGGCTGCCAGGCTTCGACCGGCGCTGACCACCGTCCGACAGGACGTCGCCGAAAAGGGCCGTCTGGCAGCCGAATTGTTGATCCGGACCGTCGTTCCCGACCCAGCGACTCCTGGCCCGGACGGCGAAACGACCGCGAAGGCCACCCCAGCGGACTTGCATCTCGTTCTGCCGACAGAACTGATCGTCCGCGAGAGCACCGGTCGCCCACGCTAGTTCGGCGGACGGCCGTGACGCCGGCCCGTCAACCAGCCGGTGCAGAGCCAGCCTGCCGCGGATCGCCCGTCGCCCGCTCCGATCTGTGCAGCCGGCACCCGGTAGGCCCGCACACGACGTGCGTTGGCACCGCGCCAAGACCAACACACCAGGGTCATCCCTGCTGAGGCGGGTCCTCTCCGACCAAACCGTCGATGGCCTCGCGGAACAGGTCGGCATGGCCGACGTGCCGGGCGTACTCGTCGTGCAGATCGACCAGCACCCGCCTGGCGCTGGGCACCCAGCCGGGGTCGAAGAAGAACTTCACCGGTTGGTCGAGCCCGCCATCGGCAGCGATCTCGGCAACCGCGGCCCGGCACCGCGCCGCCGCCTCGCTCCACAGCCGGTAGAGCTCTTCGGGTGAGTCGTCGGCCGCCGAACGCCACGGGTACTCGGGGTCGGCGTCCCAATCGACCGATCGCCACGGCGCGGGCATCTGATGCGCGGCCAGCCGCACCGCCGTCCAGTCGTCGACGAACGCCAGGTGCTTGATGATCCCGGCGAGGGTCATCGCAGACGGTGGATGCGGGCGGTTCAGCGCCTCCGCGTCCAGCCCGCCGACCTTCCAGGCGAACTGTGCACGTGACCGGTCGAGCGCGAAGATCAGCATTTCGACCTCGCCCGCCGTGGTCGACGGTTCGGCGATCGAGGTGTCCAGGGCGGTGTCATTGGTCATGGTGGGATGCTAATTTCCATTCCGGACGTTCTGCTTCCGGTTCCATGGAGTTTGTTGGGATGTGGCGGATTTGCTGAGGACGCCGTGAGATCGGACGAGAGTCCCACGGCGCGGGCGCTGCTGGCCCTCGAACTGATCCAGGACAGCCCGGGCGTCACCGCCGAACGGCTCGCCGACAAGCTCGGCGTCTCGGATCGGGCCGCCCGGCGCTACGTCGGGATCCTTCGCGAGGCCGGCATTCCGGTGGAGTCCGTTCGCGGGCCCTACGGCGGCTACCGACTCGGCCACGGCGCCCGGCTGCCGCCGCTCATGTTCACCGCCACCGAAGCACTCGCCCTGGTGATGGCCGTCCTGGACGGGCACCACGAGGTCAGCGATTCCACCGATCCGGTCGGGTCCGCTCTCGGGAAGATCGTCCGGGCGCTGCCCGGCGCGGTGGCCACCCAGGTCGAGGCGGTGCGCCGGACCACGGCGCCCGCCCCCGATCGGGCTGCCGCACGGCCCGACCCGGCGACCACGACGACCCTGGTGCAGGCCTGCACGAGCCATCGCCGGGTGCGGCTGGACTACCGCTCCGAGGCCGGCACCGAATGGGTCAGCGAGGTCGAGCCGTGGGCGGTTGTCGTCCGGCACGGTCGCTGGTACCTGCTGTGCCGGCTGCCAGGCAAGGACACCCGCCGCGCGTACCGGATCGACCGGGTTCGCGCGGTGACGATGCTCGACGAGACCTTCGACCCACCAACCGATCTCGACCCCGTCGTGATGCTCGAAGAGCACCTCGCGGTCGGCTGGGAATACGCCGTGGAGGTGATCATCGACGCCGGGTTCGACGCGGTCGCCAGTCGCATGCCGCGCGCCCTCGGGCGCCTCGAGCCGATCGATGCCGGGTCCACCCGGCTGGTGGGCAGCACGAGCAACCCGTGGTGGTACGCCGAGCAACTCGCGGCGATCCCGGTGGCGTACCGGATCGTGGGCTGCGCAGAGTTGCAGCAGACTGCGCGCGTGGTCGGTCAGCGACTGCTGGACGCGAGTGCGGGGGCACGGTCCTGACCCTATGGCTCCGGATCGAACCGATGCGACCTATGGCGGGTTGCAACTACAAGACCCCGTCACCGCGGGTTGGGTGAGCCCAGGCCAATGTCGGAGCGGATCATGATGCACGGCAGCACGGCTCTGCGAGAGGAACATCGTGACAACGACAAGTCAGGTTTCGAGTACCACCGGCGTGCGGTGGCATGCCCTGTCCCCGGAGGAGGTCGCCCAGCGGCTCGGCGTGGACGCCGCCGGCGGGCTGTCCGCGGCGACGGCCGCGCAGCGGTTGCAGCAGAACGGGCCCAACGCGCTCCCCGCCGAGAAGGCGGTGCCGGGGTGGCGGCGGTTCCTGGACGAGTACCGCAGCTACATGCAGATCATCCTGCTGATCGCCGCGGTGGTGTCGCTGGCCATCGGGGAGTGGAGCACCGGCGCGGTGCTGGCGTTGTTGACGGTGGTCAACGCGATGGTGGGGTTGCGTCAGGCGGGGAAGGCCGAGAGCGCGATGAACGCGCTGAAGTCGTTGACGAAGCGGACCGCGCGGGTGCGCCGGGACGGGGTGGAATCCTCGATCCCCGCCGAGCAGGTCGTCATCGGTGATCTGGTGCTGCTGGCCGCCGGCGACGACGTGGCCGCTGACGGCCGGGTCATCGCGGCGAGTTCGCTGGACATCGACGAGTCCGCGCTGACCGGGGAGAGCACCCCGTCGTCGAAGGAGACCGCCGCGTTGGCGGACAAGGATCTGGGGCCCGGCGACCAGGTGAACATGGCGTTCATGAACACCCCGGTGACGCACGGCAGCGGGGTGATGCTGGTGACCGCGGTCGGCGCGGACGCCCAGGTCGGGAAGATCGCCGGCATGCTGGCGTCCACCGCGAAGGAGCAGACGCCGCTGACCAAGCAGCTGAACACGCTGACGCTGTGGATCGGCGCGGCCGCCCTGGGCACCATGATCGTGATGTTCGCGCTGGGCCTGTCCCGGGGGCAATCCGCGGACACCCTGTTCATCACCGCGATCGCGCTGGCGATCGCGGCGATCCCCACGGCCCTGCCCACCGTCCTGCAGGTGATCCTGTCGGCCGGGGCGAAGGAACTGGCCGGGGAGAACGCCATCGTCAAGGAACTCGTGTCGGTGGAGACGCTGGGCTCGACGTCGGCGATCAACTCCGACAAGACCGGCACCCTGACGATGAACCAGATGACGGTCGTCGAGGTCCTGGACCCGGTCGACCGGTACACGATCTCCGGCATCGGCTACGGCCTGGAGGGCAAGGTGTTGCACGCGGCCGGGTCGTCGGCGTCCATCGAAGCGGCGATCCTGCCGTACCTGATCGCCAGCGACGCGAAACTGGTGGACGGCAAGGTCGTCGGCGATCCGACCGAAGGCGCGCTGCTGGTGCTGGGCGCGAAGGCCGGCCTGGACTCCGAGGCGACCAGGGAGCACTATCCGAGGCTCGCGACGCTGCCGTTCGACCCCACCTACAAACTGATGGCGACCTTCAACTCGGCGACGAATGCGTCGGGCCAAAAGGTGGTGCGCTGCTTCGTCAAAGGTGCCGCCCCGGCCGTGATGGGCCGCGCGGCAACCGCTCTCGCCGCCGGCGCCAGTGTGCCCTGGGATGCGGACCTGAAGAAGCGGTCCGAAGACGCCATGCTGCGGATGGAGGGCGAAGGGCATCGGGTGATGGCGGCCGCCTTCCGAGACATCGATCCGGCCGATTTCGATCCCGAAGGGCGACCTGCTCGGCCACGTCACCGATCTCGAGATGACCTCCCTGGTCGCCATGGTCGACCCGCCCCGCGACGAGTCCAAGGCAGCCGTGCTGGATGCCCAGCGCGCCCGGATCCGGGTGCGGATGGTCACCGGCGACGACGTGACCACCGGGGCGGCCATCGCGAAACAACTCGGCATCCCCGGAGAAGCGATGCTGGGCACGGAATTCGCGGCGCTCAGCGAGGAAGAACGACTGGCCCGGATCGACGACATCGGGGTGGTCGGCCGGGTCGCGCCCGAGCACAAGGTGCTGCTGGTCCAGACGCTCAAGAAGAAGGGCGAGGTCGTCGCCATGACGGGCGACGGGGTGAACGACGCGCCGGCGATCAAGGCCGCGGATATCGGCATCGCCATGGGCACGGGGACCCAGGTCGCCAAGAACGCCAGCCGGATGATCCTGTCCGACGACAACTTCGCCACCATCATGCGCGCGGTGGAGCAGGGCCGGAAGGTGTTCGACAACCTGAACAAGTTCATCCGCTACGTGATCATCGAGCTGGTCGCCTACATCATCACCTTCCTCGGCGCCAGCATCCTGAACATCGCCGCCGGGCAACCCTTCTCGCCGTCCCAGATCCTGTACATCAACTTCCTGGTCAATGCGCCGCTCGGCGTCGCGCTGGGCATGGACAAAGAAGCACCCGGGCTGATGACCCTCAAACCGCGGTCCCGCGACGCGACGATCATGACGAAGGGCCTGCTGACCACCGCCGGTCTCGTCGGATTGTTCATGGCGGTGTGCACCCTGGCGTTGATCAGTTACGGCACGAACCATTTCGACAGCCTGGCGATCGGCTCGTCGATGGGCCTGACCGCGTTCTCGCTGTTCATCATCGTGGCCGCGTTCCAGGCCAGGAGCGTGACGTCGACCGCGCTCGCGGTGGAGACCTTCGACAACCGGAACCTGAACTGGACGGCGGCGGCGGAGTTGGTGCTCGCCGTGCTGATCACCGAATGGGAGGTGCTGCGTCGGCTGTTCGGCACCGTCGAACTCACCCTCGGCCAGTGGGCACTGGCGCTGGCCCCCGCCGTGCTGCTCTTCTTCGTCTGGGAATTGGGCAAGCTCATCGCCCGCCGGGCGACGGCATCATCGGCACAGCAGGCGACCATCGCCGGATAGGGCCGGGTTCCGGTCTCGGTGTCTGAGGGGGTGGAGCCGATGGATCCGGTCAGCATCGACCGCTTGGCGGGCGACGACTGGCAGGCCCTCCGCGAGCTGCGGCTGGCCGCGCTAGCCGAGTCACCGCACGCTTTCTGGGCGAAGCTCTCTGACGAAAGCCGTTACGGCCGTGCGGAATGGATGTCGTTCCTCGAGGCCGTCTGCTGGTTCGTGGCCCGCCGGGAGGGCCGCGGCATCGGCCTTGCGGGGTTGCTGGAGCCAGAGCATGCCGACCCGGAATTGATCGGCATGTGGGTGGCACCGGCCGAGCGCGGCCGTGGCACCGGGGGGCGGCTCACCCGCGCCGTCCTCGATGACGCCAGGGTCCGGGGCGCTACGTCCGTCGGGCTGTGGGTCACCGAAGGCAACGACTCGGCCCGGACGCTGTACCAGCGACTGGGTTTCGTCTACACGGGCGAGTGGGCGGCGCTGCCGCACGATGCCGCCGCCGGCGAACACCGGATGACCTGCCTGCTCAGCGAGTCGAACCGTCCGACCACTGCCGATCCTCGGCCTCCTTCCGCGCCTCGCGATCCCGGATGATCTCCAGCGCGTTGGCCGCTTCCGCCGCGGTGCCGAACGGCCCGAGCAGATCCGTCTCCGGGCTCTGACCCCACGGTTCGACCTGCTTGGTGTTGATGTTGTAGTAGAAAGCCGCCCGCCGGTCGATTTCTTCAGCCATGCCCAGCAGCCTGCCACCGACCACCACGGCCCACCAGACCGACCACCACGCACGCCCGCGCAGGTCTCACCCGAGCCCCGGTTGCGCACCGCGCCCACGAAGGGTTCACTCGGGCGTCCGTCCCGGCGTCACGGGGCCGATCGGCGCAGCAGGATCGGATCCCAGGTCATCCCGACCTGCTGCTCAGCACCGACGAGCTGTCGATCTTGAGCACGCCGCCGTCCCGCACCAGCCGGTAGGCGGTGCGCTCCACCGACACACTGCCGTCGGCGAAGTGGTACGTGATGGTGGCCTCGACGGCGTCCGGTGCGGTGCCGGTGACGTCGGTGGCGGCGACGCTGTCCACGCCGGCCCAGAACGAGTTGTAGTACTCGCGGTCCCGCGCAATGCCGGTTTGGAAGCTCGGCGTCAACCGCGCCCAGCCCGCGTCGGTGTTGCCGGGCATCAGCGCGTAGTAGCCGGTCACCGCGGCAGCGAGTTCGGCCGCGCGCTTGCCGCCGCCGGCCGCCGCGGCAACCGATGGCCGTGCCTGCTCCGACGTCGCCGGCAGATCCGACGTCCCACTCGACGACGAGTTGTCGGCCGCGTCAGTGGCGCTGCCGGCCTGGTCCTGTACCGAGGCGGCCACCGAGCCTTGACCACCCTCACCCCTGGTGTACAGCAGACGCCCCGCCCGCCAGCACCGCCGCCAGGACAACCCCCAGCACAGCGAGCATGGCACCCCGCGGTCGCCGGCGAGGGCGCACAGCGTCGGGAGCGCTCGACGACCTGGTCGGCGCCTGCGCCACTCTGTTCCGTGCGAGCGGGTGGGGTCTCGCTGCCGGGTTCCCCGCCGAGCAGGTCGGACAGCGAGACCGGCACCGTCCGCTCCGCAGGGATGTCCACCGGCGTCGCACGGACCGGCGCCGGGGTCTGCTGGGGAGGCCTGGCGAGCGCCGCCGACACCTCGGACATGGTCGGCCGGTCACCTGGTTCCGGGGCCAACATCTGCAACAGCAGCGGGGTCAGCGGCCCGGCGCGCTGCGGCGGGATCAGCTGGCCGGAGGCGACCCGGTGCAGCACCGCCATCGGGTTGGTATCGAGGCCGAACGGCGGCGTTCCCTCCCGGCAGGCGTACAACGTCGCGCCGAGGGAGAAGACATCGGCGGAGAACCCCGACGTCCCGCCGCGTGCCACCTCGGGCGCGAGGTACGCGGGCGTTCCCGACACCATCCCGGTCGAGGTCAGCGTGACGTCGCCGGCGGCGTGCGAGATGCCGAAGTCGGTGAGCATGGCGGAGCCGTCATCGGTGATCAGCACGTTGCCCGGCTTGACGTCGCGATGCACGATGCCGACGGCGTGGGCGGCGTGCAGCGCCGCGGCCAGGTCGGCACCGATCCGTTCCACCTGCGCAAGCGGCAGCGTCCCGCGCTCGCGGAGCAGCGTGGTCAGGCTGCTCGACGGCACGAACTGCATGATCAGGCAGGGGTAGTCGCCGTCGTCCACGACGTCGTAGATGGCCACCGCATGCGGGTGGTGCAGGCGGGCGGTGATCCGCGCCTCCCGGATCACCCGCTGACGTGCGAGCAGGGCGTCGGCATCGCTCAGCCCGGCTTGGGTCCGGACCTGCTTGACCGCGACCCTGCGCGCGAGGAGCTCATCCCGCCCCTCCCAGACCACGCCCATGCCACCAACGGCGATCCGGTCGACGAGGCGGTAACGACCGGCGATCAGCTTTCCTTCGTCGGTCACCGGCATTCCGGTCCACCGTTCTGCGGGTGACGTCGTGCGTGGTCGGCCTGCTCGCGCCGGTCCGCCATGGCACCACGCATTCCCGCTCACTCCCTCGATCGATGTGACCTGTGGACGATGGTCGAGTACCCAGAAACCGGGTCCGGTATCGCTGACGCCGCATCGATCGAGCTGGTTGCCCCGCGTTGCGCACGTCACTGGGCCGACGCCGCGCCACCTGCGTACGGTCAGCGGGTGGCCGAGGATGTGACTGTTCCCCCGTTCGAAGGGTTCCCCGCCGCCGCGGCGGAGTTCTATCAGCAGCTCACGGTGACCAACACCAAGGAGTTCTGGAACGCTCAGCGCGAGGTCTACGAGACCGCGATCCGGGGCCCGATGCTCGCACTGACCCACGAGCTGTCCGGGGAGTTCGGACAGTTCAAGGTCTTCCGGCCGCACCGGGACGTGCGGTTCAGCAGTGACAAGAGCCCGTACAAGACCAGCCAGGGCGCCGTCACCGAGGGCGACGGTGGCGAGTTCTACTACGTCCAGGTCAACGCGGACGGCCTGTTCGTGGCGAGTGGGTACTACCAGATGGCCACCGACCAGCTGGCCCGCTTCCGCGCCGCGGTCGACGGTGAGGCCACCGGGAACGACCTCGTCGCGCGGGTCGCCGTTCTCGAGCGCAAGTACACGATCAGTGGACGGGCGCTGTCGACCGCACCGCGCGGCTACCCGCGGGACCACCCGCGTATTCGCTTCCTGCAGCACAAGGGCCTGACCGCCGGCCGCGATTTCGGAACTCCGGACTGGTTGTCCACCAGGCAGGCCAAGCGCCGGATCACCGAGACCTGGCGTGGGGCGGCCGCTCTGAACGAGTGGCTCAATTCCTACGTCGGCCCGTCCCAACTGGCGCCCGCTGAGATCCGCTGACACCCGCTGCACAGCAAGAACCGTTTCGAGATTTCCCCCGTATCGCTGTGAGACCGGCCGCGGTGGCCGGTGTTACGGTATCGAACGGGAGATCCACACCATGGAACGAGAGCAGGGCAGCTTCTGGCGGCGCAAGGTTGGACCGGCGCTGGCGACCGCGGTCCTCAGCGGCGGAGCGATGGTGGCCACCGCGGGCGCGGCGGACGCCGCAACGGTCGCGACCTTTACGGCCGGAACACTCACGGTCAGCGGAGACAACGCCAACAACGCGATCACCATCAGCCGCAACGCCGCCGGCACCATTCTCGTGAACGGCGGCGCGATCGCCGTGGCAGGTGGCACTCCCACGGTGGCGAACACCACGCTGATTCAGGCCTTCGGGCTCGGCGGCAGCGATGTGATCGCGCTCAGCGAGGTCAACGGCGCCCTGCCCCGTGCCAATCTGTTCGGCGGCGAGGGCGATGACGTGCTCACCGGCGGCTCGGGTACCGATCTGTTGTTCGGCCAGGGCGGAAACGACACCTTGCTCGGCAAGGGCGGCGTCGACCAGCTGTTCGGCGGCGACGGCAATGACGTGATCACCGGCGGGGACGCCGACGACCAGGCATTCGGTCAGGGCGGCGATGACCGGATGATCTGGAATCCCGGCGACGACACCGATCTCAACGAGGGCGGTGTCGGCACGGACACCGCCGAGGTCAATGGCGGCAACGGCGCGGAACAGTTCACCACGACCGCCAACGGCACCCGGGTGCGCTTCGATCGGATCACCCCGGCACCATTCTCGATCGATATCGGGACATCGGAAAAGCTGGTGCTGAACGCCAACGGTGGTGACGACTCCTTCAGCGCCACCGGCAATCTCGCGGCGCTGATCGCGATCACCGTCGACGGCGGGCCGGGCTCGGACCACATCAGCGGCTCCAATGGTGCCGACACGCTGCTGGGCGGCGACGGCGCCGACGTGATCGACGGCCAGCAGGGCAACGACGTCGCTTTCCTCGGCGCCGGAAACGACACCTTCCAGTGGGATCCCGGTGACGGCAGTGACGTCGTCGAGGGTCAGGCTGGCACCGACACCATGGCGTTCAACGGCAGCAACGTCGGGGAGAACATCGACATCTCGGCCAACGGACAGCGGGTTCGGCTGTTCCGCAACGTCGCGAACATCACCATGGACACCGACGATGTCGAGGCGATCGACGTCAACACCCTCGGCGGCCCGGACACCCTGGTGGTCAACGACATCAGCGGAACCGACCTCACCCGGATCGGCGCCAACCTGGCCGCCTCCGGTGGTCTCGGCGACCAGTCGGCCGACAACGTCATCGTCAACGCGACCCAGGCCGACGATGTGGTGGTGCTCAACGGTCAGAACGGGGAGGCCGAGATCTCCGGGTTGCCGGCGCGTATCGCGGTGACCGGCGCCGAGGCCAGCAATGACCGGGTCACCGTCAACACCCTGGCCGGTGATGACGTCGTCGATGCCTCCGGTGTCCAGGCCGGCTCGGCCCAGCTCACGCTCAACGGCGGTGACGGCAGCGATGTGCTCATCGGCGGTGCCGGCAACGACACCCTGACCGGCGGCGCCGGTGACGACGTGCTGCTCGGCGGACCCGGCACCGACGTCATCGACGGTGGTGACGGCGACAATGTCGTGATCCAAGGCGCAGCCGCGGAACCGCTGGCGAAGACTTCCCCGGGTCGGCGCTGGCTGGCCGGCCATGCCAGCACCGTTGACGGAAAGACGGTCCTGGACCTTGGCACTCGCACCGTCACCCTGCCGCAGGCACAGCTGCCGCAGCTGTAACCCCGGTCACCACCCACCCCGCCCCGGCACTGCAGCGGCGGGGTGGGTGGCGCGTCATCACCGCGACCGGCGACTCCCGGAGCCGAGGCGGTCAACCCCTGGCGAGTAGGTCAACCGAAGTTCGTTGCCGTCCAGGCTCTCCCGATGGAAGAAGAACGCCTGCCGGAGGTACTCCGTGGCCCGGAGGTACGCACCGCGGGCACTGACTCGGTGTCCCGAGGCGAGGGCGGCATCCGCCTGTTCGACAAGTCCACGGCCGAATGCCGACCACGCGCCCGGTACCAGCTGTCCCGGTCGCCGTGGTGATCTGCCCTGCGATCGCCAGGCATTCACCGACGTTGGCCATGCCGGCGTCGGCCTTGCCGACGCTGCGTTGCAGCTGCCCGTCGAAGTTCTGGTCATCGAAGAACAGCTTCATGGTTCCGCTCCCTGACCGATCTCACGCCTCGGTGTCGAGCTTCCGTTTCGCCCGACCCGGCTGCGGTAGACGGCACCAAAATTATCAGCCGATCGGACCCGCGGCGGCGGCAAGGGGCCGCCGCCGGTGTTCTCGTTCCTCGCGGATGCGGTCAGATGCGGCCACCGTTGTCGGTGATGATGTCCCGTACCGTTGATGACCGTGACTCCGCTGGCGAAGCGGCCCACCACGTCCCGGAATGCCTTGTGATCGATCGCTTGCGCAGTCGTTCCGGCCACCGAAATGAGTCCTCCTGTGATCAGCGAATTGATCTGCCGGTCGTGAGTGGTACTGCTCACAACCTCCGCTTTCGACGCTAGGTCTCGGGGCCGCGGCCGGGGTCACCGGCGCCGGAGCCAGCACAGAGTTGCTCGACCTGGCAGCAGAAGATCTCGACGCGGTGATTGACCGGATCGACGAGGCTGACGGCGTCGTCTTCGCATCCCCCATGTACCGCGCTGCGCACACGCCCTCTCGCCTCACTGCTAGAGCGGATCCCCCGCGGCGTCGTCGGGGATACCCGCGCGCCGTTGGCCGGCAAGGCGGCCCTGGTGCTGCTCGCCGGCGCGAGCCACCATCACTTTCTAGCCACCGAGCGGTTACGCGCCCCGCTGGCGTCGTTCTTCGCGGTCCAGACCCTCTCACCTGGCCTGTATTTCACTCCTGCCTCGTACACTCCCGAGAAGGCTCTGAACGACGAGTCACGGGCGCTGGCCGAGTTGCACGGCCGGGCTCTGGTGGAGCTGGCCACGGCGGTTCGCGGCGGCGATGCGCTGTCCCGGCTCACGCCCCTGATCTGAGTGTTCTGCACCTGCACCCGCTGGCCACGAGGATGAACCGATGACGCTGCTGACCACCATCGAGAGCGATACCGACGATCCGGCGATCGCGCCGCTGCGCAGCATCGCGGCGCGGGTGCGGTGGATCGCGACGGCGATCGTCGACGCCGCCAACCGGGGCCGGCCCAACAGCACCGGCATCAAGGTCGGCGGTCACCAGGCGTCGTCGGCGTCGATGGTCGAGATCATGGTCGCCCTGTGGTTCAACGAGCTGACCAACCTGGACCGGGTCGCGGTCAAGCCGCACGCCTCCCCCGTCCTGCACGCGATCAACTACCTGCTCGGCGATCTGGACGGCAAGTACCTGACGACGCTCCGGGAAAAGGGTGGCCTGCAGAGCTACCCGAGCCGGATCAAAGACCCTGACACCGTTGACTTCTCCACCGGTTCGGTGGGGATCGGCGCCACCGCGCCGCTGTGGGCGGCGTTCGCGCACCGGTACATCCGCTCCCAGTTCGTCGACGCGCCGCCGGCCGGGAGATTCATCAGCCTGCTCGGCGACGCGGAGCTGGACGAGGGTGCCATCTGGGAGGCCGTCGCCGACCCGTCGGTCGCCCAGCTGGGCGAGCTGCTGTGGGTGGTCGACCTGAACCGGCAGTCCCTTGATCGGGTGGTGCCGGACATCCAGATCGCCCGCCTGCAGGGCATGTTCGGCTCCGCCGGCTGGGAGGTGATCACCCTGAAATGGGGTCGGCGGATCGGCGAGTTGTTCGCCGCGCCGGGCGGCGAAGAGCTGCGCCGCCGGCTCGAGCAGATGCCCAACGAGGAGTACCAGCGAATGCTGCGGGCCTATCCGTCGGACGTGGCGCGGCGTCTTCTCGGCGACACCGACAGCCGGCAACTGCGGGAGTTGGTGGAGAGCCTGCCGGTCGAGGACCTGGCCGCCGCGGTCCGCGATCTCGGCGGCCATGATCTCGGCCTGCTGATCGACACCTTCCGGGCGGCCGACACCCGCCGTCCCACCGTTGTTTTCGCGTACACCATCAAGGGCAACGGACTGCCGACCGAGGGCCACCCGAACAACCACTCGGCCCTGCTCACCGAGGCCCAGATGCAGGATCTGGCAGTGCGTTCCGGGGTCGATCTCGCCGACCCGTGGCAACCGTTCCCGCCCGGCAGCGCCGAATACGACCTGTGCGCGAACCGCCGGGAACAGCTGCGCCGGGTGCCCACCCCGCCCACCCGGCCGGTCAAGATCCCCGCCGCGCTGGCCCACGGCCACCGCAAACCCCTGTCCACCCAGGCCACCCTCGGCCGACTGCTGGCCGACCTGAAGCGCGACGCGCCGGAAACCGCGGCACGTGTCGTCACCTGCAGTCCCGACGTGGCGTCGTCGACCAACCTGGGCGGCTGGATCAACAAGACCGGCGTCTGGTCCGTGCACGACCGGCCGGACTGGTTCGCCGACGACACGGAGCGGGTCCTGCGTTGGTCCACGGTGAGCAACGGCCAACACATCGAACTCGGGATCGCCGAGGTCAACCTGGTGTGCCTGCTGGGCGAGCTCGGGGCGACCTGGAGCCGGTGGGGCGAGCCGCTGATCCCGATCGCCACCATCTACGACCCGTTCGTGTCCCGCGCTCTGGAGCCATGGTCCTACGGCATCTACGCCGGCGGTCAGTCCATCCTGGTCGGCACTCCGTCGGGGGTGACCCTCGCCCCGGAAGGCGGCGCCCACCAATCGATCATCACCCCGTCGATCGGCATGGAGCAGCCCGGCTGCGTGGCCTGGGAACCCGCGTTCGGTCCGGACCTGGAATGGTGCTTCCTGCATGCCATGTCGCAGATCGGCCGGCCCGACGGCACCTCGGCGTACTTCCGGCTGAGCACCCGGCCGATCGACCCCGCGCTGGCCGCGGTGCCGGACGATCCGGTGCTGGCCGAGCGTCGGCGCCGGCATGCCGTCGCAGGTGGCTACCGGCTCAGTTCTCGCCCCGCCGCTGACGACCAGGTGACGCTGGTCGGCGTTGGCGCGATCATGCCCGAGGTCCTGCAGGCGGCCGACCACCTCGAGGCTCTCGGCGTCCGGACCGGTGTGATCTGCCTGACCAGCCCGGACCTGGTGTTCCGGTCGCTGCAACAGCGCGGCCGGCGCACCGGCGCGAGTGGCAGCGACATCCTCGACCTGCTGTTCCCACCGAGCGCTCCGGCGCCCCTGGTCACCGTGCTGGACGGCCACCCGCACACCCTGGCGTTCCTGGCCGCCGCGCGCGGCGACCGGATCCGCTGCCTGGGCGTCACCGAATTCGGTCAATCGACCAACCTGCCCGACGCCTACGCGTTGCACGGTCTGGATCCGACATCGATCGTCGACGCCGCCCTCGACCACCTCGGCCGCTGACGGCCGGCAACCCCAGAGAGCGCAGTTTTCGGGAGTCTGTTAGCGGTCAGCCCGCGGTCGATTCCGGCCCCCGGCGCGGAACAGGTTGCTCTCCAAGGGATGTCCGACGAGTTCGTTGGCGACCGCAGCCGCCTCCAGCACCGCTGTCATATCCACCCCGCTGGTGATCCCGGCGTCGTCGAGCATGTACACGAGCTCCTCGGTGGCGATGTTGCCGCTGGCTCCAGGCGCGAACGGACAACCACCCAGCCCGCCAACCGAAGCGTCCAGCTGAGTAACTCCCACCTGCACGGCGGCGAACGCGCTGGCGATGCCGGTTCCGCGGGTGTTGTGAAAGTGCGCACCCAACGGCACCGGGTCCGCGCCGGGTGTGCCGCCGATGGCGGCCCGGACCGCCTCGAACAGTCGCCAAACCCGCACCGGGGTGGTGGTGCCGATGGTGTCGCCGAAACACAGCTGATCGGCACCCAACTCCATGGCCCGCGCGGCGATAGACGCGGTCCGCTCCGGGTCGGTGGGTCCGTCAAAGGGACAGTCCCAGGCGGTCGCGATGATCACCTCGAGCCGGCCCCCCGCGTCGTGCACGATTCGTCCGACCTCGGAGACTGCATCCAGCGCCTCCTGGGTGGATCGGCGGGCGTTCGCCTGGCTGTGCCCGTCCGCGGCGGACACGACGTACTCAACGGTCCGCAGTCCGCTGCCGATGGCCCGCTTCGCCCCGTTCGTCGAGGCGACCAGGCCTGACCAGTCAACCCCGGGTATCGACTGCACGTATTCGGCGATCTGCTCGGCGTCGGCCATCGCCGGGACGGCTTGCGGCGAGACGAACGCGGTCGCCTCGATCCGTCGCACCCCGGTCGCAACCAGAGCCTGGACCAGCCGGATCTTGTCGTCGGTGCCGATCGGCGCTTCGATCTGCAGGCCGTCACGTGGCCCGACTTCGCGAATATCGACGAGGGCTGGCAGTTCGATCATCGATGTCCTCTTCTGCTGTGGCATGCGGTTCGAAGGATCCCGGCGCCTGAATGGCAGCGGCCAGGACGTGCCAGCCGGTGTCGCCGGCGGTGCACGTCGCGTGGCGCGTGATGCTGGCAGGTTGGGCCACTGCATCGCTGAAGTCGGGCCACATGCCACTCGTGGACCAGGCTGTTGGTGATGGCCAGCACGACTCGAAGATAGACGCATCCAGCGCGCTGGGCGTACAGCCGGTCTGACCGAACCGCTGATCCGCACCAAGATCAGTCCTGGGTCGATGGCGGCGAGTA
This sequence comes from uncultured Actinomycetota bacterium, assembly GCA_963709895.1. Taxonomy (GTDB): domain Bacteria; phylum Actinomycetota; class Actinomycetes; order Mycobacteriales; family Nakamurellaceae; genus Nakamurella. Next base: position 562,487 of record CAVPYD010000028.1, on the reverse strand, counting down.
CGTCGCCCGGCAGCGGCCGGAGGGGCTCCTGTGTCCCGCGGTCGAAATCGAGGGGGACTCCGGTGGGCGAGTTATTCGTGCACGGAGTAGTCACCGGCGATCATCCAGCCAATTTCCACGACTCGCCGGTCGAGATCGCGTGTCATCGAGTGTTCTTTCGGATGAACAACGATGGCCGACGCAAAGTGCTGCAGCATCGGGACATCCTGACCGCCAACGCGCTCGGCGACCCGGAACTCGCCGGATCGGTCATGCTCAGTCACGTCCTGGCCAGCAGATACACCGCAATGGAGCCGGGTGAAACGCCTTGGGCCGCTGCCGACCTCACCACCATGGAGACGGATTCGGTCGCCCCCGCCCGCCGCACGGGAGTGCGGTAAGACGTTCGGGCCACGGCGAAAAGCATTCATGCACTGCGATGTCAGCTCAACCGGCCGACAAGTTTCGCGGACCACTGCCAGACCTTGGCTACCGACTTGTGGTTCACCGATTCCAGTGGCGACTTGCAGCGCGCTGCCATCACTCTGCCCGTCACCGCATACGTTGAGCACGATTGCGCGTCAATTGACGAAGGCGACAGGTGAACGGGCGAAAGAACTGCGAGACCTGATCGGGTGCGATTCGGCCGTCAGTTGCGTGACGCGGCGTAGCCCAACACAGCGGCAAGGCCGAGCACGCTTCGCGGCTCGTACGCGCCGCGCCAGAGGCCGCCGTGAACCGCGCCATGCGCCTCGTCCTGCCACGGGTGATCGTGGGAAGTCGGGCCGCCGGCGATGTCGCGGACCAGCAGCGCGGCCATCAGGGTGTTGGCGGTATCCGGTTCGAAGACCTCGATGCCGAAGCGACGAGCGCCGGCAAAGGCGGCCGCCAAAGCCCTGTTCTTCACAACGGAGTGTGTTCGAGTGGACGGGGCCACATGGAACGAGACCAACCGGCCATCACGACGCGCGACCGCCGCTCGCCACCGCTGGATCCGTTTGGCCAGCGCATAGTTCGGTCCCTGCGCCGGCACGAGCGCATCGGCGATCCCCGGGTCAGCGCCGGGCGGATAAGCCCGGTGCAGCAGACCCCCGCGGGTCACCCACCGCAGTGGGCGACCCAGCACTTTCGCCGTTCGGGAGCGGTCCCGGTAGGCCAGGGCTGACTGCTCGACCGCGTCACCGGGCACGACAAAGACGTCGGTCGGTGTGGCCAGGAAGGCCAGGGCGGTGTCGTCCCGGGCCGAACACAACCGCCGGGCAAGCAGGTCGGTCGCCGCCGACAGCCGGACGTGCGTCCCACCGTCGGCGTACAGATAGTTGCCCACGACGAGTCGGCCGTCGAGTCCGGCGAGCCAGTCGGCGATCTCGGGTACTTCGGTCAGCAGGTCGGCCCCGGCGGTCGCCGCCAGCTCTCCCTCACCGGACGAGTCGGTGGGAACCAGCAGCGTCCCGGCCGACGCCCGGGCTTCCCGCAACACGCGCTCCCAGATGCCGGGCCGCGGCAGGTCGACGGCGGCAACCCGGGCGCCCCACCGGAGCAACGGCCCGAGCGGGCCCATCTCCGCGCCGGCACCCAGCACGACGATGGTGTGGCCGTCGAGCCGGAGCCACTCCGGATGGGCGACGACGTCCATGACCGCGTCCACCGCCGATGGCTCGAGCACCCCGAGCCGATCCCACGCGTGGAGCTGTTGCCGGAGCGTTTCCCCACCCAGTGATCGGCCCCGATACGGCAGCAGCAGTTCCTCCCGCGGAGTCCCCTGTCCCTTCACCTCGACCGTGGTCAAGGCACGTTGCGCCGGAGCATCCAGCAGTGTCGACATCGGGAGTTCGGCGTCCGTGTCGTCAAGCACCACCATGCGATCGTGAACGGCGACGAGTCCGGCGTCCGCGATCGACCACCACGCCTCGGGTGTGCCGAGACCAGCCTCCACCAGCCGCCGGAAGTGCTGCAGGTAGCGGCTGCGCCAGGCTGTCTCGTGCTCGACGGATCGCGCCCCGACCGGGTCGACGGCGCGCAGCGCATCCGCGACAACACCCCGACCTGTCGAGGTGGTGCCGCGATCCCCGTCGGGACCGGCAGCGAACGAGACTCCGTGCGACATCGCACCATCATGTCCGTCGGTGACAGAACTCGCCGCATGGACACCGAGCACCCCGATGGACAGCTTCAGGGGCTTCCACTGTCTCTGGCACCCGCAGATCGCCCGGCTGCAGGCTTTCTGAAAAGAGTCAGAATGGCACCGCCACCCGGCTGATCATTGAGCGCCACGGCCGGCCCCGACGTCATCGCATACCTTCGGAGCGAATTTCATCCTCCTCGACTCAGAAGGGAATCGTCAAACTCATGATGTGCCAACGAGAGCGTTGACTGTCGCGGGTCAGACGGCTGCGAGGGTGCTCCCGGCCATGAACAAACCGATCTTGCGGGCGACGATGCTCCGGACGATGTCGTTGCAGGGCTCGATGTTGTTGCGCAGAGAGGAGTTCACCTCGGTGGCGCTGAACCTTTCCTTGGCGGCTCGAGTCCAGCCGACAAGCAGCTCGGTGCCGACGTTGAATTTGCCGATGCCGTTGGCGGTGAGCCGCGGGTAGTCCTCTTCGGCGACTCCGGTCCCGCCGTGCACGACCAGCGGTGTGTCCACCGCTTTGTGCAACAGCTCCAGCAGCGGGAAGTTCACTTCCGTCTTGCCTTTGAACTGGCCGTGGTTGGTACCGATGCTGACCGCGAGTGCGTCGCAGTCGACCTCGGCCAGGAACCGGACAGCTTCATCCGGCTGGGTGTACTCCCCGGTCTCGTTGCTGATGCCTTCCTCGGTGCCGCCGATGGTGCCGATCTCGGCTTCGACCGACACCCCGTGGTCGCGGGCGAACTCGATGACTCGCCGGGACTTGGCGACGTTTTCGCTGAACGGTAGTGACGAGCCGTCAAACATGACCGAGGAGAATCCGGCCTCGATCGCGTCGCGGATATCGGTCAGATTGGTGCAGTGGTCCAGGTGCAGCACCACGTCCACGATCTCGTCCTGGGCCATGGATTTGCAGACCGCGACGAAATTGCGCATACCGACATAGCGAGCGGTCCCGGGCGATGTCTGAATGATGATAGGAGCACCCAGGTCTCGGGCGGCCCGAATCATCGGCGGGACCATTTCCAGATTGTGGGCGTTGAATGCACCGACGGTGTAACCGACGCGGGTGGCCTCGGCGAGCACCGGGATCATCGACTTGTACATGGAGTCTCTTCCTTTTCGTTTCAGGGTTGGACGGGTGAATTGCGCGGCGAACTCATCGCTCGGACCGCGGGGGTGATCGACCGCGTTGCCGGAGGGATCACCGGCGGCGGACAGTTGCTCGGCCACCGTGGTGGCGTGAGCGGCGAACATGGCGGCGCCGAAGGCGCCAGCCTGTGCGCGGTTGGCGAACCGGACTGCCGGGAGCGCCTTCTGCTTGGCTTCCGCGGACCGAGCGCATCCTGGTCCATCCGCCGGCGACCACGGTCTCGGCGAACGGACCGACTTCGGCCGCCATGACATCGAGCAGTGAGTCGACCTCCTGGGTCCCATGGGCCAGGACGGCGAGCCATAACCCGGCCGGGCTGGATGTGTCGGTGTCGACGGTGATCCGCAGGATGCCGTCGTCGTTGTGGGCGCCGGACACCGCGATCCCGCGTGGAATCCGCGGACTCGGCCATCGCGGCAGCGTCCAGCGCCTCGCGCCCGGCGTTGTCGGTTATTCCCAACAGGTTCAGCGTCCGGCGCAGCAACAGGCCGCTCCGGGTTCCGGCGACCAGGACCCTCCGGTCGCCCATTACATGATGGACCGTGTTGATCCCGACGAGCGCCAGCCGCTCCCGACCGGGGTAGTCCAGCCCCTGCGTGGTGCGGAGCAGGACCTGGGCCGTCCCGAAGGAGTCGAAGGCCACGTCGGGGCCGAGCGCCCCGGAGCCAACAGCGGCGACGGGATGGTCATGGCCAGCCACGGTCACCACCGCGTCGACGAGGACGTCCGGCACGTTCCCGGTTCCTCGGGGCGACCCGACCAAGCGGCGTTCCGGCGCTGACAATTGCTGGCAGGATTTGCTTGTCGGCCCCGAGGGCGTGTACCGCGGCGGGCCACACCGCCGACGTGTCCTGATCGAGCAGGCCGGTCCGGGCGGCCAGCGAGTACTCCGCGGCCAGGGTGTCCGTGAGCCGGTACGCGACGTATTCGGGGACCGAGAGCCAGGTGTGCCCGGCCAGGTTCGTGCCCTGCCCGCGCATCCAGGCGAGCTTGGCGATGCTGGCCAGCGGCGACAGCGGCAGTCCCGTGCGGCCGCGGAACGTCTCGAGCACCGTACGGTCGAGTTGTTTGAATTCCTGACTCCCCCGTGGGTCGAACCAGGCGATGATCGGGTACACCGGGCGGTGCTGTCGGTCCAGCAGTACGCCCGCCTCGCCGAGCCCGGTGGTGGCGATGCCCCGGACGCGGACCGGACCGGTCAGTCGCTGGGCGTCTGCGACGGCCTGCTCGGCCAGCGCCAGGACGGCGGTGTACAGCTGGTCCGGGTCGGTCTCGGTCATCGACCTCGCACGGGTGGTCCAGCGGGTGGCCGCCGCGACCCAGGTGATCTCCCGGCCGTCCAGGGTCGTGGCCAGCACCTTGGTGTCCGATGTGCCGATATCGACGCCGAGCAGAATGTCGGTGGTGCTCATCGGCGAACCGACGGGCTACTCGGACGGGCGCCTCTTCAAAGGTGAGGCGTTCACGTCGTTCAAGGGGCTGCACGGAGGATCCTCTTCCGGGCTCAGGGGCGGCTCTCGCCGCGTCTGGCATCGTTACCAGAGGTAGTGTGGCACAGATCTGGTAACGATGCCATACTGGATGCTGCACAATCTCTGTGTGCCTGTGGTCGTGTTCAGGTTCGGAAGGGATGTCGTCGATGAGCACCCTGCGTGATGTCGCCGCCCGAGCCGCGGTGAGCGTCACGACGGTCGCGAGGGTCATCCGCGGCGACAAGTACGTCACACCCGCAGTGCAGCAAAGGGTTCGCGCGGCCATCGACGAGTTGGGATATGTGCCGAACCTGGTGGCCCGGTCGTTGCGGACCGGCCGCGAGGACGCCATCGGAATGGCGGTCCCCGAGATCACCGATTCCTTTTACGCCGAGGTCATCCAGACCGTGGAACGCTCCGCCCGGGCTCGCGGCATGGCACTCATCGTGACCAGCTTCGGTGACGACCCGGCAAGCGAGCAGTCGGCGGTGGAAGCGCTGTTGAGCCGACAGATCGTGGGACTGATCAGCGTGCCCGTCGCGGACGACCAGTCATACCTGCGCCACTGGCAGGACCGGACAGCCATGATGTTCATCGACCGCGAGCCCATGGGAATCACCGCCGACAGCGTGGTGGAGGACGACCTGGGCGGTGCTCGAGCCGCGGTGTCCCATCTCATCGCGCACGGGCACCGGCGGATCGCGTTCCTCGGCGATCCGCGCGACGGTGTCAACCGCGGGCCGACGTCTGGACGGTTATGTGGCGGCGCTGCGCGATCATGGCCGTCCGGTGGATGATGCGCTGATCCGCGTCGGGCAGCGATGTCAGCGGCGACCCTGCGGCGACCCTGCGGGTACTGCTGAACACCGACGATGCGCCGACTGCGGTGTTCTCGGCCAACTCCCGCTGTTCGGTGGGCATCGTGCCCGCATTGCAGCGGATGGGTCGCACCGATGTTGGGCTGGTCAGTTACGGCGACTTTCCGATGGCTCAGGCTCTGGTGCCCGCGGTGACCGTCGTCGACCAGGATCCTGCCGGGTTGGGGCGGTTCGCGGTGGAACGGTTGTATCGGCGGATCGACACACCCGGACTGCGCCTGCGGCGGCGGACCGTGCTACCGGTCGAGCTGCTGGTCCGGGAGTCCTGCGGGACGTCGTCGCCGCTACCGGAGGCCGGGCATCCCACGATCTCGGCCGACCACCGGCCCGGCTCGGCCTCTGTTTCCACCCGCCGCGCCGGGCGACGCTCGACCGCCTGAACCGCTTCGCCATCCCCGAGACCGTTCCCGACCGCAACCATCACAGTCCTTGTCTCACAAAGGATCCACATGACGACCCACTTTCCCGTCGACGCCGTCGGCGAGGTCGCCGCGCTCCCCGGGTATGGTGCTTCGCCGGTCCACCGGGCAGCGGCAAGTCCACCCTCGGACGCGCGGTCGCCGCCCGGGTGGGTTCGTGCCTGTTGGACCTGGACACCGCAACGAATCCGCTGATCGCGCAGATCGCAGCGCTCACCGACGCCGGCGACGACCTCGACCACCCGTCGCTCCGGGGCTCGGTGCGCGACGCGCGCTATCGCTGCCTGATCGACCTGGCAGCGGAGAACGTGCGGGTAGGGCTCTCGGTGGTGCTCGTCGCGCCGTTCACCCGCGAGGGGGCAGACGCCAAGGCCTGGCAGCAGCTGGCCCAGGCGATGTGGCCGGCCGTGCCGTTGCTGATCTGGGTCGACGTTCCGCCGGCGGTGTCGCTGCAACGCCGTCAGCAACGTGGCCACGCCCGCGACCGGACCGCCTCGTCGTTGACCGGACACGGATTGGAGGCCCAATTCCCCCGGCCCGTGGTCGACCACCTGCTGGCCAACGGCGCTGCACCCACCATGCGTGGAAGCGGAACGACTGATCGGGCTCCTCGGTGGCCCGGCCACCCATTGAGGCGGGCACGGACCGTCCCGGATGGCCCGGCGGGCCAGCCAGGATTGCCGCGGAAGAAATGGATAGTTCGGTCCCATGACTGACACCATCTCTCGGCGCTCGTGCTCAGCTCCGCACCACGGGACACGCTCGACCGCGTTGTGTCAGGCAGTTTCCCGGTGCAGGGCGTCGGCCTCCGGGTGCCGCGCTGGTGATCGTCCCGGGCCGAGCTCGCAGGATTCCCTGGGGACGAGGGCGACGGGAAGGACGGTCTGTCGGCGGAGTCGTTTGTTGGGAGTGTCCACCCGCTGGAATAGTCGTTTCGCTGCGAAATGACCGAGCCTGTCAGGGTCTTGATCGATGACGCTGATGGAGGGGGTCAGGGTGTCCGCCATGGGGAAATCGCCGAAGCTGATGAGCGCGACGTCGTTTCGACGGATGCGATGGAGTTGCGGGACGACTTGTTGGGTGCAGCGGGCGTTGGACGAGAAGATCGCGGTGGGTGGATTCGGCAGATTCAGCAGTGGCGGTATGACGGGCATGATCGTGGGTTGGACAGCGGTCCCCAGCGAGATCAGCGACCAGTCCTCGATGATCCCGGCCTCGGCCAGTGCAGCCTGGTAGCCCTCGAGTCGGCGTTCGGTGGTCGGGACCGTCAGCGCGTCGCCTACGAAGGCGATCCGCTGGTGCCCGTGTTGGATGAGATGGTGAGTGGCGGTCTTGGCGCCGCCGAAGTCGTCTTCGACGACACTGTCGGCAGTGAGTTTACGGGGTTGGCGGTCGATGAAGACCATTGTGGTACCGGCTTGCCACCTTTCGAGGTAGGACTGGTCCGCCGCAATCGGGGCCACGATCAATCCGATGAGCTGACGGCTGAGCAGGGCTTCCAGGGCTGGTTGCTCGTATTCGGGATCCTCACCGATGCTGGTCACGAACACCGCGACCCCACGGGCGCGGGCGATGTGTTCGACGGCGCGGGTGACCTGGCCGAAAAAGGGATCGGCCACATCGGGCACGGCGATGCCGACAACCGTGTCGCGGCCGGAGCGAAAGGTCCTGGCGAGCACGTTGGGCACGTACCTGAGTTCGTCCACCGCCGCATGACCCGCTCGCGCGCGTCATCGGAAACGTACCTGTCGTTCTTCAGGACCCGGGACACGGTCTGCGCGCTGACGCCCGCCCTGGTCGCGACCTCTCGCATGGTGCTCATGACGCTCCTCCTTGACCAGCCCCTAACGCCTGGCCGAAGGAACCGAGCCAGCGCAACTGCGGCACCAGTATGGCATCGATACCGAGACCTGTCTGTTACCGATGCCAGAGAATTTCGAAAAACTTCTCTGTTACCGGTGACAGACCTGGTGTCGGTGCCCTACAGTCGTTCCAAACAGCCAGGACAGCGGTGGCGAGGAAGCCCCTCGGCTTGCGTGTAGATGGCCCGATTCGTGGACCTCGAGCAGCCGGGTGGGCGGGTATGCGTGCCGGGTCTCCTTCGTGCCAGCGGTCCCGGCCACCAGTACTCACCTGTTGGTGGCGTAGCTTCGAAAAATCTTCGTAATCAACGAGTCTCACGCTAAGGATGTGCCATGAAGGCAGTCGTCTATGACGCTCCCCGCAGCTAGCGATCGAGGACATACCCACACCGGAGCCGATGGCCGGTGAGGTTCGCATCAAGATCAACCAGGTCGGGGTCTGCGGTACCGACCTGCACATCCACCACGGCGAGTTCCAGGCGAAGTTCCCGCTGATCCCGGGGCACGAGCTGGTCGGCAACATCGACGCCGTCGGCGAGGGGGTGGATCGCTTCACGCTCGGCGAGCAGGTCACCGTGAACCCGAACATCTATTGCGGGCACTGTGACTATTGCCTGGCCGGCCGTTTGATCCTCTTGCGAGAACCTCAAGGGCATGGGCAGCAATTTCCCCGGGTTTTTCGCCGAGTACGTCACCGTTCCCGCGACCCTGGTGTTTTCGGTGGAGGGATTGGACCTGGACGTCGCGGTGTTCTCCGAACCGGCGGCGTGCGCGATGCACGGCCTGGAAACCCTGCAGGTCCGCCCCGGCGGTTCCGCCCTGGTGTTCGGTGCCGGTCCGACAGGTCTTCTGCTGGCACAGTTGATCGCCTCCGGCGGAGCGTCGTCGGTGACGGTGGCAGCGCCCACCCAATACAAGCTGGACACCGCCAAGCAGCTGGGCATCGACACCGTCGTGCTGATCGACCGGAACGACAGCGAGGGCAACGCCGCGAAGCTGAAAGCGGCTTCCCCGACCGGCGATGGTTACGACTTCATCGTCGAGGCCACCGGTTCCCCCGCCATCGGCGACATTTGCGTCCCGTTCGACCCGCAACGGCGGCACCGTCATGGTCTACGGGGTCACCAAGGGCGAGGACATCGTGAAGTTCCACCCCTTCGATGTCTTCCGACGCGAGATCACCATCAAGGGCTCCTTCGCCGAGATCACGTCATTCGCCGCTGCGATCGCCGCTCTGCGGTCCGGTCGGGTCCGCACCGACGGGATCATCACCCACCGTTTCCATTTGGACGACTACGCCCAGGCCCTCGAGGCCGTCGCATCAAACCCGAGGCGCACAAGGTCGTCATCTACACCTGACCCGCACCGCGACCGCACCTGCTGACCCGGAAGGGAGCCACGACCGTGATCCAGACCGCATTCACCATGCCGGCAGCGACGCTGGGCATCGACCTTGGCACGAGTTCGGTCAAAGCCGTGGTCACCGACCTGACCGGCACTCTGCTGGCGCAGGCCACCGCGGACTACCCGGTCAGCAACCCGCACCCCGGCTGGGCCGAAACCGACCCCGAACTGTGGTGGTCCGCCATCACCACCGCCGTCCGACAGGCCACCGCTGCATCCGACGCCCGGATCACCGGCATCGGCCTGTCCGGGCAGATGCACGGCGTCGTCCTCACCGACGCCGAGGGTCGCCCGGTACGCCCCGCCATCCTGTGGGCCGACGCCCGCGCCCTGCAGCAGCTGGCCGTGTACCGGGACCTGCCTTCCGCCGTCGCGGCTCGGCTGGCGAACCCCCTGACCCCGGGCATGGCCGGACCGATGCTGGCCTGGGTCGCCGCAAACGAACCCGCGGTGTACCGGGCCACCCGGTGGGCACTGCAACCCAAGGACTGGGTCCGGGGCAGGTTGACCGGTCAATTCGAATCCGAGCCCAGCGATGCCTCGGCCACCCTGCTGTACGACATCCCAGGTGACACCTGGGATCTGGACGTCATGGACGCACTGGGACTGCGACCGGAACTGCTGCCGCCACTGCTGCCGTACGCCGGCGCCCTGGCCGGTGACCTGCGCGAATCGGCCGCGGACCAACTCGGTCTGGACCGGGGAATCCCGGTCGCCGCCGGGGCGGCGGACACCGCTGCTGCCGCATTGGGTTCCGGTCTGACCGACCCCGACCAGGCACAGCTGACTATCGGCACCGGAGCCCAGATCGTCATGCCAGTCGCCGCCGCCGCACCGCGAAAGGGCGAACCGGTCACACATCTGTACCGAGCGGCCACCGAAACGGGTTGGTACGAAATGGCTGCCGTGCTCAACGGCGGGTTGACCCTGAACTGGGTGCGGCAGCTGTTGGGCGCGTCCTGGGCCGAGCTGTACGACTCCGCGGCGGTACCCGCGCGGTCGGATGACCCGATCTTCCTGCCGCACCTCAACGGCGAGCGCACCCCCTACATGGACACCTCGCTGCGGGGTTCGTGGACCGGGCTTGACCCCCGCCACGACCGGACCACACTGTTGCGGTCCGCGTTGGAAGGGGTCGCGTTCACGATCCTTGCCGCGCTGGATGCCATGCCCGGCATCACCGACCGGGTCGACCACCTGCGGTTGGCCGGCGGCGGCAGCACAGCCCCGGCCTGGCGGCAGATGCTTGCAACATTTCTGAGCTACCCGCTGCGCGCGGTGCACGTCCCGGCCGCATCCGGCCGGGGTGCCGCGCTGCTCGGTGCCCGCGCCGCCGGCAACCTCGACGAGGCGGCGTTGCTGGCGGTCATCGCACCGCAGAGCGAACCGGTCGCCGAACCGCAGGAACCGGCCGCCGCGGTCTACGCGCAGCGGCGGGACCGGTTCGACCGAACCCTGCAGTCGCTGCGACACGAGAAGGCGGGCCCAGCAATGTGACTCGCCCCGAGCACCGGCCAAGACCCGGTGAACCGAACCAAATCAGACGGGCGCGCGCGCCCAGATCCCCAAGGTGGTGGAAACAAGCATGAGCCCCGTACTGGAAGCCAAGGGCCTGACCCGCAGCTTCGGCAACGTCCGCGCACTGAGTGACTGCGATTTCGACATCAACCCGGGCGAGGTGGTCGCCCTGATCGGCGACAACGGCGCCGGCAAATCCACACTGGTCAAGGCCCTGTCGGGAAACCTTGGCCTCGATGCGGGAGAGATCCTCTTCGACGGCCGACCGGTGACGATCACCAGCCAGCAGCATGCGTCTGAGCTGGGCATCGAAGTCGTCTACCAGGACCTCGCGCTGGCCCCGCATCTGGACCCGGCGCAAAACGTGTTCCTCGGCCGGGAGATCCCGCGAACGGGCATCCTGGGCAAGTTCGGCTTCATGGACAACAAGGCCATGCGCCGGCAGGCAAAGGCCGGCTTCGACGACCTCGGGCGCCACGGTGCGTTCCATGGTCGCCCCGGTCGGCGCCATGTCCGGCGGACAACGCCAGTGCATCGCCATCGCCCGGGCCATCACCTGGGCCGACAAGGTCGTCTTCCTGGACGAGCCGACCGCCGCCCTGGGTGTGGTGCAGACCAAGAACGTGCTGGAAACCATCAAGAAGGTCCGCGACAAGGGCATCGCCGTCGTCTTCATCAGCCACTCCATGCCGCACGTTCTGGAGGTCGCCGACCGGATCCAGGTGCTCCGCCTGGGCCGCGCGGATCGCGACGTTCCGGGCTGACAACACCCACGTCGAAGAACTCGTCGGCGCCATGACCGGTGCCCTGGACGCGAAGGACGCAGCATGACCACCACCGCGAAGGCGCCAGACCGCGGACGGCTCGGGGGCGCGAACCATGCTCCCCTGCTCACCCGGCTGTTCAAACTGCAGTCGGTGTGGATCCTGTGGTGCTGCTCGTGATCATTGCAATCTTCTCCATCGCCGCCGGCAGCAAATTCCTCGCCGGCCGCAACTTCTCGATCATCACCCAGAACGTGTCCGATCTGGGCGGTGCTCGGTGTCGGGATGACCTTCGTGATCATCACCTCCGGCATCGACCTGTCGATCGGGTCCGTGCTGGTCTTCTCCGGGTGGTCGCCGCGAAGGTCGATGGAGCCATGGAGGCGACGGCTGGGACGGCGCCATCTGTCGGCATCCTGTGCGCCACCGCCAGCGGCCTGCGTGGGGGCTGCTGAACGGTTGGCTGATCGCCAAGGCGAAGATCCCGCCGCTGATCGTGACCCTGGGACCCTGTCCGTCGCGCTCGGCCTGGCCCAGGTCATCACCGGCGGCCTGGACATCCGCGCCGTGCCCGCCTCGCTCACCGACACGATCGGCTACGGGCGGTTCCTGGGCATCCCGATGCTCAGCCTCATCGCCCTCATCGTCGTGGTCATCGGCGGAGTGGCTGCTGCACAAGACCAAGTTCGGTCGCTACACCTACGCCATCGGCTCCAACGAGGAAGCCACCCGCCGGGTCGGCGTCAAGGTCTCCCGGCACCTGATCAAGGTGTACGCGATGACCGGGTTCCTCGCCGGCTTCGCCGGCCTGCTGTCCCTCTCGCAGTTCAGCACCACCACCATCGCCGGCCAGTCCCTGACCAACCTGAACGTCATCGCCGCCGTGGTCATCGGCGGCACCTCGATCTTCGGCGGCGAAGGCTCCATCTTCGGCACCGTCGTCGGCCTGTTCATCCCCGCAGTCCTGCACTCCGGATTCATCATCCTCGGCGTCACCCCCTACTGGCAGACCGTCGCCGTCGGCTCCGTGCTCATCGCCGCCGTCTACATCGACCAGTCCCGGCGGGCCGCCGCATCCCGAGGAGCCAAGACGTCGATTTTCTCCCGCGGCAAGAAGAAGTGAGTCCCCACACCCTCCTCCATCCCCTGGCCGTCCCGATCAACCCCTCGGCTGGGCCTCAGCCGACCCCCAAACCTGGAAGGAAAGCAATGAAGCGTTCCACCATCACCGCGGTGTCCGCCGCCGCGCTGGCCGTGCTGCTCACCGCGAGCGCGTGTTCCTCGTCCAAACCGGACTCCAGCACCAACGCTGCGGCGCCGCCAGCACGGCAGCCGCAGTCAGCGGCTCCGTCGCAGCACCCACCAAGGCGGCCAAGAACTACAACGTCTCCTTCGTCCAGGGCGTCGCCGGGGACGAGTTCTACATCACCATGCAGTGCGGCATCGAGGCCGAGGCCAAGAAGCTCGGCGTCACCGTCAACACCCAGGGCCCGACAGAAGTTCGACCCGACCCTGCAGAAGCCGATCGTCGACTCCGTCGTCGCGTCCAAGCCGGACGCATTGCTGATCGCCCCGACCGACGTCGCCGCCATGCAAGCGACCGCTGCAGGACGCGGCCGCGGCCGGGATCAAGGTCGTGCTGGTCGACACCACCGTCCAGGACCCGTCGTTCGCGGTGTCCCAGGTGGCCTCCGACAACGAGGGCGGCGGCGCGGCCGCCTTCGACGCCATCAAGGCCAAGAACCCCAACGGCGGCAAGGTGTTGGTCATCTCGACCGACCCCGGGATCTCCACGGTCGACGCCCGGGTCAAGGGCTTCCAGGACGCGGCCGCGAAGGACTCGGCCTTCAACTACGTCGGCGTGCAGTACTCGCACGACGACCCGGCCACCGCCGCACAACTGGTGACAGCGGCCCTGCAGAAGGACCCCGACATCGTCGGCATCTTCGCCACCAACCTGTTCGCCGCCGAGGGCACCGCCACTGGCGTGAAGCAGGCCGGCAAGGGCGACCAGATCACCATCGTCGGCTTCGACGCCGGCCCCAACCAGGTCAAGGCACTCAAGGACGGCACCGTGCAGGCCCTGCGTCGCCCAGGAACCCGGCAAATCGGCGGCGACGGCCTGACCAGGCGGTCGCCGCGCTCGACGGCGGCACAGTGACCCCGAAGATCCAGACCGGGTTCACCGTCATCACCGCCGACAACGTCGATACCTCCGACGCCGTTTACAAGTCCTCCTGCTAACGGACACGACCCCGTACTCCGGGTACCGGCGGGCCCACCACCGCGCGCCGGTACCCGGCCCCACCGCACCTCGTCCCGTAACATTCACCAGCACAGCTCTGTGTTGCGCGCAGTTATTCTCACCCTTTCCACGAGTTCTCCCGACGCGCGAGGGACGTCATGGCCGAGCGGCGCCTCCGGCCCGCCTGGCTCGACGCCGAATGCCGCCGGCTGCTGGAATTCGGCCGGCGTTTTCCGCATCCGGCCGGCGGCGCCGGCTGGCTGGATGACACGGCAACGTGGACCTCGCCCGCCCGGTGCACACCTATATCACCGCCCGGATGGGACATGTCTACTGCCTGGCAGACCTGCTCGGCGACACGGGCGGCGTCGGCTTGCCGATTCAGCCCTGGCCGGCCTGACCGGGCCGCTGCGGGACCCGAGTACGGCGGGTGGTTGACCCAGATCGCCGGCACCACACCCATCCCCGATATCAAGGCCTGCTACGACCACGCCTTCGTAGTGCTCGCCGCATCCTCCGGACCGTCACCGACCGGCCCGGGGCCCGGGACCTGCTCGACGACGCCCTCGGTGTGCTGAACGAGAAGTTCTGGGACGAGACGGAAGCCATGTACGTCGACCACTGGGATCGGTCCTTCACACACTGAGCCCCTACCGTGGCATCAACGCCAACATGCACGCCGTCGAGGCGTTGCTGGCCGCCACCGACGCCACCGGTGACACCCGCTGGCGGCAAAGGGCTCTCGGCATCGCCCAAAGGGTCATCGAATTCGCCCGCGGCCAGAAGTGGCGGATCCCGGAGCATTTCGACCCGGCCTGGCGGCCATTGCTCGACCACAACCGGGACCGCCCCGAGGACCCGTTCCAACCGTTCGGGGCCACCGTCGGGCACGGCATGGAATGGTCGCGACTGATGCTGCACATTGACGCAGGCTTGGGGGAAGCGGCACCGGAGTGGTTGACCGAGGCGGCAGCGGAATTGTTCGACCGGGCCGTCGTCGACGGCTGGGCCGTCGACGGCGCTCCCGGGTTCGTCTACACCACCGACTGGGCCGGCCAACCCGTTGTCCGGCAACGCATGTACTGGGTCCTCGCCGAAGCCGTCGCGGCCGCGGCCGCCCTGCACCAGCGCACCGGTGACGACCGCTACCTCGATCAGGCCGCCGAGTGGTGGGACTACGCCCGGCGCTACGTGATCGACCGGGAACGCGGCTCCTGGCATCACGAACTGGATCCGCAGAACCGGCCCGCCGCCACGGTGTGGCAGGGCAAACCCGACCTGTACCACGCCGTGCAAGCAACCCTGATCCCCCGGCTCCCACTGACCCCGGGACTGGCCCTCGCCCTCCGAACACAACAACCGGCGTGAACTCGCCGGTGTACACGCACCGACTGCCACCCATGACACCCACCGATGTCGGCCGACCGTGTAGCGGGAGTTCGGCATTGCCAGCAGGGCCGCACGCGGCCGCGCCGGCAATGTCCAGCGCTATACCGCCCGCTGGCGTCAACCCTCGCGCCCTTGCCATGTCGGCGCCCACCTGATCTGGCTGATCCGCCACCCGAAGGGAACACTGCATGACCGACAACGCGCAGACCGGACCGCTGGCCCAACTCGCCGACCAAGGCATCTCGCTCTGGCTCGACGACCTGTCCCGGCAACGGTTGACCACCGGCAATCTGCTGGAGATCATCGACATCAAGAACATCGTCGGCGTCACCACCAACCCGTCGATCTTCGCCGCCGCCCTGGCCGACGAATCCTACGAACCCCACATCTCCGCCCTGGCCGACCGTGGCGCGTCGGTGGACGCCGCCATCCGCGAACTGACCACCGACGACGTCCGGGCCGCGGCCGATCTCTTCGCCGGCGTCTACCACCGCAGCCACGGCGTCGACGGCCGGGTGTCCATCGAGGTCGACCCACGACTGGCGCACGACACCGCCGCCACCATCGAGCAGGCCAAGGAACTGTTCAAAATTGTGGATCGCAACAACGTGCTGATCAAGATTCCTGCCACCTTGGCCGGCTTGCCGGCCATCACCGCGGTCATCGGCGAAGGAATCAGCGTGAACGTCACGCTGATCTTCTCCCTCGACCGGTACGCCGCCGTCATCGACGCCTACATCGAGGGTCTCGAGCAGGCACAAGCTAACGGCCACAACCTGTCCCATATCCATTCCGTCGCCTCCTTCTTCGTCTCCCGGGTCGACCAGGAAATCGACAAGCGACTCAAGGCCATCGGCAGCCCGAACGCCACCGCACTGCTCGGCAAGGCCGCCATCGCCAACGCCAGGCTGGCCTACCAGCTGGCGCAGCAGAAGTTCACCGGCGACCGCTGGGCCGCGCTGGCAGCGGCTGGCGCGAACCCGCAACGCCCGCTGTGGGCGTCCACCGGTGTCAAAGACCCTGCGTACGACGACACCCGATACGTGGTCGAGCTCGTCGCTCCCGGTGCGGTCAACACCGCCCCCGAAGGCACCATCGACGCGGTCGCCGACCACGGCAGGATCCGCGGCAACACCATCGACGGCAGCTACCAAGAATCGGCCTCCGTGTTCAGCGACCTGAAGGCCCTGGGAATCGACCTCGCCGACGTCTACGACGTGCTGGAAACCGAGGGTGTGCAGAAGTTCGAGCAGGCCTGGACTCAGCTCCTGACCAGCGTCAACACCACCCTGCAACAAGCGACCGTCATAGGTCGCCCCACGAAGTGAGCAAACGCCAACTCCCCCACTGGAGCTGATTTGTCGCACCCACCCCCACTCCTGCCCTCTCGACGCCCCTAGAGGAGCCCACGTCATGCGTGCCCTATCCAGCGCTGCGTTGCCGACCACGCACATTCCCGTCCCCACCTACGACCGCGCGAAGGTCACCACCGGCATCGTGCATTTCGGGGTCGGCGCGTTCCACCGCTCCCACGAGGCCATGTACCTGGACACGTTGATGAATCAGGGCCAAGCGCTCGACTGGGGTATCTGCGGGGTCGGGGTCTTACCGTCGGACCGGCGGATGCAGCAGGTCATGGCGACCAGGACTGCCTCTACACCTTGGTGCTGAAGCACCCCGACGGCACCTGGGAGCCCCGGGTGATCGGCTCCATCGTGCAATACCTTTTCGCGCCGGACGACCCAGAGGCGGTTCTCGAGAAACTCGCCGACCCCGCCACCCGAATCGTCTCCCTCACCGTCACCGAGGGCGGGTACAACGTCGACCTCGTCACCGGCGAGTTCGACGCCACCAACCCGGCAGTGGCCGCGGACCTGCAGCCGGGTGCCGTACCGGGCACCGTCTTCGGGTTGATCACCGAAGGGCTCGGCCCGGCGCCGGGACCGCGGGCTGCCCGCGTTCACGATCATGTCCTGCGACAACATCCAGGGCAACGGACACCTCGCGGAGCGAGTGTTCACCGCCTTCGCACGGCTACGGGACCCGAGAACTCGGTGACTGGGTGGCCGATCAGGTCAGGTTCCCCAACTCCATGGTCGACCGCATCACCCCGGCCACCACCGACGAGGACCAGGCCACTATCGCCACCCGCTACGGCATCGACGACGGCTGGCCGGTGCTGTCCGAACCGTTCGTCCAGTGGGTGCTGCAGGACGACTTCACCGCCGGCCGGCCGCCACTGGAAGACGTCGGGGTGCAACTGGTGCCCGACGTCGAACCCTACGAGCTGATGAAATTGCGGCTGCTCAACGCCACCCACCAGGCCATGTCCTACCTCGGCTACCTCGCCGGGTACCGCCTCGTCCACGACGTCGCCCAGGACCCCACCTTCGCCCGGTTCCTGCTCGACTATATGACCCGGAGGCCACCCCTACCCTGGCCCCCGTGCCCGGAATCGACCTCGACACCTACCGACCACACTGCTGGAACGGTTCTCCAACCCCGGCGTCCGGGACACCGTCACCCGGAACTGCGCTTTCACGTCCGACCGGATCCCCACCTTCCTGCTGCCGGTGGTCCGGGAACAGCTGGCGACCGGCGGCGACATCACCCGGTCCGCTGCGGTCGTCGCGAGCTGGGCCCGGTACGCCGAAGGTGTGGACGAGCAGGGCAACCCGATCGACGTGGTCGACAAGCTCAAAGACCAGCTCACCGCCGCCGCCCAGCGACAACGGAACCAACCCGACGCCTTCATTCAGATCCGTTCCGTGTTCGGTGACCTCGCCGACAACGAAAAGTTCACTGGCCCCTACCTTGCCGCGCTGCAGTCCCTGTACGAGAGAGGTGCCCGGGCCACCCTGGAGAACATCAACAGCAGCAGCAGTGATCGGCATCGACCCACCGAATTGCCACGCATCCGAATTTCTCGGCTCCTTCTGCGCCAGACTCACCTTGCCGACTCGGCAATGCGACGCCTGGAAGGATGTCTGCAGATCGCGACGCGCCCGCCCCTACGCCGAGTTCCGCTGAACACACCTCGTGACAGGGCGCCTGTCGACCGATGAAAGGACCCGATCTCACATGCCGACAGTGCTGACCCAGGCTGTGCTCTTCGACCTCGACGGCACACTCGTGGACTCCACCGCGAGCGTTGATCGCAGTTGGCACCAGATCGCCCAGCTCATGGGACGCGATCCCGCCGAGATCGTCGGCAAGTACCACGGCATGCCCGGCAATCGCATCCTGCAGCTAATCGATCCCAGCATCAGCGAAGACCGGATCCGTGAACTCAACCAGGCATTGCTGGACCTCGAAACCACTGACACCGTCGACGTCACGGCCCTACCTGGCGCGGCCGCCGCCATGAGCACCCTGCCGGCCCAACGCTGGGCCATCGTCACCAGTTGCTCCACTCCGTTGGCGACTGCCAGGCTCAAGGCCGCGGGCCTCCCAACACCCAAAACGATAATCACCGCGGACGACATCACCCACGGAAAGCCGCACCCCGAGCCATTTCTCACCGGGGCACGAGTACTGGGTTACGCACCTCACGACTGTTTGGTGTTCGAGGACGCCCCTGCTGGTGTCTCAGCCGCACAAGCAGCGGGCTGCACGGTCCTGGGAGTACAGACCACGCACAATGTCCTGGACACCGAGATCATCAGGAATCTGTCGCAGGTGACCTTCAGTCCGCCAGAACGACGGCATCAGCGTCTCCTGGTGACTCTCGGACTATTTCTCCGGTCTCGGTCGTGGGTGGACACCACCTCCCCGATTGCCGGTTACGGCACCGCCAGAGCCACAATCTCACCCGTGACGGGCTTGACGGTCTCGGCGTGAAAGATCAACTCGACCGCATTGCCGCCCGCGGTGACGACACACCGAAGATGGCCTGCGCGATA
Source organism: uncultured Actinomycetota bacterium (assembly GCA_963709895.1). Classification (GTDB taxonomy): domain Bacteria; phylum Actinomycetota; class Actinomycetes; order Mycobacteriales; family Nakamurellaceae; genus Nakamurella. Next base: position 543,371 of record CAVPYD010000028.1, on the reverse strand, counting down.
TTGCCGCGCGATGCCAGAGCAGGCCGTCCTTGAGCACCGCGCCATCAGTAGTCGAAGCAACCTGTGACCCCGGACCCTTCGCCCACCCGGGCCGCGTATCCTCGTAGCGGTCCCGCTTGCTACCCGCAGTACTACCAATGGCACGCGGACGGCACGGAGGATCTTGATATACGGTGTTTGCGCAGGTCAGCCCTCATAGCTCAGGGGATAAAGCATCGGTCTCCTAAGACGATTCACACCGATAGCGAATCCGTTCACCCAATGCCAGGCGTTGACCAGCACTTTCACTGCACCGCAACTGATGGCGGGATCTGCCAGGGCCAGGAGCACTGCGCCCGCGAGCCCACTGTTCTGCACCACGGCGCTGGCACGCCCGCGGTGAACCCACTCCGAAAGTTGTGTTGTATGTTTAGCCAACTCACTGCTGTGACAAATTGGGAGTGGAATGCCGCCACGCGGTCGACCTCGACGGGCAGATGTTTACGCCCGTTTCGAGGCTGCCGCAGCAGACTTGGCCCGTCTGGGCGGGCTGCCGTCGCCCATCGAAGCGGCAGGGATCTGGGATGACATCTGGCATCTGGAGGCGCACAACTCTACCGCGATCGAGGGCAACACCCTGATCCTGCGGGAGGTCGAGGCGTTGCTGGACACCGGCCGAGCCGTCGGCGCCAAGGAACTACGGGACTCCGGGAGGTCGCCGGTTACGGGCAGGCCGCGAGATGGGTGTACACCCAGGCCTTGACCACAGACGGATGAGATCATGGCATCTGATCACCGTCACCGAGATCCGGCACATTCATACGGTCGCCCTCGGCCCGGTGTGGGAGGTGGCACCCCACCCGGATGCATCCGGGTTGAACACCGGGCAGCTTCCGCCGCCACGACATCCACCCCTTCGGGGGCGGGATCCCGTCGACCTGGACCGACATACCCGGTGAGCTCGCCTCCTGGGTTAGCGACGTAAGCCGCCTTGCTCCAAGCGAGAAGTCACACGAAGTGCCGGCGCGAGAGGTGCCGCTGACCTTGGCCAGATTGCACTGTTCCTTCGAGCGGATCCATCCGTTCATCGACGGCAACGGTCGGGTCGGAGACTGGTACTGAACCTCATCCTGGTGCGTCTGGCTGGCCGCCGGCCATCATCTATAAGCGCGGGACGGTACCTGACCGCGCTGGACCGCGCTGATCACGACGACCTCGGCCCTCTCGCGAATTGATCGCACGATCCGTGCTCGAAAATCTCCAGCGACTAGTCGTTCCGAGCATCGCAGGGCCGGCCCGGACTGGTGCCGCTGCGATCCCTGGCCGGCCCGGAAATCAGTTATCCCGCGCTTCGGCAGGCGGCCACCCGAGGTCGGCTCGACGCCGAGATCGGATAGACGGCACTTGGCGCACCAGCAAACGAGCCGTCGACATCTATCTCGCGGGGCGACACCGCCGGGAACCGAAACGCTGATCGAAGCACGCGGCGTCCCCAAATACGTGGGTGCCGGCTCGTTCGATCCCATTGATGCCCGCCGGTGCAGAAGACCCTCGACGTGCCGTGCACGGCCATCAGCACTGCCGGCCAGTTAACGTCGGTAGTCTTGGCTTTCACTGGAATTTGCGGTCCAGCTGGACTGGTCATGACCGGCGGTCCAGATTTCTCCTCAATGGCGGCCTGGTCCGCGTATCACTCCCGGGCGGCTGGGTCGTAAATCTGGAGCAGAACGGTGACCTGCCCCCAGACCAATTGTCCAAAGGCCTGCCGGACGATTGCTGGGTCCGGTTAGGCCACGTCGCCCGACAGCACCGTGACGGTCCTGCTGGCCTTGGAGAAATTCAACGGGGTGCGGGATGCCAATGCAGGCCGTCCTCAGCACCGCGCCATCAGTAGCCGAGCAACCTGTGACCCCGGACGCTTCGCTCACCCGAGCCACGTATCCTCGTAGCGGTCCCGCTTGCAACCCGTACGCCCTTGCGAATGGCATGCGGGAGGCATGGAGGATCTTGATATACGGTGTTTGTGCAGGTCAGCCCTCATAGCTCAGGGGATAGAGCATCGGTTTCCTAAACCGTGTGTCGCAGTTCGAATCCTGCTGGGGCCACCACGCCGCGGCCGTGCGATAGCTGGTACAGCTTGAACTCGCGGACGCCCGAACGGCATCGACCATGGTGAGTCAGCGGGCGGCGGCCTTCACCACGAGATGCTGCTCCACCGCGGCGATCACCATGCGCAACGCGGGTGTTTCATTCGAGGACTTCCAGACCAGGCTGGTGGTGACGTCGGAACCCTCGGCGAGGGGAATCATCCGCAGGTGTCGCGGCGTCAACGCGGCCGCGTTCAGGGACGAGAACCCGATCCCGACGCCGGCCGCGACAAACGCCAACATGGTCATTCCGTCGGCCACGGTGGTGATCGCGTACGGGGTGACGCCGGCTCGTTCCAGCGCATCGTCGACCATCCGTCGGATCGACCAGCCCGGCGTGGACTCGAGCAGGACCAGGTGTTCGTTCCCGAGCGCCTGCACCGGCACCGAATCGGCCCCCGCGAGCTGGTGCGTTTGTTCGCAGCACGACGCCGAGTCGCGTCGTGGAGATTTTCCGCTTCTCCAGTCCGGCTCCCTTGGCGGGGCCGCCGACGAGCCCGGCGTCCAACTCCTGATCTCTGAGCATTTGCAGGATGTCCGGCGTTCGCCTGGAGGTGTCGATGGTGAGCTCGAGATGGGGGTGCTCGCGGCGGAGCACCTCGACCAGGGTGACCAGGTGGTCGGTGGTGAAGCCGGCGTTGAAGCCCAGCCTGACCTTGCCGTATTCGCCGGTGCCCGCGTTGCGAGCGGACAGCCCGGCGTTCTCCAGCGCCCTGAGGGCCGAGAGGCATGGCGCCAGGAAGGCATCACCGGCATCGGTGAGCTGCACCGAGCGGTTGTTGCGGTCGAAAAGCTTGACTCCCAAGTCCTTTTCCAGATTCATGATCTGTTGGCTGATCGCCGGCTGAGCGACGTGCAGCCGCTCCGCGGCACGTCGGTAGTTGAGTTCCTCCGCGACCGTGACGAACGCCGTCAGCCATCTCAACTCCATGTCCGGCCTCCCCAGTCAGTGATAAGCAGCTGCGATCACTGCAAGCTAGCATTGGTATTGGACACTTATCACGATTGGTCCGAGACTTCTTACTCAGGCACCGAAAACCGAGTCAAGGAGGACTAGCGTGAACACATCATCAACCCCGGCCCTGGTGGACAACCATGCCTGAGACCTTGGTGGAACCGGTGGGTTCACCCGAGCCGCAACTGCGGAAGACGCCGCGGAAAGCCGCGATCAGCGCGTGGATCGGCAGCGCTCTGGAGTACTACGACTTCTTCATCTACGGGACTGCGGCCGCGCTGATCTTTCCCAAGATCTTCTTCCCGGCCGGTAACACAGCGGCCGCCACCATCGCGTCGCTGGCCACCTTCGGGGTGGCGTACGTGGCCCGGCCGATCGGCTCGTTCATCATGGGTCACCTCGGTGACACCATCGGCCGGAAGACGGTCCTGTTCATCACCTTGTTCGGGATGGGGCTGGCGACTTTCCTGATCGGCGTGCTCCCCACCTACGACCAGATCGGTTTCGCCGCACCGATCCTGCTGCTCGTTCTGCGGGTCTGCCAGGGCCTGGCCGTGTCCGGTGAGCAGTCCAGCGCCAGCTCCACCTCGTTGGAACATGCACCAGCCAACCGGCGGGCGTTCTTCACCAGCTTCACCCTCGCCGGCACCCAGGGCGGCAACATCCTGGCCACGGCCGTCTTCATCCCCATCGCCGCGCTGCCCGAGGCGCAGCTGCTGTCCTGGGGCTGGCGCATCCCGTTCCTGCTCAGTGCCGTCGTCGTCTTCGTCGGCTGGTGGATCCGGCGCACCCTGCACGAGAGCCCGGCCTTCGCCGAGGAACAGCAACACGACGAGGTGCCCACCGCACCGCTCAAGGCGCTGTTCCGCAGCTACACCCCCGACGTGTTCAAGGTGCTGTTCGCCGCCCTCGTCTCCGTGATCAGCACCATCTTCAGCATCTACGCCCTGACCTATGGCGTCACCACGATCGGACTGTCCCGGACCAGCCTGCTGTGGATGATCATCGCGGCCAACCTTGTCGCCCTGGTGACCATCCCGCTCTGGGGACTGCTGGGCGACCGCATCGGCCGCAAGCCCGTGTTCCTGGTCGGTGCCCTCGGGTCCGCGGCGCTGGTGTGGCCGTTCATCTGGGCTGTCAGCCAGGGCAACATTGTGCTCGTTTTCGTTGTCGGCATCCTGCTGTCCGGAATCGTCTACCCCGCCTACGGCGGCGTCGGGTTCGCCCTGTTCGGCGAGCAGTTCTCCACCAAGGTCCGGATGTCCGGCGTGGCCGTCGGTACCCAGTTCGGATTCGCCCTCGGCGGGTTCGCCCCCTCGATCGCCGCCATCCTGGCCGGGCCGACCCTGGCCAACTGGGTGCCCGTCGCGATCTTCGGCTGCGCCGCCTCACTGGTCGCCACGATCGCCGGGCTGACCATGCGGGAGACCTACAAGACCCACATGCACGACCTCGGCAAGCCCGAGCGCCACCTGGCCACCACCGCCGCCTGACCCAGAATCCGCGCCGATGTCATCCGGCGGCCACCCCAACCCGGTGGCCGCCGGGAATCGCGCACCCACCCACAGACAACCCCGTAGGAGGACACCATGCTCGACCCCGAAATCGCCCAGATGATGCAGGCCATGCAGGACAACGGCGAGCCCCCGCTGTTCAAGGACACCACCGGGCCGGAGGCGCGCCAACGCGGCGTCGAGATCAGGGCCCGTTACTACCCGCCGGTGTTGAAGGGTGTGGCACGCATCGACGAGCGGTCCGTCCCCGGCCAGGCCGGCGACATCCCGGTCCGGGTGTACTGGCCCGAGAACCCCACTGGCGCAACGATCATCTTCTTCCACGGGGGCGGCTGGATCATCGGCGACCTCGACTCGCACGACGGCCACGCCCGCCGGCTGGCCGCCACGGTCGGGGCCGTGGTGGTGCACGTGGACTATCGCCTGGCCCCCGAGAACCCCTTCCCGGCCGGCTACGACGACTGCATCGCAGCGACCGAGTGGGCCTACGACCACATCGACGAACTCGGCGGCCGCATCGACCGGATCGCGCTCGCCGGTGACAGCGCCGGCGGCAATCTCGCCGCGAGCGTGGCGGTGCACTGCCGCGACACCGGCCGGCCACTCGCCGCTCAACTGCTGATCTACCCCGCCGTCGACCTCGCCGCCGGCCTGGCCGTCGCCTACCCGAAGGTCGACTCCACTGGCGGACTCGCGGGCGCCGACGTCGACGCCAACGACGTCAATTCCGATGACGACGGATTCTTCACCGGGCAGGACGACTGGGTCGAACGCCAGTACCTCGGGAATGATCTCAGCCTGACCATCGACCCACGGGTGTCCCCCATGTACGCGCCCAGCCACGCCAACCTGGCCCCGGCCGTCATCGGCATCGGGCACCACGACCCGTTGCTCGACCAGAACCTCGCCTACGCAAAGGTGTTGGACGCGGCCGGCGTACCGACCGTCCTGCGGGAGTACCCCGATCTCATCCACGGCTTCTTCGGCATGGGCGGGGTCTCCGCCTCCGCCGAACGAGCCGCCGACCAGCTCTGCCAGGACCTCAGAGCGCTGCTCACCGACGCCGACGGCGGCACCCGCGCCACCCATTCCTGACGAATTGCGGCGGGAAGCCGGTTGAGGACGTCGACCCCCACGAACGGATCCAACATCGGCGTGACGCAGGGTGTGGACAAGACCGGCGGCGGGACAGAATTGCCTGTCCCGCCGCCGAAATCGACATCGCCGCGGCTACCCCTGGTTGGAGAACGCTGCGTCGAACGCGGCGGATGGTGGGGCGAAGGCCAGACGTTTGACGAACTCGAGCGCTTCCGGGGCGCCGACCAACCTGTCCATCCCGGCGTCTTCCCACTCGACCGACAGCGGTCCCGCGTAGCCGATGGTGTTCAGCATCCGGAAGCAATCCTCCCATGGCACGTCACCGTGTCCGGTCGAGACGAAGTCCCAACCGCGTCTGGGGTCCGCCCAGGGAAGGTGGGAACCGAGGACGCCGCGACGCCCGTTCCCGATCCGGAGCTTGGAATCCTTGCAGTCGACGTGATAGATCCGGTCGCGGAAATCCCACAGGAACATCACCGGGTCCAGACCTTGCCAAATGAAGTGACTGGGATCCCAGTTCAAGCCGAAGGCCGGCCGGTGCGCGATCGCCTCCAGCATGCGCTCCGTTGTGTAGTAGTCGTACGCGATCTCGCTCGGATGGACCTCGTGGGCGAACCTGACGCCAACCTCGTCGAATACATCGAGAATAGGGTTCCATCGATCGGCGAAGTCCCGGTATCCGGCGTCGATCAATTCCTGCGAAGCCGGCGGGAACATCGCCACGTACTTCCACACGGACGAGCCGGTGAAGCCGATGACAGTGTCGACACCCAGCCGTGCCGCGGTTCGGGCGGTCATTTTCATTTCCTCTGCCGCCCGCTCGCGCACCCCCTCCGGATCACCATCGCCCCAAATCCGGCCCGGCAGGATGTCGCGGTGGCGGACGTCGATCGGGTCGTCGCAGACCGCCTGTCCCGTCAGGTGATTCGAGATGGCAAACACCGAGAGCCCATACCTGTCAAGAATCTTGCGGCGACCCTGGATGTACGTCGTCGTCCTCCGCACCCCGCCACACGTCGAGGTGGTCTCCCCAACAGGCGATTTCCAGGCCCTCGTATCCCCACCCGGCCGCCAGTCGGGCCACCTCCTCGAACGGCAGGTCGGCCCATTGGCCGGTGAACAGGGTGATCGGACGCGCCATGTCAGTGCTCCTCGTCGGGAATGGACTGCCAAATGCTCTCTGCGGCCGAGCTGGCCTCCACCGCAGCCAGTACACGTTGCACGTGCAAACCGTCCAGGAAGCTCGGTCGGGCGGCATGACCTGAGGCGATCGCCGTTACCAGATCGATGACCTGGTGAGTGAATCCGTGTTCATAGCCGAGCCCGTGCCCGGGTGGCCACCATGATGACAGGTAAGGGTGCGACGGCTCCGTCACCAAGATCCTGGTGAAACCCGCTCCAGCCGCCGGGAGTCGTCCGTCGTAGTGCTCCAGAACGTTCATGTTCTCGAAATCGAAGGCGAGACTCCCTAGCGTTCCGTTGATCTCGAATCGCAGAGCGTTCTTCCGGCCCAGTGCAAATCGGGTGGCTTCGAAACAAGCCAATGCGCCCGACTCCAGCCGACCGTAGAACAGGGCCGCGTCGTCCACGGTGACTGGCCCGAACCCGGCACCGGCGGTACCACCAAGGGTGGTCCCGGTTCCGCCCTCGGCGGCGACAGGTCTCTGTTTGACGAACGTTTCGACCAGACCCGAAACACCGGTCAATCGCTCATCGGTCACGAACTCGATGGCATCGATGATGTGCGCACCGATATCGCCGAGTGCCCCGGATCCGGCCCTTGCCTTGTCGAGACGCCAGGTGAGCGGCGCGTTCTCGTCGGCCAGCCAATCCTGCAGATACTGCGCGCGGACCTGTCGAACAGCGCCGATCGTGCCGTCGGCGACCAGCTGGCGGGCCAGCGCGACAGCCGGGGTACGCCGGTAGGTGAAGCCCACCATGGCCTGCGCCGCTGGGGCCGACCGCGCCGCCGCCACCATCAGCTCCGCCTCTGCCACGCTATTGGCGAGAGGCTTCTCGCACAGGACATGCTTGCCGGCGGCCAGCGCGGCGATGGCAATCTCGGCGTGGGTGTCACCCGGTGTGCAGATGTCCACCAGGTCGATGTCGTCACGATCGACGGCCGTCCGCCAGTCGGCCGTGCCCTCGATGCCATCCGAGGCGCTCCGCGGCCAACTGGGCGGCGCCCTGCTCTCTACCGACGACAACCGTCATTTCCGGTTGCAGCGGCAACCGCGTCACGTGACCAGCAGTTCGCCACGCCTGTGAGTGAGCGGCCCCCATGAACGCGTGACCGATCATGGCCACCCGGAGAACGGGAATGCCCTTGCTTGTCATGGCTCTCCCTCTGCACACCCGTCGACCGGTTCTGACCTGCCGGCCGACGGGGCGCAGTCTGATGAATCGGCGGACTCAGGACTCGAAGGCGGTCGGCAGGTACTGCTCGACGTTTTCCTTGGTCACGACGGGCGCGTACAGCTTGATCTGGCGCGGCACCTCGACCTCGACCAGATCGCCCAGTGCTTCGTCCTTGACCAGCAGTCGAGCCAACCGGATGCCGTCCGCGGCCTGGGTCGACGGGTAGATCACGGTCGCCTTGAGAACGGTGTTATCGGCCTGGATGTCACGCATGACGTTCGCCGAGCCAGCGCCGCCGACCATGATGAATTCGCTGCGCCCGGCGTTCTTGATGGCCGCCATCACACCGACACCCTGGTCGTCATCATGGTTCCACAGAGCATCGATCTTCGGCGCTGCCTGCAGCAGGTTCGACGCCGCTGCCTCGCCGGACTCCACCGTGAACTCGGCGGAGACGCGGTTGGACACCTTGAGTCCGCAATCTGCCAGCGCATCGGCGAAGCCGCGCGACCGGTCCTGCGTCAGGGGAAGTGAGTCGATGCCGGCGATCTCGGCCACCACCGCATCGGGCTTGTCACCGAGTTGTTCGCAGATGTAGGTGCCCGCCGAAACGCCCATGCCGTAGTTGTCGCCGAGGATGGTCGAGCGCGCGGCGAACGGGCTGGAGAACTCGCGGTCGACGTTGATCACCGGGATGCCTGCGTTCATCGCCTTCTGAGCCACATCGGTCATGGCAGCGCCGTCAAATGGCAAGAGCACGATCGCGTCGACCTTGTCGTTGATAAAGGTCTCCACCTGGCTGATCTGAAGATTGACGTCGTTGGTGCCTTCGGCGACGATCAGGTCGACATCCCCGAGCGCGGCGGCCTCTGCCTCGGCAGACTTGGTGATCGAACCCATCCAGCCATGGTCAGCTGCCGGCGCGGAGAATCCGATCCGGATCTTCTCCCCTGCTGCAGCGGTTCCGGTAGCCGATCCGCCGGCACTCGTCGCAGCGGCCGCACTGGTCGCCGCGGACGAACTGCTGGTGGAACCGGAGGAGGAGTTGGTACAGGCGGTCAGCGCCAGGGCGCCGACGGCGACCAGGGTGATCGTGCGCAGCACGGGGTGCGTTCCGGAGACGGTCCACCCTTGGGATGGACGGGACAGGCGGGGCAGGCGGGACATGGTGACGCTCCTTCACTTCGTTGTGACGGCGATCGAGAGGCTCTGGATCGGTGGACGTGGGACGAGCGGCCGCGCGAGACGACCAGGGCGACAGACGATCGCCCGTTCCTGTCTGGTGCGAGGGTGTTTAGCTGCGCCTGACACTGGCGCGAATCCCCGGCGCGCGGGGCGCCGGTGCCGTCGGTCAGCCGCCGCGCGATCTGGCGGCTACCCGCTGTTGGAGCAGCACCGCCACCACGATGATCACGCCCTTCGCGATGGCCTGGGCGGAGATCGACAGGTTGTTCAGGGTGAAAACATTGGTGAGCGTGGTGAAGATCAGCACGCCGAACACGGTTCCGACGATGGTGCCCCGACCACCGGACAGCAGCGTCCCGCCGATCACCACCGCCGCGATCGCGTCCAATTCGTACAGGGTGCCGTGCGTGGACGATCCCGCCGTGGTTCTCGCCATGATCATCACCCCGGCGATGCCGGCCGATAGGCCGACCAGACCGTAGAGCATCATGGTCTGCTTCTTCACCCGGACGCCGGCCAGCCTGGCGGCCTCCGGATTACCGCCGACAGCGAAGGTGCGGCGTCCGAAAGTCGTGCGGTTCAACAGGATCCAGCCGGCCACGGCAACGGCTGCGAAGACCCAGACCAACACCGGAACTCCGAACAGGTCACCGGTGAAGACTTCGAGGAAGCCCTTGACCCTGATGATCTGGGTCTGCCGATTGGCGAGGATCTCGGCCAGGCCGCGGGCGGCCGCCATCATGGCCAACGTGGCGATGAACGGCACTATCCGCCCGTAGGCCACCATCAGGCCGTTGATCAGCCCGGCCGCCGTGCCCACCAACAGCGCGGTGCTGACCATGATCGTCCAGTGCACATCGTTGGCCAGCAGTTGGGTGCCGGAGGTCGTCGCCCAAACCGATGCCAGCCCGACAACAGCACCGACCGACAGATCGATTCCCCCGGCGGTGATGACGAACGTCATGCCGATGGACACGACCCCGATCACCGAGGCGAGACGGAGGATGGTCAGAACGTTGTCGGTGCTGGCGAATCGGTCGCCAGCGGTGATCACACCGACGATGCACAAGAAGACCAGTGCGATCACCAGTCCGAGGTTGCGCATCACCCCCGAGGGCAGCGACCGCCGGGAGGACTCACCGGTGACGGTCGGGGCGATCTCGGCAGCCACCGCCCTGGCCGGCTGTTCGGCGTCGGTCACACCGTCCGTCAGCCGAGCGCCGTCGGAACTCTTCTCGGTCATGCCGCGGTTCCTCCCATCACCAGAGCCGAGCACCTGGTTCTCGTCGATGTCTTGGGCCGGGCCGTCGTGCAGCGACTCGCCCCGCCGCGCACCACCAGCACCCGGTCCGACAGTCCGAGCACTTCCTCGACCTCGCTGGACACCACCACCACAGCGACTCCGGAATCCGCCAGTCGCCTGATGAGGACGTAGATCTCGCTGCGCGCGCCCGACATCGACGCCGCGGGTCGGTTCGTCCAGCAGCAGCACCCGGCATCGCCGCAGCAACCAGCGGGCCAGCACGATCTTCTGCTGGTTTCCGCCGGACAGCGTCCGGACCACGCGGTCGGGGTCCGCAGGCCGGATGTCGACGGTCTCGCCCACCTCCATGGCGGCCGTGCGCTCCGCAGCGTCGCGGCTGAACCCGGCGACTGCGAACCTCCCGATCGTGGCCAACGAGATGTTGTGGTAGACCGCCTGATCCAGGATCAGGCCCTGGCGACTTCCGCTCCTCCGGACAAAGCCCGACACCGGCCCGCACGGCAGACCGCACCGAGCCGTTGCGCAGCGGCTTCCCGTCGACGGCGACGCTGCCGCTGTCCGCCCGCCGTGCACCGAAGACCGTCTCGACGATCTCGCTCCTGCCCGCCCCGACAAGCCCTGCCAGTCCAACGATCTCGCCCGGTCGGACGTCGAAACTGACGCCCGTCGAATTCGGTGCGCCGAGCCAGACCCTGCACCGAGAGCAGCGGCGCCGTCGCCGGGTCCGGCGGCGCGGCAGAGCGAGGGGGAAATACGTACTCGATGGATCGACCGGTCATCAGCCTGATCAGCTCTGAGGTCGGAGTCTCCCGCGCGGGCAGTCCAGAGCCGACACTGCGTCCGTCTTTCAACACGGTGACGCGATCACCGATGCGGCGGATCTCCTCCAGCCGGTGCGAGATGTAGACGACGGCGACGCCTGCCGTTGCCAGGTCGGTGATGACGTGGAACAGGTTGTCCACCTCCTCGCCGTCGAGCACGGCGGATGGCTCGTCCATCACGATCAGCCGAGCGTCACGCGACAGCGCCCTGGCCATGGAGACGATCTGCTTGCCTGCCGCCGACAGAGTGCCGACCTCCCGACCGGCCGAGATCTCCGGATGCCCCAGCCGGGTCAGCAGTTCTCGGGACCGACGCCGGGTCTCCGTGCGCCGCGAGAACCCTGCAGTTGCCAGCTCGTGCCCGAGGATGATGTTCTCGCCCACCGACAGGCCGTCGACCAGGTCGAGTTCCTGGTAGATGGTCGCGATGCCCAGCTGCATGGCGGCCACGGGCGAGGACAGCGAACGGCTCGCCGTTCCAGAGCACCTCGTCCCGCATCGTCGGGCAGTGCAGCGCCGGCCAGCACCTTGATCAGCGTCGACTTGCCGGCGCCGTTCTGACCGAGCAGGCAGTGCACCTCGCCAGCCCTGACCTCCAGATCCACCCCGTCGAGCGCGCGCACGCCGGGGAAAACCTTCACGATCCCGCGCATTTCCAGCAGCGGAACGGTGGTCTGGTCTTCGTCGACCGGGAGCATGCGCAGACCGTAACCACACTTTTGTTCATTGGTCAAGCAAAAGTAGTCAACTGTGATCTGGAAGTCGTCCAGCCGTATGCAGAAGTGTGGTTGACTGTCACGATGACGGCGCCTCGTCCTAGTTCGCTTGCGTCGGGAGACCTGTTCCAGCTGCTGCGCGACGGCGGCGGTCGGACCAGATCCGAGCTTGCCGAGCTCACCGGATTGGGCCGATCCACCATCACCGCCCGCGTCGACGAGCTGATTGCCACCGGCCTGGTCGCACCGGCCGGCGAGGCGCGGTCCTCCGGCGGGCGTCCGCCCACCAGGTTCGCCTTCAATCCGCATTCCAGGGTCGTGCTGGCCGCCGACCTGGGCGCCACCCACGCCACTGTTGCGGTGACCGACCTCGGTGCCGAAGTCATCGGCGAGTCGACCGAGGCGGTGGACATCGCCGACGGACCGGAGGCCGTGCTCGGCCGGCTGTGGACGAGCCTGGGCATCGATCTTGGACTCCGCCGGCCGAACGAAAGGGACGTGGCGGGCGTTGGCATCGGCGTGCCCGGGCCGGTCGAATTCGCCACGGGGCGCCCGAACAACCCGCCCATCATGCCCGGATGGGATGGGTTCGATATACCCGGCCACTTCGCCGAACACGTCGCAGCCCCAGTGCTTGTGGACAACGACGTCAACCTGATGGCGTTGGGTGAGTTCGATGCCGGCTGGCGCGACGTTCGCCATCTGTTGTTCGTCAAGATTGCCACCGGAATCGGTGCCGGCATTGTTTCAGACGGTCAGCTCAACCGAGGCGCACAGGGCTCCGCCGGCGATCTGGGACACGTGCGCGCGGTGGGCGATTCGACGGCAGAATGCACGTGCGGGAATATCGGCTGCCTCGAGGCCGTTGCTGCGGGTCCGGCCATCGCCGCCCGGTTACAAGCGAGCGGCCTGGACGTCCGCTCGACCGCAGAGGTGATCGAGCTCATCAAGCAGGGGAACGTCGTTGCGCTGCAGGCGGTTCGGCAGGCTGGCCGGGATCTCGGCGCGGTACTGGCCACCTGCGTGAACCTGCTCAACCCGTCGGTGATCGCTATCGGCGGCTCGCTCGCAGAGGCCGGCGAACACCTACTTGCCGGCGTCCGTGAGGTCGTCTACCACCGCTCGCCCCCGTTGGCGACCCAGCATTTGCGCATCGTGCGAAGCCACACCGGTCCCCGTGCAGGGGTTCGTGGTGCGAGCGCGATGGTGATTCAGTCGGTTCTCGCTCCAGCGGCGATCGACGCGCTACTGGCGCGACACGCAGCCGACGACGTGCAAGTCGGCGCCTGATCAGCGGCCCCGTGCCGACCCACCGCCCAGTGATCATGTATCCGCAGAACCGGTGAGGAGATCACCGTTCATCACCCCGCGGGCGACGTCACGGATCGGCAGGTGATGGGCTCGGGCGTACTGACGCAGGCGACCGAACGCCTCGTCCGTGCTGATCGCGCCCCTGCCGGCGAGAAAGCCCTTCGCCTGCTCGATGATCACCCGTGACTCCAGCGCCGTTTGAAGTTGCTGGACGACGATCATGGCCGCGTCATGCGCCTCGCGCCGCGGGCTCAGGCGCAGGTTGCAGACCACGCCCCGGACAACCGGGTCGTCGAGCAGATTCGTCAATGCCGCCTCCGCCCAGTCCCACCCATCGCCGTGCCGGACCCGCAATTCCAGGGGTGGATGGGCGCCAGGATCGGCAAGGACCTTCTGCAAGAAGTGACCGAGGGCCTCCCTGTCGTCCGGGTGCAGTAACGGGACGATCGACTGCCCGATGATCTCTTCCTCCCGCCAGCCGAACAATTGCCGGACCGCCGGGCTGGCGTAGGTGACGACGGCGTCGGACCGCATCACGATGGCGGCGTCGGTCGAACGTTCCAACAGCGGTCGAAGCGCCGTTCCGAGGTTGGTCGAGACGCCGATGATCCCGACCAGTGTGCCGTCGCGATAGATGCCGGCATCGGTGACCAGCGCCGGGAACCTGCTGCCGTCCTTCCGACGTACCGGGAATCCACCCGACCAGGCGATCCCGTCCCGCAGCGCGGCCATGATGTCGGCCGCCACATCCTGAGCCACCTCTGGCACGGTGAGCGACGCGATGTTGCGGCCGACCGCCTCCGCCGGCGTCCAGCCGTACAGATCCTGGGCGGCTCGGTTCCAGTACACGACGACACCGTTGACATCGGTGGTGATGACCGCCTGACCGATTGCCTCGAGTTGCTCGGCCGGCTCTATCCGAAGGGTCCCCACCGGCGCAGCCATGGCGATCATCCCTTTCAGGGCACGAAAACCCTGTGGTGCCAGCCTATTGCGCCGTCGATCCGAGCGGCCGGGTCACTTGACCCCTCCTGCCCTGCCATTCAGCCCTGCCAGTAGTCGCTACGTCATCGACGACACCGGATCCGCACTGTCCGCCGCGGCCGGACGCGCAGGGCGCCGGCCGGACGTCGACCGGTGGCCCGGACTGTTTGTCGGGACCGGGTACCCGTCAGTGGCGAAATGCCGGATTTGTCGTTAGTCTTCTGTTCATCGGTTGTCGCCCCAGACCCCGGCGACGATCCCGCTGAGCAACGGTGGCGCGAATCGCCCCGATCAGCTCGGCGCACAACCCCACGGAGGTTCCCTCTTACGGTCGAACCATCGCGCGTCGGCGACCGTCCCAAGACCCCTCCCAGGGGCGCTGGCCCGCCCGTTTCCGGTCCCCCCGACACCGGAAACGGGCGGGCCACAACGCCGTCCTTTCACACCATTGCGTCGAACCTGGCCCACAGTGATCGGCAGCCGCTGGCACAGACCGAACGGAGAACCGCGTGCGACCCATGACCGAAGGCATTTCCGATTCCGACGTTGATCCGGCCGGCTTCGGCTACGCCGGCATCGTGTCCGTCGCGGACGACCAGGGCGCGAGGACGCGGCGGACCCGGCGAAGCCAGCGGCTGGGCACCACCGTGCACGCCGGTCGGACGCTTTATCCCGGCGACCGCGTCATCTTCCGGTGCTCTGGAACGGACGCCTACGGCAGGGAGCTGTGTTGGTGGCTACATCCCCATGGAGGCAACCGCCAACGCGAGGTGCGCGGGGATCGGGTCGAGCTCAGCTGGACCGTGGAACCAGGGTCGTTCGGCGACCGTGTCTACGCAGGTATCGGCATGGCCGCGGAATCCCGGTACCACCGCCACGGCGGCCCCGACGAGCAGGGCTACGACGGATGGGTCGTCTTCTATTACCGCGTGCATTCGGCCCATTCGGCCGCACAGCGCTCCCTCGACTGGAGCGCCGGGCGGGGTTGGCCGGCGGGCCAGCAGTCGCGAACCGTGCATGTCAGCCGGATGATGTCCCACCAGTTCGACTGGCTGCGGTGACCGGGCTATGACCGCTGCGCGTCTCGATTCCTCGACCTCCGTCACACCTGCGGGGTCGGGCATCGGCGTCGGCATCGGTACCGGCATCGGTACCGGCACCGGCCGAGACACCGGACCGATGACCGTCGACGTGGCGGCCGCCCAACCGCTCTGGGACAGGCTGCTGCGGGCCAGGGTCGACTCGCAGATCGTCAGCGTTGCCGAGGACGCCGTGTTCCGGTTCTATCTACCGCTGGCTCGTGCGCTCGCAGACCGTGCTGCCGTCAACCCGGACCGCGCCGAGCAGGCTGCCGAGCTCGGGCTGGCCAAGGCCGTGCTCGCCTGGCGGCACCCCGACTGCGCAGGGTTCAGCGCCTTTGCCCGCTCGGCGATCCTGCACCAGATCCAGCAGATCCCCGCACGCACGCCGCGGCGACGCCGGACATTCCTGGAAGCCCAGCGGCAGGGCCGCTGACGTTCTACCGGACCTTCACTGGTTTGCCGGCCAACGCGTTGCAGCCGTGGGTTCACCATCCCGCCGCGGTTGCGCTCGCCTGAACACTCGATCTGCCGGGCCTGGCTGCGGCGCCACAGTCACCAGACCTTCACCGTCGACGGCGCCGGATTTCGTGTCGGCCCGGTCTCGGCCGGGTGGTCTTCCGGGACCTGTTTGATAGCAACGATTGTCATTGGTGTTTGGAGTCAGGCCAGCCAGGCCGCAGCGATCGGGCATTCGTCGGTCAGGTGCCCCCGATGAGTGCCTTCAGATCGTTGGTGTCCAGCAGGCGCTGGTCGGGACGATCAACGGCCACCACGATCATCGCGCGTCCAAGTTCTTCGGAGGTCATCACATGGCCCGGAGCCACCCGCTTGAGGACCGGATACAACCACCCGGTCACCTGATAGGCCATCCCGTACAGACGAGTCTTCGTCCGGACTCCCGTGCACCGGGAGGATGAACCCCGGACGAATGCCATACGCGCGAAATGGCAGACGCAGCAGGGCATTCTCCGTCGCGCCCTTCACCCGGGCCCACATCAGTCGGCCCCGTTCGGAGCTGTCCGTGCCCATCCCCGACACGTAGAGGAATGCCATGTCCGGGTCGACCCGGGCGAGGACTGTCGCGGCAGCCAGGGTGATGTCGTAGGTGATCCGCCGGTACTCCGGCTCCTTCTTCCCGGCCGAGGTGACCCCGAGACAGAAGAAACACGCGTCGTAGCCGGTCATCTCGTCGGCCAGCGAGGTGAAATCGTAGAAATCGCCGTGCACGATCTCTAGCACGCGGTCGGGACGGTCCGGCAGCGACGTCCGGCCGACGACCAGGACCTTGTCGATCCGGGTGTCCGCGAGCACCTCCCGCAGTACCGCTTGACCGACCATGCCGGATGCCCCGAAGACGATGACGTTCACCGGGCAATCATCCGGCATCGGGGCATCGTGATCGCGCACTGGCTCCGCGTCACCCGCCGGCCACCGACCGGCCACACCGACGTGCGACCCCCAGCGACACGAGCGGCGCGGGCGTCAGTCCTCGCGCATCCCCCAGGGCGAGCCGTATTCGTTGACCAGATCCAGGAACGGCTTGGGCGGCATGGCCTCCGGCCCGAGCACACCGGCGCCACCCCAGGTTCCGGCCGCCATCAGTTCGAGCGCGACCACCGGATTCAGCGCGGTCTGCCACACGACGGCCTGCGTCCCGTACTCACGCATCGACCACTCGTTGTCGACCACGTGGTACAGGTACACCTCGCGGGGTTCGCCGTCCTTGCCGGTGCCCTTCACCCACAGACCGGCGCAGGTCTTGCCCGACATCCGGTCACCCAGCTGCGCCGGGTTCGGTAGGCACGCCGCGACCACATCACGGGGCGACACCTGCACGCCGCCGACAGTCACCGGATCGGTGCGATCCAGCCCGATCGTGTGCAGCACCCTGAGGACATTGATGAATTCCTCGCCCAGTCCGTACTTGAATGTCACCCGTCCGGCGTTGACCCACCGTGGGATCAGCAGCACTTCCTCGTGCTCGACGTTCACGCATTCGACCGGGCCGATGCCGTCAGGGAAGTCGAAGACCTCGGGCTCGCTGAACGGCGGCGTGGTGAACCACCCGCGGTCCTTCTCGTAGATCACCGGTGGGTTCAGGCATTCCTCGATGGTCGTCCAGATCGAGAAACTGGGCGCGAAGTCGTAACCCGCAACGGTCAGGTTCGCACCGTCCCGCACGCCGCATTCGCTGATCTCGGAGAACAACTCGTCCGCGGCATAGCGGGCGAAAACATCGGCCATTCCGGGTTCGATGCCGATGCCGACCAGTGCGAGTTTGCCGGATTTCTCCCATTCGTCCGCGAGTTCGAACTGCTCGTCACCGAGTTTGACCCCGGTCTTGGCGTAGGGCTCATCGGGGTGCGGGCGGGACAGCGACATCGCCATGTCCTGGTAGTGCACGCCGGCTTCGAGAGCGGCCCGGAACAGCGGCATGACGAAACGCGGATCTGTGGCATTCACCAGAACGTCGCACCGATGGTCGAGCAGAAGCCTGACCACGGCCGCGGTGTCGGAGGCGTCGACCTGCGCCGCAACGAAGCGCGGATCGCGCGTTGACTCGGCGACCTGCACGGCGCGTGACGCGTCGTAATCGGCGACGACCATCGCCTCGAAGAAGGATCGGCGGGCCGCGATCAACGCGATCGAGCCACCGACACCTCCGGCTCCGACAAGGAGGACTCGCATCGAAACACCCTTTCGCAGGAAATCTTACTGAGAGACAGATCGGACGACGCGATTGCGCCGATCTGGTGACAGTATGAGCCCAAGCCCGGGCCGCCGCCCGGGTGACGACGCCCTAAATGCGAACTCCGCGTGCGGTCAGCCGTGCGCCGGCGTCCGCCTCGACGACTGGCATCGTCCGTCACGGGCAATTGACTTTGGAGGGCACATGACATCGCTTCCGGAGAAGGGTGCACCGGCCGCCACCCTGAAGCCCGGCGCCATCGGCTTCGTCAGCTCGATGGTGATCGGCCTGGCCTCGACCTCACCGGCGTATTCGCTGGCTGCGGTGATCGGCCCGATCGTGGCGCTGGTCGGGGTGTACGCGCCCGGCGCACTGCTGGCCTCTTTCGTGCCGATGCTGCTCATCGCATCGGCTTTTTATTACCTCAATCGGGTTGATTCCGATTGCGGGACGACATTCTCCTGGGTGACGCGGGCAATGGGACCGTGGTTCGGCTGGATCGCCGGCTGGGCCATCGGAATGACCGGCGTCCTGGTCGTCGGATCGCTGGCCGACGTCGGCGTCAAATACTTCCTGCTCGCCATCGGCGCCGACGATCTGGCCGAAAACGTCATCGCGGTCCGCGCCATGACCGTGGCACTCATCCTGGTGATGACGGCCATCTGCGTGATCGGCACCGAGCTCTCCGCGCATGTGCAGGACGTGCTGATCATCGCGCAGGTGCTGGCCCTGCTGGCGTTCGCGGGCATCGCGCTGTTCCGGGCACTGTCCGGCGACAGCTCGCTCGAGGGCACCACCCCGGAATTCTCCTGGCTCAATCCGTTCGGCGCGGGTGGCGCCGCACTGACCGCGGCGTTACTGCTCGGAGTCTTCGCGTACTGGGGGTGGGAGTCGGCCGTCAACCTCAACGAGGAGACCGAGGGTTCGTCGTCGACGCCGGGCAAGGCGGCCATCGTGTCGACGCTGGTGCTGCTCGCGACCTACGTCTCCGTCGCGGTCGCCGTGGTGGCCTACGCGGGCGTTGACTACCTGGTGGAGAACGCCGATCAGGAGGAGGCGATCTTCGCCGGGCTGGCCGACGAGGTGATGGGTGGCTGGTCGTGGGTAGTGCTGCTGGCGGTGTCGACGTCGGCGATCGCGTCGACCCAGACGACGATCATCCCGGCATCGCGGACCGGGTTGTCGATGGCCCGCAGGGCTGCCATGCCCAAGTCGATGGCGCACATCCATCCGCGGTTCCGCACTCCGGACGTCTCGACCTGGCTGGTCGCGGCCATCGCCATCGGCTGGTATCTGATCGTCAATGCCATCAGTGAGAACGCACTGTTCGACTCGCTGACCGCTCTGTCGCTGTTGATTGCCTTCTACTACGGGCTGACCGGGTTCGCCTGCGCGATCTACTACCGTCACGAACTGACCAAGAGCGTGAAGAACTTCCTGCTGATCGGTGCCGGTCCGGTCATCGGGGCCATCCTGCTGTTCTGGCTGCTGGTCGAGTCGATCATCGACATGTCCAACCCGGAGAACTCCTACACCGGGGTGGCCTGGTTCGGCCTCGGCCCGCCACTGGTCATCGGCGTGGGGATCTTCCTGGTCGGCGTGCTGTTCATGATCTTCTGGCGGATTCACGACCGGAAGTTCTGGCTCGAGCGGCCCAGCGTGGTGGACCCCTCGCTCCTGGCCGAACTCAACGCCGCGGATTCGGCCGACAAGAATTCGACCGACAAGGCAGGGGACGCGTCATGAGCATTGTTCTCGGATATGACGAGTCACCCGGAGCACGGCGGGCGCTCGGTTACTCCATCGACCTCGCCCGACTGCTCGGTGACACCCTGGTGTTGGTCTACGCGGATGAGCCGCCCGGCGGTGTGCGCGGGGAAGAGTTCAAGTCTCATTTCGACGCTCTCGCCGAGATGGGTAGGACGGCCCTCGGCCATGCTGTTGACCAGGCGAAGGCCGCCGGAGTCACCACAGCGGTCGAGCTGGTCGACGCGAAACCCGCTGCCGCGCTGCTGGACACCGCAGAGAAGTACGACGCTCGGTTGATCGTGGTCGGCACCTGGGGCGAGAGCCCGTTCCGCGGGGCGATCCTGGGGTCGACCCCGCACAAGCTGCTCCATTGGTCGACGCGTCCGGTGCTGTGCGTTCCCGCCGAGGACAAGCAGGCCTCCACGGTGACGGCCGTCGAAAACGCCAGCCCGACCGTCAAACTGCCCGGCTCGAAGAAGGCCAAACGAGGAAAGAAGGCCAAACCGGCCAAGTAGCTCCACACCGAGCCATGTGCGGGCCACCCTTCGAGGGCGACCGGCACGTGGCGGGGCCACCGGACGTCGCAACCGGCATCCTTGTCGGTCTACCTAGGCCCTCACTCGACAACGAACAGGATTGCGGTCGATACTGTGCGGTAGGGACCCGTACCGCGGGACCAACGACAATCGTCGGTGACACCAGGCGGACGCAGAAGCTTGAATCCCTGCTCGTGCAAACCCTGCTTTCCCGCAAACGCTGTTATCCGGCGAACCGTCCGATTGCCACGAACAGCGCCAGCAGGAGCAGGACGATGTTCACCGGCAGGACCTTGAACTCCTTCCGGCGGACATGCGTCGCGATCGCGCCCACCTGGATCAGGACCAGCCCCACCGCCGCGATCGGGGTGAGGATCGTCGCGATGCCGGTCAGCTCGGGCAGGATCAGGCCGATGGCGCCAAGGATCTCGGCGGTGCCGATCCCGCGCAATGCGCCCTGCGAGAAGTCCTCCGCCCACTGGAAATTCGGATTGGCCAGCAACGCGGCCTTCGACTTCGTCAGCTTGTTGAGGCCGGCGGCCAGGTACGCGACCGCCAGAATGGCGGAGACCACCCAGAGCGCGATGTTCATGCCGAACCCTCCCGGATGTGGGCACACTCGACGGCAGCCTGCCGGCAGGGTCGAGAATTGGTGACTACTGCGCGCTATTCATCATGTGACATTGGTGATTGGGCCCGCAAGTACGCCAATCGGTGTACGTGGCCGTTCACGCTGAAGGCTGTACACGACGGACCCACGAGCGGACCACCGGAATGACGGCGGGTCCGGGCGGCTCGGCTACTGCACGAAGATGCGCGCCGACCAGGCGTCCAAGATCAGCTCAGTGTCGCCCTCGATCTTGATCTGTTCGCCGGTGAAGTAGTTCGTGTAGGCACCGTGACAGAGCGACTCGGAGAACGTCACGGCCCGGCGCTCGGGTGAGAGGTTGAATACCGCGAACACCTTGTCCTGCTCGTTCTGCCGGACGAAGCTCAACACGCGTGGCAGGCAGACTGTTCGGCACGTTGACCATCCGGGCACCCCAGCGCGCGTTCCACAGCGCGGTGTTGGTCCGCTTGAGCGCAAACAGCTTTCGATACAGTTCGCCCTGCGGGTGCTCGCGCCAGACGATGGGGTCCCGTTCGAAGAACTCGAGCCGCCGGTCGTTGCCCGCTTCCTGACCGCTGTAGATCAGCGGCATGCCCTCCCCTACCACGGAGAGCACGATCGCGGCCTCCAGCGCGTCCCCGAACTGCTCGAACTCCGTTCCCGCCCAGGCGTTCATGTCGTGGTTGCTGACGAACATCATGCGCATGGCGTCCCGCGGATATGACTTGTCGTTCCAGGCGTAATACACCTTGAGCTGCTCGAGGTCGGCCTTGCCCATGGCGATCCGATGCATGGTGTCGTTCCAGCTCCAGGCGTAGGTCATGTCGAACGCCTCGGCATGCAGGTCCCGCGACTCCCATTCGGCCAGCATGAACACCGGCTTGATCGCGTCGAGTTCCCGGCGGACGGTATTCCAGAAGTCGATGGGTACGAAACCCGCGACGTCACAGCGGTAACCGTCCAAGTCCACCTCACGGATCCAGTAGGTCATGGCCTCGGCCATGTACCGGCGCAATTCGGGTTTGGTGTAATCCAGATCGATGATGTCGTCCCAGTCCCACCACGGCGTTGGCCGGAAGTCGCCCTTCCAGTCGCGGTCGTACCACTCCGGATGCTCGGTGACCAGGTTGCTGTCCCACGCGGTGTGGTTGGCGACCCAGTCCAGGATCACGTACATCCCGGCATCGTGGGCGGCGTCGACGAAATGCCGCAGGTCCTCCAGCGTGCCGAGCGCGGGTTCGACGCTGTAGTAGTCCTTCACGGCGTACGGGCTGCCCAGCGTGCCCTTGCGGTTCTTCTCCCCGATCTGCTGGACCGGCATCAGCCACAGAATCGTCGCGCCGAGTTCCTTGAGCCGGGGAAGGTGCTGCTCAGCGGCACGGAAGGTCCCTTCCGCAGTGAATTGGCGGGTGTTGATCTGATAGATCGTGGCGTTTCGGCTCCACTCCGGATGCTCGATCCGTACATCGGGTAGCGGTTGGTAGGCGTCCAGATCCGACATCGGCTCCACTTTCTGCTCGTGAGCTCATCAGCACTGCGTTGTCTAAAAGCCGGGTTATCAGGAAAGCCGGGTTATCAGGAAAGCCGCCAGATCCCCACGGTCGGACCCGTCCCTGGGATCACCAGCGCACCGCCGGTCACACCGAGATCCTCTCCCCCGTAGAGCGTCTCGGCCTGACCATGGCGCAGCAATGATGCCGGCAGCAACGCGCCCGACCACGGCGACCGTGCCACCACGACGAGGAGTCGTTCGTCGGCAGTTTCCCTGAGGTAGCCGAGGGCGTCGTCCGTTGCGATCACCCAGCGCAGCCCACCCCGGCGCAGGGCAGGGTGCGCGTTCCGGACCGCGATCAGATCCCTGAAGGTGCGATAAGTCTCGGTGTCCCACTCGGTGCGCTTGTCCCACTGGATCGGGCGGCGGGAGTCCTCCCCGTCCCGTCCCTCGAATCCGAGTTCCTCGCCGGAAAAGATCATCGGGGCGCCGATGTAGGTCATTTGCAAGGCGATTCCGAGGCGAACGAACTCCCGGTTGCCGGTGACGGTGCGAATGCGCGGGGTGTCGTGCGAGCTGAGCAGGTTCCAGTGCCGGTTGGCGACCTTCCACGGCACCGATGCGGCGAAATCGCGCATGGTGATGGCGGTCGCGGTGCCGGATCGGCGCGGCACACCGACCGGCATGCCCAGAAATGTCAACCCGTTGTCGGCGGCGGTCAGCCATGACCACACCGGCCTGGTGAATCCGGCGTAGTTCATGGTGCCCTGCCAGCCGTCACCGAGCAGATCGCTGCTGGCATCGTGGCAGTGCTCGGCCAGCAACGCCGAGCCCGGCTTCACCGCATCCATGGTCGCCCGGATC
Source organism: uncultured Actinomycetota bacterium (assembly GCA_963709895.1). GTDB lineage: Bacteria > Actinomycetota > Actinomycetes > Mycobacteriales > Nakamurellaceae > Nakamurella. Next base: position 520,017 of record CAVPYD010000028.1, on the reverse strand, counting down.
TCCCGGGCCACCGTGTTGGCGTGATCGTGCTGACCGAACCGACCCGTCATGTTGGCCACGTCGATCCGCCAGCCGTCCAGGTCGAACGGCTCGCGCAACCAGCGCGCCACCGTCGAATCACCGCGACCGAACATCCGGTCCCGCAGGGCCGGCGACTCGAGATCGAATTTCGGCAACGTCTGGATACCGAGCCAGGCGGCATAGCTGCCGTCGTCGGCGACGTAGTAGAACCGGCGCTCGGGAGCTTCCGGGTTCGTCAGCGCAGTGGTGAACCACGGGTGATCGTCACCGGAGTGGTTGGTGGTCAGGTCGCCGATGATCCGGAGCCCGCGGGCGTGCACCTCCCGGCTCAGTCGCGTCAGCGCCTCGTCGCCACCGAGCAGCGGATCAACCTGAGCGAAAGATGATGCGTTGTAACGATGGTTGGACTGTGCCGGGAAGATCGGGGTGAGGTACAGCACGGTCGCGCCGAGGTCGACCAGATGGTCAAGGTGCTCGGCGATCCCGTCGAGATCGCCGCCGAAGAACTGCCGCGAGGTGTCCGGCCCGCGGTGGATGACGTCGTCGTCCCACCCGGCAGCCAGCGCCCAGTCCGGCAGCGGTCGCCGGGCCCCCGACGTCGCGAAGCGATCCGGGAACACCTGGTAAACGACCGAATCAAGGGCCCAGTCCGGACCCGGATCGAACGTGGTGAGCCTGAAGTCGTGCTGATCGGGGACGTCGCGAAAGTACTCCCCGGCGCCGTTCAGCCAGGAATACCCGGCGGCCCCGCGGCTGAGCAGGACCCGGTAGTTCGTCACCGGGTTGTGCACCGGAACCTCGGCGGTGAACCATTCCTCGCCACCCTCGACACCGTCGCTGACGGCCGGGATGAACGCCGGTTCGGCGTCCCGCAGCACCCGCAGGTACACCGAGTCCACCCCGGTCCCGGAGGGGACGCGGACCCGGACCGGCACCACGTCACCCTGAGCGGGCGTGCCCTCCGGCACGTACTGCGCCGAGCCGTCGTGGTGGGCACCCAGGGCGGTGACGGCGAAATTGTTGGCCACCAACGATCCGTCGGCCGGCACGGTCATGTTCGACTCATTTCCACCGGTCGGCGTTGACCGGCCGCGGGTGAAGGGGGCCAGCGAGAAGTCAGTCCGGGACATCAGCTCAGAAAATCGGCGCAACATTCGGCGCAATAAATAGACCCACGCCGCCGCCGGCGAGACGGCCGGGAATCGACAGCAATTCGACAGCGACCGACCGACAACCGGGCGGGCCCGCGCGCTCCGTTCTCGGTGCGCGCGGACCCCGTTACCCCAGAACTGTCAGTCGCGAACAGCGATGCCGGTGGCCGGGTCGAAGAAGTGCAGGCGTTCGGTGTCGACGACCACCTGGATCTTGTCGTTGATCCGCACCCGGGACCGTGGGCCGAAGGACGCCACGAACCGGTTCTTCTCGGTGTGCAGGCCGGTGTCCGCGGCACCGGAGTCCTTCTCCAGGAGTTTGGTGTCCTCGGTGACGACCTTCGGCACGTCCAGATCGAAGTGCACGACGATCTCCGAGCCCAACGCCTCGGTCAGCCCCACGGTGGCGTCCAGCGTGGAGTTCTCGGGCGCGCCGCCGCGCACCAAGGCTGCGTCCTCCATGTCCTCACTGCGGACCCCGATGGCGATGTCGCGGTCCACCCAGTTGGTCAACGCGGGATGCTCCTGCACCACGGCGGGGTGCAGCGCGAGGGTGGCGTCGCCGAACCTGGTGCCCAGCCCGTCGCCCAGCCGGATGATCCGTCCGACGCCGAGGTTCATCGGCGGTGACCCGATGAACCCGGCGACGAAGATGTTGGCCGGATTGTCGTAGAGGAATTGCGGTGCACCGACCTGCTGCAGGACGCCGCCCTTGATCACCGCGACCCGGTCGCCCATGGTCATGGCCTCGATCTGGTCGTGCGTGACGTACAGCGTGGTCACGTTGAGATCGTGCTGTACCTGGGAGATCTCGGCGCGCATCTGCACGCGGAGCTTGGCGTCCAGGTTGGACAGCGGCTCGTCCATCAGGAAGACCTGGGGCTCACGGACGATGGCGCGACCCATGGCCACCCGCTGCCGCTGACCACCGGAGAGCTGCTTGGGCTTGCGGTCGAGCATCGGCCCCAGCTCGAGCATGTCCGCGGCCTTCTTGACCCGGCGTTCGATCTCGGACTTGTCCATCTTGCGGATCCGCAGGCCGTAGGAGATGTTGTCGGCCACGCTCATGTGCGGGTAGAGCGCGTAGGACTGGAACACCATCGCGATGTCCCGGTCCTTGGGCGACAACGTGTTGACCACCCGGTCGCCGATCTTCATCACGCCGGTGCTGATGTCCTCCAGCCCGGCGACCATCCGCAACGCGGTGGTCTTGCCGCACCCGGAGGGGCCGACCAGCACCAGGAACTCGCCGTCGGCGATCTCCAGGTCGAGGTCCCTGACGGCATGAAAACCGTTGTCGTACAGCTTGTTGATCTTGTCCAGCGTCACCGAGGCCATGAGAATCCTTTCAGTGGGGTTGTCAGTGTCAGCCCTTGACGGCGCCGGCGGTCATGCCGCCGACGATGTAGCGCTGGAGGAACTGGAAGAGCGCGACGGTGGGGATGGCGACGATGATGGCACCTGCGGAGAACACCCCGAAGTTGCTGTTCCGTTCGGCGGACACCAGGCCGTACAGGCCGACCGCAGCGGTCTTGGCGGTGTCCTGCGTCAGGAAGGTGCTGGAGATGATGAATTCACTCATCACCCCGATGAAGGCCAGCAGACCGGTGACCGCCAGGATCGGCGCCACCAACGGCAGGATGATGCCGAAGAAGATCTGCGGGTGGGTCGCCCCGTCCACCTTGGCGGACTCGTCCAGGTCCTTCGGGATGGTGTCGAAGAAGCCCTTCATCAGCCAGGTGTTGACGCCGAGCGCGCCACCCATGAACAGCAGGATGAGGCCCCAGTCGGTGTTGAAACCGATCGCCGGGTACAGGTCGCTGATCGTCACGAACATCAGGTAGATCGCGACGATCGCCAGGAACTGCGGGAACATCTGCACCAGCAGGATGAACAGCATGCCGGTGCGGCGACCCTTGAACCGGTAGCGGGAGAATGCGAACGCCGCGCAGGCGGAGATGAACAGTGACAGCACCGACGAGACGATGGCGATGACCAGCGAGTTGCCGAACCAGCGCCAGAAACTCGTTGTTTCGAAGAGCTTGGTGAAATTCTCCGTACTGGCGTTGCGCGGGATCAGCGACGACGAGCTGAGCGTGCCCAGTGGGTTGAACGCCGCCGACACCACGAACAGGATCGGGAAGATCGCGAAGACGAGCGCGATGATGCCGACGATGTGCCGCCAGCCGACCTGGCGGAACCAGCCGCCCTTGGCGCTGCCGAGCTTCACGACCTTCTGCGGGCCGTCCGCGTGCGGGGTGTATTCCAGTTCCGTTGCGGTAACAGAGAGCTCGCTCATCAGTTGATCTCCTCCAGAACCTTCGTGCGGCTGAAGCCGACGATCGAGATCAGGGCGACGATCAGGAAGATCAGGATCGAGATCGCCGCTGCGAAGCCGTAGTTGGCGCCCTGGGCGCCGAACGCCAGCCGGTAGGTGTAGCTGATCAGCAGGTCAGTGGCACCGGCCGTCGGGTTGTCCGGCGGGAAGGGACCGCCGGCAGTTGTCAGGTAGATCGCATTGAAGTTGTTGAAATTGAAGGCGAACGTGGCGATCAGCAGCGGGCCGGTGGCCACCAGCAGCAGTGGGAAGGTGATGGTCCGGAAGGCGTAGCCCGGCTTGGCGCCGTCCACTCCGGCGGCCTCCACCAGATCCGACGGGATCGATTGCAGCGCACCCGTGCACACCAGGAACATGTACGGGAAGCCCATCCACAACTGGATGATCAGCACCGCGATGCGGGCCGTCCACGGATCGCCGAACCAGTTGACACTCAGCCCGAGGGTGTTGTTGATCAAGCCGAAATCGGTGTTGAACATGTCACGCCAGACCAGCAACATCGCAAAGCCGGGCATCGCATACGGCAAGATCAACAACGATCGGTAGAAGCGCTGGCCCTTCAGCCGTTCGCTGTTGAAGACCAACGCCAACGCGAGCCCGAGGGCGAAGGTGAGCGCGGGCACCAGCAACGCGAATGCGAAGTTCCAGATGATGATCTTGAAGAAAGACGATGCGATCGTCTCGTTGGTGAAGACGTCGACGAAGTTCTTGAATCCGACGCCGACCTTCCAGCCCTGCGCGAGCGGGTTGCCGTTCGGATCGACGAAATACCCCGTGTCGTTGTCCGCGACATAGACGGTGCCCGTGTTGATGTCGGTGACACAGTCGCAGCCCGCGTCATAGTTCTGGCCGGCGATACCCTCGAAGGCGGCGCTCAGGCCCTGGCTCTTGATGGCACCATTCTCGGTTGGCACGCTGAACGCGGCGATCTCCGAACCACGTGCGGATGCCTCACCGAAATTCAGCACGGTGTAGCCGTCCGCACCGGTGATCTTGCCCGTCCCGCCCACCGTGAAGGTGCCGGACTCGAGCGGCGTGAGGCCGTCGGCGGTTCCGACGAAAGCATTGCCGTTCGTGTCGGTCAGCAGGAAGACCAGATCACCGGACGGTGTCGTCCCGACGGCGAGCTGGTAGACGGCTGAGCCCGGAGCCTGGGTGACAGAGGCGGTTTCGATCGCCGTGATGGCGTCCTGTTTGGTGCCGCGGTGGCCGTCACCGAAGTTCGTGAAGGCGGTGGTGACCGTGTAGATGATCGGCACGATCTGGAACCCGATCAGGAACAGCGTGCCGATGACGAGGTACTTCGCCGGGATGATGCTGGCCGCGGGCGACAGGTAGATGAAGAAGATCAGCGCCGTCACCACGATGACGATGCCGAGGCCGATCCAGTTCTCGGCGTTGATCAGCGGGATGGCCGCCCACACCGCAATGGCGAGTGCAAGTCCGAGAAGAATGATCTTGACGATGATGCCGAACGGTGAGCCTGATTTGGAGGAGATGCGCATCATTCCCTGCGGCGCATCGGGGGCCGGTGGCCCATCGGTACTTCCGGCTTGCTGGACGTCCCCGGATTGCTGAGCCACGTCACGCTCCTACGGATAAAGGGGGAAGACGATCCGAATGTGGTTGGGCTGCGGCAGAACTCGCACTTCACGGAGTGCCAGACGACCATTCCACGGCGCCCGAAACGGGCTCCGCTGGGCCGGCGGGAGGCGAGTCCCGCCGGCCCAGCGGAAGAGACGTCAGCCGCCGATCTGCGACTGAATCGACTTGGCGGTGTCTGCCATGGTCGTCGTCGGGTCGGCGCCGCCGACGATCGCGGCGACCGCCTTGCCCCACGGGTCGAACACCAGCGCCATCGCGGTGATCGACGGCATGATCTGGCCGTCCGCACCGGCCTCGACGAACGCCTTGATGTCCGGGTTGGATGCTGCGACAGTCTCGTACACGGCCTTCAGTGCCGGCGGCCGTGGCTGCGCCTTGAACAGCGCCGTGGCCACGGGTTCGGTAGCAAAGTAATTGGTCGCGAATTCCTGGGCCAGTGCCTTGTTCTGGCCCTTGCTGGCGATGTACATGGCCTGGATGCCGACGAACGGCGCGGCCGGGTTCGCGCCCTGGAATCCGGGAACCGGCGAAATCGCATACGGCACACCGGACTTCTGCACCGCGGGCAGGTTCCACGGGCCACTGATCATGTAGGCGGTCTTCTGGTCGGTGAACAGCGAGACCAGGTTGTCACCCGAGATGGACCGCTTGAGCACGTTCTGGCCGGTCTCGCCGAGTGCGGCGATCTTCGCCATGGCTGCGGCGGCCTCCGGGGTGCCCAGCTCCAGCTGCTTCGGGTCGTACTGGCCGTCGGCGGTCTTCCCGAAGACGGATCCACCGGCCGAGCTGTACAGCGGGAACATGTGATACGCGTCGCCCGTCGGACCGACCGGCAGGGCCAGAACCTCGGTGACCTTGCCCTCGCTCTTGAGCTGCTCACCGCTGGCCACCAGCTCTTCCATGGTGGTAGGCGCGGTCGGTGCCAGGGTCGTATTGCGGTACAGGGCAACGTTTTCCACCGCGTAGGGCACGCCGTAGATCTGCCCGTTGAACGTCACGCCCTGGATGGCGAGCGGAAGGAAGGACGCCTTGGTGGTGTCGGTCATCGGCACCGGATCGATGGCGCCGTTCTGCACCAGGTTGCCGATCCAGTCGTGCGCACCCATCACCAGGTCAGGCCCGGTCCCGGCCTGCGACGCCGTGACAAACTGCGTCTGCAGGTCCTTGGCGATCGTCTCGACCTTGACGGTGACGCCGTTGTCGGTGGCGAACTGCTTGGAAACCTCCTGCATCACCGGCGCGTACAGGCCGTCAGCCCAGATCGTCAGGGTTCCCGCGCTGCTGCCGCCGGGAGCGGCGGACGCATCGGTGGCGCCGCCGGTGGCCGCACCACTGCTTGCTGCCGCGCCACCGCTGGAGGCCGCGGCCGATGTGCTGCTACTGCTGCTGCTGGAGCTTCCGCCACAGGCGGCCACGGCGAGCGCGACGATGCCCATCAGCGCGGCCAGTTGGGTCTTGCGTAGACGCATTGTGCTGACTCCTCAACACTGTCATAGGGATGGAGGGTCCTTGGCCCGTGGGTCAGCAGCGGGCATCGGTCGAAGGGACCCCTGATGCCCGCGTGCTGAAGCGGGTTAGCTAGGCGTTGCGACTAGCTGAAACGGATTAGCCAGAGGTTGCTCCTCCTAGGGTGGTGGTGTCAACCCGATGTCTGCCAGTGATCACAGACCATCACGGAGTGATCCGCAACCGCTGAAGCACACGGAATGTGGATTCTCCGCACGGTTGGCACGATCGTTACCGCTACGTGATAGCTGAATCGAGAAAGCAGCGTCGATCCAGGTGCTAACTGCATTCAGGAGATTCCGGAGCATGTCGATGCGTGTGTCGCCGACTTGACCAGATTGTGACCTGGGACCGGGAGATGGCAGCATGATCACCGATGCCGACCACTGCGATCCGGAGGAACCGATGACGGCGGACGCCGCGTGACCGCTCCACGGGTCACGTTGATGGACGTCGCCAAGCGTGCCGGTGTGTCGCGGACCACCGCCTCTTTCGTCATGACCGGTCGTCGGGACATGCGCATTTCCAGCGACGCGGAGGAGCGCGTGCGCAAGGCCGCGCGTGAGCTCAACTACCGCCCGAGCCTGCTGGCCCGGAGCCTGCGCACCAATCTCTCGCAGACCATCGGCCTGCTGTCCGACGTGATCGCCACCGAGGTGTTCGCCGGCGAGATGATCCGCGGCAGTCTGTCCACCGCCCTGCTCCGTGACCATCTGATGTTCATCGGCGAGACCGAGGGTGATCCGGAAGTCGAGAAGCGGTTGATCCAGAACATGCTCGACCGTGGCGTCGGCGGGTTCGTCTATGCGTCGATGTACACCAGGCGGGTCGGGCTGTCCAAGACGTTGCGAGCGCACCCGGTGGTGCTGCTGAACTGCATGGCCCGGGTCCGGGGCATCCCGACCGTCATCCCGGATGAGCGCGAGGCGGGCCGCACCGCAGCGCGGGCCCTGCTGCGCCAGGGTCACCGGGACGACATCGTGCTGGTCGGGGAGAAGGCGCCGCACGTGATCGCCGCTGCCGAACGTCTGGCCGGCGTCGAGGAGGTGCTGAGCCAGCAGGGCACCGCGCTGGCCGACTCCATCGACACGCTGTGGTGGCCGGACCCGACCTACCAGGCGGTGCGCGGTTACCTGGAAGCCGGTAACCGGCCGTCCGCGCTGATCTGTCTGAACGACCGGATTGCGATGGGCGCGTACCAGGCCGCGCAGGAGGTGGGCCTGGTCGTCCCGGACGACATGTCGGTGATCTCGTTCGACGACTCCGACATCGCCTCCTGGCTGCAGCCGCAACTGAGCAGCATCGCCATCCCGCACTTCGAGTTGGGCCGGCGCGCGGTGGAGATCCTGTTGTCCGAGGATCGGCCGACCGAGATCCAGCGGGTGCCGATGCCGTTGCGCGAGCGCGGCTCGATCGGGCCGCCGCCCGTCCGCAAACGCGCTCGCCGGGCCCGCACCGCTCGCTGATCAACTCCGCTCGAGGGCGGGGCGGGGCGGGAGGATCTGTCCGGGGTCAGGCGGGGGCGGCGGTGCCCATCGCGTGCAATGGGCGGCGCTGGTGCGGCAGGACCGTCATCGCTGCGGGGGCGGGGTCCGCGGTGCGCCCCTGACGCAGCAGCGACCGCCAGAGGTTCTGGTCGTAGACCGACGGGGCGGTCGTCTTGACGAAGTCGGTCAGGATGCTCGCGAAGCGATCCGGGAATTCCTCGTGCGGGAAATGCCCCGCCGCGGGCATGAGTTCGATGCGGGCGCCCGGCATCGCGCGGCGCGCGGCACTCGCGTGGGCGACCGGGATGACGGTGTCCTTGCCTCCCCACATCACACAGGTCGGCATGTTGGTCGTCAGGTAGGCGCGGTCGTTCATGGTGACGACCTGGCCGCGCCAATCCACCACGGCGCGCAGCACATGCAGGAAGGCGTCCCGCTCGGCCGCGTCGTGCTTGCCGGCCAGCACGGACAGCGCGCCGACCAGGTCCGCCGCGCCGGGGACGTTCGCCGCCTTGGCCCGACTGCCGACGAAGTTGGCCAGGGCGAGGACGGGCGGTGACGCGGCGACCGCGAGGGCCTGATTGGCCCCCGGCAGGGTCAGCGCCCGGAGCACCGGGTTCACCTCACGGCCGAGCCCGCCGGGCGCGACCAGCATCAGTCGCTCGGTGTACTGGGGGAACTGGTAGGCGAACTGCATCGCGATGCCGCCGCCGAAACTGTGCCCGACCACCGTGGCCCGTTCGACGGACAGCAGCGCCAGCAGGTCGCGCATGCCGTTGGCGTACCCGCCGAGGCTGTAGTCAGCTCGCGGTTTGTCGGATTTGCCGTGACCGAGCAGGTCGGGCGCGATGACGGTGAATCTGCGCGCGAGTCGCTTGATCACCGGCGACCAGGTCGTGTGGTCGCAGCCCAATCCGTGCAACAGCAGCAGCGCGGGCCCACGGCCAGCGATGACGAACGCCCGCCGGTGCCCGTGCACCACCCTGACCTGCGGGTGGGGTTCGTGGCGACGGGTCACCAGGGCCTCCGGAGTCGACGACATTGTCTTGACAGCTAGTTGAGATCAACGATAACCCCGGTTCACTTTCTTGTCCCGAAAAGTGACGCAGCGTGGCCGGGAGCCGTCGGGGGACACTAGCGTGATGTACCGCGAAGGGCCCTCCCGCGTCGCCGGGGTCCGGCGATGGAGCAGGGATCCGGGCGCCGGCCCGGACCGTGAGCAGGCGATCCTGCCCGATGGCTGCACCGACCTGATCTGGCTGGACGGCGAGCTGCTGGTGGCCGGCCCCGACACGGTGGCTCAGCCGACCACGATTCGCGCCGCCAGCCGGTACCGGGCCGTCAGGCTGCCACCCGGAATGGGCCCAACGGTCCTGGGCATCCCCGCCCACGAGATCCGCGATGCCCGCCCGCTGCTTGCGGATTTGTGGCCGGCCGGGGCGGCCCGACGGTGGACCGACCGACTGGCCGGGGCGGCGCCCGACGACCTGCATCGGCTGCTGGAAGATCTGGTGGCCGACCAGCTGGCGCACCACCCGGTGCCGGGCGTGACGTCAGCGATCGCCGGCGCGCTGACCGGCGGCGCCACCGTCACCCACGTCGCGCAGACCATCGGATGGAACGAGCGCCGGCTGCACCGGCATTGCCGCGGCGCCTTCGGCTACGGGCCGCAAACCCTGCGCCGGATCCTGCGCTTCGATCGGGCGGTGCGAGCGGCCCGATCCGGCGCGCCCTTGGCGGAGGTTGCCGCCCGAACCGGCTTCGCCGACCAGGCGCACCTGGCCAGAGAAGCCAGGACCTTCGCCGGTGCGCCGTTGTCGCGCATCCCCGGATTGGCGACGGGCACGGCGCTGCGCCCTACGTAGTGGTGCCGTACGTAGGGGCGCCGTGCGCAACGGCGCCAGACGTGGTGGCGCTGTAAGTCGTGGCTCAGCCCGGCAGCGCAGCGAACAGGTCCACCGTGCGACCGTCGGGATCGTGCACGACCGCGTATCGCTGCCCCCAGAAGGCGTCCCACGGCGGAAGATGACCGTGATAGCCGGCCGCGATCAAGTCCTGGTAGGCGGCGTCGACGTTCTGCGGGCTGTCGGCCAGAAACGCCAGCGACGTGCTGCCCGCCGCCGGGGTGAACTCCGGGTCGAACGAGGTCATCACCTCGACAGTGTCGAAGGTCAGCCGCAGGCCTCCCGGTAACGGCACCTCGGCGTGCGGCGCCGAGTCCGCATCGGCGGGGATGTCAAGGCCGAGCCGGCGATAGAAGGCGAGCGTCGCCGCCATGTCGGTGACGACCAGTCCGATCACGTCAAGGGTCAGCTTCATGCCACGACCGTAGGCCGGGCAGGTCGGCTCGGATTGAACGGATCGGACATCGGGCTGCCCGCGAAATGCGGCGGGGCGTTACCGGGCTGGTTCGTCCCCCGCATCGCGGCTGCGCGTCTCCGGCGTCGACGGCGATTCCCGCGGCGGACGTGCCGGGTTCGGCGGCGATCGCCGGGTCGCTGCTTTTCCTCTTCCTCCTTGAGGTACGCGGGCCGCAGGTGTACCGGTTCGGCCTCCGGGACGTGCCGCCTGCCGGGCCTGTACGGCCTGGTAGCGCAAGTTGAGCGCCTCGACCAGGATCGCGAACGCGATCGGCCCGTACACGTAACCCTTCGGGATGTGGAAATCCAGACCTTCACCGATCAGGCTCGCCCCGATCAGCACCAGGAAGGCCAGCGCCAGCATCTTGACCGACGGATGCTTGTTGACGAAGTCACTGATCCACTTCGAGGCAACCAGCATGATGCCGACGGCAACCACCACGGCCGCGACCATGATCGCCAACTCGCTCACCATGCCCACTGCGGTGATGACCGAGTCGAGTGAGAACACGATGTCCAGCACCAGGATCTGCGCGATCACCGCGGCGAAGGACGCCTTGGCAGCGGTGGCCGAGTCGGCGTGCGCCTCCTCGCCCTCCAGCCGCTCGTGGATCTCCGAGACCGCCTTGGCCACCAGGAACGCGCCGCCCAGCAGCAGGATGAGGTCGCGGCCGGAAATCTCCATGCCGAACACGCTGAACAGCGGCTCGGTCAGCCCGATCACCCAGGACAGCGAGAACAACAGCGCGATCCGCATGATCAGCGCCAGCGACAGGCCGGTGATCCGCGCCCGGTCGCGCTGCTCCGGGGGCAATTTGCCGGACAGGATCGAGATGAAGATGACGTTGTCGACGCCCAGGACGACCTCGAGGACCAGCAGTGTCAGGAAGGCGACCCAGGCGTCCGGGCTGAGCAGGAGTTCCATCAAGTCACTCTAATGGTGGTGCCAGCGGGGGCCTCGGAGTTCTGCGGCCACGTGAGCGGTCCGTCTCAGCTCCGGCGGAACGGGTTTCGACGCGCGACCGCGACGGTGAGGGCCGTGGCGAACCCGCACCACACCGGGTAGGGCGATAGCGCGAGGCCCGCCCGACGATCGACCGAGCCGACCCGGCGCACCAGATCCGCCGAGCTCGCCGTCAGCACGGCACATTCCGCGGCGGCGACCCATGGTCGGTGATAGCGGAAGAACAGCCACGACCACCCCGCGTTCAACGCCAGATTGACGCCGAGTGCGCCAACAAGATGACGGCGTTCCTGCACCCGCCCCTCCTCGTTCAGTCGATTGATGACGTGGCCGGACGCCAGCGCGATATCGGCGTACAACGGGGTCCAGACCAACCCGTACACCGGCGGCGGCGGCTGCCAGGACGGCTTGACCAGGTTCCGGTAGTAGTCCGAATCCGGGTCGGTCGCCAAGCCACCGGCAACCGCGGTTGCCGTGACGGCGAGCAGGGACCCGACCAGCGTGAGGAGCTTCATGGCTCCTTCATAGCAAGGCTTGAGCCTGCTGACGCATCCCGCCCGAACCCGAGTGGCGCTCTCCCGCGCAGAGCCTCGCCTGACGTCCGTCGATAACGGTTGAATCAGATAATTCGGGGAATGTCGCGATCTCCCGAACCTTTCCGCGATGCTCAGCGAGTAACTCTCAGGAGAGGCATCCATCTCCTGCCGGCCGCCCGTTCGCCACCGACAGCCCCTGGAGGCTCCTGATGACTACTGTCCCCCGCTCCCTTCCCCGCCGTACGGTGCTGGCCGCTTCGGGTACGGCCGTGCTGGCCGTGGCCGCCGCCTGCTCGTCCGACCCGGCTGCCTCGTCGTCCCCCACCTCGGCCGCAGCGGCGACGTCGGCGGCCGGAGGTTCGTCGGCCGCACCCTCGACCACATCGGCGGCCCCGAGTTCGGCCGTTGCCTCGTCCACGGCCGCCGCGCCGAGCAGCACGGCTGGTCCGGCACCGGCGGGTACCCCCGTGGCATCGGTCGCCGACGTGACGGCCGCCGGCTCGATGGTCGTGGGCACCGACAAACCGATCCTGCTCTGCTCGGCCAACGGCACTGTCGTCGGGCACACCGCGATCTGCACCCACCAGGGCTGCACGGTCGCCGCCGCGGGCGCGGACGCGAATTGCCCGTGCCATGGATCGAAGTACAACGCGGCCACCGGTGCGGTCATCAACGGTCCGGCGTTGTCTCCGTTGGCCGAGGTTCCGGTGACGATCGCCAACGGCCAGGTCTACGCGACCTGACCCCTGTTCCCGGATCGGGCGTCGGCGTGGGCATCGAGAACGCGCAAGAGCCTGTGCCGACCAGCTGCGCACAGCATGCGCACAGGTAGCGCTTATTCCCTGCACACAGCAAGCGCTCAGGATCGGGTCATGAGCATGAGCATGAGTCCCCAGCTGGCAGCCGCCGGATCCTCACCCGTTCACCACTCCGCGCTGCGCGGGCCGGAAGGTCGGCCGATCCGGGTGCTGGTCGTGGACGACGAGCAGACGCTGTCCGAACTCGTCGGGCTGGCCTTGCGGTACGAGGGCTGGGACGTCCGCACGGCGGCCGACGGCATGTCCGCGATCGCGGCCGCCCGCGAATTCCGGCCCGACCTGGTCGTACTCGACGTCATGCTCCCCGACATCGACGGCCTCGAGGTGCTGCGGCGGCTGCGTGCCGATATCGAGCGCATGCCGGTGCTTTTCCTGACGGCCAAGGACGACGTCAGCGACCGCATCGCCGGGCTCACCGCCGGCGGCGACGACTACGTCACCAAGCCGTTCTCCATCGAGGAGCTGGTGCTCCGGCTGCGGGCGCTGCTGCGACGCTCGCACCTGGCACTGACCAGCGATTCGTCCACCATCGTGGTCGGCGACCTGGTGCTGGACGAGGACTCCCGCGAGGTGCGGCGCGGCGACGACCTGATCATGCTCACCGCCACCGAGTTCGAGCTGCTGCGCTTCCTGATGCGCAACCCCAAGCGGGTGATGTCCAAGGCGCAGATCCTCGATCGGGTGTGGAACTACGATTTCGGCGGGCAGGCGAATATCGTCGAGCTCTACATTTCCTACCTGCGGAAGAAGATCGACGCCGGACGGGAACCGATGATCCACACCATGAGGGGCTTCGGTTATGTCCTCAAGCCCGCCACCTGAGGGCGAGCTGACCGAGTACACCCCAGCGCGCCCCGGACGGCGCCCGCTGACCCTGCGCGCCAAGCTGGTGATCAGCATCGTCGGCCTGATCACCGTGGTCTGCGTCGTGGTCGGCGTGGCCACCGAGATCTTCCTCAGCCAATACCTGGTCGGCAAACTCGACACCCAGGTGATGCAGGTCAATCAGGGCGTCAGCGGCGCGGGTCGGCCCGGCGGCTTCGACCCGGACGATCTGGGGCCGTGCCTCTCGAACGGAAGGTCGGTGGGTCGTTACAGTCCCTCCGGCCTCGGGATCGACAGCCTGATTGCGGGCATCGATATCAACGGGGTGTCGGCGTGGATCATCAATCCCAGGGCCGCTGGCGGCTGCAGTCCAGTGCCGTCGTCGGCGGACGACGCATTGCTGGCCCTGCCGACCGACGGCACCGTGCACACCGTGTCGCTCCCTGGATATGGCGAGTATCGGGCAGCCGCGGCGGACCGTGGCGGCGTCATCGTGATCACCGGAATGCCACTCGCACCGGTCCGGGCCTCCCTTGTCCAACTCGGCGTGATCATGGCCATCGTCACCGGGCTCGCGCTGATCGCCGGCGCCGCGGTGGTGATCTGGATCGTCCGGCGTTCGCTGCGCCCGCTGGACCGGGTGGCGGCCACCGCCCGGCAGGTCAGCACCCTGCCGCTGGACCGCGGTGAGGTGGACCTCGGGGTTCGGGTCCCGGACGAGGACACCGACCCGCGCACCGAGGTCGGCCAGGTGGGCGCTGCGCTGAACCAGATGCTCGGCCACGTCTCGAACGCCCTTGCCGCCCGGCAGGCGTCCGAGATGCGGGTCAGGCAGTTCGTTGCCGACGCCTCGCACGAGCTGCGCACCCCGCTGGCCGCGATCCGCGGCTATGCCGAGCTCGCTCGTCGCGAGGAGGACGACACCGAGGGTGTCGCCCACGCGTTGCGGCGGGTGGAATCCGAGTCGGCCAGGATGACGACACTGGTCGACGATCTGTTGTTGTTGGCCCGGCTGGATTCCGGTCGGCCGCTGTCCGCCGACGAGGTCGACCTGACCATGCTGGCGGTGGATGCCGTCTCCGACGCCCGGGTTGCCGGGCCCCTGCACCGCTGGCAGTTGGACCTGCCGGAGGAACCGGTGGTGACGATCGGCGACCAGTCGCGGTTGCACCAGGTGCTGGTCAACCTGTTGGCGAACGCCCGCACCCACACTCCGCCGGGAACCACGGTGCTGTGTGGATTGCGGGCCGACCGCGACGGTTCGGTGCTCACGGTCACCGACAACGGACCGGGGATCCCCGACCACCTGCAGTCGGAGATCTTCAACCGGTTCGTCAGAGGCGATTCCTCACGGTCGCGAGCGGCCGGCTCGACCGGGCTCGGCCTGGCCATTGTCGCCGCGGTGACCGCCGCGCACGGCGGCCAGGTGTCGGTGGACAGCCACCCAGGGATGACCAGATTCACCGTCCGCCTGCCGCATCGCCCACCGGTGGCACCGGTCCAGTCGATCGAGGCCGTCCAGGTCGGGCGCGGGTAGTCACGCGGTCTGCGCACTCCTCGACGGCTCACGCTGCGGGCCGGCCGGTCCGCAGTCGCCAGCACTCGTTCCCCCGGAAGGCGTTGCACCGCAACAACCATCGACCCGAGCATCCCGGCCGCAGACGACGACAGCGACCGCCGCCCTTGGAGGGGCGGCCGGTCGCTGTCGTTGACCGAGCAGGGGTCAGGACGTCTGGGGCGCCTGCGTGGTCGGAGCGGTGCCCTGCTGGGGGGCTGTCCCGTTCGGCGGGGTGCCGCCCGGCGCGCCCATCCGGCCCTGATCGGCGTCGCCATCCGGGTCGATGGCGCCCGGGGGCATGCCGCCGAACCCGGAGCCCTCGATCACCGTCACGGCTGTGACGGTGCTGCCGTCGACGGTGGCGATGACCGTCACGGTGTCGCCGACGGCGATCCCCGACACGTCAACCCCGGAGCCGACCGTGTAGGTCGCGGAGAAGTTGTCCGTGCTCGTCACGGCCAGCGAACCGCTGCCGGCGGCGGTCACCGTGCCCCGCTGCAGGCGCCTGGTCTCGGTGCCACCGCTCGCGGTGGACACCACGAACTCGCCGTGCAGCGCGTCGCCGAGCGCGCCGATCCCGCCCCGCCGGCCGGTATCAGTGCCGCCACCCGGCCCGAAGCCCTGCCCGTAACCACCGGAACTGCTGGCAAAGCCGCCGGGGCCGCCCTGACCGGTCGGCGTGTTCGATGCGTTCGCCGCGTTGACGGCCGCGACGCCCCCGACACCGACCACCGCGGCCAACGCGACCCCACCGACGACCTTCTTCCACATGGCGGTGGGTCGACGGTTCCCGCCCGGGTTCTGCGCGCCGCCGGCCGGAGCACCCCAGGTGCCGGCTTCCGCCGGGTCGCCGGAGGCGGTCATCGGCTGTGCGGCGTAGGCCGGGGGTGGGCCCTGCGGGGCCGGGATAGCTCTGCGGGCCGGGATAACCCTCCGGCGCGCCGAAACCCTGCGGGATGCCGTAACCCTGGGGTTGGCCGAACCCCTGCTGGCCGTACCCCTGCTGGGGGCCCTGCTGGCCGTACCCCGGCTGGCTGTAGCCCGGCTGGCCGGGACCCTGCTGAGGGCCCTGCGGGCCGGCTGACCCGTCCGACGCCGCCCATCCGGGGGGCGGGTAGCCCGCCGGGTTCCCGTCAGGAAGCTGCGCGCCGGGCAACTGCGGGGCCTGCCCGGGTGTGACGGGTGCTGCAGCGGGCGAGCCGGGCAACGGCTGAGTCGAGCCGTCCCCTGGCGCCTGCGGACGGCCCTGATCGTCGGCCGGGTGGGCCGGTGGAATCGGGCCGGGATCCCGGTCGTCGTCCTGGGGCATTCCAGATCTCCTTCTGATTGATCGGCCGATCGCGCCGGCCACGAGCAGCGTTGCTGTTGACAGTTGGCATCGACGGGTATCGACGTGAATCGACTGGAATCAACACTCCGCACGCCGGCTGTCCGGAAGCTGTGCGCGCGGCCGCCTGAAGCTGTGTGGTGCCGTGCTCGCGCGGGACCGCGGCCCGCGCGTCGTCCGCAGCAGCACGTCGGGCACAGTGGAGGGGTGACCGAACGTGCCGGGGGTGGGCTGCTCAGTGCCCCCTCGGGTCAGCCGGTCACCGGCCGGTGGGCGGCCGGCCGTCCCGTCGACATCGCCCGCACCCTCTGGCCGCTGCGCCGGGGCGCGCTCGATCCGACCATGCGCAGCGACGGCAGCGGATGGTGGCGGACCGGCAACACTCCGGAAGGCCCAGCCACCATTCATCTTTCGCAGATCGACGGCGGCACGGTGGGGTGTCGCGGGTGGGGACCCGGCGCCGAGTGGGCGGTCGAGCAGGTGCCGGAATTGCTGGGCGCGGACGACGACTGGTCCGGGCTCGACGCGACCGGGCACCCGCTGCTGGCCCGCACCCTTCGCGCTACCCCCGGGATGCGCGTGCCGCGGACCGCGATGGTGTTCGACGTACTCGTGCCCGCCGTCCTCGAGCAGCGGGTGGTGGGCGCCGACGCCCGGCGATCATGGCTGCAATTGCTGACGAAATTCGGCGACCCGGCGCCGGGGCCGGCACCGGCAGGCATGCGGGTGCCGCCACGTCCCGGTCAATGGGCGGCGATTCCCTCCTGGGAATGGCACCTGGCCGGGGTGGATCCGGGCCGTGCCCGGACCGTGCAGAACGCGGCCAGGGTTGCGGACGCGCTGCAGCGCACGGTTTCTCGCGGACGCGGCGGTCCGGAGGTGGTCAGCGCGCTGCGAACCGTGCCCGGTATCGGGGTGTGGACGGCCGCGGAGATCGTCCAGCGTGCGCACGGAGACCCCGACACGGTCAGCGTCGGCGATTTCCATCTGCCGGCATTGGTCGGCTGGGCGCTCAGCGGCCGGCCGGTCGATGACGACGGCATGCTCGACGTGCTGCAGCCGTGGCTGGGACATCGGCACCGGGTGGTCCGGCTGATCGAATCCAGCGGCTTCCGCAAGCCCCGTTTTGGCCCGCGAGCGACCAGAGTGGATCACCGACGGCACTGACCACCGGCCGGCGCCCGCTCCCCCGGCTGCGCGTTGGTTCCCCGCGGAATTCACCGCTCCGCGGAGTTCATCGCTGAATTCATCACTCCGCGGAAGACATCGCGGCAGTGAATTCATCCATGAGGTACTGATCGCCCTCGAAGATCCTGATCTCGACGATCTTCCCGCGTTCGACCCGGTACACGTTCACCCTCCGGATTTCCACCCGGTGCTCGTCGTCGCCGAGCCGCTCCAGCACCATCAGCGCGACATGTGTTTCCCCGACAAGCATCTCGAGGAGTTCGACCGAGACCTTGCCGCGGGTGTGCGCGATCACCTCACGGATGTAGCCCTCGACGGCCGCGCGGCCGCGTCGCTCACCGGCCAGCGACGACCGGCCCGGCACGTAGCCGACGACGTCATCGGCGAAATAGTCGAAGCCTGCCTCGAAATCACCCCGGCTCATGGCCGCGATGTAGTCCGTCATCACCTGCACCACCGTCATCACTCGACAATGAACCATCCAGCAATGCTGGTCAATCGGCCTCAGGCGGACGCCGGTGTCGATCACCCGGCGACCGGGCCGGCAGACCGGTCACCCCCGGGCCAACCCGCACAGCAAGACCACAGCGGGACCCTGCAGGTCGCACAGCGCAGATGCCGAGGGTGGGTCTCATGAGCGCGGACACCCTCCCCGATACCGCCGGCGACGAGATCAGTCCACGGCCGGCCACGACGTCCCATCCTGGGGTGACCGTCGCGCTGGACGTGGTCGTGCCCGTCTACAACGAGCAGGCCGATCTGGAACCGGCGGTGCGCCGGCTGCACGAATACCTGTCGACCAGCGTGCCGCTGACCTTCCGGATCACCATCGCCGACAACGCCTCAACGGACCAGACCGCCGCCATCGCCGATCGGCTCGCCGACGAACTGCCCGCTGTCAGCGCCGTCCATCTGGCAGAGAAGGGCCGCGGCCGGGCGTTGAAACTTGTCTGGGGCGAATCCGACGCCGGCGTGCTGGCGTACATGGACGTCGATCTGTCCACCGACCTGGCCGCCCTGCTGCCGCTGGTCGCCCCGCTGATCTCCGGGCATTCGGATGTCGCTATCGGAACCAGATTGCACCGGGGCAGCCGGGTGGTCAGGGGCACCAAGCGGGAGTTGATATCGCGCTGCTACAACCTGTTGCTGCGTGGCACCCTGGCCGCGCGGTTCTCTGACGCCCAGTGCGGCTTCAAGGCGATCCGGGCCGATGTCGCCCGGGAGCTGTTGCCACTGGTGCAGGACACCGGCTGGTTCTTCGACACCGAGCTGCTGATCCTGGCCGAGCGCAGCGGGCTGCGGATCCACGAGGTTCCGGTCGATTGGGTCGACGACCCGGACTCCCGGGTGAACATCGTGCAGACCGCGAAGGACGACCTCAAGGGCGTGGCCCGAGTGGGCCGGGCGCTCGCGTCGGGTGCGCTGCCACTCGCGGAGGTCCGCCGGCAGCTGGGGCGGGCACCACTGGATCCGGCTCCGCCGGGCGTTCCGGTGGGGATGACCAGGCAGGTTGTCCGGTTCGCTGCGGTCGGCGTGGTCAGCACACTGGCCTACCTGGTGCTCTTCATCCTGCTGCGGCCGGTGGCCGGCGCGCAGATCGCCAACTTTCTCGCGTTGGCGATCACCGCGGTGGCCAACACGACGGCCAATCGGCGGCTGACCTTCGGCGTGCGCGGACGCAAAGACGTTGTCCGGCATCAGTTCCAGGGCTTTGGCGTGTTCCTGCTGGGGTTGGCGATCACCAGTGGGTCTCTGGTGGTGCTGCACGGGATGTCCCCGGAGCCGAGCAATCTGGTGGAGATCACCGTGCTGGTGATCGCCAACCTGTTCGCCACCGTCGTGCGGTTCCTGCTGTTGCGCAGCTGGGTGTTCCGCCGCGGGACGGCACCCGCATGACCGGAACCCCGTGCCCAGCAAGGCAACTCACGACCCCGAACGGTCGCAGCGCCGCGGCCGAGCGAGACCGCGGCGAGAAAGGCCGGACATTGTCACCCTTCGATCTTCACGAGCGGAAGCGAATCCCATCATGACCGGAACGATCACCACCGACGTCACCACCTCACCCGGGCAGCCCTCCCCCGCACCCGGCCCGGGTGCGTACGGGCCGCCGCCGGGCGGAGCGGTCGACCCACCACGACCACGCGGAAGGGTCGCCAGGGTCTTCCTCGGCCCGCCCGAGGACCCGCGATGGGCCCGGCCGGCACTCTGGGCGTTGCTGCTGACCACCGCCGCGCTGTACCTGTGGAACCTGTCCGCATCCGGATACGCGAACGACTACTACGCCGCCGCGGTGAAATCGGGCACCGAATCGTGGAAGGCCTGGCTCTTCGGGTCGCTGGACTCCGGCAACACCATCACGGTCGACAAGCCGCCGGCGTCGCTGTGGGTGATGGTGCTGTTCACCAGGATCTTCGGCTTCAGTTCGTTGGCGATGCTGCTGCCGCAGGCCCTGATGGGCGTCGGCACCGTGGCGCTGCTCTACGCCGCGGTGCGCCGCTGGTCCGGACCCGCCGCGGGGCTGGTCGCCGGCGCCCTGCTGGCCGCCACCCCGGTCGCCGCGCTGATGTTCCGGTTCAACAATCCGGACGCCCTGCTGACCCTGCTGGTCACCGCGGCCAGCTACTTCGTGATCCGCGCCATCGAGACCCCAGTCGGACGAAAGGCGTTGCGCTGGTTGTTGTTCGCCGGGGTCGCGATCGGGTTCGCGTTCCTGACGAAGATGCTCCAGGGGCTGCTGGTGCTGCCCGCCTTCGCACTGGCCTACCTGTGGGCCGGGCGTTCCGGACTGTGGACCAGGATCTGGCACCTGCTGGCCGCCGGCGCCGCTGTGGTGATCTCGGCCGGTTGGTACGTCGCGCTGGTCGCGCTCTGGCCCGCGGACTCGCGCCCGTACATCGGCGGCAGTGAGACCAACTCGCTGTGGGAGCTGGCGATCGGCTACAACGGCCTCGGGCGGATCTTCGGCAACTCCGGCGGCGGGGGCGGCGGCCCCGGCGGAGGCGGTTTCGGCGGAGGCGGTTTCGGCGGCGGCGGTTTCGGCGGCGGCGGTTTCGGCGGTTCCACCGGCATCGGCCGGATGTTCGGCACCTCGTTCGGCAGCGAGATCTCCTGGCTGATCCCGGCCGCGTTGATCGGCCTGGTCGCCGGCCTCTGGTTCACCCGGCGGTTCCCGCGCACCGACAAGATCCGGGCGGCCCTGCTGCTCTGGGGCGGATCGCTGATCGTCACGGCCCTGGTGTTCTCGTTCATGGCGGGCACGATCCACCCCTACTACGCCATCGCCCTCGCGCCGCCGATTGCGGCCGTGGTGGCCATCTCCGGGCGCGAGCTATGGCGGGGCCGGTCGAACACCGTCGTGCGCGGCGTGCTGGCCGCGATGATCGCCGTCACCGGCGTCTGGTCGTTCATCCTGCTGGGACGGGACGCGAGCTGGCTGCCGTGGCTGCGGTGGATCGTGCTCATCGGGTCCGTGGCGGGCGCCGTGCTGCTGGCCCTCTCGACGCAGAAGTTGCGCCGGTTCGCGGTGATCGGGCTGCTGGTCGGATCGTTGACCGCGCTCAGCGGCACCACGGCCTACACGCTGGCCACCGCCGCGACGCCGCACTCAGGATCCATCCCGACATCAGGACCGACCGGCTCGGCCATCGGCGGGCCAGGCGGCGGGTTTGCCCGGGGCGGCACTCTCCCCGGCGGCACTCTCCCCGGCGGCACTCTCCCCGGCGGCACTCTCCCCAGCGGCACTCTCCCCGGCGGCACTCTCCCCGGTGGCACTCTCCCCGGCGGCACGCTCCCCGGCGGCACGATCCCCGGCGGCACGGGCGGTGCGGCTCCGGGCGCGGGCGGCGGAGCTGCCACCACGAACAGCGAACTCGTCGCGCTGCTCGAGGCGACCACCACCCGCTGGGCCGCCGCCACGGTCGGTGCGCAGTCCGCGGCCGGCTACATCCTGGGCACCGACAAGGCGGTGATGGGCATCGGCGGTTTCACCGGCAGCGACCCGGCGCCGACCCTGGCGCAGTTCCAGCAGTACGTCGCCGACGGAGATATCTCGTACTTCATCTCCGGTGGTGGCATGGGGGGCGGCGCCGGCGGACCCGGCGGCGGATCCGGTTCGGGTTCGGAGATCACCGCGTGGGTGCAGGCCAACTTCACCGCGACGACCGTCGGCGGCGCCACCGTCTACGACCTGACCAGCCCGCAGACGTCCTGACGACGTCGCTCCCGGCCCATCCCGGGGGCGCCCCGACTGAACTCCGCGCCACCTCACCGTGAGGGGCGGCGCGGAGTTCGCCATGTGCCGGCCGCCGGATGCCGGACGATCCTGGAAGCCAGCGAAAATCGTGCTTGACCCTGACGTAACGTCAGGCTGGATGCTCATGGTTGTCCGGGCCGACCGGCCCGGACTCCGCAAGAGATCGCCAGAGGGATTGATGAGCTACTCGGTCGGACAGGTTGCCACCCTGGCCGGTGTGACGGTCCGGACGTTGCACCACTACGGCCAGATCGGGCTGCTCGAGCCGCAGGACCGCAGCGGAGCCGGCTACCGCCGGTACTCCGATGAGGACCTGCAGCGGCTGCAGCACGTCCTGTTCTACCGGGAACTCGGATTCTCCCTGGACGAGATCGCGACCATTCTCGCCGACCCCGGCGCGAACACCGGAGCACACCTGCGCCGCCAGCGGGAGTTGCTGAACAACCGGATGGCCCGGCTGCGGGCAATGGTCGCCGCCGTCGAGAAGGAACTGGAGGCGTACACCATGGGAATCCAACTGACCCCCGAAGAGAAGTTCGAGATCTTCGGTCCGAACTACAGCGAGGACTACGAAACCGAGGCCGAGCAGCGCTGGGGTGACACCGACGCCTGGGCGCAGTCCCAGCAGCGGACCAGCAAGCTGACCAAGCAGCAGTGGATCGAGATCAAGGAAGCCGGCGACGAGCTGAACCGCCGGTTGGCGGCGGCCATGCAGGGCGGCGCCGCCCCGGACAGTGCCGAGGCCATGGATCTGGCCGAGGAGCACCGGCTCGGCATCCAGCGGTTCTACGACTGCTCACCGCAGATGCACCGCGGACTCGGCGAGATGTATGTCGCCGACGAGCGCTTCACCCGGACCTACGACGACGTCGCACCCGGCCTGGCGGTGTGGCTGCGTGATGCCATCAACGCCAACGCCGACCGCGCGACGGCCGCGCACAGTTAGGGCGACAGGACCGGCCGAGTGCAGGAAAGGGCCCCCGCTGATCCAGCGGGGGCCCTGTCCGTCATGACGAGCTTTCTCGGTGCGGCCTACTTCTCGCGAGTCTCGTGAGCAGCCGGCCGGGCGGGTTACGGAGCCGTGGCCGCCACCGGCGGCAGGCCCTGCAACTGCGCGAGGACTGCCGGATCCTGCAGCTCCATCCAGGCGATGACGTCCTGGTAGGTCGCACAGTAGGTGTCGGGCTGGCCGCACTTCTCCTTCATGAAATCCATGGCCGGCGGGTTGAACGAGTCGCCGTTCCACTTGTTGAAGTGGTTGGCGATCAGCACCGGTGCACGGTTGCCGTTGTAAGCCTGGTCGTACATGTAGTCATAGGTCTTCTTGACGATGTCGCGGAGTTCGGGAGCGGTGTCCGGCTCTTCCTTGTTGTTGTTGAATTTCGCCCAGAAGTTGTAGTCCATGGCCGTGGTCATGCTGTCGAAGCCCGGCGAATAGACCTGCGGCATGTAGAACTCCCAGATGCCGTTGACCTTCTCCGGCCAGTAGATCCCGTTCCGGGGCGCCGGCATCGACGAGTCGTAGGTCATGTTGTGGGCTTTCCACGCCGGGATCAGATCATCCAGATTCCCCTCCAGGCAGGGGGTGCGACCGCCCTTGATCGAATCCAGCGGCACCTTGAGGTCGGGCGCATCGGTGTAACCGTTCAGCGATTTCCAGTCCTTCATGAAGGTGAAGAACTGGTCGAGTTCGTTGTTCCAGTCCGCGGTGTTCCATTGATTGCCGCCGGGCGGATTGTCACTGCAGAAGTGCCCGTTGTAGTGGGTGCCGATCTCCATACCCTTGGAATAGGCCTCGTTGAGGTCGTTGACCTCGGTGACGATCTCGTCCTCGGGACCGCCGTAGCCGATCGACGTCTTGCCGGGCTTGTGCCCCGGCCCGGTGTAGACGGCGGCCTCCTTCGCCGGGTCGCCCAGCAGGTAGATACCGGACAGGAACCCGGTGAACCGCGAATTCGTCGGGGCGGCGGCGTCCATGAAATCGTGCCAACGCTGGTGGGAGCCGGCCCCGTCAAAGGAAAAGATGATGAATTGCGGCGGCTTGTCACCCGGGTTCAACTTTTCCATCGGGATGTTGGTCGGCGGGCGCTCGCCGAGCGCCGGCGTCGTCACCGGCCCCGTGCTGGTCTCCGCGTCCCGGCCGTACGGGTCGGACGTCGATCCAGCCGCGACCGTGGTGGTCTGCAGGACGGTCAGTGGTCCCCCGTTGCCCGCGGTGGCCGATTGGTTGCCCTGATAGATCAGCACCCCGGTGACCGCGGCCAGGGCCACGACCAGTCCGATGACCAGATATCGGGCTCGCATGCACTCCTCGTTTCGTCGTGCCGTTTCGTCAACTCTTCGTCATGACGGTGGTTCGTCACGCTGATCTCGTACGGGCCGTTGCCACCAGCCGCGTCATCGTGTCCCGGTCGTTCCCGCGCCGTCCGAGCGCGACGACGCCCGACCGGACCCGTCCGACAACCCCTTCGCTACCGGATGGCTCGGCGCACAATCCACGCCGGGCCCCGTCATGGACGTCCCACTGACCGGGGAGGTTGCCGCCCGACCCCTGATGGCTCGCGCTTTACAGGGTGGCACGGCCGCACGTCGAGTCCGGGCAGATCCGAGCTCATGTCATGGGGCAATCCATGACAGTCGGCGTGCCGGGGAAGGACTCCGGGGCGGGCTGCCTACAGGTCCTTGGCCAGCTCGCGCTTGAGGATCTTGCCGCTCGGACCGAGGGGCAGCTCCGGGACGAACTCGATCCGCCGCGGGTACTTGTGCCCGCCGAGCCGCTCCCTGGACCAGGCGATGAGGGTGTCCGCGTCCAGCTCAGCACCCTCGGGGGTGCGGACCACCACGGCACAGATTTCCTCACCGTGGATCTCGTCGGCGAACCCGAGGACGGCCACCTGGGCGATCCCGGGATGCCCGGCCAGGACCTCCTCGACCTCCCGCGGGTACACGTTGAAGCCGCCGCGGATGATCAGGTCCTTCTTGCGGTCGACGATGGACAGGAAGCCGTCGTCGTCCTTACGCCCCAGGTCACCCGACCGGAACCAGCCGTCCACCAGCACCGCCGCGGTGGCCTCCGGATTGCCCAGGTAGCCGGCGAAGATGTTGTGCCCCCGCATCACCACCTCGCCGACCTCACCGGTCGGCAGCAGCTCGATCCGGTCCTCGATCTCCGGGGCCGCGATCTCCGCATCGGTGCCCCAGATCGGCCGGCCCACCGTGCCCGGCTTGCGGCCGAACACCCGCTGGTTGAACGTCGCCACCGGGGAGGTCTCGGACAGGCCGTAGCCCTCGTAAATGTCCGCACCGAAGGTCTCGGCGAACCGGTCGATGATCGCCACCGGCAGGCTGGCGCCACCGGAGACCGCGATCCGCAGGGTGGGGCGGCGGTCGTCGGCACGCGCGGCGGCGAGCAGGCCGACGTACATGGTCGGTACGCCCATGAAGACGTTGACGTTCTCGGTGACGATGGCGTCCAGCGCCGCCGCGCCGTCGAATCGGGGCAGCATCACCAGGGTCGATCCGGCGAAGAAGCCGGCGTTCATCGCACAGGTCTGCCCGAAGGAATGGAACAGCGGGAGGCAACCCAGGATCACGTCGTCGGCGGTCAGCTGGATGACCGAGGTGGAGGTCACCATCGCGTTCATCACCATGTTCAGCTGGGTGAGGATAGCGCCCTTCGGCGATCCGGTGGTCCCTGAGGTGTAGAGGATGACGGCCTCGTCGGACGGTTCGCGCGAGACGTAGGTGTCGATCGGGTCCACGTCGGCGGCCCGCAGGTCCAGCCGGTTGACACCTTCCCCGCCCATCACCGCCAGCAGTTTGACCCCGGCCTGTTCCGCCGCCGGTGCCCCCTGGGTGAGCAATGGGGCTGCCGCGATCAGCATGGTCGCCTGCGAATCCGTCAGCACGAAGCCGATTTCCCTGGCCACCAGCAGGGCGTGCACGGGTACCACCACGGCGCCCAGGGACAGCGCCGCGTAGTAGACCCTGGGAAAGTCCGGGACGTTGGGCATCAGTATCGCGACGCGGTCTCCGGGCCTGACGCCCTCCTGCGCGAGCACCGCGGCATACCGTCGGGTCTGCTCCCACAGCTGGGCGTAGCTGATCCGCTGGGGCCCGATCACCACCGCATCCCGCTCCGGGTACCGCACTGCGGACTCCGCCAGGATCGATGCCAGCGACAAGCTCATGGGCGATGCACTCCCTTTCTCGCGGCTGTGGGCCCGGCCGGGAGGACCGGTGCCCGACCGGAACCGCCGTCGGATTGGTGATCCGCACCACGTCGGGAGCACGGAACTCGTCGCGGCGACCGGCCTGGCGGCCGGGTCACCGGAGGAGCCCTGCGACCCTGGTGACCGGCACATTACTGCGGCATGACGGCCGCCGCCGGGTTCCGCGCGCGCCTGATCCGTCGGTGGGCCCGTGGAATCGATCCGCCTTCACTGCCAGTAACCTCGTGGTGTCACCAGGGCCGAGTTGTCCGGGCGTCCGGCTGGGACGATCCACCGATGAGGTCCCGTGTTGTCATGACAACGAGAGGCGAACCGAATGTCCGAGGTCACTGATACCGCCGCGTCGCCCGCCGTCGTCTCCGGGACGGTCGAATCCACCGGCCATGCTCATCCCCCACAGAGCCCGCGGCCGCCGAGCCGGGTGCGACGCAGGACGGCACGGTGACGCTCGAGGCGCATTCGCCGGACCATCCGGGCGCCCTGATCGAGTACAACGGGGCCAAGCTCGATCTCAAGATCATTCCCGCTTCCGAGGGATCGTCCGGGGTGGAGATCTCCAAGCTGCTGACCACCCTCGGGGTGATCACGCTGGATCCCGGCTTCACCAACACCGGGTCGACCACCTCCGCCGTCACCTACATCGACGGCGACGCCGGCATCCTGCGCTACCGCGGATACCCGATCGAGCAGCTGGCCAAGTCGTCGAGCTTCATCGAGACCAGCTACCTGCTGATCCACGGCGAGCTGCCGACGTCGACCGAGCTGGACGCGTTCACCCGACGGATCAGCCGGCACACCATGCTGCACGAGGACCTCAAGCGGTTCTTCGACGGGTTCCCGCGGGACGCGCACCCGATGCCGGTGCTGTCCAGCGCGGTCAGCGCGCTGTCGACCTTCTATCAGGACGCGCTCGACCCGTTCAATCCCGAGCAGGTGGAGCTGTCCACCGTCCGGCTGCTGGCGAAGCTGCCGACCATCGCGGCCTACGCGTACAAGAAGTCCGTCGGGCAGCCGCTGCTGTACCCGGACAACTCGCTCGGCCTGGTGGAGAACTTCCTGCGGATGTCCTTCGGCTTCCCGGCGGAGCCGTACGAGGTCAACCCGAAACTCGTGCACGCGCTGGACCAGCTGCTGATCCTGCACGCCGACCACGAGCAGAACTGCTCGACCTCGACGGTCCGGCTGGTCGGCTCCTCGAACGCCAACCTGTTCGCGTCGATCTCCGCCGGCATCAACGCACTGTTCGGCCCGCTGCACGGCGGCGCCAACCAGGCGGTGCTGGAGATGCTGGAGAAGATCGCGCAAGGAGGGCGGCGACGTCGACTCCTTCGTCAAGCGGGTCAAGAACAAGGAGCCCGGCGTCAAGCTGATGGGCTTCGGGCACCGCGTCTACAAGAACTACGACCCGCGCGCCGCGCTGGTCAAGGCGACCGCCGACGAGGTGCTGGCCG
This sequence comes from uncultured Actinomycetota bacterium, assembly GCA_963709895.1. Lineage (GTDB taxonomy): Bacteria > Actinomycetota > Actinomycetes > Mycobacteriales > Nakamurellaceae > Nakamurella. Next base: position 492,398 of record CAVPYD010000028.1, on the reverse strand, counting down.
ACCTGGGCGCGAACGACGAGCTGCTGGATCTGGCCAAGCAGCTGGAAGCGGTGGCGTTGTCGGACGAGTACTTCATCTCCCGGAAGCTGTACCCGAACGTCGACTTCTACACCGGGCTGATCTACAAGGCGATGGGCTTCCCCGAGCGGATGTTCACCGTGCTGTTCGCGCTCGGCCGGCTACCCGGTTGGATCGCCCAGTGGCGCGAGATGATCAACGACCCGGCGACCAAGATCGGCCGCCCGCGCCAGGTGTACACCGGTTACACCGAACGCGACTATGTCGCGCTGGGCGCCCGCGAGGTGTGATCGCTACGTCGACGCGTCTCGCATCGATCGGTGATGGCCGGCGCTGTGCATGATGTGGCATGACGACTCCGACGGTGTTGTGGTTCCGACGGGACCTGCGGCTGGCCGACAATGCCGCCCTGCTGGCGGCCACTGAGAGCACCGGCGGCGGCGTTCTTGGTGTCTTCGTTGCGGACGACGCCCTGCTCAAGCCCTCCGGTGCGCCCCGCAGGGCGTTCCTGGCCGGGTGCCTGACCCGTCTGTCGGAATCGATGGGCGAGCGGCTGCTGATCGTCAAGGGAGCGCCTGCCGAGGTGATCCCCGCGGTCGCCGCCGCGGTCGGCGCACCGGCGGTGCACATTTCGGCGGACTACATGCCGTACGGCCGCCGCCGTGACGAACTTGTCGCCGAATGCCTGCGCGACCAGCACATCGAGCTCGTCGCGACGGGTTCGCCGTACGCGGTCGCGCCCGGTCGGGTGCGCAAACCGGACGGCACCCGCTACGCCGTCTTCACCCCGTATTTCCGCGGCTGGACCGAGCACGGCTGGCGTGCGCCCGCCGTCAACGGCAGGAAGGTCAGCTGGCTGGACCCCGCCGACCTCGGCGCCACCACGGTCGCCGGCGGGCGGCGGCTGCGGCCGGCGGATCTCGGCGCCGCCGTACCGGACGGCCTGACCCTCCCCGAGCCAGGCGAACAAGCCGCAGCGGACCGGTGGAAGGAGTTCCTGGCCGATGCTGTCGGGCCGTACGACGACGAGCGCGATCGCCCGGATCACCCTGGTACCAGCCGAATGTCGCCGTATCTGAAGTGGGGCTGCATCCACCCGAGGACGATGCTGGCCGACCTTGGCCGGCTGCGCTCGCGCGGCGCCGCGGCCTACCGCCGTGAGCTCGCGTGGCGCGAGTTCTACGCCGATCTGGTGTTCCACCGGCCCGAATCGCTGCGGCTGTCCATCGACCCGGTGGTCGACGCGATGACCTGGGACACGGGCACGGAGGCCGACGCCCGGTTGACGGCGTGGGAGCAGGGTCAGACCGGCTACCCGTACATCGACGCCGGCATGCGCCAGCTGCTGGCGGAGGGGTGGATGCACAACCGGGTGCGGATGGGGGTGGCCTCGTTCCTGATCAAGGATCTGCATGTGCCGTGGCAGCGCGGCGCCGCGCACTTCCTGCGGCACCTGGTCGACGGCGACGTGTCGTCGAACAACCACGGCTGGCAGTGGGTGGCCGGCTCCGGACCGCAGGCCGCGCCGTTCTTCCGCATCTTCAACCCGGTGGGTCAGGGCGAAAAGCACGACCCTGCAGGGGATTACGTCCGCACGTACGTTCCGGAGCTGAGATCCGTTGCCGGAAAGGCGGTTCACCGGCCCTGGGAACTGCCGGGCGGTGTGCCGCAGGGGTACCCCGAGCGAATCGTCGACCACGCGGCCGAGCGCGCCGAGTCGTTGCTGCGCTGGGAGCACCGCCCCCGCCGCTGAGGCCCGCCCCCATGACGGCGCGGATCAACGTCGCCGACGCGTATCAAGGTCGCGGTGATGGGACGGGAGTGACGCGGGTCAACCAGTTGAGCCGCGCCGGAAAGCCGGCATCGTCCGCGCGGACGAACGTCGCGGTTTTGGGGTTGGAGTGACGCGAGTCAACCACTCAGGCGCGACGAGGAAGTTGATCCGAGCCAGAAAGGGTGAGCGATCCCGCGCCGAAAGGGGGCGGGTCAGAAGCCGGTGGGGCGCAAACCCCAGGAGGCGGACCAGGTCTCGCCCGGGTCGAGCCAGATCAGGTCCTGTCCGGTGTTCAGCGCGTTCACCCCGCAGGTCATCGGCTCGATCGCGATCGCCTTGCGCTGGTTCGGCTTTCCCGGGCCCGGGAAGTTCGGCGGCGCGTACACCTGCGCCCAGCGGAAGACCTCGTCTGCCCACATCACCAGGCCGGTGCCGTCCGGCGCCGCCAACCGGTGCTCGACCCGGCCGTCCGTCACGGTGAATCCGGTGAGCGCGACGTCGGCCTCCAGACCGCCCAGCCGGACCCCGAAACGGAGATCCCGTCCCGTGCCGTCAACGGGTTCAACGCCCACCGGGATGGACCGCTCGTTCGTCGGCGCATACCGGGTGCCGGACACGGTGATGGCCAATTCCTCGACAGGATGCCCGCCCACGCGCAGGTACGGGTGCGCGCCGACCCCGAACGGTGCGGCGGCGGCGCCGACGTTCGTCAGCCGATGGGTGACCGTCAGACCGTCGTCGCTCACCGCGTAACGGACCTCCGTGTCCAGGGTGAACGGATACCCGTGCTGCGGGTAGACGCTTGCCGCCAGCGTGACCGCGTCGTCCTGCACGGACACCGGCTGGTAGGCCGTGTTCCGCAGCAACCCGTGGATCGCGTTGCCGTTGGACAGGTCGGTGATGTCCAGTTTCTGCTCGACGCCCTGGTAGGTCCACCGACCGTCGGCGACCCGGTTCGGCCAGGGCACCAGCACGATCCCGCAGCCCATCGGGGGGACCTCGTCGTCTTCCCAGGTCTCGGTGAACGGCAGACCGCCGACGGAGAACTCCCGCAGCACCGCGGCCACCTCCCCGACCCGGGCCACGGCCCCGCCGTGCCTGATCTCGTGCTGCCGGCCGGTGGCCGGGCGGGGCGCGCTCACCCCGCGTTCCCGGCGGCGATGTGCGAGAGGGCACGTCCGAATTGCAGGAGTCGCTGCATCTGTGCCAGACCTCCGTCGGTGACGGACTTCGTGAACCGGTAGGTCTCCACATATTGCACGGTGCGGGTCTCGTTGGCCTCCGACAGCTCGGTCATCGACCGCTCCGGGGTCTGCGTCGACAGGTACAGCATCACCGCCTGCATCGTGCGCGAACCGTCCGGTTCGGTGCGGAACCGGTGACGCAGCCCCTGGTCGACGATGGCGGTGACCGGGATGGTGCGGATCGACGAGGAGAACATCAGCGTCTCAGGGCGATCGTCATCCACCTCGTCGTCGCCGTGCCAGAAGATCAGCCGACGGCCGTCGGTGACGGCGACCTCCTGCCACAGCGACTCGCCCCAGGACTGGGTGGACGTCACCCGCTCGCAGGTGAAGGCGATCACCGAGGCCTCGTCGACGACGCCGGACAGCGCCTCGAGCGCGGCATCGGCGTCCCGGATGTACGCGCGCACCGCGTCATCGAGCCTGGGGTAGGGCGCCCAGTCCTGCGGCACGTGCTGACGGGGATGGGACATGTCCGTAGCCTCCTCCGGTCGGCGGCCTGCGGCATCGATCATGGACTGCCCGGCGCGCCAGCAACACCTGCGACCCTGGCAGAAGGATCACCGACCGTCTTTTCCGCCCGCGAGGCACGCCTCACCCGGGTCGCCGCCGAATCCATGCCACCACCGGCTTCCTGGTGCACTGCACCAGAATGATCACCGGGATGATCGCGAAGATCAGCGGCCAGGGCAGGAACGCGGCACCGAGTTCGGTGCGGACGAGCCAATAGCTCGACAGCAGCAGGGCGAACACCGACCCGAACAACAGGGCGGAGCGATCGCGACGGAAGATCAGGATCCCGCCCACCACCAGCACCATCCCGCAGACCGCGGTGAACGCCGCCACCACGAACAGTTCCAGGGCCAGATCCTGGACCTGCGAGGTGCTCGACCCGCCACCAGCGGCGAACAGATACGGGACCGCCCAAGTCCCGAGGGCGGCGACGAGAACCACCGCCCCGTAGACGATTCCCAGCACTCCGGCCGTGGTGGCCGGGCCCGGTCGCGGGGGGCGCTGCCAGGCGACCGGCAGGACAATGCCGGGCGCGGCCGGATATCCGGGGTAGCCGGCCGGGTGTGCGGGATGGCCCTGGACACCGCCGGTCCAGGGATTCCCGGCAGGGTCGTACCCGGGCTGTGCGTACCGGCAGGGTCGCACCCGGGCTGTGCGTACCGGGCAGGGTCGTACTCGGGCTGTACGTACCCGGGCTGTGCGTACTCACGCCGCGGCCAGCCGCCGGTCCAGGGCTCCGCTCCCGCCCCAGGAAACGCGGTGATCGTCGGCGGACCCGCTGGATGGGGCCAAGGCGGCCACGTCACGGTCGGCGGGTGAACGGCATTGCGCAGAGTCGGGTCGGCGACGCCGTGCTCGCCCACCCAATGCTCGGCCATCCCGCGGTCGGCCCCACCCGGCTCGGCCGAACCGGGATCACCCCACGCCGGGGGATGCCCTGCTGACGGCACAATGTCGCCGCGCGACGGATCCGGTGCCTGTGTCATCGCGGCGTCCTCCCCTGCCTTCGCCGGCCTCCCGGCGATTCTGCCCGACCGCAGGGGGACGCGGGCCGGAGTCAGCCGGATTGTGGACAGGTCCGAGCTCAGCCGGGCGATGGATCGGCAGCGGGTCGATCCGCGGCGCCGCCGTCATCGGCGGGCGCACCGGCGACGGTCCGCTCCGACCCGTCCTGGGCGGCCGTTCGCTGCCGCGAGTCGTACCTCCAGAGCGACGGGCCCAGGGCAGCCGCGACCAGCGTCAGGACGATCGTCGAGATTCCGCCGCCGACCACGGCGACCGTCGTCGAGGTGGCCTGGGCGACCAGCCCGTGCACCAGATCCGCCAACCGCGGACCGCCGGCGACTACGACGGTGAACACCCCCTGGATCCGGCCGCGCATCTCATCGGTGGCGGTGACCTGCAGGATCGTCGACCGGTACACCGCGCTGACCAGGTCGGACCAGCCGCCGATGACCAGGTACAGCACGGCCAGCCACAGCACCGAGGTGAGCCCCAACAGGCTGACCGAGACTCCCCACAGCAGGATGGCCAGCACGATCGCGATGCCCTGCCGGTACACCCGGTGGATCCAGCCGCCGGTCAGCCCGCCCAGCAACGACCCGAGCGCCATAGCCGCGTTCAGCATGCCGAGCGCGAACCCACCGCCGGCCGGCCCGCCGAACGTCTCCTGCGCCATCTGCGGGAACAGCGCGCGGGGCATCCCGCACACCATGGCGATGATGTCCACCACGAACGTCATCAACAGCAGTGGGCGCATCCGCAGGTAGGCGATGCCGTCCATCACCTTCGCTCTGGTCCGTCGGTCGCCAAGCGGCGGGATGGAAGGCAATCGGATCACCGCGTACAGGATCGCCACCATCGTGGTCGCGTCGATGAAGTACAACCAGGGCAGCCCCACCAGCGGCAGCAGCACGCCGACCAGCAAAGGCCCGGCGATCACCCCGATGCTGAACACCGTCATGTTCAGCGCGTTGGCCGCAGGGACGAGGTCGGCGGGGACGATCCGCGGCAGGATCGAGCTACGGGTGGGTTGATTGACCGCGAAGAAGCTCTGCTGAGCGGCCAGCAGCAGCATCACCGGCCACACCGACGAGGTCGAGATCAGCGCGGTCGCCCACAGCCCGATGCTGGTCAGCGCAATCCCGACCGAAGTGATCATCAGCAGGATGCGCCGGTCGTAGGTGTCCGCGATCGCCCCGCCGATGAGCCCGAACACCACCAACGGGACCAGCGCCACCAGCGACGCGATGCCGACCCAGGCCGAACTGCCGGTGATGTCGTAGATCTGCTGTTGCACCGCGACCGCCGTCAGCGCCGCGCCGACCACCGTGGTGACCTGGCCGAGGAACAGCCGGCGGTAGGCGGGGACGCCGAGCGGCCGGGTGTCGGGTCCGATCCGACTCAGCCGGCTCCGGCGGACCGGTGGCGGCTCGGTGACGTCCGCACCGCGGTCCTCGGGATCACCGCCGCGACCGGTCGGCGGCGTGACGATCGGGTCGGGGTCCGGTGACGTCACCTGCCGGCCGGGCGGATCACTGTCCGTCGGTTCGAGGTCGAGCGAATCCCCGTCAGCGCCCGGCTCACGGCGCGAGTCGCTCGACAACCCACCCGTCACCGGTGTCGCGGTACCGCAACCGGTCGTGCAGCCGGCCGATCCGTCCCTGCCAGAACTCGACGGTCACCGGTGTGATCCGCCAGCCGCCCCAGAACGGCGGCAGCGGGACGGGACGATCCCCGGTGCTGTCCTCGGCCCCGAATCGCTCCTCCGCCTTGTGCTGCAACACCTCCAGCGCGGCACGATCGGCCAGCACCGTCGACTGCGGGCTGGCCCACCCACCGATCTGTGACGCCCGCGGACGCTTTGCCCAGTAGACGCGGGCCTCCTCGTCCGGGACCCGGCTCACGGTTCCGCGAAAATGCACCTGACGCTGCAGACCGATCCACGGGAACGTCGCCGCTGCCCGCGGGTTCGCCAGCAGATCGCGGCTCTTGTCCGAGGTCAGGTTGGTGTAGAACACCACACCGCCGGTGTCGGCAGCCTTGGCCAGCACCGCCCTGCTGGCCGGCTCACCGGACGGGGTCGCGGTGGCGACGACCATGGCGTTCGGTTCCGGCAGCCCGGCGGCCACGGTCTGCGCGAGCCAGTTGCGGAACTGGGTCAGCCAGTCCGGCGCGAGGTCGGCCTCCGACAAACCCGCCAACGAGTAGGACTCCCGCATCGCTGCCATGTCGGGACCGCCGGCGACACCCGCGTCCGGCCGGCTCATCGGCTCGTCTCCCGTCGCGCTGTCCGATCGGCCCCGCGACGCCGGCGGGTTCGGCTCGCCCTGCGCGGCACCGGTTTCATGTGTCGAACGCTACGCCGCCCGCACCGCTGCCCGAGCCCACCCCCGAGCCCCGCCGATATACCCTGGGGGGTAATTGCGGACCGCTTGACGTCGAGCCGGGTCACCGCTGATCGGAGGGCGTTGTGAAGATCGTCATCGTCGGAGGCGTCGCGGCCGGAATGTCGGCTGCCGCCCGGGCCCGCCGGCTGGATGAGGACGCCAGCATCGTGGTCCTGGAACGGGACGAGTACGTCTCCTTCGCCAACTGCGGTCTGCCCTACTACCTGGGCGGCGACATCGAGAACCGGGAGGACCTGCTGCTGCAGACTCCTGCCGGGCTCGCGGCCAACCTCGCACTTGACGTCCGGACCGACTCCGAAGTGATCGCGGTGAACCGGGCCGCCCGTACCGTCCGGGTCCGGGTCAACGCCGGTCGGCGGCCCGGCGACACGAACGGTCACGGCCACGCTCGGCCGGCCATCCGGGAATACGACCAGCCCTACGACCGATTGGTCCTGGCGACCGGTGCCCAGCCGATCCGCCCGGAGCTTCCCGGCATCGACCACCCCAGGGTGCGGACGCTGCGCACCGTCGGCGACGTCGACGTGCTGATGGAACTGGTCGGCTCACTGGACACACCCGGCCCGATGGGCACGGCCGGCCGGCCGCAGGTGCCATCGGCGCTGGTGGTCGGTGGCGGCTACATCGGCGTCGAGGTCGCCGAAGCGTTGATCAACCGCGGCCTGCGGGTGAGCCTGGTCGAACTCGCCGATCAACTGCTCGGCCCGCTGGATCCTGAGATGGCACAAGAGGTTTCGAATGAGCTGCAGCGTCGCGGGGTCGACCTGCGCACCGGGGTGGGGGTCAGCGGATTCGACGACGACTCCGACGACGACACCACCGAGGCCGGGGTCAGCGGTGAATCGACGGGCAACTCGGCGGTCCGGGTACGACTGTCCGACGGCTCGACCCTGCGGGCGGACCTGGTGCTGCTCGCGATCGGCGTGCGACCGGACAGCAGGCTGGCCCGGGACGCAGGCCTTGACGTCACCGACGCGGGCGCGGTGCTGGTGGATTCTCATCAGCGCACGTCCGACCCGGCCATCTACGCGGCCGGTGACTGCGTGCAGGTCGTGGACACCGTCACCGGCGCCGGGGTCGTCGTGCCGCTGGCCGGACCGGCGAACCGCCAGGGACGCATCGCCGCCGACCACATTGCCGGCAGGTCGAGCGCGTATCGCAGCACCCAGGGATCGGCGGTGGTCAAGGCCTTCGAGGTGACGGCCGGGGGTACCGGTGCGAACGAAAAGACCCTCCGCAGAACGGGTATCGACTACCGGGTGGTCTACGTGCACCCCAACGGGCACGCCGGCTACTACCCGGGAACCTCGGCCATGCACCTGAAACTGCTCTTCGCACCGGCGGACGGTCGGATCCTGGGCGCGCAGGTCGTCGGGCGTGACGGGGTGGACAAGCGGATCGACGTGCTGGCCGTCGCGTTGCGCGCCGGGATGACCGTCTTCGACCTCGAGGAGCTCGAGCTCGCCTACGCACCGCCGTACGGGTCGGCGAAGGATCCGGTCAACATGGCTGGCTTCCAGGCCGCCAACCTGCTGCGGGGCGACGTGGCGTTCTGGTATCCGCAGGAATGGCCGACACTGCCCGCGGACGCGCAGGTCGTCGACGTCCGCACGCCGGTCGAGCACGCTCACTGCGCGTTACCCGGGTCGGTCAACATTCCGCTGCAATTGCTCCGCAGCCGGCTGGACGAACTCGACCCGGGCCGACCGGTCCGCCTGTACTGCGCCTCCGGTTTCCGGTCGTACCTGAGCTACCGGATTCTGGTGCAACGCGGGTTTGTCGACGTGTCCACCCTGTCCGGGGGGACGATGACCCTGCAGTTGGCCGATCCAGGCCTCTGCCGGCAGCTGGGTGGGCTCGAGCACCAGCCCGGACCTGCGGTTTCGCATGCCGAGGACACGGTGGGATGCCGGTTGGGAGCCGCGGTTCCAGCGGCCGTCTGACGGCGCCCGGCGAAGATCGCGTGACGAGCACAACCTTGCTGGTCAATGGGTGATCAAGACCACTAATTTGGCTCTGGCCGACCGGCCCGCAGCCCGGCACAGTGGCACTTAGTCTGACAATCAGGACCGTTGATACGGCCGGGGCCACCGGTCACGTCCGCGATGCCTGAATTCCCGCAGTCTCCACGCCCATCTGGGCAACGAAGACGGCACCCGCGACGCGGTCGCCATACGTCCGAACCTGAACGGGCCGGCACGTCGGGCCGATCCGCTCCGGTCACTGTGAGTGACCGGAGATCTGCACTGAGCGTTCGACCCCTTCTTTCAGTCCTCAACGCGGAGGTTCCCATGACGACGGCCACCAACGGATCAGCTACCAACGGAACTGCCAACGGCGGACCGACGTTCGTGCCCGGACTCGAGGGCGTGGTGGCGTTTCACACCACGATCGCCGAACCCGACCGCGACGGCGGGTCGCTGCGCTACCGCGGGGTGGACATCGACGACCTGGTCGGTCGGGTGGGGTTCGATGACGTCTGGTCGTTGCTCGTCGACGATCAGTTCGGGTCGGCGCTGCCGGTGGACACCTCGACGCCGGCGTTCAGATCCGGTGACGTTCGGGTGGACGTGCAGTCCTCGCTCCCGCTGCTGGCACCCGCGCGCGGGTTCGGCCCGCTGCTGGACATCTCCGACGAACAGGCCCGCGACCACATCGCGCAGACCACGGCCGCAGTGCTGTCGTACGCGGCGCGCTCGGCCCGGGGCGATGCACCGGAAGTACCGGCATCGCTGATCGAATCCCGGTCCACGGTCGTGGAGCGCTTCATGACCACCTGGCTCGGCGAGCCGACCGACGAACAGGTCAAGGCCATCGATGCCTACTGGGTCTCCGCCGCGGAACACGGCATGAACGCCTCGACCTTCACCGCCAGGGTGGTCGCCTCGACCGGCGCCGACGTGCCCGCCTGCTTCGCCGGCGCCGTCGGGTCGATGTCCGGCCCGCTGCACGGCGGCGCCCCGGCCCGGGTGCTGCCGATGGTCAAGGAGGTCGAGGCGACCGGCGATCCGTTCGGGCTGGTCACCGGCATCCTGGACCGCAAGGAACGGCTGATGGGATTCGGCCACCGGGTCTACCGGGCCGAGGACCCCCGCGCCCGGGTGCTGCGCCGGACCTGCCGAGAGCTGAACGCGCCCGCGGTACGAGGCTGCGGCCGCACTGGAGCAGGCCGCGCTGGCCGTGCTACGGGAGCGCCGGCAGGACCGCGCGATCGAGACCAACGTCGAGTTCTGGGCCGCCGTCATCCTGGACTTCGCCGGCGTTCCGGCCGCCATGATGCCGGCCATGTTCACCTGCGCCCGCACCGCCGGATGGAGCGCGCACATTCTCGAGCAGAAGCGACTGGGCAGGCTCGTCCGCCCGTCCGCGGTGTACCGGGGTCATGCACCCCGCCGCGCCTACGACGTCCCTGGATTCGATTCCCTGGCCATCGCCAGCTGACGGGGCGGCGCCGGGTGTGCGCCGAGACCACCGGTGGCCGGTCCGAGCCATCGCGGCGCCGGTGGGAGGATGGAGGCGCCCAGAAACCGGGCGCTGATGTGACGCGGTGCGACGTTCACGCCTCGAGTTCTCATCAGTCACAGCGAAGAGAGCGTGTGTGGTGATGGCCGACGTGACCAGCCTTGTTCTGCCCGACGACATGAAACCGGTCGACGGCCGGTTCGGCTGCGGACCCTCCAAAGTCCGGCCGGAGGCGCTGGCCGCCCTCGCCGCTTCGGGATCGTCGGTGATGGGCACCTCCCACCGCCAGGCCCCGGTCAAGACGCTGGTCCACCGGGTCCGCGAAGGGCTGGCCTCGTTGTTCGACCTGCCGGAGGGATACCAGGTCATCCTCGGCAACGGCGGCACGACCGCCTTCTGGGATGCGGCCGCACTCGGCCTGGTGCGCAACCGTGCGCAGCACCTGACCTTCGGTGAGTTCTCGACGAAGTTCGCCACCGTCACCCGCAAGGCACCGTTCCTGGCCGACCCGGTGGTCATCGCCGCTGACCCCGGCGACGCGCCCGATCCCGTCGGTTCCGCCGACGTCGACGTCTATGCCTGGGCACACAACGAAACATCCACCGGCGTAGCGGTTCCCGTCCTCCGGCCGACCGGCGCAACGGACGACCAACTGGTGCTCGTCGATGCCACCTCGGCCGCCGGCGGCCTTCCGGTCGAGATCGGCCAGTCCGACGTCTACTACTTCGCCCCGCAGAAGGTCTTCAGCTCGGACGGCGGACTGTGGATAGCGCTGGCCTCGCCCGCAGCGCTGGGGCGGATCGCGGAGATCGCGTCATCCGATCGGTGGATCCCGGAGTTCCTGTCCATCGCGACAGCGCTGGACAATTCCGGCAAGGATCAGACCCTCAACACTCCATCGGTGGCCACACTGTTCCTGCTGGCCGATCAGATCGACTGGCTGTTGGGCAACGGGGGCCTGGACTGGGCAACCAAGCGCACCGCGGAATCGTCCTCACGGCTGTACGACTGGGCCGAGTCCAGCGAATTCGCCACGCCGTTCGTGCAGCGTCCCGAACTGCGTTCCCAGGTCGTCGGCACCATCGACTTCGATGCCGCGGTCGATGCCGCTGCGGTGGCAAAGACGTTGCGGGCCAACGGGATCGTGGACACCGAGCCGTACCGCAAGCTGGGCCGGAACCAGCTGCGCATCGGTATGTTCCCCTCGGTGGAGCCCTCCGACGTGTCGGCTCTGGCTGCCTGCATCGACTACGTGGTGGAGCGGCTGGGGTAGGGCGTCACGACCGGGGTAACCCCTTGGCGACAACACCGGGCCGTCGCCAGATGGTGCTGGATGGTGCCGGTGATGCGGTCATTCACTGCTCGACGAGACTCGGCACGTCGTCCGTCCCGCCGCGGCCCCGTCGCGGTGAGCGTTGTCGGCCAGGCAGTTGGATCTCGCACCCCTGCCTGGCCGACACCACCTCGGGTCGAGGCGGTAGAGCACTCAGCCCAGGCAGACGGCGACTGCGCGGATCGACTGGACGCCTGCACCCCTGTTGTTTCCGCGGATGACCCAGCCATTGCCGGAGGCGTAGGAATCCGTGAAGGTGATGTCGAACGCGCTGGTCTGGCCGCCGCCGCCGGTGATGATCTTGCCGGCCGGGCAGGCTACGGACGCCAGGCCATTCCCGCCGGGCGCGACCGCGACAAAAGCGCCCACGGTCTGGGTCAGCGGTGAGGCGAGCGGCGCCGGCTTGGCCGCCACACTCGCATTGGCCATGGGCACTGCGATGAGCGCACCCCCCAAGAATACCGCTGCGGCGGCGGAGGCCAGGATCTTTCCACGCGACATTGTAATTCCCCCATTCGGGCTGACTCCACGAGATTCACCTGGCGAACCTTTGTCCGCTCGGAGCGTGGCATGTTTTTTATACACCCGGGTTTCGGAGCGGGTCCAGTTATTAAAAGCGCCGCGACGAAACTTGGCCAGAAATGATCGCTCTTGATCCCGCGCGTCAGAACATGGCGAATTCACGCACGGCGGCCGTGCGCTGGTGGGACCTCAATGCTTTCAAGAATTCGTTATCGACGGCTCGCTAAACATTTGCGCCCGGATAGCCGGCAGCACGAATTACGGGACCTGCCGAGCTTCGTCCCCCCATCCGACCCGATATTCCGTCATATCCCGGCCGGCGCCTACCGTTGCCCGCGATGAGCCCGACGTGTCGAATGATCGACCAATATCAAGGACTCGAATATCCCATTCTGCGTTGCTCGCCGACGCCCGCGCACACCCCATTCCGCAGCGCGGAAGTCAGCGGAAAAGCGTCGGCACCATGCGCGGTGCCGGAATGTCCTGCGGCAAACACCGCGAGCCGCAGGCCGACAGCGGTGTCGCCTGTCGGGCGGAAACCGCGGTCGGTGGGCATTGCCATGGAAGCACCTTTGGCGCTTCCATGGCGGGTCGGTGCGCCGGAGCGCCCCGACCCCTGACCGATTATCTGGCTTCGGTGAACCTGAACAACGACAAGGCCTCTGCACCGTAGTACGGGCCGTAGAGTTGCTCCGACTCCTCGACGCCGAAATAGCGATAGCTGATGTGTCCGTTGACGAACCCCAATCCGGTTCGCCTGCACAGGTACGCGATCCAGCCGCCACCGCTCGCACCACCGGTCAGGTTGCAGGTGATGCCTATCGTCAGTGGCCCCGGGCCGTCTGACGGGTTGTCGCCGGCGAACCGCCGCGAGGTGCATTTCTCCTGATCGAAGCCGTCGTAGGGGGGCTCCTGGGGGTAACCGAAAGCAGTCCACCTCAAGCTGGTTGGCCGGTTGAACGCGGTGCCCTGGCCACCGATGAGGTCCACGATGCGCTTGCCGTCGAGCTTGTCGAGGATGGCATAGCCGAGGTCCTGCTTGAAGTTCGCGAACTTGTGCCACTGGGTAGTGACGGTGAGCCGACGGGCCGACCAGATTCCGTACGGGAAGCACCCATCGGACTTGCAGCCAGTGTCGTCGGATGAATAGCCAGGTATGAACACCCAATTCTCGTGGAAGTGCCCTGCCCCGTCGCTGACGCAGTGTCCGGCCGTGTCGACCATGCTCTTGTTGCGACTGTTCACCACGGTTCCCGAACAGACGAAGGCAGCACCCCCGCTGGTGAAGAACACCTTCCCATTGAGCCTGTCCGGCAGGTTGGTGTAGGGCCGCGGTACATCGGGAGCGTTCGGGTTATCGGGATTGCGCGGAATTGCCGGCAACTTTCCTCGAGCGGGAGGTACCGTCACCGGTCGAGCGGCAGGGCGGGGTTCCGCGCCCGCCGCCGTGCTGGGCTGCTGCTCGACCACCAGATCGGCGGGCACCGCGGATCTCATTCGCTGCGGTGTCCAGTAATTCTCGGCCGCAACGCCGGACATCGTCGATATCTCTGGAGAAGCAGTATTGGGTGGTACATCGGCCTGCGCGGGCGTCACCGTGGCCGACAGAACCAGCGCGGTCACCCCGCCCACGGCCAACGATCGGAAAAGTCCGAGCAGGTTGAAACGCATCGCGGCCCCCCAGAAAGTCGCACCCATGTTGTGGCGCGCGCCGCCGGCAATTCACGACAATCCGCGAGGTTGCTCAGCGCAGGCCAATGGGATCCTCATCATTCTAAAGCTCATATCAAAGGGTTTACACATGTTCACATTCTCGTCATCACACCGTCGGTTCAACGTCCATCCCGCGCCGTCGCGGATCACCTCGGAGGACATCGCGGGCGTGGCTGCTCCACGCCGCGACGGCCTGGCCGCCCGGAGCGTGCGGTCCCGCGGACAACGCGGTCCCGCGGCACGGATCGCGTGGTGAATGCGGTCCCGTGCTGAATGCGGTGCCGATGGCAGCAACCCGGGTCGCAGCCAATGGTCCCCAGCCCACCCCCGGCGCACGGGGCGGGCATCGCGTGGCACTGTCCGACGGCGCGCCTGGGTCGGTACACCAAAGGAGCGCGATAGCGTCGGCGACGTACGTCATCGGGAGGAGAACGTCATGCGCACGCTGCGGGTCCTGGGCTTGGCCGAGGACGGCGAGAGCCTGGTGTGCGGAGACCAGCACTCGGGTGAGCTGTTCGCGGTGCCGACGGATGAAAGGCTGCGCGCCGCGGCGCGCGGGGATCTGACCCGGCTGGGTCAGCTCGAGATCGAGATGGAGCCGCAACTGCGGCCCCGGGAGATCCAGGCCCGAATCCGGGCTGGCGCCTCGATCGAGGAAGTGGCGACCGCGGCCAGTACCCGGGTCGACCGGATCGAGCGGTACGCCTACCCGGTCCTCCTCGAGCGCTCCACGATGGCCGAGAAGGCTCGGCAAGCCCACCCGGTCATCGACGGCAACCCCACCAAGAAGACCCTGGAGGATCTGGTGACCGCCGCGCTGGCCGAGCGCGGTCAGCACGGCGACCTGCGGTGGGACGCCTACAAGGACAACGACGGCTGGGTCCTCATCCTGCGCTGGCAAGCGGGCCGCAGCGAAAACCGGGCGCACTGGATGATCCAGCCGGGACCGCGGACGAACACGCTGCGACCCAAGGACGACGCTGCTCGGGAGATCCTGGACCCCACCCCGCGCACGCTGCGCGAGATCCACGAGACCAAGACCGCCACCCTCGCCGCCACCCAGCCGCCTCCGGTGACGCAACCCGCCGAAGCGGTACCGGGCGGGCGGATCTGTTCGCCGACACCTCGGCGCGGTCCGGTCGCCACCCCGACGACCCCGCAGCGGAGGCTGCAGCCCACCATCCTGCCGGCAAGGCGATGGGCGAGCGTTCGACGGCAGGGCTGAGCGCGGGCGCCTCGTCGGCCCAGGAACGGCCGCCGGCGCCGCAGCAGCCGGACGAGGTCGTCGCTCGCACCGGCACGGACAACCCGCCGAGCCGTTCCCATCGCCGCGGGCACCGTCCGGTGATGCCCGGCTGGGAGGACATCCTGCTCGGCGGCGGATCGACGCCGCAGATCTAGTCCGGATCCGGTCGGAATCTCGAGGTATCTGGTCGACGATCGCGGCGCAGCCAGGCACCGCCCACTCCTGCCACTGCGGAACCCGAACGAACCCCGCTCGCGCGTAGCTACTCTCGGTCTTGCCGGTGGCTGAAGGCCGGCGGTCGGCACCGTGCATCGGGCCGGCCACGGTTGGCGCCGCCGCCGCCAAAACGGATGGCGGTGTTGACCGCTGGATCCAGGAAATGCGCTGCTACATCATCTATGTCACGGATCACCAACGATCCGGCAGTGGCCGCGGCGAGGGCATCCCAGGACGCCACCAGGCTCGCCGCACAGACGTCGAATTCGTGCATGCCCACGACGATCGCGCGACCGTCAGGCGCCGACTACCCTCGCAGGATCGGTTCCGACCAACCGCATGCGGCGTCACCCGGCGAGACAGCAAATCCAACAGTTTCGAACATAGATCACCACGCACAGCGTTCGAAGCTGTTGACTTCTCCGCGCGCTCCGGACATACTGAGGCCGTTGCCGACCGCTCACGAGGCCGGAATGCGGTACAGAATCCCGCCAGCGCCAGTCCCGACGACACCGCCAGGAGAACAGTGACGTCCATCGTGTCCCGTGCCGATGATGGCCGGGTGACCCGTATCGCGGCCAGGATGGCGGATGGTCGGGAGATCATCTATTTCGATGAGAGCCCTGACGCGGTGCGGGTGTTGACTGATCCGCGGGATATCCCGCCGGTGATTCCGGGCTCGCAGGTGCGGTTCGATGTGGTGTTGGGGGAGTGGGTGGGCGTGGCCGGGCACCGGCAGACCCGCACGTATCACCCGCCGGCGAACGCGTGCCCGTTGTGCCCGTCCACGGCGGGAACCAGAGTGAGATCCCGTCCCCGGATTATGACGTGGTGGTGTTCGAGAACCGGTTCCCCTCGTTCGCCGGGACCGGTGAGGTCGCCGCCGATGGTGCGGTTTTCGACACCCGGCCGGGCAACGGGCGGTGTGAGGTGGTGTGTTTCACCTCCGACCACCACGCGACGCTGTCCGCGTTGCCGGTGTCCCGGATGCGGACGGTCATCGACGCCTGGGCCGACCGGACCGCGGCGATGTCCGCGCAGCCGGGGGTGGAGCAGGTGTTCTGTTTCGAGAACCGGGGCGTGGAGATCGGGGTCACCCTGGCCCACCCGCACGGGCAGATCTACGGGTACCCGTTCGTGACCCCGAAGACCGCGGCCGCGGTCCGGTCCGCCCGGGCGCACCGGGCGGCGACCGGGGGCGACCTGTTCGCCGATGTGCTGGCCGGTGAACTGGCCGACGGGTCCCGGATCGTCGCGGCAGAACGAACACTGGGTGGCGTTCGTGCCGTTCGCCGCCCGCTGGCCCGTCGAGGTGCATTTGTACCCTCGGCGGCAGGTCCGGGACCTGACCGGGCTGGACGGCGTCGAACGCGCCGCCCTGGCCGGGTTGTACCTGGAGGTGATCACCCGGATGGAAGGGGTCTTCGAGGACACCCTGCCGGCGATCACCGGGGTGCACCAGGCGCCGGTCCACGCCGCCGACACCGACTTCCGGCTGCACCTGGAGGTGTTGTCCATCCGCCGCGATGTCGGGAAACTGAAATACCTGGCCGGGTCGGAATCGGCGATGGGCGCGTTCGTCAACGACATCACCCCCGAGGTGACCGCGCAGCGCCTGCGCGCCGTCCACACCGACACCGGCAACAACGACACCGTGCACACCGACACCGTGAACATCGACACCGGGAACACCGGGACATCGACACCGGGCACATCGACACCGGACACCGGGAACGGAAGGGTTGCCACGTGAAGACGCTGGTCGTGGGCGGCGCCGGGTACATCGGATCGGTCGTCACCCGGCAGTTGCTGTCCGAGGGTCACCAGGTGCGTCGTGCTGGACGACTGCTCGACCGGGCACGCCGACGCCGTCCCGGACGGTGTGCACCTGGTCCAGACCGACATCACCAACGCCGGGGAAGTACTGGCCGGGGGCGGGTTCGACGCCGTGCTGCACTTCGCGGCCAAGTCCCTGGTCGGTGAGTCGGTGACGAACCCGTCGCTGTACTGGCGGACCAACGTGTGCGGCACCCGGGCGCTGCTCGACGCGGTCACCGAGCACGAGGTGCCGACCCTGGTGTTCTCCTCCACCGCGGCCACCTACGGCGAACCCGAGACCGTGCCGATCACCGAGGACGCCCCCACCCGGCCGACGAACACCTACGGCGCCACCAAACTCGCGGTCGACATGATGATCACCAGCCAGTGCGCGGCCACCGACCTGGCCGCGGTGTCGCTGCGGTACTTCAACGTCGCCGGCGCCGCCTTCGGCGTCGGTGAACGGCACCGCACCGAGACCCACCTGATCCCGATCGCGTTGGACGCGGTCGCCGGCCGCCGCGAGGCGTTGAGCATCTACGGCGACGACTGGCCCACCCCGGACGGCACCCCGATCCGCGACTACGTGCACGTCGCGGACCTGGCCCGGGCGCACGTGCTGGCCCTGACCGCGGCCGCCCCCGGCGAGCACCTGATCTGCAACCTGGGCAACGGCAACGGGTTCAGCGTCCGCGAGGTGCTGGCCACCATCGAACAGGTCACCGGCCACCCCGTCCCGGTCACCGTCGGACCCCGCCGCGCCGGCGACCCCGCCCGGCTCGTCGCCTCCGCACAACGAGCCGCCGAACGACTCGGCTGGACCCCGCAACTCACCCTCACCCACATGGTCACCGACGCCTGGGAACTCACCGGCGGCGCGCCGCGCAGTCAGAACAGCACAGCGAGCGGCACCGCTCGTGGAGTAGCGGAGCGGCCGGATGAGCGCAGCAGAACTGTTCGCCCAGAAGTACTCTCGCCGGCCGGACGGTGTCTTCTCGGCGCCCGGCCGGGTGAACCTGATCGGCGAGCACACCGACTACACCGGCGGTCTGGTGCTGCCGTTCGCCATCGACGCACGGGCCTGGATAGCGGCGGCAGCCAACGACGACGGCGTTGTCAGGGTGGTCTCGGCGCAGCGTCCCGGACCCGTCGCCTCCGTCGCTCTCGAGCCAGCTGACCCCTGGTTCGCCCGCTGTCCGGTCGTGGGCCGGGTACGTGTTCGGCGCCGTCTGGGCGTTGCGCGAAGCGGGCCACCAGGTCTCCGGGTTCGACCTCGCGCTGGACTCCACCGTCCCGTCCGGGGCCGGGCTGTCCTCGTCCGCCGCGGTGGAATGCGTCACCACCCTGGCGGTGTCCAGCCTGTCCGGCATCACCCTGCCACCCGCTGGAGATCGCCCGGCTCGCCCAACAAGCCGAGAACGACTTCGTCGGCGTGCCCTGCGGCCCGATGGACCAAACCGCCTCCGCCGCAGCCCGAAAGGGATCCGTGCTGCTGTTCGACACCAGGGCCGGCACCGTCGAACACATCCCCTTCGACCCCGCCGCGCACGGCCTGGCCGTCCTGGTCATCGACACCAAGGTCGCGCATTCGCTCGCCGACGGCGAATACGCCGAACGCCGCGCCTCCTGCGAACAGGCCACCACCATCCTGGGAGTCCGCTCCCTGCGGGACATCACGATCGACGAACTACCAGCCGCGCTGGACAAACTCGACAACGATGTCCTGCGCCGCCGGGTCCGGCACGTCGTCACCGAGAACGACCGGGTCGCCCAGACAGTCACGCACCTACGCACCGGCGACATCACCGGAATCGGGAACCTGCTGATCGAATCACACCGATCACTGCAGCACGACTACCAGGTGTCCTGCCCCGAACTCGACCAGGCGGTCGACTCCGCACTCGCCGCCGGCGCCATCGGCGCACGAATGACCGGCGGCGGATTCGGCGGATCGGTGATCGCGCTCGTCCCGGTCGAACTCACCGAATCGGTCATTTCGCAGGTGACAGCCGATTTCGCCGGCCGGGGATTCACCGCGCCGGTGGCCCGAATTGTCTCTCCCGCGGACGGCGCACGCCGCGATCGTTGACCGCGCGCGAACGTCGATCCACGGTCGTTTTCGCCCGCGGCGTCGATCACCGATCGACGCGCAGATATACTTCCGATCATGCAGAAACTCGGCACGCCTTTCCCGGCGTTGACCGAGGCTTCACGGTCGGTATTGATCGACCTGCTGGTGCACGGTCCCGCGTCCCGTGCCGACCTCGCCCGCCGAGCTGGCCTGTCACCGGCCAGCCTGACCAGGATCACCCGCTCGCTGGTCGACGTCGACCTCGTCACCGAATCCGACGCAGCCTCCCCGCAACGGACCGGGCGTCCATCCCAGCCCATGGATGTCAATGTCGACCTCGCCCACCTGGTGGGCATCAAGCTGTCCGCGACGCAGTTGAACCTGGTGACCACCGACCTGCGGGCTCGCATCCTGTCCGAACGCACGGTGCCGATGGCCGCGACGGACCCGGAATCGGTGACGGCCACGATTGCCGAGGTGGTTTCCCAGGAGGTCAGCACGGACCCGTCGATCTGCGCGGTCGGGGTCAGCCTCGCCGGACCGGTGTCACCGCGGTCCGAGGTGGTCCACGTGTCGCCGTTCCTGGACTGGTCGGACGTTCCCCTGGTCCAGATGATCCGCGAAAGCACCGGTCTGCCAGCGGTTGTCGAGAATGACGTGCGGGCGCTGACCGCCGCGGAACACTGGTTCGGCGCTGCGGCCGGCTGTCGGGACTTCGTGCTGGTCACCATCGGGGTCGGGGTCGGCTGCGGCATCGTCGTCGACGACCGACTCGTCGACGGGGCCAGCGGCGGGAGCGGACAGGTCGGTCATCTGCCCGTCACCGAGTGGGGGCCGCTGTGTGAACGCGGACACCGCGGCTGCGTCCGCTCCTACCTGTCCTCCACCTCGATCGTCGGCCAGGTGTCGGCCGCCCTCGGCCGGGACGTCGGCTACGACGAGGTGCTGACGCTGGCAGCAACCGGAAACCCGGTGGCGCGCAGGGTGGTCGAGGAGGCGGGGCGGGCGCTCGGCACGGTGATCGGCACCATCGCCGCGATCACCGCGCCGACCAAGGTGCTGGTCTCCGGGGAAGGCGTTGCGCTGGCGTCCGCGGTGGTCGACACCACCGCCGAATACGCCCGGTCCGTGCAGCACTGGACATTGCCTGAAGTGCCGATCGAAATCGCACCCTTCACCTTCACCGAATGGGCGAAGGGGGCAGCGGTGATTGCACTGCGGAATCAACTGGATTCCGCGCTCCGGCCGGACGCCTGAACAGCCTGCTTTCCGGATCCGGATCCCGGAAAACCACGACGAAAACCCAGAGCGTGGCAATCACCGCGAGGAACTCCGCGAATGCGACAAACGGCAGGGCCAGCGGCGTGGTGTTCCACAGGAATGGTGCATAACTGAGCAGCGAGCACATCGAGACCACCACGGCCACCGGCCAGAAATGCCGGACGTACAGCGCCATGACGATGGTCAGCACATCGGCCAGGAAGAAGTACCGCTCGTGCATTTGCGGCAGCAGGAACGGCACCGCCAGCACCAGAGTGGTCGCCAGGACCACGATCTGCCCGGTGGACAGCGGACGGCGGCGCACCCAGGCGAGCACGCCGGCGACCATCACCATCACCGCAGCCGCGGCGAGCCCGAGGTACTTCCAGAAGGAGGACGCGCCCGCCGTCACCCATTGATAGAAACGTCGGCGCGTTCTGGGTGAGGCTGTCCGCAGCGGCGCCGAAGCCCTGGCCGCGTTGCCCACCGGTCCCACCTCCCCCGCCGCCGAAACCGCCGGCGCCGACGGCGGTCCCGCCGCCGCTGATCTGGTCGGGGTAGATCGCCAGCAGGCTGGACAGATCCCGCCCGGCCAGCAGCGCGGGGAGCAGCATGACCGCGAACACCGCGGGCACCGCCAGCAGCGCGAGCAGCTCGCGGGCCCGTTGCCTGTTCACCACCAGCACGATGAGCAGCACAGGCAGGAAGAAGATCGCCTGCAGCTTGAACGACAGGCCGAGTGCGAAGAACACGCAGGCCCACCATGGTTTGCGGGTGATCAGGAAATACAGGCTGCCGAGGCAGAACGCGGCGTAGATCGAATCGCACTGGCCCCACGCGGCGCTGTTGACCACGACCGTCGGCGCGAACAGCACGACCGCGAAGGTCACCAGCGGGAGCGTCGGCCGAGGAAACCTCTCCCGCACGATCAGCGCCGCGAACATCGCCAGCACCACATCGAACGCCATCGAGATGCCCTTGATCGCGATGATCTTGGGCACCGGCAGGTAGGTCACCGCGGCCAGCAGGTACAGGTACGGCGGGTTGTAGTTGGAGAAGTCACCGCTCAGCGCGGCGAAACCGCCGGACTTCAACTGGTCGTACCAGGGGCTGACGAATGTGCGGTAATCACCGCTGACCTGGTTGATGAACAGGAACCGGACCAGCAGGGCGAGCAGGATGGTCACCCCGATGACGCCGGCGACGACGAAGCGGGAATGCGCCGGGGCGCGGCGGTCCACGGTGAGCACGGTGGCTCCTTCCAGCTGGCACAGGCATGGCAGGCGCAGGTCAAGGCCCGTCACGATCGGCCATTGCTGTCCCGCGCCTGCGCCGGCGAAGGCGACCTGACCACCATCAATGAGGCGGACGAAACTGCTGGCGAACACTGACGAACGCTGCATCGAGCATGACGGGCCGGGCTGTGAGGGAGCCCAGAAATGGGCGAGCCGCCGGGTCGGGGCCCCAGCTGGGGGATCGACCCGGCGGACCGGATGCCGTTCCGCGTGACGCCCGGCGCGAGCGATCGAACGGCAGTTCGACGGACCGTCGGCTGGACGGCACGTCGTCCTCGTTCACGCCCGTGCGCACCGCAGGGGGCGTGAGCTGGATCACATGCTACTCGTCGTCGAACAAGAAGTGCGAGTTGACCGCCTCGTCGGATCGTCGACAAGTCGTGAAGGCCGTGAATTCGACACGTTCCTCTACCGGCCGCCCGCCTGCGTGATCCGCAGCATCAATTGGCGGTGATCGGGAAAGCGGGACTTGTTGGTCGGCCTGGCGCGGCGAAGATGGGATAGCCGCGCCCGTGGGGGGTCGTGGATCCGCGTCCTCAGTTCTCCAGGCGTACCGCGGCATCCAATTGTGATCGGAGGGCGATGACCGCGGCACCTTTGGCCCATTCGGTGAAGGTGAAGGGCGCGATCTCGATAGGCACTTCAGGCAATGTCCAGTGCTGCACGGAACGGGCGTGTTCGCGGAGGGTGTCCATGGCCAGCGGCGCGAGGTCGACGCCTTCCCCTGAAATGAGGATCTTGTCCGGCGCGGTGATCGCTGCGATCGTGCCGATGAGGGTGCCCAAAGCTCGGCCGGCTTCGTCGACGACTCTGCGGGCGACCGGGTTGCCGCCGGCGGCCAGCGTCAGCACCTCGTGGTAGTCGACGTCCCGGCCGAGGGCGGCCGACACCTGGCCGACGATCGAGGGGGATGACAGGTAGGAGCGGACGCAGCCGCGGTGTCCGCGTTCGCACAGCGGGCCCCATTCGGTGATCGGGAGGTGCCCGATCTGGCCGCTCCCGCCGGCGGCGCCGTCGACCAGTCGGTCGTCCACGACGATGCCGCAGGCGACACCGGCACCGATGGTGATCAGCACGAAATCGCGGTGACCCGCGGCGGCACCGAACCAGTGCTCCGCGGCGGTCAGTGCGCGGACATCGTTCTCGACAACCGTTGGCAGGCCGGTGCTGTCGTCGATCAGGCTGACCAGTGGCACCCCCGTCCAGTCCAAGAAGGGCGAGATCTTCACAGTTCCGGAACGTGGCGACACCGGGTCCGGCCAGGCTGATCCCGATCGCACAGATCGACGGGTCGGCGCGGGTTTCTTCTTTGACAGCCTGGGTGATGACGCCGGTGACGGTGACCGGGTCGGTGGCGGCCAGCGGCACAGTCCGCTCGGACAGTATCCGTGCTCGCAGATCGGTCGTGACCAGATTCAGCTGGGTGGCGGACAGCTTGATGCCGATCAGATGAGCAACATCGACGTTGACGTCCATGGGCTGTGAGGGGCGGCCGGTGCGTTGCGGAGAGGCCGCGTCGGATTCGGTGAGCAGGCCCGCGGCGACCAGCGATCGGGTGATCCGGGTCAGGCTGGCCGGCGACAGTCCGCTTCGCCGGGCGAGGTCAGCGCGCGAGGCCGGGCCATGGACGAGAAGGTCGATCAGCACGCTGCGGGACGAGTCCGTCATCGCCGGGAACGGCGTTCCGATTTGCTGAACGGCGCGGATGCTATCCGTGGTGTGGCCCCCCTTCTTGCTCATCCCGACGGGACGGGGCGTGCTCCGTCAGAAGGGTGCACGAGACGCGGAACGGGCGCAGCGAATCCCTTGCTGTCGAAGGCAGCGGTCACCTGCCGCACGACGGTCCCCGCACTTCCAGACGGAACCAGTGCGATGGCGGATCCGCCGAATCCGCCGCCGGTCATTCGTGCTCCGATGGCGCCGGCGGCGAGTGCGGAGTCGACCGCCTGGTCGAGTTCGGGGCAGGACACCTGGTAGTCGTGCTGCAGTGATCGGTGTGATTCGATCAGCAGGTTCCCGATTCCGGTGATGTCGCCGGTGCGTAGGTGCGTGACTGTCTGGGCGACCCGGTCGTTCTCGGTGACGACGTGCCGGACCCGGCGGCGCAGGACATCGTTGTCGAGTTTGTCCAGCGCGGCTGGTAGTTCGTCGATCGTGATGTCCCGCAGGGAGCGGACTCCCAGGATGGTGGTGGCCTGTTCGCAGGAGGCGCGGCGTTCGGCGTATTCGCCGTCGGCGAGCGAATGCGCGACCTTGGTGTCGATGACCAGGACGGCCAGGCCGTGCGCGGCGGGGTCGAAGGGGATGTGTTCGACGGTGCCGGCCCTGGTGTCGAACAGCAGCACGGATCCCTTTCGGGCTGCGGCGGAGGCGGTTTGGTCCATCGGGCCGCAGGGCACGCCGACGAAGTCGTTCTCGGCTTGTTGCGCGAGCCGGGCGATTTCCAGGGGTGGCAGGTGATGCCGGACAGGCTGGACACCGCCAGGGTGGTGACGCATTCCACCGCGGCGGACGAGGACAGCCCGGCCCCGGACGGGACGGTGGAGTCCAGCGCGAGGTCGAACCCGGAGACGTCGTGGCCCGCTTCGCGCAACGCCCAGACGGCGCCGAACACATACCCGGCCCACGACGCCGCGGCGGGGGTATCGGGGTCGAGCCGGTCCAGGGCAACGGTCTGCACCGCGTCGGGACGTTGCGCGGAGACCACCCTGACAACGCTGTCAGTGTTGGGAGCGGCGGCCATGGTGGCTTTGGCGTCGATGGCGAAGGGCAGCACCAGACCACCGGTGTAGTCGGTGTGCTCGCCGATCAGGTTCACCCGCCCCGGTGCCGAGAAAACTCCGTTGGGTGCGCGCAAGTAAGTCTGCCGGAACAAGTTCGCTGCGCTCATGAGGCAACAACTCCGGAATTGCTGGCCGTACTGCCGGTGAGTTCCCAGGCGTCGGTGACCATGTGGGTGAGGGTGAGTTGGGGGTCCAGCCGAGTCGTTCGGCGGCTCGTTGTGCGGAGGCGACGAGCCGGGCGGGGTCGCCGGCGCGGCGGGGTCCGACGGTGACCGGGACGGGGTGGCCGGTGACCTGTTCGATGGTGGCCAGCACGTCGCGGACGCTGAACCCGTTGCCGTTGCCCAGGTTGCAGATCAGGTGCTCACCGGGGGCGGCCGCGGTCAGGGCCAGCACGTGCGCCCTGGCCAGGTCCGCGACGTGCACGTAGTCGCGGATCGGGGTGCCGTCCGGGGTGGGCCAGTCGTCGCCGTAGATGCTCAACGCCTCGCGGCGGCCGGCGACGGCGTCCAACGCGATCGGGATCAGGTGGGTTTCGGTGCGGTGCCGTTCACCGACGCCGAAGGCGGCGCCGGCGACGTTGAAGTACCGCAGGGACACCGCGGCCAGGTCGGTCGCCGCGCACTGGTTGGTGATCATCATGTCGACCGCGAGTTTGGTGGCGCCGTAGGTGTTCGTCGGCCGGGTGGGGGCGTCCTCGGTGATCGGCACGGTCTCGGGTTCGCCGTAGGTGGCCGCGGTGGAGGAGAACACCAGGGTCGGCACCTCGTGCTCGGTGACCGCGTCGAGCAGCGCCCGGGTGCCGCACACGTTGGTCCGCCAGTACAGCGACGGGTTCGTCACCGACTCACCGACCAGCGACTTGGCCGCGAAGTGCAGCACGGCGTCGAACCCGCCCCCGGCCAGTACTTCTCCGGCGTTGGTGATGTCGGTCCGGACCAGGTGCACACCGTCCGGGACGGCGTCGGCGTGCCCGGTCGAGCAGTCGTCCAGCACGAGCACCTGGTGACCCTCGGACAGCAACTGCCGGGTGACGACCGATCCGATGTACCCGGCGCCGCCCACGACCAGCGTCTTCACGTGGCAACCCTTCCGTTCCCGGTGTCCCCGGTGTCGATGTGCCCGGTGTCGGTGTGCCCGGTGTTCCCGGTGTCGGTGTTCCCGGTGTCGGTGTTCCCGGTGTCGTTGTTGCCGGTGTCGGTGTGGACGGCGCGCAGGCGCTGCGCGGTCACCTCGGGGGTGATGTCGTTGACGAACGCGCCCATCGCCGATTCCGACCCGGCCAGGTATTTCAGTTTCCCCACATCGCGGCGGATGGACAGCACCTCCAGGTGCAGCCGGAAGTCGGTGTCGGCGGCGTGGACCGGCGCCTGGTGCACCCCGGTGATCGCCGGCAGGGTGTCCTCGAAGACCCCTTCCATCCGGGTGATCACCTCCAGGTACAGCCCGGCCAGGGCGGCGCGTTCGGCGCCGTCCAGCCCGGTGAGGTCCCGGACCTGCCGCCGAGGGTACAAATGCACCTCGACGGGCCAGCGGGCGGCGAACGGCACGAACGCCACCCAGTGTTCGTTCTGCCCGACGACCCGGGACCCGTCGGCCAGTTCACCGGCCAGCACATCGGCGAACAGGTCGCCCCCGGTCGCCGCCCGGTGCGCCCGGGCGGACCGGACCGCGGCCGCGGTCTTCGGGGTCACGAACGGGTACCCGTAGATCTGCCCGTGCGGGTGGGCCAGGGTGACCCCGATCTCCACACCCCGGTTCTCGAAACAGAACACCTGCTCCACCCCCGGCTGCGCGGACATCGCCGCGGTCCGGTCGGCCCAGGCGTCGATGACCGTCCGCATCCGGGACACCGGCAACGCGGACAGCGTCGCGTGGTGATCGGAGGTGAAACACACCACCTCACACCGACCGTTGCCCGGCCGGGTGTCGAACAACCCACCATCGGCGGCGACCTCACCGGACCCGGCGAAGGAGGGGAACCGGTTCTCGAACACCACCACGTCATAATCCGGGGACGGGATCTCACTCTGGTTGCCCGCCGTGGACGGGCACAACGGGCACGCATCCGCCGGCGGGTGATACGTGCGGGTCTGCCGGTGCCCGGCCACACCCACCCACTCCCCCAACACCACATCGAACCGCACCTGCGAGGCCGGAATCACCGGCGGGATATCCCGCGGATCGGTCAACACCCGCACCGCGTCAGGGCTCTCATCGAAATAGATGATCTCCCGACCATCCGCCATCCTGGCCGCGATACGGGTCACCCGGCCATCATCAACACGGGACACGATGGACGTCATCTCTTTGGCCCTCGGTGTTTTCTCTCGGCGGGACGGGGCCCGCTCTGTCTGCGGTCATGCTCGGCTCTTGGTGCCCGCCGGGACGGCCACCTGCTGCACTCCCCTGGTCGGCTCACCGGACTGGGAGAGTGACCGCCGGGCAGCGGTTCTCGGCGTGAGAATCCGCCGGCCCGGCGGTTCGGCCGTCGCGTGTCGCTCAGCGGGAGCGACAGCGATCGGCTGTCGTGCGGCCGTCCCGAATGACGACCGGGGGTGGTGGTCGATCCGCACCGCCGGGGTCGCCGACGGTGCGGATCGGGCTTCTACTGGAACAGCGCGTTGACCTGGTCGTTCGCGTCGGTCAGTGACGAAGGATCGGCGGAGAAGTTCAACACGTTGTCCATCGCCGGCTTCATGATCTGTTGGATGGCGGCGGCGTTGTCGGTGATCGGGAACAGGAAGGTGGTCTTGTCGTCGACCTGCACGGTGAAGGGTGTCACGTCGATGCCCTTGGCCTTGAACGCGGCCTCCGCCTTCGCTGTGCCCGAGGGGATCGCCGGGAAGACAACTCCGGCCTCGCCGACCTTGTCCTGGCACTCGGCCGAGGCAAGGTACTTGACCCACTTCCAGGCCGCGGCCTGGTTCTTCGAACCCGACCAGATGGAGTCGCCCAGGCCGTTGAACATGCTCGCCCGCGTGCCGATCGGTCCGACCGGGGTCGGCGCGATGCCGACGTCGACGCCCTGCGTGCTGACGATGGCGTTCGTGTTCCAGTCGCCCTCGGTGATCATGGCATAGTTACCGGCACCGAACTGCTGGGTGACAGACGCGCCGACGGTCTTCTCCAGCGGCGGCATGTAGCCCTTCTCGATCAGCGAGCGCCACCAGCCGATGGATTCCTGGAACTTGGGGTCGTCGTAGTTGTAGTGATCGCCCCAGGTGTCCTTGTTGGTGAATTTCCAGCCGTTGCTGCCGGTGTACATGCTCCACTGGGTCTGGCCGTTGGATCCACCGGACTCACTCAGCCCGAGTCCGTAGGTCTTCACGTTGTTCTTGTCGAACCCGGGCTGATCGCCGTGCACACCGTTGGCGTCCACCGAGAGCTTGGCGATGGCGGCCTCATAGGTGCCGCCGTCGGTCGGATTCCACGCCAGAGTGTCCATCTGCTCCTTGGTCAGCCCCGCCGCGTCGGTCATTCCCTTGTTGTAGAAAAGTCCGATCGTGTCCCAGTCTTTCGGTGTGCCATAACGTTTGCCGTCGGGGCCAACCCACAACTCCGCCAGCCCGGGTTGGTAGATGTCCATCGGGACGTTGTCCTGCTTCACCAGGTCGTCCAGCGCAACCAGTTGGTTGTTCTTGACGAACTCCGGGTACTTGGACAGGTGGTCGGTGAACACGTCCGGCGCGGTACCTGACACGAACCCGGTGGTGATCTTGGTCCAGTAGTCGTCCCAGCCGAACTGGGAGATCTTCACCGTCACATCCGGATTCGCCGCGTGGAACGCGTCAGCACAGGCCTGGTACATCGGGAGCTGAGCGGAATCCCAGAGCCAGTACTGGATCTCGCCGGTACCGCTGCCCTGGTTCGCCGACCCCCCGCCGGCGGCGCCGCTGCTGCTGCTGGAGTCGTCGCTCCCGCCGACGCACGCGGACAGCGCGAGTGGAAGTGCCACGGCGAGGCCGAGGATTCCAAGCTTTCGTTTCATGGTTCGAGATGCCTTTCTGCGCAACTGCTGTGGTGGGGGGTGAAGTGCCGCGAACGGGTATCGCGACACTGGTCGGTCTGGACTTCTAGTCGTTCCGGGCTACGTGGTGGTCTTGCGCTACTTGATCCCGGAGAACTGGATGTTGTTGACGACCTTGCGGCCGAAGATGCAGAACAGAATGACGATCGGAAGAGCGGTGAGCAGCGTGGCCGCCATCAACCCTGGCCAGTCCAGAAGGCCTTGTGGTGTCGAGGATCGGAAAACGCCGAGCGCGACGGTGAGCACCCGCCGACTGTCGTCGGTGGCAACAAGCAACGGCCACAGGTACTCGTTCCACATGCCGATGTAGGTCAGGATGGCCAGCGTGGCAATCGGCGCGCCGCTCATCGGCAGGACGACCCGCAGGAAGATGCGGAAATGCCCGGCCCCGTCCAGTCGGGCGGCCTCCTCGATCTCCGGGCTGATGCCGAGGAAGAACTGCCGGAGGAAGAAGATCGCGAACGGGGTCATGAAGAAGTACGGCAGGATGATGCCCGGGTAGGTGTTCAGCAGGCCGAGCTGCTTGATCAGGATGAAGTTGGGCAGCATGGTGAAGATCGGCGGGATCATCAGCGCGGCCAGAAATAGTCCGAAGACCAAGTCCCGTCCTGGCCACCGCATGCGGGAGAAGGCGTAGGCCGCCATGGCGCTGAAGAACACCTGGCCGGCGGTGACGACCGTGGCCACCACGACGGAGTTCCACAGGTACAGCCAGAAATTGATCGAAGCGCCGGATCCACCCTCGGCCTGGGCTTCCTCGGTGGTGGCCAGGCCCAGCACGCGTTTGAAGGCGCCCCAGGTGAAGTCGGCCGGCAATAGACTGGAAGCGTTGGCGTCCAGCGCTTTTCCGTTGGAGAGCGCGGTGCGCAGCATCCAGTAGAACGGGAACAGGGTGATGAACAGGACCAGAGCCAGGATGGTCCAGGACAGCACGCGGCCCATGGTGATCCGCTTGCGTTCGGTGGGCACGGACGCGGATGCCTCGGGCTTGGTGGCAGTTGTTGTCATGTCGACCTCCTAGGCCAGGTCCGAGTCACGTCCGCGCAGGAACCTGAACTGCAGGACTGCGACGACGACGAGGATGAGGAACAGAATCACTGAGATGGCGCTGGCGTAGCCGAAGTTGTTCTGGCCGAACGCCTGGTCGTAGATGTAGAACTGGATGACGCGGGTGGCGTTGCCGGGTCCGCCCTTTGTCGTCACTGCGACGGTGTCGAAGATCTGGAATGAGCCGACCACCGTGACGATCAGCACCAGGGTGATCACCGGCCGCAGCAGCGGCATGGTGATCCGCCAGAAGGACTTCATTTCCGTGGCGCCGTCGATGGCCGCCGCCTCGTAGAGCGACTTCGGGATGGTCTGCAGGCCTGCATAGATGAGCAGCGCGGTGTAACCCATGTGCCGCCACACATTGATCAGCGCGATGGTCGGGATGGCCAGGTTGGGGTTCCCGAACCACGACTGGCTGGGCAGCCCGACCCACGTCAGGGCCTGGTTGACGATGCCCAGCTGAGCATCGAGCATCCAGAACCACACCAACGCGACGACGACGTTGGCAATGAAGTAGGGCAGCAGGATGATGCCCTTGGTCAGGGTCCGTTTGACGACCCGGTCCATCAGCACCGCCAAGCCGATGGCCACGATGGTCTGCACGATGATGTTGATGACCACGTAGTAGCGCGGTCACCTTCAACGAGTTCCAGAACAGCGGGTCGTAGAACAACTTGCTGTAGTTGTTCAGCCCGA
This sequence comes from uncultured Actinomycetota bacterium, assembly GCA_963709895.1. Lineage (GTDB taxonomy): Bacteria > Actinomycetota > Actinomycetes > Mycobacteriales > Nakamurellaceae > Nakamurella. Next base: position 461,944 of record CAVPYD010000028.1, on the reverse strand, counting down.
TGAACTTCGGGACGTTCAGCAGGTTGTAGTTGGTCATGCTGAGGTAGAACCCGCGGATTGCCGGGTAGAGGTAGAAGACCAGGAAGCCGATCAGCGCCGGCCCGATGAAGACCAACGCCGGCTTCCAGTCGTTGGTGCCACCCTTCGCGCCGAACATCGCCCCGCGCGAGAAACCCTTCCAGCGTTTGGTGGGAGCCTCGGTCTCGATCAGTTCGGCGGCCTCGGGAGTTGCCGTCATGGGTGTCCTCCCAATGGTTGTGCGGTCGTTGTCATGGCGCTCACTCCTTCGATCGCGCGCGGTGAAAAGGGCAGGCTCGGGTGCGGAATGAATGCAGGTTTGACGTCCGGACGAATTCCGATGGTCGATCTGTGCAGGACGATCGTGCGGGGAACGGAAGCGCGCGGGCCGGCTTCTTATGGTCCTTCGGCCAGCGCGGTGGCGCGTATCAGGTGCAGGTACTCCGGGAACATCGCCGGGATCTGGACCCCGACCTCGCCGAGCACCCGACCGGAGAGCCGCACGTTCTTGCCCCACCATTCCGGCACATGGGCCGCTTCCGGGTAGAAGTCGGCCGGGTGGACCGGGGCGAGCGCGTACCGGCGATCGGGGTCGAGTCCGGGTAACCGCACCCGGCCCGGCGGCCAGGTCGTCGACCGGCCGACCGTGACGATTTCGAAGACGGCATCCGAGCCGTCTTGCGCCACCACACCGTTCACCCAGATCGCCGGGTCCGGATGATCGGCAACGACGACCTTGCCGGAATGCAGCAGCGGCCGCAGTTCCTTGTGTAGCGCAACCCATTTCCCTACGGCGGCCCGCTCGTCCGCCGTCGCCGTGGTGAGGTTCCACTCGATGCCCATGTGCCCCCATAGCGCGGTTCCCGCGCGCAACGGCAGGTTCAGCCACCGGTGCGTGGTGTGCGCGTCCGGCGAGCCGATATGGGTGCCGATCAGTTCCGGCGGCAGCAGCAGTTGGGTGTACCGCTGGATCTGCTGCCGGTCGAGTGCGTCGATGCAGTCGCTGGCCCAGACCCGGTCGGTCCGGTCCAGGATGCCGAGGTCGATCCGGCCACCTCCGCCGGCGCAGGATTCGATTTCCACCTCGGGGTGCCGCTCGCGGAGTTCGTCGAGCAACCGGTAAACGGCCGCGGTCTGCCCGTGCACGCCGGGAACGCCGTCGGGACCGTGTCCGGCCTCGACGACCATCCGGTTGTGGTCCCACTTCAGGAACGCGATCGGATAGGTGTCCAGCAGGTCTTGCAGACGGCCGGCGATGTAGTCGTACGCCTCGGGGTGACCGAGGTCGAGTACGTATTGCTGACGAGTGGCAATGCCATCCCGGCCGCCCGCACGGAAGATCCACTCCGGGTGCGCGCGGGCCAGGTCGGAGTCGAGGTTGATCATCTCGGGCTCGACCCAGAGCCCGAAATCCATTCCCAGCGCATGGATCTCGTCGATCAGGGGCTGCAGGCCAGCCGGCCATACCGATTCGTCGACGTACCAGTCGCCCAGTCCGGCGTGATCATTCCGGCGGTGACGGAACCAGCCGTCGTCCAGCACGAATCGCTCGGCGCCGACGTCCGCGGCCGCTTTCGCCAGATCGACCAAAGTGGTCAGGTCCTGGCGGAAATACACCGCCTCCCAGGTGTTCAGCAGCACCGGCCGCGGGCGTACCGGATGACTCGGGCGCGACCGCAGATAGCCGTGGAATCGCTGGGCAAACTCGTTGAGGCCGTCGCCGCAGGAGGCGAAGATCCATGGGGTGGAATAGCTCTCGCCCGGTGCGAGGCGGATTTCGCCGGCCAGCAACAACTCGCCGGCACCGAGCAGCCGGTGCCCGTTGTACAGCCGTTCCGCGTACATCAGGTGGTTGCCCGACCACCCGGGATGGATCCCCCACACCCGACCGGCGGTGAACCCGAATTCCGGAGTTCCGGCGACCAGCACGAACGCGGAGTCCAAGCCGGGCTTTCCCTGACGGGATTCGCGCCGATGGGTACCGACGTTGAAGCTGCTGCGCTGCGGGATCCGTTCGAAGGCGTGCCGCCCTGCCAGATCCAGCAATTCGTCGGCACCGGAGGGCACCGGGAGGGTGAGCGTCATGCCCTCCAGGTCATACGGACGTTCGGGGTCGGAATTCGTGAGCGCGGCGCGCAACCGCAGCAGTCCCGACTTGGCCAGCTCGATCTCGATCGCCAGGTCGAGCCCGGCGGTCGGATCGGTGGCCCGGAACACCCGGCCGGCGGAGATTGTCGCTGTCGGTTCGACAGCGTCCTCGTACCCCAGATCGAAGAGCGGGGAGAAGGCGACGCCTGCTCGGCTGCCGATCAGCCCCGGTCGTCCGACCCAGCCCTCGGCGGCGGTGGGCAACACGCTGACCCGCTCCGGCACGTCGATACGGCTGTCGCCGACGGGCGCCCGAGAGGCGAACTCCAACTCCGCCAAGTCATCTGGGCCCAGGTCACCGAGGTCGGATCCCCAGTACACCACCGCAGGAAGGGCCGAACCCCTGCTGTCCAGCACCACACTGACCCCGGAGCTACGGAGGTGAGTCAGCCGGCCGGCGGCATGTCCGTCAGTCATCCCAACTCCTCAGTGAGCGTCCTCATAGTTGCATTGCGGTATAAACAGGAACTGAACCACGACTCTCGGGTCCCGTCAAGTGCAAGGTAGAGATCGTGATCCGAGCTTTAGCAAGCCCCAGTAGGCAGGTTCGTCGCGAAGCCTTTGTTAACTGGGTTGAGTTAGTCGGCCCGAGTCTCCTGGGTTGATTGTGGACCAATTCCTTGACACCTGAAAGGAAGCGGTCGTAGAGTCTCGCCATGCCATCGACGGCGCCGGGTGGTCTCCCGGAGATGAACGAGTCCACCGGACAGATCATCAGCACCCTTCTTCGTTGCGGCCCACTGCCCCGGGTGGAACTGGCCCGCAGGCTCTCCCTCACCCCTGCGGCGTTGTCCAAACTCACCAGACCGATGCTCGAGTTGGGTCTGTTTTACCAGGTGGAAGCGGCGGGCCGGCACCTCATGGGGCGGCCTGCCCTGCCGTTGGCGATCAACCCGGCGTGGGCCACCTTCGTCGGGATCAAACTCACCGGGGACAACGCCTTCGCCGTTCTCACCGATCTCGCCGGCACCGTGCTCAAGACCGTGCAGGCACCTCTCCCGGGCATCTGTCCGGAGGAGGTTGCCGACGCTATTGTTGATCTGCTCAATTATCTCTGTGAGACTGAGTCACCGGTCGAGGTGGGCGTCAGCCTGGCCGGCTCGGTGATCCGCTCCAGCGGCCACGTCGTGTCATCGCCCTTCCTGGAATGGACGGATGTGGACCTGGCCGGACGTCTCGAGCAGCTGCTGGACGTCCCGGTGGTCGTCGAGAACGATGTCCGGGCGCTGACCACTGCGCAGCACTGGTTCGACCCGACGCTGACATCATTGGCCCTGGTGACCTTCGGGGCCGGGTTGGGCTGCGGGCTGGTGCTCAACGACCGGATCATTGAGGGGAGCGGCGGCGCTGCCGGGCTCATCAGTCATCTGCGAGTCGACGACGGTGCCGCGAAATGCCGCTGGGGGCATCGAGGCTGCGCCAGCGCGTACGCAACGACCGAGTCGATCCTGCACGCTGTTTCGCGGGAATCTCCCCCCGCACCAACGGAGCTCGCCGACGTCGGCACCCGTGCCCGCGGCGGGGATCCGGTGGCGCAGCGGGTGGTGAGCAACGCCGGGTACGCGGTCGGATGTGTCATCGGGACGGTCTGCAATGTCACCGGACCGGCCGCGGTCATCCTCTCCGGCGAAGGTGCCCAGCTCTTCGACATTCTCTCCGATTCCCTGGAGGCAGGCTTGGCCGACACGATTCACCCTGCGCTGCAACGGATCCCGCTCACTGTGCGACCGATGGAATTCACCGAGTGGGCGCGTGGTGCCGCCGTGGTTGCGATACAACGACATCTTCAACTGCGGAGCGGGCTGGCCGCCTGAACACCTTCATGCCGCACCTCGGAACCCTTGCCAATCCCGACGGTCCATCACACCGGACGCAGTCACCGCTAGATCGCCGATCCCCAGGAATGGAGCACCCCGCCCCATGAGTTCGATCACCGAGTCGGAACAGTCCCAGCAGCCCGTCCTACCGCCAATAGCGGCGGGGCCGGCCGAGCCTGTCCCGGGCACACAGCAGCGCGTCGGGGCCATCCATCACCTGCGAGCGGGCGGGGTCAGCCTTGCGCTGGACACCAGGGGGCCGCGGCTCCCGCGGATCGTGCACTGGGGATCGGATCTCGGTGAGCTGAGCCCCGAACTGCTGGAAAACCTGGCGACCGCCGACGTCCAGGCAGCGGTGACCAATGTCCCCGACGACCCGGTTCTACCCAGCATCGTGGCCGAACACGCGATGGGCTGGCCCGGGCTTCCCGGGCTGCTCGGGCACCGCGCCGGACGTTCGTGGTCCACGCTCTTCACCGTCACCGACGTCAAGGTGGATACCGATGAGAGCGGTACCCAGCGGGTGATCACCTGTTCCCGGGACGACGATGCCGGGCTCGCGCTGACCGTCACGGTCGAACTGCTGCCGGCCGGCCTGCTCCGGGCCCGGGCGCAGGTCTCCGATCTGCTCACCCACCGCGACGTCACCGAGAAACCCTTCACGGTCGATGGTCTCACGCTGGCCTTCCCGGTTCCGGGCCGCGCCGCCGAGCTCCTGGACTTCGCCGGGCGGCATCTGCGTGAGCGGGCACCGCAGCGGCACGACTTCGGCATCGGGTCACTGGTCCGCGACAACCGCCGGGGTCGCACCGGCGCCGATGCCACCACCCTGCTGGCCGCAGGCACACCCGGGTTTCGATTTCGGCACCGGCGAGGTGTGGGCGCTGCACACCGCATGGAGCGGCAACCACCGCAGCGTGGCCGAGCGAGTGCCCAACGGGCATGCCGTGCTGGCCGGCGGTGAATTGCTGCTGCCGGGCGAAATCGCGCTGGCCGCAGGCAGTTCCTACACCAGTCCGTGGATCTACGGCTCGTACGGAACCGGACTCGACGAGGTGGCCGGCCGATTCCACGCGTTCCTGCGCGCGCGGCCCGCGCACCCGACTTCGCCGCGTCCGGTGATCCTGAACACCTGGGAATCGGTGTATTTCGACATGAACCTGGATCGACTGATCGCGCTGGCCGAGTACGGCGCGGAGGTCGGTGCCGAGCGATACGTGCTGGACGACGGCTGGTTCGTCGGCCGGCGGAGCGACGACGCGGGCCTCGGTGACTGGCAGGTCGACCGGGACGTGTGGCCGGACGGGTTGCATCCACTGGTGAACAGGGTGACCGAACTGGGCATGCAATTCGGTCTCTGGGTGGAACCGGAGATGATCAACCTGGACTCCAACCTGGCCAGGGCACATCCCGACTGGGTGCTGTCCACCGGCAGTCGGACGCCGATTCCCTCCCGCCGCCAGCAGGTGCTGGACCTGGGCAAGCCGGCCGCGTTCGACTACATCCTGCACAGCCTGGATGCCCTGTTGACCGAGTACCGGATCTCCTACCTCAAGTGGGATCACAATCGGGACCTGATCGACAGCGGTCACGCCCCCTCCGGTCATGCCGCCGTGCACGACCAGACCGTCGCCGTTTACGCGTTGATGGACGAACTCCGGCGCCTGCACCCGGACGTCGAGATCGAGTCGTGCTCCTCCGGCGGCGCCCGGGTGGACCTGGAGGTGCTGCAGCACACCGACCGGATATGGACCAGCGACTGCATCGATGCGCTGGAACGGCAGACGATCCAGCGCTACACCGGGCTACTGGTGCCGCCGGAACTCGTCGGAGCGCACGTCGGGTCCGACCGATCGCACACCACGGGCCGCCGGCACGACCTGTCGTTCCGGGCCGGCACCGCGTTCTTCGGCCACATGGGCATCGAGGCAGACCTGACGAAACTGACCGAGGTCGAACGTGCGGAACTGGGCAGTTGGGTGGCGCTGCACAAGCAATTCCGCCCGCTCCTGCACACCGGCGACGTGGTTCGGCTCGATCACCTCGACCCGTCGCTGATCGGGCACGGCGTGCTCGCACCGGACCGGTCCGAGGCCATCTTCAGCGTCGCCGCCAGCCGCACCTCGGACAGCGCGCCGACCGGGCGGTTGGTGCTGCGCGGACTGGATCCCGCTGCGGTGTATGACATCTCGCTACTCCCGCCCGGCGACGTGATCCGCGGGAACAACCATCGCCAACCAGCGTGGATCGCCGCGGGCGGCTCAAGGTTGACCGGCTCGGCGCTGCTTCACGCCGGTGTGCAACTGCCGGACCTCTACCCCGAGCAGCTGCTGCTATTGCACGTTCGAAAGGTGCCCTGATGACCGATGTCCTTGCGCCGCAACGACTTCACCTCGACGCCTTGGTGGGCGAGCGCTGGTGGGGTGGTGCCGTCGCCGACGGTCAGCTGATGCCGTTCGGCGCGCATCAGCGGCGCGACCTTGGCCGCTCGGCCGGGATCGCCGGCCAGGGCAACGAACGCGTCGGCAACAACCAGTCGGCGCCGCTGCTGCTGTCCAGTGCGGGCCGCTTCATCTGGTCCGAAGCGCCATTCGACTACGAGATATCTTGCGGTGTGGTCGATGTCGTCGGCGCTGGGATCGTGCACGGCCGATCCGGCGACAGCCTCGGCGATGCCTTCCGGACCGCCTCCACGGCATTCTTCCCCGCCTCCGGGAAGACGCCAGCCCTGCAGATGCTCCGCAAGCCGCAGTACAACACCTGGATCGAGATGCCCTACCGGCCAACGCAGGACGGGGTGTTGGCCTACGCGCAGGGACTGCTCGACGCCGGCTTCCCGCCGGGCGTGCTGATGATCGACGACCGGTGGTCGCCGGACTACGGCACCTGGGAATTCGACACGTCGACGTTCCCCGACCCGGCGGCGATGGTCGCGCGTCTGCACGAGCTGGGCTTCACCGTGATGCTCTGGCTGGTGCCGTTCGTCAGCCCGGACAGCGAGACCTTCAGATTCCTGTCCGGGCAGGGGTTCCTGGTCCGGGAGCCGGATGGCGCACCGGCAATTCGGCAATGGTGGAACGGCTACAGCGCGGTGCTGGACGCCACGCATCCGGGCGCCGTTGACTGGCTGCATGGCGTCCTGGGTGCGCTCGTCACCCAGCACGGCGTCGACGGTTTCAAATTCGACGGCGGCGACTTCTACAGCTACCTGCCGACCGACGTGACGTACCTGTCCACCGATCCGGCCGGTCAATGCGAGGCCTGGGCCAGGGTCGGCCTTGCCTACCCGTTCAACGAGTACCGGGCCTGCTGGAAGATGGGCGGCCAACCGCTGGCCCAGCGGCTGCACGACAAGCCGCCCACCTGGGGAGCCGGCGGCCTCGCCTCGCTCATCCCCGAGGCCATCGCTCAGGGGCTGATCGGGCAACCCTTCATCTGTCCGGACATGATCGGCGGCGGCGAACTCGATGTGTTCAGGACCGTCGGGGTGGACCCCGAACTGTTCGTCCGCTACGCGCAGTGCGCCGCGCTGTTCCCGATGATGCAGTTCTCCGTCTCCCCCGGGCGGGTACTCGACGACAGACACCTGGCCGCAACGCTCGGCGCGGTCCGGCTGCACGAGCGGCTGGTCCCGGAACTGGTCAGACTGGCCAAACACGCGGCGCGCACGGGCGAACCCATCCTGCGGCCGCTGGCCTACCACCACCGCGGCTACGAAGACGTCACCGATCAGTTCCTGCTCGGCGAGGACCTTCTAGCGGCTCCCGTGCTGGAACCGGGAGCCACCACCCGCCGAGTGGTCCTCCCGCCAGGGCGGTGGATTGCGGCCGACGGGACGACGGCCGACGGCCCGGGTACCTGTGATCTACCCGTCGCGCTGGAATCGATTCCCTGGTTCCGCCGCGCCCGCTGAGCCTCTGCGGCACGCTCCGTGACCGGTTCCGCGGCAACAGGATGATCTCCGTTCGGAAGTCCTTGGGACCGCAGGAAAACCCTTCGAGACTGTCGGTGGCCACACGTAGCCTGGCGACGCCATGTCGATCAGTGTTGAACCCACCACGTCATCCGCCGCCGACGAGTCCCCAGCCAAGACTCCGCCGGCCGTCCCTGCGCACCTACCGGCCACCCGGTCGTTGCGCAGGCTGCTGCCGTACGCCCGACCGGCGCTGCCGGCATTGATCGGTAGTGCGGTGGCCGCGACCCTGGCCACGTTGTGCGGGTTGGCCTTTCCCCTGGTGATCCAGCAGATCATCGACGGTCCGATCGCCGCGCGTGACCTGGCCGCACTGTGGGCGCCTGCCGTCCTGCTGCTACTTCTCGGCATCGCCGAATCCGCATTGTTCTGGGTGCGCCGGATGCTGTCGGCGCGGCCGACCATGCGGGTCGAGGCGGCGATGCGAGCCGACCTCTACGACCGGTTGCAGAAACTCCCGGTGTCCTTCCACGATCGCTGGTCGGCCGGCCAATTGATGTCAAGGGCCGTGTCCGACCTGTCCACCATCCGCCGCTTCCTCGGTTTCGGCGTGGTGTTCCTGTTCGTCAACCTGACGGCGTTCATCGTCGGGGTGGCCATCCTGCTGGCGCTGTCCTGGCAGCTCGGCGTGATCATCGCGGCACTGGCGCTGCCCCTGGTGGCCCTGTGCTATCTGTACGAGTCCAAGTACCAGGTGCTCGCCCGGCGGTCCCAGGATCAGGTCGGTGACCTGGCCACCATGGTCGAGGAGTCGGTGCTCGGCATCCGCATCCTCAAGGCCTTCGGCCGCAGTGCCTATCTGAGCCGTCGGTTCATCGCCCAGGCCAAGGAACTGCGGGCCACCGAGATGGGCAAGGCCCGGGTGATCTCCGCGCTGTGGGCGGTGATCATCGCGCTGCCCGAGGTCGCATTCGGGCTGACCTTGTTCCTCGGTATCCGCCAGGTCGCCGACGGCGCGATGTCGGCGGGCACGTTGGTCGCCTTCTTCGGGGTGGCGCTCGGTCTGCGCTGGCCGATCGACTCGATCGGCTGGCTGCTGGCCATGTCCAACGACGCGGCCAGCGCCTCGCAACGATTCTTCGAAGTGATGGACGAGCCGGTCACCATCACCTCGCCCGAGCATCCCCGCACCGCCGAGGCACCTGCCCGCGGTCGGCTCACCTTCGCCGGCGTGCACTTCCGGTTCGCCGACGCTCCGGAGGGTGCACGCGACCTGCTCGACGGTATCGATCTCGATGTGCTGCCCGGCGAGACCGTGGCCATCGTCGGCGCCACCGGGTCCGGCAAGACAACCCTGACCTCCCTGATCAACCGGCTGTACGACGTCACGCGGGGCAGCATCGCCCTGGACGGGATCGACATCCGCGAACTGGACCTGCCGGCACTGCGGAGCCGGGTCTCGGTCGCGTTCGAGGAGCCGACCCTGTTTTCCGCGTCCGTTCGGGAGAACGTGCTGCTGGGCAGCCCGGACGGCACCGACGACGAGGTGCTGCAGGCGCTCCGGATCGCCCAGGCCGACTTCGTCCACGACCTGCCGTGGGGGCTGGACACCAGGATCGGCGAGCAGGGTCTGTCGCTCTCCGGCGGTCAGCGGCAGCGCCTGGCGCTGGCCAGGGCGGTGGTGGGCAACCCGGAGGTGCTGGTGCTCGACGACCCGTTGTCCGCCCTGGACATCCACACCGAGGCGCAGGTCGAGCGGGCGTTGCGGTCGGTGCTGGCCGGCACCACGGCGTTGATCGTGGCGCACCGCGCATCGACGGTGCAGCTCGCGGACCGGGTCGCACTGCTGGTCAACGGCCGGGTCGCCGCTGTCGGGACGCATTCCGAGTTGCTCGCCGACGTTCCCGCGTACCGGGACCTGCTGGCCAGCAGGGAGGACCACCAGGCCTCCCGGGACAGCCGCGGTTCGGTTCCTCCCCAGCAGGCCGGCCCGGCGCATCGTCACCCGTCACATCCCTCGATCAACACCCCGACCAGCACCCCGATCAACACCGAACAGGAGGTGCGGAGATGAACGCGACCGAGACGACTCCGCCGATCCTGCTGGAGCCGGAGGCGGACGACGCCTGGCGCGGCGTGGTCTCCGAGGACACCGAGGACATCTCCGCGTCCGTCGGCCTCAAGCTGCAGGCCAGGTCACGGCGGCTGCTGCGCAAGCTGATCCGGCCGCAGCGCGGTCCTGCCCTGCTGGCGGCTTTCGTCGTGGTGCTGTCCGAGGCGGCCTACCTGCTGGGCCCGCTGGTCGTCGCCTACGGCATCGACACGGCGGTGCCCGCCCTGGTGGCCGGTGACGGCGGGCCACTCGTCTTCGCCACCCTCGCCTACCTCGGATCGGGCATCGCCAACGCCGCGGGCAAGGCCGTCTTCGTTCGGCTCTCGGCCAAGGTCGCGCAGGCGGTGCTGCTGGATTTGCGCTCCCAGGTCTTCACGCACTCCCAGGAACTCAGCCTGTCGTTCCACGAGAAGTACACCTCCGGAAAGGTCATCTCCCGGTTGACCAGCGACCTGGACGCGCTGGCCGACCTGGCCGCGGAGGGCCTCGAGGGACTGATCTCCGGCCTGCTGTCGGTGCTGGCGATCAGCGTCACGCTGCTGGTGCTCGACCTCGATCTCGGGCTCATCGCCCTGGCCGCCTTCGTGCCGATCTTCGTGGCCACCCGCTGGTTCCAGCGGCGGTCGCGGAAGATCTACCGTCGCACGCGGTCGGCCATCGCGTCGGTGATCGTGCAGTTCACCGAGACGATGAACGGCTTGCGCGCGGTGCTGTCCTTCCGCCGGGAGGACCGCAACACGGCGATCTTCGGCAAGTTCAACGACGACAACGCCACCGCCAACGGCGATGGGCTGGTGGCGCTTGCCGTGTACACACCGCTTGTCCGGCTGTTCGGCAACCTCAGCCTGGTCGCCACCATGGTCATCGGCGCGGTGCAGGTGATCGACGGGACGCTGGAGATCGGCGTGCTGGCCGCTTTCCTGCTCTACGTCCGGCGGATGTACGACCCGCTCGACGAGCTGGCCATGTTCTACAACACCTACCAGGCGGCGGCGGCGGCGTTGGAGAAGATTTCTGGCCTGCTCGAGGAGGTGCCAGGGGTCCCCGAACCCGCCGATCCGGTGCCGCTGGGCCGCGGCACGTCGATCGCCGGGCATGTCCGCTTCGACGGCGTGAGTTTCGGCTACCAGCCGGACGTCCCGGTGCTACCGACGATGGACCTGGACATCCCGGCCGGCCAGACCGTGGCCGTTGTCGGTGCCACCGGCGCGGGCAAGTCCACGCTGGCCAAGTTGCTGGCCCGGTTCTACGACCCGACCGCCGGCCGGGTGCTCCTGGATCGGACCGATGTCGCAACGGTGTCGACGGAGACGCTGCGCGCTGCGGTCGTCATGGTCACCCAGGAGTCGTTCCTGTTCTCCGGATCCGTTGCCGACAACATCGCGCTCGGCCGCCCGTCCGCGAGCCGGCGGGAGATCGAGGAAGCAGCGGACGCGATCGGCGCCGGCCCGTTCATCCGGGCACTGCCGGAGGGGTTCGACACCGACGTTCGCAAGCGCGGCGGCCGGTTGTCCGCCGGGCAGCGGCAACTGGTGGCGTTCGCCCGGGCCTTCCTGGCCGATCCGGCGGTGCTGATCCTGGACGAGGCAACCGCGTCTTTGGACATCCCGGCGGAACGCGCGGTGCAGCACGCACTGCGCACCGTGCTGAAGGGCCGCACGGCGGTGATCATCGCGCATCGGCTGTCGACCGTGGCGATCGCGGACCGGGTGCTGGTGATGGATGGCGGCCGGATCGTCGAGGACGGCTCGCCCGAGTCGTTGATCGCCGGCACCGGTGCGTACGCCAGGTTGCACGATGCCTGGCGGGAGTCGTTGGTCTGAGCGGGGCGTGGCGCGTCAGGGGGTGGGTAGCGGCAGCATGGTGAGTGCGCACACCCACCCGGCGAGCACCCCGACGGCGCTGCCCAGCGCGATCCAGCGCAGCACGGGAAGTCCGCGGGACAACCACATCGCCGGGGCGAGCCCGCCCGCCACCAGCAGGTTCACCCCGATTGCCAGCACCGGTGAGTTGGCCAGCCCGGCCGACAGCACCCACACCGCGACCCCGACTACCAGTGCGCTGAACCCGGCGAGCGCCAGACCGCTGGCCCACGGCGCGGGCTCTCGGGCTGCTCGCCACTCCTCGACCCACGCCCAGTCAGCCGGCTGACCGTCGTCGAGGGCATCACCCGCGATCGTGCCGTCCGTGATGACGTCGGCGGTCAGCAGGGTGCCGCCGACGTCGCGTTGGTCGTCCATGTCATAGCCGTACCGGGCGAAGGCATCCATGCCGCCAGCAGCATCCAGATCACCAGCATCCAGATCACCAGCATCCAGATCACCAGCATCCAGATCCACCAGCATCCAGATCAGCGGGGTCGGATGATCTCGCGGTGGCACCCGTGCCCGGCCTGGACGGGAAGGCGATCACCTTGCCACCGTCGTCGGGGCGACCCACCACATCAGCATCGGGGCCGGGACGCGACGGCTCGTCGCCGGACGCACTGTCCCGGTCGGCGCGCCCCTCGGTGGTCGATGACGGCCCGGCATCGGGCGATTCTGCGGCCCGCACCGCCGTGGCGTCGCGGGGGTCGGATTCGTCCGCCACCACTCGCCCCCTTGCAGCCCGCCACGGGACTGCCCGCGACAACCCGAAGATAACTCAGCCTGCCCCGGATGGGCGGCCGGATCCACGCGGTGTCAGTCGGCAAGTGCGGCGAATGCAACCGCGGCCGCCGTGGCCACGTTCAGCGAATCGACCTCGGCGGCCATCGGAATGCGCACCCGGACATCCGCTGACCGCAGGGCCGCGAGGGTGAGGCCGGGCCCTTCGGAGCCGAGCAGGAAGGCGATGCGACCGCTCAGGCCGGCTCCGCGCAACGTCACCTCACCGGACGGCGTCAGCGCGACAACTCGGAATCCTTTGTCCCGCAACAGGTCCATCGACGCTGTCGGCCAGCCGGGTAGCTCGGCGAATGGCACGCCCAGCACGGTGCCCATCGACACCCGCACGCTGCGCCGGTACAGCGGGTCGGCGCAGCCGTCGGCCAGCAGGATGGCGCCGATGCCGAACGCGGCCGCGTTGCGGAACAGGGCGCCGAGGTTCTCGTGGTCGCCGACACCTTCCAGGACAGCCACCGCGCGCACCGACTCCAGCAGGTCGACGGCCGACGGGAAGGCGACCCGGTCGGCGGTGGCCAGCACGCCACGATTGAGGTGGAACCCGACCACCTCGGCCATCAGCTCGGCGGTGGCGACGTAGAACGGCGCTGCGGTGCCGGCCAGGTCGTCGGCGAGCTCGGCGTGCCGCCGGGAAACCCCGAGCAGCGCGCGCACCGGGTACGACGAGGCCAGCAACCGGCGCACCACAACGACGCCCTCGGCGATCACCAGGCCCCGTCCGCCCGGCCGGTCCGGCCGGCGATCGGCATGGCTGAGGTCGCGGAATTCGTCCAGCCGTGGATCCGCTGGATCGTCGATCGGGACGGCCTCGCTCACCGGTCGGGACCGGTGGTGACCCGCACGTCCTCCTCGGTGGTGTCGGGCGCGGCCAGCCCCGCGCCAGACTGCTCCGGCGGCGCGAGGTTCGGGTCGGCCGGGTTCGGATCTGCCGGCGCGGGCTGCTGACGGTCCGGATCGGCCAGGTCTGGATCGGCCAGGTCTGGATCGGCCAGGTCTGGATCGGCCAGGTCCGAGTCGGCCAGGTCCGAGTCGGCCAGGTCCGAGTCGGCCAGGTCCGAGCGGGCCTGGTCCGCGCCGATCCCGTCCGCGATCTCCTCCGCAGGATCCGGTCCCGCGAACGTGCGCGGGCTCCAGCCGTCACGCCCCGCCAGCCGATGCTTCACCTTTGCGCCGATACAGCGCAGCGCATCCAACTCGGCGGGGGTCAGCAGGTCGATCAGGTTGTCCCGGACGGCCTTGACGTGCCCCGGCGCGAGCCCGGCGAGCGCCCGCGCGCCCGACTCGGTGAGCTGGGCATAGGCACCGCGCTGGTCTTGCAGCGACTTCACCCGGCGCACCCATCCGCGCGCCACCAGCCGGTCGACGGTCCGGGTGATGGCGCTGCGGGTGGCCAGCGTCCGGTCCGCGACCTCGCTCATCCGCAATCGCAGATCGGTTGTTTCGGACAGGCAGACGAGTACCTCGTACTCGGTGAAGGACACTTTGGAGACCTGCAACTGCCGGTCGAGCACCGGGATCAGCAGCCGATAGGTGTCCAGCCAGCCGCGCCACGCAGCTTGCTCGTCGGCGTCGAGCCAGCCGTCGTCGGTGCTCACGCGGACACCCGATGCGAGCCGCAGATGCCGACCCGGCCGGGCGTGGGACCAGCGGCGGAACCCTCGGCCCCTCCGGCGCAGGCCACGGCGACGGAACCGTCGTCGCTGTCCGGTCTGCGGCCTGCCATGGCGGCGCGGAGCAGCGCGGTGAGGCCGGCGGCGTCGGGTGCCCGCGGGTGGACAACGGGGGTTGCCAGGACCTGCTCGACGACGTCGTCGATCGCGGTGTCCGGCATCCCGAGCAATGACAAGGACGTCGGCGCTCCGGTGGCGGTGGCGAGGTCGAAAAGCGCGGCGCCGAGCCCGCCCGGACCCGCTGCGCCCGCTGCTCGTGCCGCCGCGGCGAGTTCGTCGTGCGCCGCCGCGGCGTTGAACGCCACCACGTGCGGAAGCAGCGCGCTGTGCGTTCCGGCGTGCGGCAGGCGATAGCTGCCGCCGATGACATGGGCCAGTTTGTGGTGCAGACCCATGGTGGTGGCGCCCAATACCGTCCCGGCCAGCCACGACCCGTAGAGCGCCCGTTCGCGGGCGGGCAGATTGCCGGGCTCGCGCACCACCACCGGCAGCGCCGCCGAGAGCGCCCCGATCGCCTCAGCCGCCAACAGCGCGGTGACCGGGGACCCGTCGGGTGCATAGGCCGCTTCGACCGCATGGGCGATGGCGTTCATCCCGCTCGCCGCCGACAGCCCGGGCGGCAGACCAACCGTCAACGTGGGGTCGTACACAACGGTGCTCGGCAGCACTCTGCCGTCCCGTCCGGTGGTCTTCCGACCGCCCTGGGTCAGTCCCCAGATCGGCGTCTGCTCGCTGCCCGCGTAGGTCGTCGGCACCGCCACGATCGCCACGTCCACCTGCAGCGCAATCGCCTTGGCCAAGCCCACCGCGGAACCGCCACCGACCGCTACCAGTGTCGTGGCACCGGTCTGCCGGGCCAGCTCGACAGCGCGCTGCGCGATATCGGCCGGGACGTGCTCGGCCACCTCATTGATCCGCCCCACGCACCGCGGACCCAACTCGGCGGCGATACGGTCGGCCTCGCGCACCTGCCTGCGCCCCGCGATCAGTAGCACCGAACCGCCGAGTCGATCGGCCTCGGTGGCCACCTGACCGACGCTCCCGGCACCGAAAACCACTCGCACACTTGGCATCTCGTGGATGAATGTGGCTATCGCGAGTTCGCTCGCGCTCACCGCGCTACGCATCGGCGAAGTTCCTTCCACTCGCAATCTCCGGCACAACCCACTCTTGCTCGACGACAACCACCACGTCGCCCATTGTCGTGGTGGCAAAGTGTCAGGTGACCCTCGGAACGCTTCGGGAATAGCCATCGACCAGAAGTAGTTTCCCCGGCAACTACTTCCGTCACCCCCGGAGGATGAAATGAGCACAGTAGCCCCACAGGGACTGCACCACGTCACTGCGATCGCCGGCAACCCGCAGCGGAACGTCGACTTCTACACGAAGGTACTGGGGCTGCGGCTGGTGAAGCAGACGGTGAACTTCGACGCGCCGGACACCTACCACCTGTATTACGGCGACGAGGCGGGCCGGCCGGCGAGCCTGCTGACCTTCTTCCCCTGGGACGGCGTGCCCGGCGGGCGGCTCGGCACCGGATTGACCACGGCGACCGCGTTCTCGATCCCGCAGGAATCGACCTCCTGGTGGCTGCAACGGCTGCGGACGCTCGGCGTCGACGTCCAGCCCGTTCAGCAGCGTAGTGGCGCCGACGTGATCACCCTGCGCGATCCGGACGGCATGGTGCTCGACCTGGTCGGCACCGCCGGTGACCAGCGGTCCGGATGGGACGGCGTCGCCAGCATCCCCGCAGACCACGCGGTACGCGGACTGCATGCGGTGACATTGACCGAGCGGTTGCTCGACCCAACCGCCGAGATGCTGACCTCGATGCTGGGCATGCAGCTGGGCGGCGAGGAGGGCTCGCGGGCGAGCTTCGCGATGGGCGCTGGCAGTTCCGGTGCACTGGTCGACGTCGCGGGCGAAAAGGCCATGGACCGTGGACTGCAGGCCGGCGGGACCGTCCACCACGTCGCGTTCCGGGCGCCGGACCTGCCGACCATGCAGCGCTGGCATGACGAATTGGCCGATGCCGGCGTGCACGTCACCGAGATCCTGGACCGGCAATACTTCAAGAGCATCTACTTCCGCGAGCCGGGCGGCGTGTTGTTCGAGATTGCCACGGACGCACCGGGTTTCGCCGTCGACGAGCCGCTGCTCGAGCTGGGCAGGAGCTTGAAGCTGCCGCCCTGGCTCGAGCCCAACCGGGACCAGATCGCAGCATCGCTGCCGGTGCTGAAGGTCGACGAGCCATCCCGCGCACCGGCAAGCGCGGCCGCCGCGGCGGACGACCTCACCGTGGCTCCGTGACCGGCCCTCGGGTCGGCGGCCCGACCAGCACGGCGGGCGCACCAGGTGCGACGCTCGCGCGACCCCATGTCTGGGTGCCGGGTGCGGCGGGCTGGGCCGGTCCAACGTTGCTGCTGCTGCATGGCACCGGGGGGAACGAGCGGGACCTGCTGCCGCTCGGCAGGGATCTCGCCCCCGGCGCGCCGCTGCTCGCGCCGCGCGGCACCGTGCTGGAGGGAACCATGCCGCGGTTCTTCCGCCGGCTGCGCGAGGGTGTGTTCGACGAGGCCGACCTGCTGGCTCGCGCCGACGAACTGGCCGGCTTCCTCGCCGCGGCGGCCAGCCAGTACGGGGTCACCCCCGGTTCTTTCGTCGCGGTCGGATTTTCCAACGGCGCGAACATTGCCTCGGCGCTCCTGCTCACCCACCCTGAGGCTGTCGGTGACGCCATCCTGATCGCTGCCATGCCGCCGTTCGCGGCGGCGCCGGCGGCCGACCTCACCGGTCATCGGGTGTTGATCTCGAACGGCCGGCACGACCCGATGGCACCGCCGTCGCTGACCACCAGGCTCGTCGGCGACCTGACCTCCCGCGGCGCCAACGTCGACCTGCTGGTACACGCGGGCGGTCATCAGCTCGCGGGCGACCACCTGCCCGAGATGCGCACGTTCCTGCAATCGGCCCGGTCGAACGGGGCGACCGCCGACCAGCTGGGCTGACCCGTCCGACCGCCCGCGACGGGCGAGCTGTCCGGACTGTCCCAGCTGTCCTCGCTGTCCTCGGTGTCCGACCGACTGTCCCACCAGGAACTGCCGACCGGGGTGGGTCAGGTGGACAGCAGCCGCTGGTAGTGATCACGCTGTCGCCATGACACTCGACCTGTCGTTCTGGGGCACCGTCTGGATCGTGGTCTTCGTGCTGGGCGTGGGAGTGGTTTCCGGGCGAATCCTTGGCATTCACCGGGGGTTCGGCCGGGCCACGGCCGCGGGTCTGCTCGGCAGCCTGACGGGAGTGATCGTCGCGGCGATCATCCTGCGGAACGACCGGGACACCAGCGAGGAAACCCTTGTCATCATCGCCTTCGGCTTTGCGCTGCTGGCCACCATGGTGGCCAGCATCGTGCTGGAGGTGCTGCTCCGGCCGCGCCGCAGCCGGCGCCGGCCGTCGTTGCGGACCAGGGCGCGCACCTTCTTCACCGTCGGCGGCCGATTGTTCGAGGTCAGCCGGATCGCCAGGCGGCACGGCCTGGTCGGGCCACGGGCCGCGTCCCGATCGGTGCTGTCCACGCCGCAGGGCGCCATGCGGATCAGGCTGTTCCTGCAGGACTGCGGCGGGATGTTCGTCAAGTTCGGCCAGATCGCTTCCACCCGTTCGGATCTGCTGCCCGCGCCGGTGGTGGCGGAATTGGCGGAATTGCAGTCCAACGTCCGGCCGGTCCCGGTCGAGCAGATCCGCGAGATCATCGAGACCGAACTCAAGGCCCCGATCACCGAGATCTTCACCTCGTTCTCCGACGAACCGCTGGCGGCGGCGTCGATCGGCCAGACCCACCTTGCCCAGTTGCAGTCCGGGCAACGGGTGGTGGTCAAGGTGCGGCGGCCCGATGTCGAGGTCGGCGTGGCCCGCGACTCGGCCGTGCTGCGCTGGGCCAGCCGGGCAGCCGTCCGGCGATCGGAGGCAGCGCGATCAATCGGCCTGGTCGCGTTGTCCGACGAGTTGATCCGCTCGGTCGACCAGGAGCTGAGCTACGTCAACGAGGCCGCGAACTCCAAGGCCGTCGGTGCGGGGTCGCACGTCGCGGGGGTGGGGGTTCCGGCGGTCGTCACGCCGTACACCACCGAGTCGGTGCTGGTGCAGGACCGGGTGAACGGACGGCCGGTGGCGGATGCCACGGCCGTCGACCGGTGCGGAGTGCCACGGCCGGAACTGGCCGATCGGCTGCTGCGCGCCTTTCTCGGGCAGATCATGGACGCCGGGGTGTTCCACGCCGATCCGCACCCGGGCAACATCCTCATCGATCCGGACGGCACGCTGTGGCTGATCGATTTCGGCGCTGTCGGCGTCATCGATCCGGTGAGCCTGGAGGCACTGCAGCTGATGGGCATGGGCTTGGCGACCCGGCAGCCGGCGCTGCTGGCCCGTGCGGTGCGCGGGATGTCCGGTTCGGCCGGGGACGCGCTGGACAGCCAGGCGTTGGAGGCCGAGCTGAGCCGACTGCTGAGCGATCAGCTGCACGGCGGCGGGTTCGACCCGCGGAGCATCCAGGACGTCATCGACGTCATGCGCCGGCACGACATCCCGGTGCCGCCCACCTTCACCGTGCTGGCCAGGGCGCTGGTGACCCTGGAGGGAACGCTGCGGACCATCGATCCGCAGGTCGATCTCGCCTCCGCCGCGACCGGCATTCTTGGCGCCTCGATCGACATGTCCGTCAAGGGAGCCAGGGACGCCGTACAGCAGGAAGTGCTGCGCACGATGCCGTCGTTGCGGGCGCTGCCGGGGCTGGCCGAGGATGTCGCGCTGCAGGCCCGGTCGGGTCGGCTGCGGATGCAGATCGACGCGTTCGGCCCAGGGCAGTCGCACCTGACCCGGTGGATCGACCAGACGCTGTTCACCGTGGTTGCCGCGGTCGGGTTGATGGCGTCCACTTTGATGCTGGTCGGCGCCTCGCTGGCCGGGTCCGACCGGGACACCGGGGTGCTGCTGGCGGTCGGCTACCTCGGCCTGGTGATCTCCTCGGTGATGCTCATGCGAGTCGTGGCCCAAGTGCTGCGCCGCGAATCCGAGGCAGCCGGCCGCAGTGCCTGAGTGGGTTCGGCGGCCGGTGGCCGATCAGTGGAAATCGTCAGCCGGTCAGCGGGACGGTCGGTCAGCTGCCGGTGGACCGTCGGACCGCCGGACGTCGAAGGTGAACCCGTTGCGGCGCAACCGGTCTGTCAACGCGCCGTTCATCGCGGTGGCCGGGGTGAGCACCCCGGCGCGGTCCGGCAACTCGTCGGTCGCAAGGCTCAACGCGGCCTGGCCCAGCATGACCCTGGTGGCGCCGTAGCCGGGATCGCCAGGGGCGGCCACGGTCGCCAGGTAGCGGGCTCCGGTCACCGAGCGCGCCCGGATCTCCAACCGGAAATGCCCGTTGCGCCATGTCTTCTCGCTCGGCCCCTCGCCGGGATCGGGCAGCACCCGGTCCAGCAGTGGCCGGACCACCGGGGTGCGCAGCCCGGTGGCGAGCGCACCGGACAGCAGCGCGATGCCGCCCGCGGTCACCGGGGCCAGCAGCGACGTTCCGGTCCGCACCACCTCCCGGTAGCGCAGCTCGCGACCGTAGGCGTACTCCTGCAAAGCGTTGCTGCGCCGAACGATTCGGGTGTTGAACCCCGCCATCACGAACGGCGCCACCCAGGTGCCGTCCGGCAGTCGCTCGGCGAGGAACGCGTCGGGCTGCCTGCCCAGATCCGGTTCGGCGCTCCGGTCGGGGCTGAGCAGATAGGGGTCGCCGAGCCGGCGGGCCAGCGACGGGTCGTCCCGGACGTCATCGACCATCACCCGCATCGAGTCGACCGTGCCGCCGCTGATCCCACCCTTGATCGACACCACCAGCAGCGTGGCCTCGACGAGCTCGCCCTGTCCGTCCCGCGCCACGTGGTCGGCGAGCACCTGCACGCCCAGGTCCGACGGCACCGAGTCGAACCCGCAGGCATGCACGATCCTGGCCCCGGTGCGCACCGCCAGCTCGTGGGCCTGGTCGATGCTCTGCCGGACGAACAACGCCTCACCGGTGAGGTCGGCGTATGACGTGCCCGCGGCCGCGCAGGCCAGCACCAGTGGAAGGCCGCGCGGCCCGTACGGTCCCACCGTGCTTGCCACCACCCGGGCGGACCGGGCGAGCACCTCGATGGACTCCTGGTCAGCCGAGTCGGCGATGAGCACCGGCCAGTCAACGCCGAGGTCCTGCTGCAGGTGGGCGAGTTTCCCCGCCGACCGCCCGGCCAACGCGATCGTCAAATCGCCGAGGTCCTGGGCTGCAAGGTGCTCGGCCACCAGCCGGCCCACGAAGCCGGTGGCTCCGAAGATCACCACATCGAACTGCCGCTCGCTCATGGCTGCCAAGGTACGGGGCGGAGATCCGCTCCCGGAAACTCTCCCCCGGTGAGGGACAGGATCGCCTGGCTGTTCGCCGGCGGGCTGATGATCGGCCCTCGCTCGGTCCCGGCGTCATTCGTCACATTCGTCGCCCGGGCGGCGTGAAAGGCTGATCCCCATGTTTCGACTCCCTGGATCCTGGACGTGGGACTTCTGGCTCGCCGAGGATCACGGCACGTACCACTTGTTCTTCCTGCACGCCTCGCGGGCGCTGCACGATCCGGACCGCCGGCACCTGCGGGCGGCCGTCGGTCATGCGGTGTCCACCGACCTCGTGCACTGGGAACAGGTGCCCGACGCGCTCGTGCACGGCGACACCCCCAGCTTCGACCAGACCGCCACCTGGACCGGGTCGGTGATCCAAGGCCCGGACGGCACCTGGTACATGCACTACACCGGCACCACGCAACTCGACGACGGCAGGCTGATCCAGCAGATCGGGGTGGCCACGTCGAGCGACCTTTTCCACTGGGTCAAGTACGACGGCAACCCGGTGCTGGCGGCCGATGAGCGCTGGTACGAGCTCGACGGCCAGGCTCCCTGGCAGGACCACCACTGGCGGGACCCGTTCGTGCTGCCCGACCCGGACGGCAACGGCTGGCACATGCTGATCACGGCCCGCGGCAACACCGGACCGGCCGACGACCGCGGAGTGGTGGGCCACGCCACGTCGGCGGATCTGCTGCACTGGCAGGCGCAGCCCCCGCTCTCCCAACCCGGGGGCGGCTTCGGCCAGCTGGAGGTCTTCCAGCTGGCGGTGGTGGACGGCCGCCCGGTGCTGGTCTTCAACTGCCTGCCGAACGAACATTCCGCGCAGCGCCGGGCGACCGGCTCTCGTGGCGCCATCTGGGTTGCGAACGCCGAGTCCCCACTCGGGCCCTACGACATCGCGGGTGCGACGCCGCTGAGCGACGATCGCTACTACGTCGGCAAGCTGATCCAGAACCCTGACGGCGACTGGGTTCTGCTGGCGTTCGAGAACATCGGCGACGACGGGCTTTTCATCGGTGCGCTCAGTGACCCGATGCCGGTGCGTTGGGATGCCGGGCGGCTGGTGATCGCCACCGCGGACGTCGGGCGCTGAACGATGCGAGAGGTGGCGTGGGTGACGGCGCGCTACCGCGCGGCCAACCGATCCAGCAGCCCCGCGGCCCTGCGGAGTACGTCCTGCTCCTCGGGTTCGAATTCGGCCAACTGCTCGGTGAGCCACAGCTCCCGCTCACGGACGTAGTTGTCCATCTGCTGCCGCCCCTTCGGGGTGATCCGGACGACCACCTGGCGCCCGTCCCGCGGGTTGTCCTCACGAGCGACCAGACCCAGCGATTCCAGGGCGGCCAGCACCCTGGTGATCGACGGCGGTCTGACCTGCTCCCTGGCGGCGAGATCGCCGGCGCTGAGCGGACCTTCCCGCCAGATGACGGCAAGTGCGGAGGTCTGGGTGAGGGTCAGGCCATCGGTGGAGGTCTGCTGACGTAACCGCCTGGTCAGCCTGTGCACGGCGAGACGCAGCTCGCTGGCCAGCGGGGTGACGTCGGACACACGGTCAGGTTATCCCATCGTCGTTCGCCGTTCGCGCTGGTGGGACCGGGGCCGATGACCGTCGGTGCGCTGGTCACATCGCCCGCCGGGGGCGGCCGGCGGGATCCTCCGACGTGGGACC
Source organism: uncultured Actinomycetota bacterium (assembly GCA_963709895.1). GTDB lineage: Bacteria > Actinomycetota > Actinomycetes > Mycobacteriales > Nakamurellaceae > Nakamurella. The sequence goes on along the minus strand of CAVPYD010000028.1, from coordinate 439,513 downwards.
AACCACCGCCGGCCCCGGTTAGGCTCGGTCGGTGACCTCCAGCGGCCCGTCGATCGAGCCCGAGTCGATCGAGCCTGACCGGTACCAGCCACCCGCGCTGCCGCCGGTGCGCACCGGTCTGTGGCATGTCGCGGTGCCGGGCACCGCCATCTGGTTGGTCGCGTTCATCGTGCTGCTGTTCTTCATTCCGCAACTGCAGGCCAACGATGCGATGGTCTGGCTGTGGACCTGCCTGGCCGGGTTCGTGCTGGGGATCATGGGGCTCTCGGTCTACGCCTGGCAGCGGCGGGCCGCCCGGCGCGGCTCGCGGAGCGCCAATCAGATGGCGCTCGACGAGGCCATCTGATCGACGCGGTCAGTGGCGGAGGGCGGTCGACGGCGGACCGCGGTGCGTGGCGGAGCGCGGTCCGCGGCGGGGGCGGTCCGTGGCGGCGGGCAGCACCGAACGCCCTATCGATCAAGCCCGTCTTCGGCCAGGTCGACCGTGGCGCCGCCGGCGGCGGCGATCGCGATGTGCCGATCGGCCCACCGGCGCGCCGCCCAGGCCACCGCACGACCCGCTGCTCCGGCGGAACCGTCCACCCAGAGCCGGTCGCCGCTCCCCCACCAGCGCACCCGAGTGGGAGCTCCGTCGACGGTCACCTGCAGACCCGGGATCACCGTCGAGCGCCAGACCGGTGAGATCGACGCCGAGGGCACCTGCCGCACGCTGCAGCATGTCGTTGCCGGCCTCCGGACCTTCGGAATCGGCGGCTGGGCCACCGGTCGCCGGCTCGCCTCCCACTCCGCCGCGTTTCAGCGGGCCGGCTTTCCCTCGGCGGTCCTGCACCGGCCCGGGCGGGATCCCGCCGACCCGGATTCGCGTCGAGGCGAGTGGCAGGTCGAAGACGTCCGCGACGCTCGACGGGTCGGCGCCGCCCGGCACCAGTCGGTCGGCGGGGATGACCTGGGCCAGCCACGGCTCGTCGAGCACCCACGCCAGGTCGGCGTCGACCACGTCGCCGGACAGCGTGCGCACACCGGCAGGCAGGTCCAGATCGGCCAACGACCCGTCGCGATCCTGCTGATCAGGGGGCGATGTCGGCAACCCGTCAGCACCGACGGTACGGCTGGGACCGCCGGTACTGCCGACCACCGCCGCGACCAACTCCGCCGTCACCGCAGGCACCCGACCTGCGGGAACGATGCGGCGCGGGTCGGCAATCCGGTCCAGCAGATCCTGCGGGTCGGCGCGCGCGGCGGCCGTCAGCCCCGGTTGCACCCCGATCGCCCTGGCCAACTCGTCATCCAGCGCCAATGGCAGCGGGTCGTACAGCCCCGCGAGATCGCGTCGCGCCGGGCAACCGCCAGGCTCGCGGCGGGCGGCCGTCGATCAGGGCATTCCTGGACAACCACCATCCGGAGTACGTCAACCCAGCAGCAGTGCCGGCTGGGTTGACGGGGTTGACTGGGTTGGCCGGGCGGAGCCTGGTCACCGGGTTGGCTGGGCCCGCTGGGCGCACCGGACCAGCACCGAACAGACACTCCCGAGCCGCTCGATCGCCGGCGATCAGCGCCAATGCGGGCGCCCATTTGTCCTCGTCGACCAGATCCAGATCCGCCAGCGCGGTGACCGGATCCCCCGGGTTGACGGCCTGGTCGAGCCATTCGTCCAGGTCGGGAAGCTGGTCGCGGGGATCGAAGCCGTCCCCGGCCGGATCCCCCGAACGCGGATCGGCCAGCGGATCGGAGATGCGGACCACGCCGAATCCGGAACGGACCCCGACGGCGGCCAGCACGTCCGGGTGGTAGGCCGCCACCCACTCCGCGCCGACCATCGGGAGGTCGGCGTCCGCGGCCAGCACGGAGAGCAACGGAGCGCCAGGGGCGAGCAACTCCCCGGCAGGCCATGGTCGACCGTCCTCGTCGGTCAGTACCAGGTCGGCCAGCGGCGCGAGCTCACCGTGCCCGCCGGCGGCGACGAGGTCGAGCACGACCTCCGCCAACTCATGGAGCTCGGCGGGATCTGGGTCGGCGTCGTCCAACTCGCTGCGCAGCTCCGCCACCGCGGCGGCCGTCGCGGGGTCGGACAGCAACGCGTCCGGGTCAGCCGGCCGGGCCCCGAGTCGCTCCAGCAGCGGATGTGCGGCTGCCGGGTCGACGATCCGCAGGCCGGGGATCACCCGCGCCGCCTTGGTGGCCAGATCGTCCCCCACTCGGTCGTGGAGACCGGAACGCTGATCAGACTGTTGATCAGGCCGTCGATCAGACTGTCGATCGGTCAGGTGATCAGCATCGGTGACGTCCCAGTGTGCGAACGGCGGGTCGGAATCGGCCCCAGCTTCGCCACGATGACCGTGACGGTCACCCCCACCGGAAGCGGGCAGCAGGCAGTTGCGCGCGCCCAGTGACCGGCGCCCGTTGGCCAGCGGCACCGGGATATCCGCCAGGTCCTCCGGATCGGGAACCCGATCCGCGGTGGCCAGCGCGTCGTAGATCCGCCACCAGAAGGCCGGCTCCCGGTCGATCCCGGAGAGCGCCGTGCTGGCCTCGGCGAAGCTCAGGGTGCGGACGCCGACCGCCCGCAGCGCCGTCAGCGCCGCGCCGCGCGCCGGTGGCAGCAACCCGGGGACGGCCTGACCGAACAGCGCGATGCCGTCCTCCGACACGCCGGGCAGCAGGCACGCCGCGCCGGGCGTCACCTCGTCACCGAGGGCGGTGACCAGCAACGGCATCGTCGAGAACTGCTCGAGGATGCCGGCGCGCAGCTCGCCGTCCACCGGACCCAACGGAAAACCGCCGGTGGGCAACAACTCCCACCGCTCGGCGGGGTCGGTGGCCGCCATCAGGTCCAGATAGCAGGCCACCGCCTGAGCCATCAGGTAGTCGCGCAGCGGGCCGGTCGCCAGCCGTCGCCGGGTGTCGTCCACCGGAAACGTGCCGACCAGTCGTGCGGGCAACGAAATGGGTTCATCCGTCGGGGTGGGAGCGCCGACCGTCGACGTCGCCCGGGGCTCGCGCACCAGCGGGTCGAACACATCGCCGAGGTCTTGACCCGCACCGGGAGTGCCGGGTTCGGTGACAGGCTCGGTGACTGGCAGGGCCCAACTGATCTGCCAGTGCGCGCGCTGCCGCTCTTCGACCGGCCGGTCGGCCAGCAACTCCGCCGGGATCCTGCCGGTTCGCTCTGCCGTCCGAAATCGTTGCACCGCTTCGCCATCGGCGATGACGGTCAATCCGTCGGGCTCGACCCAGCGGCGCATCACCCGCCGATCGAGATCGATGCAGGCCAGGTCGGGCAGCGCCCAGAACAGGTCCTCAGCCGTTCGCGGATCCGCGAGCAACCGTCGGACGTCGGGCAACGCCGTGGCCAGCAGCGGCAGCCTGACCTCGGTGGTGAAGCCCGCCGGCGGCGGGTCCTCCACCGGATCGGTCGGCCACGGCAGCCGGAGCACCGGCACCAGGCCCTCCCGCGCCGCGACTTCCCGGTCAAGCGCCGGCCGGCCCAGTGCACGCGATGGCCGCCTGGGAGCGGGTGCGGTCGAACAGCACGCCACCGTCCGCGCCGACGACCCTGGGCGCATCGGTCCAGGACAGCACCGCGGTGAATCCGACACCGAAATGCCCGACAGCAGCGAGGCTGTCGCGCTTGGCGGATGCGCGCAGTGACGACAATGCCGCCACGCCGGCGGAAGTCAGCGGTGCACCGGTGTTGGCGAACCGTAACTCGTTGGCGTGCAGACGAACTCGCACCTGGGCCGGCACGCCCGCCTCCCGGGCCGCGTCAGCCGCATTGGCAGCGAGTTCCACCAGGACCCGGCCGACGTACCCGCCGACGAACAGCGCCTCCTCCGCGTTGGCGTCCTCCCGGAAGCGGGCCGGCGACGCGGCCCAGGCGTCCAGCACCACCGCGCGCAACGCGGCCGTGCCGAACGGGTCGGCAGGGTGCGCGGGGTCCGACACATCGCCGGATGTGCGGCTGTCGGTCACGGTCGGCCCGTCGGTGTTCGGGGCGTCACCACGCCCGTGGCGGTAAGCCCGAGGTCATGGCTGTTCCCGTTGTGGTGGAAAGTTGTGGTCTGAACATCAGTACTCGGCAGCCGGCTAGCTCGACCTCCGGCAGCTCGATGTCGGTCACCTCGATCTGTCGGCAGCTCGTTCTCCAGCACCTCGATTTCCGTCGGTCTCGGCGACCGTGACCCAGGCGACGTCGACTTCCACCGCATCGGCGTCCAGCACCAATCCATCACCTGCTGCCGGCGATCCCGAGGTCCCGACCTCGTCGTCGGCAGCAGACTCGGACTCGGCGACCAACGCCGGACGGAGGTGAACCTCCAGCACCAGTTCGTCGACCGCCGAGGGCACGAACGCCGAGATCGACGGCGCGTCGATCCTGGCCTCCGAATGCGCACCGCAACCGAACGCGGCGTCCACCACCCGCCCGTCGGCGGGCGAGAACTCGTTGGCGCAGACACCGAGGGCGGCACCAAGGGACCCGGCGAGCGGAACGTAGAACCCGCAGGTCACGCACTGCCCCGGCGCCAGCTGGGCGACGGTTCCTTCCGGTCCGAACGGGCCGTCGTGCCAGCGCTGCGCGGCGTCATCGCGCCCTTCCCTGCTGAGCACCCGCGGCCGGCCGATCCCCAGCTCGTGCTCGAGATCCTCGATCGCCGGGTCCTCCGACTCGACGTAGCCCGGCACCAGGCGGACGTCGTCCGGGGCGGTCGGCAGCAGCCCGCCTGCGCCGAGGTCGCCGGGACGGATCCGCCGGTCCCACGGCACCCAGGGCGGCGCCAACAGGGCATCGCTGCCCGGCAGCAGCACCACCTCGCTGATCGTCGGGTGACCGGCGTCGACCAGGGCCAGGGTGACCGACCAGCGCCAGCCCCGGTAGCCCCGGTCGAGGGCGTCGAACTCGGCCGTCACCGCGACGTCATCCTCGACGAACGCGCCCTGGAAGTCGCCGACGCACTCGCCGCGTCCGGCCTCGACGACGGCCGCCTCGCGGGCGAGGCCGATCAGCTCATCGGTCAATTCGAACGACGCCCTGGACACCACCACCTCGGCGGACTCGACCACCGGTTCCTGCGTCAGCACCGTGCCCGTCACCTCATCGGTGCCGATGGGGGGATCCTGATCGGGCTCTGGGACATTCGCGGCAGCGTCGACACTCACACGGGTCATGATGCCTCACCTGGAGTGACCCGGACGGCGCGCCGCTACCGGAAAGCAGTGGTCGTCGGTGGGATGCGTTGGGGCAGGATGGGTCTGTGCACCCTTCGGACCGCGATCATCGACCCTGACGCGGGCGGTGACGGCTGGTCTCCTCCGCGGGCGGGGGACGACCGCGGTCGGTGGGTGCCGGGGACAACACCGGCGGATGCCGGCAGGTGGGTGTGGTTGCCGGAGCCAGGATCCACCCCGGCATCCCGCCCTGACGAATTCCGCGCCGACGACTCCCGCCGCGACGACTCCCACCGCGCTGACGACTCCCGCGGACCCGCGCTGACGACTCCCGCGACGGACCCCGCGCCGACGACCCCGCCACCGCGTCATGGCCCGACGAGCGGCCGACCACCCAGCTGCCGCCGCCGGCGACCGGGTGGTACGAAACGCCCGCGTCGGCGTACCGCACCGAACCCACTGCCGACGAGACCGGCACCGAGCAGTACCCGAGACCGCGAGCGGGCCGTGGGTACCCGCCACCCGGGAATCCACCACCCGGGAACAGGGCTGACGAGTACCGGGACGGTGGGTATCCGGCGAGCGGCTATCCGGCAGGTCGCGGCGATGCGCCCACCGAGGCCTACCCACGCGGTGCCGCGGCCGGCACCGCATCCCCGGGCTGCCGCCGGTATCCCCCGCCCTTCCCGCCAATCCCCCAGCGGCGAGCTTCCGGCCCGCCCCTCGGGGCAGCCACCTACCTCCCTACAGCGAACCCATGGCCGGCCAGCGTTCCGGTGCCCGGCCACCGACCGCCGGACCGGAGCGGCGGGCCGGCGGAGGCACCGCCGGCCCGGCTCGGCCGGGTCGGACGGCGTGGCAGCACCAGGTGCAGCCGGGGCAGCGGGCGCGGCGCCGGCCGATCCCGCCGAGCCGGCGGCGGCGCCGACCAGCCCGGGCCGCACCGGGCCGCGGAAGCTGACCGTCACCCGGGTCGCCGCTTTCCGCAGCCGGGAACTGACCACCAGGGGCGTGCAGATCTTCCGGCAGGCCGCGGCGGCCGACGGCGCCGACCGCTCCGGGCTGACCAGCCTGACCTACGCCGTCATGGGCAACTACGCGGTCGACGCCGCGCTCGCCGTGGCGCTGGCCAACACCTTGTTCTTCGCGGCCGCCACCGCCGAGTCGACCAGCAAGGTGTTGCTCTACCTGCTGATCACCGTGGCGCCGTTTGCCGTCATCGCACCGCTGATCGGTCCCGCACTGGACAAGCTGCAGCACGGCAGGCGGATCGCGCTGGCCGCGTCCAGTTTCGCCCGCGCCCTGCTGGCGATCGTGATGGCGCTGAACTTCGACTCCTGGGTGCTCTACCCGTGCGCGCTGGGCATGCTGGTTCTGTCGAAGTCGTTCAGCGTGCTGAAGGCCGCGATCACCCCGCGGGTGCTGCCGCCGGACATCACCCTGGTGAAGACCAACTCGCGGCTCACGGTGTTCGGCCTCATCGCCGGAGGTGTGGCCGGCGCAGTCGCCGCTGGGTTGTCCTGGGCGTTCGGCTCGACCGGCGCCCTGGTGTTCACGGCGCTGCTGAGCATCGCCGGCGGCTGGTTGTGCCTGCGGATCCCGGCCTGGGTGGAGTCGACGGCCGGCGAGATCCCCGTCGACGGCGTCGGCCCCAAGGCCAAACGCGCCTTCCCGCTCTCGGTGACGACCACGCTGTGGGCGAACGGCACCATCCGGGTGGAAACCGGCTTCCTCGCCCTGTTCATCGCCTTCGTCATCAAGAGCGAGTACACCGAATCCAGCGGGTTCACCCAGTTGCTGCTGCTGGGCGTGGTCGGCGCCGCGGCCGGCATCGGCGGTTTCGTCGGCAACGGGCTCGGCGCCCGGCTACCGCTGTCCAAGCCGGAGACCGTGTCGATCCTGTCGCTGGCCGCGACCGCGGTATCCACGTTGGTGGCCGTGCTCGTCCCCGGCCTGGCGTCCGCCGCCGTGGTTGGTCTGGTGGGGTCCACCGCGTCGTCGCTGGCCAAGGTCTGCCTCGACTCGGTGATCCAACACGAACTTCCCGAGGCCAGCCGGGCATCCGCGTTCGGGCTGAGCGAGACCGTGTTGCAGCTGTCCTGGGTGTTCGGCGGCGTGGTCGGTCTGCTGATCGGCGGGGTGTGGTCGTTCGGGCACGACCAGGTCTACGTGATCGGGTTCTCGGTGATCACCGTGGTGCTTGCGGTCGGCCTCGTGCAGAGCGCCCTGGTGCGGCGGGGACGCTCGCTGTTCCCGTGGCTGGACTACTCCCGGTTGACCAGCCGGCTGCGGCGCACCCCGAAGCAGGCGGCCGCCGGCCCAGGGGCGGGCGCCGCGGGTGCCGCGCCGACCGCGGCGTGGACCGCCGGAACACCGCGGCCCCCGGCGCCCTGGACGGGTGGCCAGGGGCAGAGCGGTCCACCGGGCTCGAACCAGGCGTGGTCAGCCGTGCCGCCGGCCGCACCGCCTCAGCCACCGACCGCGCACTACCCCACCGCTGCCCCGTACGGCCCGCCACCGGGTGGAGCACCACCCTGGACCGCGCCGGCCGGGCCGCCGCCCGCGAGCCCGTCGGGTGCACCGCCTGCCACCCACCGCCCGGCGCGCGACGCGGGCACCCGCCGGCCGAAGGAGCAGGGATGACCGAGGTTCATCGACCTGCTCAGCACCCGGTGCAGCATGGGACGGAGCGAGGGACGGAGCAATCCCGAGACCAGATGGGCGACGGTGATCGACCCCGGATGCGAACCGCGCGGCGGTGGCGCTGGGTGGCCTGCGTGCTCGTCGCGGGTGTGCTGCTGGCCGGCTGTGAGGCGCCCCGACCGGACGTCACCTTCTTCGGCAACCGCACGGCGGTACAGACCGCACCCACCCGCTGGTGCGACGTCGACGAGGCCGCGCTGACGGTGTCCTGCTCGGACGCCGACGTTGCGGATGTCTCCAGGCTGTCCTTGAGACCGGGGCAGCAGGTGCAGATCAACGTGCCGGGGTCGGTCGGCACGACACCGTGGGCCGTGTACTTCCGGTACCTGGACGCGAAAGGGAAGTTGGCAGACGGCCGCAGTGAGGTCTTCACCGACGGCCAACTGGCCTACACCCTGCAGACCCTCACTCCGCAGGATCAGCTCACCTACGTCGAGGTGCAGAGCGCGTTCGTCCTGGTGCCGGGCCAGCAGGGTGGCGTCGACTTCGCGGCCACCCGCGGGTGGCTGCTGCTGGTCGACCCGCTGCCGAGCGCGCCGGCGAACCAGCAGTAGTCGCCACCTCGGTCGGACAGCGAGGCCCGGGGCCGACCCGGCGTCGAGTTCTTGGTCACCAGTATCAGCAGCCCAGTTTCCGGCACCAACTTCAGGCGCCTAGGTTCAGGCGTCCAGTTCGGCCGCCACCGCCCGCATGACCTGGGCGATCCGGGCGCCGATGGCCCGGTCCGGGTAGCGCCCGCGGCGCAGGTCCGGCAGGGCCTTGGATTCCAGCAACTTGATCATGTCGTCGACCAGGCCGTGCAGTTCCTCCGCCGGCCGGCGGGCTGCAGCGACCATGGACGGCGGTGCGTCCAGCAGGGTCACCTGCAGCGCCTGCGGTCCGCGCCGACCGTCGGCGACGCCGAACTCGACCTTCTGACCAGGTTTGAGGGTGGCAACCCCGGACGGCAGCGCAGATGCCCGGACGTGCACGTCATCGCCGCCATCCTGGGCGATGAAGCCGAAACCCTTGTCCGCGTCGAACCACTTGACCTTGCCGCTGGGCACCCAACTCACCTATCTCGTTTCAGGGCGGGAAACCGCCGTGTGCCTCCGTTGCGAGGGCACCGGACGACAAGCCTACTGGCGCCGCGGCACTGCTCCGCGCCACCGATCCAGCCGGCAAACCAGCCACCCAACCAGCCGGCAAACCAACCGCCCAACCAGCCGGCAAACGGGCCACCGGCACAGTCATCCGGCGGCGCCTCGGTCACTTGGCGCCGACCCGGCCGTGGAGAAGAATGCGAGGTGCTCAAGGTCTGACGGCAGCACGTCCGGCACTATCCTGACGACGTGCCCGAACTGTCCGATCACCCGCCGACCGCGGCCCGACCGATTCCCGATTCGACGGCGGAGCCGGTTCTCGATCCGGGATTCGAGCCGGTTCCGGCGCCCGCGGCCACGGGCTCGCCGCGCCCTGCCGCCGGTTCGCCCCCCGATTCCGCGGCCGCGACATCGGTCGGCGACACCACCACCCCCACCACCACCGACCCGGCGCCCCGCGCCCGCGGGGGAAGACCCCGGCCCAGTGGGCGTTCCGCCCCGCGCGCGTCGATGCCGGTGCGAATCGGCATGACGCTGTTCGCGATCGGCGTGCTGGCCATCGTGGTGATCATGGTGATGTTCGCGTCCGGAGTCCCACGACCTGCCGCTCTGGCTCAACCTCACCGCCATGCTCGCGCCCCTCGGTTTCGCGGTCGGCATGGCCGGGGTCGCGGTCGATGCCCGCCGCTCGTCACGGGCGCTGGCCAGCAGCAGCTGCGGAGCCGCCCAGCTCGCACTCGTGACCGCCCCGCAGCCTGTCCGGTGTCGTCCAGGTCGCCCAGCACGCCGACGATCTGGATCGGGCCACCGAGTTCTACACCAAGACCCTGGGGCTGCCGCTGATCGCCCGCTTCGGGCCGCTGGTCTTCGTCGATCTGGGCGGAACGCGGCTGCTGCTCGAAGAAGCCGCACCGGCGGCGATGATCTACCTGCGGGTCGCGGATCTGCAGGAACGGGTGGATCAGTTGCGGGCGCGGGCGTGGACATGGTCGCCGAACCGCATGTCATCTTCACCGACACCGACGGCGTGTTCGGTCCCGCCGGCCGTGCCGAGTGGCAGGCCTTCGTCCGGGACAGCGAGGGCAACCTGCTGGGCCTGGTCGCCCACCAGGACGCTCCGCACTCCTGATCCAGCGCCGAACCGGGTCGTGTCCAGGCGTTGACCGTCACAGCACCTAGGCCCGTTCGGTCAGTGCACCGTGGCCAGCAGGTAGGACTCCAGCCAGCCCGGGAAGTGGGTCAGGTCGGGCAGCACCACGTCGGCACCGGCCGCCAGCAGGTCCTCGGCACTGATCGGGCCGGTGGCCACCCCGACCGCGAACGCATCGGCGGCACGTGCGCCGGTGATGTCGCCGAGATGGTCACCGACGAACACCTCGGCACCGAGCTCCTGCAGCGCAACGGCTTTGGCCGCACTCCACAGGTCCCCCACCACGGCCGACACCTCGATGCCCAGGTAGTCCAGGTGGGCCTTCGCGTTCGGCCCGTACTTGGTGGTCACCACGACGGCCCGGCCGGCTCGGTCGGTCACCGCCCGCACGGCCTCCACGGCACCGGGCATCGCCACGGTCCGGGGGATCGCCAACTCCGGGGTCAACGCCCGGTAGCGATCGACCAGGCCGGTGACGGTTGCCTCATCCAGGCCGTACCGCTCGAACTCGAGGCGCAACGGAGGTCCGAGCCTGGTGACGAATGCCCGACCGTCCAGCGGTATGCCGGTCTCGGCGGCCAGGACGTCGAAGACCTCGACGATCCCGGCGCGGGGATCGATCAAGGTCATATCGAGGTCGAAGCCGACGGTGAAACTCACCCGTGGAGCGTAAGGCGCGCCGTCGGCACGTCCGGTGGACTGCAGCGTGCTGAGGCCGGACGGTGACCGAGATGTTACCCATCGTGTGACAGCCATCACCGACGCGCCGATGGACGGGTCCTGCAACCACCCATCCGTGCAGCGTTCGCCACGCCAATGCGCGCGTTCGCGGTCCGTGCGCCTTCTACCATTGACGAATGCCCACGTCACGATCGTCCGCGCCCAAGCTGCGCGGGCTGCAGTGGGTGTCCGCCGGGCTGCTGCTGACCTTCCTGGCCGCCATCGCGATCATCACGTTCACGCCCGGTCCGCCCGATGCGAACGGCCAGCGCGAGCTGATTGCCTACCTGGCACGCGCGCATACCCAGGGGCTGCCGGAGTGGGTGACGTTCGGCAAGGTGGAGTTCGGCGCCAACGTCGTCATGTTCGTTCCGATCGGGCTCTTCGGCGCCCTGGCGCTGCCCCGCGCCCGCTGGCTCATCGTGCCGGCCGCGGTCGGCATGTCGGCGGTCATCGAGTACATGCAGGCCGCCAACCTGCCGGGTCGGGACGGCACCGCGCGGGACGTCCTGGCCAACGGTCTGGGTGCGCTGGTCGGCTATCTGATGGCGGCCGTGGTGCTGGCCGAGGTGCACCGGCGGATCTGGCTGCGGTCGATCCCGCGGGCGCGGCCGGCCGCCGAGCGGCAGCGCACTCCGCAGCACGCGCGGGCCGGCGGCTGACCGGGACGGCGAAGTCGATCACCGGCTGACGCCCACCGACCCGTCGGCGGCGTTCGCGGGCGTTCACGGGCGCGCACTGGCCCGCCGGCATCGACGTGCGGGCCAGGGTCTGTTCCCGCCCGTACCATTCGAGGCGATGAGCGCATGCAGTGGGACCGATCAGCGGTGACGAGTCAGCGAGTCGACCCGTCAGCTGCGCCGTTGCGTGCGCTGCTGACCACTGTCGGGCTGATCGCCTCCGACCTGGACCTGGCCACCACCCTGCAGCGCATCGTGGACGCCGCAGCGGAGCTCTCCGGCGCCAGGTATGCCGCGCTCGGCGTCCTCGACGACGGTGTACCGGTCCGGCGGGTGCGCGAGTTCGTCACCCACGGGATCAGCGCCGACGAGCGGCTCAGGATCGGTGCCCCACCCACCGGCCACGGCATCCTGGGCGCGCTGATCGATGATCCCAGGCCGCTGCGGGTGGACGATCTGGCGACCCATCCGCTGTCGTACGGCTTCCCCGCGAACCATCCGCCGATGACGACCTTCCTCGGCGCGCCCATCCGGATCGGCAACCGGGTGTTCGGGAACCTCTACCTGACCGAGCGGATCGGTGGCGGGCCCTTCACCGACCAGGACACCGACCTGGTCGTCGCGCTCGCGGCGGCCGCCGGTGTCGTCATCGAGAACGCCCGGCTCTATGAGCGGATGTCGCGGCATCGGCGGTGGTTGGAGGCTGCGGCGTCGGTCAGCGCGATCCTGCTCGGCACCGAACCGCTGGGCCGGCCGGCCGACGTCATCGCCGAGCACGCACTGGTGGCCGGCGACGCGGACGGGGCCACGCTGTTCCTGCGCCCTCCCGGGTCGTCGGAACTGCGGGTCGCCGGGTCCGTCGGCACCACCGTGTCCCTGCTGGACGGCCTCGAAGCACTGGCCGGCATCGGTCTCGCCCGGGCCGCTCGATCGATGATCAGACACCGGCTCGACCGACGGGATTGACGGGTCTGACGGGACCGACGCGCCCGGCGAGGCGTTCGGGCTGAGCACCGCGCAGGCGGTGCTGGCCACCGGGGTGAGCGTGTCTCCGGGCGCCGGCGGAGACCTCGTGGTCAGGGTGGGCACCAGCGAACGAGTGGCGGGTGTGCTCTGGCTGCACTGGTCCAGCGAGCACCTGGACCGGGTGCACGAGAGCACGGTCGGTTCCGCGGAGGCCTTCGCCGCACAGGTGTCGCTGGTGCTGGAAGTGGCCGAGTCGCAGGAGGACCGGGCCCGGCTCGCGGTGTTCGAGGACCGGGACCGGATCGGCCGGGACCTGCACGACCTGGTGATCCAGCGACTGTTCGCGGTGGGGCTCACCCTGGAGAACACCTCGCGGCTGGCCGGCGAGGGCCGGGTGGCTGATCGGATCAGCGCCGCGGTCGACCAACTGGACGTCACGATCAAGGACATCCGGCGGACCATCTTCGAGCTCGGGAACCCGCGCAGGGCCGCCGACCTGCGGGACGAAATCACCGAGACCGTGGCGGCGTTGGTGCCGTCCCTGGGATTCAAGCCACAGGTGCGAACCAAGGGCGCTGTGCACAGCGGGGTGTCCGACGAAGTACGGGCGCACCTGCTGTCGGTGCTGCACGAGGCGTTGTCGAACGTGGCTCGGCACGCACTTGCCTCGTCCGTGACGGTGGTTCTCGAGGTCAGCGATCAGGTGGTGCTCACCGTCGCCGACAACGGTCGCGGTTTGCGCGGCGCGCCGGTGGGCAACGGCCTGCGCAACATGCACGAACGGGCCGAAAAGCTCGGTGGGAGCTGCGAAATCGGCCCGACCGGGGAAACCGGGACGCGCGTGGTCTGGCAGGTGCCGGCCAGCTGACCCGAGCAGGCCGGTCGCGCCGTCGGCGGGCGCGGTCGGCGGGCCTACTCAGGCAGATCCGGCATGTGCCGGGCGGCGAAGAGCGCCGCCTGGGTGCGACGTTGCAGCCCCAGCTTGGCGAGCAGGCTGGACACGTAGTTCTTGACGGTCTTCTCGGCAAGGAACATGGCCTCGGCGATCTGCCGGTTCGTCATCCCCTCGCCGATCAGCGACAGCACGCGCCGTTCCTGATCGGTCAGTGGCGCGAGCGCCGGATCGAGTTCGGGCCCCCGCCGGACCCGTTCCAGCACCCGCGCGGTCACCGCGGGATCGAGCAGGGATTGGCCGGCGGCCACCCGCCGGACGGAGTCGATGAGGTCGGAGCCGCGGATCTGCTTGAGCACGTAGCCGGCCGCACCGGCCATGATCGCGGCGAACAGTGCCTCGTCATCGTCGAACGAGGTCAGAATCAGCGCGGCGATGTTGGGGTCGCGGGACCGGATCTCCCGGCAGACATCGATGCCCGAGCCGTCCGGCAACCTGCCGTCCAACACCGCAACCTGCGGCTGCAGGGCCAGGATCTGCGCCTGCGCGTGGGCCACCGACCCGGACTCACCGACGACCTCGATGTCACCCTCGCTCTCGAGCAGGTCCTTCAGCCCGAGCCGGACGATCTCGTGGTCATCCAAGAGGTAGACGGTGATCTTCTTGGTCGGCGCGTCGACCATCGGAGTACTCACCTTTCCCATCGTTGTCGCCGATGTGGCGCCCAGTCCAGCATCCTGGCCGGAAGCCGATGAGTCCGTCCAACCGAGGCCGGCTTTCCCGTTCGCCTGCCGCGCCGTCGACCCCCCAGTCCACAGCATCTCGCTGTTGATCATGACCCTCCCCCTACTAGCTGTCCCGCCGCCCGCGGCTGGTCATGGATGGTTTGCCATGACCAGCACGGCTTGCGCAGGGCTTCCTGAGTCGGCACTGTCAGCAGCTTTCCCTGTGATGAGACCGATCGGCGCGTGATGGCACCGATCGGGCCTCAAGGTTGATCTGTTATCGGAGCCAGGTGTCGTGCCCGGTCACCTTTGCCCACCAGTTGCCCAGGCCGTACACCCGGCCGGCGCCGATCAGGGCCAGCACGATGATGACCAGCGCGTAGATCAGGTGGTCGTCGAGGAACGGGTTGCTCGAGCGGGTTGCATCGCCTGCGGAGGTGTACTGGGCCATCGGCCAAGCGGCACTCCACATCATGACCAGCAGCAGCGGGCCGGCGAACATGGTGATCTTCATGGCGACACCGAGGATCAGTGCGGTACCGATCGCGAACAGGCCCAGCATGAACAGCGTGTTGGCCCACCAGGTTCCGGCGATCGAGTTGAAGAACGACTCGAACGGACCGACCTTCACGCCGGACAGGAAGCCCTTGGTCGGGCTGCCGCCGTGAATCCACGCCTTGTCGGACGCGGTCGAGTAACCGAGGCCGAAGAACTTGTCCAGGAACGCCCAGAGGAAGATGAAGCCAACAGCCACCCTCAGCAGGGCGATCGCCACCTGTGCCGCGGGGCTGAATCTGGGCGTGTCCGGAGCCTCCGGGTTCTTTGTCTGGACAGTAGCGGCGTGCGCTCCGTTCGAGTGGTTGTCCGGGTCCTGGCTGGGACGATCGGTGATGGGGGTGGCCATGTCGACTCCTTGGTTGAAAGTGACGGAACTTCTGACTTGCCCATCGTGATCCGCGGCAGGTCGTCACCACACGGGCCAAAGGTCCCCACTCGGTGGGTCCGACCGCACTACATGCCTGCCCGTTAGGTTGGGCGGATGACGATGAGATTCGGGGTCTTCATCCCGCAGGGTTGGCGCATGGACCTGGTCGGCATCGATCCCGCCGACCAGTGGGCAACGATGTCGGGCCTGGCCGCGGCGCGCCGATGCGGGGCCCTGGGAGTCGATCTGGGTCTACGACCATTTCCATACAACGCCGACGCCGACCGACGAGGCCACCCACGAGGCGTGGACGCTGATGGCCGCGTTCGCTGCCTCGACCGCACGGGTGCGGCTCGGCCAGATGTGTACCTGCATGTCCTATCGGAACCCCGCGTACCTGGCGAAAGTTGCCGCCACGGTGGACGTCATCTCCGGCGGCCGGACCGAGATGGGTATCGGCGGCGGCTGGTACGAGCACGAGTGGCGGGCGTACGGGTACGGCTTCCCACCGGCCGGTGAACGGTTGCGGGCGCTCGACGAGGGTGTGCAGATCATGCGGCAGGCGTGGACCACCGGTTCGGCGACGTTGCAGGGCAAGACCTATCAGGTGGACGGCGCCATCGTGCGGCCGCTCCCGCTGCAGCCGGGCGGTATTCCGCTGTGGATCGCCGGCGGCGGCGAAAAGGTCACCCTGAGGATCGCGGCACAGTACGCGCAGTACACCAACTTCGACGGCACCCTTGACGGATTCCGTCGGAAGTCGGCGGTGCTCGCCGAGCACTGTCGTTCCGTGGGAACCGATTTCGACGCGATCACCAGGTCGGCCAACTACAACGTGGCGATCGGTGCCACCGAGAAAGACGTGCAGGACAGGCTTTCCTGGATCCGCGAGCACCTGACCGCATCGATCGGTGCCGACCAAGCAGAGCGGCAATTGTCGGGATTCGGGAATCTCCCGGGGGTCGGCACTCCGGAGCAGATCGTGGAGAAACTGTCCGCGCTCAAGTCAGCCGGTTTGAGCTACGCCATCACCTATTTCCCGGAAGCTGCGTACGACACCTCCGGAATGGAATTGTTCGAGAAAGAGGTCATCCCGGCGCTGCAATGATGACCGGACGGCGGGTGGGTGCCCGTGGGTCCTTCAGGCTCATCGACTCAGCAGGGCCACACCGGCGACCAGGGCGCCCAACGCGGCGAGCGCCAGCATCGGAACGGTGACCCCGAGCAACAGGATCCATGCGTCGGGTTCCTGGTGCCGCTGGCGTCGAGCCGTCGGAAGGAACGCGACGGCCAGCACGGCCAGCGCCACGGCGACGCCCGCGGCGAGCGCGGCGACCGCCAGCACGCCGTGCCGGACGAGCGCCACGAACAACAGGAAGTACCCGATCACCACACCGAGCCCGGTCCGCTGCCAGGCCAGTGCGGTGCGTTCGTGAGCGGCGCCGTACACCTGACCCGGCTCAGGCGGCTGACGGCCCTCGGTCATCGCGGCATCTGGGTCACCGCGTACACGGCGACACCGATCGCCGCGATGACCACCAGGGCGACGAGCCAGCCCAACGCCCAGGGCGCCGGCAGTGGTTCGCCCTTGCGCAGCGCCCGCTCCACGGTCCGCCACGACACCAGCGCGATCACCGCGATCGCACCGCCGAACAGGCAGGCCAGCAGGGCGACGACGTCAAGGAAGGCGGGTAACCCGGTGAGCGCGGCGACCGAGGTGAGCGCGATCCCGCCGGCGATGAGGGCGAGGCCGGTGCGCACCCAGGCCAGCGCGGTGCGCTCGTTGGCCAGCGAGAACCGCGGGTCGGGCTCGCTGCCCACCGCATAGACGCTCCGCGGACGGCGCCGTTCGGCGGCATTCGCCGCTGCGGCGGCGCTATCGGCCGGGCCGGCCTCGTGCTGATCGCCGTCGGTCACCGGGCCAGCGTACGGTCCACCGTGCCGGGCCGGCGATCACGCCGACCCGGACCGATGGCGTCAGGCTCCGAGCAGTTTGGTCTTTGCTGCGGTGAATTCTTCCTCGCTGAGGATGCCCTGCTCCTTCAGCGACGCCAGCTTCTGCAACTCGTCGACCAGGCTCGAGGAGTCGGCCGCGGCAGGCGCGGGGGCCGGCGCCGGAGCGGGTGCGTACTGCTGCTGCGGCGGCGGAGCCTGCTCCTGCGGCTGCTGCTCGTACGCCTCAGCATCCGCCTTCTGCTGCCACTTGTTGGCCTGCCGCCGCGAGACCCGGTTGGAAACGGCCGTGGCGGTACCCGCGACCACCGCGGTGCGCGCCATCATCCCGAACAATCCCATGACGAACCTCAGCCTTCCGCGGACGCGAGGGCCGACAGGACGGCCTCTCTGGGGATCCTTGACTGGTCGAGCAGCACCGCTCCGGAGCCCTCCAACGCGGCCAGGAACGGCGCCGCCCAGGTGTTCTCCCAGACGATCAACGCGATCGACGAATTCGGCTCGAGGTCGTCACCCAAGGCCTCGACGTCCTCGGCGTCCAACAGGCCACCCGGCACGTCGCCGTCCACGCTGGCGAACAGCGGCCCGTACTGCTGGGTGATCCCGGCCAATTCCACCGAACCAACTTCGCCGTCCGCGGTTTTGTATGCGAAGAGAAGGTCGAGTACCCGAATCGTCCCCGAGGCGATCAGGGCCTCGAGCGCGGGCAGAATTTCGCCGTTGAACTCGTTGCCGGGAAAGGCAACCTCCAACACATCAACCGGTCCGATTTCCATCGGTGCTCCTCTTGTTCTCAGGGCCTGGTGGGGGTCGCGGCAGACCGCCGGAACCGCCGGTGGAACGTCATCCATCCCAGTCTGGCGGCCGCAGCGGGGCATCGACCTATCTGGATGAAGATAGCGAACACCCATCGCGTCCGCGCGCACCGTCAGCTCTCCTGACGGTTCCTTGACCGGTTGCTGAACGGTTGCTGAACGGTCGTTGACGCAAAAGGGTTGGGCGGCGCGGCGTGCTGGTGATCCGTCCCGCCGACGCTACCCGCGGAGACAGCGTGGATGACGGAGCGGTTCCGCCGCTGACCCGGCACGTCGGGACGCCGTAGAGGTCGACCGGGCACGGTCGTTGCTCCCTTGTTCCGTGGGGTTCATCCGCACCGGGCGAGGGACCGGGCGCGCCGGTGTGATGAACTGGAGGGTGCACGGGGCGAGCAGATCGACGGACTTCAGCGGTTCCCGCCTTGCCGTGCCAGTACCCGACCGGCCGGTCGCCGGGCAGCCAGCATCCCTGGCATCAGTACTCACAGGAGGAAATGCATGTCCGAACTCATCGTCATCGGCTACGACGATCACGAAAAGGCCACCTCGGCCTACAACGAAGTGATCACCCTGCAATCCGACTTCGTCGTCGAATTGCGCGGGCTGGCCATCGTCACGGTCGACGCCGAGGGCAAGAGTCATGTCGAGACCCCGCAGAAGATCGTCGGCGTCAGTGCCGCGTCCGGTGCGTTGTGGGGCATGCTGATCGGTCTGCTGTTCTTCGTACCGTTCGCCGGGCTCGCCCTGGGCGGCCTGATGGGCGCGCTGTTCGGCAAGCTCGGCAAGTCCGGGATCAATGACGAATTCCGCTCCCAGGTGCAGTCCCTGCTGGAGCCGGGCAAAGCGGCCGTGGTGATCATGGCCTCGAAGATCACCGAGGACAAGTTCGCCGACGCGATCAAGCCGTTCGGCGGCAAGCTGCTGAAGACCTCGCTGTCCGAGGCCGACGAGAAGGAACTGGCCGAAGAATTGGGCAGCACCGAGACCGCCACCAGCTGATCGGATTTCCGGCAATCGGGCCGGTCGGTGGGGGTCGGTGAGAACCGGCCATCCCACCGGCCGGCCCGTTCTGCGTCCCCCTCCCCCGACGCGGATCAACTTCGCCAGCGCGCATCCACTCGTTTACTCCAGCCCCAGCCGTCACACTTCCTGGCACCTTTATCCGCGCCGGCGATGATGATCCGGGCCCTTAAGGGGGCCGGGGGTTCGGATGTGGGCTCCGGTCATCGGCTGCTCGGGGGAGGTGGCTGTGGCAGCATTCGGGGCGCGACGGGCGCCGCGCGGGTCAGAACGGGCGGAGCCGTCACCACCTGACACGGCCCGGCGGCCACACCACCGGCCTCCAGGGAAGGACTGCCGATGACGGCCCCCCACCCGCTGGTCACGCCCGGTCCGCCGGTCGTCGCCGGCCATGCCAGGACGGTGCGGGCGACGCGAGCCAGCCGCGCCGACCGGGCGGACGCCGGCAAGGCCGCGCGCGCCGCGCTCCCCCGGTCCGCGCACGCGGAGATCGGCCGGGGCGCACGGCCCGATCCGATCGAGCTGCTGGAAAGGCAGGCCGCGACCCGGGTGCCGCAGCTGGTGCCGATCCGCTACGGCCGGATGCTGGCCTCGCCGTTCACCTTCTACCGCGGCGCGGCGGCGATCATGGCTGCCGACCTGGGGTCGACCCCGCATTCGGGGTTGATGGTGCAACTCTGCGGTGACGCGCACCTGAGCAATTTCGGTTTCTACGCCACCCCAGAACGCCAGCAGGCCTTCGACATCAACGATTTCGACGAGACCTACCCCGGGCCGTTCGAGTGGGACGTCAAGCGGCTGGCCGCCAGCGTCGCGGTGGCCGGCACGGTCAGCGGGTTCAGCGCGGCTGACGTCCGGCGCTCGGTGCTGGCCACGGTGGCCGGCTATCGCGAGGAGATGCGGCGGCTGGCCCCGCTGGGCAATCTGGCCGTCTGGTACTCCCACCAGGACATCCCCGCGATGCTGCGGGAGATCCGCAAGCACATCGGCTCGGGTGCCGAAGCGCAGATCAGCGCCGGATTGAAGAAGGCCCGGTACCGGGACAGCATCGACGCGCTGCACAAGTTGACGGTGACCGTCGACGGTCAGGTGCAGATCAAGAGCGACCCGCCGCTGATCATGCCCGCCGAGGAGCTGCTGCTGGCCTGGGGAGAGCCGATCGGCGACTGGTACGACACGCTGGCGACCCTGGTCACCGCCTACCGCGGCACGCTACAGAGCGACCGCCGGCAGCTGCTCGACCAGTTCGCGTTCGTCCAACTCGGGTTCAAGGTCGTCGGCGTCGGCAGCGTGGGCACCAGGGCGTGGATCATCCTGATGGACGGCGCGGACGCGGCCGACCCGCTGTTCCTGCAGGCGAAAGAGGCGCAGCGGTCGGTGCTGGCGGACTACGTCAAGCCTGCCACCACGTACACCAATCAGGGCGAACGGGTGGTGCACGGCCAGCGGCTGACCCAGATGACCAGCGATATCTTCCTCGGCTGGCAACGGGTCAACGGCATCGACGGGATCGACCGCGACTTCTACGTCCGGCAGCTCCGGGACGGCAAGGGCTCCGTCGTGGTCGAGGACCTCTCCCCGCCGGGGATGCAGATCTACGGGCAGACCTGCGGGCAGACGCTGGCCAGGGCACACGCCCGATCCGGCGATCGGATCGCCATCGCCGCCTATCTCGGCCGATCGGCGGTGTTCGACACCGCGATCGCCGACTATGCCCTCGAGTACACCGGACAGAACGAACGGGATCACCTGGCCCTGCGGCAGGCCGCCGACGAGGGCAGAGTGCTTGCCAGAGAAGGGATCTGACCGCCGCGAACCGGTAGAGTGCGGTCGGGCCGACCCACCCGTTCCGGCCGGGAACTCAGCGAGAACGCCCCGGCGCGAGGTGATGGTTCGGGGATGGCTCGGGCTGTGCCACCGGGTGCCGATGGATCGCCCCGCCGGTGCGCGACAGCGGCCGACCACCGCCGTCCCAGCGCCGCGCGATGATCTCCGCGGCGATCGAGATCGCCGTCTCCTCAGGCGTTCTCGCCCCGAGATCAAGGCCGATCGGGGACGACAACCGGCTGAGTTCCGCCTCGGTCAGGCCGGCTTCGGCCAGCCGAGCCAGCCGATCCGCATGCGTGGCCCGCGAACCCATGGCCCCCACGTACGCCACCGGGATCCGCAACGCGGTGGCCAGTACCGGCACGTCGAACTTGGGGTCGTGGGTGAGCACGCAGATCACCGTCCGGCCGTCGACGGCGCCGGCGTCCACCTGGGCCTGCAGGTACCGGTGCGGCCAGTCGACCACCACCTCGTCGGCATCCGGGAATCGCTTGCCGGTGGCGAAGACCGGCCGCGCGTCGCAGACCGTGACGCGGTACCCGAGGAACGAACCCACCCTGGCCACGGCGGCCGCGAAGTCGATCGCGCCGAACACCAGCATCCTGGGCGCCGGCGCGAAGCAGGAGACGAACACCGACAGTCCCTCACCGCGCCGCTGCCCGTCCGGGCCGTACGTCAGGGTGGCGGTCCGGCCGTTGGCCAGCAGCCCGCTGGCGTCGTCGCGGACCGCGTCGTCCAGCCGGTCGCTGCCCAGTGATCCGGCCGAGTCGGCAGTCCAGATCACCAGGTGGCGGCCGAGTTGATCGGCCCGGCCGGCGATGACGGTGGCCAGCGCGACCGGCTCACCGGTGGCGATCGACGCGGCCATGGTGCCGAACTCGGGAAATGTCTCCCGGGAGATCGCCTCGACGAAGACGTCGATGATCCCGCCGCAGGTCAGCCCGACGGTGAACGCATCGTCGTCGGAGACCCCGTAGCGCTGCAGGACGGGCGGCTGACCGGCGCGGGCGGCCTCGGCGAGTTGGTAGACCGCGCCCTCCACACACCCGCCGGAGACCGATCCGACCGCGCTGCCATCGGGTCCGACCAGCATCGCGGCGCCCGGTGGGCGGGGTGCCGACCGGAACGTGCCGATGACGGTGCCGACGCCGACCGTCTCGCCGGCTTCCCACCACCGCACCAACTCTGGTAGCACCTCGCGCACCGCGGACCGCCTTTCCGGCCGGGCCTGCAAGCACCCGACGGCACTGTCGGGGTCTCGACCGGCAACTCTGTGCACCACTATGCATCCATCACCCGGACGCCGACCACCGTCGGCGGATTCGTTCACTCTCACCATGCCGGCGCCGCTACCCTGGGTCGAATGAATCCCGTCGCACTGGGCATCCCGACCGTGGGGCACTCCCCCGCCGTCATGCCTGCCGGGCCGCGCGTGCCCACCCAGCGCGGCGCGGCACCGGCTCCGACCGGCGGCGGCCTCGTCGACAGTTACGGCCGACGCGCCAGGGATCTGCGGATCTCGCTGACCGACCGGTGCAACCTGCGGTGCACCTATTGCATGCCGGCCGAGGGTCTGGACTGGATGCCCGGCGACAACCTGCTCAGCGATGACGAGCTGGTCGCGCTGATCGATGTGGCGGTCCGCCGGCTCGGCATCGAGGAGATCAGGTTCACCGGCGGGGAACCGTTGCTGCGCAAGGGCATCGTCGAGCTCATCCGCAGAGTCGGGGAGCTGACGCCGCGGCCGGAGATGTCGTTGACGACGAACGGGATCGGTTTCGCCCCGCGGGCCGCGGACTTCGTGGCCGCCGGTCTTGACCGGATCAACATCTCGCTGGATTCCCTGGACCCGGAGACGTTCCAGCGGTTGACCCGCCGCCCCCGGCTCGCCGACGTGCTGAAGTCGCTCGCCGCTGCGGCCGACGCCGGACTGGCACCGGTGAAGATCAACGCGGTGCTGATGCGCGGGGTGAACGACCACGAGGCTCCCGAGCTGCTGCGCTTCAGCCTCGATCACGGGTACCAGTTGCGCTTCATCGAGCAGATGCCCCTTGACGCCGGGCATTCCTGGACCCGGGACCGGATGGTCACCGCGGACGAGATACTCGAAAAGCTCTCCGCCGAGTTCACCCTCACCCCGAACGCCGGTGCCCGGCTGGGCGCGCCGGCCGAGCTGTTCGACGTCGACGGCGGCCCGGCCACCGTCGGCATCATCGCCTCCGTCACCAGGCCCTTCTGCGGGGACTGCGACCGGACCCGGCTGACCGCTGACGGCCAGATCCGGACCTGCCTGTTCTCCCGCGACGAGACCGATCTGCGGGCGATGGTTCGCGGCGGCGCCGGCGATGAGCAGATCGCCGACGCCTGGCGGACGGCCACCTGGGGGAAACTGCCGGGGCACGCGATCAACGATCCGAGCTTCCTGCAGCCCGACAGGCCGATGAGTGCCATCGGTGGCTGAGCCCGCGACGCCCGTCGAGATCACCGTCACCATCAGGTATTTCGCCGCAGCCAGGGCGGCGGCGGGCGTCCCGGAGGAGGATCTGAGCGTCCCCGCGGTCGGCCAGGGCCAACCGCAGGCCGCAGCGGAGGGGATATCCGTCGCCACCGTGCTCGAGGCGGCGATCGGCCGGCACGGCGACAAGCTGGCCACGGTGGTGCGGCGCTGCAGCTTCCTGCTGGACGAGGTCGCGGTGCACGGCACCGACACCCCGATGCGGGCCGGTCAGGTCCTGGACGTCTTGCCGCCGTTCGCCGGCGGCTGAGCCCGCGGTTCGTCCAGCATCGCAACGACATCGCAACGACGCCCACCCGGTCGGCGAGCAACTCCGCCGGCCGGCGGAGCAGCAGTGGGCAAATGAGCATCAGGGATGTCCGACCGACACCCACCAGACCGTCGCCGTGAGAGCTCCAGTGCGGTGATCGCCGTTGTCTTCGCTGTGACATTCGACGTACGCGATCTGCTGGAGCACGCTCCTGATCACTGCCCGCCGGCACCGATGTGCGTGTCAGCCACCAGCGGTCCACGGCGAGCGATACCGTTCGAATTGGCTGCTGTCGGCGACTCCGCGTCGCCGGCTTTCCGCAACCGACCAGGAGGTCCGCAGTGTCACAACCGCCGCCCGGAGATTCGACATCCCCGGAAGAGCCATCAGCACCTGACGCTCGCGCGCCCAGCCCCGGTGATGCCGAGACCGGCCCGCAGAGCATCCCGTCGCCGCCGCCGGGCGCCTATCCGCCACCCGGTTCCGAACCGTCCGGTCCGCAGGGTTACCCACCGCCCGGTTACCCGTCAGGCGGGCAAGGCGGCTACCCGCCGCCAGGGGCCGGACCGTCCGGACCACCTCCGGGCTACTACCAGCAGGGCCAGCCGCCGAGCGGTCCGCCGCCCGGGTACCAGGGTGGTTACCAGCCGGGCCCACCACCCGGCGCACCCCAGCAGGGCGGCTACCCCCAGCAGGGTCCGCCGCCGGGGTATCCGCAGCAGGGCCCTCCACCCGGATATCCGCCGCCTGGCTACAGCCAGCCTCCCCCCGGCTACGGTCCGCCCGCCGGTCAGCAGGGCTACGGCCCGCCCGGAGCCCCGCAGGGCTACCCGCCGCCGCAGGGCTACCCGCCACCGCAGGGTGCCTACTCCCCGCCCGGCGCACCGAGCGGCGCCGCGGCGCCGGCCTTCGACATCTCCAAGCTCTCGGTGGCGGGCTGGGGCGTGATCGGCGCGGCCGCGCTCACGCTGATCGCCAGCTTCTTCCCGTTCTGGTCGGTGTCCTACACCGGGATCTCGCTGACCTCCGTCGGCCTGAACGGCTGGTCGTTGTGGTGGTGGATCCCGGTGCTGCTGGCCATCGCCGTCGGCGTGGTGTACGCCCTGCAGGTGTTCGGGGTGATCAAGCCGGGCCAGGTCAAGGCGGAATGGCTGGTCTGGGCCGCCGCGGCCTCGTTCGTGCTGATGATCGTGGTCCTCGTCCAGACGTTCATCTACGCGGGCGGGTACTCCTCCGAACTCGGCGACATCGGCATCAAGTTCGGCCCGTCGTTCGGGGTGTGGTTCGCGCTGATCACCACGCTGGCGTTGACCTACTTCACCGCGCTGGCCGCGCAGAGCACCGGCGCCAAGCTGCCGTTCAAGGTGCCCGGCCCGGCCTGACCGACCTCCGCACCCGCAGCCAGTTCGATGGCCGCGACCAGCAGCGAAAGCTGCCGGTCGCGGCCTTCTGCGTTGTCGGCCAACGGGATTCGTCGGCCGAACGGGGTCGTCGACCCGCGGGGCGTCAGAGCCACCGTGCCGATCTCGGTGCCGATCCCAGTGCCGATCACCATGCCGATGACAAGGGTGCTGCCGAATTCCTCCGAACTCGCGATCCGCGGGACCAACCCGTTGCGCGCGAACGACTCCGCAGCCGCCGGCGCCTGCCGCTCGTTCGCCTCGATCAGCAGATGCCCGCCCGGCGCCAGCCATTCCGCTGGCCTGCGCGGCCACCCGACGCACCACATCGAGCCCGTCCGAGCCGCCGTCGAGGGCGGCCGGCCGCTCGTACAGGCGGGCCTCGGGTGGCATCATCCCGATCGCCTCGGTGGGCACGTAGGGTGCGTTGGCCGCCAGGATGTCGACCCGGCCGCGCAGTGTCGCGGGGAGCGGATCGTAGAGATCGCCCTGGAACACCCGGCCGCCGGCCGATGTGACGTTCCGGCTGGCACAGCGCACCGCGGCGGGGTCGATATCCGTTGCGTACAAGCTCGATCTCGCCGGCCGTGGCACCCAGAGCCGCCCCGATGGCGCCCGAGCCGCAACACAGGTCGAGCACGACGGGAAGTCGGTCGACGCGACCTTCACCGTCCGGTGCACCGGGTGTCGCCCGAAGCAGTTCCGCCGCCTCCCTGACCAGGAACTCCGTGCGCTGCCTGGGGACGAAAACCCCGTCGTCCACGGCGATCCGGAGGCCGCAGAACTCCGCCCAGCCCAGCACGTATTCCAGCGGCACCCCAGCGACCCGCCGGTCGACCATGTCGTCAAGAGCGGCCGGATCCCGCGCGGCGGACAGCAGCAGCCGCGCCTCGTCCTCGGCGAACACACAGCCGGCCGCCCGCAGCCTGGCGACGAGGGCGGCCGGCGTGTTGGGTGCTTCCGACCCTGCCGCAGGCAATGACATCGTTCCCTCTCGAGTCGTTCCACGCCGGAGACCGCGTCCGGCACGGCGGTCGATCGACCGCACCGGGCGCGGGCCGGGGACTGGCTCAGACCGTGATCCGTCGGATGGTCAGGTAACCGCCGCCGGCGATGGCGGCCGCCACCAGCGCCAGCATCCCGCTGGCAGCAAGGATATTCAGGTCGGACAGGAAGCCACCCACCGCCGGCCACCACTGCCGCCAGGTGACCAGCAGCACGGCACCGACCGCCAGGACCGACCCCAACCCGAGGAAGACCAGGATGCCGATCAGGCCGAAACGGCGGTAGATCAGCCCGCACCACAGTCCGAACAGGAACAGCAGCACCAGCAGCACGCCGTTGGTCACCAGCACCTGGTACCAGGGTCCTTCCAGAATCCAGGGCACCCGGAAGTAGTGCAATTGCAGGCCCCAGCCGTTGGTGGCGCCCTCCAGTGCCCACAGCCCGGTGAGGATCGCGGCGTACAGCACGCAGAGCGCGCCGACCAGCAGGACGGTACCGAGATAATAGGTCCGCCGGCTCACCCCGAGGGTCAGTGGCGAACGGCAGGAACCGGGCCGCTGACTGCAAACCGATGACGACCATGAAGATGTAGATGGTCACCAGGGCGCCGGTGTAGTTGCCGCTGGGCTGGGTCAGCGGGATCACCGCAAAGATCGCCAGGTTGATCACGAAGGTGAGGGCCAGCACGCCCCAGACCAGCCAGGTGTAGCTGAACCGGTCGACCAGGTGGAGCCTGGCCACCTTGAGCAGGACTGTCATGCGCTGATCCTTTCCGGTTGCTGTTCGAGTTGGGCCGAGCGAATCACCAATTCCTGCAGGGACACCGGCTCCATCTCCAGGCCGAGATCGCGCGCCCGGGTGCGGGCCAGATCGTCCAGTGGTCCGGCGACGGTTGCCGAGGTCAGCGAGCCGATCCCGTTGCGGTGCAGGACTTTCCGCGCCGCGGTGAAGGATTCGACCGCGCTCGATGCACCCGAGACCGTCACTGCCCGGCCACGCAGTTCGTCGGCCGGCGCATCCAGGACGATCCGCCCCCGATCGATCACCAGCACGTGTTCGAGCAGATCCGCGACCTCGTCGATGAGATGGGTGGACAGCAGGACGGTGCGCGGATGTTCGGCGTAGTCGGCCAGCAACCGGTCGTAGAAGATCTGCCGCGCCACCGCGTCCAGGCCGAGGTAGGGCTCGTCGAACAGGGTCACCTCGGCACGGGCGGACAACCCCAGAACGATGCCCATCGCGGAATGCATGCCCCGGGACAGCTTCTTCACGGACCGGTTCGGCGGTAGCTCGAAATCGTCCATCAGTTGGCCGGCCAACTCGGCGTCCCAATTCGGGTAGAACCAGGAGCCGGCCTCGATCACCCGTTTCACCTTGATGTCCGGGTACACCTGGCTTTCCTTCACGAACACCATGCGGCGCAGCACCGCATCGTTCTCCAGCGGGTTCTCACCGGCCACCCGCACCGTTCCCGACGTCGGGAATTCCTGTCCGGTAAGGATTTTCATCA
Organism: uncultured Actinomycetota bacterium; assembly: GCA_963709895.1. Lineage (GTDB taxonomy): Bacteria > Actinomycetota > Actinomycetes > Mycobacteriales > Nakamurellaceae > Nakamurella. Next base: position 412,212 of record CAVPYD010000028.1, on the reverse strand, counting down.
ACGTTGACTTACCGGCGCCGTTGCGCCCGAGTAGCCCGGTGATGGTGTCCGGCAGCAATTCGCAGCTGACGTCGTCGAGCGCAAGCTGGCCGCGGTAGCGGCGGGTGACATGGTCGATCGTGACGGTGGGAGTCATGACGCCTCCTCTCCTGGTGGATAACTGATCTGGTGATGCTCGGGGCCGACCGGCTGCCTGATCATGGCGACGAGAGCGTCGACGTCGATGGCCAACCGCTGCGCCTCGGCGAGCAGGGGGTCGATGTACTGTTCGGCAAATCGCTTGCGGCGCTGCAGGATCAGCTGCTCCCTGGCGCCGCTGACCACGAACATGCCGATACCGCGGCGTTTTTCCAGGATGCCGTCGTCGACCAGCACGTTGATGCCCTTGGCCGCGGTCGCCGGGTTGATCCGGTAGAAGGCGGCGAACTCGTTGGTGGACGGCACCCGGGAGCCCTCCGGCAGCGTTCCGTCAACGATGTCGGACGACAACCGCTCGGCGATCTGCAGGAACAGCGGTGTGCCTTCGTCGAGCACCGCCATCCCCCTCGGTCGCTCGTGGTTCTGTGGTTCATTACTTGACTAATGTACCCAGGAGCCTAGCCGGGTGCAAGGGAGTTTCGAAAGTCGTCGCGATCGGTCCGTCGCGATGGTTCCGGGTGGCGCGCCCGAGGCGGAAGCCGTCCCGCCGATCCGCCAATGTCCGAAGGACACCGCGGAGTCACGCCGTCCGGCATTGGACGCGACATCCGCCCCCGTCGACGTCCAGCACGGCGCCGGACGAGCCGGCTGTCGGGGTGATCAGGTGCCAGGCGCCGTAAGAGTTCCCGCTCCTAAACCCGGCAGGTGATGGCGCAGCCGTGAGCGGTGCACCGGCTTCCCCGCCAGGCAACCGAACCCGGGCCGGTCGCATCGTCGGGATCGGCTGGGCTCGATTGAGCTCGGTAGGTCTTCGTGGCTGGGACCGGGCGATACGTCGGGGTCAGACCCCGACCACCGGCACCGTGTCGGTCTGGTGCTCGAACTGGGTGCGGTACAGCTCGGCGTAGAGCCCACCGGCGGCGATCAATTCCGCGTGCCGGCCGGACTGCACGACCCGACCGCCGTCGATCACCAGGATCTGGTCGGCGCTGCGGATGGTCGACAGCCGGTGGGCGATCACCAGCGAGGTCCGTCCCTGCAGCGCGGCCGCCAGCGCGCGTTGCACCGCGAGCTCGGACTCGCTGTCCAGATGGGCGGTGGCCTCGTCGAGGATGACGATGGCCGGCGCCTTGAGCAGCACCCGCGCGATGGCCAGCCGCTGCTTCTCGCCGCCGGAAAGGCGATGCCCGCGGTCACCGACCACGGTGTCCATGCCCTGCGGCATGCCGGCCACCAGGTCCCAGATCTGCGCCGCTCGCAGCGCCTGCACCAGCTCGTCCTCGGTGGCCTCCGGCCGGGCGTACAGCAGGTTGGCGCGGATGCTGTCGTGGAACAGGTGCGCGTCCTGCGCGACGACGCCGATCGCGTCCCGCAGCGACTGCAGCGTGGCGTCCCGGACGTCCAGCCCGCCGATCCGGACCGCACCCGAATCCGGGTCGTAGACCCGCGGCACCAGCTGCGAGATGGTGGTCTTGCCGGCCCCGGACGGCCCGACCAGCGCGACGAGCTGGCCCGGTTCGGCGCGGAAGCTGACGCCGTGCAGCACCGGGTGCCGCGGGCTGTGGTCCGGGACCGCGACGTCTTCCAGCGACGCCAGCGACACCTCGTCCGCGCCCGGGTACGCGAAGTGGACTTGTCGAATTCCACTCGAATTCCACCGACGGGGTGGTGACGGACAGCGTTCGGGCGTCGGGCTTCTCGGTGATCAGCGGCTTGAGGTCGAGCACCTCGAAGACCCGCTCGAAGGAGACCAGCGCGCTCATCACGTCGACGCGGACGTTGGACAGCGCGGTCAGCGGTCCGTAGAGCCGGGACAGCAGCAGGGCCAACGAGACCACGGCGCCCGGCTCGATGGCGCCGTTCAGCGCCAGGGTGCCGCCCAGACCGTAGGTGAGGGCGGAAGCCAACGCCGCGACCAGGCCAAGTGCCACCAGGAACACCCGCCCGTACATCGCGGTCGTCACCCCGATGTCCCTGACCCGGCCGGCCCGGTCCCGGAAGGACTCGGCCTCGACCTCGGGGCGACCGAACAGGATCACCAGCAGCGCCCCGGAGACGTTGAACCGCTCGGTGGTGGTGGTGTTCATGGAGGCGTTGAGCTGGTAGCTCTCCCTGGTCATCGCCTGCAACTTGCCGCCGAACCACCGCGCCGGCAGCACGAAGATCGGCAGCAGGATCAGCGACAACGTGGTGACCTGCCAGGACAGCGTGAACATCACCGCCGCCGTGAGGATCAGCCCGATCACGTTGGACACCACGCCGGACAGCGTCGAGGTGAACGCCTGCTGCGCGCCGATGACGTCGTTGTTCAGCCGGCTGACCAGCGCGCCCGGTCTGGGTGCGGGTGAAGAAGGCCAGGGACATCTGCTGGACATGCTGGAACACCTTGGTGCGCATGTCGAAGATCAGTCCCTCGCCGATCCGCGAGGAGTACCAGCGGGTGGCCAGCGAGAGCAGCGCGTCGAGGACGGCGAGGGCGGCGATCACCGCGGCGATCAACACGACCGCCTTGACGGTGCCGTTGGAGGTGATCTGGTTGACCACCTCGCCGGCCAGCAGTGGGGTGGCGACGCCGATCACCGACGAGACGATGGTGAGAACCAGGAAGACCGCCAGTTCCCTGCGGTAGGGACGGGCGAATGACACCACTCGGCGGATGGTCCCCGGGGCGAGCTTCTTGTCCGCCATCGACCGGTCCTGGTGCATCATCCGCCGGCCTGCGGCGCCCATGGGGGAAGCGCCGGTCATCTGCGATCTCCGGTCAGTCGATCTCCGGTCAGTCGATCCCCATGCAGCCGACCTCTGCGCAGGCGGCTTCTTCTCGAGCGATCGCTCGGGCGATCTGTACTCACTTGCGTCCGCATCGTCGTCTCCGCATTGTCGCGTGCCGCACTGTCACTCCTCGCACGATGACCTGCCGGGTCGTCGATCGGCGCTGGTCTGTCGGTCCGCACTGATCATGCACAACGCCTGGGGGACGGTGCGGGCTTCCCGTGGCCGGTCCGCGGAACTTGCGCCGTGGGCGTAACGGCCCGGCTTCGGTTTCCGATCGGCCCGGTGCTGCCCGGCCCGTACGGCGTCGTCCCGGGATCGGCCCGGCTCGCCGGCGGGCTCGGCTCGCTGGCCGCCTCTCGGTCACCAGCGGTCGTGGACCAGAGACCGGATGCGCCGGTCGTACAGATCGGCCATCTCGTCCAACAGTTCGGTGCTCAGCTCGGGGATCGCGGCTGCGGCGGCGTTGGCCCGTGCCTGCTGCACCGAACGGGCGCCAGGGATCACCGTGGTCACCCCGGGTTGCTGCACGATCCACCGCAACGCGACCTGCGCGGGCGTCGCGTCGCCGTCGGTGTACTTCTCGACGAGCGCCGAGAATTCCTGCGCCGCTTCGACTCCCGTGCCGTAGTCGACGCCGGCGAACGTTTCCCCGACGTCGAACGCCTCGCCGTGCCGGTTGTAGGCGCGGTGGTCGTTTGCGGCGAAGGTGGTGTCCTTGCGGTACCGGCCGGACAGCAGTCCGGACGCCAGCGGGACCCTGGCAATGATCGCCACTCCGGCCTGCGCGGCAGCTGGCAGAACGGCCTCCAACGGCTTGCGGCGGAACGCGTTCAGGATGATCTGCACCGACGTCACCGCGGGGCGCGCGATGGCGGACAGCGCCTGGTCGCAGGTTTCCACGCTCACCCCGTAGGCGCGGATCCGACCCTCGGCGACCAGTCCGTCCAGGACGTCGAACACGGCGTCGTCGTGGAACACCGCCTCCGGCGGGCAGTGCAGCTGCACCAGATCCAGTGTGTCGACGCCCAGATTGCGTCGCGAACGATCGGTCCAGGCGCGGAAGTTGTCCGCGGTGTACTCGGCCGGGTCCAGCGGGGCACGACGGCCCATCTTGGTCGCCACGGTGACGTCGGTGTCCGGGTTCTTGGCCAGGAAGGCACCGATGATCTGCTCGCTGCGGCCGTCTCCGTAGACGTCTGCGGTGTCGAAGAAGGTCACGCCTGCTGCGACTGCGGCGTCCAACACCGCCATCGCCTGCTCCTCCTCGACCTCGCCCCAATCGGCGCCGAGTTGCCAGGTTCCGAGCCCGATGACCGATACTTCGCCTTGACTGACCGCACCCGGACGGCCCAATTTTCGCTGCTCCATGGACCCAGGTTCGCACTGCAGGCGAATCCATGTCATGCTAGGGGTGGTTAGTAGTTCTTGAGTTCGTGTCATGACGGTCCCAGGAAATCGCCGCGATTCGGGGCCTTCGGACGACGTCACAATCCGAGCAAGGTCGAAATCGTCGACTAGCCCGCGCCACAGCACGTTGCTGCGGCGTGAACCGGAACGTCGTCAGGAGAGATTCATGGCACAAGGCACCGTCAAGTGGTTCAACGCTGAGAAGGGCTTCGGCTTCATCACCCCAGATGGTGGTGGCCCCGATGTGTTCGTTCACTTCTCGGAGATCCAGGCGGGCGGCTACCGCTCGCTGGAGGAGAACCAGACGGTCACCTACACCGTCACCCAGGGCAACAAGGGCCCGCAGGCCACGGCCGTCTCGGTCGTCTGATCTGCGGTTCGTTGACTCCGGTTGTGGGGTAACCATTCCGTAGCCGAGCAACACCCCGACCCCCGAGATTTCCTGCTCAGCAGGGGATCTCGGGGGTTGTCCTGTTTCTGGATCAGGTTGCTGAGCGTTACTGGTCGGCTGACCGCTCGGCGGATCGCGGATCGCGGACCGCGGGACGCACCGATCGCGGGCGGCGGACAGACCGATCGCGGGCGGCAGAGCCGGACGGACGGCGGCGGAACCGAACGGACGTCGGCGGAGCCGAACGGCGGCGGAACGGCCACCGGGACCGATCGAAGGACGACTGGCGCGGCCCAGATCCCCTCCTGATAGTGGTGCCTCGCGAGGACATTGCCGCACCAGGGTGTTTCGTCCTCGAGCGGCGGTTGCGCGCCATCGACAGCGCTGGCCAGCAGCCTGACTCACCTTGCCAGCAAAGGTCTCCCGGCAATCCATGTGCAGCGCCGACTGGGTGGCGTTCATCCGTGCGTACCCGGTGATCGATCGCCACGCGCCCCGCAGGGCCGTGAACCCACTGCGACTGTCGTGCGAATCACGAGTATGGGCCCGATTTGTCGGCTTCGGACGGACTGTCGGTGGGGTGGGATAGCGTTTGGTTCATGGGGCAGATCATGGATCTGGAGGCGGCCACCGGGGTGGCCGGTTCGGTGTGTTCCGGGTTGGATGCGTTGCGGGGCAGCGCTTTCTGGAAACTCGGCGACAAGGAACTGCTGACCCTGGCCGGGGTGTTCGAGCGGGTCGGCCGGTTGGTGTACGCCGCGCAGGTCCACCTGACCGGGGAACTGGACACCCGCCGCGCCTGGCAGCAGCACAGCGCCACCTCGACCGCGGCGTTGCTGCGGCACACCCTGTACATCTCCCCCGGTGATGCCGCCGCCCGGGTCCGCGCCGCCAGGGCCATCCTGCCCCGGGACCTGCCCACCGGTGGACAAACCCCACCCGAACTCCCCGAACTGGCGGCCGCGGTGGACGCCGGCACCGGTCGGTATCGAGCAGACCCGCACCGTGGTGTCCACCATGCGCGCCCTGCCCGCCGGGGTGAACCCCGAGGTACGGGCCATGGCCGGGGCATCGCTGGCGGCCAACGCCCAGGTCACCGAACCGGTCGTGTTCGCCCGGTTCGCCCGGCAGGTCGCCCAGGCCTGCGACCCCGACGGCACCCTGGACGAGAAAGATCCCGTCGACAAGGTCGAACTGTCCCTGGGGTCCCGGAACACCAGCACCGGGCTGACCGCGTTCAAAGGGTTCCTGGACGACCTCGGGGTGGAACTGCTGTCCACGGCCATCGACGGCCTGGCCGCACCCCGCCCCTCCGTCGACGGCACCGCGGACCCGCGGCCGGCGAAGGTCCGCCGCGGCCAAGCCCTCATCGAAGTCGCTGCGCCGGTTCCTGGACGTCGGGTTCGCACCCACCCAGGGCGGGGAACGACCCGCACGTCACCGTCACCATGGACCTCGACGCGCTCCACGGGGCACTCGGCACCGCCATGCTGGACCACGGCGGGCCGATCACCGCCGCCCACGCCCGGATGCTGGCCTGCGACGCGATGATCATCCCCGCCGTCCTGGGCTCCGCCTCCCAGGTCCTGGACATGGGGACCGCGGTCCGGTTGTTCCCCAACGCGCATCCGCCGGGCCATCACCCTGCGGGACCGCGGATGCACCTTCCCCGGCTGCGACCGGCCCGCCTCCTGGTGCGACTGTCACCATGTGCGCCACTGGGCGGACGGCGGGCCCACCAGCTCGGCAATGCGGTGCTGCTCTGCCCGCATCATCACCGCCTGATCCATCGAGGCGACTGGGAGATCCGTTTCGCCGCCGACGGCATCCCCGAATTCCTGCCACCACCATGGATCGACCCGAACCGCACCCCCCGCCGGAACACCATGCACCACCGACCCTTCCACCAGCGGACATGAGCGGATGACGCCGGCAGCACTCGGCTGGACCGCCGTGCACACGAGTCGTTGATGACGCGGCGGCCAATGTGCGCCGCTCCAGATGGGTCCCGAAATAGCGACCGGGGTGGTCCGCCAGCCAGGTCGCTTGGATCGGCCGGGTCCTGAACTCACCGCAGCCATCTCCCGAAGCGCCTCCCGAAACGGGGGCAGCATGCCTCAGCCGCGCAGGCAAAAGGCTTTTCGGCGCGGGGATCTCGCTCGCCCATGCCGCAGCGCGATGCTGCTGACAACCGTTGCCCGGACTCAGGTCTGCGGCAGATCGAATTCCTCGCGCGCATCGGCAGGAACAAGATCCAGATATTCGAGGTGGCGCGAGATGTACCGACGAACGAACGGACAATACGGCAATACCGCGATCTCGCGGCGCCGCATCTCGTCGAGCGCGCCCCGCACGAGGATCGACGCAAGGCCGCCCCCGGAGAAGCGCGGGTCGATTTCCGTATGGGTGAAAGCGAAACGATCCCTCTGGAGGCGATAGACAGTGAACCCGGCAAGTTCGCCACCGACGTGGATCTCGAACCGGTGTCGCTCGGGCGCGTCGGTCACCACGGGCGCTGCCTTCGCGCCGGCATCCGACGGGGCCGAGGTCGGCGTGCCCTCAGAGGAACCAGGCTCCTCCGTGGCCGATTCCGCCGATGACCCTGCATCCGTTGCCGGCGATTGTGACTGCTGCTGCTGCGACATCTCTCTCCGCTCTCCCATCCTGAACCTCATCGTGAAATTACTGTGCCGCACAACATTCGGTGTCAACCGACCGTCATGCCGGGAGCTCCGACCACGAACATCCTTCTGCGGGGCGTCTGCGCGACTCAGGCGGTACCTACCCACTCGTCCGTGCCGTCGTCGAAGACCTGACGCTTCCACACCGGCAACTGCCGCTTCACTTCATCCACCAGATCGGTGCAAGCCGCAAAGGCATCCTTGCGATGGGCCGCGGAGACGGCGGCGGCCAGAGCGACATCGCCGACCTTCAGCAGGCCGATCCGATGCGACACGGCCACCGCGATCACCCCGGGGCGGGCGGCGATCTCACTCGCGACTCGGGCTACCACGGAGGCCGCCGTGGGATGCCCGTGATATTCCAAGGCCGAAACGCCCCGGCCGCCGTCGTGGTCGCGCACCACACCGGAGAAGGATACCGTCGCACCCGCGGCGGCATCGTCCACTGCCGCGAGATGCTCTGACAGGGATAGAGTCTCGTCGACCACGTCGCTCAACACCACCCTCCCGGTCATGGTTTGACCCCGTCCACCCGATCAGCGGTGGCGTCGAAATCACCGCGAGCGTGACGATGACGGGGCGGCGGGTCGCCTGCGGGATGCTCGTCCGGCAATTCCCGATCCACCCCTGACGTGGACTGATGCTCGGGCTGCCGGTGATCGGAGTGCCCCTCGTGCGTCGCACTGCCTGATGCCGTTTCGCGCTCGGCGCCGCCGACCGTATCTCCAGCAGCAAACGCCGTTTCCTGCCCGGAGCGGTGTTCCGCCTGTGCCGGAGCAGACGCCGTGCGGGATGCCTCCTTGACTCCCGGGTGCCCAGGTCGGGTGGGGTGCTCAGCGGAGCGACGTCGATTCGTGGTCGCCCCCCGATATCTGGTCCAACGCATGATCGAGCACCCGGTCGAGGACCACCAAGCCGTCCGACACTCCGCCGGTCGAACCAGGCAGGTTCACCACGAGCGTTCGCCCGGCGACCCCCGCCAGTCCCCCTGGAGAGCATTGCCGTCGGCACAGCATCACTGCCCTGTCGCCGGATGGCATCGGCCAGGCCCGGGATCTCGTAGTCCAGGATGGCGGCGGTCGCCTGCGGTGTGCGGTCGGTCGGCGAGATTCCCGTACCCCCGGAAGTGATCACGACGTCAGCGCCAACGGCGTCGCGAAGCGCGCGTTCGACATCCGTCCCGTCCGCGACGACATGGGGACCCGAAACTCGAAACCCTCTGGCGACCAACCATTCCGTAATCAGCGGGCCGGTGCGGTCGGGGTAGACCCCGGTGGCCGCGCGAGTGGACGCGATGATCACCACCGCCGATTTCATGACGGCAACCCGTCGTCCGGGCGCACCCACGAGCCGGTCTTGCCGCCGTCCTTGCGTTCCACCCTGATCTCGCCGAGCACGGCAGCCGGATCCACCGCCTTGATCATGTCGTGCAGGGTCAGACCGGCCACCGCAACCGCGGTCAGCGCTTCCATCTCCACCCCGGTTCGATCGGTCGTCCGCACCGTGGCGGAGATCAGCACCTCGCTCGGGCGCAGCGAGAGCTCCACCACGACGCCGGAAATCGCGATGGGGTGGCACAGCGGGATCAGGTCAGGCGTCCGTTTGGCCGCCATGATCCCGGCGATCCTCGCGGTCGCGAGCGCGTCCCCCTTCGGGAGCCCGTTCTGCCGCAACAATTCGATGACCTGGGGGGTGGTCCGCAGCGCCCCCGTCGCGAGCGCGGTCCGCGCGGTCGATTCCTTTTCCGAAACGTCGACCATTCGTGCCGCGCCACTGGCATCGACGTGCGTCAGCGACGAACCTCCCGCTCGGAGGCCGGCTGCCAGTTCGACCGGGTTCACGGCTTCTTCAGTCGTCGCACGTTCGCCTGCGATGACGGAAATCGTCGCGCCGATCGGGTCGGACGCCGGGCCGACGCGAGCGTCATTCTCGTCACTCGGACCGGCACCAGCACCAGCACCAGCACCAGCACCAGCACCAGCGACCGTGCCGTCCGCCCTTGTGGACACCCTGCCGTCCGCCACCGTCACTGCATCGCCGATTCTTTGGCCCCGCCGGCCGGACGCAGTCGCGAACGCGACGCCGCCACCACCGCGCGCGAGACGGCGTGCGAGACGTTCTCATCGAACACGCTCGGCACGATATAGGAGGCGTTGAGCTGGTCCGGCAACACCACATCGGCAATTGCCTCCGCGGCGGCGACCAGCATCCCGTCGGTGATCTCGGTGGCTTGCGCATCCAGCAACCCCCGGAACACGCCGGGGAATGCCAGCACGTTGTTGATCTGGTTCGGGAAATCCGACCTCCCGGTCGCCACCACCGCTGCGTGCGCCTGGGCCTGAATCGGGTCGATCTCCGGATCGGGATTCGCCAGCGCGAAAACCACCGCACCGGAATTCATCGCGGCCACGTCCTTGCCGTCGATCACATTCGGAGCGGACACCCCGATGAAGACGTCGGCACCGACGATGGCGTCATGAATCGTCCCCACCATCCCGGCGACGTTCGTCACCGCCGCCACCTCGGCGAGGTTGGGATCCATTCCCGGCCGACCCCGGTGCACTATCCCGGCGATGTCGACCGCCACGATGTCCTTGGGCCGCTGCAGCAACAGCAGTCGGATGATGGCGTTGCCTGCGGCGCCGACCCCGGACACCACGATGCGGCAATCGGTGATGTCCTTGCCGACCACCCGCAAGGCGTTCCGCAGCGCGGCCACCACCACGATGGCGGTGCCGTGCTGATCGTCGTGAAAGACGGGGATGTCGAGCAACTCCCGCAGTCTCGCCTCGATCTCGAAGCAGCGCGGCGCGGCGATGTCCTCCAGATTGATCCCACCGTAGACGGGCGCGATCAGCTGCACCGTCCGGATGATCTCCTCGGTGTCGGTGGTGTCCAGACAGACCGGCCAGGCGTCGACCCCGGCGAACTTCTTGAACAGCGCCGCCTTGCCCTCCATCACCGGCAATGCCGCCGCGGGACCGATGTTGCCCAGACCCAGCACCGCGGTTCCATCGGTGACCACGGCGACCGTGTTCCGTTTGATCGTCAGGCTCCGGGCGTCGGACGGATTGTCGGCGATCGCTTGGCATACCCGCGCCACCCCCGGTGTGTACGCGCGGGACAGGTCGTCGCGGTTGCGCAGCGGCACCTTCGAGGTGATCTCGATCTTCCCGCCGAGGTGCACCAGGAACGTCCGATCCGACACCTTGCGGACCTGACACCCAGCGAGATTGTTGACCGCAGCGGTGATCTCGTCCGCGTGCGCCGCGGACGTCGCGTTGGCGGACAGATCGACCACCAGCTGACCTGCCGTCGATTCGACCACGTCGAACGCGGTGATCACCCCACCGGCCTGGCCGACCGCCGTCGTCAGCTCACCGGCAGCGGTCGCCGATGGCGGCGCCGCGATCCGCATGGTGATCGAGTAACCGGGTCCCGGGACTGGCATCTGGTCGGCTCCTCACGCCGGAAGGTGCGGTGGGCCACGTGGCGGCGCGCCCGATCAGGCGCCTCGCTCCGTGCCCGCACAGCGTATTCCGGCGACCGGGATCCGCCAGGGGCGCTCACTCACCGCGGCCGGGCATGACCGCGACCACCCGCCGACGCGGTGGCGTGAGCCGATCCGCCGGGACTACTCCCTGCCGGGCCCCGGTCGCGGGTGCCCGCCAACGCGTCGGTCGTGCGCGCATCCGGCAGAGCCTGACAATCCTGCTGGCGGGCCTGGTCGCGGGTTCCCGCCGCTCGGGCTGGTCCTGCCCCGGCGGCGGGTTGCTCCCGGTGGTCACCGCCGCCGGCGATCAGTTGGTAGATCGTCGATCGGACCGGATCAGTGTCTTCCGTCGGGTCGATCCACGTCGATCCCGTTGCCGATGTCGGCACATTCGACCAGCCGGACCGCCCGGGCGGACAGGTAGTCACGGGCCCCGCGGTCGCCGTCGGCGGCTGCGGACACCCCGGCCCAGTGGTCCCTGCCCAGCACCACCGGGTGGCCGGGTTGGCCGTCATAGGCGGCCCGCAAGAGCGCTGACCGGGCGTCACCGGCGCGGGCGGCGACCAGCATCCGGGCGATCACCTCCGCGCCGACACCAGGGAGATCGACGAGCATCACCAACGCGGCGTCGATCGGCGGTTCGGCGATGGCCGCTGAATCCGCTGTTGTCGACGTCGGTAGTGCTGGCACCGTCGACAGCGCCGCCAACCCGGCGCGCAGGCTCGACCCCATCCCCTGCTGGTAATCCGGGTTCGTGATCACCTGGACGTCCGCTGGTATCAGCGCCGCTACCTGCGCGGCGCTGGCACCGATCACCACCAACCGCGGGTCGCAGGCCGCGAGGACAGCGAGCGAACGGACAACCCAAGGACCGGACCCGTTGTCCACCAACGCTTTCGGCATGCCAAAACGGCGACCGAGGCCAGCCGCCAGCAGAAGCGCGGCAATGCGGGGAGGGCGAGCGGACAGGGTCAGCGGTTGATGACCGTGTGCGGGTGGATGTAGGGCACCTGTGGGAGCGGGAACTCGACCTCACCGAAGGGGGACAGCGCGCCCTGCACGTGCGTGCTGAGTTCGGTGACGGGGTGCTCGCCGTCGGGCAGTTCGGGCCAGGTCGGGTCGACACCTTTACCGCGTTCGTCGGCCACGGATCCTCCTCGCGTCACGGGCGGCGACCACCGCTACCCGCCGTGCCTGCTCCGGTTGATCATGACAGAAGCAGGAGGATGGTCGGCCCACCCTCGGTGTTCATTCTCCCGCACCCGCGCCGATCCGCTCAACAGCCGCCACAGGTCACACCGTCGCGTCGCGCCCCAGCGCCCTGGTCGCCGCGCCCGCCCCCTGGCTCAATGCGCCCGCCCCCCGTGGCCCAACGCGCCCGCCCCCATGGCTCACCCTCCTGGACCCCATGGCTCAACGCTCCCGCCCCCGTGGCTCAACCCGCCGCACCATCCCTTTCTGGCGCGGATCATCGTCGTCGGCGCGGATCAGCAGGGCCGGTTGTGGGAACGGAGTGACTGAAGTCAACGATTTCGGCCGCGCCCGCGATGATGATCCGCGCCCACGAGCGGCCGGGGTGTTGGCGCCGACCTGCCGGCGACGAGGCTGAACCACCGCGCGCCGACCACAGCTGAACGGCCGATCGACCCGGCACCGGGCACCCGCCCGGCCGGTCGTCACTACCGTGGTTCAGGTGCCGACGACTCTGGACTGGTTGCGCTCGCGGGACGACCGTGAGCTGGTCAGCCTGTTGCGTGCCCGTCCCGACCTGACGGTGCCGGCACCGACCGATCTCACGGTGCTGGCCGGGCGGCTGAATACCGGCCCGTCGGTGTGGCGGGCGATGGAGTCGCTGACGCTCTTCCACATCCAGATCCTGCAGGCGTTGGCCGTATTGGGCGCCGAGAAGCACGCGGTCGCCCGCGACGACATCGCCGACCTGCTCGGCCCTGACGTGCCGGACCTGGCGCTGGCCAGCGCGCTGGGCGATCTCGAACTGCTCGCGCTGGTCCGTGGCACCGACGTGGTGCACATGCCCTCAGCGGTGTCGGCGGCGCTCGGCCCGTACCCGGCCGGTCTCGGGTCCCCAGGACGATTGACCGTCGACGAGGCCAGGGCTGCCCTGGCTGGGGTGAACGACGACCAGCGGGCCGTGCTCGATCGACTGGCGCACGGCACGCCGCGCGGCAGCGCCGACCACCGCTCGAAAGTGGCCGCGGCACTGTTGCAGCTGGTCGAGTCCGGGCTGCTGCGGCGGGTCGACGCCGGAACCGTCGAACTACCCCGGGAGGTGGGCATCGCGCTGCGCGGGGATCGGCCGCTCGGCGAGATCCAGGTTCGGCAACCCGTCGGTGAGGAACGCGCACACGGCGTCAGCACCGTTGACGGCACGGGCGGCGGGCAGTCGCTGGCCACGGTAGCCAGGCTCGGCCGGCTCCTGGAGCTGATCGGGCAGAATCCGCCGCCCGCACTGAAGTCCGGCGGGCTCGGCGTCCGGGAGCTGCGGCGGCTGGCCAAGGCGATGGGCAACGACGAGGCGTCGACGGCGCTGGACGTCGAGTTGCTCGCGGCCGCGGCGCTGATCGCCACCTCCGACGCCAGGGGTCGTTCGGCCGACGCCTGGACGCCGACCGCGACCGCCGACGAGTTCCTGGCCATGCCGCACGAACAGGCGTGGGCCCGGATCGCGCAGACCTGGCTCGACCTGCGACGCAATCCGTCCCGGGTGGGCACCAGGGATGCGGCCGACAAGGTGCTCAACGCGCTGTCGGTGGAACTGTCCTGGATTCGCGGCCCGGCGGAGCGGCGGTTCGTGCTCGGTGCGCTCGCCGACCTGCCGGCGGGGTCAGGGCTGGACCGGTCGTCGTTGGCCGCCCGGTTGGCCTGGCGGTCGCCGCTCCGCCCGCCGGAGCGCCGGGACGCGGTGCTGACCTCCACGATTGCCGAAGCCACCACGCTCGGCCTGGTGGCTTTCGACGCGTTGACCACCGCCGGCCGCGCAGTACTGCGCGGCGACACGGCCGACGCGGCCGCGGCCCTGCAGTCCGCGTTGCCCGCGCCCGTGGACACCGTACTGATCCAGGCCGACCTGACCATCGTCGCGCCGGGCCGATTGGAACCGGAATTGGCCGCGCGGCTCGGCCAGGTCGCCGATGTCGAGTCGGCCGGGAGTGCCACCGTCTATCGGGTCACCCCGCAGACCATCAGGCGCGCGCTGGACGCCGGGGCAACCACCGCGGACCTGCACGAGCTGTTCACCCGGCACTCGGCGACCGGGGTGCCACAGGCGCTGACCTATCTGATCGACGACATCGGCCGGCGGTACGGCGTGCTGCGGGTCGGCCGGGCGAACACCTACCTGCGCAGTGACGACCCGGCGCTGATCGATCAGGCCATCGCCGAGGCTGCCCAGGGTGCGATCACCCTGCGCAGGCTCGCTCCGACCGTGGCGATCACCGGCGCCGCGCTGGACGACCTGATCAACCACCTGCGGTCGGCGGGCATGGTCCCGGCAGCAGAGGACGCCAGTGGCGCGGTGGTGGACCTGCGTCCCCGACCGCAGCGGATCAAGGCCTCCGCGCCGATCCACCAGCTCTGGCGAGAGCCAGCGCCTCCGAGCGACGATCAGCTCGACAACCTGGTCGCCCGGATGCGCAGCGCCGACCGGGCGGGGGCGGTCAGCGGACCCGGGCGCGGGCAGGGCGCGGCGAGCCCGCCGGGCGTGTCGCTGACCCTGCTGCGCGATGCAGCCGATCACCGTGGGTCGGTGTGGATCGGCTACGTCGATGCCGAGGGCGGCACCTCGCATCGGATCATCGAGCCGGTCGCCATCTCCGGCGGCGCTGTGGTGGCCTACGACCGGTTGCGCGGAGCCATGCGAACCTTTGCGCTGCATCGGATTTCCCGGGTCCGGCCGGTCGATGACGACGGCCACGAGCAGCCCGGGATCGCCGTCGACGATTGATCGTTGGTCGATGGGGAACGGAAGTTCCGGAGGCTGACCAAGGACGGTGATCGGATGGGCCATCGCGAGTTGAGGGAGTACTGCCTGGCCAAGCCGGGCGCGTGGGAGGACGAGCCGTGGGGCGAGGATCACGTCGCCAAGGTCAGCGACAAGATCTTCGCCTTCCTCGGGTCGGACGACAGCACCACCATCGGGCTGAAGTGCGGGCGGACCGCCGAGGACGCCCGCGAATGGCGGGACCAGTACCCCGATGACGTGACCGTGACCGCCTACATCGGCCGGTACGGCTGGAACACCTTCCGCGTCGGTGCGGCCGTGTCCGACGACGAGCTCCGGGAGGCCATCGACGCCTCGTACGACGATGTCGTCAGCCGGCTGCCGAAGTCGCGCCGCCCCGGCTGACCGGGTTCTCGTCAGGGGCGGCCGAGGCAGAGCACCTCGGGTGACGTCGGGTGCACCAGGGTGTGCACCGTGCCCTGCGGGCAGTTTTGGTCGTTGATGGTGTCCCGCAGCACGGCAAGCACCCGGTACAGCCCGGTCGTCGATCCGTTGCCGGCCGTACGGCAGGCGGCCTTCCCGACGGGGCCGCCCGACGACCCGGCGTACAGGCAGTCGCCGACGTCCGCGACGTAGTTCAGGCAGAGCACCGCGGAATCGCGGGTGACGAGCACGACGTCGGAGGACACCGCGGCGCATCGGGAGGAGTTGGTGGTGTCCTCGTAGCGGGCCACGACCTGGAACTCCACCTCGGCAGATGCGCAGTCGACCGGGATGACCGACAGTCCGCCACGCGAGCTCAGACAGTCCCCCGAGGCGAGGTCGTCGGACCCACCCAATGGCCGCGCCGAGTTCGACCAGAGCGCCAGGCCGGTCACCACCGCCAGCGCAAGAACCACGACCAGCACGACCAGCCCGGCCCGGCGCGACGGGCGCCGCGGTCCGTCGTCGAAGGAGCCAAAGGCGGCACGCGGAGCTGCAGAGGACTGCTCAGCCGGCCATTCGTCGTGCGGGGATGTCGTCGAGCCACCACTTTCGGCCCCTCGACCCGGTTGAAAGGGGTCGAAAGTGGTGGCTCGAAGCGGGTTCTGCTGCGGCCGGCGGTTCGCGGACAGCAGGCTGGCCCGGTCCCAGCCCCGACCCGATCGGCCGCACCTGATCGGCGGGCAGGCCGCCGGGACCGATCTCCAGCGCCCGCCAACGTGGCGGGACTCCGGGCTCGGTCATGGCCGCCAGCCTGCCATCGTCGGGCACAGCGGCACCGCCACCCCGGCATCGCGTCCGGCCCAGCCGTCCAGTCGCCGATCAGTCGCCTTCAGTCGCCGATCAGTCGCCGGTCAATCGCCGGTCAGTGGCCCGACATCGACGATCGCGATCACCGGCTCGCCCGCCTCGTCGGACGCGGCCAGGTCGACGTCGGCGCTGATCCCCCAGTCGTGATCGCCTGCCGGGTCGTCGAAAACCTGTCGCACGTGCCAGGTGTCGGCGGTCCGGGTGATCATCGCGAGATCCGCGGCGCGGGCCGCCGGGCCGATCCCCAGGTCGTCGTACTCGTCCCAGTACGGCTGCATCGCCTCGGCCCAGTGCTGGTCGTTCCAGCCGGTCCCGAGGTGCAGATCGGCCAACGCGGCGTACCTGCGGTGCGCGAGCAATTCGACCCGCCGGAACATCCCGTTGCGGACCATCACGGTGAAACCTCTTTCGTTCGCGGTGATCCCGCGCTCGCCGGCCCGCGCCGTCGGCGGCCGGACGACGCCGTCGGTGATCGTCAGCTCGTCGGCATCCGGATGCGCCAGCGCCTCCCACTCATCCAGCAGGCTGGAGTCGACGCCGCGGACGAGTTCACCCAGCCAGGAGATCAGGTCGTTCAGGTCCTCGGTCCTGGCGTCCTGCGGGACGGTCCGGCGCATCGCCCGGTAGGCGTCCGCGAAGTACCGCAGCACCACCCCTTCGGACCTGGTCAGGCCGTAGAACGCGACGTACTCGGAGAACGTCATCGCCCGCTCGTACATGTCCCGGACGACGGACTTGGGCTCGGGGGTGTACTCGGCGATCCACGGGTGCCCCTTGCGGTACGACTCGTAGGCGACCTCGATCAGATCCGCCAGCGGCTTGGGGTAGTCGATGTCCTCCAGCAGTTCCATGCGCTCCTCGTATTCGATGCCCTCGGCCTTCATCGCGCCGATCGCGTCACCGCGCGCCTGATGCCGCTGCGCGTACAGCACCGGACGCGGGCCCTCCAGGGTCGCCTCGATGAGCGAGACCACGTCGAGCGCATAGGTTTCCGACTCGCGGTCCAGGATGTCCAAAGCGGCGAGCGCGAGCGGGGAGAGCGGCTGGTCGAGCGCGAAATCCAGCTGCAGGTCGGCGGTGAGCCGGTATCGCCGACCGGTCTCGTCCGGCTCGTCGAGGCGTTCGACGACGCCGGCCGCCAACAGGGCGCGGGTGATCGCGATCGCGCGGAGGGCGTGTTTGAGCTGCCGGTTGCGGGGTTCGTGACTCTCCTCGATCAGCCGGCGCATCGCGACGAAGGCGTCGCCCGGCCGGGAGATCACCCCCAGCACCATGGCGTGCGACATCCGGAAATGGGAGGTCAGCGGTTCGGGTTCGGCGACGACCAGCTTGTCGAAGGTCGTCTCCGTCCAGTTGACGAAGCCCTCGGGTGGCTTGCGGCGGATGACCTTTCGCTTCTTCGCCGGGTCGTCACCGGCCTTCGCCACGGCCCGCTGGTTCTCGATGACGTGCTCGGGGGCGAGCACCACCACGTCACCGGCGACGTCGAAACCCGCCCGCCCGGCCCGGCCCGCGACCTGATGGAATTCGCGCGCGGACAGCAGCCGGGTGCGCCGGCCGTCGTACTTGCTCAGCGCGGTGAGCAGGACGGTCCGGATCGGCACGTTGATGCCGACGCCGAGGGTGTCGGTCCCGCAGATCACCTTGAGCAGCCCCGACTGGGCGAGCTTCTCGACCAGCCGCCGGTATTTGGGCAGCATTCCGGCGTGGTGCACGCCGATGCCGTGCCGCACCAGCCTGGACAGCGTCCTGCCGAAGCCCGGCGAGAACCGGAAATCGCCGATGGTCTCGCCGATCTCGTCCCGTTCGGCACGGGTGGCGACGGTCAGGCTGGCCAGCGCCTGGGCACGCTCGAGGGCGGCGGCCTGGGTGAAGTGCACGATGTAGACCGGCGCCCGGTTGGTCGCCAGCAGATCCTGCAAGGTCTCGGTCAGCGGCACCAGGGTGTACGAGAAGTGCAGCGGGACAGGGCGTTGCACCCCGGTCATCACCGCGGTCGGGCGTCCGGTGCGGGTGGTCAGGTCGTCGGCGAAGAACCGGACGTCGCCCAGGGTCGCCGACATCAGCACGAACTGCGCCCGGTTCAGTTCGAGCAGCGGGACCTGCCAGGCCCAGCCGCGTTGCGGGTCGCCGTAATAGTGGAACTCGTCCATCACCACGATGCCCGCGTCCGCGTCGATACCCTCCCGGAGCGCGATGCCGGCCAGGATCTCCGCGGTGCAGCAGATGATCGGCGCATCGGCGTTCACCGCGGAGTCGCCGGTGATCATGCCGACCGCGGCCGGGCCGAAGATCTCCACCAGGTCGAAGAACTTCTCCGACACCAGCGCCTTGATCGGCGCCGTGTAGTACGCCCGGCGGCCGGTGGCCAGGCCGGCGAACAACGCCGCGGTGGCGATCAGGCTCTTGCCGGACCCGGTGGGCGTGCCGACGATGACGTTGGAGTCGGAGACGATCTCCAGCAGCGACTCCTCCTGGTGCGGGTACAGGGTGAAGCCGCGGTCGGTCGCCCAGGCGGAGAACGTGTCGAACAGCGTGCCGGGGTCCGGGGGCGCGGTGACGGTGCCGTCCGGTTGCACGCCGCCGGGTTCGCCGGGGACCTGGAGGCGCGCACTCCAGGCGCCCTCGTTCTCCCAAGCGGGGACGAGGTCGGCGACGGTCACCCGCCCAGCCTTTCACGGCCCGCGGCGGGCGTCGTCCGGGTTGGCCGACTCGGCCGGGCACTGCGGCCGTGGCTTCTCGATCGGCGGGCCGCAGCCGGCTCATGGCGCGCGGGTCAGTAACGGCTGCCGACTACCCCTTTAGGGTCCGCCGTCGGCGTGCGGCTGTTGGATTGCGCGGCTCAACCGGTTGACTCGCGCCACTCCAGTCCCACAACCGCGACGTTGAGCCGCGCCGGCAATGTTCATCCGCGCCCGCAGGGGGCCCGCTACCAGGTGGTGGGTTTGCCCGGGGTGTAGAGCCAGGTGGTGAAGAACGCGTCCAGGTCGGCGCCGCTGACCTTCTCGCTCAGCGCGATGAACTGCGCGGTGGTGGCGTTGCCGTACCGGTGCTCTTGGTACCAGCTGCGCAGGATGGTGAAGAACTTCTTGTCGCCGATCTTCTCCCGCAGTGCCTGCAGGGTCATCCCGCCGCGGTCGTAGACAGGTGAGCCGAACAGGTTGGCCGGGTTGCCCGGGTTGGCCGGCGGGGGGCTCCACAGCTCGGCGTCGGCCGGTTGGGCGAGCAGCGCCGCGAACGCCTCGTGCGCCGATCGCCCGCCGGTGTGTTCGGACCACAACCACTCCGACAGCGTCGCGAAGCCCTCGTGCAGCCAGATGTCCGGCCACTTCTTCAGGGTCACCGCGTCGCCGAACCACTGGTGGGCGATCTCGTGGGCCAGCGTCGCTTCGTCCGGTGCGTGGTCGAAGACGGGTTTCGTCTGGGTTTCCAGCGCGTACCCGACATCGGGGGCGTTGTCGACGATGGCGCCCACGGTTTCGAAGGGATAGCGGCCGAAGACCCCCGAGAAGTAGTCGACGATCGCCGGCAGCTTGGCCAGCACGGGCGTCGAAGCGGCGGCCTGGGTCGGGTCGACCGCCACATAGGTGGGGATGCCGCCCGGCGTCCGGCCGCGGGTGACCTCGAACTTGCCGAAGGTGATGGTCGCCAGGTAGGACGCCATCGGGTACCGCTCGAGCCAGTGGAACGTGCTCCGACCGTTCTCGCTGCGCTGGGAGATCAGCGCCCCGTTGCCGACGGCGGTGAGCCCGTCCGGCACGGTCAGCTGCACGTCGTAGGTGGCCTTGTCGGTCGGGGTGTCGTTGGCCGCGAACCAGCCTGGTGAACCCTGCGGCTCACCGACGACGAAGGCGCCGTCGCTGGTCGGCACCCAGCCTTCGATGGCGTCGTCCGGGTCGGTGACGACCTCGGGGGTGCCGGCGTACTGGATCCGCACGACGAACGGAACATGCTGGCGCAGTGCGCGTTTCGGCGTGATCGTCAGCTCCTGAGCCCGTTCGGTGTTGTCCTGCCGGGGCCGGGTGACGGTGGCGGGGGCACCGTTGACGGTGACCCGCTTGACCGTGAAGCCGCGCAGATCGAGATCGAAACGGCTCAGCGCCTTCGTCGCCGTCGCCAGGATCGTCTCGGAGCCGCTGAGCACCTTGCTGTCCGGGTTCCAGCTCAGGTCCAGGTGGTAGTGCCGGACGTCGTAGCCGCCGTTCCCGCCGAAGGGGAAGAACGGGTCGCCGACGCCCGGCGATCCCGGAGTTCCGACGGCTGGCGCGGCCGTGCCACGGGTGCAGCAACGGCGGGTGTCGCGACCACCGGAGCGGTCAACACCAGCGATCCGGCAAGAACGAGGACGGTGACGATCCGGCGGCGGGGCATGGCTCACCATCGCCGTCCGAGCGGTGGGAGTCAAGGCCGCGATGGGTTTGGCAGCATTTGTCTTGTTCGTCGTAAAACGTACTGGGACAGGCATTCTCGCTCGCCGGATGGTCACTCGCGGATTGCCCCGCCGGCCGCCGGACGGCACCCCGACCTCGTTGTCTCAGCTCCGGCGCGCGGCGCCGCCAAGGCGTGCCGCGACCCCGGGGTGAGGGCTCGGTCGGAGTTATCCACAGCCCAATTCGCGACCCACGATCAGCCTGTCCCGTTCTGATAACGTCGGCCCGCATCACGGCCCGGAGGGGGCTCGGCCGTTCCTGGAGGGAGTCCGATGTCGTCGGCGGATCAGCTGGACCTGTCCCCGAGCCGGCTCGAGTCGGCGTCGGAGCAACTCGGGAACGACGCCCGCGAGGCCAGGTCCGCGGCCGACCTGATGAGCCTGGCCGGCAACAATCTGGGCGAGCCGGAGATCGGCCTCGGCGTACGAGCGGCGGTGGTCGAACCCGGCCGGGCCTTCTCCGATGGTCTGCAGACCGTCGCCGGGGAGTTGGACTCGCTCGCGGCCCAGGTGACATCGACGGCGCGGCTTGCGGTGCTGGTCGACAACAACGTCGCCGGCTACTTCACGCCGAGCGACGCGATCTGATGACGACCGGATGCGCGCCCCGCTGGGCACCGTCAAGCCCCGGCCGCTGTCGAGCACTTGTCAAGCCGCTGCCGAGCCACTGCCAGGCCACCGTCGGACGGCCGGCCACCTTCCGACAGCACGAGATGACCCGACGATGAGTGCACCGACGACCCAGCCATGACAGCAGCCGGCGCCGCGATCCGGTTGGCGTATCCCGGGGACGATCCGGCGGCCCTGGTGGGCGCGGCCGACCATCTCGACCTGGCCGGGACCAGGGTCGACAGGTTGACCCAGTCCATGGAACTGTCCCGCCAGTCGTTGCGCCAGGCATGGACGACCCAGGCGACCGATCTTGCGGACGCCGACGTCGGCGTGCTCGTCGCCGGGCTTACCGCGGTCCGATCCACGCTGGACACCGCGTCTGCGGCGCTGCTCAGCCACCGCGGTACCTTGACCAGGATCAGGGCCGATGTCGACGAGCTGCGCACCCGATTCCTCCGGGCCGAGGACGCCTTCGGATCGGCGAAAGCCCAGGTCAGCGACCTGGCGGAATGCACGGCCCGATAAGCGGGCTGATCAGGCAATCGGCGGTGGATGCCGCGCAGGACGCGCTGGCCGCCCAGCGGTCCGTCGCCGAGGCGTACCGGCTATTGGTGGACGAGGCGAACAACTCGGCGCAGACCTGCGCCCGGGCCTTGGCCACCGCGTGGGATCCCACCGGGCGGTCGCGCGGCGGCCCAGCGACCGATGCGGGCACCATCCTGCTTGGCACGGGCGGTATCTCGGTGGCAAGCCTGAACATGCTCAGGATCTACGCCGAGGTCGGCGAGTCGATCGCCCTGGCGACCCGGATCAACGACCTGCAGCGGCTCGATCCGACCGACCCTGGGCTGCAGCAGGCAATCTCGCGGCTCGCCGCGATCTGGGACGGGGAGTCCAACGGGGTCTTCGCTGCGGCGTTCTTCTCCGGACTCGGCGCTGATCGGACGGTCGGCATCTTCGCCCGCATCGCGACCGTCATTCAGCCAACCGGGCCGACGGAGACCGGCGCGATCACCGCAGCGTTGATCGGGGATTTGCAGGCCGACCTCGGGAACGGCTTGGCGTTGGCCACGTCGGGAATCGAGTACGGCCCGGACGGGTCGCTCCGGGACACCGTGCCGGGCGGGCTCGATGCCGGCTGGCTGACCGCGCTGATGGCGAGCGGGCGCAGCAAGATCACCGTTCCGTGGAACGACGTTCCCATCCAGGTCACCGGGTACGTACCGGTGATGGCAACCATCTCGCAGGGCCGTGACTTCAGCGCCGGGGTGCTCAGGGCATTCGGCGACGACGTGCGCAATCTGGAGCTGCAGTTCGCAACGGACAACGGCGGCGCCGGGGACACGGTGTGGACCAGCACGGCACCGGTTCGGGTGCGCTGGGACTGGAGCACCGGCGGCACCGAATTCCCGATGGGCAACGACCCGTTCACCTCATGGACGGCGGCGATGGTGGGCTGCGCCAGGCGCAGCCACCACGGTCGCTGGCCACCGATGACCGCTGCACCGCTGGCTGAACCATCTGCTCAACGAGCGGAGCTGGTTGTTGCGCGATTCCGGCGACGATTTCGGGGCCACCCAGTGGCTGTACCGCATCGTGGACGAGGACGAACCATTGGAAGGCCTGACCGCCTTCGGCAACGCGTTGCCGGCCATGATCGGTCAGGGTGTGCTCAGCCAGGACTCGGCGACCGCGTTCGACAACCTGGTCCGCTCGCTCGGCGATCACTCGTTGAACCACCGGATCGATGCGGGCGATTTCCAGGAGACCGACTGGATCCCGCCGGAATTACGCCCTGGCGTCGGCACCACGCTGGTACTGAACGCGGACACCCTGAACACCGTTTTCGCCGTGCCGAACAGCGTTGGCAGCGAGGCGTTCTCGCGCGTGCTCGCGGATGTGGCGAAGGATCAGGGCACCGACGCCAACGGGCACACGGTGATCGACCGACTGATGTCCGCGGAATACTCGGTGATCGCCGCGCAGCTGTTGAACGGCGACTTCAGCACGGCTGACCTGGACGCGCAGGCTCGTATCGCCGCCACCCTCTCGCACGGTCAGGGCGCCGCGAACATCGGCCTCCAGCAGGCCGCCGACGCCGCGCACAACGCCGGCGTGGCCACGATCGCCGGGGTCGTGCAGCTCGCGGTCGACCACAGCCCCGCCCCGGTGGGCTGGACGGCGGAGGCGTACCAGGTGTTCGGTGGGGACCTGGTGCAGGGACTGACCAGTCAATTCATCCAGGACACCGCGTTGCCCGCCAGGAACGAGACGGCCGACTGGACCGGGTCGCTGGTCGACAGGGTCATGCGGAACTCCACGAACCAGTGGTTCGCCTCCATCTCGGCTCAACTGCCGACGCCGAACGCGCCCGATGTCCAGCTGCTCGATCCCGCCGGGCAACCGCTGGCGTGGTCCCAACTGGACAGCCCGTCGGCGTACTGGGCATTGGACAGTTGGCCGCGCGGCCTGGACAAACCCGAGCAGATCAGTTCCCGGACATGGACCATCTTCGACGCCCAGGTCGCCGCGATGAAGACCTACCGCATTCCGTATGCGGACGGAACATGACCGGGCTCCGGGCAAGGGCACTGCTGCTGCTCGCGGTCCTCGCCCTGCTGGGGCTCGGCGCCGCATGCACCGGCGCAGGTGCCGGCTCGCCGTCGGATGCGCCGGTGTCCGGGGCGTCGGCGGATTCGTTGAACTCGTTGCCGCACAAGGGTCATCCGGTTCCGGGATTGGTGGCCTCGGAGGTGATCAGCGCCGCCCGCGCCGCGCTGCCCGGCAGCCTGCAGGAGGACACCCGTTGGGCCAACACCGGTGATGTCCCATGGACGCACACCGAGATCGGCTATCCCGGTACGAGCGACAGCACCAAGATCGGGTCGAACGCACCGGCGATCACCATCTTCTGGGAGGACGACGGATCGGTGTCGCTGGCCGGCTGCTCGGATCTGGTGAGCGCGGGACTGTCAGCGGCCATGGCCGTCTGCACCGATCTGCCGATCACCGGCGTGCCGGACGGGGCACTGCGCGCCAACTTCAACGCCTACCCGGAACAGCCGTGGCGCCCGGTACAGCCCTTTCCGCAGGTCGTCATCTTCGGCTTCGACCATCCCGCGGATCCGCCGAACACCGGCCCCGCAAGGAGTTTCAGCGTGTACGGGCCCGATCCGCCGTCCGTGGCGGTCACCGACACGTCGTCGTTGTGATCGGTGGTCCACCGGGTGGCGCTGCCGTTCACCGGCCGACGGTCGGATCGGACGGACTGCGGACTGCGGACTGCGGACAATGCAGGAGAACCGGCCCCCGGCCGGCAGAACGACGGGAGAACCTGGATGAACACGGCTCGGGTGAGGGCGAATCACCCACCGGCGACGCGCAGGCGGACTGCTGCTCCGGTGGTCGTCTGGCGGGCGATCATCGCCGGTCTCGCCTGGTGGGGCCTGTTGGCGGCGCTGCACGGGGACCTCACCCAGTTGCGGTACTTCTCCCAGGTCACCACGCTGACCGTGGCGCTCACCGCGAGCGCGTCGGTGCTGGGGTTCGCCATCACCTCGCCCCGTTGGGACACGGTGTTGGCCTGGTGCCGCGGGGCGTCGACGACGTACGCGATCGTCACGGCCGTCATCTACCAGGTGCTGCTCAGTGGTGACCTCCAGACGACCTCCAGCCTGCTCGAACACGCGGTGGTGCCAGCGCTGGCCGTCGTCGACTGGGTCGTGTTCGGGCCCGGGTCGCTGCGGCAGCGCTGGTGGACGCCGCTGAGTTGGCTGCTGCTGCCGATCGGCTACCTGGCGATCTACTACAACGTGCGGGACTCATCGGGTGAGCCGCTCTACCCGTTCCTCGACCCGGGCGCGGGCGAACTTCTGGACCTGGGTAGGCATCATGATCGGCGTGTTCATCGCCGTCGGCGTCGTGGTCTGGAGTGTCGGGCGGGTGCGGTCGGCCGCGGCCCGCCGAGCCTCGGCCGCCCCCGCTCCCCACCACTGAGCGCTCCCCCGCCGACTGGCGCTCCCGCGCCGACCGGCCGCTGATCCGACGCCCACCCGCGGCTCACTCGCAGTTGACCCACGGCCAACTCGGAGGTGACCGGAGGCCCGACCTGCCCTTCACCGGCGCGGATCACCGTGGTCAGCGCGGACGAACCTGCCGGTTCTTGGGACGGATGAGACGGAAGTGAACTACTCCATGCGCGCCGGCGATCTTGATCCGCGCCGCTGATGCGCGATTCCCGGGCCGGGCGCGACCTGGGGGACACTGGATGGGTTGCCCCGCACACCAGCGGGGCGCATCCGCGCCGAGAGCGCGGGCAAGCCGCCATTTGTGAAGGAACCGCCCGTGACCGACGGCCCGTTGATCGTGCAGTCCGACAAGACCCTGCTGCTGGAGATCTCCCATCCCGACGCCGCGGCCGCGCGCGCCAACATCGCGCCGTTCGCCGAGCTGGAACGGTCACCCGAGCACATCCACACCTACCGGATCACCCCGTTGGCGCTGTGGAACGCGCGGGCCGCCGGGCACGACGCCGAGCAGGTCGTGGACGCGCTGGTGCGCTGGTCCCGTTTCCCGGTGCCGCAGGCCCTGCTGGTCGACGTTGTCGACACCATGGCCCGGTACGGCCGGCTTGTGCTGCAGACCCACCCGGCGCACGGGCTGATCATGGCCTCCCGGGATCGGGCGGTGCTGGAAGAGATCCTGCGGCACAAGAAGATCGCCCCGATGCTCGGCGCCCGGATCGACCCCGACACGGTGATCGTGCACCCCTCGCAGCGCGGCCACCTCAAGCAGGCGCTGCTGAAGGTCGGCTGGCCGGCCGAGGACGAGGCCGGTTACGTCGACGGCGAGGCGCATCCGATCGAGCTCAACCTGGCGAACTGGCATCTCCGCTCGTACCAGGAAGAAGCGGTCGAGGGGTTCTGGGCCGGTGGTTCCGGTGTGGTGGTGCTGCCCTGCGGCGCCGGGAAGACGCTTGTCGGCGCGGCCGCGATGGCCAGGGCAGGGGCCACCACGCTGATCCTGGTCACGAACACCGTCGCCGGGCGGCAGTGGCGGCGCGAACTGCTCGCGCGGACGTCGCTGACCGAGGAGGAGATCGGCGAGTATTCCGGCGAGCGCAAGGAGATCCGTCCCGTCACCATCGCCACCTACCAGGTGATGACCCGCAAGACCGGCGGCGTCTACAAGCATCTGGACCTGTTCGACTCCCGCGACTGGGGTCTGGTGATCTACGACGAGGTGCACCTGCTGCCCGCGCCGGTCTTCCGGATGACGGCCGACCTGCAGTCCCGCCGCCGGCTCGGCCTGACGGCCACCCTCGTGCGCGAGGACGGTCGGGAGGGTGACGTCTTCTCGCTGATCGGCCCGAAGCGGTATGACGCGCCCTGGAAGGACATCGAGTCGCAGGGCTGGATCGCGCCGGCCGAGTGCATCGAGGTGCGGGTGACGCTCACCGACGCCGAACGGCTCAGCTACGCCATCGCCGAACCCGAGGAGCGCTACAAGATCGCCTCCACCGCGCGGACCAAGATGCCGGTGGTGCGCTCGATCCTGGACCGGCATCCCGGTGAGCCCACGCTGGTGATCGGCGCCTACCTCGACCAGCTGGAGGAACTGGGCGAGGAGCTGCAGGCGCCGATCATCCAGGGCTCCACCCGCAACCTCGAACGCGAGCGGCTGTTCGACGCCTTCCGGGCCGGCGAGGTGTCCACCCTGGTGGTGTCCAAGGTGGCGAACTTCTCCATCGACCTGCCGGAAGCGACTGTCGCCATTCAGGTGTCGGGCACCTTCGGGTCACGTCAGGAGGAGGCGCAGCGGCTCGGGAGGCTGCTGCGACCCAAGGGCGACGGGCGCCAGGCGCACTTCTATTCGGTCGTCTCCCGGGACACCCTGGACACCGATTACGCCGCGCACCGGCAGCGGTTCCTGGCCGAGCAGGGGTACGCGTACCGGATCGTCGACGCCGACGACCTGCTGGGACCGGCCGTTCCGGGCACCCCGGAGTAGGCCTGGCGCGACGGACCTCGGCCCCGCCCGGGCTGCGGTCCTGGTCAGCAGCGCGCGGCACGGTCCCGATTCCGCCGATGGGCACGCCGATGCTTGACTGTGCGCATGACCGGCACCGACCGCGCCGAGCTGGCGTGGACAACGTCGCTGACCGTCGCGCAGGCGGCATCCCTGTGGGACGTCGAACCGGGCTACCTGAACACCTCGTCGTACGGGCCACCGCCGCGCCCGGCCTGGGACGCGCTGCAACAGTCGCTGGATGACTGGCGGGTGGGTCGGACCAGTTGGGAACCGTGGGCCGACTCGGTATCGATCGCCCGAACCGCGGTTCGCCGGGCTGGTCGGCGTCGAGGCCTCGGCGGTGGCGACCGGCGCGGCCGTGTCCCAGCTGCTGGCCCCGGTCGCGGCCGCCGTCCCGGACGGCACGACGCGTGCTCGTTCCGGACGTGGAGTTCACCTCGAACGTCTTCCCGTGGGCGGTGCACGCCGACCGTGGCGTGACCGTGCGGACTGCCCCGGCCGACCGGTTGGCCGACGCCATCGGGTCCGACGTGGATGTGGTCGCCTTCTCGGCGGTGCAGTCGGCGACCGGAGAAGTCGCCGACATGGCAGCGATCAGTCGCGCCGCGCGCGAGGTGGGCGCGTTGACCGTGATGGACACCTCCCAGGCGGCCGGCTGGCTGCCGATCGACCCGGACGCCGCCGACCTGCAGGTCTGCGCGGCCTACAAATGGCTCTGCAGCCCGCGCGGCACCGCCTTCCTGGTGCACCATCCGACCCTCGAGGCACGGCACCCCGGCATCGCCTCGAGGCTCAAACCGCTCGCTGCGGGTTGGTTCGCCGGGGAGAATCCGCACGAGTCGTACTACGGCCCGCCGCTGCGGCTCGCCCAGAACGCGCGCCGGTTCGACATCTCACCGGCCTGGCATTGCTGGGTCGGCACCGCTCCCGCGCTGCAGGTGCTGGCGGCGACCGGCGCCGCCGCGATCGGCGGGCACAACATCGCGCTGGCCAACAGCTTTCTCACCGCGATGGATCTACCGCCGTCGAACTCTGCCATCGTGAGCGTGCCGGCCGACGACGCCGCGGTGGCCCGGCTGACCGCGGCGGGTGTCCGGTTCGGCGTCCGCGCCGGTCGGGTCAGGGTCGCCTTCCACCTCTACTCGACGGCCGCGGACGTCGACATGGCGGTCCGCGCGTTGCGTGGCTGAGCACCGCTGATCCTCGAGCGGCGGCACTCGGGACTGCGGTGCGAATGGGCGAAACGCGCCTGCAGCGGTCACCGGCGCCGATGGTCCACGACTCCTGGTGCCGCACGTCGTTCATGGGAAGTGGTGTGGAAAGCCCTGTGTCGTCAGGCTTTCTGCGCATTGCGGTGTTGACCGGTGCCGTCGGTGGGTACTGCCGATGTGGGTGACGGGATCAACCAGTCCCGTCCCCGATCCGTTCCGCCCGGTGCGGATCACCTCGACGTAGAGGAGATCAGATGACCGGCAACCG
The DNA here is from genome assembly GCA_963709895.1 of uncultured Actinomycetota bacterium. Classification (GTDB taxonomy): domain Bacteria; phylum Actinomycetota; class Actinomycetes; order Mycobacteriales; family Nakamurellaceae; genus Nakamurella. The sequence continues at coordinate 383,523 of CAVPYD010000028.1, read as the reverse complement.
CGCCGTCACCTACCAGGGCCCGATGAAGGTGTCCGTCGAAGAAATCGACTATCCCACCTTCGAATTGAAGGACGGCCCAGGCGTCAACCCCGCCAACGTCGGACGCAAGGTCCCGCATGGCGCCATCTTGAAGGTCGTGACCACCAACATCTGCGGCTCCGACCAGCACATGGTCCGCGGCCGGACCACCGCCCCGGAAGGCCTCGTGCTGGGGCACGAGATCACCGGCGAGGTGATCGAGGTCGGGCCCGGCGTGGAGTTCGTGAAGGTGGGCGACATCTGTTCCGTGCCGTTCAACATCGCCTGTGGGCGTTGTAAGAACTGTAAGGAAGGCAAGACCGGGATCTGTCTGAACGTCAACCCAGACCGCCCGGGGTCTGCATACGGCTATGTCGACATGGGCGGCTGGGTCGGCGGGCAGGCCGAATACGTACTGGTGCCCTACGCCGACTGGAACCTCTTGGTGTTCCCGGACCGTGACCAGGCGCTGGAGAAGATCACCGACCTGACCATGTTGTCGGACATCTTCCCCACTGGCTTCCACGGCGCGTACACCGCGGGCACCAAGACCGGATCCACCGTGTACGTCGCGGGTGCGGGACCAGTCGGCATCGCGGCTGCCGTCTCCGCACAGTTGCTCGGCGCGTCTGCGGTCATCGTCGGCGACCTCAACCAGGACCGGCTGGCGCAGGCCCGCAAGCTCGGGTGCGAGACCGTCGACGTTTCCAAGGGAGATCCACGGGACCAGATCGAGCAGATCCTCGGCGTGCCCGAAGTTGATTGCGGTGTTGATGCCGTCGGCTTCGAGGCGCACGGGCACGGCAAGGATTCCGGCAAGGAGGCGCCGGCGACGGTGCTGAACTCGCTGATGGACATCACCGCGGCCGGCGGTGCGCTCGGCATCCCCGGCCTTTACGTGACCGGTGACCCCGGTGCCGCCGACACGGCAGCCCAGCAGGGCTCGCTGTCCATTCGGCTGGGCTTGGGCTGGGCGAAGTCGCACTCGTTCGTCACCGGGCAGTGCCCGGTGATGAAATACCACCGCGGGCTGATGAACGCGATATTGCACGACAAGGTGCACATCGGTGACGCGGTGAACGCCACCGTGATCGGCCTCGAGGACGCTCCGCACGGGTACGCGGAATTTGATTCCGGGGTCGCCCGCAAGTACGTGCTCGATCCGCACAACACCACCGGAAAGGTGAAGGCGGCCTGACTCGGTGCGTGGGGGCGCGGTGTTTCCGGCCGCGCCCCCGCGCCGAGTGGGGTGGCACGGCTGAGCCGGGCAGCCGCCGCCGGGTGACGTGGAGCAATCAGGCGGCCGGCGAACTCGCAGTGGCCTGCTGCTGCGCGCGGCGCAAAACGCCCAGCAGTTCCTCGTACGGGCCGACCAGGTAGGCCAGGTCACCGGGCCGAAACCGGGTACCGCGGCGCGGCGGGTGCTCCAAGGTGCCGGATGACTCCCGGTTCAACGCGATCACCCGGGTGTTGTGCGACAACTCGTCCATGGCCAGACCGGCCAGACCCCCGTCCGCGTCGACCGGCAGCCGCCCGATCATGAACATCTGCCCGGCCACCGAGAAGGAGCCGAGGACGTCGAGGCCAAGAGCGGCGCCGACGAACCACGGTGCGCTCAGTTCCTCGGTGGACAGCACGTGCCGGAACCCGAACCGACGCGAGATCGTGCGACCCATGGAGCGATCGAACACCCGGACGACAACGGGCAGTTCGGGCCCGACCTCCCACCGTGGGCCGATGAGATCCCTTACTGCCAAGGCGGTTTCGATGTTCACCATGTCGCTGCTGGTCATTATGGCGACTGCAGCAGCGGTGCCCAGCCGGGCGGCCTCGAGCGTGCTGGACAACGTGGCGTCCCCGAAAACCACCGGCACCCCGAGCGCCTGAGCATCGGCCAGGAACCGGTTGTCCGGATCGCGCTCGATCACCACCACCGCCGACCCGGCTGCGACCAGCGCACCGGCGACGTGGATGCCGAAGGCGCCGAGGCCGACCACCACGACGTGACCGGACATCCCGCGCGCCCGCCGCCGCCCGATTGCGTGATTGAGCCGGCGGGTGATCAGCATCTCGGCGAGAAATGCCATCAGCACGGCCGTACACGTGATCCCGGCCGCCATCAGGAAGATCGCCCAGATCCGTAACCACGGATCCTGATCGACAAAGTTGAAGTCGCCGTAGCCCACCGTGGCAACTGTCTCTGTGCTGAAGTACAGCGCGTCCAGCACGCTCATCCCGGGCAACCGGTAGCCCTGCCAGAGCACCACTGTCGACACGGTGATCAGCGCGATGAGCACCGCAAACGCACGGTAGAGCCCCGGATCGAAGTCGCTGACGATGCCGCCGATGGTGCCGGTAAGCCGTGTCCACCAACCGGGGCGGCGCCGATCGGGCGGCGGGCTCGTCATCCGTTCCAGGTCGATGTCCGCCGCGGTGAAATCGGCGGCGGTGCCGAGCATCGCCGCGCTGTCCCCCGCCATCACCCCGAAATCCCTGCCCGGGCACGCGAACACCTCCGCGGCACCGTCCGCTCGGTCCCGGACGACGGCCACCGGCGCGAGGTCGCCGAAGACGTGGCGCAGCGTGGAGTCGATCTCCACCGGCACGATGGCGATCTGGAACTCTTCGCGTTCGATGGTCACCTCATGCACCTCACGACGCAGGCAGGCCTCGACGATCGCGGGGGCGGCCAGTGCCGCGACATCGAGCACCGCTCCCGGTCCGCCACCGTCGCGCATCGCTCGGCCGATCGCCCGGTTGCCCAGCTGGGTGACCACCCGGACGTCAGGCCGTTCCTGGCGCGCGAGCAGTGCCAGCTCGAGGTTCCTCAGGTCGTCGCCGGTGACGCAGACGACGGCCTTCGCGCGGTCGATGCCGGCCGCGGTGAGCGTCGAAGCGACGCTGCCGGCCGGGGCGACCACCGAGACGGCTTCGCTCTGCAGGGCCGCCGCCCGGCCTGGACCGATGAACTCGGACAGCACCACCATCGACTCGCCGGCCCGGCTGAGCTGCTCGGCGATCCGGGCGCCGATGCCGTCCAGCCCGCACATGATCACGTGCCCGGCCGGGGTGTCCCCACCGGGCTCAGCTGCGGCGTCCGCGCCGACGGGGTGATGATCGCCGTCGCTTGCGGTGCGATGTGGCCCCGAATGATCAGCCTTGGCGCACTGGCCAGTGGGTGAGTCGTGAGCGGGCCTCGCGCGATCATCCAGCGCCTCAGCGCCCACCGTCGTACCCACGTCAGGACTCCTCCGTCGACTGCTCGGGGAGCGTAGGTGCGCGGTCGACGCGCAGTGTTTCGGTGTGTTACCGACAGGAAAACTGCGCGACATCATCACGACCGGCGCGTTGCCGTGCAAGCGTGACACCCTGGGCAGTGACCGTGGAACACACGGCTGGCGGCGTGGAGTGCGAGGAGTGACGGTGCGCGGACGAAAGGTGACCAACCCGTCGACGGGGTCGCCCGGTGGCCTCCGATGACTGTGGTTGTCATCGGTGCCGGGATCGTCGGACTGGCCGTTGCCCGGCAGCTGCAGATCGACGCTCCCGATGACCCAGTCACGGTGCTGGACAAGGAAGATCGGGTAGCGGCGCACCAAACCGGGCACAACAGCGGTGTCGTGCACGCCGGCATCTACTACCCGCCGGGGTCGCTCAAGGCCCGGTTGTGCCGACGTGGCCGGGATCTCCTGGGAGAGTTCTGCGCCGCCAACGGGATCCAGGTTGATCCGGTCGGCAAGCTGGTCGTGGCACTGACGGCGGCGGAAGAGGACGCGCTGACCGAAATCAATCGTCGTGCCTTGGCCAATGGGGTCAGTGATGTGGTGATGCTGGACGGGCCCGGGCTCCGACGGATCGAGCCCGAAGTGGCCGGCGTCGCCGCCGTCCATTCGCCGTCGACGGCGATCGTCGACTTCGTCGCGGTGTCCCGGGCACTCGCCGATGACATCGCAGCCCGCGGCGGCACCGTGTGCCTGGGCGACGAGGTGGTCGGGGTTCGGCAGGATGCCCGCTCCGTCGCCGTGACAACGACCGGACGTGAGGTGACGGCCGATCGGCTGGTGGTCTGCGGAGGTCTGCAATCGGCCAGGCTCTCCGCGCTGATCGGCGGCGACCCGGATCCGCAGATCGTCCCGTTCCGTGGCGAGTACTTCCGGCTGACTCCCGACGCGGCTGCCCGGGTGCGCGGCCTCGTCTACCCGGTGCCGGATCCGCGGTACCCCTTCCTGGGCATTCACCTCACCCGTCGGATCGACGGCGGGGTCGACGTCGGACCCAATGCTGTGCTCGCCCTGGCGCTGGAGGGGTACCGACGCGGGGACGTCTCGTGGGGCGACGTGCGGGCGATCGCCGGTTGGCCGGGGTTTCGGGTGCTGGCCCGGCAGAACTGGCGGATGGGCGCCCGGGAGGTGCTCGGCTCGCTGTCCAAACGGTATTTCGCCGCTCAGGCCCGCGCCTACCTTCCCGGACTGCGTGCCGCGCAACTCCTGCCTGCGCCCGCCGGCGTACGGGCGCAGGCAATCCGGCGCGACGGAAGCCTCGTCGACGACTTCTGGATCACTCACGACGAACGGATCACCATGGTGCGCAACGCGCCGTCGCCGGCGGCCACGTCGTCCTTGGCCATCGCCGAGCACATCTGCGCCGAGCTGGCGCGCCCGTCCGGCTGACGCGGGTTCCCGCCGTCGGCATTTCCCGGCGATGAGAACCGCTGATCCACTCGTCATTCAGACCTCCCGCCGCCAACCCCAACCACCCTCGCCGAGATGCTACGGCCGCGGCCGCCGCGACCAGAAGTTGTCCACAATGGGCATCGTGGCGTTGGTCGAGTTATCCACAAGAATTCCTCGGCACTTCGCGTTGTCGGGATCGGGTGCTAGCTTTCGGCGACATCAGCAGTCCAGACGAAGGGGGATGACGCCGTGGGAAGCCCGGAACCTGTCATTGGCGGTGGCACCGGCGAGCTGGGGTACGAGCCCGCCGCCATGGCGAGCGGCCTGACTGCCATCGATGAAGCGACCGGACAGATTCGAAACCTGTTGTCCACCATCCAATCCGAAGTCGAATCACTTGGCACCACTTGGCGCGCCCGGTCCAACATCGCGTTCGCCCAGGTCCATCTGAAATGGTCAGAACGCGCCACCACGATCAACTCTGCACTGCAGACGATGCACGACAAGCTCTCCGCGACAGACGTGGCCTACGCCAGGACGGAACAGGCGCAGGTCGATCGGTATCAGGCCCTGGCCAATTCCATCTGACTACGACCGAATTCCCCGGACGCCGACATTCGGACGTTCCGTATTTCTCGCTGCCCATTTTCGACAAAGGACAGACAATGGTTGCCACGGAAAGCTCGATCGCGCTGAGTTTCTCCGCCCTGCAGTCCGCACACGCGCAGCTCAGCTCCAACCTGGCCGCCTTGCGAGCCCGGCTCGACGGGCTCGCTGCCGAACTGCAACCTCTGGTGCAGAGCTGGAGCGGCGACGCGCAGGCCGCCTACCTGGTCCAGAAGCACCAGTGGGAACAGGCGGCGGACGACCTGGCCCGCATGCTCACCGCGATCGTCACCGGACTGGCCAACACATCGGCGGACTACACCGACGCCCAGCGCCGGATCGTCGCGGCCTTCAGCTGAGACGTGAGCGACATCCCACCTCCCACCGCAACGCGCGGTGAATCCCCCGAAGGCGGCACCACGTGGCGGTCGTGACATTCAGGCGCCCACCCCGCCGCGAGCCACCACCGTCGGTGACCAGGCAGGTGGACGTGCGTCCTCCACCTGCCGTGCCGGAGCGAGTCCCGGCGGGCGCGTCAGCCTGGCTGATGGTGTTGCCGGCGCTGGGCGGCCTCGGCGCGATGGCGCTGGTCTTCGCCGCAGGCGGAGGCGGTACCCACATCGCGGCAGGCGTGATGTTCGGAGTGTCGGCATTGGCGATGGCGGGTGGCGGACTGGCAAGGCTCGGGGGCGACCGGAATCGGAGGGTGACGGGAGATCGTCGCGACTATCACCGGCATCTCGCGCGAATCAGGTGTGAGGCGAGGGCGGCAGCCGCGGCTCAGGCCGAGTCGCTGTTCTGGGTGCACCCCGATCCTCGCGGCCTGCTGTCCCTTGTCCGGACGACCCGGTTGTGGGAGCGCCGGCCAGGCGATCACGATTTCGCGGCGCTCCGGCTTGGTGTTGGCGACCGGCAGCTGGCCCTGGACTTTCGGGTGAACGAGAGCACGCCGGAGGACAAGGTCGACCTGCTGTCCGCGGTGTCCCTGCAGCGTTTCCTGCGGGCGCACGGCACAGTCTCGGGCCTGCCGGTGGCCATCGCCCTGCGCAGTTTCGGCCGGGTCCGGCTCGAGGGTGAACCCATCGCGGGTCGCCGGCTGGCCAGCGCCATGGTGTTGCAGGCGATCACCTGGCATGCACCCACCGAATTCCGCGTCGCGCTGTGCGTGGACGAGATCGGGATCAGCGCCTGGGACTGGCTGAAGTGGGCTCCCCACCTTGCCGTGCGGTGCGGGGCGTCGGCCCCGCCGCGCCACGGCATCGCCGCCGACCTGACCGAGCTGGAGGAACTGCTCGCGGACGATCTGGCCGGCCGGCCATGGGCACCGACCGATTCCGATTGCCTGGTCGGTCGCAGCCATGTACTGGTGGTGATCGACGGCGGCAGGGCCGCCGACGGGGCGCGTCTCACCGACCCGAACGGGCTGCAGGGCGTCACCGTGCTCGACCTGACGGGCGCGCTGCCGGATGCGCCGTCACCGCGGAGTCTGCGGCTGCGCGTCTCCGCCGACGCCGTGGTGGGCGTCAGCGTCGACCGGCTTGGTCGGGAGGAGCTCACCGCGGTAGCTGTGCCAGACACCATCGGCCCGGCAGCGGCGGCGGCAACCAGCAGGGCCATCGCCGCGAAGGTCATGCCCGACGAGGTCGGCACCGATCAACCGGTCGCCAGGGCAAGCCGGACGTCGGAGCTGCTCGGAATGTCGAGCGTGAGCACGCTCGACCCGAAGACGGCGTGGCGGACCCGTCCCCCGCGGGAGCGCCTGCGTGTCGCGATCGGGGTGGGCACCGCGGGCCAGCCCGTCGAACTCGATCTGAAAGAAGCCGCCCAGGGTGGAATGGGTCCGCACGGCCTGGTCGTCGGCGCGACCGGCTCCGGAAAGTCCGAACTGCTACGAACACTGGTGCTCGGGTTGGCCGTGACGCATTCCCCCGCAGCTCTGAACTTCGTGCTGGTCGATTTCAAGGGTGGCGCCACCTTCACCAGGCTCGATGCCCTGCCCCACACATCTGCCGTGATCACCAACCTGTCGGACGAGCTCACCCTGGTCGACAGGATGAAGGACGCGATCGGCGGGGAGCTACACCGCCGGATGGAGCTGCTCCGCGGCGCCGGACACTTCGCCTCGCTCCGGGAGTACGAGAACGCCAGGGCCACGGGTGATCTCGGCGGCGTGTCCAGCGCCGCGCCGGAGATTCCGACCTTGTTGATCGTCGTCGATGAATTCAGCGAATTGCTGTCGGCCAAGCCGGACTTCCTCGACCTGTTCATCACCATCGGACGACTGGGACGTTCGCTCGGCGTGCACCTGCTACTGGCTTCGCAACGTCTGGAGGAGGGACGGCTGCGCGGTCTGGACACCTACCTGTCCTACCGGGTGGGGCTGAAGACTTTCTCTGTCACCGAATCGCGAGCCGTCCTCGGCGTTCCGGACGCGTTCGAGTTGCCCACAACCCCCGGTCATGGCTACCTGAAGTTCGACACCGGCTCGCTGCTGCGGTTCAAAGCGGCCTACGTTTCGAGCCCGATGCGCGATGATCCACCCCTCGACCTCGGACCGACCTGGCTGGACGCCGAGCCGTTCCGGCTCGCCATCCCGCAGGGTCCAAGTCACGATCGAGCAACGCAGGGTGTGAGGCCGGCCCCCTCAGCCGAGCCGGGTCAGGTTGTGGTCGACGCCTCGGGAACCGATGAGCCAAGCACCGGCACCGCGCCCACCAATCGGGTCGCGACAACAGTGGCGGCCGAACGCTTTTCCCGCGCGACCAGCCAGGTCGGAGGTAGGCGGCCGCAGCGCGCACCCTCGGTGCTGGACGTCGCCGTGAACCGGCTGGCCGGCAACGGGTCACCTGCGCACCGGGTGTGGCTTCCACCCCTGCTCGAGCCGCCGTCGTTGGACCTGCTGTTGGGTGGTGGGACGCCGTCGAATCAGTCCGTCGGTGTGACTGCAGGGCCGCTCGATACCCATACCGGATCGAGCGACATCGTCATGCCGCCAACCACCCTCTCTCACCCACTGGCCGGGCGTGCGCTGGACGTGGGATCTCGGGCGTCCGCGGCGCTCCGCGTGCCACTCGGGTGGGTCGACCGTCCCTTCGAACAGCGCCGTGGCGTCCTGACGCTGGATCTATCGGGGTCGGGCGGTCACGTCGCGATTGTCGGTGCTCCACAGACCGGCAAATCAACAGCGATCCGGAGCCTGATCTGTGCGCTGGCTCTGACCCATCCGCCTGAACTGGTGCAGCTCTACTGCCTCGATTTCGGCGGTGGATCCCTGGCGGCCGTGTCCGGACTTCCACACGTCGGTGTGATTGCCGGGCGGAGCCAACCGGACCTGGTGCGCCGCACGGTCGGCATGGTGCATCGGATCCTGACCGCGCGCGAGGAATCGTTCGCTGCGCAGGGCATCGGCATCGACGTCCGAATGGCGGGAACGCAGGGAGTCGGGGCGCCTACCGGGTGACGGCTTCGGCGACGTGTTCCTCGTCATCGACGGTTGGGCCGGGGTCCGGGAGTCGTTCGAACCCTTGGAGTCCTTGGTGACCTCGATGGCCGCTCGAGGTCTGAATTTCGGCATCCATCTGGTTTTCTCGGCCACCCGCTGGTCCGAGATCCGCCCCGCACTGAAGGATCTCGTGTCGTCGCGGTTGGAACTGCGACTGGGCGACCCGCTGGACTCGGACGTCAACAGCAAGGCCGCGGCGGGCGTGCCGGTCGATCGGCCCGGTCGGGGACTCACCAGCGACCAACGACACCTGCTCACCGCGGTCCCGCGCGTCGACGGCGCAACAAGTATCGACGGACTGCCCGGAGCGACGGCGGACCTGGTCAGGACGGTCGCCGAGCGATGGCCCGACCAGACGGCACCGAGGGTGCGGCTGCTGCCGGCTGCCATCTGGCCGAGCGACCTGCCGGCCGTCGGCGCCGACCGCGGACATGTCCTCGGGCTCGACGAGGACTTCGAACCCGTGTGTTGGCAGCCCCGCACTGACCAGCATCTGCTGATCTTCGGGGAGGAGGAGTCCGGCAAGACGACGCTGCTGGCGAACCTGTTGCGGCAGATCACCGCCGGTTCCGGTCCGAACGAGGCGCGCTTCATCGTCTTCGACGCCCGCCGCCGGCTTCTCGAGCTCGGGTACCGAGTGGATCAACTGATCGCGTCGGCGACGACGGCACAGGACGCGGCGAACGTCGTTTCCGCCAACCTCGACCGCCTCCATCGGCGGGTGCCGTCGTCGTCGGCGAGTCCGCAGGAGATCGCCCGCCGGGCTTGGTGGGGATCACCCGCCGACATCTACCTCGTCATCGACGATTACGACAGGTTGGCCGGGTCCGGTCCGCTGCTCCCCTTGCTGCCCTTACTGGATCATGCCGAGGACATCGGTCTGCACCTGATCATCGCGCGCCAGGCGCGCGGAGCGGGTCGCGCTCTCTACGACGGCGTCTTCGCCCGGCTCCGGGATTCCGGGAGCCCTGCCATCGTGTTGTCCAGCCCGGAGGCCGAAGGCGTGATCTACGGCAAGACCCGGGCCCAACCCAGACCGCCGGGTCGAGGCGTGTGGGTCCCTCGGCGGGGTCCGGAGCGGGTCTTCCAGGCAATTGCCGACTACGGGACCGTCGATGGAACCTGATCCACGAACCGACGATCCCGCTGATGGCAGGGGATGGTCCGCGCGCGATTCTGCCGGCCGGCCAATGGGTTTTCCGTCACCGCCCGATGCTGCGCCGCGCGACACGGCTCCGGTGGTACCGCTGCGGTCGCGACGCTCCGCCGGGACCGCCCGCACCCGGCCGACCGACCGCGCCCGGCCGATTGCCCGCACCAAGCCGAGTCCCCAGCTCCAGCCGGGCGACCATGTGCATGACGCCGCACCGCATTCGAGCAGCGGTACTACGGTGCGGCCACCGCTGGACCGGATCGCGCCGACGCAGGTCGTCGGCACATCCGGCGACCAACCCGGACGTGTCCAGCGCGGCCCCAGAGCCCTGGCGCGGGCGAACGGTCCAGCACAGTCAGCCAACAGCCCGGCTGCGGTCGAGCCCAGGTCCACCGCCCCAGCGATCGCGAGCCGCCTCGACGCCGAACGAGGTCACGTCGCTGGTACCGCACCGGAACCCGATCCGGACGTCCGCCTGGTCCGACTCAGCATTCGAACGGTGCTGTCGCGCATCGACGTCGTGCTGCCGGAGCGGTGCACGTTCGCCGAGGTACTCGAAACCATCCTCGACTTGTCCCCACAGTCGTTGCGGGACAATGCCGTCGGTCACGGAGGCTGGGTTCTGCGCACCGCAGCGGGCCGAGTGCCGGATGGTGATTCGACACTCTCGGCTACCGGGGTGCTGGACGGCGCGACGTTGTTCCTGGTGGGCGTCGACCCCCGCGCCGGCGCCGCGGTCTACGACGACATCGCTGACGCTGTCGCGGAGAGCGTCGTGCATGACCCCACCCGGTGGTCACTCGGTGCACAGCGGGCGGTGACACTGGGCGCTGCGGGGTTGTTCGCCGCCCTGGCGATCCTGGCGATGCTGCTGTCCGGACCTCCGTGGCCCCCGATCGCGCTGCTGCTGGCCGCCGGAACGGCTGCTGGCCAGGTAGCGGCAGGTCTGCTGTCTCGGATTGCCGGTGACCGGGCGGCCGCCGTCGTCGCCGGGCTGGTCTCCGTCGTCACCGGTGCTGCGGCGGCGATCGTGGCGACCGCCGGCCAAGCCGACCTGGCCGACCTTGGGACTGCGCAACTCTTCCTCGGCGCCGCCGGCGCCACGGTCTGCGCCGGGACGGCGGCGTTGATCATCCGTGACGGCACAGTGCCGATGGCCGCAGTGATCATCGGCGGGCTGTTGACGGCTGTCTCGTTCGGCTGCGGCGTTCTGTTCGACCTCACTCTTTCTGGGTGCGCCGCGATCACCGTCGGGCTGTCCATGAGCGGCATGCCGATGGTGCCCGCCGTGGCATTGCGCTGGGCCGCCGTGGAACTGCCACCGGTGCCGACCTCCCCCGCGGAGGTGCACGCGGACCACGCAACAATCGATGCCGCCGACGTCGGGCCGCGGACCAGGCGTGCCGTCGACGGTGTGACCGCGATGATCCAGGGCCTGTCCTGGCCGAGCCTGGCCGCTGCAACGGTGCTGGCCTTCAGCGATGACCTCACCGCCAAAGCCCTCGCCCTGGTTGTTGCCGTCGGCCTGATGCTGCGGGCTCGCCTGTTCGTCACCATCGGCCAGCGACTTCCGCTGCTGCTGGCCGGCATGGGGTCGATCGCCGCCCTGATGCTGGCAGTGACGACGGCTCCGCTCGACGGCCAGGCGTTGCTGTGGTGTGCAGCGCCGCCCTCGTCGGCGGCAGCGGTCTGCCTGTGGTCGGTGACGCGTCCCGCGCGGCGACGACCCGGCCTCGTCAGGACTGCCGAGTTCGCGGACTTGTTGCTTGCCGTCGCCGTGCTTCCGCTGGTCGTCGGCGTGCTCGGGCTGTTCCGCTTCGTCCACGGGCTCGCCGGATGAGCCCCGCGACGCCGCGGGCCGGCGATGGTTGTTGTCGGATTCTGAGAGCTGTTCCCGGGAGCGAGCTCTCGAGTAAGGCTGGACCGAATATCGATGCGGACGGGGCGACGGGGTCGTCCGCGCTCGGTCGCAACGCCTGGCCAGGGTGGTGATCGCCGATCATGGTCGCCAGTACGAAGGACAACCTGCAGGCGCAACGGTTCATGCGTCATCGCGTCCGCGCCGCCCTGATCGAGGGCGACCCGGACTCCGGCGAACGGCCGTTGAGCCGGCTGGGTCTCGGAACGTACGCGGGTATTTTCGCGGCTGTCGCCCTGCTGGCCGTCGCAGGCATTGTCGGTGTTCTTCGGCCGGGTGTCTCGACCGCCTGGGCAGAAACCGGCGCTCTCATCCTGGAGAGTGAGACCGGCTCTCGTTTCGTGTCCCTGGCAGGAACGCTGCACCCGGTGCTGAACTACGCATCGGCCCGACTGATCCTTGGCGAGCAGCTTCACGGGGTTTCGGTCTCGGCCGGCACGCTGACATCCGTGCCGCACGGGCCGACGGTCGGCATCCCTTCGGCGCCCGACTCCTTGCCCGACCCCGCGCGGATGGCCGGTTCCACCTGGTCGGTGTGTGCCGTCGGCGATACCGGCAACAGCACCCCCTTCCGGATGGCGATCTTGCCGGGGTGGTCGCCGGACGGCCGGCCGGTGCCTTCCGACACGGGCTACCTGCTGCGCTCGGGCACGCGGACCTACCTTCTCGCACAGGGTCGGGCCTTTCCGATCGATGATCGGTGGTCGACCGCCCTGGGCTTCCGGGACGCCGCGGCGATCCCGGTGGAGAGCGACTTCGTTGCCGCGCTCCCGGCGGGACAGCCGATCGTGCCGGCCACAGTTGCCGGGCTCGGCGAGCCTGGACCGGCGTTGCCGGGCTCCATGGATCCGACCACCGTCGGCACCCTGTTTGTCGACCGATTCGATGCGCGTTACCTGATGACCCGTGCGGGCCTGACAACACTGACACCACTGCAGGCGGACCTGTTGTTGGCCGACCCGCGGTTGTCTGCCGCGTATTCGGGTCATCCCCCGGCCGCCGTCCCGATCAGCCAGGCTCAGGTCACCGAAGCCAGCCCAACACCTCCACCGCAGCGCGGGGATGCCGCCGGAGCCTCCTGCGAGGTCGCCCACGCCAGCCGTGCTGCCCTCCGGTGATCAAATCTGTATTCGCTATCCGCCGGACGGAGTACCGGACGTCGTGGTGGCCGGCACCGGTCCTCCGGGGCCTCTGTCGACCGGCATGGTTCAGCTCCCCACGGGAGGCGGCGCGCTGTTCGCGGTTCGATCGGACGCGAACTCTCCGGTGCCGGCGAGCGGCCCGGGCAATTCGACCGGCGCCGATGACGCGCTCGTCTGCCTCGTCACTGACACCGGACACCGGTATCCCTTGGCCGGGCCGCACGCGCTGCAGCAATTAGGATTGGCCGGCGTGAGCGTGGCGCGGGTACCTGCGGCGGTGATCCGATTGCTGCCGGCCGGGCCGGTCCTGGACCCGGTGACAGCGGCCGCGGAGGTCACTTCATGACCGCCCCTCAGCAATTGGCCTCGGGGCACCCCACCGATGGACGACGCACCAAAGATGGACGACGCACCAAACGCCCACCCTCCGCCTGCGGGCCGACGGTGATCGCATGACGGAATCCCGCCGACCGCAACAGGAGTCGCACAACCGAAGCAATCAGCTGCCGGCCGGCGTGACGATGGTGCATCTGAAGTACCGGATCGCAGCGCTGCGCATCCGCCCCGACGGGACCGTCGCGCTGCGGACCGATCGCGATGGACCATGGGATCCCGTCCGGGCGGTCTCCGCGGGGCGCGCCGTCCGACCGTGGGTGATCAAGATGGAGCTGGTCGACGGCTCGCACCTGTACCTGCGTCCCTGCCTACCCGGCGAGGCAGCGATCACCGAGTGTGGCCGCAGCATCGGGGGTATCGCGGACAGCGAGAAGCTCGGCGACGACCCGGTGTCCGGAGTGATCGCCGTCCTGGGGATCGCGTTCTACCTCCTGGCGTCGCCGTTCTTCATTGCCGCCAACTGGCGCCGCGCCAGGCTGGCCGCGCGATTGCGTCGAGCGATTTCTCCAGGTTGAGGCCAGGGCGCGCCGCCCAGCGCACGCGCACGCGAGCCGATCCGGTGCCCCCAACGGCCTTCGAGGCCGCGATAGAGACGGCCAGCCGATCCGGCACGCCCCACCGCTCGTCGCCGGGTCGCGCCAGACCGGTGGGCCCATCGGCAGACCCCACCACTCGTCGCGAGATAACGACGCCAACGGCGACCCCGGTCCGGGACACCCGGTGTCGCCGCGGGGTCGTCGCACGCCCGTGAGCCGATCCCGTGCCCTCCGACGGCCTTCGAGGCTGCGATAGAGACGGCTAGCCGATCCGGCACGCCCCCACCGCACGTCACCAGTTCACGACGCTCGTGGCGACGGTCAGCATCGGACGCGTCGACGGCTCCTCATAGGGCCGCTTCGACAACCAGGAGCCCGCGAACAGCGGCAGAGAATCGGCACCGGGATGTGCCCTTGTTGCCCGACGGACGGGGACCTCCGACCCTGCCGACCCCTGCGCCGTCCGGGTAGTACAGAAGGAGGTTGGAGTAACGAGCAGCGTCGTCAAGGGTCGTGCGCGCAATGATCACTGCAATGGTTCTGTTCTTCCTGGTCAGCATCACCGCCCTGGATATCGCGCAACGGCGCGACCGGGCCCTACGGTTTGCCGCGTGGGAAGTCAGGCGAGCCGACATCCCGGTGGTCGACCTGGACGGACGACTCGTCGATCGAAGGTGAACACCACCGCGGGCCGCTGAGCCTGTTGACGCCGCGGCTTCTGCAGATCTGGACGTCCGCATTGACCGGCAATTCCGATGGGGCCCGCATCGTCCACGATCACATCGTCGCGCACCGTCGTTGCCCTGGAAGCGCCCTCTCCCGTCCGCCGTCACGATCCACGTTGATTTGAGCCAACCGACCTGCGACCCGACCACAGGAGACTTTCGGCCCGGGTCATGCGCGACGAAAGACGGTCGACGCGTGGATGCGAACCGGATTGACTGAAGACAACAACAGAAGACGAGATGGTTCCAGTCCCAGTCAATCCCCATCGCAGTACGGCGGTCGATGCCCGACCGTTGGATTGACTGAACCGGTCCACATCCCCGACGTCAGATGACCACCGATGCCCGGTGCGCCGACGTCGAAAATCTGGAAACCGGCTCCGCTGAACGTCTTTCGAGAACGCAGCACGAGCACGCAGCACGCAATCGGGCAGGGTCGACTCGGACATCTGGAGACCGGGCCCCGCTGAACGTCTTTCGGGCACGCAGCAAGAGCACGCAGCACGCAATCGGGCAGGGTCGACTCGGACATCTGGAGACCGGCCCTGCTGAACGTCTTTCGGGCACGCAGCAAGAGACTCGGTGCCGGTGCGGCACGCCGGCTGTTCCGGGCAGCCCGTCGCAGCGGCGGGACCCCTCACCCGGTGACGTCGAGCGACTCCGAGGCGCACCGGCACATCTTGCCGAAATCATTCCCGATCATTCCCGCCGAACGCCTTTCCTGCGCATCGATGCCAGGGACAACCGCGCGCGCCAGCGGCGCCAGCGGCCGAACCCATTGAGCAGCACCGCGGTCCGCTCGTCGACCCGCAGCCAGTAACCAGCAGCCTGCTGCGGATCGGGTGCCTCCCCCGCGAAATCGGCGGCGTCGGCCGCTGGAACCAGTTCGGCGACTCGCAGGCCCAGTGCGTTCTCCACATCCGCCGCCGTCTCCGTGCGGGTATGCCAGGACGCGGGCCGATAGCCGGCGTCCACGGCAGTGTCCAACAGTTGCTGCCACCCCCCGGCGATCTGGGCGTGGGTGGTCGGTGCGCGCCGGCGTCGGCGGCGCCGTGCACCTTTGACCGCCAGGACGATCAGCGCCGGTACCGCGAGCAGCGCACACAACGCTGCGACACCGGCCAGCACCCACAGCGCGATCTCGAGCCCGGACCTGTCGGTGAGTGGCGCCGTGCTATCCGTTGGGTTGTCCTCCGGGTTCTGCGCTGCGCTCTCGGAGTTCACCGCGCCCGGATCGGCCTTCGGCAGTGCCGGCGGCACATCGACCCCGACCGCACGGCGCTCGGATGCGGCCGGTGGTTCGATCTGGGTGCCGGCCTTGTCCGGGGACGGCGACGGGTCGAAAGCCACCCACCCGACACCATCGAACGGGACCTCGACCCAGGCCGAGATGTCCGACCCCAGCACCTCGGTCACCGCGGACGCCGCGCCGCCGGCCGGCGCCGCGCTCGCATCTGCATCAGCATCAGCACCAGCACCAGCACCAGGCCCGCCACCTGCACCAGCACCAGAACCAGGCCCGCCACCTGCACCGGCACCAGCACCAGCACCCGCCGGCGCGAATCCCACCACCACCCGGGCCGGAAGACCGATCGAGCGCACCATCAGCGCCATCAGTGCCGCGTACTGCTCCTGGTCACCCACCATCGGTGACGCGCTCAACATCAGGGCCATCCGGTCCAGCCCGTGCCCTGAGGCAGACCGCAACTCGCCGGCCCGCCCGTGGCTGAAGAAGCCGTCGGCCGCCAGCCCCGCCCGGATCGCCTCCACCTGCGCGGCACCGCTCTGCACCCCGGCGGTGTAGCGGGTGGCGGCGGCACGCAGCGCATCGGGCAACGCCACGGTCACCGGGAAAGGCACGGCGGCCGGGCTGAGGTTCGCCAGCTCCGCCGGACTCACATCGGCCGGGGACACCGCCGTCACGGTGTACCGGTCGCCGGCGCTGAAACCACCGGGAACCAGGCCCGTCGCTGCCGGTCCCGAGTACCTCAGGTCATCGGCGAGGGCATCGGCGCGCGGCCCTTCGAACTGCAGATCCGCGACCTCGCCCGGCGCCGGGAGGAAGGGCCCGTGGTAGCCGACGAGCTGCACGGTCACCGTCAGGCTCCTGCCGGTGGCGTCCACCGCGCGCTGCTGACCGATGCGGATGAACGGGCCGGCGTCCTCGCTGGTCACGAACTGCCGACCGTCGTAAGCGTCCAGCGCCGCCAAGCGCAGCCGGGCGCCGGCGGGCAGCCCGGTGACGGTCAGCTGCACGTCATCCGCCAGATCCTTGGTGTAGCGGCGGAAGTCGCTCAGCGGACTGGCGAAAGCAGCCGGATCCACCGGAATGGTGACGGCCTCACGCAACGCGGTCCGCGGCGGGTCGGCGGTGGCGGCGGTGACCGCACCGACTCCGGCCGCGAGCACCAGCACGACAGCGCCGACGGTCATCCGGCGGGCCGCGAGCGCCCGCCGGCCGGTGTCGGCCGCGATGGCGACAGTCCCCCATCGGGCGGCTGCCCGGATGTTGGCAGCTCGGATGTCCACCCACGCCGACCAGGAGACCGCGACGGCCACGACGGCACCGCAGATCAGCGCCGCGGTGATCGGCGCGGCCCGGCTGTCACCGAACAAGGCGCACACCACCAACGCCACCCCCGGGAAGGCCAGCGCCAGCTGCGGGCGCCTCGTGGTCGCGACGAGCCCAGCCAGAACGGTGCTGATGGCCCCGATCACCAACGGCGGAACCAGCAGTCCGCCGCCGACGCCGATCGGGGTCGCCACGGTGAGCATCTCCCGCCAGCCGCCCAGCAGACCGTCCAGCACTATGGTCATTCCGGCCCGGGTCGGCACCGGCCCGAACGCCAGCTGCTGGGGCGCGGCCACCACGGGACCGACCAAGACCAGCCCGATCAGCACACCGGGCAACGCCCACCACTGCGACCAACCCAGCCCGTCGATCGCGAGCAGCACCAGCACCGCGATCACCGCGCCGACGGCGGTGGCTGCGACCGGAGCCGGTCCGCCGTACGCCGGCATCAGCAGTACCGCCGCCAGCACCACCAAACCGCCGAGCACCACAAGGTCGGCGGCCGTCCACCAACGCCGGACGCTCGGTACGGCGTGCGGGTCGCGATCCCGGGACCGCCCGCGGATCCGACCGCTCATGCCGCCGACCGCAGGGCCACCGGCAACAGCTCCAGCTCGCCGACCGTCAGCACCGTGAACGCGTCCGAGCCGGTCAACCGCGCCGGGTGCGGCGAGTCGTCGGTCCTGGCCCTGATCGCCAGCACCGATGCTCCCGGCGGGCAGGCGCGCATCGCCGCCCGCACCCGGCTCGCGGAGACCGTCGAGCCGAACATCAGCACGAGCAGCGACATCCGGGGATGGCGGCGCGCCGCCCGGCGGGCGTCGAACACGAGGTCCGGCGACGTCGGCGCGGTTCCGATGCCGCTGAACTGGTCCAGCACACCTTCGGCCGTCACCGCACGGATCGGCGTTCCGGCGGCCTCCGTGACGACGTCGCGACCGCCTCGCACCAGTTCGGCGACCAGCGAGGCAGCGCACCCGACGGCGAGCTCGAATTCTTCGCCTTCCAGCCGGCCCGCGTCGGTCCTACCCCGGGCCGAATCAGCCCCGGTCGGATCAGCCCCGGCTGACACACCCCCGGCCGACACACCCCCGCCCGGACCAGCCGCCGTGGACACACCCCCCGCCGTAGCGGCATCGTCCACCCGGTCGACCCCTGGTTCGTGGTAGTCACCGCGGTTCCCGGAGACCACCACCGCGACCAGCGAGCGGTGCGTTTCGCGGAATTCCCTGACCTGGAGCGTGCCGTTGCGGGCGGTCGACTTCCAGTGGATGAACCGTCGGTCATCGCCGGGCACGTACTCCCGCAGAGTGTGGAACGACAGGTCGCTCGCGGTCCGGCGGGTCGATTCCTCGCCCTCCAGATCGCGGACGAACCCGGGCAGCGCCCCGGACGGCCGAACGGTCCGCGGGTGCACATAGACCCGTTCGGCGATCGGCCAGTGAACCACCCGCCGGATCAGCCCGAACACGTCACCACGCACGGCGCGCAGCGGTCCGATGACCAGCACGGCCCGGTGCGCCGTCGGCAACGGGATCTCCATCCGATGGGTGCCACCGCCGGGCAACGACGGAACCCGGACGGTCACCGCCGTACCGGCCACCTCCAGTTCCATCCGCAGCGGCAGCATCCGCCGGTTGGCCGTGTTGGTGACCTCGACGACGGTGCTCCCCGGTTCGCCCACCACGAACCTGCGGAGGTCCTGCTCGAGGGTGACGGCGCAGGACGAGCGGCCGAGTGCACTCACCACGGCGGCCACCAACAGCACGACCAGCGCGGCAGCGATCCCGGTCCATTCCCGCCATCCGGTCAGCGCCCCGAGCACCGCCGCCAGCACGGCCAGCAGCAACGCGGCCCGACCGCGGTTCGTCACGGTCCGCCACCCGGCCAGCAGCTGCCGTCCGACTCGCGAGGGCAACGGAACGGCGGCCGGTTCGGTGACCTCCGGAATCAGCGGAGACAGCTCGGTGGGCTCCGCCGGATCGGCGACCGGATCCGCGACGGCGGCGGTCGGCCCACGGTCCCCCGGAGCCACGGCCCGCGTCATCAGGCCTCGCTCCGCGGCGGCGGCACGTCCTTCAGAACCTGCGCGACGACGTCCTGCGCCCGCACACCGTTGAACTCGGCCTCCGGCTCGATCAGGATGCGGTGCGCGAGCGCCGGCTCGGCCAGCGCCTTGATGTCGTCGGGAATCACGAAATGCCGGCCACGGGACGCGGCGAGCGTCTTACCGGTCCGCAGCAGGGCGATCGCGCCGCGCTGCGAAACACCGAGCGTCACCCCTGGCGCGGTCCGGGTGGCCTCGACGATGGCCAGGATGTACCGCAGGATCGACGGGTCGACGTAGACGCGGCCGGCCACCTCGATCAGCTCGCCGACCTCCGCGGCCGTCAGCATCGGCTCGACCTGCGGGCGACTGGCCCTGGTGCCGACCGACCGCATGATGGCCAGTGCGGATTCGGTGTCGGGGTGCCCGATCCCGGTCTTGAGCAGGAAGCGGTCGAGTTGGGCCTCGGGCAGCCGATAGGTGCCGGACTGTTCGATCGGATTCTGGGTGCCGATCACCATGAACGGCGAGCCCACCGGCCGGGTGACGCCGTCGACGGTCACCGCCGACTCCTCCATCGCCTCCAGCAGCGCCGACTGCGTCTTGGGTGAGGCGCGGTTGATCTCGTCGGCCAGCACGATGGACGCGAAGATCGGCCCGGGGTGGAACTCGAACGCGCCGAGCGACTGGTCGTAGATGGTGACGCCGGTGACGTCGGACGGCAGCAGGTCGGGGGTGAACTGAATTCGCGAGGTGGTGCCGTGGATGGTTGCCGCCAGCGCCTTGGCCAGCGTCGTTTTCCCGGTGCCGGGGACATCCTCGAGCAGCAGGTGACCTTCGGAGATCAGGCAGACCAACGACAGCCGGACGGCGTCCTGCTTGCCCACCAGCACGCGGCCGATGGCGGTGCCGACGGAAGAGAACCGCGCCGCGAACGCGATGGCCTCCTCGGGCGAGATGGCGTGCGGGGCTCGTTCGCCGAAGGTGTGCACGCCCGCTGCCTCGCTGGCGCGGACCGGTCCACGGCCGGCGGCCGCTCCGCGGGTCCCGGGTGGATCGGCCTGCGATGCGGGACGGGTTGTCGTCACGATGGGCACGCCCTTCTGTCGTTCATGGCACTGGCCGAAAGAGTCGTCGGCACGGGAGCCGCCCCGTGCCCATCGGGCGAGGCCCCGGGTGCGGTCAGCATTTCGGCACCGCCGCGTCGCCGGGATCGGCCAGGGCCGGCGTCCGGTACCACAACCCGTTGACCGCGAGGTACCAGGTGTCGACCTGAACGACCGGGCCACCCGGTGACCCGGACCCGGACGGAACCTCCGGATAGGCCGGTCCGGAGTCCGTGCACAGCACCCGCACCGGATCGGGCGCGGCGACCCAGTCGTTGGCGCACTCCGCCTGCGTGCGCCAGGTCCCAGGGTAGGGCGTGACGACCCCGCACGTCCCCGTCAGCGGCGCAGGCCCCACGGTGCGCAGCCGGACGAAGGCGGGCGTCCGCGGGCTCTGGATCGTCGTCGTCGAGCACTCCTGCGGATCCGCGACGCACAGCGTGGCGGTGATCGACACGCTGGTCCCGAAGCCGATGTCGCCGGTCCACGAGCCGGGGGCGGCGTCCACCCGGCCGACCCCGGAAACCTCCACCGTCCTGCTGGTGACGGTCCGCCCGTTGCCGTCCGGGAAGGAGAATTCCGCGGTCACCGACGACCCCCACCTGGTGGTCACCGCAGCCGCCACGGTCGGCTCAGCCAGCGACCCGAACGGGCGGCCGGGTACCGGCCCGCCGGCCGGCCCGCAGCGCACCTGCTCGGCGAAGGAGATCTGGCCGTTGCAGGCCCGCACCTCCACCTGGTACGTCCTGCCGTTGTCCACGCCGCCGACGTGCGCGGACGCGGTCGCACCGGCCGCCGTCCAGTCGCCGCCGTCCAGCCGGTACTCGTAGTGATCGACGCCGGGGACGACGGCGCTCCAGCGCAGGTCGAGGGCGCGGTCGCCGGCAGTCACCGCAAGGTTGGCGACGCCGGGTGGCCTGCTGAACGGCGCGACGCTCACCCCGTCGGCGGCCGGGCCCTCGCCCCTGGAGTTGCGCGCGATCACCGAGAACGTCAGCGGTTCGTCCCCGGCCACGGGCACCGACGTGGACGTGAAACCGGCGTCACCGGAGGCGAACTCGGCGTTGTTCACCAGCAGCCGGTAGCCCTGGATCGGTTCGCCGCCGGTGTCCTGGGGCGGCTGCCAACTCACGTCGACCTGCCGCCGGGAGTCGTCATAGACGAACGCGGCGGTCAGCCCGGTCGGCGCCGCCGGCACCGCGGACGGCACGAGCGGCGCGCTGGGCTCGGACCACGGTCCGGCGCCCACCCGGTTGTCGGCCCTGACCTGGAAGCGGTAGGCCGAGCCCGGATCCAATCCGTCCAACGTCACCGGGCTGCGCACACCCTCGCGGGTCTCGACGACCTGATCACCGCGCAGGATCTGCAGCGCGGTCGCGGTCACGGCGGTGAACTCGCCGGCCGGTTCCGTCCAGCTGACCGACAGCTGACCGCGCCCGACGTAGGTCGCCGACGGCGGCGCGGGTTGGCCGGGCACGCTGTCCGGCACGACGGCCGTCGACGGCGGCGACGGATCGGAATCCCCGACCGCGTTGGCGGCGGTGACGACGAACACGTACGGCTGGCCCGGCGTCAGACCCGTGATGACGCAGGAGGTTGCCGCTCCCAGGCAGTTCTGGTCGACACCGGTGCTCCGCACGGTGTACCCGGTGATCGCCGATCCGTTGGCCTCGGCGGCGGACCACGCCAACTGCACGCTCGTCGCGGTGGCGGTGCCCTCGACCGGCTCGGGCAGCGCCCGGCGCCGACGGCCGATCCTGGATGCCGACCCGCAGGGTCGCGGTCACCGTCCGGTCGGGATCCCTGGTGCCATCGGTGACGTCGACCGCGACCACGATGTTCCCGACGAATCCGCGGACAGGGGTGAGCCGGACCGTTGAACCGTCCAGCGTGGGCCCCGCCTGGATGCCGGCCGCTCCCTCGACCGCGCTCACCTTGCTGACGGTCAACCCGCGGCCGATCGGGTCGACGCTGCCGGTGAGCATGTCAACGGCGAGCGGAACGCCGCCGCGGCCATCGGCGATGCTCTGATCGGGAACCGTGGCGAGCGGCTGGCGTGAACCGGTCACCGTCACCGTGAGCAGTGCCTGACCGCTCTTGCCCGCGCCGTCAACCACCTGGATCGGCACCGTCACGGACGTGCCGCGCGGCACCTCGGCAGGCGCGGTCACGGTCAGCACGCTGCCTCGCTCCGACACCTGTAGCCCGGCGGGGGCCGGTCCGGTGGTGTAGGTCAGCGAGGCCGCTTGCTCCTGGTCGAACGTGCGGGTCAGCGACGCCAGGTCGACCGAGCCGGAGCCACCCGCCTCCACCTGCAGCTCCGTCGAATCCAGTTCCGGCGCCGGGATCACCCGCGGGGCGATCTCGACCGGCAGGGCCAGCACGGCGACGCCGCCGGCCCCGTCGTCGATCGGCACGTACAGCGCCGCGGAGCCCGCGGCCGAATTGGGCACCGTCAAGGTCAGGGTGGACGCGGAGTCGCGCACCGCGCTGCCCTGGGTGGCCCGCAGCGCCGGGGACTTGGCGATCACCGGGTCGCCGCTGCCGCCCACCCGCACGTGGTCGGCGATCCGCACGCCCACCGATTGCCCGGCGTCCACCTGGATCGGACCGGCGTCGGCGATCAGCTGCGGAGCGATGATCTCGGCCCGCGGCGGCACCACGATCAGCGCAGTGGCGCTCGCCCCGTAGAGGTCCCTGACCTGGTAGGCGACGATCTGCCGGGACGGTCCGACCGCGACACGGACGGTCTGCGGCCCGGCCATCGTCGCCCGCGCTGCCGACAGCGGGTCGACCGTCACGGTCAGGTCGGCGCTGCGGCCGCTGCGGCTGACGATCGAGCCGGACACGTCGACGTCCACCGTCGCCGCTGCGCCCGGCGGCAGCCAGATCCGTCGCCCGGACGAACACATCCTTGGCCATCGGCGGCCGGAGCACCGCGTCCTGGGAGACGGTCACCGTCACCGACCCGGACGCGGTCAGCCCCTTGGCGTTGGCCACGTTGTACCGCAGGCTCGCCACGGTGGCGACGTCCGGCGCGGTGACGATCAGCCCCTGCTCGTCCCGCGCCACCGCCAGGCCGGGCGTCGCGGTGAACGCGGGATCGGCGAGCGTGACGGGCAGACCGCCGGGGTCCACCACCGCGGCCAGCGGATCGATCCGCACGCTGGCGCCTGGCCGTACCGACACGCTCAGGTTCGGTGCCATCGGCGGCCGCGCCGACTCGCCGGGATCCACCACCAGCACGGTGACCACCCCGCTGACCGTCGCACCAGCGGTGTCGGTCGCCACGTACCGGATCCGATCGACCCCGGGCACACCGAAGGCCGTGTAGGACAACGTGTCCGGGCCCGCGATCGACACCTGGCCGAGCGGCGCGTCGGGTTGGTCCAGGGAGGCGAGCACCACCCAGTCGCCATCCGGATCGATCCCGGTCAACGGCACCGCGACGCTGATGGACCCGCCGGCGAACACCCGCGCGGTGACGTCGGGCGGTTGCTCCGGCGCGGAGTTGCGAGCCGGGTCGGGGTCGGTGACGGTGACGGTGACGGTGCTGACCGTGCTATCAGTGCTGACTGGGCTGACCGAGCTCAGTGCCTGCGCCGCATCCAGCGGCGAATTGGTCGCGGCGGTCACCGTATAGCTGAAGGTCAGCCGGCCCGGTGGCTCATCGGCCGGCGCCAGGTACCGGATGGTGTCGCCGGTGGAGAACGCCCGCCCCGGCAGCTCCGCGATCTGAGCATCGTCCAGTTCCGCCGTCACCGGCGAGCCGTCCTGGGACGAGGCATACCTGGACACGTCGACGGTGAGTGCGTCACCCGCCCGTACCGTCGCGGCGATCGGGTTGGCCAGCGGCGGTGGCACCTTCTTCGGTGCGGCGACCGGGACGACCCGGATCTGCCCGACCCGGTCCGTCTTCCCGCCGTCGAACACCGTGTAACCGATCAGCACCGTGCCCGGCGGCGGGCGTGGAGCGGATATCTGCACCAGGTGCAGATCGACCGCCGCGGCGCTGATCGGTGATCCGGCGCTGACGTCGATCTCGCGCACCGCCAGACCCTGGCCGTCGGGGTCGGTGTCGTTGACCAGCGGATCGATGACGACACTGCCGCCGGCCGGCAGGTAAGCGATGTCGGTCATCGGGACCACCGCCCTGGACTCCTGGGTGGGTTCCACGAAGTCGGCGCGCAGCACACCGGTGACCGCACGGTCGCCGGTCGATGCCTCGAAGGTGAAGTAGAAGGTTCCAGCGCTGGTCGAGGTCACCAGCACGGTGGACCGAGCCGCATCGACCCTGGCCGAGGCGGCCCCGCTGCCGGGTTGCGGCTCGACCGCCCGGATGATCACCGGCTCGGACGCGCCACTGCTGATGTTCCGCAACGGCCTGGCGGTGGCGGTGGCGCCGACCAGTGCCCTGGTGAACACCGGGTACACCACCGGCGAGGTGGTCTGCTCCGACGCGACAGCAACGATCAGCGTCCCGGTGGCCTGCTGGGTGCCGTCCGTCACGACGAACTCGACCCGCCTGTCGGTGCCGGCGCCATCACCGGCGCTGCGGAAGGTGATCGTGCCGTCCGGCCGGAAGGACACCGCGTCACCGCCGTCGGTGCTGGCAGCGGCCAGGTACAGGTCGTCGCCGGTCGGTGACATGTAGTCGTCCAGCACGTTGTAGGAGACCGTCCCGTTGACCTCGACGGCCGCGGCCGATTGGCGGACCCGATGCGGGACCGACGACCTGTCGGCCGCGACGACGGAGACCTTCACGCGAGCCGTCGCCGTCGCGCCGCGACCGTTGTCCACCTGGTACTCGATGGGCGGCAGCGCCCCGCCGACGCCCGCCGCCGGCGTGACCTGGATCGCGGTACCGCCGGCGACGATCGCCACCTCACCGGCGGACGCGGGCAACGCCGAGACACTGTCGATCACCACCGAGGTGCAGTCCACGCTGGGGTCGTTGTCCAGCACCCGCAACACGGTGGCCCGCCCGCTCCGGACGCCGTAGGTGTCGTCCGCGGCGCCCGGCACGCCGATCGGCACCCCGGTGCAGTCCGGCGGCAGCTTGGGCAGGTCGTCGGTGGTCCTTGCCTCGTTCTCGGTGGCGGCGTCGTTGGTGGTGGGGTCCGGCGGGGCGACGTCCGCCCAGTTGTCCACCAGCCGGAACGCGCCGTCGCCGCTGGTGTCGCCGCCCACCCGGGCCGGGACCCAGGATTGCCCGGAGGCCGCATCGTTGAGCGCCACCGCCGATCCGCGCTGGCGGAATTGGTAGCTGTCCGGGCCGGATGCCGGTTCGCGGCCGGCGCCGGTCAACGCGGTCGGCACGGCCTGCGCCCCACAGGAAGAGACGGCCACGGCGGCATCAGTCGAGGCCCTCGGGCCGGGCGCGGCGGGCCGGCCGATCCACGCCCCGTACGCGCAGCCACCGCTCACCACCGGCGCCACCGGATCGCCGGCCGACTGGGCAAGGGTGCGCACCGCACCGTCATCCAGGCCGACGCTGAGCAGTCCGCCGGTGGTCGCGATGCACCACGGAGTCGGCGCTGGGACCCGGCTGCTGCAGCACAGCACCCGCCACATCGGTCAGGGCGATCCGTCGGCCGAGCACCCGCAGCGAGGAGTCAGCGCTGTCGAGCACCACTGGAGTCTCGCCGACCGCGGTGACCTGCACGCTTCCCGCGCCCGCCGGACCCGGTGGGGGCAGCGGTCCGCCTGGCATGTCCGTCGATGCCGAACGCTGCCCGGGGGACAGGCTGACCAGCGCGTTCGACCCGGCCGCGGTCGCGAAGACGGTGCCCCCGGTCGACACGGCGACGGCCGGATCCGGACCGAGCGTGACGGCCGCGGGGATCAGCCGGGAGTCGACGGATTCCATCGCGGCGCTGCTGCCGACCCAGAGCCGGCCATCTGTCCGATCGGCGACCGCAACGGTGCGGCCCCGGATGGCGACATCGGCGTCGGCCGGAAGTGACACCCGGGCGCCCAAGGTCACGGTCGCGGTGTCCAGCAGTTGGAGTTCGTGCTTGGTCGCATCGATCATCGCGACCTTGCCGGCACCCTGGTCCGTCGAGTCCTGCAGCACCTGGCTCGCTCCCCGGAGCACCGCGGCGGAGTCCAGTTCGGCGATCCCCGCGTTGATCCGACCGACCAGCAACCGGTTGTCGTTGACCACCCAGACCGATCGGTCGTCCGGCGCGGGCGGCACCTCCGCGAAACCGGGCTGCCGCCACGCGACGACGAAGGTGGCCAGCACCGCCGCCGCACAGGCCAGCACCAGCAGGGGTCGCGAGCGCGAACGCAGAACACGCAGCGCCTTCCCCACGAGCGCCCCTCCTTGTGCGTGCTGGCGCGTCCCCCCACGCTTGGATCCGGACCGGCGACCACTCACGCAGTGCATCCGCGGGTCTCATGATGCCACCCATCGGGTCCTTGATTCATCCCTCGAGTAGGTGCTCTGCGGCCGCCGATCACCCTCCGTTGGCCTCTAATCGTGGTGTGACGATCGAACGGTTGCAGTCCGTCGCACCCGGGGCGCGGGCCCTTTCCGACGCCGCCGGTCGCGTCGATCGGGTCGGCGTCCGTCGAGGCCACCGGCGGTGGCCGGTAGCGTGGCCGGGTGACCTACCGGTGGCCGGCCGCCGGCCGTCGCGGCCGGGCCGTCGGGTCGTTCGCCCTGCTGGCCGCCGCGCTGACGATCTCCGGCTGCACCGCCGGGGATGACCCGATCCCGGCCAGCACCACCGCCGTGGCATCGACCCCGGTGTCGATCACGCCCGTCACCCCGGACGGCCTGGTGACCGGACCAGGCGTCACCGACTCGACCATCACCCTCGGAATGTTGGTGGATCCCGCGCGCGATCGTGGGTTCACCCAGGGCGTGACCCTGTGGCGCGACTCGGTCAACGCCGCCGGCGGGCTGTGCGGTCGCTCCGTACAGGTCATGACGAACGGCGCGGCCGGCGTGCCGGCCGACGCGGCGGGAGCCTATGACGCCGTCGGGCGGTCCGCGCTCGGGCTGATCACGTTGCCGGCGACGGCCGACGCAGCGACGCTGACCACCCGAATCTCCGCCGACCAGATCCCGGCCTTGACGCCGACCGGCACGTCAGCCCAACTGGGCCCGTCACGCCCGATCGTGATGGGCGCCACCGATGACATCCTGGCCATCAACGCGCTGGACTACCTGGCGCAATCCGGGCGGCTGGAGGACGGCGCCACGGTCGGCGTGCTGACCGATCAGAGCCCGTCGGCGGCGAACGCCCTCACCGGGGCCAACTGGTGGGCCGCACAGAACCAGGTCACCCTCGATGTCCGGACCGCGGAAGCCGGCGCCGCTCCGCCTGACTGGCAGGGCGTACCGGTCGTGCTGGCCTTCACCGACCCGCAGACCACGTCCGGGCTGGCCGCAGCCGTCCCGTCCAACACGACCGTGGTGACCAGCACCGACGGCTACGACCCGGCCCGGTGGGACGAGGCCGGACTGGCCGCAGCCAGGGCCGGACGGGTGCTGGTGAGCCTGCCCACCCCGGCCATCGGGTCGGACTACCCGGCGGCCGCCGTCGTCACCGCCGCGTATGCCAAGGCGGGCGGCACCGAACCAGGCCCGCGCCTGCTGGCCGGTTACGCCACCGCGGCGATCTGGACGCGACTGCTCACCCAGGCCTGCACCGACCGGGCACTCACTCGCACCGAAATCGACCTGGCCATCACCACGACCGGGCCGTCCTCGGTGGAATCCCTGTTCGGTCCGGCGGACCCGGCGCTGCCGGTCAAGTCCGCGCTGCCGGCCACCAGGGTGTCGGCGATGGCCACCGCGAATCCCGACGCCCCGGCCGGGATGACCCCGTTGACCTGGTTGGAAGGCGCTTCGGGCATCGATTCCTATCAGCCGTGACGTCGCTGTCTCGGGGTACGGGTCAGGGTCGTGTCTGGCACGGCACAGGGATGACTCGGGGAGCGCCCCGATCCCCCGGCCGGACCGGCCCGCCAGACTTGGCAGTATGACCAACTACCCCGATCGCCCCGCCAAGCGGTTGACCCTGTCCGTCACCGACAAGAAGATCGCCGGCGTGTGCGGCGGTATTGCCGAGTACTTCAACGTCGACCCGACGCTCGTCCGCGTCATCACGGTGGCGCTCGCGCTGCTCTTCGGCGGCGGCCTGCTGGCCTACCTGCTGGCCTGGCTCATCATGCCCAAGCCGTAGTCGGTAGTGCCGCACCGTGACGCCGCCCCGGTGTCCTGCCGTGCCCGCGGGTCGCATCCGCCGTTCCGTTTTCCGCGGGACGCGGCGACCGGGGTCGTCCAGGATGGTGGGCATGACGACTCCCACTTCGACGCCCCCGGGGCCGGCCGCCTCGGGTGCGACGTCCGCACTCCGCCCGCGGCTGATCGTCGCCGGTGCCCAGGCGGCCATCGAGTTCTACACCGCGGCGTTCGGTGCCACCGAACTGGTCCGTTTCACCGATGACGCCGGCGCGACGGCACACGCCGAGCTGACCATCGGTGGAGCCGGCTTCTACCTCAAGGACGCCGACCGGTACGACCACGACCCACTCAGCCTGGGCGGCACGCCGGTGCTGCTGAGCCTGCGAGTGCCGACGACAGCGGCGGTCGACGCCACCGTCGACGCTGCGGTCCAGCATGGCGCGACGGTGGTCTTCGCGGTGGCCGACCGGGAGTACGGCGAGCGTGACGGCCGCATCGTCGACCCGTTCGGGCACGTGTGGCTGGTCGGATGTTCGCTCTGACAGCTGGACCCGGCTGAGTGCGCGGCACGAGAACGAGGCGACCTGGCCTGGACGAGGATGGCCGTGGAAACCGGCGTCTGTCGAAGCACCTGGTCCGGCCTTAGGCGAACAGCGCCTTGCCGAACCAGTCGCCCGGGCCGCTGACCCCGGGCGGGCAGGCCCACAGCCCGCCGCCGATGTGCGCGATGTACTCGTTGAGCAGGTCGGACTTCCCGAGCCGGGTCTGGATGACCTTGAACTGGGCCTGCGGGTCTCGCTGGAACGCGATGAAGAACAACCCGGCGGCGAGTTTGCCGGTGTCCGGATCCTGACCGTCGGTGTAGTTGTAGCCGCGCCGGAGCAGCCTGATCCCGGCGTTCTGTTCCGGGGACGCCAGCCTGACGTGAGCATTGACGTCGACCGCGAGCTCACCGGTGTCGGTGCGCTTCGCGTAGTCGATCGGGGTGAATTCCTCGCCGCCGGTGACCGGGGCTCCGGAATCCTTGTGCCGGGCGAAGATCCGCTCCTGATCGGTCAGCGGATCGGTATCCCAGGATTCGATCTCCATCCGGATCTTGCGGGCCACCAGGTAGGACCCGTTCACCATCCAGCCGGTCGCGGTCGCGTCGCCGGTCGGGCTCGGGGTGGTGGCGCCGGCCGGAACCCAGACGTGCTGGTCCAGCGCCGCGGTGTCGTCGGCATGGATGTTGTTGGTGCCGTCCTTGAAACCCATCAGGTTCCGCGGCGTCGTCTGCCCGGCGCCGGTGGCCGACGCCCGGCCGAAGCCCAGTTGCGACCACTTCAGCACGGCGGTCCCGCGGGCGGCCCTGACCATGTTGCGGATGGCATGGAACACCACCTGCGGATCATTGGCGCAGGCCTGGATGCACAGGTCGCCGTCGGAGATGGCCGGCTTCATCACCGCATCGCCCGGGATGGTGCCGAACGGGGTCAGTTCCGCCGGCATCCGGTCGGCCAGCCCGAACCGCTCGTCGAACAGGCTGGGCCCGAACCCGACGGTGATGGTCAGCGAATGCGGACCGAGGTCCATCGCCTCGCCGGTATCGAATGGCGCCTGCTCGGTCCTGACCGGCGAATCGCTCACCGCCTTGCCCGCGGTGAGCCGGGCCGCGATAGCCGCCCACCGGCCCAGCATCCGTTGCAGCTCCTGGACGTCGGTGGTGGTGACGTCCAGCGCGGCGAACATCAGCCGCTCCTGCTGCGCGGTGGTGATGCCCGCCTGTCGCGGACCGTAGAACAGCACCGCCGCCGACGCCTCGTCAACCGCAGCCGCCGGTCGATGCTTCCTGCTCTCCGTTCGAGGGGTCGTTGGCGGAGGTGATCGCGTAGCCGGTGGCCACCGCCGCGCCGGCCGCCAGACCGACACCGGCGACGGCAGCTCCGCCGAGGAACCGTCGCCGTGACGTGCCACCGGCCGGCGTGCCCTGCTCGTGCCATGTCTGTCCTCGAAGGTGATGCGGTCGTGGTTTGCTCGCCATGCGACGGTTCTGCGACCGCCAGCGGCGTCATTCAACGGCTGGTCCGCGTTGCCGCCGTCTCGTTGGACTCGAACGGCCCGACCGTTCTGAATCCCGGGACCGACCCCAACGGCCGATTGTTTGGTTAGGCTGGCCTTCACAGACGATACAGGTGGGCCCGTCTCGCCTCAGATCCGGTCGGCTCGCAACCTGGCCCGGCCGACCCGCCCACCGGACCCCGCGGGACGCGTCACCGGGCCCGACCGACCCTCACCCCGAGCGCACCCGCGACTGCCGCAGCACTCCCAGCAACTCCTCGTACGGGCCGACCAGGTAGGCGAGGTCGCCCGCCTCGAACCGGGTGGTGCGATGCAGCGGGTGCTCCATCAGCCCGCTCGACGCCCGGACCAGCGCCACCACCCTGGTGTTCGCGGACAGCCGACCCATGGTCAGCCCGGCCAGCCCGCTGTCCGGCTCGATCGCCAGCCGGCTGACCATGAAGGTCCGCTGGGCGATCGAGAACGAGCCGAGGACGTCAAGCCCGAGCGCGGCGCCGACGAACCACGGCGCGGTCAGCTCTTCGGTCGACTGCACGTGCTGGAAGCCGAACCGCCTGGCCGTGGTGCGGCCGAGGGCGCGGTCGAAAACCCTGGTGACGACGGGTATCCGCTCGGGTTGGGACGGCGAGCCGAACGAGTCGTGCACGACGATGGCGGTCTCGATGTTCACCATGTCGTTGCTGGTCATCACCGCCACCGCCGACGCTGTGCTCAGCCTGGCCGCGTCCAGCGTCGAGCGCTGGGTCGCGTCCCCGAAGATCACCGGTATCCGCAGGTCCTGTGCCTCGGACAGGAACCGGTTCTCCCGGTCGCGCTCGACGACGACCACCCGCTGGCCGGCCTGCACCAGCGCGCTGGCCACCCGGATCCCGAACGCGCCGAGCCCGACGACGACGACGTGCCCGGACATCCCGCGGGCGCGACGGCGGCCGGTGGAGTCGTTCAGCCGGCGGCTGATCAACATGTCGGACAGGAACGCCATCATCATCGCAATGGTGGTGACCCCGGCGATCATCAGGAAGATCGCCCACATCCGCAGCCAGGGCTCCTGGTCGATGAAATTGAAGTCCCCGTAGCCGACGGTGGCGACGGTTTCCACGGAGAAGTACATGGCGTCCAACGCGCTCATGCCGGGTCGGTGGTAGGTCACCCAGAGCAGCAGCGTCGACACCGTCAGCAGGCCGACAACGGCCGCGAGCGCCTTGTAGAAGAAGGGGTCGAAATCCTTGGCGATACCGGACAGCACCGCCATCACTCGGGCCGGCGCACTGGCGGTGCGCGGCGGATCGGGCATGTCCGCATGATCGCGAAGGTCCACCTTGTGCTGCTTGAACTCGGCCGGCGTGCCGAGCATCGCCGCCACGTCCCCGGGCTCGACGAAGAAGTCGCGGTTGGGGCAGATCAGCACGGTGTCGTCGACGTCCGCGCCGACCTGTCTGACCACCGAGATCGGCGCCAGATCGCCGTACAGGCCGCGCAGCGAATCTGACCTGTCGACCGGCAGCATCGCGACCAGGAACGCTTCGCCGCCGATCGTCACCTCATGGATGCGCCGGCTCAGGCACGCCTCCACGATTGCCGGGGCGGCCAGGCTCGCGACGTCCAGCACCGCGCCCGGCCCGTTCCGCTCCGCCATGGCATGCCCGATCGCCTGATTCCCCAGCTGCGTCACCACCCGCACGGTCGGGCTCATTTCCCTTGCCACCAGGGAGATCTCGAGGTTCTTCAGTTCGTCGTCGAGCACGCAGACGACAGCCCGTGCGGTGCGGATGCCCGCTGCTTCCAGGGTCGCCGCCGAGGTGCCGAACGGCGGGGCGGTGCTCACCCCCCAGCCGATGACCACCTCCAGCTGGGTGCGGTCGGCGTACTCCTCGACCACCGTGACCGCCTGCTGCGCCCGGCGCAGTTGCTCGGTGATCCGCATGCCGATGCCGCCGAGACCGCAGACGATCACATGCCCGGCCGGCGCCTGCGCGGGCGGAGAGATGGGCACCACCGGCGTCGGTTCAGGAATCACCTCGGCGGACACGGCGGCACCTCCCGTTGAGCGGCGGGTCGAAGCCGCCGGAGGTCGCGGCGCCACGAACCACCCCAACAAACTCTGACACGCCGGGCCGGTTCTCCGCTCGGTGTGTCGCGCTGGGCCGCCGACCCCTCGCGATCAGCGCCACGGCCGCATCAGGGCCGGGAGTCGTAGCAGAGCCGCGAGCCGTAACAGAGCCGCGAGCCGTAACAGAGCCGCGAGCCGTAGCAGCGGCCACGCATCGGCAGCATCGGCAGCGGCGCGGCCCGTCCACCTTCGCAACAACCCCCGCAGCGTCGCCACAACCGCCGCGCCGGTTGTCACGTGGCAGCAGCGGTTGTCACGTGCCCTTCCGTCACCATCGCAACAACCTGCGGGGTCACCACAACCGCCCGCAGCAGGACCGCGCCGTCGCAACAACCCCCGCCGTGTCGGCACAACCGCCGCAGCAGAGTCGCCCCTCGCAACAACCCCCGCGGGGTCACCACAACCGCCGCGCCGGTTGTCACGTGCCCTTCCGTCACCATCGCAACAACCCCCGCCGTGTCGGCACAACCGCCGCAGCAGAGTCGCCCCTCGCAACAACCCCCGCGGGGTCACCACAACCGCCGCGCCGGTTGTCACGTGGCCTTCCGTCACCATCGCAACAACCCCCGCGGGGTCACCACAACCGCCGCGCCGGTTGTCAGGTGCCCGCAGCGGTTGTCACGAGGCCGCTCACGCCTGCCGTGGGCCTTGTTCACAGCGTCAGCGCGGAATGCGAAGCTCCGGCTCGGCGGTCCAGGTTCCGCTGATACCCCCTGCTGCGACGATCCTGCGACCCTGCTCGAGCTTGGTAGTGATCTTCCGGGCAACGGCCACCGGATCCGCCAGCTCGCTCCAGACCAGTCTGACGACCAGATATCCCATGTCGCGCAGGCGATCCTCGCGCAGCTTCTCGGCGAGCACCACATCCGGCGCGCTCTCGCCAGGCTTCAGTAGCTTCGAGTACTTGATCAAGCCATCGAACTCGATGAGCACACCGAGCTCCGGGTACCCCAGGTCGGCCCGACCGATGAACGTGCCATCCGGTGCGTAGATCGTGATCTGAACGCCCGGCTCCGGAAGCCCAGAGCGACGCATCACAGTCCGGGTGAGGGATTCGCCCGCACTCTCGCTCCGACCGTCCGCGAACATGAGCGCTCGTCGAGCCTCGGCGGCCGCACGGCGGTGCCGGGTCCTACCGAGCGCAGCGGCCAACGCCTCGGGGGTCGACGGCGGCACGGTGCAGCGCGGCGTCGGCGGCAATGACCGTCGTCGCGAATCCAGCGGTGCAGCCCACGTCGATCAGCGTCCGGGCGACCGAGGTCACCCGGACCCCACCGTGGACCACGACCTCTGCCGGCCGGAGTTCGATGGCATGCACCCGACGGCCAGGGCCGGTACGGCCGCCCGAGGCGCTCAGCCTGGTCAGGTGCACGACGGACAAATCGGTTCCCCAGATCGGAAGGTGGTGCACCGCCGCAGCCGATACATGACTCAGCACGAGATGTGGTGATCGGGAAGCGATCGCGACGGCCCGGAGCTGATGCACCAGCTCCTTTTCGGACGGCATCGCGTCCGAGGCGCAGTACGCGCCGCGGTGGAGCCTGGTCCAAGCCCCTGTTCGCCGAGCCGTGCGGATCTCGTCCTCGGTCACCCCGGCGGCCAGCAGCTCCTTCCGGTGCAGGACGGTCGGCAACGCTGCGCGGGCTTCGGGCGACATCCGATGATGCTGACTTTTCCGCGCCGCCGCGCGCGACCCTCCGCGCCAGATTGTGGACAGCTCACGCCATGGGGACAACTCGGCGCCGCCGCGTAGTTGTCCGGAAGCAGCTGGCGTTGTGACGGCGGGCCCGGGGCCCGGAGCCCCGTCCGCCCACTCGCAACAACCCCTGCAGCGTCCGCAACAACGCCGCGACGCGGCAACCCCGCGTTGCGCGCTCGCGAGCCCAACACCGCCGCGCGTCGCGACGACCGCCGCGCGGTTGCCCAGCAGCTGGACGGTTCTCACGACGTGTCCGCCGCAGCAGCCCCGGCCGCCCGCTCGCAACAACCCCTGCAGCGTCCCAACAACCGCCGCGCACGTTGTCCGGTCGCAGCTGCGGTTGTCACGACGAGGCCCGGATCCCACCCGCAGCCCTGCCGCCCGGACCCCGACTCGCCAACAACCCCCGCAACGCCACGAGGGCGGCCCCACCGAAGTGGGACCGCCCTCGTGGTAACTGAATCAGCGTGGAGCAGGAACTGCAGGAGCAGGACTCAGAAGTCCATGTCCCCGCCGCCCGGCATTCCGCCGCCGCCGGCACCGGCCGACGCCTTCTCCGGCTTGTCCGCAACCACGGCCTCCGTGGTCAGGAACAGCGCGGCGATGGACGCGGCGTTCTGCAGCGCGGACCGGGTGACCTTGGCGGGATCGATGATCCCGGCCTTGATCAGGTCCTTGTACTCGCCGGTGGCGGCGTCAAGGCCCTCACCCGCGGGCAGGCCCTTGACCTTCTCCGCCACGACGCCACCCTCGAGACCGGCGTTGATCGCGATCTGCTTGAGCGGGGCCTCGACGGCGACCCGGACGATGTTCGCGCCCGTGGCCTCGTCACCGGTCAGCTCGAGCTTCTCGAACGCCTTGATGGCGGCCTGCAGCAGCCCGACGCCACCGCCGGCAACGATGCCCTCTTCGACCGCAGCCTTGGCGTTGCGGACGGCATCCTCGATGCGGTGCTTGCGCTCCTTGAGCTCGACCTCGGTCGCGGCTCCGGCCTTGATCACCGCAACGCCGCCGGCCAGCTTGGCCAGCCGCTCCTGCAGCTTCTCCCGGTCGTAGTCCGAGTCCGACTTCTCGATCTCGGAACGGATCTGGGAGACCCGGCCGGCGATCTGCTCGGCGTCGCCGCCACCGTCGACGATGGTGGTCTCGTCCTTGGTCACGACGACCTTGCGGGCCGTGCCCAGCAGCGCGATGTCGGTGTTCTCCAGCTTGAGGCCGACGTCCTCGGTGATGACCTGGCCACCGGTCAGGATCGCGATGTCCTGCAGCATGGCCTTGCGGCGGTCACCGAAGCCGGGGGCCTTGACGGCAACCGACTTGAAGGTGCCGCGGATCTTGTTGACCACCAGGGTGGCAAGGGCTTCGCCCTCGACGTCCTCGGCGATGATCAGCAGCGGCTTGCCGGACTGGATGATCTTCTCCAGCAGCGGCAGCAGATCCTTGACGGCCGAGATCTTCGAGCCGAACAGCAGGATGTAGGGGTCCTCGAGCACGGCCTCCTGACGCTCTGCGTCGGTGGCGAAGTACAGCGAGATGTAGCCCTTGTCGAAGCGCATGCCCTCGGTGAGCTCCAGCTCCAGCCCGAAGGTGTTCGACTCCTCGACGGTGATGACGCCTTCCTTGCCGACCTTGTCCATCGCCTCGGCGATGAGCTCGCCGATGGCCGGGTCAGCGGCGGAAATCGAGGCGGTGGCAGCGATCTGCTCCTTGGTCTCGACCTCCTTGGCGTCGGCCAGCAGCTGCGCGGCGACGGCCTCGACGGCCTTCTCGATGCCGCGCTTCAGGCCGAGCGGGTTGGCGCCGGCGGCCACGTTGCGCAGACCCTCGCGTACCAGGGCCTGGGCCAGCACGGTGGCCGTGGTGGTGCCGTCACCGGCGACGTCGTCGGTCTTCTTGGCAACTTCCTTGACGAGCTCGGCCCCGATCTTCTCGTACGGGTCCTCGAGCTCGATCTCCTTGGCAATGGACACGCCATCGTTGGTGATGGTCGGCGCGCCCCACTTCTTCTCAAGGACGACATTGCGGCCGCGCGGCCCCAGCGTCACCTTGACGGCGTCGGCGAGGATGTTCATCCCGCGCTCGAGCCCGCGACGCGCTTCCTCATCGAAAGCGATCAGCTTGGACATGAGGTGTTGGTCCTCCAGATTCGCCGGTCCCTGGGGCGCAATGGCCCGAGGACGCGGTCAGCAGCTTGACGGTGTGCTGGACGGCGGCGATGCCCGCGACGGACGAACCCCCCAGGCCCGGCTACCATCGGTGGTCCCGGACCGGCGAATTCTCACCGCACCGACCTGGCACTCGGCATGACCGAGTGCCAGTCACCAGGTTTAGCACTCCCGGGGGGAGAGTGCAAGGCTCATCGGCGCCGACGGTGGGCGTACGGGGCAGGGCCCGGAACACGTTGCGGCCCCCGGGGACAGTAGGCGACAGTTGGCGACAGTCGCGCGAACAGTAAACCGCAGCTCCGTCGCCGACTGGACCGATGGCCCCCTGGCGTCCGGTGCCGAGCTGAATCAGACCGACCCCGTCGGCCCCACTGCACCCAGCATGCACCGACCATCGAGCCGGCGAGGCGATGCTCTCGGTGACGCAGCGCCTCGCCTGCCGCGGCGACCAGTTCCCCGGCCGTGCGGAACCGAGCGCGCGGATCAGGATGCATGCCGCGCCGGATGACCCCGTCCAGCTGACGCGGCAGCGCGGTGAGCCCGGCCAGCGAGGGCACCCGCCCTGCCAGGTGGCCGCTGACGACAGTCGGAACGTCGCCGACGTACGGCGGCCGACCGGCGAGACAGGCGAACAGCACGCAGGTCAGCGAGTAGACATCGGCGGTGGCGCGGACTCCGGTGCCGCGCAGGTGCTCCGGCGATGCGTACCGCGGCGAACCGACAAAATCGCCCCCGACGTCGGCCGCACCCGCCCCATCACGACCGAGCCGATTCTGGCCAGCGCGATCCCGATCGGCACCGTCCCGACCAGCGCGATCGCGACCAGCAGCGTCTTGAACAACACCGTCCCGACCGGCGCATCCCGACCGGCACCATCCCGCCGGCACCATCCCGACCGGCACCATCCCGACCGGCGAAGCCGGCACCACCACGATCCGCCCCGGAAGAACCATGATCGGGCACCGTCGGCCGCTCCGCCCAGAACCGGCACATGCCCAGATCAGCCAGGTACGCCCGCTCCAACCTTCCAGCGGGCCCGGGCTGGCCACTCCGGAGGGTGCCTGCCCAGCTTGTCCGACGAGCACGTTGGCGGGTTTGACGTCCAGGTGCAGCAACCCGCAACGGTGCAGCGCATCCAGGCCCGACGCCACCTGACCCAGCAGCGCGAGCACCCGGCCGACGGTCAACGCGTGCGCGGCGATCTGCCGGGACAGGTCTACGCCGCGCACGTGCGGCATCACCAGGAACGGCAGCCCGCCGTCCTCGCCGGCGTCCAGCACCGGCAGCACATTGGGGTGGTTGATCACCGCCGATACCCTCGATTGGTCCAGGAAGGCGCGGCGGAAGCCCTCGTCGGCGCAGCGTTCGTGCATCGCGACCTTCACCGCAACCACCCGCGGCAGGGTCGCGCGGTGCTCGTTGATGGCGCGGTAGACCACGCTCGATCCCCCGCGCCCGATCGCTTCGCACAGCCGGTACCGGCCAATACACTCCCCGGCGCCGTCGCCTGACACGCCCCGGACGCTAGCGGTGACGCACGCCACCGCAGGGAAGGCGCGCCAGCCGACCTTGGCCCCGGCACTCACCACACTGCCGCACGCCGCCCCCGCCAGTCCCACCAGCATCTGACCAAGATCACCACTGGGGGACGCCCACCGGCGCCACACACCCGCCTGCGTCCCCAAATGGTGATCACCCCCCACTGCGCCGCCGATCAACGAGCGGCCGGGAAGCCACGACCACCCGACCGGCCGGGCGGCCGAGCCGGGCCGCGCCGATCTCATTAGTCATCAGCGCCCCTGCGGGGCGGCCCTTCCGGGCTGAAAATGGTGGTCGGGTCGCCTGCTGACGTCGTGCTTCCTTGGTCCTTCGAGGCCGTTCATTAGTCGGGCGCTGAGAGCTGCGTGTACGGGCCCTTCAATGTTGCTTCGAGCACGAGGACTGGATTCGCCGTTTCCCTGCAGCTCCCGCGGGCGACCGCCCCGCCGTTGGTGCGTCGAGTGGAGGTGGGCAGGGTGCAAGTCGCGCTGGACGATCAGGAGATCATCGCGCGTGTCGCAGCGCTGGATATCGGGAAGGCCGAGGTGGTGTGCTGCGTCCGGGTACCCGGTCAGGGACCGCGGGCGCGGCGGATGCAGGAGGTCCGCACGTACACGACGATGACCCGCTCGCTGCTGGCGATGGCGGATTGGTTGACCTGCTGGTCGCACCAAGACGTTCCTGGGCGAACGGTATCGGCGGATCGCCAAACGCCGCGGCAAGAAACGAGCCATCGTCGCGGTCGGCAGATCATTCTCATCATCGTGTGGGAGTTGCTCAGCGACGAGGAGAAACGATTCATCGACCTTGGCCCCGGCTACTACGACTCACGCGTCAACCGCAACCACAGCGCCCGCAACCACGTCCGCGAACTCCAAGCCCTCGGTGACAAAGTCACCCTCGAACCCGCCGCCTGAACCAGGCGAGCCAGCTCGTCAGCCGGCCCAGCCCACAGCCTCGGCCGACGGATCAAGGCGCCGTTGTCACCTTCATTTTCGGATTAGGGTTCCTGCATGGATCAGCTCGACCCCGACCTCGGTCATCCGGTGGAACTGCGGGTGCTGACCGGCCCGAACCTGTATTTCGCCAGGCCGGCGATCAAGCTGACCCTGGACGCCAGCGGGGTGTTGAGCGCCGAGCCCGCCGATGTGGTGGCCTGGCAGCGCGCCCTCCGGGTCCGCCACCCGAACGTCGGACTCCCTGACTCGCCGGCCCGGGCGCAGGCCGCCGCCGAGTTGGCCGCCGCAGTGGTCCGTCGCGCGGCGGGCACCATCTCCACCCGGGTCGCCGCCGTGGCCAGGCCGGGTGACGACCACACCGTGATCGCCGCTTTCCCGTTCCGGCACCGCGGCACCGCGGAGCTGTTCGGCGAGGCGGTGGCCAGAGCGTTCGCCTCGATCACCCAGTACGGCATCGACCCGGTGATCGCGCTCGGCGAGATCCCCGGCGCGCTGGCCGGACACGACCCGGGCGAGACGGTGCGCCCGCTCCGTCCGGCCATCCCGGTCATCGCGGTGACCGGTACCAACGGCAAGACCACCACCACCCGACTGATCGCGCACCTGATCAAGGCCGGCGGCCGGGTACCCGGTTGGTCCTCGACGGACGGCATCGTCATCGACGGCGAGGTCGTGGAGACCGGTGACTGGTCGGGTCCGGGCGGCGCGGCCCGGGTGCTGGACGACCCGCGGGTACAGGTCGCGGTGACGGAAACCGCGCGCGGCGGGATCCTGCTGCGCGGCGTCGGCACCGCCACCAACGACGTCTCGGTGGTCACCAACATCAGCGAGGACCATCTGGGGCTGCTCGGCGTGCACACCATCGAGCAGCTCGCCGAGGTCAAGTCGGTGGTCGTCCGGATCACCAAGGCCAACGGCTGGACCGTGCTCAACGCCGACGACCCGCTGGTGCGCGAGATGCGGATGGTCTCCCGTGCGCGGCCGTGGTTCTACTCGCCGGATCCGGAGAACCCTTACCTGGACGAGGCTCTGGAGGCGGGCGGGCGGGCCATCACGGTGGTCGACGGGCAGATCGTGGTGCTCGGCCGAGGACACGACCCGACCGTGGTGATGCCCGTCGCGCAGGTCCCGCTGACCCTGGCCGGCGCGTCCCGGGTGAACGTGGCCAACGCGCTCGCGGCGACCGCCGCCGCGCTGGCCGTCGGGGTGTCGCTGGAGGCGGTCCGAGCCGGCCTGGCGAGCTTCACCTCGGGAGCCCAGCACAATTCGGGTCGGCTGAACGTCTACCTCCTGGACGGCACGGCGATCGTGCTGGACCTGGCGCACAACGAGGCTTCGCTGGCTTCGCTGCTCGAGGTCGCCGGCGCGCTGCGTCGGCCCGGCGGGGTGCTGGCCGTGGTGGTCGGCACTGCAGGCGACCGCACGGACGAGGCGATCTACGCCATGGGAGCGATGGCCGCGGCGGCCGCCGACCGGGTGGTGGTTGCCGGCCGGATCAAGTACCTGCGCGGTCGCGAGCCCGGCGAGATGGAGGACCTCTGGCGGGCCGGCGCCGCACAGGCCGGTGTCGTCGAGGCGGAGGAAACCCCGAACGAACTGTCGGCATTGGTGCTGCTGCTCGACGCCCGGCTTCCCACCGGTTCGGCGATCGCCGTCTGCGCCCTGGAGCAGCGGCAGGAAATGGCGGACGAGGTGGCCCGTCGCGGCGGCCGGGAGATGACCGCGGCCGAGGTGGCGCAGCGGGTGGCCGCCGGCACCTGACGCAGCCACACCCCGGGCCGCGGCCGGCGTCTCCTCCCCGCCCCGGCCAACTCAAACTCGGGACACGACAATTTCTGGCCCCACGGTCGTGCCCTGCAGAGAGTGAGCCGAACGCGACGGAAAGATCCCTTTTGCGTCAGCGACCGGGTAAGCGCGTGGTTTACCCGTGGCGTCCTGATTCGTCCGAACAGACCGTATCGAAATCCTCGGCACAGGTCTTTCGCATCGCTTGTTAGACGGAGTAATGTCCCGCGGGCCGACCAGGCAACCCACGATCATCCGCCAACAGGCAGGGGACTCATGAAAATTCTTCACATCCGACGGGCGGCCGCAGTGGCCATCACGGCCGCGGTCGTCGTCGGGCTCGGCGCGCAGATTCCAGCGTCGGCCGCACCC
The DNA here is from genome assembly GCA_963709895.1 of uncultured Actinomycetota bacterium. Lineage (GTDB taxonomy): Bacteria > Actinomycetota > Actinomycetes > Mycobacteriales > Nakamurellaceae > Nakamurella. The sequence goes on along the minus strand of CAVPYD010000028.1, from coordinate 342,242 downwards.
CTGTCGCCGGTGCCGGCCGGCTCGGTCACCATCGACAACACCCTGCCGCGCTGGCTGCCGCGAGCCCAGCAGGTCAACGGCGCGACCACCTTTGCCGCGGCGCCGCAGACGGTCCGGGTGTACCTCAATCCCAAGGGTGGGACGGCTGCGCTGCAACAGAAAGTGCTGGCATTGTCCGACCCGCGGTCGGCGCAGTACCGGCAATGGCTGACCGTCAGTCAGTACAACGCGGCCTATCAGCCGACCCAGGCGACCGTGGACGCGGTGTCGACATACCTGAAGGCACAAGGATTGACGATTGTCGGCGTGGAGGCCGCGCACCGCTACATCACGGCGAGTGGCGTCACCGGCCAGCTCAACAAGGCATTCGGCGTCACCCTCGGCACCTATTCGCACGACGGTCAAACCGTCACCGCCCCGTCCGGAGCGGTCACCGTGCCGGCCGCCATCGGTGCCGCGGTGCTCACGGTGACCGGGCTGGACACCACGGTCACCAAGTTCAGCCACCGCAACGTGACTCCCGACGTGACCCCACCCCCGTCTTTCGTCAACGCCCGACCGTGCAACATCAATTACGGAAACGTGCTGGCCAAATTCAAGGCCGACTACAAGACGCCGCTGCCGCCTTTCCAGGGCAAATACCTGTCATACGCGCCGTGCGGCTATACCGGACCGCAATTCCGGGCCGCCTACGAGGGTGACACCACGCTCACCGGAAAGGGCGTCACCGTCGCCATCACCGACGCCTACCGTTGGCAGAAAATCGCGTCCGACGCCGATACCTATGCACAGAATCACGGCGACGGCGCCTATGTTGCCGGACAATTGACGGAGAATCTGCCCGGCTCCTACACCCACCAGGATGTGTGCGACCCGTCCGGCTGGTCCGGCGAGGAAACCCTGGACGTCGAGGCGGTGCACGCCATGGCCCCGGACGCGAAGATCCGGTACTACGCTGCGTCGAGCTGCTTCGACGCCGACTTGCTGGACGCGCTGACCCGGGTGGTCGACGAGAACAAGGCCCAGTTGGTGAGCAACTCCTGGGGCGATGTCGAGGGCAACGCAACCGGTGACCTGATCGCCGCCTACGAGCAGGTCCTGCTGCAGGGCGCGGCACAGGGCATCAGCATGATGTGGTCCTCGGGCGACAACGGTGACGAGCTGGCCAGCTCGGGTGTCAAGCAGGCCGACTACCCGACCTCCGACCCCTACGCCACGAGCGTGGGCGGCACGTCCACCGCGATCAGCAACGGCGTGCTGAACTTCCAGTCCGGCTGGGGCACCCAGAAATACTCGTTGTCCGCGGACGGGAAGTCCTGGACCCCGCTCGGCTTCCTCTACGGCGCCGGCGGCGGCTTCTCGGCCTTGTTCAACCGGCCGTCGTACCAGAAGAACGTCTTCCCGGCGTCCGCTCCCCCCGGCCGGGCCGTGCCCGACGTGGCCATGGACGCCGATCCCAACACCGGCATGCTGATCGGCCAGACGCAGACCTTCCCGAACGGTGTGCGGTACGGCGAGTACCGGATCGGCGGCACCAGCCTGGCTTCCCCGCTGTTCGCCGGGATGACAGCGCTGGCCATCCAGCACGGCGGCGGGAAGGGGCTCGGCTTGCTGAACACCAAGCTCTACCAGTCGCGGGCGCTGTTCGCCGACGTGCAGAAGACCCCGAGCCAACCCGGTGACGTGCGCGCGGACTACGCCAACGGCAACGATCCGTCCGGCGGGATCCTCTACAGCGTGCGCACTTTCGGCCAGGATTCCAGCCTCGCCGTGACGAACGGCTGGGACGCCGTCACCGGGATCGGGGTGCCGAAGACGTCATACCTGACGGGCTTTGCCCCGGCCCCGACGGCGAGTACAACTGGAGCGTCACCGACGGGTGGTGCCGCCAGTGGTTCCACTGCTGGGACGGCGAATCACGGAGCCCCCGTGCACTGATCCGCCCCACGCCTGACCGCTGGGCAACCCAACGGCCCCGGTGCATCGCCCAGCGGTGCACCGGGGTAGGCGTGCGAGAGGAGCAAAGATGCCGACCGTGAGCGTCAGGTACATCGTCCGTGACGTCGATGAGGCGATCGACTTCTACTGCGGCCGATTGGGTTTCCGCGAGGTGATGCATCCCGCTGCCAGCTTCGCGATGCTCGATCGCGGCGATCTGCGACTCGCGCTGAGCGCGCCGAGCGGCCGGGGCGGCGGCGGGCAGGCGATGCCCGACGGCACGGTCCCGGCGCCGGGCGGATGGAATCGATTCATGCTCGAGATACCCGATCTCGCCGGGTTGGTCGACGATCTACGGGCGGCCGGCGTGCACTTCCGGAACGAGATCGTCACCGGGGTGGGTGGCCGGCAGATCCTGGCCGAAGACCCGTCGGGCAACCCCATCGAACTGTTCGAACCAGGAATTGCCGAGGCTCGGCTGGACAGCGCGCCGACGACGGATCACCGCTGACGCCCGCCGGTACGCTCGCTCCGTGGATGTCAGGGTGGGTGCCTACGGCGTGATCGTCGTGGACGACCGGATCCTGCTCACCCACTGGAACGAGCACGGTCGGACCGGTTGGACGCTGCCCGGCGGAGGCATGGAGGAGTACGAGACACCTCAGCAGGCGGCCGTCCGGGAGATCCGGGAAGAGTCCGGTTTCGACACCGAGATCGTCGACATCCTCGGCGTGGACTCGATGTACGTCGCGCCCGCGGACCGGATACTCGCGGGCACCGGCCCGCTGCACTCGCTGCGCATCGTCTTCCGTGCGCGCATCGTCGGCGGAGCCCTCACCCACGAAATCGGCGGTTCGTCGGACGAGGCCCGGTGGGTGCCGCTCGCGGAGGTCGCCGCGCTGCCCACCGTCTCGCTCGTCGGGATCGCCCTGAAATTCCACGCCGATCGCAGCTGACCGGCCTATCGGTGGATCACCGAGCTCAGGTTGCCTCCAGGGTGCCGAGCAGTGCCTCGAGGAACTCCGCGGGATGGTCGAGGTGCGGCCCATGACCGGAGTCCGCGATGACCACCTCGCGGTAGGCACCGCCGGTCGCGGTGTACCCGTCCAGCACCCCGCGGGTCTGCGCGAGCATCGGCTGCGGCGGCCACTGCTCCGCGCCCGGCCAACCCGGGATCGCGCCCAGCGAGCCCAGGTATCCCAGGTCGTACAGGGAGGTGTCCGAGACGATCACATCGTCGGCGCCGCGGATCCACAGGATGGGCGGTTTGGGGTCCACCGCGGACAGGTCGTCGATCCGGAAATGCGTCGGTGCAAGGGAATTCAGCACTCCGCGGTCGCCGGGCGTCATTCCGGGCCACACCCCGGCGGCGGTCGACGTGCCCGGGTAGTTGTCGTCGCCCAGCCGGGTGGACAGCATCGACTCCACATAGATGTCGACGTGGTCGGGCACGTGTGGCGGTTTGACGTAGTGCGTCAGCATCACCTGGCGGGGTGAGAGCGGTGAGTCGTCGCTGCGATCACCCGCGGCGAGCCTGGCCAGGAAGTCGGGGTTGACACACCCGCCACCGGACCCCGCGCCGCTGGGGTCGCACAAGACGCCGTCGATGCCCTTGGTGCCGCCGAACCCGAAGGGGGACACCGGGTCGACGAGGGTGAGTGAGGCCAGCCGGTCCGGCGCGTCCAGGAGGTACTGCAGGACGACGCCGCCACCCAGGCTCCAGCCGACCAGATGGAACTGGGTCAACTCCAGCGCGTCGACCGTCGCCGCCAGGTCGTCGGCGAAATCGCGAAGCCCTCTCGTCGCGTCCACCGGCGCCGGGTCGGTCTCGCCGAAGCCGCGGAGGTCGACCGCGATCGGCCGGTAGGACTCCGGCAGGGCGAGCATCGTCGTCTGCCAGAACAGGCTGGACGAAACATTGCCGTGCACGAACACCACCGGATCGCCGGCTCGGCCGGGCACCTCCAACACGTTGACGGTGAGCCGGGACGTCGGGATCCGCCGGGAAGAGACCCCGGCCAGCAAGGTGTTCACGCCTCACATCTTGCGGGACCGATCCCGGTCGCGCCCGGGCCACCGCCCCCGTCGTACACGGTGGCCCGGCGGGCACCAGTGGTTGGCCCGACTCCGTCCGGATCCGTGGCCGGAACCGATGCCCGGGTCCGTGGCCGGGGAACCGGACTCCCGACCCGCGTTACCGGCCGGCGTCCGGGATCGCCCGCCGCACAATGTCGGGGACCAGCGCGGCCTGGATCGAGGATCCGGCCTGACCTGCCTGCTGGGCTCGTTGCGCGGCCAGCGGGCCGAACGGGGAGCCGTCCGGCTGGCACACCGTCCCGGCCGCCGGCGGCTGCCTGGTGATCAGGTAGGCAACCACCTTGCTGTCGATGCAGTAGTTGCCCGAGCCGAACGCGGTGTGACCCCACCCGGCGTACGTCAGCAGGGTCGAATTGGGCAGCAGGTTCGCCACCTGCTGTGCGCCCGCATACGGCGTCGCTGGGTCGAAGGAGTTGCCCACCACCAGCACCGGGTTGGCGGTCTGCGCCGTCCAGGGACCGGCATAGCGGTCCGCATCCTGACCCGGCCACGGCTGGCAGATGCTCGAGATCCAGGTCCAGAGCCGCCCGAAGTAGGGCGCCCGCTGGTCCGCCGCCGCGGCTGCGGCCGGCCAGGCGTCGTAGGTCGCGGGATTGTCGGTTTCCCCGCAAACGACGCCCGCGAAGTTCTCCACCACATTCGGGTAGTCCTCTTGCGCCGCAAGGTGTATGCCCAGCGCCGCCGAGAGCGAGGAGACGTGCTGCCGGATGTCGGCGGCCGATGCCGCGGCCTCCACGGCGGCCAGGTACCCGGCGAAATCGGGCCATACGATCGGCGAGTACAGCGCGCTGAGCGTGGTGCCGACGAGATCGGCGTAGGTCACCCGGAGCGTGCCGAGCGGATCCTCGATCTCGATCGGATTCTCCAGCAGGCGCGCGGCCAGCGCGGCGTAGCGCGCCGCCGAATCGGGGCCGAAGGCGCAGTCGGTGCCCGCCGCGTCGCAGAGCCGGAAGAATTCGCCCAGCGTGCTCGACGCACCGTCAGCGCTGCCCAACCTGGTGGTGAACGGCAGGGTGGCGCTCTCGTCACCGGTGCCGGTCGACCACGCCACCGGATCGAGCACACCGTCGACGACGAGCGCACCGACCTTGTCCGGGAACAGGTTCGCGTAGGTCGCGCCGATGTAGGAGCCGTACGAGAAGCCCACGTAATTCAGTTGGTCGTCGCCGACGGCCCGGCGCAGCAGGTCGAGGTCGCGCGCCACGTTCGCGGTCGACATGTGGTCCATGATCGCGCCACCGCGGGCCGAGCACGCCGAGGCGAGCGCCTGATCCGAAGCGCGCCAGACCGTTTCGTCGTCGGCGGTGACCGGGAACGCCATCGGCGGTACGACGGCGAGCGCCTCGGCAAAGGTGTCGAAGCAGCGGAACGGGGTGCTCGCGGCGATGCCCCGCGGGTCGAACCCGACCAGGTCGAACCGTGCCCGCAACTCCAGCGGGAGCGACTTGCCAACGCCGCGAACGAAGTCGACACCGGATCCCCCGGGGCCGCCGGGATTGACGAAGAGCGAACCGATGCGCTGGGCCGGGTCAGCGGCGGGCAGGCGGATCAGGGCCAGCGTGATCGTCGCCCCGAGCGGCCGGTCGTAGTCCAGCGGCACAACAGCTTTCGCGCACTGGAAACCGTCGCGGCAGGCCGTCCAGTCGAGCGTGGGAATGTCCGGCCCTGGTTGCTCGGACGGTGGGGTGGTGGTGACGGTCGTCGACGGGTCCGTTGTCGGGTCGGACGTCGGCGAGTCGGTCGTGGTGCCGGTCGGTTCGGTCGACGGAGTCGTGCTCGCTGTCGAGGTGTCCGCCGTCGTGGTTGCTGACGACGAGGCATCAGTCGACGCGCGCACGAAGGTAACGACCGGGAGTTGCCCGGCCTGCCCCGAGGCAGCCGGCGCGGGCGTGGCCAGCACGGATGGGACCAGCAGGAACGACAGGGACAGCGCCGCGGCGCCCGCGGCCACCGACGTCCGAACACCACGGGAACCTGGCCAACGGAACATGTGCCCCCCAAAGATGATGCGGCGTCAACCCCGACGCCGCGCACGTCCGACGAAAATACCGGGCTTGTCCGCTCAATTCCATCCGGCAAACGGGCGGGCCTGCGCTCATTTGCCGTGCTCGAAATCATCTGAGTAATTGGCGACACTTTCCTCGCCGCTCAGCGAGACGTCATCCGCCGCAAGATGTTTCCTGAGCAACCGATGAACATTCACATTCCATGTGCCAATCGGCCGCCGTAACAATTGCGCCGGTAATTCAGGTTTGACGCCGGCAGGAATGGGAATAGCGCGGATGTGTCGGCGAGCCCGCGGACAGCCACAACCGCTCCCCCACCCGGGGAGTCAGGGCCGATCCCATCTCCGCCGCTGGGCATCCAGATACCTGGCCGCGCGGCGCTGCCCGCCGCGCGAGGCGATCGCCGATTGCAGGCTCCGCATGGCCGCCGTCACCGCCGTGGGGTTCGGCGACCAGCCGCGGCGCTCGCACTCGTGCAGCCAGTCGAGCGGGGCACTGTGCCCCCGCTGGCCGTTGCACCGTCGGCATGCCGCGACCTCGTTCTCGATCCAGGACGGCCCGCCCTTCACCCGCGGGACGAGGTGATCGGTCGTGGGCTGCACGAGTCCGGCGAACTCCCGCCCACACCAGACGCAACGGCCGCCATCCCTTTCCAGCACAGCCAGCAGCCGCTCGGCGCGGTCGGGCTGGCGGTGGGCCGGCGGCTGGCTCATCCGACCATCGTGCTCGACGGTGATCCCACGACCAGCCTCGGGCGACAGCCGTGTCGTCGCCGGCCGACCGCCGGAAGCGGCCCTGACCTGCCTCTTATCGCACCCGGGACACAGGCTGTCGGACCCCGTCGGCAGGATGGCAACCATGCGCACCGTCGAAGAGCACGCCAGGGTGATCGCCGGGCTGGTCGAACCCACCGGCCCGGCATCGTTATCCCTGGCCGAGGCGGTCGGACTGGTGCTGGCCCAGGATCTGGTGGCAACCATCGACCTGCCCCCGTTCGCCAATTCGGCCATGGACGGCTACGCGGTGCGGGCCGCCGACGTCACCGATCTGCCGGTCACCTTGCCTGTCTCGCAGGACATTCCGGCCGGTCGGATGGATACCCAACCGCTGACGCCGGGGACCGCCGCGAGGATCATGACGGGCGCCCCGCTGCCGCCGGGCGCCGAGGTGATCGTCCAGGTCGAGCGGACCGACGGCGGTGAGTCCGTCGTGCGGATCGACAGCGCACCGCCGCCGGGTGTGCACGTGCGGTCCAGGGGCGAGGACGTCACCGCGGGGACGGTCGTGTTGGCGGCGGGAAGCGTCGTCGGACCGACGCAGGTGGGCGTCGCCGCCGCGCTGGGTTTCGCGGAGATCGTCGTCCGCCGCCCGGCGCAGGTCCTGGTGCTGTCCACCGGCACCGAGCTCGTCGCGCCGGGACAACCGCTGGGACCGGGCCAGATCTACGAGTCGAACGCGCCGATGCTGGCGGCCGCGATGGCCGCGATCGGCGCCCGCGTCACCATCGAGCATTTCGTCGCCGACGACGTCGACCACCTGCGGGCGGCGCTGTCCAGGGCCGCGACCGGCATCGACCTGATCGTGACCTCCGGTGGAGTGTCGGCCGGGGCCTACGAGGTGGTGAAGGACGCGCTGACCGACCAGGGCGTCGAGTTCGCCAAGGTCGCCATGCAACCCGGGATGCCGCAGGGCGCGGGTCGCTTCGGCGGAGTCCCGGTGGTCACCCTGCCGGGCAATCCGGTCAGTTCGTACGTCTCGTTCGAGGTGTTCCTGCGGCCGGCGATCCGCGCCGCCATGGGTCATCCCGACGTCACCCGGCCGATCGTCCGCGCTCCGCTGTCCGCGCCGCTGGACTCACCGGCGGGCAAGCGGCAGTTCCGTCGGGGCCAGCTGGACGCCGTCGCCGGAACGGTCGCGGCCTGGGGCGGGCCGGGCTCGCATTTGCTGTCCTGGCTCGCGGGCGCCGACTGCATGATCGTCATCGCCGAGGACGTCACCCACCTGGAGTCGGGCGATGAGGTGGAGGTGTGGCTGCTGGGCTGATGGCCATCCCACCGGCCCGGCCGCCCTGAGCCCCGCCGGCAGTCTCAGCCGGCCCGGAGATCCCGCTCGACCCTGCACCCGGTTGGATCGCTCGCGCCGATTCACCACCGAAATCCACCACCCCACTCCCGGAAGGAAACCCGTTGCCGGAAGGCCACACCATTCACCGGCTCGCCCGCGACCTGCACCGGGACTTGGCCTACAAGCCGCTCCGCGCATCGAGCCTGCAGGACCGCTTCACCGCCGGTGCGGCCCGGCTGGACGGGTTGAGCCTGATGCTGACCGAGGCGCACGGAAAGCACCTGTTCGTGATGTTCTTCGGCCGACCCCGCGTGGTGACCAACCCGACCGGATCCGCGGTGGTGCGCGAAGATCTGCACGTCCATCTCGGGTTGTACGGCTCGTTCGTGATCGGTAAGGCTCCGGCACCTGAGCCCCGCGGGATGTTGCGCCTGCGGTTGGAGACCGACGACCACTGGGCGGACCTGCGCGGGCCGACCGCGTGCGAGCTGGTCACCACCGACGAAATTGAGACGATCCACCACCGGCTGGGTCCCGATCCGCTGCGTTGGAGGGACGACTCACGGGCGGCCTGGGCGCGGATCTCCCAGTCGAAGACCAGCATCGGGGCGCAGTTGATGGCGCAGCAGGTGATCTCCGGTGTCGGCAACGTGTACCGCGCCGAGGTGCTGTTCCGGCAGCGGATCAACCCGCAACGGCGGGGCAACGACATGCTGATGGAGGAATTCGACGACATCTGGACCGACCTGCGCGGGTTGATGCGCGCCGGCGTCCGCGCCGGACGCATCGTGACGACCCGGCCGGAACACCGGCGCCGCGGGCGGGTGCGGCCCGAGGACGCACACTACGTCTACCGCCGGGCAGGAATGCCGTGCCGGATCTGCGGCACCGAGATCCGCCGGGAGCCGCTCGCGACCCGGAACCTCTACTGGTGCCCGGTGTGTCAATGGAACTGAGGACTGGGAGCCCGGAATCGGCAACTGAATCAGCGACTGAATCAGCGACACAGTCCACCAACCCGGGCAGCCCGACGCGTGAAGCCCGGGTCAGGTGATGGTCTTGCCGACCGGCGGAGGCGCCAGGAAACCCGCACGCACGGCCGACCCGCCCGCGACGACGGACGCGACGATGGTGACCATTGCACCGAGCAGGAATGCGGCGGCCTCACCCGGCGCGAGCAGACCCAGCTGCGTCCCCACGGTCGCCGCAGCCACCGGGACTCCGAGCTGCGCCGCCGCCAGCGTGCCCAGGCTCAGCGGCTGACCGAGGAACCGCATCGCGACGTGTACCGCGATGGCGCCGAGGCCGAGCAGCAGCCCCAACCAGATCACCGAGGGATGCCGGCCGAGGTCGCGCAGGTCGAGCGAGCAGCCCAGCCAGACGAAGAACAACGGCCCGAGGAACCCTTCGGTGAGCGCGAACAGCTGATGCGCCAGGCGTCGCGGCTCCCCGACCGCCGACACGGCCAGGCCGAGCGCGAACCCGGCCAGCATGATGGAGACGTGCGTGGCCTGAGCGAGCGCGGCCAGCGCGAACAGCGAGATCAGGCTGATCCGCAGCTCCAGCGCGAACTTTCGGGTCTCGGACACGGTGTGCAACTGCTTGCGCGCGCCGGATGATTCGGCGGCGCGCAGCAGGAAGTAGACCAGCACCGCGGCCGCAGATACCAGCAGCGCGCCGACCGCCGCCCTCGCCGCGTTCGCCGGGTTGATGACCAATGGCAGCGCGACGATGCACGCGGTGTCGGCCAGCGCGATCTGCGGCAACAGCGCCACCACCGGCGCGCCGCCCAACCGCAGCGAATCGACGATCGGCAGGATCAGCGCCGCGGACGACGAAGCCATCAGCACCGCATAGAGCGGACCGTTCCCGGTGCCGAACACCGCGGCAAGTCCGAACGCCAGCGCCGTCGCCAGGATCGCCACCAGGCCCGCCCGGACCGCTCCCGGCCCGAGCGAGGTCCGGACTGCCGGATCACGCATCGGCACATGCGAACCGGCCACGAACATGATCAGCGCGAAACCGATGTCGGCCAGGAAGGTGAACGTCGGATCCGTCGAGTCCAGGTACCCGAGCAGGGTAGGTCCGAGCACGACCCCGGCCAGCAGCTCACCGACGATCACCGGCAGGTGCGCGCGGCGGGGCAGCGCCAGCAACGGACCCAGCACCGCCACCAGGGCGATCACCGCAAGTGTCGCGAAGGTCATCCGACACCTTCTCGCCCGTCCACCGGCAACGCCGCCCGGCGCCACCTGTCAGTCTTGATCCAGTACGGATTCAGTATTCATCGTCCGGCGGCGGTGCCGCGGCATTGACCGGTCATCACCTCACTCGCAAGGTCCGGTGTCCGCGCGCCCCGAGCGCCGTCGCCCCCTGAACGGCGCCGGGAGCACGCCGGTCAGCGCCCGTCAGCGCCCGTCAGCGCCCCGTCAGCGCCCCGGCGAGGGCTGCGTGCCTCACGATTCTCTCCGAGACTCCTGTCCTTGCACCTTGGTGATCATCAGGGACGTCAGTAGCTCCCCGGTCACGACGAACGCGAAAGTCTGACCATAGTTCTCGCTCAACAACTGCGGCGCCGTGATCAGCGCGACATACCTTCCGGCAGAGGGTGTCTCGATACGAACGATCTGGACATTGTTGGCCCCGTCCTCCTGCACGATCGGCATGTACCGATGGTCATTTCCTCGGTAATCCTGGTAATCCGGATCAGTGACCCACAGGTGGAGTTGGTGCTGAAGGCCTGGACCAGGCAGGTCCAGCCAGGTCAGGCACATCCGTAGCGCCATGGCCGAGCCCGCCTCGAAGGTCACCTCGAAGGCGTCGTTCTGGCTGTGGAAGACGTTCGTTCGCGTCGTGCCAGTAGTCGCAGAAGTCCAGTCTCATGGCGGGTTCTGAGCTGTTGGGCAGACTTCTGCGCAGGTCGACCCGCCCGAAGCCCTGATGATAGTTCGGCGCTGCAGCGTTCCATGCGACCGCGTCCGGAGCCGGTCAGCCATTCGGTTCCGTTGACCAGAATGGCCTTGAGCAGCGCCGCGCTGGGATGGTGACCCACGACCTCCATCAGGTATTCGCGCACCAGAGCCGCGCAGCCCGTGACGAACGCGGCGGCCACGCTGGTTCCGCTGAGGTAGGCGTAGTCGGGCAACGTCGAGTGCACGGCATCGAAGGATTTGTCCGGAGCAGTGGACGCGCGGGCGGCAAGGATCAGCGTGCCAGGTGCGACAACGTCCGGTTTGACCCGGGAGTCCTCGCCGCACGGCCCGCGGGAACTGTCCGCGGCCAACGCATGAGGGTCTCCGGCCACCAATTTCGTCGGCGATCGGCGGGTCGCCGAATGCCCTCGGGTTCCGCTGACGCCAGCGTGCGGACGCTTCCGGTGGATCGCCGACACGGTCGGACCGGCTGGCTCCGACGGTGAGCACGTTCTTCGCGGTGGCGGGGTCGTCGACACTCAACAGGTCGACAAATCCAACGGGGCTGTTGCGGTTGAAGGCAGCGGTTCCGCCATTCCCGGCACTGAACACCAGCAGCATGTCGGGGTGGTCAACTGCCCATTGATCGACCGCGGATGCCTTGGGCCGGTACCTGGAATCGTTCGGTATCCCCCAGCTGTTGTTCATGATGCGAGCGCCGTGGGCGTACGCCTCGTCGAAGAGACTGGCCAAGTCCGGTTGGTAAAGCCCGCTCATCGTGTTGTCGGCGTCCATCACGGATTGAAGGACCAGGCTGGCCTCGGGTGCGACACCGACGATGCCAGCGGCTCCGGACGCAGCACCGGTGCCCGCGGCGACTGACGCGACATGGGTGCCGTGCCCGGTGGGATCGCTGGGGTCGTACTGTCGGCCGCGCGGGATGAGGCTGAGGATCCGACCGTTGAGATCCGCGTGCAGGTCGTCGAAACCAGTATCGGCGAACGCGATCGTCTGACCATTTCCGGTGAGGCCGGCGGGATTCACCGTCGGGGTCACGTCGGCGCCGATCAGGCGGCGCGCGCGATCGCAGGTCGGTCGGGCCTCGCGGCGAACGTCGAGCAGCGCGACGTCGGGCTGCGCCGCCACCCGGAGTAGGGATTCGATGGACGGAATGGAATCCGGCCAACGAAAGGACAGCAACCTGATGGAACGGTCGACGACCTCCGCTCCCAGCCGCCCGAGGAAATGATCGATACGTTCGTAGTCCCCGCCCGGATGCAACAGAATTTCGAAAACCGTGTCCGCTGCCGACACATAACTGCCGTCCTCGGTCCAGGCCAGCGGCGTCAGCACCGTGTCCCTGATCGAGTACAGCCGCCAGCCGGCGATGAAACGAAATTCTCGAAGTCGACTTTCTGCGCCTCGCCGGACCCGAACCGTGTAGTCCTGCGACCGCAGGTGTTCCAGGACGACCGCACCGACTTCTTCGAGTTCGCGCTTCCAGCGGGTCAGTGGTGGGCCGAAAAATCGGACGATATGAACCCCGCTATCCCCGCCGTCCTCGTCGGGGACCGAAAAATCATCAAGCAGTCGGTTGGGCAGATACACGCCCGACGGCCGCAGCGGTTCTTCATCCCAGCTCACCAGCTGGACCCGCAGGCCCAGACTCCGCAGCCGATCAACGTCTGCCGAGTCCACTGAGCCGGTGATGACCCACCCCTCGGTTTCCATCTCGGTCAGAAATGGAAGGCACTCACGGTATTGCCATTCGTGACGATAGAGCGCGCTGAACCGAACCGGAGCCACACCGACCTCCTAGCTGGAAACTTCCTTGTCACTCCACAGCAGCAACACGGTGACCACCGCGGCCGCGGTGGTGGAACCCACTGCGGCGGTGAAAACCTTGAAGTAGTCGGCGAATCCACCGAACACCGGGTCCGGTTCGTACACGGCCATGAGGACGGTCAGGATCGCGAGACCGAGCAGGAAGACGACCGTGACGGCGGTGAGAACTCCGGCGCCCATGACGGAGGCCAAAACCGTGCCGGTGCTCAGCTGCTGCGCAGCGGGCTGTTCGACGATGTCCTCCGGTGGTGCGGTGACCGTCGATCGTGGTCGCGCCTCCTCGTCCTGGTTCTCTGCCACCGACAGTTCGTGATCGAATTTGTCGAGATCGGTGAAATCATCGATATCGGCACTGGTGAGTCGCTTCATTCGGTCGCCGGCGGCGCGAAAGGAACCCGTCAATCTCGTCTTGACCGCCGGTTTGAGTCGGTCGAACCGGGCCGACAGCTTCTCATACGTCGACCGGAGATTCTTCATCGTCATGACCTTGGCGGAAAGGGCGGCGGCCGGATGAACGGCCGGCGTACCTTCGTCACTCACGAAGTCGTTGACGCTGATCGTCACATTGTGCGCCAGCGCATTCGCCTCAACGGCGAGGTCGTAATCGGCTGGCAGGGCCGCGGATTCGAGGGCTTTCGCAAGGCCGTCTCGGGCCGCCGACGCGCGGGTGGCTGCATCTCTGCGTAATCCCGCGACGGCGGACAATACCTTTCCGATATCGTCGGTCTGCAGTCGCACGGTGGTCCAAACGCGGAGCCCTTCGATCTTCTCACCGTCCGGCAGGTGGTCGTTCTCGGTGAGATTGCGCGACAGCAGAGCGTTCTTCACCACCTCACGCAGCCGCTTCGGCCAGACCAGCAGCGCGATGGCGACGGCGAGCCCGAGCAAGGTGACCAGCAGCGGCCAGCCCCAGCCGTGGCGGGCGCCGACGGTCAGGGTCAATGCGGTTTGCGGTGGTGTCCCCCCGTCCACGATCTTTCCGGACACGTCGGAATCGGCGTCCAGACTGCTCAACCGCAGGCACCACGGATGATCGACACTGCCGGTTCCCGTGTCGTGCGGACTGAGGTTCATGCAGTGTGATGTGTCGGCGTCGGTCACCATTGCCACATTGAGACCCGAACTGTCGACCAGGCGTTTCGGTGTGGTCGGCGGGGGACCGGCGGCGATGATTTTCAGGTACACGTCTCCCGGCGTGACCTCGAAGATTCCCAATGTTTCGTGAACGGTGAGCTTCACATCTGTTGGGGCAGAAACCGCCGGCGCCGGCGGGGCCGCCAGCGCCACGATGAAAGGAAGTGAGATCAGGGCTGCTACACCAACGGGTACCCCGACATCGCGGGCTTGCACGTTGGCTTCCCCTTTCCCGCCGCCGGTGCTTGGCAGCAGCAGCATAGGGCCACCGGGAAAGAATGGATATTCGAGCTGATCAATCGCGAACCGGGCACCGGCCGAAAACGGGTGGCCCATCGACCACGCCAGGGCACCGGCCGGCGAACGCCCCAGACCAACGCCGACCAACGCCGGACCAACGGACCGACCAACGGACCAACGCAGCCGCCTACAGGCTGAACCCCGCGACCACCGGCAGATGGTCACTGCCGTCGGCGGCCAGCACCTGGTCGGACACGACGGTCAGCCCGCGGCTCAGCACGTGATCCGGCCGGGTCATCGGGAAAACGGCCGGCCAGGTGAACCCGAACCCGCCGTCCACGCTCTGCCGGGAATCGGCCAGCCCGCCGGTCAGCGCGCTCAGCGCCGGGTCGGTGGACGCGGTATTCAGATCGCCCATCACGATGACGCGTTGCGCGGTGTCGGCCGCCACCAACGCGGCGAGTTCGATAACACCCTCGTCCCGGGCGGCGGTATCGCCGGGCCGCACCGAGGGCAGGTGCACGACGTAGACGGACAGGTCGCCGTCGCTGCGGTGCACGGTGGCGTGCAGCGCGCGCGGCCAGCCGAGGCCGAGCTCCAGCGGGGTCACCGTGCCCAGCGGCCACTGCGACCACAACCCGACGGTGCCGACCCGCTCGCTGTACTTGTACTGCCCGTCCAGCAGGGCGGCGGCCTCGTCACCGGCGGTGCCGGACAGTTCCTGCACGGCGACCATGCCGGCGCCCGACGCCATCAATTGGCGCACCGAGGCGACCGGGTTGCCGTTGGCCGCTCCGATGTTCTGGGTGGCGACGGTGAGGTCCGTGGCCTGCCCGGCCCGCGCTGTCGGGGTCAACTGCGGGATGAACACGGCGGACCACACCAGCGACGCCGCGACAACGGCGGCCAGGCCCCACCACGCGCGGCGGATCAGGGCGAGCACGCCCAGCAGCACCAGCAGCAGGGCTGTCCACGGCAGGAAACTGGTCCAGGCCGCGCCGATCCCGTTCAGCGAGGGAATGAACCGCGCGAAGCCGATGCCGGCCGCCACCACCACGGCGGCGATCCCGATCCCGATGCCACGCCTGCGCCGTCGACGGACCGGCGGCGGGGCCGCCTGCGGCGGCGGGGTGGGGCTGTTGCCGGCCGGGTACCGGCGCAGGGGCATCGTTTCGGGGGTCACCATGCGGGGACGCGCGAGGTGGGGGTGTGGTTGCCCGACCTGCCCGATCAACGGAACCGGAGCGGTTGGTCGTCCCGTTCACCGATGACGTCGATCGCCACGGCCGTCATCCACCCGGAGATGATCAGCACCGCGACCGCGGTGCGCACCGCGCCACCCGCTCCCGGCCACACCAGCAGGGCCAGCGCGGCGATGCCGGTGACGGCGCTGTAGCCCGCCCGGCCTCGCCGCCCGGAGAGGCGATATCGCCGTGCGGCCAGGAAGCAGCAGCCGATGATGGACCCGAACGCGATCGGTGGCGCCGCCGCGTGCACCGCGGCGTGCCAGCTGAGCTCCGGGATGCCCGGCCCGGTTCCGGGCGGGAAGCCAAGGCCGGGATCGCCGACGAACACCCCGGCGACGACCAGGCTCGCCCCGTAGATTCCGACCAGCAGTGGGCCCGTGGTCCCCGCGGGACCGGGGTGCCAACGGCGGCGCAGCCCGACGGCGAACGCCACCGACAGCAGGCCGGCGATGACGAAGTCGGCGATCTGGATCCAGCCCCGGTCGCCCAAGCTCAGCGCGCTGAGCGGGTGCCGCGCAGGGTCGAAGCCCTCGCGGGTCCACGCCTGCACGGCGATGACGGTGACGAACAGCGGCCCCGCCACGACACCGCACACCAGCAGGGCCCGGGTCAACCGCGCCGCCGAGGCATCGACGACCGGCATGCCCCGGCCGCTGACCCGCTGCGGGCTCATCGGGCCATTCTGCCGCTCCGACCGCCCAGCACAGTCACACCGGCGAGGCGCCCGCTACCGGGACGAGCTCAGCGAACGATCTTGAAGTTGAAGATCGGCGTGCCGAGCGGGCCCATCAGCCGTACCCAGATGGGCAGCAGCATTTCCGAGCCGCGCGCGGTGGTGATGTCCCCGAGGTCGATCACGTCGGTGTGCCCGAGGCTTTCCAGCAGGGCGGTGACGGTCGCCTTCGCCTGCGCGTCATTGCCCGACACGAACACCGAATGATCGCCGCCCGCAAGCTGTTTCGGATCGGCCATCAACGAGGCCGTCATCGTGTTCAGCGATTTGACCACCCGTACATCGGGAAAGGCACGCTGGATCTGCTCGCCCAGCGAATCGGTGTTGCTCACCGACAGGAACGGCGGGAACCCCTGCGAGAAATCCAGCGGGTTCGAGATGTCCAGCAGCACCTTGCCGCGCAGATTGTCCGCGCCGGCCGCGGTCAGCGCCGCCACGGCCCCGCTGCCGCCGGTCGCGTTCAGCACGACGTCGCCGTGTTTCGCTGCCTGCTCGAACGTGCCGAGCGTGACGTCCCGGTGACCCGCGTGCCAGCTGGCGAACGGTGGATTGCCCATCCCGTCGGGCTCCGTGCGGGCCGTTGTCGCCGCCGGATCCCTGGTGCCGACCGTGACGCTGTGGCCCAGCTCGGTCAGCCGGGCGGCCAAGGTCCTGCCGACGATCCCGGTTCCGATGACCCCGATCTTCATGAGTTTTCTCCTCGTCACGCCGTCGATGCCCAGTTGGTAGACAGACAGGTTTGTCTACTGGTTGGGAACGGTAGCGGACGGGGACACCCTGCGCAACGGTTCGGCTCGATCCGCCCACGCCAGTTGCGATGCCGGGGCGAGATCCGCGATCGCCAGCAGGAAGGCCTGCCAGGGGAAGACAGACCAGTCTGTATCATCAGCGCTGGGATCGACACTGTTCAGATCGACACGGTTCAGATCGACACGGTTCAGATCGACACGGTTCAGATCGACACGGTTCAGATCGACACGGTGCAGGAGGTACCCGTGAGCGTGACGCCGACCGCAGCGGTGACCCCTGCGCGCCAGCGGATCCTGGACACAGCGACCGCCCTGTTCTACTCCCGGGGTTTGCGCGCGGTCGGCGTTGACACCATCATCGCCGAGTCGGGCGTCGCCAAAGCGACGTTCTACAAACACTTTCCGGCCAAGGACGAGCTGATCGTCGCCCACCTGGACATCGTCGACGAGGTGTGGAGCGGCCAGCTGCACGCGGCCGCGCAGGCGGCCGGACCGAACCCGGCCGACCAGCTGGTCGGGCTGTTCGACGCCCTCGACGCAGCGTGCCGGCGGGACGGATACCGCGGGTGCGGGTTCATCAACGCGGCCGCCGAGTCCGCGGCGGGTACCCCCGTCCACGACCGGACCGTCGCGCACAAACACGCGGTATTGGCCTGGATCACCGGCCTCGCCCGCGACGCCGGGGTGGCTGATCCCGGGCGATTGGCGCGTTCGCTGTCATTGCTGCTGGACGGCGCGCTGGCCAGCGGTGCACTCGATGCCGATCCCGAGGCGGCCGCGGTTGCCCGCAGCACCGCGGCGCAGTTGGTGGCCGCCGCCGTCCCGCGCTGAGCTGGAGACCCGCCGGGTTCGTCCAACCCGGTCACCCGGGTGGCAGCGTTCGCCGCCGGCGAACCGCCTTCCCCGGCCCCGCCGACGATGATCCACTGACCGGCATGGACCTGCTGATCCTCGGCGGCACCGGCTGGCTCGGGCGGGAGATCGCCCGCCAGGCAGTGGCTCGCGGCGATGCCGTCAGCTGCCTGGCAAGGGGCGCCGCCGGGCCTGTTGCGGCGGGCGCCACCCTGATCGCGACCGACCGACGGCAACCGGGCGCGTACGACGCGGTCAGCGCCCGCGAGTGGGACGCCGTCGTGGAGGTGTCCTGGCAGCCGGACATGGTGCGGGGCGCGCTGCGGGCGTTGGCCGGGCGGGCGCGGCACTGGACCTACGTCTCATCGGTGAGCGTGTACGAATCGAACCCTCCGCCGGCGTCCGGCACGGCGGAGGACGCCCCCGTCGTCGCACCGACCGAGCGGGACGGAATCACCCAGGAGGTCGGCCGGGAGCAGTACGGCCAGGCCAAGGTGGCCTGCGAGCAGGCGTCGAGCCGGTCCGCCGGCGATCGCCTGCTGATCGCCAGGGCCGGGCTGATCGGCGGGCCGGGTGATCACACCGGCAGGTCCGGCTACTGGGTGGCCAGTGCCGCCCGGGCCGGGAGCGGCCCGCTGCTGGTGCCGGACTCGCCGGATCTGCCCACCCAGGTGATCGATGTGCGCGACCTCGCGGGCTGGCTGCTGGACTCCGCCGCCACCGGGATCCACGGCGTCTACAACGCTGTCGGTCCGGTCGTGCCGTTCGGGTCGTGGATCGAGCTGAGCCGGCGCGCGGCGGGTCACCGTGGGCCGGTGCTGCGCGCCGAACCAGCCTGGTTGGTCGGCCACGGCGTCGCGCCGTGGATGGGTCCGGACTCGCTGCCGATGTGGCTGGCGGACAAGGGTTCCGGGGGCTGGCCGAGCTGGTCGGGTGCTGCGGCCCTGGCCGCCGGGCTGACCCAGCGCTCCCGGGAACAGCTGCTGGCCGACCTGCTGGTCTGGGAGCGCGGGCAGGGCCTGGACCGCGATCGTCCCGCGGGGCTCAGCGTCGCGCGAGAACGGGAACTGCTCGATGCTCTGGTTACCCGACCTCCGGCGTGATCACGGCGCGAGAGCCTCGGCAACGCCCGCCAGGTACGGCTGGTCAAGGGACTCCAGCACGCACCGGGCAAACACCCAGTGCCGCAACCGGTTCGCCTCGAGATCCAGCAGTCCGGCCATCCGGTCGACAAATCCGGCGGGGTCGGCGACGAGCCGGTCCGGGCAGTTCAGCATGTGCTGCAACGGATCGTAGGTCGGGTCACCGAGGTACGGCTTGGGGTCGATGACCAGCCACGGCTCCCGACGGGCGGCCAGGATGTTGCCCGCGTGCAGGTCCGTACACAGCAGCACGGAGCGTTCGGCGGTGGCCGACAACTCACGGAACCACAGCGCCCCGGCCCTGGCCAGGCCGGGATCAAGCCGGGATCCCGGTTGCGCTGCGGCATATTTCGTCTCGAACCCGGCCGCCCACCACCTGCACATGTCGGCCAACGGGCGGAACGGATGGCCCGGCGGCGGCGTGACCCACAGCCGTCGTAGCAGGCCCGCCAGCACATCGTCCTGTTCCGTGGCGGGTGCTCCGCTCAACGTGGTCCCGGGTTCGCAGGCCTCCAGCAGCAACGCCGTGGTCGGGCCGATCTCGACGACGTCGAGCAGCCGCACGGCGCCGTCGCCGGCCCACACCCGCAGCCCGTCTGCCTCGTGCAGCGCTTCGGGATGTCGCCAGCCCACCTTGACCACGACTCGGTCGTCGGCTTCGGTGCGCGCCGGCGCGACCCACGAGGTGACGCCGCCGGGTTGGTACGGCGGCCCCAGCCGCAGCGACCACCGCAACGCCACCTGTTCCACCGTCGCGGGCAGTTCCCGGAGCCACCCGGACAGCGGTGACCCGGGATCCTCGCGCGCTGCCTGTCGGGCCAGGTTGCTGGGCAGTTCGAGCGGCACGCCCGCAGCATCCCATTGGCGTGCTTCACGGGTGGGGAACGGCGAGACCATCGTGATCGAATCCGGCCCTTCGGCAGAGGTGTCCCCGAGTGACTCCGGGATGTCCCCGATGCCCGGCGGACACCAGCGCCGCTACCGTCGACGGCATGAGCACCCTCGACGACTGGATCATGCGCGCGGCCGGCGACCTCGGCCTGCCGCCCGATTCGATCACCGCCGACCTGCGGACCGAGCTACTCGACGTCACCCGGGATGTCGCCCACGGGGTCGCCAGGGTGGCCGGCCCGCTCACCTGCTATCTGATCGGTGTCGCGGTCGGCCGAGGAGATCCACCGCACGCCGCACTTGCCACCCTCAAGCATTCGCTGGCCGCACAGGCCGCCTCGAGTCCGACCGATGAGAACAACACGCACGTGGAGCCCGAGCAATGAGCTGGCTTTCCTGGATCTTCTTCGGCGCGCTGGCCGGCTGGGTGGCCTCGCTGGTCCTTCGCGACAAGCGTCGGGGCTGCCTGACGAACATGGTGACCGGCATCCTCGGTGCGGTGCTGGCCGGGTTCATCTACCGCTGGGCGACGGGCGATCCCTGGACCTTCGGGTGGGACTGGGCCAGTTTCGGTGTCGCCTGCCTGGGTGCGCTGGGGCTGCTGCTGGTGATCAACCTGGTGACCAGGTCCGGAAGCCGGACGTAGCCGCGCCCACCTGTTCCCGCGCGAGCATGACCACCTCCGGTCCCGGTGGGTTGACGGGTTCGGTTGACCGGAGCTCAGTTGACCGGACGTCATTGCTGAACGCCCGGCATTTCCCAGGTCATCGCTGGTTTTTCGGCGGAAGTGGTGATCATCACCGAAACCGTCAGTGCTTTTCCGATGAGCTCGACAGCACGGGCGGAGGTGACCGGACATTCCACCTCGCCCGGCTGCGTCACAAGTGTCACCAACGGCATGCGGTGGGCACTGTAGTGTCAGGTGATGAGGCCACTGCGGTCTCGACGGAGGAGCGGCTATGTCCGACAAGTCCCCGCGCCAAACCATGACGAAGAAACCCGCCAAGTCGATCAAGGAAAAGCGCGCCGAGAAAAAGGCCAAGACAGCGTCGTCCGAGAATTTCGAGCCGGTCCACAAGGCCGTCAAGCGCTGATCGCCGGAAATTCCGCCGCGGTGCAGGACCTGATCTGATTATTCTGCGGCGGATTCTCGCCGGCTCTCGCTGATCGGCGCATTCGTCCGTCGGCCCGCCCGCCGCTACTTTCTGGCACGGGCGCGATGTCCGCGGCGCATGCGCTGTGGAATGGACGCAAGATCACCGGGATGAGCTCATTCGAGCGAGCGATCGCCTCGAATTCGTCGAGCCACGTTCGTGCTGGCCGAGCTCGGCGCACCATGCCCGGCGGGTTCGTTCGCTCGGCATCCGGCGCAGCCGTGGTGATCCTAGATTTCGCACCGTCGCGCTGGCGCACTGCGGGCACGCTGTGCCGCGAGCGAGAGAACGCTCAGCGCTACCGGCTCACCGGTGAGCGCCCTGCCTCCGGCGGCCGAACAGCACCAAGAGCCCGCCGCCGATCAACAGCGCCGCTCCGCCCGGCACCAGCGATTCGACCGGCGAGCCGGTCGACGCCAGGCCGGTGGTCGTCTGTTGCGTGGTGCTGGTCACCACGTGCGGCGTCGTGGTTGTGCTGCTGGTGGTCGTCTCCGTGGTGATGGTTTCCGGCGTTGTCGTTCCCGGCGTTGTCGTTTCAGTGGTGATGGTTTCCGGCGTTGTCGACTCCGGCGTCGTGGTTTCCGGAGTTGTCGTCTCGGGAGTTGTCGTCTCGGGCGTCGTCGTTTCCGGTGTCGTCGTTTCCGGTGTCGTCGTTTCCGGTGTCGTCGTTTCCGGTGTCGTCGTTTCCGGTGTCGTCGTTTCCGGTCGTTCCGGTGTCGTGGTCTCCGGTGTCGTCGTTTCCGGTGTCGTCGTCTCGGGCGTCGTGGTCTCCGGAGTCGTCGTTTCCGGTGTCGTGGTGTCCGGAGTCGTGGTGTCCGGAGTCGTCGTTTCCGGCGGGGTGCTGTCGGTGACGTCCGTGGTTTCCGGTGTCGTCGGCGGAGTTTCCGTGCTGTCAGTGACCGGGGTGTCAGTCGCGTAGGGGTTTTCGGTCGCGACGGGGAAAGGATCGGCCGCGGCCGCTGGCACGGCCGAGAAGACCAGGCTCGACGCGACAAACGCGATGGCCGCCAGCGCCGAACTGGATCGCCGAATCGGGTGCAACTGACCGTTCATGGGTACCCGCCCTTTCGCCGCCGGGCGTGGACGAGATACCCCCACCAGCGCCCCTGCGATCATCAACCGTGCGAACTATAGAGGATGGCCCACCCCAGGGTCATCGGCGGTATTCCGATTGAATGGGTGATCGTTATCCGGCAGCCGGCAGGTTCGTCGAACTTGGCCGTTCCAAGCGGCCGCCGAACAATTGTCGCTCCGTCGAAAAAGCGCCGCGTCATGGATGACGGAAGAACCCAGCGCGCTGAGCCGGCACGCTCCTTTTCACCGCGCTATTTCCTGCAGAACGCCCCTGACCTGGCTTTTCTACGGCCGGTTCGCTCAGGTCACCGATCGTCGAATTCGTCCGCGGCACCGGCCTGCGCGCGGTTCGCCAGCACCTGCAGCTCGTCCCACACGGCCCGCGCCCGGTCGACGCAGACGACCACGAGATCACCGGGATTGGCCGACTCGACGGCGACCTTGGTCGCCTCGATCTCGTCGAGCACGACCTCGTACTGCTTGAGCCGGCAGCCCTCTGCCTGCGCCTCCTTGGCGCCCTGCACGATCAACCCCGCGGTCTCCCCCGGCGCCCGGCCGCGCAGCCGGACGTCCTCCCGGACGATGATCCGGTCGAAATGCCGGGCGGCCTCCCGGCCCAGGTCGATCATGTCCTGATCGCGGCGATCGCCTGCGGTGGCGACAACGCCGATGCGCTGCGGCCGCTCCATCGGCGTGGTGTCCTCGAAGAACCGGTCCACGAAGTCACCAAGGGCCACCATGGCCGGTGCGTTGTGGCAGTAGTCGACGATGACCTTGACGCCCTTCACCTCGGTCATGTTCATCCGCCCGGGCGCCGAGTAGTAGGACGGCGTGAACGAGCGCAGGCCGCCCCGAATGTCCTGCAGATGGGCCCCCGCGCAGTACGCGGCGCCCGCGGCGGCCATCGCGTTCTGCACGTTGAACATCGCCTTGCCGCCGAACGTCGCGGGCAGCAGATGCGTGTAGGCCAGCGGCATCCGGCGCCGGCCGTGCACCAGCACGATCAGATCGCCGAGTTCACCGCACTCCAGGATGACGGCCTTGCCGCCGCGTCGGCAGTGGTCGGAGATCATCCGGTTGTCCGGCTTCACCGAGAACCAGACCACCTCGCCCGAGCACGCCCGGCGCATCCCGGCGACCAGCGGATCGTCGGCGTTCAACACCGCGGCGCCCTGCTTCGGCACCGCTTCCACGATGACCTGCTTGACCTGAGCCAATTGCTCGACCGTGTTGATGCCGCGCAGCCCCAGATGGTCCGGCGCGACGTTCAGCACCACGGCCACGTCGTTGCGCGAGTAGCCCAGGCCCTCCCGCAGGATCCCGCCGCGGGCCACCTCGAACACCGCGAAATCGACCCGCGGGTTCTGCAGCACCATCCGGGCCGACCGCGGGCCGGAGGCGTCGGACTTGATCACCAGCCGGTCGTCGATGACGATGCCGTCGGTCGAGGTCATCCCGACCTTGCGGCCCATGCCCTTGAAGATGTGCGCGATCATCCGGCTGGCGGTGGTCTTGCCGTTGGTGCCGGTCACCGCGATGATCGGGATCCGCGCGCTGGTGCCGGGCGGGAACATCAAGTCCACCACCGGTTTCGCCACGTACTGCGGTTCGCCGATGGTCGGGTGGGAATGCATCCGGAACCCGGGCGCGGCGTTCACCTCGCAGATCGCGCCGCCGGTCTCGCGGACCGGCTGGGTGATGTCGGGACAGAGGAAGTCGATGCCGGCGATGTCCAGCCCGACGACCCGGGCCGCCTCCTCCGCGATGTCCACGTTGTCCGGGTGCGCCTCGAAGGTCCGGTCGATGGAGATGCCGCCGGTGGACATGTTCCCGGTCAGCGCCAGCTTGACCATCTCGCCGCGCGGCGGCACGTCGGTCATCGCGTAGCCCTGGTCCTTGACCAGCTCGATGGCTCCCTCGTTCACCTCGATCCGGGTCAGCACCTTCTCGTGCCCGACCCCGCGTCGGGGGTCGGCGTTGGTGATCTCCACCAGCTCGGCGACCGTCTTCACTCCGTCACCGATGACGTGCGCCGGCACCCGCTCGGCGATCGCGATCATGTGGCCGCCGACCACCAGCACCCGGTAGTCCTTGCCGGTGATGAACGACTCGACCAGCACGTACCCGCGCCGGGACTGGTCGTAGGCCTCGTCAAAGGCGGCGCGGACCTCGGCCTCGCTGGTCAGGTTGATCGCCACGCCGCGACCGTGATTGCCGTCCAGCGGCTTGACCACCACCGGATAGCCGATCCGCCGGGCGATGCGCACCGCGTCGTCGGCGCGACGGACCACCTCGGAGGTGGGGACCGGCAGGCCGGCCGCCGCCAGCAACCGGTTCGTCAGCTCCTTGTCCGAGGCGATGTCCACGGCCAGCGAGGACGTCAGCGACGTCATGGTGGCCCGGATCCGGCGCTGGTTGACGCCGTGCCCGAGCTGCACCAGGGACCCGGAATTGAGCCGCTGCCACGGAATGTCCCGGGCGATGGCCTCTTCCAGGATCGCCTGGGTGGACGGGCCGAAGGCGACCCGCTGGCTGGTCCGCAGGAATTCGTCCCGCTCGAGCGCGAAATCGAACTCGTCGTCGAGCTGGTTGCCCGGCACCAGGTGGTTGACCAGCCGGACAGCGAGCCGGCCGGCCATCGTCCCGACCGTCTCGTCCAGGTAGCCGTAGATGACGTTGTAGACGCCGGTCTCGCCGGTGGACCTGGTCTTGCCGCGGGTCATCTCGTGCCCGGCCAGGCGCTGGATCTCCAAGGCGACGTGCTCCACCACATGACCGGCCCAGGTGCCCTCGACCAGCCGTTCGACGAACCCGCCGTCCCGCCCGCGCGAGCACTGGTGATCCTGCAGGCCCGGCAGCAGCGCCATCAGCGCCTCGGTGAAGCCAGGCATCAGGTCGGTCGGGTAGTCCTCCAGCCGGCCGATGTCCACCACCAGGTGCACCGCCGGCTCGTAGGAGTAGTAGTTCGGGCCGCGGTACACCCGCGTCTCCCGGACGGTGATGTCGGGCTCGTGGGTCGGTGCCGTCGGGACTGGGGTGGATGTCGTCGCCGTCATCAGCGGGGTGCCTCTCCGATCAACCGGTCCGAGTCCTGCGGTGCAAGCGATTCTCTCCCGCGCCATGCCGCTCCCGCGCTTCGGGGGCGCGCGCCTCGACGGCGTGCCCCTCGCTGGCGCGGATCAACGTCGCCGCCGCGGATGAAGATGGTCGATTCGCGTCACTCTGTGTTCCCACAACCGCGACGTTGATCCGCGCGAACCTGAGCAACCGAGATCGGCTCGGCGGCCGGACCGCGCCCGACCCGCACGACGGCACGGGGCAACCCGTCAGGACGACGCCGGCCTGCGCCGCAGCTCCGAGGTGGTCTCGTGCGCGCCCTCGGCCGCGATCCGCCTGGTCCGCGGGCGGGTGCCGGCCGGCACATCGGCCAGCGTCGACACCAGCGGGTCCCGGCTGATGTCGGGCAGGCCCGGCGCCGAGAGCAACCGGCGGGTGGACAGGTCGAACACCGCGCCGCGCGGCAGGGTGTGCAATTGGATGCCGGACATCATCAACGGCTGCGTGCCGGTGGCGGTGTAGGCCGTCGTCACCACATCAGCCGCGTCGAAGATCGTCACCACCCCGCGGCCCTTGACCTCCAGCGTGCCGTCCGGCCGGACGATCGCCGCGGTGTCCTCGTCGATGCCGACCCCCAGCTGCGCCGGGTTCCCGGCAACCAGCGCCAGCAGCCGGCCGAACCGGTTGCGCTGGGTGAAGTGCTGATCGACGATCATCCCGGTCAGCAGACCCAGTCCCTCGGACACCTGCCCGACCCGGAACTTCGGGGTCGCCCCGCCGCTGCCGAACGACACCATGTGGGTGGAGCAGATGCTGGCGCCGGCCGACGTGCCGGCGATCAACGCCCCACGCTGGTGGGCGGCGACGATCGCCTTCCCGAGCGGCGTGCCGACCACCAGCGTGGCCAGCTTGACCTGGTTTCCGCCGGTCATGAACACCGCGGTCGCCCGGTCGACGGCGGCGATCAGCTCCGGGTTCGCCGCGTGCGCGCGGCTTTCCGGTCGAATCCCGACAACGTCGGTGACGCCCAGCGAACCGAACAGCTGCAGGTAGGCGTGGGTGATCTCGTCACCGAGCGAGGACGCGGTGGAGATGACGACCAGCGCGGCCTTGGGCCCGCCGGCGAGCTTGACGACCTCACGCAGGATGGTCATCCGGCCCAGCTTGTCCTCGGCGCCGCCGATGGGCATGACGATGCCGCGGCCGCCGGGCCCGCCGGTCTCCGGCAACGGTTCGGACCGATCGTCGGGGGCCGGGGAGAACTCGCCGGCGAGCTGCCAGCCGTCCTCGTGCTGCGGGATCAGGCCCACATCAGGTGACCCGTCACCGGGACCTGGGTGCGTGGGCATACCCGACAAGGTAGCTGGCCGACCGGCCGCCGCGGCTCATCCCCGGGACGGACGTTGCTCTCGCCACAAGCGCAGACCCGCTGCCGCAGCATGGGCAACGCACACCGAGCAGGCGCATCGTGACCCGGGCAAGGCAAACGACCGGTCGCGATCGGTCGGCTTACGCGGTCCGGCCGGAGGCACGCTCGGGATGGATCCGGATGACCACGCGCTCGTCGCGGATCATCGCCGCCCGGTAGTCGTCCCAATCGGGATGCTCCCCCGAGATGGCCCGGTACACGGTGACGAGCAGATCCAGCGCTTCGGGCTGGTCGACGATCTCGGCCCGCCCGTCGATCTGCACCCACGACCCGAAGAACGCCTCGGTGAAGATCAACACCGAGACCTCCGGGTCGCGCCGGATGTTGCGCACCTTGGCCAACGGAGCGCGGCTCGAGATGCACACCGCGCCGTCCACCAGGCCGGAGTTGACCAGCGACATCTGCGGTCGGCCGTCCCTGCGTCGGGTGGACAGCACGGTCCGGTCGTGGTTCCGGACGAATTCCAGGGCATCCTGCAGTTCCATCCGCACAGTGTCGACGACCGGGTGCCGTCACCGGAAGCAAACCCGCCGCACGTGCATACGCCGACCGGCCAGCCAATCCGCCGGCCGCTCCCCCAGCCGATCCCCCAGCCCATCCGCCAGTCCATCCCCAGCCGATCCGCCGGCCCATCCCCGCGCGCCCCCCGTGCGGAACGGGCGGCTCCGATACCGTTGACGCCAAGCGGCTGGATGCGCGGTGCCCCTCGTGGGGGCTCACCCGCACACCACCATCAGCGGAAACGAAAGTGCAGGCGAGCTGAGAACGATGGCCGAGAACACCTCCGGCACCGGCTCCCACCTGATCGGGCTGATCCGTTCCACCATCCCGCCGATCCACCCGGGCGGTCGGCCGATCATCCTGACCGCGGCCGCGGTCACCGTCGGCGCCCGCTTCGCCCTCCGCGCCGTCGGGCTCAAGAGCGCCGGGTCGGCGGTGGGACGGGTCGGAGCCCTCGCGACGCTCGGATCCGCGGCGTTCTTCCGGGCGCCCCGCCGGGTCCCGCCGACCGACCAGACGCAGGTCGTGGCGCCCGCCGACGGGCTGGTGTCGCTGATCCAGCAGGCCGTTCCCCCGCCGGAGCTCGGCGTCGACCCGACCCCACGGCCGCGGGTGTCGATCTTCCTGTCGATCTTCGACGTGCACGTGCAGCGGATCCCGGTGGACGGCCTGATCACCAGGGTGGCCTATCAACCCGGCACCTTCGTCTCCGCCGACCTGGACAAGGCGTCGGAGGACAACGAGCGGAACTCGCTGGTGATCGAGGCGACGGTGGGCGGCCAGCTGATCGTCACCCAGATCGCCGGGCTGGTCGCCCGGCGGATCGTCTGTGACGTCGTCGCCGGCGAACCGGTGCTGGCCGGCAGCACCTACGGGCTGATCCGGTTCGGATCACGAGTCGACACCTACCTGCCACCCGGCACCGAGGTCGCTGTGCGGCAGGGCCAGCGCGCCATCGGTGGTGAGACCGTGCTCGCCACACTCGACCGGCGCGCCTCCTGATGAAGCGACCGCGGGCGGGAGTCCGCCGCCGAGCCACGCCGGCGCTCCATGCGGTCACCGATCCAAGCGGTCACCGCTCCAGGCGGGCACCGTCTGATGGGCGGCGTCTGATGGGCGGCATCTGATGAGCGATTTCTGATGGGCAGCGTCCCAGGGGTGCGGTTCCTGCCCAACGCGATCACCGTGCTCGCGTTGTGCGCCGGCCTCACCTCGGTGGCGTTCGCGATGAGCGGTCAGTGGATCCTCTCGGTCGGCGCCATCGCCGCCGCGGCCATCCTCGATTCCCTGGACGGCCCCGCGGCCCGGCTGCTCCGCTCCACCAGCCGGATCGGCGCCGAGCTGGATTCGCTGTCGGACTGCATCTCGTTCGGCGTCGCCCCGGCGCTGGTGATGTACATCTGGATCCTGCGCGACCAGGCCCGCGGGTTCGGTTGGGTGGTCTGCCTGCTGTTCGCGGTGTGCGCCGCACTCCGGCTCGCCCGGTTCAACTCGCTGCTCGACGACGCCGACCCCAAGCCGTGGGCCAAGGGCTTCTTCACCGGCGTGCCCACCCCGGCCGGCGGTCTGATGGTCACCGCGCCGCTGCTGTTGACGGTCCGGCTCGGTGACGACGGGTTCTGGGCGCAGCCGTGGGCGGTGGCCATCTGGGTGGCGTTCATCGGGCTGCTGATGGTGTCCAGGGTGCCGTCCATCGCACTGAAGTCCATCCGGCTGCCGACCAAGCTGATCCTGCCGATGCTGATCCTGCTGGTGATCGGCGTCTACCTGCTGTTCGTCGAGCCGGAGATCGTCACCGTGATCGGGATGGTCGTCTACCTGCTGCACCTGCCCTACGCGTCGTGGCGGTACAACCACCTGAAGAACCACCCGGAACTGTGGCGGACCTCCGGTGGTGTCCGGCGCCGCTCCACCCGGCGGGTGCGGCTGCGGATCCCCCGACGTCAGCGGGTTGCCGGCCGCCTCCCGGACGGCTCCCCGCTGCCGCGGCAGCGGCGCTTCGGCACCGAACGCCAGGGCCGCGGCCGCGGCGGCAACCGTCGGACGATGTAGCGCTCTCAACAACCCGCGCGGTGTCGCCACCGCCGCGGTAGGGCAGGGCACGCTCTCAACAACCCCAGCAGGGTCGCTACAACCCGCCCCCGCGCCGGTTGTCACGTGGCAGCTGAGGTTGTGACGACGCCGCTGATGCTGTCTCGGGCGCTGTTCAAGCGTCAGCGGGGAATGCGTAGCTCCGGCTCGGCGGTCCAGTTCCGCTCACACCCCCGCCGCAACGATGCGGCGACCCTGCTCCCAGTGGCCCGGGTTCAACCACCGGGCCTACGCCGGCAGCGGCCGCAATACCCGCTGGTTACTCTTGCGCGACACCCGTTCTCGCGATCAGGAGCGCCAATGCCCCGACCCCCGTTGCCGCCGCACCTGCTGGACCTGCTCCGCCGCCCGAATCCGTCCGTGATCGCGACGCTGCGACCCGACGGCCAGCCGGTGACGGTCGCGACCTGGTACCTGCTGGAGGACGACGGCCGGATCCTGGTGAACATGGACGCTGGGCGGCGCCGGCTGGAGTACATCCGGCACGACCCCAGGGTCAGCCTGACCGTGCTGGACGGCGACAACTGGGGCACTCACGTGAGTGTGCAGGGCAGGCTGGTCGACCTCGGCGAGGACGCCGAGCTGAGGGACATCGACCGGATCGCGACCCACTACACCGGAAATCCCTACCCGGTCAGATCACGGGCCAGGGTCAGTGCCTGGATCGACATCGACCTCTGGCACGGCTGGGGAGCCGCCGCGACGCCGAAGTCCTGACGATGTCGTGGCAACACCTGGAGGCAAAACCCGGATCAGACGTCGAACCCGAGCCGCCGCGCGGACCTGGCCTTCTGCCTGCTGGTCCGCAACCGGCGGAGCCGCCGGACCAGCAGCGGGTCCTCGGCCAGCGCGGCGGGATTGTCGATGACCTCGTTCAGCACCTGGTAGTACCGGGTCGGGGAGAGATCGAACATCTCCTTGATCGCCTGCTCCTTGGCACCGGCGTACTGCCACCACTGCCGCTCGAACGCCAGGATCTCCCGATCCCGCCGGGACAGCCCGTCTGCTGCCGCGGCGTCCGCGCGATTGTTCTCGCCGGAGGCCGGTGACGCAGCCGTGTTGTCCATCTGTTGTCCTCCCCAGGAGCGCTCGGCGCGCGCACGCTGAATCACCGCACGCCGAATCACACGCTTGTCATTCCAGGTCCGAACAATCAGAGCACGCCGGCGCACGCAGGTCCAGCGCATCCGGCGGTGTCGGCCGGCGGGATCACCGAACTCCCAACACGCTGAGCTGGCTCAGGCCGTTGTCGAGACCCCGGAAGCCGCGTCCAGGTCCGCCCGCAGCAACACAGCCAGGCCGTCGATGATCAGGGAGAGCTGCAACTGAAAGGCCTGCTCGGCCCGCTCGTCACCCAGGCCGGCCCGATCGAAGGCCTCCGGCAGCACGGACGAATGCTCTCCGATCGCTGCCAGATCACCGACGGGACGCCCAGGCCCACCACGTCCGGCCGCTCAGCCGCTCCCCCGTGCCGGCGGTAGCGTGTGCGTGGCCGTCACCGAGAGCCGGCGCTGCGGGTCCGCACGGACCATCCGCCGCACTCCCGGCGGGTCCGGCCCGGCCCCGAACGCAGGAGGTTCCAGTGGCGATTGCCGAACGGCCCCACGACCCCGACACCTCGGACACCTCGGACAACGACAATGTCGGCCTGCCGACGTTCAGCTCCCGGGACTGGGTGGCGACGGCGGCGGAGCTGGCGCAGCGGCGTCCCGACGTGGCGATCGTCGGCGCCCCGTTCGACATCAACACGACCTACCGGGCGGGCGCCCGGTTCGGCCCGCGAGCGGTCCGCTCGTCGGCCTACGACCCAGGCACGTACCACCTCGATCTCGGCCTGGACATCTTCGAGTGGCTGGATGTGGTCGACGCCGGTGACGCGTATTGCCCGCACGGCCAATCGGCCCGGTCGCACCGCAACATCGAGGCCAAGGTCACCGACGTGTTGCGGGCGGACGCGTTCCCGGTGGTGGTCGGCGGCGACCATTCGATCACCTATCCCTCCGCGACGGCGGTGGCCCGCAAGTACGGCTGGGGCAAGGTCGGGCTGCTGCACTTCGACGCGCATGCCGACGCCGCCGACAGCATCGAGGGCAACCTGCACTCGCACGGCACGCCGATGCGCCGGCTGATCGAGTCGGGGGCCATCCGCGGCCGCAACTTCGTGCAGGTCGGCCTGCGCGGATACTGGCCGCCGCCGGCGGTTTTCGACTGGATGCGCGACCAGGAGATGACCTGGCACCTGATGCACGACGTCTGGGACCGCGGGATGCGGCCGGTGATCGCCGACGCGATCGCCAGGGCCGGCGACGGCTGCGACTGGCTGTACCTGTCCGTCGACATCGACGTGCTGGACCCGGGTTTCGCCCCCGGCACCGGAACACCCGAACCCGGCGGGATGAACCCGGCCGACCTGCTGCGCGCCGTCCGCTCGATTGCCCTGGAAACTCCTTTGGTGGCCATGGATGTCGTGGAAGTCTCGCCGCCGTACGACGTTTCGGACAACACCGTGAACAACGCCCATCGGGTGGTGCTGGAGGTGCTCGGCGCGCTGGCCAGCAAGAAGCGCGAGCAGGCGGGCGGCGAGGTCACCCGTCCGGGCACCCGGCCGGACCCGGCCACCCTCCGGTACCCGGTCAACCCGGAAACCTGGTCCCGCCCGGACGGTTCCGGCAACACCTACACCGACGACGACCACCATCTGCAGGGCGAACGGCACGACCACACCTGAGTCACGCCCGAGGCGTCAGGGTGCGGTGGTCGGCGTGGTGGTCGGTGCGGTCTCACCGGCCGACGCCGCCGCCGAACGCTCCGGGCGTGCTGGCAGCGGTGGGTGACGTCGGGGCCGTGGTCGGAGCGGTGCTCTGCTCGGCCGGCCGGGACGACGCCGTCGGGCTCTGCGTCACGGTCTGCGTGACGGTGGTCGGAGCCTGCGAGCTGGTGGCCGGTGACGTCACCGTCACCGTGGTCGGGTCGGTGGAGGTGGAGGTGCCGGGCGAGCCGTTCCCACCGAGCACCGACAGGCCGGAGTCGCCCCCGGACAGTGGCGCGCCCTTGACGGTCTCGACCAGCGTCACGGTGGCGATCGCGCCGGCGAAGATCACCCCGGCGGCGGCCACCCCGGCCAGCGCGGCGGTGAGTGTCCTGCCCCTGCCCCGGGCCCGCCGGGCGCGCACGGTCGGCGGGATCACCGCCTTCATCAGCACGGTTGGGTCGTCATCGCGCAACGGGACCCTGCTGGGAGCGGCGGCGTTCGGGACGCCGGTGACTGGAGCGGCGGGCGTGGTCGGGACCGCGTCGTCGGCCGGGCGTACCAGCTGCAGCGCCCGCTTCATCTGCCGCCGGGTGACCAGCAGCGAATGGCTGTAGATCGCCGCCCCCACACCGGAGACGATGGAGGCCAGCGCGGCACCGACCAGGGTGCCGGCGACCCCCAGCTGCGAGCCGATCAGCGCCGCGGTGACCGCGGCCGCGGTGCTGGCCGCGATCTGGGTGATCGAGAGGCTGAACTTGCCGTCCTCCTCGTCACTGTCGTCGCCCACGTCGAGGGCGGCCGTCGGTGCGGGCGGTGCCGTGGACACGGTCGCGGCGGGAATGATCTCGGTCGGCAGATCCGACGTCGGGTGACGGCTCGGGGTGGGTGATCGATCGGTCAGGTTCAGATGGTCGCGCGCAGTCATGGTGACGTATCTCGTGTTCTGTGTCGGCTGTTCTTCTCGCGGACCCGTTCGGTCGGTCGGTTCGGACCGCCGGATCGGGCCAGCACAGGTAAGGACGCCTCGCTGCACAACACGGTTCGGGGACGGTGCGGGACCTCACATGCCGCTACTCACCCGCAAGGACCCGCAAACCCTTACGGGCGGCCAACAATGCGGCGCAGACGCAGGTCAGCCCACCCGCGGGTGCATCCCGGCGTAGCCCGTCACCGATTCGAATCCCTTGGCCAGCCCCAGCAACTCCCGCTCCCCGCGGTGCCGCCCGACGAACTGCACGCCGATCGGCGTGCCACCGGCGGTGAACCCGGCCGGCATCGAGATCGCCGGATGGCCGGTGACCGTCACGTGGCACGCCGCCCGCATCCAGCCGAGGTAGTCGGCCTGCGGCACACCGGCCACCACCTCCGGGTACTGCAGGTCCGCGTGGAACGCCCGCACCGGGGACACCGGCAACAGCAGCGCGTCGTAACGCTCCAGGAACTCCCGCATCCGGTGGAACAGCACGGTCCGTTGCACGGCGGCGCGGCCGACCTGTGGCCCGGTCAACTCCCTGCCCTGCAGCATGTTCGCGTACAGGCTGGGCCGGACCGTCGAGGCGTGCTGATCCAGCAGGGCGCCGAGGGTGGCCTCGAATTGCCAGGCCCGCAGGGTCCGGAAGCACTCGTCCGCCCCGCCGAAATCTGGGCTGGCCTGCTCGACGACCGCCCCCGCCCCCTGACACAGCAACGCCGCCGACCGCACCATCCCGGCGATCTCGTCCTCGATCTCGATCGCGCCGCCGAGGTCAGGAGAGAAGGCGATCCGCCGGCCCTGCAGGCCGCCGTCGGGCACCTGGGCGAAGACCGAACCCGGTTCCTCCAGCGACAGCGGGGAACGGCTGTCGGGTCCGGCCATCACGGACAGCAGCAGTGCGACGTCGTCCACCGTCCGTGCCATGGGTCCCTGCACCGACAGGCCGACGAAGCCGTCCGCCGCGGGATAGACCGGTACCCGGCCTGCCGACGGCCGCAGCCCCACCACGTTGCAGTAGCCGGCGGGCAACCGGAGCGAGCCGCCCATGTCGTTGCCGTCGGCCAGCGGATGCATCCCCGTCGCCAACGCAACCGCGGCCCCACCGGACGAACCACCGGCCGTCACCGAGAGGTCGTAGGGGTTACGGGTGACGCCGAAAACCTCGTTGAAGGTGTGCCCGCCGGCCGCGAACTCCGGGATGTTGGTCTTGCCGAGGGTGATCACCCCGGCGGCCCGCATCCGCTCGATCACCAGGTCGTCGGCGTCGGGCACCAGATCGGTGTGGGCGAGCGAGCCGAAGGTGGTGCGGATCCCGGCGGTCAGGTGATTGTCCTTGTGCGCCACCGGAAGCCCGTGCAACGGGCCGGCAAACTCGCCCCGCGCGGCGGCGACGTCCTGGCGGGTCGCCTGGTCGAGTGCCCGCTCCGCGGTGAGCGTGACGATCGCGTTCACCGCCGGGTTCACCGCCTCGATCCGCTCCAGGTGCGCGGTGACGACCTCGCGGGCGCTGACCTGCTTGTCCCGCAACATCCGGGACAGCGCGGTGGCCGAGCGGTAGTACAGCTCTTGCGTCATCCGCCACCTTTCGTCAAGGGTGCGCGCCGAACCGCTCCCAGAACACGCCACTGCGCGCCACCCATCCTGCTGGATGAGCGACGCGCAGGTGCGGACGCGATTCCTGCTCAGATCGACGCCGGCTCCGGGTCGTGGCTCGGCTCGGACACCCGATCGGCCGTGACCGGCCGGTTTCGGACGAACAGCACCGCGACCGCGGCCAGCACGATCACCACCAGCGGCACCACCATCGTCGGCCGCATGGCGTCGGTGAAGGCGGTGGCGAACGCCTGCTGTGCGGCGGCGTGGATCTGCTCGGCGATCGGCCCGGGCACCGAGCCCGGCACCGCGGCAGCCGCCTGGCCCGCTCCCACCTCGAGGCCACCCGAACCGGCCGTCGACATCCCGGCCAGGAACGGTTCCCTGGCCCCGGCCGGCAAGGACGCCGCCGCGGCTTCGGCCTGCGTCCGCATGGCGTCCGTCAGCCGGTTCGCCAGTAGCGCGCCGAGCACGGCGGTGGCCAGCACCGCACCGAACTCCTGCACCGTGTCCAGCACACCGGCGCCAACCCCCGCGCGGGCCGGCGGCATGTCCCTGGTGGCCAGCCCGAACACCGGTGTCCAGACGCAGCCGAGGCCGATGCCAGCGGCCACCAGGCCGGGCACGAATGCCCACTGCCCGGAATCCGGCTTGGCGACCGCGATCACGTAGACCATGCCGGCGGCGAACAACAGCAACCCACCGAACAGCACCCACTTCATGCTGATCTTTCCGGACCCGCTCAGCCCGCCGACGATGCCGGAGGTGAACATCATCGCGACGGACTGGGTGCCGATCACCAGCCCGGCCGCCACCGCGGACAGGCCGAGCACCGACTGGTAGTAGATCGTCATCGGCAGGAACACCCCGACCATCGCGAAGCCCATGGCCAGCAGCACCAACGTCATGATCGTGAAGGACCGATCGGCGAACACGTCGAACGGCAGCAGCGGCTCGCCTTTCTGGGTGCGGGCCTGGCGCCACAGGAACAGGCCGAGGAAGACCACGCCCACCGCGATGATCATCGGAATGGTCAGTACCCCGACCACCGTGCCCCAGTCGTAGCGCTGCCCCTCGATCAAGCCGAAGACCACCCCGAACAGCCCAACGGTCAGCAACGCAACGCCGAGCAGGTCGAGCTTGTGCCGGACGCCTGGCCGCACGTCGGGCATGAACGCGAACGCCAGAGCGACGGCGACGATGCCGATCGGCACGTTCAGGAAGAAGATCCACCGCCAGCCGAAGTTCGTCACCAGGAAACCGCCCAGCGTCGGCCCGAGCAGCACGCCGAGCCCGGACATGATGCCGATCGCGGCGAACGCCGGACCGCGCTTCTCCGACGGCAGGATCGAGGTGATGATCGCCAACCCCTGCGGCGCCAACAACGCCGCACCAAGGCCTTGCAGGGCGCGGAACGCGATCAGCTGCCCCGGCGTCTGGGACAGCCCGGAGGCCAGGCTGGCCGCCGTGAAGATGGTCAGGCCGATGAGGAAAAGCCTTCGCGGGCCATGGATGTCGCCGAGTCGGCCGGCGGTGATCAGCAACACCGTGTAGACCAGCGAGTAGGCCGAACCCACCCAGAGCACGGTCTCCAGGGTGGCGTCGAGATCGGTGACCAGGTCCGGGATGGCGATGTTGACGATGGTGATGTCCAGCAGGGTCATGAACAGACCGAGGCAGAACACCGCGATGACGAGGGTGGGCCGGACGGGCCGGTGACCATGGATGGCCACCCCGGTGACGGTGACATTCGGTGCTGGAATGTTCACTGCGCGGGCAGGCTTTACTGATTCGGGCATGGGAAACTCTCCTGGCACGGTGATTTCGGTGGATGGTCGCACCGGCATCCCGCCCTCACGGGCAGGGCCGGTCGTCTCCGCAATTGCGGTGCGGCGCTCGGCTTTTCGCCGGCGCCGGGTCGGGGGTGTGTTCGCAGCACGCTCCCGGCCCCAAACAAGGTGCTCGGTCCGGCTAGGGATCCGGAGCCCGGGCGTCGGTGCGGGGTAGGCCGGGGAAGGCGCCGAGTCGGTCTTCCATCCCCTGCGCCCAGGCTCGGATCTGCTCGGCGTCCCAGGTCAGAGCGCCGGTGTCGATGTCGTCCAGCAGGTGGCGAACCCAGGCCAGTTCGGCCTCGACCATCGCCAGCTTGTACTCGTCCTCGAGGGCGAAAAGCCTTGGCAATTTGAATCTCTCGGCCAGGTCGGTGGCCTCGGAGCGGAGCGCGGCGAGTTGCTTGCCGAGGGCAAGTGCCCGGACGTTGAGGTTGGCGCGGACCTCCCCGGTGGACAGCATGGGCAGGAAGGACAGCGCCGCCGGGAAGTCCGGGAACTCGTTGCGGACCGAGCGCAGCATGTCGGTCAACCAGTGGGCCGCGGTCTCCCGGCCCTCCTCGGTCAGCCGGTACACGGTCCGTTCCGGGCGGCGGCCCTCCCGCTCCACGTCCGACGGCTCGATCAGCCCGGCCTTGACCAGCCGCTCGACCGCCGGGTAGAGCGACCCGCGCTGCACCCGGACCACCTGGTCCTTGCCGCGCCACTGCATGATCCGCTGCATCTCGTAGGGGTGCATCGGCGCTTCCGCCAGCAGCACCAGCACCATCAGCGTCAGCGGCGTCGGCTTCAGCGTGGCAGACCTGGGCGCAGCGGTCCCGGGGGTGGACGACCGAGGGGTCGGCGCCGCGCCGCCTGGTCGGCTCGCTCGCACCCGCTACCGGGTCGTCCTGATTAGTCATGCCATGACTATCCATCACTACACGGGTGACGTCAACCCTGATATTCTTGACGTCACAATGGTGTCGTCGGTGGTGTCATCTTGGTCGGTGCGCCACCGGTTACCCGTGCCGCACCACGTCCGCCAGCGCTGCGGCTCGCTCGCTGGTGAAGACCTCCTCCAACGGCAGCAGTCGCCCGTCCGGCCCCGACAGCGGCACCCGCCAGTTGGGGTACTCGTCGATGGTGCCCGGCTGGTTCTGCGTCCGCCGGTCGCCGACCAGGTCCGACAGCGCCACGCAGATCAGCTTCGACGGGGTCCAGGTCAGGTACCGGTGCAACGCCAGCACGGTGGCCTGCACGTCGGCGTCCACCGCGTCGGGGGCGTCCGGGTCCAGCGCTGCATCCGCGGCCGCGGCCACCACCGGCGTCAGCGCACCGCGCCGCCGCAGCTCGTCGAGCCAGGCCGCCCGTTCCGCCTCGTCGGCGGCGAGTTCCTCGTCCAGCGCCCTGGTCAACAGGCCGAGGGTGTCCCGCAGCCGTACGTGGTCACCGGCCAGGTAGCCGGCGGTGGGCGGCAGGTCGTGGGTCGTCACCGAGGCCAGGCAGTACTCCCGCCACCACTCCGGACGCAGCGGCGCGCCGGAACCGTGGAACTCGAACTCGAACCACAGGATCGAGGTGCCGAGAATCCCCCGTTCCCGCAGGTAGTCGCGCACCCAGGGTTCGACGGTGCCAAGGTCCTCGCCGACCACCAGCGCCCGCGCCCGGACGGCTTCCAGCGCCAGGATGCCGACCAGCGCCTCGTGGTCGTACCGGATGTAGGTGCCCTGCGTCGGCCCGTTGCCGGCCGGGATCCACCACAGCCGGAACAGCCCGATGATGTGGTCGACCCGCACCCCGCCTGCCGAACGCAGCACGGTGGAGACCATGTCGCGGAACGGCGCGTACGCCAGGTCCGCCAACCGGTCGGGCCGCCACGGCGGCTGGTTCCAGTCCTGGCCGTTCTGGTTGAACGCGTCCGGCGGGGCGCCGACGGTGATGCCGCGGGCGAACACGTCCTGCAGGCCCCAGGAGTCGGAACCGGAGGGATGCACGCCGACCGCGAGGTCGTGCATGACGCCCAACGCCATGCCCGCCCTGATCGCGGCCGCCTGCGCGCTCGCGAGCTGCTCGTCGAGCACCCATTGCAGCCAGCGGTGGAAGTCCACCGCGTCGGGATTCGCGGCGACGAACTCGGCCACCGCGGCCGAAGTCGGGTGCCGCAGCTCCTCCGGCCAGTCGTGCCAGTCCGGGCCGTGTACCTCGGCCAGCGCGCACCAGGTGGCGTAGTCCTGCAGTCCCTGGCCTTCCCGCTCCCGGTAGGCGCGGTAGGCGATGTCCCGGCCGGCCGACCTCGGCACCGCGTGCACGAGCGGCCAACGCGGCCCGTTTGGCCCGCCAGGCGACGTCCCGGTCGATCCGGTCAAGTGAGTCCAGCTCCCGATGCACCTTCTTGCGCAGCCCGTCCACCGTGCGGCGAGCGGCACTGTCCAGGTCGGTGTACTCGGCGATCCGCTCCACCCGTAGGTACAGCGGGTTCTGGAACCGGCGGGTCGTCGGCAGGTACGGCGAAGGCTCCATCGGTGCCGCGGGTTCGGCGGCGTGCAGCGGGTTCACCAGCACGAAGCCCGCGCCGTGCTCGGCGCCGGCCCACACCGCGAGGTCGGCCAGATCACCGACGTCGCCGACGCCCCACGATTGCGCCGAACGGACGCTGTACAGCTGGGTGGCGACACCCCACGCCCGGCGGCCGCCCATCCGGTCGGGGAATCCGACCGACGCCGGCGTGACGATCAGCGCCGTCGACGCTTCTTCGCCGGCCGACCAGGCACGCAGAGTGTGGTAGCCCAGCGGGAGGTCGCTGGGGATCTGGAAGGTCGCCTGGCCGATCAACTGATCGCCCAGCTGTCGGGGCGCCGACCAGTTCTCCAGTTGATGCAGGCTCGACCTGACCCCGCCCCGCTCCAGGTCGATCCACACCGAGACCGGTTCACCGTGCCGGACGTGGACGTCCACCGACGGCGCCCAGCCGTGCCGGATCACCACAGTCGTCGGCAGCATCCGCCGCCAGGAGGCGTCACGGCGGTCGGCCAGCGCACGCTGCGCGGCGTCCGGGGTGGATGCGTCCACGTCGAGCGCGGCCAGCACCTCGACGATCGTGTCGGGGCTGACCGCGACGTGCTGGCCCTGCCAGTCCCAGAACTCGACGGCGATCCCGTACACCTCGGCCAATTCACGCAGCGCTGGATCCAGGTCCGTCAAGAGTCCGCCCTCGCCTTCGATCGGTGCGGGCTGAGAACCGTCGCACTCGGCTCACAGGCTAAGGGGCGGGGGTGCGGTGTCAAACGGAACGCACGCGCCGCTGATGGCCGCGGCGAATGACGGCGCCGGGGACGCTCAGCTCCGGGGATGCTCAGCGCTCGGGCCGCAGCACATCCCGGGGGCGGGACGGCTCGAGCTCGCCGCCGGCCGCGACCACCCCGCCCGCCGGAACACGGCGACGGACGCCGATCAGCGCCGGGTGCCTGGCCCTGGCCGATCCGACGACCGCCGACTTCCCGATGACGACGTGTTCGGCCAGTACCGATCGGCTCACCGCCGCGCCCGCGCGCACCACGGCATCGGCCATGATCACGCTGTGCCGGACCTCGGCGCCGCGCTCGATGCGCACACCGGGTCCGATGATCGAATTGACCACGGTGCCGGCCACATCCGCACCCGGCGACAGCCACGCCCGGTCCAGGTCAGCGGACCGGCGCACCAGCGCTGGGGTCCGCACCGGCATCGCGGTGAGGATCGGCCAGTCCGGGTCGTCCAGGGACAGCGGCGGTCGGTCCGCCAGCAGTTCCAACTGCCCGTCCAGGTAGGCCTCCGGCGTCCCCAGGTCCCGCCAGTGGCCGCGGTGGTCGAAGTCGGCGACGGTGCCGTCGGCGACCAGCCGGGGCAGCAGCCGTTCGCCGTAGTCGCCCAGGTCCCCACCCTCCCGCCGCAGGTCACGCAGGGTGTCGTGCAGCCGGTCGGGGCGGTAGCAGAACACCTCGGTACCGACGTAACGGCCCCTGGGCTTGTCCGGCTTGTAGTCGAGGGACCGCACCGACCCGCCATCCGCCTGCACCACCAGGTATCGCGAGACATCCGAGCCTGGCGGCATGGTGGTGGCGACCACGGTCGCGTCGGCGCCGGTCTCCAGGTGGCTGCGGACGACATCGCGGTAGTCGATCTTGAACAGGTGGTCGGCGCTGCACACCAGCAGCACGTCCGGGTCGAAGGCCGCGATCAGCGGCCAGTTGCGGGCCAGCGCGTCCGCGTTCCCGCTGGCGAAGCCGTCCCGGTCGTGTCCCTCGAAGGGCGGCAGGGTGCGGAAGCCGCCGCGGGTGCGATCAAGGTCCCACGGTCGGCCGCCGGCCAGGTGATCGTTCAGCAGGTGCGGCTCGTACTGCTGCAAGACCCAGACGTCGGTCAGCGCGCTGTGCGCGGCGTTCGACATCGACACGTCGATCAGCCGGTAGTTGCCGCCGACCGGCAGGGACGGCTTTGCCCGGCCGGTGGTCAGCGGGCCAAGGCGCGATCCGCGGCCACCGGCCAGCACGATGCACAGGACTTTCGGATCTCTGCTGAGCGGCACGCCATCACCGTTCCCTGGGCGCCGGCGACCCACACCGCCGCGGCAGGCCGTCCACGCAGCCCCGCGGACGAAAGCCACATCACAACCACCCCGGGGCCACCGACCCACCACGCCCGGCGTCTACCCCTCGTGCCCGTGACGATCACGGCCGCTCTCGGGTAATCCCCGACACCCTGCACCACCGCCCAATGAAGGGGGCAGACCGACTCGTGACCACCACCATCGAACGACTGATCAATGCGGGCCTGCTCCGCTTCCGGCTGCGCAGCCGGGCCGCATTCGCCCGCGCCGTGCGGCTGACCGGTGCCGCGGTTGCCGCGTTCATCGTCGCGCAGGTGATCTTCCCGGAGACGATGCCGATCCTCGCGCCGCTGACGGCCCTGCTGGTCGTCGAGATCACCCTGAAGGACATCGTCACCAGCGGCGTGCAACGGGTCGCCAGCGTCACCGCCGGCGTGCTGCTGGCGGTCGCGTTCTCCGCGGTGGTCGGGTTGTCCTGGTGGAGCCTGGGCGCGCTGGTCGCGGTGTCGATCATGATCGGCCAGCTGCTCCGGCTCGGCCCGCACATGCTCGAGGTCCCGATCAGCGCGATGCTGGTGCTCGCCGTGGGCGGCGCCGAGGCCGCGGCGACCGACCGGATCATGGAGACGCTGATCGGCGCGGCCGTCGGTGTCGCGGTGAACGTCATCTTCCCGCCGGCGATCCGCGGCGGAACCGCCGCCGATGCGGTCCACCGGTTCGCCACCGAGCTGTCCAAGCTGCTGAACGCGGCGGCCGGCGAACTGCGCGATCCGATCACCATGGCGCAGGCCGCGCGGTGGATGGACGAGGCGCGCGACCTCAGCCGGCACATGCCGCGGATCGACAAGGCCGTCCAGGACGCCGA
This sequence comes from uncultured Actinomycetota bacterium, assembly GCA_963709895.1. Taxonomy (GTDB): domain Bacteria; phylum Actinomycetota; class Actinomycetes; order Mycobacteriales; family Nakamurellaceae; genus Nakamurella. The sequence goes on along the minus strand of CAVPYD010000028.1, from coordinate 300,507 downwards.
GCAGAGCCGGCGGCTGAACCCGCGCGCGCTCGTCGTGCCCGACACCAGCTCGACCCTGCGCGCCGACCTGGACGCCCTGGAACACACCACTGTCGCGGTGCGCAGCATGTTCCGGTCGATCCTGGACGGCGTCCGCGACCACCCGACCCCCGACCCGAGCCGCGGCGAGGACCTCCGACTGGTCTTCTCCGCCCTGCTGCAGGACGTGGCCGCGGCCGTCCAGGCTTTCGGCGATCTCGCCCTGGCCGAGGGCACCGACGGCATCGACGCCCGGGAGAAGGCGCTGGGCACCGCGCTGGACAGCCTGCGCGAGGCCAGGGACCGGATCGACGACCTGCAGTTGATCGACGCCGGCACCGACGACGGCGGCTGGGAGCTCAGCACGCCGGTCCGGCAAACCGTCGAGCGGGTACTGCGCGACCTCGACCCGCAGGAGCAGGCGCACCGTCGCAAGGCGCACCCGGTGTCGGCCCCTCGGGTCGACCCGCTGGAGGTCATCAAGTCGGCGCAGCAGATGTGGCGCGCGAGCGCCAAGCCCGCGGCCCCGAAGGGCCGCCCGGCCCCGCGGCGCACGGACCGTCGGACCGCGGACCGCAGGGAGATCCCGGCGGACCTCACCGGTCCGCACCGGCTCCCGAGGGCATCGCGCGGCGGAGCGTCTCCCTCCGGCTCCAGGGACGGTGGTGCCGCGCGGACAGCGCAGCGCCGCTCGGCCCCGCGGCGCTGATCCCCGAGAGGTCGCAGAGAGGTCGCAGAGAGGTCGCAGAGTTCAGGGGCGAGCCGGGCTCACGGGGTGGTCGACTCCCAGAGCTCGGCCTCGTCCTTGTCGTTCGGCCGGTACTTCGCTGTGGCACCGGACTCGTTGACGTAGCGGGACCGGATCACCCCGTTGGAACGGTCGAACAGGTCCCGCATGTAGTCGAGTTTCTCCTTGTCCGTGCTCAGCGCGGTGGCCTCCCCTGACGCGCTGAGCACCGCGTACTGCGCGAGCAGCCAGGTCGCGAACTTCGCCTGCACCTTCTTGTCCGTCGGGACGTCGGCGACCTTCTGGGCGACGCCCTTGTTCGTCCGGAAGGTCCCGGTGGCGATGTGCATCTCGCCGCGGGTGCTGCGGATCTTGGAGTTGAACAGGCCGGCCCAGGCGTCACCGGCATGCTGGACGCCGCCGACGTAGCAGCCCCAGAATTCCACCTGCGCACCCGGCGCCATGGCGTCGCGGATGGCCTTGCCTTCCGGCTTCGCCATGTAGCCCTTGACCTCGTCGGGCGAGAGGTAGCGCCACTTTTTCTCGGCGCCCGGGGTCATGCCGACGCCGCCGATCGTCCGTTGCCCGTGCCCGATGATGCGGACCGCACTGAGCTTGACGCCCCGGCGCACCGGCGCGCCGTCGGCTCGTGACGCCATCCGCATGCGCCCAGCGTCCCACCGCATCAGCGGCACGGCCCACATCATTGCCCGTCTTTGCCGAGCACCCCCGGACGCTGGAGCGCTCCTCCGCGAAGGCCCCCGTCACAGATGCAGCTGCCAACCGACAACCTCGGCGACCACCCGGTAGCCCAAGGTTTCGTTGACACCGATCATGTATCCGTTGGACGCGGCATTCCAGGTGTCCAGCTGCTCCAGGTTCGGTTCGACCTCACGAAGCCAGCCCAGCATCTCGGTTTTCATCAGCAGGCCGAGGCGATGCCCGCGGTGGCCGCGGACGACGCTGGTGTCGAACTGGATGGCATGCCATGGTCGCTGCCCATCGACCCCGACGTAGGTGTGCCCGGCGAGCTCGCCGGTGGCCCGTTCGCGCGCGACCACCCGGTACATGCGGCGGTGGTGGTGAACCATCTGTGCGCTCTCGAAGGCCTGGATCCGGTCCGGGGTGAAGATCATGTCCTCGATGTCGAGATCGTCGATCGGGGCGTCGTTGATGGCGCCGACCATCGTCGCTACCCGTGCCAGCATCTCGCTCGGGGTTGGTCCCGCCATCCGGATGACCTCGTAACCGCCGGCACGGCGGCCGGACTCCGCGCGCAGTTCCGCCAAACGCGTCCGGTCGACGGCCAACACCTGCTGGGTGCGCTTGACCTCCTGGCTGGCCCGATCCATCCCCATGGCCTTGGCGAATTCGACTCCGGCCGTGCCGTCCCAGGAATTGGCCACCACCAACGTCCTGCCCTTCGCCCTTGCCACCTCGACGGCCGAGCGGAACAGCGCGGCGCCGAGACCGCGACGCCGGACCGTCGGATGAACGGTGACCCCCACCTGCGCCAGGTGGGTGTTGTCCCAGCGCGGCAGTTCCAGTTCGAGAACAGCTGTCACCGGCCCGGCATCGGACCCGCTCGGGCTCTGTTCCAGCACGTCGTGCTTGCCGTCGGGGACGCCGCGGACCACCGCCATGACCGGCGGGTCGCCCTCGAAGCCGTGCCGGACGTCGCTGACGAAGTCGCTCGCCGTCATGCTCTGCTGATGGGGGCAATCAATCTGCCGGGACGATTCGATGACCGCCGCGGCGCCCGCGATGTCGCGATCGGCCAACTGCGCGGGATCGAGCCAGGTGAGGTACATCGGGCCAGCGAATCACCGGCCAAGGGGCTCCGCACCCGAATTACCGACCCGGGAATTCCCGCTCGACCACTCGCCCGAAGGGCCCCGTCACCGAAATGTCGTGACGGGGCCGTTCGATGGAAACCACCCGGCTACCACTTCGGGACTGGTGCCACCCGCGCGGGCGGCGTCACCGCCCCGATCGCACCGTGCGGGCATCATCGGGGACATCGTCGACGATTTCCCAGTTGCCGCCGTCGATTTCCAGGCTCTCCGGAAGGATGTCGCGCTCGATCGTTGTCGCCAAGGGCTTTTCGACCACGAAGAACAGCAGCACCAACCCGACGACGACCAGCGGCACCATGTACAGGAACACCGGGGTGAGGGCATCGTTGTAGGCGCTGACGATGACGTCGTGCAGGGCCTGCGGCAGATCCCGCACCACCGCGGGGGTCAGCGAGTTGTTGCCGCCCTCGGCCGCGGTGCCGCCGGTAGGCAGGCGCTCGCCGAGCAACTGGGTCAGCTTGGCGACGAACAGGCTGCCGACGATCGCCGACCCGAGCGAGGCGCCGATCTGCCGGAAGTAGTTGTTCGACGCGGTCGCGGTGCCGACCTCGGTCACCGGGAAAGTGTTCTGCACGATCAGGATCAGGATCTGCATGCTCATACCGAGACCCAGGCCCATGATCGCCAGGTAGCTGCAGATGATCCAGACCGCCAGGGTCGGCGTCATGGTGGACAGCAGGTACAGCGAGATCCCCACCAGCACCATGCCGGCAATCGGGAACCACTTGTAGCGGCCGGTCTTGCTCACCAGTTGCCCGGAGACGATGGACGTGATCAGCAGCGCGGCCATCAGCGGGATCATCAGCAACCCGGCCTGGGTGGCGTTCGCACCGGTGACCATCTGCAGGTAGGTCGGCAGGTAGGCCAGCGCACCGAACATCGCGACGCCGATGATGAGCCCGACGATGGTGGTGAGGTTGAAGTTCCGCTGCCTGAACAGATGCAGCGGCATGATCGGCTCCGCAGCGCGCCGCTCGACGAACACGAAGCTGATGCCGGCGACGATGGCGCCCAGGATCAGCCCGATGATGACCGGCGAATTCCAGTCGTAGGTGTTGCCGCCCCAGGTCGTCATCAGCACCAGGCAGGTGGACGCGATCGCCAGCAGGAAGATGCCGGTGACGTCGATCCGCGGATTCCGGTTGGTGTTCTTGGGAAGTCGGAGGAAGAACGCCGCCGAGGTGATCGCCAGGATGCCCAGCGGGATGTTCATCCAGAACGCCCAGCGCCAGCCGATGCTGTCGGTGAACCAGCCACCGAGCAGCGGTCCGGCGACCGAGGAGATGGCGAAGACGCCGCCCATGATGCCCATGTACTTGCCGCGCTGCCGGGCCGGGACGACGTCGGCGATGATGGCCTGCGCCAGGATCAGCAGACCGCCGCCACCGAGTCCCTGCACCGCCCGGCCGGCGATCAGCCAGGTCATGCTGTGTGCGAGCCCGCCGATGACCGAACCCACCATGAAGATCGCGATCGCCATGATGAAAAGGCCCTTGCGGCCGATCAGGTCGCCGAGTTTTCCGTACACGGGAAGGGTGATGGTGGACGCTAGGATGTAGGCGGTGGTCACCCACAACATGTGGTTGACGCCGTCGAGTTCGCCGACGATCGTCGGCAGGGCGGTACTGAAGATCATCTGGTCCAGCGACGCCAGCAGCATCGTGACCATCAGGCCGGCGAAGACCAGCAGGATGTGCCGCCTGGTGGCGGCGACTGCCTCGTCGGCCGCGACATCGTCGACGGCGCCGGCGGGCATGGGTTGTTCTGTCATCTGAGTTTCTCGATTGTCTCTCGGACGAGCGCGACCGCCCGTTGTTCCAATTCGATCAAGGAAAGGTCCTCGTCGGTCGTCGTCCACTGTTTGGTCGCCGCGCGAATACCGCCGGCGCAGGTCATGAACATGGTTTCGGCGACGGCGTCCGACACTCGTTCGTCGTCGGACGTGCCGCCGTGCTGGACGAGCAGATCGCCGGCCGCAGCGGTGAACTGCTCGGTCATCCGGGCCATCCGGGTCATCAACCGCTCCAACAACTCCGGGTGCTGGCGGACGACCTGCATCCGGGTCTCCCGAAACGCCGGCTCGTCGATGGACGGGCCGAGAACCGCGATCAGCAACCCGATCAGCGATTCGACCAGGTCCGACTCCGCATAGCGAACGCGGTGGGCGGCCAGGATCTCGTCGTTGATGTCGGGCGGCAGGACGCCGAGGATGGCGTCCTCCTTGCTGTCGAAATAGTTGAAGAAGGTGCGCGGTGACACGTCGGCGCGCGCACTGATCGCGTCGATCGTCACCTTGTCCAGGCCGTCGCGTAACGCCAACCCGATCGCCGCCTCCTCGAGGCTGCGCCGGGTTCGCTGCCGCTTGCGTTCGCGCAGGCCTACTTCTGTGGTCACCCCAATATTTTTGCACACACTGCAAACATGCACAAGTGCAGGTTTGGCTGGCTCTCGCGGGCCGGGCCACCTACCCGCATCCTCTGGATCCGCAACCTGCTCAGGGACTGGCCGCCGAGGGCAGAACGGTGTTCGTCTCGTCCCATCTGATGAGTGAGATGGCTTTGACGGCAGAGCATCTGATCGTGATCGGGAAGGGCAGGTTGATCGCCGACCTGCCCATGCGGAGATGATCGGCGGCGCATCGCGAGCCTCCGTGGTGGTCCGCAGCCCGGAGTCGGCGCGGCTGCGCGAGCTGCTGGCCGGCCCGGACGTCGGCATCACCGGTCAGGACCTCGGTGAGTTGGAGGTCGTCGGGCTGACCGCTCCGCAGATCGGGGACATTGCGGCGGCGCATGGCATCGCCATCCACGAATTGACCCCGCATCGCGCGTCGTTGGAGGACGCCTTCATGAAGCTGACCAACGACTCCATCGAATTTCACGGCGGCACCACCGTCGACGCCGGGCTGGCCACCGCCGGGGGTTCCGCATGACCACGACGATCCCACCGGAGAGGTACGTCTCGCGGCTCGTCGTCGAGCCGGTCAACGAGCGCCGGGTGCTCACCTCGGAGTGGCTCAAGTTCACCACGCTGCGGTCCAGCTGGATCACCATGGCGCTCGGCATCGGCGCCCTGGCGTTCCTCGGCGGCGTCATCGGGTTCTTCACCAACCAGCAATGGGATCGCATGCGTCCGGCGCGGCAGGCCGCGTTCGACGCGGTCGGCGCCAGCCTCGGCGGCGTGCGTTTCGCCGAATTGGCGATCGGCGTGCTCGGCGTGCTGTTCGTCACCGGCGAGTACGGCACCGGGCATGATCCGCTCGTCGCTGACCGCGGTCCCCCGCAGGCTGCCGGTGCCTATCGGCTCAGGTACACCGATGCCTCTGCGGTGTACGGCGCGAAGGTGAACGTCTCCTGCAGGTAGAGCTCGACGGTGGTGTCGTCGTGCCGGCGGTAGCCGATGCTGATGTCCTGCCCGATGGTCAACTCGTAGTCACCCCCGCGGGTGGACAGCAGGTAGCCGCCGCGGAGCGCCGGCCCCCAGACGATCGCGTCCGGGACGAGGCGGCCCAGTTGTTCCAGAATCGGGTAACCGTGGTCCCTTGTCTCCGACACCGCCGTGTACGCCGCGGCGTCCAGCACCAGTGCGTACGGACCCTCGACCCCGGCCAGCCGGAGGGTCGTCAGGGCCTGGGCCACCGCATCCGGGTAGTTCAGCGCATCGTCCGGCAGCGAGATCACCGGGTTGCTGGCCGTCGGCCCGATGCCGGCAATACCCGCTGCCGGGTACCCCTCGAACACCGCGCGATCCTCGGTATGCGCGATCGCGGTCGCCGCATCCTTGACCGGCTGCCAGTCCGAATCCTGCGAGCCGCGGGCCACGTCGTCGATCGCGGACCGGCTCAGGGTGAACGGCACCCGCACCTCGACCAGCGGCAGCACCGTGCGCGACGCGGCCTGCACACCATCCGCGGGCCCGGCGATCTCCGCGAGGTGGCCGGTGGTCACCGAGGCGAAGGAGTAGCCGAGCGGACCGGACACGTCGACCACCCTGCGGGCGGCCAGGTTGCGCTTGACGGTGCGCGCCGCCTCTTCTTCGATCTGTTGCCACGCGCTGTCGGAAATCGGCGCCAGCGCGCGGTGCAGGTTGTCGGTCTTCGGTTGTCCCGTCACTGTGCTTCTCCCTCGAGCGCGTGTCCCTTGAGACTGCCTATCCGCAACGATCCGTCGTCGGGTGACTGGGTGATGTCGTCATCGGCCAACGCTTCCAACAGATCGAGGGATGGCACGAAGAACAACGATCCGGTGACGGCGGTGGAGACCTCGAGAATGTGGTCGTAATTTCCGGGGGGTTTGCCGACGAACATGTGGTGCAGCATCAATTCGGTGATGGCGGGATCATTGGCGTAGGCGATGTAGAAGGTGCCGTACTCGCCGGCACCGGCATCACCGAACACCATGTTGTCCCGGAAAATGTCCTGCTCCACGCCATTGTCGTCCACGATCGTGTTGAGCGACACGTGCGAATTGTCGGCCCGGATGTCGTCGTCGATCTCGATGTCGTCGAATTTGGTGCGGCCGATGATGCGTTCCTGCTGTTCGGTCGACAGCGCCTGCCACGCGGCCAGGTCATGCAGGTATTTCTGCACGATCACATAACTGCCGTTCCGGAAATCCGGCTCGGCATCCCCGATGAGCGCCGCGGCACTCGCCGCGCGCCCGGTCGGATTCTCCGTGCCGTCCACGAATCCGAGCAGGTCCCTGGCGTCGAAATACCGGAATCCGGTGACGTGATCCCGCACCGTCACCCATGGCCCGATCGCGGCCATGATCTGCCGGCTCAGCTCGAAAGCCAGATCGCTGCGGTCGGCCCTGATGTGGAACAGCAGGTCGCCCGGGGTGGAGGGAGCGTCGTGCACGGCGCCGGTGATCGGCCGGAACTCGTGCAGTCCCGCCGGTCGGGGGGCACCCGACGGCCTGATCCGATCCCAGTACGACGACCCGAACCCGACCACGCAGGACAGTTCCGCCGAGGTCTGCCGAAATCCGACGGCCCGGACCAGTCCGTTGATGTCGGCGGCAGCGTCGCGGACCTTTTCCGCGGCGCCCGGCCGGTCGTTGACGCTGACCACCAGGAAAACCGCGGCCCGCCGGAATGCCAGGAGCACCGGCTGCGGTTCTGGGTCGTCGGCAGGTTGCGGTGACATCACCGGAGAAGTATTACGGACCAGGTCACCGCCGGAAAGCGCTACCCGGTGAACGCCGGGCGATCAGGATTGCAGTACGGCAACGGTGCGCGGCGGCACTGTCACGGAGTCGGCGCTCACCGACGTCAACCGGACGACCGGGTCGGCCCCGGCGACCTGCACCGGGTGCAGCTGGAGGGTGCCGGCGTCGGCCACCGCGACACTTTCCCACCACGGCGTCGCGTTGAACACCACCACGATCCGCTCGCGCTCGGGATCGAGGTCCTCGGCGTCGTCGTCCACAGCATCGCCCACAGCATCGTCCACAGCATCGGACACCACCATGACGATGACGCCCCTGGGCTGGGCGGGGCCGCCGTCCGGGAACGAGACCCGTTCGATGATCCTCGTCGCCGAGCCGAGCCGGAAAAGCCTTGACGAGGAACGGATCCGCAGCAGATCGAGGGCCGCCGCCCGGGCCGCGGCGATATCCCCCGGTCCCGGGACGAGGGCGGGGTTGGCCAGCAGGGACCGCTGCAACTGCCAGCGCGGCTGGTTTTCCGCGGCCGGTGGCAACCCCGAACCGAACGCCGACGACGTCCCCGACCAGTCGACCCGATTGAACCAGTCGCCGGAGTCGAACGAGTTGCGGTCCAACGACTTCGACCGGAGAAGGTCGGTACCGGCATGCCAGAACATCGGGCCCTGGCCCAGCGCGACCACCGCAAGGCACAGGGTGTTCATCCGCACCCGGTCCGGCATCGGCAGTGCCACCGGCAGTTTCACCGCCAGGATGTCGAAAAGGGTTTCGTTGTCGTGCGCGTCCACGTAGCTCACGACGTCGGCCGGTTCGGCGCAGTAACCGGTCCCCGATCCGCCGTACGGGATCTGGGACCCGGTGACGAGATTGCCCGACCGGTCGACCAGCGGGAAATCACGGAGATTACCGGTGAGCCCGACCTTGATCCGATCCTGCTCCAGCAGCAGGGCGTCGACCTGGGCCAGCGGCGGCCCGGCGGCGCCCGCGCCGTTGGGGTCGGTGTACAGCCCGGTCCCGAATCCCTGCACCCGCGGGTCCTGGTCGAACGGGCCGCCGCCGCGGACGGCGTCGCGGAGCCGGTCGTTGAATGTTCCGATGCCGGTGCCGGCCATCTCGATCTGGGTGGCCTGCACGAATCGCGCGTTGTTCGCGACCTCGCCGAAATTCCAGCCCTCGCCGTAGACGTAGAGCGACGGCCCGTCGACGCCGTCGTCCGCGATGGTCAAGGAGTCAAGGGCCGCGCGGACCCGTTGCATGGTGGCTCGCGGGTGGTGGCCCATCAGGTCGAACCGGAACCCGCCGACCCGGTACTGCCGCGCCCACAGCAGGACCGAATCCACGATGAGCTTGTCCATCATCGCGTGCTCGGCCGCCGTGTTGGGGCAGCAGGTCGACTGCTCCAACTGACCGGACAGGGACAGCCGGTGGTAGTAGCCGGGCACGATCCGGTCGAGCACGGACCGGGAGTCGGCTCCGGAGGCGACGGTGTGGTTGTAGACCACGTCGAGCACCACCCGCAGCCCGATGCCGGCCAGCGCGGCGACCATCTCGCGGAATTCCAGGGTCCGGCCGGGCCCGTCCGGATCGGCGGCATAGGACCCGTCGGGCACCGAGTAGTGCCAGGGGTCGTATCCCCAGTTGAACCCGTCATGCGCCGCGACGGCGCCGACGCAGTCCTGCTGAGCCGGTGCCGGCGGGATCGGCGGCGGACAGCGCAGGGAGGTCGCAGGCCGGGGTCTGCCAGCCGGCCTTGACGTCGTCGACGGTGCTGAAGTCGAAGGCGGGCAACAGGTGCAGGGTGTTCAACCCCGCCTCGGACAGTGCCGCGAGGTGCAGCATCCCGGCGCTGCCGGTGTAGCTGAAGGCGCGGTAGCCGCCCCGGTCCGCGGCGGGCACGGTGGGATCGCCCATGGAGAAATCACGGATGTGCAGCTCGTAGATGGCCGAGTCCACGGGCTGCGCGAGCGGTGGAAGCCGCAGCTGATCCCAGCCGGGTGGCTTCAGCGCGGCAGCGGCCAGGTCGACGATGACCGAACGCGCGGAGTTCGTGGTCAGCGCGATGCTGTACGGGTCGGTGACGAGATCGGTGACCACTGCGTCGATCTCGGGGCGGTACACCTCGACCTGGTAGAGGTAGCTGCTGCCTGCCCAGTCGGGTTGACCTGTCACCGCCCAGACCCCGTCGTCGTCGCCGGTCATCTCGTGCGTCGATTCGACGCCCGACGGATCGCGCAGCGCCAAGGCAACCCGGCGGGCAGTGGGCGCCCAGACGGCCAGCGTCGGGATCGCACCGTCCCAGCCGACACCGAGATCACGATCGGTCGCGTCGAACAGGTCGTCCAGCACACCGGGGATCTGCAGACCCGTTGCGGCCACGACGAATCCGTCACCGTCGTAGGCCACCAGCACCACCTGCCCGGTCAGCAGGAGCCGCAGCGCCGCCGGGTCGGCGTCGCCCGGCCGCAGCCGGAGCGCCGCATACCCGCGAGATGCGGCCACTGCGCGACGATGTCGGCAGGCAGACCGGCCGCGTCGACGTCCAACGAGATGGCCGAGCCGCCCACCACCCGCGCGCCCTCCAGCAGCAGTCCACCGTCGGGGGCGGCATGCAGCCGGACCGTCCACCCGTCGGTCATCGCCTCGACCGGAAGGTCCCACGCGACGACGTCCCGGCGAATCCACTGCCCACTCCGCTCAGCCAGATCCGCGGTGGTCGGCACCGGCCGGGAGATCACCGTCAGCACGTGCGTACCGATGTCGTAGCGGAAGTCGGTGCGCGCAGGGGCATCCCAGCCCGCCGGAATGCTGAACTCGATGTCAGCGCCGCCGGGAACCCCACCGGCGCCGTAATTCTCGGTCCACGACAAACCGTGGGTGACCTTCGCCCGGTAGTCGCCGGCCGGCAGCCCGAACACGGTCCGGGTGTACACACCGTCGCCGTCGGGGTCGGTCACTGCCGAATTCACGTCGGCCGGGTCCCAGTCGACGGGCGCGCCCAATGCGGTCTGGTAGTTCCCCGGCACGGTGATGATCGGGCCGGTGCCGTCACGGCCACCGGCGGTCGGGTCGGTCACGCTACGGCTCCGACATTCGTCGATGGTGACATGCGACCGCCTCTCGAATCCGGACCGACATCGCGCAGGAACGTCTGCCATCGGCTGCAGGCAGGATGTTGCCATGAACCGCCCGTTGATCGGCATCACCACCTACCGGCAACCCGCCACCTGGGGCCGATGGCACGAGGTGGACGCCACGCTGCTGCCCGCCGCCTACACCGAGGCTGTCCGGGCGGGCGGCGGAACACCCCTGCTGATCCCGCCGCTCGGGCCGGCCGACAGCGCAGCCGCGATCGTCGCCCGGCTCGACGGGCTACTCCTGTCGGGCGGCTCTGATGTCAACCCCTCCTACTACGGCGCCGACCCCCACCCGGCCACCGCCGGGTGGCGCGACGACCGGGATGTGTCGGAGATGGCCCTGGTGCACGCCGCCGACGACATCGGGCTGCCCCTCCTCGGCATCTGCCGGGGCATGCAGATCATGGCGGTCGCGGCGGGCGGGAGCTTGATCCAGCACGTCCCCGACGTGGTCGGCAGCGACGAGCACTCGCCCGGCCCCGACGTCTACGGCGCGGTCGAGGTCGGGATCAAACCCGGCACCCGGCTCGCCGGGATTCTCGGACAACGGGTGGCGGTGGCCTGCCACCACCATCAGGCCGTTGCCGAGCATCCGGGATTCGACTCCGTGGCGAGCGCCGACGACGGACTGCTGGAGGCGATCGAGACACCGGGCGAGCGGTTCCGCCTTGCGGTGCAATGGCATCCGGAGACGCAGACCGACCGCCGGCTGTTCGCGGCGCTCGCCGCCGCCGCGAGCGATGGGGTTGCCTCGCGGTCGGCTCCCGGCCCAGCCGCCGGCGTCATGCCCACCCGCTGACGACCGATTCGCCCGCCAACCGGCCCGCGCCGCTCGGGTCGAGTGTCCGGGGTGAGCGCCCTGTGCCAGGCTGGCACCCGTGCGCATGCAATTCGCCACCGGCCCCGACCCGACCGACCTGTTGATGCTGCCTTGGTCGACCCCGCTCGCGGACTGGCCCAAGGAGAAACTGGTCTCCCTCCCCCGCGGCATCTCCCGGCACGTCGTCCGTTTCGTCCGGATCGGCGGCATCGTCTACGCGATCAAGGAGATCAGCCAGGGCCTGGCCGAGCACGAGTACGAATTGCTCCGCGAGCTGGCCAAGCTGAGCATCCCGGTGGTGCAGGCCGTCGGCGTGGTGGCCAATCGACTCACCCCGGAAGGCGAACCGCTGGACGCGGCACTGGTGACCAAGCACCTGCGCTTCTCGCTGCCGTACCGGGCGCTGTTCTCCAGACGGATGGACCCCGACCTGGAGAACAAGCTGCTGGACGCCCTGGCCGAGCTGCTGGTGAAGCTGCACCTGCTCGGTTTCGCCTGGAAGGACTGCTCGCTGTCCAATACCCTGTTCCGCCGGGACGCCGGCGCGCTGGCCGCGTACCTGGTTGATGCCGAGACCGGCGAGCTGCGGGAGAGCCTGTCGAACGGGCAGCGCGCGCAGGATCTGGAGATCGTCGAGACCAACGTCGCCGGTGAGCTGCTGGACCTGCAGATGTCCGGCCTGCTGTCCGAGTCGATCGACCCGTTGGAGACCGCACTGTCGGTGATCGAACGCTATGAGCGGCTCTGGGAGCTGCTCACCGCCCCACAGACGATGGGCGAGGACGAGTGGTGGCGGATCGAGCAGCGGCTGCGCAAGCTCAACGAGCTCGGCTTCGACGTCGCCCAGATCCAGATCAACGAGAAGGACGGCGACCCGCACGTCATGGTGCAGACCCAGGTCGTCGACGCCGGCCATCATCGGCGGCGGTTGTTCTCGCTCACCGGCATCGACGTCCAGGAAAACCAGGCCAGGCGGATCCTCAACGACCTGGACACCTACCGATCGCAGGCCGTCATGCCCAACACCGAGGTCGACGAGGACACGGTTGCACACCACTACGTCACCGATGTCTACGACCCGGTCATCGAGGCCATCCCGCGCGAACTGGCGGAGAAGCTGGAGCCCGCCGAGGTGTTTCATGAGGTACTGGAACACCGCTGGTTCCTGTCCCAGGCGGCCGGGCACGAGGTGTCCCTCGAGCGTGCGACGCAGTCCTACTTCGAGACGATCCTGCGCTACCGACCGGATGAGAAGGCGTTCCTGGATTCCAGCCTGATGGGCATCGGCGCCCTCGACGCCGATGACATCGAAGACACTGGCGACAGTGTGGAGAACGTGGACCTGGAAGACACCGTCGACGCGGCCTACGCCGACGACAGCATCGACTGACGCGACCGGGTCGGCCACTTGCGACGCAGCGACTGGGCGGCCGCAGCCAGGCCAGGCCCATCTGCCGAGGCTCATTCGGATGACGACCGGCCACTCTTGGCAGCAGCCGTCAGGCCGCCCGGGTGGCATTCGGGTCAACATTCTGACTTGCCGCGCATCGGTATTGGGTGGTGGATAAAGTCAGGCTTCGAAAATGCCGTGAGGCATCACTGGTCGGGGTCGGACCAAAGGTTGACGCATGGTTGGTGTGAGGCAGCACGCGGAGCCCGCCATTGCCGCTCTGCGCGTCCGGTGGTATTGCCGGGATCCATGATCGGTAGATAGCAAAACAAACAAATCACCATGGTCGACCGAACTCGGCGTTCGTTCTCTTCGCCGAGATGTTCTGTACGCCATCATGTATTTCAGCGAGGATCGACGGAATGCGTCTCCGCGCAGTGCTGATTCGCAGATGACGCAGACGACAGCATCTCGTCGAGATCGCAGGCCGGCCGCCCGCATGTTGGCACGAATCGTGCAGCGAATGGACACATGCCAGCGCTGATTCCGATTCGTTGAGGGGATTCCATGTCCGCAGGCCTGGAAATGACCGCCACTGCGAGCCTGTCGCTCACCGCGACGCCAACAATGATCATGAACGCCAAGCTCCTCACCCTTTCTGCGGTCGAACTCGACCAAGCCATCGCGCAGGAGCTCGCGGAGAACCCCGCGCTGGTTCCGGACGCCGCAGAACCCTGCACCGAATGCGGGTCCGAGCTCACCGAACGGCGTTGCCCGCAGTGCGACGCCCACAGGTTTCCGGTCAGCACCGAAGGTCGCGGAGGACTCGACTCCACCTCCTGCGCCGACGTCGCCGCGCCCGAACCCTGGCGAGAGCGACTGGGCCGGGACCTTCAGCTGGAATTGCCCGCGTCCCAGCGACCACTGGCGCAGCTCATCGTCGGCAGCCTGGACGACAACGGTTACCTCGCCGACGATCTTGGCACCATTGCTGGGCCGGCGGGAGTCAGCTCGGAGGCGGTCCGCGGCGTGGTGCATGCGCTGCAGCAGCTCTCCGGGGGGGCCGGTAGCGCCGGTCCGATCGACTGTCTGCTGTTCCAGGTCCAGTACGCGGACATCTCCGCCTGCTACCGGGCGTTGCTCGTGACGATCATCGGCTCGCACCTGCGTGCTCTGGCCTCCGGGCGTTTTGCATCCATTGCCCATCAGCTCGACGTCCCTACCGAGGACGTCGCTCGCGCCCGGAAGTTCATCAGGGATCACCTTTCGCCGCGCCCGGACCTCGGGCAATCGGAGGGCCCGAGCCGGATCTGCGTCGAGCCGGATGTGGCGATCGTCCCAGCGGATGAGCGCAGTTTCCGGATCGATGTGGTCGCTGCCCGGCGGGTCGGTGTGGGCGTCGATCCGGACTTTCGCCGCTTGGCGCGTCATGATCGGAGCGGACACCTGTCGGAGTTGGTCGCCGGAGCCGATTTCTTCCTCGCTCGGCTCCGACAGCGGTGGCAGACTCTGCGGCTGGTGACAGCCGCTGTGGCGGAGCGCCAGCAGTCCTTTCTTCGTGATGGTCCGCGCAGCCATGTCCCGCTGACCCGAGCCGATGTGGCCGACGACGTCAACGTGCATCCGTCGACAGTCAGCCGTGCGGTCGCGGGAAAGTACGTCGAATTACCGACCCGGGAAGTCATTCCCTTCCATCGGCTGTTCGATCGGGCAACGACAGTTCGGTGCGAGTTGCGCACGATCATCGACGCCGAGGATGTCCCGCTGTCCGACAACGATCTGGCGGATCGGCTCAGAAATGCCGGCTATGACGTCGCACGCCGGACGGTCAGCAAGTACCGCGAGGACATGGGAATTCCAGCCCGCGCCCTTCGCTGACCGTTGCCGGGAGCCCGAAGAATGCTTCGTCGCATCGAATGATCTCGCATCGAGAACGAAGCGCTCTTCGCCTGCGAAGGCGTGCGGCCCGCCTGCCCGAGCACCCGATCGGTTGGCACGATTTGTGCACATTCCTCATCATGACCGGTTCTGGTCGCAGTGCCACCAGCGCCGTTGACGGACCGCGGCTCGCCGGAGCCGTGCTGAACAGCAGACGGAAAGGGTGAGGAGGCACCATGCACGACATCGGCCGGACCCAACTGGAACAAGCTTCCTGGGGCGAATTCGAGGGTGGCGAGTTCGAAAGCGGCGAGTACGAGGGAGGTGAATTCGAAGGCGGTGAATTCGAAGTGGGTGAGTACGAGGGCGGGGAATTCGAAGGCGGTGAATTCGAAGGCGGCGAGTTCGAAGGCGGTGAATTCGAGTTCGAGGCACACGGCGAGGGCCCGCTCAGCGAGTCGCAGGAAGTGGAGCTGGCAGCGAACCTGCTCGACGTCCGCAATGAGCACGAACTGGAACAGTTCCTCGGTGACGCATTTCGGGCGGCCGCGCGCGGGGCCGGTAACTTCATTCGCTCCGACACCGGGCAGGCACTGGGCGGGATCCTCAAGGACACCCTGAAGGACGCGGCTCGGAAGGCACTGCCCGTGGTCGGACGGGCGGTGGGATCGGCAATCTCGCCCGACGGCGGCGACTTCGGCTCGCGGGCAGGCTCCGCCGTCGGCACATTGCTCGGATTGGAACTCGAAGGGCTGAGCGGGGAGGACAGGGAGTTCGAGGTCGCCCGCCAACTGGTCCGGTTGACCGGCGCGGCGGTGGCAGACGCCGAGCGGATGCCCCGCACTGTCGACCCACGCACCGCCGCCCTCACCGCAGTACGCCGGGCCGCGGCGAACTACGCGCCGGGCTTCGTTCCTCGGCTTCCCGGTCGCTCTACCCGGTCGTGGCCACGCAGCGGTCGATGGGTCCGCCGCGGTCGCTCGATTGTCCTGTTCAGCTAATCCAAACGGAGGTAGAAGTCATGAGCGCGTATGAGAGTCACGTCGGCGAATACGAACTCGGTGAATTCGAGAGCGGTGAATTCGAAGGCGGCGAGTTCGAAGGCGGCGAGTTCGAAGGCGGCGAGTTCGAGGGCGGCGAGTTCGAAGGCGGCGAGTTCGAAGGCGGCGAGTTCGAAGGCGGCGAGTTCGAAGGCGGCGAGTTCGAAGGCGGTGAGTTCGAGGGCGGCGAGTTCGAGGGCGGTGAATTCGAAGGCGGCGAATTCGAGAGCGAGTACGCCCAGCCGGAGTTGGAGCTGGAGCAGTTCCTGGGATCGATCCTCGGGTCGTTGGTCGGCGAATTCGAGAGCCCACTGTCCGGGCACCAGGAACTCGAGCTTGCCACCGAGTTGCTCGAGATCGGCAGCGAGCAGGAATTGGAGCAGTTCCTCGGCAAGCTCATCAAGAGCGCGGGTCGGGCAGTCGGCGGGTTCATCCGGTCGCCCGCGGGGAAAGCGCTCGGTGGGCTGTTGAAGTCCGTTGCCAAGAAGGCCCTCCCGGTTGTCGGTGGCGCACTTGGTTCGTTTGTGGCCCCCGGCATCGGTACCGCGATCGGCAGCAAGCTCGGATCGATGGCCAGCGGGCTGTTCGAGGTGGAGTTCGAGTCCATGCCGGCCGAGGCGGCCGAGTTCGAGGTCGCCCGTCGCTTTGTGAACCTCGGGGCAACGGCGGCACGGCAGGCCGCGGTGGCGCGGCCGCCTCGTGGCATCAGCCCGAAGGTCGTCGCGCGCGCCGTGCTTGCCGGTGCCGCCCGGGCGCAGGCGCCGGGTGTCTACCGTTCGATGCTGCGCTCACTGGGCGCTCCGGCCCCGTTGATCCGGCGAATTCCGACCGGCTACCGCCGCCCGTCGGCCGTGCGGGTCCCGGGCCGCGTCTCCGCGCTGCAGCGGCGGCGCTACCCGGCAGTGGGTCAATTCGGTCGTACCCGCGGAGCCAGTCCAGCAGCCCGTCGGGGTTATGGCGGGTACCGGGGCTACGGCGGCTACCGGGGTTACGGCGCCTCACCGCGCTATCGCGGCTACGGTGGCTATCGCGGCTACGGTGGGTACCGGGCGTTCGGTACCCCGGTTACTACGGCGGCTATTTCTCCGGCGGCTACGCGCCCGCCGATGGTTATGCCGTCGACGGCAGCGCTCCGATCGCGACCAGGCCAATCGATGTGAGTGGCGGCCAGCCGTACGTCGCGCCCATCGGTGGTCGGCGCCGGCAGAACGCCGGCCGCTGGGTCCGCCGCGGCCGGTACATCATCATCAGCGGAGTCTGACGGCGGCGACTGACGATGGCCGATGCCGTGCTTTCCCAATGGTTGCTCGAGCGGGAAGCTCGGGCCCTGCTCACCCGATTGCGACGGGTGCGGCCCTTTGCGCTGCAGGAGACCATGGTGCCCGCGGCCGCGTTGTCGCCGGCCGCGCAGATCGGCATCGAGCGCTACCTCATCGACGGCCGGATGAAGCTGGAGGCTGAGATCATCCGGTACGTGCGCTGGCTCCGTGCTCGCGGTGCGTCGGTATCGCCGGAGGAACAGCAGCGGCGATTCACCCTCATCAGGCTGCGGTTCAACCTGGCACTGTCCCAGCTCGATCTGTTCTCCGATGTCGTGACCCAGCGCAGTGAGCATCGGGTCGGTGTGTGGTTGTCCGGGCTGGATGTCGCCGCGGCCGACGCCCTGAACATCGGAACGGACTACCTCCGGCCACCGCCCGTGGTCTGCTACCTGCACCGCGGGTTGGGCGGCGCGATCCGTCGGGCACACACCCGATTGCCGGGAGGAGGGCAGAACCCGGTCGCGATCATTCGCATCCCGCGGGAACGAATGATCGGGTATGGGATCGCTTCGTCGCTGGTCCACGAGGTGGGGCACCAGGCGGCGGCCCTGCTGGGGCTGGTGGAGTCGCTTCGACCGGCGATCCAGGCGGCCGGGCGCGACTCCGAGCCTTCGACCCGATCGGCGTGGAAGCTGTTCGCGCAGTGGATCAGCGAGATCATCGCCGACGTCTTCTCGATCGCCGGGTCGGGGTGGCCTCGACCATGGGCCTCATCGGGCTTTTCAGTCTGCCGAGAGCGTTCATCTTCCGGATCTCTGCCGACGACCCGCACCCCTTTGCCTGGATCAGGGTTCACCTCTCGTGCGCCTTCGGGGACGCGATGTACCCGAATCCGCAGTGGAACCAACTCCGTGGGGTGTGGAACTCCTATTACCCCATCAACCGGGTTCCATCCGGCCTGCGGCGCACGGTGCGCGAGCTGCTGGCGGTGCTCCCGTCCTTTGTCCGGCTGGTGCTGAGCCACCGACCGGCCGGTCTCGGCGGCCGGTCGATCGGCGAGGTGTTCAGGACCGCCGACCGCACTCCCGAGCGGCTCGACCGGCTCTGGAAATCCTCTCGAGGCACCGAGGCACAGCTGGGCCGGCTACCACCGTCGCTCGCGTTCGCCGTCGTCGGCCACGCGCGTGCGCGGGGGGTGCTGACGCCCGAACACGAAGACCAGCTGCTGGGCAAGCTGATCACCTGTTGGGCGCTGGACAGCACCCTTCGCACCAGCGCCGAGATCGTTGCCCTGCAGGATCGGCGTGTCCGATTCGGCGGAGCAACCTGGCTTGCCGGCCAGCCGATCAGCGGCCCACCCCGGCCGAACCTGGGAGGCATGCAGGGCCCAACTGACCACAACCGGGTGCGGCTGCAGCTGTCATCCCATCGACCTAAGGAGATGTACCCATGACAACACCAGCCAATGGGCGGCGGCGGGGAACTCGCAAACCGCCGGCAGCAAGAACCCCGGCAGCAACTCAGGAACCCAAAACTGGCGCGACCGGGGCCACCTCTCCACGGGAGAGACGAGACGAATCCCTTGAGTCGGCTCCCATCCAATCCGCGGCAGATGCGGTCGAGGAGGTGGTTCTGGAAGTCGACGAGGTGGTCGACGTCTCCACCGCACTTCGACGCAACGCGAGAATGGGCTCGCCACCGGATGACGAAGCGGCGTCCGCGCCGCCGGAGGCGTCCTCCGACCCACGAGATCTCGAACCGATCGTTCGGGGTGATGGACCCGACGGCGATCACTACCCACTGGAGTACTACCAGCTGTTGGACGTACAGGAGCACCTGCTCGAGGTCGACAAGGAACTTCTGAAGGCATCCGAGTGTGTCGATGAACGGAAAAGGTCGGTCCAGCAGGCACAGAAGGCCCTTTCCGCTGCGCAACGCGATGTGCAGAACATTCAGACCCGACGCGACAAGGATGCGGCCGCCGCCGCTGAGCTCCTGGCGAAGTTGGCGACCATCCTGATCCGCGTCGATACCTCTGCTGAAACCGTGCAGGGAAGCCGACATTCCATCGCCGCCGACCTCACCCGGGACCCGTTGCCGCCCAATCTGCGCATCCGCTGGGTGGCCAGGGGTCTGCCCATCATCGAACAGAGCCCCGACGGCCGCAGAGTGCAAGTGGACGCCCGAAATGTCCAGGCGGGTCGGTACAACATCGACGTCTCTTTGGTGTGGGACAAACCCGTGAGCTCGAATTGATCAACCCGTCCGCATCCCGACTCTGGAAAAGAGGTTCTCACGATGGCTAAAACCGTGAAATTCACGGTGAATCAACAGGCTGCCCAACCGGTCACCATGGAGCGGGCGAGCGTTGCGCAGACCGATGACCAGGCGTTGTGGGTTGTCATTCGCAACGCGGCCGAGAGTCTTTCCTTCGAGAATTATTCGGCATTCATCGAACCAATCATGTGCAACAACGTGCAGGATCCGACCAGGCAGACGGTGAACTACGTCACCAAGAAGAGCGCGCTGCCTTTTCCGGACGCCGAGCCCTATCGGCTCTTGAAGGTCGCGACTGAAGTCTTCCTGATGGCCCATTGTGGCGTGTTGATTCCCGATTCCGCGGACCCACTCCGGCAGGCAGATTCACTCGGTGACGCCGATTTCGATGGTGTCGACGTGTTCGAGGAGAACCTGCGACTTTCCGGCGGATCCAACGCCAATGCCATCAACGGCAGATGGGTCAATTACCTGAAGGAAATGCAGGTAGGAGGCGAGCGATCGATCCAAACGCTTCCGTATCTCTACGACATTGTCCGGCTCAAACTCGGCGATCTGCGCATCATCGACCGGGACAGCTTCGGCGCCCGTGAATGCTACGGGATACTGATGCGCAAGCTCACCAATCCCTGCCTGCTGGAGCTGATCTGGAATTACTGGCACGAGGAGGGCATGCTGATCCAGACGATGAATGCGATCAGCTGGCGGTTCCAGAACCGCAAGGCGTCGTCCGGGCGTGATCCGCTTGCCGGGTTGGAAACCGATCCGCTGCGCGCGTTGAACGGCTTGTTGTGGGGTTTCGTCCAGGACGAGCAGAATCGCCTGACGATTCCCCGGCGCGCCTATGAATACGACCACGAGTACGGCCTGAAAATGGTCGGTAAGGCCGTCCCGGACATCGACGGTGCCGACTCGCGCTCCCGGTTCATCGAGGGGTTCCACAATCTGCTGATGCTGGCTTCGGTGTTCTACAAGGAGGACGACGACACCACGGTGGTCGCCGATGGATTCCCGGTGCTGAACGGCTTGCGCGAAGTACACCTGCAATTGACCCAGGGTGCACACAACCAGTACGGCGGGCTCCCGTGGACGGCTCGCATAGAATTCCTGATGAATGAATGGGTCCTGGGCCGGCCGGAGATGCGGGAATTCCTGCCGCGGCGGGTGATGGTCGACTATCCGGAGGGTTGGATGGATGCGGTGGAGTCGATGAAGACCCTGCAGAACTGGACCGACACCTCGATCCTGCATTTCCGCGACCTTGGCATCTTCGGCGAGAAGATCCTGCTCTCGATCCGCTGGGGCGCCTGGACCAGTGAGATCCACCCGGAGAAGGCCGCGAACTGGGCCCGCTACTGGCGGGCGGAGGTCCAGGGCTACCTGCATGCCTACCGGGCCGCCACCGGGGTTGATCTCACCGCCGGCGTCAATGGGACGCAGCCGTCGGTACTGCTGCGGACCAGGACCCCCAACGCCGGCCGGCCCGGGCTCACGTCGTACACGGCCGCCGGATTGGCCAGCGGCACGAGCCGGCGAACCGCGAGCGCGCCGCGGCAGATCGAGCCCCGCCGGGACGTCACGCCGACACCGCGGCGGGGGATGGCCCGCAGGCGTGCCGACCGCACGCAGGCCGATCCGGAGCGTCCGACCCGGCGATGAGCAGCAACGCCGCGGTCGATCTGACGTCGGCGAACTACTTGGGGCTCTGGCTCGGCAGAAATGTGCTGCCGGACTGGGGGAACCTGGCTACCGGCCTCCCCGCGGTCCTCGACGCCGGGGACCGGTCGGACCGGGTGGCGGCCGCACTCAGCGCGCTGATCGGCCGATCGTTGGCCGCCACCATGGCCACCTCCACGTTGCACGCCTCCTGGGACATCTTCGCCGCACTGGCCCGGAAGGCCGACGCCATCTGCGTGGATGCCGCGGCGTATCCGATCGCCCGGTGGGCCGCCGAGCACGCCGCGCTACGTGGGGCACCACGTGGTCTGCGGCTGCGCAGGTTCGCCCACCACAACCCGGCCGCGCTCCGGCAACTGGTCGAGCAGACCCGCGGGCGGGGGACGATCGTCGTGCTGACCGACAGTGTGTGCCCAGGGTGCGGAGTGGTTGCGCCCATTCCGGACTACCTCGCCGCGGTGACCGGCCGTTCCGGGGTGGTCGTGGTCGACGACACCCAGGGGCTGGGTGTGCTCGGCACGCCGGCAGCCGGGCACCCCTATGGGGTGGGCGGTGGCGGTGTGCTCCGGCATTTCGGCCTGCCGGCCACGGCCGGCGCCGGGTCGGTCGTCCTGGTGGCGTCGATGGCCAAGGCTTTCGGAGTGCCGGTTGCGGTGATCGCGTCGAGCGCGGGATTCATCCGCACGGTGCGAACGACCGGTCAGACCAGGGTGCACTGCAGTCCCCCATCGAACGCTCACCTGGTCGCGGCCGAGGTCTCCCTGCGGCTGAACGCGGATCGTGGCGAATCTACTGAGATCCGTGCTCGCCGAGCGGGTCAGGCAACTGCGGGGCGGCTTGATCGAACTCGGTATCCGGCCGACGAATGGGCTGTTCCCGGTGCAGGCCATTCGAGCGGTTCCGAGCGGCGTTGCCCTTCCGCTGCTGTGGCGCAGGCTGCGCCGCGCCGGGGTGAAAGGTGTGCTGCTGGGCGAACAATGCGATCACCTGCCGGCCATTGCGTTGGTCGTCACCGCCACCCACACCGCCGCCAGCATCGACCGCGCGCTGTCAGTTCTCGCCGATTGCGCCGGGCTCGATCGCCGCGTTCGGCGCATCATTCCGAGGAGTCAGCTCAGTGATCATCGACAGCCACTGCCACGCCGGTAAGGGCGACGGCCTGACCGGACCATGGGACACCGACGCACCGCTGGCGGCCTACCTGTCCCGAGCGCGCCGCTGCGGAATCGACCGCACCGTGTTGCTGCCGGCCTTCACGTCCGACTATCGGACGGCGAACGCGGCCATCGGCTCGTTGGTCCGACGACAACCGACCCGATTCTTCGGGTACGCCATGGTCGACGCCGCACGCGACGCCGGGCGCATTCCCCTGTTGGTGTCCGAGGCAGTCACCGGTTGGGGTGCCTGCGGTATCAAGGTGCACCGGCACGATGCCAGGATGACCCGCGAAGTCATGGACGTGGCGCGCCGGTTCCGGCTGCCGGTGCTGTACGACGTGATGGGCGACGCGTCGGGCATTGAACTGCTGGCCGGCCAGTACCCCGATGTGCCGATCATCGTGCCGCACCTGGGGAGCTTCGCCGATGACTGGCGAGCACACCTGGCGGTGACCGATCAGCTCGTCCGACACCGCAATGTCTATGCCGACACCTCGGGCGTCCGGCGCTTCGATCTGCTCGCCGCTGCGGTTCGCCGGGCCGGGCCGGCGAAGATCCTCTTCGGCACGGACGGGCCCTGGCTGCACCCGTCACTCGAACTGGAAAAGGTTCGGGCCCTCGGGCTTCCGGGCAGGCTGGAGGATCTCATCCTGTCGGGCAACTGGCTGCGGTTGACTGCGACGGCCCGCCGGCGAGCAATCACCCGGTCGGCGGGGCCTGCGGTGGATCGCGACGTTCGCGCTGGCCGTCGCGGTCGGCGGCGCTCCCCGGACACCCGTCGGCGAGGGGCACCGACCGCCGGCCGGCGCACTGGTCCGAGGCAGCAGGGCGAGGTCGCGAACGTCATTGCGGACCCGTGGGCAGGTCCGCAATTCCCCCGCCCGCTGGCGGTGGGCGGGAACGACTGACCCCGTCACGGTTGGCCCGAGTAGCCCGGCGGAGCTGCAACGCCCGTTCGGTCACCCGCAACAGGCGTGCGGCACCGCGGAGGTTGCCGCCGCTCAGCGCGAAGGCGGTCTCCACTGCAGTGTCCTGCGCGGCACGTCCGATGTCCTGCAGCCCGACGCCCAGCTGCACCGCGGTTCGGACGGCACTGGCGAAACCCTCGTCCCGCCAATCACCATCACTCTCGCCATCGTGGTGTCCGCCATCGTCGCGTCTTTCATCGTCGTGTCCGTCATCGTCGTGTCCGTCATCGTCGTCGCCGACGGTGCCGGTGGGCGCCATCCGATCGCCGTCCGGGAGGTCACCGACGCTGAATGGGCCGCTACCGACGTGCCGCACGGCCAATCGGCCCATCAGCAACCGCAGTTCCCTGATGTTTCCGGGATAGCGTCTGCGCTGAATGAGGTCGGCGACCGCCGGATCCAGGACCGGGCGGTTCGGCGACGACAGCGCCTCGGCCAGGAAATGCAGCGCGAGCGGCAGGATGTCGTCCACTCTTTCCCGCAACGGCGGCAGCTCACAGGCCCAGCCGGCGATGCGGTTGTAGAGATCGGCGCGGAACTCTCCGCGTTCCTGAGCCAGATCGAGCCGACGATTGGTGGCGCACACCAACCGGAAGTGGGTCTCCCGCCAGGTGTCGCTGCCCACCCTCTTGTAGGTCCCCTCCTGGATGACCCGCAGCAGTTCGGCCTGCAGCGGAAGTGGGAGGTCACCGATTTCGTCGAGAAAGAGGGTGCCGCCGTTCGCTCTGGCCATCGCCCCGTCACGGGCGGACACCGCGCCGGTGAAGGCGCCGCGTTCATGGCCGAAGAATTCGCTTCCGGACAATGAGGGAACGACTGTGGTGCAGTCGACAATCACCAGCGGGCCCTTGTTCGGGCGCTGGTCGAGGGTGTGCACCAGCCGCGCGACCAGTTCCTTCCCGGTTCCGCTCTCACCCGTCACCAGCAGGGAGGTGTCGGTGAACCGGGCCACCTCGATGATCTCCCGGATTCCCTGGACCCATTTCGGGCTGTGACCCACCAGATTCCGCCGGACGAGATCGGAGGACAACAGCTGGTCGACTGCGGCCCAGCGCTCCAACCGGGCCCGGACGTCGCTGCAGGGGTCGATGCGTCCGTGCCAGGCGATGACGTCGTTGGCACCGGCTCGCAGCAGCTGCCGGAGATCCTCGAGCCGCAGCTCATCGCGACTCAGGGAGATGGCCATCGATCGGCCCAGGCATCGATGACGGGCAACTCGGATCAGCGTCAGCAGGCGGGGCGAGATGGTGGCGAAAACGATGATCCGAGCGTCCTCGATGGGTAGCTCGGGCGCCCCGGATCCGTTCGCGAATGCGATGTCGGCGGTGGTGAGGGCAGCGGTTGACAAGGCATTGGTCACCATGACGCCGTCGGCGGTGTCGACGGAATCGTCCAACTCCAGCCGAACCAGCGTGGCGAATCCTCCCCCAATCGCGCTCTTGGCAGAGTCGCTGCCCGATGACGCTGCGACCGCGCATGGGGGCGGGGTCACGAAGGCGAACCTTGGTTGCAGAGAACTGAACCGCACGCGGCCAGTCAACGCAACCAGACCTTCCCCCCGAGGAACACAGAGCGCGTGGACCAGGGCGCCGCCGGGACGCGGCCCCGCGCCGCCGAGCGACGCGACACACACCTTGGGCATCCGGCCATCGAGCGACTGCGCACGGGTCCACCGCGCCATCGGATCGGCAACGGCGCCGAACCCGGGCCCAGGTTCGGTGACGTGCCAGTCGCCCAACCGGGCGGCCTGACGGCGGGCGGCATGCCCGCTGCCGCGGCCGATGGTGGCGGTGGCGGTGAGGGGTGGTCCGCGGTGTCCCCGTGCTTGCGCGGCCGGGCCCGACAGTTGCCGCACCATCCGGCCGACGATCGGGCTGTCGACCACGAATGGCCGGGTCCGGATCGGCATGATCCGGAGTCGCTGCGGTGCTGTGTCTTTGGGTGTCCGAGCCGGCTGGGCCATTGGCTTGGCATTCGCGGAGCGAACCTGTTCCCCAACTGACATCTAGGTATGCACGGAGTGCGCGTCATCACACTGATACGTTCGGATCGCGCCGCCAAGATCCCCGACGGGGAACCTTTCGCAGCGGCCGTTCGAGGGGATGAATTCGATGACAGACGTACGGGATGTCGGCGCGGTGGCCGCCCGTTACTGGTGGGTTCTGCTGGTGCGTGGGCTGTTGCTCATCGCGCTGGGCATCATGATCTTCGCCTGGCCCAAGGCCACCGTGCTGGTGATCCTCTGGCTGTTCGCGGCCTACCTGATCGTGGACGGGGTGATGGCCCTCGCGGAGGGCTTCGGCGAACGGCGGGCCGGTCAGCCGTCCGCTTGGTTCTTCGTTCACGGCGTACTGGCCATTGCCTTCGGCATCGCCGTCCTGGTCTGGCCGCAGGCCACCGCCACAGTGGTCGTCTGGGTGATCGCGTTCTGGGCGATCCTCGCCGGGATAGCCGGGATCGCCGGCGGACTCGGTTTGCGAAAGCAGCCTCAATCCGGCTGGGTCTGGTTCCTGGCCTGGGGCGTGCTGGCGCTGGTCTTCGGGATCGCCATGCTCTTCGACCCGACCGTCGGCCTGACCGTGCTGTGGTTGATCGCGATCTGGGCGATCCTGGCCGGCGTCGTGCTCGCGATTGCCAGCTTCTTCGTCCGCAAGGCTGGCCGGACACTGGCCGCGGCCTGATCCTCTGACCTGCGGGTGGACCGCCGACGGTGTGGTCCGGGCGCTGCGCTCGGGTTACCGTCGGGGGTCCGTCCCGCACCGGCCCGAGGAGAGCTCCATGACCGCCGCATCACCTGCCATCGATCCGTCGCGCACCGCCGTCGTGCTGATCGAGTACCAGAACGACTTCACCTCCGACGGTGGCACCCTGCACGCCGCCGTCGCGCCCGTGATGGAGTCCACGGGCATGTTGCCGAACACCGTCGAGCTGGTCGCCGCAGCAAGGGCCGCGGGCGCCACCATCGTGCACGCCCCGATCTCGTTCGCCCCGGGCTACGGCGAGATCTCCGACCACCCGTACGGCATCCTTGCGGGCGTCGTGGACTCGAAGTCGTTCGTCAAGGGCACCTGGGGTTCGGCGATCGTTGACGATCTCGCGCCGCAGGACGGCGACATCGTCATCGAGGGCAAGCGCGGCCTGGACACCTTCGCGTCCACCAACCTGGACTTCATCCTGCGGTCCAAGGGCATCACCACGCTGGCCCTCGGCGGGTTCCTGACCAACTGTTGTGTTGAGTCGACCATGCGCACGGGGTACGAGAAGGGTTACCAGGTGTACACGCTGACCGACTGCCTGGCGGCCACCTCCGAGGCGGAGCACGAGAACGCCATCACCAACGACTACCCGATGTTCTCCCGGCCGGTCACCAGCACCGAGTTCGCCGCCGCCCTCACCGGCGAGGAGGCGTCAGCGCCGGGTGCCTCGCGGGCCGCGTACTGATTCGGCACGGCTCGATCCGGTAGGCGCAGAACGTCGGACGGGCGAAGCTCGATGGCCGGATATCGGCAGTGGCTCGGGACGCGGGTCCGCACTGTGCCGCACCTGTGAAGACCGCCGACGCCGTGCTCGTCAACTACGTTGCTAGGAGGAATGTGCGCCTGCCGGGAAGCTTGGACCAGCAGCACTGTGCCTGAGGAGGACCCGTGTCGCCGATGACGCCAACAGCGCCCATCGATCCACGCCATTGGCGGCGGGGGTTGTCCAAAGCGGTGCGCCGGCCCGTTCGCGCGGTGCTGCGCTACCGGCCGAGCCCGATCGTGGGTGCGCTCCTGCTCGGTGCTGTCGTGGGCGGTGGTCTCACCGCGATCACCGTCGGTGCGGTCGCCGATCATTCCCCGACCGACCAGGCCGTCATCTCCCAGAGCCTGACCGGAGGTCCCCCCAACGGCAACGCCAGTCCGTGGGACCGGTTCGGTGATCACCACGGCGGGCACTGGATGAACGGCCACGGCTGAGCCGACAAGCCGACTGCCCCGATACCGCGGCCTCCTGCCGCCGGCCCGCGCCCTCCTGACTGGCCCGCGCCCCTGACGGCGCCCCCCTGACGGCGCGGGCACTTGGGGCTGGAGCCCGGTTCGGTGCCCTGCCCCGCTCAATGACCGTCGGTCTCGGAGTTCCTGGCCGCGTCCTCGCCGCGATCCAACCGATCCAGTGCCGCCATGTCCGCGGCGGACAGCTCCATGTCGAACACCGCAATGTTCTGTGCGAGACGGGAGACGTTGGCCGACTTGGGGACCGCGGAGAGCCCGTGCTGGACGTGCCAGCGCAGGATCACCTGCCCGGGCGACCTGCCGAGCCGCCCCGCGATCGCCGTGACCGTCGGGTCGGTGAGCAGGTCACCGCGGCCCAGCGGACTCCAGGACTGCGTGACGATCCCGTGATCTCGGTCGTAGGACCGAACGCCGACGCGCGCCACCGCGGGGTTGAGCTCGACCTGATTGACGGCCGGGACGACGCCCGACTGGGCCGCCAACACCTCCAGGTGGGCCGGGGTGAAATTCGATACCCCGATCGCCTTGGCCTTGCCGGACGCCAGGATCTTCTCGAACGTTCGCCAGGTGTCGGCATACAGCCCGCGCCACGGCAACGGCCAGTGGATCAGCAGCAGATCGACGTAGTCCAGCTGCAGACGGCGCAGCGACGCGTCCAGCCCCGGAATCGCCCGGTCGCCGCCCTGATACCCGCCGTCCAGCTTGGTGGTCACGAACAGCTCCCCGCGGGGCACCCCGCAGGCCCGAATGCCCTGCCCCACGCCGGATTCGTTGTCGTACTTCGCCGCCGTGTCGATCAGCCGGTAGCCGACACCGGTCGCGGCGACCACGGTCTCGGCCACGTCATGATCGTTCAGCGGATACGTGCCCAACCCGATGACGGGCATCGCCACGCCGTTGTTCAGCTCGATAGTCGATGTTCTCGTCATGGACAGGGAGTCTCCCGCATTGCCGGCGAGAACATCTCGCGAAGTGGATCGGCAATGGATTAGCCCGGCCCGCCGCCGGGAACTCTGACACAGGCATTGCACAGGTGTGTCCGATCAGCGCTGATCGCCCGAGTGCGGATTCTGCGCTGACGGTCACTGTCGAGCAGATCGGATGGCCGCATGAACAGACTCGCCCGCAAGGTGTCCCTCGTCGTCTCGGCGCTGATGGTGGTCGCGGGGGCCGTCACCGCTGTGCCTGCGGTGGCCGCCGCGCATGACCGGGACGACCGCGGCGGCGGCACGCAGCACGGAGGTTCCCACCCTGCCCCGCTGGTCATCGGCCATCGCGGCGCGGCCGGGTACCGGCCGGAGCACACCCTGGCCGGGTATGAACTGGCCGCCAGGATGGGTGCCGACTTCATCGAACCGGACCTGGTCTCCACCAAGGACCACGTGCTGGTCGTCCGCCACGAGAACGACATCACCGAGACCACCAACGTCGCCGATCACCCGGAGTTCGCCGCACGCAAGACCACCAAGGTGGTGGACGGCACATCACACACCGGCTGGTTCACCGAGGACTTCACCCTGGCCGAGATCAAGACGCTGCGCGCCAAGGAACGGCTGCCCGAGATTCGTCAGCACAACACCCTGTACGACGGCCTGTTCGAGATCCCGACGTTCGACGAGGTGCTGGCGCTGCGCGCCCGGCTGAGCCACGATCTGCACCGCACCATCGGCGTCTACCCGGAGACCAAGCACCCCACCTACTTCCAGCAGGCTCACCTTCCGCTGGAAGGGCCGCTGGTGAAGGCGCTGCAGCGTGCCGGGCTGACGAAGTCGTCGTCACCGGTGTTCATCCAGTCGTTCGAGATCACCAACCTGATCCAGCTGCGCACCCAGTTCAAGGTCAAGAACAAGCTGGTATTCCTGACCAGCGCGACCGGTGCGCCGTTCGACCTGTCCAGTAGGCACGACCCGCGCACCTACGCGGACCTGACCACGCCGACGGGACTGGCCTGGCTGGCGAAGACCATCGACGGCATCGGCCCGGACAAGATCCAGGTCATCCCGCATGACGCCGCCGGCAACCTGGGCACGCCCACGACCCTGGTCAAGGACGCGCACCGGGCCGGACTGCTGGTGCACCCGTACACCTTCCGCGCCGAGAACGACTTCTTGCCAACCGATTTCAAGGTCGGCACGGACCCTTCGGACTACGGGCGCATCCTGGACGAGATCACCGCCTACCTGAACACCGGCATCGACGGCTTCTTCACCGATCAGGCCGACATCGGGGTTCTGGCCCGGGATCGCTTCGTGGCCGCACACTGACCATTGCGGTCTGCACATCCGCACGACCATGCGTCAGCGTGGTTGATCGCCGTAGGGCGGGGTGACCCGACCCCGCCCGCGGCGACCTGACTGTCACCTCGCGCCGGAGCAGGACTGTCCCCGCTGGCCCATGACGACGACCTGGCGGGGTTGGACGAGAAGACGACAGCCCGCACCTCACCGCGGCAGTCGACGCAGGGCGTCCACCGCCACCGCGGTCAGCCAACCGAAGCCACTGCCGACGGCAATCCGCTGCAACAGCCCACCGAATCTCACCAGCGCCGGCGTCTGGGCGAACGCCGCACTGGCCAACCCGAAGGTGCCGAGCATCGCGATTGACGACCCTGCCGAGTACGTCGCCCACCCCCGCCGGCCGCCGCGCCAGAATGCAGCGGCGAAAGCCGCTTCGGCCGCGGGCAGACCAAGGAACGTCGGCACCCCGAAAAGATCATGCAGCAGTCCGGGTGTCGTCCGCTCCGCCGGCTGGTCCGGGGTGCCCGGCGGGTAGCCGCTGACCGGGTCGGTGACGAACGCCGCCGAGCCGAGCAGCCCGAGCCCTGCCGCGGCGACCAGCACCGGCCCCATCCGGGTCCGGGCCGCGTTGCCACCGGCCCGGGACAGGCCGAGGGCACCCGCGAGCATCAGCACACCGGTGACGGTGAAGTTCGCCATCTGGACTCCACCCCGCGAGCCCAGCGCCAGGGAGCTCATCGGATGCCGGAGCGGGTGGTAGTCGGGCCGGGCCGCGCCTTCGGCGGTCGCGGTGCCGAGAAAGATCGGCCCGGCCACGGCACCGCAGCCCAGCAAGACACGGGTGACCGCACCTGGGCCTCGACGGATTGCGGCGCCGCTTGTGCTGCCGCGCATCAGCTCTCGTCCAAGCGTCGCCGCACCTCGTTGCGGTCCACTCCCAGCGCATCCAGCAGGTCCGCGGCCGGATCAGGATGCTGCAGGGACAGCACCGACAGCAGCACGTGCCGCGGGCCGAGCCGCTCGCCCTTTGCCCGCGTCCGCAAGCCGGTGAACACCGCCTTGGCCGACGGGCTGAGCATCAACCGCTCCTTGCGCCAGCCGAGCGGCGAGTCCAGCACCGGGACATCGATGCCCACCGAGGCCAGCGCCTGCCTGTCCAGTTCCACCAGCGCTCCGCGCGCGGTGGTCAGGTTCACCCCGACGGCCCGCGCCGTCACCGAGTCCTCGTCCTTCAGCAAGGCCAGCATCAGGTGATCGCTGCCGATCCGGCGATCACCCCGACGCCTGGCTTCCTCGGTGGCGTCCTGCACCATCCGACCCATTCCGGTGTTCTGTTTCGTGGCAAACATGATCGCGCCCTACCTTCCGTACTTCGCGTGCACCGATTGCCGGGTGATGCCCAGCGCGTCGCCGATCTGCTGCCAGGACCAGCCCTGCCGACGGGCCAGCGCGACCTGGTCGGCCTCCACCTGCTCGGCCAGTCGGCGAAGGGCAAGCACGGCCCGCAGCCCGATCGCGGGGTCGTCCGATGCCAGGACGGACGACAATTGGTTGATCTCCATGGTGTCAGTCTGCACTGACAGCATGATCGTTGTCAACTCAAACTGACGGCCGACGCTCTACCGCTGTCCGAGGTGATCGGGCAGTTCGAGCTTCGCTTCGCAGCCGTGGTTCTGCCCGAGGGGCAAGGTCCGGGATCCATTCGTGCTGCAGAGAAGCAATGGGGGGTCTACGTGCTGACCCGTGCAGGCGGGTCGTTATTGGTCAGGAGGGCGCGAATCTCGTCGCTGTGCCATGACATTCCTGGGACAGAAGCCATGGTCGATGGCACAGCGGAAGGCGGCCACCGGGATCACCGGTGGCCGCCCATCAGTTTCGGGGTGACCACGTCAACGCGGCCTGCTGTACAAGTTGCGTCACGAGACGCGGATGCGGTGTCCCACCGAATGGGTTGTCCGCATGAGTTGTCGAAACGGGGCAGGCGACGTGGCGTGGCCACTGTCTGGGTTGATAGCTGGTGGATTCGTTCCGATCACATCACCATCCCTTCACTTCACCACGGTCCACGGTTGGTCGCTCCGGCGCCGCGCGGAGGTGATCGCTCCCGCCGCCAGCGCCTCCCGGGTCGGTTCCGGGTTCGCCACGGCCGGGTGGTTCCGGATGTTCTGCGCTGCCATGCCGACCGGTCGGGCCGCGCGGCATCGATCGTGGTGGGCCGCCCCGATGGCCGGACAGGGGACTCGCAGGGCTCGCTGACGATCGCGTCGAACTCCGCCTGCAGCCACTCCTCGTCCTCGCAGACCAACGCCCAAAAAACCTCGTCCACTGCCCCGGAACCGAGTGCCGCGCCGGTGTTCTCACGGCCGAGCATGCCTCTCACCCCTCGACGGTCATCCAAGAAGTCTGCTGATGTATACCTGTCGATGTAGATTCGGTATATCATCCACCACAGGCGATCGGCAAGAGGATCGAGGGAAAATTCTTGGCCCGTCAGAGTTCTCGGAACGCGGTGCCGCCGTCGGTGGCGGCGAGTGATGGCCTGACCGGGGTGTACGGCATCACCGTCGCCGCCGAACTGACCGGGATGAGCGTGCAGGCGTTGCGGCTTTACGAACGCAAAGGGCTTCTCGAACCCACCCGCACGGCCGGCGGAACCCGCCGGTACAGCGACAACGACATCGCCCGGCTCCGCCGGATCGGAGTCCTGATCAACGACGGCATCAACCTGACCGGCATCGCCCGGGTTCTCGGCCTGGAGGCCGACAACGCCGGCCTGCGCACCCGCAACGCCGCACTGCTGGCCCGCAACACCCAACTCACGGCCGGCACCACCGCCGGCCGATCAGCACGCCGGCGCCGCACCGGATAAACCGGCAACGCACCGGATGAACCGCTGCGCCCGACCCGGAGGCCGCGGAGCCCGGGAACGGACAGCACCGATGCGCGGCGCAGCACCGGCTCACCCCACCAGCGGACCGAACTGGCCTATGACCCGCGCGGACCACTACCCCGACGGCAGTGCTCGGCGCAGGGCCTCCAGGATGTCGTCCGGATTTCCATTCTTCTCCAAGAAGTCCGCGGCGCCGGCCTGCAGGGCCGCTGCCCGGCGGGCTCCGTCGATGCTCATCGCGACGACAAGGTAGCGGCGGGACAGGGTCTGGATCAGGGTGATGCCGTCGTCGCGGTGCGGCAGTTGCACGTCGATGAGGATCAGGTCAACCGGTCGGGTCGCCAGGGCGGCACAAACATCACGGGTGGTGCCGACCGCCGCGGCCACGGTGAGGCCAGTGGTCGCGGTGATCAGCGCGGTCAGGGCGGCGCGGACCCGAGGGTCGTCGTCGACGATCAGCACCCGGCGCATCGTGGCCGCTCAGCTGACCGGCACGGCCGTACGGACCGGCGTCCGCTTGATGACGATCATGGTGGATGCGGCCCGGGCCAGTACCATCGTCAGAGCCATCAGGACGAACGCGGCGGTCCAGGCGTCCGCGCCGGAGATGTGGTGTTGCATCGAGAATTCGCCGACGGCCCGGCCGCCGGGACCGGTGGCCCACTGCGCGAACGCGATCCGCCCGCCGATCACGGCGATCCACAAGGCGGCGAACGCAAGCCCGGCGGTGATGACGGTGTCGGACCCGGTGCGGCGAATACGGGTCAACCCGGTCGCGGCCACCCCGAGCACCGCGCCGGCCGCGGCACCGATGACCTCGAGCGGCACGTCGTTGCCGACAGTGGGGATGTCGGTCAGGAACACTGCGGCGGCAACGGCGACGATGAGCAGCGGGACCGCGAACGTTGCACGGGTGACCGGCTTGCTGCCGAGGTTGCGGAGCAGCACCCAGCCCAGCAGGCCGAGGTTGAGGATCCATTGGGTGGTCGACATGATGTCGCCCCTTTCCGTGACGGGATGGTGGTGTCACGGATGACTTTCCGCTGCCGGCGGGCGCGGCGAATCGGCTGTTGGACCGGTCTGGTTCTCGGCGCTGTGGCCGTCAGTTCTCGGCCGGATGACGTAGGGCGGGGACCACGGCACGGACGACGGTGCCGTGCCCTGGGCTGCTGGCGACCTGCAGGGTTCCCCCGGCGGCGTGCGCACGCTCGCGCATGGTGTGCTGGCCCAGGTGACCGGGCGCCGGTGTTGTGGTATCGAATCCGACCCCGTCGTCGGTGACGGTCAGCATGAGATCTGCTGCTGTGCTGGTGATCTCGATCGTCACCTGGGTGGCCCGGGCGTGTTTGACCGCGTTGTTCAGCGCCTCCAGCGCCACCCGGTACAGGTGCTCCTCGGCGCCCGGATCGATCACCGGTCGCTCGGCCGGTCCGTGCACCGTGATGGTCAGTCCGGTGCGGGCACCGATCGCAGCGGCCTGTTTCCGCAGGGCGGCGACCAGGCCTTCCTCAGCCAGCGCTCCGGGGCGCAGCTCGAAGATCAACGCGCGCATCTCGGCGAGCGCGCCCTGGGTGAGAGCGCGGATCCGGTCCACCTCCACGCTGGCGGGTTCACCGGCGTGGATGCCGGCCGCCGCCAGGTGCCGCTGGGCGGTGCGGGCGTGCAGGGTCATGGAGAACAGGGCCTGGCTGACCGAGTCGTGCAGCTCACGGGCCAGCCGTTGCCGTTCCAGCAGGGTCGCGTTCTGTTGGGCCGCGCCGAACAGGTCGGCGTTCTGCGCGGCGACCGCGGCCTGGTCGGCCAACGCGGTCAGGAAAGCCTCGTCATCGGCGGTGAGCTCGGTGCCGGCCGGCAGGTAGACGTGCAGCTCGCCGAAGCTGCGGCCCTGGGCACTGAGCGGGACCACCACGACGTCGTCCCATCCGGCGTCGACCCACAGCGGGCGCATGCAGGTGAACCGTTCCTGGGAAAGCGCTTTCGTGCGGAATCCGCGCATCACCGCGATCGTGGGCAGGGTATCCGCGGCCGCGTCACCGGGGTGCACTGCGGCCCAGGTCTGCCGTAGCGCCGCCTCGTAGCCGGCCGGGAAGGACTCGTCGGCGTACACGTCGACCCGCCCGGTCGCGGTGCCCCAGCTGATGATCGACGCCCCGGCCGCGCCGGGCACGGTGTCCGCCGCAGCGACCACCTGCCGCAGGGTGATCTCCAGCGGCTGGTCCACCGTCAACCCGGCGGTGATCCCGGTCAGCGACCGGACCCGCTGCTCCAGGCGGTCGTAGGCCAGCACCCGGTCGGTGGCATCGGTGACGATGTCGACGAACCCGTCGACCACGCCGCCCGAGAAGGTCGGGGCGAACACCACATCCCAGTACGTGGTCACCGTCCCGTTCGACAACCGGTGCGCCGCTTGCCGGATCGTCTGCCCGGCCAATACCGCGGTCAGCAGCGGGGCGATCGCCTCCTGGTTGTCCGGGATCAGTTCGTGCAAGGTGCGGCCCGGCGTGACGTAGTCCGCGGTGACTCCCATGTAGTGGACGAAGAATCCCGCCCAGGTCCGGTTGCAGCGCAGCAGTCGGGCGTCCCGGTCGAACACCGCGACGCCCATCGGGACCCGGTCGAAGAAGATGTCGACAAGCTGATCGTTCATCGATGCGGCTGTGGGTCTTGCCGGTTCGGTGCGCGCGGTCGCGGGGAGGTCCGTGCTGGCCACCGGCCGGGGTGCGCTCATGCCCCGCCGGCCGGGGTGACGTCGACCAATCCCTCGTTGACCGCCCACATCGCCGCCTGGGTGCGGCTGGCCAGGCCGAGCTTGCTCAGGATGTTCGACACATGCGTACGGGCGGTCCGCTCCGTCACCCCCAGGTGCTTGCCGATCTGCCGGTTGGTCCCGCCCCGGGCGATCAGCACGATCACCTCACGTTCCCGCGGCGTCAACGCGGCGATCGCGGCCCGCCGGGGGGCCCGCATCGACGCGGTGAGCGCCTTGGCCGCGGCCGGGTCCAGGTGCACCTCGCCGCGCTGGGCGGCGCGGATCGCATGGACCACGTCATCGGCGTCGGCGTCCTTCAATAGATAGCCCGCCGCACCGGCCTCCAACACGGCCCGGATCTTGCCCTCCTCCAGGAAGCTGGTGACCGCGACCACCTCGACCTCCGGCCAGCGGCGTTTGATCTCCGCGGTGCCGGTGATGCCGTCCATCTCCGGCATCAACACATCCATCAGGACCACATCCGGCAGATTCCCGCTGTTGGCCAGCACCGCCAACTCGTCCAAGGCCCGGCGGGCGTTCGCTGCCTGACCGACCACCCGCATACCTGGTTCCGTGCCCAGATACGTCGCCAAACCGGTCCGGACCACCGCGTGGTCGTCGACCAGAAACACCGTCGTGTCCTGCTCGACTGCCCGGTCCGCCCCGGTCCCTGGCTGATCCGACATGACCCACTCCTCACCGCGATCGTCAACCGGGCAACAGCGTGCCACGCCGGTCCCGGATACGTCATCCGGCCGAGATCACCCCCACCGAAAAGCCCACCCGGTGCCATGTCGGTCGGCCGATCCGGGACCCGGGTGCCCCGCGGCACGCTTTTCCCGTCCGCCACCCACCGAAGGGAGCACGCCATGACCACCACCACCACCGCCACCACCACGTATCGCACCCCAGCGACCTCCACCAGCCAATCACTTGCCAGTCGGCTCGCCGGGCTATGGCTTCGGCCCCGGGTGAAGGCGCAACTGCTGTACGCCTCGTGGATGGCAACCACCGCGGTGAGCGGCCTGATCGTGAACCACCTGCTGCCCGACTGGTCCGGCCTGGCCCGGTCGTTCGTCGCGATGATGCCGCTCGTCGTGCTCTCCACGATCCTGGTCGTCCGGGTCACCGGCTGGCGGGACGCCGGATTCACGCGGCCCCGCCAATGGCGGGAACTGCGGCTCTACGCGCTGCCGACCGTCGTCGTCCTCGCCCCGATCGCCGCGGGGGTCACCCCCGTCGCACCCGGCATGCTCGCGATGCTCATCACCGGGTACGCCCTGACCGGGTACATGGAAGAAGCCATGTGGCGCGGTGTCGTGCTGCGCGTACTCCGTCCCACCGGCACGATGCGGGCCGTCCTCGTCGGGTCCCTGCTCTTCGGCGCCGCTCACTTGTCGAACATCATGTTCCGGGAGAGTGCCGCCCTGGTCGCCGCGCAAGCCCTCGGCTCCTTCTGCGGCGGTATCGGCTACGCCGCACTGCGGCTGCGGACCAACACCATCTGGCCGGTCATGGCCCTGCACATGGCCGGCGACCTGATCGCCTCGATCGGCGCGCTGCCCAAGATCCCGACCCTCGTCACGCATGACGTGATCATGCTCGCCATCGGCCTGTACCTGCTGCGCCGCAACAACAATCGCACCATCGACAATGCGTGACAACCCGACCGGAAGCCGACCCGAAACTGCCGTCGGCGCCAAGGCCGCGATTCGACGGCTCAAAGGCCGGTAGATCAGCGAGAACGACGCCGTACGCGCTGTCCGCGCTCGCCGGTGGGGATGGTGTCTACCCGCTGCGTCGACGCACATCCCGCCGGTGGCGATCGCAACGGTCATCGCGCCGTCCGCCCAGCCGAATTCAGCAACCGGAAAGTTCCTGCGGACCAACGCCATCAGGCCCGTGTTGCCCGGCAGCACGCTGCCCACCAGCCGGCCGATTCCCTGCCGGCAGGCCTCCGCGGACAGTTGGCGGAGCAGCAGCAGACCGATTCCGCGGCCCTGCCAGTCGTCGGCGACCTCGATGGCGACCTCGGCCTCCGCGACCGTGCCGATACCCGTGTCGATGCCCGTGTCGGCAGCTCGCACGTACCGGGCGATGCCGACCGGACGCCACCGGTCCGGCTCGCGCACCTCGGCAATGAGCGCCCGGTGCCGCTCGCCGTCCAGATCAAGCAGGGCCCGCTCCATGGCCGCGGTCAGCCGCGACGCGCCGGCGTGAAAGCGCAGATACCGACTCGAGGACGAAAGTGCTTCGAACACCTCGCGCAGCGCGCTGCCGTCGAGCGGGCTCATGATGCGCGTGCGAACCCGGCCGACCGCGGGCAACCGCCGACCGCGCTCCCGCTCGCGCCGAAGCGCGGTGAATACCGCCCACTGCATGGTGCCGCCTCCGCTCGGACCCAGAAGGAAAACAGCCGAGTTCGTCGGCCACGCGCCGACGGGCGGTTGTTACCGTCCGACCCAGGCAGAAGGATCCGGGCCTCCGCGGCCCCGAACTCGGAGAGAGACTGGAGATCTGGTCCAGCACCATCCAAGAACGGGATGGCACCACGGCGCCAGTCATTTTTCAGTGAGCGGCCGGAGGAATGCTGGTGTCAGACGGTGTTTGCTGCGCGTCGACGGGTTCCGATCAACTCAGCGACCGACGCCGCCAACGCGATCAGCCATCCGACGGTCATCGCCGTCAGCGCGGCTTCGGGCTGCTGAGCCTGGACATACCGAAAGCCCGCAGTCACTGAGACTCCCGTGCCGAGAAGGATCAATGAGGGTCTGAGTCTGCGGCGAGCGAACCAGGTCAAGAGCGCGCCCGACCAGCACGAAGATGCCGAGAAGCACGTGCGCGGCGGTCATCCCGTTGGTGGCGAGGAAGCGCCAGGATGACGCTCCCACTTCGCCTCGAGGAAATGCCGGGCCACTCCGGCCAGCACGCCGACCGCAATCAGCGCGATCACCATCCCGACCGTGAGCCTGCGGTAGATCACCACACCCATTCCCCACCACCCTTTCGACCAGATCGCAACATCGTGTTGCGATATGCTTCTCAGCATGGCACGCGCGACGAGCTCAAAGCAACTCGGAGTTGCAATGGACGGGCCGGCACTGGGACGCCGAGGTGAACCTGTGCGACAAGCCGTTCTCGGCGCGACCCTTGTCGAGTTGGCCGTGCACGGGTATGCGGGCCTGTCCGTCGAGCACGTCGCGGCTCGCGCGGGCGTGCACAAGACGACGGTGTACCGGCGTTGGGCAGACCGGGAGTCGCTCGTGACCGACGCTGTCCTGGCATACTCGCAAGCCGAGTTCGAATTGCCCGACACCGGGAACTTCGAGGCCGACTTGCACGCGGCGGCCAGGCGCCTGGTGACCTGGCTGAGCGGCGACGTTGGGTCGGCCCTGGTGGCCATGCTGCAGTCGGATGCAGCGCGCCTACCGGCCGTGATCGCCGCAAAGCAGCGCTTCTACGGCGTCCGCGCGCAGCACGTGCAGGCCCGCATCGATGACGCGGAGCGGCAGGGACAGTTGCCGGAACGGACAGACGCGCTCAAGCTCATCACGACCCTGGTGTCCCCGATCTACTTCCGGCTCTTGGTCACCGGCGATCAGGTCACCGACGCCGATGCTGACTTCGCCGCATCGGTGACTCTTGTGGCCGCACGCGCAGGCTTGTTCGCTCGAGCGGATTGATGAGGTGGCCGGCCTGGCAGCGGTCCCTCGTGGAACCGGTTCGACAATGCATGCCGGTGACCAGCACTACTCGTTGTGACATTGTTCCGGCGGTTTCACTGACCTCGATTTTCGAGGCAACCTCAGCAACCGCCTCAGGTGATCCGCTCCGGAAGGGAGTTGTGCGTGGGCGGGGGTGATCCGCGCGGACAGGGAGCGCTCGGTCAGCGTTCCTCGTCGAAGACGATGCCGAGTTGGCGGCGGATCTCGTCGATGACCTGCATGGTCGCGATCGAATCGGCCAGCGGCCGGAGCGGCGATTCCAGCCGACCATCCGCGATGCACCTGGCCACCTCGGCCGCCTCGAAATGCAGCGCGTCGTGGGCGGTCTGCGGCTCGTCATAGGTTAGCGGCGAGGAACCGGAGAACGGCGTCACGGTGAAGCCGCCGGGCTGGTAGAACGGCCCGGGAATGGTCAGCGTGGCCGTCGCTGCCCGCGATCACACCGGTGGTCGGGGTGTTCGACAGGATCGTGGTGTGCAGCACCGCCTGATTGCCGGCGACCGTCGGACAGGATCGCGGAGACCTGGCCGTTGACGCCCGCCGGGTGGGGCTGCCCGGAGGCCAGCACCGCGGCCGGCGCCCCGAGCACCCAGTTGGCGAACGACACCGGGTAGGTACCCAGGTCGAGCAGCGGGCCGCCGGCCAGGTCCGGACGCATGATCCGGTGATCGGCGGTGAAGTACTCGCCGTGGTCGGCGCTGACCGTGCGCACCTCGCCGAGCGCGCCGTCGGCGAGCAATTGCCGGAGCACGTCGAACTTCGGCAGGAAGAACGTCCACAGCGCCTCCATGCAGAACACGCCCTGACTGGTTGCCAGCGCGGCGATCTCGGCAGCCTGCGCGGCGTTCAACCCGATCGGCTTCTCGACCAGCGTGTGCTTTCCGGCCTCCAGCGCGAGCCGGGCGCACGGGTAGTGCCCGTTGTGCGGGGTCGCGACGTACACCACGTCCACCCCCGGATCGGCCACCAGCTGCCTCGTACGAACCGTGGGAGCGATCGATACCGTGCCGGGAGGCGAATTGCGCGGAGCGATCCGCATTGCGCGAGCCGACGGCGACGACCTGCTGCCTGGTGTGCCGCTGCAGCGACGCGGTGAAGCGCTCGGCGATCCAGCCGGGACCGATGATCCCCCAGCGCAGCGGCGGCGCGTCCATCGAATCCGGAACGCGTGAAACAGGCAGCGCAGTGGGAAATCCGGACATCACGGCTCCTTGCGCTGAGGCGTTGCAGAACAAGGGTTCTCAGACTCCTCGGACCGATCGACGTGACGATCTCCGTCGGCTCCACGCCGGACCGTGCGTCCCCCGTCATGCATCGACCGGATGACCGCCTCGGCCACCGCACCGGCGACCAACCCGTCGTGCGCGGAGGCCATGTCCGCCGACGGCTTGCCCGCGGTGATGCCGTCGATCCAGGCCTGCAGTTCGAGGCGGTAGGCGTCGGCGAACCTCGGCCGCCAGTCCGCCGGGTAGCCGGTCGCCCGTTGCCCGGCGCTGTCCCGCATCATGCGCAGCGGTTCGGTCAGCGCGAGAGTTCCTGTTTCGCCAGACGATCTCGCAGCGAACGTCATAGCCGTAACGGGCATTGAGAAAGACCTCGACGGTGCTCAACACGCCATCGCGCGGTCCGCAGCAGCAACAGTTGCGGGTCCTGCAGGCCGGTGGCCACACTCGAGCAGCGCGGTGCGTGCCAACTGACCTCGACGATCGGCGATCCGAGAAGCCATGGCAGCACGTCGAACTCGTGGATCGCAGAGCCGGTGACGCTGGATTCGTTGCTGGCGCCCGGTGCGGAGCTGACACCCCGACTGATGTTGTGCAGCAGCAACGGCGCCCCGACCGCCCCGGCCTCGAGCGCCGGCCCTGAGCTGGACGTAACCCGGATCGAACCGGCGCATGAAGCCGAGGGAGATCAGCGGCGACCCACCCGGGCCGACGGCGTCGCGCTCGGCCTGCACCACCTGAAGACATTCGGCAACCGTTGGCGCCAAGGGCTTCTCGCACAGCACCGGCTTGCCGGCGCGCACCGCGGCGACGGCCAGTGCGGCATGGGTGGAATCGTGGGAGGCGATGACCACGGCGTCCACGTCGGGATCGGTGATCAGCGCGAAGCCGTCATCGGTGGCGCGAACTCCGGAGATCCCGTCGGCAATCCCCTGCGCACGCCCGAGATCGACGTCGGCGACCATGCTGACAGCCGCCCCGGAGATCTGCCGGTGCAGGGTGCTGACGTGATCGGCGCCCATGATCCCGGTGCCGATCACGCCAACGCGAATGCTCATCCGACTTCTCCGTTTCCGCGGACCGTCAACGGGCGGCCGGGGAAACCCAGGTCCCGGTGACCACGGATTCGGCCATTGCGTCCAGGGCGGCGGCGCTGCGCACCGCGTCGTCCAGGGTGGCGCCGTGCGGCGTGCCGTCCGCGATGGACCGCAGGAATTCGTAGACCTCGATGACCTTGAGGTCGTCATAGCCCATGCTGTTGGCCGAGCCCGGCTGGAAGGACCCGTAGTACCCGTGGGCCGGCCCGACATACACCGTGCTCACCGACTGGTCCTGGTAGGCGGTGCCCAGGCTGACGACCGATCTCCCCCAACCGGCGGTAATCCCAGAACACCGCACCCTTGGTGCCGTGGATCTCGAAGCCGTAATTGTTCTGCTCGCCGACCGCGACCCGGCTGGCCTCCAGCGTGGCCCTGGCCCCAGAGGCGAAGCGGAGCAGGCTGCCGAGGTAGTCCTCGTTCTCCACCGGCCCGAGTTCGCCGCCGGTGGCCCGGCCGTGACCGGTCGTCGCACCCGTTGGGCGGGCCCGTTCGGTCAGGAAGGTTGCGCTGTCGGCGACCAGGGATTCGATGTCTCCCAACAGGTACCACGCCAGGTCGACCCCGTGCGAGGCCAGATCGCCGAGCACTCCGCTGCCGCCGCGCTCGCGCTCGTAACGCCAGGTCAACGCGCCGTCGGGGTGCGCCGCGTAGTCGCTGAGCAACCGGAACCGGGCGTGGGTCACGCTGCCCAACTCGCCGGAGGCAATGAGTTCGCGGGCGTAGCTGACGGCGGGCGCGTTGCGGTAATTGAAGCCGACCGCACCCTGAACGCCGGCCGCCTTCACCGCGTCGGCGACGGCGGCGGCGTCGGCGGTGCTGAGCCCGACCGGCTTCTCGATCCAGATGTGCTTTCCGGCCTGGGCCATCGCCACGCCGATCTCCCGGTGCAGGAAAT
Organism: uncultured Actinomycetota bacterium; assembly: GCA_963709895.1. Classification (GTDB taxonomy): domain Bacteria; phylum Actinomycetota; class Actinomycetes; order Mycobacteriales; family Nakamurellaceae; genus Nakamurella. Next base: position 258,330 of record CAVPYD010000028.1, on the reverse strand, counting down.
TGGGCGCGGCGATGCTGACCGCCTCCACCCGGGAATCGGTCGCGAGGTCGCGCCAGTCGTCGAGGGCGGTGTCGAAGCCGAACTGCGCGGCCGCTTCTGCGGCCCTGCCGGGCACCTCGTCGGCGACGGCGACCAGCCTCGGCGCCAGCGGGAGCGCCGGAAAATGATGCAGGACCCTGGCGTAGGCCTGGGTGTGCACCCGGCCCATCCAGCCGAATCCGGCGACGGCGACGCCGAGCTGACGGCGGGACTGGGGCGTGTTCGGCGTCGTCATGAAGGCCGATCCTCCTCGTTGAGAGTGTGTGGCGGTGCCCGTCGGACCCATCGAAGATCCGACGGCGACGCGGATGACCGAACCCCAGGATGGACCGGTCCAACGCGGTCTAGTGTTGCGCACTTGCGCGTAAGAATGTCAAGACAATCTTTCCTTTAGTGGCGCGTCCTTTGCAGGACAGCGGGCCTCCGCGTCCAGTCCGAAGCGCAGTTGGTCTGTCCGGGCCGAACACGCCACCGCCGTCCGCTATTCTGGACCGGTCCAACAGGCGAGCCACGGGACGGGAGGCAGCCATGGCGGCGACGCGCCTCCCGACCGGCCCGCGACCATCCGGACCGTCGCCGAGCGGGCCGGGGTCTCCAAGTCGTTGGTGTCGCTGGTGCTGCGCGGCGCGCCGAACGTCAGCGAGGACAAGCGGCGTGCGGTCGAGCAGGCGATCGGTGAGTTGGGCTACCGCCCGAACCTGATGGCCCGCACGTTGAGCGAACGGCGGACGAGCATGGTCGGTGTCCTGCTCAACGATCTGCGCAACCCGTGGTTCGTGGACTGCCTGGAGGGTCTGACCCAGGTGCTGCACGCGCAGGGACTCCGCACCCTGCTCGCCGACGGCCGACTGGACCGTCGCACCGACGACTCGCTGCTGCAGGCGTTCCTCGAACTACGAGTGGACGGACTGGTGCTGTTGGGCAGCATGCCGTCATCCCCCGTCATCGTGGAGGCCGCCGCCGGGGTGCCGACCGTGGTGGCGGCCAGCCGGGACATCGCCCTGCCGCAGGTGGACGTCGTCGCCAATGACGACCACTACGGCACCGAGTTGGCCGTGGGTCACCTGCTCGGCCTCGGCCATACCCGGATCGCCCACCTGGCCGGGGCTTTCGGTGCCGTTGCGGAGATCCGTCGACGAAGTTACCTGCAGCTCATGGACTCTCGCGGGCTTGCCGACGCGCGCAACATCGAGCTGAGCGACGGAACCGAGGAAGGCGGCTACCGGGCGGCGATCCGACTGCTCACCCGCACCGACCGGCCGACGGCGATCTTCGCCGTCAACGACCTCGCCTGTGTCGGGGCGATGTCCGCCGCCGGTGAACTCGGCCTGCGCGTCCCGCAGGACGTTTCGATGGTCGGCTACGACAACACGTCGCTGGCGCAGATCCGCCACCTGTGGCTGACCAGTGTCGACAACGCCAGCCCGGAGGTCGGCCGCAGGGCCGGCGAGGCACTGCTGCGACGGATGACGGCACCGCGCGCGGAGGCGACGGAACAACTCGTCCGGCCGAGCCTGCAGATCCGGGGGACCACCGGACCGCCCGCGGTGTGAGCGGGCGGTCAGCCTCCGTCATCGGTCGGCGACGGGATTGCCGAGATCGTCCACTGCGCAACGTGTGTCGCCCCGGGCTGCAGGATCGGCGGGCCTTGCGACGCGTTGAACGCATCGGGCGGGCAGTTCATCGGCTCGACGGCGAGGCCCACCCGGTTGTTCTCCGGCTCCGGCCGGTCGGCGGTATGGATCTGCAGCCACGGCGCCCAGGTTCCGAAGGACAGCTGCACGCCGGTGCCGTGTGCACGGTCGAGTACTTGCACCACCACACTTCCGTCGTCGGCAGCGATGAGATCGGTGAAGGCGTGGTCGATCTCGCGCGCACCGATGACCGCCGGCGTGCGGAAGTCGCAGTCCACGTCCTGCACCGGGCGGGTGCCGACGGGGACCAGTCGATCGTCGACCTCCAGGCGGGTCGCGGCCGGCACGCTGAGCTGCCACTCGTCCAGCGCAGATGCCCCGGCCACCAAGTACGGGTGCGGGCAGCATCCGTAGGGCGCCGGTGACGGGCCGACGTTCCTCGCGGTGAGCCGCCCGGTCAGGCCACCAGCGCCAAGTGCGTACTCGGCCAGCAGGTCGATCGGGAACGGGTACCCGTCCTGCGGGACGACCGCGCTGTGCAGGACGATCCGGTCGGTCCGGACCTCGACGGCGTTCCACCGATTCCAGTGCACCAGGCCGTGCAGCGCGTGGCCACGCGTCCACCTCGTTGATCGGAACCTGAAACATCCTGCCGGCAAAGGGGTATCGGCCATCAGCAATGCGGTTGGGCCAGGGCGCGATCAGCGCTCCCCGATAGAAGGGCCGGACCGCACCGGCGTCGAACGGGACGATCAACGGACGATCCCGGTAAGTGAGCGCGCGCACCGTCGCGCCGACGGCGCAGATCACCGCCCGATAGTCGCCCGCGGCGATCTCCCACTCGGGGAACAGGACAGGCGACTCCCCCGGGGCGGGCCAGCGGTAGACGCGTGCGGGCACATGCTGCGGACCCTAACGGTCCGACGTGCACCGGGCTTGCCGGCGCGTGGCGCAGATCATGATCCCGGCCGGGCCACCGGAGGAACGTCCCGCGCCGGACGACGTCCACCAGACGTGAGCGAATTGCGCTCACGTTGGGCGGAAGGACCCCCATGAGCATCATCCCGAAGACCCTCATCCACGCTGCTGAATCGCTTCATCACCATCGAGCGGACCGGGCCGAGCGTCACCTTCTCGAGCACGAGCTCGCCGCGTACGCCACGCCCGCCGAGCGGACCGATCTGGAAGCCCTGCTGGACCAGTACCCGGACGCGGACGCCGAGCCGGTGCGCGAGATCCTCACCAGGCAGGCGTACCGGCTCGCCGGGTGAACCCCGTGACCTCGTAGGTGGGCTGATTGCCGGTCCGACGCGATCAGTCGCCCGCTCGCGGGGCTGACAGCAACTCCTGTGAGCAGTAGCCTGCCGACGGTGAGCCAAGGACTGCGGCAGATAGCCTTCGGCCTGGTCGGAAGTGGCTGGCGGGCAACCTCCTTCCTGCAGGTGGCCCGGCAGCTGCCCGATCGGTTCCGGGTCACCGGGCTCGTCACGCGGGATCCGGGGAAGGGCCGCGACATCGAGCAGCAGTGGGGCGTTCGCACCGTGCGGACCATTGCTGAACTGGCCGACCCCGAGTTTGTTGTGGTCTCGGTCGACCGCACCGCCGCGCCCGGCGTCATTCGCGAGCTCGTTGCTCGGGGATTGCCGGTGCTGACCGAGACGCCTCCGGCCGACGACATTGCGACGTTGTCGGAGTTGGTCGAATTGGTGCGACGCGGCGCCCGGATCCAGGTGGCCGAGCAGTACCACCTGCAGCCGCTGCTGCGGGCACAGCTCGCCGTTGCCAGCGGCGGGCTGCTCGGCACCGTCACCTCCGCGCAGTGTTCGGTGGCCCACGACTACCACGGGATCAGCCTGCTCCGCCGGGCACTCGGCATCGGATTCGAGCGGGCGACGATCACCGCGCGGGAATTCTGCTCCCCGTTGGTCGCCGGGCCGGATCGCGCCGGTGATCCCGCCGAGGAGCGGACCGTCACGTCCCGTCAGGTGACCGCGCACCTGGATTTCGGGGACCGGCTCGGCATCTACGATTTCGCCGACGACCAGTACCGATCGTGGATCCGGTCCCGCGAACTGCTGATCAGAGGCGATCGCGGCGAGCTCCGCGGCACCAGGGTGCGGCATCTCGCCGATGTCCGGACCCCGCTCGTGCAGGACATCCATCGCGTGGTCGCGGGCGAGAACGGGAACCTGGAAGGCCTTTTCCTGCGCGGCCTGACCCTGGGCGATCGTTGGCTCTACCACAACCCGTTCCGGCCGGCCCGACTCAACGACGACGAGATCGCCGTCGCCACCTGCCTTGTCGGAATGGCGGAGCACATCGGCGGCGGCCCGGACCTGTACAGCGTCGTCGACGCCGCGCAGGACGTCTACCTGACGACGATGATCCGCCGCGCGATCGAGACGGGCGGATCGGTGGTCACGGAGCCGCAGTCCTGGTCCTAACGCTCGCCGGCGAGGCCATGCGAAGGCCACGGCGGACCCCGGCAGGCGTTCACCCTCACACCGGCGCGGGTGCGGGCCAGGCGGGGGCGGTGGGCTGTCGTTGGTCAGGAAGCCCGGCGGGGGAATGATGGGCGGTATGTCCGATGCAGCCGACCCGGCGCAGGGTCGTCCCGAGGAAGCGGCCCAGCCTGATGCCCGGTCGGAGCCGACAAAGAAGGCAGTATGGCCGGCGAAACGGTTCACCGCCGACCCGAGGACAACGCTTCGGGAATGCCGTTGTCGTCGGGTTGGTCCGCTGGCGGATGGTGCCGCACACCTATGTGATGACCACGATTGGTCGCAAGACCGGAACGCCGCGGACGCTCCCGGTGACCCTGGTGGAAGAGGACGACAGAAAGTGGCTGGTCGCCCCCTACGGCCCGGTGTCGTGGGTGCTCAACGCCAGAGCAGCGGGACGGGTGACGCTGCGGCGTGGCAATCAGGAAGGCAGCTATGCGATCCGGGAGCTCCCGCCGGCCGATGCCGGCCCGGTCCTGAAGAAATACGTGGCGATCGCCGGCGCCACCCGGTCCTATTTCACCGCAACCAAGGATTCTCCGGCCGCGGAATTCGTCGCGGAGGCCGCGGCGCATCCGGTCTTCGAGCTCATCGCGGACGGCCTTCAGCCCGACGGCGCCCAGCCGACCGGATAGCGGTTCTCGCATATCGAACCTCGGACGATGGACAACCACGGCGCCGGCCGACGGCGGCAGCGGCGCGCTCGACGGCGCCGACCAGTGTCGACCCGGCCGCCAGCCGATCACGTCGTCGCACCGGGAGGTCGCGCACCGGGACGTCCCACCCGACGGAAAACCGCGGGCGAACCCGGCTGACCGGCGCACACTCGCCGGGTAGCCGGCTGCACTCGCCGGACGACGGCGCGCGAAGCGGTGCTGCGCAGGCCTACCATTCGGTAACCTGATGGCTGGATGGCCGAAGGATGGCGGGAACTGATGGCGGAGATCGACAAGACCGAGAAGATCACCATCAACATCGGCCTGGTCGATCTGGGGGAAATCGATCTGCTGGTGGACGAGGGCTTCTACGCCAATCGCACCGATTTCATCAGGACGGCCATCAGAAGGCAGTTGGAGAGCCGGGCGGGGGCGGTCAAGGACACCGTGGCGCGCCGGACGCTGGCCCTGGGCACGCAGCACTACACCCGCAGCGACCTGGAGAAGCTGCAGGCCGAAGGACGAACGGTGGAACTGCGCGTGTTGGGGCTGGGCAGCATCGCCAACGACGTTTCCCCCGAGCTGGCGCTGGCAACTATCAGTTCGGTCGAGGTGCTCGGCGCGTTTCGTGCCCCTCGCGCCGTCAAGGAAGCACTCGCAGCGCGCACCATCTGAACACCGGCCCGTCTGTCCGCGGCGATCCGGGTTCGTCTCCGATCGCGATCGCGGTCGGCCTGGAGAATCGCGAGGTCGTGAATGTCGGTCAGTCGGGGCGATGGTGCCGGCGAGTTGCGGCTGCTCGGCGACGGCCGGCCGGCGGCGCTGCTGCGGGGTCGCCTCGTCGGCGACAACCCCGGCCCCTTCGATTCACCGGCCGGTGACAACCCCGACATCGATCTCGACAGGGTCGATCCGAACAGGGTCGAGCTCAGCAGCATCGATCTCGATGGAATCGACCAGGACCTGCTCGAGCCCGCCCTGACGGCCGGCAGCGTCGCCCGCGACGGTGCCACCAGGGCGGCCACCATCACACCCGAGCGTCGCCCGGTGCCGGCGCTCGATGATCTCCCACCGCGCGGTCGGACGCAGCATCTGGTGCACGTCGGCCCCACCGGCACCAGGCGCTACGACCTGTACATCCCCGAGCGCTACTCCGGACGGCCGGTTCCGCTGCTGGTGATGCTGCACGGCGGCGGGCAGGGCGCGGCGGACCTGGCCACCGGCACCAGGATGAACGAGATGGCCGACCGTCACACGTTTCTCGTGGCGTACCCGGAGCAGTCCAGGGATGCCAACCCCAATCGCTACTGGAATTGGTTCCGTGCCGCGGACCAGCACGCGGGCGCGGGAGAGCCGGCGATCATCGCCGGCATCGTCCACGAGATCGGCGCACTGCACGCGGTCGACGGCGACCGGATCTTCATTGCCGGGTTGTCCTCCGGCGGTGCGATGGCCGCGGTGATGGCGGCGACCTACCCGGATCTGTTCGCCGCGGTCGGCGTGCACTCCGGCATCGCGTACGGCGCCGCGCACGACATGTCGTCGGGGTTCAGCGCGATGCGCTCCGGTGGCACGCCGGCCGCTGCCGGACCGCTGCCGTTGATCATCTTTCACGGTGACAGCGATAACGTTGTCGCCCCGATCAACGCCGAGAAGCTGCTGGCCGCCCGACTGGCGGAGGCCGATCATCTCGACCGCTGGCCGACGCCGGTGCAGGAGGTCAACCCGGGCGGGTCCGGCGTTCGGCAGCACACCCGGACGGTGTTCACCGACGACACCGGCGCAACCGTGGCCGAACTGTGGCTGGTGCACGGAACCGGTCATGCCTGGTCGGGTGGCAGCGGCGAGGTCGGCTACACCGATCCCCGTGGCCCCGATGCCACCGCCGAGATGGTGCGGTTCTTCCTGGACCGCAACGGTCGCTGAGCGGACCAAGAGCAGGCACCGAGCAAGCAGACGCGCTAGCGCAACCAGCTGCGGAGCTGCTTGTCCGACACCGCCCGCCAGGCATCGTCGAACTGCGCGGCCGCCTCGTCGGCGCGGGTCTGTTCCAGGGCGTGCAGCCGTCCGATGGTGAAGGCGTTCTCGCCTTCCAGATGGATCCGGGCGCCCAGTTCCCGCAGCGCCTGCCGGGCGACCACGCTGTCCTGGTGTTCGCCGAGCACCTCCTGCAGGTTCTCCGCGTTCTCCGCCAGCGCCGCCGCCGGCGCACCGAAGGCGGGCTCGACCGCCTCGCCCGCATACCGCAGGCGTTTGGCCGCCTTGCGGATCTCGTGATACCAGTGGTCGCGATCGCCGGGTGACTCCGGAGACCCGGCCTTGACCAGTCGGTCCACCCGCCGGTACGAGCGGCGGACCAGCTTGGTGACAACCTTGTCCGCGCGGCCGCCGGCGAGCGGGGTGAACGGCGGGTCGTCGACCAGCGCGTCCAGCCGATCGAGCAGCCGGAAGTAGCGTTCGGAGTTCAGCGCCTCCACCAGCCGGTCGTGCGCCTTGCGATGGTCCGTGCGCAGTTCCACCTCGATCAGCGCGGAGATCGGGCCCATCACCAGGTCGTCGGGTTCGGCGGAGATCTCGGCCAGCAACCGTTCGCGGAGCACCTCGGCGTCCCGCGAATCGCCGAGGACCGACGCGATCCACTTCAGTTCGTCGCGGAGCGGATCGGTGACGGTGCGGTCGACCAGTTTGCGGAACGTGCCGAGGGCGCTGCGCAGCCTGCGGGTCGCCACCCGCATCTTGTGCACCCCGTCCGGCTCGTCCCGCCGGGCCGGCCCGTCCCAGGCGAGCAGCGCATCGACCTGCTCGACGAGGTGGGCGTGCAGCACCTCGCCTGCCTTGCTGCGCTCGGTGAGCTGCTCGAAGGCCGGCGGGCTGGGCACCGCGGCACCGAGGGCGCGGGCGAGTTTGGACGGCCATGGCGACGGAGCAGCGCCGGCCTTGCGCATCACCTTTCCCGCCGCGTCCAGCACTTCGGCGGGACCGTCGACCAGCTCGATCTCCCACTCCCGCCACTGGCTGAGCGTCACCGACCCGTCAGCCTGCGGCGCCTGGGCGGTGACGACGTCGTCACACCCCTCCGCCACCACCTGCCCGGCGTCGTCGGTCAGCAGATGGACGGTGCGCGCGGTGCTCAGGGTGGCGACCGGCCGCACCGGATGGTCGCGAACCCACGCTCGCACCAGGTCGAGCAGTGCAGCGGGGACCGGTTCGTCGGTCGCGCCCAGCGGCTCACTGTGTTCCTCGCGGCCGCCGCCGACCGGCAGCTTCATCGTCCATCCCGCGTCGGAACCGCCGGTCCGCCGGCGCAGGGTGATGCCGGCGCGGGCCAGCCGCAGCGCCGGGGTGTCGTAGTAGGTGGCGGTGAGCGCAACCTCCTGGGCCGGCTGGACGGCTGCCACCCCGTCGACGGCGCTCAGGTCGACCCAGCGGAACGTCCTGGTCGACGTCATATTTGTGTTCGATCTCCAGGTGCTTGGTCGTCATGCTCCCGGTGTACCAGAGGGGCGGCGGGGGGCGCGGCTATGGCCATTGGCCCGCGGTGACGCGTCGGATCGGGGGCGGATTTTGCGAAGGGACCGGCTCAGCATCAGTTCACCGCCGGCTGGCGGCGCTGCGGTGGCCGGCCAGAACCCAGCCGGACACCACGGTGTCCCAGACGATCGGAGTGCCGGCGCGGTAGGGGGTGGAGCAGCAGTCACAGCGTCCCGCACGGGTGGCGGGGACAGGGGCGCTCATGGGTCATCCTCGAGTTTCGAAGGGGGTGGCCCGACAACGGCGGGGGCCTGATGATCCCGGTCATCGGACCGGGTAGAGCCCGGCGCTTCGCCGGGGAATCCGTCAGCCGGACAACATCTTTGCGTCGTCCCGGGACTGCGGTGGGGGTCGATCGTCGTCTTCCTGCGGCCGTCTGGAGTGATCTCCGCTGCGGCGCTGGTGCGTGGTTGTGCGACCCGACATCAGGCTAACCACGCCGTGGCCGGGCAGGCAAACCATCCGAGGTTAAATTCCTGCGTCCGGCCGGTGTCCGCGCGTTCACGGAGCGGTACCCCCGTCACCGTCCGGCCTGGGGGTCGCGGCGTGGCCCACCGGGTCGTGGCCGGTCAGGCGCTCGCGGGCGGTTCGGACGCCGATCCGGCAGCAGCAGCCCGATGAGCTCGGCAACGCCAAGGCTGTCGCCTTGATCACTGGCCGACGCAGCGTCGGCATCGGTGCGGCCGGCGGCGCCTTCGCGCCGGTGCTACCTGGGTGGGTGGGACAACGCCCGGCCCGTCTCCGGCTCGAACACGTGCGCCCTGCTGGCGTCGATCGCGACGGTCACCGCGTCGCCGATCCGGGCGTCGGTGCGGCCGGGCATCCTGGCCACCACCCGGTACTGGTCGATCTGGATCGTCACGAACGCGTCCCGTCCGTTCCGCTCGACCGACCGCACGGTGCCCGACATCCGGGCCAGGTCCGGGTCGGTGTCCCCCGCCGCGTTCCTGACGTCCTCGGGCCGCACCCCCAGCACCACGTCACGGCCGATGTGGCCGGCCAGCGCCGGCGGGACCGGCGCCCAGGTGGGCAGCGTGCGCCTGCCGATCTGATAGCCGGTCATCCCGGCCGAGGCCACCAGTCGGGCCCGCAGCTGGCCGATCCGCACCGGCCCGATGAAGTCCGCGACGAACAGGGTGGCGGGTTCGTCGTACAGCTCTCGGGCGGTCGCCAGCTGGACCACCCGGCCCTCGTTGAGCACGGCGATCCGGTCGCCGATCGCCAGCGCGTCGGACTGGTCGTGGGTGACGTACACGGTGCTGACGCCGGCCTGCTTGACGGTTTCCGCGATGACCCGCCGCATCCTGGCCCGCTCCTGGGCGTCCACATGGGCCAGTGGTTCGTCCAGCAGGAATGCCCTGGGTCTGCGCACCAGCGCCCGGCCGATCCCGACCTGGCCGTTCTCGCCCGCCGAGATGGTGTCGGCCTTCCGGGAGAGCAGCCGGCTGATCCTGAGCCGGCGGGCCTGGTACTCGACCCGCGCGGTGGCCTGGTCCTTCGCGATGTGCCGCGCCTCGAGACCGAACCCCATGTTGCGGGCCACGTCCAGGAACGGCACCAGGTGGGTGTTCTCGAAGACCATGGCGATGTCGCGCCGCGCCGGTTCGGCGGTGGTGGGTTGGCCGGCGATCAACACCCGCCCTGCTGTGGTCTTGGCCAGTCCCGCGATCGCGCGCAGTGCGGTCGACTTCCCGCTGCCGGACGGACCCAGGACGGCCAGCAGCTCGCCGGGCCGGGCCAGCAGGGTGACCTCGCGCAACGCAACGGTGCCGTCACGGTGGACCACCGTGGCCAGGTCCAGGCCGGTGCAACCATCCACATCGGTCACGGCGGAGCCTTTCGTCGTACCTCCCACGGTAGCTGGCGTGGAAAGGCCCGACAGGTGTGCGCAGAGCCGCCGAGGGGACTTGAACCCCTAACCGCCCGATTACAAGTCGGGTGCGCTACCAATTGCGCCACGGCGGCGGACGTGGGCCAGCCTAGCCGGACCCGGCGGACCCGATATCACGCCGCCGGTTCGCCAGGCCGCGTCCGGGTCAGCCGCCCGGGGTGGGCGCCGGGGCGGGCGTGGGCTGCGCGGTCGGCGCGGTCGCTGGGCGTGGCCGTCACCGCAGGGGTCGGCGGCGGCGAGCAGACCACGTTCTGCTGGCCGTTGTAGACGGTGGTGAAGTCCTCGCGGCGGATCTCCGCCCCGGCCAGGTCCCTGATCACCCTGGTGTTGAGGATCGAGAATCCCTGCGTACCGTCCGACGGGCTGCAGGACTGCCCGTACGGCTTGACGACGACCTGCGGGGAGGTGAAGTCGAACCGATCGCCGGAGATGGATTCCACCTCGACATGCTTGGTGCCCCACAACCGCACGGTGATGTCGGATTCGGTCCAGATGGTCTGGATCAGCACCCCGGTGTTGTAGTCGTTGGAGAACGCCAGCTCGATCTCCCCATCGAACACGGTCGCCTCCCGACCCGCGGGGTAGCGACTGATGTAGAACGAGTGCGGGGTGTGGGTGACGTCGCCCATGCCGGCGAAGTACGCGGCGTTGTACAGGGTGGTCGCGAACTGGCTGATCCCGCCGCCGACCGCGGTGGACAATGCACCCTCCTGGATGATCGCCGCCGGGACGTACCCCTGCTCCTCACCCCGGGTGCCGGTGAACTCGTTGAGCCCGAACGTCGCGCCCGGCTGCACGATGGCGCCGTTCACCTTCTCGGCCACCACCCTGATGTTGACCCCGGACGCCGTCGCGAAGCCGCCGGTGGTGAACTCGCCGATGACCTCCTTGATGCCCAGCGCCTGCGCCTTCTCGGTGGTCAGCGCCGGAGCCGTGGCCGTGTAGCTGACCGGCACGCTGCGGGCCGGTGTGCGCAGCGATTGCTGGATGGCGGCGTCCGTGGCGGCCCAGTCGACCGTCCGGCCCGGAACCGCCGGATTGACCACCGGCGCATCGTTGACGATGGCGATCGTGGCGTCGGCCGGGGCCACTTCGGTGGCCTGTACGGCGGTCGCGACCGGCGCGCGCAGGGCCGCGCCGTCGACGCTGACCGTGAACCCGTCCGCGGCGTCCGGCGCGACGGTCGTCGCGGCCGCGATCGCGGCCACCGGAATCTCGACCGGAGTGCCGCCGGCGTCCAGCACCAGCGGGGCCGACAGGAGCGCGGTGGCCTCGGCGGCTGCCGCCTGCGTCTTCTCCACGGTGGCCCGCACCGGTGACGAGTCAACCGGCAGCACCAGACCCGCCAAGGCCCCCGGTCCGCCGGCCTCCCACGCCCCGACGATCGCGGCGGTGGCCTCGGGCACCTGCAGGGCGCGACCGATGACCGGCTCGACCGTCCGGACCGTGCTGCCCTTGATGGTCACCGAGCCTTCGACGGACGGCAGGTCGGTCTCGGCGGCGATCTGCGCCACCGCCGCAGTGGCCGCGGGGTAGTCGACCGCCACCGACAGCGGAAGCTCGGTGGAGCGGAAGAAAGAGGTCAGCCGGACCAACGGGTTGACCGATCGCTCGCCGGCCGCCGCGACCGAGCCGGCGACGTCGGGCAGCAGCCCCGCCGACGCAGGGTCAAAGCTGTTCGGCTCGCCGTGCGCGTCGACCGTGACCGGCCGGCCGTACTGCGGCGCCACCTGTGCGTTCAGCGCGGCAGTGGCCTCCGCGGGGGTCAGCCCGCCGACGTCGACGCCGGCGATAGTGGTGCGGCGTTCGATCTTGCCGCCGGTGGCCAGCAGGTCGATGACATACACCACGGCCAGGACCAGCAGGACGGCGCCGACGCCGAGCGCCCACAATCGCGGCCGGTCGAACATCGGCTCGGAAGCCGATGTTCCGGTGCTGGGCGGGACCCGGTCGTCTGGCCCGGTGGCCGATTCGAGCTCAGTGGCCGATCCAAGCTCAGAAGCCGATCTCAGCAGCCGGTCCAGGCTGGGCTCACCGACGGTGTCGATGGCTGCCTCTGCGGTGCCCAGCGCGTCCGGACCAGCCGGACCGTCCGGACCGCTGCCTGGACTGCCGTCTGCCTGATAGCCGCTCAGCTGGATCACACCCGTCTGCTTGCCGTGGTTCGGCTCTCGCCGTCCGCGTCATTCTGCCTGGACCGAACACAGACAAGGGGACGCGCGGCACTGCGACGGGGTTGCGGCCGCGCCATCTGTCGACCGCAGATCAGGGCCGAGAGCGCCGGCCGGACCGGGCGGCGCCGGAACAGTTCTTCGAGGTCAGCGGGCCTGGTGCGGATCCGCGGGACGGGTGCTCCGAATCGTCTGGGTGAGGATCCGGCGGCATTCCAGCGGCGAAACGTTCATCAGCGAGGCGAGCGCCGAGATGGCGCCGTCATCGAGGGTCACCACGGTGCCGGGGCTGGCGTGCCGCAGTTCGAACCACCGGCGAACCGGGGCCAGCTTCGGATCGCTGCTGGCCATCACCTCGGCCACGTCGACGGTGATGGAGCCACCGGCGCCGGGCATCGGGCGGAGCATGACGCCGCGTTCGGCGGCGGTCAGCAGGGTTCCGAGATCCTCCCCGAGTGCCCCGGCAATCACCCACAGCACATCCACCCTGAGCGAGCGGTGTCCCGTCTCGTAGTTGGCCAGTGCGGCCTTGCTGACGAGACCGCCGGTGCGCTGGGCAACCTCGGCCTGGGTCAGCTTCTGTCTGCGCCGGGATTCACGCAGCACTCGGCACACAGCAGCGGCAAACATCTGCTGTGACCGTGCGTCGTACGCCTGCGACACGTACTTCCCCTGTCACTTGATGAGGACAGCCGGTATTTCCCGCCCGTCGACGCGGCGCGCAGGGTGTTCCCCTGATCGCGACGTCTGCGTCGTGTGGACCAAACGGGCGATCAGACAAGCCCTGACATGCGTTGTCCTGTCTTTTCTACCACAGAGTAACCGGCGATCCACCCTTTCGGCCCAATGAGGTGAAGGCCAATAACTCCATAGTGGAAAGATTCACCCCGATGTGGAATCGCGCAACCCAAGCTTTGGACCATCGTCACCCAGCGGGTGAATGTGCGGTCGGTCGCCCACCGAACAGGTAACCGCCAGGGCGTCGGAGACGGCGATCTCGCCGGTCGGTGCGGCGGACACCGTGCCGACAATGCGCGCCATAGTTCCCGCTGACCGGTTCTGATCTGCTCAAACCCGTCCGCCGCTGGCTGAATCGGGCGACCGGATCACGCAGTGAGGCGAGCAGGAGCAACTCCGCGGGGAGCCCACTGACCGGCGAAGCCGGCCCGGCGGCGCGGTTGTCGCGCATCGCACGATCCGGATACGGAACCGATTGTTCGGCCGACACCAGTCGAACGAGGACGGTTGCCGCTGCCGACCGCATCATCCGGTCAGCGGTCGTCTCTCCGTAGTCAACCGCGGTTAACTCATCACATTGGGTAATCGGCCGCGGTCAGCCCCTGGCGACGCTCAGTTGGTGATCTTCGCCGAGATGGCCGAGAGCGGCTCCTGCACCGCCAGCAGCGCGTCGGTCAGCGTCTTCTTGTCCGCGGCCGTGAGTTGGTCGTACGGGGTCCACCCACCGAGCGCGGTCGGATCGCGGTAGGCGTCGAGAGCCGCGGTCAGTGCGTCGAACTCCGCGGCGATCTGCGGCACCAGAGTCGGATCGATCTGATCAAGGGCCGGCTTGAGGGTGGCGAAGGCCTGCAGCGATCCCTCGACGTTGGCCTCGAAGTCGAGCAGGTCGATCCGCGAATACGCCTCCTCCTCGCCGGTGATCTTGGACGCCAGCACCTCGTCGAGCAGGGTGGCCGATCCGTTGGCGATCTCGAACGGCTGATACCCACCGGCGGCGCCGGTGGCCGTGGCCTGCGACAGGGCCTTGGCCTGGGCCTGCAGGTTCAGGACGTCCTGCACCAGCTGGTCGGCCAGCGGTGCCAGCCCCTCGGTGGTCTTCTTCTCGAACAGCGCCTGCTCGATGGGATGGAACCCGTCCAGGTGGTGCCGGCCTCGACGTCACCGATCCGCAGGTCGATGGCAGGGTCGAGGTCGGGGAACGACTCGGCCACCGGCTCGATCCGCTCGTAGAACGGGCGGGCCTTGACGTACGCCTGCTGGGCGGCCGCGAGGTCACCGGCCTTGATGGCCGCCGCCAGTTCCTTGACCGGCACCAACAGGAATTCGATCTGCGCGTCGACGTAGGCGCCGTAATCGGCGGTGGCCTGCTTCAGCAGCGCGGCGACGTCACCGGTCTGCGCGGTTGCCTGGCCGGTGACCGTGAACGGTCGTCGTTCGGTGGACGCGCCGGGGCAGTAGAGCTGGTAGGTGCCGCCGTCCAGCCGGGCCGAGAACGTGCTGTCGAAGCCAGGTGCCAGGTTCTCCCGCTCCCCCACGATGCGCTGGTCGGCGACCAGTTCAACCTCGGTGACGGCCAGCGAATCGACGTTGGTGACGACGAACGTCACCGCCCCAGCCGGGACGGTGTCCGGGCTGGCCACGCAGCCGTCCGCCTCGCTGACGGTGACCTGCACCTCGCCGGGGTTCGCCGCAGCGGATCCAGCCGACGTCGTGGCGGATGCCCCCACCGACTGCGCGGCCGACGCCGGGTCGGCCGGCTGGGCCGACGACCCGCAGCCGGCGACAACAAGCGCCGTCGCAGCCAGCAGCGCAACGGCCGACCGGCGACGAAAGAACAGCTGATGCATGGGGTTCTCCGGAGGTGGGTCGTGGCAAGGAACTGAGTGGCATTCAGTGGCACAGAAACGGGAATCCAGCGCTGCGGGCAGCCGTCATGCACTGGCGGCAGTGCGCGGTTCAACCAACTGATGGCTCGCTCGACGGCCGGTTCAGTGCCTCGGCGGCGAGGAGCCGGTGCTGGTCAGGTGCTGCGCCGGTGCGCCGGGCGGCTGAGGCTCCGGCTGGATCGCCGGGGCCGCTCCGGCTGCGTCCTGGTTGCGTTCGCGGTTGCCGATCAGCCGGGGAATCCCGAAAGCCAGCAACACCAGGGCGAACCCGACCAGCAGCGCCGGCAGCACGGTGCCCAGCAGTTCGGCGTCGGCGCGCTGCTGCTGCGCCGTTCGCAGACCCGCTGCGGCCGCGGCGACGGCGGCGGGCGTCATCGACACCGTGCTCTCGGACACGCTGCCGCCGGACACCGTGACGCCGGTCGGAGCCGTCACCTGCACGGTCCTGACCAGCCGCAGGTCCAGATTCAGCACCGCACCGGTCGCGGTGTCGATAGTGACGGTCGGCGTGCTGGTGTCGGTGTAGGCCGCCGGCAGCGCAGCAGCGCTCCGTCCGGCGGAGCCGAGGCCCACCGGGAGCCGGCCGCCGTTCGCCGCTGCGAGGTCCGCCGGGGTGAGGGATGCGGGCAGCCCGGCAGCGGCGGCGTCGGGCGTCGAGGTGATCGGCGAGCCGGTGAACACCGTCCCCGAAGTAGCGGCGTCATGCCCGGTGGCGCTCAGCGTGCTGGTCCCGGCATTCGGCGATCCTGCGGCGTCCACCGTGAGCTCAGCGTCCGTCACATCCGCGTTCAGCTTGATCGTGGCGCTACCACCGGCCGCTCCGGACACGCTGACCAGCGCAAACGGTCCCTGGCTACCCTGCACCCGCCCGGGGGCGGCCGGTGCCAGCACCGCCAGCAGCACGGCGACCACCAGCGACACCCCGGCCACGCCGGTGAGCAACACGCCCACCGTGCGCCGGGCCGGGGTGCGGCTCGGCGGCCACAACACCACGGCCAGCATGGGCACCGCGTACAGCAGGTAGGCCACCACCTCGACCACCGGCAGCGTCGCGCGAATGCCGAGCATCCCGGTCAGCAGGGACTCCTGCACCGACCCGGGGCGAGAGATGGCCGTCAGATCCAGCGCGGTCTGCTGGCCGGCCGTCAGCCAGCCGGCCTCGTACGCCGCGCGCAGCGTGCTCATCACCAGTCCGGCGGCCACCAGCACCAGCACGACACCGGTGATCCGGAAGAAGCGAGACAGGTTGAGCCGCACGCCGCCCCGATAGATCAGGTAGCCGAGACCAACGGCGACCGCGATCCCCAGCACCACGCCGATCGAGGCCTGCACGGGCGAGACCGTCGACTGGAAGGCCGCCAGCAGGAACACCGCGGTTTCGAAGCCCTCGCGAATCACGGCCAGAAAGGCCATCACCACCAGCGCTGCCGCCGATCCGCGGGCCAGCGCACTACCGGCCGCGTCCTGCAGATCGGCCTTCAGCCCTCGGGAGTGCGACCGCATCCAGAGCACCATGTAGGTGATCATCGCGACGGCGATCGCGGCGACCACGCACTCGAGCATCTCCTGCTGCCGTTGCGGCAGGCCCGCACTGATCAGCTGCAGTGCGACCCCGACGGCCAGGCACACCGTGACCGCCGCACCAACGCCGGCCCACACCGCCCGCAGCGCATCCGGCCGGTTGCTCTGCTTGAGGAACGCCGCGATGATCCCGACGATCAGCGCTGCCTCCAGACCCTCGCGCAGGCCGATGACGAACGTCGCCAGCATCCGCGCCTCCCGGTCTTGAACACTATGGTTCCGAGCCAGGTTTAGTTAGCCTGGCCTATCTTAGGCGCACGCTACATGGTCGGGATCAGTCATGGGAACCCGTCCAAGGCCCTGACTTGCACTGACCTACGGCCCCTTCCATTCCGGCGCTCCGTACGCTGTGCCGCATGACCGTCCGGCCGATCGTCATCTGCGGCGACCCAGTACTGCACCGACCCACCCGCCCCGTCACCGAATTCGCCCCGGCGAACGACCCAACCGCGGACCTTGCGATGCTGGTGGCGGACCTGTTCGAGACCAATCAGGCTGCCAACGGCGCGGGCCTCGCGGCCAACCAGATCGGTGACGACCGCAGGGTGTTCATCTACGACTGCCCGGACAAGGGCACCCGCCGGCGGGGCTATGTGGTGAATCCCACGATCGAGACATCGACCATCCCGGAGAACATGCCGGATCCGGACGACGATTCGGAGGGTTGCCTGTCCGTACCCGGGGAGAACTTTCCCACCGGCAGGGCCGACTGGGCCAAGGTGACCGGATTCGACGTGACCGGCAAGCCGGTGGAGGTCGAGGGCACCGGCTTCTTCGCCCGCTGCCTGCAGCACGAGGTGGATCACCTGGACGGATACCTCTACCTGGACCGGTTGATCGGCCGCAACGCCAGGGCCGGCCGGAAGGCCGTCAAGGCCCATGGCTGGGGAGTTCCGGGACTGAGCTGGATGCCCGGCAAGGACCCCGATCCGTTCGGCCACTGACCGGCACGCCCGGCCGTCACCGACGGTGAAACCGCGAGCCGGGGCGTCACACTCCGCAATCGGGCCGTGACGACCCGCCTGCCGCCGCCGATAGGCTCGACCCTGTGTCTACGCCGAGAACCCTGCCAGCGACCGAAACTGACGCCGCCCCGGCTCCCGACAAGACCGGCACCACCGACGGGTCCGGATCGGCACAACGGCTCAGGTTCCGCCGAGCCATCGCCGGACGACGCCAGGTTGTCGGCGGAGTCCGACCGAGAACGAGGACGGCGAGCCGGTGAGCCAGGCCGCCATGGTGGTGGTCGCCAACCGGCTGCCGTTCGACCTGGAAACGCTGCCCGACGGGAGCACGAAGGCCAGGCAGGCGCCCGGCGGGCTGGTCACCGCGCTGGCCCCGATCCTGTCCCGGCGGCAGGGCGCGTGGATCGGCTGGCCCGGCACCCCTGACGTCACCCTGGAGCCGACCACCACCGACGGGTTGAGCCTGTTCCCGGTCACCCTCGCCGCCGACGACGTCAAGGGCTTCTACGAGGGGTTCTCGAACGCCACGCTGTGGCCGCTGTATCACGACGCCGTCGCCGATTCGCAGTTCCACCGGGTCTGGTGGGAGTCCTACCAGCGGGTCAACGAGAAATTCGCCGAAGCGGCGGCCGAGGTCGCCGCCCCCGGCGCGACCGTCTGGGTGCACGACTACCAGCTGCAGCTGGTGCCGCAACTACTGCGGCGGCTCCGGCCGGACGTGCGGATCGGGTTCTTCCTGCACATCCCGTTCCCGCCCGTTGAGCTGTTCATGCGGCTGCCGTGGCGCAGCCAGATCATCAACGGCCTGCTCGGTGCCGACCTGATCGGTTTCCAGCTGCCCGGCGGCGCGCGCAACTTCGCCCGACTGGCCAAGACGCTGAGCGGGGCCAACACCACCGGCGGCACCATCGAGCACGACGGCCGCACCATCCGGGCGGCGGCCTTCCCGATCTCCATCGACTCCTCGGAACAGTCGGCGCCTGGCCGCCACCCCGGAGGTGCATGACGCGGCCCGCCGGATCCGCGCCGACCTCGGCCGGCCCCGGAAGATCATCCTGGGCGTCGACCGGCTGGACTACACCAAGGGCATCGACGTCCGGCTGCGCGCCTTCGAGGAACTGCTGGCCGAGAAGGACCCCGCGGTCGAGGACACCGTGATGATCCAGATCGCCACCCCCAGCCGGGAACGGCTGGAGTCCTACATCAAGATGCGGGAGTCCATCGAACGGCAGGTCGGGGCGCTGAACGGCGACTACGGCAAGATCGGCCGGCCCGCCGTGCACTACCTGCACCAGTCACTGCCCCGCGAGGAGCTGGCCGCGTTCTACGTGGCCGCCGACGTCATGACGGTGACCCCGTTCCGGGACGGGATGAACCTGGTGGCCAAGGAGTACGTGGCCTGCCGGGTGGACGGCGGCGGGGTGCTGCTGCTGAGCGAGTTCACCGGCGCGGCAAAGGAACTGCGCGCCGGACTGCTGGTGAACCCGTACGACACCGACGGCGTCAAGGAGGGCCTGCGCAAGGCGCTGACGATGTCGCCGGTGGAGGCCCGCCGGCGGATGCGCTCGCTACGCCGGCAGGTGCTGACGCATGACGTCGACCGGTGGGCGGCGGCCTTCCTGTCCTCGCTGGAACGCACCCGCGACCACCTGGCCGACGCGATGTCCCGGTTGCCCGACGACGTCCTCGCGTCCATCTCGCAGATCAGCGAGACCGAGCGGCTGCTGGTGGCGACCGATTTCGACGGCACGCTGGCACCGATCGTCGACGACCCGGCGACGGCGCGGCCGCTGCCCGAGTCGATGGAGGCGCTGGAGACGCTGACCTCGATCCCCGGCACCGTGGTGGCCGTGGTGTCCGGCCGGGCGCTGGCCGATCTGCAGGACCTGCTGGGCGGGAACCAGCGGATCCACCTGGTCGGCAGCCACGGCGCGGAAACCTCCGCCGAGGACCGGGACAGCTCGGCGAGCCTGTCCGCCGACGACCGAAAGCGGTTGTCCCGGTTGAAGTTGGAGCTCCAGCAGATCACCGCCGAATATCGCGGGGTCAATCTCGAGGTGAAACCGACGGGGATCGCCGTGCACCTGCGCGGGGTCGACGACCGGGTGGCCGCGGCGGTCACCGAACAGATCGAGGAGAACCCGGCCAGCTGGCCAGGCGTGCACCTGCTGCGCGGCAAGAAGGTGCTGGAACTGACCGTCGTCACCACCAACAAGGGCAGGGCACTGAAGGCGTTGATGCGGCAGCATCACATCACCGCGACCGTGTTCATCGGTGACGACATCACCGACGAGAACGCCTTCGGCGTGCTGTCCGGGCCCGATGTCGGGGTGAAGGTCGGCCGCGGGCAGACCGCCGCCGACGTCCGGATCTCCGAGGTTGCCAGGGTCGCCGACCTGCTGCACGTGCTCGCGGCGAACCGACGGCGCGGCCAGAAGCGGCGGTCCCAGCACGCGGCCGGCACCTCGGGGCCGGTGGCCAAGGAGCAGACCGCCAGCTGAATCTCGGGGGCGTGACCCGTCGGGATCACCGATAGGCGCCGGCAGTCGCCGACCGGTGGGCGCGCCTCAGACTTTGGGGTGCGCCGTGGTGGTGCCCGCCAGGAACGTGGTGTCGAGCATGACCCGCCGCCCGGCGGTTCGCCGGCCGGGACTGAGCAGCAGCCTGCCCGCCTGCCGGCCCTTCTCCACCACCGGCTGGACGACCGTGGTCACCTGCGCGTCGACGGCGGCCTTGATGCCGTCGAATCCCGTCACCGAGACGTCCTCGGGCACCCGCTGCCGGCGCCGGGTCAATTCGGTGATCGCGCCCAGGGCGAAGACATCGGTGGTGGCCACCAGCGCGGTGATGCCCGGATCCAGGGCCAGCACCTCGGCGGCGGCGGACGCCCCGGCGTCCACCGAGTGCTCGAACCGTTCGACCACCGGCACCCGGTCCCAGGCGACCCCGGCGGCGGTGAACGCGTCCCGCAGACCCTTCAGCCGGTTCCGTTGCACGTGGTAGTGGGCGCTGTTCTGCCGGTCGATCGAGACCGGGCCGTCCATGTTCACCCGGCCCAGCCGCATGCAGATCACGCCGATCCGGCGATGGCCGAGCGCCAGCAGATGGTCGGCGACACCGCGGATGGCGGCCGCGTCGTCGATCCCCACCAGGTCCGCTCCGGTGATGCTCGGCTGATCGCAGATCACCGCAGGGACCGGCCTGGCCAGTGCGGCCGCGAGATGCGGGTCGTCGTCGGGCATCGAGTACACGACGAACCCGTCGACGGCGGCGCTGGACACCGCCAGCACGTCCTCGGAGTCCGGGCCGCGCGGGCACCAGCAGGAGCCCGACCCTGGCCTGGTCGCATTCCAGGGTGAGCCCCTCCAGGAACGCGACGGCCCCCGGATCCCGGAACGCATAGGACACCTGCTCGGTCAGCAGCAGCCCGATGGCGCCGGCCTTGCGGGTCCGCAGCGAGCGCGCCACCGGGTCCGGCCCGGGATACCCCATCCGTTTGGCCGCGTCCATCACCCGCGACCGCAACTGCGGCGAGAGCTGGTCGGGACGGTTGTAGGCGTTGGACACGGTGGTCCGGGAGATGCCCAACTCGGCCGCGAGCGACGCCAGCGTTGCCGGCGGACGCGTCCGTGGTGGGCGATCCATCATCCCTGCACGGTAACGGGTGGTTGCGGAGGGAAGGGCAACCAGGAGCGTGTTCGTGACCACCGGGCGCGGCGACCGCCCGCCGTCACCGCGTCCACCCGACCGATCCGTCACCGAGCGCGAGCGCTCGCCGGCGTTCGATCGTCTCCGGTGCGTCCGGATGGGTGATCCACCCCTGACGCTCGGAAAACGTTTTCCCAACCCCTTCCCAAGCGCCGCCGGCAGTCGATACGCTGCTGCGGACCAACCACACCACGCATCGACCCCGGCACCCGCGGGGACGAGGACAAGGACGTGACACATGGCTGACGTCAAGTACGACGACGCCTCTCGCATCTACCCCGGCAGCCCGCCGGTTCGCGCAGTCGACTCGCTCAACCTCGATATCCCCGACGGCGAGTTCCTCGTGCTGGTCGGCCCGTCCGGCTCCGGGAAGTCCACCGCGCTGCGCATGCTGGCCGGCCTGGAGGACATCAACGAGGGCCGCATCATCATCGGCGGTCGCGACGTCACCAACGTCCCGCCGAAGAACCGCGACATCGCGATGGTCTTCCAGTCCTACGCCCTGTACCCGCACATGACGGTCGCCGAGAACATGGGCTTCGCGCTCAAGCTGCGCGGCGTCAACAAGACCGAGATCGCCAGCAAGGTCCGCGAGGCCGCCGGCCTGCTCGATCTGGAGAAGTACCTCGACCGCAAGCCCAAGGCGCTGTCCGGCGGCCAGCGGCAGCGTGTCGCCATGGGCCGGGCCATCGTCCGCGAGCCCTCCGTCTTCCTGATGGACGAGCCGCTGTCGAACCTGGACGCCAAGCTCCGGGTGGAGACCCGCGCGAACATCGCCGAGCTGCAGGCCCGGCTGGGCACCACCACCGTCTACGTCACCCACGACCAGGTCGAGGCCATGACGATGGGCCACCGCGTCGCGGTGCTCAAGGACGGCATCCTGCAGCAGTGCGACACCCCGCGGACGCTGTACGACAAGCCGAACAACGTCTTCGTGGCCGGCTTCATGGGCTCACCCGCGATGAACCTGCTGACCGTCCCGCTGACCAGCGAGGGCGCGACGCTCGGCCAGGCCACCGTGCCGCTGCCCCGCGAGCTGCTGTCCGAGGCCTCCTCGCTCGGGCTGAAGGAGGTCACCTTCGGTGTCCGCCCGGAGAACCTGACGCTGGGCACCGACGGCCTGCCGGTCACCATCGACCTGGTCGAGGAACTGGGCGCCGACTCGTTCGTGCACGGCCACACCCCCGACGGCGGCCGGATCGTCATCCGCACCGACGCGCGGATCCACCCGCAGACCGGCTCCACGGTTCAGGTCACGGTCACCGACGCCGACCACCTGCACCTGTTCAACCCCAGCGACGGCCAGCGCCTCCGGGCCTCGGCCGCGGTGCCCGCGGACTCGTCGCCGATCGTCTCGCACGCGCTGCCCAGGACGTCCCCACCTCGTGAGCTGATCGGCTCAGCACCAGCCACCCGCCCGTCGTGCGAACTCTCGCGCGGCGGGCGGGTGCTCTTGTCGCGGCCGGCGTGTTCAGGCGACCGACGGCTCGCGGCTGTCCGCGTCCGACGATGGCTGAGCCAGCCCCGCACGGCTGTCCCACCCCCGCCGCAACCGGCGGTTGCCGGTGATCCGGCAGACCACGTAGATCAGGAACGAGATCGTGGTGACGTACGGGCTGATCGGCAGGCTGCCACCCAGCGCCAGCAGGATCCCGCCGACCACCGACGTCACCCCGAACGTCACCGACAGCACCGGCACCCACAGCGCCGACGCGGTCACCCGCATCGCCGCCGCGGCCGGGCGTCACCAGCAGCGCCAGCACCAGCAGCGCGCCGACCACCTGCACCGCCATCGCCACGGTCAGCCCCAGCACGATCATGAACACCGGCGACAGCGCGCGCACCGGAACCCCGCGGGCGGCGGCGATCTCGGGGTCGACGGTGGCGAACATCAGCGGCCGCCAGAGGACCGCCAGCACCGCGATGACGACCGCCGAGACACCCAGCATCCAGAACAGCTGCGGATCGTCCACGGCGACGATCTGCCCGGTCAACAGCCCGAACTTGTTCGCCGCCCGGCCCGGGTACAGGGCCAGGAACAGCACGCCGAGGCCGAGCCCGAACGGCATCAGCACGCCGATGAACGAGGACCGTTCCCGCGCCCGCACCCCGAGGAAGCCGATCAGCAGCGCGGCGGACAGCGAGCCCAGGATCGAGCCGATGACCACGTTGAACCCGACCAGCAGCGCGAAAGCCGCGCCGGCGAAGGACAACTCGCTGATCCCGTGCACCGCGAACGTCAGGTCGCGCATCACCACGAAGACGCCGATCAGGCCGCCGATCAGGCCGAGCAGCGCCCCGGCCAGGATCGAGTTGTGCAGCAGCGCAAGTAGTTCGCCATAATTGTCGAAACTGAACAGCTTGTCCCACACGCTCATCGACGGAACCTCCTGGTCGGGCCGAGCGGCGGGTCGGTCGCACCGTGATCGTCGTGGGACAGGTGGAACCCGGCGGTCGGATCGGTGGAGGCGACCACGATGATCCGGCCGTGCGCCCGGATGACGTCGACCGGCGCGCCGTAGAGCTCGGTCAACCCCTCGGAGGTGAGCACGTCCTCGGGTGGGCCGAGCCGGAACCGGCCGGCGGCGAGGTAGAGCACCTGGTCGACATACTCCAGCACGGCATTGATGTCGTGCGTGACGAACAGCACCGCGGTGTCGTGTTCCCGGCGCCGGCGGTCCAGCAGCGCCGCGACCTCCTGCTGGTGCCGGAGGTCCAGCGCGGCCAACGGCTCGTCGCACAGCAGGATCGAGGGGTTGGACGCCAGCGCGGCGGCCACCCGGACCCGCTGCAGCTCGCCGCCGGACAGCATGGACACCGGCGCGTCGGCCAGCTGCGCGGCGCCGACCGAGGCCAGCAGTTCGTCGACGGTGGACCGCACCGCGTGCCGTTTCCGGGCGGAGCCGATCGGCATCCCCCAGCGGTGGCCGTCCAGGCCCATCCGCACCACGTCGCGCGCCTTCACCATGGTGGCGCTGTCGATGGACACCTTCTGCGGCACGTAACCGACCAGCGTGCTGCCCCGGCGCACCGGCTCTCCGCCGATCCATGCCTCACCGGTGGACAGCGGCTGCTCACCGAGCAGCACCCGGATCAGGCTGGTCTTGCCCGATCCGTTGGACCCGAGGATCGCCACGAACTGGCCGGCCGCGATGTCCAGGTCGAGCCCGCTCCAGAGCACCCGGTCACCGAACGCCAGGCCGGCCTCGCGGGTGTAAACGGCAGGAACGGCCGAGGCGGCGGGGGTAGCCCGGCCCCGGCGGCCCCGGCACCGGGCGGGACGCCGTCCATCGTCGTCGGCTTCTCCAGCTGCTCGGGGTTCATCGGCCCAGCGCTCCGGCGAGAGCCGGTGATCGTGCCGTCCATCCAGCTCAGGTAGTCCGTATTCTCCGGCAACGTCTCGGTGACCGGTACGACGGCGACCGCGTTCTCCTTGGCCGCGTTCAGCACCGTCTCGGTCTCGGGTGACGCGGTCTGCGCGTTGTACACCAACGCCTCCACCTGGTGCCCGGTGAACAGCGCAAGGGTGTCGTTGAGCACGGTCGGTGGCACGTCGGTGCCGTCCTCGATTGCCTTGCTGAACCGTTCCGGTGTCCTGTCGACCAACCCGGCGGCCTCGGTCAGGTAGAGCGGAACCGGTTCGGTGACGGCGATTCCGGTGCCACCGTGTGCCGCCTTGATGGCCAGCACCTTCGCGGTCAGCGCCGCGACCTTGCCGGTGAACGCGTCGGCGTTGGCCTTGAAATAGCCCGCCTGTTCGGGGCGCAGATCGGCGAGTTCCTGGGCGACCCGCTGCGCGACAGCGTCAACCGTCGGCAGGTCGTACCAGAAGTGTTCGTTGACGGTCCCGTCCGTTGGGTCCGTCGCGCCGCCGGATGCGAAGAGCTGTTCAGCATCGACTATCGGCGCGACCGACCCTGAGGCGTCGATCAGGGTGGTCAGCCAGTCGTCGTACCCGCCGCCGTTGCGCACGATCAGCTCCGCCTTGGACACCGCGAGCTGGGCCTGCGCGCTCGGCTCGAAGGAGTGCGGATCGGCCGACGGATCGGTGACCAGCGACCGGACGGCCACATACTGCCCGCCGACCTGGGACACCACGTCGCCCCAGACGTTGGTCGGGGTGACGACGGGGATCGGCTGGTTCGTGCTGTCCGGCGCGGCGACGCCGGACGCCGCCTCGCTCGACCCGCAGCCGGCCAGCACGGCAACGAGGGCGGCAGCGAGGGCGGCCGAAAGCACGGCGAACAGTGCGCGCGCAGCGATGCCCGCGCGCATCGCTCTGACCGTCATACCGTTCCCGCCACGCGTTCCCGACACTGCTGAAGCTGATAATCGCTCTCAGCAGTGTAGCCGACGGGTTCGGCGGAACGGGAGTACCAGTGGTCCCTCGTCGTCGGTGGGCGCCCGACCCCTCAGCCCGCCCGGCGCCGCCGGGCAACCTCGGCCAGCACGACCCCGGTGGCCACCGAGGCGTTGAGCGACTCCACCGCCCGCACCATCGGGATCGACACGGTGACGTCGCATACCGTCAGCGTCAGCCGCGACAACCCGCGGCCCTCCGACCCCACCACGATCACCAGCGGCGAGGTGGCCAGTTCGAAGTCGTCCGTGTCCACCGTGCCGTCGGCGTCCAGCCCGGCGATCATCAGACCCTTGGCCGCGTAGTCCTTCAGCGTCCGGACCAGGTTCGTGCAGCGCGCCACCCGGATCCGCGCCGCGGTGCCGGCCGACGTGCGCCAGGCGGACGCCGTCATCCCGGCGCTGCGCCGCTCCGGCACCACCACGCCGTGCGCGCCGAACGCCGCAGCCGACCGGACGATCGCGCCGAGGTTCCGCGGATCGGTGACGCCGTCGACCGCCACGATCAGCGCCGCCCGGCCGGAATCGGCGGCCCTGGCCAGCAGGTCCTCCGGATGCGCGTACTGGTACGGCGGGACGGTCAGCGCCAGTCCCTGGTGCACGGCGTTGCCGGTCAACCGGTCGAGCTCGGGACGGGAGACCTCGAGCAGCGCAATGCCGCGTTCGGCGACCACCGCGATGGCTTCGGACACCCGCTCGTCGGAGGCCAACCCGGAGGCGACGTACAGCGCCGTCGCGGGTACCCCGGCACGCAGCGCCTCGACCACCGGGTTCCGGCCGACCACGGTCTCCGGCAGCGCGGCAGGCCCGCGTGAGCCGCGGCCGCCACGCCCGGTGGTCCCGCCGGAACCCTGCTTGCCGCTGCCCTTGCCCGATCCGCCCTTGCCCGATCCGCCCTTGCCCGATCCGGAGTCGCGGGTAGTGGCCCGGCGCGCCGGATGGCCGGTGCGGTTCTCCGCGGGCGGCGTCGGCCCCTTGCCGCGCAGGCCGCGGCGGGATTGACCGCCGGACCCGACGACCGGGCCCTTCTTGGTGCCAGGTTTGCGCATGGCACCGCGCCGCTGGGAATTGCCAGCCATCACAGACTCCTCTTCTTCAACAAGCCTCATCACCATCCGCGACGCGAAGGCCTTGTACCGCAACGGCTTTGACACCCCGCACCGACACCGGACGTGCGTCAGCGTTCCTCTGCCACGGACCAGATCGGCCCGTCCTTGGTGTCCTCGATGGCGAACCCGGCCGCCGCCAGCCGGTCGCGGATCGCGTCGGCGGTGGCGAAGTCGCGGGCGGCGCGGGCTCTGGTTCGTTCCTCCAGCAGCGCGATGATCAAGGCACCGGTGGCGCTCATCAACCGCCGGTCGTCACCGGTCGTGTTCCACGGCGGGACGAACGGATCCACCCCGAGCACGGAGACCATCGCCCGCACCGAGGACGCCAGCGCGGCGGCCTTGTCCGCATCGCCGTGCGGTCAGCGCCGCGTTGCCGGCCCGCACCTGCTCGTGCACCACCGCAAGCGCCCGCGGCACGGACAGGTCGTCGTCCATCGCCCGACGGAAACCGTCTGGTACCTCGCCGATCTCGACCGGGCCCACCCGGTCCGACACCCTGGTCAGGAACGCCTCGATCCGGTCGTAGGCCTTCGAGGCGTCCGCCAACGCCTCCTCGGAGTACTCGATCGACGATCGGTAGTGCACGCTGATCAGGTAGTACCGCAGGGCCACCGGCCTGGTGTGCTTGGTGATCTCCGGGACGGACAGGATGTTGCCCAGCGATTTGGACATCTTCTCGCCGCTCATGGTCACCCAGTGCGAGTGCATCCAGTACCGCGCGAAGCCCTCGCCGATGCCGTGCGACTGCGCCGCCTCGTTCTCGTGGTGCGGGAAGATCAGGTCGAGACCGCCGCCGTGGATGTCGAACTGGTCGCCCAGATAAGCCCTGGCCATCGCCGAACACTCGATGTGCCAGCCAGGGCGCCCCGGTCCCCACGGCGACGCCCAGGACGGCTCGCCGGGCTTCGCCGCCTTCCACATGGTGAAGTCGGCCGGGTCCTTCTTGCTCAGCCCGAAGGTCTCGCCCTGCACCATCTCGTCGAGCCGCTGCCCGGACAGGAACCCGTAGTCGGGTTGGGTCCGCACCGCGAAATAGACGTCACCCTCGATCGCGTAGGCGTGACCCTTCTCGATCAGCCCGGTGATCATCTCGATGATCTGCGGGATGTGCCCGGTCGCCCTCGGCTCGATCGACGGCCGCAGGCAGCCGAGGGTGTCGTAGGCGTCGGAGAAACTGCGCTCGTGGGTGGCCGCCCACTCCCACCACGGCCGGCCGGCCTCGGCCGCCTTGGCCAGGATCTTGTCGTCGATGTCGGTGACGTTCCGGACATGCAACACCTCGTTGCCGTTGAACTCCAACCAGCGCCGCAGCACGTCGTAGACGACCCCGGCGCCGCGCAGGTGCCCGATATGCGGATGCCACTGCACCGTTGCGCCGCAGTTGTACAGGGTGACGACGCCGGGACGCTGCGGCTCGAACGGTCGAACGGTCCGGGTCGCGGTGTCATAGAGCTGCAGGGCCACCCGCCGATGGTACGGGGCTGCGACCTGCGCAGGTTCGCCACCGAGCACAACACCAGGCCCGTGCCCGGTACTAGTACCAAGGTTCGATGGCGGCTCCTACCGCGGACAAGGGACAACTGGAGGTACACAAACCGAAAGCTCTGAGAGGAACCGCAATGAAGCGCATCCTGATCGCCACCGCGGCCGCCGTCCTTGCGGCCGTCCCCGCCGCGCTCGGCCTGATCGGCAACGCCTCGTTCGGGGAGAGCGTTCCGGTCGAGGTGCCGGCGCGGGTCGTCCTCGACGACCACGGCACCGACCCGACCCGGACGAGCACGACGTCGAGCAGCACGGCCCCGACGACCAGCACGGCCGCCACCACCGAGTCGACCGAGGACCACGGCGGCGATCGGACCTCGGGCGAGGTGGAGCCCGGAGACGACCACGGCGGCGATCGCGCGCCCGGCGAGACCGAGGCCGAACACCACCGGGGCGGCGAGAGCTCGGTCGCCAGCACCGAGGACAACAGTGGTCCGTCCCATGGCGACAACAGCGGCCCATCCGACGAGGCCCAGCCCGGCGACGACAACAGCGGCACCGGTTCGGGCTCGGGCTCCGGCTCCGGTTCGGGTTCGGGTTCCGACAACAGCGGCACCGGCGGCGGCGATCAGAGCAGTGCGCCGACCACCGCAGATGCAGGTGACAATGGCGGGAGCGGTATTGGCAATAACAGCGGTAGCTCTGGCAGTGGCAGTGGTTCTGGCGGTGGCAGTGGTTCTGGCGGTGGCAGTGGTTCTGGTGGTGACAGTGGTTCCGGCAGTGGCGGGAGCGGTGGCAATGGCGGGAAGGACGACGGTGCCGGTCATTCATGAGCGAAGCTGACGACGACGAACGCCCGCGGTGGATTCCGATCTCCGCGGGCGCTTCTGCGCGCCCGGAGGCCCCGGTCCGGGTGCCCAAGGTGTTCGTCCAGGTCATCGCCGGCGCCATCGTGGTGATCATCGCGGTCGCCCTGGTCGGGATCGTGGCCGCGCGGCGGCTGGCCGAGGCAGAGGCCGTCAACGACGCCGCCAAGACCGCTGACCTGCTGGCCGACACCGTGGTGCAGCCCGTGCTCGAGGACGGCATCGCCACCGGCGACCCGCAGGCGCTGGCTTCGCTCAACAAGGTGGTCGAGGAGCATCTGCTGACCCTGCCGTCGATCGTCCGGGTCAAGATCTGGAATCCGGACGGCCGCATCCTGTACTCCGACGAGCCGCGGCTGATCGGCATGACCTTCCCGCTCGGCGACGAGGAGAAGGACGTCCTCGGCGACCCGCAGACCAGGGCCGACGTCTCGGACCTGCAGGCACCGGAGAACCAGTTCGAGCGCGACAACGTCAAGCTGCTGGAGGCCTACCGCCCGGTCTGGACCAAGACCTCGAACACCCCGCTGCTGTTCGAGACCTACTTCGAGTACGACGATGTGACCGCCCGCAGCGGGCAGCTGTGGCGTGGTTTCGCCGGCGTGACGCTGAGCAGCATCCTGTTGCTCGTGGTGCTGTTGATCCCGGTGCTGTGGAGACTGCTCGACCGGCTCAAGCGAGCCCAGGGACAGCGTGAGGCGCTGCTGCAGCGGTCCGTCGACGCCTCCACCGAGGAGCGCAAGCGCATCGCCGGCGCCCTGCACGACGGGGTGGTTCAGGACCTGGTGGCGACCTCGTTCCGGGTGACCGGCTCGGCGCAGCGTGCGGAAACGGTCGGTCAGCCGGCGCTGGCGCAGGAACTGCGCGGCGCGGCCGGAACGGTGCGGACCAGCATCGGCGGCCTGCGATCGCTGCTGGTCGACATCTATCCACCGAACCTGGCGGCGGCCGGGCTGACGCCTGCCCTGGAGGACCTGGTGTCGAGCGTGCGCTCCCGCGGGATCGCCGTCACGCTCGACCTGCCGGCGGACACCGGGCTCGACCCGGCCGGCGAACGACTGGTGTTCCGGGTCGCCCAGGAGTGCCTTGGCAACGTGGTGCGCCATTCCCAGGCGTCCAGCGTCGTCGTCCGGCTCTCCCACGAGGGCGGGTATGCGGTGCTGGAGATCGCCGACGACGGCGTCGGCTTCGACGCGGCCCAGGCGCTGGAGAATCCGCCGGAGGGGCACTTCGGGCTGCGGGTGCTCGGCGACGTCGCCGGCGAGGCGGGCGCGGACCTGTGGCTGGCCAGCGCCCCCGGCGAGGGCACCCAATGGCGCCTGCGGGTACCACGGTGACCGAAGAACACGTCATGATCGTTACCCGCGGCGACCTGCCCGCGAGCCGGCCGCCGGCCGGCGACGAGAGCCCTGTCGGGAGGACGCGCGCGATGACCCGAGTTCTGCTGGTCGACGACCACCCGCTGGTGCGGGCGGGTTTGGCGACGCTCATCCAGTCGACGGACGACCTGAACCTGGTCGGCGAGGCCGCCG
Organism: uncultured Actinomycetota bacterium; assembly: GCA_963709895.1. Taxonomy (GTDB): domain Bacteria; phylum Actinomycetota; class Actinomycetes; order Mycobacteriales; family Nakamurellaceae; genus Nakamurella. Next base: position 227,681 of record CAVPYD010000028.1, on the reverse strand, counting down.
GTGGCGAACAGGCCGTCACGATGACCACCGATCACGAACCCGACGTCGTGCTGATGGATCTGTCGATGCCAGGGATGGACGGCGTGGAGGCAACCCGCAGGGTGTTGGCCCTGCGACCGCAGACCCATGTGGTGGTGTTGACGTCCTTCCAGGACCAGGCCAGGGTGACCGAGGCGTTGGCCGCCGGGGCTGTCGGCTACCTGCTGAAGGACTGCGATCCGCGAGACGTGCTGGCCGCCATCCGGGCGGCCGCGCAGGGGCACGCCCCGCTGGATCCGCGGGTGGCCCGGGCACTGTTGCCGTCGGCGACGCCGAAGGTCGGCGACGGGCTGAGCGTGCGGGAGACCCAGGTGCTCCGGCTGGTCGCGAAGGGGCTGCCCAACAAGCAGATCGGCCGCACGCTCGGCATCAGCGAGCGCACGGTCAAGGTCCACGTCGGGCACCTGTTCCGGCGGATCGGGGTGGCGGACCGCACCAGCGCGGCGATGTGGGCACGCGACAACCTGCCACCCGAGTCGACCGAGCAAACCTGACGCCGGCCGTGGTTTCCCGCACTGGTGGTGGAAACGCACGCTGTTCGTGAAACGCACCTTCTACGAGGCGCTGCGATGCATACCCTTCGGTGCGCATTGGACGACCGGTTGGTGTCGGTCGACGGCCGAATTCGCTGTCGCACGGTGACTGTCGCATGGTGACGAAGAATGCGTGCCGACCGGGGATTCCGGTCGGCACGCATTTCTCGTTTCACCTGGTTCGCTTGGTCGAGAACACCGTCAGAGCGTGACCCGACCGACGCACAGTTCGCCGGTGGCGGTATTGCGGGCCCGCGCCACGAATGCGTCGTGTCCCGCGCGGTTGACCGGCCGCACGGCGACGGTGAAGGAACCGCTGGGCGCCTTGGTCACCCGGCTCCCGGAAAAGACGCGAACCGCATTGTCAGTAATGGCGACCGACCAGGTCTGCCCGACCCTATTGCTGTCGACCTCGAATTCGACCTGGACGCGGCCGGCGTCCGGCTTCGCCTTCAGCTTCCAGGTGCTGGCCGCTGCGCAGTGACCAGCGGCGCGCACATCAGCGGATCCCCCCTGCGCCATGGCCGGGGCAGCGCCGATGGCAAAGCTGGCGCCGGCACAGACAGCGATCACGGCAACCGCACGGGACAGGTTCATTGAACTCTCCTCCACGATGAGAAAGTGGCGGCGACCGCCGCAACACACTCAGCCTCGGCGACCGGCGGTAGCATCGACAATCAGACCTTGGTACTAGTCCCGATATCCACCGCCGCAGTCCGCGCAAATCCACCGAAATGCCCCGGACGGCCCAGCCCATCCCGAGGTGAGCGAAACACCCCAGGTCGGGTGAATTCCGCACTCCCGGGTGACGGCGGACCGGGTCTCATCACGGTACGTCGGGCGGATCGCCGATTTCGCCGCCATTCGTCACCCGAGCGGGACTCGGTCGATGCGGCAGCACAGTGAGCGCGGCTCGAAACACGGAAAACCCGGCCCGCTGCTGGCGGGCCGGGTTTCGATACCCGTGAATGTAATTGTCGACGCAACCACGCGTCCCGCGCGGGACGCACAAACGTGCGTCAGCCAATGGCAGCGTGATACTTCTCGACGACGTCCGACGGAACGCGGCCGCGGGCGGATACCGAGATGCCCTGTGCTTGCGCCCATTCCCGGACCGCCTTGGCGTCGACCGCGGACGGCGCGGAATGCCGGGTCACCCTCGCCGACTTCGCGCCGGCCCGCACGCGCCGGGCCTTCGACGAGAATTCACCGAGGACCTTCCGCAGGCTGGCGGCGTTCTTCTTGCTCAGGTCAATCTCATAGACCCTGCCATCCAGGCCGAAGGACACCGTTTCGGCGGCTCGACTCCCGTCGATGTCATCGGTCAGCGTCACGGTTGTTTGTTGAGCCATGGTGTGTGTGCCTTTCTCGAGTTGTCCGGGGATCCCGTGTCCATGCCGACGCATCGACCACTGACCACCCCGGCGGGCCGAACATTCCCTGGACGTCCCGCGACATGGCACCCGGTATTCATCCGCAGTGCCTCGAGATAGCAGCGACCGACTCGTCGACGATCCGGCGCTGACACAGCGTAGCGCTGATTCGGCACTTTGTCGCACGCCTAGCCGGATCGGCGCCAAGAATTTCACTATGTCAACGGGGCCGAGTCGGGCAATTGGGAGGGATAGTCCAGCCCGACAACTCCATCGTGAGCGGCGATGCCTAACGCTGTTCCGCCTTCGCCAGCGGTGATGCCTACCGCCGTTCCCCGTCGGGGGCGGATCACACCGATGCGGCCAAGTGAAGTCGGGCGAAAGTCAAAGCCTCGGCGAGATCGGCCTCCCGCTCCTCCTGGCCCGCGTTTCTGGTGGATATCTCCACCACGACCGAGCCGTCGAAGCCGTTGCGCGACAACAGGTCCAGCATCTCCATGCAGGGCTGACCACCTCGGCCGGGTACCAGATGCTCGTCCTTGGACGAGCCGGATCCGTCACCGAGGTGCAGGTGCCCGAGTCGGTCCCCCATCTGTGCCGCCAACTCCATGGCGTCGATTTGCGATGTCGCGGTATGCGAGAGATCCAGGGTGAACCAGCGGTGGCCGGCCGTCACCGGATTCCAATGCGGGCGATAGGAGTTCACCACGGCCCCACGCACCTTGACGGGGAACATGTTTTCGACGGCAATGCGGACATCGGTCCGAGCCTGGAGTTCGGCGACCGACGCCGCAAAGGTGGCCGCCGCCGACCGCTGCCAGACAAATGGCGGGTGCACCACGACGGCACTCGCCGACAACCGCTCGGCCATGTCCACCGAGCGGGCGAGTTTGACCAATGGGTCGGACGACCACACCCGGGCGGTCACCAGCAGACAGGGGGAATGCACCGAGAGGACCGGTATCTGATACTCCTGCACCAGGTCCGACAATGCCTCGACACTCTGGCTCACCGAGTCGGTCTGCACCATCACCTCGACGCCGTCATATCCCAGATCGGCGGCCAATGCGAAGGCAGCGGCCGTCGGTTCGGGATAGACGGCGGCGGTGGACATCCCGACCGGGATTTCGGGGATACGAACGCCATGGGCCACGCCCGGGGCGGACTCGTCCCACTCCATTCCCACTGCCTCTCCCACGCAAACATCGGCCACCGTGCGAGCCTTGTCGGCCCTGCTCATCCGGGGCGGGATGCCGGAGTTCGGGACTCCGGTACCCGCCGCGCGAATCTTCCACGGTACCGGGATTGCCCGGAGAGCAGAGGCCGCCGGCCGGTGAATCCGGGCATCCGGTCAGGCTTCGAGCTTGTAACCCAGTCCTCGCACCGTGAGCAAATACCGTGGCGCGGCGGGATCCGGCTCGATCTTGGCTCTCAGTCGTTTCACGTGCACATCGAGCGTCTTGGTGTCGCCCACATAATCCGAGCCCCACACCCGGTCGATCAACTGGCCTCTGGTCAGTACCCGTCCGGCATTACGGACCAGGTATTCCAGCAGGTCGAACTCCTTGAGCGGCAGCGATACCGGCTCGCCGTGCACGCTCACCACATGCCGGTCGACGTCCATCCGGACCGGCCCGGCCTGCAATACCGGCGATCCCGGATCCTCCGCCTCCGCGCCTCTGCGCAGCACTGCGCGAATTCGCGCAATCAACTCGCGCGTCGAATAGGGCTTCGTGATGTAATCGTCGGCGCCGAGTTCCAGGCCGACGACCTTGTCGATTTCCGCGTCGCGGGCAGTGACCATGATCACTGGGACCGGACCGCGGGCGCGCAGTTGTTTGCAGACCTCGGTGCCGCTCATGCCGGGCAGCATGATGTCCAGCAGCACGATGTCAGCGCCGTTGCGGTCGTACTCGGTGAGCGCGTCCGGTCCGTTCGCCGCAATCTGGGTGCTGAATCCCTCCCGGCGCAGCAGAAATGCCAGCGGATCGGCCATCGATTCTTCATCCTCGACGATCAGGACCTTGGTCACTTGGCTCCTCGGTGCAGTGGTTCGACGGGCGCCGGACGCGGCATCGGCGCAATGGGCGGGACATCCGCAACGGGGGACTCTGCAGCGCCGGATCGGCCTCGGGCATCCGCCGCCCCGGTCGACCTCGCCGGCGCATCGATGACCGGCAGCCGCAGCGTGAACGTCGAACCGGTGCCGGGATGACTCCACACCCCCGCCGATCCCCCATGATTGGCCGCGACGTGTTTGACGATGGCCAGGCCGAGGCCGGTGCCACCGGTCGCCCTGGACCGGGCCGGATCGACGCGGAAGAAGCGTTCGAACACCCGCTCCTGGTACTCGGCCGCGATACCGATACCCCGGTCGGTGACCGCGATCTGCACTTGGTCGTCGCGCAACGCGCGGCTGATCGACACCACCGTGCCGGACGGGGAGTAGTTGATGGCGTTGTCGACCAGGTTCGTCAGGGCCGTGATGAGCAGTGAGCGATCGCCGCGGACCAGCAGCCCAGACCTGCCGTCGGTGGTCAGCGTGATCCCGTTGTTCTCCGCCGTGGTGGCCACCCTGGCGACCGTTTCGTCGATCACCGCGTCGATCTCGACCACCGCCGTGTCCAGCAGGGGTTCCGCGCCCTGCAACCGGGATAGCGCGATCAGTTCGTTGACCAGTGCACCCAACCGGACGGCTTCGGTCTGCAGCTTTCCGGCGAACCGTCGTACCGCCTCCGGGTCGTCGGCGGCCCCGACGGTCGCCTCCGCGAGCAGTCCCATCGCGCTCACCGGTGTCTTGAGCTCGTGGGAGACGTTCGCGAAGAAGTCCCGCCTGACGTCCTCGACACGTTGCGCCGCGGACTCGTCGGCTGCCGCGACCAGTACCCGGCCGTGGTCGATCGCCCTCACCACGGCGAGAACGGCGCTGGGCGGCGGTGTGGGCTGCAGCGACACACCCATCGGGACCGGCCTGATCTCGACATCAACCGGCTCGCCGGACACCGCTGCGCGGCCGGCCGCCTCGGCGATCCGTCGATCGACGATCCCGCCGCGCAGCACCCCGAGCTCGCTCGCCCGCTCGTTGCTCAACAGCGGGCGGCCGTTGGCGTCCAGCACCAGGTAACCGGTGCTGGAACGCCGCAGTACCTCCAACTCCAGCGGTTCGGCGGGATCAGCCGCCGGCTCGACCGCGTGGCCTGGGCGGCGGATCAGCACGGCGCACGCGAGCCATCCGACGACGGCGCCACCCAAGGCGGCAACCAGCATTCCCCAACCAGACACACCGTGATGGTAGGTCGGCGACGACCACCCACAGGCAACCGACGGCCCCGCCGACCCGCCGGCGACCCTCCGTTCACGAAGGATTCACCGGCAGGTCACCTGCGCCGAGCGGTCACCGGCCCTGGTTGGCGACGGCGGTGATGGCCGCTGCCGCGGCGTCGGGGTCGAGATAGGTGCCGCCCGCGACGACCGGCCGCAGGTCGGCATCCAGGTCGTAGCGCAGCGGGATGCCGGTCGGCAGGTTCACCTTGGCGATGCCCTCGTCGCTGATGTTGTCCAGCAGCTTGACGACCGCGCGCAGCGAGTTGCCGTGCGCGGCGACCAGCACGGTGCTGCCGGCTCGCAGATCGTCGAAGATCGGTCCCCGCAGGTACGGCTCCATCCGGACGACGACGTCGGCCAGGCACTCGGTCTTGGGTGCGAGGTCACCGAGATCGGCATACCGCGGGTCGTCGGCCTGGGAGAACTCGTTGGTGTCGCTGATCGGCGGCGGCGGCGTGTCGTAGGACCGGCGCCACAGCATGAACTGCTCCTCGCCGTACTCCTGCAGGGTCTGCTTTTTGTCCTTGCCCTGCAGGTCGCCGTAGTGCCGCTCGTTGAGCCGCCAGGTCCGGCGGACCGGGATCCAATGCCGGTCGGCCGCATCGAGCGCGAGGTTGGCGGTGGTGATGGCCCGGCGCAGCACGGAGGTGTGCAGGACGTCAGGCAGCAGGCCGGTCTCCCTGAGCAGGACGCCGCCGCGGATCGCCTCAGCGGTGCCCTTCTCGGACAGGGGGACGTCGACCCAGCCGGTGAACTGGTTCAGCGCATTCCAGGTGCTCTCGCCGTGTCGCAGCAGGATCAATGTGGAGGTCATGGCGGACATGATGCCGCAGCCGGGCCGAGCGCACCGGCTGGGGTCATCGTCGGGCTCGGGCGCTAGCGCCTCCGCCTGGCGCGACGGGCAGCCGTCTGCGGCGTCGGTGACGAATTCGGCGGCGTCGACTCGATCACCGGTTCCGTGGTGACGGTCGGGCCGGACGGCGCCGGTGCGGTCAACGGTGCGGTCGTCGTCGCGGTCGCCGGCGCCTCGGCAGCCGCCGCCGGAGATCCTGCGGAAGCAGCAGTAGTGGTCGTCGGAGAAGCAGTAGTCGTCGGCGAGGCTGCAGTCGGCGAGGCTGTGATCGTCGGCGTCGCCGTGGCCGTGGCCGTGGCCGACGCAGTAGTCGCCGACGAAGCAGTAGTCGCCGACGAAGTCGCGCCGGTCGTATGCGGCGTAGTCGGACTGGGAATCGTCGCGGCCGTCGTCGCAGTGGTCTTGGTCGCCGTTGTCTCCGCTGTCGCCACCGCCCCGGACTCTGCCGACGAACTGGTGGTCGCCTTCGATGTCGGCGAAGCACTCGTCGTCGGCGAAGCACTCGGCGCCGACGTGGTGCGCGAAGCACTCGTCGTCGGCGAACCAGAACTGGTGCGCGCCGATGTCGTCGGAGAAGGCGTCGGTGACGCCGTCGTGGTCTTGGTGGGGGTGGCGGGCTTGGTCGTCGTCGCGACCGTCGTCGGCGCCGGGCTCGGCGCGCTAGGCCGGCTGACCGGCGGTGTTGTCACCGGCGGTGTTGTCACCGGCGGCGGCACCACCGGCGGCGGCGCCACCGCTGGCGGAGGCACCGGCGCGGGCACCGGCCGCGGCACGATCTGCGGCACCCAGGGCACCGCCCCGTAGCTGGGGGGGTTCACCGGCGGCGCGGTCACGGGAGTCCAATTCGAACCGCCCGGTGACTGCGGCACCCAGGGCACGTCGGACGACCCTGACGAGACGAGCTGACCCTGCAGCGAGGAGAAGTCAGCGACGCCGGGTGCGCCGGCGGCCGGACCCGTCCAGTACCGGTAGAGCCGATCGTCGACGTCTGTCCGGGTCAACGGAACGATGTGGATGGGCGTGCCCACCCAGGACGCCTCCAGGATGTACGGCCGCCCGCCGAACGTGCCCAGGTAGATCGCGACGTGGCCGGGGAAGCCCACGACGTCACCTGGCAGCGCCTGCGACCAGCTCACCGTGACGCCCGCCGACCGCTGCGTCCCGGAGTTGTCCGGAATCCGGTACCCCGCCTTGCCCAACACGAAAGCGGTCAGGCCCGAGCAGTCGAACCCGATGGTGCTGCCGCAGCTGTTGAACTCGCCGCCACCGCGGGCGCAGCCGTTGTTCGGACCAGCACCGGAGCCGCCGCCGCCCCACACGTACGGCAAACCCAGCGCCGAGAAGCCGGCTGCCAGACCGGCGGCCACCGCCGGGGTCGGCGCCGTGATCGTCTGTCCGCCCAGCGCCGCGGACACGAACTGATTGGCCGGGATCTTCACCGCGGTGCCGGTGGCCAGCACCGCAGAGGAGGCGGTCGTCGCCGTCCCACCACCGGTGGACCCGAAGTACTTGCGGAACAGGTAGAAGAAGTTCCGGTTGCCGTACGCGGAGCAGGCGTCGCCCACCCCGGGGTAGGCCGCCAGTGCGGCCTGGTTCGGCTGATACGGCGTGTAGATGTACAGCGAGGCGGTCGCCTGGTTCTGGATCGCCACCGGCGCCGACCCGCACCCGGACTCCGCGACGTTCCACAGGATGTTGACGGTCTGGCCGGCGTGATAGTTGTACTTGTCCGGATCGAGCTTGTACCGCGACCACTGCTTGGCCATCCCGTAGGCCTGGTTGAAGAAGCCCGCGTACGCGGGATCGCAGTTCGCGCTACCGCCCGGCCCGGTGTCCGGGCAGTGCCAACCCCAGGCAGCGTTGTAGGTCGACGCGGACACATCGGTCCGGGACAGCAACGCCGATTCCTTCTGCAGGGTGACCAGCATGACCTGCGGGTTGATCCCGCAGGCCACCGACACCCGCAGCAGGATCGCCGCCACGTCCTCGTCGGTGCCGCCCTGGTAGGCCGCGCAGTACCGATCCGCGGGCTGGCTGGGCGTGCTCACCCGCAGGTTCTTCAGGCAGTACGCGCCGGTGCACCCTTCGCCCTGGGTCAAGACGAACTGCCGGATCTGCTCGGCGGTCATCGCGCCGGTGTTGTAGAACACCGCGTCCGAGATGATGTTGCCCGGATCGAAGGCGGACCCGGTGGTCGTGGCCGGCGATGCCGGGGCCGGCACGCAGGTCACGTCGTCCTGGGCCAACGAGACCGCGTCGACCAGCTGCCCGGCCAGGTCCCTGGCCATGTCCTGGTACTGACCGAACCGCTCCCCGGTGCCCGTCAACTGGACGACGTCACCGATCTCGAAGTCGGTGCGCGGATCGGTGTCGTAGCCGGGCACCAATTTGAGCAACCGGTCGTAGAACATCCACGCGGCGCCGCCCGGCTCCGTGCGTGGGTACATCGTGTAGTCCACCGGGTTCTGCTGAAAGAGCCCGAGCCACTTGTCGTTCACCGCATCGGGCCGCAGGCTGGATTGCTCGGTGGCGACCGCGATACCGATCTCGATGCCCCGGCGGGTGATCCCCATCTGCTTGCCGACCGCCGCGACCTCGGCCGCCATCTTGACCTGCTCCGCGTCCAACGGCACGCCGCCGAACGTGCCGCCGCCGGCGATGGCCGCCGGGACGTTCTGCAGGTTGCCCAGCGGCGCCGGCGTCCCGCTCCCGGCAACCGTGGTGGCTTCCTGTCCCGGGGGGCAGACCGGCAGACCGGACGAGGCCGAAGACGTGGATGCCGCCGTGTTAGATCCGTAGGCGGGGGCAATGATCTGCGCGTTGGCCGAGAACAACCCCACCGATCCGGTGAAGGTCGCGGCAAGCGCGAAGCTGACCACCACGGCGAGGCGCTTGACCGACACGCCCTCGAATCGTTGAACGGACAGCTCATCCACCGGAGCGACGTGGACCGGAGCGGCAGGGATCGCGGCGCGCTCGGCACCGTTGACCGCATCGTTTCGGCGCGCAGCTACGCCCCACCAGCCTCGACGGATCACCCGCTGAGTCTGTCTGCTATGCCTGCCCACCGGCAGTCCCCCACCGTGTCGCCGAAACACATCCCGGATGGTCACCTGCCAAGGACGATACCCGGCGTTTCCGGGCGGGGTGATCCCCAAAACTAGTCACCCAGGGTTCAGCACCGCTGCCCCTATTCGGGTGAGAGGCGGAGGCTCGCTGCCTCCTCAGGGTGATCAGCTCACTCCTGCAACACGGACGATCCAGCAACCGGTCTCGGAGGGGTGGTCGTCGGTCGTCCGAACCAGCTAATCGCCGTCCACCAAATGCCGAAAAGCTGTGAGATTCTGCACCGATTCGCCTCGTGACGTGCGCCAAGCCCACTCCCGCCTGATCGCGCCGGCGAAGCCACGCTCGAGGATCGGGTTGAAATCCTGGTCGGCGGTCGCCAGCACCACACCCAGCACGGTGTCCAGTTCCGCCCCGGTCAGTGCGGTCCTGGACACCCGACCGACCAGGTGAATGTCGCCCGAACTGTCCAGGGCGTAGGCCACCGTGCGCAACTTCGCGTTTCTCTGCAACAGGAATCGGTAGACCGCCTCGACGTTCTCGTCCGGTGCGCGGCAGACGAAGGACTCGATCAGCACCTGGTGATCGCCCACCAGCAGCCACACCAGCGTCCGATGCCTGCGCTCGCCGGGCAGCGTCACCAGGAAGGCGTCGGCACTGTCGCGCCGGTAGTCAACGCCGAGCAGGGTGAGTGCCGCGTCGAGTTCGTCGGGCGTCACCGGCCCGCCGGATGCAGCGCAAACTGTTCCCCGCCGGCCGCCGGCCGGGCGAGGCGGACGTCATGCACGGCACGCTGGTAGGTCCGCAGCAGGCCGTCCACGGTGACATCCCAGGAGAAGCCCGCGGCGTGCACGGGAGCGGCGGCCGCGAGCCGGGCATGAAGCTCCGGATCGAGCACCACCCGCGCGAGGTGATCCGCCCACATCACCGGGTCATGGCCGGGAACGAGCAGCCCGCTGACGCCGTCCGCCACCGCGACGGTCAAGCCACCGACCGCGGCCGCCACCACCGGCGTGCCCGAGGCCTGCGCCTCCAGGGCGACCAGGCCGAACGACTCGTTGTAGCTGGGCACCGCGACGACGTCGGCCGCCCGGTAGAGCTGCGCGAGCTCGGCCGCGGGGACCGGCGGCCGGAAGTCCACCAGGGCGTCGATGCCGAGTTGCTCGGCGAGGTCGGCGAGCCGGTGTTCGTCCTGCCGCCCCGTTCCGGAGACGCCGCCGACGATGATCACCCGCCACCGCCGGTCCGGATGCGCCCTTGCCAACTGCCGGACGGCCCCGAGCAGCACGTCGGGCCCCTTGAGCGGTTGGATCCGACCCGCGAAGGCGATCACCAGTTCATCCGGGTGCAGCCCGAGCGCCTGCCGCGCGGCCAGTTCGGCCCCCGCCGGCCCCGGGGAGAACACATCGGTGTCGACCCCTGGCGGCACCACGTCGATCTTGCCGGGATCGGCCCCGTACAACTCGACCAGCTGGGTGGCCTCGGTGCCGGTGTTGGCCACCAGCCGGTCGGCCTCGGCGACCACCTGCTCCTCACCGATCAGCCGGCCTCGCGGCTCCGGCTGATCGTCGTGCGCCATGGCGGCGTTCTTCACCTTGGCCAGGGTGTGCGCCGAGTGCACCATCGGCACCCCCCAGCGGTCCTTGGCCAGATAGCCGACCTGCCCGGAGAGCCAGTAGTGCGAGTGCACGATGTCGTAGTGCCCAGGGTCGCGGCGCGCCTCGGCCCGCATCACCCCGGCGGCGAACGAGCACAGCTGGCCGGGAAGTTCTTCCTTGTCCAGCCCCTCGAAGGGGCCCGCGACGATGTGCCGGACCAGTACCCCCGGCACCACCTCCGTCACCGGCGGCTGATCGGAGGAGGTCGCCCTGGTGAAGATCTCCACCTTGACGCCACGCGCGGCCAGCCGGCGGGAGGTCTGGTCGACGTAGACGTTCATCCCGCCGGCGTCACCGGTACCGGGTTGCGCCAACGGCGAGGTGTGCAGCGAGATCGCCGCCACCCGGGAAATGCCGCCGGCCGAACCAACGGGTAGTGCGTCGTGGGCGCGGCCCACCGACGAGTACCCGTTCGCGCCGTTCGTATCCATGACCGGAGCAACGCTACCTGCGGCTCGAGTGTTACCCGTTCCTGCTCCCTGCAACTCCAGTGCTTCTCCGGGCCCGGCCGCCGCCGTTACAGCGCGCTGAGCTTCTGCCAATCGGCGAAGGAGTAGATCCAGTCGTAGATGGCGTCCTTCTCGGTCATCGGCACGCCGGTGTTGGTGACCTCGACGGGGTCGCCGTAGATCGCCGAGTTGTAGTAGTCCTCGGCATCGCCGACACCCATGTTGATGCAGCCGTGCGAGACGTTCTCCTTGCCCAGGTACGGCGTGGTCAAGGCGTTCTCGTGGATGAACTCGCCGTTGTTGTTGATCCGGACGGCGAACTTCTCCTCCACATTGCAGTAGTCGAACTGTGGGTTGCACATCGAGAAGGTCGGGTACTTCTCGGTCACCACGTGGATACCGCTGACGGTTGCCCGGCCCGGTACGGACTCCTTGCCGTAGGAGACCGGGTAGTTCTTGACGATCTTGCCGTCGACCATCACCACCATGTGGAAGGAGTTGACGTCCGCCTGCACGCGCTGGTCACGCCCGATGCTGAAGTCGGTGACGATGTCCTCCTTGCCCCATTTCCCGCCGCCGTAGTTCACCCCCATCAGGTCCGCCTCGGCATGCACGTTGGTGTAGGCCGGCCAGTACACGGCAGGCCGGAAGTGCACGATCGACTGCTTGACCCCGGTGCCCTGGATGTCCTCGTCCTGCAGCCAGCCCCAGGAACCCTGGATCTCGCCCTTGTCGGTGACCAGCTTGAAGGTCTTCTGCGCCGCGGCCTTGTCCTCGATGGCCTCGGCGAAGGTGATGATGATCGGCGCGGCCACCCCGACCGCGGTGTGGCTGGGGATCTGGAACGAGGCGCGGACGGTGTCGGCGGGCTTGACGGTGGCCAGGCTGCCGGTGATCGGGCTTTCCGCGCCGTCGTCGTTGGCGATGGCGGTGCCGGAGAACGTGTACGAGGTGTTGTAGGCCAGTCGCTGGCCGAGCGTCCAGGTGGCCTGATCCGGCGAGATGGTCCCGGCCACCACGGAGCCGTCGTCACCGGTGACGGTCAGGTCCTTGATCTTGGCCGAGAACACGGTGAGCACGATCGGGTCGGTCGGGGCGACATCGGTGCTGCCGAACTTCGGCTTGACGCTCACCCGCACCTTGGACGCCAGGCCTTCGCTGGTCGCGGTTGCCTCGCTGGGCGATCCCGAGAGCCCGGGCGCGGTCACGGTCGGGCCGACGACCGAGGTCACCGTGACGACGACGTCCCCCGAACTCGCGCACCCGGACGCGACGAGCGCGACGGACATGATCAAGGCCAGCAGAGCGCCGATTCGGCGGTGACGCCGTCGCGTCGCGCGATGTCGCATCTGGCTGATCCCTTCTGACCGCGATCGGACTACCGATCGTGGCGTGCTGTTGCTGACCCGGACCCGGACCCGGACCGCCTGCTGACCCTCCACCGTAAGCCGCCGCCGTGAGGTTCACGTGACACCCAACCTTGTCGCGACCATCGCCAGGCGGTGATGCAGGGCCGGTCAGTCCTCCAGGCTGACCCCGATCAGCATCGGCTCCGGCTGCAGCGAGACGGTGAAGGCATCCCGCACGCCGTCCCGGATCTGTCGCGCCAGGGCGATCAGCTCGGCGGTGCTACCGCCGCGGTTGGTCAGCGCCAGGGTGTGTTTGGTGGACAGCGCGACCCGCCCACCCGGTCCCTGGAAACCCTTCGTGAAGCCCGCCTGTTCGATGAGCCAGGCGGCGGACAGCTTCACCCGACCGGCCGGCTCGGCCCGGCCGTCCGGGCCCGTCACGGGGTAGGAGGGGTAGCTGGCGGCCGGTCCCAACCTCGCCTTGATCGCCTCGTCGACATCGCGGGCCAGGTCCCGTTCCAGGATGGGGTTGGTGAAGAACGAGCCGACGCTGTAGGTATCCGGGTCGTCCGGGTCGAGCACCATGCCCTTCTTCCGGCGCAGCTCCAGCACGGCCTGTCTGACATCGGCCGGCGGAACTGCGGCGCCGATCTGGACGCCGAGGGTACGGGCCAGTTCGGCGTACCGGACCGCGACATCGCCGCGGTGCAGCCGGACGGTGATCTCGCTGACCACCGCCCGATCGGTGCCGCGGAGCACGGAATGCCGGTAGCCGAGGCCCAGTTCGGCGGCCGGCAGTTGCCGGACGACCCCGGTGGCCCGGTCGTAAGCCGTCACCCCGGTCAGCACCTCGGCGATCTCGGTGCCGTAGGCGCCGACGTTCTGGATCGGGGTCGCCCCGGCCGAACCCGGGATGCCGGACAGCGGAGCGAACTCGGCGAAACCCTCCCCGGTGAGTTCCGCGACCACGTCGTCCCAGTTCTCGCCGGCGCCGATGGTGACGGCGGTGCCGCCGTCGGCGCTCTCGCCGTCGCCGTCCGGATCGATCCGGATCCCACGCACACCGATCCGCACGACCGGGGTGTCGATGCCGCGGTCGGCGACGACCAGGTTCGACCCGCCGCCCAACACGAGCACTCCTTGGCCCGCCCGATCGGCAGCTCCGACGACGTCGGCGATCTCCGCCGCCGTCCGCACGGTGACCAGGTCCGGCGCCGGACCGCCCAGTCGGAGCGTGGTCAGCTCGGACAGGCGGACAGGGTTCGGCACCGGCCCAGGGTAGTTACTCCGGGATGATCAGCGACGGGGTGCCCCGGTTCAGGGTCTCGCCGCGGAAGAACGCCGGCTGCCTGGCCCGCATGATCAACATGAACACCACGCCGAGCAGGATCAAGCCGAGGCCGAGCACCAGCACCACGCCGACCCCGAAGATGCTGACCCCGGAGCCGTCGTAATCCGGTGAGGCACTGTCCCTGATGGTGATGAAGAAGACGGTCCACAAACCGATTCCGCCGACCAGCGGGAAGAGGAATTTGAAAATGATGTTGTTGAAGCTGGTGAACAGTTCCTTGCGGAAGTACCAGACGCAACCGATCGCGGTCAGCCCGTAGTAGAAGCAGATCATCAGGCCCAGCGAGAGAATCGTGTCGGTGAGCACCGCCTCCGAGACGAAGGTCAGCACCGCGTAGAACGTGCCGGCGATGATTCCGGCGACCACGGTGCCGTAGCCCGGGGTCAGGTACCGCGGGTGGATGCTCGCGAAGCGCTTGGGCAGGGCTCCGTAGCTGGCCATGCCGAGCATCGTCCGGGTGGTCGGCAGGAAGGTCGTCATCAGGCTGGCCGCCGAGGAGGCGAGAACTGCCAGGAACAACAGGTTGTTCCAGGGGCTGCCCATCACCGGTTCGGCGAGCGCCCCGAAGACATTGTCCTGAATATCCGGATTCGACAGGCCCAATCCGGACTCGCCATTGCCGGCGTACATCAGCGCCGACACCGAGACCAACAGGTAGGTCAGCAGGATCGACACCACGCACAGCAGGGCGGCGCGGCCCGGCGTCTTCTCGGCGTCCTTGGATTCCTCGTTGACGGTCAGCGCGCTGTCCCAGCCCCAGAAGGAGAAGATCGACGCGGACAGGCCCGCGATGAAGGCGCTCGCGGTGAGCCCGGTGAACGGGTTGAACCAATCCCAGGAGAATGCCAGGCCGTCGGGATCATCGGGCCCGCCCGCCTTGGCGAACGCCATGATGGCGAACAACAACAGCACGCCGAGCTGGAAGAAAACCAGGACGAACTGGACTTTTTCGGTCGTGGTGATGCCGCGATAGGCAATCGCGGTGGCCATCAGGATGAAGACCAGGCAGGTGCCGACGTTCACGAATTTGTTGGTCCACAGATCGCCGAGATCGGGATTGTTGAACACGCTGCCGAGGAGTTGATAGAAGAATTGGACGCCGATTCCGGCCAGGTTCGCCAGCACGATGATGGTGGCCAGGATCGCCGCCCAGCCACCGAGCCAGCCGACATACGGGCCGAAGGCCCGGGTGGTCCAGGTGAAAGAGGTGCCACAGTCCGGGTCGACGCGGTTGAACTCCCGGTAGGCATACGCCGCGAAGAACATCGGGATGAAGCCGGCAATGAAGATCACCGGGATCTTCACGCCCGCCACCGCCGCGATCAGGCCGATGGTGGCGGTGAGGGTATATGCCGGAGCGACACACGAAATGCCCAAAACGGTACCGCCGAGCAACCCTACCGAGTTAGCGGAGAGCCCTTTTTCCACTTGCGGGTGATGGTGGCCATCGGAGTGTGATTCTTCACCCTCGCCGGCCGGCCTGGCCGAGCCTTCGATCGTCATGGGACACCTCGTTTGGCTCGAAGAAGTGAGCTAAATCATCGCTGGTCACAGTAAACTAGCCATCCCCACTTGGATAGCTCAGCTGTTCTTGTCGTCACAGATGCCGCCACCTGGTCAGCCACTGATCAATGACCGTCGACGCCGTCCTGCGACAAGCCACTGAGCCGACGGATTCGGATGGCCTACTTGATGACCGACGCCTCGCAGGATTCCGTCAGCGGCAGTGCCAGCAACCCCGATGCGAGCGACCCAGCCCCGGGCGAGGGCCCGCCGGCCGCGGCCGGCGTCGTGGTCGGTGTCGACCTCTCGCCGTCCAGCCAGGGCGCACTCAACTGGGCCGCGGACACCGCCGCGGTCTACGGCGTCCCGTTGACACTGCTGGTCGCGCATCCCGACGCCGAGGGTGATGTCGAGGTCGAGGAATACGCCGAGGACCTCGAGGGCGGCGTGCAGAACGCAGTGGCCGGCGTGCGGGCGCGGCACCCGGAGTTGGTGGTGCACGGCGTCCGCTACCCGACACCGCCCGTGCAGTCGCTGCTGACGGCGTCGGAAACCGCGCAGTTGTTGGTGATCGGCTCCCGTGGTTGGGAGGGCTTCACCGGACTGCTGGTCGGCTCGACGGCCCTCAACGTGGTGCCGTACGCCAAGTGCCCGGTGGTCGTTGTTCACCCCGCGCCGTCCGGCGGCAGTTCCGGCGCCGCCGAGGGCCCGCACGCCGGCCAGGTGGTGCTCGGTTACGACGGGTCGGTCTCCTCGAATGCGGCTGCGGCGGTGGCCATCCGGCACGCCGCGGCGCTGGGCACCGGGCTGGCGGCGATCACCGTCCGACACCGTCGGGGGGCGATCACCATCAAGCAGGTCGACCCGGTCGCGGCCGGGGTCGGCTCACCGACGGCCAGCTTCTGGGCTCCGGTCATCCTGGACGGCAGCGCCTTTCCGTCCGTGCCGATCACCTACTGGGAGGCGGAGGGCAGGCCGGGAGCGGTGCTCGTGGAGCAGTCGCGCGGCGCCCAGCTGCTGGCCCTCGGGTCGCGCGGCCGGGGCGGGTTCCGCGGGCTGGTGATGGGCTCGGTGAGCCAGCAGCTCCTGGCCCACGCGCCCTGCCCGGTGGGTGTGCTGCACTCGACCGCAGCCCAGGTGAGCTGACCCGAGCGGGGTTATCGTCGTGCTGTCCAGCCAACGGAAGGGTATCGAAACGATCATGAGCTCATCGGCGAGCGGGACCGAGAAGACCGTGCTGCAGAACATCATCAACGGTGAGTCGGCGCCGGCCGCGGACGGTGCGTCGATGGACATCATCGATCCGAGCACCGGTGCGGTGTACGCAACCGCGCCGCTGTCCGGCGCGCAGGACGTCGACCGCGCCTACGCCGCCGCCACCGAGGCCTACAAGACCTGGCGTTGGTCGACCCCGGGCGAGCGGCAGCTCGCGCTGCTGAAATTCGCCGACCACGTCGAGGAGCACGCCGACGAGCTGGTCGCGATCGAGGTGCAGGACACCGGCAAGCCGACCGCGCTGACGAAGTCCGAAGAGGTCGGCCCGATGGTCGACCAGATCCGGTTCTTCGCCGGTGCCGCCCGCGTGCTGGAGGGTCGCTCGCAGGGTGAGTACATGCGCGGGCATACGTCGTCGGTTCGCCGGGAACCGGTCGGGGTCGTGGGCCAGGTGGCACCGTGGAACTACCCGATGATGATGGCGATCTGGAAGATCGCGCCCGCACTGGCGGCGGGTTGCACCGTGGTGCTCAAGCCGTCGGACACCACCCCGGCCAGCTCGGTGTGGATGGGCAAGGCACTGCAGGAGTTCTACCCGCCCGGCGTGGTGAACGTGATTTGCGGTGACCGGGACACCGGCGCGGCGCTGACCTCGCACAGCGCGCCGGCCCTGGTGTCGATCACCGGGTCGACCGGCGCCGGCATCGCGGTAGCCACCGCGGCGGCCAAGAATCTGACAAGGGCCCATCTGGAGCTGGGCGGCAAGGCGCCGGTCGTGGTGTTCGACGACGCGTCGCTGGAGGCCGCTGTCGAGGGCATCGCCACGGCTGGTTACTTCAACGGCGGCCAGGACTGCACGGCGGCCACCCGGGTGATCGCGCAGGCCGGCATCTATGACGACTTCGTGGCAGCGTTGTCGGCGAAGGCGCGGGAGACGCAGACCGGATCATCCGACGACGAGGACGTGCTCTACGGGTCGATCAACAACGCCAACCAGCTCGCGCACATCGCCGGGCTGGTCGAGCGGGCGGCCGACCACGCCGACGTCACCGCCGGTGGCCACAAGCTGGACCGGCCCGGCTACTACTACGAGCCGACCGTGGTGGCGGACGTGCACCAAACGGACGAGATCGTGCAGACCGAGGTGTTCGGCCCGGTGATCACCGTGCAGAAATTCACCGACGAGGCGGAAGCCCTCGGGTTCGCCAACGGCACCGAATACGGGCTGGCATCATCGGTGTGGACGTCGAATGTCGATACTGCGGCCCGGATGTCGGCGCAGATGGACTTCGGTTGTGTGTGGATCAACACCCACATCCCGCTGATCGCGGAGATGCCGCACGGCGGGTTCAAGAAGTCCGGGTACGGCAAGGACCTGTCGATGTACGGGCTGGAGGATTACACCCGGATCAAGCACGTCATGCATTACCACGGGTTCGGCGTCTGAGAGCGTTCGAGTCTGTCCGCGGCGGCCGCTGGCTCTCCGGCGGCCGCTGGTCTCCGCGCTGGCCGGCCGCCTTACTATGCGCAAGTCTTCTCCTGGCGGCCGCCGTCTCCCTGCCAACCGTCAGCGCCGGGCTGCCGCCAGGGCGAACGCGCCGGCGATCAGCTCGAAGGACCGCAGCCTGGCCGCTGCCCCATGCACCCTGGTGGTGATCAGCATCTCCGAAACGCCGAACCGGTCGACCAACTCGCGGAGTCCGGCTGCGACCTGCTCGGCGTCGCCGACCACCTCGGTCGTGCGCATGCCGCGAACGAGGTCGAATTCAGCGGGGCTGTAGGGGTATTCGGCGGCCTGCTCCGGCGTCGGGATTTCCTGCAACCGCCCGGTTCGCAGGAGCACCATGGACAGCGCTCCGGCACCGGCCTGGAACCGTGCCTCGTCCTCGGTGTCGGCCGCCAGCGCCGTGACGCCGATCATCGGGTACGGCTCGGTCAACGTGTCCGACGGCTGGAACTGCGAACGGTAGATATCCAAGGCGATCTCGGTGTTGTTGCCGCCTCCGGCGAAGTGATGCGCGAAGGCAAACGGGAGTCCCAGCCGGGCGGCGAGTCGGGCGCCGTAATCCGACGATCCGAGGATGTAGAGCGGCACCGGTGACGCGGGTGTCGTGTGGATCCGCGAGAAGGGATGGTCGGCCGGGAAGTCGTGCCGGAGGAAATGCTCGAGTTCGGCAACCTGGTCGCCGAAATCCTCCGATCCGGCGCCGTCCATCCTGCGCCGCAACGCGTACGCGGTGAGCTGGTCGCTGCCGGGTGCGCGGCCGAGACCGAGGTCGATCCTTCCTGGGTGCAGTGCCGCCAGGGTGCCGAACTGCTCGGCGATCGCCATCGGCGCGTGGTTGGGCAGCATGACGCCGCCGGAGCCCAGCCGGATCGAGCGGGTGTTCGCGGCCAGATGGGCCAGCAGTACCGCCGGCGCTGATGAGGCGACGGCTGGCATCCCGTGATGCTCCGCTACCCAGAAGCGATGGTAGCCAAGCTGTTCCGCGCGCACCGCGAGCTCGGTGGTGGCCGCCAGGGTGTCGCCGACGGAGGTTCCGACACCGACACCGGCCAGGTCCAGCACCGACAACCTGACGCCGTTCGGACCGCCGTCCGCTGTCTGTGGGGTTCGCTGGTGTGGGGTTCGTTGTTGGGTTCGCTGTCGTGGGGTTCGTTGTTGGGTTCGCACTCGTTGGGTTTGTTGCCGTTGAGTCGATCAGATCGTGCGCTGTGCCGGTGGTCATCAATCGTCCCTCTCGTCTTTGCCCTCTGAGGGTGCAACCGGGGCGGCGGGTGAGCTGTTCCCTGGGCCGGCACCGGCCGTGGTGCCGCAAGGCATGGGCAGATGTCGTTGTCGAGCCGATGTCCCGGCGATGTCGATGTCCACCACCCGACCGCGGCGGGGCCGGGTCTGTCAGCTCGAGCGCAGCACTCTGGGCAACCCGAACCGGGTGTGCACGCCTTCGGAGAAGCACACATGATCGGGCGGTCGCCGTGCCAGGTCTGCGAATCCGGCCGCCCCGAGCAATCCGTCGTCGAGCAGCAGCACCTCGGCCGATCTCAGACTCCAGGTGTCGTGAACATTCGGCACGTACATCGTCCGCCCCCACACCTCGGTGTGCAGACCCCACCGCGCGGTCAGGAAGGTGACGAGCTCGGCGTCGCCGGCCGGAGTTGTGCTTGTCTCGCCGGCGGGACCGGGCATTGTCGCGGACGCGGTTGTCGCGGGGCCGGTTGTCGCGGGGCGCGGTTGTCGCGGGCGCGGTTGTCGCCGGGCGCGGTTGTCGCCGGCGACCCGGCCGCGGGCGCGGTACTGTGGCCGCGGGGCGGTTGTGTGCGCTGTCGGCGAGCCCGGGCAACTGGTCGCCCACTCGGATCGCGATGCGACTGTTGGTCCCACGGGGCCCGGGCCACCGGGTGCCGGCGATCCAGGCCAGCTCCCGCTTCCCGTCGCGCGTCCGCTCGTACCCGCTCATTCGCGAAAAGCGGTACGGCAGGCCGAGAGTCAGCCGGGCGGCCAGCACGACGGCCAACCGGGAGGCGTCGAGGCTGCAGAAAACAATGCCGTGCGTGCCTGTCGCGTCGACGGAATACAGCCGGACATTGGTTTCCCAGAACGTGCCGAAATAGGGCACCGCAGGTCCCGGACCGAACCCAGCATCGACCATCCGGAATGGCACAAGAGCGACGGGCGTCAGCCCGGCGAAGGGGCCGCTGGGCACGACGTCGGGTGTCGCGCCGGGCGGCATCCACGACCGGACCCGGGTCGGCGGGACGAACCAGTGCAGGAACGCGAGGTCGCACCACTGCTGGCTCATGATCGGCGGGGACGTCAGCGGCGGCGCGATCGCGTCGACGGGCCGAACCTCGGACTTGACCGGTGCCGGTTCCGGAAGGACGCTGCTCACTCCCGCCACAGTAGGGCGCCGCGTCGGCGCATGGGCGCGATCGCGTCGCCCGGCCGCCGAACCTCGGACCTGACCGGTGCCGGCGCCGGTTTTGGAACGACGCCGTCAATCCCGCCGCCACAGCAGGGCGCGTGGACCCGATCGCGCCGGTGCAGCGACCCTCGGACATGACCCGTGCCGGTTCCAGAACGACGCTCCTCACTCCCGCCAGAGCCAGGCGCGGACCCGCGTACGACCGCGTCGATGTACCCAACCTCGGACCTTGATCGGCGCTGGGTGCCCGTTCCGGAACGACCGCTGCTCGCACGCGTCACAGCCGGGCGCGTGGCCTCGATGGCGCCGACCGTCCGAACCTCGGACCTGACCGGTGCCGGTTCCAGAACGACGCTCCACACCCCCGCCAGAGCCAGCGGCCCACGCACGACCGCGTCCAGGTACCGAACCTCGGACCTGACCGGTGCCGGTTCCGGAACGACGGTGCTCACTCCCGCCACGGCCAGGCGCGGCCCGCGCACAACCGCGTCCACGTCCCAAACCCCGGACCTGACCGGTTCCGGTTCCGGCACGACGCTGCCCGCGCCGCCACAGTCAGAGCCCACCGGCAACGGGACCCGATGATGCGACCCGGCATCACGCAGCTCGGGCGCTGCGACTGGCACTGTGGTGATCATGGTTGAACTCAATGACGCCCACATTCTGGTGGTCGGCGCGACCGGCGGTCTCGGAGGCGCGGTCGCCAGGCGGCTCGCGGACAGCGGAGCCCGGCTGACACTGTCCGGACGCTCCACCACTCGGCTGGAGATCCTCGCCGCGGAACTCGGAGATCGGGTGGTCGGCACGATCAGCGCCGACGTCACCCTGCCCGATGTCCCCGACCGGGCGGTGCAGTCGGCCCAGGCATCGCTGGGGCGGCTGGACGGCCTCGTGTACGCCGCCGGCGTCGTCGCCTTCGGTGAGGTCGTCGACCTCGACGACGATGTCCTCGACGAATTGGTGTTGGTGAACCTCATTGCCCCGATCAGATTCACCCGCGCCGCGGCCCGCGTACTCCCCACCGGCGGGTTCGTCGCCACGTTGAGCGCCGTGGTGGCTGAACAGCCACAGAAGGGCATGGCTGCCTACAGTGCGACGAAAGCTGGTCTGACGGCGTTCGACCGAGCGGCAGCGGCCGAACTACGGCGCCGGCAGATCCGGGTGATCGACATCAGACCGACTCACACCGAAACCGGTCTCGCCTCAAGGCCTATCGCCGGTGAACCACCACGACTGCCCGCCGGCGGCGCACCACAGGATGTCGCAGACCGGATCGTGGCTGCGATCATCGACGACGAAAAAGACGTTCCGGCAGCAGCTTTCGCGCACTGATCGGACTGACTGGACTGTCTTGCCCGCGCGAACTGTCAACTCCCGCGCGAAGAGTCGACCCCCCAAGCGGACTGCCGACCCCCACGAACTGCTGACCCCGCGCGAACAACCATCAACAACGCGGGGCGCCGAGTCCACGGGTCGAGGTCCTTGGACACGATCAGTTCCCTAGCGGCTCGTTCTTGTTCGGCAACCAGGTCAGGAACCTTGACCGGGCCCGGGCAGTGTCGACTCGTCCAGCTCTGTTCGCCAGCGCCGGTCGTCTTTCAGACCTTGCCGTTTCGGACTTCGTCACCGCCTTTCCGGAGTCGTCACCGCTCCTGCGAGGTCTCGCCATCGACACCTCCCCCCTCCGACAGCTTCCGGACGTCATCGGCTGGGCCAATCAGGCCTTCCCACGCGTTCACGATCTTGGTCCAACGATACTCCTCAAAGTAGTTCATGTCCAGCTCTTGACATATAAATCGAACGTTTGTAGGCTGAGGCTATCGAGCAGGGGGGCGTGTCGTGAGCAATCAGATCAGCGAAGCGGCCTGTGTTGGCGTCGAACCGAGTCGCCCGCTCGACGCCTGGCCCGACGATGTCAATAGTGAGTGGCCGCCTGACCCGGCCACCATTGATGATCTGGCTCGGGTCTGGGCCGAGTGCAACAGCGATCTGGCGCGGCATCTCGCCAGCATGCCCGAGCCCCCCGACAGCGACGGACCGCCGCCCGCGACCTCGGCAGAGTTCGCCGAGGAAGCGTTCTCAGATGGGCCGAATGGTGCGGCAGCAGTGCTGGCGGACATCGATCCTGGATTCAGGTCGGCGACGCTGCTGGCGATGCTCGACCCGGCACGGGTGACGCCGGCGGCGATGGTCGGCGTCATCGCTGCAACGGAGAAGTTGGCCTCCTGGGTGCAGGCGCTCCAACACCGCTGGCTCGCGGCGTTCACCGTGCCCGGAGTGGCGGCGTCCCGCGAAGGGTTGCTGGCCTATGCCAGCGCGCCGGGTCAGAAATTGCATCGAATGGCTCGCGCAGCGGACCAAGGCAGGATCGATTCTCCTGCCGACTCGAACACCGGGTCGGGAGCGTGCTGTGGTGAGGAAGACCTCCCTTGGTCCGGACCAACGGTCCACGGCGATCCTGAATTGAACGTGGCGATCGACGAGGTGGCGTTCAAGGTCGCCGCGGCGGAAGTATCCGCAGCGCTGCACTTCTCGCCGATGACTGCCCAGCGCCGGGTGCGACAGGCACTGGACTTCAGCATCGATCTGCCGGGCACGTTGCAGGCCTTGTCGCGGGGTCAGATCGACCGTGGTCGGGCGTTGACCATCCTTGACCGGACCGAGAATCTTCCGGTCGACCTCCGGCACAAGGTGGAGGCTGCCGTATTGCCGAAGGCACGCGCTCGAACCCCCGGCCAGCTGCGCGGGATCGTCGACCGCGCGGTGATCTCGGTGGACCCCGCTGCGGCGAAGAAGCGACAGATCAAGGCCCGCGAGGAACGCCATGTGACGGTGCGACCGGAACGCGACGGGATGTCCACGTTCGTGGCCGAATTGCCGGCCGAGCAGGCGGGGGTCGCCTTCAGCGTGCTGGACCGAGTGGCGACGACCCTCCACCGCAACCGCGACGAGGACCGCCGGATCGGGGCGCTGCGCGCGGATGTGTTCAGCGACATCTTCGATCAACTGGCCACTCAGGGATTGGTCGACCTCCGTGCCACCCTCGGTGGGCGAGCGGTGATCACTGACGACCCGTCGCGATTCTCCTGGGTCAGCGACACCGCCACGATCGCAGCACGTTTCGACCCTGACACGTCGCTGATCGATCCGCGTGACGACGGCGCTGAGCGTACCGCGACTGATGACGACACCGGCCCGGTCACGTCCTCAACGATGGACGACTCCTCGCTCGCTGACGCACCGCCCCGCGAGTGCAGCACCGCCGAGGACGGTAGTGATCGACAGACGCCATACGACTCGGCGGATCCGGTGGGCACACCAATTCCCGCCGCCAGCGACGGCGAGGCGCCGACCTCAACCGACTGCGCTCCCGAACCGACTGGCTCCATGACCGAAACTTCAGATCGCTATCGCATGACTGCCCCGCCGCAAACCCCGATACCCAGCGAAACAACTAATTCCAGCTCCCGAACCGACAGCCGGAGTGCAGCCTTCGGTGCCCAGCGAAACAATCAATTCCACGCCCGAACCGACTGGCGGAGTGCAACCTTCGGTGCCCAGCGAGACAATCAATTCCGCTCCCGAACCGACTGCCGGAGTACGACCTTCCGACGAGATCCGTGAACCCAATGTGGCGGACCAGCGATTCGGACCAGACTATTCCGATCGACCCAACTCCTCGTGCGAGTCGAATTCCGCGGACGACCCGCCGACAGCAGTTCCCGTGCTCGGGCGCGACGTCGATGCGTCCGGTGCCGTTCGCAGCGAACCGGCCCGCCCGACGACTGCTGTCAACGAGGCGAACGCCTACGACCAATCGCACCGGAGCAGCGCCTACGGCCCGGGATGTTCGGTCGGGTATCCCGGCTCGACGCATTGGCCAATTGATCGTCGCGGCCAAGTCGGCGACTCCCACACTCCGGCGGACGACGTTCTCGCTCCATTCGGGCCGACCGCTCCCTACCAAACGCGTCCCGACCAAACGCGTCCCGACCAGACAATTCCCGACCAGACAATTCCCGACCAGACAATTCCTCGACCAGACGCGTCCCGACCAGACGCGCAGGAAGGCCGTCGGGGCTATCGCTGTGGACCCGCCCGGCCGTGGCCACACCGAGCTGTGCCCGCCTTATGACCTTGCCGACCCCGGCTCGGATTCGGGCCATTCGCTCACATTCGACGGCGCGCCGAATGGTTGGTCAACTGGCCGAGTACCTTTCGTATTCGCTACTCAACAGGGAAGGCACACGCACCTGAACGTGACCATCGCGGCCACGACCCTCGCGGGATTGGACGACTTGCCCGGAGAACTCGACGGCCATGGCCCAATATCGGCCGACGTGTGCCGCGCACTCGCTGTCAGCGCCGCCAGCATCGCCGCGGTCGCCGTCGATACCTCCTGCGGGACGGCTCTGGACGTGGGTCGCACCACCTACCGGCCCCGGCTGTCCCACCGCGACCATGTCGTCCAACGCGACCGCACCTGCCGATTCCCGGGTTGCCGGCAACCAGCCCGCCGCTGCCAGATCGACCACTCCGAGGAGTTCTGCAGCGGGGGCGCCACCTGCCCTTGCAACTTGGCGTGCCTGTGCAAGTTCCACCACGACCTGAAGACCACCGGCCTCTGGGATGCGCAGCAGTATCCAGACGCCAGCATTCTGTGGACCAGCCCGACTGGGCGGACCTATCGCACGGAGACTCCTGAGTGGCCCATTGCCGCACCGAAGCATCAAACGCGGCCGAGCACCTCGACGGTGGATGACGCCGAATCCTGCAACACTGGCGACGCCCGGATGCCCGCTGGAACGAAGCCGACCACGCCCGACGAACCACCATTCTGACGCAGCTTCGTCGATCAGTGACCGACGGCAACACATCGCAACGTGGTGGCAGAACCATTTCGGAGCAGCACGTTCGGCGAAGGCGTCGGTGAGAGGAGACTGATGGCACGGGCGAATCAAGGGGGGCTTCGCGGTGCCACGTCGAGCGACGCGGCCAGCGAGAAGACCTTGGGACACGCGAATCAAGGAGCCTTCGCGGTGCCACGTCGAGCGACGCGGCCAGCGAGGAGACCGTGAGGCGCGCGAATCAAGGAGGCCTTCCGGTGCTACGTCGAGCGACGCGGCCACGAGGACCGTGGGACACGCGAATCAAAGGCCTCGGGTGCCACGTCAGACCCAAGACACCCACCCCGCAGACGCCGACACCCAAGGCCGCCACCCCGCGACGCCGTCACGACGAATCCCGTCAACAGCGTCCTCGCGACAGACCGTGCGCAGCGTCTCCGTCGAAGAACGGCGCGCGCGTCTCGGCATCCGGCACCATCTCGTCGAAAGGGCAATCGGCGTCGCGCCGGACGACATGGTGCGCGATCTCATCGCCCTGCACGCCACCGATCCCGCGTCGGTGTATCTCTCCGCCGCCGCCCGCATCGAGGATCTCCGCCCGGCTGACCTGGCCGATGCGCTCTACACGCACCGCACCCTCATCCGGATGCTCGGTATGCGGCGCACGATGTTCGTCGTGCCGACGGGATCGGCTTCCGTGGTTCAGCATTCGGCAAGTGACGCGGTCGCCGCTCGCCTTCGCCGGGGCTTGATCAAGGACCTGGCCGCTGTCACTGACATCACCGGCGATCACTCCGCCTGGTTGACCGAACTCGACGATTCCGTCATCCGTCTGCTGCGCGAATCCGGCGAGGCGACCGCTGTGGAACTGTCCCGCGCCGAGCCCCGCCTCCGCACACAGCTCACCTACGCCGAAGGCAAGGCATACGGCGGCCCGGCCAACATCACCACCCGGGTGCTGAATCTCCTGTCGGCCGAAGGCCGGATCGTCCGCGGTCGACCCGGCGGAGGGTTGTTCGGCAGCCAGTACAAATGGTCGCCGATCGAGAAATGGCTCCCGGACGGCGTTCCGATGCAATCGACGGATGACGCCCGTGCGGAACTTGTCCGACAATGGCTCGCCCGCTTCGGCCCGGGCACGATGGCCGACATCGCCTGGTGGACCGGGTGGAATCTCGGGGACACCCGCCGCGCGGTCGCGGCGAACGACACCGTTCAGGTCGATCTCGACGGCGACATCGGGTTGCTCCTGCGCAATGACGTCGAACCGGTCGTCGCGCCGCGGCCGTGGGTGGCGCTGCTCCCCGCGCTCGATCCGACACCGATGGGGTGGGCGGCCCGAGACTGGTACATCCGTGACGACCATCGCCTGGCGCTGTTCGACAAGACCGGCAACATCGGCCCGACGGTCTGGTGCGACGGCCGCGTTGTCGGCGGTTGGGCCCAGCGTCCGAACGGCACCGTCGTCTGGCGACTGCTCGAGAACATCGGCACAGCAGCAACTTCCGCCGTCGAAGCCGAATCCGAACGGCTGACCCAATGGCTCGACGGGGTGCGGGTGATCCCGAAGTTTCGCACCCCGTTGGAACGGGAGCTCGCCGATACGGTGTCCCGATGATCGAGTACCGCGCGACCGTCGACGACCTCGTCCCGGACGACCTGCGCGGCTTCTTCGTCGGCTGGCCGGTCAAACCGTCGCCAAGCAGACACCTCGCGGCCCTTCGAGGCAGCTACCGGGTCATCGTCGCCGTCGACGCATCGACAGTGGTCGGGTTCGTCAACGCCATCAGCGACGGGGTCGCGACCTCCTTCATCCCGTGGCTGGAAGTGCTACCCGAATATCAGGGACGCGGCATCGGACGGGAATTGATGACGCGGATGCTCGCCGAGTTGGCCGGCATGTACTCCGTCGACCTGACCTGTGACCCGGAACTCCGGCCGTACTACGGGTCCCTCGGCTTCGCAGAACTTCAGGGCATGGGCGTGCGGCACCGGGATGCGCTCATGGGATGAACGCATCCCGTGCACGGCACGCAGTAATCTCTCCGACTCGATCGCCCGGAGCGTCAAGCCGACGCGATCAACCCCTGGGCGAGACCAACCAGGGTTGGTGCAGATCCAGGAACGTCACGTCATCCATCAGACCCGGTTCGTCCTGCATTGCCTCGGCCATCTCCGGGGGCGGAGCCATGCTCTCGTGCGCCCTGGCCTCCTCTTCCGAGGTGAAGTACACCGTTTGCACGAAGGCACCGTCGCCGTGCAGCGCCACCGTCGCGCCGATGATCTCCGGGCGCATCCGGTGCATTTCGTCCGTGTACCGCTGCATCAATTCGCGCATCCGATCGGCGTTGGACGTGTGACCCTCCATCACCTGGACGAATCCCGCGCGATCGGATCCACCCTGCATCCAGAGCTCGACCTGCGGGCAGTCGATGAAGGTGACCGGACCGTCGAAACACTTCTCCGCCTCGGCCCACCACGCGCCCTGCTCCGGCCGCTCGCTGTTGCGGCGGGCCGCCTCCTGGGACTCGAAACGCACGGTGGACACGAACATCCCGTCGTCGGTGAACCCGCCGGTGGAACCCAACCAGCCCTGCGCCCCCGGCTGCAATTCCGCCACCCATCGATCCATCGCCGCCTGCAGACCGGCGGCATCGGAAACCTTGCCCTGGATGACCTGGATGAACATGCTGCCTCCTCGGGGACGGCGGGACTGGTCGGGCGCGTCGGCCGGCACGACTCCTATCGGCCGACGACCGTCTGGGATGTACGTCACCTTTGTCCGGAACGAGCGGCAGCGCAACCCCCCGGCGGACGGTTCTCGACCCGGGAGATCCCGCCGTGCCGGATCACCACCGCTGCTCGACGCAGCCCGGGATGTGAAGCCGCGGTAGCGCGCCTACGACTCGGGCGGACCACCCGGCGCGAGGATCGGCACCAGACAATCACCCGAACAACCGGCGGGCACCCGAACAACCGGCGGGCCGGCCGGCCGAAGGATGACAGGAGCCCGGTGGAATTCCTTGCGGTGGTGATCGTCGCGTTCCTGTTCGGCATCGCCTCGGCGCCGTTCGGCCTCGCCCTCGGCCTGCCGCCGGCCCTGGTCGCCGTCGGCGTCTTCACCGGCTGCGGGGCCTTCGCCGTCACCACCACCGCGGTGCTCTGGCGCAAGCGGGATCAGCTCATCGCCCGCCGTCCCGGCTGGGTCGGCTTCGCGGTCCCGGTCGTCGGCTGGATCTGGCGACGGGCCGGCACCCGGATCACCGGGCCGCACGCGACCGTGGTGATCGACCGCGCGACGTCGGTCATCGACCGCCTCGGCCTGCGCGGTACCGGCCTGGTCGGACCCCTGCTCGGCCGCTGGACACTGCCGATCGCCGGTGTCGTGCTCGACGTCGATCGCCGCCGGCTGCTCGGCTGGAATCTCGTGGGCGCGGCACTGTGGTCGTGCGTGCTGGTGGTCGGGTTCGACCAGTTGATCAGCGCCTTGCGCTGAACCCGGCGCGCGACGACGACGAGCCAAGCCCAGCGACCGGCGCCGACAGAGCGACGAATTCGGCATGGCAGTCCACCCAAAGCGCGCGCACAACCCCCTCAGGGGGTCACGCGACGTCATGCCCAGCGCCGAAACGACAGACATCCGGGGCGCCTAACGGTCCGAATGGGACGCTCAGCATTGGAGACTGACGCACAGTGGCGTTACGCTTTCACAGAGCAACTACCACGACGGCGGGGAGCCAGTTGGTGACAGATACGACGGCCTCTGCCTACTACTCACTCGGTGCGCACGCCGGACTGCGGTCCGCGGTCGACGACTTCTACGCCCGGATCCAGGCGGACCCCTCACTGGCGCCCTATTTCGCCGGGGTGGACATGGCAACCCTCAAGCGCCATCAGGTCGACATGTTGTCGGCGGCCACCGGCGGGCCGCAGAAGTACACCGGCCGCGACATGGCCGAGGCCCACGCCGGCCTCAACATCACCGACGAAGCGTTCGACCGGGTGGTCGGGCACCTCAACGCCACCCTGGTGGAGGCCGGCGCCGACGACGGCACCATTCGGGCCGTACTGGGAGCATTGTCACCGTTGCGCTCTTCCATCGTGACGGACTGAGCGGGCGTCATGGCGGACATCGATACGGCCGCATTGAAGGACAACTTTGCCGCGGTCGCTGTGCACGGCGACGACGTTGCGCTGTACTTCTACAGTTACCTGTTCCTGCGATATCCAGAAACGCGGGACATGTTCCCGCCGGGGATGACCAGGCAGCGCGACCGCCTGCTGGGCGCGCTGGTCCGCATCGTGACCGACGTCGACAACGCCGAGAAACTCGTGCCGTACCTCGAGGACCTGGGTCGGGACCATCGCAAGTTCGGCACACTGTCGGCGCACTACCCGGCCGTCGGCGAAGCCTTGCTCACCACGCTCCGCCATTTCAGTGGCCCGGGCTGGACGGACACCTTGGCCGCCGATTGGGCGGCGGCCTACGGCATCGTCGCCGGCGCCATGTCCGGTGCGGCCGAACGGGTGCCAGCTTCGGAGCCGGCCTACTGGGACGCCACCATCCTCGACGTGGATCACCGCACCTTCGACATCGCGGTGCTGTCCGTGCGCACCGAAACACCCGTGCCCTACCTCGCCGGCCAGTCGGTGGCCGTGGAACCGTCGGACTCCCGCCCGCGGGAATGGCGCTTCTTCACTCCGGCAAATGCCCCTGGCGGTACGGACATCGAGCTGCACGCCCGGCTCATACCCGGCGGCCCGGTATCGACCGCGCTGGTACGGGTCTCCCAACGCGGCGACCGACTCCGTCTCGGTCCCCCGTTCGGCCGGATGACCCTCGACCCGGCTTCCGAGCGGCCGGTGCTGATGGTGGCCGGCAGCACCGGGGTGGCGCCGATGAAGGCCATGATCGGCCAGCTGGCGGCGACCGGCGCCCGACGTACCCACCTGTACTTCGGCGCGCGCAGCCTGCGGGAGGCCTACGACCAGGAGGCACTGACCGCCCTCGACAACCGGCACGGCTGGTTGTCGGTGGTCACCGCGATCTCCGACGACACCCGCTGGAAGGGCCGGCAGGGTCTGATCGGCGAGGTGGCGGCCGACGACGGGGATTGGACCGAGCACGACGTCTATGTCTGCGGATCGCCGGCGATGGTGGAGTCGACGGTCAAACGGCTGCTGGGCGTCGGGGTGCTGGAGCGGCGCGTCCGGTTCGAAGAGTTCGGCGAGGCGTGAGATCAGTGCGCCAGGTTGACGATGTGGTCCCGAATGGTGTGCTAGTGACAGGGAGATGGCGATGACCGACGCGACTTCTGGGGTTCCTGGCGGAATCACCGGCGCGGAGTTGACCACGGCGACGTTCGCCACCGCGAAGGGCTTCGGCAAGAGCGGTTATGAGCCGGTCGAGGTGGACGCCTTCCTGTCTCGATCGGCGGCCGCCGTCGATCGGCTGAACGCTCGGCTGACGCAGACCGAGCAGGAGCTGGCAGCTGCGCGCGCGGAAATCGCCCAACTGAATGATCGGATCGACCGGGACAGCCGGTCCAACGAGGTGGAGCAGGCGGTCAGCGTGCTGACCACCGCGCAGATCACCGCGGACAACACCATCGCCCACGCCGACGAGTACAGCGCCAAGGTGATGGCCGAGGCCCAGGAGCTCTACGAGACCACCCGGCGTAACGCCGCCGTGCTGGAGCAGGAAACCGAGAGCAAGTCGCGCGCCGTGTACGAGGACGCGCTGCGCCGGGCCGAGGCGGTGGAGCGGGAGAACGAGGAGCGGGTCGCGGAGCTGACCCTCACCGCTGAGATCGCCCAGGAGGAGCTCGACGGCCAGACCGCGTACCTCCGCACCCTGCGGGACGCCACTCGCACGCAGATGGAGAAGTTCCTCGAGGGGATGCTGGATCACCTCTCCGAGCAGTACGGCAAGGCGCATCCGATCGCTGCGCAGGCAGCCAACGGGGCGGTGCCGAGCGTCGCCGCGGGCAACACCGCCGGGGCGAGCACGCGCCGACCCCGCCGTACTCAACGGGCGAGCGCGCGGCCGACGTCCGTCGCCGGTCGCCCGACGGGCGCCGGTGCCGACCGCCGACGCCAGGGCACCGGACAGGGGTCGGGCCAGGGCACCGGACAGGGGTCGTCGGCCGAGCAGGCGAGCATCCCTACGCCTCGCCTACCCAGCCCGTCTCAGGCACCCGCGGGTCGCCCGGTCGGCACCTCGGTGACGGACTGATTGCATCAGCTCGAGGTTCTTCCTCGGGCGCCAGGACGGCCCGCGGGATCAGCCCCGGCCGTCGAACGTGATCATCGTGGGGATGGCGGGCATCACAATTCCCGCAAGGCCGGCAGGATCTCGCTGGTCGCTGCGGCGAGGAAGCTCTCCTGACGATCGCCGCCGATCTGCACCAACGCCAGATCGGTGAACCCGGCGTCGAAGAATTCACCGGCGGCCTTGACCACCGCACCGACGTCGTCACCGCACGGGATCTTCCCGGCCACGTCCTCCGGCCGGACCGTGCCCGACGCACTGTCGAAGGCGGCCGTTCCGGGCAGTTCGGCATTGACCTTCCAGTCGGTCATGCTCCAGCGGAAGAGCTTGTGCGCCCGGTCGGTCGCGGCCTCGGCGTCAGAGTCCCAGGACACCGGGAGCTGCGCGACCTTCCGCGACGGACCGGTAACGCCGGTGATCGCTGTGCTGCGTGCCGTATCCCACCACTGCGCAAGCTGCGGATCCGGTTCGATTCCGACCATGACCTCCGCGTACGGGGCGAAGATCTCCGCGGACTGCCGTCCGGAAACAGCCACCCCGATCGGCACCCGTACATCGGGCAGATCCCACAGTTTCGCGGAGTCGATGTCGAAATGCGCGCCGTGATGATTCACGTAGCCACCGTCGAACAACAGCGTGATGATCTCCAGCGCCTCCACCAGCCTGGCCTGCCGGGTGTCGGCGCCCGGCCAGCCACCGCCGACGATGTGCTCGTTGAGCCGCTCACCGGACCCGAGACCGAGGGTGAACCGATCGCCGGAGATGATCTGCAACGTCGCGGCCTGCTGGGCGACCACTGCCGGGTGGTACCGGAAGGTCGGCGCCGTCACGTAGGTCATCAAGTCGACCCGTTCGGTCGCCTGCGCGACCGCGCCGAGCGTCACCCAGGCGTTCGGCGAGTGACCCATCTCGTCAAGCCAGGGAAAATAGTGGTCGCTGGCGACCTCGAAGTCGAAGCCGGCCTGCTCGGCCGCAACGGCGTGAGCGATCAGCTCGCGGGGTCCGGCCTGCTCGGTCATCAGGGTGTATCCGATGGATGGCATGGCAGGACAGTTTCCACTGATCGGGGGTGGCCAAACAGTTCCGGCGGGTCATCCCCGAGGGGCCAATCGCCGGAGCACCCTGCTCGGCCTCAGAAGCAGACTGCGCCCTTCGCCGCAGAGCCGACCAGCTTCGCGTACTTGCCGGCGACGCCGAAGTTGAGGTTCTGCTCCTTGGGCTTCCACTGTTCGCGGCGCCTGGCCAATTCGGCGTCGTCGACGATCAGGTCCAGCTTGCGGGACACCATGTCCAGCCGGATCAGGTCGCCGTCCTGCACCAGCGCGATGGGCCCGGCGTTCGCGGCTTCCGGCGCGACGTGCCCGATGCACAGCCCAGTCGTCCCGCCGGAGAACCGGCCGTCGGTCAGCAGCAGCACGTCCTTGCCGAGGCCGGCGCCCTTGATCGCGCCGGTCACCGCCAGCATCTCCCGCATGCCGGGGCCGCCCTTCGGGCCTTCCCAGCGGATCACGATGACGTCCTTGGGCCGCAGCGTGCCCTCGGCGATCGCGTCCATGGCGCCCTGCTCGCCGTCGAACACCCGAGCCGGGCCTTCCCACACCTCGGCGTCGAAGCCGGCGCTCTTCACCACGGCACCCTCTGGCGCGAGCGAGCCCTGCAGGACCGCGATGCCCCCCGTTCGGTGGATCGGGTTGGTCATCGCATGCAACACCTCGCCGTCCAGCGCGGGCGGGTTCAGTTCGGCCAGGTTCTCGGCCATCGTCTTGCCGGTGACGGTCAGCGCGTCGCCGTGCAGCAATCCGGCGTCCAGCAGCGCCTTCATCACCACCGGCACCCCGCCGATCCGGTCGATGTCGGTCATCACGTACTTGCCGAACGGCTTGACGTCAGCCAGGTGCGGGGTCCGATCGCCGATCCGGTTGAAATCATCCAGGGTGAGCGCGACGCCGGCCTCGTGGGCGATCGCCAGCAGGTGCAGCACCGCGTTCGTGGATCCGCCCAGCGCCATGACGACGGTGATCGCGTTCTCGAAGGCCTTCTTGGTCAGGATGTCCCTGGCGGTGATCCCGGCGTCGACCAGCTTGACCACCGCCTCACCCGAGCGGACCGCGTACGAGTCGCGGCGGGCATCGGGCGCGGGCGGAGCCGCGCTGCCCGGCAGCGACATGCCCAGCGCCTCGGCCGCACTGGCCATCGTGTTGGCGGTGTACATGCCGCCACAGGCGCCCTCACCGGGGCAGATCGCCTTCTCCACCTCGTCCAGCCGTTGCCGGGTGATCTTCCCGGCCAGGCAGGCGCCGACCGCCTCGAACGCGTCGATGATGGTCACCGTCTCGCCGTCCAGCTGCCCCGGCAGGGTCGAACCGGCATAAAGGAACACGGCCGAGATGTCCAGCCGCGCCGCGGCCATCAGCATGCCCGGCTCGGACTTGTCGCAGCCGGCCAACAGCACGCCACCGTCCAGCTGCTCGGCGCGGAACACCGTCTCCACCGAATCGGCGATGACCTCCCGGCTGACCAGCGAGTAGTGCATCCCGCCGTGGCCCATCGAGATGCCGTCGGAGACCGAGATGGTGCCGAATTCCAGCGGGTAGCCGTCGGCGTCGAACACGCCCTGCTTGGCGGCCTTGGCCAGCCGGGCCAGCGACAGGTTGCACGGGGTGATCTCGTTCCAGGAACTGGCCACGCCGATCTGCGGCTTGCGCCAGTCGTCGTCACCCATGCCGACCGCGCGGAGCATCCCGCGGGCCGCCGCGCGCTCGATGCCGTCGGTGACGATGTAGCTGTGCGGCTTGCGGTGCACGGGGCGGGCCCCGGATGAGCTGCGCTGGAGGCGTCGGGCGCGTCGGCGGTGTCGGTCATGACGCGAACTTTACGACGGCGGCCAGCCTGGTGCGGGCAGGCTGGACAGGCGCGGTGCCCCAGCATGCGCCCGCTCGAGGTTCAAACGTGCCGATGCCCACGCCCGCGAATGCCTCCGCAGGCCGCTCGGCCGGGTAACGTCGCAACCCGAATCAGACCGGGGCACGGCCCGGCCCGCACCCTGCTGGAGCGCCCCCGCCATGACCATGATCGGCTTCCCGCCGGCCGTCGAACACCGCTGGACGCTCGCCAACTGGCAGAACGCCCCGGTGAACCGCTGGTCGTTCCAGCATCTGCGCGAGGTCGTGCCGACCGCCCGGGTGAGCCGCGGGTCTTCGCCCGCCCGACCGCTGCCCGAGGGGTCCGGGTTCCAGGAGAACCAGGTCGTCTGGCGGCTGGACGGCAGCGCGGGGACGGTCGCCGGCGTGCTCGCCGACACCTACACCGACGGCTTCCTGGTGATCCACGACGGCCGGGTCGTCGCCGAGCGCTACCCCTCCGGCATGCCCACCGATCGCACTCACATGCTGATGTCGGTGAGCAAATCGCTGGTCGGCTGCATCGTCGGGATGCTCGCCGACCAGGGCGCGATCGACGTCACGGCGGCGATCGACTACTACCTGCCGGAACTGGCCACGTCGGGCTATCGCGGGGCGACCGTCCGCGACGTGCTCGACATGCGATCCGGCGTGCGATTCTCCGAGGAGTACCTGGATCCCGACGCCGAGGTGCGGCTGCTGGAACAGGTGATCGGCTGGGCGCCGCGGATGCGGCCGGACCTGCCGTTCTCGATGTACGAGTACCTGCCGACGCTGCAGGCCAAGCGCGACCACGGTGCGGCGTTCGAGTACCGCTCCTGCGAGACCGACGTCCTGGGCTGGCTCTGCGAGCGGGCCAGCGGGGTTCGGATGCCGGAACTGCTGTCGACCCTGTTGTGGTCCCGCATCGGCGCCGAGCAGGACATGGACGCCGCGGTCGACCCGGCAGGCGCGGTTTTCCACGACGGCGGGCTCGCCGCCACGCTGCGCGACCTGGGCCGGTTCGGCCAGATGCTGCTGGACCGCGGCTCGGCGAACGGCCAGCAGATCGTGCCGGAATGGTGGATCGCCGACAGCTACGCCGGCGCCAGCGGATCCCGGCAGGTGTTCGCGGCGTCCGGGAACGACAGCTGGCTACCCGGCGGGATGTACCGCAACCAGTTCTGGCTGCCGTCGGCGACCCGAGAGGTGTTGCTGTGCCTGGGGATTCACGGCCAGCTGATCTGGGTGGAGCCCGCCCGGAAACTGGTCGTGGTCAAGCTGTCGTCCTGGCCGCTCCCGCAGGATGTCAGCAAGCTGCTGGACACCTTCGCCGCCATCGACATGATCGGCTTCCAGCTGCACCTCGGGTGAGATCGCGGCACCCAAACCCGTGCGGACCGCCGGGATCAGCCGCCGGATTTGACCCCGA
Source organism: uncultured Actinomycetota bacterium (assembly GCA_963709895.1). Lineage (GTDB taxonomy): Bacteria > Actinomycetota > Actinomycetes > Mycobacteriales > Nakamurellaceae > Nakamurella. The sequence continues at coordinate 191,613 of CAVPYD010000028.1, read as the reverse complement.
TCGGGTTGATCGGCGGCGTGAAGTCCTCGCCCACCGGCACCCCGGCGAACTGGCCACGGATCGCGTCGATCAACCGCAACGCGCGCGGGGTGAGCCGCGCCTTCTGCACGGCCGGTCCGCCCGCCGCCGGCTCATCGGGGACGTTCTGTGGCGCTGAGTCCGACTCGTGTTCGGAGACGAGGTCGAGCCCCGCCGGTGGTGCGGTGTCGTCGGCGACGTCCTCGACCAGCACCGGGCCAGGGTCGCCGAGGTTGGCCTCCGGCGCCTCGGGTTCCTCCGTCTGCAACCGGCCCTTGGTCACCAGCACGCCCAGATCGGCGCCCTTCCAGCGGTAGTCACCTGGCCCGTAGATCCGCAGGAAGAAGCACTCGTTCTCGTTCTGCAGTTGATGCCAGTCCAGCGCGGCCCGGCGGAAATGCAGCTCGCCGGCGTCGTCGAAGTACCACTGCCCGGTGCGGGCCGTCCTGGTCAGCTGTTCCACCGCGGGCGCGGTTTCCTTGATGATCATCTGGCTCCACAGGTCGACGGAGGCCAGGTCCTCCCACCGCTGATTGATCTCGTCGACGTCGAGCTCGTACTCGACGTCCATGTACTCCAGCAGGTGGAACAGGAACAGCGGGATGTCCGAGTACGCCCCCGCGGTCACGTTGGTGATCGCGGACGCGCCGCTGATCCGCGGGTTCAGCTCACCCAGGTAGACCTCGTCGGCGTCGGTGTCGATCAGCACGTCGACCTCGAAGAAGCCGCGGTACCCCTCGCCGGCCAGCCGGTCGCCCAGCCGGCGCACCAGCCGGTTCGCCTTGATCCTGGCCTCGCCGGACAGCGCATCCGGGTACATCTCGTTGCCGCACCAGCCGCCCTTGTACGGGGTCAGCTCGGGATGCCCGATCAGCTCGGTCATGAACGGGCCCACCACCGTGCCGTGCCGGGTCAGCACCGCTTCGACCGCGATGCCGCGGTTGTTGATCCGCTTCATGATCTTCTGCTGCTGGCCGACGATGTCATCGGCGAACTTGTCCCAGTCCGCCTGGCTGGTCAGGAAGAACGTGGTCTTCCCGCTGTCGCCGTACGGGGTCTGCAGCACGACGTCGGTGCCCAACCCGGCCGCGGTGGTCTGCTCGACCAGCTCGGCCCACGAATCGACGGAGGTCAGCACGTTCGGCACCGACGGCGCACCGGCCTCGTCACCGAGCCTGGTGGTGACGATCTTGGAGTCCAGATGCTCGCGCAGCGCCGCGGACGGCAGGATCAGGTCGTATCCGAGCTCGGTGCAGATCTTCTCGGTTTCCTCGTCGAAGAACACCATGGCCACCTTGGGCCGACCCCCCGAGCGCTGCATGTGCGCTTTGACCTCGGGGTGCTGCAGCAAGTAGTTGTTGATCTCCTCGCCGCTCTCGAACTCGATGTACGGCTTGTCCTTGGGGGTGAACACCCGCGGATGCGCGCCGTCCCAGGCGTCGTAGTAGGTGATGTAGTCGAAGCCGCGGACCCATCGGTCCAGACCGAGCAGATTGAACGGGGTGGCGCCGACAAAGAAGATCGGGGTGGTGTTCGTCCGGAAAAAGTGCCTGATCTCCGCAATGCCCTTGAGCGGCCGCGCCTGGGTCACGATGAGTCCTCCGTCGGTCGAGCGGCTGCGGACTCCACCGGGCGCCCGCTGCAAGCGAGCATGGCGCACGCCATGACCAGCAGCAACTGGGCGGGCGGCATCCACCCCAGGCACGATGGAGGGATCCGGCGTATGAGAGGAGAGCAATGACCGCAGCCCCGCGCCGGCGCTCGGTTGACGCCTTCCCCCGCCGGATGACCCAGGCCGAGCCGGACCTGCCCGCCGCACCGATCCCGTTGACCGTCTACGGCATCCGCGAGCCCGCGCCGGGACCCCGTTGGCAGGCGGTGTTCGCCGCCACCTGGTCCGGGTATCGGCAGTGGTACCTGCAGCGTGACGTCCGGGCCCGGCCGGATCTCGACCTCGCGCAGCGCATGCTCACCACGCACATGCCCGAACTGGTCCCGACCTACCACCGGATGGTCGAACTGGCCGAACAGATCGGCGCCGACGAGGTCGCGGCGCGGTTGCTGACGCTGTGGGATCCGCCGCGCTTCCTGCCAGGGTGTTCGCAGGCGGTGCTGACCGGGCCGACGATCGCCCTGTGCCGGAACTACGACTACTCACCGGACCTCTGGGAGCGGGTCGTCTACTCCAGCGCGTTCCGCGGGCGCGCGGTGATCGGCAACAACGACTGCCTGTGGGGCCTGCTGGACGGGATGAACGCCGACGGCCTGGTGGTGTCGCTCAGCTTCGGCGGACGGCGGGGTTCGGGGCCGGGGTTCGCCGTCTCGCTGGTCGTCCGCTACCTCCTGGAGGTGGCATCGACGGTCGCCGAGGCCACGGACATCCTGCAGCGGCTGCCGGTGGCGATGACGTACAACCTGACCATGGTCGACGCCACCGGGACCGTCGTCACCGCGTATGTCGGGCCGGGACGGACACCGGAGTTCAGTACGTCACCGATCGCCACCAACCATCGGGGCGAGCTGCCCGACGATGACGACCACGCCCATCGCTTCGCCAGCGTGCAGCGCCGCACCCATCTGCTCGCGGTGGTCGACGCCGACCCGACTCCCGAACAGCTGGTCGAGCAGTTCCTGCAACCGCCGCTGCATTCCCCGCACTACCGAAGGGCTTTCGGCACCGTCTACACCGCCCTCTACCGACCCGCCGACGGCGTGCTGGAGCTGTGCTGGCCCGATCGACGCTGGGAGCGGCGATTCGACGACCCGGACGACACGGTCGATATCGTGCTACGACCCAGCTGAGGGTCGCGAATCTGCAGCGCCAGCCACAGCTCGCTGCGGGTTCCCGGGGAATCCAGGTCCCGGCCCAGGATGTCGGCTGCGGTGGTCATCCGGTTCCGCAACGTGTGCCGGTGAATGCCCAATTCGGCGGCCGCCGGATCCCATTGCCCCAGGTGCGCGAGCCAGACTCGCAACGATGTCAGCAGATCGCCGCGGCTGGTGCGGTCGTGCTGATCAGCCCACCCAGCAGGGATTCGGCGAACGCCCGGCCGGCGGCCGGGTCGATGAGACCGGTGACACCCTGCGCCGAGATGTCGCTGAAGCTGGCGACGTGGGCGCCAGTGCGCTTGCGCGAACCTGGCGGCTTGGCGCGCTTGGTGGTGCGCCGGGGCCAGTCCGGAATAGTCGGGTGACGCGGCGACGCCAACCGATGTAGCCGGGCGGGCGCGCCAGTTCGGTCAGCAGATCCGGCAGCCCGGGATCCGCTTCGCGCGGCGATGACGACCAGCGTCGCCGTCGACTTCCCCGGCCAGCCAGCCGGGCGACCGGCCATCGGCGGGCTCGTCAAGCGCCGCCGGGTGGGTCGGTCCGCCCCGGCAAGCACGACAAGCACGGCCAGCGGTTCGTGCGGCAACTGCTCGCCGATGTCTGCCGCGATAGGCCGCACCAGGTCTACCTCGCCGCCCAGCAGCAGCCTGACCATCGCCGATCGCAATGCGGCCCGGGCTCGGTCGTCGCCGGTCGACGGCTCCAGCCTGATCGTCAACAAGCAGCACGGCCGCGTTCACCAGGTGCCGGTCGGCGGCCGTAGAGTGCACCCGGCCGGCCCACCGCCAGCAATGCCCTGCGCCGTGAACCGGAGCCGATCGGCTGGAGGCTGACGGTGTCGTCGCCCAATGGGAAAGCCGAGCTCACCGCCCCGCGATGGCCACGCAGCTTCGCAGTCTCCGCCGCCAGCGCCGCCAACTGCGCCGGAGATGCCTGCGGGTGACTTGCCAGCGGTGCGCCCCCGGCATCGGTCAGCACGACCCAGCCGCCCACCTGCTGGGCGAGCAACCGCACCAGCTGATCCGGGCCCGACGGCGCGAGAGCCGCCTTCGTCAACGCCTGCTGGGCGGTGAAAGTCCTTGTCACAGCTGCGTAGTCGTCGGCGGCGATGGCGTTGGAGACGGCCCGGCTGATCGCGATGAACGGCGTCTCACGTGGCACCTCGAGCACTGGCAGCCCACGGCGCCGGGCCGCGTCCAGCAGTTCCGCCGGCACCTCGTGGTGGCTGAGCCCGGTTCCGAATCCGAGGCCGACCACCCCGGCCGATCGCAGCCGGTCCACGTAGCCGGGCGGCCCAGTCGTCCGGTGCGCCGGCGGTGTCGGGGCCGAATGCCAGCCCGGTGGTCAGCAACAGCTCACCGCCGCTGAGAAACGGGGTCGGGTCGAGCAGTTCGCTGACATGCACCCAGGTGATCGCCCGGGCGGCATCCGGACCCGAGGTATGCAACTCGAGCCTGAGATCCGGCATGGCGACGAGGTCGCGCAGGCTCAGCGCCATGGCTGGACGGACGCGCGAGGTGCCGATTTGTACATGTTGGCCAGCATAGTTGGACATTTTGGCCACTGGGAAGCTGCCGCCCGATCAGGGAGGCTGGAGTTCTCGCCCGGCCGAGCCGGGTGAACTTCTGTGCCCGGAGCAGCGCAAAGTCGCTGCTCAGACCATCCTGGACCAATCACCGCTTTCTCCAATGACGGGAGTTGCCACCCATGACCATCGCCGCGACACAGGACCTGGTCCAGGAACGCCGCCTCGTCACCGAACTGCCCGGCCCGCGATCCAGGGAGCTGTTCGCCCGTCGGCAGGCCGCGGTGTCCGCCGGGGTCAGTGCGATGTTCCCGGTCTTCATCGAGCGCGCCGGCGGCGGCGTGCTGGTGGATGTCGACGGCAACTCGCTGATCGACCTCGGTTCCGGGATCGCCGTGACCAGCGTCGGCAACTCCGCGCCGCGGGTGGTGCAGGCGGTGCAGGACCAGGTCGCCGCGTTCACCCACACCTGTTTCATGATCACCGCCTACGAGGGCTACGTGCAGGTCTGCGAGGAACTCGCCGCCGTCACCCCCGGCACGCACGCCAAGAAATCCGCGCTGTTCAACTCCGGGTCGGAAGCCGTGGAGAACGCCGTGAAGGTCGCCCGGCACGCCACCGGCCGGACCGCGATCGTCGTCTTCGACCACGCGTACCACGGGCGCACCAACCTGACCATGGCGCTGACCGCGAAGAACATGCCCTACAAGGACGGCTTCGGCCCGTTCGCTGCCGAGGTCTACCGGGTGCCGATGTCCTACCCCTTCCGGGACGGCGACATCACCGGCGAGCAGGCGGCCAAGCGCGCGATCGACGTCATCACCACCCAGGTCGGCGCCAAGAACGTGGCCGCGGTGCTGATCGAACCGGTGCAGGGCGAGGGCGGGTTCATCGTCCCGGCCGAGGGTTTCCTGCCGGCCATCTCCGCATGGTGCAAGGACAACGGTGCGCTGCTGATCGCCGACGAGATCCAGACCGGCTTCTGCCGGACCGGAGCCTGGTTCGCCAGCGAGCACGAGAACGTCGTCCCCGACCTGGTCACCACCGCCAAGGGCATCGCCGGCGGGCTGCCGCTGGCCGCCGTCACCGGCCGCGCCGAGCTGATGGACACCGTGCACACGGGTGGGCTCGGTGGCACCTACGGCGGCAACCCGGTCGCCTGTGCGGCCGCACTCGGCTCTATCCAGACCATGCGGGAGCTCGATCTCGCCGGTGCCGCAAGGGATATCGAAACGATCATGTTCCAGCGGCTGCGCGCCATGCAATCGCGGCATGCGGCGATCGGTGACATCCGCGGCCGCGGCGCGATGATCGCGGTGGAGCTCGTCAAGCCGGGCACCATCGAGCCGGACGCCGCGCTGACCGGGCAGATCGCCAAGGCCTGCCACGCCGCCGGTGTGGTCGTGCTGACCGCGGGTACTTACGGCAACGTGCTGCGCTTCCTGCCGCCGTTGGTCATCGGCCACGCGCTACTGAACGAGGGACTCGACGTCATCGAACAGGCCTTCGACACGTTGGCATCCTGACCGAACCGCCGTCCCGCACGACAACTGCAATCTTTCACCCGAGGAGAAATCAATGGCTGTGACGTCGGACCAGGTGACGCGGGTACTGAACGCCGTCCCGAAGGGACTGCTGATCGGCGGGAAGTGGATCTCCACCGAGAAGACCATTCCGGTCGAGGATCCCTCCACCGGCGAGGTGCTCGCCGAGGTCGCCGACGCCTCACCGGCCGACGGGATCGCCGCGCTGGACGCGGCCGTCGCCGCGCAGGCCGACTGGGCGGCCACCGACCCCCGCGAGCGCGGTGAGATCCTGCGCCGGGCCTTCGAGCTGCTGATCGAGCGGTCCGAGGACATCGCGCTGCTGATGACCCTGGAGATGGGCAAGCCGCTGGCCGAGGCCAGCGGCGAGGTGACCTACGGCGCCGAGTTCTTCCGCTGGTTCTCCGAGGAAGCCGTGCGGATCTCCGGTCGCTTCTCCGTCGCCCCGACCGGCGGCACCCGGCTGCTCACCATGAAGCAGCCCGTCGGTCCGGTGTACGCGATCACCCCATGGAACTTCCCGCTGGCCATGGGCACCCGCAAGATCGGCCCGGCGCTGGCCGCCGGTTGCACCGTGGTGATCAAGCCGGCCGCCCAGACCCCGCTGACCACGCTGGCTCTCGCGGCGGTGCTGATCGAGGCCGGGCTGCCGGACGGGGTGGTCAACGTGATCACCACCTCGACCTCCGGTGCCGTGTCCGAACCGATCATCTCCGACCCCCGCCTGCGAAAGCTCACCTTCACCGGGTCCACCGGCGTCGGCCAGCGGCTGATCGAGCAGTCCGCCAAGCAGGTGCTCAAGGTGTCGATGGAACTCGGCGGCAACGCCCCGTTCGTGGTCTTCGCCGACGCCGACCTGGACAAGGCGGTCGACGGCGCGATGCTGGCCAAGATGCGCAACATCGGCGAGGCCTGTACCGCGGCGAACCGGTTCATCGTGCACGAATCGCTGGCGCCGGAGTTCTCCCGGCGGCTGGCCGAGCGGATGGGTGCGATGAGCATCGGCCGCGGCATCGAGGACGGCGTGCAGGTCGGCCCGCTGGTTGACAACGCCGCGGTGGAGAAGGTCACCGAGCTGGTCACCGACGCGATCGGCCACGGCGCCGAGGTGCTGACCGGCGGCGAGGCGATCGATGGCCCCGGCCACTTCTACCCGCCCACCGTGCTGACCGGGGTTCCGACCGACGCCAAGATGTTCCGCGAGGAGATCTTCGGGCCGGTCGCGCCGATCAGCACCTTCAGCACCGACGACGAGGGCATCGCGATGGCCAACGACACCGAGTACGGCCTGGTCGCCTACGCCTTCACCCAGGACCTGACCAGGGCGCTGACCGTCGCCGAGCGGCTGGAAACCGGCATGGTCGGCATCAACCAGGGCATCGTGTCCAACCCCGCCGCGCCGTTCGGTGGCGTCAAGGCCTCCGGGCTGGGCCGCGAGGGCGGCTTCGAGGGCATCGAGGAGTACCTGGAGACGAAGTACGTGGGTATCAAGCTGTAAGTCTGGCGCCCTCACCCGTTCCCTGGCGAGGCTTCGCCAGGGACGATGACATACATTTCCCCCACCGAGGCGCGCTCGCCGGCTACCGACGCAGCGCCCGGAGCTGAGCGGGGGAACATGATGCGCTGGTCGCGTCTGCGTGCACCGTGGGGCGCCCCGACCGCGGTGATCGTCCTGGCATGCATGGCGACGGTCGGTGTCGGGGTCGCCGCCGGCGCGCCCCAGCCCGCCGCCGCGCCCCAGCGCCCGCCCAGCCGCGCCCGTCTGGGGCAGTTTTGTCATCGACGGCGACCCCGCGACCGGGCTGAGCGGCGGGCTGACCATGCCGAGCGGCTTCCCCTCGTTCGGGCTGATCAACTCCACATCGAACGGGCAGGCCGCTGCGGATGACGGCGCCTCCGCGTTCCTCAACGCGGTCACCCCGGTGGGTCAGCTCTTCGGCTCGAGCGTCAACAGACCGCTGCTGACCATCGGAACGGCCCCGGACGGCGGCTCATCCGGTACCAGTTACCGGCTGGGCAGCGGTACCCCGACGTCGGATTGGGCCTTCGTGCTCGGGGACATCGACGCCGACCAGGTGCAGGTCATCGGTCTCACGGGCGAGGACGGGGACCTGATCCCGCCGGCCGAGCTGGGCTTCCAGGGATCCTTCAACTACTGCACCGGTGATCCGCTGCCTCCGGTCTGCGATGGCCGGTCAAGCAGCGATGTACCCACCTGGGATCCGGCGACCGGCATTCTCACCGGCAACGGGTCGGACACGACGGCGCGTCAGCCTGGTTCGCGCCGACCGTTCCGTTGACCTCCCTGACGTTCGAATACACCGGCGCGACCGGTCAGACTTTCCAGACCTGGTTCGTCACCGACACCCGTTCGCTGTCCGGCACGGTGACGCGCGGACGGCATCGGAGTCGGGGGTGCCCAAGTACTTCTGGGCATGCCCCCGGACATCGGCGTGGACAGCACCACCTCGGCGCCGGACGGTTCGTACCGCTTCGGGCCGCTGGTCCCCGGCAGCTACCAGGTGGACGTCACCCCACCCACCGGGTATCTGCCCGCCGGGCCGACGACCCGCATTGCCGACCTTCTCGACGGCGATACCTCCGGGGTCGACTTCACGGTCGCCGCCGCGATCTTCCGTGCGGGCGGGAAGGTGACCGCCGGGGGGGACGGTGTGGCCGGCGTCGAGGTCAATTGCTACGCGGCCGATCAGTCGCTCGTCGGGACGGGCCGCACCGACAGTTCCGGCAACTACCTGTGTCCCCTGTTGTCGCCGGGGGACTATCAGGTCGATGCCATCCCGCCGCCGGGGTACGTGCGCGTCCCGGATTCCGCTGTCGACTTCACTGTCGTCGATGCGGATGTTTCCGGGTTGGACTTCATGTTGGTCCCGGGATATCCGGTGACCGGCCTGGTGGTCGACGCGCAAGGAATTCCCCTGCCGGACGTGCCGGTCGACCTTGTCGACCCGTCGGGCAGGATCTTCTCCTTCGCCACCGAACCGGACGGTCGCTACAGCTCTCCCGATGTCGTCGCGGGTGCGTACACCATCGTGGTCCGGCCACCCGGCGGCGCCGAGATCAGGGTCCCGATCACCGTCCCGGTGGCCGGTGGCGAGGTTCCCACCATCGTGGTGACGACCGCAGGTGACGACGAGCAGCAGTGCGGAGGCAACCCCTACCCCCACATCGACTGCGGCCCCAGCAACAACATTGTCGACAGCCACAACCACCACAACCACAGCCACCACAACCACGGCCAGGACCACCACAGCTGTGACGACGACGCCCTCGCCGACGTACCAACCGCCGACCTACCAATCGCCGCCGCCGACGGCGAGCGAGCTGGCGGCGACCGGCTCGCACGCCGCTGAATTGGTGCCGCTGGCGGCAGCCCTGCTGATGCTGGGCGCGGCCCTGCTGCTGGTGGCCAGGCGGCGCTCGATCAGGAACTCCACCTGGACCAGGCGGCCTGCCGGGTCGTCCCGGCGGCCTCACCGACCTGGGCCCACGACCCGCTGACGGCCAGCGCCCGGGCGCTGATGCCAAGGCACTCGCCGACCACGGCGCTCAGCCGCAACAGCACCGCGAACGCCTCCGGGTCGGGCCGTTCGGCCAGGCAGGTCACGGCGTTCCTGGCCAGCTCCTCGAGCGCCTCGTTCGAGTAGCCGGTGAGTTCGGGGGTGGCCGGGAGCCCGTCCGCTCGGGTGCTGTAATCCGTCACCACACCAACCTGCCCCGGATGTCCGCCCGCCGTCAACGCACACACCGGTACCGGTCAGTGGCCGACGAGCACGACCTGACGCGTCCCGTCGGGGTCATCGAATCCGCGGCGCCAGCTCTGACCAGGCCAGACGAACTCCGCGACGCCTTGGGCAGGGCGGTACAGCGCGGTGTAGAGCGTGCCGAACGAGCGGGAATACTCCCGGTTGTAGAGCGGGTCGGTGAGGAAGGCGGCGGCGAGGTCGGCGGGTCGCGGATTGGTCGCCACCAGGGTCTGTCAACCGCTCCCGCCGCGGCACGCTGCGCAGCCGCTCCGCTCGTTCCGGGAACTCCGGCACCTCACCGCGATGATTGGTGGCGACGGGGGCTGCGGAGAACTCCGCCGGCCTGCCTGGGGCGACGAACGCGGTGCACGATTCTCCGCCGGCGTCCACCATCGTCAGGTTGTACGACATCGAGATCGGCAGGTCCCGCAACACCTCTCGCGCCTGCGCGACGGTGCCGGCCACCTCCAACAGGTAGCGCAGCACGATCGGGATGGCGAATCCGCGACCGGAGCCTGGGCGCCCGCCGAACGCCAGCGAAATGGCCAGCCCGGCATCGTTCATCCCGTCCAGCAGACCCCCACAGACAGTCCCCCGAGCCGATCACCCGGCGTCCGGTGAACGCGCTGGTGTAGACGGTCCGCTCCCAGAGGTCGACGCCGTAGTCGTAGTTCCGGCACAGCGCCGGCTCCGGCCCGGTGAGCACCGCCTGGGCGCAGGCCGGCGCGAAAGCCGGTGTGTCCCAGAGGGTCAGCATCCGGGCCGCGACCTCGTCGCCGCCGGCGAGATCGACCAGCCGTTCGTAGGTGGGCACCAGTTCGGGCATGTGACTGGCGAGCATCCTGGCCGCGGTCGGCAGATCCGGGCGAGCGGCGTCACCCTGGCTCAGGTACCAGGCGCGGTAGCCCGGCCAGGTGGCGTCGAACAACGCCTTCCAGCGCGGACCGGGGGTGGCCTCGTTGATCCCGAAGACGGTGACGGGGATCCGATGGGTCGGCGGCACAGCGATAGAGCGGGCGTTCGCGATCGCGGCGCGGACTTCCGAGGGGCGTACTGGACACAAGTCGTATCGGTTCATGCGTCAAGGTTTGCTTGACGGAGCTGGCTGCTGTCAAGGACAACTTGACATTCGTCACGAAGGCAGGAATCACGGGCCGTCGGTGTTTGCGCCCGTCAGAACCGGGAAGCGGGAACCCGCGGGCCGCCTGCCCGGGCCGTGCCAGAGACTCAGTCGGTCGGCCGTCGTTGCACCGGTACCGGTGTGCGCGGGACGGCGACCGGCTCACGCGAGCCGTTGACCATCGACCGGGCGACCGCGGTCAGGGCGATGCCCTCCTGCCGGGCCATGTCCCGCAGCGCGGTAAACGCGTCGTCCATCTCGAGTCCGGCCGCCTCCGCCAGCATTCCCTTGGCCTGTTCGATGATGTCTCGACTGGCCAGCGCGTCCTCGAGCTTCCGGTTGAGCGCTGCCGTTTCGCCGGCAGCGAGAACCTGCAGGATTCCAACGGTGGCGACGTCGGCCAATGCCTGCGCCGAGCGGCGATCAGACTCCGCCAGCCGGCCCGGCTGGGTGCGGAAAAGGTTCAGCGCGCCGATCACCCGCTCACCCAGTCGCATGGGCACGGCATGGACCGACCGGAATCCCGCCTGTAATGCCTGCGGGGCGAACTGCGGCCAGCGTTCCACCCGTCCCGTCACGTCGGTGATCGACTGCACCTCACCGGTGATGTAACACTCCACGCACGGGCCGGAACCTGTGGTCATTTGCAGGGTTTCCAGCAATTCGACGGGTGCGCTGGTCGAGGCCATCACGTTGAGTTGACCCGCACCGTTGGCGAGCACCAGACCCGCCGCTGCGACGTCGAGCAATTCCACGCTGATCTCGACCAGGTAGTGCAGCAATTCCACCAGGTCATATTGCGCAACCAACCGGTCGGTCAGCGTGATGAACGCCTCCGCCAGCCGGGTTTCCCGGAGCGGCTCGACCGAGACACCGCGCGGCAATTCGTCGGCGATCCTGGTCGAGTGCGGGCGGTCGCGCACGACGGGCCCTGGCCGCCGGCGATCGCATGCGCCGGCCCTCGCCGGCCCGGCCAGCCCCAGGGTCGTCCGCCGGAGGCGGTCCGCACCGATCTCGGTGACCATCTCGCGCATGGCCGTCCGCCACGGTGGAAGGTCGGCCGGCCCGGACCTCGACATCCATGATCGCCGCGCGGAACCCTCGGATCACGCCCTGCAGCTGTTCGATGTGATCGGCCATCCTGGTGGCGGTCGGCGGGGGAAGGCTCCGTTTGGTGATCTGCATGGCCAGCCCGACACCGAACAACTGCTGGATGGCCTCATCCTGCTGATCCCTGTTCAGGTCGCGCACCCGGCCGGCCTGCGCCTCCATCTCGCGCCGTAATCGGCGCATCTGCACGCGTTGCAGCGCGGCCATCGATGGATTCCTGACTCGGACCATCAGTCAACCTCCGGGCGTGACCAACAACGGCCACCCGGGGTCTTGGGGTGCACTTCCCACCTGACGCCGTCGCCGGGACCGGGAAATTGTCGACAGCTTCGGGGCCCCGCGCGCATCGTCCAGCTCATGCGCCGAATCTACCGTCTCTACCGCGCGTGATCACCGCCATCGCGGTCTTCGTCTGGGATTTCAGCCACTCGTCGGCGCCTGCGGCAGCCTTCGAGGACCGGTCGGCGCGGACTGCAGAACATCGGCCGGAGTTCGTTGCCGGTCGACCAATTCCTGGGCAATTCCGGTCAGCGCCAACCGATTGCTGCGGGCAAATCCGCGCAATTGCAGGAATGCCTCGTCCATCGTCAGTCCGCCGAATTGCGCCAGGATGCCCTTGGCCTGTTCGATGACGACGCGGCTGGCGAGCGCAAATTCCAGCTGCTCGTTCAATTCGGCGGTTTCCCGGGCGGCGCGCTGCTGCAGGATGCCGATCGTGGCCACGTCGGCAAGCGCCTGCGCGGCGCGGCGGTCGGCTTCGGCGAGTTCACCCGGTTCGCTACGGAACAGGTTCAGCGCGCCGATGGTGCGCTCCCGGTGCCGCATCGGCACGGCGTGGACGGACCGGTAGCCCTGCTCCAGGGCCAGCGGGGCGAACTGCGGCCAGCGCCCGGCCTCAGCGGCCACGTCACGAATGGACTGCGGTTCGCCGGTGGTGTAGCAGTCGTGGCAGGGTCCCCGGCCCGTTCGGATCTGCAGGACCTCCAGCAGCTCGGTGCGCTCACTGGTAGAGGCCAGCACCTCCAGCTGTCCGGCACCGTCGGCGAGCACCAGGCCCGCTGCCGCCGCATCCAGCAACTCCACACTGACATCGACCAGGTAGTGCATGAGCTCGACCAGGTCGTACCCGCCGACCAAGGTGTCCGCCAGGGTCACCAGAGCCTCGACGAGCCGTTCTTCCCTACTCGGGCCTGACATTGTCTCACCGTAGTGGCGCGATTGATCGCTCATCAAGAATCGCCTTTCAGGACCAGTGCGCGGGCAACGACTGCGGCCGCAATGTCGGCGACGGTGCTACCGGTGGCGAACGCGTGCCCGCGCAGCCGGGCGAACGCGGCGCCGACCGGCAGATCGAGCTGGGCCATCACCATTCCGGTGGCCTGATGGATCGCCCGGCGATCCTGCGGATGATCACGCCATGGGCTCGGCCGGGCGGCGTTCGCGCCGCCCATCAGGTCCACGTCCTCAGCGGACAGCACCCTGCCCAGCAGTTCGGCGGCAACCGTGCTCGCGAGCACCACTGCCTCATGTTCCGCGGCCCGGTCGAGCGGGCCGGGTGTGGTGCGATAAAGGTCCAGGACGCCCACCGCGGTGGCTCCCACCGTCAGCGGAAAAGCGAAGAACGCCCTGGCGTCCGTGCTGCGGACAGCCTCGGCGAACAGCGGCCAGCGCGGTTGATCCGGCGCCCACAGGTCGGGAACCGACACTGCGCGCCGTGACGCGAACGCCTCCCAGCACGGTCCCTCGCCGAGGTCGAACTGCCGTTCCTCCAGGGCGAACGCAATGTCATCGGTGGCGCAGACGGTGTCGGCGTGGATCGGGCCGCTCAACGTGGACACCGCGACTCCGGTCACCGGCAAGAGCCGGAGGCACGGCTGGCACAGCCCGCCGTGCCGGATTGCCCGCTGGGCACGGTGCACGGCCTCGCGCTCGGCCATCACCCAGCACCGGCGCACAACGACCAGAGCGGCTGCGAGAACGAATCGTGAATGTCCACCGACCCCTGCAAACACGCGTCACCATGCATCGACCAGACGCACGACGGGTCCGGGTCGAACGCAACCGACTACGGCTGCTTGCTGGTATCCATGAGTCTATGCCCGTACCGACCAGCCACGACGATCACATCCCACTGAATGCCTTCACCATGTCCAGCACAGCTGGACCCAACAGCACGATGAACAACGCCGGAAGAATGCACAGCATCAGCGGGAAGATCACTTTGACCGGAATTTTCATCGCCTTTTCCTCGGCCCGCTGCCGCCGTTTGAGACGCATTTCGCTCGCTTGGGTTCGCAGCACATCCGCGACCGCGATGCCGTATTCGTCGGCCTGGATAACCGCCCGGAGAAACCTTCTCAGCTCGACGACGGTTGTCCTGCCGGCCAGCGCGAGATAGGCATCCTTGCGGGATTGACCCACCTGCATGTCCTGCAGCGTGCGGATCAATTCCTGCGCGAACGGACCGGTCCCGTTCTTTGCTGCGCGCATCATCGCCGCTTCGAACCCAAGGCCAGCCTCCACGGCGATCGTCATCTGATCCAGGGTGTCGGGGAGTTCGAGGGCGATCTTCGCCTGGCGCTCCTGGCCCTTGCTGCGCAGCAGCAGGTCAGGAACGAAGAAGCAGACCACGACGACGATTCCGTTATCAGGATGCGAAGCCGTCGGGATCGGCGCTGACGAACAGCAGGCCGAGGACGCCGGCGGTTAGCGGGAGCATGATCTTGGCCAGCAGGATGCGGTTCACCGTCCACGCCGGCGGACGTCCGGCCAGTGCCTGCAGGCGGTCGAGCTTGGCCAGGGTCCGGGGGGGCGTGATCAGCCGGCCCACCTGCGCCGGAACCCTGAGTCGGCGGTTGACCGCCACCGTTGGCGGCCAGGAGTCGAGTCCGTGTGCGGCGTTGGCCAGGATGTCCTCGCGGGTGTGATCTCGCGGGACCAGCGCCAGCCAGCCGATGCCGGCCACGGCCAGGGCGATGGTCAACGCTGCGGCGGTCACCAGCGGTGGCATCGTGGGGCCCCCTCCGTGCTGGAAGTTCAGAACTTGAATGACACGACTTTGCGGAGCCACAGTCCGCCGACGATCATCATCAGGACCGCATTTCCGATGAGTGCCCAGCCGATCGGGCTCTGGGTGAGCTTGGTCAGATAGGCCGGATTCGACATCATCAGAAAACCGGTGATACCAACGGGCAACGCCATCAACACGTAGCCCGACATCCGGCCCTCGGCGCTGAGTGCCTTCACCTGGCGGCGGATCTGGTTGCGTTCCCTGATGGTGTTGCTGACGCTGTCCAGCACCTCCGCGAGATCACCGCCGACCTCGCGGTGGATGGCGATCGCCTGCGCGACCCAGGTGAAATCCTGGCTCGCCATTCGTGCGGCGGTGTCGTCGAGGCATTCGCCCAGGGCACGACCGACCCGCGTCTCGTTGATCACCCGGCCGAATTCGACCGAGGTCGGCACCTCCGCTTCGCGCGAGACGGTGTCCATGGCGCGCAACAGGCTGTGGCCGGCCCGCAGGTTGCCCGCCAGCAGCTGCAAGGAATCGTCGAGTTGATCGGCGAACGCGGCCCGACGACGACCGGTGCGGAGCTTGAGGTACTGCGTGGCCACCACGGGGGTGACCAGGGTCAGCAGGACGCCGAGGATCCAACCGGACACGATCAGGCCGACGGCCAGCGCCGCCAGCATCGACGATGACACGATCAGCAGGTAGTCACCAGGGCTCATCGCCAGTCCGGCAAGGTCCAGCGTCGAGGCCAGCTTGGCGGCCCGTGCGGGGCCGACGATTCCGCCCAGTACGTGCGACAGCCGTTCGGCCGGTCCGGCCAGGGCGCTGGGCGGCGTCACGACGCCGGGTGGGCTCCGGCGATCCTTCGACACCCGAGGTCGCGAGTGCAGCAGGGCGAGAAATCCGACGCCGATCGCTGCGAAAATCGCTGCGAGGCCGGCCATCAGCACCAGGGGCTCGGTCATCTGCGAGCCCCTGATGGTGACCGGTGTGCCGAACACGGCCGGCGACAGCACGATTCCGCGGTCATCGAACCGATCGGTGAAGCGCGGCCGGACGCCGGTCGGGATCGCCTTACCGCGGAACCGACCGTTGACGTCCACCCCGGCGGCGAAATCGAAGACGAAGGCGTCCTGCAGCGTGACGACCTCGCCCTCCATGCCCTGCACCTCGGTCACGTGGGTGACCCGGCGGGATCCGTCGGACAACCGGCTGATCTGCACGATGACATTGACCGCGGAGGCGATCTGCTCACGGATGGCGCGCAGCGGCAGGTCCATGCCGGCCATCAGCACCAACGTCTCCAGCCGCGCGATGGCGTCGCGTGGGGAGTTGGCATGCACCGTCGACAGCGACCCGTCGTGCCCGGTGTTCATGGCCTGCAACATGTCCAGGCTCTCGCCGCCACGACATTCCCCCACCACGATGCGATCGGGCCGCATGCGCAGCGAGTTCCGCACGAGATCGCGAATGGTGATCTCGCCCTTGCCCTCGATATTGGCCGGCCGGCTCTCCAGCCGGACGAGATGCTCCTGCTGGAGCTGCAATTCCACCGCGTCCTCGATGGTGATGATGCGTTCGTTCTCCGGAATGAACGAGGACAGCACGTTGAGCAGGGTGGTCTTGCCGGTGCCGGTTCCGCCGGAAACGATGATGTTCAGCCGTGCCTGCACGCAGGCGTGCAACAGCTCGGCCATTTCCGGGGACAACGTGCCGAACGCGATCAGGTCGCCGACGTCGAAGGGATCCTTGGCGAACTTGCGGATGGTCAACGACGAGCCGTTGAACGCCAGCGGCGGAACGACGGCGTTGACCCTGGAGCCGTCGGCAAGACGTGCGTCCACCAGTGGAGAGGATTCGTCGATCCGGCGGCCGACCCGGGTGACGATGCGCTCGATGACCCTGCGGAGATGGTCCTCTGAGGCGAACCGGGCGGTGGTGCGCACCAGTTTGCCGCCGCGTTCCACATAGATCATGTTCGCCCCGTTGACCATGATCTCGGTGACGGAGGTGTCGTCCAACAGGCGTTGCAGCGGACCGTAACCGAGTACCTCGTCATCGACGTCGTGGAACAGCCGCTGCCGCTCCTCGGTGGTGAGCGGGACATGCTCCTGCTCGACGACGTGCGCCAGTTCCTCCCTGACCAGCGCGTGCAACTGCTCCTCGTCCAGGCTGGCGTCGTTCAATCGGACACCAAGCCGTTCGAACAGCGACTTGCTCGCGCGCTCCCGCAACGCCCCCAACGCGTCGATCGGCGGAACGGCCGACCCCGGCGGCGGCGTGCGGCGCGTCCCGATGGGCGGGGGTGACTGCGGAGTTGCCCCGAGTGGGGTCGCGGCGATCCGTGCCACACCGGACGCGGCCTCCAGTCGCTCTGAGAGGTTCATCGCGCCCACGCCCGGTGCCGGGCCGCATGACCGGTGGACTTCTTGAGCTGCGGCTGGAACCGGGCGACCAACCGATGGAGTTGCTTAGCGACGGCGTCGCGGCCGGCGTCCTGCAGCAGCGGTACACCGCGGTTCGTCGACAGGGGCACAGCCTTCGATCGCGGCAGCACGACATCGACGCCCGTACCGATGACCGTCTCGACATCCTTGACCGTGAGCCCGCTCCGTCGATCCGCGAAGTTGACCAGGACGTGCTGGGTCATCCGGGTCAGCGAGAGTTCCTGCAGGATGGCCAATTCCTTGGCGAGCCCACGGATGCTCGGCACATCCATTCCGGCCACCAGCACGGCGTCGTCGGCCCGGTCGAACACGGCCAGCGTGTGCTCGACGAGACCAGGCGCGGTATCGACGATCACGAATCGGAATTCATCGGCCAGCAACCCGATGAGTGTCGCGACGTCCTCGCCGGTGATCGTGTCGGCCCGCGCCGGCGACTCGGGAGCGCACAGCGCGTACAGGCCGCACGGGTGCGGCACCAGGAAGGTCTTGAGCGCCATCGCATCCAGATGCTGCACCGACAGTGCCTCGGCAAGGCCGTGTTCGGGAGTGAGGTGCAGGGCCGTAGCCACGTCGCCGAATTGCAGATCGAGATCCACGATCACCGTCTCGTTCGGCGCCAGCTTCGCCAGCCCGACGGCCAGATTCGTTGCGACGGTGGTCTTTCCGCAACCGCCCTTCGGGGAGGCGATGGGGATCACCCTGCCCCGCAGCCGACCGGCCAGCGCCGGCGCGGCCGCCCTTGCCCGAGCGATCGCGGCCACCGCGGCCCGCTCCAGCACGACCCGCAGGTCCGCCACATCCGCGTCGGGGTCGACCACGTCCCTGATGCCGACCTGCATGGCGGCCAGCCATTCGTCCGGGCCAACGCCGGTGGCCAGCACCACGCTGGTCCCCGGGTGGCGTTCATCGAGGAAGTTCGCCACCGCAAGCGCGGTTTCGGTCGGCACCCCGGGGCCGAAGACCAGGACGTCCGGCATTTCCGCCGCTGTCACCTGGACGACGATGGCCATCGGATCGCTGATCCGCCCTGTCGTTCCCGAGTCGCCGGCCCGACGTTGCCGACCCGAAGCCGCCTGCAGCACCCGAACGCTGTCGGCACCGACCGCCAGCCGGACCCGGCGGGCGAACTCGTCCGAGGTGCTGGACACCACGATGCCGCTCACTTGGACACCGTCGTTCCGTCGATGGTCTGGGTGCCGGACTCATCCGCGGACTGCGGCTCGTCGGACAACCAGACCGTGCCGAAGTTCGCCGCGAACACGATCCTCTCGGCGATCGGGGCGGTGGTGGCCAGGGTGATCAGCAGTTTGGCTTCGAGATCAGCGGGAGCGGCACCGGCAGCCTTGCCGGGCTCGGCGGTTGCGGTGCCCGTGGTGCCGGACGCCTCACTCTGGACCAGGGTGACCAGCACCTTGTGCGCAACGAAATGGGTTTGTTTGCTCTCGGTCACGGACAGGAACACCCCGACCGTATCGCCGGCCTCGACCTGTCCACCGAGTGCCTGTGCGAGGTCGAGGAGCACGGTGACGCGCTGCATCGAGGGTGGGATGACCAGTTCCTTCGGGGCGTCGGACGGTAACGGGCCGAACTTGCCGGCCAGCAGCTGCTCTCCCGGTTCCAGCGCCACCAGGGCCACCTGACCGGCGATCTGGTCGAGACCGGTGATGCGGTCGGGCAACACGGCGGTGGCGGGCAGCGTTTTCAGCGCCGCGAGTTTCGCGACGTCGGCGGCCTGCGCACCCTGCGGTATCGGCTCGGCGGCCACCAACACCTGGACCGTGTCCAGGCCCGCCATGGCCCGCGCATCGGCTCCCCTGACGTAGCCGACCAGCACCACCGTGCCCACAATCGCGAGCACGACGGCGATGATTCCTGCGATCAGGCGAGTCTTCATGACGAACCGTTTCCTATCCGGTCAAGCTGACAACGCGGGCACCGAGATCGGGAGCGCCTGCGCCATAGCGCCAGGCGTCGGACGGTGACACGAAAACCAGGAAATAGCCATTGAGCCAGTTGTGGCTCCCTTGGAAGTGAAAGCCGGTCAGTCTGAATGCGGCGTACCCGTAGACCTGGTACCAGGCATTCGTGCCCGTCCCGCCATATTTCTCGAAGAGCGGGAGCAGCACCGTCTTGTTCAGCTGCGCCGTGTAATAGGAGTCATTACAGGGGCCGGACGACCCAGGGTCGGAATGCACTATCCCGGTCACGCTCGAGGTCACCGTACAGCCGCCGCCGGAATCGATCTTCAGCCAGCCGAATCCCCCGGGCACCACATTTCCGGACGGCCCGGTGCAGTTGGTGGTGTCTTCCTTGGAGAACTGGATTGATTGGCTGGTCGGTGAGGGAATGCCACCATGGGTCTGCCGGTAGAAGGCGCACCAGGAGAAAATGACCGGTAATACCGCCCGACCACCGATCGGCGCACCCCAACTCGCGGTCGCCCTGGCACCGACGGCCCCGCTGTCGATGCCGATCACCGGCGCGAACAAGTAATTGACGGTTGATGTGGTGGTAACCGTCACCGTGGTACCGCTCGGAATTGCAGAGGCGGTGGCATTTCCCGACCTGACGTTGGCGGTGGTCAGGGAAAAAGCCGTGGCACCGATGTTTCCGCAGGCACCCGCACCACAATCCTGGGCGATCGCCAGGGCAGCGGCGTCGGCGGCAGTTTGCAACTCGGCGTGGCGGGCGTAGGCCGAACCGATGTCGATGACGAGTGCCGTGCACACCAGCAGGGGGATCATCATGAGGGCCACCATGACGCCGACAGCGCCGTCGTCATCAGTCAACCGCCGCATCTCATCATCCCCTTGCCGGTGAGATGGTCACCGCTGAAGAGAGAGTCGAACCAGCCCGTGAGGGAAGTGAGCGGATAGCTCACGGTCACCGTGATGGTCGCAGGAACCGCTGCACCCGTCGGACAGGCCGGCAACGGGTCGAAGCTCAGCCCGGATGCCCTGGTCATCCCGGCGCCCGCGGCGGCCGCCTCGATACTGTTCGCAGCGGCCGTCGAATTGTTCTGAACGGCGATCGACCGGGCCCCCGCCCTGGCGGCCTCGGTGAGCGTGATTTGCTGGTTGTAGGCTCGGCCGAAATCGATCACGCCCATCAAGATCAGGAGCAAGGGGATCATGACGAGCGCGAATTCGACGGCGACGGCACCGGAATCTGACGCTGAAGCTGAACCCACGCGCTTCATGGCATGAACTCTCCACGTGATCAGATCATAGGTTCGGATCCGCCGCGGCGACCCGAAAGGATCGCCGCGTCGGTTCAGAAAGTCACTGGTAGGTGTGTCCGATTACGAGCCGGCGGGAAGTTTGGAATCAACCGTGGTGAACAATCCGCTCAGCTTCGTGCCGAGCAATGCGACCGCGCCGATGATGACCACCGCAATCAATCCGACAAGCAGTCCGTACTCGACAGCGGTGGCACCGCTGTCTTCTCTTCTCAGGCGATCTTTCACGTCGCCGGCGAACAGGAGGAGTGTGACGTAGAGCTTGACCATGACGGTCTCCTTAAGCCCTGGGTGCTGTGGGCGCCCACCGCCCTGTCTGGGCGATATCAAAAGCATAAGCGTGTGGCATTGTGACCGCGTTCGCTCAGTTGGCTCAAGTATTTTGTCGACTTCCGCGACCTGGAGTAGATGAGGATGCATCGACCATCGCTGAGCAGAAGGAAAACTTGCCCCTGATGAGTCGTGACGACACTGACGGTGATAGTGCCGATAAAGGTCGCGGATTTCCATGCGAAGGCACCTATCTTACCGGGTAATAGGCTCCATTGTGGAGCGGGACCATCCCCCGGGCGCGCTGGACCACATACCCCAGGCGGTATGGGCCCAAGTACTCACGCCACCTCGTCCAGCCTGTCCGAGACCATCGGCAGGAACTGCCTGTTCGCCGGGGCTGTTCGCGCCTTCGCGGTCGGCATGCGACAGTTTCCTCGAATCCGACGCTGCCACGCGGCCCGAGTGGAGGGTGAAGCCGGTCATGTGCGTTCGCCGCGGGCACCCGATTCGGTGCCTGCTGAGCCTCATCCTCGCTGTGCTGCTCTGCGGTTGCGCCGGGGCCACCAGCGAGCAGCACGGGCACGGCGATGACCGACAAGCCTCTCTCGCCGCTCCAACCGGGCTGCCCGTTGACGGCACCTTCCACACCTCGTGCACGGACGATGGCGCGGACGCCGGCGGCGTGGACAGCACCGGGGTGATCATGGTCGGGCAGGGCGATCAGCTCGTCGTTGCGTTCTCCTTCGCGAACGCCCTCCCGGATCGCGGCACCCTCTCCATGGCGGTGGAGGCGCGGAGCCGCGATGGAAACGCCGTGCTGTACTTGGGAATACAACTTCGGGACGGCAGCGCGCCGGAAGCCTATGTGGCCACCGCGGCAGACGGCGATCCGGTCAGGCTGGACGATGCCGTCCATGTTGCGGACCGTGGGGTGCATGCCGCGTTTCCGCTGTCGTCCCTGGAATCTCTGGGGTCCGCCTGGAGCTGGCACTCGATAGTTCGCGGTTCCGAGTCGGGCGATGACTTCTGCCCCGGTGGCGCCGATGTGACGCTGTCGACGGTCGGCTCCATTTCAGTGGGGTAATCGCAACGGTCGCTCCGTCGTCGAAATCCATGAGCACGAGAAACGATTCCCACGAACGGCCGAACCCATTCTGGGGGGAGACGATTTGAACGACTCGCCCAAGGATGGATCCCTTGGCATCGTCAAGGGGCACATGGATCCGACGAAGGGTTCAGCAATGATGAAGCGGCTCGGTGTTGTCGTTGGTGCGATGCTCCTGATCGTCACCCTTCCCGGCGAGGCGCTGGCACGGGACGGCCGACAGGTCCGGATAGAGGATCGGTGCGACCCGGCGTCGTTCGTGGCGGCAGGCATTCCCTGTGAGAAGGACGGCGGCGTCACCCTGGATCGGTTCCTGGAGAAGTTGAACCCGCAGGATGGCGGCCACGACAAGTGGCGCTTCAAGGAGGACCACGTCGATCTCAAGCGCGGCCAGGCCCTGACCGCGACCAACATCGGTGGGGAAGCCCACACCTTCACCGAGGTCGCCAACTTCGGCGCCGGATTCGTGCCTCAACTGAACGCCGCGCTCCCGCCTGGCACGCCGCCCGCGATTCCGCTGAACCCCGATCCCTTGTTCGTCTTCCCCGGGGCTACCGTCAGCTCCGCGCCGCTGTCGGTCGGCAGGCACCGTTTCGAATGCCTGATCCACCCCTGGATGCGGACGGTCGTCGACGTCAGCGCGAGCTAGCGCATTCCGTCAGCGAGCTATTCCTTGACGCCCGTGCCGATTTCGAGATTGACCGGCGAATTCTGATCGACCTGGGTCTGGCTGGACGGGCGCTGCGCGACGACCTTGTTCTTGCTCTTCGGCGCCGATCCGATCTTGGTCACGGTGCCGAGCTCGAGGTGGCTGGACTCCAGTTGTGCGGTGGCCTGGGACACGGTCATCCCGGTCAGGTCGGGCACGGCGACCATCGGCGGCGTGGGCGGCGCCGTGACCACGCGCAGGGTCAGCCAGAGCGCGATGGCCAGCGCCAGGGCCAAGGCGCCGGCACCTGCCAGCGCCCACCCGCGGGCCGGCGGCTTGTCCTCCTCGGTCTGCCACATCCATTCCGGCGCCTCGAGCACCGGCGGGGCCATCAGCGGGGTGGAATCGCCGCCAGGCTCCCGCACAGCCGTCGCGGCGGTCGCCCCGGCGTGCGCCATCGCGAGAGCGGGGCTGGGGGCAGGGCGGAGCGCGGCGGACGCCCGCAACAGATCCGAGCGCATTTCTGCCGCGGTCTGGTAGCGGTTCAGCGGATTCTTGCTCAACGCCTTGAGCACGATCGCGTCCAGCTGTGGTGACAGCGCCGGCACCCGCGAGCTGGGCGCCTGCGGGGCTTCCCGGACATGCCTGTCGGCCACCTTCATCGCCGAGCCACCGGTGAATGGCGGCACGCCGGTGAGCATCTCGTACAACACGCACCCGGTGGAATAGACATCGGTCCGCGCGTCCACCTGCTGGCCGCGAGCCTGTTCTGGCGACACGTAGTGAGCGGTTCCGATCCTCGCCGAGGGCGACGTCATCGTTCCCCCGCCGTCACGAGCCCCGCGGGCGACGCCGAAATCCATCACCTTCACGGCGCCCGAACGGGCCAACATGACGTTGCCGGGCTTGATGTCCCGGTGCACGATGCCCTGGCGGTGCGAGAAATCCAGAGCGGCACAGATCTCGGCGGCAATGCTGACCGCTTGCTCCGGCGCCAGGGCGCCCCGCCGGGCCAGCAGCTCGGCGAGCGTCTCGCCGTCGACGTACTCCATGACGATGTACGGGACCCGGCCCGCAGCGGCCGGCGTCTCGCCGGTGTCGTAGACGGCGACGATCGCAGGATGGTTGAGAGTCCCGGCGTTCTGCGCCTCCCGCCGGAAACGCTTCTGGACGGCGGGGTTTCGAGCCAGGTCCGTACGCAGCATCTTGATGGCGACGTCACGCTCCACCCGGATGTCCCGCCCGCGATGGACCACCGACAGTTCGCCACGGCCGACCGGGTCACCGAGCTGATACTGGTACCGCTCGCCCAGCAGGCAGGTTGTCATGCCCATCCCTCACGGTCACCGGTCGCCGCCGTCGATGCCGGAGGAACCCGCGGCCCCCGGATGGCCGGCTGCACCCCGGACGTCATGGCGCTGACGATATCCGACCGGCGTCCACCGGCCCGTCAGGACAGCACTGATGGATCGGCGCGTCGAAGGAAGGCGCTTGGTCTGCCGATGGGTGACCGATGCGCCGATCAGCTGCGTGCGCCGCGCATCACGATGGTCAGTGTGCCGGTGCCGTCATCCTGGCCGGTGCCAGTGCCGTCCCCGTTCTCCACCAGCGTCGCTTCGCCGGACACCCCCTGATAGCCGCCGGTTCCGCCGACCACGGCCAGCAACTTGACCGGCGCGTCGGTGGCCAGCCCCTCGAAGCTGATCTGCCCGCCGGGAAGCGAGGCGGTACCCACACAGTGAATCTGAAGGACCGCAGGCGGCACCGAAGTGACGGTGCAGGTGCCACCCTGAACGCCAACCTGCCGGTGCCGGTCAGTGCTGAACAGGCGGTCCTGGAAGACGATGAGATCGCCGACTGTTGGACCGGGGGCTCCGAGATCGAGGTAATTCTTCTGGAAGTCCCGGAACTTGACATCGAACTTCAGTGAGTGCTTCGCGGCGTCCCGGCTCTCCGAATCGGACGCAGCGCCGGATGCAGGCGTGACGCTGAGCGCTGCCGCCGCGGCGATGGCCACGATGACGGCACGGCCTGTTGCCTTCATGGTGTTGTCCTCCAAAGGTGTCGAGCACGCGGGAAACGTGCTGTGCTGGGACGCCTTCCCCGCCAACTTCTCCAGCCCACACGGCCCAGCGGGGCCCTTCGGGTGCGGCGATTCCATCGGCCGGCGACGCCATCCCGAGATGGTGCCACGCGGCGTCGGCCCGCACGAGTCCGTGCGGGCCGTGCGGGCCGTGCGGTCCACTTGTACTCAGACGGCCTTCCAATGCGCGACCCAGTCGATGTAGATGTTCGAGTCGAGCGGGGTGGTCGAATTGACCACCTCACCGGTGGCCGTCGGCAGCGGGGCCTTGGCGGCGGACTGGAATCCCACCCATATCGCGATCCTGGGCGAACCGGCGTTGTTGATCGTGGTCCACACCACGCCGTCCACGGTGAATTCCACCTTGTCGTTGCTCAGCACGACTCCGTAGGTATGCCACTGAGTCATGTCCAAGCCGTACTTGAACCTGGAATCGGTCAGGTTGGCGGGCGACCAGTGCAGGGTGGACATGACCCGCGGGCCGCCGGCCGTGCCCTCGGCAAAGTCGACCTCGGGAGGCCAACCTCCGCCCTTGGGATATAGCAGGAACGCGTAGCCGATCCCGTACGCCCGGTCGAATCTCGCGCGCATCGTCCATTTGCCCTGGGCCGCCGAGAACCCGGCAGCACTGGACACCCCGCCTGCTCGCCAGTCATCACCGCCGGCGTTGTACGTTCGGAGCACCAGCGCCCCGTCACTGGTGGTCACGTTGGCCTTGTCGAATTCCGACAGCATTCCCGACTCGTCGGAAGAGGTCTCGTACCTGCTCCAGACGCTGGTGTTGAGCGGCCCGTCGAAATCGTCGACGAAATCACGGGACCAGCCGGTGAAGTTGCCGGGAGCGGCTGCCGTCGGCGGCGGCGCAGCGGCGGCTGCCGGCGCGGCCAATGCCGTCATCGACCCCAGTGACAGCAACAACCCTGCCGCCGCGATGCTGGTGACCGACCGAAACCCGTTGCCGTGCGCGAATGATCCTGACCTCATGACCGCTACCCCCCGGTGTGGTGATGTCCTTCCTCAAGCCTTTGCGGGTCCGGTCGCCGGGGGTAGGGGCGAGCGTCTTTCCTTGCTGAGTCCAGCGGGGAATATCCCGCTACGAAGGTCCCCGCGACATGGCGTGAAGCGCCCGCGGGAGGTGGCGCATTGCCGGCTCAGCCCGACCAATGGCGCGCCGGGCCGGGCCGAACCGCGCCGTCGCGGGACCCGACCTCGCCCGGCTCAGCGCGGCAAAGTCGGCAATATCCTCGACGACCACCCAACCCTTTTCAGGCGCCGGGCCCCGGTTCGGGTTGTCCGCTCGTTCCAATCAGACCGAGTGACTGCGCCTTGACGACCGCCTCGAGTTGACTGGAGACCCCGAGCTTGCTGTGCAGCGATTTCACATGACCCCGGCAGGTGTGCATGCTGATTCCCAACACCCTGGCAATTCCCTTGGCCGCCATGCCCTTCCCCAGACAACGGAGCACGTCCAGTTCGCGCGGGGTCACCGTCGGGACGGGTCCGCCGGACGCGGGTGGGCCCGATGGCGGGCCGGTGTACGCCGAC
This sequence comes from uncultured Actinomycetota bacterium, assembly GCA_963709895.1. Classification (GTDB taxonomy): domain Bacteria; phylum Actinomycetota; class Actinomycetes; order Mycobacteriales; family Nakamurellaceae; genus Nakamurella. The sequence continues at coordinate 165,350 of CAVPYD010000028.1, read as the reverse complement.
GGCGCCACCATCATCTGCCCGGCTTGCATGGTGCTCAGCACATGCAGCATTTCCTTCAGCGACCCGTTCTTCGGAATGAACGCGGATGCCCCGGCCTGCGCCGACCGCGCGATCCATTCCGGTTCACGGTGCGCGGTGACGACGGCGATCACCGTCTCGGGAGAAACCTCACGAATTCGGCGAACGGCGGTCAGTCCGTCGTGCTGCTGCAGTCGGATGTCCATCACCACAATCCCCGGCCGGAGTTGGGCAGCTCGCGCAATTCCCTCCGCTGCGGTGGATGCGGTCCCGACGCAGCGAAAAGACGACGCCGTATCCAGCGCTGCCGCCAGCAGATCGGCGAACGACCGATGGTCGTCCACCACAAGGACTGTCGTTCTGCCTGCGGTCACCGGAAAGTCGTCAACCGGATCGGTCCCGGCGGGAGCCGGAATGACCACCTTGGCGATGGTGCCAGGTTGCTGTGGAAACGTGGATGTCATCAGTGGAACGAGCCCCCCGGCCCTATGTGAACAGACCGATCGATCTGTCGGTCCTCGAGATGTCAGCGGTCAGCCCTCGGGGGCCTTCCGTTGACTCATCCGGCGATCGCTTCTTGATCGACGAGGCTATCCGAGCCCGCTCGCGATGCTGTCTGCACTGATCGCGCCGTTCGCTCATTCTGCGGCATGCCGGCTGCACGCTCAATGATTGATCGCTCAATGTGATCGGGGTAACTCCTGGCGACCCCATTCGGCGTAGCGTTCGTCAGCGAGCCTACGCCGAGGCTGTCGAGCCGACGCCGATCCGGTGTTCCCGCGGGCTGATCCCCCGCACCCGCTTGAATGCGGTGCTGAGCGCGAAAGCGCTGCCGTAGCCGACCTGACGGGCTACCGCCCCAACGGTCGCATCGGGTTCGCGGAGCAGATCGGCGGCGACCGCCAACCGCCACCCGGCAAGGAAGGACATCGGCGGCTCGCCGACCAACTCGGTGAACCGGCGGGCCAGCGCGGCGCGGGACACCCCTGCCGCGGCGGCCAGCGAAGCCACCGTCCACGGCGCCGCCGGATCGTGGTGGATCATCCGTAACACCTTTCCCACCACCGGGTCTCGCTGCGCCCGGTACCAGGCCGGCGCCCGCGCGTCGGGCCGGGCGAACCACACCCGCAAGACGGCGATCAGCAGCAGATCGAGGAGCCGGTCGAGGACGGCTTCCTGTCCTGGCTCGTCCTTCACGATCTCGCCGGCGAGCAGCGGCACCAGCGGGCTGGCCCACTCGCTCTCGCGGACCAGGACCAGCCCCGGCAGCGCCTCCAACAGCCGGCGGCTGACCTCGCCGTGCATCTGATAGGTCCCGGTGAGCATCACCACCGCACCGTCACGGCTGTTACCCCAGGTCCGCACGCCAAGGTCGACCATGGTGGTCATCGGGTCGCCGCCGAGAATCTCGCACCGCTGACCGGGATGGATGATGACCTGCGGCGGGGTGCCGGGCTGGTCGGCGACGGTGTAGGGCTCAGGCCCGCGCAGCACGGCGACATCCCCGGCGCGAAGGTGCACCCGTTCGCCGGCATCCGGCAGCACCCAGGCCTCGCCGCGGACCACCGCCACCAGGGTCAGCGGGGCCTCGTCCTGGATCCGCAACGACCAGGGCGGATCCAGGACCGACCTGAGCAGGAACGCGCCCTGTGCGCGCGGTCCGTCCAGCAAGGCGGCAAGGGCGTCCATCGGCCCAAGATACGGCACAGTGAGACGAAGGAACATGAAATTGCGCTTCTGAGCTATGGAGCGTCTCAGCCACTGGTCGTCTACTGAGAACATGACCAGCCATCAACACAGCGTCCAAGAACCCTCCGACGACCTCATCCTGATCACCGGCGGCACCGGCAAGACAGGACGCCGGATCGCCGATCGTCTCGCCGCCCGCGGCCTGCCGATGCGGATCGGCTCGCGCGCGGGGTCACCTGCGTTGGATTGGGACGAACCGGCAGGATGGGCGGCCGCCCTCCGGGGCGTGCGGGCCGCCTATCTCGCGTACCACCCGGATCTGGCGGTGCCGGGCGCGCCGGCCGTGATTGCGGCGTTTGCCGCTGCGGCGGTCGACGCCGGGATTCGGCGGGTCGTGCTGCTGTCCGGTCGCGGGGAGCCGAGCGCGGCGGAGGCAGAGCGTGCGGTGCGGTCCTGTGGCATCGAATGGGTGGTCCTGCGATGCAGCTGGTTCAACCAGAACTTCAGCGAGGGTTATCTTTTGGAGCCGGTTCTCGAAGGCCAGGTGGCGCTACCCGCCGGGTCGATGGTCGAGCCGTTCGTGGACGCCGACGACATCGCCGACGTCGCCGTAGCGGCGCTGACCGACGACCGGCATGTGGGTCGGCTCTACGAACTGACCGGCCCGCGGCTGCTCTCCTTCGCGGACGCGGTCGCGGATATCGGCCGTGCCTGCGGTCGCACCATCAGCTATGTCCCGATGTCGCAGCAGGAGTACGCCACTGGGCTGGCCGCGCAGGGTGTGCCGCAGGCGGTGATCGAGCTGCTGAACTACCTGTTCTCCGAGGTCCTCGACGGACGGAACGCCGAGCTGACCGATGGTGTGCGCCGCGCGCTCGGCCGCGCCCCGCGGGACTTTCGGGACTATGCGCGCAGGGCCGCCGCTTCAGGTGTGTGGCGGCCGTCGCACCTGGCTCCGGCGGTGACGGTGCGATGAGCACGGCGTTGATCGTCCTGACCGTTGTCGCCGCACTCGGCTGCGCGGTGGTCAGCGGGGTGTTCGTCGCCTTCTCCACGCTGGTGATGAAGGCCCTCGGCCGACTGCCGGCGCCGCAGGGCGTCAGTGCCATGCAGGCCATCAATCGTGCCGCACTCACGCCAGTGTTCCTTGGCCTGTTCCTGGGCACCGGCGCAGTGTGCCTTGCCGTCGCGGTCTGGTCATTGTTCCTCTGGGGCAATGGGTTTGCGGTGTGGCTGCTGGCCGGTGGGCTGCTCTATCTGATCGGCTCCTTCGGGCTGACGGCGGGCTATCACGTCCCGCGGAACAACGCCCTGGACAGCGTCGACCCCGACGGTGCTGATGCGGCCGCTCACTGGGTGGGCTACCAGCGGGGCTGGACCAGGTGGAACCACGTGCGCGGGTGCGCATCACTCGCCGCGGCCATAGTGTTCACGCTGGCACTTGTCCTGGGATAAGCGCCGAGACGGGTCGTGAAAGGACGAATTCATGAGTCCACTGCTGACATCCTGGCTGGCGCTGGGCATTTGCGCCGGGCTGATGGCCGCCGTCGGCGGCCTGGCCACCATGCCCCCGCCGCCCCGGCCGGTCACCACGGTCATCATGTTCCTGATCCTGGGACTGCTGGTCACCGGCATGTTCACCGTGCTGTCCGGAGCCGGCGGTGGCGGATAGTCCGGCGCCGGGCGGGCGGGCCGGGGTGAGCCGGGTGGAGGACACCTACACCCACGGCCACGCCGAGAGCGTGCTCCGTTCGCACCGGTGGCGAACGGCGGAGAACTCCGCCGGCTACCTGCTGCCGCACCTGCGTCCCGGCCTGCGCCTGCTGGACGTCGGCTGCGGGCCGGGCACGATCACCATCGACCTGGCCAGAAGGGTCGCGCCCGGCCAGGTGATCGGGCATCGACCGGGTCGATGACGTGCTCGGACAGGCGCGAGCCGCGGCCCTCGACGCCGGCGTCGATTCGGTGACCTTCGAGATCGGCGACGTCTACGCGCTCGACCTGCCCGATGCGAGCGTCGACGTGGTGCACGCCCATCAGGTGCTGCAGCACCTGACCGACCCGGTCGCCGCCCTGCGCGAGATGGCCAGAGTCTGCCGGCCCGGGCGGTGTCATCGCCGCTCGGGACGCCGACTATGCGGCCTTCACCTGGTGGCCGGCCGACCCGCGGCTGGATGCGTGGCTCGAGCTGTACCGGGCCTGCGCACGGGACAACCACGCCGAACCGGATGCGGGACGGCGCCTGCTGGCCTGGGCGCATGCCGCCGGACTGGTCGACACCACCGCGTCGGCCGGCGTCTGGTGCTACGCGACGCCGGACGACCGTGCCTGGTGGGGCGGGATGTGGGCGGACCGGATCGTGCAGTCCGCGCTGGCAGACCAGGCGGTGACCAGCGGCCGGGCCAGCAAGGACGACCTGCAGGACATGCGGCAGGCCTGGCTCGCGTGGGCGGCAGCCGAGGACGGCTGGTTCCTGGTTCCGCACGGCGAGATCCTGGCCCGGCCCCACTGATCGGGGCCGGGCACCGGCTTCAGGAAGGATCAGTGGCAGCTCGGCCCGTGGCCGGCGGTGCCGTGCCCGGTGGCGTGTTCCGGTGCGCCCTCCACCACGGCCCGACCGTGCCCCGGTTGCGGCGGCACGTCCAGCGACGGGTTGCGGTCGAAGAAGCCGAACGGCTTGAGCCAGAACGACACCGCGTCCACCGCCATGATCGGCCATTCCTCGGGCCTGGTGATGTGGTGAATGCCGAAGACGTACCAGAGCACCACATCGGTGGACAGCAGCGGCTCGTCGTCGGCGATCCACCGGGTCAGCCCGTCGTCCGTCGCACTCTGCGTGGGATACGTTCCAGCTGGCCACTTCTCGTCGTCATGGTGCCGGGTCACCCACAGTGTGTGACCCATCACCGGCGCCCGCAGGTACTGCGGCGACTGCGGGTCCATCATCACCGGGAACGCCGCGCCGGGCACCAGCTTGTACGACACCGGGGTGCCCAGCCCGTTGAGTTTCTCCGGGTTGACCACCTTCCAGCCGCGCTGGGTTTCCCAGTTGAAGTCGCGGGCGGACTCGGACTCCGACGCGATCGGGGTCGCTTTGGTGGTCAGCGCGAGCCCGTGCGGGTTGTCCGGGCCGATCGGCTCGGCCTGCGAGTCGACCTCGACGACCGTGTTGGTCCGGCCGTCGATGTCCATGTCGAGCCGGGCGACCAGGAAGTGCTGGTGGTACGGGGCGTAGGTGCGCTGGTCGACCACGGTCCCGGTGCGCGGCGCATCGCTGCCTTCGGCGTACGGCGTGGTGACCATGATCCCGGTGGCGCGGACCTCGCACTCGATGTTGCCGTCCTGGTAGAAGCGCCAGTAGACCAGGTACTCGTAGTTGGCCACGGTGGCGTGAATGGACACCACCATCCGGCGCTGCCGGCGCACCTCGGCCCGACCGTTGATCGAGTCGATGTGCTTCCACAGCACCGCGTTGTCTTCCTCGTGCAGGCAGATCGCGTTCTTGATGTCGAACGGTTCGCCCAGGCTGTCGGTGAGAGTGGCATCCACGTAACGGATCTCGCCAAGGCAGTCGCAGCCCAGCTCGAGCGAGGTGGTCATGTAGCCAAGGCCCCACTCGCCGATGTCGTACGCGGTGCGCCGGTAGTGATCGAAGCTGGCGTCCCGGTACGGCACGATCATCTCGGCGAACGACATCCGGTAGGCGATGTCCCGTTCGGTGCCGTGGTCGTCGTAGGTGACCTGATGGATCACCGGGCCCTCGCGGTAGTTGAAGGCGAGCCGGAAACTCCAGTTCTGCCAACGGATCACGTTGCCGTCGATCTCGAAGGACGGCCCGTCGGGCTGGGTGATGTGCAGCGGCTTGATGTCATCGCGCAGGGTCTGGCCGGGCACCAGGTCGGGTTCGTACTCCCCCATCACCGGCGCCGGGTCGACGGCCGGTGCGCGGTCGATGTCCAGCAGTTCCATGGTGTTCATGTCGACGATGAACTTCAGCCCGGACAGCGGGTTCGCGTACGGGTTGCCGGTCGGGCTGGACCGCACCCAGACGTCGGCCCAGCCGAGCCGGCGATCGCGCCACTGCTCCGGCATCACCGCGTGGCCGTAGGTCCACACGTCGATCAGCACCAGGTCGAGGTCGGTGATGCCGCGCTCGGCGAGCGCCTGCACCACCCTCGGGTCCTGCTTGAGCGCCACCTCGCAGTCGTGCCATTCGTCCACCGTGAAGTTGGGCGTCACACCGGGAATGTGATCGAACGAGACCACCGTCGTCGCCGGCTGCCCCATCAGCGGCCAACGCCACGATCGCTTCGTAGGTCTTGTTGTCCGACCTGTCCCACAACACACTGAGCGACCGGCGCTCGATCGGGTCGCCCTCGCGCCAGGCCAGTACCGCCGCCTTGGTGGGTTCGTCCAGCGTGATGGACGCGAACCGTCGCGTCGGAGTCAGCTGGCCGCCGGCCCGCAGCGCGGCCGTGGTGCGCCGGAACTCCTCGGCACTCAGGGAATCGAGCGGATGACTGGCCACTGGCATTGCTCCTCGTGTCATTCACATGCGGCTGATGATGCGTCACAGCAGTTCGACGCCACCCGCGCACGGATCCGCACCGAACCGACCGTGACGACCGTAACGTTTACCGGCCCACCCGGCAGGGAACACGACTCACGCCCACTCGAACGGGGAGGTTGCGGACGGAGTGTGGGCCGGTGATGATCGACGGACCCACGGTCCGAACAGGCCGCTGGCAGCCATACCCATCGGTCACCCGTTTCGGTGAGCGAACAACAATCAGGAGCGCCGACGGTGCCCACCAAGCTGACCATCTCCCAGCACTACGACGCACCCGCCGCGGAGGTGTTCGCGCTGTTCGGTGACCACGACTTCATCGAGTCCCGGCTGCACGACGCGGGTGGCCTCGACTCCACGGTGGTCAGCGTGGACGCCACCGACGACGCGGTGAAGATCGTCACCCGGCAGAGCATCCCGTCCTCGGTGCTGCCCTCGATGGTCGCCTCGATGATCCCCGGCGACCCGGCCACCGAACGGGTCGAGGACTGGCACGCCGACGGTGACGGCTACACCGCGCAGTTCTCGGTCGTCGTGAAGGGCGCGCCGGCATCGCTGAAGGGGACGATGACGCTCATCCCGGACGGTGACGGCTCGAAGATCACGGTGGACGGCGAGGCCGTCGTGCCGATCCCGATGTTCGGATCCAAGATCGAGGCGGTCGTCGTCGAGCAGGTCGGCAAGCTGTTCCGCAACGAGGAGGAGTTCACCAAGACCAGGCTCGGGAGCTGACGGCCGGCTCCGGTCGCAGGTGTCCCGACTGCACGAGGCCGTGACACGATGACGAACCGTGGGTGACGACCATCGCTTCGTGCTGACGCTGAGCTGTCCCGACCGCACCGGCATCGTCGCGCGCATCACCACGTTCCTGGCCGACATCGGCGGCTGGATCACCGAGGCCGCCTACCACTCCGACGACGAGTCGGGCCGCTTCTTCACCCGGCAGGCGATCCGCGCCGACTCGGTCGACTTCGGCATCGACGGGCTGCGCCAACAGTTCGGGCAAGTCGCCGCCGACCTGGCCGCCGACCACTGGCAGGTGGTGGACAGCGCCGATCGGAAGACGATCGTGCTGCTGGTCTCCAAGGAAGGCCACTGCCTGTACGAGCTCTTGGCCCGTTGGCATTCCGGCGAGCTGGCCGCGAACATCGGCGTGGTCATCGGCAACCACCCCGACCTCGGCCCGGTGGCGCGAGATGTTCGGACTGCCGTTCACCGCAGATCCCGGTGCCGAGGGACGAGGCCGGCAAGGCGGCCGCCTTTGCGCAGATCAGGGCCGAGGTCGAGACCCACGACCCGGACGCCATCGTGCTGGCCAGGTACATGCAGGTCATCCCGCCCGAGCTGTGCGATGCGTGGGCAGGTCGGCTGATCAACATCCACCACGGGTTCCTGCCGTCGTTCCGGGGAGCTCGCCCGTACCACCAGGCGTACGCGCGCGGAGTCAAGATCATCGGCGCGACCTGTCATTACGTCAGCGCGGAGCTGGACGCCGGACCGATCATCGACCAGGACGTCATCCGGGTGGATCACGGCGATTCCCCGGCCGACATGGTCCGCCGCGGGCGGGACATCGAGAAAGCCGTGCTGGCTCGCGGGTTGACGTACCACCTGCAGAATCGGGTGCTGCAGGACGGCGCGCGGACCATTGTTTTCAGCTGACCGATCGGCACGCCGCGCAGAGACGGCGGGGAATCAGCACCCGGCACCCGACGTTGCCGCCTGAGTAGGGGGCGGGTGACGATGGGGTCACGAGAACGAACGACCGAGAGACCAGGACGGACACCATGACCGCCGACCCGGGCGAGCTGTACGAGCTGCACCTGGAACAACCGCAGATCGACGATCTGCGCGAGCCGGTGATGATCGTTGCCCTCGACGGGTACATCGACGCCGGTTCGGGCGTGCGGCTGGCCGTCACCCAGTTGCTGGACAGCCTCGAGCACAGCGTGCTGGCCACCTTCGACGTCGACCAGCTGATCGACTACCGGGCGCGCCGGCCGATCCTGACGTACCAGGCCAACGCCTTCACCGACTACCAGGCGCCGGAGCTGGTCATCCACCAGCTGAGCGACTCCGACGGGACACCGTTCCTGCTGCTCTCCGGCCCGGAGCCGGACTCGCAGTGGGAACGGTTCGTCGCCGCCGTCGGGCAGGTCGTCGACCGCTTCCAGGTCCGGCTGACCGTCGGACTGATGGCGATCCCGATGGCGGTGCCGCACACCCGGCCGACCGGGATGTCCAGCCACGCGACCCGGGCCGGACTGCTGCCCGAGCAGGAGGACTGGCTGGGCACCGTGCAGGTGCCGGGGCACGCGGTCGGGTTGCTGGAATACCGATTCGGCAAGGCGGGGCGGGACACCATCGGTTTCGCCGCGCACGTGCCGCATTACATTGCCCGCTCGGAGTACCCGGAGACGGCCCGGACGTTGATCCAGGCCACCGCGGACGCGACCGGGCTGCTGCTGCCGACGACCGGACTGGACGAGGCCGCGGCGACCGTGCGCGCGCAACTGGCCGAGCAGCTGTCCGAGAGCAACGAGGTCGCGGAGATCGTCAGCGCACTGGAGCAGCAGTACGACGCGTTCGTGTCGGCCAGTGGCCGGGGACTGCTGGCGCAGTCCGCACCGCTGCCGACGGCCGACGAGTTGGGTGCACAGTTCGAGGCGTTCCTGGCCGACCGGGAGCGTCCCGGCAACTGACTGCGAACAGCTGACCGGCCGGACCCGACGGGGCGCCGCACGTTGAGGGCTCAATCTCCGCGTAGGGTGCGGTTCTGTGGCGGATGAGAGCCCAGCGCGCCTTGCGCTGCCGGAGAAGCAGCACGGCCCACTCCGCGCCATCATGTTCCGGATCTTCATCGCGGTGATGTGCGTCGTCATCACCACCACGGTGGTCTACCTGGAGCGTGACGACTACCGCGACCTGGAAGGCACGATCCAGACCTGGGTCTCGGCCCTGTACTACGCCACCGTCACCCTGTCGACCACCGGCTACGGGGACATCACCCCGGTCACCGAGTCGGCGCGGATCACCAACATCCTGCTGATCACCCCGCTGCGGTTCATCTTCCTGATCGTGCTGGTCGGGACGACCATCGAGGTGCTGACCGAACGCAGCCGGCAGCAGTTCCGGACCACCCGGTGGAGGAAGCGCGTGAAGAAGCACACGGTGGTGATCGGGTACGGCATGAAGGGCCGCTCCGCGGTACGCGCCCTGATCGACCAGGGCTACCCCTCGGAGAACATCGTGGTGGTCGATACCAACGGCGCGAACATCAAGGCCGCCACCGCCGACGGCTGCGTCGGAGTGCTCGGTGACGCCAGGCGGGAGGAAGTGCTCCGGCAGGCCGCGGTGCCCAGCGCGCATCGGGTGATCGTGGCGGCCGACCGGGACGACACCAGCGTGCTGGTGACGCTGACCGCCCGCCGGCTCGCCCCCACCGCGACTATCGCCGCGGCGGCCAGGGAGGAGCAGAACATCGGGGTGCTGCGGCAGGGCGGTGCCGACGTCGTCATCCCGACCGCGGAATCGGCGGGGCGGCTGCTGGGGCTGTCGATCATCGCGCCGAACGCCGGCGAGCTCATCGAGGACCTGCTGGAACCGGTCGCCGGGCTGCAGATCTCCGAGCGGGAGGTCAGGCCGGAGGACGTCGGGCTCGCGCCCGCACGGCTCAGCGCGCGCGGCGAGATCGTGCTCACGGTCATCCGGAACGGGGTCTCGCACCGATTCGACTCGGGTGGGGTCAAGGTCTTCCAGCCCGGCGACAAGATCGTGGTGATCAAGGCGAACCTCGCCAATCCTGACCCGTCCAGCGCGGTGTCCCGGACCGGGCGTCCGCGCGACAAGAACGCCTGAGCCGCTGTCCACCGAGCGCTGTATACATCGATGCGTGTATGGTTCGGCCCGTGGAAGCTCTCACGCACGGTGAGGTACTGGCCAGGTTCGGCGCCGCCCTGTCAGACCCGACCCGGTGCCGGGTGCTGCTTGCGTTGCGGGACGCCCCGGCGTACCCAGCGGACCTCGCGGATCTGATCGGGGTGTCCCGGCAGAGTCTGTCCAACCATCTGACCTGCCTGCGGGGATGCGGCCTGGTGGTCGCGGTCCCGGAGGGCCGCCGGGTGCGGTACGAGCTGGCCGACGACCGGTTGCGGCATGCCTTGACCGATCTGCTCGGGGTGGTGCTGGCGGTCGACGAGCAGTACTGCGGCCCGCCGATCCGGGATCGGGTCGGCTCGCGGTGAGCGCCCACGCGCACGATCACGATTCCCACGACCTTGCCCACGAGCACGACCACAGTGGCGGGCACGACCACGGTGGCGGGCACGACCACGGTGGCGGGCACGACCACGGTGGCGGGCACGACGCGCACTCGCACGGGGTGAATCCGGACGCCGACAAGCGTTACCTGTCCGGGGCGCTGGCCCTGATCGTGGCGTTCATGGCCGCCGAGGTCATCGTCGGGATCATCGCGCAATCGCTGGCGTTGATCTCCGACGCCGGGCACATGCTCACCGACGCCGCGTCGATCGCGTTGGCGCTGTGGGCGATCAACCTGGCGGCCCGGCCCGCGCAGGGCCGCTGGACCTACGGGTTCAAGCGGGCCGAAATCCTGTCCGCGCAGGCCAACGGGCTGACCCTGCTGCTGCTCGCGGCCTGGTTCACCTACGAGGCCATCCGGCGGCTGTTCGACCCGCCGGATGTACATGGTCTGCTGGTGTTCATCACCGCGATGGTCGGAATTGTGATCAACATCGCCGCCGCATGGCTGATCAGCAAGGCGAACCGGTCCAGCCTGAATGTCGAGGGCGCCTTCCAGCACATCCTCAATGACCTGTACGCGTTCATCGCCACTGCCCTCGCCGGCCTGATCGTCGTGTTCACCGGCTTCACCCGGGCGGACTCTCTCGCGGCACTGATCGTCGCCGGGTTGATGGCCAAGGCCGGCTACGGCCTGGTCAAGGAATCCGGCCGGATCTTCCTGGAGGGCGCGCCCCAGGGCCTCGACCCGGATGCGATCGGGCCCGCGATGGCCGGCAGGCCCGGCGTGGCCGAGGTGCACGACCTGCACATCTGGGACGTCACCTCGGGGATGCCCGCGCTGTCCGCGCATGTCCTGGTCGACCCCACCGGCGATTGCCACCACGTCCGCCGCGACCTCGAGGCGCTGCTGAACAACCGCTACCGCATCGATCACACCACCCTGCAGGTCGACCACGCCGACACGTTCACCGCGGCCGGGGAGATCATCGCGGCCGAACCCGATTGTGAGGAGCCGCACGGACTGCGGCACTACTCGGGCCCATCGGCACCGTTGACCAGCAGCCCGCTACCGCATCCGCACTGACCGGATCTGATGTCGTCACCCTGACACGGCGGGCGGCCCAGCCAACGCTTCTCCCTGACCGCTCAGTTCCTCAGTGGTGATCTGGGGGAAGTACCCTGCGCAGGCGTGCATGATGAACCTGGGGTTCGCGGACGGAGGTACGCCATGACGATGCCGGATACTGGTGCCGTCTCCGAATCGACGTTGGCCGAGGCCGCGCGGCAGGTCGCGGACAACCCCGACGTGCGCAAGGCGCTGCAGTCCGTGGTCGATCTGGCCATCGCCAGCTGCGGCTGTGAGCGGGCCAGCGTGACGCTGGTCAGGGCCGACGGCATCGTGGAGACCGCCGCCAGTTCCGATTCGTTGGTCGAGCAGGCGGACGAGCTGCAGTACCAGCTGAACGAGGGGCCGTGCCTGCGCGCCGCCGAACAGGGCGGCGCGTATCTGATCGTCGACACCGCCACCGACCCGAGGTGGCCGCGCTGGGGCCCCGCGGTGGCCCAACTCGGACTGCAGAGCGTGTTGAGCCTCAACCTGTTCACCGACCATCGGGTGCTCGGAGCGCTGAACCTGTATTACCCGTCCCGCGACGACTTCGCCGAGGACGAGGTCGAGATCGCGCGGGTGGTCGCCGCGCACGCCTCCGTGGCACTCGCGCGCCTCCGGGCCGAGCAGGACCTCTGGCGCGCGATCGACTCCCGGCATCTCATCGGCCAGGCGCAGGGCATCCTGATGGAGCGGTTCGGGCTGGCGCCAGAGCGGGCGTTCGCGGTGCTGCGTCGCTATTCACAGCAGCACAACGTCAAGCTGCACGAGATCGCCAGCAGCCTGGTCCGGACCGGAGCGCTGCCGGGCGAGGACCGCAACTCGGGCTTCGAATTGGACGGCGAGGCGGTGACGTCCGACGGCGCGGGCCGGCCGGACAGATCGCATGCCAGCCCGACGCCCACAGCCATCAGCGGCTCCGAAAAGTGACGTGATGCTCCTCGCCGCCCGGCTCGGTCGGGCGGCGAGGAGCGGTCATGTTCAGCGGTGCTGACGGCGTTCGCTGAGTGCTCAGCGACACGTCAGACCTCCCAGACGTCAGACCTCCCAGTTGTCCCGCAGCTTCTGCGAGATGGCACGCAGCCACCGGGACACCTGCATCTGGCTGACGCCGATCTCCGCACCGATCCGGGACTGCGACCAACCGTTGCCGAATCGCATCTCGATCACCTGGCGCTCGCGATCCGTCAGGGTCGCCAGCAGTCGCTGCACCGCGATCTTGTCCTCGACCCGGTCGAGTTCGGCGTCGCGCTCCCCGGCGCCCTGCGCCATCGCCCAGCCGGCGCCGTGCTCCTCATCCAGGGACGGCGGACGGCAGACCAGGGTCGCGGCGCGCGCCTCGGAGACCTCGGCGACGGTGACACCGGTCAGTTCGGCCAACTCGGTATCGGTCGGCCGCGCACCGTTCCGCTGCCAGTGCAGCTGCTCGGCCTCGTTGATGGCTGCTCGCAACTCCTGGATCCGACGCGGCGGGCGGACCAGCCAGGAATGATCACGGAAGTACCGCTTGATCTCGCCGACGATCGTCGGCACCGCGAACTGCAGGAAATCCTCGCTCCGGCCGGGCAGCCAACGCCGGACGGCCTTCACCAAGCCGAGGAACGCCAACTGGTCCAGGTCTGCCCGCTCGATGCCGCGGCCCGCATACCTGCCCGCGATGGATCGCGCGACCGGCAGGTATTCCATGATCACCGACCTGCGCCTGCGCTGTTGCTCGACGGGATCGTCGCAGGTCGTGATGTCGTCGAGCATCTCCCGCATCCGGATGGCCCGGTCGCGCGGAGGTGCTGAGGAGATCGTGGGGGTGGGGGTCTGCGGACGGGCGAGCTGGATGGTCGAACCGTCGAAGAGGTCGTCAGGTGGCACAGGATTCTCCTGGAGTATCAGGATTTTCCTGGCGCCTTGTCTGGACCAGGTCTCCATCAGACCACGATGAGGAGCCGGTTTCAACCCCGCCGGCAGCGCAATCTCTGTCCGGGCCGCGACACACCGTCACCCGAGCCGTCCGCACCTGCGGCGAGAGAGCGGATCCGGACACGTCCGAGGGAATGGCCTGCGAGGTCGGACCGGCCGGGGCATGATCGACAGACCGTCACCGCCGACCACCGCACGTCACACCCGCACCGGAGCCCAGGTATGCAAGATTCCCGAGTGCTGATCCTGATGCGCCATGCCGAGGCCGCACATCCAGGTGGCTACCGCGACCACGACCGGCCACTGACCAGCCACGGCGCCCGGGACGCCGCGGCGGCCGGGCAGTGGATCCGATCGCAGGTCAGCCCCGTCGATGCCGTGTTGTGCTCCACGGCAACGCGGACCCGCCAGACGCTGGAGGCCACCGGGATCGCCGCCCCTGTCGAGTTCGTCGACGAGCTCTACGGCGGAGGCATCGACGACATCGTCGAGGTGATCGGCCGAACGCCGGCGGACGCCCGCACCTTGCTGGTGATCGGTCACGCGCCGGGCATCCCGGCGACCGCCTACGAGTTGGCGACCACGGCCCAGTTGTCGTCGACCTATTCCGGGGGCGGCACCGAGCCCGCGTCCACCGGCGGCGAACACCCCGGCTTGCAGCGTCTGCGGCACTTCTCGGCCTGCGCGTTCGCGGTGCTCAGCACCGAGGGCGGCTGGACCGAGATCGCTGACCGGGGAGCAAGTCTGACCGATGTCCACCACCCCGGAGACTGAAACTCAGCACCCGCCATTGCCTCCCGGCTTCCTGTTCGGCGTGGCAACCGCCGCCTATCAGATTGAGGGCGGGGCATCGGTGGGCGGCCGGACGCCGTCCATCTGGGACGTCTTCGCCGCCGTCCCCGGCACGATCGCCGACGGCACATCCGGTGAGGTCGCCGTCGACCACCTCCACCGCTGGGCCGCGGATCTGGCCCTGCTGGCCGACCTCGGCGTTGGCGCCTACCGATTCTCGCTCTCCTGGCCGCGGGTGCAGCCGCACGGATCCGGGCCCGCGTCGCCGACCGGGCTCGGGTTCTACGACCGGCTCGTCGACACGCTGCTGGCCGCGGGCATCGAGCCTTACGTCTCGCTCTACCACTGGGATCTGCCGCTGGAACTGATGGAGCACGGCGGTTGGTTGATCCGCGAGACCGCCGAGCGCTTCGCGGAGTACGCCGCAATGGCGGCAGCCGCGTTGGGCGACCGGGTAGCGGCCTGGACCACGCTGGACGAACCGTTGCTGCACATGGCCTATGGCCACGCCGTTGGCATCGACGCCCCTGGACTGACGCTGCTCGGCGGAGCGTTCCAGGCCACCCATCATCAACTGCTCGCGCACGGGCGTGGCCGTGCAGATGCTGCGGTCGGCCACCAGCAGCCGGGTCGGCATCGTCAATCACCACACCACCGTCGACCCGGCCTCCGGTAGCCGGCCGGACAGTGCGGCGGCGGCCTGCTATCACGCCTACCACAATCGGCAATTCACCGACCCGGTGCTGCGCGGTCGCTATCCGGACGAAATCCTGCGCATGCCCGGCGTCGCGGACGATGTCATTTTCGACGGTGATCTCGAAGTTATTTCGGCGCCGCTGGACTTTTACGGTGTCACCTTCTACCACCCCACAGTGGTCGCCGCGGCACACGGGAATTCATCCGTGCCATTCACCCTCGAGGACATCCCCGGCCTTCCGCGCACCGATTCCGGTTGGCCGGTGCAACCCGCGTCGCTGACCCGACTGCTGACCGATCTGACCGCCGAGTACCCCTCACTACCGCCGCTGTATGTCGCCGCGAACGGTTGCGCCTACGCGGATGTCACGGGCACCGATGGCCGATCGGTGCTAGCCGACGCGGAGCGTATCGGCTACCTCGACGGGCATCTGGCCGCGGTCGCCGACGCTGTGGCCGGCGGTTGCGACGTGCGCGGCTATTTCTACTCGTCATTGTTGGACGGTTGGGAATGGGCCGAGGGATTCACCCGGCACTTCGGTCTGGTGCGGGTGGACCCGGGAACTCTCGAACGTCACCCACGCGCGTCGTTCGACCATTATCGGGAGCTGATCCAGCGGCACCGGACAGGTCGGTGACCACTACGGCCGCAGGCCGACTGCGATGCGCTGATCCGCATTCTCCAGGTCGGCCGCGCTGAGCCGGATCCCGGTCAGTCGCTCAGCGAGGCTGAACGCCCCTTTCATCGGGTGAAGTTCGCCGTTGTCTCCGGGAAAACTGATGCCCTCCTCCTCGGGGAGGCGGAATGCAGCGTCGTGGGAGGCATCACCAAGCGGGTCGAACTCTCTGACGATCTGCCCGCCACGGGCGTACTGGAACGACGACAACGCGTTGACGTTGCGATAGATGACGACAGCTTCCCCGCCCTCGCTGAGGAGGCTCAGCAGCTCGCGGTTGGTGGCTCTAAACCCATTCAATTCTACGACAATCGTCCAGTCGCCGAGTGTGCCGGCCTCCAGTGCGGTTCCGTAGTTCCAGTAGTCCTGCTGGTTTGCCCATTCCCGCACCTCCACGGCGGCGGCGATGCCGACCTCGCAGTCAGCGCCGAGGATCTCCAAGGCCTCCGTGGGAGTCCGACCCTTGACCAGAGCCACCGCCGCGCCCATCGACAGCGGTCCATAGTCGTCTTCCGTCCAGGCGTAAGGATCATCATCTGTTTCGTCGTGATCCACCCGCATATCATCCCGCAGACGACCTACCGGGATCAGAGCCGGACCTGGATTCCCTCGCGCGTTCCGGACTCATCGGGGTGGCAGGACCAGGGTCCCTTTTGTCCTACTTGGGTCTTGTCAGACGCTGCATACCTAAGTAGAGTAACACCATGTCTCGCGGTCTCCGGTTGACCGGAACAACGCAACAGGTGCTGACCGCCCTGGTCGCGAACCCGACACGCGACCACCACGGCACGCAGATCCGCGCCGACACCGGGCTGAGCGCCGGCCACATCTACCCGGTGCTCGCCCGACTCGAGGCGCTGCAGTGGCTGGACAGCGGCTGGGAGCCGCCGGCCGAGCGGGTACAGGGCTGGCCGCGGCGCCGCTACTACCGGCTCAACCCGCAGGGGCTGGCGCAGATTCGCGGCGCGCTGGCCACCGCCGGATCGGCGAGATCCACTGCCCCCGGACGACTTCGGCCGGCCGGCGAAACGTCATGACCGACCGGCAACTGGTCGCGGAAGCGCGCCTGCCACACAGCCCAAGGAGCGAGCGATGACCGCCACCATCCCGTCCGGCACGAGCTGGCTCTGCCGGACCGGCCGGCATCACTGGATCGGCGTCCAGGACGACAATCCCGAAATGCGCGGCCAGGCCTACCTGCAGTGCACCAAGTGCGGCAAGCGGAAGGACCCGCCGTCCTACGGCCCGATGCCACCGAACGTGCTCGGGCCCGGCATTGCCGGCGGCTGAGGTAGGAGAATGACGCGATGATCGGCCCGCGTCCGATCCTTCCAGCCTGGGGACTCATCGCCCTCACGGTGATCGTCCTTCCCCGCGGTTCCCGCGACCGGTACCGCGAGGAATTCCGCACCGAGCTCTGCGAGCTGGGCGCACCCGCCCAGCTCGGCCAGGCGGCCGGCATCCTGGCCTGTGCCGTGCAGTTGCGCCGGGCATTGAACGATCGTGATGTCGCGGTCACCGCCCCTGTGCGAAAGGACTGGCGCTGCCGGATCGGACGCCATTCCTATGTGTGGCGCCGTGATGACAATCCGGAAATGTACGGCCGTCCGTATCACGAATGCTTCCGGTGCAATGAGCGTTTCGAGCCCGAGGACGAAGAGCAGATCGACATCGAGACCTACGCGCGCAACAACACCCCGTTCATGCCCGGCGGGATGATGTAGTCGGTGCAGACAGCTCTCCCGGATATCGGAGCGTTGCGATGATCGGTCCACACCCGGTCGGGCCGGCACGCGGCCTCATTGCGCTGACGGTGCTGGTCCTCCCCGGTGATGCGCGCGACCGGTACCGCGAAGAGTTCAGCACGGAGCTGTGCGAACTGCGGACGCTCGGGCAGCTCGGCCAGGCCCTCACCCTGCTCGTCGGCGCCATTCCCCTGCGTCAAGCACTCCAGGAGCGAGACGTGATCGTCACACCGCAGGTCAAGAAGGACTGGCGGTGCCGCATCGGCCGGCACCACTACGTCGGTTGTGCAGGACGACAACCCCGAAATGCGCGGACAGGGTTATCTGCAGTGCACCCGCTGCGGCAAACCGAAGGACCCACCCCGGTACGGGATCATGCCGCCGAAGTCTCTGGCGGCCGGCGGCGGCTGAGCGGCAGTAACCCTTCGAGATGACCGGGCCTCGGACCAACCTACCCCGCGCGCTGACGCTTCTTTTCCATCAGCCGCAGGATCAGCGGCGTGAAGATCAACTGCATGGACAGCTCCATCTTCCCGCCGGGCACCACGATGATGTTCGGCCGGGACATGAAGGAGTCGTGCAGCATCGACAACAGGTACGGGAAGTCGATACCGCGCGGGTTCGCGAACCGGATGATCAGGAAGCTCTCGTCGGCGGACGGGATGTACCGCGCGGTGAACGGATCTGAGGTGTCCACGGTCGGCACCCGCTGGAAGTTGACGTCGGTGCGGGAGAACTGCGGGCAGATGTAGTTCACGTAGTCGGGCATCCGGCGCAGGATGGTGTCGGTGACGGCCTCGCTCGAGTAACCGCGAGTTGTCTTGTCCCGATGCAACTTCTGGATCCACTCCAGATTGATGATCGGCACGACGCCGACCAACAGGTCGGCATGGCTGACGATGTCGACCGTGTCGGTGACGGCCGCCCCGTGCAGTCCCTCGTAGAACAGCAGGTCGCTGCCCGGTTCCAGTGCCTCCCAGGGAGTGAAGGTCCCCGGTTCCTGTCCGTAGGGCTGCGCCTCGCGCTCGTCGTGCAGGTACTTGCGAACCTTGCCGGTCCCCGACTCACCGTATTCCCGGAACAGCGCCTCGAGTTCCTCCAGCAGGTTCGCCTCCGGGCCGAAATGCGAGAAGTGTGAACCATTCTTGGCTTCGGCCTCGGCCAGCGCGAGCTTCATCTGCTTCCGGTCGTAGCGGTGGAAGGAATCACCCTCCACCAACGCCGGGGTGACGCCCTCACGACGGAAGATGTGCTGAAAGGTCTTGGTGACCGACGTCGTTCCGGCACCGGACGAACCGGTGACGGCAACGACGGGATGCTTGACCGACACGGCTTGTCCTTCCCGGCTAGTTGGTGCGGAACAGCGATCGAACGGTGAACAGCGACCTGTCGAAACCCGAGTCCCCTTCGGCGAACTCGGCGTGGTACCGCTCGATGCGCTGCACCTCGCTCTTCGATCCGAACATCAGCGGGACCCGCTGGTGCAGGCCGTCCGGCATCAGGTCCATCACCCGGCCGCTGCCGTTCGACGCCGCGCCACCGGCCTGCTCGATGATGAACGCGATCGGGTTCGCCTCGTACAACAGCCGCACACCACCGGACCTGTTCGGGTCCATGGCGTCCATGGGATCCAGGTACATCCCGCCCAGGGTGAGGATGCGGAAGGTGTCGGCCACCAGGGAGGCCACCCAGCGCATAGTGAAGTCCTTGCCTCGGTTTCCCGCGGTGCCGTCCAGACACTCCTGCACGTACCGCTTGACCGGCTGCTCCCAGAAGCGCTCGTTGCACGCGTTGATGGCGAATTCCGAGGCGTTGTCCGGGATCCGCATCTGCGGATGGGTGAGCACGAACGCGCCGATCTCCCGGTCCAGGGTGAAGCCGTCCACCCCCCGGCCGGTGGTCAGCACCAGCATGGTCGCCGGCCCGTACAGCGCGAAACCGGCACAGACCTGCTCGACCCCGGGCTGCAGGAAGTCCGCCTCGCTCGGGTCGGTGTCCGGGTCGGGGTGCCGCAGGATGCTGAAAATCGTGCCGAGCGACATGTTCACGTCGAGGTTGCTCGAGCCGTCCAGCGGGTCGAAGGCCAGCAGGTACTTGCCCCGCCGGTACCGGGCCGGCACGGCATAGAAGCCGTCCATCTCCTCGGACACCATCGCAGCGACATGCCCGGCCCACTGCGTCTCCTGAAGGAGAACCTCGTTGCTGATCACGTTCAGCCGCTTTTCGACCTCGCCGTGCGCACTGTCGGTGCGCGAGGTGCCGAGTCCGCCGATCAACGATCCCTTGTTCACCTGGTTGGCGATGATCTTCACCGCGGTGGAGAGCACGTTGACCAAACCGGAGAATTCACCGGTCGATCCGGGGTGCCGATGCTCCTCCTCGATGGTGTACCGGGTCAGGGTCTTGAGTCCCTCGGTCATGGCGTGGGTCCTTTCTCAGGCATCCGCGTCGATGATCGCCAGTGCCGGCGAACCGTTGGTCGTTGCGGCCGGTTCGGCACCGGCGAAAATGCTGCTGCCGTAGACGTCCTCGGCGGTCAGCGTGACAAGATCGTCCTTCGTCAGCGGCCGCCGCAGGTCGACCAGCCGCTTGGCCTGCCGCAGCCGGCAGCGTTCGATGGCATTGCGCACGCTGCGCGCGTTGGAGAACCGGGGCTGCCGCATCCGCAGCTCCAGGTACTCCGAGAAGGCCTTCCGTGCAGCGTCATCGAACCGGAAATTCTCACCGGCCACCATCAGCTCGGCGATCTCGGCCAGCTGGTCGTGGGTGTAGTCCTCGAACGCGATGTGATGCGGTACCCGCGACGACAGCCCCGGATTGGCCGAGAAGAAGGTGTCCATCCGGTCGGGATAGCCGGCGAAGATCACCACCAGGCTCGCCCGCTCGCTTTCCATTTCCTGCAAGAGGATCTCGATGACCTCCTGCCCGTAGTCCCGTTCGTTCTCGGGCCGGAACAGGTAGTAGGCCTCATCGATGAACAGCACACCGCCGGCGGCCTTGGCGATGGCCGCCTTGGTTTTCGGTGCCGTGTGACCGATGAACTGGCCGACAAGGTCGTCACGGGTGACGACGTGCACGTTGGCGTTGCGGATGTACCCCATGGCGTGCAGCATCTGCGCCATCCGCAGCGCGACCGTGGTCTTCCCGGTACCGGGTCCGCCGGTGAAGCTCATGTGCAGCGTCGGCCGGGACGATGCGAGACCGAACTGCCGGCGGGCGCGGTCGACCAGCAGCAGCGCGGCGATTTCCCGGACGCGCTTCTTGACGTTGAACAGGCCCACCAGTTCGGCGTCGAGCCTGGCCAGGGTTTCCTCGACATGGATGCGCGCGTCGTCCGTGGTGAGATCCAGGGTCGCGTCGTCGCCCAGCACAGTGTCTTCCGCGGGTGTAGCTGCACTGTCGGACGCGGCGACGGCGGCGGCCGCCGTACCGGGCCGATAGAGCCGGAAACCGGACCGTGACGCGTGCTCGTCAAGCGCCACGGTAGGCCTGTTCTTCGGGGTTGCTCATCGGTGAGCCGTCATTGCTGTTTTCAAGCCCGGCCAGGGGCGTGACCGTCGGCCGACGTCGCGTACGAGTGCACCGAATACGTCTGCTGGCGGTCCTTGCCCTCCGACCGGGTGAGCAGGAAGCCGGGCTCCTTGGCCGGGCGCTGCACCAGGAAATGCAGCGCCGTCGTCTGCCGTCCCAGCCGCGCGTCATAGGCCAGCACGCGGACGTAGTGGTCGGGGAAGGTTGCCCGGCAGGCGTTGATCTCCGCCATCACGCCGTCCGGCTCGTCGAGATCGAAGAGCGGCAGCCCCCACATCTCCCAGTAGATGTTGCGGGGGTGCGGATCGTCGGTGTACTCGATCGACAGCGGCCAGTCGTTGAGCAGCGCGTACCGCACCTGGGCAGCGATCTCGTCGTCGGTGAGATCGGGCAGGTAGGAGAAGGCTCCGTGACGCAGTTTCATGTCCGCTCCTACAGGCTCGCGGTCGGGACGGCGTCGGGCGCATCCGTCGAGGTGTAATCGAAGGTGACGTCGCCCCAGGTGGCCAGCGCGACCTCCAGCGGATGGCAGGATGCCGCCGCCTTGCGCAGCAGGTCCGGCCCTTCCTTGAGCAGGTCCTTGCCCTCGTTGCGCGCCTTGATCATTGCTTCCAGCGCCACCCGGTTCGATTCCGCGCCGGCCGCGATGCCCAACGGGTGACCGATGGTGCCGCCACCGAACTGCAGGACGACGTCGTCACCGAAAAGGTCCACCAGCTGGTGCATCTGGCCGGCATGGATGCCGCCCGATGCCACCGGCATCACGCCGGGCATGCTCGCCCAGTCCTGGTCGAAGAAGATGCCGTGGGCCATGTTCATCGGGATGTGGTCGTCGCGCAGCGTGTCGTAGTACCCCTGGGTCGTCGCCGGGTCGCCCTCGAGCTTGCCCACCACCGTCCCGGCATGCAGGTGATCCACGCCGATCAGCCGGCACCACTTGGACAGCACCCGGAAGCTGACGCCGTGCGTCTTCTGCCGCGTGTACGTGGAGTGACCGGCGCGGTGGAGGTGAAGCAGCACACCGTTCTTCCGCGCCCAGTGCGACATCGACTGCATGGCAGTGAATCCGATGGTGAGATCGATCATCACCACGACGCTGCCGATTTCCTTGGCGAACTCGGCGCGCTCGTACATCTCCTCCATGGTGGCGGCGGTGATGTTGAAGTAGTGGCCCTTGATCTCGCCGGTGTCCGCCATGGCCTTGTTGACGCCTTCCATGCCGAACAGGAAGCGGTCGCGCCAGCGCATGAAGGTCTGGGAGTTGATGTTCTCGTCGTCCTTGGTGAAATCCAGTCCACCGCGATTGGCTTCGTAGATCACCCGGCCGTAGTTCCTGGCGGACAGGCCCAGTTTGGGCTTGACCGTCGCGCCGAGCAGCGGTCGGCCGTACTTGTTGAGGAACTCGCGCTCCATCACGATGCCGTGCGGGGGGCCCTGGAACGTCTTCACATACGCGACGGGGATCCGCAAGTCCTCGAGCCGCAACGCTTTCAGCGGCTTGAAGCCGAAGACGTTGCCGATGATGGAGGACGTCAGGTTCGCGATCGACGCCTCTTCGAACAGGTCGATGTCGTAGGCCACGTAGGCGAAATACTCGCCCGGCCGGCCCGGGACGTCGTCGACCCGGTAGCACTTTGCCTGGTAGTGGGAGTTCGCGGTCAGCCGATCGGTCCACACCACTGTCCAGGTCGCGGTGGAGGACTCACCCGCCACTGCGGCGCCCGCCTCGATCGGATCCACCCCGTCCTGCGGTGTCACCCGGAAAACCGCGAGGACGTCGGTGTCCTTCGGTTCGTAATCCGGGGCGTAATAGCCCATCGAGGCGTAGCTGTGGACGCCCGGATCCCATCTGTCCTGCGTGGTCTCTTCGGCCATGAAACCCTCCCGTGCCTGTAATGTGAGCTGGGTCACAAACAACGCGATATTTGTTGACTGGGTTACAGCAACAAAATGGTTACCTGGGTCACAGTGGGCTGAAACCTGTTTTGGGGACACCGCTTCGGGGTCAGCTGTGGCGGTACCTGGATGGTATCCGGTGTTGTGCTGCTGTCAAGCGGAGGCGTCCATCGAACGCGTCCGCGCCAGACCGAATGTCGCATTACCCACAAGATGATAATGGCATTCGGGTCTCTTTCCTGCGATAACTAAGTGGTAATCGAGAATTTCGGCAGTGTGCTGTGCGATTTGCCTTGATCGATTCACTTTCTCCGCGCGGAATATCTCCTGGCCGCCCTCGGGAAACGCGTCGGCGCCGCCGCTGATGACCTACATCACCGCAGGTCCCGGGCACTCCCGGTGACCGCCGACCGCCCGCGGGTCTCGCTCGGTGCGGATCGCGCCAACCCGACCGCGCGAGCGTCGCACGCGCTCGCCGGAAGTCGACGATGGCGCGCGCCACCCCTGGGCCGACCGCACGACCGGCGGTTCACCATCGTGGCGGCCGGGACAGGCCACCCCACCAGAAATCAACGTGGCCGAACATTCCGGGCCGAGATCGGACGTGGCTCAACATTTCCGACCGACAATTGCCGGCCTACCACACTGGCGTCGAATGCGTGGGCCCATTCCGGAATCGATTCTCGACATTCCTTGCAGCCATTCATGGCGGGGCGGCCCGAGATAGCGCGAAGCGCCCTTGCGCATCAGCCACTCGGCGCCGCTTTTGCACACTCGGCTCCGGAAGATTCTGGCGCTCAGTGGTGAAAACCGGCGCCGAGTGGAGGGGTGCTGGGAAAGTCAGACTCTCGGCGCCGAAGCGCTGGCGTGGGCATCCGTCAGGCCGCTGCGCCCGCACCCGGCCCGGCACAACCCCTTGACTCCGGCCCGCCTCGCGAGGACGCTGTCTTACTGTCGTAGGACAATAGGAGGTGGCCGCGGTGATCGAGTTCGTCCTCGACGGGCGGTCGAAGGTGAACACCTACATGCAGCTCGTCCAGCAGGTGAAGCAGGCCCTTCGGGTTGGCCTGCTGGAGCCCGGCGATCAGCTGCCCAAGGTGCGTGACGTGGCGCAGTCACTGGTCATCAACCCGAACACGGTGCTCAAGGCCTACCGCGAGTTGGAGATCGAGGGGCTCGCCGAGGGCCGTCCGGGCGTCGGGACGTTCGTCGTCCGCACGCTCGCCGGTGCGTCCCTGGCCAATCAGGCCGAGCTGCGCGCTGACCTCATCCGGTGGCTGCGGCGGGCGCTGGATGCCGGGCTCAGCGATGACGACATCGTCGCACTGGTGGACACCACCATCCGGGCGACCAGGACCGACGCCGCGCCGCGCCGCCCATCGGTCGCCGCACCGCACCATCCACCCGACCCCCCACCCGACGCCGGACCGCCGCGCCCTCCCCCGCTCCCGCGCGCGACCCCACCAGCACCGCCACACCCACAGACACCACCACAACCGGCAGTCCGCAGGACCTGAGATTCCGGGAGGACCCGACATGGACAGCAACACCGAGCTGGCACTCGAAACGGATCAGCTGGGCAAGCGGTACGGCCGTCAGCGGGCCGGGAATTGGGCGCTACGAGACTGCTCGCTGCGCCTGCCGAAGGGCCGGATCACGGCATTGGTCGGGCCCAACGGGGCCGGCAAGAGCACGCTGCTGCATCTGGCCGTCGGGTTGCTGGCCCCCGATGAAGGCGCGGTGCGGGTATTCGGCGTCGCGCCGTTCGACAACGCCGCGATCCTGGCCGACATCGGGTTCGTGGCCCAGGACACCCCGTTGTACGCGGACTTCACCGCTGCCGAGCTGGTGACGATGGGCAGCAAGCTGAATCGGCGATGGGACGGCGGGTTGGCCCGGATGCGGTTGGCGCAGTTGGGCATTCCACCCGACCGGCAGGTGGGGAAGCTGTCCGGCGGCCAACGGGCCCAGGTCGCGTTGGCGCTCGCATTGGCCAAACGTCCCCGGCTGTTGTTGCTCGACGAACCCGTCGCCAGCCTGGACCCGTTGGCCCGTCGGGAGTTCCTGCAGGCGCTGATCGGCAGCGTCGCGGACACCGGCACGACGGTCGTGCTCTCGTCCCACCTGCTCGCCGACCTGGAACGGGTCTGCGATTACCTGATCGTGCTGCATGCCGGCGCGGTCCAGCTCGCCGGTGACGTCGAGGATCTGGTCGCCGAACACCGGCGGATCGTCGGCCCACGTGATGGCGGCGATCACCTCCGCGGCGTAGCGGCCGTCATCCGGGCCAGTCACACCGATCGCCAATCGACCCTGCTGGTCCGAACGGACGGGCCTTTCTCCGACCCGGAATGGACGGTGCATGACGTCAGCCTGGAGGACGTCATCCTTGGCTACCTGGCCGAAACCCAGACCCAGGGCAGCCACGCTGCCTGGGGGGTGACGGCATGATCTGGCTGGCCTGGAGGCAGTTTCGGAAGCAGGCGCTGTTCACCGGGATCGGACTGGCGGTGCTGGCCGCGCTGATGATCCCGACCGGTCTGGCGATGCACCACTCCTTCGACGACCTTGGTCTGCCGGAGTGTCTCCGGGCCCTTGGCAGCAGCGAGTTGGTTGCGGCGAGCAGCGAAAGTTGTTCCGGTGCGATCAATCAGTTCAACAACGAGTTCAGACCTGTGCTGTTGATCGCCATCCCGTTCATCTTTCTGCCGCTGTTCGTAGGGTTGTTCTGGGGCGCGCCGTTGATTTCCCGCGAGCTCGAGCACGGCACCCACCGGCTGGTCTGGACCCAGGGCGTGAGCCGCGGGCACTGGGCTTCGGTCAAGTTCACCCTCATCGGCGGCACGACGCTGGTCGTGGCGACCGGGTACGGGCTCGGCATGTCGTGGTGGCTGAACCCGGTGAGCCAGACCGGGTCGAGCCGTTTCAATCCGTTGGGTTTCGACCTGCAGGGTGTGGCACCGATCGGGTACACCCTGTTCGCGGTGGCGCTGGGCATCTGTGCCGGCACCATCTGGCAGAAGGTGTTGCCGGCCATGGCGGTGACTCTTGCCGGATTCGTCGGCCTGCGGGTCGCCCTCACCCTGCTGGCCCGACCCCGGTACCAGCCGCCGGAGACACTTGTCTTCCCCATGCAGGGCGACGCCCCACAGAACAATCCGTACAGCGGTGACTGGATCCAATCCCAGGAGATCCGCGACGCGGCAGGAAATGTCGTGCTGGACAACGCTCAAGCAGCGTGTCCGGCGGGCACCACGTCGTGCGGCCCTGGCCTGTCGGGTACCGACTACAACTGGTTGCTCTACCAGCCCGCGGACCGGTTCTGGCTCTTCCAGGGCATCGAAACCGCGATCTATCTCACCCTCGCGGCGGTGCTGATTTATATTGCCGTCCGGCGGATCCGCCGGATCGCCTGAGCACCCTTCGTGCCGCGAGCCGACGCCCAGCGATCGGGAGTCCACAGTCGTTCGCAGTGCTAGGTAGAATTAGACCATGTCGGGATCCGCACCACGCATGACCCAGACCACCCAGGCGGTGCTCCGCGCTCTGCTGGAAGACCCCAGCAAGGAGCTGTACGGATTGCAGATCTGCGCGGCGACGGGTCTACCCAGCGGGACTATCCACCCGATTCTGGCGCGGCTCGAATCGTTGGGGTGGGTCGACAGTGCTTGGGAGCAGACAGATCCGCGAGAGCAGGGGCGACCCCGCAGGCGGTACTACCGGCTGAATGCCCACGGCGTGGGCATGGCGCGCGATGCGCTGGCCCGGGCGTACGAGACCCGCACCCGCATCGTCACTCGCCTGCGGCCCGCCGGCGAGACCAGCTGACCGCCCGGCGTCAACCGATCGATCGGTGGTGCGAGGTCCGAGCAGATCGGGGCGCGCCCGCACTGCGTGAGGTGGCTACCTCATCGCAAAGTCACCACCGGGGCGGCGTCCATGTCGTCGAACGACTGGTTCTCCCCCGCCATCGCCCACACGAACGAGTAGGCGGCGGTGCCGACGCCGGAATGAATCGACCATGACGGCGAGATGACCGCCTGCCGGTCGGCCACCACCAGGTGACGGGTCTCGCTGGGCTCGCCGAGCAGATGGATCACCCGGGCGTCCTGCGGCACATCGAAGTACAGGTAGCACTCCGTGCGGCGGTCGTGGGTGTGCGCCGGCATCGTGTTCCACATCGACCCCGGGTGCAGCTCGGTCACACCCATCATGATCTGGCAGGAGCGGATCCCCTTCGGGTGGATGTACTGGTTCAGGGTCCGCCGGTTGCTGGTCAGCTGGTCACCCAACTCGAGCGCGTTGCCCTCCCCCTTGAGCACCAGCTGGGTCGGGTAGCTGGTGTGCGCCGGCGCGCTGAAGAAATAGAACTGCGCGCCGGCAGCGTCCTGATCACCATGGGCGTTGGCGAAGACCACGTCCAGGGTTCCGCGACCGATGTACAGACAGGCACCGGTGGGCAGGGTGTACGTCTCGCCGTCGGCGGTGACCGTGCCGGTGCCGCCGACGTTCACGATGCCCAGTTCGCGGCCGGCCAGGAAGAACTCGGCGCGCAGCTCGTCGAAATTCGGCAGCGGCAACGGTTCATCGACCGGCGCCGCGCCGCCGAGCACGACCCGGTCGTGGTGGGTGTAGCAGGCGGTGATTTCGCCTGGGATGAAAAGGTTCTCGACGAGATACTGGGCACGCAACTCGTGGGTGTCGAAGGTGGTGAGCTGTTGCGGATTGGTCGCATATCGCTGGTCCATGATGGTCTCCAATTGCAGGGTGGTGAGGGGTGGGCCGGGGGCTCGAATCAGCGGACCAGCCAGCCGCCGTCGACGGGGAGGATCGCGCCGTTGAGATAGTTCGACGCCGGTGATGCCAGGAACACGAAGGGGCCCTGCAGGTCGGCCGGGGTGCCCCAGCGGCCGGCCGGGATGCGGTCCAGGATGGCCTTCTCGCGGGCCTCGTCGGAGCGGATCTGTTCGGTGTTGTCGGTCGCCATGTAGCCGGGGGCGATGGCGTTGACGTTGACGCCGTGGGCGGCCAATTCGTTGGCGAAGGCCTTGGTGAGTCCGGCGACGGCGTGCTTGCTGGCGGTGTATCCGGGGACCAGGATCCCGCCCTGGAACGACAGCATCGAGGCGACGTTGATGATCTTCCCACTGCCTTGGGCGACGAAGCGCTTGGCGGCGGCCTGCGACAGGTGGAAGACGGCGTCCAGGTTGATCGCCAGCACATCGTCCCAGTCCGCGGCCTGATGCTCCAGCAACGGTGCGCGCCGGATGATCCCGGCGTTGTTGACCAGAATGTCAACCCGACCGAGCGTGTTGACGACGGACTGGATCGCCTCGTCGAGCTGGCCGGGGGTGGCGTGGATCAGGTCGAGCTCGATGGGATGCACCCGACGACCGAGATCCCTGACCCGCTGCGCGGTTTCGGTCGCCGCGCTCCGGTCGATCAGCGCAAGGTCGGCTCCAGCCTCCGCCAGGGCAACCGCAGCACTCCGGCCCAACCCACGCGTCGAGCCGGTGACCACGGCAACCTTGCCGTCGAGGCGGAATGATTCGAGAATCACTGTTACTCCCAGTAGTAGAATGCGGTCGCGAGCGCTGAAGCCGGGACTCGAATGGTTGTCTAGTAATAGGTGCGGCAGTATTCGGCCAGGCACAGAATGGCCATGGCCTGTCCGTAGGGCATGGATGTCAGCGGGATTTCCCGGTAGAAATCCAGGTCCGATCCCATGCCGGTGCCGAACGAGACCTGTTGCAGCTCGCCATCTTCCGAGACGTTCGCGATGACCGCCTTGACCGCTTCCTCCGCCGTCGCGGCGTAGCGAGCATCGAGGTAGCCCTTGCGGACTGCCTTGAGGATGCCGTAGGCGATCCCGGCGGTCGCCGATGCTTCGAGGTACGACGTCGGGTCGTCCAACAACGTGTGCCACAAACCCGACTCGTGCTGCAGTCGCGCAAGTGTCTCGACCTGCGCCTCGAGCACTTCGATCAGGTACCGACGCACCGGGTCGTCGTCCGGCAGGTCCACGAGCTCGAGGAAATCGGGGATCACCATCGTCACCCAGGAATTGCCACGGGCCCACCGCGCCTTGGCGAAGTGATGGTGGCCCTCGAACGACCACCCGTGGAACCACAGGCCGGTCCCACGGTCCATCAGGTAGCTGACGTGGGTGAGGAATTGGAACGTCGCTTCCCGCACGTACTGCGGCCGGTCCAGCACAAGGCCGATCTTGGTCAGGGGCAGCACCGTCATCATGAGGGTGTCGTCCCACATCTGGTGGTGATTCTCCTCGGCGAGCGTGACGTGCTGCATGCCGCCGTGCGGGGTGCGCGGCATCCTGCGCATGGCCCACTCGGCCCAGGTATCGAGCCACGGCACCATGGTGCGGTCGCCGGTCTCCTCGTACCGGCAGGCCAGGGTGAGGAACGGTGCCATGGTGTTGACGTTCTTCGTGGTGCCCTCGGCCAGCCGTGCGGCGAACCAGGAGTCGATGATCTCGCGCATCGCCTGGTCGCCGGTCTGGTTGTAGTACTGCCAGATCCCGTACAGACCGACGCCGTGGGTCCATTCCCACCCGGCCCAGCCCTTGGTGTCGATGACCCGCCCGTCGTCCAGTCGGAGCAGGAACTCGCCGGTGGGGTCCTCGATCGTGACCAGATTGGTGGTCAGACCGCTGGATGAGCTCCCGGATGTCAGTCCTGGAAACGAACCGTTCCGGGGCCCGGAGCAGTGGGCTGTGCTTCACCGGCCACAGCTTGGGCGGTGTTCTCGTTTCTACGGACATCGATCTTCCTTGATCTTATCGGGGTGACGATTGTTCACAACGATCCGACAATCTCGGCCGAAGGCTTGTGCAAGAACAGGTTTCGCAAAAGGTCAGGCTGAGTGCGTCGACGCTTCGGGGTCGACCGGAAGACCTACGGCGCGGAGTTGGTCGTTGAGGTTGAACACCTCTGGGACATAGCTGAACCCCTCGTCAGGGTTGCCCTCCCCGCCGAGAGCACTGTCGGCGAACAGCTCGGCCATCTCGGCCTGCCACCGGGCGTTGACGTCGGTCGCCGCCATCCGCGCCTGTGCCAGGTCCTTGTCGTCGGCCTCGAAGTAGCCGATGAGCAGGCCCGTCTCGGCGAGGAACAGGGAGTAGTTGCGCCACCCCGAATCGCGAAGCGCGGTCAACATCTCTGGCCAGACCGCTGCGTGGCGCTCCCGGTATCGGTCAAGGTGCCGGGGATCGACCCGAGATGTGAAGCAGTAGCGCATCATCGCCTCTTCCGATCAGTCACGCGTTGGCGGCTGCGTTGGGCGAGTGCTCGGCGATCGGGTCCCGCTGTCCGAGGTCCGCGAGGGCCGTGCCGCGGGTCTCCGGGGTGAAGTAGGCGGCAGCGGCGGCGACGAGCGCGATGCCGAAGGTGACCAAGCCGATCTCCAGCGGCACGTTGGTCGATCCGGGGGGAGCGATCGCGGTGAACAGGGTGGGGAAGAGCGAGGCGATGGCCAGGCCGACGTTCTGCGACACCGCGAACCCGGTGACCCGCATGCGCATCGGGAACTGCTCCTGGAAGAAGGTCGCGAAGGTGGCGTTCCACATCTGGAACAGCAGGCCCTGCACGATGATGACCATGAGGATGACCAGGAACAGGTTCTTCTGCTCGATCGTGTAGAGGTAGACGCCGGCCAGCAGGCCGCCGGCGAGCCCGCCGAAGATCATCAACGAGCGGCGTCCGATCCGGTCCGACAGCGCACCGAACAGCGGGATGGTCATCACCGCAACGATGTTGGCGATCAACGTCACCCAGAGCATGTCGCTGGTGCTGAAACCGATGCCGTAGCCCTTGGCGGTCGCGTAGGAGATACCGAAGACGAGCGTCGCCGAGCCGATCACGTTGGTGAAGGTCATCAGGATGCACCGCAGTGTCCCCCACGGATGGGTGCGCAGCAGGTCGATCAGCGGCAGCCGCCGCTTGGCCGCGGTGTCCGCCTGTGCGGCGAACGCCGGAGGTTCGGTCACCCGGCGGCGGATGATGTAGCCGGCCAGGATGACGAAGGCGCTGAGCAGGAAGGGGATGCGCCAGCCCCAGGTCTGGAACGCTTCGGTGGGCAGGAATGCGGCCAGCGGGAGCAGCGCGGCGGTGGCCAGGATCGAGCCGGCCTGGGTGCCCTGCAGGCTGAAGCTGGCGAAGAACCCGCGCCTGGCGTCCGGGGAGTGCTCCACGATCATCGCGCTGGCACCGCCGAGTTCGCCGGCCACGGCGAAGCCCTGGACCACGCGGAGCAGCACCAGCAGGATCGGCGCGAGCGCGCCGACCTGCGCGTAGGTGGGCAGCACGCCGACCAGGAACGTCGAAATGCCCATCAGGAACATCGCAAAGACCAGGACGTTCTTCCGGCCGTGCCGGTCGCCGTAGGCACCCAGCACCACCGCACCGATCGGCCGCGCAAAATAGCCCACCGCGTAGGTCGCGAGCGAGCCGATGAGCGCCAGGGTCGCGTTACCCGACGGGAAGAAGACCGTCGGAAACACCAGGGCCGCAGATGAGGAGTACAGCGCGAAGTCGTAGTACTCCAGTGCGCTGCCGATCCAGCCGCTGAGCGCCGCCTTCCTCGGGTCGCGCCGCCCGACTTCCGGTGCGGGAAATGATGCTGTGCTCATGTGCACGTCTCCTTTGTCGACGCTGGCAGGGGCCGGGAAACGGTCCCCTCCAGGATGGGGCAATTCACGTGTGGTGACTCGGTCGACCTTGGCGGCGTCATGGAACCGTGACGCCGGCGACCGGGTGGTCAGTGAGAACCATAATGGATCGTTTCAACGCCGTCAAGCATGCGCATTCCAGACTTTCTCGGATGCCTGGCAAAGGTGAGTTGAAGGGGGTTCGCCTGCGACTATCGGATCTGAGCGACCCTGTTGACCTGACCACGCCTGTGTGTCAGCATTGAAACAGTCAAACTCCCGGTGGGTGACGAGCGCCGCAGGGGTTCGTCACGCTGGGACCGCAGCGGGCGCGCCGTTCGTGAGTCGAGGTCACTCAGCGGCCACAGCACGGACAACGCATGATCCCGCTGCGCTTGTAGAACCCACACTGCGACCGCTGACGGTCGTGCGAGCCTCGAGGAGCCCAGCATGCGGCCCAGCATTGTCACCATCGGTGAAACCATGGCGCTGTTGGGCACTCCGGACCATTGCCTGGTGCGACCCGGATCGGCCCCCTCGCTCACCGTCGGTGGAGCGGAATCGAATGTCGCGATCGCGGCAGCCCGGCTTGGCGCGCGAACGACGTGGATCGGCCGAATTGGCGATGACGATCTCGGCAGCCTGGTGGAGCGAGAGCTACGCGGGCAAGGAGTCACCGTCCATGCTCATCGGGATCCCGAGGCGCCCACCGGCCTGATGGTCAAGGAACACCGCCGGGGCAAACCCACCCAGGTGCGCTACTACCGCAAATTCAGTGCCGGGTCGCGCCTGGAACCCGCTGATGTGAACCGGGATGCCCTGCGCGATGCAGACATCGTCCATCTGACCGGCATCACCGCGGCACTGGGCGACAGCGCTCTCGCGACGCTGCATCACGCCGTCGCGGTGGCCCGCGGCGGAGGAGCCACGATCTCCTTCGACGTCAACTACCGCGCGACGCTGTGGCCCGTGGCCGCCGCCGCGCCAGTCCTGCGGGAGCTCGCCAGTGCGGCCGACATTCTCTTCGCCGGGCCGGAGGAGGCCGCGCTGCTGCTTCCCGACGGCGCCGGCATCGCAGACACCGCCGACCCATGGCAAGCCGCAACGGTTCTCGCGCAGCAGGTCTGCGCGCTCGGACCACGCATCGCCGTGATCAAACTCGGATCACTGGGCGCCCTGGCGCTCGCCGACGGAATTGTCTACCAGCACCCCATCGTCCCGATCCAACCGGTTGATCCGGTCGGCGCCGGCGATGCGTTCGTCGGTGCATTCCTGGCCGAGTTCGCCAACGGGAGTCCCATCGAAACCAGCCTGACGAGCGGGGCGAGGATGGGCGCACTCGTCTGTGCGGTACCCGGGGACTGGGAGGGCACCCTGGACTGGAACGACGACGCCACCAGCGACGCCGACGTGCGTCGATGACAAGGAGATGCGCGACAGCGGGGTGAGCCACGGCGCGCGGCGACCGACTGCAGGCTGCGCCCGGCGTACCGGCGCGACCGGCGGCAAACGGCGGGGCCGTGATCGCCGGCTGGGTGGATCGACATCGCCTACGCCGCAGCAGTACTCAAACGAGGATCCGGGGTCAGTTCCGGCGGCTCAGCGTGCCGTGATCAACGCTCAGCCGGCATCAAGGCCGGAGAGACTGTGCGAGGCCTACCGCCTGCCTGACCAGCTCGGCGACTCGCGCGGTGTCACCGAGAGCGTCGCGCGGCACCATCCAAGAGCCGCCGACCGCTTGCACCGCGGGCAGGCTGAGGTAGTCGGCCAAGTTGTCCGGGCCGATCCCGCCGGTCGGCATGAACCCAACCTCGGTGAACGGCGCCGTCAGTGCTCGGACGGCGGCCGCTCCGCCGGAACTCTCCGCAGGGAAGAACTTGACGGTGGTCAATCCCAGCTCCAGGGCCGCCTGGACCTCGGTCGCGGTGACCGCGCCAGGCAGCGGAAGCACGTGGTGTTCC
Source organism: uncultured Actinomycetota bacterium (assembly GCA_963709895.1). Classification (GTDB taxonomy): domain Bacteria; phylum Actinomycetota; class Actinomycetes; order Mycobacteriales; family Nakamurellaceae; genus Nakamurella. The sequence continues at coordinate 131,828 of CAVPYD010000028.1, read as the reverse complement.
AGACAGCGTTCAACGACCGCGCGCGACAGGCCCGGGGACACGATGAACTTGGCGCCTGCCGCCACGGCCTGGTCGACCTGCGCCGGGGTCAGCACAGTGCCGGCGCCGACCAGGAGATCCCCGCGGGCGGCGAGCCGTCGCAACGACTCGGGGCCGGCGGCAGTGCGGAAGGTCACCTCCGCGACCGGCAGGCCCCCCGTCACGAGGGCGTCACCCAGGGGGCCCGCCGTGCGTGCGTCGTCGATCACGACGACCGGAACGAGCAGGTGCCCCGCGAGCGTGGCCAAGAGTGCGGGATCTTGTACCGGGGAGGACATCGCAGCTCAACTCCGTCTCGCTTCGTGAAGGCCCGCACCAGCAGCGGATGATGGGTCAAAATCGAGTCACCGCGCTGCCAATGAAACGTTTTAGATTACCGAGGATAGCAGCGTCCACAAAGCGCCGTCAAGGACAAGGCGGAGACTGGAAATCACCAGGGGTAGAGTGGGTGTCGCCATGCTTCTGACCCGGGCCGCGGTCATGTCCAACACCGCACCAAGAAATTGACCGTTTCAATGCGTGAGCGATAGTCAGTCAGAAGAACGTCGAGCTACCTGCGGATCAGATGATCGGCAGCAACGAGAAGTACGCCACCACTGACGCTTCACCTGGCCAGCTCCCGGTCCAGCTCTGCATGCAGCGCGGGGCCTGCGGCCAGGCAGCCGGTGGCGTCACCGGTCGGCGTCACCGAGGACACCACGGCGCCGGCCTCCGTCGCGATCAGCGCGCCCGCGGCGACGTCCCACGCCTTGACGCCTTCCTCGAAATAGCCATCGACGGCGCCGGCGGCGACCGCGCAAAGGTCAAGCGCCGCGGAGCCGATGCGCCGGATGTCGCGGACCCGGGGCAGCAGCCCGGCGATCACCGCACCCTGCGCCGCTCTGCGCTCCGGGCTGTAGCCGAAACCCGTTGCCAGCAAAGCACGATCCATCGGAACCGGGTTGTTGACCTGCAGCCGGCGACCGTTCGCGAACGCGCCGCCGCCCCGGGTCGCCCAGAACGTGCGGTCGATGGTCGGGTTGTAGACAACGCCGGCCAGCGCGCCGTCGGCGTCCTCCACCGCGATGCTCACCGAGAAGTTGTCGAGTTGGTAGAGGTAATTGACCGTGCCGTCCAACGGGTCGATCACCCAGCGCAGCCCGGACGACGACGGCCGCGCGGCGCCCTCCTCGCCCAACAGGCCGTCGTCCGGCCGCTCACCGGTGATCAACTCGACCAACAGCGCCTCGGCCGCGCGATCGGCGTCCGACACCGGGTCGGTGGCCGAGGTTTTGGTGTCCAGTCCCTGGATGCTGCCGTACCGGGCGAGCAGTTCGGCACCGGCGGCGTGGGCGCCCCGGGTGGCGAGGTCGAGCAGGGCCGACAGGTCGGGATCAGCGGTCGTCATCGGGTCATCCTCTCGCGCTGCCGCGATAGGCGAAGCGCGGGCCACCCGGCAGGCTCCGGTCATCCGGCGTGCAGGGCAGCATCCGGTTGCCCCACCTGCCACCCGGTGAAGGTGACGGCGAGCCCGTCACGTTCCGGAGCGCAGCAGTACGGCCCGGCATAGGCGATGGCGGCCGGGTCGATCGGCGCCAGTCGCAGCAGTCGCCACGGATCGTCGGCTGTCCGCGCCCGCACGGTCAACGCAGTGCCGGACCGGCTGACCCGGATCGTCACCTCCTGTCCCGCCCACGCCGGGACCGGCGCGACCGACCAGTCCGAGACGGTGTCGGTGACCACCGTCGACGCCTGCAGCGCGCCGTCGCAGAACTCAACACCGGCCTTCGTCCACCGGGTTTCGTCGATCCGAACCAGCACCCCGGCCTGGTCGAACTGCTGGTCGAAATCGGCGAGAAACGTTACTTCGACTGCCATTTCGTCCGGCAGGTCGGTGAGCAGTGCATGGGCACTGTCCCGGATGAACCCGTACGAGGTGGTGCGCCAGGCGTCGCTGCCGGCCGCGGCGCGCACCTTCAGCCGACCGCGCTCGATACCCGCGCTCGGCGGCCGGTTCAGCCACCAGCCCTGCCGCCAGTCCACCCGCTGCATGCCGTCCACGGCGCTGACACTGCTCACAGCCCGTGGTGGTCGGCCCGCGGTCCGGCCGTCCGGGCTAACCTGGCCCGTCATGGACCTTCGTATCTTCACCGAGCCCCAGCAAGGTGCATCGCACGCCGACCTGCTCGCGGTGGCCAAGGCCACCAGGGAGGGCGGGTTCTCCGCCTTCTTCCGCTCCGATCACGTACTCACCATGGGCGGCGACGGCCTTCCCGGACCGTCGGAATCGTTCGTCAACCTCGGCGCGATCGCCACCCAGGTGCCCGACATCCGGCTCGGCACCCTGGTCACCTCGGCGACCTTCCGGCACCCGTCGATGGTGGCGATCGCGGCCGCGCAGATCGACGACATCTCCGGCGGCCGCATGGAACTCGGTCTCGGCTCCGGCTGGTTCGAGCCGGAGCACCGGGCGTACGGGCTGGACTTCGGCTCCTCCTTCGGCGAGCGCTTCGACCGGCTGACCGAGCAACTGGAGGTCATCACCGGGTTGTGGGCCACCCCGATCGGCGGCGGTTTCGATCACGCCGGGAAGCACTACACCCTGAGCGGCGCACCCGGACTGCCGAAGCCGCGACAGCGGGCCGCCGATGGCACGCCCCACCTGCCGATCATCATCGGCGGGCACGGGCCGAAGAAGACACCGGCGCTGGCCGCCAGGTTCGCCGATGAGTTCAACGTGGGCTTCGTCGACTTCGACGCCACCACCGCACAATTCGGCCGGGTCCGGGCCGCCTGCGAGGCCGCCGGGCGTGACCCGGGCTCGCTGGTCTACTCCGCGGCGCACCCGCTCTGTGTCGGGGCCGACGAGGCCGAGTTCCGCCGGCGAGCGGCGGCCATCGGACGCGAGCCGGAGCAGGCGCGCACCAGCCCGTTCGCCGGCACCGTCGCCGAGGTCACCGACACCATGGCTCGGTGGGCCGAGGGTGGCGTGCAACGCGCCTACCTACAGGTGCTGGACCTGTCGGATCTGGATCACCTCGCGCATGGTGGCGCAGGAGATCCTGCCGGCGGCGCGCACCTGGTAGCGGTTTGCTCGGCGGGACCACGGTGGGTGGAATTCGCGTTGTTACCTTGTGTGGGTGATCCGCGGGACGCCGGGCATTTCTATGGTCATGTCATGGCCAGCCCCTCCCCGCACCCGCAACCGGCCGGCAAGGGCCGAACCCCGACGCGCGGCGTGATCTCCCGCCTGACCCCGGACTCGCTGCGCGGGTATCAGCGTCCATGGCTGCGCACCGACATCGTTGCCGGCGTCACGCTGGCCGCCGTGGCCATCCCGGAGACGATGGGCTATACCTCCATCGCCCAGGTGCCCATCGTCACCGGGCTGTACACGGTGATCTTCCCGGCGTTGCTGTTCGCCCTGCTGGGATCCTCGCGGCTGCTGGTGGTGGGCGCCGACTCGGCGACCGCGGCCATCCTGGCGGCCGGTCTCGCCGGACTGGGCATCGCCGGGCTCAACCCGTACTCGCCCGAGTGGCTCGCGTTCACCTCACTGACCGCGCTGGTCTGCGGCTGCCTGCTGTTGCTGGCCCGGCTGCTGCGCTTGGGGTTCATCGGGGATTTCCTGTCGTCCTCGGTGCTGATCGGGTTCCTCACCGGGGTGGGCATCCAGGTCTTCACCGGGCAGCTCCCGGACATGCTCGGCATCCCCAAGGGCACCGGCACCTGGTTCCAGCAGCAGTGGTGGACGATCACCCATCTCGTCGACGCGAACCTGCCCACGGTGGCGTTCGCCGTCGGTGCGCTGGTGATCATCCTCGGGTTCAAGAAGTTCGCACCGAGAGTGCCGGGAGCGATCGTCGCGGTGATCGGATCGATCATCGTGGCGTCCGTCCTCGACGTCGGTCAGGACGGAGTCGCGCTGGTCGGCGCCGTACAGGGCGGCTTCCCGCCCATCGGGCTGCCATCCGGACTGAGCTGGTCGGACATTCCCCCGGTCATCGGGGTCGCGTTCTCCTGCTTCGTGCTGATCATCGCGCAAAGTGCCGCCACCTCCCGCAGTTTCGCCATGCGCCACGGGCAGCAGGTGGACGTCAACCGGGACATCGTCGGGCTCAGCGGGGCGAACTTCGCCGCGGGCCTGACCGGCACCTTCGTGGTGAACGGCAGCCCGACCAAGACCCAGATCCTGGACGAGCAGAAGGGCCGCACCCAACTCGCCAACATGACGATGTCGCTCGTCGTGCTGATCGTGGTGCTCTTCCTGACCGGCCTGCTCACCAACATGCCCAAGGCGGTGTTGGGCGCGATCGTCTTCCTGATCGGCATCGACCTGATCGACATCGCCGGCCTCCGTCAGGGTGTGGACGGCCCGCCGGAGCGAGTTCGTCATCGCCGCGCTGACCGGGGTCGTGGTGTTCGCGATCGGGGTCGAGCAGGGCATCATCCTGGCCATCGTCGCGTCGATCCTGGAGATGGTTCGCCGGCAGTACCGGCCGGAGCGCTTCGTGGTCGGGGTGAACAAGGCGGGCACCGAGACGTTCACCAAGGCGAGCCCGGGCACCCAGAGCGCGCCCGGGTTGATCGTCTTCCGGTACGACGCGGACCTGTTCTACGCCAACGCCAACCGGTTTTCCGACGACGTCCAGGCATTGATCACCGGTGCGCCCGACCCGGTGCGCTGGCTGGTGCTGGACTGCACGTCGATCCCGGATGTCGACTACTCGGCGGGGCTCGCCATCGACGGTTTGATCGACTTCGTCCACCACCGCGGAGCGGTGTTCGCGTTGGCCGGTCTCGATCCCGACCTGAACGCAACGCTGCAGAAGCAGGGGGTGCTCCGGATGCTGAACTCCGATCACTTGTACGGCTCGGTCGACGACGCCGTGGCAGCTTTCAGGGCGGAACCGGCGGCCAAGCGATAGGGAACGGTTGCCCGGATCGACTCACATCTGGCGGGTGAGGTGCGGTGCCCCTTCCGGTCTTAACGTCCGAGTCGACACGTGCACCCACCCACGATCACCTCGTGGTCGGTCGCAGTCCGTTGGCCTGCGGGAACAGACGGGACGCTGAAATGACCACCGACGCCATGACGGGATCGGCGACCGGGGCCGGCCCCGTCGCGACGCCCGGGACCACCGCGACACCGCCGACCGCCGCCGGCAGCACCGCGAAACCGCAGGCCGCGATCGATGCCGACGAGCGCGACGCCGTCAGAGTGGCACTCATCCCGCGCAACATCTGGCGGGTGGGGTTCGCGGTACTCGCGGTACTCGCGGTACTCGCCGTCGGCCTGTTCGGAAGATTCGTGCTGGCCGATGGCGGATCGGTGATCTTCAGCGTGCTGATCGCCTGGTTCGCGGCGATCGCCATCGCCCCGGCGGTCGACCGACCGACGGACCCGCCGGGCGGTCGACGTGAGTCGCGCGGCCAACGCCTCATCCACCACTACCAGCCGGAGATTCCCATGAGACCGTTCGTCTCCTTCGACGCGGCAGCGCCGCCCGACCGAGTTCGCCGCGGCAAGGCGGCCCGCCTGCGCACGGACGCGACCGTGGCCTGGTTGACTCTCGCGGCCGGGTTCGCCTTCGTGCGCCAGCGCAGCAACTTCATCCTCGGCTGGGAGGCCGCGGCCCGGGCCGACGCGCCGGTTGCGGCTGGGGAAGCCGCCGGCGCAGTCGGTCTGGCCGACGCTCCCGCCCTCGGTTCCTGGATGATGCTGCCCGACCTGACGTCGCCGGCCACCCAGACCGTGCTGCCGATGAACGATTCGCTCTACGGCGCAAGCCATGTCGAACTCGATCGGCAGGGACCGGTGATCCTCACGCTGCCGGCGGACCACGACGGCAGGTACTACTCGGTGTCCGTCATGGACGCGCACTGGAACAACACTCTGCATCTGGGCCCGCGCTGGTCCGGCCGCGACCGGGTCGATGTACTGCTGGTGCCGCCGGGGTGGCAGGGTCAGGCACCCGCTGGCATGCGGGTCGTGCAGTCGCCGACCGTGTCGGTGTGCCTGCTGAACCGGGTGCTGGTCACCTATGACGACGGCGACCTCGACCGCGTCCGCATGTGGCGCAACGGGTTTCGCATACGGCCGTTGTCCGGCGATCTGGTCGACGTCCCGCACGACGACCTGGTCCACCCAGAGGCGCAAACGCTGGCCGATCCGTGGCGCTACTTCCAACTCGGGTACGACCACGTGCGCCGCAATCCTTTGCCGGCGGAGGTGGCGCCGGTGCTCGGCGGCGGTCGACGAGCAGGCTCTGATGCTCGCCGCCGACGAGGACTGGAGCCGCGAGGCCGTCGAGGCCGGCGTCGCCGACGCCCAGGCGATCGTCGATGCGACGCTGACCGGCTGGCCACGCAGGGACGGCTGGATGGTGCCCCCACCATGGCTGGGCCTGCCGAATCCGCACGTCGCCAGAAATGCTGCGCTGCAACTGTTCCAGATCGGCAGCAACGATGCGAGCGAGGCGGTCTATTTCTTCGGCGATGCCGACGCGGACGGGCGCGTTCTCGACGGCTCCGGTGGCGCGGTGTACGAGGTGGTCTTCCCGGCCGGCGCGCAGCCACCGGTGCGCGACGGTGGTTTCTGGTCGCTGACGATGTACGGCGCGGACAACCTGCTCGTCGACAATGCGATCGGCCGCTACTCCACCCGTCCCAGCCGGCCTGGTTTCCGGGACCGCGCGGACGGCTCCGTCGCGGTCATCCTGTCCACGTCGCTCCCCGATCGCGTCGACGACGCGAACTGGCTCCCCGCCCCGGCCGCCCCGTTCCGGCTCGGACTGCGGGTGTACTACCCGACGCCGGCCGTCGCGGACGGAACCTGGTTCCCGCCTGTTCCCAGGCGCATCACATGACAGACGTCGCACCCGCGGGTTCCCTCGATCTGTCCGGGATAGCCCGTCGTGCGGTGCCTTTCGGACTGCCCACCGTCGACCTGCACCGCATCCTGGTGAACTTCGCCCTCGACCGGCAGTCGGCGGAATTCAAGGCTCCGCTCAACCAGATCCATCACTCCCGTTCGCTCGCCGACCCGAACGACAGGTCCGTGGTGGCGATGAACGTCGACACTCCGTACTCCTACGCCTGGCTCGACCTCCGCTCGGGTCCGGTCTTGCTGACCATGCCGCCGCACTCGCCGGAGCGGTACATGTCCGCGCAGATCGTCGATCTCTACACCTACATCGTCGGCTATGTCTCGCCCCGAACGGTCGGCGACTCCGGCGGCACGTTCCTGATCAGCGGCCCGTCCGGTCACCGCGCGGACGTTCCGGCGGACGGGCTATTCGAGTGCCCCACAGGACTGTGCCTGGTGCTGGTCCGCACCCAATTGTTCGATGACGACGACATGCCACAGGTTGCCGCATTGCAGGACGCCGTCACCGTCACCGCACTCGGCGAGCGGATGCCGATGCCGAAATCCGTGCCGACCGTCGACGTCCGGCGGCCGCTCGACATCGGCTTCCTGCGCGCGCTGGAGTGGATGCTGCAGTTCATGCCCACCTTGCCGGAGGATCAGCGGCAGCGCGCGGAGCTGGCCGAGATGGGTCTCGAGAACGCTTTCGCAGCAACGGATCCGGGCAGGTCCGACGTCGCAGCCGAGGTCGAGCAGGGCCTGGCGCAGGGAATGACGGACGTCATGGCCCGCTGCGCCGCCGTGCGATCGTCCGCGGAACTGTTCGGCAGCCGGACGTTCTTCGCTGGCGACCACCTGACCATGGCCGCAGGGGCGTACCTGGGCATCCTGGGGAACTCCGCCGAAGAGTTCCTCGGCGTGGGGTACCGCGCCGACGAGAACGGTCAACCCTTCGACGGAGCGCACGACTACGCGATCACCTTTGCCGCCGATGGGTTGCCGCCGGTGGCCGCGTTCTGGTCCATCACCGTCTATGACGCCGACGGGCACCTGTACGCCAACGAGCTGCACCGCTATGTCCTGGGTAGCCGTCAGGTGCCCGCGATGAACGCGGGACGGGGACGGCGGACTCACCATCCGGAGTCAGCCATCTCCCGCCCGGACCGGACCGGCAATCGAATTGGCTGCCGTGCCCGCCCGGACCCTTCGGTCTCACGTTCCGCACGTACCTGCCGGACGCGGCCATCCGCGACGGAGGGTGGACCGCCCCGCCCGTCCGCTGCATTCGTTGAGGAGCACCCGCGTCAGCTCTGCTGGTCGATGATGGCCCGAAGGGCCTGGGTGTCGGCCTGCGTCCAGTCGGCAGGTGCGCCGAGCGCGACCCAACCATCGACGTAGTCCGGGCCGTACCGATGGCCGTGGCCGAACGGGACGTCCTGGGCGAACGCCAGGTCCACCACGACCTGCCAGAACGTGACCACCGGGATCCAGTGCATCGACGGCGAGATGTCCGGTCCCCGTGGACTTTCCAGCCATTCGGGACGGTGCAGCATCAGGTCCGGACTCCACCACACGACGGGGTCGGAGGAGTTCTGGAAGTACACCATCCGCGGTGTCGACCATTCCGACGGTGGGTTGGCCAGGTCGGCCGGCTGGACGGCGAACCGCACCTGCCGGCCCTGGTCGACGATCGGCAGCCAGACCGGGGACGCCGGTTCGCGCTGCGCGGTGATCCGCTGGTGCAACGCGTCCGCGAACGGCGGCCCGGCCAACAGGGCACCGTCGGTCTCGGTCACCACCTGCTGCACGTTGTCGAACACCGTGTCGGTGCCGAACGCACCCAGGCTCTCCCCGAACACGAACAGCTTCGGTCGGGTAGTCGGCGGGCAGCGTGCAGCCAGTGCCCGCGGACCGCGTCGATGAGCGCGGCCGCAGCGTCGGCGGCCTTGCTCCGGTCCACCAGGAACGACACCCAACTGGGCAGGTAGGAGTACTGCAGTGCGACCTGGGCGGTGTCGCCGTTCCAGACGTACTCCATCGAATCGGCCGCGGCGGGGTCGACCCATCCGGTGCCGGTGGTGGTGACGACGGTGAGCACGCTGCGGTTCCACGCACCTGTCCGGTCCAATTCGGCCATCGCGAGGTCGACCTCGCCCTGCAGCGAATCGGCGGAATCCAGACCGGCGTAGACGCGGATCGGGTCCTTCGCCGGCGTTCCGTTGAACTTGGTCAGGGTGTCGCGATCCGGCCCCGAGGCAACGAAGGTGCGCCCCTCGACGCCGAGCGTCGACCACGCGGCCAGGGACTGCGGGGAACCGGATCGGGCAGGGTCGGTCGGCTGGACGATGCCCGGGGCGGTCCCGCCGTTCCCCAAGGACGACGCCTTGTTCATCACGCTGATGAAGCCGTCCCACAACACGCCCTGAACCAGACCGGCGACGACGAGGGCGACCACGACCGCGCCGGTGAGGTACGCGATGCGGCGCGGGATGAAGCGGTCGAGCGCCCGGCCCAGGCGCCGGCTACCGAGCCGGATCACCCGGGCGAGCAACACCAGAGCGCCGGCAACGGCAACGCCGACGACGAAGATCAGCGTCACGTCCCAGACCAGCGGGTCCGTCATCCCCATCAACGCGCGGACCTCGTTCTGCCAGCCCCGTCCCAGCAGCAGGAACACGATGATCAGCACGGCGCTCAGTCCGATCAGCGTCCACCAGGCGCGGCGGCTCTGGCGTCGACGCCACGATGGAGGCCCGAGCGCCCTCGCCGCCGCCCCTATCGACGCGCCGATGCCGTACCCGAAGGCGGCGGTGATCCCGGAGACCACCCCTTGCAGCAGCCACGTTCTTGGCAGCATCGAAGGGCTCTGCGTCAGGCAGAAGAACAGGACCGCGCCGATGGCCCCACCGAAACCCGGTGGGTGACCGACGATGCGCGTGGGCCGCGGTGGTGCTGCCGGCGGTGCGTCCTGCGTCTGCGGAGCCGGCTGCTGGGTGGTCGCGCTCATGACCTCTCCTCTGTGATGCGCGGCGCGTGATCACGCCTGCGGCGCCAGGCCTTTTCGATCTCCACCGCCGCGGCGAAGACGCCGGCCAATCCCAGGCAGACCAGCCATTGCGGTCCGGTCAGCTCGATGGTCAGCAGAAGCCGTTGCAGGAAGCCGACTTCGGTGGTCAGACCACCAGGACGATCGCGCCGAGCGTCAGCAGCGTCGGCAGCAGCAACGGCCGGGTCCAGCAGGCGGCGGTGCTGCGGCGCATCACGAATCCCGCGAATGCGGTGGCCAGCGCCATCACGACGAACCCCATCGTGACTGACGCGGTGGGCACGTCGGTGGCCGGACGGTCCGGTCCGAAGGCGGCCGGGACGAGGTCGCCGGCCTCGACCGAGACGATGTCGCCGGGGACCAGATCCGCGGCCGGGATCAGCGTGAGCACCCCGTCACGCAGAGCCTTGGCCTGCGGCACCTGCAATCCCGCCAGAGCATCGACGCTGGCTTGCGCCTTCAGGTGCTGGTTGGCCCCCATGATCACGTTCAGCAGGATCAATGCGATGACAATGGCCGCGGTCGCACCCTCGCCGATGACGATGGCGACCGCGCTGACTGCGATCAGCATCAGGTTCATCGGGTCCCGCAGCTGCACCAACGTGATCTGCAGCCGGGACGGTTTGGCTTCCGGCCGCACGGTGTTCGGGCCGTAGTCCGCCAACCGAGCGGCCGCGACCGGCGTGCTCAGGCCGCGGTCCTTGTCGGTGCGCAAGGCACGGAGCACCGCAGTGGCGTCCTGCAGGTGCCAGTCGTCGACCCGGTCGGCGGATAGGACTTCGGTGTCGGACATCGACAGCTCCTAGTGACCGAGGGTGTTCTTCAGGACGACAACGCCGACCGCCAACGCCAGCACCAGTCCCCCGGCCGTCAGTGCGAACACCCAACTGCGTCCCCGAAGGCGAGCGATCAGGCAGCCGGTGACGGCGGGCAGCGCAGCGAGGATCAGCAGTGACCCGACACGGGCGGCCGGGCCATCCAGCATGAGGAACGGCGCTGCGGCCAGCACGGCGACCGCGAGCCCACCGATCAGTTGCGCGCCCGCCTCCTGGGCGGCGGACGGGGTCCAGCCACCATCCTCGGCGGTAATCCTGGCGGCCAACCGGAACGCCAACCAGTGCGCCAGCAGGAGTCCGACTGCGGTGCCCAACATCAGCCGGACCATGTCGGTGTCCGAGGGGAGCCTGTCGTCGGGCACCGCTGTCAGCGCGGCCAGCAAGACCAGTGCGACGTACAGCGCACTGGCCAGCATTTCCCGGGCCAGCGCGTGGCGATGCGCCTCGTGCTCGGCCGCGGCCGCGCCCTCGAGGGCGGTGTCAGAACCTGTCACGATCCCCAACGGTAGGAACGACGTGCCGGGCCCGGCTCACCCGTGGAATGTGAGAACCAGTACCGGTCAGTGCGGCAGCGGCCGTAGATAGGAGGAGACGAGCCCGGCGCTCGGTCGGCCATCGATCTGGTGGATCAGCGCCCTCTGCCGCGAACCTGCCCGTGTCTGTTGGATCCGTCGTCGAGGACCAATCGCCGCGCGGTCCGTTTCCGGTACCCGATTTCGACCGCGAAGCTCAGCGCCAGCACGACGAACAGGGTGACCCAGGTCGTCGCCGGGCCGGTGCTGACCGTGTACCCGAGCAGCAGCAGGAACAACGCCGCGTTCAAGGCGATGGCCGCCACCAGCATGGGGGCCTTGGCGCCGGTCTCCCGGCGGACCCGAAGGTGGCCGAAGCTCACCGCGCCGTAAATGATCAGGAACGCGAGGCTGGCCATCTGACCGACCGCGGACAGCGGGAAGAACAGCACGAAAGCTGCCGTGAGCCCCGCCGCGGCGAAAAGCCCGCCGGTGCCGCCCAGCCAGACCCGGCGGTCGAAGACCTTTGGCAGCTCACCTTTTCGAGCCATCATGAACGCCAGATTCGCGTCGCCGAACAGTGTGGCGTTGACCCCCGACGCGGTCGCCAGCAGCGCGGCGGCGCCGATCACCACGAAACCTGTCCGTCCCAGGATCGCCCGGCCGGCTTCGGCCAGCGCGTCGCCCTGGCTGGCCTGGATGTCGGCGAGCGGCATCGTCATCACGATCACCGAACTGACCAGGACGTAGGCGAACACCACGATCGCCAGCGCGGAGTACATCGCCCGCGGCAATTGTTTGGCCGGGTTCCGCATGTCGCCGGCCGAGTTCGTGACGACCCCGAACCCCTCGTAGGTGACGTACAGCAGGCCGGCGGCGAACAGCACCCCGATCCAGCCGTCACCCCCGCTCTGGTCAAAGAAGCGGTCCGGATCGGCGGCGAACAGGCCGGCGACGACAAACCCAGCGAGGATGACGATCTCGATGCCGATCACGAACAATTCGGAGCGGCCCACGAGTTTGCTGCCGACCAGATTCACCACGACGACGAGAACGATCAGGCCGACGCCGAAGGCCTTCGCCGCCCATTCCGGGGTGGACCAGGGCAGCAGGCTCCTGGCGTACCCACCGAAGCCCACCGCATACAGCGCCATGGCGATGATCCAGCCCAGGAACTGGAACACGTTGAGCCCGCCGGCGACGACACCGTCGCCGAAGCAACGGATGAGGAATTGGCCGGCTCCGCCGCGGCTGGGATACCGCGCTCCCAGCTTGGCGTAGGAGTACACGCTGAACAGCGACACCACACCGCCGACCAGGAACGCCAGCGGGATCCAGACTCCGGCTGTGGTCGAGGCCAGCCCGACCAGGGTGTACAGACCGGCGCCCATCATTCCGCCGACGCCGATCGCGGTGGCGCTCGCCGTGGAGATCGCGCCTTTGGGTGGACTCGCACTGCTGGCGGGCGGGCGGGCCGGTGTCATCGGTCCACCGTGAGTCCTCTGTCGGCGCCGGTCCGGGCGGCGATGACATCACCGTCCACCTCCCCCGCGTCGTATCTGATCGCAGCGGTGAGCCCGGTGACGTCGAGCACGGCGGGGGCAAGCGGCTGCACCGTCACCCGGGTGGTCAGCGTGCTCAGATCCCCGCGCAGGCCGTCGATCGCCCGCACCGGCGCGACGACGATCACCGCGGAACAGCCAGGCGTCATGTTCTCCCCGAGGTCACGCAGCGGTGGGGTGGCCAGACCGGCCGCCGTCGCGGCCGCGGCCAGACGCTGCAGGATTCCCCCGCCCAGCACGATCCAGCCCGGCCCCCCGGTGAGCAGCCCGAGCGCCGCGCCGACCACACCGCTGATGATCGTTGCCGGGCCGGCCGGATCGTTGTGACCGATGCGCAATCTGCCGTCGTTCCCCAGCACGACCGGGGCGACATTGACCCGGTCGATCCCCGCCGGGTCGGTAGACCAGCGCAACCCCCGGACGAAACGACCAGCAGCCTCCGGGTCCGGCCACGAGGCGGCGATCAGCTGCAGCTCGGTCCCGTGCGTTTCCATGTCGCCCTCCCGTGGCGGTGTTGTCTCGGAGTCGTCTCGGAGTCGTCTCTGACGGATCACCCGAGCAGCAAGGGTCGTCCCGTTGCCCGGAGCGCGCCTCCCACGTCACGGGTGAACCCACCGGAGACCAGGCCGGGTGGATCAGATGATCTGCAGCTGCCGTCCACGGCGAACAGCGTCGTTGGACCGCTGCACGGACAGCTTGCGGTACAGGCTCTTCTGATGGGTCTTGACGGTGTTCATCGAGACGTGCAGGTCGGCCGCGATGTCGGCGACCGACATGGCCAGCGCCATTCGGCCCAGTACGGTCCGCTCCCGATCGGTCAGCGGCTCGACCAGGGCAGGGGCGATATCCGAATGATCGAGCGACCTCGAGTCATGCCGCGCGGTCAGGGCCGGCCCGATCCAGGATGCGGCCCGCACCAGGTCGGGTGTTTCCCGGATCAGCGGCCACAGCCACGAACGGCCCTCCACGAACGGCCGGCGACGGGCCTCAGGTCGCGCGATATCCATGGCCTGCATCAGGTATCGTCGCGCGGCAGGCAGATCGCCGGCGTCGAGCCGCAGCCTGGCGGCCAGCACAGCGGCGTCGACCGCCCCATTCTCGATGACCGGGTCGTCCGCGCCCAGGATCGGGTCGATCAGCCGCTGAGCTGCCGGGGCATCACCCGCCGCACAATGGGCGGACGCCGCGACCAGATACCATTCCGTTCCGCGAACCGTCGCGCGTTCCAACGCCGCCAACGCCACATCCGGTGCGCCACAGCGCAACTGGACACCAGCAGTGGTGAGCGCGATCCTCGATGACAGCCATGACGGCAGCTCCCGCCCACCTACGCTCGTCGGCAAATCAGCCAGCGCCGCCAAGGCCTCAGCGCGGTGACCGTCGAGCCCCATCCGGAAGGCGAGCATCATGCCCACCGTCGCGCGCACGACCGGATCCCGCGCGGCGTCCGTCGTGCCGGCCGCCGCGTCCAGGTGCACGTCGAAGGCAGCTCGGTCGTTCCATTCCAGGGCGACCATCGACAGCGCGAGGTGACCGACACCGGTGCGATGACGAGCGGGCAATCCGGCGTCCTCGGCGAGTTGCAGGGCTTGGCTCCCGTAGCGAGCCGCATCGTGCAGCAGCCCGTTGCGGTACGCGAAGAGCGCCAACTTGCCCAGTGCCAGCAGCCGCGGGTATTCACATCCCTCGGACGCCGCGGCGACCAACGCAAGGTTCAGCGTGCGCTCCGCCGCGACGAAATCACCGGTCCACAACTGGGTGCCCGCCAGGCATGACAGCGCCAGGGCGCGTGCGCCGGGATGCTCGGCCGAGACCGCAGGAACCAACGACAATTGCAGATCCAGCTCCGCCCAGGCAGTGTGAGCCGCCGGTGCGTCGAGGGTGGCGCGCGCCAGGACCACGCTGGTCAGGGCGCAGGCCGCCCGCACGACGGCGTGATCCGCGGGACGCTCCGTGGCGACGGCCGCCTCTGCGTGGTCCAGGAACGCGGCGGCCGCCGGAAGATCCGATCGGTCCAGCGCCTGAGCTGCCCGGACCACGCCGATCATTGCCGAGCCGTCCAGGTCGGGTGATTCGGGGAGGTAGGCGAAGATCTCGGTCAGCTCCGTCGACGCACGGCCTTCCAGGAGTGCCACCAGGCCCAGTCGGCGAACGACGGCCGCGCAGGCGGCGGTCCAATCGCCCGCCGCTGCGAAATGTCTTGCGGCGTCGATGATCAGACCGTGTTCCTCGAACCAGCGCGCGGCCCGCACCTGCAGGTCGCCGACCAGAGCGGGATGGCGGCGGCGCAATTCGGAGCGCAACACCTGGGCGAACAGCGGGTGATACCGGTACCAGTCCGGTGCCTCGTCGATCGTCTCGACGAGCAGATTGCCCCGGATCAGGGTGTCGAGCAGGATGTCCGCGTCGGCCCGGCCGGTCAGCGCATCCGCCAGTGCCGGGCAGACCCGATCGACAATGCTGGTGCGCAAGAGGAAGTGCCTGACCTCCTCGGCTTGCGCATCGAGAACCTCGTCGACGAGGTAGTCCGCCAGCCGGCTCTCACCGCCGGGGAGCTGGGCGACGAATGTCGCGGGGTCTACCCTGCGCTGCATCGCGATCGCGCAGAGTCGCAATCCCGCCGCCCAGCCCCGCAGTTGCTCCTGCAGTCCCGCCAGCGTCTCCGGCGGCAGTGATATTCCGTGCTGCCGGAACACCGCCGCGGCCTCGTCGGCCGCGAAAGCGATGTCGGCGGTGCCGATCTCGGTCACATCGGTGCGCAGCAGCTGCCGATGGAGCAGTCCGCCGGGGTCGGCACGGGTGACCACGATGAGCCGCAAGCCGGGTTCGGCAAGCCTGAGGACGAAGTCGAGATCTCGGGAGATCGATTGGCCGGCAAGCGCTTCGAATTGATCGAGGACCAGCACGACGGGTTCCGGCCGGTCGGCGATGGCCAGCGCCAGCGCCGCCAGGAACGACCGCTCGACCTCATCAGGACGCAGCGGGACGCCCACCGCAGCCGGGAGTTCCACGCCGTGCCGCCGCAGTGACTCGACCACGAGCGCCCAGAAGACTCCTGGCTGATCGTCGTGCGGATCCAGGGTCAGCCACGCCACCGTTCCTGGTGCCAGCCCCGCAGCCACCCAGGAGGCCAGCAGCGTGGTCTTGCCCGATCCGGCGGCGGCACTGACCACGGTCAGTGGACCACGTACCCCTGCCGTCAGGTGGGTGAACAACCGTGCGCGCGGCACCACCAGGTTTCGCGCCGCGGGCACCGACAACTTCGCCGCCAGCAGCGATTCCGACATCGCGACGGTTCCGGTAGTAAGTCGGTCATCGGAGGTCAGGCTCATCACCCTTCCCGTCCGAATCGACGACGGCCGTGCCCGGCAGCACGCCATCCCGCGTTCACCATAAGTGGCTCCGACCTGCGGCGTTGGCCGAGCGCCAGGGGTGAATTCACACCTGACGTGTGAGGTTCGCGACGACGCACGGCCCTACGGTCCGAGACGTCACCGACCCTCGCGGAGGCCCCAGATGCAGCCGATCCTGTCCACCACCGTCGTGGCGCCGTCAACGGCCAACGGTGACGTCGCGCACGCCCCGAGACGGCGCCCTGACACTCCCTCCCCCATCGCGCATCTCACGCCGGCCGAGCGGGTGGCGCGCGGGAAGGCGGCCAGGCGGCAGGCGCCGTTGGCCGGCCACGCCGTGACCGCGGACGACGGCCGGCGGCGTGATCCGGTCGACATCCTGATCCAGCAGGGCAACGACCGCGTCACCGAACTGCTGCCGATCCGGTACGGCCGGATGCTTGCATCGCCGTTCACCTTCTACCGCGGGGCCGCCGCGGTGATGGCCGCCGACCTGGCCGGTACCCCGACCAGCGGGCTCAGTGCCCAACTGTGCGGTGACGCGCACCTGTCCAATTTCGGTCTGTATGCCACGCCGGAGCGGCGACTCGTGTTCGACATCAACGACTTCGACGAGACTCTGCCCGGCCCGTTCGAATGGGACGTCAAACGGTTGGCCGCCAGCATGTGGGTGGCCGGTGACGACAATGGGCACCGTCGACGCGATCGCCAGACGACCGTCCGGGCGACGGTGCGCGCCTATCGCACCGCGATCCGTGATTTCGCCGGGCGGAGTGACCTCGCCGTCTGGTACGCGAGGATGGATGTCGAACAGTTGATTCGCGATCTCGCGCCCCGGATGTCGGCGCGGATCAGGAAGCAGACGAAGGCTGGGGTGCGCCGAGCGCACACCAGGGACAACGCCGACGCGCTGCGCAAGCTGACCACGAGTTCGGGCGGCACGGTGAAATTCGTCAACGACCCGCCGCTGATCGTGCCGCTGGCCGACCTTCTCTCCGGTGTGGACGCGGCTGCGGCCGAGCAGGGGCTGCGCGAGGTACTGCGGGCCTATCGGCTCACCCTTCCGGAGGATCGCCGTCACCTGCTCGAGCAGTTCCGGCTCGCCGACATCGCCCGCAAGGTGGTGGGTGTGGGCAGCGTCGGCACCCGCGCCTACGTGCTGCTGATGCTCGGCCGCGACAGCGACCCGCTGATCCTGCAGGCCAAGCAGGCGCAGGCGAGCGTCCTGGAGCCGTACTGCGGTCGCAGTCGCTACCGGAACGCCGGGCACCGCGTCGTGGCCGGCCAGCGGCTCATCCAGGCGGCCAGCGACATCTTCCTCGGCTGGGAGAGCGCCGGAGGGGTCGACGGTTCCCGGCGCGACTACTACCTCCGCCAACTCCGCGACGGCAAGGCCTCCGCCGAGATCGAGGAGATGAGCCCGGACAGGCTGACCGTTTACGGCGAACTCTGCGGCTGGACCCTCGCGCGGGCCCATGCCCGATCCGGCGATCGCATCGCCATCGCCGCCTATCTCGGCAAGGGCGACGCCTTCGACACCGCCGTCACCGAGTTCGCGGCGAGCTACGCGGACCGCACGGTGGCCGACCATGCGTTGTTGGCGCGTGCCGCGGAGCAAGGCCGTGTTCCGGTGACCGACGGCGTGTGAGCCGGGACGCCGTGGCCCCTCGCAGCCTTGCCGACCTGCGCGGTCAGCCGACCGGCGCGGCCAGGCCTTCGATCACCACGGCACCCGGCAGCTCCGCGAGCGCCGCGCCGTCCAGCACCAGCTTCGAGCCACGGATACCGGACCCGATGACGACCGGGCCGGCCGCCGCGACTGCGGCGTCGATCATGATCGGCCAGCCGTCCGGCAACCCGACCGGCGTGATGCCGCCGTACTCCATGCCCGTCTGCGTCACCGCGTCGTCCATCGCAGCGAACGACACCTTGCGCACGTCAAGGCGACGGCGCACCACGCCGTTGACGTCGGCCCTGGTCGTCGCCAGGATCACCGCGGCCGCCCAGCGCTGCTCGCCCGCCCGCTTCCCGCTGACCACCACGCAGTTCGCCGACGCGGCGAGCGGCACCTGGTAGGCGGCACAGAAGGCCGCGGTGTCGGCCAGGTCGGGATCGATCGGCGCCACCAGCACGCGGTCGGCGATCGGCAGCGTGTCCAGCGCGGCCGCGACGGGCGAGGCGAGCAGGTCCCGTCGGTCGAGGGCGGGACTGGTCTCAAGGGTGCCGAGCGTGGCCGGGGTGCTCATGGCGACCCACTGTGCCAGTTCCTGTGATCGGCCGGCCGGTCGAGGCGGGACAATCGTCGGGTGAGCATCACTGACAGCCTCGCTCCGGACCGCGCCGCACCGGCCGCAGCGACCGCCGGCGTGCTCGCCATCGGGCAGTACCAGGTCTGGCCGCCGGTCGTGCTGGCCCCGATGGCCGGGATCACCAACGCCTCCTTCCGGCGGCTGTGCCGGGAGTTCGGCGCCGGGCTCTATGTCTGCGAGATGATCACCACCAGGGCACTGCTGGCCGGCAACCCCAAGACCATGGACATGATCCGGTTCGAGCCGGAGGAATCCCCGCGGTCGCTGCAGCTGTACGGGGTGGACCCGGTGGTGGTCGGCCAAGCCGTCCGGATGGTCGTCGAACAGGACCTCGCCGATCACATCGACCTGAACTTCGGCTGCCCGGTGCCGAAGGTGACCCGCAAGGGCGGCGGCTCGGCGCTGCCCTACAAGCGGCGGCTCTTCGAGGCCATCGTGACGGCCGCCGTCACCGCGGCAAGCGAGGCGAACGTGCCGGTGACGGTCAAGATGCGGATCGGCATCGACCCCGACCACATCACGTTCGCCGACGCCGGCCGGATCGCCGAGGACTGCGGGGTCGCCGCCGTCGCGCTGCACGGGCGAACCGCGATCCAGCACTATTCCGGTGCCGCGGACTGGTCGGCGATCGCCACCTTGAAGGAGATCGTCACCAGCATTCCGGTGCTCGGCAACGGGGACATTTTCGCCGCCTCCGATGCGCTGGCGATGATGGCGCAGACCGGGTGCGATGGGGTCGTCGTGGGCCGCGGCTGCCAGGGCCGGCCGTGGTTGTTCGCCGAACTGGCGGCCGCGTTCGAGGGGCGGCCGGCGCCGGCACCGCCGGACCTGGCCGCGGTGGCAGTCACCCTGCGCCGGCACGCCGTGCTGATCTGCGAAGAGATGGGCGCCGATCGCGGCATGCGTGACCTGCGCAAACACATGGCCTGGTACTTCAAGGGCTTCGCGGTCGGTTCCGACCTGCGGCGAGACCTCGGCATGGTGTCCACCCTGGACGAGCTGGACACCCTGCTCGACCAGCTGGATCTCGACCAACCGTTCCCGGTCGCCGCGCAGGGCCCGCGGGGCCGGCAGGGAGCGCCGCAGCGCCGGGTGCAGCTGCCCTACGGATGGCTGGACGATCCGGATGCCGACGCCGTGCCGGAGGGAGCCGAGCTCGATGACGGCGGGGGCTGACGCCCGGCCCGTCACGACCGGCAAGCGGTCCCGTCGGCTGGTCCGCGCGGCGGGCGCGTTCGGCGTCGCGGTTGCGCTGGTGAGCGCGTGCACCGGCGGCGCGCCGTCACCAACACCGATACCCACCGCTCCCCCGACCACGTCGGACGTCCCGCAACAGGATCAACAGGCCATCCGGTCGGCCATCGACGCCATCAACGCCACCGCCGGTGGACCGGTTGCCGGTCAGCAGGCAGCGCTGGCCGCTCTCGTCGACCCGGCGCTGTCAGCCGCATTCCGGCACTGCTCGCCCGCGACCTCCACGCTGCGCTTCGAGCCGGTGTACTCCGACCTGCGCGCCACCCCGGACTGGACGGCCGAGGGCGGCGTGCCCGCCGGCACCCTGTACGCGCTGCCCGTACTGATCCGCATCTTCACCGGCGACCGGATCACCGGAACCGACCTGAGCACGCTGCATCTGGGCGTGCACGATGGTGCGGCGTCCATCACACCGCTGTGCGTGGGATGAACCGACGGCTCGTCCGAGCGTCTGACCCCTCTGATTGCCCCGATGCCACTCCGGGCATTGTCGGCGCTACGTCACCCCGGTCGTTGACCATTCCCCCGGTCGGCTGACAGGGTCGCCGTGCACGCACGGTCCGTACCATGGAGACTCGGACCGTCCGCTGCGACACGCCGCGACGAATCGCCGTCGGTCGTTTGACCAGTGGTGCGCAAGTGAACTGTGGAGCAGGGCCCTACTCGACGATTGAGGAGGTCGCGTGAGCGACGAGCCGCGCGACCCCGCTCTGCCTGCCACCGGCGACCCGGCCACACCTGGACGCCACCAGACGCACCCGCACTCCGCGACCCACGGGCTGCTGATCGCCGGGCGCGTCGCGGTCGCCCTGGTCGCCGTCGTGGTCCTGCTCGTCACCGGCTGGGAATGGTCGATCAAGGCCCGCGCCGATTCCGGCATCCTCTCGCGCAGCGTCAACGCGATCGTCAGCGACGATTCGAACGTGGCCACCGCCACCGGGACCGAGCCACCCCCCGGCGGATTCCAGGCGGAGAACATCCTGCTGCTGGGCTCGGACACCCGCTCGGGCGCCAACGGTGACGCCAGCAACTCGGACTCCAGCACCTCCGACGGGGTGGCCAACTCCGACACCCTGATGATCGCGCACGTCAGCGCGGACCGGCAGCACGTCACGGTGCTGTCCATCCCCAGGGACACCTGGATCGACGCGCCCAACTGCAAACAGTGGGACGCCAGTACCGGACAGCTCTCCGACACCGACTACCCGGTCAGCCCCGGCGACCAGTGGCACGTGAACTGGGCGTACTCCGTCGGCGGCCCGCAGTGCACCGTCCGGGCCGTCCAGGACCTCACCGGACTGCAAATCGACCGGGTCATCGGCATCGACTTCTCCGGCTTCAAGAACATGGTGGACGCGCTCGGCGGCATCACCGTCAACGTCTGCGGACCCATCGTCGACCGCGAACTGCAAACCGTGGTGGCGGCCGGTGGCGTGCAGACCATCGGCGGCGAGCAGGCGCTGAACCTGGTCCGCGCCCGCAACGTCATCGGCGACACCGATTCCGACCTGGCCAGGATCAGGCGGCAGCAGATCGTGCTGTCCTCGATCCTGCAGCAGGTGACGAGCGCCGGGACGTTGTTCAACCCCAGCACGCTCGACGCCTTCCTGCAGGCCTTCGTGCAGAACACCTTCACCGACAACGTCACCATCGACGACCTCGTCACGCTGGCTCAGTCGTTCGGCACCCTTGACCCCAGCCGGGTCACCTTCTTCACCCTGCCGACCACGCCGAGCACCAGCGACGACGGCGCGCTGGATGTCGACCAGAGCAAGGCGCCGGCGATCTTCGACGCATTGATCAACGACCGCCCGTTGCCCGGCGAGCCCGCCGCGTCGTCGACCCGCTCAGCCAGACGAATCCACTGCACCCACCACGCCCACCACGGGTGACGGCTCCGGCGTCACCGTCGACCCGGCCACGGTCAAGCTGACCATCGTCAACGCCACGGGGCAGTCGGGGGTGGCGACCACGGCGATGGAGCAGTTGAACGGCTACGGCTTCGCCGTCACCGAGAACGACCTGCAACTGGCCGACGAGACCGCGCAGGACGCGGCGACCGTCGAGTACGCACCGGACAACCTGGACGCCGCGCTGACCGTCGCCGCCGCCGTCCCCGGGGCCACCCTGGTGCCCACCGACCAGCTGGGGTCGAACGTGCGACTGGTCCTCGGCGAGTCGTTCGACGGCACCTTCGGCCCCGTCTCCGCCGGCCAGACCGTCACCGGCTCGGTCGCCTCGACCAGCGGTTCGGTCAGCGGATCGGCGACTCCGACGCTGTCCTCCGGAGAATTGGCTGGTATCAACGCAGGAGACGCTCTCTGCGCCTGATCCCGGCAGGTGAACGGGCGTGGGGCGGACGTTCATCGCCAGTTCATTCTGGGCATGACCGAGTGCGGACCGCGGGCTCTAAGCTGGAGCAATGAGACAGGCTTACCAACTTCGCCTGGCGGATCTCGGTGAACACGGCTTCGCGATGAGCCAATTCACCAGCAATTCGCTGCGGACGGCGACCCGCGCATTGCTGGAGGCCGACCTCTCCCTCGCCGAGCAGGTCATCGCCTCGGACGTCACACTCGACCAGATGCGGGCCAGCGCAGAGAATGTCGCGCTCGAATTGCTTGCCCTGGAGTCGCCTGTCGCGCGCGATCTGCGGGTCGTGGTGTCCGCGATGTGGATCGTCTCCGACCTGCAGCGCATGGGCCAGCTGGCCATTCACGTCGCGAAGGCGGCCCGTCGGCGGCATCCAGCGCACGTGATCCCGATGGATGTCCGGCCGATCATCGAGCGCATGGGCAGGGTCGGCGTCCATCTGGCTGACGAGGCCGGCCTGGTGCTCCGCGAGCGCAACATCGAGCTGGCCCGGCGCCTCGAGGTCGAGGACGACCTGATGGACGACCTGCAGCGCGAGCTGTTCAGCGCCCTGCTCGCCCCGACCTGGAAGCACGGTGTGCCGCCGGCGGTGGACATCGCCCTGCTCAGCCGCTTCTACGAGCGGTTCGCCGACCACGCCGTGGCCGTCGCGCGGCGGGTGGTCTTCCTCGTCACCGGAGAGAACGTCGGCGGGGACACCACGCCGGCCATGGCCCCGAGCGACCCGCTCGGCGTCCAGTAACTCCCGCCGCGCCCCCGCTCGCTCGCCCGACACCCAGCCCGGGCCGGTCCGGCGTACGCCCCAGTGTCGGGGGTGATCAGCCGAAGCGGCCGGAGATGTAGTCCTCGGTGGACTTTTTCGAGGGGTTGGAGAAGATCTTCGCCGTGTCGTCGTACTCGATGAGCCGGCCCGGCTGGCCGACGCCGGCCAGGTTGAAGAACGCGGTGCGGTCGGACACCCTGGCCGCCTGCTGCATGTTGTGGGTGACGATCACGATCGTGTAGCGCGTCTTCAATTCGCTGATCAGTTCCTCGATGGCCAGCGTGGAAATCGGATCCAACGCGGAACACGGCTCGTCCATCAACAGCACCGACGGCTCCACCGCGATCGCCCTGGCGATGCACAGGCGCTGCTGCTGACCACCGGACAGCCCGGCCCCCGGCCGGTTGAGCCGCTGCTTGACCTCTTCCCACAGGTTCGCGCCCTTGAGCGAACGCTCGACGATGTCGTCCATCTCGCTCTTCGACTTCCGGGTGCCGGCGATCTTGTAGCCGGCGATCACGTTGTCGTAGATGGACATCGTCGGGAACGGGTTCGCCTTCTGGAACACCATGCCGACCGTGCGGCGGACGTTCACCGGGTCGACACCGGGGCCGTAGAGGTCCTCGCCGTCCAGCAGCACCTTCCCGCTGACCCGACCGCCCGGGATCACCTCGTGCATCCGGTTCAGAATGCGGAGAAATGTCGACTTCCCGCAGCCGGACGGCCCGATGAACGCGGTGACGGTCAACGGTGCGATGTGGATCGAGGCGCCCTCGACCGCCAGGAAATCGGTGTAGAAAACGTTGACGTCCTCGACGTCGATGCGCTTGGCCATATCAGCTCGGTACTTTCTGCGGGAAACGGAACGGCAGGAATTCGGGACAGCTCGTCAGGGGAATCACCGTCACCGGGTCACCTGGTCTTCGGCCGGGCCAGCCTGGCCAGCAACCGGGCACCGACGTTCAGGATCAAGACCAGCAGCACCAGCGCCAGTGCGGCACCCCAGGCACGGCCCTCGGTCAGCGCGGTGGAGGCGGTTCCGGAGCGCTTGCCCAACTGGTCCCAGACCAGCATCGGCAGGGTGGCCTGGTCGCCGGAGAACGGGTCGAAGTTGATCGACGCGGTGTAGCCGACCAGCAGGATCAGCGGCGCCGTCTCCCCCGCGACCCTGGCGATGGCCAGCAGCGCCGAGGTGATCAGGCCCGACATCGCGGTGGGCAGCACGACTTTCACGATGGTGCGCCACTTGGGCACGCCCAGCGCGTACGACGCTTCCCGCAGGTCGCGGGGCACCAGCTTCAGCATCTCCTCCGACGCCCGTACCGACACCGGCACCATCAGGATGGCCAGCGCGATCGCACCCGCGGCGCCGAACGGGCGCATCCCGAAGCCGAGCAGCAGGAAGGTGTAGACGAACAGGCCGGCCACGATCGAGGGCACGCCGGTCATCACGTCGACGAAGAAGGTGACGGCACGGGCGAAATGGCCGCGGCCGTACTCGACCAGGTAGATCGCGGTGAAGATGCCGATGGGCAGCGCGATGACGGCCGCGATGCCGACGATCTCCAGGGTCCCGATCAACGCGTGGTACAGCCCGCCGCCGTCCTGCCGACTGGTCACGCCGTTCATCGAATGCAGGAAGAAGTCCGCGCTGAAGACGCCGATCCCCTTCACCGTGATGTAACCCAGGATCAGCACCAGCGGCACGATCGCCGCCACGAAGCAGGCGTAGATCAGCGTGGACGCGAAGCGGTCCTTGGCGCGGCGGCGGCCTTCCACCGAGAACGACCAGGACGTCAGGATGACGACGAACACCACGGCCGCGGTGAAGAACGAGGTGTACCAACCGGACCAGTCGAACAGCAGCTTCAACCCGAGGGCGACCGCCACCGCGCCGGCCGCGGACACCGGCAACGCCCACTTCGGCAGCCTGGCACCGATCAGTTCCGATTGGCCGGCGGCCCGGCTGACGGTGCGGCGGGGCGTCACCGCGCTGGACGAACTCGGGCGGCTCATGCCGTGAACTCCTTGCGGCGGGCGATGACGATGCGGGCCATCGAGTTGACGACCAGGGTGATCACGAACAGGAACAACCCGGCCGCGATCAGCGCGGCGATCGCCGTCGGCGAGCCACCGGCCTCGCCGAACTTCAGCGCGATCGTGGAGGCGAAGGTGTCACCGCCCGGTTCGGTCAGGTGCCAGTTGATCCGGAACCCGGAGTTGAGCACCAGCGCGACGGCGATCGTCTCGCCGAGCGCACGGCCCAGGCCCAGCATGGCCGCGGAGATCATCCCGGCGCGGCCGAACGGCAGCACCGCGGTGCGGATCATCTCCCACTTGGTCGCCCCCAGCGCCCACGCGGCGTCGACCGTTTCCTGCGGCACCTGCAGGAAGACCTCCCGGCTGACCGCGGAGACGATGGGGATGATCATGATCGCCAGCACCATGCCGGCGATCAGCAGCGACTTGCCGTACTGGCCCACCGTGGTCGCGCTGGCATTGTCGAAGATCGGCAGCCAGCCGAAATAATCCGAGAGCCACTTCTGGAAGCCCTGGGTCTGCGGGATCAGGAAGTACAGGCCCCACATACCGAACACCAGGGACGGCACCGCGGCGAGCAGATCGACCGTCGCGCCCAACGCCGTCGCGGCCCGACGGCTGGCGTAGTGCGAGATGAACAGCGCGACGCCGATCGCGACCGGCACCCCGATGATCATCGCCAGGAACGCGGCGACGACCGTGCCGAAGAACACCGCGGCCATGCCGAACACCGGCGGGTCACCCTGCGGGTTCCAGGTCTGGGTGGTCAGCAGGTTGCCGGTGTTGTTGGTGAACGCCGGGATCGCCTTCCAGATCAGGAAGATCGCGATGGCGGCCATCACCACCAGCAGCAGACCACCGGAACCGGCGGCGATGCCCTTGAAGACCTTGTCGCCCAGCCGAACCGAGCGGCCGGTGATGCCGGCTTCCGGCCGGCCGTCCGGGGTCAACGAACCCGGGGCGTCGACCACGTCGGCCGCGTCGGGTTCGGTGGCACCGACCGGGAGCGCACCGGGCACCCCGAGCGCGGCGACCTCGTACCGGTCGTCGTCTGTCATCGGGGGATCGTTGTCCGTCGTGTTGGACATACCTTCGTGACCGATCTGCTAGGTCCGATACTGCTGGGTCTGAACCTGGTGACGCTCATGGACAAATAGTCACCCATCGACCGGCCGTTGCGTACCGGTGCCGGGCCGCCGGGTCGGGGAAGTGGGCGCGCGGTCAGGCGCCGGGAACACCAGGCGCCTGACCGTCATCGGTGGATCCCGTCAGCTGCTGATCGTCTGGGCGGAGGCGATCACCTTGGTCTGGATCTCCGCGGGCAGCGGCGCGGCTCCGAGCCCCTCCAGCGCGGCCTGACCGTCGGTGGCCGTGTAGCCGAGGAACGACTTGAGGAGCGCGCCCTTGTCAGCGTTGCCCGCCGAGCAGACGATCTCGTAGGTGACCAGCACGACCGGGTAGGCACCCGGTTCCTTGGTGGCGTAGTCCAGCGTCAGGGTCAGGTCGTTACCGGTCCCGGCGATTGTCGCCGCGGCGACCGCCTTGCCCGCCGACTCGGCCGTCAGCTCGACGGCGCCGCCGCCGTTGTCGATCTTCGCGACGTTCAGGCCGTCGTCGACGGCGAAGCCCCACTCGACGTACCCGATGGAACCGTCGGTGCTGGCGACCTGCTTGGACACCCCGTCGCTGCCCTGAGCGGCGACGCCGGCCGGCGCGGCCCACGACTTCGCGGGTTCGAACGTCCAGGCGGCGGGTGCGGCCGCCTTGAGATATTTGGTGAAGTTCTCGGTGGTGCCGGAGTCCTCGGCCCGGTGCACGGCCTGGATGCTCAGGTCGGGCAGCGTGACCCCGGAGTTCACCGCGGCGATCGCCGGGTCGTTCCAGTTGGTGATCGCACCGGAGAAGATCTTGGCCAGCAACTCGGGGGTCAGGGTGAGTTGGTCAACACCGGAGACGTTGTAGGCCAACGCGATCGGTCCGGTCACCATCGGCAGGTCCAGCGCGTCGTTGCCTGCGCACCGGCTGCTCTTGGCGGTCGCCGCCTGGTCGGGCTTGAGCGCTGAGTCCGAGCCGGCGAAATCGACCTGGTTACCGAGGAAATCCTGGATGCCCTTGCCGGACCCGCCGCCGCCATACGCGTTGAGGTTTGCCCCGCACTTCGCGTCGTAGTCGGCGATCCACTGTTCCATCACCTTGCCCTGGGCGGTTGACCCCGACGACCGCAGGTCCCCGGTCGCGCAGGCGAAGCCGGCACCCTCGAACGTCGTGTCTCCGCCCGAGCTGGCACTACCCGAGCTGGCACTGCCCGACGCGGACGCGCCGGAGGAATTCGCCGACGTGCCGGCCGCCGCCGAGGTCGTGGCAACAGTGTTGTTGTCGCTGCCACAGGCGCTCAGCACGAGTGCACCAACGGCCAGCACGGCCGCCAATCCACTCCATTGCGCGATCTTCACGCTGTTCCTCCATCACAGGTCGCAGTGCACTCCGCCCGGCAACTCGTGCGGCGGGCGGTGCATCGCCGGACGGCGTCCGACAACGTCGGACGGTAGGCGCGCCGGGTGGACGGATGGCCTTTCCAAGGTGAACGGAAGGTGAACGGGCCGGGTCCTGCAGAACTTCACACGTTCGTGTGTCCGGGAGGTGTGCGAGATGACGGAGCGCGCGCCGAGCCCACTCCTGTCGGGCGTGCCCGCGCGAGACGGTGCGGTCGGGGTCGCCCGCGCACCGGATCGCAGGACGACAGCGCGAAATCCCGAGCGTGATGAAGGAGCGACAGTGACCTGGTGCAGGTTCAGCGAGCGGGCGAGTTCCCGGCCAACCGGCGCGCAACCGCCTCGGCCTGACGCTCCAGCTGATCGGTGTCCAGCAGTTCGTGCACGTCCTGCAGGGCCTGCGGCAGGCTCCATTCCACGTCACCGCGAAGGGAGCGCCCGGCGTACTGGCCCTCCTTGTACGCGACCATATTGGCGACGTTCTCGTTCAGTTCGATGGCGACGCGCGCGGCGCTGACGCCGTACCCGGTCGCGATCCGCTCGGCGTTGTCCACGATCGCATCGCGCATGACGTCACCGAGGTCGATCTCCCAGCCCGTGCCGTCCGCGGTGGTGACGGTGACCTCACGGCCGGCCAGCAGTGCCGTAGTCTGCGTCATCGCGATATCCGCGGCAGCCTGGTGACGGCCTGCGCGTGCCTGAACTGTCGACTCACCGGGCACCTCCACCTTCACAGCGTGGCCGCCACCGACGTGCCGAACCACTGATTCGAGCCTAGGACGGGCGCGCGGTTCCGCAGGCCCCGCAAGGACGCTCGGAGCGGGTGTTCGTCCACCGTTGGACCAGTGTTCATCTTCCGTTTCGGTTCATCTTCCGTTTCGTCAGCTGTTCCCCGAACCGAGCCGGTGCAGCGCATCGTCGACGAGATCGCGCAGCCGCAGGACCAGGATCCCGTCGGACTCGGACGCCCACTCGGCAGTGCCGGTACCTCCGGTGGCGTGTTCGGCCCGGTCCACCGCGGCCTGCAGTTCCGCGGACATCGGCACCGCGAGCCGCCGCATCAGCTCCCGCGCCCTGGCCAGCACCGCCGCCGCCGCCGGGTCGGAAAGCGCGGACAGCACGCAGCCGATGCCCAAGACCACTTCGGCGCTCTCCCGTTCGGGGTTGACCGGACCGCCCCGCCGCAGGCTGTGCGCGAAGTTCTCCCCCGCCCCGGCGAGATCACCGGCGCCCAACGCCGCCCAGCCGAGATTGATCGAGAAGCGCGGCGGGGAGGGTGCATCCGGGCCGACGACCTGCCGCAGATCTGCAGCCAGCTCGTCGAGCACGCCGACGGCGTCATCGAACCGACCCAGGTTCACCAGCGCCAGGGAGAGATTCAGCGCCGCCGACAGCCGGCGCGACGCCCACGGCATCGCGGGCAGCAGCTCGGCGGCGCGACGAGCGGCCGCGAGCGCGGTCGGCCGATCACCGGTGACGGCGTGCACCAGCGCCTGCGTACTCAGCGCCTGCGCCAGGAACTGACCGCCGCACTGTGCGGCGATCCGCACCCCGCGGTCGGCATCGGCGACGGCGGCCGGCGCGTCCCCGCCGATCCACTGCTCGAGGGCGCGCACCGCGAACGCCATCACCACCGAGTCGTTGTCCTGGGTAGGGTCGAGAACCGTGATGGCAGAAAGGGTGTCGGCCATCACCAGGTCCGGGTCGTGATTCTGCAGGAGGGCCGCCCGTTGCGCCTGGAGGCGGGCCCGGCCAGTGGGCGAGAGCGCGTCGCTGTCCAACGCAGCACCGAGCCACTTCGAGCCGGCCAGCCGCGCTCCGGACAGCTGCCAGTACTCCGCGAGCGTCAGCGCCAATGCTGTCGCCGCCTCGCCGTCGGCGTCGGCCAACGCACTGGTGAGTGCCTGCAGGTAGTCCTCCTGGTGATCCCGGACGTCCTGGAACAACTCGTCCCGACCCCGTTCCTGACGCCAGCGGGCGGCGAACCAGTCCCGATGCCGGGCGCGGAGTTGGTGACGTTCCGACGGCGGCAACCCGTCCAGCGCGAGCGCGCGCAGCACGGTGAGCAGCCGGAAATTCAGCCGACCCGGGTCGCGACGATCGACCTGAACCAGCGCGTCGCGGACGAGCGCGGGAACCGCGGCCCCGACGGCTGCCCCGTCCTCCCCGTCGAAGGTCAGCACCGCCATCGCGGACTGCCGATCAAAGCTCCCGGCGAACACGCTCAACCGGCGAAACACCTTTTGCTGCAGGGGGTCCAGCCGCTCCAGGCTGGACGCGAACGTCCTGCGCAGTGATCGCTGCCGGAGCCGCCGGCTGCCTTCCACGGAAACATCAAGGGGTGTCCCGACCAGGTCGACCAATTCCGCCAGGCTACGTCCCGAGGCCTGCCCGGCAACCAGCTCGACGGCCAGCGGGAGCCCGTCGACGCGGCTGACCACGTCGACGAGCAGCCTGGTTGTCTCGCCGTCGTCATCCACCGGCACCGACCGATCGGCCAGCCGCCGCACCAGCAGCCGGACGGCCGCCGCATCCCGTGGGTCGCCGCCGCCGGGACTCGCGCAGTCCAGCGGATCGACCGGCCAGACCTGCTCCCCGGGGACGTCGAGCGGGCGCCGCGACGACACCACGATCTGCACCCGCGGACAGCCCTCGAGAACCTGCATGGCCAGCGGGCCCAGGGCGTCGGCCACCACCTCCGCCTCGTCGACGAGCAGCAGCCAGTCGTCGTCGGCCAGTGCGGCGACCAGGGACCTGGCAGCCCCGCGCCGGGACACCTCCAACCCCAGCGACAGCGCCACCGTTTCGGCCAGTTCGTCCACGTCTGCCGCCGTCACGGCGCCCAACTCGCCGTACTCGATGGGCCGTCGGTCGCGGTAGTGCGCACCGAGTTCGAGCAGCAGCCTGGTCTTTCCGACACCTCCAGGACCGACCAGGGTGATCAACCGCCGGCCTTTGTCGACGGCGTCGACCAGACCGGACATCACCGACTCCCGGCCGACGATCGGGGTGAGCGGTGCCGGCGGGCGTCGTGGCTCCCTGCGCCGGTGTCCTCCGCCAGGCCGGACCGCGGTGGCCGGTCCCACCGCGGACCCGGGAGCGGTGGATTCGCGCGGGGACAGTGCCGGGTCCTGTCGCAGTATCCGGCCGTGCAGGTCGCTGATCGCCGAGCCGGGCTGCACGCCCAGTTCCTCACGCAGGGTCCGTCGAATCTCGCGGTAGACCTCGAGCGCCGCTGCCTGCCGCCCGCCGCGATAGGCCGCGAGCATGGCCACCTGGTGTCCGCGCTCGCGGAGCGGTTCCTCCCGGATCGCCGCCTCGGCCAGGGCTGCGGCCTCGTCGACGTCACCGGCGGCGCCGTTGGCGAGCAGCAGTTCAGCCAGTTCCAGGTGCGTGGTCACCCGCAGCTCGCTCAGCCGGGTGCGCTCGGGATCGACCAGGTGCCCGGAGACGCCGACGAAAGCGCGCCGGTCGCGCCAGCGGGTCAGCGCGGTGCGGTACAGCTCGATGGCCGCCGCCGGTTCGCCGCGCCGGGCGGTGCGCCGCGCGCCCTGCACGAGGTCGACGAAGGAGTCGGCGTCCGTCGCGGTACTCCGATCGACGAGATACCCCGCCTCGCGGCGATGAACGGTCGCCGCGCCGCAGAGCCTGCGCAGCCGCGCCACCGCCGTGTGCACGACCGCGGGCGTCAGCTCGTTCTCGTTGCGCCACACCAGGTCCAGCAGCACATCGGCGGGTACCGGGGTTCCGCGGCGGAGCACCAAGGTGGTGAGCAGGTCGCGCTGGCGCTGCCCGGGAACGCTGACGTCGCCATCCCCGAGGTGCACCACCAGCGGGCCCAGCACACCCACTCGCATCACGACATCGAATCACAGAACCGGCGACTGTCGATCCGGAGCCGGGCAGCGGACCGCAGTGCTGTTCAGCTCCAAGGGATCTCGTTCGGCTGATGGTCGATCAGCAACGTCCCGACGGGCACCCGGAACTCCTCCGGATCGTCGGTACCCCGCTGCGCGTCGACGGATCGCAACCATTGTCGGAGAACACCATTGTCCGGATGGACCGACATCACGAACCACTGAACCCCGGCCTCGAGCGCTGAGCGCGCCGAGGCCCCCGCCAGCCGTCGG
The DNA here is from genome assembly GCA_963709895.1 of uncultured Actinomycetota bacterium. Lineage (GTDB taxonomy): Bacteria > Actinomycetota > Actinomycetes > Mycobacteriales > Nakamurellaceae > Nakamurella. The sequence goes on along the minus strand of CAVPYD010000028.1, from coordinate 100,272 downwards.
CCCACCCCGCAGCCCTGCGCAACGTCGACGACCTCGGCGGCGATCTCGGCATGCGCGGGCCTGCCCGGGTAGCGAATCCAGCGCACGATGCCGACCGGCTCGCCGCCGACCTCGGCGGCATGGGCGACGTGCTGGCCCGGCCGAATGTCGATCAGCGCCGCGATCATCGAGGACGACAACGCCGGTGCGGCGCGGTGGTAGCGCAGGAACCGCGATCGCTCCGACAAGCCGGCGAACACCCGGTGAAGTGGTGCGTCCTCGGCGTGCGCGAGGGTGCGGATACGGAAAGGGCGGCAATCGGGCTGCGAAGGTGCACTGAGCACGGACATCTCGGCCTCTCGATGATCTCGGTTGTCGAGATCACCCTGGGCGCGGGGCCTGCCGCGGATCTGTCGCGAATCTGTCGCGGGCCCCAACAGACCCGTCGCGGACCCGTCGCGGACCGGGTGCGGACCCGTCCGGCCCGCGCGGCCGGTCAGCGCCGCCGGAGCAAGCGATCGATGACGTAGGCAGCGTCCCTGCCCACCCCCCGCAGCGTCGCGGAGGAGATGCTCCGCTGCAGCTCCAGGCCGACGTACCCCAGCCCGCGAACCGTGGTGGAGATGCCGCGACGGTGCAGCGGGCGCCCACCGGCGCCCGGGCGGGCCAGCCCGTCGAGATAGCCGAGATCGGGCGCGAACCCGGTGGCCAGGATGACGGTGTCCACCCGCTCGGCCGAGCCGTCGGCCCACCGCAGCTGATCGGCGTGCAGCCGGAAGGGCAGGGCTCGCACGTCGGGATTGCCCGACCGCAGCGCGGCCCGGTAGCGACCGTCATCGATCACCGGTGTGGTGCGGGCGCCCAGCAAGGGGCCGATCGGCGCGAGGTCCAGCCGGGATCGGCCGAGCCACCAGTGCATGTCGCGGCCGAGCAGTCGCTGCGGTACCCAGCGGATCGGGCGGCGGGTGGCGATGGTGACCCGGGCGACCCCGGCGAGTTCCGCGGCGATCTGCACCGCGGAGTTTCCGCCGCCGACAACGACCACCCGCTGGTCGGCGAACGGCGTCGGGCCGCGGTACTGCGCGGTGTGCAGCACCCGCCCGATGAACCGGTCGGCGCCCGGCAACTCCGGCGTCCGCGGACGCCCGAAGCGGCCCGTGGCCGCGACCACTGTGCTTGCCTTGAGCTGCTTTCCGTCGGTTGCGGTGAGCAGGAAGCCGCCGTCCGATCCGCGGGCCACGTCGTCGACACACCACCGCGTGCGGATGTCCGCATCCAGGTCGGCCGCGTACTCGCGGAGGTAGCCGATCAGCTCAACGCGTTTCGGGTAGCGATCGGGGTCGCCTGCCAAGCTCCGGCCGGGCAATGCCGCATAGTGCGCGGGCGAGAACAGCGTGAGGCTGTCGAAGTACAGCGGCCATGACCCCAGCGGCTCGGCCCCTTTCTCCAGGAGCACCGGCCGCGCGCCGGCGAGCAGCGCGGCCCGGACCGTCGCGAGTCCGGACTGGCCGCCGCCCACGATGGCGACATCGATGTCATCCATGCGCCCAAATGTAAATGGGGTCCCGGTCACCCGGCACGGTCAGCGCCGGCCCCGCCACGGCGTCGGGCCCGCCCACGGCGCCGGTCCGGCAACTTGGGATGGCAGGCTGGACGGGTGCGAGTAGCCATCAGGGTGCGCCCCGGGTCCAGCCGGACCCTGGTCGGTGGATCCCACGACGGGGCGCTGGTGATCAAGGTCGGCGCCCAGGCGGTCGACGGCAAGGCGACCACCGCGGCGCTGGCCGCCCTCGCCCGCGCGATCGGCGTCCGACCCCGCGATGTGCTGCTGGTCAGCGGTGCCACGAGCCGCAGCAAGGTGGTCGAGATCCCTGACGGGCACGAAGATCAGCTGGCTGCCCTGCTCGCGAGCTGATCGACCCCGACCGCAGGTTCGCCGGACGGGCCTAGGATCGCGACGGTGACCAGGCGTCGGGCAGCACCGCCGACCACGAGAATCCGCTGACAGCCAACTGATTGCGAGGATTCACCGATGGACTACACCAGGCTCGGCCACACCGGCCTCGAGGTCTCCAGAATCGCGTTGGGCTGCATGACGTACGGCGAGCCGTCGCGCGGCAACCACACCTGGACCCTGGACGAGGACGCGAGCCGGCCGCTCATCCGCAGAGCCGTGGAACTGGGCATCACCCTGTTCGACACCGCGAACGTGTACTCGGACGGTTCCAGCGAGGAGATCGTCGGCAGGGCGCTGGCCGAGTACGCCAGCCGCGACGAGATCGTCATCGCCACCAAGCTCAACGGACGCATGCACCCGGGACCGAACGGCGCCGGGCTGTCCCGCAAGGCGGTGATGACGGAGATCGACGCCAGCCTGACCCGGCTCGGCGTCGACTACGTCGACCTCTACCAGATCCACCGTTGGGACCCGAACACGCCGATCGAGGAGACCCTGGAAGCGCTGCACGACGTGGTCAAGGCCGGCAAGGCGCGATACATCGGGGCGTCGTCGATGTATGCCTGGCAATTCAGCAAGGCGCTGTACCTGGCCGATCTGCACGGCTGGACCAGGTTCGTGTCGATGCAGGACCACTACAACCTGCTCAACCGTGAGGAAGAGCGGGAGATGCTGCCGCTCTGCGCAGATCAGGGCATCGGCGTGCTGCCGTGGAGCCCGCTGGCCCGCGGTCGGCTGACCCGTGACTGGGAAGCGGCGACCAACCGGTCGCAGACCGACGAGTTCGGCAAAACGCTCTACGACACGGCCGCAAGCGATCGCGTCATCGCCGAACGGGTGGCCACGGTCGCCGCCCAGCGCGGCGTCCCGCGGGCCCAGGTCGCACTCGCCTGGGTGCTGCGCAACCCGGTGATCACCGCGCCGATCGTCGGTGCCAGCAAGCCCGGCCACCTCGACGACGCGGCTGCTGCCGTGGAGTTGTCGTTGACCGACGACGAGGTGGCGCAGCTCGAAGAGCCCTACACGCCGCACGACGTCGCCGGGTTCGGCTGAGCCTGCGGTCGGGCGATCATCGGCGACGGCAGGATGTGGCTCGGACGCGAGGTTTGAACCGTGACGGATGGTGAAACTCATCCTTGCGAATATGTTCGCCGAGAGGGTGATCGGAGTGCCTGACGACAAGCCGCTGTTGTGCAGACTGGGTCTTCATCACTTTGTGGACTTCCCGGACCCCAACCCGGAGACCGGAGCGCTGGAGAAGCGGGGATATCAAGCGTGCACGAGGTGTTCCAAGGAGAAGGACAGCAAGGTGTATCTGTCCCGTTCAGGGCGTTTTCGGCTCCCCAGCGCGCGTCAGCCGGATCGCCCGGAGGGACATCCGCTCGACCATCGGTACCAGCCGCGCGAACCGGGTGACGGCTGACTGTTCACACCAAGGCCGTCCCCGGACCGGCCGGGGTCAACGGCGGCGCTGCTCCAGACGCAGCGCCAGCACGGGGCACGCCGCCGCTGCCGCTCTGGCCCGGCGGACCAGCTCGGGTGGCAGCGGTCCAGTCGGCAGGATCGGGTACCCCCACTCGTCGAGAATGATGGCCTCTGGCAGCTCCTCGGCGCACAACCCGTGGGCGCGACAGGCGATGGGGTCGACCCGCAGGGTCACCTCGGTCCGGCTGCGAGTGATCATGAACGCCATCCTCTGGTGTCGGTGGCCGCCGGACGGGCCGGGGACGGCGCCGTCGGGCGGGGTGCAGCAGGGAAGGCACCCAGCGGCACGACCACCGGTGGTGCCTGGCACCGGCCGCCGGTCAGATGCTGGTGCAGGTGCCCGCTCTCGCGGGTGGTGAGCACGGCGAGCGCACTGGCCGCGAGCGCGACCGCACCGTCGGGGTGACCGCAGCCGCCCCGGCCGTTGATCACCGGTAGCCGGCGGCGCAGCCGATCGAGCGCCGCACGGTCACCGGTGCCGAGCGCGGCCATGTCGGCGGCGATCGCCGGCAGGCCGAACATGCACGGCCCGCACTGCCGGGCACCGGCGTCGGCGTGGTATTTCAGGATCCGTGCCGTCTCACCGAGCACGCAGCCCCCCGGCGGCAGCACGATGATCGACCCGACCCCTCGGGTACCGCCGGCGGCCGCCAGTTCTGCGGTGCTGAAACCGACGCCGGCCATCACCGACAGGTCGACCCACCTCCCGGCCAGCCCGCCGATCAGCGCCCACCCCGTGGGCGGGGCACCCGCCCGGCCGAGCACGGAGGCCAGCGGCGTGCCGTGCGCGACCTCCACCACTCCCGGTCGCTGGACGGCACCGCCGACGGTAACCAGGCTCGTTCCCGGTTCCGCGGGAGTGCCGAGCGCACCGAACCACGCCGGCCCGAACCGGGCGATCAGCGCCAGCTGGGCGAGGGTCTCGGCGTTGTCCACCAGGGTGGGCCGGCCGCCGACGCCGGTCTCCCAGATCGGCACCAGCTTGCCCGCTGGCCGCGCGTCGCCCGAGTTCAGATACCTGACCAGGGCGGTCGCTTCCGACGCGATGTACCGGTCCGGCACCTGCACCACGGCGATCTCGATACCCGGTCGCGGCCGCTCCGCCAGTGCGGCGGCCAGGGTGAAGCGGGCCGGCGAGTCGTCGTGCACGGCGAGCAGCACCCGGTCGGCGCCGAGAGCATCGGCGGCGTGCAGTGCTCCGTCGATGACCAGGTGCGGCGAGCGTTCGATCAGCACCCGATCCTTCAGCGACGTGGGGTCGCCCTCGCAGCAGTTCGCCACCACGACCGCGGGCACCCTCTTCCCGGCCACTGCGGCGGCGACCGCGGACACCTTCCGGCCGGTCGGGAAACCAGCCCCGCCGCGGCCGAGCAAGCCGGCAGCCTCCAGCAACTGGGCGAGGTGCGCGGGCGATGTCCGGGGCAACGGACCGAGCCGGGACAGGTGATCCGACCAGGACGGGGTGCGCCCGTTCGGCAGCAGCCGGTCGTTGGCATAGGGGTCTGGCATGGCCTGTCCGGTGATCGATGCGGTGTCGAGCTGGGTGGCCGTCATCGGTCCCCTCCGTGATCGCGGACCGGATGGACGGCCTGCGCGGTGCGCCGGGCCACCGTGTCCGGGTGCCGGTCCGGCCGTAGCCGGTACGCCAGCGAGGCGAGAACCGCTGCCACGCAGACGATGTCGATGACGATCATCCAGGTTTCCTGTCCGTCGCCGCCGGAATTGCCCCAGCCGTGCAGCAGCGCCAGCGGCCACATCGCGTAGGCGGAGAAGTGCACCGCCCGCCAGAGCGTGGCCGAGAGGTGCCGGCGCAGCGCGCTGGTGATGCCGATGGCGATCAACAGATCGACCGCCACCGAGCCGAGGCCGATCCAGAACGGGTCCCACCCTGCGCCGAACGGGATGATCACGTCCCAGTAATTCAGGTCGACGTACCCGTCGGCGATCGCCGAGACGATGTGCACGAGCAGGAAGGCGACGGCGGTCAACGACAGGGTGCGATGCAGCCGCAGCACGCCCGCCCGCGGGAACGCGGCGAACCCGGCACGGCCGGCTGTCAGTATGCCGAGCACCATCACGGCGGTGAACAGCACGAGCGACACGGCGCCGGTCGCGCGGCTGGCGAACCACAGGACCTGGCTGTCCATCAGGCCGCCACCTCCGCCGCCGGCCAGCCGGCGAGCGCGTGCGCGGCACCGTTGACGTCGATGAGCAGGGCGGGCAGCCCACGCTCGACCAGCCAGTCGGAGGCGTCCGCGCCCAGCACGATCGCAGCGGTGGCCGCCGCGTTGGCGTCGACGCAACTGCCGGCGGCGACCGACGCCGTGCGCCACACCGCGGTGGGATTCTCGCCGGTCCGCGGATCAACGATGTGGTGCGCCCAGCCGGCGGAGGTACGCCAGCGCCGCACCGTGGTCGACGACGTGGCCAGCCCACCGGAGATGATCGACACCGTCTGATGGGTCTGGGCAGCGCCGCGGTGGTCCTCGGCGACAGCGATCCGCCACCCGCCGGCCGGGGCGTCACCGGCGACGGCGATGTCCCCGCCGAGCCCGACCAGCACACCGGCGCCGGTGGCACCGGCGACCCGGGCCGCTGCTCGGTCCGCAGCCAACGCCTTGGCGGTGGCACCGAGGTCGATGCCAACCCCGGCCGGCAGGTTCAGCACACCGGTCGCCGCATCGTGTCGGATGCGCCAGGCGCCCGGAGCGGGCCTGCCGACCGACGTCGAAGCCCCGATGGACCCGTCGGTCATCGCCCTTGCGACCACGGTCGCGATGTCGGAGTCGTAACCCTTGGCGATCACGGCGGCGGCGACGGTCGGGTCGACCAGGTAATCCGTTGCTGCCGCGACCCGGAGCGCGGCCGTGATGGCCGCGTTGAGCACTGGCGACAGCTGGACATCGCGCCCGGGAGCGGCCAGTACCCCGTTGATCTCGGAATCGCTGCGGAACCGGCTGCAGGTGGCGTCGATGCCCGCGAGCTCGTCATCGAGTTCGGCCAGGGCGGCGTCGAGCACGTCCGGGTCGGTGACCACCAGGGTGGCCGTGGTCGACCAGACGTCGAAATCGACGCGGGTGTCGGTACGGGTCCGTGGCGGACCGGCCAGCGGGCGGCTCATCACGAGCCGCCGGAGGAGACGTGCGAGGACCCGCTGCTGGCCGCGGGCGCCTGAGCGGCGGCAGCCAAGGAGGATGCAGTAGAGCCGGTGGCCGAGGAGGTGTCCGTGGAACCGGATGCCGCGCTCGCGGCTGAGCCGCTCGACGTGCCAGAGCTGTCGGTACTGGTCGTGCCATCGGTGCTGGTGGTGGCCGTGGCTGCGGTGTCGGCCGTGGCCTCGTGCGCGAGCCCGACGGTGACCCCGGCGGTTGCCAGGGCGGCCGCGCCCACCACCCCGACCGTGACCAGCCGGACCCTGCGCCGCAGCGCCTGGCCGGAGGTGTTCGGGTTGCCCTTGGTCATCAGAAACAGCCGCCTCTCAACGTGCGGAAGACTTGCATCGGAACCTGACTTCATTCACTCTCAAGTACCGAGCTGTGCGATCCCTGTGCGGACTCGGGCCGGCGGCTGAGAGTTGGTGGCCCGTTCGACGCGTCTGCCGGCCGGTGAACAGCGCCGATCAGTCGGCCGATCAGTCGGCCGATCAGTCGGCCGGTCTGCCGCGTCCCTTCTTGATCTCCGACCGGCGCCGCTTGGACTCCAGCCGCCGGCGACGGGCACCGGCAGTGGGGCGGGTGGGACGGCGTTGGGGTCCCGGCGGCGCCGTCGCGGCGCGCAGCAGACCGGCCAGCCGCATCCGGGCGGCCTCCCGGTTGCGGATCTGCTGACGGTGCTCCGAAGCGCTGACGGTCAGCGTGCCGTCGACGAGCCGGCTGGACAACCGCTCCAGGGCGATGGCCAGGATCGGCTCCGGCCACCCGGGGACGGATGGCAGGTGCACCGACAACTCGACCCTGGAGTCCGCGGTGTTGACGCTTTGGCCGCCCGGCCCGGAGGAGCGGGAGAAGTTCCAGCGCAACGCCTGGGCAGGCACCGTCAGGGACGGGCTGATCACCAGATCGCCGAACGGTGGTCCCTGCGCGCTCACCGTTCGAGGGTGCCGCCCTGCTCGATCACCAGCAACTGCGGCACCCACCACGGATCGTCGGCACTCAGTCCCCGGCCCGGTGCGTGGGTTCCGGCCCGCGCCGGCGGCCGGCCAGCAACAGGATGGCGCCAACGCCGACGAACAATGCGCCGATCAGACCTGCCGTGAACAACTCCGCCGAGAGACCGGTATCCGGCAGCTCGTTCCCGCCCCCCGACGGCGTGCTCGGAGTGGTCGGCGCCAGCGGCTCCGTCGCAGTCGTCACAGTGGTGACCGTCGACCCGGTGGTTGTGGTCGGCGCGGTGGGTGTTGTCGTGACGGGGGGTACCGGGGAGTAGGTGTTGGTCAGCGAAACCCCCACCCGGATTCCGGCGGGGATGACGATCGGGTCGGTGCCGATCACCGTCGACACGCTGGTGCCGACCGTGACCCCGTCCGCGGTTTCGGTGAGGGTGCACTCGGTGCCGGCCGGCAGGCCGTCGAAGGTCTGGGAGGTGTCGCCGGTCGTCCCGGCGGGGATGACGATGTCCTGGTTCAGCCCGTTGCTGCAGCTGACGTTGATCACCACCTCGCCCTGCTGGCCGGCTGCGGAACCGGCGATCGTCTTGGTGACGACCAGCGACCCCGGTGCGGGCTCGTAGGTGTTGGTGATCTGGACGGCTGCCGCGTCGCCGGCCGGGATCTCGACCTCGGTGGGTGATCCGATCGTGGTGACGGAGGTGGTCGCGGTCGCGCCGTCGGCGGTCTCGGTGACGGTGCAGACGGTCCCGGCAGGCAGGTCGCCGAAGGTTTGCACGGTCGTCCCGGTGGATCCGGCGGGCACGGTGATGGTCTGGTTCAGCCCGTTGGTGCAGCTGACGGTGATCACCACGTCACCCTGCTGGCCGGCGGCGGACCCCGCGATCGTCTTGGTAACGACCAGCGATCCGGGTGCGCGGTCGTAGGTGTTGCCGATCGGGTCGGCCGCGGTGACGTCGGCGGGGTCGGCGTCGGCGGGTAGGTCGACGACCTGCGAGCCGTTGACCGTCACCACGGTGACGGTGCTGCTCCCGCCGTCCGAGGTTTCGGTGATCGTGCAGGTAGCCGGGGTTTCGATGCCGGTGTAGGTGGTGCTCTGCGGTCCGCCGATAACACCGGCACCCGCCGGGATCACGAAGTCGTCAAGGGCGACCTCGTTGCAGACCACCCCGATGACGATCTCGCCCTGCTGGCCGGCGGCCGGCCCGTCGATGGTCTTGCTGACCTGGAGTGAACCGGTGTCGAAGAACTCGGCAGTGGCCTGCGCGGTCACCGTGATCTGGCCGGTTTCGGCCAGGATGAGTCGCTGGGCGTCGTTCACCCCTGGAGTGTTCTGGTCATACAGGAAGACGTTCCCGGTGGGCACCGTCGCGACCCCGGTCGCCGTCAGGGTGGCAGTGCCGGCGCCGGGGACGCCGGCACGAAGCCAGATCTGCTGGCCGACCGGAACGGTCGCGTTGGTGGCGATCGGCGTGGTACCCGCCGCGTCGGAGTACATGCTGGCCCCGGTCGCGGCGACCGTCACCGACTGCCCGGAGTCGCCGGTGACGGTGAACGGGCCGAGCACGGCATCGGCCGGTCCACGATCGGATCTCGGGTCGATGACCAGGTTGGGCGGTGGCGGCTGGACCAACGGGCCCTGCGCGATCACATCGGCGACGATGCCGGCGGCCAGGTCCCGGACCGGGTCGGCGGGCGCGAGCACGTACTTGTCGGTGAAGAACCAGATGGCCGCCTGCACCGCGGCGGCCCGCGCGTTGACGTTCGGCGCCGCCGCGGGTTCACCGGTGATCGGGTAGTAGCCGTTCAGCAGCCTGGCGACGTACCCGACGTTCGGCACGTTGGAGGCATCCCAGGTGCCGTTCTCATACCCGATACCCGGATAGGTGGACGTGCGGATGTCGATGCAGTACATGGACAGCGTGTCGCCGTTGCCCTGCGCCTGGGCAAGGATGACCCCGGCGAAGCCTTCGTTCAGGGTTTCGAACCCTGCCGGGATATCGGCCGGATAGCCGGCCAGCGGGTCGAAGCTGCTGCCGATCGGTGCGATCCCGCCGGACACGCCCTGGCCGGGTCCGGTTCCGGTCATCACCAACTGGGTGTTCGGACCGGTCCGTGGCGTGTTGCGGGGATCGCCCGGCACCGCGAACCCCGGTGTCGCCAGCAGCGCGGGCAGCAGCGCCACCACGATCACCACCAGCGCCCGGCCGCTCCAACGGACGGCCAGTCGTCGGCCACGACGGTCGTATCGCACGTCGGCTCCCCGCGGACGCGTCCACCCGGTCGGGCGGTGACGCCCTCCGCGTGAACTGGAGGTCAGTTCACGCGGAGCCTACGTTTGGCCACAATCCGTAGCAACGCGAGCGCAGGCCGGTGAGCCGGACCCATCCGATTCTCAGCGGTTCCTGCCGCGATGCCGCCTTTCAGTTGATCGTGAGGGTGATCTGCGGCGTGGTCCCCGCGCTGTTGCGCACGGAATACACATACGGCGTCTGAGCCAGCAACCCCGAGTCGGTGAAGGTGTTGCCGGTGACGCTGGCAATCTTCTCGCCCGCCTCACCCCGCAGGATGTCATAGGTCGCCCCGGCCGAACCGTCCCACCGAATCGTCAGGGAACTCGAGGTCTGCGCCGTCTTGCGCAGATTGGTCGGAGCGCCGCCGGCCGGTGGGGTGGCCGTCGTCGGTGCCGCCGTCGTGGTGCTGGTCGGTGCCGCCGTCGTGGTCCCGGGGCTGCCCGTCACCACGGTGAGCTGTGGGGTCGTGCCCCCCGGTCCCCGCACCGCGTAGACGTAAGGCGTGTTGGCGCCGAGGTTGTCGTCGGTGAAGGTGGTGCCCTGCACACTGGCGATCTTGACACCGCCCTCGCCGCGGAGGATTTCGTAGGTCGCGCCCGCGTCACCGTTCCAGGTCAGCGTCACGCTGTGGCTGGTGCTGCTGGCCCGCAACCCGGTCGGCGTCCCGCTCCCTGGCGGGACCGGAGTGCTGCTGGTGGGTGCCGGGGTGGTCGGTCGGCGGGGTCGGGGTGCTGGTCGGCGGCGGGGTGACCGGCGGCGTCGTCGGCGGCGGGGTGACGGACGTCCCGAATTCGATGACGAAGCTCGGCGCGGCCGCCGGCCCCGGCGTCACGGCACCGGTGTTGTTGATGACGTGGTCGATGAGCCCGGCCAGCAACTGCACCGTCAGCAGGTGGTGGAACGCGACCCCGCGGGTCACCGGCACCTCGAACGCACGGGTGGCGTGCAGGCCCGGGTTGACGTTGGTGTAGATGTAGCTGCCGCCGCCCCACAACTCGTGGGTCCGCACCGTCGACGCCACCTTGTAGGCGGCCCAGCCCAGGACGCCATTGTGCTGCCAGGACGCCTGGGTCGGCGGGTCGTAGGGCAGTTCGTTCTGGAAGAAGATCGTCTTGCCGTTCTCGCCGTTCCAGATGACGTTGTACTTCTTGTAGTGCTCGACGAAAAGGCCGGTGGCGGTGACGTTGTCGCCGTTCACCACCAGTCCGGTGTCGGACGTGTTGATGTTCCAGCCGACGCTGCCGGCCACCCCGTGGTCGGCCCGCCACGACCAGATGTCATCGAGGATGACGTTGTCGCTGTTCACCACCAGTGCCAGGGTGGCCTTGCCGACGTGCGGGCCACCGATGCGGAAGAACACGTCGGACAGGGTGGTCGGGTCGGCCGGGTCACTGCAGGCGGTGCAGGTCGGTGCGCCCGCGACGCGGGGAGCCCCGACGGTCATCAGCGCCGGCGAGTTGACTGTGCCGGCGTCGACGGTGATGCCGGCGACGATCGACACCCTTGACGCTGCCGACGGACAGCGGGACCGCACCGTTCACCGCGGTCAGCGTCGCCATGCCCAGGCCGAGAACGACGGTGTCCGCGCGGGTCACGGCGATCGTCTGAGCGGCGTTGTAGACACCGGGGGTCAGGATCAGGTTCTTACCCTGGCTCAGTTGGCTGTTGATGGTCGCAACGGTGCTCGACGGGCGGGCCAGATAGAAGCTGGACACCGGAATCGACCGACCCGGCGTCGGGCCCGATTCCCAGGTGGTGCCGACGCCGTTGCTCGCTGCGCTCGGCACCCTGACGTTGTACTGCCCGGCCGAATCGATGTAGAGATAAGGCTTCTCGCGGCTCGCTGGGTTCGTCGGCAGGACGGTGTAGGTCCCCTTCGTGCCATCGGGCAACGGTTGGGCGAAGTTCTGGGCGGGCGCGCCGCGAACTCCCGCGAACACCTGGTTCCACACGCCGTTCGTCCAATTGGCGATGGTGCTGTTCCGCACCAGGTATTGCTGCTGCGACCCGTTGACGACATTGCCGGCCCTGGAGTCGGCCATGAACCCGCCGCTGGCCCACTGCGGCCCGTTGGTGCAGTAGTCCATCAAGGTGAGGTTGCCGTTGACGTTGACCCGGCGCATCGGCGAGGCCTGCGAGGCGGCCCAGAAGTTACCGGTCTTGCGGCAGTCGGTCATCCCGGGCGCATTGGTGACGTTGATGGTCAGGTTCGAAATGGACCGCCAGAAATTGTTCAGGGCGATGCAGTGGTCGGCCGTGATGCACCGGTTGTAGACGTCGATATGGCCGTTGATCGTGACATCGGTCGGCGAAAGGCCCAATCCGGCGACTTCGGTGTAATAGCCGACCTGAAAGATCAACGGCTGCGCCGCGGTGCCGTAGGTTCCGGGTTTGAAGAACAGTGAATACCGCGCCGTACCCATCTCATTGTCGATCTGCCGGGCGGAGATGGCATCGACCGCCGCCTGAATCTGGCTGGTCGGCATGCTGGGATCGAAGATGGTCACGTTGGGACCGAAGGCCGGCGGGGCGACAGCAGCGGCGGCGTTCAGCACGGCCGGCGCACCGGCGGTGCTCGACGGCGCCGCGGCCGCCCCGGCTGCGGCGCCGGTGAACGACGCGGCGGTCGCCACCGCCAGCGCCAGTATCAGCACCCTGCGCACCGATTGCCGTTGTGACACAGCCGATCGGCTCGACCGACCATTTTTTGGGCGCGCTGAACTACGAAGCACCGACATACCGTGCGACCTACCTCTCCCGGATGTGACCGAGCACGGACCTGATCCATCGCCGGCCCGCGCTCGGGACGAACATCCGAAAGGTGGGCAGGGGACGAGTGCGCTGTGGGAGCGCTTCCACTCCGGACTGTAGTGATCCGAACACACCTTCGCGACCCGAAGTCAGGACTTTCTTGCCGCGCCGGATTCTCGCCGGGATTTCTACTGTCGGAGCAAGGAATCGGCAATGACCGTGCGTTCCTGAAAACGTTCCTGCAGCGCGCCGCCGACCCCGGTCAGTACCCCGAAGGGACCGACCGGAGCCATTATCGACCACACTGTGGTGATACCGACCGGCAACCGGTTGATCGACTGCTCGTCGATCAGATATCTCCGCGACATCACGAAAGGCCGGTCATTCCGCGCGCTCAGGGGAAGCTGACCACCTTCACCGGGACGGTGGCCACGCCTTCCGCAGGCCCGCCGGTGTCGTTGATGACATGGTCGATGACGCCGACGCCGCCCAACGAGACGGTGATGATGTCGTGGAACCGCACGCCCGGGGTGACCGGCACCTCGAAACCCCTGGTGGCATGCAGCGACGGGTTGACCTGGGCGAAGATGTAGCTGCCGCCGCCCCACAGTTCATGGTGCTTCACCCAGGGCGCCACCTTGTAGGCGGCCCATCCGAGCACACCGTCGTGCTGCCACGCCGCCTGATCCGGCGCGTCATAGGGCAGTTCGTTCTGGAAGAAGACGGTCTTGCCGTTCTCACCGTTCCAGATGACGTTGTACTTCTGGAAGTGCTCGACGAAAAGCCCTGTCGCGGTGACGTTGTCGCCGTTGACCACCAGCCCGGTGTCGGAGGTGTTGATGTCCCAGCCGACACTGCCGGCCACCCCGTGATCGGCCCGCCACGACCAGATGTCGTCCATGATCACGTTGTCGCTGTTGACCACCAGTCCGAGCGTGGCCTTGCCGACGTGCGGTCCGCCGACCCGGAAGAACACATCGCTCAGCGTGGTCGGGTCGGCCGGGTCGCTGCCGTGATGACCGTTGCCGGCGTCATTGGCAGCGTCGTGGCCTCGGCCGTGCCGAGAGCCGATCTCCATGAGCGCCGGCGAGTTCACCGGGCCGGCGTCGATCATCAATCCCGCGATCATCACGCCCTTGACGTCCGCCGACGCTGACCGGCACCGCCCCGCGCGCGGCGGTCAGGGTCGCCACTCCCAACCCCAGCACGACGGTGTCCGCGCGCTTGATCCGGATCGTCCGATCGATGTCGTACACCCCCGGGGTGAACAGCAGATTCCTGCCCCGGGCCAACTGGTTGTTGATGGTCTGCACGGAATCGGACGGCTTGGCGAGGTAGAAGGACGACAACGGCAGGGAGCGGCCCGGCTCGGGTCCGGTCCCCCATGTCGTGCCCGAGGTGTTCGTCGCGGCCGCCGGAACGAATACCCGGTAGCTGCCGTACGCGTCGAGGTAGAGGAAGGGCTTCTCCCGCTTTGCGGGGTTCGTCTCGAGTGTGGTGTAGACCCCGGCCGAAGGCGGCTCGGTGCCGAAGTCCTGCGCGGGCGCCCCCTGCACGCCGGCGAACACCTGGTTCCACACGCCGTTGGACCAACCGCCGATGCTGCTGTCCCTGACCAGGAACTGCTGCTGCGACCCGTTGATCACAAAGCCGGTGCGGGAATTCGCGATGAAGCCACCACTGGCGAATTGCGGCCCCGCTGTGCAGTAGTCCATCAGCGTCAGGTTGCCCCCGGTGATGTTGACCCGGCGCATCGGCGCGGCCTGCGAGACGGCCCAGAACTCCGCGGAGGCGCGGCAATCCGCCAGCCCGGCGACATTGATCGTGAGGTTGGACAGCGAGCGCCAGAAGTTGTTCAGGGCGATGCAGTTGTCCGGCGCCAGGCACCTGTTGTAGACGTCGACGTGGCCGTTGATGGTGACGTCGGTCGGCGACGCCCCAGTCCGGCAACCTCGGTGTAGTAGCCCACCTGGAAGTCCAGCGGATCCTCGGCCGTGCCGTAGGTGCCCGGCTTGAACAGCAGCGCATAGCGCTGGGTGCCCATCTCGTTGTCCACCTGCTCGGCGGCGATCGCGTCGACCGCCGCCTGGATCTGGCTGGTCGGCATGCTCGGGTCGAAGATCCTGACATTGGGTCCGAAGTCGGGCCTGCCGGCCGGCGACATGCCCGCTGACCGACGTCTCTACCGTTGCTGACGCCGGGGTCGACTGCGGGGTTGACTGACCGGCGACGGCAAGGCCCGGAACTGCCCCGAGGAGGGAAGCCGTCATCATGGCGACCACGACAGCCGAGAGAATCCGGCGCCGCGACCGTCCGCGAGCGGGCGTAGCACGCCCCACGGTGTCCGGTCGAGAGGTGGCCGGGAATCGGCGAAATGACATGTCGCGACCTGCCTTTGTGTCGGAGGCGTCGGGCAGAGCGTGCGGGGTCGGTGCCGGGGGTGCGGTTCAGTGCCGTGGGACGGCTGCGCCGGCAACGAAGATCGACGGGTGCTCGCTGGTGACACAGGACCATAACTCCGCGGTGACGGACGGGCCAGCCGGGAGCCGGACTTTCTCTCCGCACGGCTCAGCCACTCGTCCGGTCCGGCCTTCATCTGCCGGGAGCCGCTGCCCGGCTGCGCGTCTGCCCGTCCGCGCGTCCATCCCGCGGCGGTCCAATGTCGAGCGGACAACGACTCTCGCGCGACCCGTTCGCCACCCGTTTGCCAGCGCGGCCAGCCCCACCACCCGCGTCCCGGCACCGCCGATGTCCGGTTGATCACCAGGTGAGGCGTGCATGTGGGTGAAGCTGCCGCCGCTCGGTGAAAAACCACTGGTGCAGGGGGCAGTTGAGCGGTCAATGGTCCATACTTTGTCGATCCGTCCAGGCAGGTGTTCTCCGGTGAAACGGAAACACGGCTCGGCGCGAATAGCGCTCCATCAACGCACAGTCCACACGCCCGGTCCGGCGCTTACTCCACATCGTCAGGTGGGTATCTTGATCACCACGATGAAGGAAGATGGATGACAATTGAGCAGGCACCCGGCGTCACCGGGCAGATCACCTCGACGTGGCACGCGACCCACGAGACAAACGCGGACCGGCGGCGCCCGACGCCGTCGGAGAAATATGAACTCTTCGTCGCTCTGCTCACCGGACAAATGACCCAGCAGGAGGCTGGTGAGCATTGGGGGATTGACCGGTCCACGGTGGTTTCCGTCTGTATGACGGCACGGCAGGGTGCGCTCGACGCATTGTCCGGCGGGACTCTCCCGGGATTGACCGCGGGGGCTCGGGACGCCGCCGAATTGGCAGCAGCGCGGGCGGAAATCGAACGCCTGCGCGCCATGGTCAACGAGCACGCCGTTGCCCTTGGTTCTCTTGTCGCGCAGGTCGGTTCGCGACAGGCAGCAGCCCGCTCCCGCTGGACCTGACCGGATTTCACCCGTCCGCCGGTGCGTTGCGCGCCGGTGCTGCCGCAAGGCCCGGCGAGCGGCCCGTTGTGCACGGATTGTCACCCCTGATCGGCTCCTTGGTGGCGTAACCGCCGACGAAACCCCAGGTCAAACACTGTCCGGCGGCATGCGTCAGACACATCGCGGCAGGCTGCCGGCTTCGGTATGCGAAATCGTGGGAGCGGTGCCACACTCGGTGATGAACCTGTGGGAGCGGTGCCACACCGCCTTCCACGACCACTGTTGATCGTGCTCCCGGATGGACGGCGCCTATGCGACGAAGCTGAAGCAGGGTGACCTGCGCCAGGGTCTCGACCGCGGACCCGCCCGCGCGCCACACGATGTGACGACAGGGGCAATCACCGCAACAAGCACGGACACCATTCGTGGTCGTTCGCCGTGCCTTTTCTTCCGCTGCGCATCCTGCAGGTGTCCGCCGGATTACCCCGTGGCCACAGTATTCGAGCGACGGCGGATTCCGCGAGATGAATGCTGTCCTCGGCCTGCCCGGAAATCACCAAAACGGTTGCCGACAGCCCCGGGGTCGATTGTTGTTTCCGCTCATTCCGAACATCTTCCCGACCGACAAAACCAGGCGGCGCGCAGCAGCGCGCCCGCCGGCTGATGCGCACGACCACCGATTTCACCACCGCATCGATGCGGCGGTGACCACTCACATTTCCGCGCCCCCACACGATCCACGCATTTATCGGAAGGCCAATGATGTCCCTACGTTTCAAGTTGCTTGCCGTCGGTCTCGCCGCCGGTGTCACCGCACTGGGATTCACCGCAGTATCTGTCTCCACCGTCGCGGCAGCCGCCCCCACCTGGACGACCACCTTCCGTGACGATTTCAGCGGGTCCGGCCTGCCCAATTCGACGAATTGGCAGCTGACTCTGGGGACCTCGTATCCCGGTGGACCGGCGAACTTCGGCACCGGCGAGATCGAGACCCTGACGAACAACCCCGCCAACGTCAAGGTCAGCAACGGGCATCTGGTCATCACCCCGCAGCGCGATGCTGCCGGTGCCTGGACCTCCGCCCGGGTGGAGTCCAACCGGGCGAATTTCAAGCCACCGGCGGGCGGCATCATGCACGTCGAAAGCCGTGTCCAGATGCCGAATGTCACCGGCGCGCAAGCCATGGGCTACTGGCCCGCCTTCTGGATGCTGGGCAGCCCGTACCGCGCTGACCGGTGGTCGTGGCCCGGCGTCGGTGAATTCGACATCATGGAGAACGTCCAGGGGTTGAACTGGTCCTACAACGTGCTGCATTGCGGCGTCGCGGGCAGCTGGGGCGGGCCGTGCAACGAGCCGGAGGGCATCAACAACGGCGTCAACAACAGCGGGGCGCCCTGCAAGGTGACCACCTGCCAGGCCGGATTCCATACGTACGCCATCGAGTGGGATCGGACGGGCGCGGCTGACCAGTTGCGGTGGTACATCGACGGCACGCTGACCTTCACGGTCAACCAGAGCCAGGTGCCGGCGGCGATCTGGAGCAGCCTTGCCGATCACGCCGGGTACTTCATCATCCTGAACGTGGCGATCGGCGGCGCCTTCCCGAACAAGCTCGGCGGCGGACCCACCGCTGACACCAAACCGGGCGTCCCGATGCTGGTGGACTACGTCGAGGTCAAGTACGCAGGCAGCGGCCAGGTCACCCCGCCGCCGACACCCACGACGACCGTGACGACAGCGACGACCGCGACGACCGCGACGCGGACATCAACCACCACAACGGCTCCGACCGTTCCCGCCACCGGTAGGCCGTCCGACCTTCGGGTGACGGCGACCACCGACAGCACGATCACCCTCAGCTGGAACGGCACGGCAGGCAGCAGCTACGAGGTGCTGCGCTCCGGGGTGCCGATCGCCACCGTCACCGGTCTCGACGTTCACGGATCGGGGCCTGAACAGGAACACGCCCTACCTGTACTCCATTCGAGGCGGGGGTGTCACCACCCCGGAATTGACCGCGACCATCGGCGCCGGTCCCACCTCATCCCCAACCTCTGCACCAACCTCGGCACCAACCGCGACCACCGCGCCGCCGGTGCAGGGCGCCCCCAGCAACCTGCGGGTCAACTCGACCACGTCGAGCACCATCACGCTCGGCTGGGACGGACCGGCCGGCGCCACCTACCAGGTGCTGCGGTCCGGTGTGCCGATCGCCAGCGTGACCGGCCGGGCGTTCACCGACCAGGGGCTCTTCAAGAACACCCCGTACCTCTACTCGATCCGCGGGAACGGAGTGACCACGCCGGAGATCACGGCCACCATCAGCTGATCTGCGGGCTCGACAGTCGCTTCGCTACCAGCGATTGTCCGCAACCCCGTGCGCAAGCCGATTCCCTGCGGGCTCCCCGGCGGCGACCCCGTCGGGGAGTCGCCGCGGGCGGGTTCAATACCCCGGAGTCCGCGGCGGGCTCAGCTGCCCTCATCGGGACGATCGTCGATCCGGTCGTCGGTGAGCACCGCAGCCAGGCCGTCGGCATCATCCGCGGCCTCCTCCAGCATCGACGCCAGCGTCTTCGCCTGCCCGGCCGCCTGGGTGAGCAGCCCGGCCAGGTGATCGGCCTGGTCGTCGGTCAGCAGCGCGGCGGGGTCGGGTTCATCGATCAACAGGTTCGCCATGTCGGCGTTGTCGGTCAGGGTGATCAGCACCTCGGCGATGGAATCGGTGGTGGCGCGCAGTTCCGGCGTGGCCGCTTCGAGTTCGTCGGTCGCGGCGTACAAGGTCTCCGCGATGGGCGGCGCTGCGGTATCGCCCGGCGCATAACGGGCCACGCCGTCGTCGCTCGCCGGCGCGCCCGGCAGGGTCGGTACGACACGAGCGTCCGGTGACCGGTGATCGGGCTCAGTCATGGTCTTCAGTGTCGTCCTGCGAGGAGTCACACCGCCAGCGGCCCCGGCCACCCAGTGCCGGCCACGGCGGCTGCGTCCATCAACTCGTCCATCTACCGGGTGCATCAACTGGGTGCATCAACGGGTGCATCACCTAGATGAACAGCAGTTGCGCGCCTTCGGTCTTCTCGATGAAGTCGGTGGCGCTGATGATGTCCTCGACCTCGTCGTAGAGGTCGTCCTTGGTCAGGTGGTTCATGTCGGCGGACATCCGGCACGCCCACAGGTGCCCGCCCGAGGCCACGATCTGCTCCAGGAAATCGGGAATCTCCGGGACACCGACTTCGGCGATCGACTTCTTCATCTTCGCGGTGGCCATCGACGTCATCCACGGCAGCCCGCCGAGACCCTGCGGCATGTGGGTGGCTGGGTTGCCGAGCACGGTGAACTGCAGGTCGTGCATGGTCTTCTTGTTGATGATCTCGAAACCCCAGAAAGTGAAGAACAAATGGGTCTCGATGCCTTCACCGAGGGCAGCGTTGGCCAGCACCAGACCGGGGTAGGCCATGTCGAGGGTGCCCTTGGAACAGATGATGGCGAGCTTGCGGCCGTTGCCCGCGGTGTCGAACTGCGGCACGATCGCGGCTACGGCGGCGGGGGTGACGGGGATGTCGATGGTGGTCATGGTCTCCTGTTTCCTGTTGCCCTTCCTGGCCTGCACGATCGATCGTCAGACACAGCCCTTCGGCTTGGGCAGACCGGCGATGTAGGCCATTTTCTTCGCCGGCTTCTGCGGGAAGAGGGTGAAGAGTTCCTTCACCGGAATTCCTCCGGAGATCGACACCCGGCGGATGGCCGGGAGTCTCACCCTTGACCGCGAAGTCCTCGCGGAGGAAACGGATCGCCTTCCAGTGCGCGTCGGTGAGCTGGATTCCGATCTGGGCCGCGAGCGTGCCGGCGAGCTCGTCGTCCCATTCCGCGGGGTCGGTGAGGAAACCTTCGTCGTTGACATGGATCTGGCGGCCGTCGAGCGTGGTGACGGGCATGGTGTCTCCTAGTTCTCGGTGTGCTTGCCGACCATGGAAAGGTGGGATGGCAGCGGGATCGGTCGCCCAGGCAACAGGACGTTCCAGTACATCCACCGGAAAGCCAGCTTCCCGAGATGGTTGACCCAGGTTTCCTCGAGCAGGCTGAACGGCCCGACCACCGGCAGCGGATACTTCCCGGGCAGCGGCTCGACGTCGTAGTTGAAATCGATGAGCATTCCCCGCCCGTCGCCCGATTCGACGAAGCAATTGGCGTGGCCGTCGAACGATGCGGTCATCTGCCTGCCTTCGACGTGGTCGACGAAGTTGTCGCAGAACACGTCGACCGAGAAGTGCGCGACGGAACCCGCCTTGGAGGTAGGGAGGTCGGCCGCGTCACCGACCGCAAAGATGTTGCGATGGGCCTTCGACAGCATGGTGTGCTTGTCCACCGGCACCAGGTTGAGCTCGTCGCCCAGACCAGAACGCCGCACGAACTCCGCACCCATGTTCAACGGCACCGTCACCAACAGGTCGAAGAGAATCTCCCGTTCGTCATAGGAGACAAGCTTTTTCGCCTCCGGGTCGATGCGCTCGACCAGGAAGTCCGCCTCCACCGAGACCTTCCGCTCGTCGAGCATCCCGCTCAACATGGCGGAGGCGATCGGCTTGGTGAATGCGCCGGACAACGGGGTGACGTACACCAGGTCGACCTTGTTCCGGATGCCACGCTCACGGAAGTAGGAATCCGCCAGGAAGGTGAACTCCAGCGGCGCAACCGGGCACTTGATGGGCAGGTCGGTGATGTGCACGACGACCCGGCCGCCGTCGAAATCCGCAAGGGCAAAGGCAGCGCCTGGGCGCCGTCGAGAGTGTAGAAGTCGAAAATGCTGTGCCGCCACTGGGAACCGAGCATCCCCGGCGTCTGGTCCGGCCGCGGCGAGACGCCCGACGCGATCACCAGGTAGTCGTAGGACAGTCTCCTACCGCTGGTCAGCGACACCACGCCGGCATCGGCATCGATCCGGTCAACCTCGGCCAGCAGGAAGTTCACCCCGTCCGTGACCAAGTCCTTTCGCGACCTGGTAACATCCTCGGGGTGGTCCGCGCCGAACGGCAGGAACAGGTACCCCGGCTGGTAATGGTGGGCGTTGTCGCGGTCCACCAGGGTGATCTGCCATTGGTTCACATCGAGACGGTGGCGCATCTTGTTGACGATCATGGTGCCGGCCGTCCCACCACCGAGCACCAGCAGTCTCTTCACGACAGCCTTCTCTCCCAGACCCGCGATGACAGCCTTGTCATCACGGTAGGAAGCGCGGACGACAGACTGCCAGTGCCCAAGGTCCTGACTTCGCCATCCAGATGAACACCACGACCAGATGAGCACCACGAGCGCGAGTGCCACACGGACGTGGGAGGCGAGCGAATGTGTTTCGCCGGCGCGGGACCTTCGCCCCTGATGGGACCCGGCCGCGACTGGTCAACTGGAAAGATGTCCGGTTTCCGGTTGCGTCGTCGGTTGGCACCGTTCGTCATGGCGGCAGCTGTGGTGGCCTGGGTTGGGGTGCTGGCCGGATGCTCGGCGGCAGCACCGGTTGGCCCGGGCATGATGGGCGGCGCGGCGTCGGTCGCCACCACCGACCCGTCCGTTCCGGGCCTCGGGATGATGAGCGGCGGGGGCGGATACACCTGGTCACGGCTGACGTGCGCCGCACCTGCCGCGTTGCCCGGCAGCACGGTGAACGTGATGCTGGGAGACATGGGGATGACCCGGATGATGGGCGGCGTCGCGCCGCTGGGCGGCCACATGATGGTGCGGGCGATCCCGACGACGGTGCCGGCCGGCCAGATCAGTTTCGTCGTGTCGAACATGGGGTGGCGCACCCACGAACTCGTGGTGCTTCCACTGGCGGCTGGTTCCGATGCAGGGCAGCGGTTGCCGGGCGCGGACGGCAGGGTCGACGAAACAGGAAGCCTTGGCGAGGTTTCCGCCAGCTGCTCGGCCGGCTCCGGTGACGGCATCAGCGCGGCGGCGGTCGGCTGGACCACCATGACCCTGCAACCGGGCCGCTACGAACTGCTGTGCAACCTGGAAAACCACTACGCCAACGGCATGTACACCGAGCTCAACGTCAGCTGATCTGCGCGGTCCAACCCATCAACCCCGCCCATCAACCCCGCGCGATGCTCACCAGGAGCCGTACACCCCGGTGTTCGCCCGGCGCATCGCGCTGACATAGCTGCTGCGTTCATGCTTGGTGTGATCCTCGCCGCTGGGCGTGGCCAGCAGCCCACGCATCGCGTCGACGGTGTCGAAGTCCTTGCGCTGCATCCAGTCCGCCAACCCATCCAGCAACACCTGGGCATGCTTCGGGCCGTGCCGCAGCAGCGCGGAGGTGGTCATCACCACGTCCGCGCCCGCCAGCAGGTAGGCCACCACATCGGCGACATGCTCCACCCCCGTCGTCGCGGCCAGGGATGCCTGCACCCGCCCGTGCAGCAGCGACATCCAGGTGCGGGTCAGCCTGCCCTCCGACGGGCGGGAAAGGCTCACCGCCGACCCCACCTGCAGCGTCTCCGGGTCGATGTCGGGTTGCAGGAACCGGTTGAACAGCACCAACCCGTCCGCGCCCGCCTGGTCGAGTCGGACCGCCATCTCTCCCATGGCACTGAAGTACGGGTCTGCGACATCGGTGACGGCGACGCCACCAGCGGATTGCGCAGGGTCAATCCCAAATATCTTGTTGTCAGGTCCATCTCACGGCTCCCTGCGGGGATCGGTCGGGAAGCGATGCGCGCCACGGGTTGCCATCTCTTCGTAGACCTCCCAGCGTTGATCGACCGATTGCTGCGCCAGGTGCAGCAGCCGCTCGGCTTCCACCGGGTCGGTGTTCACCAGCGAGCGGTACCGCAGTTCCCGGTAGGTGTAGTCGGTCAGCTTGATGCGCGGCCGCGGCGAATCGAGCAGGAACGGATTGTCCCCGGCCGCCCGGGCGATCGGGTCGTAGCGAACCAGCGGCCAATACCCGCTGGCCACGGCACGGTGCTGCTGGTCAAGACCGTTGCGCAGTTCGATGCCGTGCGCGATGCAGTGGCTGTAGGCGATGATCAGCGACGTGCCGTCGTAGGCCTCCGCCTCTCGGAACGCCTCCAGCGTCTGCTGCGGATCGGCGCCCATGGCCACCCTGGCCACATAAACGTTGCCGTAGGAGATGGCCTGCAGCGCAAGGTCCTTCTTGGCCACCTGCTTCCCCGACGCGGCAAACTTCGCGACCGCGCCGAGCGGTGTCGACTTGGACATCTGCCCGCCGGTGTTGGAGTAGACCTCGGTGTCCAGCACCAGCACGTTCACGTTCCGACCGCTGGCCAGTACGTGGTCGACGCCGCCGGAACCGATGTCGTAGGCCCAGCCGTCGCCGCCGACAATCCACACGCTGCGCCGGACCAGGTGGTCCACCACGCTGCTCAGGTCGTCCGCGATCGGGCCGCCGTGCTCGTCGAGCCGTCGCTTCAGTTCGGTGACCCGGTCGCGCTGGGCCCGCAATTCGGATTCGGTGACCTGTGGTGCGTTGAGGATCGCGTCGACCAGTTCGGCGCCCACCACATCCCGGAGCTCCAGCAGCCGTCTGCGGGCCAGATCGGTGTGCCCGTCGGCGGTCAGCCGGAAGCCAAGCCCGAATTCGGCGTTGTCCTCGAACAGCGAGTTCGACCACGCCGGGCCATGACCCTGGTCGTTCGCCGTCCACGGGGTGGTCGGCAGGTTGCCGCCGTAGATGGACGAGCAGCCGGTGGCGTTCGACACCATCAACCGGTCGCCGAACAATTGCGACAGCAGCTTCACATAGGGGGTTTCGCCGCAGCCGGCGCAGGCCCCGGAGAACTCGAACAACGGTTGCAGGAACTGCGTCCCGCGCACCGTGCCGAAATCGACCCTGGACCGGTCACTGATCGGCAGGGTTTCGAAGAAGTCGATGTTGGTCTTCTCGGCGGCCACCAGCGGCTCGCGGAGCCCCAGGTTGATCGCCTTGGTCGCCGGGTCGTCCGGTGCCACCACCGGGCAGGCCTCGACGCACAGCCCGCAACCGGTGCAGTCCTCGACGTAGACCTGCAGCGAGTAGCGGGTGTCCGGCAGCCCCACCGCGTTCAGCGGCGCCGAGGCGAACGATTCCGGCGCGCCGTTCAGCTTGTCCTGGTTGAACAGCTTGGACCGGATGACGCTGTGCGGGCAGACGAAACTGCAGTTCCCGCATTGGATGCAGGAATCCGGGTCCCACACCGCGACCAGTTCGGAGATGTTCCGCTTCTCGTAGGCCGCGGTGCCGGTCGGGTAGGTGCCGTCGACCGGCAGCACGCTGACCGGCAGCAGGTCGCCGCGGCCGGCCATCATCTCGGCGGTGACGTTCCGGACGAAATCCGGCGCACTGGCCGGTACCAGCGCAGGCAATCCGCGGGTGGCACTGGCCAACTCGGGGATCTTGATCTGGACGAGTCCCTCGAGCGAGCGGTCCACGGCGGCATGGTTTTTCGCCACGACCTCGGGTCCCCGCTTGCCGTAGCTCTTGGCGATGGCCGCCTTGATCTTGGCGATGGCCTCGTCGGGCGGCAGCACTCCGGAGATCGCGAAGAAGCAGGTCTGCAGGACGATGTTGATCCGGCCGGCCATGCCGACCTCACGGGCGATGCGGCCGGCGTCGACCGCGTAGACGCTGATGTTCTTGTCCAGGATCTGCTGTTGCACGGGGCGGGGCAGCGCGTCCCAGAGCGTGTCCGGCGGATGCCGGTAGTTCACCAGCAGGGTGGCGCCTTGCGCGGCCCGGCCCAGCACGTCGGCCTGCTCCAACAGGTTGAACTGGTGGCAGCCGACGAAACTCGCGCTGGTCACCAGGTAGGAGGCTCGGATCGGCCGCGGACCGAACCGCAGATGGGACACCGTCTGCGAGCCGGACTTCTTCGAGTCGTACACGAAATAGCCCTGCGCGAAAAGGTTCTCCTCGGCGCCGAGGATCTTGATGGTGTTCTTGTTGGCACCGACGGTGCCGTCCGACCCGAGGCCGAAGAACACCGCACGCACGCTGTCGGTCGGTTCGATGTCCAGCGACGGGTCGTAGCTGATGCTGCTGCCGGAGACGTCGTCGTTGATGCCGACGGTGAACCTGTTGCGCGGGTGCTCACGTGCCAGTTCCGCGTAGACGCCGGCGACCATACCCGGGGTGAATTCCTTGGAGGACAGGCCGTACCTGGCACCGGACACCCGCGGCATGACCGCCAGCGTGCCGTCGGCGTAGGCGTCGTTCAGGGCGGCCACCACGTCCAGGAACAGCGGCTCGCCGATCGAGCCCGGCTCCTTGGTGCGGTCCAGCACGGCGATCCTGGTGGCCGTCGGGGGCAGGGCATCCAGCAGCGCCTGGGTCGGGAACGGCCGGTACAGCCGGATCTGGATCACCCCGACCCGCTCGCCCTGGTCGATCAGCGTGGTGACGGTGTCCTGCACCGTTTGCGACCCGGAACCCATCAGCACCACCACCCGCTCGGCCTCGGGGTGCCCGGTGTACTCGACGATGCCCATCGGTCGCCCGGTGCGCTCGGCCAGCTGATCCATCAGGTCCTGGACGACTTTCGGGGTGCGGTCGTAGAACGGGTTGACCGTCTCGCGCGCCTGGAAGTAGATGTCGGGGTTCTGCGCGGTGCCACGGATGAACGGCCGCTCGGGCGACAGCGCCCGATCCCGGTGCTCCCGCACCAGTTCCTCGGGCACCATGGCCCGCAGGTCGTCGTCGGAGAGCAACTCGACGGTGTTCAGCTCGTGCGAGGTGCGGAAGCCGTCGAAGAAGTGCAGGAAGGGCACCCGGGTGCGCAGGGTGGCGGCGTGCGCGATCAGCGAGAGATCGCCGCATTCCTGCACGGAGCCGGCGGACAGCAGCGCCCAGCCGGTCTGCCGGACGGCCATCACGTCCTGGTGGTCGCCGAAGATCGACAACCCCTGCGCCGCCAGCGATCGGGCGGCGACCTGCATCACGCACGAGGTCAGCTCGCCGGCGATCTTGTACATGTTCGGGATCATCAGCAGCAGACCCTGGGACGCCGTGAAAGTGGTGGCCAGCGAACCGCTCTGCAGGGCGCCGTGCAGCGCGCCGGCCGCGCCGGCCTCGCTCTGCATCTCGACGACCGTTGGCACGGTGCCCCACACATTGGCCTTGCCCTTGCTGGCCCATTCATCCGCCAGTTCCGCCATCGGCGATGCCGGGGTGATCGGGTAGATGCAGCACACCTCGTTGAGCCGGTAGGCCACCGACACCGCCGCTTCGTTCCCGTCGATGGTGGAACGCGTCATGACTGAATCTCCTGAACCATGTCGATGGCGTGCACCGGGCACTGCTCGTAACACGCGCCGCAGCCCGTGCAGGTGTTGTAGTCGAACCGGTAACGGTTGCCCGGCCCGAGCTTGATCACCGAATCCTCTGGGCAGGCGCCGAGGCAGCCGTCGCACTCGAAACAATTGCCGCAGGACAGGCACCTGGTCGCCTCATACAGCGCCCCGTCGGTCGTCAGACCCGCGACCACCTCGGCGAAACCGGTGATGCTCTCCTCGGGCGGAAGCTCGGTGTGCTGCCGGCGGGCGGCGTCCCCGAAGTACCACAGATGCAATTTCTCGAACGTCGCGGCCGGATGCTTGGGCCGATCCGACAGCGGCACGGACCGCAGCCAGGCGTCGATGTGCTTGGCTGCCTTCTTCCCGTGCCCGACCCCGACCGTCACCGTGCGGTCGCTCGGCACCATGTCGCCGCCGGCGAACACGCCCGCGCAACCGGTCATCAACGAGGAGTTCACCTTCACCGTGCCGTCGGACTCGAATTCGACACCAGGAAGCGTGTGCAGGAACGCCGACTCGGTGACCTGGCCGACCGCCATGATCACGGTGTCCGCCGCCAGGGTTTCGAAGCGACCGGTCGACTGCGGGAAGCCGTCGTCGTCGAGTTCCATGACCTCGATCTGCAGCTCCTCGCCCTCGAAGGCGGTGATGGTGCGCAACCAGTTCACCCGCACGCCTTCGCGCTCCGCGTCCTGCGCCTCCTCTTCATGCGCCGGCATCTGCCCGCGGGTGCGCCGGTAGACGATGACCGTCTCGTCGGCCCCGAGCCGGCGGGCGACCCTGGCCGCGTCGAAGGCGGTGTTCCCGCCGCCGTACACCGCGACCTTCCGGCCGATGACCGGGCGCTCGCCGGATGCCACGCTGCGCAGGAACTGCACCGCGTCGATGATGGGTGCGGCGTCCTTGGCGGGAATGTCCACCCGCTTGGCCAGGTGCGCGCCGATCGCCACGAACACCGCGTCGAACCCGCCCTGCTGCCGCTCGAGCGCGAGGTCCTCCACCCGGTAGTCGCAGACCATCCGCACGCCCATCGCGGCGATCCGGCCGATCTCGGCGTCCAGCACGTCGCGAGGCAGCCGGTACGACGGGATGCCGTACCGCATCATCCCGCCGGGCTGGGGGCCGGCATCGCGGATCTCGACGTCGTGGCCGAGCCGGCGCAGGTGATAGGCGGCCGACAGCCCACTCGGCCCTGACCCGATGATGAGCACCCGCTTGCCGGTGGTGGTCGCGGGCGGGTCGAACTGCCAACCCTGCTCGATCCCGGCGTCGCCGAGGAACCTCTCCACCGAATGGATGGACACCGCGCTGTCCAGATTCGCCCGGTTACAGACGCTTTCGCAAGGGTGGTAGCACACCCGGCCATGGATGGCCGGGAAGGGATTGTTGGTAGTCAGCTCGCGCCACGCCCGCTCCGGGTGGCCCGCTGTCGTGTGCGCCAGCCAGGCCTGGATGTTCTCACCGGCGGGACACCCGGCGTTGCAGGGCGGCAGCAGGTCGACATAGACCGGCCTCCGCTCGCGCACCGGACCGGAACGCGAAACGCCATGCAAGAGATCAGGAAGCGATGTCACGTCCTTCGAGCGATCTACCGCTCGGCCGCCGTTGGCAGCACCATCCAACTCCATGGGTCCTCCTTGGTCGACAGCCACGACCGGAAGACGGCCACGCTGCGGTCGCCTTCACTATGCGCACATCGCCGGATCAGAAATAGGGGCATTGGACTCTGTTGTCCGGCCGTTTCGGGCCGCACTGTTGGTCACCGGTCCGACATTCCGCACATCTGCGACGCCGAGATGTGTTCCGGATCACCAACTCGCCCGACCGGCGCCGACATCTGTTAGCTATGTGGAAATACCAGCGACGCAGCGGTGGACATCCCGCTGACGCCCGCCCCGATGCCGGCCGTCAAGGAGGACGCATGCACGGTCGTCGACCCGAGCGCTCCGGGTCGGAAGTCGGAGCCTGCCCGCAATGACCCGACCGATGGTCGTCTGGGATCAGCGCATGCTGGGCTACCACCATGGCAGCGCCCATCACCCGATGGATCCCATCCGCTGGGAGCTGACCTGGCAACTCGCCAAATCCCTTGGGGTACTTGAGGATTTCCAGATCGTCGCGCCGAAGCCGGCCGACGCCGAGACCCTCGGCCTGGTCCACACCCTCGGCTACGTCGACGCGGTGCGGCGGGCATCGGCGAAAGGGTTCCATTTCTCGGTCGGACACGGTCTCGGCACTCCGGACGATCCGATCTTTCCCGGGATGCACGACGCCGCAGCGCTGATCGCCGGCGGCTCGGTGACCGCGGCCCGTGCGATCGCCAGCGGCGAGGTCGACCGCGCGGTGAACTTCTGCGGCGGCCTGCACCATGCGATGGCCGATTCGGCGTCGGGTTTCTGCGTCTACAACGACGCGGCGCTGGCCATCGCCGCCCTGCTCGAGGCCGGGGTGAGCCGGGTCGCCTACGTCGACATCGACGCCCATCACGGGGACGGCGTGCAGGCCGCGTTCTATGCCGACCCCAGGGTGCTGACCGTTTCCCTGCACCAGAGCCCGCTGTCCCTTTTCCCCGGAACCGGTTTCGCGACCGAGTGCGGGGAGGGCAGCGCGGATGGGCTGGCGGTCAACGTCGCTTTGCCCGACGGAACCTCGGATGCATTGTGGCTCAGGGCCTTTCACGCGGTCGTGCCGGGTGTCGTGCGCGCCTTCCGGCCGGAGGTACTGGTCACCCAGCACGGCACCGACTCCCACCGCGAGGATCCGCTCACCGACCTGAACCTCACGGTCGACGGCCACCGGACGTCGTATGTGGCGCTGCGGGAATTGGCCGAATCGGTGACCGCGGGCCGATGGCTGGCCCTGGGCGGCGGCGGCTACTCACCGGTGCGGGTGACGCCGCGGTCATGGTCGCACCTGCTGGCGGTCGTGGCCGACCGGGACATCGAGCCGACGACGGAGTTGCCGGAGGAATGGCTGGCGCTGGCGTCGGCGGCCCGTCCCGACATCGAGTTGCCGGGCGACATGTCCGACGGCACAAGGCAATCGGTGCCGTTCCCGCGCTGGGACGGGATGGTCGACCTGCCGGTCGACCGGGCCATCCAGGACACCCGAAGGGCCGTCTACCCGTTGCACGGGCTGGACGCCTACGACCCGCGCGACTGAGGCGCCGGCCCACCACCCGGACCGGCGCCCACCTGCGTCACTTCACGTACGCGTCCAGGCCGGCCACCAGAGCGCTCAGCGCGACCTTGGCGTCGCCGAACAGCATCGCGGTCTTCGGGTCGGTGTACAGCTCGTTGTCGATACCCGGCGTAGCCATGGCCCATCGACCGCTTGATGACGATGACGCTCCTGGCCTCGTCGACGTTCAGGATGGGCATGCCCGGACACCGAGTTGCCGGGCCTGCGGGCGGCCGGATTGGTGACGTCGTTCGCGCCGACGACCAGCACCACGTCGGTCCGGCTGAACTGCGGGTTGGCCTCTTCCATGTCCTTCATCTGCTGGTACGGCGCGTTGGCCTCGGCCAGCAGCACGTTCATGTGTCCCGGCATCCGGCCGGCGACCGGGTGGATGCCGAATTCGACGTCGATCCCGTGGTCCACCAGAGTCTGCGCGAGTTTGACGATCTCGTGCTGGGCCTGCGCGGCGGCCAGGCCGTACCCGGGCACGATGACCACCCGGCCGGCGTACGCCAGCTGCAGCGCGGCGTCGTCCACGGTGATTTCCCGCACGGTGCCCGTCCCGCCGTCCATCGGGCCGGCGGTGAGGGCGTCGCCGGTGCCGAACCCGCCGGCGATGATGCTGACCAGCGAGCGGTTCATGGCGTCGGCCATCAGCTTGGTCAGGATGCCGCCGGCCGCGCCGACCAGCGCGCCGGCGATGATCAGCGGCGTCGAGTTGATGACGAAACC
Source organism: uncultured Actinomycetota bacterium (assembly GCA_963709895.1). Lineage (GTDB taxonomy): Bacteria > Actinomycetota > Actinomycetes > Mycobacteriales > Nakamurellaceae > Nakamurella. Next base: position 70,107 of record CAVPYD010000028.1, on the reverse strand, counting down.
GGCCATCGCGACGGCGGTTCCGGTGAAGGCGTTCAGCAGGGAGATGACCACCGGCATGTCGGCGCCGCCGATCGGCAGCGTCGAGAGCACCCCGAGGGCCAGCGCGCACGCCGAGAGCAGGATCAGGATCGGCACCCCGCCGAAGCCCGCGATGTAGGCGATGCCGCTGGCCACCGCGACCACGGCCAGCACCAGGTTGATCGGCCGCCCGGCGGGCACCACGATGGGCGCCCCGGAGATCTTGCCGGCCAGCTTGCCGCCCGCGATGAGCGACCCGGAGAACGTGACGCCGCCGATCAGCAGGTCAAGGCCGATGGACAGGTCGGTGACGCCGGAGGATTCGGTCACCGAAGCGGCGCCGGCGATCTCGATGGCGGTGTAGATCGCGATCAGCGCGGCGGCGCCGCCGCCGACCGCGTTGAAGATGCTGACCAACTGCGGCATCGCGGTCATCTTGACCCGGCGCGCGGTCACCAGCCCGGCGCCACCACCGACCAGCAGGCCGAGGACCAGCACGACCACCGCGATACCGGTGAGCGCCGGACCCTGGACCAGCACCAGCGACGGTGGTGGCGACGGCCACGACCATCCCGGCGGCGGAGAGTTGATTGCCGCGCCGGGCGGAGGCCGGCGAATTCATCAGGTGCAGGCCGAGCACGAAGCTGGCCGCGCCGATCAGGTACAGGGTGTGGGTGAGGATGTCCATGCCGCTCACAGCCGGCCGCCCTTCGTGGTCGCCGACGCGTTGTCCGCAGCGGCCGGGTCGATGGCCGGTTTCACCGGCGCGGCACGGGGTTTGAACATCTCGAGCATGCGATCGGTGACGACGTAGCCGCCGACCACGTTCATGGCCGCGAACGCCGCGGCGATGAACAGCAGGATGTAGTCCAGCGGGGTGTCGGCGGTCACCGCCAGCAGCATGACGCCGACCACCACCACGCCGTGGATGGCGTTGGCGCCGGACATCAGCGGGGTGTGCAGGGTCGCCGGGACCTTGCTGATCACCTCGAAGCCCACCAGCAGGCTCAGCACGAAAATGGTGATGTCGGCGAACAGCAGCGGGGTCATGCGCCCTGTCCCTTCTCGGTCGAAACGCTGATGGGCTCGACGCGGCTCGCCGGGCGGTGTCGGCGCAGTGCGGGCGCACTGACGGACTCCGCCGAGGCGGTACGCACCGGGCTCACCTGGCCCAGCAGGGCCCTGACGGCGGGGTGCACGACCTCGCCGCGGTGGGTGACCAGCACCCCGGCGGTGATCTCGTCGGGCGGGTCCACGGCGAGTTCGCCGCCGGGAATCACGTGCGCCAGCAGCGCACAGATGTTGCGGGAGTAGGCGGTCGATGACGCCTTCGGGACCGGCGGAGGGCAGATTCGCGGCGCCCACCACCGTCACCCCGTTGGCGGTGACGATGCTCTCGCCCGGCTTCGAGCCCTCGACGTTGCCGCCCAGCGCGCTGGCTCCGAGGTCGACCACCACCGACCCGGCCCGCATGCCGGCCAGCGCGGTCGCGGACACCAGCAGCGGCGGTCGCCGCCCGGGCACCTGGGCCGTGGTGATGACGATGTCGAACTTGCTCATCGCGGTGTTCAGCGCGTCCTGCTGCGCGTGCCGTTCCTCTGCGGTCAGTTCGCGGGCATATCCGCCCTCGCCGACCGCCGGACACCTGGACACCGAGGTCGAGGAAGGTGGCCCCGGTGGACAGCACGTCCCCGCGGGCGGCGTCCCGGACGTCGTACCCGGTGACGATCGCGCCGAGCCGGCGGGCCGTGCCGATCGCCTGCAGGCCGGCCACCCCGGCGCCGATCACCAGGACCAGCGCCGGCCGGGTCGTCCCGGCCGCGGTCATGAACATCGGCAGGTAGTTGCTGTAGGTGTCGGCGGCCACCAGCGCCGCCTTGTAGCCGGCGACGTTGGCCTGCGAGCTGAGCGCGTCCATCGACTGCGCCCGGCTGACCGTCCTGGGCAGGCCGTCCAGGCTGATGGCGGTCACCTTCGCGACGGCGAGCGCGGCCGCGAGCTGCGGATCGGTCAGCGGCTGGAGCAGCCCCACCAGTACCTGGCCCGGGCGCAGCAGCTGGCGATCGGCTTCCGCGGGTGGCTGCACACAGAGCACCGCATCCGCGCGCCCGTACAGCTCCTGCTTGCTGACCAATCGCGCCCCGGCGGCCTCGTACTCGGCGTCCGGGAAACCACGCGGTGCCACCCGCACCGGCCTCCACGAGTACCTCATGCCCCGCCGTCCGCAACCGCCCGACGCCGTCCGGACTCAGCGCGACCCGGCGCTCGCCCTCGGCGCTTTCTTGTACGACACCGATGGTCGACACACTCATGGCAGCCTCCGTGGTACGCAGATCAGCAACAGGACACGATGTGGACAAGCGCCTGACCGGTGCGCGGCTCGCGCCCGACAATGACGCTCCCATCGCAGTATTGGCACTTTTCGAAGGCAAGGCCAACGCGAACCGACAACAACGCGCGCCCGCGACTGTTCCAGTGCATCGGGCGCTGGCTGAACACTAAGGGACCCGGGCGCACACCGGCAGTGACAAAGGTCCCGAATCAGCGCCTGGACGTGACATCGCGGACGGCCGACTCAGGAAACCGGCGGCCGGCGACCCGAACACCTGGACAAACATCACCGCCGCCCGGCGGCCACCCGGTCCATGCGGACCGTGGTGACCATCGGACGGCGGTGACTGTGCTGATCAGTGCTGATCAGTGATCATCTGTGCTGATCTGTGCTGATCTGTGCGGTATGAACGATCAGGCCTGGCTGTGCACGTAGGTCCCGGGCGCATCGCCGAGCACCGGGTTGGCCCTGCTGCCGAGCTTGACCGGGGCCTTCTTCTCGCCGTCGGACCGCTCGATGATCCAGTCGGCCCAGTGTCCCCACCAGGTTCCGCTGCGCTCCTCGGCGGAGCCCTTCCACACGTCGGCATCCGGACCCGGCTCGCCGCCCACCCAGTACTTCGACTTCGGATTTCCGGGCGGGCAGATCAGTGTCTGGATGTGACCGGTGTTGGCCAGCACGAAGGTGGTGTGCCCGCCCAGCAACTGCGAGGAGGCGTAGCAACCACGCCACGGGGTGAGGTGATCGGTGGTCCCACCGGTGATGTAGGCGTCGATCTTGACCCGGCTCAGGTCGACCTTGGAGCCGAGCACGGTCATCCCGCCGGGCTTGGCCAGCATGTTGGTCTGGAACATCTGCAGGAACTGATTGTGCAGCGCGGCAGGCAGATTCGTCTTGTCCGCATTCCAGGCCAGGATGTCGAACGGGGCCGGCTTCTTGCCCATCAGGTAGTCGTTCACCCAGTAGTTCCAGACCAGGTCGTTCGGGCGCATCCAGGTGAACACCGACGCCATCGACTCGCCGTCCATGATGCCGTTGGACCGCGACCGCCAAGCGGCCAGCCTGAGCAGCTGCGGGGACATCATCATGCCGGCCTGCATCTTGACGTCCCAGTCCAGCAGGGTGACGCCGAAGCTCACGCTGCGCACCCGGTCGTCGCCGACGTCGGTCAGGTGGTTCAGCACGGTCGACGTGGTGATGCCGCCCGCGCAGAGTCCGAACAGGTGCACCTGCTTGGACTTGGTGATCTCCTCGACGGCGTTCAACGCCTGGATGATGGCCTGGCCGTAGGTGTCCAGGTTCCAGTCGCGCTGTTCCGGACCGGGGTTGCGCCAGGAGATCGCGAAGAACTGAATGCCCTTCTGCAGGGCGAATTCGGTCAGCGACCGGCCCGGCGAGATGTCCATGAAGTAGTACTTGTTGATCTGCGGCGGAACGACGACCACCGGGATCTGGTGGACCATCGGGGTCTGCGGCGTGTACTGCAGCACCTCGAGGACCTCGTTGCGGAAGACCACGGCGCCTGGCGTGACGGCGACGTCCTTGCCGACAACGAACTCTGATCGGTCGACCTGCGAGGGCAGGCCACCGTTGTGCCGCCAGTCGGACACGAAGTTCTTCGCACCGGCCACCAGGTTGCTGCCGCCGGTCTCGAAGGTCTGCTTGAGGGCGGCCGGATTGCCCAGCAGGGTGTTGGTCGGCGCCAACGACGAGGTGAGCACCGAGACGAGGAACCGCGCCCGCTCCCGGGAACGCCAGTCGGTCAGATCGGCTTCTTCGGCCAGCTCACCGAGGGCCGAACAGGTCGCCAGGTAGCCCTGCATCAACCGGTGGTACCCGGGATTCTTCGTCCAGGTGGGATCCTTGAACCGCCAGTCGCGCGGCTCCGCCTCCACCGCGGAGCGCCCCACGACGACCTTGGCCAGCTCGCCGGCCAGCTTCGTCCCGGTCTTCGCCACGGTCGGGACCTGGGCCGCCACCTTCACCGCGGTACCCAGCAGCTGCAGCCGGCTGACCGCGCCGACATCCTCGGCTCCACCGATCGCCTCGGGCCGGGCTACCGGCGGTACGGATCCGTTTACGGTGGTCATTGACTCACTCACCCCGATGGGCAGGTTCCCGGCGGCATCCGCGCGGGAAGCGGTGGTGACCTCATGGGGGACCTCAAGAGGTCGTCTACAGGTTACAACAAGGAAATGCGGCTGACCATTTCGTCAGCCTGGTTCCCAGCCTATGCGAGTCAGTGCCGTGGCGCGCAAGACTTTCTACCCGCAGGCCAGGGACTTTCGACCCGGGCGCAATAGGACCTTCGTCCCGGGTGATCGGTGGGTCGACGCGACGAGAATGGCATTCACAGCCAGGAACACAACAGTCGAAAAGGGCAGATCCGGCGCATTCGGACCGGCCGCCCGCCCGGCCCGCCGAACACAGAGAACCGTTGCACACTAGAGGCTTTCGTCCCCATTCCGAGCCATCGCGGCTGGGTGTCCAGGGTTACTGGTGAGTATTTCCGATGTGAGCAACTGCTCACCGTGGCTTGCTTGTCGGGCGATCTGGAGAGCGGTACGGTGAGGGCAATTGTAATGACAATTCCCACCGTGGATTATGTCAGGACTGCCGAATGTCATTCGACGGTTTCAACATTGTGCATGAATGGGACTTCAGTGATCGGGTGATTGACAATGAGCGTCTCGGCCCTCGCCGGGCACAGCCTGGTGGCCACCGTCGCCCGGACGGCGAGCAGAAATCCGAGGCGCCCCGGCGACGGCTGATGATTCCGGGTGGAACCCGTTTTCACTCCGGAGCCGGAGTGAGCCAGATGTGCGGCCAACAATTCGTAGATCCGATCACCGAGAGGCGACACCATGAACTTTGAACTGACCGAAGAGCAACTCCTCATCCAGGAAATGGTGCGCGAGTTCGCGCAGACCCAGGTGGCGCCGATCGCCGCCGAGATCGACCGCGATCACCGCTTCCCCGAAGAACTCATCCCCCAGATGGCCAAGCTGAACATCCTGGGCGTCCCCATCGCCGAGGAATTCGGCGGGGCGGGCGCGGACAACGTCAGTTATGTGATCGCGCTGGAAGAGCTCGCCAGGGTCTGTGCCAGCACGTCCATCATCGTGTCCGGCCATACCTCACTGGCCACCTGGCCGATCATCGAATTCGGTACCCCCGCGCAGAAGGAGAAGTACGCCAGCAGGTTGGCGGCCGGCGAGATCCTGGGTGCCTTCGCGCTGACCGAGCCCGGGGCGGGCACCGATGCCGCAGCCGGCAAGGCCACCGCGGTGCTGGACGGCGACGAGTGGGTCCTGAATGGATCGAAGATCTTCATCACCAACGGCGGGTACGCAGGCGTCTACATCGTCACCGCGATGACCGATCCGGCGGCCGGCACCCGAGGGATCAGTGCCTTCCTGGTGGAACCCGACGCGCCCGGCTTCTCGGTCGGCGAAAAAGAACACAAGATGGGCATCAAGGCCTCCAGCACGACCCCGCTGTACTTCTCCGACTGCCGGATCCCGAAGGACGCCCTGCTCGGGGCGGAAGGCAAGGGCTTCAAGATCGCGATGGCGACTCTCGACGGCGGCCGCATCGGCGTCGCCGCGCAGGCGCTCGGGATCGCCCAGGGAGCGCTCGATGCCTCGATCGCCTACGCCAAGGAGCGCGTGCAGTTCGGCAAGCCGCTTTCCGCGCTGCAGGCCATCCAATGGATGATCGCCGACATGGCGACGCAGATCGACGCCGCCCGGCTGCTGGTCTACCGGGCCGCGTGGAACAAGGACAACGGTCTGCCATACGGGCAGGCCGCGGCCATGGCAAAGCTCTTCGCCTCGGAGACCGCGACGCACGTCGCCGACCGGGCCATCCAGATCCACGGCGGGTACGGCTACACCGAGAGCTACCCGGTGGAGCGGGCCTACCGCGACGCCAAGGTCACCGAACTGTACGAGGGCACGTCCGAAGTGCAGCGCATGGTCATCGCCGGAAGCCTCCTGCGGTGAGTATTTCGTGCCGAAAAGGAGTGGTGGAGCAGTGAAGGAACTGGTTTTCGCGGATATCAAGGTCGGTGACACCGCCTCGTTCACCAAGACGGTGACGGAGACCGACATCAAGAACTTCGCGGAGGTGAGCGGCGACTTCAATCCCATCCACGTAGATGCCGAGTTCGCGAGTCAATCGATGTTCAAGCAGCAGATCGCGCACGGGATGCTCTCCGCGAGCTACATTTCGGCGTTGCTCGGGAACCAGCTGCCCGGTCCTAACACGCTGTACCTGGGGCAGACGCTCAACTTCAAGAACCCGGTGATGATCGGCGACACGGTGACTGCCACCGTGACGGTCACGGAGAAGCGCGACGACAAGCGAATTCTCAAGCTCGACACCACGGTGACGAACCAGCGTGGCGACGTCGTGATCGACGGCGGGTCCGTCATGAAGAAGGTGGGACTTTAGGCACTGGGGTGAACGCCCGACAGGCGCTTTGATCGAAGGGGTGATCGTTCCGCCGGTTCCGTGGGCGGGCGGTCACCCTCGTTCGACACCAGCGGTGGTCCGTCAGGATCCCGACGGTGGTCCGCGAGCCACTCCGGCAGTGGCGAGCGGAGGTCCTGTTCGGCCGGCCGCAAGGTGAGTGGAGATCCGTCGTGAAAATAGTTGTTGCCTACAAGTGGGCGTCGAACCCGCAGGACGCCACCGTCGGCACCGGCGGGGCGGTGGACTGGAGCAGGGCCAAGCCCGGCATCAGTGAGTACGACCCGGCCGCCGTCGAATTGGCCCGCGGGCTGGCCGACGCCACCGGCGGCGAGGTCATCGGGCTGACCGCCGGGACCAAGGCGGTCGACACCACGATGGCCCGCAAGACCGCCCTCTCCCGGCGCTTCGACCGCGCCGTCATCGTCGCTGACGATTCGCTCGAGGGTGCAGGCTCGGCTGAACTCGCCACCGTACTGGCTGCCGCGGTCCGGCACATCGGTGACGTCGACCTGGTGATCACCGGGGACTCGTCGATCGACGGGGGCGGCAAGATGGTGCCGACGGTCATGGCCGGGGCGCTTGGCTGGCCGGCAGTCGCCGAGGTCAGCTCGGTCACCGAGGAAGCCGGTTCGGTGCGGGTCGAGCGCGCCATCGCCGGCGGTACCCAGGTCCTGGAGATCTCCGGTCCGGCCGTGCTGGCCGCCTCCACCGATGCCGCTGTGCCCCGGCTGCCGGGGATGAAGGACATCCTGGCCGCGACCAAGAAGCCGGTCCAGACCGTCACTCTCGCCGAGCTGGACGTCCCGGCGTCGAGCGGCACCGTCACCGTGAAGGGAACCTCGCGTCCCGATCTCAAGGTGCGCAAGCAGAAGCTGATCGACACCAAGGACCCCGCCGCCGCTGCCGCCGAGCTCGTTGCCGCGCTGCGCGGCGACGGCGCCCTCTGAGCGCCGGCCCGGCAAGAACCAGCCCTGCACACCATTCTCGACAAGACAGGTAGACGAGCGACATGACAGTGAATACATGGATAGTCGTCGCGGGCGATCCGGCGATCGGCACCCTCATCGCGACCGCACGCACCCTCGGCGGGGAGGTCACCGCCGCCGTCGTCGGGACGCGTCAGGTCGCGGAGACCGTGGCAGCCGGCGGCGTCGACAAGGTGATCTGGTTCGGTGAAACGGATGACGCACCGGTGGAGGCCTATGCCACCGCGGTGGCCGACACGGTCGCCACCGCTCCCGGCGTCGTGCTGGGCGGGATGGGACCCGGCGAGCGCGTCCTGCTGGGCGCGGTGGCGGCCAAGCTGCGGGCACCGGTACTGACCGGCGGAACCGCGGTGACCGCCGACGGCGACGCACTCACCGTCAAGCGCACGGTGTACGGCGGGATCGCCGAGGACACCGTCACGGCCAACGGACCCGTCGTGCTCGTCCTGGACGGCGGATCGGTCCCGGCCGCTAGCGGTGCCGCTCCGATCGAACAGGTTGCGGCCGCACCGCTCTCGATGACCGTGGTGACCACCAAGCCGTCGGAATTCGAGCATGCCGACCTCGGTGCGGCGGCGCGGGTGGTGGGCATCGGACGCGGCCTGAAGACCAAGGACGACCTCGCCCTGATCGACGGTCTGGCCGGCGCCGCCGACGCCGAGATCGCCTGCTCGCGGCCGCTGGCCGAGGGCCTTGACTGGCTCGGCAGGGACCGCTACATCGGTTGCTCTGGCTGGAACATCTCCCCCGAGGTGTATTTCGCCATCGGTGTCTCCGGTCAGCTGCAGCACATGGTCGGGGTGCGCGGTGCCAAGACCATCGTGGCCATCAATTCCGATCCGAACGCCCCGGTGTTCGCCGAGGCGGACTACGGGCTGGTCGGCGACCTGTACCAACTTGTGCCCGCCATCACCGAAGCGCTGAAATGACGGAACCCCAGGTGTCGGACGACAACGAGCCAGAGAACGACTTCGACGTCGTCGTGGTCGGTGCCGGTATCGCCGGCTGCATCACGGCCTATCAGCTGGCCCAGCAGGGCCATTCGGTCGTGCTGATCGAGCGCGGTGAGGCGCCGGGATCGAAGAACCTGTCGGGCGGCGTGCTCTACTGCCGCGGCATCCAGGACGTCTTCCCCGACTTCCTCACCGAGGCCCCGGTCGAGCGCCGGGTCACCCGCAACTACATCAACTTCCTCAACGCCGACAGTTCGATCGGGATCGACTACAAGGACACCAGGCTGGCCGACCCGGTCAACGCGGTCACCGTGCTGCGGGCCAAACTCGATGCCTGGTTAGCCGAGAAAGCTGAAGAGGCAGGCGTTTTCGTCATGCCCGGCGTGCGGGTGGACCGGGTGCTGACCAAGGACGGACCCACCGGCAAGCGCGTGGTCGGTGTCAAGGCCGGCGACGACGAACTGCGCTCGGCCGTGGTGGTCGCCGCCGACGGGGTGAATTCGTTCATCGCCCAGGAGGTCGGGTTGCGGCAGAAGCAGCCGCTGCACCATCTGGCCACCGGCGTGAAAGCCGTCGTCACCCTGCCGAGGGAGACCATCGAGGCGCGGTTCAACCTGACCGGTGACGAGGGCGCGGCATTCGCCGTGGTCGGCGACTGCACCGAGGGCGTCGGCGGCGGCGGCTTCATGTACACCAACCTGGAATCGATCTCGATCGGTGTCGTGCTGCGACTGGACGACATGGTCGCCAAGAAGAAATCCGCGACCGACATCTTCGACCATTTCCTGGCGCACCGGTTCATCGCCCCCTACCTCGAGGGCGGCGAGATCTCCGAGTACGGCTGCCATCTGGTGGCCGAAGGCGGAATGGACATGGTCGGCGACATCGACATGGATGGCATGGTCGTGGTCGGCGACGCCGCAGGTCTGACTCTGAACACCGGGTTGACCGTGCGCGGTATGGACCTGGCCGTCGCGTCCGGGGTGGCCGCGGCGGCCGGCATTTCCGCTGCCCTGAATTCCAAGGACACCTCGAAGGTCGGCCTGGCCGGCTACCGGGAGCGGCTGTTCGCCTCGTTCGCGGGGCAGGACATGAAGACGTACGCCAAGGCACCGTCGTTCCTCGAGGTGCAGCGGATGTACAAGGACTACGGCGAGCTCATCGGCAATGTGCTGTACGGCGCCTTCAATCTGGATACCCAGCCGCGCCAGCACCTGGCGAAGGTGGCATTCGGGGCGTTCAAGAAATCACCGGTGAAGATCCGGCACCTCATCAGCGACGGATTTGCGGGGGTACGAGCACTGTGAAGCCACTGTCCATCCCCGAACGCCTTGCCAGGAACCGCTTCGAGCTCGACGAAGACGAGAGCCATATCGAGATCCACCAGCAGATCGTGAAGGCCACTGGCTGCGGCAAGGCCATCATGGCGTGCTGCCCGGCTCATGTCTACAGCGAGGAGCCGGACGGGTCCATTTCGGTCGAGTACGCCGCGTGCCTGGAGTGCGGCACCTGCCTGGCCGTGGCGGCGCCGGGCGCGCTCACCTGGCACTACCCCCGCGGCGGCTTCGGCGTGCAATTCCGGGAGGGATGAGAAGCCCGACAGTGCAGCCGTTTCAATAATGTGACCTTCGGCCCTAACCGCGCCGAGCCGGGTGGCGGAGGCTAGCGGTGAGCGACGAAGGATCTCCGCCGAGGCGATCCGGTGCCCGGGGCGACCTCGGCGCTGGCGTTCGATTCCCTATTCCTCGACCCATTCGCCACCAACAAGCTCAGCCCCGATTACCACCCACCAGCACCACCACCAGCACTAGGAGAAAAGCAATGTCTGATCGGTTCAAGGTGTCCAAGGCCATCGTCACCGGTGGTGCGCGGGGTATCGGCGCGGCGATCGCGGAGCGGCTGGCCAATGAGGGCCTGTCGGTGACCGTGCTGGACGTCAACGAGGCCGGGGTCAAGGCGACCGCGGACCGGATCTCGACGGCGACGGGTTCACCGGTGTTCGGGTTCGGCTGCGACGTGGCCGACCGGTCCAGCGTGGAGACCGCGTTCGGTGCGGCCGCCGAGGCGATGGGCGGGATCGACACCTACATCGGGAACGCCGGGATCACCCGGGACCGGATGTTCCACAAGCTGACCGACGAGGACTGGGACCAGGTCATCGCGGTGAACCTGACCGGGGTGTTCAACGGGCTGCGGTTCTGCGCGCCGTACCTGCGCGCCGAGGGCCCGGGCCGGGTCGTGCTGACCTCGTCGGTGGTGGCCAAGGCCGGGAACCTGGGGCAGATGAACTACATCGCCTCCAAGGCCGGGATCGTGGGCATGGTGCGTTCCGGTGCGTTGGAGTTGGCCAGGTTCGGGACCACGGTGAACGGGATCCGTCCGGGGTTCATCGCGACCGAGATGACCGCGGCGATGCCGGAGGCGGCGCAGGCCGTGATGGCCAAGAACCCGATCGGCCGGGCCGGTCAGCCCTCTGACATCGCCGGCACGGTGGCGTTCCTGTGTTCCACCGACGCCGACTTCATCACCGGCCACATCATCGACGTCAACGGCGGCATGGCCGTCTGAGACTCTGCGACGCGGGGTTTCGACGAACGCGTCACCGACACGTCTGTCACCAACCACGTCACAGCACGATCAATGTCACAGCACCATCAACGTCACAGCACCATCAACGTCACAACACCATTACCGAGCAGCAGCCATCCACCGGATGAGCAGCCTGTCACTGATTGAAAGGGAATTCTCTGATGCCTGAAGCTGTCATTGTTGCTGTGTCGCGGTCGCCGATCGGTCGTGCGTTCAAGGGCGCGTTGAAGGACACCCGGCCTGATCAGTTGGCGGCCTGGATGGTGCAGGCGGCGTTGGACAAGGTCCCGGAGTTGGACCCGAAGACGATCGATGACGTGCTGTTGGGGTGTGGGATGCCCGGTGGTGAGCAGGGTTGGAACATGGCCAGGGTGGTCGCGGTGCTGCTGGGTTTGGACAATGTGCCGGGGGCGACGATCACCCGGTACTGCTCGTCCAGTGTGCAGACCACCCGGATGGCGATGCACGCGATCCGCGCCGGTGAGGGTGATGTGTTCATCTCCGCCGGGGTGGAGTGCGTGTCCCGGTTCGGGATCGGCGGCTCGGACACCCCGCCGGTGACGGCGGCGGACCCGAAGGGTCAGGGCGCGAACCCGTACCTGGATGTGCAGTTCGACAACGCGCACGCCAGCAGCATCGAGCGGGCGCAGCACCCGGTCGGGGTGTGGCACGACCCGCGGGAGGACGGCGAGCTGCCGGACTACTACATCAACATGGGGTTGACCGCGGAGAACGTCGCCGGGTACTGCAACGTGTCCCGCGCCGATCAGGACGAGTTCGCGTTGCGGTCCCAGACGTTGGCGGCCAAGGCGTTGGCGGACGGGTTCTGGGCCAAGGAGATCACCCCGGTCACCTTCCCCGACGGCAGCGTGATGGACGCCGATGAGTCCCCGCGGCCGCAGACCACGCTGGAAGGGTTGGCCAGTTTGAAGCCGGTGTTCCAGGTCGACGGGACGGTCACCGCGGGCAACGCGTGCCCGCTGAACGACGGCGCCGCCGCGCTGGTGATCATGAGTGATGTGAGGGCGAAGGAGTTGGGGATCACCCCGCTGGCGCGGGTGGTGGCGACCGGGGTGTCCGGGTTGTCCCCGGAGATCATGGGGTTGGGTCCGATCGAGTCGACCCGGCGGGCGTTGGCGCACGCGAAGATGAGCATCGACGATATCGACCTGTTCGAGGTCAACGAGGCGTTCGCCGCGCAGGCCCTGCCCTCGCAGCGGGAACTGGGCATTCCCATCGACAAGCTCAACGTGCACGGCGGCAGCATCGCGATCGGCCACCCCTACGGGATGACCGGCGCCCGGATCACCGCCACCCTGCTCAACGGGCTCCGCGAACGCGACGCCACCTTCGGACTGGAAACCATGTGCGTCGGCGGCGGCCAAGGCATGGCCATCATCTTCGAACGACTCAGCTAGCTACCGCTCACCGGCGGAACCACTCGAGCCGACGCTCCTCGACGGCACCGCGACCCCGGTCACGGTGCCGTCGAGGCGTTTTCGGCATCTCCCGACATGTTCGGGCGCATGTCAAGTGCGTGCAATCGCGCAGCGCATCGGGTGGGATTGCTCGCGCGGCGTTACAGTGTGCCCACGCTCGGACGGGCCGAGTGCGCTGTCGCGAACCCTGGCGCCCCGCGCTGACGGTGTCCCTGCCGGCGATCCAACGCTGGAAACAGCCAGGAGGGAATCATCATGGGTTTGGACGATCTCGTCAACAAGGCCAAGGATCTGCTCGGCGGCGCCGAGGCCAAGACGCAGGAAGCTGCCGCCGACGCGCAGGCCGGCAACACCGAGGCCGCCGCCGATGCGTCATCGACAGGCATCGAGCCTGATCGACCAGGCGAAGGGCCTGCTCACCGACGAACGGATCGACCAGGTCGCCGGCGCCATCAAGGACAAGACGCCCGACAATGTGGACTCGGTGGTCGACACGATCGCCGAGAAGGGCAAGGAATTCAACAACTGATGACGTGACCGGCGGCGTGCTGCCCCCGCGCTGGGCAGCACGCCGCCGGCCGCCTGTCACCGGCTCGGCCGGACAGACGACAACCGGCGATGCCGCAGTCAGTCACCGTCAGCCGGCTGCGGAATCGGCGCTCAGCGGCGCAAAACGCCGCAGCCGCAAGCTGTTCGACACCACGAACACCGAAGAGAAAGCCATCGCGGCACCCGCCAGCATCGGGTTGAGCAGGCCGGCCGCCGCCAGCGGCAGCGCCGCGACGTTGTAGGCGAACGCCCAGAACAGATTGCCCTTGATGATGGCCAGTGTCCGCCGGGACGAGCCGGATCGCGTCCGCCGCGACCCGCAGGTCGCCACGCACCAGCGTCAGATCCGATGCCTCGATGGCCACGTCGGTTCCGGTTCCCATCGCCAGGCCGAGATCGGCCTGAGCCAGTGCGGCAGCGTCATTGACGCCGTCACCCACCATCGCCACCACCCGGCCGTCCGCCTGCAGCCGCTTGATCACCTCGACCTTTCCGGCGGGCAACACGCCCGCGATCACGGTGTCGGTGCCAACCTCGATCCCCACCTCGGCGGCGACACGATCGGGCGGCCGCGGGATTGTCGCCGGTCAGCAGGATCGGGGTCAGACCCAACCCGCGCAGTTCGCGGATCGCCTGTGCCGACGTGGGTTTCACCGCATCGGCCACCGTGAGAATGCCACGCGGTGCGCCGTCCCAGGCCACCGCGACAACGGTGTGTCCGCGCGCGCCCGCTGCGGCCCAGGCCATCTCGAGTTCGGCCGGGACCGTCAGCGACCAGTCGGCGAGTAATTCCGGTGTGCCGAGCACGACGGCATGCCCGTCCACGACCCCGTGCACGCCACGTCCCGTGTCGGCGGCGAAGCCATCCACCGCGCGCGAGCTCACCCAGCCGCTGCGTCGGCGCCCGCCGCGATGGCCTGCGCGATGGGGTGTTCCGAGGCGTTCTCCACCGCGCCGGCCAGCCGCAGCACCTCGTCGGGGTCCTCGCCCGCCGCCACCGTCACGTCGATCAGGGTCATCCGGCCGGTCGTCACCGTGCCGGTCTTGTCCAGCACGATGGTGTCGACCCGCCGGGTCGATTCGAGGACCTCAGGGCCCTTGATCAGGATGCCGAGCTGCGCGCCGCGGCCGGTTCCGACCATCAGCGCCGTCGGGGTGGCCAGGCCGAGAGCGCAGGGGCAGGCGATGATCAGCACGGCGACGGCGGCCGTGAAGGCGGCGGTGGCCCCTGCCCCAGCGCCCAGCCAGAACCCCAGAGTGGCGACCGCGATGGCGATCACGACCGGCACGAAGATCGCGGAGATCCGGTCCGCCAGCCGCTGAACGTGCGCCTTGCCGTTCTGCGCGTCCTCGACCATCCGGGCCATCTGGGCCAGCTGAGTGTCCGCCCCGACCCGGGTGGCGCGGACCTGCAGCCGGCCGCCGACGTTCACGGTGGCGCCGACCACCCGGTCGCCGACCCCGACCTCGACGGGGACCGGCTCGCCGGTCAGCAATGCGGCGTCCACCGCCGACGAGCCCTCGGTGATCACGCCGTCGGTGGCGACCTTCTCCCCTGGCCGTACCACGAAAATGTCGCCCACCGCGAGGGTGTCGATCGCGATCCGCTCTTCCCGTCCGGCGCGCAGCACCGCGACATCCTTGGCGCCCAACGACATCAGCGCCCGCAGCGCCGCACCGGACCGGCGCTTGGCCCTCGCCTCGAGGTACCGGCCGGCCAGGATGAAAGTGGTGACGCCCGCGGCGGCCTCGAGGTAGATGTTCCCCGCGCCGTCGGAGGGCGAAGTGGTGATCTCGAAGGGATGGGTCATGCCGGGAATGCCGGCCGTGCCGAGGAACAGTGCGTACAGCGACCAGCCGAACGCCGCGAGCGTGCCGATCGAGATGAGAGTGTCCATGGTCGCGGCGCCGTGCCGCAGGTTGGTCCACGCGGCGACATGGAACTGCCAGCCACCCCACACCACCACTGGGGCGGCCAGGGTCAGCGAGAGCCACTGCCAGTAGGTGAACTGCAGCGCCGGGATCATCGCCATGGCGACCACCGGCAGCGTGAGCACGATGCAGATGATCAGCTTGCGGCGCAGCGACTCTGCCGGATCCTGATCCGGGACTGCCTCGATCGGCGGACGCGGCGGCGCCGGCAGCCGCGCCGTGTATCCGGCCTGCTCGACGACCGTCACCAGTTCGTCGGGAGTCACCTGATCGGGAAAGAGCACCCTGGCTTTCTCGGTGGCGTAGTTGACGGTCGCGGTGACGCCATCCAGCTTGTTCAGCTTGCGTTCGATCCGCGACGCGCAGGACGCGCAGGTCATCCCGCCGATGCTCAGCTCGATCTGCCGGGCAGCGACAGCACTGTCGTCATGCCGCACGGCCGGCGTCATCTGCCCTCCCCCGGTGTCGATGCGACCGGCGCCGGCGCACGGGATGGAACCGCGTTCGCATCGCGCACCGGGGTGTGGCCGTCCTGGGAAACCGTCAGGTCGCCCTGGGTCCCCTGGGCAGCGGTGCCATGGCCCGTCATGGCATCGTCGTCGTCCGACACCGCCGCCGGCTTCTCGGCAGTGCTGGCAGGGCCGACAAGCGCGCCGACCCCGAAGGCCGCGCCAAACAATGCCAGCAGCCCCAGTGCGTAGCCAGCGATCGTGACGGCGGTCTTCATCTGCGCTTCCCCGTACTTCCCTTGTCGCGTCGCCTTGCTCGCCTGCTTCCTGGCCACGTGGTTGCTGGCCGGGCGCCGGTCAGGCGGCCACCAGCTGGTAGCCGGCCTCCTCGACCGCCGCGCGCACCGCGCTCTCTGCCAGCGACTCCGAGCTGGTCACGGTCAACCGGCCGGTGGGCAGGTCGACCTGGACGTCGAGCACGCCCGGGATGTCCGATACCTCTTCGGTGACGGAGCGGACGCAATGCCCGCAGGTCATTCCGCTGACGGTGAATGTACTGGTGCTCATAGGTCACGTCCCTTGTGCAGAGTTCTCGCTGTGCAGTGGCGCCGCAAGTGTCCGGTTGGACGAGCGGAAAATGTTGCAGGGGAATCTGTTTCGTCGATTACGAGCGAACCAACCGGGCGATCGCGTCGGAGGCTTCCTTGACCTTCGCGTCGGCCTCGGGTCCGCCCTTCGCGGCCGCCTCCACCACGCAGTGGCTCAGGTGGTCGTCCAACAGGCCAAGTGCCACCGACTGCAGCGCCTTCGTCATCGCGGATACCTGGGTGAGGATGTCGATGCAGTACTTCTCGTCCTCGACCATCCGCTGCAACCCGCGCGCCTGCCCTTCGATTCGGCGCAGCCGTTTCAGGTAGTCGTCCTTGCTCTGGATGTACCCGTAATGGGCGTGCTGCTCGTCCATTCACGACCCCTTCGCGCTGCGTCGTCCACCTCTCCATACACCATACCCCCGCAGGGTATGGACGACGGACGCTGATACCCCTGGCAGGTATGAACCCCGTCACACGTCGCTGCGATGCTGATGGGGCGAAGCGACGGTGACGGGAGAGCGCGTTGAACATTGACGGCGGTGTTGATGGCCAGTGCTGACAGTGTCGACAGCGCTGACAGTGTCGACAGCCGCGTCGACGGCGCCGTCAGCCGGTCGGCCTCGGCGCTCCGGGCCGTGCTGATCAGACCGATGGCAGCGACGGATTGGCCTGGAGTGTCGGAGATCTACGCCGCGGGCATCGCGACCGGGAACGCGACGTTCGACAGCACTCCGCCGCAGTGGGCGGCGTTCGACGAAGCGAGGCTCCCCGCCCATCGCCATGTCGCGCTCGACGCCGACGGCGCGGTGCTGGGCTGGGTCGCGGCGAGTGCGGTCTCGCAGCGCCCGGTCTACCGCGGGGTCGTCGAGCACTCCGTCTACGTCCACCCCTACGCCGGCGGCCGCGGCATCGGCCGGGCTTTACTGACGGCGCTCATCGAATCCACCGAAGCCGCCGGCATCTGGACCATCCAGTCCGGCATCTTTCCCGAGAACGTCGCCAGCCTGGCCCTGCACGCGAGGGTGGGCTTCCGCGTCGTCGGGACCAGGGAACGGATCGGTCAGCATCATGGGCGCTGGCGCGATGTGGTCCTGGTCGAGCGGCGCAGCAGCGCAGTCGGCACAGTCGGCACAGTCAGCACAGTCAGCACAGGCGGCACACTCGACGGGTGAGCGCGGTCGGCCCGGCCGGGAGCGCCGAGGACCGCCGCGCACGCCCACCAGGTCGCTATTGCGCGAGGCGATAGCGAGCCAGCACCACACCGGTGCTGGTGCCGACCGAATCGATCAGGTCCAGCGCGGTGGCTGACCCATCGGCGAACAGTCGCTGGCCCGCGCCCAGCACCAGCGGGTGGATCGAGCAGGGTGAACTCGTCGATCACCTTGTCCGGCAACAGCGACCGGATCAATGCGCCGCTGCCCAGGATCACCAGGTCCTGCTCCGGCTGTTCGTCCTTCAGCGCCGCAACGGCTTTCGCGACACTGACGGCCGAACCGGGCAGCAACGTCGAGTTCTGCCACGCCAGCGGCTCGGTCAGCGTCGTCGACGCGACGTACTTCTGCATGTTGTCGAGCGCCTGGGAGAACGGGCTGTCCGGCTGCGTCGGCCAGAAGGCGGCGAAATCCTCGTAGGTTCGGCGGCCGAGCAGCAGCGCGCCGCTGCGCCCGGACTGCCGGCCCATCCCCTCGAACACTCTGCCCATCGCGTCGGAGCTGTACGGCACCGCCCACCCGCCTCGGGTGAAGCCGCCGCGGCGGTCCTCGTCGGGACGGCCAGGTGCCTGCAGCACGCCGTCGAGGGTAAGGTTGCAGACCACGGTCACTGTGCTCACGAGTTCCTCCTCTGTTCGCGGTAGGTCGAAACAGACCTGCCACCACCTACACGAACAGGCCACCCGCAGATCGACGGCAACGGAGATCGGCCCGGCCGTGCTCAGCACCGCGGTGATCAGCAGATGGGGACCGGCAACGGCGCCCACGACCACGGCAGGTCCCCAGCCGGTGATCACCGCGACGGGGCTTCGGCGCACGCGCGTTCGGCGGGCGCTCGGCGAGATCGTTCAGGCGGGCCGCGAGTAGACCACGTTGCTCATGCACGGTGGAGAACCCGAACCGGCGGTAGAGCTTCAACGCCGCCGCATTGTCGGCTTCGACGTACAACATGACGGTGGAATGCCCCCGATCAGCCAGGTAGTTCAGACCCGCCGCGGTCAGCGGCGTGCCCAGACCCCGCACCGGCGATTCCGGATCGACGCCCAGCACGTAGACCTCGCCGACCGCTCCCGCCGGCGACGAGCCCGCACGGGAAGTGATGGAATCGGCCGGACCGACTCCGGGCGCCGAACCAACACCGGGCGCCGAACCAACACCTGGCGTCGGGTCGACAGCGTGCACCTTCGTCCAATGAAAGCCCAGCAGCCGCTCGGCGTCCGGCGGGCCGCTGACCGCCAGGAAGAAACCCGCTGGGTCGAACCAGTCCTGCGCCATCTCGGCCCGCAGGCCGGCGTCGTCGAGCCTGCCCTGCTCGGGATGCCAGGCGAAGGCCCTGGCGTTGACCGTGAGGAAGGCCCTGTTGTCACGGCCCGGTTCGAAGGTTCTGATCCGCACTCCGGCCGGCAGTTCCAGCGGATCCCGCGCTGGTGCGGTCCGTCGCAGCTGGAGCAGCTCCCGGGCCCGGACCAGGCCAAGCCGGCGGGCCAACGCCTGCGCCGCTGGGAGGTTGCCGAACGCCCAGATGGCGCCCTGCCGGTCCACCGCCGCCCGCACCAGTTCGCGACCCAGCCCACGCCCGCGGAACGCGGGTGCGACCACCACCTCGGCAGGGTCGGCACCGGGCGCGACGGCGATTCCGGCCGGAGCCGAGTCATCACCGGTGTGGTTCCCGTCGCCGCCGAGGCCAAGATCCCCGGCGCGGACGAGCAGCGTGGGAGCCGACCCGTCGGCGACGGCCTGCAGCACATGCCCGGAGATCGGCTCCACCCCGTCGACCTGTGCCGATTCGGCGTTCATCACAAGGACGGCGGCACCCGCCGCACGTGTTGAGACCCACTGAGCTGGGCCCCTGGCCGAACCCCACGGCAGCACCTCGGCGCTGCTGGTGGGTTCGCTCACGCCTGGGCGCCGGTCGCTGCGGATTCGTCACGCAGCACCGTCCGGGACGGCGGCACCATCTTGTAACCGACGTTGCGCACGGTGCCGATCAGCGATTCGTGTTCGGAGCCGAGCTTCGCGCGCAGCCGACGAACGTGCACATCCACTGTCCGGGTGCCGCCGAAGAAGTCATAGCCCCAGACCTCGGTCACCAACTGCTCCCGGGTGAAGACCCGGCCCGGATGCTGGGCAAGGAACTTCAGCAGCTCGAACTCCTTGTAGGTGAGCTCGAGCGGGCGGCCGCGCAGCCGTGCCGTATAGGTGTCTTCCTCGATCGTCAGCTCGCCGAGGCTGATCAGGCCTGAGTTCGCCGAGCTGTTGGTCCTGGCGGACAGCAGGCGCAGCCGGGCATGCACCTCGGCGGGTCCGGCCGTGGCCAGCACGACGTCAGCGACTCCCCATTCCGGGCCGATCGCCACCATCCCGCCTTCGGTGACCACCGCGAGGATCGAGACCGCCAGACCGTCAGCTCCCAGCAGTCGGCACAGCGTCCTGGCGGCCGCCAGATCGTGGCGGGCGTCCAGCAGCAGCAGGTCGTAGGGGCCCGAGGTGACCAGCGAGGCGGCTTCGGGCGGTGCGGACCGAATCCGCACGGGCAACAGGTCCACCGCGGGCAACACCGCCGCCGGGGTGGGATCGGTGGTCAGCAGCAGGAGTTCCATGTGTCTCCTCCTCGTCTGCGGGTCACCGACACGCAAGTCTATCGTCGGTTTCGACGGTTCCAGGCTCGGCAGCGAACCGCGGCGCGGTGCTGCGACTGATCGTTTGATGACGGTTCAACATGCGAAGTATCAGGGCTGTGTGTCGTCGTTGTCACGACAGCATGTCGTGGGCGGGGGCATGCGTGGCAACTCACTGCCGGAGGCCAGAATAGGTGACAACGTTGGCGACGGCTCCACGGTGATGACGTCCGCGCACCGGGTCAGGTTCCCATCGCACGATGACCGATGCCGAAGTGGTGGCCGGTGAACACATCTCCGGACCGGCCGGCGGTCCAGCCTCGGGAGATCGCGCACGGAATGGATGAGTCCGCCTCCCATCGGGTGATGGCGGGATTCGCCTCCCATTGCCGGGTAGTCGCCGTGGATTTCCGGGATCTTGGCCGTTCCACCGGGCGATCTTCGGTCGGCCGCGACGAGACATCTGTCCTGGACATCGCCGTTCGAGCCGCCCCGGAATTCGGATACTCCCCGGTTGCTGTGATCGGGCTCTCGCTGGCGGCGGGGTCCGCGGTTCGGCGCGTTGCGCCTGCGCCGGGCGAACCGGAACGATCGCACAGACACTGTGCGGGTGCGCAAGCTCGTCATCACCCTGATCGTCCTGCTCGTCCTGCTGGTGGCCGCTGACTTCGGTGCCCGCGCCTACGCGGAGTCCAGGGCGGCGAACGCGATTCGGTCCGAGGTGGGCACCGACGTCACTCCTGACGTTTCCATCGAGGGGTTTCCCTTCCTGTGGCATGCGATCCAGGGCACCTACCCGCAGGTGGTGATCTCGGCGAACACCACCTCCGCCGACTCGATCCCCGGTGTCAGGGCCGTTGCGGAACTCAACACAGTCGCCCTGCCGCTGCGTGACGCGATCAGCGGCAACGCCGCCAACCTGACGGCACGATCGGCCAACGTGCGGGCATTGATCCCGCTGGATTCCCTGGCCGCCGCCCTGGGCAGGCCCGACCTGACGCTGACAGCCGGACCCGACGGCGGGATCGTGGCCGCCGCCAGCCTCAACGTCGCGGGTGCGTCGATCCCGCTGACCGGAGCCGCGACCGTCAGCATCACGGACAACAAACTGATGCTGACGATCGCGCACCTGTCGGCCGCCGGAATCGACCTGCCGCCGGTCGCCGTGGCCGCCGCCGACGCGCTGGCCCACCAGTTGAGTGCCTCGCTGTCGCTGGCCGGCCTGCCGTTCTCGATCACCGACGCGGTCGCGGCGGTGCGCGACAACGACCTGGTGCTGACCGTGACCACCGGGGCGTTCAAGCTGTCCCAGCTGCGGTGACGCCGGCGCCGCCGAAGGGCGGTCGCCGCCCGCACCGTGCACCTTGGGCAGCTCGGCCGACCCGGCGTCGGTCGCCCGGAGACCCATGCGCATGGAAACATCAGATACCTGCTGTCCGGCTACCGGAGGGTCGCCGAGAACTCGGGGGCGCGTCCCAGGAACGCACAGCAAGGCGGCAGAGAAGGGTCGAGGTGCGCAGCGCATGGGCGACGTCATCGCGGTCGGTGTCGACGGCACCGAGCCGAGCCTCCTCGCGCTGCGCTGGGCCGGCGCGGAGGCCGGACTGCGGCGGGCCAGGCTGATCGCGGTCATCGCCCGCCCGTCGGCGCTGGATTGGCCGCACGACTCACCAGCGCACCTGGACGAGATCAACCGGCACATCAGCGACCGGATGGACAAGGTCCGCGCCGCGATCATCCGCACCCTGCCCGGCGTGGAGATCGAGATCGAGATCATCGAGGGCCAACCCAGCACCGTGCTGGTGACGACGTCCAAACGGGTCGACCTGCTGGCCGTCGGTAGCCGCGGTTTCGGCGGCTGGAAGGGTGCCTTCGCCGGGTCACTGACCGGCCATCTGGCGGGCCACACCAAGGCACCGCTCGCGGTGATCCGCTCGTACGCGCCACAGCAGCGTGGCCGCATCGTGGTCGGCGTGGACGGGCTCAGCAGCTCGGAGGCGGTGCGCTTCGGCGTCGAGGAAGCAGCCCTGCGAGGCGCATCGGTGCTGGTCGTCAGCACGTGGCAGTACCCGGTGCTGGGCACCAGACCGACCTCGCCAGAGGCTGCCGAACTGCTCGAGTCCGGTGCAAGAGCGCTGCTGGAGGAGGCCATCGCCACCTGCCGGACCACCCATCCGCAGGTCCAGCTGGACACGCTGGTGCGGATGGGTCACCCCGCGGAAGTGCTGGCCGAACAGGCGCGATCGGCGGATCTGGTGGTGGTCGGCTCGCGCGGTCGCGGCGGGTTCGCCACCCTGATGCTGGGCTCGGTGGCGATCAGCGTGCTGCACCGGGTCGCCGGCCCCGTGCTGGTGGTCCCGCGGGTGACCTGACGGAGTGGGCGAGTGGCCCGATCCGTCCGGCCGCCGGTGATCGCGGCGCCGACGGCGAGGCCGAACGATCGGATCCATCCGGCAGATTGGGTCGCATCACTGCGGGTCGGACGGCCGATCGTGGGCTGCTACCGTTGGCGGCATGGGGCCGCTGTTGACAAGCCGACGCGCCGTTGACCTCGTCCGCGTCGGGAGCGCACTCTGTTGCCTTCCCGTGGTGCGCACGCGCTGACCTGACGGTCAGCACCCCGCACCCGTCCACCGATCCGCACCCGCCCGGGTGCCGATGGTGGCGTCGAGGCTGAACCCCCTGCCAGCCTGCTACCTGTTTCGCCCCTCCCCGTTCACCGTTCGCCTTTCGGCCGAACCCCGGCCATCCCCCGCAAGGAGCGCAGTATGAGTCGCGAGGCCTCCCTCGTCACCACCGAATGGGCAGAGCAGAACCTGTCCACACCCGGTGTGGTCTTCGTCGAGGTCGACGAAGACACCACGGCTTACGACGGCGGGCACCTCGCCGGCGCCGTCAAGGTCAATTGGAAGACCGAGCTGCAGGACCCGGTCCGTCGGGACTTCGTCGATCGCGCCGGATTCGAAAAGTTGTTGTCCGCCAAAGGTATTTCCAACGACGACACCGTTGTCCTGTACGGCGGGAACAACAACTGGTTTGCCGCCTACGCCTACTGGTATTTCAAGCTGTACGGGCACGACGAAGTGAAATTGATCGACGGCGGTCGCAAGAAATGGGAGCTGGACGGGCGCGCGCTCGTCACCGAAGCTTCCGATCGCGTTGAAACCACCTACACGGCAAAGGACCAGGACCCCTCGATCCGCGCCCTGCGGGACGAGGTTGTCGCGGCGATCGGCAGCCAGAATCTGGTCGACGTCCGCTCGCCGGACGAATTCTCCGGCAAACTGTTCGCACCGGCCCACCTTCCCCAGGAGGCCGCGCAACGCGCCGGCCACATTCCCACCGCGGTGAACGTGCCGTGGTCGAAGGCCGCCAACGAGGACGGCACCTTCCGCTCCGACGCGGAGCTGACCGAGCTGTACTCCGGCATCGACGATTCCAAGGACACCATCGCGTACTGCAGGATCGGCGAGCGCTCCAGCCACACCTGGTTCGTGCTCACCGAGATCCTCGGCAAGAAGAACGTCAAGAACTACGACGGATCCTGGACCGAATACGGCTCGCTGGTGGGCGTACCGGTCGAGATCGGCGCCTGATTGCCCACCTCCGGCCGACGGCCGGAGATTCATTCTCCCGAAAGGACCACCTGTGAGCGACTGCGGCGCCCCGGAACAGACCCTTGACCTGCCCCCGGGCACGAACACCACCGATCAGGCCATCGTGCAGGGCAAGGTGCTGAACGGCTCTGACCCGGTGGCCGGCGCCTTCGTCCGGCTGCTGGACGGAACCGGCGAGTTCACCGCCGAGGTGGTCAGCTCTCCCGCCGGTGACTTCCGGTTCTACGCCGCACCGGGCAGTTGGACGGTGCGGGCACTGTCCAGGGTCGGCAACGGTCAGGCGAGCGTCCGGGCATCACTGGGCATCTCGCCCGTTGACGTTCTGGTCGGCTGACAGCCGCACGCTGCGGGCACCTATCGGGCCGGGTGTTTCCCTCGCGGGAGCGCCCGGCCTGTGTCGCGCCCGCTCCCGATCTCGCTCCGATCCCGCTTCGATCCCGCGGCCCAGCCGCCTGCGGACACCCTCCCAGTTGGCCGGGTGTCCCGCCGGGTCCGCAGCTGTCGCGTCACGGTTGTCACACCACTGGCCCCGGTTCAAGGAGGGGCGCTCAGGCTAGGCTGAGCTCGTGGAGATCTTCTATACCGGTCTGCTGGTGGCGATCGCGCTGCTGGTCACCTGGTTCGCGATCTATGTCGTCTATCGGCTGCTGCACGAAGACCGGTGAGCGACAGCACAGACCCCGATAACGACGGGGGTGCCACCGCAGAGGAGATCGCCGGGCTGGTCGCCGCCGAGCGCACCGCCGGCGAGTACGTGGATGTGGTCCATGACGTTGCGCCCGCCGGTCGCGCTGCGCCGGATCTGCTGGACATCCCGGAGGCCGAGCAGATCCCCGGCGCGGAATGGGGCAGCGGCGACGCCGCGGTGGCCTTGGCCGCCCAGCGAGCCGCACTGACCGCCGGCCGCAACATTGGCGACACTGATCCACTTCCGGTGCCCGACGACACCGCGAACCTGCGGTTCGGCCCCACTCTCCATCCGGCGTGCCAACCACTGCTGCCGTTGGTCGGAATCTGGCGCGGCACAGGGATTTTCGGCAACGACCCCGGTGTCGACGATCCCCAGTTCGGTCAGCAGATCACCATCGCCCACGACGGGCGCCCGTTCTTGACGTACGAGTCGGTGACCTGGCTACTCGGACCGGACGGATCGGTCACCAAGCCCGGCGAACGCGAAGTGGGGTACTGGCGCCCGCAACCGGACGGTTCCATCGAGCTCCTGGTGGCCCATGCCGTCGGCCGGGTCGAGGTCTTCTACGGGCAGGCGCGATCCGTCGCCAGCTGGGCGCTGTCCACCGATGTCGGTTGGCGCACCCCGACAGCTCCACCGGTGGTCGGCAGCACCAGGCTCTACGGCATCACCCCGGACGGCCGGCTGGCCTACGTCGAGGAACGGGCCCATTCCGACGTCGAACTCGCGCCGCACGCCTCGGCCGCACTGGAGCGCATCGCCGGCTGACCGCATCGGCCGCCGCACCACAACATCACCGCTGCGCGCCATGATGCGCAGCGGTGATGCGCAGCGGGGGCGAACTGCGGCGCGGAGTGAGCCGGCCGGGTGCCGGTTATCCGGCCAGCGCCGCCGACACCACCTCGCGGGCCTCCTCCTGCACCTGCTTGAGGTGCTCGGGTCCCTTGAACGACTCGGCGTAGATCTTGTAGACGTCCTCGGTGCCCGACGGCCGGGCGGCGAACCAGGCGTTCTCGGTGGTGACCTTCAGGCCGCCGATGGCGGCGCCGTTGCCGGGCGCGGTCACCAGTCGGGCGGTGATCTTCTCCCCGGCCAGCACGTCAGCCTTGACGTCCTCCGGGGACAGCTTGGCCAGCTTGGCCTTTTCTGCCTTGGTGGCCGGCGCGTCCACCCGGGCGTATGCCGGATCGCCGAACTGCGCGGTCAGCTCCCGGTACCGCTCGCTCGGCGACTTACCCGTCACCGCCTTGATTTCCGAGGCCAGCAGGGCAAGCAGGATGCCGTCCTTGTCGGTGGTCCAGACCGTGCCGCGCTTGCGCAGGAACGACGCGCCGGCCGACTCCTCACCACCGAATCCGATCGAGCCGTCGATCAAGCCGGGCACGAACCACTTGAACCCGACCGGCACCTCGACCAGCTTGCGACCCAGTTGGCCGACCACCCGGTCGATCATCGACGACGACACCAGCGTCTTGCCGACACCCATGTCGGCATCCCAGTCGCCACGGTGGCTGTACAGGTAGTCGATGGCCACCGCCAGGTAGTGGTTGGGGTTCATCAGGCCGGCGTCGGGGGTGACGATGCCGTGCCGGTCGGCGTCCGCGTCGTTGCCGGTGGCGATGTCGTAGTTCCCCGCCTTGGCGACGACCGAGGCCATCACGTACGGCGACGAGCAGTCCATCCGGATCTTGCCGTCCCAGTCCAGCGTCATGAACGGCCACGCCGGGTCGACCGTCGTGTTCAGCACCGTGAGGTCAAGGCCGAGCCGCTCGGCGATGGCGCCCCAGTAGGCCACGGACGCACCACCCAGCGGATCGGCGCCGATGTGCACACCGGCGTCCCGGATGGCGTCGATGTCCAGCACGCTGTCCAGGTCGCCCACGTAACCGGAGACGAAGTCGTAGTAGCCGGTGGTGTCGGCGTTCTTCGCCGACTGGTAGTCCATCCGCTTCACGTCGGCCAACCCGCCGGCCAGGATGTCGTTGGCCCGCGCGGCGATCACCGACGTGGCGTCGCTGTCGGCCGGGCCGCCGTTGGGCGGGTTGTACTTGAATCCGCCGTCTCTCGGCGGGTTGTGGCTCGGCGTGACGACGATGCCGTCGGCCAACCGGCTGGTGCGCTTGCGGTTCGCCTTCAGGATGGCGTGCGAAACGGCCGGCGTCGGGGTGTAGCCGTCGCTGGAATCGAGCATGACGGTGACGCCGTTCGCGGCCAGCACCTCCAGCGCGGTGGCCGTCGCCGGCGCGGCGAGGGCGTGCGTGTCGGCACCAAGGAACAGCGGTCCGTCGGTGCCCTGTTCAGCACGGTATTCGCAGATGGCCTGGGTGATCGCCAGGATGTGATCCCGGTTGAAGGCGGTGTCCAGGCTCGAGCCGCGGTGACCGGAGGTGCCGAAAGCGACCCGTTGATCGGGTTCGACACATCGGGGTGGAGGTCCTCGTACGCCGCCAGGACGGCGTCGACATCGATGAGATCGCTGGCCTGAGCAGGCTGTCCTGCGCGTGGATCCATGGGGCTATTGAACCGGACCCGGGTGTGGTCGGCATCACGGGTAGCTGGATCCATGGGATCGGCGGGGGCTCCGTCGGGATGCGGCCGGATTCCGCTGGGATGCGGCAGGTACCGGGCCCGGCTCGATGGGCGTCCGGCTGATCACCAATCGGCGATCGCCGGAACGACCTCCTTGCCCAGGATCGTCAGGGGGCTGAGCTTCCACACCCCGGGCACGATGCCGTGCGCCTCCGCGATGCCCAGCCGGGCATATTCCTGCAGCTGCTGCAGGATCGCATCGACGTTCTCGCCCTTCTCGCCGGGATCGAGACCCACCATCACCGTCTTCTCGATGTCGTCATAGCTCGTGCCCTCCCGTTCGCAGTGACCACGCAGCACGTCGAGCTTGTGCTCCACGTCCGGGGTACCGAACAGGTTGCACGCCTGCGCGTATTTCGCCACCAGGCGGAGCGTCTTCTTCTCGCCGCTGCCACCGATCAGGATCGGCGGATGCGGGCGACGCAACGGCTGCGGGGAGTTGAGGGTCCGGGCCAGCTGGTAGTGGCGGCCCTCGTACGGACCGTCGTTGTCGCTCCACATCTGTAGGCAGATCTGCAGCGTTTCCTCCAGCCGCTCGAACCGCTCCGCGGTGGGCGGGAACCGCAACCCGAGCCCGCTGGCTTCCGCCTCGTTCCAGGCCGCGCCGATCCCTAGCCAGGCCCGGCCGCCGGACAGCACATCCAGGGTGCTGACCAACTTCGCGAGCATCCCCGGCTCCCGGTACACGACCGCGGTCACCCAGGCCACCAGGTCGACCGTCGAGGTCCGCGCGGCCAGGTAGCCGAGCGTGGTGTACGCCTCGAGCATCTCGTGCTCCGGCGGGCCGAGGAAGCCGATCTGCCAGAGGTGGTCCATCACGCTCACCTTGTCGAAACCCGACTCCTCCGCCGTGGTCACGATCCGCGTGAGGTCGTCGCGGAGCCCGGCGGGGCCGTCGGGAAAGGTGAAATCCGCAATGTGCAAGCCGATCTTCATGTCCGCCTCCATGCGGGACCCGCGCCCGCCCCTGCGAGGTTAGCCACATCGCATTCGGCGGACGGGTGAACATGCTCCAGCGTCGACCGCTGACCCGCCGACGCCGGCCCGCCGTCTCGTCCCGGGATCGTGCTGGTGAATCGGGCTGCTGAATCCGGCTGCTGAATCCGGCGCCCCGCTGTGCCACCCTGGTGACATGTGTCGAAACATCCGAGTCCTGCACAACTTCGACCCTCCGGCGACCGATGACGAGGTCCACGCCGCCGCGCTGCAGTTCGTCCGCAAGGTGAGCGGAGCGACGAAACCGTCGACCGCCAATCAGGCCGCTTTCGACCGCGCCGTCGCCGAGATCGCCCATATCACCAGACACCTGCTGGAGGACCTGGTGACCAGTTCACCACCCAAGGACCGCGAAGAAGAGGCGGCCAAGGCGCGGGCCCGCAGCGAGAAGCGGTTCGGCACCGCGATCGCAAGCTGATCCGCGAGCTCCCTGGGTACGGCCCTCCCCACGCCATCAGCTCCCGGCGTGCGGCCCTCCGGTCTCGCCGTGGCTCGCCACCTCATGCCTATCTACCTGACGCCTCGTGGCTAAGGCGCCTCAGACGCGTCTCAGACAGACATCTGAGGCACTCGAGCCGGATCTGCTGCGCGGCCGACCGATGTGGCAGCCCCGCGCTTAGCGGAACTCTCGTAGACACGACAGCGAGCACCGGTTCGCTGAGCGGGCGAGGGAGATGGCCATGACGAACTACCTGGGATTCGGGTTCGACGCAGAGCTGGACTACCGGCAGGAACGCGTGCGCGCCGATTTCCGTCGTACCCACGGCTCCTACCGGCCACGGTGGTGGCAGCGCCGGCCCGCTGCCGCGGTGGTCGAGCATCGGACCCCGACACCCGTCCGGCGCCAACACGGTCTGGTTGCCGTGGTGGCAGGTGGCCGCTCCGCCGCGGTGCGCGCGGCCGACGAGCACGAGCACCCGTACGCAGCATGATCGGCCGCCCGGCGACGTCGGGCTCCGGTGGTTAGCGGCGCCCGATGTCGACGTCCACCTGACCGCGACCGGTCAACTGGTGGGCCCGATCGACCGCAGGCTGTGCCGGGCGGCCCGGCCAAGGGAGAACGGGCCAACAGAGAACGGGCCAACGATGGGCCAACGAGAACGGGCCAACGATGGGCCAACGGAGAACGGGACTGTCGGTGGTAGCTGCCACTATGGAACCCATGGCCAGGTCCGCGGCAGGGACACCGTTCGTCGCCCGTCACGAGCAGCTGGAGCGGTTCCGCTCGGCGCTCGGCCGGGCCGCGTCCGGCGAGCCCGGGGCGATCCTGTTGTCCGGCGACGCGGGGGTCGGCAAGACGCGGCTGCTCACCAAGATGGCGGAGGCCGCGACCGGGTCCGGAGCCCTGGTGGTGGTCAGTCACTGCATCGATCTGGGTGACGTCGGTCTGCCCTACCTGCCGTTCGCCGAGGCCTTGGCGCAATTGCGGTTGCTCGGCCCAGCAGTGGAGGACGTCATCGCGGCCCGTCCGGCACTCGGCCGTTTGCTGGACAACGGAACCACCGAACCCCCGGCCGGCACGGCCGAACAGGTGGCCCGGCTGCAACTGTTCGACGGGATGGCAGCGGTGCTGGCCGCCGCCGGTACAGCCAGGCGGCCGTTGGTACTGATCATCGAGGACCTGCACTGGGCGGATCCGTCCAGTCGTGACGTGCTCCGGTTCCTGCTGGCCCGGCTGCGGACCGAGCATCTGCTGATCGTGGCCAGCTACCGTACTGACGACCTGCATCGACGACATCCGTTGCGGCCGTTGCTGGCCGAGTTGCTGCGTCATCCCAGCGTCGATCACCTGCAATTGCCGCCGTTCACCCGGGACGAGCTGGCCGAGTTCGTGGTCGCCGTGACCGGCGCCGACCTGCCCGAACCGGCGCTGCAACGAGTGCTCACCCGGTCGGAGGGAAACGCCTACTTCGCCGAGGAATTGCTCGAGTGCGGGGTGGACTCCGCGGAACTTCCCGGTTCGCTCGCCGACGTGCTGCACGCCCGGCTCGAGCAACTCGATCCCGCCGTCCAGCACCTGGCCCGGATCGCGTCGGTCGCCGGCCGGCGGGTCACCGAGGCGCTGCTCTGGGCGGTTGCCAGGTCGGACGTCACATTCGCCGAGCCGGCCGTCTTCGACGCCGCGCTCCGCGAGGCCGTCGCCCACAACGTGCTGGTCAGCGAGAAGGCCGAATGGATCGCCTTCCGGCACGCGCTGCTGGCCGAGGCGGTGTACTCAGACCTGCTGCCCAGCGAGCAATCCGGCCTGCATCGCGCCTACCGCCAGACCCTCGAAGCGGATCCTTCGCTCGGCTCCCAGGCGGAACTGGCGCATCACGCGTTGCGCAGTCACGACCTGCCGGCGGCCCTTGCCGCGTCCTACGCTGCCGCTCGGGAGGCCGCCGACGTGCTGGCTCCCGCGGAGGAATTGCGCCGGCTGGAGACGGTTCTCGAGCTGTGGGACGCGGTGCCCGACCCCGAGCAGGCGGTGGGGCAGGACCGGGTCGAGATCACCATGTCCGCGGCCTCCGCAGCCAGCCGGGACGGTCAGCCGGGGCGAGCTGCCGCCCTTGCCCGATCGGCGCTGGCCAGGTGCGAGCCGCTGCGAGCGGCCCGGCTGACCCCGGCCGCTGCGTTTTATCTCGTCGACGCCGACCACGCCACCGAGGCGTTCGAGCGCGCCAGCGAGGCCTTGACCGTTCTCGACGCCGAGGAACCATCGGTTGACCGGGCGAGAGTTCTTGCCGCCCAGGCTCGGTCGGCGCTCAATTCGGACCTGGACGACGTCGCCAGAGCCGCGGCAACGCGCGCGGTCGACGAATCGCGTGCGCTCGGCGTCGCCGACGCCGAGGCCGACGCATTGACCACGCTGGCCCTGCTCGAGGTGGATGAACCTGACACCGCCGCCGACCTGCTGGCGTCCGCGCTGGACCGCGCCAAGGCGTCCGGCGACCTGTTGACCGAACTGCGCACTGCCCACAACCTCACCTCGACGCTGTACTACGCGGGCTGGCTCGATCAGGCGTGCAAGGTCTGCGAGGAGGGGATCGACCGCGCCCGGAGCACCGGCGTCATCTGGATGGGATACGGCGTCAGCCTGTTGGTGTTCCGCGAGCTGATCCGTTACGTCACCGGCGATCTCACCCCGGCGCCGCCGGCCAGGGACGAGGTTCCGCCGCTCGCTCTGGTCACCTTGCGGGTGGCCGACCTGTACGCCAGCGTCGCCCGCGGCGATCCCGATGCCGTCGAGCGCGGTCGCGCCATCAAGGCCGATTGGCAGAAGGACCCCTGGAACGCCCTGCTGTCCGGCGGGTGCACCATCGACGGGCTGACCTGGGCGGGTGAGTACCAGGAGGCCATCGACCTGACCCGGCAGCTCATCGACTTCCTCGGCCGCACCTGGAACGACTACTTCCTCGGCGGCATCTGGTTGTCCGCGCTCGGGCTCGCCGCCCTCGCCGATCGGGTCGAAGGGATCCGGATCACCGGCGGCGATGTGGCCGCCGAGATCGCTGTCGGCGACTCGCTTGTCCTGCTGGCCGATCACACGGCGGAACGCGGACGTCCTCGGGGCGGCCGACTCGGCCCGGAGGGACGCGCATGGCTGGCCAGGGCGCATGCCGAACATGCCAGGCTGATCGGTAGCAACGACCCCGACCTGTGGCGAGAGGCCATGCGGGAGTTCGGCTATGGGTACCGCTACGAAGTGGCGCGGAGCCGATGGCGCCTTGCCGAAGCGCTCACCGAAGCCGGCGACCGAACTGGCGCCCGGACGGAAGCGGCCACAGCGCTGGCCGAGGCGCGGGAGATGCATGCCGAGCCGTTGATCGGGGCAATCGAAGCATTCGGCCGGCGCGCCCGGTCTGGAGCTCCCGGGTTCGCGGGCGGTGATCGGGGTGTTGACCGACCGCGAGGAGGAAGTGCTGCGGCTGGTGGCTCAGGGGATGACCAACCGGCAGGTGGGTGAGCGGCTGTACATCAGCTCCAAGACGGTGAGCGTGCACATGTCCAACGTGCTCGGCAAGCTCGGCGCCTCCGGCCGAGCGGAAGCCGTGTCGCTGGCTCACCAACGGGGTTTGCTGGAAGTGGATCGCGCCGGATAGCCGCGGAGTTCCCGCCGGCCACCTCTCGGGTCACGTCGTGGGCGTCGCGGGCATCGCGGGCAACCCAGCCCAGCCGAACCGAGGCCAGGCAGCACAGGCAGCACAGGCAGCACAGGCAGCACCGGCACGCGGAAGCAGCCTGGCGCGCAGCCCTCCGCAAGCCCGGAGTTGCGGAGGCGGACGCCGGCGGTGATCACCATCCCGGGACCAATGGTGGCCGCATGCACGGGTGTCGGTCCCGAGATGATGATCATCGCCCGGCTGGCCGTAGCTGGCGATGACCGTTCGGGGCCGATCAAGCGGCGCCAACCTCTACTTCTCTTGACCCGCGCGACAGGGCGTGTCGCTCGACGACCAGGTCGACGCGGTATTGACGGCGGCCAGCGTTAGACGCCACTGCGGTCCCGGGGTGTTGATCGTTGGCTCTGCCAGAAGCCGCGCCTCACGGTGAAGTCGATGAGCCGTTGGCCGATCGCGCATCTCCAGCGACCAGGTCTCGCTCGGCGAGCCGATGGCCCTGTCCACCGTTCCGGGTCCGACGGATCTGCCCACCGTCCGGGGCTGCGGACGCGGGTGCGTGGTGCGGGGTGCCGGATGCGGGTGCCGGATGCGGGTGCCGGATGCGGGTGCCGGATGCGGGTGCCGGGTGCCGGATGCGGGTGCCGGATGCGGGTGCCGGATGCGGGTGCCGGATGCGGGTGCCGGATGCGGGTGCCGGGTGCGTGGAGCCGGTTCGCTCGTGGCCCAGCCCGCCGCGCGTGGCGGGTGTCGCCGCTCGCGGCACAGGGGACCAACGGGGGTGACACCCCTTGTGCCGCCTGATTTGTCGGTTTTCGGGGACTGTCGGGGGTGTGGTCTAACGTTCTATTCATGGAGTTGATCAGCGACATCGGACACGCCACCGCGGTGGCCGGGTCGGTGTGCGCTGAGCTTCAGGCGTTACGGTGCACGGAGTTCTGGAAGATCGGCGACAAGGACCTGCTGACCCTGGCGGAAACCCTGGAACGGGTGGGGCGGTTGGTGTTCGCCGCGCAGGTCCACCTGACCGGGGAACTGGACACCCGCGGGGTCGCCGGCAGCAAGGGCGCACCATCGACGATGGTGCTGCTGCGGGACCGGTTACGGATCTCCGCCGCGGACGCCCGCACCCGGGTGAACACCGCCAGGGCGATCCTGCCCCGCGACCTGCCCTCGGGCGGGGAGGCCCCACCGGCGTTGCCGGAGTTGGCGGCCGCGGTCGAGGCCGGCGCGGTCGGCGCCGAGCACACCCGCACCGTGATCGCCACCATGAAGGGGCTGCCCGCGGCGGTGGACCCCGACACCAGGGACATGGCCCGGCAGGTGCTGACCAAGCACGCGCAGTTGCTGGAACCGCGGGTGTTCGCCGACTTCGCCCGACAGGTCGCCGACCGATGCGACCCCGACGGCACCCTGGACGAGCGCGACCCGGTCGACAAGGTCGAACTGTCGTTGGGGTCCCGGAACACCACCACCGGGCTGACCGCGTTCAAAGGGTTCCTGGACGACCTCGGGGTGGAACTGCTGTCCACAGCCATCGACGGCCTGGCCGCACCCCGCCCCTCCGTCGGACGGCACCGCGGACCCGCGGCCGGCGAAGGTCCGCCGCGGCCAAGCCCTCATCGAAGTCCTCCGCCGGTTCCTGGACGTCGGGTTCGCACCCACCCAGGGCGGGGAACGACCCCACGTCACCGTCACCATGGACCTGGACGCGCTGCACGGGACACTCGGCACCGCCATGCTGGACCACGGCGGGCCGATCACCGCCGCCCACGCCCGGATGCTGGCCTGCGACGCGATGATCATCCCCGCCGTCCTGGGCTCACCCTCCCAGGTCCTGGACATGGGGACCGCGGTCCGGTTGATCCCCAACACCATCCGCCGGGCCATCACCCTGCGGGACCGCGGATGCACCTTCCCCGGCTGCGACCGGCCGGCGTCGTGGTGCGACGCGCATCATGTGATCTTCTGGGCCGACGGCGGGCCCACCAGCTACGGCAATGCCGTGCTGGTGTGCCCGCTTCATCACCGCCTGGTCCACCAGGGCGCCTGGGAGATCCGTTTCGCCACCGACGGTGTCCCCGAATACCTCCCACCAGCATGGATCGACCCGGCACGCGCCCCACGAAGAAACATGATGCACCACAACCCATTCACGCGCCGGACCTGATCCGTCCGCACCCGGCAAAGGATGGGCTGGGCAGCCAACGGGGGCGGCACTGGTCCAGGATGGGATCATGGTCGATCGCGACGCGCTCCGCCGAGCGGTGGACGAGTTGTACTCGGTCGAGCCGGAGGAGTTTCTGCCGCGCCGGACCGCGCTCGCCGCTGCGTCGCGCACTGCGGGCGACCGGGCCACCGCCAAGGAGATCACGGGACTACGGAAGCCCACTCGGTCCGCGGCCATTCTCAATGGGTTGGCGCGGGCGGAACCCGACCGCATCGCCGCATTGCTCGACTTGGGCGCGGAACTGCGCAACGCCGAACGCTCCGTGGACGCCGGGCGACTCCGTGAATTGACCGGCCGCCGCCGGCGGCTGATCGACGACGTCACTCGAGCGGCCTTCCGGATAGCCGGCGACTCCGACCCCAGCGCGGCCATCAGGGACGAGGTCGTCTCGACCCTCACCGCCGCGTTGGCCGACGACGCCGTCGCGGAACAACTGCACGACGGGACGCTGGTGAAGGCCGCACGATGGGAGGGTTTTGGCTTCGGTTCCGGTCCCGACCTGATGGTCGTGCCGTCGGTTGACGACGAGCCCGACAAAGGTGCGACACCTGTTGCCAGGAAGGCTGTCTCCGTTAGGGCGAGAGCCGGATCGACCAAGACCGACGAAACAGAACCGCCAGGCGAAGAGCAGGTTTCCGCGCCCGACGACAGGAGCGGACAGAGCCGAGCGAAAGCCAGGGAACAGGCCAGGCGCGAGGCGCAGGCCCGCGCCGACCAGGACCGCAGGGACGCGATCGCCGACGCGCGCCGCGTGGCGGCCGAGGCGGACGCGGCACTGGCGAAAGCGCGCGACGATGAGCAGCAGCAGCACGATCGGCTGCGGATGCTCGAGGAGCAGGTGGTCGATGCCCGTCGCCGGCTGGACGACGCCCGGTTGGCGGTGCGCCGTGCGGAGGTGCAGCACCGCAAGGCAGCGCACGCCCTGTCCCGGGTCGACCGGTAGGCCGGTCGGGTGGCGCACCGCTGGTGCCGTCGGGGTGCACCAATAAGCCCGTCAGGTGCGGGTGCAGAACCCGGTAGGTACACACCAGGAAAGCCGGCCAGGATCACCGACAAGCCTTCGGCGTACCGGTAGTCAGGTTGGTTGCGCCGAGGAGCAGCCCGCCGGCCGGTTACTCCTCAGAAATGCCGCAGCAGCTCCACGAATTCACGCAGCTGCAGAACTCCGCTGTCACTCGGATCCAGCACGTCGTGCTCCAACACCCAGGTGTTCTCGTTCGGAATGAACACCGCGTTCAATCCTGCCCGTCGGGCGGGCAGGATGTCCGACTTCGGGGAGTTGCCGATCATCCACGTTCTGGCCGGATCGAGGTCGTGACGGCTGGTGACCGATTCATAGGTGTCGACGTTCTTCTCCGCCACGATCTCGATGGCGGTGAAATGGTGACTGACCTCCGCGGCGTCGATCTTCCGCTGCTGCTCGTCCCGATCCCCCTTGGTGAGCAGCAACAGCGAGTGCCGGGAACCCAACTCGGCCAACGTTTCTGCGACACCCGGGATCAACTCGACGCGATGCTCGATCAGCGCGGCAGCCAGCTCGCGGATCTGGGCCTCTTCGGCCGCAGAAGCGGGGCGCTCGACTCAGTCGCGCGAAACAGTCGCCCAGCGTCCGAAGGAACACTCGGCTGCCGTAACCGTGGGCAACCGTGTTGGCCAGCTCGATCTCGTTCAGCACCGTGCGGACCTGCGTCCGGTCCAAGGTCGGGTGCGCCAGCCAGTCCAGGTAGTCCTCGATCACCCGCTCGAAGATCACGTTGTTCTCCCACAACGTGTCGTCGGCATCGAAGATCAACGTCTGTCCCGACTTCATCTGCCGCCCTCGCGTGCTGCCTGTTTGTCCAGCGCCCGCCGACGGTCGGGCGCACGGTCACGCATTCTGCTGGCGCCCGCCGCGATCGCCAAGGGCTTAACGCGACGTTCGTCGAATCCGGTTCCTCCGACGTTCAATGGGAGGTGCGCCAGGCACCGCGGCACCGCGCGGCGGTCACCGTCCCCGTCAGCCGGCCTGGCCACTGCGCGCGCCCGCCATGACCTGTCCGCCACTCAACCTGAACCACTCAACCTGAACCACTCACTCTGAACCACTCAACCCGGACGAATCACCACAGGACCATCACTCGGCACCGGCCCCTCACTCAACGACCGTCACGGTTCCCCGACCTGTTCCGCCACCCCCATCACGCAACGTCCACCACCCAACGGAGAAGCCCATGAGCCCAGGTTCGGCGGCGTCGGCGTCCAACCCCGATGAACTGTCCGCCAAGGCGATGGACGCCTATTCGCGGGTGGTGATCGAGGTCGCGGCTGCCGTGATCCCGCACGTCGCCGCACTGCAGGTCTCCGGCCGCGGCCGGGACGGCCGCCTCGTCCAGGGCGCCGGGTCCGCGGTGCTGTTCACCGACGACGGGCACCTGCTCACCAACGCTCACGTGGTGGCCGAGGCGGTGTCCGGGACTGCCGCCTTCGCCGACGGCTCGGAATCCCGGGTCGATGTGGTGGGTTCGGACCCGCTGTCCGACCTCGCGGTGGTACGCGCCCGGTCAACCCTGGACATCACGGCCATCACCCTCGGCGATGCCGACGGATTGCGGGTCGGTCAACTGGTGGTTGCGGTCGGCAACCCGCTCGGACTGGCCGGCTCCGTCACCGCGGGTGTGGTCAGCGGACTCGGGCGGTCGCTGCCGACCCGGGCGGGCCGCGCCGGCCGGGTCATCGAAGACGTCATCCAGACGGACGCCGCGCTCAATCCCGGCAACTCGGGCGGTGCACTGGCCGACGCCTCGGGTGCGGTCGTCGGCATCAACACCGCAGTGGCCGGGGTCGGCCTCGGCCTCGCGGTCCCGATCAACGCGACCACCAGGCGGATCATCGCCGCGCTGCTCCGTGACGGCCGGGTCCGCCGGGCCTACCTCGGCCTGGTCAGCACACCAGGCCCGCTCCCGGCCGAACTCGTCGACCGCGTCGGGCGGCGAGCCGGGCTCCGGGTGGTCGAGGTGATTTCCGGTTCGCCCGCGGATCGAGCCGGGCTGACTCGGGGCGATCTGCTGCTGACGGCGGGACGCCGACCCGTCGATGATGCGCAGAGCCTGCAGCGCCTGCTCTTCGACGACGCGATCGGGCGGCCGCTGCCGATCACCGTCTGGCGTCGTGGGGCGATGGTTGACGTCATTGCCCTGCCCAGCGAACTCACCGGAACGACCGGCGAAGGCTGATTCATTACCCCATTCGGGCGGAATATCGCTGAGGTGCCGGAACTCACAATCCCCCCGGCGGCACGCTTGATTCGTGCCCCCGGACCGTCGTGCCGGGTCAGGATGGGTAACAACCCTGATTCGACCCTGAAGATCTCACTCGACGCGTGACCTACCGTCAAAACGTCCGGCAATCCCCTTTTCGCCAGGAGCGAGACGATGTCCACCAGCGCCACCTCTGCCACCACGTCAACCCGGCACAGCATCGCCGCTGCCCGAGCCATCAATCTTCGCAAGGTGTACGGATCTGGGGACACCCAGGTTGCCGCCCTCGACGGCGTCACCGTGGAATTCCGCCCTGGTCAATTCACCGCCATCATGGGGCCGTCAGGGTCGGGTAAATCAACGCTCATGCATTGCCTGGCGGCGCTCGACGACGCGACGTCGGGTGAGGTCTACATCGGCGAGGCCGATCTGACGAAACTCGGCGACAAGGAACTCACCAAAATCCGCCGCGACCGCATCGGTTTCGTTTTCCAGGCGTTCAACCTCGTCCCGACGCTGACCGCGATCGAGAACATCACCCTGCCGATGGACATCGCCGGGCGGAAGCCCAACAAGGAATGGCTCGACACGGTCATCAGTACCGTCGGCCTGGCCGACCGACTGGATCACAAGCCGAACCAACTCTCCGGCGGGCAGCAGCAGCGGGTGGCATGCGCCCGCGCGTTGGCCAGTCGGCCGGACATCGTCTTCGCCGACGAGCCGACCGGAAACCTTGACTCGGTCTCCGGCGCCGAGGTGCTGGGATTCCTGCAGCGTTCGGTCAAGGAGTTCGGCCAGACGGTCGTGATGGTCACCCACGACCCGAACGCTGCCGGGTATGCGGATCGGGTGTTGTTCCTGGCGGACGGTCACATCGTTGACGAGATGATCGAACCCACCTCCGAGCGGGTGCTCGACCGGATGAAGAGCTTCGACGGTCATGGTAATCCCGGGGGTCATCCAGCGGGCCATCCAGTGGGCCATCCGGAATCTGTCAATCAGGAGCAGGGCACCACCGGACTGGCGATCTGAGATGCTCCGCGCAACCTTCAAGAGCCTGCTCGCACACAAGTTGCGGATGGCGATGAGCGCCTTCGCGATCGTGCTGGGCGTCGCCTTCGTGTCCGGCACCTTTGTCTTCACCGACACCCTGAACAGCAGTTTCACCAACATCTTCCGGCAGACCGCGCCGGACGTGACGGTGCGCCCGGCCAAGGCCGAAGCCGCCGCTGCCGGCGGTTTCACCGGCGCCGACACCCGCGTCGTGCCAGCCGATCTGGTCGGCACGCTCCAGTCGCTCCCCGGAGTGGCCCAGGTTGACGGAAATGTCACCGACCAGAGCACCTTCGTCATCGGCAAGGACGGCAAGGTGGTCGGCGGCAACGGGGCACCCGGCATCGCCGCCAACAACAACAACGCCCCAGCGGCCGACGGCTCGGCGATCGCCACCATCACCGCGGGCGTCGCACCGAACGGCCCCGACCAATTCCTGTTGGACGAAAAGACAGCTGCCACCGCGGGTTACGCGGTGGGTGACCAGATCCGGTTGGTCACCTCAGGGGCGCAACCGACGGTCACCGGGACGATGGTGGGCACCGTTCGCTTCGGCGATTCGGGCAATCTCGTGGGCGCCACGCTGACCGTGATGGACACCGCGACGGCCCAACAGCTCTACCTCGGCGGCGCCGACGCCTACAACGACATCGCCGTCACCGGCGACGGATCAATTCCCAACCAGCAACTCCGCGACGAGGTGACCGCCGCGCTGCCGACCGGTTTCGAGGCCCTGGACGACCAGCAGATCGCCACCGAGAACGAGGACCAACTGCAACAAGGCCTGTCGTTCATCACCACCTTCCTGCTGGTGTTCGCGGCGGTCGCGCTGATCGTCGGGTCGTTCCTGATCCTGAACACCTTCTCGATCATCGTCGCGCAACGGACCCGCGAGCTCGCCCTGTTCCGCGCGCTCGGCGCATCCCGGCGACAGGTGACCCGCTCCGTCATGTTCGAGGCATTGATCGTCGGGCTGGTCGGCTCCACGGTCGGCCTGCTGCTCGGGTTCGGTCTGGCGCTCGGCCTCAAAGCGCTGTTCGGCGCGATCGGCCTCGATTTGTCCGAGGCCGGCCTGGTCTTCCAATGGCGAACGGTGATCGTGGCCTACGCCGTCGGCGTGTTGATCACGCTCGTCGCCGCGTACCTGCCCGCCAGGCATGCGGCCAAGGTCCCGCCGGTCGCAGCCATGCGTGACGACGTCTCGATCCCGGAGTCCTCGATGCACCGGCGGCTGGTCGGCGGTGTCGCACTGACGGTTCTCGGCGCCGGGCTGATGGTGTGGGCGCTGGCATTCGACGGCGGTCTGCAGCCGTTGGGCGGCGGGGTGTTCGCCGTCTTCATCGGCGTCGCTCTGCTGAGCCCGGTGATCGGCAAGCCGATCGTCACGGTGATCGCCTGGCCCTTCTCCCGGCTGTTCGGCACCGTCGGGGTGCTCGCCCGGGAGAACGCCCGGCGAAACCCGCGGCGTACGGCGGCCACCGCCTCAGCGTTGATGATCGGCTTGGCCCTGGTCACCACCATGGCGGTACTCGGCCAGTCCACCAAGTCCAGCGTGGACGAGCTGGTCAGCACGGACCTCAAGGCCGATTACGTGGTGTCCAACGCCGTCCAGTCGCCGTTCTCGGCCACCATCGCCACCCAGATCGCCGAGGTGCCGGGGGTCGCCGACGCTGTCCCGTTCCGATTCGGCAGCGCGAAGGTGAACGGCCAGCAGACTTTCGTCGCCGGTTTCGACGGCGAGCAGTTCAGCCGGGTGGTGGCCATCGACGTCAAGTCCGGCGACCTCCAGACCGGTGACGACGGCATGCTGGTCACCGACACCAAGGCCACCAGCGAAGGCTGGAAGGTGGGCGACACCGTGGCGGTCGACCTGCCGGCCGGCACCGCATCGCTGCGCGTCGCCGGCATCATCGCGCCCAGCAATTTCGTGGGTGCCGACATCGTGCTCCCGTTGCCGGCTCTCGAGGCCGGCGGAGTCGCCCCGGCGGATTC
The DNA here is from genome assembly GCA_963709895.1 of uncultured Actinomycetota bacterium. GTDB lineage: Bacteria > Actinomycetota > Actinomycetes > Mycobacteriales > Nakamurellaceae > Nakamurella. Next base: position 29,458 of record CAVPYD010000028.1, on the reverse strand, counting down.
CTTCGTCTACGTCGACCGTGCACCGGACGCCGACCCGGCGGTGGTTGCGGCGGATATCAACACGGTGCTGGCCGATCTGCCGACGGTGACGCTGAAGGACCAGCAGGCCTTCGCCGACGCGCAGCGCGCGCCGGTGGACCAATTGCTGGCGATCATCTACGCGTTGCTCGGGTTGGCCGTGATCATCGCGGTGCTGGGCATCGTCAACACGCTGGCCCTGTCCGTGATCGAACGCACCCGCGAGGTGGGTCTGCTACGTGCCGTGGGGATGAGCCGGCGGCAGTTGCGGTCGATGGTGCGACTGGAGTCGGTGGCGATCGCCGTCCTCGGCGCGGTGCTCGGCATCCTGCTGGGACTGGTCTTCGGGATCAGCCTGCAACGGGCACTGTCCGGCCAGGGCATCTCCGTGCTGTCGGTACCGAGTCTGCAACTGGTGATCTTCGTGGTGCTGTCCGGACTGATCGGGGTGCTGGCCGCAGTGTTCCCAGCCCGCAGGGCGGCGCGGATGGATGTGCTGCGGGCGATCACGACCGATTGAGATCGGACGGATCCGACTCGATCGGGCCTGAAGTGGACCGGTCGCTCGAACGGCTCCTGCTCGACGTGACGACAGTGTTGGTGACAGCCGCGCGGTCACCGGGCGGGAGCCGTTCCGGTTGTCCGATCCTCGCCTCGGCGGCCGGGCGTCGGCCGCCGTCGCGATGCGCGAGAACGGAAATCCGGTTCATCCTCCTCGACGGCCGGGCGTCGGCCGTCGTTGTCCTGCGGTTCGAGCGCGCGAACATCCCTCGTCGCGTCGTCTGCCGGCTCGCCGGAAGTCGTTTCCGGCAAAACCTGCGGGCTGATCAGGCGTGGTGGAATGCGTATTCCTACCGTACGACAACGCCCGGGAATGCGCAACCCCCATCGCTCGGTGGGTGACCCCGATGACGACGGTCTGTTCGGCGACCGGTGAACCCGGCGTGCCCGGTCACCAGATCTCCGGTGCCACGGCGGTTCGGTACTGCTCGCCAAAGCCGCTGCCCGGCAACCTGTCAAGTGGCCGGATCGTCGGCCGGCCCGGCAACCGGCCGCGCCCCCGCGCGCCGCCAGTGAATTGTTGGTCATCAGCCCAGTGGGCGGGACCGCCATCCGCGGCAGCGGCACTGTCACCCGTCCGATCGACGGGCTCGAGATTTGCTTCCGCGGTCCCTCGGCACCGCCCGGGATCGGCAGGGCCCCGGATCGGCACGGCCCCGGATCGGCACAGCCCCGGATCGGCGGGAGATCATCACGCCCGCCGACCCGCGGTTGACGCGACAACCTTTGCCCGTATGCTCGCCACCGGCGCTTCCGAGATCACATCGAAGGTCCAGGATCACCCCGATCGCCGCCCGGGATGCCCCCCGCTTCGCTGGATTCCAGCTGGCTGTTCTTCACCTACCTGCCAGTGACGTACCTGCCAGTTACCAACCTGCCAGTGACGTACCTGCCAACACCTACCTGCCGAGGAGAACGATGACCGCACCGTCCGATGGTGCCCAGACCGTGCTCAGACCGGTCCAGCCCTCGCCGATTCCGCGATTGCCGCGCTGCGCCGCACCACGAGGACCTGGCCGCACGGGTCGGTGGATTCGACGACGACGATCTGGCCCGGCAATCCGGCGCCTCGGAATGGTCGGTAGCGCAGGTGCTCAGTCACGTGGGCAGCGGCGCCGAGATCGCACGGGCGGTCCTGCAGGCCGCCGCGGCCGGCACCGACCGGCCGGGCCAGGATTTCAACCTCGGCGTCTGGGATCGATGGAACGCCATGACGCCACGGCAACAGGCCGATGGCTTCCTGACGGCCAACGATTCGCTGGTCAGCGCCTACGAGAACCTGGACGACACCGCCCGCCGCGACCTGCGCATCGACCTCGGATTCCTGCCGTTCCCGGCCGATCTCGCGCTGGTCACCGGGATGCGGCTGAACGAAGCGATCCTGCACGGCTGGGACGTACGGGTGGCGTTTGATCCTGACGCCGGCCTGCCCGCCGCCGAGGCGGCGATCGCCCTCGACCTGCTCACCGGGCCGTTGAGCTTCCTGCTCGGTTTCCAGGCGAAAACCCAGATCCTGGACGGACGCGAGGTCACGGTGCGGGTGGTCACCACGGATCCCGACCGGGTGCTCGGCCTGGTGCTGGCGGACAAGGCCGAGCTCGGTGCGGGGACGGAGGACGCCGACGTCGTGCTGACCGCGCCCGCCGAAGCGTTCCTGCGGCTGCTGGCCGGCCGGCTCGCCGCGGAGCACACACCGCGCAGCGTGGTGCTGACCGGTGACGGGGTCACCCTCGACCAGCTCCGGACGGTGTTCCCGGGCTACTGAGCGGCCAACGGGGATTGCTGCGCAGCCGACGCGTCAGCGCCGAAGGCATCCGGTGCCAGCGGCCCGCGAGCCGGACCCTTGGCGGTGACGTCCGCGAACCTCCCGGCCCCCGGCATCATCCTGGCCACCGCGGCTGTCCTGGTGCGGACGCCAGTCTGATCGAAGATGTGTTCCATGTGCTTGCGCACTGTGCTGACCGAGGTGAACAACATCCGGGCGATGTCGGCATTTCCGTAGCCCTGAGATACGAGTTTCAGGACCTCCCACTCCCGCGGCGTCAACCGTGGCACACCCCGCCGGCGTCGCTCGGAGTCCATGTCCAGCTGGTACAGGTGGGGCCGGAGCAATTGCAGCAGCAGTTTGTCCCGATCGGTGAAGTCCCGTCCGCTGTCGCGGAAGAACAACAGGTTTCGGGTGTGCCCGGGCGGCGTCGGGAAACTGATGGACATGAAGTGCTTCACTCCGGCAGGCCCGAAGAATTCGGCGTAAAAGGGCTGCTCGCGGAGCTCGCTCTGCGAATAGAAATCCGACCAGCGGCGTACTCGTCCCATGCTCTGCGGCGGCGCAGGCGCCCAGAAGTCTCGCTTGGAGGTCCAGAACAGCGCCTCCGTGGCGTTGTCGCCGCCACCCACGTCGACCCAACGCTGGCTCCCGTCCAGAATTCCCTGGTGGTTTTCACCCCGGAGCTGGGCGAAGTTCAGGTCCGCGAAGCAAAGGTTGTCGGCCGGAATGAGCGCTGCCATTCGTTCGAAAAGGAACCACGGCATGATCGGGCCCGGGTCCTCGCCGCGACCCTCCTCCGTCAGGGAGAGCAGGGTCGCCAGGTCACGCGAACTGAGCGCACCGGCCATCGGCACCTTCCAGGGGAGGGACTGATCGCACACTATCTACTGTCGGTATGACCGGTAAGGCACTCAATGGGCGACATATTCGATTCTTCGGGCTTCGCTGTTGACGGAGCGAAGATTCGGACTTCCCGGACACCGGTACCCAGCGGTCATCGCGGCACGGCGATATCGATCGTGAGTCCGGGCGCCGCATCAACAGAGGTCACCGTCCCGGTGGAGTCCACCACCACCGCGAAAGGCCGCCCGCCGATGCGGAGACCGGAGATGTCCAGCGCACCCACCGCTGCCGAGGGGCGCAACCGGACGACCCCCGCCGGCACGTCCGGCGCGAGCCCAAGGAACGCTCGCACCATCACCACCGCACCCGCGGCAGCCCAGGCCTGCGGACGGCAGGACGCCGGGTACGGGACGGGCACGGGCAGGTCGGCGACGGCGAAACCGCCGAAAAGTTCGGGCAACCGGGCGTCGAAGGCATCCCCCGCGGCCAGCAGGCCGGTGGCCAGTTCCGCCGCGTGGTCGGGGAACCCGGCCGTGATCAACCCCTGGACGGCGATCGCGGTGTCGTGCGGCCAGACCGATCCGCAGTGGTAGCTCAGCGGGGAGTAGCCGCCGGCAGTCGATGCCATCGTCCGCAGGCCGAACCCGCTGGACATGCTGGGATGCACCAGTCGGTCGGCGACGACCTTCGCCTCGGCGGCGGACAGCATCCCGGTGGCCAGCAGGTGACCCATGTTCGATGCGGGGGCATCGACGGGGCGCTTGTTCCCGTCCAGCGCCAGAGCGGGGAACGGGCCGAGGTCGTCGCTCACCCAGAAGGCCGCACGGAACCGCTCGGCCATCTCGGCGGCGTACCGCCGCCACCGGTCGGCGCCCGGTCTGTCGAACGCGTCCAGCAGCTCGGCGCCGGCCAGTGCCGCCTCGTAGGCGTAGCCCTGGACCTCAGCGAGCGCCACCGGGCCGACCGCAACCGTGCCGTCGGCGAATCGCACCGAGTCGTCCGAATCCTTCCAGCCCTGATTCGTCAGACCACGGCCGAACTCATCGTGATAATCCAGGAAGCCGTCACCGTCAGCGTCCCCGTAGTCCGCCATCCAGGCCAAAGCCCGTTCCGCGGCCGGGATCAGCGCGCGCACCTGATCGCTGGGCATTCCCCATCGCCAGGCGTCGGCCAGCAGGCAGACCCACAGCAGGGTGGCGTCCACCGTGCCGTAGTAGACCGGAGGTAGCGAGGCCAGCAACGGCTTGGTCGAGACCCGGCGCAGTTCGTGCAGGATCTTGCCCGGCTGCTCGTCCGTGGCCGGATCGACCGCGGAGCCCTGCAGAGCGGCCAGCGTACGCAGCGTCCCGGCGGCCAGATCGGTGCCCAACGGCAGCGCCATCCGCGCTGCCCACAGCGAGTCCCGGCCGAAAAGCGTGAGGTACCAGGGTGACCCCGCGGCGAGGAACTCGTCGTCGGGGTGCGCGATGTGAGACATGCGCAGTGCCAAGAGGTCTGAGACCGCCCCGGTGACGAACGGGGCCAGTCGCCGGTCGTCGGCCACGATCACCGGTGCGGCAAAGCCCGCCGGAGCGCTCGCCGGCACCACCACCGCTCCGACGTCGCGGACGGCCAGTGTCCAGTTGACCTCAACGCTCGAGCGCGCTGATGCCGTGACCGTCCACTGCGCGAACGTCTCGCCGTCCTGCCGGTAGAGCTGCGCACCGGCGAACGCCACGTCCACCACGAGCCGATTCCCGCTGTACCGCAGGCCTTCTCCGATCATCTCGGCATCGACCGGAACTGTAGGCCGGCCAGCCTTGACCTGTTCGACCTCGACCAGATCAGCGGCCACCCGGACGGTGATCGTGGTGGAGATCGATCGTGACGAGGAGTTGATCAGGGCCAATCGCTCGCCAACCCCCGACACGCTGCCGGTACGCCGGCGGCGCAACCACACCGTGGGGTCCGGGGTGGGGTCGCCCAGCGTCCGCACCACGGTGACGAACTCCGCAGCACCCGCACCCAGCGCAGAGCAGGAGACCGGCTCACCCTCGGACCCGCCGATCTGTACAACGGCTTCGCTGAGTACCCGAACATCGGCGACGAACACCCCTTGCGCGCCCTGCGGCCGGATCTGTCCGTCCGCACCGGACAGCACGACGCACGGCGCGGCGAGGCAGGTGACCAGGTCGTGCAGATAGGGCTGCCTCCCGACGGCCACCGTCGGGATCGTCTGTGTTGATGGGGTCTGGGGTGATGACGTCTGTGTTGATGACGTCTGGGGTGATGACGTCCGTGTTGATGACGTCCGGGGTGATGAAATCGTGACCGCCTCCTCGAACCTTCCACTTGACACCCGTGGTGACCGGGGCAACACTACGACCATCCTTGGATCGATCCAAGACCTTTGGCAGACGAAATTTGATCGATCCAAACAGCCGATCGAAAACGGATCTACTCGATGAGGAGTGCCGTGTCCACCGCCGAACGCGACGCAGCACGGGCGACCAGCGGCCCAACTGGCGCGCGGGCAACGGCCGGCACTGCGCAGGGCCATGCGTCGGCTCAGGCCCGGTCGAGCCCGAGCGATCCGCGACCCGGGGAGGCACCCCCAGAGCAGGACGCCGCGTCGTCCACGGCAGGAGCCGAGCCCACCAGCACGACGCAGACCCCCGTCCGGCACCGCACGGAACGGGCGACCCTCGGGTCCGTCGCGGCGCGAGCGGGGGTCTCCCGGCAAACGGTGTCCAACGTCATCAACTCTCCGGACATCGTCCGGCCGGACACCGCGGAACGGGTACGTGCCGCGATCACCGAACTCGCCTACCGGCCGCACCCGGCAGCGCAACAACTGCGCACCCGCCGATCCCAACTCCTGGGCATGCGGATCTACCAGGCTCCGGACCCGACCGTCTTCGACCGCTTCCTGCACACCGTGACGGACGTGGCGGCCACCAGGGACTACCGGATCATGCTGTACACCGCCGACGACGACGCCCGCGAGATCGACACGTACGGCGAGCTTCTCGATCGATGGAACCTGGACGGGCTGATCCTGTCCTACACCCATGCCGCCGATCGCCGCACCGGTTTTCTCCGCGAGATCGGCGTCCCGTTCGTCACCTTTGGCCGACCATGGGACGCCCCCGGGATGCATTCCTGGGTTGACGTGGACGGCGCCGCCGGAACGCGTGCCGCCACCGAACATCTGATCGCGCGCGGCCACACCAAGATCGGTTTCATCGGTTGGCCGGAGGGCTCCGAGGTTGGTGACGATCGACTGAGCGGCTGGGAATCCGCAATGCGGGCCGCGGGGCTCGCCCTGCCAACGCCGACTCGGTGCGTCAATGACATCGCCCTCGGCGTCCGGGCCGCCGAACAACTCATCCGCGGCGGCGAGATCACTGCCATTGTTTGCGTTTCGGACCTGCTCGGCCTGGGTACATTGTCCGCGGCATCGGCACACGGCTTGGCCGTGGGCTCGGACCTTGCCGTCATCGGTTTCGACGACAGTGATCGCGCCCAGGCCGCCGCGCTGTCCTCCATTCGGCAACCGCTGCGCGAGGTCGCCGAGCATTGCGTTCGGATCATCGTCGACCAGATCGCGCGCGGGCCCGAACACCATGCGCCCGAACACGTTCTGCTCCCACCCACGCTGGAACTCCGGGCCTCGACCGAAGGGTCGGGCTGAACCGGACCTTCGGCGACCGCTCACCACCCATCGACCCACTCCCCCGTCGCACCACCGCCACCTCATCAACGGCCGACGAACCCGTACCGCCCTCCAGTCGCTGACCCCCGGCGACATCCACGAAGAGGAGATCGTTCCATGCATCCACGAATCAGACCGCTAGCTCTCGCAGCGCTCGGCGCGGCCACCCTGCTGGTTGCCGTTGCCTGCGGCGGCGCTGACAGCTCGACGCCGGGGGCCGGCGGGGGAACCACCAGTGCCGCCGCCGACGCAGGTGGCTCCAGTTCGGCCGGCGGCTCCGCCGACACCAGCCCGGCCAGTCTGAATCTCCTGTTCGGTTCCTCCGGCCCGGCCGAGACCGACGCACTCAACGCCGCGACGAAGGCCTGGGGTGCGGAAAGCGGATCCACCGTCACCGTCACCCCGGCACAGAATCTCACTCAGCAACTGGCGCAGGGCTTCTCGTCCGGACAGGCACCTGACGTCTTCTACGTCGGCGCCGATCAGTTCGCGAACTACGCCAAGGCCGGCAACCTACTGGACTACGCGGACTCGCTGTCCGAACGCGGACGACTTCTACCCGGCACTGAAGGACGCGTTCACCTACGACGGCAAGTTCTACTGCGCACCCAAGGACATGTCGACCCTCGCGCTGTTCATCAACACGGACATGTGGAAGGCCGCCGGGCTCACCGATGCCGACATTCCGAAGAACTGGGACGATCTCTCGGCAGTGGCCAAGAAGCTGACCACCGGACAAGGTCGCCGGGCTGAGTGTCTCACCGGAGCGCGACAGGCTGAACGCGTTCCTGGTCCAGAACGGGTCGTTCCTGGTCAGTGAGGACGGAAAGACCGTCACCGCAAATGATCCCAAGAATGTCGAGGCTCTGCAGTACGTCAAGTCGCTGTACACGGACGGTTCGCTGAAATGGCCGAAGGACCTCGGCGCGGGGTGGGCCGGTGAGGCGTTCGGCAAGGGCAGCGCGGCCATGACGATCGAGGGCAACTGGCTGCTCGGCTCGCTGGCAAAGGACTACCCGACCATCAACTACACCGTCGTCGAATTGCCGGCCGGCCCGTCCGGCGACAAGGGCACCCTGGTGTTCACCAACTGCTGGGGGATTTCCGCCACCACTCAGCACCCCGACCAGGCCAAGGCGCTGGTCGAGTACCTGACCGCGACCCCGACAGCAGATGGAATTCGCGAAAGCCTTCGGGGTGATTCCGTCGATCAAATCTGCAGAGGCGGACTACCTGAAGGAATTCCCGGAGAACAAGCCCTTCGTGGACGGCATCGAGTACGCCCGCGGCGTCGTCTCGGCACCTGGGATCACCGATGTCCTGACTGATCTGAACGCACAACTGGAAAGCCTGTCCAGCAGCGATCCCAAGACCATTCTCGAATCGGTGCAGCAGAACCTGTCCGACGCCATCGGCGGCTGACCCAGCTGACCCTGCGACTCGGTGTCCGGCCGGCCCACGCCGGTCGGGCACGGGTTCGCGGGAGTTCACCGGGGGCTGAGCCGGGTTGCCGGCCGTCACACAGCCGTCGGCGCGGATGATCGCGCCGCCGTTCACCGGCCGCCGTATGGTGCGGCCGACAACCAGACCCTTTTCCACGCAACCGATGTCGCCATCCACCCACCTCTCACTTTCCAGGAGCAACTATGTCCGAGATAGGTAGCGGCGGGGTCGAGCAGACCCTCGCCGACATCGAGCGTGCGTCGGAGCCTCCGGTCAAAGCGGAAGGACGGCCACGCAGCGCGAAGAATCGTGACCGTTGGGCGGGCTGGTTGTTCATGGCACCGGCGGTGATCATCATCGGGGTGTTCGTGCTGCTTCCGGTGATCTCGGCGCTGTGGGTCTCGGTGTCGGACTGGACCGGAAAGGGCTCACCCCTGAAGGCCGACTACATCGGGATGGACAACTACCAGGCACTGCTGACGAAACCCGGCCTGGCTCAACGTGATCTGGCCACATCGCTGCGGAACAACCTGTACTACGTCATTCTGGTGGTGCCGCTGCAGACCATCCTGGCGCTGCGTACTGGCCGTGGTGCTCAACCGCCGGAGGTTGCGGGGTAAGGGGTTCTTCCGCAGCGCGTTCTACTTTCCCTCGGTGACGTCGTCGGTCGCCATCTCGATCGTCTTCCTTTTCCTGTTCAACGCCGCCGGCGTCGTCAATGCCATGCTCGCCTGGTTCGGGATCAACGGGCCCAACTGGTTCGCCGATCCCCGAGGAATCGGTCACCTGATCCTCGGCGGCCTCGGGGTCGACACCGACTCGCCGCCGTCCTGGCTCATCGACCACCAATTCATGGGACTGACCTGGTGGCAATGGCTTTCCGGACCGTCGGTCGCCATGTGCGCGATCATCGCGCTCGCGGTCTGGACCACATCCGGCACCTTCATGCTGCTGTTCCTGGCCGCCCTGCAGGACATTCCCGAGGATGTCGAAGAAGCCGCGATGGTGGACGGAACGACCACCTGGCAACGCTTCCGCGCCGTCACCCTGCCTGCGCTGAAGCCCACCATGTTCCTGGTGTTGACGCTGGGTCTCATCGGCACCTGGCAGGTCTTCGACCAGGTGTACATCATGAGCCAGGGCCAGCCGGCAAAAACAACCTTGACCCCCGCATATCTGTCGTATCAGACCTCGTTCCTGTCCGGGAAATGGGGGCAGGGCGCGGCGATCGCCTTCATTCTCTTCGCCATCATCGTCGTGTTCAGCCTCGTGCAACGGTTTGTCATGCGCGACCGCAAGACGCTGCCCCGCCGTCGCCGCATCGCCACCTGGGAGGGCAAATGACCACCACCGTGTCCGGGTCGGCCACAGGCCGGACCGGTCGACATGCCCCCCGCCGGATCACCCGGAAAGGTCCGACGCTGGGGCTGGCTGATCTACCTGTTGCTGATCTTCTTCTCGCTGATCTACCTCTACCCGTTCCTGATTCAGATCGGCACGTCCTTCAAAACCAATCCGGACGCGACGGCCAACCCGCTCAATCCCATTCCGCAGGAGTGGACGCTGGACGCCTACCGTTCGCTGCGGCAGGTCGACTTTCCCCTGTGGTTCATGAATTCGGTGATCGTCACGCTGTGCGTCACGGTCGGTCGGGTCTTCCTGGATTCGCTGGCCGGATATGCCCTGGCCCGGCTGCATTTTCGCGGGCGGGCGGGTCTCTCGGCGCTGTTCATCGCGATCATGGCGGTGCCGGCCGTGGTATTGCTGATCCCCAAGTACCTGGTGCTGGTGCAACTCGGGATCTACAACACCTACGCGGGGATGATCATCCCGCTGCTGGCGGACGCCGCCGGGGTGTTCATCATGCGGCAGTTCTTCATCAGCATCCCGGTCGAGGTGGAGGAGTCCGCGCGGCTCGACGGCGCGGGTGCATTCCGCACCTTCTGGTCGGTGGTGCTGCCGATGGCGCGGCCGGCGGTGATCACGCTGACCATCCTGTCCTTCCAGGGTTCGTGGAACGAGTTGCCGCATTTCATCATTTCCCGGCAGAGCCCGGATCTGAACACCCTGACCTCCGGGGTCGCCACCCTGGTCAGCGGTGAGTTGGGCTCCGGATCGCAGTTCCCGTTGAAGATGGCCGCCGCGTTGTTGATGACGATCCCGGTGGCGCTGGTGTTCTTCGTGTTCCAGCGGTACTTCGTTCGCGGCGCCAGCGGTGGTGCGGTCAAGGGGTGATGCACTGGGGCTGCCCCAACTGAGCGCCGGTTCTGTGCACCCGGCTCCGGATAATCGTGGCGCTCAGTCGACAAAAGCGGCGCTCAGACGCAGGAGGCGCGGCGGGGCGGGCAGCCGGGCAAGGCCCGGCACCGGCAACCGGGCCTGCGCTACTTCCGCGCCGGCGCCCACGTCCTCGGGCACCGGCACCGGCACCTCCAGCAGCCCGGCGATCTCGCCGGTGAGGCCGTGGTCGTCCCGTTGCGCGCCCTCGATGCTGATCACCGGAGCGAGCAGGCGCGCGCTCGACACCAGCCACACCCCGGCGGCGGCATGCAGATCCGCGCGGTTCAGCACCTGGGTGGTGGTCGTCCAGCCGGCGTCGCGCGCGGCCCGGAACAGCCGGCGCACGGTGATCCCGTCGAGGATGCCGTCCCGCGGCGGCGTCGACAGGGTCCGCCCGTTGGCCACCACCACCGACGCGGTCGGCGCCTCGAGCACCGCACCGTCCGACCCGAGGAAGATCACGTCGTCGGCGTCGTTGGCGGCGGCGTACCGCAGCGCGGCCATGTTCACCCCGTAGGACAAGGTCTTCGCACCGGCCAGCAGCCACGGCGCGTCGGCCGCGGTGCGTGCGGTGAATCCCCTGTCCAGCAGCAACACTCGGACACCTTCGCTGCGCTGCCGGCGGCTCGCCGGTGACAACGGGCCACCCAGCAGGTAGCACACCGGTTCCGTCGCGGACTCCGGCCCACGGGAGACGACCAGCCGCAGCACCATCTGGCTGTCGCCGGTCCAGGCCTGCACCAGCGCATCGACGCCGGTACGCCAACGGTCGGGCGCCGGCACCACCAGTCCGGTCATCTCCGCCGAGATCGCCAGCCGCGCCAGGTGGTCGTCCAGGTCACGGGCGACGCCGTCCACCACCAGGGTTGTCTCGAAGACGCCCTCGCCACGCAGCACGCCGAGGTCGTCGGGCCGCAGCAGCGGGGTCTCCGGGGGCAACAGGGTTCCGTCGAGCAGCGCCGTCAGCGGCGCGGGGTGGTCCGTCACGGCCACCACCCTAGACACAGCCGCGCACCATCCGCCGGACCGACGAGACCCGCGCGGCCGACCACGGGCGATCCGCGATCAGCCGGCCGATCAGAGCTTGCGCAACCGAATCCTCGTCACCGCGTGGTCGGAGCCCTTGGTGAGCACCAGGGTTGCCCGCCCGCGTGTGGGCAGGATGTTCTCCACCAGGTTCGGCTCGTTGATCGAACTCCAGATCTGCTCGGCCGTTGCCGCGGCCTCGGCGTCGGTCAGCGCGGCGTACCGGTGGAAGTACGAATCGGGATCGGCGAACGCCGTCTCCCGCAGCCGCAGGAAGCGGTCGATGTACCAGCGCCGGACGTCGTCGGGCCGGGCGTCGACGTAGACCGAGAAATCGAAGAAGTCGCTCAGCGCCAGCGCGCTACGCCCCTCCTCGTCGAGATGGGCCGGTTGCAGGACGTTGAGCCCCTCGACGATCAGCACATCCGGGCGCCTGACCACCACCTGGTCCTCGGTCAGGATGTCGTAGGTGAGGTGGTCGTACCGTGGCGCGCGCACTTCGTCGGCGCCCGACTTGACCTCCGCCACGAAGCGCAGCAGTGCCCGCCGGTCGTACGATTCGGGAAAGCCTTTGCGAGCCATGATGTGTCGCTGTTCCAGGACGGCAGTTCGGGTACAGGAAGCCGTCGGTGGTGACCAGTTCGACCCTCGGGGTGTCGGGCCACCGAGCCAGCAGTTCGCGCAGCACCCTGGCGGTGGTGGATTTGCCGACCGCCACCGAACCGCCCACCCCGATGACGAACGGGGTGCGCTCGGACCGTTCACCCAGGAACGCGCTGGTGACCTGGTGCAGCGCGCCGATACCGCCGACGTACATGTTCAGCAGCCGGGACAGCGGCAGATAGATGGTCTCGACCTCGTCCAGGTCGATCGGGTCGCCCAGCCCACGCAATCGGGTGACCTCATCGGCCGTCAACGGCAGCGGCCCGGACTCGGCCAGCGCCGCCCACTCGGCGCGATCCATCTCGACGAACGGCGTGACGCCGTGCCCGTTGAACACCGGAGAGCGGTGCCGATCGAGGAAGCGGGCGGTTGCGGAGCCCGGGACCTGCCCGCTTGCCGCACCGTCACCAGCCATGAGCCGCCATTCTGCCCGGCGTGCAGGTGCCTGCTGCTACCGGCGCCTTGTGACCTGCGACTCACTCGGACGATGAAAGCGTGGAACGCAACGTAGCCAGGGCGCTCAGGCACGGGCGGCCCGCAGGTCGAACGTGTGCGACTGGCCACTCCGGCCTCCGCTGACAGGCTCGATGCCGTTTCGTGGGTCCATGCTGGTCGCGCAGGGTGTTGCCGCAGAAGAGCGCGGCCGGCGAGCTGGTGGGCGGTCGGAAGGCAGCCAGGCACGTCGGCCCGGCAGGAACCAAGTCAGCGGGAGCCAGCACAGCGGGAGCCACAGCGGGAACTGACGGCGGCTGGAGTCAGCACAGCGGGAAGCGGGTAGAAGATGAACGCAGCGGGGACCGGCGCAGCAGGCGGCGCAGCAAGGGTCGATGGACCCGGCAGGGCCGAATCTGGCTTCCAGATCGGCGGCGGCGGACCGCGGGCGTACGACCACTCGGTCGCGGAGTTCGCCGGTCCGTTCGCGGACGTCGCGGTCTCCGCGGTGCACCCCAAGCCGGGCGAATCGCTGCTCGACCTCGCCTGCGGCACCGGCTTCGTCACCAGGCGGGCTGCGTATTCGGTCGGCCGCGCCGGAAGCGTGGTAGGGCTTGACATCAATCCGGGCATGCTGGAAGTCGCCGCGGACGAGGGGCCCGACATCGCCGACTGGGTCTGCGCGTCGGCCGACGACATGCCCTTCGAAGACTGCTCTTTCGACGCCGTTGTCTGCCAGCAGGGGGTCCAGTTCTTCCCGGACCCGGTGGCTGCGCTTGCCGAGGCCCGGCGGGTATTGCGGCCCGGAGGGCGGCTCTGCGCCACCGTGTGGGCGGCGCCGACCTTCTCGCCCTACTTTCATGCGGTGGCGACCGGCCTGATCGCGGCCATCGGTGACGCCGGCGTCACCCCGCTCTACGCCGCCATGCCGGAAGGCGGGGACGAACTGCTGCGCGGCTGGGCCGAGGCGGCGGGACTGGCGGACATCGCGGTCCGGCAGGTCGAGGTCGTCATCAATCTGCCGCCGATCCGCGAGTTCCTGCCGAGCCAGCTGCTGGCGACGCCATGGGGGGCGCTGGTGCAGGCGGCCGGGCCGCACGCCTGGGACGTCGCCACCCACCGCGCATTCGACGAGCTGAAACCGCACGTGCGCTGGGACGGATCGGCCGGGCTGCCGTTCCGATCCTGGCTGCTGACCGCGACCCGCGCCTGACGGCCCCGGTGGCGCCCGCGGCGGTGCCAACCGTGCTGACCGCATGCCCAGACGTGCTGCACAACAGCCCGGCTGGAACAAGCCACTGATGTTCGCGCCGATCAGCTCGGCGTGTTGCTGACGACGCACCCGACGACCGTCCCAGCCCGGCATGATCAAGACTTGAGGCCTTTCGAGGTCGTCGCGCAACATGAAACGGCCGCGGGCCTTGATCATGACCGCCGACGCCAGCGCGGAACGCGACAATCCGGACGGACTCGTGGCGGACGACAGCCGGCGGATGCGAGCTGGTCCGGCGGCGCAGCTCGGGCGCGTTGTCGCCGGTACCGAGGCCGTGGACCGGCCGTTGACCCCCACCAAGATCAAGGTCCGCGGCCGTATGACGTTGTCCCCCACAACCTCTCAGGGCCTGAGGCCTTGATCATGACCATTTCGGCGGCGCCGCAATGCCAGCAGTTCGGATCCTGACCTCGCGGGGTCGCGATCCCGGCCGCACGGGCGGGGATCCTCCCGTCCCGGGCTGCCTACGATGGTCATATGGGAGTTCCGCATGACCTGTCCACCTCACCCGATGCCGTGCCCGCGCCAACCGCACACGAAGCAGCCGGGCCCACCGCCCCCCGCACCCACCGGCAACCGAGACAGACCAGCCAACCGCTCCGCCGAACGGTCCATCACCGCTGCTCGCACTTCCCGGCGCGGTCGCCGCGAGCGGGATCGACGCGGGAACGGCGTGGCACTACGGCGATCCCATCGGGGAGCAACGCGCGTCGCTGCGCGGAGCGATCATGATCGACCGGTCGCAGCGATCGGTGCTGACCGTGTCCGGCCCCGATCGGCTGACCTGGTTGCACACACTGACCAGCCAGTTCCTGTCCACGCTCGTCGACGGCGAGACCACCCAGGCGCTGATTCTCAGCCCGCAGGGCCATGTCGAGCACCATGCCTGGGTCACCGAGATCGGCGACGTCACCTACCTCGACACCGAGCCCGGCGCCGGTGACGCGCTGCTGAAATACCTGGACTCGATGCGGTTCTGGTCGAAGGTCGAGGTGGCGGATGCGGCCGCCGACCTGGCGCAGCTGGCCCTGATCGGCCCGCAGTCGGCCGCCGTCCTGCGCGCACGTTTTCGGTACGCCGGACGTGGCGGAGGGCGCGTGCCGCTGCCGCTCGCCGACCACCGGTTTCGTCCGCCGGACCGACGAGGGCTTCGACGTGTTCGTGGCCCGCGCCGACCTGCCACGAGCGGCGGCCGCGATGATCGCCGCCGGCGCCGTGCCGGCGGGCAGTTGGGCCGCGGATGCGCTGCGCATCCCCACCCGGCGCCCGAGGTGGGGAGTGGACACCGACGAGCGCACCATTCCGAACGAGGTTCCCTGGCTGCGCACCGCGGTCCATCTGGAGAAGGGCTGCTACCGCGGCCAGGAAACCGTGGCCCGGGTGCACAACCTCGGCCGGCCGCCCCGCCGGTTGGTGATGCTGAACCTGGACGGCTCTGCCGACCACCTGCCGGAGACCGGCGACCCGGTGACGACCGCCCAAGGCCGCGTCGTCGGCCGGTTGGGCACTGTTGCGCAGCACCACGAGGACGGCCCGATCGCACTCGCCCTGGTCAAGCGCGGGCTGGACAGCGGGACGGCGCTGATGGCGGGTGCGGTGGATGCGGCCATCGACCCGGCGGATATCGATGACGAGGCCGATCATTCGACGCCGGTGTCCGCGATCGACAGGCGGGCGCTCCGCGACATCCGACGTGGGTAGTGGTGGCGACGAGCGTCAGGCGAGCATCGCGATGAGCTCGGCAACCAGCGTGCCGACGGAACCGGAACTGGTCACCCTGGACCGGATCCTGCAGGCCGCCGAGCTGATCGCGCCGTACGCGGTGCGGACTCCGCTGCTGGCCGCACCCTGGCCGGGGCTGTGGCTCAAGCCGGAGAATCTGCAGCCGATCGGTGCCTTCAAGATCCGCGGCGCCGTCACGGCGATCTCCCGGCTGGACCCCGCGGTCCGGGCCCGCGGCGTCATCGCGCATTCCTCCGGCAACCATGCGCAGGCCGTGGCCTACACCGCTCGGGCGTTCGGCATCGACGCGCACATCGTCATTCCCGACAACGCGTCCCCGCGCAAGGTGCAGGCCACCCGCGACCTCGGCGCGACGGTCGAGCTGGTGCCGCTGGAGCAACGGTTCTCCCGGCCCGCCGAACTCGCCGCGCAGACCGGCAAGGCGTTGATCCCGCCGTTCGATCATCCCGACGTGATCGCCGGTCAGGGCACGGTCGGGTTGGAGATCAGCCAGGACGCCGCCGACGTGGCTGTGGTGCTGGTACCCGTTTCCGGTGGCGGGTTGATCTCGGGAGTGGCGGCGGCGGTCACCGCGCTGCTGCCGCATGCAAAGGTGATCGGTGTGGAGCCAGAACTGGCAGCTGACGCCGCCGAATCCTTCCGGACCGGGCGACGGACCACCTGGTCGCCCGGCCGCTACGTCGCGAACGATGGCCGACGGCCTGCGCGCGTTCGGCGTCGGGGAACTGCCGTGGCGGCACATCAGCACCCAGGTGCACGACATCATCACGGTCAGCGAGGACGAGATCGCCGATGCCACCCGGCGGCTCATCCTGCAGGCCCGGCTGGTCGCGGAGCCCAGCGGCGCGGTCGCCACCGCGGCGTTCCTGCACCACCGGGAGCAGCTTCCGGCCGGTCGCGCGGTGGCGGTGGTCAGCGGCGGCAATATCGACCCCTCCGTGCTGCGGACGTTGATGGCCGATGCCTGATCCGTCGCGCCGACCCGAGCATCCGGACCAGGATCGCCAGTTGGGCACGCTGATCACCTTGGCGCCGGCGGCCAGCACGCTGAGCCACCTGCTGCGCGCGGCCATCGACGCCGAGCAGGTCGGCGCCACCCGGATTCACCTGGCATCCGATCAGCAGGACATCGTCGCGGTGATCGCCGGGCTGCGCCGTCAGACAGACCTGGTGATCACCATCGCGCCGGATCATCCGGCGGCCGACCTGGTGGACCGGATGCCGGCCGACTTCTCCGAGGTGGTGCTCGACGACGGCCCGGACGACGTCGAGCTGGTCGCCGAGGTGGTTCGCATCGACCGCGAACACCCGCACCACGTCAGCCTCGCCGGGCGCGGCCGCGCCTCACTGCCGGTGCTGTTCGCCGCGCTCGCCGTCGGAGCGCACCTGCGCGTCGGCACCGCCGACACCCCGGCGAACCCGATCCGGCAGGATCTCACCGACGACCCGCGGACCGCCGGCCGCGACGATGCGGCACTGGTCGCCAGGGCCGGCGGATTGGCCAGGCTGGCCGGGCGCCCGCCGCTGGACGCCCGCGCCGCCAGAACCTGGTGGCGCGTCGGCTGACCGTCCGCGCCGCCGCCAGATAGCGGTGTACCCGAACATCTTTCAGAAGAGTGGTGAACGAACGCGTGTCGAGCAGCTATGCCGAAGTGGTCAGGGTTTTCCGGTCCGGCTTTCACGAGGGTTCGCATTTCGGCTCCGTGGTGATCACCGGTCCGGACGGGCGGATACAACACCAGCGCGGTGACGTGTGGACGCCGGTGTTCCCACGGTCGTCCAACAAGCCCTTCCAAGCCGTCAGCATGCTGGCCAGCGGCGCGGCACTGGCCGGCGAGGACCTGGCGCTGGCCGCCGCGTCCCACTCCGGTGAAGCTCGGCATGTGGAACGCGCGCTGGCCATCCTGGAACAGGCGGGCCTGACCGAGGACGACCTGCAGTGCCCGCCCGCCCTCCCGCTCAACGAGGTGGCCAGGAACGCCGTCATCGCCGCCGGCGGTGGCCCGCGGCGGATCTACATGAACTGCTCCGGGAAGCACGCCGGAATGCTCGCCGCCTGCGTCGCGCAGGGCTGGGACACCGCCAACTACCTCGATCCGGACCATCCGCTGCAGCGACTGGTGGCCGAGACGGTGTCCCGACTGTCCGACGAGACACCGACCGCCGTTGGCATCGACGGCTGCGGCGCACCGCTGTTCGCGATCCCGCTGGAGGCGCTCGCCCGCGCATTCGGCCGGGTGAACGCGGCTCCGGAAGGCACGCCCGAACACCTGGTGGCGCACGCCATGCGGGAGTACCCGGAAATGGTGGGTGGCACCGGCCGGGACGACACCATGCTGATGCGCGCCTTTCCCGGACTGCTGGTCAAGGGCGGCGCGGAAGGTGTGCACTGCGCGGCGCTACCGGACGGGCACTGCGTCGCGGTGAAGATCGCCGACGGCGGGGATCGGGCGCGGATGCCCGTCCTGGTCGGTGGCCTGCGACGGCTCGGGCTCGGCACAGTCGGCGGCACAGTAGGCGGCACAGTAGGCGGCCAGTCACCAGCGGGGGCACCAGCACGGCCACCGTCGGAGAAAACGGCGCTGGCCACGGGGGACTGCCCAGCGAGGCCGAGCAGCTGCTGGACGAGTTGGGCACCGGTGCGGTCTACGGCGGCGGCGTCCCGGTCGGAACCGTGGAACTCGCGCCCGACGTGTTCTGACGACCACCCCTCCCGTGCTTCGCCGCAGGTCCGGCCCGGCCGGGCAGGGACCTCGGGGCGCGGGACCCGATCGACACCCCGAAGAGGCCCCGAATGCCGACAGGTGGGAGTGGGAGCAGGACGGTCGAACCTGTACTGTTGACGGCACGACACACACCTGATTCCGGGGCCGCCGACTTCGGCCGCCCCGCTTCTTACTGCAAGGGGGTCCGCCATGGGGCGTGGCCGTCAGAAGGCTAAGCAAACGAAGGTCGCGCGGGAGCTCAAGTACCACACCTCGTCGATCGACGTCAACGCCTTGCAGCGCGAACTCACGGGTGGGGCGGTGTACCAATCCCCGCCACCAGTTGTCGACGACGATGACGACGACGAGGACGATCCGTACGCCTCGTACTACGCCGACGAGGACGAGGACGAGACGGTCGACGAGTACTCATCGCCGTCCCGCCACCGGTAATCGGGCGAGCGGTCATCCTGTTCCGTCGCGGGTGCTGGCACCAACCGCGACGGCGTGACGACCGCATACTCATCACATGACACCGGCTGACGAGGCGATCACCGATACCGCGCGTCCGCAGGGTGATCGGTTGGATCCGCAACAGCTCGATGAGTTGTGGGATTTCGACGACCCGGCAACATCGGAGCGCCGATTCGAGTCGCTGCTGGGAACCGCCGACCTGACATCCACCGCGCGGGCGGAACTGCAGACGCAACTCGCGCGGGCGTTGGGCCTGCAGGGCCGGTACGACGACGCCCTGAAAATTCTGGACGCGGTGCAGGACGCGGCCGGGATTGCCGAGCCTGGCACCGTTGGGTCGGGATGGCAGCCGGGTAGACCCGAGGGCCCGTCATCGACGACCCCGTCATCGACGCACACCACGCCTCGCCTCCGTGGTCATGATCCGCGTCGCACTCGAGCGCGGCCGGGTGCTCAACTCGTCAGGGAAGCCGGCGGACTCGGTCGAGCTGTTCACCCGTGCCCTGGACACGGCCCGCAGCGCCCGGGAGGACTTCTTGGCCATCGACGCCGCGCACATGCTGGCGATCGCGGACCGCGCCAGGGCCGATCACTGGACCAACGAGGCGCTGCGGATCGTCGCGACGTCCGCGGACCCGCGCACCAAACGCTGGGCGGGTTCGCTGCACAACAACGCGGGATGGGCCCGCCACGACGCCGGCGACTACGCGGCGGCGTTGGCCGAATTCGAGGCGGCGCAGTCGGCCTACGAGGTGCACGGGACGGCCGAGCAGGTGCGGGTGGCCCGCTGGGCGGTGGCCAGGGCGCTGCGGTCACTGGCCCGGTTCGACGAGGCCACGGCCATCCAGCGACAGCTCGCCGAGCACGGCCCGGCCGACGGCTATGTCGAAGAGGAACTCGCCGAGCTGTACCTCGCGACCGGGCGCCCGGAGGACGCGCGGCTGCACGCCGCCGCGGCTGTCGAGCTGCTCGGTGCCGACAGTTGGTTCACCGAGTACGAGTCGGGTCGCTGGGAGCGGCTGCGGCGGATCGCCCAGCTGGGCTGACGCCCGCGCCGTCCGGCCCGACCGAGGCATGCTCACCAGAGCTCACGAAACCGCCGGGCGGGTTAGAACCAACCCTTGCGCTTCGCCCAGATCAACAGCGCGATCGACATCACGAGCATGATCGCCAGCGAAATGGCGAGCGGTCCGTACTTGGTCTCGTCGTTGACGATGAAGTTGACACCCAGGATCGAGGACAGGGCCGTGATCGGCAGGGTGACCGCCGCGATCACCGCCAGCCGCTCCGCGGCGATCGTCATCTTGGTGTTGGTGCGTGCCTGGTAGAACTCGATCGTGCCCTGCAGATAGTCCTTCTGGCCGTCGGCCATCGCCCGCAGCCGGTCGAACTGGTCGACGGTGTCCTCGAGCAGGAACTGGCCGCGGTCGTGACCGAAGATGTGGATCTTCGCCATTCGCGCGTAGACCTCGCGGCTCAGCGATGCCATGGTCTTCACCGTCAGCAGGCCGTGCCGAGCCCGGAACATCTCCTCGAGAAACTGCTCAGGATCGCCGAGATGCCCTGCGGTCACCCGCTGTTCGAGCCGCCAGACGTCCTGGGTCAGCCGAGCGGTGAAGTTCCGCAACCTGCCGCTCAACGCCGAGGCCAACGCATGGGACAGGTCATAGGAAGCGGCCGGGACCAGCCGCCCGGACTCGAGCCGGTGCAGCAGCGACTCGACCTCGACCGTCGTCACCGCCGGGTCGGCCGCGGGGTTGATCGGTCCGTGCACCGTCACCAGGTAGTTCGGGCCGACGAACTGGTCGAGCTCGATGTAGTGCACGTGGCCGTCCTTGCCGCCTTCCGGAGCGTGCAGCACCAGGAACAGGTAGCCGGCGTAGACGTGCACCTTCGGCACCTGATTGCGCGCGATGCAGTCCTTGATCGCCAGCGGGTGGAAGCAGAAGATCTCGGCCAGCACCTGCTGGGCTTCGTCGTCCCAGGTCGGAACGTCCACCCAGACCAGCCCGTCGTCCCTGGCCAGCAGCGCCGGCAACTCGTCGACGGCATGATCGGTGACGGTTGCCGCCCGGCCGCCGGTGTCCTGGCGGGTCGGCACGGTGGCGGTGGTCGGTGCAACGGTCCACTGTGCTGCCTGACCGTTGCCGACCTGGTCGGTGCGGATCTCGTGAGCGGGCGCATACTGCAGCGCGCGCTGGTCAGCCGCATCGATGGCCTGATGATCGACGACCGGTGGGGTCTCGATGAATCGGACGCGCACGCCGACCTCCGCTTCGCCTTGACGGGCCGGTTGACCGACCAACCGTGCGCCGGAATCGACAGTAACCCCTGCCTACGGCAGGTCCCCGGACGGCACGTCCCGGGGGCACGGCAGGGCGCCGTCCGTGCCGGGATCCTTCCGGACCACCCCGACTGGTCACGACCGCCACGAGGCTGCCCCGCTCCGGACGACACCACACTGGCCACCCAGCTTGCTATACGTATCCTTGTACGTATACTCATCGTGGAGGCTAGGATGATCCCGTGCCGAACAAGACCATTTACGTTGCCGACGGCGACCTGCCGCTCTTCGAGCGCGCGCAGGAGCTCACCGGCGGCAACCTCTCGGCGACCATCGCCCGCGCCCTCCGACGACTGGTCGAGCTCGAGGAGGGCAAGCTCGAGGGCTACGAGGAGATCACCGTCGCGGTGGGTCCCGGAAGCGGTCGACGTCAGCGCTTCATCGGGGTCCTACTGGCGGAATGGGGACGCTCGACAAAGGATCGGGTCGAACAGTTCCGCGTCTATCGTGGCCGGACCGGCAAGTTCGTCGTCCACGTGCAGCGATCCGCGGAGGTGCTGTGGACCGCCGGGCCGGACGGCTCCGCGCACGGCTGGCGCAAGCACTTCAGCAGCGACCAGCAGTGGGGAACAACCGCGCCCACCGCCACCCTCGAGGTCGTCGACTCGCTCGACGAGCTCCGGGTGAAGATCCCCGCCGAGCTCTACGACATGGTCACCGCCGCCGTGGAACAACCGGTCATCGAGGACCTCGACATCTGAGCTGGTCCGATCACCGCCCAGGTCCGCCCCATCGGCCACGGCCGGGAGCTCGCGTCGGGCGCTCCGGCCACTGTCACCCATCCCCACCACCCATCCCCACCACCGGTACCCATTCGAATCGTCGCGGGCGGTCGTGGGTGTCACCCCGGAACAAGAAGCAGGCCGCTCAGGAGAGCCGATCATGACGTCACCGAGATCCATCGCCATTGAAACCGTCGGCCTGCGCAAGGCTTTCGGCGACCACACCGTCCTCGACGGCATCGACCTGTCGGTGGCCGCCGGGACCGTTTACGCGCTCCTCGGGCCGAACGGGGCCGGCAAGACCACCACCGTGAACATCCTGTCCACGCTCATTTCCGCCGACGGCGGCACCGCGCGGGTGGCCGGCCACGACATCGAGCGGAGCCCCGCCGCCGTCCGGGCGGCGATCGGCGTCACGGGGCAGTTCTCCGCCGTCGACGGCCTGCTGACCGGCGCGGAGAACCTCCGCCTGATGGCCGACCTTCATCACCTGCGCCGGGCGGACGGGCGCAGCCAGTCGGCGGCGCTGCTGGAGCGGTTCGACCTGCAGGACGTGGCCGGCAAGCCGGTGATGACCTATTCCGGTGGGATGAAGCGGAAGCTGGACCTGGCCATGACCCTGATGGGTTCGCCGGCGGTGATCTTTCTCGACGAGCCGACCTCGGGCCTTGACCCCCGGAGCCGCCGCGGGCTGTGGGACATCGTGCGCGGGTTGGTCGCCGACGGCGTGACGATCATGCTCACCACCCAGTATCTGGACGAGGCCGATCAACTCGCCGACCGGATCGCCGTTCTCGACGGCGGGCGGATCGTCGCCGAAGGAACCCCCGCCGAACTCAAGCGGCGGGTGCCCGGCGGCACCATCTCGCTGCACCTGAGCGACGTCGAGGAGTTGGCGGCCGCCGCCCGGGCGTTCCCCGAGGGCACCCGTGACGACGACGCCCTCACGCTGAGCCTGAACGCCGGTGGCGACATCCCCTCGATCCGGTCAGTGCTCGACCGCATCGAACGATCCGCCGTCACCGCAAGCCATCTGGAGGTGGCCAGCCCTGGCCTCGATGAGGTCTTCCTGGCCCTGACCGGCCCCGACGCCCGAAAGGTTGCCCAGTGAATGCCATGTCGCTCGCGGTGACGGACTCGTCCACCATGCTCCGCCGGAACCTGTTGCGAATGCGGCGTTACCCGAGCATGACCTTGCTGCTCATCGGGCTGCCGGTGCTGTTCCTGTTGCTGTTCGTCTATGTCTTCGGCGGCACGATCGGTGCCGGCCTGTCCACCGGGATCGCCGCCGGCGCCGCCGGTCGAGCGGAATACCTGATCTACGTCACCCCCGCCATCATCCTGATGGCCGCCGCGTCCGCGGCTCAGGGCACCGCCATCTCGGTGGCGATGGACCGAACCGAGGGAATTCTCGCCCGTTTCCGCACCATGGCCATTTCGCCGAGTTCGGTGCTGACCGGCCACGTCCTGGGCAGCGTCATCCAGTCCCTGTTCGCGATGGGAACCCTGCTCGCGGTGTCGGTGCTGCTCGGATTCCGGCCCGACCCCAGCCCGCTCGGTTGGCTCGCCCTGTTCTGCCTGCTGACGTTCACCGCGTTCGCCTTGACCTGGCTGTGCGTTGCGTTCGGTCTGGTGTCCAAGAGTGTCGAGACGGCCAGCAACCTGCCGATGTTCCTGGTCATCCTGCCGTTCCTGAGCAGCGGCTTCGTCCCGGTCGAGTCGATGCCCGCAGGTCTGGCCTGGTTCGCCGAACACCAGCCGTTCACGCCGATCATCGAGACGGTGCGTGGATTGTTCACCGGCAGATGCCGACCTGGGCACCGCGCTCGTTGCCGTCGGCTGGTGCGCCCTCATCGCCATCGTCGGCTACTTCTGGTCGCGCAAGCTGTACCGCCGCGATCCCACCCGCTGAGGACGATCATGACGGCATGAAGCTGAAGCTCGATTTGCACGACATCTACAACAAGGGCGGCGATATCGACCGTGCACTCCGGGCGGTCATCGACGAGGCCGTCGCCAAGAAAGCGCCGTTGGTCGAAATCATCCCCGGAAAGGGTTCCGGCGCACTGAAGAAGCACGTGCTGCGCTTTCTCGACCAGAAGGAGATCAAGGCGCTGTATCACCGCGTCGAAAAGGACTCGACCAACTTCGGGCGGGTGTTCGTGCACTTCCGCTGGAAATAGTGCCCGGACGTGCGCCGGCCAGTGCTCGATGCGCGCCGAGCGGCCATAGGGTTGCCGTCATGGCACCGTTGATCGGCTCGCTTGTCCGCCTCGAACCCGCGACGGCAGAACATGTCCCGGCGCTGGCGGCCATCCGGAGAACGCCCGAGGTCCATGAGTTCTGGCGCGGCGGCGACGATCTCGTCGCCGCGGTGATCGAGGACCTGCAGGAGCCGGACTCGACGCCGTACGTCATCGAGTTCGACGGCCGGGTGGTCGGCTGGATCCAGTGGTCCGCCGAGGAGGAACCGGATTACCGCTACGCCAGCATCGACATCTACCTCGACCCGGCAGTGCACGGCCGGGGGCTCGGCACCGATGCGGTGCGCACGATGGCCGGCCACCTGATCGACGAGCACGGTCATCATCGTCTGGAAATCGACCCGGCGGCCGACAATGCCGCGGCGATCCGCTGTTACGCCAAGGTGGGTTTCCGACCCGTTGGCATTCGGCGGCGCAGCGAACGCGGCAATGACGGCAGCTGGCACGACGGCCTGCTGATGGACCTGCTGGCCGACGAGCTCAGCCCGGCGGACGGACGACACCACCGGCAGCGCGAACGGCGCCGCGGCCGGCTGATCAGCGCCTCGGCGTGGTCACCCGAATGATCAGGTTGTCCACGGCGGTCTGCCGGAACGGGAGCCCGCCGTTGTCGACCACCTGCGCCGCAAGATCACGAAGCTTGCGGTTGCTGTCCTGGCTCGCCCTGGTCAGCAGTTGGAATCCCTGAGCCGCCGGCAGCCGGTGCGTCGCCATCAGGATGCCGGTCGCCGTGCCGATGACGCGGTTGCTGTCCAGGGCGCTGCGGAGCTGGGCGGCGCGGGTGTCGGCCACGTCGACCGCGCGTTCGCGAAGTTGCTGCAACTCGTAATTGGCCCTGACCCTGGCCAGCAACTCGGGCGTCGCGAAGGGCTTGGTGAGGTAGTCGTCGGCGCCGGCGGCGAGCCCCTCGGCCGCTGCCGCCGTTCCGCCGCGGGCGGTGAGCACCACGATCGGCAGCCGTGCCGTGCGCTCGTTCGCCCGCAGCTCGGTGACCAGCTCGAGCCCGGTCCGGCCGGGCAGCATCACATCGGTCAGCACCAGATCCGTTGCCGCGTCGGCACTCTCCTGATCCAGCGCGACAGCGGCCGATTCCGCGTCGGCGACCGCCCGCACCGCCCAGCCGTCCTCGGTGAGAATTCGGGCTGAGATAGCCGCGCAGGTCCGCATCGTCCTCCACCAGCAGCACCCTGGGCCGGTCGGTCGCAGCCGCAGCGGCCGCGGCGTCGTCACCGGCCGGGTCCTGAGCCGCCGGCCGCCGGGCGGCGAAGGCGCCGGAACCGCCGCCGGTGTCGCGACCCGCCGAAGCCGGGTGGACGTCCGCCGGGCCAGTTTCGCGGGTGGCGCCGAGCGCCTCGTCGGTGGGCAGCGCGATCTCCCCCGGCGCACGCCGCGGGATGGTGACCGTGAAGGTGCTGCCCACCCCGGAGAGCTGACCAGTTCGATGTTCCCGTCGTGCGCCCGGACCAGGTCCGACACCAGGGCCAGCCCGATACCCGCGCCGCCCGACGAGCCGGCCCTCGGGGCCTGATAGAACCGGTCGAACACGTTGGCCTGTTCCTCCGGCGCGATCCCGATGCCGGTATCGGCGACGGTGAGCACCGCATCGTCCGCAGTCATCGTCAACTGCACATTCACCACGCCGGACGATGTGAACTTCACCGCGTTCGCCACCAGGTTGGTGACGACCGTCGACCACATCCCGGCATCCACCTGACCGATCGCGGGCTCCGGCGGCACGGCCACCTCCAGCCGAAGGCCGGCGTGCTCGGCGGTCGACCGGAACATGCTGGCTGTCTCCGCGGTGAGCCTGGCCAGGTCGACGGGTTGCCGGTCCGGCGCCAGCGTTCCCGCCTCCGCCTGCGCGAAATCCAGGAGGGCGTCGACGATCCGGCGCAGCCGCTGCGCCGCACGGACCGCGACCTCGACGTTCTCCCGCTGGTCGTCCCGCAACGCATCGGCCGGCTCGAGCAGGTCCTGCAGCGGGGAGAGCAGCAGGGTCAACGGGGTGCGCAGCTCGTGGCTGACGTTCTGGAAGAACTCCATCTTCACCAGGTCGAGATCGGCCATCACCTGCACCCGCTGGCGCTGCGCCTCGAACGCCTGGCTGTCCGCCAGCGCCACGCCGACCTGCGTGCCGATCAGGGTGAGGAAGGCTCGGTACACATCGTCCAACGGTCGGTACGGGTTGACGCCGAGCACCAACGCGCCGATCGGCACCTGCTGACCGACGACGCCCAACGGCAACACCATGGCCTCGTCGGGCAGCAGGGGACCGATCGGGCCGGGGGCGAGCACCTCGGGATAGCGGGTGCGCAGCGTGCGGAGGACCTCCGGCCGGCCGGTCCGCATCACCCGTGCGACGACCTTCGCCTCCTCCTCGTACCCGGCGAGGGTCATGCCCGGCGACCATGCACCGCGGCGAGCCCGTAGGCGCCGACGACGTGGGCCAGGCCGTCGGTTTCCCCGCGCAGCAATGCGACCGCGAAGGGCACGCTGTGCCGGGTCCCCGCGAGCACCGCCAGCAGGGCTCGGCAGGTATCGGCGATGGTGTCGCCCCGGGTCGCCGACACCGCACCGAGGGACTGCACCAGCCGCAGCCGGCGTTCGCTCAGCACCTGCCTGGTGGTTTCGGTGACGATGTTGGAAACGCCCACAGTCACACCGTTGTCGTCCAGAATGGGGTTGTAGGAGAAGGTGAAGTAGCACTCCTCCGGGTAGCCGCTGCGCTCCAGGATCAGCTGCAGGTCATCGCGGCTGACGGGTCGGGCCCGCATCATGACCTCGTCCATCAGCGGGCCGACCACTTCGCTCCATTGCTCGGCCCAGACCTCACGAGGTGGGCCGGCCCAGCGCATCCGAGTGTTTGGCCGAACCCAGTACCGGGATGAAGGCGTCGTTGTACAGCACCGACAACTCCGGGCCCCAGTGCAGCGACATCGGGAAACCCGAGTTCAGGCAGACCCGGACCATCAGCCGCAGGTCCGGAGTCCACCGTCGAACAGCGCCGAGGGGGGTCGCCGACCAGTCCATCGCCCTGAAGCGGGCCCGCATCTCGCCGGGCCCGGCGAACAGCAGCTGTCCGTCGTCGTCGGAGGGCATGCGCTCCACCTCCTCGGCCGGTCGGGTCGCGCTCGCGGGCCCGATCATCGGGCCGCCAGCATCGTAGACGGGTCAACCTCTGCGCGGCGAAACGCCGACCGCCGGAGCGAACACCTCAGCGGGACGCGGTCGCCACGCTCCTGAGCAAGGTGACCACGCCGGTGATCGCGGCGATGACACAGCCGATCATCGCCAGCGCCAGCACGATGCGGGCCACCAAGGCCCAATCGAACGCGATGCCGCCGAAGTCGAACGGGAACACCTGCCAGATCCGCGCTGCCGCAAGGAACCCGACGCCGGAGGTGAGCACCGTGCCCAGCGCCTTGAACCAGGGCGGATCCATGATCAGGTACGCCGCGTTCGCGAACAGGTTGACGATGATCGAGGCATTCACCAGCCCGATCACCAGCGCGGCGTTGGCGGTGAGGAACGGCACCGCCGTCCAGCCCGGCCAGACGTTCACGGCATACAACAGGACGGCGTTGACCAGCACCGCCACCAGGTAGCCGAAGCGTCGGGCCGCAGGTGCTGGACGCTGCTTCGCGGGAGGGTGGCCGGGTTGCTGGGGGCCCGGGTGGATGGACGGGGTGAGACTCATCGGCGATCGCCTCGGAATGGTCGGGACCACCTCAGACGGTAGGAGCGACGGGACGGGGCGGCCAGGGCCGAAGGTCACGTCCGACACTCGCCGCAGAACGCAGGCATCATCGAAGGGTCACCGGCAGACCGCCAGCCGGGCCCGGGATCTGGCCGCAACCACCCCGGTGACGACGCTGGCGACGACACCGGGGACGACACCGGCGAGGGCGCTGGCGAACCAGCCGGTGCCCCAGGGTGTCGGCAAAGTAGTTCATGCGGTGAGCAGGAGGTCGATGGGTCGGCTGGTGCTGCGGCCGTTGTGTCGTAACGCGGTGGCTATTTTGGTGTTCCCGGCGAGGCGGAGCAGGCTGATCGTGGTGTTGCGCAGGGTGGCCATGACTTGTGGTCCGTTGCCGGTGCGGAGTTGGTGACGGTCTTCGTCGAATACGACGTCGCGGACCCAGTGGAGCGAGTTCTCGATGCCCCAGTGGCCTTGGATCCAGGTGGCGACGGTGGCCGCTGGGGCGGCGATCATGTCCAGTGAGCAGATCGCGTAGACCACTTCGATGGTCTTGCGTCCCTTGATGGTTCGGGTTCGGCGGAGTTGGATGATCTGGGCGGCGCCGGGGAAGTCGATCCAGTCGGGGGCCTGTACGGCCTTGATGGTGCGGCGGACTCGGCGGCCGTGGCTGGGGTCGGTGGTGCTGACCGCGGGCACGTCGCGCCAGGGCAGGGCCTGGCACGCGGCGCGCAGGGTCGGCTGGTTGGCCTTGATTGTCAGGACGTAGTGGCCGCCGCGTCCGGTGATGTGGTTGGCGGTTTCTCGCTGGCAGTGCATCGCGTCGGCGCTGACGACGGCGTCGGTGATGTCCATGCTGTCCAGCAGGTCGCGCAGGGCGGGGATCTCGTTGCTCTTGGTGGGCACCGCGAGCTGGCCGAGGACGGCGCCGGCGGATTGGTCGAACGCGGCCACCAGGTGCGGGGCGCCGGCGGTGGTGCGGGCGCCGCGCATGGTCTTGCCGTCCACGGCGATGACCCGCCGGCCGGCCAGGTGTCCGACCCTGGTGGCCATCCATCCGGCCAGTCGGGCATCCAGGTCGTCGGCGTCCAGCAGGGCCAGGGTGCGGCGCAGTGTGGATTCCGACGGCAGCGCCCGGTCCGGGTCGATTCCGATGCGGGACAAGGTGTCCCGGTCTGCGTCCTGGGTCCACTCGGCGATCGCCAGCAGGGTCCGCGCGCCGGCCAGCACCGCCGTCTGGGCCAACGTCAGCACGGTGGCCAGGCCGTGTCGTACGCCCCGGGGGTCGCGGGGGTCAGGCACCAGCGTGAACACCTCCATCAGCGGTCGACGGGACAGCCCAGCGGTGGGGGACGATGGCATGGCGGCGGGGGACTTCCGTGACGGGATTGTGTGGGAACTCGATCGTCACGGGCCGTCCCCTGCCGTCCCATCAGCAACACTTGTCACATCAGTCACACACGTAACCGCAGCTCAGCGGCGTTCAGCGACTACCTTGCCGACCCCCT
>CAVPYD010000027.1:0-84529 GCA_963709895.1 uncultured Actinomycetota bacterium | reverse complement strand
TCTGCACATGCGTGCAGCAGCTGATCTGACCGGTCTGGCGTTGATCCGGGAAAGCGCGATGCGGCTGACGGCCGAGCGCGGGTGGGCGGCGGTGTCGATCCGGGACATCGCCGCGGACGCCGGTGTGTCGTCGTCGTTGGTCGTTCACCACTTCGGCACCAAGGCCCGGTTGCGGGAGGCCGTCGATGCCCGGGTGACCGAGATCTTCGCCCAGCTGCTCGAGCAGCTGGGCGACACCGACGTGCAGGCCGGGGAGTTCATGTCGATCGCGGCCGCGTTCCACGACCAGGTCGGCTCCGACGGGGCGGTGCTGGCCTACCTTCGGCGACTGCTGATCGACGGCGGCCCCGCGGCGACCGCGCTGTTCGGGTCGTTGTACGCCGCGACAGTCGCCGGTTTGGCGGACCTGGAATCGGCAGGTGTGGTGCGGCCGACCGCCGACGCGTCGGCGCGTGCCGCGTTCCTGCTGATCAACGATCTTGCGGTGGTGTTGCTCCGGGACGAGGTGGCCCGGGTGCTGGGAGTTGATCCGTTGAGCCGACAGGGCCTGCGCCGCTGGGGGAACACCGTGATGGAGATCTACCGCGGCGGCGCCTTCACCGTTCCCGACGAAACTGTGGGGAGGAAGAAATGAGCGCAGCGAATGTGGTCTCGGCGTTGACCACGACGTTGGTACCGCCTGGATCCGGGCCGGTGGGCGCGGGCGCCTCTGGTACGCAACGCTCACCCCCGAGTTCCACCGGACCTGAGGAGCGGTCAACGACGAGATCGGCGTGTGGTTCGAGGGTTCGCGTCCGCCGCCGGTTCCCTCGCCCGTGCTGGCTGTTGCCGTGCACGGTGAAACGAGTCAGGACGGGTTGCTCGAGCGGAAGTTCCGGCACTCGTCGGGCATCGCACCCAGGACGGCGGTCTGACCGAGCTTCCGGGATCGGCGCGCCACTGGCAGCGGTGGTCGACGGAATCCCTCATGGATGCTGCGCGACGGCCGGGCGACCGGTGGGCGGCCTGACGACGGGGTCGGGGATGCCGCCCAGCGAACGCGCCCGTCCAAGACCGTGACGTCGAGTTGTTCGCCGCGATGACCGGCGACGTCAATGCAGTGCATGTCGATACGAAACGGGCTGCGACCCAGCACGTTCGGGTGGGAATGTCGTCCAGGGCGGCGTCACCAGCGGGGCTGCCCGACGCATTTCTGTCGCCCACGATCTGCCCGGTCCCGGCGGTGTGTTCCCGCAGCCCAGCGGGGCCCCGAACATCCGGGTGGCGTTCTTCCTGGGCAAAACCTCGCACATCCTCCTGAGAAACCCGATCGCTGTGGCGGTCGGTGCCGACCGCCGACCCCTGAGGGGATCGACCGGTGGGCCCGGGAGGCCACCATCATCTACACCGAGGGCGCGTTCAGCGCCCCGCGGAAGGAGTAACACGCCGTGAGCACGACCCAATTCGTCATCCGCGCCGAGGGGCTGACCAAGACCTTCGGCCGGTTCCGCGCCCTCGACGGGCTCGACCTCGAGGTGACCCCCGGAGAGGTCCACGGCTTCCTCGGCCCCAACGGGGCGGGCAAGTCGACGACGATCCGTGTCGTCCTGGGCCTGATCCGCGCCAGCGGCGGCCACGTCGAGCTCTTCGGCGGCGACCCGTGGCGCCAGGCCGCGACGCTCCACGAACGGCTCGCCTATGTCGCCGGTGACGTCGCTCTCTGGCCGGGGCTCACCGGCGGCCAGTGTCTCGACGTTCTCGGCGCGACCCAGGGCGGGCTCGATGAGGCCCGCCGGGCCGCCCTCATCGAGCGGTTCGACCTCGACCCGACCAAGCGGGTCCGCGATTACTCCAAGGGCAACCGGCAGAAGGTCGCCCTGATCGCCGCCCTCGCCGCCGACGCCGATCTGCTGGTGCTCGACGAGCCCACCTCCGGGCTGGACCCGCTCATGGAACAGGCCTTCCAGGAGGTCGTCCGGGAGCGGCGCGAGGAGGGCTGCACGGTCCTGCTGTCGAGCCACATCCTCGGTGAGGTCGAGGCCCTGGCCGATCGGGTGAGCATCATCCGCCGGGGCCGGACCGTGACGACCGGAACCCTCGCCGAGCTGCGACGGCACACCCGCACCCACGTCCACGCGGTCACCGTCGACGCGGCCGCGGGCCTCGCCGACGCCCCGGGCGTCGCGGACTACGTCTCCGAGCGGCTGGACGGCCACGTCGACAGCCGGTTCACCGTCGACGCCGAGCACCTCGACGCCGTCGTCGGCCGGCTGCACGCCGCACGGATCCACACCCTCACCGCCACCCCGCCGAGCCTGGACGCGCTCTTCCTGCGCACCTACGACGGGCAGGCCGTGCCGCTGGACGCCACCGAGCTCGGCGAGCCGCAGGGGGCGCGGCGATGAGGGCGACCGGCCTGGGGGCCATGCTCGGTGTGCAATGGCGGACGCACCGCCGCGGCACGCTCGTCTGGATGTTCGCGCTCATCGCCGGCATGGTCGGAACGGCGGGGGCGGTCGCCGCCCTGTACAGCACCCCCGAGAAGATCCACACCTACGCCCAGGCCGTCACCGCCGGTGACGCGCTCGTCGCGATCAACGGCAGGGTCGAGGGCATCGACAGTCTCGGCGGGGTCATCCAGGACGAGTTCGGCTTCCTGGCTGCCTTCCTCCTCCCGCTGCTCGGGATCAGCCTCGTCGCGCAGTTCACCCGGCGTGAGGAGGAGGCCGGGCGGCTCGAGACGGTCCTCGCCGGCCGGGTCGCGCGGCATGTCCCGGTGCTGGCCGGGCTCATCGTCGCCTCCGCCGCCATCGTCGTCACCGCCATCGCGTTCGCCCTCGGGCTCACCGTCTCCGGTGTACCCGCCACCCGATCGGTCCTCTACGCCGCTTCCCTCGGCGCTCTCGCCGTCGCCTTCGCCGGGCTCGCGGCGCTGCTCGCCCAGGTCACCCTGCACTCCCGGGGCGTTTACGTGTGGAGCCTGCTCGTCCTGGCCGTGGCCTACCTGCTGCGGGGCGTCGGAGACGTGACGCAGACGTGGGTCACCTGGCTCTCACCGCTGGGCTGGGCCGAGAAGGCCGCGCCGTTCGGGGCGATGCGGTGGTGGACCCTGCTCATCCCCCTGGCCGTCGGCGGGCTGCTCGCCACGCTCGCCGTCCTGCTCGCCGCACGCCGCGACCTCGGTAGCTCCCTCGTCCGCGGGGGCGCGGGATCGGCGCGGGCGACGACATGGCTGCGCAGCCCGCTCGGGCTGGCTACCGCCATCCACCGCCCGGCGGTCCTCGGTTGGCTCGCCGGTGCCCTGGTCATCGCGGGCATGATGGGCGCGCTCGCGCAGCAGTTCGTCGACGCCGTCGCCGGGAACCCGGCCATGGCCCAGGCCATCGGGATGTCGGGTGCGCAACCCGAGGACGGGTTCGTCGCCGTCACCCAGCTCTACATCGCCATCATCGCCACGGGGTATGCCGTCCAGGCCGTCGGCAGTCTGCGCGGCGAGGAGACCGCCGGACGTCTCGAGCCCCGGCTGTCCGGCACCCTGTCCCGCCTGCGCTGGCTCGCCGCCCACGGCCTCGTCATCGTCACCGGCCTCGTCGTCATCGTCATCGTCTCCTCGGTCGTGCTGGCCGCGGCGACGGCGTGGTCGATGGGCACCGCGGTGCAACTGGGTCGCGTTCGTCGGGGCGGGCGCGGCATACCTGCCGGCCGAGCTCCTCGTCGGCGGGCTGGCGCTCGCGCTGTTCGGCGTGCGGCCCAGGGCGTTCCCGGCGGGCTGGGCGGTCTTCGCCATCGTCGCCTTCATCGCCTTCCTCGGCCCGGGCCTCAAGCTGGCCGGGTGGGCGCTCGACCTGTCCCCGACGACCCATGTCGGCAACCCTCCGCTGGGCACCGTCCAGGCGCTGCCACTCGTCGTCCTCGGCGCCATCGCCGCGGTCCTCGGCATAGCCGCGGCGGTCGGCTTCCGCCGTCGGGGAGTGCCGCAGAGCTGAGCCGGCGGGGACGCCGGGTCTGCACCGATACCCAACTGGCACAGGGTTCCCGGTCCGCATCCTGGATCCACTCGGCGATCCCAGCGTCCTCGCCACGGCCAGAACGACCGTCTGGCCGCGCTGACCTCTGGCGTGGAGTTACTGATCATGGATGAGCCAACGACCGGCTGGACCCGTTGATGGAGCGGTGTGGATCGCGTCCACCGCGAAAGTCAGCGGTGACGCACCGGTCTCATTGCCCGGCGAGCCCTCGCTGCTAATGATCAGGTGTGGGGGCGGCGACGGGCAACCGGGGCCGTGACCTCTTCGTGACCCGCCGGGCGCCGCCAAGCTCCCACAATGAACTATGACCCCAAGCGTCGGACGCGGTGGGTTGGTGGGCAGGGACCTGTAGGGCAGAAGTTGGAGCGGGAACCTCCGGAACCGACGACGCATCCCGGCCCGGTGGGGTCGCTGCCGGTGCAGCGCACCTCGAAACCCCCGGGCCAGCCACGACACCGATCGGCGCGGACGACTCGGCCGATCGTGGTCTGGGATGAGCGGATGCTCGGGTACGACCTGGGCGGTGACCATCCGCTGTACCCGTTGCGGTGGGAGCTGACCTGGCTGCTCGCGCACACCCTGGGCGTCCTCGACGGTTACGACGTGCTCGAGCCGCAACCGGCGGACATCGACACGTTGGCGACGATGCACACCCTGGGATACATCGACGCGGTGCGCCGGGCGTCCCGGCCGGGTTTCCCGTTGTCGGTGGGGCACGGGTTGGGCACCGGTAGACAACCCGATCTCTAATGCGTCGGCGATGGGTGCACCGCCCGCGGGGCCGATCGCGTCGTGCCTTTCGGTCCAGGTCTTGTTCGGGCACAACGCATAACGGCACTCGAAGACCGTCTACGCCATCGCAGGCGCACCGGCATCCCGGCGATGGCGCAGGTCCCGGACCGTCACCACCCGGCGGTCCTTGACCCGGTTGTTGGCGGACAAGCAGTTTGCACATGGTCGACTTGCTGCTTTTCCGCTGGGCGTGTAACGCGGGAGCGGTGGTGTGGCACTGATCCCGGGTAAGGCGTTGTGGGGGTGCCGGTTTCACCGTTGCCGGTACGGGTGGGCATCCCTGTTGCGTGGCCCGCGGGGTTTCGGAGTTGTTTCACCGCAGCCGACATCGGGTCGGTCTGCCACATCGTCAAGGGGAAAGTGATTGTGATGAACGTTATGCGTCGGGTTTTCCGGAGGGGAATCGGGAACGGCGAGGGGAGCCGTCGGTCGGGTGCGGCGGGGTTTGGCCGCGGCTCGGGGTCGCTGCCGCGGCGGCCGGGTTGTTGGCGTTGGGTGCGGGGCAGGCGAACGCGAGTACCGCGTTCACGGTGCATGTGACGCCGAACAACACGTTCGGGTCTGCTGCTGGACGTGAGCGGGGGATCGACGTCTCCGGGCGCGCAGGTGATCGACTGGTGGGCCAACGGCGGCGGGCAACCAGGTGTGGACGTTCTACCCGGTCGGCAACGGGGTGTATGAGATCGCGAACCAGAACAGCGGGCAGTGCCTGACCACGGACGGTGTCGCCGGGCACGGGGTGTTCCAACTGCCGTGCGCCGGTGCGGCGTCGCAGATCTGGTCGACCGGTTGACCCCGACCAGTGTCAGCGCGTGGACGATCAGCAATCCGTGGAGCGGGTTGTATTTGGATGTCAGCGGGAACAACCCCTGGCCGGGGACGTCGCTGGACGTCTGGTACTACAACGGCGGCGCGAACCAGTACTTCGCCGCCCTGTAGCGCGCACTTGCCGACATGAATGTAGTACTGCTGGCCGCTCCGACCCGACACGAGTTGGAGCGGCCAGCTTTTCTGTTGGCGCCGTGTGATGGAATTGGCTGGCGGGTCGGAGGCCATTTGTTCGGAGCGGACACAGCGGGCGCCGCGAAGACCGCAACAAGCAGTCGCCGCGATAGGTCGAGGCCGAGATGTCAAGGGTGGCCACCTCCGTGACCGTGGTATTCAAGCGTGATGAGAAAGATGTGTCGGCTGGACCGTCCACCCGAGGAGTGATCACTGATGTCATCGGAGAACGACAATCGCCGGGGCCTATTACCGCATTTCGAAGAGCTGGCGGAATCTGCCGCGACAGGATAAAGCAGGTCGCGTTGATCAACCTGGAACGGTTCGAGGCTCAGGCCGACGAGCTCGGCAGCGCCGGAAAAGGCGGTGGGCCGCCGATATCCGGGCGCTCCGCGGGATCATCCAGCTACCCATGGAATAGAACGTCGTCGGTGAGTGAATCGGGCAGCCGGGGATGGGTATGGGTGACCCGCGCCACTGGTACTCGGTGACACATGCGTTCCAGCGGCGCCGCGCACGGGCCCTGACGTCAGTGGCCGTGCGGTGGGTGCAGGTCGCGGAACGCCGCTTCCAACGCGGTGACGGTGTCGGCAGGCAGGGTCGGCTCCGGCAGGGTTCCCAACTCGGTGATGGTGGTGCGGAGCTGGGCCAGGTAGGTGGTGCACGGTTCGCAGTCGAACAGGTGAGCGTCCACCCGGGCGGTGGTGACCGGATCCAATGCGCCCTCGAGATAGTCGGTGAGCAGTTCCACGACGTGCGCGCAGGGCAGGTAGTCGCCGGTCATGGCCTGACCGCCGGTTCGTTCGGGCCGGTGTAGTAGGTCTCGAGCTGTTCGCGGAGTTTCGCCCGGGCGCGGTGCAGCAGCACCCGTTGGTTCGCTGGGCTCAGCGCCAGGATGTCGCACACTTCGTCGGCGGGTAGCCCGTGCACGTCACGGAGTTCGACGACCATGCGTTGTCGCTGCGGTAGTTCGGCCAGCGCCGCGGTGAGCACGACCCGGGCCTCGGCGTTCAACGTGGCCGACTCGGGGCCCCAGGATCGTGGCGCGGCCTCGGCGCGCCACCCGCCGGCCCACCGGTCGCCGACGGGCCGGAACCTGTTCGGGTCGACCGTTGGGCCGCTGTCGGCGTCGTCGATGGGTGAGGTGGGTAGGGTGCGGCTTTCGTTGGTTCCCTGCCGGCGGGCGATGTTCGCCAGATGTGGAACACCCAGGTCCGCAGGCTGGACCGGCCCTGGAACCGGTCGATGCCCTTGATCACCGCGAGCCAGGTTTCCTGCACGGCTTCCTCGGCCGAGGCGTGGGAGGCCACGTACTGCCGGGCCACTTTGATCATCGCCGGTGACCAGCCGCGGACGATCCTCGTAAACGCGGCGCCGTCACCGGCCCGCAGCCGGTCCACCAGATTCTCCTCGCCCGCCTCGACGGGCCCGGATTGCACGTCCATTCCCACCCCTGGATACCTGGAACCCCGTTCGGTGACGACCACACCGGCCCAGATGGTGCGGTCCAGCACGGCACCCGGCATCGGCCCGCTCCCCTCACTCGGCGCCCGGTCGGCGCGAAAGAGCATTCAGGGGAACAGTGCATTCTCGCCGTGAAGTGTGACAGGGCGGGTGGAAGGTGCACATCCGCCAACCGCCG
Source organism: uncultured Actinomycetota bacterium (assembly GCA_963709895.1). Classification (GTDB taxonomy): domain Bacteria; phylum Actinomycetota; class Actinomycetes; order Mycobacteriales; family Nakamurellaceae; genus Nakamurella. The sequence continues at coordinate 77,086 of CAVPYD010000027.1, read as the reverse complement.
TAACGGTTGGCGGGATCCCGGTCACTAACGGTTGGCAAGCATTCACCGTGAGGACGTCGACAACTGAAGATCCAGATCGCTGTTCCGCCCGCCACGTTCTGCGCGGCCGATGCCCGGTCGTAGCGGCAGGCAGAAACAGTGCCCGAGAGTCACTTTCGTCAGCGTTTCGGTGGCCGATGCCCGGCCACCGATGGCGAAAGGTCGACGCCCGGGCAGCGGTCGTCGGTTGTCTTCCAGTTGCTCCGACCCGACCGACGGTCTGGACTGAACGAGGGCGGTCATCCCGCCGCTGAATCGGCGGGACCCGGTGGCGATGAGCCGGGTCCAGCAACCCCTTCGCCGCGCCGCGACCCCTGGGGTCTGCACGGCATGGGGGGTGGAGATCGTGTCACTGGGAAACGTTGCCCGCTGGACCCGCCAGGAAAGCCGAACTGGCGGCCGATCTGATCCTTGGAACCGTCTTCGACGGACCGGCCCCCAAGATCATGCCAACAATGCCGCGGGTCAAGCTGCCAGCCACTCGTCGGCCGGACCTGAAACCACCGGTTCTTCGACATCCCGAGGCCATACGCGACTGATGCGCTGTACGTCATGGGCAGCAGTTCGTTTCGGTGCCGAACCGATGATCCCGATCCAAGCTCTGATGATCGTGAAGTTGCGCTGCTGCGTTCCGTAACGCTTCCGGGTTTGCCGACACCAAGTGGTGTCAGCAATCATCGGAACGGAAGAAGGATGTCCACGATGTCGATTCTCGACACCAGGAACAGTGCTGCGTTCGCGGGCGTTTTCGTGCAGACCAACCAACAGGACACCAACAAGGTGCTGGCATTCCGCCGCGGCGAGGACGGCGATCTGGAGCCGGGCGGGGGAGTACCCGACGGGTGGTGCCGGCCTGGGCGCGGCGCACCTGGGCTCGCAGGGATCGGTGACCCTCACCGGGGACGGTCGGTTCCTGTTGGTGACCTACGCCGGCAGCAATGATGTCGCGGTGTTCGCCGTGCACCACGACAGGCTGGAGCTGGTCGGGACAACGCCGAGTGGCGGCGTCGGCCCGGTGAGCGTGTCCGAACACGACTCTCTGGTCTATGTGCTGAACAGCGGTGACCCGGGCCTGGTCGGGTTCACTCTGGGCGCGGACGGTCTGCATGAGTTGCCGGGGTCTCGTCGTGTCCTGGCGGCGGGGGCGGACCCGGCGCAGGTCGGCTTCTCCCCGGATGGCGCCACGGTGGTGGTGACCCAGCGGGGCACGAACTCGCTGCTCAGCTTCCCCGTCGATCAGAGCGGCGTGCTGGGCGACCCGCGGGAGATCGCTTCGTCGGGTCAAACACCGTACGGATTCACCTTCGCCGACAACCAAACGCTGGTGGTGACAGAGGCTTTCGGCGCTCAGGTCGGGAAGGCCGCCGCGTCCTCCTACCGATTGACCGCGCAGGGACTAGCCCCGGTGTCCCGTCCGTCGGCAACGGCCGCAGCGCGATCTGTTGGGCGGTCTCGGACGCCAACGGCCGGTTCGTGTACGCCACCACTACGCCGACGGCGCGGTATCCCGGTACGAGGTCAGCACTGACGGATCGCTGACCCTGGCCGACGCCACCGCCGGCACCGCCGTCGAGTCACACCCCGGCCTGCGGGACGAGGACCTGTCCGGCGACGGCCGGTACCTGTACGCGATCGACGCGGACGCACACCGCATCTTCGGATGGCACGTCGAAGCCGACGGACAGTTGACCTCGGTCGGCTCCCGCAACGGCCTGCCGGACTCCGTCGCCGGGCTCGTGGCGATCTGAGACGGCGAAAGTTGGTCCGCGGACCGAAAGGCACGCCTCCGGCGAGACCGGGACCGCCCACCGGACCGAGGTCGAGGACATCCCGGAGCAGCCGCAGAACGTGACGTCCCAGCCCACGCAAGGGCACAGACTGGAGACCCACATGGCCGTCGACTATCCGACGATGATCACCCCGGTCAACCACATCGAGCCGGTCCCCAGACGGATCCGCGCGAAACTCGGCGCCACACCATCCTGGACACCACCCGCGCGCTGTACGTCTGGGAGTGGCCGAACTATCCCCAGTACCACATCCCCGCCGCGGATGATGTGCCGCCGCGCGGTGCCGCGGCTGAGCCGCGAGTATTCGCGTGGGTGACATCGTTCGGGCGGGCGCGGCACGGCTCTATACGGAGGATGCGATACCGGGACTGCCCGGCATGGTCCGCTTCGGATGGGACTCCGTGGACGCCTGGTTCGAGGAGGACGAGCAGGTCTTCGTCCGCCCGCGCAATCCCTACACCAGGGTGGATGCGCTCCGCTCCGACCGGGCAGTCCGCGTCGAACTGGACGGGGTGGTGTTGGCCGAATCCGCCTGCCCGGTCATCGTTTTCGAGACCGGGCTGCCGACCCGCTATTACCTGAACCGGACCGATGCGATTTCGCGGCCGTTGATCTGTGAACACGTGGCGAAGGTTCTGCGCGATGCCCGCGACCTGGGGTTGACCCGCCGCGGTGAACCCGCCGCCGGGCGGCCCCACATGTTCGCGTTGCGCAGCGCCGACATCCCACCGGTGATGAAACTGGACGGTCCGGGTCGGGCGTTGCCACCGGCAGTGCTGCGGCAGCTGTATGAGAACCTGTCCGCCCTGGAGACCAGCACCAGCACCCGGCATGGCCGCCCGGCGATCGAACTGCTGATGGACACCGGCCACCGCCCCGAGGAGATTCTCCGGCTGCGCTACGACTGCCTTGGACACCGCCGCGGACGGCAAGCACGTCCTGGTGTATGCCGAGTTCAAGTCAACCGGGAAGGCCCCCGGTTACCGATCACCGACACCACCGCCGAGTTGATTCGCGGCCAGCAGCAGGCCGTCCGCGCGCTGTTCCCGATTCCCCCGTCGGGGACTTGGCGTTGCTGCCGGGTAAGCAGCGCAATCCGGGTGGCTGGTCGTCGGCACGGTCTGCATTGGGGCGACCCCTTCAAGTGAGTGCTCGCCGCTTATTTCTCGAAGGTAACGCTGCGGCGGGTTCGTCCCTTGGAGGTCACTCGCGCCTCGCTGTCCAGGTCCCCGCATCGTCACCGCAGGCGGCTCCGGATTGGTAGGTCCCGCTCATGGCATCCGCTTGGACCGTCCCGTCGAAGGTGACTGTCTCGGCGGCCTTGACTGCGCCGAAGTTGATGGTGTCGGCGGTGAGCTGGCCGGTGACGGTTCCCTGGTCGACGCATTGGGTGGAGACCGAGATGGTCCCGGTGAAGGTGTTCTGGTCCTGTGTGAAGGTCATGGTGAAGGTGCCATGGAAGTCCGGGGTTTTGCTGCTCTGATAGGTGCCGGCCCAGGTTCCGGCGATCGCAGCCGCCGCATCATTGGCCGGTGTCGTCGTTGGCGATGGTTGGGCCGATGCGGACGGCACCGGTGTCGTTGCCGAGCGAGTGGACGAGGGCGGCGTGGTTGTTGCCGGGGGACTGCTCGATGCCGGCCGTGCGGTCGCGGTGGTGGACGGCGCCGAACGGTGGTGCCCGACGGTGCGGCCTGGCTACTGGCAGGAGGTGCAGGCCGCCGCTGCGAGCAGCAGGTCCCGGCGGCCCTGGTTCGGTAGCGGAAATGCTTGGTGTCTAGCTGTTCTCGGCGGTTGGCGGCGCTCGTTCGGGGGTTCGGACCGCAGCCGCTCACGGTGTACCACTCAGTGTGAGGTTCAGGGAAGCGCCGTTGTCGGTGCCTTGGCCGGATACCCGCCGGTGGCTCGTTGGTACCGGCCGGTCCCGCCTGTGATCGTTCCGGTGACCTTTCCGCTGGTGTTGTCCTGGGTGATGCTGGCGTGCAGCGTTCCGGATTCGAGGCCGAAGTCGATGGTGCAGTGCGCGATGGTGACACCGGCCTGGGCCGCGCCGGGGCAGGTAAGCACGTCGAGGCCGAAGGGCTGGCCGTCACGGGACACGGTGTCGGTTTCCAAGTAGCTGGTGCCGACGACCTGTTGACCGGTGGGAACAACGGTGAGCGTCAGGGTTTGATGGTGCGCAGGTGGATGCGGGGCTGCGCCCGCGGCGAGCACGGTGACGGTGGCGGCGGCAGCTAATCGGGCGGCGAACATCAGCATGAGAATCTCCTCGGGAGTTGATCGGCGGACCGATCTTGGAAAGATGACAGAACTTGGATCAGGCGAGCCGGTGGCTTCGGCGGCGGAGCCCCACGCCGCCCCACGTCAGGAGCAGGCCGCAGGCGAGGGAGGCGATCTGCACCAGCCAGTAGGCGGGTGGGAGGCCGTCGTCCGCGGCGCTGAGCACCACGATCGACTGCACGATCAGCCCGGCGAGGAATGCTGCGATCAGCACTATGACGGCTTGACGGGTCGATCTGCAGAATCTGCCGATGGGCAGGCCGAGCAGCAGCATCGCGACCGGGATCATGGGAACCCCCTGAGTGTGAGGGGTGGACGGATTGACGGGGATCATCGTGGGCCGGTAACGGTCACATCGTCATGAGTCCGGTGTCACGACTTCGCCGTGCAGTTTTCCCGGTGTCATCGTGACGACGGGCGCGGAAGACTCGTCCGGTGGACACAGCTGGGCCGGTCATGGTCGCCGGTGGAACATCGGGCTGGCATCGGCACCTCCCGGCCGCCGCGCTGGCGGCGGTCACGGTGGTCGTGAGTGTGGCTGCCGTTCTGATGGCCGTTGTCAACCGGGGGCGACGGTCCCGCCGTCCACCGTGGATCTGGACGAGATGCTCGGCCAGCGGTGGTTTGTCGCCGTGAAGATTGTCGCCGCAGCGTTGTTCGCCGGTGCGGGGTGGCTGCTGGCGTCGCGACGGCCGGATGCGCCGATGGGTTACCTCTGTCTGGTTGCCGGGCTGGCGAATGCGCTCGGCGTGCTCAGTGGGCAGTGGGCGGTGTACGCACAGCTGGGTGAGCATCGGGTTGCCCTGGGCGCGGTTGCCTTGTGGCTCGGCTCCTGGTTGTACTCGATCGAGCCGGCGGTGCTGGTGGGCTTGTACCTGTTCTTCCCTGATGGGCACCTGCCGCGGCCACCGACGCTGTGGTTGTCCGGCGGAGCGGTCGTGCTGTGTGCGGTCGGGATCGTCGGCAGTGTGCTGGCCCCGCTGCATCCTGACCCGAACGGTCCGTTCGCGGGATTGAGCGATCCGCTGGGCGGCGCGGCGTTTGACGGGTTCGATGCCCTGCTCGGCTTCGGTCTGATCCTGGGCAGCGGCATGCTGCTGGTCCGGTGGTTCCGCAGCCGGGGCCAGGATCGACGGGCGTTCCGGGCCTTGGCGGTCATCGCCCTGATCGGGTTCGTCCTTCCGGTGTTGCCGGTCGACACTCAGACGGCTCGTGTGCTGTATGAGATCCACACCATTCTGCTGCTGTTGGTGATCGTGACATCGGTTCTGCGCCATCAGCTTTACGGTATCGAGTTGGTCTTGAACCGGACCCTGGTGTACGTCATCCTGTCGGTCATCGTCGCCGGTGTGTACGTGGTGCTGGTGGGCATGAGTGTGGAAGCCGCCGGCACGCTGAATCCGGCGCTGACCCCGCTGGCGGCGGTACTGGCGGCGATGTGTTTGTTCCCGGCCCGAAGCGAGTCCAGCGGCTGGTGAACAGGTTCCTCTACGGGCGCCGCGATGAGCCCTTCGCGGTGATCACCCGCGTCGGCGGGCATCTGGAAACCTCGGCGGACCCCGGACAGCTGCTGGAAGGCCTACTCCACGCCGTTGTCGATGAGCTCCGGGTGCCGGCGGCGGCGCTGGTTCTTGCCGGCCCTGAGGGAATTACCTCGACCATCACCGTCGGCCGGATGGGCACGGACGCCGACCATTTTCCGCTCACCTACCAATCGGCGAGCATCGGTGAGCTTTCGGTGACCCGCCGGCCCGGCCAGCACACCTTGCCCGCCGACGAGGCCAGACTCCTTGCGCAGCTGGCACGTCAGTCAGCCGTAGCCGCCCAGTCTGTCCATCTTGTTGGACCAGTTGACCCGGTCCCGGGTGCGGGTCGTCGGCGCCGCCGAAGAAGAGCGTCGGAGACTGCGCCGTGACCTGCACGATGGTCTCGGCCCGTTGCTGACCGCCGCGGCTACCCGTATCGACGCCTGCCGAATCTGCTGACCCGCGATGTGGCGCAGGTGATCTCCTTGCTGGATGACGTGCGGGACGACCTCACCCAAGGCCTCACTGAACTTCGTCGACTGGTCTACGCCCTACGCCCACCGGTGCCTCGACGAGCTCGGCCTGGTCCCGGCCATCGAGCAGAATCCCTCGCCGGCGCTCGGTGCTGCCCGTCGGTACGGATCTACCCGACGACCTGCCGAACCTCCCTGCCGCCGTCGAGATCACCGCCTATCGCATCGTCGCGGAAGCTGTGACGAACGTGGCCCGGCATTCAGGTGCGTCCCGCTGCACGGTGAGCATGACTGCGACGCACAGTCTCTGTTCTGGACATCTGCGACGACGGTCCGACCACACCGTGGCGGCCCGGAGTGGGGCTGCAGCGTCGATGAGGGAACGCACCGCGGACCTCGGGCGGCACCTGGTCGGCCGGCCCCCGCCCCGGTGGTGGTGGTCACGTGCACGCAGAACTCCCGCTGACCCTGGCCGGGGTGACGTCATGACCGATCCAAAACCGGTTCGCGTTGTCGTAGTGGATGACCACCCTGTCGTCCGAGCTGGGCCTACGCGCGTCGCTGAACTCGGTCGATGGGTTCGCGGTGGTGGGCGAGGCCGGTTCAGGCGAGGACGCAGTCGAGATCGTCGGTGAAGTCCTTCCCGATGTCGTGCTGATGGATATCCAGATGCCAGGCATCGGAGGTATAGAAGCCACTCGACGAATCTGCGCGCATCACCCCGACTGTGCGGTGCTGATGCTTACTATGTACGGCGAGGACGAATTCGTCCTCGCCGCCCTCCGCGCTGGAGCCCGCGGCTACCTCCTCAAAGGCGCCCAACAGGCCGACGTCATCCGCACCATCACCGCAGTCGCGAACGGCGACGCCGTACTCGGGCACGATGTCGCCACCCGGCTCCTTGCGGTGCTCACCACCCCGCCCACGGCCGCAGCGCCCTTCCCCCAACTCACCGGACGGGAACGAGAAATACTCAGCCTGCTCGCGAACGGCATGACCAACGGCCCCATCGCCCGGCGGCTCAACCTCTCGCCTCGAACCGTGGCCAACCACATCTCCAACATCCTCACCAAGATCGGCGCAGCCGATCGAGCCCAAGCAGTCATCGCCGCTCGCGAAGTAGGGCTCGGAGGCAACGAAACCTGAAATGCCCAGGTCAAAATGGTCGTGTCGACGCGAGACTTTTCCCTTTTGCTTCCAGGTCCCGTACGGGAATCGAGGCACCGCCCGTTGCGGCCCATCGCTGACAGCAGCCCTTCGAGGCTGTCGCAGGGATCATGGAGCCCTTCTTGCTACCAGGTGACCGTCTCCGAGGAACGGTCCCCGACATATATCGTGCACGGAGCAGAAGTCAGACACGTGATCGCAGAGCCGCTTTCGGCGACGCTCGCCTGATGCACCCGACAGAACTGGTGCCCAGACCTGATCGGCAGGGACCGGTACCGCCTCCGGGATCTCGCGCCGGCGGGGCCAGGGACGTCAACGATGTGTCGTTGGGCAGGCGAGAGTTACCCCTGATGCGGGACGCTACGACGGTCAACCGCAAAAGGGGGGTTCGATGGACGCGCCACCAACCGGTGCCGGTGTTCAGACCGGCACGGATCAGGACCTCCTCGAGAGCCTCCGCGCCGGCGATGAGGCGACCTTAGAGCCCGTGATGAATTAACTTAGCCAGGTGTGGGGCGCGTCGTGGGGTGCAGTGTGTAGTTCCATTCTCCGTGGAACTCGTGTCTGGTGAGGATTCCGCTGGTTGCGAGGGCGTTCATCTCTTCGTCGGGGATTTTGATTCCCTTGGGGTAGGGGGCTTCGTCGAGTTCGGCGCGGACGGTCAGTCCGGTGCTGGTGGTGGTCGCGGCGATGGTCTGCACGATGACTTCGTGGCTGGTCAGGGGTCTGCCCCGCCAGTTCATCGAGATGTGCGAGAACAGTCTGTGTTCGATCTTGTTCCACTTGCTGGTGCCTGGCGGGAGGTGGCAGACGGTGATCGTCAGGCCGGTCCGATCCGCGAGTTTGGCGAGTTCGGTCTTCCACAGGCGAGTGCGGTAGCCGTTGGAGCCGCCACCGTCGGCGCAGATCAGTAACCGGGAAGCGTTCGGGTGTAACGGTTGTCCGACCTGCACCCACCAGGTCGCGATGGTGTTCACGGCGAACGCGGCGGTGTCGTGGTCGGTGCCCACGCTGACCCAGCCGGTGTTGTTGGCGACGTCGTACACCCCGTAGGGGTTGGCCTTGCCCAGTGCGGGGTCGATGAAGTCGTGGACCTTCACGTGTTCGGGTTGCCCGGCGGGGTGCCATTCCTGGCCGCTGTTCTTGTACGCCCCGATGAGTTCTTTCTTCTTCGTGTCCACGCTGATCACCGGGTCGCCGGCCGCGGTGTACTCGCCGGCCTGAATGTTCAGGTAGGCGAACTGGGCGTCCCGGTCGACGTGCTGCCCGCCTTCGGCGGTCTTCACGTTGGCCTGCATGCTGTAGCCCTGCTCTCGAAGCAGCCGGCGGATGACGAAATCACTGACCTGGTGACCCTTCTCGCGCATCGCTGCGGTCAAGGTGCGGATCGATTTGGACGTCCACCGCAACGCCGACATCGGATCTCCGCGGGTCACCGGGTCGATCAACAACTCGAACGCCGCGACGAGTTCCCCATCATGGGCCTCCGCACGTTTCCGGCCGCCCCCAGAACGCCGCGACCGCCCAGACCCCGGGGCGGTCCCGTCATCGGCCTCTTTCCGGCCCCGGCGGACCGTGTCGGACGCCACTCCGGTCGCCGCGGCGACGATGCCGACCCCACCCGGTCCCAGTTCCGCGGCCTCCGCGCCGAGCCACAACCGCCGTTGGAACTCCGACAGATGCGGTCGCAACACCGCGTACCGCCGCGCGACCGAGTCCGCCAGATCTGCCATACCGCAACCGTAACGCCTAACACCCCGTAAACGAGGTTAAACATCACAGCCTCTTAGCTCAGCTCGTCCGCGCGTGGTCACCGGCGATGCTCCGACTGGCCCGGAACTTCGTGTCGACCAACCAGTCGGCCGAGGACAAAGTGCAGGACGCCTGGCTGGGCATGCTGAAGGGGTTGGATCGCTTCGAGGGGCGCGCGTCGCTGCGCACCTGGACGTTTTCCATCCTGGTCAACCGGGCCAAGTCCCGCGGCGTCCGGGAGAGCCGAACCGTGGTTGACCTGAGGGTGGCCGAGGACGACGGAAACGGCCGGCCGACGGTCGATCCCGAGCGCTTCCGGGGCCGGACGACCGGTACCCGGGCGGGCGGACCCCGCTCGGTCGAGCAGGTCGCACACTTCGTCCCTGACCCCCCGAGCTGCCGAGATCCCGGATCGGTCAACGGGATCCCCTGGCCGCTTTGGGGTTTCGCGGTCGGGGCTGGGCAAGCGCCCATACCCGGGCTGGGCAGTATGCTCAGCCAGCCTGGTGGTTTCAGATGTTGTCGGGGCCGGTCGGTCGTCGGCCGCCGAAAATCCCGGAAGGCCTCCAGCAGGCTTTCCGGTGCTTGGGTGGAAAGGTTGTCCGAGCTGACATCACCGAGCGTGGCGACGGTCTCGCGGATCTGTTCCACGTACCGCGCGCAGCCGGGGCAGACGTCGAGGTGCGTTTCGAGGGCGGTGGTGACGTCGGCGTCGAGGTCACCTTCGAGGTAGGCGGTGACCAGTTCGACGATCTCGCGGCAGCTGAGCACACGCTGAGCGGTCACCGGTCCCTCCCTCCCTCAGTCGCTGCGATCGGAACGCACTCGGCACGATGATTGCCTTGTTGGATCGTGATAGTGGTGAGTCCTGCAAACGGCTGCGAGGTTACACAGCCATCCGGACACGCAGCGGGGTGTGCGCGGTCAGGCACGGTAGTACTCCTCCAACACTGCGCGCAGAGTGCCCGGCCACGGTGCAGCAGCATTCGCTGATTGCCCGGCGGCCGGACGCGATGAGCTATGCGATACCCGCCTGTGAGGTGCGCATTTCGGGGGCCGCCGTGCTTCTCGCATGCCGGGTCGGCGACGGTTGTGGGAAAATCGGACGTGCCCAAACGCCGCTACGAGATCCTTCTGCCGGCGGAGTTCAACGATGGACGGCTGGTCGCCGCGCAGAAGATCCCCGTTGCCCGGGTGAGGTGAGTCCGCGGGTCACCCGGTGTCGAATGTGACGGACACAAGACATGGGTTCGTTCTTTTCCGACTCTCAACGAGTTCTTTGTTCACCATGAGGACGTTCGCCGGCGAACAGAGTGGGGGTTCGTCGTCTCACGTCGGCGATGGATGCCGCCTTATGGCGAAACGTCCGCCGTTGGGAGCCGCTTCCTCAGTCGGCGGTTCCAGGGTTTCGGGCTCGAGATCGAATGGTCGGGAACCGGCGAGCGGGTATTGGCTCGATCTGGCGAGCCGCTGGTTCGACTCAGCGGCACTCCTGGAGAACTACTTGTCTACATCTTCGGGCGCCAGGCTGTGGCGCAGATCGAGGTGAGCGGACCGCAGGAGGCCATCGCAGCGGTGCGTCGCACCCACTTCGGGATGTGAGCCCAGTCGACACTCTTGGATCCGCTGGCGACGAGCAGTGGCCGAAAAGGCGTCGCCGGCGGTTGGTGGCGCTGCCGTTCGGTGGTGGTCGGTGGTCGTTCTGGTCGCCGGCGCCGATGACGCGGGTTTCGGCACGGTCGCATCCTTGGCCGGCGGGTCACTGACCGATTCCAGCGTTGGCGCGCCTATTGCAGGGTGTCCCGTTCGGCGGGAGGAGCCGGGACCGCGGCCGTGGCCCCAGAGGCTTGCGGGATCGTTGCCGGCGCGGGTTTCGTGGCGTCGAACGGTGCGCGGGGGGCGCGTGGTGCGTTCGTCGCCAACCATCGTTGGTAATCCCAGGTGGTCAGGAACTGCCTGGCGGCGTTGTGCCCGTTGGTGAACAGCGTCAATTTGTCCGTGGTGGTGAGGTGGAAGTTCGTTGACGAGAACCCGGTGGTGTCGATGAAGATCGTGCGGCTGGCGTAATACGGGTCGTCGACGTGTAGCTGGTCGCGGGCGTCGGTCATGGTGGAGACCAATGACGAGGCCAGTTGCAGCGCGTTCGCGTCGGATTTCCACATCGACGTGGTCACTTGTTGCCGTGCGGAGAGTTTGACCCCGAAGGTGGGCCAGCGGGCAGCGTTGGGTCGGTCGAAGATGTCGATGGGGTAGTTCGAGAGCATCCCGCCGTCGGTGCCCAGCACGTAGCCGTGACCGGCCGAGAACTCTCTGGCGGCCGGCAACCGGTACGGCCGGAAGAAGAACGGAATGCCCGCCGACGACCGCACCGCGTCGGCGACGAGCTGGGTGTCGGGATCGATACCGAGGGTGCCGCGGTAGTCCCACGGCAGCCGCAGCTCACGGCCGTGGGAGACGTCGGAGACCACGACCGTCAGCTTGTACCGCTGCTCGGGCGGCAGTTCGTCGTCGTCGATTTTGAGGTCACCCCAGGTGGTCACTCCGTGCTGCGCGAGGTTGTGGGCGATGAACGTGTGCAGAGCGTCCCCGGCGAACAGGCCTTCGTGGAAGAGCAGACCGAGCGCCTCGCCGAACGGTTTGAGGTGTGTGAAGATCGCGGGTTCGTCCTCGAATTGGGAGAAGTCCTGCTCGGTCATGATCTGCTTCAATGCGACCGGGTTGATCCCTGCGGCCAGGAACGAGGCGACGATCGCGCCGGCCGACGTCCCGGCGATTCTGTGAAATTGGTATGAATCCTGGTGTTCGGTGAGCGCGGTGATCGCGCCGACCAGGCCGGTGCCCTTGACGCCGCCGCCCTCGAGGACGAGATCCGCTGTCGCCATCGCCTTCACCTCACTCATTTCCTGGGTGGACTGTAGACCCAGAGCGCTCTGTTCACGATCCCAAAAAAGCGGGTCTCGGCAAACTGGGTCGAGACAGCGGGTTACCCGGCCGCTCGGGAGGTGACTCCCGTTCAGGCTCATCGCCGGGTGTTGGGAATCGTGGGCGTGTCTCAGCGTCGATCTGACCGCCGCGCGGTCTTACCGGCTGCTAACAGCGCCGGGTTTACGGTGGCTCCGGGTCCGGATGTAACGGCAGCGTCCGGTTGCGCACCATAGTCAAAGATGTTTGGTCACAGAAGGTTCGAAGAGAGGGCCACGCCGTTGGGCGTGCGCCTGCATCGTGCTCGTGGATGCGTCGGGGAAGGCAACGACTCCGAAAGGGCCGTGATTATCGGCCCCGACCGGCCGTCGATTCCCGCATTGGGGTGCGTGCAGCCCTGCGGATAAGAACCGGTATGCACCACCGAATTCGCTGGGGCAATCAGCCAGGCTGTGAGGTACCGCGGGTCGAATCGACAGGCGGGCCCGCGCGGGACGCTGATGGGCCAGACCACAGACGCGGGCCGTACGGCAGCGTCCACAGAAGGCGGCTGTCCGAGCCGTTTCCGTTCTCGCCGGAGGAAATGAACAAATGTCCACCATTACGACGTCAGACCTTTTCGTGAAGACCTACGCCGACGTGAACTATCGTTTCCCGGCGATGGTCCGGCACAACGGTGTCGTCCTCGCGTTCGCGATGGACGCCAAACGAAGGATCTATTACACGGTGTTGGACTTCGGTGCCGGCGGTTCGATGAGCATGGTGGACGCCGACCATTGGTCGCCGAATCCGCGGACGTTGACGTTCGCCCGGGAAATCGCGTCGGTCGGGTTCGGCGTGGCGGACCAGTCCGCGGTGCCCACCGTCCGCGCGGGCAGCACCATCGCGGTACCGCCGGGTCTGTCCGTGCGTCCAGATGAGACCGACCCGTTCCTGTCCACCACCGCGCGGTTCACCGCTGCGGTCCCGTTCCAGGTCGTGTCCGACGGCCGCTACCTGTACGTGTTCCGGCAGGCCATCACCGACCCCGGCGCTGCCGCGGTCAACGCCGCGCAGCTGGTGCTGGTCGACCCGAAGGCCACCCCCGATGCGGTGACCCAGGCGCGTGAGGTCATCGCCGACCACCAGAACATGGCGTATGTCAGCGACGCGACCGGCGCGCCGGTGCTGGACGCGAACGGCCGGCAGATCCCCACCGTCGCGGGCACCGTGCTCGTCGACCGGTTCGTGCTGGTCGGCAGCACCCTGGAACCCAAACTCGAGGTGCGCTACCAGCGCAGCCGCAGCCGCACCCGCCCGGCCGGGACCACCGACAGCCTGGGTGCCGCCGACCTGAACAGGCAACCCTTCGTCGAGCCCACCCAGAACCTACGGTTCGTCCCTTCCGTCACCCAGGGCCGCTTCGCCGCGACCCTGGTGCCCACCCAGGTCGCCGAGGTGTTCCGCTGGCAGCTGTTCGCCCATGACGCCGCCGGAGATGTGCTCTGGTCCTACAGCGTCGAGCGGACCGCGGACGGGCTCTTCGACACCCTCGGTACCCAGCCGTTGACCTGCACCGATCATCCCGACGTCTATGCCGTCACGGCCGGCACCTGCCCCAGGCCGGCGGTCTCCGATCCCACGATGGCGTGCGGCAAGACCCTCGTCGCCAAGGTCCCCGGCGGCGGTGCGTCCGGCACCGCGCTGTCCTTCCCGACCGACGGCACCGGTGTCGTCACCATCGAGGGCGCCCGCGCGACGGGCACCGAGTTCACCATCGAGAGCTGGCTGGCGCCCGATCCGGCCGCCACCGGGGAACGGGTGCTGATCAGCGGTGTCGGCGACCCGAAAGCCGCCGGGCCGTCGATCTGGCTCCCCGATCCGCAGACCCTGCGCGTCGGATTCGGCGACGGCCAAACCTTCCGTGACGTCACCACGCCGCCGATCCTGGCGTCGGGGGAGTGGAACCACCTGGCGGTGACCTACGCCGCCGGGCAACTGCAGGTGTTCGTGAACGGGCAGATCCAGTTCGCGTCCAACGCTTTCGGCACGGCGGTGCCCAGCCCGACAGCGGTCGCGGCGTTCGGCGCTCCCACCGGCGGGTTCGCCGGACGGCTGGACGACATCCGGATCTGGGCGGTCGCGCTGGCGGCGCAGGACATCCAGGCCGGCCGGCATTCCACCCTCACCGGGCTGGAGGCCGGACTGGTGGGGTACTGGCGGTTCGACGAAGGCACCGGCACCGCGACCTGGGATGCCGCCTCCGGCGCCACGGCACTGCTCGACGGCCCGGCGTGGGTGACCTCGGACGCACCGATCGCGGTGGCCCCAGGGCTGTCCCGGTCGGCCCTGCGGCTGACAGGCCGCAGCGTCACCGGCGGCCTGACCGCGACCCTGTACTACCAGCAGGAGAACGCCGTCAGCGGCTACCCGGGCGCGCAGCCCGCACCGCTCAAGCAGGCCGCGCGGGTCATGCTCGCCGCCGTCACCGGCGCCACCTCCCCGCCCGGCACTCCCGGTGCCGCGACCACCGCCGCGGCGGCCACACCGACGGTCGTCGCGGTGGACTTCGGCGTCGGCGTGGACGGCACCCTGGCCCAGTTACCCGGTGAGGTCAGCCTGAGCGAGCTGGACGTCCCCGGCGGCGGCCCCGGCACCGGCGCCGATGTGCTGGCAGGCGTGTTCGGCGCGAAGGCCGACGTGGCGACCCTGACGCACACCGTCGCCGACGACAAGACCGCGATCACCGCCATTCTGGCCGCACAGGACGCGGTGGCCAGCGCACTTGCCGGCGGTGTCACGGGCGCGGTCACCCTGCAGGATGCCGGCGCCACCCAGGCGATCAACACTCTGGTGTTCGCGAACTCCAGGCTGGCCAGCCTGCAGAACCCCGGCACCGGGTTCGCCGCGTTCCTGCAGCCTTTCGTCGATCTGGCTCAGCGAGACGTCCAGGCGGCCCGGACCGGCCTGCAGGACTACCAGGCCGCCATTCCGGCGAAGCTGGCCGCGCTGACCGCCACGCTCACCACCGATCAGGGGCGACTCGCGGCCGCGCAGGCCAACCTGGACACGCTGCAGCGCCTACTCAACGGCGACACCGTGCTGCCTATGCCGCTGCTGCACGTCGACGGATCCGGGCTGACCACGGCCGGCGCGGTGCTGGGTTTCGCGCCGGCCACCGGGGCCCCCATGCTGGTGGACAGCGCGATGGGCCGGGTCACCCTGTACTTCCAGGACGCCGGCGAGGAATTCCTGCTCGCCTACTACGACACCTTCACCGGACGGGCGATGCTGCACCAACCGGCCGAGACCGGCGAGCTCACCTTCGTGGCGCGCTCCGCCGCCGCCGACTACGACGATCTGTCGGTGCAGGTCACCGCCGGGTCCGACGACAGCACCTGCACCCTGGTGGTGACGCTGCCCGGCGCGGTCCCGGTCACCGAGACCTGGACCGGGGTGCCGCGGGACGCGGCGACGCTCGCCGGCATCGTGAACGGAACCACCCAGCCGGTCTTCGTGGGCACCGTTGCCGCGGCCTCCGGCAAGGTGGACACCCTCACCTTGACCTCGCCGCTGGCGGTACCCACCGGCGCCGGGTCGCTGCTCAGCGTCGCCGGCCAGGTGCTGACCACCACCGCGACGGCGCCGCGCGGCGCGATGTCGGTGGCGGTCGAGCCGCAGACCGTGTCGATCACCGCGGACAGCGCCGTGCAACGGCTGGCCTACGACACCGCGCAGGCCACCTCGACCCGCGCCGGCGCCGACCTGCGGGCAGGGTCGCTGCTCGTCGGCGTCGACGCCCGCAGTGCCGGCGGCGCGGTGCAACTCGGAGCGGCCCAGTCGCTGGGCGCGACGCCGTCCTGCCGGTGGTTCGCCTCCCCGCCCGGAACGACGGTGGACTTCAACGGGACGAGCACCCGCGCCGGGGTGATGGCCAACACCGCGCTGCGGCTGAACGGCTCCTCCGGCGTCATGCTCGACACGGCCGCCGATCTGGACATCACCGGCACCATCACCCTGGAGGCGTGGGTGCGACCCGCGGCCGCCCCCAAGGGGTTTGCCAACATCGTGGCCCGCGGCGCGTCCACCAATCCGCAGGGCGAGGTCTACTTGCGGATCTTCAACGGCAACTACCAGATCGGTTCTTGGAACGGCACCGACCACTTCACTGACGCACCTGTCCCGGGCGGGGACTACGGGACCTGGGTGCACCTGGCCGGCGTCTACGACGGCACCGCCTGGCGCCTCTACCGCAACGGCCTGCTGTTGAACTCCACGATCGACCCGATCGGTGCCGTGCCGGTCGCGGCCGGCTGGGCAGTCGGCACGAACGGCGTCGGCACCGACCGGTTCTTCACCGGGGACATCGACGACATCCGGATCTGGAACCGACCACTCGGCCCGCAGGAGATCATCGACGGGATGAGCCACCGGTTGGCCGGTAGCGAGGCCGGCCTGGCCGCCTACCTGTACATGGATCGGGGCACCCTGACCGACCACGACGCCAGCCCGGTCAGCACGAAGCCGGTCGGCGGCACGCCGCAGGTTGCCTCGCCGCCCGCTCTGGGCCGGCTCGCCGGCTTCGACGTCACCGGCGACGTGTCCGTGGAAACCTGGATGAACCCGACCGGCGCCGGCGTCGGCCGGATGCTGGTGCACCACTCCGACACCTCGGCCTACGGGCTGGGTGTGCGGCAGCGCAACACCGCGCTGCATTTCGACGGCGTCGCCGGGCACCTGGTGTCGCTGCCGAACGTGCCGGCGTTGTCGATCACCGGGCAGATCACCCTCGAGACCTGGATCAGGCCGACGACGTCGGCGGGGCTGCAGGACATCATCGCCCGCGGGTACACGGCCGCCCCGCCCGCCGAGGTGTACCTGAGACTGGTCAACGGCACCTACCAGCTCGGTGTCTACACCAACACCCCGACGACCGACCCGGTCATCTCCGTGGCCATGCCCGCGACCGACCTGAACACCTGGGTGCACCTGGCAGCCGCCTACGACGGCACCGCCTGGCACCTGTACCACAACGGGGTGCCGGTGGGATCGACGACGAACCCGACCGGCGCGATCAGCGTCAACGGTGGATGGACCATCGGTAACTCGCTGTTCGGGGACCGCCCGTTCACCGGCGACATCGACGAGGTCCGGATCTGGAACACCGGACGCATCCGCGGCCGACATCGCCGCGACCATGAACACCCCGTTGGCCGGCACCGAGCCGTCGCTGGCCGGGGTCTGGCGGTACAACGGCCAGGTCATGCGGGACGGCACACCGGCCCGGCACGACGGCACGGTCACCGGGCTGAGCGTCGCCAACCCCGGCCCGCACCCGGTGTACTCGGTGTTCGCGACGGTGGGCAACCAGGGCGCGGAGACCGTGCCGTGGGTGCCCGCCGGGGCGTGGACGCACGTGGCCGCGACGTTCGAACAGTTCTACGGGGTGCAGGTCGCCACTGGCGGGTACCTGGACGCCGGCGACGCTCCCGCACTGAACCTGAGCCGCGACCTGACCATCGAGGTCGGCGTGCGGGTCGACGACCTGTCCGCGCCGCACGGGATCATCACCCGCGGGGTGCTGGACGACGGCACCGGCGACGACGTCCCATACGGCCTGTGGGTGGCCCGGGACGGCAGCCTGGTGTTCGCGTTCGAGGACAAAACACCATGGCGTGCATACGTTCTCCTCCGCCGCGGGGGTGCTCTCGCCGGGCGTGTTCCGGCGGGTCGCGGTCACCCGCAAGCACAACGTGCAGGTGGACACCAGCAACGCCGGCGTCAAGGGCGGCTCCGCGGTGGTGTCCGCGTGGAACGACATCACCTTCTACGCCGACGGCGTGCAGGTCGGCGCCGTGCAGCGCTACGACGGGCCCGACGTCGGCTCCAGCGGGGGTGTCACGCTGATCGGCCGCGCCTTCGGGCCCGGCTCCACCGCGCTGGGCCTGCGGGGGGCGTTGTCGGAGGTGCGGCTGTGGAGCGCCGCCCGGGAGGCGCCCGTCATCGGCGCACCCCTCACCGGCGGTGAGGTCGGCCTGGTGTCCTGGTGGCGGATGCAGGACGGCCTGGGCAACGTCGCCTCCGACAGCAAGGGCCGGCAGCACGCGACCCTGCACGGCCCGGTGTCCTGGGTGCACACCCCGGACGGGCGGGGCTCGACGCTGACGATCTACCTGGACGGCGTCCCGGTGGCCAC
The DNA here is from genome assembly GCA_963709895.1 of uncultured Actinomycetota bacterium. GTDB lineage: Bacteria > Actinomycetota > Actinomycetes > Mycobacteriales > Nakamurellaceae > Nakamurella. Next base: position 58,965 of record CAVPYD010000027.1, on the reverse strand, counting down.
CACGCCCCTGGACCCGGCGTCGCTGACCGCGGCGGATCAGCAGTTCACCCTCGGCGCGCTCGGCAACGCCAAGCCTGTCGAGTTCTTCCAAGGACAGCTCGAGGAGCTGCGGGTCTGGCGGGTGACCCGGACCGCACAACAGCTGCAGGACAACCTGTTCGGCCGGCTGACCGGCGGTTTCGCCGACCTGGTGGCGTACTACCCGTTCGGTGCCGGCGCGATGGTGGAAGACAACGGCCTGCGCGGCAACGACCTGTCGCTGACCGGCGGCGGGTGGGTGCTGTCCACCGCACCGATCGGCGAGGACACCCCGCTGGCCCGCAACGCCGTGCTCGGCCTGCGGACCAGGTTCAACGGGCTCATCGACAGCCCGCCCGCGGCCGCGGAGTACGCGGCCTTGGAAACAGACGTCACCGGCGCCACCACCGGCGTGCTCAAACGGGCGTACACGTTCGTCGACACCGCGGGCAGCTGGCGGTTGGTCACCGGATTCAAGGTCGGCGACCTGGCCACCCAATGGGTGGGGCAGGCGCAGTTCGACCCGCAGCTCATCGGCTACCTGGAAGGCGCGCCACCGGTGCCCAGCGAGAACCTCACCGTCCAGGACTCCTACACCGGGACGAGTTCGGTGGCGCTGACCGAGGCCACCACCACCACCTACACCTACGGCTCCACCAGGGATTCCGGATTCAACGCGAGCTTCGAGCTGGCCGCCGGGCAGGGCGCGCAGGCCCAGACCTTCGTCGGGCTGCTGGAACTGGAGGCCCCACTGGGCATCGGCGTCGGCGAGATCGAACTGACCTCCGCCGCCGACGTCGGCGTCACCTTCACCGCGAAGGCGACCTTCGAGACCTCACTGTCCTGGCTCAACGACACCAGCAGCGGCCAGGGCACCACCCACACCCGAGTCAGCACCCTGAGCCTGACCGGCAACAAAGAGGCAACGCCCGCGCACCCCGCCGTCGGCGCCCGGTTCGTCCCCAACAACACCGGTTTCGCCCTGGTCCAATCCCAGACCGCGGACATCTTCGCGTTGCGACTGGCCCACACCGGCGCGCTGGTCGCCTACCAGATGAAACCCAACCCCGATATCCCGAAGGACTTCAATATCATCACCTTCCCGATCGACCCCCGGTACACCAAGCAGGGCGTGCTGGACGGCAAGGTCGGCGGTGACGTAGACACCGACTACCCCAACGCGCTCACCTATTCACCGGACCTGAGCTACTACAAGCCCATCGAGGCGTACGGGCTGAAAACCCAGATCCAGCAGCAGGAACAGCAGCTGTCCACCCTGTTCGCCCAGCACAGCGTCGACCCGAACCAGCTCTCCGGCGGGCAACTACCGGACATGCCGCCGACGATCACCCGCGATGTGGTCAACAACTACGTCTGGACGGCGGACGGCGGCCAATTCGCCGAAACCACCTCGACACTGGACACCTACAGCGAAACCGTCGGCGGTGCCTACCATTTCCAGGGCATGGCCGGTGGAACGCTCAGCGCCGACGTGTCCATCTTCGGGTTCGCCGTCAATTTCGAGCTGTCCGCGATGTTCGGCGGACACCTCGACCTCTCGGTCACCAAGACGATGGATTCGCAGCATGCCTTCGAAGTGGACGTGCTGGCCGGCGGTGAACAGGACATCACGGTTGTCGACGGCACCGGGCAGCACGTGAAGGCACCCGGGAAGGTCGACGCCTACCGGTGGCTCACCTTCTACCTCGCACCACGCCCGGACAACTACGACGCCTTCTACAACCGGGTCGTCGACCCGATCTGGCTGGAACAAAGTAGCGACCCGTCCGCGGTCGCACTGCGGCAGGCCCGCCAGGACGGCAAACGACCAGCGGCGTGGCGGGTCATGCACCGGGTCACCTACGTCAGCCGGGTACTCGCCCCGGTCGGCACCGCGCAGCAACCACTCGAGCAAGCGCTGGCATCACTGAACATCGCCAGCAACTACGAACTGATCCGCACGCTGGAACCGTTCGTCAGAGGCCGCACCAGCAGCTACCACGACTTCGTTCTCCGCCGCCCGGAACGCGGTCACCACTTACCTCCCAGACCTACTGCCGCACATCGACGACATCATGGCCTTCCTGGTCCTCTATTACGGCGTCGGCGACGCCCCGCAACTGGCCGGCGCGCAGTCCACCGCGTAGGAGCGCTGAGAATCACACACCGGGCGGCGGCCTCACGATGGCGTGACCGCCGCCCGGTCTTCTCAAAGTCAGGGTCGTTGTCCGCCGGCGGTAGGAGCGCGACTGCTTTCCCCGGCGGCCGTCAGGTGTTGGACTTTTCCCTGACGACGACGACCGGGCATTGGGCGTGATGGATGCATTTGTGGCTGACCGATCCAAGCAGCGATGCAGCGAAGGCGCCGTGGCCGTGGGAACCGATGACCAGCAGCCGGGCATGATCCGAGGCCGACACCAGTACGGCCGCGGGGTGACCCTGCTCGACACGCTGCTGGACGGCTCCCAGGTCGCCGACGGCGGCCAGGGTCTGCTCGAGTCTTGCCTCCGCTTCTTTCGTGAAGTCGACGTCGTCGTAGTTGGCGGGCATTCCGTAATTAGTGGGCAGGTCCCATGCCATCACCGCCTGCAGCGGTGCCCCGCTCATCCGGGCGTACTCCGCGGCCCAACGGAGCGCCCGTTGGGAGCCCTCCGACCCGTCGACGCCGACGACCACCGGTGCGGCGGTAACGTCCGGCTGGCCAGCTGTCATGCCTGTGACTCAACTCCGTGTGACAGGTCCCGGCAACCCACGGCTCCGCCGGCAAGCGAACATCGACCAGTTGATGCTGGCGGTGGGCATCAAGGCTCGTCCCGGCCACCGGGTTGGGGTGCTGCGACTTCTCGGAATGCTCGATCAAATCCCTGTCCCCGCAACGGGTACCGGCGACCTTCCGCGGCGTCAGGCTTTCCGGCGCCTCCCCCGGTGCACGCTGATGATCGCCCCGGTGGCCACGGTGACCCACACCAGCGCGAGCAGCACCCCGAGCCCGAATCCGATCACCTCGACGAGTGCGGACTGCCACCGGCGGCCAAGGGTCAGGGTCGCGATGACCATGGCGGCGGAGGGGAACACGAATCCCCAGTCGGCGGGTGTGTAGGTCAGTGCGGCCCTGCCGGCGTGCCGGGTGATGACTGCGGCTGCGGCGATCCACCACAGCGCGAATCCCCACAGCGCCGCGGCGCCGAATGTGGCGACCTCCTGCATCGCTGATGTCCACGATCCGCCGAGCGTCTGGTCGGCGCCGGCGACGGATTGCAGCGCAAGGGAGGTGACGGCCAGCGGGCTGATCATGATCCACATGGCCGGCGCGCCGGTGCGATGAACTCCGGGGTGCAGCACGAGGCGATTGACGAAGATCACCGCGGTGAGGCCGAACAGCAGCCCACCGGCCCCGAGCAAGGCGGCCGCCAGCACCTCCAATCCGCGCTGAGCGGCCGCCGGCCCAGTCGTTGCGAGCTGGGCGAACAGCACGGACCCGAGCAGCACCACCGTCTCGGGGATGAACCAGATCCCGGAGATGTCCTGGGCCGGAAACTGTTCGTGCTCGAAGGCTGCGACGAAGAAGGTCACCGTCAGCCATAGCCCGAGGAACGTGCCCACTCCGGCCAACGCGGCCAGCACACCCCACCCGACCGCGGTGGACATCGTCGCCGGCCAGACGTTGATCACCCCGACCGCCAGGACGTTGACGGCGCCCGGGATCGTCGCGTACGCCGGACCGGTCCGAGGGGAACGCAACCTGTTACCCAGCCCGCGACCGAGTCGCTTGACCAGGAAGTCGCGGATGAACAGGCCGACGAACGCCGCGCCGCTGGCCACCAGCAGCAGCACCGAGGTGACATCGCCGACCGCGGTCAAGAACTCGATCCGGCCCGGCAGCATGGACGCGACGATCGCCGTTCCGCCGCTCCCCATCACGGCGCCGAACCATGCAGGATCATCCAGAACGGATACTGGCCGGTCCGGGGCACCGGTCTGGGCCATGGCGCAAGTATTGCACCGTCAAACAGTCCCTGCGGACTGTCATAGGTAGGCGCAAAGGCCCGGTCTGAACAGCAGGTCGGACATCCGATGGCCCCAGGCGGGAATCGATCAGGCCGTGTCCTGCGCCAGCGGGATCCACGGCAGGTGATTGGGCGCCGACAGGTCAGATCCAGGCGGCGTCCATGTGGTCGCCGGCGGGCGGTTCACCGCCCGCCTCGGCGAACGCCGTCAGCGCATCGATCAACCCCTGGCGGGTACCGGCGTCCATTCGCGCGACGATCCGGGCGATGTCCCGTCGGCGGTGGGCCGTGACCTGGCGAACCACCCGGTCGCCGTCGGCGGTGAGATCGATGAGGATCTCCCGCCGTGAGGTCGGGCTCGCCCTGCGGGTCAGCATCCCGATGCTGACGAGTCGATCAACCATGCGGGTGGCGGTGGATGGGGTGACACCCATGTACTCCGCGAGCGTGGCGTGTTTGAGTGGTCCCCGGCTGTGCAGGATGACCAGCAGCCGGAACTGAGGAAGGGTGATGGTCTCGTCGACGGCGGCGATCGAGCGGGCCGACACCGCGACGAGGAGCCGCGAAGCGGTGAGTACGGCCTCGGTGACGGAGTCGACGTCGGTGCCGCGGGCCATGAGACCAAGTCTGCCGCATCCGGGCGAATCATTGGTGAGGCGTGACCTCACCGTCTCGTACGGGTCGATCGTTGTTCAGCTGGTACGCGGCGATAAGACAACCCGACCGGTGAAGGATCGTGCCGGCCAGGGAACCGTCCGGACCTGTGGACTCCGGACCGATCGCCACTCGTCCGCTGGCGGCGGACCCACCGTGATCCGCCTGGCGTGCCGATGAACGGTGCGCTTCTCGACTCCGGAAAGCAGGCCCAGGCTGCAGCGGCAACACACAGAACAACACTAATGCGACGCGTATGGCGTTCACCGGGCCGCCCGTTCAACGACCGTGGCACGAACCGGATGAACCTCGCCGCGACAGCCTGTTTCGAGTTGGCATGAGGACCAACACCGCGCGGACGCTCAACCTTTTGGCGTGGACCGTCCGGGACTGAGCCACGCCGGCCGAGCCCAGGTTTCGGTGCTTCCAGTCACGGCGCCGTTCTCGAAGGCAACGGCGCGGGGGCACGGCATTCCCATGGCTCATTTGAGTTGTCGTCACGTGGAACAATCGTTGTAGATAGCAACAGTGTTACAGACAAATGCTCCCTTCGTTGCGCCGCCTTGAGGGTGGGAAGCGTCGAGTTGGACCCGCGGAAGCTGGCCGCAGGCGCGGTGCTTTCCGTCCCTGGATCTCTGACACACCGGGACGCTCACGGCGCTGGCGCGGGTCCGGGGATCGACACTACTGAGGGAACCCAATGGCGCTGGTCGAACATCAACCCACCGGTTTGCTCAAACACCTGCTCCGGGCACCGATCTGGTTCTACCGTGCCGGTCTCGGTCGGCTGCTGGGCCACAGGTTCGTCTACATCGCCCACCGCGGCCGACGCACCGGCGCCCGCCGGGAAGTGGTCCTCGAGGTCGTGGGCTACACCGCGAGGATCCCCGAGGTTGTGGTCATCGCCGCGTGGGGCAAGAACCCCGACTGGTATCGCAATCTCAAGGCCGCGCCGGCCCTGGAGCTGCGGATCGCAGCCGAACGATGGGTGCGTCCCGAGCACCGGTTCCTGGATGACGCAGACACCCTGCGGGTGCTGCGCAGCTACCAACTAGCGCACCCCGGCGCATGGAAGCGAATCGCGCCCCTCATCGGGATGCCCGGCGAGCTCGACGAGGCCTCGGTCCACACAGTGCATGGGGTGGCGTTCACTCCGCACCCGAGGACCGACGAAACGTGAGATCGCCAAGGCATGTGCCAGGAAACACGCAGCTCCTGAGCGGGCACCGACCAGGGCGACGGGCCGCCCGATCTCCTAAACTAACGGCCGTGCGGGGGACGTCGGGCCGGTACAGGCTGGGCCAGCTGGCACCCGCACGCCCGATTGCGGCCGTCTGCCCGGAGGCGGGTGGTGCCGAACTGGCTGATCGTGCCTCCAGCCCAGATTTTCTCTGGGGGTCTTGAGTGGTTTTGGTCAGGCCAGGACGAAGTAGCGGAGCCAGAGGTAGGGCCAGGAAATCAGAACGGTGACGGCGGTGACGACGAGGCCGTAGCGGGTGAATGTCGCGAAGGAGATGGGGTGTCCTTCGCGGGCGGCGATACCGGTGACCACCACGTTGGCGCTGGCCCCGATCGCGGTGGCGTTCCCACCCAGGCCGGCGCCCAGGGCCAACGCCCACCACAATGCGACGGCTTCCGGGCCGCCGCCGCTGGCCACCAACGTGGCGACTACCGGGGTCATGGTGGCGACGTAGGGGATGTTGTCGATCACCCCGGAGATCATCGCGGAGCCGAACAGCAGGACGGTGGCGGCCAGCAGGAACCGGCCACCGACCGCGCCGACCGCCTGCTCGGCGAGCCAGTCGATCACACCCAAGTTGACCAGCGCGCCGACCATCACGAACAGGCCGATGAAGAAGGCCAGGGTTTCCCACTCCACGTCCTGCAGGAATTCCTCCTTCGTGGTGCGGCTGACCAGGATCATCGCCCCGGCGCCGAGCAGCGCCACCACCGCCGGTTCCAGGCTCAAAAAGCTGTGCACCGTGAACGCGGCGATGATCAGGGCCAGCACGGCCAACACCCGGCGCAGCATGCCCGGGTCGCCGAGCGCCTGCCGTTCGTCCAGGGCCATCACGTTCTCGGCCTTGGCCGCATCGACGGTGTACGCCTTGCGGAACAGGAACCTGGCCAGCAGCAGGAAGACAGCGACCAGCAACACGGCCAGCGGGGCCAGGTTGAGCAGAAAGTCGTTGAACGACAGCGGGGCTCGGCTGCCGATGATGATGTTCGGCGGGTCGCCGATCAGGGTGCCGACACCGCCGATGTTGCTGACCAGGGCCTCGGCGATGAGGAACATCTCCGGACGCGCGCCCAGCCGGTCACACACCAACAACGTCACCGGGGCCATCAACAACACGGTGGTGACGTTGTCCAGCAACGCCGACGCGCCCGCGGTGATCAAGCACAGCAGCACCAGCAGCCGGTACGGGCGGCCCTTGGCCCGTTTGGCCGCCCAGATCGCCAGGTAGTCGAACAGCCCGGTCTGTTTGACCACGCTGATCACCACCATCATCCCGAACAGCAGCAACACCACATTCCAGTCCACACCGGTTTCGGCGCTGAAGAACGCCTCGTCACCGGTGGTGGCGCCGATCAGGAACATCACCGCCGCCCCGCCGAGCGCGGCGCGCACCCGGTGCACCCATTCGGTGGCGATCAGCACGTAGGCGCCGACGAAGACGGTGATCGCCGCGGCAACGACGAAGCCGTTGGGGTCGCTCATCCGGGCGGGAGTACCGCGCCGAGCAGCCGGTGCACGGTGATCACGCCCAGCACCGCGCCGGCGTCGACAACGGCGACGATCGGGGACTTCTGCCGGCTCATCACCGAGGCGATCTGTATGACGGTGGCCCGCGGGGTCACGATCGGCCGGTCCCGGTCCCGCTTGGGCAGGTACGCCTGACCCGGCATCAGCTCGGCGACGGTGCGGCCGGCCAACCCTTCGCACAGTCGATCCGCGTCCGCCTCGGGGAACACGTCGGCCAGGGTGGGGTCGTCCTCGACGTATTCCGGCAACGCGAACCGCAGCACCTGCGAGTCCGGCAGCACCACCAGCGGCATACCGGCCTCGTCCAGCACCACCAGCCCGGGCAGCCCCCGCGCCACCAGCAGCCGGGTCGCTTCCAGCGCGTCCGTACCCCGGCTGACCAGCGGAAAGTCCTCCATCAGATCCCTGGCCTGCATCACCAGAACCCTACCAATTGCGTCGACGGACACGACGGTGGCTCGATCAGCATCAGCAGGCAAGACCCAGGAGGGTCGCTCGTCGACCACAACATGCCAGGTCATGGGCGGCCCGCACGCTCGCGATGACACGCCCTCCACGGGTCGCGTGCCCGGGCGCCTGCCGGCGCGTGGCTGTACGGCGGACCGACTTCCGTCGACCGAACGGCCGATGGCGATCCGATGGTGACGTTGCAGCTGGTGCTTGTTGCGGTGCTGCTGGCGGTGCCTCCCTCCGACCTCGGGAACGGACGATCCTGTCCACTCCGACGTCTTCCTGGGGCCAGCTTTCCTCGCGATCAAGGTTTGATCCGCCCGGACGCTCGATTGCCTGTTCTCGGTGCTGGTCAGTGAGCTGCTCGGGGAGCAATTCACGTTCGCGGCACTGCTGATCGTCGGGGTAGGCACGGACTGATCATCGCCGTGCTGCGCTCGTGGGTGACCATCGCGCGGACGACGAGGCCGGATCGGAGCAACCGCGATCGCTCCCGAGTCGGAGCCAGACCGCTGACGTTGGTATCGGACCGTCGTCCCGTATCCGCTATTGACGCCGGGCTGAACGCCTATTTAGGCTACTGATCGTGTGTTCAGCTCATGCCGCGTCGGGCGACCTGACGGCGCGCGCCCGGATCCGCGATGCGGCGGTGGAGCTGATCGGTCGTGACGGGTTCGATGCGGTGAAGATCCGCGCCGTCGCCGAACAGGCCGGAGTGTCACCAGCGTTGGTGATCCACCACTTCGGATCCAAGGACGGGTTGCGCGCGGCGTGCGAGCAGTACGTCGGTGATCGCATCCACGAGGCGGTCGAGCACGCGGCCGCCAACCTGGAGCCCTACGACCTGTTGAACGAGATGTCCAAGAAGCTCGAACTGGCCCGCTTGGTGCCGTACCTGCTGCGCGCCCTATCCGACGGCGGCGAGCTGGGTCGGCGCCTGTTCGACAGGGTGGTCGAGGACACCGAGCGGTATCTTCGGGCGGCCGCCGCGCACGGCACGATCCGCCCCGCCGGGGATGAGCGTGGCCGCGCCGAGATGCTCGCGGCGTTCAGCCTGGGCAGCCAGCTGCTCGCGCAGTACTTGGTGACCGCCGACACCCCCGAGGGCAGGGTTCAGGAGTTGCAGCGCAGGTTCACCGGTCCTGTCCTTGAGATTTTCACCCACGGTCTGTACACCTCCACCGACTATCTGGACGGGTATCGAAAGTATTTGCGGGACGACGACGACGCCGAGGCGCACGCCGGCGAGCAGAGCCGGCCGCATCGCACCGAACCGAACGCGCCCGCCGGCGATCCGCCCGGCCGGATGACCGGCGACGAGGGTCCGCCGTCCCGGCCCGCCGCCTGAACCTCCACACATCGGTTACCTGTCACCCGGCCCGTCTGCCCGACGCGGGTGACCCGACCCCGCGGGTCGCCGTCCGTGCGAGACGTGATTTTCCAACGCGGCCCATCGCCTGACCATCCACGACACCGAGAGGCAGCAATCATGACCCTTGACAACAGCGCTGCGCCGAACCCCGCCGGTCAGAACAGCTCAGCGGCGACCGATCCCGCATCGAGGTCCGCACCCGCTGCGGCGGGCGGCTTTTGGTCACCGCCGGCCATCGAGGTGGCCGGGGTGGTGAAGACCTTCGGCAGTGTCAGGGCCCTGGACGGGCTCGACCTGTCCGTCCGAACCGGTGAGGTCCACGGCTTCCTCGGACCGAACGGGTCCGGGAAGTCGACCACGATCAGGATCCTGCTCGGCCTGATGCGCGCCGATAGCGGGGAGGCACGCGTCCTGGGCGGCAGTCCGTGGACCGACGCCGTCGCCCTGCACCGCCGGATCGCCTACGTACCGGGGGACGTGTCGCTGTGGCCCAACCTGTCCGGCGGGGAGGTGATCGACCTGCTGGGGCGGTTGCGCGGGGGACTGGACCCTGATCGGCGCGAGGAGTTGCTGGAACGTTTCGAACTCGACCCCAGGAAGAAGGGCCGCACCTACTCCAAGGGCAACCGGCAGAAGGTGGCCATCGTGGCCGCGCTGGCCTCGGATGTCGAGTTGCTGATCATGGATGAGCCGACGACGGGACTGGACCCGTTGATGGAAGCGGTGTTTCAGGATTGCATCCACCGCGAACGCGAGCGGGGGCGGACCGTGCTGCTGTCCAGTCACATCCTGTCCGAGGTCGAGGCGCTGTGCGACCGGGTGAGCATCATCCGCGCCGGAAAGGTGGTGGAGACCGGGACGTTGGCGACGTTGCGGCACCTGACCCGGACCGCCATCGACGCGGAGACCCGGCAGCCGCCGACCGCGTTGTCGACCGCGTCGGGTGTGCACGATCTGCTCGTCGACGGGCCGCGGGTGCGCTGTGATGTGGACACCGCCGACCTGGACGCGGTGATGCGGATCCTGACCGACAGCGGCCTGCTGTCGCTGAGCGCGTCCCCACCGACGCTGGAGGAACTGTTCCTGCGGCACTACGGCGGGCAGGTTGACCGCACGCCCGATCTCGACCGCGACGGTGCACCCCACCCCGGGCAGGCGCCGTCGGTACGGGATGGTGCGCGATGACCGCGATGACGGTGCCGTCCGGTGCGCCGGTGTCGGCGGTGCCCGCTGGCCGTGGTGGTGAACTGGTCGGGCTCTGGCCACTGATCAGGCTGAACATCCGACGTGAGCGGATCCCTTTGCTGATCTGGATTCTCGGGTTGAGCGCGGTGGCGGCGTCGACGTTCTCGGCGATCGCGTCGCTGTATCCGCAGGAGGCTGAACGGGCCGCGCTGGCGGCGTCGATCACCACCAACCCGGCGTTCCTGGCGATGCTCGGCCCGGTCGGCTCGACCTCGATCGGCGGGCTCTCCGCCTGGCGCATCGGGGTGTTGGCCTCGACCATGACCGGGTTGATGGCGATCTTCACCGTCGTCCGGCGCAGCCGCGCCGACGAGGAGGCCGGCCGCACCGAACTGCTGATGGCCGGGGTGGTCGGCCGGTCCGCGCAACTCGTCGCCGCGGTGCTCACCGCCGGTGCCGCGGCGCTGATCGTCGGGCTGGTCGTCGCCGCCGCCGGCGTCGCCCAGGGCCTGCCAACGGCCGGGTCCCTGGCGTTGGGTGCGGCGTTCGCCGGCTGCGGATGGGTGTTCGCCGGGGTTGCCGCGATCACCGCGCAACTGGCCGAGAGCGCCCGGACCGCGACGGCCATCGCGGGCGCGGCGCTCGGCGCCGGGTATGCGATCCGGGCCGTTGGAGACACGGTTGACGGGATGGGATGGCTGCAGTGGTTGAGCCCGCAGGGCTGGGTGACCCGGGTGGACGCCTACGCCGGCGACCAGGTCGTAGTCCTCGGCCTGTTCCTGTTGGCGTCCCTGGCCGAGGTCGCGGTGGCGCTCATCCTGCTGCACCGCAGGGATGTCGGGTTGGCGTTGTACCCGGCCAGGCTGGGCCCGGCCGGGAACCCGCGGCTGACCTCCGCCGGTGCGCTGGCGGCCAGGTTGCACCGCGGATCGTTGATCGGCTGGGGCGTCGGCTTCGTCGCGTTCGGCGCGATCACCGGCGGGATCGCCGCCAGCGCCGGTGATCTGATCACCAGCAGCCCGCAGCTCGCCGACATCATCGCCAGACTCGGCGGGGCGGGGGCACTGATCGACACCTTCCTGGCCGCGCTCGGCGCCTACGCCGGCCTGCTCGCCGGCGCGTACGTGATTTCCGCGGTGCTGAGAGCGCACACCGAGGAAACCGCCGAGAGAGTAGGCCCGGTGCTGGCCACCGCGGTGGGACGCGGCCGCTGGCTCAGCGGCCACCTTGTGTTCGCGTTGGGCGGAGCTGTTGCGCTGCTGGCCTTGTGCGGGCTGGTCACCGGACTTCTGCACGGCGTCCGGGTGGACGATCTGATGGCTGGCCTCGGCAAGGGGATGGCCGCCATGCTTATCCAGATCCCTCCGGTGCTCGTCATGGGCGGGGTCGCGGCGGCGCTCTACGGGTGGGTACCTCGGCTGGCTGCGGTGGCGTGGGTGGCGCTCGGCCTCGCCTTGGTGTTCGGGTTGCTGGGCCGGTTGCTGCAACTGCCCGCGGCGCTGCTGGACGTGTCGCCGTACACCCACATGCCCGCCCTCCCGACCGGTGACATGCAGTGGGGTCCGGTGTACGTCGAACTCGCCCTTGCCGTGGCCTTGGTGGCGGTGGGGATCGGCGGGTTCCGGCGCCGGGACGTGGTCTGAACCGCTGCCCGGCCTGACCAACGGCAGCCACGTCCGGGTGGTTCAGTACCAGTGATGTCGGTGGCCGACTTGATGACCGGTGGCGCCCAGCACACCGAGTACGAGGCCGATCGTGATCAGGATGCCGCCCAAGGTCCAGAGAACGGGGGTCCGGAGCACAATTCCACCGAAAAACAGAACGGTGCCCAGGGTGATCATGTCGGTTCCTCCTCGGGCGGGGTAGGGGCAACGGAGGTGGTGGCTCGCCGAAGATCCGTCGTCGACGGGTGCAGTGCTGTCGCCGGGTTGCCAGCCGCACCGAGCCAGGCATGTTCACCTCCGAGGGGTCGGTCGGTTCGTGATCACCGACGTAGTCGTGACGTCGCGCGTGTTGACCGCATGTTCCGAGGACCAGCGCAGCTGGAACCTCTGGGTCCCTTCCTCAGCCTTTCACCGGTCCCCGGTGGTTGCAGAGATCTTGACGGATCCTTGACGCGGGTCCGTGGGGGCGTCCGGTCGTTCGGAGCCGCAGATCCTGGTCCGGCCGCAATCTATTCTCGCTGCTGCCCGGTGATCGGCCCCTAGTGCGCCGCCGCCTGCACCGGTGGAACATGAAGGTCAACGGAGACGCTCGCGGTGCGTCCGCACCCGGAATCGCTTTTCGCAGGCGTTGGGACGACAACTTCTACGAAATTGGGGGATTCACCTGCTGGGCCGATCATCGTTTCGGAGTTCGACCGTGCCAGAACTGGGGTTCGGTCAGGGTTCTCTCCCGGGCCGGGCCCGGCCGGTGTCGGTGATCGCGAGGGCGGCCCCGACCTGATTGGCAAGGGTGACCGCGATGCGGAGTTGTTCCTGCGAGGGTCTGACCACTCGGGTCGCGGCGGTGAGTTGGAGGTGGCCGTAGGTGACTCCGCCGCTTTGCACCTTGAGCGCGATCTTCGAGTCGGTGGGCAGGCCTTGTCGCGCGACGTCGATCGTGCGGCCGCCGCGGGTGACGGTTCCGGTGGGGTCAAGGGGTGGGCAGTCCGGACCGGGTAGCGGTGTCGAAGCGACAGTTGTCGATCTGCAGGATCTCGACGATTTGCCGGCAGACCTGGTCGATGAGTTCGCCGGTGGAGGACCGGCCGGCGGCGACGGTCGCGCGTCAGCGGCGGGTTTTCGTCAACCTAGTTCTTCATGTCGTCGCGCTGGATGAATCGACTCTGAATCGAGGTCCACGGCTGATTCCCTTTTCGATTACTCGGTCCCATCAAGCGCGAGTACAGGGAACCGATACTCAGGCCCGCCCGAGCAGACGGCCAGGTTCAAGATGGACGTTTCAGTCAATCCTGGGGATGTCGTGGCCTCGAGAAAATACGCGGATCCAGCTGAGTCAATCAGTATGTCTATCCGCGCTATATCGCAGAGGCCGAGCAACCGGAAGGTTGCAAGAGCAAGTTCGATGGCGGACTGTGTGGCGTCGTCCGTAATGGTCGGCGGTGAATAGTAGGCCGTTGATCCGGCGGTGTAGTGGGACTCGTAATCCAAGACGTCACCCGGTGGTCGTATTTCGACAACCGGGAGCACCTCAGGGCCGGTGTCATCCAACTGCACGATTGCCACGGCAAGCTCGGCGCCCTTGATGAAACGTTCGACGAGCACGTTTTCTCCGTACGCGAAGGCGCCGACCAGCGCGCTCGGCAGATCGTAAGGGGTCGCCGCGACGCTGACACCCAATGCCGATCCACCCATGCTCGGCTTGATCATCAACGGGAAGCCGAGGCGCTCCGATACGGCAGTCAGAATTGGCTTTGCCCCGAGGTCACGGAATGTTGACTGGGCGAGGGTCATCCATTCGGGCGTGCGCAGGCCGGCGTGGTCGATGATCCGACTTGGCAATTGTCTTGTCGAAGGCGAGCGGACAATTCCACGACGATGTCCCTAAATGGGGAATATCCATCAATTCCAGAACTCCCTGAACATCACCGCTTTCTCCTTCACCCCCGTGCAGGGCGATCACTGCGGCATCCGGTCGGTGCTGGGTCAGCCAGGGCAGGAGATCGGCGTCCGGCTCGATCACGGTGACGTCGTGTCCAACGGATCGAAGTGCGTCGGCCAACCGTGATCCCGACCGCAGAGATATCTCGCGCTCGTGTGTCAGCCCGCCTGCGAGAACCATGACATGCCGCGGGTGATGTTCGGTGCTCACCATCTGATCGTAGGTGGCCGGGCCCGGGCAGAGCGGCGATGGACGTGCGGCTGGCCGCGCGGTCCCGGCGGTACGGCAGGGTGTCGAGCCGACAGGGATCTCCGCACAACGGTATCGAGCGGGTGAAGAGCCCTCTGGCGGGGTACTTCGCCAAGGTGGATCGGAACCTCCCCAGGGACGACGAGCCCATTTGTCCGGCTCGTTTGGTGAAGGTCGGGACGTCGGGCCCGGTGGATGCCGTGACCCGCCCAAGTGAAGCGCGGGTGGCGCGGTCAGTTCCGCCCCGAATGCCATCGCCTCGCACGACAGTTCGACAAGCAGGGCCTGTCGGGTAGGCGGCCGGGGCGCGCACCGCGAGTTCAGCGGCACCACCGTGAGGCAAAGTTGATCGCCACCGAATGATCAGGATCGGGAAGGTAGCTATGGACGTAGTCGGTGAGGCCCCCTTGTGTGAGACACCCCGGCCATCGGGGTTGGCTTGTAGGGCGTGACTGGAGACGTGTTCGTGAGCAGCAGCATGCAGGGCCCGAGCGATGGGCATTCGGAACCGGTTCATCCGGCTCCGCGTCCGACGCGGCGGACGTTCACCGCTGAGTACAAGGCACGGATCGTGGCCGAGTACGAAGCGGCACCGCACGGTGAGAAGTCTGCGGTGCTTGCGGCGTGAGGGCCTGTTCCACTCCCACGTCCGGGAGTGGGCGGCGACCCGTGACGCCGGCGCCCTGGCCGGCTTGGACCGTGACGGTAGCGCGTCGGATCGGCGGCAGCGGCGGGCCGACCAAGCAGAGATCGACCGGTTACGGGCCGAGAACCAACGCCTGACAGGGAAACTCGCGCAGACCCAGGCAGCGTTGTCGATCATGGGAAAAGCACACGAGCTCTTGGAGAGTCTGGCCGAGAGCTCGGAACCGCCGAGCGGGTCGAACAGGTGATGGACGAGACGTTCACCGCGTTGACCGGCGTAGGTCTGCCGGTCACGGCGGCGTGCCGCCTCGTCGGCCGGGCGCGGGCCAGTCACTACCGGCACGCCCGGCCGGCCGGTCCAGGGGCCGCGTCCGCGGCGCCCACCAGGGCCGCAGGCGTTGACCCCGGCCGAGCAGGCCGCGGTCCTGCGGTGATCAACTCGGCGGGCTACGCCGACCTCTCGATCGGGCAGATCTGGGCCCGGGAGCTGGACGAGGGCCGGTATTGGTGCTCGATGTCGAGCATGTACCGGATCGCGCGGGCCGCTGGGCAGACCCGGGAACGGCGGCGGCAGGCCACGCATCCGGCGACGGGTGAAACCGGAACTGGTCGCCGACGGCCCGTCGCAGGTGTGGTCTTGGGACATCACGAAGCTCCGCGGGCCGGCCAAGGGAGTCTGGTTCCACCTGTACGTGCTGATCGACATCTACTCCCGGTACAACCCGGGGTGGATCGTCGCCGCGGCCGAGGATTCAGTGCTGGCAAAGGATTTCATCGACGAGGCGATCACCCGCAACGGGACGGCGCCGCACACGGTGCACGCCGACCGGGGCACCTCGATGACCTCCAAACCGGTGTCCGCGTCTGCTCGTCGACCTCGGCGTGACCCGCACCCACTCCCGACCGCGAGTGTCGAACGACAATCCCTTTTCCGAGGCGCAGTTCAAGACGCTGAAGTACCTGCACGATTTCCCGGCCTCGTTCGGTAGCCTGCTCGAGGCCCGCGAATTCCTGGACGGATTCTTCACCGAGTACAACCACGTTCATCGGCATTCCGGGATCGGATGGCACACAGCGGCCTCGGTGCACTTCGGCACCGCCGGCGCGGTCGACGACGCCCGGCAGGCCACCCTGGACGCCGCCGGGCCGCTCACCCCGAACGCTTCGCCCGACGTCCCCGACCACCAAGAATCCCCGACCAGAGCTGGATCAACCAGCCCCAACCAGAACTACAGAAGACCTGAACTCAACCTGTCTCACTTGACTTGATGGCGTTGGCCGGATCGATGGCTTGGCAGATCCTGTGGGCGCTGATCCTGGGATTCTCGCTGTCCGCGGTCATTCAGGCGGTGGTCAGGAAGTCGACGATCGTGCGGTTGATGGGCGATGATCGGCCCCGCACCCTCGCCGTGGCGTCCGGATTGGGGGCGGCGTCTTCGTCATGCTCGTACGCGGCGGTTGCGTTGGCCCGGTCCCTGTTTCGCAAGGGCGCGAACTTTTCCGCGGCGATGGCGTTCGAGATCGCGTCGACGAACCTGGTGATCGAGCTGGGAGTGATCCTGGCTTTGCTGCTGGGCTGGCAGTTCACTGTCGCGGAGTACATCGGTGGTCCGATCATGATCGTGTTGGTTGCACTGATGTTCCGGGTGATCGTCAGGTCCAGGCTGATCGACGCGGCCAGGGTCCAGGCCGACCTCGGCGTCGCCGGATCGATGGAGGGCCATGCGGCGATGGACATGTCGGTTCAGGATGAGGGGTCGTTCCGGTCCCGGTTGATTTCCGGGTCTGGGTTCACCGCTGTTGCGCACGTGTTCGTGATGGAGTGGGCGGCGATCCTGCGGGATCTGCTGATCGGCCTGTTGATCGCGGGAGCGATCGGCGCGTGGGTGCCGTCCAGTTTCTGGAGTTCGTTCTTCCTGTCCGACGATCCGACTCTGTCGGTCATTTGGGGTCCGATCATCGGCCCGGTCGTGGGGGTCGCAAGTTTCGTCTGCTCGGTGGGCAACGTCCCGCTCGCTGCCGTTTTGTGGTCCGGGGGGATCAGCTTCGGCGGGGTGGTGGCGTTCTTGTTCGCCGATTTGCTGATCTTGCCGATCCTGAACATCTACCGGCGGTACTACGGCGTGAAAATGATGCTGGTGCTGTTGGGCACGTTCTATGTGGCGATGGTCGCCGCCGGGTACGCGGTCGAGGCTCTGTTCTGGGTGACCGGTCTGACGCCGCAGGACCGATCGACGACTGTGGTGGAGAGTGGGATCTCATGGAACTACACCACCTGGCTGAACATCGTGTTCCTGCTGGTCGCCGCTGCCCTGCTGATTCGGTTCATTCACACTGGGGGCGTTGCGATGCTGAAGATGATGGGCGGCGACGCCCATACCGCGTCATCGGAGAGCTCGCATTCTCGTTGAGACCAGCCGCCACTGAGACTGAGCCGGAGTGGTATCCCGGCGCTAGGGGTGAGAGCGTCAGCGCTTAGCTTTTTCGACCTGCAAAAGGCTGATGAAGGTGGTCGCGGCTCTCCGGACGAGGGATTGTGGGTTTCGCGTTGTTGGTCTTTGACCGCGGTTGATTCAGGCGGTGAGGGCCGACGATCTTGATCAGGTTGTGGGTGAAGTTCCCATGTCCGGTCCAGGTTTTGGCTCCTTCGAGGCTGTCCAGGCGGCTGCGGTCCCAGCCGTATCCGCGCTTGAGGGTGCTGATCCGGCCTTCGCGGCCGGTTCGCCATTTGACGGTTCGGCGGAACGCCCGCCGGTGTTCGACCTGCTGCCGGTTCACGCCGGGTCTGCCCTTGCGGGGGATCACCACGTTCCGGACGCCAAGGTCCGCCAGTGCTTGGTCGACGGAGGCTTCGCCGTACCCTCGGTCGGCGGTGACGGTGCGGGGTGGCCGCCCAGTCCGGGTCTTGACCCGCTGCACGGCGGGGGCCAGTTGCGGTGCATCCGGCGGGTTCCCGGCCTGCACGGCGTGGTCCAAGCACGATGCCGTCGTCGTTGTCGACAACCTGGCCTTTGTGACCGAACTCGGACGGGTTTCCCGAGCCGGCCCTTCGCGATCGGGCGGGCCTGTTGGTCGTGCAGGCTGACCACCCGGGTGGAACCGTCCGGGGTGATCACGGCGATCCGTTGCCGGGTCTGCGCGACGATCCTGGCGGTGGCATCCAGCAGGTCGGACAGGTCCTGCACGGCGCGGGCCAGTCCACCCCGGCGGCGTCCCCCGGCCGCATCACGAACCCCGGCGGCGGCGAGGTCGGCGGCCTTGGTCTGCGCCCGGTGCAGGGCTCATCGAGCGTTGACCAACAACCGTTCCGCGTCGCGGGCGGTGGCCACCGCGAGGTCGGCGAGCTCAACGGTGATCCGCTGCCCGCTGATCGCAACCCCACGGTGTTCGTCGGAAAGGATGTATTGGTGGTCGGTGCGCGTCGACCGCGCGGTGCTCACCGCAATCCGGGAGAACCGGATCACAGTGGTGCCGGCCGTCACCGGGTTGTGCCCGTCGGGAGCCGGGGTTCCGGGAACATCCGCGGGAGAAGTCACGCCAAGGAGTTACCGCAGACAATGACCCATATCTGCGGTAGCTTCGGAGCTGTCCTCGGGCGATGCCCCTCAACCCCCAGCCGGCAACGGAAGATCCAGATCGGTGCCCGCACCAGCCATCTCGTGCGCAGCAGCGACACCGCGATGCGAACCGATCGCGGCGGCGGGGGCGAGTCCATGAGGCCGCTCCTTCCGCCGGACGGCCTGGCAAGAGACATCTGGACCGCCCAACTGGCGGCCACCAAATCTACCCGCCCGCGGCCATGACTGTGCCCGGCACCTGGTGCGGGCGTCGCCCCGATTCCAGTGCGGGATGGGGAGGCCAACTGGGTCCGGCGAGCGCTGCATCGCATGGCGCTACGGAGCCTTGTGCGACCAGATCATGGTGGATCCCCTGCCGGTGGGCGCGCGCACGCGCGCCGGCACGGTCACCATGCCCGACCCGCCGGGCCCCGGCGGCTACGGCTGGACCGCGCCGCGCATCATCTCGATCAGGACGCTGATCAGTCGCGGCAGGTCGTCCTCGTCGGGTTGTCTGGCCATCAGCCAGACGTCCATCGCCTGGCCCATCCCCATGACAACGGTGATCAGCAGGTCCGATGGTAGGTCGGTGCGGATCGCGCCGGCGCGCTGCCCGTTTGCCAGTGTCTGCTCCAACCAGGGCAGCAGGGCCTGCGTCAGGTCCGACTGCGCCTGCGCGAGGACCGGCGTCGTGGGGGCGGCGAGTAAGCCGCGGATCAACGCGGCCAGGTCCGGCGTCGCGGTCAGCGCTGTCATCAGCCTGCGGTAGTAGTCCTCCAGGGTGGACCAGAACGCGTCCGCCGAACCGTCGTCCGGGACCGGGAACGGTCCGAGACGGGCGAAGAGTTGTTCCAGGTCGGTCTGCACGACGTAGGCGTACAGGTCCTCTTTGCCGTCGAAGTAGTAGTACATCGAGCCCTTGGAGATGCCCGCGACCTCGATGACCCGGTTGAGCGAGGCGTCGTGGAACCCTCGGCCGGCGAATTCGTCGCGGGCGGCCCGCACGATGGCCTGCTGCTGCTCGGGCGGGAGCTTGGCGAATCGGGGTCGGACCACGGTCTGGGCGGTGGTGTTCAGGCGGCCGCGACCGTGGGAAGCTCGACCTTGTCGCGGAAACTCCTGCCCATCACCATGTCCGCAACCTTAGGCAGTCCCATCAGTTTCATCACGCTGTTCCGGGTGAGCAACTGGAACCGGTTCCTCGGCGCGAAGGCCAGGCCCAGGCCCGTCGCGGCGTCCTGCTTGGACCGCAGCAACGGGGCCAGCCGCCGCTCGTAACGGGCGAACGCCTCGGCGTGGTCGCCGCACCGGGACAGCTCCGCGGCCAGGGTGTAGGACTCCACCATCGCCAGCGCCGATCCCTGACCCGCCAGGAACGACGGGCAGGCCGCAGCGTCGCCCACCAGGGCCACCCGCCCGCGGGTCCATGACGGCATGCGGATCTGGCTGACCGTGTCGAAGTAGAAGGTCTCCGCCCGCGGCATCACGTCCAGGATCGCCGGTGTTTCCCAACCGCTGCCGGCCAGCGCCCGGCGCAGCAGGTCCTGCTGGGCGGCCCGGTCCTCCGTAGGGACCGTGCCGTCATGGCGGACGCTGAGCAGGAACAACGTCACGTCGTCGCGGAGGGGAACTCGGACGACCTGGAAACCGACCTCGGCGTGCATCGTCCCGATGAGTTCGTCGCGGGGACGGTATCCCTTCACCTCGAACGCCGCGACCACGATGCCCAGATTCCGTTCGAACTGTTCGTCCGGCCCGAAGGCGAGCCTGCGGACCCGGGAGTGCAGGCCGTCGGCACCCACGACCAGATCGAAATCCCGGGGCTCCCCCTTCTCGAATGTCACCCGAACCCGGTCCCCCTCGTCCGTGAGCGTCCGCACGGTGTCGTCCAGGATCAACTCGGCGGCGCCGTCGAGAGCGTCGTAGATCGCCGCGGCCAGGTCCGAACGCGCGATACTCACATACCGCCCGCTGTTGCCCAGCATCGCGGCCGGCCGCAGCGACGCGATGCGGTGCCCGGCGCTGTCAACGACTCGCGCCTCCTTCAACACGTAGCCACGCCGACGCAGCTCCGCAACGATGCCCATCCGCTCGGCCACGTCGAATCCGGCGCCCCAGAAATCGACCATGTACCCGCCGCGGCGCAGTTCCGGCGCGCGTTCGACCAGCGTCACCTCATGCCCGGCCCGCTCCAGCCAGTACGCCAGCGTCGGCCCGGCGATTCCGGCCCCGACGATGAGAATCTTCATGCCGCCTCCTTAGACTGATGGTTAGACCGCGAATATAGACCGGTGGTCTAACTTCGGTCAATAGGCTCGCTTCGGTCCACGCTCGCGGAGGTGCGGGCCGCCGATTCGCGAGACGTGAGGGTGCGTCGGCGAATTCCGACTCGGATCGTGAATGTTGGCGGTCTTCGGCGTGGTTTCGGGAGGCGTGGCGGTGGCAGCGCCGGTCGCGGTCGCGCTCGGTGCCGACCTGGACGTGTTGAAGGTCTGCAGGCTGACCATGCCTGGGTGGCCCGATCGAGCGTGGGGTGCGCTGTCCACGTCGGGTGAGCGGGTGTACGTCGTCGCCGAGCAGGATGCCGAGGCGGTGGCGATCACGCCCGCGGACGTGCCGGACAGCGCTTCGCAGCGGGAGTTGACAGTGCTGCGTCAGCTGCAGGACACCAAGCGCAGCGGGCGGCCACCCGATTGGGTCCGCGGACGCCCTGTCCTCGTGGTAGGTGACGGCCTCGCCAGCGTTGCGGCGATGCGGGCCGCTGCGTCCGCTTTGCGAAAACCAGCCCGCCCGGTTGGTCCTCGCGGTTCCCGCCGCCACCGGCCAAACCTGCCGGGAATTGGCCAAAGATGCTGACGAGCTGGTGTGCCCCTGGTCCCTGGGGCCGTTCCGGGCCGTCGCGCCGGTCTACAGCGTGAGCGCCACGATCGGTGTTGGCGATGTCAGGCGGGCATTGACTGCTTTGTAGCCGAGCGCCCGGGTTCGGATGCGGCGCGTCCGCTGCCGAGCTGGGCATCAGGTGCCGCTCCCCGCGCGGGGGGTGCATCAGTAGTCCAGCCCAGCGACCACAGATGCTGATCGCTGGGCTCGCCGCCGGCTGCCGCGAACTGGGTGAGCACCTCAGCCAAGTGGTGGCGGTCGTCGGCTGGCATCCGGCGAATGATATCGGCGATCGCTGTGCGGCGGCGCTCCATGACGGCGTCCAGGATTCGGCGGCCCGCTGCGGTCAGGGTCAATGCGAGATGCCGGCGGTCATCGGGGTTGTCCCGACGGTCCAGCAAGCCGTCGGCGACGAGGCGGTCGCATGTTCGGGTGGCGTTCGACGGGTGCACTCTCATCGCGTCGGCCAACGCGGTCAGGTGGATCGGCCCGCGGCTGCCAACGATCACCAACGCCCGGAACTGAACCACGGTGAGGGAATCTTCGACCGCCGCGATCGACTGGGCGCTGACACCGACCAGCACTCTGGATGCCGCCATGACAGCATCCACCTGTTCACCGAGATGACGCTGTTCCCGGGCCGCTCTGGATTCCCGTGCCATATTGGGAGCTTGGGGCAAACGTTGCGGATAAGCAACCACGCGCATTCACACATCAGAGAGACACGTGTGATCGGCTCTCCTGCCCCCTGAGGAGTTCCGGTTCGGCACGTATGCCTGCCCTTGGAGGCTGCTCATCGGTCGGCGGTCCCATCGATGGCATGTCGGTAGACGTTGGGGTTGCTTTCGGCGCTGGCGTGGGATCCGCCGGGGATCGGTATGACTGTGATCGTCAGGTCCAGTTCCTTGCCCAATTCGTCGAGCCGGGTCTGGACCTGTTGCACCCGCACAGTGTGATCATCGGCCGGGTTCTGCGGACGGAAGTACACGACTCGCGTACCGGGATGGAATGCCTTAGCGACGGCGTCAATGTCGATGCGCCGGATCACGCCGTACTGATCCTTGACGAGTTGCGTCGAGACACCGGTGGTGCCGAGTTTCTCCCGAAGCACCTGCTTGATCTTGTACAGCAGGTCGCTGTATCGGACTTGCAGGAACGGGAAACGGCCAGCTGGACCATTGGCGTTGCTGGGCAAGGGTTTCCGCGACCAACCGGGCGAGGGCGCCGCCGTCGGTGTGCAGGGACTCGGTGAGCGCAGTGAGGGCATCGGCCTTGGTTCGGCTGGAGTCGCGGACATCGTCGGCGTCCAGCGGTGTGCAATCCAGGAAGATGACGCCCAGCCGGGGTGGGGGAAAGGTGTCCGGCGTTGTCGGATCGCCGGGCGGTGGGGCCGCCGCACCGCTGGGGTCCGCGGGCGGACCGTGAACCGGCGACGTCGGTGGAGATGGCCGGCACGTGTGTTGCCGGTAGCGTTCCGTCGCCGCCGATCAATAGGGCCGCGACGTCGAGCGCCGCAGCGCCGACGTCGCGATGTACTGCCGACCGGCATCAGCCCATGTCCGACCAGCGAAGCGAGACCGGTCATCGGGTCCAGAGACTGCTGATAGGTCTGCCAGTATTCGTCGCGGGATGCTTTGAACGTGGGCGGCGAGTTCCAGCGCCACGTCTCCGCCCATGCTGCTGCCGAAGAACGTCACCTCACGCGGGTGGACAGCGCCGACAAGTGCGTCGAACTTGTTGACGATGTCCTGATCGTCGATGCCGCTGCCGTAGACCAGGCTGAAGACCCGGGAGTTGTTGATTTCCAGCGAGGGCAGCAGCGCGAACGCAACGCCAGTTCCGCTGGCCCGGTTCAAACCTCCTACTACGATCGTGATGCTGCCGCCCGGTCGGTCGGGATGGTTGAGCGAGGAGCTGATCTCGATGAATCTGGCGCCGCGGCTGGGCCAGATGAACTGTTCGGAAAACGTTTGGTCCACTTTGAGAATGCGCCAGCAACTACACACCGCAACTAGGAGCAGCAGCGGCGGCAGCCACCATCGTTTCCACAGCCGACAGCGCCGCTGGATTCTTTCCCGTCGGTTCGCCTCGATGATCTCCCGGGTGCCGCACGCGTCGGGCGACACCGGGGTCATGGGCGCGGTCGGCCGACCCGCTTTCCCGGGCGAGAGGTTGTGTCGTGGGGCGTTGGGTGTTCGGGGCGACGGATCCACTGTCGCTCGGACCGGGGGCGGTTCGACTGCGTGACCGCCGGCGAGCGGATGCTTCTGGTGTGGTCGCGGGCTTGGCCGTTCGGGGTGGGTGCCGCGAGGCGTGGCGGCGGCAGGGTCGTTGTGGGCGGACAGCTTGCCGTGTCCGTCGGGTTGGTCGCCCTTACCGGGCCGCGATGGTGCGGCTGTCCGGGTGAGCGGTCTGTCGATGCGGTACGGGTTCACCGGCGGTCGGCGCGGAGGACCGCGCCGCTCAGGGCTTCTGCGCCAGCGGCGGGAAGCACGCCACCTGCGGCGGTGCGTTGGGCGGTACGGCCCGGTACCTGTCGGCGCCCGTGTCGCCATTGCATTCGCTCGGAGTCTGAAGGGTCGTGGCGGCCCGCGTTGGCCATGTCGCGCAGGAGGAGTGCGGTTGCTGCGTCGTGGCCGAGGGCGGCGTGTTGGTGGCAGTGCACCAGGATCCGCGAGCGCAGGCACACCACCGTGATGATCACGTTGACCGCGCGGAGGATGGTGCCCGGCCCGGCCACGGTCGGTCCCAAGGCCCACAGGTCGCCGTCCGGAATGGGAGAATTCGTCGTCTCGGACAGCGGTGTATAGGCCGTCCACCCGAACGCCGCCGCACGTCCGGCGTGGTGAAACCGGACAAAGTGATGCGACCCGCCGAACAGGTACCTGCAATAGGACAGGTCATTCAACCGGGGGAAAGCAACGTCGGGGGAACCGATCTGCTCCGGCAGTACGAAATTCGCAAACCTGAACACCACCGGTGTGGCAGAAATCAATAGCATGATGGTCCCTTGGATGATGAACCACCGGTTGTACTGCTCGAGGGATAGGACTGAATGCCGGGCGCCAACCCAGCCCGCATCAACAGCACCAGCAGGCCACCGATCACGAAAAACACAAAGGTGCTGACGGCGTACATCAGCCCGATCACCCTCGGACCAGTCGTCCGCGCCTTGTCCACAATGGCGCCGACCCCGAACCGCCGCCGCGGATACGTCCGGTGGGGAACCGCCGGCAGCGCCGCCCTGGTCGTCATGAAGTCCTCCAAGGATTTGCCCACACTCTCTGCAGGGCAAGTTCCCCGCGAGTGTCGTCGCAAACATCCGGCGACAGGTGCGCCAGACGAGTGCGGCCAACAATTGTATCAATGCAAGAGTTGCACGCAGCATCGATCGCGGTAGGATCTGTGATCAGGTGTCCTGCTCAGCAATGGCGATCATCGGCTGCCGTTCGGCGATAAGGCGTCGCCCGCGGGACGCACGAGGCTAGGTCTGATCGGCGGTCGTCGCGCACTTCGGCGCAACGTCTGCAGAGGCGGGAGGTGCGCGGTGAGTGACATGCAAGTGGACTTGGTCTGTGTCGACCGGGAAATCTGGTCGGGCCGCGCACAAATGGTGGTAGCCCGCACCGTCGAAGGGGACATCGGCGTGATGCCCGGCCACGCACCGCTGCTGGCCCAACTGCGCGAAGGTTTCGCCGCACGGATCATCGAACCGGACGGCAATGTGCTCGGCGTTGCGGTGCACGGCGGGTTCCTGTCGGTGACCAAGAACGGGGTGTCGATCCTGGCGGAGGATGCCGAGTTGCGGGACGAGATCGACGTCACCAGGGCACGCGCCGCATACGAGGACGCCAAGGCGCAAGGCACCCGAACCGCGGAAGCGGAGGCCGAGCTGCGCCGGGCCCGCGCTCGACTCCTCGCCTCCGGCGAGCCGATCTAGCGCAATTCGTTCTCGACCGTCGCTGATCTTGCCGACGACAGCTTCGCAGACATGCAGATCGACCTTCGCTGTTTCGTCGGCGTGGCGGCTTGGTCGGCTGGGTTACGGTCGTTCGGCAGGAGGAACGCCGGTTTCGTCTGCACGGCGACGGGTGGCGCTGGACGTGGGAGGGCCCGGCGGAATCCGATTTTCAGCTGCGCAGCGGCGGCCGCGAAGGGACCAGAAGCCGCCCGTGGGCGAAGAATCCGACCATCGCCTCGGCTGCGGCATCCGGGTCGGCAGCAGGATCTGGGTTGCCGAGCAGTCACGGCAGCGGGCCCCGCCGTGGGGTCACGGTCATGTTGTCCGCCCCGACGCCCCGCACGGTGCGGGTACGGCCATTCCCGAACGGGCGCAGCACAGCCTGACACCGCGGGCACGGCATGTCCCCGGCCAGCAGGGTCTGCTCGGCCCGCTCGAGGCTCACCACGACGATCACAGCGAACGTCTCCATTCATGGCAGCCAGCATTGCCTACCATACGCCGTTGGCAGCAGCAGGTCGGTTGGTATTGCACAGAGCCAACTCTCGCCATGAGCCACCACGAACTTGCCGACGAGGCCAGCGCCCTTCGACCGGCAGACGACCACCGGCCCAACCAGGCCGCGGATCAGTGCTCGCCCGCATCCGTCGTCGCGATGATGACGCCGACGAACCATCGAACGGCACATCCATGGTCCGCAGCGTCAGTGACGACGACCCCTCGGTTCATGGGCATCCACGGTGGGTTCAGCAGTCAGGTAGCGCTGCATCCGGCAGCGGTGACCACGTGCTGTGCCATCATGGCCATTCCTCATCGAGGTGCTGGTCCCCCGTGATCGGCGAACCCAGCGAAACACCGTACTTGGCACGAGGCGATTACCTCCCCGCTTCTCCCCGCCACCGGACCACGGAGCCGTCGAGGATCATCCGCACTGAGTGCAGACGCTGACGACAGCCTTCCGGACGGCCCCGCGCACTCAAGTGCCGCCCGACCGCGCACGAAGTACTCTGAGAGTGGACCGCTGGGCCGGGACGCTGTCGCGCAGACCCTGCACCCGGTGGTCCGCTACTTCGACCTACGGATGGACCAAACCCCACCCAGGGCCACGGTCGCCACCGGGTCGACCTTGAGACGGTGCTTGTGGGTTGTCTGCGCAGATCAACGCCAGCACCTCGGCCACTGACAAGGCTGGCCGGAACAGCGACACCCGGCGCGCTCGCCGGGTTGATCACGGGTGTCCCGAGCCAGGCGCGCCGGCGAATCCACTCTCTGCTGGACTTTGTACGAACCCGCCCGCCTCACCCAAGCCCGACAAATCGGGCCCGACAAAGGTGAGGCTGGGCCACCCACAGGGGTTGCAGTTTGCACCGATCTGGGAGACGGCGATGATCACAGCCTAGGCGGCGACCACAAAGCCCTGTTCGAAGGGCCTTGGCCTTCCGGTTTGTGATCTTGATGGCGCCACCGGTGTCGGCGAAGACGGTGTCTGATCGAGGCTCGGGCGAAT
Organism: uncultured Actinomycetota bacterium; assembly: GCA_963709895.1. Lineage (GTDB taxonomy): Bacteria > Actinomycetota > Actinomycetes > Mycobacteriales > Nakamurellaceae > Nakamurella. Next base: position 32,110 of record CAVPYD010000027.1, on the reverse strand, counting down.
CTGTCGAATCCGTCTGACTCGCGATGTCGCCATGTCAGTACTGCCTCGGCCAACCCAAGTTCGGCAGCCTCGTCGACTCCTGGCGCCTCGGCGCCGTCGGGTGAGGGTCCGTGCGCAAATCCTCGTGCCATCGGTAGGTAGTGGTGAAAGACTGCATCCTCAACGCCCGCGAGGAATTGCGTCGCCTGCTCGGTACGGGCCTTGTTGAGGGCATCTCATAGTGCCTGCTCGTGGCTACCGCGGTGCCCGATGGCCGCCGCAGTTGAGATACCCGAAGGTGCAGGCCTTTCGCGCTGGGTCATACGATTTGCCGTCATTGTTCCTCCCGGGAATAGAGGAGAGATCAGATCATTGAAAAGTAGGGTGCTGTGAAACTGCCGTTCCTTCCGCTGTATCACCCCCTCACCATGGGCAAGTGGTCAGCCCCTCTGGGAGCAGCAATTTGTCCCGACCCACTCGCCAAGTGGTTGGGCAGCACCTCCGGCCGACAGAACGGCCGGGATGTCCTTCCGACCGCAACCAACCGTCTCCAAGCTAGGGGGACCTGGGCTCGCGGGCACTGATGGAAAGGCAATCGTTACTCATCTCGTCATCGCCTTGCCGGTGGCAGCGTTCGCGGCCAGCGGCGCCTCGAAGCCCGCCTCACTGAGCGGATCGCGTGCCGATAACCATTCCGGCCGAGGGAGTTCATCACCAACGGCGACCTGGGACGTGGCACGCACGCCGCGCCTGCCGTGGCGGAACGCATCGCCCGCGATCGTTGCACGTCGGTCGGAATTGTCAGGTAGTTGTCAGACGCGTTCGCCTCGCGGTCGGGGAGTATGAGGTCAGCACTGCGTGCCATCGACCAGTGGAAGGAGCGAGACATCATGGATTGGCCTGGAGCGGGAACGCCACTCAGCCGCGGGACACAAGAAGGTCTGACACCATGAATGATCCGGTTCCTGCGTCACGACGCGATACGTGCGCGTGCTGTGCGATCTCGTACTCGCCGGGTACCTTGATCGTGTGGGACAGATCGGCAGGCGGTTGGGTCCTGAGCACGCACCGTAGCGTGGCCAGCGGCAGTTTGCCGCCGAGTTTTCGCTCGCCACTTCGGAGGTAGGGTGGCGGGTCGCCAGCGGCATCCAGCGGGCTTGCGGCGTCCGCGATAGGCGTCCTTGAGCGAACCGGAATGGACCGGTGTTCGTCGCTGCCCGAATTGACGGCTGGCGGGCATTCGCGGAGGGATGGCGGCGTGAGGACCTGTTCGGTCTTGGTATCGCCTGGCAGTTGCAGTACCGGTCAGGTGTGACTCTCGGCGGGATGTGTTGCCTCTGCGCAGAACAAGTGCAGGGATGATGCGCTGAGCGTATTGGCGCAACGAAATGGGCGGTCCGCACGATCGCTCTTGATGGTCAATCCGCCGGCCGGTATGCGGCTCTTGGCTCCTATGCATCCGAACTCCTGCGTGCCGACAGAGCGTTGACCCAGTGTCGACAATTCCCGTCGGCGTATTGCCCTTATTCAATGAATGATCAAGATGACTGCGGTGGCGTCAGGGGTGTCCGACGTGCTGAGAGCAACATAGTTTCGCTTCAGACAGACGGTCAATCTGGTAATGCTATTGACGCAAGACTTGCGTAATCGCAATGGATGCGAGTAAAGATGCTGTAAAGGACCTGCGATTACCGTCCGCGTGGCTCTTAGTAGCCACCATTCGGTTGACAGAGGTCGGTCCGGTCGATCGAGGAGGCTGTCCATGAATGGGTCTGCCGGCATGGCCAAGGTGGCCATCATCGGTGCTGGCGACCGGGGTTCGCGCTACGCACGGTTGCTGACCGAGACCGGGTCGGCGCAGGTAGTCGCGATCGCCGAACCCGACGCATGGCGGCGGAACAGCCTGGCTGCCCGAGCGGATGTGCCCTCCGACGGTCTCTTCGTGCATTGGCGTGACCTGTTGGACCGTCCACGGCTGGCCGACGCTGTGGTGGTCGCGACCCTGGATGATCAGCACTTCGCACCGACGATGGCGGCGTTGGCTGCCGGCTATCACGTACTGGTCGAGAAGCCGATGGCTACTTCGGAGGCCGAATGCGTCGCGATGGTCATGGCCGCGGAGCGGGCCGGCCTGATCCTCGCCGTTTGCCACGTCTTGCGATACACGCCGTACAGTGTGGCGATTCGAAAGGTGATCCAGGACGGGTTCCTCGGTGATGTGATCAGCGTCGAGCATCTCGAACCGGTTGGCTGGTGGCACTTTGCCCACTCTTATGTGCGCGGCCACTGGCGTCGTGAAGACGAATCCACGTTCTTGTTGATGGCCAAGTCGGTCCACGACATCGATTGGCTCGCAGATCTTGTCGGCACGCGTCCGCGCCGAGTCTCGTCGTTCGGCAGCCTGTCCCACTTTCGATCCGAGAACGCCCCGAAGGGAGCAGCCGACCGATGCCTGGACTGTCCGGTTGAGCCGACATGTCCCTACTCTGCGCCGAGGCTGTACCTGTCCTGCCTGGCTGACCCGGACGCGGACCCGTGGCCGCTGTCAGCGATCACTGCGGATCGAACCACCTCGGGGGTGATCGAGGAGTTGCGTTCTGGTCCGTACGGCCGGTGCGTCTACCGCTGCGACAACGACGTTGTCGATCACCAAGTAGTCAACATCGAATACGAGGCAGGGGTGACGGCGTCGTTCACGGTGAGTGCCTTCACCCCGCACACCTTCCGAAAGACACGAGTTTTCGGCTCCCACGGCTACCTGTCCGGGAACGGATCGGTGATTTCGACGACGAACTTCCGCACTGCCGAGCAGAGTCGCGTCGAACTCCTACCCGCTGGCGGCCCAGGCGCCAGAGACGGCCATGGCGGCGGCGACAAGGGCCTGATCACAGCATTTTCCGCCGCAATCCGCAGTGACGATCCATACCGCTACCTCACACCCGCGCGGGACAGCCTGGCCTCGCACCAACTCACCTGGGCGGCCGAACGCGCGCGCCGCACCTCATCGGTCATCGAATTGACGACCGACGGATGCGAGGACGACAGCGGCTCCGGAGCACCTGATCAGAGGAGGCAGGCATCATGAGCGCGCGACGAACTGGGCGGTGGACGGCGGCCGCGGCGGCGGTCGGGACCGCCCTTGCGGCGCTGGCCGGCTGCGGCTCCACCGCCGAACCAGGCGCGGGCACGGTCACGCTCGACTATTACGCGCCGCCCGACGTTTCCGGTTCCTATCAGCAAGCGGCGGACAACTGTACCGCTGCATCCGACGGTCGGTACCGAATCGATTATCACAAGCTGCCGGCCGGCGCGGACGGCCAGCGCCAGCAATTGGTCCGCCGGCTGGCAGCGGCCGACACATCGATGGACATTCTGGGTATCGATATCACCTGGATCGCGGAACTGGCCGAAGCCGGTTGGATAGACCCGTGGCCCGCCGACAAGGCAGCGCAGGTGTCGAACGGGACGCTGCAATCCGCTCTCGACACGGGCACCTGGAAGGGCCAGCTGTACGCGGCCCCGTTCGTGACCAATGTGCAGTTGCTCTGGTACCGATCGGATCTGGTGCCCGCGCCGCCCAAGACGTGGGACGAAATGATCACCATGGCAACGAATCTCGCGGCCGAGAACAAGCCTCATCTGATAGAAATCCAGGGAGCGCAATACGAGGGTGTCACCGTCTGGTTCAACACCATGGTGTCCAGCGCCGGCGGATCAGTGCTCACCGAAGACTCGTCGGCGCCTTCGCTGGGTGACCCCGCCCTACAGGCGCTCACAACCATGAAACGGTTGGCCAATTCCCCGGCGGCCGATCCCTCGCTCGCCAACCAGATGGAGGACCAGAACAGGCTCGCCATGGAGGGCGGACGAGCGGCGTTCGAATTGAACTGGCCGTTTGTGTGGCCGTCGATGCAGGCCGATCAACCAACGGCCGATGGCGTCCAGCTGGCCGACGTCTTCAGTTGGGCACCCTATCCCTCCGTCGAGGAAAACCAACCGGCGCGGGTCACCACCGGCGGTCTCGACCTGGCGGTGAGCCACTACTCGCAACACCGGGACGTGGCTTTCGAGGCCGCCGCGTGCATGCGGAGCAGGGACAATCAACGGATCACGGCGGTACAGGGTGGGCTCAGCCCGACGTTGGAGGACTTCTACCTGCACCCGGATGCCGAATTCCAAAAGCTCTTCCCGTTCTACAAAGTCGTCTACTCCGAATTGCAGAATGCCGTGAACCGGCCGAAGACCCCTGCCTACCAGAGTGTGTCGATCGTGATCTCGCATCTGGTCTCCCCGCCGCAGAGCATCGACCCGCCGACGACACTGCAGCAACTGCAATCCCAGATCACAGATGCGTTGGCCTCCAAGGGGCTGGTCCCATGAGACCGCGACCGCGAGTCCGCCGGTACAACGTCCATCAAGAGAGGGCATCATGAGCGTTATCACCAGGCCAGAGGTGCAGCAACGACAACCGAGTGATGCGCGACCGGCCCGGCGCGCGCCGGACACCTCCGAGGGAGCAAGGGCGGAGCGCCGACTCGGTTGGTGGCTCTGTGCGCCGGCCGTGATCGTGATGCTCCTGGTGACTGCCTACCCGATCATCAATGCGGTGTATCTCTCGCTGCAGCGCTCCGACCTCCGGTTTCCCGGGGACTCGGCGTTCGTCGGTCTTGACAACTACGTGACCGTGCTGACGTCGAGCTATTGGTGGCACGCGCTGTGGGTGACCCTGGTGATCACGATCGTGTCGGTGGCCATCGAGCTCGTGCTGGGAATGGCGCTGGCCCTGGTCATGCACCGCACCATCTGGGGCAAGGGCTGGGTCCGGACAGCCATCCTGGTGCCTTACGGCATCGTCACCGTGGTTGCAGCGTTCAGTTGGGCGTTCGCCTGGACCCCGGGCATCGGATACCTGGCGGCCATCTTGCCCGACGGCAGCGCCCCCCTCACGCAGACCTGGCCCGCCATTGGTCTCATCATCCTGGCTGAGATCTGGAAGACCACACCGTTCATGGCCCTGCTGCTGCTCGCCGGTCTGGCACTCGTTCCCGACGAACTGCTGAACGCGGCCAAGATGGACGGCGCGTCGGGGTGGGAGCGATTCACCAAGGTCATGTTGCCGCTGATGAAGCCGGCCATTCTGGTTGCCCTTCTGTTCCGCACGTTGGACGCCTTCCGGGTATTCGACAACATCTACATCCTCACTCAGGGAAGCAACGGCACCGGCTCAGTCTCGATCCTCGGGTACGACAATCTCTTCACCGCGCTGAATCTCGGAATCGGGTCCGCGATCTCCGTGCTCATCGTGATCTGTGTCGCCGTGATCGCCTCGGCCTTCATCAAGCTCTTCGGCGCTTCTGCGCCGGGGAGCGACCCGGCAGGGAGAAGATAATGAGTTCAGCAATGACCACACCCCGTCAGAAAACGGCCTGGAGCATCGCCAACATTCTGGTCATCGTCTGGTCCGCGTTCCCGGTTCTCTGGATCGTCTCGCTGTCCTTCAAGGAACCGGCGGACATCGGGACCGACGGCGGCAGCTTCTGGCCGCAGAACTGGACCTGGGACAACTACTCCGGGATCTTCCGGACATCTGAGTTCACCAGAGCATTGATCAACTCGATCGGCATCGCGATCATCGCCACGGTGATCGCGGTCGTCTTTGCCACCATGGCTGCTTATGCGATCGCCCGCCTGCGATTCCCGGGTAAGGGCCTGTTGATCGGTATGGCGCTGCTGATCGCGATGTTCCCGCAGATCTCCCTGGTCAGTCCATTGTTCAGCATCGAGCGGACCTTCGGCTTATTCGATACCTGGCTCGGGCTGATCATTCCGTACATGACATTCGCGCTGCCGCTGGCGATCTACACCCTTTCTGCCTTCTTCCGGGAGATCCCGTGGGACCTCGAAAAGGCGGCGAAGATGGACGGCGCTACACCGTTCCAGGCGTTCCGGAGGGTGATAGCCCCGCTTGCGGCGCCAGGGATCTTCACCGCCGCGATCTTGGTTTTCATCTTCTGCTGGAACGATTTTCTGTTCGCGATCTCGCTGACCTCGACGGTGAACTCGCGCACCGTGCCGGCCGCGATCGCCTTCTTCACCGGCAGCTCGCAGTTCGAGCAGCCGACCGGATCGATTGCCGCCGCGGCGGTGGTCATCACCGTTCCGATCGTGCTGTTCGTATTGTTCTTCCAACGCCGAATTGTCTCCGGGCTGACGTCCGGAGCAGTCAAGGGATAAAGGAGCCGACGATGGCGGAAATCGTTTTGGACGGTGTCACCAAGCGATACCCCGATGGTGCACTCGCGGTGCAAAACGTGGACCTCGAGATAGCCGACGGCGAGTTCGTGATCCTTGTCGGCCCATCCGGATGTGGAAAGTCCACGACGCTGAACATGATTGCCGGCCTCGAGGACATCACCGAGGGTGAACTGCGGGTCGGCGGGGAGGTGATCAACAACAAGGCACCGAAGGATCGGGACATTGCGATGGTGTTCCAGAACTACGCGCTGTATCCGCATATGACGGTTCGGGAGAACATGGCCTTCCCGCTCACCCTGGCAAAGATCGACAAGGCAGAGATCCGACGCAAGGTGGACGAGGCCGCCGAGGTACTTGAATTGACCGAACACTTGGATCGCAAACCGGCCAACCTCTCCGGCGGCCAACGCCAACGAGTGGCGATGGGCAGAGCCATAGTGCGCGCCCCCAAAGCGTTTCTGATGGACGAGCCATTGTCCAACCTCGATGCCAAGCTGCGCGTCCAGATGCGCACCCAGGTCTCGAGACTGCAGAAGCGGTTGGGTACGACCACCGTCTACGTCACCCACGATCAGACGGAGGCGATGACACTCGGTGATCGTGTCGTCGTCATGCGGGGCGGGCTGGTTCAGCAGGTCGGCACGCCCAAGGAGTTGTACGAGACCCCCACTAACCTTTTCGTCGCGGGTTTCATCGGTTCCCCCTCCATGAATTTCCTACCGGCGACCTTGGAGGGTGACCGGCTGCGCACGCCCATCGGTGATATCAGCATGACCGGCGCCCAACGGGCCGCGGTCGCATCACACCGGTTGGATCGCGATGTCATCATCGGGCTTCGTCCGGAGGACTTCGCTGATGCCGCACTCATCGACAAGCCCGATCCGGAAGCGACGTTCAGTATCACTGTGGATGTCATGGAGTCGATGGGCTCCGATGTCTTCATCTATTTCGACGTCGACGGCGGGCCGATCAGAACCGATCAGCTCGACGACATCGAGAAGATTGATACGAGCGACGATGACCAGATCGTCGCGCGCCTTGCGCCCGAAACCGCAGCGCGCGAGGGAGAGTCGCTCGACCTCTGGTTCGACGCCAGCAGGATCCATATCTTCGATCCAGCCGATGGCAAGAATGTCACCGCACTGCCCGATCTGACGGCCGATGATCGGGCCGATCGCGTTGGGGCAGGGCAGCGTTAGGAAGTGGGTATCGACCGGTCCCCCCGACGGCGCGTGCTCAACCCTCCAGGCGTGCTCAACCCCACCAGGAAAGGGAGTATTTGATGACTGCGTCACGCCATCCCACGCAGAGTGTCGCGCCGGGAGCCAATCCCACCGAGCCGGGCCCAACCCGCCAGGGCGACTCGTTGACCCAGAAGAGGCGTACTTGTCCGAGTTTGGGCCCAAAGCGCCGGATCCGGCTCGTCGCCGGCCGGCGAACGAGCGGGACACCCAACCCTGATCCCGCGTAAGACGCTGAGAAGTCATCTCGATTGTGAGAGCAATTGGGATCCCCGGAACTAGAGTACGACCCGTGCCCATGGGAGGTCTGAGCATGCCGCAGCACAAAGTCGTGGAGATCGAGGCGGCTGGCTGGACCGCTTTGGCCACGTCCGGCGAGGCGGCCGCGGAGTTCTACGAACAGATACTCGACGCCACGGTGTCATTTCTGCTGCCCGGCGGGCTCGTGCTGAGCGAACGGGCCAGCGTCTTGAAGGCAATGTCCGGGTCGCCGTGGGAATCATTCGAACTGGCCGATATGCGCATGCTCAGTCCGACCGACGACACGGCGGTGGTCCTGTACAGAGCTGCTGCTCGTCGCGGTGCGGACAGTTACTCCGCGCTGATCGGAAGTCTGTATGTCCACCGCCGGGACGGTTGGAAACTGACTTATCATCAGCAGACACCGACCTAAGTGGCTCTTCGCATTGGAGCTACCTGAGCCTGGCCACAAGGGGTCCTGTCCTGCCTGCCTCAAATAGTTCGGATTGATTGGTACGCGGCTATTGGGCCGGTGTTGCGCCGTCTGTCGGGCGCCTGCTATCGGCCGGTCGGGAGGTCTCTATTCCTCTCGGTGGTTCGTGGTTCGCTCGCGTTGGTCTGCGAGCTGCCATTGAACGAGCGACAGCGGACGGTGTTGATCAGCGGGACGTGGCTGAAGGCCTGAGGATAGTTAGCCGACTAGCCTTCCCGTTGTGGGATCGTATTCCTCCGAAAGCAGTCCGAAGGTCGTTGCGCAACGAAAGGAGTCGTTCGAAAAGGGCGATCGCTTCTTCGGTCCGGCCCATAAGCGAATACTTGTCCGCGAGCCAGAACGTGCAAGCGAGGAACGCCCCCCTTTGGCGGCAGACTATCAGTGGTGATCCCTGCATGCTGCGTGTACCGATAGGAGATGTGGCCGCACCCCGACCGGCCGCGGCTGACCCTTCCCGAGGGTTTGTCTGCGCAGTTCACTCTTTCAAGAATAGGACCGAACACGGATTCGTGGTATCGACCGAAGTCGATCGACGATGTGCCTTCGTGCGGCAACATCAAGACCGATGGCTGATTCGCCGGCGTCACCCGTGCCGCATGCCGGGATGCCTGGTGGATCGTTGGGCGAGCGAGAACCGAAGAATTCGCTGGCCGGCGCCGACTCGCCAGATCAATCCACAACCTCGACGGGAGAATGATGTCCCCTACGTTCTCTTCCCCCCAATGGATCCGGGGGCCCAGCGACCGGGCCGGCCGCCCCGACGGAGTCTCGCCAGCGCTCGAACTGCGCACCCCGGCGGCGACTGACCGTAGCCGCGACGACCCTCCTGGCGACGATTGGATGGTGGGTCGCCGGCACAGTGCTGCGCATCGAACTCGTTGCTGCGACGGGCTCGTCCGTCCGGCGTGTCGGACCGATCACAGTCATCGTGGCATCGACGGTGGCAGGACTGGCCGCATGGATGCTGCTCGCGGCCTGCGAACGCCGCACAGTCGCGCGACTACGTACTGTCTGGACGATGGTGGCCGCCGCGGTGCTCCTCGGGTCCTTAGCAGGTCCACTTGGGTGCTTCCACCACCGCCGCAACCATGGCGTTGGTGGGTCTGCACCTGCTCGTTGGCGCCGTGCTCATCCTCGGACTGGGGTCGTCCGCCGCACGAGAACGTCGAAACCCTGAGGTCCGCAACAACTGAGTTGGCCGAAGCTCGAGAAGGAGATCTCGGCCGTTCGGGCTGACAGTCGACGAGCGGAATGTTCTCGGGCGAATTTGACGGATGGGACGACGTCCCATTATTGCCGAAACGAGTAGAACAGTGATGGATGCACCAGGTTGGACGATATCGGTGATTTCGATTGTCATCGTATTGATCATTGCCCTACGCATCGAGAAGAACGCAAGGAAGTAGACCAGGATGTTGTTCGAGCAGATCCGGCGGGATTCCCGAGTGGCGGGGTTTTGTCGATGCCGGCGTCGGCGAAAGGGCCTCCGCGCCGCAGAACTGCGCGCCAGGTACTGGCCCTCGTCCAGGACCGCATCGGCGGACTTGCTGATCGGGATCCCGGCCGGGTCTGACATCTGTTGATGGGTGAGTCGGTCGTTCGCCGCGGCTCTGGTGGCGTAACCGCAAAGATCGTGCTCGACGCGACCACGGCGACCGGTGTCAGTTAGCCGAATGGCATGGCTGCTACCTCTCGATCGCAGGAGCAGGTACACTCAGTGAACATCCCCGCTGGTGAGAAAGGGTTTGTTCGACCCGATCACCGAGGGCCTTGAGATGGGCTCGCTCGGTGTCGTCGAAGTCCTGGCCGGCGGTAGTCGTGCGGAGTCGGACGAGTTGGCCGGCGACCGCGTGGCGCTGGCCGACCTGGGGCGCGAACCAGGCGACTTCGTGGAGCAGTTGGAACAGTCGACCCAGCACGACGGGGTCGGAAGCGCCATACCGGCGGGGTTGACCGACGGCGAGTTCCAGCAGGTCGTCGAAGGACGCACGGTTCAGCGCCACTCGGACGGTGCCCGCCTCGTCGCGGAGGAGCCGGGGTCCAAGGTCCCGCTCGGCGAGCTCGCATAGCAGGCTCGAGGAGTGCCCCAGCGCGTGTACCGCTGTCGTGGGGTCGTTAATACCCGGCGACAGAGCCTTGATCGCGACGTCGGTGAGTTGCCGGAGGCCGAACGCGACGTCGCCCGCGGCCGTCCGCTCCTTACCGGTGTGGACGGCTCGCGCGGTGCTTGACCGGAGCGTTTCCAGTGCATCGCCGTGAAACGAACGGCCCGACAGCGGCCAGCTGACACCGATCGGAGTGTTCGCGACCAAGGAGGTGCCCGGTGGGCGGTCGATCACCAGGATCGCGTCGGCCTGCACGGCCGCGGCGAGAATCGCCGTTTCGTCGATGCGGACCAGGAAGCCGGAGGAATCGGCGACCAACGTCTGGGCGTCCTCCGGTGACTCCGCAGGCGAATCGGATCCTGAATCCGCACCGTCGATAGCGGGTAGCACACGATTCAAGGTGTCGATCGCGTCTTGGTGGACGTTGGCGAGCATCGTTTCGACGCGGATCTCTTTGGCCAGATGCGCCAAGAACAGCACCAGGCCGAGCACGCTGGCGATGGTCAGCACGAACGCGGCGGTCACCGCCATTTGCGGGACGAACAGCCGCTGATCGTCGGCGGCCGTTCGCACCGTCCTCAGGACCGTCAGTGCATAGGTGAAGGTTCCCAGTAGCAACGCCAAGGTGGCCTGCACGAACCGATCGCTGCTGAACGTGCGCAGCAGCCTTGGCGAGTACTGGCTGCTGGCGAGTTGCAGCGTGACAACGGTCAACGAGAATGTCAGCGAGGTGACCGTGATGAGGGAACCCGCGATCGTTTCCAGGACCGCGCGGGCGGCCGCGGCACCACCGCCGAACAGGTAATCGGTGATCGTGCTGGGGAGGTCGTCGTCGATGACCGCGTCCAGCTGTGGCAACAGCACCCCGGCCACGGCGCAGACCACGATTCCCGCTGCAGGCAGCGGCCAGAGCTGTGTCCGGACCGTGTCGCGGAACGAACTCCAGCCGCCGCGGTCGCCCCGGGACCTCAAGGCCGACCTGTGCCGTCGGCGGTCGCGCGCGACCCGCTCACCGCTGGCTGCGGTGACCGGCGCCGGTCTCGTGCCGCGTCACGGTCTGGTTTCGAGCGGCGAAACCCGGTGCCCGTTTGGCGGCATAGGTAGGGGAATGGCGCGCACTGGCGCCGCTGGTGGGCAACGGGGATGGTGGCGATTGACCGTCATCGTCTCCGGGTACCCACACGCCAGGATGTTGAATCCCAGTCGCTCCAGGTTGTTGATATCTGCCGGAGTCGGAAAGGTCGGATTTCGATGGAATGGTGGGTGTGGCTGATCATCGTGGGAGTCGTTGTGGTGGCGGTGGTGGGTGGGCTGCTAGTGGTGCAGGCCCGGCGTCGGTCCGGTGGCGTCATAATCAGCGACCCATCGAAGCGGCAGGACCGGCGATGAGCGTCTTGCTACGCGCCAGCGAGATCATCAAACTGCCGGTAGTCACCCTCGGCGGTGAGGACATCGCTCAGGTCAAAGACGTCGTGTATGCCGCCAATGGTAGCCAGGTCGGCGGCTTCACTCTCAACGGCCGCGGGATTTTCGCGGGACCGTTGCCGACGGCGGTGCCGTGGTCGGCGGTCGTTGGTCTGGGATCGGACGCCGTGATCTTTCCGAGCCAAGGCGAGTTGACGGACATCCAGTCGTTCCTTGCCGGCGGCGCCTCGCCGGGGTCCGGCTCGGGGGACATCCTGGGCTCCCAGGTGCTGACCGATGATGGCACCGCCTTGGGCGTCGTTGTCGATGTTGTCATCGAGGTGAGCGGCGGAGGAGATGGTCAGGCCGACGTCGTCGGATATGAGATCGATCCGGCCGATGCACTGGGCGCGGGAAGGAAGCGGTTGCTGATTCCGCTGCCGGACACGCTGTCCGCGTCCGGAGAGCATTTGATGGTGCCGTCATCGGCCCGTGATTTCGTCACAGACGATCTCGCCGGCTTTGGCGCGGCCGTCGACGACTTCAGAGTGCACCTGAGCGGGGGAGCCGGCTGATGTTGTTCTCCGAGGCGCACGGCCGCAAGGTGGTCAGCACCGACACTGCCAGCACGGTCGGGAAGATCAATGGTTTTGTGGTGGATCCGGGTATGGCCGGAATCGTGGCGCTCACGGTGGCCAAGTCCGCCCACGGCAGCTCGCTGCCATGGCCCAACGTCATCGCAGTCGGGGCTGACGCCGTGACCGTTGCATCCGCAGACGCGGTCGTCGTCCCGGACGAGCGGGTGACCGAGCTTGCTGACAAATCCCGCAGTCTGCTCGAGAAGCGAGTGCTGTCCACCGCGGGAAGCATGCTCGGCGCCGTGCGCGACGTCGACTTCGATCCCATTACCGGAAGGCTCGCGCTGCTAGTCCTGGACACCGGCCCCGTCGACGCTGCGCGCCTCGTCGGCGTGGGCTCCTACGCGGTCATCGTCCGAGCCTGATCGCGCCGATATGACCGCCACCCCGGTGATCTGTCGATCCGCCGGACCTCAGCGCCCGGGCTCAGGCTCCGGTTCCGGCCCGGGCGGGGTGGAGTTGCGGATCGGATCGTCGAGAGGTGTTTCGTCAACTTCCTCCGCATGCCGCGTGGGGAATGATCGCAGAGCGGACGAGACCCTGCCGTGCCAGTTCGGTGTTTCGCTGGGCTCGTCGAACCAGCGGGCAACCAGCACATCGGTGGAGGAATGGGCCAGTATCGACAGCACAATTGTCAGTGCGACGAGATGGAAGACCTCATCGGCAGTGGGTATCTGGGATTCCAGGACCAGCAGGCCGTAGACGACGGCGGCGAATCCCTTTGGCCCGAACCACGCCGCGGCTACCTGTTCCCGGACGTTGAGTCCCGAGCCGAGAAACGAGATTGCGAGCGCTGCCGGCCGCGCGATGACGAGCGCAAGAACGGCGAAAACCCATCCTCCCCAAGGGATCTCGCCAAGGAATGCCGGCGAGATCAGCGCCCCGAAGACCAGCAGGGCGGCGAGCTTGAACAGTTCGGCCAGGAGTTCACCGAATTCTTCGAAGGACTCCCGTTGCCGCGGTCCACAGGTGGCGATGGTGATCCCAGCTGCGAAAGCGGCGAGGTAGAGGTTCCCGTGGGTCGCCTGGCTCAGCGCAAACACCAGCAGCCCGATGGCGAAGGCGTTCAGGGGTTGGTAGTTCGTCGCGGCGGAGAAGTACCTGGTGGCCTCCAACCGGATCGCCAGGTAGGGCACCGCCGCTCCGATCGCCAGGCCGACAACCAGCTCACCCCCGAGCGCACCGATGTTCAGGCTGGGGTCGCCGGACGCCGTTGCCAGGAATATCAGCACGAACGGAAGTGCTAGCCCGTCATTGACTCCGGACTCGACGTTCAACAGGTGCCGGAGCCGGGCAGGCACCTTGTCGTTGCCGACCAGGGCCGCCGCGAAGACCGGGTCTGTGGGCGCCAGCACCGCTCCGATCAGCAGCGAGTTGATCCAGTTCAGACCGGCGACCCAGTGCGCAAACGCGGCGGTGATGACCAACGTCAGGGGAAGGCCGAGCAGCAGCGCCCTACCCGGGAGTCGCCAGGCTGAGCGCAAATCCTTCCAGCCCACCCGCATCCCGTCGGTGAACAGCACCGAGAACAGAGCCAGTTCGGCCAGCACACCGACGATCGGGTCCGTCGGGCCCAACGGGATCAAACCGGTGACCCCGTCGCCGCACAGGAAGCCGGCTACCAGGAAGATCACTGCTGTGGACAAGATCGTTCTTTTGGCCATGTTCGACACCAGGACGGCCAACAGCAAGACCGAAGCGAAGACCAGCAGCAGCGTCGTCATCGGACCATCATCGCCAGGCATGCATCCCCGGCGCGCAGCGGGACAACTTTGGGTTTTCGCTCCGAGAGGCCGCGCCCCGGTATGACACAGCATGCGAGCCGGTCGTCATCGGCGCCCATATCGCCGTTCGGTGCCGGGTCTGGCTCGACGTGGATGCCACCCGCCATGGATCCGCTTCGCAGAAGGGACTGCACGTGTTGGACGCACCTCTGAAACTCTTCGGCTGAAGAACGCTCCGCGCCCAGGCCCTAGACCCGGCTGGCAATTGTCAGCTGTTTGTCAGGTGAAGATCACCAGTTCGCAGCGACGATGGAGGGGACACCGCTGGGAATGGGAGGGTCGATGCGATGAGTGTCGTTGACTGCAGGGATGTCGTCGTGGACCGCGAGATGGAGAGTTTGATCGTCGATCTGGCCGGCTCGGCGCCGACGGAAGTAGTCAGGGAAGTGGTTTGGGGAGCCAGACGCGATCTCGATGGGCAAATCCCCGTGGAGGCGATGCCGGAGTTACTTCATCGATCGGCGGTCCAGCGGCTGATCAACCGCCGAGGGGGCGATCGGTGACCCGCCGAGTGTTCGTGGCCAGGGCGGCACCCTTGCGGCAGGTTCCGGCGAGCGACATCGCTGCGGCCGACGAGGTCGTCCGAGTCGTGTCGGTGGCATTCTCCGTCGGACCAGTGACGAGGACGGAACTGTTGGCCTCTGCCGTAGCCGCACACGCTTCCACCTCGGTGTTCGACGTCCTGCTTCGCTTGCCGGAGCGCCGCTATCACGACGTGTTCGACTTGCGGGGCCAGTTGCTGGTGATGACGGGTTGAGGAGGTCGGTGGCGCTCCGCAGATTTAGGGGCACCCTAGTGGGGTGGGAGTCAACGGTGATGCTGAGACGGTTCCGACTGAGCGGCCGGCTCCGGTCGCCCGAGTGCTACTGGTCGAGGACGATGAGCGCATTCGGCTGGCGTTGGGGCTTGCGTTGGACGACATGGGATTCGATGTGGTTGATGCCGCTTCGGGTGAGTTGGCCCTTGAGAAGCTCGACGCGTCGACTGTCGATGTGGTGTTGCTCGACCTGATGCTGCCCGGAGTTGACGGCCTGACGGTGTGTCGTGTGCTCCGGTCTCGGGGCGACCTGCCGATCATCATCATCACCGCTCGATCGGACACGGCCGATGTGATTGAAGGTCTGGAGGCGGGAGCAGACGACTACATGACCAAGCCTCTGGTCGCCAGGGAACTCGCTGCTCGGATCAAGGCGCTGTTGCGTCGTCGCCGGCCACCTGGCGAGGGCGAGGTCGGATCCCGGGTTCAGGTGGAGCACTTGGAGGTGTGCCTCGCGGAGGGTGTCGTTCGGCGCAGCGGCACCGAGGTGCATCTGACTCGCACCGAGTTCCGGTTGCTGGCCGAGTTGGCGTCGGCAGGTGGGGTGGTGGTTACTCGGGAAGAGCTGTTGCAGCGGGTGTGGGGGTACGACTACTTCGGGGATACCAGGTTGTTGGACGTCCACGTTCGGCGGCTGCGACGCAAGATCGAACTCGAGCCGGATGCCCCTTCGGTGCTGACGACGGTCCGCGGTGTGGGGTACCGGTTCGGTCCGCCGCGGTGAAACGGCCCGGCACACCGTGATCAAGTTCCGGCGGTTCCGGCTCTCCCTGCGCTGGCGGGTTGCGGTCGCCTTCGGCCTGGCTTCTGTGGCGGTGGCCAGCCTGATCGGCGTTGCGACGTGGAAGCTCGCAACGACGTACATGCTCGAGCAACGCAGGCAGAGCGCGACTCTGCAGGCGACAGTCAACGCGAGGCTGGTCGACACTGCTTTGCGGTCCGATTCAGGCAGCCTGGACGAGTTGTTGAGCGGACTTGTCGTCGATCCCGGTTCATCAATTCTTCTTGCCCGGCCGGATGGCCTTCTGACCAGCGGTCGGGTCATCAACACGACCGACCTGCCGCCCGGATTGCTCGCACCCCCTCCGGGTGACGCGACGTGGCTGGCCACCTCCATCGAAGGGATTCCAGTTCTTGCGATTTCGCTGCAGGGAGTCTCCGCAGACACCGTGTTCATCCAATTGTTCCCCTTGGTCGAGTTGGAACGGATCCAACGTTTTCTGATTCTCGTGCTCATTGCCGGTGCCGCGGCCAGTGGACTGCTAGGGGTGGGTATCGGTTGGTGGACCAGCAAGCGGGCACTGCGGCCGCTCACCGAGCTGACTGCATCGGCGGCCCGTTTTGCCGCCGGTGACCTGCAGGTCCGGTTGCCTGAGCAGGTTGATCCCGATCTCGCCCCGTTGGCGTCGACCTTCAACGCAACCGTGGAAGCGCTGGAGCGGCGGGTGCGCATGGACGCCCGTTTTGCCGGGGACGTCAGCCACGAACTTCGCTCACCGCTGACAACAATGGTCAATGCGATCGAGGTGCTTCGGCACCGGCAGGCTTCGTTGCCGCCGGTGGCCCGTCAGGCGGTGGATCTGCTCGGCGGCGAGGTCGACCGATTCCAGAAGATGCTGCTGGATTTGCTGGAAATCTCCCGTTACGAC
Source organism: uncultured Actinomycetota bacterium (assembly GCA_963709895.1). Classification (GTDB taxonomy): domain Bacteria; phylum Actinomycetota; class Actinomycetes; order Mycobacteriales; family Nakamurellaceae; genus Nakamurella. Next base: position 15,505 of record CAVPYD010000027.1, on the reverse strand, counting down.
CTGGATGTCGATATCAGGGCAATGGAGCCTGTCGACTTGGCAGTCCTAGTCGCCAAGGTCAATGCAACTAGGCGTCATGCAGCCCCCCCGATCGTTGAGAGACCACCACCGCTGGTATTCGCTGATCGTCGTCGATTGGTACGGGTCGTTGCGAACCTTTTGGACAACGCCGAACGGCACGGCCGGGGCGTTGTCAAGGTAACAGTCACCGAGCGGGCCGGGTTGGCGAGGTTGGAGGTCGACGATCACGGTCCGGGAGTACCTGTCGAATTGCGGGCCCTGGTTTTCGAGCGTTTCGCCCGCGGCCAACGCGCAGGGGAACGCGGCGACGAGACGGGCAGTGGACTCGGTCTCGCCTTGGTGGCTCGGCACGTGCGGTTGCATTCCGGCGACGTCTGGGTCGAAGACGCCCCCGGGGGTGGCGCCCGATTTGTCGTCGAGTTGCCGCCAGGCCCCAAGCCTGATCCAAGGATCGACAAGCACCCGGTGCCTGGCCGGCCGTCACCTGGGGACGAATCGCGCACGAGTCGTTGAATGGCGTCATGCCGTGGTGTCAACGCGAGCGGATCGGCGTCCGGGGTTCCACACCCGCACTCCAGTTGTCAGGCTACCCTGGCAGATATGGATTGGAATGAGAGCCCGTGGAGGGACGGACGTCGTGCCTGGGGGAGGCTCCGGCGGTGGTCCCGGGGCAACTACGGGCCGACACCCGGACCCGACCCGGAGGCGCTGACAGCATTGGCCGACATCGGACTCGTCCGGCGACTGCTGGACAATGCAGAATTGACAGCAGTCAAAGCCGCTCGGCAGCAACACAAGTCATGAGCCGAGATTGCCACCAAGCTGGGCGTGACCCGTCAATCGGCCTGGGAACGCTGGCGAGACCTCGACGATGCAGGCGACAGGTCGTCGACAACTGGGTTTCCGCAGTCGGCCCGGCTAGGTCAGATGCGACGTTCGCGCCGTCGCGGCGATCGGATCGCAGCGCCGCGGGTGCCTCGTTGAATTCCGTTGGTGTCCGTGAACCACGTCGCCCGATGCCCGACCCGAAGTCAATTCGGAGCATCCCCGAGGATTCGCTGGACGAGACCATCCGCTGACGAAGTTTGTCCTTATCGGTCGTCGCGCCGATACCGGGGGTCTGTCATAGCTGCAACGGCGGATGGATTTCCTCTTCGGGGCCGTGCGACGTGGAAGTCACTATCTTCGCTGACCACAGGCCATCCGCGCCCACCCTATTGGCAATCCAAATCAGACTATTCACGCGGTACATCAGCGTCAGGTGAACATCGTCAGTTCTTGCTGGTGTACCGCACAACCAGCCCGCCGACGCCGGCGACGACGGCCAGGATGAATAGCGTCGATGTCGTGATCCAACCGAGTCGCCTCAATAACGGACAGGAAGCCGAAAAGTGTGAGGACCAAGGCGACGATGAGCAGGGGAGGTAACTCATCCGGTGCAGCATTTTGGCGTGCGGGTGGCGCGCATTGTGATCTTCCTTCCTTCTGGTCAGCTTGCGTACCCTCCGCGGCGTCGCGGGAACGGGGCGCACGCGCACATCCTGAGGTGGCTGGCCGAGGCGCCCACGTGGGTCAAGCCACGCCAGCGGGTCTCGCGCCGGTTCGCTTCGAACTCCGCGCATCGGCCGATCACCTGGCCGGCGTGCACGACAGACGAAGAGCCGAACCTTCAGTCGAGTTGACCATGGCTGAGGGCGCCGCCGCCGTCACGGGTGAACCGGAATGGATGGTCGGCGACGGCGTTCGGGTCCTGCGGTATGAGTCGCTGAATCAGGCCCGGGAGCGGCACGAGCTAACCGCGAGACCGCCATTCAGTGACGCGTTCCAGGGCGCCACGCCGGGCACCGAAGTCAGCGGCCAAGCGGTGGGTGCAGGTCGCAGTACGCATCTTCCTAGGCGTTGACTGTCTCGGCAGGCAAGGTCGGTTCCGGCAGGGCTCCCAGCTCGGCAACGGTGGGGCGGAGTTGTGCCAGGTAGGTGGAGTGGCGCACGTTTCGCAGTCGAACAGGTGAGCGTCCACCCAGGCGATGGTGACCGGATCCAATGCGCCCTCGAGACAGTCGGTGAGCAGTTCCACGACGCGAGCGCAGGCAGCTAGTCGCGGCTCATGACCTGACCGCCTGTTCATTCGGGCCGGTGTAGTTGGTGTCGCTGTTCGCGGAGCCTCGTCCGGACGCGGTGCAGCAGCACCCGTTGGTTCGCTGCGCTCTGCGCCAGGATGTCGCCCACTTCGTCGGCGGGAGGCCCGTGCACATCGCGGAGGTCAACGACCATGCGTTGTCGCGGCGCTGCCCGGCCGGACTCACCAAACCACACCACGCGGTCACGTCGGGGTGGTTCAGTACCAGTGCTGTCGGTGGCCGACTTGATGACCCGTGGCGCCCAGCACACCGAGTACGAGGCCGATCGTGATCAGGATGCCGCCCAAGGTCCAGAGAACGGGGGTCCGGAGCACAATTCCACCGAAAAACAGAACGGTGCCCAGGATGATCATGCCGGTTCCTCCTCGGGCGGAGATACAACCGGAGACGCTCGTGGTGCGTCCGGACCCGGACGCGCTTTCCCAGGCGTTGGGACGAAATCGCCTGCGAAATTGGGGGATTCACCGGTCGCGCCCGGATTCGTGGTGTCTGAGTTGGCCACCGCGTGATCTGTGAGTGTTGGTTCCGGCGGTTCTGGGTGGATCGCTGCCAGGATCGGTGTCGGTGCTCGGGACTGACTCACGCGTGATTTGGCCGCTTCGGCGTGCTCTGCGAAGGACTCGTCGTCCCGGGCGCCGGCGCCGGCCTGGCCCACCTCCTGGCTTGATCAGAAGCCTGTCCACGCCGTTGGCGTGTGACCCATCACAGATATGCCGTTGGTGACTCCACCCGGGCCGGCGCCGACCCCTTGACCCCAAGCCTGGAAGGAGACTCGAGGCAGATGCCCATGCTTGCAGAAGAAGTCGACGCCGTCATCGGTGGTGACACCCACCGGGACAGTCATGCGCTTGAGATGGCCGCACCGACCGGTGCCACGATCAGCACGTTGGAGATCGGCAACGACCCGACCGGGTTCGCCGAGGCGGTGGCGTGGATCGCCGAGCACGCACCTGGCCCGAGGGTGATCGTCGGACTGGAAGGCACCCGCAGCTACGGCGTCGGGTTGTCCCGCGCGCTGCAGGCCGCCGGGTTCTCGGTGGTTGAGGTCGAGCGGCCGCGCCGCCCTGACCGTCGGCGCGGGAAGTCCGATCCGATCGATGCGCACCTGGCAGCGTTGCAGGTGCTGCGCATGTCGACCGAACGGAAAGCGTTGCCGCGCAGTGATGGTGATCGCGAGGCTCTGCGGATCCTGCTCGGCGCGAGACGGGAAATGACCACCACCAAGACGCAGCAGATCAACCGGTTGCGGGCGTTGCTGCTGACCGGTGACGACGCGGACCGCGACCTGTGCCGGGCACCGATGAGCGAGGCGCAGCTGCACCTGATTGCCGGGCGCCGCGGCCGGTCGGGTGAGTCCAGGGAGCAGCAGGTCCGCCGCGCCGAGGCCCGCCGACTCGCGCTGGCGATCAGGCGAGCGATAGGCGATCTTGCCTCGAACAAGAAGCAGCTCGCCGAACTGGTCGACTCCTTCGCCCCGGGTCTGCTGGACAGGCTCGGTGTGGGACCGGTCAGCGCCGCGCAGGCCATCGTGTCGTTCTCCCATGTCGGGCGGTGTCGCGACGACGCGGCGTTCGCGGCCCTGGCGGGGGCCAGCCCGCTGCAGGCCAGCAGCGGGCGGACCGTGCGGCACCGGCTGAACCGGGGCGGTGATCGGCAACTCAACCGCGCGTTGCACGACATCGTGAAGACCCGCTGGCGTGACTGTCCGCGTACCCACGCCTACATTGCAGCCCGCCGCGCCGAGGGCAAGAACGACCCCGAAATCCGGCGCTGCCTCAAGCGGTACGTGGCCCGCGAGTTGTTCCGCGCGTTGACCGCCGCGGGGGGTTGACAGCACATAGAAGCGTCCTTCGAAGGACCTCTCACAGTCTGCCGAAGGAGCACCATGCGATGACCTCTGTTCACCCTATCGACCCCGAGTCGTTCCTGGCCGATCAGCTCGCCGCGGCGAGCCCGGACCTGCTGCTTTCGATGCTGTCCACGTTCATCCAGGTGCTGATGGGCGCGGAGGCCGACGCGATCTGCGGCGCCGGCTACGGCCAGCGCAGCGAGGACCGGGTGAACTCGCGGAACGGGTACCGGCACCGCGACTTCGACACCCGGGCCGGCACCCTGGACGTGGCGATCCCGAAACTGCGGTCCGGGTCGTACTTCCCGGACTGGCTGTTGGAGCGGCGCAAACGGGCCGAACGGGCCCTGACCACGGTGGTCGCGACGTGTTACCTGCTGGGGGTGTCGACCCGCCGGATGGAAAAGCTCGTGCAGTCCCTGGGGGTGACATCGCTGTCCAAGTCGCAGGTCTCGGTGATGGCCAGGGACCTGGACGAACAGGTCGAGGCGTTCGGCGTCCCGACCGTTGGACCAGGGCCCGTACACGTTCGTCGCGGCGGATGCGCTGGTCCTGAAGGTCCGGGAGGGTGGCCGGGTGGTCCGGGTACACGCGCTGCTGGCGACCGGAGTGAACGCCGACGGGCACCGGGAAATCCTGGGTCTGGATGTCACCTCGGCCGAGGACGGCGCCGGCTGGTTGGCGTTCTTCCGGGGCTTGGTGGCCCGTGGCCTGTCCGGGGTCAAGCTGGTCACCAGCGACGCGCACAGCGGCCTGGTCGCCGCGATCGGCGCCACCTTGCCCGGGGCGTCCTGGCAGCGGTGCCGCACGCATTACGCGGTGAACCTGATGGCCATCACCCCGAAAGCCAGCTGGCCGTGGGTGAAGACGATGTTGCACTCGGTGTACGACCAGATCGACGCCAAAGCCGTTGCCGCCCAGTTCGACCGGGTCATCGAGGCGCTCGGGGAGAAACTCCCCGCGGTCGCCGATCACCTCGACGAGGCCCGCGAGGAACTGCTCGCGTTCACCGGGTTCCCGAAGGAGATCTGGCGGCAGATCTGGTCCAACAACCCCCAGGAACGGTTGAACAAGGAAATCCGCCGCCGCACCGACGTCGTCGGGATCTTCCCCGACCGCACCGCCCTCATCCGCCTCGTCGGCGCCGTACTGGCCGAGCAACACGATGAATGGACCGAAGGCCGCCGCTACCTCGGGCTGGACGTCCTGGCCCGCTCCCGCATCACCCTCGCACCCGACACCACCGGCGACCCGACCAACCCAGCGAAGGAGGTCACCACCGGAACAAGCCCCGAAACCCTCACCGCCTGACCCGACGAAGGATCACCGGAGACCGAACCTCGATACACCACGCGAATGGGCTTGACCGTCGTCGCTTCTCGGTGTGCGGCTGCTGCCGTTTTGTGGCGCGCGGATACCGGCGGCCCCCAAGCATGGATGTGGGTCTCGACCACTGTCGGACTGCTGCCCGCTGGGTTTGCTACTTGTGGCCCTGCGACTGCTGTGGACAGGTCCGCGGCGGGGTCCCGTCGTCGGGTGGAACCGCCGGAGAGCCCCGGGGCCGGCCTCGATCATTTCCCGGGTGCCTCGCGGAGGTTAGGCGGAGCGGACGAAACCAACCGTCAACGGCTGTGTTCCTCGACAACCTGTGGGCTGTAGTTGATCTGGTGCCGGGTCAGCCGGCCAACGCGGCGGCGTGGTGGGCTATTTCGTGCAGCTTCTTGTGCTATTCGGGTTCTTCGGGGCTGCGCCACCGTCGGGGTTTCCAGGCCGTGATGATTTTGGCGACGGCGGTGACGAGGAACAGTTGACCGAGGACGGCTTCCATCACCGCGAACGACTGCCCCGGGTTGGTGGCCGGCACCAGGTTGCCATACCCGGTGGTGGTCAAGGTGACGAAGCTGAAGAACAGGGCTTGGCTCATGTTCCCGGGCCCTTCCGCGCCGAAGAACGGGGTGGGTTGCAGGACACCGATCGCCCGGTAGGTGAAGGCGAAGCACATCCCGACGATCAGGTAGGCGGCGATCGCGCCGAGCACGGCCTCTTGGTCGACATTGCGCCGGGTCGCGATGTCGCGGACCACCGCGAAGGGCGCCACCAGGTACAGCACGGCGCTGACCACGAAGGCGACGGCCATGGCCTGCGAGGTGACCGCGATGAACAGGTTGACGAAGGCGACGGCGCCGACGGCCATGAACACCAGCACCACTATCAGCCGTGCGGACAGCGGGGTCCTCGCGGTCCGGAAGGTCAGCCACACGGTGGCGAGTTGGATGGCGAGCACGACCGACTGGGCCCAGCCGGCCACGACGGAGACGGAGACCAGATACGTGACGACGACCAGGACCAGGACCAGGCCGTAGCTGTCGGCGGAGACGAACTTCTCGAGCAGCGCTCGACCGGGCCGCCGCCGGTCGCCATGCGCGCCCTGCTCGGGGGAGTCCTGACTGGCCATGATCATCTCCGTCGCCCGTTGCTACCCCGGGCCGTGCAGTCCACCGGGTCAGGCTGACGTTAGGCCGCCGACCGTGCGCGTGGTTCCAGGACCCGGACGCCAACGCCGCTGCCACCTTCGGCACGGCCCGCGGGACGCTGCCTCGCAGGCTTCGCACCCGGCATCCACGTCGGAGCCCGGGTGCCGCCGTTGTCGGTGCTGATGCTGATGCTGTCGAGCACGAGGCCTGGCTCGACAGCGCACGTCACGGTGGCACCGAACACCCGGGCCGGTGGGCGGTTCGGTCGTGGGTCTCGGGTTCAATGACCCTGTCCTTGGCCGGGAACGGGTTGGTCACGACCGGGAGCCTGATTGGTGATGCCGATGACTTGGCGGGAACGAATGCCTACTTCACCCGGTCCCGTGGCCACGTCGTCCGGGTGTCGCCTTCACCCGGCGTATCCCGTGGTGGGGTCCGGTCCGTTGTCCGCGGGTCGATGTCGGCGTCACACGGCTTGCGCGGGCCGTGCCGGCGAATCTCAACCGCGCCGTCCACCTCGGCCGATCGGTGGACGTCGTTCCCACGCAACAAGCCGTGACGCCCTTGGTTGATCAATGGTCGCTGCCGTGGTCTTCACCGGGTCACGCTGGGCCACCGGAACCCCGCACCCGTGCCCTCGTCGTCGCCCGGTAGATCAGTGCTTCACGGGTTCCCGGCCGGGCTGATCGGCTGCGGTTGTTGGTCGAGCGTGGCGCGAGCGGTTGGCCGACGTCAGCCGGTGGCGTCCGGCGACGCCGTATGGTCCGCGGCTTGGTGACCACCGCCGTCCAGGCGGGCGGTGAGCACGGCCAGCTGGGCTTTCAATTCCGTCAGCTCCACGACCTGCGTGCGCAGCTGGGTGAGTTCGTTGAGCACCAGGTCCAGACCCGACGGAGCCGTTGGCGCGCTGACCGGGACAACCGGCGCCGCACTCGACGAGCCCGCGCCCGGGGTCGCTGGGTCGGGAGTCGGTGGGTCGGCGGCCGACCCGTCCGGTTGCAGGCGGAAGAAGCTGGCCAACGAACCGGCGAGCAGGCCGAGCACGGCAACCCCGGTGATCATGATCATCACCGCGGCGATCCGGCCGGTCGTGGTTTCGGGCACGATGTCGCCGTACCCGACCGTGGTCAGCGTGACGATCGCCCACCACAACGAGTCGCCGAAGGTGGCGAACTCCGGGTTGACCGGATGCTCGGCGTAGTAGGCGGCCACCGCCCCGGCGACCATCACCGAGCCGGCGATCAGCGCGACCCGCCCCAGCCGATCGAACAGTCGGCGGCCCTTGCTGGCGATCACCAGACGAGCCACCCGCGCCAGCCGCAACACCACGACGGTGCCACCGCCGGTCACCGATCCCGGCAACAGGAACCACGGGGCGGTGAGCACCACGATCGCCAGGTCGAACACGCCCCGCCGGGTGCCCAGGTACCGCCGGAGAAGCTTTCGTGGACGACGAAGTCGACCACGAACACCAGCCACGAGACGATCCCGATCACCACCGACACCGGGTTGCCCGGTTCCGGGGCGATGACCAGCGGGAGCAGCGCCGAGAGCACCAGCGGCAGCCGGGCGATCCGGTCGTACCGCGCGAGGGCGGCCGCCGCCTTCGCATCACGCGGTTCGCCGCGGTTGACCTGCGGCGCGGACACGGTATCGATCGACTCGGCCACCCCTGTGGTGCCGTGCGGCGGGACTGATCCCCGGTACCGCACCGCGTGGCTTCTCCGCTCGTACCGGCCGCGCACCCTCGGCCGCGGATCCCGCTCATTCGAGGTGAGCGATACGTGCTGGGCCGGGGCGCGCCGTCGAACCACCTATCGGGGTGGTCGACGGCCCCACAGGCCGACGCTCGGCCCCCGCGGGCAGCCTCCGCGCCGATCTACACCCGCGTCCACCCGAGAGAGGGAACGACCGGATCGGGTAAGTCGACGCCCGGGGGCTCGGGGGAGGAGACGCGCGTTTCGGCCCCGACGCCGCGGTCAATGTCCCGGCCGCGCGGACTTCCGATCAGGAGGGAGGTGGCTCGGAAGAGCGGCGGAGCCCGAACAACCAGCCCGCGACGGTGAGCATCCCAACGGTCCCGATGAGCAACCCGATCGGAGAGAACGCGATCCCGATCCGGGCACCCAGCCACGCCTGCGCTGCCACCACACCCGTCAGCAACACCACCGACCCGAACAGCACCGCGAGACCGCCGACGATCCCGTGGCGCCGCGCAGGCGCATGGTTGACACCGCTGCCGAGCGTCGGATCGTCGTCGTGGAGATGCAGCTCGATCTGGTCCAGTTGGCGTTGTTCCTCCGGGGACAGCGGCATCCGCCCTCCTTCCCCAACACGGTGCGTGACCGGATACCCCCGACGTCGATCAGGGTCCCATCCACGGTGGCCGGCTTGGCTGAGGCGGCGAACTCTCCACTCTCATCCGCTCGTGCCATGACGGACGGCCCGGGAATTCCGCGAGGAACTCGCCATCACGCAACCCCTGACCAGCCCCCGACAGCGTCGGCGTCAGCAACCATTCGCAGCCGGTGCCCACGTTGGTTGCGTTCGCTGCTGCGCGTTGATCTGCTGTCACGCAGCAGTCGGGCTGGTTGGCAGTGGATCACTGGCCGCGCCCTCTGCGCCAAACCGGAGAATCCGGAGAATGGCGAACCTTTCCCTTCGGGTGCAGTTTCCGGGCGTTGCGGTGACGGCCGCTCCTCGGGATGGGTCGATGTGACTGCGGGTGCGACATCAGATGCCGGAATATTCGTGCTCGTTGGTGGGCAGGCCGGCGTCCATCCATGCCTTGAGGCCGCCGTCGAGGACGGCGATGTTCTCGTAGCCCATGTCTTTCAGGGTGGCGGCGGCGAGCGCGGCGCGGGCACCGGAGGCGCAGACCACGATGACCCGGCCGGTCGGGTCGAGGTCCTTCTTGTGCCGTGGACTGGTCGGGTCGGCGAAGAACTCGACCAATCCCCGGGGTGCGGGGATGGCGCCTTCGATGTGCCCGTGCTGCCACTCCTGCGCCTCCCGCACGTCGAGCAGGACCGCCGCCCCGGAGGCGGCCTCGGTGGCCGCTTCCTGTGCCGACACATGCGGTACCTGCGCCTGAGCCGCTTTGATCAGTTCAGCTGCTGTCTTCAGCATGACGAATCGCTCTTCTTTCGTTGTGGTGTAACGGATATCAGGACTCCGGGTGGTGGCGGTCGGGTCGGCCCGCGACTCGACCGTCACCTCCTGGGTTCGCCTCCGGTGATGGTCGTCGCCGGGGGGTGTTATCCGAGCCGGGGATGTTCCAGGCCGAGTCTTTCCGCGCCGAGCTTTTCCCAGCGTTCCTCGAGGAGTTGCTGCACGGCCTGTTCTTCGAATTGCGGGGCGGCCCATTCGTGGACGTCGAAATCGTTCTTGATGTAGCCGTGGCTGACCATGAAGTCCTTGCCGATCTCGATGGAGGCGAGGTTCTGCGCCGACAGGTTGGGCACCATGTCGATGTGTTTGATGCCCTGGTAGGTGTCCTCGACGTCCAAGTAGAACGTCTGCCTGTCCAGGATCGCGGCGGCCGCACGCTTGTGCTCGTTGGCCCACCGGCCGACCTTGATCATGCCTTTCATGAAGGTGACGACGAGTTCGGGGTGCTGCTCGGCCATCTCGGCGGTGCAGGTGATCACCGCGGGGATGTTGGCGACCTGCAGGGTCCAGTCCGGGTAGCGGGACAGGTCCTCGATGGCCTTGAACTTGCCGGTGGCCTCCTGCAGGTGCTGGAAGGGCTTGCTCTGCGTGTAGATCGCGTCGACCACACCGGTGCCGAGCGCTGTTTCCAGCGGCCGGAACGCCAAGTCGTGCTTGTGGTCCCGCTTGAGCCACAACTCCGACGGGTTCTCCATCGGGTCGAGCATCTTCGGGTCGTCGTACCAGTCGTCCGGGTAGGGGAACTCGACGATCTCGACGTCGTCGCGGGTCATGCCGTTCATCCGGAGCATCAGTTCGATGCCCTGTTCCTCCTGGATGCGCCACCAGTCGTTCTTGATGGTGTTCAGGCTCTTCGTCAGGCCGATCTTCTTGCCCTTCAGCTCGGTCATCCGGTAGATGTCGTCCCTGGCGCGGACCAGCATGCAGCCGCCCTCGTGCGGGGCGTGGGTCGCCCCCAGCAGGACGGTGCGGCGGATGTCCGCGTGCACGTGGACGGGCGGGAACAAACCGCCGAAGCGGATCAGGTTATCGAGATTGTGGATGTAGTGCGGGTACCAGTTGTTCTCCCGGCGGGACCGGAGGAAGGCGTACTTGACGCCGATCTTCTTGTATTCCTCCCGGGTCCAGCCCAGTTCCTGGTCGACATTGCTGGCCGAAACCAACGGACAATTGGTGTAGTACACCTCGTCCCACGTCAACGGCACGGTGCTGGACACCCGCTGTACTCTCGGTGTCGGGATCCTTCAATACCTGGGTCATTTGTTACTCCTCACGTCTTCAGCGCATCGACCGTGCACTCGGGGTGTGCGCCGTTACCGGGTAGGTCTGGTTGGGGTGCGGTCGGGCCTTTGCGGCCGGGTTGCCGCGCTCCCGGCCGCTGCCTCATTTGGTGGTGAAATCACCGCGGATCGCGGTGTGGTTACTGCGCGATGTCCCGGCCGTGGACGGTGAGCGCCCAGATGACGAACACGTCGAGGGCGATGATCAACATGCTCCACAGCGGGTAGTACGGCAGCCACATGAAGTTCAGCACCGCGCTGAGGATCGCGACGCCGACCCCGACCACCCGTGCCCACACCGCGCCTTGGAACAGGAAGAACCCGGCCACGATGAGCAGCGCACCGGCCAGCAGGTGGATCCAACCCCAGGTGGTGATGTCGAAGGTGAACGTCCATTTCTGCCCGACGACGTAGAAGGTGTCGTTGAACAGGGCGACGATGCCTTGGATGGCCTGGAACACCCCCACCATGATCATCACGATGCCGGCGAACAGGGTCAGGCCGACCGCGGCGCCGCTGGGTGGGGTGGCTGGGGGGCTTTGTCCGGTCCGGTGATCGGTGACCATCAGAACGCTCCTTCGTCTGTGCGGTGACTCGTCGGGTGACCCCGACACCTCGATCCTGTGCCGTTCCCGCCGGTCGGGGACCACACGATCGGGATGAGGCCCGTCAGCTCTCCGGGGTCCCAGGTCACGCGGGGTCATCCGAACCGGATGACCCCCGGATCCGAGCAACAGCGGTGAGCGGCGGGGTCCCGACCCGCACCGGAGACAGGAGTCGCACAACCGGCGGCGACCTGTGGCCCAAAAGCCACCGCAAGGACCGGAAACCGCCCCGCCGACTACCGCCTCCGGCATCCGCTTCGAGCATGCGGTCCGCCATCAGCAAAAGGTGTTCTGCCGCGATGGGATCGGGGTCTGTTCGCGGCTATAGGAGGTGCAGCTCGCGGGCCCGGTCGACGGCGTCCCTGCGGGTGGCGACACCGAGTTTGCGGTAGATGGAGCGTTGGTGGGTTTTCACGGTGTTGACCGTGATGAACAGGTCGGAGGCGATTTCCCCCGATTTGAACATGGTCGGCAGGTAACCGAGTACCGCGCGTTCCCGTTCGGTCAACACGTCGGGTCCGGGGTTGCCCCCGCCCGTGGGCGGTGAGTTCCCACCCGCGGCTGCGGTCAGCCCGCTGGTGAAGGTGAGGTGCTTGGCGACGACGTGTCGGTGGCGGGCGATCAACGCCGTGACCTGGGGCCCGGCGGCCAGGAAGGGTCCGGTGATGCCCACGCCGTGCGCGAGGTCGATCGCGTCGGTCATCGCCGCCAGGGCAGCGGTCCCGCGGTGCGTTTGGTCGGCCGCGACGGCGGCCAGGATCCGGCCGTGCACCGCGGGTCCCCGGAACGGCAGCAACGCCGCAGGGTCGGTGCCCAGCAGGTCGAGCGCGGCGTCGGGTTGGTGCAGCAGCAGTCTGGCTTCGGCCAGGGCAACGCGTTCCAGGGCGGCCGTGAACCCGGCCGGCTGTGGGTTGTTGCCGCCGGCCGAGCAGGAGGGCGATGGCTGCCTGGGGTTGTCCGGTGGCCAGGTACGTGTCGGCGTGCGCGACCGCGCACCACCGGTCCAGCATCGGCGGCAGCGCACCGGACAGGTGCTGCAGTGTCCCTCAGCCTGGTGTCCGCGGCGCGCGCCGCGGCCGGGTCGTGCCGGGCGATCTCGACCTCGACCGCGGCGATGGCCAGCGTCAACCGGCAGGCGATGTCGGAGCCGCCGTTGCTGACCGCCAGGCCGGCGGTGATGTTGGCGTCGGCGACGTCGAGCCGGTGGGTGGCGATCGCGGTCAACGCGTGGGCGGCGTACAGCGCCAGTGCCTGCGGCTCGGAGACCCAGCCTCTGCGCTCGGCGACCCGCTGCCCGGCCTCCGCCCTGTCCGCGGCGTCGGGTAGCCGGCCGTGGATGGCGTCCAGCAGTGCCAGATGAGCCTGCGCGCTCAGCTCGACCAGGCCCAGACCCATGTCGGCGCAACGGGTCTGCACAACAGCAAGGGTGGTTTCGGCGGCCGTGAGGTCGCCGGCCCACAGCTGTCCGAGGGCGATGTTGTTGGTGGCGATGACCCGGTACTGCTCGGCGGCGGGCAGTTGCTGTCGGGGCACGTCGTCCAGCAGGTCCATCAGCGCGGCTGCGGCGGGGGTGAGCGTGACGGGGTCGTGGGTCCGGGAGCGCACCACCCGTAGCGTCGCGATCAGGGCGGCCGCCGCGTGGCGGTCCTCGGCCGGCAGGCTGTCCATCAGAGCGGCGGCATCACCGGCGTCCCTGGCCATCTCGTCGTAGTCGTGTCGGTGGTAGTGGCACACCGCCGCGGCCAGCAGGGTGCCGGCGGTCGGGTCCACCCGGGCCCGCGCCGCGGCCGGCGCCAACGCGGCGATCAGCGCCGGGCGGCTCGCAGTCAGGATCAGCGGGAGGCCGCGGGCGGTGAGCAGCCGCCCGACCTCGTCCCAGCGGCGGGCGTGACCGGCGTGCCGGATCGCCGCGATGGGTTCGCCCTGACCGGCGAACCATCTGCAGGCCCGCAGGTGCAGGTCGGCCACCTCGCCGGGCTGGTCCCGGGTCAGCCGGTGCAGCAGCAGATCCCGCAGCAGCGGGTGGACACTGAACCACTCCGACCGGCCGGCCAGGCCGACGAGCAGGGTGTTCTGCGCGGCCAGCCGTTCCAGGGTTGCCTGGCCGTCGCCGCGGCCGGTCAGCGCGTCGGCCAGCCCGCGCTGACCCGGTCGGCGATGCTGGTGGTGAGCAGGAATTGGCGGTCCGATTCGGGCAGTTGGTCGGTGACCTCCTCGACCAGGTATTCGGCGACCAGTCGGTCGCTGCCGGTGAACCGGGCCAGGCCGCCGTCGATGTCTGCCGGGTCCAGGCACATCAGGGCCAGCCGCAACCCGGCGGCCCACCCCTGGGTGCGGTCCAGCAGCACCTCGAGCTGGTCCTCGGACAGGTGCATCCCGTTCCCGGCGAACAATCCCAAGGCTTCCGCTGGGGTGAACGCGAGGTCGCGGGCCCGGACGTCGGTGACCGAGCCGTTGACCCGCAACCGGTGCAGCCGCAGCGCCGGGTCCGCCCTGGCGGCGAGCACCAGGTGCAGCTGCGGCGGTTGATGATCCAGTAACTGACCGAACGAGTGCAGCACCGCCCGGTCGGTGATGTGGTGGAAGTCGTCCAACACCAGCACCACCCGGCCCGGCAGTTCGGCCAGTCCCGCCCGGATCAGCGCCACCCCCGGATCGCCGAACCCGGCGGCGGGGGTGATGTGCCGCAGCGGACTGTCGCCCGGGAACGCTGTCACTGACGGTCAGTGCGCCCAGCACGTCGGACCAGAACGCCTGCAGGTCGTTGTCGGTGTCGTCGACGGCCAGCCACGTCACCGGCACGGGTGCCGTGTCGCGCCCAGGCCGCCAGCGTCAGGGTCTTCCCGGCGCCGGCGCCGGCGCTGACCAGGGTCACCGGACCGGCCGCACCCGCGGTCAGCCGGTCCTCCAGCCGCGGCCGCCGGACGAAGCCCGGAGGAACCGCCGGCGGTGCCGTCCGCAGCCGCAGCAGGGCGGTGACCTGGTCATGCATCGAACGCTTCTTCCCCTGCTGTGCAGCCGGTAATGATGGCGCCCGGAACCCCGGGCGTCACTGTCAGGCTGCCCGCGGCCGGGTCGGCCCGGTATGGGCTTAGGTCCCGAGTTCCCATCCGGTTCGGATGATCCCGGCCCCACCTCCTGGGTGGGATCGTCACAGAACGGGGACGTCATCGTCCGGGTCGGAGTGGAAGACATGGCTGCAGAGGTGCCGGGCGTGGAGTTCGAGATCCGGGTGGCCGGCCCGGTGCCCGCCGACGTGCTCGAGGAACTGGAGAACGTCCGGGTGGTCACCGAGTCGTTCGAGACGGTGCTCCGCGGACCCGTGCAGGACCAGGCCGCACTGGTCGGCATCATCAACCGGCTGCAGGGATGGGGCATCGAACTGCGCGGGATCCGACAACTGTGAACTGACCACGGAAGGAGGCACCACAGTGATGGAGTACGAGATCATCATCGGCGGCCCGATCGGGCCGGTAGCCGCGTCCCACCTGCCCGGGTTCAGCAGCGTCACCGTGCCCACCGCCACCGTGCTCGCTGGCACCGTTCCCGACCCCGACGACGTGCGCGCCGTCACCGACCGACTGCGAGCCCACGGGCTCGAACCCCTCGCCGTCCGCATCGGACCCAAGCACCGAGCCGACGAGTCAACGCCAGCACAGGATCGCGTCACCCCAAGAGGAGGTGGGCCCTGACCGCTGACAGCGTTCGCCTGCCTGCGCGGATCGGCACCTCATCCCCGCTCCCGGGTAGACCGCCGCAGGAGCCGACAGGACGGCCTCGCGGGAATCCTGGCCCGGTCGAGCAACCTGCCCGCCGGACACCTTCAACCCGGCGACAAATGTTGCCGCCCATGAGTTCTCCCTGCACCGGAGACGCAACAAGACTGCTCGGCCCCACACCGGCCCTTACCTCTTCGACGTCCTCGGCGTCCAACAGCCCGCCGACGGAATCTTCGGCCAGCGGC
>CAVPYD010000026.1:0-45395 GCA_963709895.1 uncultured Actinomycetota bacterium | reverse complement strand
CCTTGAACGATCGGACAACATCGGGACGCGACCGTCACGTACGCGTTCATATTCCATGAATCCTCCTGTCGTCCCCCACGGTGTGCCGTGGCGAGCGGTGTTCACGAACAGTCACTTCACGTAGTCGTCCAGACCGGCGACCAGCGCGGTCAGCGCCACCTCGGCGTCGCCGAACAGCATCGCGACCTGGCGGCCCTCGGTTGCCTCCGAAGTACCCTCACCTGCAACTGCTTTCGGCGGTGCCGCGCGGAGTTTGAACATCTCGAGCATGCGGTCGGTGACGATGGTCGGTGCTGCTGTTGACCCGCAGCCCGCCCCGGTGCCGGACGGTAGCAGCCGACCAGTTCCTGGCCGCGAGTGCAGCGGCGATGAACAGCAGGATGTAGTCCAGCGCGGTGTCGGCGGTCACCGCCAGCACCATCACGCCGACCACCACGACGCCGTGGATGGCGTTGGCATCGGACATCAGCCGGGTGTGTGATGTCGGCGAAAAGCAGCGGGGTCATGCGCTCTGTCCCTTTTGGGTCGAAATGCCGGCCGCCTCCGTGGTGGGCGTGGTGATCGATGCTGCGGGAGAGGCAGTCCCCGTGCTCGCCGGGCCGACGCCCAGCAGGGCCTTGACGGCGGGGTGCACGACCTCGCCGCGATGGGTGACCAGCACGCCGGCGGTGATCTCGTCGGCGGGATCCACCGTGAGCTCGCCATCGGAGATCAAGATGCGCCAGCAGCGCACAGATGTTGCGGGAGTAGGCGGTCGAGGTCGCCTTGGGGACCGCGGAGGGAAGATTGGCGGCACCCACCACCGTCACGCCGTTGGCCGTGACCACGCTCTCTCCGGGCTTCGAGCCCTCGACGTTGCCGCCCAGCGCGCTGGCTCCGAGGTCGACCACCACCGATCCGGCCCGCATCCCGGCGAGTGCGGTCGCCGACACCAGCAGCGGCGGTCGCCGCCCCGGCACCTGAGCCGTGGTGATGACGATGTCGAACTTGCTCATCGCGGCGTTGAGTGCGTCCTGCTGTGCGCGTCGTTCCTCTGCGGTCAGCTCGCGGGCGTATCCGCCCTCACCGACCGCGGACACCTGCACGCCCAGGTCGAGGAAGGTCGCCCCCGTGGACAGCACATCCCCGCGCGCGGCGTCCCGGACGTCATACCCGGTGACGATCGCGCCCAGCCGCCGGGCCGTGCCGATCGCCTGCAGCCCCGCGACACCGGCGCCGATCACCAGCACCAGCGCAGGCCTGGTCGTGCCGGCCGCCGTCATGAACATCGGTAGGTAGTTGCTGTAGGTGTCGGCGGCGACCAGCGCCGCCTTGTACCCGGCCACATTCGCCTGCGAGCTGAGCGCGTCCATCGACTGCGCCCGGCTCACCGTCCTGGGCAGCCCGTCCAGGCTGATCGCGGTCACCTTGGCGACCGCGAACGCGGCCGCCAGTTGCGGGTCGATCAACGGCTGCAGCAGCCCCACCAGCACCTGACCGGGCCGCAGCAGCGCACGATCGGCCTCCGCGGGCGCCTGCACGCACAGCACCGCGTCCGCGCGTCCGTACAACTCGTTCTTGCTCACCAACCGGCCGCCGGCCGCCTCGTATTCGGCGTCCGGAAACCAGGCGGCGGCACCCGCGCCGGTCTCCACCAGCACCTCGTGACCGGCCTTCCGCAACCGTCCGACGCCATCCGGGCTCAACGCCACCCGGCGCTCACCCTCGGCGCTTTCTCGCACGACACCGATGGTCGAAACACTCATGGCAGCCTCCATTTTCCGAGTCAGACACCGGCGACCATGGACACGAACAGCCCACCGTCGAACGCCTCGGCAAAACGAACAACTTCCACGTGAAGCTGGTGATGTTCGACCATCCCGGCCGACCGAAGTGGATGGAGTAGTCGTTGGGGTCGACCCGTCTGCGGATCCGGCGTGGAATCCGCCGACCGCGAGAAGTCGACTAGGTGGTGGGGCTGACCTGGGTCGAATATGGTTGGAGGCTCAGTTCGCCCGGGTGCGGTGATCCGGGATGCTAGGTGGCCCGGGTCGTCGACGATGCGCTTGCCCTCGGCAGAGATGCGGGGCACTTCTACGTCCTCGAGCAAGCTGATCAGTGGGCTTCGAAGGGCGTCATCGGGCACGGTATCTCCACGGGCACGAGCGAACTTCATCGGTCCCAGGACGAACGGGACCTTTCCGCGATGACGTCTGGAATTGCGGTGTTTCACGGACCGAGTCCACGTGCGATGGCCCACCCAGGAATAGGCGACGATTCCACCCATGCACTGTCCTCGATCAATTCTCGCTCCCAAGGGATATCGCGGAAATCTCGGATCATCGGTGTCGGCGGAGGACGGCATACGGGTTGTGAGTCGGGCGGGTGCCCGATGGGTCGGGCCGGTTACGCTTGCACAAGCACGTAGTCACCAGGCGCGTACCCAGCGCCGGATGAGCGGCGCTGCCCGGTTCGATCGGAGCGGGCTTCTGATCACCCGACCGGGAGATGACCCAGTCGGCCCAGTGTTCCCACCAACTTCCGGTGCGCTCTTCCGCGGAGGCCTTCCACGCGTCGGCATCTGCGCCGGGCTCACCCCCTATCCAGTACCGCGACCGCGGATTGCCGGGCGGGCAGATCAGGGTTTGGATATGGCCGGTGTTGGCCAGCACGAAGGTGGTGTGACCGCCCAGCAGCTGCGAGGACGCGTAGCAGCCACGCCAGGGGGTGAGGTGGTCGGTGGTGCCGCCGGTGATGTAGGCGTCGACCTTGACCTGGCCCAGGTCCACCGGCGACCCGAGCACCGTCATCCCGCCGGGCTGGGTGAGGACGTTGCTGGCGAACATGTCCAGGAATTGGCCGTGCAGTGCGGCCGGCAGGTTCGTCTTGTCCGCGTTCCAGGCCAGGATGTCGAACGGTGCCGGTTTCTTGCCCATCAGGTAGTCGTTGACCCAGTAGTTCCACACCAGGTCGTTGGGCCGCATCCAGGTGAACACGGAGGCCAATGACTGACCGTCCATCACCCCGGTGGACCGCGACCGCCAGCCAGCGAACTGGAGCAACGCCGGCGCCATCATCATCCCGGCCTGCATCCGTACCGACCAGTCCAGCAGGGTCACCCCGAAACTGACGCTGCGCACCCGATCATCGCCCACCGCGGTCAGATGGTTCAGCACCGTCGCCGTGGTGATCCCGCCCGCACACAGCCCGAACAGGTGCACCTGATCGGATCCGGTGATCTCCTGCACGGCGTCCAGGGCGCTGATGATGGCGCGGCCGTAGGTATCCAGGTCCCAATTCCGTTGCTGCTTGCGTGGGTTCCGCCAGGAGATGGCGAAGAACTGCAGGCCCTGCCGCAATGCGTATTCGGTCAACGAGCGGCCCGGCGACAGATCCATGAAGTAGAACTTGTTGATCTGCGGCGGCACCACCACGACCGGAACCTGGTGCACGGTAGGTGTTTGCGGGGTGTACTGCAGGACTTCAAGGACCTCGTTGCGGAAGACCACCGCACCGGGTGTGACCGCCACATCCTTGCCGACCACGAACTGCGACCGGTCCACCTGGGACGGCAGGCCGCCGTTATGCCGCAGGTCGGACACGAAGTTGCGGGCGCCGGCGACCAGGCTGCCGCCACCGGTTTCCAGGACCACCTTCAGCGCCGCGGGGTTGCCGAGCAGGGTGTTCGTCGGCGACATCGCGGAGGTGAGCATCGTGACCAGGAACCTGGCCCGCTCACGTTGCCGCCAGTCGGAGATGTCGGCCTCCTCCGCCACCTCGGCGAGTGCGCCGCTGGCCGCCAGGTACCCCTGCATCAACCGGTGGTAGCCGGGGTTACCGGTCCAGGTCGGGTCCTGGAACCGCCAATCGCGGCGTTCCGCCTCGATCTCGGAGCGGCCGACCACTACCCTGGCCAATTCCCCGGCCAGCCTCGTCCCGGCCCGGGTGATCGTCGGCGCATGCCCGAACAACCTGGCAGCGGTGCCCAACAGCCGCAACGGGTTGAGCGTGCCAGCGTCTTCGGCGGCACCCACGGCCGCCTCGCTGGCCCTGGGCGGGTAGGACTCAACAGCACTGTTCATCTGATTCACTCACCCCGGTTGATGAGTTCCCGCGCGGGGGCTGGGCGGGAACGGTTGACCATTCGTGAGGACTCGTCGGCGTGGCTGGACCCTACTCCCGGGTCGGACAAACCGGACCTATAGGATGATAGACGTCACATCGCGCTCTTATGGTGACCGATAAATGGCACCGTGCTGACGTGCCGGAACCACCCGTCCCGACCCATGGACCCCCGGTTGGAAGGAGCGACCCACGGAGGATCCTCGGGCATGAACATCGGTCAACAGGCAACAGCACCGCAGGACTCATACGAAGATCCCCCGAGGACCCCTGCGCGACGACAGGCGGCTCCGGCAGCGACCACGGTCGTGTGTGGAAGGCAATGCAATGAACTTCGAACTGACCGAAGAACAGCTATTGATCCAGGAGATGGTCCGCAATTTCGCCGCCAGCGAGGTGGCCCCGACAGCCGCCGAAATCGACCGTGACCACCGGTTTCCCGAAGAGCTCATTCCCAAGATGGCCGAACTGAATATCCTGGGCGTGCCCTTCGCGGAACAGTTCGGCGGCGCCGGCGCGGACAACGTCAGTTATGTGATTGCGCTGGAAGAGCTCGCCAGGGTGTGCGCCAGCACCGCGATCATCGTGTCCGGTCATACGTCTCTGGCGACGTGGCCGATCTTCGAGTTCAGCACTCAGGCGCAGAAGGAGAAGTACGCCCGCAAGCTGGCCGCGGGCATCATGCTGGGCGCGTTCGCGCTGACCGAGCCGGGGGCGGGCACCGACGCCGCCGCCGGGAAGGCCACTGCAACCCTCGACGGCGACGAGTACGTGCTCAACGGCTCGAAGATCTTCATCACCAACGGGGCTACGCCGACGTCTACATCGTCACTGCCATGACCGACCCCGCTGCGTGCACCCGGGGGATCAGCGCTTTCATCATCGAAAAGGCCGCCCCCGGCTTCTCGGTCGGGGAAAAGGAACACAAGTTGGGGATCAAGGCGTCCAGCACCACCCCGCTGTACCTCTCGGACTGCCGGATTCCCAAGGACGCGCTGCTCGGCCAGGAGGGCAGGGGCTTCAAGATCGCGATGGCGACCTTGGACGGCGGACGGATCGGCGTCGCCGCCCAGGCATTGGGCATAGCGCAGGGCGCCCTCGACGCGTCCATCGCTTACGCGAAGGAGCGGGTCCAGTTCGGCAAGCCAATCTCAGCACTACAGGCGATTCAATGGATGATTGCCGACATGGCGACCGAGATCGACGCCTCCCGTCTGGTCTACCGGGCCGCGTGGAACAAGGACAATGGCCTGCCATACGGCGGGGCCGCATCGATGGCGAAGCTGTTTGCCTCCGAGACCGCGACCCGGGTCGCCGGCAAGGCGATCCAAATCCACGGCGGCTACGGGTACACCGAGAGCTACCCCGTCGAGCGGGCCTACCGCGACGCGAAGGTCACCGAACTGTACGAAGGCACCTCAGAAGTGCAGCGCATGGTCATCGCCGGCGGCCTTCTGCGATGAGCTGGCCTGCGCCATGGAATGTCCGCGCCTTCAACGCCTTTGGCGTCCCCGGACCCAACGGTGCTGGCGCGGACTTCTCCCGGAGCCTCGCACGGGGTCGTCCAGCGGCGCGGATCATGCGCGCGTCAAGCGGTTCACTGTGCGCCCTGCCGCCGCCTGCCGAAGCTGATCGCCATTACCTGACCAACCGAAAAGCCCCGCCGCACCACGTGGATCGACACAGACGGCAGAAGCACACTCAACTGGACACCCGGTGGCACCCTGTCGGCTTCTGGGACAACGGTTCCTGCCTCCGTCGTCATCAGACGCAAGCACAAAGGCTCGGCGGATAGAGCACGCCCAACGAGGCCAAATGGAGACGGCGGACGGAAATGACTATGAACAGGTGGATAGTCGTCGCGGGCGACCCGGCGATCGGAACTCTCATCTCGACCGCACGGTCGCTCGGCGGGGAGGTCGCCGCCGCCGTCGTCGGCACCCGTCAGGTCGCCGACACTGTTGCGGCGGGCGGCGTCGACAAGGTGGTCTGGTTTGGCGAGCCGGATGATGCCCCGGTGGAGGCCTACGCCACCGCGGTGGCCGACACGATCGCCTCGAACGCC
Organism: uncultured Actinomycetota bacterium; assembly: GCA_963709895.1. Classification (GTDB taxonomy): domain Bacteria; phylum Actinomycetota; class Actinomycetes; order Mycobacteriales; family Nakamurellaceae; genus Nakamurella. The sequence goes on along the minus strand of CAVPYD010000026.1, from coordinate 39,229 downwards.
ACCGCCCCGGCCGTCGTGCTGGGCAGCATGGGGCCGAGCGAACGCGTGCTGCTGGGTGCCGTCGCGGCCAAGCTACAGGCGCCAACGCTGACCGGGACGTTGTCCATTGGGCTCGACGGAACCGATCTGCTCGTCAGGCGCTCGGTGTTCGGCGGTATCGCCGAAGATACCGTCGCCGTGGGCGGCCCCGTCGTGGTGGTTCTGGACGGTGGGTCGGTGCCGGCCGGCACCGGGTCGGCAGCGTCCGTCGAAGAGGTTGCGGCCGTGCCGCTGCCGATCAGGCTCGTCGAGACTCGACCGTCGGAGTATGTGGAGGTCAACCTTGGTGCCGCCGCGCGGGTGGTCGGCATCGGCCGCGGCCTGAAGACCAAGGACGACCTCGCCCTCATCGACGGTCTGGCCGGCGCCGCCGACGCCGAGATCGCCTGCTCGCGGCCGCTGGCCGAGGGCCTTGACTGGCTCGGCAGGGACCGCTACATCGGTTGCTCCGGCTGGAACCTTTCACCCGAGGTGTATTTCGCCGTTGGGATCTCCGGTCAACTTCAGCACATGGTCGGGGTGCGCGGCGCCAAGACCATCGTGGCCATCAATTCCGATCCGAACGCCCCGGTATTCGCCGAAGCGGACTACGGCCTGGTCGGCGACCTGTACCAACTCGTGCCCGCCTCACCGAAGCGCTGAAATGACGGAACCCCAGGTGTCGGACGACAACGAGCCAGAGAACGACTTCGACGTCGTCGTGGTCGGTGCCGGTATCGCCGGCTGCATCACGGCCTATCAGCTGGCCCAGCAGGGCCATTCGGTCGTGCTGATCGAGCGGGGCGAGGCGCCGGGATCGAAGAACCTGTCGGGCGGCGTGCTCTACTGCCGCGGCATCCAGGACGTCTTCCCCGACTTCCTCACCGAGGCCCCGGTCGAGCGCCGGGTCACCCGCAACTACATCAACTTCCTCAACGCCGACAGTTCGATCGGGATCGACTACAAGGACACCAGGCTGGCCGACCCGGTCAACGCGGTCACCGTGCTGCGGGCCAAACTCGATGCCTGGCTGGCCGAGAAGGCTGAAGAGGCCGGCGTTTTCGTCATGCCCGGCGTGCGGGTGGACCGGGTGCTGACCAAGGACGGACCCACCGGCAAGCGGGTGGTCGGTGTCAAGGCCGGCGACGACGAACTGCGCTCGGCCGTGGTGGTCGCCGCCGACGGGGTGAATTCGTTCATCGCCCAGGAGGTCGGGTTGCGGCAGAAGCAGCCGCTGCACCATCTGGCCACCGGCGTGAAAGCCGTCGTCACCCTGCCGAGGGAGACCATCGAGGCGCGGTTCAACCTGACCGGTGACGAGGGCGCGGCATTCGCCGTGGTCGGCGACTGCACCGAGGGCGTCGGCGGCGGCGGCTTCATGTACACCAACCTGGAATCGATCTCGATCGGTGTCGTGCTGCGACTGGACGACATGGTCGCCAAGAAGAAATCCGCGACCGACATCTTCGACCATTTCCTGGCGCACCGGTTCATCGCCCCCTACCTCGAGGGCGGCGAGATCTCCGAGTACGGCTGCCATCTGGTGGCCGAAGGCGGAATGGACATGGTCGGCGACATCGACATGGATGGCATGGTCGTGGTCGGCGACGCCGCAGGTCTGACTCTGAACACCGGGTTGACCGTGCGCGGTATGGACCTGGCCGTCGCGTCCGGGGTGGCCGCGGCGGCCGGCATTTCCGCTGCCCTGAATTCCAAGGACACCTCGAAGGTCGGCCTGGCCGGCTACCGGGAGCGGCTGTTCGCCTCGTTCGCGGGTCAGGACATGAAGACTACGCCAAGGCACCGTCGTTCCTCGAGGTGCAGCGGATGTACAAGGACTACGGCGAGCTCATCGGCAATGTGCTGTACGGCGCCTTCAATCTGGATACCCAGCCGCGGCAGCACCTGGCAAGGTGGCGTTCGCGGCGTTCAAGAAATCACCGGTGAAGATCCGGCACCTCATCAGCGACGGATTTGCGGGGGTACGAGCACTGTGAAGCCACTTTCGGTCCCCGAACGCCTTGCCAGGAACCGTTTCGAGCTCGACGAAGACGAAAGCCACATCGAGGTCCACCAACAGATCGTCAAGGCCACTGGCTGCGGCAAGGCCATCGTGGCTGCTGCCCGGCTCATGTCTACAGCGAGGAACCGGACGGGTCCATTTCGGTCGAGTACGCCGCGTGCCTGGAGTGCGGCACCTGCCTGGCCGTCGCCGCGCCGGGCGCGCTGACCTGGCACTACCCCCGCGGCGGCTTCGGCGTGCAATTCCGGGAGGGATGAGAAATCACCGACCGATCCCGGCACGGGGCACGGCTCGTCGGCTGCGGGGTTCGCCGTTGACCACCTGTGCGGGCCGCCGAGTCGCCGCGCGGAAAGTGTTCCTTGGCCCGACGAGCGTGGTGACGGTGCAGGACCAGCGTTCGTTCTGTGCACGGACTGTCCCCCTACACCAAGCGATACTTCCGTTTCGTACCGTGGTCAGTCACGGGACGGCGGGACGGGAACGGGTGGCTCGTCCGGCACCGCCGCCGACGTCGAAGTCTGCGGAGGAATGGGGGGGCCAGGGTGGGGCGCGCTTGCCACGAGAACGGTGTCGGCGGGAATGACAACCGTGGACCCGGTCGAGGCCACCACCTCCGCCGGCGGTCGGCCGTCGGCGGTGCGGGTGTCCACCAGGAACGTGAACCTTTGCCCCGGCACGCCGGGCACCACGAATTCGGGCTGAGCCGGGCCTGCGTTGAGCACGACCAGGACGTCGCCGGCCGGGAATTCCGCCGTGCGGCCATACAGCAGGTAGGCGAGGAAGAGATTGGTAGGGATCGTTCCAGGCGTCCTCGGTCATCGATCGACCGGCGGCGTCGAACCACGCGATGTCCGGCGAATCCCCCGATCCGGTGAGAAACCAGGGCCGGCGGATGACCGGGTACGCCCCATTCAGGAAGATCAGGTGCCGGGTGAACTCAGTGAACTGTTCCGCTCTTGACAGACCAGTCATACCAGGAGATCTCATTGTCCTGGCAGTAGGCATTACTGTTGCCCCGCTGGGTGCGGCAGCATTCGTCGCCGCCCAGGATCATCGGCACCCCCTGTGACAGTAGCAATGTCGCGATCAGGTTGCGTTGCCGCCGGGCGCGCGCACCGAGCACCCGCTGGTCAACGGTGGGGCCTTCGACCCCGAGGTTGTCTGCCCGGTCGTCGGCGCTGCCGTCGTTGTTGTGCTCGCCGTTGGCCTCGTTGTGCTTCCGCTCGTAGGTCACCAGGTCCCGCAACGTCTTCCCGTCGTGCGCGGTCAGGTAGTTGATCGACGTGGCCGCGCCGCGCCGGTCGGCGGCGTACAGGTCGCTGGACCCGGTCAGCCGATACCCTATGGCGGCGAGCCTTCCCCGGCGGCGCCAGAAATCGCGGACGTCGTCGCGGTACCGGTCGTTCCATTCCGCCCATCCACGCGGGAAGCGCCCGGCCTGGTAGGAATCCGGCCGGTTCACATCCCACGGTTCGGCGATCAGCTTGACCCGGTTGATCACCGGGTCCTGGTAGATCAGGTCGAAGAACGCCGACAGCCGGTCGAACGAGCCGCTGTCCCGCGCCAGCGTGGTGGCCAGGTCGAAACGGAACCCGTCCACATGCATCTCGGTCACCCAATAGCGCAGCGAGTCCATGATCAGCCGCAGCACCTCCCGCCGGTCCACGTTCAGCGTGTTCCCGGTCCCGGTGCTGTCCACGTATCTGGAGGGGTCGTCCGGTTCCAGTCGGTAGTACTTCTCGTTGGCCAGGCCGCGGAACGCAATCGGCGGCTCATGGGCCTCGCCCTCGGCGGTGTGGTTGTAGACCACGTCCAGGATCACTTCCAGCCCGGAACGGTGCAGCGTCTTCACCATCTCCTTGAACTGGACGACCTGACTGGCCGGGACGCTGCCGGCCCGGTACCCGGCGTGCGGGGCGAAAAAGCCGAGAGTGGAGTAGCCCCAATAGTTCCTGAGACCGAGGTCCAGCAGCCGCTGCTCGGTCAGGAACTGCTGGACGGGCAACAGCTCCACGGCGGTCACGCCCAACCCGAGCAGATGGTCGAGCACGGCCGGACTGGCCAGGCCCAGAAAAGTGCCGCGATGGAGGGGATCGACCCCGGGATGGCACCAACTGATGCCCTTGACGTGGGTCTCGTACAGAATAGTCCGCGACCACGGGGTGTCGGGCCTGCGGTCATACCCCCAGTCGAACCAGGGTCCACCACCAGCGACTGCGCCGCCCGGGGAGCGACGAGTTCGATCGCCCGCGCATAGGGATCCACCAGCACCTGCGGTCGTCGAAGAACAGACCGCGGTCCGGCGCCCACGGGCCCCGGGCCCGGTATCCGTACCGCTGACCCGGCCCGACACCCGGCACGGTCGCGATCCAAATGTCGTTCTCCACCGTCATCGGCACTCGCTCTTCGCCGCCGCGACCATCCAGCAGGCACAAGGACACGTCACCGTCGTAGGCGGCCGCGCTGGAGAACACGGCAAACCTGGTCTCCGAGCCGTCCCAGATCGCCCCCAACACCATGGCAGTCACTTCCGTCAAGCGCGCCCGGCGACGACAACCGTCGCTGGGGTTTCGGTGCGGCAATGGATCGGCGTGTCCCCGCCGTCGCACAGGTGCTGCCGAGTGATCGACGTCTGTCCGGGAGGTGCGTGGCCAGTTTGGAGGTCAGAGAGCCATGCCGCCGTTGACGTCGACGATGTGGCCGGTGATGAAATCGGCGTCGGTGGAACACAGGAACGCCACCGTGCCGGCGATGTCGGAGGGCTGACCGGCCCGGCCGATCGGGTTCTTGGCCATCACGGCCTGCGCCGCCTCCGGCATCGCCGCGGTCATCTCGGTCGCGATGAACCCCGGACGGATCCCGTTCACCGTGGTCCCGAACCTGGCCAACTCCAACGCACCGGACGGACCATGCCCACGATGCCGGCCTTGGAGGCGATGTAGTTCATCTGCCCCAGGTTCCCGGCCTTGGCCACCACCGACGAGGTCAGCACCACCCGGCCCGGGCCCTCCGCGCGCAGGTACGGCGCGCAGAACCGCAGCCCGTTGAACACCCCGGTCAGGTTCACCGCGATGACCTGGTCCCAGTCCTCGTCGGTCAGCTTGTGGAACATCCGGTCCCGGGTGATCCCGGCGTTCCCGATGTAGGTGTCGATCCCGCCCATCGCCTCGGCCGCCGCACCGAACGCGGTCTGGACGCTGGACCGGTCGGCCACGTCGCAGCCGAACCCGAACACCGGCGATCCCGTCGCCGTGGAGATCCGGTCCGCGGTCGCCTTGACCCCGGCCTGATTGACGTCCAGCACGGTCACCGACAGGCCCTCACTGGCCAGCCGCTCCGCGATCGCCGCGCCGATACCCCGCGCACCACCGGTCACGATGGCCCTGGACACACTAAAACGAACTGCCATGGCTTTCTCCTCTCGCTACTGCATTTAGCCGTAAGGGGCGACAACACCGCAGCGGCTAACCTCCTCGGGGTGATGGCGCCCGCGTCAGGGCCGGCGGTAGTGACCTAGCGCATGTCGATCCAGCCTCCCGCAACATGTTTGGCCCAAGACGACGGCGTTAGCGGTAGTCACAACAGATGCGTGATTCACATCACATTCGCGTAATCTCCAGGGTCACGCAGTGACGGCTCGGAAGCCCTTTCGAGAGTCGCTCGAGGCATTTCCAATGGTCGTCAACCAGAATTCGCAAATCATTTGGCAATCGGGACGCCTTTCCCCTGCGCACGACCTGTGGGTCGTTCGCTATCGGCCACTGTGGCCTCCGAACCGGACTAGTGTCAAGTAACATCGCAATACGCCCATTAGCTACGCCCGTAACCCCGGTCGCGATGTGACCTTCGACCCTTACATGGCGGCGACGGCCGCCGGACGCTTGCGTGCGTGGCGCAGAAGGCCCGCCACAGGACAGTGGTCCAGCAGGAAAGGTGTGCCTGGCTTCGCCGGGGCTGCCGGCGATGCATGCGGCGCGACGACGACGTTGCGAGAGGAATCAGCGTGGGCACCTACGACGAGGTTTTCCGGGCGAGTGTCACCGACCCCGAGGCGTTCTGGTTGGACGCAGCGAGCGGCATCGACTGGTCGGTACCGCCGACCCAGGCGCTCGATTCGACGAACCCGCCGTTCTACCGGTGGTTTCCCGACGGCGAACTGAACGTCGCCTACAACGCGCTGGACCGGCACGTCGAGGCCGGCCGCGCCGATCAGACCGCGCTGATCTACGACAGCCCGGTGACGGGTACCCGTCGTACCTACACCTACCGCGAATTGCGCGACGAGGTCGCTGCTTTCGCCGGGGTGCTGGCCGAGCAGGGCGTGGTCAAGGGCGACCTGGTGGTCATCTACATGCCGATGATCCCGCAGGCCGCGATCGCGATGTTGGCCTGCGCGCGCCTGGGCGCCGTGCATTCGGTGGTCTTCGGTGGGTTCGCCCCGAAGGAGTTGGCGATCCGGATCGACGACGCCAAGCCCAAGGTCATCGTCTCCGCGTCCTGTGGCATCGAGGGCAAGAAGGTCATCCCTTACGTCCCGCTGCTGACCGCGGCGATCGACATCGCCGAGCACAAGCCGGAGAAGCGCATCATCCTGCAGCGCCCGCAGCTCACTGCCGAGCTCGCCCCCGATGACGTGGACTGGGCCTCGGCGGTCGCGAAGGCGACGCCGGCAGACCCGGTGCAGGTGAAGGCCACCGATCCGCTGTACATCCTGTACACCTCGGGCACCACCGGAAAGCCCAAGGGCGTGGTTCGCGACAGCGGCGGCTACGCAGTGGCACTCGCGTGGACGATGCCGAACATCTACAGCATCCAGCCCGGCGAGACCATGTTCACCGCATCGGATGTCGGCTGGGTCGTCGGCCACTCCTACATCGTGTACGCACCGTTGCTGACCGGTGCGACGACCATCCTGTACGAGGGCAAGCCGGTGGGCACGCCGGACGCCGGGCAGTTCTGGCGGGTCGCCGCGGAGAACAACGTGAAGAGCATCTTCACCGCGCCGACCGCCTTCCGGGCGATCAAGAAGGAAGACCCGCACGGAGAATTCCTGGCCAAGTACGACCTGTCGAAGCTCCAGTACCTGTTCCTGGCCGGCGAGCGGCTCGACCCCGAGACCTACCACTGGGCAACGGAATTGCTCGGCGTCCCGGTGATCGACCACTGGTGGCAGACGGAGTCCGGCTACCCGATCGTGGCCAACCCCACCGGCATCGAACTGCTGCCCCTCAAGCCGGGAACGCCGACCAGGCCGATGCCCGGCTGGGATGTCCAGGTGATGGGCATGGACGGCAAACCCGCCGGCCCGAACACGGACGGCGCGATCGTGATCAAGCTACCGTTGCCGCCCGGCGCCCTGCCCACGCTCTGGAACGACGACGAACGTTTTGTCGGCTCGTACATGTCGGCATTCCCCGGCTACTACCTGACCGGTGACGGCGGCTATTTCGACGACGACGGCTACCTGTACGTCATGGGCCGCACCGATGACGTCATCAACGTCGCCGGCCACCGGCTCTCCACCGGTTCCATGGAGGAAGTGCTGGCGGGTCACCCGGACGTCGCCGAATGCGCGGTGTTCGGCATTGCCGATCCGCTGAAGGGTCAGCTGCCGCGAGGTCTGGTGGTGCTCAAGTCGGGCGTGCCGAACGACTACGAATCGGAAAAGCGGCTCTGCGCCGAACTGGTGAAGATGGTCCGCGAGCAGATCGGCGCGGTGGCCGCCCTCCGGGAGGTCAGTGTGGTCGCGGCGCTGCCCAAGACCCGGTCCGGGAAGATCCTGCGAAAGACCATGGGCAACATCGCCGATGGACAGACGGTCGTGGTCCCGTCGACCATCGACGACGCCTCCGTGCTGGACGCGCTGCGCCCGATCCTGCTGGCCACCGCACATACCGCGGCGGCAGGGAATGGCGCCGCACAGCCAGAAACCGCCATCAAGGTGTGAAGCGCCAGTCCGGCGATCTGCCAACACCTTCATCCTTGGCGAGCCACGAGTGTTCCTGAAAGTGATGTTCCCGAGCAACGTTGACGAGCAAGAATCTTCACTTATGGAAAGGGAATTCTCCGATGCCTGAAGCCGTGATTGTCGCCGCCGCCCGCTCGCCTATCGGCCGTGCCTTCAAGGGTGCGTTAAAGGACACCCGCCCGGACCAGCTCGCCGCGACGATGGTGCAGGCGGCGTTGGACCAGGTGCCCGGAACTGGACCCGAAGACCATCGACGACCTGCTGCTCGGGTGCGGGATGCCCGGCGGTGAGCAGGGCTGGAACATGGCCAAGGTGGTCACGGTGCTGCTCGGACTGGACAACGTGCCGGGCGCGACGATCACCCGGTACTGCGCGTCCAGTGTGCAGACCACCCGGACGGCGATGCACGCGATCCGCGCCGGTGAGGGTGACGTGTTCATCTCCGCCGGGGTGGAGTGCGTGTCCCGGTTCGGGATCGGCGGCTCCGACACCCCGCCGGTGACCGCGGCGGACCCGAAGGGGCAGGGCCCGAACCCGTACCTGGATATGCAGTTCGACAACGCCCACGCCCGCAGCCTGGAAAGGGCCAAGCACCCGGTCGGGGTCTGGCACGACCCGCGGGAGGACGGCGAGCTGCCGGACTACTACATCAACATGGGGCTGACCGCGGAGAACGTCGCCAGCTACCGCGGCATCACCAGGGCCGAGCAGGACGAGTTCGCATTACGGTCGCCAGTCGCTGGCCGCGAAGGCGTTGGCTAATGGGTTCTGGGCCAAGGAGATCATCCCGGTCACCCTCGCCGGACGGCACGGTGATGACTGCCGACGAATGCCCCCGGGTAGGGACGACGCTGGACGGGTTAGCCGGGTTGAAGCCGGTGTTCCAGGTCGATGGCACGGTCACCGCCGGGAACGCGTGCCCGCTGAACGACGGCGCCGCCGCGTTGGTGATCATGAGTGACGTGCGGGCCAAGGAACTCGGGATCACCCCGCTGGCGCGGGTGGTGGCGACCGGGGTGTCCGCGTTGTCCCCGGAGATCATGGGTCTGGGTCCGATCGAGTCGACCCGGCAGGCGCTGGCCAATGCGGGCATGACGATCCAGGACATGGACCTGGTGGAGCTCAACGAGGCGTTCGCCGCGCAGGTCATCCCCAGCTACCGGGACCTGAACATCGACATCGACAAGCTCAACGTGCACGGCGGCAGCATCGCGGTGGGCCACCCCTACGGGATGACCGGCGCCCGGATCACCACCACCCTGCTCAACGGGCTCCGCGAACGCGACGCCACCCTCGGTCTGGAAACCATGTGCATCGGCGGCGGCCAAGGCATGGCCATCATCTTCGAACGACTCAACTGAGCAATCCAACGCCCTCCCAGCACCCGTGTCCGACTCAACGACGGCCCTGACCGGCATGTCCTGACCCGGCCTGGTGCGCCTGGTGCACCGGTGTCACACCACCCTCACGGCGAGGAACGGAGCCACGGACGATGACCCAGTTCGTTTTCGATTTCACCCAGGGCGATAAGGATCAAAAAGATCTGCTCGGTGGGAAGGGCGCCAACCTCGCCGAGATGACCAGATTGGGTCTGCCCGTGCCGCCCGGGTTCACCATCACCACCGAGGCCTGCCGGGAGTACCTGGCCCTGGGCACCGAGCCCGGCGAACTGCGGGTGCAGGTGACGATGGCGCTGCGCCACCTGGAGGACAACCTGGGCCGGCGGCTCGGGTGACCGGCACGACCCGCTGCTGGTGAGCGTGCGTTCCGGCGCGAAGTTCTCGATGCCGGGAATGATGGAAACCGTCCTGAACATCGGCCTCAACGATGCCAGCGTCAAGGGCCTCGCCGAGGAATCCGGCGACGAGCGATTCGCCTGGGATTCCTACCGCCGGCTGCTGATGATGTTCGGCAAGACCGTGCTGGACATGCCCGGCGACGTTTTCGCCGACGCGCTGGACAAGGCAAAGTCCACCAAGGGCGTGCTGTCCGACACCGAACTCGACGTCGACGACATGAAGGCGTTGGTCGAGGAATACAAGGTCGCGATCCACGAGAGCTCCGGCCAGGAGTTCCCGCAGCACCCGCGCGAGCAGCTGGACATGTCGATCCGCGCCGTCTTCAACTCCTGGAACACCAACCGCGCCCGGCTGTACCGGCGTCGGGAACGGATCCCTCAGGACCTCGGCACCGCCGTCAACATCTGCACCATGGTGTTCGGCAACCTCGGCGAGAACAGCGGCACCGGCGTCGCTTTCACCCGTGACCCGGCGACCGGCGAGCCCGGTGCCTACGGCGACTACCTGGTCAACGCACAGGGCGAGGACGTCGTCGCCGGCATCCGCAACACCCTGAGCCTGAACGATCTGGCCTCCATCGACCCCGACTCGCACCGCGAGCTGATGAAGGCGATGCGCCGGCTGGAGACCCACTACCGCGACCTGTGCGACGTGGAGTTCACCGTCGAGCGCGGCAAGTTGTGGATGCTGCAGACCCGCGTCGGCAAGCGCACCCCGGCCGCCGCGTTCCGGATCGCCACCCAGCTGGTCGACGAGCACCTGATCACCCTGGACGAGGCACTGTCCCGGGTCACCGGCGCCCAGCTGGCGCTGCTGATGTTCCCGCAGTTCGACAAGTCCGCCGACCGCAAGCTGCTCACCCAGGGCATGGCCGCCTCCCCGGGCGCGGCGGTGGGTCGGGTCGTCTTCGACTCCGCGACCGCGGTGGACTGGGCCGCCAAGGGCGAGCAGGTGCTGCTGGTCCGCCGGGAGACCAACCCCGACGACCTCGGCGGCATGATCGCCGCCAACGGCATCCTGACCGCTCGCGGTGGCAAGACCTCGCACGCCGCGGTCGTCGCCCGCGGCATGGGCAAGACCTGCGTCTGTGGCGCCGAGGAACTGGACATCGACGTCGAGGCCAAGAAGATCCGCGTCGGCTCGATCGTCATCAACGAGGGCGACCAGGTCAGCATCGACGGCTCGACCGGCGAGGTGTTCGTCGGCGCGATGCCGGTCGTCGCCTCCCCGGTGGAGACCTACATCGAAAAGGGCATGGAAGCACTGGAAGGTGCCGACGAGGAAACCGCGCAGCTGGTGCGGGCCGTCGACCGGGTGCTGGTGCACGCCGACCAGCGCCGTCGGCTGGGCGTGCGGGCCAACGCCGACACCCCCGAGGACGCCAACCGCGCACGCCAGCTCGGTGCCCAGGGCATCGGCCTGTGCCGTACCGAGCACATGTTCCTCGGCGATCGCCGGGCACTGATCGAGCGGCTCATCCTGTCCGACTCGACGGACGAGCGCGACGCCGCGCTCGACGCCCTGTTGCCGTTGCAGCGCAAGGACTTCATCGAGATCCTCGAGGAGATGGACGGCCTGCCGGTCACCATCCGGCTGCTCGACCCGCCGTTGCACGAGTTCCTCCCGGACATGACCACGCTGTCCGTCCGGGTGGCGCTGGCCGAGGAGCGCGGTGCCTCCGGCGCCGAGCTGGAGAAGGACGAGCGGCTGCTCAAGGCCGTGGAACGGCTGCACGAGGCCAACCCGATGCTGGGTCTGCGTGGTGTCCGGCTGGGCCTGCTGACTCCCGGGCTGACCGCGCTGCAGGTGCGGGCCATCACCGAAGCCGCGATCGAGCAGATCAAGGCCGGCAAGAACCCCAAGGTCGAGATCATGGTGCCGCTGGTCGGTTCGGTTCGCGAACTGGACATCGTGCGTGACGAGGCCGAGGCGCTGATCAGCAAGCTGACCACCGCCGCGGGCGTCGAGCTGACCATCCCGATCGGCACGATGATCGAACTGCCGCGCGCCGCGCTGACCGCCAGGCGGATCGCCGCCAGTGCTGACTTCTTCTCCTTCGGCACCAACGACCTGACCCAGACGACGTGGGGCTTCTCCCGCGACGACGTGGAGGCCGAGCTGTTCGTCGAGTACATGGACAAGGGCATCTTCACCATCTCGCCGTTCGAGACGATCGACGAGCACGGTGTCGGCCGGCTGGTGGAGATCGCCGCGACAGAGGGCCGGGAAACCAAGCCGGGCATCAAGCTGGGCGTCTGCGGCGAGCACGGCGGAGATCCCGAATCCATCCACTTCTTCCACAAGACCGGGCTCGACTACGTGTCCTGCTCACCGTTCCGGGTTCCCGTGGCGAGGCTGGAGGCCGGCCGCGCGGTCGTGACCTGACCCGAGAGCGCGGACAGTCAAACGTCCGGCGAGGCAGTCACCGTCGACGCTCAGGATGATGGCGGCAACCGGTACGGCGGCGGAGTCAGCTTGCTCCCCGTCCGGCTCAGCCCGGAGAGCACCGCACGGTATCGGTAGCTCATGGACTGACCCGACAACCGAACCAGCAGGCGCGTCCCCGCACCTACCCGTCACCACATGCGACCCGAAGCTCGGCTCGGGGTCGCACATGGTTCCCGCCTTCACGAATCACTCACCCGGCAACCCATCCAACGACGGACAACAACCCCGTACCCAAGTTTGTCTCGCCGGTTGCCGAATCCATCGACATCCAGAACAGCGGATGACAGCACGACCCCACCAGACTTCCGGCGGCTCGGCCGCCTGACCGACGGTCAAGGAACCTTCATCACTCGACACTCGCCGCGGACTCGCACCTCCGGCCCTCGGCAGCCGCTGCGAAAGGCGACGGCGAGGGCTATCCACGAAGGAAGAGGGACCTCGACGCCCCTCGACCATAGGCCCGCAGCAGCGAAACTCCGTGCACCCGACTGAGAATCAACAACAACAACGGGAACTTTCGCCATCTTTGGGGCTTTCGTCCCTACCCGAGCGATTCGCACGTTTCTATCCTCATTCGCTAGGCGTCACCACATCCGGCATGTTCACCTCGCATCTGACGAGAACACGCAGCCGAGAAGGAGTCCCGGCTGCCAGGGTCAGCAGACCAACACCGGATCCCTTCGCCGAGAGGATGTTCACCATGGCACTGCACGCCAACGCGTCCGGAGAAACCACCACGGCACCAACCCCGCCGGTGAACTCGATCGCAGATCCAGGCCCGTTGGGTCTGGGAGCTTTCGCAATGACCACGTTCTTCCTGTCCTGCGTGAACGCCGGCTGGATCCCGAAATCGGTTGAGCCCGTCGTCCTCGGGCTGGCGCTGTTCTACGGCGGCATCGTCCAGGTATTCGCCGGAATGTGGGAATTCGCCAAAGGCAACACCTTCGGAGCGGTGGCCTTCAGCTCCTACGGCGCGTTCTGGCTGTCCTTCTGGTATCTCATCGCCCACACCGACCTCACCGCCGCCGCGGCCGCCGGCGACGCGGGCAAGGGCGTGGGCTGGTTCCTGCTGGGCTGGACCATCTTCACCCTGTACATGTTCGTGTGCTCGCTGAACACCAACGGGATGCTGATCGCGGCCTTCGGCTTCCTGACCCTGACCTTCCTCTGCCTGACCCTGGGCAATCTGATGCCGTCCGACACCTTCACCAAGTTCGGTGGCTACCTCGGTCTGGTGACCGCCCTGATCGCCTGGTACGGATCCATGGCCGGCGTCATGAACGCCACCGTCAAGCGCGCCCTACTGCCGGTATTTCCGCGGTAGGCAGTCGGCGAATACGACTTGGTGACGCGGGAAGGGCCCGTCCCGCGTCACCGGCCTGCCTAATCCCGACGATGCTGGCATCGGCCGGCTCATGCCGAGACGAGGCTTCAGGGTTGCTGACGACGTCCGTACTGGCCGCCGATATCTCGGCGTTCCGATGGCTGACTTCCGCCCTGGACAATCTGCTCGGGGAGGACCGCGCCTTCCCGCCGTCACCGGAGTTTGCCGCCAACGCGAACCTCACCGCAGAGGCCTACGACCGCGCCGCCGCCGATCCCGAGGCGTTCTGGGCCGAACAGGCGCAGCGACTGTCCTGGGCGACGCCGTTCACCCAGGTGCTGGACTGGTCCAACGCCCCGCACGCCAAGTGGTTCGCCGACGGGAAGCTGAACGTCGCCTACAACTGCGTCGACCGGCACGTCGAGGCCGGTTTCGGTGACACCGTCGCCATCCATTGGGAGGGCGAGCCCGGGGATTCCCGCACCATCACCTACGCCGAACTGCAGGCCGAGGTCTCCAAGACCGCGAACGCGCTCACCTCGCTCGGCCTCGAGGCCGGCGACCGGGTGGCGATCTACCTGCCGATGATCCCCGAGGCTGTCTTCTCGATGCTGGCCTGCGCCCGGCTGGGACTGGCCCACGGCGTGATCTTCGCCGGGTTCTCGGCCGAGGCCTTGCGCACCCGGATCGGCGATGCTCAGGCCAAGGTCGTGATCACCGCCGACGGCCAGTACCGGCGCGGCTCCGCCGTGACCCTCAAGGCCGCTGTCGATGAGGCCGCCGATGATCCCGACAGCCCGGTCGAGCATGTCCTGGTGGTCCGCCGCACGGGCATCGACGTCACCTGGAACGAGCGTGACGTGTGGTGGGACGACCTCGTCGAGACCCAGTCCGATCAGCACACCCCGGAGGCCTTCCCGGCCGAGCAGCCGCTGTTCGTGCTGTACACCTCGGGCACCACCGGCAAGCCCAAGGGAATCGTGCACACCTCCGGCGGCTACCTGACCCAGGCGTCGTACACCCATCGCGTGGTGTTCGACCACAAGCCGGACACCGACGTCTACTGGTGCACCGCCGACATCGGCTGGGTGACCGGCCACTCGTACATCGTGTACGGGCCGCTGGCCAACCGGGCCACCGAGGTGATCTACGAGGGCACCCCGAACACACCGCACGAGGGACGGCACTGGGAGATCGTCGACAAGTACAAGGTGTCGATCTACTACACCGCGCCCACGCTGATCCGCACGTTCATGAAGTGGGGCCGGGACATCCCCGGTAAGTACGACCTGTCCTCGCTGCGCGTGCTGGGCAGCGTCGGCGAACCGATCAACCCGGAGGCGTGGATGTGGTACCGGGAAATGATCGGCCACAACAACTGCCCGATCGTGGACACCTGGTGGCAGACCGAGACCGGCGCGATCATGATCTCCCCGCTGCCCGGTGTGACGGCGACCAAACCCGGCTCGGCCATGGTGCCGCTGCCCGGTATCAGCGCGATCGTCGTCAACGACGAGGGCATCCCCGTCGGCAAGGGCGAGGGCGGCTACCTGGTGATCGACAAGCCATGGCCGGCCATGCTGCGCACCATCTTCGGTGACGACGAGCGGTACAAGGACACCTACTGGTCCCGGTTCGCCTCGCAGGGCTACTACTTCGCCGGTGACGGCGCCAAGTACGACACCGACGGCGCGCTCTGGCTGCTCGGCCGGGTCGACGACGTGATGAACGTGTCCGGGCACCGGATCTCGACCACCGAGGTGCAATCCGCGCTCGTCTCGCATCCGGCGGTGGCCGAGGCGGCGGTGGTCGGCGCCGCCGACGCCACCTTGAGGGCGCATGACCCCGGCCGAACCGGCCGTTCAGACCGAGGACGAGCGACCATCCAGCAGCGTCCCGACCAGGTGGCGCGGCACGACGAATTTGACCAGTCAGGCCTGGACACGTCCGCCGCTGGCAGCCCCTATCCCAGAGTCGAAGTTCTGGTCCTACGATCGCCGTCTGCTCCGCACCGTCGGGGTGGCCGGTCTGAGCACGTGACGAGCCTTGTGAAGCAGTCGCTATGGGTTTGGCGGGGGAAGATCTGTCAACACCCTCTGGCGCAGCATGTCTCGCAATCGTGTCCAGGTCGGCTCGTCACGCGCGAACCGGTAATCGGGCTGGCCTCCGACCGGGCCGACGCCCTTTCGGGCGGCGAATTCGCGACGCAGCACTGTCCGCGCTGTATCAATCATCGGGTTCACCTGCAGATCGAACGTCGCGGTCGACGCCGTCAGGGTTGCGTAGTCGCGGAATGTCCCGGGCCGGAGGGCCTCCAGTCCGACCCCGACAAGGGCTGTGACGTAACGCGCAAGCGGGTGCAAATACCGGGCTTCGTCGGCGTCCTGCGTTGGCGGGCCGGCCGTGAGCGTTCTGCTGATGTCCCGGACACGCTGATTTATCGTGATCGCGGTGGCAGTCTTGAACAGCTCTTCCTCGGGCCAGCGGTCAGCATCCTTCCCGTCGAGGCCGAACGCTTCTGCGTACCGCAACTCGCGGTCGAAGAACTGGGCCGGCTCCCGGTAGCTGGGGACCGGGCCGTACAGGAAGGCGTGGCGGATCCCCGCGAGATGCTCGATCGTGATTCCCTTGCCGGGTCCATCCTCGGCCCAATGACCGGACCGGTGTCGGTAGTGCATGGCGGGAACGGGGCCGCGACCGGAGATCACCACGAAATTGTCGGCCAGCCACTGTTGAATCGGGTCGTTGGAGAACAGGGCCGGTACCTTCACCGAGTTCTGGGTGTTGGTGTATCGGGTCACGTTGTCGGTGAACGGTCCGCCATAGGAATCGGCGGCCGCGGTCAACCTGAACAGCAGGTACACAACGGCGTTCGGCTTCCGGTGCAGCGCCCGCGCGAGCGCGGTAACGGTGCGGGCGCCGTCCACGACCTGGAACCGCTTGGCGGTCAATGTGTTACCAGAGATGGTGTACTCGGTGCAGACCGCCGACACCCCGTTGTTGTAGTAGAAGAAGCGCGCCGCCCCGATGTCGGACAGCGCGGTCTCCACGATCCTCGGGTTGGCCCTCCTGCTTTCCAGAGGCCGGATGTTCACGTGGAAGAGCGCGCTTCCCACCCCGGCCCGGTTGTACAGATCCACCAGTTCGTTGGCCTTGATGACCGCCACGAGAGAGCGGAACGGAGCGTCAAGCGCCGTGAAATGACCGGACTGAAGGTTCAGTGTGACCGGTTCGACCAGACCACCGCCAGCAGCCGCACCCAGTTCCTGCTCCCGTTTGGAGAGCTCGGCAGCTCCGTACACTTCACAGGTGATCGGCCGGCCGGTGTTGTCATACTCGCGGTTCTTTGCGTCCGCGGCGGCCGCTGATTGCGCACGCCGAGCTGCAGCTACATTGGTGACGAAACGCAATAGTACCTCGTATCCGTCGTCGACTTTCTCAGCGAAACCCGCAAGCAAGTCTGGGATCTGGGCGCCGCCGCTGACCGCATCGCCGCGGGCCAGCATGCGGTCGGGCGCATCAAAGAACGCGGCTATTCTGCGCTCGTCGAGATCTTTGTGTCGCCAAGCAGCGTGAATCAACAGCAGCCGCCGACCTACCTCGTCCTCCAGCACCGCATCAATGTGCAGGTCGTTGGGCTTGCACAGGTACAGTGCCAGGTTCGCCTGGGACGCCGCGTCGCCGTCCAGGGCGGTATCGAACCCCGGTTCCTGAACGAACAGGTGCACCGCGTACGCCACCAGACCCTTCTCCAGTCGCTCCGGCCGGCCGTGATACTTCTGCGCGTAGAACTCGCACCGCGCCCGGATGTCGAACTCCGGAGGCTTGTTCCCTGACATCATCCGCTCCGACTCCGGCGCACCCGGCGAAGTTTCTCATGCCCGCGGCCAGGAGCCGTCGAGCCCGGTACGGCGCCACTTCTCCCGGCGGACAGATACTGCCACCGCTGGCGTCGGGTGGACACGCTCAATGCCACTGCCTGCCCCACCTCCTTCGGTACTTCTCACGAATATCTTTGCGGAGTTGCTCTCCATTTCCGCAATAAAGTCGTTGACGATCTCGCTCCTGACCGTATTCGGCTTCCCAACCCCATTCCTCCTGCGCGCCGCTGTCGTCGATAGGGTGAAGGAGCTTGTTCAGGATCTTCTGCAAATCCATATCGGGTTCGAAATCGATCGTGGCCCCCGGGATCCGTGACCTGATGACCTCGGCGAGCTCACCGGCCGTCGCCACCGGCTTTGCCCCGGCAACAAGGTAATTGACCATCTTGATGGATTCCCGCGGCGCGCGGGCCAACTCGACCACGGAGAGAGCGGCATCCTTGAAATACATCACGGGCGTTCTGGTATCAGGAGAAACACGGACGGTGAAAGGTTTACCCTTGATGCAGTCCTCGATCATCCAGGACGTGTACTGCACGATACCCGGGGTCTTGACACCGGGCCCGACGATCGATGGGTAGCGCACACCGCGGAAATCGAGGCCGAACTTCCTCCGATAGAATTGACCCATCAATTCGCTGAATACCTTCGTGGTGCCGTAGAACAGTTGCGGCCGCTGGAGAGAGTAGTCATCGACGGTGATGCCCT
Organism: uncultured Actinomycetota bacterium; assembly: GCA_963709895.1. Taxonomy (GTDB): domain Bacteria; phylum Actinomycetota; class Actinomycetes; order Mycobacteriales; family Nakamurellaceae; genus Nakamurella. Next base: position 21,060 of record CAVPYD010000026.1, on the reverse strand, counting down.
CTTCCAGGTCCAGACCATAGGTGGCAAGGGTGCTGCTGAAGATGACCTGCTCAACGCCGAACAGTCTGGCCGCTTCCAAGATGTGGAAAGTGCCCATGGCGTTCGCCCGGAACGAGGCTGCATGATCGGCGTCGGATGGCACGGAGAGCATGCCGCCCAGGTGAAAGATCGTCCTCGGTTTGCAGGAGGACACGACATCGAGAACATGACTGAAATTGCCGAGGTCCCCGCGGACGACGGTGACCTGCTCCACGATGTCATCGATGAATTTGGTGGAAGGATTGATATCAAAAATGGTGATGTCCTGCTCCTGTTGTTGAACCAGGAGCCTCGCCACGTGCGCGCCGACAAACCCGGTCCCTCCGGTGATCAGTACGGTCATTGTCGTGTCCTCCCGTTTCAGCTGAATGTCTCAGGGTGATCGATGGGGGCGGCCCCACACGGAGCTTGCACGGTCCAGGATGCGTCTCGGCGGAATGCCTCGGTGGTTGGTGGGCAGCGCATTTCGACCGTCATTCACGATCCGCGCTACTGACCGCTGACCGCGCCGCGGCCAGGAACGCGTCGAATCCGGCGGGGTCGGCAAGGGCGTCCATGGAGACCACGGACGACACGTCGGCGCCGGCGAGGATCCGCTTGATCGGCACCTCGCATTTCTTGCCGTTGAGGGTCCGCGGAACCGCGGCGACCGGCACCACCGCTCCGGGCACGTGCCTGGGGGATAGCTCGGAGCGGATCATCGACCGAAGCCGCGGCTCGACATCGGTCAGTTCGGCGCCATCGGCGAGCACGACGAACAACAGCAGGTCTCCCGCGCCGGAGGACGTCGAGGTATCCACCACCAGCGAGTCGGTCACCTCGGGCAGCAACTCGACCACGCGATAGAACTCGGCGGTACCCATCCGCACGCCGCCGCGGTTCAGGGTGGCATCGGACCGGCCCTCGATGACGCAGGACCCGCGGGGGGTGATGCGGATCCAGTCGCCGTGCCGCCACACCCCCGGAAAGTCGGCGAAATATGAGTCGTGCAGCCGGCTCCCGTCATCGCCCCAGAAGAACACCGGCATCGAGGGCATCGGGGCGGTGACGACCAGCTCCCCGACCTCGTCGGTCAACGATTCACCCGTCCGCGAGAACGCCTCGACCCGTGCTCCCAACGCCCGGCAGGAGATCTCCCCCTTCCACACCGGCACGGTCGGCGCGGCGCCGACCAGGGCGGTGCAGATGTCGGTGCCGCCGGAGAGCGACGCGATCTGGATGTTGGCGCCGACATGGTCGTGGATCCAGTCGAAACCCTCGGCGTACAGGGGCGATCCGGTCGAGCCGATGGTCTTGATCGACGTCAGGTCCAACTCGGCCGGCGCAAGCCCGGCCTTCCGACACGCCAGGATGAACGGCGCCGACGTGCCGAAGTAGGTCACCCGGTGCCGTTCGGCCAGCCGCCACAGCGTCATCAAATCGGGATAGCCGGGGCTGCCGTCGTAGAGCAGGATCGTCGCGCCCACCAGCAAACCCCCGACCAGGTAGTTCCACATCATCCAGCCGGTCGTGCTGAACCAGAAGAACCGGTCATCCGGGCCGAGGTCCGATTGCAGCCCAATGGATTTCACATGCTCCAGCAGGATCCCGCCGACTGATTGGACGATCGGCTTGGGCAGCCCGGTAGTGCCCGAGGAGTACAGCACCCACAGCGGCGCGGAGAACGGCAGCGGGGTGAAGTCGACGGCGCCGGGAACGCAGATGAAGTCCTCCCACCCGGTCATCCCGTCCGGTGTTTTGGTGCCGAGGACGGGGATGTGCACCGCGCCGGACAGGCCCGGCAACGCCGCCCGCAACTGTTCGACGGTGGCCGTGATCGCGAAGCTCTTGCCGGCGTACCGGTACCCGTCGACGGCGAGGAGCACTGTTGGGGAGATCTGGGTGAACCGGTCGATCACCGACCCGGGTCCGAAATCCGGTGAGCACGACGACCAGACCCCGCCCAGGGCCGCCGTGGCCAGGAAGCCGACCAGCGCGTGGATCCCGTTGGGCACCAGCGCTGCCACCCGGTCGCCCGCGCCGACCCCGAGCCGTCGCAGCCCGTCCTGCGCGGCGCCGACCCGGCGGCGTAGATCGGCCAGCGTGAGGTGCTCCTCGGTGCCGTCCTCGCGCGCCACGATCACCGCCGGGTCGGTGTCCGGACGGGTGTTCGAGCCGGCAAGTGCGTGTTCGGCGTAGTTCAGGGTGCCGCCAGGAAACCACTGCGCACCGGGCATCACCGATGCGGCCAACACCCGCTCCGGCGGCCGATGCCAGCGCACGGCGAAATAATCCGCGACTGCGGACCAGAAGCCCTCCAGATCAGTCGTGGAATACGACCACAACGACCCGTAGTCGGGCAGCTCGAGGCCGCTGCGCGCCGCAGCGAACGCGGCGAACTCGGTGATCCGGGCGCGCGCGATGCGCGCAGCGCTGGGTTGCCAGAGCACCTCGGGAACAATGTCATTTATGACCATACCGTGGTCCTCCTGACTGATTCGTCCAGTTTTAGGAGCACGATGCGCCGTCGTAAGGGTCGAAGGTCACTTCCGCTGCGATCCCGGCCGTTCGTCACTCGCTGCGCTTACGTGGACGGCGGTCGGAGAGGACCAGGCCGATGTTCACTGCGCCGGCTCCTTGGAGTGCTGTGAATGCCAACTTCCAAGTGGAAGTTCCGGCTCGGTGGCGAGAACTTGGCCAGATGGCGGGAACTTGGCCAGGTACCGTTTCCTGGCACAGGACGTCGCCGCCTTGCCTGGTGATCCCGGCGTGTGAAGAGAGCGGAGGCAGGCCCGCTCAGGTGCCGCCCGGTGAGGGGCCGTCTGGCAATTCCGCATTGCGCAGTCAGTGCAGTCGGCGCTTGACATGCGGCTGCGCCAAGGCGGGGCCGATTCGGCAGGTGCCGCTGGCCACCGAGACGCCAGCCGGCCCGGCCAGCACGGGTCGTAACTGCAGTTCAGACACCTCGGGCAGGCCCTCGGCGAGGGCGGACAACCGCAAGGCGAGGTCGATGAGGGGTCCGCGGGCTACCACCCCTGCTCCCCAGTAACCGTTGAGCAACGGCTCGGCGCGCGGCGCGGAGATGAGTTCGGCGGCGTCGACGTCAGTGAGCGGTACGGCCCGGTAGGCGTGATCGTCGAACAACTGGGTGGCCACGCCGCCGATCCCGAATGAGACCAGCACGCCGAAGGTGGGGTCGGCGCTGATTGCGAACACGGTGGACACCTCGGCGTGGTCGCGCGGTGCCATCGCCTGTACGTGCAACCGCGGTCCGGCGGTTGAGGACAGGTCGTGGTAGGCGGCGACCAATTGGTGTGCGTCGACCAGGCCGAGCCGCACTCCGGACTGGTCGATCCGGTGCCGCAGCGAGTCGTCGAAAGACTTCAATGCCACCGGATATCCGATTTCGTCGGCCGCCGCGATCGCCTCGGCCACGGTACCGATGGTGCGGTATGGCAGCCAGCCGATCCCGTAGCAGTCCAGCAGCGTCGTGAGTTCGGCATCTGCGAGGGCCCTGGCGGGATCGTCCGGCCCGCGCAGTCCGGCCAGCAGCGAACGGGCTGCCTCGCTGTCGATGCCGGGCAGGTCGGTGGTCGACCCGGCCGGTCTGGTCAGCCAGGAACCGTACTGCACCGCGTGCGCCAGCGGGGCCTCCGCGCGCTCGGGGGTGCGGAAGGACGGCACCGACCCGCGGGCCGCGCTGCCGTCGGCGGCAGGGACGACCAACTGGTCCACCAACCCCTCGACCGCCAGGAAGGTGGCGAGCACCGGGATGGTGGCCTGGCTGACCGCTGACCGCAATGCCGCTGCGTGCGCCAGACCGGTCGTCGCGACGATCGGCACGTAGACCACCGCGAGCGCGTCGACATCCGATCGGGACAGTGCAGCTCGCACGGCCGCAGCCAGTTCTTCGGGGCTCGCGTCCACCCCAGATCCACCGGCCGGCCGTCGGCGATCCGCATGCCGGCGTACAGGCAGGCGTCGACGGCGAGCATGCCAAGAGCGGTTGAGTTGCCGATGACCGCCACTCGGTCGCCGACGGGTACCGGCTGGGTGGACAGTAGTTGGGCGACATCGAATGCGGCGAGCGTTTCGGTCCTGATCACGCCGGATTGCGCGAACAGGCTCGCCACCGCGGCCTCGGATATCTGCTTCGTGTGTGGACCCGGCGTGGGGAGCAGCGTGGCGTTGCGGCCGGACTTCACCGCGATGACCGGTTTCGTCCGGGCCAACACCCGGGCCAGCCGGGGGAACTTGCGTGGGTTTCCGAACGATTCGAGGTAGAGCAGCACCACCTCGGTGCGTTCGTCACCGTGCCAGAATTGGAGCAGGTCGTTGCCGGATACGTCTGCGCGGTTACCGGCGGAGACGAACGTTGATAGGCCGAGTCCGCGTGTCGCGGCGTCGGCCAGGATCGCGATACCCAGCGCCCCTGACTGGCAGAAGAAGCCGATCCGACCCGGTGGGGGGACCACAGGGGCCAGGGTGGCGTTCATCCGCACCGACGGATCAGTGTTGACCATTCCCAGGCAGTTCGGGCCGATCACCCGCATTCCGGCCCCTCTGGCCGCCGTGACCATTTGCCGCTGCGCGTCCGCACCGACAATTCCGGCGTCGGCGAAGCCGGCCGTCATCACCACCAGGCCGTGCACGTCCCTGGCACGGCAGTCCTGGACCACCTCGGCGACGGTCGAGGCCGGCACCGTCACCACAGCCAGGTCGACCGGATCCGGGATGTCGGTGACCGAGGCGTACGCCCGCACGCCCTGAACCGACACGGTGTCGGGGGTCACCGGGTACACCGGGCCGGCGAAGTCGCCGCGGAGCAGGTTGTCCAGCACGATGGGGCCGAGGGTGGTCGGCTGATGAGAGGCGCCGATGACCGCGATCGACCGTGGTGCGAGCAGCCGGGTAATCGACCTGGCCTCCGCCCGGTGTTCCCGGGCGGTCATCACCGCCCTGGATTCCTCGGTGGGTTCGATGTCGAAGATCAGGTCGATGACACCGGAGTCGTACTTGCGGTGCACGGTGTACCCGGCGTCCATGAATACCCCGAGCATGGCATTGTTCTCGCTGAGCACCTCGGCGGTGAACCGGCGGATCCCCCGCTCCTGGGCCGCGGCGGCCAAATGCTCGAGCAGGATCGACCCGAGCCCGCGGCCCTGCTGCGAATCCTCGACCAGGAAGGCCGCCTCAGCCGTGTCGGCGTCATCGCCAGGTTCGCGGTGGTAGGTCCCGGCGCCGATGATCTGGCCGGCGAGTTCGGCGACCAGTCCGACCCTGGAGTCGTAGTCGACATCGGTGAAGATCTCGACCTGCTGCTCGGAGACCTCGTTGATCGCCGAGAAGTACCGCAAGTACAGTGTTGTCGCACTGGACCGGCGGTGCATAGCGCGGATGGCGTCGGCGTCGGCCTGACCGGACGGCCGCAGGTGCGCGACGCCGCCGTCGGCGAGCAGGATGTCGGCTTCCCACTGCAGCGGGTAGACGAAGGTTGGCACAACGGTCAGGAACGCTCCTCCTTGGGCCGGTAGTCCTTGATATCGGCGGGTGGTCGGCCGAGTGTCAATCGCGGGGGTCGTAGGGGTCCAACCCGTGCAGGGGATAGACCGATGTGCGCGTGTCCTGGATGGCCCGGTCGGCGGGCTGCTCCACGGTTCCGTCCCAAAGGGGGAAAGACACCGGGTGCGGTGTGCCGTCGGACATGTCGATCGGCAGCGTCGTGCCGGGACTTGTGATGGCTGCCCTGGCGAGCCAGTCGACGGGCAGCGGGGTGGCGGGGTCGAGGTCACGGCCGGACATGATCGCCAGCAGGTGTGTCCACGCCCGCGGCGCCACCCGCACCGGTGAGTATCCGCCGCCACCGAGGGCGAGCCACCTGCCGCCCGTAACGGAGTCGGCCAGCGCCCGCAGCGCCTCATACGAGGTGCGCTGGCCGTCGATGCTCAGGTTCAAGTCGGCCAACGGGTCCTCTCGGTGGGAGTCCGTGCCGTGTTGGGTCACCAGCACCTCAGGCTTGAACGCGCGCACCACACCCGGGACGACCGCGTGAAAAGCTCGCAACCACGACGCATCTGATGTGCCCGCCGGTACCACGATGTTGACGGACGTTCCGTCCGCCGCGCCGCCGCCGCACTCGGTCGGGAAGCCGGTGCCGGGGAAGGAGAGGGTCAGCGGGCTCTGGTGGATGGACACGGTCAACACCCGGGGGTCAGCGTAGAACGCGGCCTGCACGCCGTCGCCGTGATGGGCATCGACGTCCACATAGGCGACCTTGCGCACCCCGGCCCGCAGCATCGCAGAAATGGCGAGCGCCGCGTCGTTGTAGATGCAGAAGCCCGAGGCCGAGTCGGGCATCGCATGATGCAGCCCGCCGCAGAAATTGATCGCGCGGTCGACCGCACCGCTGGCGATCGACAAGGCTGCGGTCACCGACGCTCCGGCGATCAGTGCGGCGGCATCGTGCATGCCCGGGAAGATCGGGGTGTCCGGGGTGCCGAGCCCATGGCCGACGGAGAACGGGAACCCCGGTCGTGAGGCGCGGCGGACTGCATCGATGTAGCCCAACGTATGGACCTGGCCCAATGATTCGACGTCGGCTGGCGCCGGGGTGACAACGCGGTAACCGTCGAGGACGCCGAGCGTCCCGGCCAGCAGCCAGGTCAACTCCCAGCGCAGCGGATTCATTGGGTGATTCGCGCCGAAGTGGTAGCTCAGCATCCTTCGATCCCAGAGCACCATTGGGAGACCGCTCACGTCACACCACTTCGGCAGGGCATCACGGCGCCCCGCCCGCTTTTTCAGAATTCGTGATGGCATGCCCTCTCCTTCGCCGGTGACCCCGAGGACGGCACCCACTCTGGCGTGAAATCACGTCAACGGCTGTCGCTCGAAGGTCCGGGTTGATGTGACGCTGCCACCCCCGACTGTGCCACGTTCGGCATCGTCTTTCACCTTTGTCCAATTTGTGTGACTGCGCAGGCGATGCGATGAAGTGGTGCGGGAGCGTCATCAGCCGCTTGCGCCGGAGCGCGGGGTCGAAGGTGTTCTGACGCGCACCGACAGAATCGACCGGCCGCGCCGGTCGTGAATGGTCGCGAAGACCACATTGGCCAGTTTCTCGTCGGACGCGCCGCGGATACTGAGTTCCAGCAGTTCGGGACCGCCGGTGTGCGGGCGCAGCGAGGCGCGCAGCGGCCCAGGTACGCCGTGCTGCTCGGACCAGGTCGAGAGCCAGCCGGTGAGCAGTTTCGGCGGCACCTCGATCTGAACAAGGTGCTGGGATTGCGTCGAGCCCTCGCCCATCGCCTTGGTGGCGGCCGTCTGGCCCGACGTAGCCATCAGCGCTGCCGACGGCCCGGGGTCCACCGACCAGGGTCTGCGGGGTGCGGTAGGGCGACTCCATGAGGCGAAACTTCCGCTGGGGCCGGGCCAAGGCCAGCATGCCGTCCTCACGGAGGGCTGTGGTGAACTCCTCTGCCGCGAGGCCGTCTAGCTGGTGGCCGCCGTAGGTGATGAAGTTGAACACAAAACCCATGTGCCCAGCTCGGCCGGGAACTGGCGCGTTTCGTCTTCGCTCATCCCGGCGGTATCCCCGTTGAACGAGGGCGAGAGGTTGTATGCGAGCACTCTATCTGGGAAGACGGCGCGGATGACCATCGGCGAATTCGCGGGCATCGTCCTATTCAATTCGGCTGACGACAGGTAATTTTGCTGACGACGCTACTCGCCCCCGTGTGACCGCGACCGTTGAATTGAGTCTGTTGGTCCTTGCCATGGTGAGGAATCGATCACCGGCGACGGACCGCGCCTGGCGGCGGGCCGGTCATGGGTGCCCAGGCCGCTCGGCCTGCACCATCTCGCGGATCTGCTCGACGATCTCCGGATTGGCGAGGCTGGTGACGTCCCCGACCTCCGTCCGGTTCGAGACGGATGCGAGCACCCTCCTCATGATCTTGCCGGAGCGGGTCTTCGGTAGGTCGGGGACGAGCCACACCCTTCGCGGCCTGGCTATCGGGCCGATGTCCCGGACGATCGCGTCGATCACTCGTTGGCCCAGCTCTTGGACGGCAGCACACCGGGCGCAAGGGAGACGAACAGCTCCGGCAGGATCCCCTTGATCTCGTCGCGAGTGGCGACGACCGCGGCTTCGGCAACGCCGGGAACCGTCAGAGCAGCCGATTCCAGCTCCTTGGTGCCGAGGCGATGGCCGGCAACGTTGATCACGTCGTCGATCCGGCCGAGGATCCGGAAATAGCCGTCGGAGGCCAGCATGGCTCCGTCGCCCGCGAAGTACGGCCAGTCACGCCAGTCCTTGCTCTCGCGGTTCTTGCAGTAGCGGGCGTAGTAGGTGTCCACATAGCGATCCGGATTGCCCCAGATCCCCAACATGGAACCCGGCCACGGATTCCGGATACAGATGTTGCCACCCTTGCCGGTGCCGGCGGGGACTTCGTTGCCGTCGTTGTCGTAGATCACCGGGTGGATGCCCGGCACACCAGGTCCGGCGCTCCCGGGCTTCATCGGCTGGAGCGCCGGCACGGTGCTGCAGAGGAATCCGCCGTTCTCTGTCTGCCACCAGGTGTCGACGATGGCCGACTCCCGCTGGCCGACGACGTTGTAGTACCACCTCCACACGTCGGGTTCGATCGGCTCGCCGACGGTCACCATGAGCTTGAAGTGGTAGTGGTACTTCTTCGGCTCCTCGGGTCCGTCCTTGCGCAGCAAGCGAATTGCAGTGGGGGAGGTGTGCAGGATGTTGACGTCCAACCGCTCGGCGATCCGCCAGGGTCGGCCGGCGTCGGGATGGTTCGGCACCCCTTCGTAGATGATCGAGGAGGCGCCGAGCGAGAGTGGCCCGTAGACGATGAAGGAGTGGCCGGTGATCCAGCCGATATCGGCCATGCACCAATAGACGTCGGTCGGCTTCAGATCCAGGATGAGTTTCGACATCGCGGTGACGTAGGCCAGGTAGCCACCGGTGGAATGCTGGGCCGCCTTGGGCTTTCCGGTGGACCCGCTCGTGTACATGAGGAAGAGGGTCTCGTCGGCCCGCATGTGCTCAGGCTCCACCCGCTGCCCGCGGAACTCGCCGATGACGTCGTCGATGACCACGTCGCGACCTTCCACGAGGCCGTGGTCGCTGCGGTACTGCCCGGGGTGGCGCTCCCAGATGAGAACCTTCACCACCCGATGGCCCTCCCCGACGGCGAGATCGCACGCCTGGTCGGCCTTCTCCTTGTGGTCGATCCATTTGCCGGCTCGCCAGTAGCCGTCACTGGTGATCAGCACGGAGCTCCCGGAGTCGATGATGCGATCGGCGCAGGCCTGCGCGCTGAACCCGCCGAACACCACCGAGTGAATGACTCCAAGCCGGGCACAGGCCAGCATGGTGACGGCGAGGTCGGCCACCATCGGCAGGTGGACCGTCACCCGATCCCCCCTGCGCACGCCGATACCGTCACGCAGATAGGCGGCGAACTCGTTGACCCGCACGAACAATTCCTGATAGGTGATGGCCTCGATCGGCTCGTTCTCGGAGTCGGGGATGAAGTACAGGGCGGTCTTGTTCTTGCTGCCCGCCAGATGCCGGTCCACGCAGTTGTAGGCGGCGTTGAGCTCCCCACCGACGAACCAGCGCCAGAACGGCGGGTTGGTCGAATCGAGAACAACATCCCACGGCTTGTACCAATCGAGTAGGTCGCCGAACTCGTGGTAATAGTCCGGAAAGTTCTCGAGGGCGAACCGTTCGGAGACCTCCGGGTCGGTCAGGTTGGCCTGGGCGACGAATTCCGCCGGTGGCTGGTAGTACTCCTCCTCCTGCCAGTGAACTGCGATCTCCGAAGCGGAAACGTCACCGCTACCTTCAGTCATGAGATCCTCCGTGTCCGACTGCGTGGTCTGGAGTGAGAGTGGTCTGCGGTGCGGACGGTCTGGAGTGAGGGCGGTCTGCGGTGAGGCAGTCAACACTCTCGAAGGCGACGCAGTTGTGGCGAGAAGCGAAGCCAGGATGACGTCGACCGTGGGTCACCTGATGCCAAAGCCCATGGTGTGCAGGAGCTGTCAACTCGTCGGGTGGTTGCCACCGCCGCCGCGCTGAGACCGTATCGGGGGTTCCGAGTGAATGAAGGCCGTGTCAAGAATCGTCGATAGTCCGAGTGCGCAACTGATTTCTGGGCGCTCCGCACCGCCGATACCCGGCACGACTCGGACCGGAAGACAACTATGATCGAAGCATCACTTGCGGGTTGCCGCAACTTCTCGATTGCGAACTGCGCTGATCGGCACAGGTCAAGCACTGGATGATGACTGCCTGCTACGCTCCGACAACAGTTGCAGATCTGCGCAATTGCCAACGGAGGTTCCCATGTCGACACCGCTCTACCAGTTGAAGGCGGAGTTCTTCAAGACTTTGGGGCATCCGGCGCGGATCCGGGTGCTGGAGTTGCTGGGTCAACGAGAACACGCGGTGTCCGAGCTACTGCCTGTGGTCGGGGTCGAGGCAACCAATCTGTCGCAGCACTTGGCGGTGCTACGCCGGGCGGGTCTGGTGGTGACCCGGAAAGACGGTGCCGCGGTGTACTACTCGCTGACCAGCCCGCGGGTGGCGGAGTTGCTCGCGGTGGCCCGGGGCATTCTCACCGAGGTCCTCTCGGAGCAGGTGGGGTTGTTGGCGGACCTTCGCGAACCGCTCGGCGAACCGGATGCGTCGCCGGTGGCGGGCAGCCTGGTGGATGACGCGGTGGCGGTGTAGGTAGCGCTCCCCTCATGGCGGTGCAGCCTGGGCGTCGAGGGGTGTCGGCCGTATCGCTGTCCTTCCTGGTCACCGAGCTGAAACCTGCAGTTCGTGACTCCGTGTGACTGTGACACAGATCGCTCGTTTCGCCACTTGCGAAAGTCCGCAACTGCGAACAGTGTCAACATGACACTTGCGTAGTGGGCTGTGGTGAAGGAGGAACGCAGTGATCATGACCAGCGAGTTCACGGCGGTGCTTCGGGATCAGATCGGGTCAACCGAACGGGCGCTGGTAGCCGCTGAACAGGCCGCACAGCCGCGCGAGGTCTACCGACACAGCGCCCGCCTGCTCGACCTATTGGACCGCGCGGCCCGCAACGGGGTCGACACAACCGGGTGGGTATCCGAAGAGGCGAGGTCCGTCGCGCTGACGGCCTGCCACATCGGAGCCTGATCGGCCCAACGGCTACGCCGGGGGTCGATCAGCGCTGCCGCTCGTCAGCGCGTGAAAGAAAGGGACTCGGACGAAGGCTCTGGAAATAGGCCTGGAAAGGGCGCCGGTGACGATTCGCGACGTCGGCACGGTCTCCCGCGCCGATCCATCCGCGCAGGGCGGCGGCCAGGCCGCCGATCACATCCCGGGGCATCGGGACCTCGCGGTCGACATCCTTTCAATCTTCGAGCGGACCTTCATCCACCACAAGGAGCGGTGCCTCGGCGCCGCGGGCAGGGAGGACACGTGACCATTGCCGGGATCATCGGCCGGGATCAGGCACCCACCACCCATGGCGCGCTGCCGGCCTGGGTCCGTGGCGTGGCCGCGCTGACCAACCCGGACGAGGTGGTGTGGTGCGACGGCTCCGACCGAGAACGAGAACGTTTGACCCGCAAGCTGATCGATGCGGGCACGCTCATCCCGCAACAGACCGGGCCGCGATCCTTCCGGTGCGCCCTTGATCGGGACGATGTGGCGCAGGTCGGTCGTCACACCTACGTCTGTACACGCGACGAGGCGGCTGTCGGTCCGGCCGGCAACTGGATGGAACCGGTGGATATGAAGATCATCCTCACCGAGGAGTACCGCGGCTGCATGCGCGGACGCACGATGTATGTCGTCCCTTTCTACCTGGAGCCATCGACGGCTGGTGGTCGTCCGATGCTGGGCGTGCAGATCACCGACTCGGCATACGTCGTGGTCGCGATGCACCTCATGTCCAGCGACAGCGATATGGGTGAGCCCACTTTCGGTGAAGGCGCCGAGTTCGTGCGATGCCTACACTCGGTGGGCGCGCCGCGCCGCGCCGGTCAGGCAGACGTGCCGTGGCCCTGCGACCACACCAAGTACGTCGCCCAGTTCCCCGAAACGCGCACTATCTTCAGCTACGGGTCCGGCTTCCCCGGCAATGCCTTGCTGGGCGACGACCTCGACATCTCTGGCCTGCCGCTCAACCGGTCCGACACCGACGCATTTGCCGTCATACCCGATGCGCGACAGGCCGGTATCGCCACCATGGAGTCCTGGTTCAACCGCGCCGGCCGCGGGTGAACATCGCCGTTCCCGGCCAATGAGCCCTCCGTTGGTGATCTGGGATCCCCGCATGCTCGATTACGACTTCGGCGGGAATCATCCGCTGGATCCGCTGCGGTGGGAGTTGACCTGGCTGCTGGCGCAGAGCCTCGGCGTCACCGCCGGATTCGAGGTGTTCTCGCCCGGCCCAGCCGACGTCGAAACGCTGGGTCTGATCCACACCCTGGGCTACATCGATGCCGTCCGCCGCGCCTCGAGACCGGGCTTCCCCTTCTCCGTTGGTCATGGGCTCGGCGGCTCGGACAATCCGATCTTCCCGGGCATGCACGACGCCGCGGCGCTGATCGTCGGAGGCTCGGTGGCCGCGGCGCGGGCAATCGCCCGCGGCGAAGTCGATCGCGCCGTCAACTTCTGCGGCGGGCTGCATCACGCGATGCCCGACTCGGCCTCAGGGTTCGGTGTCTACAACGACGCCGCGTTGAGCATCGCCGCGATGCTGCAGTCCGGAGTGCGCAAGATCGCCTATGTGGACGTCGACGCGCATCACGCCGACGGCGTGCAGGCCGCGTTCTACGCCGACCCACGAGTGCTGACGGTGTCCATCCACCAGAGCCCGCTGACCCTTCTTTTCCCCGGCACCGGCTACCCCACCGAGTGCGGTGGCGGCGCCGCGGACGGTACGTCCGTCAACATCGCGCTGCCGGCGGGCACCGCGGACGCAGCGTGGTTGCGGGCCTTCCACGCGGTCGTCCCAGGCGTGGTGCGCGCGTTCCGGCCGGAGGTACTGGTCACCCAGCACGGAGCAGACTCGCATCGGGAGGATCCGTTGGCCGACCTGAACCTCACCGTCGACGGACACCGCACGTCCTACGAGGCGCTGCGCGAGCTGGCCGAAACCCTCACCGATGGCCGATGGCTCGCCCTCGGAGGCGGCGGGTACTCACCGGTGCGGGTGGTGCCCCGTTCGTGGACCCACCTGCTGGCCATCGTGTCCGGTCACGACATCGACCCGTCGACGCCGCTGCCCACCGAATGGTCATCGCTGGCCTCGGCCGCCCGTCCAGGGATTGCCATTCCGACCGACATGTCCGACGGCACACCGCACCCGGTAACCTTCAGTCGTTGGGACGGAACCATCGATCGTGACGTCGACCGCGCGATCCGTGACACCCGTTGTGTGATCTTCCCCCTGCACGGGCTGGATGCCTACGACCCCCGCGATTAGCCTCGAGCCGGTCGGTTCCCTGTTTGCGTTCTCCTCAGCGCTGCCGGAGGTGCGTCCTCGAATCGGTCGGCCCGGTACCGCGGTGCGGGGATCACCCATACCCACGTCCAGCGGCCGCCTGACCCACGGCTCGTTCCCTTCTGGACCTGCCAATCCCGACGTCCGCACGACGAGACCTTCGGTCCGGGCGCTCACATCCGAGAGCGCATCCGCGGCCGACCAGCGACGCAGCGAGCATGGTCGTCATGTCCGGCATCGGCTGCTCGCCGGCACAGCTGCTCGGCTTCACCATCGGGGCTGCACCGTCGAGATCCGCGAACAGGCGACGTCACCAATGCGCAACCCAAACGATCTCAGAGGTCAGAAATCCTTCTGAAGGTAGCCCCTCGAACCGTCACTCCAGTTCCGCAAGCCGGGCGCCGACCGGCCGCTGGGTCAACCGGCCGTGGACTCAGAGCGAGGCTGGTGCGGGTGGAACCCTCTGCTGGGCCCCCGCCGTTGCCCGCTGTGGCACCGTTTGCCGGCAGCCGACCTTAACCGAACCCGTCGCCGGGGTGTATTCAGGCGGTGGTGACCAGACCCAGTTCCGCGGGTGCGGTCAGCAGGGTGTGTCGGGGCAGCACCCGCACCGTGTATCCGATGGCACCGGACCGGGTCAGCGGCAGGTGTGCCTCGTAGTGGAATCCGTCGGCGTTGGCGTTGCCGTCGGCGAAGTCCATGGGCACGGTGGTGATGTCGTGCAGCTGTTCGTTGACGTCGACCCGTCCGGTGACGGTCTGCACCTGTACGTCCCGCGGGAAGAGGCCACCGAGGTCGACGATGGCCCGGACCGTCATGATGTTGCCCAGCGACGGTTCGGCGCCGATGCCGGAGGTGTCGACGGTGATCACCCGGACGTCCGGCCAGGCAGCGCGCACCCGGTCCTTCCAGGCGGCCAGCCCCTTCGCGACGGTCAGATCGGAGGTGAGAGCGCGGGCGTACATCAGGGCCGGTCCGTAGTATCCGGTGACGTAGTCACGCACCATCCGGGTGGCCGATATCCGCGGCCCGAGGTAGGCCAGGCTGTGCCGCACGGTGTCCACCCAGCCGTCCGGCAAGCCCGATGCGTTGCGACGGTAAAACGCTGGCGCGACCCGTCTTTCGATGATGTCGTACAGCGCGGCGGCCTCCAGGTCGTCGCGGCGGTTGTCGTCACCGACCCGGTCGGCGGTGGGGATCGTCCATCCGTCGTGCCCGTCGTACAACTCGTCCCACCACCCGTCGGAGATGGACAGGTTGAGGCCACCGTTCAGGGCGGCCTTCATCCCTGATGTGCCGGAGGCCTCCTGCGGCCGGATCGGGTTGTTCAGCCAGACGTCGGCGCCGGCGCAGAGCACGGCCGCCATGCCCATGTCGTAGTCGGGCAGGAACACGATGCGATGCCGGATGGTGGGGTCGTCGGTGAACCGCACGATCTCCTGGATGGAGCGTTTACCGCCGTCGTCGGCCGGGTGCGCCTTTCCGGCGATGACGATCTGCACGGGACGGTCCGGGTCGAGCAGGATCGCCCGCAGCCGCGCCGGGTCGCGCAGCATCAGGGTCAGCCGCTTGTAGGTCGACGCCCGCCGGGCGAAACCGATGGTCAGGATGTCCGGGTCCAGGATCGACTCGGTCCATCCCAGTTCGGCCACCGCCGCGCCGCGCTGCAGCTGCGAGGTGCGGACCGTGGCCCTGGCCATCGCGACCAACCGCCGGCGCAACGTGTTCCGCAGCTCCCAGAGCCTCACCGAGGACACCTTGTCCGCGGCCGGCCACTCCGGGGCCGACGTCAGGTCCTGCCAGTCGGCCATCTCCGCGGCGAGGTCGTACATTTCCCGCGCGGCCCAGGTCGGCAGGTGCACGCCGTTGGTCACCGACCCGATCGGCACCTCGTCCGGGTCGAAGCCCGGGTACAGCGGCGCGAACATGTTCCGCGACACCGACCCGTGCAACCTGGCCACCCCGTTCGCCCGTTGGGCGAGCCGCAACCCCATGTGCGCCATGTTGAACCGTCCCGGGTCGTCCTCGGAACCCAGCGCGATGACCTCCTCGACGACCAGGCCGGGTAGCAACCGGGACATCCCGTCCGGACCGGCGTCCAGGTAGTAGCGCACCAGATCCACCGGGAAGCGGTCGATACCCGCCGGCACCGGGGTGTGCGTGGTGAACACGGTGCCGGCCCGCACCGCGGACAGCGCCTGCGGGAAGGTCAGACCGTGCTCGGCGATCAGCTCGCCGATGCGCTCCAGGCCCAGGAACCCGGCATGGCCCTCATTCATATGGAACACCTCGGGCATCGGATGCCCGGTCGCCGCCGCGTACGCCCGCACCGCCCGAACACCACCGATGCCGAGCAGGATCTCCTGCCTGATCCGATGATCCTGATCACCGCCGTACAACGTGTCCGTGGTGCCGCGCAGAAGACCGTCGTTGGCCTCGTTGTCCGCGTCCAGCAACAGCAACGGCACCCGGCCCACCAGCGCACACCAGATCAGGGCCGTCACCGACCGCCCACCGGGCATCGGCACAACGACGCTGAGCTGCTCACCGTCGGCGCCGAGTACCCGGTCGATCGGCAGACCCAGCGGGTCGTGCACCGGGTAATGCTCCTGCTGCCAACCGTCCGAGGACAGCGACTGCCAGAAGTACCCGAACCGGTACAGCAGGCCGACACCGATGATCGGCACGCCCAGGTCCGACGCCGACTTCAGGTGATCACCAGCCAAAATGCCCAGACCACCCGAATAATTCGGCAACACCCCGGTGACGCCGAACTCCATCGAGAAATAGGCGATGGCGGCCGGGAGGTCCGCACCCACGGCGATCTGGTTCTGATACCAGCGAGGGTCCTGCAGGTAGCAGTCAAGATCGGCGGCGAGGCCGCGCATCCGGGCGAGGAACGAGTCATCCACGGCAAGCTCGGCAAGACGTGACACCGAAACGGCGCCAAGGAGTCTGAGGGGATCGCCGTCGAACCTGTCCCAGAGCCGGTGGTCGATATCGGCGAACAGGTCCTGGCTGGCCGGATGCCACGCCCACCGCAGATTGCGGGTCAACGCACCCAACGGTTGCAGCGGCGGCGGCAACTGCGGCCGGACAATGAAACGGCGGAGCGCCCTCACAAGGTTGAACTCCCATCTACTGGTGAATCCCCGCGTCGGGCCACTTTTCGGTGTTGCTCAGGTCGCCGGCGAGCGGCCGGGCCCGGACCCGGGGGCGGGGTACGCCCTGGCATGTCGAGTGTGGCGCTGGAGACTCCGGTGCTGACTTACCTCATCACGGCCGAACCCCTGAAGCGTAGTGACATCGCCGACAATGCGGTTCTCGGCGATGATCCCGCCGACTCCGGGCCGCCAGACAAAAGATTGGGGCCACGACCGGCAACCCACCGAATGCGACTCGCTCCGTAACCGCAAGGCAATCCGTGCTCGCCACGCAGGGAGCCGCGCCCGACGACCCGCGGGCGAACCGGCGGATCGGGCATGATGGGGACCTGCCAGCCGTTATCCACAACGTCACCCTGGTCGCGTCCTGGCCAACCCAACACATGCCCCCGTTCCCCACAGGTCGAAGCACCGGAAGTGGAGCGAACTCCGCGATCTTGGCCGCATTCGGTCCCTACCGTCGCGCGCCGCAGTTCAAATGGGGCGGAGGCAACGACCAGAGTTGCAGTGCTGCTGGACTCGACCGGGACGTCGACCTCTGGTCCGCCGCCATCGCCGGATCCGCGACCGGCTCACCGATCCCGGGTAGATTCACCGAGGCCGACCCGGGCGACCGCCGGGCGATCCTCGGGCGGGTCGCCACGTCGTCACCGGCCAGCAGCGGAGAAGAAATGATCATGTCCCGCGGTGGCGACCATGTTCAAATCGGGGGAAATCGCCACCGACCTGTTCATCACGGTCAACACCGTGAAAACCCACCAACGCTCCATCTACCGCAAACTCGGTGTCGCCACCCGCAGGGACGCCGTCGACCGGGCCCGCGAGCTGCACCTCCTGTAGCGCAAACTCGATGCCATCGCGGCAGAACACCTTTGCTGGTGCCCGACCGCATTTGCGCGATGCGGCGGTCGGCGGGCATCACTCGACGCGCGTAGTCGACAGGGCGGTTTCCGGTCCTTGCGGTGGCTTTTCGGCCACGGGTAGCCAGAGCGGCTGTCGGCGACTCTTTGTCGCCGGCGCGGATCGGAACCCCGGCTGCGCTCAACGATGTTGCCCGGATCCGGGTCATCCGGTTCGGATGACCCCCCGCGACCTGGGACCCGGAGAGCTGACGGGCCTCATCCCGATCGTGTGGTCCCCGACCGGCGGGAACGGCACAGGATCCAGGTGTCGGAGTCACCCGACGAGTCACCGCACAGACGAAGGAGCGTTCTGATGGTCACCGATCACCGGACCGGACAAAGCCCCCCAGCCACCCCACCCAGCGGCGCCGCGGTCGGCCTGACCCTGTTCGCCGGCATCCTGATGATCACCGTCGGGGTGTTCCAGGCCATCCAAGGCATCGTCGCCCTGTTCAACGACACCTTCTACGTCGTCGGGCAGAAATGGACGTTCACCTTCGACGTCACCACCTGGGGTTGGATCCACCTGCTGGCCGGTGCGCTGCTCATCGTGGCCGGGTTCTTCCTGTTCCAAGGCGCGGTGTGGGCACGGGCCGTCGGGGTCGGCGTCGCCATCCTCAGCGCGGTGCTGAACTTCATGTGGCTGCCGTACTACCCGCTGTGGAGCATGTTGATCATCGCTCTCGACGTGTTCGTCATCTGGGCGCTCACCGTCCACGGCCGGGACATCGCGCAGTAACCACACCGCGATCCGCGGTGATTTCACCACCAAATGAGGCAGCGGCCGGGAGCGCGGCAACCCGGCCGCAAAGGCCCGACCGCACCCCAACCAGACCTACCCGGTAACGGCGCACACCCGGTCGAGTGCACGGTCGATGCGCAGAAGACATGAGGAGTAACAAATGACCCAGGTATTGAAGGATCCCGACACCGAAATGCAGCGCGTGTCCAGCACCGTGCCGTTGACGTGGGACGAGGTGTACTACACCAATTGTCCGCTCGTTTCGGCCAGCAATGTCGACCAGGAACTGGGCTGGACCCGGGAGGAATACAAGAAGATCGGCGTCAAATACGCCTTCCTCCGGTCCCGCCGGGAGAACAACTGGTACCCGCACTACATCCACAATCTCGATAACCTGATCCGCTTCGGCGGTTTGTTCCCGCCCGTCCACGTGCACGCGGACATCCGCCGGACCGTCCTGCTGGGCGCGACCCACGCACCGCACGAGGGCGGCTGCATGCTGGTCCGCGCCCGGGACGACATCTACCGGATGACCGACCTGAAGGGCAAGAAGATCGGCCTGACGAAGAGCCTGAACACCATCAAGAACGACTGGTGGCGCATCCAGGAGGAACAGGGCATCGAACTGATGCTCCGGATGAACGGCATGACCCGCGACGACGTGGAGATCGTCGAGTTCCCCTACCCGGACGACTGGTACGACGACCCGAAGATGCTCGACCCGATGGAGAACCCGTCGGAGTTGTGGCTCAAGCGGGACCACAAGCACGACTTGGCGTTCCGGCCGCTGGAAACAGCGCTCGGCACCGGTGTGGTCGACGCGATCTACACGCAGAGCAAGCCCTTCCAGCACCTGCAGGAGGCCACCGGCAAGTTCAAGGCCATCGAGGACCTGTCCCGCTACCCGGACTGGACCCTGCAGGTCGCCAACATCCCCGCGGTGATCACCTGCACCGCCGAGATGGCCGAGCAGCACCCCGAACTCGTCGTCACCTTCATGAAGGGCATGATCAAGGTCGGCCGGTGGGCCAACGAGCACAAGCGTGCGGCCGCCGCGATCCTGGACAGGCAGACGTTCTACTTGGACGTCGAGGACACCTACCAGGGCATCAAACACATCGACATGGTGCCCAACCTGTCGGCGCAGAACCTTGCCTCCATCGAGATCGGCAAGGATTTCATGGTCAGCCACGGCTACATCAAGAACGATTTCGATGTCCACGAATGGGCGGCCCCGCAATTCGAAGAACAGGCCGTGCAGCAACTCCTCGAGGAACGCTGGGAAAAGCTCGGCGCGGAAAGACTCGGCCTGGAACATCCCGGCTCGGATAACACCCCCCGGCGACGACCATCACCGGAGGCGAACCCAGGAGGTGACGGTCGAGTCGCGGGCCGACCCGACCGCCACCACCCGGAGTCCTGATATCCGTTACACCACAACGAAAGAAGAGCGATTCGTCATGCTGAAAACTGCAGCTGAACTGATCAAAGCGGCTCAGGCCCAGGTACCGCACGTGTCAGCCCAGGAAGCGGCCACCGAGGCCGCCTCCGGGGCGGCGGTCCTGCTCGACGTGCGGGAGGCGCAGGAGTGGCAGCACGGGCACATCGAAGGCGCCATCCCCGCACCCAGGGGATTGGTCGAGTTCTTCGCCGACCCGACCAGTCCACGGCACAAGAAGGACCTCGACCCGACCGGCCGGGTCATCGTGGTCTGCGCCTCCGGTGCCCGCGCCGCGCTCGCCGCCGCCACCCTGAAGGACATGGGCTACGAGAACATCGCCGTCCTCGACGGCGGCCTCAAGGCATGGATGGACGCCGGCCTGCCCACCAACGAGCACGAATATTCCGGCATCTGATGTCGCACCCGCAGTCACATTGACCCATCCCGAGGAGCGGCCGTCACCGCAACGCCCGGAAACTGCACCCGAAGGGAAAGGTTCGCCATTCTCCGGTTCTCCGGTTTGGCGCAGAGGGCGGGGCCAGTGATCCACTGCCAACCAGCCCGACTGCTGCGTGACAGCAGATCAACGCGCAGCAGCGAACGCAACCAACGTGGGCACCGGCTGCGAATGGTTGCTGACGCCGACGCTGTCGGGGGCTGGTCAGGGGTTGCGTGATGGCGAGTTCCTCGCGGAATTCCCGGGCCGTCCGTCATGGCACGAGCGGATGAGAGTGGAGAGTTCGCCGCCTCAGCCAAGCCGGCCACCGGGGATGGGACCCTGATCGACGTCGGGGGTATCCGGTCACGCACCGTGTTGGGGAAGGAGGGCGGATGCCGCTGTCCCCGGAGGAACAACGCCAACTGGAGCAGATCGAGCTGCATCTCCACGACGACGATCCGACGCTCGGCAGCGGTGTCAACCATGCGCCTGCGCGGCGCCACGGGATCGTCGGCGGTCTCGCGGTGCTGTTCGGGTCGGTGGTGTTGCTGACGGGTGTGGTGGCAGCGCAGGCGTGGCTGGGTGCCCGGATCGGGATCGCGTTCTCTCCGATCGGGTTGCTCATCGGGACCGTTGGGATGCTCACCGTCGCAGGCTGGTTGTTCGGGCTCCGCCGCTCTTCCGAGCCACCTCCCTCCTGATCGGAAGTCCGCGCGGCCGGGACATTGACCGCGGCGTCGGGGCCGAAACGCGCGTCTCCTCCCCCGAGCCCCCGGGCGTCGACTTACCCGATCCGGTCGTTCCCTCTCTCGGGTGGACGCGGGTGTAGATCGGCGCGGAGGCTGCCC
>CAVPYD010000025.1:0-40400 GCA_963709895.1 uncultured Actinomycetota bacterium | reverse complement strand
TCGGCAGGTAACCGAGTACCGCGCGTTCCCGTTCGGTCAACACGTCGGGTCCGGGGTTGCCCCGCCAGTGGGTGGTGAGTTCCCATCTGCGGCTGCGGTCAGCCCGCTGGTGAAGGTGAGGTGCGTGGCGACGACGTGTCGGTGGCGGGCGATCAACGCCGTGACCTGGGGTCCGGCGGTCAGGAAGGGTCCGGTGATGCCCACGCGGTGCGCGAGGTCGATCGCGTCGGTCATCGCCGCCAGCGCAGCGGTCCCGCGGTGCGTTTGGTCGGCCGCGACGGCGGCCAGGATCCGGCCGTGCACCGCGGGTCCCCGGAACGGCAGCAACGCCGCAGGGTCGGTGCCCAGCAGGTCGAGCGCGGCGTCGGGTTGGTGCAGCATCAGGCTGGCTTCGGCCAGGGCAACGCGTTCCAGGGCGGCCGTGAACCCGGCCGGCTGTGGGTTGCTGCCGCCGGCCGACAGGAGGGCGATCGCTGCCTGGGGTTGTCCGGTGGCCAGGTACGTGTCGGCGTGCGCGACCGTGCACCACCGGTCCAGCATCGGCGGCAGCGCACCGGACAGGTGCTGCAGTTCCCTCAGCCTGGTGTCCGCGGCGCGTGCCGCGGCCGGGTCGTGCCGGGCGATCTCGACCTCGACCGCGGCGATGGCCAGCGTCAACCGGCAGGCGATGTCGGAGCCGCCGTTGCTGACCGCCAGGCCGGCGGTGATGTTGGCGTCGGCGGCGTCGAGCCGGTGGGTGGCGATCGCGGTCAACGCGTGGGCGGCGTACAGCGCCAGTGCCTGCGGCTCGGAGACCCAGCCTCTGCGCTCGGCGACCCGCTGCCCGGCCTCCGCGCTGTCCGCGGCGTCGGGTAGCCGGCCGTGGATGGCGTCCAGCAGTGCCAGATGAGCCTGCGCGCTCAGCTCGACCAGGCCCAGACCCATGTCGGCGCAACGGGTCTGCACAACAGCAAGGGTGGTTTCTGCGGCCGTGAGGTCGCCGGCCCACAGCTGTCCGAGGGCGATGTTGTTGGTGGCGATGATCCGGTACTGCTCGGCGGCGGGGAGTTGCTGTCGGGGCACGTCGTCCAGCAGGTCCATCAGCGCGGCTGCGGCGGGGGTGAGCGTGACGGGGTCGTGGGTCCGGGAGCGCACCACCCGTAGCGTCGCGATCAGGGCGGCCGCCGCGTGGCGGTCCTCGGCCGGCAGGTTGTCCATCAGAGCGGCGGCATCACCGGCGTCCCTTGCCATCTCGTCGTAGTCGTGTCGGTGGTAGTGGCACACCGCCGCGGCCAGCAGGGTGCCGGCGGTCGGGTCCACCCGGGCCTGCGCCGCGGCCGGCGCCAACGCGGCGATCAGCGCCGGGCGGCTCGCAGTCAGGATCAGCGGGAGGCCGCGGGCGGTGAGCAGCCGCCCGACCTCGTCCCAGCGGCGGGCGTGACCGGCGTGCCGGATCGCCGGGATGGGTTCGCCCTGACCGGCGAACCACCTGCAGGCCCGCAGGTGCAGGTCGGGCACCTCGCCGGGATGGTCCCGGGTCAGCCGGTGCAGCAGCAGATCCCGCAGCAGCGGGTGGACACAGAACCACTCCGACCGGCCGGCCAGGCCGACGAGCAGGGTGTTCTGCGCGGCCAGCCGTTCCAGGGTTGCCTGGCCGTCGCCGCGGCCGGTCAGCGCGTCGGCCAGCCCGGCGCTGACCCGGTCGGCGATGCTGGTGGTGAGCAGGAATTGGCGGTCCGAGTCGGGCAGTTGGTCGGTGACCTCCTCGACCAGGTATTCGGCGACCAGTCGGTCGCTGCCGGTGAACCGGGCCAGGCCGCCGTCGATGTCTGCCGGGTCCAGGCACATCAGGGCCAGCCGCAACCCGGCGGCCCACCCCTGGGTGCGGTCCAGCAGCACCTCGAGCTGGTCCTCGGACAGGTGCATCCCGTTCCCGGCGAACAATCCCAAGGCTTCTGCAGGGGTGAACGCGAGGTCGCGAGCCCGGACGTCGGTGACCGAGCCGTTGACCCGCAACCGGTGCAGCCGCAGCGCCGGGTCCGCCCTGGCGGCGAGCACCAAGTGCAGCTGCGGCGGTTGGTGATCGAGTAACTGACCGAACGAGTGCAGCACCGCCGGGTCGGTGATGTGGTGGAAGTCGTCCAACACCAGCACCACCCGGCCCGGCAGTTCGGCCAGTCCCGCCCGGATCAGCGCCACCCCCGGATCGCCGAACCCGGCGGCGGGGGTGATGTGCCGCAGCGGACTGTCGCCCGGAACGCTGTCACTGACGGTCAGTGCGCCCAGCAGGTCGGACCAGAAGGCCTGCAAGTCATTGTCGGTGTCGTCGACGGCCAGCCACGTCACCGGCACGGGTGCGTGTCGCGCCCAGGCCGCCAGGGTCAGGGTCTTCCCGGCGCCGGCGCCGGCGCTGACCAGGGTCACCGGACCGGCCGAACCCGCGGCCAGCCGGTCCTCCAGCCGCGGCCGGAGGACGAAGCCCGGAGGAACCGCGGGCGGCGCCGTCCGTAGCCGCAGCAGGGCGGTGACCTGGTCATGCATCGAGCGCTTCTTCCCATGTTGTGCAGCCGGTAATGATGACGCCCGGAACCCCGGGCGTCACTGTCAGGCTGCCCGCGGCCGGGTCGGCCCGGTACGGGCTTAGGTCCCGAGTTCCCATCCGGTTCGGATGATCCCGGCCCCACCTCCTGGGTGGGATCGTCACAGAACGGGGACGTGACCGCCCGGGTCGGAGTGGAAGACATGGCTGCAGAGGTGCCGGGCGTGGAATTCGAGATCCGGGTAGCCGGCCCGGTGCCCGCCGACGTGCTCGAGGAACTGGAGAACGTCCGGGTGGTCACCGAGTCGTTCGAGACGGTGCTCCGCGGACCCGTGCAGGACCAGGCCGCGCTGGTCGGCATCATCAACCGGCTGCAGGGATGGGGCATCGAACTGCGCGGGATTCGACAACTGTGAACTGACCACGGAAGGAGGCACCACAGTGATGGAGTACGAGATCATCATCGGCGGCCCGATCGGGCCGGTAGCCGCGTCCCACCTGCCCGGGTTCAGCAGCGTCACCGTGCCCACCGCCACCGTGCTCGCCGGCACCGTTCCCGACCCCGACGACGTGCGCGCCGTCACCGACCGACTGCGAGCCCACGGGCTCGAACCCCTCGCCGTCCGCATCGGACCCAAGCACCGAGCCGACGAGTCAACGCCAGCACAGGATCGCGTCACCCCAAGAGGAGGTGGGCCCTGACCGCTGACAGCGTTCGCCTGCCTGCGCGGATCGGCACCTCACCCCCGCTCCCGGGGAGACCGCCGCAGGAGCCGACAGGACGGCCTCGCGGGAATCCTGGCCCGGTCGAGCAACCTGCCCGCCGGACACCTTTAACCCGGCGACAAATGTTGCCGCCCATGAGTTCTCCCTGCACCGGAGACGCAACAAGACTGCTCGGCCCCACACCGGCCCTTACCTCTTCGACGTCCTCGGCGTCCAACAGCCCGCCGACGGAATCTTCGGCCAGCGGCACCCGGCCGAACCGCGTGCCGGTCGTTGTGCTCCGGGGCACCGACCGCACCATCGGCGTCCTTGTTGACGAACAAGGACGAGCAGCCGAACCGTACCGTCGCTCGCCACATCGCGGACAGAGAGCGGGCAGGACCTGTTGAAGGGCAAGCCGACCCGCACCGCAGGCGCGAAGCGTCAAGGAGCAGAAGCGGGGCGGCAGCACGTCGCGGCGGGGTGTCCAGTCGGCGTAAGAAGGCTCCGGCGGCTCGGCGCCACGGCGCGGATCGGGTCGTCAAAACGCGGACGAAATGGCATGCCACAACCGCAATTCGCCGGCCTCGACCCGGTCGAGGATCTCGCCACTGACGTCGTCAAGTGCAGACAGGCTGTCCGGCAACAGTCGGTGATCCACCGGTGCTCTAGGCATGCCACCGTCATCGCACACGCCGCTGACTGTGTCGGCTCACCACACCGCATGCCCCGAAAGGCGGCGACCTGAGCGAGACCTGGTCACCGGGGTCGGTTGATGTGGTCAATCGGTGTCAGGTGTGAAGAGGAGGCGGTGCGCCAGCACGTCCGCGGCGACGGCGTGGCCGGTTTGGTTCTGGGCGAACGCTGCGCCGCGTAACAGGTCCCGGGCCTGCTCAATATCGACGTGTCGTTGCACCGCGATGACCCCGATGGCCTGATCGATCTCCATCCGGCCGAACGCGACGTCCATGGCATGGGTCTCGAGTTCTTGCTGGCTGCTCTCGGCGACGTCGTGCAGAACGACCGCGGCGGCGGTGCGGGCCAGACCCAGCGCGGTACTGAGGTCGCGGCCGGTGAGGTCACCGCGGGCCCGCCGGTAGAACCAGATTACGCCGAACACCATGGCGCCGATCTGAAGCGGGAACGCGAACACCGCCCCCGCTCCGGTGTCAGCGGCTTCCCGGGTGAACCACGGCCACCTCGCGGCCGCCGCCGCGCCGCGCAGGTCGGGTTCCAGCACCGGGGAATGGTCCCCATACGCCGCCAGGCACGGGCCCTCCCCGGTGACGAATTCCAGATCGTCCAACCGGGCGATCACCGGGTCGGTGGCGTGCAGCAGCGCCGACGTGTGCGGTCCGGCGCGGGTCGCCACCGCCGCACCGTCGACCGGTAGCAGACCCACGCTGATCTCGCAGAACAGTCGGGTTCCGGTGGGTCCCGCGTCGTTGGGGTCGCTCACCGGGCGTATCCCGGCAGGGCGCGGTGCGGCGGGCCGTCGCAGATAACGATCATGATCGCGAACCCACCATGAATCGGCGACCGAACTCACCTGGCGGCGGGTGGAGTCACCCCGAAGCTGCGGCCTCAACGGCGGCAGCTTAGGCCCAGGCCGGCTGTGGATCCAACGACGTCACCATACCCGTGCGCGGGCAACGGTCACCAGCACGAGCAAAACGCCGCCCGGACGCCACTCAACCGCCCGAACGGCCCGGGCACGTGCCCGGCACCGGACGCGACCACCGCACGACTGCCAGTCGGAGCCATCCCCAAGTGGCGCGAGGAGGTGGCGATTCCCGACCAACTCGATGAGCTGGCCGGTGCCTGGTGGGTGGATCCGCCGCCTGTTCCAGGTCGGGTATCGGCCTTTGGAGGTGTCGCACATGATGCGACATTATGACGCGGTGGTCGGGATCGAGGGGTTGACGCGCGGCTGGGTCCTTTCCCAGCCTCGGAGTCGGGACGCACGCGTGTCGATGCCCGCTGCGGTGAGGGTGGTTTCGACGCTGCGGTGGTAGTAGTTCGTGTCCGCGATCAGGGTGGTACCGGCGATCCGGCGAGCGTGGCCAGGTCGGCGTCGTCGGGCATGCCCAGCATCACGTCGCGTTCATCGGCTTTGGCGCCGGTGACCGCGGCGCGATCGGCAGCCCATACAGCCTGCACAGCAGGTACAGCCCCAGTCCCCAGAAGACCGGCTGTCCGTGGCGCCGTATCCGTACTCGGCGAAGCCGGGCGGCTCCGAACGCTTGGCGGTCTACCGGGGGAACGGCCGCACCTCCGACGATGTTGGACCTTCACGCGCCGGGTTCTGCGTGTAGTTCCCGGTCAGGGTGAGCCGGCACTGCCCGTCCGGTGTGGGGTCCAGTTCGAGGTTGGCGTCCATCGTCGGGAACAGCTCGTCCGCCGCGCCGGTGGCGATCACCGGAGCGGGATCACGGTGGTCTCATCCCGCAGGTAGGCCGGGACGCTGTGCAGGGCGACCTGTTGCTGACCCCGGCGAACCCTGCCCGGAGCAGCACCGTTTCACCGGCGCGGAACGCGGCCGCGGCGGCGTCCTGCAGGCCGCCGTCGGCGTGCAGCACGGTCAACAGCCGGTGCTGCGCCACCGCGGTCGGCACCGCCAGCCGCGCGGCGGCCGTCACGAACATGGCTCACTGCACCACCCACGCGCGCCGCCCGGACAGTGCCGATGGTCCCGCCCCCTCAACGGTCGGGGTCCGTGGATTTGTCGGACGGCGGACCGGTCCTGTCTGCTGGTTGCTCACCGCGGATCAGCTCCGCGGCGACCGCGCCGACCGTGGTGTCCGACGCCCGAGCGTGTTGTTCGAGTTCGCGGCGGGCGGCGAGCGGGGTCCTGCCCCGCGCGATCAGCACGCCCAGCGCCCGCTGGACGACGGCCAGCTCGTGGAGCCCGGAGGTGACCCGATGCGCCTCACCGGGCCGCGGATCCCCGTCGAGCACCACGTCGTCGCGCAGGCCCAGCCGAAAGCCCAGGTCCGCGGCCAGGTCGACCAGCGCCCCGGCGGTGGCCGCGTAGAAGATCACCGCGCTGCCGGGTTCGGCATCGGTCCACGATCCCAGCGGTACCCGCAGGGACGGCGCCCCCCCGGCGGCGGCGCCGTCCAGCGTGCACACGGTGACCTCGTCCGCATCGACCCGGATCGTGACGGACAACCCCAGACCGGACGGGACGGCGACCAGGAACGCCTCCTGCAACGCACCCAGCAGGTCGGCCAGATCCGTCCCCGGCTCGTCCAACGCAGTGGTCAACCGGGCAAGGTCCGCGGCCAACCCAGCGGGCAGGTCCACCCGACTGCTCCTGGGGCGGGCCCGGCCGCTGCTCACTGCTGCCCGTGTCCGTGCCGCGCGGACCGCGCGGCACGATGCCGGGGATCGGCGACGGATCGGGGTCCGCCCCACTTACCCGGTCCGCCCGACGCTACCCCGACCAGGTGACGCCGCACCCGTTCCCGGGGCATCGATTCTCAGTCGCCGGTATGCCGGGCCCGGGCCCGGCGCACCGCCTCCTCCACCAACGACCGCGCCACCACCACCAGCTTCGTGTTCCGCGTCTGGCTCCACTGCCGCAACCGGTCGTACGCCTGCTCGGGGGTGTACCCGGACCGGCTCATCAGCACGCCGACCGCACGGTCGATGACCGACTGCGCGGTCAACGCCGACTGCAACGAGGCCGCCAGCCGTTTGGCCTGCGCCAGCACCTGCGCGTTCTGCACCGCGATCGCCGCCGGGACCGCGAACAACTCGCCGATCTGCGCGGCGCGGGTATCGAAGGCGTCCCTGCCGTGCGCGTACACGTTCATCGCACCGACCACCCCGTCCGGGGTCAACAGCGGCAGCGACACCACACTGTGCACCCCCAACCGGCCGGCCCGCGGACCGAACCGCGGCCACCGCTGCTCCCCGCCCAACGACCCCGACCGGATCGTGGCGCGATCCGCTGGCGGCGCTGATACACGGCCCCTCACCGAGGCCGTACTGGATCGCGTCGATCTCCCGCACGAACGGTGCACTGGCCACCATCGTGTCCGAGCGGTCGTGCTCCAGCAGCGTCAGACCTGCGCCGTCCGCTCCCGGGATCGCCCGCACCGCGAACGTCGCCACCTGCACCAACAGATCGGTCAGATCCAGCCGAACCGTCGACAACCGGGACAACTCCAACAAACTCGCCCGCAGGTCATCCTCATCGGCCGGCCCGGCGACCACCGGCCGGTCCTCGGCGGGAACCAGCCCGGGCTCGGACGGCGTCGACATGCGAACCTCCCGGCCAACACCCACGGCGACCCAGATCCCGACCCTACGCCCCACTACCAGCCTCCACCCCGGTGAGCGGACGGCGCCCCCGTACTCGTTGCCGGAATCACCCCGATGGTGTTGCCGCGGAGAACCGATCAAGCCGCAGCGCGAGGGATCCCGCGCTCCAACTACGCCACGGACCCAACACCGCTGCAACGAAAACGGATGCCGTGTAGCGAAACAGGTCAACTGGAACCGGGAAGACCCACCACGCAGTCCCGAGCACGCCACCCGGGCGGCGTCACACTGCACCGGGCCCGCCGAAGGCTCTGGCCGGCATAAGCGCGGCCTGGTAATCGAGGACAATTCGGCGAGGGAACAAGAACCCCCGTGAAAGTGACGAGAGAGCGTGCCGACTCAAGATCGATGATCATCGACCCAACGTCATCGGCGGGACAATGACCCATTTCCGGCGGACTTGTGTTGGCGGCGCAGTTCCGGTGCGCGCACACTGGTCAACGCGGACGGGTTGACCTCGTTGTCCAGCCACTATGTGCTGTGACGAGATGCCGCTAGACGGCCATATAGATGGCAACCCGCCCGCCAGAACAGGAATGCAACGGCCGAATCCCCGTGCCCCGCAGACGACCTTCGATTCCCGTCACGTCTTACTACCTCCGCCGGCCGGTCAGGAAACGCCGCGGTGACACCACACCCCGGCACCGCGTCCTGCGCAGGTCCGCAGCACCCTGATCGACGCCGAACCCGAAGCCCAAGCGCTGAACTGCCTGGCACGCCCCACGCCCGGGCCAGCCGGCCCCGCGTCGACACAGAACCGGCCGCTGCGGTCCGCGGCGCAGACGCGGCAGGCTGCGGTGCCGTTCCCGCGGCTGGTCGTTCCCATCGAGCTACGACGCGATCAGCGCGCGCCGAGTGGTCGTGGCCTCCTCGGGCTGCGTGCGGCCGGGCCGTCATCGGTGGCTGCACTCGGAGTCCCATCAGAGGAAATGGGACAAACGGGACGGTGCTGGCTATGCTCGGTGGTGGCGCTTCGCCCCCAGTCCCCGGTTGCAGCACCGCCTGTTCCCTTTGACGTGCGACGAAACGGGGCCTGTGGCTGTCATTCCGCCGAGAAGAATGCCCGGGTCCGTTGACGTCGCGACCGGGGCGACCATGTGGACGCCGCACGTGACCGCCTCCGCGGCCGGGCGAACCGGCGTGACCTCCGGCCGGCGTGATCACACTGCTCCCCAGGTTGCGGACCAGTTGGCGCACACCCGGATGCGGGCACTGTTGACCGAGGTGCAGCAACGCACGGAATCGATCGTCGAGGGCACCCGGGAACGGATGGAGGCGCTGCTGGACGCGGTGATCGCGGTGTCCTCCGGGCTGGACCTGGACGCGACGTTGCGGCAGATCGTGCACGCGGCGATGGAGCTGGTCGACGCCCGGTACGGCGCGCTGGGGGTGTTGGGCGCCGACGGCACGCTGACCCGGTTCGTCCACGCCGGCATCGACGAACCCACCCGAGAACGGGTCGGCGCGTTGCCGACCGGCCGCGGGCTGCTCGGTGTGGTCATCGAGGACAGCAAACCGTTGCGGCTGGAAACCCTGTCGCTGCACCCGATGTCGGCGGGGTTCCCGCCGCATCACCCGCCGATGTCCTCGTTCCTGGGGGCGGCGGTCCGGGCCCGCGGCGAGGTGTTCGGCCGGCTGTACCTGACCGAGAAGACCACCGGCGGCCCGTTCACCGACGACGACGAGATCGTCGTCCAGGCGTTGGCCGGCGCCGCCGGGGTCGCCATCGACAACGCCCAGCTGTACGCGCGGGCCCGCCGCCGCGAGCAATGGCTGCAGGCCACCGCCGAGATCACCGCGCAACTGCTGGCCGGTAGCGACACCGACACCGCATTGCCGCTGATCGCCTCGAGAGCGGCCGAGCTGACCGGCGCGGACTGGACACTGATCGCGCTGCCCACCGACACCGACACCGACAACCGGCGCAGACCGGTGAGTTGACCGTCGCGGTCTGTGTCGGTGCCCGCGCGGAACTGATCCGCGGCCGCCGGATCCCGGTCACCGGCTCCACGTCGGGCGCGGTATTCGCCGACCACGTCCCGCGGAACGTCACCGGCCTGGCGTTCGACGTGGCCGCGGGGTTGGGAATGGAGTTCGGGCCGGCGTTGGCGATGCCGCTGGGCGCCGACGACGACCCTGGCCGGGGTGCTGCTGGCGATCCGCGTCGTCGGCTCGCCGGTGTTCGACGACGAGGAGTCCGAGCTGTTGGCCACCTTCGCCGACCAGGCCGGGCTGGCCCTGCAACGCGCCGACAATCAGTTCGCCCAAAGGGAACTGGAGGTGCTCGCCGACCGCGACCGGATCGCCCGGGACCTGCACGAACACGTCATCGGGCGGCTGTTCGGGATCGGCCTGGCCCTGCACGGCACCCAACGGCTGGCCAGGTCCCCGGCCGCGGCCGCGCGGATCGCCGACCACATCGACCAGCTCAACGAGGTCATCGCCGAGGTCCGCACCGCGGTGTTCGACCTGCACACCGACCCGGCCGACATCCCGCGGCTGAGCGGCGTGCTCACCGGCATCGTCGAGGACATCACCGCCGACACCGACCTGCGCACCTCGATCGGTTTCTCCGGCCGGATCGACCTCATCCCCGCGGCCCTGGCCGAACAGGCCCAGGCGGTGCTCCGGGAAGCGGTCAGCAACACCGTGCGACACGCCCACGCCACCACACTCACCGTCACCGTCACCGCCGACGCCGACCTGGTCATCGAGGTCACCGACAACGGCACCGGCATCCCGGGCACCGTCGCCCGCAGCGGCCTGCACAACCTGACCACCCGGGCCCGCGTGTTCGGCGGCACCCTCACCGTCGACCGGCCGTCCGACGGCGGCACCCGACTGGTCTGGGCCGCTCCGCTGGGCTAAACACCACCGCGGCAGCCCGCCGCCGGTGCGGGGGCGCTGGTCTTGTTTGTTTCGCCGAAGGGTAGGCAGGGTCCTCGGGTTCACCTGGTGTGCTGCTCGTCGGCCTGATCCTGTTCGTGCTGCGCGAAGCGGTTCGCTCACCGCCTGGACACTCGTCAACTTAAAAGACGGGAAACCCAGGAGTGGTCGTGGGGCCTGTCACCGAGCACGTCGGCAGGCGGTCGCTGCCCGTCGACCAGTGCTTGGGCGAGGTCGGTCAGCCGCAGCTGATGCCGGCGGGCGTGGCCGCGCAGCGCGGTGAACGCGGCGTCCATGTCCAGCCGACCGTAGTGGGCCAGGATGCCCTTGGCCTGTTCGATGACGACCCAGCTGGACAGCGCGTGTCGCAACTGCTCGTTCACCTCGGCGGTGTGCCGGGCGGTGCGGTGTTGCAGGATGCCGATGGTGGCGACGTCGGCCAGGGCCTGCGCGGCGCGGCGATCCGGTTCGGCCAGTTCCCCGGGTTGGCTGCGGAACAGGATCAAAGCGCCGATGCCCGGTCGCGGCGCCGCATCGGCACCGCGTGCACCGACCGGAACCCCGGCCCCAGGGCCAGCGGAGCGAACTGCGGCCACCGCACCGCCTGGGTGGCGACGTCCGGGATCGACTGCGGCGTCCCGGTGCCACGATCCGGGTGCGGCGGGTGCTGATGCCGGACGGGTCGGAGCCCCGGATCGTCCGTGACGTGAGCGGCCGGGCCCGGTACCTCCAGTAAAGCGGTTCCCGGCGGCGTCCGCAGGCGTCGGATCGGTCTCCGGCCACGGTCTGCACGTACGCGACGAGCCAGAAGTTGTGGCTGCAGTTCCTGGTTGGCCAGGGTCCTCGGCGACATCGACGATCAGTTCGCCCGACCGGACGCAGCGGCCCGCAGCAGGTCAAAGGGCATCCTTAGCGGACAGGTCCGGATGGACGCTGAGCATGCCGACGAGCCGTGAACACCTATTGCCGGCGCCGCGCCGCAGGCTGTCCAACCAGCCCCGGATCCCACCCCTGTCGGTTCGGTTGTCCCGATCCACGACATCGGGCACGGTCAGCGCGGCGACGATTGTGTTCCCGACGGCGTACGCCCCTTGGCCGACCGGCTCACCGCGGCCACCGCGGCGACACCGTGTTGACCCGGACGGTGTCGCCCCGAGTCCCCATTGAAGCACCCACGGCGCGATGTGCATGCGCCACGCCGTAGCAGTCCACGAACGAACCGACCGGACGATCGCCGACCCAGATCGTTCCGCGTTGATGCCCCTGGCTACTTGCTTCCGCCGTCCGGTAAAAGGATCGCCCGGGTAACCCGGTCCAGCAGGCCAAGAGCCGTCGCACGGGCAGCCGTCTGGTCGCGGTGACGTCGGCGGCGATGTCCCGCAGCTTGCGGTTGAGGGTGTTGCTGGCGGTGCGCAGTTGATCGAAGGCCTGCCGTTGGGTGAGTTTCCCGCCGGCCGTCAGGATGCCGATCGCGACGCCGATCTCCCGGTTCGTTTCCAGCGCCCGGGTCAGATGGTTGACCTGGTCCCCGCGGGCAGCGGCCAGCAACGCCATCGAGCTGTACGCGGCGAACATCGACGCGGTGGCCACGGACTGGTCGGTGAACGCGCCGGGGCGGGTGGTGTACAGGTTCAGTGCGGCCCGGTCAGACTCGGTCAGGAACAACCGCACGCTCAGCATGCCGCGTGCGGCGGTCTCGTCCACCATCGCCGAGGCGAACCGTGGCCACCGACTGTCCGTGCGCAGGTCCGCTGCCAGGATGACGCCGTTCGTGGCGATCACGACCAGGCCCGGACCCTCACCGTGCCGGTATTGCAACTGATCCCACTGGTAGGCCATCTCGTCGCTGTGTGCGACGGTCCGTGGTCGCTGGTTCCCGGTGACCAGCATGAGGGAGGCATGTTCCGCGCCCGGCACCCCGCGGACGGCGAACTCGACCAACCGCTGCTGCAGCAGCGGCTGATTGGAGCCGTCGGCCAGCGACATCGCCAGCTGCCCGAATTGCTCGACCATCGTGGCCAGCGCATCTCCGGAACTGAGCTCCTGGGAGTCCGGGTTCATCGGAGGCCTCGACCCTTCCAGCTGCGGCGCGACGCAACCCTGCGAGGAACGCGGGCCCCAGCGTCGACGAGCCTCGATCGCGACGGACGAAGCTCCTCTGCAACATGCAGGTCAAGTGGGGTGGACGACCTATCGCCATCCATCCCGGACGGTACCGCGCCGCACACCATCGGGCAGCACATCAGTCGCAGGTGACGACCGGATATACCCGGGCGAGTGGGGAACGGTTCCGATGGGCGAGACAGGCACTGGGATCGGGGCGCCGTCTCGACCGCGCACCGAGCGCCCGTTCGACGAACCGCAAACAGGACTTCGACGGCTCGATTTCGGGCCATCTCGATCTTGATCGTCCGCGTTCCGCAGGGGATCCTCAATCGGGAACGGGTCATCGGCCGGTGGCGGCTGAATGGACAGGCGAAACGCCGGCCGGTTCCGGTGGACTGATCTTTGACCACCCTTGGTTGTGGTGCGGTCCGTAGGGCTGCTCAGGCGATGTGTCGTCTCGTCCTCTGCGAGGCTCAGCTCGTGGGCTGCGACGGGTTCTCTGCACTTGTCAAGCAGGCGAGTCTGTTGAAGGCAATTGCTGTAGTGACTCGGTGGAATGGAAAGCCTCTGCGCCGATTGACCTACTTCACCGCTCCGCGCTGATCCCAGCCGAATCCTCGTCGCCTGGATCGAGCCAGATCGGAACATTTCTCCGGCCGTCCCCGTGCTTGGTCCCGGTCTGTGCCTCATGACGTGGGACAGCCGGACCTCGATGCTTCTTGTGTCGGTCACTGGGCACCAAACCACAAGGAGCAGATCATGTCGAAGATCTTGGTACGGGTAGGTGGAGTAGCCGCCGTTATCGCGGCGCTGTTGATCATCGTGCAACAGTTCTGGACAGAGCTGGTGACCGGACCGCAGGAGAACCTGGCGGACTCGGTCATGTATTCGAGCCAGTTGCTGCTCATGGCGTTCGGTGTCATCGGAATCGCGCTGGCTCAACAGCGCAGGGCCGGCTTCTTCGCGCAGATCGCCGCTCTGGTGGCAGTGCTGGGCTGCGTGTTGTGGTTCGGCGCCTCGTTGGTAGAGGTCACTTTGCTTCCGAGCTTGATAGCGGCCGGGTCACCGCTGGTCGACAACCCGCCGGCGGGATCGGTCGTCGTGGGATTGGCGGGTTTCGTCACGTATTTGGTCGGCCTGCTGTTGCTCTCGGCGGCGATCATCGTGACCAAGGTGCTCCCGTGGCAGGCGGCCGCGGTACTTGGCGGCGGGATCGTCCTGGGAGTGACACTCAGCAACGTCATCCCGGGAGTCCTGGCCGTCTACGCGATCGGATTCGGTTGGTTGGGTGTGGCGAGCGTGCGCGCCGCGAACAGCATCGACGCCAAGGATGTTGATTCGCCGCGGCGCGTTGGGACCGCGACGCCCGTGGTCAATTGACCCGAGCGGGGGATAATCCCTGCATCGACCTCGGCGAAGAGACGAACCGTGCAGATGGATGCAATCACTGCGGCCGGACGCCCCGGGCAAAGGCGTCCGGTTCGTGCTGCCGCCGCCTTGACGTTCAGGCAGTCGGCTCTTGGTGTGTGTTGCGGGTTCGTCATCGTCCTGCAGGCGGTGACGGTTGGGGTGCTGGCGGTGAAGACCGGTGAGCCCGGTTCGCTGACCGGCCTTGGCCCGGTTGCGCTGATCAGCGGCCTGCTGGGCGCACTGCTGATCGCCGTGCGACCAAGGAATCCGGTCGGCTGGTGTTTCTTCATCACGGGCACGATGTTCATGCTCGGGCTGGTCGCCGAGCAGTACGCGATTGACGGGTTGATCACCTCCCCCGGCTCGTTACCTGGGGCGGAGTTTGCGTTGTGGCTGCAGATCTGGGTCTACGCGCCGGCGCTGATCTTCTTCGCGGTGCTGATGCCCCTGTATTTCCCCGACGGCCGCCTGCCGTCGGCGCGGTGGCGCCCGGTTGTCTGGTCGGCGCTGGTACTGGTTCCGGTCACCGCGGTCATTGCCGCACTGACTCCCCGGGACGCGTATCTGCTCGATACCGGCCTCAGTAACCCCTACGGGGTCACCGCTGTCGGCGAACTGGGCGTGGTCGGTGACTTCCTCCCGGGCCTGCTCTGGCTGTCCCTGGTGATCGCCGCGACGACCAGCCTCGTGCTGCGATTCCGCGGTGGCGCGGCGGTCAAGCGCGCGCAGATCGCCTGGCTGGCTTCCGCGATGGTCCTCACCGCGGCGGTCTTCGTCCTCGATGCGATGCTCGCAATATTAGTGCCACAGATCTACCCGGTGGTGTTTCCGTTCATCCAGGTCGTGCCCGTCGCCGTGCCAATTGCCGCGACCATCGCAATCCTGCGGTACCGACTGTTCGACATCGACCGGGTGATCAATCGCACCCTGCTGTACGGCCTGCTGACCGCGTGCGTGATCGGCATCTATGTGTTGACCGTCGGTGGTATCGGCGCGTTTGTCGATGCCCAGCAAGGCGATCTCGGGCTATCCCTGCTCG
Source organism: uncultured Actinomycetota bacterium (assembly GCA_963709895.1). Taxonomy (GTDB): domain Bacteria; phylum Actinomycetota; class Actinomycetes; order Mycobacteriales; family Nakamurellaceae; genus Nakamurella. The sequence continues at coordinate 25,407 of CAVPYD010000025.1, read as the reverse complement.
CTACCGGTGTCGTCGCCGTGAGCTTCGGCCCACTGCGAGATCGCCTGCAACGCAGCATTGATCGCCTGGTTTACGGTGAACGGGCCGATCCGTACCGGACCTTGGCAATGCTGGGTCGGCGGCTGGAGCAAAGCCAGGCGGTGGATGCGGTACTGCCGACCGTCGCGGCGACGGTGGCGGATGCGCTTGGGGTTCCTTATGCCGCGGTGCAGGTGTCACGCGGTTCGGAGCTTGGTCGCGGCCAATTTCAGACCGCGGCCGAGCACGGCCCGAAACCGGGCCCGGAAGTGACGAGAATGCAGGTCCCGCTGACCTATGGCGGCGAGCAGGTCGGCCGGTTGGTGCTCGCGGGGGAAGGTCGGTCGATCGATCTGTCCCCCGCCGACCGGCGGGTGCTGGCCGATCTCGGCCGCCAAGTCGGAATCGCTGTTCAGGCAACCGAAGTCGAGCGGCAGGCGCAGGCACTGTCACTGGACCTGCAGCAGTCTCGGGAACGGTTGGTACTGGCCCGGGAGGAGGAACGCCGCCGCATTGGCCGAGACCTGCACGACGGGCTGGGACCGCAACTGGCCGGGCTCACGATGACTCTCGAGGCGGCTCGTGACCTGGTCCGCACCGACCCCATCCGAGCGGAGGAGTTGCTCGGCGGGCTACTCGGTCAGGCCGACCTGGCCATCCAGGACGTGCGCCGGATCTCGCACCAACTCCGGCCGCCCGCACTCGACGCGCTCGGTCTGGTCGGTGCACTGCGCAGCCACGCAACGAGTCAACGGATTCCGGTCACGGTCCAGGCCCCGGTGGACCTGCCCGGCCTCCCCGCCGGTGTGGAGGTGGCCGCCTACCGGATCGCCCTCGAGGCTGTGCACAACGTCGTGACCCACGCTGAAGCCACTGCCTGCCGGGTGAGCTTACGAGTCGACCTATCACCCAAGGGCCGAGCCGCGGTGGTGATCGAAGTGAACGACAACGGAGTCGGCATCCCCCCAGATGTCGCACCCGGAATCGGGCGGGCCTCCATGGCCGAGAGAGCCGAGGAACTCGGCGGGACATTCGAAGTGGCCAAGGGCACCGACGGCGGGACACAGGTGCAGGCTCGCCTGCCGATACCGCTTCTTGACCAGTCCCCGCCCGTTCCGACGGAAAGCTGAACAGTGGATACGATCTCAGTGCTCATCTGTGACGACCATGCCCCGTTTCGACGGGGTCTGCGCTCGTTGCTGGACACCAGCACGGAGATCCAGGTCGTCGCGGAAGCTGCCGACGGAGCCGAAGCGGTGGCAGTCGCCGTCCGCACCCAGCCAGATGTCGTCCTGATGGACCTCACCATGCCCGGCGTCGGGGGCGTTCAGGCGACCCGTGATGTCCTCGCGGCCTGTCCGCACATCGGTGTCCTGGTCCTGAGCATGGTGTCCGACGACGACTCGGTGTTCGCCGCGATGCAGGCGGGGGCCCGCGGCTACCTGCTCAAGGGCGCCCGGAAGGCCGAGATCGTCCGCGCCGTGCGCGCAGTGGCCAGCGGCGAGGCGATCTTCGGTGCCGACATCGCCACCCGACTGATCGGCTACTTCGCTGCCGGTGTTCCGGGCCGGTCATCGTCGTCACCACCAGACGACGCTGTCGCATTTCCCTCGTTGACCCCTCGCGAGCTGCAGATCCTGCGACTGGTCGCCGATCAGCTCACCAACGCCGAGATCGCCGACCGGTTGGGACTCACCGAAAAAACAGTGCGTAACAACGTTTCCGCCATCTTCGCCAAGTTACGGGTCGCGACCCGAGCGCAGGCCATCGTCGCCGCCCGCGAAGCAGGCATGAAGCTCCCATGATCCGCAAGAGGAACTCGGCCCAAGGTTGTGATTGTTGTAGGCCGCTCATTCACCTTCTCAACGTCGAGATGCCGAGAGATGCGCTCCGTTGGTGCAGTCGTCGTGCTCCGGATCGTTTGCCGGAAACGTAAAGAACGCGAGAAGTTATTTTAATGCCCTATTTCACCGACGAGCCCTGGCCCGCGAGCTATTTGGGAATTTTCGCACAAGCCGAACCTCAAACAGGACGTTGGGGACTCGATCTTCTGGTCGCCGCGGCGTTGATCGTTGTCGGGCCGCAGGGGATCCCCACCTCGTTCGTGGAATCCGCGGTCGGCCAGGTCATCAGCGCCAGGCCGTGGCGCGCAACGCGGTGCCCGATGGCAGTGCATCGACCCGCCGCCGGGTCACGCGGGCGGCTCGGGGTTGATCAAGCGAATCGGTGAGCTGGAACGCTGACGTGACCCGCAACGACGCAGGCAGCACCGCGGCTTCACAGCAGTGATCACCGACCACGGCACAGCGGTGCGGATCACGCAGGAATGGTTCGACGATGCCGGCAGCCCGCTGGCGGCGTGACGACCCGGAGTTGATCACCCAGCGCGTTGTCGCTCACTGGTCGCCCTTGACGGCGCTGGACCCCTGCGCCTGGATGGCGGTGATCGCGACGGTGTTGACGATGTCGGCCACCAGGGCGCCGCGGGAGAGGTCGTTGACCGGCTTGTTCAAGCCCTGCAGGATCGGTCCGATCGCCACCGCGTTCGCGCTGCGCTGCACGGCCTTGTAGGTGTTGTTGCCGGTGTTGAGGTCGGGGAAGATCAACACCGTGGCCCGGCCGGCCACCTGGGAGTGCGGAAGTTTGATGGCGGCGACCTCGGGGTCGACGGCAGCGTCGTACTGGATCGGGCCCTCCACCAGCAGGTCGGGCCGTTTGTCGTGGACGATACCGGTTGCCACCCGGACCTTCTCGACGTCCGCACCGGCACCGGAGGTTCCGGTGGAATAGGACAGCATGGCCACCCTCGGCTCGATCCCGAACTGCGCGGCGGTGCCCGCGGAGGAGATCGCGATATCGGCCAGTTGCTCGGCGGTGGGATCCGGGTTGACCGCGCAATCGCCGTAGACCAGTACCCGATCGGACAGGCACATCAGGAACACGCTGGACACGGTCGCCGTTCCCGGCGCGGTCTTGATGATCTCGAACGACGGGACAATGGTGTGCGCGGTGGTGTGCGCGGCGCCGCTGACCATCCCATCGGCCATCCCCAGATGCACCATCATGGTGCCGAAATAGGAGACGTCGCTGACGATCTCGGCGGCCCGCTCCTGCGTCATGCCCTCGTCGGCGCGCAGCCGGGTGTACTCCGCGGCGAAGCGGTCCACCAGGTCGGGGTCCTTCGGGGACAGGATGGTCGCGCCGGTGATGTCCATCCCCACCGCCGACGCCTTGGCGCGCACCACCGATTCCTCGCCGAGCAGGGTGAGGTCGGCGACCCCCAACCGGAGCAGGCTGTCCGCCGCCCGCAGGATCCGCTCGTCGTCCCCCTCGGGCAGCACGATGTGCCGGCGATCCGCGCGGGCCCGGGCCATCAGCCGGTACTGGAACATCAACGGGGTCACCACGTCCGACTCCGCGACATCGATGGCGTCCAGGATCTCCTCGCCGTCCACCGAGTCGGCGAACACCCGCAGCGCTGTTTCCAGTTTCACCCTGGAATCCGCGGTCAGCCGGCCGTGCACCCCGGCCAGCGTGGACGCGGTCTCGAAGGTGCCGCCCGGGGTGCTCAGGATCGGCAGATCGTGCTGCACCCCGTCGATCAGCTGGGCCACCGGCTCCGGCAGCAGGTACCCGCCGGTGAGCATGATCGCGGACAACTGCGGGAACGTCCCGGATTGGTGCGCCAGGATCAGCGCCGGCAGCAGCTCCGACCGATCGCTCGGAGCGATCACCGTGTAGTCCTCCCGCAGCCTGGTCAGCACGTTCGGCAGCGACATCGCGGCCACCAGCAGGCCCATCGATTCGCGTTGCAGCCATTCCGGATTGCCCCGCACCAGCTGGGCGCCGCAGGCCCGCTGCAGGTCCGCCACGGTGGGTGCGATCAGCAGCGGGAGCTCCGGAATCGCGCCGGCCGGCAGACCGGTCTTGGCCAGCAGCGTCCGCACGGTCGCGACATCGTCGGACGCGACCCGGTTGGCCACCACGGCGACGGGCTGGGCGTGTTCGTCGATGAGCTCGCTGCACGCGAGGTCGACTACCGACGCGATCAGCTCCGGGGTCCTTCCCCGGCCGTGCACCACCAGCACCACCGCAGACCCCAGATTGGCCGCGATGGTGGCGTTGGCGAACCACTCGCTGGCCGTCATCACATCGGTGTAGTCACTGCCCACCACCACCACCGCGTCGTAGCGGGCGGACAACCCGCCGAAGCGGTCGACGATGCGCGACAGCGCGACATCGAAATCCGTGTGCAGGGCGTGATAGCTCACCCCGATCGCGGAGTCGTACGGCTGGTCGACCGCCGGGTGGGACAACAGCAGGTGGACGACCGGATCGACCGCCTCCAGCGCGTCGGTCACGGGACAGAAGACGCCGACCCGCCCCACCCGACGGGTCAACAGATCCAGCAAACCGTAGGCGACCATGGACTTGCCCGACTTTGCCTCCGGTGAGGCGATGAACAGGCTCCGCGACATCGGCCAAGGCTAACGACGGCGTCGGCAGCTCAAAGACGGGCCGCCGTCCGCGCCCAAGCCGTTGAATCTGCCTACCCGGACCTGAACGTCCCGGCACCGCGCCACGCAGAAGTCCTCGGGTGCTCGAGGGCAGCCACCACCGCCAACCGTTGTCCGTGGCCGGCCTGGACGCGATCCTCGACAGCGCAGGGGCTCAGGCCGGCCTGGCGACGCGACCTTGCTTCGCTGCTATGCGTCCTCGCCAACCGCCAGCAGGATCTGATTCCAGTCCGTGTACCGAATCCAGGTTTTCGTGGAACCCAGATACCCAGCCCAATGGATCAGCCGAGCGAGGGTGTCAATCCGACCAATGTCGATGGCGTATTCATCGCCGTCGGGGTCAGGATCGCAGCCCGCGTGCAGCGCCTGCCACCGTACGTTGTGCGGAAAGTCCAAGACCTCACCCGCGGTGTAGGCCCGCGGTTCCGCCGATTCGCGGTTCCTGGCATCGCGTTCGACCTCGTTAACGGCATAGATGTCGACGGCGAGGTAACCAGCGTACGGTCCGATCGGCTGGTCACAGACTCGGCAGTACCAAGTGATCCGGTGACCATGGACTTCGGCCTTCGCGGGCTTCGTCTCCGTCATGAGCCGATCGTTCCACCGGCGGAGCAAGCCGGCTGGGTGGTGAACCCCATGCTGGATGCGGCCGACCCCGTCACCCGTCGATGCGGCTGCCCGATGTGCCCTGCGGTCGATCGTCGGCACCGCGTCACAAGGAGCCTCCTACGGCGACTCCTTCCTCCACGTTCGTGGCGCACTCAAGATCATCAATAGCGCTAGCTACTGCGTGGATCATCCTCGACACCGAACCTGACTTCCGGGGAAGCGCTGCGGTCTGGCCGCGGTTTCTCCCCGACGGAGCGAAAAGACACCCGTGGAATTCAATGGAGCAGTCATTTTCACCAAGATCATGTCGGCCACGGATAGGTCACCGACCACCGAGCGAGTGCTACCCCTGGCGAAGGAACTCGCGGCCGGCAGGGGCGCGAAACTGATCATCACGCATATCGAGAAGATCACCACAGTTGCGCCGGGAAACCCCTCTTCGTGGACAGCATCAAGACGCTGGACTCCGACCTGCGCCACATGGTGGACCAGCTGGTCAGCGAAGGGATCGATGCAGAACTCGTGGAAGCGGAGGTCCGTAAAAGGCAGCGCGGCTCACAAGCTGGTGGAGCTCGCTCGGGACGCCGGAGCCGACCTCATCCTGCTCAGTAGCCACGGCAAGGGCTCACTCGCCGCTGTCTTCCTGGGCAGCATCGCACCCGATCTCCTCAAGATCGCGCCGTGCCCCGTCCTCGTCGTGCCGTGGATGCATCCCGACGTGTGACATCGGCCGTCCCCCGCCCCGGCAACGGGCCGCGGTCAGACCTGCCGAGTTCGATGGGAGCGACCGCTGGATCTACCGGCGCCGGTCTGGCCGTCGTGACACGTTGCGGCGGTGCTTCCAGGGGAGGTGGCGGGATCGCCGTGGACGGGGATGCCGTGGGTGTGCAGGGCGTGGATGACGTGTTCGGTGGTCCGGCCGGTGAGCGACCCGATTTGTGGCGCGGACAGCCCGATGTGCTGGTAGGCATGCTGGAGGAGCGGCCGGGTCAGTTCGGCCGGGCCCGGACCCGCGGCGCCGCCGGCAGGGGTGGCGGGGTGGCGGGGGATGTGGTGGCGGCGCAGCCACGCGGCGATCTCGGGGTCGCGGTGAAGTGCCGCCAGGGCCGGGTCACCGGTCGGGTCGGCGAGGTGCTCGTCGGCGACGGCGGCGGGGAGATCCGGTGTGGGCGTGTCGGGGTGTCGGGTGCGGGGGCGGTGCACGTCCAGTTCCCGGCGGCGGCGGGTGACCCGCCACGGCGGCACCCCGTAGCGGGCGGCGATCTACGGGTCGTCGAGCCGTTCGGTGACGTACAACCGGGTCAGGGTGGCCCGCTCGACGTACAACCTGACCGGGTCGACAAGGCGGGCGATTCGATACCGGCGTAGCGCCGCGCTCACCCACGCCGGGTCGCACCCCAGTTCGGCGGCGACCTCCCGGGCGGTCAGCGCCCGGTCCACGTACAGGACGGTGAGTTCATCCCGGGTGACCCACCACGGCCCGGGTCGGACGGACCGGTCGTGCGCGTCCCGGCGTCGGATACCGGCGGCCCGCATCGCGCTGCCGACCCGCCCGGCCGAACATCCCAGCCGGGCCGCGATCTTCCCCAGGCTCAGCCCGTCCTGCCAGTACAGGGCTCCGATCACGTCGAGGTCCAGCGGCGCGCCCGGGACGGCGGGACGGGCAGCCCGGCGTCCCGCAACGCCCTGCGGATCGCGCCCGGCGGCCGCCCGACCCGGCGGGCGATCTCGGACAGCGGCGTCCCGGCGTCCAACCACCGGTGGACGGCGCCCACATCGACGTCACCGACCGGGACACCGACGGCCACCCCCACAGACACCCCTTCGTCCCGGTACGACCGGGCATCGCGGCTACTCCCAGATCCCGACCCGACGTCGGATCGGCCGACCCGACGGGACTTCACCACCGCATCGCCGGGAGCGATGTCCGGATCTCCGGAGTGAGGTCCGGCCGCGTCGCGGGATACCAGCGGCCACGGTGGCCCCGGAGCGGCTGCATGACCTGCTGCTGATGCGCCCGACCCCTGCGGTGGGGGATGGAACTATCCGAACCTGGTGCGCCAGGGTGGCTGTGCGGCGTCAGCTGCTGCGAGCAGCATGTCGGTGACCCGACGCCGCCCACGCCGCACCGAACGGACCAGCTCACGGGCGGTCACCTCCTCCCCGCGGTACAGCACCGCCCACAGGCGACCCGCGGGGTCTCGTTCCACCCGTCCGAGAAGGCCGACAACAGCATCAGTAGTCGGGTGTGTCATGAGATCGATTCAACGCAACGATTCTCAGAGTCCGCTCAAACCGGCCGTCCCCTCAGGCAGTCGCCGGGAAGCGGTGAAGGCGGCGGCGGCTTACGGCATCGGGCAGCTTGGCCTGGTGGTCGGTAAGGGTCGGCCGGGCAACAAGGACGACCGGTTCGACGCGTTCGTCCTGACCGACACGCTGCGCACCGACCGGGCCCGGCTCCCGCCGTTGGTCCCGGACAGCCCGGCGACCGTCGCGCTGCGGCAAACCTGCCGCGCCCGCAAGGATCTCGTCGCCCACCGGGTCGCGGTGGCCAACCAGCTCCGCGCCCACCTGCAGATCGTGTTCCCCGGTGCGATGTCTGCCGAACCACCGGGGGAATCGGTGCGCCTGTCGCAAAGTCATGACGGTCAAGGCATCACACCGCCGCCCTGAGCACAGCAAGGCCGACACCGACCCGGCAGGCAGAACCCATGTTCATCACCGGGCAGAATCCGCGGCCATGACGGGTGGCGCGCCGTGGTTCACGACAAACCGTCGCCGGCCCTGGCATGTACTTCGGGTGATCGACTCCGAACCCGAGACGAGGGCGATGACCCTGTCAAAGAGGGGACGTTCGCCTCTTACCGGCGCCTCCGCGAACTGCTTGGCTGAAGGAACCAGGAGGAGACGCGTCGCGATGATGTACCGGTACGACGGCGCGGGCTACCCGCGGCCGGGCGCTGACGAGCCCGCTGAAGCCGGCCTTCTTGGCACTGATCAACTTCACGGTCATCGCGGCGCTCCGATCGACCCGCACCGCGCCCACTCCCGCGGCCGGACCCACCCGGCGCCCAACTGCTGCGCCGCGCACCCCTCGACGGACGTGTCGGCCGAGGCGGATGACAATACTGACCGCAGCAAGCGGCGGGATGTGCTGACATCCCGATGAATCACGACCGGGTTCCAACACCCAAACCCGCAGGAATCCAGCTGCCGCGATCCGCTCACGACATTCAGCCGAACGGCGAACCGACGCCGATCGTTCACCTCCTCAGCGAAAGACCAGGCCGTGCCACGGGCGCTGTCCTGGCCACCGTCGCGATGGACGACAACAACCCGACCGTCACCGACGCCCCCGTCCGCACCCACCACACGACCCGCCCGATCCACCTGAGCACCGGACCCCCCGACACGGCACGGCGCGACCGGGCTGAATCGGTCCCGCCTGCGGCGACGGTGCCCAGGCTGGTCGTCAGAGCATGGGAGGTGATGACCGGCAACCCTGACCGGGTCGCACCGACCGACAGCTGGCAGCAGGTGGCCCGCACGATGCGCACCCTGCAGGCGAGCATGCTGCCGGTCTGCGACGAACACGGTGATCTCAGCGGCATCATCGACTACCGGGAGATCGGCCTGAGGTGCCTGTCCAAGGGCGGATCCGCGGCCACCGCCCGATCATTGATCCATGACACGCCGTTCACCATCGGGATGGATGACCTCGTCGACGGCATCGCCCAACGAATGGCCGAGCAGAAGGCATGGCTACTGCCCGTTCTCGATGGGCGACGCCTCGTCGGCGTCATCCACTACGCCGACATCATCACCCAGACCGCGCCGGCGCCAACACACCAGCCCGAGTGCTGACCGCCGCGCCGGGGTGATCCATCTGCCATTGCTGGAAAGTCGCGGCCGCCGGGAAAGAGCGTGGCGCCGAAAATGATCTCGCACAGGATGAGCGCAGGTTTCGCCGTGCCTCTTGGCGCTGACATGGCGGATGGTCAGGGTTTGGCGATCGGCGCCGGCAATCGACCAGGCCGACGGTACGGGCAGGGTGCTCCGGCCCGCGGATCGCGATGGCCGGCCCGTTGGCGCGCCAGTGGGGTGGTGCGGTGATGGGGTGCGGGATACTTCCGCGGTGGCCGGCCTGCTCAAGCGGTTCCTGGTTGGGTGCGCCGGTCAGCGGGCAGTTGCTCGGCCAGACCCGGTTACCGAAGCGGATCGCGTTGCCGGTGTTCTGCAGGTGCTCGACGACCGGGACCGGATCGCCCGGCCGACCGGACCGGATTGCCGGGGACCTGTACAAGCACGTCATCGGGTGGGTGCGGGATCGGCCTGGCCCTGCACGGCACCCGGCGAAGTCCCCAGCGGTAGCCGCGCGGATCGCCAACCGCATCGACCTACTCGACGACGTCATCACCGAGATCCGCACCGCAGTCTTCGACCTGCACACCTACCCGGCCGATACCCCGCGACTGGGCGGCGTGCTGCACGACATCGTCCAAGCGATCACTGCGGGACACCGAGCCGCCTAAGGAGCAACGACATGCCGAACGTGACCATCTTCGGCAGCGCACGATCCTTATGGCTGTAACTCCCACCCACGCCGCAGTGGTGCTCAACGGCCTCCAGGACCGGGACGATCCCGGCGCGATGGTGGTCACCGTTCGGTGCCCTCATTGCGGCGACCGGCACGTTCACGGCCTCCCGGCGCCGGTCCGGGTCGGTCGGGACGTCACCTTTGGGTATCGGGCTGCTCTGTGCGGCGCGGCCGCCGGCTACTGGGTGGTCGATCCCAACGGCCGGGTCGGGTGATCCTGCGCCGGCACGCCAACCACCCGCCGTCGAGCCCCAACGGCAGCGCGCGTCGGAACCCGGGACTGTTCGGGGAGCCGGACCCGCCTGATTGACCACATCCGACCCCTGGTGGGACCGGTTGCCCACCATGCCGCCCGATGCCGGCAGCGCGCGGCCATCCGCGTTGCGGCGAGTGCCGAGCTTGCGCTCGACTGCGAGACAACAGATCTGCCGGGCGACGGCCCCTGCCGGGGTGGACATCCGAACCTGCGGAATCACCTCGTCTGGCCCGAGACCAGCCGCTGCACGCCGCCGCTGGTGGGGGTTTCCTCGGGCAATTGCAGCAGGTCCCGGTCGGACCGGCCGCGTGCTCGACGACGGCGCGCCGTAGGGTCGATTCCGGCCGGCCCGCGGCCACCGGAGTCGCAGTTGGGGCCTATTTCGGCGGTCCGGCGCTGCCGGCGACCGCGGCGATGTCGGGCAGGACCTGCCCTGCTGAGTCGATCGCGGCCGCCGGGATAGCGGAGACGCTGTCGGTGATGCCCGCAACATTGCCGCTGACTGTGTCGCCGGCAGCGGTCAAGCCGTCGACGGCGCTCGTCGCTGATTCGGTGACGCCCTGCGCGGCGGTCGCGGCGGTATCGCCGACCGCCGCCAGGTCGACCGGCAATCCGGGGATCTCGATCCCCAACGATTCCGTGATACCGGCGACGGCGTTCTTAATTGCTTGCCACATCATGATCTCCTTTGCAATGCGGTGGATTCGGCCTCAGCGACGATCCAGCGCCAGGCCGTATCCCGTGGTCGAGGACCCTGGCACGGCCTGGTCTTTCGCTGAGGAGGTGAACGATCGGCGTCGGTTCGCCGTTCGGTTGAATGTCGTGAGCGGATCGCGGCAGCTGGATTCCTGCGGGTTTGGGTCTTGGAACCTGGTCGTGATTCATCGGGATGTCAGCACATCCCGCCGCTTGCTGCGGTCGGTATTGTCGATCCGCCTCGGCCGACACGTCCGTCGGCGGGTGCGCGGCGCAGCAGTTGGGGCGCCGGGTGGGTCCGGCCGCGGGAGTGGGGGCGGTGCGGATCGATCGGAGCGCCGCGATGACCGTGAAGTTGATCAGTGCCAGGAAGGCCGGCTTCAGCGGGCTCGTCAGCGCCCGGCCGCGGGTAGCCCGCGCCGTCGTACCGGTACATCATCGCGACGCGTCTCCTCCTGGTTCCTTCAGCCAAGCAGTTCGCGGAGGCGCCGGTAAGAGGCGAACGTCCCCTCTTTGACAGGGTCATTGCCCTCGTCTCGGGTTCGGAGTCGATCACCCGAAGTACATGCCAGGGCCGGCGACGGTTTGTCGTGAACCACGGCGCGCCACCCGTCAATGGCCGCGAGTCCTGGGCCCGCGATGGCCATGTGTCCGTCGACGTCGAAGATTGCCCTCACTCAGCGCGCGCTGACCTGGGCGGAAATGTTTGATGGCACGGGTGGACCTTCGAGCCAAAGCATTCTGGCCGCCATCGATGCGAATCTGCGTCAGTGAACCCGTCCGAACCGTGGGTCGGGCAGCTCCAAAGTCGCAGGCCGCGCCGGATGGCCCTTCGATGCGGGCCAGCTGTAGTGGCACGCACCACCATCGGGGCGGATTGAAGCGCACGTCGGCCGATTTCAAAGGCAACGGACACCATGGTTTCTGCCCGCCGGGTGGGCGGTTGTGAAGACATCTGCCAGGATCAACCGCGGTCGAAGCACGGTCACGGATCAACCGGATGGTGTCGTCGTACGCGGTGGTCGCGGCCGGGAAGTTGGCGTGCCCGATAACGATGTTCGCGGCCCGCAGGTATTGCGTGGCGTTCTGCCGGACCTGGTCGCGGTGATCTGAGTGGAGTCACCGAACGAGCCGTTCCACCGGGTGATCACCGAGTAGCCGTGCTCGACGCAGACCCGGTCGGTTGCCGCGGTATGACCCAGTACGTCGGCCGGAAATAGGGTTTGGTGTCACGAGACCCGAGATCCTCGGCACCTCCGGCCGGAGTACGGGATAGGTGGTACCGGTGGATGTCCAGCCAGATCGCGGCGCCCAGCAGGATGAACCGCAGCAGCGCCAGGGAGGGGACGAGCACGCTCAGGCTGACGACGAACGCGATGCCGAAGGTCACCCACCGGTAGGTGCGCCGTGCGGCATCGGTGTGCTTGGTGGTGATCACGACTCGACCTTTCGGACCGCTTCGTTCAGTGCAGGCCCGCGCCTCGATGTCCGAGGCCGGCTCACAGCGGAACGTCCCTTAGCGCTGACTCTCGCACCGGAGGCCTGACACGGCGAGGGCCGTTGTACCTGACTCCTCGGATGATGAACGTTGGCTACGGGTCTGGCGGCACCCGCCATTCCCCGGTGTCGTCCACGGGTCTGCCCGGGCGGCGATGCGTTTCCCGTAACCCCGTTGATCACCCATCCGCGCTTGATCTCATACTGGGGCTGCACGACGCTGAGCAGCGCCGACCGGTGTCGCCCGGTCCCGGTTTCGCGCACCGAGCGGCGCTGCCGTCGGACGGCACCGGCGAACGAAGTCGCAGCACGACGGGTGCATCCGATCGCGTTCACCGGAGTCATTCGGTCGACCGTCGCGCGCGGATTGTCCGACCGGTGGACGGGTGAACGGTGCGGTAGCGGGTCAGGTCGTTCTGGCCGCCGGGCGGATCCGCGCCGCCCCGACGTGACCGGCGCGATCGGCGGGGTCGCCGGGCGTCAGCCTGCGAAGGTGATGTACAGGAGGTAAATGTTCAGCGCGATGATGATTCCAACGATGAGACCTGCTGTGGCAGTGGTGATCCGCTGGTTGGTGAAGGGTCCCATGATGTCGCGGCGGCGGGTGATCAGCAGCAGCGGGATGAGGGCGAAGGGGATCCCGAAGGACAGCACGACCTGGGAGATGACCAGGCTGGCCGTGGTGGGCAGACCGAGCGCGAGGACGGTGAGGGCCGGCAGCATGGTCAGTCCGCGGCGAAGGAACAGCGGGATGCTGGTGCGGATGAACCCTTGCATCACCACCTGCCCGGCGTACGTGCCGACGCTGGACGAGGACAGCCCGGATGCCAACAGCGCGACCGCGAACGCCAGCGCTGCCCCGCCGCCCACGTAGTGGGCCAGTCCGGCGTGCGTGGCCTCGATGGTGTCGACGTCGGTGAGCCCGGCGGTGTGGAACAGCGAGGCGGCGATCAGCAGCATGCTCAGATTGATGACTCCGGCGACGCCGAGCGCGATGCAGACGTCGATCCGGGCCCAGCGCAGCAGGGTTCGGCGTTCATCGTGGTCCGCGGGCCGGATCCGCCGCTTCGTCAACGCCGAATGCAGGTACACCACGTGGGGCATCACCGTGGCGCCGATGATCCCCACCGCCAGGAGCACGCTGCCCGGTCCGTCCAAGCGGGGGATCAGGCCCGCGATCGCCGAGGGCACGGACGCGCCCACCAGCGTGAGGTCATAGAGGAATCCCAGGAAGATCAGGGCCAGCAGGGCGATGATGGCCAGCTCGAAGCGGCGGTAGCCGCGTTGTTCCAGCGCCAGCAGCCCGAACGCGACGACCGCGGTGATCAGCCCGGCAGGCAGTAACGGCACCCCGAACAGCAGGTTCAACCCGACCGCAGCGCCGACGAATTCCGCCAGGTCGGTGGCCATGGCGATCAGTTCGGCCTGCGCCCACAACCCGATCGACACCGGCCGGGGAAAATGTTCCCGGCACAGTTCCGACAGATCCTTCCCGGTCACCACCCCCACCTTCGCCGCCAGGTACTGCACCAGCATCGCCATCGCATTGGCCAGCACGACGACCCAAACCAGCAGATAGCCGTACCCCGCGCCCGCGCCGAAGTTCGTCGCGAAGTTCCCCGGGTCGATGTAGGCCACCGCGGCAACGAAGGCCGGCCCCAGCAGCGCCGCGGCGCGGCGCACTGGACCCTTGCGGTAGAGCCGGGTCAGCGCGCTCACCTCGGCGCCGGCGGCCGATTCCCCCGACCCGGTCACGGTGCTCATCGGCTGCCCCGTGCGGGGATCCGACGGGAGATCCCCACCGCGCCGATCACCGCTCGCGGTGGCTCCGGAGTCGGGAAGGCAGCACACCAGGCAGGGCCCGGCAACCGGGCGATAACCCCGGGGCGGGCCGCTGTTCACCCTCCCCGCCGCGGGTTCGGTTCCTCGTCTGCTCCCGGCAGGCGCCGCTCCTCCTCGGTTCACGGGCGACACCGGGCGAGGAGGACCACCGCCCCACACTCACCGACGCCCTGATCGGCGCGTAGTGCCAATGGTCCCGATCAGGCCGGGCGGTGCGGTGCAGCGGTTCGGCCAGTGCAACCAGCCGTGCCAGCCCTGTCCTGGCCGCTGTCGCCTTCGATGCCCAGTACCGGTTCGGGACGGCCGCCCCCGGTGGGTATGCCAGGAGCCGTCCGGCCGGCCGGCGGTGCCGTCGACCGCGGTGAGTCCGGCGGCCAGACCCGTTGCTGCCAACAGGGATCCGGGTGCGGAACCTCATCGTGAATGATGACCGAAATCGGTGGCGTGGTCAGCGAAGTGACTGCGTGCTGGGCGTTGTGACGATTCCCGGGCGTGTGTCGGCGGACCTTGGTCGGCACAGTGACGGACACGGCTGGGCGTTGCAGGGCCTCGCGGCAGGCGCGGTCCATGCCCGCCGGTACAGCCACTGCGTGTGCGGGTCGCGGACGCCGCGGAACCATCGTCGGACGGTGGATCCGATCAACGCCCACACTGCTACCGCGATGCCGAACCATCGCGGTGGCGCAGTGCCGCGCCGGCGAGCAGGTTCAACGCGCACCGAAGCGTGGTCCTCTGCGGCGCCGGCCGGACCAGCAGCTCCCGGGTCGACGGGCCCGCTGTCGGCCCCGATGCCGCGGACGGTGCTGGTCCGGCCGTTGCCAAGCGGGCGCAGCGCCCCGACAACGGCGACATCACTACGACGATCAAGCGAATCTCCCAGATTGAGAGGTCGCGTTCCGTGCCGGGGGACGGTGCTGCTGCAGGCCGGGTTTCGCCAGGCTGAACAAACAGGTCGCGGTGCACAGCGTGGCTACCTGCGTAGTGAGCTCCCCGACCATGCATGCTGCGACCTATCGGTCGCCGCTTTCTTGATTTTCATTGAAGCATGAACTCCGACTGCCTGACAGGGAATGAGCCTACGATAGGGTAGACGACGAGGCGCCTTCTCAGCCAGCGATCTACCGCATCGTATGCGGGCATGAAGATGGCATTCCGCAACGCGCGGTTCGAGTAAACCAACCAGGTTGCTCGCCGCGTCGCGTTAGCAATTTCAGATTGCTTGCGTGTCACTGTTGCTTCATCCGATTCTTACCTGCGAAAAGAATTCTTACCTACGAAAAGAGAGGGAGATGGAAAACGACCGATTGTCGACCTATCTGCAAGCACGTCTCCGCGCTGTGACGTACAAGTGCGACGATGGATTGGACGACGAGGCTGTGCGTCCACGGCCCCTGCCCGAGCAGCAACGGACCGAACGCCAGCAGCGGCAAATCCGAAATGTTCATGTGATACAGCCGCATCATCGGCGGGAGCTGGCCGAGTAGATGCAGACCGCGATCGCGCCTGGGCATTCCGGACCCGTGGCGGGGTGCGGTGACGATCCGGAAGGCGCCGGAATGGGCCGACGGCCATTGTCGAGTCCGCATGGACGACGTGACCGCCCGCGACATCAAGGCAGCCGCGAAAGACGCCGGCTCCACGGCCACCGACACCCCGGATCACACCTGACCAGGGACCACGAGATCGGCCCCTGCGGTGGATCACGGGGCCGCATCGGTTTGACGAGCCAGCGCTGCCGGTGTGTGCAAGCTCGCCGCCTCGACGCCGGGCGGCAGCGGCGGGTCAGCGGGTCAGGATCCGCGCCTCTTGGGCCTGGCATTGGTGGTCGGTGAGCACGTCGGCGTCGAGCGGGACAGCACGGTGATGGCTGCCTTCCTGCGCGGGCCGGACCGCACCCAGACACACCTGACCAGGGCTCGGGGAGGCACACGGCCGAAGGGCGACTATGTCTATAGGCCCAGTCGGAGGCCGTCGTGGGGTGTCAGGTAGGTCGACGAGCTGCTTCTTCTCGCGCATCTGGGCCGTAGCAACGGCAAACAACACCGCTGCTACCGCGAGCAGAAGCCGAAGATCCAGATCCATGCGACGGCGCGTAGGGCGAAGATGTCGGCTTGGTTTGTAGCGTGCCAATTGTCTGGCTATCCCGCTGCTGACAACATCGTCGGTGCGACTGAATATGCCGAGACCTGTTTCAGCACTATCGATATGCCGTGGGCTCATGTGGGGGGCCAGGCCGCAGGCGGTCAGGGGTGGTCAATCGCTGGTCGTTGGGTGTCGGTGCTCGGGGCTTGGCGACGTCTGCGCCGGTCGTCGCGACGAGAGCGTTCAGGCGGGTAGTACTCGAGCAGTGCGTTGTTGAACTGCGCGCCGATGATGATGGCCATGGAGACGAAGTAGTTGAAGAGAAGGAACGTGATCGGGGTGGCTAGAGCACCGTAGGTCAGTCCGTGGCTGTAGACGTAGGACAGGTAGAGGCGCAGGCCGGTACTTGCCACCAGGAAGAACACCGCTGCCAGGAACGCGCCGGGCAGCCCGCGGGTCCAGGCGTGTTTGTGTTTCGGCGCAACCTTGTACAGGGTGGCCAGCAACAGGATCAGGCCCAATGCCATGCCGGGGTAGTAGGCGAAGCCGACGATCGTGGTGACGGTGGGTCGCCAGAGTTCTGGGAACACCCGTGGAAGGTAGTCGGGGCCGATCGCCAGCAGCGGCAGGACCAGGATGCCGGACATCAGCGCGATGATGTAGAGGCCCAAGGCGAACAGCCGTTCGACGACCGGGTGGCGCATCTCGTGCTGGCAGTAGGCGATCGTGATGGCCTCGATGAACGCCGACATCGCCGATGACCCGGCCCAGAGGCTGATGATCAGCCCGACGGAGACTGCGTCGGCCTGGCCGTTGTTCAGGATGGTGTCGACGGTGTTGCCGACCAGGTTGTCGGCGACCTCTTCGTTGAAGATGGTGTGCAGGACCAGCATGATCTGCGCGTGGACGTCGTGAATGGTGGCCGGGCCGAACCAGTTGGCCACATACCCGACCAGGCCGAGTAGGGCGAGTAGCAGCGGCGCGGTGGACATGGCGCACCAGAACGCGGCCTGCGAGCTCATCCCGAACAGCGAGTCACTCCAGGCCTTGCCCAGGGTGCGTCCGATCACCTTTCGCGGTCGACGCCGCACCGGCCCGGTAGCGCCTGGGTCCGGCCCGCTTCCGTTCCGGTGCCAGGGCATCGTCAGCGTGCCCCCGACTGACGGGGCTTCGGGGTCGGAGACGCCGGATTCGCCGCGTGTGCGGGTCGGCGGTGTTATCGCGGGCGGAGCCGCACCCACGGTCCCGGACCGGTGGGTCGGATCGCTGGGGAGGGGAACGCTCGTCACCCCTTGAGCATGCACTCGGCCGGCCGCAGGGTTCGCCAACGATGCGGCGGGGCGAGACGCACCCGGAACTGCCGCATCCTTATCTCTCGTTACGGCCGCCGACGCTCGCCGGGTGCGCGCGGCAGGCTTTACGGGGAGCGCCGCGTTTGGCAGGGGCTCTCGGTGACTGGCTCGCATCGTTCGAGACGACTCCGCGCTGGTCGGTCGAAGGGTGTGCGCTCGCGGTCCACGACCCGGCAGCGGTGGACCGTTGATGTCGGGTTAGCGGCTGCCGCTGTCGGGGCTTCCGGCCCCGCGGCCGTCGGACCTTCGAGTGGGCCGGCGGTGTGGACGGCCTGTGAGCCGACGACGGTTCGGCCTGCGCGCGTGCCCGGTTGCCGGCCGAGAACGACGACAAGTCGCCGGGTCTCAGGTCGTCGTGGATGGCCGCGTCCGGACTCCGCCGGCGGTCACCGCGACTGCGAACTCGGTCGGTTCTCCGGTTCACCAATCGGACTCGTCGCTGTGCCGCGTCGGGACGCCGTTCACCTCGGCTCTGTGGTGCGCGAGCCTGGGTGGCCATCTGACCGCCTCGGTGCTGCCGGCGTTGACGGCGCCCGCGGAACGCGCGATGGGCAGCGGCCGGGCGGCGTTGCTGCTGCTGCTCGCAACCGTGTTGCCGGGAAAGGGCGGAGCCTTCCGGCCCGACGATCGTGCTCGCGGACGACAGTAGCGACCATCGTTTCCCAACCCACGGGGAGATCGTCGGCGTCACCGACGAGGTTCCCGAGCTGGAGGCGCTTGCAGCGCTCGTACCATGTGCACAACCAGAATCCGTGCGACCAGTCCAAGGTCCGGTTCCCGTCGGGGAACCCTCACACGACGAGTTGGTCATCGTGTTCCGGCCGCGTTCACGTGACGTCTTTCGCTCCGCTAGCGCTAGCTGAAGGCGACCACCGCCTCCCACGGGAACGGCCCCGGTGAGTCCACGCACCTGAACGACCGCGGCCCGATCCAGAGCCGTGGACCCGTGTGGGGCGGTCCTGCCCCGCAAGCACGCATCTGAAATCCGTGGGTGCCGAGGCCGATCGAGTCCGATCACCGAAGTCGTCCAAGATGTGCTGGTTGCTGGTTGCTGGTTGCTGGTTGCTCGTGGCAGGGGGCGACGCGATGGGTCACGGTCGAGAAGGTACGCGGCACCCTGCGAGCCGGATGGACATGAGCTCGCAGGGTGCCCGGCCCGTTGGGTCGGTGGCTGTGCGGGACCGAACCACTTACACCACCGCGGACGTTCCGGTCGGCCGCCGAGGGTTGAGTGAACGTCGGGATCAGGCGAGGTCGAACCGATCGAGGTTCATGACCTTGTCCCACGCGGCAACGAAGTCGCGCACGAACTTCTCTGCGCGTCGTCGCTGGCGTAGACCTCCGCGAGTGCCCGTAGTTCGGAGTTCGAACCGAACACGAGGTCGACGCGACTGCCGGTCCCTTTGAGCTCGCCGGTGGCGCGGTTGCGGCCCTGGAAGGTTTCCGCGTCCTCGGACGTCGCCTGCCAGGTGGTGCCGGGGTCGAGCAGGGTCACGAAGAAGTCGTTGGTCAACGACCCGGGCGTCGAGGTGAAGACGCCCAGCGGGGACTGCTGGAAGGTCGCGCCCAGCACGCGGAGGCCACCGACGAGAACGGTCATCTCGGGGGCGGTCAGGGTCAGCAGGTTCGCCCGATCGATCAGCAGGTGCTCCGCCGGCAGTCGGTGACCCTTGCCGAGGTAGTTGCGGAACCCGTCCGCGGTCGGTTCCAGGACCGCGAAGGATGCCGCGTCGGTCTGCTCAACGGTGGCGTCCGTTCGTCCCGGTGTGAACGGGAACCTGAACGTCGTATCCGGCGGTGTTCGCTGCCCGTTCGATGGCTGCGCATCCTGCCAGCACGATCAGGTCGGCCAGTGAGACCTGCTTTCCGCCGTTCGCTGAGCTGTTGAACTCCTGCTGGATCCGCTGCAGGGTCGAGAGCACGTTCGCCAACTCGGTCGGGTTGTTGACTTCCCACGCGTTCTGCGGCTCGAGGCGGATCCGCGCACCGTTGGCGCCGCCGCGCTTGTCGGAGCCGCGGAACGTCGACGCCGACGCCCACGCGGTCGAGACCAGTTGAGAGACAGACAGACCCGAGGCGAGGATCTTCTCCTTCAGCGCCGCGATGTCCTGGGCCCCGATCAGCTCGTGGGTGACCGCGGGCACGGGGTCCTGCCACAACAGCGACTCTTGTGGAACCTCCGGTCCGAGGTACCGGGCGATCGGGCCCATGTCGCGGTGCGTCAGTTTGAACCACGCCCGCGCGAAGGCGTCCGCCAACTCGGCCGGGTTCGCCAGGAAGCGCCGGGAGATCGGCTCGTAGATCGGGTCCAACCGCAGGGCGAGGTCCGTGGTGAGCATCACCGGGGGATGCGTCTTCGCCGGATCGTGGGGATCGGGCACGGCGTTCGTCGCGGCGGGATCCGTCGGAACCCACTGCCACGCACCGGCAGGGCTCTTCGTCAGCTCCCACTCGTAGCCGAACAGGGTCTGGAAGAAGCTGTTGTCCCACGTGATGGGGGTGGGCGTCCAGGCTCCCTCCAGGCCGCTGGTGATGGTGTCGTCACCGCTGCCGGTGCCGAAGCTGTTCCGCCAGCCCAGACCCATGTCCTGCAGGGGCGCGGCCTCGGGCTCGGGGCCGACGTACCTGTCGGGATCGGCCGCGCCGTGGGTCTTGCCGAAGGTGTGGCCGCCGGCGATGAGCGCCACGGTCTCCTCATCGTTCATCGCCATTCGGGCGAATGTCTCGCGGATGTCCCTGGCCGCGGCCAGCGGATCCGGGGTGCCGTTCGGCCCCTCCGGGTTCACGTAGATCAGGCCCATCTGAACGGCCCCGAAGGGGTTCGCGAGGTCCCGGTCGCCGGTGTAGCGCTCGTCTCCGAGCCACTGGGCCTCGGAACCCCAGTAGACGTCATCGGGCTCCCAGACATCCGCACGGCCCCCGGCGAAGCCGAACGTCTTCAGGCCCATCGACTCCAACGCGCAGTTGCCGGCCAGGATCATCAGATCGGCCCAGGAGATCATCCGACCGTACTTCTGTTTGACCGGCCACAGCAGCCTGCGGGCCTTGTCCAGATTCGCGTTGTCCGGCCAACTGTTCAGCGGCGCGAACCGCTGCATGCCGGCCCCCGCGCCACCACGACCGTCGCTGATGCGGTAGGTGCCGGCGCTATGCCACGCCATCCGGATGAACAGCGGCCCGTAATGGCCATAGTCGGCCGGCCACCAGTCCCGCGACGACGTCATCAGCTCAACGAGGTCGTCCTTCACTGCCCCGAGGTCCAAGGCCTTGAACTCCGCCGCGTAGTCGAAGTCCGCGCCCATGGGATCGGACTTCGCGGAGTTCTGGCGAAGAACGCTCAGGTTCAGCTGATTCGGCCACCAGTCCCGGTTCGACGTGCCCAGGGGCTTGTGGGTCACTCCCGCGACCGGGCATCTGCCGTCACGCTCCTCGTTCATCTCGCCGACGACTGCATCAGAACTGTCAGACATGGGAATCCTTCCGGTTTTCAAAGGGGAAGTTCAGGAACTCAATTCGGCGAGCAGCCAAGGCACAGAACCCGAAGTAGCTGACCTCGCCCCGCCGATTGCCAAGCCGTGGTCGACGGTCAAGCACGCGATACCGACGGCGCAATCCCCGTCGGCGAGGAAACCGCACGACCGGCACACAACGTGGTGGTGGTCCCCGACCGAGGATTCGTAGCGGCTCTCAGCCCCCGCAGTACGTCGTGCGGTTTGGGCGAGGGTACGGGTCAACCTCACTCGCGGCGCGATTCTGCTGGGAACGCCGTCCATCACACTCGTCGCGTCGGAGAGCGTTGCGACGCAGGGCTTCTGCTCGCACCTTGGGAGGCGATAATGGATCGGCAGTGGAAAGGCCCTTCTTCGGTGTGACTCGCAGCGGGACCGTCGGTCAGCGCAGTTACTCGCAGCCGCGGCAACGGGACGCGGTTACGTCGAGGGCGTGCTGCCCGCGGCACCGGCAACGCTGTCCGTGACACCAGTGACGTTGCCGGACACGCTCTCGGCGACACCCGCGACACCGCCGGACACGCTCTCGGTGACACCGGTGAGGCCTTCAACGGCGCCGCCCGCCGATTCAGTGACACCCGCGACACCGCCGGACAGTGACTCGGTGACACCGGTGAGGCCTTCAACGGCGCCGCCCGCCGATTCAGTGACACCCGCGACACCGCCGGACAGTGACTCGGTGACACCGGTGAGGCCTTCAACGGCGCCGCCCGCCGATTCAGTGACACCCTGCGCGGCGGTCGCGGCGGCATCGCCGACCGCTCCCAGGTCGATAGGCAAGCCGGGAATCTCGATCCCCAGCGACTCGGTCACACCCGCGACGGCCTTCTTCAATGCAGCCCACATCAGGACCTCCTCCAGATCGAAAACCATGGTTCCGCCCCAGCTGACGACCGACGACATCTGCCGTCACGACAGAGAAAGTCGGGTCGCATGCGCGCCGAGGAAACGTGTGACCAGCCTCATCGCACCACCGGGTTCTCGGTGTCGTGGGCGCGTCGTGAACACATGTGTTGCCCTCCAGACTGGGGGCGCTACCGCACGCCTCCGACGCTACGCCGTGCGTCACGGGGCACACGCTTCGGTGAGATGCGAGTCTGGTCACAGGTTTTCGTCGATGTTTGGACAGCCGAACCTCAGCTGTCC
This sequence comes from uncultured Actinomycetota bacterium, assembly GCA_963709895.1. GTDB lineage: Bacteria > Actinomycetota > Actinomycetes > Mycobacteriales > Nakamurellaceae > Nakamurella. The sequence goes on along the minus strand of CAVPYD010000025.1, from coordinate 3,286 downwards.
GGCACGCGCCAGGGACACCGGGGGCGGTGTAAGTGCTGTTCGCGACCGGTGGAGCATGCTCCCTGCGGGCGAAACGCGTTGGGCGACAAACGTCTTGCGAGTCATGGAGCGCGGAGCATCGCGGATGCGCCGCGCGGCGCCTTTGGGTGTGGCCGGGGCGGTTCGGCGCGGCGGCCGGCGCACCACCTGGACGGCCGGACCGGGTGGGGCGAATTCCCGACGGATCGAGGGAGGTCATGCCGGGTGGTTCGCGGCTCCGTCGGGGACCAGGCTGAACGCGCCTTCTTCCTCCTGCGCGTTGTGCAGGCGCAGGACGGCGTACAGCCCGTAGAGCAGTCGGCGCAGTTCGATGACGTCCTCGGGCTCGGCGGTCTGCGGGTCGAGCCCGTCGAGCAGCCGCCGCAGCCGGCCGACCTGGTGCTCGATCTCGGCGTGGGTGCGGCTGATCGCGCCGGTCGCGTCGGTGCCGCCCAGGGCGCGGGCGACGAGCGGGGTAGAGCAGTTCCTGTTCGGCGCGTTCGTGGGGGAGCAGTTCGGTCTTCGAGGCGGCCGAGCAGCGGCGTGCCCGGGGTCGAGGTCGCCGTGGTGGGTGGACAGGGCGTCGGCCACGGACCGGACCTGCTCGACCACCGGTTGCACGGCGTCGTGTTCGGCGCGCACTTGACCGCGGTCGGCGATGTCCGTCGGCGGGCATCGCGATGGTGTGCCGCTTTCCGGGGAGGACGGCCCGCAGGGCGATCCCGATGGCCAGCACGTCGATGACCTCCTGGACGACCGCGCCCGGCCGCGGGTGGCAGCAGCCCGACGGCGGCCGCGGCCATCGCCACCAGCGACAGTCCCATGCCGATCAGCGGCGCTCTGCACGGCGATCCGCCTGGCGCGGCGGGCGATCAGGATGGCGTCGGCGAGGGCGTCGATCCGGTCGACGGTCAGGACGACGTCGGCGGCCTCGGACGACGCGGTCGCGCCGCGGGCGGCCAGCGCGACCCCGACCCCGGCGGCGGCCAGCGCGGGGGCGTCGTTGATGCCGTCGCCGACCATGATCGTCGGGCCGTGCGCGGCCTCCCGTTCGATCGACGGCCAGCTTGTCGGCCGGGTCGCAGTCGGCCTGCACGGCGTCCACCCCGACGATGCGGCCGACGATCTCGGCGGTGTCGGCGCGGTCGCCGGTGACCAGCACGGTCCGGGTGATCCCGGCCTCGCGCAGCGCGCGGATCATCCGGGGGCGTCGGGTCGGATCGGGTCCTGCAGCAGGAACGCCCCGGCGGGTCGGTCGTCGACGGCGACGAAGACGGTCAGGGACCCGTCCAGGTCGGCGCGGCGGCGGACCTGCCGCACCCATGCCGGGGTGGTGTCGCCGACGATCCACGCCGCCTTGCCGAGCCTGACCCGATGCTCGCCGACGGTGCCCTCCAGGCCGTAGCCGTGGACCTCGCGGACTCGCGCGGGCAGCTGCAGCGCCAGCGCCGCGGCGGGTGCCGGCGGTGACGATCGCGCCGGCCAGCACGTGCGCGGACACCTGGTCCAGCGAGCCGCCAGCGCAGCACCTCGTCGGCGTCGAAGTCGGCGCCGGCGGTGACCACGTCGGTGACCACCGGGTGGCCCTGGGTCAGGGTGCCGGTCTTGTCGAACAGCATCACCCGTCCGCCGGCGAGGCGTTCCAGCGCGCCGCCGCCCTTGATGATGACGCCGAGGTGCGCGGCGCGGGACAGCCCGGACATGATCGCGATCGGTGCGGCGAGCAGCAGCGGGCACGGCGTCGCGACGACCAGCACGGCCACGGCCCGCACCGGGTCGCCGCTGAGCAGCCACGCCGCCCGGCCAGGACCAGGGTCAGCGGCACGAACACGATGGCGAACCGGTCGGCGGCCCGCACGAACGGCGCCGAGGATGCCTGCGCCTGCTCGACCAGCCGCACCACCCCGGCGTAGGTGGACTCGCGCGGCCGTCGCGGTCGCCACCAGGTCGACCGGCTGCCCGGAGTTGACCACGCCGCTGCGGACGTCGTCGCCGGCGATCCGCTCGACCGGCATCGGCTCGCCGGTGAGCGCGGACTCGTCAGAACACGCCGGCGAGAGCAGCCGGCCGTCCACCGGGACGACCTCCCCGGTACCGACCAGCAGCCGGTCGCCGACCGACCACGTCGTCGACCGGCACCTCGACCACGCCGCTGTCGGCGTCGGCGGCGCGCGGTCCGCGGAGCCCGCTGCGACCAGCAGGCTCAGCTCCCGGCGCGCCCGGGCCGCCGCCCTCGCCTCCAGCAGTTGCCCGCTGGCCAGCATCACCGTGATCACCGCCCCGGCGAACGGCTCGTTCACCACCAGCGCGCCGGCCAGCGCGAGCAGCGCGATGACATCCACACTCAACTGGCCGCGGCGGATCGAGGCCACCATCCAGCCGATCGAGAACACCAGGCCCAGCACGGTCCCGGCGATCCACAACGCGTTCGCCGCGGTTGCCGCGGATAGCAACCAGGCCACGCCGCCCGCGACCAGCAACACCGTGGACACCGCGAACAGCGCCCGCTCCTTGTTCGCGCCGAACCAGGTCACGGCCGACCACACTCCCCAGTCATACGATGGGCCCGCGGCCCACAGGCACCGCGGCCCGGTCGATGTGACGAGATCCGTGGCGGCGGCGCCCGCCACGCCGCGCCGGTGCGGGTACCGGGCGGATCCGCGGCCGCCGACACGCACCAGCACCGCATGATCACACCTCCGGCGTCCAGTGTGTCCAGCAGCCGACGACGCACGGCAGGGCCGAAGGTCCCCACCCGCCGTGGGGACGGGCCGCCGCGGCAGGTGGCCGCTGCCCACGGTCACGACACGGGGAACCGCGGCAACCGACCCAAGGGGCCGTCGCGGTCCGGGTCGTTTTCGCCGTGACTATTGCCGATCTCGCCCCAGGTCCGCCTGCCCCTGTCGCTTTGTTCTACGGGGTCAGGCCCTTGCTTGGGTGCGGTAGAAGTCCCGCCAGATCAGCCTGTGCAACGGGATCCACCAGGGAATCGAGCGGAGCCCCGGAATGTACGGCAGGAAGATCAGCACCAGCGACAGCAGCGCCATGATGTAGAAGATGATCGCGTCGGCGTGGCTGGTCAGGTAGTCGTCGGGGTTGTCCGAGTTGAATTGCGGGATCTGGTACCAGAACGAGTACAACCACAGCCATGCCTGGCCGGGATAGCTGCCGGTCTCGTTCATCATTCCCCAGGTGTTGCCCTGCAGGTTGGCCGCGGTGGCCGCGTCGTCCAGGTAGGAGCCATCACCCAGGAACAGCACCTGTTTGG
>CAVPYD010000024.1:0-96405 GCA_963709895.1 uncultured Actinomycetota bacterium | reverse complement strand
GACACCGTTCGTCATGGGTGGTTTGCGTGCCGTGAGAACCTGCTCGCGGTCGCCGATGCTCATCGCTGGGCCAGCGGATGCCTTGAGCGTTCCACATAGAGCCCGATCGCCGACAGCAGCAGCACTCGGGTGACCGTGGCGTGCGCGGTGAACACGTCGGGATCAAACGTCAGCGGTGGTTGGGCGCCGCCGGTGCGGGACGTCGACCACCGGACGTCAGGGTCGACCTGGGCCGTGTAGCTGTAGCCGTGGGCGTGACCGGACATGCCGCGCCACAACGCTTCCAGCCGCGGGGCCCGGGCGTCGACGCCCAACGCAGTCCGGACCGTAGCCAGCTCGGCCAGCTCGGCGATCAGATTGACGTCGCCGGTCACCTGCTGCCAGGACAACCTCAGCTCCTCGGCTTCCGCGCGCAGCTGCTTGGCGACCCGCACCTCCTCGGCGACGGACGCTGCGGCCTCGGCTGCGGTCATCGTGCGGCGCAGGGCCGCCTGATAGTTCCGTTGCTGCCTGAAATCGACACAGGTGCGGCGCTGCGCCCGCCGCCGCCGCTCGAGGCTGTCGGGGGGTCCAGCACCCAGGTGGCCAGGGCGCTGGACTCGAACACCGACCGCAGCAACGTCCACGCGGCGCACGGGCTTGCCGATTGGGACATCACGGCCAGCAACGCCCGGTGATGATCCATCGCGATGGTGATCAATTGACGGGCCGCGATGTAGGTGCGGTGGCCACCGGGCTGCGACTGATCGATCAGGCGAGCCGTCACGACCTGGCCGTGCGCCGCGGTGAACCGGTCGGCCTCATCCAGCCTGGCGAAGGCCCGCTCGATCCCCTCCCCGCCGACCGTCAGCCGGCGCAAGTCCCACGGCCGGTCCTCACCCACGCCACCAAGCATCCCGCCCGGCACGCCGATCCCCGGGCCGCACGCGCTGGAGCACCAGCATCCCGTTCTCCACACGCCGTCGTTCGACCGGGCGGATGGGCCTACCAACGGCAACAACCCCAGCGCGGGTCGCCGGACGGCCGCCGCGACAGGTCCGACGCCGGCCCTGCCGTCAACGCCGCCGAGCCACCGACGGCGAAGTCGCCCACATGGAAAAGCGGAGGCGATCCCTCAGCGGATCACTATCGCCGACGACCGCCGCGGCGTCCCCCCGGGTACACCGCACCCCGCAGATCATCCCTGGGCTCCTTCGCTTGCCCTGCCAGTCTGCTCACCCCGCAGCGACCCCATCGGCGGCCGACCGTGCCAACACCCGCCGCCTCGCGATGCTCAGCGGCGGCGGCGCCAATTTCAGGCCGCTCGAAGGCGGCACGGCCCCTGGGTCCTGCCGCGGTCACGGGCGACCAGGTGCGAACGCTACGTAAGGGCGGATTGAGGATCTTGCCCCCCGATGGACGGGGTGGTGGCGGCCCGACCGGGCGAAGGGGGCGGCGCTATGGCCCGGTCAATGGTCCGGGGATCATCGTGACCGGCCGCGGATGTGCGGAGCCACTCGGCGTGTTCCAGTCCGAGACCAAGCTCTCCGCCGACAATGCACCTGGGCATCGACACCAGGAGGACGTCATGACCACCCCGACCACCGACCATCGGTGCCGGATTGAGCGCAAGAACGTCGAAACCCCGGGTCGGTCGCGGCAGGTCGCCCGGAGCGTCTGCAACTGTGGGTGGGTCAGCGACTGGCTATCCTCGCCGACCCGCGCCGCGGAGGCGGGCCTGGATCACAGCTCGGCGGCGGGGCGGACCCGGTGAGCAGGGGGCGCGGGACCCGGCGTGGATGGTGAACATTGGTTGACCGCCTGTTCGATGCTGCGGGGTCAGGGTGAGCAGTCCATCGCCCGACCACGATCGCACCCTCGGCGGCCCGGTGGCACCGTGGCCCGCCGCTGCCGTGGGCGGGCACTACGACCCCGGCGCCGGCCCGGCACATCCCGGTGCCTTGGCAGGGTGGTGGCTCCGGCGGGGATCTCGACATCGGTGTCACCGTCGGGGGCGGCGCCGGCCGGTGGCTCGCCGAGCACCCGCCGCGAGGCGGCGTCCAGCAGCGCGATCACCTCCTGGTCACTGGTGGGTGAGAAGTCCGCGTAGTGATAGCCCACGGCCAGGAACCGGGAGACCGCCGACACGCACACCACCTGGTCGGCGACGGCGAAGTCCCGCAGGGTCCGCGCCGGACCGACCGGAACCGCGAGCACCACCCTGGCCGCGCCGAGGGCACGGGCCACCGCGCACGCCGCCCGGGCGGTCGACCCGGTCGCGACGCCGTCGTCGACCACCACCGCGACCCGCCCGTTCAGGTCCACCCGCGCGCGACCCCGGCGGTACCGGGCCACCCGCGCCTCAAGTTTCGTGCGTTCCTCCCGTTCGACGGCGGCCAGGGCGTCGTCGCTGATCCGGCCGCGCCCGGTCACGGCGGTGTTGACCACCCGGGCGCCGCCCTCCCCGATGGCGCCCATGGCCAACTCGGGCTGGAACGGGACACCCAGCTTCGCGACCACGATCACCTCCAGCGGCGCGTCCAGCGCAGCCGCCACCTCAAACGCCACCGGCACCCCACCCCGGGGCAACCCCAACACCACCGCATCCTGATCACGCAACGCCGTCAACCGCCGGGCCAACCGAACGCCCGCGTCGACCCGATCACGAAAAACGGTCATCCTCACCCACCTCCGCCGATCCGCCGGGGTTACCGAACGATTCCCCGGCGGGGAGCTGGGCCGGGCGGCCAGTTCGGCGCCGATCGGCGTCACGTCCCGACCCGGCGTCCCGACCATCGGCTTCTGCTGGTGCCGACGGACGACACCCGAACCGGAAGCGACCCGCAACCGGGAGTACCAATGCGTGGATGCGTGGTCGGCATCGAGAATTCCACCGATCACCAAGACAGTAGTGACCGAACCCCGGAAGGATCCGAGGGACGGGCGAGCGGAACAGGAACCTACATGGGAGGTGTGATGTGGGTTTCCGCGTCAGCGACGCGGTGGTCGCCGACCACGACACCACCAACACCGTGACAGGTCACGCCGTCACCCGCGGCGCGGCGGGGGTTCCTGAAACAGACCGGGCCCGCGCCGCCCACCTACCGGGTGCGTTTCCCACCCGACCGGCTCGGCGGATCGGTGGTAATGGACGAGTTGACCGACCACGACATCAGCCGACCCGGGATCGACGACGAGGAACCCGCCGCCACCGGCCGGTGACGATCCCGCGCCGCGCACCGCGCGCACCATCGGGCACCGGTTTGACCCCTGTCGTCGACGAGGCACGGCAGTGACGCCGGGATCGTCGTCACCACCGTGTGACGAACCGGCGCCCCTGTCGGTGCCGCGGGACGCCGCATCGGTCCGGGACGTCCCCCCGACGGCAGCCGACCGGAACCCGGTGCCGCCGGCGCACCGGGTATGTACCCGACGTGGGCGCTGACCGGCATCAACCCCGCGCTGCTGACACCGATGACCACCCCGCCGCAGACCTGGCCGCGGCAGGACGCAAAGGTGGCGGCCGCAGCAGCGGCTCCGTCCCGGGGTCCGGGCCGGTTCAGGCACCGAGCCGGTCGGCGGACCCTGGTCGGGATCGGCCGGCGCCCCACGGCCCGGTGAGACGGGTACCGGAGGGGTCGTCGGCGACCGCCCGCAGCAGCGGCAGCGCCCGGTCCAGCGGCAGCCGCAGTTGCGGGGTCTTCAACAGCAACCCGGAGATCACCTTCCCCAGCCGCCCGGAGTGCGGGTGCGCCGGCACCGGGTCCTTCACCACCGAGGTCAACGTGGCGATCGGGGTGCCCCGGTCGAACGGCGGCACACCCTCCACACACGCGAACAGCAACCCACCCAGGCTCCAGGTGTCCGACCCCGGGCCCACCGCGGCGCCCTTCGCGATCTCCGGCGCCAGGTAGGCCGCCGACCCCAGGATCAACCCGGTACCGGTCATCGTCGGCTCCCCGGCGTTGCGGGCGATCCCGAAATCGGTGAGCTTGACCCGCCCGTCGTCACCGATCAACACGTTCGCCGGTTTCACATCCCGATGGGTGACCCCGGCCGCGTGCGCCGCCAGCAACGCCGACCCGACCGCCACCCCAACCGTGCCGGCCCGCCCGTCGGTCAACCGACCCACCTCACGGAGCACCTCGGCCAGCGACCGGGACGGCAGCAGTTCCATCACGATCACCGGTTCACCGTCCACGGTCAGCACATCGAACACGGTGATGATGTACCGGCTGGACAACGCGGCGACCGCCCGCGCCTCCCGCAGCGCCCGCTGCCACAGCTGCGCCGCCTCACCGACCGGCAGCCCGGGCGGCAGGGTGACCCGTTTGATCGCCACCCGGCGCTGCAGCACCTCGTCCGTGGCGGCCCACACGGTGCCCATCGCGCCGCGGCCGAGCACCGACTCCAGCCGGTACCGCCCCGCCACCAACCGGGCACCCGACCCCGCCCTGCCAGCGGCGCCCCCCTGGCCGCCGCGCTCCCCGGGCCCGGGCGCGCCCACGGCCGCCGGGTCACCCCGCGACGGTCGCAACGAGTCAGCAGACACTACCGGCGATCATCCCAAACCAGGCACGACGCACCACCTCTCGGCCCCCAGACGGCCCAGTGACGTTGCCCACGGCGACTCGACCCACCCAGTCAACGTGCACCAACCAGACCCCCCCGGGCCCATTGCACAAGTACCGGTCCATCGGCATTCCCGAACCGTGGAAGGGAAATGCCGGGGACAACCACCCGACGGGCCACTCCCGGGCGGGGAAGTGGTAGTCCTTGACACATGCCAGGTTCCGCCGCCGCGGCCGCCGCCGGCGGCCGCGGCGTGCTCCGCGCAGCCCTGCCGCACCCGTGACCACCCGGGCGGTCACCGTCAACCCGGCCGGCGACGTCCGGGAGATCGACCTCGGCACCGGGCCGGGCCAGATCGACGCCCTGTACCGGGCCATCGGCAGCCACCACCTGGACATGCTCACCGTCACCCCCCAACTACTGGCCTGGGTCGACGACCAGGGCCTGATCGCCGGTGCACCGGTCAACCCGGTCGCCACCGCGCTGCTGACCCAGATCCCCCGGCCGGGCCGCCACCCCGTCCACGGAACCGTCGTGTTCACCGGCCCCGCCAACCCCACCGGGGACGTCACCTCGCTGGCACCGGAATGGGCGCACATCCTGCAAACCCACCCACCGGCCCACGAACCAACCTGACAACCCCACCCCAGGCCCGCGCGACAGCCACGGCGTCGACCACCGGACGGCCCCGATCGAGCGGCTCCGCCGCCCCCCACAACAACCCCGCCGCTGCGCGGCGGAGGGTTCTTCGACCGCGGGCCTTGCCCCTCCCAGGATCCGGGACCTCCGCCGCTCCCGCGCCCCGATCCGTCCGGGCCATGCCACCCCAAGGGGACCCCGACCTGACACCGGACGGACCAGGCGACTCCCGCTCCACCGGCCCCGGATGCCCTCCGTGTCAAGGCCCTCCGGGCCGAAGAACGAGGGGACGGGACACAACCGATCATGGACCAGCAGCGCAGCCGGGCGGCAGCACGCACACCACCACCGAACAAGCACCACCACCCGGGCAGGCAGCGGCACTCACCGGAGCCGGTCGTCACCGGGTGCCTGTACGAGGCCGGGTTCCACACCACCGGTCCACATCCGCAGGGCGGCGTCGCGATCGCCCGCAGCATCGACGACGCCAGGCAACGACTCGCCGACATGCTGATCTTCTGCGACCCCACCGCGGCCGCCGTCGCCGACATCACCGCATTCACCCCGACGCACACCGTCGCCCGGTACAGCGGAACCGTCGCCGAGCTGTTCGCCGACCTCAACACCGGCACCCCGGACCGCACCGTCCACGCCCGACCCCTGGTCGGCCTCACCACCCCGCGCACCACCGACGGGCGGTGACCGTGTGTGCCTGACCCTGGGCAACGCCGCCACCATCGGCCACCACACCGCCCCCACCGGCACCGCTCTCCGCGGGTACACCTCCACCAGCCACCACGCCGGGCACCTCACCCCCGGCGACCAATGGCGACCCGCTCCCGGACCAGCCGCCGCGGACCGTCACCGACATCCACCGCCGGCACGGTGTCATCACGCTGACCGACCAGTACGGCAGCACCTGGACCTACCCCGCCACCGGCGTCATCCCCACCGCCGTCCCCGACCCCCTGCACCTCCACACCTCGACCACCACGAACGGCGGCACCCGATGACCACCAATGCTGGGCGCTCCGCTCGACGAGCCCCGGTCACCGGTCACCACGCCCGACCACCACCCGCCACCGCCGAGAATCCCGACGACACCCCGATGACCCCGCCCGGACCGGGCCGGGGGAATCCACTCCCACTGATCACGTCACGACCACCTCAACCAAGCGGGTTGCCGCCGACCGGCCGGCACCCGTCCGCGCCACCACGACGATCCCCCGAGATCCCCTCCGCTCCGTTCCCTGTCCGCCCCGCTCACCGATGAAACCGGCGCGGTCCGGCGGGACCTGGACACCACGGGGTCGGCAGATCACCGCCCACCAATGTCATGACCGAGGGACACACTGTCCCCAAACCGTAAGGAGCACATCATGTCCGGAGATACCGCCATCACCCTGGTCGGGAACCTGACCGCCGACCCGGAACTACGTTTCACCCAAGCCGGCGTCGCCGTCGCCGGGTTCACCGTCGCCTCCACCCCCCGGATCTTCGACCGGGCCAGCGGGGAATGGAAGGACGGGGACGCCCTGTTCCTGCGCTGCACGCTGTGGCGGCAACCCGCCGAGAACGTCGCCGAAACCCTCACCAAGGGCGCCCGGGTCATCGTCACCGGCCGGCTCAGCAACGGTCCTACGACACCCGCGAGGGGGAGAAGCGCACCGTCGTCGAGGTCGACGTCGAGGAGATCGGGCCGTCCCTGCGCTACGCCACCGCCAGGGTCACCCGCGCCGGCAAAACCACCACCGCGCCCGCCACCACCCGGCGGCGGTGAACACGGCGGCGGCGACCCGTGGACCGGCGCCGGCGGGGACGACCAACCCCCGTTCTGACCAGCCCCCGCCCGGTCCGGTGGTGGGACCGGGCCCCTGCCGGGTCCTCACCACCGGTCGGCACCCGGCGGACGTCCCCGCGGCGAGGTGCCGGGCGGGCCCCGCTGCGCTTGAGTCCCGCGCTACCGGGCGGTGTCCGGCGGGTGCGGCCCGTCGGGCGGCGGGTCCGCGGTGCTGAGCCAGCCGCGGCCGACGTCGCCCGGGTGCAGGGACCGCGGTGTCCGGGTGTAGGTGACCCAGCGGGCGTGTTTCAGCTCGCCCATCAGCCGCTGCCGGAGTTCCCGCCGCCACACCGCCGGCGCCAGCGGCCAACCCTCCGGGACGGTGGTGATGGGTTCGCACAGGCCGGGTCGACCCCGGCCAGGGCCTCCGCCCAGGTCGGTGACCGCCGGTTCGCCCGCCGGTACCGGGTGATCGACAGCACCATCTGCCGGCCCAGCGCCGCGACCCGGTCGCCGGTCAACCACAGCCCGGCGGCGCGCCGGACCTGGTCCCTGGCCTCCGCCCGCACCGCCGCCTGCTCGTTCACCGCCGCCTGCTCGTTCACCGCCGGCTCGGGCGGCCCGGTTCCGGTCGGCGTCGTCGGTTCGTAGGCGTCATCGCCCGATCATGCCCAACAACCCGCCGCCGCCGCTCCGGGAGGGCGGTGCGGTCGGACCGGGCCGGCGGCCGCCGGCCACCGCGACCAGGGCGATCAGATAAGACTCCGCGCGGTCCCGACCAGGCGCCCGGACCGAACCAGCCGTCCTGACGGCTCCGTCGCCCCGGTGCGGAACCGCGCCGGTGCCCGCAGCAACCGATCAACGGTCGCCGGTGGGTGCTACCCGCCGAACAGCGGTAACGACTCGACCGGTCCCCGCCGCCCCGCCCGCACCAGCACCCCGCCCGGAGCGGCGGCACCCGGGAACGCCGCCACCCGGACACCGATGTGCCGGCGGGGTGCGCGGGTAGGTCGAACAGCGGATGCAGGTCCCGCAGCGGGTCACCCTCGGCGATCACCGCCGCCAACACCGCCGCCAATTCGGCGGGGGAGCGGTCCGTCGCCGCCCGCAGCGCGGCCTGGATCGCCCGGGACGCCCCGGCCTTGCCGCGGACATCGACCCGCCCCGGGCGGGGGCCGACCGCCCGGCCCCGGGCCACCGCCTGGCGCATGTTCTCCGATTGGGTGCCGACCCGCAGATGCCCCGGCGCGGCGCGGCAACACAACCGGACCTCGCAGTCATGCAGCACCGTCGCGCCGGCCGGGATCGGCCCGTACCCGAGGCGGGCGCCGACCTGGTGCGGGGTCAACGTCCGCGCACCGTCCTCCGGTTGCGGATCGCGATCCGCCCGTACCCGTCGGAGCCGACCGCGCCCATCCACACGTGACATGTCCCGGTCAGCACCAGCTGCGCGCGCCACCGCACGATGTCGCCGTGCGAGAGCCGCAACGGCCGACCCTGCGACTCGACACCCGACCGCAACCCCTTCCTCGCCGCACCCTCCAGCGGTTTTTCCCCGGCGGCAGCCGCCGACGACCCCCGATCTCGGGGCCACGGACCGGCCCAGCCCGGGGGGTTGTCAGGCCTTGCCCAGGATCCGGTTCATCCTGGTGCCACACACCGGGCAGGTTCCCTTGGCCATTCGGCGCCCGTTGGTTTCCGCGATATCCCCCTCGAAGTCACGCTTGTCCTTGCATTTCACGCAATACCCGTTGTAACTCTCGGCCATTTGTCACGTTCCTTTCGTCACGGACGACACTTGGTGGTTCCCTGCCGTCCCGGGCGGTGGGGAAACCGTACCCGGCGTTGCACCGCAACCTGATGAAATCGAACGTCCGACCCGGGGTGTCCCGACGCGTGCCCCATTCGTGTGTCCACCGTGCGCCTGCACGGGCACGGCGCGATCCTCGATGGCATCCGCTGGTCAACGACCGCGGGGAAATGAGAGGTGCAGCGGTTGACTCCGAGCGTTTTGCGGCGGGGGATCCGTTCGGTGTAGGCCCACCCCAGCGCCGATCGCAACACCCGCATTCGCGCCCACACCGTCGGGTCCGGCCACCCCTGCGATCGCCAGTCGGCGCAGGCAGCCGCCAGCACCTTCGGGGTGAGGTCCACCGCCCTCCTGCGTCCCGACCCGATCCTGGGCCAGAAACCCCACCACCGACCGGTACCCGGCCACCGTTGACGGTCGCCACCCGTGGTCGGCGCACAGCCACTCCCGAAGGAGCGCGGCGAGTGTGATGCCCGGCCGGGTCCGCCCGGAAGACCGCACCAGTTCGGCCTTCGCCGCCCACCGCTCCCTGGCCGCCTGCGCCGACTCGCGGTCCCCGTGCACGGTCACCGACCGGTACCGCGAACGGCCGCTGACCGGGTCCGGGCCGACCGCGACCCGCACCTCCCACACCCCTGGACGTCGCTGCCGCATCGACCCGCCACCACGCGCATCTCTCATGAGCGCAACCGTACGAACCACGATCGACACGCCGACCGGAGTCACCAGGGCGGCTGCGGCGATCTCAATGGGACGGTTAATGGGATGCGATCTTGCACCAAGATCACCCGAAACGGCTGAAAGCGCTGCGGTGCAACGGATCTGGGGAGCGCGCCCGGAGGGATTCGAACCCCCAACCTTCTGATCCGTAGTCAGATGCTCTATCCGTTGAGCTACGGGCGCCTATTCAGTTCTCCCACCGACCGAACCCCAGTCGCCGAGTACTACAAGCCCGCCGAGACGGGCCGCCACGCAAAGCCCCGCGAACGGAGCCAACAACACCACCGAACCCCGTCAGCTACCCGAGGCCCAGCGCGGAAGCGGAGGGATTTGAACCCTCGGTGCCCTTGCGAGCACAACACATTAGCAGTGTGTCCCATTCGGCCGCTCTGGCACGCTTCCTCGGGCCACCCTGGGGTGACCACCGGCCGGTAACCCTACCCGCCAGGTGCACTGACCGGCAAAACCCCTGCTCAGGCCACCTGAAATTGATCATGAGAGCGCCGGCGCGGCACCGAATCAACGAGCCCCCGCCCGTCCCCAAACAACAAGCTCACCGACCCACCAGACTCACCGGGTCCCCGACGACGATCTCCCCGGGCACCGCCACGTCGGCGCCGAGACCGAACACCACCTCGCCCGCGACCACCCGATCCGCGGCCAGCAACCTCAGCACATCGGGTCCGCCCACCACACCCGTACCCGGTCGAATCCGGATCACCCCGCACCGGGCCAGCCGCTGGCGCACGATCAGCTCGACCGCTCCGACCCGCAGCCGCCCGCCGACCCAGGCGTCCTCGCCAAACGCCGGCAGCCCAGCGGTGCCGATCACCAGCGTGGATCGGAACCGCTCGTCGTCGACGCCGCCATCCACCTCATCGCCCTCCCCGCTCCCGTCGGTCCACCAATCGCCGGCCCGCCGCGCGACCTCCAGCACCGAGGACGTCGTCACGATGCTCACCGGCTCGGCGAAGACCACGGCGCCCGCCCGGTCGACCGTCACCAGGTGAACCTCGCGGCCGATCAAACCTGACAGCGCCGCGTCCCACGGACCTGGCGAGAGACGGACGTGCGCGGGCCGGCCCCAGTACTCCGCGACCACAGCCGCACCTTCTGCACGGCCGTCACCGTCGATCAGAAACCGCCGACCGTCCGGCAGTTCCAGGTCCAGCACGCCGCCCGCGTCGCACCGGGCCCGCACGGCCGTCATCCCCGGTGTCTCGACGGTGCGCACGATCCGCCATCCGTCGCGCTCGGGCTGGATCAACGCCCAGCGGCGGTCGCCGACCACCTCGGCGGGACGAACGGTGATGCGCTCCGGGTGGGTGTGGGCCGCACCCTTCAACGGCGTCAGCCCAAGGCGGACCACGGTGCCCACCCGCTCGCCTCCCCGATCACCGTTCCGATCGTCGCCGATCACGGTTCGACCAGGAAGTGCCAACCCAGCCACCACCAGACCAGCAGCATCGCGATCCGCACCGGGCGACTCCCCATCGCCGACTGCACCAGCACCGCGACCGGCACCAGCCGAGATCCGCCTCGGTGAGCCATCGCATCGATCCCCACGGCGGCGAGACCGAACGCAACAAAGACGGAGATGACCGCAACCCGGCTGATCACGTGACACCGTCCGGAGGCATCACACGGGTCGAGCCGGGCTCACCGTTGGCCGTGTCCGAAAGGTCAACGACCGTCGACACATCAGCAATGACATCGGAATCAGCAACGACAGCGCGCCGCGCCTGACCGACCAACCCACGACCCGTTCCACCCTGCGACCAGCGCAGCAGGGCCAGTCCCAACACCAGCCACCCCACCAGCAGCGGGAGCCGCCCGAGGGGCTCGGCGACCAGCGGTTCCAACAGCGTCGACAGGGTCGGGTACTCGAATTCGCGCAGCGGTGGCGCCGACAGCAAATACACCGCCAATTCGACCAGGCACAACGCGATGCCGAAGCAGCACCAGACAAGCGCCGTCCGCTCGTACCGTCCCGCCGACCGTGGGGTCTCGGGCCCACCCGTCTCAGGCCCACCCGTCACAGGGCCCGAGGACAGACGCCCCGATCCCTCCCCAACATCGCCGGAACCCAACTCAACATCTACATCCGCTGACCGACGCAGCCACCGCGAGCGACTCGGCACGGCCAGACCGCTCCGGCTGCACCCAGCCGACACCCAGCACCGCAACCCCCACCACCGCCAGAACCAGCGTCTCCGCCGTACCGTGCGGAGCCAGCAACGCCAATCCCAGCCCGCCGACCGCCGCCAGCGCCCACGACCCGGCGGTTCCGGGCAGCCGGAACGTCCGGGAAGGCGGGGTCGGCAGCCAACCGGCGCTATCCGCGGCGATGGCCAGTCCCACCGCGCAGAAGAGCACACCTTCGCCGGGAACGCCGCGATAGACGTGGAACGCTCCGGCCAGGATCAACACGGCCGCAGCCGGTGACGCGGCCGCTTTCAACCCGGACCGGGTCGGCCGGCCGGCCGTGGATTCCCCACCCGAGAGAGGCATCCATCCATCATCTCCCGGGTCACCCGGTGGTGTGGGGTGCGCCCCTGCACGCCGCCGAGAGCCGGCGGCAACCGCCGGGCTGAGGTCAACCCAGGCGGAACATCCACGCTGATCATCCGGTCAGCGCAGGAAGATGCACGCGGAAAGGCGAGTTTGAAGCGGAAGAAAATGGACATAGTGACCCAACACGGCGCGTCACAGGCAGACGGGGGAGGGTCACCGACTTGGCGGAGCGCGGCTTGCCTGTGCGTGAGCTATGGTCCCCGCTTGAGCGCCGAAAAACGGCGCAGGACGGGGTATCGAGGTCTTGTCCATCTACACCTCCCGGCGCATCGCGAGCCGCCATCGCCGCCAGTTCAGCAGGGTCATCGCAGTGGGTCTGGTCGGTGCCGTGGCCATCGCCATGTCGCCGACGTCATCGGTCGCCGCGGACCCACCCACCTTCACCGGGCAAGGCCTCGCAAGTACCGGGAGTACTACGTCGCCGAAGGCCGCGACCAGCCGTCTCGCGCAGAGCGACCCGGCGGTGCTCGCCGCGACCGGAACGGCCAAGGTTCCGTTGCTCGTCAAACTCGATTACGACTCGGTGGCGACCTATTCCGGAGGCGTGGACAATCTCCAGCCGACCAGTCCGTCGGCGACCAACCGCAAGTTGGACGAGAACACCGACGCCGTCAAGCAGTACGACGGTTACGTCGCGGGCGTCGAGGATGCCTTCACCTCCCAGCTGAGCGCGGCGATTCCCGAGGCGACGGTGGGCACCCGGCTGCGGACCGTCTACGGCGGCGTGGCGGTCAGCCTCCCGGCGGACCGCGCCAAGGACCTGCTGAAGTTGCCGGGAGTTGTTGCCGTGCAGGCGGATACCGTCAACCACCTGCTCACCGATTCGAGTCCGGCGTTCATCGGCGCGCCAACGTTGTACGACGCGTTGGGTTCGGACACCACCGCAGGCAAGGGCGCGATTGTTGGTGTGCTGGATACCGGTGTGTGGCCGGAGCACCCGTCCTTCAACGACCCGGGCAGCGGGCCTGTCCCGCCGAAGGCCGACGGGACACCCCGTCCGTGCGACTTCGGCGACAATCCGCTCACCCCCGCCGTCGACCCGTTTGTCTGCAACGACAAGCTGATCAGCGGTCAGGGATTCCTGGCCACCTACTTGGCGAACAACGCGCCGGAAACCTATGGAAGCACCGCACGCGACAGCGAAGGCCACGGCACCCACACCGCGTCGACCAGCGCCGGATCGGCTGTCGAGCACGCCACCCTGCTGGGTGTCGACCGCGGCGCGATCCACGGCATCGCTCCGGGCGCCCATGTAGCGGTGTACAAGGTGTGCGGTACGGCCGGCTGCTACGGGTCGGACTCCGCAGCCGCCGTCCAGCAGGCCATCAAGGACGGCGTCAACGTGATCAACTTCTCGATCTCCGGCGGCTCGAACCCGTTCACCGATCCGGTTGAGCTGGCCTTCCTGGACGCGTACGCGGCTGGGGTATTCGTTGCGGCGTCGGCCGGCAACAGCGGTCCCGGCGCCGGAACCACCGATCACTACGGCCCATGGGTCACCACGGTCGCCGCGTCCACCCAGCAGCGGGCGTTCCAGTCCACGTTGACGGTGACCAGCGGCGCCGCCACCTTCACCACGACCGGCGCCTCCGTCACGGCCGGCGTCACCACCGCCACCCCCGTGGTGCTGTCCAGCGCGGCGCCGTACAGCAACGCGCTGTGCGACGCGGCGGCCGCTCCCGGAACCTTCACCGGCAAGATCGTCGCCTGCCAGCGCGGCGGCAACGCCCGCGTCGAAAAGGGTTACAACGTCCTGCAGGGCGGGGCGGTCGGCATGATCCTCTACAACCCGACCCTGGCCGACGTGGAGACCGACAACCACTGGCTGCCCGCCGTGCATCTGGCCGACGGCACCGACTTCCTTGCCTTCCTGACCGCGCATCCCGACTCAACAGCGACCTTCACCGCGGGCGTCAAGGCAACCGGCCAGGGTGACGTGATGGCGGCGTTCTCGTCGAGGGGACCCGGCGGCAACTGGCTCAAGCCCGACGTCACCGCGCCCGGCGTGGAGATCCTCGCCGGTCAGACCCCAACGCCCGACGAGATCGTCAACGGCCCGAAGGGCGAGTACTACCAGGCCATCGCCGGGACCTCGATGTCCTCGCCGCACGTTGCAGGGTCGGCTGCGCTGCTCGTCTCCCTGCACCCGGATTGGACGCCGGGTCAGATCAAGTCCGCCCTGGAGACGACCGCGAAGACCTCGGTGGTGAAGGAAGACCTCCACACTCCCGCGGATCCTTACGACTTCGGCGGCGGACGGATTGACCTCACCAAGGCGGGCGATCCCGGCCTGACCTTCGATGTCACCGCCGACCAATTCCATGCGGCGGCCACTGACACGGTTCGCAAGGGTGTGGATCTCAACCTGCCGTCGATCAACTTCCCGGAGTTGCCCGGCAGGATCCAGACCGTCAGGACGGCCAAGAATGTGACCGATCATCCGCTGACCTATCGGGTGGTCACCAAGGCACCGGCCCGTACGACGATCACCGTGAAGCCGTCCACGTTCACCGTCCGGCCAGGGCAGTCCGTCGACCTCACGATCGAGATCAACGCGGGCAAGATCCCGTCGAACAACACGGACACCGCACTTCGGGCAGATCACCCTGGACGAGGTCCGCGGCACCCACGACCTGCACCTTCCGGTGGCCTTCACTCGCGGTCAGGGCGCCCTGGCGGTGACCACCAACTGCGCACCGAGCGCCATCACCATCACCCCGCGCACCGAGTCGACGTGCACCGTGACGGCAACGAACACGAGCTCCGCGGCGACCACCGTCGAAGGTGACTCCTCGTTCAACAGGTACCTCAAGGTCACCTCCATCACCGGTGCGGTCAGCAACGGTCGCGGCGGAGTCAGGCTCAACACCACGCCGTTGGTCGGCAAGCAACCCGGCGCCCCCGGTATCGCCCCGGCGACCGAAACGCCGGCCGGCGGCTACCTACCGCTGGACGGTTTCGGTATCCCCGCACAACCGATCGGGGACGAGGAAGCCCTCTACTTCGACA
Source organism: uncultured Actinomycetota bacterium (assembly GCA_963709895.1). Taxonomy (GTDB): domain Bacteria; phylum Actinomycetota; class Actinomycetes; order Mycobacteriales; family Nakamurellaceae; genus Nakamurella. The sequence continues at coordinate 81,322 of CAVPYD010000024.1, read as the reverse complement.
CCCCGGAATTCGTCTACGCCGGTGAGAAATACACCAGCATCGGTGTCGACTCGAACGGCTACCTTCTCGTCGGCGGCGGCACCGACACCTCCGCGGACATTGTGTGCTGCCCACCGCAGACGCTGCCCGACCCCGCACCGCCGAACAACGTGCTGGCCCCGTTCTGGAGCGATCTTGACGGAACCGGTGCGCCAGGGGTGTTCATCGGCACGCTGACCGACGGAGTCGACCAGCTGGCTCGTCGTCGAGTGGCGGGTCAACGAATTCGGCACGAACAACCTGAAGGTCTTCCAGACCTGGATCGGGCTGAACGGCACGGAGGACATCACCTACACCTACGACCCGGCCAACCTGCCGTCGGCGCCGACCGCCGAGGCCCTCACCGTGGGCGCCGAGAACGCGGACGGCTCCGGCCGGTGCGCACATCGACGGCGCGCCGACGGAGGATCTCCGGGTCGCCAGTGTCGGCGGGAACGACGGCGGCAGCGTCACCTATTCCTTCAAGGTCCGCGGCGTGACCCCCGGCAGGGGTCAGATCCTGACCACGTTGGGATCGCCGTCCGTCGCGGGTAAGACGCTGGAGTGGGACCCGATCACGGTCAATCAGAGGTAGTGCTCGGCACGGTGCGATCGTCGAACGATCGCACCGCGCTCACTCTCGATGGTGAATTCACTGCGCCACGGTCAGTTCCGGGAAGCCCGGCTGATCGTGGCGCAGTGTTTTTCGGTGGCAAACGTTCCCGGTGGCGAGCGTTCAGGAGCCAGGTGTTTCAGGAGCGCAGTGTTTCAGGAGCGCAGCGTCTTGAGCAAAGGATCGGGCATGACCGAGTCAACGCCGGGGAGAGCGGCCAACGATCCGACGAGCTTGACGGGGAGCATCACCACGACCTGATCGTGTGGCAGCTCGCGGCCGAGGCGGGCGTCGGGGATGTCGTTCGCCAGGGTGGCTCGGAAGGTTGCGACCGGCACCGACAGGGTGACGATGTAGGGCCCGACATCCGACGGTTCACGCGTCATGAGGTGCTCCTTCTCCGATGTCGGGCACGTTCCGCTGACGGTCCGGCCGCGCGCGTTGCCGCGGCCGTCGCCCGTTCGAATACCAGTGTGCAGCGACCAGCGTGCTGTCACGCCGGCCGCACCGATCAGCGTGCGGCGAGCGGTGTGACGCCAGGCGAAGCGCACCGGACCCGCCCGCGTCCGTTGCCACTGCCCGACGGCGCTGCCGACTGTCATCGACGTGACCTTCGGCGCCACCCTGCGGGCGATGCTGGCCGACGTTCGCGGTGCCACCGGTTACCGCTACGACGCGAAGGACAGCGCGGGCAACCGGATGGACACCGTCAAGATCATCGCCAACCCGGCAGGTGGCTACCTGGGCATCTCCCACGCCGGCGACACCGTCAATCTCGCCACCAGTACGACGCTGCTGGACTGGACGTTCGTCCGCGCGCTGGACGACCAGGCCACCCAGCCGACGATCCGCGCCCTGGCCACCGGCGGGTTCGTCACTGCTGTGGAGTTCAACGATCAACAGGGCTCCGGCGGCCGCGTCCGCTTCCGGCGCTATCCGAGCCTGAACGCTCTGCTGGCGGCGGACTTCGACCTGGAACACACGGCGCGGCGCACCCTCTCCCGGTGCAACGAGGGGACACCCGAGATCCGCTGCGTTGCCCTGTCGCCGGATATCGACCATTCGGTGATCGAGATCGGGTTCCACTACCACCGGAATTGCGACGTCGATCGGCAGGCGCTGGGGCGGCTGACCGATTTCACGACCTGGACGACCGCCACCGACCGGCCGGCGGATGCCGCGCTGATCGCCGCGGCGCGGGTCGCGGGGTACTCGGTGGCCGGCAATATCGGCGACCGGGACAGCGAGGAGATCGCCGGCACCACTTACCGGCTCTACGAAGTGCAATACCGCAAGAACGACTTCGGCAGCTGGCAGGTCTACTTCCAGGACGGCGAATCCGGGGCGGTCAGCCGGCTGCCGATCACGACGCACGGCGGCAGCACGGCCTTCGCCAACCCCACCCTCACACTGGTGACGGCGCCGTCCGGGCGCTCGGCGGTGGTCGCCACGATGTTCGTCCCCACCGAGGGCGCGGCACCCGGTGAGGCCGGCGAACTCATCTACTACTCCGAGTTTCCCGCCGAGCCGGCCACCCCGTCGCCGGTGCACTGACCGCGCACAACCGCCGATCGTCCCGCGCCTCGCGTCCCGCGCCGCTCGTCCCGCGCCTCGCGTCCCGCGCCTCGCGTCCCGCGTCCCGCGTCCTCGCGTCCCGCGCCTCGCGTCCCGCGCCTCGCGCGCCCGGCACGGCGCCTGTCAGTCCCCGAACGACCAACGGGTGGGTGAGCCGGAGAAATCCTCGTGCAGCAGTCCGATGACGCTGTGCGGGCGGACCCGCAGGCAGAGGTTGCTCACCCCGTCCAGGAAGTCGAGTCCGTAGGACACCGCGTACTTGGCGTTCATCGCGTCGAGGTAGCGGCGCCTGTCGCCGGCCTCGGGGCGAATCTCCGCGACGCCGTCGACAATCACCGGGTCGAGCGCGTCATCGGTGGCCACAGTGCACCGGTCGTCGGCGAGCAGGTTGCGGACCTTGCGCGAGCCGGCGGCGCTGCTGAACCAGAACATGTCGTTCTCGTCCCAGACACCCCACACCGGCATCAGGTGCGGGCGGCCGTCGGGCCATCGGGAGGCCACCCAGTAGTCATGGCTGTCCCGGAGTTTGCCCTCCGCCCACGCCCATGGCAGCAGGCCGGTGCCTTCCGCGGCCGGTCGGATTCCGTAGCCAGGCATGTGCGGCCGGCTGGCCTTCACCATGTGCCCACGCTAGCGGGTGGCGGCCCGGCAATCACTGCGTCGGTGCCGGCAGATCGTCGATCGAGAAATGAGACACGCGGGGCCGTTGGTGCACGAATTTCACGAACAGCCTAGTGGTCAGGGTCAATACGAGCATTTCGTGGTTGACCGCGCCAGGCCGATCCCTCTAACAGGGACTGGCCTCGCCTGGTTCACCTGACGAACAATTGAGTTCGTATCGGACAGTGACAGCGGGCCTCGGGGATGTTGCGGAATCGGTCAGCGCAACGGTTCGCGGTGAGCGGGTTCTGTGTGGTGACGTCCAGGGGGTCGACGTCCGGACGTCACATGGATCGAATCTTCGGGCAGCGTCGGGATGTGCTGTCCACCATGTCGTTTCATCCGCCGCGGGGTAGTTCGCGCCGGCGGCATGCGTTCACCTGATCGCAACATTCGCGTGAAACATATCTGGCGTCATGACCGATGAGACCTACGCGAGTGCAGGCTCGTCGTTCAGGCGCTGAAGGGGAGTCTTGCCGTGCGGGAGAGTTCTGGTGTGCTCGCTGATCCGGTCGCAGGGGCGTCGGTTGCCCCACCGCGAACCGAGCGCGTCGAGCGGGTTCCGGCCCGATATCCAAGCGATGCGCGCACTCGCTGTTGGTGTCGTCGTGCTCTATCACCTGTGGCCCGAGCGTTTTCCCGGCGGCTTCATCGGTGTTGACGTCTTCTTTGTCATCTCCGGTTATCTGATCACCCAGCATTTGTTGCAGGAAGTCGCGCGCACCGGCCGGATCTCCCTGACGCAATTCTGGGCGCGCCGGATCCGCCGCCTGCTTCCGGCGGCGTTCCTCGTGCTGGCGTTCTGCCTGGTGGTGCTGTTCGCCGTCATGCCGCCGGTGACGTGGGGGCTCAACCTCGAGGAGATCAGGGCGAGCGCGGCCTACGTCGAGAACTGGCTGCTCGGGTTCCATGCGATCGACTACCTGGCCGCGGAGAACAGCCCGTCGCTCGTCCAGCACTACTGGTCGCTGGCCGTGGAGGAACAGTTCTACCTGATCTGGCCGCTGCTCATCCTCGGCGCCGTGGCGATCGGTCGGTCCGCACAGCCCGAGCAGCGCATTCGTCGGGTGCGCTGGGTGCTGGTGGCGGTGTTCGTGGTGTCGTTGGCCCTGTCCATCGTCGCCACCCCGAAGGACCCCGCCCTGGCGTTCTTCGCCACACCCCTGCGGGCGTGGCAGTTCGCGGCCGGCGGCCTGCTGGCGATGTCCGCCAAGCGGGCCGCGCTGCTCGACCCCAGGGTGCGCGCCGCGGCTAGCTGGTTCGGCTGGCTGGTCATCATCGGGGCCACCCTGTTCATGCAGGGCAGCCACGTCCAGTTCCCCGGTTGGATTGCGCTGGTGCCCGTCGTCGCCGCCGTGTGCTGCCTGGGCGCCGGTGATCCGTCGGTGCGCTGGGCGCCCGGCTGGCTGATCCGGAACCGGGCCGTGCAGTGGACCGGCGCGCGCTCGTACTCGATCTACCTGTGGCACTGGCCGCTGATCATCCTGGCGCCGTGGGTGCTGGGCGGACCCGTGGGCTGGCCGGTCAAGTTCGTCCTGATCGCCCTCACCGCGCTGCTCGCCTGGGCGACGAAGCGCTGGGTCGAGGACCCGGTGCGCACCGGTGCCTGGTGGCGGGCAAAGCGCCGCAGGGCGTACGGCTTCGCCGCGGCCGGCACGGTGGTGCTCGTCGGGCTGACCACGATCGGCATTCAACTGCTGGACTCGACCTGGAACGACAAGGATCGGCAGAGCCTGGCGGCCCTGTCGGCGGGCGATTCCTGCTACGCCGCGGGCGCGATGATCAACAAGTGCGCCGATCCGTACCAGCGCCCGTCCGACATGGACATCGCTTACGCCGCCCAGGACTTTGATCCGGTGATGAAGCGATGCCAGCAACCGGTCGCCGGAACCAATCCTGTGCTCTGCTACTACGGCGCCGGCGAGGGGGCCGAGCACACGATCGCGGTCGTCGGCAACTCGCACGCGTTGCGCCTGATTCCCGCCCTTGACCTCTACGGCCGCACGCACAATTGGCGCGTCATTCTGGCCGCCAAGACCGATTGCCTCGGACCGGTCGTTCCGGGCATCGCCGCGTCCGCGACCCGCAGTTGCCAGGGCTGGTCGGAGAATGTGCGCGATGCGCTCTTCGGCATGGGCGACGTCGATGAGGTGATCTTCGCGAGCCATCTCAGCGCCGGCATTTATCTCGGCGGCCCCGCCGCGACCCCCGATGACATGGCCAAGGTCGACGCCGGTGTGGTGGCAACCTTCCAGGACTACCGGCAGCACGGGATCAACGTGATGGTCACCGGCGACGTTCCGGGGACTCGCCCGGTGGATGCCCCGAGCTGTGTCGCCGCCACGACGGTCGAGGTGGACCCCTGCGCGCGGCCGCGGGCCACCGCGGATGTGTCGAACACCTTGGTCGACATCGCCCGCGCCCATCCGGAGCTGGTGACCTACGTCCCGATGTCGGACTTCGTCTGTGACGCGACGACGTGCCACGCGGTGATGGGCGGCGTGGTCGTGTACAGCGACTCCCACCACCTGACCACCGCCTTCTCGCGATCGCTGGCGCCCTACCTCGGAGCCGACGTCGAATCGCTGCTCAACCCGGTCGGCTGACGGCGCCGGGTCAACCGACCTGCGTCGGACGGCGCCGTGTTGCAAGACGCCGCCAGACAAGGTGAGACCCACGGCGGAGGGCACCGAGAACATCGGTGGCCGCCGCCGTGGGCAACACGTCGAGAAGGTGTCCGGCCCTAGACGATGACTGCTCGCCGGGCGTTCGGCACTCGTTTGTAGGCCCTCATCGCGAAGAAGTAGGCGACGATGGCTATTCCGGCGCACCAGGCGAGTGCGGTCCAGATGTCGGTGCCGACGGGTTGGCCCGCCAGCAGGTTGCGGATCGATTCGACAATGGCGGTCACGGGCTGGTTCTCGGCAAATGCTCGGACCGGGGTCGGCATGGTCGCGGTCGGGACGAACGCCGAGCTGATGAACGGTAGGAAGATCAGCGGGTAGGAGAACGCGGCGGCGCCGTCGATGGTTTTCGCGGTCAGCCCGGGGATGACCGCCAGCCAGGTGAGGGCGAGGGTGAACAGGGCGAGAATGCCCGCTGCGGCAAGCCACGCGGTCAGGTTCTGCGCTCGATCGGAACCCCATGAGCAGGGCCACGCCGATGATGATGACCACCGAGATCGCATTCGACACCAGCGATGTCAGCACGTGCCCCCACAGCACCGATGAGCGGGCGACCGGCATCGAGTTGAACCGGGCGACGATCCCCTTCTGGGTGTCGTTGAAGATCCGCACGGCGGTGTACGAGACGCCGCTGGCGATGGCGATCAGCAGGATGCCGGGCAGCATGTAGTTCACGTAATTGTCGATGCCGGCGCCGATGGCGCCACCGAAGACGTAGACGAACAGCAGCATGAGCATGATCGGGATGATCGCCACGGTGATGATGGTGTCCGGGCTGCGCTGGATGTGGCGCATGGAGCGTCCGAACAGAATGACGGTGTCTTTCAGAGGTTTCATCGGTCTACCTCCTGTCCTTTCTTGCCGACGATGGACAGGAAGATCTCTTCCAGCGTCGGTTGCTTTTCGATGTATTCGACTTTCGTGGGCGGCAGCAACGCCTTGAGTTCGTCGAGAGTTCCGCCGGCGATGATGGTGCCGTTGTGCAGGATCGCGATCTGGTCGGCGAGTTGTTCTGCCTCGTCGAGGTATTGCGTGGTCAACAGGATCGTCGTGCCGGCGCCGGCGAGTTTCTTGATGGTTCGCCAGACTTCGAGCCGTCCCTCCGGGTCGAGTCCGGTGGTCGGTTCGTCGAGGAAGATGACGGCGGGCGTGCCGACGAGGCTCATCGCGATGTCGAGCCTGCGGGCCATCCCGCCGGAGTAGGTGTCGGCGCGTTTGTCGCCCGCGTCGGTCAACCCGAACTGGGCGAGCAGGCTGTCAGCGACCTGGCTGGGGTTGGCGACGGCGCGCAGCCTGGCGACCAGCACCAGGTTCTCCCGGCCGGTGAGAATGCCGTCCACGGCGGCGAACTGGCCGGTCAGGCTGATCTTCTCGCGCACCCGGTCGGGCTGGGTTGAGGTGTCGAACCCGCACACGGTGGCGCTGCCGCTGTCCGGGGTGAGCAGCGTGGACAGGATGTTGACCGCCGTCGTCTTGCCGGCGCCGTTCGATCCGAGCAGCGCGAAGATCTGTCCGCGCCGCACATCCAGGTCGACGCCTTTGAGCACTTTCGTGTCCTGGTAGGACTTCGTCAGGTTCTTTGTCTGGATGGCGATATCTATCACTTCTTCTTCTCCTCGTCCTGGAGCTTGTCCAGCACGTTGCGGTTGAGCTCGTCGTGCCATTTCTCGGTGTACGTCTTGGCGTTGCGCAGCAATTCGTCGCAGAAGCCTGCGACGTCCTGGCCGGTGACGTCGAGCGCGCGTTTGCCGTCTGCTGCACCGGTTTCGAACAGGTCGAGCAGGTCCTTCAGGATCGCGATGATGTCCATACCGTCGCCGGCGGTGAATCGCCACAGGTATTTCTTGATCTCGCCGTAGACGATCCGGTAGTCGCTGGGCAGCGCAGCGGCCCGGGCCTCCATGCGCTTCCATTCCTTCTTGTCCCCGAGCATTTTCGTCAGGAAGTTTTCCATGTGCGTTCTCCTTTGAGTTCGTTGATCTTGAGTGAGACGAAATCCCACTTGGCCCAGAAAGTGGCGAGTTCGGCCTGGCCGGCCGCGTTCAGCGAGTAGAACTTTCTGGGCGGTCCCATGGTGGACGGCCTCTTCTGGATGTTGACGAGTTCGTTCTTCTCCAGACGCAGGAGGATGGTGTAGACCGTGCCCTCCACGACGTCCGCGAAGCCGAGTGTGCGCAGGGACGATGCGATCTCGTAGCCGTAGGTCTCGCCGCGGCTGATGATCTCGAGCACGCATCCCTCGAGCACGCCTTTCAACATCTCCGTGATGTTGTCCAGGGCGATGCCTCCGTCCTTCGATCGATGATCAGTACTTCGTGTTACGCAGTACCAGTACTTTGTATCACGCAGTAGAGGGGTCGTCAACACCATCGGTCTGCGGTCCTGACGGGTCCCGGCGGCTGGTGGCGAATCGCGTCGGTAGGCGGGCGCCGGGCAGGACGGTCCGTCGTCCACCGGGGATCGGGCGGCGTGCCCGCTGATCACGCCGAGTCCGCGACCCGTCGACCACGATCGACCGCGTTGGCCGGCAACCGGCAGGGTCGGGACGGTGGGAACGCCAAAAACGGGACATCACCCAGGCCGATGCCTGGGTGATGTCCCGTGGTGTGTAGGGCCGGCTCCACATTGCCGGCGGTTCGCCGGGTCACGGCGAACGGTGGGTCAGCGGGTCACGCCGTCCCGACGTGGGTGAGCGTCTCGAAGTCGGACATCAGGTACGCGGACCACCGGGTGGGGCGCACCCAGGTGTCGATCAGCCGCTTGGTGTTGGGCAACGAGACCCCCTTGCGGTGCGCGTAGTGGTTGTACCCGATCTCCCAGGTGAGCTTCCAGTTTCCGGCGGTGACGTTGGCCTTGGTCGAGCAGGTCCAGCCCGGCGGCGGGTTCTGGCCACTGGTGGCGGCGTTGATGAAGCCGCTGTTCAACTCCATTGCTGCCACGATGCGGGCCTGCTGCTCGCCGTAGAGATTGACGCCCTGGATGCGGGCGGTCTCCGCGCCGTTGATCATGGCGGCCATGCCCATGGCCATGTGGTTCATGTCGCGGCACGTCTCGCCCTGCAGGCCGTTCACCCACCGGGTGGGGTTGTACCAATAGGCCTTCAACTTGGCGGGAGTTGTCTTCGTACTGTCGTACATCGTTCCGGGCGGGACCAGCGGAAGTCCGGCGAGCGCGCTGTAGCTGTTCCGGTCGGAGGTCATGTAAATGGTCGCCGGGACCTGCGCCCGCCACGCCGCAACGCCCTTGTCGAAGGTGACACGGTCGTCCGTGAAGATTCCGATGTTCATCGTGGCCTCGGCCATCGACAGCAGCCAGTTCGCGCCGGCGCCGACCCAACCGTTCACCACGTGCGGCAGGAATGCGGTCTTGAGCATGGTCGAGAACTGGGCGACGTTCAGGGCCTTTTCCCCGGTCGTGGGAGTGAACGTGTATCGGATGATCTCCGCGGCCCTGGGAAAGACCTCGCCGGCCCACGCCGCCTGCAGGTGGCCGTTGGTGTAGGTGCTGGTGTCGAACTTGTGGTCCTTGAGCGTCGATGACCACGCGTTCAGAATCTGGATGGCCTTCTGCGCATTCGCCCTGTTGCCCGTGTAGTACCAGAGCAGCGCCTGCGTGTAAGCGGCGGAGGCATCGTTGGTCTCGTCGAAACATCCCTCGTTGGGGTTATTGCTGCCGCCGCAGCCGACGTACGCCCGCGCGCGGGGCGTCCAGGACAGCGAGCTGAAGGCGACACCGGCATTGACGCCGGTGTCGGGCTTGCCGGTCTGCGCCTCCAGCAGTCCTGTCTTCTGCGGCTCTAGCCCTGCCGCGATCTTCGAGCGGGTGAAGTCCAGGTCCGCCTTGCTGACCAGGATGCCGGGATGCACGAATCCTGCCGCGGACTGCACGACAGCCACATTCACCCCTGCTGCCGCGCTGCTGGTCGTCGCGGCCGGAACCGCCGCGGCCTGCGAAACCCCGGGAATCAGCGTGACGGCCAGCACAGCACACATCGCGATGATGGCGGCCCGCCGGAGGGGCAGGGATCTATGGCGGCGAACGGGGGATGATGCGGCGAATTCGCGCCGCACAGCGGTAATTGGGTTCACAAAAGTATCCGATCATCGGTGAGCGAGTAGGTGAGAGCCAAGAGCCAGGCGGTCTGTGGACAGTCGCGCACTTGCCGTTGCAACGTCCGATGACCTGCGGAGTCCGCTGTTTGGTGCCGACGACCGGGTCGACAGCACGGCTGCCGCAGGATGACGGCAGCCGACAGCAACACACCCGAGGTGGTGAGGGAAGGAAATCCCTGGGTCAGCCTGTGGTCGACCCGTTATCGGGTCGTCCCGGAATGGGGACTCGATGGGAAAGCCCGTGTACTAGTTTCACGCCACTCCTTTGTTCCACGGGCCGGTGAGGTCCCAGTCAGGTTGCCAACAATTCAATCTCGCCTCGAAAGCGCAAGAAATCCGAATGCATCCGCATCGAGGTTGGTAGCAATATAACGGTTACCTAACGGTGCGTGTCTAGTAGGAGCGTTACAGGGGAACGGGTGGGAATCTCGCTCCTTCTCGACCGCTTCTGGGCAATCGAATGTCCACCACCCGTTTGAGCGGTTGGCTGGCTGCCTTTGCGGGGAACACCGGTGACCACAGGTCACCTAGATCGATCGCTCCCCCCGCCAAACGGGTTGCTCTGTGAGTACCGTCACTCTTGCGATCGACTGTGTGGTGAACGTAACGGAACCGGACAATCAACGCATTGTCACGATTTGGCTGCCCGTCAACGTTGTCTTGTCGAACCGTGCATTCGTGTGGTGGGTGCCACAGTCAGGGCTGCGATATTCCGCGGCCACCGGCGTTGAAATGGTGGAAATCGGTCAGAAGCGACATCAATGGGTAGTCCACTGCGGGCCGACCTGTCGCCACTCGGCTTCCCATGCCGCCAATCGCGACTTGTTGAGACCGCGCCGGACGCCCAGGAAGATCGCGATGAACAGGAACCCCACGCCGACCCAGAGGACCGTGGCGACGATGACGGCCTGCACAACGGCGATGGTGCCGCCTACCGGGGCGGTGGTGATCTCGCCGTCATGGTTGAGCCAGATCTGCACGCGGGTGCCGGCAGCGAGACCGTTGGTCGCCTGAATCGGGCCGGTCTCTTCCACCCCGTTGCTCCCAGACCAGCGAGCCTGCACCGACGACGTGCCACCCAAGGGCGTGCCATCGACACTGAGCTGCTGGAACTCCGTGGGTGCGAGCAGCTCGGCCGTGGTGGAGTAGATCTGCTGTTGGGACCGGTCGGCACCGGCGACGTTCGCCCACAGCTTCGCGCCCCCCGCGGCGGCGATCGGCAGGCAGATCACCCAGATCGTGACGAGCAGGGTGATGAGCGCGGCCTCGGTGCGATCCGATGACCGAGCCATCGGGTTGCCGTGGACCGAGAAGACAAATCGTCGCGGTGTACTGCGTTGCGGCTGCGGCCCCGTGTTCTCCGATGGCATTGGAGTTCCCCTTGCGTGATCGATCCGTCCGTCGTGGCCCGACCGCGGCGTGCTCCCCCCGACCGCCGCGCCGCCTGTCATCAACCCTGATCGGGGCACGCCGGACAGACCAGAGCCGAAAGACCCGCGGCTGCCGGGGGCGAAGGTCGTCGCGAGATCCCGGCAGGGTCGCCGCGGCCGACCCGCGCCGCTCGCCGTGTGGCGTCGAGGATGAGAACGAGGTCCGCGGCAGGGCGTCCTGGACGGCGATGACGCTGTCGAGGCACGGCCCAAGAGCCGGGGATCCGCTGGTCAGTGCCCGGCGCGCGACACCCGGAGCGCCAGCACCGGGCAGGCTGCGGCCGCGGACTTGGCCCGCCGCAACAGCTTTCGGGAGAGCGGTTGATCGGGCAGGACGGGGTAACCCCACTCGTCGAGGGAGATGCCTTCCGGCAGTTCGTCCGCGCACAGGCCGTGCGCCCGGCAGGCAATCGGATCGACCCTGAGAACCACACCGTTGCGAGCGGCATCGCGCCCGACACCGTTGTCGGCCGGGGTGGTCATCTGGACGCCGCCCGGGTGGCGTTGGCCACACCCAGCGGCACCACGGGTGGCGCGGCGCGGCACCTGCGGTGGTCGAGGTGGTGGCGCAGGTGAGCTGCCGCCGGTCCGCCCAGCACGGCCAGGGCACTCGCCGCCACCGCGACCGCGCCGTCGGGATGCGCGCAGGCTCCGCGTCGGTCGATGGTCGGCAGGCGCCGGCGCAGGCGGGTCAGCGCCATCCGGTCGCCGGCGGACAGCGCCGACATGTCCGCGGCGATCGCCGGCAGGCCGAACATGCAAGGCCCGCATTGCCGGGCGCCGGCATCGGCCAGGTGGCGCAGGATGCGCACGGTTTCGGTGAGCACACACCCTTGAGGTGGCAGCACGGTGATGGATCCGACTCCCCGAACCGCCCCTGCGGCAAGCAGATCGGCCGTGGTGAAGCGGGTGGGGGCAAGGACGGCGAGGTCGACCCAGCGGCCGGCAAGGCCACCGATCAGGGCCCAACCGGTGGGCGGTGCGCCGGCCGCTGCCAGGATCGATCCGACGGGGGTGCCCGTCGCGATCTCGATGACGCCCGGTCGCGGTACTGCCCCGCCGACGGTCACCAACGCAGTGCCCGGCTCGTCGGCGGACCCCACCGACCGGAACCAGCGTTCACCGAAGCGTGCGATCAGGGCCAACTGCGCCAGCGTCTCGGCGTTGTCGACCAGCGTCGGCCTGCCGTCCACCCCGGATTCCCAGACCGGCGCGAGGCGGCCCAGGGGGCGGGCATCACCGGTGTTCAGGAACCTGACCAGCGCGCTCGCTTCCGAGGCCACGAACCGGCGAGGTACTTCGACAACCGCTGCCGCCGTGGTTGCCGCCCCGCGTTCGGCCAGCGCCGCGCTCAGGGTGCGGGCGGATCGCGACCCCTCATGCACCGCGAACACCACACGTTCCGCGCCGACCGCGGCCGCCGCGACCAGGGCCCCATCGATCACCAGGTGGGGCGAACGGGCGATCAGCACCCGGTCCTTTCGCGCGGTCGGATCACCCTCGCAACAGTTGGCGACGACGACCGCCCGCGGCGTCCGGCCACCGGCGGCGACCACGGCGGCGATCTTGGTCGCGGTCGGGAAGCCGGCGCCGCCCCGGCCGCGCAATCCCGACGCACGGGCCAACTCGGTCAGCGATGCCGCGGAGATCGGCTGCGCGGAGCCGTAGTGCCGCTGATGCTCGGGCCAGGACGCAACCCCGACAGGCGGCAGCAGCCGGGCAACACCGATCGGACCGCTGCTCGAGCCCGACGGCGCGGACAGCCGCGCGCCGGGGGCGACAGCGCCGCTCACTGGGGCGGTGTTCATGGGCGAGGTGTTCATGGACGCGGTGTTGACGGACGGGTGTTCATGACGAGGTCCCGACGGAGACCCGGCCCCGATCGGACGAGTCATGCCACCTGCGGGCCACGGTGTCCGGGTGCCTGTCCGGCCGCAGCCGGAACGCCAACGCGCCCAGCACGGCGGCGATGCAGACGATGTCCACCGCGATCATCCAGCGCTCCCGGCCGTCGCCGCCGGAGACGCCGAAGCCATGGATCAGCGCGATCGGCCACATCGCGTACGCGCTGAAATGGACAGCCCGCCACGCCCGAAGGGAGAGGCGCCTGCGGAAGGCGCTGGTGATCCCGATCGCGATCAGCAGGTCAACGGCGACCGCGCCCAAGCCGATCCAGAGCGGATCGAAGGACGAGCCGAAGGGCACCACGATGTCCAACCAGGAGATGGAGACGTAGCTGTCGAGAATCGCGGTGGCGATGTGGACCGCGATGAACGCGGTCGCGGCGATCGACAAGGTCCGGTGCAGGCGGAGCACCGCCGCGCGCGGGAACGACGACGACCCCGCCCGGCCGGCGGTGGCGATACCGAGGACCAGGACGGCGGTGAACAGTGCAAGGGAGACGACGCCGACGGCGCGACTGGAATACCAGAGAACCGTGGCGTTCATCGCCGGCCACCCAACGACCGGTTCGCGCAGACGAGCGCATCGAACCTCATCATGAACCGCCGGACTTGACCTGGGCGCGGGGCCGGCTGGTCGCCTGCGGCGGTTGCGCCGGCGTCGCCAGCGCCTGCGGTGCCGCGGTGGTGGGGGGCGGGGTGCGGTCGTTGGCGCTGCCGTGGTGGCCGGAGCCGCTGCGGAAGGTTGAGCGGACGACGCGGGGGATGAGGGAACGGTGACCGGGTCGGGGGCGGCAGCCGTGACGCGGGACGGCGCTGTGGTGACAGGGCCCGCGGAGGTGCCGGCGTTGCCGGTCGACCCATCCGAAGATGACCCACCCGAATCAGTCGACGAGGTCGTGGTGGCCGCGTCGTCCTGCCCGTGCGCGGCACCGGCAATCGCTACGGTGAGCGCCACCGACGCCGCCCCGGCCGCGGCAACCACGCCTGCGGTGGTCAGCCGGACCCGGCGCCGCAGACGATCCCGCTGTGCGATCCGATGATGTTTGCTCATTGGACGAGTGAACCATTGATGCGGCGCGCGAATGCGATTCTCTGGTGTATTCACAGGAACTCGACAGCACGCCTGAGATTGTTCTGAGAAGCGCCGTGTAGTGGGAAATGCCCGATGCGCACGAAGCCCCCTGGCGTCCCTCGTCCGTCGGATCTGTGGTTCCCGGGACCACCGTATCGGCTGCCGACAACCTCGCCCTGGTGGGCACGAGAAGTATTGTGCTGCAGGCAATAACCGCTTCCATCGGAATGATCCGAGACGGCTCCTGTGCGCCGACCCGCGGGGATCAACGGGGCCCAGTGCCGCCCTCCGGCGGTGGTGCGGATGCAGCCTCGCGGTTCCCGCAGCAAATCTCGGAGGAATCTCAGAGAATGCCTCCAAGGGCATTTCCCGGCGGCGCTTATCCGGCATTTCGTCGCATATTCGCCCAACCCGGCCCCGGCGTGGTATTCGCCACGTCGTCGGGTTCACCCGCCACCCGGCAAGCGTCCCGAGCGGCCGGGTGCAGTCGCACAGCCGGCGCACAGCGCAGGCTTGGTGGGCACATACCGCCGGCCACCACGCTGTTGAAGTGATGACCACCAGCAGCGGCCGCGCGGCAACCACCGGCGCCCGCGCGTCCGGTTCTGCCGCAGCCCTGCCGCGAGGACTCGGCTGATGCTGTCCACCGGGCGAGCCGACCCCAACGGTGGCACCGACACGGCACGGTTTCCCCGGCTGCGCGGTCCGCGGACCCTGCGTGTCCGGTTGGTGGTCACCATCCTGCTGCTGATCGCGGCCGTCTGCGCGGTGATCAGCGTGTCTACCGAGGTCTATCTGGGCAAGTATCTGGTCAGGCAATTGGACAGTCAGCTGATCCAGATTCACCAGTCCGCCATCACTTCTCCGCACCCGGGAGGACCGAACGCCGGAGGCTGCGGGGACCCCAGCGCGGGGCCGGCGACCCCGACGGCCGCCCCTCGTTCGGGCTCGTCCAACCCGCAGGTGCGCTGGCAGCAACGGTGCAGAACGGGGATGTGCTGGCGTCGGGCATCGTGACGTCGTCGAGCGCCGACGGGTGCGTGACAGTGCCGAGCGTCGGGGAAACGGCGCTGGCCGCAGTGCCGACAGATGGCCGCCCCGTCACAGCCACGATTCCGGGAGTCGGCGATTACCGGGTCGTCGCCGACCTGCGCAACGGCGAGGCGGTCATCAACGGACTGCCGATGTCGTCGGTGCAGGACTCGCTGTTCCAGCTGGGTCTGATCCTGCTCGTGGTGACGGGCTTCGCGCTGCTGGCCGGGGTCGCCGCGGTGATCTGGGTGGTGCGGCGATCCCTCGCGCCGCTGGACCGGGTGGCCGCGACCGCGCGGCGGGTCAGCACGCTGCCGCTGGACCGCGGCGAGGTCCAGCTGGGCGTCCGGGTGCCTCCCCGGGACACCGATCCGCGCACCGAGGTCGGCCAGGTCGGCGCCGCGCTGAACCAGATGCTCGGCCACGTCTCCAGCGCGCTGGCCGCGCGGCAGGAATCCGAAACCCGCGTGCGGCAGTTCGTCGCCGACGCCTCCCATGAACTGCGGACCCCGTTGGCCGCCATCCGCGGCTACGCCGAGCTGGCTCGCCGCGACCCGCTCGACCAGCAGGGCGTCGGCCACGCGCTGAACCGGGTGGAGTCGGAATCGACCAGGATGACCGTGCTGGTGGACGACCTGTTGCTGTTGGCCCGCCTCGATTCCGGTCGCCCACTGTCCAGCGAACCGGTCGACCTGACCAGGCTCGTCATCGACACGGTGTCCGACGCGCAGGTCGCTGGGCCGGATCATCGTTGGGAGCTCGACCTGCCCGACGATCCGGTGCTGACCATCGGCGATGAGGCCCGGCTGCACCAGGTGCTGGCCAACCTGCTGGCCAACGCGCGAACCCACACCCGGCCGGGAACCCTGGTCAACTGCCGGCTGCGGGCCACGGCGTCAACAGTGGTGCTGACCGTCACCGACAACGGCGCCGGCATTCCCGCTGACCTGCAGCCGGAGATCTTCCACCGGTTCGTCCGCGGCGACTCCTCGCGGTCCCGCGCCGCCGGCTCCACCGGGCTCGGGCTCGCTATCGTGGCCGCGGTCGTTGCTGCCCATCACGGCACGGTCAGTGTGCAGAGCCGGCCCGGTCTCACCACCTTCATGATCGAGCTGCCCCGGTCGGAGAACCTCTATCCCGCAAGCGATCTCAATCCGGATCAGGCGCGGAGAGCGGCGGACCCGCTGGTGGCGCCGTCGCCGGTGCCAGCAGGGTGAACGTCGTCGGGTTCGGGTTGGTGAGCTGCAGCCGGCCACCCTCCGATTCCGCGAGTCGGCGGGCAAGGGCCAGCCCGATACCGTGCCCGCCCGATCGACCCTCGGAACCGATGTCCGCCCGGCTGGCGGAATCACCGTGGTCTCCGTCTCGGCGTGATTTCCGTCGGCCTGGTTTCCGTCGGCCTGGTTTCCGCTCGGCAGGGTCGCCGCGCCGCTGGAAGACGTCGCTCGGCTCGTCCACCAATGCCACCCCCTCGTCCATGACGTCGATGGCCATCGCCTCCGGCGGCGCGTCCCGGATCGTCACCGTCACGGTCCCGAGGCCGTGCTGCGCTGCGTTGTCGAGCAGCACCGCCAGGATCTGTCCGGCCGCGGCCCCCGAGAGGTATCCGACCGGAGCCGGCTCCGCGACATCGACCAGCAGCGGTCGGTCAGCGGCATCCGCGGTGTCCCGCCACCGCCGCGCAAGGTCCCGGACAAGTGCGTCGAGGTCCAACGGTTCTGCCGCTCTGCGCGGGTTGTTGCGCGCCAACGCGAGCAGATCCTCGATGGTGCTCTGCAGCCTGTCGACGGAGCTGAGGGACTCCCGGATCGCTTCCGGTAGATCGGTCCCGGGTGTGTCCAGGGCCGCTTCCAGTTGCAGCCGCAGCCCGGCCAGCGGAGTGCGCAACTGATGCGACGTCTCGGCGGTGAAGGCTCGCTCCCGTTCGACCAGCGCCCCGAGACGGGCGGCGGTGTCGTTGACCGAGGCGTTGACCGAGTCGATCTCGGCGATTCCGCTCGGTTGGGTCCGGACGGTGAAATCGCCGTTGCCCAGCCGGTGCGCCGCCGAGGACAGCTCCTGCAGCGGTTCGGCCAACCGCTGCGCCTGCCGGCGGGCCAGCAACCACGCGGAGGTCAGCGCCGCCGCCCCGAGCACCACCATGAAACCCCAGGTCAGCGCAATTCTGCCGATGACGTCCGCGGTCGTCTCGGTGGCCACCACCGCTCCGGTGATCACGTCGCCGCTGGTGACCGGCACCGCGACGGCGAACCGTCCGTCCAGCATCGCCCTGCTGTTCACCCCGGCCAGCGCGCCGTTCACCAACGGGTCCGCGCGGGTGGGACCGGTCCCGCCGACCCGGTTGCCCGTCCGGTCGTACACACCGATCTCCAGTGACGGATCCCGCTGGGTGGCCGCGGGAAGTCGCGGGTTGGCGAGGTCGGCCGAGACCGAGACCGCGGTTGCCTCGGCCACCCGCTCGAGCTGGGCGCTCTGGTCGTCGATGAAGTACTTCGCGAGCCCTATCGCCAGTGGGATTCCGAACAGGGTGAGGGCGACGACGGTGACCAGGACGGTCAGCCTGACAATCCGAGCACGCACGCGACCCCTCCATCGCCCTGTGGCATTTCCCGGCGTGTCGTGCACCGTGCCGGAACGTTGGCCGCAACCGCGTCCCCGACCGCATCGTTGCAGGCAATTGCTGCCGACCACGACCAACGGCGACGTCACACCGTTCTCGCATCGGGTTTTTGCCGTGCGTTGACCAATTGCTGGGCGTTCGTTGCCCGGCGTCCTTCTACCGTCAGGAACGGTGGTTGTGGCCAACGAGCCGACCACGGGACGGGACGGGTGGTTGCGGTGAGTACTCGGCGGATGGGTGCGGCGGCGTCCGCGCAGGTGTCGCCCGAACCGGCCGTGCAGGCCACTGGCCTGTGTGTGATGCGCCGGTTCCGGCGGGACCGAAACCACTGTGCTGCAGGATGTCTCGATGGCGCTGTACCCGGGTGAACTGGTGACCGTGACGGGCACCAGCCGGTCCGGGCCGTCGACCTTGCTGTCCTGTTTGGCCGGGCTCGAAGAGCCGGATGCCGGCACGGTCTGGGTGAACGGCTCGCGGCTCACCGGGCAGGGCGACCAGGCCAAGGCGAGGGTGCGCGCCCGGTGGATCGGAATCGTGCCGGCCGCCGACAGCCTGTTCGCCAATCTCACGGTGGCGCAGAACGTCCAATTGGCACCGAGGTTGATTGCCGATCGGCGTCCGCCGGACGCCGGGGAGGTGCTCACCCGGCTGGGCATCGCCCACCGGTTCTACGCCTACCCCGGCCAACTTTCGGCCGGGGAGCGGGCCCGCGCCGGACTGGCGGTGGCGCTGGCGAACGATCCCGCGGTGCTGCTCGCCGACAATCCGACCGGCGAGCTCGACAGGGCGACGGAAGCGGCGTTCTTCGACGAACTGCAGGACTACGCACGCATGGGCAAGGCCGTCGTGGTGACCGGACAGCGTGCAGCGCTCGCCGCACCCGCCGACCGCCGGCTCGTGCTGGATGAACGGGCGTCTGATCCAGTGACCCGCGCCCCGGCGAGCGCCGCGGCGTCCTGCTCACGGACCGTTCGACCCTGCCGGCGGCTGCAGGCGAAAGCCGTGGGCGCGCAGGGTGACGATCTCGGGCGCCGCATGGCCGGTGCTTCCGGCGGCAGCCGTGAGCTTTCGGCGCAGCGCGGCGACATGCATGTCGAGTGTCTTGGTGGAGCCGTGCCAGTTCTCGTCCCAGACGTCGGCCATCAGACTCGCCCGGCTGACGGCCACCTCGGGCTCACTGGCCAGCCTGGCGAGCAGCTCGAATTCCTTGGGCCGCAACAGGATTTCGTCCCGGCCGAGCCGCGCCTGCCGGGCTCCGAGGTCGACCTCGAGGTTGCCGACGGCCAGCACGCGGCCGGCGCGTTCCTGGTCCGCGGGTGCCCCGGCGCCGCGCCGCAGGTGCGCTCGCACCCTGGCGAGCAGTTCGGCCAACCGGAACGGCTTGGTCAGGTAGTCATCCGCGCCGGCTTCCAGGCCGACGACGACGTCGATCTCCTCGTCCCGCGCGGTCAGCACCACCAGCACGCAGATCGGCTGGGCTGCCCGCAGGCGTCGGCAGACCTCGATGCCGTCCATGTCGGGCAGTCCGAGGTCGAGCAACGCCAGGTCGAACATCCGCCCACCGGCCGCGGACAACGCCGCGCGCCCGGATGTCGCCAGCACCACGGTGTGGCCGTGCGTGCGCAGGCTGGAGGCCAGGACGTTTCCGATGGTGGCGTCGTCCTCCACCACCAGCAGTTCGGCCACATCCCGACCATAAATCACATCGAGGAGAGTTGACGTCCATGACGAATGACCATCACCGGACCGGCGGGACGACGGTTCGACTGGCCGCGAGCAAGGTTCCGCAGGTGACCGTCGCATTCTGGGTCATCAAGGCGATGACGACCGGGTTCGGCGAATCCACCTCGGACTACCTCGTCCATGTGCTGCCGCCGGTGCTCGCGGTGGCGATTGGCGGCGTCGCGCTCGTCCTCGCGCTGGCCCTGCAGTTCGCGACGCGGCGGTATGTCCCGTGGGTGTACTGGCTCGCCGTTGCCATGGTCGGCGTTTTCGGCACGATGGCGGCGGATGTGCTGCACGTCGGTTTCGGAATCCCGTATGTGGCGTCGACGATCTTTTTCGCTGTCGCGTTGGCGGCGATCTTCGCGCTCTGGTACCGGTCCGAGCACACCCTGTCGATCCACAGCATCCGCACCCGGCGCAGGGAAGCCTTCTACTGGGCTGCGGTGATGGCCACCTTCGCGCTCGGCACGGCCGCCGGTGATCTCGTCGCCGTCACGTTCAACCTCGGATACCTCGCCGCGGGTGTGCTGTTCGGCGTGATCATCCTGATCCCGGCAGTCGGCTACCGGTTCTTCGGATTGAACGCCATTGTCGCGTTCTGGTTCGCCTACATCGTGACCAGGCCGCTGGGCGCGTCGTTCGCCGACTGGGTGGGGGTGGGCGCGGATCGCGGCGGTCTCGGGGTCGGTCCTGGCATGGTCAGCGTGGTCCTGGCGGTGCTGATCGCAGTCGGCGTCGGCTACCTCACTCTCACCGAGCGGCGAGGACTGACTGCCTCCCAGGCTGTTTCGGCCGTCACAGTGCCGTCCCGCGCCGGTCTATGAGCGCGCCGACCGGCGCACACCGCTGACCGCAGTTCGCGCCGCCCGTGGTCGGGACGGCGCGAACTGTGGTTGTCAGGTTCGGTCAGGTTCGTCAGTGGTCGTCCGCGGTCGTCTGCGGTTGACAGTGGCCGTCAGGTTCGCGGAGCGAGCGACTGTGCCTGCGTGCGGTAGAAGTCGCGCCAGATCAGCCGGTGCAGGGGGATCCATCGCGGTATCGAGCGAAGCCCGGGAATGTACGGCAGGAAGATCAGCACCAGCGACAGCACGGCCATGATGTAGAAGATGATCGCGTCCGCGTGACTGGTCAGGTAATCCTCGGGGTCCTCGGAGTTGAACTGCGGGATCTGATACCAGAACGAGTACAACCAGAGCCAGGCCTGACCGGGATAGCTGCCGGTCTCGTTCATCATTCCCCAGGTGTTGCCCTGCAGATTCGCCGCGGTGGCGGCGTCGTCCAGGTAGGAACCGTCTCCCATGAACAGCACCTGTTTGGTGAAATCGGTCTGGTAGAAGCCGCCCTGCGAGATCAGGATGCCGTCCAGCGCGCCGGCAGCGGCCATGTCGGTCAGCCCCTGTGCGAGCACCGGGACCGGGCCGTAATCGCCTGCCGCGACAGCGGTGACGTCACCCCCGGCGTCGGTCAACGCGGTGTCGTAGGCCGTCGCCCACGCCGTTTGCTGATCGGCGGTCGCGGCGTCCCACGTCGCGAGGGCGGTGGTGATCTCGGTGGACTGGGTCTGGGCGCGCAGCGGGGTGATGACGAAGTCGTTCGCGGCGTCGACCGGATGCGTGACGCCGAACCACTTCTGCGGGGCCAACGGCCCGACGGCGATCCCCTCCCCGGCGGTGTTGTACGGCGGCCCGTAGCTCGCGGACGCGCTGGTGCCGGCCAGTTCCTGCACGGCGGTGGCATAGAAGTTGTCCGGCGCGCTGCTGGCCCAACCCTGGAACGTCAACTGCGGTTCGTCGGGAGAGCTGAACAGACCGGCCAGCAACACCGTCAGGATGCTCACCACGACGATCGCGATGACGCCTTCCTTGATGATGTCGTAGCGCCGCCACGGGCCTTTCCATTCCCGGCTCGCGATATCGGTGCGCTTCGCCGGCCGCTTGCGGGTCGCTGGTGGTGGTGCTCATGGCCGCGCCTCCGCAACCGTGGCGTCGGGCTGTGGTGCGTCCGAAACATCAGTGTCCACAGCATCTATCGGCGGCACCACACCCCGCCGCCGGACCATCAGGACGTGCCACACCACGATCACCCCGACGACGAGGGGCAGCAGGCAGGCGTGCAGGAGCAGCATCTGCCCGAGATTCGCCACGTTGAAGAACGCGCCGATGCCGACGGCGTTGAGCCCGTCCTTGGCCTCGAAGGAAATCCACTGAGAATCGAAGTTCGTCTGCACCAGGTAGCCGGTGAACGCCGTTCCGATGGAGGCCAGGAAGGCCACCGCCCCGGTGATCCAGGTCATCACCCGGCGCCCGCGCCAGGCGGCCATCCAGAACTTGCCCCACAGGTGGACGACCATGAACACGAAGAACAGCTGGACGCTCCAGAAGTGCATGCTGTTGGTGAAGTGGCCCAGCGACGACGTGTGGTACCAGGCGGGGCCGGTGAACGCGAGGACCAGGCCCGTCGCCAGGATGACCAGGAATGCCGCCAGGGTCGCCACCCCGAAGATGTAGATCCACGATGCGACAAAGGCGGGTTGCCGCTCCGGCAACAGCTTGTCCGGGGGTAGCTTCCGCATCCACGCCCGGCGCAGGCCGCCGGTCCAGGTGCCCGCGTCGGTGTCCTCTGCGGCGGGGTCGGCATCCCGGGCCGGCGGCGGCTCGTCCGGCGGCTGATGAAGCCCGACGGGCTGCTCGGCGGGAGTGGCGGCCGACTCGGCCGCGGGGATCGGGCTCGTGGTGGTCATGACTTGTCCCGCCCCTTCGGGAACGGAAGCACGATGGCCAGGACGAACAGCACGATCATCACCAGGATGACGATCAGGTTGGGAACAGAGATAGAGAGCCAGCCCCAGCCGACGTACGTGGCTGGATCGGAGATGCTGGCCGAGTAGATCGGGTCCATCGGACCTCCAGGCGGGCGGCTGGCACAGGAGTGGCCGGCCCTGCACCGCACTATCCGGCCTCGTCACTGTCCGTAGAAGGGGTCTGTGGCCCTGCGAGACCGGGACTTTGGTCCCGAAATGTCGAGAGAACGCGGCGCGCTGGTGTTGGCCGCCGGTGCGGCGCCCCGACCAGCAAAGCCCTGGCGACTCAACGGGTTCACAGCCGGGGCACAGTCCGCTCACCGGAAAGATGACAATTCATCGATTCATTCGTACCTTGGTGTTTGAGCCTGCGCCAAATGGGTACTCATTTCCCGGGAAAGTGACCTATTGCGACGGTGGCCTGGGTAGCCGACTCTGATCACCCGAGAGGAGTGTCGGTGAGCGACGATCGAGGGATCCCTGCGGAAGGCACCCGCAACGGTCCGGAGCCATCATCGCCGGTCGTCCCTGGACGTCACCGGTTCGGCGTGACACACGACAATTCCCGTCGACGGGCCGCGCGGATCGGTGGCCGCGCGCTGGTCGCCGCCCTCGCTGTCCTGGTGCTCGCGGCGACCGGCACGGAATGGTCCATCAAGTCGAGCGCCGATGCCGGGATCGATTCCAGAAGCGTTCAGGCCGTCAACACCACCGACAGCAACATCGTGAGCGCCAGTGCAACTCCGGCACCGGACGGCGGGACGGCGGCGACCTTTCCAGCCGAGAACATCCTGCTGCTCGGTTCGGACAGCAGAGCCGGTGCGAACGGGAACGCCGGCAATGACAACGGCAGCGTCGACACGTCGGTCTCGCAGTCGGACACGTTGATGGTTGCGCATATCAGCGCCGATCGGCAGCACGTGACCGTGCTCTCCATCCCTCGCGACCTCGAAATCCCCGCACCCCACTGCAAGCAATGGAGCAATGGGGTGGTCTCGAACAGCGATCAGCCGGTCTCCGCCGGCGAAATGTGGAAGATCACCAACGCCTACGCGGTCGGCGGGCCGGCGTGCACCGTCACAGCCGTGCAGCAGTTGACCGGCCTGCGGATCGACAGGGTCATCGGTATCGACTTCGTCGGTTTCCAGGCCATGGTCGACGCGGTCGGCGGAGTCGAGGTGAACCTGTGCCGGCCGGTCATCGACGCGGAACTGGGCACGGTCATCCCGACCGCGGGCGAGCAACTCATCCGCGGCGACACCGCGCTGAACCTGGTCCGGGCCCGCAAGGTCGAAGGGGACCCGACCGGCGACCTAGGCCGTATCAGGCGCCAGCAAGTGGTCCTGTCGGCGTTGCTACGCCAGGTGACCAGCGCCGGCACTCTGCTGAGCCCTGCCCGCCTGAACGCCTTCCTGCAGGCGTTCGTGCAGAACACCTACACCGACAATGTCACCGTTGACGACCTGGTCGCATTGGCGCAGTCCTTCGGCACGCCGGATCCGGCGAAGGTGACGTTCTACACGCTGCCCACGCATACGAGCGAATCCAATCCGGACGGACTCGACCTGGACACCGCAGCGGCGGCCGTCTTCCAGGCACTGGTCAATGACCAGCAACTGCCGAGCGAGCCCAGTGTCCGGACAGCGGTATCAGCGGGCGCGACCTCGGGGTCCGCGGACTCGGGGGTGGGCGGTTCCCCCGCCGCCCAGAATTCGGCACCCAGCACGACAGCCTTGTCGGCGGTGAACGCCGGCCAGCCCCAATGCGCCTGAGCCGGCCTGGCCCCAGTGCGCCTGAGGGACGCTCGAGTGGGACTCAGCAGCACCACCGGAGTGGACATCGCAGGAGCCGCCGTCGAGAGGCCGACCCGCCGTACACCGAGCCGCGACGAAATGCACAGCACGACCACAGGCAGATCGTGGACAGTCGCACTAGAAGAGCGGTCCGCATCGGTCGACGGCGACCTGGTCGGGATCGCGGTGGAACTCGGATCACGTGGAACTCGCACCACGGAAGGACGGCTGTTGTCATGGTGATCGGCCCGGAGAACTCCGGACTTGCGCTGCGGCGCCGAGTCCGGCGGGCGACAGTTGTGGTCGTCGGAGCGGCAGCGGTGTCCTCGATCGGCATCACCGCCGGACTGGCGTACGCGAACGCGACGAAGGACGACCCCGCGGCCGGCACGACGTCACCCGCGGCCACCCCCGGGGCCGGGGCCGACGAATTCGGCCAGTCGGATGACGACAACCTCGCGCAGGCGCCGACCACACAGCAACGCTCGGTTCCTCAGGTGCTCCCACCACAGCAGTTGCCGTCACTCGGCGGCGGCCGGTCCCATGCCAGGTCTGGCGGATCCTGAGCGCTCCGCCGAGTCTGCGAGACGGGCGCTGACCTGCCAGGATGGCGCGCATGGTCACCAACTCGCCCTTCGCAGGTCGGGAGTTCGGCATCCTGCTGCACCCGTCCAGCCTGTTCGGGCGCGAGGACATCGGCACCCTCGGTGCCGAGGCGTACCAGTTCGTCGACTGGCTGGCCGACACCGGCGCCGCGATCTGGCAGATCCTGCCGCTGACCCTCAACGGGCAGTACGACTCCCCGTACTTCAGCTATTCGGCATTCGCCGGCAACCCGTGGTTGGTGGACCTGGCTCATCTGCACCAGGCGGGCCTGCTGGGCGCCACGGATGACAGTCCCGTTCTGCACGACGAGATCATCGATGCGCGGGTGCCGTTCGCGGACCTGGCGAGCACCAAGCGTCCGCAATTGCTGAAGGCGGCATCGGCGCTCCTCGCGAACGACAAGCACCCCTGGCGCGAGCGGCTGGAGCAATTCCGGCGAGAAGAATTCTGGCTCGCGGACACCGCCCATTTCTTTGCATTGAAGGAGGAGTTCGACAACGCCCCGTGGTGGCGGTGGCCGCGGGCCTTACGGACCCGCGACACAGCGGCGCTGAACGGGTCGCGAACGCAGCTGGCCGACCGTATCGCGGTGTGGGAAACATTGTTCTTCTTCTTCGACCTGCAATGGTCGGCGCTGCGGGCGCATGCGAATCTCAAGGGCATCCGGGTGCTGGGTGACCTGCCGATCTATGTCAATCACGATTCGGCCGACGTCTGGTTGAACCAGGAACAATTCCAGCTCGATGCGGACGGCGCGTTCCTGGCCCAATCCGGCGTCCCGCCGGACTATTTCAGCGAGACCGGCCAGCTCTGGGGCAACCCTCTGTACCGCTGGGATCTAATGGCGCAGAACGGCTTTCGCTGGTGGGTGGAGCGGCTGCGGCGCTGCCTGCAGCTGACCGACATCGTGCGGATCGACCATTTCCGGGCACTGTCCGCCTACTGGGAAATTCCCGCCGACGCGGCGGATGCGCGAGGTGGTCGCTGGGTCCCCGGCCCGGGCCAGGCGTTCTTCGATGTATTACGGCGGGAGTTTCCGACGCTGCCCTTCGTGGCGGAGGACCTTGGCACGCTGGACCAGGATGTCCATACCCTGCGCGATGCCAACGGCCTGTTCGGGATGCGGATCCTGCAATTCGGATTCGACGGCACACCGGACAACCCGCACCAACCGCACGCTTTCCCGACGTCGTGCATTGTCTACACCGGCACCCACGACAACGAGACCGTCGCCGGTTGGTGGGCCGGCCTGGAACCAGGACTGCGCGCGGACATCGCCCGCTATTACCAGGTCGATCCGGGTGCGGATATCGGCCGGGTGGTCTGGTCGTTCATCGAGGCGGCGATGGGCTCGCGAGCGGACGTCGCGGTCATCCCGATCCAGGACCTGCACGTGCTGGACAACAACGCGCGGATGAACGATCCGTCGGTCTTTGTCGGGAACTGGTCCTGGCGGATGTCGCCGCATGGACTGAGCCCGGAACTCGCCGCGTCCGTCCGCCAGCTCGCCGAGCGCTACGGCCGCCTCCGCCCCGACCCCAACCCAGCCCCAACCGGCTGACCCACCCCGCCCTGCCCCAGCCCCACCACCCGGCGCGGATCAACGTTGCCGGCGCGGCTGAAGGCCCGGGGTTGTGGGACGGGCTGTGACGCGAGTGAACGATTTCATCCGCGCAGTGGAGGGGCCGGCGAAGCGCGGTCGGTCGAGAACACGCGGACCCGAATCCCCGAGCCGAGTCCGTCGCGGTCGTCGTCGACGCATTGTGACGGCTGCATGCCCCGAACCACTCCCGGGGGTAGTACTCCTTGCTCCATTGTCGTTGCGGAACCCGGTTGACACGATCGTGCGTCCGTGGATTCATCCAGGCGGCGGTATCGCGTTCGCGGGACGAAGACTAGAAATCAGACGTTCGTTGGGGGAATTTTTCGCGGCGCCGCGGAATCCAACTGGCTACCTCCCGATTCCATCGCCTGCACCGAGGAGCAATCCGATGAAAATGAGAATGAAAGTCGTGGTGGGCGCTGTTATCGCGCTGGCCGCTTCGGGCGCTCTTGGCACGGCCGCGCTGGCGACCCCGGCATCTGGCCCACCATCGTTTCCGGACCTCCCCGCGACTTTCCGAACCACTCCGCCCGGCACCGTGACGGGAACCTTGGACGGGCCGGCCAGAGCCAAGAATGACGGCGTCGAACTCAAGGTCAAAGGTGACGTCGATGTCGCCTCCTTCGAGCTCAACTATCCGATCGGCTCGTTTTCGGGCTGGCACAGCCACCCGGGCATTGTGATCGCGAATGTCAGATCCGGCGCCGTCTGGCGCCAAGTAGGTTGCACCGCAACGAAGTTCACTGCGGGGGAGGCATTCACCGAGGTTGAACCGCACTATGTGTCCAACGTCTTCACCAGTTCCGATCAGGATGGTGCCGTGCCGGCAGTGCTGGAGATCACCCAGATCTATCCGAAGGGCGCAACCCCGCTTCGCGAAGACCAGCCGGCCCCGCGCTGCCCTTACGGAATCCATTACGTCGGGTAGCTTGCATCGTTCTTGGGACGCGTTCCATTGCGGGAATCACTGGTTCTCCTCGCTGGGCTTCTCTGCCGGCGGCCGGACGTCGTTACTGCACCCGGCACGGAATTTCCCGATGCTGATGAGGGAAGCCTTACCGATGATGAATCGCATGAACAATCGCCCGTGGACGTCGGTGGAATGAATTCCTCGCTCGCTGCCGAGGGAGGGACTGCGGCCGGCTCTGCGCCGTTCAGCGGAGCCGGATACGCCGAGCGGGATTCGTCGCCGGAAAGAATTCGCGCTTTGTTGATTTTGCCCAATCAGACTGACCCCTGCTGCGCCGGGATAAATCTCGACTGAGGTCTTCCGGGTGCCGCGGACTTGAGGGTCCGCTCTCGAGATTGCTCCGAATCGGGCCCTAGAATCAGCGCACTATGCTCACCATCTCGGTGCTCGGTCCCACCGAACTCCGCCGCGACGGTGTACGGATTCCCGTGGCGTCCGGCAAGACCACGGAGTTGCTGATCAGGCTGGCTCTCGACGCCGGCACCACCGTTCGCGCCGACCGGCTGATCGAGGATCTCTGGGTGCCGGCGCGGATGCCACCGCCAGAAACACGCTGCAGGCCAAGGCATCCATCCTCCGTCGTGCCCTGGGCGACGCGGCCGTGCTCTCCGGCGGTCGCGGCGGGTACGTCCTTGACGTGGACCCCGAAGCGATCGACGCCCTTGCTGTGGTGCGACTGGCCGACACAGCCAGAACGTTGCGCAACGACGGCGATGCCGCGCGAGCGGTGCAGGTGTGCACGCAGGCGCTCGCGATGTTCCGCGGGGAGATCTTCGCCGACGGCGGCGACGGCGAATGGCTGATGCCGCACCGAACCCGGTGGGAAGAGCTCCGCCTGGGATTGATCGAGGATGTGCTGGCTTCCCGGCTCGACCTCGGTGCCGCCGCGGACGTCGTCGGCGAGCTCGAGGCGCTGGTCGACCAACACCCGATGCGGGAAGGGCTGTGGGCGCTGCTGATCACGGCGCTGTACCGGAGCGGTCGGCCGGGGGACGCCCTCGCCGCCTACCGGCGCATCAAGGACCAAATCGCCGACGAACTCGGCCTAGATCCCGGCCCTGAACTGCAGGCCATCGAGCAACGGGTACTGCTGCGCGACCCCACTCTCGACCGCTCGGCCGGTCCCGATCCCCGCCGCACGCCACCACCCGAGCGACCCGCCGCAGCCGCGACCAGGGAACCCGGCAACCTGCCGACGCTGTCGGCGGGGCTGGTCGGTCGGCAGGATGAACAGGGCGAGATCACCGCCCTGCTCGCCGGGCACCGGCTGGTGACCCTGGTCGGGCCGGCCGGCGTCGGCAAGACCCGGTTGGCGATCGAGGTCGCCCGCGGCCTGCACCACCCCGACGGTGAGTGGCTGGTCCGGCTCGAGAACGCCCGAACGCCCGCCGCCTTGCCGCTGGCGGTGGGCGAGTCACTCGCCATCGCCGGCGCCACCGAGGCAATGCTGATCGATCGGCTTCGCGGCAGCAGCCTGCTGCTGGTGCTGGACAACTGCGAGCACCTCGGCGACCCGGTTGCCGACCTCACCGATCGTCTGCTGAACGCGGCGCCTGGGCTGACGGTGCTCGCCACCAGCCAGATGCCGCTGGGCATCGACGGCGAGCAGGCGTACCCGGTGGAGCCGCTGCCGATCGCCGATTCGGTCGCGTTGTTCGCGCAGCGCGCGGCCGAGCGGCGCAAGTCGTTCGTGCTGGATCCCGACGCCGCCGCGACCATCGAGGACCTCTGCCGGTCGCTGGACGGGCTGCCGCTGGCGATCGAGTTGGCCGCGGCCAGGACCAAGGCGCTGTCCGTCCAGGAGATCGCCCGTCGGCTCGACGACCGCTTCGCCCTGCTCAGCGACCCCGCCAGCCGCCGGCCCGAGCGGCACCGGGCGCTCGGCGCCGCAATCTCCTGGAGCTACGACCTGCTGTTCCCCGACGACCAGCGGGGGCTGTGGGCGTTGGCCTGCTTTTCCGGCGGAGCCCCGCTGGCCGCCGCCGAGCACGTGGTGTCCGCGTTGGGTGTCCCGGCGGACTCGGCCGTCGACGTCATCGGGCGGCTGGCCGATCGGTCACTGGTCGCGGTCGATTTCGGCGACGCGGGCGCCGTTCGGTACCGGCTGTTGGACAGCGTTCGCGCCTTCGCCCTCGCCCGGCTCACCGAATCCGGGGACGCGGAGGTCGCGTACGCCGCGCATGCCGGGTGGATCGGAGCGGCCGCCGACCTCGCGGTCGCCGAGCAACAGGGACCTCGCCAGGTGACCCACCTGGCCCTTGCCACCCATGAGCGGGCAAACATCGACGCCGCTCTGGCCTGGACGGCCGAGCACGACCCCATGCTCGGCCTGCGGATCGCCAATGCCTTCGGCTGGACCGCGGTCGTGCTCGGCGAAGGTGCAGCGGCGGCGACGCGGAGCCGCGCGGCGCTCCAGGCTGCCGATCACCTCGCGCCGGCGGATCAGCGCGCGCTGGCCCTGGCGTACATCGGCTGGAACGAGGTCGGCGGCGACATCGAGCGGGCCACGAAGGAGGCCGAGCGTGCCGTCGAGGTGGCCGACACCACCGATGATCCGCAAGTGATTGCGGCGAGCCGGTTTTCGCTGGCGTTCGCGCTGCTGCACGCCGGCCGTCCGCGGGCGTCGATCGAGCTTCTGCGGCAGTGGCGCGCGGATGCAGCAGACGGGCTGCGGCCGTGGGATGTGACGATGGGCGACGTCATCGTCGGGTACGCGGGGTTCGCCGCCGGTGACGTGGCCGCCGTCCTCGCCGCCGGCGAGGAAGCCGTCCCGCTGCTGCCGGCCATCGGCGACGACTGGCTCACCAGCCACGTCGAGGCGATTCTCGGTTCGCTCGCGCAGGCCGAGCAGCGACTGCCTGACGCCGCCGATCATTTCCGGCGGGCCGCCGATGCCGCTCACCGTGTCGGCGCCTCGGCCGCGGAAGGCTTCCACCTGGCGAACCTCGGCAGGGTGCTGCAGTTGTCGGGCGATCACCTGGCGGCGATCAGCACCCTGGAGCAGGGCATCGAGATCATCCGCGCGGTCGGGTTGATGCGATCCCTCGCGCTGTCCCGCATGCACCTCGGCCGGCTGCAGCGGGAAGTCGGCGATCTGGAAGCGGCGCGGTCGACGATCGCCGCGGCCGACGCCTGGTTCCAGGCCTCCGGCGGAGGAGACGAGGCAGCGGTGGCGCAGTGCCTGCTCGCCGCGATGGACGCTCAGGACGCCGTGCCCGGTGCCGCCGGGCGACTGGCCGTCATTCTCGAGAAGGCCGAAGCAGCAAACGATCTCGAGGTTCAAGTGCTCGCGTTGGACGCGCTGGCAGGCCTGCGGGCAGCGGCCGGCGACCTCGTCGGCGGCACCGAGCTGCTCGACCGCGCGGATGCGCTGATGGCCGCTCCGGGCCACAAGCTCACCGAGGGCGATCGGCTCGACGCCGACCGCGCGAGGTCCCTGCTGGACGCCGACGATATCGCCCCGGCGTCCTGATCTCGGCTGGACTGGCGATCCTTCGTTCACCGGGCGGCGCAGGAAGCACCGGGGCGGGGGCCCCGGTCAGCGACCGATCAGCTTGTTCAGCCAGTCCGGCCCGGCGATCATCGTGCCGGCGGGAAGGCGAATGCGGAGCCCACGGTCCGCGGTGACGACGAGCACCACCACCCGGTCGGCGCTGTCGGTGGGCGTTGCCGTTGTCCCGACCAGCTTTTCGGTCACGGCGACGATCGCCGAGTCACCGTCATGCTCGGCGTCGACTACCTGCACGGTGGTCGGGTCGAGCCGCTCGGTCCGGTCGCCGCTGCCGGTGACGACCGAGGACGTCGACGACGGTTCGACGATCCGATCCACGCCGGGGCTGGTGGCCCCGCGGGCCGCGCCCTCGAGTACCGCGACAACGCCGACGATGCAGAGCTTTTCGTTGCCGGGCCCGGTGGTGTCGAGGCCGGGCAGCTGAGTCAGCGCCGCGAGCAACCGGGTGGCGGCGGCCCTGCGGTCACGCCACCAGCCATCCGGCCGTGAGCCCATCACGTTGGCCACGTCCACCACCACGGTGACGTCCGTCGAGGGGCGCTGGCCGGTCGTCGGCGACGGGCGCTGCTCCATCCGCCGAGCGTATCCAGCGCGCCCGATACACCAGCCGGTGTTCCCGGGGCCCACTGAGCGCCGGTTTTGATGTCTTGGCTCCGGAATAATCCGGCGCCGAGTAGGGAAAAGCGGCGCTGAGTGCGCCGTCGCCGGCCGGCCGCACTCGGACCGCGACAGCCGGAACCCCGTCAACAGCATTCCTGACGGCCGACTGTCTAACCCTGACGGCACGGGCCGGAAGGCCGTCAGCGGAGCATCAGCGCAGCGTCAGCGCACCCTTCGATAGTTGCTGTCATGCCCGAAGACACCGAGTACCTGCTCCGCCGGTTGATCGGCGGTGACACCGCAGCCACCCCCGACATCCTCGGCGCAGCCGCCACCAGCACGTCACCGGCGGTGCTGGTGGCGGCGGCGCTGGTGACCGCCGAACCGGATCCATGGCTGGCGGGCGCCGCGATGTGTGCCTCGACAACGCGTGACCGCCAGCTCGTCACCATTGCGATCGCCCACTTCGGTACCGACGAGGACCGGCTCGACGCCCTTGTCCGGGACCACCTGGCGGACTACCCGGACAGCGTCCTGGCCGCCTGGATCGCCGCTCAGCACACCCCGTCGTGCCCGTCCGAGCAGCAAACCCCCAGCTCACCAACTGCGCCGGCCACGTCCCGCCCGCCCAACGCGCGC
Source organism: uncultured Actinomycetota bacterium (assembly GCA_963709895.1). Lineage (GTDB taxonomy): Bacteria > Actinomycetota > Actinomycetes > Mycobacteriales > Nakamurellaceae > Nakamurella. The sequence continues at coordinate 49,355 of CAVPYD010000024.1, read as the reverse complement.
CCGACCTGACCCGCCCGCCCTACGCGAAACGCCGTGACCCGCCCGACCTGTCCCGCCCACCCAACGCGCTGCCTTGACCCGCCCGCCCAACGCGCCTGCTTCGACCCGCCCGCCCACCCCGAGCTCAGGGAGCCACCATGTCTGACCCTTCCGCCGCCACCGTCGTGCACGGCGACACCGATTCACCCCACACCCGCAGCCAATGGCTGCGCACCGCAGCCCGCTGGATGGTGACGTTCCTCGGTTTCCCGGCAGGCGGGCTCGCCGCGATGATCATCGTCGGACCGGTCGACAGCACCGTGGCGGCGCTGGCCGGCGGGCTGCTGACCGGCGCGATCATCGGCGCCGTCCAGGCGTGGGGCCTCCGTTTCAGCATCGGACGCGGTCGGGGGCCGGCCGTCGGCTGGGTCGTGGCCACCGCCGTCGGCCTCATGGTCGGCCTCGGGATCGGCGCCACCGCAGTCAGTTTCGGCACCAGCCTGACCGCATTGGTCACCCAGGGCGCCATCTGCGGGCTCGTCGTCGGCGCCGCCCAGGCGGTCGTGCTCCGGGCACCACTGGGTCGCATCAGCCTTCTCTGGCCGCCCGCGCTCGCCGTGATCTGGGCGATCGGCTGGACGGTCACCACCATCGGAGGAATTCAGGTCGAGGACCAGTTCACCGTCTTCGGCTCGTTCGGCGCCATCACCGTCACCGCCATCACCGCCGTCCTCCCAGTCATCCTCGACCGCCGCTCCGTCGACCCCAGCTCCGTCGACCACAGCTCCGTCAACCCCACCGAAAAGAGCGCATCATGACCCGCCACGTCGTCTTCGGAACCGGCCAGGTCGGCCGCCACGTCGTCGAGCAACTCGTCAGCAACGGCATCGATGTCACCGCCGTCAATCGCAGCGGCCGCGGCGAGATCGCCGGCGCCCAGATCGTCGCCGGTGACGCCACCGATCCCGCATTCACCACCCGGGTCGCCGCCGGCGCCGACGCCGTGTACTTCTGCCTGAACGCGACCAATTACGCCGAGTGGGCACAGGAATTCCCGCCGTTGCAACGTGGCGTCCTCGCCGGAGCCGAAGCAGCGGGTGCCCGACTGGTCGTGCTGGACAACCTGTACGCCTACGGACCGACCGGCGGCCGGCCGCTGGTCGAGACCATGCAGGAACGGCCGAGTTCGACCAAAGCCGCCACCCGGGCGGCGATGACCGCCGAACTGTTGCAGGCCCACGCCGCCGGCCGCGTCCAGGTCGCCATCGGCCGCGCCTCGGACTACTTCGGTCCCGGCGCCGCCCATTCGGCGTTGGGGGACACCGTCTTCGGCACGGCCCTGACCGGCCGCACCGCCCAGGTGATGGGCAACCCGAACCAGCCGCACAGCTACTCCTACACACCGGATGTCGCCGCCGCGCTGATCACGCTGGCGACCCACCCGGACGCCACCGGATCCATCTGGCACCTGCCGGTGGGCGAGACCCGGACCACCACAGAGATCATCGACGCCGTGTACGGGCTGGCCGGGCACAAGCCGCGCAGCTTCGCCGCCGGGCGCACCACGCTGACGCTCTTCGGGCTGGTCAAGCCGGCGATGCGCGAGTACCTGCACACGCTGTACCAGTTCACCGACCCCTGGGTGGTCGACGACAGCAAATTCCGCGCCGCGTTCGGTGAGCACAGCACGCCGCTGGATGACGCATTGGGCGCCACCCTGCAGTGGTACCGGGACCGGGCGAGGGCCGCGACCACCGCACCTGCATCTCACTGATCCACATCAATCACCCAACCCAGCCACTCTCTCAGTCAAAGGACCGATCATGAGCACGCTCACCACCCGCCGCCTCGCCGCCTCCGGAATGGCCGGCGCCGCGCTGCTGGCCATCGCCGGCTTCACCGCTCTCGGCTCGATCTTCGACTACCCCAAGATCCTCAAGGAACCCACCGAGCACATCCTCGCGACGTTCCGGGAGAGCCAAACCGCCGTCAGCAGTTGGTTTCTCGTGCTGGTGATCAGCGCCGCGCTGCTGGCGCCGGTTGGCGTGCTGCTTGGTCGCCTCGCCGGCGGAATCCTCGGCCGGTGGATCGCCGGAGTGGGCATCGCGGCGGCGACCGTCCAGGTGATCGGTCTGTCCCGGTGGGTGCTCCTGATCCCCGGCGTCAGTGATGATGCGACCGTCGCCGGGCGCACCGAGGATGCGTACCGCACCTTCGAGCGACTGCATTTCTGGCTGGGCACCGTCATCGGCGAGACCATCGGGTACGCGCTGACCGCCACCTTCACCGTGCTGGTCGTCCTGGCGTGCCGCCGGTCGACCCGGCTGACCGCACCGCGCTGGATCGGCTACCTGGGCTACGCCGCCGCGGCGCTCATCGCCACCGGCGTGCTGGTTCCGTTCGGTGTCGGACCCGCGACGATGACGAACTTCATCGGCTACGTCGCCTGGTGCGTGTGGCTGATCGTGATGGCCGTGGTGTTGTGGCGCTCCCCGCGTGCGGCCGCTGCGCAGACCACCACGGTGGACGCACCCGGCGGAGCCAAGCGGATGGCGAACGATCACTCCTGAGCTGCGCCGATGATGGTCATTCCGTAGGAACCGAGAAAGGCCGGGGCGATCCGTCGCCCCGGCCTTTCGGTGCTGCGCACCGGCCGCGACGTGCTCGACGCAGCCAATCGCGCCACCGGTCAGGCCGCGGTTCGAGCGAGCCGGTGGGTGTTTGCCGTGGCGATGGCCGCCGCCGATCTGCTGGTGACCTCGTCCCAGCGTTCCTGGGCGAGGAGGTCGGGATCGACCATCCAACTGCCACTGACAGCGGGCACCGCGCTGATCGCGAGGTAGTCGGTCATGTTGTCGGCGTTCACGCCGCCGGAGGGCATGAAAGACATGTCGGTGAAGGGCGCGGTGAGAGCGCGGATCGCGGCGGGCCCGCCCAGCAGGCCGGCAGGAAAGAACTTCACTTCCCGGAGCCCCAGGCTCACCGCCGTCATCAGCTCGGAGGCGGTGGCCACCCCGGGCAGGGCGGGCACGCCTCGCTGCTGCGAGCGGGCCAGGACACCGACGGACAGGCCGGGACTGACGACGAATTGCGCCCCGGCGTCGACGACCTGATCAACCTGATCGGCGACGAGCACCGATCCGGCGCCGACGTAAAGATCGGGCAGCGCCGATGCCAGGGCTTCAATCGCGTGAATACCGGCGGGCGTCCGAAGGGTGATTTCGGCGATGGTGATGCCACCCGCGAGCAGGGCCTCACCGAGCGGCAGTGCGTGCTCGACGTCGTGCAGCACGACGACGGGGACGACGCTGCACCTGTTCAACAAGGATTGTTCGGTCATCTGAGTTCTCATTTCAGTCCGATCGTGCGAATGGCTGCTCGAGTGAAATACGGTCCCGGAACGGGTCACCTCACGATTTCGCCGCCGAATGTCGGGTCGTCGAGTTCGTCCCTGGTGGGTAGCCCCTCCCAGTCGCCGGGGATCTGGCAGACGGCGGCGCCGAGTGCGTTACCGGTGGCCAGACAGTCGGGGACGGACCCGCCGCTGACGAGCTCGCTGAGGTACCCGGCCACGAACGCGTCGCCGGCTCCCACCGCGTCGACGACGGTGATCGGCTGGGCGGGGGAGCGGTGTGCCTGATCACCGACCAGGCCGACGGCGCCGAGTGCGCCGAGTTTGACGACCACGGTGCTCGGTCCCAGTTTCAGCAGGCCGCGGGCGAGGTCTTCGCCGTCGTCGAAGCTCGGTTGCCCGGAGAGTCGTTGGTCCCAGCCGAGGATCAGCGCGGCCTCCTCCGGCCCCGCGAAAACCAGGTCCGCGCGCGCTACCAGTCCGGTCAGCACCGGTGCTGCCTCGGCCGTGGTCCACAGGGTGCTGCGATAGTTGACGTCGAAGGACACGAGAGTCCCTGCGCTGTGTGCGATGTCGATGGCTCGGTGTACGGCTGCCAGCGGCCTCGCACCCAGAGCCGGAGTGATGCCGGTGAGGTGCAGGACATCGGCACCGGCGACGGCGGATTCCTCGATATCGGCCGGCGACAATCGGGATGCGGCGCTGCCGCTGCGGTAGTAGCGGACCCGCCATGGCTGCCCGTTGCGGTGTTCCTTGATCATCATCCCGGTCGGCGCCTGCGGGTCCTGGTGGGCGATGACGCGGACACCTTCGGCGCGGATCTCCCTGGTGACGAGGTCGCCGAAGGCGTCGGCACCGAGCCGGCTGATCCAGGTACTGGCAATCCCGAGCCGGGCGAGTCCGATCGCGACATTGGATTCGGCACCCCCGATCCCGATGGGGAGGCACGACCCGCTGTGCAGTCCCTTGCTGGGAGCGGTGAGCAGCGCCATGGTCTCGCCGATCGTGACCACCGATCCGGCCCGTGCGCTGTTCTGATCGGTCATTGTCGTCATCGAGCGACACCGCACATTCCTGGTCTCGGGGTGAATCTTCTGGCGAGAATGCTTCCGCATGGTGGGGTCGGCAATGGGCCGCCCCACCATGCGGCCTATCGGGGGCTCCCGGTCAACTCAGCTGGAGCATGACCTTGCTGCTGCCGGTGGACCGGTCGCCGGCGACCGCGATGGCTTCGACGGCCTGGTCGATCTTGAAGGTGTGGGTGATCAGTGGGGACAGGTTTAGTCCCTCGTGCATGGCCTGGACGGCGTCGGTGATCTCGTCGATGAACCGGTAGGAACCGATCCAGGTGATCTCCCTGGTCACGAGGTCGCCCAGCACGGCGGGGACCGGCGTGCCGGGGAGATTGCCGACCTGCACCAGGGTGCCGCCCCGGGCGGTTGCCCGCAGCGCGGAACCCAATGCTGCGGCCGCACCGGAGGCTTCGAACACCAATTCCGCATCCATCGGCAGCTCGTCACCGGCGGCCAGGTTGCGGATCTCGTCGGCCCCCATGGCGCTGGCAATGGACAGCGAGGCCGCCGAAATATCCGCCGCGGTCACCGATTTCGCGCCCCGGTATTTCGCCGCGGCGACCACCAGCGATCCGATCGGGCCGGCACCGTTAACCAGGACGTCCCGGCCGCGGAGGTCCCCGGCCCGACTCACCGCGTGCAGGGCGACGGCGAGCGGCTCGGCGAGCGCTCCGTGTTCGGTGCTGACGTTGTCCGGCAGCAACCGGACCTGTTCCGCCCGAACGACTTTCAGTTCGCTGAACCCGCCGTCGGTGTGCGGGTCGAATGCCGCTGACCCGCAGTAGCGGATCTGTGGGTACAGGTTGGTCCGGCCGGCGATCCGGGCGGGCAGCTCGCCCGTGCCGACCAGGGTGGCCGGGTGCACGGTGATCCGTTGGCCCACCTGCAATCCGGTCACACCGGGGCCGAGTTGCGCGAGCCGACCGGCGAATTCGTGGCCGAGGACCAGCGGCTGCTGGAGCACCGCGGTGCCGGACGAGCCGTGCCGGACGTAGGCCAGGTCGGATCCGCAGATCCCGCCCCACTCCACGGTGATGAGCACTTCGCCGGCGCCGGGCGTCGGGTCGGGCACGTGGTCGATCCGTAGATCGCCGGCCCCGTGGACGACGACGGCCTTCATACCGCGTCCTCGAGCCGGACCAGGTCGCGGCCCTTGGTTTCCGGGGAGATCAGCGCGGAGACCAGGGTGATCAGCGAATAGACGACCAGCATGGCGGCGATGGGCCACCAACTGCCGGTGACGGCGGTGAGGGTGGCGGCGACCACCGGTCCGATCGCCGTGGCCAGGATGCCGCCGATCTCCTTGGCGAGGGCGAGCTGGGTGAACCGGGTCCTGGATCCGAACAGCTCGGCCATGGTGACGCTCTCCAGTGAGAACAGGCCCAGCACACCGATATTGAGGCCAATGATCATCGCCAGCAGCAGGGACGCGTTGTTGCCGCTGGTGACCAGCAGCAGCATCGGGATAGCGAACAGGATGGTCAGACCGGAGAGGGTGATGTAGATCGGCCGGCGGCCGAAACGGTCGCCGAGGAGGCCGACGACGGGGATGGTGATGAAACCGGCCAGCGAGCCGAAGACGATGGCTTCGGTGGCGACGGACTTGCTGATCAACAGCGTGCTGGCGATATAGCCGACCAGGAAAGTCTGGATCAGCCCGGAATTACCGGCCTGGCCGAACCGCAGACCGAGCGCGATGAAGAATGCCTTGCCCTTGCGTTGCTTGAGGCCGGCCTCGAGGACACTCTCGTGGGTCTTGGCGGCCTTCTCCTCCAGGTCGTGCCGGGTCAGGGCGACCCCGTCGACGACGTCCGGGCGTTCCTCGAAGACGGGGCTTTCCTTCAGGTTGGCCCGCAGCCAGAGGGCGAAGCCCAGCAGGATGAAGCTGAGCATGAACGGCAGCCGCCAGCCCCAGCTGAGCAGCTGCTCCTCGGTGAGCACGCTGAGCAGCAGCGCCCAGATCGCCGAAGCTGCAAGGGTTCCGGAGTTGGTGCCGAGTGACACCAGCGAGGCAATGACGCCGCGCCGCTTCTTTGGCGCGTACTCGACCAGCATCACCGTGGCACCGGCGATTTCGGCGCCCGCCCCGAAGCCCTGGATCAGCCGCAGCGCGACCAGCAGGATCGGCGCGAGGATGCCGACGGCGTCGTAGGTCGGTAGGAAGCCGATCAGGGTGGTCGACGCACCCATCAGGGCAATGGTGATGAACAGGACCTTCTTGCGACCGATCCGGTCGCCCATCCGGCCGAAGTAGATGGCCCCGACCAGGCGGGCGACGTAGCCGACACCATAGGTGGCGAACGCGGCGATCAACCCGATCGCCGGGCTGACATTCGGGAAGAAGATCTTGTTGAAGACGATCGCCGCGGCGAGCGAATACAACTGGAAATCCATGAACTCCATAGCGGTGCCCATCCAACCGGACACCGCGGCCTTGACAAGGTCCTTGGTTGTTCGGGTGGCGACGCCCTCGTGGAGGGACGCTTCAGCGCTGGTCATCGAGTGCTCCTTTGCAAGATGGTGAAGACGAGTTCGGCGTGACGCCGGTGAGGGGGTGGAGCTGGGGTGAGGCAGAGTGCCTTGGCAATCCCGATCCCAGCGGCGCTGTGCACGGCGTCGCGTCGTGGTACGTCGAGCAGAGGTGCTTCGGTGCGTCAGATGTCGAACCGACCCGCGGCCACATCGGGTAGCCGCTGGGCGATGGAAGTGATCAGGTCGTTGTCGTCGGCGAGGTCGGCGGCGCCGATCTCGCGGAGCAGTCCGGCGATCAGCGCGGTCGGAGTGGTTCCGGCGAGCCAGTGACCGGCGAGGGCTGCCGCCGCCGGATCGGTGGTAGCGAAGTGCTGTCCACCGTCAGGAGTGGGCCCAGAGGATGGCCGGGTGGCATTCACCCAGCCGGCCAACGCGAGTTCCAGCACCGGGGTGCGGGCCTTCGCGGCACGCAGTTCGCGCAGCGCACCCAACCAACGCTCACCGATCTTGAGTGATCCGTCAGAGCCGATGCGCCGCAGCTGATCTCGCATGGCCGGGTTGCTGAATCGGTCGACCAGGTCGTCGGTGTACTTGGCCTCGTCGAGACCGACATCGGGCAGGGTGGGCGACACCTCGGCGGCCAGCTGACGAACCAGCCGTTCGCCCCACTCGGTGTGCAGGACGTCGGTGATCGATTCGCAGCCGGCGGCCAGCCCCAGGTACGCCAAAGCAGAGTGAGAGCCGTTGAGCAGCCGCAACTTCATCAATTGGTAGGGCGCGACATCGGTGACGAACAGCGCCCCGTCCAGCTCCCAGGGTGGTCGCGGGCCGGCGAAGGAATCTTCCAAGACCCATTGCCGGTAGGGCTCACCGACGACGGCCATGTCGTCCCGCAGACCGAGCGCCGCCGCTGCGGACGACCGGTCCGCCTCGGTGGTGGCCGGCACGATTCGGTCCACCACGGTGGCGGGGAAGGCGACCGCGGTGGAAAGCCAGTCCAGCACAGCTTCCTTGTCGGTCCACCCCGACGCCTGGACGAAGCCGCGGACGACGCCCGCCAGCGCAGCACCGTTGCCGGCCATGTTGTCGCAGGACACGATGCTGATGGGGGCACCGCCAGATCGATACCGGGCGGCCAGGGACGTGGCGAGCCGGCCGACGACCGTGCTCACCTCGCCGGCGTCACCTGCACCGCCGCCCGTTCCGGCGAGGTCGGTAGCCACCGCGGGTGCCGCGGTATCCAGGACGCCGGTGTCCGAGCGACGGTAGTAGCCCTTCTCGGTCACCGTCAGGGTGACCACGCTGGTCTCCGGCGAGCACAGCAGATCGTGGATTCTGGCAGCGTCGGGCCGCAGCAAGAGGGCGTCGATGACCGATCCGACCACTCGGGTGCTGGTTCTCCCGGCGGCCAGGTCGGTGACCGAGTACAGGCAATCCTGCGCACGGAGTCCGGTCACCGCGGCTTGCGACCCCGGAGCGACAGCGGCGATGCCCCAGGGTTCACCGGAGCGGGCAGCGGCGGCCTCGGTGTAGACCGCCTGGTGTGCCCGGTGGAAGGCGCCGATCCCGAAGTGCACCACCCGGGTGTTCAGTTCGCGAGGGTCGACCAGCGGCCGCTGCGCCAGTGCCAGGCCGGCCAGGGTGGACCGGTTGAGGGTGGGTTTCATGGTGGGCGTCACCAGTCGTGGACGGAGCCGTCGAGGCGGCGGGCCACCGGCAGGTACCGGGCCTCGTAGGGGAACCGCGCTGCTGCCTCGTCGTCGTAGTCGACGCCGAATCCTGGTGCGTCACCGGGGTAGAGCATGCCGTCCGCGAAGGTGACCTCGCTGCGGAAGACCTCCATGGTCTCGTCCGCGTGCGGCATGTATTCCTGGATGCCGAAGTTCGGCACGGTCAGGTCCAGATGCACTGCCGCGGCCAGGGTGACCGGCGAAAGATCCGTGGCCCCATGGGATCCGGTTCGCACCTGGTAGAGGTCGGCCAGGTCGAAGATGCGCTTGAGATGGGTGATGCCGCCGGCGTGCACCACCGTCGTGCGCACGTAGTCGATCAGTTGCTCGGTGATCAGGTGCTGGACGTCCCAGATCGAGTTCAGCGCCTCGCCGACCGCGATGGGCGTGGTCGTGTGCCGGCGGATGTGCCGGAAGGCCTCCTGGTTCTCTGCGGGGGTCGGGTCCTCCATCCAGAACAACCGGTACGGCTCCACCTGCTTGCCGAACTGGGCGGCTTCGTTCGGGGTGAGCCGGTGGTGCACGTCGTGCAGGAGGTGGAAGCCGAACCCGAACCGGTCCCGGACGGCCTCGAGGTAGGTGGGGGCGAAATCCAGGTAGGCCTCGGTCGACCAGGGCTGCTCGTCGGGCAGTGATGTGGCCGCCGGTTCGTAGATCTTGCCCTTGCGCACACCGTAGGAGCCGCCGATGTTGGGCACCGCGGCCTGCGCCCGGACCGCCTTGTAGCCGAGGTCGAGGAACCGGGCGACGTCGTCGAGCAGCGACGGGGTGTCGGTGCCGCTGGCGTGGGAGTAGACCATCACGCCGTCCCTGGATGCTCCGCCGAGGAGCTGGTACACCGGCAGCCCGGCGACCTTTCCCTTGATGTCCCAGAGGGCCGTATCCACCGCCGAGATGGCCGTCATGGTCACCGGACCACGTCGCCAGTAGACACCGCGGTACAGGTATTGCCACATGTCCTCGATACGGGACGAGTCCTTGCCGATCAACAGGGGCACGATGTGGTCCTGTAGGTAGCTCGCGACGGCGAGCTCCCGACCGTTCAACGTCGCATCGCCCAGTCCGGTCACCCCATCCGACGTGGTGATCCGCAGGGTGACGAAATTTCTGCCCGGCGATGTCACCAGCACCTCAGCGCGTTCGATCTTGCTCACAGATCCCACTCCCTTGGCCGGTCCGGCTTCATCGACGTGATGTTCAGTACTGATATACAAGCAGGTGTCGGGCAGGTGTGCAATACCTGCTGCCGATCAATTCTTGTGGTTTCGGTGGGTGCTCCAGGAGGCGTGGACTCCTCGATGGCCGGCATCTGTCACGCGAACTCGACAGCGGTTCGGTCAGCGCTACGGGTCCGAAGTCTGTGCGTGCCGCCGCTGCAGTTTCAGCGCGACACCTGGTCGACGAACCCGGTCAGGGACCACATCCAGCAGCGGCCCGCGGACTCGAGCATCGGCGGGCGCCTACCCATCGGATGTCATTCCGAATGCTGATTGGCTTACACCATTGCGCTATTCCGGTCAACGAGAAGCCGCGTGCCACTGGTATGTCGGACTGCCATGCCGGCCCTGTCGATTAGCATCGGCGGCATGGGTCAGCCCGCGAAGCAGCGCACGAATCGCCGCAGGGTGTACGACACGCTCCGGAGCAAGATGCTCACGCTGGAGTTGCCACCGGGCAGCGCGTTATCGGAGAACGAGCTGGCAGCGGCGCTCGGGGTGAGCCGGACCCCGGTGCGGGAGAGCCTCATCCTGCTGTCCGAAGAGGGCCTGGTGCAGGTCTTTCCGCAAGTCGGCTCGTTCGTTTCCCGCGTCGACCCCGAGAAGGTCGCCGATGCCCAGTTCCTTCGGGAGGCGGTTGAACTTGCGTCCCTGGACAGCATTCCGGCCGACCTGGACGCCGACCTGGTCCGGGAACTGCAGGCCAATCTGCACCGGCAACACGCCCCCGACATCGGCCTCGACGAGTTCTTCGCGCTCGACGAAGAGTTCCACCAGGGACTCCTGCGACTCGGCGGGCACGGCAATGCGTGGCCCACGGTCGTTGCGGCAAAGGGTCATCTCGACCGGGCTCGCCGGCTCGGGCTGAACGAATCGTCGTCGCCCACCAAGTTCGCCGACCAGCACCAGGCGGTCCTGAAAGCTGTCCTTGCCAGCGATATCGATCTCGCGAAAAACCTGATGCGGCAACATCTGCGGGCCGTCTTCGACGACATCGAACGGATCCAGGCCCGCTCGCCGGAGCTTTTCGCGAACTCCGATTCGACGCCCGTCCGCCGGAGCGTGGCCGTCTGGCAGTGAGGCGCGGGCGGGACGGGTCGGCGGTGGGTGGCGCACCGTCGGCCCGTCGCCACCGGAGGTCGAAGGTCAACCGGCACGCTGGGTGGGCAATCCACCGCCGGATGCAGCAAGATCGTGATCGACGGCAAACCGGGTCCTGCCAGCCTTGGAGGGGGTCATGAACCTCGAGAAGGTGATCTTCGGGTTCTTCGTCCTGCTCGCCGCGACGATGAACTTCGGCTTCTTCATCGGCGATATCTCCAACCCCCAGCTGCACAACGTGTACGAGCTGTTCGCCGCGATCGTGGTCAGCCTGATCGCGACGGTGTTGAAGTTCGGCGACCGGACCCAGATCGGCGCGGTGCACCTGGCCACCAGCCTGGTCGCCGACCTGCAATTGCTGACCGCGGCCTTCGTCTGGGTGTACGCCACGCAGGTGTCCGCTGACGGCCTGACCGCGCAGGCGACCGCGTCGATGGTGTCGATGTCCGGCGGCGCGCTGCTGGCCAACCTGGTGTCGGTGGTGCTGCTGGTCACCGAGACCGTGTCCTTCCATCGCGGCTGAGGAGGCGCCGTGAGCAATCCGCTGCTCATCTTCTGGCGTCAGTTGTTCGGCCGTGACGACGACAACCCGAGCAAATTGCGCCGGCCGTTCCCGATCGCCTCCGGGGCGCAGGCCTCGGCGACCATCTTCCTGATCATGCGGCGGATGCGGGTCCCGCTGATCACCCTCATCGTGATCTTCGCGCTGAGCGTGCTCGGTCTGACCATCATCCCGGGACAGAACTCGGCCGGCCAGCCCTTCCGGATGGGGTTCTTCGACGCCTTCTATTTCATGAGCTACACCGCGACGACGATCGGTTTCGGCGAGCTCCCGTTCGCCTTCACCACGCCACAGCGGATGTGGGTCACGTTCACCATCTATCTGACCGTCATCGGCTGGGCCTACGCGATCGGTTCGATGCTGACCCTGTTGCAGGACAGGGCGTTTCGTGAAGCGCTTGCCATGCAACGGTTTTCCCGGAAGGTGGCGCGGCTGCGGGAGCCGTTCCTGCTGATTGCCGGGTTCGGCCGGACCGGCGAGTTGCTGGGCAGGGCCTTCGACGAACTGGGCCAGCAGTTCGTGGTGATCGACTCGTCCGCGGAACGGATCGACGCTCTTGACCTGGCCGCCTACCACGCCGACGTGCCCGGCCTGGTCGGTGACGCCGGCAACCCGCAGCACCTCGGGGTGGCGGGTCTGGACCACCCGGATTGCGCCGGGGTGCTCGCGCTGACCGACAACGACGAGGTGAACCTGGCCGTCACCATGACGGCGGCCCTGCTGCGGCCGGACATTCAGGTGGTCGCCCGGACCGTCTCGCCCGCCATCACCTACCGCATGCACGCGTTCGGGACGCCGAGCGTGATCAACCCGTTCGACCGCTTCGGCGACCTGTTGCGGCTGGCGCTGCGCGCGCCCAATTCCTACCGGCTGCTGACCTGGCTCGAGGGCGGGCCCGGCGCCGAAATGCCCATCCTGGGCCGACCGCCGAAGGACGGCCGGTGGGTGCTCTGCGGGTACGGCCGCTTCGGTCGGCACCTCGCCGCGGACCTGCGCGACGAGGGCCTGGAGATCACGGTGATCGAGCCGGCCGACACGGTCGGGGACGCCGCCATGGAACCCTGGGTGGTCGTCGGTGACGCGTCCGAGCCGAAGGTGTTGGCCAAGGCGGATCTGGCCTCGGCCGTCGGGTTCGTGGCCGGTACAGACAACGACACCACCAACCTGTCGCTGGTCGCGGCGGCCAGACGGACGAACCCTGATCTTTTCGTCGCGGCCCGGCAGAACCGGCAGGCCACCGCGCCGTTGTTCGCCGCGATGATGCTCGACGCGCTGCTGGTGCCCACCGAGGTGGTCGCCCACGAGGTGTACGCGCAGACCAGCACCCCGCTGATGTGGCGATTCATCCAGGAAATGCCGGCGAAGGGCGACGAATGGGCGGCCGCACTGGTGGAGCAGCTGGTCGGGCGTTGCGGGTTTCACCTGCCTGCGCTGTGGAAGATCCGGCTGACCAGGAAGGAAGCGCCGGCCCTGGTCGGGTGGCTGTCCGGCGGCGAGGCCAGGCTCGGCGACCTGGTCCGCAGTCCGGAGGACCGCGACCGCCGGCTGAAGGTGGTGCCGATGCTGGTCCGTCGCGGCGAGGATGCGGTGCTGACCCCGGACGACGATTTCCTGCTGGCGGAAGGTGACGAAATGCTCCTTGCCGGTCGCGCGGCTGACCGGCGCGCCCTGGAGACAACCCTGTTCGATGACGCGGCACGGGAGTACGTGCTGTTCGACCGGCACGCGCCGTCGAGCTGGATCTGGCGAAAGCTGAGCCGAAAACCGTTGGCGCCCAGTCGATAGCAGCTGCCACCCGACCGTCGCGGTGCCGGCATCGGACGGCCTGGAACGTCCTCGCCGCGGGTTCCGCAGGTATGTCTGTGTTGCTGCGGCACGGCACCCAGCAGCCCGGAGTCAGCGTTATCCACGGTCCCGCCGTGCTCCGCGGTCGGCGCAACCGATCCGGGGAAATGAGGTTCTGGGGGTAGACTGGGCATTAACTAGGGAGACCCAACATGAGCGTAGAAACAATGAGCCGCAGGCTGAGCGTGATCGAACAGACCTGGAAGGAAGGGTCCCCCACCGAGCGCACGGGATACGTCGAGGAACTGGCGGTCATCTCGACCGGCCTCGGACGCGTCACCGGACCGGAAGCCGAGCGGGCAGAGTGGCTGACTCGTCGGCTGAACCGCGTGGTACGCAACATCAATCAGATCTGACCATCCGGTAGGCGTTGCAGCGCCATCGAAATCGACTGAATTCCGTCGCGCCGTGGCTCGCGGCCTGTTGGCGCGTACCCAGCCAACGACCCCAGGCAAGAACAAGCGGCGATCGCCGCGTTGACCCGGCTCGCCCCCCAGATCATCCCGCCGGATCTGGGAGGCGTGTTCGGGCCGAGCCGCCCTTATCGGTCGACGAGCAGGACTTCCAGGGGCCGACGTGTCCCACCGCGCTTGCCCCGAGGCCGACCCGGTTGCGGCCCATCGATCATCTGCATTCCCGGCATCAGCGATCCGCGTCGAAGCGCCGCAGACATCACCCGGCGGTTCGCTGCAGCGGTGTTCGGCGACTCCGGAACGCCGGCCCGCGCCATTCGTCGACGACCATTCCGCGGGGCGCAGCCATTCCTGCTGGGTCGTGCTCGAGCAATTCCCGACCCTCCGCGTTGCACGCCGACCGAGGTGCCGACCGCGGATGGATTCGCCGATGGCGACGTGCAACCCCGTCGAAGGTGACCGCTGATAGGGACAGCGTTGTCGGTGGTCGGGTGCGGGCCGGATGCACTCACGGGCCCTCCTGACCGGTGGCCGAGCGATCACTCGGTTCGCACCCGACGGAATCCTGCCAATACCCGCCGGGCGGTTCGCACCTCTCGCTACCCTACTGCCGGCCGCCGGTGCGCGGAGTGCCGTCGTGGAAGGGCACCGCTGCCCGGAAACAGCGGCTGGCGGCCAGATGCCGGTCTGCGCGATGGTGGCCCGGCCGGCCCGGGCCACGGCGTCACCGCGGCGCATCATCGGAGGATCCTGCCCCTCGATCGGGGGTCAAACTGTGTCGAGGAGCGGGAGATCTGCACCGCAGAGCAACCGGCGGGCTGGTGTCAACGGCCCGCCCGCGATGATTCGGACACCGGGCGCGAAATTCGACACGATCGTGCCGGAGTTACTCGAGCCGGTACCGCCGAATGAACGCCGGGGAACCGGTTGATCACCGCGCGTGCTTGATGCCGGCCCGGCATTCATGCAATTATTCACCCTGACGTACGGACAAACGTCCTCCCCGCTTCGCCATTGTGTGACGGAACTCGCCCGCATCGAAAGGATCCATTTGATGGTCGACAGTTCGAGCCCGGATCTCCGGCGGGCGGGCGCTGCGGCCGGCCGCCTGCTGATCGCCGCGGGCCTGGTGGCCGCCGGCCTGTTCGCCGGGTCGGGCGTCTCCGCTGCCGACACGGTCCCCGCTCCCGGCGGTTCCAGCACGTCGACCGCGACCACGGATTCGCCGGCGATCAACGACCCGACCGGCTGCCGCATCGGCTGACCGGCACGACGGCCCCGCCGTCCAACGAGCCGGGCAGTTCTTCGCCGGCGGGCCTGTCTTTCGTCGGCGCTGCCCCACGGACGGCCCCCGCCGCCGACGCACCGGTTGGCCCGCCGCCGCCCGCGGGGCCAGGATGGTGCGCATGCTGGTCGTCCACATTCAGGTCCATGTCGATCCCGATCGAGTCCCGGAATTCCTGGCCGCGACGTTGGTCAACGCCCAGGCGTCGCTGGGTGAGCCGGGTGTGTTGCGCTTCGACGTCGCACAGGACCTGACCGACCCTGCGCACTTTGTGTTCGTCGAGGTGTACCGGGACGAGCAGGCCGCCGTCGATCACAAGGCCACCTCGCACTACGCCGTCTGGCGGGACGCCGTCGCCGAGCTGATGGCGCGACCGCGGGAGTCCACCAAATTCACCGCAGTCCATCCGGCCCAGGAGAGCGGCTGGAGCACGGGCCGGTGACGGCCCCGCCGTCCTTCGATTTCGCCACTGCCCATCGGGTCGTCTTCGGGCCCGGCCGCGCGGCGGAGCTGCCCGCGCTGATCGACGGCTGGGGCTCCAGAGCGTTGGTCTTCACCGGCACCAGGCCGGAGCGGCACCAGGTCCTCCTCGATGCGCTGCCGATCCCGGTAGAGGTGGTCACCGTCGCCGGTGAGCCGACGGTCGAGATGGCCCGCGCGGCGGTGACGACCGGCCGGAACAGCGGGGCCGACGTGGTCATCGCGATCGGCGGCGGCAGCGCGCTGGACCTCGGCAAGGCGGTGGCTGCGCTGCTGGGCAACGGTGGTGACCCGCTCGACTACCTCGAGGTGATCGGCGGCGGCTCGCCGATCACCGCGCCGTCCGTCCCGTTCGTCGCCGTTCCCACGACGGCCGGGACCGGATCCGAGGTCACCGCCAACGCGGTGCTCGCCTCACCCGAGCATCGCCGCAAAGCCAGCCTGCGCAGCCAGTTCATGCTGCCCAAGGTGGCGTTGGTGGACCCGCTGCTGACCCTGGACTGCCCGCCCGCGGTGACGGCGGCCAGCGGCCTCGATGCGCTGACCCAATGCCTGGAGCCGTTCGTCTGCCCGCAGGCCACGCCGCTCACCGACGGTTTCGCCGCCGAGGGCCTGCGGCGCGCGGGGCAGAGCCTGGTGCGGGCGTTCCAGGACGGCTCCGACGTGGCGGCACGGACCGACATGGCGCTGGCCAGCCTGCTCGGTGGGCTCTCCCTCGCGAACGCCAAACTCGGTGCGGTGCACGGATTTGCCGGGGTCATCGGCGGCATGGTCGACGCCGCGCACGGGGCGGTGTGCGCTGCGCTGCTGGCGCCGGTCGTGGAGGTCAACGTGCGCGCGCTCCGCGAGCGCGACCCCGCCAGCCACGCACTCGAGCGCTACTCCCAGGCCGCCCGGCTGCTGACCGGCCGGCGGGAGGCCACCATCGAGGACGGCGTCGACTGGCTCCGGGAAACGGTGCGATCTCTCGGCATCCCTGGGCTGGCGACCCTGGGCGTGCGGCGTGCGGATCTCGACGAGATCGTGGCGAACACTCTGACCGCGAGCAGCACCCGGGGCAATCCGATCACCCTCACCGACGCCGAGCTTCGCGAGGCACTGACCGCCTCGCTGGGTTGATCGCCGGGCGTCCCGGGGAGTCGCACCTGACCCATCGAGCCGCCAGTATCGGTCCCTTCGCTGCTGAATTGAGGGCCGAAGTTGGCGGCTCGGTGGAGGCAGCGGGGTGGGGATATCGACGACGAGCGTGACGGGCGAGGGCGTCCCTGGATTGCTAGGGTCGGCCCGGCGCAGCCGACCAGTTTCGTCAGCTCGAGCTGGTCGCTCGCCGGTCCCCAACCACGCAGCCCTACTGACCGGATGGCGGGTGTCTCGCGATGATCTTCATCACCGTCAAGTTCAAGGTCCGACCCGAGTACGCCGAGGAGTGGCTGACCCTGGTCGACCCCTTCACCCAGGCCACCCGCAGCGAGCCGGGCAACCTGTGGTTCGACTGGTCGCGGAGCGTGGACGACGCCAACGAGTTCGTGTTGGTGGAGGCATTCCGCGACGGATCGGCCGGCGAGCAGCACGTGAAATCCGATCATTTCCAGCAGGCGATGAAGACCATGCCCGCCGCGCTCACGGAAACGCCGAAGATCGTCAACTTCGAGATCGAGGGTGACGACTGGTCCCGGATGGGCGAGCTCGAGGTGCCGCCCGCCGGTTGATGTGGCCGACCAACGACCCTGCGCCGCAGGGTCTCAGTACTCAGCGCCGCTTTTCCTCACTCGGCTCCAGCATATTTCGGAGCCGAGACGACAAAAGCGGCGCTGAGTTGCGGGGCATCGCCCGACCTTCAGGCGCTGAGATCCGGCAGCGAGCCATCCGGCCGTGAGGCACCATCCGGCAGCGAACCATCCGGCCGTGAGGCATCCGGCAGCGAACCATCGGGCAGGGAACCATCGGGCAGGGAACCATCCGGCAGCGACCCGCGGAGAATCGCGCGCCGGTCGCTGCGCTGAGCGGCAATCACCGCCGCCGCGCCGACCAAGCAGCAGGCCGGCACCACCAGGAAGGCGATCTTCACCCCGAAGGCATCTGCCAGCGCGCCCAGCAAGAACGGGCCGAGGCCGGACGCCGCGCCGAACCCCATGCTCGACACCGCCACGGCCCGGTCCGGCTCACCCCTGGAGAACGCCATCACCATCGAGATCCCCAGCGGGAACTGGCCGGCGATGCCCATTCCGACGATGAGCAGGCCAACGATCGCGATCGTCACCGACGTCGTCGTCCACACCACCACCCAGCCGGCCACGGTGACGCCAAGGCCGACGAGGAAGAGCCCGAGCGGCGGGCGTCGCTTGGCGAGCCAGCCGATCAGGAAGCGTCCGGCCGCCATCCCCCCGACGACAGCCGCGACGGCGCCGGTCGCGGTGCCCGGCGAGGCATCGGTCTGGGCGGTCAGCAGGTCGGGCGTCCAGGTCACCGAGCAGAACTCCACCGCAACCGCTGCGACCACGGCCAGCGCCGCCAGCCAGGTCGCCCGGGATAGCCCGCGAGCCGAAAACCCCTGTGTTCCAGGCGGTATCGCGTTGTAGGCCGGCACTGCGCGTTGCCGTGTGATGAGCCAGAAGGCGATCCCGGCCAGCGGGACGGTGAGCAGCAGGGCGGCGCGCCACGTCCAACCGAGGGCGGTCGCGGCGCCGACGGCGAGCGGGGAAACCAGCCCGACCGCGGCGGCCACCGCATTGGCCTGGCTCAACACGGACGGACCCAAGATCCCGTGATGGTCGTTGATCACCGCGGTGGTCACGTTGATGGCAAGCGCACCGGACAGCCCGGCCAGCACCATGGCCGGCAGGGTGAATGCAAGCTGGCCCGTCGTCAGCATGGATCCGGCGACCAACACCGTGGCGGCGACCGCGAGGCCGACAATCCCGCGGCGGGCGGCGCCGAACCGCCGCCAGCGCCGCACCAGCCGAACCCCGAGGAACCCCGCCAGGATCACCCCGCACGACATCAGCAAGCTGTGCAGGCCGGCGACCGTGCTGGAGGTGCCCAGCTCTTCGCGCAGCAGCGGAATGCTCGGCCCGAGCCCGTAGATGAACCAGGTGTAGGCGCCGAGCGTGATGAACGTCGCCACGGTGGCCCCGTCGATGCCGACCGGGACGGACTTGCGGTCGGCGAAGTCGTCGACCGAGCTCACCACGGTGCGGCAGTCCGGCGGCCGGAGCAGACGAGCCGGCCGCTCGCGGGCGGACAGCGGCGGAGGCGGGCGCCGCCGGCGGAACGGGACATCGACAGCGAACTCCCGTCACAGCCTCGGCGAATCCGCATCCCACCAGGCTGCCAGACCATGCCCGCCCGACACCAACCGTCGGCGCCGATCGGGCACGTGCGGCGGGACGAATATCCCGCCGCAGCCGTTCCGGGCCATGAAGTACTGCGGAAGCCAAATGGGACGACCGGAATATTTTGCCCTCCGTTAACCAAGGGCTGGCCGTCCGTTGTGCGGCACCCTCCTAGCGTCATGGACATCAGATTCACCGGACTCACATCACCGTTCTTGTCAACATCACCGTTCTTGTCACCGAGTACCCGAGGAGACGATCGCCATGGCCGCACTGATCAGCACGTTGGTCGCCAGAGACACCATCGCAGCGGTTCCGGCGCCCACCCGGATCGGTACGGACCCGGTGCTGGAGGCCCGTGGCGTCTCCCGCCGATTCCGCTCGGGCGCCGGCTCCTTCCAGTCCGTCTCGGTGACGCTCGCCCCCGGCCAGCTGGTCGCCGTCACCGGTCCGATGAACTCGGGGAAGTCGACCCTGCTGCACTGCCTGGCCGGACTCGAGGTGGCTGACGCCGGCACCGTCATGGTCGAAGGCAAGGATCTGACGCACGCGACGTCGCAGGTCAGGGCCCGGGTTCGGGCGCGGTCCATCGGCGTGATGTTCCAGTCGGGCAACCTGCTGTCCCACCTGACGCTGAACCAGAACGTCCAGCTCGCCCCGCGCCTGGTCGGTCGGGCCCACCGCTCATCGCTGTGGGATCTGCTCGCCGAATTCGGGCTGGCCTGGCGGGCGTATGCCTACCCGTCCCAGCTGACCAAGGGGGAAATGGTGCGCGCGGCGCTGGCCGTCGCGCTGGTGAACGACCCGGCCATGCTCCTGCTGGACGAACCCACCGCGGGACTGGATGCCGACGACGAGCAGATCGTCATCGACGCGCTGCTCCGCCGGGCCGACAAGGGCCTGGCCGTCCTGGTCGCCACCCGGAGCGACGCGATGCTGGCCGCGGCCGACCGCATCGTCAGCCTGGTCCGGCCCACCGAGCCGGCCACCTGGCCGTTGGACGCCCTGCCGTTCGCCGCGTAGCTCCGCGCCGACAATTCGAGTCTCGGCGAGCACGAGGTCGCGTCACCCAGGTACGACACCCCTGTCAAGGACACCTGCCAAGGACACCGCTCAGGACAGCGCGTCGCTCGGGCTCTCCAACCGGAAGCCGTGTGCGCGCAGGGTCACGATTTCCGGCGCCGCCGCACCGGACAGGGCCGCGGCCGCGGCGAGCTTCTTGCGCAGCGAGGCGATGTGCACGTCCAGGGTCTTGGTGGAGCCGTACCAGTTCGAATCCCAGACGTCGGCCATCAACGTGGTGCGACTCACGGCCACCCCCGGCGCTCGGACCAACCGGGCGAGCAGCTCGAACTCCCTGCTGCGCAGCACGATTTCCTCGTCGGCCAGCCGGGCCTTTCTGGCGCCGAGATCGACCTCCAGCTCGCCGACGCGCAGCACCTGGTCCGCGCGACCGGCCTCGGCCCGCCGCTGCCCCGATCGGCTGTCGTCGATGACGCCGCCGCGTCCGCGTCGTAGGTGCGCCGACACCCTCGCCATCAATTCGGCCAGCCGGAACGGCTTGGTCAAGTAGTCGTCGGCGCCGGCCTCCAGGCCGAGCACGACATCGATCTCCTCGCCGCGGCCGGTCAGCATCACCAGCACGCAGCTGGACTGCTTTTCCCGAAGCCCGCGGCAGACGTCCAGCCCGTCCATGTCCGGCAGGCCGCGGTCGATCAGCGCAAGGTCGAAGGCGCGCAACTCAGCCGCGGCCAGCGCCTCGGCACCCGACGCGGCCAGCACGACCGAGTGCCCCTGCCGCTCGAGGCTGAAGGTGAGCACCCCACCGATGGCCGCGTCGTCCTCCACGACCAGCAGCTCCCCCACACCACGACCCTAGCGGGCCGCGCCCACCGGAGGCCTCGCGTCAGGGCTTGGGCATGATGATCCACGCGACGAGGTAGATCAACAGTCCGCTGCCGCCGAGCAGCGCCAGCACCACCGCGATCAGCCGGACCAGGGTGGAATCCACACCGAAGTACTGCGCCAGTCCGCCGCAGACGCCGGCGATCTTCTTGTCGGTCACCGAGAGGGTGAGCCGACGGTACGGGCGTTCCGGGGGATTGGTCATCGGAACAGTGTTGTCGGGGCGGATCACCTCCGCATCCGGGACGGCCCTGGAGGTGAGCGCGCTGCCGGGGCGCGCGACGCTCCCGCCGGGTGTGCCGACCCCTGCTGCAGCACGGGCAGAGCGCCTCACCCCGGGAGCATCGTGCGCTAGAGCACTGCGCGGACCGGGCGGCGCGGGCTCAGGACGGCGTCGGCTTCGGGTGGCGGCCGAGCAGGTCGAGCAGGTGGTGGGCGCGCCCGTCGGCCCGGTGTCGGCCGGCCGCGGCCGGTGCGGGCGAGGTGAGCTGCGTGTCGGCGTCCGCCTGGGACAGGATCATCTCCTCGACCCGCTTCATGCCCCGCTTGACCGAACGGGTGGGCTCCTGCTTGACGATCGCGTCCGTACGGGTGACGTTGCCCCGATAGAGCACGGCCCACAGGCCGCCGTGCGGGTCACGTTCGACCTGTCCGGTGTAGGCATCGCTCATCGTTGGCTCCTTCGGCGTCAATTCCAGGCACCGCTGATTCGGCGGCCCTGGACGATCTCGGCGGGCTGACTGCTGGTGGCAGCGCGGCGTCCTTGCCGCGCACGTTCTCTGCTGCCCAGTGCTGGCGATCGGCGCGGCGGACCGGCGCGATGGAGCCGCGCAACCCGTGTTCCGATTGAGGACTTCGCACCGGCATGATTCCGGGCTGCCTCGATGCAGTCCGTTGACCAGTGAGAATGCGGCCGACCGTGTGCAGGCGCTCCGCGCTTCTTGCGGGCCGCGTCAACAATGATGGCAGGCTCCGCGTGATGACGCAATGGTGCGCAGGAATACGCTGATCAGCGGGGGTCAGGAATGCGGGACAGCAGGCGGAGGCGATTCTCCGCGAGTCGCCGGCGGGCCCGCCCGGAGAATCCACGGCGAACTCACAGGTCCAAATCAGGCTCCGCCATATCGCGAAGGGCGCTGCAATGAAACGAATCTCGACCGGATGACCTCCGTCGTCGGTGACCCACCACGGGATTGTTTCCTGTCCCCATGCCTGCCGATATCAGCAGTCCTCGGCCATCCGGCAAGTACGGGAAGCACATTTCTCCCGGCGGTGTCCTACGTTCGGATGACACGGCAGAACGCTCGATCTGGTTCATCACCACTGAGTGGAAGTCGGTGGCCAGCAGATCCGTCGGGTGGAATTCCCGGCTTTGCCAATGACGATCACCCGCACCGCGCCGCGGCGTGCTCGCGCAGCCAGTCCGTCACGGACGTGACCACCTCGGTCGGCGGGACGCCGGTGAGTTCGTGACCAGCGCCGCCGATGGTGACCAGCGTTGCGGTACCGCCGGCCCGGTTGATCGCGTCGACCGCGGTCACCGAGGAGTCGTAGGGGACGACGTCGTCCGCGTCGCCATGCACGAACAATCCCGATACCGGATCGGAGCCGACCCAGTCCTGGGTGATGGCGCCCGAGATCGACACCAGCGTGCAGGGTCGCGTATCGGCGGACGCGGTGAGCGCAGCGCCCGCGGCGGTCATCGCACCGGCCGAGGTGCCGCCGATGGCCACCCGCTGCGGGTCGACCCCGAGGTCGGCGGCCGAGGTGCGGACCCAGTCGAGCGCGGTCTGTGCGTCATCGATGGCGTTGTCGACCACAGCCGCCCTGCTGGGATCGGTCGCCGACTCCAGGATGAACCCGCCGCCCTCCCCCAACCGGTAGTCGATCTGAACGGCCACATAGCCGCGGGCCGCCAGCGCGGCGCCCCAGGCATGTTCGGCCGGCCCGGTCCGGTCGAACCGGGTGAAGCCGCCGCCGTGAATCCACACCACGCCGACGCGGCAGGCCGCCGGGTCGCCGGCCGGTGCGTAGACGTCGGCCTTGAGTCCGGCGGTGTACTCAACGGTCCTGACGGCGGCCGGGGTGAAGATCTCCGTGACGTAGCGGCCCGGCTGGTCGTCGTGGCACGCGCTCGGCGGCAGCGCCGACGTCGGGTCGGCTGCCTGAACCGACGCAACCGCGGAGCCGGACGTCACCGCGGTGCCCGCCGCGGTGGTGGGCGCGGACGTGCTCGAGCACGACGCCAGGATGAACGTCGCGATCCCGCAGGCGACCGCCACCGCAGTGGTCGGGCGAGCAGAGCGGCCAGCTGCAGTGTCGTCGGGGCATCGTCAGCCACCTTGTCGGGTCCGCGTCGTGACGTCAGCGTGTCGAGATGGTGTCCACCCCGAGTGCGCATTCGGATAGCTCAGGCTGCCAGGTCCGGGCCGATCACTGCCAGGGTCGCAGGTCCCGGGGTGCGCTGATCGGGTGCCAGGCACAGTTCAGCCTCGTTGGACACGGGGCGCACAATGAAGAACACGGCTGCGTGATCGGGCGCGCAGGAGTCACCGCAGGTGTGCCCGGACTCCGCCGGGGCGAGCGACCCACATGACCAACTCGGCCGGGGAAAGCGGTGCGTCGTATGGCATCTGATCAGATCGAGCAGGCTGCTCAGCCGGAGCGGACTGGGCAGACCGCTCCCGTCAGGGGGCCGCTGCGAGTAGCGGTCATCGGTTCCAGCCTGGCGGGGCTCTTCGCCGCGGCCGCGGTCGCCCGGGCCGGGCACGAGGCGGTGCTCATCGAGCGTGACCGGCTCAGCGACTCGGCCGCGGCCCGGACCGGAGTTCCGCAGGGCGAGCAGCCCCACATCTTCCTGTTGCGCGGACTGCTCGCCGCGGAGGAACTCCTGCCCGGGCTGAGGGCCGATCTTGAATCCCGCGGGGCGGTCCCGTTCGACAGTTCGCGGCTCGCCCTGCTGACGGAGCAGGGTTGGACGCCGGCGGAGCGTGTCGGGCTACGAGGTCGTCTCCCTCACCAGGCCGTTGTTCGAGCAGGTGGTCCGCCAACATGTGCTGGGTCTTGATCGGGTGCGGCTGCTCGACGGGACAACGGTGAAGGGGTTACGGCGCAACTCATCTCCGGGCCACCAGCAATGGACCGTGATAACCGCCGCGGGCGGGCAGATCATCGAGGCGGATGTGGTCGTCGACGCGTCCGGCCGCGGGTCCCGGTTGCCACAGTGGCTGGCCGCATTGGGGGTCAGCGCACCGAAGGTCACAGAGATCGATGCCCGAGTGGGGTATGCGACTCGCGAATACAAGGACGGCCCCGACCTCGGCGGACTGTCCGGAGTCGTGCTGCAACTCACGGCGAAAAGCCCGCGAGGTGGTCTGGTGCTGCCGGTGGAAAATGGCAGATGGTTGGTGCTGGCGGCGGGCGCAGGGCGGGGCCAACGGCCATCCCGCGACTCCTCGGGCTTCGAGGCTCATCTGCGCAGCCTGCCGGACCCGGCGGTCGCGGATTTCATCGAGCGATCCACTCCCTGCGGTGACGTGCTCGTTTACCGGCAGACCGCGAACCGCAGGTATTTCTACGAACGCCAGCGCGACTGGCCTGACGGCCTGCTGGCTATCGGTGATGCGTTCGTAACGTTCAACCCCGTGTACGGTCAGGGCATCACCGTCGCCGCCTGTGAAGCGCTGGTGCTGCGGGACTCGTTGGAGTGGGTCACGAAACCTGGCGGAGCGCGAAAAGTCATGCGCCGCTTCGCATCCACCGCCTCCCTGCCTTGGGAGATCGCGGTCGGTCAGGACCTCCGGCAGCCGAGCAGCGACGGACACCAGAGCCAACTCCAACAGCTGACCAATGCCTGGGCGCGGGAATTGACGCGGCAGGGAGCTCACGGCAACAGGCGGGCGGCGACGGTGATGACCAGCCTGTACCACTTGATGGCGAAGCCAAGGGTCATGCTGCACCCCGCGCTGTTCGGGGCTGTCCTGCGCGCCAAGATCGTCGGGTACGGCCCAGCCGCGCCCCGCCCGGCGGGGCTCAAGGCGATGGTCGACGCGTAGCCGGGTCATGTCGGCGCGCCGGTGCCGTCGAGCGCGGAATTCCCGCCGAGACACGTTATCCAGCTGGCGGTTTCGCTCCGCTGGTCGAGGGCACAGGAATATCGCTCGGCGTCCTGGGACCGGTCGTAGGGTCGCTGCCTGTCGCGGCAGCGTCGAGGACCGCAGCTCGATCACGCGGAGTTCGCCTTCCTGGACCACCGCCGACCCGGCGCCCGACAGGCGAATGACGTCGGCTCGACGATGAGAGGCGCACCGCGGGTCGAATTCCCGCGGTGCGCCTTTGTCGAGCTAATTCGTCGACGTGCCACTGAAACGGTGGTTGACGTCGTCGACAGCGTCGACACGGATCTCCACCAAGTCGCCCAAGGCGCCGCTGGCCAAGCCTGTCACCAGCCCCACCGTGCCGTCGCCGGTCTTGACGAAGGCCCCAAAAGGAAGGGTCTTCGTGATGGTGACCGTGACGGTCTCGCCAGGTGTGAGGGCGGCGGGATGCATTTCAGTCGTGGTTATCACCTCCAATCTCTCCCAGACTGATCAATTCGCAGCTGTCGGGAGGAGGAAGCGGCGGGCCGCGTGCCCGCTGGTTTATCAAGGAGCTATCGGATAACCCATCCGTGCGTGGCGTGAGGCCGGTCCGATAGTCACAGTGAGGATCGTAGTTGCGAATTCGGCATGACGGAAGCGCGGACCCGGACGCCGTTCCCGCTGCTCCGTGAGTTCAGCCCAGTCCCAGCGGCCGCCGGCGGCCCGGGCAGCCCTGCATGCCAGCACGGCCGCGACCGCGACTACGGCGGCCGTCGGGGCCGCGCGGCCGAGCTTGACCAAACCCTGACGTATTGCTGAGCGGGCGCATCGGGTGCCGCCCTTAGCGTCAGGCCTTGGTACTGCACCCATGCGGTACGCCAGGTGTGTTTCGTGAACCATGCGATGCAAGGGGAATTCCGTGCCGTCCACCAGTTTGGTCGTAGAGCGCCGCCGGTTCACCGTCCAGCGAGTGGTGGTGGGTGTGCTGGTGCCGGCGGTGGTCGCGTTGGGTGCGTTCGTCGGGGTTGCTGCCCCGGCGTCCGCGGCGCCCGCGGCGCCGGTCGCCGTTGCGGCGGGTTCGGCTCTGGTTTCCGAATCGTTCACCGGTTCGACGGTGACCGACGGTTCGTGGCGTGCGTTGGGTGATGGCTGCCTGACCCGGGCGACCGCGGCGCCGGCACCGACGGCGTCGTCGTTGGGGGTGTGTGCGCTGCGCGTGGGGTCGCCGCCGGTCACCGCGTCGACGGGGTTCCTGCAGTTGACCGATGCCACCGGGAGCCGTAAGGGCGGTGCGGTGTACACGAAGGCGTCACCGTCGGCGTTGGGCCTGGACGTGACGTTCGACCAGTGGCAGTACAGCCCGGCCAGCAACGGGGGTGACGGGCTGAGCTTCTTCCTCGCCGACGGCGCCGCGACCATCACCGCACCGGGTGGGCAGGGCAGCTCGTTGGGGTACGCGCAGAACACGAACATGCCCCCGGCGCCGAACGGTATCGCCGGGGCGTATCTGGGTGTCGGGCTCGACGCGCACGGCGCGTTCGCGACCTCCAACGACGGTCACGGCACCGGCTGCGCGACCGGCCAGTCCCCGGTCTTCCAGGCCAACTCGGTGGTGCTGCGCGGGCCGGGTTCGGGCAAGTCCGGGTACTGCTACCTGGCATCGGCCAACCTGCCGACCGCGTCGCAGAAACTGCACGTCACCCTGAACGACCCGGCCGTCATCACGCCCGCGATGGCCCGCACGTTCCGGGTCACGGTCTCCCCTGACCGTTTCCCGACGGTGACCGTGTACGCGGCGTTCCCCGCCGATGCGGCCCTCAAGCAGGTGCTGCAGTACACGATGACCGACGCCGCCCCGGCGACCTACCAGTTCGGGTTCACCGCATCGTCGGGTTCGGTCGTCGACACCCACCTGATCGCCAACGTGTCCGCCTCGACCGTGACACCGGTCGACACCACCCCACCGGTGGTCACCATCACCGGCGGCGCGACCGCGCTCGTTGCCACGACCACCCCGACGGTGTCGGGCACCACCGATAACCCGGCCGGCTCGAGCGTGACGGTGCTGGTCGGGTCGCAGAAACTGTCCGCGACGGTTGCCGCTGACGGCACCTGGAACACCACCCCCGCGGCCCTGGCCCAGGGCCCGGTCTCGGTGTCGGTCTCGGCCACCGACGCCGCGGGGAACACCGGCACCGCGACCCAGGCGTTGACCGTCGACACGGTCGCGCCGGTGGTCGCCATCACCGGTGGGGCGAGCGCGGTGTCCGCGTCGGCGACGCCGCCGGTGGCCGGCACGACGGACGCGCCCAAGGGCAGCCGCGGTGACCGTCAAGATCTCCGATCAGGCACTCACCGCGACGGTGCAGGCCGATGGGACATGGACTGTCACGCCCGCCGCGCTCGGCAACGGCACGGTCACCATCAGCGCCACCACCACCGACCCGGCGGGCAACACCGGCACCGCGACCCAGCAGCTCACCATCGCCGTGCCCGCACCGACCCCGGCCATCACCATCAGCGGCGGCGCGGTCGCGCTGACCAACCTGGCCGGTCCGACGATCAGCGGAACCTCCACCGGGTTCGCCGGCCGCACCGCGACCGTCACCGTCGCTGGGCAGAGCCTGACGAGCAGCATCTCCCCGACCGGTAGCTGGAGTGTTGTTCCGAAGGCGCTGACCCAGGGCCCGCACCCGGTTGTTGTCGTCGTCTCCGCCGCGAACGGTGTCACGGCGACCTCGTCCCAGACCCTCACCGTCGACACGATCGCCCCGGCGATCGTGATCAACGGGGGTGCGGCGGTGTCGACCTTGACGGCCACCGCGACGATCAGCGGGCGGATCGATGTGCCGGCCGGCAGCAAGATCACCGTGGTCGTGGACGGGGTCGCCCGCGACGTTGTCGTGTCCTCGACGCGAACCTGGTCGGTGGCGTCGGCGCCCCTCACGGCCGGAACTCACACCGTCGTCGTCTCGGCCACCGACGCCGCCGGGAACGTCGGCACGGCACGGCAACTTCTCACCGTGGTCCCGGTGCTGTCGATCGACGGTGGGCCGGCCCGGCTCACCAAGGTCGCGGCTCCGACGATCAGCGGAAAGACCGACGCTCCGGTCGGCACCCCCGTCACGGTCACGGTCGCCGGTCAGACCCTGATCGGCAAGGTGACGGCCCCGGGGATCTGGTCCGTGACGTCGAAGTCACTGCCGTCCACCGTGTACCCGGTCAAGGCGACCGTGCGTGACACGGTCGGTAACGTGCGCACCGCCTGGCAGAACCTCACCGTCGACACCATCGCCCCGGCGATCGTCATCGACGGGGGTTCGGTGGCCTCCACCAAGTCGGCCACCCCGACGATCAGCGGGCGGGTCAACGTCCCGGCCGGCAGCACCATCACCGTTGCCGTGGACGGGGTCACCCACGCCGTCGTCGTGTCGGCGACCCGCACCTGGTCGGTGACGTCACAGAAACTCGCGGCCGGCGCTCACACCGTCGTCGTCACCGCCACCGACGCCGCCGGCAACATCGGCACCCAGCGGCAGCGCCTCACCGTCACCGCATGAACCCGCAGACAACGCCGTGATCCCGCAGCCGCGAGACTCAACCGACACCAGGTGACTGCCCGGCAGTGAAAATCATGATCAGACGATGACGGGCCCGTCCCGCTGCACCCTCACTGGCCTCACGCGGTGAGGGTTTAGCGGGTTCGTGGGTGGATTGCTGGGCAGAAGCTGCCTCCGCTGATGGACGTTCTCACCCGACCCACCGGCTTGCGACGACCGGTGACCGAGCGCCGTTGGATCTCCCGCTTGGCCTTCGGTGGACGGTCGTTCCGGCCGGGGGAGTGCGCTGCAGGCCATCGATTCGACTAGCGGATTCATCCTCAACGGCGTGGTGCGAGCCATCAGTTCAATGCTTGGCGGAACCGCCCGCCGCGCTCGAGAGCCCGCCTGATTCGCGTCACCGCATCACCAGGATGATCGAGATCAGCCCAGGTGATCCGGACGAACTGCCACCCGAGGTCGCGGATCGCATCCTCGCGGAGCTTCTCCTGGAACACCGCATCGCCGGGCTGCTGGCCCGGTCGGAGCCGCCGGCCATACTTCTCCCGCCCGTCGAATTCGCCGAGCGTCCCGAACTCCGCCCACCCGAAGTCGGCCCTGCCCAGCAGAACTCCCTCCGCAGTGCGCACCTCGTACTGCGGCTCGGGCCGGGGGAGGGCGGCGCGATGGATCATCACCCGGGTCCGCGATTCGCCGACGCTCTCGCTCCGCCGGTCGGCGAAGGCGATCACCCGACGGGCGTGCCGTATGCCGGGGCAGTGCGCCTGCCGATCTGCGGCGGCCGTCAGCGCCTCGACCGTGGTGATGGCCGCACGCAGCGCCGAATCGGCGGCCACCACGCCGGCCTCGAACGGCAGGGTCTTCCCCAGATCGACAATCGTGCGGGCGGGACTGGTGACGCGATATCCGCCCAGCGTCACAACATCATCGGGCGGCAGCTCGGTCCGGAAGGTCTGCAGCGAACGCCGCCGATGACCGCTGCCGGAACCCGGCCTGGTGAGTTGCACCCGCCGGAGGTTCGGCTCCCACAGGTCGATGTCCCAGAGGCACGCCGCCGAGAGATGGCTGAGCGCCGCGTCCTCGGGAGCACGGCTCATGGTGGCGGCGATCAGCGCGAGATGCCGATTCGCCGGCCCCATTCCCTTGAGGACGTCCGCAGCGACGTACGCGCCCGCTCGCAGCGCGACCCATTCGCCCCGACGCCGCATCACCTGGACCTCGTTCGAGCTGAACCCCTGCCGGAGCGCCGCCGAGCGCAGGATCAACTCGGGCGGGTAGTGCGGTTCGGGCACGAACATCAGCCCAGCGTCGACCGCGGACGCGGCGGTGCCAACCGAGGCGCTCGGATTGTGGATGGATTTCGGACATGGGGACAACTCGGTGTGCCCAGTGACGCCGACGTCGCCGGGAGGATCGCGACCCGGACTCCAGCGAAGGACCATCCGGCGACCGTTTTAGGATGCCTCGTGGACACATTCGAGCGCTCCGGCCTTGTCTTCCCGGTGCAGGACCATGGACCCGCCGACGGCGAACCGGTCGTGCTGTTGCACGGCTTTCCCCAGGACGGCTCGTCGTTCGAACGGGTTGTGCCGCGCCTGACCGAGCAGGGATTTCGCGTTCTGGTGCCGACCCAGCGTGGGTATGCGGCGACCGCGCGGCCGCTGCGGCGCAGTGACTACCGGATGCCCGAACTGGTCGCCGACATCGTCGCGCTGCTGGACGCCGCCGGCCTGGATCGCGTGCACCTGGTCGGCCATGACTGGGGCGGCGCCGTCGCCTGGAGCTTCGCCGCCGCGCAACCGTCGCGGGTGATCACCCTGACCGCGTTGTCGACGCCTCATCCGGCCGCGATGGTCGATGCGATGGTGCACAGCACCCAGGCGCTGAAGTCGTGGTACATGGGCCTGTTCCAGGTGCCGTGGCTGCCGGAGCAGTTGATCTCGCGGACCCTGGTCAAGACCCTGAGCGACAGCGGCTTGCCCAAAGCCGACGCCACCCGGTACGCCGCGGCGCATGACGGAGCCGGGTGCCTTGACCGCCGCGCTGAATTGGTACCGCGGCATGCACATGCTGTCGTCGTGGCGGAAGGCCCCGGATGTGTCGGTGCCCACGACCTTTGTCTGGGGTGACCATGACTTCGCGCTCGGCCGGTACGCGGCCGAACACACCGCGGACCATGTGACCGCGGACTACACCTTCGAGCCCCTGAAAGCCGGTCACTGGCTGCCGGAGACCCGGCCCGAACAAGTAGCAGCAGCGATCATCGACCGGGCGCGCCGCGCGGCCTGAACCTCTGGTTGCCGACCGGTTGTCCGCGCGGCTGCGTGCGCGCGTGCTGGGCTGGCGCCGCGCCGCGCCGAAGGTGATGGCGTGGCTGGACGACGGCGCCGTGTCATGCGCGGCAGCGCCGGACCGTTGCAGACCCGCGGGGGCGCCGTCGGCGTCGCCGCGTGGGAGCCTCGGCGTGACGAAAGCCTCCACTGAGCGCCGGTTTTGTGGTACTGGGCTCCGGAACGTGTTGGCGCTCAGTGGTGAAAAGCGGCGCCGAGTGGGGGGCGGGGCGGGGCGTGGTGGCGCGCGGCGTGATGGCCAGGCTGCAGCGCGGAACCTGATGGCCTGGTCGGCTGGACCGCCGCGCCGGTCATGCACGGCAGCGCCGGATCGATGTCGATGCGCCGGGCCGCCGTCGGCGTCGCCGCGTAGGAGCCTCGGCGTGACGAAACCCCCGCACTGAGCGCCGGTTTTGTGCACTGGGCTCCGGATTGTGTTGGCGCTCAGTGGTGAAAAGCGGCGCCGAGTGGGGGGCGGGGCGGCCTCGGGCGGTGACGCGGCGCGCGGCGTGATGGCCGGGCTGCAGCGCGGAACCTGATGGCTTGGTCGGCTGGACCGCCGCGCCGGTCATGCACGGCAGCGCCGGATCGATGTCGATGCGCTGGGCCCGCCGTCGGCGTCGCCGCGTAGGAGCCTCGGCGTGACGAAACCCCCGCACTGAGCGCCGGTTTTGTGCACTGGGCTCCGGAATGTGTTGGCGCTCAGTGGTGAAAAGCGGCGCCGAGTGGAGGGTGGGGCGGCCTCGGGCTGGTCGACGCGAGGCGCGGTGTGACGGCTCGGCGGCGCGGCGTGATGGCTGGGGCCGCCGTCGGCGTCGCCGCGTAGGAGCCTCGGCGTGACGAAACCCCCGCACTGAGCGCCGGTTTTGTGCACTGGGCTCCGGAATGTGTTGGCGCTCAGTGGTGAAAAGCGGCGCCGAGTGGAGGTGTGGGGCGGCCGCGGGCTGGTCGACGCGAGGCGCGGTGTGACGGCTCGAAGCGCGGCGTGATGGCTGGGGCCGCCGTCGGCGTCGCCGCGCAGGAGCCTTGGCGTAGCGAAACCCCCGCACTGAGCGCCGGTTTTGTGCACTGGGCTCCGGAATGTGTTGGCGCTCAGTGATGAAAAGTGGCGCCGAGTGGGGGCGGGGCGGCCTCGGGCTGGCTGACGCGGGCGTGGCGTGACCACTGGGGGCGCGGCGTGACGGAGCGAACCGTAACCCGAGCGAACCGTAACCCGAGCAAACCCCGACCCGCACAAGAAAATGACCGGCGCCGGGCGGCAGATGCCATGCCCGGCGCCGGTCAGCTCAGCACCAACAAACCGCACGAAACACCGGCGGTCACAACCAGATCGGCGAGCTGGACCCAGCCGCCCCCCGGGCTCGCTGGGTCCAACCGAAACCGCCGACCGACAAACCTCGGACGAAAGAACTACCGCGCGAACACCGGCAGCACGGAACGCTTCGCGGTGCTGTTGTAGACCGCAGCGAACGAGCCGTACCAGGCGATCGCGGCGGTGACGATGCCGAGGTATCCGCCCCAGGTGGTCATGGTGGTGGAGGGCATCAACTTGCCGAGCGTCAGCAGCCCGAACGTCACGAACAGGAAGGCGAAGGCAGCGATCAGCACGCCGTTCGTGTTCAGTGCGGAGACGAGCATGTAGAGCGTGAAGATCGTCCAGCCCAGCAGGAACCAACCGACACCCTTGCCGGCATCGGCCTTCTCCGCCGCGGACAGATCCGTGTGCGCGACCAGATACCAGAACGACAACCAGAAGGCTCCGTAGGAGCTGAAGGCCACGGCGCCGAAGGTGTTGCCCTTGGCGAATTCCCACATCCCGGCGAAGACCTGAACGATGCCGCCATAGAACAGGGCCAGCCCGAGGACGACACCCTCGACCGTCGCCGGCAGCCAACCGGCGTTGACGCTGGACAGGAAGAACGTGGTCATGGCGAATGCGGCCAGGCCGAGGGGGCCCGGGTCGGCAATTCCGGCGCCGAACTTCGGTGCAGCGACTGCCGGGGAGGAGGAGGTGGCTGGGGGAACGTCGGTGACTGCCATCGCGGTCATTCCTTTCGGAGAGTGGTTTCCCATCAGACAGACCGGGCGGAAATGTCGATCCGGACGACTATCTGACGGAAATGGGTGAACAGTTGCCGGACGCTGTTGCCGGCTGTCACGTCAGCGCAACCGACATTCGTCGGCTGACGCTCCAGGGCGTTGTTCGTGCGGTGGATTCGGGCAGGATTGTCGCGCCCACGATCGTGTCTCGATGAGTCTGGCGAGCCCGTGCGACCGGGAATCCGGCCACCATGTCGACCCACAAACCTGTCGGGCACCCCTCGGCGACGGCAACAGACTGCCGCCCAGCGAGGGTCGTCACGGGCATCGGGTGCTCCTCCTTCTCTGTGGGTCATCGGCCGCCCGGACCAGACGGAATGGTCCAGCGACCGATGAAGCCGGGTCGTTCGCAGTACGACGTCCGGCTGCCCCACAAGGCGAACTCCGTCGGTCGCAGGGATGACACTAGGAACCGGATGGCCACGGCGGCAGTGTCGAAAGTCCTAATTTCGCCCAAAGGCGCGGTCGCGTCGATGAGCAGCACGGACGGCACGCCGAGCGGTCGACGGACGGCAATCGGCGGCGAACGGCCGCCGAGCAACGGACCGGAGAGCACGAGAGACGCGCCGAATCAGGCGCGGAGCGACGTCCCGGTCCGATCGCCGGACGCGGCCGGCCGGGAGTCGAGGCCGTCCCGCAGCAGGCACCAGCCGAACATCACCAGCAGCACGCCGAGCGTCACCGCCACCGCGAGCAGCCCGGTCGGGGAGTAGCGGTACACGCTGGGCGCGAGGATCACCACCACGCTCAGGATCAGATAGCAGTCCAGCGACCGGCGCCCGATCCGGCCGATCGGCGAGACCACGGGTCCGGCGACCCGCACCAGCACCCGGCACACCCGATACGCCACCAGCACGGCGGCGAACGCCAGCAGGATCGTCCCCGGCCCGAGGGTGCCCTCGGTGAGCAACCAGTCAACGGCCGCCCGCCAGGGCACCGCACCCCCGAGCCGCACGGCCCAGCCGATGGCGGCACCGACGGCTACCAGCGCAAAGGCACCGCCGAGCAGCCAGCGGCTGGACAGCGCCCAGCGCACCGGCGAGGCACGCCAGTACCAGCCGATCAGCACGGCGCCGGCGAACATCAGCTGCCAGCTGGCCCAATTCACCGCACCGGGAATGCCGGGCTGCACGGGAAAGGTGAACACGTCCGGCCACATCCGGCCGGCGATGTACAACGCGACCGACGCACCGACCAGCACGGGCACCCGCCGCCGTTCCAACGCGACGACCGCGCCGGTGGTCAGCAGCAGCAGCACGACGTACAGCGACAGGATCGAGGTGTAGTGCGGGTTGATCTGCAGCGTCAACGTCGCCACCGTCGCGGGCAGCACTCCGCCGACCGAGTCGACGCTCGGGTACGGGCCAACCCGGGACGGGTCGACAACGACCACGGCGAACGCGAGCAGGCAGAGCGCGAGGTTGGCGGCGTAGATCACCCCGGCCCGGCGGAGCAGCTTGACCTGTCCTGCGGCGAGGCCGGCCCGGTCGATCGTGCTGCGCTGCACCATGCCGACGACCACCCCGGACAGCATGACGAACCCGACGGCGCCGTCCACCCAGACCGCGGCGTGCGCGACCTCGTACGGCCAGCTGCCGACGGCCAGGTGCGCGGTGCACATGCTGACGATGCAGAGGCCCCGCACGACGTCCAGCGCGTGGTCGCGCGGCAGCCGCGGGGTTGTGATGCCGGCGTCACCGGTCGAGGAATCGGGCGACGCATGGTGAGGGTCCCCAGACAATTCGAGCCCCCATTTCCGAGCGCGACGAACACGACCGGTCTGTTTCGAGACTAACGGACGTCACGCCGAAGTTCCCCGCTCGTCGCATGACAAGAAGCCCGATCGGCTCAGCACAGGAGCCGCTCTCATCTGCCATCGGGCCTCACTCCCGAGTGTTGATCTATAGTATGGATGAACAGGCCACCGCAGGAGGATCCCACGATGACGAGGATCGACGACGTCCTGGAGGTCTTCGGCAACGGCATCAGCGCTGACGACTTCGCCGATCAGTTGGGCGATGTGATGCGGCAGCGGGTGTCCGCCGATGCGCGTGCGCTGTCCCTGCACGATCGCACCGTTCTCACCGCCGTCGGCGTGCCGGCCGCAGACCTGAACCGTCAGGATTCTCCAAGCCTGGTCGAACAAGCGGCGCAGCTGCTGGTGGATAATTCGCGGTCGCTGACGGCGGCTGCGGCGGCCGAACGTCTTGGCCGGTCGGTGATTCGGATTCGCGGCGCAATCGCCGATGGCTCGCTGTACGGGGTGAAAGTCGGCCGCAGCTGGCTCGTTCCGCTGTGGCAGCTCGAGCAGGCCAATCCCTTGCCGCACCTGCGCAAGGTCATCGCGGCCATCCCGGAGGGCACCTCCGCGGTGACGCTGGAACGGGTCATGACCCAGCCGAGCGACGAACTCTACGTCGACGGCCAGCCGGTGTCTCCGCGGCACTGGCTGCTGGCCGGCAAGGAGCCGGCGGCGGTGGTCGACATCGTGAGGCAGCTGTACGCGTGGTGAAACTGCCCCGCGATCCGGGTGAGCTCACCATCAACGATGCCGACCTGATTGATTGGCCGCACCAGAACGTGGCACGGATCCATGGGACTGTAGGGCCGCACAGCCTGAAATGGCATCAGCTCAGACACTTCGGGCCGACCCCGACCCGGTTCGACCCCCACCCCCCGCCACCGGCCACGTACCCCGGCTTCGCCGTCATGTACGCCGCGGCTGATGTCGACACGGCGCTCGCCGAGGTATTCCAACGCGGCCGGGTCGATTGAGCCGTCCGCTCCGAACGGCCCCTACCTGACCGTATGGGAAGCCAGCCGCAGCGTGCGCCTGCTCGATCTGCGCGGCTCCTGGCCGATCCGCCAAGGCGCCTCCCACGCCATCAATACCGGCCCGCACCAGGTTTGCCGGCGCTGGGCGCACGCCATCGCCGTCCACCCACAGGTCGTCGATGGGTTGCTGTATTCGTCGGCGATGACCGGCTCGGACGCCACGGCGCTGTTCCTTCCTGCCACAGACTCGTTCCCGCTGAATCCCGAGCTGTCGCTGCCGCTGAGCGACCCGGGGCTGGCCGGGGTGGTGGTTGGCGCCGCTGAACGCATCGGCTACGCCATCGCCTGATGCCTTGACTTTCCCGGCAACGCTGTGCCCGCGGCGCGCTCCATCGAGGTTCACAGCGCCGCTTCATGATGGCCGACCTCAACTGCTGGCCATTACGGCGTTGCAGGACAACAACTCTCACCGGGATCGCGAAACCGC
Organism: uncultured Actinomycetota bacterium; assembly: GCA_963709895.1. GTDB lineage: Bacteria > Actinomycetota > Actinomycetes > Mycobacteriales > Nakamurellaceae > Nakamurella. The sequence continues at coordinate 13,278 of CAVPYD010000024.1, read as the reverse complement.
GAAGCCGATTGTGGCAGGGACCCGCGCCAGGTTTCGACGGTCAAAGGGCCCGCGCCGCCGGAAACCTGCACCGATCCGCGAGAATCGGCGCCCACCTCACCTCACCGGGGCGGCAACATCACCCAGCCGCCACTCGGCGCCGGTTTTCACCACTGAGCGCCAACATATTCCGGAGCCGAGTGCCCAAAACCGGCGCCGAGTCTCAGCTCATCAGCCCGGCGCCGACCACCAAATGGGCCCGTTGGCGCGGCCCCGTTGGCGCGGCCGCCGTTGGCGCGGCCGCGCGCGGAGCCGTCGGGTTGCGGCGTGCGGTGACTGCGGCACCTATGTAGCTGGGAGCGATCCGCCTAGCTCGCCGGGTTGATCGCTCAGGGGCCGACCAGTGCCGCGATCGCACAGCGACTCGGTTTCGCCAACGCGGACGGTCGAGTCTCACACCGAGCACGTCATGATCAAGCTCGGCGTTCACTCGAGGTCGCTGATCGCGGTCTGCGTGGTGGCTCAACGGATGAAACCCGACCATGAGCCCGAACCCGGTTGACCATTTTCGTTCGGTGGCCGCTCGCGCTGTGGGCCGGAATCCGATCGCTGTACAGCCGGCGGTTGTCACCCGCCCTCGGCCGTCTGTACGGCGATGCCGCCCTCCATCGCCAAGCAAGCACACTCGGCCAGCGCCGGTATGGTGATCGGTATGGCCAACATGCAGAAGGTGACCGTCACCCTTCCGACGGATGCAGTCGACGCGATCCGCGACCTGGTGGCCTCGGGCAAAGCCGACAGCGTGTCCGGCTTCGTCCAGCATGCTGTGCAGGTATCTCTCGACGACATCACCGGCTGGGGCGCGATGCTCGCCCAGGCCCTCCGTGACACCGGCGGCGACCTCACCCCCGAGGAACGCACCTGGGCGAGCGATGTCCTGGGTCTGCGGTCCTCCGTCGCATGAGCGGTGTCACCCTCGACGCGGGGCCGATGATCCAACTCGACCGCAATGAACGGCGGGTTGTCGCACTCCTCGCGCTCGCCGACGAGACGGGCAGTCCCGTCGTCATCCCCAGCACCGCATTGGCGCAGGCGATCCGGCAGCCGGCGCGCCAGGCCCGTCTCGCGAGACTCCTTCGACAGCCGCGGACCGAGGTCGTTGCTCTCGACCGTGTCGACGCGACCGACGTCGGCCGCCTGCTGGCCACGAGCGGCACGAGCGACATCGCAGACGCTCATGTGGTTCTCTGCGCGCGGCGGTCGGGATTGTCCATCGTCACGAGCGATCCGGACGACCTTCGCGCCCTTGATCCGACCGCCACACTCGTCACCGTCTGAGGCGTTTCATCGGGCTGCAGTCAAGCGTCCTCGGTCGAAGAGACCTGCGCTGTCGATAGCGTTGTCGTGAGCCTTCAGGGTGAAGGATCGGCGCCTGAACGACCTGCGCAGCGAAGCCCGAGGATGGATGACGAACCCGCAGGCTTCGCCGGGGAAGGACCGTCGAACGCCCGCGGGACCACGCCGTCGGTGAGCTGCACAAGCTCGGCCGGTCCGGCGTCAGAATGACGCATCGGCCGCCTCGGCGCGCGTTCCCGCGCCCCTCCACCTCCACTCAGCGCCGGTTTTGATTTCTGGGCTCCGAAACATGTTGGCGCCCAGTGCACAAAAGCGGCGCTGAGTGGCCCGATGGAAGCTCGACGTCGTTGCCATCGGGGTCAACGGCGGTTATCCGGGCACCCGGTCAAGGAAGCCCAGCACCAGGCTGATGCGGCCGGTCTCGTCGAGCCGCACCACGTCGAAGCCGCCGATGGGTGCGGGTGCGCCGGCGGGTCCGAGGTCCCAGGTGAAGCGAGCCTGGTCGTGGTGCGCGTCGACGGTGCCGGTGAGGGTGAAGACGAAGCCGGGGAACTGGCCCTGCACGGCGGCGATCGTCGCGTCGAGGGCGTCGGGTCCGGTGACGTCGGCCAGCGGGTCGGTGTAGCGGACGTGTGGCGCTGCACACGCTGGTGATCAGCTCGCGTCGGCGTGGCCGGGTCGGTCGCGTTCCACATCGCCATGTAGTCGTCGACGAGCTGCGTCACGGAGGTGGTGGTCGAGGTCATGGGATGGGCCCCTTTCGATTCGGTCGGCAGCGCCGTGGTGGGCTGCTCGAGACACATCGTGGAACGCGCAAGCAGCCGGCGTCGATGACCTCAGAGGTCATGGGCTGACGGCCGGTGGCGACCTACGGTTGGCGGTGTGACCACGACTGACACCCGCCCGCAGCAGCAGGTCGGCGCGCTCGCTGCGCAGCTGGCGCGAGCGCCGCCGGCTCAGCCAGCTCGACCTCTCGCTGCAGCCGACGTCTCCACGCGGCACCTCAGCTACGTCGAAACCGGGCGTTCCAAGCCGACGAGCTCGATGATCCTGCACCTGTCCGACCAGCTGGAGATCCCCTTGCGGGAGCGCAATGCGCTGCTGCTGGCCGGCGGCTATGCCCCCGCGTATCCCGAATACGACCTCACCGCGCCGCCGATGTCCGCCGTGAATGACGCCATCAATTCGGTGCTCGAGGGCCACCTGCCCTATCCCGCCGTCGTCGTCGATCGGCATTGGGAATTGGTCGCCGGTAACGCCGCAATCGGGGTGCTGACCGCCGGAGCCGCCGCCCATCTGCTCGAGCCGCCGGTGAACGTGCTGCGGCTGTCGCTGCACCCGGAGGGCATGGCGCCGCGCATTCTCAATCTGGCGGAATGGCGCGAGTCACCTGCTGCATCGCCTTGCGCACCAGGCGAATACGACCGGCGATCAGGTGCTGTACGACCTGCACGACGAGCTGGCGGCGTACCCGGGCGGGGAAGCCGACCGCGACGGCGGCCGCGGGCGGGATCGTCGTTCCACTGCGCTACCGGGCCGGGGAGGTCGCGCTGTCGCTGTTCAGTACGACGACGGTTTTCGGCACCCCGCTCGACGTCACCGTCGCCGAGCTCGCGATCGAGGCGTTCTATCCCGCCGATTCCGCGACGGCGGAAGCGCTTCGTCGCGCCGCGCCCTGACCGGTCGGGCTTGGCAAATTGGATGTATGTCGACAGCGAGCGGCAATCAGCCCGGCACCGGAGTGGGTGCGGGCGTCCCACTGTCCACGAGAAGGCCAGTGCGCGGTCAGGCGACCAGGCCGCTGCGCATTCCCAGGGCAACGGCATGGGCCCGGTCGCGGGCGCCGAGTTTCTGGAAGAGCCGGCGGGCGTGCGTCTTGACGGTGTCCTCGGACAGGAACAATTCCTTGCCGATCTCCCCGTTGGAATGGCCCTCGCTCATGCCGCGGAGGATCTGCAATTCGCGCTCGGTGGGTTTTCCGCCGCGGTGCCCGGCGTAACGCGCCATTGCGGTGGGCGGCAGGATGCTGGCGTCGATGCGGGCAGCGCCGGTGCGGTCATTGGGTTCCCACAGCAACAATCCGGCTGCGCCGTGGGCGATGTCGCCGATCATGGTGCGGGCGTCCGCGGGAGTACCGAAAACGATCACCCGCGCAGTGGGGTACGCGGCCAGCAATTGCTGCGCCGAATCCGGGCCGCCGAAAAGGCCACGCCGGGTGCCGACCAGCACCAGGTCGGGTTGCACCGTCGAATAGATCTCGAGGAGTTCGATCGGACCCGTCGCCCTGGATACCGCGATGCCGGGTCGAATCGCGGCGAGCGCGCGGGTGAGGGATCTCTTGGCGCCGTCCGGCTCGTCGCAGATCAGCAGCCGGCCGATGTCGACCCAGACGGGCGACCTCGGACGGATTCTGGTGACCACCGGGATGCTGGCCGCGGTGGGAGCGACGCGCCCCGAGGGCGCGCGGAGGCTGGTGACAGTGGAGTTGGCGCCGAACATAGTTCCCCCCATCTGTCACTGACAGTACACCTGAGCCCCTGGAGCGGACACCCAGAGTAATGTGAACTGGGCCATGATTCCTATCTCCCGAGGGATGCCGAGCGTTACATAGGGCACACGGCGCGTGGCGGGGCCATGCTGTCAGTGGGGAATGGGGGAACAACGAATGTCCGAGCCACCTTTGGGTGCACCGCGCGACGAGTCGGAAACCCCCGGCGACGCAGGCGTTCCGGATTCATCGGCACCTGGCGACACTGGTGATCAGCCCACCGGGCGGCACTCCACAATCGAATCGGCGCCGAATTCCGCCGACGCACCCATTGCGAGCCAGGACGATTCACTCGGCCGAACCCGCGCCCGCCGCTTCGAGCGGCCGGGCGCGCCGGGTCGGCTCCTGGGCGATGCTGGTCGCCGGCGTTCTCATCCTGTCCGGAACCGCGTGGGTGGGCTGGCGGACCTATCAGGCGTACAGCCACCTGAAGAATGCGTCGGCTGCGGTGAGTGAATTGCAGACCCAGCTCGAGGACGTGTCGACGATCGATACGGCGGCGACCACGGCGACGGTCGCCAAGCTGCAATCGGAATCGGCCGACGCCCGCGCCGCGGTGGACGATCCGGTGTACCGGGCGGCCACCGTCGCTGCCGTGGCTGGGACCCAACCTGGCGGCGATCCGCGAGGTCTCGGTGACCGTCGACGGGCTGTCCACCGACGTGATGCCGTCCCTGGTGGACCTGGCCGGCACGCTGCGGCCGGCGGAATTGGCGCCGCACAACGGCTCTATCAATCTGGCGCCGATCGAGCAGGCGTCGGCCGCGTTGCAGCAGGCCGATGACGCGGTCACCGCATCCCGGGAACGCATCGACGGGATCGACCAGTCGGCGCTGGTCGCGCCGATCGGCGACGCGGTGGAAAGTCTGTCGGCGAAATTGGACGCCGCCGGGTCGGTGACGGGCACGGGCGCCCGGGCGGCCCGGCTGCTGCCACCGATGATGGGGGCCGACGGTCCGCGGACCTATCTGGTGGTGTTCCAGAACCTGGCCGAACCGCGGGCCACCGGGGGAATGTTCGGCTCCTACGCGCTGATCCACGTCGACCAGGGAAAGGTGTCGGTCGTCGACAACGGGACCCCGATCCGCACGCTGGGCGTCTTCAACCCGCCGATCACCGAGCTGTCCCCGGAGCAGGTCGCGATGTACACCCAGCGGCCGGCGATCTACCCCGCCGACGTGAACCTGAGCCCGGACTTCCCGACGGCCGCCGCGCTGATCGCGAAGATGTACACGGCCAGGACGGGCACCAGCGTCGACGGGGTGCTGGCGATCGATCCGGTGGCGCTGTCGTACCTGCTGGAGGGCACCGGGCCGGTGGACGCCGGTGACGGGGTGACCCTGACCCCCGACACGGTGGTGCCGGTGCTGCTGTCCACGGCCTACAAGACCTTCGACGACGGCTCCGGCAACGCGTCACGGGACGCGTTCCTTGCGCGGGCCGCCGGCGCGGCGTTCGGTGCGGTGATGTCGGGGGAGGGCGATGCCGGGAAGCTCATGCACGGGCTGGAGAAGGCAGCCGGCGAGCGGCGCGTGCTGGTCTGGAGCACGGACGAGGCAGAGCAGGCAGACCTGGCGGGGACGTCGCTGGCCGGTCAATTATCGCAGGATCCGGCTGCACCCACCATCGGCATTTTCCTCAACGACGGTAGGGCGGACAAACTCGGGTATTACCTGAAGAACGCGGTCCAGATCACGTCCGGGGAATGCCGCTCGGATGGCCGCCGCGAACTCCAGGTAAAGGTGACACTGAGTAATACCGCCCCCTCGGAAGGATTGCCGTCCTACGTCACCGGGACAACGGCACCAGGTGACCCTTACCCGTTCAAGGCAAATGTGACGGTGATAGCACCGCTGGGCGGCTCCATTGTCGGGGTCAGCCGGGATGGCGCCGTGAAGGGCATTGCGATCGGGCAGGAGCAGTCCCACGAGACCGGGATGCTGACTGTTTCCCTCGATCCGGGCCAGTCGACGGACTTGATCTTCAGGGTGGCAGCGCCGCCGTCGGAAGGCGAGACTGCTGATGTCACGGCAACTATCGCTGCCACCCCGGGTGTCAATCCGTGGGTCACGTCCGTCGAGCCGTACCCGGCCTGCTCGTCTTCGGACGACGGATCAGCAGGGGCTTCCGGCACCTGAACGTCGCGCTGACTCAGGAGTCCCATCTCTGTGATCCACGTCACAACCACTCGTTCGAGCCGACAATTTCTGCTCCACCGCCCGATAAATCGAGCTCAATGACTGAGCGTGCGTGACGACGAGCGAGAAATCGCAGGCATCAGTGGGGAATGACCCTTCAGAGTCGCTTCCGGTGACCGCCAAACGGTCGAAGCGCGTGCAGCCCGAACCTCGCAGCCATATGCTTCCCACGAAAGAAGTGGCGCTATACCCCACCAGGGGGCTCGTGGGTGGGGTAACAAGACGAGGGGACGGACTTACGCGATGAAGCGCAAGATTCTGACGATCATTGCGACTGTGCTTCTTGGGATGTTCGCCGTCGGCGGCCTCTCGCACGCCGCCGCCCTGTACCCACCTCCCTCCGTCGTTACGGTGAACGTCAACGTCGCCGGTGACGTGAACGGCAACATCAACATCGTGGTGGGCAACACCATCACCTTCTCCGGCGACGGGTTCGACGCGCTGGAGGGCATCGGCATCGACGTCTTCTACTCCGGCCCGAGCGGGCTGCGCAGCACCCCGGCCCTGGCGCGGTCGGCGGCTCCGACACACGCGGAAGACGCTGCTGACGCGAACGGCCACTTCGACCACGACCTCGTCCTTGACCAGGTCGGGACCGCCACCCTGCTGGCGACTGGTCATAGCAGCGGCAAGACCGGGAGCCTCACGATTCACGTTCTCGCCGTTGGTTCTGACGGGGCAGCGGCGGGTGGCGCGGCGACGGGTGGATCTCAGAGCTCTGGCACCGGGTTGGCTCGGACTGGTGCGAGCCTCGCCGGCCCGCTGGCGATCGGATTCGTCGCGCTGTTCGCCGGGCTCGCGCTGCTGTTCTTCGGGACTCGCGGCGTGAGGATGCGCAAGAGCGCCCGCGTGTCGGGATAGCACGGGCTACTGACACACGCAGTCTGAAATTCGAGATAGAGCCACAATGACCCGAATATTCCTCTCGAAGGCCGACGTCACGAGCGTCGAGGAAGAGTACGTTCTCGCCGCTCTGCGCTCCGGCTGGGTAGCGCCCGCTCGGGCCTGACGTCGACGCTTTCGAAGCTGAGGTGGCGCGAACGCGTCGGAGTCGCCGGAGCGCTGGCATTGTCGTCCGGAACCGCGGCACTTCATCTGGCGTTGCTGCATCTCGGCGCCTGTCCTGGCAAGGTCGTCGTCCTACCATCCATGACCTTCGTGGCTTCAGCCAACGCGGTTATGTATACGGGCGCAACACCTGTCTTTGTCGATTCTCAGGCCACCGATGGCAACGTCGATCCGCAGCTCCTCATCGATGCGGTCGACACCTTGATAGGCGAGGGTCAGCTCGGTCGCAGCTGTGATGACCGTCGACCTGTTCGGCCGCTGCGCGGACTACGCCGAGATCGAAAACGCCATGGCTAAGCGCGGGATTCCGCATCCTGGAGGATGCCGCCGAAGCGCTTGGCGCCCGAGACATGCAGGCAGGGCTGCGGGATCGTTCGGCGACGCCGCCGCTGCTTTCCTTCAACGGGAACAAGATTATGACGACCTCCGGCGGCGGAATGCTGCTTAAGCGACGATTCCAGCTTGATCGAACACATGCCGATACTTGTCCACGCAAGCTCGGCAGACCGCTCGACACTACGAACACACTGAGATCGGCTACAACTATCGACTTGTCCAATATCCTTGCCGCGTTGGGACGAGCTCAGCTGACAAGGCTGCAACGCCATGATCGCCCGGCGTCAGAGAATCAGGCGCCTGTACATCGACGGACTTGGCAGCTTTCCGGGAGTCCGAATACTGGCGCATGGCTCGCCGCGGGCTTGGTGGACGACAACTGCTGGCTGACCAGTGTCGCCCTCGATCCGGGAACAGTTACGAACTCCGCCGCATCCGTCATCAAGACTCTCGATTCACCTGACATCGAGGCCCGGCATCTGCTGGAAACCGATGCACCTGCAGCCAGCGTTTACTCGAAGCTCGCGCCTTCAGCAATGGGACATCCGAATCGCTCTTCGAAAGCGGCACTTTCGTCTGCCATCGGGCTCGATTCTCTCCGAAGGCAGAAGTCGAGCGAGTGATCAACGGCAGTGCGCAGCGCACTCTGGGGAAGCTAGACCATGATGTTCGTATCGTGCCAAGCGCGCGCTCGATCTCGTCACGTCTCGGTACCTGCGGCCCTGATCGACACTTGCCACTACAAGCTAGCGCTAGCCACGCTGGTTGCAGCCAAACTAGGGCGACCAATCTTCTTCCGGCAATTCCGCCCAGGACTCCACGGGAAACCTTTCGAGCTGGTGAAGTTCCGGACGATGCTGCCTATGATCGACAATGCGCAAGCCTTGATCGACGACGAGACACGGATGACTGCGTTCGGCCGGTCCTTGCGGGCATCCAGCCTCGACGAACTCCCGTCCCTGTGGAATGTCGTGCGTGGGGACATGTCCACTCGTTCGGCCACGTCCCGCTGCTGATGCAATACCTCGATCGCTACACGGATGAGCAAGCCCGAAGACATGACGTGCGGCCGGGCCTCACCGGGCTGGCGCAGGTGTCGGGGCGAAATGCAATCTCTTGGGCTCAGAAATTTTCGCTGGATCTCGAGTACGTAGAACATGTCTCGCCTATGCTAGACATTAGAATTATTTTGCGTACCGCTCGGATCGTTGCGAACCGAGAGGGAATCAGCACCAAGAGAACGAAACGACAATGCCAGAATTTGAGGGTAACGAAGTGAGCATGCAAGAATTTGAGGGCACGGACAATGTTGGAATGACGCAGTGACCACCCCCATCGTCATCATCGGCTGTGGTGGGTTCGGTAGGGAAGTCCACGACGTGATCGATGCCGTCAATCTCATGTCCTCGTCTTGGGAGCTCGTCGGCTACTTGGATGACAAGCCGGACCCGACTAATAAGGCGTTGATCGAAGCACGTGGATCCAAACTCTTGGGACCCGTTGACTGGATTCTTGGAAAGGCTCTTGACATCACCTACGTCATTGGGATCGGCAATGGGACCGTCCGCGGTCTGGTCGACTCAAGGCTGGCAAGGAATGGATTCAAATGGGCGACGCTAATCCATCCAACCGCCACTCTCGGTTTCGACGTCCGCATAGGCGACGGCACCGTCATCTGCGCTGGCGTCCGTGCAACCACAAATATCTCGCTAGGTAGGCACGTTCACCTGAACCTAAACGTCACCATTGGGCATGACTCGAATTTGGATGACTACGTGACTGCTAACCCTCTCGTTGCCATATCGGGATCGGTCCAAATCGGATGAAGCGACCCTGGGGACGAATTCAGCAGTCTATCCAAGGCTTAACGATCGGTCGGGGAGGCTTTGTGGGTGCAGGTGCTTGCGTCGTACGGGATGTTCCCGCTAGCGCAGTCGTCAAGGGTGTTCCTGCTCGGTGAGGATAGTGTTCAGTGTACTCAATGGTCCAACCGAACCAGCGACGCTGTCGATCAGCGCCAGTGGGTTCCCTCTCAGGAGGACCCGTGCCAGAGCGGTGAGCGGCCCGGTGTGTCAGAGATCCAGGGACGATGTGCACCGCGCCTCCGGCCAGAACCGCGCTGATCCGCCTCGTCGGCGTACTTGCTCGCCGAGCAACGCGACGAATGACCGCGGGCAGCTGCGACCTTGGACCGCGCGATAGCTTCTCGTGTCCAGGAACGAACGGCGCAGATCAGAAGAGCAGTTAAGATCCACAGCACGATGTCGGTGGATGTCGCTTGCCAGCGTGAAGGGACCACCGTGTTGCCCGGGGGTTCTAGGGATCGACGCAACGGGACACGCCGCCCAGGAGGCGCACCGTGAACCCAGTCCTACCGACTCTGCAGCTGCCCGGCGTGGCTGGTCCTGCCGAGCAGCAGGCCCGCTACTTTCAGCTGATGAAACAGGGTTGGAACAACAATGACGCGTGCCGAGCTGTCGGCGTCTGCCGAAAGACAGGGACCCGTTGGCGGCTCGGCCGCACCGAAACAAAGAATGGACACACCCACTCCTATCCGGCCCTCGAACCGGTCAACACGACTGGCATCTCGGCACGGTTCCTGTCAGAAAAGGAACGCTTCCGGATCGCCGATTTGCATCGGGTCGGGAACAGCATGCGGTTCATCGCCGCGGAATTGGGTCGTGCCGTGTCGACGATCAGCCGCGAACTGCAGCGCAACCTCGACCCAGCCAGCGGCGGGTACCTGCCACACACCGCGAACCGGCTCGCGGCGACCCGCCGGCTTCGGCCCAGAACGACCAGGATCGCCGCCGACCCGGTGCTCCGGGAGTTCGTCGACGGTCGCCTGGCCAAGCGCCACAGCCCGGAGCAGATCAGCCACGAGTTGACCGTCCAGTTCCCCGACAGCCCGGCCCGTCAGCTGGCCGTGGAGACCCTCTACCAGGCCGTCTACCAGCCCGGACGCAACGGCCTGACCAGCACCGCCAGGGTGAGCCTGCGCAGCGGCCGGCGGCGTCGCCGACCCCTGCGCTACCAGCGCCGCCGGCCCGGCCACCTGCTGCCCGACGTGATGATCGACGCCCGCCCCGAGGAAGCCGATGACCGGGTCCAGCCGGGGCACCTGGAGGGCGATCTGATCATCGGCCGCAACGGCGGGACCGCGATCGGGACCCTCGTCGAGCGGACTACCAGGTTCGTGATCCTGGTCCATCTGCCTCGGCGTCGAACCGCCGCGGACATGACGCAAGCGTTGGTGCCGGCGCTGGAATCACTGCCCCTTTCCCTGCGCCGTTCGTTGACCTGGGATCAAGGTAAGGAATTGGCCGGGCACCGCCACATTACGACCACGACCGGCACAGCGGTATTCTTCTGCCACGCCCACTCACCCTGGGAACGCGGCTCCAACGAGAATATGAACGGGCTGCTCCGACAATACTTCCCGAAAGGCACTGACCTTTCCGTTCACAGCGCCGAAAGACTCGCCGAAGTTGCCGCAGAAATCAACGACCGGCCCCGAAAGACACTCGGCTGGCAGCGACCAGCAGACCTCATGAGTAAGCTCCTCCAAGGCTCCAACTGACCGCCATCCACCAGCACCGTTGCGACGACCACTGGAATCCGCCCCGGCCCAGGTGGTCCCATCAACGTGGCAGGCGACACCGGACGTCAGAATCGGATTTGAGCGGTAGCGGCTCGTCTGCACCAACGCGAGGCACATGGGAGCGGCGTTGGCATCGACAACGTGGAAAAGGAATTCGACGCTATCTAGCGCCTATAGACGGCCTGGAGGTGCGATGCGATCTGCTCACCGAAGCGTTGCCAAGAGAAACGCCCCGCAGCTCGCCTGCGGTGCTCAGCAGGCACCGGGCTGTACTGCCGAAGTTGGCCCGCGAGGTCGTACACAGAGCCGTCCCCGGAAGAGCGCGAGCAGCGTTGGCGAGCAGTTCCACTGTTAAGGGCTGCTCGACCGCGATGACCTCGCATCCGTGCGCAAGTGCCTCCACGTATGGCAGCCCGAAGCCCTCTTCCAATCCGAGGTGCATGAAGTACTGACAGCCGCAAAGAATCATGGACAGATCACTTGAGGAGACACGACCATGAACCTCGTGCGGGTAGGGCGATGCTCCGAGACGCTCAACCGTCTGGGCACTGACACCAACGGTGACGATCTCCGAGATCCACGGGACCTGCGCTTCCGTCAGCGCTTCGACTGCTAGCTCGTTGCGCTTGTGTGACGCGCCCCCATGAGCAGGAGCCTGCCGGACCGACTTTCGGTGGAAGAGGGTGGCGCATTGGACTGAGCCGGTCCGAGATGTGTGACGTGCACTTTCCATGCGTGATTGGGTGCGAAGGTCGCCACCTGTGCCGCGGTCGCGTGGCTGTTCACCGAGGACCCGGTCGGCGATGCATAGCGTTCGCCGCAAGTCGGCCGCGCGGTAGGCGACGCTGCCGCGACCGCGTGTGCGTTGCCATCGGAGATCGTGCACGAAGGCCACGACAGGTTGCGGAGTTCGGAGCGGCAGCGGCGAGGTCAGCGACAAATACACGTCCCCGGCCGGAACACCAGGAAATGCTGTGCCCAATCCGGCCAGTCGTAGGACGGGTGACATGCCGAGGTCGCGGCTGGCTGTCAAGGCAAGTTCGTGCCCTAGCGCTTCGAGATGCGGGTAAAGGTGACGCTGGATCACGCCGATGCCGGTCCACTCGCGGGCGACCCCTGGGGCTGAGATGATCATCTGGCTAGGTATCGCAGGAGACCGAGTGTCGAGTAGCGAACCATAAGCCAGTTATACCGGCTCCACGGTCTTGGCAGGGAATGCGGTGGTCCGAACTCGGCGGCGTGTTTGGCGAGTTAGGGGCTCATGGCCCTCGAGATCGGCTGTTACTAGTACGCAACCAGCAAAGATCACGATCGCGGATCAGAGTACCCCTTGCTGTTACATCGACGGGCCCGGCTGTCGACCATGTCGTTCGGGACGGCGCCGACCGCGGGGTGATGCACTGCTCGACCGATCCCGGAACTGGCGGGCTGGTGTCCGGAATGCGCACAGCAATCGGCTGCGCCCAGGCAGTAGGGACGACCCAGCCGCGGCATAATCAGATCGCTCCCGCATCAGCCGATATCTTTTGGCGCGCAATAGGAAATGCGGTACGACGCCCACGTATGCACCCCGCAACTTCACCGAACCGCTGACCGATCAGATCGCTGCAGGGGCGATGATAGTTACATCGGGCCGCCGACCGGCGGAGAAGTGTCAATGGCCATGTTGATGTCCCCGCTGGTGGCCATGTAGAAGTCCGACTTGTATTGGGTCAGCGGTATCGCGGCCCGGGTTGATCGCCCGTAGCGTGCCGTAGGACACCGGGCGGGCTGACTCGTGAAAATCCTGCCGCCTGTGAGGGTTGGCTCTGGTGGGTGTGTCGAACCCGCCCCCTGTCCTTTCGCGGTCTGACTCAACAGAGGCGTGACCACGAAGGCACCGGTAAGTGCTCTCGAAGTCGGAGTGTCGACCGCGGACCCCCCCATCCAGTCCACGGGAAGTGAAGGGACCCGATGACGATGATGCTGATCGGCGTTGATCCGCACAAGTCCACGTCCACGGCCACGGCGGTAGAACCCGAATCGAATCGTGAGGTGGCCTCCATCCGTATTGACGCCACGCTTGCGGGATCTCGCCGGCTGCTGACCTGGGCTAGTGGGTGGCCGGAGCGTCGTTGGGCGATGAGAACGCCGAGGGCCTTGGCCGGCACCTGGCGTCGTGGCTGGTGGCACGCGGGGAAGAGCAATACATC
>CAVPYD010000023.1:0-49113 GCA_963709895.1 uncultured Actinomycetota bacterium | reverse complement strand
ATTGTTGGACCGGACCCAGGATCAGGGTCAACGGCGTCCGCAGTTCGTGGCTGATGTTCTGGAAGAACCGGGTCTTGGCCCGGTCCAGGTCGGCGAGCATCTCGGCCCGGTGCCGTTCGGCCTCGTAGGCCAGGGCGTCGGTGACCGCGATGGACACCTGGTCGGCGGTCAGTTCGAAGAACGAGCGGTAGTCGGCGTCGAACTCGCGGAACGAGCTGATGCCCAGCACGATCGCCCCGACCCGCCGGGACTGCCCGTGCTCGGTCAGCGGCAGGATCAACGCCGCATCCGGTGGCACGCCGCCGGGAATGCCGGCGGTGTCGAGCGTGCCGGGGAACCGCGTTCGCATGTCGGTGACCAGCAACGGCCGGCCGGTGGACACCGCCGCGCGCAGCCGGGCCATCGCCAGCGGGTCGGTGTCCGGCCCAGGGGGCAGCGGCCCGCCGGACACGAAACCGTACGAATCGACCGGCACCAGCTCGCCGTCCTGCACGAGATACACCGTGCAGAATGGGATGTCGGCTCGGTTGCGGGCCAAGGCGGCCAGCACCAACCGGCAGGCGTCGGCCGGGTCAGCGGTGCTGGTGCTCGGCACCCCACCAAGATCTCGCAGGGTGCGCAACCGGCGTTCACCGAGGATTTCGGCGGTCCCGGTGTCCGTCGTCTGACCGAATACCCCCAGCACCCGGCCCTCGGCGTCGGTGATCGGTGAATAGGAGTAGGTCCAGTACGACTCTTCGAGATATCCGTGCCGGTCGATGAACAGCAATTGCCGATTCGTGCAGCAAAGATACCGCCGCCCGCTCCTGACGTCATTCAGGTCCGGGCCGAGCGTCGCCCACACCTCCGGCCGGCGGTACAAAGCAGGTTGTCCGAAGGAGCGGGGATGTTTATTGCCGAGAATAGGCAAGAAGGCGTCGTTGTAGATCTGGATGAATTCCTCTCCCCCAATACAGCATGACGGGTAGCCGGGACGCGAGAACGGTGCGGATGGCGGATTCCAATTCGGCCGGCCAATCCTGCCGCGCACCCAGCGGGGTGCCGGACCAGTCGAGAAGATCCAGCAGGTCAGCGGTCGATCCCGGGCCGACGTCGGCGGTCACCACGGATGGTTCGGCCGTCGGTTGATCAGGTTGCGGACGCGAGTTGGTCACCGAGTGGTTCGTCGGCGTCCCGGTCACGGATGGGTCCATCAACAGTATTCCTGCTGATGGCTCGACGCCGTGTTCGCGGCGTCACCTTTCGGGCCTGGTGCTTCGGCAATCGGGTTCATCGCGGTCCGTACCATTCGGTGACTCATCAACGAGGTGGCGGCGCGTCAGCGGACCATTCTCGTCCGAATCCGCGACCGATTTCCATGATGACGGGACCCGACCGCTGCGGCAACCGTGTGGTGTTTGCCGCGATCAGTGTCGTCAATTCCCGCGACCGACGGTAAGGTTCGAGGTGGGCCAAAAAGCGGCCGTCTCGTCGGACGATGTCACAGCGAGAGGCGATCGCCAGCCAGGCAATCGGGCAGTTCTCGGCGGCCCCCCTTGCCGCGGAGCCAGGTCCTCCTACCTCAAGTGTCGTCGCGGTCTGTTTCCAGCCGACCGGCGCGCAGCTGAGGGGTCTGCGCGCCCCTTGGTTCGAGCAGATCAAGGGCCACAACGGTTTTCGGCCCTTTGCCAGTGGTCCGAGCCGGCGGGACGGCCGTGGGATTGCCCGCCGACAACGTTGCCGGACACGGGAGAATCAGGCATGAACGAGCAGGACCCCTCGGGTTTCTACTACCCCGACATCATCGAGATCAGTGACATCTCCAGCGCCGACGGGCATCCGACCCTGCGCGACCCCGCGCTGGGGACTGCCCTGAGCACCGGTCGGACCGTCCGGCCCGGAAAGCGAGTGTCGTTGCGGTGCAGGGCTTTCGACCGGCACGGTCGGGATCTGCAATGGTGGTTGCACCAGTACGACGGGTCCCGGCACAGCCCGGTGGTCGGCGACGATGTCGTCCTCACCTGGGACGTGGACGCCGCTGCGGTCGGAGAGTCGGTCTACCTCGGGATCGGGATGGCGGCCGATACCCACCACCGCCGGCAGGGCGGCCGCGACGAGCAGGGCTATGACGGCTGGGTGGTGCTGTTATTCCGGGTGCCCCGGCGAGCGGACGGTGGTCCAGCGTCCAGGTGCTGACCGGCGGGGTCGGCGATGGAGCGGTCGCCCTTGACCGTCAGATCGGGCAGCCGTCCCGGGTGAACTGAGCCATTCCGGACGGCGGGTCGAACCGGCGGGCCCGGCCCGCGCCGGCAGCGCATGTGAGACTCTCGCCGGATGACGGTTGACGGTCCGCGATGAGCGGCGCGCTGACCGGCGTGATCGTCACGGTGGTGGTGCTCGCGCTGCTCGCCGTCGCGATCGTGGCCGGGCGGTGGCTGCGCCGCCGCATGCTGGACCCGCCCGGTGTGCGATCCGCGGCGCAGGCATTGTGGACCGCAGGTCTGGCGGCGCCGCCGTTGCGGGAGGGGTTGACGCCGCACTCCGCAGCGCAGGCGCTGCCGTACCTGTCGGCCCTGCTGGAGACCCCTGGAGTGGCGCTCTGCGGGCCGGACGGCGCGGTGCTGGGCGCCGACGGCCCCGGTGGGCATCATGCCGGCGAGGTCGCCGCGGCGGTGACGGTGGCGCTGAGCAGCGACCGGCGCCAGCTGGCGAAATGCGCGCCCTGCGGCAGACCGGGGTGTTCGGTGAGCCGTGCGTTGATCTCACCGCTGATCGCCGACGGCCGCCCGGTCGGCGCGTTGGTGGTGCTGACCGGGCCCGCCGTCGGGCCGTACCTGGTGCGGGCGACCGACGAGACCGCGCGGTTCATCTGCACCCAACTGGAATTGGCTGATCTGGACGAATCCCGCGCCGACCTGGCCAGGGCCGAGGTCCGGGCGTTGCGCGCGCAGATCTCCCCGCACTTCATCTACAACGCGCTGACCACGATTTCCGCGTTCATCCGCAGCGACCCGGACCGCGCCCGGGAATTGTTACTCGAATTCGCCGACTTCACCCGCTACTCCTTCCGGCAGGCCGGTGAGTTCACCACGCTGGCCGACGAAATGGGCAATATCGAGAAATACCTGACGCTGGAACGCGCGCGGTTCGGTGACCGGTTGCAGGTGCGCTGGCGGGTGGCGCCTGAGGTGCTGGGCGTGGTGGTGCCTTTCCTGGCCATCCAGCCGCTGGTGGAGAACGCGGTGCGGCACGGGCTTGCCGGGAGGACGGGGGGCGGCACCGTCTCGGTGACCGCCGAGGATGCCGGCCCGGACTGCGTGATCAGCGTCGAGGACGACGGGATCGGGATGGACCCGGAATCCGTCGGCCGGCTCGAGGACCTGGATCCGTCCGGGACCCATGTCGGGCTGAACAATGTGGACGATCGCCTGCGCGCCGCGTTCGGCCAGGATTACGGGCTGATCGTGGAGACCGCGCCGGGCGCGGGCACCAAGGTGATCGTCCGGCTGCCGAAATTCGCGCCGGGGGTGAGTGCGGGGCGTACGTGAGTACCGGCCGGTCGTCGGCTCGGTGGTGACCGACCCGCGGGGGTGTCGGAGTGTTCAGGGCGCGCACCGGATCCGGGTGTCCCTCGTTCGATGGATTGCCGGAATCGTCGGGGTGACGTGGTCGGCGGGAGTGACAACTCTCCGGGCCGAAAGACCCGTGACGGCAGGGATTGTGACACTGCGCCTGCAGCCGTCGATGTGCTTACGGTCGCTGTACCCACAGCCGAACCCTGGACAGCGAATTCCGTCCCGAGTGGCGCGCCGAGGGATCACACAACGTCGGTTGGGTCTGAAGGTCCCGATGTGGCACCGCTTGATGCAGTCACTCCGCACACCCGCTGTCCGCGGCGGTCGTCGCCGGCTGGATTGTGGTGACGGCGGTCTGGTCGGCGGAGCCTGCGACTGCGTGCCGCGGCGAGACCGAACGAGACATCAGTTCGTGGACCCAATTCCCCTGCGACAACAGACGGTCTCCGTGATGCGCGGAGACCACGTGCAAGGCAGGCGTCCATAGCCTGCGCCGTCACGAAGGGGTGGTTCAGCATGCGCGGAAGCAGCGTGGCCCAGATGGGGCGGGGGATCGTCGCGATTGCGGCGGGTCTGCTGGCCCTCACGGTTCAGGTCGCACCGGCGTACGGCGCGCCAACGCAGGGTGCCCAGGCGACGGGCGTGCCGGTGGCATCCGGCAATGTCGCGTCACCGCCGATTCCGGGTGCGGCGGCACTGGCAGCGGGGGCCGGCTGGACGCCGGCGCGAATGGCGGCAGCCAAGCCGGTCGACATCGGAGTGCCCTCCGGGCGGGACGCGACCGACGTCACCACCGCGGTCCCTGGCGGACCCGCGGTCACGGTTGCGCCGACCGCTGGAACACTCCCCGCTCTTTCATCTCCGTTGAGTGCGACGGGGGTGCCGCGGCCCTACACCAACCTGCCGGACCGCCTCAACGGCAAAGTGTTCTTCAGCGACGGCATCTCTGACTACGTGTGTTCCGGCACGGTCGTCAACAGCAACAACAAGGACATGGTGGATACGGCCGGACACTGCGTGAGTAACGGTGCCGGAACCTTCTACCAGGAATGGGTCTTCGTTCCCGCGTATTCGTCGTCGGCTACCGCATGCGCCACCGCCGAAGCGTGTTTCCCGTTCGGCGTGTGGACCGCGGGAATGTTGACCACCCGATCCGACTGGTTCTACTCCGGGAATCTGAAGCAGGATTACGGCTACGCCGTCCTGGACACCCTGGACGGACAGCACATCGCCGACTACCTGGGTGGGCAGGGCAGCGCCTTCAATGAGGCGCGGTCTCAGACCTGGACCGATTTCGGCTATCCGCAGACGGCGCCGTTCACCGGATTCGACCAGGATCAGTGCGTCTCCGGCCGAATCTCCGACGACGATCCCGTCGTAGGCCCGGGATCGCCCACGATCGCGATCAACTGCAACCTGACCGGTGGGGCGAGCGGCGGTGGGTGGCTGATCGACCTTGCCCAGGCAACGGGACTGGGCTATATCAACAGCCACAACAGCTACCGGTATGTCGACGGTCCATTGGCGAACCCCAACACCATGTACGGGCCGTATTTCGGTGACGAAGCCTTCTCCCTGTTCGACTTCACGCAGGGCCTTCCGCCGGGAACGTTCGCGTCGTTGTCGCCGACCCGGTTGTTGGACACCAGGTATGGGATTGGTACTGCTGGGGGCGCTGCGGGTGCGGTGGCTGCCATGGGGTCGATTCCGGTGCAGGTCGCCGTGCGGGCGGGGGTGCCGGCCGCGGTGGCTGCGGTGGTGGTGAATGTGACGGTGACGTCGCCGACGCAGGGTGGGTACATCACGGCGTACGCCGATGGTTCGGGCCGGCCGACGGCGTCGAATCTGAATTTCTCGGCGGGGCAGACGGTGCCGAATCTGGTGGTGGTGCCGGTGGGTGCGAACGGGCGGATCAGGTTGTTCAACGGGAGTCCGGGCACGGTGCATCTGATCGCGGATATCGCGGGTTATTACCTGGCCGGGACACCCCAGGTGCCGGGTGCGTTCGCGTCGTTGTCGCCGACCCGGTTGTTGGACACCAGGTATGGGGTTGGTACTGCTGGCGGCGCTGCGGGTGCGGTGGCTGCCATGGGGTCGATTCCGGTGCAGGTCGCCGTGCGGGCGTGGGTGCCGGCCGCGGTGGCTGCGGTGGTGGTGAATGTGACGGTGACGTCGCCGACGCAGGGTGGGTACATCACGGCGTACGCCGATGGTTCGGGCCGGCCGACGGCGTCGAATCTGAATTTCTCGGCGGGGCAGACGGTGCCGAATCTGGTGGTGGTGCCGGTGGGTGCGAACGGGCGGATCAGGTTGTTCAACGGGAGTCCGGGCACGGTGCATCTGATCGCGGATATCGCGGGTTATTACCTGGCCGGGACACCCCAGGTGCCGGGTGCGTTCGCGTCGTTGTCGCCGACCCGGTTGTTGGACACCAGGTATGGGATTGGTACTGCTGCGGGTGCGGTGGCTGCCATGGGGTCGATTCCGGTGCAGGTCGCCGGGCGGGCGGGGGTGCCGGCCGCGGTCGCGGCGGTGGTGGTGAATGTGACGGTGACGTCGCCGACGCAGGGTGGGTACATCACGGCGTACGCCGATGGTTCGGGCCGGCCGACGGCGTCGAATCTGAATTTCTCGGCGGGGCAGACGGTGCCGAATCTGGTGGTGGTGCCGGTGGGTGCGAACGGGCGGATCAGGTTGTTCAACGGGAGTCCGGGCACGGTGCATCTGATCGCCGATATCGCGGGTTACTACCTCGCCGCTGCCTGATGCCGCACAACCGGTGCCGTTGAGTTCGATCGGGCGGCCGCGCGGTCGCCCGATGATCGGGAGGGACGATCACCCGGGCGGTGCGGGCGGTGCGGGCGGTCGGCGGTTCAGGCGGTGCCGTCGGTTCAGGCGGTACGGGCGGCGCGGCCGGCCGGCCCGCGCCGCCGGCAGAGCCAGGCGATGACCACCGCGATGATCATCACCCCGGTGCTGACGATCGCCGCCACGGTGCCACCAGCACCCGCGGTGGCCGAGGTGAGGTTGTAGGTGCCGTGCCAGACCGCGACGAGCAGGATGCTGCAGCTCGCCGATTCGTATAGCCAGGCCAGCAGGATCGACCCGCAGGCCAGCCCGATCAGGGACCCAGGAACGCCGACCGGGCCGAGGTCGCGGTAGCTCTGCAGCAGGAAGAACAGCGGAAGGTGCCAGCCGGCCCAGATCGGCACCAGCAGCAGGGCCGCGGCCACCAACCCATAGCGTTCCCGCAGCGCAGGAAGGGCGAACCCGCGCCAGCCCGTCTCCTCGCCGAGCCCGTTGACCACGACGAACATCACCCAGACGAACAGCACGCCCCAGTCGGGCAGGCCAGCCATCCTGCCGAAATCGGCGAGGTCGGGCGCACCGGACAGGACAGTGGTGACGGCGACAGCCATGGCCAGCAGGGCCAGTGGGCTGCCGATCGCGAAGAGCCACCAGCGCGCCGGAACCCGCCACCGCACCATCCTGGCCGCGAGATCGCGCACGCCCGCCCGGCCCTGCACGACCGCGGTGACGACGAACGCAGCGATCATCGGGCCGAGCAGGGCCGGGAACTGGGAAGCGGCCGAGCCCAGCCGGACGATCTGCCCGGTCAGTACCAGCGGCAGCCAGTAGGCCCACGACAACCCGTACGCCAGCACGGCGAACGAGAGCAGGCGATGTGCGCTCACCCACCTGGTCAGCGGCGAACGCGGAGCGAGTTCGGGCCGCGCATCCGGCGTGGTCGGAGGGGTTGGCGTGGTTGCGGTCATCGGGTCCTCCACCGGACTGGGCGCATCCCCAGGCAAACACCGGTGGACGTGGGTGGCCAGAGCCTTAGGTCCCGCCCAGGGTGTGCCCGGGGCGCCCGGGGCGCGTCCCGTGCTGAGTCTGGGCGCATCGGGCGCGTGCGTGCATCCGGGTGATCGGCACCGCACCACCCGCTGTCAGGGTCGGGCCGCCGCGGTCCAGCGTCAAGAATCCGGCGCTTCGGCTCCGTATTTGTGCCTTTCGACCCAGTGCATTGTGGGCGAGCGCATGCTGCGATGGGCAGGCACAGCGTTACGGTCGACGCCAGGTCGATCGGCAAACGTCCACCGACGGATCGGATCGATGTGACATGACGACAACGGAATCGCGGGCGCCAGGGCTTAGAGCGAACCCGGCCGCCCCGTCGGACGTGGCCGGCCTGGTGGTGCTGGCCGTCGACGACGAGGCGCCGGCGCTGGACGAGGTGAGTTACCTGCTGCGCGGCGATCCGCGGGTGGCAACGGTGCTGACCGCGCGCGACGCCGCCGACGCCCTGCGGGTGTTGCAGCCGAACCTGAACACCCCGGTACCCGAGGCCGTCCTGCTGGACATCGCGATGCCGGGGTGGGACGGCGTCGACCTGGCCAGGGTGATCGCCGAACCTGCCCCGCCCGCCGGTGGTGGCGTTCCTGTCCGCGCATGACGACCGGGCGGTCGAGGCGTACGAGATCGGCGCCGTGGATTACCTTCTCAAGCCGGTCAGGGCCGCTCGGCTGGCTGAGGCGGTGACCCGGCTGTGCGCGGCCAGGGACGCCGCAAACCTGCAGGTCCGGGGGCCGGCCGCTGGTCAGCCGGCGCCGGCGGATCCGCCGCAGGAGAAGATGATCGCCGTCGACCTGGCCGGGACCACCCGTTTCCTCCCGCGCGCTGCGATCTGTTGGGCGGAGGCGCAGGGCGACTACGCGAGGCTGCACATGGCCGGCGGCGGGAGCCATCTGCTCCGGACACCGCTGGCGGTGCTGCAGGCCGAATGGGAATCTGCCGGGTTCGTCCGGGTGCACCGCGGTTACCTGGTTGCACTGAACCGCATCGTCGAGCTGAGGGCAGTGGACAGCGGGTATCGGATCAGGGTGAGCGGGCAGCCTGTGATGGCTGATCTCCCGGTCAGCCGGCGTCATCTGCAGAGCCTGAAGCAGCGACTGCTGGCTGGTCGGCGGCCGGGTCGCTGACCGTCTCGGGGTGTTCGATGATGGCCGGATGAGCGATCGATCGGCACCGGGGTGATCGGCCGGTGACGGACCGCCCGCCGCGCCGCGTCCGGGTGGTGCTGGCGGACCGCCGGCCGGCTCCGCTGCCGGTTCGACGCGGCGTCGAGGTCGCCGAGCAGACCGAGATCGGCAGGGAACTGGTCCGCGGACTTCTCAGGGCGCAACTTGCCGCCGCGCTGCGTATCGCCGGTGTCGCACTGCTGCTGTTCGCCCCGCTGCCGATTCTCTTCGCGCTGCCGGCCGCCCAGGATTTCCGGATCCTGGGTGTCCCGGTGGCCTGGTGGGTGCTGGGGGTCGCGGTCTACCCGGTGGTGTACCTGCTGGCCCGCTTGCACCGCCGGCAGGCGGAACGGATCGAGCGGGATTTCACCGACCTGCTCGGCCGGGGCTGACCAGAATGCCCGGGACGTCGGACCTGCTGGCGGCTGCGCCACCAGGCATCGCAGCTGACCGGATCGCATTTGACGGCATCGCACATAGCGGCATCGCACATGACGCCGCTGCGGCGACATCCCTTGGCTCGTCGACCCTCTCGCTGATCGCGATGGTGTTGGTCGCGGTGGCGACCGGTGCCATCGGCGCGTTCGGGGTCCGGATGGCGCGCACCACCAGCGACTTCCTGGTCGCCTCGCGCACCGTTCGTCCCGGCTGGAACGCCGCCGCGATCTCCGGCGAGTACCTTTCCGCGGCATCGTTTCTCGGGGTGGCCGGGTTGATCGCGGTGCAGGGTCCGGACGCGCTGTGGTACCCGGTCGGGTTCACCGCCGGGTACCTCGCGCTGCAGCTGTTCGTCGCGGCACCGCTGCGCCGTTCCGGCGCCTACACGGTGCCCGACTTCGCGCAGATCCGCTGGGGCTCCCGGCGGCTGCGGGCGGTCTGCACCGGGCTGGTGCTGGCCATCGCCTGGCTCTACCTGGTGCCCCAGCTGCACGGCGCCGGTCTGCTGCTACAGCAGGTGACCGGACTGCCACGGTGGGTCGGCATCGTCGCGGTCGCGGTGGTGGTGACGGCGAATGTGGTCGCCGGCGGCATGCGGTCGATCACCCTGGTGCAGGCTTTCCAGTACTGGTTCAAGCTGATGGCGCTGGCCGTGCCGGTCTTCGTCATCGCGATCATCACCCGTCCCGGCGTGCAGAACCTGTTCGCCGGGCAGTGGGCGGAATCGGGCTCGGGGTTCGGTGGCTCGCACCCGATCGCCGAGGTGTACTCCCTGATGCTGGCGACGTTCCTCGGCGTCATGGGACTGCCGCACGTGCTGGTGCGCTTCTACACCACGCCCGACGGCGGGTCGGCCCGGGCGACCACGGTCAGGGTGACCGCCCTGCTGGGCGTCTTCTACCTGTTCCCGACCGTTGCCGGGGTGCTGATGCACCAGTTGATGCCACCGCCGGCGGCCGGCGACTCCGCGGACTCCATGCTGCTGCAATGGCCGGCGATCGCGGTGGGCGGCACGGTGGGCAACCTGCTGGCCGCGCTGATCGCCGCCGGTGCCATCGCCGCCTTCCTGGCCACGTCATCGGGTCTCGTGGTTGCCGCGGCCGGCGTGCTGTCCACCGACGTGCTGCGTGGACGGGTCCGTGACTTCCGGCTGGCCGCGGTGGTCGCCGGCCTGGTGCCGCTGCTGATGGCGCTGCCCACCACCAGCCTGGACATCTCCCAGGTGGTCGGCATGGCCTTCGCGGTGGCCGCGTCCACCTTCTGCCCGCTGCTGGTGCTGGGGATCTGGTGGCGCGGGTTGACCACCGCCGGTGCCGTCGCCGGGCTGATCGCCGGCGGCGGGATCAGCCTGGCTGCGCTCACGGTGTCGGTGGTGCTGCCCGACGCCTTTCCGGAACCGTTGGCCGGCATGCTCGGTCAGCCCGCGGTGGGCTCGGTGCCTGCCGCGTTCGCGACCATGATCGTCGTCTCGCTGCTGACCCGGTCCGCCGTCACCCCGCGTGCGGACGCCGTGCTGGCGGCGCTGCACGTGCCCGGACCGGCCCGGCGGGCGGCCGCGACGAACCGCACTGTGATGCCCGCATTCTGATCGCCGCGCCTGGCCGCGACGTCGTGCGCCCCGCCGGCTGGTGCGCCGGCGGCGGCCGCGGTGAGGTGTGGTCAGCCGCCACGCCGGCCGGAGAGTCATCTCCTGGCCACCACGAACCTGCGTCAGCCGCAGGCGCGTCGGGCGCAGCCGACGCAGTGGCGAAGTCCCATGGCACCCGTGTCCGGAGCAGAGATCGCCCAGCCCCACGGTCCGTCGCGTACGGGCTGGGCAGTCGAATGATCCGCGGTGCCTTCGCCGTGGCTCCATGGCCGTCGGGGGCACGTCGCTGGTCGGCAGGTCGTGGGTGGGCACGTGGTCGGCGAACCGGTCGGTCGGGCGGTCGTCCGGGTGGAGCGGACGTTACCGACGCCGTTGGGTCGACGGCGGTCATGCGCGCAGCAGTCGCGATCGACGGCGTCAGGGGCGAGGTCCGCAGGATGCGTACCTGGCCGAGGTCGCCGCCCAGCGGGTCTTCGAAGCTCCCGTTCGGCTCGGGTAACAGTTCGACGGCCAGTGCGCTGATCGGCGTCTCCTCCGGAATTCCGGCGAGGTGAAGAGCGGCTTTCACCTCGGCGCCCGACCGGCTGATTTCACCCTCCACGAACAGTGGTGAGGACTTGCCCTGAGGGCCGCGTGATTTCAACTGCCGCAGATCGATCTGGATATTGCGCTTCGTGCTCGCGTCGGCCTGCATCACGCGGGCATAGAGGACGATCCAAATTTCCGTGTTAGGCCGAGTCGGGAGTACCCGGCGGAGCCCGAAGTAGGGTGATGCGTACGGCGCACGGACACGAGATCAGCCGTTTGGTTCGGCGATCACGGAACACGCGCAACTCGGGCGCAGGATGCTGAACTCCCTCAAGCACCAGGGACTCACCGAAGCGGCCTTGGGCCGTCGACCACAGTGGATTGGAGGCCGGTCCACGATCATGCCCGACGCGGATTTCGTAAGTGTAGAATGAGAAGAGTTCGGGCGATCCGGGATCGGTGTTTGGAGGGAGCGGCACCAGGAAATGGCGGTTGCTGGTCGCACTTGGCTCCAGGCGTTGCATCGTTGACAGGCCAGCCAGGTCCTTGACCTGGCCCGGAGTGATTACCCGAACCAGCTCGGGATCCAGCGAGACCTTCAACGACAAGCGGATCGGCAACGGGTTCCTGCCGCGGCAGCAACATGGGATCCGGCGTGCTCGTCAACGGCTTCACGAACCAGGCATCACGGCGGTCGGCCAGCGGCTCTGCGAATTCCAGCCAGAGGTGCTTCGTTCGAGTTGCCGTGGCCGCGTAGTCGGCGTTGCGGCCATAAGGCGTGAGGGCAATGCCCGCAGCCACCACCTTCGGCACCTGCTTCGGCGGGGTGACGATTGGAAGTCGCGTGTCGATGGACTGGTTGATCCCTCCGCCACCTTCGAGACGCACGCGGACCTTGTACGTGACAGCCATCTCGTAGGGGAATCCATCCGGGCCCATTCGTGGTGGCAGGGCATCGATGAACACCATCCGGGTGAACGAGCGATCGGATTTCTTTGCAGCTTGGACATTGATACTGTTCATCAGTTCGATTGTGCCTATGTCGGCCGACTCGCTCACCGCTCCCGTCACTCCAATCAGCGCGACGGTCCGCTGCACCACCAGTGTCGGAGATCCGGCGCCCCGCCAGGTCCAATCCCGGTCAATGACAACCTGAACGGCATTGATCCAGTGCCCGGCAACTCAGCGGGGTCGGTGAATTCGAGGCTCGGCATCGGGCGCGGCATGATGGGTCAACCCCGCACAGCCAAACGCGATGCGCTCGCCGGCCCGGCCCATCAGCATCGGGCCGTCCGCGACAAGGTCCAGGGCAAAGGCAAGCCGGCCGAGTAGCGCGGGCGACGGCTCGTTCTGCGCGACAACAGCGTGTATCGAAGCCAGATCCGCCGATCGGATCAGGGCCGAGGAACACCGATCGCAACAGGTCGGATGGTGGCAGCGGACGCAGGATGACCGGACTCAGCATGCTGCCGTCGCGACGGCGTGGAAGTCGATCACCTGAACCCTTCCGAACCGCGCCGTCGGAAGTCGCAAAGTAAGCGAGATCGTTTCGACCGATCGCGCGAACCTCCAGCCGGATGTCCCGGGCAGTGGTGAGCAAGAGCGGTCCTACAATCGCACCCTCCGCGCCAAGTTGCGGCGAGATATCGATCTCGAGGTAGTGCGGCGGCATCTTGCCAGGTTATTGCCAGATCGAGGGGCTGTGTCGGATCGGCCGGGAAGGCGCGTGTGGTCGTGTACCACTCGATGAATCCCGTCGTTATCGGCCTGGGGATCAAACGTGGGCGGACGAACGAGTACGCGGATTTGCAGGAACGCCGTGTCCGGGTCGCGGATCGTCGGGCGCCTTTGCGTCGCCCGGTGGGCCGGCGTCGTTGGCAGCGATTTGCGCGAGAGCATCGCGCGCGCCGGTGGCACCGGCGGCAAACACCGCCTCCGGATACCCCAGCCGCGGTCGCCCGATCGCGGATGCTGGACGACCTTCCCCTCGGGGTTGGGCTTTACCGGTATCGACTTCCACGATCGCTCGGCGGCACGATGACGCTTCATGTGCAGGAACGCTGTCGGCGATTCGCCCAGCCGACTTGGGGTGGAGTCGGTGGTCGGTCCGCCGCCAGTCGTATCGGCCAGCCGCACCCGGAACTCGTATCGACGTCCGTAGCGGAGTTCGACCAGGTCGGCATCAACCGGGACGAGGGCTCGGGCCGTCCGGGTGGCACGTTCATCAACCGCTGCTCGTCGTTGGTGGCGACGACCAGTGAGCCGCCGCGCCAGTTCACGAACCAGGCGGGGAGCCAGATCTGGTTACTGTGCTCGGTCGGCACGACCTCGGACCAGCGCTCCTCCAGAGCCACCCCAAGATCGACACCAAGGTCGAGCGGTGCCTTCACCTTCGAGAGCGAGATCCAGGCGCGCGCCGCCGTCGGGTCGGACATCGACGCGATACCCGAACACGCCGCGGGGTGCCAGAACGGGATCTTCGCCATCGGGCGGAGCGCCCAGGGCACGATTCTGGCCCTCGAGAATGTCCTCGTCATCCCACGCCAGCTGGATGCCCTCGTCACGCCCGATCGGCGCGCCGGTGCCTTCTTCGTCGAGCACATCGGCGCTGAGCGGCTGGCGGGCGTGGACGATCTTCGAGAATCCGTCGTCGAAGCGGACCACCTCAACGAACACCTTGTCGAAATTGCCCGAGCGTCGCTGCGGCGGCCGCGTCGGCAGAGACGGGGAACACGACCGGTGTGAAAACGGGACGCGTCGACGCGACCGGCAATTCGGGCACGCGGGTGGCAAACAAGCGGAGAAACCCGGCCGTCGAGATCTGGGCAAAGAAGTCGCTGGCGGCGGCCAATTCCACCCAGAGCCAGCCGCCACGCTCAAGTCGCGGCGCCGCATCGAGCGGAACGTCGAGGTTGACGATCAACCCCAACGCCTCGGCCAGGCGCGGCTGCGCATCGCGAAGGCGAGTGCCTCGCCCCAGCCGATGACCATGGGCGGCAGAGGCGGCTGTGGTTTGGGCGGGCATCTCATCAGGCAATGGTAGGTGTCGTCGATCACCGCCAGTGACGTGCGCGGCCGTACGAAGGAAACGAATGGCGATAGCTCAACGGCAGATACTTGCGGAGCTGCTTGGCCAGGTCGCGGCCCTGCGGCGAAAAGGTGTCGGCGGCAGGGGAGTCCGGAATCTTCATTCCGGCCTTGATCGCGGTGAAGATCGCCCGGGCATTGGGACTGCTGACCGTCGCAGTGCCAGCACCAGGTTTGGGCAGCACCGTCGACCTGATCGACAAGCGTCCGCTGCGGCAGCGCTGCCGACCGTGTCCGAGATGTGCACCGAGAAGGCAAATTTCGCATCGGCGAAGGCAGGCACACCCACCGGCGACGCGACGAGCAAGGCCAGGGGGTTCCCGGTTGGTGCGATCAGCAGGCGAATGGACAAGGTTGCGGGTCCCGTGGTCCCATCGCTGGAGGTATGGCACGAGTGTGAGCTTGTTTGGCGTGGCCATGGCAGCCCCTAAGCAAGGTAGTCGTTTCGGTGATCTGGTAGCTCGCGCTGATCGAGAAGATGAGGAAGATATCAACCTGGATTTTGACGGAACCGCTGTAATCGCATTTAGTGTTGCCCGGCGGCGCTGTAGACGAGGCCCTTGAGTTCGGCCCGGATCTTGACCTTGACGATCCACCAGCTCAACGCCTGCTTCGAGGGCGACTAGCCCGCCGTATTTCGTCTGGTTGGCGATCGCGTCGTAAGTGAGGACGAACCCGATGCCGAGGAAGGCGTAGGCCTTGAACGGACCGATCTTGCCCTTCGACGCCAACGCCCA
This sequence comes from uncultured Actinomycetota bacterium, assembly GCA_963709895.1. Classification (GTDB taxonomy): domain Bacteria; phylum Actinomycetota; class Actinomycetes; order Mycobacteriales; family Nakamurellaceae; genus Nakamurella. Next base: position 34,160 of record CAVPYD010000023.1, on the reverse strand, counting down.
CAAAGGCCAGCAACTCGAGTTTCTCGGCCGTGACCGTACCGGACACGGACGTTAGGCTGAACGTGATCGTCGCCGGTGACGATCAGGAAAACGGCCGCGACGCCACTGAAAGATAGAGCGGAACCTTGCCCTCGAGTCGTCGCCCTCGAAGGCCGCGGAGGCCTTTGGCCCACCCGTCGCAAGATCGATATCCGTGCTCTGTTTGACCGACAACGTGAGGACTTGACACCACTGCCGGCAGGAAAGACCGCCTGCGTCTGGAACAGTCACCTTCAGGCTCGTACTTACCTCCACCTTGAACTCGTGCTTGGCATTGCTGGCGCCGAGATCGATCGGTCCTTGGACTCCGCGATTCCCAAAGATCGGGATGTATCGCAGGATGTTCTCGATCTCCTCAGGATGAGCGTCTTGATTTCCGCGATCTGCGGACGCTGGTCGGTCGAGCCCACGATCGCGCAGCTCGGAGCCGCTGATCCGCTCCAGTCCCGAGATGTCGGACCAGACCCGCAGCCCGGTGAATTCGGCCTCCCAGGTTCCTCCTCAGCGCCAGTCGGATCGTGGCGTTGTCATAGAACAGGCTCGATCCGTGACCGGGTGTGCCCGCGATCCGCAGCGGATTCGGATGACCGACGATCGAGATTGGCGACGAGAGGGCCAAGTTTCCCGCTGGGGCCGACGTTGAAATGCACGCGAGCCCGCGGCGCGAGTTCAATGGTATTTGCCGCGGGGGGAACGCGCCCTTCGATGTGGACCGAGCGAAGATATCCGCCAGTGCCGGACTTGTACCCGCTTTGCAGTCGTGGAGCCGTCGCCGCGGGCACGAACGGACGTGGGAAAAGGAAGGCGTGCGTCGGCGTGCTTTGCAGCACCGCGTAGTCGTTGACCGGCGTCGATGGTCGTCAACAGATCGGCAGCATCCGCAAATCGATAGTCGCCCACTGGACCCGCGGCAGGATCGAGTTGCGGCTCCGTATAGGCTTGGGAATCCCCCGCGGAAAACCGCACCGGGTATCGCCGGATCACCGGCACGCCGCGGTTGTCGGCGACCGGAACCGCCTCGCCGCCATTGGGAGGCACACTCGCCACCGGGCGAGTGACCACCGACCAGGCGCCGGTTTTGGGCAGCCTCGGAGCATGCCGCGCACCGTCGCGACGAACAGCGGATTCCCGGCGTCCATGGCCAGACCCACTTCGATGCGCTGCGCGCGGAACGGCAATCCGCTCCCGCCGAAGTCCATCCACGTCTCGATCGGTCCACCGATCGGACCTTGCGCCTCGATCGAGCGCCTGAAGCGCATCGACGCCAGCCGGTAGCCCGTTGGGAGTGGTTTGGAGATAGCCAAGGATGCCAACGGCGGCGGTGCGCCCCGGGACGCCTTCCAGAGCGACGTCGGCATCGAAATAGTAGGGGACGAACTTGGCGGTGCCGTGGGCGAAGACGGTCCCGGGGGCTGGCCGGATCGTCCGCACATTGAACAGGCCCCGGAACACGCCAGCGTCGAACTCGTAGGGGGCGACGACGATGTTGCCGACGCCGGTGTCGAAATACCGGTAATCGAAGATGCCGGGGGTAAAGGCCTGCCAACCGCTGTCGCGACGGATCACCCCACCGCCCTGGACGGCGCTCGATCGTCACCGAGCGGGTGACGCGCACGCCCCAGGGGTGAAGCACGCTGTTGACCTTGATCACCTCGAGCGCGGTTCGCCCGATCAGGAAGTGAAACTGCACTTTCGCCGCCTCGGCAAAGGCGGCAAATTGGTTGTTCCAGTCGCTGAAGTTGGAGCCGCCGTACCCGGAAAGGTCGATTCGAGTGACCGGTACGCGCAGGTCGCGCGGACATGTCGGCGTTGAAGATGGTCTCGACAGAGCCCGCTGGCTGAAGGGTCTCCCCGATCACCGAAATCCCCAACGGAGTTCCTGAGGGAAGATCGACGCCGTTGAGCAACTGGCGCATCCGACCTTCGAACATTGGCGACACTCCGCCAGTGTCGGGCCTTCCACCTTCAGCGATCGCCGTGACCTGGATGCCGCCCACCGACTGGTCGTCCGGGAATCTCGGCTGCGTCGAGGTCGTAGAGATCGGCTTTGCGCGCTGGCGTGTCCCTTGGTTTCAACTGGATCGCGGCGATCAGCCCGAACGGGAAGGTCGTGCGGACTCCGACCGGTATGCCGTCTCTGTAGGCATCGAAGGTGCCTCGCAGGGCATCATCGGGAATGATCGGCATCAGCTTCTGGGACCTGCGCCTCGATCTGCGTCGCGCCTCCGTCGGTCGCCGAAGCCAGCGGCGTCGGAAACCACCCCATCGTCATGATGTCCTGATCGCTATCCAGAGTCCGGACCGGTTCCCACTGGACCTGCGGGAGCATCACGACCACGCGTTTCCCACCTCGGATTGCACGGCGAGATCGGAAACCGGAAAGCCACTGCCGACCCGACCGGCGGCGATGGCGACGCCGAGCAGGTCGCGGTTGGTGGAGACGTCCAGCAGGAGAACATTGGGCGCCTTGCCGCCGATCTCATTCAGCACCCGGTCGACCAGCGCACCGCTCAGCTCGTCCTGCTGCCGCGCTGCCTCGTTGCGTTGGGCCCTGCCTTCCTCCTCGGCCAACTGCGCGTCGCGCCAGACGGCCAGCCCTTTCTTGTCGAATGTCAGCCGATCCTGATCGACCTGGGTGGGTCCGATCTGGGGCCCACCGTCGGTCCTCGGCGCCGGACGGGGATCGCCGGCCGAAGGGTCTCGTGGCCGGATGGCGATCTGAACTCCGACGTCACCGTCGAATCGGACAGCCACCTCGGTGGGTGAACTCCAGCTGACATCGCCGACCAGGATGCCGACGCCATCGCCACGGTCGCCGCGGTAGCGCCCGACACTGGCGCTGCTCACATACGGATCGGGCAAGGTGGATGTCCATTGCCGGACGCCGAAGGTGAAGCGGGCCGACCCGGCGTCGAGGTGATTTTCGTCGACCAGGAAACCGGAAACGATGACGCTGGACGGTGCGGTGGTCCAGATCAACGCATTCCGTAGTGCGAACTGGCACCCGGAATTGTTCCCGACAATCGCCGCGCCGAGCATGATCGATGTGTCTTTGCCGACTCTGTGCAGCAGCAGCGCACCGGTGGCAGTGGGAGTGTGAATCGGCAGACCGTTGGTGGTGACCTGTCGGTCAACCGAGACCTCCATACTGCCCTGAACAAGAAGTTTCTCGCCGTCGGCGGAATGGCACTGGTAGTGCAGCGCGAACGGCGCATCGTAGGTGACTTTCCAGGGCACTCGATGCTCCAGATTTCCGGCGATCTGCCACAGTTCGTAGCTGCTGGTGACCGGAACGGCCAGCGGCGCGACGTTGTCGGCGACGATCGTGACGTCGGTGTGTGACAGTCGCATCCAGGCACTCTGCAGAGCGTGGGACGGCGCCTGCTCCGAATACCAATTCGCCAGCAGGTTCTTCAACTCCAGATACTCACGCGCTCACCTGCGCAACCTCACCGAGCAGCGCTGGGTCGGCTGCGATCACCACCGGAAAGCCCAACCCGCCATCCACCACATCGGCACCGCTGAATCGGACCAGAGCGGTCGACAGCTGTTGTGCGTCGAATTCCGGTGGAACGACCTGATAGTGGAGGACTGCGACGAAAAGGCCCTGCAGGTATGTCCATGCCCCCGATGGCGCGGTGAAATCGAAGTTCTGTCCCCATGCGGTGACGGTGCCCGGTTCCGCGTCGGTGGTCGTCGTTCCGGCCGCGAAGCGGAGCGCGATGGTGTCAGGCGCCGTGGCATCGATGTTGACCGCGCAGCCGCCGGCGCCCGGCAGCGTCGCGATGCGTACGGCCGAACGCCACCTTCAGCGTGCCGACGAGCGGACCGCCGAGCGTGACCACGTCTCCGGCGGCGGTGACCGGTCCCTCCAGATCGAGCGACCCACCCGTGACCTTGATCCCGACGTAGGCCGATGGCGGAAGGGCAGGGCCGATGAGATCGCCCCGGACCCAGACGGTCCCGGCGGTGATCTCCACGGGCACGACGGCGCCGCCGGCGAGCGCCCCCACTGGTCAGCACCAGTGCCGGAGAGCCGATGCCGGGCTCCCGAATCTCGAGTCTCTGACTGGTGAAAAAGACGTCATACCAAATGTTTTCACTACCGAAGGCGGTGAAGGGGCCGAGCCGCTCGGTCGGCGCCACCCCGCTCAACTCGTTCAGCAGGTGCCCGGCGAGGAGATCCTCACGCTCATCCCGGCGGCGTATCGTCACCGGGTCGGCGATGTCCGCGCCGGACGCTTCGAGTTCGCCGAGATCGTTCAGCACAGTGGCTCGCGCCGTGTCGGAGACGGCGCGTTCGCGCGGCCCTGGTGCTCGTGGAACCCCCTGATGGAGTCTGCTCGCCTCGCCGCAACTCCGCGCGCAGCAAGGCGGCGTAGAGCACGCGGAGGCGCCGGCGGGCGTCATCCGGGCTCGCTACCAGGTCCACACTGAGAGCGGCGATGGCGTCGACCGCGGCGCGCTCGGCCTCGTTCGGTGATGACATGGACGGCTCCTTACAGGCGATCGACCGTCTACTGCGCAATCAATGGCAGGTGAAAGTGGTTATCCGCAATTGCTGATTCTTTGCAGAATTCAACGGCGGGCTACCGACGGCCCTACGCGGCGACAAACGCGCAGTGGGCGCCCCGAGAAGCGAATAGTCCCCCGACTTCACCGACGATACCCAACGTGGTCTCCCGGCACGCCATCAATATTTCCTCCGTGTCGGTGGGGTGACTCGCAGCCCGCCCGGCCTCGGAGTGAATGGCGGAGACGAGCGCATCCGACCACCCGGATGGACGCGATTCTCGGTGCTGATCATCCGATCGGTCTTCGCCGATTCGGTTGCGGGACAGATGCAATGAAGCTGAGATCAACCCGCCCGGGTGGGCGGTGCTGTTTGGATTCCCGGTCGTTGGTTCACGGTTATTGGGCGATGGGGGTCGTGCGGGGTCGGTCAGCCGCTCATTGCTGCGGGAAATACTGCTGCACCGAAACGCTCACCGACGAGCGGGTCGCGACGCCGTCGCTGGTGATGAACCGGAATTGCGGCGTCGTGCAACCGTCCAGGTCGAACCAGCCGACATGCCCGCTCACCGACTGTCCGGGGATCCCCGCGGCGTTGATCCAGCGCGCCTCTATCCGCGCCTGGTCGTCGTTGGCTCGCCAGCGCACCAGGAATCGCTGAACGTCACAACCGTTGACGGTGGTGGGGAAGTCCCCATTGTCCGGGCCTTTCGCCGGTGTCCAGTCGGCGACGGTCGCGCGGGTGGTCGCATCCCACGAATTGTTCAACCGCCATCCGGGCAGAGAATCGGGAAATCCCGGGGCGGGCGAGCCGCCGGTCTTGTTCGGGCCGGCCGACCACGCAGACGTGCTCTGCGGGCTGCTCGTCGTTCCGGTGCCCGGGTCCGGCACTGTCGCGGTGTCCTGACCGGTGTCCGGGACCGTCGGTTCGATGCTCTCGGTCGGGTCGGTGACGCCGGTGACGTCGGTGGGGTCCGGCTCCGTCGGTCCCAGGTCCGCGGTGTCCAGCTCGGTGGGGCTTGGCTCGGTGGCGCCCGGGTCGTCCGAGCCGGGGTTGTCCGGCGTGCTGGGATCCGTGGGCAGGGTCAGCCCGGTCGATTCGCCGTCGCGCGTGCTCGGGACCGCGGTGCCGCTCTCCTGCTGGGTGCAGGCTGCCACCCCACCCAGCGTCAAGACGACGACCGAGCCGAGGCTGATCATCGTCCTGCGCAGTCGCGTCACCCCATCAGCGTAACTACGTTTGTCCGTTTCCCCGGTCGCGCACGAGGTGAGGAGCCTCTCGGCCCGTGCGGTAGAACGCATTCGCCCGACGTGGGGCCTGATAAACGTCGTCATCCGCGTACCCCGTTGCGGACGGGAGGGTGCGTCCGATGGCCGCCCAGGGGCCGGCATCCCCGCTGCGACCTGCCGAGACTGCAGTCCGCAGAGGCGTTTTCCCCGTCAACGGCAGACGAAACAGCTCAGGGCATTGGGGATGGTCACAGGTGAATCCCGGGCGTGTTAGCAAGAGTCCCAGCTAACGTGCTAACTGGCGGTGGGGGGACTTACCGCTGACGACCAAATCCCGTTGCCGCGATGAACCGCGGCGGCGATTAAGGAGTGTCATGACCAGCACGGAGAGCTTTACCGCAGCCGCAGAGCAGGCCCGCACCGCCACCGAGCGGTCGGTCGAGGTATGGAAGCGGGGTGCCAAGACGATCACCGATCAGGCTGATCTGGTCGCCAAGTTGCCGACCGTCGACCTGACCGAGCCGGTCACCCGCTACTTCGAGTACGTGCAGCGCACCGTCGACCTGAACCGCGACCTTGCCATCAAGTGGGCGGAACTGGTGACCTCGTTCACCGGCGTCGTTCGCGAACAGGCCGAGGCCGTCAGCCACATCGTGGAGGACCAGACCGAGAAGGTCGCCGACCTGGCCAGCAAGCAGGCGGAGAAGGGCGAGCAGACCGCCCGCGAGCTGGCCGAGCAGGCCGAGCAGGCGGAGAAGGAGCAGGCCCGCAAGGCCCGCGCAGCCGAGCGTGAGCAGGCCCGACAGGCGCACGAGAAGGCCCGGGAGCCGTATGAGGGCCTGAGCAAGGCCGAGCTGAGCGACAAGCTCGCCGAGCGTGACCTGCCGAAGACCGGCACCGTCGAGGAGCTCATCGAGCGGCTCGTCAGCGCCGACAGCGAGTAAGTAGCACGAGCTTTCTTCGGGCGAACCCCGTTGCGCACCACCCGACGACGCCGGTGTCAGCACATCCTGCTGGCACCGGCGTCGTCGCCGTTCCTGCCTGATGGCCGTTCGCAGCCGAGCGAACCGCCGATCTTGGGCCGCCGCGTCCGCCGCGCCCTGCCTAGCTGAGGAGTTCCATGAGCGTCGCCCAGACCACAGTCACATCGACGGAAGGCCGTTCGCGGCCGGCCAGTCGGCGGGATCTGTTCGTGCACCGGGTCGGTGCCGGCGAACCGCTGGTGCTGCTGCACGGACTCGGGGAGTCGCACGTCGGCTGGCGACCGGTGATCGACGCGCTGTCCGCCGAGTACGACGTCATCGCCCTGGATCTGCCGGGCTTCGGCCGTTCCCCGCAATTGCCCGCGCTCGTGCCGCCGACCGCGGAGAATCTGGCGGGCGTGGTTCGCAACACCCTGCACGACCTCGGCGTCGATGAGTACCACGTCGCCGGGTACTCGCTGGGCGCAAGAGTGGCCGTTCATCTGGCCGGGTCGCACCGGGTGCGCTCGCTGATCGCCATCGCACCCGACGGGCTCGGCACTCCCGTCGAGCGAGTGCAGGGCTACGCCGCGATGCTGGCCGGACGGGGCGCCGCGATGATGCTGGCGCCGGTTGCCGGTCCACTGAGCGCGACGCCCGCCGGGCGGTCGGTCTTCTTCGCCGGCAACCGCAGCCAGCCGTGGAAGCTGAAGCCGGCCGACGCCCACCAACTGCTCATCGACTACGCCGATTCGCCGGGCTACGACGCCGCGGCATGGGTTGCGATGTTCGATGTGCCGACCACCTTGCACAAGATCAACAAGCCGGCACTGTTCCTGCAGGGCACCGCGGATCCGTTGATGACACAACAGATCTCACGGTTCGTGGGGCTGATCCCCGGAGCCCAGTTGCGCTGGGTGCCGGGTGCGCAACACGTGCCGATCTCCGACAACCCGGCGACCGTCGCGGGTCACATGCTGGAGTTCCTGAGAGCGGCGGATGCCGGCTGAACTGCGTCGGCGTGTGGTACAGCCTCGGCGTGACCGGCAGCCTCTGTGTCACGGGCAGTCTCGGCATGACGTGGGTGCGGTGCGGGGCGGGCGTCGCGGCTGCACTGGCCGTCGGCGATCGTCATGGGGGGTCGGCTGATCAACGTTAGTGGCCATCTGGTGCTGCGACGCGACCTCGATCGGCCTCGAACGTTGATCTTCCGTGTCTGACGGCCGGGCCTGGACCGGCGGCTTTGACCGGCGGGGCTGGCTGGACTGCGGGCTGGCCGGACAGGCGGGGCCAGCTGGATCGGTGTGGTGGGCTGGACCGGGCGTGGTGGGCTGAACCGGCGGGGGACAACGGCGATGGGACAACGGCGATGGGACAACGGCGATGGGACAACGGCGATGGGATGGCGGCGCTGGGGATGGCGGCGCCGGTAGCGGGCAACGCGGGGTGCGTCAGCCGGTGTTGGCCGGTGCGTCCAGCGCCGCGGCGTCGACCCGGCGGTGGAAGCGCATGCCGACCAGTCCGCCGATCAGCGCACCGATCAGGCCGGTGAGCAACGCCGCGCCGATGGCGATCAACCCGACCACCGTGACATCGCCCTCGTTGACCGGAATCCGCGGCAGGTCGAGGCGAGCCAGCACGTCGTACTGCGAGCCGGCGATCCAGCCGAGCCCGGCGATGATCAACGCCATCACGATCCCCCACAGCCACACCGCGAGACCCTGCCGTGCGCCGTGGAACCGGGCCATCCGGCCGGCGACATAGCCACCGCAGTAGTAGGCGACGAACAGGATCACCAACAGGGTGATCGCGCCGACCAGGCCGACCGTCTGCGCGGTTGCCGTGCCGTCCTGGGACTCCTGGACCGCCTGCTCGACGGTCTGACTTGTCGTCACCCCGAAGGCGACACCCGCGGCGGCGAGCACGCTGATGAGCAACACGGCCATCCCGGTGGCCGTCAGCCAGCCGAAGAACGCCGAGCCGATCTTCATCCCACCGAATCGTTGCTGCTGGCGGGCCAACACCGTGCCGGCAGGCTCGCCCGCGGGGGCGGCCGGCGCGGGCGTGGGTTCCAGCGCGCCGGTCGGCGCCGCGTCGGCCGGCGAGAACCCGCCAGCGTGCTGCAGGGTGCTGGTGCTGTCCCGGTAGTCGGACACATCGCGGCGGGGCGGGTACCCGGTCGTGTCGGGCGACGGCCTCAGGGTCGGGTCCGTGGCGCTCGATCCCAGATCGTGCACCGATGTCGTGGCGTCGGCACTCGTCGAGCTGGTATCGGCGAACTGACCGGCAGGGGAGTCGTCGTTCCGGCTGGTGGGGGAGGGTGAACTCATCGTGGATGCTCCTCGATCGGTCGTCACGTGCGAGGTGCAGGAATGTGTGCCCGGCCGGGTCCGCGATGCGGGAGCACACGGTGATCGCGGAGGTGGCTGGTCCAGCTGCAGCGATCAATCATCAGCGATGGACAGGTAGGAACGGGCAAGGTAAGGCCGCCCGGCCGGCCGCGCCTGCGCGTCGGCGGACCGGCCAGGGGCCGCTCTGGGTTTCACCATGTGTGCGGTGGGCGTCAACGTCACATCAGCGGTGGAACCAGATCTTTTGCGCCTATCGGACGCTGGTGGACTTTCCGCGGGCCAGGAAACCAGCCACGGCACCGGCGATCAGCAACACGACAGCGACGATCAGCAGCCATTTGAGCGCGGTGAAGACGAGCCCACCCAGGCCGAGCAGGACGGCCAACACGATCAACACAATTGCCAGCACCATGGCCGGACCTCTTTCCTCACGAGTTGGCGCGCGGGAAGGCTGCGCGTCTCCCTAGGAGGTACCCGGCCGTTTGTCCGGTCAAACCGCAGGAGGGCGGCTGGCCGGACAAATCCGGGTCGGCAGCAGCGAAGCGGACGCCGGGAGTCGGTCGCGGTCGTTGATGGGCGCTGCCGTTGATTCGCGCTGCCGTTGATTCGCGCTGCCGTTGATTCGCGGCGTTGATTCGCACGGGCGTTGATTCGCACGGGCGTTGATGCGCGCGGTCGTCAGCCCGCGGCGTCGCCGCGGGCCGGCGCGTCGGGTTCGGTGACCGCGGCGCTGACCCGGTCCACCACAGGTGTCGACGTCCGCCGCCGCCAGACCCGGCGCACGGTGAGACAGAAGTACAGCCACGCGAACCCGATCACCCACCCGCCGATGACGTCGGTTGCCCAATGCACGCCCAGGTACAGCCGGGACAGCCCGATCGCCAGCACGAAGATCCCGGCGCCGGTGATCGCGGCGACCCTGCCGCGCGCACTGGGGATCGACGGCAGCAGGACCACCAGGAGCACGCCGAGAATCGCGGCGGACGCCAGCGCATGCCCAGAGGGAAAGGACTCGTTCGTCTCGGTGACCAGCCGGAACTCCACCGGTGGCCGTTCCCGGCCCACCGTCGCCTTGCCGAATCTCACGAGCAGCCCGGCTCCGGCCGCGACGACCGCGACCAGGGCGGCATCGCCTCTCCTGCGCTTGACGAGCAGGTAGACGACGGCAGCGATCGCGATCAGGGCCATGGCGACCGTGCTGCCCAGCGTGGTCACGGTGACCGCGATGGTGGTCAGGGCGGGGCTGCGGTGATCGATCATGAACGACCACACCGGTTGATCGATCGTCGTCAGTCCGTTGCCCTCGGAGGCGCCGTCCGCGAGGCCGAGGATCACGCCGGCGACGACCGCCAGGACTCCGCCGCTGATGAACAGCACTTCGGCCGTGCGGGGGGCCCCGCGGCGGGCCCGGAGGACGGCAATCGCCCCCAGCGAGAACAGGATCAGCGCCGCCACCGCGTACGGCAGCCAGACGTAGCCGTATTCGAAGATGACGTCGTTGTCCGACGCCGACTGGGCCGACGGCGTCGCCAGTGAGGTACCTCGGAGACCGCCGTGGCCCGCGGCGGCGGTCACCGCGGACGCGGTGGCGCTGAACAAAGCAGAGATGACGGCGACCTTTCCGAGACTTCCGATGACTTTTCAGTGACGTTGCCGGTGGAGCCGATGACCTGATGCGACCCGGGTTGGTGGCAATCGCGGAATCATCATTACCCCGCGTCGGGCATTCCAGACGGGTGGTGGCCGATGTCGGTCAGTCGAAGAATTCCTCGAGGAAGGACTTCTTCCGCTTCTTCGGCTTGCCGCGGTAGGAGTCGTCATCGGAATGGCGACGATCGGAGCGGCGCGAATCGTCGAAGCCCGCCCGGCGCTGGTCCGGGTAACGCGGGTCCGGGTAACGCGGGTCCGGGTAACGCTGGTCCGGGTAACGCTGCTCCTCGAAACCCGGCCCGCGGTGGTCGGCATAGCCGGTCGGGCGCGACCCCGCCATCGGCGGAGCGGGCGGGGCCGAGTTGTAGCGCGCCTCCGCGGCGACCAGATGCTCCAGCTCGCCGCGGTCCAGGAAGATCCCCCGGCATTCGGCGCACTGCTCGACGGTCACGCCGTTGCGCTCGTAGCTGTGCATGGTGTCGTGGCACTTCGGACAGATCAGGGTCATGACCTCCGAACGCCCCCGGCCCGGACCGGGTTCCTGCCCTTTGCGGCGCGGATCAAGTTCGTCGTCGCGGATGAAACGGGGCGGTTCTGTGACTGCTGTGACAGGCGTCGATCACGTCATCCGCGCGATCCCCGCCCGCCACCCATTGCCTGCAGCCGCCTGGACGTGCGGGATCCTTGCCGGCAGCTGCCTCGACGTGCGGGATCCTTGCCGGCAGCTGCCTCGACGTGCGGGATCCACCGGCCGCCGCCGCGGGTGGGCGCGGAATGCGATCCCGCCAGAGGTGGTTGACAACTGCGACGTCCTAGCGGGCCGGCACCCGACGCACAGTCCAGCGCCGCGCAGGTGGCCAGCCAGACCTGCTCGGGCTCGAGACGTGCGCTCGGCCCGGCGACCGTCACGCCGAGACGGCGTGACGGTCGACACGCGGCGGCTGCCGTTCGTGACGGCGCCGGCTGGGTGAGTTGGACTCACCGCCGGACGAGCGTAGAGTGGAACGTCGGCGCGCGAGTCGTGCTGGTTTGGTGCTGCACTCAACCAGTCGGGCCGAGAATTCGGTGTTCCTGCGCGCCCATCGCACGAGGAAAGGCTCGTTCGGACGGCCGGTCAACGGCATCCGGGGGAGCCCGTCACAGCGTGCACAGGCACGGCGGCAGTACACAAGCTTTTTCAGTGGATTGTGGAGGATATGGGCAAGAAAGACGGGGCCATTGAGGTCGAGGGTCGCGTAGTCGAACCGCTTCCCAACGCCATGTTCCGCGTGGAGTTGGAGAACGGGCACCGGGTGCTCGCTCACATCAGCGGCAAGATGCGTCAGCACTACATCCGCATCCTGCCCGAGGACCGCGTGGTCGTGGAGCTTTCGCCCTATGACCTCACCCGCGGTCGGATCGTCTACCGCTACAAGTAACGCAACCAACCAAGGACAGCCGCCCCCGCTCAGGGGCGGGCCTGGGCGTGAGCCCGGGTCGATCGGCCCTCCGGGGACCGATAGGGAGCGCGGCCGACCGGCCGCGCGTGGTCCGGTGCGGGCAAACCGGCACCGGCACTAGAGATGAGGACAGCAGTGAAGGTACAGCCGAGCGTCAAGAAGATCTGCGACAAGTGCAAGGTGATCCGCAGGCACGGTCGCGTGATGGTCATCTGCGAGAACGTGCGGCACAAGCAGCGTCAAGGCTGAGATAGCGAGCCACTGACGTCCGTGCGGCGCCGCTGACGGGGTGATCCCGGATCAGCGCCGCACTCCGTCACCGGAAATCCGGTGGCACCCATCATCGCGTCACCACCCACCCGCCCGGCTCCGCCGGAACGAGTTGGACACCCCCGGACCACAGGCCGGGGCCCGGACATCCGGGACGGGACGCGACCGACACCTGTGGGTACGACAAAGGAGTACCGCGCCACATGGCGAGACTCGTCGGCGTCGATCTGCCCCGCGACAAGCGGATGGAGATCGCGCTCACCTACATCTACGGGATCGGGCGAACCCGCTCCCTCGAACTGCTCAAGGCCACCGGCATCAGCCCGGACCTGCGCTCCAAGGACCTGTCGGACGAGGACGTTCTCGCGCTGCGTGACGCGATCGACCAGGCCGATCTCAAGGTCGAGGGCGACCTTCGCCGCGAGGTGCAGGCCGACATCCGCCGGAAGATGGAAATCGGTTCCTACCAGGGACTGCGGCACCGCCGTCATCTGCCGGTTCGCGGCCAGCGCACCAAGACCAACGCCCGGACCCGCAAGGGACCGAAGAAGACGATCGCCGGCAAGAAGAAGGCCAGGTAGTCCGATGCCCCCCAAGTCCCGTCAGGGTGCCAGCGCGGTCAAGAAGATCCGTCGCAAGGAGAAGAAGAACGTCTCCCACGGCCACGCGCACATCAAGAGCACCTTCAACAACACCATCGTCTCCATCACCGACCCCACCGGTGCGGTGATTTCCTGGGCGTCCGCCGGCCATGTCGGCTTCAAGGGCTCCAGGAAGTCCACCCCGTTCGCCGCCCAGATGGCGGCCGAGAACGCCGCCCGTCAGGCCATCGAGCACGGCATGCGGAAGGTGGATGTGTTCGTCAAGGGCCCGGGCTCAGGTAGAGAGACCGCGATCCGTTCCTTGCAGGCCGCCGGTCTCGAGGTCGGCGCGATCTCCGACGTCACCCCGCAGGCCCACAACGGAACCCGGCCGCCCAAGCGGCGCCGGGTCTGAGTCGGACGAAAGGAGATATGGACAGTCATGGCTAGATATACCGGACCCGTCACCAAGAAGTCCCGCCGCCTGAAGACCGACCTGGTCGGCGGCGACATGGCGTTCGAACGCCGTCCCTTCCCGCCCGGCCAGCACGGTCGCGCGCGGACGAAGGAGAAGGAATACCTGACCCAGTTGCAGGAGAAGCAGAAGGCCCGCTTCACCTACGGCGTCATGGAGAAGCAGTTCCGCCGCTATTACGCCGAAGCCGCATCGCGGCCCGGCAAGACCGGTGAAACGCTGCTGCAGATCCTCGAGTCGCGGCTGGACAACGTCGTGTACCGCGCCGGCCTGGCCCGGACCCGCCGTGCCTCCCGCCAGCTGGTGACCCACGGTCACTTCCTGGTCAACGGCCAGCGGGTGGACGTCCCGTCCTACCGCGTCGAGCAGTACGACATCATCACCGTCCGCAAGCAGTCGAACGAGCTGTTCCCGTTCGAGCTGGCTCGCGCGACCTTCGGCGACCGCCCGATTCCCGCGTGGATGAAGGTCGTGCCGGAATCGCTGACGATCCTGATCCACTCGCTCCCGGTGCGCCAGCAGATCGATTCGCAGGTCGCCGAGCAGCTGATCGTCGAGTTCTACTCCAAGTAATCCCTCGCTGCCGCGAGTAGGTGAGGACCGGCTTCGCCGGGCTCGAAAGAATCTTGACAACTGCATTGGCTCCGCTTCGCTCCGCCCCGACCGACTTCGTCGGTAGGGCTGGCTCCGCCAGTGGGGTGGGTGAAGTTGGCTTGAGAACGTCCCCCGCTCGGCGCGGATCAACTTCGCCGGCGCGGATGAAGTAGATCGTTTCTGTCACACCAGTCACAGAACCGGCCACTTCATCCGCGCTGTGGAAGTTGATCCGCGCCGGCAAGGGGGAGACCGCGGCCGTTGGACCGGCCGTTGCACCATCACCGAAGTGACGTCATATAGCGGTCGTCACCTGCGAAAGGAAACACCACTGTGCTGATTTCCCAGCGCCCCGCACTGACTGAAGAAGTTGTTTCTGAGAACCGTTCGCGGTTCGTCATCGAGCCGCTCGAGCCCGGATTCGGCTACACCCTGGGTAACTCGCTGCGGCGCACCCTGCTCTCCTCCATCCCCGGCGCGAGCGTCACCAGCATCCGGATCGACGGCGTGCTGCACGAGTTCACCACCGTCCCCGGGGTCAAGGAGGACGTCACCGAGCTGATCCTGAACCTCAAGGATCTGGTCGTGTCCTCCGAGGACGACGAGCCCGTCACCATGTACCTGCGCAAGCAGGGCCCCGGTGACGTCACCGCCGGCGACATCGCGCCGCCCGCCGGTGTCACCGTGCACAACCCGGATCTGCAGCTGGCCACCCTGACCAAGAAGGGCAAGCTCGAGATCGAGCTGGTCGTCGAGCGTGGCCGCGGCTACGTGCCGGCCTCGCCCAACAAGGTCGTCGGCGCCGAGATCGGCCGCATCCCGGTCGACTCGATCTACTCCCCGGTGCTCAAGGTCACCTACCGCGTCGAGGCCACCCGTGTCGAGCAGCGGACCGACTTCGACCGGCTCGTCCTTGACGTCGAGACCAAGCCGTCGATCACCCCGCGGGACGCGCTGGCCTCGGCCGGCACCACCCTGGTCGAGCTCTTCGGCCTGGCCCGCGAGCTGAACATCGACGCCGAAGGCATCGAGATCGGACCCTCGCCCGCCGAGGCCGATCACATCGCCGCGTTCGCGCTGCCGATCGAGGAGATGGACCTGACCGTCCGCTCCTACAACTGCCTCAAGCGGGAAGGCATCCACACGGTCGGCGAGCTCGTCTCCCGCACCGAGGCCGACCTGCTCGACATCCGCAACTTCGGGCAGAAGTCGATCGACGAGGTCAAGATCAAGCTCGCCGGCATGGGTCTGTCGCTGAAGGACTCGCCGGCCGGCTTCGATCCCGCCGCCGCGGCCCTGGCCTACGGCGACACCGACTGGAACGACGACACCGATGACGGCGGCTACGGCACCGTCGGCGGCGGCGTCACCCCGGAAACGTCGGACGACACCGACTACGCGGAGACCGAGCAGATCTAAACTCTGGCTCCGCCAGTAGGGAATGACCGGCTTCGCCGGGCTCGAAAAACTCAATAACAGCAATTGGCTCCGCTTCGCTTCGCCCCACCGACTTCGTCGTTGGGACTGGCTCTGCCAGTAGAGGTGTGGCGTGGCCTGGGTCCACCCGAGTGCGGGTGGGCGGCATCGGTTCATTGCTGCGCACAGTGTTTGTTTGCCTCGCGCAGCGACGATTGCTTCGCGCAGGTTCACGCCTCGCGCAGCGCCGATGCTGAACACGGATAGGAAACCGTCGGCGCCCGGGAGTTCGCTCCCGGGCGGCCGCCTCACCCGGGTGGATCCCTCCACCCGGACAACGACTTCAAGGATGCCCACCACATGCCTACCCCATCCAAGGGTCCCCGCCTCGGCGGATCACCGGCTCACGAGCGACTGATTCTGGCCAACCTGGCCCAGTCCCTGTTCGAGCACGGGAAGATCACCACCACCGAGGCCAAGGCGAAGCGGCTGCGCCCGTACGCGGAGAAGCTGATCACCTCCGCGAAGCGCGGCACCCTGCACGCCCGCCGCGAGGTGCTCAAGACCATCCGTGACAAGGACGTGGTGCACAAGCTGTTCGCGGAGATCGGCCCGTCGTTCGCCACCCGCGAGGGCGGCTACACCCGGATCATCAAGACCGCGGCCCGCAAGGGCGACAACGCACCGATGGCGATCATCGAGTTGGTCGACGAGGAGACCGTGTCTTCCGCGGCCTCCCGGGTGACCCGCCGGGCATCCACCCCCAGGGCGGGTGACCGCAGCGCACGCGTCGCGGCCTCCACCGGCGCCGCTGCGGCTGCCGACAGTGCCACCGGTGACGAGGACAGCGCCGACCGGGAAAGCGCGTCGGTGCAGGCCGTCGAGGCTGCGACCGAGGCGCCGGCCGAAGGTGCGCTCGACGTCGTCGAGGAGTCCGAGGCATCGCCGTCCGCTGTCGAGGGGACCGCTGACGAAGCGATCGCCGAGGACGCGGCCGACCGCGAGAGCGGCTCGGATCAGGCCGTCGAGGCGGCCACCGAGGCTCCGGCCGAAGGCGCCGACGACACCAAGTAGTCCCCACCACGACCGCAACGGGGGCGGGCAGGCGAAAACGCCGGCCCGCCCCCGTTGTGCGTTCCAGACCCAAGTCCCAGACCCGAGTCCCAGTCCCCGGCGCCCGGTCCCTCGTCCGTGGCCGTTCCGCGCGGCCACTGTGGGCGTGGTGGTTACCCGGGAGACCCGGGCTCCCGGTGAGAAACCTTCGCCCAACAGCACTTTCGACAATGCGCCGTCCCGCACCGCACCGCTGCGGCACCCGCACGGCCAGCGCATGGCATCATGCGGGATCACCGGCGCCACCGACGGCGCTGTCGCGTCATCCCACCAGATCTCAACGAGGGAAAGAGCCCTGAGATGAACAGGAATTCCATCGCCGTCCTGATGTCGATCGCGTTGGCCTGCCTGGCGGTGGCGTTCGTCGTGATCGCCGTCATGTCCGCCGGCCCCAGCTGGGCGTGGGTGGTGCTGGCGGTCATCTCGGTCGCCGGCGCCGGGGCGTTGCTGCGGGTGGGAATCCCCGCGACACAGCACAGGTGATGCTCGTGTGCTGACGTCGGTCGTGTCGCCTGCTGGGCGGACGACGCGCCGCGTCAGCCGTCGTTCGGTGCGCGAATCCGCCGCACCGCCCCTTCGGCGCACAGGGCAGGCGCACCCGAGAGGTAGGCCAAGCTGTGAGCACCCCGACGGACAACGTCCGGCTGCGGCTGGACATCTCCTACGACGGCACCGACTTCTCCGGCTGGGCGGTGCAACCGGCACGGCGAACGGTGGCGGGTGTGCTGACCGAGGCGCTTCGCACATTGCTGCGCCAGGAGCCGCGACTGGTGGTGGCCGGCCGGACCGACGCCGGGGTCCACGCCGTCGGGCAGGTCGCCCATGTCGACGTCGCCGTCGACCGGCTGCTGTCGTTGACGCCAAGGCACCGTGGCACGGACGACGGATCCGGCCCAGGTGACGCCAGCGTCACCCACGGCGATCCGCGACCGTCCGCGGCGTCGCCGGACGAGTCCCCGGTCGGCGACGTCCGCCACCGCCTACTCGCGGCATGCCAGGGACTGGAACGCCGGCTGGCGGGACTGCTGCCGCTCGATGTGCGCGTCCGATCCGCTCGTCCGGCCGCCCCGGGCTTCGACGCTCGCTTTTCCGCGGTGAGCCGCAGCTACGCCTACCGGATCGGCACGGCGGAGTGGGGCGTCGAACCGGCCGACCGTCGGTTCGTGCTGGCGCTGCGCCGGCCGCTGGACATCGAGGCCATGACTTGGTCGACGGCCGCGCTCATCGGACTGCACGACTTCGCCGCGTACTGCAAGCCCCGCGAGGGCGCCACCACCATTCGTGACCTGCAGCGATTGGACGTCAGCCCGGTTGGTGACGAGGTTCGGGTCGAGGTCACCGCGGACGCGTTCTGCCATTCCATGGTGCGCTCGCTGGTCGGCGCGCTGATCGCGGTCGGGCAGCACCGCGGCGATCCGGACGCACCCGCCGCGCTGCTGGCGGCCGGTCACCGGACCGCCGAGATCCATGTTGCGCCGGCGCACGGGCTGACCCTGGTGAGGGTGGCTTACCCGCCCGAGTCGGAGCTGGCCGGTCGCGCCGAACAGACCCGGGCGCTGCGCAGCGCCCGATGATCAGCCATGGTCGTCCGCAACCCGGCCGGCCGGCCGGCACAGGCGGGCTGGCTGACGTGCACACCGGTGATCAGGCGGTCGGGACCGTCTCGGAGATCTCGACGCGGTTGGGGTAGAAGGCGACGTGGTCCTTGATCGCGGCCACCGCCTCGTACGGCTGGTCGTACGTCCACACCGCGTTGACCGTTCCCGATCCGCCGGCCAGGACGGTGTAGTAGCTGCAATCGCCCTTGAACGGGCAGTAGGTGTAGTGGTCGGTCCGCTGCAACTGGCTGATGTCCACATCGGCGAGCGGGATGTAGTGCACCGGCGGGTAGTTCGCCTCCCACAGGGTCAGCGCACTGCGGGTATCGGCAATGACCTGACCGTCGACCGTGACCGTGATCTGAGCGGGGTTCTGCTCGATCCGGATCGGGTGGTCGGGTCCGGGCTGCCTGATCTGCTTGTCGGTCATCGGGTTCCTTCGCGGTCGGACGTCGCAGGGGTGATCCGTTTGGTGCGAACCCCGTGCCGCACGCAGGTATTCCGCCGGGCCGGGCGGCTCCGCGGGCGCCGGCGTCAGCTCGTCAGGGCGTCCAGTTCGCTCTGCAGCAACGAGGCGAGTTCGGCGAGGTCGGGGACATGGTCCGGCTCGGCGACGATGGTGACGGTGAGCGACCCGGCATAGGACAGCGCGACGAAGTTCACCGTGACATTGCCGCTCTCGGCGACCGACACCGGGATCAGCTCGCGCACCGGAACACCGCCGATGCTGACCGACACCTTGGGGCCTTTGACGTTGCTGACCAGGGTGTGAAACCGCCGCTGGTGGTTGAGGTAGAAGTGGTAGAGCCGCAGCCCCGCGATGGCCTGGAACACCGGGCCCAACAGGACCACCAACGGCGGTCCCGTGAGTTGGGCCCGAGCGGCGCGGACGATCGCAGAGATCCGCTCGACCCGCTGGGACGGATCGGCGTCGACCGGCAACCCGACGACCAGCGGCACCACTTCGTTCCCGAGCACCGCGCCGGTCGGGGTCTTCCGGGCGGCGACCGGGACCGTCACGCCGAGGGTGGGTATGTGCTCGCCGCGCTGTTCCAGGAGCGCACCGAGGGCGGCGGTGACCGCGGCCAGCAGCGCATCGTTGACGGTGCCGCCGTGCCGGTGGGCAGCCTTGCGCAGCGCCCCCAGATCGGCCCGGGCCACCGCCAGCCGGCGCCGCGGCCCGGTGCGGGCAATCAGCGAGCACGGAGCAGCGGGCGGCGCGTGCCAGCCGCCGGCGCCGGACAGCGAGGTGCGTAGCCCACGGACCGTCCAGGCCAGCCTGGACAGCGACGAGCGCCGACCGTTCTGGGCGTCGGCCGCGAGCATCGCCCAGGACGGCGCCGGCACCGGAAACGCTGGCGTCATCGAGCCGGCGGGATCCTGCGCCTGGTCGACGAGCCGGGCGAGCACGGCCAGCCCGCCGATACCGTCGGCCAGCACGTGGTGCAGCACGAAGATCAGCGCCATGCCGCCGTCGGTCAGTCCGGTCACCAACATCGCGGTCCACAACGGACTGGTGAACGGCAACGGTGTGGTGACGACCGTCGCCAGAACATCGAGCAGCGCCCGCTCGTCACCGGGTGTCGGGCACCGGAACTCGCGAAGATGCTGCGCCGAGTTGTACCCGGGGTCGTCGATCCAGACCGGGCGACCACAGCCGGCCGGCGGCCAGACCAGCCGTTGCCGGAGCCGGGGGATCGTGGTGACGCGATCGGCGATCACCCGCAGCAAGACGGCCGGGTTGCATTCGGATCCGGGTTCGAGCAGCAGGATTGCACCGAGTTGTTCCGGGACCGGGCCGGTGTCGACGGCCAGCATCACCAGGTCGGCCGGGCTGGCGCGGTCGATCGGGACACCGAGCGACCCCGTCGCGGGTGTCCGGACCGTCATGGTGCCCGCCCTCCTGTGTCCCTGCAGACTCCACCGTTGCCGCCCCGCCGCGTGCAGCCCAGAGGCGAAGGTCATGCCGTCCCGGATGCGCGATCGGCGCAGGTGCCGGGTGGTGGACCGGCGGGTGCGTGCGGGTGGATGTCGACCGGCGGGCGGATGTCGACCGGCGGGTGATCGGCACGGGACTGTCATGCGGGCCGGATGATGACCTGCCGGTCCGGGCTCCCTACCGTGTGATCAGCGGAGACGATCGGGAGTGAGGGCCGCGGTGGCTGGTGACGGTGCTGGTGACGACGGGGCGCCGCGCAGCGCTCCGGGCGGCGGCGATCCCGCGGCCGACGCACCGGGCCCCGACGTCCGCCCGCCCGCTGCGTCCGCGCCCCGCGACTCCTCGGTCGGCGATTCCGCGCCCGCTGTGTCCCCTCCCGCCGGGTCCGCGCCCGACGATTCCCCGGCCGGCCCCTCCGGTGCCACGATCGGCGCGGGAAACACTGCGGCACAACGGATCCGAGCCTGGTTACGCGGCGTCCGACCGCGCCGCGCCGACCTCAAGGCCGACGCGCTGGCGGGTCTGCCGGGCGCGATCAGCTCGGTCCCGGACGGCATGGCGACGGCCGTGCTGGTGGGCGTCAACCCCGCATTCGGCCTGTACGCCTCGTTCGCCGGCAAGATCGGCGGCGGCCTGACCACCAGCACCACGATGATGGTCGTCACCACCACCACCGCCGCGTCGCTGGCCGCCGGATCCGCGCTCGCCGATTTCTCCACCGAGGAACGCGCCAGCGCCCTGGTGCTGTTGACCATGCTGACCGGGGCGGTGATGATCGCCGCCGGGATCCTGCGCCTCGGCCGCTACATCCGGTTCGTGTCACGCTCGGTGATGCTCGGCTTCCTCACCGGCGTGTCCGTCAACATCGTCTTCGGCCAGCTGCCCGACCTGCTCGGGGTGGACACCAGCGGCGGGGTGGCCAGCCAGAAGGCCTGGTACATCGCCACCCATCCCGGCGACATCAATTGGGCCGCAGCGGCTGTCGGGATCAGTGCGCTGGCGATGCTGTTCGGGTTGGCGGCCACCAGGTTCGCGCTGTTCGGCTCGCTGGTCGCGGTCGTGGTGCCGACCGCGGTCGTCGCGATCCTCGGCAACACCAGCGTGGCCACGGTGAGTGACGAAGGTGCGATTCCGACCGGCCTGCCGCCGCTGGCCCTGCCGCATTTCTCGGATCTCAGTATCGGCGTCATCACGGGTGCGCTCGCGATCGCCGCGATCGCGCTCGTGCAGGGGGCGGGGGTCGCCGAGTCGGCACCCAACCCGGACGGCTCCCCGTCACACACCAACGGAGACTTCATCGGGCAGGGAGTGGGCAACCTCTTCTCCGGGCTGTTCCACGGCACCCCGGTCGGCGGCTCGGTCGGGTCCACCGCGCTGAACGTGTCCGCCGGCGCCCGCTCCCGCTGGTCGTCGGTCTTCGCCGGGCTGTGGATGCTGGTGATCCTGGTCGCGCTGTCCGGGCTGGTCGGCGCGGTGGCGATGCCGACGCTGGGTGCGGTGCTGATCTTCGCGGCGGTCAAGTCGCTGCGTCCCGGCGAGATCGTGATGGTCTGGAAGACCGCACACACCGGGAAGATCGCCCTGCTGGTGACCTTCGTCGCCACCCTGGCGCTGCCGGTGGCGGCCGCGGTGGGGGTGGGCGTGGTCTGTTCGCTGCTGTTGCAGCTGAACAGGGAGTTGATGGACCTGCGAGTCGTGCAACTGGAGCCGACCGGAGATGGCCGGCTGCTGGAACACCCGCCGCCGGCAACGCTGCCGGACGACAAGCCCGTGGTGCTGGACGTCTACGGGAGCCTGCTCTATGCCGGCGCCCGCACCCTGGGCACCAAGCTGCCCGACCCGCGTGGCGCCCAGCGCCCGGTCGTGGTGCTGCGGCTGCGCGGCCGCACCTCTCTCGGCTCGACGTTCTTCGGGGTGATCGCCGGGTACGCGGGGCAACTGTCGGCCTCCGGCGGGCGGCTGTACCTCTCGGGGGTGGAACCGGAGATGGTGGCGCAGTTCGATCACGCCCAGGTGAAGGACAACTCCGGCACCATCAAGGTCTTCCAGGCCACCGAGGTGCTGGGCGAGTCCACGATCGAGGCCGTGGCGGATGCCCGCAGCTGGCTGGTGGGCCAGGGCGCGAACCCGCAGTGAGCCGACGCCCGTGTCCGCCCACCTCCACCGGGGCGGGCCGCTTTTTGACCTTGTCCGCGCCCGCGAGGTAGTCTCGTTAGTCGGTGTGCCGCGCGGCTGCTCGCGGCCGTTTTGTTGTGTGTGCGTCTGTCCTGGGACAGGCATTCACTCCAACGGCAATGAAGTGGCAACGCAGTGAGGTTTGATCTCGTGCCCAAGCGAGCATCTGACCGCGTGGCACCGGCAGACGCGGGGTGTGAAACCTCAGGTGCCTGCCGTAGCAACACCACCGCAGCATCACCTAACGCAGCACCACCACGCAGCGAACACTGTGACGACAACGAAGAGGCAGACCCGTGCGCACGTACAGCCCCAAGCCCGGCGATGTGACCCATGCCTGGCATGTGATCGACGCGACCGACGTCGTGCTCGGCCGGCTCGCCAGCCAGGCGGCGCAGTTGCTGCGCGGCAAGCACAAGGCGATCTACGCACCGCACGTTGACACCGGCGACTTCGTCGTGATCATCAACGCCGGCAAGGTGGCGGTGTCCGGCAACAAGCGGGACAACAAGTTCCTGTACCGGCACTCCGGCTACCCGGGCGGCCTGCGCAAGCAGACCGTCGGAGACCTGCTCGACACGCGGCCGGAAAAGCTGGTGGAGAAGGCCGTGATCGGGATGCTGCCGCACAACTCCCTGGGCCGTTCGCTCGGCCGCAAGCTCAAGGTCTACGCAGGCCCGGAGCACCCGCACGCCGCCCAGCAGCCGCAGCCCTACGAGATCCTCCAGGTCGCCCAGTGACGTTGGCGTCCCGCCACCGTTTGCGCGCGTCGCGCCGAGTAACACCCCGCCCAGCCAGAACCACACCCGGAACAGCGAGAAGAGTCAGTCAGTGAGCCAGAACTCCGAGTTCCCCGACGTCACCGAGGACGTGTTGGTCGTCGACGAGGCCGTCGACGCCGGTGGTGACAGTGTTGACATTGTTGACAGTGTCGACATTGTCGACGTCACCGATGGTGACGAAGAGGTCGTCATCGTCGATGAGCTGCCAGAGGTCGTGCCCGCCGCCGTCCTCCCGGTGGCCGTCGACCGTCCGGTGCAGACCGTCGGCCGCCGCAAGGAAGCCATCGTCCGCGTGCGGATGGTGCCGGGCTCCGGTGTCTTCACCCTCAATGGGCGGACGCTGGACAGCTACTTCCCGAACAAGGTGCACCAGCAGCTGATCAAGGAGCCGCTGGTCGTGCTGGAGAAGTCGGAGATCTACGACGTCCACGCCCGCCTCGAAGGCGGCGGCGTGACCGGCCAGGCCGGTGCCCTGCGGCTGGCCATCGCCCGCGCCCTGATCGAGCTTGACGATGCCGACCGCCCCGTTCTGAAGAAGAATGGGTTCCTGACCCGCGATGCGCGGGCCACCGAGCGCAAGAAGTACGGACTGAAGAAGGCGCGCAAGGCGCCGCAGTACTCCAAGCGCTGAGGTGAAGGGGGCGGCTGTGGGGGCCAGACTGTTCGGAACGGATGGGGTCCGGGGGCTGGCCAACGCGGACCTGACCCCACATCTGGCGTTGAGTCTGGCAACGGCAGCAGCGAAAGTCCTGGTAGAGCGGCGTCCGGCTGCCCCGGAGGCGCGTCCTGCCCTGCTCGAGATCGCCGGTGGGTCGAAGGTCGCAGTGGCCAGCCCGGTGCCGTCAGGGCACCCGCTGGCGGTCGTCGGGCGGGACCCGCGGGCCAGCGGCGAGATGCTGGAAGCCGCCGTCGCGGCGGGGCTGGCGTCCGCCGGAGTGGATGTCCTGCTGCTCGGAGTGCTGCCCACGCCGGCCGTCGCGTTCCTCACCGAGGACCTCGGAGCCGACCTCGGGGTAGTGATTTCCGCCTCACACAACGCCATGCCGGACAACGGCATCAAGATCTTCGCGGCCGGTGGGCTGAAGCTGGATGATGCCGTCGAGGACGCCATCGAGAAGGCCATGCTGTACCCGGGCGACCTGCCGACCGGCGAGGGCGTCGGCCGGATCCGGCACGCCGTGGATGCCGACCGCCGCTACCTGGACCACCTGCTGGTCGCCACCCCGAACCCGATCAAGGGTCTGAAGGTGGTCGTGGACTGTGCGCACGGCGCCGCCTCGGAACTCGCACCTGAGGTCTACCGGCGGGCCGGGGCCGAGGTCATCGTCATCGGCGGCAGCCCGGACGGGCTGAACATCAATGCCGGCGTCGGGTCCACCTACCTCGACGGCCTGCGCAAGGCGGTCGTTGCCGAGGGTGCCGACTTGGGCATCGCGCACGACGGGGACGCCGACCGATGCCTGGCGGTCGCCTCCGACGGGTCGGACGTGAACGGTGACGTCATTCTCGCGCTGCTGGCCACCTCGCTACGCGAGCGCGGGCGGCTGGCCCAGAACACCGTGGTGGCAACCGTGATGGCGAACATCGGCTTCCACCAGGCCATGGAGAAGGCGGGCATCACCGTCCGGACGACCGCGGTGGGGGACCGGTACGTCCTGGAGGAGATGCGCGCACACGGGTTCTCGCTCGGCGGCGAGCAGTCCGGGCACTTCGTGCTGTCCGACCACGCCACCACCGGTGACGGCCTGCTGTCCGCCCTGCACCTGATGGCGGCGGTCGCGGCGTCCGGCAAGCCGCTGGCCGAGCTGGCGAAGATCGTCACCAGGTTCCCGCAGGTGCTGATCAACGTGCGGGTCGGCGACAAGGCGACCGTCGCGTCGTCCGCCCTGGTGAGTGAGGCGGTAGAGAAGGCCGAAGCGGAGCTCGACGGGTCCGGCCGGGTGTTGTTGCGGCCGTCCGGCACCGAGCCGGTGGTCAGGGTGATGGTCGAGGCCGGCACCCATGAGTTGGCCCAGTCCATCGCCGATCGGGTGGCCAGGGTCGTCGAGAGCGTTTAGCAACGTCCGAAGGTGCCGGGCCGCGTCAAGGGCGCTGCTGGGGTGACGTGCGCTCGAGGTCTGCGCGTCCGACCGTGCGACCGTGCGGGTGTAGAGGTTGCGCGGACGAACACGCCGGTGATGTGCCGGAAGTGAAGCGAGTCAACGACTTTGGCCGCGCCGGCGACGTTGATCCGCCGGAGAGGCTCAGCCGGGGGTGAGCTGGCCGTCCGCGGCGGGCTCTTCCTCTTCCTCCTGCTCGGTCAGGTCCTCCAGGATCGAGCCACGGACCTTGTCCTCCAGCTCGTCGGCGAGCTGTGGTGCGTCGGTCAGGTAGCGGATGAAGAAGGCCGAGGCCAGCATCCGGGTGACCCGCTGCATGCCCTTGTCGCCGTCGGTGCCGGTGAGCGTGTTGGTCCAGTTCTTGCCCTCGGCCAGCCCGAGGTGGCCGGAACCCTTGACGACCCGGAGCTGCGAGGGGCCGGTCCAGGATTTGGCGATGCGCTCCCCGTCGGACATTGCGAAGGTGTCGTCGCCGCCGATCAGGTGCAGGCTCGGCGCCTCGACCAGCCCTGCGGCCTCGACGGCCGATGGCTTCGTCTCCGCGGCGGACACCGTGACGACCGCCTTGATCGCCTTGTCCTTCGACGCGGCCAGCACGGCGGCCCCGCCGCCGGTGGAATGACCCAACACGCCCATCCGCCGCAGATCGCCCCGCACCCGACCGCCGCCGAGCTGGCCGTTCGCCACCGCTCGCAGCGCCCTGGACATGTCCAGCGCCAGGCCCTGCTGCGAGGAGAAGACGCTGCGGTGGGTGTTCGGGGCGACGACGATGATGCCCCACGACGCCAGGTACCGCATGGTGTCGGCGTAGCGGGCGGCCGACTGCAGCCAGCCGTGACCGAGCGCGACGATCGGCAGCCGGCGGCCGGAGGTCGGCGCGAACACCACCCCGGCGAGGCCGGCGGGGGCCAGGCTCCCGGTGGCGACGCGGTGCGGCCCGCGAAAGGCGAAGTACTCCAGCGTCGGGTGATCGATGCTGGGGGGCGGCGGGCGCCTGGCCATCTGTCCTCCGGTTCGCCGATCCGGTGCGCGGTGCCCGGCCTGAGCTGCGGCATGTCTGCACCACTGTCGGGATGCGAGTCTGTCAGCCCGCCGCGGCCCGCGTGCAGCGGACTCCCGGCCGGCCGTTCAACCGTGCTCGTACAGTAGCCGGTGGCCGGTCCGGCGACACGTGCCCGGACCGCTGGGCGCGGGTGAGGGAGTTGGCCGATGGCGATCGTGGGTGGCGCTGGATCAGGGTCAGGCGGTTCGGGCGGTTCGGGCAGTGGCGGCGGCGCTGGTGATGCTGACGACTTCGCGACCAGTCTGCGGCGGCTGATCCGGGCACGTTTTCCGTTGCTGTCGATCCAGACCGCCGAGGAGTCAAGGGCGCTGAACGAGATCGCCGCCGTCGTCGGCAACCGCAACCTGGTGGCCCCGGCGCGGCAGGTCTACACCTGGTCCACGGCGAACGGATTGGCCGCGTTGGGTCAGGCCGGGAATCCCGACACCCGCACCCCGCACGCGGCGCTGACCGCTGCGGCGGCGCTGACCATGCCGAGCGTGGTGGTTTTCCTTGACCTGCATCCCTGGCTGGGGTCGAATTCGACGCCGCCGGACACCCAGCTGGTGCGGGCCATCAAGGACACCGTCCGGTTCTACAAGGACGGCCCGGTGCCCCGGACGCTGATCCTGATCTCGCCGACGCCGCGGATCCCGCCGGAGCTGGAATCCCTGGTCACCCTGGTCGATTTCCCGTTGCCCACCGAATCGCAGATCCGCGCCACGCTGGACGGCATGATCACCCGCAACACCGCTGCGGGTGCGCTGCGCACCGATCTGGGCTCGGATGGCCGGGAGCGGCTGGCCAAGGCGGCACTGGGGCTGACCCTGTTCGAGGCGGAGAACGCTTTCGCCAGGGCGATGGTCGACGACGGCCGGCTCACCGATGCCGACATCGTGCTGGTGCAGGACGAGAAGAAGCAGATCGTCCAGAAGTCAGGGGTGCTCGAGGTCGTCTCGTCCTCGATCGGGCTCGACGACATCGGCGGCCTGGAGAACTTGAAGACGTGGCTGCGCAAGCGCAATGGGTCGTGGATGGACGAGGCCCGCGCGTACGGCCTGCCCGCGCCGAAGGGCGTGCTGGTGACGGGGGTGCCAGGCTGCGGGAAGTCGATGACGGCGAAGGCGATGGCGTCGGCGTGGTCGCTGCCGCTGGTCCGGCTGGACATCGGCAAGGTGTTCGGCGGGCTGGTCGGCGCCAGCGAGCAGAACATGCGCACGGCGCTGCGGACCGCGGAAGCGATTGCGCCGTGCGTGATGTGGATCGACGAGATCGAGAAGGGGTTCGCGTCCGGGGCGTCGGGTGCCGGGGACAGCGGGACGTCGGCGCGGGTGTTCGGCACGTTCCTGAGCTGGATGCAGGAGAAGACCGCGGCGGTGTTCGTCATCGCCACCGCGAACACCATTTCGCTGCTGCCGCCGGAGATGATGCGCAAGGGCCGGTTCGACGAGATCTTCTTCATCGACCTGCCCACCGACGCCGAGCGCACGGTGATCTTCGAGCTGCACCTGAAAGCGCGGCTGAAGGCCGGCCCGGCGCTGGGTTCGCTCGACGTGTCGGACGAGTTGCTGGCGTCGCTGGTGACCGCGACCGAAGGGTTCTCCGGGGCGGAGATCGAGCAGGTGGTGATCGCGGCCTGCTTCGACGCGTTCAACGAGCGGCGGGCCCTTTCCGGTGACGACCTGCTGCACGAGATCGACAAGACCGTGCCGCTGTCGGTGACGCAGTCCGAACAGATCGCGGCATTGCGCGCCTGGGCCGACATTCGCGCGGTCGCCGCATCCACTCCGGAGGACCGCGCCGGGTACGCCACGCCCGACCCGGCCGCCGTGCCGCCGGTGGTGGACCCGCAGGCCGCGTTGGCGCGGGGTGGACGGCCGGTCGAGGCCTGACGCTTGATGCATGGATGTGCGGACCCTGACAGCTCACTCGGCGCCGGTTTTCCACTCTGAGCGCCGGTATGTTCCGGCGCCGAGTCAACAAAAGCGGCGCTGAGATGGTGCGGGCGCGCACCGGGGGTCCGTCACAACCTTCGTCGCGCCCGGATCGTCCGCCCGGTTCGTCGCGCCCGGTTCGTCGCGCCCGGATCGACACGCCCGGTTCGCACGCCCGGATCGTCCCGCTCAGCTGGTCATACCCGGCTCAACACGCCCGATCGATCGCGTCCCGCAGCGCGGTGTACGACGCGACGAGGAGCCGCCGCTCCTGAGCCAGCAGCGGGTCTGCGCGATCGCACCCGGCGGACACCCACCGGTCCGAGCAGTCCATCGCCTCCATCCGGAGCCGGGCAGCATCCCGCACGGTGTCGTCGGGGACCTGGTAGACGTACGCATAGAGCGCGACCAGCGCCGCGGTCAGGTCGTCCTGGGTGACGTCGTCCGCGTGCTGGTGCATCCGGTGCACGCGCCACCATTCGACCTCCAGCGCCGCGGCGCGCACCGGGTCCAGGTGCGGATGCCCGTCGTCGAAGACCAGCGCATAGAACCGGCGCATGTGCTGGCGTGCCGCTTCCGGGTCGTTGTCCGGGTAGGGCGCCCACACCTGGTTGGCGCGCAGCACGTACCAGGCGCCGAGCAGCGTGCGGCGGCGACCCATCCCGAATCCGGCGTCCACCATCCCGATCGCGGCGCGCAGGAACGGGACCCATTCCCGGCGGTAGTACGCCGCCCAGGCGTCGCACTCCCGCCTGCCGATGACGACCGGATCGAAGGTCCGGGCTGCGGTGTGCGTCGACGTCGTTGCCATGCCGGCCTCCGGTGCAGTGTTCGGCGGGTGACAGGAACCGATGGTGCTCTTAGGCTGTTCGGAGCGCCAGCCCCACCGGACGGCCGGTCCAGCACGACATTCTGTAACGGCGCCGGCCAGCCACCGGCGGTCCGGGTCCGAAGGACTTGACATGGTGATCACCCAGGATCGGACCGTCGCCGCGGTGCTCGACGCCATGCAGCGGCGCATCGACGCCATCCCGCCCGCCCTCGCGCACCGGCGGATCTTCGCCGAGACCTACTTCCGCACCACCAGGGCCGTCGGGACCGCCATCGAGGACGCCCGTTTCGAGGATCCGGCGTGGGTCGAACAGTGGGACGTCGTGTTCGCCGACCTGTACCTGAAGGCCTATGACGCCGACAGTGCCGACACCGACGCCGGCGCCCACGCCGACACGCACACCGATACCGCCGGCTCGGCCCGGGTGCCACGACCGTGGCGGCTGGCGTTCGAGGCGCCCGCCGACCTGCCACCGTTACGGCACGTCCTGCTCGGCATCAACGCACACGTGAACTACGACCTGCCACAGGCGTTGCTCGCGGTGATCAGCGATGACGACTTCGCGGACCCGGTGCTGATGGCCCGCCGCCGCCGTGACCATGAGCGGATCGACGCGGTGCTCGCCTCCCGGGTGGCCGCGGAGGATGATGCGCTGGGCCCGCGGAGCCTGCTGGACAGGGTGATCGACCCGCTGAACCGGCTCGGCTCGAAGCGCTTTCTGCGGGAAGCGCGGCAAAAGGTCTGGCTCAACGTCGAGCAACTCCAGCGGGCCAGGGTCCTCGGACCGGATCGGTACCGCGTCAGGCTGGCGGAGCTCGAGGTGCTCAGCGCCGCGAAGATCGCCGACCTGCTCACACCCGGACAGGTGGTGCTCCGGCTCGCGGTGGCCGGCTTCGGGGTGGTTCTTCCGCCTGAGTGAGCACCGCGCGCATCGGTCGGCACGAACGCGTCGGCCCCGGCAGCGGTGCCCACGGTCCATCCGGCGCCGGCCACCCGCGGTGACCGTGCCGTGCGCGGGAACCGGATGTTGGACCCGATCCCGGCGACCCCAAGCATTAGCCTGGCGATATGTGCGGCATCGTCGGTTACACCGGACCCCATCAGGCGCTCCCTCTGGTGCTGGAGGGACTGCGCCGGCTCGAGTATCGCGGGTACGACTCGGCGGGGGTGGCGGTGCTGGACGGCGCCGGCGGCCTGGCCACCGCGAAGAAGGCCGGGGTGCTCGGCAATCTCGAACATTTCATCGACGGCGGTGATGTCGCGCTGGGCGGCCTCACCGGGATGGGTCACACCCGGTGGGCCACACACGGAGGCCCGACCGACCGCAACGCTCACCCGCACACGGACGCGTCGGGTCGGGTCGCCGTCATCCACAACGGCATCATCGAGAACTTCGTCCCGCTCCGGAAGGACCTCGAGGCGCGCGGGATCGAGATGCGCAGCGACACCGACACCGAGGTCGTCGCGCACCTGTTGGGTCTGGCGTTCGACAACGGGCCGACCGCCGGGGATCTGCCGGCCAGCATGGCCGCCGTCTGCCGCGGACTGGACGGCGCGTTCACCCTGGTTGCCGCGCACGCCGACGTCCCGGGCATGCTGGTCGCCGCCCGGCGGAACTCGCCCCTGGTGATCGGCGTCGGCGAGGGCGAGATGTTCGTGGCCAGCGATGTTGCGGCGTTCATCGCGCACACCCGGGAGGCCGTCGAGCTCGGTCAGGACCAGCTGGTGGTCATCACCCCGCACGGTTACGAGGTCACCTCGTTCAGCGGGCACGAGGCCGACTTCAAGGCATTCCATGTCGATTGGGACATGTCCGCGGCGGAGAAGGGCGGCTATCCGACCTTCATGGACAAGGAGATCGCGGAGCAGCCGCAGGCGATCGCCGACACCCTGCTCGGCCACTTCGACGGCAGCAGCATCACCCTGGACGAGCAGCGGCTCGGCGAGGAGGAATTGCGCACCATCGACAAGGTCTTCGTCGTCGCCTGCGGCACGGCGTTCCACGCCGGGTTGATCGGCAAGTACGCGATCGAGCACTGGACCAGGCTGCCGGTGGAGGTGGAGCTGGCCAGCGAGTTCCGCTACCGCGACCCGGTGCTGGACCGGGAGACGTTGGTGGTGGCCGTTTCCCAGTCCGGGGAGACCGCCGACACGCTGGAAGCGGTGCGGCATGCTCGCCGGCAGCGGGCCAGGGTGCTGGCCATCTGCAACACCAACGGCTCGCAGATCCCCCGCGAATCCGATGCCGTGCTGTACACCCACGCCGGGCCTGAGGTCGGGGTGGCCGCCACCAAGACCTTCCTCGCGCAGGTCACGGCCAACTACCTGATCGGGCTCGCGCTGGCGCAGGCCCGCGGCACGAAGTACCGGGACGAGGTGGCCCGCGAGTTCGAGCTGCTGTCCGAGATGCCGGCCGCGGTGGCCACCACGTTGACGTTGATGGAACCGGTCCGCAAACTCGCCGCCGACATCTGCCAGTCCAAGGCCATCCTCTTCCTGGGCCGGCATGTCGGTTTCCCGGTGGCGCTGGAGGGTGCGCTGAAGCTGAAGGAGCTGGCCTACATGCACGCCGAGGGCTTCGCGGCCGGCGAGCTCAAGCACGGTCCGATCGCGCTGATCGAGGAAGGGCTGCCGGTCGTGGTGGTGACGCCGTCGCCGAAGGCCGACCCCGTGCTGCACTCCAAGCTGCTCTCCAACATCCGGGAGATCCAGGCCGGGGGGCACGCACCATCGTCATCGCCGAGGAGGGCGACGATACCGTCGCGCCGTTCGCCGACTTCCTGATCGAGCTGCCCAGGGTGCCCAAGCTGTTCCAGCCACTGGTGACGACCGTGCCACTGCAGATCTTCGCGGCCGAGATCGCCCGCTCCCGTGGGTACGACATCGACAAGCCGCGCAACCTCGCCAAGTCGGTGACGGTCGAGTAGTGGCGGCGATCCCGCCGGTGCCGCCTGGCGCGCGGGTGATCTCCGTGGGGATCGACGTGGTCGCCGTTGATCGTTTCGCCGCGACCCTGGAGCGCACCCCGGCGCTGGCCGCGCGGTTGTTCGGCGCCGACGAAATGATCACCGCCACCGGTCATCCGCGCGGGCCGGCGTCACTCGCGGCCCGGTTCGCGGTCAAGGAAGCGGTGGCCAAGGCGCTGGGGGTGCCGACCGGGATGGACTGGCACGACTGCCGGGTGGTGTCGGAGTCCTCCGGCCGCCCGGTGCTGCAGGTGGTCGGCACGGTTGCCGCCGCCGCGGCCGACGCCGGGGTGACGGACTGGCTGCTGTCCGTTTCCCATGACGCGGGGATTGCCGCGGCTGTCGTCATCGCGCTGGGGTAGTCGGGTAGCCCGTGGTGCGCCTGCCGGACGGTGCAGGGTGCGGTGCCGAACGCCGGCGAGCGGTCCCGGATCGTGCTCGACGTGCGTCAGGGACCAGGATGGCTCCCATGATCTACGCCTATTCCGTCGAGCAGATCCGCACCGTGGAGAAGGCCGCGCTGGCCAGGGACGGCGACGCCACCCTGATGCGGCGGGCCTCCGCAGCGGTCGCGCTCGCCGTGGCGGAGCGGACGTCGCCGCCCCGGCCCGGCCGGCGCGTCGTGCTGCTGGTGGGTTCGGGCAACAACGGCGGTGATGCGTTGTTCGCCGGCGCCATGCTGCGCGGCCGTGGGATGGCCGTCACCGCGGTGCTGCTGGATCCCGACAAGGCCCACCCGGCGGGCTTGGCCGCGCTCCGCCGGGCGGGCGGCAGGGTCGTCCGGCACGACCACCCGACCGTCGGGCCCGCGATCGACCGCGCCGAGGTGATCATCGACGGGGTGGTGGGCCTGGCGGCGAAGCCGCCGCTGCGCGAACCGGGAGCGGCGCTGGTCGAGCGGGCGAACGCCGGGAACGCGCTGCGGGTGGCGGTCGACCTGCCCAGCGGGATCGAGCCCGACACCGGCCTGGTCCGCGGCCCCGCTTTCCTCGCTGATGTCACCGTCACCTTCGGCGGGATCAAGACCGGACTGCTGCTCGCCGACGCGCAGACCGGGACGATCATCTGCGACCCGATCGGCATGGACATGTCCGACCGGCCGGCCGAGTTGGTCGCGATGACCGACGGCGCGGTGACCCGGCTGCTCCCGACTCCCGGACCAGGGGCGGACAAGTTCACCGGCGGGCTGGTGGGCATCCTGGCCGGGTCGCCCGGCTATCCGGGGGCACCCGTGCTGTGCACCGGCGGCGCCGTTCGGATCCGGCCCGGCATGGTCCGGTATGCGGGCAAGCAGGCATCGGCGGTGCTGGCCCGCTGGCCCGAGGTGGTTGCCGCCGACGACCCGGCGAAGGCCGGGCAGGTGCAGGCCTGGGTGGTCGGGCCGGGGCTGGGCACCGACGGCGCCGCGACCGCACAACTGAGATGGGCGCTGTCCCAGGATGTTCCGGTGTTGGTGGACGCCGACGGGCTGACCGTGCTGGCGCAGTCCCACTCGTTGCTGGCCGACCGGAAGCGGGCGGGCCGGGCCACCGTGCTCACCCCCCACGACCGGGAGTTCGCCCGGGTGTTCCCCGACATCGACCTGTCCGACCGGCTGGCGGCGGTCCGCGCGGCCGCCGCGGCCAGCGGGGCGACCGTCCTGCTCAAGGGCAACCGAACGCTGGTGGCGTCGCCCGACGGGCAGGCCACCGTGAACCTGACCGGCACGTCCTGGCTCGCCACCGCGGGGTCGGGGGATGTGCTGTCCGGCGTCATCGGGTCCCTGCTGGCGTCGGGATTGACGCCGCTGCTGGCCGCGGCGGCGGGCGCGCACCTGCACGGCCGGGCCGGGCAGCGGGCCGAGGCGGCGGGGCACGCCGGTGCGCAGGCGCTGTGGGACTTCCTGCGGGAGGGGTCGCTCGTGCCGCCGGGCCGTCGGGCATAGCTGAGCCCTCCGTCGGGTCTTACCTGCCGCGCGGACGATGTGCAGTACGTCGATGCCGTCCGCAGCCAGCTGGTCGGCCGCAGGCACGTCGGCGGCGCCGGCCGCAGGCCATCGGAGTAGCCGCACCGCTGGAACTCGGCACGTGCGGCGCGGACGAACGTGCTGCGCGGACGAACGTGCCGCGCGGACGAACGTGCGGGCGATGTGACGAAAGTGAAGCAAGTCAACGACTTTGGC
>CAVPYD010000022.1:0-23822 GCA_963709895.1 uncultured Actinomycetota bacterium | reverse complement strand
GAATGTTGTGCCGAGCAAGCCCGGCCTGGATGCCGTCCGCGAAGTGCTTGACCGGGAAGATCCGTGCGGTCCAGATGATCCAGGCGGGTGCGTTGTCGCCGATCGGGATGAACACCCCGGACAGGAAGAGCAGGGGCAGGATCGTCGCATAGACGATGGGGGCGGCTGCGTCGGAGTTGGGGATGACTGCGGTGATGGCAAAGCCGAGCGCGCAGAAGCTTGCGGCGCCGACCACGAGTGTGACCAGCAGGCGAAGCATCGATACGGCGTCGGGAATGTCGGCCTGGTACGCGAGAGACACCGAATGCCACGGTGATGGCGACCAGCAGTACGGAGACCAGCAGTGCGTGCAGAACCCGCGCGGCGAAATACACGGCGCTGGGCAGCGGGACGCCATTGATGCGTTTGAGCACCCCGGTGTCGCGTTGCACGGTCAGGCTGATGGCGGTGTTGTTGTAGCAGGTGGTGATGACCGCGAAGGTGGCCATTGCCGCGACGTAATACGTCGAGAGATGGATGACGCGACCGGCAAGGTTGACCTGGCCCTGCCCGAGCAGCGCGGTGAAGATCACCAGGAAGATCAACGGCAACGCGAAGGTGAAGAACGCCGACGCCGGATTTCGCCAGAACGCCTTGTTCACGTACCGCAACTGGGAAAAGGTCAGCCTCGCCGTTGTCATCGGAGTGCCCCCGGCGCAGTGCTACCGCTGCCCCCAGGTCGGGGCCGAGCGGTGGGATCAGTGGTCGTGGTGGTCGCACCGTCGGAGGTCAGTTGCAGGTAGACCTCCTCCAGGGACGGCCGCAGGATCCGCAGATCGTCCAGTGGGACGCCGTTGTCGATGGACCAGCCGGTCAGTCGGTGCAGCGCCGCGGTGAGGTCGGCCGGCGCGAACTGCACCGCGCCGGTATCGATGGCGACCCCCATGCCCGGTGGCGGTGCCACGCCAGGCGGCAGCCGGTAGCTGACCGTGGGGTTGGCTGTGTTCCGTCCGGCGAGGGTGTCCGGCGCGCCCTGGGCGACGATGCGTCCTCGGACGATGACCGCGACCCGGTCGGCGAGTTGTTGGGCCTCGTCCATGTAGTGGGTGGTCAGCAGGACCGTCTTGCCGAGCGTGGCGAGATTGCGGACGACGTCCCAGGCCTCGTGCCGGGCGGACGGGTCGAAGCCGGTTGTCGGCTCGTCGAGGAAGAGCAACTCGGGATCACCGACGAGGGCCACCGCGACGTCCAGGCGTCGCTGCTGACCACCGGACAATCTGATCACCCGGGTACCCCGCTCCCGGGTCAGTCCGGCCAATTCGATGACGGCGTCCACATTGAGCGGCCGCGGGAAGTACCCGGCGTACATCGCCATGGTTTCGGCGACCGTCAGATACCGGTCCACCGCTGTGGTCTGCAGGACGATCCCGATCCGCTTCTTCAATGCGATCCGGTCGCGGGCCGGATCCAGGCCGAGCACGGTGACCTGGCCGCTGTCCCGGCGCTGGTAGCCCTCCAGAATTTCCACGGTCGTCGTCTTGCCCGCACCGTTCGGCCCGAGCAATGCGAAGACCTCGCCGCGCCCGATACGCAGGTCGATTCCGGCCACCGCCCGAACGTCACCGAACGACTTGGTCAACCCGAGCACCTCGACAACGGCGCCGGCCTCGGGGTTCTCGCCCATCACACCCTCCACATCGCCGCGGGCCGCTGACCGGACATGCCGGGCTCAGGCCGTGACCGCCCCGCGTCGATTCCGAACGCGGGTGAATCCCTACCGTCGACTGAACACCCGATGACGATCCGCATGGCAGAGCCGAACGTCCCGCCACTCCCCACAGCGGACCGGAACCGGTGTCCGCCGCGGAACAGCAGCGGCCCGCGACGACGGCCGACGTCCGGGTGCGAGTCCACGTCGGCCATTGCGCGCTGCGCATCTGACTACCTCCTGGCGCGGCTGTCGATGCGGTCGGCAGAATCGCGGGGATGCCGACAAACCTCAGTATTCAGACACTTCTCGGCGACGTGGTGGGCTCCACCGGACACCGCTACGCCGTGAGGGACAGCGCGGGCAACACGATGGACACGCTCAAGATCATCACGAATCCGGCGGGCGGCTACCTCGGTGTGTACCACACCGGCAACAGCGGTGAATCTGGCCAGCAGCACGGACCTGGTGAACTGGGTGTTCCGGCGCACCCTGGATGCGCAGGCCACCCAACCCACGATCTGCGCGTTGCCGACCGGTGGTTTCCTGACCGCCGCCGAGTTCAACGACCTGGCCGGGTCCGGTGGTCTGCTCCGGTTGCGGCACTACGCGAACCTGTCGGCGTTGCTGGCCGGCACGGTGAACCGTGAGCGGACGATCCCCCGATCGTTGTCCGGCGTGCAACGAGGGCACCCCGAACATCTACTCGGTGTCGCTGACCCCCGATATCGACCATTCGATCATCGACGTCGGGTTCCACTACCAACGCAACTGCGACCTGGACCGGCAGGCCCGCGGCCGGTTGACCAACTTCACCACGTGGACCGCCGCCGCCGACACCGGCGCGGATGACCGGCTCACCGCGGCCGCCGCCGCCCAGGGCCGGGTCGTCAACGGCAACATCGGGGACCGCGACTCCGCGCTGTTCGACAACATTCGGTACGCCCTGTACGAGGTGCAGTACGTCAAGGGTGACTTCGGCAGTTGGCGGCTGTACCTGCACAACTGGCAGACCGGCACCGCGACCTACCTGCCGGTCACCACCCACGGCGGGAGCACCGCGTTCGCGAACCCGACCGTTCACCGCGATCACCTCCCCGGCGGGCAAGCCGGCGATCGTCGCCACCGTGTTCGTCCCGTCCGAGGGCGCCGCGCCCGGTGAGGCCGGCCAGTTGGTGTACTACCGCGAGTACCTCACCCTGCCCACCCCGGCCACCGGGCTGTCCGCGACCTACTTCGACAACCTGGACTTCACCGGGTCCACCCTGGTCCGCACCGATCCCCGCATCGACGTCGACTTCGGTGCCGGACCGCCGTCGGCGAACCTGGGCGCCGACCAGTTCGCCGTCCGCTGGACCGGGCAGGTGCTGGCCGACCACACCGAGACGTACACCTTCTACACGCAGACCGACGACGGGGCCCGGCTGTGGGTCAACGGCGTCCAACTGGTCAACGACTGGACCGACCACGGCATCGTGGAGAACCGCGGCAGCATCCCGCTTCTCGCCGGACGGAAATACGACCTGGTGATGGAGTACTACGACAACGCCGGCGGCGCGTTCGCCCGGCTGCTGTGGTCCAGCCCCAGCACCCCGAAGGCGGTGGTACCGGCCGACCACCTGTTCCAGCCCACCAACGGCCTCACCGGTGACTACTTCGCCGGCATCACGCTCACCGGCCCGGCCCACACCCGCACCGACCGGACGGTGAACTTCAACTGGGGCAACGGATTCGGCGACCCCAACGTCGGCGCGGACCTGTTCAGCGTGCGCTGGACCGGCCGGATCACCCCGCCGTTCAGCGAGACGTACCGGTTCTACGCCAACACCGACGACGGTGTCCGGCTCTGGGTCAACAACGTCCTGCTCGTCGACAACTGGACCGACCACGGCCCCACCGAGACCAGCGGCACCATCACCCTGACGGCAGGTGTCCGCTACGACATCACGCATGGAGTACTACGAGAAGGCCGGCAGCGCCCTGGTCCAACTGCTGTGGTCAAGCCCGTCACTACCCAAACAGATCATCCCGGCCGAACGCCTCACACCAGGTTCCGCACCGGCACCACCACCGGTCGTGTGAACCCAGGACCCCGCGACGCCACCCCCCGGCGCGGAGACCATACCGGCCTGAAGACGCGTCGCTACCAACGCCATTCCCCGGCAGGGCGAGACCAGACGGCGTTTGACATGACGACGGACAGGTTCGCTGGATAGTGGGCGCGTGGCACCCGTGTCGCCTCAACCGCGCTGTCACGGCATGTCCGCATCCGAGCGGAGCACGTCCCTCGCGTCGCCAGACTTGGGTTCGCCACGACCATGATCCGTGCCGAGCCGCATCACCTGCATGCGAATAGGATATTCCGCCTATTTCGGACTATGATTGCAGCCTGCCGGGTGGTGCCCAGACACCGTCGGCGGCCCGTGCTGCCGGGAAGCGCTCGATGACGGCTGTCGCTCTTTCGCCGGGTAGCCACCCGGCTGAGACCGGTTTGTGAGCGGTCGGTGGCTCGAGTTCCTCCACCATCGGGCGCGACCGCACAAGGAGGTGGAACACGATGATTCGCGTTGGTGTTCGGTATCGCCATCGGTTACGTACTGGGCGCAAGGGCCGGGCATGCGCGCTACGAGCAGATCGTGCGGTTGAGTTCGAAAGTTTCGGACAATCCTGCGATTCAAGGCGTCGCCGGCTTCGTGCAGGCGAAACTGTCCGACGTCCTTCCGAACAGGGCGAAGCGCGAACCGCGGAGGCCTGATCTCGCGTATCTCGTGGATGTCGAAGAAACCCTGTAGAATTCGCGACCTGCCCGCACCGTCGATAGCAACAAATAGCCGACCCCGAGATGTTGTCACGACTTTCGACAGCCTTTCCGGCTCGGCTATCGCGATCAATGTGCGCGCAAGCACTTACGTCTGTCGCTGCACCCGGGGGCATCATCACATGACAGCGAGGACGGGCGAGCGGACCACGCACAGAACTGGCCACGACGAGATGACAAAATGCCATCAGCCACCGGCCGGCGTGTCTCCCGCTGGCGGTGAAGGTGACGGGAAACGGGCGATGATGACCATCATCGACCCGTTCCCTCAGTGCACCTCGTCGAACGCATCCCAGACCGCCTGACCGATGCGCCCTCGGTCGGACACCTCATAGCCATTTGCCCTTGCCCACTCGCGGATCTCCTGAGACTTGCCGCGTTCTGAGGTGGCTGGCTTGGCCTTACCCTGCAGTCGAGCCTTGCTGGTCTTGACCGGTGTCGCGGCTTCCACGAACTTGGCGAGCTTCTCGCGCAGCCGGTCGGTGTTCGCGGCGCTGAGGTCGATCTCGTAGTCCTTCTTGTCCAGAGCGAACAGAACGGTACTCACGTCGTCGCCTTCGGAACCATCAAGGTCGTCGATCATGTAGGTTCGGGTGAGAGAAGCCATGAGGGTTAGGGCTACTCGGCGAGTTGAGTGATGTGTAGGAAATGGCGTGTCGGTCGCCTGTCGAATCGACCTTCAGACTCACGAATTGGCAGGTCGGCAAACGGTGAATTCCGATTCCGAGTCGTGTTGTCTCCGTCCACCGGCTGCAATCAGCCCATGCGGCCGGGACTGTATCAAATCGCCTCATCGTTGACCCCGGCGAAGCGCCGTAGGCCTCGCGGGAATTGGCCGCGCCGAGTGATCTGCTCGCGATCATCAACGCCATGCCGAACCTGGGAACAATTTGTCGTGTCAATATCGGTGGCCGACGAAGGCCGCGAAAGGGCCGGCACCCGTGGTTGAGCCTGATGTGGTCGGTCAGCCGTGACGGACAGCCGTCCCGATCCAAGGTATAAGCGCATGCCGAAGGTCCGAACGTCGGATCCGCCGCGACGACCAATCACCAAACCTGTGGTGTCGTAGCGAATGTCGTCCTGAACCCGCCGTTGAAGCGGGCGGTCCTGACCCGGTCACCGAGTCGGGTGGATGATCTCCCGGCCGGTCGTCAAGTACGGCCTGATCCGCACCCAGTGACTCCGTTCGGCGAGATCAGCCCAAGGTGACACGCCCAGCGCCTCGAGTCGTGCCAGTTGCGCGGGTTCCTCGACCGATGTGGCCTTGCCGCGGACCACCACGCTCCACCCTGCGCGTCGGTCCTCATCGAACCCGTCGACCTCGAACGCCACCGGCATCTCGTTGTCCGCGGCCGTCAGTTTGGAGCCCGGCGCGGTCCGAAAGACGACAGCCTCGCCGTCCATGGCGTGGTTGACCGGCAGGATCACCGGTTCGCCCTGATCGATCAGGGCCACCCGGCCCACCCTGGCCGCCCGTAACCGGCGCAGGCATTCCTCCTGGGGCAAGACGCCCAGGCCCGAATGATCCAACGGCAATGACGATGCCCGCATGACGCTTCTCCTTTCGCGAGATCGGAACCGAGAGCCGCCCCTACCCTCATCATCCGCCCTACTTCGTCCCCGGGATTGCGGCTCGCACCGTCAAGCAACAGGCGTCCCTACCTGGACGACGCACGGCGGCCAGGACCCGTCAATGCCTGCTGGGTGTCGGGAGTGGCGCGCCAGCTGATCGGGGGTCGACGGGTCCCAGGCGTTCGCATGGGACGATCCGGCCGACGCGGTGATCTCCGTGCGCCGCACCATCCCATCGACTTCCGACATCACCCAGACCGCCGCTCATGACACGCCCCGGATTCACAGGCCGCCGAGTCGATTGTCGGCCGCCCAAAGCGCTTCACTCGTACACAGCCGGCAATGGGTCCGCGGAGATCCGAACCGTTGCGGCAGCCGCCCAGGTCACGCCGTCCCGCGAGGCGGCAGTGAGGTGACGGGTCCGGAGTGGGCCGCTGTGGTGCGGTACTCGCGCCCTTCCGGTTACAACTCGAGGCGGCGAAGAAGATCGTCGGCCGCGGCTTGCAGCTCCTCGGCATGCCGCTTGTCCTGATGCGTTTGCTCTTCATACGTGGCCAAACGCTCGCTGACCCTGCTCAGCAGGGACGAGAAGGCGCGTACCTCGGCCTCAGTGAGCACCACTTGAGTGGCCATGCTCCGACTCCTTCCGCGAGGTGCGTGCGTTGGTCGCAGTCATGCGACCAGCATCCGGCGCTTGCGTTGCCTGCACAAGTCCGGCCGTTGATCAACAGGCGTGCAACTGGGCGGCTGTCAACGCCCGTGAAGGCGCGTATTCGTGGTCGGCGGTCAGTTTCACGACAGCGTGGGGCGGTCGTGTGCCCGGTGTGCGGTCGGCGTTCGAGAATCCGGCCGGCACGGTGCCCCGGCCGCCGCTCGATCGCCGCGTCGGTCGCGGGCGACACGGAACCGGAGCCGGGCCTCGGTCGGCCGCTCTGCTCAGGATCTGCAAGGTCCACGCCCCGGAGGCGCGGACGGCTCTGACCGACTCAATCTCGCCGGATCAACGGTCTCACCGACGCCGGTCTCAGCGACTAGCTTGATCATCCGGCATGCCGTCGAGAACGGCCAGCGCCGTCCCTGACGTCTGGGCGAGTGGGCGGCGGAAATCCGCGGCTCCTTGCCATTGAGCCGCTGATGCGAACGCCGAATCGGTGCACCGGTTCCCCGTCATGCGACGATGGTTTGCGTGGTTCCCGATGATCTGCGCTTTCGATAACGTGGTTCCGTTCGCGGCCGGCTTTAGAGTCAATCGTATGAGTGGCTTCACATTTCGGCCCAGGTTGACGCAAATATCTACAGTATTCAACAAACCTGTGACAATGCCACGCATAGCCGTTCCGACGGCCGCCGAACCACAGGATTCGACCGTGAGGCGGCCCGCAGGTGGGACACTGGTCGAATGAAGTTCAGAGTGTTTGCCGAGTGCGTGAGCAGCTCTTACGACGACGAACGCAGCCATTGTCTCGTCCGCGAGGACGGCGTTCTCGAGGTGTTCACGGCCGATGGGCGCAAGGTGACGTACTCGCCCAGCCGCATGGAGTCACGTCGACCATTTCCTGCCTGACCCCGGGCGTGGCCTCTCTGGCGACAACGGCGTTGGCAACCCCGCTTGAACCGGGGTCCCGCGTCACCGACAATTCCGAGCGCAGCACACCGACAACGGATCAAGGAGATGGTTCCAAAGGGTTCCTGAGGTGATCTTCGCAGCGCATCGACCTGCCGCCGCGTTGGACTGGCTGCATCGCGCGCCCAGGTCTCGCACGGCCCGACGACCGCCGTTTGTCGCACGGGGTCACGGGATATACGGGCCGGAGAGAACTTCACGACACTGCCTCCGCGCTGGACTACCCGCGGCGACCTGCTGCCGCGTCCCACTCGGAGCCGGGCGTGTTGACGCAGCACGGGACCTTCGGCACTGTCGGCCACGGCTCGGAGCGCCCGATAGTGAAGAGTTGTTCGACGATGAACGTCCACCGAAACCGAACCACCGGAACGGAGGAATCGCATGCGTACCAACGAGAGTCATCGACCGGCCCGGTTGGACCCGATGACCAACAAGACGCCGGGTGACGAGTCGCCGGGAACCGCCGAGGCCGCCCTGCTGGATATGGCCCGTACCGACCGGGAGGGTACCGGCCCGGTCGACGGCGATGACGCCGCCGAGGGACTGTGGGACGCACTGGCCAGGGCCAGGGCGGAGTACACCCCGGAGATACTTGCCGCCACCGAGGATGCGGTGGTCCGGTTCTACCTTCCGCTGGCCCGGAGGCTGGCCAGTGCGGTGGC
Organism: uncultured Actinomycetota bacterium; assembly: GCA_963709895.1. Classification (GTDB taxonomy): domain Bacteria; phylum Actinomycetota; class Actinomycetes; order Mycobacteriales; family Nakamurellaceae; genus Nakamurella. The sequence continues at coordinate 15,459 of CAVPYD010000022.1, read as the reverse complement.
CCCCCGCGGGTTGGATCTTTTCGAGGCGGAACACGCAGCCGTCGTCACGCTGTCCCACGCCGTCCTGGCCTGGCAGGACGCCGCCCGCGAAGGATTCGACGCCTTCGCCCGCGCGGCGATCAACTCCCAACTTCGGCTCCTGGCCGCGGCGGAGAACCAGATCTGGCCGGACCGCAGCCAGGACGGCGCACAACCCGCGGCCGGCGCCGTACCGCCGGCCGCCCCGACCCCACCGGCAACCAATTCGCCGACCGCGGTCGGGAAGAGTGGGTGACCGTTGACGCAGGTGGCGGACGCGCCGAGGTTGGATGATCCGTGGACGGTGCCGAAGACGTATTGGCATCGGCCAGGAACGCCAAAATAGTCCTCGCGGCGCCGACCGGGCGGGCGGCGAAACGGCTGACCCAGCTGTCCGGGCTCGACGCGGTCACCGTGCACCGGCTGCTGGAGCTGCGCCCGGGCGGCGACGCCGCCTACGACCGGGACCACCCGTTGGACGCCGACCTGGTGGTCGTCGACGAGGCGTCGATGCTGGACCTGCTGCTGGCCAACAAGCTGGCCAAGGCGATCCCGCCGGGGGCCCATGTGCTGTTCGTCGGTGATGTCGACCAGTTGCCGTCGGTCGGCGCCGGGGAGGTGCTGCGGGACCTGCTCGCCCCCGGCAGTTTCCTGCCGTCGGTGCGGCTGACCCGGATCTTCCGGCAGGCCTCCCGGTCCGGGGTGGTGACCAACGCGCACCGGATCAACGCCGGGGAGTACCCGCAGCTGCGCGGGCTGCCGGACTTCTTCCTGTTCCCCGCCGACGACGCCGACACCGCCGCCGCGGTGACGGTGGACGTGGTGACCCGGCGGATCCCGGCCCGGTTCGGGCTCGACCCGCGCCGCGACATCCAGGTGCTGACCCCGATGCACCGCGGACCGGCCGGCGCCGCGGCGTTGAACACCGCGCTGCAGGACGCGATCACCCCCGCCCGCGCGGACGTGCCCGAACGCCGGTTCGGTGGCCGGGTGTTCCGGGTCGGGGACAAGGTGGCGCAGATCCGCAACAACTACGACAAGGGCAGCAACGGTGTCTTCAACGGCACCCAGGGCGTGGTCACCGCCGTCGACCTGAACGCCGCGACGCTGACCGTGCGCACCGAAGAGGACGAGGACATCGACTACGACTTCGCCGAACTGGACGAGCTGACCCACGCCTACGCGGTCACCGTGCACCGCGCGCAGGGCAGCGAATACCCCTGTGTGGTCATCCCGGTCACCACCAGCGCGTGGATGATGCTGCAACGGAACCTGCTGTACACCGCGGTCACCCGGGCCAAGAAGCTCGTCGTCCTCGTCGGATCCACCAAGGCCATCGGCCAGGCCGTCCGGGTCACCGGCGCCGGCCGCCGCCACACCGCCCTGAACCACCGCCTCGCCGGCGGCCGCCGGGCGTGACGACCCAATTGACGCCGAACTTTCCGTCGAAACCTTGACGGTAATGCCGGTGTGCTTTAGCTGAGAATGGGGTTGTTATTCCTTTGTTGGCACTCCACGGAATTGATATGTTTGCCGGGTTTTGTCTGACGGGAGAGAGGGTGTGGAACTACGATTTGCATGACCCCGGTGTCGGCTGACGCCGTAGAAGGTGGCACCCGATGGTTCGTTTGGTGGTGGGTATCGCGATCGGGTACGTGTTGGGTGCAAAAGGCCGGGCATGAACGATACGAGCAGATCCTGCAGGTGACCACGAAGGCAGTGGACAATCCTGCGGTCCAGGGAGTCGCCGGGTTCGTTCAGCGAAGGTGTCCCGCGTCCTTCCACACAGGAACAGGCGCGAGCCGCGGAAACCTGACCTCGCCTACCTTGTCGATATATAGAAGACACCGTCGAGAAGGCTCGCCCGAACCGGATCTTCTGACCTGTGCAACCTTCGACACGCGACTGGTGAGATCGCAGTCGCAGGTGTGTACCTGTCGCATCTCCGCCGTTGCGGTGCTCCTGGCCGGCACAGGTTATGCGGATGCGCCTCGACGCTGGCGGTGGCGGATGGCTAGCGTCGCGGCGCCGGCGAACAATGCCGCGGTGACCCAGGGTCTGGGATTTCGGAGATCGGGCCGCTTCTGGAATGACATGCCGTCCATCAGCAGCCGCGGGGTCGTCGCAGGGGCGTCGAGCCCGCTGAAGACGACGCGGAGTGTGCCTTTGCCGAGAGCGGAGAAATCGACGCGGAACACGGTGGGGTCGTTGGGGTCGTCCGCGTAGAGGCGCATTCCTTTCCGTATCGCCGGCACCGGTGTCAGGGTTTGAGCGTCAGGTGGCCGCGGTCGACGGTGACCTCGGCGCCGGCGCCCATGAATGCTCTGGTGAACAGGTTGGTGACCGGGCCGGGGTCCGGGCTGTACCACCCGCAGATCTGGCTCCAGGTTTCCGGTCGGACGGGGATGTCGGTGCGGATGGCCTGGTCCGGGAGGTCGAGCAGTCGGCGGAGCAGCGCTGTCCCGAGCGGTTCGGGCGCGCCGCGACCGTCGAGGCCACCGGTGTTGGCCAGGACGATCACCCCGATCCCGTCGTCGGGCGCGATGGTCATCTGCGACAGGAACCCCGAGACGATGCCGTCATGACCGACGGTGCGATGACCGTCCTCGTCGCCGAGCAGGAACCCCAACCCCATGCCCGGCAGCCGGGGGTCCGGGTGGAAGTGGGGGTCGAACATGGACGCCAGCGTCGCGGGTCTGAGCACGGCGCCGTCGGTGTCGGCGCCGCGGCGCAGGAGAGCGGCGACGTACCGGGCCAGGTCGGCCGCGGTGGAGTACGCGGCGCCCCCGCCCTGGGCCAGCACTTCGCGGTCGACGACCGGCCGGAGCCCGCGGGAGCGCGGCACGTACCCGGCGGCCAGCTGTGGGCGCACCCGCTGGGATCGGATCAGGTCGGTGTGGTGCATGCCCAGGGGTTGGAACACGTGGTCGAGCAGGTAGCGATCCAGCGACAGCCCGGTGATGTCCTGGACGATCTGGCCGAGGACGGCGAACCCGTGGTTGCTGTACACCCACTTGGTTCCCGGTTCCACCTCCACCGGAAGACCCCGGCGGTAATAGCCGGCCAGGGACGGCACCGATGCTCCTGCCCGGACACCGGAGCCGACCCCCGGCCGGAGGAGGTCCGAGAACCGTAGCCAGTAGCCGATTCCCGCGGTGTGAGTGAGCAGGTGCCGCACGGTGGCCGGCCGGAAACCGGTATCGGCCGGGACCAGTCTGATGGAGCGGAGGTAGTGGTTCGCGGGTGCGTCCAGTTCCACCAGCCCCTGCTCCGACAGCTGCAGGACGGCGATCGCGGTGAAGGTCTTGGTGATGGACCCGATCCGGAAGACGGTGTCTGTCGTGATCGGGATCCTTGATGAGGCGTCCGCGACGCCGTGTCCGTGGAACCATGCCGGGCCGTCGTCGTGGACCACTGCGACGGCCAGACCGGCCGACGGCCAACGGTCCAGGACCTCAACGATCTTGACCCGCAGGTCGACGGCATCAATCCGGGCGCCCGTCGGGCCGGCGTGCTCCATCGTCGGGACCGTGAATGACGTGCTCATCGCCGCACGCTCCTTTCCAGTTGCGTCAGCACTACGTCGAGACGCGGCTACCGGGGATCGATCGGGGTGATGACGCCGAGCCTGTCTTCCAGCGCCGCCGCCGCGTCGAGGCAGAGGTCCTCCCGGTACCGGGGGCCGATCACTTGCACGGCTTGGGGGAGACCGTCCGCGACGCCCACCGGGAGCGCCACGGCGGGTAGCCCGAGGGCGTTGACCGCGATGGCCATGCGCATCCCGTGGATCGTTGCGGTGACCCGGCCGTCGTCCAGGTCGGTGCCCGCCTGGAACGGGATGTCGGTGTAGATCGGGGCGACGATCAGCGGGTGCGTTTCCTGGAACCGGCCCCAGGCGCGCAGCAGCGACTGCCGGGTCATGAAGGCCTGCATCGTCGTCACCGGGTCGGGATCGCCGGCCTGCTGGTAGAACTCGGCCAGGAACCGCTGGGTGTCGGGCGGCAGGAACGGCGTCATCCGCTGCCACTCCGCCCGGATGTCCGGGGTGTTCAGCATGGCCAGCGCCGTCCTTGCCGCCACGTCAATTGATGGCGGCCCTGTCTCCTCGATCTCGTAGCCGGCGTCTTCCAAGGCTCTTCCCGCGTTCCGGACGCCGTCCCGGACCTGGGTGGCGGTGCCCCGGCCGGCGGGATCGATGACCAGGGCGACGCGGAAGGGTCTGGCGGGTGCGGGTCCGCGCAGCGGTGCCGGCACCGTCCACGGGTCGCGGCAGCTGGGTCCGGCCATCACCGCGAACGCGGCGCGAAGGTCGGCAACCCGCCGGGCCAGGGGCCCGACGACGACGGTCAGTTGGGTGCCGATCGGGGTGAGCTCTGCCCCCGGGACGCTGCTGGCATCGGGGATGCGTCCCAGGGTGGGTTTCAACGCGCTGATGCCGCAGCACTGCGCGGGCCAGCGCAGCGATCCGAGCCCGTCGCTGCCGAGCCCCAACGGGCTCATCCCGGTCGCCAGGGCGGCGGCCTCGCCACCGCTGGAAGCGCCGGGTGTCCGGCGCCGGTCCCACGGGTTCACGGTCGCGCCCCACAACTCGCTGTCGGTGTGCCAGCGCACGGCGATGTTCGGGAGGTTGGTCCGGCCGATGGGGATCGCCCCGGCGGCCCGCATCCGCCGCACACTGGGAGCATCCAGGGCCGGGTAGGCGTCCGCGAGCGCCTTCAGCCCCTGCGTCGTCGGCGTACCGGCGACGTCGATGTTCCCCTTGACCGTGAACGGGACGCCGTGCAGCGGTGGTAGCTCGTGACCACCGGCGGTCGCGCGGTCAGCCGCCGTCGCCGCGTCCAGGGCCCGCTCGGCCAGGACCACCGGGACGGCGTTGACGGCGGGGTTCACCTCCGAGATCCGCCGCAAATGCGCCTGGACGACGTCGCGGCTGGAGACTTGTCTGGATCTGATGGCCGCGGCGAGTTCCGTCGCGCCCATCCGCCACAGGTCGGTCGGGACGCTCATGCCCGGCTGCCGCCGTCGGACCTCGTGCGCCGCCGCCGCACTGTGGTCGCGGCGGACCCGGCGATGACACCGAGCGCCCGGGTCGCCCACACGCTCCGGTTCGGCGACGCGGGGCGCTGCTCGGCGGACAGCGGCAGCCCGTCGAGGTGGACGCTCATCGTCGCTGTTATGGGGTCACGGCCGAACACGATCCTGGCCGGTGTCATGCCGTACCGGGACAGGTCGATCCGGAAGACGTACGGGTCGCCCGGGTCGTCCGGGTGAAGCAGCACGCCCCGATGCAGGACGGGTATCGGGCTCAGGGTTCTCAGCAGGAGCCGCCCACGCCGGACGAGGACCTGGACTCCCGCGCCGAGCACGGACCACGCCTGCATGTCGGTCCGCTGGGCCCGGGGGCGGTACCAGCCGCACAGGTCGTCCCAGGTCTCCGGGTGCTGGGGTACGTCGGTGCGGATGACGGCGGTGCGGGCGCCGATCAGGTCGCCGAGCAGCCGTTGCGTCATCGCGTGCACCAACTGGATAGTGGCCGGCTCGGCCGTGAGCCAGGTCGCCGCGTTCCTGGACCCGTTCGTGCAGGCCAGCACCCCGAGACCCTCGTCGGGTGCCAGGAAGATCTGCGAGTTGAACCCGGGGAGCACGCCCTGGTGCTCGACCACGGCGTGCCCGCCGAGGTCGACGCGGAAGAAGCCGAGTCCCATCCCGGGGATCCGCGGATCGGTCCGGTAATGGGCCCGGAACATCGTCGCGAGCGTCTCCGGTTTCAGGATCGCGCCGTGCCCTCCGACGCCATCACCGACCAGCGCCGCGACGTACCGGGCCATGTCCCGCGGGGTGGAGTAGATCGAGGACGCCGCCGCGGTCACCCACTGCCGATCGGTCACCGCCCTCGCGCCGTTGCGGCCCAGCCGGTACCCCGTCGCCAGGTGCGCCCGGATCCGTTCGGACCGCAGCAGGTCGCTGTCCGCCATCCCCAGGGGCCGGAAGACGTGGTCCCGCAGGTAGTGCTCCAGGGGTTGCCCGCTGAGGTCCTGGACGATCTGGCCGAGGGTGGCGAACCCGTGGTCGCTGTAGGTACAGATCGTGCCCGGCTCGACCGCCAGGCGCAGACCGCCGCGGTAGTACTCCGCGAGCGTGGGCAGCCGCTCTCCGAGCGCGAAGCTCTCGCCGAACCAGCCGCTGTTCACCATCCGCGTGGGGTGCACCCATTCGGGCACCCCGGCGGTGTGGGTCAGCAGATGCCGCACCGGCGCCGGTCGCCAGCCCGGGTGCGCGGGGATCAGCCGGTAGCCGCGGAGGTAGTCGTTGGCGGGGCCGTCCAGGTCGACCAGCCCCTGCTCCCACAGCTGCATCACGGCGATCGCGGTGAAGGTCTTCGAGATCGAGGCGATCCGGAAAACCGTGTCCGGTGTGACCCGTGTCCTCGATGCGATGTCCGCGAACCCGTCGGCGCAGAACGACGGGGGATCTCCGCGGCGGACCGCTCCCACCGCCAAACCGATTGCCGGCCAACGGTTCCGGATCCCATCGACGCTGGCCCGCAGCTGTTGCTCATCGATGCCGGGCATCGCTGCCCCCTTTCGGGAAACGGGCAGGTTCGGCACACCAACTGCTGAGAAACAGGTCCCTGCCAACACTGCTGCCAGCGGCACGGCCATGCAGGAGGCGACAGACCCGCCCGACCGGGTCGAACGTCCCTTGCCGGCAACCCCGGGCGGCGGCGACGCTGGTCGCGAAGGTGATGGCGGTGGACAGGCTGACCGCGGAAGACCGGCTGATGCTGTGGTCGGATGAAGGCTGGCCACAGGACATCGGAGCGCTGGCCATCCTGGACGGCCGCGCCCTGCTCGACTCCGACGGTCGCTTCCGGATCGACGCCGCGCGGGAGGCGATCCAACGCCGGCAGCACCTGCTGCCCCGGTTCCGGCAAGTCCTCTACCAACCGCGGCGAGGGTTGGGTTGGCCGCTGTGGGTGGACGCCCCCGGATTCGACCTGCGCAACCACGTGCGGGTCGCCCAGGTTCCCGATCCCGGTGACGAGGGGCAACTCCTGGACACCATCGAACAACTGCGAGCCCATCGCCTGGACCGATCCCGGCCCCTGTGGGAGATCTGGTTCCTGCCAGGACTTCCCGACGCCCGCGTCGGCCTGTTCATCAGGCTGCACCACGTCATCGCCGACGGCATCGCGGGCGTCGCCGGCCTCGGCTCGCTGTTGGACGCCTCCCCCGGGCACCACCCCGGCACCAGCACCGCCCTGGACACCCGGACCGCGACCGACGGACCGTGAGCTGCTCGGCGACAACCTCCAACGACGGGCCGACGAGCTGGGTCACGCCGCGAGCGTCTTAGCGCATCCGGCGACGACCCTGCGGCACGCTCGCGCCGGGTGGCCCGCGATGCGCGAACTCCTCGCCCAACAACCAGGTCCCCGGACCAGCCTCAACCGGCTCGTCGGCCCGCACCGCAGCCTCGCCCTCATCCGCAGCAACCTCGACCTGGTCACCCAGGTCGCGCACGCGCACGCCGCCACGGTGAACGACGTGCTGCTGGCCATGACCGCCGGTGGCCTCCGCGGGCTGCTGCGCAGCCGCGGGGAACCCGTCGAGGACCTCACCCTGCCGATCTACGTCCCGGTGTCGTTGCGCCGGGACCGCACCCGACCTGGCGCGGGAAATCTGATCAGCCAGATGGTCGTCCCGCTCCCCCTGGGAACCTCCGACCCCGGAGACAGGCTGCGGCAGATCGCCGCGGAAACCACGAAACGGAAGGCCACCGGCCGTCCGTCCCTGGGAACGGTGTTCCGCAGCAAGGTCCTTGCGCGGGCGATGCTTCCGCTCATCGCCAAGAAACGGGTAAACGTCGAAAGCGCCGACCTACCGGGCCCACCCGCGCCGCTGTACTTCGCCGGCGCGCAACTGCTCGAGGTGTTCCCGCTGCTGAACTTCATCGGGAACGTGTCCCTCGGCGTCGGCGCGCTGTCGTACGCCGGGCAGTTCAACATCCTGGCCGTCGGCGACGCCGACGCCTACCCAGACATCGAGGTCTTCACCGCCAGCGCCCGCAACGAACTCCACTCACTCACCGACGCATGCAAACCCGTCACCCCAACGTGGTGACCGTGCTCGGCCCGACTAACAGCTGCCATCGATCGGCGCCCTGCCGCCCGGCGATCACGGCACGGCCTGCGGCCACGGCCGTGACCAGACACCAGGTGCACCACATCAGCAGTACAAACGCTGGGCCTGCAATCACCAACGGTGCAGAACAAAGGGGATTCACCCCATGGCATCACCACCGGTTCCGTGCGCTGCCGCAACCGCGGACGCGGCCCGGCGATCGCGGGAACCCAAGGCGGACACCGTCGTGCGGGGATCCGTGGCGGACCGTTTGCGCGTGCGCCGGTCAGAGTTCCATCGTCCGGCCGGTGTCCCCGCATTACACCCGCCTGGACTTCAGGTGCCAGGTCAGCCCGTCCACATCCAAGACCAGATGATGCGGCGGCCGGCCAAGACACCTCGCTTCGCCGGTCGGTACTGGGGAAGAGTCCGCGTCAGCGGCGACCATTCGGCCAGAGATGAACCGCCTCTGAACCTTGGCGTTGCAGAACGGACACCGCTCGCTGCTGATCGCACTACCTTCTTTCATGAGAGGTCCCCATTCGGGAACGCTTCTGCTGCTCGTCCCTTGAGGACAGCGATGAGACGGCGTCCCGGAAGGGCGGCCCGGGGAGGCCTGACCACCACAACGGTGTCGTCCCACAAGGACTGGTCCATCAGCACGGCGCCGCGCCTTCGTGCCCGGACGGCTTGACACGAGGAAGTAGGCGTCAGATGTTGGCGTGGGGATCGACTGGGCCGAGCAGTTCCACCTGGTGGCCCTGGGTCGAGGCGAGGATGGGGTGTTCGAGGTGTCGCGGGTGGAACACACACTGACGGCGGTGACCATTCTGGTGAGCAGGATCGTCGGATTGGACCCGGCCCAGGTGCGGGTGGCCAACGACGAGGCGTTGTCGCCTTCTGGCCGAAGTTCCTGACGCCCGCGGATGGAAGGCGCCGTGATCCGGTTCAGTGGTTCTCCAGGGGGTGTGCGCCGTCGGTGTCGGCGCCGTAGAGGTTGACCGCCTCGGTGGTGGCGGCCAGCGCGGCGGCGTCGGCCGCGGGTGACACGCAGGTCGCGCCGGCGGTCAACGAGCACCAGCGGTGCGGCGGGTCGGCCTCCTGTAGGGAAGGCACCCAGGCGATGTCGCTGGTGGTCCAGGCGCCGGTGCTGTCCTGGCTGAAGGTGACCCGGACGAGCAGCCCGCGGTGGGTGCCCTCGACAGGCGTTTCCTGGGCGGCGATGTTGTTGCCCAACCCGTAGATCACCCATTTCCCGTTGATCTTCTGCAGCGGTTGCACGACATGCGCGTGGTGCCCGTAAACCAGGTCGATGTCCGGGCTGGCCAGCAGCGTCCGCGCGGCGGTGACCTGGTCGCTGTTGGGTTCGGTGTCGTATTCGGTGCCGGCGTGCACGGCGACGACGACCAGGTCGGCGCCGGCGGTCCGGGCCGCGTGGGCCTTGGCCAGGATCGCGTCGGTGTCCAGGACGTTGACCTGCCACGGCTGGTCGGGGGGCCCGTCGTTGAAACCGTAGGCGACCGAAATGAACCCGACCTTGCCGTGCGGTGTGGTCAGGATGGTGGGGGTGGCGGCGTCCCGCGCGGTGCGGTACGACCCGTCGTGGGCCAGACCGGCGGCGTCCAGGTCGTCCAGGGTGCGGTTCACCCCCGCGGTGCCCTGATCCAGGGTGTGATTGCTCGCGGTGCTGCACGCGTCGTACCCGGTGGCGACCAGCCCGGGCAGGACCTGCGGTGGCACGGAGAACTCCGGGTAGCCGATGAACGGGCCGTCGGCCGGGGCCAGCGGGGTCTCCAGATGGCAGATGCCCAGGTCGGCGCCCTGGACGTAGGGCTTCTCGGCGGCCAGCATCGGCGCGAAATCCAGGCCCTGCCCGCCCGGGGAATCGGCGCGGGCCTGGTCGACCAGCGGCGGGTGCAGCAGCACGTCCCCGGTCACCACGATGGACAGGCACCGCACACCGGGACACCCCGCAGTCCCGGCCGCGCCCGTCGCCCCTGGGGGCGGTACCGGGCCCGTCGAGGCAGCGGGTGCCCCGGACCCCGTGTCGACCGTCGGGGACGCCGCGCTTTCCGCCAGTGTGGGGGAGGACGCCTGGTTGCTGCTCGGACCGGCCGAGGAGACCACGGCCGACTTGGACGACGCGGCAGCCACCACCGGCGACGTCACCGCCGACGCAGCTAGATCGGTCGACGTGGGGGCCGCCGATCCTTGCCCCGAGCATCCCGAGATCAGCAACACCAGCAAAGCCGGCGCAACCCAACGCCGCCGTCCGTGGAGCCGACGGCGTCCGGGATTACCTTGCTGCTCGAAACGCGTCCAAACGGGCATCGGACAAGTCTTGACCAGGCCGGCGACCAATCACCCCAAGTCCGACGGAGCCGCGCCGGATGGTCCGCAGGCGGCGCGTTGCGTCGGCTGTGGACGGTGCCGATACGGTTGTGATTCAACAACTCCCGTCGTCACGGGTACCTTGACCCGTAGTGATCGAGCCTGGTCTGAGGTCGGCCACGAATGCCCTGGTCGAGATGGCCAAGATTCAGCGTTCGCCGCGCTCCGATGATGTGTGCAGGCCACCGTCTACTGGACTGCGGTGTTCTTGTCTGACCGTCCGGATCCCACAACGCACCGGATCACCCAGGACGAGTAGGTGACCGGTTGCGCGCCCCGCCGTTCGCCTACCGCCGGCCGCGGCGGCCGACCGGCCGTAGGCACCAGATTTCCTCGTGCGAGGACCGGCTGACATCACCGGAGGTGACGGACCACGTCCGCGGCGGAACCCGACCGCACTGGCTACCGGGCCGCCCGGCGATCGGGTAGCCAGGCAGAGCGCACCGCGCACCCACCCGCACGTCCCAGCTGGGGTAGGCCCATTGTGGCGACACCCGCGTCCCGTATCCCAGCGACACGTCGACCCCACCCGCGCACCCCACCTGCCCACCGCTCGGCGACAGAACGACCTCCGGTCGCGGAGGCCTACTGTTGACCGCCGCCGTGGCTGTGGCCCCTGCGGGCATGGACGGCGGAGCTGCATGAAGCTGCATGCGCCGTTCATCGCCGACTTCACCGGGTTCGACCGGCCGTGGCGGCTGCTGGCCGAGTTTGTCCCCGACCTGCGGGTGCGTGAACTCGCCTGCGGCTCCGGGTACCTCGCCCTCGGCCGGACCCCGGGCAATTGGCCACCTACGTAGTCACTTGCACACCTGCTCGGTCGTCAAACCACGCGGTGACGGTGGAACGGTATCCGGTCGGGCACACCGCCGGCGGGCAGTGCCAGTGGCTTCCGATGGTCTGTTCGCGGACCGTCAGCCGCGATGGGTTGGGCCCGCGAGGTCCGGCGCTGGCCGGCCGAACGGGCCGGTTCGGCCCAACTCGAGGCTCTCCGGGACGGACCGCCGAAGGGGTCGACAGCTGGGCGGAGAGGATGTCGTCGGTGATGGTCGAGCAGGCAGGCAATCTACGCGTCCGGAGCGGGTCAGAAACGGCCAGTGGACTCTGACCGATCGAGGCGCCGGTTCAGGTACTGCGGTGGCCGTCGCGGAGGGTCCAGCTATGGCGACAGAGCGTTCTCGCAGCACCCCGGGTGCCTGTCGCACTCGTGGTGGCGGCACGGACGACGCCCCCGCTCGATGTGCCGGCGGCTCAGAGGTCCGTTGCGCCGGTCCTGCCGTGCTGATTGTGCCTTCGACCACGTTCTGCTGTGGATTGGCCACGACGGTGCTACCAAGAGGTCACGAACGGGCGGCCTGACGGGAGATGACTACCCTGCGTCGGGGAGCCGTCGGTGTTACATCGCGAACGGGGGTTCCACGGTGATGTCGCCGAAATACGCCGATGTCCTGGGCGCCCGGCTACGAGCTGTCCGGCGGCAGCGTGGGATGACCCTGAAACAGGTCGAACTCGAATCCGCGGGTCGGTGGACGATGGTCACTATCGGCTCCTGGGAGCGCGGTGACCGCGCGATCACGGTCACCAAACTCGCCGAACTCGCCGAGTTCTACGGTGTCCGCACCGACGAGCTCCTACCGCCCCAGCCGGGGACTGCTCCGCCGGCCGGCGGCCGGAAACTCCGGATCGACCTGCAGCGGCTGGTCGCGCTGCCGGCCCGGCAGGCTGGACCGTTGGCCCGGTACGCCTCAGCCATCCAGCACCAACGCGACGATCACAACGGCAAGGTTCTGACCATTCGGGAACACGACCTGCAGTCGCTGGCGGTGGCGTACGACGTCCAACAGGACAACCTGACCGAGATGCTCATCAATTGGGGGGTGCTGACTGCGGACCCGTCATCCGGAGCCGCCGACCGGACCCACCAGTCCGAGTATCTCAGGGTTCGGCAGTCCCCTATTACGTCGGCCTGAGAAGATCTCCGCCGGCCCCATGTGGTGGGCACCTGCGCCACGCACCGCCTCACGGCGACGCACCGCCTCGCAACCAGCAGCCCCTTCATGCACAGGGGCGAGGCCTTCTTCGGCGTGACCCCTGGCAGGTATCCAATCGCCGCTGCGACTCCGGTGCCGATGTCCTCGCCGCGTGCGTCTCAGATTCGTCTGGGCGGCGTCAGGTCGATCCTGCTGGCCGTGGTCGCGGCGTCCGGATTCGTTCTGTGGTCAGTCCGTGGCCCAGGGTGCCCGGTTGAGCGTGCCAATCACTCTGGTCGTCGGTGCACGGCGCCATCGAGTAGCCCGAACACTCGGAGTCGATCCGGCACCCCGAGATCGACGCCACCAAGGACCACCTCGGGCCATGGCCAGGCCCGGGCGCCATCACCTTCGGTCGCGACAGCAAGCCCTTGTTCGTCCAAGACCCACACGACAACTACGCCAGCATCGTCAGCAGACTGCGGAGCTCGTTGGGCCCGGACAACTTCGAATACTTGATCGCGGTGTCGTCGTCGCGCGTGAAGTCGGCCGATGGCCCACCTCGCCCATCACGGGACGACCGGATGGTGCGTTCGCCGTCACCGGGTGACGACGGACAGCAGGCCCAGGATCGCGACACGGGGGAAACCGTTCGATCATGATTCCTGCGCTGCAGACGGGTCGTGGTGCTCGGCATCGGTGACGGGGTGTTGAACGAGACCATCGGCCTCGGAAGCCATTTTAGGCTAACCCGGATGCGGACGACGGTCCGATAGAGGGTGAGCCATGGGTCGGCGTTCGCTGACCCGGCGATCTGCCGCCAGCGGTCAAAGACGCTGGCTGTCCTGACATCAGCCCCGTGCCTGAGGGGCGTGACCCATGTCCGCAGCGTGGCGGCGAGCGGCAGGGAGAAACATCGGTTGAGGATCCCGGACGTCACGTCTCGAGCCGGACCAGCGCGACGGCGTCAAACCGCCATGCTCACCATCCAGGCTTCACATGGGGCGGATAGCCCTCGTGCCGAGGATGCCAGGAGGAATCGGCGGCAAGCCGCCGCCGGCGCCAGACCACGCTCATCGCGATGCTGGCGAGGGCCAGGGCTGACAGCGCCAGCATCTTGGCGGTAAAGACATTTCGCAACGCTCTGCTCATGGCTTGTTCACCGCCGCCCACCAGGCTGTGAACCAGACCAGAGCAGTCCTACCTGCGACCCCGGCGGTGAGCACCACGATGGACCACGTCAGCACCCGCTCCTTGACGCTCGGTCCGCCGTCCACCTGTCGATCGTCCCACGGCCGGCGAAGTCGAATGGCTTGAGCGTTGAACGATCGTCAGCGCAACAGGGCAGCAAGATCGTGGCCCCCTCGAACTGAAGGCGCCGCACCGTGGGTGTAGGCGACTGTTCCGTTATGGATTGACGACGATCGGTCAGCATCATGTCGAATCGATTCCGCTTATTGCCTCTGCGCCATCACTCTGCATCCGAGTTGATCCCTTTTGGCCGTGGACGACCACGAATGATCACGCTAATAAGGGGTATGGCGCGTTGGCGCTGATCGAGAACGGGCGTTGTCATGGACAAATGGTGTTCAAGGTCGCGTCATCCTTCATGGCGATATCGACGGTGTGGGTCTCGTCGTCGTGAACGGTAAGGACAAGGCCCTCCGCGGCACAGGTACGGGATGAAGAGGGTCTCTCGTGACTGCATAGGGCACATGAGCAGGAGGTGTTGCTCAGCGACGTTGGTTGGGATCGTGCCACGAACATCGATTGCGCAAGTCTCCGTCAGCTTCACGGCCCAGACGGCGATGCCGAACCGCACCTGGCGAGCGATCTGTACCGCGACTTCCCAGGGGTGATGTGGCGAGTTTCGCCGCAGGGCGGTCCTCCACGCCCGTCCGGCATCGCGTCGTCAAGTAAGTGTGTGTCGTGGACTGTGGGGCTCCTGGGGCATGCGGCGACGGTGGTGGATGCCGCCGCGGGCCACGCGGGGGCTGAGGTAGGTGCGGCGCAGTGCGGCCTGGTCGGGAAGTTCCAGGGGTGGCATCTGGGTGCCGGTGATGGCGGTCAGGAGGTGGTCGGCCAGGGCCGGGTTGCGGGCCAGGACCGGGCCGTGCAGGTAGGTGCCGATGACACGGCCGGTGAGGACGCCCTCGGTGGGGCGGCCGGTGTGGTCGCGGGTGCCGTTGCCGATGCCGGTGATCACGGTGCCCAACGGGGCGGCGCCGGGGCCGAGGGTGGTGATGCCCTGGTGGTTCTCGAACCCGGCGAGCTGCCCGACGCCGGGAATCACGCAGGTCGTGGTGATCTCGCCGACCGCGCGGCGCCGACCGGGGGCGGTGGCGACGTCCAGCACGCCGAGCCCGGGATGGTCGCGGCCGGCGCGGTCGCGCATCGTGTGCCCGAGGATCTGCAGGCCGGCGCACACCGCCAGGACCCGGGCGCCGGTGTCCAGGGCGTGCTGGAGGGCGCGGTGGCGGCGGAGCCAGTCGATGGCGAACAGTTGCGCGGTGTCCTCACCGCCGCCGAGGACGTACACATCGCACCCGGCGGGTGGGGTGGAGTCCGCGGGGATGGTGAGGATTTGGGCGGGGATGCCGCGCCAGCGGGCCCGGGCGGCGAGCACGACGGCGTTGCCGGCGTCGGCGTAGGTGCCCAGGACGTCGGGCAGCAGCAGCCCGATCCGGATCGTCGACGCCCCCGTCACGGGGTGGCCTGCGGCCGGGCCAGCCGGCGGAGGAGCTGGTGGAAGGCGGTGTAGTTGGCGACCACATCGACCGTCCCGGGCGGTAGCAGGGCCAGCGCGGTGACCGGGTCCGGTTCGGTGTGGTGCTCCAGGCCGGCGTAGGACAGCCGCACCCCCAAGTCCGCGGCCCGTTCCCCGCTGGCCATGATCACCGGGCAGGACAGCTTCTCGAATGGCACGTCCCACAGCCAGGAGGTGTCCCGCCCGTCGG
>CAVPYD010000021.1:0-8596 GCA_963709895.1 uncultured Actinomycetota bacterium | reverse complement strand
TGTCTCCCGCTCCGACGGCACGGGAGTCGAGCCTTCCGGACGGTGATCCTCGCTCGGCTCGGCACCATTATCCGAACGGGTGGTCACCACCGGTGTGCGCGTCAGCTGGCGCCGGCGCCGCTGCTGAGCGTTAATGGTGCAAGCGCATCCGAGGGTTGGGTCGCTCGTCAGCCGCTGCTCGCGGGGTACTGCCCACAGGGCGGCCCCGCCGACGAGAGGAACCTCCGTTGAGGCGCTCCACCGCGCTCACCGCCTCGATGCTGACGGCGGGCCTCGTCGTACTCGCCGGGTGCGGATCGTCCGGCAGCACAGCGAGGTCGACGCTGTCGCATTCGTCTGCCGCGGCATCGTCGTCGCCGGCCGGGTCGAGCGGTCAGTCGACGTCCGGGAGCGTGACCGGCAACCAGCCGAGCTACGTGCCGGCGGTCAGTGCGGCTGTCGAGTCGGTGATGAAGGACAACGTCATTCCCGGCTCGGTCGTGCTGATCGCCTCGCCGGATCAGGGTGACTGGACGGGCACCTTCGGCACCGGGACACTCGGTGAACAGGACCCGATGGTCGTGGGGGACCACTTCCGGGTCGGCAGCAATACCAAGACGATGACGTCGACGGTGATCCTGCAACTGGTCCAGGAGGGAAAGCTCGCGCTCGACGATCCGATCGGGAAATACATTCCGAACGTGCCCAACGGCGACCAGATCACCATCGCGCAACTCTCGGAGATGCGCAGCGGGCTCTACAGCTACTCGTTCGACCCGGGATTCAACAAGACCCTGGACGAAAATCCGCAAAAGGTATGGACGCCCGAAGAATTGCTGGCGATCGCGTTCTCGCATCCGGTGAATTTCGCGCCGGGGGAGAAGTACGACTACAGCAACACCAACATCATCCTGCTCGGCCTGGTGATCGAGAAGCTCACCGGCACGACCGCGTCGCAGGCTTTCCAGGACCGCATCTTCACCCCGCTCGGCCTGAAGAACACCTTGCTCCCGTTGCCGGATGACGCCTCGATTCCCGATCCCCACCCGCAGGGATATTCGTTCGGCAGCAACACCTCGACCATCGACACCTACGCGCTGCCGGTGAAGGACCAGCCGGCGGCACTGGCCGGCACGCTGCTGCCCAACAACGAGACCGATGCCAACCCGTCATGGGGCTGGACGGCCGGCGGCGCGATCTCCACGGTCGACGACCTGAAGACCTACGTCGATGCCCTGGTCGACGGTGGTCTGTTGGATGCCGCAACCCAGAAGATCCGGATGGACAGCTTCCAGTCGACAGACCCGGGCAATCCGGGGGCGGCCCAGTACGGCCTGGGCATCGCGAAGATCGGGCCACTGATCGGGCATGACGGGCAGATCCCCGGCTACATGACCTTCATGGGGCACGACCCGACCACCGGGCTCACCATTGTCATCGGCACCAACCTGGCCACCGTCCCGACGGGGGAGGGGTCGGCGCTGACGATCCTCAAGGGTCTGTTGCCGATCTTCTATCCGAATATGGTCATCCCGGGCGGGGACCCGGCAGCCGCGCCCACCAGCGCAGCCGGAACCGTTGCCACGTCAGATGTTTCCGCGCCGGCCACGGCGACCTCCACCGGCTGAACATTGGGCCCGAACCGTCGGCGCCGCGGATTGTCGATCCGTGAACAGCGGGAGAGCCTGGACCGAAACGGTCCAGGCCCTCCCTGCCCCAGCGGACTCGGCCTGGGGACTGCCCCATCGGACTGTCCGCGGCGAAGCTGTTTCCCGGGTGCTGCTCGACCGGTGGAGAAATCTCAGCAGATCGCCAGAATATGGAATGACGTATCGTGCTGAGCGAACGGCGCCACCTGGTCGTGAATGTACACGTGCGCCTGATTCGTGCCCACCGGTCCGACCGCGGTGACCCAGTTGTAGCCATACGGCGTGACCTGGAAGCTGCACTGGGAAACGTTGCGGTCGAAGGTGATGTCGTAGTTTCCGGTCGAGGGGTGGCTGGTCGCGACGATCCGCCCGGAGGAGTAGGTCAGGGTGCCGTCCTGCTCGACGAAGCCGGCGAGCTGCGGCGCGTAGTAGCCGTTGACATCGATGATCAGATGGGTCGGGCCACCATAGTTCGCGATCGTCAGGCTCGGTTCCGCGCCGGGTGCGCGCAGTGTGAAGGTGGTCCCCACGGTCATTCCCGGACCCGCGTCATAGGTCGCGAAATTCGCGGTCGGCTGGGGTTGCCCGACGGGCCAGCCGATCAGATAACCGGGTGAGGCGCTTTGCGTTGTCGTCACCGATGCGCTGACCGCTGTGGCGCCCGCCGGAATTCCACAGCCCCCGACATTGCCGCCCTGCGGTGCGAATCCGAATGTGCCGCGTACAAAGAACGATCGCGCCGAGCCATTGCCGACAATGCCGGCGCCGCTGTTGCGGGTGTCCACGATGCGGCAGGGCTGAAGCGGCTGGAAGATCGTCCCCGCGTTCGCCGTGGTCACCGAGAGTGGCGATACCCCGCCTGGGGGCGGACCGTTCGGCGCGGACGGGTCGGACGGCGACGCGCCGGAAGCGGATGACACGAGCGCGACCCCGGTGATCAGCACGGCCGACAGTGCCGCCACCAGCATGGATTTCAGGCGCATGAACTCTCCTTCGAATCGCGAACGTTTCGTACAGGAGCCCAGCCTGGCCCAGCCGATACCCCGGCAGCCGTTCCGCCGTCCGGGTGGCCGCCGTGGCCGGTCGTCGACGAACGGCCGCGCCTGGCGTCGGTGGGACCGCGGCAGTAATGCGGCCCGCGGTCGTCGGCGCTAGTCTGCCTGCTTAACGAGCGGAGGCCAGATGCTGTCACTTGCCGATTACTGGATTTGGGACAGCTGGATCGCCGACGACGGAGATACCTACCACCTCTATTTTCTGCAGGCCCCGCGATCACTCATCGACCCCGGGAAACGCCACACGGCAGCCCAATTGGGGCACGCCACATCAACAGACCTGAAATCGTGGCGTTATGAGGGCGTCGCGCTCGGCCCGGGTCCGAAAGGTTCCTGGGATGATCTGGCGCTGTGGACCGGATCGACCGTGCTGGGCGACGACGGCGTGTGGCGGAAGTACTACACGGCGATCTCCAGCGCCGGTCGTGGTGTGTTCGACCAGCGCATCGGACTCGCCGAATCCGACGATCTCCGCACCTGGCGCCGGGTCGGGAACCGACCATTGCTGGAGGCGGATCCGCGCTGGTACATGACCTTGGGGCTGCCGGAGGACCCGGTCGCCAGCGAGACCTGGCGGGACCCGTTCGTGTTCCGCGATCCCCACGGGGATGGCTGGCACATGTTCATCACCGCGCGCCTGAAGGGGGCGCCGCGGCTGGACGACGGGGTGATCGGGCATGCCCGCAGTGCCGACATGGTGCACTGGGAACTGGGGCCGCCGCTGTCGCAGCCCGCCGGTTTCGGCCAGATCGAGGTGCCGCAGGCACAGTTGGTGCACGGCAGACCGACATTGGTGTTCACCTGTCACACCGACGAGCAAACCGACTGGCGAAAGCAGCAGTCGGGAATGTATTGCACCTGGTCGGTACCCGGCGATTCCCTCGTCGGACCCTGGGATGTCAGTAGGGCCCAGCCCTTTGTTGCCGAGCCCGACCTTTTCGCGGCGCCATTCCTGCAGGACCGTGCCGGTAATTGGGTGCTGGTGGGCTTCGTGAATCTGGAACCCAAAGGCATCAATTCCTTCGACATCATCGACCCGATTCCGGTCACCCTGAAGGACGGCATCGTTGTCGCCCAGCCCGGCTACGCCTCGGTCGGCGAGGCGTTGCTGGCCGCCGGCGCCGACGCGGACGCCGAGACCAGGGTCTGAGACCGGACCCGCTCGGCGGACGCGGGCCGGTGCGGATCGTCAGGGTTCGAGCTCCCTGGTGGTTCCTCGGTAGCTCCTTGGTGGCGCCGGTGCACTGGCAGACCGGCCGAGCCGCGCGTACGGTTCCGCTGTGCGCAGCGAGTCCCCGATCGTGGTGAAGGCCGCCGACACTGTCGGCCCGGTCCGGTTGCAATTGCTCACGGCCAGGAGCGCCAAGCTCCCGGTCGTGGTGCTGAGCGAGTCCGACGGGCCGCCCACCTATCACGTCTTCGACGTCGCCTCCCTGCAGGCCGCGCTGGCCGATCAGCTGTCGGCCACTCACCTGCACGAGGCGCTCGAGTTGACCGACGGGACCGCCAGGGAACCGGTGGCACCCCGGGATGCGGTCACGGCGGCGGCCGGGACGCCCATCGTCGACAACGGCCGGCTGGTCGGGGTGGTGGCTGCGGACGTAGTTGAACCCGCCGAACTGACCGAGGAGGACTTCGCCCGCGCCCAATCGGAAAAGTCCAAGAAGGCCACCAGCGGCGAGGGCAAACGTGGTATCTGGCAACGATTCTCGCGATCCGACAGCTGACCGACCGGTGCAGCGGCTCGGCCCGCGGGCCGGGGCAAGGGGGCCGCTGGCGCACCGAGCAGGACGGGAACTGACCGGACTGCGTTGGTGTGAGCGGCTCGGCTGGTGTGAGCGGGGCGCCGATCGGGTACCACCGATCCACGAGTCGGCCCACGGCCACGTAAGGTGCCGTACGCGGTTGGTCGGGGGCCGGACGGTGCAGCTGAGGAGTCGGTCGAGATGAGCCTTGGGATCAGCCTGGAGTCGAGCGCGGCCAGGATCGGGTGCTCGATGAAGGCCGTGGTGTACCGGCGGACCGGCGGGCCCGACGTGCTGGCGCTGATCGACCGGCCGGTGCCGGTTCCCGGGCCCGGTGAGGTCAGGGTGCGTGTCGCCGTTTCCGGGATCAACCCGACCGACTGGAAGGCGCGGCAGGGGCCGGCCCCTGGGACGCCGACCGCGTTTCCGGAGATGGTGCCGCATCAGGACGGCGCCGGAACCGTTGACGCCGTCGGTGCCGGGGTCGACCGAATCCGGCCCGGTCAGCGGGTCTGGCTCTGGGAGGCGGCCTGGCGACGCGCGGACGGCACCGCGCAGCAGTTCGTCGTGCTGCCCGAGCGGCAGGTTCAGCCGCTGCCCGACGGCGCCTCGTTCGACCTCGGCGCGAGCCTTGGCATCCCGGCACTGACGGCTCACCGCTGCCTGACGGTCGCCGACGGCGGACCCGAGCGGCTGTTTCCCGGCGCGTTGTCCGGGCAGACGGTGCTGGTCTCAGGTGGCGCCGGCGCCGTCGGTCATGCCGCGATCCAGTTGGTCCGGTGGGCGGGGGGCACCGCGGTGACCACGGTCAGCAGCGCGGAGAAGGCCGCAATCGCCACTGCCGCCGGCGCGCATCATGTGGTCAACTACCGCGAGCAGGACACTGCGGGCACGGCGGCGGCCATTCGCGCGGTCGCACCCGACGGGGTGAACATCGTCGTCGAGGTCGCGCCGACGCCGAACGCGGCCCTCGACGCGGCGGTGGTCGCGCCCGACGCGGTGGTAGCGATCTACGCCAACAACGGCGGTGACGATGTCACCCTGCGCATCCGCGACAACATGACGCCCAATGTGCGGTATCAGTTCGTCCTGGTGTACACGGTCCCACGGGCCGCGAAAGATGCTGCGGTAGAGGATGTTTCCGCAGCGGTGGCGGACGGCGCGCTGTCCGTGGGGGCGGCTGCGGGATTGCCGATCCACCGTTTCCCGCTCGAGCGGACTGCGGACGCGCAGCGCGCGGTGGAGTCCGGTGTGGTCGGGAAGGTGCTCGTCGACGTTCCCTGATGGGTCAGCCCGCGATGTAGCCGACCACGTCGGCGATGAGGTCCACCGGCGCTGTGGAGCCGTTGAACAGCATGATCTTTCCGTCCGTGCCGACGGGGACGACGGCCAGGTTCGCCACGTCCCTGCCGTGGACGAAATTCAGGTTCGACGCGTTGGGCAGATTCGATCCGGACGGCCAGGCGGTGACGTAGCCGTCGGCGGCCGGGCTCACGGCGGTGAGGTTGACCATGACGGCCGACACGCCGGACGCCGGGACGCCGCCCTTACCGGTCACCTTCAGCGCCAGCGCGGTTCGACCGCCTGGTGCGCCGCCGGCCCGGGTGTCCAGGATCCGGGCGGGGGTGAGCGGCGCCGAGAGCGCCTGCCGCGCTCGGGGTTCCGGACGTGTAGTAGCCGGCGACGTCGACGATCACGTCGACGGCGCCCGGCGATCCGTTGAAGATCTTGATCTTGCCGTCGGTTCCGACGGGGACGATCACCAGGTTCGGCACGGCCTGCCCGGCGGCGAAGTTGACGTTGGAGGCGTTGGGCTGCGGCGCGGTGGACGGCCACACGGTGAGGTAACCGCCAGCCGATGGGTTGACCGCCGTGACATTGAGGGCGACGGCCGAGACCCCGGCGGTCGGGACGCCGCCGGTGCCGAGGATCCCCACGGTGGCGGTGCGGGTGGCCGACAGGGTGGCGCTCCCGCGGGTGTCCAGGATCCGGGCGGGCGTCAGCGGGCCGAGGGTGCCCGCCGCGGTTGGGGTCCCGGCCTTGGTAGTAGCCGGCGACGTCGACGATCACGTCAACGCTGCCTGGTGAACCGTTGAAGATCTTGATCTTGCCGTCGGTTCCGACCGGGACGACGACCATGTTCGGCACGGCCTGGCCGGCAGCGAAGTTGACATTGGAGGCGTTGGGCTGCGTCGCGGAAGACGGCCACACGGTGAGGTAGCCGCCAGCGGACGGGTTCACCGCGGTGACGTTCAGGGCGACGGCCGACACACCGGCGGCAGGGACCCCGCCCGCGCCGAGGATCCCGACCGTTCGCGCGCTGGTGCTGCCCAGGGTGGCGCTGCCGCGGGTGTCCAGGATCCGGGAGGGCGTGAGCGGGCCGAACGCGCCTGCGGTCGCCGGCGCCGGCAGGCTGCGCGGGAATCCGGCGCCGACGAGTCCGGTGCCGTGGATGTCCGATCCCGAGGTGTCGATGTCGATGGTGGTGCCGCAGGCGGTCCTGGAGATGCTGGGCTGCCGCAGCACGTAGCCGCGCGCGGACTGCGGAGCGCTGCCCGATGCCGACCGCCAGTACACCCGGATGTGGTCAGCGCGGACGTCAGGTCCCCGGCGCTGAGGATCTGCGGGTTGCCCACGTAGACCCCAGGCGTGTACCCCGCAGCCTTGACGACCGCGGACCAGTTCTGGACCCACTGGATGATGCCGGCCCTGGTGGTGGGGGAGACGCCGTCGGTGAGGTTGTCCTCCAGGTTGAGGAACACCTGGGCGCCCCTGGGGTACCCGACGAGCTGGGCATTGCTGACCATCAGCTGGCCGCGCGAGGTGCCCTTGGCCGGGTCGGTCCAGTACGGCTTGTAGAAGCCCTGGAACAGCACGACGCTCATGCCCAGTGCCGCGGCCGAACGGTATTCGGAGTCCCAACCGGCGCCCAGCGCGTCGATGACGTCGAAGGAGTACCCGGCGTCGCTCAGGCAGCGGAGTTGTGCCGGGGTGTCGGCGCCGATGTTGTCGAATCCGCTGAGCCCGGGGGTGAGGGTGACCAGCGTGGCGGCCGGATTCGCGGCCGCGGGTGCTGCCGCGGCAGCTTGCGGGGCGGTGGCCGGTGCTCCCGTCTCGGGCTCGGCGGGGACAGTTGCGGCGGCCGGGGCGGCGCCTGCGACCAGCAATGCGCCGGCCAACGTCGTACCGATCAACGCCGAGCGCAGCCTGCCACGCTTCTCCGGGGCGGTGGTGCCCCGGACGAACTGAAGGAACCGCATCACGCCATCCGTTCCGATCACCTTTCGCGCATTCGGGTCCGAATGACGACCTGCCAGGGAAACACGCAGCGTCCGGTGATCGCAATCGCGCTGCCCGCGCGGCGAGACCTGGCGGCGCCGGTCCGACCGCCGCGCGACCTCCGGCTGTGCCCGGCTGGACACGCGTCACCGCAGGTCAGGCAAGGTCGGGGCGGCAGGTTGCGTTCAGGCGTCGGCTTGCTGGTGTCGGTGTTATCACCCTCGGTGGGAGCCGAGCGCCGATCAGGGCCTGACCTTGCTCAGGGCCTTGCGGCGTCGGCAACGCGACGCATCCGGACCATCAGCGCGGCCGACGGCATCACCTGTCCAGAGGCGTAAGTGGACAGCCGCGACGCCGAGGTGCCGATCCTGCTGGCGAACTCCGCCTTCGACAGCCGACTGCGCACCACCAGTTCGCCGACTTCCCTGGCCACCTCGGCCTTCTCAGCGGCCATGGCGCTGTGCGGGCATCGGCGATCGCCTTGTCGAACAGCTCCGCGGTCCCGTACGGACGGGAGACCGACAGCGCCTCCTCGACCCGTTGGCTCGTCGCCCCCCACGGTGACCGCTGAATCTCCTTGATCAACTGCCGCCAGTCGGACAGGCCGCCGCGTTCGATGAGTGTCTGCACGACCTCGAACGGCCATGCCTCCACCGGCGTGTCTGGATCGAGGTCGACGTTGCGCAGTGGCACCGAGGTCATGGCTCGTCCGAGCTCCAACTCTGGATCTCGCTCATCCTCGGTGTCGGGCACCACCAAAGCAGCTTATCACTTCCGATAAGGGCGCTTGCGGTCGACCGGCGGGGTCAGTCCTTGCTGGTTTTTTCTGCACCGCGCCGGAACAGCTTGTTGCCCAACCACACCAGCGGGTCGTACTTGCGGTCGACCA
>CAVPYD010000020.1:0-144235 GCA_963709895.1 uncultured Actinomycetota bacterium | reverse complement strand
GAGTGTTGGTCCACCATCCGCTCTCAGTGAGCGGGCGGACGTCGGGCCGGCGTCCCCGCTCACCGAGCGGCAGAGCATTGAGCTGGCCACGAGCGTGCCTTCGACAGCGGACCTGCCGAACGGCGTTTGGAGACCACCCTTCGACCGGATTCAGTCGGATGCAGGGTGTCTGGGCGCAGCAGGCCCGTCCGTAGGCTTGCGAGGCGTCCCAGCAGGCGAGTGCCGCCTGGCTGCTGCGTCCTCACAGCAAAGGAAATGATCATGGACCTCAAGCTGCTCGAATCGACCGTCAACCAGACACGGGAGATGGCCGCGTGGGTCGGCGACGCCGAGCCGGGAGCGCCGATCCCGACCTGCCCGGGATGGACGCTGACCGACCTTGTCGGCCACGTCGGTACCACTCAGCGGTGGGTGAGCAGGCTCGTCGGCGAGGGCATCACCGATTCGGGCACGGCCTTCTCCATCGGCTGGGAATCGGCGCCGGCCGACCCATCGGCCTGGGGCTCGTGGCTCATGGACGGGGCTCACGGTGTGGAAGCAACGTTTGCCGGGGCGAATGACGACCGGGTGGTATTTGACCCGTCGGGCGGGGGCAATGGCGTGGCCTTCTGGTCCCAGCGGATCTTCGGCGAGATTTCCGTGCACCGCATCGACGCCGCGTTTGCGCTGGACCGTGAGTACCGGTTTGATCCGACGCTTGCCGCGGCCGCCATCGAGGACTGGTTCGCGAACATGGCTTCGAGCGGCTGGGCGGCGAACGTGCCCGGGTTCGCCGACGCCATGCGCGGTGATGGCCAAACCATCGCCTGGGTGACGGACGACGCGGATCAGGCCTGGCTCCTGAGGCGTACGGAGGAGGCTCCGCTGGTGCTCACCCACGATCGCAGCGATGCCGACGTCACGATCCACGGGCCTGCCCGTGAGCTGCTTCAAATTGTCAGCCGTCGGCTGCCGCTCGACGCTGCCGAATCCAGCACGGTCGTGGGTGATCGTGATGAGCTGACGTACCTGATCGAGCACATGACCTGGGTTGGCGCCGCGTGAGCTGAGCAAACGCAGACTTCTGAGCGTCGACCCGAGAACGCGAACCGGGCGCGAACCGGGAGCGCGAACCGGGAGCGCGAACCGGGAGCGCAGGACAAGGGTGTCCGACGTTCGTGCGATCTGAATCGCCGAGGAGCCGCGGTCGAGAAGTGCGGCGTCCGCGATGGTGTCGACGATGAAGGTCGGGAAATCGAGGACCAGGAGTGCCTTCCACTAATTGGCGGGGACGCTGGCCCGGATCGCATTCCCGCCCAGCGCGCCGGACACCACGAAGTCGTTGAAAGGTCAGCCGAATCCGAACTGCCCGTCCGCCACGAGGTTGCCGGTGTGTCCCTGCGGTCCGCTCACCGTCAATTCGAGATGCATTTCATTCGACTCGTAGAATCGCTCGGACTGCCCCGACACGGACACGTCACCGGCGAACCGCGAATCGCGCAGTACCAGGACTGCATGGTCCGGGGAAGGAGTCGAAGTCGGCATCCCACATTCCCTCCCGCAGCCCGGAAATCGACGGGCCATCGCGGAAGGCGCGGAGCCAGCCGTCCAGCGCCGTCCGCACAGCCACTGTCGCCACCCGCCGGGCCAGCCGAGTGGAGGTATCCCCCGCCAACGGCGCGGCTGGTGTCGCTTCAGCGGCGATCTGTGGGAACTGACGGACTGCCGGTGCGACGTAGGCCGGCGTGTCACACCGCCCGATGACGGATTTCGGGTCGGTCACAAAGCTCTGCAAGAGATCCCGCGCACACTGGCTCCACCCTGCGGCGGGATTTCCGGCCCCGGCCACGAGGCGGTACGTCGCGCCGCGGACCACCTGCCGCACCGCGCCGGTCGCCGTTCCCGTGACGGCCTTCTGCATGTGGTGGCGATGGGCACCGTCGCAGACCTGGGGCAACGGCAGAACGCGCTTGCACATGTGACCTGACAGGATTAACGTACAACCACATGGTTGTACTTCTCGAAGAGAGCGAAGAGGCGCTCAACCAGCTGTTCCGCGCCTTGGCCGATGGCACGCGACGCGACATCTTGGCGCGGTCGCTCACGGAAACGCCGTCGGTGTCCGCTCTTGCGGCGCGGTACGAGATGAGCTTCGCCGCCGTGCAAAAGCACGTCGCCGTGCTCGAGCGCGCAGGTCTCATCCAGAAGCGTGCAAGTGGCCGCGAGCAACTGGTCTCCACCAACCACGAGCGGCTCCAGCGCGCCGGCGAGCTCCTCGAGTACTTCGAATCCATTTGGCGCCAGCGCATGGCGCAACTCGATGATGTGCTTCTACCGAAGGAATGATGATCATGCCGCTCACCTCCGTCACCAAGGACCCAGCAAAGCTCACCCTGACCGTCGTGGGCGACTATCCCGTTCCGCAAGAACGCCTTTGGGACGCCTTTGCCGACCCGCGCCAACTCGAGCGGTTTTGGGGACCACCCACCATGCCCGCCACCTTCACGCATCATGACATGACAGTTGGGGGTCGCGCCGAGTACTTCCTGACCGGGCCGAACGGAGAAAAGTGGAGTGGCTCCTGGAAATTCACCGCGGTGAATCCAATAAGCTCGTTCGAGGCGCGGGACGGCGAAGATAACGCCGACGACGAGAACATGCCGTCGTCGATGACGTTCGCCTTCGAAGCCACCCCGACGGGATCGCGCATGACCTGCATCACGACGTTCTCCAGCGTGGAAGCAATGGAGAAAACGATTCCGGGCATGGAAGAAGGACTACGGGCGGCGATACCTCAACTCGACGTAGTGCTTGCTGAACAAGGCGCGTCCGCCGCCCGCGCTCAGGACTGACCCGTCACCTCAGAACGCGGAGACCCACATGAGGAAGCTCAAGATCATCGAACACATCTCGCTGGACGGCGTGATCCAGCACTCCTCCGACGACGATGATTTCCCGTACACCGATTGGAGCGCGCCCTATCGGACTCCGGCCGGCCGGGATGCAATCCTGGCCGCGCATGGCGAGACCTTCGATCTGTTGCTTGGCCGCCGCACCTACGATGGCTGGTCGAGTTTCTGGCCAAAGGCGCCGAGCAGTCCGATGGCGGACCGCCTCAATGCAGCGACGAAATTCGTTGCTACCCACCGCCAGGAAAGTCTTGAATGGGGCCCCGCCGAAGGCATTGGACCGGACATTGTCGAGGGAATTCGCCGTATCAAGTCACATGACGGTCCGCACATCATCCTCTCCGGCAGCGCCACACTGACCTCGACGCTGCTCGAACATGGTCTGGCAGATGAAGTCCTGCTGGTCGTCTATCCGCTCCTGTTGGGCACGGGGAAGCGATTCTTCGCGGAGGGAACCCCGGCGCGCTCATTCGAACTCCTCAGCACGAGATCATGGCCGTCCGGCATCATCGTCAGCAGTTACCAGCCCGCTGGGCCGTTGAAAACGGAATAGGTTCAGGTTCGGCGATCGAACGGCAGTCAAAGGTCGCGATGGCCCTTCCCGATTCCATCGCAGCACAGCACGAGGGTCGATTCCGCCTCCGTTTGGCCTTCCACGGCAGGACGACGAAGACCGCGACACGTCTCACGGCCACTCGGCGCTGCTGATTGATCCTCGGAGCGGTATTCGCCGGCCGATCGTCGTGCTGCAGGGTCGGCCCGCTGTGTCGGCAAATGCCTCGACGATGGTCCACTGCTGGTGTGCATGCCAACCGAACGACCGGGTCCGCGTCGGATCCGGTGCTGACACCTCGGCTGGTCCTGACGCCGGTAGGCCTTGACGACGTCGACGATCTGCTCCTGCTGTACGGCGATCCGAAGGTCAGCTACTGGACCGGTCCCTGGAGCCGTGCGACCGTCGAGGAGTGGGCCGCGGGTATGGCGGCTCGGTGGGCGCGGGATGGCGTCGGCAAGTGGATGGCACGCGACCGGTCGGACGGTTCGCTGGTCGGCCGGGGTGGCTTCACCCGCGTCGACCTGGACGGTGAGACGGTCCTCGAGCTCGGCTGGGCGGTGCGCGACGCCCGCACGGGTCGCGGCTACGCGACCGAAGTCGGTCACGCCGCGCTGGCCTGGGCCGCCGAATACCGGCCCGGCGAGCCGGTTATCGCCTTCACCGAGGTGCACAACCGCGCCTCACGCGCGGTGATGGAGCGGCTCGGGATGCTGCCCGCAGGCATCATCCGACGCGAGGGCCTCGTGCAGGGCCGGATCGGCGTGCGGCCCAACGCCTCCTTCGTCGTGTACCGCATCCCACGCCGAGGCGACCCGCCCGACGCGAACATGCCCACGGCGACCTGAGAGCACGCGCGTCATCCCAGGCCGAGCCCGCGCCCGACGGCAGGAACGTCAACCGGTCTGCCCCTCGGCTCCCCGCGTGGTAACCCTCCTGGTTCGGCGGGTTGGCCCACTGCTGGCCTCATCGCCGGCGAGACACCATTGATCCATCACGATCGCCGTGGTCAAGCCCGCCGCCCGCCTCGAGCGGAACCGACCCGCCGGAACACGTGAGATCGATCCACTGTCAACACCTTCGAAAGGTGGTCCGTCATGAGCGTGCGCCGGGTCAATCTCCGCCGAGGTCGGCACACAGGCTGGTGGGTTGAGGGCCGGAGGGCCAACGGCCGCCTGTTCATGATGACCTGGTGGCCAACCCAGGGCATGGCCCGAACTGTCGCCCGCTGGTTCGGCGGCCCGGCCGAGGTTGTCGGCGCGGGATCCCGCTGACGGCAGGGCAAGCCATCCGGCCTGACCACCGATCGGTGTTCGGGCGTCCGAGTCCAAGCGTTACCAATCCGCGCCGCAAACGTTGGCGCATCACCAACTACCTGGAAGGTTGCCATGAATCAGCAGACGAGTGAGCGGCGCGTTGCCAAAGCGTTCGGTCTCGAGGGAGACACATGGATGCGGCACGCCAACCCGACGAGCGTGTGGACGCGTTTCGCGATTCTGCCGGTGCTCGCGGTCGCGATCTGGAGCTACGACTGGATCGGCTGGTGGTCGCTGGCCCCGACCGGGCTGGTCCTGGTCTTCCTGATGATCAACCCGCTGCTCTTCCGTGAGCCGTCGTCCACCCGCAACTGGGCATCGAAAGCCGTTTTCGGCGAAAGGATCTGGGCCGACCGCAACGACATCGACATTCCACCGCAGTTCCGGATGTCGAAGGTGCCGGCGGTGACCACTGCCTTCCAGGTCGTCGGGGTGATCGCACTGGCGTACGGGCTGATTCGCCTGGATGTCGTCGCTGTGGTGGGCGGTGTCCTGCTCGCGCAGCTCGCCAAGTCCTGGTACCTCGACCGGATGGTGCTGCTCTTCGAGGAGATGAAGGACCGGAAACCCGAGTACGCAACATGGGAGTACTGAGACCCACGCCGGGGCGATCGGCGGCGCCCGCCCGCCTGGGCTGGCGCCGCCGGTTCTCCTGTAAACCCAGAGAACCCGGCCAAAGATGAGGAGGCAAGGGCGCTCGCTGGGTTGGCGATGTCGCTGGTGGGCACTTCCAGATGATGAGAAACGTCGGTCGGCCGATCGGACTTCCTGCCGCAGGTTTGGGCGGAGATATTGCCAAGCAATCTGGTCGGCCGACTCCGCTGATCATCCCCCGGCGGATACCCGCGACCTCAACTGGGCCAACACATCCAGTTCCGCGAGCGTCTCGGACTCGGGCATGGTTTCCAGCAGGAAGGTGATTCGCTCGACACCGCCGTCGGCGTAGCCGGCCAACTTCGCCGGGTCCTTGCCGGCCCCGAAAATGGTGAACGGGACATCGGGCCGGCCCTGCGCGGTCAGCCATTTCCGGACCTCCCGGAGCTTGTCCGGCGAGGTGTTCGAGCGCGGGAACCAGGCGTCACCGAAGCGCGCCAGCCGAGCCAGTGCCGCATCACTCTCGCCGCCGATATAGATGGGCGGGTGCGGCCGCTGGACCGGTTTCGGCCAGGCGAAGATCGGGTCGAAATCCACGTAGGAGCCATGAAATTCGGCTTCATCGCTGGTCCAGATCCCGACGAGTGCGCCGAGCATCTCGTCCATCAGCGCACCTCTGGTCTTCGGGTCGGTGCCGTGGTTACGCATCTCCTCGCGGTTCCAGCCAACCCCGACGCCGAACTGAAACCTCCCCTCGGATACCAGATCGAGGCTGGCGACCTCCTTGGCGAGGTGGATGACATCCCGCTGCGGCAGCAGGGCTATCCCGGTGCCGACCAGCAGCCGGCTGGTGACCGACGCCATGGCGGTCAGCGCGACGAACGGATCCAAGGTTCGGTAGTACTTGCGCGGCAGGTCCCCGCCGGACGGATAGGGACTCTGCCGGCTGGTCGGGATGTGCGAATGTTCGGCCAGGAACACCGAGTCGAAGCCGCGTTCCTCCAGCGCGGGGCCGAGCACGAGCGGGCTGATGCCCTCGTCGGTGACGAAAGTCGCGATGCCAAATTTCATGGTGCCGAGCGTACGAGGGTTGCCGCCGGACCAACACAGTGAACTGGAGCGGTTTGTCCATCACCTGACGCGGCACGGATTCGGAGCTTCCAGGATCCAGCCGGTGGCCGCTTTCGGGGTGGGACCGCCGGGGCTGACCCCCAGCGGGCGGCATCTGTGAGGATGGTCCGATCCCGTTAGCGCAAAGGAGAAATCGACGCGATGACGAAGTACCTGATCTCGTTCCCCAGTGCCGCCATGGTCATTCCCGCCGGTGACTTGCAGGCAGTCTCGGATGCCTCGCACGCGGTTGTGCAGGAGGCGAAGGACGCCGGCGTCTGGGTGTTCGGCGGCGGCATCGACGAGAGCATTCCGCCGGTCATGGTCGACGGCGATGGGACCGTGACCGAGGGTACGTACCCGCAGACGAAGCAACTCGAAGGCGGCTACACGGTGCTCGAGCTGCCCTCCCGCGAGTCGGCACTGGAATGGGCCGCGAAGATCGCGGTTGCCTGCCGATGCGCGCAGGAGGTGCGCGCGTTCTGGTACGACCCTGCCAGCTGACGGCCTCGGACCTCGCCGATCACCGAATGTGGTTGGCGCACTTCAACGGTGCGCACGAGCGGAGAGCGTGACGAGCAGGCCCGGATGGTCGGTGGTACCGCGCAGGTCGATGTCGTGGGACTCGCTGACGGCGAATTCGGGTGTCGCCACGACGCGCTGCACGCCGCCGTCATCAGCGACCGCGGAGTCAGCGGGCAGGCACGACGTCAGGGACGCACTCTCGCCGGAACCCAGGTTCAGATCACCACCGAGGACCACCGGCACCGGCGGGTCCAGCGCACGCATCTCAGCGATGACCGTGCCAAACAAGTACCCGCATTGGGCAGCCGCCACCTCCAGCTTGGTGTAGGCCAGGTGTGTCGTGCAGACGGTCATGGCCGGCGATGCGGCGACGCCACGGCACAGCCACGCCCGCTCCTCGGGATCATCCGTGTCCTGGCTGGGGTAAATCCCGGCACCGGCGACGGATCCGGGTACCGACGGCCACCGCGAGATCAGCCCGATGCCGTACGGCTGGCCGTTGAGGCAGCGGTACACATCCCCGGTCCGCCGGTCGCGCGCCCCCTGGAACGCGGACTCGACACGCGCGTCCGGAATGGCCTCGGCGAGCGCCCGCTGCAGGGTCGGCAGGTCGCCCTGACAGATCTCATTGAGAGTGACCAGGTCGGGGATCTCCGCGTGGATCACCGTGGCTGCCTCCGCCGTCGACCGGCCGGTATAGCACGCCGCGATGCCGCTGTCGCACAGGTTCAGTTGCAGCACCCGCACCGGGGAGGCCGGCACGCCGTTGGCCGGGGCACGCGCACCAGAAGTGAGTGCGGCCGTGTTCGGCTCGGCGGTGCTCGCAGGGGTCGCCGCCGGCGCGCCGTTGGCCGTCGTTGGCGGGCCAACAGTGAGTCCGGTCGTGTTCGGCTCGCCAGTGCCCGCAGGGGTCGCCGCCGGCACGCCGTCGGTTGACGTAGGCGCACCAGACGCGAGACCAATCGGGTTCGGCGCCGCAGTGCCAGACGGGGTCGCCGCGGCGGTGCACCCGGCGAGAACCCCCACCAGACAGCCGACGACCACGGCCCACGATGCCCGGCAGCGCCGGTTCGACGAGGCCCGGTCCCGCCATCCCCTACGACCGATGACCGCCACGTCAGCGGAAACTCGACCACCGTGAAGCGCAGATCCCACAGGTCGAGCATGCCTGACGGGGCAAGCGCTACCCCCGACTGCGAGCACGACCCGATTCATCATCGCCCACCGCCCGGGCGCCGAACAGCGCAACCGTTTCACCGACGCATCCGCAGACTCCCTCTGGCGGCCCATGTCACGATGGCAGGGTGGTGCGAACGCTGGGCCGAACGAGACGATGGTGAACAGCCGTATGCGGTCCCGACTACCCCGCCGTCGGTCGGCACTGCGAAGAACCTTGTGCGCTGCCGCCGCGGCTCTGGCGTTGGCCTCCGGCTGCACTGCGCCAACGGCAGATCCTGGCCCGGTACCGACGATTTCGTCGGCCGCGGCCAGCGGCAGGCTGGCGCCGAACAGCGACGAAGCCGCAGGTTCGGCAGTGTCGACCATTGCCTCGAAGCCCGCTGACTCCGAGACGGCGCCAGGCTCGGCGTCGGACGACCGGACTGCGGAGCCGGCCGCATCGTCGGCCGCGAGCGCGACCGGCCGCGTGCCGACCAAGGCGCTCGTCATCGTCGCGGAGAATCACTCGGAGCGCGCGGCACTCGATCAGATGCCGTACCTGGCGGGGTTGGCGGATGAGTTCGGTCGGACGACGGACTATCGGGCCGTGACCCACCCCTCGCTGCCCAACTACCTCGCGGTGGCCGGCGGATCAACGTTCGGCGTCAGCGACGATGAGTCCCCAGCGAGCCATCCCATCGAGCAGGTCAGCGTGTTCGACGCGGTGATCGCCGCCGGGGGCACCGCCAAGACCTACGCCGAAGCCATGCCCGAACCGTGCGCCCTGGAGCCCGCCGGCCGTTATGCCGTCAAGCACAACCCCTGGGCGTATTTCTCGTCCAGCACCTCCCGGGACAACTGCCGGCGCTTCGACGTCCCAGCGGGCGACCCTGGAACCGGCCCGCTGCGTGACGATGTCGACTCCGGCAGGTTGCCCACCGTCGGCATGCTCGTTCCCGACCTGTGCAACGACGGACATGATTGCCCGCTGTCGACGGTCGACGAATGGCTCCGCCAGTGGCTTCCGGTGATCATGGACGGACCCGACTATCGCGCCGGTGATCTGGCCATCGTCGTGACCTTCGACGAGGACGACCGCACCGCGGACAACCTGGTGTTGACCACCGTCATCGCACCCACGGTCTCGCGGGTCGTGGCCGGAACACCGCTCACCCATTACTCGCTGAGCCGGTATCTCGCTGAATTGGGCGGAGCCACTCCACTCGGGGAGGCGGCAACGGCTGCCTCACTGCGCACCGCTTTCGGCCTGTGACCTCGGTCAGCATCGATCCCTGCCCTGCAGGCACCGGCCGTGTCGCGTGACGGCGGTTCAGCCCCTGACCAGGAACGCGTTGCTCTGTGACCGGGAAGGATCAGCCGCGGTCGGGTCGAGTGCGGCGAACGTGAAGTAGATCTGGTCAGTCTTGTGGGTCGCAGGATTGGTGCAGAAATAGTTCTTCGGCCTGTTCACCGCGGGCCGGTTGACGCAACCCTTCTTGGTGACGTAAAGGGTGTCCAGCTTGCTGGTCACGGCGGCCACCGTGTCGGTCGACCGCACGACGGCCCTCGTCGTGGTCTGCGATTTCACCGTGCCGGGCGAGGTCGGCAACGGATAACCGGCCGGCCAGCTGCCGGTCGTGCCACTCCCCTGGGCCGGTGTGCTGCCGCCGCCACTGGCCATGGCCGGGGTGCCGCTGCCGAGCGCAATGACCACCGCAAAGGTGGCTGCCAGCAAGCTGATCCGACTGGGCTTGTTCATGATTCTCCTCGGGCTACAGGCGATTCGAATGAAGCGGTGCACCTGAACCATCGCCGTCCGGAGGACCCAGTCGCAATCGGACCTTGGCACTAGTACCGCACGTTCGATCACTACGAGTGACAAGCTCCCGGGCGGAGCACCGACGGACCGCACCGAAGAACGACCCCGCCCGAACCCATGCCCCGCCCGGTCTCGACCCGGTCAACTCCGCCCCGCGAGTGCTGAGACAGCGCCCGGGACGGGCGCTGGCCGGCTCACCGGAGCGAGATCAGCTGCCGCCGGCAGATGCGCGGAGGTGAGCGGTCAACGGGCTGCCTGCCAGGACGGTTCGCGGCCCGTACGGGCGACGATGCGCTCGAGCCGCGTTGCACGTCTCGGGCGGCCGTACCGCCGGGCCGAACGGGCCCTCACCAGCGGTGATCTGCTCGGCGAACAGCTCGAAGAAGTGGTCCACCTGGTCCAGGCGGGCGTCGTCGACGTGCAGGTCCTGGTGCGTGGCCCGGGCAAGGTCCCAGCCGTGCATCGTCAGCTCCTCGATCCCGACCACGGCGTTGTCCTGGGCATCCATCTCGACGCCTCCGGCCGATACCCGACCCTGCCAGGCCGAATCCAGGCGCCAGGCACGAGCCAGCTCGTCGAGTTGGTCCGGTATCGCCACCCGCCAGTCGTCGACGAGATCCTCCGGTGGCCGCGACTGCTCCTTGCGCGCGTTGTGGGTGAAGACCGTTGCGAACTGATGGACGTGCGCCAGCAGGTTGGCCACGGTCCAATCGGGGCATGGGGTTGGGTAGTCGAGTTGGTCGTCACGTACGCCGGATACCAATCGGCTCATTTCTTGAGCCGCGGGGCCGAGGTCGAACATGGGGCGTCTCCTTTTCGGGGTCCGTTCACGGACAACGACCGTCGGACTCTCGCAAGATCATCGGTGACGCCGGATCCTCGGCACAGACGGCGAACCGGAGACGGATCCCCATCGACCAGGAGAGTGGGATGCTGTCCTGCGCATGGGCGACCAAGGCGCAGTCGTGGCCCGACGATGGGAGACCAAGGCGTGACCAGTCATGAACGACCCAGAAATATTGCCGCGCTGGGGAGTTCCTTTGCCGCTGGGCCGACGATCGAACCGGTGGCCAACGTGGACGCGATGCGGTCCGCGCGGAACTACCCGCACCTGCTGGCTCAGCTGCTCGGCGCTGACCTTGTCGATCTGACCGTCTCCGGTGCCACCACCGCAAATATCCTCACCGTGCCGCAAACAACAATCACGGGCCGGAAGTTCGCCCCGCAGATCGACGGTCTGCCCGCCGGTGCCGACGTGGTGACCATTACCGCGGGCGGGAATGATCTCCAATTCATTGGCTCCATGTTGTTCGCGGCCTGGTCCAAGCACAGGCCCGGTAGCGCGATCGCCACAATGCTCGGCCAGGAATTCCCCGGCGGCGTCCCCGCCGTCACCGACGACGACATAGCAGCCACGGCAAAGGGTCTCGCGGCTATCGTCGCGGCCGCCCAGCGGCGTGCTCACCGGGCGCGAGTTGTACTCGTCGATTACTTGACGGTCGTCAGCGAGCACACTCCGACCGGAGAAGGTGAGGTTTTCACGGAGGCGGAATTGGACCTTTTTCTGCGCACCCAGGCAGGGTTGGCGAATGCGTACCGAATCGCCGCTGACCGGTCCGGCGCGGAGTTGGTCGCCGTCTCGACGACCAGCACTGATCACGGGCTCGGATCGGATGATCCATGGGTGTTCGGGTTTCAGCCCGTGATGGCCAAGACGGGCGGGTCGTTCCACCCGAACGAGGCCGGGATGCGCGCAATCGCGGATGAGCTGAGCCGCATTGTCGGATGAACGACCACCATTCCAGGCGGTGCATCCGTGCTGCGCCGAGAAGTCCTCACCACACCTATCGACCGCGAGTTCCAACTATCCCGACATGCCGAACGTCGGGCGGGCTGGCGCCGGCTCGACTGCAGGGCCTCCGCCTTTCCGATCGCCACCGTTCCGCTGGGCATGCGCTCCCGGGCTCACGGGATCGGCAGATGGACGCAAAGATCGAGGAGTGAGCACCACCGCCGACATCAGGGACCGCCAGCTCCAGCGCTGCTGCGATGCGCTGGCCGCCGTGGATCCGGGAGCGGCGACGCTGTGTGCGGGCTGGTCCGCGCACGATCTGGCGATCCACCTGTGGACGATCAAACGCGAACCTCTGGCGTGGGCCGGCATGGTCCTGCCAGCGTTCGCCCCGCTGACGAGACGGCGGGCTGATTTGGTCCGTCGCCGGTGGCCCTACGAGGACCTCATCGCCAAGCTTCGCTCGGAGTCGGGTGCAATCGCCTGCATGCCGCTGGATCGCTGGGAGGACCACCGCCACGCGCTCGGCGAGTACTACGTCCATACGCAGGACGTCGCCCGCCCGCACGGTGTCCTCCAGCCGGCTCCCGACGATGAGCTCCAGGAAGCGCTCTGGCTGCGGACCTGCACCGCCGCTCGGATCCTGCGGCGGCGGCTACCGGCAGGTCTGGTCCTCGAGCACCCCGACGGTCGTCGGCATGCGCCCGGTCGTGGCCGTGCCGAGGTCGTCGTCAGCGGCGCGCCCGCTGAGCTCATCTGCTGGGTCTACGGGCGACAGTCGGTGGCGGCGGTGACAGTCCGGATGGAGTAGGCGGACCCGCTGACGCCCGGCCGGCCCGTTGACGTCCTACGCGGGTCCGTAGGCCTGATGCACGACGCCGTTGTCATAGACGTCCTGCGCCTTCAGGGCCAGCCGGGTGGGCCCGCCTCCCTCGCCCCAGAACTTCTCTCCCTCGCCGAGGGCCACCGGGTAGACGAACAGGTGCAGCTCGTCCACCAAGCCCTCAGACAGCAGTGCCCGCACCAACTGTCCGCTACCCGAGATGTAGATGACTCCGTCCCGTTCGTGCTTGAGGCGGCGGATCACCGCCGGGTCGTAGGCGCCCAGAGCGGTGGTATTCGCCCATTCTTCGACCAGGGGTTGCGAGCCGACGACGAACTTCTCGGTGTCGTTGAAGAACCCTGCTCCGGGGTCGTCCTCGACCGTGCGGTCGCGCCACGCGGGCGCGAACATCTCGTACGTGCGCCGGCCCAGCAGAATGGTCGACGCCTGCCCGGTGATCGCGCCGAGGGTCTCGCCCATCTTCGGGTCGAAGCCGTACTCGAACGTCCAGCTCGGCTCCCCGAAGACGCCGTCGAGGGAGATGAACTCGTGGACTGCGATGGTGGCCATGGTGATGTCCTCTCGTGGTGGTGGTTCCTCTCTGTTCCACGAACCGGCATCGGCAGATAGGACAGCGAGTGGCAAGAATTCTCAAGTGATTCGGATCGGAGCGTTGGGGTGCCCCCGGTGCCGGGCGATTCGACGATCTCGCCGACCGCTCGGCGATCCGGTGAGGACCCACGATGAGTACGGGCACCGGACGCAGTCGACCTCGGTGGGTGCGACCCACGAGGAGCGAATCATGGCGGTGGTCGAGGACGTCCGATTCCTGGGCGCGGAGCTGGAGCGCTCCTACGAGGTGTACGTCCGAGACCGGTTGAAGTTCCGCGTCGGGTCGATCGTCTACGTGGCGTTCTCCCTCGACGAGCGCGAGATGGGTTTCGCGTTCCCCATCCAGGAGCGGGCCGCCCTGGTGGCGAGCGACCCGCGAAAGTTTCAGCTGCCCTCGGCGTCGGACCTGCGCTTCAACTGGGTGCACGCCGATCTGGCGGCGCTGGACCCGCGCGAGGCCCGCGAGCTCGTCGTCGACGCCTGGCGCATGGTCGTCCCCAAGAAGGTCTGGCGTGCCTACGATCTCACCCATCCCGATGGGCCGGGCTGAAGCCCACTGCCAAGCGGACGATTCGACCGGAGTCGGTCACGTCAGCACGGGGGCCACCATCGGCACCTACCCCCGTTCGCGGATCGACCCGCCGTCAGTCCTTCTTCAGCTCCTGAGCGAGCATCACGATGATGCCGCTGGGGCCGCGGACATAGCTGAGCCGGTACACGTCTTCGTAGGTCGCCACACCGCGGAGCGGGTGGCAGCCGTGCCTCGCGGCGATCTCGAGCGCCTCGTCGATGTCGTCGACCGAAAAGGCCACGCGGTGCATGCCGATCTCGTTGGGCCGGGTGGGTTCCGTCTCGATCGCGTCGGGGTGGATGTACTCGAAGAGCTCGAGGCGACCGTTCCCGTCCGGCGTTTGGAGCATCGCGATGTTGGCGTGGTTGCCGTCGAGACCGACAGCGGTGTCGGTCCAGTCTCCGCTGACCGTGTCACGGCCGAGGAGGGTCAACCCGAGGTCGGTGAAGAAGGCGATCGTCGCGTCAAGGTCGCGCACGGCGATGCCAACGTTTTCCAGTTTGATGGGCACGCGTTGCACGCTACCGAGTCAGGCAATCTCCGAGGGTCTGGCCCGTCTCCGCGCCGACGAGACTGCATCCGGTCCAACTAGTGTCAGCTGATGAGCGGGGAAGGCATCGGCAGAGTTGCGGTCATCACCGGCGTGGGCCGGCGGCGGTCAATCGGAGCGGGAATTGCCCAGCATCTGGCGCGTGACGGCTGGCATCTGGCGCTGAACTATTGGCGGCCCTACGACGACCGGCTCGGCTACGAGCGGAACGCCGATGATCCGGAATCGATCGCCGATGCGTGCCGGGCCTTCGGCGTACGGGTGGAACTCGTACCTGGGGACTTGGCTGATCCAGTCGTCCCAGCCGAACTGGTCCGCACCGCGACCCTGGCTCTCGGCCCCGTGAGCGCCCTGGTGATGTCTCATTGCGAGTCGGTGGACAGCTCGATTCTCACCACCGACCTGGCCAGCTGGGACCGTCACTTCGCGGTGAACAGCCGCGCCACGTGGCTGCTCATCAAGGCGTTCGCCGAGCAGCTCCCACCCGTCCCGGAGGGCACGGCGGGCGGGCGGATCGTCGCGCTCACCAGCGACCACACCGTCCACAACCTGCCGTACGGCGCGAGCAAAGGGGCGCTCGACCGGATCGTCATCGCTGCCGCCGTGGAGCTGGCCGACCGCGGCGTGCGGGCCAATGTGATCAACCCTGGGGGAATCGACACCGGGTGGATGGACGAAACAATTCGCGCGTCATGCATCCGCGCCACCCCCGCGGGGCGCCTGGGCACCGCCGACGACACCGCGAACCTCATCGGTTTTCTTCTCTCCGACCAGGGTGCATGGATCAACGGGCAGATCCTCTACAGCAACGGCGGCTTCAAGGTCGGCTGACCAACAGCGGCTTCCGCTGGCGAAATGTCCGGTGAGGGCTCATCTGTGGTCGTCGGCGAGTTCTCAGGACTGCGTGTTTCGGTGGGCGGTAGCCTCCCGTCGTGTGACGTCTGAAGCTGTCGAGCCGTTCGATTCCGGTCTGCTCACTGTGCGGGACGGGACGCAGATCTATTGGGAGATCAGCGGCAATCCTGACGGCGCGGCTGTCGTGTGGCTGCACGGCGGCCCTGGCACCGGGCTGAGGTCCGGCGGCTACCGCCGGGCGCCGGACCCGAAACGATGGCTGATCGTCGGGCTGGACCAGCGGGCGTGCGGGCGGAGTCGCCCCTTGGCCACTGACCGCGGGTTCGACCTGTCCACGCTCACGACCCAGGCGATGATCGCCGACCTGGAAGACCTCCGTGCGCACCTGGGCATCGACAAGTGGTTGGTGGCCGGGGGGTCCTGGGGCACCACGTTGGCTTTGGCGTACGGCCAGGCGCACCCGGACAGGGTCACGGGCTTCGTCCTGGTGTTGGTGACCAGTTGCAGCCACGCCGAGATCCAATGGATCAGTGAGTCCATCGGTCGGGTGTTCCCCCGCGAATGGGACGCGTTCAACGCCGCATCGGGCCGCCGGCCCGGCCAACGACTGCTCGACGCCTACGTCGAACGGTTGACCGACCCCGATCCGCAGGTACGCACCGCGGCCGCGCTGGCGTGGTGCACCTGGGAGGACACCCACGTCTCCCTTGACCCCGCCATCACGCCGTGGCTCGCCCAGCAGGACCCGCAGTTTCGCGAAATGTTCGCTCTGCAGGTAGCCCACTGCTGGGCGCATGATGCGTTTCTCGGCGAGCGCGGCATTCTTGACGGCATCGCGACCATCGCTCACCTGCCCGCGGTTCTCATCCACGGCAGGCTGGACGTCAGCGGCCCGCTGATCACCGCCTGGGAACTGCACCAACGGTGGCCCGCAAGTCGCCTCGTCGTCATCGAGAACGAGGGCCACGGCGGCAAGGCACTGAGCGCCGCAGTCAGCCGCGCCTACGCCGACATGCCGGGGGCTTGACCTGCCATGATCTGGCCATGATGTTGTCGCGGCGCGGACGTGCCGGAGGGTCGTGCTGTGCAGTCCGCAACGCGGCACCCTCGGCGACGCTCCTGGAGTGGCTGCACGGCGCTGGTGATGAGTTTGTGGGCCGCCCGCCGTCACACACACTATGAACTCCATGACCGACGAACTCCGGCCACTCGACGAGCAGGCCTTCGGCGCCCGCGTCGAGCCGCACCGCCGCGAGCTGCATGTCCATTGCTACCGCTTACTCGGGTCATTCGAGGAGGCCGAGGACCTCGTCCAAGAGGCGTTCCTGCGCGCGTGGCGTCGGCGCGAGACGTACGAGGGCCGGTCGTCGGTCCGCGCGTGGCTGTACCGGATCGCGACGAACGCGTGCCTCGACGCGCTCGACAAGCGCCCGCGACGGCCCAGCGCGAACGGCGAGATCGCATGGCTGCAGCCCTATCCCGACGCGCTCCTCGAGCAACTGCCCGACCGACGCGAGGGCCCTGAGGACGTGGCGCTCGCGAAGGAGACTCGTCGAGCTGGCGTTCATCGCCGCGATCCAGCACCTCGCGCCGCTGCCGCGGGCCGTGCTCGTGCTGCGCGACGTCCTCGGCTGCTCGGCAAAGGACACCGCGCGGCTGCTCGAGACAACGGAAGCGTCGGTGAACTCAGCGCTGCAGCGCGCGCGGGGAGGGCTCCGGAAGAACCTGCCCGAGGACCGCGAGGCATGGCAACACGCCGCCGAAGCGACCGCCGCCGAGCGGGAGCTACTTGCCCGCTACGTGGAGTGCAGCGAGCGCGTCGATGTCGAGGGTCTGGCCGCGCTGATGCACGAAGACGTTCGCTTCTCGATGCCGCCCCACCCCGGTATCTGGGCCGGCCGAAGCGCGGTCGTGCAGGGGTGGACCGACGGCGGGTTCGGATCTGACGTGTTCGGCAGCCTGCGATGCGTGGTGACCCGCGCCAACGGTCAGCCCGCGGTGGCGGGCTACGTGCGCAAACCGGGCGAAGCCGTGTACGAACCGCTGGCCATCGACGTCCTGCGGGTCCGGGACGGGGTGGTCACCGAGATCGTCACCTTCGATCGCGCGGTGTTCATGCACTTCGACCTGCCCGCCACGCTCGATGCGACGGTCGGTGTGCGATGAACGCCCCCGCCGCCATCACCGTCACGCCGGTCTTCGTCGCCGATCTGCACGTCGAGGGCGAGCGCATGCCGGTCTACGTCCACGTCATCGACCACCCCGATGCGCGCGTGCTGGTCGACACCGGCATCAAGGAGTTGCACCCGGCGGTGGCAGACATGGATCCCCGCCTTCGACCATTCATCGAGCAGGACTTCGATATCGCCGGGATCGACATCGTGGTGAACACCCACCTGCATTTCGACCACTGCGGTGGCAACCACCTCTTCGCCGGTAAGCCGATCTACGTCCAGCGTCGCGAACTGGACGACGCGCGCACCAAGGACGACTACACCATCCGCGAGTGGGTCGATGCGCCCGGCGTGCGGTACGTGCCGGTCGACGGCGAGCTCGAACTGCTCCCCGGGCTCAGGCTCGTCCCGGCGCCCGGCCACACAGCCGGGACGCAGGTGGTGGTGGTCGAAACCGGCGGGCCTCCGATCGTCGTCGCCGGCGATGCTGCAGTGTGGTTCGGCGAACTCGACGAGCCGCGCACCGAAGGCCAGTTGATGATCCGTGCGCTCCACCCCGAGTTGGTCTGGCTTGCGCACGAACACAAGCCGTGGCGACCGCCGACGGGTTGAGGCGTCACGGCGCAGGTGGGCGAGTGTGCCTCCACCGAGAGCAGCGTCGTGGAACCGCAGACGATCGGTGCCGGGTCAGTTCAGCGCGCGGGTGCTGGCCGGGAGTGTGCCGCCGCCGAAGAGTGCAGTGGCAGCGTCCTGCAGGGCCGTCAACGCGACCCGCTGGGTGAACGGTCCGGTCGACACCCGGGCCACTCCCAGCTGCTGCAGCTCGCTGACCGGCAGGGACGCGCCGGGGACACTGATGACGGTGAGCTTCCGCGGACCGAGACCGTCGGCGAGCGCAGCGATCTCGTCGCGGGCGACCACTCCGGGCACGAAGACGACGGGCGCGCCGGCGTCCAAGTAGGCCCGGCCGCGACGCAACGCCTCCTGCAGCACCTGGCCGCGGTCGGCGCCCGCGGGAGCCCGCACGAAGGCGTCCGTTCGCGCGTTGAGCACGAAATCGATGCCCGCCTCGCGGCCGGCGGCCAGCACCGCCTCGACGGCCGCGACCGCCTCGTCGAGCGGCTTCATCTGATCCTCGAGGTTGCCGCCAACGGCGCCGGCCTCGATGGCCCGGCGGGCGGTCGCTCCGGGGTCACCGTAGCCGGCTTCGAGGTCCATCGTCACGGGCAGCTCGACGGCCTCGGTAATGCGCCGGACCATGTCGAGATGGAGCTCCAGGGGAATGTTCTCGCCGTCCTGGTAGCCGAACGTCGACGCGATCGAGTGGCTTGCGGTGGCCAGGGCTTTCGCGCCTGGGGTGGCGGCGATCACCTGGGCGGAGACGACATCCCAGACGTTGGCCAGGACGAGGATGTCGGGATCGGTGTGGAGTGCGAGCAGGGACGTGGCGCGGGCGGCGAGATCAGACATGCCCACAGCTTAGGAACTGCTGGGCCGCCGGGCTGCTGCCGGCACAGTGAGCGGTCACCTGCCGCGGCGGCCGGTGCGGTTCCCGCAGTGCTGCGGTGGTTGTACGGGTCAGCTGGCGACCTGACGGGTCGGCAGCGCCTGGACCAGCTGGTCGGCCAGCCAGTCGAACATCCGCTGGTCGGTGAGCAGTCGGGCCTCCGGCTGGCAGTGGAAGTTGGCGCCCTCCGCTGCGGTGAAGGCAACCAGGTCTGCCCTCCCCGGCAGCAGGTCGGCCAGTTGCTGAGACTGGCCCGGCCAGAACTGCTCTCCCTCTGGGCTGGTGATCAGCAGCGGGGTGGTGATCCGGGCGGCGATCTCCGGCTCGAGCCGGTACTGCCGGACGGCGGTGAACAGATCGAACCGATCCTTGTGCTGGTACGGCCGACCGCGGAAGGTCAACGTGCGGCGAAGGCCGGGAACCATAGTGGCGTAACGCATGTTGCGGTTGAAAGTGGCCCGGTCGCCAGTGTCGAGCATCTTCCGCATCTTGTCGTTGAGGCTGGAGTTCCACGACGTGGCGACGTCGACCACGCCGGGATCGGCGACCGCGGCGACGATCCGGTGCTCGAACGCGAGTGCTCTGGGCAGCCAGTAACCGGCCTGACTGATGCCGTAGGCGACCAGCTGGTCGGCGTCGACATCGTCGCGGGTGACCACGGTGTCGACGACCGGGGTGAGCACCGCCTCCCAGTCGTGGCGGAACGGCAGCTCGTGCTCGAACAGCATCGACTGCTGGCCCGGGCCGTCGTAGACGAAGGCGTTCCAGCCGCGGGCCAGCGCACCCGCAGCCCCGCTCCCCCACAGATCGCTGATCGACCCGTCGCTGCCGTTCGTCACGATGAACGTCGGCCGCGGCATGCCGGTGGCGTCCGGGCGCAGCAGATACCCGGGCAGAGTGGTTCCCTCGTAGGGAATCTCGACCCGGACGTGTGCGCCGTCCGAGCTGTCTATGAAGCCGTCCCAGCACGCCCGGTGTAACCGGAACGTGGGCAGCAGGGCGGGCGAGTCCTTGCTGGCGGTGATCCCGTCGACGGCGGCGGCCCAGTAGGTCGCTGCCTGCAGGTACGCCCTGCCTGGCGCTGACGAGATGTCCAGCGGCACGGGCGGTCTCGGCCCGGCCCTGGACGATGCGGGCGGTCTTCGACCACTCGGTGGCCCAGTCTGCATGGTTCGAGATCCTGGCCAGCGTGGCGAGTACTTCGCCGACGTCGGCCGCGCCGGAGCTGGTCCGGCCGAGCAGGCCGCGGGCCTGGAAGTCGAGGGACTTGTCACGGAAGAAGCCGCGCGTCGCGACCTGGTTGCGGGTGCTGAACTTCATGACGTGCCTTTCGATGGATTCGGGTGGGGTGTCAGCGGGAGGAGTGCGCGGCGGAGCTGGTCTTCGCTGCCGGATCGCCTGCGGTGTCGGCGGCGTGCTGGGTCACC
The DNA here is from genome assembly GCA_963709895.1 of uncultured Actinomycetota bacterium. GTDB lineage: Bacteria > Actinomycetota > Actinomycetes > Mycobacteriales > Nakamurellaceae > Nakamurella. The sequence goes on along the minus strand of CAVPYD010000020.1, from coordinate 123,961 downwards.
GCGCCGAGCACCAATAGGACCGGGAGGATCCAATTGAACAACAGCTCCACCGGGCGGGCTCCGGCGTTCGGCGCCGAGCCGAGCATCGCCACGCCGTGGTTCAAGTCAGTGCCGTTGATGGTCAGACCCTCCACCCGGAGCTTATCGAGCTTTCCGTTATCAACGCCGCCGGCACATTCGTTGTTGCTTGACCTCAACGACAATGCCGCCGTGCTCAGCCCTGATCGAGGCTGGACCCTCACCGTCCGGCAGCAGCGCCGCACCGAACCGCAGGCCAAAAGACTATGGCTGACAACGGCAATTCGATCTCGGTTCCGGCATCGGTGGTGGCCACTACCCGATCGATCTGCGGGGCGGTACGGGCCAACACCACATAGGGCAAATCGTCGGTCCAACCGCGGAACTCATGGATGACGGAATGGGGATACAGCTTCGGCCCGGCCATGCCGGAGCCGGCTATCCTGCGGCCGCCGCGGCTGATCTCGATCATGGAGGAGAATTCGGTGTCGGAACCGCCGGCCATCACCCGCCAGGTGGAGCGACTACGGATGGAAGGAGACGCCCCGGACTACCGCCACGGCGATGATGGCGGCAGCGACGAGATCGATGGTCATGCAGAACGGCGGCCACCATCGGGTGTTCGCGACGAAATGACTGCGGTGCTGCCACAGGTCCTTCACGCCGTGGCCGGCAAAGCCGATGACGAGGAGCCACGCCGGTCCGGTGACAACAACCGCGGCGAGGACCACGAAAGCGCCCGCGACGGCACACTCGACGGCGATGACCATCGGGCGGCCGTCGGCCACCGCGAAGCCGATGTACACCGCTGCGATCAGCGCCAAGGACAGCGCGTACACGGTCGCTGCGTCGAGCCACCAGAAGCCAAGCGGCACGGCTGACTGGATGGCGCCCCAGACGACGCCCCAGATCAACGGGGCGCGGCCGTCGGCGGACAACCTTTGCCATGTCGATAGCGGCGGTGTCCCGGGAAGGCGACCTGTGCTCTCGGTCATCAGAGGTCCCCGTCCTTCCGTGTGCCGGCCCGCAGCGGCGGGGGCTCGTGGCGGTCGGTCGGGAGAGGTGGCTCCGGCCGTCGTGCGGCGACTGATTTCCCCTTCCCGCCATGGGCATCCGGGCATCGGATGTCGTGGTGCTGGCGGGGACTGCTGATCTTCGGCCCACCACGGCGACCGGGCATCGGCCGCCATCTGCGTTGGCGGGGTGACTGCTGACTGAAAGGGCTGGAGCCAGTTTGCTGGCATGTCATCAGTCTGCTGCGGCTGCGGTTGCATCGCACCGGTGAAATCACCGGGTTCCGGCGCGGACCGACCGACCGGCCTCGCCGGGCAGCGTCGAGCGTGCCGGTTAGCGCACTGCCTCCGGGTTTCCAGCATTAGGTACCGGCCGCCGACAGTGACACTGCCGCTGGTTATTCCGATGCGGCCGCTCGTGCAGTGATCGTGGCCGATTCGGCGGAGCCGGTGGCTGCCCAGGTCGCGAGAATCTTGAGTCCGTCAGCGGTGGGCGTGTCAGGGTCGGCGGTGTAGATGTTGAGCCGCAGGGCAGGATCGGCGGGTAGGTCCATCGCTTCGAAATTGAGGTCGAGTTCGCCGACCACCGGGTGCCGGAGCCGTTTGCGGCCGCTGCGATGGAACGTGACGTTTTGCGACGCCCAATGCTGACGAAATAGTTCGGATTGGGTGGATAGCTCGCCCACCAACGTGATGAGGTCCTTGTCGTGCGGGTGGCGTCCCGCTTCCAGGCGAAGCATGGCGGCGGCGTCAGTGGCCATGCGGTCGAAGTCGATGAAGAATTCGCGCGCAGCCGGGTCGAGGTACAGGAATCGGGTGGTGTTCGCCGGCCGTTTGCTGGTCGCACCCGCGGCCGCGGACTCCAGGACCGGCGAATACAGGGCTCTGGCCATCAGGTTCATGGCGATGATGTCGTGACGGGCGTTGCGTACCCAGGCGGGGGCATCGGTGATGGCGTCAAGAACCTGCTGGATCACCGGGCGCACCGCAGCCGGGGTCTGCCGGGGCCGGCGCGTCGTGGTGGGTCCAGCGGCCCGGGCCAGGGAACGCAGGTGCTCGCGTTCGGCGTCGTCGAGCTGCAGCGCATTTGCGACGCACTCGAGCACCTGATCGGACACACCGGCGAGGTTGCCGCGCTCCATCCGGACGTAATAGTCGATGCTCACACCGGCGAGCAGCGCGACCTCTTCCCGGCGGAGCCCCTTGACGCGCCTGTTGCCGCCGTAGGCGGGCAGCCCGGCCCGCTCCGGGGTGATCCGGGCGCGGCGGGAGGCGAGGAAGTCGCGGATTTCGGCACGATTGTCCACGTCGTACACGGTAGGCCCGGTCGTGCGGGCGAAGGAGGCACTGGCATTACCTGGAAGGGCAGCCACTCCCCAGCGAGAGCAACGTGGGCTTGACTGACACACCTGAGCACCTCCGACGTCGGCACACCCGCCTGACGGTCACCGCGTTCCTGACCACCACCTCGTTCAAAGGAGAGGCATGAACAAGAATCCCGCCACCACGACGGTGAAGACACCGGCGGCGAACTTCACCGGCGACGTCTGGATGAACCCGGTCTTCGGCGGCGACGGCACATCCGCATTGACCGTCGCGCTGGTCCGGTTCACCCCGGGCGCTCGCACCAACTGGCACCGTCACGTCAACGGGCAATTGCTGGTGTGTACCGACGGCGTCGGCCTGGTCGGCACCCGCGACGGCAACACCGTGCCGCTGCGCGCGGGTGAGAGTGTGTGGACCCCGGCCGGGGAGGAGCACTTCCACGGCGGCACCGCCGACACCATGATGTGCCACTACGCGATCCTCGACGCCGCCGGCGACGGCGAAGCCACGACCTGGCTGGAACCGGTCACCGACCAGCAGTACACCGCAGCCCATGCCGCGGCGCAGGTCTGACCGATGGCGATCAGTGACGCCGCGAAGGCCAACCACGACCAACTGTTCGGTGAGCGTGACTCCCCGCTGGCGCGGACCGACCCCGAGTTCGTCGCCTACTTCGACAACTTCGCCTTCGACGAGGTCATCGCAGACGCCGCGGGCCTGGACGACGGCGTCGACCTGCACACCCGCCTCCTGGTCCAGCTGGCCGCCGTCCTGGCGGCCGGTGGCCTGGCCGAATTCCGGGTGCTGGCCACCGCCGGACTGGCCAACGCCGGTATCAGCGCAGCAGAGCTAAAGGAGCTCGCCCTCGCCGCCATCAACGAGATCACCACCCCCACCAACTGACTCATTGCCGAACCCCGGAAACTCCCGGTGGCACCGGCAACGGACACGAACTCATCGGCGTCGTCACGGATGTCGGTCCCGAGCTGAAGACCGCTGATCAGCGGCAGCACTTGCCGCGAAACCCGTTGTCTCAGAATCAACCTCGAAAGGCTTTGATCGACAATGCAAAACAGAATTCTCGGCCGGACCGGTGTATCGGTCAGCCCCTTGTGCCTGGGCACGATGATGTTCGGCCCGTGGGGAAACGCCGACGAAACCGACTCGATCCGCATCATCCACCGGGCGCTGGACGCGGGCATCAACTTCGTCGACACCGCCGACGTCTACTCCGCCGGCGAATCCGAACGCATCGTCGGCAAGGCGCTGGCCGGACGCCGCGACGACGTCATTCTGGCCACCAAGTTCTTCATGCCGATGGACGACGACCCCAACCACCGTGGTGGCTCGCGTCGCTGGATCATGCGGTCGGTCGAGGACTCGCTTCGTCGACTGGGCACCGATTACATCGACCTCTACCAGGTCCACCGCCCCAGCCAGGACACCGACGTCGAGGAAACCCTCGGCGCCCTCACCGATCTCGTCCGGCAGGGCAAGGTCCGCTACATCGGGTCCTCGTCCTACGCCGGCCAGTCAGATCGTCGAGGCCCAGTGGGCCGCCCGCGACCGCCGGCTGGAACGGTTCGTCACCGAGCAGCCGCCGTATTCGATCATGGTGCGGGGCATCGAGGCCGATGTGCTGCCCACCGCCCGGCGGCACGGCATGGGCATCCTCACCTACAGCCCGCTCGGCGGCGGCTGGCTGTCCGGCCGCTGGCGCAAGGACGACGCCGCCAACCCCGACCTCAGCTGCCCGGCCGAAGGCGCGCTTCGACATGACCACCGACGCCAACCAACGCAAACTCGAGATCGTCGAGAACCTGGCCCAGCTCGCCGAGCAGGCAGGGCATGACGCTGATCGACCTGGCCATCGCGTTCGTCATCAACCACCCGGCCGTCACCGCCGCGATCATCGGCCCCCGCACCATGGAACAGCTCGAATCGCAGCTCTCCGGCGCCGACGTCACCCTGAGCGCCGACGTCCTGGACCGCATCGACGAACTCGTGGCGCCCGGCGTCACCGTCAACCCCGACGACAACAGCTACGGAGAGGCCGAACTCACCCCCGCCGCGAGGCGTCGTCACCGCTGAGACCTCGCCCCCGAAGCTCTGCGAACTGAGACAACGGCCGTCGACCGGCGACGGCCGACCCAGACAGCGGCCGGTACCGGATTTGCTCCTGCGGCTGTCGACGAGCCGCTCGGCCTCACGGATGGCCACGGCCGGCAGTTCCTGGCGCGGGCTCCGTAGTCCGTTCCCGTCCAATCTCCGTACTCGGTACTGATGGCAGCGCGGCCGCGACTGCCTACCGTCGGACGGGATCGCTGATCCCACGGTAGTTCTCCGCGGCCGCGGGATCGGCGACGCCCATCCGCGACGCTGAGGGAGATGCCGTGCCGGTCCAGAGATTCACCCTGCTCCGCGCCGACGACGGCCTGACCGTGAGCGTCGGGCTGCATGATCTCACCGTCACGCCGCAGGGCAACGGCTTTGTCGTGCAAACCCCATCGACCGGTGGCGGGATCTCACTGACCCATCAGCCGCAGCACACCCTCGAGCTGGCCAAGAACTCGGCCGGCGCTCGCCCACCCCAGGAGCTGCCGATCTACGCTTCGCCGTCGGTGATCAGCTTCCTGGTCCCGGGCGGCACCCCGGCGTTCCCGTTCACCGTGGAGGGAATCCTGGCCGTCCTACCGACATTGGAGTTGCACCACCATCCGCAGGCCTGGTCCGCGGAGCCGTTCGAGGATCCGCAGGGTGACGGCGGCCAGCGGCGGCCTGACGGCGCCGTGACCGAGCGGCAACGACGGTCGGCGCTGCGCGGGGCGACGGCGGCCACCGCGATCGCGCCCAGCGGTTCGGCGCTGCCGGATGATCCCGCCGCCGACCCGGACACCTTCGCCGCCGCCCTGAACGGCCAACCGGTGCCGACCGATCTCGTCCCGAGCCATGTGGACGTACCGAGCCGGCTGTCCATCCTGGTCGGCGGTGGCGCCTACCGCTTCCTGCTCGCGGCACGGCCGGTGGAGCACAACGGTCGGGTCGAACTGTGGAACAGCCGGCTCGCGGTACGAACCGACTCCCAGGTCACACCTCCGCTCGAGCTGCGGAGCCTCGTCACCGTCAACGCGGTCACCTCGTTCCCGCTGTCCACCCTGCCGCAACCGCCGCACGGCATTCCCGGCACCGCGGATGCGGTGTGGGTGCAGGAGATCAAGGACGCCGACCTGACAACGATCCCGTCAGGATCCAGCGCGCTCGACATCGCGACCCAGAGCCGACCGAACCCGCTGACGATGGAGCACCTGCATGTCACCCCGGTCGGCGGTTCGACCCAGCTTTCCGGCCGGTGGACACGCCGTGGAGCAGGACCATCTGCGACCCCACCGCCGGCGTGTTCACGATGGCCACCCGGCCAGGTCCCGGTACCGAGATCGTCCGGGGGATGGTGGATCTCACGCCGACCAACCCGAAATACGTCGTCAGCACGGTCGATCTGACCGGCAGCATGCGACAGCTCGCCGCGCAGGGTGCTCGGTTGCATCGGTCCGGGGTCGCGTCGTCAGCGACAGTCCCTGCGCCCCAGGGTCTGCCGGCCCGCCGCGACACCGGCTTCACGCTCGCCGAATCCGGTCGGCTCACCGGTTCGGTGAAGCACGCAGCGGAGGCGCAGGTGCGCTACGACGGCCCGGACGGCCGGATCGAGGATCAGCCGGTGCTGTTCGCCGACGACGTCACCGCCGGATACCGCGTCGATGTGCGGCGCGGGGCCGGTCCGTTCCGCTCGCTGATGCGGCGGGTCGCGCAGTACAGCATCGGGCCGGCCACCACCAAGAAGTTCGTGGTGCACGACGAGGGCATGGTCGAGCCAATCGTCGCGGTGCAGCAACCGACACCGGATGGCGGTCACAGTCTCACCGTGAGCGAGGAGATCGTCGGGTGGGGCGGCTACTCGATGGGCGCGGGCATGCCAGGACTGGCCGTGACCGCGGAGAAGGCCGGCCAGGGCGCGGTGGCGGCCGTCAAGGCCGAACCGGCACCGGGGTATCCGTTCCTGGTGACGATCAAGGCCGAACCCGGCACCCTGGAGCGGTTGCGCTACGGCCAGGATTACAGCTTCCGGCTCCGGGCTACCGACCTGGCCAGTAACTCATTGACCCCCGAACTCGCCGATCGCGCGGACACCAAGGGGTTCGTGTCGGCGCCGGTGCGCTTCGGCCGCACCGAGGCGGTCGCCGCCCCGGTGATGCTGCTGCGCTCGCCGCTGCGGGCGGGGGAAACCCTGCAGAAGCTCGTGGTGACCAGCGACGGCGATGGCAACCCGCTGCAGCCGGTGACCCGCCGGCACCTGGCACCGCCCTCCACCGTTCCGCAGCTGGTCGAGCGGCACGGGTTGTTCGATGCGGCGTTCGGCCCGCAGGCCACCGCTCAAACGCGAGACCGCATGCTGGCGCTGGCCTCTCGCGAATCGGGTGCATTCTCCGACCCGCTGGTGCCGCGGCCGGGAGGCGGCACCATGCCCTCCCCCGGGCTCACCGTGGTCGACCCAGGGGGATCGCCGACGACGCTGCCGCTGCCGCCGGGCCAGCCGCTGCCCGCCGGCCAGTACCTGGTGCACGACACCGACAACCCGGTGGTGCCGTACCTGATCGATCCCGGCGCCCGAGGCGCGACGTTGGCTCCCGTTGCCGGACAACCGATCTCCGCTGGGTCGGCTCCGGTCACCGTGGTCTACGGCGGTCAATGGCCCGAGCAGGTGCCCGCTGAGTTGCGATTGGTGGCCGGCGGCTCGGCCGGTCAGGGACGATCATCCCTGCTGGCCACCGACCCGGCCGGTCGCGGCACGCTGACCGTCACCCTGCCACCGGCCAGCGAGGCGCGGCTGCTGCTCAGTTCGGCCCTCGCGGCCGCCGCGCTGGACGTGATGGACCCGGTCAGCGGGTCGGTGCGGGACGCGGCGTTGGGCGGGCTGCTGCCGCTGTTCAGCCCGGCCCAGCCGATCACCATGGTGCACGCCACTCGTCGGCCACTGAAGCAGCTGACCTGGAGCGACACCACTGTCACCATCACCGGGCCGACTCGGGTGCGGTTCGCCGCGACCGCCACGGCCCACCGGCCCAGCACCGCGGGCCTCGAACTCTTGGCAACCTGGGACGAGATCGTCGACCCCGGATTCGGCCCGGTGACAACCGTGCCGCGCAGCGCCGTCCTGGGCTCGATCGATGTGCCGTCCGACGGCACGGAACCGCTGACGTGGAACAAGGAGTACGACTTCGGCGACACCAAGCGGCGGGATCTGTCCCTGTCCGTGATCGGCAGCACCCGGTACCGGGACTGCTTTCCCGAGCTCACCGAGGGCGACCCGCGCGGCCAGCGGGTGCTCACCGTGCCGTCCAAGATCCGCAAGAACACCCGGCGGCCCGAGCCACCGGAAATCGCGGCCATCATCCCCACCTATCGCTGGGTGCGCAGCACCGCGGGCGGGGTCTACACCAGCACCCGGGAACGGGCCGGGGTCCGGGTGTGGCTGCGACGACCCTGGATGACCACGGGTCCCGGTGAGGCGCTCGGCGTCGTGGTCTGGTCATCCCTGGACTTCGCCACCCTGCTGCAGAACACCCCTGTCAACATGCAGCAGATGAGCCGGTGGGGAGTGGATCTGTTGGAGGAGGACGGGCCTCGCCCGGACCAACCGTTCACCGCCGGTTCGTTCCCCGCGAGCGAGGCGCACCGCGAGGAATTGGTGGAGATCTCCTCCTTCAACGAGTCACCCGGCAATCTCCCGGCCACCGTCGTGGCGCACGAGGTCCGCTTCGACCCGGAACGCCAGCAGTGGTTCGCCGACCTCGACGTCGACATCCCCGGTGGCCGGCCCGCACTGCTGCGCCTGGGACTGGTTCGCTACCAACCGGAATCACCGGCCGGCGCCCGGGTTTCCCGCATGGTCACCTCCGACTGGATTCCCCTGCAGGCGCCGCGCACCATGACCATCCGCTCGCGGTCCGCCACCGGCATCGACTACGACGTCTCGCTGACCGGCAAACACATCGAAGATCGTTCCTTCATCGCGGAGTTGCGGTGGCGGGCCTTCCCGACGCCGGCCGGCGCCCCGGCCGGATCACCGACCGACATCACCATCGACAACAACGCGATCAGCAAGGCGATGGGCGTGACCCCCACCCCGGACGGCACGTTCTTCGCGCAGGCCAGGCTGATCGGCTCCAGCGACCCGGCCGCGGTGGCGCGCTACCGGGCCGGCCGCATCGTGGTGCGCGAGCAGCACTCCGGATACAAGATCCGCACCGACGACAAGATCAGCCGGACCGAGTGGCTCGACGTCGTCGACGTCGCCGATGTCCCGCCCCCGCAGAGCTGATCGCTACGGTCGCGCTGGTGAGTGGAAAGCCTCCTTTCGCCACCACTGTCGAACACCATTGCCGCAACCCCGCGTCGGCCAATGGGGTTCGTGTCGACGGATGGTATGGAGCCGCCGTGTCCGACGGAGCGCGGTGCGTCCGCATCGAGACCCGGTGTCCTTCACCTCACGGCCGCTCGCCGTCGGCACCGCGCTCCAAGCCCAAGGTCGCGAGAAGATCTTCATGAAGCTCGAACCAAACGGTGTGGCAGGAGTCGATCTTCGGCTCGTCGACCCATTTCCGGTCACCCCGGTCGACCCGACCCAATGCCGCAGAGAACCTGTCCGGATAGAAAGCGAAGCGCGACAACGCGTTCGCAAGCTGATCACCGATGGGTTGCAGGCCGCGCGAGAGCTGGGCAAGGCCCTTCAGGACGTCCTCGTCCCAGGACCAATCGCTGTGGTCGTTCGGCGCCATCCGGTTCCACGGCTCCGGCCGGATCTGCCACTTGGTCATCAGGGTCAGCAATCGATCGTTCAGCTGGATGAAGGAGCCATAGGCCGCCTCCACCGCGGTACGCGCGCCGGACACCTGCAGTTCCTCAGCCAGCATTCGGCCGCACTTGTCCCGGCCGGCTGCGGTGAGAGACCAGCCGCTCACGTCTGCGAAGCCGACCCGCTGCACCCAGCCGAAGGCCTCGTCATCCAGCAGTAGTTCCTGAACCGTGTTGGGGTCGAGGGCGAAGCGCTGGGCAATACCGCTCCTGTCCGTCATCCCTTGAATCCGGACAGCGTGCAGGACGAGCAGCTCAGGCGACGAGTCGTAGGCCATCCCGGAAAGCTACCGTCGCTTCGGTGAGTGGCGCGGCTGTCGCCACCACCCCCGGAAAACCCGGCACCACTTCACGGCCGTCCCTGACCGGGCATCCCACCCGCACGGCGACAAACAGCCGGTCTGCCCTTTGGTGTCGGCCACGTGCGCTCGGGGCCCGATTGGTGCTGCCCGACTTATCGGATTGTTACCGGGCCCGGGGTGCTGCGGTGGACTTGCGCGGGATGAGGGTGGGGGTGGCGACGATGGTGCGGACTTCGCCGGTGGGGTTTGGGGTTTCGTCGAGGAGGAGGTCGATGGCGCCGCGGGCGATGTGGTTGAAGGGTTCGCGGATGGTGGTCAGTGGCACGGGTAGGCGGCTGACGACGGGGATGTCGTTGTAGCCGATGATCGACAGGTCGTCAGGGATCACCAGGCCGCGGGCGGCGGCGGTGGCCATGGCGCCGATGGCGTTGTTGTCATTCACGGCGAAGATCGCGGTGGGCGGATCGGGGCGGTCGAGCAGGATGTTGGCGGCGGCCTCGCCGGCTTCCATGGTGTAAGCGTCGCCAGCGATGAGTGAGTCGTCCAGTCCGATACCGGCTTCGGTGAGCGCGGCCCGGTAGCCGGCCCGGCGTTGCACGGCGGTGGTGGCGTATTCCGGTCCCATGATCAGCCCGATCCGGCGGTGGCCGTGGTCGATGAGTTTGCGGGTGGCCAGATAGCCGCCGAGGTGGTCGTCGCCGATCGAGGCGGGGTGGATACCGTCGGTGCGCAGGACCAGGACCTGCCTGGCGTCGCCGTCGATGCGCAGCGGGGAACCGGTGCGGGCGGTGGCGCGGATGATCCCGTCGACCCGACGGTGCAGCAGGGACTGCACCGCCTGGCGTTCTGCTTCGGGACTGTCCTGGGTGGTGGCGACGACGGCGAACAGGCCGCGGGCGGCGGCCGCGGCGGCGATCTCTTCGTAGAGCATGGCCATCACGGTGTCGGTGAGCCGGGGCACGATCACCCCGATGGTGCTGGTGCCGGACCGGCGCATGGCCGACGCCAGCGGGTCGCGGACATAGCCGAGGTCGGCGGCGGCGACCCGGACCCGTTCCGCGGCCGCGGACTTCGACGCGGGTAGCCGTTCGTCCAGGACCCGGGACGCGGTGGAGACGCTCACACCGGCCACCCGGGCCACATCTCGCAAGGTCACCACGCCGGTGAGCGTACGGGTGTGACGGCAGTCTCCCCGAACTCAGGGTTGACGTCCGATGGCTGAGGGGTCATAGTTGCAATCGTTCCCGTAAACGTTCCAGTCGTCAAGAACACGAATGGACAGGAACGTTCCCGCAAAGCTTCCCAAGGAGGAGCCGACGATGTCTCTCGGAAATCTGGATCTACGTGGTCTGAACCCCGCCCCGGTCACCCCGTTCACGGTCGACGGCGACGTGGACTACGCCGCGCTGGCCGACCTGGGCAAATTCCTGGCCTCGATCGACGGGGTGAAGTCGCTGGTCGTGCTCGGGCACGCCGGTGAGGGCACCTTCCTGACCCAGGACGAGCAAGTCAAGGTCATCGAGACCCTGGTGCACGAGGTCGGCGACCAGGTCGCGATCGTCGCCGGCATCACCGCCGAGGGCACCAAGGTCGCCGTCGAGGAGGCCCAGCGGGCCGTCGCCGCCGGCGCCAAGGCCGCCCTGACCTACCCGTCGCACGGGTGGCTGCGGTTCGGCTACCAGGACGGCGCCCCGCAGGACCGGTACCGCGCCATCTGGGAGGAGGCCGGGCTGCCGCAGATCCTCTTCCAGTACCCGGACAACACCAAGGCCACCTACAACCTGGACACCCAGCTGGAGATCGCCGGCCAGGAAGGCGTGTTCTGGACCAAGAACGGGGTGCGGAACATGCGCCGCTGGGACACCGAGATCCCGGTGCTCCGCCGCGAGTACCCCGACCTGCAGATCTTCTCCTGCCACGACGAATACCTGCTGCACACCATCATGGACGTCGACGGCCTGCTCGTCGGCTACGGCAACATCGCCCCCGAACTGCTCGTCGAGTTCATCAAGGCCGGCAAGGCGCAGGACTGGACCGCCGCGAAGAAGATCCACGACCAGCTGCTGCCGGTGACCAAGGCCGTCTACCACCGCGGCTCTCACATGGAGGGCACCGTCGCCCTCAAGCACGCCCTGGTCGCCCGCGGCATCCTGCCGCACGCCACCGTCCGCAGCCCGCTGCTGCCGCTGGCCGACGGCGCCGACGTCGAGATCGCCGACGCCCTCAAGGCCGCCGGCATCATCTGACCCAGCTGCCGTCAGCCCGGGCCGACCGCCTCGCTGACGATCCGGCCGGTCACTGAACGGTCCCGGGGCACGCCGCCCGGACCGATCGGACCGTGCCCCGCACCGATCCGTACCCGGCCCAGCGCCGGCGGATCACGGGGTGGGGTCCGCCGCCAGCCGCGGCGGCCCCACCCACCGGGACCACACCCCTTTCGCACCAGGCGCTGTGCCGCCATGCTGAGGGGATCCCGGTTCGGTGACAGTGCAGTCCCGACGGACTCCGCGCCCAGCGGAGGGCGAGGAAAACCCACACCATCATGACAACTCATCTCACCGGCGAGGCAGCAGCCAACGCCAACGCCAACGCCCTTCTGGTGGGCCGGCTGGAACGGATCCCGGTCACCAAACGGTTGCTGTGGATCCGGGTCATCATCGGATCCGCCACCTTCTTCGACGCCTACACCGTGCTGGTCATCGCCTTTGCGATGCCGCAGTTGGTCAAACTGTGGGGACTGAGCCCCGCCGAGGTCGGGCTGATCCTGTCCGCCGGGTACGTCGGTCAACTGTTCGGCGCCATCGGCTTCGGCTGGCTCGCCGAGAGGATCGGCCGGCTACCGGTCCTGCTGATAACCATCGTGCTGTTCGTGTCGATGGACATCGCGTGCCTGTTCGCGTTCAGCGGGGCCTCGATGATGCTGTTCCGGTTCCTGCAAGGCATCGGCACCGGCGGTGAAGTCCCCGTCGCCTCCGCGTACATCAACGAATTCATCGGCGCCAAGAAACGGGGCCGGTTCTTCCTGCTCTACGAACTGATCTTCCCCATCGGGCTGCTGTTCGCCGGTATCTCCGCCTACTTCCTGGTCCCGGAGTTCGGGTGGAGGGCGCTGTTCATCGTCGGCATCATCCCCGCGCTGATCATGATCCCGCTGCGGGTACTGATGCCCGAATCCCCGCGCTGGCTGGCCTCCAAGGGCCGGTTCGGCAAGGCCGAGAAGATCGTCTCCATGCTGGAGAACGAAGCGGTCAAGGAAGGCAAACCCCTCCCCGAACCAGTTCTTCGACCCGTGGATCCCAGGGCCACCCAGAAGTCGGACTGGCGGGAACTGTTCAAGGGCATCTACCTCAAGCGCACCCTGATGATCTGGGTGCTCTGGATCGCCGTCTACACCATCAACAACGGGATGATCACCTGGCTGCCCACCCTGTACACCCAGGTGTTCGACATCCCGCTGCAGACCAGCCTGCTCTACGGATGGACCACCTCAGCGTTCGGCGTGCTGGCCTCCGTCGCCTGCGCCCTGCTGATCGACAAGGTCGGCCGCAAACGCTGGTACTACGCCGCGTTCATGCTCGCGGTGATCCCGCTGGTCGCCCTCGCCCTGCTCGGCGCCACCTCAGCCGTACAGATCCTGGTCGGCGCCACCATCGCCTACGCCATCCTGCAGACCATCTCGTTCTCCCTGTACCTGTACTCCGCCGAGCTCTACCCCACCCGGCTCCGCGCCATCGGCACCGGGTTCGGCAGCGCCTGGCTCCGCGCCGGATCCTCCCTCGGCCCGGTCCTGGTCGGCTTCATCGTGGCCGGCGTCGGAATCCAATACGTCTTCGTACTTTTCGCCGTCATCGCCGTCATCGGCGGCCTCACCACCAAATTCTTCGGCATCGAAACCAAAGGCAAAGTCCTCGAGGAACTCTCACCCTGACCCACCCACAAACCCGCTACCTAGCCTGTCCCGCCCGCAGACATCCACCTGCGGGCGGGACGTCCGCGTCCTCCATTCATCCGTGACCAAGCAGGGTCATCGATGCAGCATTTGCAATGCTGGCCATCGACAACGCAACGGGAATGGTCGACCGTCGCTCGTCGAGCACCGCCCGCCGCCATCAGTCTTCGCGGTGGTTCGACGATGAGTTCTGCTGCGGCCGGCGGTCTATTCAGCCGCGCCCATTTGTCGTCGGTCGATCTGGGAGATGATCTGTGAAGCTGCTTCTTACCTCCGGTGGCGTGACGAACCCGAGCATCCGTCATGCGCTGGTCGATCTGGTGGGCAAGCCCATCGCGGAGACCACCGCGCTGTGCATTCCCACAGCGGAATACGGCCACCCCTGGTGCACGCCGAACTCCGTGTGGCGCTTCATAGCGGACCATGCCGACCTGGGCTGGAAGTCGCTCGGCGTGCTGGAACTCACCGCACTGCCCAGCATCGCCGAGGATCGATGGGTCCCGTGGGTTCGCGACGTCGACGTGCTGTACGTGGACGGCGGCGACGCCATGTATCTGCGCCACTGGCTGCAAAAGTCAGGGTTGCTGGACCTCCTGGCCTCGCTCCCCGAGAAGGTCTGGGTGGGGGTGAGCGCTGGAAGCATGGTGATGACTCCCCGGATCGGGGACGAGTTCGTGTCGTGGAACCCCGCCGATGGCGACCGCTGCCTCGGGATGGTCGACTTCTCGATCTTTCCGCACCTGGACCATGAGGAGATGCCGACGAACACTCTGGCATATGCGGAGAAATGGGCCGCGGGCATCGCGGGTCCGGCCTACGCGATCGATGACGAGACGGCCATCACCGTGTCCGACGGCACCGTCGAGGTGATCTCCGAGGGGAAGTGGACGTCGTTCCCTGGTTAGCCCTGCGTGTACCGCAACAGGATCGCCACCCCGGCTACCGGGACGGCCGGTCCCGTGTCGTGATCCGCTCTGCTGCGGTCAGCAGCGCATCTCGGGCGTCGGCGGCAAGGGTCAGCACGAGTTCGGCTGCAGGGGTTGGTCGTGCAAGCGGGTAGACCTGTCCTGCCCACAGGTGAAATCCGTCCGCATCGCCCGCGGCCCGAGCCGCGGACCTCAGCGGGGCGGTCAGGTGGTGGATTTCGGGATAGGCGCTGGGCGCGTCTGCAGTGTGCTCGCGCAGGAATCGGTTGCTGATGCCTCGGGCGGTTCGGCCGGTAAATGCCCGGGTCAGGGCGGTCGGCGCAGCCTGGCGGCGGATCATCTCGCGGTGCGCTTGGCTGGTGCCGGCCTCGGGGCAGAGCAGGAATGCTGTCCCCAGTTGGGCCGCGGCCGCGCCGGCCGCCAGCACCGCCGCGATGCCTTGTCCGGTGCTCAGCCCTCCGGTGCCGATCAGCGCTACCGTGTCGTCGATGTCGGCTGCAACCAGTTGAAGGAGAGCGAGGAGTCCGAAGTCGCCGGGTTGGGTGTCGTCGAAGCTGCCCCGGTGTCCACCCGCCTCGACACCCTGCACGATGAGGCCGTCCACACCGGCCTGCTGAGCGAACCGGGCCTCCTCGACCGTCGTCACGGTGACCCAGACGGCGGACCCGGCATCGTGCAATCGGTCCACCTCCGCCGGAGAAGGGCAGCCGAAAGTCGTCGAGACGACCGGAACGTGCTCCGCACACAGCAATTCCAGCTTGGTCTCGTAGGAGTCGTTGTCCCAACGAGGGAGGCCGAGGGTGACGCCCTGCCGGTCCGCCTCTTCGCGCAAACGCTCCGCATATGCCGTCACCCCAGCGACCCCGGCACCATGACCGGGTGGCGCGAAGAGATTGACACCGTAGGGCGCCGAAGCAGCCAGCAACGAGCGGATCTCCGCCAATTCGCGCTGCACCGCCTCGACCGACTTGTAGCCGGCGGCCAAGAAGCCAAGACCCCCAGCGGTCGACACCGACGCAGCCAACGCGGGCGTCCCCGGTCCACCGGCCATTGGCGCCAGAACGATCGGGTGGGTGATCGCTGTCGGAGTGAATCGGGCCACCCTGACAGACTGCTCCCCCGGCATGGAGGAACGGTGAGCGGGTCTACGAGGTAGCCGGCTCCGCCGCCACCAGAATCCGGAG
This sequence comes from uncultured Actinomycetota bacterium, assembly GCA_963709895.1. Lineage (GTDB taxonomy): Bacteria > Actinomycetota > Actinomycetes > Mycobacteriales > Nakamurellaceae > Nakamurella. The sequence continues at coordinate 108,334 of CAVPYD010000020.1, read as the reverse complement.
CCGGAGTGGTGGACGATGCCCGACTTCGCTGTCAACCACTCAGCAGCGGCGCCGGTTCGCCTCGACCTCGCTCACCGGTCGGTGATGACGAAGGAGTTGCTGGACACCGAGACCAACCCGGAGGCGGTTGCCTGCAGCACGTAGGTGCCAGCGGAACTCCCGCCGGAGATCGACAGCCCCGGGAACGTCGCCACGCCGCCGACGGATTGCCGCGACCGGCCGCCGGACAATCCGCCGGCCGCGGGACCGGACTGGATCGCCATGGTCACCACTGCGGTGCTGGTGGTCTGGTTGCCGAACTGATCGAGAATCAGCGCCATGACGGTCGGGGTGAATTCCGTACTTCGGGGAGCGTTGGTCGGCTGCTGACCGAATACCAGCTTGTTGGCCGCCGCGGCAGTGATGGTGGCCGTTTGGGTTCCGCCACTCGCTCCCGCCGTTGTCACGCTGATGGTGGGTGTGCCGGCCTTGGTGTCGCCGAAGTAGAAGCTGACGCTGGACGACCCGGAAGGGATCAGCACGCTGGACGTCCCGGCACCACCGGAGCTAGCCGAGAACACCGTTGCGCCCGACGAGTTCGAGGACACCGCCACGGTGATTCCGCCAGCCGGCGCGGTGACCGGATTGCCGACAGAATCCTGTGCCTGCACGGTGATCGGGCCCAGCGACGCTGCCCCGGAAGCCGCACCGGATACCGCGGTCGAGGTGATCTTCAGCTTCCCGGGCGCGGCCGCATAGGCCCAGGTGCTGCCGGTACCGGTGGCGCTGTTGCCGGCGGAGTCCGTGACGGTGGCGGCGACCGCGTAGCTGTTGGCGCCGGACAACGCCGCGGCCGCAAGCGGGTAGCTCCAGGACGCCGCACCGGTGGCGCTCACGGTGGTCGGGGTTACGGACCACCCGGTGCCGGTCCAATACGTTGCGGCACTGGTGTTCTGGATGGTGAGGCGGACGCTCGCCACGGTCAGCCCACTGCCGGCGGTGGCAGTCCCGGCAATGGTGCCGACCCAGTCGGCGCCGTACGTCGTACCGGTGACGGGGTAGCTGATGGCGCCGGTGGGCGCGGTGGTGGTGAAGGCGAACGTCGTTCCGCCGCTGGTGCCCGCATTGCCCGCTGCATCCGTGACGTTCGCGGCGATGACGTAACTGCTGCCCGTGCTCAGCGCCGATGCGGGAAGCGGGTACGTCCACGAAGAGCTTCCGGAAACAGGTAGCAGGGTCGCCGCGGTTGCGGAGAAGGCGCTGCCGTTCCACCACAGTCCGGTGGTGGAGTTCTGCACCGACACCTTGACCGAAGTGGCGGCGGCACCGGCGGTGCCGGTGATCGTGCCGGTCCAGTTGGCGCCGTAACTGGTGCCGCCCACCGGAGAAGTGATGGCGACGGCCGGAGGTGTGGTGCTGTAGGTCCACGTCACCGCGGTGGTGCTCGTGTTGCCGAGGTTGTCGGTGACGGTGGCGCGCAGCGTGTAGGTGGCACCGCTGGTCAATGCGGTGGACGGCAGCGGGTACGTCCAGTTACCGGTGCCGTCGGCGACCACGCTGGTCGCCGTTGTCGTCCAGGAGGCCCCGGTCCAATACGTTGCGGCGCTGGTGTTTTCGATGCTGAGTGCGACGCTGGCGACGGAGAGCCCGGCGCCCGCCGCGGCCGCACCGGCAAGTGTCCCGGCCCAGTTGGCCCCGTAGCCGGTGCCGGAGACCGGCGAGGTGATGACACTGGTCGGCGCGGTGCTGTTGTAGGTCCAGCTCACCGCGGTGCTGGTTCCGGTGTTCCCGGCGAGATCCATTGCCCGGGCCGCCACGGTGTAGCGGTGGCCGCTGGTGAGTTGATTCGATGCCAACGGATAATCCCACGAGGTGGTCCCGGCGGCGGTCACCGTGCTCGGGGTGCCGGACCAGGCGCTGCCCGTCCAGGTGGTCGCGGCAGTGGTATCGGTGATGGTCAGGGTCACCCCGGCCAGGTTCGGGTGACTGTCAGCGGCGGTGCCGACCAGGGTCCCGGTCCAGTTGCCGCCGTAGGCAGCGGTCGTCACCGGGTAACTGATCGCGACGGACAGGGCGGCGACGTCCACCCGAAAACTGCTGGTGCTGCTGATTCCGATGTTGCCGACGGCGTCGGTGGCGACGGCGACGACCGCGTACCGGTGGTCGTCGGTGAGTTGGGTCACGGCAAGGGGGTAGCTCCAGGTGCTGGTGCCGGTGGCGCCGACCGAGGCGGCAGTCGATTGCCACCCGGCCCCGTTCCACCAGGTGCCGGCCGTGCTGTCGGCGATGGTCAGGCTGACGTCGGTCAGGTTGGCGTCCGGGTCGGCGACGCTGCCGCCGATCGCGCCGGACCAGTTCGGGCCGTAGGCGTTGCCCGATACCGGGTATCCGATCACCACGACCGGCAGCGTGTTGTCGAAGACGAAGGACGTGATGGCACTGAGCCCGACATTTCCGGTCCCATCCGTCGCCGTCGCGGTCACCCGGTAGCCGCTGCCGCTGGTCAACGCCCACGACGGCAGCGCGAACGTCCACGAGGTCGTGCCCGACGCGGCGAGGAAGGTCTGAGCGGTGGCCGCGAAACTGACGCCGTTCCACCACAAACCGGTCACAGTGCTCTGCACGGACACCCCGACGCCCACCACTCCGGCGCCGGTGTCGCCCGCCGAACCGGTGATCATCCCCGACCAATTCGTCCCGTAGGTGGTCCCGGAGACCGGAGTGCTAACGGCCACCACCGGTGACGTCGTGTCAACCGTCACCGGGGCGCTGCGGACGCTGGGTGTTCCGAACCAGTTGGTCCCGTAGGTCGGCGTGTCGGCGTACTGCCACCGGCCCTCGGGCACCTCGGATTCGGTGCAGGTGATGGGATCGGTACCGGAGCACACCGCGGTGACCGCGGTCCCCCAACCGCCGCCGGCCGCAAATCGGGTGATGAGGTAATTCTTGGCCGGGATCGGAAAATGCCCGATGGTGGTTTCCGCTGCGGAGAAAGTGAGAGTGACCGTGCCTTTTGTCGGCACCGGCGTTGTCGTGGCGATCGGCGTCGCACCCATTGGCAGGATATCGGCGCGCGATTGGCCGCCGTCCGCGCTGTCGATCGTCCGCCAGTAGGCGAAGGCCGCGCCGCCCATCGCCACGAGAAGTCCGAGAACGCAGGCCAGGACCGTGATCAGCTGCACGGAACGCCATGACCTCACGGTGCCTGCACGCTGATCATGATCGGGACGCTGATGGTCGCACCTTGACAACTGTTGGCGGCCGCCAGATCCATGCGCACCGCTCCGGCAAGATCGACCTGCGCGGTGGTGTTCGCCGGGATCACCTGGCTCAATTGGCCTGCCGGGACCTGCACCGTCACGACGGCAGTGCCGTTCGTGGTCGCGCACGTGGAATGGGCCTTGTCGAAACGAATCTCGCCATCGCTGCTCACCGCGACGGCCGCGAGTGTGACCGCAAAGTCGTTGGTGTTGGCAACGTCGAACATCAGGTCCCCGGCCGGCCCACCCGGCAGCAGGGGCATCGATGGGGTCCCACCGGTGACCACTGCCACGGTCTGCATTGTCCCGGCGCCCGCGGCGCCGGCCCCCGAACCGGTGGCGGCGAAATAACCGTAGGCGACGCCGCTGCCAAGACCCAGCACAATAGCCGCCACGATGGCGATAATGACCGGAAAACTGCGCAAGTAATGGAGAATCCTGGAACCCGAGTGGCCGGCCTGCGGATTCACGGGTGCGCATCCTCGGGTTGTGTTGTGTCTGCCGCTGGGATGTCGGTCAGAATTCGAGTCTAAAACCCGTGCGGCTGCGGGCAGCGTTCGAGGAGTGAGGTTCACTCCTTGGATAGGGGGGAATAGCCGATAGAGGGATGCCACTGCCGAGGCATCACTCGAAAGTGTTGCGCCGCTGAATGTCCGGCCTCGCGAGACAGGACCTTCGACCCTTCCAGGTTCGGACTGACGAGCCCTACGGTCGTCGGGTCAGGAGGGCCCGGTCATGGCCAAACGGGTGCTGGTGGGCGTCGTCGCCGTCGTTGGGGTGAAGGTCGCCGCGCTGTTGGTGTTGCGGCGCTGGCACCTGCGGTGGCGGGCGACAGACGCCGAGGTCGGCGCCACGTTGCCCGGCGACGGAATCTTGCCTGCTGCCGACCTGAGCGCCACCCGCACCATCGCCATCGACGCTCCGGCCGGCAAGGTGTGGCCGTGGCTGGCGCAGATGGGTCAGGGCCGCGGCGGCCTGTACAGCTACGACTTCCTGGAGAACGCCGTCGCCCGGTGCGACATGCACAGCGTCGACCGCCTGGTTCCGGAATGGCAGCAGATCTCGGTCGGCGATCAGGTGCGGATCCATCCTCAGGTGCCTTTGGACGTCGCGATCGCCGACGTCGACCGTGCATTGGTCCTGCGCGGCGGCGCGCCGGCCGGTCAACCACCGTCGCCGTACGACTTCACCTGGGCGTTCGTCCTTGAGCCCGAACCCGACGGCACGACCCGCCTGGTGATGCGGGAGCGCTATTCCTACAACAGTCGCTGGGCGCCGTTGATGGTCGAGCCCATCGCCACTGTCAGCTTCGTGATGAGCCAGAAGATGTTGCGCGGCATCAAAGATAGAGCCGAGAGGGGCGGCTGACGAGGTCGCTCATCCGAGCCGCCACTTTCAGTCCCCAATTCTGCTGGCAAGGGACAGGGAGTGGCGGCTCGATGGCGACAACTAGACGGCGGCGTTGACCTCATGCCTGGCCCGGAACCGCACGATGCACTTCCCGGTCTCCCAGAGCAGGAACAGCGCGACCGCCGGGGCAATGGCCAGCAGCCACTGCCCGCCGCTCAGACCCGTGGTGCCCAGCACCCGTTGCAGCACATCGAACTCGGTCACCAGGAAGGCCAGCACGATCTCGCCGAGCGAGATGAGGTTGATCTGCTTGCAATCGAAGGTGGAGGCGTGGAAGACCGAGTCCCGCATGCTGCGGCTCTCGTACGTGCAGACGATGCGGAAGAACGCGAACGCGGTGATGGCCAGGGTGGCTCCGACCACGGCGCTGTTCTCGTGCACGGTCCCGAACTGGATCAACCCGAGCAGGCAGGCGGCCATGAAACCACCGGTCAGCAGGGACATCACGATGATCCAGATGTCAACGATGCCCTTGTCCCTCGGCCGCGGCCGGCGCTTCATCAAACCCGGGGTTTCCAGGTCGAATCCCAGCGCGATGCCCAGCGGCATGTCGATCAGGAAGTTGATCCAGAGGATCTGACCGGGCGTGAACGGTTGTCCCGCAGCGATGTTGAAGATCGTCGCGCCGAGGAAGGTGAGCACGAACGCCACCAGGGTGACCAGGATGAACCGCACGTACTTCATCAGGTTGTCGTAGAGTTTCCGGCCCTGCTCAACCGCGAAAACGATCGTGGCGAAATTGTCGTCGGACAGGATCATCCGCCCGGCGTTCTTCGCGACCTCCGTACCGGTGCCCATCGCGATACCGATGTCCGCGGCCTTGATCGCCGGCGCATCGTTCACGCCGTCACCGGTCATGGCAACGACATCGCCCTTCTTGCGGAGGGTCTCGACGAGCAGCGCCTTGTGCTCCGGCGCCACCCGTCCGACCACGCCGATGGTGTCGATCCGCGTCAACCGTTCCGCCTCGGGCAGTGCGGCGAAATCGGCCCCCAGGATCGCATCGCCGGGGATACCCAGCTTCTTCGCGATCGCGGCGCCGGTCGTCACGTCGTCGCCGGTGATCATCCGGACTCGGATGTGCGCGGCCTGCGCATTCGTCACCGCGGCATGCGATTCCTCTCGCGGTGGGTCGATCATGCCGACCAGGCTGGTCAGTACGAGATCGCTGACATAGCCGAGCAAGTCGCCGTCGGCCCGGAACGTGCCGGGATCCAGGTCACGGTAGGCGGCGGCCATCACCCGGAGGCCCTCACCTTCGAGCCGCTCCACCCCGGCGTCCGCCTTGGCCTTGAGGGCGTCGTCCCATGGCACGACCTGCCCGCCGGACAAAGCCCTGGCCGCGCGGTCCAGCACCGCCGGTGCGGCGCCCTTCACGTAGCACCGCACCACCTTGTTGCCGGCGCTGTCGGTGACGCTGTTGAAGGTGGCCATCAGCTTGTAGGTCGGGTCGAACGGCAGCGTTGCGAGGCGTGGGAAGAGCTCGCGGGTGGAGTCGGTGTTGACCCCCGCCTTCGCCCCCAACACCAGCAGGGCGCCCTCGGTCGGGTCGCCGACCACCTTGCCGTCCACCAGCTTGGCGTCGCTGGCAATCAGGAACGGCATGATCGCGTCCTCGATGGACGCCGAAGCGCCGAGGGTGTGCTGCACGGTGCCGACCAGGCCGTAGCCCATCCCGGTGATCGTGTATCGGTCGGTCGGGTCCAACACCTCGACGACGGTCATCTGGTTCATCGTCAGGGTGCCGGTCTTGTCCGAGTTGATCGCCGAGGTGGAGCCGAGAGTCTCGACCGCAGAGAGGTTCTTGACGATCGCGTTCCGCTTCGCCAGGCCCACCGCGCCGAGCGACAGGATCACCTGGACCACGGTGGGCAGCGCCTCCGGAATCGCCGCGATGGCCAGCGCGATCGCGGTGACGAACAACGCCCGGCCGGATTCGCCTCGCCACAGCCCGAGGGCGAACATGATGATCATCGTGACCAGCGCGGCCAAGGCGATCCACTGCGTCATCCTGGTCAACTGCCGGGTCAACGGGGTCTGCTCGCCGCCGGAGGCCTTCAGGAGTCCGGAGATCCGGCCTACCTGCGTATCGGCACCGGTGCCGGTCACCACCATCACACCGCTGCCATGCGTCACCGGCGTGTTCATGAACGCCATGTTGGTCTGATCGCCCGCGGCCAGATCGTGTTTGACCAACGCCTCGGCGCCTTTGCCGGCCGGCGTGCTCTCACCGGTCAATGCTGATTCGTCGATCTGCAGCGCATTGGCCTGGACGATGCGCCCGTCGGCGGGCACCTGGTCCCCCGCGGTCAGCAGCACAACGTCACCGACGACCACCTGGTCGGCCGGAATCGCGGCCTCGACGCCGTCCCGGCGGACCCTGGCCGTGGTCTTCATCATCGACTTGAGCGCGTTCATCGCGCTCTCGGCCTTGCCCTCCTCGCGCAGGCCGATCACCGCGTTCACCACGGTCAGGATGAACAGCAGGGCCGCCGTGCTCCACTCCGCGATCAGCAGCGACACCACCCCCGCGGCCACCAGAATGACCTGCATGAACGAGCGGTACTCACCGAGGAACCGCTGCCATTCCGGTTTTGGTTTCTCCTCCGGCAGCGCGTTCGGGCCATTCTTCGCCAATAGTGTGGCGGCCTGGTCCGCCGTCAAACCGGCGGTCGGATCGACGTGCAGGGTGGTTTCGACGGCGTCCGCGGACAACCCGTACCACTCGGTGTCCGCTCCCGCCGGGCGGGGCTGCGCACTGATGGTCATCGTCCCGCCGCCTTCGCCTGAGCCGCGTCCAGTGCGTCCTCGAACGGATCCGGTGACGCCCCCTTCGGAGCTTCCGCCTCGAGGAGTGCCTTCACCTCCGCCAATTCCTTCAATTTGGCTGCATCGACAACCGGATATTTCGGATCGATGTCCATCAGGGTGTGCGCGAGAACGGCGGACACACAGCTCCGGGCGAACCATTTACGATCGGCCGGGATCACATACCACGGTGCCCATGGCGTGCTGGTGTGCGTCAGCATCTCGGAGAACGCCACCTGGTAGTCGTCCCAGAACGCCCGCTCCTTGGCGTCGTTCGGCGACAGCTTCCAGTTCTTCTCCGGCAGGTCGACGCGCTTGAGAAACCGGATCCTCTGCTCTTCCCTGGACAGGTTCAGGAACAGCTTGACGACCTTGAAACCGTTGTCGGCGAGGAACTTCTCCCAGTTGTTGATCTCCTGGTACCGGCGCGCCCAGATGTCCTTGCCCTTGGTCCCCGGCGGCAGTTTCTGCGCGTCGAGGATCGCGGGATGGACCCGGACAACCAGCACTTCCTCGTAGTGGGATCGATTGAAGATCCCGATATCACCGCGGGCCGGCAACCGTTGCGCATATCGCCAGAGGTAGTCGTGGTCCAGTTCTTCCGAGGAGGGAACCTTGAAGCTGGACACGTGCACCCCTTGCGGGTTGACCCCGCTCATCACGTGTCGAATGGTGCCGTCCTTACCGGCGGCGTCCAGTGCCTGCAGGCAGACCAACATTCCCCAGGTGTCCTGGGCGGCCAGCTTGTCCTGGTATTCGGCGAGCAGGCTGACGCCCGCCTCGAGGAATTCGACGCCGTCCTTCTTGCGGAGGAAGCTCGCCTTGTACCCGGGGTCGTAATCCTTGGCCAGGTTGACTTTCGTTCCGGGTTTCACCCGTAGCGGTTCGATCAACTCACGGATCAGCTTTGCCCTGTCCAGAACCATCGCGGTACATCCCCTCGTGGTCACCGAAACCCGACAGCGATGAGCCGGGCATCCCCGCTACACCATTACTCGGGCGCGCGCGGCGACGATCAGTGCCAAAGGTCCCTATCAAGGTCCTCGATTTCCGGGGGTCAACCGCGGGGATAGTCCTCCTCGCCGCCGACCGGCAGCCGCTGTTCCAGCACATCGGCCGGTTCGGCCTCGACGGCGATCTCGGCGGCTGCCTCGTCGATCACGTCGGCCACGGCGTCCGGATCAACGCTCTGCTGCTGCTCAGCGACGTCTGCAGGATCAGCTTCGCCGGACAATCGGCCGTTCTCCTGGCTGCCGTCGTTCCTGGTTGCCACCGTGGACTCCTCTGATCGGCGTGGGTGCCGTGAGCAAAACTACTCCGGGGAATCATGCCCAGGGTGGGGGGACGTTCGGCCCTGTGAGGTGATCGTTGGGCGGCCGACCATGGGGGTCAGCGGAGGTCCGCTGAGCTGGCAGATGTGGCTGAGGTGGCGAGTGGTCATGAAGGATGCATTCCCGGAGCGCGGCACGATCCACGCAGCCCTGGAGATGGCCGTTCGAGCACCGTCGCTGCACAATTCTCAGCCATGGCGGTGGCGCATCGGTGATCGCTCCATTCACCTGTACGGCGACCGATCCCGCAATCTCGAGTCGACCGATCCCGAAGGCCGCGAGCTGATCATCAGCTGCGGTGCGGCGCTGCATCACCTGCGGGTGTCGCTGGCCGCCCTGGGGTGGTCGTGCACTATTCACCGGCTGCCTGATCGCGGCGATCTGCGGCACCTCGCCGCGATCGAACTCGAACCGACCGAGCCGTCCGCCGACGCCGTGGTGCTCGCCGCGCAGATCGGCCGCAGGCGCTCTGATCGGCGGCCCTACCGCGAGTCCGCACTTCCCCCCTTCGCCGTCACCCAGATCAACCGCAACGCGGCCGCCTACGGCATGACCGTGCGCTTGGTGACCGATCCGCATTCCCGCCACGAATTGGCGCTGGCGGTGGCGGAGGCCGACGACATCGAGTCCATCGACGTCGGCTACCGCACCGAGGTTCAGGCCTGGAGCGGCCAGCATTTCGGATCGGATGACGGGGTGCCGGCCAGGAGTGTGCCGCCGGACGCGGCCTACGGCGGCGTGCGGCTTCGGCACTTCGCCCACCCGGAGATGCCGGCGCAGAGCTCGGTGGACGGAACCGGCTCCACCGAGGGCGATGTCGGCACGTTGATCGTGTTGGGCAGCAGAACGGACGACGCCTACTCGTGGCTGCTGACCGGTGAGGCGACCGGCACCATCCTGCTGACCGCGACGGGATTCGGCCTCGCCAGCTGCCCGCTGACCCAGCCGCTGGAGGTGGCCCGCACCCGCCGCCTGGTCCGGAACGCGGTGCTCGGCGGCGAATCCCACCCCCAGATGATTCTGCGGGTCGGCTTCCCGATCAGTGATCGCGAACCGCCTGCCACGCCCCGGCGCTCGGTCGCCGAGGTCCTGGAGACCGCTGACCCAGTGACGACCGCCGGGCGAGGGCAGCGACGCTGAGCCGGTAAGGGCCTTCCGGGCAGCAATAGCTCTGGATTGAGTGTGTCCGCGCTCACAACCTGAACCCGGCTGGGGCGTCCAAGTTCACACCAGTCAGGACGAGGATCCCCGGACCAGAAGGCAACCCAGAAGAAACCCGCACCACCCGCGAACCGAATGCCGCCCGGCGCCGTATTGATCGGCGTGACGGGCCGAGAAAAACCCGTTGCGTTTCCTCGAGAAGCCCTTAGCGGAAATCCTGCGCCGTGATCCCGCGCGCAGGGTTCGCCGGGGAGCTCACGAGAACCACTGCAGCCCAGCAGCTATGGGCCAATCAGCCGACCCTTCGGAGGTTTACTGTGCGCGCTCAACATTGGTGGTCAGGCGAATCACCGTCGTCGACCAGGTCGATCCGGTATTGGGGACACGGCGAGCGGGGACTGGCGCCGGTGATCTTCGTGCACGGCTACTGCGGCAGCGAGCGGGTGTGGGCGCCACTCCGCAATGCACTGGCCGCAGCCGGATTCAACTGCCTGATCTCGTTGTGCTACAACGCGATCACCACGGATGTGCGCGACGTCGCCGACCGTTTGGTGGACGAATCGCGCAGGGCCCTACATGCGACCGGTGCCGGCAAGGTCCATCTGGTCGGGCACAGCCTCGGTGGTCTGGTCGTTCGCGAGGCCGTGCAGCGCCGGGGTCTGGCCTCGCTGACCGGAACCGCCGTCACCATCGCCACTCCGCACGGCGGGACGTGGCTGGCCCGCTTCGCGCTCGGACCGTGCGCCCGTCAGATGCGACCGGGATCGGAGTTCCTCAGCGAACTGGGCGGGGCCGCGCTCAGCGCCGGCCCGCGCTGGGTCATGTTGCACGGCGGCGCCGACCGGGTGGTCAAGGCCACGTCCGCGATCCCTGATCCCGATGATTCCAAGGTGGTGACGCTGCGCCCCGCGAATGCCGGGCACCGGTCGATCACCCGGCACGCGGGCGTCGTTCGCTCCATCGTCACGGAATTGACCGCTGCGTGAGATCCCTTGCGTCACAACCCGTCGACGTAGTCCTTGGCCCGGGAGAGGTTCCAGCCCGTGCGGGCGCGCACCAGCTTGATCGCCTCCACCTTGTCGCCGTCGGCGACCAGCGATCGCACCTCGAGTTCGGTGTCCAGGTCGACCGGCGCGGTTGACGGAGACACGTCAGCGCCCGCCGCAGGTTCGTTCACGGCCGCCTTCTTGACTTCGGTCTTGCGGCCCGATGTCGAACCGGACTTCGACCGTTTGGCGATCTTCTCGACGATGGTGACCGCATCGGCCAGCGAGAGCCCGGTCTGTTCCCGGAGCAGCTTGACGGCCTCCACCTTCTTGCCCTGCTGGTAGAGGCCGGACACCTTCCCGGCGAGCGATGCATCGATGGTGACCTGGGTCGGATCGACGTACGACCTTCTCCTGCGGGTGGACCAGGTCAGCACGATGACCAGGGCTATGACCGCCGCAATGGGGAGCATCCACCAGATTTCCACTCGCCCATGGTAAGGACAGCAGGGACAGCGGGGCAGCAATCACCAGGTCGGCCTGTCGACGACCAGTGCCCAGCCCTGAACCGGTGCCCAGCCCTGAACCGGAGCTCAGCCCTGAACCGGAGCGGCCTTCGGCTCGGTTGCCTGGATCGAGGCCCTGATCACACCCGGAACGGCCTCGGCCAGCACCTGGGCTACCGCGCGATCCGATGCCTGGTCGAACAGATCCCGCACGACGACCTCGCCGTCGGTCACCTGCACCGACCAGCGCGCCTGGCCGCCGAGCACCTGGAGGTTCTTCCGGACGTCGGCGGCGATCTCGGCGTCTGTCCGCGACAGCACCCGGACCAGGTCCCGGCGGGTCACCACACCGACGAGTTTCGTGCCGTCGACGATCGGTACACATCGGCGGTGGTCCGTGAGCATGACCCTGGCCAGCACCGACAGGTCCTCGTCGTGGCTGACCGCAACGACCGGGGTGGTCATCACTTCGGCGACCGTACGGGCCGGGCTCTGGCCGGCGGCGGTCTCAATGCCGGAATGTTCGGGGAACCGGTTCCGGATCAGATCCGCCTCCGTGACGATGCCGACCAAAGTGCCGTTCGCGTCGACCACCGGGAGTGCGCTGAACCCTCGGTAGGTCAACATCTCCGATGCCTTGCCCACGGACGCTGTCGGCGACACCGTCAGCACCGACTTGGTCATGATCTCCCGAGCGCGCATTGAGAAGCCTCCGTGGTTGATCGCTATGGCGCCTTCACGGTAGGTGCCGGCGGGGCGCCCGAGGATCTGCCGGAGGTCCCCGGCGGCAGGGGCTTTGGTCACCTGCCGCCCATACCGGACACGCGGGAGAATGACGGGCGTGAGCACCACCGCGTCGTCCCCCAATTCCATCCCGGGCACCATGCAGGCCTGGTCCGTGCGAAGTCCGGGACCCATGGACACGCATCCGCTCAGTTGGTCCGAGCGCCGGGTGCCCGCACCAGGTCCGGACGATCTGCTGGTCAAGGTCACCGTGTGTGCGGTGTGCCGGACCGACCTGCATGTCAGCGAGGGTGACCTGCCCGTGCATCGCCACGGCGTCACACCCGGGCATGAGATCGTCGGCCGGATAGTCGATCTCGGTTCTGAGGTCACCGACTTCGTAGTCGGTGACCGGGTCGGCGTTGCCTGGCTGCGGCACACCTGCGGAACCTGCACGTACTGCCGCCGAGGTGCGGAGAATCTCTGCCGGCACTCGCGGTACACCGGCTGGGATGCCGACGGCGGTTACGCGGAATACACCACGGTGCCGGCACCTTTCGCCTATCGACTCCCGGCGGGCTATCCCGATGCCGAACTCGCGCCCTTGCTCTGCGCCGGAATCATCGGTTTCCGCGCCCTGCGGCGCAGCGGGCTGGAACACGGCGGCCGGCTCGGCATCTACGGGTTCGGCGCGAGCGCGCACCTCACCGCCCAGGTCGCCCTCGCCGAATACGGTGCGCGCGTGCACGTCATGACCAGGTCGGCGGACGCCCGCCGGCTGGCTGTCGACCTCGGGGTCGATTCGGTGGCTGGTGCCTACGACGCGCCGCCGGAGCCGCTCGACGCGGCCATCATCTTCGCGCCGGTGGGTGAGCTGGTTCCGGTCGCGCTGCGGGCTCTTGACCGTGGCGGGATCCTCGCCGTCGCAGGCATCCACCTGTCCGATGTGCCCACCCTCAACTACGAGCGAGAGCTGTTCTACGAACGGGAGCTGCGCAGCGTCACGGCCAATACCCGGGACGACGGCAGGGATTTCCTGGCACTCGCCGGGCGTCACCATCTCGATGTCACCACCACGCCCTACCCCCTGGCCGCGGCGGACCGCGCGCTGTCCGACCTGGCCGCGGACCGGGTCAACGGTGCCGCTGTCCTGATCTGCTCCTGAGTCCCATGCGGCTGGGTCCTTCGACCCTGGCTGCCCCGACGCTCGGGCGGGATGGTGATGGCAGGCATCGGGGTCAAGCGGAAAGGAGCGGACGATGACCGGCAACGAAAGTCAGCGCGCGGCGATGGAAGCGCGGACAACCGTCATCGGCAGCACCGCACCCGTGTCACGTCATGACGCGGCCTTGCAGCGTTACCTGGAGGCCCTCGAGCACGCAGAATTGATCACCGAAGGAGCTCAGCACGTGCACTCCAACAGCGACCTGCCGACCCAGTCCGCCCCGGTCCGGATGGCGGTCGCGGCCGCATCGGCGGCGTCGGTGGACGGACTGCTCGCCCCGATCGGCATCGGCGAAACCGCTCCCGCTGAGCTGAGCGACCGCGAGAGGGTCAGCAGCCGAACCGATCTCGTGGTGGTCGGGATCGATTCTTCGTCATCGTCCTATACGGCGTTCGGCTGGGCCGCCGAGGAAGCAGCCCGGCGGCATGCCGTGCTGCGTCTGGTGCACGCCTACACGCTGCCCGGCCGTGGATTCCCGGGCCACAACCCGATGTCGCACGACGCCCAGACGGCGTTGCGCACCGAGGGCGAGGAACTGCTGCAGGACACCGCCGCGACCCTTCGGCTGACCCATCCGACGCTGACCATCGACACCCGGCTGATCCAGGGCGACCCGGTCGCCGCCCTGCAGGCACAGTCCGAGCAGGCCAGGTTGACCGTCGTCGGATCCCGTGGCAGCGGCCGGCTGACCGGCCTCGTGCTGGGATCGGTCGCGATGGCGATCGCCTCGACCAACACCGCCCCTGTCGCGGTGATCCATCCGCACCAGCGCGCCGTTCCCGATGGCCCGGTGGTGGTCGGAGTAGACGGATCGCCGACGAGTGAGGCGGCCATCGCCTACGCCTTCGAGGCCGCGGCGCTGCGCCGGGCGAAGCTGATCGCAGTGCATTCCTGGAACGACGCGGTCGTCGACGAGGCTTTCCCGGAGCATCCGATTCTCATCGACCCCTCCGAGGTCGACACCGAGGAACGGGCGCTGCTCTCCGAGCGACTCGCCGGATGGCACGAGAAGTACCCGGATGTCGTCGTCGAGCAGACCGTGGTGCACGGCAGGCCGACGCCCGCGCTACTCGGCTACGGCGAGACCTCCGCGTTGATCGTGGTGGGCAGCCGTGGTCGCGGCGGATTCAAGGGCATGCTGCTGGGCTCCACCAGCCACGCGTTGATCATGCACAGCGCCTGCCCGGTCGTCGTCGTCCGACCCAACGTCCTGGTCTGATGCGCGCGGCCCGGTCGGCGCAGCCCCAACCCGACGGTTGGGAACGGCCGCATGCGTTGATGTTCACCGTCTGGCACAACCCGATGGCGCGGTCGTGTGACCGCGGCCGGGCGGCCCTGGGGTTGACCCTGATCGTGCTCTGGATCGTCACCATCCCGATAGCCGCGATCGTCGGCTGGACGTTGTGGGCGAACGGGTCGGCGACCTGCCGCCGACGAGAATGCCGAGCGCACCATGGTGACCGCCCAACTGCTGACCGATGCGCCGTTGCCGCAACTCAGTTCGCACGGCATCCCGCTGGGCGGACCGATGGCGGCTTCCGCGAGTTGGGTGGCCAGCAACGGGTCCGTGCAGATCGGGCTGATCCCGGTCACCTCGGGACAGTATGCCGGGGACCATGTCTCGATCTGGCTGGACCGTTCTGGGGCCGTCACCGAAGCACCGCTGAACCTCACCGACGCGGCCGCCAGGGCCGTCATCGTCGGCCTCGGCGGGTGGCTCGTCGCTCGGGTTGCTGCTGGGCTCGATATACGGGTTGGTCCGGCACCGGATGAACGTCCGCAGCCGGGCCCGCTGGGACGCGGAATGGCGACTGGTGGAACCGTTGTGGTCCAACCGCTGATCGATATCGGCTAGCCTTCCGGCCGGGCCTTCCGCGGGACGAACACCGACAGTGCCGCACCCGCGGCGCAGATTGCCGCGGTGATCAGGAAGATTTCCCGATATTGGGTGAGCAGCGCCAGCGACAACGCCTGCCGGTAAGCGTCGATCTGTTTGGTGAACTCCTCGGCCGAGACGCCGATCGGAAGCGGTGTGTTCAGGTCCGCGGTCAGCTCAGCGAACCGGTGCAACCCCCACGCTGTCAGCGCGGCAACGCCGACCAGCATGCCGGTCATCCGGGCAATCACCACCGCTGCCGAGGCGATGCCGTGCCTGGCCGGCGGGACCAACCGCAGCACGGCGGAGGACACCGGGGCGATCACCAGGCCGAGGCCGAACCCGGCGATCGCCAGGTCGGTGTCCAGCACCGGCAGGCCGAGGGGGTGTTCGGCGGCCAGCACGTCCAGCGGCCAGCGGGAGATCAACAGGTAACCAACGGCGGCCAACGCCAGGCCGGCGACAGCCACCCACCGCTCCCCCAGCCTGGAGGAAAGCCAGCCACCCGCGACCGCGCCCAAGCGGCAGCGCGATCAGGAACCGGCTGAGGACGGCCACCGCGGCTGCCGAGTCCATGCCGAGCAGCGTCTGCGCGAACAGTTCGACGTCGACCAGGGTGACCAGCAGGGCGGCGCCGGCGGCGAAGCTGACCCCGAGCGTCGCCAGGAACGGCCCCATCCGGACGTCGGCAGGGTCGAACAGTCTTGTGCGGGAATGCCTCTCCCACAACAGGAATCCGACGATCGCGATGGCCGCGCCACCAAGGGTCACCGGTCCCCACGATGGCAGCACGCTGGTTTCGGGGTCGGGGTTGTACAGGGCCACCACCAGCAGACCGAGCGCGACGGCGAGCAGGGCACCGCCGACCAGGTCAACGGAGACGCCGGTGTACGCCGGCCGGCCGCCGGGGACGGTGAGCTGAACGATCACCATCGCCAGCACCGTCAGCGGCAGGTTGACCCAGAAGACCCACCGCCAGCTCTCCGGCTGGATGTCGGAGAAGAATGCGGACGCGCTGAACGCGGCGGCCACGGCGACCCCGTACAGCGTGCCCAGCACGCTGCCCAGTTCCTGGGCGGCGCCGACCACGCCCAACGCCGTCGATCGCCGGTGCTCGGTCCACAGGTCGGCGACCAGTGCCATCGTGACGGGCAGCAGCGCGCCGCCGGCGATGCCCTGCACCGCCCGGCCGCCGACCAGCAACGGCAGCCCGGTGGCCAGAGCCGTCACCGCGGAGCCGATCGCGAACCCGATCAGGCAGCCCTGCAGCACCCGCCGCCGGCCGAATCGGTCCGAGAGTTGGGCCAGCAGCGGCATCCCGGCGACGTACCCGAGCAGGAATCCGGTGACGATCGGGGTGGCGCGCTGTAGCCGGTTCACCGGGATACCGAGGTCGCGCACCATGTCGACCAGCAGTCCGACCACCACGTAGGCGTCCAGCGCCGCCAGCAGCACCGCCGCACCGGCGGCGCCGATGGCCCATCGGCGTCGCGGCGGCGCGCCGGTCACCACCCGCCCGCCCAGGTCACCTGCCTGCGCCGTCAGGACGGCGGGGCGATCGTGACGGCTTCGTTCAGCGCCGACAGCTGCACGTCAACGGTCGCCGGTTTGCCGTCTGCTCCGTTCAGCTCGAACTGCGCCGATTGCAGTTCGGCCGAGGGTTGTTCGATGGTGAAGGTGGCCTTGACGTCGGAGTTGATGCCGGGCACCAGGGACGTCACGACGTCTTTGGGGACGGTCCCGGACACCACCGCGGTGCTGTCGTCACTGCTGACCAGGGTCGCGCCGGTGACGCTGGACAGGACGGCCGGGACGCCCTTGTCGGGGTTGAGGATGACCGACGGGTCGTAGAGCTGGCCGGCCAGTGCTGAGGGAATCTGCGCGAACCCGCCGGTCGGCCCCTTGAGGTACAGCTTCTTCTCGGCCAGCACGAATTCGACCTCGATGAGCTGGCCGAACTGTTTGATGGTGCCGGTCCCCTGCGCGTCGCCCGCGGCCGTCAGATCACCCTCGGCCTTCTGCACGGTGAGATCGGGCAGTTCGCCGTCGACGCTGAGGGTGAAGTGTGCGCTGGTGACTTTCGACATCGCCGTCGCCGACGCGGTGAGCAGCTCGGTCGGGTTCGGCGGGGCCGTGGTCGACGGCGATGGGGATGGGTCGGAGGATCCGGAGGTGCACCCGGCCAGCAACACCAGCACCGCGGCGACCCCTACAGCCGTGGCGCGGCGGAAGAGCATGGGTGGATGGTAACCGGCGGCGACCCAACCGGCCGTGAACTCGCGCAGCTGGGAGCCATGTGGGATCAGATGGAATCAGATGGGAACGGTGGGGAACAGGTGGGCACAGACGGATGGGGCGCCGCTCCGCCGTGGATCCAGCGGTGCGGCGCCCCATCGGGTGATGCCGGTGCTTGCTCAGCCCAGGCGGATGACCTGGCCCGGGTAGATCAGGTCGGCGTTGGAGATGATGTCCGAGTTGGCCGCGAACAGGGCCTCCCAGCCGCCGGAAACGCTCTGCGCAGCAGCAATTCCGGAGAGGGTGTCGCCGGACACCACGGTGTACGAGCCGTCTGCGGCGCTGGCCGGCGCGGCGTCGGTGCTGGCCGAGTCGGTGCTGCTCGCATCGGTGGTCTCGATCGACCGGCTGCGCGAAGCCTGCCGATCGTTGTTCGAGCTGTCCGAGTTGCTCGAGGTATCCGCGCTGGACGAGGTGTCGGCGGACGAGCTGTCGCTGGACGACGAGCCGCTCGACGCCTGGTCGCTGGACGAGGTGTCAGCCGCGACGCTGCGTCCCGACGGGCCCTCGCCGCCACCCGCGTAGGCACAGGCCCAGGCGCCCCAGCCCTGGCCGGCCAGGGTCTGCTCGGCGACGGCAATCTGCTGTTCCCTGGTGGCCAGGTCGGCCCGCGAGGCGTACTGCTGGCCCCCGTAGGCATCCCAGGTCGACTGGGTGAACTGCAGGCCACCGTAGTAGCCGTTGCCGGTGTTGATGGCCCAGTTGCCGCTGCTCTCGCACTGTGCAACGGCATCCCAGGTCGAGTCCGGGGCCGCCGCGGCGTTGCCCGCAAGCCCGAGGGCGGCAGCGCCGGCGACAACGCCGACGGTGGCACCCCGGTAAGCCCAGGCGCGCGCACGCGAAATCTCACGGTGACGGCCGGTGTGACGACGAATCATGTGGTTGTCCCCTGGCTGCGCCTACGAGGTGAGCTGTCGGGTTCGGGCTCACCCATCGCGGTGCCGACGGTGGGCGGACTTCAGGGACCGCTCAGGCGATTTCGAGGCACGCACGCCCACGAAATGTCCAGCGGTGTGAGTCCACCAGGTCAGTGCGAATGGGTCATGGGGATAGCCCGTCCGGCTTTTGGGCCGGATTCACCCCAAGGCAGCACGAGACTGCCAAAGTTGGGTTCCCCGCCGCTGTCCTGGCCTTTCTGTAGAGGTTCTCCGGAGCCGGATCGGACAGCGTTCGGCGCGGTTGGCTCGGAGGGTGTGTGCAGGTCAGGCCGCGGGGAACCGCGACCGATGGCGACGATACAAAGCCAATATGAGAAGTCGACCGACGCGAACCCGACATAACGGGATGATAACGATCATCCATTAACCGTTGGATTTCGGCGTTTTCGCAGATGGCTCGGCGTGTCTGTGAGACGATTTCAGCAATGGGTCTGCAGCAGTAAGTCGCCACATATTTCACCCATTCGGGGGATCATTGCTGGGCGCTGTCACTAATGCGGGTCTCAGCCCGCGCACAGCCAGTGAGGTTGCGTTGGGCCGGACCACCCTGGCCCATCGGTGTCCGGATGGCAAACCAGTGCAGGGCGATTTACCGGTTCGTTGGTGAGCTGGGTCGTTCGCCCGGCGGCGTCCCGCATCCGGACCTGCCGGCAGCGTGGGGCGTTGGTGTTGCGGTACGGGCCCGGGGTCGGCACGGTGAGCCGGTGACCCGCGCGCGATCCACCCGGCGGGGTTCCCTGCTGCCAGGTATCGCGCAGTTCCGGGGCTACCAGCGCGGCTGGCTGCGCGGTGACCTGCTGGCCGGCATCACGGTCGCCGCCTACCTGGTGCCGCAGGTGATGGCGTATGCCGAAGTAGCCGGCTTGCCGCCGGTCACCGGGCTCTGGGCGATGCTCGGGCCACTGGTGGTCTACGCACTGTTGGGCTCGTCCCGTCAGCTCTCGGTCGGCCCGGAATCCACCACCGCGCTGATGACCGCGGTGGTGCTCATGCCGCTGGCCGCGGGGGACCCGGTCCGGTACGCGACGCTGGCGGCCGCCCTGGCGATCATGGTCGGGCTCATCTGTCTGGCCGGTGGGCTGGCCCGGCTGGGCTTCCTGGCGGACCTGCTGTCCAAGCCCGTTCTCGTCGGCTACATGGCCGGGGTTGCGGTCATCATGATGGTCAGCCAGCTCAGCAAGATCACCGGCGTGCCGGTGGATGGCGACGAGTTCCTACCCGAGATGGGCTCGTTCCTGAACAACCTCGATCAGGTTCACTGGCCGACACTGGTGCTCGCCGCGGGTCTGCTGGTGCTGCTCTTCCTGCTGCAGTGGCTGGTGCCGCTCGCGCCCGGACCGCTCATCGTGGTGGTGCTGGGCGCCGTCGTGGTGGCCGTGTTCTCGCTGCAGGATCAGGGCGTTGCTGTGGTCGGTGCCGTCCCCGAGGGGTTGCCGGTTCCCGAACTGCCGCGGGTGTCGCTGGCCGACGTCGCCGATCTGCTGCTGCCTGCCCTGGGTGTTGCCATGGTCGGTTACACGGACAACGTGCTCACCGGGCGGGCGTTCGGCGCGCGCCACCGTCAGCAGGTCAATGCGAACCAGGAGTGGTTCGCGCTCGGCGGCGCGAACATCTCCGCCGGGCTCTTGCACGGTTTCCCGGTGAGCTCCAGTGGCAGTCGGACCGCCCTCGGCGACGCCGTCGGCAGCAAGACTCAGCTGTATTCGCTGGTGACGTTGGTGGTCGTGCTGATCACGCTGGTGGCCGCGGGGCCGCTGCTGGCCGGGTTCCCGAAGGCCGCGCTGGGCGCCCTCGTCATCTATGCCGCGACGCGGCTGATCGAGGTGAAGGAACTGCGCAGGATCGCCAAGTTCCGGCGCAGCGAGCTGTTGCTGACCGTGATGACCACGGTGGCCGTCCTCGGATTCGGTGTGCTGTACGGGGTCTTGTTCGCCGTCGGTCTGTCGATCATCGATCTGCTGCGCCGGCTGGCCCGCCCGCACGATGGCATTCTGGGTTACGTACCAGGGGTTTCCGGCATGCACGACGTGGACGACTACCCCGCTGCCCGGCAACTGCCCGGGCTGGTCGTCTACCGCTACGACTCACCGCTGTGCTTCGCCAACGCCGAAGATTTCCGCCGTCGTGCGCTCGACGCGGTGAATCAGGCGGACGCCGACGTCGAATGGTTCGTGCTCAACGCCGAGGCCAATGTGGAAATCGACATCACCGCGGCGGATTCCCTGGACATGTTGCGCAATGAATTGAGCGAAAGCGGCATCACCTTTGCGATGGCCCGGGTCAAACAAGATTTGCGGGTGGATCTGTTCAATGCCGGATTGGTGGACCGGATCGGCGCTGACCTCCTCTTCCCCACCCTGCCGACCGCGGTCGCCGGCTACCTCAGCGCCTACCAGGAGCGCCATGGTGCGCTGCCGCCCGGGGTGCGTCACATCGTCCTGCCGTCAGATCCGCTGGCGGACCCGGAGGAAACCTGATCCTGCCGCCGGGGAGGACTTGTGCGGGCGGGCCTGCGTGCGATTGCGGTGCTCGCCGTGTCGTGCGGGGTTCGCGCCGTCGGTGGAGCTGGTCACGGCGTCGTTGGGGGCGATCGCCTGGGTTGGTTGAGTCGGCGGCAGATCGGATGATCAAGACTTGAGGCCGTCTGAGGTTGTGGTACAACCTGAAACGGCCGGAGGTCTTGATCTCCCGGCCACGGCTGGGAGATCGTCAGCTCGGTCAGGCGGGCGCGATGACGCCGGCGGCCATCCCTTCAGTGCAAGACTTCGCGCGGACTGGAGTGATGCGGAGTTCGGCGGGCCGTTCCCCGACACCGTCGACCTGAAGGTGTTGGTGACGACCGTCCGCCGGCGCGTCGAGCGGGTACGCACCATACAGCGCCCCAACCCACCCGCCTCCGCGAGACCAGCTCACAGGCCGGTCACACCAACACGACCACCAGGAGCCTGCTGCCGATGCGGCCACCCAGGTTCGGCCAGAGGACCCGGAGGAACCGCCGTTCTGAGCCAGGTCGGCCAACCGCCGCCACGCCCTCGATGCCGACGTCGCGACCGGTCCGGGTTCGCGATCACACCCAACGACCGCTAGTGTCCGGACCGCGTTCCCGCACGAGAAGGGTCAACCGAATGGTCGCAGTCAGTGATCGCATTGCGGACCACCGCGGGGTACCCGGCGGCAGCGCAGAACCGGCCGGACCGACCGCGCAAACTTGGCAACACGTACCAGCACGAGCGGTTGTGATCCGATGACCACCTCCCAGACGCCGGCCGGCCACGTCGTTCTCGCGACCGCTGACAGCGATGCGTTCGGCTCACTGCGCCGCCGTCCGACCGCGCGGGAAGATCGCTACCGGATGGGACGCGAACTGCGTCAACGGGTGTCACGCTCGTCGCTCGGCGATTGGGCGCCACCGATCGGCCGACCCGACCCGGTTCAGCAGATCATGGAGTCGCACGAGGGCCGGCTGGACTGGCTCATCCCGCTCCGCGTCGGCCGGATGACGGCCAGTCCCTACGGCTTCCTCCGCGGCACCGCAATCGTCATGGCGGAGGATGTTGCGCACCTCCCGGCCACTGGGATCACGCCGATCATCTGCGGCGATTCCCACCTGGGCAATTTTGGGTTCTACGCGTCGCCGGAGCGCGATCTGGTCATCGACCTGAACGACTTCGACGAGGCGCACCCCGGTGGCTGGGAATGGGACCTGCGCAGGCTGGTGGCCAGCATCTGGGTTGCCGGTCGGCAGAACGGGGCCACCGAGACCGATTGCGAGGCAGCGGTTCTCGAATGTGTCGCCGCCTACCGCACGGAGGTGCGGGAGCTGTCCGAGCAGCCGCTGCTGGCCCGCTCCTACCAACGGTTGGACGTCGACCGGCTCACCGAGACCACCTCACACGAATCGCTGCGCGCGGAGATCGAACGGGCCGCGCGGCGCGCCCGCAGCCGCACCAGTGACCGGGCGCTGCCGCGGTTCACCGAGGAACACCAGGGCCGCCGGCGGATCGTCGAGGAGCCACCGCTGATCACCAGGGTGAGCGACTCGGACGCCGACATGCTGGCCACCGCACTGGACGAGTACCTGGGCACCTTGGCGCCGCACTGGCGCCGAGCCCTCGGCGGCTACACGCTGGTCGACATCGCGCACAAGGTCGTCGGTGTCGGCAGTGTCGGGCTCCGCGCCTACGTCGCTCTGCTGGAGGGCAGCAGCCCCGACGACGTGGTCTTCCTGCAACTCAAACAGGCAAGGCGCTCCGTGCTCGCCAAGTACGTCCACGGCGACTCCGCCTGGCACGCCCACCAGGGCCAGCGGGTTGTCGAGTACCAGCAGGCGTTGCAGACCGTCAGCGATCCGTTGTTGGGCTGGACCAGCGCGGACGGGCGGCAGTACTACGTCCGCCAGTTCCGGAACATGAAGGGAACCGTCGCACTGGACTCGATCGACGGGTCTGCGCTGGCCGACTACGCGGGGATCGTCGGGCATCTGCTGGCCAAGGGCCACGCGAGAACCAGTGGCGCGTCGATGATTGCGGGCTACGTCGGCTCGTCGGACAAGCTCGACCGTGCGCTGGCGAGGTTCGCCCGGTTGTACGCGGATCAGACCGAGGCCGACCACGCGACGCTGGTGCAGGCTGTCGATCGGGGGCTGCTGCCGGTGGAACGCGGGATCTGACCGTCCCGCCCCGGAACACGAACCCCGAGCCACGAACCCCGGGCGAGAACACCCGGACACGGACAACCCCCGGGCTGCTCCGCGCGGAACGGTTGTTCCGTGTGGGCCGACTGGACGATGTTCGGCAGCCCGGGGGCCGGATGACTGTCCGGATTTCGCCTGACCGCCGCCCCGACAAACCGGAAGCGAACTTCCGATGCTGTCGTGCTCGGGCGTTATCCAAACCCTGTGTGGGGGCGGATGTTTGGTCCGACGGTGGGGATCGGCGGCCTAGCGGCCAGCCACCTCACGAGTCCTGTACGTCTTCAACGTTGGACCACCTCCTTCCTCGTGTACCAGCGAAACTACGTCGTGCCCGGAACGGTTCGCAATGGTTTTCGGAAGCAATCTTCTGTGAGCGAACAGGTGCCGGACGCGCATCGCACAGCGCGCGGAGGATCCGGGCAGCCAACAGCGACGCACCTACCGGTCGCCGGGGCTCGTGCCTCTTGCTCCAACTGCTCTAACTGCTCTAACGCTGGTCGTACTCGTCGATGACGTGCATGGCCGCTTCTTCGGCGCTGGCACCGGCACCATCGATGCCGACATCCCCGGCGAACAGGTCCTTGTCACGGTCGACGTACCCGCCGCCGTCGGAGTCGACCAGTCGACCCGCGCGCTGGTCGCCCACCTCGTCGCCGCTCTCGTCGAACAGGTTGTTCGCCTCGTTGTTCCACACGTCGGGCTCTTCGGCCGAGAGCAGTTCGTTCAGGCTGGACCCACGCGCCTCTTCGGATTCGGTGGGCACCCGAACCGCTGGCTCGCGATCGGGTGGCGAGTAGCCCTCGTCGAGCACGTCGTCGATGCCTCGGTCCAGCAGGCTGTCCTCGAGCGACAACTGTTCGGCCACGCCGTCGCCGCCGTCGGTCTCGGATCCGGGTTCGGTTTCATCGATCTGGCTCATCAGGAGTCCTCTCCTTCCGGCACCGCTGAAGTGGTACCGGAACCTGGTTCGTTCCTTCCTCCACCGTAGTCGCCGCAAGATCACCGCGTCGCCGCAGCGGTCACGCGCCCAGCAGGTAGAGCAGGAATGCCACGGCGATCGCCAGGCCCAGCACGACCCCGGCGATCAGGCAGGCCACCACCAGCATGCCGATGCCGCGCAGCCGCCCCGGCATCAACGGCGCCAGCTCATCCCGGCCCACCAGTTGCTGCAGGACACCGGTCAGCTTGATGCCCCGCCACATGCCGTTCAGCAGGCGCAGCGGTCGGGACCTGCGGGGTCGTGCCGCGGCGATCACCCGGCCGGACGTCAGGTTCTTCGCCGCCCGCTCCCAGACATCACGCCCGGTGACCGTGGAGGCGAAGGCGTCGGCCAGTGCTTCGGGAGCCGCGGCCACCGCCAGCAGTTGGTGCCGGCGCAGCCCCAGCCAGCCCGCCGCGACCAGGCCGGCGACCGCGACGACGATCCAGAACGGGTCGTCCGGACCGGGTCGCATCAACGCCAGCAGGATCAGCAGGACGCTGGGGACAGCGGCGATGAGCACCACCACCAGCAGCGGCACCCCGGTCGCCCTGATCACCGGCACCAGCACCCGGACCAGTTGGTCGATGGTCTTGTCCCTGGCCACCGCGGCGGAGGCGACGGCCCGCCGGGTTCGGGACGGGACCGGGGCAGGTGCAGGGGCAGGTGCAGGGGCAGGTGCAGGGGCGGGCGGATTCAGCGGGCACGGCCATACCCGCCGCGTCGACAGGTCCGGGCGCGGCCGGCTCGGAAGCAGGCTCGTCCGGGTTCATCCGGCGGCAGGCTCCACGGCTCGGCTCACCACATCGCCATCGACGAGGCAGTCGGCGTCGTCGCCGGCAGCCGCGCAGTTCTCCGCTGCCAACCGTGCACCGACCGCCTCCCCGACCTCGGCCAGTACCTCGATCTGCGCGGGAGTCAGCAGGTCGATGACGTATTCCCGGACGGCTTCGACATGTCCGGGTGCGGCGCTCTCGATGGTGCGCAGCCCGTGCGGGGTGATCGCCACCATCAATCCGCGGCCATCGGTGACGCATCCGCGCCGCTCCACCAGTCCCCTGGCCACCATTCGCTTCAGGTGGTGCGAGAGCCGACTCTTCTCCCACCCGGTGGCCCGACCGAGCTCACCGGCGCGGAGCACCCCCGCCGGCGTCTCGGACAGCACGACCAGCACCTCGTAGTCGGCCGTGGACAGCGCCGAGTCGCGCAGCAACTGGCGGTTGAGTGCCGCCGCCAGCGGACCGCCGAGTTGGTGCAGCGCACGCCACGCCCGCGACTCGGCCGGTGTCAGCCACCGCGGCTCTGGGCTCACGCGCGTTTCGGACATACCGCACACTCTAGTCCGAACGGTTGATACGTCATCCGTTCGTAGCGCAGGTCACGCCCGTCGTGCCGGGTCACCGGCCGTCATCCCTCATCGGGTCTCATCTGCGGTTCGAAGACCGGGACGTCACCGACGATCGGGTTCGTCCGGCGGGACGGGGCCAGGTACTTGGTGGTCAGGTTCACCAGCGTGGCGAGCCGGTTGCGGTTGCCCAGCAACATCACGATGTGCACGAACAGCCACGCCAGCCAGGCCAGCGACCCGGTGAGTTTCAGCGACTTGCCCTTGATCAGGGCGATGTCGGCGATGGCCGCCCGGCGGCCCACGGTGGCCATGGTGCCCTTGTCGCGGTAGTGGAAGTCGTGCGTCGGGCGACCGGTGACCAGCGCGGCGATCTGCTTCCCGGCGTGCTTGCCGCCCTGCAGCGCGGGCTGCGCCAGCTGCGGCAACGGGTTCGGGTACAGCGCGACGTCACCGACGGCGAAGATGTTCTTGAACCCGGTCACCCGCAGGTCACCGTCGACGGTGATCCGGCCGCCGCGGCCCTGCGGCAGGCCCCAGTCACCGACGACCCGCGGAACGGCCACGCCCGTCGCCCAGATCACCACTCCGGCCTTCAGGAACTCCCCGCTGCCGAGCAGCACGCCGTCCGGGGTGACCTCGGAGACCGAGGTGTTCAGTCGCAGTTCGACGCCGCGCTCGCGCAGCGCCCTGGCCGCGTACTCCCGCAACGGCGGCGCGAACGGCCCGAGCACCTTGTCGGACATCTCGACCAGCACGATGTGCGTGCGCCGCGGGTCGAGCTCGGGGTAGATCGCGGCCATCGAGTCGTTGCGGAGCTCGGCCAGCGCACCGGCCATCTCCACCCCGGTCGGCCCAGCGCCGACCACCACGAGCGCGAGATCCTCGTTCTTGTTGGAGGCGGCGGCGTGCTCGAGGTTGGTGAAGATCTCGTCGCGAAGCTTGAGCGCCTGGGCCCGGGTGTAGATCGCGCGGGAATTCTCCTCGGCACCTTTCGTGCCGAAGTAGTTGGTGGTCGCGCCGGAGGCGATCACCAGATAGTCGAAGTGCAGGTGTCCGCCCTCGGCGAAGCTGAGGATCTGAGCGTTCGGATCGAGGCCGACCACATCGCCCTGCCGGAAGCTGACGTTGTTCTGGGACATCCGGGTGGCCCGCAGGAAGAACGTCACGTCGCCGGGGTTCAGACCGGCGGTGGCGACCTGATAGAGCAATGGCTGGAAGGCGTTGTAGGTGTGGCGATCGACCAGGGTGATGTCCACGTCGGACTTCGCCAGGGCCCTGACCGCGGTGAGGCCGCCGAAGCCGCCACCCAGCACCACCACATGCGGGCGGCGACGGGCTGACGCTGGGCGGATGGCGGTGCTCGGTTCGGTCATGGTGCTTCCCTCGTGATGAACGCGATCGTGTGGACTACATCATTGGGGTCACTGGATGGATGACTGTACCGGCGCCCCGGCCACGACCCGCAATACCCCGTTGTCAACGAACTCAACCGCAGATCACGGCGGGCGAACGGTCTCGACGGCGAGCGCATAGACGCTGACCAGCACCATGTCGATGACGATCGACACCCCCTGCCAGAACGCCCAGGACGAAGCGGCGCCCCTGCCTGCGGTGTCCACACCAACGGCGGCGAGCAGGATCGCGATGCCGCTGACGGTGGTCAGGGCCGCCAGCACCCAGGAAACCAGCCGCCAGCCGGGGGCCGCGAACCACATGGCCGCGACGATCCCCAGCGGCAGCGCGACCATGGCCGGGATCGCCCCGGCCATGTGCACCTTCGCCTCGGTCGACATCTGCGGTCCACCCTCGTCGGTGCGGACGAAGGCCATCAGCAGGCTCCCGGCGAAACCCACGGCGAGCAGCCACCGAGCCGGTCCGGGCACCGGTCGGTAGCGCAGCAGCATGAGCGGGGATGAGGCCAGCAGGACGACCCACACTGTGAACAGCCAACCGTGCGGACCAACGCCGTACTGCGAGACCGAAATCTCCGGCGGGAACGGGTCGTCGGCGACGACCTGCACCACCACCCACAGCACCCAGGCGATCGCGGCGCATGCGCGGCCGGCGATCTTCCAGGCGGGCATCGCGGTGATCAGGCGGTGGGTGGGCGCGGCGGGGTCAGTTGGTCGAGTTGCTCGGTGATCGCCTGAACCCGCTCGTCCAGCCGGCTGACGTCGCTGGCCATCTCGTCGACCTCGGCCCGCGAGGTCAGCGGCACCCGCAGCCGCTGACGCAACGCCTCGTGCTGGCCCGCGGCCCGGGAGAAATGCTCGACGATGTCCTCCCGGCCGGCCGCATCCACCCGCGGTTCCAGCTCCTCGAGCGCCGGTCCCAGCTCGTCGAGCCGCTCCGCCAGCCCGTGGGTGAGGTCGCTCAGCTCCGCCGGATCCTGCGGTTTGCGCCGGTGACGCAGCCTGAGCCGGCCGACGATCCCGGCGGCGATCAGCAGGATGATCGCGCCGATCAGCACGATCGACCAGGGGAACGGTTTCTCGGTCGCGACATCGGTATAGGCGCGAACGGCGGCCGGTGGGTCGGCCGCGTCTGCGGCGGCGGCCCTGCCGTCCTCGTCCGCGCCGGTGGACACCGTGGTGCTGCGCGAGCCGATCGCGTCCGGCGACAGCACCAGCACCGTCCCGCCCGATTGGACCTGGACCGCGCCGGCGATGTCCATCGCCTGCTGGTCGGTCAACGAGCCGGCCACCGAGACCACCGACAGGCCGAGCCCGGCCGCGCGTGCCTCCGACACCGCCTGCGCCAGACCGGCTTCCGCGCCTGCTTCGCCCACCACCGTGACGTGGTCGTCGCCGAGGCCGGCCACCGCCGCGTCGACGTCGACCCCGCCGATCACCTCGCCGCCGGCCAGAATGCTGAGCACGGCCGCAGCTGGATGGGCGGGCAGCGTGGCGGCGCCGGCGTCCGGTGGAGTGCCGGCCAGCAGGATCGAGGCGGCCACCGCGGCTCCGGCCACGATCCCCCGGGCGCGTGCTGTCATGGTGATCGCCACGCTACCCCCGGGTGCCGAGCGTGGCCGTACCCCACGGAAGTCACCGGACGTCACCGGACGAGCGTGACCGTCACCCCGGACAACGGTGCGCGGGCCAACCGGCCGTCACTGGTCAGCAACGTCGCGGTGAGCAGTTCCGCGGTGGCGACGTAGAAGGCGTCGGCCAGCCGAAGAGACCCGCGCAATGTCCAGGCCCGGGTGTGCAGCGGAGAATGGCCGATCAACGAGATCGGCATCTCGCCCAGATCGCGCACCGCAATGTCCGCATCGTGGCTGCGAAGCTCCCCCGCTCGTTCCAGTCGTGCGAGCGCTGAGCAGGTCTCCACCAGCAGCAACTCGGGAGCAGCGACGTCCTGTCCGCTCAGTGCATCGGCGACCCGGGATGCGTTGGGGCGCAACAGGATCAAGTCCAGCAGGGCGGAGGCGTCGATGACGATCATGTGCCGAGTTCGGATCTGACCTCATCCAGAGCGCGAAGTGGATCCGTCGTCACGATCGGTCCTTGTCGATCGCCGAATCGGGCCAGCCAATCGTCAACCGACGGTCGGGACATTGCCGTGGTGAGAATTCGTGCTGCCAGCGCGGACATCGTGGTGCCGTCACGCTCCGCGCGCCGACGAAGTTCGGCATGAACCTCGTCGGGGAGATTCTTGATCTGCAGCATGCTCACAGCATGACGATAGCATGGGCTCAGCATGCCAAGAGCATTTGCCTACGCGACGCACCTGACTGTCAGCGCACCGGCGCAGTCCCGTCTGGGCCGTCGATACCGGGTCAACCGAAGTTACCCGTCGGCGAGATCTGTCCACGAGGGCCAGTTCCCGGCCGTGGTGCTGGTCGAGCGCGCGGCGAGCATTCCCCGGACGATGGCACGGGTGACGACATCTGCTGCGGCGGTGAGGATCTCGTGGAATTCCAGCGGGTCCGGTTCCTTCCCGGCCGCGCCCGCCGAATGAACTCCCCCGGTCGCGACGCCGAACACCAGATCGCCGTCGAACATGGTGTGGACGGGGTTGACCGCGCGGGCCATCCCGTCGTGCGCCACGGCGGCCATCTTCGCGCAGCGGCTCTTGGTCAGCCGCGCGCTGGTTGCCACCACGGCCAGCGTGGTGTGCTGGATCGGGTTGTCCCCCTCGAAGTCGAACCCGGGCCGGTCCGGCAGCCGGTAGACGACCCCGGTGAGCGCGGCGAGCCGGTCGGCGGCGACCGGCGATGGACGCGGACCGTCGACGGCGAGCAGGTGCCGCGCCCCGAGCAGGTCGCCGGTGACTGGATCGATCGGTGAGCCGGCGGCGTTGCACACCACAAGGGCCGCCACCACGATGCCGCTGGAGAGCGTGATCGATGCCTGCCCCACACCGCTTTTCAGATTGCCCGCGACCGCGCCCGCGCCGGCCCCGATCGCGCCCAGCATTGAATCGTCGGGGTCTGCTGCCTCGTCCGTCACCCCGCCGGACAGGGCCGACTCGAGCGCTGCCCGGCCGAAGTCCGCCGTCGGCCGGGCGCGGAAAACTCCTCCGCGACCCAGATCGAACAGCGCCGCCCCCGGCACGATCGGGACCAGCTCGCCCGGCAGCGCGCCGACCGGCAGGCCGATCCCCCGTTCCTCCAGCCCGAGCATCACACCGGTGCAGGCGGCCAGGCCGTAGGCGCTGCCGCCGGTCAGCACCAGCGCATGGATCGTCTCGACGGCCGCTGTCGGGTCGAGCAGGTCCGTCTCGTGGGTGGCCGGCCCGCCGCCGCGGACATCGACGCTCGCGGTCATGCCTCCCTCGGGCGCCAGCACCACCGTGGTTCCGGTGAGGTGGCCGTCGGCGGTCGCAGTGTGGTGCCCGACCCGAATGCCGGGCACGTCGACCAGCGCGTTGCGGGTCACCGGAAGAAGTGCCGGGCTGCGCTGATGTAGGCCCTGGTACTGACCACGATGTCCTCCACCTCGACGTATTCGTCGGCCTGGTGAGCGATCCACTTGCCGCCCGGACCGTAGACGACGGTGGGCAATCCTGCGTCCCGAGTCAGGATGGTGCCGTCCGTGGTCCCCGGCACACCGCCCAGCACGGCCGGCCGTCCCGTCGCCGATTGGTGGCCCGCGAACATCGCCTGCACGACCGGCGCTTCGATCGGGGTGTCCACCGGGGGTCGGTCGTCGATGACGACCACTCGAGCGTGCAAGCCGGATTCCGCGGCCAGCGTGTCGGCCAGTCGGGTGATCAAGTCGATCAACGTCCGGTGGTCGACGCCGGGGACGGTGCGGATGTCCATCCCGATGGTCGCCGTCGCCGGGATGACATTGATCTGCTCGTGCGAGCCGGCCAGCAGGACGGTCGGGGTCAGCGAGAACTCGCCCAGCAGGGGATGGGTACCGGTCTGCGCCCTGATCGCCTGCTGAATCTGGTCGAGGCCCACCAACATCGATCCGATCACAGGCACCGGGTTCCGGCCCATCTGCGGCATGGCGCCGTGTGCCATCGCGCCGATCATTTCGACCTGCAGCCGGATGGCCCCCTTGGCGACCGGGCAGACCTCACCGCCTTCCGGCTCGCAGACGATGACCCCGTCGATGTCGCCCCACAGCCCGGCCCGTACCTCACCGGCAAAGTACTTGGCGCCGAGCATCATTCCCTCCTCATCCGCCAGCGCGCCGAGGATGATCCGGCCGTCGAACCCGCCGAGTTCCACGGCCCGCGCGGCGTGCACCATCGCAGCGACCCCGGATTTCATGTCGGCCGATCCCCTGCCCTGCAGGCGGCCGTCGACCACCTCACCGCCGTAGGGATCGAACGACCACAGGTCGGGGTCGCCCTCGGTGACGACATCGAGGTGGCCCTCGAACATCAGGGTGCGGCCGGTGCGGGCACCGTGGATTTCGGCGATGACGTTGGGCCGGCCCGGCGACACCTCGGTCATCGTTACGTCCCAGCCGAACCCACGCATGGTGGCGGCGAGCAGTTCGGCGGCCGGGGTCTCGACGTGGGCCGCTTTGGGGTCGTGCACGGTGCGGAGCCTGACCAGCGAGGAGGTCAGCGCCACCACCGCGGCGACGTCGAACTCCTCGTTCAGGGCGGAATTGAACCCCTGGCTGAATTCCCTGTCGTACTCAGACGTCACCGCAACAACTGTGCCAGATCATCTGCGACCGTGGCGATCTCGCCACGGCGGGCCTGGTACACCGCGAGTTCGGCCGGGTCCATGCCGTAGCCGTGTTCGGGTGCCGGGAATGCTCCGGAGCGGACGTCCGCGGCGTAGCCGGCCACCCCCTCGTTCATGGCGTCCTGCAGATCGGCGTAGCGGCGGACGAACTTCGCCCCCGCGCCGTCCCGGATACCCAGCAGGTCGTGGAACACCAGGACCTGGCCGTCCGCGGACGGGCCGGCGCCGATGCCGATCACCGGGATGCGCATCAGCGGAACGAGATCCTCGGTCAGCACGCTGGGCACGGCCTCGAAGACGATGCTGAAGCACCCTGCCGCCTGCAGATCTAGCGCACCCCTGGCGATCTTCAGCGCCGATTCGACGCTACGGCCCTGAGCGCGGTAACCGCCGAGTGCGGTGGCGGTCTGCGGGGTGAGGCCGACATGGCCCATCACCGGCACCCCCGCACCGACGATCGCCCGCGCGCGGCTCACCGAGGCAGGTCCGCCGCCCTCCAGTTTGACGGCGTCGGCGCCGGCTTCCTTGACGAAGCGGACCGCGGTGGTGATCGCCTGCTCGTCGCTGACCTCGTAGGAGCCGAACGGGAGATCAACGACGAACAAAGGGGTTTCGGTGCCGCGTCGGGCGGCCTTGGCGAGTACGAGCATCTCGTCAACGGTGACGGCAACGGTGCTCGGGTGGCCGAGCACGGTCATCGCCCCGGAATCACCGACCAGCACGATGTCGACGCCCGCGGCTTGGGCGGCTCGGGCGCTCGGATAGTCGTAGGCGGTCACCATCACGATGGGCCGGCCGGCGCGCTTCAGTTCGAGGACTCCGGGGATCGTCACCGGGCGCCGACCGTTATCGGCGGATGGACGAGTCGACATCGGCTGCTCCTTTGCTGGCCTGCCGGATATTCGTTGCCTGAGGCGAAAGTGAGATGAAACCGCCATGGTGGCAGCAATGTTCCATTTCACCACCGGAACGGGGCGCGGCGGGCGACGTGTGATCCACTCCACCAGTGGTTGTTGTCACTTCACCGATTGGGCGCGGCCAGGCGCGCCCCGGCTGGCCGACATTCTGGCTGGCCGGCTTCTGCCTTGTCGGCTACCTGACCGACTTCGGCGGGCCCAGGCGGACGTTGTCGATCAGTCTGGTGGTGCCGACCTGCGCCGCGACCAGCAGCAATGCCGGCCGCACCCCGACGCTGTCCGCTGGCAGGAATGTGTCGGCGTCGACCAGGGCCAGGTATTCGGGGGTGATCCCGTTGTCGGCCAGGATCCGGTGTGCCTCGGCCAGGATGACGTCGACCCGCCCTTCGCCCCCTGAGCTCATCTGCTGGGCGGCGCGCAGCGCGGCGAACAATGCCGTTGCCTGGGTGCGCTCGGCCGGGGTGAGCCGCCGATTTCGGCTCGACATCGCCAGGCCGTCGGATTCCCGGACGGTGGGCACCGTCACGATCTCGGTGTCGATGTTCAGGTCGGCCACCAGTGCGCGCACCACCCGTGCCTGCTGCGCATCCTTGGCGCCGAAGTAGGCGCGCTGCGGCGCAGCCATGTTGAGCAGCTTGCTGACCACCGTGGTCACCCCGGCGAAATGTCCGGTGCCGCGCTGGGTGCCCTCCAGCGTCTCGACGATCGGCCCGTGCAGCGCAACGGTCGCGCTGAAGCCCGGTGGGTAGACCTCCTCGGCCGGCGGCACGAACAGCAGATCAACGCCTGCCCCGGCGGCCAGGTCGGCGTCCGCAGCCTCGTCGCGTGGATAGGCGGCCAGATCGGCCGGATCATTGAATTGCGAGGGGTTGACGAAGATCGACATCACCACGACGTCGTTCTCCGCCCTGGCTCGCCTGGCCAATTCCAGATGCCCGTCGTGCAGGGCGCCCATGGTGGGCACCAACGCCACCGACGCACCGGCCGCGCGCTGCGACGACAGGGCCGCGCGCAGATCGCGCACCGTGCGGACGGTCTTCATGGGCTGGCTGACTCCGATGCGCGAGCGTCGTGGGGATCGGCCGCCACTGTCTCACTGGGACTGCCGCCGCGCAGCGCGGGGCGCACCCCGGCGGCGCTCCCGGTTCGCGCCGCGAGCCGTTCGGTGGCGGTCACCAGCGCGTCAAACAGGCCACGCAGGTCCGGTGTCCGTTCCGAGACGGTTTCCCGATGCAATTCGACCGTGCTGGTGTCACCGCGCGCGACGGGGCCGGTGAGCGCCGCCGGACCGGACCTGCCCCAGTTCTCCAGCGCGGCCCTGGCCAGCGGCAGCAGGACTTCGCGGTCCAATCCGGCGGTCGCGATCAGCTCGGCGGCCGCATCCTGCAGGGTGATCAGGAAGTTCGAGGCGATGGCCGCGGCCGCGTGATAGGCGGCGCGATCGGATTCCGCGACCTGTACCGCACGCAGACCGAGCGCACCTGCCAGCGCGGTCGCGACGGCCAGTGCGCGCGGCGTCCGACCGGCCACCGCCGCGGTGACCCCGCGGAAATCGGCACCGTCGCGGGTGACCGTCATGAGCGGATGCAGGCTGAAACCCTCGTGCTCACCCAGGACGTCCAGCCGGGACGCCCCGGAACAATGCCCCAGGACGACACCCGGGGCGGTGACCGCCTCGGCAGCGGCGGCGATCGCGCCGTCCGGAACGCACAGCAGCACCACCCCGGCACCGGCGCCGTCGAATCCGCGACCGTGCGGTCCGTTGACCGGCACCCCGGCCTCGCGCAGGGCCCGGTGTAATGCGGTGCCCAGCCGGCCGGCGCCGACGATGGCCACCGGCAGCGGCAGACCCACCGGCGCGGGCGGGCCGGTCAGCGTTGTCCCGGATCGGTGGGCGGCTGGTAGGGGAATCCCGGTGCCGGCGGCTCGTCGCGACCCGGGTACGCCTGGTCGTGGCCTTGTGGAAGCTGTTGCGGCCCAGGCGATGCGAGCTCCACGCGATCCCGGTACGCGGCGGCGCGGGCGGCGTCCTGGTCGGCGATGGTCACCGCGGCCTCGCGCTCGACTGCCTTGACTGCCTCGGCCACCTCCGCGGCCGACGTGCCCTCGAACCAGTCGGCGACGTCGTCGTCGATGTCACCGGGCCGGGGCTTGGGCTTGTCCGGGTCGACCGGTTCGTCGGCCGGTGGCTCGTAGCGGAACACGCCGTCGTCGCCCTTGGTGCCCAGCATTCGGGCGAAGCCTTCCAACGACTTGGAGAAATCGCTGGGGATCATCCAGACCTTGTTGGCGTCGCCCTGGGCCATCTGCGGGAGGGTCTGCAGGTACTGGTACGCGAGCAGTTCCGGGGTCGGCTTGCCGGCCTTGACGGCGGCGAATACCTTCTCGATCGCCTTGGCCTGGCCCTGGGCCTGCAGGTATCGGGCGGCGCGCTCGCCCTGGGCGCGCAGGATGCGGGACTGCCGCTCACCCTCGGCGGCCAGGATCGACGACTGCTTGGCGCCCTCCGCGGTCAGCACGGCGGCCTGCTTCTGGCCTTCCGCGGTCTTGATCGACGACTCGCGAAGGCCCTCGGAGTTCAGGATCATCGCGCGCTTGTCCCGGTCGGCGCGCATCTGCTTCTCCATCGCCTCCTGGATGGACGGCGGCGGGTCGATGGCCTTGATCTCGACCCGGGCGACCCTGATCCCCCACTTGCCGGTGGCCTCGTCCAGCACCCCGCGCAGCTGCCTGTTGATCGAATCGCGGCTGGTCAGCGTCTGTTCCAGGTTCATCCCGCCGACCACGTTGCGCAGGGTGGTGGTGGTCAGCTGCTCGACGGCGACGATGTAGTTGGCGATCTCGTACACCGCGGCCCGCGGGTCGGTCACCTGGAAATAGACGACCGTGTCGATGGAGACGGTCAGGTTGTCCTCGGTGATCACCGGCTGCGGCGGGAAGGACACCACCTGCTCGCGCAGGTCGATGCGCGCCCGGATCCGGTCGACGAACGGCATCAGCCAGACCAGGCCGGCTCCGCTGGCCTTGTTGAACCGGCCGAGGCGCTCGATCACAGCGGCCTGGGCCTGCGGGATCACCTTGACGGATCGGATGAGCACCACCACGACAAGCACCACGATGATGATGGCGACGATCAGAACTGGATCCATGGTGGTTATGGCCCCCAAATAACGACCGCGGTGGCGCCGCGGACCTCGACGACAGTGACGGACGTACCCGGCGGTAATGGCCGGTGGCCTTCCATGCCCACCGCCGACCAGACCTCGCCGCCGATCTTCACCTGCCCGCCGTCGGAATCGACGGTGGACACCACGGTGGCCTTCGACCCGATCAGCGCTTCGATGCCGGTACGGATCGCGGACGGCTGGTAGTACTTGCGCAACAACATCGGCCGCAGTCCGAGCACCAGCGCGACGGATGCCAGCGCGAAGACAATCAGCTGCAGCCACAACAGATCCGGAAAGAGCAGCGCGACCCCGGCGGCCGCCAAAGCGCCGCCGCCGAGCATGAGCAGCACGAATTCCGCACCGAGCACCTCGGCGATCGACAGCAGTACCGCGCCGGCGAACCAAACCCATGCGGACATGAATTCATCCTGCCAGAGCGATGACTCCAAGCCGGGGAAATGCAGGTCAGCGGGCGGCGGGTGATCAGGTCGGGCTGATCAGGTCGGGGTGATCAGGTCGGGTCACTTGGTTCGGTGACGAAATCGATCAGCCTTTCCACCGCGGTGATCAGCGGGGTGTCAAGGTCCCGGTAAGTGCTGACCGCACCGTTCACCCGGTTCCACATGGTCCGGGTGTCCGGCACCCCCAGCGCCGCGCACACCCCGGTCTTCCAATCGACGCCCCTTGGCACGACCGGCCAGGCGGCGATGCCGACCGCGGCCGGCCGGACCGCCTGCCAGATGTCGATGTACGGGTGCCCGGTGATCAGCACAGCCTGGCCGTAGTGGGCGAGCACCGCGTCGGCGATGCGGCTCTCCTTCGATCCGGGGACGAGATGGTCGGCCAGCACGCCCAGGCGCCGCCCCCGTCCAGGACGGAAGGCGGCCACGTCGGCCGCGAGGTTGTCCAGTCCGTCGATGGGTTCCACGACGATGCCCTCGACCCGAAGGTCGTGCCCCCAGACGCGCTCCACCAATGCGGCGTCGTGGATGCCCTCCACCCAGATCCTGGCCGCCTTCGCGGTCTTGGCGCGCAGACCGGCCACCGCGCGGGAGCCCGGACGCGGATTGCCGTGAGGGCGCCGGAGCGCTCGCGGGACGCACCAGGGTGGCGGGCGCGCCGTCCACCAGAAAGGCGCCAGGCGCCAACGGGAAGACCCGCCGCCGGCCCTTGCGGTCCTCAAGCGTCACCGCGGTCGAGGTGCAGGCGACCACCGCGCCGCAGAAGCCGGAGAGCGGGTCCTCGGCCACGGTGTCGATGGTGGCGGGGATTTCGGCTGGGGTGCGCGCGGCACGCCTGGGGGCAGCGAGGACGTCACGGGGGTAAGGAGCGAACCCGGAACGGGCGGCCGGGAGGCGGTCGGGCACGGGGCGTTCTGGCACGTCACGCGACGCTACGCGGGCCGGGTGGATGGGCGGGCGAACTCGTCCGGGCGTGTCGATCGGCGCCGGATATTACCGGAACTTCGGCCGCTTGTCGGTGCCGTACGCAGCAATTGTGCACAGCCGCCGCACCGGTCCAAGCGTGACGTACGGTAGCCCTCATGTCCGGAATCGGCGCCCTCCGCGCGGCCACCACCGCGGCCCTGTGGGCTGCGGCGTGGCAGGGCGGCGCGAGCGCGGACGAGGTGCTCGGAGCCATCGACGACGCCGGTCACCGCGCCGGGGTTCGTGCGGCGACCGGCGAGATCGCCGAGGCAACCGGGCTTCCCGGGCCGGGCTGGCCGAGCGCGGGTTCGTCGGCGTTGCTGCCGCTGTTGCGCCGTGGCGGGCGGGCGGAGTTGCTGCTGCCACGGCCCGGGGACATGCGCGGACTGCCGGTCGGTGGCGATATCGCGGTGGCGGCGCTGGATGCGGGCGCGGTGGTCAGGTTGCCGGCCATCGACATCGGTCTGGTACCGAGCGACGGGCAGTGGCGGGCATACCGTTGCGACGTCGAGCACCCGGCGCCGAGCCTGGCCGAGGCGCACGACCTGCTGGACGCCGAGGTCACCAGGGCAACCAGGTCCATCACCGCGCTGGACGTCGCGCGCAGCTCCGAGCACGCCAGGGAGCGGGTCAGGCAGATGATGCTGGACGAGGCGGTCAGCTGCCCCCCTGGCACGCCGTCGGCGGCGTCGGCCCTGCTGGCCACGTCGATCTCGCTGCACGCCTTGCTGAGCGTGGCCAACGGACAGGACACCGCGGCCGTCACCTCGCACGAGCTCGCGGTGGTCGACGACGCCCTCCGCCCGCTGGCGGCTGCGGTGGGCGAGGCCCGCCGGGCAGCGGTGGCCACGGCGGTGGCGGCCCTGAGCGACGGTGCGGCCAGGGTGCGGACCAGGGTCCCCCGGCCCGACCGTCAGGTGAGCCGCAGGCGCTCGGGTTGACAGGGCCTGCCGGCACGCAGTGAGTCAGTGCTGAGCCAGTCAGCCGAGGCAGTCAGCTGAGCCAGGCAGCTGAGCCAGGCAGCTGAGTCAGCCAGCCGAGTCAGCCAGCCGAGTCAGTCAGCGACCTCGGAAACGCCGAACCCCAGCGCGTGGAATCCACCGTCGACCATCACCATCGAGCCACTCGTCGCCGGGAACAGGTCGGACAGCAACGCCACGGCCGCCCTGGCCACCGGGGTCGGGTCCGAGGTGTCCCAGCCCAGCGGTGCGCGGCCGGTCCAGCCATTCTCCAGGTCGGTGAAACCGGGGATCGACTTGGCCGCCATCGTCTTGACCGGGCCCGCGCAGATCAGGTTCACCCTGATCCCCTGCGGACCGAGATCCCTTGCCAGGTAACGGGTCACGGATTCCAGGGCGGCCTTGGCCACACCCATCCAGTTGTAGGCAGGCCACGCCTGGCGGGCATCGAAGTCGAGCCCGACGATCGATCCGCCGGCCGACATCAGCGGCAGGCAGGCCACCGACAGAGCCTTCA
This sequence comes from uncultured Actinomycetota bacterium, assembly GCA_963709895.1. Classification (GTDB taxonomy): domain Bacteria; phylum Actinomycetota; class Actinomycetes; order Mycobacteriales; family Nakamurellaceae; genus Nakamurella. Next base: position 69,672 of record CAVPYD010000020.1, on the reverse strand, counting down.
GCGAGAACGCCGACGTGTGCACCGTGGTCGCGACGTCCTCCCACGGGCAGTCCAGGAAGCTGCCGCCCAGCGCCGTGGCGGGCGCGAACCCGATCGAGTGCAGCACCCCGTCCAGGCCGTCAACGTATGCGCGAGCCCGATCGGCCAGCGAGTCCAACTGAGACTTGTCGGTGACGTCGAGTTCGATCACCGGAGCGGGCTTCGGCAGCCGCTGGGCGATGCGTTCGACGAGCGAGAGGCGCCCGTACCCGGTCAACACCACGTTGGCACCCTGCTCCTGGGCCAGCCGGGCGACGTGGAACGCGATCGACGCCTCGGTGATGATTCCGGTGATGAGCAGGTTCTTCCCGGACAGCAGTCCGGTGCCGAGCTGATCGGTCATGGGCAGTCCTCATCGTCGTGTCTCGGTTGGTCGGTCCGGTGCTGCGCAGTCAATGTCCCATGCCAAGTCCACCGTCGACCGGGAGCACCGCGCCGGTGATGTAGCCGGCCCCGTCGGAGGCGAGAAACACGACGGCAGAGGCGATCTCGGAGGGGTTGGCATACCGCCGGAGCGGCACCTGGGCGATGATCTCGGTGCGCCGCGCCTCCGGCAGCGCCCGCGTCATGTCGGTGTCCACGAAACCGGGGGCGATCACGTTCGCGGTGATGTTGCGCGAACCGAGCTCCCGCGCGACGGACCGGGCGAGCCCCACCAGCCCGGCCTTGGACGATGAATAGTTGGCCTGGCCCGCGCCGCCGGACAGACCGACCACGGACGAGATGAAGATCATCCGGCCCCAACGCTTGCGCAGCATGCCGGTGGCGGCCCGTTTGGCAACCCGGTAGGAACCGGTCAGGTTCGCGTCCAGCACCCGGGTGAACGTGTCGTCGCTCATCCGCAGCAGCAGGGTGTCGTCGGTGATGCCGGCGTTGGAGACCAGCACCTCGATCGGACCCTGGGTCTTCTCGACCTCGGTGAACGCCGTGTCGATGCTCGCCGGGTCGGTGACGTCGCAGACGACCCCGGCCAGCCCCTCGGGTGGCTCACCCGAGCGATGGGTGACGGTCACCCGGTGCCCCGCCTCGGCCAGCGCACGGGCGATGGCCAGCCCGATCCCGCGGTTGCCGCCGGTCACCAGCACCGATCGGCCGGTCGGGCTGTCGGGGACGGCTGAGCTCACGGGGTCCTCCGTACTGGTGATCGGGGCAGCGGTGTTCGGAACGTAGGGCTGGCGGGACGAACCCTATCGGCCCCAGCCGGAACTGGCCGGATCCGGCGCGCTGGTGGCTGCGGGAGCGGTTGACGGACTCTGCTCAGGGGATCCGGGTGGTCAGCGTGAGCGCCGCGGCCGCACCCAGGATGACCAGCGCGGTGCCGGCGATCATCCAGGGCCGGGACACGTCACGTTGCTTGACCTCATAGCCGATCTGCTCACCGAGCTGCGAGTACACCGACTTCAGCTCCTGCGAGGTCGCGGCGGTGTGGAAATCCCCGCCCGAGATCTGCGCGATCTGCTGCATCGCCTCGGTGTCCAGCGGTACCTCGACCTGCTCGTTGTTGACCACGATCGACCCGCGGTCGGTGCCGAACGCGATCACCGACACCGGAACCTTGGCGTCGGCGGCCCGCTGCGCTGCGTCCTGCTCGGTCCGCCCGACGGTGCGCTTGCCGTCGGTCATCAGCACGATCCGGGCCGGCGGCGCCGCCGGTTCACCGGCCTCGGTGGGACCGGCGATGGTCTTGGAGAACAGGTCGATGGTCTGCAGCGAGGAGATGATCGCCTCACCGGTCGCGGTCCGCTCGTCCAGGGTGAGGCCGTCGATGGCCCGGTGCGCCGCGGCTCGATCCGTGGTCGGGGTGACCAGCACGGTGGCGATCCCGGCAAACGACACGATGCCGAGGTTCACCCCCGGGGTGAGGTCGTCGACGAACTGCCCGGCGGCCTCCTGCGCCGCGGCGAGCCGGTTGGGCGGGACGTCGGTGGCCTCCATGGACAGTGACACGTCGATCGCCAGCATCACCGTGGCCCGGTTGCGGGGTTCCTTGGCGTCCGCGGTGGGACCGGCCAGCGCGACGGTGAGCAGCACCAGGCCGATCAGCACCAGCGCGGTCGGCAGGTGCCGCCAGCGACCGGGTCGGCGCGGCGCCACCCGCTCCAGCAGTTCGAGGTTGGCGAACCGCATGGTGTGCCGTCGGGTGCGGCGCTGGGCGATGAGGTAGCCGACGCCGAGTCCGATCACCACGAGGGCGCCGGCCAGCCACCACGGATAGGCGAAGCTCACCAGGCCTCCCCCGCACGGGCCACCGGCGGGCTGGTGGCGGCGCCGGTCCAGCCCCGTTTGCGACCCATCACGAACCGGAGCACGTCGGCGATCCAGTCCCGATCGGTGCGCAGCACCAGGTGGGCGGCACCGGCCCGGCGCAGCGCGACGTCGACCTGGGCGCGGTGCCCGGCCGCCGCCTCGGCGAACGCCGAGCGCAGCACGGCGGTGGTGGAAACCTCTTTGGTGCGGCCGGTTTCCGGGTCGACCAGGGTCACCATCCCGACGTCGGGCAGTTCCAGGTCACGCGGATCCAGTACCTCGACGGCCAGCAGGTCGTGCCGCCCGGAAAGCGCCCGGAGTGGCCGTTCCCAGGTCAGCGGGCCGATGAAGTCCGACAGTACGACGGCCAATCCGCGCCGGCGCGGCGGCCGGCGTAGCTGTTCCAGCGCGACGGCAAGATCTCCGCGGTCGCCCGGCCCGGTGCGCGGGGTCGCGGCCAGCGCGCGCAGCAGGTGCTGCAGAGCCGGCCGTCCCCCTCGTGCCGGGATGCGGGTGATGCCGGCACCGGTCGCCACGATCGCGCCGATCCGGTTGCCGCCGCCTCGGGTCAGGTGTCCGACCGCGGCGGCCGCCGCCACCACCAGGTCCCGCTTCTCGCACCCGGTGGTGCCGAAGTCGAGCGAGGCCGACAGATCGGCGACCAGCCAGGTCTCCAACTCACGATCGGCGACGGTCTGGCGGATGTGCGGCTCGGTGGTCCTGGCCGTCACCGACCAGTCCATCCGGCGCACGTCGTCACCGGGGTTGTAGACCCTGGCGTCCCCTGGTTCGGTGCCGGGACCCGGCACCAGGCCAAGGTGGTTGCCCTGCAGCAGTCCGTCCAGCCGGCGCCGCACGGTGAGTTCCAGGGTGGCCAGCGCCGCGTCCAGCCTGGCCGGGTCCGAGGTGCTGATCACCCCGGGCTGCACGAGATCAGCCACGGCCGCGAGCACTCATCACGCCGCGCCGGGGTGGGTGTACGGACTGACCTGCGGCAGCGGGATCGCTTGCAGCAGCCGGCCGAGGATCACCTCGACGGGGATGCCGTCGGCCAGCGCGTCGTAGGACAGCACCAGCCGGTGCCGCAGCACGTCGGCGGCCACGTCGATGACGTCCTGCGGCACCACGAAATCGCGGCCACGGACGAGGGCCAACGCACGGGCCGCGGCGATGATGCCCAGCGAGGCGCGCGGCGAGGCGCCGTAGGACAGCCAACCGGCGACCTCGGTGAGGCCGTGCTCGGCGGGCGTCCTGGTCGCGAACACCAGCCGGACCACGTAGTCGACCAGGGCGTGGTGCACGAAAACATTCGACGCGACATTCTGCAGACGGACGAGGTCGCCGGCCTGCAGCACCTGCTGGGCGACGGGCGGCACAACGCCCATCCGGTAGACGATCTCACGCTCCTCGTCCGGCTCCGGGTAGCCGACCAGCAGCTTGAACAGGAACCGGTCGCGCTGTGCCTCGGGCAGCGGGTACACGCCTTCGTTCTCGATCGGGTTCTGCGTGGCCATCACCAGGAACGGGTCCGGCATCGGGAAGGTCTTGCCGCCGATCGACACATGGCGCTCCGCCATCACCTCCAGCAAGGCCGACTGCACCTTGGCCGGCGCGCGGTTGATCTCGTCGGTGAGCACGAAGTTGGCGACCACCGGGCCGAGTTCGATGTCGAACTGCTCCCGGCCGACCCGGTAGATCCGGGTGCCGAGCAGGTCGGAGGGCACCAGGTCGGGGGTGAACTGGATCCGCGAGAACGTCCCGCCGACCACCCGCGCGAAGGTCTCGACGGCCAGCGTCTTGGCCACCCCGGGGACACCCTCGATGAGCAGGTGGCCCTTGGCCAGCAGGCCGACCAGCATCCGCTCGACCAGCCGGTCCTGCCCGACGATCACCCGCTTGACCTCGAAGACCGAGCGCTCCAGCAGCGCCGCGTCGCCGGCCGGCGTGTGCATGGGGCCACCGGCACCGCTGGTCGACGCAGGGCTCAATCCTGGTTGGCTCAATGCCTCTGGGGTCACCGGCTCCTCCTCGTCAGGTGCATCACGCTGACCATTGTCCAGACGCGGCTGGAGACACTCGTCATTGATCGCCGCAGACCGCCCCCGGTCTCGCCATCCCCGTCGCTACCCGCGTCTCTGACCGTGTCTCTGACCGTGTCACAGCCTGCGCCATTGGCGCAGGTCATCGGGTGTGTCGATATCGATCGTCTCACGGCCGAGCGCGGGCGACTCGACAACCGGTATCGGCGCGAGCAAATCCCTCAGTGCTGCGCCGTGCCAGCTCTCCCGTCGGTGCACCGCGGCGAGCAGCGCGCCGAACCGCCAGACGCCCAGCAGATATTGCCGACGGCCCGACGCGTCCAGCAAGACTGCCCCGCCCGACTCGGGATCATCCCGGACCGCCGCCGACAGCCGGCCGACCGTCGCGGCAGTGACATAGGGCAGGTCCGCGGCGAGTACCGCGACCAGCGCGTCCGGCGGAATTGTTCCGGTCGGGGTGGCCGGCGAACCGGAAAGCGCACGACAGCCCGCGGCGACCGCGGCCGCCGGGCCGCCTCCGGGCGGGTCCTCCCTGACGCAGATGATGCCCGGCGCAAGGCTCCTCGGCGGTCCGACGGCGATGACGAGTGCGCCGGACACGGCGGCGAGCGCGCTGTCCAGCAGGGTCCGGCCGTGGCGGTCGGCCAGCTCGGGTTTGTCGACATCGCCCAGTCGGTGGCCGCGGCCGCCCGCGAGCACGATCGCCGCGGCGGGGCCCGTCACAGATGTCACGAGGGACCGGTCAGCCGCCCGGCCGGGCGGCGCCGATGAACCCGTTGTAGTACATCGTGGAGATCTTCACGTACGACCCGGAGTTGGGCGCCTCGATGATCTGGTTGTTGCCGATCCAGATCGCCACGTGGTGAATGGTGCTCGGATCGGATGTGTCGTACGCGAAGAACACCAGGTCACCGGGCTGCAGATCGCTGCTGGAGACGTGCGGCTGGCCGGTGTACTGGTACCCCGAGTAGTGCGGCAGGTACACGCCGACCTGCGCCCAGGCGTACAGCGCCAACCCCGAGCAGTCGAAGCCGATCTTGTTGAAGTCGCCGAACTCGTCAGCGACCCCGCCGTCATGGATGCCCTGAGACGGGCCGGAGTAGTCGCCACCGCCCCAGGCGTAGGTGGTGCCCAGGTAGGCCATGGCCGCGTCGACCACCTGTTGCCCCCGGGACGAGCCAGATGACGACCCGCCGGGCTGGGGGTTCGAGATCGGGGTGGCCGCGGCCGTGCCCTCGCATGCGATGCCGTTGCCGTTGGGGTCGAGGGCCGCCCGGTAGCCGGGTTCCCCCTGCGCGATCGGGCCCTGGCCGGCCGCCCTGGCCGCGTCGCAGCTGTCGTAGTACACACCGTCCTGCGCCGCGTTTCCGGCGGCGGCGGCGACAGTGCCCTCGCAGGCGACGCCGTTGCCGTTCGGATCGAGGGCCGCCCGGTAGCCGGGTTCGCCCTGCGCGATCGGACCGCGGCCGGCCGCTCGTGCGGCATCACAGCTGTCGTAGAAGGGTTCGGAGCCGGCGGCCGCCTGTTGCGCTGCCCGTGCGGCCTGGTTGCTCGCCTCCTGTGCTGCCGATGCGCGCTCTGCGGCGGCTTCCTGCTCCGCGGCCTGCTGGGCGGCGGCCTGTTGTGCCGCGGCCTGCTCGGCAGCGGCCTGTTCGGCGGCGGCCCGAGCCGCGGCTTCCGCCGCTGCCTGCGCGGCGGCCGCGGCAGCTGCTTGGCGTGCTGCCTCTGCGGCGGCTGCCCGCCGCGCGGCTTCCTCCGCGGCCTTGCGTGCTGCCTCTTCCTCGGCCTGCTTCTGCGCCAGCCACTGGTTGTACTGCTGCCGCTGCTGCTGCAGACCGGAAACGGTCGACAAGGCGGTTTGGTAGTCGTCCTGCTGTTGGGTCAGTTGGCCTTCCAGGGCCGTGAGCTGGTCCCGACCCGCCGCCAGCGAGTCGGCCGCCTGCTGCTGCGCGGTGTCCGCGTCGGTCTTGGCCTGGTCGGCCCTTGCCTTTGCGGCGTTCGCGGTGTCGAGTGCCGCCCTGGCGGCCGAGTCCAGGTTCGCCTTGTGGTTGCGGCTGCTCTCCAGATTGGCGATGGCGTTGAGCTGGCTGCCGGAGACCTGGTCGAGCAGTTCCCGTCGCTGCAGCAACTCGGTCGCGCTGCCGGAATCCATCAGCGCCGTCATCGATCCGAGAACCGACCCCTGGCGGAACGAGGCGGCAGCGAAAGCGGCGGCCTTGGCCTTGGCGTCGTCGATGGCCTTGCCGGCGGCGTCGGCGTCGGCCTGCGCTTTCTTGGCTGCGGCCGACGCGGCCGCGGCATCCGATTGCGCGACCTGAAGGTCGACCGCGGCCTTGTTGGCCAGTTCGGCCTTGAGCTCCATATCGTTCTTCAGGCGCTCGATGTCGCCTTCGGTCTTGCTGACCAGTCCGGACAGCCTGCCGACCTCGGCGGCAGATGCGGAGACCTGGCTCTGTCCTGCCTGGATCTGGCCATCAGTCGGGTTCTCCGGCGGGGGTGGCACAGCACCGGCGGGAACCGCCGTGCCGACGACCACGATCCAGGCCAGTACGACGCCGCCCAGCATCGAGGCGATGCCGCGGGGACGGGTGCGGACAGGCACTACAGGCTCCTCCCCCGCGAACAGTTCTCGCGGATGACCGGTCAAAGCGCTGACCGTGACGATGTCAACCCGACACGCCAAGGAGAACCTTGCCACTTTGGTCCCCCTATTGACCAGTGGTCACCCTGAACCCATTGGTCCCAATACGGACATTGATGACCTATGTCACCGATTTTCTACTCAGCGTGAGCATCCTCGACACTGGTGCGGTGATCCGAACGCCCAGAATTTCCACCGCGGCCGGTGCGGGCAGGCTGGCTGCGTCGATGTTTGCCGCCGCCGGATTGGTGCTGGCGTTGGTCGGATCCTTCCTGCCGTGGGTCGTCTCCGGCCAGGTGCGACGATCCAGCTACGCGATCACCGGCATGATCGACCGGCTCGGGGTGGCCGGCGACGGCCTGCTGGGCACCCTGGTCGCGGGCTGGCCGCTCATCGGCCTGCTGTGCGCGGCGCCCGTGGTGGCGGCTCTCCTGCGCCGTTGGGTGATCGCCGGGGTGCTGGCAGTGGTGCTGGGCCTGGCGATGACCGGCGTGGCAGGCGCGTTGCTCGCCGTCAGCGGCAACGGCGCTATCGGCGTACAGGTGGACCCGATAGGGCCATCGGTGACGCTAGCGGGCGCAATGTTGCTCACCGTGGGCGGCGGCTGGCTTGCTGGCGGCGTGTGGCGGAATCGAAATGGTAGTTCGCCGCCAAATGGCTGAGAGAAGCGTCACAATGGGATACGACCACCAGTGGTATCCGGGTGGTCGGGGGGTGCTCCTAGCCAGGCCTGACGGCGGGCGGACAGATGCGCCGGAGACGATTCACCAGCCTGGAACAGGAAAGGACGGCAGTACTAGTGAGTGACCAAGGCGGGCATGACGGGGGTTATCCAGCCGGGGGGAATCAAGCCTGGGGGAATCAGGCCGGACCTGGGCGCGGGGATCCCCACCCGGCTGACAACCAGTGGCAGGGCTGGCAGCAGCCTGGTCAACCCACCGGCCCGCAAGGCTGGCAGCAGCCCGGTCAGCCCACCGGCCCGCAAGGCTGGCAGCAGCCCGGTCAACCCACCGGCCCGCAAGGCTGGCAGCAACCGGGACAGCCCACCGGCCCGCAAGGCTGGCAGCAGCCCGGTCAGCCCACCGGCCCGCAAGGCTGGCAGCAACCGGGACAGCCCACCGGCCCGCAGGGTTGGCAGCAGCCGGCTCCGACGCAGGGGTGGCCGCAGCAGCCCGGACCGCAGCAGCCCGGTCCGCAGCAGGCCCCGCCGTCGGCACAGACCACGAAGAGCCGCACCCCCATCATCGTCACGGCGATCGCGGTCGTGGTGGCATTGCTGGCCGGTGCCGGCGTCTGGTTCTTCGCGATCCGGGACACCCAGTCCGCATCGGGTCAGGCCAGTCCGCAGCAGGCGGTCACCGCGCTCTTCACTTCGCTGAGCAACTCGGACCCGATCGGGCTCGCCGGCCAACTCGACCCGGTCGAGGCCTCACTGTTCACCGATCTGAATGCCGACGTGCTGTCTGAACTGAAGCGGCTCGACGTGCTCGGGCCCACTGCGTCCGCGACCTCGTTGACCGGCACCACGGTCACCGTCTCGGGACTCACCTTCGACCCGGCCGACGAGACGATCAACGACAACCTGCGCGTCGTCAAGCTGACCGGCGGGACCGTCACCATCGCCACCAATCCCGACCAGCTACCGCTCAGCGACAAGATCAAGAGCAAGTTCGCCGACCAGATCAGCCAGGCCGAACCGCAGAGCCAGACGCTCAACATCGCCGACGCGGTGTCCAGTAACGGCGGGCCGATCCGGATCGCGACCGTGCAGCGCGGCGGTGCCTGGTACGTCAGCCTGTTCTATTCCATCGCCGACAACGCCACCCATCAGGCCGGGCTGCCCAACCCGACCGCGGCCGACAGGATCCCGGCCGTCGGGTCGCCGTCACCGGAAGCCGCGGTCGATGCGTTCGTCAAGAAGGCATCCGCCGGCGATATCGAGGGAGCCATCGCGCTCACCGCCCCCGACGAGATGGGTGTCCTGCACGACTACGGAAAGCTGTTGATCGACAAGGTCTTCAGCTCCGACGTGACATCGGGTCTCAGTGACCTCGGCTTCACTGTCACGGACGCCGGCTGGACGGTCAGCGACGTGACCGGCGGAAAGAAGGTGTCACTTGCCTCGCTGACGGTCAGTGCGCAGGGCCAGACCGCCACCATCACCCGGGACGCGGCGGCGGGGACGCTGACCGTCGATCTGGATGGTCAGACGCAGACCCTCGACCAGTCCACCATCGAGGACTTCATCACCCAGGCGGCCGGCAGCCAGGACCTGGACCCCACCATGGTCGACATCATCAAGCGGGAGTTCCAGCAGATCATCGGCCTCGGCATCGTCACGGTGCAGGTCGACGGCCAGTGGTACGTCAGCCCCGTGCGGTCGCTCTCCGACATCGGCGTCTCCCTGCTCAAGGGCCTGCAGGCCTCCGACATCGACTACCTGATCAGCCTCGCCGGAAACTGAGCACTCGCGACAACCCAGCAACGTCAGCAACGTCAGCAACGGCCCGGGACGACACTCGTCCCGGGCCGTTGTGCTGCGTTGTCGCGGCCGGAGTTCGGCTTGCCGACTTTAATAGGACAAGCGTACTGTTTGAACGGACAGAAGGCGGCACCCTGGTGGGACCTGCCCACACCGGCATGGCAAGAATGATTGCCGGTCCCCTTTGCGCCGCCGCCCCGAGGATCGTCAGACCTAGCCGCTTCAAACGAGCCGCTCGAACAAGGAGAGTGCCGTGCCTGCCGCCAGCAAGGACAGCTTCGCCGCGAAGGACACGCTCACCGTGGGTGGGCAGAGCTACGAGATCTTCCGGATCGCCGACGTCAAGGGACTGGAGAACGCCGCGCGCCTGCCCTTCGCGCTGAAGGTGTTGCTGGAAAACCTGATTCGCACCGAGGACGGCGCGAACATCACCGCCGAGCAGATCAGGGCGCTGGCCAACTGGGATCCTGCCGCCCAGCCCGATATCGAGATCCAATTCACCCCGGCGCGGGTGATCATGCAGGACTTCACCGGTGTTCCCTGCGTCGTCGACCTGGCCACCATGCGCGAGGCGATGGCCGACCTCGGCGGCGACCCGGACAAGATCAACCCGCTGGCGCCCGCCGAAATGGTCATCGACCACTCGGTGATCGCCGACATCTTCGGCCGCGCGGACGCCTTCGAGCGGAACGTGGAGCTCGAATACGAGCGCAACCGCGAGCGCTACCAGTTCCTGCGCTGGGGCCAGACCGCGTTCGACGAGTTCAAGGTGGTGCCGCCGGGGACCGGCATCGTGCACCAGGTCAACATCGAGTACCTGGCCAGGGTGGTGATGGCACGGGAGGTCAACGGCACCCTGCAGGCCTACCCCGACAGCTGCGTCGGCACCGACTCGCACACCACCATGGTCAACGGCATCGGTGTACTCGGCTGGGGCGTCGGCGGCATCGAGGCCGAGGCCGCCATGCTCGGCCAGCCGGTGTCCATGCTCATTCCCAGGGTGGTCGGCTTCAAGCTGACCGGGGAGATCCCGCCGGGCACGACGGCCACCGACGTGGTGCTGACGATCACCGAGATGCTGCGCCAGCACGGTGTTGTCGGCAAGTTCGTGGAGTTCTACGGCGCCGGCGTCAGCGCCGTGCCGCTGGCGAACCGCGCCACCATCGGCAACATGAGCCCGGAGTTCGGGTCGACCGCCGCGATGTTCCCGATCGACGAGGAGACGACGAAGTACCTCCGGCTGACCGGCCGTCCCGAGGAGCAGGTCGCCCTCGTGGAGAGCTACGCCAAGACCCAGGGCCTCTGGCACGACGCCGACAAGGAACCGGTGTACTCCGAGTACCTCGAGCTCGACCTGTCGACGGTGGTCCCGTCCATCGCCGGGCCGAAGCGCCCGCAGGACCGGATCGAGCTGTCCGACGCGAAGAACTCCTTCCGCAAGGCCATCCACGACTACGTCGACCTGAGCGCGCACACCCCGCACACCAACGTGGACGAGGCCAGCGAGGAGTCGTTCCCGGCCAGCGACCCGCCGGCGATCTCCTACGTCGACGAGGATGCCGATCTCGAGGTGGTGGCTGCGCTGGAATCCGCCGCAGAGGGATCGTCGGGTCGCCCGTCGAAGCCGACGCCGGTGGAATCCGCCGAGTACGGCAATTTCATCCTGGATCACGGCGCCGTGGTGATCGCCGCGATCACCTCGTGCACGAACACCTCGAACCCGTCGGTGATGCTGGGTGCCGCACTGCTGGCCCGCAACGCCGTCAACCGGGGTCTGACGGTCAAGCCTTGGGTCAAGACCACGATGGCTCCCGGTTCGCAGGTCGTCACCGACTATTACGAAAAGGCAGGCCTGTGGCCGTATCTGGAGAAGCTCGGCTATGACCTGGTCGGGTACGGCTGCACCACCTGTATCGGCAACTCCGGCCCGTTGCCCGACGAGATCTCGGCGGCGGTGAACGAGGCCGACCTGACCGTGGTGTCGGTGCTGTCCGGGAACCGCAATTTCGAGGGCCGGATCAACCCCGACGTCAAGATGAACTACCTGGCCTCTCCCCCGCTGGTGATCGCGTACGCGCTGGCCGGAACGATGGACTTCGATTTCGAATCTCAGCCGCTCGGCACCGATACTGACGGGAAAGACGTTTTCCTCAAGGACATCTGGCCGAACCTGCAGGAGATCCAGGAGACGATGGCCTCCTCGATCAACAAGGAGATGTTCGCCTCCAGCTACGCCGACGTCTTCGACGGCGGCGAGCGGTGGAAATCGCTGCCCACCCCCGAGGGCAAGACCTTCGAGTGGGATCCGGAATCGACCTACGTCCGCAAACCCCCGTATTTCGACGGGATGTCGCCGGAACCATCACCGGTCACCGACATCGCCGGCGCGCGGGTGCTGGCCAAGCTCGGCGATTCGGTGACCACGGACCACATCTCGCCGGCCGGTGCGATCAAGGCCGACACCCCGGCCGGTCAGTACCTGACCGAGCACGGCATCGTGCGCAAGGACTTCAACTCCTATGGTTCGCGGCGCGGCAACCACGAGGTGATGATCCGCGGCACGTTCGCCAACATCCGGCTGCGAAATCAGCTGCTCGATGACGTGCAGGGTGGTTACACCCGCGACTTCACCCAGGACGGCGCGCCCCAGGCGTTCATCTACGACGCGGCGCAGAACTATGCCGCGCAAGGGATTCCGCTGGTCGTGTTGGGCGGCAAGGAGTACGGCTCCGGGTCGTCCCGCGACTGGGCGGCGAAGGGCACCGCGCTGCTCGGGGTGCGGGCGGTGATCGTCGAATCGTTCGAACGGATCCACCGCTCCAACCTGATCGGCATGGGCGTCATCCCGCTGCAGTTCCCGCCCGGTGAGACGGTCAAGACGCTCGGCCTCGACGGCGACGAGACGTTCGACATCGCCGGCATCACCGAGCTGAACTCCGGCGGCACGCCGCGGACCGTCAAGGTCACCGCCACCAAGCCGGGCGGCGGCTCGGTCAAAACAGTGGAATTTGATGCAGTGGTCCGCATCGACACCCCGGGCGAGGCCGACTACTACCGCAACGGCGGGATCATGCAGTACGTGCTGCGCAGCCTGCTTTCCGCGGGCGGCTGACCCGGCCCGGATTTCATGCCACGCGTCAGCGTCGACCACCTGCAGGCGCGACGCCGGCAGATCCTTGACGGCGCCCGTGCCGCGTTCGCGCGGCACGGGTACGAAGGGGCGACCGTCCGGATCCTGGAACAGGAGATCGGGCTGAGCCGCGGCGCGATCTTCCACCACTACGCCGACAAGGACGCGCTCTTCCTGGCCCTGGCGGTGCAGGACGCGGACACCATCGTGCACACCGTCGCAGAGCACGGCCTGGTGCAGGTGATGCGCGAGATGATCGGCGCGCCAGACCCTGGGCGGCTCGGTGTGCAACTCGAGGTCGCCCGCCGGGTCCGGACGGACGCCGAGTTCAAGGCCGGCTGGGCGCCGTACTCCGAGCGGATCCACCAGGCCACCCTGGATCGGCTGCAACGGCAACGGGCCGGCGGGTCGCTCCGCGCCGACGTCGACATCGAGCAGCTTGCGGGCTACCTGGAACTGGTCTGGGAAGGGCTGATCGCCCACCTTGCCGCCGGGTTGCCGACCGATCAGCTCGGCGGCGTGCTGGACGTCGTCGAGGATGCCGTGCGACTCCGGTGAAGCAGGTCCGTCGCGGATGGGCGAAAGCTCCGCCCTGGAAAGGGTTACCGGGTCAATTCGCCCGCGCCATGGCCTGGATGAGGCTGATCTGAGCCGCACGCTCCGCGGCCAACTGCTCGGCCGGCGAGTTGACCTGAGCCCCGGCCATCAGCGCGGTGATCGCCCGCACCGCGTCCGGGGGGCTCTCCAGCAGTGCCGCGGTGAGGTCGGCGACCGCGGCGTCCAGTTCGTCGACGGGTACGCAGGCCAGCGCCAGGCCGATCCGCACCGCTTCCTCGGGACCGACATGACGACCGGTCGCGCAGATCTCCAGCGCTCGCTGGTACCCGACCGATCGGACCAACCGGGCCGTCCCACCGAGGTCGGGGACGAGACCAAGGCTGACCTCCGCCATCCGGAACTGGGCGTCCTGCGCGACGACGATCAGATCGCAGGCCAGCGCCAACTGGAAACCGGCACCGATGGCGTGCCCGGACACCGCGGCGATCGAGACGAACCCCGGGTCCGCCAGCCAGCTGAACGCCTGCTGGAAGCCCGCGATGGCCTCGTCCGCCGCCTCGGTCGGCGAGATTGCCAGCCGGCCGAGCAGGGCCGACGGTGATCGGTCGAACGCCGAGCGGTCAAGGCCCGCCGAGAACGAAGATCCTTCGCCGCTGACGATCACCACCCGGACGTCGCCGGACAGGCGAGACCCCAGGTGCGCCAACGCCTCCCAGGTTTCGGGCAGCTGCGCGTTGTGCACCTGGGGGCGGTTGAGGGTGACCGTGGCCACCGGCCCGGCCACGCGCAGTGCGACGTGACCGCGATCCAGCAGATCGCGGTCGATCGCGGTGTCGGTTCCGGGTACGGCGCTGGCAGGTGGGGTGTTCGTGGTCACTTCTTCTTGGAACGGGTGGCGCCGCCCCGCCCACGGAGCGGAACCTCGGCATCCAGCAACAGTCGGTGCACGAAACCGTAGGAGCGACCGGTGCCTTCGGCCAGCGCGCGGATGCTCTGTCCCTTCTCGTACTTCTTCCTGAGATCGGCCGCGAGCTTGTCGCGAGCGGCACCGGTGATCCGGGCACCCTTCTTGATGGTGATCGTCTTGGCGCTCTTCGATGTCGTTTTGGTCTCTGTGGCCACGGCGCCACCCCTTTGTAGGATGCCTCGTCGCATCATCGGTTGTTGGGTCCGGGGTCCATGATCGAACACATCGGGCATGTCCGCCACCGGTAACGAGGCATTTGTCCGGCTGTGGGTCAGCGATGGGCGGCCGCGCCGAGGTCCGAGAACACCGGTCCGGCTTCGACAGTGGCAGCTCAGGCCAGCTCGACCAGGTCCAGGTAGTCCGCTGACCAGTGGTCTTCGGTACCGTCCGGCAGCAGGATCACCCGCTCGGGATGCAGCGCGGTCACTGCTCCCGGATCGTGGGTGACGAGCACGACCGCGCCCGCGTAGCGGCGCAGCGCATCGAGCACCTGCTCGCGGCTTGCCGGGTCCAGGTTGTTGGTCGGTTCGTCCAGCAGCAGCACGTTCGCGGCGGAGGAGACCAGCCCGGCCAGCGCCAGCCGGGTCTTCTCACCGCCGGACAGCGTGCCGGCCCGCTGATCGAGTTGCTCCCCGGAGAACAGGAACGCCCCGAGCAGGTTTCGCAGTTCCTGCGCCCCGGCGTCGGGTGCGGCCCGCCGGGTGTTCTCCCAGACGGTGGACTCCGGGTCGATGGTTTCGTGTTCCTGGGCGTAGTAGCCGAGCCGAAGCCCGTGCCCGGCCAGCACCTCTCCGGTGTCCGCGGGTTCGTAGCCGCCGAGCAGTTTGAGCAGGGTCGTCTTGCCGGCGCCGTTCAGGCCGAGCACCACCACCCGGCTGCCGCGGTCGATGGCCAGGTCCACGCCGGTGAAGATCTCCAGCGACCCGTAGGACTTGGACAGGTTGGTCGCGGTGAGGGGCGTTCGCCCACAGGCCGCAGGTTGCGGGAAGCGGATCTTGGCCACCCGGTCCGCCACCCGAACCTCGTCGAGGTCCGACACGAGTTTCTCGGCGCGACGCACCATCTGGTGCGCGGCAGCGGCCTTGGTCGCCTTGGCGCCCAGCTTGGCCGCCTGCGCCAGCAACGCCGACGCCTTCTTCTCGGCGTTGGCCCGTTCCCGCCGCCGCCGCTGCTCGTCGGTCGCCCTGGCCTCCAGATAGCGCTGCCAGGTCATGTTGTAGACGTCCAGCTCGCCGCGTACCGCGTCCAGGAACCACACCTTGTTGACCACCGCCGCCAACAGGTCGACGTCGTGGGAAATGATCACCACACCGCCGGCGAAATGCCGCAGGTAATCCCGCAGCCAGACGATGGAATCGGCGTCCAGGTGGTTGGTGGGCTCGTCCAGCAGCAACATGGTCTGTCCGGCCGAGTCGCCCGACGCGGCTCCGTCATCAGTGGAGGCGGCGAACAGGATCCTGGCGAGCTCGACCCGCCGGCGCTGCCCACCGGACAGCGTGCGCATCGGCTGGGCCAGCACCCGGTCAGGTAGCCCGAGGTTGGAGCAGATCCGGGCGGCTTCGGATTCCGCCGCGTAGCCACCGAGCGCGGCGAAACGTTCCTCGATCCGGCCGTAGCGGGCGGTGGCGGACTCCAGCGCAGCCTTGTCGGTGAGCTCGGCCATCTGGATCTGGACCTTTTCCAGGTCGGCCACCAGCACGTCCAGCCCGCGGGCGGACAGCACCCGATCCTTGGCGGAGACGTCCAGATCACCCTCGCGCGGGTCTTGCGGGAGATAGCCGATCGGACCGGACCGGCTGACGGTGCCGCCGTAGGGGCTGCCCTCCCCGGCGAGCACACGCAGGGTGGTGGTCTTGCCGGCGCCGTTGCGCCCGACAAGGCCGACCCGGTCGCCGTGGTTCAGCCTCAGCGTGGTGTCGGCCAACAGGATCCGGGTACCAGCCCGCAGTTCCAGGCCGGTTGCGGTGATCACGTGGCCGAAGTCTACCGGGCCGGAGGTGCCCGACTCGCCCGCCAGTGTCCGACGGTGGGGACGGCAGCCCGGCCGTGGGAGGTCGCCGTCCCCGGCGCGCCCGCTGGTGCGGCCGGCCGCCCGGCCGGGCAGGTCGCCATCGCGGGCGTGCGGGATCATTCCCCGATGAATCCGGCGATCAGGCGCCACACCTCCTCCGGGGCGTCCTCCGGTGAGAAGTGTCCGGCACCGGGCACCAGCGCATGGTCGACGGTGCGGAGGCCGGCGGCGGCGAACCCGCGCAGGTAGTCCTCGATCTGACCGGTTTCCTGGTCGCCGCGCAGGTACAGCAGCGCGGTGTCCGCCGCGGTGCGCGCGCTCGGCTCCCGGTTGTCTTCTGCATCCCGGGCCAGTGTCCGGTACCAGTTGAATCCGGCGGTGAGCGCGGACTCTCGGGCATAGGCGCGGACGTACCCGGCGCGGGCGGCCGGGGTGATGGTGCTCGGGTCCGGCGAGAGCACGTCGAAGAAGTAGTCGAAATAGTCCCGCTCCCGGCCGCGCACCAGGCGCTCCGGCAGTGCAGGGATGGAGTGCATGGCGAAATGCCAGACGTAGGGGTTGCGCAGCACGTCATCCCACGGGTCCACGCCGGGAATCACCGTGTCCATGATCACCGCACGCCGGATGTCGGCAGAAGTGCGCAGGTAGGCGTACGTCGTCATCCCACCGGCGTCATGGCCGACGATCGTCGGATCGTCGAGCTCGAGCGCAACGATGAGTCGGCGCACCACCGCGGCGAGTTGACGTTTCGAGCCGTCCGTGGCGTCGCCGGTCGAACCGCCGATTCCCGGCAGGTCGATGGCGACGGCTCGAACCTGACTGGCAGCCAGTGTCATCACCGCATGCCAGGCCGACCAGTCCTGCGGCCAGCCGTGCAGGAACAGCACGGGCGCGGCTCGTGGGTCGCCGGCCTCGACGACGTGAATGCTGGACGCGCCCAGGTCCAGCTGGCGGTGGCGAAACTCCGAGGGTGTCATGGTGTTTTCGCGGCCGTGTGGGGCTGTTCGGGCCAGAACGGCCACTCCTCGAACGAGCGGCACCGTCCGTCCGCGGCGAATCGGATGATCCACAGGTCGCGGTATTCCTGGGTGACGGGGGCGCCGTACCGCACCTGTAGCCGCACCACCGCAATGTCACCGTCGATGGCGACGATCTCATGGGTCATCTCGAATGTCTCGTCGGGTCCGTCACGGGTGTCCTCCCACATTCGTGCGATCGCCGGTAGGCCGACCACCGGGTCAAGGTACGGTCCTTGCCGGTAGCTCGCATCGGCGGTGAAGAGATCGCCGAGGGCCGCCGTGCCCGCTGCGCGCCAGGCCTTTTCGTATCCGGCCAACCAGTCGAGGAGGCCGGCGGTCTTGATCTGACTGTTCATCTGACAGAGGCTGCCACCGGGGTACGACAGTGCCGCCCCCTTGTAGAGAACAGGACAGAAACTGGCCGCTACTGCGCCTAGCGTTTGCGGTGACGGAACGCCAGGCCTCCAACGAAAGGGCAACCATGACAACCAGTGAGAGGATCGCCGCCGACGAGCGCACGCTGAGCGGCGAGCGAGCTGACCTGCTCGAGAGTCTGCGCCGGCACCGGTATTTCCTGCGCTACACGGTGCGGGACCTGACCGATGAGCAGGCCGCGGCCCGGCCGACCGTCAGTGCCCTGTCGCTGGGCGGGTTGATCAGGCACGTCAGCGCGACCGAGGCCGGCTGGATCAGTTTCGCGCTCGACGAACCCGGGGGGATCGACGGGGACGGCGCGGATTGGCTCGAGCGCTTCTCGATGCCGGCAGGCGCCACGCTGGCGAGCCTGCTCGAGCAGTACGACGAGGTGGCCAGGCGCACCGACGAACTCGTGGCAACCGCCCCGGACCTCGACGAGTCGCGCCCGCTGCCGGCGGCGCCGTGGTTCGAGCCGGGCGCACGCTGGTCACTGCGCCGGGTGCTGTTGCACATCATCGCCGAAACGGCGCAGCATGCCGGGCACGCCGACATCATTCGCGAGACCATCGACGGCGCCAAGACAATGGGCTGACCTAACTGGGACAACGGGCTGGGACAACCCGCGGAGGAGACCGACGACGCGCTGAGTGAGAACGCGGTCGCGACGCGGTTCGCCACGCCGTTGTCCGATTCGCCACACCGTTGTCACAGTGAGGGCATAACGTCCGGGCTGACCGACGGCCGACCGGCCGTCGCCGAGCGGTGCGCCGCAGCCCGGCGCGGAGAGGGTGCCCGATGGCCTTCGGATGGAAACTGGTCGGAAGCGGAAGTGGGAAGCTCCCGCTGGGCGCCGTGGTCCGCCCCGATGAACGGTTGTCCTGGCCCAAGACGATCGGCGTCGGCGCCCAGCACGTCGTGGCGATGTTCGGCGCCACCTTTGTCTTCCCCTTGATCATGGGCTTGAACGCCAACCTGGCGATTATGATGTCCGGCGTCTGCACGATCCTGTTCCTGCTCGTGGTGAACAACAAGATCCCGTCCTACCTGGGCACCTCCGCATCGTTCGTCGGAGCGGTGGTAGCCATCCGGGCGGCCGGCGGCACCTCGGCGTCGGTGACCGGCGCCATCCTGGTCGCCGGCCTCACCCTGGCCGCCGTCGGTGTGCTCATCCACCTGGTCGGGGGCCGGGCGGTGCGGACGGTGTTGCCGCCCGTGGTCAGCGGCGCCGTGGTGATGCTGATCGGGTTCAACCTGGCCCCGGTGGTGGCCGGGGTGTACTGGCCGCAGGACCCGGGTGTCGCGCTCACCGTGATGATCTTCACGATCGTCGCCGCGGTGGCCTTCCGCGGATTCTGGTCGAGGATCGCGATCTTTCTCGCGCTGATCTTCGGGTTCCTGCTGTCCTGGTTGCTGGACGTGGTGGTCGGCGAGATCACCGCTCCCACCGGGGCCGGCGATGTGACCACCCATTTCCGGGTCAACCTGGACGGGGTGTCCGATGCGCCCTGGTTCGGGCTACCCACCTTCTCCGCGCCGCAGTTCCAGCTCAACTTCATCCTGCTGGCGCTACCGGGCGTGATCGCGCTGATCGCGGAGAACACCGGGCATGTCAAGGCGGTGGCCGAGATGACTGGCGACGATCTCGATCCCTACATGGGAAGGGCGCTGTTCGCCGACGGCATCGGCACCGCGCTCTCCTCGGCCATCGGCGGGTCCCCCACCACCACCTATGCCGAGAACATCGGCGTCATGGCGGCCACCCGGGTCTATTCGACCGCTGCCTACTACGTCGCCGCCGTGGTGGCCATCCTGCTCGGCCTGATCCCGAAGTTCGGCGCGGTGGTCAGCGCCACCCCCGGTGGTGTGTTGGGCGGGATCACCGTGGTGCTGTACGGGATGATCGGCCTGTTGGGCGCGAAGATCTGGATCGACAACAAGGTCAACTTCGCGAACCCGGTCAACCTGGTGCCGATCGCCGCCGGCATCATCATCGGTGTCGGCGGCGTCGCCATGAGTTTCGGTGACAGCTTCGTGCTTTCCGGCATCTCGCTCGGCTCCATCGTCGCGATCGTGGCCTATCACCTCGCCCGGCTGATCGCGCCGAAGGAGCTGCGGGAACCGCTGATCGAGGATCGCCAGTACGCCCGGGACCGCGAGTAGGCCAAGCCGGGAGTAGGCCAAGCCGGGAGTGGGTCAGGCCGGGCGGGACGCCGGTGCGTTCGCCTCGGTCTGGCTCGGATCGGACTGGATCACGTCGGCCAGCGCCTCGTCGATGCGCTGCAGGGCTTCCGCGGGGATCTGCACGCCGGCGGCCTTGACGTTGGCCTGCACCTGCTCGGGCCGGGACGCCCCGACGATCGCCGCCGCCACGTTGTCGTTCTGCAGCACCCAGGCGATGGCCAGCTGCGCCATCGTCAGACCGAGCTCGTCGGCCACCGGCTTGACCTTCTGCACTGCGCCGAGCACCTCGTCGCTCATCCAGCGGCTGATCATGTTCGCGCCGCCCTTGTCGTCGGTCGCCCGGGAACCCTCCGGCGCCGGCCGGCCGGGCAGGTACTTGCCGGTCAGCACGCCCTGCGCCACCGGCGACCAGACGATCTGGCTGATGCCGAGTTCCCGGCAGGTCGGGACGACCTCCTTGTCGATCACCCGCCAGAGCATCGAGTACTGCGGCTGGCTGGAGATCAGTTGCACACCAAGCTGTCCGGCCAGTTCGTGGCCGGCCCGGAGCTGCTCGGCGGTCCACTCGCTGACGCCGATGTACAGCGCCTTGCCCTGCCGCACGACATCGGCGAAGGCCTGCATCGTCTCCTCGAGCGGGGTCTCGGTGTCGTACCGGTGCGCCTGGTAGAGGTCGACGTAATCGGTCTGCAACCGCTGCAGCGAGGCGTTGATCGACTCGAGGATGTGCTTGCGGGACAACCCGACGTCGTTCTGCCCGCGCGGGCCGGTCGGCCAGTAGACCTTCGTCAGGATCTCCAGCGATTCGCGCCGCTCCCCCTTCAGCGCCTCGCCGAGCACCGCCTCGGCCTTGCCATTGGCGTAGACGTCGGCGGTGTCGAAGGTGGTGATCCCGCTGTTCAACGCGGCGCGCACGCACTGGGTCGCGACGTCGTTCTCCACTTGCGACCCGTGGGTCAGCCAGTTGCCGTAGGTGATCTCGGAGATTTTCAGGCCCGAACGGCCGAGGTGGCGAAATTCCATGCCGACCAACGTAGCCGCACCGGGTGCGGTGGCTGAGCCCCGCCATCACCCTCGGCGGGTCACTTGCCCAGCCCTGCTCGGCGCAATGCCTCGGCCATCGCGCCGCCGGTGGGCGCGGCCGACGGCTTGCGGCCGCTGTGACCCGCACTGTGGCCCGCGTTGTGACCCGCACCCGGGCCCGCACCGGCCGGCTTCGGCCGACCATCCCGCGCGGCGGCCGGCGGCCGACCCGCGGACTTCTCCCGGCTGCCCGGTTCGTCGTCGAGCCGCAGCGTCAGCGAGATCCGTTTGCGCTGCTCGTCGACCTCCATGACCTTCACCCGGACGACCTGTCCGGACTTGACCACTTCGCGCGGGTCGCTGACGTATCGGTGGGCCAACGCCGAGACGTGCACCAGGCCGTCCTGGTGGACACCGATGTCGACGAACGCGCCGAACGCGGCGACGTTGGTGACGACACCCTCCAGCACCATGCCGACCCGCAGGTCGCCGATCTTCTCCACGCCTTCGGCGAAGGCCGCGGTGGTGAACGCCGGTCGTGGATCCCGGCCCGGCTTCTCCAACTCGGCCAAGATGTCGGTGACGGTCGGCAACCCGAACGTCTCGTCGACGAACGCCGCCGGCGACAGGCCGCGCAGCACGGCGGTGTTGCCGATCAGCGCGCGCACGTCACCCCGGGTGGCGGCGGCAGCGATCTTGCGGACGACCGGGTATGCCTCGGGGTGCACGCTGGAGCGGTCCAGCGGGTCGTCCCCGCCGGCGATGCGCAGGAACCCGGCGCACTGCTCGAATGCCTTCGGGCCGAGCCGCGGCACCGATTGCAGCGCGCGGCGAGAGCGGAACGGGCCGTTCGCATCCCGATGCCCGACGATGTTCTCGGCGAGCCCGGTGCTGATCCCGGACACCCTGGCCAGCAGCGGCACGGACGCGGTGTTGACCTCGACGCCGACGGCGTTCACACAGTCCTCGACCACTGCGCCGAGCGACCGGGCCAGCATCGACTCCGCCAGGTCGTGCTGGTACTGGCCGACCCCGATGGACTTCGGGTCGATCTTCACCAGCTCGGCCAGCGGGTCCTGCAGGCGCCGGGCGATGGAGACCGCCCCACGGAGCGAGACATCCAGCTCGGGCAGCTCCCTGGAGGCATAGGCCGACGCCGAGTACACCGACGCGCCCGCCTCGGACACCACGATCTTGATCAGCCCCGGGCATCGGGAGACGAGATCGGCGGCCAGCCGGTCGGTTTCCCGGGAGGCGGTGCCGTTCCCGATGGCCACCAGCTCGACCTGGTTGGCGCGCACCAACCGGGCCAAGGTGTCCAGCGAGGCTTCCCACCGGTTGGCCGGCTGGTGCGGATAGATCGTGTCGGTGGCGACCACCTTGCCGGTCGCGTCGACGACGGCCACTTTGACCCCGGTCCGGAACCCAGGGTCGAGGCCGAGCGTGGTCCGGCTGCCGGCCGGTGCGGCCAACAGCAGGTCGCGCAGGTTCGCGGCGAAGACCGCCGCCGCTGCCTGCTCGGCCGCCTGCCGGAGCCGTCCGCGCAGGTCGATGCCCAGCGACACCAGCAGCCGGGTCCGCCATGCCCAGCGGACCGTGTCCAGCAGCCACGGGTCGGCCGGGCGACCCCGGTCGGCGATCCGGAAGCGGCCGGCGATCCGGCGCTCGTAGTCGGACAGCGGATGCCCGGGGTCCGGCCGCGCGGCCGCGCCACTGCCCGGCGCGGCCGGATCCGGGTCGACGGTCAGCGTCAGGACGCCCTGCGCCTCGCCGCGGAACATGGCCAGCACCCGGTGCGACGGAAGGGTTTTCAGCGGCTGGGAGAAGTCGAAGTAGTCGGCGAACTTGCTGGCATCCTTGACGTCGGGGTCGCGCACCGTCGAGCTGAGCCGGCCGCGGGTCCAGAGCAGCTCGCGCAACTCGCCGACGAGATCGGCGTCCTCACCGAATCTCTCGACCAGAATCGAGCGGGCACCGGCCAGCGCGGCAGCGGTGTCCTCGACGCCGCGCTCGGCGGACAGGTAGCCCGCGGCGGCGCGCTGCGGGTCCCGCGAGGGGTCGCCGATCAGCAGATCCGCCAACGGTTCCAGCCCGGCCTCGCGAGCGATCTGCGCTTTGGTCCGGCGCTTGGGCTTGAACGGCAGGTAAATGTCCTCCAGCCGCGACTTGGTGTCGGCGGCCGCGATCTGCGCGGCCAGCGCGGGCGTCAGTTTGCCCTGCGCGGTGATGGACTCCACGACGGCGTGCCGCCGGTCCTCGAGTTCACGCAGGTAATCCAGTCGCTCGGTCAGGGTGCGCAACTGCGCATCGTCCAGCGACCCGGTCACCTCCTTGCGGTAACGGGCGACGAACGGCACGGTTGCGCCACCGTCCAACAACCCGACCGCGGCGGTCACCTGCCAGGGTGCGACGGACAATTCCCGCGCGATCAGCGCGTCGATGGACACGGGTCCGGCGGCCCGGTCAGCAGTCATCAGCGGTCTCCTTGCGGTTGGGTGACGGTGATCGACACCGCGAGGCTGCGTGCCGCCACATCGTCCAGCACTGCCCGCCGGGGTTCGGCGATATCGGGAAAGGTCCGGCTGGGCAATGAGTTCAAGGCAGTCAGCCGGGCGTCGGCCATCACAGTAGTCAGCGCGGCCCGATCGCCGCCGAGCACCATCCCGTCCAACTCCGAGGCCACCGGCAGCAACAGCCGGGCGACGGTGTCCGCCGCGCTGTCCAACGATGCCGTGCGCTGGTTGCCGCGGCGCCGGGCGAACCGTTGCTGTGACCAGCCGCCGGCGGCGGTCCGGCCCTGCAGGTAGGCCCGGTCGGTCGACGAGCGCAACACGACACCGCGGCCGGCCACACCGACGGAATGCGCGCCACCGCGGACCAGCACGATGCCGAGTTCGCCCAGCGCAGCCAGGTGATCCAGCAGAGCTTCCAGCGGCTCCCGGTCGCGGCGCGCCATCGGCCCGAACGGGACGGCCAGGTCGGCGACAGTGCCGTTGCCGCCGGTGATCCGCACCCGGCTCTCCTCGCCGACCACCGACAGCACGCCGGCGTTGCGCCCACCGAACCGGTTGACCCAGCCGATCAACCGGTCGGCGGCGACCTCGACCACGGTGCCGCCGCCGGGCGCGGCGGTGCGGCGGGTGGTCACCGGCATGATCCGGGGGTGACGGTGGTTGTGCCGTTGATGATCACAGCGGTCGTCACTGCGGTCGTCACTGCGGTCGTCACAGTGGTCGTCACGTGGCGTCACGTGGTCGTCACAGTGGTCGTCACTGCGGGCGTCACAGTGGTCGTCACAGCGGTCATCAGAGGGGCCATCACAGTGCCGAACCCGCGTCCCACAGCTGGCCGGTCAGCCCGGCCAGCGTCCGCGCGGATGCACCGGCCCGATCGTCGGTCAGCGAGGCCACGTAGTCGATGATCCCGCGGCCACGGCCCCACCGGGCGATGTCACTTCCGGCGATGTCACTTCTGGAGCCGGCGATCCCCCGCGGTACCCAGCAGCAGCTCCGGTTCCTCGCGGAGCACCCGCCGGTACCCGTTGGTCGCCAGCTCGACCAGGTCGAGCAGCCGGCGCGGCGCCCTGACAGCGTCGACCGGATCGGTCAGCCACGCCTCCAGGTTGCCGACCAGGGTGGTCAGCGCCGCGGCCTGGCCGCGCTGGAACATCGCCAGGTCGGGCCGGTCCAGCACGAACCGCTGATGGACGAACTTCAGCACCGCCACCTCGTGCCAGGCCTGCCGACCGAGGTTGACGTGCGCCGGAGCGCACCGGCGGGTCCGGGTCGACCTCGACGGATGCCCGCAGGTGCGAGATCCAGCTCTCGGTGAACGTGCCGATCGCCCGTTCGGCGGCGATCGACGAGTCGAACGGCACCGCCAGCAACCCGTCGACGACGTCGGTGGCCACCCGGCCGACGGCCACCCCGAAGGCGTCGTCGTCGAAGATCCAACCGTCCCGGTCGCGCAGCCGGCGGCGCAAGGCCTCCAGCGCGACTCCGGGCTGCCGGTCGCCGGGAGACGTCACCGATCCGCGTCGACCGCTCGAACTCCGCACGGCGCCGCAGCCAGGCGCGGAACTCGGCGGCCACCGATGCGTGCTGCAGCACGCCGGCCCGGTGGAAGTCGTCGAGATCATGCAGCGAGTAGGCGATGTCGTCGGCGATATCCATCACCGAGCACTCGACGGTCTGCCGCCACGGATAGGATCCGTGGATAGGCCGCCAACACATCTCGCATTTCGGCCACATCCAGGAAATAGGCCGAGAATTTCACCGAACCGGTGCCGCTCGGTTCCCCGCCGCCCCCTCTTGGCGGACGCGGAGCGGCGCTCGGGTGCGGGTTCGGGTAGCGGACCCGTGCCCATGGGTACTTCAGCACCGCTGCGCGAACCGCGGCGGTCAGGTTCAGCCCCGATGCGCCGCCGCGTCACCCCGCCCGTGCACGCCGAGCTGGGTGATGATCCGGAACGTCTGCGCGTTCCCCTCGAAGCCGTCGGCCAGGCCGAACGTTGTCCTGGCGATGCGGTCCAGGATCCGTTCGCCGAGGTGGCCGAACGGCGGATGGCCGAGGTCATGTGCGCTGGCCGCCGCCTGGGCCACCACCCGGTCGCACCCGCCCAACTCCTCCAGCAGGACGCGATGCGGCCCGGCTCGCAGCGAGGTGGCGATCGCCCTGGCCACCGCCGTCACCTTGATGGTGTGGGTGAGCCGGTTGTGCACCACCCCGCCGGCGGCGCCCTGGGAGATGACCTGGGTCACCGCGGCGAGCCGGGAGAAGTACGGGGAGAACCGGATGCGCTCCAGATCGTCACGGAACGCATTGTCGGTGGCCGTGGCGATCGGGTCGATGGCATCGAGCGGCGGGACGGCGTGCGGGCAGCGCACTGCTCGGCTCCTCCGCACATCGGGCCAGCCGCGGATCCATGACCAACGAACGTACCGGGCGTGGCCCGATCGGCCACGCCCGGTGTCCGGTGCGTCTCCAGCTGGCTTGCTCAGCCGGTGTAGCCGTAGTGGGCGACCCAATCGATGTCGATCTTGGATGAGGCCGGGGTGGCATCGGAGACCCATTCCACATTCTTGCCATTGTTGGGCTTGGCGTTGGCCTGCATTCCGATCCACATCGGAACGGCGGGGATCGCCTGGTGGGCAATGCTGTACCAGACCGCGCCGTCAATGGTGTAGGAAAGCGTGTCGCCATAGATGATCGCGCCGTAGGTGTGCCACTTGGTGATGTCGAAATTGTACAGTTTCTTGCTGATCGTCTTGTTGTCCGTGTCATAATGCAGCGTCGCCATGATGGTGGTCGTGCCCGCCGACCCCTCCACGAAATCGACTTCCGGTGGCCAGATTCCACCTTGCGGGTACAGCAGGAAGACATAACCGATTCCCGGCGCCCGGTCGAACTTGGCCCGGATGAGCCATTGACCCTGCACCCTGGTCACACCGCGGCCGCTGGACAGGCCGCCCGAGGTCCACACTCCGTTGTTGTTGATGGTGTTGATCAACAGGTGGCCCTCGCCGCCGCTGCCGGTATAGGGCTGGGTGTAAACGTTGCTCAGACTCCAGGTGCTCAACGTCGACGATGACGACTTGCCCTGGTAACGACCCCAGATGTCAGTGTTGATCGGCGTTGTGAAGCTGTCCAAGAAATCCCTGGTCCAGCCGGCGCTGCCGGGAGGTGCCCAGGACTGATTGCTGTTCGGCACCGGCCCTGGGGCGTCCGCGGCGGAAGCCGGCGCGACCGGCGTAGCCAGCACCAGGGCGGCCACCACTGCCGTCACCGCGCCCGTGCCGAAACGGGCAAGCCGATTTCGCCTGCCCGCGCGTTGCGATGCATCGTGCTTGCCGACCGAATCCCCACCCTTGGATTCGCTCTTGAACCGATCATGTCCTCGCAACGGCGCGAATCTCATCGCAGTCCGCCTTCTCCCCCACCCGGTCGGCGCTCGTCAGAGCCTGATGGGATTACTGTCGTTCAACACAAGGCGGTATTGAAGTGCCATTGGTGCATCATCGACCGCCAGTGGATTGCAACTTTCAGCGACTATTACTCGACGGCCGGCAGTGATGTACGTCGGGAATCCACGAAAAGGGCGCAACGCGAGCAGAATTCCGACCCCGCGAGCCCGGGAAAACGGGAGAAAAGATGGGGCTTCGTGCCCCGGTGACAGACTGTTGAGCACTGCGGACGGAGGGTCACGGGTCCTTACGGCTGGGTCGAACAGTGTGCGTCGTTCGACACTTGCCCCGTCTTTCTGGACCGATTTCCCGGCAGTACGGCGCGAAAGGTCCACCGGAATAGGGGAAGTTCGGCGTTTCGACGTCCGGGCAGTTACTCTGGGTATTCGGCCACCCGTGCGGGTGATCATTGACGATCCGGCCGCCCGGCAAAATCCCCGAACGTATTCTTGGACCAGATGACCTGTGGGCAGCGGAGACAACGGGCCCGGGGCGCTGTGTGCTGAGGGGGTGCCGTGCTCACCGTTTTCTTGGTTGATGACCACGAGGTGGTCCGCAGGGGCGTGGCCGATCTGCTCGACGAGGAGGACGACCTCAGCGTCGTCGGTCAGGCGTCGACTGTCGCGGAGGCCCTTGCGCGAATGCCGGCGATACGGCCGGACGTCGCCGTCCTGGATCTGCGACTTCCGGATGGCAACGGCATCGAATTGTGCCGGGAACTTCGCTCCCTGCTGCCTGGCCTCAATTGCCTGATGCTCACCTCCTATACCGATCAGCAGGGCATGATGGATGCTTTTCTGGCCGGTGCCGGCGGATATGTCATCAAGGACATCACCGGTATCGACCTGGTGGCTGCCGTCCGCACCATCGGGTCGGGACGGTCCCTGCTGGACAAGCGAGCGGCGTCGGCGCTGATCAGCAGGCTCCAGGAGAGTTCGCCGGTACCCGGTCCGCTGGCCGGGCTGACCGATCAGGAGCGGACGGTGCTGGATCTCATCGGGGAGGGGCTGACGAATCGTCAGATCGCCGCCCGCATGTTCGTCGCCGAAAAGACGGTCAAGAACTATGTTTCCCGATTGCTGGCCAAGCTCGGGATGTCCCGCCGCACGCAGGTCGCGGTGCTGGCGACGGAAATCCGGGACAAGACCGACCATTGGGTGTCGTGAGCAGAATTGCGGAGCCTGACGAACCGAAGTGCCCCACCGGCCAATCGGGCCCGGGGGGGACAACTCCACGAGACCGACCGATCACCGTGTGACACAATGGTTGACGTGAAGGGGGTGGCTCACCAGCCGAAATCTGGGCTGTCGCCTGTTCCCGCGGCGGATATCCCGCGCTGGGATGAATTGCTGAAAGCCATCACCGCGGTGGCGACCGGATTGAACCTCGAGGTCACCCTCCATCAAATCGTCGATGCCGCTGCGCATTTGCTCGACGCGCGGTACGCCGCGCTCGGCGTCCTGGACAGTTCCGGAAACGTCGACCATTTCGTGTACACGGGAATTGACGGCGCCACGGCCGCTGCGATCGGCGAGCCGCCGTGTGGCACGGGGGTCCTCGGCGTGGTCATCGAACAGGACAAACCGTTGCGACTCGAGGAGATCTCCGCGCATCCGGCCTCGACCGGTTTTCCGCCGCACCATCCGGAGATGCACTCCTTCCTGGGGGTACCCGTCCAGGTGCGCGGCGCGGTCTTCGGCCGGCTGTATCTGGCCGAGAAGAACTCGGGGGCGTTCACCGAGCAGGACGAGGTGATCCTGCTGGCGCTGGCCGGGGCGGCGGGGGTCGCGGTGGAGAACGCCCGGCTCTACGAGCAGGCGGTCCGACGCGAACGCTGGCTGGAGGCGGCCGGCGAGGTCGTCACCGAGTTGCTGGCCGGCGGGGACAGCGACCGGGCGCTGGAGTTGATCGCCACCAGGGCGCTGGACTTGACCGATGCCGACACCGCCATGATCGTCGTGCCGGCAGATCCCGACGCGGCCCAGGCGGCTGTCACCGACCTGCGCATCGCGGTGTGCGTCGGTGACGGCGCGGAATCCCTGATCGATTGGATTCTCCCGGTCAACGGGTCGACCACCGGCGCGGTGTTTTCCGACCAACTGCCCCGCAACGTTGCCGAACTCGCATTCGAACCGCAGACCTTCGGGTCGATCCTCGGGCCGGCGGTGGCGTCGCCGCTGCGGTTCGGCCAGTCCCTGACCGGTGTGCTGGTCACCGTCCGGGGTCGGGGTTCGGCGCCATTCGACGACGAAGACGCCAGGTTGGTCGCGAAGTTCGCCGATCACGCGGCATTGGCGTTGCGGGAAGCCGAACGCCAGGCGGAGCAGAGCAGAACGGAAGTGTTCGCCGAGCGCGACCGGATCGCCCGGGATCTGCACGACCATGTGATCCAACGGTTGTTCGGCATCGGGCTTTCCATGCTGACCACGAAGCGGTCAGCGCGACCAGCTGCGGTGGTGTCGCGGATCGGCATGCACATGGAGGACCTGCAGCAGGTGGTTCGGGAGATCCGGGCCGCCATCTTCGACCTGCAGATCGATCCGGCGGGCGGTGCCACCTTCCGGACCGTGCTCAAGAACGTGATCACCGGGCTCACCGAAAGTGCCGCGTTGCACACGGCGGTCAGGATGACGGGGCCGCTGGACCTGATGCCCGCCAATCTGGCCCAGAATGTCGAGGCCGCGGTCCGTGAGGCGGTCAGCAACGCCGTGCGCCACGCGCACGCCACCGAGCTGACGGTGACCATCTCGATCGACAAGGCGGTGGTCGTCGATGTCACCGACAACGGTGTCGGCATCCCGGCGGCGGTCGCCCAGAGTGGCCTGCACAACCTGGCCGCCAGGGCGGCGGCGCTGGATGGCACCTTCAGTGTCACGGTCCGGCCGGAGGGCGGCACCAGGCTGATCTGGATGGCGCCGTTGCGGCGGACCACGCCGGAGCCGATGGAGACACTCGAGCCCCTGGACTCGTTGGATGCCGACTCGCTGGACGGTGTCGGCGAGCCCGGTTAGATGTTGAAACCCAGCGCGCGCATCTGTTCGCGGCCGTCCTCGGTGATCTTCTCCGGGCCCCACGGCGGCAGCCACACCCAGTTGATCCGGAAGTCGGCGACCAGGCCGCCGTCCGCGCCGCCGACCAACGCGGCCGCCACCTGATCCTCGATCATGTCGGTCAGCGGGCACGCGGCGCTGGTGAGCGTCATGTCGATGGTCGCCACATTCGCCGGATCGACCTGCAGGTCGTACACCAGACCGAGATCGACGATATTGATGCCCAGTTCGGGGTCGACGACATCCTTGAGCGCCTCCTCGATGTCCTCGACGAGCGCCTGGTCGGTGCTGCCCGGGGTCGCAGCTGGTGCGTCTGCGCCCGGCTTGATGCCCTCATCAAGGTCGGCGGCCGCGCGGCCCTGCCGATCGGCGGACGGAGCGTCCTGATAGTTGGCGTCCTGATAAGTGTCAGTCATCCGATGCTCTCCTTTCGAGCTTCGTCCTGCTCGGCGGTGGTTGTCTGGCCGGCCGCCGCGGTTTGCGCGGCGGCGTCCTTGAAGGCCATCCAGCCCAGCAACGCGCATTTCACCCTGGCGGGGTACTTGGCCACCCCGGCGAAGGCGATCCCGTCACCCAGCACGTCCTCGTCGCCGGCGATGGTGCCCCGGCTGGTGACCATGGCGGTGAATTCGTCGAGCGTGCCCAGGACGTCGGCGAGCGGGCGGCCGATGGCCAGGTCGGTGAGCACCGACGTCGATGCCTGGGAGATCGAGCAGCCGAGCGACTCGTAGGACACGTCGGCGACCACGAGATCGCCGTCCTGCCCGGCAATTTCAGCGTCGTCCGCGGGGTGCTCGGCGGGGACGAGCTTCACCCGCAGCGTGATCTCGTCGCCGCAGGTGGGGTTGACGTGGTGCACCTCGGCGTCGAACGGTGCCCGCAGGCCCTGGTGATGCGGCGTCCGGTAGTGATCGAGAATGATTTCCTGGTAGAGCTTTTCCATCTGCACCCGGCTCACCCCACCCCGAAGAACCGCTGGCTGTCGCGGACCGCGGCGGCCAGCGCGTCGACCTCGTCGACGGTGTTGTAGAGCGCGAACGAGGCGCGCACGGTGGCGGCGATACCGAACCTGCGGTGCAGCGGCCAGGCGCAGTGATGACCGACCCGCACCTGCACCCCGGCGTCGTCCAGGATCTGCCCGACATCGTGTGCGTGCACGCCGTCGACGACGAACGACACGGCGCCGCCCCGGTCGACGAGGTCCGACGGACCGATGATCCGGACCCCGTCGATCGCCGAGAGTTGTTGCAGCGCATAGCCGGTCAGGGTGGCCTCGTGCTCGGCCACGGCCGTCATGCCGACCTGGCGCAGGTAGTCGACGGCCGCACCCAGGCCGACGGCCTGCGAGGTCATCGGCACCCCGGCCTCGAACCTGGCCGGCGGCGCGGCGTAGGTGGCGCGGTCGATGAAGACCTGTTCGATCATCGAGCCGCCGGTGAGGAACGGCGGCATGGCTTCCAGCAGGTCGTACCTGCCGTACAGCACACCGACCCCGCTGGGTCCGAGCATCTTGTGCCCGGAGAAGGCGGCGAAGTCGACGCCGAGGCCGATGAGATCGACGGGGCTGTGCGGCACCGACTGGCAGGCGTCCAATACGGTGAGCGCACCCACCCGCTGGGCGGCGTCGACGAGTTCGGCGACAGGATTGATGGTGCCCAGCACGTTCGACTGGTGGGTGAACGCGACGAGCTTGGTGCGCGGGTTGATGATCTCGTCGATGCCGGACAGGTCGAGGCGGAAGTCGTCGGTGACCGGCAACCAGCGCAGTGTCGCCCCGGTCCGGCGGCAGAGTTCCTGCCACGGAATGAGATTCGCGTGGTGCTCCATCTCGGTGACGACGATCTCGTCGCCAGGGCCGACCCGGAACCGCTGTCGGCCGCTGGCTCGGTGCGAACGTCGCGTTGGACAACGAGTAGGCGACCAGGTTGATCGCCTCGGTGGCGTTCTTGGTGAAGACCAGCTCGTCGGCGCGGCCGACCCCGACGAACGCGGCGATCCGTTCCCTGGCCGATTCGTAGAAGTCGGTGGCCTCCTCGGCCAGCTGGTGCGCGCCGCGATGCACGGCGGCGTTGTGCCCGGTGACGTATTCCTGTTCGGCATCGATCACCGGGATCGGCCGCTGCGACGTGGCCCCGGAATCCAGGTACACCAACGGCTTCCCGTCCCGGACGGTGCGCTCCAGGATGGGGAAGTCGGCGCGGATCCGCTCGATGTCGACCGCTGTCAGGGTTGCTGGGCTCTCGTCGCCCGGCGCGGGCGAGAGCTGCCCGGCGGGGACCACCGGTTCCTCGGGCAGGTCACCGGCCCCGGGGCCGGTACTCAGCGCCTCTAGTTGATCGGTCACGGCGTCATCACCACGTTCGCCATGCTCACAGCGCCGCGGCCGGCGCGCCGATGAACCGGACGTACCCGGTGGCCTCGAGCTCGTCGGCCAGGTCGGGGCCTCCGGACTCGACGATCTTGCCGCCGGCGAAGACGTGCACCCTGTCCGGGTGGATGTACCGAAGGATCCGGGTGTAGTGGGTGATCAGCATGATGCCGACGCCCTCGCCGCCCGCGGATTCCGCCTTGTAGCGGTTGACGCCCTCGGCGACGACGCGCAACGCGTCGACGTCCAGCCCGGAGTCGGTTTCGTCCAGGATGGCGATCTTCGGCTTCAGCAGCGACAGCTGCAGGATCTCGTGCCGCTTCTTCTCGCCACCGGAGAAGCCCTCGTTGACCGAGCGTTCGGCGAACTCCGGATCGATCTCCAGCTCGGTCATCGCGGCCTTGACCTCTTTGACCCACTTGCGGATCGGCGGGGCCTCGCCGCGCACCGCGGTGGCAGCGGTGCGCAGGAAGTTCGACGTCGACACCCCCGGCACCTCCACCGGGTACTGCATGGCCAGGAACAGGCCGGCACGCGCCCGCTGGTCGACGGTCATGCTCAGCACGTCCTCGCCGTCCAGGGTGACGGTGCCCTGGGTCACCTGGTACTTGGGATGACCGGCCAGCGAGTACGCCAACGTCGACTTCCCGGACCCGTTCGGGCCCCATGATCGCGTGGGTCTCGTTCGACGAGATCGTCAGATCAACGCCGCGCAGGATCTCGATCGGACCCTCGTCGGTGATGACCGAAACATGCAGGTCGCGGATGTCCAGGGTTGCCATGTGAGTGCTGACTCCATATTTTCGTCGTTCTGGGCGGTGTTCTTGCTGCACGTGCTTGTGCTTTCCGAGGTCAACGGGGGCCGGGCCCCGTGGACCTAAATACCTGCGATGGCCAGTTCGCGTTCGATGATCTCGGCGGCGCGTTCGCGCACCGACGGGATACCGATCCGCAGCAGCACCTCGCCGAAGAAGCCGCGCACCACCAGGCGCTTGGCCACCTCCTGCGGGATGCCGCGGGACAGCAGGTAGAACAGCTGCTCGTCGTCGAAACGTCCGGTGGCGCTGGCGTGCCCGGCGCCGACGATCTCGCCGGTCTCGATCTCCAGGTTCGGCACCGAGTCGGCGCGCGCCCCCTGGGTGAGCAGCAGGTTCCGGTTCATCTCGTAGGTGTCGGTGCCCTCGGCGGCCTTGCGGATCAGCACGTCACCGATCCACACCGTGTGCGCCTTCTTGCCCTGCAGCGCACCCTTGTACAGCGCGCGCGACTTGCAGTGCGGCACAGCGTGATCGACGAACAACCGGTGCTCGAGGTGCTGGCCGGCGTCGGCGAAGTACAGCCCGGTCAGTTCGGCGTCGCCGCCGGGGCCGTCATAGACCACCGTGCCGACCACCCGGACCAGGTCCCCGCCGAACGTCAGCGCGGTGTGCTTGAGCGTCGCGTCCCGGCCCACCCGGATGTGGTGGTGGGACAGGTGAACGGCGTCACCGGCCCACTCCTCCATGGAGGCGAAATCGAGCTTGGCGCCGTCGCCGACGACGATCTCGATGTTGTCGGCCAGCGTCGCGCTGCCCTCGTGCACCATCGCCACCTGGGCGCTGGACTGCGCGCCGATCCGGATCACCACGTGGCCGGCCGCGGCCCGCGCCGCGGAGGTGCCGACGAAGGTGATCACCACGGGCTCGGCGATCTCCACGCCGGCCGGAACGTCGACCAGCAGCACCGTCTCGCTGGCCACCCAGGCCCGCGCCGACGGCCGGTCGGTCGGCAGTTGGCCGGCCGACCCCTTGAGCGCCGCCGCCTCGTCACCGGTGACCCGGCGGATGGAAACGCTGTCGGGCGCCTCGATCCGCAGGTGCTCGTCGGTCATCGCGTGCTCGAACGGTGCGTCGACCTCGAGGCCGCGGAGCCGGCGCAGCGGGGTGAACCGCCAGTTCTCCTCCTTGCCGGAGGGCACCGGATGGTCCGCCAGATCGGCGGAGCCGATGCCGTGCAGGTGCGAATCCGGCTGCGCGGCAACGGTTCGGCCGCCGACATGCGAATGGCCGGTCAGGCCGTGTTGGGCAGGGGCATTATCGACAACAGCTGTCACGTGACTGGTTCCTAAGTCTGTCAGGTCTGGTTGGAGCAGGTCGAGGGGTAGGCCACGGTCAGCCCACTGCCCCTTCCATCTGCAGCTCGATCAGCCTGTTGAGCTCCAGCGCATATTCCATCGGCAGTTCGCGGGCGATCGGCTCGACGAACCCGCGGACGATCATCGCCATCGCCTCGTCCTCGGTGAGGCCACGGCTCATCAGGTAGAACAGCTGGTCCTCGCTGATCTTCGAGACGGTTGCCTCGTGCCCCATCGAGACGTCGTCCTCGCGGACGTCGACGTAGGGGTAGGTGTCGGTCCGCGAGATGGTGTCCACCAGCAGCGCGTCGCACTTCACGGTGGAGCGGCTGTGGTGGTTGCCCGGGTTGACCTGCACCAGCCCGCGGTAGGACGTGCGACCGCCACCGCGCGACACCGACTTGCTGATGATCGTCGATGAGGTGTGCGGCGCCAGGTGCAGCATCTTCGCGCCGGTGTCCTGGTGCTGGCCCTCGCCGGCGAACGCGATCGAGAGCACCTCACCCTTGGCGTGCTCGCCCATCAACCACACCGACGGGTACTTCATCGTCACCTTGGACCCGATGTTGCCGTCCACCCACTCCATGGTCGCGCCGGCCTCGGCCTTGGCCCGCTTGGTGACCAGGTTGTAGACGTTGTTCGACCAGTTCTGGATGGTGGTGTACCGGCAGCGGCCACCCTTCTTCACGATGATCTCGACGACCGCGGAGTGCAGCGAATCGGACTTGTAGATCGGCGCGGTGCAGCCCTCGACGTAGTGCACGTAGGCGTCCTCGTCGACGATGATCAGCGTCCGCTCGAACTGGCCCATGTTCTCGGTGTTGATCCGGAAGTAGGCCTGCAGCGGGATGTCGACGTGCACGCCCGGCGGGACGTAGACGAACGAGCCGCCCGACCAGACGGCCGAGTTGAGCGCGGAGAACTTGTTGTCGCCGGACGGGATGACCGAGCCGAAGTACTTCTCGAAGATCTCCGGGTGCTCGCGCAGGCCCGAATCGGTGTCCAGGAAGATGACGCCCTGACGTTCCAGGTCCTCCTGGATCTGGTGGTAGACCACCTCGGACTCGTACTGCGCGGCGACTCCGCCGACGAGGCGCTGCTTCTCCGCCTCCGGGATGCCCAGCTTGTCGTAGGTGTTCTTGATGTCGTCGGGCAGATCTTCCCAGGTCTGGGCCTGCTTCTCGGTGGACCGGACGAAGTACTTGATGGTGTCGAAGTGGATGCCGGACAGGTCGGCACCCCAGGTCGGCATCGGCTGCCGCTCGAAGAGTTTGAGTGCCTTCAACCGGCGCTCCAGCATCCACTGCGGCTCGCTCTTCTTCGCCGAGATGTCGCGGACGACGTCCTCGTCGAGCCCACGGCGGGCGGCGGCGCCGGCCTTGTCAGAGTCGGACCAGCCGAACGCGTACCGACCGAGCGTGTCGATCGTCGCGGCCTGGTCGATCCTGGCCTGGCTCTGGTCGGGCGCCTTCTCCGGTGCTGTGGTCATGAACATCCTTCCGTTTCGTCACGGGGACGAAGGGTGCATGCGGCGGTTGGTGCGGAATTCGGCGGTGCGGCGTTGGAACAGGGGCGTTGCGAACTCGGGTGGTGCGGCGGGGTCTAGCCGTGGTGCACGAGCTGGTGCGTGGTCACCGTCCGTTTGACGGGGACCGTGTCGATCGGGATGAACGTGGTGCACACGGCGTCGCCGCGGGCGATGGTGGCCAGTCGCTGGGCGTAGGTGCCCAGCTCGCGGGTGAAGACGGCCATCTCCTCCTCGCACAACTGCGGGAAACGTGCCGCCACGTGGCCGACCGGGCAGTGGTGCTGGCACAGCTGCTTCCCGACGCCGACGTCGTGCAGCGAGGCGGCGAAGCCGGACGCGGTCAGCGCGGTCGTCAGGATCTGCGCCTTCGCCGCCACATCCGGAGCGGTGGCGAGTTCGGCGCGGTACGGGTCGACGATGGCTTCGGCGCGGCGGCGGGCGAAATCGGCGATCGCCTCGGGTCCGGCGGCTTCGGCGAGGAAGTCAAGGGCCTGCACGGCCAGTTGGTCGTACCCGTGCGGCAGCCGCTCCCGGCCGGTGTCGGTCAGCAGGTAGGACCGGGCGGGGCGGCCACGCCCGCGATCACGACGTGCCGGGGCCTCCCGGGAGCTGACCGCGCCCTCGTCCGTGAGTTGGTCGAGGTGCCGGCGGACCGCGGCCGACGAGATGCCGAGCCGTTCGGCCAGCGTGGCGGCGGTCAGGGGACCGTCGGCGAGTAGCAGATCGATCACCGCAGCCCGGGTGCGACCCTCCGCCGAACGCTCGGCCGGTGCGCCCGCGACGGGGGCTCCGGTCGGTCGCTGATCGGTGGCTGCGGTTTTCACAACACCAGTGTGACCTTTTTCGGCGAGAAGATCAAAGGTGGGCTCGCAGAGTCCGTCCCTAGACTGCATCGGTGGCCACGGACCGAGCGGTGGAAGGGGCTGGATCTCCCCCGCTCGGTCCCGGTCCCATCGGTCCGGCGGGATCGACCGAGGCTGCCCCGCTGAACAACCTGGAGCGGGCACAGCTGTCCCGGCTGCGCCGGTGGGGCACCGCGGGGGCCCTGCTGCTGATGCTGGGTACCGGCTCGTCGTACGGCGCGGCCACTCCGATTCCGAACCCGGTGGACGGCATCCGCATCATCGGCCTGCTGTCCCGGATCGGGCCGGCCGCACTGGCCTGCTCGTACTCGGGCATCGGGCTCATCGTGCTGTGCTGGGTGCTGATCGGCCGGCTCGCCGCCCCCGGCCGGCCGCGGCGGTTGTCCCGCAGCCAGCTGAGCCACACGCTGGCGATGTGGGCGGTGCCGCTGCTCGTCACGCCGCCACTGTTCTCCCGTGACGTCTACTCGTACCTGGCGATCGGCTCGATGATGGTCCACGGGCACAACCCGTACGACAGCGGACCGTATGACGTGCTGGGCGACTCGGACCCGTTCGCGCACCAGGTGGACGTCCGCTGGCAGCACACCGCGAGCCCCTATGGCCCGGTGTACCTGCTGATCACCAAGGCGATCGTCACCGTCGCCGGGGACAACGTCGTGGTCGGCGTGCTGCTGCAGCGGCTGGTCGAGCTGGTGGGCGTGGCGTTGATCGTCTGGGCGCTGCCGCGGCTGGCCCGGATCTGCGGCTTCGACCCGGTCGCGGCGCTCTGGCTGGGGGCGCTGAACCCGCTGGTGCTGTTCCACCTGATCGGCGGCGGGCACAACGAGGCGTTGATGTTGGGTGCCATGCTCGCCGGTCTGGTGATCGGGCTGGAGCGGTCGATGATCGCCGGCACCGTGCTGATCACCCTCGGGGTGGGGATCAAGGCCACTGCCGGGATGACGCTCGCCTTTCTGGTGATCATGCTGGCGCTGCGGGCCGGCGGCCGATGGCGGGACCTGCTCCGCTGTGGAGTCCAGGTCTCGGTGGTGGCTGTGCTCACTTTCGTGGCCTACACCGCGCTGGCCGGGGTGGGCGTCGGCTGGGTGGCGGCGCTCGGCGCACCCGGCACCGTCCGCTCGTTCCTGTCCGTGTCCACCACCCTTGGCGTCGGCGCCGGGCAGGCCGGTCTGCTGCTGGGCCTCGGCGATCACACCCAGGCCGCGCTGGACGTCATGCAACCCGTCGGTACCGCGATCGGCTCGATCATCGCGCTGATCATCATGTGGCAGTGCTGGCAACGGCGGATCAACCCGGTGCTCGGCCTGGGCATGGCACTGGGTGCATTCGTGCTGCTCAGCCCGGTGATCCAGCCCTGGTACCTGCTGTGGGCGGTGTTGCCGCTGGCCGCGTCGACGGCCGACCCGCGGCTCCGGATGGGCGCGGTCTGGCTGACCGTGCTGTTCTCGGTGACGATCATGCCCAACGGCGCGACGATCCCGGTCTACGTCATCGTGCAGGCCGTTGTCGTCGCCGCGGTCGTCGTCGGATCGGTGTTCCTGGCCCTGCGGCGCAGCGGGTTGCCCAGGTCACACCCCCGGGAAGGGTCAAGCCAGGCGCTGCTGGCGTGAGGCCTGCGCGGCGCGACCTATCCTCGATGCATCATGGCCAGTCCCGATCCCGCGTCCCGTTCGGGGCCCGCCCCCGCCGATGCGGCGCTGGTCGTCGACGGGCTGGTCCGGCGGTTCGGGTCGCTGCGCGCGGTCGATGGGCTGTCGCTGACGGTTGACCGGGGCAGCCTGGTCGCCCTGCTCGGCCCGAACGGCGCCGGCAAGACCAGCACGCTGGACGTCTGCACGGGTTTCGCCAGGGCCGACGCCGGCACCGTCCGGGTACTCGGGCTGGACCCGTGGAAACAGAGCGGATCGCTGCGTCCCCGGATCGGGGTGATGCTGCAGGCCGGCGGTGCCCATGCGGCGGCCCGGGTCGGCGAGATGCTCACCGTGATCGCCCGCTGCTCGGCGCGACCGCTCGACCCGCACTGGCTACTGGACACCCTCGGGCTCGCCGACGCGGTGCGCACCCCCGTCCGGCGGCTCTCCGGCGGCCAACTGCAACGGCTGAGCCTGGCGATGGCGTTGATCGGACGACCGGAGCTGCTCTTCCTTGACGAGCCGACCGCCGGCATGGACCCGCAGGCCAGGCACCTGGTGTGGGATCTGTTGCGATCGGTCCGGCGGGACGGCGTGGCCGTGCTGCTCACCACCCACCTGCTGGACGAAGCCGAACTGCTCGCCGACCGGGTGGTGATCATCGACCACGGCCGGGTGGTCGCCGAGGGTGCACCCGCCGAGTTGACCGGCAACGCGCCCGCCCAGCTGCGGTTCACCGCCGTCGCCGGGCTCGATGTCGACCTGCTCCTCTCGGCCCTGCCGCACGGCTACGCCGCCCGTGAGGTCTCCCCCGGCCGGTACCTGGTCGAGGGTGACATCGCGCCGGCCACCGTCGCGACGGTGACCTCGTTCTGTGCCACGGGTCGGCGTGATGCCGCTCGACGTGCAGGTCGGCCGGCGGACGCTGGACGAGGTCTACCTGGAGCTGACCGGGCGGGAGATCCGATGACGCAGCCGAGCGCCAACGGGTTCGCCGGCGGGCAGTTCGCGGTGGGGCAGTTCACCCCGGACCCGCGGCCGTCGACGCCCGCCCGGATGATCACCGCCAGCGCCGGCCTCGAGCTGCGGCTGATGCTGCGCAACGGCGAACAACTGTTGCTGGCGCTGATCATCCCGTTGGCCGCGTTGATCGGCGGCACCTTCGTCACGGTCATCGCGCTGCCCGAACCCAGGATCGACTCGGTGACGCCCGGCGTGCTGGCGCTCGCGGTGCTGTCCACCGCGTTCACCTCGCAGGCCATCACCACCGGGTTCGACCGGCGGTACGGGGTGCTCAAACGGCTGGCCGCGGCCGGGATGAGCCGTCCGCAGCTGATCGCCGGCAAGGCCGCCGCCACGCTGGCGGTGGTCGCCGGTCAGTTCGTGGTGCTCGGCGGGGTGGCGCTGGCCCTTGGCTGGCACCCGGAGGGCAGCCCGCTCTGGCTGCTGGTGGTCACCGTGCTCGGCACCGCGGCGCTGCTGGGCCTGGCGCTGCTGCTCGGCGGGCACGCTGCGGGCCGAGGGTGTGCTGGCGCTGGCGAACATCATCTGGTTGGTCATGGTGGCGCTGGGCGGGGTGGTGGTTCCGCTGAGCTCGGCTCCCCCGTGGCTGCAGACGGTCGGCGAGCTGACGCCGGTCGGTGCACTGTCGCAGGGGCTGCGGGCCGTGCTGGAGTCCGGGCAGGCACCGTCCTGGCAGACGCTGGCCGTGCTGGCGGGTTGGCTCGTCCTCGGCTGGGCCGGAACCGTACGGTGGTTCCGATGGCAGTGACAGTGGATCACAGCGACCGCGCGCCGACCGGACCGCGGCCGCGCTGGGCGCCGTCCCTGCGTCTGCAGAAGGCCTTCGCCTGGGCGGCCGTGGTGACGAACGGTGCGATCGCGGTGACCGGAGCCACCGTGCGGGTGACCGGATCCGGCCTCGGCTGCCCGACCTGGCCCGAATGCCAGCCGGGTTCCTTGGTCCCGGTGTCCCGCGACGATCTCTCGGCGGTGCACCAGGCCATCGAGTTCGGTAACCGGACATTGACCGGGGTGGTGTTGATCGCCTCGCTCGGCACCTTCCTGCTGATCTGGCTGGCCCGACCCCGCCGCACCGGGTTGACCTGGCTGGCCGCTGTGCTGCCCGCCGGGGTGCTGTTCCAAGCGGTGTGGGGTGGCCTGACGGTGCTCACCGGGCTCGCCTGGTGGACCGTCGCACCGCACATGCTGGTTTCGCTGGTGCTGCTGTTCGTCGCGATCGTCGTGCTGGTGCGGCTGGACGAGGGTGACGGCCCGCCGGAACCCGTTGTCCCCCAACCGCTGCGGCTTCTCACCTGGGCGACCGTCGGGGTGCTGGTCGCGCTCTGCGTGGCCGGCACCCTGGTCACGGCGGCCGGGCCGCACGGCGGGGACGAGGCGACGCCGCGGCTGGACGTGCCGGTCCGCGCGCTGGCGCAGGTGCACGCCGACCTGATGTTCCTCTACCTCGGCCTGCTGGTGGCCATGTCGGTCGGGTTCCTGGCGGTCGGCGCCCCCCGGCGACTGCTGGTCCGGACGGCGGTGCTGATCGCCGTCACCGCCGCCCAGGGGCTGATCGGGCTCGTGCAGTTCGCCACCGGGGTGCCCGAGGCGCTCGTCGTCGCGCACGTGCTGGGCGCGGTGCTGCTCACCGCGGCCGCCGCGAGCGTTGCTCTTGCCACCCGCACCCGGCCTGCCACCGCGTCCGCTCAGGGCCCGGTGGCCGGGCGGGCCGAGAAGTCCGACGCCCGCAGCGTCACCGGGGTGACCGTCGACCCGCTCGACACGTAGATCTGCAGACCGACGGAGCCGCGCGCCTGCAGCCCGGCAACCGAGTCGGCGATGCTGACCTGCCATGCCGCCGGCTCCGTCGCCGCGGCCGGCCACACCTTCATCCGGAAGGTGGTCGGTGACGTTCCGGTCACCTGCACCCGCGCCGTCACCTTGGCTCCGCCCGCGGCCGACACGCCAGTGGCGACCACTTCGGGCCGCAGGGTGATGACCGTCGGCGAACCGTTGAGCGCCAGCAGGGACACCGCCACCGATCCGTCGGCCCTGACCCGGAGCTTGGCCTGGTACTCCAGGTTGGTGCCCACCCGCCGGCCGATGACGCTGACGTAGGAACCGTTGCCGGTGGCGAGTCTGTCGGTGGCCAGGGTGACCCGGATGTCGCTGTCGCTCGACGAGACCGCCGGCAGCACCGCCGCGTCGGTCTCCCCCGCCTTGGCGGTCATCGAGGCGGTTCCGGTGGTCACCGAGTACTTGGTCGCGACCCCGGTCACCGCCCAGGCGCCGCCGCGATCAGCGGTGCCCCAGCCGGCGGCGACGGTGCGCGCGAAGGCGTCGGCGGCGAACGGGTCGTTCGCCGGCGGCGCCGTCACCACGGCCGACCGGGTCGCCGTTCCACCTGCTCCCTGGTTGTCGGTGACGGTCAGGGTGACCGAGTACGTCCCGGCCGCCGTGTACGTGTGGCTGCTGGTCGCCCCCGATGAGGTCACGCCGTCACCCCAGTTCCACCCGAAGCCCACCACCGTGCCGTCCGGATCGCTCGACGCGCTGCCGTCGACCGTGCAGGTCAGCACCGTGCAGGCCAGGGTGAACGAGGCCACCGGCGGCTGGCTCGCGGGCGCGGTGACCACCACGTCCTTGCCGGTCGATGCGGCAGCACCGCCGTCGTCCACGACGCTCAGCACGATCCGGTAAGGCCCCGCCGCGGCATAGCTGTGCGCGGAGGTGGCGCCGGTGGTCTGCGTGCCGTCACCCCAGTCCCAGGCGTAGCCGGTGACGACGCCGCCGGGATCGGTGGACGCGCTCCCGTCGACGGTGCAGGCCAGGTCGGCGCACGAGACGCTGAAGTCCGGCACCGGCGGCGCGTTCGCCGGGGCGGTCGCCGTCAGCAGGTGGGAGACGACGGCGAGTGCCCCGCTGTTGTCGGTGACGGAGAGCGTCACCGGGTAGCTGCCCGCGGCCGCATAACTGTGCGAACCTGTCGCGCCGGTGGTCACGGCGCCGTCGCCCCAGGCCCACGAGTAGGACGCGATCGTGCCGTCCGGGTCCGCCGATGCGGTGCCGTCGACGGTGCAGGCCAGCAGCGCGCACGATCCGCTGAACGCCGCCTGCGGCGACTGATTGGCCTGCAGCAGCGAGAAGTCGGCGAACCGCACAGTGACCGGGGTGACCGTCGAGGAACTGGACAGGTAGGCGTTCATCCCGGCCGATCCGGCGGCCTGCAGGCCTGGAAAGGAATCGGTGGCGGTCAGCTGCCAGGTGGTGGGCTCGGTGCCGGTCGCGGCCCAGGCCTTGGCCCTGATGGTGGTGGGGGTGGCGCCGAAGACCTGCAGGCGCACCTTGACGGCCGCGGTGTTGGCCGTGGACGCACCGGGCACGGTGATCTCCGGTTTCAGCGTCGTCAGCGTTGCCGACCCCGGCGCCGAGAACAACGCCAGTCCGACGCTGCCGTCCGGGCGGACCTTCACCCTGGCCTGGTATTCGAGATTGGTCCCGGTATGCCGACCGATGATGCCGACGTACACGCCACCGCCGGTCGGCAATCGGTCGACCGAGGTGGTCACCCGCAGGTCACTGTCGCGGCTGACCACCGCCGGGAGCAGTGCGGAGTTCGTCTGGCCGGCCGCGATCACGGTGCTGCCGAGGCCGGCGCTCACCGAGTACCTGGACGCGGTGCCGATCATCCACGCCCCGCCGGTGTCGGCAGTGCCCCAGCCGTTGGTCACGGTGCGGCCGAACGCGTCGGCGGCCAGCGGTTGGCCGGCCGGTGCGGAGGCGGTGAGCACCTGGGACACCGTCGCGGTGGCGCC
Organism: uncultured Actinomycetota bacterium; assembly: GCA_963709895.1. Lineage (GTDB taxonomy): Bacteria > Actinomycetota > Actinomycetes > Mycobacteriales > Nakamurellaceae > Nakamurella. The sequence continues at coordinate 26,582 of CAVPYD010000020.1, read as the reverse complement.
CAGGTTGTCGGTCACCAGCAACCGGACGGTCTTCGCGCCGCCGGCGGCGAAGGTGTGGCCTGCGGTCGGCCCGGTGCTCGCGGCACCGTCACCCCAGTCCCAGGTGTACGACGCGATGGATCCGTCCGGATCGCTCGAGCCGGTCCCGTCGACCGAGCACACCAGCAGCGAGCACGATCCGGTGAAGGCCGCCACCGGCGCCTGATTGCCGGGAGTGGTGTCCCAGATGTCCAGGATCGGGCTCGCGGTGGCGCTGTTCGCCAACGGCGGCAACCCGTACATGTCCTGCAGTGTGCGCAGCACCGAGTAGTGGTCGATGTGCTCGGGGTACTGCCCGGTCCGGACGCCGGCCCCGGCGAAGATCGTCGGAATCCGGTTGCCGGCCTGGTTGTCGTCCTCGTCAAAGGTCAGCAGGAACAGACTGTTGTGCTGCTTGGCCCACTGGACGTACGGATCGAAGCGGTCGCGCAGCCAGCTGTCGGCCTGCCCGATCGTCCCGTCGTGCATGTCGTTCTGCAGGTTCGGCACCACGATCGACACGGTCGGCAGCGCTGCCCAGTCCGTCGGCAGGCTGGTCAACGGTTGATTCGCGGCCGCCGGCACATTGCTGAAGTTGACCCACGGATTGTGCTTGCGGGCGTACGGACCGCTGGCACACCCGGTGAACCCGGCGCTGGGCATCGATTCGGAGTAGCCGACGAATCCAAGGCCGGCACCGAGCAATTGGGAGCCGAGATTGTCGGCGGTCAGGGTGTTCGGGCAGGTGTTGTCCACCACACCGTTCAGGGCGCCGGAGAACAGGGCGATGTAGTTCGGCTGACTGGGGTGGGTGACGGCGAAGGACTGGGTCATCGACGCGCCGGTCGTGGCCAGCGAGTTGATGTAGGGCGCCGCGGCATTGCTGATGATGTTTTGCGCGGAGTGGTTCTCCATGATCACCATCACGACGTGGTCGTACCGGGGCACGGTGGGCCCGGCCAGCACGGTCGGCGCGGCTGGCGCGGTCGGCGCTGCCGCCGCGGAGATCGGGACGGCGCACATCCCGGAGACCACCATCGACAGCACTGCCGCACCGGCAAGCAATCCCCGCCGCGCTCGCTGCGTCGTTCTCATCTGCGCCCCCTGCATCGACACTCACGTCACCCTCGCAGCGGAGCGTAGGCCCTGGACGATGCCGCTGATACCCCATTCGGGATCCTGGGCCAGAAAATTGCCCAGTGGGGTGACGGACCGTAGTGACAGCAGTGACTGTGACAGTAGTGACTGTGGCCCGTCGGCCGGCTCAGCGCAGGAATCCGCGAGCGATCGCGGTCGGCGTGGTCGGTGTCAGCGGCAGCCGGGGCAGCAGCGTGGCGTGGAATGAGTGGTAGAGATCGGGCCGGCCGGGCCACACGGTGCTCGCCGGCCGGTTGTCGGGGTCGAGTTCGGCCTGCCAGGAACCGTCCTCCGAAATGAGATGCGTTGCTGCGTAGTCCCACCACGTGCCGTACCACGTCTCATACGCCGGGTCACTGGTGACCGCGGCAAGCGCCGCGGCGGCGCAGATCGCCTCGGCAACCACCCAGTGCATCCGCTGCCGCACCACCGGGGTGCCCGACCAGTCGGTGGTGTAGACGAACCCGTCCGCGCCGTCGGCCGCCCAGCCGTCGGCCACCGCTCGCTCGAACAGGCGGATCGCACCCTGCACCAGGTGAGCCGACGCGGGCGCACCGTCCTGGGCGTCGGCGGCGGCGACCTGCAGCGCGAGCCTCGACCACTCGAGGCCATGACCCACCGTCGCGCCGTAGGGCTCGAAGGGGTGCGCGGGCTCGTCCCGATGATGCTCCAGCAGGGGCGACCAGTCCGAGTCGAAGTGCTCGGGGATCCGCCAGTCGTTGTCCGCGGCCCAGGTCAGCACCCGGTCGGTGATCCGTCGCGCGCGGTCCCGCCACCGCCGTTCGCCGGTGGTGTCGGCGGCCGACAGCAGCGCCTCGACTGCGTGCATGTTGGCGTTGATCCCCCGATAGCTGCTGACGCCGGACCAGTCTCCGGCCGCCGAGTCCAGGTGCAGGCCGGGTCCGTCCTCCCAGAAGTGCTCGTCGAGCACCCTGAGCGCGTCATCGAGCAGCGCACGAGCGCCGGGCAGTCCCGCCACGGTGGCGCTCGCGGCGGCGAAGACGACGAACACATGCGGGTAGGCAGCCTTGGTCTCGTCGCGATGCCCGTCCGGTCCCACCGAGGCGAACCACCCACCGTTGACGTCGTCGTGCAGCTGGCCGGTCAGCCCGGCCATCGCCCGCCGGGCCAGCGGTGCGCAGCCGGGTATCCCGGCCAGCTGACCAACGCTGTAGACGTGCAGCATGCGGGTGGTGATCCAGGTGTGCACCGGCCGGGAGGTATCCGGCCGGCCGGCGCCGTCGAGGTACCACGATCCGCCGTCCGGGTGGGGGAACGCGCGGCCGAAGGTCAACTGGCGCTGGGCTTGTGCTGCCAGCCAGCGGAGGTGATCCGATTGCTGCGACCATCCGGCCGCTGGCCCGTCCTGCGTGCCCTTGCTCATCCCGAAACCACCGCCGGATAACGGGTCTCGCCGGGTTCTCGGTGTCGGATGAGCACCGCCTGCTGATCGGGGTGGGCCGCCGTCCCGCGCAGTCCGTCGATCACCAGATCGGCGACGTCGACAGCCTCGACGGCGTGCGAAAAGCTGTCCCGGGTGCTCGCCCAGACGACCTCGCAGTTGCGGATGGTCACGTCGGCTGCGGTGCTGACGAAGATGCCGGCCGTCGGATGTGCGTAGATCTCCGGGCCCGTTTCGGTCGGCCGGCGGTCGTACTCCGCGCCCGGCCATCCCGTCCACCGGTCGATCTCGATCCGGACCCCTTCCAGCACAACGCCTTCGATCAGGCCCGGGGCGTCGGCCGCGAGGTAGGCGCCGTTCTCCGAGCGGGCCAGGATGTTGCGGAACCGCACGTTGCGCAGCCGACCAACGGCGTCGTGCCAGGCGCCGACATTGACGTAGATCGGTTCGCCGTGCCCCCACCAGCCGCGGTCGAACAGCCGGGTCTCGACGATGCAATCGGTGAACAGAATGTTCGAGAAGTTGCCCTGCTGGCCGAGATTCACTGCCAGGCCGCGGTTCGAGGACCGGATCACGCAGTTCGACACGACGACGTCACGGATGTCGTCGGTGGCGTCCACCCCGACGACGACGGCACTGGACGTGGAACAGATGGTGCAGTTGGTGATGACGACGTCGCGGGTCGGGCCGTAGCCGTCGAATTCCTCGCAGGTCTTCAGCGAGATCCCGTCGTCGCCGCTGGAGATGTCGCAGTCGCTGATCCGGACGCGCCGGCACCGATCCAGGTCGATACCGTCGGCGTTCGGGTACTTCAGGTCGGTGTCGATGGTGATCCCGTGGATCAGCACGTTCACGCACCCGGACAACCGCACGCACCACAGTGCGGCGTCCTGCAGCCGGATGTCGCGCATCGTCACCCGCTCGCAGCCGATCAGGAACACGGTGAACGGCCGCTGGTTCGGGCAGCGGTAGATGGTGCCCAGGTCCTCGCTGATGAAATGCTGCCCGGCCCCGTCGATGGTGCCGGCGCCGGTGATGGCGACGTCGGTCGCGTCCCGCGCGGTGATCAGCATCAGCGCGGCGTCGTTCGTGGCGTCGACCACGCCGGCGGAAAGTGCGCCCACCTCGAGTCGTGCGGTGTAGTCGGCCGGATCGGCGCTGCCGGCGAGCACCGCGCCGCGCTCGACGTGCAGTTCGACGTGCGAGCGCAATTCGATCGAGCCCGTGCGGTACGTCGACCCGGCCGGCACCAGCACCGTGCCGCCGCCCGCGGCGGAGCAGGCGTCGATGGCGGACTGGATGGCGGCCGCATCATTGGTCGCACCATCCCCGACCGCGCCGTGCTGTCGAATGTCATGAATAGCCATGCGATGTCTGCTCCTTCGGGCATGCTGAGGTGAGATATCTTGCGATGCAATGGTTCTGGACGTCGGGCGCGACAAGGCGATCTTTACCCGGCCGGGACGGCTCCGACCCGTTGGTACTGCCGGCTCCCACCGCGCACCAACCGGCGCCCACCCGGCGCGGGTGGGCCGGATTTCCGCGGTGCGAGTTCGCTCTGCAGGACAAGCGCCGCCCCGCCGATCGCCGCGGCTTCGGCGGCGTTGGGCGAGATCAGCACATCGACCGGATGACACCCGCGGGCGAAGAACGAACTGTCCAGCCGCTGCCTGATGGCCGGGACGTACAGGGAACCGGCCGTGACGAACGACGGCCCGGTCAGCACCACCAGGTCGACGTCCAGGATGTTCGACAGGGTTTGCGCGGCCACCGCGACGTAGCGGGCGGACCTGGCGATCAGCTCGCGAGCGGTCTTGTTGCCGTGCACGGCCGAACGGGCCACGCTGGCGAAGTCCTCGGCCACCCCGAGGCCGGGCAGGTCAAGGCCGATCTCCCTGGCCTGCGCGACCACCGCCGCCGGCCCGGCCAGCGCCTCCACGCAGCCCCGGCTGCCGCACCAGCAGGGCGGCCCGTCGATGTCGACGCAGATGTGCCCGACCTCGCCGGTGTTGCCACTGGTGCCGCGGTACACCACGCCGTCAATGACGATGCCCGCGCCGATCCCGGTCCCCATGTAGAGGGCGGCGAAGCAACTGGTCGGACCGACGGTTCCTGCCCAGTACTCACCGATAGCCGCTGCGGTGGCATCGTTCTCGATCTGCACCGGCAGACCGGTCACTTCCTGCAGGGTGTCCGACAGCGGGAAGTCGCGCCAGGCCTGCATCACCGGCGGGGTCAGCGCCATTCCGTTGGACCCGGTGATCGGTCCCGGTGAGACCACACCCACCCCAACCAGCCGGGACGGGTCGATGCCGACCTGGGCAACCAGGGTGCGCAACTCGGTCCCGATCCGGGCGACCACCGCCTCCGGGGACTCGGCACCCGCGCCCTGCCGCCGCCAGCGGCCGACCACCGCGCCGCCGAGATTGGCGATGACGTAACCGATGCCGGCGTGATCGAGGTTGACGCCGACAGCAAAACGCGCATCCGGTGCGAGCGAGAGCAATACGGCCGGCTTTCCGCCGGTGGATTCCGCCTTGCCGGATTCGACGACCAGACCGTCTCTGATCAGGCTGCGGACGGCGGTGGAGCACGGTGGCGCCGTTCAGTCCCCGCTCGCGGCCGAGTTCGACGCGACTGATCTGACCAGCAGCGCGGATCGCATCCAACAACTCGGCGCGGTTGGCGTCGTGCGCGGTGCCGACACCCGCGGGGTTGTTCATGGTTCCTCCAGTCTCCACCAGCGCCCCATGATTCGGCATCGCGTCGAAAATGGCTGATCTTCCGGGGTTGACTTCCTTTATATAGTAATCTAAGAATGACGACAAGGGCTGCGAGCCACTGATCGCACGTGGCAACGACACCCTCCCCCGCCGGCGCACCGACGCCCCGGCCACGTCGAGAGGACCACACATGTTCGGACTTCAACCCGCCCGCGCAGCGGGTGTCGCCGCGGCCGCTGCGGCCCTGCTCACCCTCATGGCAGCCTGCGGCTCGAGCGATTCGGCCTCCACGGCCGACTCCGCATCGGCATCGGGTGACGCCGCCGCCGGTTCCGAGAGCGCTTGCACCGCAGACGCTTCCGGCGAGATCCTGGTCCTGACCAACCGGACCGACATCGTCGACACGGTGTTCCAGGACTACAAGAAGACCTTCGAGGCCAAGTATCCCCAGGTCACGGTGAAATTCGAGGCCCTGACGGACTACGAGGGCGAAGTCAAGACCCGGATGAGCACGAAGGACTACGGAGACGTGCTGCTGATCCCCGCCGGCGTGGCGGTGAAGGACATGCCGGACTTCTTCGAGCCGCTCGGCAGCACCGACGAACTGGGGCAGAAGTACCGGTTCGTGCAGCAGGACGCCGTCGACGGCACCGCGTACGGCCTGGCGACGTTCGGCAACGCCAACGGCATGGTCTACAACAAGGAGGTCTTCAAGGAAGCCGGTATCACCGATCTGCCGACCACCCCGGATCAGTACTTCGCCGACCTGAAGGCGATCAAGGACAAGACCGACGCGGTGCCCTATTACACGAATTACAAGGATGGCTGGCCGCTGACCTGGCCGCAGAACCAGATGGGCTCCGCGTCAGGAGACGCCGACGCGGTGGTGAAGATGGCGAGCTCGGATGCGCCATGGGCGCAGGGCCAGGAGAAGGCCGAACTCGATTCGCTGCTGTACGACGCCGTGCAGCAGGGCCTCACCGAGGACGATCCCACCACCACGAACTGGGAGAACTCCAAGAACCTGATCGCGACCGGCAAGATCGGCGTGATGCCGCTTGGCTCGTGGGCGATTCCGCAGATGCAGGAAGCAGCAAAGACAGCCGGCACCGACCCCGCGAACATCGGATTCATGCCAACTCCGTTCCAGGCCGACGGCTCCTTCCATTCCGGCGTCGGACCCGATTTCATGCTCGGCATCAACATCAACTCCGAGCACAAGGCGGCTGCCCGCTGCTGGATCGACTGGTTCGTCCAGGATTCCGGGCTTCAGCGAGTACGCCGGCGGACTGCCGACCGTCAAGGACCCAGCCGGCTCCGGCCGATCTCAAGGAGTTCGAGGCCACCGGGGTGAAATACGTGGAGCTGACGCCGGCGCCCAAACTCAGCGCCATCGACAACGAGTCGCAGATCGGGGTGACCCAGGCCGACATCTACCGCACCCTGGTCGACTCCGCACGCGGTGCGTCCGGCCAGACCAAGCAGCAGATCTTCGACGAGCTCAACGAGAAGTGGGCCGCGGCAAGGAAATCCATCGGCTGAGGTTGACTGCGCGGCCGCGCGGAGGGTGGGCGGCGAGTCCCATCAGGGACCGCTCGCCCTCCGCGTGGCGTCGTTCAGCCAGGTCAAGCCAGGTCCAGCCAGGTCCCGTTCGCCGCAGCCAGGGCACGGCACTGCCGAAGGAGATACGCATGACCGGATTTTCGACGGTTGTCGAATCCCGAACAGAAATTCGCCGCGCCAGGCGCACCCGCCGTCAGACCCGGGCGCCGAGACCGGCATCCCGGGGCCGGCGGATCACCCCGTGGATCTTCCTCTTCGTGCCGCTCGTTCTGCTGATCACCTTCACCTATATCCCCGTGGTCAACATGTTCTGGTATTCCGCGACGGACTGGAACGGCATCAGCAAGGTCAAGCACTATGTCGGCCTGAACAACTACATTCAATTCTTCACCCGGCCCGAGCTCTTCCGGGTGTTCCGGGTCAGCCTGTACTACCTGGGCGCATCCGTCATCCAGATGGCACTTGCGCTGTACTTCGCCACGCTGCTCAGCTTCAACACCAGGTTCAAGAACCTGTTCAAGGGAATCCTGTTCTTCCCGTACCTCATCAACGGGGTGGCGATCTCATTCATCTTCCTGTTCTTCTTCCAGCCCGGCGGCACCCTGGACACGGCTCTCGGCCTGTTCGGCATGGATCAGAGCTCAGCGCCGCAATGGCTCGGCAACCCCGACCTCGTGAACTTCTCGCTGGCGGGAACGTCGTTGTGGCGCTACCTGGGTCTGAATTTCGTGCTGTTCCTCGGCGCGATCCAGTCGATCCCCGGCGGCATCTACGAGGCCGCCAGCATCGACGGCGCCTCCCGGTGGCAGCAATTCCGGTACATCATCGCACCGGGCATCAAACCCATCATCAGCCTGAGCGTTCATTCTCGCCGTCTCCGGCAGTATCGCCGTGTTCGAGATCCCGTTCATCATGCTCGACGGAGCAAACGGGTCGGCAACGTTCGTCATCCAGACGGTGAAGACCGCCTTCGAATCCAACAAGGTCGGCCTCGCCTCGGCGATGGCCGTGGTGTTGCTCGCGATCATCCTGCTGGTCACCTGGGTGCAACGGCGACTGGTCCCCGACGAAGAGGTGACCCTGACATGAGCACGGTCAACGTGCGCGGTGGACTGGCCGCGACCGGGAAGTACACCAGCCTGGTGGTCGCCAGCATCGTGATCCTGTTGCCGCTGGTCGTGGTGGTGATCACCTCGCTCAAGACCAAGGCGGACTACATCTCCAGCGGGCCGCTCGACCTGCCGGATCCGGTCACCTTCGCCAATTTCGGCACGGCCTTCACCGACGCCCGGATGGCATCGGCGTTCGTCAACACGTCGATCATCCTCCTCGTCTCGGTCACCGGAACCATCGTCATCGGCACCATGGCCGCCTACGCGATCGACCGGTTCCAGTTCCGCTTCAAGAAGCTGATCGTGACGCTGTTCCTGCTGGCCACCCTGGTGCCGGCCGTCACCACCCAGGTGGCCACCTTCCAGGTGGTCAACACCCTGGGCCTGTACAACTCCCTGGCGGCGCCCATCGCACTGTTCATGGGTACCGACATCGTCTCCATCTACATCTTCGTGCAGTTCATGCGATCGATTCCGGTGGCATTGGACGAGGCGGCGACCCTGGACGGGGCGAACCACTTCCGGATCTACCGCAGCGTCATCCTGCCGTTGCTCAAGCCGGCCATCGCGACGGTGATCATCATCAAGGGCATCGCCATCTACAACGAGTTCTACATCCCCTTCCTGTACATGCCGAGCCAGAATCTCGGCGTCATTTCGACGTCGCTGTTCCGGTTCAAAGGGCCGTTCGGCACGCAATGGGAAATCCTGTCAGCGGGTGCCGTCATCGTCATCATTCCGACCTTGATCGTGTTCCTGCTGCTGCAACGCTGGATCTACAACGGCATGTCCGCGGGCGCCACCAAGTGACGCAGGCGGTGTCCGGCCACGCTCATCCTCGATACCACCCAGGAGTTATTTCATGATCAGCACGGACCTGAACGACGGTTGGACGCTGTCCGCGGCCGGTGGGCCGGTCCCGGATGCCGATTGCCGGGCGGCGGATTCGCGGCCCAGGTACCGGGTTCCGCGCACACCGACCTGCTCACGGCGGGCCTGATCGACGACCCGTATCTGGGCCTGAACGAGGCCGAGCTGGCCTGGATGCACCGGGCCGACTGGCGCTACCAGCGCGAGCTGGCCCTCCCCCAGCCGGGCGCCGACGAGCGAGCCGACCTGGTCTTCGACGGTCTCGACACGGTGGCCACGATCACCCTGGCCGACGCGGTGGTGGGCCGAACCTTCAACCAGCACCGCACTTTCCGTTTCGACATCCGCGACCAGCTCGCCACTCTCGGCGGGACGGACACCACTCTCGCCGTGCACTTCCGGTCCGCGCTCGACCACGCCGAGGCGGAGGCTGCCCGGGTCGGTGCGCGCCCGGCCGCCTATCTGCATCCGCTGAACATGGTGCGGAAGATGGCCTGCAGCTTCGGCTGGGACTGGGGCCCGGACCTGCAGACGGCGGGCATCTGGCGGCCGGTGCGGCTCGAACGGTGGCGCATCGCCCGGCTGGCCTCGGTACGCCCGTTGGTCAGCATCGATGACGCGGGCGCGGCGCGGGTCAGCGTGCACGTGGACGTGGAGCGGTCCGGGCTGGAGCGCGCGGAGTCACCGGTCACCGCGCGGGCCCGACTCACCGGCCCTGGCGGCGACACGGTTGGCGCCGACATCACCATCGAACCCGGAACCTCCTCGACCGTGGTGGATCTCGACATCATCGAGCCGGCCCTGTGGTGGCCCGTCGGGTACGGCGAGCAGCCGCTCTACGACCTGGACGTCACCCTGCACACCTTCGCCGACGCCGGTGCAGACACCGCCAGCGCTCGATCACTGGCACCGCCGGATCGGCCTGCGCACGGTGCGAGCTGGACACCAGCGACGACGAGAACGGCACCGCGTTCGTCATCCGGGTCAACAGGCACACCGATTTTCGTCAAGGGCGCGAACTGGATCCCCGACGACCACCTGCTCACCCGGATCACCCGGGCGAAACTGGCCCGCCGGATCGATCAGGCGGTCGGTGCCAACCTCAACCTGCTGCGGGTGTGGGGCGGCGGCATCTACGAGTCCGAGGATTTCTACGAGCTGTGCGACGAGGCGGGAATCATGGTCTGGCAGGACTTCCTGCTGGCCTGCGCCGCCTACCCCGAGGAGGAGCCGCACCGCAGCGAGTTCGAGGCCGAGGCCCGCGAACACGTCGCCCGGCTGACCGCCGCACCCCAGCCTGGTGCTGTGGAACGGCGGGAACGAAAACCTCTGGGGCTACATCGATTGGGGCTGGCAGGAACCGCTGGCCGGCCGCAGCTGGGGATACCGGTACTACACGGAGTTGTTCCCACGGATCCTTGCCGAATTGGACCCCACCCGGCCCTACTCCACCGGAAGCCCGTACTCCCCCGGCGCTGCGCTGCAGACGATCCACCCGAACGACCCCGACCACGGCACCCACCACCAGTGGGAGGTCTGGAACCGGGTGGACTACACCGCCTACCGCGACGAGATCCCCCGGTTCTGCTCGGAGTTCGGTTTCCAGGCTCCAGCCCGCCTGGTCGACCGTGACCCGCGCGATCCGCAACCCCGATGGGTCCGTGCCCGGCAAGGACGACGCGGTCTGGCTGCTGCACCAGAAGGCCGAGGACGGCAACGGCAAACTCGACCGCGGGATGGCGCCGCACCTCGGGGTTCCCGGCGATTTCCCGGACTGGCACTGGGCGGCCCAGCTGAACCAGGCACGGGCGGTTGCCCACGCGCTCACCCACTACCGGTCCTGGTGGCCGCGGACGGCCGGCGCGATCGTCTGGCAACTCAACGACTGCTGGCCGGTCACCTCCTGGGCCGCCGTCGACGGGGACGAGATCCCCAAGCCGCTGTGGTGGGCGCTGCGGGCGAGTTTCGCCGATCGGCTGCTCACCGTGCAGACCCGCCCGGACCCGGCCACCGGTCGCGCCCGGGAAGTCCTGGCAGCCGTCAACGACACGGATCAGCGCTGGACGGGAACGGTGCAGGTGCGCCGGGAGACGCTGGACGGCACCGTGTTGGCCGCCGAGCCGATCGCGCTGGATGCCGCGCCGCGGTCGGTGGTGCTGCTGGAACTTGTCGGCAGCGCTGCGGGTGCCCGACGATCCGGGCAATGAGGTGCTGGTCGCCGAGGCGATCGACCCCCGGGTCAGCGGGGCGCTCGGTTCGGGAGGTGCACTGCTGGGTCGAGGACATCGATCTCCGACTGGATCCCGATCCCCTCGACGTCGTCGTCGAACCGATCGACGACGGCTATCTGGTCACCGTGCGGGCGCGCTCGCTGGTCAAGGACCTGACCCTGCTGGTGGATCGCATCGATCCGGCGGCAACGGTCGACCGGGCGCTGGTCACCCTGCCCGCCGGCGCGTCGGCCACCGTGCAGGTGCGCACCGCCGTGCGCGGCGCCGAACGCGAACTGGCCGGCACACCGGTGCTGCGCACGGCCAACGACTTGGCGGCACAGCGGACCAGCGGCGACCCGGTCGGCGCGCTCCGCCGAACCGCGTGTCGATCTCCGGGTGACGCGGCCGGTCACCTGGCGATCCCGCACTGCCTGAATCCTTCGTCCACGATTCTCCCTGTCCCGATTCTCCACTGTCCCCGAGCTGCTCTCCAGGAAGGCTTTCGATGACCGATCCCTCGCAGACGTCTGCGCAAGATTCCCATCGGCGCATCGGCCGACCCGGCGGGGCTTTCTCGCTGGTGCCGCCGGGGTCGGCGTCGTCGCCGCCGCGACCATGCTGCCCGGCGGGATCGCCTCGGCGCAGGACACCGCCGCCGGTGACGCAGCGGCCCGGGCCGACCATCGCCCGGGCGGCTCGCGACCCCAGGCGTTCGTCGGGGTGAAGAACGGCGCCTTCACCGTTGCCGGCAAGACCTTCCGGTTCGGCGGCACCAACACCTACTACCTGCACCAGGTCTCGCACTACATGATCGACGCCGCGTTGAACGATGCTGCGGCGATGTCCCTGTCCGTGGTCCGGGCCTGGGCGTTCGCCGACGGCCAGAACGTCGATAGACCGCTCCAGCCGCAGCCTTTCACCTACGATAACGCGGCCTTCGACAGCCTGGACTATGCCATCTACAAGGCCGGCCAACTCGGCCTGCGACTGGTGCTGGCACTGACCAACAATTGGCCCGACTACGGCGGGCATGCCGCAGTACGTGTCGTGGTTCTTCCCGGAGTTGCCCAACGACGTGAACAGCGACTCGCCGGTCAATCACGACAAGTTCTACACCGACCGCAGGATCAAGGACTGCTACCGGGCCTATGCCCGCTATGTCACGCACCGGCGTAACCCGTACACCGGGCTCCGCTACAACCAGGACCCGACGATCATGACCTGGGAACTGGCCAACGAGCCACGCAACCGGAGCGACAAGACCGGCGCCGGGGTGCTGTCCTGGGTCACCGAGATGAGCGCCTACGTCAAGGGTTTGGCCCCCCATCAGTTGGTCGCCGTTGGTGACGAAGGTTCTACGGCGATCCGGCCAACGCCGACTACCCGTACTCGAACTACGAAGGCACCCACTGGAAGAAGTTCCTGGCGCTGCGCACCGTCGACTACGGCACCGTGCATCTGTACCCGCAGTCCTGGGGTGAGGAACCGGCGTCCAAGCCGGGCACCGACCCGGCCGCCTGGGGCACGACCTGGATCACCGACCACCTGAGAGACGGCGCGGCGCTGCGCAAACCGGTGGTGATCGAGGAATACGGCCTGCAGATCGACCCGGCCAAGGGCGTCCCCGACGAGGCCGCCCGCGACGCCGCCTACGCGGCGTGGACGGCTGCCGTGGAGGCGTCCGGCGCCGGCGACCAGTTCTGGCTGCTCACCTCCAGGGTCGATGACGGTTCGTTCTATCCCAACTACGACGGCTTCCGGATCATCTGGGACAACGAGCCTGGCAACAGCACGAACAGCACGGCGCAACTGCTCAGCGCGCACGCCAGGCGGATGGCGGGCTGATCGGTCGAGGCCACTTCGTCCGCCGGCAGAGCACAGCCGTCACACCAAGACGCGTGCCGCCTTGCCGGAATCGAAAAAGGCCGCATTGCCGGTCAGGTCGCCGCGGATCGGCACCGTCGGGTAATACCGATCCCGGAGCTCCTGCGAGCTCACCTCGAGCGGTGTGTCGGCGGCGACGACATAGAACGTCTCCGCTCCGGCGAAGTCGGCGGACAGCGACGACAAGCAGGCGCTCGCCGCGAGCGAGATCGGCGTGTATCCCCAGAGATCCAGTCGGCCCTTCTCGGGGTGGCCCGCGAAATGCGCGGCCATCCGGTCACGATCCAGCAGTGCGTGCAGCCGCAGGCTGGCGATCGTCATCGCCGGCCGGCGACGGGCGAACGCGGCGGCCTGCTGCTCGGCCAACCACTTCGACAGGCTGTACGGGTCCTCGGCGTAACACGGATGCGACTCGTCCACCGGGAAGTAGTCGTAGCGGGGAATGGCGCTGTACCGTCCGCCGATCGCGTTGACGCTGGACGCGACGCAGACCCTGGTGATGCCGGTAGCGTGGGCCGCTGCCAGCGCGTTGTAGCTGGCGACCACGTTGTTGTTGTGCACCAACGGTTCCGGCGCGGCGGCCGGCTGGACGTAGGCGGCCAGGTGAATCAGCGCGTCGCAGCCGGCGACGATCGGCAGCAGGTCGCCGTAATTGGTCAGATCCACCACCTGACGATTCACCCGATCGTCATCGGTCGTCACTGTCCCGGCGGGTGGCACGTCGCGCTCGATGGCGACGACGGTGTGCCCGCGCCGCAGCGCGAGGTCGATGACGGCGGTGCCCAGGAGTCCACCGGCCCCGGTGACGGCGATTCTCATCGGTCGATCTCCTGCCCGGCCGCACGGGCAGCGGACAATTCCTCGTCGTACACCGCCGTCTGCAGACCCCGGATATAGCCGACGGCGAAGAGCCGCCCGAGAATGGCGTACCCCGGCCGGTCGTTCGGCTCACCGGCAAGACTCGGCACGTGGTCGGGCCGTAGGACCCCGTCGAAACCCACCTCCCGGTAGGCCCGCATGCAGGCGAACAGGTTGGTCGGGCCGTCGTCGTGCCAGGTCTCCTTGAAGTTCTGCACGGTGCCCTGCACATCCCGGAAATGCACGAAGAACACCTTTCGCTGCCGGCCGAAATGCCTGATGGTGGTTGGCAGGTCGTCGGTCATCAGGCCGAAGTTGCCCTGGCACAGCGTGATTCCGTTCATCGGGCTCGGCGCCATGTCCAGCAGCCGCTGGTAGTTCTGCACGCTGCTCATGATCCGCGCCACCCCCCTGATCGGGGACAGCGGCGGATCGTCCGGGTGCATCGCCAGCTGCACGCCGCACCTTTCGGCGACCGGCAGCACCCGGCCGAGAAAATACTCGAGCGACGCCCACAGCTCGTCCGCGCCGATCGGACCGAGCTCGGTGGGCGGAGCGTCCCGGAGCAGGGCGTGGTCGTAGCCGCTCACCAGCGATCCGCCACGGGACGGGATGTCCGTGCTGGTGCGGAGCCAGTTGAAGTCGGCCATCCACTCGTAGCACCAGGTGCGGATCCCCAACCGGCCCATGTTCTCCAGCAGCTCGATCACGGTGTCGATCTCGGCATCCCGGCCGGGGGCACCGCGCTTGGTCAGGTTCAACGGCGGGCGCGCCTCGATGACGGCCAGCCGGAAACCGCTCCGCTCGTACTGTTGCTGCAGCCTGCGCAGCGGCGCGTAGTCCCACGGATGCTGCTCGCCCGCGGCCAGCTCGTCTGGGCCGTAGAAGCCGCCGACGGCTGACCTGACGCCCGCCTGGGCCATCAGCGGCCACAGCGGCGTACCGGCCATGTCCGGCGGGAGCATCTCGGCGATCTTGATCATGTGTTCTCCGGATCGGCGGTCGGTCCCTGACCGAGCCGCCACTGCTGGAAATCGCTCTCGATCTCCGGTGCCCAGGGCGAGGTGTCGATGTCGGCGCTGCCGTAGACCCGTTCGGCCAGTCGCGCCTTGCCGAAGATGTCACGGACGGCGACGTCCTCGGCGGCCTCCGCGACCGTGCCGGCCAACTGCGCGGGAATGAATGTCACGCCGGTCGGGGTGCCGAGGACCACGTCACCGGGCAGCACCGTCGCCTGGCCCACCCGCACCGGCAGATTGATGCCGGCCAGGGTGACGTCCAGGATTGCGGTCGGGTCGGTGCCGCGGCAGAAGAAGTTCACCCCGTCCAGTTGGGTCAGGCCGGCCAGATCCCTGATGCCGCCGTCGATGACGGCCCCGCGGTGGGTGCGGCTGGCGATGGCCGTGCCCAGGTTGTCCCCGATCACCGTGCCGTTCTCGACCTTGCCGAAAATGTCGGTGACCATCACGTCGTCCTCGGTGAGGCCGTCGATGATCCAGGAGTTCTGCCGATCGCCCGCGGTGTGCCCCTCGCGAGCACCGGCGTCGACCACGACCCCGTCCAGGTCCGGGCGGTGCGGCAGGAACATCGACGTCACCGCGCGGCCGACCAGGACCGTCCCCGGATGGGTCTGCAGCCAGCCGCCGGCGAACTGCCGTGGATAGCCTTCGGCACGCAGCACGTCCCAGGCCTGTTCGGTGGTGGCCCGGCGGAGGCGGTCGAGTACCTCGCCTGGCACTCGGGGACGCCCGCTCGGGAAGCGCGGTCCGGTCCACAACGGCGTCAGCTCGATCAACGCTGCCGGTTCGGGATGGATCCTCATCCAAGACTCCACTGTCGAGGGGTGGGCACGGTACTGGTGCAGGACATGAGTTACTGCAGGACCTGGCCGAGTCCGGTCGCCGCCGACCTCAGCGGCGCGGCATAGGCATCGAGTTCGTCACGGGCCACCATGAAGGTGACGGTGGAGACGCTGACACCACCGAGGACCAGTCCGTTCGTGGCCGTGACCGGGACCGCGATGCACCGGATCGTCGGCTCGTTCTCCTCGTCGTCCACGGCGTACCCACGGGTCCGGATGGTGTGCAGCTCATCGGCCAGCGCGCCCCGATCGGTGATGGTGGCCGGCGTCCGGCGCGGCAGGCCGGCCCGCCGGACGATCCCCTCGACATCGTCGGCGGGCAAGGTCGACAGGATCGCCTTGCCGATGGCGCTGGAGTGCAGCGGGATGCTCATCCCGACCCGAGACGCCATCTGGTAGGGCTGGTCGCCGTCGATCTTGTTGATGTAGACCGCCTCGTCGCCCCGGCGCAGCGCCAGGTGCACGGTGTGGCCACCGACCGCGTGCTGCAGGTCGGACAGCAGCCCGCGGACACCGTCGTTGGCGTGACCCATCACCTGCGCGGCAAAGGCGCGCAACTGCGGACCGACGCCGTAGCTGCCGTTCCTCGAGACCAGGTAGTTCTCCGCCGTCAACAACGTGACCAGCCGGTGGGCGGTGGACTTGGGGACCCCCGCGCGCAGGGTGATGTCGGCCAACCGATGTGGCCCGCCCGGCGCCGCCACGGCCTCGAGCACCCGGAGCATCTTCCCGGTGGCCGCGCCCTCGTTGCGATCGGCCGCGGCCGGGGGCGTCTCAGGGATCCCCAGTGCCAGCACCTCCGCACACAGAGCCATATTCCGCCTGGCGGAACAGTGTCCAACCCAGCTGAACGCAGTGGACGCTAGGGCACGCCGCCGACCCTGTCAACGGCATCGTCACCGGGTCGCCGGAATGGGCGGGACTGTCCGGTTATCCTCAGCTCCGTGACCTACCGATCGGACGCCGTCGGACTTGTTCTGGCGCGCCCGGCCCGGATGCTCGGCGTCGAGCCCTTCTTCGCCGAGCTCATTGCGGGGATCGAGGAGGGACTGGCCGGCGAGGAACGCTCGCTGCTGCTGCACGTGGTGCCCGACCAGCAGACCGAGATCACCGCTTACAAGCGGTGGGCCGGCGGGTCGATGGTCGACGCCGTCATCGTGGTCAACCTCGTCGTCGACGACCCGCGCCCGCAGGTACTGCTCGAACTCGGGATCCCCGCCGTCCTGCTGGGTGGGAAGCCCAGTGGCATGCCGCTGTCGAACGTCTGGATCGACGACGGCCAGGCCATGCGGGACGCGGTGGGCTACCTGGCCGGCCTGGGTCACACCAGTCTGGGCCGGGTCAGCGGGCCCCACCAGCTCGATCACACCCGGGCCCGGACCCTCGCCTTCGATTCCGAGTGCGGACGGCTGGATCTTGCGCACGCGACGGTCGAGGGCGACTACACCGAGGAATCGGGGCGGACAGCGACGCTCTCGCTGCTGCACCGCGACCAGCCGCCGTCCGCCATCGTCTACGACAACGACATCATGACCATCGCCGGGCTCTCGGTCGCCACCGAGTTGGGGGTGGCCGTGCCCGGCCAGCTCTCGTTGCTGGCCTGGGACGATTCGACACTGTGCCGGCTGTCGAATCCAGCGTTGTCGGCGATGACGCTGGACGTCTATGCGATGGGTAGCCAGGTGGCTCAGGCCGTGCTGAACATGCTGGCCGGCGGCCCGATCACCGCCTACATGGCGCCGTTGCCGCGACTGAGTGCGCGGGCGTCGACAGCACCCCCCGCGCGGTAGCTCCCCGCTGGGCGGCGGCTCAGCGACCGGTGCCGGCCATCCGTTCACGATCGGCCGCGCTCGGGGCAAGCCGCGCCGACAGCTCGCGGTCCCAACCGTCGGCCACCGCAATCCCGGCCTGCTCGCAGACGACGGCTCCGGCCTCGAGACCGGACACGATGGCGTCGCCGAACGCGCCGTCACCGGCGACCACGACGATCCTGGCTCCGCTGCGGCCCAGGTAGCTGATCACCGCGGTGGCCGGCCCGGTGTGCTCGGCGACGAACGCCCGCAACCGACCGACCTGCTCCTCGTCTTGCGCGGACAATCCCTCTGTGCCTGCCGTCGGCGCCGGACGGGCTCACCACGGCCAGCCGATCACCGGCAGGCCGACGACGGAATCCACCGCCCACGCCACCGAGACGGCGGTCAGGTACAGGTTGGACAGGTGGAACAGGGTCATCGGCTTGGCCGCAGCGCCGCGCAGCACCCGGGTGTGCAGCAGGTGGGCCATCGCCAGGAACCACAGTCCGACCGGCGCCGCGACGGCCGCATAAATCCACGAGGACGCCGGAACCAACAGCATCGAGCAGGCGACCATCGCCCAGCTGTAGATGACGATCTGCCGGACGACCACCCGCTCGGTGGCCACCACCGGGAGCATCGGAACGCCGGCCGCGGCGTAGTCCTCGCGGTACCGCATGGCCAGCGCCCAGGTGTGCGGCGGTGTCCAGAAGAAGATCACCCCGAAGAAAACCCATGCGGGCCAACCGATGTCGCCGGTCACCGCGGACCAACCGATGATCACCGGCATGCAGCCGGCCAGCCCGCCCCAGACGATGTTCTGCGAGGTACGGCGCTTGAGCCACAGCGAGTACACGAAGACGTAGAACAGGATGGCCACCACGGCCAGCACCGCTGCCTGCCAGGTGGTGAACAGTGCGAGCACCGCGGTGGCGGCGATCCCGAGCAGCACACCGAAGATCAACGCGCCGCGGGTGGAGACCGAGTGCCGGGCCAGCGGGCGGGTGCGGGTGCGGCGCATGACCGCATCGATGTCGGCATCGACCACGCAGTTCAGCGCGTTCGCGCTGCCGGCCGCCAGGGTGCCGCCCACCAGGGTGGCGATCATCAGGCCGAGCGGTGGCACCTCGCGCTGGGCGGCGAACATCGCCGGAATGGTGGTGATCAGCAGCAGTTCGATGATCCGCGGCTTGGTCAGCGCCACGTAGGCGCCGAGCTTGGCCGGCAGCGCGGGGCGTCTCGCGGCGTCGGACGCAGGTGCGAGTGCAGCGGAGTCCTGACGGTCGATCACCGGCTCGGCGGCGCCGGATCCGGACACGACCTTCACGCGGACTCCCTTTCCTGGTGCTGCCGTCCTGGTGCTGCTGGTCAGATGGTGATCTTGCCAGAGCGGCGCCGCAGCGATGCCGATCGGGCCCGCATCGTGGCGCAGACGGTCATCCTAAGCGGGCGGGCGGGGGTGCGCCGTCCCCGGCTCGCCGGACCCTGGGCGGCCGATGCTCCGCCGGTGATCGCCCGTGTACCTGGCCGCATCGGCCGGCGCAGGGTGGGTACTAGGGTTGACGTGCGTTGGCATAGCCGCGCACCTGCCAGTTCAGACACGTCCCGCGATCGGTATCCGCGTGTGCTGCGGCGATCGCCCGCCCAGGAGGGTCGCCCGCTTGTGACCAGTTCCGCCGCCACCGCCGACATCCCAGCACTCACCGAACCCTTCGTGCCCGACGACTGGTCCGACGTGGACACCAGAGCGGTGGACACCGCGCGGGTGTTGGCCGCGGATGCCGTGCAGAAGGTCGGTAACGGCCACCCGGGTACCGCGATGAGCCTGGCACCGTTGGCGTACACGCTGTTCCAGCGGGTGATGCGGCACGACCCCGCGGACCCGCACTGGGTGGGCCGCGACCGGTTCGTGCTGTCCTGCGGGCACTCCTCGTTGACCCTGTACATCCAGCTGTACCTGGCCGGGTTCGGCCTGGAACTGGACGATCTGAAGGCGCTGCGCACCTGGGGTTCGCTGACGCCGGGTCACCCCGAGTACCACCACACCAAGGGGGTGGAGATCACCACCGGCCCGCTGGGCCAGGGGTTGGCCTCGGCGGTGGGGATGGCGATGGCGTCCCGCAGGGAGCGGGGCCTTTTCGACCCGGACGCGGCTCCCGGTGAGTCGCCGTTCGACCACTTCATCTACGTGGTGGCCTCCGACGGAGACATCGAGGAGGGCGTGACCAGCGAGGCGTCGTCCATCGCCGGCCGCCAGCAGGTGGGCAACCTCATCGTGTTCTACGACCACAACGAGATCTCGATCGAGGACGACACCAACATCGCGCTGTCCGAGGACGTCGCGGCCAGGTACGAGGCCTACGGCTGGCACGTGCAGAAGGTGCACGGCGGGGAGAACGTCGTCGGCATCCTGGAGGCGATCGAGGCGGCCAAGGCCGTCACCGACAAACCCTCGTTCATCGAGGTTCGCACCATCATCGGGTACCCGGCACCGAAGCTGATGAACACCGGCAAGGCGCACGGTGCCGCGCTGGGCACGGAGGAGGTCGCCGCCGTCAAGAAGATCCTCGGCTTCGACCCGGACGCCAGCTTCGAGGTCGACGACGTGGTGATCAAGCACACCCGGCAGGCGGTGGACCGCGGCGAGGCGGCCAGGGCCCGGTGGCAGCAGGACTTCGACTCCTGGGCGGCGGCGAACCCGGAGCGCAAGGCGCTGCTGGATCGGCTGACCGCCCGGGAACTGCCCGACGACTGGACCGCCGGGTTGCCGACCTGGGAGCCGGACCCCAAGGGGGTGGCCACCCGCGCGGCGTCCGGCAAGGTGCTGAACGCGCTGGCGCCGGTGCTGCCCGAGCTGTGGGGCGGTTCCGCCGACCTGGCCGAGTCCAACAACACCACCATGGCCGGCGCGGATTCGTTCGGGCCGCTGGCGGCCAAGACCGCGCACTGGGACGCCAACCCGTACGGGCGCACCCTGCACTTCGGGATCCGCGAGCACGCCATGGGCTCGATCCTCACCGGCATCGTGATGCACGGCCCGACCCGGCCCTACGGCGGCACGTTCCTGCAGTTCTCCGACTACATGCGCGGCGCCGTTCGGTTGGCGGCGCTGATGGGCGCCCCGGCGATCTACGTGTGGACGCACGACTCGATCGGTCTCGGCGAGGACGGTCCCACCCACCAGCCGGTGGAGCACCTCGCCGCGCTACGGGCGATCCCGGGACTGTCGATCGTCCGGCCCGCCGATGCCAACGAGACCGCGCACGCCTGGCGGGCCGTGCTGGAGCGGCAGGCCGACTGGTTCTCCGGCCCGGTCGGGCTGTGCCTGACCCGCCAGGCCGTCCCGGTGCTGGAGGGCACCTCGGTGCAGGGCGTGGCCAAGGGCGCCTACGTGCTGGCCGACGCCACCGGTGACCTGCAGGTGATCCTGCTGGCCAGTGGCTCCGAGGTGCAGATCGCAGTGGCCGCCAGAGAGGCCCTGCAGGCCGAGGGAATCGGCACCCGGGTGGTCTCGGTCCCCTGCCTTGACTGGTTCGAGGCGCAGGATTCGGCGTACATCGAGTCCGTGCTGCCCTCGGCGGTGACCGCCAGGGTGTCGATCGAAGCGGGCATCGCGCAACCCTGGTGGCGGTGGCTGGGAAGCCACGGCCGCCCCGTGTCGTTGGAACACTACGGAGCGTCCGCCGATTTCAAGGTGCTGTACCGGGAGTTCGGGCTCACCGCTGATGCCGCTGTGGCCGCGGCCAAACAGTCGCTGGCGGCCGCGGCGGCCGGGTCGGGTCCGAGCACCGAGTCCAGCCCGGACCAGCTGGCGCACGCCGGTACCGACCACCCGAATCCGTGAACCCCATCCCTGAAAGCACTTCCCCGAAAGGAAGGTCATCACGATGAGCACACCCACCAGTACCGACCCGCTGGCCGAGCTGTCCGCGGCCGGGGTATCCCTGTGGCTGGACGACCTGTCCCGGCAGCGCCTGCATTCGGGCAACCTGGCCGAGTTGATCAAGAGCAAGCACATCGTCGGGGTGACGACCAACCCGTCGATCTTCGCCGCCGCACTGAAGGACGGCGCCTCGTACCAGAAGCAGATCGGCGAGCTGGCCGCGCGCGGCGCCGGCGTTGACGACACGGTCCGCGAGGTCACCACGGACGACGTGCGGGACGCCGCCGATCTGTTCACCGCGGTGTTCAACACCTCCGGTCACGTCGACGGCCGGGTGTCGATCGAGGTCGACCCGCGACTGGCGAACGACACCGAGGCCACCATCGCGCAGGCCCAGGAGCTGGCCAAGATCGTCGACCGGCCCAACGTGCTGATCAAGATCCCGGCCACGCTGGCCGGGCTGCCCGCGATCACCGCGGTGATCGCGGAAGGGATCAGCGTCAACGTCACGCTGATCTTCTCCCTGGAACGCTACGGCGCCGTCATCGACGCCTACCTCGACGGGCTGGACCAGGCCAAGTCCAGCGGCCACGACATCTCCGAGATCCATTCCGTGGCTTCGTTCTTCGTGTCCCGGGTGGATACGGAGATCGACAAGAGGCTGAAGGCCATCGGTTCCCCCGAGGCCGAGTCGCTGCTGGGCGAGGCCGCGATCGCCAATGCCCGGCTGGCGTACCAGCTGTACGAGCAGAAATTCACCGGCGAACGCTGGGACGCGCTGGCCGCGGCGGGCGCGACCAAGCAGCGGCCGCTGTGGGCGTCCACCGGTGTCAAGGACCCCAAGTACGACGACACCCGTTACGTCGTCGAACTTGTCGCGCCCGGAACGGTGAACACCGCACCGGAGAAGACGATCGACGCGGTCGCCGACCACGGCGTCATCCGGGGTGACACCATCACCGGGACCTACGCATCGGCCTCGGCGACCTTCAGCGCACTGGAATCGCTGGGCGTCGATCTCACCGACGTTTTCCAGGTGCTGGAAACCGAGGGTGTGGAGAAGTTCGAGCAGTCATGGGCAGAACTGCTGCAGACCGTCGCCGACGCCCTTGCGCACGGCGGAAAGCCGACCAGCTGACCACATCGGCGGCCGGAACGGGGTTCCCGTGTCCGGCCGCTTATTCTTGATCACCGGCCACACCCGGTGCCCGGTCCCCGGAAAGGAACGCATCGGCTGATGGCGAGCACCGTGATCAACCCCCTGCGGGATCCGCGCGACAAGCGACTCCCGCGCATAGCCGGTCCGTCCGGAATCGTGATCTTCGGGGTGACCGGCGATCTGTCCCGCAAGAAGCTCATGCCGGCGATCTACGACCTGGCGAACCGGGGCCTGCTGCCGCCCGGCTTCGCCCTGGTCGGCTTCGCCCGGCGGGACTGGGCCAACGAGGATTTCGAGAAGGTCGTCCACGACGCGGTCCGCCAGTACGCGAGAACACCGTTCTCCGAAGAGGTGTGGCGGCATCTGGCCGAGGGGTTCCGGTTCGTCCAGGGTGCCTTCGACGACGACACCGCCTTCGACAATCTGGCCGCCACCCTCGGCGAGCTGGACCGGGTCCGCGGGACCGGCGGGAACCACGCCTTCTACTTCTCCATCCCGCCCGGTGCCTTCCCGGTGGTGTTGCAGCAGCTCAAGCGATCGGGGCTGTGCGACCCGCACGCCGAGGAATGGCGCCGGGTGGTGATCGAGAAACCGTTCGGCCACGACCTCAAGTCGGCGCAGGAGTTGAACGCTCTGGTCAACGATGTCTTCCCGTCGGACAGCGTGTTCCGGATCGACCACTACCTGGGCAAGGAAACCGTGCAGAACCTGTTGGCGCTGCGTTTCGCCAACGAGCTGTATGAACCGATCTGGAACAACAACTACGTCGACCACGTGCAGATCACCCAGGCCGAGGACATCGGGGTGGGTGGCCGGGCCGGGTACTACGACGGCATCGGCGCGGCCCGGGACGTCATCCAGAACCATCTGCTGCAGCTGATGGCGCTGACCGCGATGGAGGAGCCGGTCGCGTTCAACCCGACGGACCTGCGCCGGGAGAAGGTGAAGGTGCTCTCCGCGGTCACCCTGCCCAAGGACCTGTCGGTCGGCGCGGCCCGCGGCCAGTACGCCGGAGGCTGGCAGGGCGGCACGAAAGTGCTCGGCTACCTGGAGGAGGAGGGGATCTCCCCGAAGTCCACCACCGAGACCTACGCTGCGGTCAAGCTTCTCGTGCAGACCAGGCGATGGTCGGGGGTGCCGTTCTATCTGCGCACCGGCAAGCGGCTCGGCAAGCGGGTGTCGGAGATCGCGGTCGTCTTCAAACGCGCTCCGCACCAACCGTTCTCGCAGAACGACACCGAGGAACTCGGGTCCAACATGCTGGTCATCCGGGTGCAGCCGGACGAGGGCGTGACGATCCGGTTCGGCTCCAAGGTGCCAGGTCCGGCGATGGAGGTGCGCGACGTGTCGATGGACTTCTCCTACGGGCAGTCGTTCACCGAGGCCTCCCCGGAAGCGTACGAGCGGCTGATCCTTGACGTGCTGCTCGGCGAACCGTCCCTGTTCCCGCAGGACGAAGAGGTCGAGCTGTCCTGGAAGATCCTCGATCCGGTCGAGAAGCATTGGGCCAGAACGGGAACACAGCCGGAGCAGTACGGTTCGGGCACCTGGGGACCGAAGAGCGCGGATGCCATGATGGCCCGCGACGGACGCGCCTGGCGGCGGCCGTGACCGCCGTACGTGAGCTGGGGAGCAGCCGGTGATCATCGACCTGCCGTCGACGAACTCGTCCAAGATCAACAGGGCGCTGGTCGACCTGCGCGAGAAGGGCGGCTCGATCACCCTCGGCCGAGTGCTCACGTTGGTGATCATCACCGACGATTCGGCTGCCGAGGATCCCATCGCCGCGGCCAACGCCGCCTCCTTCGAGCACCCTTGCCGGGTGATCGTGGTGGCCCGCGGCGCGCGCCGGGCGTCGCCGCGGATGGACGCCCAGATCCGGGTCGGTGGCGACGCCGGCGCATCGGAAGTGGTGGTGCTCCGGCTCTACGGCACCCTGGTCGATCACGGCGCGTCCGTGGTGGTGCCGTTGCTGCTGGCCGACGCACCAGTGGTGGCCTGGTGGCCGGGCGACGCTCCCGAGGTGCCGGCCGACGATCCGATCGGTGCGCTGGCCCAGCGGCGGATCACCGATGCCGCGGCCGCCAAGCGGCCCGGCGCGCAGTTGACCAAACGCATCGCCTCCTATCGCCCCGGCGACACGGATCTGTCCTGGACGAGGATCACCCGGTGGCGCGGCCTGCTGGCCGCCACCTTGGACCAGCCGCCGCACGACAAGGTGACCGCCGCGTCGGTCGCCGGTGCCGCGGACTCGCCCTCTGCCGACCTGCTCGCCGCGTGGCTCGCCGTTGCGTTGAAATGCCCGGTCAAGCGCGTCAAGTCGCCGGTCAAGAGCGGGCCCGGGCTGCACTCGGTCATCCTGTCCCGCCGGGCCGGTGACATCAGCATGGTCCGGCCGCAGACCATCACCGCGGAACTGCGGGTCGGCAACCAACCGCCGCGGCACGTCGCACTCCCCCGCCGTGGGCTGCGTGATTGCCTGGCCGAGGAGCTGCGCCGGTTGGACGCCGACGACGTCTACGCCGAGGTGCTCTCGAAGGGTTTGGCGCTGGTGGCCAAACACGCGGAAGCAGCGCCCAAGGACGCAACCAGGCGGCCAGCAAGGCGGGCAGCGCCGGCACCAAGCCAGCAACCCCGCCACGAAGGCGGCGCGCCCGACCGGGGCGAAAGCCGCCGCGAGCGCCACCGAGTCGAACGGAACAGCGACGACCGGGACAGGGACGAACGGGACACCGCCGGCCCGCCGCTCGCGCGCGGCCAAGGCGGCCGCGCCCGGGACGATCGCCAGCGAGGCGGCCTCCCCCGAGGCCAGCCCGAACGGCGCCGCCCCGGCATCCGGCGACGCGCCGGCGGACACTCCCGCATCGGGCCGCGCGCCGCGTCGGAGGCGCACCGCCGGATCGGCGAGCACCTCGTGAACAACCGTGAGGTGGTGATTCACGGCACTGCCGACCTGCTGGCCGCCACGACCGCGGCCAGGCTGGTCACCCGGCTGGTCGACCTGCAATCCTCGGGCCGGGTGCCGGCGGTGGCGCTGACCGGCGGTGGCGTCGGCACCAGCGTGTTGCGTCATTTGAACGCCTCGCCGGCCCGCGACGCCGTCGACTGGACCCGGGTCGAGATCTTCTGGGGCGACGACCGTTTCGTGCCGGCCGACGACCCGGAGCGGAACGAGCGGCAGGCCCGTGAGGCGCTGCTGGACCACGTTCGGCTCGACGCGGCCCGGGTGCACCCGATGGCCCCCTCTGATGGCGAATTCGGTGACGACGTTGACGCCGCGGCCGGTGCCTACGCCGATCTGATCGACTCCAGGGAGGGTCTCGACCTGATCATGCTGGGCATGGGTGGTGAGGGTCACGTCGCGTCCGTGTTCCCCGAATCCCCCGCCGTGTACGACACTCGACCTGTGGTGGCGGTGCGCAATTGTCCCAAACCTCCACCCACCAGGGTGTCGCTGACGCTGCCCACCATCCGCCGTGCAACCGAGGTGTGGATCATCACGGCCGGCGCGGAAAAGGCAGGAGCGGTCGCCTTGACGTGGGATGGTGCGGGAGAAGTGGCAGTGCCGGCCGCGGGGGCCGTCGGTAGGACCAGGACGCTCTGGTTGCTGGACAAGCACTCTGCGGCGGCGCTTCCGCCGGGCATCTCGCGCGCGCCGATCGCCTGACTCCCACCACAGGAGTGTCAGTAGCGTCCGGCCGCACGGAGGACGCACGTTGTGCAACGCAGAGGAGAACACGCATGACCAAGGCGCCTGTCAAAGTCACCGTCACCGGTGCGGCCGGCCAGATCGGGTACGCACTACTGTTCCGCATCGCCTCCGGGGCGATGCTGGGCCCTGACACCCCGGTCCGGCTGAGCCTGCTGGAGATCACCCCCGCGCTCAAGGCGGCGGAGGGCACGGCGATGGAACTGGACGACTGCGCCTTCCCGCTGTTGGCCGGAGTGGACATCACCGACAGCCCCAAGCAGGCCTTCGACGGCACCTCGGTGGCGCTGCTGGTCGGCCCGCCCCCGCGGGCCGGGGATGGAGCGTGCCGACCTGCTCGAGGCCAACGGCGGCATCTTCAAGCCGCAGGGCGAGGCCATCAACGCCGTCGCCGCGG
>CAVPYD010000019.1:0-16469 GCA_963709895.1 uncultured Actinomycetota bacterium | reverse complement strand
GGGTGTCCTGGAAGGTGGCGATCGCATCCAGGGTGGGGTCGTCGATCTTGCCGGACGGCGCCGGGATGCCCAGCGCGGTCTGCATTTTCGTGATGAATTCGGGGGTGTACCGGTCGTGTTGGGAGGCGTAGAAATTGCGCGCCTTTGCCCGTCCGGCCGGCGTGAGATCGGTGATCTGCACCGGCGGGATCGTCAGGGTCTGGTCGTCGAGCACGGTGACCGAGGACGGCGCGTTGGGGTCGAACTCGAGATCACGAACCTCGGCACCGCCGGAGGGTTTGCGGGGGCTGGTGGACCGGTCGGGTGCGAGGGCGGAAATGTCGTTGCAGCTGGCCAGCTCCGGCGACCTCGGATCCGGACAGCACCTTCCCGCGGGTGAAACTGCCGGGCTTGCCGCCCAGGCACATCGTCACCGGATCGCTGAACGACTTCACCACCACGCCGAGCGCGTCGGCCAGCTGCTGCACCATCTGCGGGTCGACTCCGGAGTTGCAGGCCGCCAGGGTCAACGAACTCAGGGCCTTCCCGGCGATCGCCAGGTCCGCCTTCTTCGCCTGCACGGAATCGAACGACATCCCGGTCGCCCGGGTGAAATGCACGTCGTCGCATCCGCCGGAGGTCTTGTTGACCGGGCCGCCGAACCCGAAGAAGCCGCCCTCCCGTCCGGTGCCGTGACCGATCAACGTGACATCCTGCTTGGCCGATCCGCGTCCTTTCAGGGTGCTGATGAAGTCGTCGAATGACCCGAGCGCCGGGCCGCCGGCGGCCGCCTTGAAATCCTGACTCTGCGGTTCCCAACAGTTCGTGACCGGTTTGCCGTCGGCGGTTTTCCGGTGGGCCGCGTCGAATTCCTCCTGCTCGTTGAGCGGCTGGGTGAATCCGGCGGCCGGCCATCCGATCGCGTTGCACCGGCATTATGCGTTGCACGGTGCGTTGCGGCGGAGGCATCGTCGACCTTCTGCAGCGGTTCGTCGGTGGCTTCCTGGACCGAGTTCGAGCTCCGCATTGATTCCGCGTCGATCTCCGCGGCGAGTTTCTCCTCCGGCGGGCAGTTGCAGTCGGAATTCGGTCCGCAGCGTTGGACGGTCAGTCCCGCGATCAGCCGGCCGACCGCCCGATTGCCCGCGCTTGCCTGCAGCGCGAGCAGGTCTCCGGCCGGATGGTGGACACGGGGTGTGCCTGCATCGGTTGCGGGGTGTGTTGGTCCGATCCGCGGGCTGTCCACCGTCGCGCAGACGGTGTTCAGCGCGCATCGCCCGACCTCCCGTCAGGTCCTCTGGTCGGGATCCAACCATCGACGGTGTGCCCTGACCAGGGATGACAATGAATGCTGCCCTTTCGGGCAACCAATGTGGGCGATTGCTCCGGCTCGGGCGTGCCGGCCCACCCACGCCAGTAGGCTCGCGGGACACGGAGGTCAGCAGCGGAACGTTGGTTGGCGGCTCGTGCATCGAGTCCACTGAAAGGCGGGAGCCCATGAGCCCGGACACCAGCGGAGATCTCGGCACGGTCTTGGGTATCTGGGCACATCCCGACGACGAGGCCTACCTGTCGGCCGGCCTGATGATGCGTGCGGTGGCCGACCGGCAATCGGGTGGTCTGCGTGACCGCAACCAAAGGCGAGGCGGGCTTTCCGGCCGACAACGGACTGTCCGTCGCACGAGCGTCAGGAGGTCCGTGAGACCGAATTGGCAGCCTGCTTGGGTGTTCTCGGAGTGAGCGGAGCATCGGTGGCTGGGTACGGCGATGGCCGCTGCGCCGACGTACCCGATGAGGAAGCGGTTACTGTGCTGGCGGAGCTGCTGGCCGAGGTCCGGCCGGACACCGTGCTGACATTCGGGCCGGACGGCGGGACCGGGCATCCTGACCACGTTGCTGCGTGCCGGTGGAGCACCGCTGGCCTTCGACCGCGCGGCACTGCCGGGTTCGCGGCTGCTGTATTCGACCAAGACCCGGGAGTGGGCCGATCGGAACTACGTCGGCGTCGATCGCAGCACGATCATGATGGTCGAGGGCTTGGAACCGGAGGCCGTCGACCCCGGTGAGTTGGCGGTGTGGTTGACGTGTGACGATGCGCTGCTGGCTCGGAAGGTGGCCGCACTGCGGGCTCAGGTCAGCCAGGTGGAGCCGTTCGTACAGGCCATCGGCAAGGATGCCTTCGCGGCCTTGGTGCGGGAGGAGTTCTTTCGCGAGCCGCGGGCGGGGGACGCGGACGTGTTGCACCGGTTTTCGGCGCCGCGATGACGGACATCCAATTCCGTCGTTGAATTGCCCGGCGTGCGTGTGCCCGAATGTCGAGCATGCTGTGACAGCTGGGATTCTTGTGACGAACGCCGCGCTGCCCGGGGTCCGGATCCACGGCGCTGTCGGGGGCGGATCGTATGGTGTGGCTCTCACCGAGAGGGGGTCGCGAGGTGCTTGCGACAGCAGAAACGATCGCCATGCCAACGCCCTTGACCGTTCCCGCGGACGTGGCAGGTCGACGGCTTCTGGGACGAACCGTGCCCAACCCGACCCGTTGGCGTCGGCACCCGACGGGTACCGGCACCTCCTCGAACGGCTGCTGGGCGGCGCCCGGGTCCGGTCCGAGCGGATCAACCTGGTCGACGCCGCCGCTGCCGTGTGGAGCCGACCAGGGTTCGACACCCTGATGTCGAGACCGACCCTCACCTTCGAGCCGTTCGACTACCAGTTGCAGACCGTTTCCACGGTGCTGGGCCGGATGCGCGGCCGGGCGATCCTGGCGGACGAGGTCGGGCTGGGCAAGACCATCGAAGCGGCTCTGGTGCTGTCCGAGCTACGGCTCCGTGGGCTGGCGCGACGCGTCCTCGTGGTCACTCCGGCGGGCTTGGTCGACCAGTGGCGGGAGGAACTCGAGCGCAAGTTCTGCCTGCCGACGACCGTTCCGCGGCGCGGCGAATGGGAGAGCTCCGACGAGTCGCCGGTCGTTGTCGTCTCGATCGCCACCGCGCGTCGCGAGCCGACCCGATCTGCGCTGGTGGGCGCACCGTGGGATCTCATCGTGGTGGACGAGGCCCATCGACTGCGGAACCCACGGTCGGCCTCCGGCAGGTTGGCCCGGGAACTCACCTCTCGCTATCTGCTGTTGCTGACCGCCACGCCGGTGGAGAACCGGCTGTCCGACCTCTACGAACTCACCAGCCTGGTCGCCCCTGGGCTGCTCGGAACTCCCGCGAGCTTCCGCCGGACCTTTGGCGCGGACGCCATCACGCCGCAGCCGCGGCGGCTGCCGGAGTTACGCCGCAAGGTGTCCGAGGTGACGATTCGGCACAGGCGCAGCGAGGTCGCGCTGCGGTTGCCGCATCGCCTCGCGGAGACCACCCTGATCACGCCGTCATCCCAGGAATCAGAGCTCTACGCCAGTATTGCCGCTCGCATTCGGCGGGAAGGTCGCGAAGCACCGGCCGGCCGTCGGTTGACCCTGCGGGCGGTGGCCAGGCTGGCAGGTTCGAGCCCGATGGCCGCCGCGCCGACGCTGGCGAAATTGGGGTGGACTGATCTGGCGGAGCGGGCCAGGTCTGTCGAGCACCCGGCGAAGATCCAGGCGCTGGTGCACCGGCTGCGCCCGCATGTCGAGCTTGGACGAAAGGTGCTGGTGTTCACCGCCTTCCGGGAGACACTGGCCGCACTCGCCGACGAGTTGGAGCGAGAGGGTGTTCCCGCGTCCGTCTACCACGGAAGCCTGACCCGCACGGGGAAGGAGGCGGCGATGGCGGAGTTTCGTGACACGGCGCCGGTTCTGCTCAGCACGGAATCGGCCGGCGAGGGAAGGAATCTCCAGTTCTGCCACGTCATGATCAACGTCGATCTGCCGTGGAATCCGATGCAGATCGAACAGCGCGTCGGCCGACTGCACCGGGTCGGTCAGGTCAATGACGTCCTGGTCACCAACCTGGTCGCCAGGGACACCATCGAACAGCAGATCCTGTCGGTGCTGGAGGCGAAGATCAACTTGTTCGAACTCGTCGTCGGCGAGTTGGACATGATCCTCGGGCGGGTCGACGACGACTTCGATTTCGAGACATCAGTGTTCGACGCGTTTCTGGCTGCCGAGGACGATGGGGATTTCCGCAGCCGGCTCGAGGATCTCGGGGCCAAGCTGGCCGATGCCAGGAGCGACTATATCGGCGCCCGCGGCAGGATGGACGAGCTTGTCGGAAGCCAGGAATCATGACCGTCGCAGATCCGGGCCTGGACTTCTGGCTGCAATATGTGATCGCCGAGGGCGGTGTTCACGAGCGATCCGGCGATTCCACGCTGGTGCTGGTGCCGGAGACCTTGCAGGACAGGCACGGGCAGCCGCAGGACATGACCATCACGTCGGATCCCGAGGTCGCCAGGGAGGATGGTGCGCTCCTGTTGACGGCCGGTCATCCGCTGTTGGCCGCGGCGGCCGAGGCAGTGCTCGCCGACGGCGACGTCGGGTGTGTTCGGCTTGCCCGCCCGGTGGCCCGTCCACCGGATGCCGAGCAACTGGAGGCCCGGGCCCGCGATCAGTTCGCCGCTGACCACGGGCGAATCGACCTCACGGGAGGCCCACGGCCCGCCGTCCGAACGATCCTGCGGGTCAGCTCACTGGTCACCTTCGCGCTGTCTGCCGATGATCACTTTCAGGAGCAGATCGAGTGCTGGATCGATCTCACCTCACGACTGCCGTTCACGGACGAGGTGGGCGGCGAACTCTCCGGTTTGCTGTCCGTCGAGCATGACGAGCGAGATCAGTTGCAGCCGGACGATTCCAACCTGCTGCCGGCGCTGGCCGAGGCCGATGTGGAGATCCGGCGACGAGGCGAGCGGCGTCGAGAGCTCTTGGCGGGCGGGGTGCAGCAGGCTCACCAGGAAGAAGTTCGTCGGGCCCGCGAGTACTACGGGCAGGTCGCGGACTCGCTGCGGCGACGGATGTCCGGAGCGGCCGATGACAAGGTCGCGGCTTACGGGGCTCGCCTGGCAAGCACCGATGCGGAGCGGGACCGGCGTATCGCGGAGATCGACGAGAAGTACAAGTCAGCCTTCAGCTCTCTGCCGTTCCGGCTGCACGTCGTGGGCGTTCCTGCCCTGCGGGTCGAGGTCGATGTGCGCCGCGGAAACAGGCGCTATCCCGTCGAACTCGACTGGTTGCTGCCGCTGCGCACGTTCGCGCCGATGCGATGCCCCGCGTGCGGCTCGACGGAAAGGCTCGTGGCGGGCAAGGCGTCGCTCGGCTGTCGCCACTGCCAGCCGCCACGGCTCTCACAGTAAGTCTTCGCCCGGCGCCTCGAGAGGAACCGCTCCGGGCTTCAAGGTGATCGAGAACGGCGAGTCCGGATCGTCAATCGCCTGGACCACGGCGGGACGCAACGCGGGAGGTACATGTGTTCGGCCGTCGACCGTCGACACGAAACCCCATTCCTGCAACTGGTCGACGATGCGCAGCACCAGGGTAAAGACGATCCGGCTGATCGCCTCCGAGAGATCTTCCGGGAAATCCAGCGGCAGTTCTTCGTCGGGATCTGCCGAGTTCCGGTGAGGCACCGAAATGGCCAACGACCTGAGCAACGACAGGTCGGCGCCGTCGGTTCGACACAGCGAGGCAAGTAGCGCCAGCAAGAGGCCGCCGACGGTGTCGTCGATACCGGGCAAATCAACGCCTGCATCGACCAGACCGTCCAACAGCGAATCGAAAGCCTCTCTGGCACAGAGTATTTTGACCCGGAGATCGCCGGCAGCAAAGACATCCGAATTCGGTCCAGGCCGTGCCGTGGTGCTCGAAATGTCGATCATCCCGATGGCTTCGGCGATGCTCCAGGGTGCGGCCAATTCGGGCCAGTCCCACATCGAGTTCCGCGCCGCACCGTCGGGTGTCACCACGTCGAACCGGCGGGCCCATTCCGCGGTATCGCGCCGGCGCATCGCTCCGGTCGAGGTGACCTTCCGGCCCGGACGGGTCCATTCGGCCAATGCGGAGATCCGCGCCAGCAGCGGGGTGCCCAGCAGGGCGGCGAATTCCGACCGAGCATCCGGCACGGTGACCCGCACCGGTGTGTCGACCTCGAATCCGATCGCCGCGATTCCCGCGTCGAGCGTTGCTCGCAGATCGGCCAGGATGTCCTCGCTGCCGAACGCTGCCAGCTCTCCGATTTCGTCGTCCTCCGATTCTTGCTCATCCGATTCTTCATCCCACAACATCGGATCGTCGAAGCTTGGATTGCCAGAAGGACGCGGCAGCATGCCCGGTCCATCGGTCAGCCGCTGTCGCCACTCGTCGGGCATGTCGTTGTAGCGCTGCATGAAATCATCGAGCGGCACCTGCCTCGGTCAGATCGACTCCTTCGTCGACAGCGAGCTGCAGCACCCGGCCGGCCATCGACAGCCGGCCGGGGTCGCTGAATCGTCGGGGAAGATCGTCGCCGAGGCCGGACAGGGCGGCGCGGGTCGCGTCGGCATCGTTGTGCGGCTTCCAGCGACCCGTCACCACCAGGAACTCGACATAAGTGAGCATGGCAGGCACCAATGTCGCGATGTAGCGGTCGTCCA
This sequence comes from uncultured Actinomycetota bacterium, assembly GCA_963709895.1. Taxonomy (GTDB): domain Bacteria; phylum Actinomycetota; class Actinomycetes; order Mycobacteriales; family Nakamurellaceae; genus Nakamurella. Next base: position 9,935 of record CAVPYD010000019.1, on the reverse strand, counting down.
CGCCGACGACTTTTCGAGGTAAGACGTGCCCAACCACCTCGGCCGCGGTGGTCGGGCTCCAATCCGCTGGGTTGGGTTCGCCGAGTTGGCCGCTCTTCATCTCGCACGCGGTGCGGACGATGTCCGCCATGTCGCTGAACCGTTGTTGGTCCGGCTCCCGTTGGGCCAGCCAGCGGTCGAACGCTCGGAGCACACGGTCGATCATGTGCTGGGGCGTCTCGGGGGCGTCCCTGTGCGCGGAGTGCCGCTTGCTTGTCCGTTTGTTGTTCGCCACGGGGAGTCCTGGGATGGGTGTCGTTGCCGGTCGTCAGGTTACCGGCCGGGCACATGGCCGACGGGCCAGGCATCCTCGGGCAACCTTGCAGGCGATATGCATCGGCATACCCATACAATATGCTCGTATGCATGCGGACGACCATGAACCTGCCGGACTCGCTGATGCAGCAGGTTCGCAAGCGCGCGGAGAGCGACCGCCGGACGGTCACCAGCATCGTCGAGCAAGCGCTTCGCGAATTGCTCGCCCGCGACGAAGGCGTCCCGGAGCAAGACGGTCTCTTGCCGACCTACGGCGCGCCGAGCAGTCACCCGCTGGTCGATATCGACGATCGCGATGCCCTGAACGCCGCGCTGGACGCCGAGCGTTCCGGGTGATCCTGCCCGACGTCAACGTCCTGATCTACGCCTTTTACGAGAATGTCGACGAACATCCGGCGTATGCCCGCTGGCTGAACCAGGCCCGTCAGGACGGGGAGGATTTGCTGTACCCGGATAGCGTTCTCCTTGGCTTCCTGCGCATCGTGACGAGTCCGCGGATATACGCTCGGCCGGCTCCGCTGGGGCAGGCCCTGGCCTTCACCACCGCGCTCCGTCGAGGCCGTCATTCTCGAGCGGTCGAAGACCACGAATCGGTGTGGTCGGCCTTCGATCGCCTGGTCGCTGGGGATGGCCAGATCAGGGGCACCATGGTCCCGGATGCCTACCTCGCCGCCGTGGCGATCAGCCATAAGGCCCGATTGGCGACCCGCGATCGCGGCTTCGCCCGATTTCCCGGGCTGAATTGGTTCGACCCCGGAAGATGAATCGCGATGTGAATCATCGGCTGCTGCGCGGCCCCGAGGGTGGAATCGAGGCATGTAGTCGGCTCACGGCGCCAATCGGAGCCGATGGGCGATGTCGGTGGGTGATTCCGCCAGCCCTGCTGCCAGCAGGCGGCTGTCGGCGCTGACCAAAGGTATCTCGAGAGCGCCCGCCGCAGCCGCCCATGATGCGTCGTAAAAGGACAGCCGGTGCTCGTCCGGCGAGGTTCGCCGCGTGACGGAACCAGTCGGCGGTCATTGTCAGCGGCGCACCACAAATGGTCACCAGGTCTTCGAGCTGATCGGCGACGTCATGGGACGACCACCGCAAGGCTCGGAGAAGAACATTGCCAACCTCATAGAGGGCCAGGTCGATGATTCGCGCCTCGACCTCACCCGCGAGGTGTGCCGTGCGTATGGATCGCGCTGCCTGGATCTCGGTCTCGCCGTCGCTGTGCAGCCACTTGATCAACACTGAACTGTCGATCAGCAACCTCGTCACGGACGGGAATCCCGTTCGTTGCGGATGAGCTCAGCAGCATCGAAGGCACCGGACCGTCGAAAGCGCTTCTCCGAGCGGGTGATCGCTTGCGCGATTTCGTCGGAGTCCCGACGCTCGAGCTCGCGGCTGGCCGCGAGCGCCAACAGCGCACTCCGGCTCGTTGCGCGCCGCTTCGCTTCGCGGTCGATCCGGGCCAGCAGGTCGTCGGGAATCGAGACCATCACTTTGGCCATACCGATAGTATAGCTATGAGTATTGCCATCGGGGGTTCCTCAGGCAAGTGAGTGGCGCTGGCATCGGCGCTTCACCCAATTCGGCTGGTTCCGCCGGCGGCCGGCATTGGCGGGCGGAAGGGACCGGCACCCCCGCCGGCAGTGCCGGCCGACCGCGAAGCCGACCGAGCGGGTCGTTGATATCTACGCGCCCGCGAGATCCAATAGCCAACCGGTCGTCCACGCGAGGTCTATTGGAGCGACCCGACCGAAGGCGCTCCACAGCGGCGTCCCCGGCGGTTGACCGCGATACAAGCCACGCGCCGCGGCAACCACTCGGTCGAGTTGGGTCGGCCATCCGAGCTCGGTGGCCATGCGCTCCATCAGTTTTTGGTCTCGGGTGACGACACGCTCGACGATCCCGGTGGCGGGCAGCGACTGGCTCTTGTTCGTGTTGCAACGGACGCAGGCCACCACGAGATTGGCCAGTCCGTCAATGCCGACACGGCTCCACGGTAGGACGTGATCGACAGGCGCTGACTTGCCGACCGCAGCGCCACAGTAGAAGCAGGTCGCGCCGAAAGCATCGAGCAGTGCGACCCTGGCCGGCGCCAGGGACACCCGGTCGCGTCCGAAGAGGTGCCCGGCGATGTCGGGGACGTGAGCGACCAAGCCCTTGTTCCAGCGCCGAACATCGTCGACCCAGAGGACTTCCAGAGCGGGTTTCAGTAGTCCGGACAGCCGAGCAAGCGACCACGCCACCCCCGGATACAGCTCGATGGCGCCACCCCGGGCCGCCAGTTGTGCTGTAGTGAGCGTGTCGTGCATCCACGAGTCGTCATAGAGGAATGTCGGACTCGGATCGACCCCTGTTCGCTGGAGCCGGTGCAGCGGCTGCCGGACCAAAGTCAGCGCAATCGCTGTCACCGTGGCGTCGTAGTAGACGGGCGCCCGAAGGCGGGCCACCGCAAGAGCAACGTGCTGATCTCCGACCTTCGAGGCCGCGCGCAGCCGAATCACTTCGCGCAGAATCACGACTTTTGGCTGCGTGGACTGTTTCAGTTCGTCGCCCTCGAAGGGAAGCACCTGATGCCAATAGGCCTCCAGGACCCGCTCGGCGAGTTCCTTGATCGGCACCACGAGCGAGTCCTGAGGTTCATCGGGAAGGTGCTCGACGCAGTGGTCGATCAGCGCCATCAGGGTGGCAAGTTTGTAGGTCGCGGTGCGCCGGCCCGTCTGCAGGATCGCGACGACCCGCTGTCCCAACGCGAGCGGGTCGACGGGAGTGGGCACGTGAGAAGGGTAGAACTTGGTTGGCACTTGTTGTGCAAGGGACATTTGTTGTGCAAGGGAGTGGCAGCGGCTGGCGACAATAGGCTCGGGGTCCAGGCTCGCGCGGTACCAGTCTCACTGGAGCAGTAGACTAAGCGAACTAACCAGACCAGATGAGGGATGGAGGGCTTACGTGGTTCGGATCGTCAACATGCACGAAGCGAAGACCCACTTGTCCCGTCTCGTGGACGAAGAGTTCATCATCGCTCGGGATGGGCGCCCAGTCGCTCGAGTCGTACCTATTCGCGATGAGCCGCGGACACCAAGGATCGGCTTCATGCCCGAAATCACCGTTCCCGAAGATTTTGATGAAATGGGTTCGGCGGCGATCGGCTCGTTGTTCGGCGCGCCTTGACAGCCTATTTGCTGGATACCCATGTACTTCTCTGGGCAGCGCAGAACTCGCCGGCGATGGGTACTCAGGCGCGCGACCTCATCACGGACCCTGCCAATGACGTCCTCATCAGCGTTGCGAGCATCTGGGAGGTGGTCATCAAGAACGGCCTCGGCAGAAGGGACTTCAGTGTGGACCCGGAACGGCTGCGGGAGCAAGCATTGCACGCCGGATTCGGTGAGCTTCCGGTCCGAGCGCCGCATGTTCTCGAAGTTGGCGCCCTGCCATCGCTGCATTCCGATCCGTTCGATCGAATCCTGTTGGCCCAAGCGCGCATCGAGCAAATGGTTCTGCTCACCAACGACCAGAAACTCCTGGAGTACGGGAGTCCCGCGCAGGGCGTGTGAGCGCGATGGAGGGCAGCATCGAGTCGCCAGGTGCGGTCCTTCCACGGCAAGTTTCGGGGCCGATTCTGGCGGCTCGATTGCCTGGCTCGGGGCGATCCCGGCGCTACGTCGGGCGCGCGTACACCCGCTCCCCGCGAATCCAGGTCTCGGCGACCTGCACCTGGTCGATCTCACCGGGGTCGATGGTGAAGATGTCTCTATCCAGCACCACAAAGCTTCCCTCGTAGCCGGTCTCGATCAGCCCGACCCCGTCGAGCGGCGCGACCTGGCCTGCCCGGCCGGTGTACAGCAGCAGCGCCTGCGGCACCGTGATCGCCTCGGCTTGCCCGATGTCCGCGCCGTTGTACGCCCGCCGCTCGACGGCGGCCTTGATCGAGACGAACACGTTGTCAGCGTCGGCCCAGGCGGTGGCGGGGGTGTCCGAGGACATCGCGGTGAACGGTACACGCTCGTAGAAAGACCTGAGGGGATAGGCGATCTCGAATTGTTCCGGTGAGAGGTTGCGGTCATAGCTGTCGTACTCGGCGAACATGAAGATCGAATGGCTCACGACCGCGAACGACATCCGGGCCGCGGTGAGCCGGTCGATCATCGCGCGAGAGAACAGCGTCGCGTGCTCGAGTCGGATCGAGGGAAGGGTACCCAACCACGGCTCGTCGTCGGCGAACAGGTCGAGCACGTGGTTCAGAGCGCGGTCACCCATGGCGTGCACGGCGAGTTGAATATGGTTGCGGCGCGCCCAGTTCACCGCGTCGCGGAGATCGTCATCGGTCACGGTGCGCATGCCGTGGTCGCCGGATCCCGGGTACGCGTCTTCGGTCCATGCGGTCCGGTTCGAGTAGGCGCCGTCCATGAACAGTTTCAGGCCGGCGATCTTCATTCGGCCCGTGCGATCGTCATCGGTGAGGTCGGGCATTTCCGCCGCGGCCGGCCAGCCGTAATACAGCGCGCACTGCACCCGCAGGCCGGCCTTCTCGGCGGCGCGAAACGTCTGCAACGGAGCCGGAACCATAGTGGCCAGCAGGTCGCCCACCCCGACGATCCCGCGTTCGACGAAATGCTCGTTGAGCCGGACCAGATTCCGCACCTGCTCACGGAAATCGGGAACCGGAATCGCCGCCGCCACAGCATCTGTCGCGTTGCTCTCGATCAGCAGGCCGTTCAGCCGTCCATCGTTGTCCCGGCCGTACCTGGCGCCGGGCGGGTCCGGCGTGTCGTCGGTGATGCCGGCGAGTTCGAGCGCGCGGTGATTGCAGGCGGAGGAGTGACCGTCGCACCGCTGGACGAAGACGGGCTGGGTGGCGCTGACCTGATCGAGGTCGTCGGCAGTGGGTCCGCGCCCTTCCGGATACTTCGATTCGTCGTACCCGAAACCCTGAATCCAGGTATCGATTCCGCGGCCCCGATTCGGATGTTGACGGAGCTTCTCGAGCAGCCCGGCCAGCGAGTTCACCTCGGGCGGCAGGCACATCACGGCGTCGACCAGCATCGCCATGAACGCCGGATGGCTGTGCACGTCGAGGAACCCCGGCACCACGGTTCGTCCCTGCAGATCCACCGCCGACTCGTCGGCGACGTCGGCCCGGTCGCCGACCCAGGAGAACACCCGGTCGGTGATCCGGAAAGCGGTGACGAAATCGTCCTCTCCGCGCCCGGTGAACACCTTGCCGTTGACAAAGAGCTTGGAGGTCATGGTGTCTCTTCTACCCGAAGCCTCGGGCGTGAAAGCGTCATCCGCGCGCAAACGCCACTGGCGCCGGACCCGAAGGTCCGGCGCCGTGGTGAGGCTGAGAGTGCTTACAGGTAGGTGAACCGGTCCGCGGTGCTCACCGCCGACGTGCCGGTGGCGGTGACGACCTTGACGTCACGCACCCCGACGGTACCGGCCGGTGTGGTCGCCGAGCAGGTGGTCGCGGAACTGCAGGAGACCGCGGTGGCCTTGACCCCGCCGACGGTGATCGAGCTGACGTTCACGAAATTGGTTCCGGTGACGGTGATCCGGGTGCCACCGAGGTGGCTTCCGGAGGTGGGGCTGACCGCGGTGACCGTCGGGGCGGGTGCCACGCCGGTGCCGGTGACCGGGATGGAGATGTTCCCGAAGTTGCTGTGCAGGGTGATGTGCGCGGTGATCGCGGCGAGCTGTGACGGCTTGTAGGAGATCGTCACGGTGCAGTTCTCGCCCGGCTTGAGCGAGCCGCAGGTGGTCGACGGCATGTTCACGTCGCCGTTGTCGGTCGCCGCCCAGTCCCACGACCAGGCGATGCTGCCGGTGTTGGTGAGTTGCACCGTCTTGGTGAGAGTTGTGTTGAGGGTGCGGTTTCCGAACGCGACAGTTGTCGGGTTGAGGGCGATGGTCTTGATCGGTGCGGTGATGTTCGGGTAGGCAAAGTCACTGGTGGAGCCCTGGTAGTTGGTGTCCCCGCTGTAAACACCGCGCAACGCCTGGGAGTTGCCCGCCGGCAGGGTGGTCGTGGTGAAGGTGGCGACCCCGTTGACGACCGGGGCGGTGCCGATGACCGTCTTGGGGGAGCCGTAGATGTCTTGCATTTCGAAGGTCACGGTGCCGGTCATCGCCGGTCCGCCGGCGATCGCCGGGGTGATGGTGTCGGTCAGCGTGACCGGGCGGCCCTGCGGCGTGGAGGCCGGTGCGGTGAGCTTCGACGTGGTGGTCGAGGCGACCGTCCAGTCGAGCAGGACGACACCGATCACCGGACACCGTCCTGGTGCCGTAGGACGTGTTCGGATCGACGCCGTAGGACAGCCCGCCGGCGGCGCCGCCGCCCCCGCCTCCGCCGTAGGTCCCGGGCTGACCAGCGATCCCGCCGCCGAGGCTCGCGCCGTTCCAGCCGGCGCCGCCACCGCCGCCCCCACCCGCGTAGCTGAACAGCGGGGGTGCGCCGGTCTGATCCTCGCCGTGGAGAACCGCTTCGTTCCCTGCGATGTTGCCGGGACCGCCGGATCCGGCGCCCGGGCCGGTGCCGCTCTTACCCGGTTGCCCGGCGTCGCCGCCCTGGCCGCCGTTGTAGTTGTAAACGGCACCGCCGCCGCCGCCGCCCCCGCCGCCGCCTGCGATGCCGACGACCCGATCGTTCACGATGACCCAGGACGCGGCGCCGCCGCGGCCGCCATGCCCGTGCGAGTCGCCAGGGCCGCCGAAGCCGCCGAACGCGTCGCGGGAGGCATTTTCGTCACCGTTCAGGCTGGCTGCTGAACCGGGCATCAGGATCACGGCCTGTCCAGGCTTCACCGCGACGGTCTCGTCGACGATGGCGCCGAAGCCGCCGCGTCCGCCGGGCGACCCGGCCCCGGAACCGCCATCGGCACCAGATCCGCCGACCAGGTGCACGTGCAGCGAGGTCACGCCGGCCGGGACGACCCAGTCAAGGTACCCTTCAGCGGCCATGCGCCCGACCTGGCCGGGGTTCCGAATGGGGTATCCGCTGCGGCGTGGCCTGCGATGCCGAGGAAGAACCCCGCGACAGTCGTGGGGAGGGCGAGCGCCACGAGCGTGCGACGGGCGACTGGCCTTGGTGTCGATCATTGTTCTCTCCGGGTTCTCGGCGATCCGCACACTGCAGATCGACTACGAGAACTCTCGCGAGAATGACAAAGAGAAACGATGGTGCGCACCGGTCGATGCGGAAGGGGGTGCTGGCACCCCCACGTTCATCGAGGTGACGGGCGCCGGCGAAAGCAACGGCCACTACTCAGGCGTCAACGACTGTTGCGGTCGTCCCGCACCGACTGCACCGCCTGCGAGACGCTGACCGTCCCACCTGTTCGGTGGTCGGCACGATCAAGAACCTCGTCGAGCGTGGAGATGTTCGCCTCCCGCACCAGCAGGTCGAGCAGGTACTCCTGAAGTGACTGCTGTGCGCGTGCTGCGCGCTGCACCAGCACCGCATGGGTTTCCTCTGGTGTCCCGGTGATCCGGACAGTCGCCATGGCGTCACTCTGGCGCTGCTGGCGCCGAACGGCAAGCACCAGATCGCGGCGATGAGTTCGGCCGATCGTCAGGGTCTATCCAGCACCGTGTCGATTCGAGGGAGCAGCGATGAACGTACAGACCGCGAGTGCCGTGAAGGGGTTGCGGACCGTGGCGGTGCCGGTGACCGACCAGGACCGCGCCATGGAGTTCTACGTGGGTCGGTTGGGATTCGAGATCAGGATGGACGCGCCCCTGGATGAGATCGGTGGCCGCTGGATCGAGTTGGCCCCTGCGGGTTCGGGCACGACGATCGCGCTCGCCCCGGCGCAGGGCGAGGATACGGCCGGCGTCTCGACCGGCATCCGATTGACCACCGATGACGCTGTCCGTTTGCACGATGAGCTGAGCAGTCAACGGGTGGATGTCGGCGACGTGCTGAACTGGCCCGGTGTGCCACCCATGTTCGAGTTCCGCGATCCGGACGGAAATGGTCTGGTGATTGTCCAGGAATCCGCCAACGGCGATGCCGTCACCGGACCTGCCGTCGCGATTGACCGCACGATCGGCGGGCAACCGCTCCCCGACGCGCGACCTGACGTCGTCTCGGCCGAGGAATGGCAACAGGCCCGGGATTCGCTGCTCGTCGCCGAGAAGGAAGCCACCCGCGCGCAGGACGCGCTCGCCGCTCGACGTCGGCGCCTGCCGATGGTGAAGTTCATCAATGAGTATGTCTTCACCACGCCCGACGGCCCGAGGAGTTTGCCGGAATTGTTCGACGGCCGGACCCAGTTGGTCGTCTATCAATTCATGGACAACGGACCCGACGATTATTGCCCTGGCTGCACCTGGTTCACCAAGAATGTCCCGGCCGCCGGCCCGGCCGCGCTGGCTGCCAACGGCGTCACCTGGGTGACGGTGTCCGACATGCCACTGGCGCAGATCGAGGCGTACAAGGCTCGGATGGGCTGGACGGTGCCGTTCGTATCGTCGCGGGGCACCTCGTTCAGCGCGGACTGCGGCGCCGGCGGTGGATTCATGCTGAGTGTGTTCCTGCGCGACGGCGAGGATGTCTACCGGACGTACAACACCACCTCCCGCGGGGTGGACGGACTTGTCTTCGTCAACAAGATCCTCGACCTGACGCCGTACGGCCGTCAGGAGGACTGGGAGGACTCACCGGCAGGGTGGCCGCAGCACCCGACATACGGATAGTCGTCGGCATGCACAATGGGCATCGCGCCGCGGATGGCGCTGTGGTCGCCGAACGAGCCGGTCACCCTGTTCGGTACCGAGCTGACCGGCCGCGGCTGGGACGAGGTCGGGCCGGCTTCGAGCGGTCTTCCGCTGGGAGCACGCCGAGTGGAAGTCGTTCACCGGCATGATGATCCGAAGATGTTGCTGCCCGCGACATGTTGGACAACCGAGCCGCGGTCAGCGGCGGTGCGACTGGCGAGACTGGCTCGGTCGTTGACTCTTCTCAGAGCACTGAATAGTTCTCCGGCAATGGGCCGCGGCCGGTCAGGGCCAGCAACGCGGCTTCACCGCCGCCCCTCAACAGTGCAAGTTCGGTGGCCAGCCGCAGAGCGTCGCCGAGTGGCTCTGCCGGGGGAGTCACGACCCGCCCCAAGGCCTTCGCGATGTCCAGGGAGTGCACGGTCAGTTCGAAGACGCGGGTGGGCAGGTAGGCGCTGACGTGCATTCCGCCGGCGATGGTCTCGATGATCGGGTCCCCGTCGACCTGCCGTAGGGCGGCCACGGCGTTGTCGCGCAGCAGTCGGACGGCGGCAGTCGGGTCCTCGCCCAGCGCGATCCCGGCCTGCCGTCCGCGTTCGGCCACGCTCGCCGGGTCGGCGCCGATCACCTGAACCGTCCACCGGTAGTACTCGACCGCGGACGGCATGGCGACGACCTCCGCGGGTTGGGCCAGGTAGGTGATGACGGTGTTGAACGATCGCCCGGTGTGGCCCACCAGGGAGCGCAGATCCCACTCGCCCAGCCCGGGCCCGTCCCACGCGGCGGGCGGGATCGTGTCGACGAGGTCGACGAAGAAGCCGGCGGCGGATTCGAAGGCGGTGGTGTCCAATGCCATCTCGCCATTGTTGCCTGAAGCGTGGGAGGTGCACATCCCGGGTGGCGAGGTCGCC
>CAVPYD010000018.1:0-6600 GCA_963709895.1 uncultured Actinomycetota bacterium | reverse complement strand
CTGATATGGGGATCATTCCTGTCAAGAGGCCAGGCTGAGGTTCCCCCGTTTGGACCAACCGGGGGGTCCTTTGCCAATGTTGGGCCGGCGGGAGGACTCCGGGTGAGAGGCATGTCTCGACACGCGGTCAGGCTGATATGCGCGGGTTGGTTACCGCATGACCGTTGTTCGTCGGGAGCGTTCCGCTTGTCTAAGATCGAGCGTCACCGTTGCCGTTGAAAGCGTTGCTGTGCAACAGCTCTGGCTACTCATAGCTAGCTCGCGGGTCACTCCACGCGTTGCCTGTCAACCCGGACGGTCCTCCCGCCGGCGGTCTGTGAGGCGAGGGGCTGGCTACCTCTGCCTGTTCATGGCGCTGTTGTCTTTCTCCCCGTCCATGACGGCCAGCGACCAGCACCAGCCGGCCAGCTCTCTGGCCACCCCGACCGCGGCGACGGTGGGCCGCTTCTTGCGGGCGTCGAACGTGCGCCAGCGCTGGTTCAACCGGCGGTTGGCCTGATCGGCCCGAGCCCGCACCAGCGGCGACTGACCGTCCCTGCGGCGGATCATTTCCGCGGACAGCCGATAGGGCTTGCGGTGATGCCAGGACGACTCCACCAGCAGCCGGCGGGCATGCCCGTTCCCGGTCTTGGTGATCGAGCCCACCGATCGGCTGCCGCCGGAGGAATGCTCCGACGGGGTCAAGCCCAGGAACGAGCCGATGCTGTTGCCGGTGAACCGATGCCAGTCGCCGATCTCCACCGCCAGGCCGAACCCGGTCAACGTCCCCACCCCGCGCAGGCAGCCCAACCTGGCGACCACCGGCGCCCAGGCCGGTTCCGCGGCCATGGTCAGGATCGCCTTGTCCAACCGGTCCCGCCGCGCCAGCGTCGTCAGCACGGTGTCGTAGGCCTCGTCGAACGCGAACTGCACGCCCGGCTTGTCGAAGGACTGCGACCGCAACCACTTCCCGTGCGCCGCGGTCCAGGCGGTGTCCTCGTACACAATCCCCTGCCGCAGCAGCAGTTTCGACAACCGGTGCCGGGACCGCATCAGATCGCCGCGGACGTCTTCCCGGGCCCGCACCAGATCACGGGCGGCTTCCTGACCCTCCGACGGGATCACCACCACCGGCAGCTCGCCGAGCCGCACCAGACGTGCGATCCACTCGCAGTCCCGCTTATCGGTCTTGACCCGATCCCCGGACGGCCGTTCCATCTTCGACGGCGCCAACACGTGACACTGCATCCCGGCCGCGATCAACGCCCGCGCCAGACCGAACCCGGTCGGTCCGGCCTCGTAAGCCACCTCAACCTCGCCCGGCAGCGCCTGCGCCCACTTCACGATCTCCGCGGTCTTCGGTGAAATCCGCGACGTCCGCATCTCACCGGACTCGTCGTCCACCGTGCACGCCCACACCGATCGGGCGTGAACATCCAGCCCCACGCACGTACGATTCTGCATCACCGGCGTCTCCCGTAACTGTGTTCTGGCCACCGCGCCCAATCGCGGTGGTGACCCACGTCAACTTACGAGCGAGACGCCGGCCTCCCCATACGGTCTAGGACGCGGCCTGGTCGGTGCCGACCTCCAGCGCGATCACCCAGGCCCGCTAACGATCCAAACCCTGGATGATCCGGCGGACCGACTGGTAGGACGGTGCCGGCCAACCCTGCGCGGCGGCGATGGTGGTCACCCCCGGTGTACCTCGGCGATCCGCGGAGGCGGCCGCCGCAACGCCAGACCCTCAACCACCTCGACGACCTGCGCCGGGATACGCCGTGTGTCCCGGTCAGCGCGGGCTGCCCGGGTGAGTCCATCAGCGCCGCCGGCCCGGTAGGCCGCCACCCACCGCCGAGCCGTCCGTAACGGCACGCCGGCCTGCTGCGCGACCGCCGGCAGCGGCACACCCTCGAACAGGTGCGGTTGGAGCACCACCAGCCGTTGCTCCATGTCGAAGCCCACCAACACCACCCGCACGATTGACCACCGACCCGAGTGTCACGCCTCAGGGCGGACGTAAACCGCTGACACGCCGCGATGGTGCCAAATAGCGTGGCGAATCAGTGCCATCAATCAAGCGTGGCAGACGACATACCTGGTCACCGCTGAGCAGTCCCTACAGCCAGCCCTCCACCAGTTCCGCGGCACGGCGGTTCAGCTCGTCGGCCCGCCGTTCGACGTCGGTGAGCACATCGATGATCCCGCCCAGGTCCTGCAGATCTCGGCGGCGACGCTCCCAGGCCGCGGCCGCATCCGCCGCGTCGTAGACGGTGCTGACCACGGTTCGTTGACCGGCGGCTTCTCCGGGGCGGTCGTCTCCGGTTCCGGGTCGGGGTCGACGGGCAGGTCGCGATGCACGCCGAGGTCCCCGGCGAGCAGATCCCGGACTCGCCGGGACAGCGAGTGCGGCGAGAGTCGCTGGAGCGGCAGGGGCAGCGCGCCCCATTGGTCGATCGGCGGCAGCAGCGGCACAACTTTCGTGCCGTCGTCGAGGACTGGCGCGGTAATGCAGACGTGCGGCGATCGGTGATCCACCGCGGCGGCCTTCTTCATGGCCCGGGCGATGGTCTTGGTGCTGGGTTTCGTGACGGCCAGGTCCAGGACCTTCAGCCACCGGACGACCGCGCACGGCCCACACACCTCGACGTCGTCGGCCGGGCGCAGCATCCACTCCCCCGCCTCCGATCGGATCGTGGCGACGCCCCCCTCTATATGTATGTGGACGTCTCCGGCGGTGAGTGCGGCGAGGTGTCGATACGGCACCCCCGCGAGCCGGGAGAGCACCAGCAGCGCGCGGTCGCGGCGGCCGAACATCCCGGTGGTCCAGCCGTGCGAAGGCAGCCCGCGGAGCGCCGCCTCCACCGCCTCCCGATCCTTTTCCATCGGCTGGAAGGGTTCGCCGGTGGGCCGGCCCAGCGTGGCCCGCACCGCCACGGACTCCCCCGGCCGGTCGTGTCCGTGGGCGGTGTGGTGGTGGTCGATGGCGGCGACCCGCCGCCGCCGGGTAGCCGGCGCCGCCTGGCAGGCGGAAAGGAAGTCGACGACCGTCCCGGGATCGGCCGGTAGTGCTAGCGGGAGTTTCCTGGATAAGTTGATCATGGTCGATCCGGGAGATCACGAAAAGTACCTCTGATCTGGGGCAACACGGCGTGTCGGCCGAACTTTCATGTCCGAATAGTGTATGACCTAAAGCATGGGAAGTTTGTACAAGAAGGTCATCAACGGGAAGCCGTACTTCTATCTGCGGGAGATGGCCCGGGTGGACGGCAAACCGAAGATGGTGTCCGAGCGGTATCTGGGCTCGGCGGCGGACATCGTCGCGGCGATGGACCGTGCCGAGGCGGGGATGGTCCCGGACCGGACGCGGCATCTGCGGTTCGGTGACGTGGCCGCGGTGTGGTCGTTGTTGACGGACCTGGGCGTGGCCGAGGTGATCGATGACGTCATCGGGGCGCGCCGCTCGGACGCGGGCGCGTCGGTGGGCACGTATCTGGCGTTGGCCGCGTTGGGTCGACTCGTGGAGCCGGGTTCCAAACGGGGTTTCGCCGACTTCTGGGCCGGCACGGCCGCCGACCGGTTCACCAGGATCGGCGCGAAGGTCCTTGATCACCGCAAGTTCTGGGATGCCATGCACGCCGTTGATGCTGATGCATTGCAGGACATCTCGGCCCGGTTGGCGACCAGGATGATCACAATGTTCGACCTGGACGTGTCCAGTGTCGCGTTGGACATGACGAACTTCGCGACCTACATCGACACCACCAACCCCAGGGCGCCGATCGCGCAGCGCGGGAAGGCGAAACAGAAGCGCACCGATCTGCGCCTGGTCGGGTTGGGGATGGTCGTCACCCGGGCCGGTGGGATCCCGCTGGTCTGGCACGCCTATCCCGGGAACCGGCCAGACGTGACCCAGTTCCCGACCCTGATCGAGCACCTCAAACAGCGGTACACCCACCTCGCCGACAGCGCCGCCGATACCGATGGTGCAGCAGTCACCGACTGGCCATCAATGACCGTGGTGTTCGACGCCGGGCAGAACTCCACCGCCAACTTCGATCACCTCACCGACTCGGGACTGCACTACGTGGGGTCGGTGCCGCCCAGCGACTGCCCCGACCTGCTCGCCCTACCCGCATCCCGCCGCATCCCGGTCGACAAAACCCGCTACCCCGGCCTCACCGCGATCGACACCCACCGCGACGTCTACGGCCAACACCGGCGGGTCGTGCTCACCCACTCGCAGACCCTGCACGAGGACCAGGCCCGGTCCTTCACCGACACCACCCTGGCCAAGGTCGGTCGGCAACTCGACGACCTCGCCGCCACCCTGGCCCGCGGGAAAACCCGCCGCACCCACGAGCAACTCACCACCGAAATCCAGACAATCACCCACAGTCCCTGGGTCCATGCCGTCATCGACTGGGAACTCACCATCGGCGAGACCGCAAAGGATCGGCAACTGTCCTGGACCGTGAACGACACCAAACGAGAAGCGTTGGAAAACAACGTGTTCGGTAAACGCATCCTGATCACCGACCACGACGACTGGCCCGTCGCCGACGTCGTCGGCGGTTACCGCTCCCAATCAGAAATCGAATTCGGCTTCCGGCAACTCAAAGATCCCCACGAGGTGTCGTTCTCCCCGATGTACCACTGGACCGACCACAACATCGCCGTCCACACCTTCACCTGCGTCCTGGCCCTGCAACTGGCCCACCTCCTGCGGCTCAAAGGCCGCCGCGCCGGCCACGACCTGTCCGTCAAAGCCCTCCTGGACACCCTCAGCGGGATCGGCGAAACCGTGCTGATCTACCCGTCCACCGGCGGACGACCCAAAGCCCGCCGGATGACCACCGACATGAGCACCGACCAACGGACCCTGTACGACCTGTTCAACCTCCACCGATGGACCCCACAACCCACCACTTAGGTCATACGGACAACTGTCCGCGATACCAACCCTGACCTGCAAGAACACCCATCATGATCAACTTATCCGGGAAAGTCCCGCTAGGGCGCCGGTGACGGCGCAGTGGTCGGTGAACAGTGACCAGTCCGACGCGTAGGCGGCGCGGGTCCGCGCCGACAACACCCGCGCCGGCGCAGCAATCCGGATACCGGTGGGTGGTCATGACCGGGGTTAGAGGCCGAGGCGGGTGACGGCGTTGCCGACCAGGGGGGCATGTTCACGGGCGTAGACCTCGAGCATCACCGGGGAGCGGTGCCCGGTCTGCCGCATGATCGAATGCGCTTCGGCGCCGGCCCGGAACGCCTCGGTGACAAACCCGGCGCGCAGCGAATGCCCGCCCAACTTCTCGACCAGGGCGGGGGTGAACCCGGCCGCGGCGGCGCGGCGTTGGATCATCTCGGCGATCGCGTGCCCGGTCATCGCGGTGACGCCGACGGCGCCGGTGGCGTGCACCCGCGGGAACAACACCCGGTCCGGGTCGGCCGGTTCATGCAGTCGGGCGCCGCGGCAGCAGTGCTGCACCTCGCTGTCCTCCCCCGTCCCCTCCCCCTGCACTACTGGCGGCGGCCTGGCGGCGAAGGACGGTCATCACCGCCCGCCGGCGGCCATCCGGGTCGGCGGTGTCCCAGGCGTGCAGGACCTGCCGCCACCGGACGTAGGCGCAGGGCGGGCAGGTGACCGGGTCCCGCCCGTAGGGCAGGGCCTTCACCGTGCCGCGGGCCTCCTGGTCGGTCTTGGACCGCCGCAACCGGACATGCAGGCCGTCCGTGGCGTGGAGGGTGACGTCGTCGAGGGTGAGCGCGACCAGTTCGGAGCGGCGGTGCGCGCCGGCGAACCCCATCAGCAGCACCGCCATGTCGCGGCGGGCGGCCACCCCCGACGGCCAGCCGCCCGCCTCCGCCGACAACGATGTCAGCAGAACGCGGATGTCGCCCAGCAGCAGCGGGGCGCGCCGGTTCGCGGGGTGGCCCGGATGCGGCGGATCCCCGACAGCGCGCGGCGGACGGTCTCGTTGCGGCCGGGCGGGTCGAGGCCGGCGGCGGTGTGCACCTGGTTGATCGAGGCGACCCACCGGGTCAGTGTCGCGGGGGCGTACCGCCACTTCCCGACGCCGGTCTGCTGCGCGGCGGCCTCGGTGACGTAATGCGCGATCACGGCCGGGGGCGCCGGCAGCGGGGGGAACCGCCGGCGCCGGCCCAGGCGGCGAACCGGTCCCAGTCGGAGCGGTACGCCTTCTTCGTCGCCGCGGCGGTGGAGGCCTCGACCGCGTCCAGCACCCGCGCCAGGGCCTCCGGCGGCAGCGTCCGCTCAGCATCGGTGATCCGGTCAAACCCGGCAAGAGCCGCCGCGGCGGTGTCAGCCAGCCGCACCAGTTGTTCACTCCGCAGCACCTGCGGTGCGGCAGATGGCGCCGGCTCCGGCGCGGCCCGGCCGGGTGGCGCGGCCGGCGGATCGACACCGGAGACGGCCGGGTCGGCGGCATCCAGGGTGCTGTTCTCCCCCACCGGTCACCTCCGTCCGTCCGGGTCGCCGCCGCTCACGCGGGCCGGATCCCACGGTAGGGCCCGGGTAAAATCTTGCGGAGGATCGCCGGAGCTGGGTGTTGTCAGTTTCATCGGCTGTTATGCGGCCGTCGATAATCGGTAGTT
>CAVPYD010000017.1:0-34173 GCA_963709895.1 uncultured Actinomycetota bacterium | reverse complement strand
GACATACCGGCGATCGACCGTCGGCTCCCCCAGCCTGTCGATCTATTGGACGACCGGCCACCCGGGGCGGCGAATTCGGGACCGACGACGGGTGAACACCTGACGAAGGTCCCGGTTGCGCGCTGGCTCGGCGGCGGCATGGTGGCGGCCGACGTCCCCGGCCCCGCGCCTGGCTGCACCAGGCGGGGCTCAGCGTTGCAACTCCCAGGTGGCGGCGACCCCGCCGAGCTTGTCGGGGTTGCGCATCAGGTAGACGGCGGAGATCAGACCGTCCTGAACCTCGACACTGCCCACGGTCTCCAGCGCGCCGTCGACGAAGACCAGCGCCCCGAACCGGCCGTTGATCATCGCCGGTTGCAGCCGCCAGCTGCCGGTGGCCTTCTCGCCCAGCCCGATCAGCAGGCGGGCGACGTTGTCCGCGGTGACGACCGGCCGGCGGGCAGCCGTGACCTTCCCGCCGCCGTCGGACAGCAGCACCACGTCCGGCGCCAGCACGTCCATCAGGCCCTGCAAGTCGCCCGAACTGGTGGCCGCCATGAACCGCTGCACGACCTGCACGGTGTCGGTGTCACCGCCGGGCAGGCTCGGGCGTCGCGATTGCACGTGGGACCGGGCACGATGGGCGATCTGTCGCACCGCGGCCGGCGATTTGCCGACCGCGTCAGCGATCTCGTCATGGCCGAACCCGAAGACCTCGCGCAGCACGAAGACCGCCCGCTCGTCCGGCGAGAGGTTCTCCACCACCAGCATCATCGCCATCGACACCGACTCGGCGAGCACCACGTCATCGGCGACGTCGGGTGCGGTGAGCAGCGGCTCGGGCAACCACGGCCCGACGTACTCCTCGCGTTGCCTGGCTCTGCTGCGGAGCCGGTTGAGAGCCTGCCGGGTGGCGATCTGCACCAGATAGGCCCGCGGCTGCCGGACGCCGCCCGGTTGTGCAGCCGCCTCGGCCCAGCGCAGGTACGTCTCCTGCACCACGTCCTCGGCGTCGGCCACCGAAGCAGTGATCTCGTACGCGACGGTGAACAGCAGGTTCCGGTACCGCGCGAACTGGGCCACCGCGGTCCCGGCCGCCGCGACATCCGAAGCCACGCCGTCCGCGGGCGATTCAACGTCCTCCACGGCCACCATCATGGTCAGTTCGGCAAGTCCGTGTCATCCATGCGGGCCGAGCCCCACGTACCGAACCGCCCGGCACGCCCCCGTCACCCAGCGACCCGGGACCCGGCTCACACCGAGACGAGCCCCCGCGCCCGCCGCGGCGCCAGCAGGAACGCCACCAGATACAGCAGGCCGACAACCAGCAGCAGGTTCCGGTAGCCGGTCAGCAGCGCCAGGTACTCGAGACAGCCACCCAGCATCGCGCCCAGCAGGTTCAGGCCGAACGCGGACTGCGAGTCGTCGGACGCCCCGAAGCGTTTGGAGAACGCCACATTCGCCAGGTAGATCGGCACGAACGCGAGCAGCACGGCCGCGATCAATCGCGGCACGAAGGGCAAGGTCAACAGCCAGTCCGGCTGCACCAGGTAGCAGACCAGGAGCGACACGGCGATCCCGACGAACACCAGCGGCAGCGGCGGCGTGCGGAACCGTCTGGTGGTTTCCACGGCGGCCAGCACGATGATCAACACCCCGCCGAAGACCAGCGCGTTGACCACCCAGGTGGTGCCGAACAGCAGCGCGAAGGTGGCGATGTTCTTGGTTTCCAGCAGCAGGAACGCCGCGCCCATGAAGAACAGGTCGGCGTACGGGCGCATCGCCCGGAACGGCCCGCCGAGGGCCCGGACGAACAGCAGCGAGATCAGCAGGATCCCGCCCAGCGCCCACAGGTACATCGACGGGATCGGGCCACCCTGGTAGTAGAGGAATGGCCGGTCGTCGGTGGCCGGTCCGATCACCGCGCCGCTCGCCACGTACGCCGTCCCGCAGGACTGGTTCGACTCGTTCAGCGCCGCCGTCACCACGGCCTCGCCGCCGCCGACCTTGTCCACGCACGGCGTGTGCCCGAACGCGCTGGCCGCCGTGCCGGCCAGCCGGTCGATCAGCCAGTCCTCGCGGTAGTAGTTGTACATCGCGAACGAGCCGCCGTCGGTGAGGTGGTCACGCGCGGACTCCAGCGCCTCCTCGGTGAACAGGAAGCTCTCCAACCGGATCTGCGAGGCACCGGTCACCAGGGCGAGCGAATCCGGCAGCGCGAACAGGATCAGGTCGTACTTGTTGTCGGTGGTCTGCAGGAACGCCCGACCGTCGTTGACGTACCTGGTGACCCGCGGGTCGTCGTACGGGTGGTCGGGGTTCTTCTCCTGGCCGATCTCCATCAGCCGCGGGTCGATGTCCACCGCGTCGATGTGCTTGGCGCCCTTGGACAACGCGATCGCCACGTCGGAACCCGAACCGGCGCCGATGATCAGCACGTTGTCCAACGAGTTGCCGGCGGCGCGCTGGTAGGGCAGGCCGTACTGCGGTTCCTCCTGCAACCGCTGGGCGGCGGCCCGCATGATCTGGTGCGGCACGCCGTTCACGGAGATGTCGGTCAGCGAGGTGCCGCCGACGATCCGGTCCTCGGTGAACACCTTGTAGTACGGCGACCACGAGATACCCGCGCCGAGCGACTCGACCATCAGTGCGGCGATCATCGCAAGGCCGGCGACGGCGCCGAGGAAGCGGGGCCAGCCGTCGATCAGCACCACCAGGCAGATCGTCACGACGATGCCCCAGATCACCGACGGGGCGCGGACGAACGACAGCAGGGTGAAGGACCCGATCCCGATCAGCGAACCGACCAGGTCCCAGCGGTACGCGGTCAGCGGGCGCAGGTGGGCGAAGCAGCGGCCGACCACCTCGGCCGGCCCGGCCAGCACGGCGGCAACCAGCAGGAAGATGATCGGCAGCACCAGCCACGCCGGCGGGCCCTGGGTGCTCAGCGAGGTGAAGTAGATGACCTCGTCCCCGGCCCGGTCGATGGTGACCGGCTCCAGGAACACGAAGATCACCAGCAGCGCCAGGATCACCGGGGTGAACGGCAGCACCGACCAGCGCTTGCGGGAGATCAGGAAGCCGAGCCCGATACCCAGGAACGACCCGAGCAGCACGAAGTTGGAGAAGTAGCTCAGGTGCACGACGTTCGAGCCCAGCCAGCGGATCAGCGCCAGCTCCAGGAACAGCATCAGCGCGCTGCCGAGGATGAGCCGGCGGATCACCGCACCGGCAGGCTTCTCCGCCTCCAACTCGGCGGGCAGCCGCCAGGGGCGGCGGACGCGGGTACCGGTCGCCGTGCCCGCCGAACCGATCGCACTGCCGGCCGTACCGGTCGCCGCGCTCGCCGCGGTTTCCTCCCCGGGCGCCCGGCCGGGTTCGCCCCCGGACGGGGATGCCGGTCCGGTCGTGCCGGTGGCCTCAGCCATGTCCTACCTCCGCATGGCCGGCGCGGGCCGGCCCGTCGATGCAGTGCTCATCGGTGAGATGGTCGGTGGGCGGGTCGATGATGGTCGATGAGTGGTGTGCGGCGATCGGCCCGCCGGACGGCAGCACGGGACGCGCGCATCATCGTGCCGTCGAATGGTCCGCGGCGGCAAATGCGGGGTCGGTGCTCACAGCTCTTCGGTGTGCCCGTCGTCGAGCTCGATCCAGCGTGCGTCCGGCGGACCCAGCCGCGACAGCAAGCCGTAGGCCATCGCCGGGTTGGCCAGCACCTTCTCGTGGATTGGGAACGCGACGGCGGGATTCACCGCACGGTAGAACTCGACCGCTTCCTTGATGGCCATCCACGGCGCGGACGCCGGCACCGCGAGGATCTCCACGTCCGGCTCCGGCACGGCCAGCGAGTCGCCGGGGTGCAGCAGCCGCCCGCCGATCAGGTAGCCGACGTTGGGGATGACCGGGACATCGGCGTGGATCACCGCGTGGTCGCGACCGACGACCTGCACAGAGGTGCCGACGTCGAGCCGATCGCCGGAACGCACGGCAGTCGCATCGACCCCGGACTCCGCCAATTGGCCGGCGGTGCCCTCGTCGGCGTAGACGCTGACGCCCGGATTGGCGGCGAGCACCGCGGGCAGCCGGTCGCGGTCGAGATGGTCAGCGTGCTGGTGGGTCACCAGCACCGCGGTGAGACCGGTCAAGTCCTCGAAACCCGCTGAAAAGGTCCCTGGGTCGATCAGGATGTCCGCCGCCGCATCCTGGACGCGCAGGCAGGCATGCCCGTATTTGGTGATCTTCATCGATGCTCTCCGTGCTCCGAGTCGGTGAGATCCCGTCCGGCGGGCGGACGGAAAGCCAGCAGGACCGAGCGTGCTGGGCGCGTCCGGCCAGCGCAAGGCTACGTCCGCTGCCGGCTCCCGCGAGCCACGCCAGGCCCTTCGGGCAGCATGTCGGGCGGGGAGTAAGGCCCGCATCGGGTGCCGGCGGGCGCTGATCCCGCGATGAACCGGCCGGCCGTGACGATCAGTGCAGACGATCAGTGCACCAGCAGCCAGGCGGCGAAGAACCCCAGCGCGTTGGTCGCCCAGTGCACCAGCATCGTCGTCTTGATGCCTTTGCCGAGCCTGGCCAGTGCGCACAACAGGATCCCGGCCATCGCCATGGCAACCACCGCGATCACGGTGGTCAACCACTGATCGGGGCCGAGCGCGCCGCCCACTGCCGCGTTGGCGCGATTGATGCCGATCGACGGCAGGATGTGCCACAAGCCGAACATCGCCGATGCTCCGAGGACCGGCCACCATCGCCAGCGGATCGCCGGTGACGCGCCCATCAGCGCGGGCAGCACCCCGCGGAACGCGACCTCCTCCAGCACGACCGTGCCGAGCGGGATCTGCACCAGCACCACCCACAGCAGCCCCGCGACGCCGGCGTCGCCGATCCGGGTGTCGACGAAGGCGCTCCGGGTGGCCGGCAGCAACATGCCCAGCGCGAAGATCAGCGCGGTGCCACCGGCGAGCAGCAGACCGACACCCACCGGTCGGTGCCAGTGCCGGATGCCCAAACCCACCGCGACCGGCCCGGAGCCGCCGAGGTAGGCGATGCCGAGCAGCACGAACGCAATGGTCAGGTTCCACGGCACGTACGCCCAGGCGGGAAGGATCCGGTTGGACATCACGTTGCTCAGTACGACGGTCGCGATGGCGGCGGACAGCGCCCACAAACGCCGGCGACGAGCCGGGTGTGAGACTGCGGGTCGAACCTGCACCGCGAAACCCATCCTTCTATCGTGGACCCAAAGCCTGTGCAGAGGCCACCATGGGAAGTACGGGCTGATCAGCTGGAATCGCCCCTACGATGCATCACCGAGCCGCCGGGCGGAGGTCCGGGCGGCGACCGCCCTGGACAGGAGCCGACTACGGCCCGGCGGAAACGGCAAGGCGCCGGCCGCAGCCCCCACCCGAACCTGGCGGTGAACGTCCGGACCCGCGTTCGCAGCCCCGTTCGACGTCGACGAAGTCACACTGGACTCAGATTGTAGAAATCAGACAGAAGTCAGGTTGAGGAGTCAGGGAGGAGGGGTCGTGGCCAGACGAGCAGAGCGCGACCCCTACGCCGACTTCCTGCGCTCGTTCTCGCTGCTCGTCGTCATCCTCTGGCATTGGTGCTTCACCATCCTGGTCTGGAACGACGACGGTCCGTATGCGACGAACCCGCTGGGGTTCACCTCCGGGCTGTGGATCGCGACCTGGCTGCTCCAGGTCATGCCGTTGTTCTTCTACATCGGCGCCTACGTCCATCTGAAGTCGTGGGAACGCGCGGCGGCGCGCGGCGAGCGGTTGTGGCATTTCGCGCTCCGCCAGGCCAAGTCGCTGGCCATCCCGTCGGCGGCGCTGCTGGTCACCTGGGTGATCCTCGGGATCATCGTGGGCATCGTGTTCGACCTGGACTGGATGGGCCGGGCCGTGCTGATGGTGCTCTCACCGCTGTGGTTCGTGGTGGCCTATCTGGTCTTCGTCTGCCTGATGCCGATCAGCGTGTGGCTGCACCGTCGTTATGACGCGCTGGTGCTGGTCTTCCTGGGCGGCCTGGCCGTCATCGTCGACGTACTGCGCTTCCGGTACCAGGTACCCGGCATCGAGTGGGTCAACATGGTGTTCGTCTGGGGCTTCGCGTTCCAGCTCGGGTACTTCCATGGGCGCATCTCCGGGGTGGACTCGGCGCCGCGGTATTCCGACGGGCGGATCGACTGGGAGTACCAGTCACCGCGTTCGGCGCAGCAGGCCAGGATCATGGCCGCTGCCGGGCTGTTCGCGCTGATCGGCCTGGTGTTCTCCGGCCTGTATCCCGGGTCGATGGTGGGCGTGCCGGGCGAGGGCTCGAACATGGCGCCGCCGACGGTGTGCATCATCGCGCTGACGATCTTCCAGGTCGGTGTCGCCGAACTGATCCGGCCGTCGGTGCTCCGAGGCCTGGCGCGCGGCGGGCTGTTCTCCCGGGCGACGGCTGTCTTCACCCGCTTCGCGCTGCCGCTGTTCCTGTTCCACACCACCGGGATGGCGCTGTCCCGTGGCCTGGAATGGACGATCTTCGGCACCCAGGTGGAGGCCGTCGCGCCCACGGTGACCTGGTGGTTGCTGCGGCCGGTCGCGATCATCGGGCCGCTGCTGGCGACCCTCCCGGTCATCTACCTGTTCGGGCGGCGCTGGCAGACCCAGACCGTCACGCCGCCGCCGCGGATATTGCCGGTCGTCGACGACGAGGTCGGTGACGGCGGTGACGAACCACTGGAGTCGACCGCGCCGGAACCGCCCGATGATCGGGCCGCTGCCGGTGGTCCGGCCGGTGCGTTTGCGTCGCCGCCATGCCGAGCCGTCGGCCCCGCCGCCGCCCTGAGCACATCGCCCGATCAGCCGTTCAGGCGATCAGCACCGATCCGGTCGGGCGGACAGTCAGGTCGCGCAGCGGCAGGTGGACAGTCGGCGCGCCGACAGCCGCGCGCAGCCGCGGGTGGCTGTCGCCCGGCAGCAGAGCGCGGCGTCGCCGCGCGACGGTCCCGCACTGAATCCGGACGCAGATCCCCACGAGGGTGTTGACGCGCCCTGACTCGGCTCGACGGATCCGTGCTCAGCGACCAACCCGGCCAGAGTCCTGCTGCGCCGGATCTCGGCGCCGTCGGCGTCCTGCAGGATCCATTGCCCTGGTGCCTGGACGGCGAACAGACGCTGGCTTCCCTCGCCGATCCAGATACCGGGGCTTTGCGGTAGCCAGCTGTCCATCCGGAACACCCTCCTCGCGACGGTTGATCTCGGCTGGAGACGGTGGCCGTCGATTATCACTCCTAGTAGCCATCATACGGCCATTAGAGTGACACGCGCGAGTGCAGATCGCGCCTTTGTCGCACCGGACGCCGGCGTCGCCGGGGCAGCATCGGGCATGGTGACCGGCAAATCCTGCTCCGATGACCGATTGACCCGCCGCGTCCGCGGGAGTACATCGGGGCGATGCGCGCAATCCGGGGCACCAGGATCTTCGACGGCGAGCGCTTCCTCCAGGGCGGTCACACCGTGCTGGTCAGCGGCGGGCGCATCGACGGCGTCGAACCCGGCTTCCCGGACGCCGGCGCGGACTGGGAGGTCGTCGACGTTCCGGACGGCACGGTGCTGCCGGGCCTCGTCGACACGCACGTCCACCTGGTTGCCGACAGTCAGCAGGACGCCCTCGATCGGGTGGCCGGGTTCACCGAGGAGGAGATCGACGAGGTCGTCACGGACGGCCTGCGCCGCTCGCTGGCCGCCGGCGTGACGACCGTCCGCGACCTGGGTGATCGGTTGTTCAACGTGGTGGGTCGCCGCGATCGGCAACGGCGGACGCCGGGCCTGGTCGAGCCGACGATCGTGGCATCCGGACCGCCGCTGACCAGTCCCGGCGGGCATTGCCACTACATGGGTGGTGAGATCCCCGACCGGGCGACGCTCGACGCGGCGATCCGGGCCAGGGCCGACCGCGGCGTCGACGTCGTCAAGGTGATGGCCAGCGGCGGGATGAACACCGCGGGCACCGACATCACCGGCACCCAATTCTCGGTCGAGGATCTGCAATTCCTGGTCGACCGCGCGCACGCCGCAGGCCTGCCGGTGAGCGCACATGCACAATCCCTTGCCTCGGTGGAGGCTGCGCTGGCGGCGCAGGTCGACGCGATCGAACACTGCAGCTGCCTGACGGAGCGCGGCCCGATGGTCAGCGACGACCTCATCGAGCGACTGGCCGCCAGCCGGATCGTGGTGGGTGGGGTGTTCGGTGTTCGGCCGGTCATCTCGCTGGACCAGGCACCGGTCAACGTCCGGGCCTTCGCCGAGCGGACGGGCGCGACGATCGAGTCGATGGTGGCCCGCCGCCGCGAGATCATGAACCGGATGTACCGGGGCGGCGTGCGGTTCGTCACGGGCGCGGACTCGGGGCTGGCCGACTGGCGCGCACACGGCCAGCTGTACACCTCGGTCGAACAGTTCATGGCCGCCGGCGCCGACCTGGCCACCGCGCTCGCCGCGTCCACCTCGCTGGCCGCCGAGGCGTGCGGGGTGGGCGACCGGAAAGGCAGGCTGCGCGCCGGCTATGACGCCGACATCCTGGTGGTCGACGGCGATCTGACCGACGACGTCGGCCGGCTCGCCGACGTGCGGTTCGTGATGCTGGGCGGGTCGCTCGTCAGCGCCGGGTAAGACGGCGCACGAGGACGATGACGCCGGGCCGCGCGGTGATCGGACCGGCCCGGACCCCGCGATAGGCTGGCGCTCGGTCGGGTGCGCCGGAGACTCGGGAGTCCGGCTGCTTGGCACCCTGACCGCTCGAGAACCCGCTGGGAGCACCGCCGTGGCGCGCGTGGCCGTCGATGTCGTCATCAAACCCGAAATCCTGGACCCGCAGGGCAAGGCCATCCTGGCCGCGCTGGCGCGCACCGGTCAGCCGGGGGTGACCGCGGTCCGCCAGGGCAAACACTTCGACCTCGAGGTGGACGACTCGGTCAGCGATGCCGACCTGGAGGAGATCGCCGGCACGCTGCTGGCGAACCCGGTGATCGAGACCTGGACGGTGACCAGGCTCGCCCCTGGCCCGGTCACATCGATACAGTCGGCTCAGTCGGCACAGTCGATGCAGCCGCGGCAGTCGGGGATGCCCGGTGACGCCTGCCGCCGCCGACGCGCACCTGCCGGCCACGGCCGCGCGGATCGGCGTGATCACCTTCCCGGGGACCCTGGACGACGTCGACGCGGCCCGCGCGGTCCGGTACGCCGGCGCCGAGTCGGTGCCGCTCTGGCACGCCGACGAAGACCTGGCCGGTGTCGACGCCGTGGTCGTTCCCGGCGGGTTCTCCTACGGCGACTACCTGCGGGCCGGGGCAATCGCCGCCCAGGCGCCGATCATGCGCGCGGTGATCGACGCTGCCCGCCGCGGCCTGCCGGTGCTCGGCATCTGCAACGGGTTCCAGATCCTGTGCGAGGCCGGCCTGCTGCCCGGTGCGCTGGTGCGCAACGCCGGCCTGCGGTTCATCTGCCGCGACCAGTGGCTGCGGGTGGAGAACACCGACTCGGTGTGGACCTCCCGGTTCGAGCCGGGTGCGGAGATCCTCGTCCCGATGAAGAACGCCGAAGGCCGCTTCGTGGCCGCGGACTCGGTGCTCGACGAACTCGAAGGTGAGGGCCGGGTGCTGTTCCGCTACGTCGGGGACGGGCCCGCGCAGGGCAACCCGAACGGCGCGCTGCGGGACATCGCCGGGATCTGCTCGGCGGACGGCAGGGTGGCCGGCCTGATGCCGCACCCCGAGCACGCCATCGATGCGCTGACCGGGCCGACGGACGACGGGCTCGGCCTGTTCGTCTCGGTGCAGGACTGGATCGGCACCGCGCTCACCGGGGCGGGCACCCATGCCTGAGCCCGCGCACGACGTCGACGTTGTCGCCCACCCGACCGCCGCCGACCTGCTGGACATCACCGATCCCGTCGGTGCCGTCGACCTGGTCGACCACGGGCCGCAGCTGGACACTGTCGCCCGCGCCGCGGCCACACCCGATGTGCCGCAACCGTTTCGCGAGCTCGGCCTGAAGGACGACGAGTACCTGCGGATCCGCGAGATCCTCGGCCGACGCCCCACCGACGCCGAACTGGCGATGTATTCGGTGATGTGGTCCGAGCATTGCTCGTACAAGTCGTCCAAGGTGCATCTGGCGTATTTCGGCAGCACCACCACCGAGCAGATGCGCTCGAAGATGCTGGCCGGGATCGGCGAGAACGCCGGCGTCATCGACATCGGTGACGGCTGGGCGGTCACCTTCAAGATCGAGTCGCACAATCATCCGTCCTACGTCGAGCCGTACCAGGGCGCGGCCACCGGGGTGGGCGGCATCGTCCGCGACATCCTGGCGATGGGTGCCCGGCCGGTCGCGGTGATGGACCAGCTGCGGTTCGGCCCGGCCGACGCGGCCGACTCGCAGCGGGTGGTGCCCGGCGTTGTCGCCGGGGTGTCCGGCTACGGAAACTCGTTGGGGCTGCCCAACATCGGCGGCGAGGTGATCTTCGATCCGTCCTATGCGGGGAACCCGCTGGTCAATGCCGCCTGCATCGGCGTGCTGCGCAGCGCGGACCTGCACACCGCGCACGCCACCGGCACCGGCAACAAGATCATCCTGTACGGATCGCGGACCGGGCTCGACGGTATCGGCGGAGTGTCGGTGCTGGCCTCCGACACCTTCGCCGGTGACGGCGGTCCCGCCGGTCACGGCGGTCAGGGTGGCGCGCGCAAGAAGCTGCCGTCGGTCCAGGTCGGCGATCCGTTCGCGGAGAAGGTACTCATCGAGTGCACCCTCGAGGTGTTCGCGGCCGGCCTGGTGGTCGGCATCCAGGACCTAGGCGGCGCCGGTTTGTCCTGCGCCACTTCGGAACTCGCCTCGGCGGGCAGCGGCGGGATGCACGTGGTGCTGGACGCGGTGCCGCTGCGCGCGGACGGCATGACGCCCGCCGAGATCCTGTCCAGCGAATCGCAGGAACGGATGTGTGCGGTCGTTGTACCGGACAAGGTCGATGACTTTCTGGCCGTGTGCGCCAAGTGGGAGGTGCAGGCCGACGTCATCGGTGAGGTCACCGACACGGGCCGGCTGATCATCGACTTTCACGGCGAGACCGTGGTGGACGTGCCGCCGCGAACCGTTGCCCACGAGGGCCCGGTGTACGAGCGCCCGGTGCAGCGCCCGGACTGGCAGGATGCCTTGCAGGCCAACACCTCTGAGTCGTTGGCCCGGCCCGACTCCCGGTGAACTGGGTGAGTTGATCCTCAAGATGATCGCCTCGCCCAACCTGTGCTCGCGGTCGTGGGTGACCGACCAGTACGACAGGTACGTCCGCGGCAACACGGTGCTGGCCCAACCGTCGGATGCCGGGATCATCCGGGTCACCGAGAACGACAGTGACACCAGGGTTCCGGAGCGCGGGCTGGCGATGGCGACCGACTGCAACGGCCGGTACACGCTGCTCGATCCGTACGCCGGCGCGCAGCTGGCGCTCGCCGAGGCCTACCGCAACGTGGTCACCACCGGCGCCGCGCCGGCCGGGGTGACGAACTGCCTGAACTTCGGCTCACCCGAAGACCCGGCGGTGATGTGGCAGTTCTCCCAGGCGGTCCGCGGGCTCGCCGACGGCTGCGCGCAGCTCGGGATCCCGGTCACCGGCGGCAATGTCAGCCTCTACAACCAGACCGCGGGGGCGAACATCCTGCCCACCCCGGTGGTGGGAGTGCTCGGGGTCATCGATGACGTCCGTCGCCGAACCATCACCGGCATCGGCCAGGACACCGGCGAGACCCTGCTGCTGCTCGGCGAGACTCGTGACGAATTCGACGGTTCGGAATGGGCGTCGGTGGTGCACGGGCACACGGGCGGTCTGCCGCCGACGGTCGATCTGGCCGCCGAGAAGCTGCTGGGCGACGTGCTGATCGCCGGCTCCCGGGACGGGATGATCTCCGCCGCGCACGACCTGTCCGAGGGTGGGCTGGCGCAGGCGCTGGTCGAGATGTGCCTCTCCGGGCAGACCGGCGCGCGGATCCTGCTGCCGGAGGGCCCAGGAATCACAGATCCGTTCGTGCTCCTGTTCTCCGAGTCGACGGCCAGGGCCGTCGTCGCGGTGCCGCGGACCGAGGAACTCAGGTTCACCGAGATGTGCACGGTCCGCCGGCAGCCATGGGTGAGGATCGGCGTCGTCGACGCCGGCAACCACGGCACGCCGGACGAGCAGGTGCTGGACATCCAGGGCATCGCCCGGCTGCCCCTGGCCGAGCTCCGAACCGCTTGGGAGGGAACGCTTCCCGCCTTGTTCGGCTGAGCCGACGAGCGGATGGCCCCGACCCGCCCCGCCCTCCCGGGGTGTCGGGGTCGCCCTCCGCCCCGAGTTCCGAGGTGGCCGGTGACGGGCCGAGATCCACCCCGTCTCCACCCAGCGGTCGATGTGGGTGATGACCGCCGGCGGCGACCCTGTGTCAGCGGGCCAGGTCGGCCCGGATGACCCGGGAATGGGGATTGACCATGAATCCATCGATCGTGACGAACGCGGTGATCGCGCTCCTCGTCGTCGGACTGCTGTTGTACAGGCAGCTGACGCCGCGCGAGGTGAAAACCGACGGCGGTTGGCGCTTCCTGGTGATCATCGGTCTGATCGGGCTGGTCCAACTCGGTCAATTCGTCGAGAACTCAGCTGGGATCGGAGTGCTGGGGGTCGGACTGTTGGTGGTGAGCCTGGGGTTGGCGGCGGTCTTCGGCGCCATCCGGGCTGCTTCGGTGACCATCTGGCAGCAGGCTGATGGGTCCTGGTGGCGGCGAGGTGGTGCCATCACGCTCGGGCTGTGGCTGGTGTCGATCTGCTCGCACTTCGGCGTCGACGCCCTGGCGGTGCAACTGGCTGGACCAGAGGTGGACATGCAAGGTTTGGGCAACGCGTCGCTGTTGCTCTATGTGGCGATCTCCCTCGGTCTGCAGAACATGTTGGTGGCCCGGCGGGTCGCGATCCGCGACCGGGCAGAGCGTGCCCTGACGTTGCGGTTCTGAGCCACGTACATGGCAGGCTGATCGGTGTGGGTGGTTACGGCATTCTCGTCACCAGGATGATCGCGGTCGCGGCGTTGGTGATCACTGTGCTGGGTGGCCCGGACCTGGAAACCCGGCAGGGTCCCGAAGCAGTGCTTGCCGCGGCGTTGTTGGTGCTGATCGCGATCAGTGCACTGCTCATCCGTTCGGCGGCCGTTGACCCGGTCTATTCGCTGCCGCGGTGGGCGGAGCTGACGGGGGTCATCCTGTTCACCGCCGCGGGTGGCGCGCTGTGCGTCGTGGTGCCGGACGGGACCGCCGTGTCGCTGCCGTTCATCGCGGCGTGGTTCGCCCCCAGGGTGCCGGTCTCCCGCGCCTTCGAGATCGGCCTGTTGTGCGTTGACGTCGGTGCGCTGTGGTGGTTCTGCGTGCAGGTCTCGGCGCCATGGTGGACCTACCCTGCCGCCCTCGCCGGCGTGATCGCCGCCTACCAGGCCGGCCTCCGCAGCCGGGAACGGGCTGACCGGGTGGAGCTTGCGGAACTGATGCTGGCCCGGGAGCAGGCACTGCGGCAGGAACGGGAGCGAGCCGCAGCCGTGGCCGAACGTGAACGGATAGCCCGTGATCTGCACGATGTTCTCGCGCACACGCTGTCCGGGTTGGCGATCACCCTGCAGAACGCGTCGACCCTGCTGCATTCTGGCCGTCCGGAACAGGCTCTCGGCCAGGTCGATCGTGCCAGGGCGCTCGCCGTCGAGGGCCAGAGTGAGGCGCGGCTGGCGCTCGCGGCTCTCGCACCGGAACCAGGAATCGGGTCGGCACCGGTGGACGTCGGGGCGGCCATCGACAGGGCAGTGCGGGATCACCGCGCGATGGCCGGAGGCGACGTCGCGCTGACCCTGGGTTCGCTGCCCGAGATCCCGGCGGTCGTCACGAGTGTGGTGCTGGCGGTGCTCCGGGAGTCGCTGGCCAACGTGATCCGCCACGCCCGGTCCGCGCCGACTCGCGTTTCGGCGAGCATCGTGAGGCAGCCGGACGGCGATGAGGTGCTGGCATTGACGGTCGTGGACGAGCCGGGAACGGCAGCCCCGCCCGCCGCGCCGGGCGGAATGGGCTTGGACGGCATGCGCGCCAGGGCGGCTGCCGTGGGCGGGACCCTGGCCGCCGGGCCGTCACCCAACGGGTGGGCGGTGGAACTCGCCGTGCCGCTGCGTTCCGGGGCCACCGTCGCAGATCCCACCACGGCAAACGCCATGTCGCGATGACAGCGCCGCTGCCGATCAGGGTGGTGCTCGCCGACGACCAGCGAGTCGTCCGCGAGGGTCTGATGCTGATGCTCGACCTGATCGACGGGGTGGAAGTTGTCGGCGCGGGTGCGGATGGTGGCGCGGCGGTCGAGCTGGTCCGATCGGAGCAGCCCGACGTCCTGCTGGTCGACCTGCGAATGCCGGGCATCGACGGCATCGACGCGACCCGGCAGGTGCGGGCACTGTCGACCCCACCGGCAGTCGTCGTCTTGACCACCGTCGACGACCAGCCCTCGATCGTCGCCGCCATGCGGGCCGGCGCCATCGGCTACCTGACCAAGGATGCGGACGCCGAGACCATCGGCGAGGCGATCCGGGCGGCCGCCGCCGGCCGCTCCCTGATGGACGGCGCTGTCCAGGCCAGCCTGGTCGCGGCCCTGTCGGCCCCCACCGCACCGGGCGCGACCGGCCCAACGGTGACCGACCCAAGCCCAGAGTCCTTGTCCGGCTTGACATCCCGTGAGTTGGAGGTGCTGGCGCTGGTCGCCGAGGGGAAATCGAACCGGGAGATCGCGCGGCAGTTGGTTGTTTCCGAGGCCACTGTGAAGACGCATGTGAACCACCTGCTGGCCAAGGTGGGCGTCCGGGATCGGGCCGCGGCCGTCGCCTACGCCTACCGGCATCATCTCGTCTGATCGGTAGTCTTCGCCCCGGGCAGGGCGATCGCACGGACCCACGTTCGCCCGTCATTGCGCGATGGTCGCCTCGGCTCGAGAGTCATCCGGCACCGCGATGGCCGGTGGTCCGGTCAACCCCAGAGGGCCAAGACGACAGCGAGCGCGGCGTAGGCCGCCGCGATGAGGATCCGACGGCGGCCGGCGGTGACGCGATCCGTCAGGGCCAGCGCGGTCACCGCCGCCATCACCAGCAGGCCGACCGGCAGCTGATCCGCGGCGAGCATGGCCAGCATCGGCAACGCGCAGAACCGCACGTCGCGGCCGGCGGTCAGCACCCCGAACCTGGCGCAGTCCACGTCCGCCTCAGATCCGGTGGGCCGCAGCCGCATGCCACGATCGCACCGTTTCACCTTTTCCGGGCGGGTGGGGTCGAGCTGGGCGAGCGCGCACACGCCCAGCAAGACAGCGGTCCCTGATCGAGGCGGAACCCAACCACGTCGTCCAGGCCGTCGCGACCGCGTCCAGGCAGACTGCGATCACCGTCCAGGTCAGCAGGAACGCGGCCAGGAAGATCACCGCGGCCCGGCCGGCCCGCCACCACAGGCTGGTGAACGCCGTCGTCCGCACCCCGGACAGCGCGAGCGGGGCCATCATCGCCGCCGTCATGGCCGCCGTGTGAGCGACCCCGACGAGGGTGAACAGGCCGCCATGGCCGCCGGCCTCGCTGGTCGACACGATGTGGTCGGAGAACAGCCGACTGACCAGCAGCACCGTCCAGCCGATCCCGGACACGACGATGGGCAGGGCTCCCGGGTGGGTGGCCAGCACACTCGGCCGGCGCACCCGCGCCGCGGGTGCGCCGGCGGCGTCCACCCGGCCCAGCAGCGACACCGGCGGCTCTCCCTCGTTCTGCGGCCGCCGTGGCCGCGTCGAACGTGCGTGCGGTTCGGATCAACCCTGGTAGAGGTTGAACGTACCCACTCTGACCGAGGGCGGCGCGGCGGCGGACAGAGCCTCCGGATCATCGTCCTGCGTCACGGGGAGCAGGGTCACCCGCATCGCATCGGCCGGCCAGTGCCCGGCGGCCTGCAGGCGCTCCACCACGTCGGTGACGTCGAAGCTGTACCTCATGCCATGCGGCTCCTTGCGGGTCGCGGCCGCCGTCGCCGGGTCGCTGTCCTCGATGCCGAAGAACGAGATCAGCCCCGCCAGGTGGTCCGCGGCGGTGGTGTTGTCCGCCCTGTCGCCAGCGCTGTCCGCCGGATCCGCGGGCGGGTTGTCCTCGGGCAGCCTGTCGTCGGGCAGGTTGAGGTAGACGCCGAACACCACCCCGGGATTCCGCGACCCCTCGATGTCGGTGATGTTCAGGTACATCCGCGGCGCCCCGGCGATCCGCGCACCCACCGCCCGCGGCACCGGGGTGACCGCCAGGCTGGTCGTCGCGCCGTGCCGGTCCACCTCCACCGGACGGTCGTTGGTACCGATCAACAGCGGCTGGCTCTGCTCGGACACGCTGCGCTCCTTGCTGGCTCGCACGGTGGGCCGCTCCGGGAGTGACTCATAGGTGTAGCCGAGTTGGGTCACCGTGTCGAGCACATCGCTCGGCTTCATCCGGACCGCGCTGCCGGCCGCATCTCGCAGCGGAAAAGCATTGTCCAGCCAGGCTTTTGTGGTCGGATTGGCACCGCCACCGAGGTTCCAGACCGCCCACACGCGATCGATGTTGGCGTGGTGCAGCCAGAAGATCGGATCGGCCGCCGCGGTGTTCGGGTCGGTCATCAACCCGCCGTTGCCGCCGACCTGAACGTGCACAGGTCCGTGCGGCTGTGCTTCCAACTGCCCGAAAGCCGGGCCCTGATGGGCGAACCCGGTCTGCGGGCCGCCGAATCCGACGGATGCGCCCTGGGCCGACGAGGTGAAGATCGCTTCGGCCAGGGCCTTTTCGGTGCTGGTGATGACGTCCGGCAGCGGGGCGCCGTCGTTGACCGACCCGCGCCGTTCGGCGACGAACAGCGGGTTCGGCGTGCCGTCCGGCAGGGTCCGGACCCGGAATGCGGGCGGTAGCGCATTGCCGGGTGATCCGCTGCTGTAGTCCCAGAACGGCAGCGCCCAGTCGTCGCGGCGGTCCTCAGGGAGCAGGGACCGCAGGATGTTCTCGAACTGGAACAGGTACATCCGGTGCCACGGCACGAAGAACCAGGTGGCGTGCTGGCACTGGTTCCAGGGGGCACCGCTGGGCTTCTCCGTCAGGTAGGTCCCGTGGATGGCGGACTGGTAGTCCCAGCTCCTGGGGTCGGTGACGGGTAGGTCCTGCATGCCGCGCACCCCCAGCGCGTAGCCGAGGGTGATCGGATGCCACGGGTCCTGCGGCGTGCCCAGGTTCCAGATGTTGTGCCTGACCCGAGTCATGGTCGCCTCCCGTGTCGACCCGCGTACGTCGACGATCAGCGCAGATGGACTTCACAGATACCACCACCCGGGCACTCGGGCACCCGAGAAAGCCGGCGAAGCACCCGTTCGTGGAGCCCGAAATCTGACGGCGTGGGCTACCTGACGGCGCGAGGTGCGACAGGCCTGGTTTCGTCGCTGCCGCGAGCGGCTGACCCGGTCGAGCTCAGCACCATCCGGACACCCGCCGCGGCGAGCCGGTGCCAGCGCCGCCAGTACCGGAGCATGGCGTGTCCGCCGCCGTCGATCAGCGTCGTGCTGATCACCGCGCCGGCGTCCGCCGCCCTGGACAGCCACGGGCGGGTGCTGGGCTGCGGGATGATCCGGTCCCTGGTGCCGTGCACGATGGCGAGCGGGACGCCCGCCAGGTCGGCCACCGGGTCGCCCCGCTCGGCCCACGGGGCCAAGCCGACCGCTCCGGCCACGCCGGCCGCTCCGGCCAGGTGCAGCGCCACCCGGCCACCGCAGCGAGTGGCCGACAAGCACCACCGGCGTGCCGGGCTGCCGGTCGGCGATCTCGTCCAGCGCCCAGCGGGCGTCGGCCAGCACCCCGGCCCCGTCACCGTTCCAGCCGCGCACCGAGAACCGCAGCCGGTACACCGCGACGTCCGGCACCTGGCGGGCGATCGCCCGGGCGACGGGAACCAGCCGGAGCACCGCAAGGCTCAACGCCGCGACCTTCATCTGCGAATCGGACGCGCCGCCGTGCAGCACCAGCACCGCTGCCGTCGGGTTGTCGGGCACGGAGGTTGCGGTCAGCCGGGCGCCCTGGGGGCTGGTGGCGTGGTGTGGGTGTGGGGATCGGCGGGGGGTCACACTTCGAGTATCCGGACCAGCCGGCCCGGCGGATGGGCTCGGCCGTCTGCTGGCCCGCGTCAGCCGCTCCACGCAGTGAACGTCGCCGTGGACCTGACGGTGGTCCGCCCGCCGCTCTACGCTGACCGACCATGGTCCGCCGCGCCGTCACCCCGCAGCAGGTGGCCGACGCCATCGCCGCCGCGGGCGGAGCGCTGGAGAAGTCGCAGATCGGCCCGACCGTTCGGGTCACCCTGGCGTGGGTGGCGCAGATCAACCCCGGCCGGTCGGTGGAGATCCGGGTGCCGCCGTTCAGTGCGGTGCAGGCCTTCGCCGGTCCGACGCACACCCGTGGCACCCCACCGAACGTGGTGGAAACCGACGCCGCGACCTGGCTGGCGTTGGTCTCCGGCCGGATCAGCTGGGCTGACGCGGTCGCCGCCGGGTCGGTCCGGGCCAGCGGATCCCGCGCCGATCTGTCGTCCTTGTTGCCGCTGCGCGACCCGTTGGCCGGCTGACACACCCATTTCTGGATCGACCGTCTGCCCGAGTCGCCGAATGATCCGGCCGACGAGCAGGGACGTCCAGCGCTGCGCTGCGCAGGACCGGCGCGGCAGATCGGGCACGGGCCGCATTTCGCCCGCGGGCCGGGCCTTGGCCGGAGTGGGATCGACGGTGGGGCGCCGCGGAGCAGGTACAGTGGGGTACCGGCTCATCCCCTGGCATTTGATTCGCTCGCAGAGGAGCACGGTTACGTGGGTACTGGTTCGATACCAACCCCGACAGACTCCTACCCCCAGTCTCTTCCGATCACTCCGGTCACCCGCCCTCAGCCGCCGTGCGTCGGGGTCGACGCGCAGGACGTGCAGGACGACAGCGGTCCCAAGGAGGAGTGCGGCGTCTTCGGCGTCTGGGCTCCCGGCGAGGACGTCGCCAAGCTGACCTACTACGGCCTGTACGCGCTGCAGCATCGCGGCCAGGAGGCCGCCGGCATCGCCGTCGCCGACGGCTCCCAGATCGTGGTGTTCAAGGACCTCGGGCTGGTCTCGCAGGTGTTCGACGAGCAGACCCTGTCGTCGTTGAACGGCCACATCGCGGTCGGTCACTGCCGGTACTCCACCACCGGCTCCACCACCTGGGAGAACGCCCAGCCGACGTTCGCCATCACCGATGTCGGGTCCGGGATCGCCTTGGGCCACAACGGCAATCTGGTCAACACGGTCGAGCTCGAGGCCAAGATCGTGGCGCTGCCCGGCAAGAACGGCCGCGCCAAGTGCACCACCGACTCGGACGTGATCACCCGGCTGCTGGCGGCCAAGTCCGCGGACTCCGGCCTGGAGCAGGCGGCGATGGATCTGCTGCCGACGCTGCAGGGCGCGTTCTGCCTGGTGTTCTGTGACGAGCACACCCTGTACGCCGCCCGCGACCCGCACGGTGTGCGGCCGCTGGTGCTGGGCCGGCTGGACCGCGGCTGGGTGATCGCCTCGGAGACCGCGGCGCTCGACATCGTCGGCGCGTCCTTCGTCCGTGAGGTCGAGCCGGGCGAACTGCTGGCCATCGACGCCGACGGGCTGCGCAGCGAGCACTTCGCCGCCGCCGACGCCCAAGGGCTGCGTGTTCGAGTACGTCTACCTGGCCCGCCCGGACACCACCATCTCCGGCCGCGGCGTGCAGGCCACCAGGGTCGAGATCGGCCGCCGGCTGGCCGCCGAGTTCCCGGTCGAGGCGGACCTGGTCATCCCCACCCCCGAGTCAGGGACGCCCGCCGCGATCGGCTTCGCGCAGGCCTCCGGCATTCCCTACGGCCAGGGACTGGTCAAGAACGCCTACGTCGGGCGGACGTTCATCCAGCCATCGCAGACCATCCGGCAGCTGGGCATCCGGCTCAAGCTCAACCCGCTGCGTGACGTCATCCGCGGCAAGCGGCTGGTGGTGGTGGACGACTCGATCGTCCGCGGCAACACCCAGCGCGCGCTGGTCCGGATGCTCCGGGAGTCGGGTGCGCTGGAAGTTCATGTCCGGATCGCGTCACCGCCGGTGCGCTGGCCCTGCTTCTACGGGATCGACTTCGCCTCGCGCGCCGAACTGATCGCCAACGCCGGCGACGTCGAGGCGGTCCGCCGCTCGATCGGCGCGGACACCCTGGGATACGTATCGCTGGAGGCGCTGGTGTCCTCCACCGAGCAGCCGCGGAACCGGCTGTGCACGGCCTGCTTCACCGGCGACTATCCGATCCCGATCCCGGACCAGATCGGCAAACACGTGCTCGAA
This sequence comes from uncultured Actinomycetota bacterium, assembly GCA_963709895.1. GTDB lineage: Bacteria > Actinomycetota > Actinomycetes > Mycobacteriales > Nakamurellaceae > Nakamurella. Next base: position 13,743 of record CAVPYD010000017.1, on the reverse strand, counting down.
GGCATCGTCCGCGGCGTCCCCGATCCGCTGTTCCGCGGCATCGCGGGCCCGGCGACCCCGGTGATCGCCGGGGCCTACGGGGCCGAGGACGCGCTGACCAGACCATGAGACAGGACGCTGCATGACGACCGCCCGCCACCCGCTCGGTTCCGGAGCCACCTACGCAGGTTCCGGGGTGTCCATCGCCGCCGGTGAGGCCGCCGTCGACCTGATGAAGCCGTACACGCAGAAGACCCACCGGTCCGAGGTGATCGGTGGCATCGGCGGGTTCGCGGCGCTGTTCCGGATGCCGATCCACCGCTTCCGCGACCCGGTGCTCGCGTCCTCCACCGACGGTGTCGGGACCAAATCCGCCATCGCCCAGGCCATGGACGTGCACGACACCATCGGCATCGACCTGGTCGCCATGGTGGCCGACGATCTGGTGGCCTGCGGTGCCGAGCCGTTGTTCCTGCAGGACTACATCGCCTGCGGCAAGCTCGAACCGCAGCGGATCGCGTCGGTCGTGTCCGGTATCGCCGAGGGCTGCGTGCGGGCCGGCTGCGCACTGGTCGGCGGGGAGACCGCGGAGCATCCCGGCCTGATGGCACCCGACGACTACGACCTGGCCGCCACCGCGGTCGGAGTGGTGGAGGCCGACTCGATCCTCGGACCGGATCGCGTGCGCCCCGGCGACGTGGTGCTGGGCATGGGATCTTCCGGGCTGCACTCCAATGGCTACTCGCTGGTCCGGCACGTCCTGCTGGACATCGCCCGGCTCCCGCTGGACGGCCACGTCGAGGAGTTCGGCCGCACCCTCGGCGAGGAACTGCTGGAGCCGTGCCGGATCTACGCGCTGGACTGCCTGGCACTGGCCAGGGAAACCGACACCCATGCCTACGCGCACATCACCGGCGGCGGGCTGGCCGGGAACCTGGCGCGGGTGATCCCCGATGGTCTGACGGCCGCACTCGATCGCCGGGCCTGGAATCCGTTGCCGGTGTTCGGCTACATCGCCAGCCACGGCCGGGTCGCCCGGGAAGAGATGGAGAAGGCCTTCAACATGGGCATCGGCATGGTCGCCGTGCTACCCGCCGAGGACGTGGACCGGGCCATGGCGATGCTGACCGCGCGCCACCTCTGGTCGGTGGTGCTGGGCACGGTCGAACGTTCCGGTGACCGGACCGAGCGGGTCACCCTGTGCGGGGACCACCCGCGGTTCTGAGCTGCCTCGACCGCGGCGCATGGTCGGGATTTGACGCGCACCGGGTGATCGCGCTGCGGATGTCGCACCAGTGGCTCCGCGGAGGTGCGGGCGACATCGCCGCGGTGGTCGGATCTTTGGCCTGACGAGACGGCCCATCCGATCGGCATTCGACGGGAGTCGGCTGTCTTGTTCCCATCCGCGCTTCAGCCCAGCGGATGTCGGCGCGGCGACCGCCGACGGCCCCTGGCGTCGCGGCGGTTCCTCGTGCGACGCTGAGCCTGCCGGGATTCTCGTCCCGCGTCATCGGGGGTATGCAATGAATCGCGATTCTGCGCGCCGTGCGGGTCTCGTCCTGGTCGCGGTTCTCATCGTTTCCACGGTGTCCACCGTGTCAATGGCAGACGGCGCAGGGTCGGCGGCCGCTGTGGTTGCCGCGCCGACATTCACCTCGTTCAGCCCGCAATACGGTCCGGCCGGAACGGTGGTGTCCATCCGCGGCAACGGATTCGCCGCCGTCACCGGCGTGCTGTTCAACGGCACGGCCGGACGGGACTTCCATCGGCTGTCCGCGACGGCGCTGACCGCGGCGGTTCCGCCCCGCGCAACCACCGGACCGATCACGCTGGTGACCGCCGGCGCGGACCCGTCGACAACGTCGTCGTTCGTGGTGATCGCGCCCAAGGTGTCCTTGACGGTCGGCGACGGCGTCCCCGGCACCGCAACCACGGTGAGCGGAAGCGGTTTCCAGCCCTACGACGCGGTTGACGTCTATCTGGCGACCACCAAGGTGGGTTCCGCCCCGGCCTCCGCCAGGGGCGAGTTCAGTGCCGCGGTGACGGTTCCGGCCACGATGGTCGCCGGATCGGTGCAGGTGGTGGCCACCGGACGGGCCAGGGCGTACACCGGGAAGGCCGCATTCGGAGTCCACACCGATTGGAACGAGCAGGGTTTCACCAGCGAATACCAGTCGAGCAACCCCAGCGAGAACACCATCAACGCCGGAAATGTCTCGACGTTGGTGCCGAGATTCACTGTGCCGCACGGCCCGAGTGTGATGGGAGCGGTGGCCAACGGCCGGGTGTTCTTCAGCCAGGGCGGGTCCATCAAGGCCGTCACCACCTCGGGCGCAGCGTCGTGGACGCGGGCCGGCGGGTATTCCCCGGCAGCCCCGGTGGTCGCGGCCAGCGTCGTGTACGTCGGAGGCACCGACGGGTCGGTCTCGGCGCTGAATGCGGTGACCGGCGTTCCACTGTGGAAGAAGGTCATCGACCCGGCGGCCGCTCCCACCCCCGTGGTCACCGAGGTCGAGGTCGTCAACGGCAGGGTGTACGCGAGCCTGACGCAGGGCGCACGGACCGTACGGATGGCCGCGGTGAACGCCGCGGACGGAACGGTTGTCTGGAACAAGCCGGTGGGCGACGGCGTCTTCGCCGGCTTCTCCATCGGACGCGATCGGCTGCTGGTCACGCTGAACAGGACTTCTGCGTCCAGCCTGGACGGGCACATGGTCGCGCTGAGCGCGGCAACCGGCGATCCGACCGCCGGCACTGCCGGTGTCGAGAACCTCGACCTGTCCCGGTTCTCGTATTTCCTGCGCAATTCCGCCCGACGTGAGCTGACGATCTTTTCCACCCACGGCGCCCCGACGCTCATGGCGGCCGTCGATTTCCAGGGCGGGGACTCGCGATGGTTCTACGACGCCACCGCTGCGGTTGGTGCCGGGCTCGCCACCGATCCGGTGGTGGCCGGTGATCTCGCCTACGTCGCGGCCCGGTCGTCGGACCCGGCGCGGCAAGGCACCGGGGTGCTGGCTGCCGTCGGGGTGATCTCCGGTCAGCCGGTGTGGACCCAGCCGTTGGCGTTCAGCCGGAAACCCCTGGTGGCCAACGGTTTGCTCTATGCGCCGTGCGGCCCAGCTGGCGACCTGTTCGTCTTCAACGCCACCACCGGACGGCAGCTGCTGCGCCGCGACTACCCCTGCGGTGACGTGTTCGTCACCAACGGGCGGGTCTATGTCGATGCGCCCGACGGATTCCGGGCGTACGGACTGTCCGGTGAGCATCCGGCGGTGACCGTGCTGAACGACACGGTCACCGGAACGGCGCCGAATCAGTTGGGCTATGCGGGCACCTGGACGACGTCGACGACCCCGGGGGCGTATCTGAACAACCTGCACGCCAGCACGACGGCGAACAGCACGGTGCGGGTGACGTTCACCGGAAACGGCGTGCGGTACTGGTATTCCACCGGGCCGGACCACGGAAAGCTCACGGTGAGCATCGACGGCGGCCCGGCCGTCGGCCTCGATCAGTGGTCGTCCACACCCACGAACGGGCTGACCTCGTGGACCAGCGCGCCGTTGGCCACCGGCAGGCATACCGCGGTGATCACGGTGCTGGGCAGCAAACAACCCGCGGCGACCGACGAGATCGTCAGCGTCGACCGCATCGATATCGGCGGCTGAAGTCTCCGGTCCGTTCTGGCACGGTGGTCGCATGGCGACCGAATCCCGACACATCAGCACGCCGATCGATCGGCCTGCACAGGAAACGTACGACTACGCCAGGAACCCGGCCAACCTGCCGGCATGGGCCGCCGGGCTCGGCGGCTCCGTCGAGTTCGTCGACGGCCAGTGGGTCGCGGAATCGCCGATGGGTCGGGTCGTCGTTGCCTTCGCGCCGGCCAACGACTTCGGCGTGCTCGATCACCGGGTCACCCTGCCGTCGGGTCAGACCGTCGACAACCCGATGCGGGTCATCGCCGACGGCCAGGGCTGCGAGGTGGTGTTCACCGTGCGGCGGCAGCCAGGGATGAGCGACGAGGAGTTCGACCGCGACGCCGATGCGGTGCGTGCCGACCTCGGCACCCTGAAACGGGTGTTGGAGCAGGGCTGACGGCCCGGGCGGCTCAGGGCCGGCACCCGAATCCGGTCTACCTGGTGCAGGACTGGGAGGAGCGAATGGACACCGAGGACCCGACCGCCGAAGCGATCCGCCTGGCGTACAACCGATCTGCGCAGGCCTGGTCGGCAGGCCCGGACGCGCTCTACGGTCGACTGGCCGAGGCGATGCTCGCGGCCGCGCCGTTGACCATGGTGGGGGCCACGGTGCTCGATGTCGGAGCGGGCACCGGTGTTGCCGGCCGTGCGGCGATCGCCGCCGGGGCCCGTCAGGTGGTGGCCGTGGACATCGCCGAGCACATGCTCCGCATCGCCATCGGCGAATCGGCTGGCCTCATGTCGGCGGTTGTCGGCGACGCGGTCCACCTGCCCTTCGCCGATCAGTCCTTCGACATCGTTTGCGCTGCTTTCAGTCTCGGTCATCTCCAGGATCCGGTCGCGGCGCTGCGGGAGGCTCGCCGGGTGGGTGGGAGCGTTGTGGCCAGTGCCTTCGCGGTCGGCTGGACCCATCCGGCGAAGGCGGCGGTCGAGGACGCGCTGGGCGAATGGGGGTACGCCGCACCGGCATGGCATGCGGCACTCAAGGACCACCTGGAGCCAAAGGTCGGTGACCCGCAGCGGCTCGCTCTTGCCGCCACCGCCGCGGGGTTCGCACGCGTGGACGTGTCGGTCGTGCCGGTGCCCAGTGGCCTGAGCACCCCCGCCGACATGGTGCGGTGGCGGCTGGGCATGGCCCACCTGGCGCCCTTCGTGCAGGCTCTCGCACCGGCAGACCTGGAGCGGGCCAGGCTGGCCGCGGAGGCCGCCCTGATCGGGGCGCCAGCCCCGGTTGTGCCTATGGTCGTGCTGGCCGCGCGCTGATCATCTTCCGCCAGCCCTCGAGTCGCCGATCGGCATCGCGGTGCAGTTCCGTTGCCCGGGAGCCGATCTCGCGGGCGAGCGCCGCGACCCGGTGCTCGCTCCGACCCAGCAGCACACTGCTGCCGAGGTCGGCAGCAGTGTCCCCGGTCCACCACCACGACTCCAGCGCCGCGTAGGTATCGATCAGGTCGAGCGCCGATTCAACCCCGGCCGGATCGATCGGCAGCCCCTGCCGGGCGCGCGCCCGGTGGCCGAGCAGCCGGGCCACCGCGGCATAGCGCGGTACGCCCAACCTGGTGGCGTCGGCATCCAGCGCCGCGGCGAGTTCCGCGGCCCGGTGGGGGAGTCCGGTGTGCAGCGCCAACCGGCCCTGCAGCAGGCGCAACCTGAACTCCAATCGCCAGCCGAACACCAGGTCACCGTGCAACGCGGCCGACGCCTCGCCGAGCAGGGCGGCGGCACCGTCCATATCGTCGGCGGTCAGTCGCGCCTCGGCCAGATCCTCCAGCGCCGCGATCCTGACCTCCGGGGTGCCACCGTGATCCGCGGCGTGCAGCGCCTCCAGGTGGTGGTCGACGCCCCGCGCGACCGCCCCGGTGCTGCGCAGCACCCACCCGGCGAAGTTCACCCCGCGCCCGCCGAAGCGCGGTACCTGCCGGCGTTCGACCTCGGCCGTGTACCGGTCGAAAATGGCGAGGGCCGCGTCGGGACGCCCGGCAAGCGCGTGCGCGTGCCCGGTGAAGAGCAACGCGTGCAGCAGTACGGAGGTGTGCTCGACCCCGGTGTACCTGGTGATCGGCCGGAGCAGGCCGAGAGCCTCGGCGACCCGGCTCTGATGGGCTCGCAGCACGCCGAGCCACGCCGACGCGACGATCCGATCGGCACCCTTCGCCAACTCGATGGCGGCACCCAACTGCTGTTCGGCCGAACCGAGATCACCCGCGGCGTGGTGGGTCCGGCCACCCACGGTCAGGCACCGTGCGCGGATCCCGGGGTCGTCGGCGGCCAGCTCACCGTCCTGGGCGTACTGCAGGGCCTGGTCGAACCGGCGATCGAAATAGGAGGCCCAGGCGCCGACCTCCAGCGCGGCCGCGCCTGAACACCGCGCCACGTCGTCGTACGCCTCGGGATAGCGACCACGCCGGGTCCGCACCCGGGCGCGGTCCAACCAGCCCTCGGGGTCGGGGTGCAGACGGAGTGCATCATCGAGCAGCCCCTCGGCGGTGGCATGGTCGAACAGCTCCGCGGCTCGTACCGCTGCGGTTCGCAGCGCGCGCCCCGCCAGCCCCAGGTCGCCACCGAGCTCAGCATGGTGGGCCACCTCGATCGGGTCCGCGTCGATCCGATGGTTGAGCAGGCGGGCGGCCTCGCGGTGCAGCAGTACCGAGCGACCGGCCGTCGCGCTGGCCGCCAGCGCGGCACGGATCAAGTCGTGACGAAACGCGAACTTCCCGTCGGACTCGATGAGCAGTCGCCGCGCGGCGCCCAGCTCGACGTCGTCCAACAGGTCGATGACCGGACGCTGCAGCAGACCGGCCAGCAGATCCAGGTCGATCCGTGATCCTCCGATCACCGCCGCGGTGCGCAGGGTGGCGGACGCCCGACCGAGTTCGTCGCATCGGGTGGACACCGATTCCACCAGCGAGGCGGGCAGCTCCACGGCATCCGAGGCCGCCAATTCGGAGAGCAACAACGGGTGTCCCTGCGATCGCCTGAACAGCTCGTCCAGCCGCGCGGGGCCCACCAGGGTGCACACCGCGTCGCGGTCCAACGGTCCGACATCGACGGTGCTGCCGGCCGGCAGCAGGCGACCCTCGCCGGACCGCACCGCCGTCACGATCACCAGCGAAGCCGGCCGGCGCAGCACGAAGCGCAGCCATTCGGCCAGGGTGGGACCGGCCTGATAGGCGTCATCGAGTACCAGCACCACCCGGGCGCCTCGGCCGATCCGCTGCACGGCACCGAGCACAGCGGTGAACAGGATCGACGGGCCGATCACGCCTTCGGCGAGCAGATCCATCGACCCCGCCGGCGAGGTCAGACCCAACAAACGCCCGAGCAGGCGGTCATCGGGGCCGAGGACCTCGGCCATCCGTTCCGGCCCCGCCCCGCGCAGGTGGTCGAGGATGGCGGTGATCACCGCGTCGAGCGGGGCCGACCGGTCGAGCGTCCCGCAGGTACCGAACAGCACGGTGTCGCCCGCGGCCGACCGAGCGGCTGCCCAGGCCCGGAGCAGGGAAGTCTTGCCGATGCCGGCCTCCCCCTCGACGATCACGAGCTGGGCACGGCCGCCGGCCGAGGGTGCCGCTGCGACGTCGAGCCGTTCGCGGTCGGCGTCCCGGCCGACGAGGGTCCACTCCGCCTGCGCGGCATCGGACCAGCGACCTCTCCACGCAGGATCGCGGCGTGCAGGGCCACCGTCTCCGGTGACGGATCGGCTCCCAGGTCCTCGGACAGCCGCTCCCGGATCCGCGCGTAGGCAGCCAGCGCCGCGCCGACTCGGCCACTGGCCACGTCCACGCGCATCAACAGCCGCAGTGAATCCTCGTCGTAGGGATCACGGTCGATCGCCGCGGCCGCCAGATCGCTTGCCTGTGACCAATTCCCGGCGGCGGCCAGCGCAGAGGCCGCCACCCGCCTTGACCGCACCACCAATCGATCGAGGACGGCCAGCGCGGCGTCGGCCCAGTCGCCCAGATCGCTGTCCACCCGGATCTCGCCCCGGATCAGCGATAGCGCTGCCGTTGCCGCTGCGGCAGCACCTCGGGCATTCCCGTCGGTGAGCCGCCGCTGCGCTTCGGCGCTCAGGGCAGTCAGTTCGTCCGCATCGAGCCAGTCGTACCGCAGCCGGTACCCGCTCTCGCGGTGCTCGATCCGCTCCCGGCCGAGGACCGCCCGCAACCGGCTCACCAGCACCGACAGTTGGTCGGCCGGCCGGGATGGCGGACGCCCGCCCCACAGTCCGTCGATGATCGCGTGAGCGGGGACGAATCCGCCACGGCCAAGCGCGAGCATGGCGAGCACCGTGCGTGCCTTGCGGCTGCCCAGCGCGGTGGGCTCCCATCCGTCCACGCCGAAATCGCCGAGAACCCGCACCGACAAGGACCGCACACCAGTGATCCAACGCGCGCCGACGAGCCGACGCCACCGGGCCACTCGCACGGAGCTGCAAAGTCCCTGCAAAGTCCGTGCGGACCATTGCGATCAGCAAGGTCGGCACCAGCCGCCTCAACGAGAAAGGAACACGACCGTGACCGAGAATGCAGAGTCCGAGACGCAGTGTCCGAGAACGCCGTGTCCGAGAACGCAGTGTCCGAGAAGGCAGAACAGAAGAGCTTCGACACCCCGGACGAGACCCGCAGCTTCGACTTCGGTGAGGTCGACCTGATCGGCATCGGCGGCAGTGAGATCGGCCGGCTCACCCTGCAGCCGGGCTGGCGGTGGTCCTCCCACGTCAAGCCGTTGGCCGGCACCGAACTGTGTGAGGCGCCGCATTTTCAGTACCACGTCCAGGGCACCCTGCGCATCCAGATGGCAGATGGCACCCAATTCGATGCCCGTCCCGGTGACGTCACCGCGCTTCCGCACGGTCACGACGCCTGGGTCGTCGGCAGCGAACCCGTTGTCGTGGTGGATTGGTGGGGCGCCAGCAACTACGCGAAGGTTCGGTGACGAGAGGAGCTTTCGGCCCATCCGGCGCTGTTGCCGGAGGTGTTTTGCTGAAAGTGTTGCTGCTGGAGGTGCTATTGCTGGAGGGCGAAGGCGCGCGTGCCCAGCAGCGCTCCGGTCAACGCGGTGTCCTCGGTCCCGCGGTACAGGTAGACCTTGTCATCGCGGAATCGCCACCAGTGGTGCAGATCCATCGCACCGCTGTTCCCGGTCTCCTTGGCGGTGATACCGAACCTGATCACGGCCATCACATCGGTCTCGTTCGCCCCGATGGCCAGCACGGTGAATTCGGTGACGTCGATCGCGCCGGCAAGGTCGGCGAAGAACTGCGCGACCTCCGACCTACCATGCCGGGCGCCGTACCAGGGAGCCAGCCGGCTGGATGCCTCTGACGCCCAATCGACGTCCTCGGTGAGAACGCCGAGAATGGCGTCCACGTCCGCGCGGGAGAATGCGTCGTAGATCTTCTGGACGGTTGCGACGTTGTCGTTCATGTTCGACCTCCATGGGTGCGGCCGTGCGGCCATCGGGTGGTCGAAGCTTCCTCGGGAAGGAGATGCTCGCGCATCGCGGAAACTATGTAGCCGATTGACCAATCTCGTGGCGCACTGCCCAGGCGGTGGCCTCGGCGCGGTTGTGCACGCCCAACTTGCCGAAGACGTTGGCGACGTGCCGTTCTACGGTGTGCACGCTGATCCCCAGGCTCGAGGCGATGTCCTTGTTGGCCCGCCCCTCGGCGAGAAGGCCCAGCACCGACTGCTCGCGCCGGCTGAGCCGGTCCCCGCGCAGCGATCCGGTCGGTTGCTGCGTGGCGGGTGGTCCCCATGGTCCGGCCATCCATCGCGCGTGGAGGTCGTCAGCGATGGCTCGGTATCTCGCCGCTGCGTGGTCGTCGCCGACCAGGGCGGCCAGCCGGCCGAGATGCCAGGCCGCCGAACCCCAGCCCACCGGAACCCCCTGGACGAGGTTGCGCGTCGCGTACGGAGCCAATGTCGTCAGGATCGTCCTGGCCCGCGGTACGTCGCCGAGGGCGACCGCGGTGCAACCGAGGATGGCCACGCTGGCCAGGAACAACGAGTCTCTCCGGAGCAGCCCGAAATCATCGGCCACCATGCGGCGCAATCCCGTCAGCGCAGCCTGCCGGCGGCCGGTCTCGGCCAGCACCAGCAGGAATCGCACCGCAGCGTCGGCAGACCCGGGAACTGCGCGACCAGCCGGGTGAGGTGGGAATCCAACTCCTCGAGTCGGCCGGACCGCCAGAACAGCGGGACCAACTGCGCGACCTCGTAGACGTCGGCGGCCGGCTGCCCCAACCGGCGTCCCACGGAGCCCACCTCGCGGGCGCACCGCTCCGTCTCGTCGTCGTCGCCGGAGAACCCGGCGAGCAGGCCGTCGAAGATCGTCACCCACCAGCGTTGCAGGGGGTCGCGCGACGCGTCGGCGATGGCGGCCGCGGCGGCCAGTTCGGCACGGACGCCGTCGATGTCGCCGGCCTGGAATCGATCGGGAATGAGCCACTGGTGGGTGCGGAACCGAAGGTCGTCGTCGCGCAGCCGAGCGGCGATCTCGCTCGCCTCCTCGCCGATGGCGATGCGCTCGGCCAGATGGTCCGGGCCACGCAGGGTGAATTGCCGCGCAACCAGGGCCGCGCCGAGAACACGGTCGTCGCGGACGAGCCGTCCACCCGCGACCGCGTCCTTGCTCCGGCGTTGTGCGTCATCCCTTCCGTCCGCGGTCCAGTACGCGGCGATCGCCCGCCTCGCCTGCAGTCCCACCCGTACGCCGTCGGTGATTCCGTGAGCGGCCAGCGCGTCGTCGAGCATGCGGATCAATCCGGCGTCGGCGGCCACTTCGGCGATCGTCTCCCCTGTCGCCAGCGCAGCCTCGGCCAGGAGCGCATCGTCAGCGACGGCGCGCGCGTGCAGCGCGACCCGCTCGAAACACCCACGAGCCGCGGCGACCTCGCCGCTCTTGAGCAGGGAGTGCCCGAGGTCCATCAGGGTTGCCTGACGAGCGGGCGACTCGGCGGGCAGCAAGTCGAGTGTTGCCTGCCACCAGCCGGCCGCGTCCTCCCACGCGAGTGAGCGGTCGGCGAGTTGTGCTGCGGCAGCGGTGAACTCCGCGGCGGAGTGGTCACCGATGACCATCCGTGCCTGCACCGCATGATGCGCGAGATCGCTCGGCACGCCCCAACCGGTGTCGCGCAGGGCGGTCAACGCCGCGGCGTGCAGCTCGGCGCAGCTGGCCGGCCCGATCACCTCCACGACGGCCTCGCGGACGAGCACGTGGGCGAACCGATAACCGCCCTGCCGCACCGCATCTCGGACCAGAACGCCTGGCCTCGACCGCGGGTTCCAGGTCCTGCACCACGGTGAACGGGCTGCGCTGCAGAGCGGCCGCCAATGCCGCGTCCCCGAAGTCGCGTCCAAGCACGGCCGCCATCTCCAGTGCGGCCCGGGTCGGTGTCGGCAGCGTGGACACCCGGGAGCCCATGAGCTCCAGAACGCTCGGGGGAATCTGATCGCCGCGCCCGAGGAGAATGAGCCGCACCATTTCCGACAGGAACAGCGGGTTGCCTCCGCTTCTTTCCCGCAATCCGGCCGGCATCAGTTCTCGGGCGGAAACCCTTTGGTGCCAAAGCCATTCGGCGATGTCGCCGGCGTCGAGTCCGGTCAACGTCAACGTCACGGTTCGTCGATCAGCGGAAATTCCGGGTAGCACCGTTTTCGACCAGCTGCCGGCGGATTCCTCGTTGCGGTAGGCGACGACCAATCCCAGCGGCGCCGGCCAGATCTGGTCGGCGACAAAAGCCAGCAACCGCAGCGACATCTCGTCGGCCCGGTGCACGTCGTCCAGCACGATGAGCAGCGGTGACCGCCGGCAGAGTTCGGTCAGCAGCTCGGTCACCTGGTCGAAGAACCGGAAGCGAGCAGCCGGATCGGAGTCACCGGAAGGGGGCACCGAACTGATGTGGAGTTGCCGCAGGACCTGAATCCACGGCCAGAGTGGCGGTGCCCCTTCACTTTCCCGACAGCGCCCCCAGGCAACCGTGAAACCGGCTCTCGCGGCGTTGTCGGCAATGTCCTCGGCGAGCCTGCTCTTCCCGATCCCGGGTTCTCCCGCCAGCAGGACGGCACCCCCGTCCTGTGCTTCCACCCGCTGGAGGAAATCAGCCAATTCGCGCTGTTCGGCCCATCGTCCGACGAAATTCTGTGACCGGACCCAGCCCATGGCGGTCATGCTACGGCTGTGCTCACGGACCGGCGGGTGAGATCGTCGAGCACGCTCGATCAGCTGCCTGTGACAAAGATGGCGACAAAGAGATGTCGATCAACCGTCCCGGCGACGAAGATGCAGAACGGGTGACCCGCGGGGTCGGCGTACACCCGCAGCGGTTCGTCCGGATCGCCGGACCGATCGAACAGCTCCCGCGCGCCCAGACCAAGGACGCGCACGTGCTCGGCCTCGAAGGCGGCCACGGTGGACACCGTCAGATCCAGGTGGGCCATCTGCGGGTACGGGCCCTCGGGCCAGGTGGCCTCCGGCAGATCGTCCACCTGCTGGAAGGCCACCCGTACCCGGCCGGCCGGATTGCGCAGCACCAGCCAGTCCTGCCCGCGAGGGTCCGGATCGCCCGGGGCGGGTGGTTCGTCCCCCGGCCGGTAGACGAACCCCAGCAGCTCCCGGTAGAACTCGGCCAACCGGCGGGCGTCCGGACAGTCCAGGACGACCTGACGAAACGCGACAGTTTCCGCCATGCGGTCGATCCTGCCCGAACTCCGGCCGCGGTCACGCGGACGGACGTCCGCCTCGGACGTCCGTCCGGTCGAATCCCGCGTCGCAGTCGATCTCGACCTGTTGCTACCAACCGTTGTGGCGCGAGTGGTGGTCCCAGCGGCCCTCCCAGCGCCTTCGACGCCCGCCCGAGAACAGCACGGCCATCGCGATCCAGATCAGCGGGAACAGGAAGAGCCCGTGCGTCATTGCCGTCATCGAGAACAGCATCGCGATCACCACGATGACCGGCAGCAGCACCAGGATCCGCGGTGGCCGGTGGAACGGCGGTCGCGCCGGTCCCGACCAGGGACCGGGTCGCCCGGCCGGCGGGAAGGCGGCGGCACCGTCTTGGCCGGGCCGGCCGGCGCCCGACCAGTGCCCGCGGCGTGGCGATGCCTCGGGCAGGTCGGCGAACAGCGTCGGCAACTCGTCGAGATAGGTTGCTGCGTAGGCCTTTCCGACGCGCTCATCGAATTCGGTGGGTCCAGCCGGCCCTCGGTGAAGTGCCGGGTCAGGCCGTCAACCGCGGCCTGCCGATCGCTGGTCCCGGCGCGCATCCGCGGCGGTCATGGCGCTCCATGCTCGGCCGTCGGTTCGGCGCGGCCTGGTCGCCGAGGATCGCGGTACAGATCCGCCCGGGTCCTGGCGAGCACCTTGCGGGCCTCGGCCATCTGCTCGGGCGTTCCGGTGCGGGCGACGTGCACGAAGGCGGCGCCCACCTGGAAGATCAGGTCGCCCAGCTGGGTGTCGTCCTCGCTCGGCGCTACGCCCTCCCAGAGGGTCGCGAACTCCTCGGCCCGCTCGGCGGCCACCCGCTGGCCCTCGTCGGTGAGCCGGTACACCCGCCGGCCGTCCTGTTCCTGCGCACGCACGAGGCCCTCGTCCTCGAGCTGCTGCAGCGTCGGATACACCGAGCCGGGGCTGGGTTTCCAGGTGCCGCCGCTACGCCGGCCGATCTCCTGGATGATCTGGTATCCGTGCATCGGCTCCTCGGCCAACAATGCCAGCACCGCTGACCGGACGTCACCACGGGCCCGTTGCCCGCGGTGACGACGCGGGCCACCACCCCAGCCCCCGCCGCCGGGCGGACCCCAGCCCGAGCCCCGCCCGGCCGTCCTGCCAACGCTGATCCTGCCAGGATCCGCGCGGCCCCCGAGCACCGCGCGGACCGCCCAAACCGCTGTCCGCGAACGCCTTGAGCAGCGAACCCAGGTCCCATTCGCCCGCACCGCTGCCACATGCGTATGACGTCATGGCCGCCCTCCTCAACGTGTACCGATAGTTCGACGATATATCGCGATACAGCGGTGTCAAGGGCTCGCGATTTCGCTGCGGGTGAATCCCGGGATCG
>CAVPYD010000016.1:0-20746 GCA_963709895.1 uncultured Actinomycetota bacterium | reverse complement strand
CGGGAGTTTCCTAGATAAGTTGATCATGGACGATCCGGGAGATCACGGGAAGTGCCTCTGATCTGGGGAAACACGGCGTGTCGGGTGATTTCAGGACCCGGATCGTCTATGACCTAAAGCATGGCGAAGTCTGTATCGGAAGGTGATCAACGGGAAGCCGTACTACTACCTGCGGGAGATGGGTTGGGTGGACGGCAAACCGAAGATGGTCTCCGAGCGGTATCTGGGGTCGGTGGCCGAGATCGTGAAGGCGATGGACGCCGCCGAGGCCGGGATGATGCCGGAGCGGACCGGGCATCTGGCGTTCGGTGACGTGGCCGCGGCGTGGTCGCTGATCACGGACCTGGGCGTGGCCGCCGTGATCGACGAGGTGGTCGGTGCCCGCCGCTCCGATGCGGGCGCGTCGGTCGGCACGTATCTGGTGTTGGCCGCGTTGGGCAGGTTGGTGGCGCCGCGGTTCGAAGAAGGCCTTCGCCGACTGGTGGGCCACCACCGCCGCGGACCGGTTCACCGGGATCAGCGCGAAGGTGCTTGACCACCGCAAGTTCTGGGATGCCATGCACGCGGTGGATGCTGAAGCGTTGCAGGAGATCTCGACCCGGCTGGCGGGCAGGATGATCACGATGTTCGACCTGGACATCTCCAGTGTCGCGTTGGACATGACGAACTTCGCGACCTACATCGACACCACCAACGGCCGGGCCCCGATCGCGCAGCGCGGGAAGGCGAAACAGAAACGCACCGACCTGCGCCTGGTCGGGTTGGGCATGGTCGTGACCCGGGCCGGGGGATCCCGCTGGTCTGGCACGCCTACCCCGGGAACCGGCCCGACGTCACCCAGTTCCCCACCCTGATCGACCACCTCGTCCAGCAGTACACCCACCTCGCCGACCGCGCCGCCGTACCGGGTGCGGCGGTCACCGGCGGCCATCGATGACCGTGGTGTTCGACGCCGGGCAGAACTCCACCGCCAACTTCGAACACCTCGCCGACCCGGGCTGCACTTCGTCGGGTCCGTGCCGCCCAGCGACTGCCCCGACCTGCTCGCCCTACCCGCATCCCGCCGCACCCCCGTGGACAAGACCCGCTACCCCGGCCTCACCGCGATCGACACCCACCGCGACGTCTACGGCCAACACCGGCGGGTCGTGCTCACCCACTCGCAGACCCTGCACGAGGACCAGGCCCGGTCCTTCACCGACACCACCCTGGCCAAGGTCGGCCGCCAACTCGACGACCTCGCCGCCACCCTGGCCCGCGGGAAAACCCGCCGCACCCACGACCAACTCACCACCGAAATCGAGACGATCACCCACAGCCCCTGGGTCCATGCCGTCATCGACTGGGAACTCACCGGCGAGCCCCGCCAGACCGGCAACTGACCTGGACCGTCAACGACACGAAACGAGAAGCGTTGGAAAACAACATGTTCGGCAAACGGATCCTGATCACCGACCACGACGACTGGACCGTCGCCGACGTCGTCGGCGGCTACCGCTCCCAATCAGAAATCGAATTCGGCTTCCGGCAACTCAAAGACCCCCACGAGGTGTCGTTCTCCCCGATGTACCACTGGACCGACAACAACATCGCCGTGCACACCTTCACCTGCGTCCTGGCCCTGCAACTGGCCCACCTCCTGCGGCTCAAAGCCCACCGCGCCGGCCACGACCTATCCGTCAAAGCCATCCTGGACACCCTCGGCGGGATCCAGGAAACCGTACTGATCTACCCCTCCACCGGCGGAAGACCCAAAGCCCGCCGCATCACCACCGACATGAGCACCGACCAACGAGCCCTGTACGACCTGTTCAACCTCCACCGATGGGCCCCACAACCCACCACTTAGGTCATAGGGACAACTGTCCGCGATACCACCCCTGACCTGCAAGAACACCCACCATGATCAACTTATCCAGGAAACTCCCGCTAGGTCCGGCGGCCTATGCCCCCGGAACGGCGTCTTTCGTGAGGCTAGCGGGGCAACCCACGAGCTCGCATAACGCCCAGCTACTTGGGGTCAGCGAGTCGGAACGGTGGAGCGCACCGTCCTACTTGGGAGGTGGGACCCGTCCACCACAACCCCGCCGCGGTGTCCCGCTCGCCGATCCTCAAACGGGGCATCCTTGCTCGCGACGCGGCGCTGGCTTGCCTGATCAACGCAGCAAGATCACCAAAACGCCCAGATCCGTTCCGTTTCTACGGCGACCCGGGCTCGGCATCGCCACGCACGCAGCCCACCGCTGCGCCACGGTCGGAATCGCAGGAGCCGACGATCTTCGCACGATGCCCTGTTCAGAAAACGGTCCGTACCTGAACATGCGCCGATCAGCCCGCCAGCAGGCTCGCAACGCCGTGAACTCGTTCAACAACTCGTTCAACAACCGGTAGGCTCGGCATCGGTTGCTGAACAGGTTTGCTGAACGAGAGGGCAGTCGTCGTGGCGCTGGTAGGACTGGTGCGCGTCAGCACGAGCAAGCAGGAGACCGCCCGGCAACACGACGCGCTCGACGGGCTGTGCGTGAAGGTGTTCGAGGAGAAGATCAGCGGCAGCCTCGCCGTCGACGCCCGGCCCACGCTCGCCGCCGCGATCGACTACCTGCGCCCTGGCGACATGCTCACCGTGCAGGAGGTCGACCGACTCGGCCGTAACCTGCTCGAAGGCCTGCTCGTACTCAACGACCTGTTCTCCCGCGGCATCGCGGTCAAGGTCCTCGACGGTATCGCCGCCGGCGAGCACACCGACCGCAGCCTCATCCTCGACCTGGCGCTCGCCCTGGCCGAGGATCGCCGCCGCGACATCGTCCGCAAGACCCGCGACGGGCTCACCGCCGCCCGCGCCCGCGGCCGCACCGGCGGCCGGCCCCGCGTCGTCGACACCGACAAGCGACGCATCATCCTCGCCCGCCATGCCGACGGCGAATCCATCCGCACCATCGCCCGCGCCACCAAGGTGTCGGTCGGCACCGTTCACAAAGTCCTCGTCGATCATCGCGGCAGCAGCGACTGATCACCGCCGGTCAGGCATATCCGCCCGATCCTCGGCGAAAGCTACGGCGACCCCGGTACGGCCTGATCCGTGTTTACAAGGACGCGGTCCTCCGCCAAACCAACGGCCTCTCACAGACTTACGCCACTATCTCGGCGCCCGGTAACGGAACGGCCCCGTTGCGAATCGCTACCGGCGACCTGAGCTCCTTCTTCAAGGGAGGTATCGGCAAGGTCGCAATCTACAATGCGGCGCTTGGATCAACCCGTATCGCCGCGCATTACAATGCCATGTGTCCAAGTGGCGCTCGCACCCCTGGTTGCAGCTGATCCTGCTGTCGCACCGCTGCCCGGAACGGTCATAGGTTCGGCCCGTGAGAAGTCTTGCTCGCCACGACGACCCGGGCGATCCTTTGAACGGTCGCAATCGTCGGGAACAGCCGAGGCCGGGATCGCCCAAGCAGGAGCCGAATCCAGCGGGTTTCCGACATGTTGCCGCGGATCCGACGGTGTCTCGAAGCCGATGTCGAGGGAACCGGCCGGTGGCGCGACATCTGACCGGGGCCTTGGATCTGCTTTCGGCTTCCTCGAGGCGCCAGACTCGAGGCGATCCGACTGCCGCCGACGTCTCCCGACGTCACGCGCAGAATGGTGATCAAGAAGGCGTTCGAGGCCGAGCAATGACGGCGGGTACCTGGACCCAGGAACTCCTCGGACTCCGAGGGGACTACAAGCTGATTGCGCTGCAGGGACACTGGTCACCGGACAACAAGGTCGGAGAAGCTCGGGACAGGACTGCCGGCATTCGCCCGTTCCGCGAAGATGGAGAAGCCGCCTGCCGGTCCGAATCCGCTCGCGCTCGGCGTGAGCGGAACCCCGGTAACGGTAGTTCCCGTCGACGAGGACGGTCGCTCGAACGGTGTCGACCCGAACCTCTACCCGATGGCTGGGACCTGGGGCCAGCGGACCTTCGGCGAGGATATGACCATCGCCACCTCCCTGAATGACCTGGTAATACGCATCAGAGACTCCGATCTCCAGCTGTTGTGGATCTTGTGAGAGCGCGATGAGACCGGTGGTCGTTCCGTCCCCATCGCGCACGAACCCGCTGAATGTCGCCCCCACCGTGTAGCGACGCCAGAGGCTGGTCCGGACCGGCGCGAAAAGATAGCTGCTGTATTTGCCGGGACCGGGATCCTCCACGGTGACGCCGGAACGGCCATCGACGGGCATCGCCGCGCCGCCTTCGTTCGAGGAGGTCCACTCGTGCGGAGTCGCGGGTGAAGGGGGTGGCGTTGGCGGGGTCCAGCGGGCTGGCCGCGACCAGCTTTGCAGCCCAATCAGCCAGCGACACGCCGGCGGTCGTGTCCATCCGGGCAAGATCTCTGTCCGCCAAGTTCCCGGTGGTGGTGGAAGTTGGTATTCCGGCCTGGTCGAGCATGGCCGCGCTGAACAGCGAGTCGACGATCTCGGCCAGCAGATTGGGGCCGGCGGCGGCCGGTGCGTTGGCAGAGAACGGGTACGCGAAGAACTTGGGCTCCGGCATACCGTGCGCAACCAGCTGTCGCTTCGACTCGAGCAGGTCGTTCGTGACTCGCGTCCTGTATTCGGCAGCCGTTTCCAAGCGACCCTTGTCGCCGAGATACTCCAGACTCGTCAAGAACGGTCCGACATCCCCGTTGGCGTTCACCGGGACCTGGACATGGCCCAGGTGGGTATGCGCCTCGAGGTCCCATCTCCCACTGGCGTTCATGAGAGACAGTTCGGGCCACGTCATGTAGTAGGGCGTGCGGGTTCCGACGAATCCGGTGATGATGTAGGCCACCGCGTGCTGACCGTATCTGGCAAGGATGGGGTCCGCGTACTTCCACACTCCTCGCGCACCATCGTCGAAGGTGATCATCGCGGTGTGCGGTGGCCAGGCACTGCCGGCCAACCACTCCGTGAGCTGGGCGCAGGTCGCGGTCTTCCAGCCGGCGTCGGACAGCAACTGCATCTGCTGTGCGAAGTCCTCCGGTGTGACCGTGTACTCGCTGGAGCCGTAACCGACGTCGTGATAGGTCAGGATCATCGGGCCAGCTTGCACGCTGGTCGGCGCCGCCCGCAGTCGAGCTACCAGATCTGCGGGCGAGGCGGGAGCCGAGATCGAGTCGATCTGCTCGGTGATGTGGTCCGGGCCGTCCAGCTGGTTCTTGTGCGCCTCCGCCGCCGTCCACTGCCACACGGCTGGCGCGACGAGGTAGCCCGCGACCAGGGTCAGGAGTGCGAGCATCGGCACGACCGACTGTCGCATGCGCCGCGGCCCAGCCTGCGGCGGACTGCTCGGGGGTGGGGCCAGGACCGGTGCACTCACCGCGTTCCCCATTTCGAGTCACGTATGGTTAACACCGCGTACGGCAACTGCCATGCCAATAGAGCGGTGTAGAAGACAGAGAACAAGATGCCTTGGTACCACCGCTTCTTACGAGTCCTCAGGCGATAATAGAGCCCGTAGAATAGCGCGACTGCCGCCATTCCTCCCAGATACCAGACGGGCGGCGTCAACGAGAAGTACGGTGAGATGACGAGGGCATGAATGATGACCTGTGGGGCGAAGAAAGGGAGCGACACGCCGAGGTAGTAGTATACCGCCGTCACCGGCGGCTTCCTCCACATGATCTTGAAAGCGCGTGTTGACTCACGTAGCCAACTCTTCTTCCAACGGAGTTGCTGGCGCAGGAACTGGTGCAGTTTGTGAGGAACCGCCGTGTACGCCTTCGCGTCCGGCGCGTAGAGGATCTTCCAGTCCGGCAGTAAGGAAGTTCGTCAGGCTCCGATCATCCCCATAAGTACTTGGCTGCCCGAAAAAGCGTTGGCCGACCCACGCGTCGGCAACTACGTCGAGCGCCTTGTGCCGATATCCTGAGAAGCATCCCGAGCAGCAGGTGACAGAACCGAAAAGCGCTTCCGCAGATTTGTAGACGCTGAATGCGATGTAATATTGCAGTGCTTGCATTCGCGTCAGGAAGGTCTTGTGCTCGTTCAGGACATCGGTATGCCCACACACGGCGCCGACCTCGGGATCGGCGAAGTAGCGGACGAGCTTGAGAATTGCGCCCCGTTCGACAATGGAGTCGGAGTCAATGAATACTAGAACCTCCGCGTCGCTCACCGCAGCCATCCCCGTGGCCATGACCTGACGCTTGCCGCGGTTGGTTTGGCACGCGACGACGATGAGTTGCGGGTTTTCGGCCTCCACTGTTCGGATGTGTGCGAGCGTGGAATCGGTCGATCCGTCGTCCACGACGACCACCTGCAACTTTTCCTCCGGGTAGTCGACTCCGAGGCAGGCCTTCAGGGTGGCGCCGATGCCGTCCTCCTCGTTGTACGCGGGCACGACGATCGCCACCGTCGGTGTGTAGGTCTCCGAATTCGGGGCAAAGCGCGGCCGGTAGAAGCACGCTAGGCCGAAGCGACCGAAGATGAAGACCATCATGATCAGGCTGTAGGTGGCCCAGATGGGTGATCGCTCGAAGTTCTCAATCGTCAGGATTTTTGCGACACAGATGATCGCGACGATGGCGACCAGTGCAAGGCAGAGCAGGGTCCACTCCACCCGGTGCGTTGGCTCCGCTCGAACAGCGCGGTGACGTCCTTTCCGGCGCACAGATTCCGCTTGGTCATCGGCGGCGCTGACAGGCGACACATGGCCCGCTGAATCGCCGGTTTCCAACCCGCCATCCGAGCCCACCAGTGGATGAGCGGATGGTGCCGACCCGGGTTGCGGGGGGATGCTGACGTGAGCCAGGCGAGTCGGGGAGGTCGGAACGACGGCGCACTCGGTGCTTGCGGGCAAGTTAGACACCCCCGCGGTGAATGGACCGCAGAACGGCGATCTGGACCGGGACCCGATGTCGTGGCAGACGGTCGGGGACAACGCAAGTGCTGCCGGTTCGCGGTCGCGTGACGATTTCGGTTCCGCGGGCGCCGAATACTGAGTTGTTCGCGGTGGTGTCGATCTCCAACCGACCGCCGCGGTCCCGTTCGTCAGGGCGACGTCGTGGGCTCCAGGCCTCGACGTCGGCGCCCACGTGATCACACGGCAACTCGATTCGGCAGATGGCTCAGCCGGTAGGTCGCGTCCAGCACGACCGGCTGGTCGACCAGCCAGGACAGGTCGACACCGTGGTGCAAGGTGTGCGCCAGAACCAGGTCGGCCTCGAACCCGACAGGGTCGTCCACGCCGATGAGTGTCGTCCCGTCCGGCAGGGTGACGGCGGCGCACAACGGATCGAAGTACGCCACGATCAGGCCCGCCGCGATCAGCTCGGACAGCACCTCCAGCGCGGGAGACTCCCGGACATCTTGCACATCGGGTTTGTAGGCCACCCCGACGACCAGAACCCGGGCGCCAGGGTGGCCCCGTCCGATGTCGCACAGGGTTTCCCGGACCCGGCCGACGACCCGGCGGGGACGCCCGGCGACTGCGGTCATGGCACCTTCGATGACCGGTGTGCTCAGCCGCTCCCGCCGCAACTGCCACAGCAGATAGTGCGGGTCGCAGGTATGCAATGCCCACCGACACCAGGACCCGGGTAGAACGGCATGAAACCGTAGGGTTTACTGGCCGCCGCATTGATGACGTCGACGACCTCCATGCCCATGACCTGGCAGATGTCGGCGAATTCGTTTGCCAAGGCGATGTTGACGGCGCGGAACGTGTTCTCCAGCAGCTTGGCCATCTCCGCGACTTCCGCCGACGCCACCACGTGCACGCTCCTGGCATAAGTCTTCAGTACGGCCGCGGCCATGCCGACGCACGCCGGTGTACTGCCACCGAGCACGCGGGGAACATCCTCATGCGCGTAGCGGCCGTTGCCGGGATCGATGCGCTCGGGACAGAAGGCCACGAACACGTCGATTCCAGCGCGCAGTCCGCGAGCGGCAAGCGGCCTGACCAGCAGGTCGCGGGTACTGCCGACGTACGTGGTCGACGTGAGCATCAGCACCTGCCCACGGACCGCGGCTTCAACAACCGTGGCGCAGGCACGTTCCAGGATCCGCAGATCGGGCACCAGGTACTCATCCACCGGCGTCGGCACGCAGATGATCACGGCCGCGGCGGTACTCAACCGGTGTGCGTCGCTCGTGAGCTGGAAATTCGGATCACCCAGCGCCGAAGTCAATCGTTCGCGGTCGGTCGGCAACAAATCCGCATGTTCCTCGGTGATCACCTTCAGCCGATGGCTAACATCCAGGCCCAGCACTCGGCGCCCCGCGGCATGAAAACCCAACGATGTCGGAAGACCCACATATCCCAACCCGACGATGGCGACGTCGAAATCGAACTCGGGTTCACGTAACTGCCCTCCGTCGGCATCGAAGTCGTCCAGGTAACGAGTCGACCGTGATGTCGCGTGAGCTGCCTCACCCAGTCCGGGTACCGCCATTGCTCTCAACCCCCTGTTCCGCCGAACGCGTTCACATATCACGAGCCTGGGATATTTACGCCACGTTCTATACCCCGGTACCCGTCGCGACTGATGAGACGCCCTTGGATATCGGTGATGTAGCGAGAGCTTTCATACGAGTCTTCGGACTCGCCCGGGGACTTCAGCTCGCATCAAATGGCCTTGCACTGTGGCACATGGTTGACCGTCCATTACCGCGTGTCAAGCGGTCGGCCGCTAGCCGGGTTAACCGCTGCATGAGAGCACTCGTCCGGCGCGGATTGCTATTCTCAAAATGAAATCCTTGTTTCATAGAAGTCTCCGGCGCCACGGAAACGTGGCAATCGGGTGTGAGCGGCCCACGAAACACGGTCGTAGCGCGCACAGTGCCAATCCCCTGAAACCGTGCAGACTCCGATTGATGCGATCTTGTGAGGTGGAAGGAAGCGCCGCCCACCAAGGGCGGGCCTGCGGCCCTGCCCGCGGTGGCCAGGGATCTCGGCATCAACGAAGGCCCGCTGGGTATCTGCATCGCACGGGATCGGCGGGCACCGCCGACCTCCCGGAGGCGATGTCCCCACGTTACGGAGGGAAGCTCACAGAATCGACTGCGGTAGCGGGATTGGTCACACTCGGAGGGGTCGGTGCCGACAGGCATCAGTCGACGAGCATCGCCAGGTGCTTACTTGCAGTCACACCGCTTGACAGTAGAACGGGAGAGGCGATAGACCAGCCCTTACTATCCGACCCGGTCTGCTTGGTACTCGATTGCACTCGGAATCGCCGTTCTTTTGTTCGGATGACTCGAGTCACCGCAGGCGAACTCGAACCGCACGTCATTCCAGCCGCGCTCGTGCGGAGAGGTCCGCACGGACGGTACCTTCGCGACGATCAGCTCCCACTGGTCCCGGACGTCGGCAATGAAACCGACACCAGCGCATGAGATTTCATCGTCGAACCTCACGCCCGGAGGGGTCGCGAGATCGGTGAACATGTCCGGCCCAATCCTGCCCGAGCAACGGACGCCTCTGTCCGGACCAATCCTGCCCGAGCAACGGACGCCTCCCTCCGCTTGGCAGGCTGCGGCATGGCATGCCACCACCATCCTCGTGGCCGACCCGGTCCGTGCGACCCGCATCTCGCTCGCAGGCGGTCTGGTCGATCTGGGGGTTGACTGGGTGTTGAAAGCTGAAACGGTCAGCGAGGTGGACGCGATAATTGCCGGCGGCCCCGTCCGCGAACTTGCGCTGGTCAGCATGGGCTTTGGCACCGAGGCAGTTCGCCTTGTCCACGATCTCAAGCAGGCAGGTTGGCCAGGCGTCATCGCGCTGACTGTCAGCGCGGACCCCTCCACCGCGACAGCTGCTGTTCTCGCCGGAGCTACCGGGGTGTTGCGCCGACCAGCGATAGCCCAGCTCCCCCGGGATCCGCGACTCGACACTCCCGGCCTGCTGACCCCTCGCGAAATCGAAGTACTGAGGCTGATCGCTGACGGTCACGGCAATCTCGATGTCGGAGCGGAACTCGGCCTTTCCCTAACGGCCGTCAAGAGCTGCCTTGCACGCATTGCTCGCCGACTCGGCACCGGAAACCGCGCGGAGATGGTTGCAGAGGCTCTGCGCGCAGGTGTGATCAAATGATGTGAAAGTCCAGGTGCAGGCGTCGGAGGCGGGTAGTGCCCCAAGCGAATCAGGACCATAGGGCAGCCGGCACAGCGGGTCGGCCCCGTGATCGATTGTTGATGGTGCAGCGGGAAGTCACACCGTGTGCTGACCCGCGGAAAGACCAAATCTTACGCTGAGACCGGCGACCTGAGCGTCGGCGCGTGTCTCGAGTTCTGCCGACGATATTCCATCGGGTGGTGCAGCTCGAACGCCGGCCGCTCGGGCCGGATCCGCGGCAGCGACAGGAAGTTGTGCCGTGGCGGCGGCGAACTCGTCGCCCCCTCCAGCGAGTTGCCGTAACCCCCGGAGCTTGATTGCCGAGATCACGTTGCCGTGATGGTCGGATTGGTTTCGGCCCGGGGGGCTACCGTTTCGCGCTGGATGTCATCTGCCGTCCAGCAGGTGGGCGGACCACCAACGGGTGCGCGGGCCCGACAACGTTCGCTGGGCTTGTCTAGAGGAACGATGTTGGCCCCCGGGGCGGGGTGCTGGCGGAGGTTCCTGTGCGGTCGCTCGCGGCGCCGGGCGCGGGTTTGGAAGATCCGCTCGTCCACAAGGTCAGCATCGGACACAACTCAGGACCCCGACACAGCGGCCGGTGGCGACGGGTGCTGGCCGTTGACCACGCCGGCGACACCGATTGGGTTATAACAGCATTCGGGGCCGGGGCGAGTGGGGTCCCGCTCGGTCCGCCGCCAGCGTCTCGGCCGGTGTACTCGGATCCCGCCCTCGCCCCGATGCAGGGTCTGCACCTGACCGACCGTGAGATCGAGATCCTGCCGTTGGTCGCGGGAGGGCCTGACCAACAAGTGGATCGCGAGCGGCTGTCCCTGTCACCGATGACCGTGAAAAGCCATGTCCGCAGGATCGGCCAGAAAATGGGGACCGGCGACCGCGCCCAGATGGTCGCCATGGCCATGCGTTGGGGGAATGATCTGCTGAGGCGGCGGCACCGTCGACCGACGTCAGGATGGCGGGGGGTTGTAAAGCAATGATCCATTCGATGTGGCGGTCGAACGGTCCACGTCGAGTGATTGGCAGTAAGTACTATTCCACCGAATGCTGGAGTGGACTGAGTTCGGGTTTTGTAGGCACCGTTTAGGCGGCGAGTTCGTGAATGTCTCCAAATCCCGGCCGTTTGTGGAGACGTGACGCTTCATCGTCGCTATCCGTCCACCGACACTGATACTGGTACTGGTACAAGCTTCGGCCAGCACGGCCCCGGCCGCGGCGATCGCGTCGATCGGGTCGGACTTGCCGTGCAGGCGGCGGCCCTGACGGTTCGGTCGGTTCACTTCGATGACCGGTATCTGCTCGGCATGCAGGTGTACCGGAACAGGCCGGCCCCGTAGGAGCCGGTGCCCTCTACCCCGACCTTGAGCACCGGCCCGAACGACAGCAGCCATGACAGCAGCTGCCGGTAGCCGGCTGCCGTCGCTGGGAACTCTTTGTCGCCGAGCGACTTTCCGTTCGGCTTGGAGTGTGAATGGTCGAATTGTCTGGTTCTGGCGCACTGTCCGTGAAGCCGAGGCGCCTGAGTTGAGGGGGCGCGACGCCGGTCGGCTGGGCGTGGTGCTCTCGGGCCTGGCTGGTGAGTGCTGTTGCCGGGTTCTGCTTCCGCACATCTGTCGCCGGGTGGTGATCGACGACATCAACTGCGCCAACGGAGCGGTGATCATCGCCGCGGATCCACGGGGAACCGCCGAGAGAGCTGACGTCGTCCCGGGCCGGTCGTCGAGTTCGTCAGAAGCCACCTTCACGATGGTCCACCGATCGGTGGACCGCTGGGTCAGCCGTAAGTCTGGCCGATGGGAGGTAGGACGGTCCGGTCCGCGTCGGAATGCTGGTTCTTGCCGGGCGAACAGCTCGACGGACACCCGAAAGGATCGGATGCCCAACCGCATCAAGGAGTAAGAAATGAACGTCGCAGCAAAGGTCGCCGGAGTCGTCCTAGTCAGCACCGTGTTGTGCGGAATCGGCGCTGGCGCAGCCCTCGCCGCCACCCCGGCCCAGCCCGGCACCGGCCCGGCAGCCTTGGGCAAACTGCTCCCGGCGATGTCCTCAAGCCACGACTCAACCACCCAGGTCGGAAAGCCCCTGTACTCCCGCGGGTTCGACGTGGTGAACCTGTCGCAGCGGCCGATGGAGCTGTACCAGTACGGCGTCCCGGAAGGCGACCAAGGCACACTGGATGGCGCTCCGCCGATGGGCTCTATCGTCCAGCCGGGCCAGTCCCAGCATTTCGAGGAGACGTACTGGTTCACCAAGAACACCGACATCCGCGCCATCTACCTGCAACTGAAAGCCGATGGCACCCCCGACTACTCCAAGGGCGAGATCTACTTCGACTTCCTGGTGGACGGTGGCGGCGGCACCTCGTCGTCGGCCAACACCATCGGTGACACCGATGACATCGCGGCGGCGAGCGACCGCACTGACACCATGCTCGACCCGGCCGGAACCACGGTCAACTTCACCCCGGCCCAGCAGGAGGCCGCCGCGAAGACGCTCGAGCAGCTGTGCCAGAAGACCAACCTGGCCACCTGCTCATTCACCCCGACCAGCGACGACGCGAGCGGCAACATCTTCTCGCCCGAGGTGCGAGTGATCAGCGGCAACAACCACTCCGCCACCGAGGACGAAACCCTCGAGGTCGACAACGGACAGGACTTCAGCACCACCGACACTTGGGGCATCAGCGCGACGGTTGATACCAACATCGCCAACATCGTGAACGCCTCCATCTCGGCGAATTACCAGCACAGCTGGACCACCACGACCAGCTTCTTGGCCAAGGCCTCCCATCCGGTCTGCCCCGTTGACCTACGGCGAAATCGACGAACAGGTCCCGGTGGAGCGCGTGACCGGCGACTTCCTGGCCACGATCGGCAACACCACCTTCACCTTCAACGGCATCACCTTCGACAACCCGATCCCCGGCGGCAAGGGACAGTACAACTACCATTGGCACAGCATCACCAGCTGATCGCTCAAAGGCCATCAGCTGAGCCGACTACAGTACGGCCCGCCCCTCCGGAGCGGGCCGTCCGGTCGTAGTCGACGAGATCGTTCACCAGCTCCGCATTCTCCCGACCTTTGCAGTACCCAGTTCTGTCGTTGGTCGCGGTAAATGGTTCTGTCGCACTTTCCGTGATGCGGGGCGCGTGGCTGTCATGAGGTGCGGGGCCCTGCCGCCGCGGACCGCTTGCCCGGCGTACTGACGAGGTCCCCAGTCGGCGAGAGGCATTTCTCATGGGCATGTCCAGGTGACTGAATCCTTTTGTCAGGCAGCCGGTTTCACCGGGGCGGTCGCGTTGTCTCGGAATCAGGTGCGATGATCAGGCCAGCAGTATCAGCTTGCGGAGAAGGTCGGGTTTCGCGCGTCCGTACATCGCGGCCTTCAGCTGCTTGATGCGGTTGACGGTGCCTTCGACGGCGCCGGAGTTGTAGTGCAGGGTCAGCCCGGCGACGACGGCGTCCAGGTCGCGGCGCAGCCCGGCGGTGAACGACCGCAGCGCGGGCAGGTCGGCGTCGACCGCGCCGATCCACTTGGTCAGCGTGTTCTCGTCGCCGGACAGGTCCTTGATCATCCGGGCGAACCCGGCCACGTGCCGGACGGCGGCGTCCAACTCGGGGCAGCGGTGCCGGATCGCGTGCAGCCGCTCCGCATCGTCCGGGTCGAGGTTGCTCGGAAGGCCGGTGATCCAGCCGGTGACCTGCCGCACCGCCGGCGGCGCCGGCGCGGCGGCAGCTCGGCGAGCGTGGCCGCGTCGAGCCGGCGCAGCGGTCGCAGGTACCGGTTCAGGGTGTTGTAGCCGCCGGTGTAGCCCTGCCCGGTGATCTCGCGCCAGCAACCGGGTGGCGTTGCGCTCACCGTGGGCGAGCCGATCGTTGAGGTAGGGCTTGAACGGGTCCAGCACGCTGACCTGCACGCCGCCGGCCAGCAGCGCATCGACGCTTGCCGCGCGGACGTAGCGGCGCACGGTCTTGAAGTTCACGTCCAGTCGGCGGGCGATCGCCCGCATCGACAGGCCCTGTTCGCGCAGGTCATGGATTTGTTGGTACCGCCGCCGGGTGTTCGCGACCCGCACCGTGTCCGGCCACTGCAGCACGGACCGGTCCGCCGGATCGTCCGCGGCGTGCGTCCGGCGACCGGCGCCGCGGGTTCGGGCAGGCAGGCGTGGTGCGCGGCGACCAGCCGCTCCACGTGCCGGCACAGGTTGTCCCACAGGTGCCACCGGTCGGCGACCTGCACCGCGTCGGGCGCACCGTCACGGGCGCCGTCGGCGTACCCGCCGGCCCGGTCCCGGCAGATCACCTGCACGCCGGGGTGGGCGCGCAGCCAGTCGGCGAAGTCGCCGGCTTCCCGACCGAGGAACACATCGACCGGCCGGTGCCCGTCGGCCAGATCGACCAGCACCGTGCCGTAGTGGTGGCCGCGGCGCAGCGCGAACTCGTCGACGCCGAGCACCGTCACCTGGCCGACCGGTGGATCCGGCAGGGCGCGGATCATCCGCAGCAGCGTCGACCGGCTCACCGCCATGCCCAACGTGGCGGCCAGCCGAGATCCGGCGCCGCCCGGCCAGCGCCAATGCGACCGCCACCAGCGCTGCCTGCAGGCCGAGGCTGCGCCGGGCGTGACGCTCGGCCAACCCCGGCACCTGCTCGACGAACGTGCACGCGCTGCAGTCGACGTGGTCGCAGAAGAACCGGCGGACCGTCAACATCACCACGACCGGCCGACCCGCGACGGGCAGATCCGCCAGGTGCCGTCGGTACCGGCTGTGCACCCGGGTCGACACCCGCCCGCACCGCCGGCACCGCGACCCCCGCGCCCGCGGATGCGCGGCGATCACCACCGTTCCGTCGACGCGGTCGATGCGGTCGATCACCACCGGCGACAGATGCGGGAGCAGAACCCGGCAACAGCACACCAGCCATAGATCCAGGGCACCACGCGGGTCCCCGCCGGGCGTCACGGAAAGTGCGCCAGAACCACCTACCGCGACCAACGACACTCGTCTGCTGGGATGGGACCTCGAAATCCTGGCTCAATGGGCCGACCCTACCCAAGAGTCCAATTCTATGGCGTGGGCACGAGCCTTCTGGGCAGCGATACAACCCAGCACCTCAAGCGTCTACGTCAACCACCTGGAGCGCGATGACGGCTTGGCCCGGCTCCGCAGCGGCTATGCCGGGAACTGGGACCGACTGGTCGCCCTGAAGCAGAAATACGATCCCGACAACTTCTTCCGAATGAACAACAAAATTCCGCCACGCTGATCATGCAGCGTTTGCTGCGGGGACAGCCTACGTTCCACCAGCCGGGGCGCGCGACCGGCTGGGTCGACAGCAGCTGGATCGGTCTGGTGGCGTCGATTTCGTCGTCTTGGTCCGCCGGTCTGCGTTTACCGGCGCCAGGTCGGCGCACTCTGGACGTGTCTTGAATCACCGCTGCACCTAAAGCGATCGAAAGATCCTACGATCGAAAGCAAAGGGGGTTCGAAAAGACAGGGGATGTTCTCGGGATTCGAAAGACATCGGGGATTCTCGAAAGGAAGTGGACCCGAGATGAGCCTGTCCCTGGCCTCGATACTGGCCGAGTCGGCGCAGCGGTACCCGGAGCGCGATGCGGTGGTGCTCGGCCCGGAGCGGATCAGCTATGCGCAGTTGTGGGAGCAGACCCGCCGCTACGCCGCGGTGCTGGCCCAGGAGGGCGTCCGTCCCGGCGACCGGATCGCGCTGCTGATGCCGAACGTCCCCGACTTCCCCCGGGTCTACTACGCGGCGCTGTCCCTGGGCGCCGTGGTGGTGCCGGTGCACTGCCTGCTGGTGGCCAGGGAGATCAGGTTTGTGCTGACCGATTCGCAGGCAACCATGCTGATCGCCGCCGCCCCGCTGCTCGCCCAAGGCGCCCCTGCCGCGGAACAGGCCGGGGTCAGGCTGCTCGCCGTGATGGGCGGCGAGGGCGTCGCCCGGCTGGACCTGCGGGCCGCCGAGGTCGACCCGATCGACACCTACGTGTCCCGTGAACCGTCCGACGAGGCCGTCATCCTCTACACCTCCGGGACCACCGGCTCGCCCAAGGGCGCCGTCCTCACCCAGCTCAACATGGTGATGAACGCGATGGTGTCCGCCGTATCGGTGACCAACCTGTCCGCCGACGACGTGATCCTGGGCTGCCTGCCGCTGTTCCATTCGTTCGGCCAGACCTGCTCGATGAACGCCGGCTTCTTCGGCGGGGCGACGCTGGTGCTGCTGCCCCGCTTCGACGGTGCGGCCGCGCTGGACCTGATCGTCACCGAGAACGTCAACATCGTCATGGGCGTGCCGACCATGTACATCGGCCTGCTCACCGCCGCCCGGGTCGACGAGCGCCGGCCGACCCTGCGGATCGCTATGTCAGGCGGCGCCAGCCTGCCGGTGGCGGTGATCGACAAGTTCGCCCAGACCTTCGGCGCGGACATCTACGAGGGCTACGGGCTGTCCGAGACATCGCCGGTGGCCACGTTCAACCAGGCGGTGTTCGGCCGCAAACCCGGCACCGTCGGTCGGGCCATCTGGGGCACCGACGCGGAGATCGCCGCGCCCGAGATCGAGGACCGCATCGAACTGCTCCCGATCGGCGAGATCGGCGAAGTCGTGCTGCGTGGCCACCACATCTTCGCCGGCTACCTGGGCAATCCGGAGGCCACCGCGGCGGTCCTGGTGGACGGCTGGTTCCGGTCGGGTGACCTGGGCCGCAAGGACGCCGACGGCTTCCTGTCCATCGTCGACCGCAAGAAGGACCTGATCATCCGCGGCGGTTTCAACGTCTACCCCCGGGAGGTCGAGGAGGTGCTGGCCGACCACCCGGGCATCGCCCAGGTCGCCGTGCTGGGTTTCCCCGACGAGGTGCAAGGCGAGGAGATCTGCGCCGTCGTGGTGCGCGCACCCGAGGGCGAGGACCTGGATCAGGACACGCTGATCGCCTGGTGCAGGGAGCGCCTCGGCGGCCACAAGTACCCCCGGCGGATCGAGTTCGTCCCGGCCATGCCCCTCGGCCCAAGCGGGAAGATCCTCAAACGGGAGCTGGTCAAGAACCTGTAGTCCGACGGGTACAGGGGTAGACGCAGGCCATGTGGCGGCAGGCTCCTCGAGGCCTTCCCCAGCCCCGGCGCCACCTCGAGCTTCACCGCGTCGGCGACCCACATTGCGCGAGGACCGATCGACTGAGAAAAGATCACCACTATTCGCGCAGCAACCCCTCGCGCTGTGAATTGCCGAATTGTTTGGCATCTTCTGACCACACTGTTTGGCACTGTCAGTTGGTGACGCAGGCCGCTGACACGCCGCTGTAGTGCCAAATAGCGTGGCGAATAAGCGCCATCGCGTGGCACACGACAGACCTTGTTTATTGCGCAACTTGCCGGTCCGACTTGGAGGTGTGCGGTGAAGCGCAGAACATGCGTGCGGATAGGGTTGAACGGGACTAATCGGAGGGGCGGTCATTTGATGTCGACGTCGCACTCGCGGTGGACCGTTATTAGGCCGGCCGAACAGGGACGACCGCAAGCGCCGGTGCCGGACACCGTTGTTCGCCCAGAGTTGGCCGACGTCGGTCGATTGTGGCGGCGTACGGTTCGTGGGGTCGTCTCCGCTGCCCGATCCGGCGACCAGCCGACGTTGGCCGGCAGCTTGCGCACCCATCTTGGTGATGGTTGCGACCAACTCCCGGTCGTCCAGGAGTCCTGGCCGTCCTACGACCATGTCAATGTCCAGGGTGGCGTGGACGCTTGGCTCGGCCACCCGGTCCGTTCCTGGCACCTGCAGGGGATCACCGGGTCGCACGGGGTGATGTTCGGCCTGGCCGACCTGCTCGCCGCGGGCGGGTTGTGGCCCGAGGGTCACGGACCGCGGCCGGGCAACGTCGCCCGGATCAACGCCGCCTGCGGCCCGGATGCGGCGGTGCGGCCCTGCGTGCGGTGCGGCCTCTACCTCGTCGACGACGGCGGCACGCGCACCGTTCTTCTGCTGCAGGGCCCCGAACCCGACTGGGGTCGTCAGTCAGCCACGGTCGAGATCGTCAGCACGGACCCTGAGCAGGCGCAGCGCGTCGCCCGCGAGATCCGCGAGTTGACCCTGCGGCACAACGTGTTCCGCGGACAGGTGCTCAGTTTCGGCGGCGAGATGTTCGGGCCGGGTCGGACGCTGCTGCAGTTTCATCGCCGTCCGGTTCTGCGCGAGGACCAGGTGGTGCTGGACCGGGACACGCTCACTGCCATCGACCGGCAGGTCCTGCTGGTCTCCCGGTACCGCCGCGAACTGCTGGACGCCGGTCAGCACCTCAAGCGAGGGCTGCTGCTGTATGGCCCGCCCGGAGTCGGCAAGACGCACACCGTTCGCTATCTCATGAGCAGCCTGACCGGCACCACCGTCATCGAGTTGTCCGGCAGTGCCCTCCACCTCATCGCGGAGGCATGCTCGGTGGCTCGCTCGTTGCAGCCATCGATGGTGGTGATCGAGGACGTCGATCTGATCGCGGAAGACCGGGGCAGGCATCCAGGGCAGCACCCGCTGTTGTTCCAGCTGCTCAACGAAATGGATGGGCTCGCCGAGGACGCCGACGTGCTCTTCGTGCTCACCACAAACCGGGCCGATCTGCTGGAACCGGCATTGGCCGCCCGGCCGGGACGGGTGGATCGAGCGGTGGAGTTGATGTTGCCGGACCTGGCGGCCCGCCGGGCGTTGTTCGAGCTCTACCGCGGACGTCTGGAGATCGATGTCAGCGGGCTGGACGATGTCCTGCGGCGTACCGACGGGGTCACCGCATCGTTCGTCAAGGAACTCATCCGACGGGCCGCGGTCGGAGCCGCCGAACGCACCATCGGATCAGGGGCTGCCGAACGGGAGGTCGGGCCCGGCCAACTCTCGGTGTCGGCGGCCGACCTGACCGCGGCATTGGACGAACTGCTCGACCAACGCAACGCGATGACCCGCATTCTGCTGGGCAGCGGCGGCGAGAGTGGCGGCACCGGACCAAGCACCGGACCCCAACAGTTCATTCCGCCCTTTCCGTGATGGACGCCAGACGGCACGCGGTCGACGAGCTGACAATCGGCACCGTCGCTGCGACCGCTGAAGGTAGCGAACTGCGCCGATCCGATGATCTGGAACCGGGTGGCGGGAGCGGAGAAATCCAGGCGGCGGTGACCAGTGGAGGCGCAATGCCACGTAGCTAAAGTTGATCTTGCTGTTTGTGCTGCTCATCGGCGTGGCGTGACGGGTGTGACTGCTGTGATCAGCGTCGTGGCTGCTGCTGTGTTGCTGAATCCGGTCCAGGTGACTCTCGGGATGCTGGTCGACTCGGTTCCGCAGGGACGCGGTGGACGACGCGATCACCGCGTGCAGGGTCTGGGAACGCAGGTCGGACGGCAAGCTGCCCGCGCACGTGATCACGTACCTGACGTTGGGGGGCGTTGTTCCCCGATGACGACTATCAGGAGGTCGCGACCAAGGTCACCGGATCGCTGGACAAGTTCGGCTGCTAGTGTGCTGCGCCATTGACTCGTTCTATAAGTCGTCGGATCGAGCCGAGGATCTGTTCAGCGGTCTTGGTCCAGATGAAGGGTTTCGGGTCTTCGTTCCACGCCTTGATCCAATTGCGGATGTCAGCCTCGAGCGCCTGGACGGAGCGGTGGTCGCCGCGCCGGATGAGTTGGTCGGTGATGCAGCCGAACCACCTTTTCGACCTGGTTGATCCAGCTGGAATATGTCGGCGTGAAGTGCATATAGAAGCGCGGATGGTCGGCCAACCATTTGCGGATCGCCGGGGTCTTATGGGTGCCGTAGTTGTCGCAGACCAGGTGGATGTCCAGTTCTTGCGGAATCTCAGAGTCGATCTTGATCAGGAACTTACGAAACTCGATGGTGCGATGCCGGCGGTGCAGGCTTGAGATCACGGTGCCGTCGGCAGTGTTGAACGCCGCGAATAGGCTGGTCGTGCCGTGACGGACATAATCGTGGGTTCGTTTCTCGGGCATTCCGGGCATCATTGGGAACGCCGGCTGGGACCGCGCCAGGGCTTGGACCTGCGACTTCTCGTCAACGCAGAGCACGACCGCGGACTCCGGGGGGTTGAGGTACAACCCAGCGACGTCGTAGACCTTCTCTACGAACATCGGATCGTTGGACAATTTGAAACCATCGGCGCGGTGCGGTTTGAGCTCGAACGCGTGCCAGATCCGTCCGACTGTTGACGCGGAAAGCCCGGATTTCTCCGCCATGGACCGACGAGACCAGTGAGTCGCATTCTTCGGGGTGGATTCCAGGGTGTCGACCACGATCTTTTCCACTTGCTCCGCGGTGATTGATGGCACCCGTCCAGGACGTGGATCATCCGCCAGGCCATCCAGCCGGAGTTCGAGGAACCGGCTCCTCCATTTACCGACGGTCGGCTGCGAGACTCCCAATCGGGCCGCGACTTCCTTGTTCGGCACGCCCTCGGCGCACTCGAGGACGATCCGGGACCGAAGTGCCAGGGCCTGTGACGAGGACCGGCGGCGGGCCCACCGCTCCAACTGCTCTCGTTCGGCAGAAGTCAATTCCAGCTTCGCTTTTGGTCGACCCGTCCGTGCCATGCCTCACCATATCACTTATGTAGCGCTTGGATGGCGAGGGACACTA
>CAVPYD010000015.1:0-181587 GCA_963709895.1 uncultured Actinomycetota bacterium | reverse complement strand
TAATCTAAACGTGATGAACTGGACCGCTACCGCTGCGATCATGCTCGCTCTCGCGGTTTCCATCGGCGCTTTCGGAGCCCACGGATTGCAGGGCCGCCTGGACGCCTACTCCGTGGGCGTTTACGAAAAGGGCGTGATCTACCACTTCTTTCACGCACTGGGAATGCTGGCGGTGCCTTTGCTCGTCCGCGCGCGATTAATTTCGGAGTCGGCAGGCAACTGGACAGGCTGGCTGCTGCTCGTCGGAATCGTGCTGTTCTCCGGCAGCCTGTACGTTCTAGCGATCACGGGAGTGCGGACGCTTGGCGCAATCACTCCGTTCGGCGGCGTGTCGTTTATCGCCGCGTGGGTGGTGCTGGCGGTCTGCGCGCTACGGTCAGGCGGTCGCTAATCTCGACCTAAAATATTCCACCGTTTCCCGCAGCCCGTCTTCCAGGTTCACCTTCGGTTCCCACCCGAGAACTCGCTTCGCCTTGCCGATATTCGGCTGCCGCCGTTTCGGATCGTCGGAAGGCAGAGGCTGGTGCACGATCGGCGCCTTGATTCCCATCAGCCGTTGAATACGTTCGGCAAATTCGAGGATGGTGAGTTCCACGGGATTGCCGAGGTTCACGGGAAAACGTTCCTCCGAATTCGCCAGCCGAACCAGCCCCTCGACCATATCGCTCACGTAGCAGAAACTGCGGGTCTGCGAACCATCGCCGAATATGGTCAGCGGCTCGCCGCGCAGCGCTTGGTCCATGAACGCCGGAACCACGCGGCCGTCGTCCAGCGCCATGCGGGGCCCGTAGGTGTTGAAGATCCGCGCGATATTGGTGCGCACGGCGTGCGTCCGATGGTACGCCATGGTCATGGCTTCCGCGTAGCGTTTGCTCTCGTCGTAACACGAGCGCAGCCCAACCGGATTCACGTTGCCCCAATACGTTTCTACCTGGGGATGCTCCAGCGGATCGCCGTAGCATTCCGAAGTAGAGGTGATCAGGAAACGCGCGCGGTCGCGGCGGGCGATCTCTAGCATGTTGCGCGTGGCGGTCGATCCCGATTCGAGCGTTTCAATGGGATACGCCAGATAAAACTTCGGGCTCGCCAGAGACGCCAGGTGCCAAACGTGATCGAACTTGCCGTTTTCTTCGACGGG
Organism: uncultured Actinomycetota bacterium; assembly: GCA_963709895.1. GTDB lineage: Bacteria > Actinomycetota > Actinomycetes > Mycobacteriales > Nakamurellaceae > Nakamurella. The sequence continues at coordinate 180,449 of CAVPYD010000015.1, read as the reverse complement.
TTTCGTGACGTCGAATTCGCGAAACGTGAACTTGGCGTGGCTCTCCAGATGCTCGATATTGCGGCGCGCGCCGGTGATCAGGTTATCGAGAGCCACTACCTCGCCGCCGTCGGCCAGCAACCGATCGCATAAATGGGAGCCGATAAATCCGGCAGCCCCGGAAACAAGATGACGCATGCTCTATCATTCTAACCGGCTGGCCCTGCATGTTACATTTTTGGATAAGCATGTTTGAACTGCCAGTGACTGGGAAGGTGCTGCTCGCGCTGCTGCTGGCTGCCTCCGTCGCCGCTTTCTGGTGGCGCTTCGCATCCGTGCTCCGCAAGATCCGTGCGTCCAAGCCGGATGCGGACTTTTCGCTGTTTCCCTTGGGGCCCCGGGTCCGCGAGTTGCTCTGGGAAGTGATGCTCCAGGCCAAAGTCATCCGTCAGCGGCCTCTGCCGGGCCTGGCTCATGCTTTCGTGTTCTGGGGTTTCTGCGCCTTTGCGCTGGTCACCCTGAATCACATCGCGATCGGATTCGGCGGATCCTTTTTATCCCCCGGCAGTTTCTATTTCCAATTCGCCGCCGTATTTGCCGTTTTGGTTGCGATCTCGATCGCGGGATTGTTCGTGCGCCGGTTCATCCTGCGACCCAAATGGCTAGGCGAGCTGTCGTACGAGTCCGGCGTGATCGCGCTGCTCATCTTTCTGCTGATGGCGACCTACCTGGCGGCGCTATGGATCGGCGATTCGAAACTGTTGTGGTGGTCCCATACCGCGGCGCTGCTGGCGTTTCTCCCGTTGATCCCGCACACCAAGCATCTGCACCTGGTACTCAGCCCGTTTACGATATTCCTCTCGCGCGGGGGCTTCGCCAAGATTCCGCCACTCGCAGGCGATGAGGATTTCGGCCTCGATACCGGCAAGGACCTGACTCAGATCGTTGCCCTGCAAGCCTACTCGTGCGTCGAGTGCGGCCGCTGCACCGAACATTGTCCCGCCAACAACACCGGTAAGATTCTCGATCCCAAAAAGATCGCGCTGGGCGTTCGCGGTTACCTGAACGAGTTCGGTCCCGCCTCGGAAGAGCCGCTCTTCGGCAAATATCTCTCGCAGGAAGCCGCCTTCCAATGCACCACCTGCGGAGCGTGCGAATACCAGTGCCCGGTGGGCGTCGAACACGTGCCGATCATCGTGGGACTTCGCCGCGGCGCGGTGAACACCGGCAAGTGGGAGGACGATTACGGCACCAAGCTGTTCCTCGCCCTGGAACGCAACGGCAACGCCCTCGGATTCGGCTCGGCCGAGCGCGACAAGTTCATCGCCAAGGAACAGTTGCCGATTTTCGACGGAACACAGGAGTACTGCCTGTGGCTCGGCTGCATGGGCGCCTACGATCCGCAGGGCCGCGAGATCATCGCCGACTTTGCCCGCGTGATGAAGTACCTGGGGACCACGTTTGGTGTGCTCCAGAAAGAGAAGTGCACCGGCGATCCGGCCCGGCGTCTGGGCAACGATTTGGTGTTCCAGCAGCTCGCCGAAGCGAATCTGGAAACGCTGAAGCAGAGCAAGACTAAGAAGATCGTCTCCATTTGCCCGCATTGCGTCCGCACCATCTCGACGGACTGGCAGGAATACGGACAGGCCCCGCCCATCGAGCATCACAGCGAGTTTCTGGCTCGCCATCTCGATCGGCTCCCGCAGTCGAAGGGTGACAACATCGTCTATCACGACCCTTGCTACCTGGGCCGCTACCGGAACGTGTATGACGAACCACGCGCAGTGCTGGCGCGTTCCGGCGAAGTCATAGACCCGCCGCGCGCCCGGGAACGCAGCTTCTGTTGCGGAGCCGGCGGCGGTCTCGCGTTCCTGGGCGAAGAGAAAGGCGAGCGCGTCAGTCACAACCGGGTACGTGAATTAGTTGCAACGGGAGCAGGAACCGTCGCGGCCGCCTGCCCCTTCTGCAACACCATGTTTCGCGATGCTCTGGCCGCCGTATCGCCCTCGCCTCCCAAGTTACTCGACGTGGCCCAGATCGTGGCGGCCTCGCTTCCCAATAAGAGTGAGATGCTATGAACATGCGTGCCGGGCCGCTGATGGCTCTATTCCTGATCGCCCTGACAATCATCGCCGCCACGCCGAAGACCAAGCCCAAAGCCGTTCCCCTCACTGCGGAACAACGTGCCATCCAGGCCTTGATGAGGCCGATGACCCTGCGCGATAAAGTCGCGCAACTGGTGATCGTCTCCGCCGATGGCGACGTCTACAGCACCAAGTCTCCGGATTACGAAAAGTATCGCCACTGGATCGCCGATCTGCGCGTGGGCGGCATCATCATCAACAACGCCTCGCAGTACGGCTTGGTCCGCAACGCCGAGCCTCACGCGATGGCCCTGTTCCTGAATCAGATGCAAAGGCTGGCGAAGACTCCGCTCTTGGTCGCCTCGGATTTCGAGCGCGCCGCTTCCATGCGCGTCACCGGCGGCACTCGATTTCCCCACAGCATGGCGTTTGCCGCGGCGGGCGATCTCGCGGCCACCAAGTACGAAGGTCTGATCGCCGCGCGCGAGGCCCGTGCACTGGGCATCCAGTGGATCTTCGCGCCGGTGGCCGACGTCAACAATAATCCCCTCAACCCCATCATCAACCTGCGTTCCTACGGGGAAGATCCCGGGCAGGTCTCGCGTTATGTCGCCGCGTTTATCGAAGGCGCGCATTCCGACCCGGCCAACCGCGTCCTGGTCACCGCCAAGCACTTTCCCGGACATGGCGACACCGATGTCGATAGCCACCTGGGCCTGCCACGTTTAGAAGTGCCACGCGAGCGTCTCGACGCGATGGAGCTGAAGCCGTTCGAGGCCGCCATCGCACACGGCGTCGACTCCATCATGACCGCGCATATGGCCGTACCCGCGCTGGAGCCTTCCGGCATGCCCGCCACGGTATCGCACAACGTGCTCACTGGTCTGCTGCGCGATGAGCTCAAGTTCAAGGGCCTGATCGTCACCGACGCAATGACAATGCAGGGACTGGCGATGCTGTTCGATAGCGGCGAAGGCTCCGTGCGGTCGATCGTCGCGGGCGCCGACGTCCTGCTCATGCCGCCGGATCCGGACAAAGCTATCCGCGCCGTGGTGGCCGCCGTGGAGGACGGCCGCATCTCCCGCAAGCGTCTGGATCAGAGTGTGACGCGCGTGCTCGCCGCGAAGATTTCGGTCGGCCTGAGCAGTAGGAAGAAGCTCGTGAATCTGGATGCGATTTCTGACGTGCTGGATTCTCCCGAAGCCGCGGAAAAAGCGCAAGCCGTGGCCGATCACGCCGTAACGCTGATCCGCAATGATCACAATGTGCTGCCCCTTTCCCCGGCTAGCCGCCCTTGTCTGATCGTGATCACCGAGCTGCGCATCTCGCAACTCGGACAGCGGGCGATCCAGGAGTTTCGCCGGCGCGCCCCGAATGGGCGAGTCATCGCGCTCGACACCTCTCTTCCACTTGCCGCCCTCGAAGCTACCGCCGGCGATACAACTGGATGTTCGGCAATCGTCGCGACCTCCTTCGCGTCCGTCTCGGCGGATCTGAAAGACGTGAAACTGTTTCTCATCAACCTGACACAGGGGCCGGTTCCCGTAGTGCTGCTGCCGTTTGAGAATCCGTATCTTCTGACCAGCCTTCCGAACGCCACCGCGTTTCTCACCACGTTTAGTTCGTCGCTGCCTTCGGAAATCGCCGCGGTCAAGGCGCTGTTCGGCGAAATCCCCATCACGGGACACACGCCGGTGAGCATTCCAGGATTCGCCCAGCTCGGCGACGGCATCCAATTACCGCGGCCTCGTTGAAATCACAATCCCGCTAAAATTTAATAACGATGAAATTTACCAACTTCGGAAATACCGGAATCACCGTGTCCCGCCTGTGCCTGGGATGCATGAGCTATGGCGGTGGCGATCTGCCCGACTGGGCGCTGGGCACCAAGGGCTGGCACGTCAATAAAGAAGATGCGCGCGAGCACTTCCGCATCGCGCTCGACGCCGGCATCAATTTCTTCGATACCGCCGACGTCTACTCCATCGGCCTCAGCGAGGAGATCACGGGAGCGCATCTGAAAGAGATGGCCGTGCGCGATCAGATCGTCGTCGCGACCAAGGTGCACGGCGTGATGGGGCCGAGTCCCAATCAGCGCGGCCTCAGCCGCAAGCATATTATCGAAGCCTGCGACAATTCGCTGCGCCGCCTTCAGATGGATTACGTGGATCTTTACCAGATCCATCGCTGGGATCCCAAGACGCCTATCGAGGAGACGCTCGATGCTCTTGATTCACTGGTGCGCGCGGGCAAGGTACGCTATCTCGGAGCCAGCAGCATGGCCGCGTGGCAGCTCTCGAAGGCCTTGTACACGGCCAAAGAGAATCACTGGCACCGGTTCGTGTCGATGCAGAATCATTACAACCTGGTCTACCGCGAAGAAGAACGCGAGACGATTCCGCTGTGCGTCGACCAGGGGCTCGCCGTCATTCCCTGGAGTCCTCTGGCGCGCGGATTCCTCACCGGAAACCGGAAGCGCGACGGCGACGCGACCACTCGAGCCACGGTGGACACGTTCGCGAAAGACATGTATCACTCCGAGGACGACTTCTCTGTAGCAGACGCTGTTACCAACGCGGCCAAGGCGCGCGGCGTCTCGGCAGCCCAGATCGCATGCGCCTGGGTCTTGCAGGCCCCCGGCGTCACCGCGCCCATCATCGGCGCGACCAAGGCCGCCCACCTCAAGGACGTGATCGGGGCCGTCGATCTCAAGCTCACCGCGGAGGAAGTCGCGGCGCTTGAGAAGAACTATCGCCCGCATAACATCCTGGGGCACGCCCAACCATCGGCGAAGAACATGTTGAAGCGCTGAGTTAGTCCTGAGCGAAGGGCGGCCGGTCTGAGCAAGGCCGCTGGTGCTACGATTTCAACCGTGGGGACCGTACACATTCGCCGCAGCACGCTGGCCTCGCCCGACGCGGCCCGTCTGATCGCGGCACTGAATGCGGAACTGACGACAACGTTTCCCGAACCCGGCGCCACGCATTTCTCCCTCAATGACGCCCAAGTAGTTGCCGGCGACGGCGCGTTCCTGGTCGCCTATCTCGACGATGTGGCGGTCGGCTGCGGCGCGGTGCGGCGGCTGGACGAGACGACCGCGGAAATCAAGCGGATGTATGTGGACCCGTCCGTTCGCGGCCGAGGCATCGGGCGCGCGCTGGTCGAGGCCCTCGAGCGCGAGGCGCGGCTAATCGGCGTAACGAGGATCGTGCTGGAGACGGGGACGCGTCTCGCACCCGCGATAAAGCTGTACGAGGCGATGGGGTACGCGCGCATCCCGCTCTTCGGCGAATATCTCTCATCGCCGGACACGAGCCTGTGTTTCGGTAAATCACTCGCGTGAACCGAATTGCTCCTGCCAACAGTTAAAATCTAGGGATGGTTGAGATCACCTGGCTAGGTCACGGAACCTATCAGTTCCGCCTGACTACTGGCGAAATCATTTTGGTCGATCCGTGGATCGAAGGGAATCCCGCGTACCCCAAAGGACACTCCATCGACCGCGTCGACGTCATCCTGGTTTCGCACGGCCATTTCGATCACATTCATGACGTGCTGCCGCTGGCCAAGAAGTTTTCGCCGCAGATCGTGGCGATCTATGAGACCGCCTATTGGCTCGAAAAGAAGGGCGCCAAGAACACGCTCGGCATGAATAAGGGTGGAACCGCCGCCGTCGGGCCCATTTCCGTCACCATGACCCACGCCATCCATAGCTGCGGCATTCTCGACGGCGATCAGATCGTCTACGGAGGCGAAGCGGCCGGCTACGTGATGCGCCTGCCCGACCGCCGCGTGGTCTACTGCGCGGGCGATACCAACGTCTTCACCGACATGCAGCTGATCGAGCGCCTGTATCATCCCGAGCTCGCGTTCCTGCCCATCGGCGATCTCTACACCATGAGTCCGCGCGAAGCGGCGCTCGCCTGCCGGATGCTGAATGTGCGCCGCGTCATCCCTCTGCACTTCGGAACGTTTCCGGCGCTCACCGGCCGGCCCGAGCAACTTGATCGAACTGTTGCGCGATCTTCCCGGCACCGACGTCTGGACGCTCGAGCCCGGCAAACCCGTTCAGTGGTAAAAGCCCAGTGGTAGGACGCACTCTCGCGATCGTCGCGCTGGTCCTCCTGCTGCGGCTGCCGTTCCTCCATCAAGCCATCCAGGGCGACGACGTCGATTACCTCTACGGCGCCGAACACGCCCAGATCGATCCCCTGCATCCCCTGAATACGCATTACATGTTCTCGGGCAACATGGTCGATATGCGCGGGCATTCGCACGGCCCCGTGAACCCGTGGATCCTGGGGATCCTGCTGGCGGCTCTGGGCGACGTGCGCGAAGTTCCGTTTCATCTGGCGTACACGCTGTTCTCGATCGTCGCGGCGCTATCCATGTGGTCCCTGGCGCGCAGATTCTGCGAGCGGCCGTTCATGGCCACTCTCCTGTTTATCGCGGTTCCGGCCTTTGTGGTGAATGGGAACTCATTCGAAGCCGATCTTCCCTTCCTCGCATTCTGGATGGCGTCTACCGCATTGTTTGTTTACGCGGTGGACAAACAGTCCATCGCGGCTTTGATGTGTTCGGCGCTGGCAGGCGCGATCGCCGGTTTAACCGCCTATCAAGCCGTTCTGCTCACTCCGATCCTGGCCGTGTATCTGTTCCAGCGGCGGCGCAAAGGGGGCGCGGCCTGGGCCGCGTGGATCGTGACGCTTGCAGCGCCCGCCGCGATCGCGATCTGGCAGCTCTGGGAATGGCGTACGCGCGGCGAGCTTCCGGCGGCGGTGCTGCTCGGCTACATGCACAGTTATTCCTTCAACAAGACGTCGAACATGCTCCGCAGCGGCGTCGCGCTGGTGGTCCATTCGGGCTGGATCGTATCTCCGCTGCTGGTGATCGCCGCGTTTTTCGCTAAGAAAGACAAATGGCGTTTGATCGCGGCGGCCGTAGCGACACTCGCCGCGGCGTTCTACGATCTCAATCCCCTGTTCTGGCTCTCGGTAGGATGCGGCGTTCTGGTTCTCTCGTGGTTAGTCACCGAGGCCCTGCACCGCGATTTCCTGGCCATGTGGGCCGTCATCTTCTTCGCCGGGGCGCTGCTGATCTTCTTCGCCGGATCTGCCCGCTACCTGCTGCCGATCGCAGCGCCTGTAGCGATCCTCGCCGCGCGCACGGCCACCCCTCGCTGGCTCGCGGCCGGATTCGCTTTGCAAATGATATTGTCGTTGGCTTTGGCGACCGCCAACTATCAGCACTGGGATGGCTATCGCCAATTCGCAAAGACCCTAGCCCCCGACGCCGCCCAACATCGCGTCTGGGTGGATGCCGAATGGGGCCTGCGCTATTACCTGGAATCGGAGGGCGCGCTGCCTCTTTCGCGGGATCAAACGCTCGAGCCCGGCGATATCGTCGTATCCAGCGCACTGTCGCGCGCCGTCACCATCAACGATCCCGTCGCGCAAGTAAGCGCCGCGGACATTACTCCCCAGCATTCCCCTGCGCCTGATCTCGCTCAGCCACCGCTCGGCGTATTCGAGCGCCGCCGGCGGTCTGCTGCCTTTCGAAATCTCAAGCGGACCCGCGGATCGCGTTCGCGCCGATACCGTAGTCGACCGCAAACCCGTGCTGAGCTACCTCAAGCCGCAGGATCCCCAGGCCCCCGCGCACATCCTCTCCGGCCTGTCCCCTGATGGATGGTCGAGCGAGCGCGCGTCCGTGCTCCTGAAGACGCCTGACACAACTCAATTCCGTCGAAGTCGTGCTCTACATTCCGCCGGCCGCTCCCGCACGGCACGTGCAGTTGCTCGTCGACGGCCAACTGGTCGCCGAAGACACCTTTCCGGGTCCGGGATCCTACAAGCTGACAGCGCCGATCCACCTTTCGAACGCCGCCGCGACCGTGACCGTCGTCTGTCGACAAAACCTTCACTGCGCCGGGCGACCGGCGTCAACTGGGCGTCGTGATCACCGGCCTGGGCTTTCGCTAACGAACTCGGGGACTGCCTTCCGATTTCGATGAACTACCGCGCCCATGTCCGCTGCATCGCCCCGAAATCGGCTGGCTGTCCCCATGCTCAGAACTCCGCCTTTTCGATTAATTCAGCCGTCGAGCGTGGTCTTCTTCCGCTGCAGGGCGCTTTCCTGATCCCGCAGTCCCGCCAGCTTCACTTCCGCCGCCGCGAGCTGGCCCGCATACTGCTGCACCAGATTCTGCTGCCCGGCGACGTTCCGCAGGCTCTCGATGTTCCTCCGCTGCCGTTCTTCGTCCTGGGTCAGGTTGTTGAGATCCGCCTGAGCCTGGCGAAGCTGGCCGTCGTTGGCCGCGATCTCGCGCTTCTTCTGGGCGATCTGGTCCAGTTGGCGGCGGCCCGCCTCGCTCAGAGCCTTGTTTTGCAGGTACGTGGCGATGATATCCGGCGTGATGCTGGAAATGCTCATGGTCTGGTCGTAGACTCGCTCCTCGCGCACCGCGAACGCCTCCGTCGCATTGCCGCCCACGTTCACTTCGAAGCGATAGGCGTCGGCGGTGGTTTCGGTAGGCTTCATGTCCAGGAGCTTATAGCCCGGGCGCTGCTTGTGCTCGATGATCACGGTCTTGCGTCCCGGATCGACGTTCTTAATCGTGTAGGTCTTGGTCTCCTGAATCGCGTTGCGAGTCGTCAGAACCCCGCGCGAGAAGTGAATCTCGCGAACGTTGGCCTTCGACGAATCGAAGGCCGTGGTCACACGCGCACCCAGATCGACTCCGTATGTGATCAGCCGCTTGTCGCCGGCCTTCAGCGTTTCCACCAGCGCTTCGCCCGCGTAGGCGTTGGCGTCGTAAACGGTGATCGGCCCGCCGTCCAGCGTCTTTCCGGTGGAATTGGCGATCTCCGCGGCGTTCATGGGATGCAGCCCGAAGCTCTCCATGTAGATCAGGAGCTTTCGCGCGCCTATCTTCTGCTGGAGAAACGGCAGCATGGCCGATTCGCCTTGCTTGACCGAGACCGGTCCAGAGAAGCTGTATTCGAACAGCTCGCCCAGATCGCGCGTATCGGTCACAGGCGCGATGGACGACGACTGGCCCGCCTCTGTCTTCAGGAGATTGTCCGCCAGTGCCTCGCGGGCCGCCGCCGGAGCCGCCGCGAACGCCCGATTCACCGGTCCTTTGCCGCCAATCGCTCCCTGCAACACCACCGGCGCCACCGCCTGATTCTCCGCCAGCTCCGCCGTGGGACGCTGTCACATACTTCGGCTCGTACAACTGCGTGATGAACGAAATCGGACGCCCGGAAACCACCGAGAGCTTCACGTTGGTCCAATCGTCGCCCGAGGTGTTGTCGATAATCGCCCAGCCTTCGAGCGTCGCTTCCGCCTGCGGCCCGAAGATCAGGCGGTAGCTCGACTTCCACACCGCCGAGGGCGTCATGTAACTCGCGGCCAGTTGCCGCGTCCCGGTACCCGCCGCGTCGATGTACACGCTGCGGCGATCCTTCGAGCGTGCCCCGCTCAGCACCGTCAGGTAATCCCTCAGCAAGCCTTGAAGTTTGGGATCCGAAAACTTCACGGAACTCGCCGCGCCCAGGTCGAACGTCCGGATCTCGCCCGTATCGGTCAGCAGAACCACCGTCTCGCGCTCCGGCGTCTTTTCGTCCGGCTTGGACGTCCTGGCGCTGACGATGGTCCCGGCGACGGTGTCCGGCCCCAGCCGCAGTTCCAGGCGCGCGCCCTTCATCTGGTCCAGAAACGCCGCCAGGGACGCCTGCCGGTCCAAGGCGAAGGGGAAGTCCTGCAAGCGTTTCTCAAGAGGTTCCGCTGCGTCGTAGCGGATACCGCCGATCACCCCTCCGTTTCGGTCCGAAACGGTCAGCGATTTCAGAACATCGTTCATGTCGGAGGCCTTGAAATCGAGCCGGGCCGTCTCGCCCGCCCGTAATTCACCCGAGCGCTCGAAATAGCCCACGCCGTGCTTATAGAGAATGACTTCCCGGATCGGCAGGTCGGCAGCCATAATCTGTACGGCGGCCGGCCCCACCAGAGCTATCTGAGCCAAAAGAAGGAGTTTTCGCATTGAGGAGATCCTTTCGCTAAAGGAATGCCGCGTGACCGTCGATCCTTTCACCGCCACACAAGGCAGGCAGCCGTACGGGAAGTTGACACAACCATTGGACGGCGTCAGACTCGGTATTGTTGCTGCCTTGAGTCTACCAACCGACCGAACCGGAGGAACCCTTTTGAAAACCCGAATGATAGCGATAGTCCTGGCCTGTTGCTCGACCATGACCGCGCAAATCAGCGATTATCTCGGGCCAGGTATCCTGAGCCGCGGCGCGGGGGATATCGGCACTCGGGCAGGCCAGGACGTAGACATGCGGTTCTTCGCCGGCGTCAACGGAATCTATGACACTGGCCTCTTGCCCTACTCGGTAGATGGCAATGGTCAACTGGTAACGGTGGGCGGATTGTACGGAGTCGAAGCCTCTGTGGGAGCTTATGGCGTCCACAATTTCCATCACGCACGCCTGGGACTTGACTACCAAGGGACCTACCGGCATTACAGCCAGCAAACTTTCTACGACGGCTCCGATCAATACGCTGGCGCTGGGGTACACTTACCAGAAATCGCGGCGCCTGATCTTCGATCTGCGTCAGACCGCCGGCATCATCTCGCAAGGCATTGCTTTCGCGGGCTATCTTCCCGCCGTGACGGATTCCGTTGTAACTCCATCCTCCCTGCTGTTCGATAACCGTATGGAGTATCTTCAGTCGACGATGGACGTGAATTTTCTCCTGTCAGCGCACACCACCTTGACCTTCGGAGGCGACGGGTTTGGCGTCTGGCGAAAGGCGACGGGCTTGATCGGCATGCAAGGCTACACGCTCCACGGCGAAATTCAGCATCGCGTGACGCAACGGACCACGCTGGGAGTGGGTTATCAACACACGCATTATGATTTTCCGAAGGCCTTCGGCGAATCCGATGTCAATTCATTCACCGGAACCTTTGCCACTCAGTTCGGCCAGTTCTGGACGTTTAGCTTGCAGGGGGGAGCAGATGAGGTGGAGGTCCAAGGACTTCAGCAAGTCGCCGTGGATCCCGTGATCGCCGCGCTGCTGGGCGTCAGCAGCACGACACAAACGTTCTACCAGAAAAGCATGTTTCCGGAGTGGAATATTTCTCTAAACCGGCAGTTTCACCGCGCCTCCTTGTCGTTTGGATATCAAAGCGGAATTTCCGCGGGAAACGGCGTCTATCTGACCTCTCGCCAAGACACGGGAAGCGCGAGCTTCAGCTACACCGCCGCCCGTAAATGGAGCTTTTCCGCCACCGGCGGGTACGCTCGATTGGAGGGAATCGGTCAGAATCTGCAGCCCTATACCCAGTTCACGGGCGGCGGAGGGGTCACCTACTCCATCACCAATCCGATCCAGATATTTGCCCGCTACGATGCCCGCCATCAGGAAATCATCAATGGTGTGTTTCTGCAGGACAGCTATCGCGCCACGATCGGAATCTCTTTCAGCCCGGCCGATATCCCTCTGTCCTTTCACTGATCTCGACGCCGAGCCGGAATGTTGCTGATTGTTGACGACGAGCCGAAGCTTCTGGATCTTCTGAGCCGATACCTGGGACGGCTCGGATATCAAGTCGAAACCTGCGGCGATGCCACAGAGGCGCTCGCACGGTTTCAAGCGGAGCCGGACCGCTTCTCCATGGCGATCACCGATCTTTCGCTTCCCTCACTGAACGGAGAAGAACTGATCGAGCGAATGCGCCAGATCCGGCCCGGGCTTCCCGCGATCATTACCAGCGGGTATCCCTACGTGCCGCGCGGCGCGGGCATCGGGTTTCTGCAAAAGCCGTTCCTTCCGCAGATGCTGGTGGAGGCGGTCGAGAACGCGCTCAAAGGCCCGGGCGGCGCTTAGTTCCGGCCGCAGAGATCCGGCGTCTGGCACATGCCGGAGGGACACGAAGGCATCTCGGTCCTGCGCGTGCGAGGCGCCGTTGGCGTGCGCGGCGAAGGTCGAGAACTGCTGCTTGAGATGCTCCTGGCCGCAGGATGGGCAGTGCACACCGTTGGAGCCATTTTCCGATGCGGACCGGCGCACCAGCTTCTCGAACTTGTTACCGCAGTCTTCACACAGGTATTCAAAGATAGGCATAGATTACTCCACTGATCTCATTCAACAAGCGCTAACGCTATTCTATCAACCCAGGCCCGCACCTCGGCCTGAGGCGCGGAAAAGTTGTTGACCAGGATCGAAAAGGCCAGCCGTCCGCGAGTGCGGCTGTCGGCGTAGCCTGAAAGCGCGACCGCCCGCGTCAAGCTCCCGGTCTTGGCGCGCACCTGCTTCGCGGCGCTTGCGTCCGATACGCAGCACAGGCGGTGCTCCAGGGTTCCGTCTTCTCCCCCCACCGGAAGCAGAGACAGCCAGGCAGCCCCATTCTTCGAAGCGGCCATGTAGCTCAGCAGCCGGGTCATTGCCCGCGGCGAAACTTCATCATTCCGCGACAAACCCGATCCGTCTTCCGCGCGCCATTCCTCGGTCTTGATTCCGATACTGGCGAGCCATGCCGCGAGTTCCTGGAGGCCCGATTCACGTGTGCCTGTGCCGCGGGTGACACGCGCCACTTCCCGCAGCATCAGCTCCGCATGCAGATTCTGGCTGACTTTTTCGATCACCTGGAGCATTTCGACCATGGGCGGAGACGTGCGCGTCGCGATCACGTCGCCCTTCGACCGGCCACGGATCTTCCGTGATCGCCCGGTGACGGGCTACGGGACGTCCCCGGATCGCCACGCCGCGGCGCGCCAGAGCGTCGTACAAAGCGCAGGCCGCGAACAGTGCCGGATCGTCCACGGCCACCGTTTCGCGAGCCGTTGCTCCGCCTAACGGAATGCTGCCCCACAGCAGAACCTGCCGCGACCCCGGCATGCGCGTCAGCCGGATGCGGGCTTGCTTTTCGCCGGCCACCGTGAGCACGCGATTGTCGACGGCGAAATACTCGAACGCGGGTTCCAACGAGATCGCCGCCAGATCGCCCGCCCGCGCCGCGGGATGAATCGCGAGGGTGATGACGTTATCGTTCACCGTGAGCGCACTCACGGGAGCACCGTCCTCCTGGGTCACGTCGTCCACGGTCCAGCTGGGCGGGTAGGGCGCCCAGGGATACAACTGATCGTCACCGACGATATCGCCGTCCACGCGCATGATCCCGGCCGCCACCGCCTGATCGGCGAATTCCTCGATCGCTTGCAGAGGATTGGGCTTGGGGGTGGGCGTTTCTTTCTGGTAAGGATACGCGCGCCCGGACAGCGACGGGTCGCCGCCGCCCACCAGAATCAGATCGCCGGACGGCGCGCGCACCAGGCGCGTGGTCATCCGGTAGTCAGGACCGAGCCGCTCCAGCGCCAGCGCCGCCGTGAACAGCTTCATGTTCGATGCGGGCAAAAATAGTCGATCGGCGTTCCGCGAATAGAGGGTGTTGCCGGTCTTGAGGTCAACGACCTGGATGCCGACCGAGGCCCGGGCGGCCGGGCTCGCCTGCATCAGGGCATCGATGGCCTGAGATAAATCCGCAGCCGCGCAGGGCGAGATCAGAGTTAGTAGAAGCGCAGCCCACGCGTCGTCCCATGCTCCGAGAATCGCACATTCACACCGGATGCGATTTGGCGAGCTTGTCGTTCAGACGAATTCCAAAGCCCGGGCGATCGGGGACTTGGATATTGCCCCGTTCGAAGCGTTCCTCGGGGAGAATCAGTTCCGAACGCCAGCCGATCTCGCCCCACTGCAACTCGAGCAGGCGGAAGTTCCCCATTCCCGCGCCGATCTGCACATTGGCCGCGGTGGACACCGGACCGCTCGGATTGTGCGGCGCGACAGCAACTCCATCGGCATGCGCCATCGCGGCAATCCGCGTCATTTCGAGCAGACCGCCGCAGTGTTTCACGTCCGGCATGATGACGTTCACCGCGTGGCTCCGGCAAAGCGGCTCGAATCCCTTTACTCCGAAGAGAAGCTCCCCGGCCGCCATCGGTTGCCGGATCGACCGCCGGATCTGGAGCATCTCTTCGATGCGCTCCGGCGCGACCGGCTCCTCATACCAGGCCAGGTTGTAGCGCTCCAGCCGCTCGGCGACGCTTTGCGCGAGAGGCACGTCGAAGAAGCTATGGCAGTCCACCATCACCTCCACGTCCGGACCCGCCGCTTCGCGCATGGCCGCGACGCAGGCGATTCCCAGGTCGACCGCCGCACGGATTTCGGCCTGGGACGCGCCGGGCTTGGGAAAGCCATCGAACGGCGCACCTTTGATCGCGCGGAAGCCATCCTGGACCGCCCTCTTGGCCGTCGCGGCGAAGCCTTCCGGCGTGCGGAGAGTGGTCGCGCGGTTGATGTTGGCGTAGACCGGCAGCCGATCCCGGACCTTACCGCCGAACAGGTCATAAGCCGGAATCTCGAGAGCCTGCCCGGCCAGATCCCAGAGCGCCTGTTCGATGGCGCTGTACGCGGTTGCCGAGACCAATCCACCGGCGGCCGCGATGGGCTCGGCCTTCTGCCGGTAGGCTTCGATGTCCAGCGGCGACGTCCCTTGGACCAGGCCGAAGAACTTGCGCAGCTCGGACTCCATGCGAAGGGCGTCCTGTTTCGTGGTGTTCGCGAAACCGAACGCATCGGAGGCCTCACCCAGTCCCGTAAGGCCGCGGTCCGTGCTGAGCCGGACGATCAGCCAGACGGTCCGTTCGGTCGCCCGCACGGGGAGCAGTTCGAAACCGGTGACGTGGACATTGGGCGCGGCGCGCAAGGGCAGGAGCAAGGGCGATAGCAGGCTCGACGCCAGGAAAGCTCGGCGGCTGGTTCTCACTCCACCAACCTTAACTGCATTCACGCTCTTGAGGCAAGCTGGAGTCGCCGACTTTGACTGCAGGTAAGCTAAACTCGGAGCATGGTCCGTAAAGCGAGCGTGGTCATCGAGAAGGACGAGCACGGCTTCTACGCATGGTGCCCGGAACTCAAGGGGTGTCAATCGCAAGGGGATACTCTCGAAGAGGCCGTCGCGAATGTTCGAGAAGCGATCGAACTCTACCTTGAGACGCTGCCGCCCGAGGAACGTAATCAGCATCTGAGCCGGGAGATCCTGACGACGACCGTCGAAGTGAATGCCTAAGGCTCCGCGACTAACGGCGTCGGAGCTGAGAGCCTGCTTCTGCAAGCCGGATTTGAGCTTTTGCGTTCCAAGGGCAGCCATAGGATCTACGGAAAGGGTGAACTCCGCGTCACCGTGCCCTTCCACTCCGGAAAAGTGTTGCACCCCAAGATAGTGAAACAGGTGGTTGAAATGATCGAAGAGTCCCGGCAGGCCGGTGGTTGAAGGCTAGGCCTTGGTATGTACGCGCGTCTGAATGAAAGCATCGATCTGTTGTGTTCGCGAATTGATCGCGCGAAGGATGTCCAGCCCTACGTCGAGCTCACCGACACGGTCTGGAAGACCGACGTAAGCACAGACGGTGACTTCCAGCGTACTTACCGGAGATACTGGCAACTCAACGCCGCCCGGCTAGGTAGAGAGTTTGTTGATGCCTATTTTTCGTACTTCGAGAAATTGAAACAGCTTGAACAAGACAGACAAGCTGAGGCTGATGATATTGTCCAGGAAAGAGTAGTGAGAGATCTTTTGACAGTGCCCACCCACGGCGACGGCCGGCGGTCACTTCAATTTTCTTTTGCGAGCAAGATGGTACATATGTTGAGACCCCGGCTGCCTGTGTACGACAGCACGGTCGAAGCCTTCTTCTTCCTTCCAACGGGAAGTCAATCAGAAACGACGGAAAGCAAGCTTAAACGACTAATCGAATCATACCGGTTCCTCATTGCAGAATATGACCGCATCTTGAAAGACGGCCTACTCGGACCTGCTATTGCGACGTTTCGCGCGCGCTTCAGCGTTGGGCGCGCTTACACTGATGAAAAGATCATCGATACTATGATCTGGAAATTCGTCGGATTCGCTCGATCGGGCGCCATTCGAGACAGAATGGTTCGCTATAGGTGAAAGTCGACGGTGCCTTGTCCAGCGCATGATCAGTATATAAGAACCTGGGCAACACGGGAACCGGTTCCGGTAGCCTTCTCCAATCGCGCCTAACGCCGCGGAAATCCGGTCCCACCGGCGCTTCAGAGATTTGTTCTCACGAGGTGGTATCGCCCGAATGATCGCCCAAAAGCACTCGCGCGGCTGGATGTGTTACACAGGTCCAGATGCCTGCCGCGACCAGCGCTGCCGAAACCAGAAATATGCGGAAGGCAGTCGCCGCCGGATTCCTCGGCTGGACCATCGACGCTTTCGACTTCTTCGTCCTGGTCTTCTGCGTCTCCGCCATCGCCAAAGACTTCGGCCGTTCCGTGCCCGACGTCGCGCTCACCATCACCGCCAGCCTGATGACGCGCCCCGTCGGCGCATTCGTCTTCGGCCTGCTCGCCGACCGCTTTGGACGCCGCCCCATTCTGATCGCCAACGTCGCGTTCTACACGCTGATGGAAGTTCTGTCCGGCCTCGCACCCAGCTACACGGCGTTCTTCCTTCTCCGTTTGCTCTACGGCGTCGGCATGGGCGGCAATTGGGGCGTGGGAGCTTCGCTCGCGCTGGAATCGGTGCCCGTCAAGTGGCGCGGCATCGCTTCCGGGATCCTGCAGGAAGGCTACGCCGTGGGCAATGGCCTGGCCGCGATTGCGTACTTCACCATCTTTCCCTACTTCGGCTGGCGCGCCATGTTCTTCGTCGGCGCGATCCCGGCGCTGATCACCATCCTGCTGTGCGTGAGTGTCGAGGAATCGCGCGCGTGGAAGGAAACGAAAACGGATGCGGCCACCTACCGCGCGGTCCTGTTCTCGAACTGGAAGCTGTTCCTGTACCTGTGCCTCCTCATGTCCGCCATGAACTTCATTTCGCACGGCACCCAGGACATGTATCCGACCTTCCTCCAGAGCCAGCGCGGCTTCAGCCCGCAGGACACCTCGATCGTGACCTTCATCGGCGTTCTGGGCGCGATCATCGGCGGCGTCGCGCTGGGGCACTTCTCCAGTACCTGGGGCCGGCGGCGCACGATCTCCACCGTGACGTTATGCGGACTGCTGGTGATTCCGCTGTGGATCCTGGCCCCCACGAAGGCCCTGCTGATGCTGGGGGCGTTCCTCATGCAGGTGGTGGTGCAGGGGGCGTGGGGAGCCATCCCCGCGCATATCAACGAACTGTCGCCGCCCGAGGCCCGAGGCTTCTTCCCCGGCTTCGGTTACCAGATCGGCGTGCTGGTCGCGTCGGGTTCGGCGTATATCGAAGCTCGCTTCGCCGCGGCCTTCAGCTATTCGACGGCGATGGGAGTGATGGCGGCGCTGGTTCTTCTGCTCGCGGCGGTTACGGTGGGCTTGGGACCGGAGAAGCGCGGCCGGGAATTCGTCAGCGGCAAATAGCCCCCGTCCTCACGGACAGCGCCCGCCGGTCACGGCTGGGGGAAAGCACCTAACTAGCGAACATGGCATCAACGCGTTGAAAGGTATACTCAGGAGAGCAGGACTAAATTGAGCACGAAACGCTATCCAGTGGTCATCGAGCCAACAGCAACGGGCTATTCCGCCTATTCGCCGGATGTTGAGGGATGTGCGGCAGCTGGCGACACGGAAGAAGAAACGCGCCGGAATTTTCAAGACGCCCTGGTTGTGCACTTCGAGGCCATGCGCGAGGTCGGCGAGCCAATCCCGGAGCCACACACATCGGTCGATTACGTGGAAGTCGCCAGCTGTAGGCGACTGCTACGCCGAATGCGCCGATGACGCCGGCGGCGAGCTATAAGCCCTCAGCCGCGACTCGAGCCAGATCAGCAGCAGCAAAACAAACACCACCACCGACCCGATCAGCGGCATCAACATGATCGATGCGGAGGCCGTAGACGGAAGCGATGTAGCCCATCAGTCCCGGAGTGAGAAGTCCTCCCGCCATGGCCAGAGAAAAGATTCCGTTATAAAAGCCGGGGTGATAATACGGAAACCGGTGGCCGATTTTTTCCACCACCAGCGGATAAATCGGCGCAAATGCCAGACCCACCAGCAACACGCCGGTGATGGCGCCGAACTTGTTGTCGGTCGCCCCCAGGATGATGCAGCCGAACATGGCCGCGGTGACCGTCCCCAGCAACAATCTTCCGTGCCGCGCGCGCGGCAGGATCCATTGCGAGGCCGCTCGTCCTATCGTCAATGCCAACCAGTACAGCGCCAGCATCCCGAGCGCGGTCGTCGGGCTGATGCCGAGCCGCTGGTTCAAGAAAAGCGAGAGCCAGCCGGCCAGCGCCCATTCATTTCCCAACTGGAAGAACAACAGCAGGCTCAACAGCACGGCTCCAGTGCTGCGAAGCGCCGAAAACATGTTCTGCGGCGGGGGCAACTGGAGCGCCGGCTCTGCCGGAAACGGCGTCTTCCAGTACATCCAGCCGAACAGCGCCGGAATCACCGCGATCCAGACCTGAACCGCCGCCGCCGTGTAGAGATAAAACGTCCCCGAAATCAGGATCGCCAGCGTGAAGCATCCCGACCCGAACAGGATGCCCGCCAGGTTCACGGTGGCCGCCGGATCGTGGCGGTACATCGGTGAGATCGCATGAAAGATCGCCGTGTGCAGCAGGCCCGCGGCGAATCCCACGATCGCCATGCCCGCCACGCGCCACCACGGCGAAAACGGCGGGGAGACGAACGCCAGGTAGAGAAATGCCGCTCCGGCGAGTCCGCACGCCAGCGCCAGCGTCCAGCCGAGGCCCTTGCGGCGCAGCAGAGCGGGCGAAATCCGGGCCGATCCCACCAGGCCCGCGATCAGTCCCGCGTAATACAGTCCGACGATGCCGTACTGCGATGTGAGGTGATGCTGCCAGGAAAACAGGATGGCGCCCAGGAACGAGAGCAGCACGCCGGATACGAAGAATCCGGCCAGGGCTCGCCGCGCGCTGGAGGATCCAAGCGGATCTCCACCGGCGGTGGAAGCTATCGCGGGTTCGGGGGAGTGAACCTGCATCTATCAGCCCTGGGATTATAAGTAAGACTCCGTCGCTTTGCTCGGCGAGCGTGACTTTCACATCCATGGTACGGCCGTCGCGCCAGATGGTCAGGTCCAGCGTATCGCCGGCGTGTTTTTGGGCCACCGCCTTGGCGATCGCGTTCTCTTCTTCCACTCGCTTTCCGTCCACCGCGGTGATGAAATCGCCGCCCACGGGCACAAGGTAATTGCCGATGTCGAGCCTGTTGCGTCGCCCCGCGCAAGCCGGCTGCGCTGGCGGGCGTTCCGCGGCCCACCTCGCGCCACCAGCAAACCGCCGCTTCGCGGGCAGCCGCAGCTGCTCCGCCAAGTCGCCCGGGATCAAGTAAGTCTGCACGCCGATAGCGCTCGATGCCGGCTGCTTGCCGGATCTGAAATCCCCCAGCATCACCTTGGCGCGGTTGATGGGAATGGCGAAACCAATGCCGACGCTCCCGCCGTTGGGGCCGTAAATGGCCGTGTTGATCCCGATGACGTTGCCTTGCGAATCGAGCAGCGGTCCGCCGCTGTTGCCGGAATTAATGGCCGCATCGGTCTGGATCATATCCTCCAGATCGCTGCCGCGTTCCTCGCTTTGGATCTTGCGGTGCAGCGAGCTCACGATGCCCGTGGTCAAGGTTCCCGCGAGGCCGAACGGATTGCCGATCGCCAGCACCTTCTGCCCCACCTGCAAGCCTTCGGAATCGCCCAGCTTGAGAAACGCGGTGAGCTTCTTCCTGGGATCGATCTGAATCAGCGCAAGATCGTGGGCCTGATCGCGGTGCAGCACCCTTGCCTTGTAGGGTTTTTGATCCGGCGCCAGAGTCACCTCCACGTCGGAGCTGCCGCTGATCACGTGATAGTTGGTGAGAATCTGCCCCTCGGCATTGATCAGGAATCCCGACCCCAGCCCTTGCACCGCCTGCACTCCGAAGAAAAAATCGCGTTGGTAGGTCGTGCTGGTGATATAAACGACGCTTTCCTTGGCGGCCTTGTAGATCTCGATGTTATTGTTCTCGTCGGAGCTGAGCCCGGCGGAGTAGGCCACCGACGGCCCGGTCCATACGGGCCCCCGATCCGTCCACAACGTGCGCACCGGCGAATTCTGGCGGCTGGTCAGGAACACAAACACGCCCACCAGAGCCGCGGCGATTAAGAATGTTCGTAGCCTCATGGATTCAGTTTCCGTAGCGATTCATACACGGTCCGGACTTGCTGAAGGGTGTTTTCCTTGCTTCCGGACGTGTCGATGATGAAGTCCGCATGCTTCACCTTCTCTTCGAGCGGCATTTGGCGGCTCAACCGGTTGAGGACTTCCTCGCGGCTGACTCCGTCCCGCTCCATCGACCGCTCGATTTGCTGCTCGGGGCGGCAGACGGCGACGATTAAACGGTCGTAATCCCTATAACTTCCCGTCTCCACCAGTATCGCAGCTTCGGTTACGGCGATGCCATCGGGATGCTCGCGGGCGAATTCGGCCACCAGGTCCCGCTCCCGCTCCTTTACCGGAGGATGGACCAGGGCGTTCAGCTTGGCAAGCTGCTCGGGGTCCGAGAAAACAATCTTCGCGAGCCGCCTTCGATTGATTTTGCTGTCCGGGTCCAGGATCTGGTTGCCGAAGGTCGCAACCACGGCGTCGTAGGTTTCCCCGCCCTGTTCGAGCACCTGACGACCCAGCACGTCCGCTTGGATCAGCAGGCAGCCGAGGTCGGCTAGAGCGCGGCCCACGAAGCTCTTGCCGCTGGCCAGACCGCCAGTGAGGCCCACTTTAAGCATTGTTTAGCTGGTCGCGGCCGCCGCCTGATGCCGCTCGGCGAGCTCCACGGTGTTCGCCATCAGCATCGCGATGGTCAGGGGACCCACGCCTCCCGGTACCGGCGTATACGCCGAAGCCACGCGAGCCACTTCGACGGGATGAACGTCGCCCACCAGGACGGAGCCCTTGCGATCGAACTCGTCGGCTTTGCCCAGCCGTTCCGCTTCCGCGCGATCGGTCACGCGGTTCATGCCCACGTCGATCACCGTGGCGCCGGGAGCCAGGAATTCGCTGGTCACCATTCCCGCCCTGCCGATGGCGGCCACCAGGATATCGGCGCGATGGCATTCGTCGGCGAGCTCGGCGGTGCGGGAGTGGCAGATGGTCACGGTCGCGTTTTCATGGAGCAGCATCAGCGCCATCGGCTTGCCGACGATATCGCTGCGTCCCAGGACCACGGCGCGGCGTCCATCGACGGGAATCTTGTAGTACTTGAGCAGTTCCATGATGCCCGCCGGAGTGCACGCCCGCGGGCGCAGGCCGTCCGGCCACCAGATGGCCGACGTTGGTGGGATGAAACCCGTCCGCGTCTTTATCGGGCGCAACACTTTCCAACACCGTCCGGGTGTCTACATGCTTGGGTAAAGGCATCTGCACCAGGATGCCGTCGATATCGGGACGCCGGTTGAGATCGGCGATCACCGCCAGCATTTCTTCCGTGGTGACGGTTTCCGGAGGCGTCAGTTTTTCGCTGAAGATACCGATTTCGCCGCAGGTCTTGATCTTGCTGCGAACGTAAACTTCGGAAGCCGGATTGTGGCCCACCAGGACCACGGCCAGCCCGGGTTTACGCTTGAGTTTTGCGATGCGCGGCTTCAGGCCGCTCAGGATTTCGTTGCGGACGGCGATACCGTCCAGGATTTGAGGCATTCACAGCGAGTTTAGCAAACCGCCGAGCCGGCCTTCAGAAATATCCAAAAACCTGTCACAAACCGGCGTCGAGCGGCGTTGTAGAGGTGTGGATGCATCGCGCGAAGCAGTCATCGAGATGAAGGCCGGCGAAGGCCGGCCGGATATCGAGACGATCTTTCATGCTCAGTATGAGCGAATCGCCCGGGTGATTGCTCGCGTCCTGCGGGACCCGTCACGGGCGGAAGAACTTGCGGTCGAGGTCTTCTGAAATGGTCGCGGAATCCCGGGGCGCAGGGCGAAAACGCCCAGGCGTGGCTATATCGGGTGGCCGTCCGGGCTGGCCTGGACGAGCTGCGTCGCGAAAGCCGCCGCACCAGCGCGACGAAGCTTATTGCGGTTCTTCCGGATACTCGCCAACCCCTGAAGATATCCGGGCCTCCAAGGAGGACCAGGAGCGAGTTCGGGCGGTGCTCGCCGCGATCCAACCCCGGCAGGCCGAGTTGCTCGTGCTGCGCAGCCAGGGCCTCAGCTATGACGAGCTGGCCTGCACCCTGGACCTCAAACCGGCATCGATTGGAACTTTTCTCAGTCGTGCGGAACAAGCCTTCCGAAAGGAGTACATCAAACGATATGGAGAGCAATAAGGATCAATGGGTGAAGGAACGTCTGGCGGCTCTCCGCCCCTACGACGAATGGCAACCGGACGTGTCTCGTGGCCTGGCCCGGTTTCAGGCCAGCGACGCGAGAAGGCCAGTCATCGCACGCGGAGCTGGGGTTGGCTAGCCGCCGGCGCTGTTGCGGCCAGCCTGCCGCTCATGGCGTTCCCTCACGAACGCGAGCGTTCGCGCAGCGCTGCGTTTCGGCGTGCGTTGGCCAGTCCAACTGGGTTCGCGACCTTTTCTTAGCTCCAGTGTTCCCGCCAGCTCCGGAGGTCGCGCACGTGAAGCCTGAAGATCGCAGGCTGGCTCCCGATTTCGTCCTGAACGACGCCTCCGGCAAGCCCTCAAGCTTTCGGAATTTCGGGGCAAGGTGGTTCTGCTGAACTTCTGGGCAACGTGGTGTCCACCTTGCAGAGTTGAGATTCCCTGGTTCATCGAGTTTCAAAAAACGTACCAGAACGCCGGGTTTGAGACGCTGGGCGTTTCGATGGACGAGGATGGCTGGGATGCCGTGAAGCCCTATATCGACGCGCAAGGAATAAACTATCCCGTGATGGTCGGCAACGATGGCGTAGCTCAACTTTATGGCGCGACTTCGCTGCCGGCTACTTTCATCATCGACAAGTCCGGCCGCATTGCCTCGACTCACGTGGGTCTTGTCATCATCAGAATGAATACGAAGCCGACATTCGAACAGTGCTCGACGAACGATAAGAGGGAACAGCGGAGAGGGATGAAGTTGACGCTTCACCCGGAAGAATGAAAATGCCCCGACCACCATCCGAAATGGAAAAAGGGGACACCCCCTAACTTCCCTAAAACCAGTAGCGGAGCGAACACCAGGAGGTGTCCCCTTTTTCCCCCTAAGAGCTTGCGGCTATTTTCAGAGAGGAATACGGAAGTGAATCAGTCCTCATAGCGCTGCTACCTTAGAAGCATCATGAGCATCAGAACCACCGTGACGCTCGATCAGGACGTCTATCGACCGCGCCAAGGACTTCAGTAAGAAGCAGGGTATTCCGTTCCGCCAAGCCTTTCATCCGCGTTGTCACCAATCCACGGCTTAGTCCCACACCGAAGCCGGCCTCTGATGCTTTCGACGTTGTGCGGAGTCTTTTAGCGCAACCCCAGGTGATGCTGATCGAACCCGGCGCACGGCACGCGGAGATCCTCGAGCGACTCGTGATGGACTACAAGATTTCAGGCCCGCTATTCACCGACGCGGTTCTGGCGGCACTTGCGATCGAGCACGGAGCCACGCTGGCCTCCACAAACCGCGACTTCAGCCGCTTTCCGGATACTGAGCTGGATCAATCCACTATCGCCCGGTTACGACCGCTGAGGAACGGACCCTACCGCGCGGGACCCCACGCCGTAACGCCGCCGGCGATTCTTTCGACTTCTGGCCGGACCGCGATTCCCTGGGGTACCTGGAGCAAGAGCCATCGCGGCTATCCTGGCAGGCGCTGCCGGGATTTGCCTGCACGCGCAGCGTCAGAGCGTTCAAGCTGCCGATGTCGCGAGCCGCCACCACCGCCATATCGTGATCCACCTGGCTCACGCGAATAAGATAGATCAGCCGCACATAGCGAGCGCCACGCGGTAAGTTGAACAGGGCGCGATCGATTTGGCCTGAGGCGCGGTCACTCCGTTGCGGGTGGCTTCGGCGGCGGTGAAGTCGATCCGGACACCCCCTCCGCGGCGAGGCTTCACCGAATAGTATGCGATCTCATATCCCACGAAGTCTCCGCCGGTATCCACCGTCACCGTCTTGCCGTCTGTCTCGGTTCCGAGAGTCTCAAGTACGTAACGTCCAGATTTCAGAATCGGAGTGACCACACGCAAACGCCATAGTGGTTGGAGGTCGACGTAAGTGCCGGGCTGCGGGACGGGACTAGGAACAGGCGCTTTCGCCGTGTTCAGCGGAGTACGTGAGGTTCGAGCGGCGCAGCCGGTTAAGAAGCACCCGCAAGCGAGACAGCCAGTCAGTACAAGCTTCTGCATTCGGTTCAGCTCAGCACGTTTTATTCCGCGCTAAATTGCTGATATTCCCGCCACAACCACGTGAAAATAAGGCTCACCCTGTGAATACGCCAACATCGTCCCCACCGCGCCCGGATCGGCATTCGCCAGCGCCGTTGCGATCGCGCTCGCACGGTCGTCGAGCTCGAACGGCGGAGCCACCGCGTGCACCAGCCCCCATGCCAGCGCCTCGGGAGCCGTGAACACGCGGCCGGTCAGCGACAATTCCCGCGCGCGGCGATCGCCGATCGCAGCCGCCACCGCACCCAGGATTCCGGGATGGCAGCGGCCCTCGCGAATATCGGTCAGGCCGAAGCTCGATCCCTGCGCCGCCACTGCTACGTGCGCGTTCGCGATAAGCGCTACGCCGGCCGAAATCGCCACGCCCTGCATGGCCACGACGATCGGTTTCGGGATCAGCTCCGACCGAACGTGAAGATCTCCTCCGGAACGCGGTTCCGCGAAATCCAGGCCGCCGCAGAACACCGGGCCTTCGGCATCCACCAGAATCGCGCCGGTATCCGGATGCGCCTGGGCATCCCGAAGTTCGTTCAACAATTGCGCGGCCAGCGCGGCATCCAGGATATTCCGCCGCGCGGGAGCCGCCAGCGTCAGCCGCCGCACGCGGCCGTCTTGCTCGATGCGCAGATTCATATAACAGCTCATTCAGAAGCTCCAGCGGCAGATGCTCGCGATGCCCGCCGGCGGTCGACGCTTCCAGCGCGAACTCCAGCACGCGCCGGGTTTCCAGCGGATCGATGATCGCGTCCACGTGACCGCGGGCCGCGGCGTAGCGCGCGTCGAGCCACTTTTCGTAATCCTCCCTGGTCTGCGCGATGCGAGCCTCCAGCTCCGGCGGAACCGGCTGCCCCGCCGACTTCAAGCGTTCCAACTCCGTTCCATGCACCGCCTGCACCGCGGCATCGCCTTCCATCACGCCGATCCGCGCCGTGGGCCAGGCGAACGTGAAATTCGGATCGAATCCCTGGCCGGCCATCGCGTAATATCCCGCGCCCGATGCATGATTCAGCGTCACGATGATCTTCGGCACGGTCGCGCACGCCATCGCTTCCACCATCTCGGCGCCCGCGCGAATAATGCCCGCGCTTTCCGCTTCGACGCCGACCATGAATCCCGACACGTCCTGCAAATAGACCAGCGGCAATCCCTGGCGCTCGATGGTCTCGACGAAGTACGCGGCCTTGCGCGCCGATTCGGTGTACACGATCCCGCCGATCCGCGGCCCCTCGGGCGTCTTCAGGAATCCGCGGCGGTTCGCCATGAGCCCGATCGGCCGGCCGTGCAGCCGCGCGTGCGCGCACAGCATCTCCGGCGCATGATCCGGCTGAAATTCCAGATAGCCGTCACGCATCGACGATGCGCGCGATCACCTCTGCCATGTCGTAGGGAAGCCGGTGATCGGCCGGGCAGGAGATCGTACAGATCCCTCGGCGGACTTCGCGGGAGCGGTGCCCTTCAGCGGGCGGCGCGGGCTCGGGAAGCTCGCGGATCTTTTCGCGGATCAGCGCGAGGCACGCGCGATCGTCCTTGGCCGAATAATGCGCCACGCCGCTGATCCTGGTATGGAGCGACGCGCCGCCCAGCGACTCGGCATTGACCACCTGGCCCACCGCGCCCTTCACCAGGTTCGGACCGCCCAGCCCCATGAAGCTGGTCTTCTCCACCATGATGATCACGTCCGAGAGCGCCGGCAGATACGCCCCGCCCGCAATGCACATGCCCATCACGGCGGCGATCTGCGGAACTTTCAGCTTCCGCCGCATCAGCGAGTTGTAGTAGAAAATTCGCGCCGCGCCGTATTGCCCGGGAAAGATTCCGTCCTGATAGGGAAGATTCACGCCCGCCGAATCCACCAGGTAAACGATCGGCAGCCGGTTCCGCATGGCGATTTCCTGCGCGCGCAGAATCTTGTGGATCGTCTCGGGCCACCACGCGCCGGCCTTCACCGTGGCGTCGTTGGCGACAATCACGCAAGGCCGTTTTTCGATGTGCCCGAGCCCCGTGATCACGCCGGCCGAGGGAGCCTGCCCGTCATAGCGGTCATAGGCGATCAGCAGGCCGATTTCGAGAAACATCCCTCCCGGATCGATCAAATGGGCCACGCGCTCGCGCGCCGTCAGCTTGCCCTCGGCGTGCTGTTTTTCGATTTTCTTC
Organism: uncultured Actinomycetota bacterium; assembly: GCA_963709895.1. Classification (GTDB taxonomy): domain Bacteria; phylum Actinomycetota; class Actinomycetes; order Mycobacteriales; family Nakamurellaceae; genus Nakamurella. Next base: position 153,833 of record CAVPYD010000015.1, on the reverse strand, counting down.
GCGCCGCCGCCGGCTCGGAGCTTTTCTTCCAGATCCTGAACGTCGCTCACGAGCCCGCGCATGCGGTCGGCCGGAGTGTGGGTCACCACTCTATGGTAATCAGTTGCAGTTGGAGAGAATGTAGGCAGTGGCATCGGCAAACGATCCTTACGACCTGCAACGGTTCATCAAAGCTCAAGACCCCGTCTACGAAACGGTGTGTGCCGAATTGCGCAACGGGCGGAAGGATAGCCACTGGATGTGGTTCATCTTCCCTCAGCTTCGCGGTTTAGGACACAGCCACATGGCGACAAATTCGGAATCGCTTCGCGAGAAGAAGCCGAGGCGTATCTGAAGCATCCGATTCTTGGACCTCGGCTGCGGGAGTGCAGCCGTCTGGTGAATCTGGTGGAGGGGCGCTCGATCCACCAGATTCTGGGTCTCCCGACGACTTGAAGTTCCGATCTTCGATGAGTCTTTTTGCAAGCATCGCTCCCGAGGAGCAGGTCTTTAAGGATGCCCTGCAGCAAGTATTTCGGCGGTGAACCCGATCGCCTGACGCTGGAAAGGCTTTGATCGGCTACCGCAAGAATGATCAAGACCCCAGCCGGTGCTTTGATTAGACTGAGATGATGATTCGCGGCCTTCAGCCCGTCCTGGCGTTCGCTGCGGCACACCTGGACGAAGACGTTTCGCTGCGCGCTGGCTGAGCAGGCCGGTCTGTCCACGTTTCATCTGCATCGCGTCTTCCAGGCCGCCGCTGGGGAAACGCCCAAGCAGTACACGCTGCGGCTTCGGCTCGGCCGCGCGGCGGTGATGCTCCTTACGGGCGACCAGTCGGTGCTGGATATCGCGCTTTCCTGCGGCTTCCAGAGCCACGAAGCGTTCTGCCGGGCGTTTCGCAGGCGCTTCGGGATGACGCCCAGCAGTTATCGCGAGCGCGGCTTTGCGACGAATGTGGATCGATCGCAGGCAAGGAAACATGCCGAGATCGTCAGCACGGTCGGCCCATGCATCGGGCTCTTTCACACCAGCGAGAACAGGAGACCACCGGAAAACGAAATGGCCTATTCCATCACCAAGAAAGAACTCACCCCACAACCCGTGCTCATCGTGCGGCGGCGGGTGAAGCGCTCTGAGATTGCAGCCACGATTGGGGAGGCGCTTCCCCAGATTTTCGTCTACGCGCAACAGAACGGAATCGCACTGGCGGGGTTGCCGTTCACGCGTTACGTGGAAATGGGACCCGGGCTGATCACCATGGAGCCCGGCATGCGAGTGACCTCGCCGGGTGCCGCCGGCCAAGGCGAGGTGGTCGCGGATACCTTGCCGGGCGGACTTGCGGCGACCACGATCCACGCCGGTCCATACGATAAACTCTCCGAAGCCTACGCCGCGATCGAACAGTGGATGGAGAGCGAAGGGCTGGTCGCGGCAGGCGCGCCCTGGGAGTCTTACTTGAATGACCCGGCTGATTTTCCCGATCCCAAGGATTGGAAAACCGAGATATCCTGGCCCGTCGCGCGCAAGCCTTAAAACTATTCGCCGAGCCGCAGCCGCTCGGCGTCAACGATACCGAAAACGTTGCCTTCGGGGTCGATTCCATCCCACGATCCCCATGGCCGCTGCACCGTGGTGGCTCCCAGAGTCGCAAGCCTGGCGCGCCCGGCCTCCACATTATCCACCTCAAACGTGAGCTTTACGGGACTCTTTTCGCGTGCCTGCGGAGGCGAAGAAATCTCGATCTGCCCTGGCGATATCTGCAGGAATCGCGTGCAGCGCGAAGCGGGTGCTTCCCGTATCGAACTCGGCCCATTCGTCGACGGACTTTTCATTGACCGGTTTGACGCCGAGCATCTCACTGTAAAACTCCCTCATCCGAGGGAGATCCTTGACGTAAATCATGGCGCGATAGAGTCGCATTATCCGGCATGTTATCAGGGCCGGCGCCTAGCCCGCTATTCTAGTAGCCATGCTGGAGATCGACGGGCGGGTCCTGCGCGCGGTGTGGACCGCGTTCGTATTCGTGCTGGTCGTCGCCCTCATCTACCTCACCCGCAGCGTTCTGGTGATTTTCACGCTGGCGATTTTCCTGGCTCATCTGATTGCCCCGCTGGTCGATCGGATCGACCGCCTCACGCCGCGGCGCTTCCCTCGCACCGCGGTCCTGGCGATCGTGTACCTCGCGTTAATCGGCATCGCCCTGGCCATCCTGATCCCTGTCGGAGCGAAGATCGGCGAGCAGGCTTCCACGCTGGCCAGCCGCCTTCCGGAGGCGCTCAAAGAAGATCCGCTTAGCCGCGTTCCCTTGCCCGCGTGGCTCGAAACGTGGCGCCCCCGCGTTACCGAATTCTTAGACGAACAGACCACCGGACTCGGAGATAAGATATTGCCCCTGCTCGAGAGGCTCGGCCCCGGCATCCTCGCCGGACTCGGAAGTTTGGTGAGCGGTGGTGCTCATTCCGATCCTCAGTTTCTTCTTTCTCAAAGACGGGCCCCTCATGCGCGACGCCATCGTCGAATGCTTTCAGCCACACCGGCAATCGCTCGCCGAAGAGATCCTGGACGATCTGCATCTGCTGGTCGCGCAATATATCCGCGCTCTGGTGCTGCTCGCCATCGCGACGTTCGTGTCCTACTCCATCGTGCTCTCGGCGTTGGGAGTTCCCTACGCCGTTCTCCTCGCCAGCGTCGCGGGCATGCTGGAGCTGATCCCGTTCGTCGGTCCGCTGACCGGCGGCATCGTGGCGCTCCTGGTCGCGGGCCTCAGCGGCTATGCTCACCTGCTGTGGATTCTCATCTTCCTGATCGTCTACCGCCTGTTCCAGGATTACGTGCTCAGCCCTTATCTGCTGAGCTCCGGCGTCGAGCTTCACCCGCTGCTGGTGCTCTTCGGCGTGCTCGCGGGCGAGCAGGTGGCCGGCATCCCCGGCATGTTCTTCTCGGTTCCCGTGATCGCGGCGCTGCGCATCATTATCGTTCGCATGCGCCGGCGAACAAGCTGCATGCGTAGGCTGCTTCCCTTTCTGATTCTGCTGCTGCGCGTATGCCCACGTGGTCAGCATGAGCAGCGGCGAGCTTCACGTCGACGGCCGCACCGCGACCTACGAGCTGCGCATACCGATGTACGAGCTCACGCACGTGACGCATCCTGAAACAGCGCTGCTGGATCAAGTAAAGTTCGAGGGCGCGCGCCGAACTTCTTCCAATTGCCAGGAGCAGGACGGAACCTATGTTTGCCGCGCCGATTACGAATTCGACCAGCCCGGTGCCCGACAAGATCGAAGTCGAGTGCACGCTGTTTCAGGTGACCGTGCCGAATCACGTGCACCTGCTCTACGCCGTCCAGGGACCGAACAGCGATCAGGAAGTGTTCGATCAGAGCTTCCGGCAAGCCGAGGTGCGCTTTCATCCGCCTTCGCGCGCCGAGGTGATCGCCAAAGCTGCCGCGGCCGGCATCGCACGCCTGTTCAAATCGGTGTCGGGACTGTTGTTTCTCGCGGTGCTGGTGCTGGCCGCGCGGAACACTCGGGAAATGGGAATCCTGACGATCGCGTTCCTGGCGGGAGAATGGCTCGCGCGACCGCTTTCGCCGCGCATTCCGATGTCCTTCAGTCCGGAGTTCCTGGAAGCCGTGCTGGCGCTGACGGTGGCGTATCTCGCCGCGGAAATCGTGTTTCTGCCCGACAGCCAGGCTCGATGGGCGGTGGTGCCGATACTTGGAATCGCGCACGGGCTGCCGTTCGCGGCGTTCCCTTCGTCCTATCTCACGGCCGCGTCGATCACTCAGGCGATCCTTCTCGGCGTGCTGTGGATCGCGGCGCGAAGATGCCCATGTCCTGGCGGCGTCCCGCCGCGGGAGTCATGCTCATGGCCGGAATGGATGGTTCGTCGGCGAGATGCTGTTATGAATTGTGCGTGATGCTGTGCTTGCGGCTGTATCTGAAATAAATGACCAGGCCGATCGCCATCCACCCGAACAGCCGCGCCCAGTTGGTCCAGCCGAGTCCGTAAATCATGACCAGGTTGAACCCGATCCCCAGGATCGGCACCACCGGAACGAACGGCGTCTTGAACGGCCGCGGAAGTTCCGGATGCGTGCGGCGCATGATGATGATCCCGCCGCACACCAGCACGAATGCGAACAGCGTGCCGATGCTGGTGGCCTCTCCCAGAATCCGAATCGGGGCGATCGCGGCCAGCAGACCGGTGCCGACCATGAACAACAGATTCGAGCGCCAGGGCGTCCGGAACTTGGGATGGATGTCGCAAAACATCTTCGGCAGCAGGCCGTCGCGCGACATGGAGAAGAACACGCGGCTCTGCCCCAGCAGCATCACCAGAATCACCGACGTGTATCCCATCACGATGGCCAGCTTCACGGCGGGCCGCAGCCACATGTAATCCGTGCGGTCGATCGCGACCGCCACCGGAGCGGCGCGTGTTGAGCTCGCGTGTAGTTCACGATGCCGGTCAGCACGTGCGCGAACAGCACATACAGAATGGTGCACACCGCCAGCGATCCGATGATCCCGATCGGCATGTCTTTTTGCGGCCGCTTCGCTTCCTGGGCCGCGGTGGAGACCGCGTCAAATCCGATAAAGGCGAAAAACACCAGGCCCGCGCCGCGCAAAATTCCGCTCCATCCGAAAGCTCCCGTTTCGCCGGTGTTCGGCGGAATGAACGGCGTGAAATTCGCGGGATTGATATAGGCCCAGCCCAGCGCGATGAACACCAGCACCACCGTCACCTTGATCACCACGATGACGGCATTGATGCGCGCCGATTCCTGAATCCCGACGATCAGCAGCAGCGATATCGCCATCACGATGAACATCGCCGGCAGGTTGATCACGCCTTGGATGACGGTGCCGCTGTCCGGCAGCGTCACCGGCTCGAAGGGAGACGCCGCCAGCTGCTGCGGGAAATGAATGCCGAAATCCTGAAAAAAGCTCATCACGTAGCGCGACCAGCTCACCGCCACGGTGGACGCGCCCACGGCGTATTCGAGCACCAGGTCCCAGCCGATCAGCCAGGCCATCAGCTCGCCCATGGTGGCGTACGCGTAGGTGTAGGCGCTGCCCGCGATCGGGATCATGGTCGAGAATTCGCTGTAGCACAACCCCGCGAAGGCGCAGCCGACCGACGCCAGCACGAAGCTGAGCACGACCGCGGGCCCGGCGTTGACCGACGCAGCGATGCCCGTTAACGAAAACAGCCCCGCGCCGATGATCGCGCCGATCCCGAGCGCCACCAATTGGGTCGGCCCGAGAGTCCGGCGAAGAGTCTCATGCCCGGCGTCCTTGAGGAGCGCCTCCAGCGGTTTGACGGCGAAGAGGCTCATAAGTGTATGAGGATACCAGACCGCCTCCGGAGTTATAATTCTGTGTGAGGCGATTCCTCGTGAGAGGCAAACCGTGAGAAAGCAGACCCTGATCGCGATCCTGACCACGTCGGCGTTCGTTCTGACCGCTCGTTCCGTTCCTGCAAGGACAGTTCCCGGCCGAGAGCACCATACCTAAATCGCAAGCGCAAAGGGAATGGCCGCGTGAAGAAGGGACCTCCCGGCCCCACGCCGCGCACCTCGGACGGACACGTCGACCTTTCGGGTGTGTGGGGTTATGCCGGCTACACGTCCGATATCGCCAAGGATTACGACGTCGGCGAGCTGCCGATGACGCCGTTCGGCGAGAAGCTGTTCAAGGAGCGCCAGGCGAACGAGGGCACGGAAGATCCCGAAGCTCGCTGCCTGCCGACGGGCGTGCCGCGGCGCGATCCGTATCCTTCGAAGATTCTGCAGTTGCCCAACCTGGTCGTGATTCTGTACGAAGGCAATCTGCACAGCTTCCGCCAGATCTTCCTGAATCGCGATCATCCCAAGGATCTCAATCCTACCTGGTGGGGCGATTCGGTCGGAAAGTGGGAAGGCGACGAGCTGGTGGTGGATACCATCGGCTTCAACGGACTCACCTGGCTCGATCTGGCGGGGCACGGCACGTCGGATCAGCTCCACGTGATCGAGCGTTATTCGCGCCCGGACTACGGCAATCTGAAGGACGAGATCACCATCGAGGATCCGGTGTACTACACGCGCCCCTGGAAGGTCACGCAGTGGACCCCTCTGATCACGGACAGCGATCTGTGGGAGTACATCTGCACCGAGAACGAGAAGGACTCCAGGCATCTGGACAACCTGATCCGGACGGAAAAGGAAGCCAAGGCGAAAGCGGCGAAGAAGTAACCGAGCTCTTGTTAACGTGTCCGACTGGAAAGAGCACGGGATCCGCATCGTCCGGGCTGGAGAGCTCGATTCGAATACTCCCCAGACTCCCGGGATGAGCCGCGCCGCGGCGATCACGCACGCGCGCACCGGCGCGAACAAGCTCTGGGCGGGAACGGTTACCGTGCAGCCGGCGGCCCGCACAGGCGCGCATCATCATGGCGAGCTCGAGACGGTGCTCTACATCGTTCGCGGACGCGCCCGCTTCCGCTGGGGCGATCATCTGGAATTCGTCGAGGAAGCCGGGCCGGGCGATTTCATCTATGTGCCGCCCTTCGTGCCGCATCAGGAGATGAACGCCCGTCCCGATGAGCCGGTGGAGGCGGTGGTCGTCCGCAGCGGCCAGGAGCCGATCGTCGTGAACCTGGATATCGAGAGTCCGGAACCCGCGCCGCCGGGCGCTGAGCCGGGTCCATTTCACTCCAAGCCGAGCTAATCTGTAACTCTTTTACGTTAAGATCATGGAAACTCGATGACGCTCTCCGCGGGCGATAAGCTCGGTCCCTACGAGATCCATTCCTTGATCGGCAAGGGCGGCATGGGCGAGGTGTATCGCGCCCACGATCCAAGGGTCGGCCGCGATGTCGCCATCAAAGTTTCCGCGGACAAATTCAGCGAGCGTTTTGGGCGGGAGGCGCGGGCCATCGCCTCGCTGAATCATCCCAACATCTGCCAGCTTTATGATGTCGGCCCGAACTTCCTGGTGATGGAGCTGATCGAGGGCGAGTCTCCCAAAGGTCCCCTGCCGCTGGATGAAGCTCTGCATATCGCCCGCCAGATCGCCGACGCTCTGGACTACGCCCACGAAAAAGGCGTGGTCCATCGCGATCTGAAGCCCGGAAATATCAAAATCAAACCCGACGGCACCGTTAAAGTTCTCGACTTCGGCCTGGCCAAGATGGGTGCGACGCCAGCAACTCCTACGGAAGACTCTCCGACTCTCAGCATGGCCGCGACCCAAGCCGGTGTGATCCTCGGCACCGCCGCCTACATGGCTCCCGAGCAAGCCCGCGGCAAGGTGGTCGACAAGCGTGCGGACATCTGGGCCTTTGGCGTATTGTTGCACGAGCTGCTCACCGGCAAACGACCGTTCCAGGGCGAGGATATCACTGAGATACTCGCTTCCGTCGTGAAGGAGCAGCCCGACCTGGGCCGGGTGCCCGCACAAGTCCGCCCTCTGATCGCACGATGCCTGGAGAAGGACCCCAAGAAGCGGCTGCGCGATATCGGCGACGTTTGGCAATTGCTGGAATCCGCGCCCGCTGATTCTGTAGCGCCCGAACGCGCGCGGCCCCTGCCATGGTTAGTCGCGGCTGTTCTGGCGATCGGCGTCGGCGTGGCGCTCTGGGCTCCGTGGCGTACAGCTCCTTCCGCGCCGCAGCCGCTGCGTTTCCAGATCTACCCGCCGGAGAAGACCACGTTCGCCAACGACGTGGACAGTCCGCCGGCGATATCTCCGGACGGGAGCCAGGTGGCATTCACCGCCTTTGGGGAGGACGGCCGCGCGCGAATCTGGATTCGCGATCTGGACGCGCTAGACGCGCGCGTTTTGGCCGGTACTGAGGAAGCAGGAACCCTGTTTTGGTCGCCGGATAGCCGATTCATCGGTTTCCACTCGGGAGGGGAGCTTAAGAAGATCGCGGCGGCGGGAGGTCCGACGCAAACCCTGTGCGCATGTCAGGCGTCTGTGCCCCCGGCGTGGAGCAAGGAGGGCGTGATTGTCTTCGGCAATACACAGGGCATGATGAAGGTTTCCGCGGAGGGCGGAACCGTAACACAACTCACTTCCGTGGATCCGTCGCGTGGTGAGTACCTCCACTATCTGCCGTCATTCCTGCCGGATGGACACCATTTCCTGTATCACCGCTCCTCCTCCAACATGCCGGAAAATAGGGGCACATATGTCGGCTCAATCGACGCCAAACCGGAGCAGCAGCCCCTCCAGCGAGTCCTGGACGGTATTGCGACGTACGCCGGCTCCGGACGCCTGCTGATTTTTCGGGCCCCCGGCGGCCTGCCCCTTTTGACCCAGGCTTTCGATGTCGACCAGTTGAAACCAACGGGCGACCCGACTGAGACCATCGAACGGGCACTCTCTTATCCGACAGTATCCACCACCGGCGTGCTCGCGTACGGCGGCACCGGAGCGGCGGCCCGGCAACTCACCTGGTTTGACCGGCAAGGCAAACCCGCCGGAACTATCGGCGAGCCGGGCGATTCCGCGGGCGCACGTATCTCACCTTACGATGGGACGGTGGCTTTCACCAGGTTTGCCAAAGCCGGCCCACCGAATATCTTTCTTTACCAGGCCGGCCGCGGCGCCTATCAGTTCACGTTCAATTTTGCCAGCCAGAATCCAGTCTGGTCTTCCGACGGCAGCCGCCTGGCCTTTTCCTCGTTTTTGGGAGGGGGCAACAGTGTTTACCAAAAAGCTGCCAACGGCGTGGGGAAGGAAGAGTTGCTGAATAAGGGAGAGACTCCCCTGCTTCCGTCCGACTGGTCGCGCGATGGCCACTATCTGTTCTTGTCCGCCATCGATCCGAAAACCAAGAGCGATATCTGGGTAATGCCGCTCTCTGGCGACAAGAAGCCGTTTCCGTACCTCAACCAGGACTATAACGAGGATTCGCCCAGGCTCTCGCCCAACGGACAATGGCTTGCCTACCAATCGGATAAGAGCGGGCGATACGAAGTATACGTGGACACGTTCACCGGAGCGCCTTCGGCATCCTCGGCTGCTCGCGGCAACTGGCAGGTTTCGACGAATGGCGGCACCCGTCCGGTTTGGAGCCACGATGGAAAGGAGTTGTTCTTCATCGGCGCGGATCGCAAAATGATGGTGGCTCAGGTGGGCAACTCCGGCTGCAAACAAATTTGACGCGAGTGCGGCCAAAGCGCTCTTCGATGCACAGATCAGCGGAGACCCCAGCGTCCAATTCGACGTCGGCAAGGACGGCCGCTTTCTCATGATGGTTCCCGTGCAGCAGGACGTGAGCACGCCGATCACCGTGGTCATCAACTGGACGGCGGGGCTGAAGAAGTAACCCGGTCGCAGGCTATTAACGTATCCGAAGCCCCGGTCATCTGACCGATGGAATTCACGGCGTGGCGCTGGCCGGTCCAGATCGGCGAGATCGAACTTCTTCCGAAGCTGTTCACGAAAGGCGGGCAGCACGATCAAGGTATTGACTTGTGTAATGATGTATCAGCAGCGCCGTGAATGGCTGCGATGCAATGAGAAATTGTTGTCGGTTTCTGTTTCTGCTCGCTAGTGTTGCGGATTTGAAAGGCGCCGCTTTATCGGTTGTGCTGACGCCTTCCATCCCAGCGCCAGCTCCCGTCGGCACGGTCGTGACGTGGAGCGCGCACCCCTCGGATGCAACGGCCTCCATCTGGTACCGGTTCCGGGCGGCGCGCGCCGGATCGGATCTCCACGTGATTCGCGATTACAGCCCGCTGAGCAGCCTGGATTGGACGGCCAGCCAACACGAGGGAGTCTATGACATCGAGGTTTCCGCTCGCAATAACTCGACGGGCGAAACGGCGGTGGAGTCGGTCAACTATCAGATAGATCCCGTGGTCACCGGCGATACGCCGGTCATTAGTCCGACGGCGAATCCTCTGGTTTTTCTTTACAGCGCGCCGCCCTGTCTGGCGAGCGATTCGATGCGAGTCGAGTTCCGGTCGGCGGACGGAGTGGTCCAATCCACGCCCTACCAATCCTGCCAGCCACCCTGCCCGGCCACCACTGGGGTTGCCAGCGGGCCTCCGTTTCGTCTCCCCGGGAGCCTTGCGGTCCCAGCTCTGACGATGAATTTCTATCTCGCGGGACTCCGCCCAAACAGTGTCTATTCCGTACAGCACGTCGTCGCAAGTCATATACGGTTTAAGGGAACAGTAATGCGGTACGGGCCGACGCTCACCTTAACGACGCCGGACGTCTCGCTGCGCCTGCCGAAGATGACGGTGCAGCAATCGCCGCCCTCGCCGGGCGGGATCTTACTGCACAGCAATTTCTACGGACCATCCTTCGCCACCGATCTCACCGGCAATCTCGTCTGGTTCTACCCCACGCCGATCACGTTTCTGACCCAGGTGGAACCGGGAGGGCAATTCCTCGGGCTGACTTCTCCAACTTTTGTTTCCTCGCAAGCCTACGACCCCGTGAACGAGATCTTCCGTGAATTTGACCTCGCCGGAACCACGCTGCGCGAAACCAATGCCGCGCGCCTGAATGAGCAGCTTGCACCGCTGGGAAAGCGCATCGGAGCTTTGCATCACGACGCGCGCACCCTCCCCGACGGCACCGTGGCGCTGCTGGCGACCACGGAGCAGATCCTGACAAACGTGCAGGGTTCGGGTCCGGTGGACGTCATCGGCGACATGATCCTGGTTCTCGACCGGGACCTGCAATTGAAATGGGTCTGGGATGCATTCGATCACCTCGATACCTCCCGCCTGGCGACGCTAGGCGAAGCTTGTCCCGGTACTGGTTGCCCGCCGCTGTACCTCGCCAACAAGGCGAATGACTGGCTGCATGGCAACGCGCTGCAATTCCTGGCCGACGGGAACCTGCTGTATTCCAGCCGTCACCAGGATTGGGTGTTTAAGATCGACTACCGCAACGGCGCGGGTACCGGCGATGTGATATGGCGGCTCGGTCCGGGCGGCGATTTCCAGATGCCGCCGAACGATCCCTCGGCATGGTTTTCCCATCAGCATGATCCCGAATTCGCCGCGGAGGATCCGGCCACGCTTACCGTGTTCGACGACAGCAACATCCGGCATGCCGCCGATTCCCAAGCACACAGCCGGGGACAGGCGCTGAAAGTGGATGAGCAGAGCCGGACCGTGACGCTGACCCTGAATGTCGATCTGGGAGGATTCTCGTTCGCGTTGGGGACGGCGCAGCAGTTCGACGGCGGCTACTATTTCGGCGGCGGCTGGTTTCTGCCGGCGAACAGTTCCATGTCGCTCGCAAACAGATGGTTCCGGAAACCCGGTCTACCGGCTTAACGACGCCCAACCGGAATTCCGGAGCTACCGGCTGAACGATCTGTACACGCCGTAGCTGGAGGATCGAGACTACGGCTTGTCGAACGTGATGTCGGATTCGGCTCCGAACTTGCGATAGTTGCGGAACTCGATCTTATTGCGCGAGCAGATGCTGGTGCCGCGCACGCAGCTCAGCACCTCGGATTCCACCGGAAGCAGGTACGGCCCCGATGTGCCGAGGCGGATGAAATCGTAATCCACGGTGGTTTCGATGGTGTCGAAGGGAAACAGCGCGGGCATGCCTTTGCCCGACTGCTCGATGCGCAGGACTCGCGAAGTCTCCTTATCGATCCAGACGGATCCTTTGATCGCCGGATAGTAAAGCTCCGAGGGCGCTTCGATCCGCCAGCGCGAAGATTCGCGAGTGACCTCGAAACTGTACACATACGCCGAGCGGTTATGAATCGTGTCCTGCCCGCCCGGCCGGAACTTGGCCGCGCCCCTCTCGAACAGCTGTTCGAGCATGCGTCGAAAACTCGCCCGTGGAGCGCGTCCCTGGAATCTCATCCATGGACTTGTTGACGCTCTTGTTGCCGACTTTGATGTTCTTGTAGCTTTCGCGGCCGTCCTGATACGTCAGGTCGGCGCTGACGACATCCAGTGCCTGCCAGCTCGCCTTGGGACGATCGCTCTGATACCGGGTCGTCATCTGCTGGACCAGATAGTTGGGCAGCGTTGCGGAGTACGAGAAGGCCGCCTCGCGAGCTTTGGTGATGATGGGATCGTCGCCGAGCGGGATGGGTTGCGATGCCGCGGCGGGTACAGCCGGCGCGGGCGGCACTGCTGAAGGTTTGACCGGCGGCGGCGCGGCCGAGGCCGTGACTACGGGTTCTTCGGCGGTGGTCTGGTGTCTGGGAGCGGGCGCGCCGCGCTTCAGAACCGGCCGGCCGGGATCGTCCGCATCCGGCTTCGGATCGGGCGGGCGCATTTGGGTCGGCGGCGGAGTGTTGTCCGGTTCTTCTTCCTTCGGAGGAGGCGCTGCCGCTGGAGGAGCGCTGCCGCAACTTCTTTCGGCTTGTCGGGAACAGGTTCGGCTTTCGGTTCCGCTTGCGGGGCGCGGGAGCAGGCTCGGGATCCTTGCGGCGGAGCACGGGGCGCTCATCGCCAGGCTCCCTGGGCGGCGATAACGCCGACGAGTTGGAATCAGATGCGGGCGCGGACTTAGCGGCACCGCGCGCGGCGGTTTCGGGCCGAGGCAGATCCCAAGTCTTGGATGCTTCGGCGCGATCCTCGGGCGTTCCGGCTTTCTTCCAGGTCACCGAAACCGCAGTCATGACGCTGTCGTCGTCCGAATTGGAATCGACGCTGAGATAATCGCCCAGCGCGAAATCTTTCAGATCCGCGTCCTTGCCATCTTTCAGAACCTTGAGTTGCGGAGCCAGCCGGTACCACACGACGCGATGATCGTCGGGCTCGATCACCAGTTGATTCGAGGCGGCCCGGCGCAGAATCCCGGCCGTGGTGGTGAGCAGCTGCGCCTTGGAGTCGGATCGCTTGCCACGGCTTTCGGGTTGTCCGTGCCGGACCCAGGAGCCGAGGGGCCAGTTTGCCCCGGAATACGCGGGATCGGCCCTTGCCCAGGCGGATACTGCCCGGCGGATATTGTCCGGGCGGATATTGTCCAGGTGGATACTGCCGGCCGGGGATATTGGCCCGGGAACTGGCCGGGAAGTTGGGCCGGGGCCGCCAGCGCGAACACCAGCAAAGCCGGGAGACACGTCAGAATACAGCGGAGCATCTTCATATGTGATGCAGCTCCTGCCCTTTAGGTTAACACCGGGGTCGCATACCGGCGACCACGTGCGAAGCCGGTACCCCTAGTACAAAAATAAGTTTAGTACCAGTACGCACATTCTTCGGGAAACTCATTGCCAGTACTTAAGCGGCATGCGATACTGCTGCGACTGGTGGATGCGTCCACATTGCTCCCGCCAGAAAATCTCCCGTCCAGGAGGTCCGCATGAAGTCTGTAGGAATACTCGTGCTCTTAGTGGGTCTGTCCACGTTCGCTTTCGCGGGTGCTCAATGTTCCCGAATCAGCGCGGCTTCGGGCACAGCAGCACTCGCGTTGGTTTCCGGAGCGCTTCTCGTGATCCGCGGAAGACGCCGGAAATAGACTCGCAGGTTGATCCAAGAAGATCTTTCCCTATGAATCCCGTTGGGGCGTTGCTATTCGTGTGTCTAGCGGGTTTGGTGGCGGGCGGGGTGATCCTGGCCGTTCCCGAACTCAGCCCGGCCTGGAGTTTGGGAGGACTGGCGCTGCTTTCCTGCGCGCTTCTGGCAAGCCGCCGCGGGCGCGAACGACAATTCTTAACCCAATCCAGGCCCATTCGGAAACGCGTTATCTTCGAGAAGGTGATTCGGGGGGCCGCCGCCGCTCATCCAGAAGAACTTCGCGGTATCCGGCGAACAGCCCGAAATGCTTCTGCGAATCGTGGATGCGCGCGGTTCGCGATTGGGCGCCGCAAGGCCCGGCTCGCACCGTCCATCTAAGCATCCCAAGATTCCCCGGATCTAGGGAAATTTACCTCTTGATCCTGCCCCAGAAAGCAGTAAGATAGTCGGGAGGTCTCTCTAAATGAAATCCGTTGGAATGGTGTTGCTTCTGGTAGGTCTTTGCGGAGTCGCTAGCGCAGCGGTGCCCACGCTCCCGAAATCAGCGCGACCTCAGGCGTAGCAGCGCTGGCGATGCTTTCGGGCGCGATCCTGGTGATTCGCGGCCGCCGCAGACGTTAACTAGCCTTCCTGCAGAGGCGCTGCCGCCGCGGGCTGTTCTTTCCGCTCGGGCAAGAACGGCTGCCTGAGCATGAACGCCAAGCCGAGGCTGGCGTCGTTCTGATATCCCTTCAGTCCGACGATCATCCGGGCCTGACCCGCCGCGGGCTGGGCGCGATACGTCCGAAACAGATAGTCCCACCAAGGTAGGCTGTCGCCAAAATTGCTGAACTGATCCTCGACCTCCTCGGAGTGATGGATCCGGTGCATATCCGGGGTAACGAATATGGCGCGCACGGGTTTCTCGATCCAACCAGGAAGCGAAGCGTTGGCGTGCCCGAAGAAGCTCTGAAACGCGCTCATGAGTTCGGCGAATAAAACGCCGGCCACGGGCGGGGCAAAAATCGCGATCACCGCGAAATATGCGGCCTGGGTCAGAATGATCTCCAACGGATGGACACGCGCGGCGGTGGATACGTCGAAGTCCGGATCGGAGTGATGGACCTGGTGCACACGCCACAGGAACGATACGGAGTGGAAGGCACAATGCATGGCGTACTTCACAAGATCGAGCAGCAGGACGGCCAGAATGCATCGTAAGACGAACGGGATCCAAGGCTTGTTCAGCAGGCCGTATCGGCTGCCGGAGAACGCGAGGGCGACCACCACCGGGCTGGCCCGATAGAGCGCCACGGAAATGACCGTACCCACGACCAAGACCAGGCCATGCTTTCCCCACCGCCGCTCAGGGGACGCAGACAGCTCGCGCCTCGGCCGAAAGGATTCCCAGACCGCCACCCCGAGGAAAGTAGCCGCGAACAGGATCCAGTAGGAGTAGCTTTCGATTCGTGTCCAGGGCATCGTGATGGCGAACGCTTTGTCGACGCCAATTTAGGTTAACTGGTCATGTTGGTAGGGTCAAGGCGTACGCGCAGTACTTATCTCCAAAAAGGGATGCTGGGCTCAAACGAATCCCGTGGGCGCCTTGATGGCGAATTTGACCGCTTTTGGGCGAGGCTCGATGCAGCCATCTCCGACGCGACCTTGACCAGGGCCGCCATCTTCGGGTGTACCGGAACGATGTCCACCGGGAAACCGGCGGCCTCGGCGGCGGCCCAGTCCACCGCCCGGGCTGCGCCGGGCGAGTCGTCGACCCCGACCACGACGAGATCGCTTCTCCGCGAGGCGATCAGCGGATGACCGGGCTCCGCGGCCGGTGTTTCCGTTCCCTCACCGGCGGACGGCCATGGGGCAGCACGTGCGCGGGCGGCCGGTGCCCGTCACCGGGTTCCGGTGCGGCGGCCGCCGCCTTTGCTCCGACCTGCTCGTGGTACGCGGCCGCAGCCAGGTAGTGCTGCAGCGCAACCTCGTGTCTGGTCACCGGAGTGACCACTTTTCCGATCGCAGCGCGCGCTTCGATACCGGCGCGGCGGGTTTCATTGGTGGACATGGCTGGTCCTCTCACCGCAAGGTCCGCACCTCGTCCCTCAACCATCCCGCCGACGGCGTCGACCCACCAGGGCACAAAGACCTGTGACCAGCAGGAATCGACCTCCAGCGGGCCTCGGCCGGCGCACGCTGTCGGGACTGCCGCGAGCGCGACGAGGCACGGCGTCATGCGCGACGCTCGACGACGCGTTTTCCCCCGGCGACGGTTTCCTCCGAGAGTCGCCGATCGCAGCCCGATCGCCGCCCCCGGGCGTGGCCGAATGGCAGGACCTTCGTCCCTTGCCGCGGGCACTTGATCGATGCATGGTGGCAGGGGTGGCAGCCCGGATGCGAGGCGTCGACCGCGTTCCAGGACGCCGGTGACGACAACCGGCCACCGGCATGGCTGGATGCTCCGAGCTGCCGCCTCCCGAACTCTGCTCCACGCGCACAACGAGGTGCTCGATGACATCGCCCGTCCTGATCCCGGCCGCCACCCCCACGACGACCGCGGACTCCGCCGGCCGCTCGGCCACCGTTTTTGCCGTGACGCCGATACCGGGCACCGCTGTCACCGAACGCGCGGACAGCGCACAGGCCACGGCGGCGATCGTCAGCGAGTTGGGTCCGCGGTTCGCCGGGCGAGTGCCCTGCGAGGTGATCGTGCAGTGCGTCGAACAGGCCATCCGGGACCTGCACGAGTCCATCTGCAGGGACGCCCTTCCGGAGATGGCCATCCGGCTCGCCGCGGTTCGACTGGATCGCCGGATCCAGCAGGAGAACGAGGCAGCGGAGCGCATCGCCTCGAGCGTGAGTCCCGCTCAGCACACCGCGGCAGACTCCGGCCGCTGGGCGATCAGCTCTTGCGACCGCCGCGCTTTTCCCGCACCCGGACGTTGACCCGCACCGGCGATCCGACGAAGGCGAAATCCTCGCGCAGCCGCCGTTCGATGAACCGCCGGTAGCCCGCCTCCAGGAACCCGGTGGTGAACAGCACGAACGTCGGGGGCCGGTTGGCGGCCTGGGTGGCGAACAGCACCTTGGGCTGCTTACCGCCGCGGACCGGCGGCGGGGTGGCGGCGATCAGTTCACCGAGCCAGGAGTTCAACCGGCCGGTGGGGATCCGCCGGTCCCAGGAGTCCAGCGCGGTTTCCAGCGCCGGCGCCAGCCGGTGCACGCCGCGGCCGGTGCGCGCGGAGATGTTGATCCGCTCGGCCCACGTCACCCGGACCAGGTCGTGCTGCAGTTCGCGTTCCACCTCGGCGCGCCGGTCCGCGTCCACCAGGTCCGCCTTGTTCATCGCGATCACCAGGGCGCGCCCGGAATCGATCACCATCGAGATCACCCGCTGGTCCTGTTCGGACAGCGGCTCGGACGAGTCGATCAGCACGATCGCGACTTCCGCTGCCTCCAAAGCGGTTTGGGTGCGCAGCGAGGCGTAGAACTCCATCCCCCGCGCCTGATTCACCCGCCGCCGCAGCCCTGCGGTGTCGACGAACCGCCACGTCTGATCGCCCAGCTGGACCAGCGAGTCGACCGGGTCGACCGTGGTGCCGGCCACCTCGTCGACCACCGACCGGGAGTCGCCGGCGAGCTTGTTCAGCAGCGAGGACTTGCCCACGTTGGGCTTGCCCAAGAGCGCGACCCGGCGCGGTCCGCCCGGCACTCCGACGAACTCCGACGGCGCCTCGGGCAACGCGTCGAGCACCGCGTCGAGCAGATCACCCGACCCGCGGCCGTGCAGCGCCGACACCGGGTACGGCTCGCCGAGGCCGAGCGACCACAATGCGGCGGCGTCGGCCATCGCCCGTTCGTCGTCGACCTTGTTGGCGGCCAGGATCACCGGGCGGCGCGAGCGGCGCAGCACCTTGGCCATTGCCTCCTCGGTCGCGGTCGCGCCGACGGAGGCGTCCACCACGACGAGGACCGCGTCGGTGGTCAGCATCGCGCGCTGCGCCTGCGCGGCGACCGCGCCCTGCAACCCGTCGGCGTCCGGCTCCCAGCCCCCGGTGTCCACCACGGTGAACTTCCGGCCGCGCCACAGCGCCTCGTAGGACACCCGGTCCCGGGTCACCCCGGGGATGTCCTGCACCACCGCCTCACGCCGACCGATGATCCGGTTGACCAGGGTGGACTTGCCGACGTTCGGCCGGCCGACGACGGCCAGCGTGGGGACGGGAAGCGTCGGGCCGTCCTCGCCGGGCGACTCGCCTTCCTCTTCCCAGCCGGTGAGTTCGCTGTCCTCGGACCAGGTTCCGTCGCCCGGCGCGGCATCCACGTCCAGGCTGAGGTGGAGAATTTCTTCTTCCCTGTCGATCTCGCTCATCGTGCCGCCTTCACTGATGCGCCGGAGGCGATGTCGCTGTCGAGGGTGACGACGAGCGCCGCGAGCTGCTCACGGATCTTCTCGGTGGCCGCGCTGACCGCGGTCTTGCCGCCACCGTGCGGAACCTCGAACGGGTCCCCCACCAGCAGGTGCACCTCGGGCTTGAAGCGCCGCCGCTTTCGCCCTTCCGGACGGGCCGTGCCGCGCAGTGCGACCGGCACGACGATGGCGCCGGCCCGCGCGGCCAGCCAGCCGGCACCGGCGAACACCGTGGTGACGTTGCCGGCGCCGCGGGTGCCTTCGGGGAAGATGCCGATCGCGCCGCCCGCTTTGAGCTGTGCCAATGCCTTCAGCAGCGGCTCACGGTCGGGCACCCCACGCACCAGCGCGTACTGCCCGACGTTGGTGAGCAGCCAGCCCAGCGGCCCCTTCACCGCTTCGGCCTTCACCAGGAACGACACCCGGCGCGGCAACAGTACCGAACAGCACGGCGCCGTCCATGAAGTTCTGGTGGTTGGCGACCACCACCAGCGGACCGGTCGGGGGTACCCGGTCCATCCCGCGAACCCGCATCCGGTACATGAAGAAGCACAGGGTGATCCCGATGCGCCGGCCGCGGTCCATGCCCTTGGGCCCGGTGTGCTCGGGGGGCGGATCGTCCGACCCGCCGAGGTTGAACCATCTCATCGGATGCCCCGCTCCGCGGCGAGAGCCAGTACCCGGTCGACGGTTTCGTGCACGGCCAGCTCGGACGAGTCGATGACGACGGCGTCCTCCGCGGCCTGCAACGGGGCGTGCTGCCGGGTCGAGTCGTGCGAATCCCGGCGGTGCAGGTCGAGCGCCACCGCCGCCAGATCGGCGCTCGGATCGGACCCGTCCTCGGCGTTCGCGTCGATCGAAGCGCCTGCGGTGTCACGATTCTCGACCGCGACGCCGACCGGGACACCCGCCCGGACGGTGTTCTGCCGATGCCGCCGCCGAGCCCGTTCGGTGGCGTCGGCGGTCAGGTAGATCTTCAATGCCGCATCGGGGGTGACGACCGTGCCGATGTCGCGGCCCTCCACCACCATCCGCCCCGAGTGGGCCAGTTCGCGCTGCCTGCCGAGCAGCCAGGCCCGCACCGCCGGATTGGCCGAGACCGGCGTGACCGCGAGAGTGACCTCCGGGCCACGGATCTCGTCGGAGACATCCCGGCCGGCGAGCAGGTGCCGCTGCCCGCCGGGATCGGTCGGCGTGTCGAACGTCAAGCGGGGCAACAACTCCGCAACCCCGGTAGCGTCGGTGGGGTCGATACCGGCGTCGAGTACGGCCAGCGACACGATGCGGTACATGGCGCCGGTGTCCAGGTAGCCGGCGCCCAGTGCCACGGCGACCCGGCGGGCGATGGTCGACTTCCCGGTGCCGGCCGGACCGTCGATCGCGATGACGAAACTCGTTGCGGTGCGCGGTGTCCCGTCGGCGGCAGCGGTCACAGCCCGACCGCCTTGTACAGCTGGGCGATCTCCACCGGGTTCAGCTTGCGCAGCGTGCCCGGCCGCTGGTGGCCCAGTTGCACGTCGCCGATCTGGGTGCGGACCAGCCGGGACACCGGGTGGTCCACCGCATCGAGCAGCCGCCTGACGATGTGGTTGCGGCCCTCGTGCAGCACCACCTCGACGACCGCGCGCCCGTTGTGCACGTCGACGACCTCGAACGAGTCGACCTTCGCCGGGCCGTCCTCCAGTTCGATCCCGGCGCGCAGCCGCCGGCCCAGGTCGCGCGGTACCGGCCCGGGGATCTCGGCCATGTACGTCTTGGGCACCCCGTAGGACGGGTGGGTGAGCCGGTGCGCCAGGTCGCCGTCGTTGGTGAGCAGCAGCAATCCCTCGGAATCCATGTCCAGCCGGCCGATGTGGAACAACCGTTCCTTGCGGTCCACCAACAGCTCGCCGATGTGCGGGCGACCCAGCTCGTCCGACATCGTGGACAGCATCCCGGGCATCTTGTTCAACGCCAGATAGACCTGGTCCTCGCGCAGCACCACCCGGTTGCCGTCGACGTGCACCACCGCCGCGTCCGGATCGATCCGCAGGCCCATCTCGCGGACCACGATGCCGTCGACCTTCACCCGCCCGGAG
Organism: uncultured Actinomycetota bacterium; assembly: GCA_963709895.1. Classification (GTDB taxonomy): domain Bacteria; phylum Actinomycetota; class Actinomycetes; order Mycobacteriales; family Nakamurellaceae; genus Nakamurella. Next base: position 133,933 of record CAVPYD010000015.1, on the reverse strand, counting down.
CGGATCAGCTCCTCCGCCTTGCGGCGGGATGCGACCCCGGCGGCGGACAGCACCTTCTGCAGCCGGACGCCTTCGGTCGACGCCGAGCCGGAGGCCGATGCCGGCGCCTGTTCCAGATCATTCTCTTTGCCCTGCCGCGCATCTCGAGCGCCGCGGGTCGATCCGACGTCAGACATCGTCGACCGCATCGACATCGGGCAGCAGCGGTCCGAGCGAGGGCAGCTCGCCCAGATCGGACAATCCCAGCCGCTCCAGGAAGAGCTCGGTCGTGCTGTACAGCAGCCCGCCGGTGTCCGGGTCGCTGCCCGCTTCCTCGATCAACCCGCGGGCGGTGAGCGTGCGGATGACACCGTCGACGTTGACCCCGCGAACGGCGGAGATCCGGGCGCGGGTGACGGGCTGCCGGTAGGCGATGACGGCCAGGGTCTCCAGCGCAGCCTTCGACAGCCTGCCCTGCGCGCCGTCGAGCACGAACCGCTCGACCACCGGAGCGAACCGGTCACGGGTGTAGAGCCGCCAGCCGCCGCCGATCTCGCGGAGTTCGATGCCCGACCCGGCGGCGGTGTACCGCGCGGCAAGGGCGGTCAGCTCGTCGCGCACCCGCAGCGGGCCGTGGCCGACCGCTGCGGCCAGCGCGGTTTCCGTCACCGGCGCGTCGACCACCAGCAGCACCGCTTCCAGGGCACCGACCAGATCGTGGTCCGGGACCATGTCGGGGTCCGCGAACAACGCACCGGTGTCCTCCGGTTCCTGCGCCGACGCGGAATCCGGCACGGCCTCGACCGTTTCCGCCGCACCGGGGTCCCCGGCGTACACCTGCGGTCCGCCCGACCGGTCGTCGGTCAGCGTGACCTGCTCGCCACTCACTCGTACTCCTCGTCCATCACTGCGTTCATTGCCTGGTTGTCCATTGCCCGGTTGTCCACTATCTGACTGCCCATTGTCCGGCCGTCGAGTCCGGTGCCGTCGACTCGCGTGCTGCCGGTGGCCAGGCGATCAGTTCCCTGCCGGGTGCCGTTCTGCCCGGCATCCGGTGGCGGTCCGGTCCACCGGACCGTCAGCAGCCCCAGCGCCTCCGGTTGGTCGAACGCGACCAGCGCCTCCCGGTACAGGTTCAGCAGACCCAGGAACCTGGCCACCACCTCCAGGGTCACCCCGCAGCCGGCGACGAGTTCACCGAACGTCGCGATCCCGCGGTCGGCGAGCATCGCCCGCACCGCCGCCTGGTGCTCGGCCACCGACACCGGTGAGGCATGAATGTGGTCAAGATTGACCCTGGGTGGCGGCGGCTTCGGCCGAAAGGCACCGGCCGCGAGCGCGGCGAACTCGGCCGGCGTCAGCCCGAGTTGCACCTCCGGGAGCAGGCCGAGGTAGCGCTGTTCCAGCGTCACCGCCCGTGGATAACGGCGCAGCGCACCGGCCTCCAGTTCGGCGAACAGGGCCGCGACCTGTTGGTACGCGCGGTACGCCAGCAGCCTGGCGAAGAGCAGGTCGCGGATGCCGAAGGCGTCGTCGTCGAGCTCGTCGACCGCGCTCTCGTCCGGTAGCAGCCGCGCCGCCTTGAGGTCCAGCAGGGTGGCGGCGACCACGATGAACTCGGTCACCTGGTCCAGGTCCCAGTCGCTGCCCATCGCCCGGATGTGCGCGACGAAGTCGTCGGTCACCTGGTGCAGCGCCACCTCGGTGACGTCCATCCGGTGCTGGCTGATCAGCTGCAGCAACAGGTCGAACGGCCCGTCGAAGTTCGACAGCCGGACGTGGAACGGCCGGCGACCGGAATCCACTGGATCCACGGAGTCCCCGGCCGGCTGGAAGCCGACGGTCTTGCCGGTGGCGGTGGTGCCGTCAGTGACGACCGTGCCGACGGTGCCGACGGTGCCTCGCGCCGTCAGTGCCCATTGACGCTGCACCATCGTTATCGGCAGCGGCCTGATTCGGCGTTGGGGCACGGTCATCCACCCGGGCCGGCCCGGTGGAGGCAGGACCCGCGGGAGCGATGGTCATCGAGCAATCACTTCGCGGGCCAGCGCCCGGTACGCCTGTGCAGCCGGAGACGTCGGCGCGTAGCTGGTGATCGGTTCCCCGGCGACCGTGGTCTCCGGGAACTTCACGGTGCGCGCGATGATCGTGTCGTAGACCTGGTCGCCGAACCGCTGGTGCAGCATCGAGACGACCTCGCGGGCGTGCACGGTGCGGCCGTCGTACATCGTCACCAGCACACCCTGGATCGACAGGTCGGGGTTGATCCGTTCCCGCACCTTGGAGATGGTGTCGACCAGCAGCGCGACGCCGCGCAGCGAGAAGAACTCAGCGGCCAGCGGGATGATCACGCCCTGCGCGCAGGCCAGCGCATTGACGGTGAGCAGGCCGAGCGAGGGCTGACAGTCGATCAGGACGTAGTCGTAGGCGTGCAGCACCGGCCGCAGCGCGCGGGACAGGGTGTGCTCGCGGCCCACCTCGTTGATCAGCTGAACCTCGGCCGCGGACAGGTCGATGTTGGCCGGGATCAGGTCCACCCCGTCGATCCCGGTCGGTACGAGCACATCGGTCATCGCCGTGGACGGCCCCAGCATCAGGTTGTAGATGGTGTGGTCGAGGCGGTCCGCGGCGATACCCAACCCGGCGGACAGCGCGCCCTGCGGATCCAGGTCGACCATCAGCACGCGCCTGCCGTACTCGGCCAGCGATGCACCGAGGTTGATCGTCGAGGTGGTCTTGCCCACCCCGCCCTTCTGGTTGCACATGGCCAGCACCGTGGCCGGCCCGTGCGAGGCCAACGGCGCGGGCACCGGGTCACGGCCGCGCAGCGCGCGCAACGCCGGTGAGGACGACGCGGCGACCGACGGGTCGGTGACGGGTGCGGTGTAGGCGGGTGCGGTGTCGGTCTGCACTGTGGGCGCACCACCGGCCGGATCGTCGGCCGGTTCCAGGCTGGGGAAAACTGCGGGCGCACCGTCGGAGGACTCGAACGGGAGGCCGGGATCCCGGTCAGGGAAGCCATCGTCCGAAGGGGGTGCACCGGCCGCGGCGTGCCACGCTGCGTCGTCCGGTTCGCTCATCGGCTCAGAAACTCCCGCCTGTTTGACACATCGTCATCCCGACGACCGCGCCAGCCTATGCGGAGGACGGCGGCTCGGACAACGCGACCCGCCCACCAGCGACAAGGTCACACTCGGCGGTCGCCCTCGCCGTCACGCTCGGCGCCGCGGACCCAGGACGACCCCGGCACCGCAACCGAGCCGCCACCTCCGGCCCTTCCGCGGCGTCACCAACGGCCAAAAGTGGCGGCTCGGCGGGCAGGGTGCCGGCCCGGGTGAAGCTCAGTCCCCGGACCGGTCCGCGCCAGGGGACACCAGCCCGGTCTCGTACGCGATCACCACCAGCTGCGCGCGATCCCGCGCACCGAGCTTGCTCATCACCCGGCTCACGTGGGTGCGGGCGGTGGCGCCGCTCATGAACAGCCGGGCAGCGATCTCCTCATTCGTCGCGCCGGTCCCGACCTCGGCCAGCACCTCCCGTTCGCGGTGGGTCAACGGTTGCAGCCGTTCCGCCCGGGCTGGTCCCGGCGAACCGAGCGCCGCGGCCCGCATCACCCGGCCGGCCACCGCGGGCGAGAGCAGTGAGCCGCCGCCGGCCGCCACCCGCACCGCTTGCCGCAACTCCTCGGGTTCGGTGTCCTTGAGCAGGAAGCCCCGGGCTCCCGCGCGGATCGCATCGAAGACGTGTTCGTCGGCATCGAACGTGGTCAGCACCACCACGGCAACCCCGGCCGTCCGCGGGTCCGCGATGATCCGGCGGGTGGCCGTCACGCCGTCCACCTCCGGCATCCGCAGATCCATCAGCACGACGTCCGGGCGGTGTTCCAGCACGGCGGCGACACCTGCCGCCCCGTCGGCTGCTTCGCCGACCACCTCGATGTCCTCCGCCCGCTCCAGGAGCGCCCGCACCCCGGCGCGGACCAACATCTGGTCGTCGACCAGCACCACCGTGATCACGGTCCGGCCCCGAGGCGGTTGGCGGCGAACGGCAGCACCGCGAGGACTTGGAAGCCGCCGTCGGCGGTGCCGGCCGCATGCAACGTCCCGCCCAGCAACTCGACCCGCTCGCGCATCCCGGTGATGCCGAAACCCCCTTCCACCGCCGGTTTTTCGTAGAGATCGTCAGTGTCGTTGGCGCTGTCGTGGCGGGCGCCGTCGCCGCGTTCGGGCGCGGGCATACCGCCGTGATCGGTGATGCGCAGCCGCACCGCATCGGGTCGGTAGTCGACCTCGACGACGGCGTCTGTCGAACCGGAATGACGCAGCACGTTCGTGATCGACTCCTGGACGATCCGGTGCGCGGCGGCGTCGACCACCACCGGCGGAGAACTCGGTTCGCCGGTGCGCTTCACGGCGACGGTGAGCCCGGCTTCCGCCGCCGTGTCGGCCAGCCGATCGAGATCGGCCAGTCCACCCGGCGGTTGCCGACCGGCCAGCGACGGATCACGCAGCGCCCGCACTGTGCTGCGCAATTCGGTCAGGGCCGCCGAACTGACCTGACGGATCCGGCGCACCGCCAAGGTGGCGTTGTCGGGCTCATCCGGAAGCGCCTCGAGAGCGACGCCCGCCTGCAGGGAAATCGCCGCCACGGTGTGTGCCAGCACGTCATGCAATTCGCGGGCGATCGCCAGCCTTTCCTGCTCGACCTGCCGGCGCGCCGCGCGCTGGTGTTCCAGCGCAACACGTTCCGCCTCCTGGATGGCCCGTTGCCGCAACTCGCGGCGTGAGCGGATGCTGTCGCCCAGAGCGATGACCGCGACCAGCAGGACCAGGTTCGCGGCCACGTCGAAGGCCAGCAACCCTTTGGTGATCTCCTCACCCTCACTGATGCGATAGGCCGTGGAGAGCACCATCACCGCGGTCGCAACGACCACGGCCAGCCGTAGCCTGCCGAACTCAGCGGCCGAGAACAGGGCACCGGCGATCGGCACCCCGACGCCGACCGCCGGATAACCGATCGTGTAGTACGCAAACAACAGCGCAACGGTCGCCACCAGCACGAGAGCGGGCCAGCGCCGACGAACCAGCATCAGCGCACCCAAGGCCACCGCAAACAGGTACGCCCACACGTCGGGGTCCAGGGCGTTCGACTCGATCTTGGCCGAGCTCGCCAGTCCGATCGCGACCGCGAGGACCACGGCGAGAACGGCGTCGACCAGGTGCGGTCGCCATCGTCCGGCCGGCTCGAGCGCACCGAGGGTCATTCGCGGCGCTGCGGTTTCCGAAATGGACACCACGTCAGCCTACGAAGCGGCCCCAGCGAATGGCATCCGTCGATCGACGTACGCCCGGCCCACCGGCGTACGCCGATCGGCGCAGCAGGTTCACGACGCCGGACGGACGACCCGGGGGCCGCGGTTTGGCACCGTCGGTCTCAGCGCTCGACCCCCTTTCCCGCCGATCTCCCCGATGGCCCGGCTTCTTCCCCTGCCCAGCGACCCCTGGCCTCACCGCAAAGAAGGACGACCGTGTCCCACGACGTCGACGTCACCGCCGCGCCTGCCGCTCCACCGCGACCCCGCCGCACCTCCCGGATCGCGCGCTGGCCCTTGCGCGTCATCGCCAGCGTTCTCGTGCTGCTGCTCTGGGCGCAGCCGCTGCTGATCGGGCTGTTCCTCGGCGGTGATTTCGACAAGCTCGCCGCGCACGGCACCACCGGCGGAATCCTCGCCGGCATCACCCTCATCCAGCTCATCGCGGTGATCCCGGCGTGGCGGCCGGGTGGGCTGCCGGGCTGGACGGTCGCGGTCTGTGCCGCGATGGCGGTCGGTGCCATCGTGCAGGTCGCAGCGGGTTTTCAACGTAATCTCGGGCTGCACGTCCCGCTCGGGGTGACCCTCGCCGCGGCCGGGATCGCGGTGGCCGTCCGCGCCTGGTGGCCGATCCGGCCCAGCATCCTGGGCACGGGTGGGCCGACATGAGGCTCACCCGACGCGACTTCTTCGGTATCGCCGGCGGGGCGGGGCTCGTCGCGGCCACCGCCTCCCTCGGCCTGCTGAAACTGGGCCCGAGCCCGTCCACCGGCGCACTGCTGCGCTCCGCGGTGCCGTTGCCGGTGCCGTTCGCGCGTTCATTGACACTGCCAACGACTGCCGTGCCCGATTCCATGACGACAGCGACAGCCGCAGGCGAGCAGTACACGCTGGTGCAACGCGCTGCGCAGACGGAGATCATTCCCGGCCTGCCCACGACGGTCTGGGGCTACAACGGCACCTTTCCCGGCCCGACCATCCGTGCCCGGACCGGTCGGCCGATCAGCGTTCTGGTCCGGAACGATCTCGAGGTGGGAACGGTGGTGCACCTGCACGGTGGGCGCACCCCAGCGGAATCCGACGGGTACCCGACCGATCTGATCCTGCCGCGGTCGGGATCGATCGCCGCCGGGATGCCGATGGTCGGCGCGACCACGGTCGGGGAACGGACCTATGCCTACCCGCTGGAGCAGCGGGCGGCGACCCTCTGGTACCACGACCACGCGATGGACTTCACCGGTCCGCACGTGTATCGGGGGCTCGCCGGGTTCTTCCTGATCGCTGATGCCGAGGACGACGCGCTGCCGTTGCCCCGGGGCGATCGCGACCTGCCCCTGATGATCTGCGATCGGTCGTTCGCCGCTGACGGATCCTTTGCCTACCCGGCGCTCTCACCGAACGAGGAGACGCCGGGAGTGGAGGCCGCCTTCATGGCGGGCGTGCTTGGCGACGTCATCCTGGTCAACGGTGTCGCGTGGCCCCGTCACGAGGTGAGCGCGAACCGTTATCGGCTGCGAATGCTCAACGCCTCCAACGCCCGTCGTTATGAGCTCGTGCTGGATCCACCGCCACCTGCCGGGCCGGGGTTCGTGCAGATCGGCACCGACGGCGGCCTGCTGGCGACGGCGGTGGCCCGCGACTCGGTCACCCTGGCGTCCGGCGAACGGGTCGACGCGGTGGTTGATTTCGGTGCCTATCCGGTGGGCACCGAGGTGACGCTGACGAACCGCCTGGGTGCCGGCTCGACCGTGCCCGTCATGCGCTTCGACGTGGTCCGCGCTGGGGTCGATCAGACCCCCGATCCGCTTGGACTGCAGCGTCTCTCGGCCGGCGAACTGTTACGGGAGTCCGACGCCGTGCGCACCAGGACCTTCGCTTTCCAGCTGACCCGCGGTTCCGGCGTCACGGGTAGCGGCCACGCCGGGCACTCGGCGGCCGCGGACCTCGACGCCGGCGAGGGCGCACTGGTCTGGACGGTCAACGGCCAGGCCTTCCGTTCTGATGCTGGACCTGAATCGAATGTCGCGGAGCCGAGCCTCGGCGACGTGGAGATCTGGCGTCTGATGACCGATCTACACCACCCGGTGCATCTGCATCTCGTGCATTTCCAGGTGCTGCGGCGCGGCGGGAACCCACCGGGCCCGGCCGATCTGGGCTGGAAGGACACCATCGACCTGCTGCCCGGCCAGACCGCGGAGATCATCACCAGATTCACCGGGTATCGCGGACGCTACGTGCTGCACTGCCACAACCTCGAACACGAGGACATGGCGATGATGGCCAATTTCACCGTCCGCTGAGTGCGCGCTCGACCAACTACGGGGCGTCGACCGTCTCGCGCACCTCGGGCGGGCCGGTGACGGCCGGAGCGGGTCCGCGACGCAGCGCGCTCGCCGCCACGATCGCGGCCAGCGCCGCGATCACCGCCAACAGCAAGCGCGACCCACAGGCTCGGGTCGTCCAGCGAGACCAGGATCAGCACCAGCACGACGGCGACGACGGCCTGCCGCGATCTGGATACCCAACCGCCACCGCGAGTCCTCGACCCGTCCGGTCAGACTCGCGCAGCCAGGCGCGCAGCGCCGTCGCGGACTTCCATGGGCTGAAGATCCAGGCGACCGCCGCGACCACGATCGAAGCGATCAGGATGGCCCTGCCGGTCGCTCGCAGGTTCACCGTCAACTGGGCGGCGAGAGCCTTGGTGACGTCCGGCTGGGACGGGGCGGCGCTGACGACGTAGGAGCGGCCGATCATCAACCCGATGGCCAGCACCACCATCGAGACCGCCAGCCACAGCGCTGCCCGGAAGAGCCCCTTGATCCGGCTCGGCGCGATGGCGATCGACAGTACAAGACAGATGATGGCCAGCCACGGCAGCAGGGTGCCAAGGGTGTTCAACAGGTCGTAGTAGCCCTGGACCTTCTTCACATCGGCGTTGTTCGCGATGTCGAACTGCACGGGGACGTCCGGGATCTGCGAGGCCCAGGCCACCCCGTTTGCCGAGAGTTTTGCCTTGATGGTGCCGATCAACGAGCCCAGCTTCACGCTGACCCCGGAGATCTCGTCCGTCGTCTCGCCGGTCATCACCCCGACAAAAGTCTTGTGCGCCTGGGCGTTCGCGTTCTGCCAGGCGGTGGCGAACGCGTCACTGGTCAGCACCTTGTGCACCACGTTGGTGACGACGTCGGTGATCTGCGACCGCAGCAGCGGCGCGAAGCCCTCAGCCAGCGACGCCAGTTTCGGCGGCAGGCCCAGCTTGGTCAGTTCGTCGCCCAGTTTGTCGGCGAGATGGAGGTTGGTGATCGCATCGTCGATGCCCGCGACGGCCCTGTTCTGCGCGGCGTCGATCACCACCGGGTCGGTGGCCAGCGGCCCGACGGCCTCGAGGTAGGCCTGCTCGCTGGTCACCAGGTTCTTGGCCCACGCTGCCGTGAGACCCAGCGGCGCGAGCACACAGCCCAAGATCAGCAGCACGATCGAGGTGATGCGCCAGGCGCGTGCCTGCGGGCCGTGTTCGAGCGCCCGGCGGAACCCTGCTGCCGCCCCCTTGTCCGAGACCGGCGCGGACTCCCGGGGCAGCGAGGCCGTCGTCGTCACGGGCGCGGTCGGCAGGTCCGGGGCGTCGGCCGATGGCTGGATCGGCGGGAGCGGTTCGGTCGGCGGCGTCCCGCTGGGCGTGTCCGACATGTCCCCCACCTCCGGATGGATCTGCTGGTGCTGCTGTGACCCATGTTTCCGGTTCAGCAGATGCTGCCGCTTCACCCGTCAAGGATGATGTCACCGAATCAGTTCCATTGAGAGAGTTTGGTGACGGTTCGTGACCGTGTTGTCGGCCACCGCCGACCGGCGATCGCAGCGGCACCGATCGAAGGGCGCAGTTCTGCCGTCCGTTCGAGTCTCGGCAGCGCTCCCAGACGCTCGCATGACGCTTGCAGACAAGCCCTAGCGGAGAACGGACACCGACCATGACCGAAGATTCCGGCGTGCCCAACGGCCCAGCGGCCGAACCACCCGACAGCGCGATCGCGACACCCGCCCCGAGGCCGGTGGTTCCCGACGCCACGGCGGCGGCCCCCTTGACCACAGACCCGGCGGGTGGAGCCGCACCGCTGCGCCCACAGGGCGCGATCGGTTACGGCCTGCCCCGCGGGCTGATCATCGTGCTCGGCCTGGCTGCGGGGGTGATCGTGGCCGCCGGCATGCACGCGGTGCCGGACATCCTCGGCCCGGTGTTCCTGGCTCTCGTGCTGGTGATCACCGTTGACCCGTTGCGCGGCATGATGATTCGCCGCGGCGCCCCCCGCTGGTTGGCCACGCTGGTGCTGGTCCTCGGGATGTACGCGATCATCATCGGCCTGATGGTGTCGGGCATCATCGGCATCGCCCGGCTGGCCAGCCTGCTGCCGCAGTACGCCGACCAGCTGCAGAGCCAACTGACCGGGCTGAAGACCTGGCTGCAGGGCCTGGGCATCACCCAGGCGGATGTGCAGAAAATGCTGAGCAGCGTCGACAGGAGCACGATCGTGTCCTACGCGGCCAGCCTGCTGTCCAGCCTGGCCGGCGTGTTCACCTCGCTGTTCTTCATCATCACGCTGTTGATCTTCCTGGCGGTGGACGGTTCGGTATTCGGCGACCGGATGGTGAGCAGGCGACCCGGCCGCGAGCCGGTTCTCACCGCGCTCGGCACCTTCGCCGCCGGCACCCGGAAGTACTTCGCGGTGGCCACCATCTTCGGCGGCATCGTCGCGATTCTCGATGGGGCCGCCCTGCTCATCCTCGGGATTCCAGCGGCGGGATTGTGGGCATTGTTGGCGTTCGTCACCAACTACATCCCCAATATCGGGTTCATCATCGGACTGGTTCCGCCGGCGCTGCTTGCGCTGCTGGTCGGCGGGCCCAGCCTGGCGATCACCGTCATCGTTGTCTACTGCGTGCTGAACTTCGTCATCCAGTCGGTCCTGCAACCCAAGTTCGTCGGTGACGCGGTCGGCCTGACCACCACGATGAGCTTCCTGTCCTTGATCGTCTGGGCCTACATTCTCGGCCCGATCGGCGCGATCCTGGCGATCCCGGCCAGTCTGCTGTTCAAGGCGCTGCTGATCGACGTCGACCCTGACGCCAGGTGGCTGCAGCTGTTCTTCGGTGACGAACCGGTGTTCAAGGTCAAGGATCCGGACCGGCCGAAACGGAAACTCATCGGCCGCAAGAAGTCCAACGGCGTCAGCGCGGTTCCGCCAACTGAACCGGTCGCACCGGCCAGCTGACCGCTGTCGCCAGCGTGCCGCTCCTACCCCGATCGACCTGTCCGGGTGAGGTCCTACCGAGACACAGGCACGAAAGGTAGCATCAACTCGTGCCGGATACGGACACTTCGGAGATGGTGGAAGGCGGAGCCAGTGCGCACCACACTTGCCATGGATGACGCGCTGCTCGCGGAGGCACAGCGGCTGACCGGGGTGCGCGAGAAGTCAGCGCTCGTCCGCGAAGCGCTGATCGCCCTGATCCAACGAGAAAGCGCACGGCGGCTTTCCCTGCTCGGCGGCACCGACCCGTCCGCAATCGCAGCTGGACGCGACCGGCGGGCGGTCTGAGTGATCCTGGTCGACACCTCGATCTGGATCGACCATCTCCGCGCTGGCGATGCTGACCTGAGCTCACTCCTCGAGCTGGGTCAGGTAGTGATTCATCCCTGGGTGACCGGCGAACTCGCTCTCGGGACCCTCGCCGGTCGCGACGAGGTCCTCCATCTACTGGACATCCAGCCGCAAGCCGTGGTGGCCGATGACGACGAGATCCGCCATTTGATCGAGGTCCATGCGCTGAATGGCACAGGGATCGGGTACGTCGATGCGCAACTGCTGGCCGCCACCCTGCTCACCCCGGACACTCGCCTGTGGACCCGGGACAAGCGGCTGGCACAGGTAGCGACCCGGCTCGGTATCCATGCCGACGTGCAGCGGAAGAATTGACCGGTCTCCTCGTCGCCCGATCAAGCCGCGGCCAGCACTCCCTCGCGCAGCACCCGCATCTCGCGGGCGTACTGCTCGCGTCCCACCATGCGGAACAGCAGCCGGGCGGGTCCTGGCACCTTGCCCAGCAGGTTCTGCCGTTCTTGCGGTGTGGCGTCCTCGAGCATCGCACCGAGCAGCACCGCCATCCGGGTCAGCGGGATCCAGCTCGCCGCCCGCAGGCCCAGCTGCAGCCATTCGGCCGTCGTGACGTGCTCGTCGGCCAGCGGCAGCAGCCAGCGCTCGATCGCATCCAGGTGATCGGCGACGTCGGCCGCCAACTCGGTCAGAATCTCGCCCAGCAGGTGGCCCAGCTCCGGGTCCGCGGCCTCGGTCCACAACGGCAGCAGACCGTCTACCTCGTCCAGCAGAGCCTGGTGGTTGCGATGCCAGTCCAGCAGCTGCCGTTCGACGGCCGGATCCAGCGGCGCGCGGCGGAGCAACTTCGGCATCAGCAGTTCGGATTCGGCGGCGTGGTGGTGCCGTAGCGCCGTCGTCAACTCGCGGCAGTGCGCGGAGACGACGGCGGCCCGCGCGGAATTCCCCGCCTCGACGGCCATCATCATCGCCGGCAGCAGACCGAGCTCGCGGCGAAACACCTTGTGCACCAACACCATGTCGGTGCTCTGGCATTTCGGGGTCGCTGACATCGGTCAACCTCCGGTCGGTTGCGGTGCAGCCGGGGGGAACCGGCGAGGGATGCGGGCAGGAGATGCCCAGGGCAGGCGCCCACTGGGCACCGCCGTCCTCAGGAGAGCGTGCCGCTGAGCCTGATACGCCCGTTCCCCAGACGATTCTCAGTCGATTCCCCGACAGCCCAGGCCGCCGAACTCAGCGCGCCCGCGGATGCGCGGTGGCGTACACCTCTCGCAAGGAATCGACGGTGACCAGCGTGTAGATCTGGGTGGTGGTCACCGAGGCGTGACCCAGCAATTCCTGGACGCTCCGCACGTCGGCGCCACCCTCGAGCAGGTGCGTCGCGAACGAGTGCCGCAGCGTGTGTGGGGAGACCGCGGGGGCGCCGTCGTGGCCGCCGATGCCGGCACGGTCGGCGGTGTCGCGGAGCACCTGCCACGCGCCCTGCCGGGTGAGCCTGCCGCCGCGGCTGTTCAGGAACAGGGCACCGGCCGGTCCACGGGCCGAACGGGCCGACGCGAGCGCAGGTCGCCCGCGCACCAGGTACGCCTGTACCGCGGCCACCGCGTAGGAGCCGACCGGCACCAGCCGCTCCTTGGATCCCTTGCCGCGCAACCGCACCACCGACAGGTCCGGCACCTGGTCCTCGACGGCCCGCTGATCAGTGCTGCCGGGACCGCCCGCCGACGACGCGGGCGGCCGACCGCCGACCCCTCCCCGCACGTCGACGTCGTCGACGTCGAGGCCGACGGCCTCGCTGATCCGGGCGCCGGTCGCGTACAGCAGCTCCAGCAGTGCCCGGTCCCGCAACCCGCGTGGGTCGTCACCGGACGCTGCCTCCAGCAACGCGGTGACCGTGCTGACCGGCAGCGCCTTGGGCAGCCGGCGCGCCGGGGTGGGCGGCCGCACGTCGCGCGAGGCGTCCGCGGTCACCGTGCCCTCGGCGAACAGGAACCGGTGCCAGCCGCGGGCCGCCACCACCGCTCGCGCCGCGGACGACGCGGCCAGCGGCGGATGATCCGCGGACCCGGAGCGGAGTACCGCGAGGAACTCGGACACGTCGGCGGCGGTGATCTGGTGCACGTCGGTCCGGCCGGCGCGTGCCAGGAACTGCAGGTAGCGCTCGAGGTCGCGGCGGTAGGACAGCAACGTGTTGCGGGCCACCCCGCGCTCGACTGCGAGGTGGTCGAGATACCCCCGCAGTGCGGAGGTCAGGGCCGGCGTCGGTTCGACCTCACCATCGATCTGTTCGTCGACTCTTGGACGTCACCATCGACCTCTTCGACGTCACCATCGATCTCTTCATCGACGTCTTGGTCAACCTGGCCGTCGCCCGCCTGCTGCGGACCTGCGACGCCCGCCGAACCCGTCACCGACGGAGCCGTCACCGATCCTCGGATCCCGCCAGTGGCGGCGCTCCCGGGATGTCGATGCCGTCGGGGCTCGTCCAGGGCAGATCGCCACCGGATTGGGTGCGCTGCACCGGTCCCTCGCGCAGGGTTCGTTCCGCAGCCAGGATCCCGGACACCGCCATGCCGTTGACGATCCGCCCGTCCAGCACGGCCTGCACCGCGGTCGACAGCGGGACCAGCACGATCCGCAGCTCGGCCTCTTCATGATCGCCGGGATGTGGGCGGCCGACCCGGGTCAGCTCGGTGGCCAGGAAGATCCGGACGATTTCCTCGGAGAATCCCGGTGACGGGGCGACATCGACGAGCACCGACCAGTTCGCCGCGGCGTACCCGGTCTCCTCGACCAGCTCGCGCGCCGCGGTCTGCTGCGCGCCTTCGCCGTCGACATCCATCAGCCCGGCCGGCAGCTCCCACAGCCGCCTGCCCAGGGGATGCCGGTACTGCTCGATCAGGATCACTCTCGGATCTGTGTCTGCTCCGGCACCGCCGGCCGCATCGAGGGCGACGATGGCCACGGCGTTGTCGTGTTCGACCACTTCCCGCTTGGCGGTCTTGCCGTCCGGCATCACCACGTCGTCGATCCGCACCGCGGTGACGGCGCCGTCGAACACCCGCTGGCTGGAGGTCACCGAGAACAGCGGACGGGCCGTCATCGCTGCATCGCTCACCGCCTGCCACCCGCTGGCTGGTCAACCGAGAACCGTTGTGGCACATGGCTCACCGGGCGGCTCATCGGACTCCTACCGGGTCGGCGACGGCTTCCAGCGGGGCGATCTCGTCCTCACCGATGGGCAGCCGCTCGGATTCCAGGTAGTCCAGCGCGGCCCGGACGAACGCCGCGAACAGGGGGTGCGGGCGGGTCGGCCGCGACTTGAATTCCGGATGCGCCTGGGTGGCGACCAGGAACGGGTGCAGGCTCCGGTCGAGTTCGACGAACTCCACCAGCGAGGAGTCCGGCGACGTCCCGGACAGGTGCAGGCCGGCCTGTTCCAGGGCTTCGCGGTAGGCGTTGTTCACCTCGTACCGGTGCCGGTGCCGCTCGGAAACGCTGGTGGCACCGTAGATCTCGGCGACCAGCGAGCCCGGCACCAGCCGGGCCGGGTAGGCCCCGAGCCGCATGGTGCCGCCCATGTCCTTGGCGCCGGCGACGACGTCGGTCTGGTCGACCATGGTGGCGATCACCGGGTCCGCGGCGTTGGCGTCGAACTCCGCGGAGTTCGCGCCACCGAGTCCCGCGAGGTTGCGGGCAGCCTCGATGACGATGCACTGCAGCCCGAGGCAGAGCCCCAGCACCGGGATGCGGTTGATCCTGGCGTAGTTGATCGCGCCGATCTTGCCCTCGATGCCGCGCACCCCGAAGCCACCGGGAATGAGCACGCCCTGTACGTCGCCCAGCGCGGCGGCGGCGCCGGCGTAGGTCTGGCAGTCGTCGGAGGCGACCCAGACCAGTTCGACCCGGGCATGGTGCGCGAACCCACCGGCGCGCAGCGCCTCGGTCACCGACAGGTAGGCATCGGGCAGGTCGATGTACTTGCCGACGATCGCGATCCGCACCGTCTCGGCCGGGTGGTGCACCCGGTCCAGCAGGTCACCCCACACCGTCCAGTCGACGTCGTGGAAGCTCAGGTTCAGCCGGCGCACCACGTAGGCGTCCAGACCCTCGCGGTGCAGCACCCGGGGGATGTCGTAGATGGACGGCGCATCGGGGGTGGAGATCACTGCCTCCGCGTCGACATCGCACATCAGCGAGATCTTGCGCTTCAGCGGCTCGGGGATCTCCCGGTCGGCCCGGCAGATCAACGCGTCGGGCTGGATGCCGATGTTGCGCAGCGCGGCGACGGAGTGCTGGGTCGGCTTGGTCTTGAGTTCGCCGGACGGCGCCAGGAACGGCACCAGCGAGACGTGCAGGAAGAAGACGTGGTCCCGACCGACCTCGTGCCGGACCTGCCTGGCCGCCTCCAGGAACGGCAGCGATTCGATGTCGCCGACCGTCCCGCCGATCTCGGTGATCACCACGTCCGGTGATTTCCCGTCGGGATCGGGGTCGGCCATGGCCCGGATCCGGTCCTTGATCTCGTTGGTGATGTGCGGGATGACCTGCACGGTGTCGCCCAGGTATTCGCCCCGGCGTTCCCGGGCGATCACCCGTGAGTAGACCTTGCCGGTCGTCACGTTGGCATCGGCGGACAGGTTGCGGTCCAGGAACCGCTCGTAGTGACCGATGTCGAGATCGGTTTCCGCGCCGTCCTCGGTGACGAAGACCTCGCCGTGCTGGAACGGGTTCATGGTGCCGGGATCGACGTTGATGTACGGGTCGAGTTTCTGCATGGTCACCCGCAATCCGCGGGAGGTGAGTAGCCGGCCGAGGCTCGATGCCGTCAGACCTTTACCCAGTGATGAGGCGACGCCGCCGGTGACGAAGATGTGCTTGGTGATCCGCGGCATGTGTGCCAAGGCAACTCCCCGTGTCCGTTGTCGGACGAATCCGACAGTGGCCACCGCCGGAATGTCCGGCAATGGTCCGTCGCCAACCTCGACGAACGGGCTCGACGACCGCCGGTAACAGCGACCGCCCCACGGGATTTCACCCTAACATCACGACGGCCAAGGGCGCCGTCGACGCAGGTCGACACCCCCGATCGGGACCCACCGGTCTCTGGGGGCAGCCGCACGCCGAGGGCCCTCCGACGCGAATCGACCCGCCGGTTTCGGTCCCCCCGCTGCGCGGGAAGGGGCCGATACTGGCGGGTCGTTTCGTGGTGGTGAGGCGGCGGATGCGGGAGGCCGATCAGCCAACCGCGAGCGTCGGCACCTGAGCCTGGGCATTGTCGGCGAGCCCGTACCGGCCGACGCCGCCGCCGTTCTGCTCGACGAGGCCGAGCACCGCGGCCAGCCGGCCGGCGGAGGTGTCCAGGTTGTCCACCGTGGTGACAGCGGCGGTGGCTGCCGTGTCAGCGCGGATCACGCCGACCACGCCGGTCTCACCCTCGGAGCCGGTCCGGCCGGCGACGACAACCCCGGTGGCCGACTTCTTCAGCTGGGTCGCCAGATCGGCAACGGCGGCCGCCCGGTCGGCCTCGGAGCCGCCGGTCACGGCCCCGCCGGTCAGGATCACCACGGAGCTACCCGGCGCCGGGGTGCCGGTGACGGAGATGAATCCACCGCTGGTCAGCGCGGCCAGCGCCGCCGCAGCCTGATCGGCCTTCGCTCCTCCGGAGCCGTCCGGCTTGACGACGAGCACCGAGCCGAGCAGGCCACCGGCGACCGCGCCGACCTGCGGCACCTCTGGCAGCTTCGCCCCGGTCGGCAACGACTTCGCGGCCAGCGACCGCAGCTCGTCCGCGCGCGCCGGATCGGTGAAGTCCTTGGTCACCTGGATCTGCGCGGTGACGGTGGCACCCGCCCGATTCAGCAGGCTGAGCACCGCATCGCGGTCGGCCGGGTCGGCGTCCGCGGTGGTGATCAGCACGACCTTCGTCTTGGGCAGCGTGCCGCGGACGGCGAGCTGACCGACCGCACCCGCGAACTTCTCGTCCCCGGTGACCCGGTTGGTCAGGTCGGTGTTGGTGGTGCTGAGCTCCTGCTGCTGGCTGGTCAGGCTCTGGTTGTCGCTCTGCAGGCCGGACAGCAACGGCGAGGAGATCTTGGTGGCACCCAGCACGATGCCCAGCGCGAGGGCCAGGAACACGGCGGCCAGCGAAACGATGTGATAGCGCATGGAGATCATCCGAAAAGCCCCTTGACCCATTCCACGAGTTGGTTCCACCAGCCGCGGAGCAGGTCCGCGTAGATGCCGCCGACGTCGGAGACCATCAACGCGACGACGATGGCCGTCGCCGCCGCCACGATCAGCAGCATGACCACCCACCAGGAAATCCTGGAGCGATACAGCGTCGCCACGGCCGGCGCTTCGACGACCTTGTTGGCCACCCGCATGCGCACCAGGAAGGTGGAGGCCGTCGAGCCGCGCCCCCGGTCGAGCAGGTCGGTCAATGTCGTCCGGATGCCGACCGTGACGATCAACGACGCGTCATGCGCGTCCACCAGCAGCAATGCCAGGTCCTCGGTGGTGCCGGTGGCGGGGAAGGTCACCGCGCCGACCGCGAGGTCCTGCAGCCGCTCGAGGCCGGGCGCATGCCCGTCGGTGTGCGCGGGGATCACCACCTCGGCACCGCAGCGCAACGTCTCGGAGTCGATCGATTCCGGGTTGCCGATGATCAGGTCCGGCGTGTAGCCGGCCTCGCGCAACGCGTCGGCGCCGCCGTCCACGCCGACCAGGACCGGCCGGTAGTCGGAGATGTACTTCTTCAGCGACTTCAGTTGCGCCTTGTTGTCCGCCGAGGCGGACACCACCAGCACCTGCTTGCCGCTCAGCTCGGTGCTGACCTGCGGCACCCCGACGCCGTCGAGCAGCAGCGTCCGTTCGCGCTTCATGTACTCGATGGCGTTCGCCGCGAAGGCTTCCAGCTGGGAGGACATCCCGGTCTTCGCCTCGATCATCAGATCGGCGACCGACTCGGCGCTCTGTTCGGTGCCCTCCGCGACCGGTTCCTCACCCAGGTACACCACGCCGCCGTCGATCCGGATCTTGGCGCCGTCCTTGACCTTGCCGAAGATCTTCTCGCCGACGCCGTCGATCAGGATGATGTCCGAGGCGACCAGGATCTCCGGGCCGAGGTTGGGGTACCGGCCGGAGATCGACGGCGAGGCGTTGACGACCGCCGTCACCCCCGCCTTGACCAGGGCATCGGCGGTCGCCCGGTCGATGTCGACGTGGTCGAAGATGACGATGTCCTTGTGCCCGACCCGACCCAGCAGGGTGTCACTACGTCGCGACACCCGTGCGACGCCTGTGACTCCCGGCAACGCACGTGACTGGCGTGACAGAAGTTTCATGCCCCGATCGTGACAGTGACCGGCAGGATACGGCGGTAGGCAACGGGCCGTGTCGCACCTTTCCGAGCCCGGTCACCGGCTGTGATCAGGTCGGATGACCTTGCGGGATGCGCCGGCCGCTGCGCACCGACCACCGGTCACCAGGGGTCACACCGAGATGTCGTCGCCGGCTATCCCGCCTTCCGTCGCTTGCTCGGGGTCGTGACCGCCGCGGCGAGCAGATCCCTGGCATGGGCGCGGGCACTCGTGCCGTTCGTCCCACCCAGCATCCTGGCCAGCTCGACCTCGCGGGCGACACCGGAGACCACCCGCAGGTCTGACCGCCCGACCGCGCCCAGCAACCCGGCATCGACGACGACATGACGGTCGGCGAACGCCGCCACCTGCGCCAGGTGGGTCACCACGATGACCTGGTGCTTGCGCGCGAGCAGCGCCAGCCGGCGGCCGATCTCGGTCGCCGCCCGACCACCGACACCGGCGTCCACCTCGTCGAACACCAGGGTCGACACCGGGTCGGCGTCGGTCAGCACCACCTCGAGGGCCAGCATCACCCGGGACAGCTCACCGCCCGAGGCACCCTTCGCGATCGGCAGTTCTGGCGCCCCGGAGTGTGCCGTCATGACGATCTCGACCTGATCGATGCCGTCCGCGCCAGCGGCCAGCCAGCCGACCCTCGACCTCGACCGCGTCGGCGTCCGTGGCGGACGCCGGGCGTTGCGTCACGGAGACCCGAACCTCGGCGCGGCCCATCGCGAGGTGCGCGAGCTCGTCGGTGACCAGGTCGCCGAGCCTCGCGGCCGCCGCTCGGCGCCGCTCGGAAATACCCAACGCGGCCTGCCCGACGGCGGCGGCCAGCTTGTCCACGTGGTCGGACAGTTCGGCCAACCGGTGATCGGAGGAGTCGAGAGTGTCCAGTTCACGCTCGGCGTCGCGGACCCAGGCCAGCACCGCGTCGACGTCCGCGCCGTATCGGCGGGTCAGAGTCTTGAGCACCGCTTGCCGGGCCAGCAACTGCTCCAGCCGGGCCGGATCGGCATCCAGGTCACGGAGGAACCCGGCGAGGTCCGCGGCGACATCGGCCAGCACCAACGAGGCCTGGTCGAGCTGGCCGGACAGCTGGGTCAGCCGGGGGTCGCCGGCCGCGAGCAGGTCGTGCCGCGCGGTCTGGATCAGGCCCACCGCGGTCGGCGCGTCGGTCAGCGTCTCGTCACCGACCAGCCCGGTCAACGCGCCCTGCGCACCGGCCCTGACCGCGTCGGCGTTCTCCCGCCGACGGACCTCGGCGACCAGGTCGGCATCCTCGCCCGGAAGCGGTGCGATCTCGGCGATCTCGGCCAGCGACAGCCGCAGCATCTGTTCGCGCTGCGCGTTCTCCCGCGCCCTTGCCCGCCGATTGGTCAGGTCGCAGACCGCCTCCTGCCACCGGGCGCGCACCCGGCGATAGGCCGCCAGTTCGGTGTCCAGATCGGCGAATCGGTCGAGCACCGCCCGCTGCTGTGCAGGCCGCAGCAAGGTCAATGCCTCCGATTGACCGTGCACCGCCACCAGCGGATCGGTGAGCTCGGTGAGAATCGCCAGCGGTGCGGCACGGCCTCCGAGGTAGGCGCGGGAGCGACCGTCCGCAGCGACCGACCTGACCGCGATCACCGAGCCGTCCTCGTCGAGCCTGCCGCCCACCGAGGCCACGATCGTGGCGGCCGTCCCGTCGGCCTCACCCGCGAACCGGGCTTCGACCACGGCCCGGTCGCAGCCGGACCGCACCCGCGAGGGATCGCCGCGACCTCCGGTGATCAACCCCAACGCGGTGACGATCATGGTCTTGCCGGCGCCGGTCTCACCGGTGACGACGGTGAACCCCGGGTGCGGCTCCAGAGCGGCGTCGTCAATGACGCCGAGGCCGCTGATCCGCAGTTCATGGAGCACGACGCTGACGCTAGCCCGAGCCGCCGACAGTTCCTCGGCGGCGCGCCGACTTTGTGGACATATGATCGACCTTGGCTTCCGGCCAGGCGGTGAGGACTTCCGATGGCTGACACGTTCAGCCTGCCCGCGTTCGCGTTCTGTGCTATGCCCATTACTGAGAGTTATTCGAGGCGGGCGTTCGGTGGGGACCGCGTCCGGCAGACGGGGAATCACATGGCCGGCGATCTGATCATCACCACGTCCGCGATCATCACGATGAACCCGGCCGCGCCGCGTGCCACGGCCATCGCGGTCGACACCGCCGCCGGGACCATCACCGCGGTGGGCTCATGCCGCGTGCCGCGCGGCGGCGCCCGGCGCTGCGGAGCGCGATCTCGGCGACACGGTGCTGATGCCCGGGTTCATCGAGGCCCACAACCACCCGTTCCTGTCCGGCGTCGTCACCCAGCCACCGGCGTACTGGATCGCCCCCTACGTTGGCTATCCCGGCTGGGACGACGTCGCGGCGAAGTTCCGCGAGGTCCAGGCCGATCACCCGGCCGGCGCGCCGGTGATCTTCAACGGGCTGGACCGACTGCTGCAACAAGTCACCGAACCAACCAACGCCACACTGGACGAGTACTTCCCGGACCGGCCGGTCGCGGTCCTGGACAACTCCGGCCATGAGGTCTATTTCAACAGCGCCGCGATCAACTTCCTCGGCTGGACGGCAGGGCCGCCGCCGGACCCGGAGGGTGCCCGGTTCGGTCGGAACGCCGACGGCACGTCGAACGGTCGCGCGTACGAGACCGCCGGAGTGCTGGCCGTCGCCGGCCCGCTGATGGCCGTCGCCATCGGCCATCCGCTGTTCTCCGCGGCCCAGTGGTACGCGCTGATGGCCAGGGGTGGCATCACCGCGACGACCGACATGACGTACAGCACGCCATATCTGAAGGGCTACGAGGCGCTGGCGTCGGTGCCCGACTGCCCGCTGCGGATCTCGCTCTACCACATGTCCATCGAGCCGGACGCGAACGAACCGCTGTCCTGCCCGCTGCCGGACACCATGATCCGCAAGCAGGGCATCAAGCTGTGGGCCGACGGGTCACCCTGGGTCGGCACCGCAGCACTGTCCTACCCGTATCTGGACTCGGCGACGGTCCGCGGCGCCGGGATCCCCATCGGGCCGTCCGGCGAGTCGGCGATGAACTATTCCCGGGCCCACCTGGACGCATCGCTGGACCGTTTCGCCGGGAAGGGCTGGCAGATGTCGTTCCACGTCAATGGCGACGTCGGCCTCGACGTGGTGCTAGACGCGTACGAGCGGGCGCTGAGCGTCCAGGGCCTGAACGGCACCGACCACCGCTGGCGGGTGGAGCACCTGGGCGGTGCGCGGGCGGATCAGTTCCCGCGGGTCGCCTCGCTCGGGGTGCACGCCTCGCTGGGCCGTTCCAGTTCATCTACTGGGGCGACCTACTGGACGGTGAGCTGTTCCCGACCGAGATCGGCGCGGAATGGATGCGATTCGGTGACGCCGTCGATGCCGGGGTCTGCGTCTCGTTCCGCAACGACGGGTCGGTGAGCCCGCCGACGCCGCTGCTGAACATCCAGGCCGCGATCACCAGGCCACACCGTCCGGCACTCTGCACGGCAAGGACCAAGTGATCAGCCTGGACGCCGCACTCGCCGCGCAGACCATCGACGCCGCCCGCACGCTGCACGGCGAGCAGGAGATCGGCTCCATCGCCGCGGGCAAACTCGCGGACTTCGTCGAGCTCTCGATGGATCCGTATCGCGCCGAGCCGTCGAGATTCTGCGATCAGGTGACCGTCGGTGGCACCTGGCGCGGCGCCGGCGGATCGACCTGACACCTTCCTGGCCGAGGTGAAAGCCATCGACCCGGCGGCACACGCCCATCTCCGCCAACCCGGCCGGGCAATGTCCCTGACGGATCCGGCGCAGCCGACCACGACCGACCCCGCGCCGGCGACCCAGGGTGCGGGCGCCTCCCGGTGGGCGATCCCGCTGCTGGGCGCGATGGCCGCGATCCAGGGCGCCGACCCCAACATCGCCAGCACCGCACTGGTCGGGATGAGCCGCGGCCTTGACATGGCCGGCGGGATGCTCGCCCTCGCCGC
This sequence comes from uncultured Actinomycetota bacterium, assembly GCA_963709895.1. Taxonomy (GTDB): domain Bacteria; phylum Actinomycetota; class Actinomycetes; order Mycobacteriales; family Nakamurellaceae; genus Nakamurella. The sequence continues at coordinate 111,651 of CAVPYD010000015.1, read as the reverse complement.
CAGCATCTCCACGCTGGCACTGTCCGCGTCGGTGATCTCCACCGGTCTGCTCGCCGACCGCCTCGGCCGGCGCCGGGTGCTGATGGCCGCCCTGGCCGTCGCCGCGCTCGGCGACGTCGTCGCCGGGCTGGCCCCGGTACCGCTGGTGTTCCTGCTGGGTCGGGTGCTGGCCGGCATCGGGCTCGGCGCCGTGTTCGGCGCATCGTTCGCCTACATCCGGGTGGTGACGGCGCCTGGCCGGCTCGCCGGAGCGATCGGCGTCTTCGCCGCGGTCTGCGGCACGGTGACGCTGGGGCTGACGTTCGTGGGCGGCGCGCTGGCGTCGTCGGACTGGCGGCTGTCGTTCGGGGTGGTGCCGGCGGTCTCGGCGCTGTGCATTCTCGCGGTGTGGCTGGTGCTGCCGGCACAACCGCCCGTACCCGGTGGCCCCACGGACCTGCCCGGTCAGCTGCTGCTCGCGCTCGGGGTGGTCGCCGTGCTCTACGGGCTGAGCCATCTGGCGACCAGTCTCACCGACATCCTCACGGTGGCACCGTTTGTCGGTGGGCTGGTGGTGCTGGCGTTGTTCTTCCTCCGGGAGAGCAGGAACCCGAACCGGTTCTTCCCCGTCTCACTGTTCAAGAGCCCGATCTTCATCGCCGCCATCTGCGCCGGTTTCGTCTACAACTTCGGCACTGCCGTCGGTTTCCTGCAGCTGACCAACCTGTGGCAATTCATCAATGGCTTGACAACGCTCGAGGTGTCGACCTGGCAATTGCCGTTCCTGCTGTCGGGAATCGTCGCGGCACTGGTGTTCGGCCGGCTGATGACGAGGGGCCTGTCCAATGCGATGACCGTGCTCGTGGGGTCGGCCAGCGCGGCCGCGGGATTCGGGTTGCTGGCCGTCGGGCACGGCTCGACATCGCTGGCCGGCTTCCTGCCCGGCTGCATCCTGCTCGGCGCGGGCCTGATCATCACTTCACTCCCGTACGGCGGCTTGATCATTTCCCAGGCACCGGCGAAGTACTACGGGCCGGTGACGTCGTCGCGCACCACCATCGGCCAGTTCTTCTACGCCGCGGGCCTGGGCACTCTCGACCGTCCTGGTCGACCGCATCACCATCGGCGGGGTGGTGGACAGGCTGAACACCGCCGGCGTGCCACCTACGCAGACCGGTCAGGGGTTGGATGCGGTGACGGCGTTCGGCTCCGCAGGACCCAGCCGAGCACATCGCTGGGCAGGCAGGCGTTGGCCGACGCCGGCGCGTCGTACGGGACCGGGTTCGCCACCGTGATGATCATCGCCGCTGGGCTCAGCCTGCTGGTCGGAACCGTTGGCTTCCTGCTCCTGCGACGGCACGAACCCGCTCGGGAGCCGACGTCCGGAACCCGGGCGCTAGTACCGCTGATCCCGCCAGCCGTGCACCGGTAGCTTGAATTTCCGCACCAGCCGATCGGTGAAGACCTGGTCGGTCAACCGGACCAAGGTGACCGGCTTCTCCCCCTTGCGGACGTGGATCCTGGAGCCGGGCGGGATCTCGTGGATCCGCCGCCCGTCGCAGGCCAGCACCGCATTCTGGCCGCCGGGGTCGATGTGCACGGTGACGGTGCATTCCGGCGCCACCACCAGGGACCGGGCGAACAGCGCGTGCGCGTTGGACGGCGCGACCAGCAACGCATCGACCCCGGGCCAGAGCACCGGGCCGCCGGCGGAGAACGTGTACGCGGTCGAGCCGGTGGGCGTCGCGATCAGCACGCCGTCGCAGCCGTAGGCCGACACGCCGTGCCCGTCCACCTCGACGACCACGTCGAGAATCCTTTCCCGGGTGCCCTTTTCGACGCTGATCTCGTTCAGCGCCCAACCGGTCGCGATCAGCCTGCCCTCGTGCTCGACGGTGACCTCGACCGTCATCCGGGAGGAGATCCGGTAACGGTGGTCGATGATCGCGTCCAGCGTCACGTCCAACTGGTCGACATCGGCTTCGGCCAGGAAGCCGACCCGGCCCAGGTTGATGCCGAGCACCGGAACGGACAGCGGCCGTGCGTGTTCCGCGGCCCGCAGCAACGTGCCGTCGCCGCCGAGGGCCAACACGATCTCGATGGGTGCGTCGGTGTCGGAATGGCCGTGGGGATCGAACACCGCCAGGTCCAGCTCGCCACTCTCGCCGGCCAGCGAGACGAGTTCGATCCCGGCGTCACCCAGCCGCTTGCAGGCTGCCGCGGCAGTCCTGGCGACCTCGGGACGACCGGTGTGCGCGACCAGCAGCACCCGTCGATCTGTCATGCCGGTCCCTCCTTCACCGCGACGTCGATCATCGCCCTCGATCGTTCGGCGCCGGGATCGTCGACGGGGGCGTCGCGACGCAGGTGCACGAAGAACTCCACGTTGCCGCTGGGTCCGGGGAGCGGTGAGGCGATCACGCCCGCCGCGCCCCAGCCAAGTACACCAGCAGCGGTGACGACGCCCAGCACCGCCTCGGCCCGCAGCTGGGGGTCGCGCACCACCCCGCCGGCACCGAGCCGCTCCTTACCCACTTCGAACTGCGGTTTCACCATCGGCACGAGGTCCGCGCCCGGTGCGGCGCAGCCGATCAGGGCCGGCAGCACCAGGCTCAACGAGATGAACGACAGGTCGGCGACGATCAGGTCGACCGGCCCGCCGATGATGTCCGGCGTCAGGGTGCGCACATTCGTGCGGTCGACCACCTGGACGCGGTCGTCGGACCGCAGCCGCCAATCCAGCTGCCCGTAGCCGACGTCGACGGCGACGACCTCACGGGCGCCGCGGCGCAGCAGCACATCGGTGAACCCCCCGGTCGACGCCCCGGCATCCAGGCAACGGCGCCCGGCGACGGTGACCTCGGTGAACGCGTCGAGTGCACCGATCAGTTTGTGCGCGCCGCGGGAGGCCCAGTGTTCGTCGGCGACATCGTCCTTGACCACCACCGGTTCGCCCGGTCCGATCGCGGTGGCCGCCTTGGTGGCCACCCGGCCGGCGATGCTCACCCGGCCGGCCGCGATCAGTTCGGCCGCCTGCTCGCGGGACCGGGCGAGGCCGCGGCGCACCAACTCGGCATCAAGCCGCGCACGGCGCACGTCAGCGATCCGGCTCGGGCCCGGAGTCGGCGGTGCGGGCCAACGCGTCCGTGAGCGCGGTGTGCATGCGCCCGTAGACGGCAACGTGTTCGCCGACGTCGAGGTCGTCGAGCGACTCCAGGTCCTGCACCACGCCGTCCAGGCTCGCGTCCGCCTCGTCCACCGACCGACCCACCGGCCGGGCCGGGGGCACGACGGGCGATCCGGTGAGCGGGCGGCGGCGGCGTCCTCGGGTTGCTGCATGACGTCCCTCCCCTGCATTCGTGGTGCGGCGCTCCGCTGACCCGCCTGCGATTCGGCCCTGCGCGGGCGCGGTCCGCGCGGTTGCGCACGGTGACTCTCGCATCCGGTTGGCCCGGAAGATACTGAATCGCCAGGACTCTCCCGGCGATCCCGAACGCGCCGTCCAGCCCATCACGCTAGCCGAGCGTGCGCACCGTGACCGGTGGCGACTGGTTGGCGACAGGCAGTGCCGGCAGCGACCGACAGTGCCGACAGCGCCGACAGCATCGACGGGCTTCAGTTGGTTCCGGCCAACTTGCACCGCCACAGCGCTGCCGCGGCGGCCTGGTCGTGAGCGTGCACGGCGGTCACTCCCGATGCCCAGGCCGTGGCGGCCAGCATCGCCAGTGCCCGCAGCGCCCCGGCGTCCGAAACAGCTTGCGGCACATCGGCTCCCTGCTGGCTGGAGGCGAGCACCAGCCGGCCGGTCGCGACGTCGACCGACCACTCGACGCTGCGCGCCCCGTCGGCCGTGCCGGCGGGAATGCGCGCTGTCCGGTCCTCATCCACCAGCCCGCGAAGGTCGAAGGCGAGGAAGGTCGGGCGCAGCGCGGGCGGGGCGGCGAGCAGGTCCGCCGCGCTCGAGACGCCGGTGAACACCATCAGGCTGGGCACATCCGCGGCGTGCGCGCACGCGATGTCGGTGTCCAATCGGTCGCCGACCACCAACGGTTTGCGGGAATTCACCCGGTGAACGGCGGCGTCCAGCAACGGCCGCTCCGGTTTGCCGGCCACCCGCGGCTTCAGACCCGTGGCCGCGACCAGCGCCGCCACCATCGCGCCGTTGCCCGGCAACAGCCCGCGATCGGTGGGCAGCGTGGTGTCGACGTTGCAGGCCACCCAGTCGGCGCCGGCCCGCAACGCGATGCATGCCTCCGCCAGTTCCCGCCAGCCGTTGTCCGGCGAGTGGCCCTGGACCACGGCCACCGGCTCGTCAGTGGCCAACCGCACCGGGGTCAGGCCGACCTGGCTGACCGATTCGACCAACCACGGTGCGCCCACCACCAGCACCTTCGATCCTGCAGGGTGGCGGTCGATCAGCATGTCGGCGGCCGCTTCTGGTGAGGTCAACACATCCGACGGCGACGCCGGCACACCCATCGCGGTCAGCGCCTCGGCGACCTCGGCGGGCGGTCGAGACGCGTTGTTGGTGACGAACACCGAACGCGCACCCTGTTGCGCTGCCCTGGCCAGCGCCGGCCCGACATGGTCGATCGGCTGGCCGCCCAGATAGACCGTGCCATCCAGGTCGAGCAGCAGCGCGTCGTGGGTTTCGGCCAGGGTGCTCATCTGTCTCCCGCCAGCGGATCGTCGGAGAACAGCGGTGGGACGAACAACGGGTCCGCGGACGGGACCGCATCGCCCGGCGTGCCGGCGCCGGGCGTGGTGCCGCCGGTCGGGTCCGCAGTCGGATCGGGGGTGTTGGCTGCCGTCTCGGTGCTGTTGTCTGCCGTGCCGTCGATCTCCATGGTGTCGCTGCCAGTGTCGGTGACGGATCCGTCGGGCGCAGCGGAAGGGTCCTCGCCGGCCGATCGGTCGGCCGACGGCTCGCCTGGTTCGGATGCCGAGGGCGGCTCGCCCTCAGGACCGGTGTCCGCCCCGACTGTGCCGCCGTCGGTGTCCGCGTCGCTGATTGTGTCTGCGCTCGATGACGGTCTCGGCGTCGACGACGGCGTCGACGTCGGGGTCGGCGCGCTCACCGTCGCCAACGATCACCGCCCCGTCGACAACGGACACCGCGTCGTCGACAACGAGGTCATCGACCTCGGTGGTGTCGGCGTCGTTGCCCACGGACCCTTCGACGCCAACGGCGTCGGTGGTCCGAGTCGTCGCCAACGGCATCGGTGGTCTCCGAGCCGTCGCCAACGGCGTTGTTGGTCTCCGAGCCATCGCCAACGGCGAGCCGACCGTCGTCGACGCCCTCGGACGCTGCGGAGTCAGGCTGGGCGTCGGTCCCTGCCCGGGTTCCGGCCTCCGGGACGCCATCCACCAGCGGCTGGGCTTCTGGGGTGCTGGACCCGGTGACCGCGGCCTCCGAGCCGGCCTCGTCCAGGGATGCGCTCAACTGGGCGAGACGTTCCCCGGCGTCGGTTTCCTCGTCGGCATCCGCGTCGGCGGACCTGACGAACCAGGTCAGCGCCTCCTGCTTGCGGCCGGCTTGCAGCAGCAGATCGGCGTAGGCGTAGGCGATCCGGGCGTTCGGTGCATCCTCCCGCCAGCCGATCCGCTCCAAGTGCGCCAGCGCCGCGTCGATCTGCCCGAGGTCCGCCCGAGCACCGGCGACGACGATGGCCAGCTCGATCGCCGCGTCCTCGTCGAGGTCGTCGGCCTCGGCGGACCGCGACAGCTCGATGGCACGCTCAGGATGGCCGAGTGCACGCTCGGAATCAGCCATCACCGCGAGATGACCAGGGCCGCCACCCATCCGGCGCGCGGCCCGCAGTTCGCCGATCGCTTCCGCCCATTCCCCGGCGCGGTAGGCCACCAGGCCGACGGTCTCCCGGACGACGGCGATACGTCCGCCCCGGGCCCGTGCCGCCCGCGCATGCAGCCAGGCCAGCTCGGGCTCTTCGTCGGCCAGCGCGCCCGCCGCGACCAGGTGCCCAGCCACGAACTCCGCGCCGTCCTTGCTCAGCCCGCGGAGGTCACGCAGGACGTCCGTCTCCAGTTCGTCGGGAGTTGCCCATTCCGGCAGGTCCGGCCAGCTCTCGCCGATGTCTTCCTCGCGGCGCCGAGACCCTCGTTCCGGCCCACGCGGCGCGCCGTCGGATGCATCGGTGCTGCGTCGGTCGGGTCGCCGCTCGGCCGAGCGCGGTCCGGTCGATGAACGACCGCCGCGGTCACCATCAGAGCGCGGACGACGCGGGGCGGACCCCCAGGCGCGGTCCTCCCGTGCCGGTTCCGGCGGTGCGCCGGGGGTCTGCTGGAACCCGGCGCTGAGGTTGGCGCCGAGGCCGGTGTCCTTGCGCGGGCCGGCCGCACGGTCGTGCCCACGATGGTCAGCTCGGCCGGCGTCCCGGTCCGCGCCGCGTTGCCGATCGTGTCCGACATCGTCACGCCGCGGCCGATCACTCCAGGTGCGAGCGGGCCGATCGTCGTTCGCGGGCCCGCGGTCTGTGCGCGGTCCGCAGCGATCATCGGACGTGGGCCGCGGCCGGTCAGCGTGCGGCCGATCCTGGTGCTGCCGATCCTGGTATGGACGATCCGTGCGATCGGCCGCGCCGTGCGAACGACCGCTGAGTTCCCGGTGCATCCCGGTCCTGGTGTCGCTTCCATTCGGCACGGTCGTCGCGTGGCGGGCGTTCCGACCCGGACGCCTGCCTGCCGCGATCGGACCGGTCCCAGCCGCCGCGAGCGTCGCGCTCACCGGCCGCCCCGGTTCCACCGGACCTCTCGGTACGTTCGCCCTCCGAGCGACTGCGATAGGGGTGATCGACCGCGGTCGGCACGGTCATGGGCTGCTCGACTCCCAGTGGAACCAGCGGCGGGCGGCCGATCGCGGTACGTCCCTTGGCTGCGCGGGCGCTCCCAATTGGCCGGGTTGCGGTCCGAACTGCTCCGGTCGGCTCGTTCACCATCAGGTCGGTCGCGCTCGCGATGAGGCGGCCCGGCCTGCCGGTGATCCCGGTCGTCGGGACGGCCATGTTCGGACGACGGTCGGTCCCGATACGAACCCTGGCCGCGCGGACGATCACCGTCGAAACGGCTGCCGCGGTCGGGCCAGTCCTGCGATCGGCTGTCGCGGCCGGCGTCGTCGCGGGGACGCCGGTCGGGGGCCGACCCTCCGCGGGAAGAACCCTCGCCGCGGCCGCCGGACCAGCCACCACGATCGGCATCTGGTCGGCCGCGGTAGGAGCCCCCACCGCTGGGCCGGTCACGATCCGAACCAGCACCACCGCGGTAGGAACCCCCACCGCTGGGCCGATCCCGATCCGAACCAGCACCACCACGGTAGGAACCCCCACCGCTCGGCCGATCACGATCCGAACCAGCACCACCACGGTAGGAACCCCCACCGCTCGGCCGATCCCGATCCGAACCAGCACCACCACGGTAGGAACCCCCACCGCTCGGCCGATCACGATCCGAACCAGCACCACCACGGTAGGAACCCCCACGCGAGCCGGACCAACCGCCGCGGTCCGCATCAGCGCGACCGCGCTCTGACCCACCGTCAGCGCGCGGACGGTCCCGATCTGAAGTCGGCCCGCCCCGGTAACCCGCGCCCCGTGAACCGCCCCATTCGCGAGGTTCACCCTGCGTCGGACGGTCCCGGTCCTGGCCGGACGGGCGGTCGCCGTACGGCCGATTGCCCCGGTAAGAACCGGATCCCTGGTAGGTACCTGATCCACGGTAAGGCCGATCACCGCCCCTGTGGTCCGGCGCACCCTCTACGTCGCGATCGGACCGTGTCCGATAGGAACGATCGTCGCGGTCGCGGTCAGCGGGCTCGCGCTGATCAGCCGAATACCCGCCGCGAGACGGGCGATCAGCCTCATCGTCGCGCCGGCTACGGGCCGTTGAATCTCGTCCGGGCCCATCGGCTCCTCGGGCAGGACGCGCGCCGTGCGGACCGTCGTCGCGCCGATCGTCACGCCACGGTTTGTCGCCACCGCGCTGATGATCGGAATCCCGAGCGGTTCGGTCGTCCGAGGGGTAACGCCCGCGGGACGGTTGCGAGGCACCACGCTGGTACGACTTGCCCGGCTTGTCCGCACGGCCGCCCGTGGACGCACCGCGGTACTGCCGATCCGGCCCGCCCGTCGACGAGGTGTTGGAACCGCGGCCGCCTTCGGGCCGCCGACGCGGTCGATCGTCGCGATTGGAGGAATCGGGCTTATCCGTCCGGTCGCCGAGGGAACTCCCGCCAGTCCGTCCGTGACCTTTTCCCGTACCGCCGTCGCCGGCCGGAGAAGAATCGTCGCGGCCGGAACGAGGTGCGTTATCCGGGCCATCGCTGTCGAATGAATCGGTCATGACGTGCTGCCAGTGGTCGGCATATGAAGAACTTTCCCGTTTGTTGAAGATACAAAAAAACCGAGGGAGGTCACTCGCATTGAATGCGTGTGACCTCCCTCGGGAATGTATGTCCGGCGGTGTCCTACTCTCCCACACCGTGGCCGGTGCAGTACCATCGGCGCTGAAGGGCTTAGCTTCCGGGTTCGGGATGGGACCGGGCGTTTCCCCTTCGCTATGACCGCCGTAACTCTATGGAATTAACAAACACCGGGGTGTTTGTTGTTCCAGAGCTGCACAGTGGACGCGTAGCATTTTTGTGTCTAAGTCCTCGGCCTATTAGTACCAGTCAGCTCTAACACCTTACGGTGCTTCCACTTCTGGCCTATCAACCCGGTGGTCTCGCCGGGGGCCTTACCCCCTCTCGGGGTGGGAGTCCTCATCTTGGAACAGGCTTCCCGCTTAGATGCTTTCAGCGGTTATCCCTTCCGAACGTAGCCAACCAGCCGTGCTCCTGGTGGAACAACTGGCACACCAGAGGTCCGTCCGTCCCGGTCCTCTCGTACTAGGGACAGCCTTCCGCAAGACTCCTACGCGCGCGGCGGATAGGGACCGAACTGTCTCACGACGTTCTAAACCCAGCTCGCGTGCCGCTTTAATGGGCGAACAGCCCAACCCTTGGGACCTACTCCAGCCCCAGGATGCGACGAGCCGACATCGAGGTGCCAAACCATGCCGTCGATATGGACTCTTGGGCAAGATCAGCCTGTTATCCCCGGGGTACCTTTTATCCGTTGAGCGACACCCATTCCACAATGAGGTGCCGGATCACTAGTCCCGACTTTCGTCCCTGCTCGAGATGTCCCTCTCACAGTCAAGCTCCCTTGTGCACTTACACTCGAAACCTGATTGCCAACCAGGCTGAGGGAACCTTTGGGCGCCTCCGTTACTCTTTAGGAGGCAACCGCCCCAGTTAAACTACCCACCAGGCACTGTCCCTGATCCAGATCATGGACCGAGGTTAGATATCCAGTACGACCAGAGTGGTATTTCAACGTTGACTCCGCAACAACTGGCGTTGCCGCATCACAGTCTCCCACCTATCCTACACAAGTCGAACCGAACACCAATACCAAGCTGTAGTAAAGGTCCCGGGGTCTTTCCGTCCTGCCGCGCGTAACGAGCATCTTTACTCGTACTGCAATTTCGCCGAGCCTATGGTTGAGACAGTAGAGAAGTCGTTACGCCATTCGTGCAGGTCGGAACTTACCCGACAAGGAATTTCGCTACCTTAGGATGGTTATAGTTACCACCGCCGTTTACTGGGGCTTAAATTCTCAGCTTCGCCACCGAAGGGTGACTAACCGGTCCTCTTAACCTTCCAGCACCGGGCAGGCGTCAGTCCATATACATCGTCTTGCGACTTCGCATGGACCTGTGTTTTTAGTAAACAGTCGCTTCTCCCTGGTCTCTGCGGCCGAAACGCGCCAGCCCGAGAAGGGCTTCACGCACCCCGGCCCCCCTTCTCCCGAAGTTACGGGGGTATTTTGCCGAGTTCCTTAACCATAGTTCGCTCGATCACCTTGGTATTCTCTACCTGACCACCTGTGTCGGTTTGGGGTACGGGCCGCTCGAAGCTCGCTAGAGGCTTTTCTCGACAGCATAGGATCACTCTGCTTCGCCTCACTCGGCTATGCGTCAGGTCTCAGATCAACACGCAGACGGATTTGCCTATCCACGCTACCTACACCCTTACACCAGTATTACCACTGACTGGCGGAGCTACCTTCCTGTGTCACCCCATCGCTTGACTACTACCGGCTCGGATCACGCGCTCGCCGCCGGCCCCCCGAAAGGAGCCATTGGTCCGGGCGTTTAGCATCACCGGGTCCGTCATGGGCGCTTCTACGCGGGTACGGGAATATCAACCCGTTGTCCATCGACTACGCCTGTCGGCCTCGCCTTAGGTCCCGACTCACCCTGGGCGGATTAACCTGGCCCAGGAACCCTTGGTCATTCGGTGGAGGAGTTTCTCACTCCCCATTCGCTACTCATGCCTGCATTCTCACTCGTGTAGCGTCCACGACTGGGTCACCCCGCCGCTTCACTCGCCACACGACGCTCCCCTACCCATCCACACACCTGGACCACAAGGGCCTAGCTATACGTGTGAATGCCGCGGTTTCGGCGGTGTGCTTGAGCCCCGCTACATTGTCGGCGCGGAACCACTTGACCAGTGAGCTATTACGCACTCTTTAAAGGGTGGCTGCTTCTAAGCCAACCTCCTGGTTGTCTGGGCGACTCCACATCCTTTCCCACTTAGCACACGCTTAGGGGCCTTAACCGGCGATCTGGGCTGTTTCCCTTTCGACTATGAAGCTTAGCCCCCACAGTCTCACTGCCACGCTCTCACTTACCGGCATTCGGAGTTTGGTTGATTTCGGTAAGCTTGTGGGCCCCCTAGACCATCCAGTGCTCTACCTCCGGCAAGAAACACGTGACGCTGCACCTAAATGCATTTCGGGGAGAACCAGCTATCACGAAGTTTGATTGGCCTTTCACCCCTACCCACAGCTCATCCCCCAGGTTTTCAACCCTGGTGGGTTCGGACCTCCACGACGTCTTACCGTCGCTTCATCCTGGCCATGGGTAGATCACTTCGCTTCGGGTCTAGAGCATGCGACTCAAACGCCCTATTCGGACTCGCTTTCGCTACGGCTACCCCACACGGGTTAACCTCGCCACATACCACTAACTCGCAGGCTCATTCTTCAAAAGGCACGCCGTCACCTCACCACAAAGGGCTCAGCTCCGACGGATTGTAAGCACACGGTTTCAGGTACTATTTCACTCCCCTCCCGGGGTACTTTTCACCTTTCCCTCACGGTACTAGTCCGCTATCGGTCACCAGGTAGTATTTAGGCTTAGCGGGTGGTCCCGCCAGATTCACAGCGAATTTCACGGGCTCGCTGCTACTTGGGAAACACTGAAGGGAGAACAAATGTTTTCGTCTACGGGGCTATCACCCGCTACGGCTGGTTTTTCCAATGCCATTCGACTAACACAAGTTTTTATCACTCCCCGCCAGGTCGGCAGACCCGACAACAACGCTCCCACGACCCCGACCACGCAACCCCTGCCGGGTATCACGCATGACCGGTTTAGCCTGGATCCGCTTTCGCTCGCCACTACTCACGGAATCACGGTTGTTTTCTTTTCCTGTGGGTACTGAGATGTTTCACTTCCCCACGTTCCCTCCACACACCCTATATATTCAGGCGCGGGTGACAGGACATGACTCCTGCCGGGTTTCCCCATTCGGACATCCTCGGATCACAGCTCGGTTGACAGCTCCCCGAGGCTTATCGCAGCCTCCTACGTCCTTCATCGGCTCCTGGTACCTAGGCATCCACCGTGTGCTCTTAAAAACTTAGCCACAAAGATGCTCGCGTCCACTGTGCAGTTCTCAAACAACAAACGAAACCAGCACCACACCACCACCCACCACGACAAACGCGCAGCAGTATGAGCAGCAAGCCGGCCCCACAAGACAACACACACAAGAACAACCACCCACCAGGGGGATCCTCCTTCTGCCCGTTCCCTCAGGACCCAACAGCGCACCAACGACCCACCACCAGCCGACCAGCCCGTTCCAACTCACCCCGACACCCCCACAAGGAGTGGACACCATGCACCCGCGCCACCAACCCAAAGGCCAACAGCAGACAACGAATCACGCCGTACTAGACACCACGCAGACCACATGATCGACCGAACAGTCAGTGTTCCACCCATGAGCACACCACCACAGAACACTCGCCTGTGAAATGGCTGTTGGACCACCACGCGAAGCGTGACGGCCACGAGCTCCTTAGAAAGGAGGTGATCCAGCCGCACCTTCCGGTACGGCTACCTTGTTACGACTTCGTCCCAATCGCCGATCCCACCTTCGACGGCTCCCTCCCCACAAGGGGGTTAGGCCACCGGCTTCGGGTGTTACCGACTTTCGTGACGTGACGGGCGGTGTGTACAAGGCCCGGGAACGTATTCACCGCAGCGTTGCTGATCTGCGATTACTAGCGACTCCGACTTCATGGGGTCGAGTTGCAGACCCCAATCCGAACTGAGACCGGCTTTTTGGGATTCGCTCCACCTCACGGTTTCGCAGCCCTTTGTACCGGCCATTGTAGCATGCGTGAAGCCCAAGACATAAGGGGCATGATGATTTGACGTCATCCCCACCTTCCTCCGAGTTGACCCCGGCAGTCTCTTATGAGTCCCCGGCATAACCCGCTGGCAACATAAGACAAGGGTTGCGCTCGTTGCGGGACTTAACCCAACATCTCACGACACGAGCTGACGACAACCATGCACCACCTGTGCACGGACCTTGCGGGGGAACCATCTCTGGAACTTTCCCGTGCATGTCAAGCCTTGGTAAGGTTCTTCGCGTTGCATCGAATTAATCCGCATGCTCCGCCGCTTGTGCGGGCCCCCGTCAATTCCTTTGAGTTTTAGCCTTGCGGCCGTACTCCCCAGGCGGGGCGCTTAATGCGTTAGCTGCGGCACGGAGGTCGTGGAAGGACCCCCACACCTAGCGCCCAACGTTTACGGCGTGGACTACCAGGGTATCTAATCCTGTTCGCTCCCCACGCTTTCGCTCCTCAGCGTCAGTATCGGCCCAGAGACCCGCCTTCGCCACCGGTGTTCCTCCTGATATCTGCGCATTTCACCGCTACACCAGGAATTCCAGTCTCCCCTACCGAACTCTAGTCTGCCCGTATCGAATGCAGGCCCGGAGTTGAGCCCCGGGTTTTCACATTCGACGCGACAAACCGCCTACGAGCTCTTTACGCCCAATAATTCCGGACAACGCTTGCACCCTACGTATTACCGCGGCTGCTGGCACGTAGTTGGCCGGTGCTTCTTCTGCTCCTACCGTCACTCTCGCTTCGTCAGAGCTGAAAGAGGTTTACAACCCGAAGGCCGTCATCCCTCACGCGGCGTCGCTGCGTCAGGCTTCCGCCCATTGCGCAATATTCCCCACTGCTGCCTCCCGTAGGAGTCTGGGCCGTGTCTCAGTCCCAGTGTGGCCGGTCGCCCTCTCAGGCCGGCTACCCGTCGTCGCCTTGGTAGGCCATCACCCCACCAACAAGCTGATAGGCCGCGGGCCCATCCCCAGCCGAAAAACTTTCAACAACACCCCATGCGAGGCAGAAGTTGATATCCAGTATTAGCCCCGGTTTCCCGGAGTTATCCCAGAGCTGAGGGCAGGTTGCCCACGTGTTACTCACCCGTTCGCCACTCGAGTACCCGCAAGCGGGCCTTTCCGTTCGACTTGCATGTGTTAAGCACGCCGCCAGCGTTCGTCCTGAGCCAGGATCAAACTCTCCATTGAATGTCATATAACCACGCACCCCACCGAAGCAGGATGCTTGATCAACAATGAAGAAATGTGCCGGAAGAAACCGACACAGATCGCTGGTCCAAACACGAGCAAAAAGCTAGCTCGAAAATTTGTACCAAAAACAGTATCCGGACACCAAGCACCCATCCACCACCAGAATGACGGCAGACAAGAACCCAGCGCCAGAAATAAGTTGGCACTGACTATCGGTACGCTGTTGAGTTCTCAAAGAACGGACGCGCACCCCTCACGGCTTCTCGACCGGTTGGGGGGCAACCTTCGTAACATTACTCGGCCCGGTCCGCAGTGTCAACCTGCCCGGCCCGATCCCGCCGGCTCGTCATCAAGTGACGGCCGAGGCTGTCCCTTGGAGACGGCCTCTCGGGAACGCCGCTCCGGATCCTTGCGGACCGTGGAGCAACTGGATGCAAGGCTACGTAACGGGTTTCCACCCTGTCAAACCGCCCTCGACGGCGGATCGCGTCGACCCCCCGAAGATCGACAGCGATCGACTGGGCACGGCGCTGATGCTGTGACTGAACTGGTCAGCTCGCCCAGCACCGATCACCAGCCGCCGCACGTTCACCGGCCCATCCGGCACACCACCTGCCGGCTGCGGCCCAGCACCGGCCGCGGCGGACTCAGGACGTGGTGGTCGGGGTCTCCTCGACGAACACCGGCGGGACCGCTGCCCCCGGCTGGTACTTCATCACTGCGGCCAGGTCCGCGCCGCGGATGTCACCGTTCGAGTGGTAGGCCAAACCCCACTCGTCGATGAAGGACAGGTCGGGGAACACGCACAACGAGACGACCTGGTCGACGGGGTCGTCGGTGGCCACCCAGCCGCCGGACGCCCCGGCCGATCCGAACGCCGACGACCCGCCCAGATCCGAGCAGTAGCCCGTCGCCGGATTCGCACCGCCCGGCGCTGGTCGGCATCGGCACCTTCGCCAGGTAGGCCAGACCGGCCAGGGTCGGCTGCGTCGAGTACAGCGTGTTCAGGTCGACGTAGATTCGCGATCCGCCCTCGTCGTTCGCCTGGAAGCGGCACACGTCCGTTCGCCCGGCCAGCGGGAGCCAGCTCTGCTGGTCGCCGTTGGTGCCGGAGTCCGCCGTTCTGGTCTGCACCTTCCCGCCCTTGGCCACGCAATAGGCAGCGGCAGCAGCCGGGATGTCCGACGCGCCCGCGTCGACCACGACCGCGGGGGATCCGGCGACGTCCGAGCCGGGCGTGGCCATGGACGTGCCCGCGGTTGATGTCGACGCCGAATTCGAAGGCAACGAGGACGATGTCCCGGCGCCGGATCCCGAGCCGCAGCCGGCGAGGATCACCGCGATCCCGCATGCCATTGCTGCCCGCCCGTACCGGTTGACCATGGTCCCCACCCCTTGATCCCTCGACCGGCCCGGCCCAACCGGGCGGAGCAGGTCGGACAGGTTCCCCGCCCGTCTCGCGAAATTGTGTCAGTCATCGCCGACCCGGACCAGGGCCGAAGGTCATCGCATTGGTCCCGATTGCGACATTCGCTGAATGGCCGGCGCACCTGGAGGACTCGTCGGCGCTATCGCTCAGCCGGCGCGCGGGTCCGAATCGGGGTGCCTTAACCTGCAGGTGGGACCCGGTGTGCCCGCACGGTAGAGCGCAGACTTCAGCGAAGGGGGCATCAGATGGAATGGTTGCTACTGGCCGGCGCAATCCTCTCGGAGGTGACGGCCACCATTTCTTTGAAATTGTCCGACGGTTTCAGCAAAATCGTGCCCAGCATCATTGTCGTGGTGGGTTATGTGTCCGCGTTCATCCTGCTGTCCCAGGTCCTCAAGCGGGGCATGTCGATCGGGGTGGCGTACGGCGTCTGGGCGGCCGTCGGGGTCGGTCTGGTCGCGCTGGTGGGGGCGCTCTTCCTCGGCGACACGCTCACCCTGGTGCAGGTGGGCGGCCTGGTACTGGTGGCCGGGGGTGTGCTCGCGCTCGAGTTGGGCGCCGCGCGCTGACCGGCTCTATTCAGGGTGAATTCCGAGGTTCGGCCGACGGCGCGGCCGAAACTCGGTCGGGTCCCCGAGCGGGCCGAAGGCGGCGAAACCACCAGTTCGAGCGCAGGACCCGAGCCACGACCGCGGTCCCGGCTGCGGCCTGAGCCCCGGGGCCGGCGACGGTGGTCACCGGCCCCGGGGCCGCTCGTGGGTCAGAGGACGGCCGCCCTTCCCGCTTCGAGCCGGGCCACTGGGACCCGGAACGGCGAGCAGGACACGTAGTCCAATCCGACCGTGTGGAAGAAGTGGATGGATTCGGGATCGCCGCCGTGCTCGCCGCAGACCCCGAGCTTGAGACCGGGCTTGGTCCGCCGGCCCTCATCGGCGGCGATCTTCACCAGTCGCCCGACGCCGTCACCGTCGATGGTCTCGAACGGGGACACGGTGAACACGCCCTTCTCCAGGTAGGTGGCGAACACCGAGGACTCCACGTCGTCGCGGGAGAACCCCCAGGTGGTCTGGGTGAGGTCGTTCGTGCCGAAGGAGAAGAAGTCGGCGGCATCGGCGATCCGGTGCCCGGTCAGCGCGGCCCGCGGCAACTCGATCATGGTGCCGATCGGGATGTCCAGGGTGACGCCCTTTGCGGCGGCGACCTCCGCGAGGATGCCCTCGGCCTCGTCGCGGACCAGGTGCAGTTCCATCACCGAGCCGACCAGCGGCACCATGATCTCCACCTTCGGGTGTTTGCCCGCCAAGACCAGGTCGCTGGCCGCCTCGGCGACCGCGCGGACCTGCAGCGCGAACAAACCCGGCGTCAACAGGCCCAACCGGACGCCGCGCAGCCCGAGCATCGGGTTCGACTCGTGCAGTCGTTCCACCGCGGCGAGTACCCGCCTGTCCTCGTCCAGCGCGGCGCCGCTCTCACCCAGGGCCTCGGCCACGGCGACCTTGACAGCCAACTCGGTGCGGTCGGGAAGGAATTCGTGCAGCGGCGGGTCCAGCAGCCGGATCGTCACCGGCAGCCCGTCCATCGCGGTGAGCAGTTCCACGAAGTCCGCGCGCTGCAACGGCAGCAAGGCATCGAGCGCCGCGTCCCGCGTCGTCGGCGTATCGGCCAGGATCACCCGCTCGATCAACGACCGCCGGTCACCCAGGAACATGTGCTCGGTGCGGCACAGCCCGATGCCCTGCGCACCCAGCGACCGGGCCCGCGCCGCGTCCTCCGCGGTGTCCGCGTTGGCCCGGATCGCCAACCGCCGCCGGGAATCGGCGTGCGTCAAGAGCCGGTCGACCGCGTTCACCAGCGCGGCGATCTCCTCGTCCGCGCCGGCCACCGCGGCGTCCAGCCCTTGTTCGATGTAGGTCTCCACCGGGGACGGCACCACCGGCATCGCGCCGAGGAACACCTCACCGGTGGACCCGTCGATGCTCACCTCGTCGCCCTCGGCGATCACGATCGACCCGACCCGGGCCACCCGGGCGGTGGCGTCGACGTCCAACTCCTCGGCGCCGCACACACAGGTCTTGCCCATCCCACGGGCCACCACGGCCGCATGCGAGGTCTTCCCGCCGCGCGCGGTCAGGATCCCGTCGGCGGCGATCATGCCCGCCAGGTCGTCCGGGTTGGTTTCCCGGCGCACCAGCACGACCTTCTCGCCGCGTTCGGCCCACTCCTTCGCCGTCGCGGAGTCGAAGACCGCCTTCCCCACGGCAGCACCGGGCGAGGCGGCCATCCCCTTCGTCAGCAAGGTCCGGGCGGCGGCCCGGTCGAACTGCGGGAACATCAACAACGCGAGTTGCGAACCCGAGACCCGGGACAGCGCCTCGTCGGTGGTGATCAGGTTCTCGTCCACCAATTGCGCGGCGATCCGGAACGCCGCCGCCGGGGTTCGCTTGCCGACCCGGGTCTGCAGCATCCACAGCTTGCCGCGTTCGATGGTGAACTCGATGTCGCACAGGTCCCGGTAGTGGGTTTCCAGCCGGCGCATCACCTTGGTCAGCTGCTTGTGCGACGCCGGGTCCAGCGTCCGCAGGTCATCCAGGGAAAGGGTGTTACGGATCCCGGCGACCACGTCCTCGCCCTGCGCGTTGGGCAGGTAGTCGCCGTAGGCGCCGATCTTGCCCGAGGCCGGGTCGCGGGTGAAGGCCACACCGGTACCGGAGGTCTCACCGAGGTTGCCGAACACCATCGTGCAGATGTTCACCGCGGTGCCGAGATCCTGCGAGATCCGTTCCCGCCGCCGGTACAACCGCGCCCGATCGGTGTTCCAGGAATCGAACACCGCGTTGATCGCCATGTTCAGCTGCTCGCGCGGGTGCTGCGGAAATTCGACCCCGGAATGCTCCTTGATGCCCTGTTTGAAGGTGGACACCAGCTCCCTCAGGTCGTCGACATCCAGATCGAGATCACTGGATACTCCCTTGGTGGATTTCGCCTTGTCCAACGCATCGGCGAACACCTCGCCCGGCATGTCCAGCACCGTCTTGCCGAACATCTGCAACAACCGGCGGTAGGAATCCCAGGCGAACCGTTCGTCACCGGATTCCTCGGCGAGGCCCTTCACGCTGGCATCGTTCAGGCCGATGTTCAGCACCGTCTCCATCATCCCGGGCATCGAGAACTTCGCGCCGGAACGAACACTGACCAGCAGCGGGTCGTGCCGATCACCCAACCGGCGGCCCAGGTTGTCCTCCAACAATCGCAGCGCGGTCGTCACCTGGACGCGCAATTCCCCCGGCTCATGGCCCAGCGCCAGATACTCCCGGCACGCCTCCGTGGTGATGGTGAATCCAGGCGGCACCGGCAAACCCAGCTTCGTCATCTCCGCCAGGTTCGCGCCCTTACCGCCCAGCAGATCCTTCTGGTCCTTGTCACCCTCGGTGAAGTCGTAGACGTACTTGGTCATTGGCACACTCCTCGGTCGTCGGGAAGCCCCGGATCGGGGATGGGAAATGCGGCGTCGTCGCAGCGATGATGATCAGACAAGTGCACAACAGCGCACGCTCTCACGGCGGAGAGCGGCGATCCTGTCGGGAATGCGTTGACAATGCCAGAGGAATCCCGGTTTGAGAACACTCTGAACCGATGAAGAGGCCGGTTTCACCTCCATGCCACTTCGCCGTTGATCGGAACAGTGCACCACTTTCTCGCCAGCTTTGCCGCACCACCCGGGGGCGTTCCAGGCGTCAGGCGGGGACGGGTTCGTCCTGCGGTGCCGCCGTCCGGTGCTTGGCGAGGTCGATGGCGACGTCGATGATCATGTCCTCCTGGCCACCGACGTAACCGGCCTCGCCCACCCGACGCAGGATCTGGTGCGCGGGGACGCCGTAGCGGTCGGCCGCACGCTCGGCGTGCAGCAGGAAGGAGTTGTAGACCCCGAAGCGGCCCTGGACGATCGACGCGCGATCGGCCACCGGCAGCCGGGTGATCATCGGCTTGACGATCTCCTCGGCCGCCGCCAGCACCCCGTCGACGTCGACACCCGTTGGCACACCCAAGCTCTCGAAAACCGCGGCGAGGATTTCGGTGGGTGAGTTGCCGGCCCCCGCGCCCAGCGCGCACAGCGTGCCGTCGATCTGCCTGGCGCCCGCCTCGTAGGCGACGATCGAATTCGCGACGCCGAGCGAGAGGTTCTGGTGGCCGTGGAATCCGACCTGGGCGTCGGTCCCCAACTCGGCGACCAGCGCCTGCACCCGGTCCCGGACGCCGTCGGGCAGCAGCGCCCCGGCGGAGTCGACGACATAGACGCACTGGCAGCCGGCGTCGGCCATGATCCGGGCCTGCTTGGCCAGCGCGTCCGGGCCGATCCGGTGCGAGAGCATCAGGAAGCCAACGGTTTCCATGCCCAGCTCGCGCGCCGCACCGAAGTGCTCGACCGACACGTCCGCCTCGGTGGAGTGGGTGGCAACCCGGGCGATGGTCGCGCCGACACCGTGCACCTCGCGCAGGTTCTCCACCGTGCCGAGGCCCGGCAGCACCAGCACGGCGATCTTCGCGCGGTCCACGGTCTGCACCGCGGTGGCCACCAGTTCGGCGTCGGTGTGCCGGCCGAAGCCGTAGTTGAAGGTGGAACCGGACAGGCCGTCGCCGTGGGTGACCTCGATGACCTGCACGCCCGCCGCGTCCAGGGCGCCGGTGATGGCCACGACGTGGTCCAGGGTGAACTGATGGGCCACCGCGTGACTGCCGTCGCGCAGGGTGGAATCGGTCAGCCGGACGGCCGGCTTCGGTGTGGTGGTGGGAGCAGGCGCGGCGGCGGCAGTGATCTCACCATTGCCGGTCGCGGGAATGGAATCCTGGATCGCGCTCATCGGTTGACTGCTCCCCTTGCCTTGGTGACGAGTTCGCCGACGCGCACCGCGGCGGCGGTCATGATGTCGAGATTGCCGGCCCAGGGCGGGAGGTAGTCGCCGTTGCCCTTGACCTCGAGGAACGCCGCGACCCTCGCGTTGCCCTGCCAGGCCGGGATCGGATCGTCGAACTGGGGGTCGCTGCGCAGCGAATACCCGGGGACATACTGCTGCACATCGGCGACCATCCGGTGGATGGAGTCGCTGATCGCGTCCCGGTCGGCGTCCGGCGGGATCGCGCAGAACACGGTGTCGCGCATGATCATCGGCGGCGACACCGGGTTCAGGATGATGATCGCCTTGCCGCGCTCCGCCCCGCCGATCGACGTCACCGCGTGCGCGGTGGTCTCGGTGAACTCGTCGATGTTGGCGCGGGTGCCTGGGCCTGCCGACCGGGACGCGATGGAGGCGACGATCTCGGCGTAGGGCACCGGGACGACCCTGGAGACGGCATGCACGATCGGGATGGTGGCCTGGCCGCCGCAGGTGATCATGTTGACGTTCGGCGCGTGCACATGGGCGTGCAGATTGACCGCGGGACACAGGAACGGCCCGACCGCCGCCGGGGTGAGGTCGATCGCGGTGATGCCGGCCTCCGCGTAGCGGGTCGCATTGGCCTGGTGGGCCTTGGCCGAGGTCGCCTCGAACACCAGGTCAGGCAGGTCGGACTGGTCGAGCAACCAATCGACGCCACCGGCGCTGGCCTGCACACCCAGTTTCTCCGCGCGGGCCAGGCCGTCGGACGTCGGGTCGACCCCGATCATGTACCGCACCTCGATGTCGTCGCTGCGCAGGAGCTTGACCAGCAGGTCGGTGCCGATGTTGCCGGGGCCGACGATCGCGGCAGTGGCCTTGCCCCCGGCCGGCGGCTGCTGCCGCGCGGGTTGGGTGGTGGTCGTCATGAATGACTCCTTGCTCGGATGGTGCCGGGGCGGAACACGGTCGGAACCTGCCGCTGCTGGTTCAGGGACTGCGGGTTCAAGGACTGCCGGTTCAAGGACTGGAGCGGTGCCACGTCGGGCTGCCTGGCGGTGACGGCGACCGGGGAGGTTCTGCAGGATGAACGGTCCTTGCAGTGTGGCCACCGCCACGGTCATCATCAACCCATGCGTACCGGTGAGCGGAACACTTTCGACTCCGTCGTGGGGCGAGCTTCGGCCCTGTTGGGGGCGTTCGACGCCCGACACCTCTCGATGGGGGTCTCCGAACTGTCCAGGAGGTCGGGCCTGGCGAAGTCCACCACGGCCCGACTGGCGGCCGAGTTGACCGAGCACGGCTTCCTCGAGCGGACCAACGGCAGCGACCTCAAACTCGGCACGAAACTGTTCGAGTTGGGTGAACTGGCGTCCCGGCAACGCAAGCTCCGTGAGGTCGCACTTCCGTACATGGCCGACCTGCGTCAGGTCAGCCGGCAGACCGTGCATCTGGCCGTGCTGGTGGACACCGAAGTGATGTACGTCGAGATCGTCCGCAGCCGCGACGCCCCGCGGATGCCGTCCGAGGTCGGTGGGCGGCTGCCGGCCCATTCGGCGGCCGTCGGAAAGGCACTGCTCGCCTTTTCGCCGGACCCGGTGGTGCAGGCCGTCATCGATGGCGGACTGCGACCGGTCGGACCCCGGACGATCACCTCGCCCGGGTTGTTGCTGCGCGAACTGCGACGCATCAAGGAGGCCGGGATCGCCTACGAGCACGAGGAATCCGGGCACGGCGTCGGCTGCGCGGCCAGCCCCATCTTCGGGCCCGACGGGCAGCCGGTGGCCGCGATGTCGATCTCCGGCTGGAACGGCAAGCTCGACGTCCGGCGGATCGGGCCCGCGGTCAAAACCGCCGCACTGGCGCTGAGCAGGGAGTTGCAGGCACGCGGACCGGCCGGCGTTGACCGCGGGCGGTCGTGACCCGTAACCCACTGAACCACCCCCGGTGATTCGCCGAAAGAAGCTGCGCGACAGGCACTTCGACGGAAGTTGGGCTGCACCGTCATCGAAGGGCGGCCGACAGCACCGCGGTGGCGGCATCAGCCGCCCGCCGGGCCGCCTCGCCCACCGGCAGAGCGCGAAACTCCGGGGTGTTCACCTCGACGCAGTACGGCCCGTCGTAGCCGGTCGCCCGCACGGCACGGATCAGCCCGACGACGTCCAGCTCGCCCTCACCGGGCAGTTTGCGTTGCGCCCGTGCATGTTTGAGGAAGTCGCCGTCGACCAGCGGACCGTCGTTCAGCTGCACGGCGGCCACCCCAGCCCCCGGGCAGATCGTCCAATGCCTCGAGCTTGGCCCCGCCGTTGTAGAAGTGCCAGACGTCGATCATCAGGCCCGCGTTCGGCGCCGCGGCCCGGCGGAGCAGGTCCACCGCGCAGTCCACGTCGGGAATGGCCGACCAGGGGAAGGCCTCGACGGCCACCAGCAACGCGCGGCCCGCCAACCGCTCCGCGATCGCCCGCAGTCGACGCGCCGCCGCGTCGGGGTCGAGCGTCCATTCCTCGCCGCCGCGGAACTCTCCGGCGCTGACGTGCCGGCCGCCGAGCGCGTCCGCGACGTCCTCGACCTCGGCGAGGGTGCGCCGCAACGGGTCCGGCAGCTCGGCGCTGCCGGATGCGCCGCTGGATGCCGACCGTGCGGGATCTACGTCGGGATCGGACACCGCCCAGCCGCCGACGAACTCGATCTCGACCAGCTTCAGCCCATGACCGCGCAGCATCGCCCGCATCTCGCCCGAGCCGGTCCCCGCCTCCCTGGTCCGGGCGAGATCCGCGGTGTGCAGACCGATTCCGGCAAACCCGGCAGCCGCCGCTGCCTCGCAGCGCTGGGCGAAGGAGTACCGCGGCGGTTCACCGAATCCCGCGCCGGTCAGCGTGAAGAAGCTGGCGACCAGGTCCGGTAGTCCCCTGTCAGCCACCGTCAACCACGGTAGGCG
Organism: uncultured Actinomycetota bacterium; assembly: GCA_963709895.1. Classification (GTDB taxonomy): domain Bacteria; phylum Actinomycetota; class Actinomycetes; order Mycobacteriales; family Nakamurellaceae; genus Nakamurella. Next base: position 88,696 of record CAVPYD010000015.1, on the reverse strand, counting down.
GTGACCTCGATCATGAACCGGGCGTTCTCCCCGGGCCGGCCGAATGCCGGCGACTCGATGGCCGATCGGGCGGGCCGATGATCGCCGAACCGATCGGTCCACACCCTGTTGAACACCGGGCGGTCCCGCTGCAGATCCCGCATGACGATGCCGACCCGGACCACATTGGCCAGACCGACGCCCGCCGCGGCGAGGATCGCAGCAAGGTTGGTGAAGACCTGCTCGGCCTCCGCCTCGGCATCCTCCGGGATGGCGTGGTCGACCGGATCGGCGCCGAACAGGGCCGACACGTAGATCCAGCCGCCGGCCTCGACGGCCTGCGGAACCGGACCGATGTGCGACGGGGCGGCGTCGGTGTGGATCACCGTGACCGGGCCGGGGCCCGCGATCGGTGTCGCCGTCGCAGTGGCGAGATCGGCGGCAGACTCTTCAGCGGCGGGAGCCTCCGCTGCCGGGGACTCGGCCCCGGAGGCAGCGCCCTCCGGTCCCCAGCTGACGACCAACTCGCGGCGGGCACCGAACTTCTCCAGGTGACGCTGCATGACGTCCTTGACCCTGGCCAACGATTCGGCGTCGGCCGCGGCGGCCTGCAGGACGAGCGTGCCGTCCTGCGGGACGACGGTGCCGGTGCCGTAGGAGAACACCAGCCGCCCGGCGGGAGCCGGTTGATCGGCCAGCGGCTCGACGGTGACCTTGTGGCCCAGATGGCTGAGCAATTGCTTGGCATACCGGGAGGAGGCGTCGGTGACGACCACCGCCGTGGACATCATCATCAGTCGTTCCTCTCCGACCAAATCGGCTCCGACCAGATCGGTTCCGACCACATCACCTGCGTCAGCGCGAGCCCGGCTATTCGCCGTACACCTCGATGACACCCAGCCCGTCGAACTCGAACGTCACGCTGCCGCCGGCGACCACCGGAACCGGGGCCGTCACGCCGCCCGAGAAGATCAGCTGACCTGCCTTGAGGCTCTCGCCCTGCTCGGCGAGCTGGTTGGCCAGCCACGCCACCGACGCCGCCGGGTGACCCATCACCGCGGCGCCCGCGGCCGTCATCACCACGTCACCGTCGACCCGGACCACGCAACCCAGCAGCCGCAGGTCCAGCTCGCCGACCGGGCGGGCGATCGGTCCGAGGTAGAACGCGCCGGCGCTGGCGTTGTCGGCGACCACGTCCGTCAGGGTGAACTTGAAGCCCTGGTACCGCGAGTCCAGCACGTCGACGGCGCCGAAGACCACATCGGTGGCGGCCAGCACCGAGGTCACCGTCGCCGGCGCCTCGATGTCCCTGGCCAGCAGGAAGGCGATCTCGGACTCGACCCGCGGGTGGATGAACCGGTCGAACGGGATCGGCTCGCCGTAGGTGGACAGCATGGACGTCGTCACCCGGCCGTACAGCGGGGAGTCGACGCCCATCGCCCGCTGCTTGTTCCGGCTGGTCAGCCCGAGCTTGTACCCGACGAGCGCTTCACCGGCGTCGTACTTGGACTGCACGAACGCCTTCTGCGCCCGGTACGCCGTCTCCACGTCGATGTCGGGGTAGCTCTCGCTGAACTGCGGGACCTCCTTGCGCTCCCGCTCGCCCTTGATCAGGACGTCGGCGATCTGCTGGGCGGTGATGCCGGCCTCGGCCGGCGAATCTGCGGGGGTCATGCCGCCTCCTGCTTCCTGGTCGAGAAGCGCACCGTCACCGCTCCGATGTGCGCGAAGTCGGCCCGGAACACGTCCCCCGGTTTGACCGTGACCATCTGATGGGGCGCTCCCGGCAGCACCACGTCGCCGGCCTTGAGCCCGCTGCCCAGGCTGCCCAGCTTGTTGGCCAGCCAGGCGACGCAGCGGGCCGGGTTGCCCATCGCGGCCGCGCACGCGCCGGTGTCGATCACCTCGCCGTGCCGGGAGATCGCCACCCCGACCAACCGGAGGTCGAAATCCTCGATCTTGGTCAGCCGGCCGCCGACCACGAGAAGTCCCGATGAAGCATTGTCGGCCACGGTGTCGACCAGCTTGATCTTCCAGTCGGCGACCCGGCTGTCCACCACCTCGACGGCGGGCATCACGCCGGCGATGGCCGCCAGCGCGCCGGCGGTGGTGACGCCGGGGCCGGCCAGGTCCCGCTCCATGACGAAGGCGGGTTCGGCCTCGACCCGGGGCTGCAGCAGCCGGTCGAGATCGATGAGATCGCCGTCCTCGATGAACATCTCGTCGGTGAGCACGCCGAAGTCAGGCTCGTCGACGCCGAGGATCTTCTGCATCGGCCGGGAGGTCAACCCGACCTTGCGGCCGATCACCTTCTGCCCGATCGACACCCGGCGGTCGATGTTGATCGTCTGGATCGCGTAGGCGTCCTCGAGGACCAGATCGGGGTAGCGCTCGGTCAGCGGTGGGACGGCCCGGGCCGACCGGTCCGCGCCCCACAGCTCGTTGGCCAGGGTCTGGTGGAGTTGGGCATCTTGCACCTCGCCAGACTTTATGGGCCCATCGATCCGGGCAACTGGGCGCGCGGCGGCTTCCGGGCAGTGGGAACGATAGGGCTGACCTGGGCAGCGCTCCGACCGTCCGCTCCAGCAGCGTGATCAGGAGCACGGCAGCTGGATGACAGCCGTGCTCATCCGACCGGAATTCACTGACCCGGACCGGAGACCGCCGCGAGCCGCTCTGCGAGATGGCGGCGGGAGCTGATGCCGAGCTTCCCGAACGCGTTGTGCAGGTGGTACTCGACGGTCTTGACGCTGACCACCAGCTCCGCCGCGATCTCCCGGTTGCTCAGCCCGCCGCCGGCCAGCCTGGCAACCACCAGTTCCTGTGCGGTCAGCCCGCCGCGGCCGTGCCCGGCCCGGCGGATCGCGGACAGGCCGGATGCGGCCAGCTCGGTGGCGCACCGGTCGGCGTAGGGCTGAGCGCCCAGGGTGAGGAACCGTCCTTCGGCCGCCGCCAGCAGATCGGCGGCCCGCCGCCGTTGCCCGGTGCGACGCAGGAACCGGCCGGCGGCCAGCTCGATGCGGGCCTGCTCGAACGGAAGGTTCAGCCCGTCGATCGCCCGCAATGCACGGGTGAACGCCTCGTCCGCTGCCTCGACCCGTCCGCTGACCGCGTCGAGATGCCCACGGGCCCTGGCCAGTCGCGCCACCATCGACCGCCGTCCGCGCTGCTCGGCGAGTTTCTCGTGCGGACCGAGGAAGTCGCCCGCCTCGGCGAGGCGGCGGGCACCGATCAGGGCGTCGGCGTACAGGTCCTGCCACGCCCAGAACCCGGGTTCGTCGGCGGCGTCGCGGTGCGGGAACCGCCGGACCGGATCGAGCGCGTCCAGCACGTCGGCCGGTCGGCCGCGGGCCTCGCCGACCCGCGCCCTTGACATCCCCAGGGCCAGCACCGAACGCTCGTAGCCGACGTGCTGCGGTGGGTGGTGCTCCGTCATGGACCGGATGTAGTCCTCCGCGGCGGCCCAATCGCCCCGGGCGGCGGGCACCAGCACCGCGATGCCGAAGACCGCGGTCTGCAGGAACCCGAAATCGGACTCCAGGTTGATCGCCACCGCCCGTTCGGCGTGCAGCATCGCTTCGTCCCAGGCGCCGGCCAACCATTCGGCCCTGGCGAGATAGGCGAAGCTGAACGCCGCCGTGTTCAGGATGCCCAGCCGCGAGGCCGTCACCGCCGCGGACTCCAGATCCGTTCTGGCAGCGTCGATATCGTCCTCGACCAGGTGCAGGACGCCGCGCGCGGACCGCGGGTTCACCCAGAGCTGTCCGATCGCGCCCGGCGTTTCCTGGGCCGGCGAGGCCGCCAACGCCGCCTCGCCGGAGCGTCCGGCGTAACCAAGGCCGTGCACCAGATAGGTCTGCGCGATCGGGTAGGTCGACGACTCGGGCGGGATCAGCGCCAGCGCGCGCTCGCACCAGCGCACCGTCGCCTGCGCATCCAGCCGGCCGTACCAGTGGATGGCCGTCATCAACGCCGCGATGCCGGCCGCCTCCGGATCCGCTGATGGGGCGGATGTCCGCCACGCCTCGGTCAGTAACCGCTCGGCGGTGACGGGGTCGTCCGCCGCCATCGCCAGCGAGCCGAGCACCACGTCACGGAGTGGGCCGGGCTCGTACGTCCCCGCGTCGGCGGCGTAGTCGGCGGCGTTGGCGGCGTCACCGCGCAGCATGGTCCAGATGACGGCACGGAGGACCCTGCGTTGAGCGCTGCCCGGATCGGGGCTGAGCCGACTGGCGCCGACGGCGTGTGCCGCGGCGCTCTGCCAGTCCTGCCGCCGGGCCTGCGCATCGGCGAATCGGGAGAGATCGGCGGCCAGTTCCTCGTCGGGTTCCGCCGCCGCCGCGACCCGGTGATGCAGCACCGCCGCCTCGTCCGTCAGCAGCGCAGCGGCCTCGGTGTGCAGCACCCGGCGGCGGGCGGGTCCGAGGGCGTCGTAGACCGCCGCGCGCACCAGTGGGTGCAGGAAGGACAGGGTCCACGGTGATGTCGTGTCGGAGGCTTGCAGGAGATCGGCCGCCGTCGCCTCCTGGACGGCCGGAAAGACATCGGTCACGGCAGCGAGGGCAGCGGCGACCGGCAGCGGGCAGTGCGACCCGAGGACGGCGACCGCGTCGACCAGCCTGCGGGTCGGCTCGGCGCACGACTCGTAGCGGTCCTGTACCAACCGGCGGAACGACAGCGGCGGGGGCAGCAGATCGTCGTCCGAGCCCCACCGGGACGGCGGGAATTCCTCGAGCAATGCCCTGGCGTGCAACGGGTTTCCCTGTGTGCCGTACCGGAGCCGACGGGCCGCAACCGGGCTGACACCGTCGATGCCCATGGCCGCGGCCAGCTCGACGAGATCCTCCTCGTCCAACCCGCGCAGCCGAAGCTCGGTGCCCGTCTGCTTCCGGATCAACCGGCCCAGGCTCTCCGGGAGGTCGGGGGCCTGGTCGTCGCGGACCGCGATGATCGCCAGAATCCGATCGGCGACCAGCCGGCGCAAGGCGAAGATCAACGCCTGCAGGGAGGGCCGATCGGCCCAATGGGCGTCGTCCACCGCAAGGATCACCCCGCGGCCGTCCAGCCCGTCGAGGAAGGACAGGAAGCCGGCACCCACCGTCACCGGGTCGTTGACCTGGTCGGCCGCCCGTCCCGCCGCCGGGTTGGCCACCCGTCCCGCCAGCGGGTCTGCCGGGTGTCTGGTCAGCGGATCTGCCGCATCGGGCCCGGCGCTCGGATCGGCCGGCGACGCTGACGTCCGATCCTGACCGCCCGCGGAGCGGACCAGCTGATCGATCACCCCGTACGCCAGCAGTTGCTCGGTTTCCTCCCCGCTGGCCAGGAGCACCACCGGGCTCGGCTCGACACCCGGGTCGAGCAGGAAGTGCTCGAGCAGCGCCGTCTTCCCGATACCGGCGGGACCCTGGATCTGCACCGTCTGCGGTCGGCCGGTGAGCGCCTCGGTCAGCCGCGCCCGCAGCAGGGCGAGTTCGGGTTGCCGCCCGACGAACGGAGCCATCTTGTCCTTGTGGGTTCGCGGTATTCGGTCGCCGTCTGATCGTCGTTCCAGTGCCGGAGTGCTCGCCCGTCCTCGCGGGGGACGCCCGCCGTGATCCTTTCCCCGGCAAACAACTGTCGCCGACCCTAGCGTCCGGGTGACCCGACCGCGATCCCGCCGCCCGGGCGCGCGGCGAGCGCCGATCAGGCCAGGGATCCCGCGGGCACGGCGCCGGGCGGCAGCGGTGCGTCCAGCAGCACCCGGTGCAGCGTGCGACCGATCTCGGTGGCCAGCAGCACGTCCGTCCAGTAGGCGGCCACCTCAATGCTCATCCGCGGGTCCGCGATGTCGAGCACGGCCAGGCCCGACGTGTCGGACTGCTCGATGGCCACGGCGTTCTGCACGCCAACGCCGACCCGCCGGCGCACCATCTCCACCAGCGTGGCGGGCGCGTCGACACCGACGCGGCGCTGCAGATTGAACCGCTGCGAGCTGATCATCGCCAGCGCCCCCCCGCCGGTGTTCCAGCTACCGCTGATCACCAGTGGGTACGGGATGAGCTGGTCAAGCGTCAGCGCGGCCGACGGTGCGGCCAATTCGTGGTCCGCCGGGACGAGCACCTTGATCGGCTCGGTCCACAGCACCCGCTCCCGGAATCCGGCCGGATGCGGATGGGCGAGCGTCGGCAGCACCGCCAGGGCGAATTCATCGGCCGGGTTGCGCCCCTCGTACTCCCGAAATCCTCGCTCCGACAGCGTGAACCGGGCCTCCGGCTGGTGCGCCATGGTCTCCGCCAGCACCCAGGGGAACACCGTCGACCCGATGCACGGAATAGTCAGAATCGCAACGGTCTCACCCTCCAGCGTGGACAGGGCATTGATCGCGGAACGCGCAGAGCCGACCTCGGCCAGGATCTGTCGGGCATGTCCGGCGAACAGTTGCCCGGCCGGCGTCACGACGGCGGGGCGGTGCGACCGGTCGATCAGCCGAACACCCAACTCCCGCTCGATCGCGGCGATGTGCGCGCTGACCCTGGATTGGGAGCGGTGGACATGTGCGGACGCCGCCGTGAACCCTCCGCGGTCCACGACGGCGAGAAAGGTCTCCAGCCAATCCAGCTCCACCTGTACAGGGTTCCGTTTGGTGCGGGTCGCCGCCCCGGTGAACAACCCTGGGGTAGTGGCCCGCCAACCCGAGGAAATCGCTCGTCGGCCTGGGCCACCCGCCGCTCGTCACGCCGCTACCGGGTGTCCGGGTAGCTGCTTCCAGCCCCGGCGGAGTCGTTGATACCCGTTGCCCAGCAGGCACTCTCGCTTCTTCGCGTACGCGCCATCGGTCGTTCGGTGGCGGTGCGGATGCAACTCGGGCGGCGCGGCGATGGTCAGAAGGCGCAATTGTCCTGGTTTGACAGTTCAACCGGCAGCGGGTCTTGTTGACCTTGCCGGACCGACAGCCGGTCCGGGACTGGTGGCGCCGTCACACCGCGGAAGCGGTATCGCCTCCATGAGCATCGCTCAACGCCCGGAGATTGACCCGCCCCACCAGAGCGTGTGCGGCACGAAGCCCACCACAAGCTGGCACGCCGTGATTGTTCGACCGACCCACGCAGCGGTGCGTGCGTCCAACCGAGCGCTGACTGCATTCGTGTCACGGATGGTTCGTTCGGAATGACGCGCTGTAAGTCGAGACCCCTGTTGTGTTTGCTAAGTAGTGGGATTTGATCACCAGACTTGACCATCGGATCTGATCACCAGACTTGATCATCAGATTTGATCATTACCGCGCGACCCGCCGGTCGCGTGCTCCACGACGAAGAGGAGTGATCACGTGGCCGGCAACTCCGCCGAATCGGGTCGATCGGTCACCAGCAAGATCACCTCCATCCTGTTGACCTTCACCGAGGGCAACGAGCATTCGCTGACCGAGATCGCCCGTCTCGCCGGGCTCCCGATTTCCACCGCACACCGGCTGACCTCGGAGCTGGCGTCCTGGCGGCTGCTGGAGCGCACCGACGACGGCCAGTACAAGGCCGGTCTGCCGCTGCGGATGATCGGCACGGTGGACGCCTGTCCGCCCAGCATCGCGGAGCGGGCGCCGTGCGTGCTGGATGACCTGGCCGGCGCGACCAAGAGCCGGGCCCGGCTCGGGGTGTTGCAGGACCTCGAGGTCGCCTACATCGAGAAGCGCCCAGGGCCCGAGCCCGGCATCGGCCTTCTGTGCGGCAGCCACCCTGCCGGCGCATCCCACCGCCGTGGGCCGGGCACTGTTGGCGTTCTCCCCGCCCCGCACGGTGGAGATGACGATCATGCGGGGGCTGCGGCCGTACACCCAGCACACCATCACCTCACCCGAACGATTCCGCCGGGCGCTGGCGGTGACCAGGCTGACCAGGGTGGCCGTCACCCGCTGGGAGTTGGAGGCGGGCGTCTGCGGGGTGGCGATGCCGGTGTTCGGGCCGGGTGGGCAGGTCGTTGCCGCGATCGAACTGGCGGTCGGCGACCTCACCCAGCTGCAGCCGGTGATGGCCGCGCTGGCCATCGCCTCGCGCAGCCTGTCCCGGGAGCTGGCCGGCGACGCCCGCCACACCCAACCCGCCCGCGAGCCCGCAGTGCTGGCCGTCAGCGGCTGACCCCACTCCCCCGACGCCCTTTGCTGGGCGTGCCCGTTTGCTGGGGCGCGCCCCTTTGCTGGGGCGCCAGCAGCACCGGGGCGTCCAGGTCATGGGGCCGCCTGCACCCGAGCCCGTTCGCGGGCGAGCAGGTCGCCCGGAGCGCGCGGCACCACAACCTCAGGTGTGGACGTAACCGCCCGGGCCGTCGCCGAGCACCGGATGCGCAGCGCTGCCCATCGGCGGGGGGTCCTGCAGCGGACCGGAGTGAGCCTCCGACCACACCGTCCAGTCCTCCCACCACGAGCCGGGCCGCCGCTCCGCCACACCGCGCCAGCCGGCACCGGTGGTCGGCGGCGTCAACTCGTCATCGCTGACCATGTGCCAGGCCTTGGGTCCGGGCGGGCTGACGATGCCGGCGATGTGCCCGCCGCTGCCCAGCACGAACCGGACCGGCCCGCTCACCAGGCCGACCGACTTGTACGCCGACTCCCACGGCACGATGTGATCGTTGATCGCGCTGACCACGTAGGTCGAGTTCTTGATCACGCTGAGATCGATGGTCTTGCCGGCGATCTGCATGGTCCCGGCGGCGAGGTTGTTCTCCACGTAGAAGTTCCGCAGGTAGAAGGCGTGCATCGCAGCGGGCATCCGGGTGCTGTCCGCGTTCCAGGCCAGGATGTCGAACGCCGGCGGCGGCTGGCCCATCAGCCAGTTCGACACCACGTAATTGAAGATCAGGTCGTTGGCCCGCAGGATGTCGAACGTGCCGGCCATCGTCTCGCCCTCGAGCCGGCCCGCCTTCAGCATCTTCTTCTCGAGTCGCTCGACGGTCCGCATGTCGGTGAACGCACCGAGCGCCCCCGGCTCGGCGTAGTCCAGCATGGTGTTCAGCAGGGTCAGCGTGCCGATCCGGCTGTCCCCGTCCTGGGTCAGGTAGGAAGCGGTGATCGCCGTCATCGCACCGCCAAGGCACAACCCGACGATGTCGATCGTCTCCGCGCCGGTGATCTCCTCGATGACGTCGAGCGCGGTCTGCGGGCCGTACACCAGGTAGTCGTCCATGGTGGTGTCGTACATGTCGGCGGACGGGTTCTTGTAGCTGATCGCGAACACCGTGCGGCCGTGCTGGACGGCCCATTCGATGAAACTCCGGCCGGGCGCGAGGTCCATGATGTAGTACTTGTTGATCCACGGCGGGCTGCAGAGCAGCGGTGCGGCGTGCACCTGCGGGGTCTGCGGCTCGTACTGCAGCAGCTCCATCAACTCGTTGCGGTACACCACCTTTGCCGGCGTGCACGCCAGATTCTCACCCACCGTGAACCCGCTGGTGTCGACCTGGCTGGGTTTCCCGCCGTTGTGCCGGACGTCGCCGACGAAGTTCCGGGCGCCCTTGATCAGGCTCGCGCCCGCGGTGTCGAAGGCCCGCTGCAACGCCGCCGGGTTGGTGGGCAGGAAGTTCGTCGGCGCGACCGCATCGATGAGCAGGTCCAGCGCCATCATCGCCTTGCGTGACGCATCAGCCTCCAGCGTCGCGGACCCGACCACATCCCGGGCCGACCGGGCCGCCGCCAGATAGGCCAGCCGGATCCCGTAGAACAGCGGGTTGGTGTCCCAGGCCGGCGCCGCAAACCGGCGGTCCTTGGGGTCCACCTCGACCGGCGGCTGCGGCGAGCGGCCGAGCCAACGCAGCGACGAGACGACCGGGATCTTCACCAGGTCCGCGGTCAGTTGCACTCCGGCACGCACCGGCCTGACCGGGTGTCGCACCGAAGCGCGCAGCGCCTGGGTCAGCGCATCCCGAAATCCGGCGGCGTCGGTGTCCTCGAAGAGGTTGGCCTCCGGCGCCAGCACATTCGCCGCGCGTTCGGCGACCTCACGCAGCGTTTCGGGCAGTTCGGGTGCCATCCCGTCATCCTTCCGTCGTGCCGAGTAGCGGCCGTGAACGTCCCGCTGGTCGGAATCCCGTCACAGCCAAGGCGGAATGCGGGGACGATCGTCACCGGCGAGCGACCTGTCTGCCGTCCGCAGCGACGGTGCGACTGGTCAGAACCCCGCACTCACCGGTCACCCTAGAGGGTGGCCCCAACCAGGGGGACGACGATGTCGATTTCCACAGGGTCTCGATCCACCGGGTCCACGAGCGCCAACTCGTTCTCCACGAGCTCCGCGCCGCAAGGATCCCTGACCCCGTCGACACCGACCGGGCAGCTGCAGGGCGCGGCGAGCGCGCCGTTGTCGGCCGGTGAATCTCCGATCCGGCTGCGCACGGCGCTGGCGACGGTGTGCATCTCCGGCGCGCTGGAGGACAAGCTCGCTGCCGCCGCGGCCGCCGGGTTCGACGGGGTGGAGATCTTCGAGCCCGACTTCGTCGCGTCCTCATGGTCGGCGGCCGAGGTGCGCGACCGGTGCGCCGAACTGGGGCTGTCCATCGACCTGTACCAACCCTTCCGGGATTTCGACAGCGGCCGCCCGGAGATCCTGCAGGCCAATCTGCGTCGCGCGGAACGCAAGTTCGACGTCATGGAGCAGTTGGGCACCGACCTCATCCTGGTCTGCTCGTCCGTGGCACCCGATGGGTTGGACGACAACGACCGCATCGCCGAGCAACTGCACCAGCTGGCGTCCCGGGCGCACGACCGGGGCTTGCGGGTGTCGTACGAGGCACTGGCCTGGGGCCGTTACGTGAACACCTACGAGCGGTCGTGGGAGATCGTCCGAGCCGCCGATCACCCGGCGCTCGGACTGTGCGTCGACAGCTTCCACATCCTGTCCCGCGGTTCAGACCCGGCCGGCATCGAACAGATCCCCGGCGAGAAGCTCTTCTTCCTGCAACTGGCCGACGCCCCGTACATGGACATGGACGTGCTGCAGTGGAGCCGGCACTACCGGCTGTTCCCCGGCCAGGGCACCTTCGACCTGCCCGCGTTCCTCGGCCACGTGCTGACCGCCGGGTACGCCGGGCCGTTGTCGCTCGAGGTGTTCAACGACGTGTTCCGGCAATCCGAACCGCAACGAGCCGCGGTGGATGCGCTGCGGTCACTGCTCGCACTGCAGGAAGCCACGCTGGGCCTGTTGCCGCTCCGCGAGACCATCGCCGTCGGACCCGGTGCCTCCGTCGAGGCGGAGCCTGCGGTCGCGGCAGCGCCACCGGTGCCGGCCCTCGAGGGTTTCGCGTTCGCCGAGTTGGCCGTCGACGACGCGAGCGCACCGGAGATCGCCAGTGCGCTGCGGGCGTTCGGATTCCGCCATTCCGGTCAACACCCGACCAAGCCGGTCCAGCTGTGGCAGCAGGGCGGGGCGCGCGTGCTGCTGAACTTCTCGACCGACACGCAGCGGTCGACGGGTGCCGCCGTGGCTGCGTTGGGCGTGGAGACTGCCGACCCGGTCGGCGCCGCGGCTCGGGCGCAGGCGTTGCTGGCACCAGTGCTGCCGCGGCGGAAGGGCCCCGCGGAAGCGGATCTCGCGGCCGTGGCCGCCCCCGACGGCACGTCGGTGTTCTTTTGCCGGACCGGTGCCGACGACGCCACCAGCTGGCTGTCGGACTTCCCGGCTACCGACGGCGGTGACTCCGCGGACGTCGCTGACAGCTCTCCCGGTGCCGCAACCGCTGACGGCGACGACGTCAGTGACGGTGCCGCCGGCGCAGCGGGTATCGGGGTCAGTCACATCGACCACGTCGCCCTCACCCAGCCGTTCGACCGGTTCGATGAGGCGGCGCTGTTCTACCGGTCGGTGCTCGGTCTGCAGACCCAGCACAGCTCGGAGATCGCCGCACCGTTCGGCCTGGTCCGCAACCGCGCGGTCACCGACCCGAGCGGCGCGGTCCGGATCTGCCTGAGCGTGTCCGTCCTGCGGCGCGGCAGTGAATGGCAGCCCGGGGTGACCGATCCGCAGCACATCGCCTTCGCCACCGACGACGTGGTGGCGGCCGCGCGGGCGGCCGCGGCGGCCGGCGCACCGGTTCTGCGCGTCCCGGAGAACTACTACGACGACCTGGACGCCAGGCTGGCGCCGCCGGCGGAGCTGCTCGACGCCATTCGCGAGCTCGGCGTGCTGTACGACCGCAACGCCGACGGCGAATTCCTGCACCTGTACACCGACGTCCTGGGCGGCCGGGTGTTCTTCGAACTGGTGCAGCGGATCGGTGATTATTCGGGCTACGGCGAGAGCAATTCGCCGATCCGGATGGCCGCGCACCGTCGGCAGCGGACCGAGGCCGGCCGGCCCGCGGAGTAACCTTCATTCTGGGACGGAACCCGTTTTGCTCCTCAACGGCGTGGCGCCAGCACCAGGCTCCGCCACCGAACGAGACGAGCAGCCGAGGGAGCAGCCATGCCGACCACCATCCGGGAACGCCTGAGCGATTCGTTGATCCGGTTCGGCGCGGAACGGGCGCTGGATCGGCAGGAGTTCCTGCGCCGGCTGTCCGCCGTTCCGGTCGACAGCCCCGGTTACGCGCAGACCATGCGGGCCCTCCGGACCGCCGAACTGTACGAGGCGGCCGTGCTCTGGGTCGGCTGGCGGCTGCGCCCACGGGACTTCGAACTCCGGTAACGCGAGGGTGGCCCCGGAGCGATCGACCCGGGGCATTCCCGTCGCGGCTCAGACGCCGTCGTTGTGCAATTCGGGGACGAGATTCTCGTAGCGATCCACCCCGGCGACGTGGCGCCCGGCGATGTACCCGAACGTCATGGCTGGGCCGATGTTGATGCCACCCGACGGGTAATGTCCGCCCATCACATTCGCCTGGTCATTCCCGGCGACATACAGACCGGCGATGGGTTCGCCGGCGGAATCGAGCACGCGCGCGTCGGCATCCGCGCGCAGCCCGAAAAATGTGCCGAAACTCCCCGGCAGCACTTTGATCGCATAGAACGGCCCCGTGTCCAGCGGAGCCAACGACGGGTTCGGGGTGTGTTCGCTGTCGCCGGACGCCCGATTGAATGCCGAAACGCCGCGACGGAATTCCGGATCCTGGCCATCACGCGCGTTGCGGTTGAACTCCTCGACGGTCCGCTGCAACCCGACCGGGTCGATGCCGCATCGAGAAGCCAGCTCGGCCAGGGTCTTTCCCTTCTTGAGATACCCGGACCGGAGGTACGGCCAGGCCGGAACCGGAAAGGGTTTGGACATACCGAACGGATAGCGCCGCTGGAATGCGTGATCGCAGATCAGCCAGGCGCACACTTCCTCGCCGGGTGGAACCGCCGTGATCATCCCGGTGGTGAATTGGTAATAACCGTCCGCCTCGTTCACGAATCTGCGGCCATTGGCAAGCACGGCAATGAGGCCGGGCTTTCCGCGGTCGACGATATGCGGGTACGTGCCCACTTTCCCGTTCCGATACGGCACCAGCGAGACCGGACACCAGGCGGCGGGCGAGGCCAACGAATCGTCCAGCACCCCGCCGACCGATTCGCCGAGGCTGAGCCCGTCCCCGGTGGTCTCGGCCGGCGCCAGCGTCCAATGCTCCTGACCGGTGGGGGTCCGGGGGAAATACTCCCGGCGCCGGGCGACGTCATGGGGGAATCCGCCGGCGGCGAGCAGCACACCACGCGCCGCGCGGACGGTCACCGGGCCATCCGGCCGGTCCAGCACCGCGCCGGTCACCCGGCCGCCGTCGTCGGTGGTCAGGCTTGCCGCCGGGGAATTCACCCACAGCCGCACCCCGACCTGGTCGGCGGACTTCACCAACCGCGCCACCAGCGCGGGCCCGTTGACCAACTGCATGCCCCGTCGGTAGGTGATCAGGTCGAGCACGTGGAATGCCACCCGCCAAGCGGCGTGGAAGAACGATTTCACCGATGTCGTGGTGTGCAGGAAGGCCTGCAGATCCGGTCCGGCCATGATGCCCATGCCGAGGAACGACGTTTCGTACAGCTGCGAACGCACCAGCGGCCGGAGGTCCTTCCGCAATGTCCGGGCGTTGAACGGCTTGGGGCCGACTGACCGGCCGCCGGTTCCGGCGCCCGGCAGGTCGCCCTGGATATCGGCGATCCAGCTGCCGCTGACAAACTGCAGCGCGGTGTGCTTTTCGAAGAACGCCACCATGTGCCGGCTGTTCTGCAGCAACGCCTCCACCCGCGGCTCGTCGTAGTTGGGGCCGAGGGCGTGCTTGAGATACGTCCGGGGCGCGTCGATGTCCTCGACGATGCCGTCAGCCTGCGACAGCGGGTTGAGCGGCGCCCACATCCAGCCGCCCGACCAGGCCGTCGCCCCGCCGAGGACCGCCGCCTTCTCCGCGACGATGACGCTGAGTCCGTGATAGGCCGCCGTCACGGCGGCGGACAGACCGGCCGCGCCGCCGCCGATGACCAGCAGGTCGCAGTCCGCCACAGGGGTCTGGCCGGCAATGTGTTGGGACCGGGCCGAGCCGTGGCCCGAACTTTGGGGTGCCGCGCTCACCGGCCCGCTCCCCCACCGCAGTCCGCACCGCTGCCCGCACGACTCGTCGACGTCACCGCGTCACCTCCGTAGACCCTCAGGCAACCGTGCCGGGGCGGGTCGCGTCCACGATCTTCCGTTCTCCGGAAGGCTGCTGCCCCAGCGGTTTCCGGTGTCCACACTCGATCGATGAGCAGCACGCGCACGCCGACGGCGGCGACCTGGACCTGGGATGGCGGCGCGGCCGGCAGGCCGCCGTTGGTCGTCAGCTCGTACACCCTGGGCACCGAGGTGCCGTACCGCGAACGGGTGCGCGCGGCGGCCGCCGCGGGTTTCGACGGCATCGGGTTGCGGGCCGAGAACTATTGGCAGGCAGCGGAATCCGGCCTCGATGCGCCCGCCATGGCGGAGCTGGCCGGTGCGGCAGGGGTCAGGGTGTTGGAGGTGGAGTACCTCACGGCCTGGGGTGCGCCGGCCGACCGCGATCACGCGCAGCAGCGCAAGGAACGGACCGTCTTCGAGATGGCCCGCTCGTTCGGGGTGCGGCACCTGAATGCCGGCCTGTTGGAGAAGCTGCCGGTCGACGCGATCACCGAGGGGTTTGCCGGGTTGTGCGATCGGGCCGGCGAGGATCTCACCGTCGCGCTGGAATTCATGCCGTACAGCGGGGTGCCGGACCTCGGCACGGCGTGGCAGGTCGTTCGCGACGCCGGCCGGGCGAACGGCGCGCTCATCGTCGATGTCTGGCACTGGGCGCGGGCCGGCATGACGGCCTCGGACCTGGCCGGGGTACCGGCCGATCGGATCGTCTCCGTCCAGCTCTGTGATGTCCTCGCCGAGCCGATGGACCCGCCGCGGACCGAGTCGCTCGGGCACCGGCTGCCGCCAGGACAGGGCCATGGCGATGCGATCGGACTTGTCCGTGCCCTGCAATCGGCGGGCGTGCAGCCGGCCGTCATCGCGGTCGAGGTGATTTCGGACGAACTGGTCGGCCTCGGGGTGGACGTCGCCGCGCAGACCGCCGCCGACGCCGCCCGCGAGGTGCTCAGCGCCGCCCGCTGACGGCCCCCCGCCCGCCCCCTTGTGGGCGCGGGCGGGGGTCGGCGGGCGGGCGGGGACGGGACTCAGCGGACCAACCGGGGGTCAGGGGGAGATGTCGACCGGCTGGCCCGTGCGGGCGGCTTGCATGATGGCGTCGACGACCAGCAGGGTCTTCAGCCCGTCGCGACCGCTGCAGACGGGTTGCTGCTCGCCGCGGATCACCGCCGCGAAATGGTCGATCTGACGGGCGAGCGGGTCGCTGCGGTCGACACTCTCGGTCGTCGAGGTGAACGGCTCCCACCACGACGCGGCGCCCCGGTAGACCTTGAGCCGCATGGTGGGCACCGACAGCGAGCCTCTCGTCCCGGCGATGTGGTAGCAGTCCTCGTCGTGATAACTGTCGTAGCTCCGATTCTCCTGCGAGGTCTGCTCCCAGGACCGGGGTGACGCCGCCGTGTCGGACAGCAGGAAGGTGCCCAGCGCCCCGTTCGCAAAGGTGAACAGCATCGCCACGGTGTCCTCGACGGGGAAGCCGCGCGTCGCGTTCGACGTGACGGCCTGCACCCGGACGATGTCCCCGACCAGCGACAGCAGGTTGTTCACCTCATGGATCAGGTTGAGCAGGATCGGCCCGCCGCCGGGCTGCCGGCGCCAGCCGCCGCCCGCCTCGAAGTAGTCGTCCGGCTTGTAGAACAGCGCCGTCCCCACCACGGCGACCACCGACCCGAGCGCGCCGCTCCGGACGATCTCCCTGGCCTTGCCCATGATCGGGCTGTAGTTGCGGTGGTGCCCGGTGAGCACTGGGACACCGGCGGACTCGCCGGCCTCGACCAACGTGGTGGCCGCGTCGACGGAGTCGCCGATCGGTTTCTCGACGATCACCGGCACGCCCGCCGCCACGCACTCCAGCCCGCCGGTGACGTGCAGCTGGTTCGGCGTCGCGAGGATGACGCCGTCCGGCTTGTCCCGTTCGAACAGCTCGGCCAGCGACGGGTAGAGCGGCACGGAGAACTTCGCCGCGACCTCGGCCGCGGCCGGGAACGGGTCGACGACGGCGGCCAGCGTGGCGGACGGGCTGGCATCGATCTCCTCGATGTGCCGCTGCCCGATGAGCCCGGCGCCCGCCACCGCCAGCCGCACGCTCACGTCCGCACGCCCGGCTTCTGCTCGTGCTTGACGTCCGCCTCGTGCAGTTCGTACAGGCCGCGGATCGCCAGTGAGTAGCCTCGAACGCCGAAGCCGACGACGATCCCCCGCGCCACGGGCGACACCACGGAATGGTGCCGGAATTCTTCGCGGGCGTGCACATTCGAGATGTGCAATTCGATGACCGGCACCTGCGCGGCCTCGATGGCATCGCGAATGGCATAGGAATAGTGGGTGTGCGCGCCGGGGTTGTAGACCACCCCGATCGATTCACCGGATTTGAAGGCCGGGCCGAGTTCGTGGATCCAGTCGATCAGCTGGCCTTCGTGGTTGGACTGCAGGAACTTCAGCTCGAGACCCAATTTCGAGGCCTGCTCGGTGCACAACTCCTGGACATCGGCCAGGGTGGTGTAGCCGTACACCTCAGGCTTGCGGGTGCCGAGCAGGTTCAGGTTGGGGCCGTTGAGCACGGTGATCGAGGTCATGGTTCTCATTTCTCGCCGTCGGTGGCGAAGTGCTGACTACAGCGGACAAGACTCGCAGGGTTCACGGATGGCACGGGGACGAGACACGAAACGGCCGGTCGACGGAGGTCGACCGGCCGCCCGTGACACAGGGTCTCAGGAACTTTCAGTGCACGCTCAGACCGCCACGTCCACGCCGGTGTTCCGGATCCGCTCGTACTCGTCGCGAGGGATCGGCACGGCGTTCTTGCTGCCGAGGTCGTTGAGGTGGATGCGGAAGGTCTCGCGGGCGGAGTAGCAGGCGATGGCCGCGATGATCGCCAACCCGAAGGTGATGCCGCCGACCGTCCAGACGACGCTGGATTCGATCGAATCCGCCAGCGCACGACAGGTCTGGCCGTCGACGACGACGTCCGGAGCGAACTTCTTGTCCACGACGCAGGCGCCGGGTGTCGGGCCGACGATTGCCGCGTAGATGGTCGGCAGGAAGGCGGTGATCAGGGTGCCGATGTTCTGCGAGACGGCGAACGCCGAGACCCGGGTCTTGGTCGGGAACAGTTCCTGGTAGAACGCCGGGAACACCGCGTTGTAACCCTGGTAGACGACGCCCCACATCAGGATCGCGAACAGGAACGCCATCATGAGATTGCCCTGGCTGACAAAGTAGAGGTACGGGAACGCCAGGATCCCGGACCCGAGACAGCCGACGATCATCACCGGTCGACGCCCGATCTTGTCCGTCAGGTTGCCGACGAACGGGATCAGGATCACCGCGACGATGTTGCCCGACACCGAAATCCACAGATAGTTCGTGGTGGTCAATCCGATGCCGTAGCCGGCTGCGGTCGCATACGTGGCACCGAACACCGTCACCGCGGTGGGAATCGCGTTCATCAGCGCCATGCAGATCACCCGGAGCATGTCGCTGCCGTTCTCCCGAACAGCCATGACGATCGGGGCCGCAGGGCACCTCGCCGTGCTCCGACTCCTCCTGGAAGGCGGGGGTCTCGTCCACCCGGCGGCGAATGACGTAACCGGCGACGACAACGAGCGCGCTGAGCAGGAACGGGATGCGCCAACCCCAGGACTCGAAGGCCTCCTTGGACATGATGGCCGACAGCGGCAGGAAGACGGCGGCGGCAATGATCTGGCCGGCCTGCACGCCCTGCAGGGTGAAGCTGGCGAAGTACCCTCGACGGCCGAATGGCGAGTGTTCCAGGATCATCGCGCTGGCGCCGGAGATCTCGCCGCCCACCGCGAAGCCCTGGATCAACCGCAGCGCGACCAGCAGGATCGGCGCCCAGATGCCGATGGCGCTGTAGGTGGGCAGCAGCGCGACGGCGAACGTCGAACCGCCCATCAACAGCATGCAGAGGACGAGGACCGTCTTTCGACCGTGGGTGTCACCCCAGTGGCCGAGCACGAACGCGCCGATCGGCCGGGCCACGTAACCGACACCGAACGTGGCGAAGGACGCGACGATGCCGACCTGCGGGTTGTCCGACGGGAAGAAGATGTTCGGGAAGACCAGGGCGGCGGCCTGCGCGTAGATGAAGAAGTCGTAGTACTCCAGCGCGCTGCCGATCCAGCCGCTGGCCGCGGCCTTCTTCGGAGTCTTCGCGTGATCCGTTGGTTCGTGCGAGCCCGGGGGCTCGACGATCTCGTCTTGCATGAGTTCTCCTCGTCTGGGTTGCCCCGGCCTGCTTGCGGTGGCTGTGCGATCAGTGCACCGCGACGGTTTGTCCAGGTCAACGAGAGGTTGAGCGATTTCCGCTGGGCGGCATCACGTTTGTGTCTCTTCCGGGCGGCGATCCGGCCGGGTCCGGTGCACCCGAACCGGGACCGGAAGCATGGCATGTTGATGCGCGAGAATAAGCAACTTTCATATCGCGAACTCGCGGCCAAGCAATTCCCTGAGCGGGCGGCCGACAGCCATTGCTTTCACTCGACGGTGAGGCAGCACGTCGCTGTACGCAGGCGGTCGACGGCGGACCTCACCCACCGGAAGGACAGTCAGGCAGGTGGTTCGAGATCGATCGGAACGGTCCGCCCGGTACTGCCCGCCTGTTTGACGGCGAGCGTCACCGCGAGGGCGTGCAGCGCCTCCAGACCACTGATCGACGGATCGCCGTCGCCGGCGACCGCCCGGGCAAAGGCCTCCAGCGTGGCTTCGTAGGCGTCCCGGTGCTCGGTGAGGACGATCTCCCGAACCCCGGACGAATCGTGCAACGTGACGGTGCCACCGGGGTCGGCCCGCATGACGTTGGTGGCGACCAGCGAACCGCCAGTGCCGTGCACCTCGAGACCATTCCGCGCGTACGGCGTGGTCCACCCGAGGTCGGTCTGACACAGCACATCCCCCGGACCATCGCCCTGGTAGCGGACAACCGACATCGAGCGGTCCTCGACGGTGCCCTCCAACCCGGGCGCCCACGTCCCCTGCCGGACCGCTGTGGCGACGGCATCCAACGGCAGCCCGATCAGCTTGTTGACCACCGACGCGACGTGCGGCATCAGGTCGAGGATCGGTCCGCCGAGATCGGGGTCGGTGAGCCGCCAGCCGCGTAGCCGCTCCGCGAGTTCGAAGGCGAAGAACACCCGCACCGACATGGGCCGACCCACCGCGCCATCGGCGACCAGCCGGCGGACCTCGGTGTGCGTGGTGTGCGACGGCAGGTGGTGGTTGACGCCGAAGACCACTCCGGCGGCCTCGCACGCCCGGACCATCGACCACGCCTGCGCCAGGTCCATGGCGACGGGCTTCTCGCACAGCACATGCTTGCCGGCGGCGGCCGCCAGCAGGGTGTGTTCGGCGTGCAGCCGGTTCACCGTGCTGATGTAGACGGCGTCCACGTCGTCACGCGCCACCAACTGCCGAACGTCGGCCACCGCGGCGGGAATGCCGTGTCTGACGGCGAACGCCTCGGCCCGTTCGAGACTGCTGCTGGCCACCGCGCTGATCGGCTGGCCCAGCACGCGCATGGCCGGGATCATCCTGGTGGCGGCGATGTCGCTGCCACCGGCCAGCCCCCAGCGCATCAGAGGAACCTGTCGCGCATCACGGTGTTCACCGCGAGCGCCAGCGCGCCGATGGCGATCAACAGCCAGCCGAGCGGTCGCAGGTTGCTGTCCCCGCCGGCGTACAGCACCACCGCTCCGGCCAGCAGGACGAAGGCGCTGCCGCCCATCGCCAGCAGCCAGCGCCAGATCGGTGCCACGCCTCAGTCGGGAATCTGCGACACGGCGCGGAGCTCGTCCGGCGTCGGGCTGCCGTAACCGAAGAACTCCAGGTACGCCGGGATCTGCTCGTACAGCATGTCCTGGCCCACCTGGATGCGGCAGCCGCGGTCGATGGCGGCCTGCAGGAACGGGGTGATGGTCTGCTTCATGACCACGTCCGCGACGAAGGTGCTCGGCGCGATGCGATCGACGTCCATCGGGAGCGGGTCGTCGTCCTTCATGCCCAGCGGGGTCGCGTTCACCACCAGGTCGTAGCCGTCGGGATCCTTGGACCCGACAGTGACCTCGACGTTGGGGTAGTGCTCAGCCAGTCGCCCGGCGAGGGCCTCGGACGCCTGGATGAACGGGTCGAACAGGCCGATTCCGGCAAGGCCGTCGGCGACCAGCGAGGCGGCGATCGGTGACCCGACGCCGCCGTTGCCGACCACCAGCGCGCGCTTGCCCTTGGCGTCGAACCCCTTACGGGCCACGCCACGGGCGAAGCCGGCTCCGTCGAACTGGTCGCCCAGCAGCGAACCGTCGTCGCGCACCAGCACCGCGTTGGCGGCACCGGCGACCTGCGCGATCGGCGTCAGCTCGTCGACCAGTTCGGTGGTGACCACCTTGTGCGGCATCGTGATCAGCGCACCGCGGATGTTGGTCATCTTGAACAGCAGCGGGAAGAACGCCCGGTACTCCTCCGGTTTCACACCCATCGGGACGACGACCGCGTCGATGTCGTTCTTCTCGAACCACGGGTTGTAGATCATCGGCGATTTGAACGCGAAGGTGGGGAATCCCACGTGCGCGATGAGCGTCGTCTTGCCGCTGATCATGGACCTCTCCTCGAGCTGCTGATCATCGAAACCATCTGTGCCATCTGCATTCTCGGGCGCGAGCGATTCCGCTCGCGCCCGTCGACGTCCTCGCTGGTGGTGCGTGTCGGCGCCGGTCACCACCGCGCCGACGGCGGGGTCAGCTCAGCTCTTGAGCTGATTGCTCAGGGACTGGAAGAAGACCTCGGAGGTCTCGCGAACGAAATTGGCGTGCGCGGTGGCCAGCGTGGTCGCCCAATCGACCCCGGTCTTCTTCGCGGCTTCCTCTTCCAGGTCGAGCAGGTTCTTCAGCACCTTCTCGTAGCCCTCGAGCCAGGACAGCCCGTTCTCCTTGGCCTTCGCGGCCACCTGGTCGGCCAACTCCTGCACCCGCTTTGCGGTGGCCTCGAGTTCGGCACTGACATCAGGAAGGGTCATGCGAGGGACTCCTCTCGTTGCTCCGCGGCGGCGGTCGCCGCGGTCGATCCGTTCGTTTCCCAATAGGCAACGGCCATCCCGGTGATCCATGGATAGACGGCCTCGTAGGCGAGTTTGGTGGCCTTGGGTTGGTTCGCCTCGACCGCTCCGGCCACCGCCAGCCAGCTGCGCATCTCGTGGTTGCCGTTACCGGCCAGCTCGATCTCGTCGTTCTCGATGTCCAGCACCTGTTCCAGGTCGCCGCTTTCCAGGACACCGAGGAACCAGTTGTCGAATTCCTCGTTGATGTCGCCGACTCTGGGGTTGCCGATCCAGTGCGACAGGCCGCCCGCGCCGACGACTGCGACCCGCTCCAGCCCGTCGTAGGACCTGATGGCGTCACCCAGCGCTTTGCCGAATTCGTAGGCCCGGCGGACCGGAACCAGCGGCGGCACCGCGCAGTTCTGCACGATCGGTACCAGCGGAAGCTTCATGTCGTTGTCCAACTCGTAGTACACGGTCATGATGCCGTGATCGAGCTCGAGCAGGTGCGAGAACGCCGGGTCGAAACCGTGGTTCAACGTGTATTGGGCAATGTGGTTGGCCAGGCCGGCATGGCCTGGCACCCAGACCTTGTCGATGGGCAACCACTCCTCGGTGGGACCCCAGTTCTTCTCGCCCAACCCGATGCAGTATTGCGGAAAGTTCTCCAGGAAGAAGTTGGTGTAGTGCTCGTTGGACAGCACGACGACCGCCTGCACACCGCGCTTGACTGCCTCCTCTTTGAGGAAGTCCAGTGCTCCGAAGAAGTGCTCGCGCTGTTCTTCGGTCGCCGCTTCGCGCGCCGAAGACATCATGGGGGCGTGCGACGAGCAATACGCCAGGACTATTTCTGCCACCGACCCTTCCTTTCATTGGGGACAGCGAGCGGTTCGAGCCGCTTGCGGTAATCGTCTCGGGAGTACCCGACGGCGCGCGCGTAACGGTTGATCAGCACCTCGTGCAGACCGAGCTGATAGAACGCCGCGATGTCCTGGTTGTCGAACGCCTTGCGTTCCTCCGGGGTCAGCTCGTACACGCTGACATCAAAGCTCGCCCGCGGATCGGCATCACCCGCTCCGTCACTGTTCACCTCGCCCACCCGGACCCAGTCGTAGACCGCGCGGTGCATTTGATACCAACTCATCGGGACTCGACCCTCCCTGACCCTCCTCGCCAAAGCCCTGACGGCGTCGGCGTCGCACACTGGCCGGATCTGCCGCGGATGGACCATCGGCATCCACCGCAGGCTGCCAGTTGGAGCGGCGTCACGCAGCGCTCCTCCGGCTTCTTCCGACCAGTGAGAGGCGGTAGAGCCATCGGTCATCCGGCGACGAAAGTGATCACGCGGCACGGGTTCGCACGGCGACACACACCCAGGAGTCCAGTTGGCGGTCAGCGAATCACCAGACGCCCCATCGATCGAACGGCAGTCGTCGAACCCGGCACCCGAGCCCGCCCTGGACGTGCACGCGCACGCCATGCCGCTGCCACTGCTGGAGCGGCTGGCAGCGCGCGGCCTCGCCGACGTCTCCGCCGTGCCGCAGGGCATCGTCCGACTGGATCCGCGGGTCAGCGGGGTTGGCGCTGGCGCTCCGCTGCCACTGGCGAAGTCCCAGTACGACGTCGGGGTCCGGCTCGCCGAGATGGACGAGGTCGGCGCGACGATCCACGCGGTGTCGTTACCGCCGTTCCTGTTCTGCACGAACTCGGACGACGAGTCCTTTGCCACCGGAATCGTCGCAGAGGGCAATGACGAGCTGGCCCGGTACGTGGCAGAGGCGCCTGATCGATTGTTGGGGCTGGGCTATGTGCCGCTCGGCTGGCCAGGCGTCGCCGACGAGGCCAGGCGGGTGCTGGACGACCTCGGAATGGCGGGCATCGCCATCGGCAGCCAGGGCGGCGGCAGGGATCTCGACGATCCGGTGAACGACGACCTGTGGGCGCTGCTCTCCGAGCGCGGCACCTTCACTTTCATGCACCCCAGCGGGATGCCGGCGGGTGCCCGATTGAAGGACTTCTGGATGCCCCAGCTGGTCGGGTACCCGATCGAGACAGCGATCGCGGTCGCCCGGCTGACGTTCGGCCGGGTGCTGGAGCGCTACCCGTTCCACCTGTGCCTCGCGCACGGCGGTGGGTGCGTGCCGTCACTGCGTGGCCGGATGGACATGGGTTGGAACCGCAAGGATGTCGCCCACACGACGGCGGCGCCACCCAGCGAGTTCGTCGATCGGTTGTACTACGACACGGCGGTGTTCAACTCGACGATGCTGGCCAGGATCATCGAGGATGTCGGTGCCGATCACGTCATGCTCGGCACCGATCATCCCTTCGAACTGGGCGATTTCACCCCACGGCAGACGGTGGCCGACCTGGGCCTGGACGACGCCGACAGCCGGGCGATCCTCTGGGACAACGCGGCAGCACTGCTCGGGCTGACCGTCCCGGCCATCGGCTGAGCAGCGCACCAGCGCCCCCATTCCCGGCGCGGATCAACATGGCCCGCGCGCACGAAACTCCCCCGTTGTGGGACCAGGTGACAGGTGTCAACGACTTCATCCGCGCGGCGGAAGATGATCCGCGCCGGGAAAGGGTCAGGACCGCAGCAGCAGGTAGCCGGTGAAGGCTCCGGCCGCGATGCCGGCCGCCGGTGCCGGAGTCGACACCTGGGTGGGCACGGAACTCGCGTCGGTCCGGGCGTTGCCCAGCTCGCCGTCGGCGCCGTAACCCCACGCCCAGACCGACCCGTCGGCGCGCAGCGCGTAGCCGGTCCAGCCGCCGGCGGCGATGGCGGTGACCGCGGTCAGCCCCGACACCTGCACGGGCACAGTGCTTGTCGCAGTGCCTCCGTTGCCCAACTGACCGTCGTTACCGAGTCCCCAGGCCCGCACGGTGCCGTCCGAACGCAGGGCATAGCCCGTATAGGCCCCGCCGCCGATGGCCGTGACATTCGTCAACCCGGACACCTGGACCGGTGTGCTGCTGTTGGAGTTGCTGTTGTTGCCCAACTCCCCCTCTGATCCGTTGCCCCACGCCCAGACGGTGCCGTCCTGCCGCAACGCGTAGCCGGTCCAGCCGCCGCCGGCGATGGCCGTGACCGTCGCCAGCCCCGACACCCGAACGGGCACAACCCGTTTCGCCGTGCTGCCGTTGCCCAGCTGGCCGTTGTTCCCGTAGCCCCAGGCCCACACCGTTCCGTCGGCCTTCAACGCGTAGCCGGTGTCGAAGCCGGCGCGCGATCGGCGGTGACGGTGGTCAGCCCCGACACCTGAACGGGCACCGCGCTGTTGACGGTGCCGTTGTTGCCGAGCGCCCCGTTGAAGCCGTAGCCCCACGCCCAGACGGTGCCGTCCCGGCGCAGCGCGTAACCGACGTCGAACCCGGCGGCCACCGCGGTGACCCCGGTCAGTCCCGAGACCTGCACCGGCGCAGCGCTAGTTCGCCGTGCCACCGTTGCCCAGCGTGCCCTGCCCGCCGGCGCCCCAGGCCCAGACGGTGCCGTCGCCCCGCAGCGCGTAACTCGTCCGGCCGCCGCCCGCGACGTCGGTCACCGTCGCCGTGCCTGTCGTCTGCACCGGTACCGCGCTGCTGGTGGTGAGGCCCCCCAGCTCGCCGTGGTAGCCGGCGCCCCAGGACCACACGCCCACCGCGGCCGGCGACGGCGCCCTGGTGGTGCCGACGGCGGTGGCGGCGCGGGCGTAGTTCCCGGCGCCGTCATGGGCGAACAAGGCGTAGCTGTACGTCGTGGTCGCCGCCAGTGGTCGAGTCGGTGTACGTCATCGGTGCCACCTGCGGCGGTGTCGACAACCAGGTCGCCGCCGGTGATCGAACTCGGAGCGGTACTGCCCGCGGCCCGCCGGATCAGCACACCGGCAAAGTCGGGGTCGGTCGGATTGGTCCACCGCAGGGTCAGGCTGGTCACGGTCGCCGTCGCCGTGTCGATGCCGGGTGCGGTCACCGGGCCGGGGGGCGTCCGGTCGACCGGGGGGCGCCGGCGGTGGTGCTCGGCGGAGCCGGGGTGGTGCTCGGCGGAGTCGGAGTGGCGGGTCGTGCTCGGCGGGGGCGGGGTGGCGCCGGGCGGGGCCAGCACGCACGTAGCCGGTGACGTCGAAGATCAACTCGGTGCCAGTGGCCGAGCCGTTGAACAGCTGGATCTTTCCGGCCGCCGCGCCCGGAGCCGACGGCACCGACCGGGACGACGACGGTGTTGGCGATCGTCTGACCGGCGGCGAAGTTCAGGTTCGAGGTGCCGGGCTGGGTGGTGCCCGATGGCCACGCCGAGAGGTAGCCCGCCGGTCGGCGGGTCCACCACGGTCACCGTGCCGATCACCGCCGCAACGCCGTCGGCGGGGATGCCGCCCTCGCCGCCGATCTGCAGCTCAACGCTCCCCCGCGCGGGGGTCGGCGCCGGTGATCTGCAGCCCGGCGCGGGAATCGGCAACCCGCGCCGGCGTCACGGTGGCCACGGCGCCGCTGGTCGTCGGAGCGCCCGTCAGCGTGTATCCCGTGACGTCGACGATCAGTTGCGCGGCGGCCGGCGCTCCGTTGAACAGCTGGATCCTGCCGTCCGCGCCGACGGCACCACGACGGTGTTGCTGATGTCCTGCCCGGCCCGGAAGTTGAGCATGGAGGTGCCGGTGCGCGCGATCCCGGACGGCCACACCGTGAGGTAGCCATCGGCCACCGGGTCGGCGACGGTGACGGTCAGCACCGCGGCACCGATCCGCACGGCCGGCACCCCGCCCCGCCCGGTCACCTGGACGCCGACCGCGCCGGACGCCGGCACGGCACCCGCGATCTGCAGGGCGGCCCGCGAGTCGGCCAACCGGGCCGGCGACACGGTCACCACAGCCCCGGCGACCGACGGCGTCACCGTCCGGGATGTAGCCGGTCACATCGACGATGACCTGGGTCGATCCGGGCGAACCGTTGAACACCTCGATGGCACCGTCCGAGCCCACCCGCACCAGCACGGTCGCCGAGATGGCTTGCCCTGCTTGGAAGTTCATCACCGAGGTGGCGGTGCGCGGATCAAGGACGGCCAGAGGGTCAGGTAGCCGGCCGCCTGTGGTTGGGTGACGGCGACCGTGGCCACGACGGCCGCCACCCCGGATCGAGGAACCCCGCCCTTGCCCGCGACCTGCACGATCAGCGGTGGCGCCGCCGACAGCGGGCCCTGGATTGCAGTCCGACGCGCGAATCGGCGATACGGGCGGGCGCGACCGAGACCAGCGTCCCCGGGACGGCCGGCCCAGCGCGGCCGTCCCGAGCGCCGCGGCCCCCATGACGGCCGGGTCCATCGCGGCGGATCCGTCACCACAGCCCGATCCGTCATTACGGGACCGCCGCCGATGCACTGGCAGTGCAGACCACGGCCGTGACGCCGGCGACGACTGCAACAACAGCACAACGCGGAGCCAGCCGCCACTGCATCTTCTCGACCCGTGCGTGCACCATCGAAACCCCCTACGACGACGGGTGTCGATGTGCCTGTCCGGCCTCAGGATCTCAGCTGCACCCGCAGTGGTCCCCGGCGCCGTCATCGCCGCCGTGACCTCAACGTAGGCGCATGGCGACGGCCGTCGCGAACGGCCGAAACGGCCCGAATTACAGGACCTTTCGGCGCGCCACCAGGGCCGCAAGGCGGCGCCGGGATCAGCAGCAGTCCCCTCGGGACGTACCTCTGCACCCGATGCGACTGTGATCCGCGCACCGATCGGCACGCGTCCGTGCGCCGTCAGGGACGGCGCGCCGGCGCGTACAGCCAGGCCTGCAACCACCGGGCGGCCCGCGGCATCACCAACCAGGTCGCGATCGCCGTCACCGGCACGGAGACCAGCACGATCCGCAGCGGCAGCGGCCAGCTCACCAATTCCCAGCCGTAGACCAGCGACAGGGTGAGATTCAACAGGTAGAAGACGGTCGCCGAGACCACGAACATCTTCCATTTCGGCGGAGCAGGTGCCGTCCGTCCGGGCAGCGAGAACCAGGTCTCCAGGCCGCTGACCCGATGCATGTCGGTGGCCTCCACCAGGTGCTCGCCCTCGGCCAGCAGCGTCTGCCGTTCCGCGGAGTCCTCCCAGTCCTGCAGGTGCTGGGCGCTGTCGAAGCGGAAGACCACATGCCAGGGTTCGCCAACCCGGTTGGGACGCAGCCGACCGGCACCCGAGGAACCCCGGGAAGTTCGCCGCGACGGCGGTGAGCTCGTCGCTCCAGTCCTCGAAATCCGTCTCCCGACCGGCAGCGACCCGCCGCGCCACCGTCACCGTGACCGGTTCGGCCTGCGGTTCGAATGGGTGCGCCCGGGACTCCCCACGCGCCGACATGTCAGCCGACCTCTGGCTCCCAGTTGCGCTGCTCGAGCGAATCGCGGATGTGCATCAGGAACAGCGATGCGGTCGACCCGTCGAACGCCCGATGGTCGTAGACCAGACCGATGATCCCGGTCGGGTGGATGGCGATGGCGTCGCCCACCGCCACCGGGCGCCGCTTCACCCCGTCCGTGCACAGGATGGCCACGTTCGGCTGGTTGATGATCGGCGAGGACGCGTAGCTGGCGAACGGTCCCGGGATTGGTGATGGTGAAGGTCGAGCCCTTCATGTCCTCCGCGCCCAGCTTCTTGCCCCGCGCCGCGCCGGCCAGCTCGGTGATCCGCTTGGCCACCCCGCGCATGTTCAGGCTGTCCGCGTCCTTGACGACCGGCACCACCAGGCCCTGCTGGTCCAGATCCACCGCGATCCCGAGGTTGACGTAGGGATGCAGCGTCATGGTCTTGGCCTCGATGTCGATCGAGGAGTTGACCGTCGGGAAGGCGCGCAGCGCGTCGATGGTCGCCCGGGACACGAACGGCAGGTAGGACAGCGACGCGCCGGTGTCCTTCTTGAACCGGTCCTTGTGCTTCTGCCGCACCTTCTCCACGTTGTCGAAGTCGACCTCGATGGACGTCCACACCGAGGCGGAGTTGGCCAGCGAGGCCATCATTCCGCCGGCCACCGCGAGCCGCATCCGGGACAGCGTGACGACCTCGTCGCGCGGGTCGTTGGTGCCGGCCGGGATCGGCTGCGTCGGTCGGCGCAGTCGCGCCGGTGCGGCGCGGCGACCGGTGCGGTGCGCCGGCCGGTGCGGCCGGTGCCGTGGTGAGCGCGGCCGGGGCCGCACCGCACGCGCGCCGCCGGACGCGACGGCCTGTTCGACGTCCTCCCGGCGGATCCGGCCGCCGACGCCGGTGCCGTTGATCGCGCCGACGTCCAACCCGTTCTCCGCGACCAGCCTGCGGACCAGCGGGGACAGCAGCACCCCGCCGGTCCGGGCGGCCGGCGCGATCCGTTCCCGAGCCGTTCGCCGAGCCGGCTGAGCCGGGCGCCGGCGCGGAGACCGCAGCCGGGGTGGCACCCGACGGTGCGCCGGCGGCCGGCGCGGCTCCGCCGGCCTCGCCGATCCTGGCCAGCGGGGTGCCGACCGGGACGGTCTCGCCCGGCCTGCACCAGGATCTCCAGCAGCACCCCGTCGTACGGGCTGGGGATCTCCGAATCCACCTTGTCGGTGGACACCTCGAACAGCGGATCGTCGAACTCGACGGTGTCGCCGGCCTGCTTCAGCCAGGACCCGATGGTGCCCTCGGTGACGGTCTCGCCCAGTTTGGGCATGGTGATGTCGTGCACCACGCCGGTCGGCGCGGACAGGTGGACGTCCTCGTCGGACGGTCCCTCGGAGCCACCCATCTGCGGGGCCGCGGGATCACCGAGCGCGGGGCCACCGGCGGCGGCGAGCTTGTGCGAGGTCGACGGCAGCCGGTTCTCCGACGACCCGCTCGCACCGGCGGCCGCTCCGCCGGGCGGCGCGATCCGCACCAACGGCGTGCCCACCGGCACGGTTTCCCCGGACGCCACCAGGATCTCGGCGATCACCCCGTCATAGGGGCTGGGAATCTCGGAATCCACCTTGTCGGTGGACACCTCGAACAGCGGATCATCGAACGCGACCGCGTCACCGACCTGTTTGAACCAGTTGGTGAGCTCGCCTTCGGTGACCGTCTCGCCCAGCTTGGGCATCGTGACGACCCACTCGTCGTTTGACATGCAGTGTCTCCCGTGTCGTGAGGAGCGTGATTGGCAGTGGTGCGGCGAAAGTGCTCTGACGTTCTCAGCCGTGCAGGGAACGGCCGGAGAAGGTGATCATGGTTTCGCCGATCGCCTCGGACAGGCTCGGGTGCGCGTGGATCAGCCGGCCGACGTCGCTGGGCAGTGCCTCCCAGTTGACCGCCAGGTAGCCCTCGTGCAGCAGTTCGCTGGCCCAGGGGCCGACGAGGTGGAACCCGAGGATCGGCCCGTCCTTCTCCGCGACGATCTTGACCAGCCCGTCGGTCTCGCCCAGGATCATCGCCCGGCCGTTGCCGGCGAAGGAATGCTTGTGCACGACGACGTTGTGCCCGGCGGCCTTGGCCTGCGCCTCGGTCATCCCGGACCAGGCGACCTCCGGGTAGGTGTAGACGACCCAGGGCACCTTGCCGTAGTCCACCGGAACCGGGGTCTCGCCGAGGATGTGGTCGACCGCGACCACCGCTTCGGCGTAGGCGATGTGCGCCAGGCCCGGGGTCGCCACGCAGTCGCCGATCGCGTACACGCCCGGGCGTGAGGTCAGCATGGTGTTCGTGTCGACCTCGAAGAACCCGCGGTCGTCGATCCTGCACGCCGGCGCCGTCGGCGCCGATGTCCTCGGTCACCGGTCGCCGGCCGATCGAGACCAGCACCTGATCGACCTCGATCTTGTCGCTAGCCCTTCGGCGTCTCGAACGGCACGACGCACACCGTTCTCGGTGTGCTCCAGCGCTGCCGACCCGGCCTCGGCGTGGATCTTGGTGCCGCGCTTGGCCAATGACTTGGCCAGCACGTTGGCCACGTCGCGGTCCGGCCCGATCGGCAGCACGCCGTCGTTCATCGCCTCGAGCAGCGTGGTCTGCACCCCGAGATCGGTGTATACCGAAGCGAACTCGGCGCCGATCACGCCGCCGCCGATCACCGCCGCCCGCTCCGGGAGCTTGTCCGCGGTGCTGTTGGTGGCGTGGTCGGAGGTGATGATCCTCTACGCCGTCGACGTCCATGCCCGGGATCGCCCGTGGCACCGAACCGGTGCACAGGATGGTCGGCCCGGCCCTTCAGCGTCTGGCCGTCCACCGAGACGGCACCGTCCGCGGTGAGCGGCCCTCACCCATGATCGACCTGCACCTTGCGGCGCTTGAGCAATCCGGACAGCCCGCCGTGCAACTGTTTGACGATGCCGGCCTTGCGGGTGTTCGCCGCCGGCCAGTCCGGCTCGGCCACGACGCCGTCGGGCAGTTTCACGCCGTGCGCGCCCGCGTGGTTCACGGTGCGGAACACCTCGGCGGCGTGCAGCAGTGCCTTGGCCGGGATGCAGCCGCGGTGCAGGCAGGTGCCGCCGACCTTCTCCTTCTCCACCAGCGCCACCGTCAGGCCGGCGGACGCGGCGTACAGCGCGGCGGCGTAGCCGCCGGGACCGCCGCCGAGGACGACGATGTCGTAGTCGGTCATGATCCGGAACCCCCTGTTGTCTGGGCGAGAGTGGCTGTGGCGCAGCGCATCAGGCTCGGGCCACCTTCCGGATGGTGTCCGCGATCTCCGCCGGCTGCGGGATCACCGCGTCCTCCAGCGGCGGACTGGTGGGGGTCGGGGTGTTCTTCGCGCCGATCCGCTTGATCGGCTGGTCCAGGTACCAGAAGGCCTCCTCCTGGATCGTCGCGGCGATCTCCGCCCCGTACCCCATCCGCTTGGCGGCCTCGTGCAGCACGACCGCCCGCGAGGTCTTCTTGACGGAGTTGACGATCGTCTCCACGTCCAGCGGTACCAGCGTCCTGACGTCCACCACCTCGACCGAGATGCCTTCCTTGTCGAGCTCTTCGGCGATCTCCAGGCCCTGGTGCACGCCGGCCGAGTAGGTGATCAGGGTGATGTCCCGGCCTTCCCGGACCACCTTGGCCACCCCGAGCGGGATCGGATCAAGCTGGATCGGGCCGGAGGCCTTGAGCCGCCGGTAGAGGTACTTGTTCTCCAGGTACAGCGTCGGGTTGTTGTCCCGGATCGACGAGATCAACAGTCCCGGCAGCGTCTTCCGGCGTGCCGGGCATCACGATCTTGATGCCCGGCACGTGCGCGAAGTAGCTCTCCACGCTCTGCGAGTGCGTAGGGCCCGGCCCGCAGCCGGCCACCGAACGGTGCCCGCATCGTCACCGGCATCGGGTCGCCGGTGCGCCAATAGTGCCGGGCCAGCACGTTGATGATCGGGTCGAACGCGCAGGAGATGAAGTCGGCGAACTGGTACTCCACCACCGGCCGCAGCCCGACCAGCGCGGCCCCGGCGGCCAGGCCGGTGAACCCGGTCTCGGCGATGGGGGTGTCCACCACCCGCCGCGGACCGAACTTGTCCAGGAAACCCTTGGTCACCTTGAAGGCGCCGCCGTACTGGCCGACGTCCTCGCCGATGAGGAAGACGTCCGGATCACGGTCCATCTCGTGATCCAGCGCCAGCCCGACGGCCTCCAGATAGGCGGCTGCCCCTCCTGGGGCCGGACGGCCGTGCTCTCAGTCGGCATAAACGCCCTCCTCGATCGTGCTCGGGTCCGGCATCGGATCCCCGAGCGCCCGCTTGTCGCTCGTCGATGGCGAACTGCCGCGCGTCCTTCCTGACCTGCGCCGCGATATCGGCGTCGATGTCCCGGCCTCGAGCAGCACCTTCTCGAACAACTCGACCGGGTCCTTCTTCGACCATTCCTCGTACATGGCGTGCGGGACGTAGTCGGCCGGGTCGTGCTCGGCGTGGCCGTGCATCCGCATCGTCGCGCCCTCCACGATGGACGGGCCTTTGCCGCCCGCGCGCGCGGGCCACCCCTTCGGCGACCGCGTCGTGCACGGCCAGCACGTCGGTGCCGTCCACCTTCACGCCCGGGATTCCGTAGGCGACCGCCTTCGCCGCGAAGGTCTCCGAGTTCGACTGCATACGCATCGGCGTCGAATAGGCGAACTGGTTGTTCTCGATGACGAACACGTTCGGCAGGCCGAGCGCGCTGGACATCGTCAAGGCCTCGTGGAAGTCGGCCCGCGAGGTCGACCCGTCACCGCAGAACGCCAGGCAGACCTTGTCCTGTCCGCGGTATTTCGCCGCGAACGCCATCCCGGTGGCGACCGGGAAGTTGGCCGGGATGTGGCTCGGCAGGTTGTAGTGGCCCAGGTCGAGCCGGCCGTAGTGCAGCGTGCCGTCCCGACCGCCGGTCGGCGACGTCGCCTTGCCCATGAAGCTGGCCATCACCTGCCACGGCTCCATGCCGCGGAACAGGTGCGCGCCCAGGTCACGGTGGATCGGCGCCATGTAGTCGTCCGGCCGCAAAGTCGAGGCCGCGCCGACGCTGATCGCCTCGTGCCAGTGCCCGGTGTACAGCGAACCGAGCAGATCGCCGCCCTTGTACATCGCGACCATCCGGTCCTCGACCGCCCTGGTCAGCACCATCGTCTCGTAGATCCGGCGGAGCAGCCCCGGATCGCGGGACGACAGGTCGACCCGACTCTCAGCGGTCCCGGTGGTGGCGACCCCGTTGGTTGTCGTAGCCACGTCGCTCTACTCGTCGCT
The DNA here is from genome assembly GCA_963709895.1 of uncultured Actinomycetota bacterium. Lineage (GTDB taxonomy): Bacteria > Actinomycetota > Actinomycetes > Mycobacteriales > Nakamurellaceae > Nakamurella. The sequence continues at coordinate 55,464 of CAVPYD010000015.1, read as the reverse complement.
TCCGGTGATCACGGGCTTGGTCGGCTTGCCCAGGAAGAAGTCGCGGACCAACCGGTTGAAGTCCGCGGTGCGCTCGATCATCGACCAGTGCCCGCAGTGCGAGAACACCGCGAGGTCGGCGTTGTCGATCAGCTCCTCCAGCTTGTAGGAGTTCGACACCGGGATGACCTTGTCCTCGCGCCCGTGCATCACCAGGGTGCGGTGCGTCAGCTTGCTGATCTCTTCCTCTGACGTGCTCATCGCGTCCACCCAGCGCTGCCGCGGGGCGGGGAACATCGCCGAGAAGGCCTCCTGGAATCCGGGTTCCACGCTGGCCTTGTACCGGACCTGCGCCAGTTCCTCGTTGACCAGGTCCCGCGAATAGGCGAAGAAGTCCAGCACGTTCCGCATGCTCTCGATCGTTCCCTCGTAGCCCCAGACGGTGTCCAGGCCCTCGGTGATCGGGAAGTCGACGCCCATGCTGCCCATCAGCACCAGCTGGTCGACCCGCTCCGGGTGCTGGGTGGCGATGCGCAGTGCGATCGCGCCGCCGAAGCTGTTGCCCACCAGGTGCGCTTTCTTGACGCCCATCGCGTCCATGAACCCGACCGTCTGGTCGGCCCAGGTCTGCACGTTGTACTCGACGTCGTCGGGACGGTCCGAGTAGCCGAAGCCGACCATGTCGGGAGCCAGCACGTGGAAGTCCTCGCCGAGCGCGGGCAGCACCAGCCGCCAGTTCGAGTAGGCGGTCACCCCTGGGCCCGATCCGTGGATCAGGATGACCTCTGCGCCACCCGATCCGGCCTCCAGGTAATTGGTACGAATGCCGTTGGCTACGACGCTCTGGCCGATTTCAGGCTTCTGGGTCGTGGTGGTCGTCATGGGTGCTCCGTTTCCAGCGTCGGGCGGTGTCAGTCAGTGGTCAGTTGTCTTTGGTGTCACTGGCCGGCCCACTGTGGTCCGGCCGGTGGGCGCGATCAGTTGTAGTAGCGGAAGACCAGATCGGCGACGCAGCAAGGCTTTGCCTCGCCCTCCACCTCGTAGGTGAGTCCGTAGATGGCCTCGGCGCCTTTGCCGTCCAGGTCCTTCACGTCGACGAGTTTCACGTGCATCCGGATGCGGCTGTTCACCTTCAGACCCGCGGGAAAGCGGACCTTGTTGAGCCCGTAATTCAGCACGGTGCCGAACCCGTCGATGGTGCAGACCTCCCAGAGGAACCCCGTTGCCAATCCGAGGGTCAGGAAACCGTGCTGCACGGTGGTGCCGTACATGCCGGTCTTGGCGCGCTCGGGGTCGACATGGATCCACTGCTCGTCGCCGGTGAGTTTGGCGAAGGTGTTGATGTCCGCCTGCTCGACGGTGCGCCAACTGCTCACCCCGAGGTCCTGGCCCACGCGGGCCTGCAGGTCCTCGAGTCCATTGATGACCAGCGGACCAGTTCCGCCGTGCCGGGTTTCGGTCAGGATCGGTTCGCCCATCATTTCCATCCTGCGGTAGGGACACGGGTGATCTCGCTGGCCGAGTCAAGCACCGGCCATGGCGGCATCGGGCCTGCTGAGCGCTGTTTCCTGCTCAGTGGGAGCGCCGCGGGAGTTCCCACCAGGCGCAGGTCAGCGGGCGATCAGGGCGGCGACGTCCAGCGGCGCGTCGCTGGTGCTGTACCACTCGTAGATGCCGTCCGGACGGATCCGCCGCTCGATCAAACCCGACCAGCGCAGGTAGGCGATGTGCGCCAGCGTCTCGTTGATCGCGAGCTGCCGCTGGTGGGCGAGCAACGCCCCGGCGACGAGCCGATCGGTCAGCGCGCCGACCGTGCACGGACCGTCCTGGATCGCCCGGCGGATCCGGTCCAACCGCCTGACCTTGTTGCGCATGATGGCCTGGATGCGGCTGACCGCGTCACCGAACGGCCGGCCGTGACCGGGATAGACCAGGTCCGGACGGCGATCCCTGATGAGCTCCAACGAGTGCAGGTAGCTGCGCATCGGGTCGGCGTCGAAACCACGCTCGAAGGTCACCGGCGGGGTGATGCCCGGTAGCAGATGGTCACCCGAGAGCAGCAGCGCCCTGCCGGGCGAGTACAGGCAGACATGGCCGAGGGAATGCCCGGGGGTGTGGATGACTTCCCAACTGTCCCCGCCGATCTCGAGCTTCTCCCCGCCGCGCAGTCGGGTGGAGGCCTCCACCACGGAATGCAGATAGGGCATCCAGCGGGTGAGATGGTCGGCCAGGTCGGCACGTTCGTCCTCGGGAATGCCGTGGTCGGCGTAGGTGTCCCGGCGCCGGGCCCGCGCGGTGTCCGGGTGCCGGTACTTCTCGCAGTCCAGGTCCGTCATGGCGTGCATGGACAGGTCGGCGCCCGTCAGTTCCATGACGCGGCCGGCCAGCCCGTAATGGTCGATGTGGGCGTGCGTGACGATCACCCGGGACACGTCGGCCAGCGCATAACCGGCGCCCTCCAGCCCGGCTTCCATGGCCGCCAGGCCACCGTCGGGCAGGTCCGGCCGCCACACCCCGCAATCGACGACGGTGACCTTGTCACCGTCCGCCAGGACGTACATGTTCACGCTCTCGATCGCGTTGACGCCGATCGGCAGTGCCACTCGGGTCACGCCCGGGATGGCATCGGACTCGATCAGGCTCGGCGCGCTCATCCGTGCATGCGTTCCAGCAACGTGAACCAGACCTTGATCTCGACCTGATAGGTGGTGGCCGATTCCTCGACCACACCGGAGATCCGCTGCACCTCGAAGGAGGTGATGCCCTCGACGGACAGCCGCGCCCGGTCCAGTGCCTCCGACACCGCGTCCTGAATCGTCTCGCCGCTCCCGTTGAGATCTATCGCCTTTTGCACGCTCACGTCGATCATGATCGGTCCAGTGACGGTGACCGGCTGGACTTCACCCCCAGGTTCCCGCCAAGCGGAAGTCCTTTGCGGTGGGTCGGGGCGACACCGGGCCGGGCTGGTCCCACCCAGCGGCAACGACGGAGGAATCTCCCACTGCTGTGCCTACGATTTTCGACAGCCCAGCATTGGGGCCGACATTCATCTTGATGATCCCCGCGCCTGTCCGCCTGGATCATCGAGAACGCCCAGATCGCCAGCCACCTCGCCACCGCACTCGCCGTGCAACGACCGTCGAACCGACCATCCGCGTTGAGCCGATCCAGCAGGCCGTCCGAGCCGGGTCACTCTCGCCACAACCTCCAGTGGGAGGGCACATGGAGGAACCACTCCGGACGCCGACCGGTGCTCGTGCGGGGCCGCTGATCACCGGCGACCCGCGGCTCGATGTCGAGTCGCACGACCTGGCGTCCGGCGTCACGCTCGTGCTGCTGCGTGGCGCCGTTGATGCCGACACCGCGCCGTATTTCGAGGAGTACCTGGCCGGGACGATCAACCGGCACGCCAGCGGGTCGGTCCAGATCCTGCTGAACCTGGCGGGTGTGACGTTCCTGGATCGGGCCGGCCTGGAGGCGCTGCTCCGCGTGCAGGAGGCGGTCGCCGACGCCGACGGTGTGCTGGAACTGCTGGCGCTGTCACCGTCGATCGTCCGGTTGCTGCACGAGGCGGAATTGGACGGGGAGTCGTGGATGCAGCTGGACGGTGGAGATTAGCCGGCGAGCCTGACCCGTGAGGTGATCTCGCGCACCGGTCGCGGCAACATCTCGCGCAGCGGACGCGGGACCACACCACGGTCGGCGTCGACCCGCCGCGCCTTGCGTCGGGTGACCAGAACACCGATGACCGCCAGCACCCAGATCGGGTACTGCACCAGCCAGGCGACCCGGAAGGCGTCCGCGGTGAACCCGCCCAGCGCGGTCAGCAGCACCCCCATCGCGGCCAGCACGAGCAGGGTCGCCAGGAAGCCGCCGAGGTTGACCATGCTCTGCGCGACGCCGAGATTCGCGCTGGGATTGGACGTCCGGCCGATGTCGATCCCCACCATCGAGGCCGGACCCCCGGCGGACAGCACCACGACCAGCGCGACCAGCAGCCAGAGCGGCGCGGGCCCGGGCTGGGTGAGCACGGCCGTCCAGATGAGTGCGTTCGCCGCGATGATGCCCAACAGCATCCAGGATCGGCGCAGCGGATGCCGGGTGGTCAGCAGACCGATGACCGGACCGAGCACGACCGAGCACAGCACGAACAGCATGATCATCGCGCCCGCGGTCGACGGCGAGAGATGTTGCCCGGAAACCAGGTACGGCACGCCCCACAGCAGGGCAAACACCATCATGGAGAACTGAGTGCCCATGTGGCCGAAGAATCCCAATCGGGTACCAGGGCGGTTCCAGACCGCTCGCACCTGACCGGCGATCTGCCGGGCCGAGACCGAGGCCGCGGGTTGCCAGCTCTGCCCGGGGCCGTTGCGAACGACGGCGAGCACCAGCACGGCGACCAGCGCGCTGCCCGCGGCCGCCGTGCCGAAGGCGACCGACCAGCCGGCGCCGTGCAGCAGCAACGCGAACGGCACCGCCGACAGGATCTGACCGAGCTGGCCGAGAATGGTGGAGCCCTGAGCGATCACCGGAACGCGGCGCGGCGGGAACCACCGCGGGATGAGGGCCAGCACCGCGGAGAACACGACGGCATCGCCCATCCCCACCAGAATCCTGGCCGGCACGGCAGCGGGCAGCGCCGCGGTGAACGCCAGCAGCAGCTGGCCTGCGGTCAGCAGCACACCGCTGACCACCAGCATCAGCCGCGCACCGTAGCGGTCCACCAGCAATCCGGCCGGGATGAGCGCCATCACGTAGACAGCGACCTGAATGAAGACGAAGGCGGACAGCGCTCCGGGATTGATCTCGAACCGCTGCGCGGCATCCAGCCCGGCGACCCCGAGCGAGGTTCGCTGCATGACCGTCAGCACGTACGCGATGACGCCGACGCCCAACACGGTCCAGGCCAATCGGGGTCGTGCCATCGGCGCGGCCTCGTTCGCGGTCAACGTGTCGGTTCCTTCCGTCGGTGAGCTACCGGATCGTCTGGCAACAGTATGGCAAACCTTTGCCATTATTTGCCATACATTGCTACGATCTGGGACATGAGTCACAGGACGGCAACCGTTGCGCGCACGGCGCCGTCGGGCCGACTCCCTGGCCGACCCCGTGGCCGACTTCAGGGTCGCGTTCCTGGCCGCCCTCGTGACCGACGGTGGGGACCGGGATGGTGACCCTGCACGACGTCGCCCGGGAGGCAGACGTCGCCGTGTCGACCGTTTCCCGGGCGTTGTCCAACCCCGACCGGGTCAGCAAGGCCACCCGGGATCACGTCCTCACGGTCGCCCGGAGGATGGGCTACCAGCCGCCGAGGGCAGGGGTTCGGACCCAGATGCTGGCGATGCTCATCCACGACGTCACCAACCCGTACAACTTCGGCCTGATCCGCGGGGCCGAAGCGCAGGCCAGGGCGGCCGGTTACACGCTGGTACTCGGGGACACCCAGCAGAGCCCTGAACTCGAGTCGGCGCACGCCGAGCGGCTGCAGTCCAGCGTCGACGGGCTGGTGCTGTCCGGAAGCCGGCTGCCCGAGCAGCGGCTGGTCGAGCTTGCCGAGCAGCGACCCCTGGTGTTGTTCAACCGGGAGGTGACCGGGCTGCCCAGCGTGGTGATGGATTCGGTCGACGGCAGCCGGCAGATCATCGACCACCTGGCCGCGCTCGGACACCGTCGGGTCGCCTACCTCGCCGGGCCGCGGGAATCGTGGACGGACGACGAACGATGGCGGGCACTGTCGGTCGCCGCGGAGCCGGCCGGCATCGAGATCGTCCGGCACGGCCCGTTTCTGCCGACCCTCGAGCAGGGATTCGCGGCGGCGGACGTCGGGCTCGGCAGCGGGGTGAGCGCGATGATCGCTTTCAACGACCTGCTGGCCATCGGCGCACTGCAACGGCTGGAGCGGCGGGGCATCGACGTTCCCGGCGAGGTGAGCGTTGTCGGGTACGACGACATCTTCGGCTCCGACTTCTGCCACCCGCCGCTCACCACCGTCACCGGGCCGGTGGAGGATGCCGGTCGGACGCTGATCGATCTCCTGCTGGGAATCGGGAATCGACCGAATCATCAGGTCACCCTGCCGACCCAGTTACGGATCCGGGATTCCACCGGACCGTGCCGGGCGGGATGACCGGGTAGGACCGGGTGAGGCCCTGTCGAACCGCATGACTGTTGCTGGGGATGACGTGGCCGGAACGAATGACGTAGATCGTGTCGATAAATGTGATCGTGGAATGGAGGCGTGATGGCAGCCCCGAGAAACGTGTTCAAGGACCGGCTCCGGAGCCAGCAGATCGGATTGTTCGCAACGCTGAACAGCCCAGCGCTGGCCGAGCTCCTGGCCGGGACCGGATTCGATTGGATCCTCATCGACACCGAGCATTCGCCGGGCGAGATGGCCGATGTCGTCGCCCAGCTGCACGCCTTGCAGGGATACCCGGTCAGCGTCATCGTGCGCCCGGCATGGTCGGACATGGTGTTGATCAAGCGTTTGCTGGACGCCGGCGCACAGACCCTGCTGATCCCCAACGTGCAGACGGCGCAGGAGGCCGCCGCCGCGGTCAGCTACGCGAGGTATCCGCCGGCCGGGGTGCGCGGGGTGTCCGGGGGGTCACGGGCCTCGCAGTACGGGCAGCGCGCGGACTACCTGCGGACCGCCGACGAGCAGATCTGCATCCTGGTGCAGATCGAGACCCCCATGGCGATCAGCAATCTCGAGGCGATCGCCGCGGTGCCCGGGGTGGACGGACTGTTCATCGGGCCCAACGACCTGGCGGCGGCCATGGGCCACCTCGGTGATGCCCAGCACCCCGCCGTGCAGGCCGCCGTGGATGACGCGTTCGCCCGGCTTCGGGCGCTGGATGTCGTCACCGGATACCTGACCACCGATGCGGCGGAAGCCCGGCGGCGCACCGCGCAGGGGGTGCACGTGATGGGGGTGGCCACCGACACCTCGATCATCAACCGCGGCGCAGCGGCGACGCTGGCCGCGCTGCGAGCTCCCGAGAACGGCTGACCGGGCCGGCTTGATCGGCCGCACCGTTGACGAACTTTCTGTTCCCAGCACCACCAGAGCGATCTCATTCCAGCGAACCGGTCGAGGAGGATGACATGTCCGGCCCCCGACCGCGCCCGAAAGCTGTTGCCGCGGGAGCTGTTTCGCCCGAGGGCGACCAGCGCTCCGGGTTGAATCGCGGGCTGGCGTTGCTGGTCGCCGGCGCCTTCTTCATGGAGATCCTCGACGGCACCGTCATCGCCCCCGCGGCGCCCGCCATCGCGACGGACCTGGGTGTGGCGGCCGTCGACATCAACGTCGCGATCACCGCGTACCTGCTCACCCTGGCTGTGCTGATTCCGATCAGCGGGTGGATGGCGGATCGTTTCGGTGCGCGACGGGTGTTCATGGCGGCGATCGCGATCTTCACGCTGGCCTCCGCGGGCTGCGCACTTGCCACCAGCCTGCCGATGCTCACCTCCACCCGAGTGCTGCAGGGCGTCGGCGGCGCGATGATGGTCCCCGTCGGCCGACTGGTGGTCCTCCGGACGACAGCCAAGGCCGAGCTGATCAGGGCCATCGCCTTCCTCACCTGGCCCGCGCTGATCGCACCGGTCATCGCCCCGGCGGTCGGCGGGGTGTTGAGCACCTACGCGTCCTGGCGCTGGATCTTCGTCATCAACCTGCCGCTGGGGATCGCCGGGCTGTTCCTCGCCGCCCGACTGGTACCCGATGTCCGCGCCGAGGGGAAGCCGCGGCTCGACTGGCGCGGCTTCGCGCTGACCGCGGTCGGGATCTGCGCCCTGCTGGTGGGCATGGAGAACATCGGCATGGGGCCGTCGAACTGGTCGGTGGTGGTGACCGGCCTGGTGCTCGCTGCGGTGTTCCTGTCCACGGCCGTGCTGTACCTGCTGCGGGCGGCGCGGCCGTTGCTGGATCTGCGCATCCTGCGGATCGCCAGTTTCCGGGTCACCGCCGGCAGCGGTTCGCTGTACCGGTTGGTGATCAGCGCCATCCCCTTCCTGCTGCCGCTGTTCTTCCAGGAAGGATTCGGCTGGAACAGCGCGCAGGCCGGAGTGGTGGTCATCGCGCTGTTCGCCGGGAACGTCGCGATCAAGCCGGCGACCACACCACTGATGCGCCGGTTCGGCATCCGGCCTGTGCTGCTGGTGGCGACGATCGCATCGTCGATCTGCCTGGTGATCATGGCGTTGCTGCAGGCCGCCACCCCATTGCTGGTGATCCTGGCCGCGCTGGCGTTGTCCGGGATCTTCCGGTCGATCGGCTTCTCTGCCTACAACAGCGTCGCCTTCGCCGACGTCGAGCCGGAACGGATGACGCAAGCCAACACACTGCTGTCCACCGTGCAGGAACTGGCCGCGGGTCTGGGCGTCGCGGTCGGCGCGCTGCTGCTGCGGCTGGGCGACCCGGTCGGTGCGGCGCTCGGGCTGCCGGACACCGCGGCCGCCCCGTTCCGGATCGCCTTCGTGCTACTCGCGGTGCTGATGTTGGTGCCGGCCGTTGAGGCCCTGGTGATGCCCCGGTCCATTGGCAGTGAGGTGACGGGGAAGACCTGAGCAGCGGTCGGGCGGGCGGTTTCTGCTGACCAGAAGGGGGTTCAGCTGCGACACGGTCGCGGCCAGACTCGGCTCGTGGGATCGGGATCGGAGGGCGATGACGACCGTCAGTGATGCGCCGACGCCGTCGTCCTTCGACAGCGCGGTGTTCCGGAACGTCATCGGCACGGTGACCAGCGGCGTCATGGTGCTCACGTCGCGGGACGACGACGGCGACCACGGCATGACGATCAGCGCGGTGTCCTCGCTCTCGCTGGAGCCGCCGATGCTACTGGTCTGCCTGAACATGAACAGCCGCACCCAGCAGGCCGTGCTCGCGGCAGGGAGCTTCGCGGTACACGTACTCGACGACCGGCAGGCGTGGATCGCCGAACGATTCGCCAAGCCCGCGGGCGACGACAAATTCGAGGGCGTCACGGTCAGCTCGGGGAGCGTGTCCGCGCCGGTGCTCTCCGACGCGCTCGCGGTGGTGGAATGCCGGGTCCGGGAAGCGGTCACCGGTGGGACGCACCGGGTCTTCCTGGCCGACGTGGTGCACGCGCAGGCCCGCGACGGCTCGCCGCTGGCCTACTACCGCGGCAAGTTCGGCCGGTTCGAACTCGCCCAGGACGCCAAGGCCTACCAGCGGATCCGGTCGATGGTGCTGGATTGCATCCTGCCGCCCGACCACCCGCTGGACGCGTCGAGCCTGGCGGAATCGCTCGGCGCCGGGTTGTCGTCGATCCACTACGCGCTGACCCGGCTGGTCGGCGAGGGGCTAGTGGTGCGCAGCGCCGATCGCGGGTACGTGGTCACCCCGCTGGACGTCGCCCGGTCGGACGATGCCTTCGACGCCCGGCTGGTCATCGAACTGGGGGTGGCGGACCTGACGGTCGGTCGATTGAGCACCGCGCAGCTGGCGGAATTCCGCGCGCTGGCGGAGGCGTCGGTGGCCCGGCTGTACCAGGGCCGGCTGATCGACCCGGCGGCGTACGTCGCCGCAACGGTCCGGTTCCACGCGTTTCTACCGAGCCTCACCGGGAGTCCCGCGCTGCAGGAGGCCTATGAGCGACTGAGCATCGCGGATCTGATGTCCAGGGCGCTGACCTCGGAAACCTCGGTCAACCCGCAGATGGCCGACGACCACCTGGCACTGGTGGACGCTTACCAGCGTGCCGATGTCGAGGAGGTGCGCAGGATCATTCGCGACCACAGCGCCAGGGCAAAACAGAACCAGCGGGCGGACCTGGCAGCGCTGGCCGGCCGGTCGGCAGCCGCCGTCCAACCCGAATCACCCTCACCGCAATCCGTTTCGCCGGCGCCGACGCCCACCGTCCCCGCGCAACCCACTCTGCAGTAGCTGAGGGAGACCTGATGACGCACCAGGCGTTCACTGTCGACGAGTTGACGGCGGCGGCCGACGGCCGTGCGTACCGCGAGTTCCTGCGCCGGCCGGCGATGTCGTTGGGCCTCTACCGACTGGCAGTGGGCGGGACGGACACCCAGCACCCGCACTCCTCGGACGAGGTGTACATCGTGCAGCGCGGTCACGCCCTGCTGGTGGTCGAGGGGACCGCGATCGAGGTAGGACCGGGCAGCGTGGTGTCTGTCGACCAGGGACGCGAGCACCACTTCACCGACATCACCGAGGAGTTGGTGATTCTGGTGGTGTTCGCTCCGCCGGAGGTGCCGGACTGACCATGGGTCGCGTCGGCCAGACCCGTTGTGGCGCAGTGATTGTCCTTGACCTTTGACGGCAGCGCCCGCTCGACACCCGGTCTACAGTTCCGGCATGGGGCGCTATGTCTACGAATGGGCCGATCCCGGAGCCATGCCGATTTCGACGGATCATTCTGTGACCCGCCGAACGCCGGGTTCGCATTTCTGGGTGGAGGCCTACCAACGGGCTCTGGAACGGCACGGCGGCGATCCGCAGATCGGTCGAAAGCTGTACGGGTACTTTCCGGCGGCCGGGATCCCCGACCCGACCATCACTCTCGCGCAACGGGCCGACAGCATCGGCGAGGTCAAGACCCTGCCGTACTCCACCGTAGAGGCCACCGCTGAGGCCATCGTGCAGGAAGGTATCGCCATTGTCGCGGAGGTCGCGTCCGCGTTGGCGAGCCTGGCCGATTTCGCCGAGGACTCCGGCTCGCTGTGCGGCTCACCGCGGGTGTTCCAGGCGTGGTCGCGCCGACCACCCGGCTGACGATCGTCGGTCCGCGGATCTACGGGCAGGCACCCGGATGGCCTCAGCGCCGGGTCCGCAGTTGCCTCCAGATCACTGGCCGTGCCGCTCTACCGCCCGCTACAGGCGCACTGCCAACCGATCGCGGCCATGATGTCAGGTATGGCAGCGGTAACGGTGTTGGGAACCGGGACAATGGGCTCGGCGATGGCCCGCTCGCTGCTCCGGGAGGGCTTCGCGGTCACGGTGTGGAACCGAACTCTGCAGAAGTCCCAGCCGTTGGCTGCCGACGGGGCCACCGTCGCCCGCACTCCGAGGGAGGCGGTCTCCGGCGCGGCGGTCGTTCTGGTGATGCTCTTCGATCGCGACGCCGTGCTGGCCGTGCTGGCCGAGGCCGCGAACAGCCTGGGCGCCGATTCGGTGGTCGTGCAGAGTTCCACGCTCGGCCCCGACGGTATGGCCGCAGTGAGTGACCTCGCCCTGCAGCACGGTCTGCGGGTGCTGGATGCCCCAGTGTTGGGTACGAAACAGCCCGCCGAACAGGGCCAGCTGGTGGTGTTGGCATCTGGCGACCCGTCGCTACGCGCGGCCGCGCAACCCGTTTTCGACGCCGTCGGATCCAGAACGGTATGGGCCGGCGAGCGGCTCGGCGACGCCAGTTCACTGAAACTCGCCTGCAACGCTTGGGTTGGCATCATCACCGCGGGTGCTGCCCAATCATTGGCTTTGGCCAGGCACGCCGGCATCGACCCGCAACTGGTGCTCGACACGATCAAGGGCGGCCCGGTCGACACTCCGTATCTCCAGATCAAGGGAAAGGCGATGATCGAGCGACGGTACCCGGTCGCGTTCGCCCTGGACGGTGCGGTCAAGGATGTCGACCTGATGGTCTCCATGGCCGCAGAGGTGGGAGCTGATCCCGCTTTCCTGATTGCTTTGCGCTCGATGGTGAAATCGGCCGCTCTTGGCGGGCACGGCGCCGAGGACATGGCGGCCATGTACGAGGCTTTCTGACGTCCGGACGGACGTGGTAGCTGACATCAGAAGACGATTCTTCGTGGGCAGGACGCAGAAAAGGGGACCTCAGGAAGAGGTCCCCTTTTCTGGAATGTATGTCCGGCGGTGTCCTACTCTCCCACACCGTGGCCGGTGCAGTACCATCGGCGCTGAAGGGCTTAGCTTCCGGGTTCGGGATGGGACCGGGCGTTTCCCCTTCGCTATGACCGCCGTAACTCTATGGAATTAACAAACACCGGGGTGTTTGTTGTTCCAGAGCTGCACAGTGGACGCGTAGCATTTTTGTGTCTAAGTCCTCGGCCTATTAGTACCAGTCAGCTCTAACACCTTACGGTGCTTCCACTTCTGGCCTATCAACCCGGTGGTCTCGCCGGGGGCCTTACCCCCTCTCGGGGTGGGAGTCCTCATCTTGGAACAGGCTTCCCGCTTAGATGCTTTCAGCGGTTATCCCTTCCGAACGTAGCCAACCAGCCGTGCTCCTGGTGGAACAACTGGCACACCAGAGGTCCGTCCGTCCCGGTCCTCTCGTACTAGGGACAGCCTTCCGCAAGACTCCTACGCGCGCGGCGGATAGGGACCGAACTGTCTCACGACGTTCTAAACCCAGCTCGCGTGCCGCTTTAATGGGCGAACAGCCCAACCCTTGGGACCTACTCCAGCCCCAGGATGCGACGAGCCGACATCGAGGTGCCAAACCATGCCGTCGATATGGACTCTTGGGCAAGATCAGCCTGTTATCCCCGGGGTACCTTTTATCCGTTGAGCGACACCCATTCCACAATGAGGTGCCGGATCACTAGTCCCGACTTTCGTCCCTGCTCGAGATGTCCCTCTCACAGTCAAGCTCCCTTGTGCACTTACACTCGAAACCTGATTGCCAACCAGGCTGAGGGAACCTTTGGGCGCCTCCGTTACTCTTTAGGAGGCAACCGCCCCAGTTAAACTACCCACCAGGCACTGTCCCTGATCCAGATCATGGACCGAGGTTAGATATCCAGTACGACCAGAGTGGTATTTCAACGTTGACTCCGCAACAACTGGCGTTGCCGCATCACAGTCTCCCACCTATCCTACACAAGTCGAACCGAACACCAATACCAAGCTGTAGTAAAGGTCCCGGGGTCTTTCCGTCCTGCCGCGCGTAACGAGCATCTTTACTCGTACTGCAATTTCGCCGAGCCTATGGTTGAGACAGTAGAGAAGTCGTTACGCCATTCGTGCAGGTCGGAACTTACCCGACAAGGAATTTCGCTACCTTAGGATGGTTATAGTTACCACCGCCGTTTACTGGGGCTTAAATTCTCAGCTTCGCCACCCAAGGGTGACTAACCGGTCCTCTTAACCTTCCAGCACCGGGCAGGCGTCAGTCCATATACATCGTCTTGCGACTTCGCATGGACCTGTGTTTTTAGTAAACAGTCGCTTCTCCCTGGTCTCTGCGGCCGAAACGCGCCAGCCCGAGAAGGGCTTCACGCACCCCGGCCCCCCTTCTCCCGAAGTTACGGGGGTATTTTGCCGAGTTCCTTAACCATAGTTCGCTCGATCACCTTGGTATTCTCTACCTGACCACCTGTGTCGGTTTGGGGTACGGGCCGCTCGAAGCTCGCTAGAGGCTTTTCTCGACAGCATAGGATCACTCTGCTTCGCCTCACTCGGCTATGCGTCAGGTCTCAGATCAACACGCAGACGGATTTGCCTATCCACGCTACCTACACCCTTACACCAGTATTACCACTGACTGGCGGAGCTACCTTCCTGTGTCACCCCATCGCTTGACTACTACCGGCTCGGATCACGCGCTCGCCGCCGGCCCCCCGAAAGGAGCCATTGGTCCGGGCGTTTAGCATCACCGGGTCCGTCATGGGCGCTTCTACGCGGGTACGGGAATATCAACCCGTTGTCCATCGACTACGCCTGTCGGCCTCGCCTTAGGTCCCGACTCACCCTGGGCGGATTAACCTGGCCCAGGAACCCTTGGTCATTCGGTGGAGGAGTTTCTCACTCCCCATTCGCTACTCATGCCTGCATTCTCACTCGTGTAGCGTCCACGACTGGGTCACCCCGCCGCTTCACTCGCCACACGACGCTCCCCTACCCATCCACACACCTGGACCACAAGGGCCTAGCTATACGTGTGAATGCCGCGGTTTCGGCGGTGTGCTTGAGCCCCGCTACATTGTCGGCGCGGAACCACTTGACCAGTGAGCTATTACGCACTCTTTAAAGGGTGGCTGCTTCTAAGCCAACCTCCTGGTTGTCTGGGCGACTCCACATCCTTTCCCACTTAGCACACGCTTAGGGGCCTTAACCGGCGATCTGGGCTGTTTCCCTTTCGACTATGAAGCTTAGCCCCCACAGTCTCACTGCCACGCTCTCACTTACCGGCATTCGGAGTTTGGTTGATTTCGGTAAGCTTGTGGGCCCCCTAGACCATCCAGTGCTCTACCTCCGGCAAGAAACACGTGACGCTGCACCTAAATGCATTTCGGGGAGAACCAGCTATCACGAAGTTTGATTGGCCTTTCACCCCTACCCACAGCTCATCCCCCAGGTTTTCAACCCTGGTGGGTTCGGACCTCCACGACGTCTTACCGTCGCTTCATCCTGGCCATGGGTAGATCACTTCGCTTCGGGTCTAGAGCATGCGACTCAAACGCCCTATTCGGACTCGCTTTCGCTACGGCTACCCCACACGGGTTAACCTCGCCACATACCACTAACTCGCAGGCTCATTCTTCAAAAGGCACGCCGTCACCTCACCACAAGGGCTCAGCTCCGACGGATTGTAAGCACACGGTTTCAGGTACTATTTCACTCCCCTCCCGGGGTACTTTTCACCTTTCCCTCACGGTACTAGTCCGCTATCGGTCACCAGGTAGTATTTAGGCTTAGCGGGTGGTCCCGCCAGATTCACAGCGAATTTCACGGGCTCGCTGCTACTTGGGAAACACTGAAGGGAGAACAAATGTTTTCGTCTACGGGGCTATCACCCGCTACGGCTGGTTTTTCCAATGCCATTCGACTAACACAAGTTTTTATCACTCCCCGCCAGGTCGGCAGACCCGACAACAACGCTCCCACGACCCCGACCACGCAACCCCTGCCGGGTATCACGCATGACCGGTTTAGCCTGGATCCGCTTTCGCTCGCCACTACTCACGGAATCACGGTTGTTTTCTCTTCCTGTGGGTACTGAGATGTTTCACTTCCCCACGTTCCCTCCACACACCCTATATATTCAGGCGCGGGTGACAGGACATGACTCCTGCCGGGTTTCCCCATTCGGACATCCTCGGATCACAGCTCGGTTGACAGCTCCCCGAGGCTTATCGCAGCCTCCTACGTCCTTCATCGGCTCCTGGTGCCTAGGCATCCACCGTGTGCTCTTAAAAACTTAGCCACAAAGATGCTCGCGTCCACTGTGCAGTTCTCAAACAACAAACGAAACCAGCACACACCACCACCCACCACGACAAACGCGCAGCAGTATGAGCAGCAAGCCGGCCCCACAAGACAACACACACAAGAACAACCCCCACCAGGGGGATCCTCCTTCTGCCCGTTCTCTCAGGACCCAACAGCGCACCCACGAACCCTCACCGAACCGACACAGCACGTTCCACCCCCACCCCGACACCCCCACAACGAGGGACACCAGGAACCCGGCGCCGCCACCAAAGACGACCACCAGCAGAACAGGAGTACTAGACACGACCAGCACCACAAGAATCCGAATAGTCAGTGTTCCACCCATGAGCACACCACCACAGAACACTCGCCTGTGAAATGGCTGTTGGACCACCACGCTGAGCGTGACGGCCACGAGCTCCTTAGAAAGGAGGTGATCCAGCCGCACCTTCCGGTACGGCTACCTTGTTACGACTTCGTCCCAATCGCCAATCCCACCTTCGACGGCTCCCTCCCCACAAGGGGGTTAGGCCACCGGCTTCGGGTGTTACCGACTTTCGTGACGTGACGGGCGGTGTGTACAAGGCCCGGGAACGTATTCACCGCAGCGTTGCTGATCTGCGATTACTAGCGACTCCGACTTCATGGGGTCGAGTTGCAGACCCCAATCCGAACTGAGACCGGCTTTTTGGGATTCGCTCCACCTCACGGTTTCGCAGCCCTTTGTACCGGCCATTGTAGCATGCGTGAAGCCCAAGACATAAGGGGCATGATGATTTGACGTCATCCCCACCTTCCTCCGAGTTGACCCCGGCAGTCTCTTATGAGTCCCCGGCATAACCCGCTGGCAACATAAGACAAGGGTTGCGCTCGTTGCGGGACTTAACCCAACATCTCACGACACGAGCTGACGACAACCATGCACCACCTGTGCACGGACCTTGCGGGGGAACCATCTCTGGAACTTTCCCGTGCATGTCAAGCCTTGGTAAGGTTCTTCGCGTTGCATCGAATTAATCCGCATGCTCCGCCGCTTGTGCGGGCCCCCGTCAATTCCTTTGAGTTTTAGCCTTGCGGCCGTACTCCCCAGGCGGGGCGCTTAATGCGTTAGCTGCGGCACGGAGGTCGTGGAAGGACCCCCACACCTAGCGCCCAACGTTTACGGCGTGGACTACCAGGGTATCTAATCCTGTTCGCTCCCCACGCTTTCGCTCCTCAGCGTCAGTATCGGCCCAGAGACCCGCCTTCGCCACCGGTGTTCCTCCTGATATCTGCGCATTTCACCGCTACACCAGGAATTCCAGTCTCCCCTACCGAACTCTAGTCTGCCCGTATCGAATGCAGGCCCGGAGTTGAGCCCCGGGTTTTCACATTCGACGCGACAAACCGCCTACGAGCTCTTTACGCCCAATAATTCCGGACAACGCTTGCACCCTACGTATTACCGCGGCTGCTGGCACGTAGTTGGCCGGTGCTTCTTCTGCTCCTACCGTCACTCTCGCTTCGTCAGAGCTGAAAGAGGTTTACAACCCGAAGGCCGTCATCCCTCACGCGGCGTCGCTGCGTCAGGCTTCCGCCCATTGCGCAATATTCCCCACTGCTGCCTCCCGTAGGAGTCTGGGCCGTGTCTCAGTCCCAGTGTGGCCGGTCGCCCTCTCAGGCCGGCTACCCGTCGTCGCCTTGGTAGGCCATCACCCCACCAACAAGCTGATAGGCCGCGGGCCCATCCCCAGCCGAAAAACTTTCAACAACACCCCATGCGAGGCAGAAGTTGATATCCAGTATTAGCCCCGGTTTCCCGGAGTTATCCCAGAGCTGAGGGCAGGTTGCCCACGTGTTACTCACCCGTTCGCCACTCGAGTACCCGCAAGCGGGCCTTTCCGTTCGACTTGCATGTGTTAAGCACGCCGCCAGCGTTCGTCCTGAGCCAGGATCAAACTCTCCATTGAATGCATATAACCGTGGCAACCCGAAGGCCACCCGATCAACAAAAGGAGAAAACGTCTGCAAAACAGACGCTCGATCACAAGCACAAACACGAGCAAACTAGCTCGAAAATTTGTACATCAATGCTAGCCGGACACCAGACCACCACCGCCGGATAGGCAGCAGTAAAGCCCAGCGCCAGACTGTGTTTGGCACTGACTATCGGTACGCTGTTGAGTTCTCAAAGAACGGACGCGCTCCGCGTTTGGCCTCTCGACCTCCCGCAGGGCAACCTGATCTACATTACCTGAGGATCTCGGCGAGTACCAACTCGCCTCCGACCTTCCGGCCCCGGCTTTCGTGGCGAAGCGCGAGCTTCGCCGCCTCCGGTTCGCGGAGGGTGATCGCCGGGTGTTGACCCTGCGGCCGTCCAGTGCTGCCGGAGGTGATCTCCGGCCGCGCTGTGCGGTTCCCATCAGGGCCTCGGCAAAGGTACGTACCGCAGAGCACCGCGTCAAATCCGCTGGTCAGAGGGCCTTTCCGGGTGATGGCTCGCCGCACCCCGGCCCGCGATCGGTTGCTGAGGCCGGGATGTTCCGCGGATCGCAGAGAGCCCGCGGCGAGACTGGGAGCGACGTCGGTCGACCCGGAAGGGGTGAGCACGATCACCTGTCGCCGCTGCTCGGATCCAACAGATTGACGACCATCCACGAGGTTGCACTGCCGCCGCGCGATCAGCTCGCCCACGGCGGAGTACCGATCACGGTTCCGTCGGCGCCGGTGGCGGTGAAGCCGGCCCGGATCGCCACGTACACCTCGGCGTCGACGGAGCCCGGGTTCGCCAGCTGGATGAGCTTGCCGGCCGGCACCACGAGAGCGTCGCCCGCCCGCACCAGGGTGCCGTCCACGCCGATCAGCACGGCGCCGACCGTCACCATGAAGATCTCGTCGTGGTCCAGCGAGTGCGGCTGCGTCGTCGGCAGGCCCGCGGCCACCGTCAGCTTCCAGGTACACAGCTCGGCCGATCCGCGGCTCGGCGATGCCATGGCAGTGAAAGTGATTCCCGGAAGCTCGAACACGGGCGCGGCGGTCGCCTCGATCAGTTGCATGTCCCAACCTTTCACTATAGACAAGCGCACTTGTCCAAGTACGCTTGTCTATAGTGACGCGATGAGCCCGTCAGCGCAACCCCTTGACCTGGGCATTCTGATGACCCTGGCCTACCAGCAGTTCGTCACCGAACTGAACGCCTCGCTGGCCGACAGCGGCTTCGACGACCTGGGGCGATCCGACGGGGTGGTGTTCAGGGCTCTGGCGCAGCGTCGGATGAGCGTCAGCAAGCTCGCCGAGCTGCTCGAGATCAGCAAGCAGGGCGCGGCGCAGATCGCGACGGACATGGAGGGACGGGGGTACCTGTCCAGGCAACCCGACCCCGACGATCGTCGGGCCTGGCTGCTCGAACTCTCCGAGCGGGGTACCGCAGCGCTGGCTGCGGCGCGCGCCTTTCATCACCGGTACGAGCGCCACCTGGCCAAGCGCTGCGGGACCGAGACGGTCGGCGTGCTGCGGTCGGTGCTGGCCGAGATGGCCGGTCCAGCCGCGACCAGGCCCGACCCGCGGCTCAAGGCGCTGTTCTTGTAGCGATGCTCACCCGCTCGACGCAGGGTCAGGATCGGACGAGAATCCCGGCCACCGAGCGCTTTCCGCGGCGCAGCACCAGGTACTTGCCGTGCAGCAGGTCCTCGCCGCCCGGTGCGAAATCCGCATCGGTCACCCGCCGGTTGTTGATGTTGGCGCCGCCCTCGGCCACGGCACGCCTGGCCTCGGACAACGACGAGGTCAACCCGGACAGTCTCAGCAACTCGATCACCGACGGCACGGGACCCTCGACGGTGCTCAGCCCGGCCTCGGCCAGCGCGGCGTGCAGGGTGGGCTCGTCGACCGCCGTCAATTCACCGCGGCCGAACAGCGCCGCGCTGGCGGCGACGGCCGCGTCCGCAGCCTGCTGGCCGTGCACCAAGGCGGTGACCTCGCCGGCCAGCGCCCGCTGCGCCTCCCTGGCGTGCGAGCGTTCCCTGGTCGCTTCGGCCAGTTCCGCGATTTCGTCCAACGGCCGGAAGGAGAACACCTTGAGGTAGCCGTCGACGTCGCGATCGTCGGTGTTGAACCAGAACTGGTAAAAGGCGTAAGGGCTCGTCATCTCGGCGTCGAGCCAGATGGTGCCGCCCTCTGTTTTGCCGAATTTGGTGCCATCGGCCTTGGTGATCAAGGGCGTCGACAGCGCGTGCACGGTGCGCGCCTCGACCTTGCGGATCAACTCGGTGCCGCTGGTCAGGTTGCCCCACTGGTCGTTGCCGCCGGTCTGCAACGTGCAATCGAACCGCCGGAACAACTCCAGGAAATCCATCCCCTGCAGGATCTGGTAGCTGAATTCGGTGAACGACAGGCCCTCATCGCTGCTCAGCCGCGCAGCAACTGTCTCCTTGGCCAACATACGGCCCATCCGGTAGTGCTTGCCGACGTCGCGCAGGAAGCCGATCGCGGTCAGAGTCGCCGGTCCAGTCAAGGTTGTTGACCATCTGAGCCGCGTTGGTGCCCTCGAAATCGAGGTAACGCTCCACCTGGGACCGGATGCGATCCACCCATCCGGCCACCACATCGGGCGCATTGAGCACCCGTTCGCCGGACATTTTGGGATCGCCGATGAGCCCGGTGGCGCCGCCGACCAGGGCCAGCGGGCGATGCCCGGCCTGTTGGATCCGCCGCATCGTGAGGAGCTGGACAAGATTGCCGATATGCAGGCTCGGTGCTGTCGGGTCGAATCCGCAGTAGAACGTCAGGGGGTCGCCGGCCAGATCACGGCTGAGAGCGTCGGCCCCCGTGGTCTGAGCGATCAGGCCACGTTCGTCCAGCTCCGCAAAGACCGACCCCGACGGCGTGGTGCCGACGTCGAAGCGGCCAGGGGCATCGGCCCCGGGGTTGGGCGTGTCGACATCCGCATCCGTCACGCACGTCATCCTGCCATCGACCGCGGCTCAGCCTTCCCGGCCCGACTGGCGGCCCGGCGGCACCACCGCGGCCGGCCGTCGCCTGACCCGCCCGCCGGCCCGGTAGACCGACACCGATGGTGACGCGGTGTCCCAGAACCGCAGCGGACGCTCGGCGGCCGCGGCCACCCCGACTCTCGGTCCGGCGGCGATGCGATCCACCGGGACCGGATCCCCTTCGACCATGTCCCACCGGCCGACGGCAGCGCAGAGGTCTTCGCCACTGGCGTCCCGGCGCATTCCGAGCACGGTCGCCAGCCCAGCGGGTCCGCGGGCCAGCAATGGCGTCCGAGTGACCGAGGGTCGGCGGTCCCTGGCGATGTCCTGTCCGAGTACGACCTCACCGGCGCGCAGCAGCACCGCCGAGGCGTCGCCCGCCGGCCCGGTCACGATGTTGGCGCACCAATGCATTCCGTAGACGAAATAGGTGTAAAGGTGCCCGGCCGGTCCGAACATCACCCCATTGCGGGCCGTCGGACCCCGGAAAGCGTGAGAGGCCGGGTCGTCAAGGCCCGCGTAGGCCTCGACCTCGGTCAGCCGGACACCGACGTCGCCGTCGTCGGTGTGCGCCACCAGCACCCGGCCCAGCAAATCCCTGGCCACCGTGGTCACGTCGCGACCGAAGAACGATCGTTGCAGCCGCGGGCCGTGAGCCATCGGCCGATTCTGCACCGTCGGGCGGCACACCCACGGCGGAGCGGCGACTCACGCACGTCCCCGACCGCTGCCCGTCCGGCGCCACCCATGCAGCGAGGCAGCAGGCGGTCTCCACTGTGGCGACGGAGGGTTAGAGACCGGCAACAGATTGTGACATCGATCATGCGGCATTCATCTTGATCTGTCCGCTTCCGGGTCACTATCGTCATACATGAACGCTCAAGTACTTCACCCGTTGCGAAACTCACCGTCGTGTCCGCAACTCTCCCGGCGCCGCAGGCGCCCCGACCGCCAAGGACTCTCATGACAAACCTTTCCGTCCGCACCTCCCCGCTTGCCTCCCTCGTCCGATCCGGCACCACCTCCACCCGGCAGGACGTCGTCCTGCTGCTCGGCCGCCTTGCGCTGGGCATCGTGCTTGTCGCACACGGCTGGCAGAAGTTCTTCACCTTCGGTCTTTCCGGCGCCGCAGGGAGTTTCGCCCAGATGGGCGTGCCGCTGTCCAGCGCCAGCGCGACCTTCGCCGCTGTCGTCGAACTCGTCGGCGGCATCGCGCTGATCATCGGGTTCGCTGTCCCATTGGTCGGGGTGCTGGTCGCCGTCGACATGGCTGGCGCGCTGCTGTTCGTGCACGCCCCGAACGGGGTGTTCGTCGCCGATGGCGGCTACGAGCTGGTGCTGGTGATCGGCGCGCTGGCCCTGGTCCTCGCCGGAGTCGGCGCCGGCCGGTACTCGGTCGACGGGATCATCACCGCGCGGCGCCGGGCCGCCGTCTCCGTCTGACCAGTCTGACCAGTCTGACCAATCTGACCTGCCCGACCAGCCCGATCGATCGGGACGGCCGCACCGCCGAGAGGGCCCCGCGAGGGGTGAGCCCATCGGCGGTGCGGCCGGCTCACCGGTTGGCGGCCCATGCCCGATCGGCGGCGATCCGCGCCCGCAGTTGCTCGATCTGCTCGGCCACCCGGATCGGTGCCGTGCCCCCCAGCCCGTCGCGGGAGGCCATCGACCCGGCCACCGTCAGCACCGCCCGGACGTCCGGCGTCAGCGCCGGGTTCACCGTGTGCAGTTCGTCATCGGTGAGCTGGTCGAGTTCCCGGCCGCTGGATTCCGCCAGCGCCACGCACTGGCCGGCCGCCTCGTGTGCCACCCGGAACGGAACCCCTTGCCGTACCAGCCATTCGGCGATGTCGGTGGCCAGCGAGAACCCGGCAGGGGCCATCGCGGCCATCCGGTCAACATCGAAGGTCAGCGTCCCCGTCATCCCGGTGACCGCCGGCAGCAGGATCTGCAACTGGGTGACCGAGTCGATCAGCGGCTCCTTGTCCTCCTGCAGATCGCGGTTGTAGGCGAGCGGGAGACCCTTCAGCGTGGCCAGCAGGCCGGTCAGGTTGCCGATCAACCGGCCGGCCTTGCCGCGTGCCAACTCCGCGATGTCCGGGTTCTTCTTCTGCGGCATGATCGACGACCCGGTCGCGAACGCATCGTGCAGCCGGGCGTAGCCGAACTCGGCAGTGGTGAAGATGACCACCTCCTCGGCCCACCGGGACAGGTCGACCGCCAGCATCGCGAACACGAAGGCCAGCTCGGCGGCGAAATCGCGGGAGGCGGTGCCGTCGATCGAATTGGCCACCGCGCCGGACATCCCGAGTTCGGCCGCCACCGATTCCGGGTCGAGACCCAGCGACGACCCGGCGAGCGCACCTGACCCGTACGGGGAGATCGCCGCGCGGGAGTCCCAGTCCCGGATCCGGTCGACGTCGCGGGCCAGCGCCTGCCCGTGCGCGGCCAGATGGTGGGCCAGCAGCACCGGCTGCGCGTGCTGGAAGTGCGTGCGGCCGGGCATCGCCGCCCCCGGATGCGCGTCGGCCTGGGCGAGCAGCGCCTCCTGCAGGTCCATCACCAACCCGGCCACGATGCGGGCATGGTCGCGGAGGTACAGCCGGTAAAGGGTGGCCACCTGGTCGTTGCGGGACCGCCCGGCGCGGAGTTTCCCGCCGATCACGAAGCCGGCCCGGTCCAGCAGCCCGCGCTCGAGCGCGGTGTGCACGTCCTCGTCGTCGGGGTGCGGGTGGAACTCCCCGGACGCCACATCCGCGGCGAGCAGGTCGAGCGCGGAGAGCATCTCGGCCAGCTCGGCGTCGGTGAGCAACCCGGCCCGGTGCAGCACCCTGGCGTGCGCCCGGGAGCCGGCGATGTCGTACGGCGCGAGCACCCAGTCGAACTGGGTCGACACGCTCAGCGCCGCGAGCTCGGGGGACGGCCCTCCGGTGAACCGGCCGCCCCACAGTTTCATCGGCGCCGGGGCGGGGCTCATCGGCGCCGGGGCGGGGTTCATCGCCGCCGGCGCCGGATCCGGGGACTGCTCCGACATCACCGGGATTCCGCCACCCGCAGGTCGCGGGCGGTGGTCATCTTGGTGTTCAGTCCCCACAGCTGCACGAAACCCTTGGCCAGCGACTGGTCGAAGGTGTCCTGCGCGTCGTAGGTCGCCAGGTTGAAGTCGTAGAGCGACTCCTCGGAGCGGCGGCCGGTGACGACAGCGGTGCCGTGCGCCAGCGTCATCCGGATCTCGCCCGACACATGCTGCTGGGTATCGCGAATGAAGGCGTCCAGCGACCGCTTGAGCGGGGAGAACCACAGCCCGTCGTAGACGAGTTCGGTCCAGCGCTGGCCAACGGTCTGCTTGAACCGGGCCTGCTCGCGTTCGACGGTGACGTTCTCCAGCTCCCGATGGGCCGCGATCAGCGCGACAGCCCCTGGCGCCTCGTAGATCTCGCGGGACTTGATGCCGACGACCCGATCCTCGACCATGTCGATCCGGCCGATGCCCTGCGCGCCGGCTCGCCGGTTCATCTCCTCGATGGCCTGCAGCATCGTCACCGGGCGGCCATCTATTGCAACAGGGGCCCCACGATCAAAGGTGATCAGCACCTCGTCGGGTTCCCTTGGCGTGGCGGGGTTCTCGGTGTACTCGTAGAGGTCCTCGATCGGGCCGTTCCAGATGTCCTCCAGGAAACCGGTCTCCACCGCGCGTCCCCAGACGTTCTGGTCGATGGAGTACGGGTTCACCCGGCTGGTCTGGATCGGCAGGTCCTTCTCCTCGGCGAAGATGATCGCCTTGTCCCGGCTCATCCCGGAATCCCGCACCGGGGCAAGCACTCTCAGATCGGGTGCGAGGGCGCCGATGGACACCTCGAAGCGCACCTGGTCGTTGCCCTTGCCGGTACAGCCGTGCGCCACGGTGTGCGCGCCGAAATCCTTGGCGGCCTGAACGAGGTGCTTGACGATCACCGGCCGGGACAGCGCGGACACCAGCGGGTAGCGCTCCATGTACATGCTGTTCGCCTGCAGCGCCGGCAGGCAGTACTCGTCGGCGAACTCGTCGCGCATGTCGGCGACGACGGCCTCCACCGCACCGCAGGCCAGCGCGCGCTGCCGGATGGTCTCCATGTCCTCGCCGCCCTGGCCGACGTCGCCGGCGACCGCGATCACTTCGGCGCCGGTGGCGTGGGAGATCCAGCCGATGGCCACCGAGGTGTCCAGTCCGCCCGAGTAGGCAAGGACGATCCGCTCTGTCATCTGGTGATGCTCACTTCCTCGTCGGGTACTGCGTGATCGGTCGGTGCGGGATGATCATCGTTCGGGACCGCGGGCGGCAGACCGGCCCGCTGAGCGTCCCGATCCGGTGATCATGGTGTCAGCCGGGCCGCTGTGCGTGTCAGCCGGCCGCGTATCCGGCCAGCCGTCGGCCCAGCTCGGCGCCGGTGAGCCCGTCGCGGGAGACCACCAGGATGGTGTCGTCGCCGGCGATGGTGCCGACCACCTCCGGCAGCCCGGCCCGGTCGATGGCTGAGGCCAGGAACTGCGCCGCCCCCGGCGGGGTCCGCAGCACGGCCAGGTTCCCCGAGCCGTCGAAGGACACCAGCAGCTCGGCCAGCAGCCGGGCGAGCTTGGACGTGCCGCCCGTCATCGGCCGGGGACCGCCGTCCTCAGGGATCCGGTAGATCGGCGCGCCGCCGTCGACGCCGCGCAGCTTGAGCGCGCCCAACTCCTCCAGGTCGCGGGACAGCGTCGCCTGGGTGACCTCGATCCCGCCATCGGCCAGCAGCTCGGCCAGCTCGGTCTGTGAATGGATGACGTGATCGCGGACGAGTTCGGTGATCCGGCCGTGCCTGGCCGCCTTGGTCGCCGGCGCGCTGCTGGTCGTCATCGTCGGCACGGGTCCGCCCTGCGAGGGACGCCCTGGTGACCGTCAGGACGGGTCATCCCGCGTCCCCGAGCAGGAAGCCGAGCAGCGCCTTCTGGGCGTGCAACCGGTTCTCGGCCTCGTCCCAGACGGCCGACGCCGGACCGTCGATGACCTCGTCGGTGATCTCCCAGCCGCGGTGGGCGGGCAGGCAGTGCAGCACGATGGCGCCGTCGGCCGCCCGGCCGAGCAGCTCGGCGTTGATCTGGTACGGCCGGAACGGGCCGACCCGGTCGAGACCGTCGTTCTCCTGACCCATCGACACCCAGGTATCGGTGACGACCACGTCGGCGCCGTCGACCGCGGCCCGCGGGTCGGTGACCAACTCGATGGATCCCCCGGTGTCGGCGGCCCGCCGTTTGGCGTCGAGCAGGATGTCGCCGTGCGGGTCGAAGCCGGCCGGGGCGGAGACCCGCACCGTCAGGCCGGCGTTCGCCCCGCCGACCATGAGCGAGTGGGCCATGTTGTTGGCGCCGTCGCCGAGGAAGGTCAGCGTCAGCCCGGCCAGCTTTCCTTTCCGCTCGCGGATGGTCTGCAGGTCCGAGAGCACCTGGCAGGGGTGGAATTCGTCGGTGAGCGCGTTGATCACCGGCACCGTCGACACCCCGGCCAGCGCGTTGATCCGGCGTTGGGCGAACGTGCGGATCGCCACCGCGTCGACATAGCGGGACAGCACCCGCGAGGTGTCCTCGATGGTCTCCTCGCGACCCAGCTGCGAGGTGCGGGCGTCGACGATCACCGGCTGGCCACCGAGCTGGCGGATGCCGACCTCGAAGGACAGCCTGGTCCTGGTCGAGTTCTTCTCGAACACCACCGCGACGGCCTTGCCGGCCAGCGGGGTGAAGCCGGCGCGGTCGGCCTTGTAGGCGTCGGCGAGATCGAGCACCGCGACGAGCTCGTCGGGGGTCAGGTCGTCGTCGCGTAGGAAATGCCGGACGGGCTGGGCGGTCACTGGTCAGCCTTTCTTGGTCTGCTGAGTTGCGGGCTGCTGCGGAGCTGCGGCGTTCAGGATTCTCGGCAACGCCGCCACGAAGCTGTCCGCCTGCTCCTGGGTGAGGATCAGCGGCGGCGCCAGCCGCAGCACATCGGGCGCCGGCGCATTGATGATGAAGCCGGCATCCCGGGCGGCCAGAGCCGTTGCCGCACCGACATTCTCGGTGAGCACGATGCCCAGCAGCAAGCCGGCACCGCGGACGTGCGAGATCAACGGGTGGCCGAGATCCTCGACGCCGGTGGCGATGTGCTTGCCCAGCGCATCGACATGATCGAGCAGCCCGGCACTCTCGATAGTCTGCAGCACCGCCAGCGCGGCGGCCGCACACACCGGGTTGCCCGCGAAGGTGGAGCCGTGCTGGCCGGGTTGCAGCAGGTGGGCCGCATCGCCGACACCGATGGCCGCGCCGATCGGCATCCCGCCGCCCAGTCCCTTGGCCAGGGTGATCACGTCGGGCACGATGCCGGTCTTCTGGTGCGCGAGCCAGCTGCCGGTGCGCCCGATGCCGGTCTGCACCTCGTCGATGATCAGCAGGGCGCCGTGCTCGGCGGTGATCCGCCGAGCCGCGGCCAGATAGCCATCGGGTGCCGGGATGACGCCGGCCTCACCCATGATCGGTTCCAGGAAGAGCGCGGCCACGGTGTCGTCCACGGCGGCTTCCAGGGCCGGGATGTCCCCGTAGGGAACGAATTCCACGCCGGGCGGCATCGGCTCGAAGGGTGCCCGCTTGGCGGGCTGGCCGGTGACGGCCAGCGCTCCCATGGTTCGGCCGTGGAACGCGCCGTCGGCCGCGATGATCCGCGGCCGGCCGGTGCGGCGGGCCATTTTGAACGCGGCCTCGTTGGCCTCGGCACCGGAATTGCCGAAGATCACCCGGCCGTTGCCGCGCACACCGCTGATATCGAGCAACCTCTCGGCCAACTCGATCACCGTCGGGTGGGTGAAGAAGTTCGACACGTGACCGAGGGTGGCGACCTGTTCGGAGACCGCGCGCACCACCGCCGGGTGGGCATGCCCAAGGGAATTGACCGCGATGCCGCCGAGCAGGTCCAGGTACTGGCGCCCGTCGACGTCGGTGACGACGGCGCCGGATCCGCTGACCAGCTCCACCGGCGGGACGCCGAAGTTGTCCATCAACGCCTGCGACCAGCGCTGCGCGGCCTTGTCGTTGCCCGACAGTGGTTGCTGGGCCTGAACTGTCGTCGCGGCGGGGGCTGTCATGACGGGTCCTCCAGATGTGGGAGGACCATCGTGCCGACGCCCTCCGTGGTGACGATTTCCAGCAGCACGGCGTGCGGCACCCGGCCGTCGATGACGTGCGCGGCGGCCACTCCCCCGCGGACGGCCCGCAGGCAGCCCTCCATCTTGGGCACCATGCCCGCCTCCAGCGACGGCAGCAGCGATTCCAGTGCGTCCGCGGAGATCTTGGACAGCAGTGAGCCGCGGTCCGGCCAGTTCGCGTAGACGCCTTCGACGTCGGTGAGCATCACCAGCTTCGCGGCGCCGAGGGCGACGGCCAACGCGGCCGCCGCGGTATCGGCGTTGACGTTGTGCACCACCCCGTCGACGTCGGGCGCGACCGTGGACACCACCGGGATCCGGCCGGCGTCGATGAGATCGAGTACCGCACCCGGGTTGACGTCGACGACGTCGCCGACCAGTCCGATGTCGGTGGCCACCCCGTCCACCAGCACGTCCCGCCGGGCCGCGGTCAGCAGCTTGGCGTCCTCGCCGGACATGCCGACGGCCAACGGGCCGTAGGAGTTGATCAACCCGACGAGCTCCCGGCCGACCTGCCCGACCAGCACCATCCGCACGATGTCCATCGTGTCGGGCGTGGTGACCCGGAAACCACCCTTGAACTCTCCTTGCAGACCAAGCCTTTTCAGCATGGCACTGATCTGCGGACCACCGCCGTGCACCACCACGGGGCGCAGGCCGACGGTGCGCAGGAAGACCATGTCGGCGGCGAAGGCGGCCTTCAGGGTGTCGTCGGTCATCGCGTTGCCGCCGTACTTGACCACCACGATGGCGCCGGCGAACCGGCGCAGCCACGGCAGCGCATCGGCCAGCACCTCGGCACGTTGCTGCGCGCCTTCGAGTTCGGCCGGCCGGCGGGCCTCGACGTCGGTCAGGGTCGCGGTGCTGCTCATGTCGAGTACGCCGAGTTCTCGTGCACGTAGGCGTGCGAGAGGTCGTTGGTCAGGATGGTCGCGGTCTCGGTGCCGGCGTGCAGGTCGATGACCACCCGCACCGATCGGCCGGTGAGGTCGACAGCGTCCCGGTCGTCACCGGTGGCGCCGGCCCGGCAGATCCAGACCCCGTTGATCGCCACATCGATGGCGTCGGCGTCGAAGACGACGGACGGTCCGACGGTGCCGACCGCGGCCAGGATCCGGCCCCAGTTCGCGTCCTGCCCGAAGAACGCGGTCTTCACCAGGTTGTTGCGGGCCACCGCGCGGCCGACCTGCACGGCGTCGTCCTCGCTGGCGGCGTGCACCACCTCGATGGCGATCTCCTTGGTGGCACCTTCGGCGTCGGCCAGCAGCTGCTCGGCCAGCTGCGCGCAGGCCCTGGTGACGGCGGCGCCGAGCAACTCGGCTGTGGGCTCGACACCGGACGCGCCGGAGGCCAGCAGCAGCACGGTGTCGTTGGTCGACATCGCCCCGTCGGAGTCCAACCGGTCGAACGACACCCGGGTCGCCGCGCGCAGCGCGGTGTCCAGCGTCGCCGCGTCGGCGACCGCGTCGGTGGTGAGCACCACCAGCATGGTGGCCAGGCCCGGGGCGAGCATGCCGGCACCCTTGGCCATCCCACCGACGGTGAACCCGGACGTGCTGACCTGCACGGTTTTCGGCACGCTGTCGGTCGTCATGATCGCGGTGGCGGCGTCGAGACCGCCGGCGGCGGACGCCGCGCCCACCGCCTTGCCGACACCGGGCAGCAGGATGTCCATCGGCAGTCGCAGGCCGATCAGCCCGGTGGACGCGACGGCCACCCGGCCGGCCGGAACGCCCAGCAGCGAACCGAGATGCTCTGCGGTGGCGACGGTGTCGGCGTAACCCTCCGGGCCCGTGCAGGCGTTCGCGCCACCCGAGTTGAGCACCACCGCGGTGAGTTCGGCGCCCGGTCCGGACAGCACGCTCTCGCACCAGCGCACCGGGGCGGCCTTCACCCGGTTGCTGGTGAACACCCCGGCCGCGGCGAAGCCGGGCCCCTCGTTGATCACCACGGCGACGTCCGGGGTGCCGGACGCCTTGAGGCCCGCGGTCACCCCGGCGGCCCGGAAGCCTTGGGGCGCGGTCACTCCCACCCGTGGCTCGACAGGCGTGGACC
Organism: uncultured Actinomycetota bacterium; assembly: GCA_963709895.1. GTDB lineage: Bacteria > Actinomycetota > Actinomycetes > Mycobacteriales > Nakamurellaceae > Nakamurella. Next base: position 26,113 of record CAVPYD010000015.1, on the reverse strand, counting down.
CCTGAGCCGAATCTGTCGGGCGTGGTCACGGGGCCACCCCCACGGTCGGCAGGCCGGTGGTCTCCGGCAGCCCGAGGGCCAGGTTCAGGCATTGCACCGCACCGCCGGCGGTGCCCTTGGTCAGGTTGTCGATCGCCGCCACGATGACGACCCGGCCGGCGGCCTGATCCACCGCCACCTGCAGCAGCACCGTGTTCGCGCCGAGCGTCGAGGCGGTGGTCGGCCACCGTCCGTCGGCCAGCAGATGCACGAAAGGCTCGTCGCCATAGGCCTTCTCGTACGCGGCGCGGACATCCTCGACGGTCACGCCGGCCTGCGCCGGGGCACTGACGGTCGCCAGGATGCCGCGCGACATCGGCACCAGCAGCGGCGTGAACGACACCGTGACCGGCGCTCCGGCCGCCGCCGACATGTTCTGCACCATCTCCGGGGTGTGCCGGTGCACGCCGCCGACGCCGTACGCGGAGACTGCGCCCATCACCTCGGCGCCGAGCAGGTTGACCTTCGGCGATTTTCCGGCGCCGGACGTGCCGGATGCGGCCACCACCACCACGTCCGGATGCACCAGACCGGCCGCCAGCGCCGGCGCGACGGCCAACGACGCCGCCGTCGGATAGCAGCCGGGCACCGCCACCCTGGTGGTGCCGCGCAAGGCATCGCGGCCACCGGGCAGCTCGGGCAGACCGTACGGCCAGGACCCGGGATGCTCGCCGCCGTAGAACTTCTCCCAGGCGCCCGGGTCGGTCAGCCGATGATCGGCGCCGCAGTCGATGACGACGGTGCCCTGGCCCAGCTGGGCGGCGATCGCATGCGATTGCCCGTGCGGCAGCGCGAGGAAGACCGCGTCGTGGCCGGCCAGCACCTCCGCGGAGGTGGGTTCCAGGATGCGGTCCGCCAGCGGGAGCAGGTGCGGTTGATGCGTGGCCAGCGGTTCACCGGCGCTGGTGTACGCGGTGAGCGCGCCGATGCTGACCTCGGGGTGGCCGAGCAGCAGGCGGAGCAGTTCGCCGCCCGCGTAGCCGCTGGCCCCCGCGACCGCGATTCGGTAGGTCATTGGTGCGCGCCCTTCGCTCGACAGCAACGTGGCGACTATACAGACTCATGCATGACTATTCATAGGGGGTTCGCAGCTGCGACCGACCCCGGAAGAAACCGCTGGCGTCGGAGGTCGGAGTGGTGGAGCGACGTTCTCCCGGCATCCTCCGGGTGACCTTTGGCGGGCCGAAGGTCCCTGGCGGGCGGGCCCGGTGGCGATCACTGTGAAGGGCGCAGGGGGCCGCACGTCGGCGATCGGAGGGGTCGTGTCCTTGACCACGCCCAGGCCAACCCGCACGCCGGAACCGACCCCCATGCCCCCGGCTACCGCAGAACATGGCGGCGGTTCACGGGCTGACAAGATAGCCCGGGCCATTGTTGTTGTCATCGGGATGCTCTGCGTCGCGGCCGGTCTCATCATCGTGCTGGGCTGGCTCTGCAAGTCCCCGCTGGTCCGGGCGGATAGACCCGACAACCCCATGGTGTTCTCCGCAGGGATCTGTCTGACGGCGGCCGGGGTGGCACTCGCGGTGCTGAGCAGGCGATGGCACCTGGTGGTCACGGTGATGGCCGGCGTCGTCGTCACACTGGCCGCGCTGATGGTGGTCGGCGAGATCCTGGGTGCCCCCATCGCCCTGGACGATCTCTTCGTCACCGTCTATCTCGGCGGCAGCGTCGGCGGCCGGATGGGCGTCAACACGGCGGTCTGCTTCCTCCTGGTCGGCGTCGGCCTGCTGGCCTTCGCGCCGTGGTGGCCGTGGCCGCGGCAGCGCGCGGGGGTGTCGGGTACGGCCGGGTCACTGATCGCCGCGATCGCCATGCTCTCGCTGTTCGGCCATGCCGCCAATCTGCCCGTTGCAGCGGACTGGGGCGACGAGGTGCAAATGGGGGTCTACACCGGTGCCGCGCTGCTGGTGATGGCACTCGGGTTGCTGGTACTGACCTGGCTCCGGTTCGATCGGGGCGGCCAATGGCTGGCGATGCCCGCTGCCGCGTTCATGCTGTGCGCCGCGGCGCTGGTGTGGATCGCGCTCACCGATACCGGCAATGACGGGACGACTCGACCAGGCCAGCACCATCCGCGCGGTGGCCATCCTCGGACTGATCACCGCGCTGCTGGTCGCCTTCGCAGTGTGGATGGCCCTGCGGGCCGAGCGCGCCCGCCGGGTGGCGGTGGCCAGTGAATCCCGGCTGTTCCAGTTCCTGAACGCGCTACCGGTGGGTGTGTCGATCCGAACTGCGGACGGCCGCCCGTACTACGCCAACGGGGAGGCCGTCCGGCTGTCGGGCCCGCGCATGACGGACCGCACCGCCGACAACGATGCCCTCGAGTGCTTCACGCTCTACATCCAGGATGGTGGGCCGCGGTATCCGTTCCGGGACACCGCCCACGCCCGCGCGCTGCGCGGAGAGTGCGCACATTTCGATGACATCGAACTGCGCCACGACCGGGAGCACATCCGCGCTCGAGGTGTGGGGAACACCCATCTATGACCGCTCCGGGGCGGTGGAATTCACCATCGCTGCCTTCGCCGACATCTCCGATCGACGGGCGGCCGAACGGGCGCTGGCCGACCAGGCCTCGCTGCTGGACCTCGCCCACGACGCCATCCTCGTCTGGGACGCCGACCAGGTGATCACCTTCTGGAATCGCGGGGCGGAACGCACCTACGGGTTCTCCCGCGACGAGGCCGTCGGGCAGAACGTGACCGAACTGCTGCACACCGAATACCCGGGCCCGCAGGCGGATCGGGAGGCGGAGCTGGACGCGACCGGGAATCTGGCAGGGCGAGATGGTGCAGACCCGGAAGGACGGACAACGCATCGTGCTGGCCAGCCGGTGGGCCGGCCGGCGGTCACCCGCACGGCACCAGGACCGCCACCATGGAGGTCAACCGGGACATCACCGCCGCGAAGAACGCCGAACGTTACGCGCGCAGCCTGATCGAGGCCAGCCAGGACCCGTTGGTGACGGTCAGCCCGGAGGGCAGGATCACCGACTTCAATCTGGCCACGATCCGTGGGACGGGGGCGAGGCGCGAGGACATCATCGGCACGGATTTCGCCGGCTACTTCACCGAACCGGACCGCGCCAGAGCGGCATTCCATCAGGTGTTCGACGACCGGCTTCCTCGTCGACGATGCCTTCGCGATCCGCCGTCTGGACGGCGAGATCCGCGACGTGCTCGCCAACGCCGCGCTGTACCGGGACGCCGGCGGAACCGTGCTCGGCATCGTGGCCACCGTGCACGACATCACCCACCGCAAGCGGGCCGACGAGGAACGGGCGCGCCGCGCGGCGGAACTGGAGCAGGCGAACGTCGCGCTCGCCCGGTCCAACGCCGAGCTCGAACAGTTCGCCTACGTCGCCTCCCACGACCTGTCCGAACCGCTGCGGGCCATCTCCCGTCCGCTGTCCCTGATGGCCCGCCGCTATCAGGGCAGGCTCGACGATCAGGCCGACGAGTTCATCGGCTTCGCCGTCGACGGATGCGCGCGCATGCAAAGCCTCATCGACGGCCTGCTGACCTTCTCCCGGGTGGGGCGTCTGCAGGGTGACGTGCTACCGACCTCCGCGGAACTGGCGGTGCAGGGCGTGCTCACCGCGCTCGACCCCACCCTGCGCGAGACGCACGCCATCGTCACCGTCGGCCCGCTGCCCATGGTTGTCGCGGAGCCGACCCAGCTCACCCAGATCTTCCAGAACCTGATCAGCAACGCGGTGAAGTTCACCGCACCGGGGGTCGCTCCGCGGGTGTCGGTGCGCGCCGAGCGGTCCGGCGAACTGTGGCGGTTCACCGTGACCGACAACGGGATCGGCATCGAACCACGCCAGCGCGACCGCGTCTTCGGGATGTTCAAGCGCCTGCACCTGGCCGTGGAATATCCCGGCACCGGCATCGGCCTGGCCCTGGTCAAGAAGATCGTCGAGTGCCATGGCGGGCAGGTCGGCATCGAGGACACCGGCACCGGCGTCGGGTCCGCTGTGTGGTTCACCCTTCCCGCAACGGTCCAGCCCGAGCCGCCCGCGCTGGATCGGAATCATCAGGTTCTCCCGGAATTGGTGACCTGAAGTGACACCAAAATGCGGACAGTAGCGACTCACCTGACCTCGACTCACTCACCGATCGCAATTCCCGAAATCCCGGGAAAGTCCCTCCCCCAAAGTGCATATCGGCGCATGGGTCAGGGACGTTCGGCACTTGGATCACTGCGCGAGAACTGCTGTGGTTGATCAGTGATGGTCGATACGTTCAGCGGGCAGGCAACGTTCTTCGCCGCACCGGCGACGGGCGGAACCCCCGGCGCTGAACCGCCCCAACAGGGTCGACTGCGGATCCTGCTGCTCGAGGACAGTCGGGCCGACGCCCGGATGACCGAGGAAGCGCTGCTCGACTCCGGCGGCGGCATCGACTCCGACATCGCCGCCACTTTGCGCGAGGTCAGCGCGGAACGATTGATCAACGTCGACTGCGCGGTCATCGACCTCGGACTGCCCGACGCCAGCGGCCTGCAGGCTCTGCGCAGGCTGCGCGAACTGGCACCGGCGTTGCCGATCGTCGTGCTGACCGGCCTCGACGACGGCGCGACCGGCCTGTCCGCGCTCCGCCTCGGCGCGCAGGACTACCTGGTCAAGCAGCACGCCGACGGGCATGCGATCTCCCGCGCGATCCGGTTTGCCGTCGAACGCAAGCGGCTGCAGCTCGCCCTTGATCATCAAGCGCTGCACGACCTCGACCTGCACGACGATGTCATCCAACGGCTGTTCGCGATCGGCCTTGCAATGCAGACCACGCAGCGCAGCTCGGCGGAGCAGCCGGCCGTCGCCGGCCGGATCAGCGACCACATGAACGATCTGCAGCAGGTGGTCCAGAAGATCCGCAGTACGTTGGAGGAACGGACGTCCCCGCCTGCGGATCAGCACCTGGGCCCGAATTCGGACGGGCAGCAGGCCACGCCCGACGAACCGAATCCACCCGAGGTCTGACCGCTCAGCCGGTGTGCACCAGCAACGGCACCAGTTGCTCCTGCGGCGGTCAGCGAACCGTGCTGCCCGATCAGCCGCAACACGTGCGGCGTTGCGGTCCGCGCATCGACCAGCGCGAACGAGCCGATCCCGGCGATCAGCACGTCACCGAGCCGCGGGCGCACCCGATCGTCGACGGGGCCGAACCAGCCGGCGTCGATCGCCTCGTCCCTGGTGCGCACCCAGGCCCGCTCGCCCAGTGCGTCCGCGAGTCGCGCCGCGACTACCGTTGCCCGACCCGCCTCGCAGTAGGCCTGCGCGAACCTGGCCTCGCCGCCCAGGACCCGCACCCCGTCGGCCAATTCGGGCCGCTCGGCGAGATCCACCCGGTCGGTGTGCGGGACGTCGACCATCCCATGGTCGGCCGTCACCACCAGGACGGTGCCCGCCGGAAGCTCGCCGGGCCAGCCTGGCCATTTCGTGGTCGACATGACGCAGTTCCCGTCTCCACTGCGGGGAGCGCCAGCCGTACCCGTGCCCAGCTCCGTCCAGATCGCCCCAGTACAGGTACACCAGCGACCGACCAGGTGCGGCCAGCGCTTCGAGCGAAATGTCCACCCTGGAGTGCAGTCGTTTCGCGCCGACGAAGCCGCCGCCGCGCAACGCCGCCAGGGTCAGCCCGGAACCGTCGAATTCCGGATTCCCCACCCGGGTGACCGTCACGCCGTCCGCGGCGAGCGCCTCGAACACGGTGGGGTGCGGCTGCCAGCGCAGCGGGTCGGTTCCCGGGTCCCATTTGAGCTCGTTGAGCAGCACGCCCCGGTCCGGGTCCATCACCTCGTAACCGACCAGCCCGTGCCGCCCGGGCGGCAGTCCGGTGCCGAACGAGCCCATGGAGGTCGCGGTGGTACTCGGGCACCCCACGGTGAGCTCAGTCGGTCCGGCGAGTTCGCCCGCGGGCGAGCAGCAACGACGTGAGGAAGGGTGCGTTTCCGGCCGACTCCTCGAGCAACAGCCGACCCAGCCCGTCGATGACCACCACGCAGACCGATCGCGCATCGGGAAGGTCGATGGCCGGGGCGTCCACCGCGACGCCCAGGGCCCGCGCCGCACCCGGAAGCACCGCCCCCAGAGCGCTGCTGTCGTACCGCGGCACGACGGGCAGCGGGTCGGGAGTCGGGAACCGCACCGCTTCCCCCGCGCGCGTCACCGGCGATACGCAACGGCCGTCATCGACGACAATGCCTTGGCGAACGCGACCCCGTCGGACAGCGCTGCGTCACCCTCGGCGTCGGCACTGATCCGCAGCGACAGGTCGTCGGCCGTCAGGCTGCCGGTCATCCCGTGGTCGGCCTCGCACTGCGGATCCCCGCAGGTCGCCGGCTCCAGATCGATCCTGGACACCGCACCCCAGCCGATGGTCAAGGTCAGTTCCCGACCCAATGAACCCGTCCGGTACTTCTCCGGCTTGGACACCACATGGGTGACCATCACGCTGCGCACCGCGCTGAGTGGCACCGACTCGCTGGTGGCGATGCCGTGCGCCTCGTCCCCGTGCTCCTCGTCACCGCCGTGGTCGTCGGCATGCACGAAGATCAACCGACTGTTGGTCAGCACCACCACCGACAGGTGCCGGCGGATGGTGTCCAGGTCGAACGTGGTCTCGCCGTGCACCAGGTGAGCGAGCACGGTCTCGTCGGCCAGGGCGATGTCCAGCACGTCCGCGACCAGCGCGGGGTAGTAACCGGACTTCTCGATCTTCCTGACGAGTTCGGTCGGTTGTTTCAAGGGCATGGGGACATGGTGGCACTCCGGCGCCTTCCACCACGAGTCGAACCCGTTCGGGTGTGGATAGCCGGACCCGTTGCCGCGGCTATGCAGCCGCCCGATCAGCGCAGGGTCGCGCCCACCCGCTGGGCGGCCAACGCCACCGCGGAGTCCCGCACCGCGGTCGCGTCGGCGGCGGTCAGCGTCCGATCCGGCGCCCGCACCACCATGGAGAACGCCAGCGACTTGCTGCCGGCGGAGACCTGATCGCCCGTGTAGACGTCGAAAAGCCGGACGGATTCGAGCAGCTCACCGCCACCGTCACGAAGCGCCTGGAAGACGTCGGCCGCGGGCGTCGACTGCGTCGACGACGACCGCGACGTCAACGTGCACCGGCGGGTACGGGGAGATGACCGGCGCCACCGACGGCCGCCGCGCAGGAAGTGCGTCCAGGTTCAGCTCCACCGCCGCGGTCCGGGGTGGCAGGCCGAGGCGCTCCACGACGGCGGGAGCCAGCTCCCCGGCGTACCCGATCGGCCAGTCGCCGACCCGGATGCTCGCGCACCTGCCCGGGTGCCAGGGCGCCTGCTCGGCGGCGACCACCCGGACGTCGGTGCCGGCCACCGCGCCGACCCGGCGAGCGAACTCGATCGCGTCGGCCCAGCCGGCCGCACGGCCCTCGCCCCACCAGCCCGGTCGGTCGACCGATCCGGCCAGCACGATCGCCAGATGCCGGGGCTGCAGCGGTAGCGCTGCATTCAGCACCGCGATCTCCGCATCGTCCGGGCGCTCGCCGACCCCCACCGCCGGCGGCAACGGAGCGCTGCTCTTGGCCAGGAACACCGAGCCGATCTCGTACACCAGCAGATCGCGGGTCCCGCGAGAGATGTTGCGCAGCACGGTGTCCAGCAGTCCGGGCAGCAGGGTGGTGCGCATCAGCGGGCGCTCGGCGTCCAGCGGGTTCACCAGCGCGGTGGCCCGCCGCCGGCTGTCGTCCGGGTCGAGCCCCAGCGCGTCCAAATCGGCGGCGCCGATGAACGGGAAGGACAGCACCTCGATCAGCCCCGCCGCAGCGAGGTCGGCGGTGATGGATCGTTCCCGGCGCTGCCCGGCGGTCAGCCCGGTGCCAACGGGCGCCTGCGGCAGCGCCGGCTCGATCGTGTCGTACCCCTCCAGCCGGGCCACCTCCTCGACCAGGTCGGCCGAGCGGGACAGGTCGGGACGCCAACTCGGCGCGGTCACCGTCACCGCCGTTTCGCCGGCAGTGGTCACCGTGCAGCCGACTTGTTCCAGCCGCCGGACGATCACCTCCCGGTCGTACGGACGGCCGGTCAGCCGCTCCGGCTCGGCCAACGGCAGGGTGATCGTCGCGGGTGCCGGCAGATCACCGGCCACGTCCGACCGGCCGACGACCTGCCCGCCGCCGTAGCGGACCAGCAACTCGGCAGCCAATTCCGCGGCGACCGCCGAGATCGCCGGGTCCACGGCACGCTCGTACCGACGTGACGCCTCGCTCGGTAGTTTGTGCCGACGGGCGGTGGCGGCAATGGCCGGCGGATCCCAGTACGCCGCCTCGATGACGACATCGGTGGTGCCGGAATGGATCTCGGTGGACTCGCCACCCATCACGCCGGCCAGCGAGATCACACCCGGACTCGTCGGTGACCACCAGGTCGGCGACGGCCAGCTTGCGGACCGCACCGTCGAGGGTCTTCAGGGTCTCGCCCGGCCTCGCCCGGCGGACGGTGATGCCGCCCGTGAGCCGCCCGGCGTCGAAGGCGTGCAGCGGATGACCCAGGTGCACCATCACGTAGTTGGTGACGTCCACGGCCAGCGAGATCGACCGGATCCCGGCCGCGGACAGCCTGCGCCGCAACCAGTACGGGGACGGCGCTGCCGGATTGATGCCCGTCACCCTGACGGTGACGAACCGGCCGCAGCCGACCGGGTCGGCGATCGTCACCGGCCAGCCGGCCGCCTCGCGCACGGGCAACTCCCGCTCGGCGGGGTCGGCGAAGGGCAGGTCGAAGGCGGCGGCCAGCTCCCGGCCGAGTCCGCGGATCGACAGCGCGTAGCCGCGGTCCGGGGTGATCGACATCTCGATCACGGTGTCGTCCGCGCCGATCAGCGCCCGGGCATCGCTGCCTACCACCGCACCCGGGTCGACGACCAGGATGCCGTCATGATCGTTGCCCGTGCCCAGTTCACGGTCGGAGCAGATCATGCCGTCGGAGATCCGGCCGTAGGTGGTGCGCGAGGCGATGGCGAAGCCGCCGGGCAGCACGGCGCCGGGCAGCGCCACCACCACCTTGTCGCCGGCAACGAAATTCGTTGCCCCGCAGATGATCCCGCGCGGTTCGTCGCTGCCGTCCGGGCCGTTGCCGGGCCCGACATCGACCGTGCAGAAGCGGATCGGCTTCTTCAGCCCGGTCAACTCCTCGATCGAGAGCACGTGCCCGACAACCAGACCACCGGTGGTCGGCGGCACCGTGTGCAGCTCCTCCACCTCGAACCCGATGCGCAGCAAGGCATCCGACACCTGGTCGGGTGTCGTTCCGGCGGGCAGTTGCAGCACGTCCGCCAGCCAGTCCAGGGACAGCCTCATCGTCAGACCTCCGATCCGAAGGCCGCGGTGAACCGCACATCGCCCTCGACCAGATCACGCATGTCGGGGATCTCGTTCCGGAACTGCAGGGTCCGCTCGATGCCCATCCCGAAGGCGAAGCCGCTCCACTCGTCGGGATCGATCCCGCACGCCCGCAGCACGTTCGGGTCGACCATGCCGCAGCCGCCCCACTCCACCCAGCCGGCACCGCCCTTCTTGTTCGGGAAGTACACGTCCATCTCGGCGCTGGGCTCGGTGAACGGGAAGTACGAGGGCCGCAGCCTGGTGCGCGACTCCGGCCCGAACATGGCTCGGGCGAAATGGTCGAGGGTGCCCTTCAGGTGCGCCATGGTCAGGTGCCGGTCGATGGCCAGGCCCTCGACCTGGTGGAACACCGGGGTGTGGGTGGCGTCGAGTTCGTCGGTGCGATACACCCGGCCGGGGCACGCCACATACAGCGGCGGCCGCCGCTCCAGCATGGCGCGGATCTGCACCGGCGAGGTGTGTGTGCGCAGCACCAGCCCGGATTCGGTCGGATTGCCGTTCGCGGTCTCGTTCCCAGCCGCCGGCCCGGCCACGTAGAACGAGTCCTGCATCTCCCGTGCCGGATGATCCTTCGGGAAGTTCAACGCGTCGAAGTTGAACCACTCGGTTTCCAGCTCAGGACCCTCGGCGACCTCCCAGCCCATCGCCAGGAATACGTCCTCGATCCGGGCCATCACGGTGGAGATCGGATGCCGGGCACCGCCGGGGTGCCGGTCGTACGGCAGGGTGACGTCGACGGCTTCCTCGGCGAGGATCCGGGCGTCCCGCTCCGCGGTGAGTTCCGCGTCGCGAGCAACGATCGCGGCGTTGACTGCGGCCCTGGCTCGGCCGATCATCTTGCCGGCGGTGGCCTTGTCGGCCTTGGCCAGCTCCGCGATGGCGCGATTGGCCAGGGCCAGCGGGCTCTTGTCGCCGGCGTGCGCGAGCCTGGTGGCCTTCAGCGCGTCCAAGTCGGGCGCCGCGCTGACCGCGGCGAGCGCGTCGGCCAGCGCCGCGTCGATGGCGGCGGCATCGGTGGGGTTGGGGTGGTCGGCGGTGACCGGTGTGGTGGGGCTGGGCATGAGGGCCTTCCGGGCGGGAACGACGCCGATCGCGATCGTCCGTGATCAGGTGGGAGTCTAGGCGGCGGGCCAGCTCGGGCCCGCCGGACCACGGCGAAGGTGCCCGTCCCGGAAGTCGTGCGATGAGTCAGCAGCGGTTACTGACCAGGCCCGGGCACGGGCCCGGGAAATCGGCGCCACCGCAGGCGCCACCGTCGGGGCGCACTGCCGCTGCTCGTCATGGGGCCATTGTGGCACTGCCCGGCAAACGACTTCGACGCATCTCTGTGAAGACCTGCCTGGTCGCCCAGTTCCGGGACGTCGGTCTTGATCCTCGGTTCTGATCGTCGGTCGGGATCGGTGAGAGGTCAGGGTAGGGGGACGGATCGCCGGTGGCGGCGGGCGCGGTGCGCGCGCCTACAGTCATCTCCATGTCGTGGTTGGAGCGGTTGACATCGTCCGCGAACTCGTTGTTGCGATCGTTGCGGGGCACACCGAAGGTCACCCGCGAGCCCAGCCCAACGCCGTCCCGGGGCCGGCCGAGCCAGCCGCCGACCATCACCGATGCCGATTACTCACCCGGGCGTTCCGGGCCGGGCGCCACCGTGGAAGTCGATCCCCGGCAGATCGGCCCCGTGCGGATGACCTACTCGCCGGCCACCGACGGCGATCCCGACCCGGGCGAGATCGTCTGGACCTGGGTGCCTTTCGAGGAGCGCGACGGCCGGGGCAAGGACCGCCCGGTGCTGGTGGTGGCAGCCGAGAAGGGTGGCCGGAGCTGGCTCGCGGTGCAGCTGACGTCGAAATCGCACCAGGGTGACGCGGAGTTCGTGCCCATCGGTGCCGGCGCCTGGGATTCGGCCGGGCGCCCCTCCTGGGTCAACATCGACCGGGTCTTCCGGATCTTCGACGGCGGCATGCGCCGGGAAGCGTGTGCGCTGCCGTCGGCGCGGTACGAGGCGGTGGAGCAGCGGCTCCGGCAGCGCTACGGCTGGGGCTGAGGCAGGGTCGCCGGAGTCGGCGGCGGTTGTGAGATTCGTCGGGAATGCCCCGGCACCATGCGTGACCGCACCTCTGGCACACATTCCTCTGATACAGCTACATCCATGTCTCGCGAACCTCAGACCGAATCCCTGCTGCACAGTGCCGGCGTCATTGCCCCAGGTCGCCGCCCGCGCGCCTTCGTGCGGGTTGCCACGGCGGGTGCAGCCGCCGTGGCCCTGGCCGTCGTGCTGGCCGGCTGCAGCTCGAACTCCAGCAGCAGCGCGTCAAGCACATCCTCGTCATCCTCGGCCGCCTCGTCGTCGTCCGATGCTTCGTCGGCCGGCGCGTCCACCGGGTACCCGGCCGGCAAGGAGCAGGTCTGCCAGGCACGCGACCAGCTCAAGACCTCCATCACCGCGCTGACCAATCCCACCCTGCTCGTCGGCGGGGCGGACGCCATCAAGGCCGCCGTCGGACAGGTCCAGACCGACCTTGGCGCCGTCGTCACCGCGGGCAAGCAGGACTACGAACCGCAGGTCACCGCCGTGCAGTCGTCGTTGGACAAGCTGCAGACGGCAGTGGGCAACCTGGGCAACGGCAACGTCACGCAGAACCTGCAGGCGGTCGGCACGGCTATCGCCGGCACCGGGACCGCGGCCGCCGCGTTGTTCACCCAGCTGCAGACCGCCTGCGGGTCCTGAGCCCCGGGCCCCATTCACCAGCCGGCCCGGCGTGACGCTGAACCGGCGAACGTCGGGCCGGGGGTCTGCTCAGGTCTCGCTGATCGCTACTGCGGTGGGCGACTGTTCGGACGCCCGGCGGTGCGCGCCGGCGCTGGCGTATAGGCAGATCGCCGCGGCCGCCGCCAGGTTCAGCGACTCGGCCCGGCCGTAGATCGGCACCCGCACTGATTCATCGGCCAGGTCGACCACGTCCTGCGGCAGGCCGTGCGCTTCCGAACCGAAGAGCCAGGCGGTCGGCAGGTCCAGGATGCCGTCGGTGCCGGCGGTGTCCAGGTCGACCGTGGCCGTCCCGGTGGTGGCCAGCACGGACAGCCCGGCCTTCGCGAGCGCGCCGACCAGCGCGACCGGATCGGCGGCCCGAACCACCGGCAGGTGGAACAGGCTGCCGGCGGATGCCCGCACGGCCTTGGGGTTGAACGGGTCGACGGCGTCGCCGGCGACGATGACGCCATCGGCTCCTGCCGCGTCGGCCAGCCGGATCACCGTGCCGGCGTTGCCGGGATCGTTGGTCTGCACCAGCACGGCGAGAAGCGTCGGCGAGCGGGCCAGCAGCGTGCCGGGGTCGGTGTCCGGGATTGTGCAGCGCGCGACGATGCCCTGCGGGGTCACGGCATCCGACAGCGCGGCGGCCGCACGTTCGTTCACCTGGGTCACCTCGACGCCGGCCGCGTACGCGGCTCTGATGACGTCGACGTGCTTGGCCGCCGCCGCCTCGGTGACGTACAGCTCGATCACGGTGCCGGGGTTGTCCCTGGCCGATCCGATCGCCTCGGTCACCGCCGGTGCGCCCTCGGCCAGGAACTCGCCGGCCTCGGTGCGTCGGGACCGCCGCAGCAGCCGGTGCGCCGAGGCGATACGGGCGGAGCGCTCGGTGAGCACCGACCCGTCCTCCTCGACGGCCGGATCGACGGCCGGTCGGGCCCCGGCAGCAGAGCGCCCGGCCGGTGAATCACCGACCGGGCGTCGACGGGGGGCGGGATGCGGGCTCAGGCCGCGTCCTCAGTTTTCGCGGCAGCAGCGGACTCGGCCACCGGCGGTACGGCTTCGCGCGCAACGGCGACCAGCGCGGCGAACGCGGTCTCGTCGTGCACGGCGAGCTCGGCCAGCACCTTGCGGTCGACCTCGACGCCGGCGATCTTCAGGCCCTGCATGAACCGGTTGTACGTCATGCCGTTGGCCCGCGCGGCGGCGTTGATGCGGGTGATCCAGAGCTTGCGGAAGTCACCCTTGCGCTTGCGGCGGTCGTTGTAGGCGTAGTTGAGCGAGTGGAGCGTCTGCTCCTTGGCCTTGCGGTACAGCCGCGAGCGCTGGCCGCGGTAGCCGCTGGCGTGCTCGAGGATCGTGCGGCGCTTCTTCTGGGCGTTGACGGCCCTTTTGACCCGTGCCACGGGACACCTGTCTTTCTGTATCGAACCGGCTGTGCTGCCGCCGGCGGGGAATATCGGGATCTTCGGCCGAATGGTGTCGACCTCGTTCGCTGACGACCCTGCGGGCCGTCCGGGGGTGTCCGCTGACTACAGGCCGAGCATCCGGCGCACGCGCGGGACGTCCGCCTTGGAGACCTCGGCGATGCCATCCAGGCGGCGGGTCCGCTTCGTCGGCTTGCTCTCCAGGTTGTGCCGCTTGCCGGACTTCTGGTGGACGATCTTTCCGCTGCCGGTCACCTTGACCCGCTTCTTGATCCCGGAGTGCGTCTTCATCTTGGGCATCGCTGTCCTGCCTCACATTTTCGCTGTGTTTCTCACCCGGCCGGGGTGCCGGCGGGCGTGCTGAAGCCACCTTGCAGCGGTGCTCCCGAGACCACCACCCAGAGGGTGCCCGGCGAGCGCCACCGGCTGGCGGCCGTTACTGCGTGACACCGTGCCGACGCGCGAGGCGCCGCACTGACGGTTGGCCCGCCATCCATCAGGACGGCGAGGCGCCATCCGTCAGGACGCCGCCGCGGCCGGCGTCGGTCGCGTCTTGACCTGCTTGTGCGGGGCCAGGACCATGATCATGTTGCGGCCGTCCTGCTTGGGTGCGCTCTCCACGAACCCCAGTTCGGCGACGTCCGCGGACAGCCGCTGCAGCAACCGGAACCCGAGTTCGGGCCGGGACTGCTCGCGTCCGCGGAACATGATGGTGACCTTGACCTTGTCCCCGGCCTTCAGGAAGCGCACGACGTGACCCTTCTTGGTCTCGTAGTCGTGCGCGTCGATCTTGGGCCGGAGTTTCATTTCCTTGATGACCGTCAGGACCTGGTTGCGTCGGGCCTCGCGGGCCTTCTGCGCGCTCTCGTACTTGAACTTGCCGTAGTCCATGAGCTTGCAGACCGGCGGCCTGGCATCGGGTGCTACCTCGACGAGATCGAGGTCGGCCTCCTGTGCCATCCGCAGCGCCTCTCCGACGGAGACGATGCCGATCTGTTCACCCTCTGCTCCGACAAGCCGAATCTCGGGAACGCGGATCCTGTCGTTGATGCGTGGCTCGACGCTGATTGAGTCCTCCTGGAAGACGGGCGATAGGGGTGCTGCTGGTGATGCTGTGCGGGTGGTGCTGTCTTGATAGTGCTGTCCTGATAGTGCTGTGCTGATGCCGCCGCTCTGGTGGTGCCGGGTCGGTGCGTGCGGCCGTGGTCGCCCCCACCGGAACCCGAAGGCGGTACCGATGCCTTCCCGATTCGTGACAGTGGCCTCTCCGACCGCTGGATCGGTAGGACACCGGCACGATGCCGGAACGACAAAAGCCCCGCGGAACGAACACGCGGGGCCCGAAAAAGAACAGCGGTCGACGCGCCCCTTTTGGGCGGGCGCGTGCATCATCGATGTCGCCATCGATGGACCGGTGACCCGGCCGCCTGCTGGCTGCTCGGGTGGGAGTCGGGCTCCGCTTGCTCCCCCGCGTGAGCGGAGGCTGGTCGCACATGACAGGGTACACGCCCGTGACGAACCACCACGAATCGCCGATCGAGCCGACCAGCGCGAACGACCCGGCAACCGCACCCACCGCAGAGCACGCCGTACCCGGCCGAGAGCCTGACGTGGTACCGGACGACCTGCGGGGCGAGGATCCGGACGGGGTTCCGGACGCGCGGGACCTGGTGGACATTCCGGCGGTCGAGGTGATCTCCCGCGCCGTGGTGATGCTGATGAGTGCGGCGGCCGAGCAACTCGGATTGGCCTCCGACGATCCCGACGCCCCGGCCCACCGTGACCTCGACCAGGCACGGACGCTGATCACCGCGCTGGCCGGCCTGGTGAGCGCCGCGGCTCCGGAATTGGGACCGCACGCGGCGGCGTACCGGGACGGACTGGCGGCGCTGCAGGCGGCGTTCCGCGAGTACTCCGTTCACCCCGACGCGCCCGGGCACGGGCCGGGCGAACGAGCCCCGCGGTAACGCCGGCCGGGACCGGTCGGCCGGCCGTGGCGGCCGGTGTCGGTGCTCGCGAGTCGCAGCAGGGGTCGGGCCGCTGAACTCGGCGGTCCGCTCGGCCTGCTCGGCCCCACCCTCGGCCCTGCTCAGCCCTGATGGAACCGTCGGTGCAGGTCCCTGACCTGCTCCGCCAGTTCCGGAACCGGACCGTCGACCTGGATCCCGGGAACGACCTGCTGGATCGGCAGCGGCCGCACCGGCGCCGGCGGCACGTCCAGTTCGGCCATCCAGGTCGCCGTCTGCTCCGACGAACTCGCGAAGACGATCCGGCCGAGACCCACCCAGCCGTGCGCGGCCGAGCACATCGGGCAGTGCTCGCCGGAGGTGTAGACCGTGGCCCCGGCGCGCTCCGCGGCCGACAGGTGCTCGCCGGCCCAGCGGGCCAGCTCGAACTCCGGATGGCGGGTGCCGTCGCCGGAGACCACGTGATTGTGGTCCTCGAACAGGACCCGGCCGTCGGCGGCGACCAGCACCGAACCGAACGGTTCGTCACCGGCCTCGATGGCCTCGGCGGCGAGCTCGACGCACCGCCGGAGATGACGCAGATCGTCCTGGGTGACCGTGGCCGTCACCGCTTCCTCTCACCTTTGGCCGGCCTGACCCCCTGCTGGGCAGCTTGCTTGGCGGCTTGCTTTGGCAGCCAGGTCTCGATCCCGCTCCGCGGCCTTCTGCCGGTCGATGATCTCCAGCCGGCCGAGCGGTCGTTGCGGGTCGAGCTCGGTCGGGCCGCTGCGTTCGGGCGGCGCCGCCGAGGACACCGGCGGGGGCGGGGCGTAGCGCTGGTGCAGGGCGCGCAACCGCTCGAGCGCCGTCACCGCGCGCCCGCGGTCCATGGCCTGGATCGCCATCACCGCTTTCAGCTCGTCGTCGGGCATCTGCAGCTCGGCCCAGTGCGCGCCGGACGGGAACGCCACCCGCACCACCAGCGCCCATGGCACGAAGGTCTCGCCGAACACGTTGCGGATGGCCATCCCGTTCTCGTCCGCGCGCAGCCGCGGCCGGGCCGCCGTCATGATCACGGCGCCGAGCACGAGGCCGATGCCGATCAGGCCGATCTGGTCGTTGACGGTGAAGGTCACACCTTCGTTGGTGTCCCGTAGCAGCAGCCCGATCACGACCATCGAGCCGATCACCAGGGTCGCCGCAATCGACGCCAGGATGGTGATCCGGCGCGGCCTGACCTGCAGCAACACCGGAGCACCCGGCGTCCGCTCCGGGATGGACTCGGAGCCGGGGCCCGGTCCGGTGCCGCGACCGGCGCCAGGGCCGGTCATCGACCGAAGCCCATCCGGCCGCCCGGCGAGCGCAGCTCGCGGAGCACCAGGGCCGTGGCCAATGCTGCGGACATCGCCTCGGCGCCCTTGTCCTCGGACGCTCCCGGCCCGCCGCTGCGGGCGATGGCCTGCTCCAGCGTGTCGCAGGTGAGTACCCCGTTGCCGACCGGCACCCCGGAGTCCAGCGCCACCCTGGTCAACCCCGCCGTCACCGCGTCGCAGACGTACTCGAAATGCGGTGTGCCGCCCCGGATCACCGCGCCCAACGCGACCACCGCGTCGTGCGAGGACGCCAGTTCCTGCGCCACCACCGCGAGCTCGATGGCGCCCGGCACCCGCACCACCGTCGGCATGCCGACACCGGCCTGGGCGGCCAGCCAGAGCGCTCGGCCGAGCAGCGCGTCGGTGATCTCGGCGTGCCAGCTGGTCGCGACGATCCCGACCCGCAGACCCGCGGCCTGCGGGATGTCCAGCGGGGGGCGACCCTCGCCGCTCATCGCCCGCTGCCGTCGCGGATCGCGGCCCGAAGTCGGGCGGCGCGGCGTCGCGCGGCGATCGGCCTAGGCATGGCCGAGACCGTCCAGTTCGTGGCCCATCCGATCCCGCTTGGTGGTCAGGTACCGCAGGTTCTCCGGGTTCTGCGAGACCGGCAGCGCGACGCGGCCGATGATGTGCAGCCCGTAGCCCTCCAGACCCGCCCGCTTCGCCGGGTTGTTGGTGAGCAGCCGCATGGAGCGGATGCCGAGGTCGGCGAGCACCTGCGCGCCGGTGCCGTACTCGCGGGCATCCGACGGCAGGCCGAGCGCGAGGTTGGCATCCACCGTGTCGGCGCCCGCGTCCTGCAGTTCGTACGCCCGCAGCTTGTCCAGCAGCCCGATGCCCCTGCCCTCATGACCGCGGATGTAGAGCACCACGCCGCGGCCCTCGTTCGCCACCGCGTGCAGTGCGGCGTGCAGCTGGGGCCCGCAGTCGCAGCGCAGCGACCCGAGCACGTCGCCGGTCAGGCACTCGGAGTGCACCCTGACCAGCACGTCCTCGCCGTCGCCGATGTCGCCGCAGACCAGCGCGATGAGCTCGCGACCGGTCACCGTGCTCATGTAGCCGACGGCTCGGAACTCGCCCTGCGGTAGCGGCAGTCGGGCGTTGGCGACGCGTCTGATCTGGACCTCCTGGGTGCGGCGGTAGGCGATGAGATCGGCGATGGAGATCAACGCCAGGTCGTGTTGCCGGGCGAAGACCCGCAGCTCGGGCAGCCGGGCCATCGACCCGTCGTCGTTGACCACCTCGCACACCACGGCGACCGGCCGCAGCCCGGCCAGCCGGGCGAGATCGACGCCGGCCTCGGTGTGCCCGGGCCGGGTCAGCACCCCGCCCTCGCGCGGCCCGCAGCGGGAACGACGTGCCCGGGCCGGGTCAGCTCGTCCGACGTGGTGCCCGGATCGGCCAGCAGCCTGATCGTCCTGCGCCCGTTCGACGGCCGAGATGCCCGGTCGTGACATTGTCTTTCGCGTCGACGGAGACCGTGTAGGCGGTGCCCTTCCGGTCCTGGTTGACGTAGTACATCGGTGGGAGTTCGAGCCGCTCGCAGTCCGGGCCGGTCATCGGCACGCAGATCACCCCGGAGGAGTACCGGATGGTGAACCCGACGAGTTCCGGGGTGGCCAGCTCGGCGGCGAAGATCAGGTCGCCCTCGTTCTCCCGGTCCTGCGTCGTCGACCACCACCACGGCGCGGCCCGCGGCGATCTCGGAGACGGCGAACTCGATGGTGTCGAAACCGCTGTCGCGTCACCTCCCGGTGCGGCGGCGGAGCAAGCTCGTCCAAGTCGACCGGGATTCCGGCGCGGCCGAAGATCCGTTCGGTGACGCCTGCGTGATCACCGCTCGATCCGTTCGGCGCCGCCACCGCCGGACCGCCGCTCGCGGCGGCGTGGGACGGCTTGATCTCCGGTGATCCGGCGCCCACATCCACAGTCGTCATGCCTGCTCCCGTTCTCGCACGGCCATCAGCCGTTCGACGTACTTCGCGATCACATCGACCTCGAGGTTCACGGTCGCGCCGAGCGGCGCGGTCCCGATGGTGGTGGCGGTGCGGGTCTCCGGGATGATCCCGATGCCGAACTCCGCTCCGTCCTGGGTGTCGACCACGTCGATCACCGTCAACGAGACACCGTCGACCGCGATGGCGCCCTTCGGCGCCAGGTACCGGGCCAGGTCGGCTCCCACCGCGATCCGGATCTCGTCGTAGCCGGGGTGCGGGGTGCGCACCGTCAGCGTGCCCGTTCCGTCCACATGACCTTGAACGATGTGGCCGCCCAGACGGGTCGATGGCGTCACCGAACGCTCCAGGTTGACCTCGTCACCCGCGCGCAGTCGCCCGATGGTGGACCGGCGCAGCGTCTCGGCCATCACGTCGACGGTGAAGGTGTCCGCTGACCTCTCGACCACCGTCAGACACACTCCCGACACCGCGATCGAGTCGCCGTGACCGGCGTCGGCGGCGACGGTCGGGCCGAGCACGGTCAATCGGGCTGAGCCTGCCGCTCCCGGGTCGTGACCTTCGTCCGCCAGCCGCAGGTCGACGACCCGGCCACGTTCCTCCACGATCCCGGTGAACATGATCATCCTCTCCCGGTCGGCGCCGCCATTTCCGGCGCCGACGAACACTTCATACTCCCCTATCTACCCACCGGGGCCGTCCGGTATTCCGTTCCGCGTCGTCGGGTCAGCCGGGACACAGCAGTCCCAGGCGACCCAACGGCGGTCCGCTATCAGTTCGGCGGGCGGTGCCGGGCGGCCGATGCCCGCAGTGCGGCGACGGCCGCCGCCGGGTCCTGCGCCGAGTACACGGCGGAACCGGCGACGAAGCAGTCGGCGCCGGCCTCCGCGGCCTGGTCGATGGTGTTCGCGCTGATCCCGCCGTCGACCTGGACGATCACGGTCAGGTGGCCGGTGTCGACCAGTTTCCTGGCCTGCCGCACCTTGCCCATCATGTCGGCCATGAACGCCTGCCCGCCGAATCCCGGCTCGACCGTCATCACCAGCAGCGTGTCGTAGTGCTTGAGGACCTCGACCCAGTCGTCAAGGGCGGTACCGGGTTTCAGTGACAGGCCCGCTTTCGCTCCCGCCGCGCGCAGGTTCGCCGCCATCGCGATCGGATCGGCGACGGCCTCCGCGTGCACCGTGACGTTGTAGGCGCCGGCCTCGGCGTACCCCACGGCCCACCGGTCGGGGTCGGTGATCATCAGGTGGCAGTCGATCGGAATGTCGGTGGCCTTCAGCAGTGACTTCACCACCGGCAGGCCCAACGTCAGGTTGGGCACGAAGTGGTTGTCCATGACGTCAACGTGCAGCCAGTCGGCACCGGCCACGGCCTCTGCCTCGTCGGCCAGATGCGCGAAATCGGCGGACAGGATGCTGGGAGCGATCAGGGGAGCCACCGCCCGAGCCTATCCAGCGGCGGATGCGGTCGATCCGGGTCATTGGTCCCGATTGTGGCGAAATCCCGGGGGCGTCGGCCTCGGCGTGGCTCAGTGCGGCTCACCTGCGCCCGGCCCAGGTGCGGCCCGTCACCGGCTCAGCTGCGGCGCAGCAGCGGCTCAGCTGCGGCGCAGCAGCGCCAGGAACATCCCGTCGGTGCCCTGCCGGTGCGGCCACAGTTGCACTGTCGGCCCCGGACCGAGATCGGGTACACCGGGCAGGCACTCCCTGGCGTCGATGAGTTCCAGACCCGGCGGGCGGCGGCCGATCACCCCGGCCGTCTCGGCCAGATGCGGTGAACAGGTGACGTAGGCGATGACGCCGCCGGGGCGCACCATCCGGGCCGCCGATGCCAGCAGCTCTCGCTGCAGGGTGGTCAGCGGCGGGACATCGGTGGGCTGCCGCCGCCAGCGGGCCTCCGGCCGGCGGCGGAGCGCGCCGAGACCGGTGCACGGCGCGTCCAGCAACACCCGGTCGAATCCGGACTCGGGCAGATCGGGGTGCCGGCCGTCGCCGGTGTGCACCCGGACCGGCAAACCCCGGACCGTGCCGCGGATCAGGTCGGCGCGGTGCGGGGCGATCTCCACGGCATCCAGCTGCGCGCCACGCTCCGCCGCGAGCGCCCCGAGCAACGCGGCCTTGCCGCCCGGCCCGGCCGCGAGGTCGAGCCAGTGGCCGTCCGGCCCGTCGACGGTCGGCAGCGTCAGCGCGATGGCGACCAGCTGGGACCCCTCGTCCTGGACGCCGGCGCGACCGTCCGCCACCGGCCGCAGCGCGCCTGGATCCCCACCGTGCAGGTATACCCCGAAGGGCGAGTAGGCCGCCGGGCGGCCGCCGGACAGCGCCACCAACTCGACGCGATCGATGCGGCCCGGCCGCGCGACCAGGTGGACGGCCGGCGGCTTGTCGTCCGCCTCCAGCGCCTTCTCGAGGTCGGGATTCCCCGGCCCACCGCCGAGAGCGTCGCTGACTGCGGTGACGATCCACCGCGGGTGCGCCCTGGCGAATGCCAGGTGCCCCTCCGGGTCGGTGCGTTCGTCGGGTGCCAACCGGTCGATCCAGGTCTGCAGGTCCGCCTCGCTGACCCGGCGGAGCACCGCGTTGACGTACCCGGCGCCGCCCGGCCGGTCGCCGGCCCTGACCAGGTCGACGGTGGCCGAGACCGCCGCGTGCGGGGGAATCCTGGTGTGCAGCAACTGGTAGGCGCCGAGCCTCAGCGCGTCGATCACGACGCCGTCCAGATCGGCGAAGTCCCGGTCGCCGCAGGCACCGATCACCGCGTCCAACTGCCCGAGTGCCCGGCAGGTGCCGTAGGTCAGCTCGGTGGCCAGCGCCGCGTCCCGGCCGGTGATGCGGCGCTGGGTCAGCAGACCGGGCAACGTCAGATTCGCGTAGGCGCCCTGGGAGCGGACCGCGGTCAACACGTCGAGGGCGACCCGGCGGGCTTCGTCCGGGGTGGGTGGTCGGCGGGTCGACGGTCGCCGCGGCGGGCCGCTGGGGCCGCGCTTCTTCGTCCGGTCGGGCTGGCCGCCGGTGGGTCGACGCCGTCCAGAGTTGCCGTGCCGTTCCGGGTTGGCGGGCGGGTCGCTCGGCGTCACGTCACCACCTGGCCGAATACCTGCCCGGACTCGGGTCGCACCCCGCGCGCCCAGTCGACCGCGGGCATCGGCCGCCGACCCGGCGGCGTCAGCCGGTCCAGCCGGACCGCCGTTGTCCCGGTGCCGACCAGGACCTCCTTCTTGGCGACCGCCAGCTCACCGGCGGCCAGCCCCAGGTCGCCGGTGGGTTCCACCGGGCCGATGACGAGCCGCCCCCAGGGCGAGCCGGTCCAGGCTCCTGGCGCCGGCGTCAACGACCGAACGGACCGGTCCACCGCGAACGCCGGTAGCGACCAGTCGATCTCGGCGTCCGCCGGCGTGACCTTGCCGGCGTACGAAACCCCCTCGGCTGATTGGGCTTTCGCCACGACGGTGCCGTCCTCGATGCCGTCCAGGGTGGCCACCAGCAGCGCGGCGCCGGACTCGGCGAGCCGACCGAGCAGCTCCCCGGCGGTGTCTCGCGGGCGGACCGTCTCCGTCACCACGCCGTAGACCGGACCGGTGTCCATGCCTTCCTCGAGCCGGAAGGTACTGGCCCCGGTGACCTCGTCGCCCGCCCGGATGGCGGCCTGCACCGGTGCGGCGCCGCGCCAGGCGGGGAGCAACGAGAAATGCAGGTTGACCCAACCATGGGTCGGCACGGCCAGCACCGGAGCGGGCAGCAGCGCGCCGTAGGCCACCACCACCGCGACGTCGGGCCGGAGCGCGGCCAGCTGTTCCCTGAACTCGGCGGACCGCGCCGATTCGGGGGTGAGAACCGGGATCCCGGCGCGGTCGGCGAGTTCGCCGACGGGCGACCGGGCCAACGTGCGGCCCCGCCCGCGCCTGGCGTCCGGGCGGGTGATCACGGCGTCGACCGGGTGCCTGGAGTCGAGCACGGAGCGCAGCGATGGCACCGCCGCCTCGGGGGTGCCGGCGAAGACGATACGCAGGGGATCGGCCTTTCGGGGAGCGAATGCGGTTGCTGTGCTGGCGGTCCGGTGGTTGGGTGGCGCCGAGCAGTGACCTCACAGCGCTCATGCCCGGACCCGACGCAGCCTGACACAGTGTGCGGGAACGCGACGGGGACCGGCCACACGGGTCCTGCTCGCCGAATGATCTGTGATCTGATCCGTGATCCCGGAGGGTCCGATGGTTGCACTCGCCCCGGACGGGCGCCCGCTGGTCGGCTCAGTGGTTCGGCTGGACCGGACCGAGATCGGTGACGCGGCCGGGTTGTTCGCCGCGCTCGACGACCCGCGGGTGTTCGCTGCGGGTTTCGCCGGGGGTCCGGCCGGCCGACCGGCCGACGTGGCCGCGATGCGGTCGATCCTTGACGGTGCCGTCGCCGACCGGTCGCGGGGACGGGTGAGCTACACCGTCCGGTTGGTCGCCGACGGCGCGCTGGGCGCAGCGGGAACGGTGGTGGGCACGTCGAGCCTGGGTGACCCCTCGCTGACCGACGAGCGGATCCACCTCGGTTGGACGGGTTACGCACCGTCGGTGTGGGGCACCGCGGTGAACCCGGAATGCAAATTGCTGTTGCTGGCGCACGCGTTCGAGGGGTGCGGCTTCGGCCGGGTGAAGATCCAGACGGACATTGCGAACGCCCGGTCGCAGGCGGCCATCGCGCGGCTCGGGGCGGTGCGCGAGGGGGTGCTGCGGCGGCATCAACGCCGGGCCGACGGCACGTTCCGGGACACTGTGGTCTTCTCGATCCTGGCCTCGGAGTGGCCCGCGGTGAAGGCGGGGCTGCTCGCCCGGCTGCGCTAGGCCACCAGCTCAGATCCGCCCGGCCCGCGCCAGGCCACTCGCTCAGTGCGAAGGCCATGCCGCTCAGAACGAGTCGTGCTCAGAACAGGTCTTGCTCAGAACAGGTCGGCCGGGTCGACCCGGATCCGCACGCTGCCCGGGTCCTTGCGCGCCGAGCGGGATGCGGCGACCGCCTGCAACGCCGCGCAGAGCGCCTTGCGACCGGCGAGCGGGGCTCGCACCAGCGCCCGCAGCCGTACCTCGGGCTCCGCCGCAGAGCCCGATTGGGCGGGCTGCTGACCGGGTTCGGCCAGGTCCACCGGCCCCAGCAGCTCGCCATCAGGTGGCACGGCCAAGATGTCCAGCGCGGCCAACACCGCGGACTCGTCACCCTCGATCGAGGCCATCGCCACGGACGGAGGGAACGCCAGCTCACGCCGGGCCGCCAATTCGCGGGCGGCGTGACCGGCCGGATCCCAGCGCACCAGGGCCTGCACGGTCGGCAGCGATCCGTCGGCACCGATCACCACCCGCCCGCCGTCGGCGGCCGGCCGGACAAGGGCGGCCGCCGCCATCCACCGGCGGAGCGTCTCCTCCGCCGCGCGCAGGTCGGGTCGGCCGAGCATCGCGCTGCCGTCCAGCAGCAGGGCAGCGCCGTACCCACCGTCGACAATCGGTTCGGCGCCGGGTGTCGCGACCACCACGGTGGCCCGCGGCGGGATCGTGGCCC
The DNA here is from genome assembly GCA_963709895.1 of uncultured Actinomycetota bacterium. Lineage (GTDB taxonomy): Bacteria > Actinomycetota > Actinomycetes > Mycobacteriales > Nakamurellaceae > Nakamurella. The sequence goes on along the minus strand of CAVPYD010000015.1, from coordinate 1,704 downwards.
GCACCTTCGACCCACCCGAGGACAGCACGGACACCCCGGGGAAAGCCCGGCCGAACTCCTCGGCGGTCCGCGCCGAACCCACGGCCATCGCCCTGATGGTGCCGAAACCGCAGGCGGCGCAACTGAAGTGGGCTTCGGGTACGCCGCACCACCGGCAGCTGGGTGGTCCGCCACCGGCGGTCTGGGCCAGCGGTCCGTGGCACCGCCGGCACAGCGCCTGCCTGCGGCACCGCGCACAGGCCACGATGGGTAGGTATCCGCTGCGCGGTACCTGCACGAGCACCGGCGCCCCAGCCTCGAGGGCGGCCCGTGCCGCCGCGAACGCCGCCGGGGAGAGCCGTGCGTGCGCGGCCGCCGAGGTGGCGCCGGTGGCGAAGTCGTCACCGGCTGCTTCGATCCGCGGCGCGGCAGCACGGACCGCCGCCCTGCCGGGGGTGATCGGATGTGCCCAGCCGGAGTCGAGCAGCAGCTGTGCCTCCGCGGTGCGGGCGAAACCGCCGACCAGCAGGGCGCACGACCCGGCGGCCGAGCGCATCATCAGCACCTCGCGGGCGTTGGGGTACGGCGCGCGCGGTTCGGCGAGCAGGTCGTCACCGTCGTCGAAGACGGCCACCAGACCGAGGTTGGCCACCGGCGCGAACACCGCGGCCCTGGTGCCGGCGACGATGCGGACATCACCGCGGCGGACCGCCAGGAACCGGCGGTAGCGCTCGGCAGGCCCGAGGTCGGCGGCCAGCGTCAGGTGCGGATGGCCGACCAGCGCGGCCGTCAGCGCGACGTCAAGACGGTGCAGGTCGCGGGCGTCGGGAACGATGAGCAGGGCTCCGCGGCCGGCCCCGGCGGCGACCGCGGCGGCGTCCGCCAGCCGCTCGGGCCAGTCCTCACCGGGCAGCGCCTGCCACACCGCGCGGGCGGGCCGCCGGTCGCGGACGGCGGCCAGGAACGCCGGTGCTGCGGGGTACCGGGCCCAGCCGTCGTCTCCGGCTGCCGGCTGCCCCGAAGTCGCTACCGGTGGTGCCTCCGGGGCCGCCGGCTCGGCCTTGGCGGCCGGATCTGCCAGCGACGCCTCGGCTTTCGCGTGCCGGGGCGGGACCGCCAGGCGCAGCACGTCCGCCAGGGTGCCCGCGTACCGGTCGGCCACCGCCCTTGCCAGGTCGGCGATCTCCGCCGTCAACACCGGCTCGGGCGACACGACCCGCTCGACGTAGCCGAGCCGTCCTTGGTGCGCGGACTCGGCCTGCCGCGCCAGCACGTAGCCGCCGACCAGCCTGCCGGCGAATCGGACCCGCACCCGGACCCCCGGTCTGGCCGCGGCGCTGTCCCGCTCGTCGACCAGGTAGTCGAACGGCCGGTCGAGATGGGCCAGCGGGACCTCGACGGCCACCCTGGCGACCGGCAGCTCGACCGCGGGCTGCCGCGCGCCCGCGGCGGACCTGCGCGGGGCGCGGGTCGTCGAGGGTGCGGTTGTCATGGGTTCTGGATATCAGACGGCACCGTCAGTCATGCGCGGCCGGAGGAGTCCTGCAGGCCCGATACACCTGCCAGTGGGTCAGCCTCGGCCCGTCGATCGTTCGATGCGTCGGTCGGTCAGCGCGTCAGGCCCACGGTCCACACCGAATTGCGCGGATGAACTCGTGCGCTTCAGTCCCACCCGTCCCACAACAACAGCGAAGTTCAGCCGCGCCGGCGATGTTGATCCACGCC
>CAVPYD010000014.1:0-157780 GCA_963709895.1 uncultured Actinomycetota bacterium | reverse complement strand
ATCGAACCGGCTGTCTCGCCGATCGCGGTGAAGAACGGGTCGGCTGCAGCAGCCGCCAACAGCCCACGCAACGCTCCGCAGTTCACCGCGCTCCCTTTCGACCGGATATCCGTCTCAATTCTCATCGCTCCCGCGTCCGTCTAACACGCTGAAAACCCCTCGTCGGCTCGACGAGGGGTGATGGCTTCACAGTACGCCGCCGACCCAACCCGACTGTGCGGCCGAGGCCTCGTCGATCAACGGGAATCGGTCGCCGGCCCTTGCCGTCGGTGACCATCTCGCCCGCGGTCGCCCGGATCCGGGCGAGTCGCTGCGCACTGGGCCAGCGGACCTTGCTGGCCCAGTGCGAATCGTTCGAGGAGCCAGATCACCCTGGCCGAGTGTCCATCGCCTGCGCAGCGCGCCGTGCCGGGGGGAGGTCGGGTCGGCGCGGTGCAGGTTGTGCCACGACTCCCCGAAGCTGAGCAGGGCGAGGGCGAGAATTGGCCGATCGGTCACGGGCGGAGAACGGCCGCCGCCGATCATGTGGCAGAGATAATTGACCGACCAGGTGACGTGGTGCAGCAGCGCCACCCGGACGAGCCCGGCCCAGAAGGACGCGGTGAGCGCACCGGCCCAGGACATGGTGATCAGTCCGCCGACCACCGCCGGACCGACCACCGGGACGATGGTCCACACCCAGAAGTACTTGTTCGCCCGAACGATGTCCTTGTCCGCCAACAGGTCCGGCGCGAACCGCTGCTGATTGGACATGTCCCGATCGAAGATCCAGCCCATGTGCGCGTGCCAAAACCCCTTGGCCAGCGCCGCCACCGAGGTGCCGAACAGCCATAGGGGTGCGGGTCGCCCTCCCGATCAGAGAACGCGTGATGACGCCGTGATCGGCCACCCAGATGGTCACCGGGCCCTACACCGCCATCTGGCCGGCAGCGGCCAGCGCGATCTTCAGCGGCCGGTTGGCTTTGAACGAGCCATGGGTGAAGTAACGGTGGAAGCCAACGGTGATGCCGAGGCCGGACACCACGTAGAAGGCGGCGACGATGATCACGTCGGTCCAACCGAGACCCCAACCCCAGGCGAACGGGATGGCCAGCGCGACGGCCAGCAACGGGATGGTCGAGAACGCATACACCGCAGACTGCGGCGCCACCGCGCGCTGGTCGTTGATGATCGGTTACGGACCGGGTCGAGCGGCCGCACCGCGGCGGCCGGGGCTGTGGACTGCTGAGACGTCATGCTGCCCTTTCCTGACGTGCGGGGAGTTGCGCGCTGTCGCCGTCGCGGTTGGCCTGGGCGCGCTCGTGGGATGATGCCAGGGCGATCCGCCGTGGTGTAACGGCAGCACCTTGGATTTTGGTTCCAATGGCCCAGGTTCGAATCCTGGCGGCGGAGCGGAGCTTGCGGAGCGACCATCGGCGCGAGCGGAGCTTGCGGAGCGACCATCGGCGCGAGCGGAGCTTGCGCAGCGACCACGGGCACGCAGCGTGAGGGTGCGTACCGATGGGGCCACGCGGTTCAGGGCATCCATTCCCGCCGACTACGATCGGACCGGAGCTCTCCGCCGGGGTGGGGAGCCGGACGCCGGGGTCGTTTTCGCATGGCCCGACAGAGCCCCGCGAACCGCGTTCGCAGGAGGGATCCGCCGTGTCGCTCCCCCAGGCCAACGCCGCGGCACCTCGGATTCGCCAGCGACATCAGGGCGACGAACCCGACAACGACCCCGATGCGCTCAGCGACATCGCGGCGGTCATCGTGCTGGCCGCCGGCCAGGGCACCAGGATGAAGTCCCGGCTGCCCAAGGTGATGCACCCCCTCGCGGGCAAGCCGCTGGTCTGGCACGCGCTGGCCGCCGCCGCCGGTCTCGATCCGCGGCAGCTGGTCGTGGTACTCGGCCACGGCCGCGACGACGTCACCACCTTTCTCACCGCGACCACCGATCTGCCTCCGGTGTTGACCGCCATCCAGGAGGAGCAGCACGGAACGGGCCACGCCTGCGCCTGCGCACTTGCCGTCACCGGTCAGCTGACCGGAACGGTGCTGGTCACCTACGGGGACGTGCCGCTGCTGCGGACCAGCACGCTGGCGGCGCTGGCCGCCGACCATCGGGCCAACGGCAACGCCGTCACCGTGCTGACCGCGTCCCTCGCCGATCCGACCGGCTACGGCCGGGTGGTCCGCGACCCGGCCGGCGCCATCACCGCCATCGTCGAGCAGAAGGACGCCACCGCCGAGCAGCGAGCGATCCGGGAGGTCAACTCGGGGGTCTACGCCTTCGATGCGGCCGTGCTGACGGACGCGCTGGGCAGGCTGTCCAGCGCCAATGCCGCGGGCGAGCAGTACCTGACCGACGTGGTCGGCATCGCGCGCAGCGACGGCGGCCGGGTCGGCGCGGTTCAGGTCCCCGACGCCATCGAGACCGAGGGTGTCAACGACCGGGTGCAGCTGGCCGCGTTGGCCAAGGAGCTCAATGCCCGGCTCGTCCGCCGAGCGCAGCTGGCCGGCGTCACCGTGCACGACCCGGCCACCACCTGGCTGCACGCCGACGTCACGATCGGACCGGACACCGAAATCCTGCCCGGCACCCAACTGCAGGCCGGCACCACCATCGGGTCCGGCTGCTCCATCGGCCCGGACACCACGTTGATCGCCTGCACCGTCGGCGACGAGGCGTCCGTGGTCCGCTCGCACTGCCAGGGCGCCACGATCGGGCCGAGGGCGACCGTCGGGCCGTTCAGCTACCTCCGCCCGGGCGCCGTCCTCGAGGACGGCAGCAAGGTCGGCGCCTTCGTCGAACTGAAGAACACCACCGTCGGTCCCGGTTCCAAGGTCCCGCATCTGTCCTATGTCGGGGACACCACGATCGGCACCAAGACCAACATCGGCGCCGGCACGATCACCGCCAATTACGACGGCGACCACAAGTTCCCGACGGTGGTCGGCGACCACGCATTCGTCGGCAGCAATTCCACCCTGGTCGCGCCCGTCACCGTGCACGACGGTGCGTACGTGGCCGCGGGCTCCACGGTCACCGCTGACGTCGGGGCGGGCGATCTGGCCGTTGCCCGTGGTCGGCAGCACACGGTGGACGGCTGGACCCTGCGCAGGCGCAGCGGTTCCCCGTCCGCGGCGGCGGCGCAGGCGGCCAGGAATGTCAGCAGCGCAGCCCCACCGGACGGCGGCCAGTCGGCCGCGTCGGGCAAGTCAGGCACGACCGAGACAGTCCCGCCGAACGGCAGCACCGGGAAACCAGCCACTGCGCAAGGAGATCAGCCGGCGTGAACGCCATCTCGATCAACACCCGCAAGAGCATGATGCTCTTCTCCGGCCGCGCCTACCCCGAGTTGGCGGACGAGGTGGGCAAGTACCTCGACGTGACGGTGACCCCGCAATCGGCGTACGACTTCGCCAACGGCGAGATCTTCGTCCGGTTCGAGGAGTCGGTCCGCGGTTCCGACGCCTTCCTGGTGCAGTCCTGTGGTGTGCCGATCAACACCTGGGTGATGGAAACGCTGATCATGATCGACGCGCTGAAGCGCGCGTCGGCCAAGCGGATCACCGTGGTGCTGCCCTTCTACCCCTACGCGCGGCAGGACAAGAAGCACCGTGGCCGCGAGCCGATCTCCGCGCGGCTGATCGCCGACCTGATCAAGACCGCCGGCGCGCAACGGCTGATGACCGTCGACCTGCACACCGACCAGATCCAGGGATTCTTCGACGGCCCGGTGGACCACCTGTTCGCCCAGCCGCTGCTGACCAGCTACATCGCCGAGCGGTACATCGGCGACAACCTGACGGTGGTCTCCCCCGATTCCGGCCGGGTGCGCACGGCGGAGCGCTGGGCGGACCGGCTGGCGGGCGCGCCGATCGCCTTCATCCACAAGACCCGCGACCCGCACAAGCCCAACCAGGTGGTCGCCAACCGGGTGGTCGGTGACGTGCACGGCCGCACCTGCATCGTGGTCGACGACATGATCGACACCGGCGGCACCATCGTGAAGGCGGTCCGCCAGGTGCTGGACGCCGGCGCGGAGAAGGTCGTCGTCGCCGCCACCCACGGCGTGCTGTCCGATCCCGCCGCCGAGCGGCTGGCCAGCAGCGGCGCGTGCGAGGTGGTGCTCACCAACACGCTGTCGATCCCGCCGGAGCACCAGTTCGAGAACCTCACCGTGCTCTCGATCGCTCCGCTGGTGGCCAAGGCCATCCACGAGGTCTTCGAGGACGGCTCGGTCACCTCGCTCTTCGACGAGTGACGCCCGCGCGACCCGCGCCTGGCGCGCGCTGTGCCCGCCCGCTCATCCGCCTGACCCGCGGGCGCTCGACCAACCTTCCCGCCGTCCGCATCAGCCGCGCTGCTCGCGGCTCTGTTCAGTGACCCCACCGTGCCCGGATCGGCGTCAGCCAGCCGTCGTCGCCTGGTCTTCCGCTGCCGCGCCGCACCACCGCTCGGCACCATCGGGCCGGTCAGGGCCGCAGTCGCGCCGCCGGAACTGACCGAGAACGAAACACAGCCGTCACGTCGGGTCATTGACCGTAATTGCTTCGGCCTATACCCTCGTTGACAACAGATTATGTCGCCGAAGGGGTGATCATGGTGGAGTTTCCACGGGTGGCCGTGTTCGACGGAGCGTCCTGGACGTCGTCGGTTCGCGACCTCGTCATCGCACGCGGATATCGGCCGGCCTCGGGTCTCGACGCCGACGTCGTCGTCCTCGGCCCGGGCGCGGACCTGCCGCCCGCAGCTCTCGACGCCGTCCGCGACGGCCTCGGCCTGGTCGTCCTCGGCAGCCGACGCCGGCGACGTCGTCTCGCCCGGCCTGGCCCAGCTGCTCGACGTCGCAGGCATCCGGCTGGAAGCACCGGCTCTCGATGCCACCGCGGCCGGCCTCCCCGGCACCTGCGGGACCGCCGAGGAGGCCGCACGTCGTCACCGACCTCGACCTCCTCGCCCGGGTTGATCCCTCCGCGCTGACTGCCACCCGGCGCGCTGCAGCTGCACGCCCCCGCAGCCGCGCTGCTCCGGACCGTCGATCACCGCGGATTCCGCGGCGAGCCGGTGGCTGCGGTGGCCGAGCTGGACCGGGGAAGGGTCGTCGTGCTGGCCGTTTCCGGTACCGGCGCGGACGAGCTGCTGATGTCCGCGGTCACCTACGCCGCCGGTCATCTGCAGCGCGCATCGCCGCCCGATCCGCACCGAGGCGACGGAACATCCTGCGTGGCAACGACTCAAGGCCGCGGTCACCGGCCTGCAAACCCTGCAGGCCGCCGACGGCTCCGTCCCCGACGTCGGGAACCACGGCGCAGCCGCCGACCACGTCCACGTCGTTGTCGAGGCCGTCACCGAACTGATGCCCAGCTACCGGCACGACGCCGACTACCTCTCGGCACTGGTCAAGGACTTCACCCGGTGGGGCGAGAGTGGTTTCACCGAGCCGGATTTCCTGGATTCGCTGGTGCTGTTCCACCCCGAGCGGCAACGGGTGGACGGGCGCGAGCACCTCATCGTCTTCCCCATGTACACCCAGAACGGGTCACCCGACCGGCACATGGAAGCCGTTCTGGTGCAGACCATCTGGCCGGATTTCGTCGCCGAACTGGAGTCCGGCAAGTACTCCAACAAGCTGTTCGTGCCGATCCGCTTCCTGGATTTCACCGCGGGCTACGACACCAACTCGGCCGTGCTCTTCCCGGAAACCGTTGCCATGCGGGAGATTCCGAAGTTCACCTGGGGCGCCATCTTCGCCGACCGGGAGGCCGCCCGCTTCCGCAGCGTCGTCACCGCGGCCGCCGAGATCACCCACCTCGCGCTCCCGCCGGACGCCGCCCGGCTGCTGGAGGACCAGAAGCTGGCCGAAGAGACCTTCGTGATGTGGGATCTCATCCACGACCGCACGCACATGCACGGCGACCTGCCGTTCGACCCGTTCATGATCAAGCAGCGGATGCCGTTCTTCCTCTACTCGCTGGAGGAATTGCGCTGCGACCTCACGGCTTTCGCCGAAGCCGTTGCGCTGGAACGGCAGGGCGGCCACCCGCACGCCCGCCTGGTGCAGTACGCGGTGCTGTTCGACCGGGTCTTCCGGTTCGCCATCACCGGCTCCCGGGTCAAGAACTACGACGGTCTCGGCGGGCAGTTGCTGTTCGCCTGGCTGCACCAGCACCGGGTGCTGAACTGGACCGACAACCGGCTGTCCATCGAATGGGACCGGGTCGCCGACTGTGTGATGGAACTGGGCGAGCAGATCAACGACCTGTACTGGCGCTCCATCGACCGGCCCAAGGTGTGCCACTGGCTCGCCGCGTACGAGCTGATCTCCGCCACCGTGACGCCGCACCCGGCATCCGTCTGGGCCAAGGGCGCCGACGCGCTCCCGGTCAGCGGTCCGCCGCGCGGGCTGACCGACGCGGTGCTGCCCGACGAGTTCCCGCTGTCGATGTTCCACGAGGCGCTGAGCCGTAAGCTCTCCCCCGTGGTGGAAGCGACCCGGGGAATCACCGGATGAGTGGTGTCGGCGGCCGCCTGGTGGTGGTCACCGGGGCCGCCGGTTCGGCCGGCCGGCCGGCGACCCGCGCGCTGGCGGCCGCCGGTGCGACGGTGGTCGCGGTCGGCCAGTCACCGCAGCGGTTGTCGGACCTGGCCGGGCAGATTCCCGGTATCGCCGTCGAGGTCGCCGATCTCGGCGACCCCGGCAGCGTGCAGCAGCTGGCCCGGCGCATCCACGCCAGGTCACGGACCCGTCGACGGGATCGTCCACCTGGTGGGCGGTTTCCGCGGCGGCGGCACGTTCGCCGCCAACACCGATGCGGACTGGCGGTTCCTGGACAACGGCCTGATCCAGACCCTGCGGCACGTCACCCTCGCCTTCCACGACGACCTGGTCGCATCCCAGGCCGGCCGCGCGGTGATCGTGTCCGGCACGGCCGTCGACACACCGGCGGCGGGATCGGCCAACTACGCCGCGGCGAAGGCCGCCGCCGAGGCGTGGATGCGCGCGCTGGCCGATTCGTTCCGCCGGTCGCAGTCCGGACGCAAGGACACGCCCCGTCCCGCAGACCAGCGCGGCGGTGATCCTGGTGGTCAAGGCGCTGGTCGACGGCGCGATGCGGGAAGCGGCGCCGGAGCGGACAGTTTCCCGGGTTCACCGACACCGGCGACCTGGCGCGGGAGATCGTCGGCCTCTGGGCGAGAGATGCCGCCGACCTGAACGGCGCCAGGATCCCGCTGAGCTGAACCGCTGATCCCAGCGACCGACCGGGCTACCCAGTGGCGGTTCGAGTTGCCGCGCCCTCGCCGCCTACCCTGGACTCCGCCCATGACGAGCACCATCGACGGAAAGATCAGCACTGTGACGACGTTGCACGACCCCACCCGCCGCGGCTTCGCCTCCGACAACTACGCGGGCGCGCACCCGGAAATTCTGGCCGCGCTGGCCGAGGCCAACGGCGGGCATCAGATCTCCTACGGCGAGGACGTCTACACGCGCGGCTGCACGAGGTGATGGGCGAGCACTTCGGGTCCGGTGTCGAGGTCTTCCCGGTGTTCAACGGCACCGGCGCCAACGTGCTGTCGCTGCAGGCGATGATGCCGCGCTGGGGCGCGGTGGTGTGCAGCGAGAACGCGCACATCCACACCGACGAGAACGGCGCGCCGGAGCGGGTCGGCGGGCTCAAGCTGCTCACCGTGCCCACCCCCGACGGGAAGCTCACCCCGGAGCTGATCGACCGGCAGGCCTGGGGCTGGGGCGACGAGCACCGGGCCCAGCCGCTGGTGGTGTCCATCACCCAGACCACCGAGCTGGGCACCGCCTACACGGCACAGGAGATCCGGGCGATCGCCGAGCACATCCACCCGCTGGGCATGCGGCTGCACCTGGACGGATCCCGGATCGCCAACGCCGCAGCCAGTCTCGACCAACCGCTGCGGGCGTTCACCACCGACGCCGGGGTCGACGTGCTGTCCTTCGGCGGGACGAAGAACGGGCTGCTGTTCGGTGAGGCGGTCGTGGTGCTGCGCAGCGAGGCCGCGGTGGGGCTGCCCTACCTGCGGAAGATGAACATGCAGCTGGCGTCCAAGATGCGCTTCGTCTCGGCCCAGCTGGTGGCGCTGCTCGAGGGCGACCTGTGGATCCGGTCGGCCCGGCACTCCAACGCGATGGCCGCCAGGCTGGTCGCCGCCGTGGAGCAGCTGGACGGCGTGAAGATCACCCAACCGGTGCAGGCCAACGCGGTCTTCGCGATCCTCGACCCGGCGGTCGCGGACCGGCTGCGGCAGCGGTTCCGGTTCTACGACTGGAACCCGGCCACCGGCGAGGTCCGCTGGATGTGCGCGTTCGACACCACACCCGATGACGTCGACGCGTTCGCCGCCGCGCTCGCCGAAGAGCTCGCCGCGAGCTGAGTTCGCGTTTTGTTGTTTGCCCGCGGGTCGGCTGCTGGGATCATCCGCGGATGGTCGACGAATTTCAGCGGATCGACGCGTACTGCGACACGGTGCCGCGGGCGGCGGCCGTCACCGAGCAGATCGGTCCGTTCACCCTGTTCGTCGGGCGGCCGGGACGCTCGTTCTACGCCCGGCCCAGCCCCGAGCCAGCGCCGGGCCCCGACCGACCCCGCCCGACCCGGCGGATTTCCGTCAGGTCCTTGCCAGGCAACGGGTCCTCCACCAACCGCTGGCATTCGAGTGGATTCACGACATCCATCCCGACCTGGCAGCGACCGCGCGAACGGCGGGGCTCAGCGTGCAGATGCTGCCCTTGATGGTGCTGCGTCAGGAATTCCCGGCGAGTATTCCCCCCGGGTACGCGGTGCGGATTCTGCCGGCCGACGATCCGGCCCTGCCGTCGGCGCTGGCGGCAATCGGTCTGTCGTTCGGTACGCCGGGCACGGGAGTGGGCGCTGTCGGCTCTGCGGAGCGGGACGCCGCCACCGCCCCCGATCATCGACACGAATCGGCACGGGCCGATATTCGCGACGGGCTGACGGTGGTCGCCGTGGCCCAGGACGCGACCGGGCCGGTCAGCGGCGGCAGCCACTCACCACGTGGCACCGTCACCGAGATCACCGGTGTGGGAACGCTTCCCGCGCACCGACGCCGCGGGCTCGGCGCGGCCGTCACCCACGCGCTCACCGCTGACGCCGCGGCCCACGGCGCGGAACTGTGTTTCCTGACCGCGGGCTCGGAGGACATCGCCAGGGTGTACGCGGGAGTGGGTTTCGTCCGGATCGGCACGGCGTGCATCGCCGAACCCGCCGAGCACGAGGCATAGGCCCGCCCGGGCAGCAGTCAATGCGCCGTTCGGTCAATCGGTGGACGGTACGCAGCGGTGGTACCGCGGACGATCAGGTGCGGCGGGATGACGATCTCCCGGCGCACCACGGGAGTGCCGTGAATGCGGTCGATCGCCCGGTCGACCGCGAGGGCCGCGATCCGCCGGGCGTCCTGCGCGACGGTGGTCAGGTCGATGTGGGACAGCCTGGCCAGCCTGCTGTCGTCGAAGCCGACGACGCTGAGATCGCCCGGCACGGCCAGACCTGATGCCCGCAGGACGTCCAGCACGCCGGTCGCTGCGCGGTCGTTGAACACGGCAACAGCGGTTGGCCGGGATTCCGCCGTGAGCAGCGTGCGGGCGGCCTGCGCCCCTTCCTCCTCACTGAGACCACCTGGCACGATGCGGATGTCGGCATCGAGCCCATGCCGATGCATGGCGCGCCGGTACCCCCGGCGACGCTCCGCCGCGCCGGGCGCACGACCGCCGTCGATGTGCGCGATGCTCCGGTGGCCGAGCGCGACCAGATGGTCGACGGCCTGCTCCAGTCCGTCGTCGTCGGCGGTCCGAACCACATCGACCCGGCGGTCGTTGACCGGGCGAGCGACCACGACCACCGGGCAGCCTTCACCGAGTTCGGCAAGGTACCCGGCAGGCGATTGCGGACCGAGCAGAATCATTGCCTCGCAACGATCCTGCAGCAGGCTGCCAACGGCCCGGCGTTCGTCACGGCTGGGAGTGACTGCACTGAGCGCGATCTCGTAGCCAGTGGCGTCCGCGGCGTCGTACAGCCCGCTGACCAGGTCGCCGTGGAAGGCGTGCTGCACGCCGAAGGTGACGCCGATGAGGCGGCTGCGATTGCTGCGGAGCAGCCTGGCCCGGGCGTCCGGGCGGTAGCCGATGTCCTCCGCGGCCTGCAGGATCCGCTGACGGGTGGCGGCACTGGCACCGGGGACATCCCGCATCACGGTCGACACCAGCGCGGTGGAGACGCCGGCCCTCGCCGCCACGTCGGTCAGCGTCGGTCGCCGGTCCCGGCCCGGCTGCGGAGATTCGGCCACCCCCCGACTCTAGCTCAACCGACCTATAACGTTCTACAAGAAGGCCTTGACGCCGGGCCCGCGCGCCACCATGATGCCTATAACGTTCTATAAAACCAACGGTTCCATGAACACGAGGGAGCAGCATGGCGCAGGCACGGGGTCCGATTCGGGTGGCGTTGATCGGTTCGGGACGGATGGGTGCGTTCCATGGTGAGACGCTGGCCCGCCGGTTGCCCGGCGCGGTCTTGGCCGCGGTAGCCGACCCGGCTCCCGGCGCCGCGGAACAGTTGGCGGCGAGCCTGGGCGCGCCGAAATTCTTCACCGATGCGGCCGATGCCTTCGCCGACCCGGAGATCGACGCCGTGGTCATCGCCGCACCGGCCCGCTTCCACGCCGACCTGGTGGTCGCCGCCGCCGCGGCGGGCAAGGGCGTCTTCTGCGAAAAGCCCATGGCGGTCACCCTTGCCGACGCCGACCGGGCCATCGACGCCGCCCACGCCGCCGGTGTAGTGCTGCAGGTCGGGTTCAACCGCAGGTTCGCTGCGGATTGGGCTGCGGCGCGGGCGCTGCTCGACGACGGCCGGTTGGGCACGCCGCGCCTGCTGCGCTCGGTGACCCGCGACCCCGGCGGTTTCGACCCGGCCCGGGTCGCGCCGAACACCATCTTCCTGGAGACCCTGATCCACGACTTCGACGCGCTGCGATTCCTGAACCCGGGCGCGACCGCGGTCGAGGTCTTCGCCACCGCCGACGCACTGGTCGAACCGGAATGGCGGGACCGCGGGCTGATGGACACCGCCGTCGTGGTGGTGCGTTTCGACAACGGCGCGGTCGGGACGGCCGAGGCGTGCTTCGAGGCGGCCTACGGTTACGACGTCCGCGGGGAGGTGCTCGGCTCGGGCGGCATGGCCACCATGGGTGACGGGCGCCGGACCGGGATGGTCTTCTCCGGAGCGGCCGGACAGCTGGCCGAGACCGTTCGCAGCGACCAGGAACTGCTGTCCGACGCCTACACGGCGGAGCTGGCCGCTTTCGTCGGCGCGGTTCGCGACGGGACGCCCGCGCCGGTCACCGGCGAGGACGCCCGCAGTGCCCTGGAAATCGCCATAGCAGCCGCACAGTCGGTGGAAACTTCTCGTCCGGTGCTCATCGAGGAGCTGGCCAAGTGAGCTTCCGGCTGGCGGTGTCCGCCGAGATGGTCTTCGTGGACCTCCCGTTCCTGGACCGGGTCCGCCGCATCGACGAGCTGGGCTTCGAGGTGGAGATCTGGGACTGGACGAAGAAGGACATCGAGGCGCTGGCCGCGACCGGCGCGACCTTCTCGTCGATGACCGGCTACATCACCGGCACCCTGGCCGACCAAGCCGGTGCCGACGAACTGCTGCGCACCGCAGCACAGTCGCTGAAGGTCGCCGAGCAACTCAACTGCCCGCGGCTGAATGTGCACGGCACCGGGTTGGACGACAAGGGCCTGCCGGTGATCGCGTCCGAGGTGGTGTCGCCCACGATGTGGCTGACCGCGGTCCGAACGCTGAGCCGGCTGGCCGAACTCGGCGAGCGGGCGGGCCGGGTGTTCACCCTGGAGAACCTGAACACCGCCGTCGACCATCCGGGTACCCCGTTCGCCCGCGCCGCTGACACTCTCGCGCTGGTCGAGGCCGTCGACAATCCGCACCTGCGAATGAATCTCGACCTGTACCACGCCCAGATCGGCGAGGGGAACCTGATCCAACTGGTGGAGCGGGCCCTGCCCGTGGTCGGCGAGATCCAAGTCGCGGACGTCCCTGGTCGCTGCGAGCCCGGCACCGGCGAGATCAACTATCCGGCCGTCGCCGCCGCGCTCGATCGGCTCGGGTACGACGGGGTGGTCGGCCTGGAAGGCTGGGCCTCGGCGGATCCGCTGGACGCCGTCGAACGATTCAGGGCCGCCTTCACCGTGTGAGATCGGCGCCGACCAACATCCGGCTGACCCGGCGGCCCCTCACCCCGTGGCCGCGGCCCGGTACGGCCGGAAGAATGCGCGCAGCTCTTCCGCATACAACTCGGGCTCCTCGAACGGCGCGAAGTGCCCGCCACGGGCGGGTTCGGTGACCCGCACGACATTCGCCACGCGCTCCAGCCACGCCCGCGGCGGGCGGAGAAGATCGCCGGGGAACAGCGAGAAGCCGGACGGCACCTCGACCCGGCGGGCGTGCTGGGCCGGTGGGATCGCGGCGTTCGCACGGTACATCCGCATCGACGAGCCGATCGTTTCGGTGAGCCAGTAGATGGTGATGTTCGTGAGGATCTCGTCCTTCGTGAAGCTCCGCTCGATCTCGCCGTCGCAGTCGCTCCATGCCCGGAGCTTCTCGACGATCCACGAGGCGAGGCCGGCCGGTGAGTCGGTGAGCCCGACCGCGGCGGTCTGCGGCTTGGTCCGGTGCATGGCGGCGTACGCACCCTCGGCCGCGCCCCACGCCGTCCCGCCGGCGATCCACTCGCGTTCCTCGGGCGCGAGGTCCGCCGGATCGCCGGTGAAAACCGGGACACCGGCGTCCGTGCGGTGGACAGCCACAACCCGATCGGGGTGGTCGAGCGCAAGAAAGCGGCTGACGTGGCTGCCGATGTCGCCGCCTGCCGCACCGAACCGCTGGTACCCCAGGACGCTCATCAGCTCGGCCCAGAGGCCGGCGACTGCGATCGAGTCCAGCGGCCGCCCGGTGGGCCGGTCGGAATACCCGAAGCCTGGCATATCGGGCACGACCACGTCGAACGCATCGGCGGGGTCGGCGCCGTGCGCTCCGGGGTCGGTGAGCAACGGGACGACCTTGGCGTAGCGCCAGAACGAGTCAGGCCACCCGTGGCTCAGGATCAGCGGCAGCACCGGAAAGGCCTGCCCGGTAGACACAGTCGGCTCATTTGGCACTGTCGGCACATTGGCCCTGGCGTGCACGAAATGGATCTTCATGCCCGCGAGCGGGACGTGGAACCGAGGCAGCCGGGCCAGCGCCGCCTCCTGCGCCGGCCAGTCGAAGCCGTCCGCCCAGTAGCCGACGAGCCCACGGAGGTAGTCGATGTCGGTCCCCATCGACCACCCGGCGCCCTCGGGCGCGTCCGGCCAGCGGGTGGCGCGCAGCCGCGAGCGGAGGTCGTCGAGCGCGGCGGGGTCGCTCTGCGGGCTGAACGGCTCGGGTCGTGGCGCGGCGTCCGGCATGCAGAGACCTTACGACCGGAGGGGTGTCAGCCGACAACAGGGAATGGAGCAGGAGGCCGAAGTCGTCACACCCAGAGCTGCCGGAGGTCACTTTCTGGCGAGCTCCAGCACGCTGCGGGCACTCTCCGCGGCCCGGCGGAGCGCCGCTTCCACCGGAAGTGATCGGTGTTCGTTGGACAGGATTTCCACGCCCCATGGCCCGTTCCACCCCGCGGTCCGCAAGGCCGCGATCATCGCGGGCAGCTCGAAAACGCCCTCCCCGCAGTACCTTCGACGATGAACCGTGTCCTCGAACAGCGTGCCGATCACCTGCTCGTCGGCGTCGTTCAGCTCGACGCCGATGATCCGGTCCAGCGGCACCCTCGCGAGGTCGGCGGGCGGTGTGTGCGCACGAGCGATGTGCCAGGTGTCGATGACGACACCTCCGGCGTCGTTGCCGGCGTCGGCGACGAGCTGCAGGCCGTCGTGCAACGTCTTGATGTTCGACCACGGGAAGAATTCGATGCCCAGTCGCACGCCGACGCCCTGCGCCTGGGTAGCGAGCTCGGCGAACTTTTCGGCCCATTTCCCGCGGTCCCAGGGGCCGTCGTCACCGTCGGGCGTCACCTTGATGTGCTTGGCGCCCAGCACTTCCGCGGCCTCCAGCAGGCTGTGCCGGACCCGATCGGACTCCTCCCCTTGGGGGCCGTCGGACCACCAGAAGGGGATTCCCTCGAGCTCGAGGTACTTGATTCCATTGTCCGCGAGCATCGATCGGATTCCGGGCAGACCGTAGGCCGCCACAGCGGCGGGCAGATCGTCCGAGAGCAGGCCGAAGCCCCGGTAGCCGGCGGATGATGCCGCCTCGATCCGCTCCCGGAGGGTCAGCGGGCTGCGCAGGTCCGCTCGGTCGGAGGCCGCGTCACCGGCGCTGGTCCAACAGGTGGCCATCAGTTCGTCGCGGGCAGTGAGTCCCTCCTGTACCCCCTCGCGCGCGGTCGCCGTCATCCGAGGTCACCGGCGGCCGTGCCGACCTCTGGGCCCTGGCAGGAATGTCGTTGCACGATAACGCCTTCCGTTTCTTCGTGGTGGGGGACGCGCGATTGTCGAGCCTGCTACGGGGCAGGCCGCGGCTTCATTCCCACGGCCAGGTAACACTCGTCGATGAGGCTCATGGTCTTGACCGCGTCGGCGGCGTCGGTGCGGGCGGGGACGCCGCTGCGAATGGCGGTGGTGAACGCTTCGAGCTGGTAGGTGTAGGAGGATCGGTTGCCGAGATGTTCGGTCCGCGTCTCATCCTTGGTGGTGACGATCAGCCGGTCGTCGTTGTGCGGATTGACGAAGTCTTTGATGACCGCCTCCCCGAGGGTGCCGATCAGCCGGTGACTCATCTGTTGGTGATCGCTGGCCATGTTGCACCCGGCAGTGCCGGTGACGCCGTTCGGGAACTGCAGTTCCGCAGTGAGCCATTCGTCGACGCCGGGGTGCCCTTCCCGTTCGCCACCGGTCGCGCTGATCAGCGTGGGTTCGCCACCGAGGACCGGGGCGAGGATCCGCATGGAGTGCAGGCTGTAACAGCCGAGGTCCATCAGGGCGCCCCCGCCCAGTTCCAATGACCATCGTGGATCGGTGGCGTCCGGGGCCGGCATGTCCATCACGGTTTCCACGTGCCGCAATTCACCGAGTTCGCCGCTGGCGAGAATGGCATGCAGTCTGGCGATCAGCGGGTGCCAGTAGTAGTGGAAGCCCTCGAAGAACTGCCGGTCGGTGACGCCGACCTGAGTGGCGACTTCCTCGGCTTCGCTCGCATTGTTGGCAGAAGGCTTTTCGGTGAACACATGCTTTCCCTCGGCCAGGGCAGCCTTGTTCCATGTCGCGTGCAGGCTGTTGGCCAGCGGGTTGTACACAGCTTCGACGTCGGGATCATTGATGACGTCCAGGTAGGACTGGTGCACCCGTTCGATGCCGTGCAGTTCCGCGAATGCGCTGGCGCGCTGGGGGTCCCGGGCAGCGACGGCGACCAGTCGGGTGCCGGTGATCTTGGCCGGCTTGATGAGCGCCAGGTTGGTGATCCGGGCGGCTCCGAGGATGCCTATGCGGAGGGGTTCCATGGGTGTCGGTCCTTCCAGGGTGGTGTCGCGGTCAGCGATGTCAGGGGGTGGTGTCGTCGGCTGGGCGAATGTCCGGTGTCGCGGTCAGATGTCGCTGACGGTTGACGCCGGCGTAGCGCAGGGTCCGAACGCCCAGCAATACCGCACGTTCATGCTCGGAGAGCCCACCCCAGACGCCGTACGGTTCACCCTGCTGCAACGCGTAATCCCGACAAGCGATCACGACGGGGCAGTCCTGGCAGACGGTCTTGGCCAGCGACAGTCGTTGCAGCTGGGCCTGGCGCGGTTCGTTGTACGGTCGAAGAAGAGATCATCGCCCATTCCCCGACAGGCCGCCCGATCCCACCAACCGGGGTCGGCGGCGTTGGACGGCGAAATACGTTGGGGCGTAGACATATCTCTTCCTTATGGGAGGTCCGTCTGATCGGTGTCACGACTTCGGGTACGGCGGGCCAATCCGGCGGCGCTACTGCTGGACGAGGGTGGCCTTGTACTCCGCGATGGTCTTCTCACCCGGCGGGTAGTTGCCGGACAGCGGTTCACCGGCCTGAATCTTGGTGGCGACGTAGGCTTCGAGGTTTTCCTGTTCGAGGGCAGGGTCGGCGATCTCGGCGGCCAGCGAGCGCGGGACGACGATGATGCCGTCGCGGTCTGCGACGAGCACGTCCCCGGGGTACACGGCGACGCCGCCGCAGCCGATGGGTACCTGCAGGTCGGCGACGTGGTGCCAGGCGGCGCGGGTGGTGATGGTGACGGCTGCGGCGTAGGTCGGGAAGGGGAGTTGACTCAGAACGTGACCGTCGCGCAGTCCCCCATCGGTGACAAAACCTGCTGCGCCGCGCTTCCAGGCCCTGGTCATCAGCATGTCACCGCCGGAGGCGGCACTGGTGTCCCCACGACTGTCGACGACGATGACGTGGCCCGGTGGCACGCTCTCGATCGCGTCCCACTGCAGGGTGTTCCCGCTGCGGTAGGGATCGAGGGTGTTGACGTCCTCACGCGCCGGGATGAACCGCATGGTGAAGGCCTCGCCGACGAATCCGTCCGTGACCTGGCCGATGGGCCGCACACCGAGGATCTGGGGCTGCCGGAAGCCACGCTTGTACAACTGGGTGGCAATGGTCGACGTGCTGACCTGCCGGAGTTTGTCGAGCACTCCCGCCGGAATCGGATCAAGCTTGCTGTCGGTATTCACGTGCCTGCCCTCATTTCCGTTGTGCTCACGAATTCTTGGTCTGGGTCTGCAGTTCGTGGGAGAGTTCGGCGAGTTCGCGGCCGCCGGCCATCTCGGCGGTGAGTTCTTCCAGGGTGACCTCGGACCGCTTCTTGTCCAGCACCCGCTGACCGAGTTTGAGGATGATGAAGTGGTTCCCGACCAGGTAGGCGTGGTGCGGGTTGTGGGTGATGAACACCACCCCGAGGCCGGCGTCCCTCGCGGCGGCGGTGTACTTCAGCACCACACCGGACTGCTTGACCCCCAGCGCCGCGGTCGGCTCGTCCAGGATCAACACCCGGGCCCCGAAGTACACGGCGCGGGCGATGGCCACGCACTGCCGCTGACCACCGGACAGGGTGCCGATCGGCTGGTTGATGTCCTTGACGGTGATGCCCATCTTCTTCAACTCGGAGTCGGCGATCTCCCGCATCTCCTTGATCTTCATCGGCGCCAGCGGGTAGTTCCCGGCCTGCAACTCCGACCCGAGGAAGAAGTTCCGCCACACCTCCATCAACCCGACGACCGCCAGGTCCTGGTACACGGTCGCGATGCCATGATCCAACGACTCCCGCGGGGAGGCGAAATGCACCTCCTTCCCATCGACCTTCAAGGTGCCCTCGGAATGCCCGTGCAACCCCGACATGATCTTGATCAGGGTCGACTTCCCGGCCCCGTTGTCACCCAGCACACAGGTCACCTCCCCGGCGCTCACGGACAGGTTGATGCCCTTGAGCGCCCGGATCGCGCCGTACGTCTTCCCGACGTCGGTCATCTCGATCAACGGTTCACCCTTGTGCAGGGTCGGATCGGCGTGTTCGGTCAAAGTGTCGGTCATCGCTTATGCCTTCCGGGTGGTGGCGAACTTCTTGACGGACAGGTTCACCGCGACGGCCAGCAGCAGCATGACACCGAGGAACGCCTTGAACCAGTTCGGATCCCAACCGGCGTACACGATGCCCTGCTGGGTCATCCCGAAGATGAACGCACCCAACGCGGTACCCACCGCGGACCCGTACCCACCGGTCAACAACGTGCCGCCCACGACCGCGGCGATGATGAACAGGAACTCCTGACCGACACCGCCGCCGGCCTGGATGGTGTTGAACGCGAACAACTGATGCATCCCGGAGAACCACGCCAGGAACCCCACACCCATGAACAACGCGATCTTCACCTTGTTCACCGGCACACCCACCGCCCGGGCGCTGGCCGGGTTACCACCGACCGCGAAGATCCAGTTACCGATCCGCGTCCGGTTCAACGTCCACGTCGCCACCAACACGAACAGCAACCACCACAGCACGGTGATCTTCACCGTCACCCCGAAGATGTCGAACGACGACGCGAACACCGCCTTCGCACTGTCGAAACCCTGCATGTCCGAAACGTTCTGCGTCGACACCGCCCCGGTCACCAACTTCGTGATCCCCAGGTTCGCGCCCTGCAACACGAAGAACGTACCCAACGTGATCAAGAAACTCGGTATCCCCGTCTTCACCACCAAATACCCGTTGATGAAACCGATGAACAACGCCAGAACCACCGCCAACAACACACCAACCCAGATGTTGAAATTGAACTGATAATCCAACATCGCCGCCGTCAACGCATACGTCACCACCGCGACACCCGCGGACAGGTCGAACTCCCCACCGATCATCAACAAACCGACACCGACCGCGACGATCCCGATCAACGACGACGCATACAAGATCGTGGAAAACGCCTCCGCCGACCGGAACGCCGGCGCCACGAGGAAGAAGAAAACATAGATCACGACCGCCGCGATCAACGCACCGATCTCCGGACGCGCCAACAACCGCGTCATCAACGGCGACGGCGCCTTCACCGGCGCCGGACCAACAGCACCCGACGAAGCCGGCGGCGTCGCTGGGGTCTTGCTGAGCGATTGGCTCATGTCATACTCCCTAGCTGGGTGATGGCGCCCCGGGGAACAGACAAGCCGCTCCCCAAGGCGATGGCATCAACGAGTGTTGTTGGCTGCGTATCCGGCAATCGCATCGATGTTGGACTTGTCGACGATCGACGGACCGGTCAGCACCGGCTTGCCGCCGCCCAAAACGTTGGCATTCGTCTTGTACAGCCACAAGTTGTCGACGGATTGATAACCCTGCAGGTACGGCTGCTGATCCACCGAGAATTCGATCTTGCCGTCCTGGATGGCCTTTGCTGCGTCCTTGTTGAGATCGAAGGTTGCCAACTTCCGTCCCTGTCCGGCCACGGTGTCGAGCACCCCCATCGCAAACGGGGCACCGAGCGTGACGACCCAGTCAATAGACGGGTCCTGTTGCAGCTTGGCATTGACAGAGGAAACCACCGATGGCATGTCTGTCCCCTCCACATTGATGTTCTCCGTGTCCGGAACCGCGGATTTGACGCCGGCGCAGCGGGTTTCCAGGGCGATCTGGCCTTGCTCCATGATCACGCACAACGGGTGCTTGCCCCCCGCCGCAGCGATTTTCTTGCCCACCGACTCACCAGCAAGTTGTTCGTCGGAACCGAAGAACATCAAAGCCCCGACGTCGAAAGCCTTGGTGATACCGGAATTGAAGCCCACCACGGGGATACCGGCGTCAGTCGCTACCTTGATCGCCGGTGCGAGGCCGTCGGGGTTGGCCATGGCCACAGCAATACCATCGACCTTGCTGTCCACGGCGTTCTGGATCAGTGTGGCTTGCCCCGAGACCTGCGGGTCGCTGGAGTACTTCAGGTCGATGTTGTCCTTCGCGGCAGCAGCCTGCGCACCGGCCCGCACCTTGTCCCAGAACGTGTCGCCGGGGGCCTCGAAGGTGACCATCGCGATGGTCAGTCGGGGGGTGTCTGCGACAGCGCCACCGCCGGTTGCGGCAGCTCCGGAGCCGTTGGCCGCAGTGGTGCTGTTGGCCTGACTTCCACCGGTGCTACTGCATCCGGTGAAAACCAAGGCGGCGACCACGGTGGCGACGGTGATACCGATGGCCCTTTTGCGGATCTCCACGATTGGACTTCCTTTCATTGCGGGACTGAGTGTTTCGGGAATTGGGCGGTTGTCGGCGCCGGCGTTGGGAGCGAACGGGCCGAGGCCTCTTCTGGGGTCGGCGAATTCGCCGGGGAACCTCCGGCGTCAGGTGGGTTGCTGGGTGGGGTTTTCGATGATCGGACCCGGAGGACACGGAGGCCGGTGGGTCGGATGACTGGGGCGCTGTGCGGTGGCCCGGGCTGTCGTGGCGCTTGGTGGTGCGTTGCTCAGCTGCCCGTCAGTGGACGGGTCTGGTCAGATCAGCACCCCTGTAAATTCATGCGGTGTGACCCTTCTACTGGGCAAGAAGGCTTCGGACGTAGTCGGCGCTGATCCGCGCGTTGGTGATCGGGCCGACGCCGGGCGGGGGGTCTTCGGTCAGGATGGTGTCCTGTTCGAGGGTGAACCAACCGGTGTATCCGTTGGCCTGCAGGGTGTTGACGATGCTGGCAATGTCGACGTCCCCGGTTCCCAATGGCCGGTACATGCCCTGCGCAACCGCGTCGTAGTAGGTCAGGGCTCCGGAGCGGACCTTGGCCGCGACCGTATTGTCGACGTCCTTGAAGTGGGTATGGGCGATGCGGTGCGGGACCTGACGGGTGAGTTCGGCCGGGTCGGTCCCTCCGATGAGCAGGTGCCCGGTGTCCAGGCACAGCGACATCGTCGATCCCTCGAGGACCCGTTGGACGTCGTCGCCGGTCTCGACCATGGTCCCGACGTGGGGGTGCAGTACGGCGCCGACGCCGTGTTCGGCGGCGCGGGCGGAAATGCGGTCCAGGTTCCGCAGCAGCAGCGCCCAGCCGTCGGCGTCCAGTTCCGGGCGGCTGTCGTACCCGTCGAGCCCGGAGACCGCTGAGAGCACCAGGGTTCTCGCGCCGGTTGCGTCGTAGCCGGCGAGGATGCGGTCGATCTCGGGAAGCGGGTCGTTGCCGGCCACGTGCATGAGCACCGGGGTGAACCCGCCGACCGCGGTCAACTGGTGGGTGTCCAGGACCTTGGCCATCTGCCCCGGGTCGGATGGCAGGAAGCCGTCCGGGCCGAGTTCGGTCGCGGACAGGCCGACCTCCTGCATTTCGGTCAGCACCCGGTCGGGGGTGAGCTGGTAGCCCCAGTTCGGTACCTCACACGCTCCCCAGGAGATGGGTGCGCCGGCGATCCGGTTCAGCGCGGGTGATGTCACTTCTTGACCTCGGCGATCTGCACCGGTCGGTGCTGTTGGAGGGACAGGGTGGCGGCCTCCGCCATGTACGCGACGGCCATGGCGTCGTCGACGGTGCACGGTGATGTCCGTTGCCCGGCAACGAGTTCGGTGAAAGCCTGGAGCTCGGCGCGGAACGCCGCGGTGAGCCGGTCCATGAAGAAGGTGGCCGGCGGGCCGGCCGGCCAGGACACGCCCGGTTCAAGGTTGCGCAGCGGTGTGGTGTCGCTCCACCCGGCGGCGACGCTGTCCCCCGTGCCGTGCAGTTCCAGTCGGACGTCGTAGCCGCGCGGGTTGTACCGGGTGTTGGACACCACCGCAGTGGCGCCGTCGTCGAAAGTCAGCAGTGTCTGGGCGGTGGCAACATCGCCGAATTCGGCGAAGAACGCATCGCCCCTGGAGCTGCCGGTGGCGTACACCTCGACGACCTCCTGGCCGGTCACCCACCGGACGGTGTCGAAGTCGTGAACGCTGCAATCCCGGAAGATGCCGCCGGAGACCTCGATGTAGCCGCGCGGCGCCGGCGCCGGGTCCATGGTGGTGGACCGAACCGTGTGCACCCAGCCGAGTTCCCCTGCCTCCACGGCCGCGCGAGCGGCGGCGAAAGCCGGATCGAACCGGCGCGGATAACCGATCTGCACCGGCACCCCGCTGTCGTTGACGTACCGGGCGATGGCCGCGGCCTCGGCGATATCGCCGGACAGCGGCTTCTCGCAAAACACCGGGATACCCGCCTCGACCCCGGCCCTGATCAGCTGGGTGTGGGCGTTCGTGGCCGCGGCGATGATGATGCCGTCGACGCCACTGCTGATCAGGCTCTCCGGGCTGTCGGCGGCCTGCGCACCGACCTTTTCGGCGACCGTCTTGGTGACGGCGGGAACGAAGTCGGTGACGACGAGGGAATCGACACCGGGCAGCGTGGACAGGGTGTCGGCGTGGAATGCGCCGATCCTGCCGAGCCCGATCAGGCCGAGTCGCATGATGCTCTCCTTTTCGAAATCTCTTGTTCAGCAACGATGATGAGCGGTTGGTCGGTCATCCCAGCCCGCCGATGACGGTCTGGTCCCAGTCGATGACCGACCCGGTGACGACGCCGCTGCGGTCCGACAGCAGGAAGACGACGAAGTCGGCGATCTCGTCGGGTTGGCCGAGCTTGCCCATCGGCAGGCTGGCACCTGCCGCGGCCTTCCAATCACCGGACGCCCCCTGGGTGCGGAGGTCTCCCCCGCACTGTTGGGCGCGGCGCTGGGTCTGGTCCTCGCCGTCGGTGGCCGACCAGCCCATGTTCAGCCCATTGATCCGGATCCGGTCCCAGCGGTGGGCGTGGGCGGCGTTCTTGGTCGCTCCGGCCAGCCCGGCCTTCGCCGCGACATAGGGCGCGAGGAACGACTGACCGCCGTGCGAGTCGATGGAAATGACGTTGACGATGGCGCCGGGTTCCCCGCGTTTCTTCATGTCGGCGATGGCCGCCTGCATGAGGAAGAACGGGGCCCGGAGGTTCACTGCGATGTGCTGGTCGAACAACTCCGGGGTGGTGTCCACCATCGAGCCCCGAGTGGTGAGACCCGCTGCGTTGACCAGACAGTCGATCCGTCCGTGCCGCCGAATCGTGGCCGCGACGGATGCCTGCGCCGCCGTCACATCGCTGACGTCGGTGTGCACGAAACTGGCGTCCCCGCCGATGGCTTCGAGTTCGGCGACCACCTTGTTGCCGCGCTCGTCGTTACGCCCGGAGATCACCACCGCGGCGCCTTCCCGGACGGCCGCGCGGGCGATCGCCGCGCCAAGGCCCTGGGTGCCGCCGCTGATCAGCACCACCTTTCCGGTGAGCAGATCCTTCATCTCGAATTCACCTTGTCCCAGCCGGGGTTGGCCACCGCGGCCGGTCGGGCCCCGGTCAGAACGTCCAGGACTCCCTGGGCGGCGTCGATGTAGGTGGCGGCGCTACCCTGCCGGCTCATCCCCATCAGGTGGGGGGTGAGCACCACGTCGGGGTGATCGAACAGTGGATGATGGTTCGGGGGTTCGGGCTCGAAAACGTCGAGCCCCACCCCGCCGAGCCGACCGTCCTGCAGCGCCGCGTACACGGCGTCGATATCGACCAGGCCGCCGCGCCCGCAGTTCACCAGGATCGTCCCGGGCTTGACGTGCCCGAGTAGCTCGGTCCCAACCATGTGATGGGTGGACTCCAGCAGCGGCAGGTGCAGGGTGATCACGTCGCTGCGACTGAACAGATCCGCCAGGTCCGCGCACCGGACATCGGACGGCGGTTCACTCACCGGGTCATATGCGAGCACCGTCATACCCAACGCCGCACCCAACGCCGCGGTTCGTTGCCCGATCCGGCCATAGCCGACGACACCGAGGACCGACCCGGCGAGGTCGCCGACCGGGAAGGCATTGCGGTTCGCCCACTGGCCGGTGCGCACCAGGGTGGTCAGCGGACCGAACCGCTTGACCAGATGCAGCGCCATCGCGATCGCGCCCTCAGCGACCGCGTGGGTGCCCGACCCGGGAGTGATGACCACGGCGATGCCGCGGCCGGTTGCGGCGTCCAGATCGACCCGCTCGACGCCCACTCCGGTCCGGGCGAGGACCCGCAACCGCGGGGCGCGGCCGAGGAACTCGTTGTCCACCAGAGCATCCGCGCGGACGATAGCTCCCTCCGCGAGCGCCAGGTCGGCGTCCGTGGGTTCCGGGACGAACCGGCAGTGCCCGCCGAGGACCGCGTTCACCTGGTCCGGGTGCACGGTACCGAGGGCGACCACGACAGGCAGGTCGGTGGTGTCAGGCATTGCTGACCGCAGCTTGCGCAGCATGACCGAAGGTGGCTCCTGGAACCTGCGGCACCTTCTGCCACTGGCCGTCGACGGCGGAGGTGGAGATCGCGGTGATCACCGAGGCGTCGGCCAGGGCCTCGTCGATGGTGGAGTTGCGCTGCTCTCCCCCGGTGACCGCGACCAGGAACTTCTTGGCCTCGATCACCTTCAGATCGTCATAGCCCATGCTGTTACCCGGACCCGGCTGGAACGATGCGTAGTCACCCTGCGAGGAGTTGCCCAGGATCGTCGTGTATCCCTGGCTGGGCCCCTTGCGACCGATGGCCAGCTTCAGCTCGTTCATCTGCTCGAAGTTCCAGGACGCGGACCCCTCGGTGCCGTAGACCTCGAAGCCCAGCCCGCACTGCGGGCCGACGATGACCCTGGACGCCTCAAGGGTGCCGACGGCACCGGCGCCCGGCGAATCCGCCGCGAAGCGGACGAGTGCCGCCGCATAGTCGTCGTTCTCGACGTCACCGAGTTCACCGTTCTCGATGACCGCGAAATGGGTGGCCTGGCCCATCGGCAGGATGGGGCGCTGGGTATGGATCGTGGACAGCAGTCCGTTCACCTCCGTGATCGGCCCGACCACATATTGCATCAGGTCGACAACGTGGCTGAGCAGGTCGCCGAGCGCGCCGCTGCCGGCGAGGTCCTTCTTGAACCTCCACGACAGGGCACCATTCGGCTCCGAGGCGTACCCATTGAAGAACACCGCGCGGACGTTGGTGATCCGGCCCAGCTCGCCGGCCGCGATCAGATCGCGAATGCGCTCCACTGCGGGTGCGTGCCGGTAGTTGTAGCCGATCGATGTGGCGACCCCGGCCTCGCGGGCCGCCTCCGCCACCGCAGCGGTATCAACGGCATCGCGGCCGACCGGCTTCTCGATCCAGAACGGCTTGCCGGCTCTGGCCGCGGCGATGCCGATCTCCTTGTGCAGCAGGTTCGGTGCGCAGATCGACACGATGTCCACGTCGGGGTCCGCCAGCACATCGCGGTAGTCGGTGCTGCCCTTCGCATACCCGAGCACGTCGACGGCGTACTCGGCCCGGTCGGCGGCGGTGTCGGCCGCGTGCACCAGGCGGGGCCGGATGTTCAGTTCCGGGTACACCAACGGGATGGCCTGGAACGCGCGGCTGTGCAGTTTGCCCATCCAGCCGACGCTGATCAGCCCGACACCGATCTCGGTGATGCCTTTGTCATTCACGTGTCCAACCATGGCGATTCTCTTTTCTGCGTAGGAGATGTCGGCTATGCGGTGGTGCGGGCGGTCGTCAGTGCGGTCTGGATCGCAGCGGCGAGCAGGGTGGAGTCGGAACCGATCGCCACGAAGGTCCAGCCCTGCTCGAGGCGCTTGGCGGCGGCGGCACCGTCGGTGACGAGCAGTCCACACGCCTTTCCGTGCCGCTTGCCCGCGGCCAGGACCGTTTCCAGGGCATCGACGAACGCCGGGGCCGCGATGTCCCCTGGGACACCGAGATCGTGGGACAGGTCTCGGGGGCCGATGAACAGCACATCGACGCCGTCCACGGCGGCGATCTCATCGACAGCCGCGACCGCGGCGGCCGATTCGATCTGGGCAATGACCAGGATCTCTTCATCCGCCCGGTCCAGTGCGCCGGGATCGAGCCCGAACCGGCAGGCCCGGTTGTACGTCGCCACCCCACGGTCCCCACGGGGCGGGAACCGAAGGTGGGTCAATGCCGCGCTGACCTGATCCGCACTGTCCATGCGGGGCAACATGATTCCTGCGGCGCCGGTGTCCAGCACGCGTCCCATCCGGATCCGCGCGTCGGTTTCCACCCGGACGACGGTGGGCACACCGTAGGCGCCGGCGGCCGGGACGACGTCACGCACCTGTTCCTCGCCACCGGCGCCGTGCTCCAGGTCCAGCAGTAGCCAGTCGAACCCGGCGGCTGCGCAGACCTCGGCGGTGATCGCGGATGCAGTGCCCACAAAGGTGCCCAGGGTGGTCTCCCCATTGCGGACCGCCCGAGCCAGTGCGCCGTTGTTCAGCGGGCCGGGAGCGGGCGGTGTCATCCGAACCAACGCTGCGTCTGGCGGTCCTGCTCGTATTCGGCGCGCAGCGGCGGCACCGTGGCGACCTCGGACACCTCCGCAGGGGCGACATCCCACCACACTCCGGCGGGGGGGAGATCGGCGTGCGGGATGGCCGGGACAACGATGACCACAGTCCCCTGGTAGCCGCGAGTGTCGTCGAGCGCGGCACGAAACTCGTCGGCGGTGCTGGGGCGCAGCGCCTTCGCGCCGAGGCCGGCTGCGATCTGCACCAGGTCCACAGCGAGGTAGTCCCCGTTCAGCCGGGCCGCCTTTTCCACCTCGTTGCCGTCGGCCAGCTCCAGGGGCTGAGTGCGATAGCGGAATTCGTTGCCGAATTCGCGTCCGTTCCGGAACATCTGCAGCCGGTGGATCACCTGGTAGCCGTGGTTCTCCGGGATCACCAGGGTGATCGGCAGACCCTCCTGAGCGGCGGTGACCAGTTCGGTGGGCGCCATCAGGAAGGTGCCGTCGCCGAGGAACGCGGTGATCCGTGCCGACGGGTCTGGGTGCGCCATCCGCACCCCCATCGCGGCCGGGATCTCGTACCCCATGCAGGAGAACCCGAACTCCAGGTGGCAGGTCCGGCCGTCGGTGGCGTCCCACACCTTCTGCAGGTCACCGGGCGGGCCGCCGGCAGCGGCCACGATGACGTCGCCGGGGCGGGCGTGTTCCTGCAGAACGCCGATGATCTGTCCCTGGGTCAGCAGCGCGTCGGTCGTGGTCACGACGTCGGAATCGGCTGCCACAATCGACTTGTCGAACAACTGGTCCGGGTTCAGCGCGTCCGCGCGCTCGATGGCCCAGGCCGCCGTCAACTCTTCGGTCCTGGCCTTCCAGGATGCCTCCGGATTGACACCTCCGGTGGTGACCGCGTCGGTCAGGGCGGCGAGGGCGCGCTTCGCGTCGCCGACGATGCCGGTCGCGCCCAACCGGTCCGCGTCGTGAATGTTCACGTTGATGCTGGCGAACCGCACATCGGGGTTGGCGAAGATGGAATGCGATCCGGTGGCGAAGTCGGTCAGTCGCGAGCCCACGGTGAGGACCACGTCGGCCTCGTTCGCCAGGGTGTTGGTGGCCGGGGTTCCTTCCAGCCCGATGCCGCCGACCTGCCACCACGCCGACCGCTGCACGGCGCCCTTGCCGCCGAAGGTCTCGGCGACCGGGGCCTGGATGGCGTCGGCGAGCTGCTCCAGCTCGGCAGTGGCATCGGAGTAGATCACCCCGCCGCCGGCAATGATGATCGGCTTCTTCGCGCTGGCGAGAAGTTCTGCAACGGAAGCGATCTCGTCGGTGTCCGGCGTGGGGCGGCGGATCACCCAGTCCCTTTCGGCGAAGAAGTCCGCGGGAAAATCGTAGGCGTGGGACTGCACGTCCTGCGGCAGGGACAACACCACGGCACCGGTCTCGACCGGGTCGACCAGGGTGCGGATCGCGGCCGGCAGCGCGGTGAGAAGCTGCTCGGGCCGGGTGATCCGGTCGAAGAAGCGGCTGACCGGGCGGAAGACATCGTTCACGGTCAGGTCGGCGTCAACCGGGTGTTGCAGCTGCTGCAACACTGGTCCCTGGTGACGGGTGGCGTAGGTGTCGCCCGGCAGCAGGAACACCGGAAGTCGGTTCACGGTGGCCAGGGCGGCTCCGGTGACCAGGTTCATCGCGCCCGGGCCGATCGACGCGGTCACCGCCAGGGTCGACCGCCGCCGGGAATGCTTGGCGAATCCGACTGCGGCATGCACCAGGGCCTGTTCGTTGCGACCCTGGATGAATGGCATCGTCTCGTTCAGCTGGTCGAGAGCCTGACCGAGGCCGGCCACGTTGCCGTGGCCGAAAATGCCCAGGGTGGCGGGGATCAGCCGGCGGCGCTCGCCGTCGGCGACGGAGTACTGCCGGGACAGGTAGGTCACGACCGCCTGGGCGACGGTCAGTCGGATGGTGGGGGCAGGAGTCATCGTCGGAGCTCTTCTCTCACAATGGGAATGGAATTCCGGGTCCGGGTCGCGGTCGCGATGCCCGACTGGTGTGTTGGCAGTGCTGGCAGTGCGGCGGGAGGGGCGTGCGGTTACCAGGGACGTCCGTGCAGGATGACGGTCTTCACATCGGTCATCTCGGCGACCGCGGAGCGCGGGCCCTCCTTGCCGATGCCGCTGCCCTTCAACCCCCCGTACGGCATGAGGTCTGCCCGCCACAGCGGGGTCCAGTTGATGTGGATGGTGCCGGCGTCGATCTCCCGGATCGCCCGCACCGCGCCGGAGACGTCCGAGGTGAAGATGCCTGCGCCCAGGCCGTAGGCGGTGCCGTTGGCCTGCGCGATCGCCGACTGCCAGTCCTCGGCGGTGGACACAGCGACTGCGGGCCCGAACAGCTCGTCCTGGCTGAACGGTGACGCCGGGTCGACATCCGCCACCACGGCCGGGGAGACAATCGCGCCGTCCCGCTCACCGCCGGTCAGCAATCGGGCGCCGGTCGCGACCGCAGCCTGGATGGACCGCTCGACGCGCTCCGCCTCCGCGGTGGTGATCAGCGTGCCCATCGTGGTGTCGGTGGATCCCGGGTTGCCGATGGTGATCTTGCCGACCCGGGCGACCAGAGCGTCCAGGAAGTCACCGGAGATCTTCGGGTGGGTGATCACCCGCTGCACGGAGATGCACACCTGCCCGGCGTTGACGAATCCGCCGAGCGCGACAGCCGCTGCGGCAGCATCGATGTCGGCGTCGGGCAGGACCACCACCGGGCAGGACGCGCCCAGTTCGAGGGAAAGCTTCTTCACTCCGGCGCGTTGGGTGATGCGGGTACCGGTGGCGGTCGATCCGGTGAACGAGATCTTGTTCACCCGCGGGTCGCTGACCAGTGCGTCGCCGAGTTCCCCGCCGGGGCCGGTGAGCACCGACAGCACACCTTCCGGAAGTCCGGCGTCCACGAAACAGGCGGCAAGCGCCAGCGCTGTCAATGGTGTGGTGCGAGCCGGCTTGAGGACAACGGCATTCCCGGCGGCCAACGCCGGCGCAACCTTGTGCAGGACCAGCAGGGAAGGGTAGTTGAACGGCGTGATCGCCACGACCACTCCGACCGGCTGGCGGACGGTGAAACCGACCTTCTCGAAACCCGTGCCGGGATTCGCATCCAGTGGTAGCGAATCACCGTACAGCTGGGTTCCTTCGAACGCCGCCAATCGGATCAGCTCACCGGACCGGGACGCCTCGCCACGGGCCTCGGTGATCGCCTTGCCGGCCTCCGCGCTGATCGTCTGCGCGATCACTTCAGCTCGCTCGTCAGCCAGCGCGGCGGCCTGCAGCAGGATCCGCATCCGCTGATGAGCCGGGGTTCGCCGCCAGACTTTCGCACCCTCGGTGGCCGCGGCGAGCGCAGCGTCGACATCATCCAGACCTGCCACGGACACCGTTCCGACGACCGATCCGTCGAACGGCGACGTCACGTCCTCCTGGCGTCCCGAAACGGCTTCGACCCACTGGCCACCGATCAACAGCTCCACGCTGAACTCCATCCATCGACTTTGAGGGCGGGCCGCTGTGGCGATTCATTCGCACATCCGGCGGTCAAGTTCCACCAGCGTGACGGTCGCCACCCTCCGAGGTCAAGAAGTCCGATCCATCAAAAACACCTCATTCAGGGAGAGGTGGTCGCGTGCGATCGGATCAGCACGATCGCGAGTCCTCCGGCCAGCTCGACAGAGCGCCAGCCTGATAACCGGGTTGTCAAGAGGCTCGATCCACGTTCACGTTGCCGACACGAGAGCTCGGTCTGTCGACTGCTGCCGTCCTTGCAAACCCATCACAAATCCATCAGAATTGCTTCATGTCCCATCCCTACCCGATCCGTGAGATCGCCCGCCAATCCGGACTGAGCGAGGCGACGGTCGACCGGGTGCTGAACAAGCGCCCGGGCGTGCGGGCCAGCACCGCAGCCAACGTCGCGCAGGCGATCACCGATCTCGACCGGCAGCGCAGCCAACTCCGGCTCAACGGCCGCACGTTCATCGTCGATGTCGTCATGCAGACTCCGGACCGGTTCTCCACCGCCGTCAAGTCCGCCCTGGAACTGGAACTGCCCATGCTCCGGCCGGCCGCGGTCAGATCGCGATTCGATTTCCGGGAACGGGCACGGCCGGGGGAATTGGTGAAGAAACTGGACGACATCCGACACCGCGGTTCGATGGGCGTCATCCTCAAGGCACCCGACGAGCCGGACATCAGTGATGCGGTCGGACGGCTGCATGACGCCGGAATCCCGGTGGTCACATTGGTCACCGACATCCCGCTGAGCAAGAGGGTCGCCTACGTCGGCATCGACAACCGATCGGCCGGCGCAACCGCCGCCTACCTCATCGACCAGTGGCTCACCGGTGATGACGACGCCGTCTTGATGGCGTTGAGCCGCAGTGCTTTTCGCGGCGAGGAGGAGCGTGAGATGGGTTTCCGCAGCACGATGCGGGAACGCGCCGTTGGTCGCGCGCTGGTCGAAGCCACCGATACCGACGGCATCGACACAGCGGTCCGTGACCAGACCATCGCCATTCTCCGGGAGAATCCCGAGATCAGCGCAGTCTATTCCATCGGCGGTGGAAACAGAGCAATCCTGGAGGCGTTCGAATTCGCCGGCCGGAATTGCCGAGTATTCATCGCTCACGATCTCGACCGGGACAACCTGTCGCTGATCCAGGACCGGCGGATCACCGCGGTGCTGCATCACGACCTGCGACAGGACATGCGGCGGGCCTGTCAGGTGATCATGCAGGCCAATGGGGCCATTGACGGGCCTATCGAATCCATCCCGTCGCAGATCAACATCATCACGCCCTACAACGTTCCGGCTCTGCTAGCCCAATAGAAAACGGTTCCGCGTCGGCGTCCCAACCTCCCCGTGGAAATAGTGGCCCTTCACCACGTGGGGTGTAGTGGGGGATCGAAATGCGCCGGGGCGCCCGTCAGGGATCGGCGCAGGCTCTATGCCGGCGGCGGGGCGTGATGCCGGATGGGCCGTCGGCAATGATGTCGGCGTGGAGTATGTGTCCAGGGTGCCCGGTCCGCCGCTGGACGGGCTGATCGACGACCTCTACTACCTGGAGGGCGCTCCGCCGTACTCCCGGTTGATGCTGCCGGCGGCGCCCGCGCCATTGCTCATCGTCAACCTCGGGGCGCCGTTTCTCATCCGCGCAGGCACCGGCGTAGACGCCGTGGAGTACGCCGACGGCTGCGCGGTCACCACGCCCACGCGTGCGTGGGAGTTCAGCTACCCGACCCCGACCCGGTCCGTGGGGGTCCACTTCAGGCCATGGGGCCTCGCGCCGTTCCTTCCGATGCCCGCGGCCGAGTTGTGCGACCGACCTGCGACGGTGGAGCAGATCTGGGGCCAGCCCGCTATCGCTGAATTGCGACACCGACTGACCTCGGCGGACGCACCGCACGACATGCTGATGGTGCTCGAGGAGGAACTGGTGCGACGGCTGCGGGTGATCGACGGTCTTGACCTGGTCCGCCACATGAGCAGCGCCATCGCGGCGACCGGCGGGACAGTGCCGATCAGCGACATCGGTGTGGCGGCCCGCGCCAGCAGCACGTATGTGGCGAAGCGGTTCAAGGCCGTCGTCGGTGTCACGCCTAAACGGCTGGCTCGCAGCTACCGCTTCAGCTCCACCGTGTTGGCGCTCGACGTCGCTGCACCGATCGACTGGGGAGACGTTGCCGCTGGCGCGGGCTACTTCGACCAGGCCCACTTCGTGCGCGAGTTCCGGGAGTTCACCGGGCTCACGCCTACCCGGTACGCCGAAGTCCGGCGGCGATTCCTGCGCGATCATCCCGACCACGTCCTGGACGGCTGGCCGCTGCCAGCTGATTGATTTCGTACAAGAGCGACAGCTCACGCCGCACGAGACTTGGGACTCCAACATGAGGAGGAATCCATGGGGAAAGTGGTCATGAACGCGTCGGTTTCGGTGGATGGTTTCATTGCGGCTGAGAACGACGATCCCGGTCCGATCTTCGAGTGGCTGGTCAGCGGTGACGTGCCGTTGGACGACAGTGGCGTTCTGAAGGTGTCGCAGGCTTCGTTCGATTACGTTCGGCCGTACTGGGACGAGGTCGGGGTGACCATTGCCGGCCGTCACGCCTTCGACATCACCGACGGCTGGGATGGGACACCTCCGAGTGGGATCGACCATGTGGTCGTGGTGAGTCACCGTGGTGCGCCCGAGGGCTGGGACCTCCAGGCGCCGTTCCACTTTGTCGACGGCATCGAGGCGGCCGTGGCCAAGGCACGGGAGCTTGCGGGAGACCGCACTGTCGAGGTCGCCGCCGGCGACGCCGGTGGCCAGGCGCTCGCCGCAGGTTGGGTCGACGAGGTACGCATGGACGTCGCACCCGTCGTGCTCGGGTCCGGTAAGCGTTACTTCGGCTCCGTCGACGCGCAGCACCTGCTGGAAGGCCCCGACGTAGTTGTTCAGGGCAACCGGGTGCTTCACCTGCGCTATCGGGTGCGCCGTTGACCGATCTGAGTGGGTACGCGCCACCTTCGCCTGCCCTGACCTGACCAAGTTCTGCCGGCTCGATGAGCTCGGCCTGGCCGTCACCGGCCAACGACTCAGGTCCGACCGTGCGGTGCTGGCATGCCGGGTCGCCGAGCCGGACCAGTGGTGCCGTCGCAAACGACTGGCTTCACCAAAGAGCCACAACGCCTGATCGATCAGATGACTACCAAGATCACGGAGCAATCCCACCAGTCGCGCCCGCCGCCAGACTTCCGGGCTCGTCAAGCTCGAATCGCGACTCGAACCGCCAGACATCGCCAACAGATCCTGCGTCGATGACTGCCTTGAGCGTTGTCACGTCGGTGTCCCAGCATCGATTGTGGAAGACACTGAGCAGAACTCCAGGACGTGCTGCCTCGGTGATGAGTTCCTCAGCTCCCTCCGCGGTCGGAGCAAAGGGCTTATCAGCCTCGTCATCAACCCCGCGGGCCACCGCCTCAAGAACGAGCTCCCGACGACATGGGGCGGCGTCGGTCAGCTCATGGACGTGCCGGCGAGCACCCCACGGACGTAGTCGGCACTGGTCCGGACATCGCCGATGGGTCCTTCGCCGCGCGGTTCCTCCGTCAGGATGGTGTCCTGCTCCAGCACCCACCAGCCCTGGTAGTCGTTGTGCTGCAACGTGCTCACGATCGATGCGATGTCGACATCGCCACTCCCGAGCGGCCGGTACATACCCTGGCGGACCGCATCGGTGTAGGTGAGCCGGCCGCCCCGGACCTTGGCGGCGATCGAGTCGTCGACGTCCTTGAGGTGGGTATGCGCGATGCGTTCGGGAGCCTGGCGGGTCAGCTCGGCAGGATCGGTCCCACCGATCAGCAGGTGACCGGTGTCCAGGCACAGCGAGATGCTGGAGCCCTCCAGCACCCGCTGCACCTCTGCGCCGTTCTCGATCATCGTGCCGACATGCGGGTGCAGCACGGCTCTGATGCCGTGCTGGGCGGCCAGTGCGGTGATCCGGTCGAGGTTGCCCAGCAGCGTCGACCATCCGGCCTCGTCCAGCGTCGGCCGGCTGTCGTAGCCTTCGAGCCCAGAATCCGCCGACAGCACCATTGTTGTCGCCTTGGCGGCCACGAAACCCGGGATCAATCGCTCGATGTCGGGCACCGGATCATGGGTCGGCTGGTACATGACAACCGGCACGAAACCGCCGACCGCCGTCAGATGGTGGGCGTCCAGCACGGACGCCATCTGTTGCGGGTCCGCGGGCAGGAACCCATCGGGACCGAACTCTGTGGCCGAGAGACCGACGTCCTGCATCTCGGACAACACCCGGTCCGGCGTCAGCTGATACCCCCAGTTCGGCACCTCGCACACCCCCCAGGAGATCGGGGCTCCGGCGATGCGCTGGCTCGTTGAGCTCGTCATGTGATCTACCTCGTCATTCCGCACCGAGCGGTGCTGTGCAGGGAAAGTGCTTGCTGTGTGGGCATCCCGCTTCACGGCCGACGCGGTGGCTCCACTGCGGTCATGGCGCTGCGCCGATCGAGTCGATCGGAATGTTGTCGGACACGTACGACTCGCCCTCGACGGGCACCCCGTCGGGAGTCCGCGACACCACGTCGTGGTCGGCGAACGACACCGGGAGTGAGTCGGTGAACCAGTCGGCCTTCACGCTGGTTTCGACCTGGAAATGCAGGTGCGGCACGCACTGGGTGTAGCCGGTCTTCCCACTCAAGCCCAGTACCTCGCCCTGCGCGACCCGTTCCCCCGTCTTGGCCTTGCGCTCGATCTCCGGTGAGACCGCGCTCAGGTGCAGGTACAGGGCCGAAGTGCCGTCGCCGTGGTCGATCTCGACGAAGTTGGCCTCGTTGCCGATGAACTGACTGACGATTCCTGCCTCAGGATGTCCTGCCGCAGATGCCGAGACGTCACCGCAGTGGTCGGCGGGCCAGCTTCCGTTGGCCAGCGCTACCGTTCCCGCCCTTGCCGCCAGAACCGGAGTTCCTTCGGGAAGATCGAAATCCAGGGCGAATCGCATCGCGTCGTCGTCATGCGTCGAGCAACCGCTGGTGCAGTGCTGCCAGTCGTCGAACCGCGAGTTTCCCTGCAGCACCGACTCCTGCTGACCTGCCTTCCAGGGCAGCCGGTACGCGGTCGAACCGCCGCCGGCGACTCCGGCCTGACCGCACGCAACAGCGACTCGCGAGAAGCGCGACGGTGACGGCCACAGCGACGGGCACGGTGGCACCGCGCCGCTTCCAGGTCATACGTCCGCTCGATTCCGTCGCGCCGGCCGTCACACCGACGGTGTTGCACCGCGAGGAGAATCCTCCCCGAGGCGTTGGGGTCAGCCCAGTTCCTTGGTCACCCGCTCGAGCATCCGGCGGTGGATGCCGTCGGCGTCCTCTTCCCAGCCGAACACGCAGACAGTGGCAATTCCGTCGAAATTGACGTCGCGAAGGGTGGAGAAGAATTCGTCCCAGGCGATGTCGCCGTTGCCGATCTCGTTGTGCTGGTGGATCCGCGCATCGACGCCCGGCGGGTTGATGATGTAGCGGTTTCCGACGTTGGCCCGATGGTTGTAGCAGTCCGCGATGTGCAGGTGGGTCATCTTCGGGCCGGCGTAGGTCATCATCCGCCGGAGGTCACCCGCCCCGTCGGACAGGTGGAAGGCGTGCGGTGCGCAGAAGACATAGTTCACCCATGGCTTGTTCAGCCCCCGAATGATCTGCACGGCGTCGTCGTTCGTCTCGGAGAAGTCGTACGGGTGAGCCTCGAGATTGAGCCCGATGCCGTACTTCTCGAAGTCCGGAGCCAACTCCTCCATGGACTTGTAGAACGCGTGCTCCGACCGCAGCGCGTCGTTCGGATCGCCGGACAGCTCCGAGTTGACCAGCGGGCACTCGAGTTCGGCGGCGATCTGCAGCAGGCGCTTCCAGTTGCGCACCTGGGCCTGGCGCTCCTGCTCGTCCGGTGACGACCAGTTGAAGACGGGCACCAGCGTCAGGACCGAGACACCGGTTTCCTTGCAGGCCTTCTTGACCTCGGCAATGGCCGCGTCGTCGGCCTTGGGGTAGCGGTGCCAGAAGAAGAAGTCGGCACGCGGCGACAGTTCCAGGTACTCGTATCCCAGATCTGCCGCCTTCCTGACCTCGTCGGCCACGGACAGGTCCGCGTGATACATCGCCGGGTCGAGTGCGATCTTGACCATTCGTCTGAATCCTTCGGGTCGGGTCAATGAAAGGCGTTGCTGGAGGGTTGTCGTACCGAGGTCCGTTGCGCGGTCGGTGGTCGGCGGTGGGGAGGGGCCATCAGTACCCCTCCCCACCCGACCGCCTGCCCCGAAGTGGCGCGTCCGTCAGGCGTAGAGCGCCGGCTTCTCGGCCAGTTCGACCGTGCTCCGGTCGCCCGACCGCAGTGCCTCGACGGCGGCGTCGGAGACCACCGCTGCCGCATACCCGTCCCACGAACTGGGCCCATAGGTGCCGCCGTCCCGGACGCCGTCGATCCATTCCTGGAACTCCACGTCGTACGCGGAGATGAAGCGTTCCCGCCAATCCTCCGGCACCCGCCCGGTGAAGGTGTTGTTCGTCCGCACCGTGACGGGGCTGAACTCGCCCAGTGCCGCCGTGCCGGTCTCCCCGACCACCTCGCCGCGAATGTCGTAGCCGTAGCGGATGTTGACGCTGGTCTCGACATCGATGAGCGCGCCATTGCTCATCTCGAGGATCAGCAGCAACGGGTCCTCCAGCTCGCCGCCGAGTGAGTTCTTCCGCGGCTTGAGCACCCGGGTGGCGACGATCTCCTCGCCGAACATCCAGCGCACCATGTCGATCTCGTGCACGGCGGTGTCGGTGATCGCCATCTCCCGGGTGTAGTGCGAGGGAACACTCGGGTTGCGGTGGGTGCAGTGCATCAGCAGTGGGGCGCCGATGTCACCGCTGTCCACCACGGACTTCAGCGCGCGGTAGTAGCTGTCGTACCGGCGCATGTACCCGACCTGGACCAGCCGCCGGCCGAAGGCAACCTC
The DNA here is from genome assembly GCA_963709895.1 of uncultured Actinomycetota bacterium. Taxonomy (GTDB): domain Bacteria; phylum Actinomycetota; class Actinomycetes; order Mycobacteriales; family Nakamurellaceae; genus Nakamurella. Next base: position 121,367 of record CAVPYD010000014.1, on the reverse strand, counting down.
CGCCTCGATGATGCGGAGGCAGGCCTGCTGCGTGGTGGCCAGCGGCTTCTCGCAGAACACCGGCTTACCGGCGGCGATGGCGGCGAGCACGTACTCCTCGTGGGTGGGGCCCCACGAGCAGACCAGCACCGCGTCGACCGAGTCGTCGTTGACCAGTTCCTCGCCGGTGGAATGGACGTTGGCATTCGGTAGACCCTGCGCGACCTTCTTCGCCTCGTCGAGATTGACGTCGGTGACCGCGGTGACCCCGGCTCCGGCGAGGACGGTGGTGAGCCGGCGGATGTGGTCCTTGCCGATCATCCCGACGCCGATCACTCCGACGTTGACTGTCACGTGTGATTCCTCCTCAGGGATAACGATGGTCGGTGAGCTGACGGTCGGCCGCCGATAGCCGTCAGCGCTGGCTGGCCTGCAGTTCGTGGGAGAGTTCGGCGAGTTCGCGGCCGCCGGCCATCTCGGCGGTGAGTTCTTCCAGGGTGACCTCGGACCGCTTCTTGTCCAGCACCCGCTGACCGAGTTTGAGGATGATGAAGTGGTTCCCGACCAGGTAGGCGTGGTGCGGGTTGTGGGTGATGAACACCACCCCGAGGCCGGCGTCCCTCGCGGCGGCGGTGTACTTGAGCACCACACCGGACTGCTTGACCCCCAGCGCCGCGGTCGGCTCGTCCAGGATCAACACCCGGGCCCCGAAGTACACGGCGCGGGCGATGGCCACGCACTGCCGCTGACCACCGGACAGGGTGCCGATGGGCTGGTTGATGTCCTTGACGGTGATGCCCATCTTCTTCAACTCGGAGTCGGCGATCTCCCGCATCTCCTTGATCTTCATCGGCGCCAGCGGGTAGTTCCCGGCCTGCAACTCCGACCCGAGGAAGAAGTTCCGCCACACCTCCATCAACCCGACGACCGCCAGGTCCTGGTACACGGTCGCGATGCCATGATCCAACGACTCCCGCGGGGAGGCGAAATGCACCTCCTTCCCATCGACCTTCAAGGTGCCCTCGGAATGCCCGTGCAACCCCGACATGATCTTGATCAGGGTCGACTTCCCGGCCCCGTTGTCACCCAGCACACAGGTCACCTCCCCGGCGCTCACGGACAGGTTGATGCCCTTGAGCGCCCGGATCGCGCCGTACGTCTTCCCGACGTCGGTCATCTCGATCAACGGTTCACCCTTGTGCAGGGTCGGATCGGCGTGTTCGGTCAAAGTGTCGGTCATCGCTTATGCCTTCCGGGTGGTGGCGAACTTCTTGACGGACAGGTTCACCGCGACGGCCAGCAGCAGCATGACACCGAGGAACGCCTTGAACCAGTTCGGATCCCAACCGGCGTACACGATGCCCTGCTGGGTCATCCCGAAGATGAACGCACCCAACGCGGTACCCACCGCGGACCCGTACCCACCGGTCAACAACGTGCCGCCCACGACCGCGGCGATGATGAACAGGAACTCCTGACCGACACCGCCGCCGGCCTGGATGGTGTTGAACGCGAACAACTGATGCATCCCGGAGAACCACGCCAGGAACCCCACACCCATGAACAACGCGATCTTCACCTTGTTCACCGGCACACCCACCGCCCGGGCGCTGGCCGGGTTACCACCGACCGCGAAGATCCAGTTACCGATCCGCGTCCGGTTCAACGTCCACGTCGCCACCAGCACGAACAGCAACCACCACAGCACGGTGATCTTCACCGTCACCCCGAAGATGTCGAACGACGACGCGAACACCGCCTTCGCGCTGTCGAAACCCTGCATGTCCGAAACGTTCTGCGTCGACACCGCCCCGGTCACCAACTTCGTGATCCCCAGGTTCGCGCCCTGCAACACGAAGAACGTACCCAACGTGATCAAGAAACTCGGTATCCCCGTCTTCACCACCAAATACCCGTTGATGAAACCGATGAACAACGCCAGAACCACCGCCAACAACACACCGACCCAGATGTTGAAATTGAACTGATAATCCAACATCGCCGCCGTCAACGCATACGTCACCACCGCGACACCCGCGGACAGGTCGAACTCCCCACCGATCATCAACAAACCGACACCGACCGCGACGATCCCGATCAACGACGACGCATACAGGATCGTGGAAAACGCCTCCGCCGACCGGAACGCCGGCGCCACGAGGAAGAAGAAAACATAGATCACGACCGCCGCGATCAACGCACCGATCTCCGGACGCGCCAACAACCGCGTCATCAACGGCGACGGCGCCTTCACCGGCGCCGGACCGACAGCACCCGACGAAGCCGGCGGCGTCGCTGGGGTCTTGCTGAGCGATTGGCTCATGTCATACTCCCTAGCTGGGTGATGGCGCCCCGGGGAACAGACAAGCCGCTCCCCAAGGCGATGGCATCAACGAGTGTTGTTGGCTGCGTACTTCGCGATATCAGCAATATTGGTGGAATCCACGAACGACGGCCCGGTGAGCACCGGCAGGCCGCCACCCAGGTCGTTCTTGTTGGTCAGGTAGAACCACAACGAATCCACCGCCATGTACCCCTGCAACCACGGCTGCTGATCGACCGAGAACAGGATCTTGCCGTCCTGCACCTGCTTGGCCACATCCGCGTTCAGGTCGAATGTCACCAGCTTGGCCGCGCTGCTGGCGTCGGCGATCGATTGCTGCGCGGCAAGCGCGATCGGCGCACCCAGGGTCACCACGTAGTCGATCGACGAATCCTGCTGGAGCTTCGCACCGATCGTCGACGTCACCGACGGAATGTCCTTGCCGTCCACCTGCAGGTTCTCGGTTCCCGGCGCATTCGCCTTCACCCCGGCGCAACGAGCCTCCAGGGCGACCGAACCCTGTTCCTGGATGACGCAGAGTGGATGCTTGGCACCCAGCGCGGCGATCTTTTCGCCGACCGCCTTACCGGCGATGTCCTCGTCCGAGCCGTAGTACATGATGGCGCCGAGGTCCTTGTACTGCTTGATGCCCGTGTTGAACGCAACCACCGGAATCCCTGCTGTCTTCGCGGCGGCCATGGAATCTTTCATGGTGTCCGGGGACAGCAGCGTCACGGCGATCCCGTCCACCTTGCTGTCGACCGCGTTCTGAACGAGGGTGGCCTCGCCCGGCCCCGTCGGGTCATTCGAGTACTTCAGGTCGATGTTGTCCTTGGCTGCCGCGACCTGGGCACCGGCCCTGACCTTGTCCCAGAACGAGTCGCCGGGGGCCTCGTGCGTCACCATCGCAATGGTGAACCTCGGCGTGTCGGCTACCGCACCGCCGCCCGCGGCCGGTGCACCGGTGCCGGCAGCTGCGGCGGCGGCCGCGTCGGCCGCATCCTTGCCCCCGGTGGAACTGCAGGCGGTGAGCGCCAGTGCAGCGGCCACGGCTACCGCGGTCAGCCCCAGGGCCTTCGTGCGAATCGTCATCGATTCGGATCCTTTCCTTACGGGACGGATATCCCATGTTCGGACGGTGGTGGTGAGGATGTGTCGCTCCTGTGCTGTCGCCATTGGCGAGAAGCGGACCGACTGACGGTGCGGGTGGAGCTGGTGCGTCCGACGGGGGAATCCGCCGACGGAACTGCGTGAACTCGCCGACCGCGAGGGCCGGCAAGTCTTCAGGAAGTCGAGGGTGGGAGCGGCGACATGGGCCGGCGGGTTGGGCGAGAACCGGCAAAGGGGTTGCGCCGGTTCATCATGCGGGGGAGCGTGACCGCGGGGCCGTGCGGAGATCTTCCGCGTTGACCGTGGTGAGGACGGGGCCAATCTCGCTGGGACCTGCCTGCTCGGGGCGGACCATGAATTCGACACGGCCGATTCGCGATCGACCGTCGCGGATCAGTGAGGACGTGTCGGCGCACGGAACGTGCACGGTGCCGCCAGCGTGGATGACATCCCACGGGTCCAGGGACGAACCGACGGTCGCAGTACCGGCGTCGACATTGGCGCCCATGCAATCCTCCATCCCGGCCGGTGTACCGGCTCCGTGACAAGAGTGGCGCGTGCCACACCTCATGTCAATACTTTGTCCTGACATTCTTACGTCTTATCCGATCCGTGACTTTTGACCGTTGATCGGTCACCGAAGAGGCCGTGCCGGATCCTCGTGGCGCGGACCGTGCACGGCTGCAACCCGTTCTGCAGCAATAACTTTCGCCTGGTGGGCGAGGCACGGTCCGCGCGGCAACCCGCTACTCGTTCTGCGGGAAGCCCAGGTTCAGCCCGCCGTGGCTGGGGTCGAGCCAGCGGGTGGTGATGACCTTGTTGCGGGTGTAGAAGTTGAAGCCCTCGGTGCCGTGGGCATGGGTGTCCCCGAACAGCGAGGCCTTCCAGCCGCCGAAGGAGTAGTAGCCGACCGGCACCGGGACGGGCACGTTGATGCCGACCATGCCCGACCTCGACCTCGTTCTGGTAGCGGCGGGCAGCCCCGCCGTCGTTGGTGAAGATCGCGGTGCCGTTGCCGTAGGGGTTGGAGTTCACCAGTTCCAGGGCGTGGTCGTAGGAGTCGACCCGGACCACGGACAGCACCGGACCGAAGATCTCGTCGGTGTAGATGGACATGTCGGTGGTGACGTTGTCGATCAGCGTCGGGCCGAGCCAGAACCCGCCCGGTTCGCCGTCCACCACCGGGTCTCGGCCGTCGACCACCAGCGTGGCGCCGGCGTCCTGACCGGCCTGCACGTAGGAGGCGACCTTGTCCCGGTGCACGCCGGTGACCAGTGGGCCCATGTCGCACCCACGCCGGCCGTCACCCGTGCGCAGCGTCGCGATCCGTTCGGTGATCTTCTGCACCAGTTCGTCGGCGATCACGTCGACCGCGACCAGCGCGCTGATCGCCATGCACCGCTCGCCGGCCGAGCCGAAGCCGGCGTTCACCGCCGCGTCCGCGGCCAGGTCCAGATCGGCGTCGGGCAGTACCACCATGTGGTTCTTCGCCCCGCCGAGGGCCTGTACGCGCTTGCCGTGCGCGGTGCCGGTCTCGTACACATACCGGGCGATCGGGGTCGACCCGACGAACGAGATCGCTTTCACCCGTGGGTCTTCCAGCAAGCGCGTCGACCGCGGTCTTGTCGCCGTGCAGCACGTTGAAGATCCCGTTGGGCAGCCCGGCCTCCTGCCACAGCGCGGCCAGCCAGTTCGCCGTCGACGGGTCCTTCTCGCTCGGCTTGAGCACCACCGCGTTGCCCGCGGCGATCGCCACCGGGAAGAACCACATCGGCACCATCGCCGGGAAGTTGAACGGCGAGATGACCCCGACCACGCCCAACGGCTGCCGCAGCGACGACACATCGACCTTGGTCGAGGCGTTCTCGGTCAGGCTGCCCTTGAGCAGATGCGCCAGGCCGCAGGCGAACTCGACCACCTCCTGGCCGCGGGTCACCTCGCCGAGGGCGTCGGAGAGCACCTTGCCGTGCTCGCTGGTGATGATCTCCGCTGCCTCGTGCTTGCGCTCGTTGAGCAGCTCACGGAACCGGAACAGCACCTGGGTGCGGCGGGCCAGCGACATGTCCCGCCACGCCGGCCACGCCGCCGCGGCGGTGGCGATCACCGCCTCCGCGTCCTCCCGGGAGGCCAGCGCGACGTTCTTCGTCACCCAGCCCGTGGCCGGGTCGTACACCGGCGCGGTGCGGTCGCTCTTGCCGGCGAACGGCGCGCCGTCCGACCAGTGCACCACCGTGGGCAGGTCGGTGGGCGGACGATGCGGATCGCCGTCAGCGCTCGGCAACGCCTCGGGATCGGTGATGGTGGTCATGGTCGGTGTCCTTCCGGATGACAGCGGCCGGCGAACCGGTCTATTAACGGAGTTGAGAGCGGGGAAATGAACAGCTGCCCTGCGCGGGCGCCGCTGGTCACAGGTACGGCCGTTGGGTGGCCTTGAACTCGTTGTAGGTCTCGCGGGCCGCCTTGGTGAAGTCCAGGTCCGAGACCTCGGCTACCGGCACGTCCCACCAGCCGTCACCGCCGGGCGACTGGTATTCCAGGTCGGTGTCGACGTGCACCAGGACGGCGGTCTCCGATGCCTTGGCCTTCGCCAGGGCATCCTTCAATTCCTCCAACGTCGACGCCTTCAGCACCTTCACGCCGAGGCTGGCCGCGTTGGCGGCCAGATCGACCGGCAGGATGCCGCCGTCCAGTCGCCCCGATTCCCGGTTGCGGTACCGGTACTTGGTGCCGAACCGTTGCACGCCAAGGGATTCGGCCAGCGATCCGATCGACGCGTAACCGTGGTTCTGCAGCAGCACGACGATGACCTTGATGCCCTCCTGCACCGCGGTGACCAGTTCGGTCGGCATCATCAGGTAGGAGCCATCCCCGACCGTGACGAACACGTCCCGATCCGGCGCGGCCAGCGCGATACCGATCCCGCCGGGGATCTCGTAGCCCATGCAGGAATACCCGTACTCGACGTGGTACCCCTTGCGGTCCCTCGTCCGCCACATGCCGTGCAGGTCGCCCGGCAAGGATCCGGCCGCGCAGACCACGACGTCGCGGGCATCCATCGCCTCGTCGACCGCACCGAGCACCTCGGCCTGCGCCAGCACACCGGTCCGCGCGCCGTACCCGGAATGGAACGACGCGACGACTTCGTCGTCCCAGTCCTTCGCTCGGCGCTGCGCCTCGGCCTGGTACTCGGCGTCGGTGGAGTAGCCGGCCAGCAACCCGGTCAATGTCTCCAGCGCGCGGCGGGCGTCGGAGAGCACCGGCAGCCCAGCGTGTTTGACCGCGTCCAGCGAGGCCACGTTGATGTTGACGAACCGGACGTCGGGGTTCTGGAAGATCGTCCGCGATGCGGTGGTGAAGTCCGAGTAGCGGGTGCCGATCCCGATCACCACGTCCGCCTGGCGGGCGAAGTAGTTGGCGGCGGGTGACCCGGTGGCCCCGATCGCGCCGAGGTTCAGCGGGTGATCGAAGGGCAGAGATCCCTTGCCGGCCTGGGTTTCGCCGATCGGGATCCCGGTGGCCTCCACGAAGGTGCGCAGCGTCTCGTTGGCATCCGAGTACGTCACCCCGCCGCCGGACACGATGATCGGCAGCCGGGCCGAGGCGATGATCTCGGCGGCCTCGGCCAGCACCTCGGGCTCGGCGACCGGCCGGGAGATCCGCCACACCCGCTCCTTGAACAGCTCGACCGGCCAGTCGTAGGCCTCGGCCTGGACGTCCTCGGGCAGGCAGATGGTGGCGGTTCCCGTCTCTGCCGGGTCGGTCAGCACCCGCATGGCGCCGAGCAGTGCCGCGGGCAGCTGTTCGGCCCGCCACACCCGGTCGAAGAACCGGGATACCGGACGGAACGCGTCGTTGACCGAGACGTCGTAGCCGTTCGGCACCTCGAGTTCCTGCAGGACGGGCGAGGAGACCCTGGTGGCGAAGATGTCGCTGGGCAGCAACAGCACCGGGATCCGGTTGATGGTGGCCAGCGCCGCGCCGGTGATCATGTTCGATGCACCGGGGCCGACCGACGCGGTCACCGCGAAGGTCTCGAGCCGGTCCTTCTGCCGGGCGTAGCCGACCGCGATGTGCACCATCGCCTGTTCGTTGCGGCCCTGGTGGTAGGGCAGTTCGCCGGGCGTCTCCAGTTCCGACTGCAGCAGGGCCTGGCCGAGCCCGGCCACGTTGCCGTGCCCGAAGATGCCGAAGCAGCCGGCAAAGAACTTGCGGCGGATGCCATCTCGCTCGGTGTACTGCCGGCCGAGAAATCTCACCACGGCCTGGGCAACGGTCAGCCGAACGGTCTGCCGCTCGTCGGTGATGGTCGAGCTGGTCATGCGGTCCTCTCCTTCGAGGGCGAGCAGGTAAGTGACTGAAAGGCCGGGCTCCGATCGACACGCCGTGACCGGGCGGGTCGGGCGAGGATCAGGAAGGGCCAGGGTCCGGGGGCGGCGCCGGGTAGAACGGCAACCGCGGATCCGTGGGCTGGTCGGCCCAGGTCGCGCGTACCCAGGCGTGATGGGGGTCGTCGCTGATCCCCCAGGCGCGTTCCTCGCCGGGGCCGGCCATCACGTTCAGGTAGTACATGTGGTGGGACGGCGCGGCGATCGACGGACCGTGCCAGCCGTGTGGCACCAGCACGGTGTCGCCCTCGGTGATCTCCGCCAACAGCTCGATGGGCCGATCGGGGGTGCCGTAGATCCGCTGGTAACCAACGGCTTTGGCGCTGCGGGCGGCGGTTTCGGTGGCCGGCGCGGCGGAGGCGAACCGGTAGTAGTAGATCTCCTCCAGTTCGGTCTCGGAGCCGCTTGCCTCGTCGTGCTTGTGCGGCGGGTAGGAGGACCAGTTGGACGCCGGGGTCAGCACCTCGGTGGCCAGCATCTTCACGCATTCCATGCCGGAGCCCATGCCGAAGTTGTTGACCTGCCTGGTGCTCGAGCCGCTGCCGCGCAGCGACACGTCGACCTGGGAGGCCGGCTGGAAGCGGAACGGCAACGTGCGGTCGGCCCGTGCGCCGGGCAGCGCGATGGTGGCGCCGGCCTGGCTGCTCAGCCGGACTTCGGAGTTGATCGGCAGGTACGCGGTGTCGGTGACCCCGGTGAACACGCTCTCCCGGCCGGCCAGCCGATAGCTGGTCGTTCCCGACGGTGACATCAACGCCGCCGGACAGCGGCAGCACGATCATCTCGTCGGGACCCGTTGCGAAATCGAAGGTTTCACCGGCGGCCAGGGTGACGATCCGCAGACTCGAGTACCCCCAACCGGCCGATTCCGGGGTGATCACCAGATCGAATCCGTGGGCGGCCGTCGACCCTGACGGCACAAGCAGCGAGGACTTCTTCGTGGTGGCCGTGCCGCTGGTCACCGCCGTCACCGCACCATCGAGACCGCGGTGTCCACCGCAGCCTGCACGTCGTCGTCCTGGGGGTAGAGCAGCGTCCGGCCCACCACGAGTCCGCGGACGGCGGGCAGCGACAGCGCCGCGCGCCAGCTGGCGTAGGTCTCCTCGGGGTCGGTGTCCGGGTCGCCGCCCAGCAGCAGCGTCGGCAGGGTGGTGGATTCCATCACCCGTTCCATCTCGGGGACGACCGGCAGCTTCATCCAGGTGTAGGCCGACGTGCGGCCCAGCGCGCTGCACACCCCGACCGACTTGATCACCGCGTCTGCCGACAGGTCGTTGCGGACCTTCCCATTCACCCGCGAGGACCAGAAGGGTTCCACCATGGCCATCAGCCCCAGCTCGGACAGTTCGTTGACCGCCCGCGCGGTTCCGGTCAGGGTGTTCAGCGTGCCCGGATCGTCCAGCGCCACCCGGGTCAGCATCTTGCCGCCGTTCAGGCCCATGGCCGCGCAGCTCTTGGCGTCGTAGCCGGTGAACTGGTCGTCCAGCTCGAACACCGCGCCCTGCAGCCCGGCGCGGTTCATCGAGCCGATGACGACCTTGTCCTCCAGCGCACCCAGCAGCAGCAGGTCCTCCAGGATGTCCGGGCTGGCCAGCAGCCCGTCGACGCCCGGTCGGGCCAGGGCTGTCTCGAGCCGCTCCAGCAGGCTGATCCGGTTGCCCATCGCCAGCGGCCGGTCACCGACGCCGTTGGCGCCGCGTGCGGGGTGATCGGCGGCGATGATCATCAGCCGGCCGTCCTCCGGGATCAGGTTCCGGCGTTTCCGCTTGTCGGCCGCCCGCTGGATGGCACCAGGATCCTGTACCCGGATCTCGGTGATGGCGCTGTACCGCTCCCGATTCGTGGAGCCCGTCACGGTGACCGCGCCGTTCGTCGATGGCTCAGACATGCTGGACCTCCTTCAGCAGCGCCTCGACCTCGTCGGTCGTCGGCATCGCGGTGGAACACTCGCGGCGTGACGCCACGATGGCGCCGGCGGCATTCCCGAAGCGCAGCACGGTCTCCAGGTCCCAGCCGGACAGCAGCCCGTGGCAGACCGCGCCACCGAAACTGTCACCGGCACCGAGGCCGTTGATGACGGACACCGGGGTCGGCGGCACCTCCACCACCTCGTCCTTGGTCATGCCCAGCACGCCCTTCGGCCCCTGCTTGACAATCGCCAGCTCGACGCCGGCCGCCAGCAACGCCTCGGCGGCCTTGCGCGGTTCGGTCTCGCCGACCGCAACCTCGCACTCCTCCTTGTTCCCGATGGCGACGGTGACATTCGGCAACGCCCTGGCCACCTCGCGGGACGCCTCGGCGGGGTCCTTCCAGAACACCGGGCGGTAATCCAGATCGAGCACGGTGAGCGGGCGGCGGGCGCGCGCCTGCCAGGCGGCGTGGTGGGCGGACCGGCTGGGCTCCGCGGACAGACCGGTCACGGTCGTCCAGAAGATGCGCGTGTTGGCGATGGCGTCCAGATCGAGCTCTTCCGGCCGGATCACCAGGTCGGGGGCGATCGGCAAGCGGTAGAACAACAACGGGAAATGGTCAGGTGGGTACATCTCGCAGAAGGTCACGGGGGTGAGCAGGTCAGGTACGTCGGTGATGAACCGGTCGTCCACCCCCATCCGGCGGAGCGCCTGATGCACGAACAGGCCGAACGAATCCGGTCCGGTGCGGGAGATCAACGCGGTCCGCCTGCCGTGTTTGGCGGCGGCGATAGCCACATTGCCCGCGCTGCCGCCGACGCTCTTGCTGAACGTGTCGACGTCCTCGAGCCCCACATTGTCTTGCAACGGATACAGGTCGACCCCGACCCGCCCCATCGTCAGCACCTCGAAATGTCCGTCCACTCCGGTCCTCTCGCTCTCGTCGTGACCGTGCCGCGTCACCGGGTCGACCTGAGCCGAGATCGCCGTGCCGATTTCTCCGGCGGAGGTGGATCGGCGGCCCTGCCGTGACGGACATGACTCTGGCGCGACCCACCCCTCTCTGTCAAGAGTTTGATAGGACATTCAGTCATATTGATGTTCGGCTGACGTGTACTACCATCAGCAGACCGCGGGGAGGCGCCGATGACCGAACTGTTCGTGGACCTCGACCGGTCCAGCCCTGTCCCCCTGTATTTCCAGGTGGCCCAACAAATCGAACGCGCCATCAGCGAGGGCGATCTGGCTCCCGGGGATCGCCTGGACAACGAGATCAGCCTCGCCGAGCAGTTCGGATTGTCCCGCCCGACCATGCGTCGCGCCATTCAGGAGTTGGTCGACAAGGGCCTGCTGGTGCGCAAACGCGGTGTCGGGACGCAGGTTGTGCACGGGCAGGTCACCCGTCCGGTCGAATTGACCAGCCTTTTCGACGATCTCACCCATCACCACCAGACCCCGACCACCCAGGTGCTGGTCAACGAGATCATCGAGGCACCCGACGAAGTCGGCGCCATGCTGTCGATCGCCCACGGCAGCCCGGTGCTGCACCTGCGCCGCCTGCGCTTCGCGCACGGCGAGGCGCTGGCCATCATGGAGAACTACCTGCCCGAGGATCTGATCCCGCTCGGTGAGGCCGACCTGACCACGCGTGGCCTGTACCAGCTGATGCGGTCCCGCGGCGTCAACATCCGGGTGGCCAAGCAGCGGATCGGCGCGCGGACCGGTACGGCCGAGGAGTGCACGTTGCTCGGCGAGCGCAAGGGCAGCCCGGTCCTCACCATGGAGCGCGCCGCGCACGACGATTCCGGGCGGCCGGTCGAATGGGGTCGGCATGCCTATCGCGCCAGCCAGTACTCCTTCGAAGTGACGCTGGTCGATCACTGAGTGGTCATCACGAACCCGCTGACCGGAAATTGCAGGTGGGTCGCGGTGCGCCCAGTTGCGGCCTTCAGTAACGTCGTCCGCACAGTTCGCAGCAATTCCGGCAGTTGTTCCACCCTTCCAGCCGTGCCGACCCAAGGAGCCACCATGACCTCCCCCCAGGACAAGTACGCCGAAGCGATGCGCACCAGCCAGGCCGCCGTCGTCGAGGCCTTCGAGTCGTGGACCAAGAGCGCCCAGTCCGCGATCAGCACGGTCCCGGGCGTCTCGGTTCCCCAGGTGGAACCCCAGCAGGTCATCGATCAGGTTTTCGACTTCGCCGAGAAGCTGCTCGAGGTCCAGCGCGACTTCGCCAAGTCGCTGGCCAGTACCGCCGCGGCCGCCAGTGAGTCCGCTCGCCAGCAGACCGAATCGGTCGTCGGCGCGGTCCAGAAGCATGCCGAAGCCACCACTTCCGTCGTCAAGGACGCGGCGCAGGCCGCGGTGGACACCACGAAGTAACCGGTTGATGCCGCCCGCCCGGTCGAGTGGTTCGGCCGGGCGGTCACGGCGCGCTCGGACTCGGTGGTCGCCTTCATCCTGCGAGGCGGTACCTTCGGGATCGCCCGGTCGAATGCCCCCGTTTCCGCTCGCGGATCGGTGCGCATCGTCTCCTCGGGCGCCGGCAACTGCTGGACGATCCCCGGAGGAAGCCCCGTGACGACGACGGACACCGCACGCGGCGCGTCGGCGACCACCGTCCCCGATCGACCCATGCTGATCAATGGCGAGTGGGTCGCGGCACTGGACGGCGAATGGACCGAGGTGCCGTCGCCAGGCCGGCGCAGCACCATCCTGGCCCGCGTACCGGTGGGTCGGCCCGCCGACGCGGACCGCGCCGTCGCGGCTGCCAGAGCAGCCTTTCCCGCGTGGCGGGCGCTGCATTTCAAGGATCGGCAGAAGGCATTGCTGCGAATTGCCGATGCGCTCGAGGAGCACGCCGAAGAATTGGCGTTGCTCACCGCAGCCGACACCGGAAATGCACTGCGCACCCAGGCCCGTCCGGAATCACAGACGCTGGTCAATCTCTTCCGGTATTTCGGCGGCGTGGCCGGGGAATTCAAGGGCGCTGTACTGCCGGCCGGCGACGACCAGTTGCAGTACACCCGCCGCGAGCCGCTCGGCGTGGTGGCCGGGATCCTGCCCTGGAACTCGCCGCTGATGATCGCCGGCATGAAGACGCCGGCCTCGCTGGCCGCCGGAAACACGTTGGTGCTCAAGACTGCTCAGGAAGCTCCGCTGACGATCCTGCGAATGGCGGAGATCGCATCTGAGTTCCTCCCGGACGGCGTGCTGAATGTGGTGACCGGCCGCGGTTCGGACATCGGCGAGGCGTTGCTGGTGCATCCGGGAGTCGACAAGGTGTCGTTCACCGGCTCGACCACTATCGGCCGGAGAGTCGGTGAGGTCACCGGTCGGCGGCTGGCCCACGTTTCGCTCGAATTGGGCGGGAAAAGCCCGAACATTGTTTTCGCCGATTCCGCCACACCGGAACGCATCGAGGAAACTGCGGCCGGGGTGCTCACCGCGATGCGTTTCACCCGGCAGGGCCAGTCGTGCACGGCAGGATCGCGATTGTTCGTGCACGCGGATGTCTACGACGAATTCCTGGCCGCGCTGGTCGACAAGGTCAAGCAACTCAAGGTCGGCGATCCGCTGGACGAGGCCACCGACATGGGCTCGATCATCAGCCAGAAGCAGTTCGACTCCGTGCAGGGGTACATCGACGAGGGCAAGGCGCAGCCGGGCGTGCAGGTCGCGCTGGACGGCTCGGATCAGGTACCGGAAGGCCTTGACGGGTTCTACCAGGGCCCGACCATTCTGGCCGGCGTCGACAACACCTGGCGGATCGCCCAGGAGGAGATCTTCGGGCCGGTGCTGGTCGCCATTCCGTGGCGTGACCGCGACGAGGTGATCGCGATGGCCAATGACTCGCACTTCGGGCTCGGCGCCTACATCTGGACGCAGAACCTCACCGACGCCCTTGACACCGCACATCGCGTCGAGTCCGGCTGGATCCAGGTCAATCAGGGCGGCGGTCAGGTGATCGGCCAGTCCTACGGCGGCTACAAGACCAGCGGGATCGGCCGGGAGTTCTCCCTGGAAGGCGCCCTGGAGTCCTTCACCCAGATCAAGCAGATCAACGTCAAGCTCGGCTGACCACGCGGGCGGTCACCCTGATCGGGCGCTGATAGCGGATCGCGTCAGGACGGGAGAAAGAAGCAGAAAAGGGCAGTCCGGCGGTGAGCCGGCTGCCCTTTTCCGATTCGCGAGAGCGAAATTACTTCAGCAGATCGTGCACGGCGTTCTCGGAGACGGCGACCAGGTCACCGATGATCTTGGCGTTGCTGCGGGTGAGCTCGCCCACCCAGTCGACCTTCACCGCGTCGGCCAGCTGGACCGTGAAGTCGAGGTACTGGTGTACGGCCTTGTAGAAGGCGTCCACGGTCTCGCCGGCGGCCTTCTTCAGGTCAACGGCGTAGGCCTCGGTCAGTTCCTTGGCCTTGTCGGTCGCGGCCTCGACCGCGGGGGTGATGACCTCGGTCGTCTTGGTGACGAAGTCATTGGCGACGGCGGTCGCCTTCGAGATGCTGGCGACAACGGTCTCGCTGACCTGGGCGACCGCGGCGTCGGTCGCGGCTGCGCCGTTCTGTGCGGCCTTGGTGGCGGTAGCCATGAGGCAACTCCTTGGTATGTGGGGTGACGGCTTCTCCGGCACCTGTTAGCAGGTTAGCGGACATGCTTGCTAACTTGCTAACCCTGAAGCTGTGACGCTGCCCATACCCGGCAAAACGCCCAGGATGCGTGCCTGGCGTGCCTGCTGCGGAGTGCGCCCTACTCGGCACACTCCGCAGACCGCGGGCGGCTCAGACGCCGAAGGCCAGTGCGATGTCGTCGGTGCCCCGGGGCACATCGTCGGCTCCGTCGACATTGCGCACCGGGGCTTCGCCCGGAGCGGACTCCGGCACCTCAGCGCCGGTCTCGGAGGGCGCAACGATGGCGGGATCGATCCGCATCACCGAATAGCCGCCGACCGAACCAGCCCCGAAACCGGGGGCGAAGATCCACATCGGCCGGTCGATCACCTTCTCGGTGACCGCGTCGGCGATGGCGATCGGGATGCTCGCGGACGAGGTGTTGCCCATAGTCTCGATGTTGAAGTAGAGCTTGTCGGCGGCCAGCCCGGCCTTGGCCGCCAGGCCGATGACCATGGTCTTGTTGGCCTGATGCGGGACCACCAGTTCCACTGTGTCCCAAGCGGTTGCGGCCTTGCCGGTGCTGTCCGGCAAAGCCGCCAGCTCGTCGATCATCTGTGCCAGGTAGCGGCCGGCGAGCGTCTTGACCTCGGGGCCGAAGACGGTGATGTTGTTGTCGAAGTCCGGGTTCGGCCAGATGATCGAGTTCACCTGGCTCACCGGTCCGCCGGCGTACGTCTGCAGCAGGTCGATGTCGCCGCTCTCACCCTCGGGCGCCGGCGCGATCACCATCGCCGACGCGCCGTCACCGAAGATCATCCGGGACGGGCGGACGGTGCCGATCTTGTCGGAGAACTTCTCCCCGCAGACCAGCAACACCGGCCGGTTCACCTCCTGCAGCAGCCTGACCGCCTCGGACAGGCCGTAGGGCAGCCCCGCACACGCGGCGACCAGGTCGACCGACGAGTGGGTTTGCAGCATGCCGAGTTGCCCGGTGATCCAGGTCGCGGTCGACGGCATCATCCGGGCACTGGTGCACGAGCAGAACAGCACCGCGCCGATCTCCTCGGGCTGCCGGCCGGCGTGCGCGAGCGCCGCCTTCGCGGCGTCCAGCGAGATCTCCTCGAGCCCGCGCGCGGTGTACCGACGCTGTTCGATGCCCGTCTTCTGGCTGATCTCCGCGGCGCTCATCGGCGACCAGCTGTAGGCGGCGTTGCGGATCAGGTCGTCGTTCGTGCAGACGTACTCGCCCTTGACGATGGCCAGCGCCTCGATCTTGGGTTTGATGGTGAAGCTCTGCCCCACATCGACGGCCGGGTAGGGCCGGATCGGGTCCTTCGCCTCGACCGTCTGCTTGGTGGACAACGTCGACACCTTGGCCGGCGCCGGGTTCCCCGACGCCGTCTCCGCCTTGACCTTGCGGACGAAGCGCAGCACGTCCCGGTTGCGCGGCAGGAACAGCACCACCACGTCGTCATCGGCGAGCTCACCGACCGGCGTCAACCTGACCTCGGAACGATCCCAGGGGTACTGGTTGTGCAGCACCATCGACCAGCGCTGCAGCGCCTCCAACTCGGGTACCTCGTCGGTGACGTTGACGATCTCGTCGTACCCGTAGTAGCGGTGGTTCGGGTCGTAGCCGGCCAGGGTGAAGGTCAGGCTCTCCGGTTCCTGCAGCGCCTCGGCGATGGTCGGCTTGATCGACGGCAGCCGGGTGGCGTCGAACGTGCGGTGGCCGAAGGCGTCGAACAACCCGGACCAGACCCGGTCCTCCGACTCCTCGTTCCACGTCACCGGCAGCGCGCGGTAGGCCTGATCGACGGCGTCGACCTTGGCCTCCCGATCGATCCAGGGCGCGACGATCGGCAGGAAGATGTCCTCGCGGGTGCGCGGAACGTCCCGCCACCTGACGGGCTGCTTGTCGTACATGGTCATGGCAAACCTGTTCACCCAGAACAGGTTCAGCGCCACGTCGCGCATCAGTTCGTACCGGCTGGCGTAGTGGCCGGCCTCGATCCGGTTCACGATGTCGGTGCCCTTGGGCGCCTTGGTCTCGAAGTCACGCCGGATCACGCTGTCCAGTTGGTCCTCGGACTCGATGACCGAGAAGTCCAGGTCGGGCTGGAAGTTCGAGGGGAACACCAGGCGGCCGTGCCGGTTCACCACAAATGGCTGCATTTTCGCGTCTCCCGGTTTGCTCGCGGGCTGGAGAATCCAAGCCCTGGGTATATCAGTCACCGGCCCATTCCGCCCAGGCCGGGTTGATCCCGCACCGGTGCGTCACGAACCCGCCCACCCTGCCACGTCGCGCCCCGGGGTTGCTCGCGGGCCACGGAGGTGATGGCCGATTCACTCCCGGATCGCAGAGTTCGACGGAGACCGCACCTGCCCCGCGGGCATCACACTGCGCCGGTAGGGTCGCGGGAGCACTGGCGCCGACAGACCCTGCCGACGAACCCCGGAGACAGAACCTCGGAGGCTCAGATGTCCGTCCAGTCCACGAACACCGACCCGAACGCCATCCCGGAGGGCGAGCCCACCGGGATCATCGGCAGCAAGCTGGCCGGCCGGGTGGCGCTGGTGACGGGCGGGACCCGAGGAATCGGCGCCTCGATCGGCCACAGCCTGGCCGCCCAGGGCGCGTCGATCGCGGCCGGTTACAGCGGCAACCTCGAGAAGGCCGCAGCGGTTCGCCGCCGACTTCCGGAGCACCTTCGGCCCGAGCATCGCGGTGACGGTGCACCAGGGCAACGTGGCGTCCGGGCGAGGATTGCCGGCGGGTGGTCGCCGAGGTGCTCGAACAGCACGGCCGGCTGGACATCCTGGTCAACAACGCCGGCATCACCATCGACAAGACGATCCTCAAGCTCACCGACGAGGACTGGCACAAGGTGCTGGACGTCAATCTGTCCGGCGCCTTCTTCCTCTCCCAGGCGGCCCTGGCGCACATGGTCGAGCGCGGCACCGGGCGGATCATCAACGTCTCCTCGATCATCGGCGAGGTGGGCAACATCGGGCAGGCCAACTACGCCGCCTCGAAGTCCGGGCTGTTCGGGCTGACCAAGACCTTCGCCCGGGAGGCCGCGTTCCTGCTGGCCCGTTCCGGCAAGCTCGACGACGGCAGCATCGGGCTGACGGTGAACACCGTCACGCCCGGGTACATCTCCACCGAAATGGTCGCCGCCGTGCCCGAGAAGGTACTGGACAAGATCAAGGAGGGCATTCCCGCTGCGACGCCTGGGCAGCCCGCAGGAAATCGCCCGAGTGGTGCACTTCCTGGCCGCCGACGCCTCCTCCTACATCACCGGCCAGGTCTGGGGCGTCAACGGCGGAATGGATATGTAACCGGTGTGCCCAGCGCAATACTTTTGCTTGCTGATTAGCTGTGAGCGGTGCTAACGTGCTAACAGGCGAGGGCTGCCGACGACCCCGCCGCGCACCAGACATTCAGACCCCGCACAGAATCGGAGACTTGCCATGGCCACCGCCACCACCAAGGCGGCCGAGAACGGCGCCGCTGCGACCGACGCCGCCTTCAAGGCCGCGACCGATGCCGCGAACGAGTTCGCTCGTACCGCGACCGAAGCCTTCGCTCCCTCCGTGGAGAAGGCCACCCACCAGATTCAGGAGTTCACCGACGCTGCCTTCGCCCAGGCGAAGAAGTCCGCGGTGGCATGGCTGGACGCGTACGACGCGGGCCTGGCCACCACCATCGACCTGCACAAGGACCTCGCCGCGGTCGGCGATGTCGACTGGGTCAAGGACGTCACGGCCCAGGTGACCGATTTCGTTTCCCAGGTTGGTTCCGCTTACTCGCGGGCCGCGCGGGAACTGTTGAAGTAACACCGGACTCCAGGCGCAGCCGCTCCACTGAGCGGTTGCGCCTGGTCCTGTCTGACGGACCGCCCGGTACCACCACCAGCACCCCCCCAAGTACCACCCCAAGCACCAGGACACCGAGGTTGAGAAGATGAACGGCGGATGGCCGGAGGCCCCCACGCTGGGTGAGATGATCCGTCGCCAGCGTGAACTCGCCCAGCTGCCGATGCGTCAGCTCGCCGCGATGTCCGGGATCTCGAACCCCTACCTGTCGCAGATCGAGCGGGGCCTGCGGGATCCCTCGGATCAGGTGCTCTCGGCCATTGCCGATTCACTGCAGCTCTCCGCCGACGCGCTGCGGCCGTCGCGCAAGGTGACCGAGGACGACGAGCCCACACCCGTCCTGGCCGCCATCTTCGCCGACCCCGACCTGACCCCGCAGCAACGCAAGGCGCTCCAGGAGTCGTACCTGGCGTTTCGCGAACTGACCATCGAACGCCGCCGCATCAAGGGACGCGCCCCGCGAACCTGAATCCCGTCACGGCCAGCGTTGGCCGCGATTCAACCGCACCGGCACGCGCCGGCCGACAAGAGGAGTCAACGTTGACAACCACGGACACCGCACTGGAACACGCCTGGTCCTGGGATACCGTTGACCGTCACGTTCGCGACCGCGTTGCCGAAAGCGTCTTCCATGCGACGGACAAACTCGAAACCGGCCTGCTCGGCAACATGGACCAGGTGTCGCTGGTCCCCTCGCTGACCAGGCTCGGCACCTTCTGGGCGTTGAACCCGGCGAAGGTCTTCGAGCAGACCACCAAGTACTACCAGCAGTCGCTGCGCGCCTCGATGGCGTTCGCGGCCCGATCCGTCGGCGCAGCCGTCGATGGGCCGGCCCAGCCCGGACGGGACAAGCGGTTCGCCGACCCGGCCTGGACGGACAACCCGTACTTCTGGTGGGTGCGCCAGCAGTACCTGCTGCTGAACGAAGCGGCCGCTGCCCTGGTGAACGACTCCGACCTTGACGATGCCGATCGGCGCAAGGCCGCCTTCGCCACCCAGACCCTGCTGGATGCGTTGGCCCCCACCAACTTTGCCGCAACGAACCCCGCCGTGCTCAAGCGCGCGATCGAGACGAACGGGCAGTCGCTGGCCCGTGGCATGCAGACGTACCTCGACGACCTGGCCAACAACGGCGGAGCCCCGCGGCAGGTCACCACCGGGGTGCACGAGGTGGGTCGCGACCTCGCGGTCACCCCCGGCAAGGTCGTGTTCCGCAACGACCTGATGGAACTGATCCAGTACACGCCGACCACCACGACGGTGCACGAGATCCCGTTGCTGTTCAGCCCGCCGTGGATCAACAAGTACTACGTGATGGATCTTGCGCCGAACCGGAGCCTGGTGCAGTGGGCGGTCGACCACGGGCACACGGTGTTCCTGATCAGCTACAAGAACCCGGACGAGTCCATGCGGAACGTGCGGATGGACGACTACCTGCTGTCCGGCCCGCTGACCGCACTGGACGTCATCACCGACATCACCGGTTCGGAGAAGGTCAACCTGCTCGGTCTCTGTCTGGGCGGGACGCTGACCATGGCGACCCTGGCCTACCTGGACGCCACCGGTCAGGACCGCATCAACAACGCCACCTTCCTGAACACCCTGATCGACTTCAGCGAGCCGGGCGTGATGGGCGTCTTCACCGACGAGCGCACGGTCGCGAAACTGGAAAAGTCGATGCAGAAGACCGGCTTCCTGCCGGCCGAGAACATGGCCACCACGTTCAACCTGATGCGCGGCAACGACTTGATCTGGAACTACGTGGTCAGCAACTGGCTGCTCGGCCAGGAGCCCCCGCCGTTCGACCTGCTCACCTGGAACGCCGACTCCACCCGGATGCCGGCCAGCATGCACTCGTTCTACCTGCGCAGCTGCTACCTGGAGAACCAGCTGGCCCAGGGTCGGATGGAGCTCGCCGGGCAGCGGCTCGACCTGTCCACCGTCGACCAGGACCTGTACTTCGTCACGGCGGAGCAGGACCACATCGCACCGTGGCGCAGCTGCTACACCGGTGCTCGGCTCGCCGCCGGGGAGGTCCGGTTCGTGCTGTCGAACTCCGGCCACATCGCCGGCATCGTCAACCCGCCCAACCCGAAGTCGCGGTATTACGCGAACGGCGTCGGTGAACTGCCCGCCGATCCCGACGAGTGGTTGTCCGAGGCGACGATGCACCCGGTGACCTGGTGGGAGGACTGGGCGAACTGGATCGAGAAGCGCGCGGGCGCCCAGCGCACCCCGCCCAAGCTGGGCAGCGCGAAGTACCCGGTGTTGGGCGACGCCCCGGGGACCTACATCTTCGGATAGGTCCATCCGTTTCCCGGTGGGTGGGCACGTCCTGCCCTCCGGCACCGCCAGCAGTACCCTTCGGACCGATCCATTCCACCTGTCCGATCCGTACCCGTGCCCGTCAAGTGTCGGCAATCCCACCGATGCTCAGCGCGTCTGTCGTGCGGAACCCCAATCCACCCACCTCCGTTCTAAGGGGAGCAAGTGTCCGAACGTTTCAGCGTGTCCAAGGCCGTGGTGACCGGCGGTGCCCAGGGCCTTGGGGCCAAGATCGCCGAGCGGCTGGCCAGCGAAGGTCTGTCCGTCACCGTGCTCGACGTCAACGAGGCGGCCGCCAAGGAGACCGCCGAACGGATTTCGGCCCAGACCGGTTCGCCTGTCTACGGTTTCGCCTGCAACGTGACGGACCGGCCGGGTGTCGAAGCGGCCTTCACCGCCGCCGCCGACGCCATGGGCGGGCTTGACACCTACATCGGGAACGCCGGGATCACCCGCGACCGGATGTTCCACAAGCTGTCCGATGACGACTGGGACGCGGTCATCGCCGTCAACCTGACCGGCGTCTTCAACGGCCTGCGCGCCTCCGCGCCGTGGCTGCGCACCGAAGGTCCCGGGCGCGTGGTGCTGATCTCCTCCGTGGTCGCCAAGGCCGGCAACCTCGGGCAGATGAACTACATCGCCGCGAAGGCCGGCGTGGTCGGCCTGGTGCGCTCCGGCGCGCTGGAGCTGGGGCGCTTCGGCACCACCGTCAACGGCATCCGCCCGGGATTCATCGAGACCCCGATGACCGCGGCGATGACGGACGAAGCCAAGAAGGTCCTGGCGCAGAACCCGCTCGGCCGCGTCGGCCAGCCCGAGGACATCGCCGGCGCCGTGGCGTACCTGGTTTCCGACGACGCCTCGTTCGTCACCGGGCACGTCCTGGACGTCAACGGCGGCCTCGCGCTCTAGGGCACGCCCAGCACCGTGGCCGCGTGCCGACCTCAGTGGTCGGCACGCGGCCTTCTGCTGTCGCGGGGCTTGGTGCCGGGCCCGGCGTGAGCGCCGTGTTGCCGGCCTCGTGCGGTCGCTCGCCGGCAGCACCGGGGCCCCGGCCTGGCTGCGCCGTGCGAGCGTTTGGGCGGCGCAGGGGCAACCCGTACTATGGACCCGTTGCCTCGGCGAGGGCGACCCGTTGGCGTGCCGTCAACTGGTCAGCCGTAATCGGCGCGGTGGGTTTCTGCCCCCGTGCCGTGAACCGGGGTGATGCAGATCCACCGCGCAGTAGGAACCCGAGAGTCAGACCAGAGAACATCCGTTTCTTCACGTTGTCAGGAGTTTGCAGTGGCCGAAGTACGACTGATCGCCGAAACCCGCACCGAGTTCGGGAAGGGTGGCGCTCGTCGCACCCGCCGGGCCGGCAAGATCCCCGCCGTGCTGTACGGCCACGGCCTCGACCCGCGGCACCTGTCCCTGCCGGCCCGGGACTTCGCCCATGCGATGAAGGGCGGCGCCAACACGGTGCTCACCCTGGAGTTCCCCGACGGCGACCAGCTCGCGCTGCCGAAGTCCGTTGTCCGGCACCCGCTGCGCGACTACGTCGAGCACGTCGACCTGCTGGTGATCCGCCGCGGCGAGAAGGTCACCGTCGACATCCAGGTCGTCGTCACCGGTGAGGCCGCGTCCGGCACACTGGTGCTCACTGACGCGAACTCGCTGTCCATCGAGGTCGAGGCGATGAGCATTCCGGAGAGCCTGACGGTCGACATCGAGGGCGCCGAAGCGGGAACGCAGTTCCTGGCCGGCGACGTCGCGCTGCCGGCCGGCGCCACCCTGGTCACCGACCCGGAGGCGCTCGTGGTCTCCGTGCAGAACGCGCCGACGGCCGAAGAGGTCGAGGCCGAGACCGAGCAGGCCGAGGCTGAGGCCGGCGTCGAGCGGGATCAGCCGCAGACTCCGGAGGACTGACCGAACGGTGGCCCCCGAGCGCAGCCGGGGAGGCCACCCAGCCACCGGGGTCCTCACCGGTGGGCGTCACACAGACGGGACATGCCGTGGCCGACGATCGATTCGTTGTCGTCGGCCTCGGCAACCCGGGCAAGACGTACTCGGGGAACCGGCACAACGTCGGGGCCATGATCGCCGATGTACTCGCTGCGCGAATGGGCTCCGGCTTCAAGAGCCACAAGTCCGGGGCCGACGTGCTGGACGGGCGACTGGCCGGCACCAGGGTCGTGCTGGCCAAACCCCGCTCGTACATGAACCTTTCGGGCGGACCGGTGGCGGCGCTGACCCGCTTCTTCTCGATCGAGCCGGCCCAGGTGGTCGCGCTGCACGACGAACTGGACCTGCCCTACGGGACCATCCGGGTCAAGTTCGGCGGCGGCGAGGGCGGTCACAACGGCCTGCGGTCGATCTCCGCCTCGCTGGGCACCAAGGATTACCTGCGGGTGCGGTTCGGCATCGGCCGGCCGCCCGGCCGGATGGATCCGGCGGATTACGTGCTGCGGGATTTCTCGGCCGCCGAGCGCAAGGATCTCGCCGTCGATCTGGAGCACGCCGCGGATGCGGCCACGATGCTGATGGAATCCGGGCTGCTGGTCACCCAGAACGCCCTGCATTGACGCTCGTCGGTGGGGTACGTCGTTGCGGATCTTGCACCGGCACCACCGCCGGGCAGCTGGGAGCTCATGCCGCTCGTCGAGCCCTCCCGGCGCCACGATTCGCCACTGAGCGCCGGCATATTCCGGCGCCGAGTTCGCGAAAGCGGCGCTGAGTGGGTTGTGGCGCAGGGGTTCTTGCCTCGGGGCCCGGGTGGAGGCAGAGTTCGGCGAGACGCGGGGTCAGCTGATCAGCGAGCCCGCGGCGGAACGCCTCAGCTTTCCGGACGGGGTCTTCGGGAGGCTGCCCACCGGCAACACGGTCACCGCGGCGGGCCGGACGCCGATCGCCGAGGTCACCGCCGCCCTGATCTCCGTCGCGATCCGGGCGGCCTGGGCGTCATCACCCGCCTGCCGCGATTCCACCGCGAGTGCGAAGGACTCACGGCCTCCTGGGGTCTGCCAGCGCACGGCCACCGCGTTGCCGGCCCGCACGCCCTCCACCTGCTCGGCGATCCGCTCGATGTCCGTCGGGTAGATGTTCCGGCCGCCCATGATGATCACGTCCTTGACCCGCCCGCAGACCACCACCTCACCGTCGACGAGGTAGCCCAGATCGCCGGTATCCAGCCACCCGTCCGGGTCGCGGGTGGGTACCGGGCCCTCCACCGTCAGGTAGAGGTCGGTGATCGACTCGCCGCGCAGGTGCAGCACCCCGACCTCCCGGTCCGCGCGCTTCTCGCCGTCCGGACCCACGACGATCACGTCGATCCCGTTCAGCGGCGGCCCCAGCACCGGGAAGGTCCTGGTCTCTGCGCTGTCGGCGGCCGCCTCCGTTGCGTCCGACGCCGCGGCGACGGGTACCGCGCGACGCTGCTCCTCCAGGGCCGCCGCGTCCACCGTGTCGACCTTCAGCGGCGTCCCCCAGGGGTGGAAGGAGATGGCCAGCGTCGCCTCGGCCATCCCGTAGGCGGGGACGACCGCGTTGTCGGACAGCCCGAACCTGGCACCGGCGGCCAGGAACGCGCGCACCGCACCGACGTCGATCGGCTCGGCGCCGTTGAGCGCGAACCGCATGCTGGTCAGGTCGAGCCCGTCCGCCCTTGCCAGCACCCGGGCGGTCAGCGCGTACGCGAAATTCGGTGCGGCAGTGATGGTTCCGCGGTACTTGCTGATCAACGTCGGCCACAGCAACGGTGCGGACAGGAAATCCCGCGGGGTGACCGTGACCAGTTCGACGCCCTGACACATCGGCAGGGTGAGGAACCCGACCATGCCCATGTCGTGGAACAGCGGCAGCCAGGAAACCATCACCTCGCCGGGGTGGATGCCGGCGCTGGCACACATGGCCTGCACGTTCGCCCAGAGGTTCCGGTGGGTGATCTGGACTGCCTTCGGCCGGGCCGTGGAGCCCGACGTGAGCTGCAGCAGGGCCGGCAGGTCCTCGCCGATCTCGATGTCGATGTCGTCACCGATGCCGGCTCCAGGCGCTGCTCCGTCGGGCGCGCCGGTCACGTCGGCCAGCAGATCCGCGACGGTGAATGCCAGGATGCCGGACCCCTCCAGCATGTCGACGAATTCGGTGAACGGGTCGCCCAGCACGATCGCCCTGGCGCTGATCAGGGTGAGCGCACCTGCCGTTTCCTCCGCGTAGCTGGCGAGGTTGGTGCGCGCGGTCGGTTGGTGCAGCATCGTCACGGACCCGCCGGCCAGCCACACCGCCTGCGCCACCGGGGCGACCTCGGCCGGGCCGGCGGCCAGCACCGCCACCGCGTCGCCCGGGCCGATCCCGTTCTCTGCGAGCCGGCGGGCGCCGGTGATCGCCGCGGCGTGCACCTGCCCCCAACTGGTCCTGATCGGATCGTGCGGCTCGCCCGTGACCATCCCCGCATCGGAGGCGGCGGCGTTGCGCAGTGCATCGGTGAACGCGCTCATAGCCGACACGGTAAGCCACGGAACTCGTCATCACGGTCGATCTGCCGTCGACGGGTCCGATATCGTCGCGCCGACGATCGCGCCGCGGCAGGGCAGGGCACGGCAGGCGAGATGGAGAAGGCGAGACGGGAGGCCCGGGTGGCAGGTACCCCGCCGGCGCATGCGTCCGTGCCGGAGCGAGCGACCGTGCCGGAGCGAGCGACGGCGTCGTCCCCTGGCCCGGCAACGGGCGGCGGCGCGTCGCCCCGGCTGGTGGTGCTCGGCAGCGTCAACATGGACCTGGTGGTGCGCACTCGCCACCTGCCCGGACCCGGTGAGACAGCGGCGGGAACGGATTTCGCCACGCTGCCGGGTGGCAAGGGCGCGAACCAGGCGATCTCGGCGGCCAGGGCGGGCGGTCGGGTGTCCTTCGTCGGCGCGATCGGTGACGACGACTATGGGCGACGGCTGGCCCGCGGGCTGGCCGCGGCGGGGGTGTCCACCGATCGACTCGGCGCGGTGCCGGGGTCCAGCGGCATCGCGCTGATCACGGTGGACGACGCTGCGGAGAACACGATCGTCGTGGTACCCGGGGCCAATGCTCGGGTGCGGGTGACCGCGCCCGACGCGGAGCTCATCGCCGGCGCGGACATGCTGCTCATCCAGCTCGAGTTGCCGATGCCGACGGTGCTGGCCGGCGCACGGGCCGCGGCCGCCGCGGGTGTTCCGGTCTTGCTCAATCCGTCGCCCGTTGCACCGCTGACCGCCGAGTTGCTCGAGCTGATCACGGTTCTCGTGCTGAACGAGGGTGAGGCAGACGCGCTGGGACCGGCTGCGCTGGCCGGAGTTCCGCACGTGGTCACCACCCTGGGGGCTTCGGGAGCGCGCTACGCCGGTCCCGACGGCGCCCGCTGCGAGATCCCGGCACCGCCCGTTGTCGCGGTGGACACCACCGGAGCCGGGGACGCCTTCACCGGTACGCTGGCCGTCGCTTGGGCTCGGGGGTTGGCGCCCGCCGAGGCCGTCCGGCTGGCCTGCATCGCGGGGGCGCTGGCGACCACCTACCACGGCGCCACAGCACCACCGGAGCCCTCGGCATACTGAACGGGCCGAAGCCGGTGCGACGCCGGGAACGGTTGGCACCGACGTCATGGGAGACGATGCACGAATGGCCTTCAGCGCGATCTACGACCTGACCATCGACGAGCGCGACGTCCGCATCTACTCCAACGGCACCGGGGACCCCATCCTGTCCGTCCCCGACCTGGGGTCGTCGGCGGCGACGTGGGAAGGCCTGACCCACAAGGTCTGCGACGCCGATCGGCAGCTGGTGGCGATCGACCTGCCCGGCACCGGGCACAGCGACCCCGTTCGTGGCTCGGAGTTGGCCGCCTTCGTCGATCACCTCCGCCGGGTGATCGAGCATCTGTCGACCGACCCGGTGGACGTGGTGGGCTGCGGCTTCGGCGCCTACCTGGCGGCCAGCGTCGCGGCCAAGGACCCCCAGCTGGTGCGGCGGCTGGTGCTGGAGCAGCCGGCCGCGCCGCCGCGCTCGGGACCGCCGGTGAGCAGCCGGATGTCGCCAGGGATGGCGATCAACGGCGCGGTCACGACGCTGCGGCGCGGGAAGATCAAGCAGAACGTGCACGGCTTCTCCCGGGCGCGCGCGGTGCTCGCCCAACTGGCGCACGCCGACCCCCGGTGGTGGGAGTCGCTGGCCCAGATCACCGCGCCCACCTTGATCATCGGCGCCGGTTCCGACGATGCCGGGCAGCGCGCGCTGCTGGACCTGCTGGCCGCCGCCATCCCCGGCGCTGTTCGTGCCGATCTGGAGGGCTCGCGGCGCGGGCACGCCAGTGCGCCGGACTCCTTCGCCGCCGTGGTGATGCCGTTCCTGACCCGCTGACACGCCCTGATATCTCATCGAGCCACCACTTTCGGCCCCTACCCAGTAGGAAACGACCGAAAGTGGTGGCTCGGGGGACCCGGGCTCAACTGTTCTCCAGCGCCTCGGCCGCGGCCAGCCACTCGGCCTCGGCTGCGGCGACCTCGCCGTGAAGTTGCAACAGCGACGCGTTCAATTCGGCGGCGGTGACATAGTCGGCGCCGACCTCCGCCAGCTTGTGGTGCAGATCTGATTCCTTGCGCTGCAACGATTCCAGCCGACGCTCCAGGCGTTGCAGGTCCTTGCGCAGCCCGCGCACCGCTGCGGCGTCCTGAGCAGCGGTCGAGCTGGTCGACCCCGCCGGCGCGGCGGGCGGTGGCGCGCCGAAAGATGCGCTCCCCGCCCTGGACTGCTGCGCCAGCTCCGCGGCCACCGACTCCCGACGCCGGCGCAGGTACTCGTCCACCCCACCCGGTAGGTGGGTGATCGCGCCGTCCCCCATCAGTGCGTACACATCGTCGGTGACCCGCTCGATGAGATAGCGATCGTGGCTGACCACGATCAGCGTGCCCGGCCAGGAGTCGAGCAGATCCTCGAGCGCGGACAGGGTATCGGTGTCCAGGTCGTTGGTCGGTTCGTCCAGGATGAGCACGTTCGGCTCGGCCATCAGGATGCGCAGCAATTGCAGCCGTCGCCGCTCGCCACCCGACAGTTCCGCCACCCGCGTCCACTGCTGGGCGGGGGTGAAGCCGAAGCGTTCCGCCAGCGCCGACGCCGAGACATCCTTGTCGCCCAGCTGGACCACGGAGGCGATCTCGGTGATCGCTTCGATCAGCCGGGACTGCGCCGGGCAGTTCCCCGACCTCCTGGGACAGGTACCCCAGGTGCACGGTGGTGCCGGTCTTGAGCCGGCCGCGGGTCAGCGCCAGCTCGCCGACCAGGATGCGCAGCAGGGTGGACTTGCCCGACCCGTTGACGCCGACCACCCCGATCCGGTCGCCAGGGCCGATCCGCCAGGTGACGTCCGCCAACAGCACCCGCTCCCCGGCGTGCGCCGGGTTGGTCTCGACCCCGACCGCCGACCCGCGGGCGGAGCCCGTCGAACCGGCCGGACCGGGCACCGACGCCCAGACGTCCTCCAGCTCCAGCACGATCGCGCCCAGCCGGCGGCGCGCAAAAGCATGCAGCTCCACGGTGTTTCGCGGCTCCGGTTCGCCGGCGATGATGGCTTCGGCGGCCTCGATGCGGTAGCGCGGCTTGGAGGTCCGGGCAGGCGGCCCGCGCCGTAGCCAGGCCAACTCCTTGCGCGCCAGGTTCTTCCGGCGTTCCTCGGCGGCCCGGTCCAGCCGCAGCCGCTCTGCCCTGGCGAAAACCCAGTCGGAGTAACCACCCTCACGGGCCAGCACCGCGCCGTCGACCACTTCCCAGGTGGTGGTGGCGATGGCGTCGAGAAACCAGCGGTCGTGGGTGACCACCACCGACGCACCCCGCCGGCCCTGCAGGTGCCCGGCCAGCCAGGCGACCGCCTCGATGTCCAGGTGGTTGGTGGGCTCGTCCAGGGCCAGCAGGTCGGCATCCGTCACCAGCGCCGCGGCCAACGCGACCCGCCGCCGTTCCCCGCCCGACAGCGTGCGGAGCGAACTGTCCAGGCCGATCCCGGGCAGCCCGAGGCCGGAGAGCACCTCTCGCACGGCCGCATCGGACGCCCACACGTGTTCGGCCTCGCCGAAGGTGTGCAGCACCGCCTCGCGCACCGTCCGGTCGTCGGGCAGGTTCGATGTCTGCGGGACGAAGGCGACGGCCGTGTTCCGGAGCGTCGCAACCCGGCCGGAGTCCGGGTGCTCGATCCCTGCCAGCAGCTTGAGCAATGTCGTCTTGCCGGACCCGTTGAGACCGAGAACACCGACCCGATCACCGGTTTGCACGCCGATGGAGACCGCGTCGAGCACCGTACGCATGCCGTGCACGACGGTCGCCGACTCGATGTTGACCAGATTGGCCATCAGCGTGTCCCGACAATCCGGGCCCCCTGGGCGGGGCCGGTGGCGACCCGGACCGCGCGACAGGTTCCGGACCCGGTCAGCTCGACGGCGACACCACCGGCCGACTCGGCGTCCGCGCAGAGCAATGCGATGGTCGGTCCGGAACCGGAGACGATTCCGGCCAGCGCGCCGGCCGCGATCCCCGCCCGCAGCGTCCGCCGCAGACCCGGTTGCAACGAGATGGCGGCGGCCTGCAGGTCGTTGCCGAGGGCCGCCGCGACGGCCGCGGCGTCACCGCTGCCCAGTGCTGCCAGGATGTCGCGCACCGGTCCCACCCTCGGTGGGTCGCCGACGGCGCGCAGCCGGTCCAACTCGGCGAACACGGCCGGTGTCGACAGACCCTCGTCGGCCAGCGCCAGCACCCAGTGCAGCGGGGTTCGGGCCAGCACCGGCGAGAGCAACTCCCCCCGCCCGGTGCCGACAGCCGTGCCGCCGGCCAGCGCGAACGGCACGTCGGACCCGAGATCCGCGGCGATCTGCGCCAGTTCGCTGCGGGCGATGTCCAGCCGCCACAGGGCCGCGCAGCCGACCAGCGCGGCGGCGGCGTCGGCACTTCCACCGGCCATGCCACCGGCCACCGGAATGTTCTTGGTGATCTCGATGGCCACCGGTCCCCCACCACCGCTGCGCCGCGCCAGCAACCTGGCCGCGGCACCGGCCAGATTCTTGGCACCGGCGGGTACGCCGTCCGACGGCTCGGTGCGGACCGAATGACGGTCGGCGGTGGTGATGGTCAGTTCGTCGACGAGGTCGACGGCGTGGAACACGGTGACGAGTTCGTGATAACCGTCCGGCCGCACCGGCCCGACCGAGAGGTGCAAATTGATCTTCGCCGGGGCCCGTACCCGGATCGTGCCGACAAATGTGGCTGTCGCCGAGGTCATTCGTGCTCGACCGCGTCCAGCTGTTCCAGGGCACGCGCAATGCGGGCGAAGTCGTCGACGGCGAGAACCTCACCGCGGGCTGTCGGATCGATGCCTGCCCTGGTCAAGACGGACTCGGCGAAGGCCGCCGAGCCGGCCCAATCGGCCAGCGCGGAGCGCAGCGTCTTGCGCCGCTGCGCGAACGCCGCGTCGATGACAGCGAAGACCGCCGCCCGGTCGTCGGTGCGGGGGTGCGGATGCAGGTCGAGAGCGACCAGGGCCGAATCCACCCCGGGAACCGGCCAGAAGACGGACCTGCTGATCGACCCCGCCCGCCGAGCGGTGCCGTACCACGCCGCCTTGGCGCTGGGGATGCCGTAGGTCTTCGATCCGGGCGGAGCCACCAGCCGATCCGCGACCTCGGACTGCACCATCACCAGCACCCGCCGCAGCGTCGGCACCTCCGCCAGCAGGTGCAGCAGCACCGGCACCGCGACGTTGTAGGGCAGGTTCGCCACCAGTGCGGTCGGGTCGGGCGGGGCTGGGACGTCATCGAGGACCGCCAGCCGGTCCGCCGTGACGTCGAGGGCGTCGGCGGTGATCACCCGCAGGGCCTTGGCACGCCCCGGGGCGTGTTCGGCGACGGTCCGCGGCAGCAACTCCGCCAAGCGCGGATCGATCTCCAGCGCGGTGACCTCAGCCACCGAGTCGAGCAAACCCAGGGTGAGCGAGCCGAGGCCTGGACCGACCTCGAGCACGTGATCGGTGGACCGCAGGTCGGCAGCGGCCACGATGCGTCTGACGGTGTTGCCGTCGTGCACGAAGTTCTGACCCAGCGTCTTCGTCGGGTGCAGGTCCAGCTCTTCGGCCAGTCTGCGGATTTCGGCAGGGCCGAGCAGGCGCACGCGATCGGTCACCGCACCATCCTCACACGCGCGGGTTGCGGGCGCGTCAACCACTCGCCGTCTGGCGGCCGGGAGAAACGAGAAACGGACCCCGACGAGTGGTCGGGGTCCGTTTCTCAACTTGTTCGTTGTCTCGAGTGCGGGTGGGCGATCAGCCGGCGGGCGGCCC
The DNA here is from genome assembly GCA_963709895.1 of uncultured Actinomycetota bacterium. GTDB lineage: Bacteria > Actinomycetota > Actinomycetes > Mycobacteriales > Nakamurellaceae > Nakamurella. The sequence goes on along the minus strand of CAVPYD010000014.1, from coordinate 90,519 downwards.
GGAGGCCGCGTACCCGCACAACCACGGCTCGAGGCCACGGCTCTGGTACAGCAGCTTCGCGCGCATCAGCTGCTCTTCCGGCGAGGCATCCAGCGGGTTGCCGCTGCCGCCGACGGACTCCCAGGTCGGGATGTCGAACTGGAACAGCCCGTAGGTGGACAGATACCCGGACGGGGTTGTTCACGGCCTTGGGGTTGTTCGTCGATTCGCAATACGCCATGCCGTCCCAGTTGACACCGAACTCGGTGTCATGGAAGAACACCCGGCTGCCCTGCACGTCCAGCGTGGACTTGCTGCCGACATGGGTGATCGACGGGGTGGGCTCGGAGATAACGGTCCTGGACAGTTCCTTGCGCTCGTGCTCGAGACCGTTGACGGTGGTCACCTGGGTGACGACCTGCGTCTTGCCGGGCACACCCTGCTGCGCGACCGCGGTGCTGCCCTTGTTCAGGTTGGGGTCGTCCACCTGCTGGTCGGCCGGCGCGACGTCCACCGTGTCGGTGCTGGTGGCGATGGAGATCCGGAACACCGTGATCTGCAGGCCGTCCGTCACCGGCGTCGACGCGTCGGGGACGACGGTGTCGTTCGGGCCGAGCGGGGTGTTCAGGCCGGTGAGCACGTCGGCAACGGTTCGTGCGCCGGTCTTGACCGGGGCCGCCGGTGCACCCGCGTCGGACACCGACACGGTGCGCAGCGGATCGGCCGTCACGGCGAGCCCGTCCAGCGGGATCGCGCGGGAACGGTCGGCGGACAGCTGGAACGCGTTCGGGTCCTGACCCAGCTGGCTCAACGCCTCGTCAACGGTCTTGGCGGTGGTCCACACCTGACGCTGCTGACCGTCGATGGTCAGCGTCAGCAGCCGACCGTGCTCGAGGGCGATCTGCGCGCCATCGGTGATGTCGGTGCCGGCGGCCGGCGCCAGCACGTCGTGCTCGCCAGCCTGCAGTCCGGCCGAGGACAGCGCGCCGTCCACCGAACCGGCCAGCGTGGTGACCTGGCGCTGTTGCCCGTCGACAGTGATGGTGACGGTCTTGGCCAGCGAGGCCGCCGTCGCGCCACCGACCGCGAGCAGACCGATGGTCGCCGCGGCGCCGACCAGGATCACCTTGCGGCGCAGCCCGGGGCGGCGTGGTCGAGCCAGCCTGATGCGCAGACCGGCTGCTCTGCGTGACGACGTCACCGTCGGTGCTGGGCACTGTCGGCGCTGTCGGCAGAAACGGTCATATCGATCTGGTCATTCGTGGCATTCGTTGCATTCGGGTCGTTCTGGGCGGTCGCCAGCTCGGGGCCGTCATGGCCGGGGTTGTCGTCGCGTCCGTTCACGTCACATCCGATGGTGTCGATGTTTCCGGGCAGGGGAAGGGATTCACCGAATTCGTGTGTGGCACAGCGGCCAAAACACTCAGACAGGCGCAAAAACCCGCATACACATTCGGGGAAATCTCAATCGGGCGCCTGCCCGGTAAACCCCGGGCGGTGATCTCCCATCCCGGCTTCTATCACGAAACTGTAACGGTTCAGCCACCGGATGGCAACGTTGCCTGTCTCACAAAGATGCTGACAACGTTGTCTAAACTCGACCTTCACTGTTAGAAGCATCACGTTTCCCGGCTGGAGCGGGGCGGTGCCGGCGGGGCGTGGCCATACTCGCGGGTTGGTCGCTGCCGGGCCGTGATCGATGCGGACGCATCGTGTCGGCGAGTGGACTGAGGGCCGGAAATCCCGCCGTGACCTGCTCGTTCGTCGTGGTCGTCGGATCGCTCGCCGGTCGATGCGTGCGCATGTTGGTGCGGCTGGTGACCGGGCCAGCACCCGAGTCGATGCCAGCGCATCTTTCCCGGGCGGTGAGCCGACGGTCGAGGTTCGGCGGACCCATTCTTGATGCAGATGCATCTTCTGGTGACCGGCCCAGCGCCCGGCATCCCGTCGCGCGAACGTCACGAAGCGCTGCGAGCCTGACCCGGAACGCAGTCTCGTTCGACGAGGACACCGCGCGCTGCCCGGAATCGACGGACGTCACGGCCGGGCAGCGCTGCGCGATCCAAGCGTCCCGGCAGCGACCGTGCGCGCTCTGCCGCATGCGTCCCCGGACGCCTCGAAGCCCCGACCCGCGGTGCGGATCGGGGCTTCGAGGTGGCTCAGCGCTCGCCCGCGGGCGGCTGCCGATCAATACTCGTCACTGCTCGGAGCTGCTTGCGCTACTGCCTACCAGGAGCGATCAGCCGGCGTAACCGCAGGCCCACGGCGAGGTGCCACGGGAAGCGGCGACGTTCTCGGCCACCGCGATCTGCTGCTCACGGGTGGCGAGGTCCGGGCGCGAGGCGTAGGCGAGGCCGCCACCGCTCGCCCAGGTGCCGAGGTCGAACTGCAGGCCGCCGTAGTAGCCGTTGCCCGGTGTTGATGGACCAGTTGTTGGTGGACTCGCAGTTGGCGATCCCGTCCCAGTTGATGCCGCTGGAGCCGGAGGAGGCCGGCGCGGCGGAGCTGGAGGAACCGCTGCTCGACGAGCTGCTGCTGGACGAATCCGAGCTGCTGGACGACGGTGTACGACGGGCTTGGTGCCGACGGCGATGATCTTCGGCTGGGCCGGGGTGACCGCCGTGCGGGACACCTCGGTCTTCGCGGTCTGGGCGCCGTTGGTGGTGGTCACCTGGTAGGTCACCGAATCGGTGCCGGCGGCACCTTCCTGGGTGACGTTGGACGATCCCTCGTCCAGGTTGGCGTCCTCGACCTGCTGGTCGGCCGGCTGCGCGACCGGAACCTGCTCGGTCACCTGGGTCTGGGCGACGCGGGTGACGACAACGGCCAGACCCTCGCTCAGCGGGGTCTCCGCCGCGGGGCTCACGGTATCCAGCGGGCCGAGCGTGATGCCCTTCTCCTTCAGCAGCTCGCCGACGGTGTTGGCCGAGGACTGCAGGTTGGCGGCCGGGGTCGCGCCGTCGGTCAGAGAGGTGGCGAAGATGGTCTCCGCCGTGACGGCCAGGCCGTCCAGCGGGACCTCGCGTGACCGGTCGGCGGACAGTGCGTACGCGCCCGGGTTCTGGCCGAGCTCGGCCAGCGCCTCTTCGACGGTGGTCGCGGTGGTCCAGACCTGCCGCTGCTGTCCGTCGATGGTCAGGGTCAGCAGGCGACCGCGCTCCAGCGCGATCTGCGAACCGTCGGAGATGTCGGTGTCGGCGGCCGGGGCCAGCACGTCGTGCTCGGAGACCGAGAGACCGGCGGATTCCAGCGCACCCTCAACCGATCCGGCGTGGGTGCTCACTTCCTGCTGCTGTCCGTCAACGGTGATGGTGACGGTCTTGGCGGTGGCCGCGTAGGCGCCGCCACCCAGTGCGAGGGCCACGACCAAGGCGGCCACGCCGAGCAGAACCGGCTTGCGCAGGCTCCGGCCGGTCTTGGCGGCAGGGGTGGCAACGTCATCGTTGTCGTTCGAAAGGCTGTCGTCGAGAAGGTCGGAATTCTGCGTATCAGCGTTGGTGGCCAAGTCTCAATCCGATTTTTTTGGTAGTGTCCAGGCAGGGCTCAAGGCACGGCGGTGGTATCACGCAATTTCTTGAATACCTGCCAGGTAGCTGTAGTTTCGGCTTCCGCCGAGCCAGTCGGCTCGTTCCCGACGTGCTCGGGGTCTCGGCCTCTACCTGATCCGCTGCGCTTGATGATTTCCCATCCCAGCTGCTATCACGAAACAATAACGGACCCGCAACGTTTGTGATACCCCTGTGTGGGAATTGTGGTGCAGGCCTCACCGAAATCTCACGCGTTTTGTGGCGCCCGCCACATTCGCGCCGCGGAGGATGGCGGATCCGGTGGCCGCGGTCACGTTTTCCGGCCCCGCAGGGTGACCGCCGTCACGTTTCAGGTGCACGGCATCCGGGTAGTGACAGCCGCGTCGGTGGTCGCGCGCTGTTACCACAGCTGTCGTGACGGCCGTGACCAAGCAGAGTGCCTGACGGTGTCGCCACGCCTCGTTCCGGCGTGCTTCGCACCCAGGGACGTGACGAATCGGCCCGTCGGTGACGTCGACCTTCAGGGAGATCGCCCTTCAGGGAGATCGACGGGCCGGCGGGCGCCGGTCGGTACTGACAGCACGAGGGGCCCGTGCCGCCGGCGGCACGGGCCCCTCGTGGAGAGCTGCGCGGTCAGCCGGCCGCGTACCCGCACGCCCAGGGCGACAGCCCACGGGCGGCGTAGACGCGCTCGGCGATCTGGATCTGCTGGTCCTTGCTGGCCAGGTCCGCACGGGGCGCGAACTGACCGCCGCCGTTGCTCAGCCACGTCCCGATGTCGAACTGCAGGCCGCCGTAGTAGCCGTTCCCGGTGTTGATGGACCAGTCGTTGCCCGACTCGCAGGTGGCAATCGCGTCCCAGTTCACGCTCCAGCCACCGGAGTTGCTCGGGGCTGCGGGAGCAGGTGCCGGGGCAGGGCCGGCGGCGGGTCTGCGCAGGAGCGGCCGGCTGCCGGCTGGGCGGCGGGCTGGACAGCCGCGGGGGCCTGTTTGGTGCCCACCTTGGTGATGGTGGCCCGCGCCTCGGTCAGGGTGCGCCGGGAGACCTCTTCCGGAGCACCTGCCTGGCCGTTGGTGACCGTGGTCCGCAGGGTGATCTCCACCGATCCCGGCTGGCCCTGCTGCACGACCGACGTGGTGCCGGCCGCCAGCGAGCTGTCGTCCTGCTGCTCGTCAGCGGGTTGGCCGACCATCCTGCGTCTGGGTCGTCGTCTGGTAGCTGATCCGGGTGACGGCGATCTGCAGTCCATCCGTCACCGGGGTCGCCACCGCCGGGGTGACCGTGTCGTCCGCGCCGAGCGTGACGCCGGCCGCGGCCAGTGCGTCGCCAACCGTGGCGCCCTCGACCACCTTACTGATGGCCGGGTCGGTGCCGACCGCCAGGGTGACCGTCGGCAGGGTGACCACGGAGATCGCGACACCGTCGGTGAGCGGGGCGTCCACCGCGGGGGTGACCCGATCCGCCGCACCGATGGTGATGCCCTGCTCGGCCAGCAGCGCGCCGACGGTGCTGGCCGGCGAGCTGACCGTGGCGGCCGCGGCGCCGCGGTTCGTGAGCGTCACGGTGTGCAGCGTCTGAGCGGTGACCGCCAGGCCCGTCGATCGGGATCGGACGTGACCGGTTCGGCCGACAACTTGAACGCCGACGGGTTCTGGCCCAATTCGGCCAGCGCGGCCTCCACCGTGGTCGCGGTCGTCCAGACCTGCTTGGTCTGGCCGTCGACGGTCAAGGTCAGCAGCCGTCCCCGCTGCAGTGCGATCTGCGAACCGTCCGAAATGGGCTCGTCCGCGCCGGGCGCGAGCGAGTCGTGCTCGGCGACGGTCAGCCCGGCGGCGTCCAGCGCTCCGGACACGGATCCGGCGAGCGTGCTGACCTCCTGCGCGGTCCCGTCGACCGTGATGGTGACCGTCTTGTGCACAGCGGCGTACGTGCCGCCGGCGATGGCCAGCAGGCAGACCAGCGCAGCAGCGCCGATCAGCACCGGCTTGCGCCAGCGCGGGGGCTTGGCGGCGTGCGCCGGACCGTGGTCGACCCCGGCTCCACCGCTGTCGTGGGTCAACAGGTTGCTGCCGTCATTCGCCCGCAACCCGTCGAGCACCTCGTCGGGGGTCATGCCCGGTGCATCGTCACCGCTGTGCTGGGCGCCTACCTGATCGCTGGCTGAGGTCACATCACGTCCGAACGTCGAAGCGCCCGGGCAGGCGACAGGGCGCGCCAGCGGCCACGGGCCACCGAAGGCGCCGCGCGGCACACAAAAGGCAGGGCTCGTCCCCATCGACCAGCGCGGACTGACGCCGCGCCGGCATCGATGCCGACCAGTCCTGCCCCTGACGCACCCGGAACTTCCCCATCCCGGCTGTTATCACAGGAGGGTAACGGCGAGGGCACAGCGAGGCAACCAACCCGAGCCGTGCATAACGGTCATGACTCGGACAACGTGACGATGAGTCGACAGGGAATTCGTCACAAATCGGGCAGACCGTACACATTTCGTGTGGTGAGCATCACCGAATTACACAGCTGGTCCAACGCAACCGACCGGATCCCGGCCAGCGCACGCACCGTGTAGGGCAGCGCGAACGGCTCATTCCGCTTGCCCCGGAACGGGTGTGGGGTGAGGAACGGCGCGTCGGTCTCGACCATCAGCAACCCGTCCGGCACCACCCTCGCCGCTTCGACGAGCGCCCGGGCATTGCGGAAACTCACCGGTCCCGCGAACGAGACCACGTAGCCGGCCTCGGCGCATTCCGCGGCCATCGCGGCGTCACCGGAGAAGCAGTGGAAGATCACCGTGTCCGGCGGGCCCTCGGCTCCGCAGCATCGCCAGCACGTCGGCGTGCGCGTCCCGGTCGTGAATCATCAGCGGCTTGCCCAGCCGCTTCGCCAGGTCGATGTGCCAGGCGAACGCCGCCGCCTGGTCGGCCGGGCCGGCGTAGTCCCAGTAGTAGTCCAGTCCGGTCTCGCCGATGGCGACCACCTTCGGGTCGGTGGCCAGCAACTCGAGCTCGGCGCGGGCAGCGTCGTCCAGCTGGTCCGCCCTGGTCGGGTGCAGCCCGACTGCGGCGTACACCGCGGGGTGCCAGCCGGCCGCCCGCACCACCCAGCGGGCGGACGCCAGATCGTCCGCCACGGTGACGACGCCCCGCACCCCGACCGCTGCCGCCCGGGCCATCGCCGCTGCGACGTCGTCCGGCGTCGCACAGCCGCAGGCGTCCAGGTGGGTGTGCGCGTCGATGACCGGCGCGGGCAGCGGCTCGGGCGCCGGAGCCAGCGGGCGGTCGGCGACCGCCGGGTGGACGTCGCCCGTCACCGGGTGTGGCCCGGTGGTGGCAGTCGTCGTTGCGGGTGCATCGGCCGCTCGTCCCACATCGGTGTCCTGCCGATCAGCCGACCGGCGCCCACGGCGGGCCGGTCTCCCCGAGTTTCGGATCCAGCTTGCTGAACAGCGGAGTCGGCTTGGCCAGCGGTCGGCCGGGTTCGATGTCCCGGCGGGCCCACACCGCCTGCTCGGCGGCGTAATCGCCGGTGAGAACGGGGTAGTCGACCACCTCGGGGACGCCGATCCCCTCGACATCGTCGGCGAAATCGGTGACCTCACGAATCTCCGGTTGCGCGGCCCACACCCCGGCACCGCCCAACGCGGTGAAGACCTGCTGAGCTGAATGCGGAATGAACGGCGTCAACAGGGTTTTCGCGTCGTCGACCACCTGCAGGGCGGTGTGCAGCACGGTGCCCTGCCGTTCCGGGTCGTCGCCCAGCTTCCACGGCTCGGACTCCGAGATGTACTTGTTGGCCAGACTCACGATGCGCATCGCCTCGCCGGAGGCCGCCTTGAACCGGCTGCGCGCCAACAGATCTCCGACCGTCTCGAACCCCTGGGCCGATGCCCTCAGCAGTTCGGCGTCGATCTCGGAAAGCGTTGCCGGGGTGGGGATCTGGCCGAAATTGCGGTGCGCCATGGAGATCGACCGATTGACCAGGTTCCCCCATTCATTGGCGAGTTCGAAGTTGTTGCGCCGCACGAACTCTTCCCAGGTGAAGTCGGCGTCCTGGGTCTCCGGCCCGGCGACGGCGATGAAGTACCTGAGCGAATCGGGGCCGTACTCGCGCAGGAAGTCGCCGACGTAGATCACCGTCTTGCGGGAGGTGGAGAACTTGGAGCCGCTCATCGTCAGGAACTCGCTGGAGACGACCTCGGTCGGCAGGTTGAGCGTGCCCAGCCGGCCGGGGGCGCCGCCGCGCTCACCCTTGCCGTCGTAGGCGAGCAACTCGGCCGGCCAGATCTGCGAATGGAAGGTGATGTTGTCCTTGCCCATGAAGTAGTAGGCACGGGCACCCGCGCTGTCCGGCGACCACCACTTCTCCCAGGCGTCGGGGTCCGGCCGGCCGTGATCGCCGTACCGGCGCGCCCACTCGATGGACGCCGAGAGGTACCCGATGACGGCGTCGAACCAGACGTACAGCTTCTTGTCCGGGCGTTCGCGCCAGCCGTCCAGCGGCACCGGGATGCCCCAGTCGATGTCCCGGGTCATCGCTCTGCGGCCGCAGGTCGTCGAGCAGGTTGAGGGAGAACCGCAACACGTTGGGGCGCCAGTCGTTCCGGGTCCGTAGCCAGTCCCCCAGCGCCTGCGCGAGCGCGGGAAGGTCGAGGAACAGGTGCTCGGACTCGGTGAAGATCGGTGTCTCGCCGTTGATCTTGGACCGCGGGTTGATCAGGTCGATGGGATCGAGCTGGTTGCCGCAGTTGTCGCACTGGTCGCCGCGCGCTCCGTCGTACCCGCAGATCGGGCAGGTTCCCTCGATGTACCGGTCGGGCAGGGTGCGGCCGGTCGACGGCGAGATGGCCGACATCGTCGTCTTGGCCACCAGGTAGCCGTTGCGGTGCACGGTGCGGAACATTTCCTGGACCACGGCGTAGTGGTTGCGGGTGGAGGTGCGGGTGAACAGGTCGTAGGACAGCCCGAGACCCTGCAGGTCCTGCACGATGACGCGGTTGTACCGGTCGGCGAGTTCGCGCGCGGTGACGCCCTCGGCGTCCGCCTGCACCAGGATCGGGGTGCCGTGCTCGTCCGTCCCGGACACCATCAGGACGTCGTTCCCCGCCATCCGCTGGTAGCGGGAGAAGACGTCGGCGGGGACGCCGAACCCGGACACGTGGCCGATGTGGCGGGGGCCGTTGGCGTAGGGCCAGGCCACCGCGGTGAGGACGGGAGAGCTCATTCCGATCAGGTTAGTGCGCGGCTCCGCGGCGGCGTGCCCTGGTGTGCGCGCTGCGCCCGTCCCCCGTTCCCGCCCGCCCCCGTTGGCGCGGATCAACATCGCCGGCGCGGGTCAACGTGGCGGTTGTGGGACTGGTGGGGCTGGAGTAGCCGATTTGATCCGCGCGGATGTGGGGCAGTGTCATTGAGCTACGGTCCATTGACGCCATGACTCCATTGACGACCGGGGCCCGAGTCCGTTGACCACAGGGCACTGAGGCCATCGACCAGCGGCCGCGAGCCCGTCAGGAAGCTGACTTGTCCTCCGGAGTTGTCCCCACCCCTCGAGTTGTCCACAAATCGGTGACGGACCTTTGGACGCCGACGCGGGTTCGGCTCGCAGGGTCGCGGCATGCGGATTGTGGCTGACCGCCGACAGGTTGCGGCTTTGTTCGTCCACCATGGCCCGGTGATCCTGGCGCGGGACGCGGAGGCGGCCGGAATTCCGAGGTCGGTGCTTCGCCGGTCGGCTGACCGCGGCGAGCTCACCCGACTGGGCAAGGCCGCGTTCGTCTCGACCGCGACCCTCCAGGCGGCCGCGCCGTGGGAAGCCTTCCGACTGCGTTCGATCGCCTTCAGCTTGTCCTGCCGGTCCGGACACCTTCCTGACGGGCGCTGCCGCTGCGGCCGTGCTGGAGATCCCGATGGTGGGTGATCCACCGGACCGCCCGACAGCCCTGCGGCCGGGAAACGCGCACATCGGGCACGATCGCTCGCCGTACGGCCGGGTCCGTCACGGCTACCTGCCGCCTTCCCATCAGACACGGCGCGGTCGGGTGTTCACGGTAAGTCCGGCGTATGCCGTGATCGACATTGCCCGGCACTACGGAACGCGCGACGGAATCGTCGTTGCGGACAGGGTTCTCGCGTCCGGCGTGCATCGGGAGGTCCTCGCGAACATCGTCGCCAACATGGAGAGCTACCCGGGCATCGAATCCGCGAGGTGGGTCGTCGAGCATGCTGACCCGCGCGCCGAGAGCCCGCTGGAGTCGTTGGGGCGCTTCGCTTTTCTCAGCGCCGGATTGCCCGCGCCGGTGTCGAATGCCTGGATCCCGGTGGCCGGGCAGTGGTTCCGGGCCGACCACTTGCTGCCGGAGCAGGGGGTGATCCTGGAGGCCGATGGTGCGGTGAAATACGACAACCGGCTCGATGCCGCGGCGCTCGTCCGGGCCGACCGGGATCGGGAGCGACTGCTCCGCTCCCTCTCATTCGGCATAGCGAGGTACGGCTGGAGTCTGGCAATGGCCCGGCCGGCGGAAATCGTCCGGCGGGCCCAGGAGGCGGCGAGGCTCCGGTCAGGGCAGCCGGCGCCGACGTGCTGGACGCTGACCCCACCTTGGGCGGCGTGAGGCACCGACAATCCCGCTCCGGCCCGGGCTCGAGCGTCAGCCGAGCCGCAGTAGTCATCGCAGTAGACATCGGCAGTCATCAGCGAGCTCCAGCACGAAACCAGCCCCGCCCGTCGCGCGGATCATCGTCGCGGTTTTGGGACCTGAGTGACAGAACCGAACGATTTGATCCGCGCCGGCGAAGTTGATCCGCGCCGAAAAGGGGGCGCGGTCAGGCGGTTTGCACCTCGGTGCGGTCGCCGGACCAGAGGGTGTGGAACACCCCGTCCTTGTCGACGCGCTTGTAGGTGTGCGCGCCGAAGAAGTCCCGCTGGCCCTGGATCAGCGCGGCCGGCAGCCGCTCCGAACGCAGCCCGTCGTAATAGGACAGCGCCGCCGCGAATCCCGGCGTCGGGATACCGGACTGCGCCGCGCCGGCGACGACCCGACGCCAGGAATCCTGCGCCGTGGTGATCGCGTCGGTGAAGTACGGCGCGAGCAGCAACGACGCCGGGATTTCGGAACCCACGGCTGTGTTGTCATAGGCCTCGGTGATCCGGTTGAGGAACTTCGCCCGGATGATGCAGCCGCCGCGCCAGATCCGCGCCACCGCACCGACATTGATGTCCCAGCCGTACTCGGCCGCGCCGGCGAAGATCTCGTCCAGGCCCTGCGCGTAGGCGACGATCTTCGACGCGTACAGCGCGATCCGGACGTCCTCGACGAACGCGGGAACGTCCTTCACCGTCCATGAGCTGTTCGGGCCGGGCAGCTTCCCGAGCGCCGCGGCCCGCTGCGAGGTCGCCGACGACAGGCCGCGGGCGAACACCGCCTCCGCGATCCCGGACACCGGAATACCCAGGTCCAGCGCGGTCTGCACGGTCCAGGTGCCGGTGCCCTTCATCCCCGCGGCGTCCAGCACGATGTCCACGAACGGCTTGCCGGTGGCCGCGTCCACCTGCGCCAGCACCTCGGCGGTGATCTCGATCAGGAACGAGTCCAGATCACCCTTGTTCCACTCGCCGAAGGTCTCGCCGATCTCCGCCGGCGACAGCCCGGCGCCGCGGCGCAGCAGGTCGTAGGCCTCCGCGATCAACTGCATGTCCGCGTACTCGATGCCGTTGTGCACCATCTTCACGAAATGGCCGGCACCGTCCGTGCCGATGTGCGTACAACACGGCGCACCGTCCACGTGCGCGGAGATCTTCTCCAGGATCGGGCCGAGCGATTCGTAGGACTTCGCGGAACCGCCCGGCATGATCGACGGGCCGTTCAACGCACCCTCCTCGCCGCCGGACACCCCGCAGCCGACGAAGTGGATCCCCTTCTCCTGCAACGCCGCCTGCCGTCGGCGGGTGTCGGCGAACTTGGCGTTCCCGCCGTCGATGATGATGTCGCCCGGCTCCACCAGCTCGGCCAGCTCGTCGATCACCGCGTCCGTCGGACCGCCGGCCTTCACCATGATCAGGATCTTCCGCGGCACCGCCAGCGAGGCCACGAAATCCGCCGACGACTCCGACGGCACGAACGCGCCGTCCGATCCGTGCTCGGCAATGAGCGCCTTGGTCTTCGCGTACGACCGGTTGTGCACCGCCGTGACGAAGCCGTTCCTGGCAAAGTTCCGCGCCAGGTTGGAGCCCATCACCGCCAGCCCGGTGACTCCGATGTCGGCCTTGGGTTGCGTCGCAGGGTCGCTCATGGTGCCTCCGGCAGCGTGACGGGACGAGACGGGCCCTAGCTTTGCGCACCGCCACCGACCGCGCGCATCCGGGTCAGGCGAGCGCGGCCTTGACCGCCGCCGCGACCCGCGACCCGTCCGCACGGCCGTCGGCGCGGGCCTGCACGGCCTTGATCACCTGGCCCATCTGACGCATGGTCACCGGTCCGCCGACAGCCGACGCGACCCCGTCGACCGCCTCGGCGACCAGCGCACCGAGTTCCTCGTCGGTCAATGGTGACGGCAGATACGCGGTCAGCACTGCGGCCTCGGCACGCTCCTTCTCGGCCGATTCGGTCCGGCCCGCGCCGGCGAACGCCTCTGCTGCCTCGGCCCGTTTGCGGACCTCCTTGGTCAGCACGGCCATGACCTCCTGATCGGTCAACTCCTTGGCGGTGGTTCCGGCAACCTCGGCGGTCGTCACTGCGGCCAGCGCCATCCGCAGGGTGCCGGTCGTCAGCGGGTCGCGGGCTTTCATGGCGGTGGTCAGGTCGGCGCGCAGCCGCGCCTTCAAGCCGGAAGTGGACCCGCCGCCTGCGGGGGTGGTGTCGGTCATCGATCTCCGATCTGAGTCGTCGGGTTCACTGTGCCCGTCCGGCGCCCCGGACGCCCGCGCGACCTAGGGTCGCCCTGACGATCGTGACTCCGAGTGAGGCCTTGACAACACCAGCTAATAGCTATAGCTTTTTGGCTATGCCTAACAGCCAAGCATCCAGCAGCTCATCATCCCCATCGACGTCGGCCCCGTCCGCGTCGACACCGGACACCCACTTCCTTGACCGCGGGAAGGGCCGCATCGCGTACGACCTGTCCGGCACCGGGCCGTTGATCATCGGTGTGCCCGGGATGGGCGACTTGCGCAGCACCTTCCGTCACCTCACGCCCGCCCTGGTCGCGGCCGGCTACCGGGTGGCGACGATGGACCTGCGGGGTCAGGGCGACAGCGACCTGAGCTTCGACGCCTACGATGATCCGGCCGCGGCCTCCGACATCGTCGCGCTGGCAGAGCATCTCGGCGGACCGGCGATCGTCATCGGCATCTCGATGGGCGCCGCCGCCGCCGTCATCGCGGCCGCCGAGCACCCCGAGGCAATCCGCGGGCTGGTGCTGATGGGTCCGTTCGTCCGTGACGTGCCGTCCTCGGCGATTCAGCGCTGGACGCTGCGCGCCGTCATGGGCGGGCCGTGGGCACGCCGGGCGTGGCTCGCCTACCTGCCGAAGTTTTACCCCACCCGTCGCGACGCCGACTTCGTCGAGCACAAGGAGCGGATTGCCACGGCGATGGCCCGCCCCGGCTACACCCGGGCGTTCCGGGCCGTCACCCGCACCTCCCACGCTCCCGCGGAAGCCGTGCTCGACCGGGTGCACACCCCGGCACTGGTCGTGATGGGCACCAAGGACCCCGACTTCCCCGACCAACGGGCCGAGGCAGCGATGATCGCTGACCGGCTGCACGGCCGCTACGAGATGATCACCGACGCGGGTCACTACCCGCAGGCCGAGTTCCCGGAACTCACCACCCCGGTCGTCCTGGAATTCGCCCGGCAGCTCGACGGCTCGACAGATGCCTAGGGCCGGCCTCAGCAGAGCCGTGGTCGCTGCGGCCGGCGCCGACCTCGCCGACGAGATCGGTTGGCAGAACATCACACTGGCCGCGGTGGCGGCACGGTTCGGGGTCCGGCAGCCCAGCCTGTACAAACACGTGGCCGGGCTGGCCGAGCTGCGCCGGGACGTCTCGGTGCTGGCCGGGCGGGAGATGCACGCGGAGCTGACGCACGCCGCCGTGGGTCGGTCCGGCTCGGACGCGCTGCACGCCATGGCCGATGCCTACCGCACGTACGCCAAGAAGCACCCCGGTCGCTACGCCGCCAGCGTCATCGCCCCCGCCCCCGGCGACGCCGAGCACGAGCAGGTCGCGACCGGCATGCTGCTGACCGTCGAGGCGGTGCTGGACGGCTACGACCTGGCCGGTGACGACGAGATCCACGCCATCCGCGGGCTGCGGGCGCTGATGCACGGCTTCGTCACGCTGGAGCAGGCCGGCGCCTTCGCACTGCCCCAGGACCTGGACGAGAGCTACCGGCGGATGGTGGACGGCTTTTCCCGGTCCTTGGCGCGCCGCTGACCGGCGGACGCCGCGTACACCACCCTGCGGGCCAGCCCGAACCTTGCGGCGACCACGTCGACCGCGTCCCGCCGTGACGCTCCGTCCGCGACCAGCGCGGAGACCGCGGCCGCCAGGTCCTCGTCGCTGGCCTGCGCCACGTCTCCGAGCGCGCCGGCCACCACCAGCGTCACCTCCCCGCGCACCCCGTCCGCGACGACGGCCGCCAGGTCGGCCAGCGAGCCGCGGACCACCTGCTCGTAGGTCTTGGTCAGCTCGCGGCACAAGGCGGCCGGTCGGTCGGCGCCGAACGCGGTGACCATTGCCGCCACCGTCTCGGCCAGCCGGTGCACCGATTCGAAGAAGATCATCGTCCGGGTCTCGCCGGCCAAGCCCGCCAGCGCGCGGGTGCGTTCACCGGACTTGCGCGGCAGGAACCCCTCGAAGCAGAACCGGTCGGACGGCAGGCCCGACAGCGCCAGCGCGGTGATCGCCGCCGACGGTCCCGGTACCGACGTCACCAGCAGGCCGGCCGCGGCCGCCGCGGCGACCAGTCGGTAGCCCGGATCGGAGACCGACGGCATGCCGGCGTCGGTGACCAGGACGACGGTGTCCCCGCCGGCGATGCGTTCCAACAGGGCCGGGATGCGCGTCTGCTCGACGGCCTCGTAGTACGAGACCACCGAGCCCGTGACGTCGACGCCCAGATCGGCGGCCAGCCGGTGCAGCCGCCTGGTGTCCTCGGCTGCGACGACATCGGCGGAGGCCAGCACCTCGCGCAGCCCGGCGGACGCGTCGGAAACCCGGCCGAGCGGCGTCCCGGCCAACACCAGCCGACCCGCCTTCACGTCCGCTGTCACCACGTCACCCTACGATCGACGCCATGCCCGTCCTGTCCGCTGTCGCCGATCGCGACGACCCGGCGGACCGTCCGCTCGACTCTGCCGCCACCATCGCGCCGGGAACGCTCCCCGCGGATGGCGGCGCAGGTAGCGACACCGACACTGACGGCGCGGACGGCAGGCCGGACCCGGCAGCGGGTGTGGTGCCGATCGGCGCCGTCCCGTCGACCGTCGCCCCGATCCGCCCGCGTCGCCGGGTGCTGCCCCCGCCGCCCGACGATCGGGCCCGCGGTTGGCTCGTCACGGTGATTCTCACCGCCATCGCCGCAGTGGTGCGATTCGCCGGCATCGGCACGTACTCCGACGGTGGGACGCCGCTGTTCGACGGCAAGTACTACGCCATCCAGGCCGCCGAGGTGCTGCGCAACGGCGGCGTCGAGGACAACCAGGGTTTCGGGGTCGTCGTCCACCCGCCGTTCGGCAAGCAACTGATCGCCATCGGCGAGTGGCTGGTCGGCTACAACCCCACCGGCTGGCGGCTGGCCTCCGGAGTCGCCGGCGTGGTCAGCGTGTTGTTGATCATCCGGGTGACCCGGCGGATGACCAGGTCGACACTGCTCGGCGGGATCGCCGGGGTGCTGCTGATCTGCGACGGGGTCAGCCACGTGATGGCCCGCACCGCCCTGCTGGACGTGTTCGAGGAAGTGTTCGTGCTGGCCGCGTTCGCGTGCATCATCGCGGACCGCGACCAGGTGAGGGCGCGACTGGCAGCGGCGCTGGCCGACGGATCGCTGCCGGGGTACCGATCAGGCATCGCCCTGGGTGCGCGGTGGTGGCGCTTCGCCGCGGGGGTGTTCCTCGGGCTGACCACGGCCGTCAAATGGTCCGGCGCGTACTGGATCATCGCGTTCTTTGCGCTGGTGCTGATCTGGGACTACTGCGCCCGCCGCGAGGTCGGCATCCGCCGGCCCGTCCGGGCCACCGCCCGCCGGGATCTGCTGCCGAACATCTGGTCGCTGGTGATCGTCCCGACGCTGGTCTACATCGGTAGCTGGTGGGCCTGGTTCGCCTCCGAGACGGCCTGGCCGCGGCACACCCTGGTCGCGGTCGCGTCCAACCGCAGCGACTGGAAGAGCGGACTGCTGTACAACCTGGCCTCCACCTGGTCCAACGAGCTGTGGCAGTGGACCTGGAAGATGCTCGACTTCCACTCCCACCTGCTGACCCCCACCGACCCGGCTCAGCGCCACCCGTGGGAGTCCAAGCCCTGGACGTGGCCGCTGGGGACCCGACCGGTGCTGTATTTCGTGCAGGGACCGACCACCGGCTGCGGCGAGGGCCGGACCGACTGCGTCCAGCGGATCTTCCTGATCGGCACCCCGGCGCTGTGGTGGCTGTCGCTGTTCGTGCTGGTCTGGGCGCTGTGGAAGGCGATCGGCCGGCTCGACTGGCGGTACGCGGCGGTGCTGGTCGGTTACGGCGCCGGCTACCTGCCCTGGTTCACCAACCTCGATCGGCAGATGTACTTCTTCTACGCCACCCCGCTGGCGCCGTTCCTGGTCATCGGGATCACCCTGGTGCTCGGCGACATCCTCGGCCCGGCCAGGGTGGGCGTGGAACGACGACTGACATCGGTGGCCGTGGTGGCGATCTACGTCGGGCTGGTGGTGGCCAACTTCATCTGGCTCTGGCCCGTGCTGACCGGTCAACCGATCACCCCGGACCAGCTGCGGATGGAGACCTGGTTGCCGTCCTGGGGGTGAGTCGGACCGCTACTCGGGCCTGGTGCAGCGGATCTACCGGGCCGATCGAACCCCGCCAACGCGGCTGCGGCGTGGGTTTACGGCTGTTCGGGATCGGGTATTCCTACTGGCGGATTGGTCGTTGTCCCGCCCCCGACGGCCTGTGACCACGGGGTATAGGGTCGGGTCTGCTCGGCGTGGAGTCCGATTCCGGGTCGCGGTTCGCGGCTCCGCCCGGACGAAACGCATGGCCGATCGTGGATTATTCGCAGAGTCGAAGGAGACCGCATGGCTCAGTACACGCTGCCGGACCTGCCGTACGACTACGGTGCGCTGGAGCCCCATATCTCTGGCCAAATCATGGAACTGCACCACAGCAAGCACCACGCCGCGTATGTCGCGGGCGCGAACACCACCCTCGACCAGCTGGCCGAGGCCCGGGACAAGGACTCGTTCGGGTCGATCAACGGCCTGGAGAAGAGCCTGGCGTTCCACCTCGGCGGGCACATCAACCACTCGGTGTTCTGGCCGAACCTGTCGCCGTCGGGCGGGGACAAGCCGGACGGCGAACTGGGTGCGGCTATCGACGAGTTCTTCGGCTCGTTCGACGGGTTCAAGCGCCAGTTCACCGCCAACGCCAACGCCATCCAGGGTTCGGGATGGTCCATCCTGGCCTGGGACACCCTCGGTCAACGGCTGAACGTGCTGCAGTTGTTCGACCAGCAGGGCAACCTGCCCGCGGCGCAGATCCCGATCGTGCTGCTGGACATGTGGGAGCACGCGTTCTATCTGCAGTACAAGAACGTCAAGGCCGATTACGTCAAGGCCTGGTGGAGCGTCGTCAACTGGGCGGACGCCACCGCGCGGTTCACCGCCGCGCGCGACAAGACCGGCGGGTTGATCATCCTCTAGTCGAGTCGTTCCGCCGGCTGACGTGCCGTAAATCGCTGCAGCGCAGCGCTTCTCGCGAGGGCCCTCGGTCGCTGACCGGGGGCCCTTCGCGTTGCGCCGGTCTCGCGCGCGGCTGCGCCTTCACACTCCCCCGCCCCTCTGCGCTCCCCTCGCGGATCAATTTGCCCAGCGCGGACGAACCTCCCAGGTTCTGGGACTGGAGTGACGCAAGTAAACCCGTTCATCCGCGCTGGGCACTTTGATCCGCGCCGTCGGGGGTCAGTGCGGCAGCGGGGCGGGCGGCTGCTTGGCCAGGCCGAGTCGCTCGGCGAGCCGAAGGGCGTCGTAGGGGGCGTGCGCATGGCCGTCGTTGTCGAAGTAGACCTGCACCTCGCGCACCCCGGGGTCCGCGGCCCAACCGGAGACCCTGTCCGCCCACCAGCCGATGCCCTCGTCGGTGTAGCCGCTCGCGTACAGCTCCTGATCACCGTGCAACCGCACGTAGACCAGGTCCGAGGTGACCTCGTCGACCCAGGTGAAACGCCCAGCCGTGTCGGCCACCACCAGCGCCACCCGGTGATCGCGGCACAGCTGCGCGAACTCACCGGTCGCGAACGAGTCGTGCCGCACCTCGACGGCGTGCCGCAGCGGCACATCCCGGTCGGTCGAGGTGACCGGGTCCTGCTTGAACCGCTGCCTCAGTCGGTCATCGCAGTTCCGCGCCATCTCGGCCGCGTGCGCCGTTGTGGTCGGCAGTCGCTCGAAGAACCCGGTCATCCTTCCGCGGTCGTACGGCAGGATCGGCGGGAGCTGCCAGAGCAACGGACCCAGCTTCGGGCCGAGCGACAGCACCCCCGACGCCAGGAAGTTGGCCAGTGCGACGTCGATATCGCCAAGCTTCTTCATGTGGGTGATGTACCGAGAACCCTTGACGGCGAAGGCGAAGTCATCCGGCGCGGTGTCCCGCCAGCGCAGATAGCTGCTGGGCCGCTGCAACGAGTAGAACGAGCCGTTGATCTCCAGCGCATCGAACGTGTGTGACGCGAACTCCAGCTCGCGGCGCTGGGCCAGTCCACGCGGATAGAACACCCCGCGCCAATGCGGATAGTTCCAGCCGGACAGCCCGATCCGGATCCGCGCGGTCACCTGCGACGCGTCACTCGTCCGCGCCCGGCAGCGGTTCCGGCGGCTGGCCCGACGAACCACCCGGACGAGCGTCCGATCGGGCAGTCGTCAGGGCCGACTCCACCCTGGCGACCTTGCCCTCGAGCTCACCGGTGTGCCCGGGCCGGATGTCCGCCTTCAAGACCAGGGACACCCGGCTGCCGTACCGACCCACCACCTCACAGGCACGTTTGACCACGTCCATGCACTCGTCCCAGTCGCCCTCCAGCGTGGTGAACATGGAATCCGTGCGGTTGGGCAGCCCGGATTCGCGCACCACCCGGACCGCCTCGGCGACGGCCGTCGACACCGATCCGGTGGGGTCCGCGCCGGACAACTCACCCACGCCGGACGGTGCGACGGAGAAGGCAATCAGCATGCGGCCACCGTAGCGGGATCCGGGCGGCGGTCCGGCTGCCGCCGGCGCAACTGCCGGCGGGCGTCGCGATCGTCGCGCGGACCTGACTGTCGGACGCCTTCGGCATACTCCTGGCCATGGGGAAGAACAATCAGCAGCGCAGGGCGGCCAAACGTCGGCAGCGGGCCGCCAACGTTGCGGCCGGGCGAGGCGGACAGACCCGGGCGACCGGCGAAAGGAGTTCGGCCACACCGGACCCCGAGGCCCAGGTCGACGCCGAGGAGATGACCGCGCGGTTGTTGGTCACCGGTGCGGAGGCCGCGTTCGGCGATCGCGCCGACGAGGCCACGGTGGATCAGGTCGTGCAGGCGATCATCGTCGGGACAGCGTCCGAACCGTTGCTGGCGGCTCGATTGGCCACCGACTGGTTGGTTCGGTTGACCGGCATGCTCTGGGAGAACGGTTGGCAACCATTGGATCTCGTGCACATCGTGCGCCGCCATCAAGGCTCCCGGGGTAGCGCGCTGGTGGTCGCCGTTATCGGTGAGCAGGCCAGGCGGGCGGCTGTGGCGGACCGCGCCCCCGCGGACTGGACGGCCCAACTCGCCTCCATCGGTGCCGGGGCCCTCCCCGCACGGTCGGCGGCGAACGATTGGCTGATCATGACCTGGCAGGCCGCCAAGGGGATCGGGATCTGGGACGGCTGGCACGACGTCCTGAGGTTGACCGGGCAGCTGCAGAACCTGCGACGGCTGACGCCGCTAGGCCCGCCGCCGTCGCAATGGAAACGCGCCGGATTCGAAAAACCCCGCGCCCCCGTGAAGCCCCCGACGGCCGGATCCGGGGTCCGACCGGCCGAGCACGACCCGCGAATGCTGTCGAAGATTCGTGCGCTGCTGTCCAAGGCGGAGGCGACCACCTTCGTCGACGAGGCCGAGGCGTTCACCGCCAAGGCTCAGGACCTGATGACGCGATACGCCATCGACGAGGCGCTGCTCGATGATTCCGCCGGCGACGCAGAGGTCCTCGCCCGGCGTATCCACATCGACAACCCTTACGCGCAGGCCAAGGTGCAATTGCTCAGCACCGTCGGAGCCATCAACCGGGTTCGCGTGGTGTGGGACGACCATCACGGCATGGCAAGTGTGGTCGGCATGGCCGTCGACCTGCAGCTGGTCGAAATGCTGTTCACCTCGTTGTTGGTGCAGGCCACCCGCGCTCTGACCGAGGCCGGCAACGCCCCGCCCGCACAATCCGGGTTCCGGCCCGGCCGGATGAACAGGTCGCCCTCGTTTCGCCGGGCCTTCCTGCTCGCCTACGCGACCCGGATCGGCGAGCGGCTCGCAGAGGCCGGCCGGAACGCAGGCGCAGCGGCGACCTCCAGCCACGGCGCGGAACTCGTTCCGGTGCTGACGCGCCGGTCCCAGGCCGTCGACTCCGAGTTCGACCGGCTCTTCCCGGAGACGACGCACATCCGCGCGAAGCAGGTCGACGCGCGCGGCTGGCGGGCCGGCCAGGAGGCCGCCGACCGTGCGGTGTTCGCGGCCGCGCAGGTCGGAGGTGGTTGACCTGGCGACGTGAACCGCAGCTGAGCCGCGCCGATCACCGCTGCAGGGCGGTTCGAGGTCTAAGCGTTCGCTCCGGGCGCGGTGGTCCCGGGGTCGGCCGCCTGCAGCGCCCGAAGCAGCTCGTCCTTGGTCATCGTCGAGCGCCCGGGGATGTCCAGCTGCTGCGCCACCCGGTAGAGCTGGGCGCGCGACGCTGTGGCGTCGACACCGGGTGGTGAAACCGCTGACGGCGGGCTCGGAGTCGTCGCGGCAGATGACGACGTGGTCGGCTTCGGGGTGGTCGACTTCGGCGTGGTCGACTTCGGCGCTTCCGCCCCGGCGGTGGCTGTGGTGGTAGTGGCGGGTCCGGCGGGAGTCTCCAACCCTGACCTGCGGACCGCCGGCCGGGGGGATGGCGCCGGACCCGACGGACGTCGCTCGGCTTTCGGCGAGCTGGGATTCGGATTCGGAGCGCGTTCAGCCGTGACCGCGGCTCGCTCGGCAGCCTGGACCGCCTCGGTGGCGAACTTCTCCAACGTCGCGTCCTCGGCCGATGACGATTTCGTGGTGGGCTTGGCCGCACGGGACCTGCTCGCCGCCGTGTTGGAACCCGACTTCTCGGCCTTGCTCTTCTTGCTCTTCTTGCTCTTCCCACCGGCGTTCTTGGCGGCCTTGCGACCCGACTTGGATTTCTTGGCCGACCGGTCCTTCTTGGCGTCCTTCTTCGCGTCGCGTCGGCCCTTTGGCCGCACCTTCGACGCGGCGGCCTTCTTCTTGTTCTTCTTTCGGTCCTTGACATCCGACTTCGCCTCGGACTTCTTCGCGCCTGATTTCTTGGACTTCTTGGCAGCTGCCATGGACACCTCCCGCTCGGACCAACACCGGACGATCAATGCCGGACGGCCGTGGATGGGCCGACCGGTTGCACAGACCTCACCACAAAACGGCTGTTCACGAGAGTCGACGCCCCGAGTGCGGGGTGATCCGGGAGAAGGATTGACGCAAATGGGACGCACCCGCAGCCCATCGTGACCGCGCCGGGCAGGTGGCCCGGGGCGCACTACGGCTGCGTTGCCGGCGTGCCCTGCGGAATCGCGCCCTGCGAATTGTGCCCAGCCGCGCCATGCCCGGCCGCATCCGG
This sequence comes from uncultured Actinomycetota bacterium, assembly GCA_963709895.1. Lineage (GTDB taxonomy): Bacteria > Actinomycetota > Actinomycetes > Mycobacteriales > Nakamurellaceae > Nakamurella. Next base: position 68,920 of record CAVPYD010000014.1, on the reverse strand, counting down.
CCCGGCCGCATCATGCCCAGCCGCACCATGCCCAGCTGCATCGCCGGCCGACTCGCTCACCGGGTGATGGTCGGGATCGAAGATGTCCGGTTCGATGTAGATCACCCGCGCGATCGGTACCGCCGCGCGCACCCGTTGCTCCACCGCGTTGATCGCGGCTGCGACCTGCTGTGCCGATGAGGTGCCGGTGACCGCGACCTTCATCCCGACCAGCAGTTCATCCGGGCCCAGGTACAGCGTCTTCATGTGGATGATCTGCTCGATGTCCTCGCCCTCGGTGGCCGCGGCCTTGATCTTCTCGGTGTCCGCGGGCGAGGCACCCTCCCCCACCAGCAGGCTCTTGACCTCGACCCCCAACAGGATTGCCACCACGATCAGCAGCAGCCCGATGAAAATGGTGCCGATGCCGTCGTAGACACCGTTGCCAGTGATCACCGCCACCGACACGCCGACCAGCGCCAGCACCAGGCCGACCAGGGCGGCGATGTCCTCGAGCACCACGACGGGCAGTTCCGGTGCCTTCGCGCGACGGACGAACTCCAGGATGCTGATGCCCCGCCGGTCGGTCGCCGACTCTCCCAGCGCGGTGCGCAGGGAGAAGGACTCCAGCACGATCGCGATCAGCAGCACCCCGATCGGCACCCACGGCACGTTGATCGGTTCGGGGTGCTCGATCTTGTGCACGCCCTCGTAGATCGAGAACACGCCGCCGACGCTGAACAGGATGATCGACACCAGGAACGCGTAGATGTAGCGCTCACGGCCGTAGCCGAACGGGTGCTCCTCGGTGGCGGCCCGGTTGGCGCGTTTGCCGCCGATCAGCAGCAGCACCTGGTTGCCGGAATCGGCCAGCGAGTGCACGGATTCGGCGAGCATCGACGAGGAGCCGGACAGCAGGTAGGCGATGAATTTGGTCACCGCGATGCCGAGATTGGCCAGCAACGCCGCGACGATCGCCTTGGTACCGCCAGAGGTACTCATGTCAGCTGTCTCCTGTCGTTGCGGTGCTGTGCCCTGGTGGGCGCGCACCGATCCTGCGCGAGGAGATTGTTCCCGATCCCGGCCGTCGCTACCCCACTGCCACCCCACGGCTACCGACCGGACACGCACCGGGCACCCACCGCGACCCACATCAGGACACCTTTGGCACCGTCAGCCACAATCGTGTTCATGCCCTCGCAACATGGCGGTCCTACGGTCGCACCCATGGCCGATTTGTTCGAGGAGTATCCCTTCGGCCGGGCGTGGGATGAGATGTTCTCCGCTCCCGGTCAGATCCGGCCCGCCTACGAGTCGGTATTCGCTGCTCTGCAGACGCTGGACGCCGCGGATCTCAAGGCACGAGCCGACATCATGGGCCGGACCTTCCTGGATCAGGGCATCACGTTTGCGCTCGGCGGCGTGGAGCGGCCGTTCCCGCTCGACCTGATCCCGCGGATCGTCACCGCAGAAGAATGGCGCACCGTCGAACAGGGCGTCCCGCAACGGGTTCGCGCGCTGGAGGCGTTCCTGGCCGACGTCTACGGGCAGGGCCGCATCTTCGCCGACGGGGTGGTGCCGCGGCGACTGATCACCACGTCACCGCATTTTCACCGGCAGGTTGTCGGGATGAACGCCCAGGACGGCGCCCGGATCGTCATCTCCGGCGTCGATCTCATCCGTGACGAGAAGGGCGAATTCCGGGTGCTGGAGGACAACGTCCGGATCCCGTCCGGTGTGTCCTACGTCCTGGAGAACCGGCAGGCGGTGACGCAGGTGCTGTCCGAGGCCGGCGCCGACCAACAGGTCCGGCCCGTGTCGGAGTACCCGGGACGGCTGCTGGCCGCGTTGCGGGCCGTCGCCCCGTGGAACGTCACCGATCCGAACGTGGTCGTGCTGACCCCCGGCGTCTACAACTCCGCGTACTTCGAGCACACCCTGCTGGCCCGCGAGATGGGCGTCGAACTGGTCGAGGGCCGGGACCTGATCTGCCGGAACAATCGGGTCTTCCTGCGCACCACGGCCAGCGAGATGCCGGTGCACGTGATCTACCGGCGGGTCGACGACGAGTTCCTCGACCCGGTGCAGTTCCGGGCCGATTCACTGCTCGGCAGCCCCGGCCTGGTCAACGCGGCCAGGGCCGGCAACCTGACCATCGCCAACGCCGTCGGGAACGGCATCGCCGACGACAAGCTCGTCTACACCTATGTTCCGGACATCATCCGGTACTACCTCAACGAGGAACCGATCCTGCTGAACGTCGACACCTACCGGATGGAGGTGCCCGACCACCGCGACTACGCCCTGGAACACCTGGCCGAACTGGTCCTCAAGCCGGTCGACGGGTCGGGCGGCAAGGGCATCGTGATCGGCTCGCAGGCTGAACCGGCGACGCTGGCGAAGGCCCGCGAGACGATCCTGGAGAACCCGCGCGGCTGGATCGCCCAGCGGGAGATCGCGCTGTCCACGGTGCCGACGCTGATCGGCGACAAGATGCGGCCCCGGCACGTCGACCTGCGGCCGTTCGCGGTGAACAACGGCAATTCGGTCTGGGTGCTGCCCGGTGGGCTGACCCGGGTCGCGCTGCCCGAGGGCGAACTGGTGGTGAACTCCTCGCAGGGCGGCGGATCGAAGGACACCTGGGTGCTCGCCGGGCCGCAGCCGGAGGTCCTCCAGCAGCAGGAGCAGGCCGCCGACGCCACCCAGGTGATGTCCGCGGTGACGGCGGAGGCCGTACCGACCCAGCAGGCGCCGTGGATGACGCAGTCCCAGAACTCGCACCTGGCCCAGTCGTCCAGCGTGTCGCTGGATCCACCGCTGGTCGGGCCCGAGGACACCTTCGGCTTCCGGTCCCAGCAGGGCCAGCAACAGCAGGACCACCAGCAGGAACAGCAGGACAACGGCTGGCAGGACCAGGTCTGGCACGTCCAGGGGGAGGATTCGACATGCTGAGCCGGATCGCCGAATCCCTGTACTGGCTCGGCCGGCACGTGGAACGGGCGGACTGCACGGCCCGCATCCTGGACACCTACCTGCACCTGCTGCCCGCCGGTTCCTGGCAGGCGGACCACCAGGTGATCCGCTCACTGCTGGACTCGATGGGCCTGTCCGACGACGAGACGGTGGGCGCGGGGAATCAGGCCGACTCCGGGCAACTCGTGCGCACCCTGGTCTTCGACGGCGAGAAGGCCTCGTCGGTGGCCGGCGCGCTGACCGCGGCCAGGGAGAACGCCCGCGGCGTTCGCGACGCCATCCCGCTGGACGTCTGGGAATGCCTGAACGTCACCTGGCACGGGCTGCGCACCCGGGCGGCGAACGGGGCCGGCCCGCACGTGTTCCTGCGCTGGGTGGGCGAGCGCTGCGCCATCGCCAACGGGCTGGTGTCCGAGGTGATGAGTCATGACGAGGGCTGGCACTTCCTGATCGTCGGCCGGTCGCTGGAGCGGGCGGACATGACGATCCGGCTGCTGGCGGCCGCGGAATCGGAGACCGGTTCGGTTCCGCCCTGGCGGGCCCTGGTCAGTGCCTGCGGCGGCTGGGAACCCTACGTCCGCTCCTACGGCGGATCGATCGGTCAGCGCAGCGCCACCGAATTCGTGCTGATGGACCGGCAGTTCCCGCGGTCGGTGCTGCGCGCATTGACCGCAGCCGAGACCTGCCTGGCCGAGCTCGAGGCCGTGGGGGCATCGCAGTACCGCGACCCGCGGCGTGACCCGTCATCGGCACGCAGGATCGTCGGACGCACCAGGACCAGCCTGGACTACCGGACCGGCACCGAACTGGCCGCCGACCGGGCCTCGCTGCTGTCCAGCCTGCAGCGCACGGTGGCCAGCGCCCACAACGCCGTCACCAAGTCGTTCTTCCGCCGCGAGGACGCCGTCACCTGGGCGAACATCGGCGCGGACGGAGGCGCGGCATGACCATCACCCCGATTCCCGAGATCTGGCGGCTGCTGATCGTGCACCGCACCGTGCTGACCTACCCGGACACGGTGACCACCTCGTACAACGAGGTCCGCATGCAGCCGGCGGACGAACCCGGTCAGGCCGTGCTGTCCGCCCGGCTGGAGATCGATCCCGTTCGAGGGTGTGCTGCCGTACCTGGATTACTTCGGCACCCGGGTGTCGTCGTTCGACATCCACCGGCCGCACCGGCACCTGGCGGTCACCGCGACCACCACGGTCGAGACGTTCCCGACGGTGGCGGCCGGCGGCACCAACAACGGGAACAGCTGGGCGCCCACCGCGGAGCCGATGAGCTGGACCGAGTTGACCGACTCCGACTGCTACGACCGGTTCGAGGAGTTCCTCACCCCGACCCCGCTGACCGCGCTGGACGACGAGCTCAGCGGCATCTCCGCCGAGATGAAGGACGGATCCGCGACACCGGCGGACGCCGCCCGCACCGTCTGCGAGTGGGTGCACCAGACGCTGACCTACGAGGTCGGCGCGACCGGGGTACACACCTCGGCCGTCGAGGCCTACCTGGCCAGAAGAGGTGTGTGCCAAGACATCTCGCATCTGGCGATCGGGCTGCTCCGGGAGATGGGGGTACCGACCCGCTACGTGTCCGGGTACCTGCACCCCGACGACACGGCCGAGATCGGCAAGGCCGTCGCCGGCGAGTCGCACTCCTGGATCGAATGGTGGGACGGGTCCTGGAACCGCTTCGACCCGACCAACCTCACCGCGCCCGGGCAGGCCCACGTGCTGGTCGGCCGCGGCCGCGACTACCGGGACGTGCCGCCGGTGAAGGGCGTGTACGCCGGGCCCGGATGCGACCGGCAACGAGGTGACCGTCCGCGTCACCCGGCTGCGCTGATCTGAGTTGATCTGAGTTGATCTGAGCTGGTCTGAGCTGGTCTGAGCTGAGCGGATCCGAGCTGATCTGGGCTGATCCGAGCGGATCTGGGCTGATCTGACCGGAACTGTGGTCTCGGCTGGACCATCTTCGCCGGAATCACCGGTGCGTTGCGCACGTGTATGCCGGTGAGTCCGGTTGGACCTAGGCTGGCAGCGGACACTCGGCGTGCCATCGCGGTGATCTGCGCCACGTAAAGTCCGGTTAACATCGGCTGCACGGCTGGCGGCGCGACACGCCGACCAGTCCGCCTGTCACCGGATCGTCAAGGAGGACGCCCCATGACCACCACGCTGACCGAACGAGCGCAGTCGTTCGGCCACTTGTTCGTGGAGAGGGTGGCGCAAGACCCCGAACGGCGAGGCCTACCGCTACCTCGCCGGCGGCGCAGTGGCAGTCCCTGACCTGGACCCAGACCAAGGACCGGGTGTTCAAGATCGCCGCCGGGTTGATCGACCTGGGCGTCCAGCCGCAGCAGCGGGTCGCGATCGCGGCCACCACGCGGATCGAATGGATCCTGTCCGACCTGGCGACGTTGTGCGCAGGCGCCGCCACCACCACCGTGTACCCCTCCACCGCGGCACCGGACGTCGCGTACATCCTCGGCGACTCCGAATCGGTGGTGGTGTTCGCCGAGAACGAGGCACAGGCCGAGAAAGTCCGGGACGCCGATCTGCCGGCCCTGCTGGCCATCGTGCTGTTCGACAAAGCTGCTTCGCCGGCCGGAAACGACTCGTCGGATGCAGCTGGGTCCGCCGGGTCGAAGGTGCCGACGCTGACCCTCGACGAGTTGATGGACAAGGGCAAGGAGCGGTTGGCCGCCGAGCCCGACGTGGTCGACAAGCGGCTGGCCGGCACCAACCCGGAGGATCTGGCGACCCTGATCTACACCTCCGGGACCACCGGCCGGCCCAAGGGGGTCCGCCTGGTGCACGCCAACTGGACCTACGAGGGGTCGGCCGTCGCGGCGCTGAACATCCTCACCCCGCAGGACGTGCAGTACCTGTGGCTCCCGATGTCCCACGTGCTGGGCAAGGTGCTGTCCGCGGTGCAGTTCGAACTCGGGTTCTCCACGGCCGTGGACGGCGATCTGACAAAGATCGTGGAGAACCTGGCCGTCATCAAGCCGACCTTCATGGGCGGCGCGCCGCGCATCTTCGAAAAGGTGCACACCAAGGTCACGCTGACCGCACGCGGGCATGGCGGCATCAAGGCAAAGATCTTCGACTGGGCGATCGGCGTCGGCATCAAGGCCTCCCGGGTACGTCAGGAACGCAAACCGGTCCCCCGGCTGCTCGCCCTACAGCTCGCCGTCGCCGACCGGTTGGTGCTGAGCACCGTCCGGGAGCGCCTCGGCGGCCGGATCCGGTTCTTCGTCTCCGGCTCCGCCGCGTTGTCGCGTGACGTTGCGGAATGGTTCGACGCCTGCGGGATGACGATTCTCGAGGGCTACGGGCTCACCGAATCCAGCGCGGCCGCGGCCGTGAACCTTCCGGGAGACACCCGGATCGGCACGGTCGGTCCGGCTCTCCCCGGCTCGGAGTTCAAGATCGCTCCGGACGGCGAGATCCTGCTGCGCGGCGGCGGCGTCATGCGCGGCTACCACCACAACCCGCAGGCGACGGCCGAGGTGCTCACCGAGGACGGCTGGCTGCACACCGGGGACATCGGCGAGCTGGTCGACGGCTACCTGCGGGTGACCGATCGCAAGAAGGACCTGATCAAGACCTCCGGCGGCAAGTACGTCGCACCGCAGAAGCTCGAAGTGATCTTCATGGCGGTGTGCCCGTACGCCAGCCAGATCGTCGTGCACGGCGAGGGCCGCAAGTTCGTCTCCGCGCTGATCACGCTGGACCCGGAGCTGATCGTGCAGTGGGGCGGCGAGCACGGCCTGGCCGGCAAGACCGCCGCCGAGCTGGCCACCGAGCCGGCCGTCGTCGAGCTGATCGGCGGCTACGTCGACACCCTGAACTCCCGGCTGGAACGGTGGGAGACGATCAAGAAGTTCGTCATCCTGCCGCGCGACCTCAGCGTCGAGGAGGGCGACCTGACGCCGTCGATGAAGGTGCGGCGCAAGGTGGTCGAGCGCAAGTACATGGACGAGTTGGACACGCTGTACGTCGACTGACGGCGACCGTCACAATCGCCAGTAATTGTTCGCCGCGGCGATCGTCTGGAATTCGATGGCCACCACATGGCCGGCCGCGATCAGACTTTCGGGGGTCGTCGAATAATTCGGCCGGCCACCGCCGAGAACATCGAGATCGGGCTGAATATTGTGGATCGTGTGCCGCGCGATGGCGAATGCCAGCGCCCGGCCGAGTTCGGGTGTGTCGGTGATGAGAGTGCCGCCCGGGATCTTGGTCAGCTCGGAATCGGGGACACGGTTCATGATTTCCTCCTGGTGCAATGGCGCGACCGATGAATTCAGACGGAGTTTCGGCGCTCGATGTCAACCGCGGACGGGCGATCGACTAGAGGGCGTTGTCCTTCAACCACGACAGAGCGCTGTCGGCGATGTCACGCCAGCCGTGGTCCACCACCAGCGAATGACCGCGATCCGGGAACTCGACCAGCTCGGTCTTCGCGTCGGAGTGGCGGTACTGCTTGAGCGTTGCCTTGGTGATGGCCTCAGGAACGGTATGGTCCCGGCCGCCCATCATCAGCAGTAGCGGCCCGCGGCCTTCGTTGCCCGTGTTGACCGCGGCCGGGGAATGCGGGGAGAAATTGGCGGTGGCCGCCTCGAAAAGCGGTTGACCCGGTGACGGAATCGCCCATCGCTCCCAGATGGCGTCGGATTCCTCGGCGGGGATGGCATTGCCGAATCCGTAACGAAACTGATCAGCAGTCAACGACACGGAACGATGCCTGTTCGCCGGATTCTTGAAAACCGGGAGGGTCGAGCGCAGCGCCGACAGCGGCAATGGCAGCACGCCTTTGATCTGTGCCGCATCGATGGCGACCGCGGCGGCCGCCGTGTCATTGCCCAACAATTTCTCGGCGATCATCCCGCCGAAGCTGTGGCCGATCAAAACCGGTGGTGTCGGCAGGTCGGAGATCAGCGACGCGAGGTGGTCGACGACGTCGTCGATGCCGACGCCGGCGACGGCATCGGGATGCTCCCGGGCAGCGGCGACCGTGTCCGGCTCACCCGGCCAACCCGGTGCGGAACACGAGTAGCCGTGCTCGGTGAACAGCTCGATCCACGGCTGCCAGGAGCTGGAATGCAGCCAGAGGCCATGGATGAAGACAACGGGGGGACGAATTTCGGTCATGGCGGCATCCCATCGACGAACGAGATCGGCGTAGGGCGCAAGCTTGCCGCGCTCGGCGGTTCCGGGCTTCAGTCAACCGACTGATCCTTCGCGCACGGAGGCATGGCAGTCACCCGTGCGGCGATGTGCAGTCAACAGACGCACTCACCCAGGGCCGACGGGTTACTACGGTCGGTGGCCATGGGAAAAATGCGAGCGCTGGTCGCCTACGAGCGCGGCGGTCCCGAGCAACTGCGCATGGCGACCGTGCCTCGCCCGCAGCCCGGATCCGGCGAGGTCCTCGTCGAAGTGCACGCCGCGGCCATCACCTTCGCTGAGCTCGGGTGGCCAGAAAGTTGGACCCATCGACCGATGATCCCGTCACACGAGATGTCCGGGGTCGTTGCGGCGTGCGGCGAAGGCGTCACGGGTCTGGCCGATGGTGACCAGGTGTTCGGTCTGATCCGCTTCGATCGGCTGGGAGCGGCCGCCGAGTACGTGACGGCACCCGCTGACGACCTGGCCCGCCGGCCGCGCCAGATTCCCCATGTCCTCGCAGCGGCGCTGCCGCTCGCCGGCTTGACCGCCTGGCAGGCCCTCCATGATCACGCCGGCCTCAGACCGGAGGACGAGGTGCTGGTGCATGGCGGCGCCGGCGCGGTCGGCGGGTTTGCCGTGCAGTTGGCCGCCCAAGCTGGTGCAGACGTCACCGCCACGGTGCGCGGGGCCGCGGACGCGCATACTGCCCGCCAGTTGGGCGCCCGACAGGTGATCGATGTCAGCAGCAGGGCCTTCGATGCCGAGCCGGCCAAGTACGACATCGTCCTGGACACAGTTGGCGGAGAAACCCTGGATCGCTCGTACTCGTTGCTGCGCCCCGGTGCGCGGTTGGTGACCTTGGCAGCGCCGCCGTCGGTCGAGCGCGCCGCTCACCATCAGGCCACCGCCTTGTTCTTCATCGTCACCCCGGACCGGGACGAGCTCATGGAGTTGGCCGAACTGGCGGACTGCGGCGCGTTGCAGGTGACGGTCGCCGCCACCTTCCCGTTGGCGGAAGGCCGGGCCGCCTTCGACAGTGGTCACGCCCAGAACCGGCCGCCCGGCAAGACGGTCCTCGTCGTGCGTGAGTGATCATGGTGATGCCGGAAGTACCCGTCCTGCCGGCTCTGACTTGCGTTTCCGGTCCGGGGAAGCGAGCGTATCGATGTGTGACCAGCGGTCCGCCAGCGCAGGCAAGGACTGGGCTTGTCGGCCGCGCCGCGGACATCGCCACCATCGACGTACTGCTCGCCGATGTCCCGCACCGCGGTGGTGCGCTCGTCCTGAGTGGTGACGCCGGGATCGGCAAGTCGGCCCTGCTGCAGTGGGCTCGAGAGATGGCCGGCAGCAAGGGGTTCAGCGTGCTGGCGGCAACCGGGGTCCAGTCCGAGGCGAACCTGCCCTACGCCGGCCTGCACCAGCTGTTGCGCCCGCTCATCGATGCCGTCGGACAACTGCCCGCGCAGCTGCGCGACGCGGTGCTCGCCGCCTTCGGGATGCGGGACAGCGAAGTAGCCGACCGGTTCCTGACCGCGCTGGCGGCGCTGGAGCTGCTGGCCGACGCGGCCCACGGGCGCAAACTGCTCGTCATCATCGACGACGCCCAATGGCTGGACACCCCCACCGTCGAAGCACTCGGCTTCATCGCCAGGCGGATCGACGCCGAGCCGATCGTCATGCTGATCGCCGTCCGGGCCGGTCATCCGACCACGCTGGCCGGGGCCCATCTCCCGCAGATCGATCTGGCCCCGCTGGACGCAGATTCCTGCTCCGCCCTGCTCGACCGGACCAGTCCCGCCCTCCCTTCCCGAGCCCGGCGCCGTATCCTCGCCGCCGCGGCCGGTAATCCCCTTGCCCTGGTCGAGCTGCCGGTCGGCCTTGACTCGCCGGGAACCGATGGACGGTTCGCTGAGCAGCTGCCACTGACCGAGCGCCTGCAGAGCGCCTTCACCGCCCGACTCACCGACCTGCCTGCCGCAACCAGACTGCTGCTCCTGGTGGCCGCTGCCAACGATGACGAGTCGTTGGCGGAGGCATTGCTCGCCACGTCCACCCTGGTCGACGCACCGGTCTCCACCGAAACCTTCGAACCCGCCGTCGCCGCCGGCCTGATCCATATCGACCTGACCAAGGTGCGATTCCGGCACCCGCTGGTGCGGTCGGCCATCTATCAAACCTCGACGCTCACGGACCGCCGCCGGGTTCACGCCGCGCTTGCCGTGGCACTCGGTGCACACCCCGACCGGCGGGCCTGGCAACTCGCCGCATCAGCCATCGCACCGGACGAGGCCATCGCGGTCGAAATATCCCAGGCTGCCAGGCGCGCCGAGGCGCAGGGCGGTCTGACGGTGGCAATCGATGCCTTGGCCCGTGCCGCCGACCTCAGCGTCGACGCAGGCGAGCGCGCTCGCCGGCTGCTGCACGCCGCTGATCTGGCCTTTCAGATCGGCGCGCCGACCCACGTCAAGACCCTGCTCGACGGGGTGGACACCGAGCGGCTCAGCCGTTCGGAACAAGCCCAGCTGGAACTGCTGCGCACGTCAACCGAGCCGCTCATCCCCGGTGATCCGGCCAAGGTGCTGTGGCTGGTGGCAACCGGTGAGCAGCTCGCCGACGACGGCAACGTCGACCTGGCGCTCCGGTTCCTCTCGGCCGCGGCCACCCAGGCGAACCTCGCCGACCCGGGCAAACCGGCCCGCTCCGCGGTGAGCGCGGCCGCACTTCGGGTCAGCGTGCGGCCCGACGATCCTCGCCTGCTGGCCATCCTGGCCTTCGCCGAGCCGGAGGAGCATGGCGCATTGATCGTGCAGCGCGCAGCGGCCATCGCGACCGCGCAGCGGCCGGACCCCGAGTCGGCCGCCCTGCTCGGAGCGTCTCTCAATGTCGTTGGCGCCTTCGACCTTTCGGCGTCATTCCTGGCCGCTGCGGTGGCGGGGCTCCGTGACCAGGGGCGGCTGGGCGGCCTACCCCTGGTGCTCACCCACCAGGCGTGGACCGCGATCAACACGATGGATTGGGCTGTCGCGGTACCGGCCGCCGAGGAGTCGGTGCGACTGGCCGAGGACGTCGGCCAGCCGCTGTGGGGTGTCGGCGCGCAGACCGCCGTGGCAATGCTGGCCGGTCTGCGCGGCGATTACGCGACGGCCGACGCCGAGAGCCGGGCGGCCGAGTCGGTCGCGCTGCCGACCAGGGCGTCCTCGATGCTCGCCGGTATCCGGTTGACTCGCGGTGTGGCCGCGCTGGCCGCCGGTCGGTACACCATCGCCTACGAAGAGTTGGCCCGAATGCTCGATCCGGGTGACCCCAGCTATCACCACTTCCAAAGCCTTTGGGGCGTCGGCGACTTCGCCGAAGCAGCACTGCACAGCGGCCATCTCGAACATGGTCGAGCAGTGCTGGCCGAACTGGAAAGGCTGGCGCTCACGGTGAACAGTCCGTGGCTGAAAGTTGGGCTGTTGTACGGGCGACCGCTGCTGGCGCAGGACAGTGACGTCGAGCGGCTCTTCGAGGACGCGCTCGCCGCCGATCTCTCGCACTGGCCGGTCTACCGGGCAAGACTGCTGCTGCAATACGGCATCTGGCTGCGGCGCCAGCGCCGTGTCGCCGACTCCCGGCTACCGCTCCGCACAGCCATCGATGCCCTGGAAATCCTGGGCGTCACCGGCTGGGCCGACCGCGCCCACCGCGAACTCCGGGCTTCCGGGGAGGCGAGCACCCACCGGGCGCCCGAGGCCTGGTCGCAGCTCACGTCGCAGGAGTTGCAGATCGCCCGGATGGCGGCGCAGGGGATGTCCAACCGAGAAATCGGCCAACGACTGTTCCTGTCACACCGCACCGTGGGCTCACACCTGTATCGACTGTTCCCGAAGTTGGGTGTCACCTCCCGAGTCCAGCTGTCCGCGGTGATCGGACCGCATCCCGCGTCCTGAGTATCTGCGCCTCTCAGCGCGCGTCCGTATCGTGGTCGCCATCTCCCGGGGACAAGGACGTGATTGATGCCTGCTCCAGCGCCGACCACCGATGTCGCGGTCGGGCGACGACTCCCCGAACAGGGGACGCTCCGTCCGGCCAGGATGCTGGCGGCGATCGGCCTGGCCGGAACCCTGGTCTCAGCCGTTGTCATCGGGTCGTTGCACCTGCTGCCGCAGACCGCCGGGATCTCCCCGGTCACCCGGACCATCAGCGAGTACGCGCTGACCGACGTCGGCTGGCTGTTCACCCTGGGCGTGCTCTCGCTGTCCGCCGGGTCGCTGGCGATTCTGGTGGCGTCGGTGCTGGCGGGCCTGGCCAGGCCTGGGTCACCGGGGATCCTGTTCGGGATGCTGTGGTCCGCCGCGTTGCTGGCCGTGGTCCTGTTTCCCAAGCACAACTGGGCGGTCGGGCCCAGCACGAACGGGCAGATCCATCGGGCTGCCAGCGTCGTCGCCTTTGTCTGCCTGCCGGTCGCGGTGCTGCTGCTGACCCGCCGCCGGGCGCGGCCGGCGCCCGGATCGACCGCGGCGCGGTGCGCGGCCGGATTCGCGGTCCTGTCCCTGTCCTGGTTCGCCGTCATCCTCGGCGCCATGGTGCTCTCCCCGCGCCGCTCGACTCCGTGGTGGCAGGCGATCCCGCTCGGCCTGGTGGAACGCGGGCTGCTGCTGTCGGAGGTGCTGGCGGTGGCGTTCCTGGCGGTGTGGGTGCTCAGCGCGACGAGACGGCACCGACCGGCCACCCCGGCGCCGAGCGGGCCAGCGCCCTGATCGCCTCCGGCCCGACCCGGCAGCAGCCGCCGACCAACCGGGCGCCGGCGGCGATCCACTCGGCGGCATGTTCGGGACCGAAACTGCTTGTGCCCGACCAGCATCGGTGCTCGGCGTCCCAGCGCTCGCCGCTGTTCGGGTACGCCACGGCCGGTTTCCCGGAGTGCCGCACCGCCAGCTCGACCAGGCCCAGGGCCTCGTCCGCGTCACAGCAGTTGACCCCGACAGCGATGATCTCGTCGACGTCCGCGGCCATCGCGAACGCCTCGGCGGCGGGTTCGCCGGCCCTGGTACGGCCGCCGGCGCAGGTCAGCGACAGCCACGCCGGAGTACCGGTGCCGCGGACCTCCTCGAGCAGTGCCTGCACCTCGGCCAGGCATGGGATGGTCTCGATGGCCAGCACATCGGCTCCCGCGCCGGCCAGCACCCGCAACCGCGGGCGGTGCCAGGCACGCAACTCCGTCACCGACAGCCCGTAGTCGCCGCGGTATTCCGAGCCGTCGGCCAGCGCCGCGCCGTACGGTCCTACCGAGGCCGCCACCCACCGCCGGCCGGCGCCGGGCGCGGACTCGGCCGCCTCCCTCGCCAGAGTCACCGAGCGGACGAGCAGCTCGGCCGCCCGTACTCGGTCCAGTCCGAGCTCCGCGAAACCCTGGAACGATGCCTGGTACGACGTGGTGATGGCGACCTCGGCTCCGGCCGCGAAGTACTCGCGATGGGCCGCGGTGATCGCACCCGGGTCGTCCAGCAGCAGCCGGGCGGACCACATCGCGGACGTCAGGTCGTGGCCGTGTGCTTCCAGCAGCGTGGCCAGTCCCCCGTCCAGCACGACGGGGGCTGACGCCAGCGCCTGGGCCAGCGTCAGATCTGCGGGTGGATGCTGGGCGGTGGTGCTCACCGCGGCGACCCTACCCGCCCGGTGGCTGCGCCGGCCCGCCCGTCACTGCAGCCGTCAGGGATGAGGGAGTCAGGGGATCAGGATCGCCCTCCCGCGCACCCGGCCGTTGTCCAGATCGTCGATCGCCTGCTGGAAGTCGTCCAGCGGGTACTTCGTGGTGTGCAGGGTGACCTTGCCCTGCGCGGCGAGCACCATCAGCTCGGACAGATCGGTGTAGGAGCCGACCAGGTTGCCGATGAAGTTGATCTCGGTGGAGACGATGTCGATGGTCGGGACGTTGATGTTCTCGCCGTAGCCGACCACGTAGTAGTTCCCTGCCCTGCGCAGCATCCGAACGCCCTCGGCGGTGGCGCCGCCCTCACCGACGAAGTCGATGACGGTCTCCGCGCCATGCCCGCCGGTCAGCTCGAGGATGGCGTCGACGTGTGAACCGTCGGCGTCGGACAGCACGGTGTGCTCCGCGCCCAGTTCGGCGGCGAGCGCAAGCGCCGCTGGATTGCGATCGGTGACGACGAGGGTCGCCGCGCTGAGCGCCTTGAACACCTGGATGCCGATGTGGCCCAGGCCGCCGGCACCGATCATCACCGCGAACTGTCCAGGGCGGAGCAGCCGGGCCGCCTTCGCCACCGCGTGGTACGCCGTGAGTCCCGCGTCGGCGAGCGCGGCCACATCGGCGGGTTCGAGCGAGTCGTCGAGCTTGACCACGCTGCGGTAGGAGGTTCGCAGGTACTCGGCATAGCCACCGTTGGTGTCGATCCCCGGGAAAGCGCTGTTGGTGCAGTGCACGTCGTCACCGGCCCGGCAGGCGGCGCACTGCCCGCAGGTGGCCAGCGGGTGCAGGATCACCTTGTCGCCCGGCGCCACGCTGGTCACCGCGTCGCCGACGGCGTGCACCCAGCCGGCGTTCTCGTGGCCGATCGTGTACGGCAGCGCCACCCCGGACTTCTCCGCCCACTGGCCTTCCAGGATGTGCAGATCCGTCCGGCACACCCCGGCGCCGCCGATCCGGACGATGACGTCCAGCGGACCGCTCAGCTCCGGCGCCGGGACGTCCTTCATCTCCAGGTTCTTGTGGTACTCGACGACCTGCACCGCTCTCATGGTGTCTCCCCAGTGGATTCAAGGTGTTTCGAGTTCTTGCAGTGGTGGGTGGATAGCTCTGCGATCGCGGCCACCCGGTTATCCCGGACGATCTGGTGCGGGCGATCTAGTGCCGGACGAGGGCCGGGAGACCCAGGTCGGTGCCGAGACTCTCGTGCCCGCGGGCACGTTGATCCGCGGCGGCACCCGGGTACCGGGTCCGCAGCAGGCCGCGGCAGAAGTGCGCGTTGCCGTCGATGGAGATCCGGACCGACTTGGCGAAACGCAGTTTCAGCGGGATCGCCGCCGGCGCCCAAGGCGTTCCGAACTCGTCGACCATCACCAGATCGCCGGGGTCACTGGACAGCCCCAGGTCCGCCCGGCGGCGCCGCAACCCGTCCGCGGGCCGTCCCGCGGGCAGGTCGGCGATCCGCAACGCACCGAGATCCCCTGCGGCCCAACGGTGCTCGCGCATCATGATGCTGCAGACCCGCTCGATGAACGCGGTGTGCGCCTTCACCCGGAAGGTTCGGCGCAGCGCGTCCAGCTCGCCGGCCGCCTCCTCCGGGTAGGTGCCGGCGAAGCCGAGTCCGGCCGCGACGCCGCGGTTGATGCGGTCGGCGTCGTGGTGATCTTCCAATGTCACCGTCACGTCTTGCACCCAGTCGATGCCGGACAGCGCGTCGTGGGCGTCGGAGACCATCAGGTAGGCGAAGCTCGGCGAGCAGAAAGCGGTCGGCAACCGCAGCCGCACCGCCACCCGACCGGCCGTCGATCCGTTGGTCGGTGACGAACCCGAGGTCGGTGATCGGCTCGTCGAGTTCCGGATCGATCACCGTGCCGAGTGCCGCGGCCACCTGCGCCGCCCGGTCCACACCGCTGCCACATCGGGCGGCGGGGCCGACATCGCTGACGGCATCACTGACGGCCGAGCTCATTCCGATCCGATCGGTCCAGGTGAGGACGATGACGCCATCGCCGGCTCCCGCAGCTGCAACTCCTCCGGCACCTTGATGTGCGGGTACAGGCTGACGGCGTTCAGGCCGAGGATCTTCTTCTTCTGCTCGGTGGTGATGGGCTTGTACTCACCCTGCATGTCCTCGGGGATCTGGAAGTCGACGAACTTCTCGATCAGCCACTTCGGCTGCCACAGCGCGTAGTCCGAGCTGAACAGGATCCGGTCCTCGCCGATCCAGTACAGCAGCTCGCCGATGATCTGCGCCCAGTAGCGCGGCCGGGTGTGGATGAACGGGATCGCCACCGCGAGGCCGCCGTACACGTTCGACTCTTGGGTCGCGATCCAGCAGAAGTCCTCCAGCCTGGGCAGCCCGACGTGCTCGACGACGAAGTTGAGATCCGGGAAATCCGTTGCGCAGTGGTCGATGTCGCTGACGTCGAAGGCGTCGCGGTCCAGCGGCTTGATGGTCGGGCCCTTGTGCACATGGATGTTCTTGATGCCGAGCTCCTGGCACTTCTCCAGGTAGGTGTAGGCCCACGGGTCACTGAGCTTGTAGCCGCGGCTGTCCCCGTGCCACTCCGCCGTGTACAGCTTCACGCCCTTGAGGTGATACTTCTCCGCGTCCTCCTCCAGTTGCCGCAGACCCACCTCGCCGTTGCGCGGGTCGAAGTTGTGGTTGTAGGTGAGCCGGTCCGGGTTGCGCTGCGCCATCTCCCAGGCCAGCGGGCGGCTGAAGCCGTTGACGTAGAAATCGTTCAGCGCCGCGGGGTTGAAGATCGCATGGTCGGCGTATCCGTTGTCGAAGATGTCCGTCATGAAATCTTCTTCGGAATACTTCTTGTATTTCTCCAGCGTCCACACGTATTCCTCGGGCGAGAGGTTCTTGTGGTAATCGTAGAAGCACTCGATGAATTGTGCGCCGTGGACGTTCTTCTGATTCTCGTCGGACCCGTCCCACATGTGCAGGTGGGCATCGACGATGAAGTAATTCTCCCCGTCCTTCGAGTACATGTTTGATCTCCCTCTCGCGCCTTCGCGATGCGGTTCGCCGGTTCGGTGGTGCTCATTGAACGCACGTGCGGCCGGCGATCCAAGGGTTGTCTCAATCTAAGACAAACGGTCCATCCGGCAGCCACGATCAGCCGGTGTAGCCTGCGAAGAGTTGGCAGGCAAGGAGGCAATGGTGCCCTCTGAGGAGCCTCTCGTCCTCTTGGACCGGGAGCGCTACGGGCTGCCTGCACGACGATCCAATGGCGCCGTCCGCAGTGTGATCAGAGCATCCTGGGCGCGCTGCCAGCGCTGGGGCCTTCCCATCGACGATCTCGACGTCCCCTTCACCAGCGACTACGACGTGGATTCCCGGTTGACCCGGTCGGCTGGGCCGGTGCTCACCGCCCTGCAGTCGACGCTGGCGGACGAGCCGATCAGCATCATGCTGTCCGACGACACCGGCCTGGTGGTCTCCCGTAGCTGCAACGACTCCCGGATCGTGAAGTCCCTGGACAAAGTGGCGCTGGCCCCCGGCTCGAACTACTCCGAACCGGCCGTCGGCACCAACGGGTTCGGCCTGGCGCTGGCCGCGAACCGGCCCGGACTGGTGGCCGGCGACGAGCACTACAACGCCAGGTTGGCCGGGTACACCTGCGCCGGCGCACCGATCCACGACCCGGTGACCGGTGACGTGATGGGCGCACTCAGCCTGACCACCTGGTCGGATCGGCGCAACGATCTGCTGCTGGCGCTGGCCGTGCAGACCGCGATGAACATCGAGGCACAGCTGGCCGGTGGCTCGGTGGCCCGCTCGGTGTACGAACTCGACGGGTATCTGCAGGCCATCGCCCAGCGGCCACGCATTCCGGTGCCCAGCACCGCACGCTTCCGGCTCTCCCGCTTCGAGGTCATCGAGCGGGATGCCATCGTTGCGGCCCTGCAGCGCAGCGGCGGCGCGGTCACCCAGGCGGCCGAGGATCTCGGGTTTTCCCGGGCGACGATGTACCGCAAGATCAAGCGGTACGGGATTCACGTCGAGCGGACTAAATCCTTTTAGTGGATTCCTGCGCCGGGCAATTCTCATCTTGAGAATGGCCCGGCCCCGTGCGTGGCGCTGTTCTAGCGTGGGAATAGCGCCGCCACCACATCCGACGACAGGAGAAATCATGGCACCCACCGTCCGCACCGTGATCAGCCCGGGACGCTACGTCCAGGGCAAGGGAGCGATTCACCAACTCGGCGGGTTCGTGAAGCAACTCGGGTCGACCCCGCTGCTGGTCGCCGACGACCTGGTGTGGGGCTTCGTCGGCCACGATGTCGAAACCTCGCTGAAGGAAGCCGATCTGCCGCTGCACCGGGAGAAGTTCAACGGGATTCCGAGCGCCAAGGAGGTCGATCGGTTGGTCGACGTGATCAAGAAGACCAAGGCGGACATCGCCATCGCGGTCGGCGGCGGCAGCACCATCGACGCCGTCAAGGCCGCCGGGTTCCTGGCCGGCATCCGCTGGGCGAACTGCCCGACGGTGGCCTCCACCGACGCGCCGTGCAGCGCGCTGTCGGTGATCTACACCGAGACCGGAGAATTCGAGGAGTACCGGTTCTTCCCACGGAACCCCGATCTTGTGCTGGTCGATTCGCAGATCGTGGCCAACGCCCCGGTCGCGCTGCTCATCGCCGGTGTCGGAGACGCGCTGGCCACCTGGCTGGAAGCCAGGGCAACTTCGCGGTCCAACTCCAAGACGATGGCCGGCGGGCTGCCGACCGTCACCGGGACCGCGCTGGCCAAGCTCAGCTGGGAGGTGCTGTGGGAGAACGCCCTTCCCGCCATCGACGCCGTCAAGGACCATCAGGTCACCCCGGCCGTGGAGAAGGTGATCGAGGCGAACACGCTGCTGTCCGGGTTGGGGTTCGAGTCCGGCGGGCTGGCCGCCGCGCACGCCATCCACAACGGGCTGACGGCGGTGCCGCAGACCCACGGGCTGGCGCACGGGCAGAAGGTCAACATCGGGTCGGTGACGCAGCTGGTCCTCGAGGGCGCCCCGACCAGCGACATCCGTGACTTCATCGAGTTCACCACCAGGGTCGGCCTGCCGAACACGCTCACCGAGGTGGGTTTGCGCGCGGACGATCACGAATCGCTGAAGAAGGTCGCCGACGCCGCCACCGTCGCCGGCGAGACCATCCATTCCATGCCGTTCGAGGTCAGCAGCGAGGATGTGGCCAGCGCACTGGCCACCATCGAACGGTATGCGGTCAACGTCAGGGAGCAGGCGCACCTGCCGGCCCCGGTGCCCTACGTCGCGCACCACTGATGCACTGCCCGGACCGGCCCAGCGGCCGGTCCGGGTCAGCGGCCGGTCCGGATCAGCGTCGGGTAGCCGAGTCCGCGGCGACGCCGGCCTCGGCCGGCCGGCCGAGGTCACGGCGTGAGGTCCAGCAGAGCAGCCAGGCCAACCCCAGCCCGACGATTGCCACGAAGATCATCATCACCACGACGTACGGATAGCCGTGGTCCCGTGGATCAAGGAACGGGTACGGGTACCAGTCGACGATCGGTCCGCGGATCAGGCTGTACGCACCGTAGGCGATCGGGTAGGCAAGAAAGATCAGTCCCTGCCGGAACGACAACGGCCGGACCGACCGATCGACCAGCCAGTCGATGACGATGAACAGCGGAAAGATGTAGTGCAGCACGGAGTTCACCCACGGGATCGGGGTCTGCACGTCGGCTCCGCTGAGCAGCAGGCTGAAGATCATCCCGGTGATCGCCATATACAGCGTGGCAGCGCCGCGGAGCTGACTGAGCCACACGGTCGACCGGACGGCCGGGCCGGCCAGCGCGGCAACCGTCACCGCGACAGCGCCGATGATGTTCGACTGGATGGTGAAGAAACTGAAGAAGTTCACCACGCTGTTGCCGACGTTGATCGTGTTGGCGAGCTGGGTGACGATCGCAGCGACCACCGCGGCCGCCATCGCCAGCCGCAGCACGCTACCGATGGTGCGCCCCGTCACCGGCGGGTCCGGACCGCCGCGGCCGCCCCGTACATCAACGCGGACGATCGGTGCTCCGCGATCGACCCGGTCCCTGTGATCACCATGGCGCCGATCGTAAGCTGACCAACGGCCGGGACGACCCGGCCGCGCCGCAGTCGACACCCGACCGTGCCGCAGCAGGACAGATGACAGCGGAGGTCAACCATGGCGGAACGGATCGGCGTGACCGGGGCTACCGGCGTGGTCGGCGGCGGGGTGGCGCGCGGGCTGGCCGCGGCGGGTGTGGCCACCCGGTTGATCGTCCGGTCGGCCGCGAAGGCTCCCGAGCTTCCCGGCGCCGAGGTGGCCGTCGCGGCGTACGGCGATCGCGCGGACTCGGAGGCGGCACTGGCCGGGATCCGGACGCTGTTCATGGTGTCCGCCGCGGAGCACCCCCAGCGGCTGGCCCAGCACCTGGATTTCGTGGACGCGGCGGCGGCCGCCGGGGTGCAGCGGATCGTCTACACCTCATTCTTCGGCGCGGGCCCGGAGGCGACCTTTCTGCTCGGCCGGGACCATTGGCACACCGAGGAGCGGATCCGCGCCTCCGGCATGCATTTCACCCTCCTGCGCGACAACCTCTACGCCGATTTCCTTCCGCTGTTCGGCGGCGAGGACGGGGTGCTGCGCGGACCGGCCGGCGACGGCAGGCTGGCCGCCGTCGCCCGCGCCGACGTCATTGATGTCGCGGTCGCGGTGCTGAAGGCGGCGGCGGCCGAGGAGCCCGGATCGAGTGCTCACGACGGCACCATCTACCACCTGACCGGACCGCAGTCACTGACGCTGACCGAATTCGCCGAGATCCTCACCAGGGTGACCGGACGGCCGTTCTCCTTCGTGAACGAAACGATCGAAGAGGCCTACGCATCCAGGGCCGTTTTCGATGCCCCGGACTGGATGGTGGACGCCTGGGTCAGCACGTACACGGCGATCGCCGTCGGAGAAATGGACGGCGTCACCGGCGACGTGGAAAAGGTGAGCGGTCACCCGCCGCTGAGCCTGGAACAACTGCTGAGCAGCTGAACGACGGGCTGGCGCCGACGTCCGAGTACGCCGGGCCGGGCCCGGACATCCGTACTGATAGCGGTACGGAGCGGTGAAACTCGACAGTGAGTTAGCACTCACTCGCTGCGGCGGATTCGTTCTTCCTGCTCACAATGTTGCATGAGCGACATCCGTGTGCTGATCGTCGATGACCACGCATTGGTCCGGCTCGGCGTGCGCGCGATGTTCGCGCAGGCCTGCGGGATCATCGTGGTCGGTGAGTGCACGGACGGCGGTCAGGTCGTGCGGGCCGCCGAGGAACTCCACCCGGACGTCGTGCTGATGGACCTGCGGATGCCGGTGATGGGCGGCGCCGAGGCCACCAGGGAACTGCTGGCCAGGCAACCGAACGCCCGGGTGCTGATCCTGACCGCGAACCTCGCGTCGCAAGCGATGACCGATGCGCGGGCCGCCGGTGCGGTCGGCGCGCTGGCCAAGGGCGGCGACCCCGCGGCGCTGATCACCGCCACCCGCGAGGTGGCGGCCGGCCGAACCTCGTGGCCGATGGAACTGGCCGGCTGATCGAACCGGCTGATCGAGCCGGCTGGTCGGCGCGACCAGCCCACCGGCGCGGCATCGAAGGTAAGAACTGCGTGGGAGTTCGCCGCGCGACCGCGGGCGTGGGTGACCATGAAGGCGTGAGCTACCGCGTCCTGCTGGCCGACGACGATCGGGCGATTCGCGAATCACTCGAGCGGGCGCTCGAGCTCGAGGGCTACGCGGTGACGTCGGTGATCGACGGCGTGCAGGCTTTATCTGTGGCCAGGCGGGATGCTCCCGACGTGGTCGTCCTCGATGTGATGATGCCTGGCGTCGACGGCCTTGGGGTCTGCCGGGTGTTGCGGGCCGACGGCATCCGCACCCCCATCCTGATGCTGACGGCCAGAGTCGAGCTCACCGCCAGGGTGGCAGGCCTGGATGCCGGCGCCGACGACTACCTGGCCAAGCCGTTCGAGCTGGACGAGCTGCTGGCCCGGTTGCGGGCGCTGCTGCGTCGGACCCGGCCGGACCCGCCCGACCCGGACGGTGCCGACAGGGCCAACCGTGCCGACGGTGCTGGTACCGACAGCGCCGAGAGTGGTGAGGTCGCCGCGTTGCGGGCCGACGGGTTACGGGTCGATCCGGGCAGCCGGCGCGCGTGGTGGCTGGACAGTGAACTCGAACTGACCAAGACCGAGTTCGACCTGCTGGAGATGCTGGTCCGCAACGCCGGGATCGTGCTGGGCCATGGCGCCATCTACCAGCAGATCTGGGGGTACGACTTCGGCCCCGACTCCAAGAACCTCGCGGTGTACATCAGCTACCTGCGGCGCAAGCTGGAATCGGCCGGTGCCCCGGCGCTGATCCGGACGGTGCGTGGCGTCGGCTACAGCATCTCGCCGTCGTGAGCCGCCGATGACACTGCGGCAGAAGCTGGTGATCGCCTTCGCGACCGTCGCGGTCGTGGTGGCCCTGCTGGTCGGCGCCTTCACCTACGGGTTGACCGCACACAACCTGCGCGTCGAGGTCGACCGGTCACTGGCTGCCGCGGCGGGCACGTTGAGCGCACCCGGGTCGCTGTCGGTCAGCGCGGGGTCCACCGGCGCGGCGAATCCGCCGGTGGCCGTGCCCGCCACCGGCGGCTTCATCCCGACGGCGAGGGTGATCTCCGTCGACGGTTCGGTCAGCCAACTGTTGGGCGTCGACGTTGGCCTGCCGGTCAGCGCCGAGGACAGATCACTGGCGTCCTCCGGCACCGCGGGCACCCGGGTCTATGAGGACGTCACCGTCGGCGATCAGTCGTTCCGGGTCCTGACCCAGTCCCTCGGCAACGGCGGCGGAGCGATCCAGGTTGCCCGCGATCTGTCCGAAACCTCCCGCGTGCTCGGCACTCTCGCGTTCACCATCGCCGTGGTCGGGCTGTTGGTGCTGCTCATCGCGGCCGTCGCCGGGTGGCTGATGGCCAGGCAGATCACCCGCCGACTGCTCGGGCTGACGGAGGTGGCGGAGCGGGTGAGTTCCACCGGCGATCTCGACGTGCCGATCCCACCGGGTGGCCGGGACGAGGTGGGCAGGCTGAGCACCTCGCTGCAGGTGATGCTCGCCGAGCTGGCCCGATCGCGGGACGACCAGCACCGGCTGGTGCAGAACGCCGGACACGAATTGCGCACACCGCTCACCAGCCTGCGCACGAACGTCAGCGTGCTGCGCCGGTTCGACGAGCTCTCCCCCCTCTCGCGGCGCCGGTTGCTCGACGACGTCGACGGCGAAACCCGCGAACTCACCAATCTGGTCAACGAGCTGGTCGAGCTTGCCACTGACCGGCGGGACGCCGAGCCGCCCGAGCCCGTCGACCTGGCCGACCTGGCCGAGCGAACGGCGGCGCGGTACCGGCGGCGCAGCGGGCGGACCATCACCGTCGACGCCGAATCCAGCGTGGTGCTGGCCCGGCCCCTCGCCGTCGAGCGGGCGCTGTCCAACCTGCTGGACAACGCCATCAAGTTCGACCCGGACGGCCGGGACCCGATCGAGATCCGAGTGCACGGCACTACCGTCGACGTCCTCGACCGCGGCCCGGGCGTGGATCCGGGGGACGCCGACCGAATCTTCGACCGCTTCTACCGCGCATCGACGGCCCGGAGCATGCCCGGTTCCGGGTTGGGCTTGTCCATCGTCCGGGACGTGGCCGCCGACCACGGCGGAACGGTGTCCGCGGCGACCAGGCCCGGTGGTGGCGCGGTGATCGGATTCAGCGTGGCGGCGGCGAGTTTCTTACCTGAATCGAACCCGGAGCCAGCGGAGAGTTAGGACGCCCGGCGAAGCATCGAGGTCACCAGGTGAGTGGAAGGACCTTGATGATCACGAGATCGCTGCGCAACCATGACCCGTCGATCACCGGGTCGGCCGAGCCCGACCCGGCCCGACCGCACGCCCCGGGTCGCCGGACGTTCGGGGCGCGTGGGGTGCACCTGGTGGTCGGCGTGCTGGTCGTCGCGTTGTTGACGGTCGAAGTCGTGCTGGCGGCGCCATCGGTGTTGGCCGCCGCCGAGGCGCTCACCTGGTCGTCGCTGTCCTGGCTCGTGGTTGCCGCCGCCGCGACGGTGGCATCGATGGTCGCCTTCGCCGGCGTGCGGCAGCGGATGCTCCGGGCCGCCGGCGTACGGGTAGGCCTGACCAGCTCGGTCGCGGTCAGCTACGCGGCGGGTGCGCTGAACACCACCATGCCCGGCGGTGCCGTGGTGTCCACGGCCTACACCTTCCGTCGGATCCGTGGGTGGGGTGCTCCGACCGCGGTTGCCACCTGGTGTGTCGCCGTCACCGGCCTGCTGGCTACCGCAACCCTGTCGGTGGTCGGCGCAACCGGGCTGATTCTGGGCGGTGGGTCGACCGGCACGTACCTGCGGTCCGCTGCCGAGATCGGCGCCGTGGTCCTCTTCATGGCCGGCATCGCGCTCGTCACCTCGAACCCGGACCGGCTGACGGCGCCCGCCGGGGCCGCGCTGCGCTGGATCAACCGGATGCGCGGCCGACCGGCGGAGACCGGGTACGCCCGGCTGTCGCGGCTGCTCGACGATCTCAGGATCATCCGGCCGTCCCGGCGGGCGTGGATCGACGGCTGGACGCTGTCCCTGCTCAACTGGGTGCTGGACGCGGCCTGTCTGGCCGCGTGCTGCGCGGCCTTCGGCATGCAGGTCAGCCTTCCGGCGCTGCTGCTCACCTACACCGCCGGGATGGCTGCCACCGGTCTGACACCGTTGCCGGGTGGTCTGGGGGTGGTCGACGCAGCGCTGCTGCTGGGGCTGACCGCTGCGGGGGGGCCGTGGAAGGCGGCGCTGGCCGCCGTGGTGATCTACCGCCTGCTGTCGGTGGGCAGCGTGGCGGTGATCGGCTGGGGCGTGATCGGCGTGCGGCGGGCGACCCACCCGGCCGACAGCGGCGATCGGGCCGACCCGCCTGCGACCGCCACGCCGGTCGCGCCGGTGACGCCGGACGCGCTGGTCGCACCGGTGGCACTGGTCGCACCGGACGCGCCGCCGCGCCGGCCGCGGCAGGACACCGCCGCACCGGAGCCGAGCCGGGCGGTCGGGACAGTCGCCACGGTCCGGCCGACCGAGGTCCAGAAGCCAACGCGCGCAGGGGATGTCATGGCAACCAGCCCATTCTCGGTGGCGCCGCAGGACAGCTGGCAGCGGGTCGCCAAGACCATGCGCCGGCTGCAGGTGAGCACGGTGCCCGTCTGCGACGAGCACGGCGAGCTCCGCGGGATCATCGACTACCGGGACATCGGGCTGCGCTGCCTGTCGACGGGCGGCAGCCCGGCGACCGCCGCCTCCCTGGCGCAGGATCCGCTGGTGATCGTCGGGCCCGAGACCCCCGTCGACGACGTCGCCCGGCTGATGACCGAGCAACGGGTGTGGCTGGTTCCGGTGCTCGACGGCCGCCGGTTGATGGGCGTCATCCATTACGCGGACATCGTCACCGGAGGGTCACCACCCCAACGCGCCCGGGTGACTCGTCCCGAACCAGGCGACGACGAGGTGGAACGGGAATCGAATCGGGATCCCGTGTCCCGGCCGGTCTCGGCCGCCGCGTGAGCCCACCTCGCCGTCGGTAGCGAACAGACCGGGCTTCTCCGTTCCGCCGCCGTGTCCCGGTTCAAGCCGGTTCAAGCCGGTTCAAGGCGATTCAAGGCGATACAGCCGGTTCAGCCGGTCCGACAACGGGTACTGGACCAGCAGAACCCGCTGGAGGCAACGCGATGGCCGTGCGCAGCCGCATCCGACCGCCGGGCCGGCCGAGTCCGAGGAATCCTCGACGGTCGCTGCCCGCGCTCGGGGCACACCTGGTGGCCGCGGCGCTCGTCATCTACGGCCTGACGGTGATCATCGGGCTGCTGCTGGTGCACGGGGTCGCCCCGGCGTCCGTGCGCGCCGTGGACCTGCGGATCAGCGAGTGGGCCTTCGAGCACCGCACGCCGCTCCTCGATCAGCTGACCCACGTCGGCAGCATGACCGCGGACACCATTGTTGCCCTCGTCGTCACCGCGGTCTCGGTGATCGCTCTCCGGGTGTGGCTCGGCCGGTGGCGGGAGTCTCTCGTGCTCATCGCGGCGATCGTCGGCGAACTGCTGATCTTCCTGGCGATCACCGCCACCGTGCACCGGGACCGGCCCTCGGTCCCGCACCTCGACCCCGCGCCTCCGACGTCCAGTTTCCCCTCCGGGCACACGGGTGCCGCGGTGGCGCTGTACGGCTGCCTCGCGATGATCATGCTCCGCACCGTCAAGACCCGGTGGCTCGCGGTCAGCCTGGCCGCCCTGCTCTCGCTGGTCCCGCTCGTGGTCGCTGTCTCACGGGTGTACCGCGGAATGCACTTCCCGTCCGATGTGCTGGCCGGCGCGCTGGCCGCGGGCGCGTGGCTGGTCGTCGTACTCATCGTCCTGCTGCCCAAGAGCCCGCGCCCGGCGACTCCCGGATAGCCAGGACGACGACGGCGGCGGATTCACCGACGATCCGCGGGGCATCAACCTCGCGGCCGTCTGCCACCATCCGCAGGATGCCGAGCCGGCGGTGGCGGGCCCTGTGCGGGATCGGGAAGCTGCCACAGCCGCCGCAGCCCGTCCACGAAAACCCTGACGTCGTCACCCATGTCGGTCATCGCCAGGTCCGCGTCGGTGATCAGGCCGGCGCCATGCTGATCAGCGGCGGTGAACGGACGGTCGCGGGCAACCAGCCACTGAATCTGCAGGCCGTCCATGACGGCGACAACGGAGCGGGCGATGCTGACCGACGGCGCGTCCGCGCGCACCGTGCCCAGCGTCTTGCCGGTCTCGAATCCCGCCGCGATGTCCGTGACGATGTTCGACAGGTGCCCGCGCAGCCACGGATGGGCGGGATGGTCGGCGTCGATGGCCTCGCCCGACAGCGTGCTGTAGAGCCTGACCATTCCGTAGCGCGTCGAATTCATCCTGGCCAGGTCGACCAGGGTTTCCAACCGGGACCAGATCGCGGTGCCCGGGTCCAGCACGCCGAGCTGACGGGCGTCATCCTCGTCGCGCTTGCGCAGCACCTCGGCCAGCAGGTGCTTCTTGCTCGGGAAGTGGTGCAGGAGGCCGGCATTGCTCAGCCCGGCCTCCTGCGCCACGTCCGCCAGCGAGGTACCGCGATACCCGGAAGCGGCGAAGAGCCGGGACGCCACCTCCAGGGCGTTGTCCCGGGTCTCGCCGGTCACCGGGCCGCGCGGTCGCCCCGGCCGTCGTCGGGGTTGCGCGGTGGCGGTCACCAGTGCAGGCTAATCGACCTCGACGGCCCCGCGGATGTCACCGAGTCCCCGCGCCACCAGCAGGGATCCGGTGCCGGAGAGCCGGTCCCAGGCCGCGGCGTCGGCATCCCACCTGCGCCACAGCCGCTGGTCGGTGCCGACCTCGACCCGTGCGCTCGCGCCCGGCTCGGCGGAGACTGCCTGCCAGCCGACCAGGCGCACCGGCTGATCCGGCTCGCTGGGCTGGAAGTAGACCTGGACGATCTCCCGGCTGCGCCGCGAACCGGTGTTCGTCACCGTCACCGCTACGGACGGGGCCGTTCCGTCGCCAGCTGACGGGAGCAGTTCCGGAGCCGAGTAGTCCCACGTCGAGTAGCCGAGACCATGCCCGAGCCAGAACTTCGGTGCCGGTGCGTTGCCGGCATAGTGGCCCCGGTATCCGATGAAAGTGCCTTCGGTGTACTCGATGTCGCCGTCGACGGGGGTCACCGACCAGGCCGGGGTGGCGGCGTCAGCGACCGGGAAGGTGGTGACCAACCGGCCGGCGGGCTCGATGTCGCCGAGCAGCGCGGCGGCGATGGCCGTGGCCGCCCTCCTGCCCGGGCAGCCCGGCCCAGAGCACGGCGTCGACCTCGTCGATCCACGGCATGATCACCGGGGTGGCGGAGTTGACGACCACCACGGTCCTGGGCGCCGCCGCTGCGACCGCACTGACCAGTGCGTTCTGTTCGCCCGGCAGGTGCAGGGTGGTCTTGTCGACCGATTCGGTTTCCTGCTCCTCGGTCAGTCCGACCACGACCACCGCGACGTCAGCGGCAGCGGCCGACACCACGGCCTCGGCGATCACGTCGTCGGCGGGGCGGGGTGCGACATGTGCGATGAGCCCGAACATGCCCGCGCCCTCGAACGTCGGTGTCACCGCGGCGTCGACCTCGGCCGAATCGGAGACATCCACCGCCTCGATCCGGTGCGCCGGCCGCAGGAAGATCGCGCCGTCGATCACGTCGGAGCCATCGACCTCGACCTGATTAGTCTGCGTCGGTGGTGCCAGCAGTTCCTCGCCGAATCCGCTGCCGGACACCGCCAGATCGAAGGCGAAGCTCTTGCCGGCCACGTTCAGCTGCCAGGAACCGACGCCCAGCGCGCCGATCTCGACCGGGCCGGTGGCGTTGACCTTCGCCCGTACCCGGATCTGGGCAACGGTCTCCTCGAAATCGTCGTCGAACCCGACCAGCGTGGTCGAGGTCGGGCTGACCCGCTCCTCGATGACCGCGCCGTCGGAGTCCAGCAGGATGAAACGCACACCGTTCTGCCCGGTTTCGGGATCGGTGAGGAATCCGCCGCGGGCCGGAACCGGCCGGCTGCGGACCTCGACACCGTCGGTGACGGTGACCGCATCGCCGAGCAGCGCGGTCAGCCCGTCCGCCACGCTCGCCTGGTACGGCGGGTTGACCTGCGCGGAACCGCCGCCCATGTCGATGGTTTCGACGGCGTGCCGGCCGATCAGCGCGACGGTCTGGGTGCGGTTCAACGGCAGCGCGTCGGCGTTGGTCAGGACGGTGATGCCTTCGGCCGCCAGCCGGGTCAATTGCTCCTTGCGGGCCGCGCTGTCCGGGGCGGGCAGGTCGGCGGGGTAGTCGCGCAGCGTGCCGAGCGCGCCCACCCGATCGGCGAGCCGCAGCAGCCGGATCAGGTGATCGTCGATGACGGCCTCGTCGACCTCGCCGGCACGGACCGCGGCGACCAGTGCCTGTCCCCACGGCCCTGCCGGGCCGGGCATCACCAGGTCGAGACCGCCGTTGGCGGCCGGACCGGCGGTCTTGGTGGCGAACCAGTCGGACATGATCAGCCCCTGATAACCCCACTCCTGCTTGACGATCGCGTTGTTGACGTGGTCCTGCTCGGTGGCCGCGACGCCGTTGACATCGTTGTAGGCGGCCATGATCGACCAGGCGTCGGCTTCCTCGACGGCGATCTCGAACGGCAGCAGGTACAGCTCCCGCAGCGTGGTCTCGTCCACGACGCTGTTCATGGTGTTCCGGTCGGTCTCGGACTCGTTGGCCACCAGGTGCTTCAGGCAGGCGGCGACACCGCTGTCCTGCAAACCCCGGACGTAGGCGGCGGCCAATTTCCCGGTGAGCAGCGGGTCCTCGGAGTACGCCTCGAACAACCGGCCACCCAGCAGCGAGCGGTGCAGGTTGATGGTCGGCCCGAGCACCACATGGATCTCCTGGGCCAGCGCCTCTTCGGCCAGCAAGGTACCGACCTCGTAGGCGGTGTCCTCGCTCCATGCGGAGGCCAGCAGGGTGGCGTTGGGGAACAGCGCGACCTGCCGGCCGCCGTTGAACTTCAGCCCGCGGACACCGGTCGGGCCGTCGGAGAGCCGCAGCTCACCGAGCCCGATCGACGGCTCCGGCGCCAGCGTGAACGAGGTCGCGCCGGTCAGCAGGGTGACCTTGGCGTCCAGATCGAGAGTGCCGACCAGAGCGGCATAGTCGGTGGCTGATCCGGCCGGGCCGGTGGTCGGGTTGGTGACAGGCTTTGTGACGGTGGTGGGGTCGGCTGTCTGCGTCATTTACTTGACCTTCTTCACGGGCAGGATGGTGAGCGCACCGAGGAACACGACGGCGGCTGCAGTGAGGTAGAGCAGGGTGTAGTTCTGGCCACCGCCGACGGCGATGAGCGCGGCACCGAGGAACGGGGCCAGTGACTGCGGGGCGGCGTTGGCGATGTTGAACACGCCCAGGTCCTTGCCACAGTCGTGCGGGTTCGGCAGCACGCCCATCACCAGGGCCAGGTCGACTCCCATGTAGATGCCGTACGCCGCGCCCATGATCACCTCGGCCAGGTAGAAGCCACTCAGCGTGCTGACCTGGGTGAGCATCACCAGGCCGACCGCGAACAGTGCGGTGGAGATGAAGACCATGATCTTGCGACGGCCGATGCGATCGGAAATGTAGCCGGCCAGCTGACCGACGACGACCAGCACCGCGGTGTAGATGAACAGACCGGTGGCCACGGCACCGGCGGCCTGCGCGGTGTCCAGGCCGAGCTCGTCGACCATCCAGAAGAACCGGAAGGTGGTGAACATGAAGCTGCCGAGCACC
The DNA here is from genome assembly GCA_963709895.1 of uncultured Actinomycetota bacterium. Classification (GTDB taxonomy): domain Bacteria; phylum Actinomycetota; class Actinomycetes; order Mycobacteriales; family Nakamurellaceae; genus Nakamurella. Next base: position 38,696 of record CAVPYD010000014.1, on the reverse strand, counting down.
AGCAGGAAGCGGGAGATCCAGGCCCAGGCGAAGTCCGGGTACTTGCGCGGGGAGACCCAGAAGGTCTGCGCGAACTCCTTCAGCGAGATCGACGGCGGGCGGACCCGCAGCTGCTTGTCCGGCAGCACATAGGCGTAGATCACCATGCCGATGACGCCGATGACGGCGGGCACCATGAACAGCGCGATCATGTTCCCGGTCAGCGCGCTGGCCAGGTAGACGGCGGCCAGGATGCCGACGTTCTGCATGACGCCGCCCAGTGCGGTGATGGTGGCGGTCTGCTGCGGCGGGATCTGGTCGGGGATGGTGGCCAGGTAGGCGGCAAAGCAGGCGTTGGCGGCCAGCTGCGCGCAGAACCAGGCGACGATCAGCACCGGCACGCTGTTGCCGATCGCGATCACGAACAGGCACAGCGCCAGTACCACGGCGCCGCCGACCATCCACGGGCGCCTTCGCCCCCAGCGGGACATGGTCCGGTCGGACATCCGACCGAACAGCGGGTTGCCGAAGAACGCGGCGATCGCGCCGATGCCCAGGATCAGGCCCTGCGCGGTGGTCGCCTGGTCGGGGCCGACCAGCGCGGTGACCTTGATGGCCATGCTGATGGTGACCGGGCCGAGCAGCGCGATGAACAGCGCCAGCTGGGCGAACGCGAAGGAGGCGATGAACTTTGGGCCGGCCTTCTTGGTCGGCGGCGGGATGTCCTCGGCCGCCCACTTCGGCTGGTCTGCGTGGATCCCGCTGGTCAGCAGCGGCGCGGGAAGTTCTGCGCTGCTGGGGGTTTCGACGTTCGGCCGGGCGAGCTCACTGAGCTGGACGCCCGCGGGTCCTTCGGTGGCGGTCATGGCGTCAGGCCCTTTCGTCGGTGAGCAGGTCGGCGGACAGGCCGCGGGACGGAGACGTGATGGCCACCACGCGGGATCGACGAGGGCGTGTGGCCGGCAGGGGCGGAGCGAGGGGTGCGGAACCGATGATCATCGGGACTCCAAGAGGGTGACGGCCCGGCGACCGTGCCGGGCGAGTACGTCGACTCTGACAGATTAATAAACTGATCGATAGGTTTGTTATTGAACTGTTACCTACCTGGAGTGGCGACGTCGTCGCGCAGGGTGAGTGCGGGTGGGCCGGCGGCGGGCGGCGCGCAGCGGCGAGCGGCGGCGAGCGGCGCGCAGCGGCGGCGTTCTGGTGGAGCTGAGAGGATTCGAACCTCTGACTTCTCGACACGTCGGGCTGCGTTCCCGGCTAGGCCACAGCCCCTGCTGTCAGCCTTCCGGGACCCGGTGTCGATCCACCCGGCCGCGTGCGAGATCGATCACTGATGCGGGCAGCGGCTCCGGATCCGGCGTCCCGGTGACCGAGAACACCGTCGAATAACCGGCCAGCAGGGCCTGCTCGACCTCTCCCATGCCGACCCCTGGCGCGGCCCGGTCGATGGCACCGACCGTCGCCGGATCCCATGGGAGGTCCAGCTCCACGTACACCGCCGCCAGCACGTCGCGGAGCGGATCGGGGTCGTCGACCACCACGACGGCACTGAACATCCACGCGCCCGGCACCAGTCGCTGTGCCGTTCCGATGAGTTTGTGACCGTGGCCGTCGTTGACGCTGTACTCCCCGGGGCAGTACTCCCCCGGAACCTCGCCCACGGCCGCCGACTCGACCCCGAGACCCACCAGCGCATCCCGGTACAGCGACCCGAAGAACGCGAAACGTTCTGCGATGGAACCCTTTTCGGCCTCATCCCGGCTGACGTGATCGATACACAGGGTGCCACCGTGGTAAGCCACTGCGCGGCCACCCGCGCCGCGCCTGACCGGGACGAACCCCCGCGAGCAAGCCGCCGCAGCCGCCCTGCCGATCCCGGGTGTGGCGCAGTCCCGGCCGCTGAACGCCACCGTCGGTGCGGGACGGTAGATCCGCAGCACCGGAATGGCGTCGCGTGCCGCCGGGGATTGTCCCGCGCCGTGTCCGGCGTCCGGGGAGCGCGACGTGGCGTGCAGCAGGGCCGGCCCGACGGCGATGTCCACCAGCGGATCGCGGAGTTCCTCGTCCCGCAGCAGCCGGAAGGCGCGGTGGTCGGGGACTGCTGTCACCCCAGGATGCTGGCACACTCTGGCGGGACCGCAACGATGGAAGCCGAGAACGGTGGAAGCCGAGTGGGCCGAGAGACTGGATGCCGGGAGCGCGGTTGGTCAACGCGCCCGCAGCCGTGGTGTGCTGCAGAGTGCTCGGTGGAGTGCCCACCGTTGGGCGCGCCAGCGAGCCGAACGGGCAGCCGACTGGTCGGGCAGAGGAAGGACGCGTCATGGATCTGGGCCGGGCAATCGCCGACTGGCCGGTAGGCACGGCGTCGGTCGCCGTCGTCGATGCCGACGGCGTGATCGACCTGATCGATGACGGGAACGTCCATCGTGCGGCCTCGATCACCAAGGTCCTGACGGCGCTGACCGTGCTGGACGCCGCCGAGGAGGGGGTCGTCAGCCTGAACGATCCGGTCGGCCCGCCAGGCTCCACCCTGCGGCACCTGCTGGCGCACGCCTCCGGATACGCCTTCGACGAGGACCGCGCGCTGGCCCCGCCGGGCACCCGCCGCATCTACTCCAATCGCGGAATCGACGTCGCCGCAGCGCATCTCGAGCGCCGGACCGGTCGCGCGTTCGAGAACGACCTGCACGACCGGGTGCTCGATCTGCTCAGCATGACCTCAACGGCCTTGGACGGTTCTCCGGCGCACGGTGCGCACGTCGGCATCCGCGACCTGGCCATCCTGGCCCGCGAACTGCTGCAGCCCACCCTGTTGCTCCCCCGGGTGGTGGACCAGGTCTCCACCCTGGCGTTTCCCGGGCTGGCCGGCGTGCTCCCCGGGTTCGGTCGGCAACAGAACAACGACTGGGGTCTTGGCTGCGAGATCCGCGACCACAAGACGCCGCATTGGACTGCGCCGGGGAATTCGCCGCGCACCTTCGGCCACTTCGGGCAGTCGGCCAGCTTCCTGTGGGTGGACCCGGAGGCCCATCTGGCCTGCGTGTCGTTGTGCGACACCGACTTCGGGCCGTGGGCGGCGGAGGCCTGGCCGATCCTGTCGCAGGGCGTTCTCGAGACCTACGGCAAGGGCTCCGGGTCCGGCACGGCTCGCAGGGACCGGGCGGATTCCGCCTCGTCCTGAGTCCTCGCCCCCGGTCGCGGGTCGCGGATCGCGGGTCGCCGGCCCGCGGTCGATCCGGCGGTCAGCTGCCCCAGGGCAGCGGCCCGTCACCCAGGCCGACCAGCGAACCCACCAGCACGCTGGTGCCGGCCGCGGACACGGTGCAGGCCGCCCGGCCGAGTTCGCTGTGCGGTCCGGGCGCGAATCCCTGCTGCAGGATCCCGCTCGAGTCGTAGTGGATGACGGCCGCGGCCACCCGCAGGGCCCCGCCGGCCGTCGGGTCTGACATCCCGGTCACCCGGCTCGCCAGTTCCATGCACGACCGGTCCAGCGGTCGCTGGCCGCCGACGCTCTCGTCCGCGCTGCGCCAGCCGAGGATCTCCATCGGATGTGGCCGCGTGCAGGGCACCGTCAGGTCGAGCAACAGGTCGGTGCCGGGACTGCACACGGCCAGCGGGCTGCTGCGGGCCGACCCGGAATAGATCCCGCGGACCGATCCACGAACCTCGCCCTGCGGGCTGGACAGCACGCAGGCCACCCACCGTTGCCCGGCCCGTCGCTGCAGGGAATCCGGGCTCAGGAAGCCGTACGAACCGGTCGACGGCGGCGACCATGGACCCAACAGATTCGAGCGGTCCCCGGCCTCGTTCGGCGACCGTGCGCCCAGGTAGGGGTACGCGGCATCGCGACAGGCCGCGAGGTCAGGCACCGCGACCCCGCTCATGGTCGTCACCGGGAACTCGGTGACGTCCATGGCGGTCAGCAGGACCTCCCCCTGGTGCGGGTCGCCGCACGGAACCATCCGAAGGCCGGCGCGGTCGCCGGCCGCGGCGCCTTCGGCATCCTCCGCGATCGCCCCGTTGCTGGCCCGACTGGCGGCGATGGGCGGGCCACCCCACGGGGACGTCCAGGTCAGACAGTCACCGACCTGCGGCGGCCCGACGATCGGCGCGGCAACCGGGCGGCCGACGATCCGTCGACCGGTCACCGTGGGCACCGCCAAGGCGGTCACCAGCACGCCGAGCAGCAGGACGAAGCCCCACCGGCGCCGGTCCATACCCCATGCTATTTCGCGTGCGGCGCAGGTGGGGCGCACGGCGGAATGCCTGTGTGCTGGTCAGGACGGCGGGCGGACGTCACGCCCAGGGCAGCGCGCCGCCGGCAATACCGGTCAGGGTGGCGGCCAATCGATCTGTGCCGACAGCCGACAGCGTGCACGCGATCTGCCGGCGGGGTTCGGCAGCGGCCTGATCGGTGGACCAGCCGCCCTGCCCGTCATCCCGCAGCGCCACCGCATCGATGCGTAGCCGGCCGGACGATGTCGGGTCCGGCAGCGCGGTGATCCTGGCGGCGAACTGCCGGCAGGTGTCGTCCAGTTCCGGGGAATCCGACGCCGAATCGGCGACCGTGGCCCAGCCGAGAATTTCCGTGTGGTGCGGTACCGCGCACGAGACCGATTGCCGCGACGCCGATTCCGAATCCGAATCCGTCAGGCACAGCGCGAAAGCGTCGGCGGCAGTCCGGTCCGCGAACGATCGGCCGAGCGCACCGGCGTAGGGGCCGTACCGCGGATAGACCACGCAGGCCAACCAGTTCTGCCGGCCCAGGTACTGCCACAGGTTCGGTCCGATCAGCCCGACCGTCTCGGTGGCAACCGGGCGCCAGGCGTCAGCGGTGCTGCCGTCGCTGCGGTCGCCCCCGTCCGGCCAGCCGAAGTAGCCGCGGACCAGCGGGTTGCAGGCCATCGGCTCGGGGTGGCTCAACCGGTTGGCCACCGACACCGGGAAGGAACGGGCGTCCATCGTCACCGAGACGACCTCGCCATAGTTCGTCTCGCCGCACGTCCCGGTCGTCGCGGCGTAGATCTCCACCGACGTGTAGTCCAGCACCGACTTGGTCCCGGTGGGGTCGTCGAGCAGGCAGTCGCCGACCTGCGGGGGGTCGGCGACGGGGATCCGAGCGGCGGTTCCCCCGACCCGGCGACCGGCCAGGTTGGGCACCGTCAGGGCGGCGATGATCACCACGACCACCAGCACCGCGCCCCAGGTACGCCGGTCCATACCGCACCTTAATCCCGGATCGGCGGGTGGCGTACCCGGTGATCCGGATCGTGCCCGTCACGCCGCGCGGTGCGACCGTGCGCGTCGCACGCCGCGTAGTCAGCCGTGCCCAGTTCCATCCCGCGCCGGTTCATCCCGGGGCCGGACACAGCCCCGCCCACCTCGGATTCGTGATCCAAGATGGGCGGGTGGTCGATCAGCCGCTGGCCCGGGTCGGGCCGCCTGGCTGCAGTGACCGCAGAGGGTCAGGACCGGGGTTTACAGGACGACCGCTCGGCCTGCCTCGAGCCGGGCAACGGGAACCCGGAACGGTGAGCAGGACACGTAGTCGAGCCCGGTCTTGTGGAAGAAGTGGATGGATTCGGGATCTCCGCCGTGCTCGCCGCAGACGCCCAGCTTGATGCCCGGCTTGGTTTCCCGGCCCTCCGTCGCAGGCGATCTCCACCAGCCGGCCGACACCGTGCTCGTCGATCGTCTCGAACGGCGAGATCGTGAAGATGCCCTTGTCCATGTACTCGACGAACAGCTCGGCCTCGACGTCGTCGCGGGAGAAGCCCCACGTCGTCTGGGTCAGGTCGTTGGTGCCGAAGGAGAAGAAGTCCGCACTGGCGGCGATCCGCCTGGCGGTCAGCGCGGCGCGCGGCAGTTCGATCATCGTGCCGATCGGAATGGTCAGCTCGACGCCCGCGGCGGTGGTCAGCTTGCTGATCAGCGCCTCGGCCTCGTCACGCACGATGTCCAGTTCGCGGACCGAACCGACCAGCGGAACCATGATCTCGACCTTGGGGTTCTTGCCGGCCTTGATCTGCTCGATCGCGGCTTCGGTGATGGCCCGCACCTGCAGCGCGGTCAGCCCGGGAGTCAGCAGGCCCAGCCGGACACCACGCAGACCCAGCATCGGGTTGGCCTCGTGCAGCCGTTCCACGGCCTTGAGCAGCCGCTCGTCCTTCTCCAGCTCGGCGCCGGAGGCACCGCGCTCCTCGGCCAGCGCGACCCGGACGGACAGCGTGGTCATGTCCGGGAGGAACTCGTGCAGCGGCGGGTCGAGCAGCCGGATGGTGACCGGCAGGCCGTCCATTTCCTCGAGGATCTCGATGAAGTCCTTGCGCTGCAACGGCAACAGGGCGTCCAGCGCGGCGTCGCGCTCGTCGGTCGAGTCGGACAGGATGAGCCGCTCGATCAGTGCCCGGCGATCGCCGAGGAACATGTGCTCGGTACGGCACAGGCCGATGCCCTGGGCACCGAGCTGGCGTGCCCGGTTGGCGTCCTCGGGGGTGTCGGCGTTGGCCCGCACGCCCAGCCGACGGCGCTGGTCGGCGTGCACCAGCACCCGGTCGACGGCCCGCACCAGCTGCGCGGTTTCCTCGTCGGCACCTTCCAGTGGCTTCCATGCCCTTTTCGATGTAGGTCTCCACCGGGGAGGCGACGACCGGCATCGCGCCGACGAACACCTCGCCGGTCGAGCCGTCGATGCTGACCTGGTCGCCCTCGTCGATGACGATCGAGCCGACGCGGATCTTCTTGGCCTCGACGTCGATGTCCAGTTCCTCGGCGCCGCAGACGCAGGTCTTGCCCATGCCGCGGGCGACGACCGCGGCGTGCGAGGTCTTGCCACCGCGAGCGGTCAGGATGCCGTTGGCGGCGATCATGCCGCCGAGGTCGTCGGGGTTGGTCTCCCGGCGGACCAGCAGCACCTGCTCGCCCTTGGCGGCCCAGTCCACCGCGGTCGCGGAGTCGAAGACGACCCGACCCACCGCCGCGCCCGGAGAGGCGGCCATGCCCTGGGTGAGCAGCTTGCGGTCGGCGGACTTGTCGAACTGCGGGAACATCAGCAGCGCCAGCTGGGCGCCGGTGACCCGGGACAGTGCCTCGTCCAGGGTGATCAGGTGCTCGTCCACCAGCTGGGTGGCGATCCGGAACGCGGCGGCCGGGGTGCGCTTGCCGACGCGGGTCTGCAGCATCCACAACTTGCCGCGCTCGACGGTGAACTCCACGTCGCACAGGTCGCGGTAGTGGGTCTCCAGCCGGCGCATCGCCTTCATCAGCTCGCGGTGCGAGTCCGGGTCGATGGAGGCCAGGTCGTCCAGGCTCAGGGTGTTGCGGATGCCGGCGACGACGTCCTCGCCCTGTGCGTTGACCAGGTAGTCGCCGTAGGCACCGGGCTCGCCGGTCGCCGGGTCACGGGTGAAAGCGACGCCGGTGCCGCTGTTCTCGCCGAGGTTGCCGAACACCATGGTGCAGATGTTGACGGCGGTGCCGAGGTCCTGAGGGATCCGTTCCCGACGCCGGTACAGCCGGGCGCGGTTGGTGTTCCAGGAGTTGAAGACGGCGCGGATCGACATGTCCAGCTGCTCGCGCGGGTGCTGCGGGAACTCCTGGCCGGAGCTCTCGTGGATCGCGACCTTGTATTCCTCGACCAACGCCTTCATGTCGTCGACGTCGAGTTCGGTGTCGGACAGCACGCCCTTGGTGGACTTTGCCTTGTCCAGCGCGTCGGCGAAAACGTCGCCGGGCATGTCCAGCACGGTCTTGCCGAACATCATCAGCAGCCGGCGGTAGGAATCCCAGGCGAATCGCTCGTCGCCGGATTCCTCGGCGAGGCCCTTGACGCTGGCATCGTTGAGGCCGATGTTCAGGACGGTTTCCATCATTCCCGGCATCGAGAACTTCGCGCCGGAACGCACGCTCACCAGCAGCGGGTCGTGCCGGTCACCCAGCCGCCGGCCGAGGTTGTCCTCCAGGTGCGCGCAGCGCCATCGTCACCTGCACCCGCAGTTCGCCGGGCTCGGTGCCCAGTGCCAGGTACTCCCGGCAGGCCTCGGTGGTGATGGTGAACCCGGGCGGCACGGGCAGACCCAATCTGGTCATCTCGGCGAGGTTGGCGCCCTTCCCACCGAGCAGATCTTTTTGATCCTTATCGCCCTGGGTGAAATCGAAAACGAACTGGGTCATCGTCCGTGGCTCCTTTGCCGGCACCTGATGGGCACATGAATGGTGCCGTTGTCGACTGCGTTGGTGCGCACCGGATTTTCCGTGGCGCACCGCACGTACTCGGCGAGCGGCACTTCTGAGCATCGTCAGCGCCGACGGGTGTGGGCAGGGCCATAGGTCCCGCGCAAGTGGTGGCGTGTGTCACTGATTCGTGACCTTTGCCGGCGCGGATCATCTTCGCGGCGCGGCTGAAGTGGGTGGTTTCTGTGACTGGTGGGGCGCGAGTCACCAGTTGAGGCACCGCCGGGGAAGATGATCCGCGATTCTTACGGGACCGGCAACGGCGGGCGGGGGATCTTGCGGATGCCCAGCGACATCAACGCCGCCACCGCGCACAGGCCCGCGGCGCCGAACCAGGCGAGGGTGTAGTCGCTGGTCGCGTCCCGGATGACGCCCGCGGTCACCGAGGCCAGCGCGGCGCCGATCTGGTGCGCGGCGAATACCCAGCCGAAGACGATGGTGCCGTTGTCGCCGAACGCTTCCCGGCACAGCGCTGCCGTCGGCGGCACGGTGGCCACCCAGTCCAGCCCGTAGACGATGACGAACGCCAGGATGCTCGGGTGCACCGCGTCGGACAGCAGCGCCGGCAGCATCAGCAGCCCGACCCCGCGCAGTGCGTAGTACACCGCCAGCAGGATCCGCGGGTTGACCCGATCGGTCAGCGCGCCCGAGGCCACGGTGCCGACGATGTCGAAGATCCCGACCACGGCCAGCAGCCCGGCGGCGGTCGTGGTGGGCATGCCGTGGTCGTGCGCGGCGGGCACGAAGTGGGTGCCGATCAGCCCGTTGGTGGTGGCCCCGCAGATCGCGAAACCGCCGACCAGCGCCCAGAACGTCCGGGTGTGCGCGGCCTGGAACAGCGCCTGGACGGTGCGCAGGGCCGCACCGGGCGCCACGACCGTGACGTCGCCGATGTCCCCGTCATCACCCCGGGCGGAGTGCCCCGGGCTCGGGGTCGTCGCGGAATCGTTGTGCGCCGCGGCGGTTCCTGCCGAGTCGGCGGGGCCCGTCCCCGCGATGACGAGGTCGGGTTCCGGCGCCCCGTAGGGCAGCACGCCGACATCCGCCGGGTTGTTCCGCAGGAAGCACAACACCAGCGGCACCACGGCCAGCGCCGCGACCGAGACCAGCAGTGAGGCGGCGCGCCACCCGGAATTCACCGCCAGCCAGGCCAGCATCGGCAGGAAGATCAACTGCCCGGTCGCGCTGGCGGCGGTGAGCACCCCCATCACCAGCCCGCGGCGTTTGACGAACCAGCGGTTGGCGATGGTGGCGGCGAAGACCAGGGCCATGGAGCCGGTGCCCAGCCCGACCAGGACGCCCCAGCACAGCACCAACTGCCACCCGGCGGTGACGAAAACCGTCAGCCCGGACCCCAGCGCCACCAACACCAACGCGGTGCTGGTGACGGCCCTGACGCCGAAGCGGTCCATCAGCGCCGCGGCGAACGGCGCCATCAGTCCGTACAGCAGCAAATTGACGCCGACCGCCAGCGACAACAGGCTGCGCGACCACCCGTACTCGTCCTGCATCGGGACGATCAGCACGCTCGGTGCCGCCCGGAAGCCCGCCGCGCCGAGCAGCGCGATGAACGCGACGCCGGCCACGATCCAGGCCGGATGCAGTCTGGTCCGGCCTCTCATCCGGCCCGGCCCCGCGGCCGCCGGGTGGCCCGGCATGCCGGCCGCGCCCTGCCCGGCAGGGTGCAGATCGCGAGCTGTCATGAGGGCCTCGTCGGGTGTGCGGGTGCGTCAGGCGTTTCGCTGGTGGGTGCTGGTCTGCTGGGACACTAATCGAGTACGCTTCGCTCAAGCAAGTGTGATCGTGTCAGCCGGGAGGAACGGTGCCGCTGCGCTCGGACTGGTCGTCGGACAACTGTCCGATCGCCCGCGCCCTTGACGTGCTCGGCGACCCATGGTCGCTGCTGATCCTGCGGCACGCACTGCTCGGCGGCCGGCGGTACGAACAGTTCCGGGAATCCCTCGGTGTCGCCGACAACGTGCTGAGTCGGCGGCTGGCCGCCATGGTCGAATCCGGCCTGCTCCGCAAAGTCCCCTACCGCGGCGAACAGCGGACCCATTTCGAGTACGCCCTCACCGAGGCCGGCGCGGATGCGCTTCCGGTGCTCAACGCCCTGGTGCGTGTGGGGCGAGAAGCACACCGCGCCGCCGATTCCCGGTGCCCGGATGGGCATCGTGCACCGGATCTGCGGGCAGGAGTCGACGACCACCGACCGCTGCTCGGAGTGCGGTGAGGACCTTCGGGCCGATGAGGTCGAATGGCTGCGGAGTTGGCGGACGCCGGAGCTGAGCCCGTTGGTGGGGGCGCGGTCCGGCGATTGATCAGCCGTCCCTCGGCCCTGCCCCTGTGACCGCGAGGCGCGAGCGCCGACGTCAGACGAGTTCCACCGCGCACGGCAGTCCTGGCGCACGGCAGCCTGGCGCGCGGCTGCCGGCGATCGGCCGTCCACAGCGGCACGTCGAGCCACACGGCCAGCACAGCGCTCGGACGGCACCGACGCTCGGCGGGGCGAACAACACCTAAGCTGCGGAGACGCGGGCGAACGTGACAGCCGATCGGGGAGACGCGACCGCGGATGCAACGGCACCGGCCGACGGTGAGGGGTGGAGGACGGATGACCGTGCAGGGTGAGCCGCGCCGGGTGGCGATCGCATGCCAGGGCGGCGGCAGCCACACGGCGTTCACCGCTGGCGTGCTGAGCCGGCTGTTGCAGCCGGACGTGATGGCCGGCCACCGGGTCGTTGGGGTCAGCGGAACCTCCGGCGGCGCCATCTGCGCCCTGCTTGCCTGGTCGGCGCTGGTCGACGGCGATCCGCCGCGGGCGGCGGAACTGCTCAGAAAATTCTGGGCCGACAATTCGGCCAGCACACCCGCCGAGCAAATGGTCAACACCTGGGTGCTGTGGGCGGCTCAGCTCTCGCATTACATCGTCACGCCTTCGGTCAGCCCGTACGACAATTACGCTTCCGTGCTGGCCATGGACCACCTGCGGTCGCTGCTGGAGAAGTACGTCGATTTCGACCGGGTCGGCGCTAGCGCAACTGCGGCCGGGCACCGAGAACCCGATGCTGCTGCTGGGCGCGGTCGACGTGATGTCCGGCGAATTCAAGGCCTTCGACAGCAGGGCGGGTGAGATCACCGCCGACGCCGTGCTGGCCTCCGCGGCCATCCCGACGTTGTTCCGATCGGTGCACATGGACAGCGGGGTGTACTGGGACGGGCTGTTCTCGCAGAATCCGCCGGTCCGGGAATTGCTCGACACCGACCCTGACGAGATCTGGGTGATCCAGATCAACCCGAAGGAAATGCCGGCAGAACCAACCAGTCTGGTGGAGATCGCTGACCGTCGCAACGAATTGGCCGGGAACCTGTCGCTGCTGCAGGAACTGCATTTCATCGAGAAGATCGATTCGCTCATCGACACCGGCGAACTGGTCAGCAAGACCTACCGGCCGGTGATCATCAGGGTGATCGAGATGGTCCGGTCGAAGCAATCTCAGGCGTGGGGCGCGGCGTCGAAGCTGAACCGGGACCCGGCGTTCCTCGACGGGCTGATCGAGCACGGCAAGGCCAGGGCGGACCAGTTCGTCACCGCGCTGGCCTTCGAGAACGCCTGGCGTAGCGGGGACCTCGACCTGATGGTCGGCTTCTTCGCCGACGACGCGGAGATCTCTTCGACGGCACCGTTTGTCGAGCGCCCCAGCCAGCGCGGAATCGAGGCGGTGCGGCAAATGATCCAGGCCTGGCTGGCGGTCGGCCTCCGGGTCGATCCGACCCGCAAGCAGATCGCCGGCGACACCGTGACCTGGCGGGTGCGCTCGTCGAAGGCGAATCCCGGCGAGCGCATGGTGGGTTCCGCGCAGGCCCGATTCATCGACGGCCGGGTCGTCAGCTTCCGGCTGGGGCAGGTGCGCTGAGGACGGCCCGGACGGGCCCCGGCATTGTCATAGACTACGATCATAGTCTATGAGGACAATGTCGCTGTCTGACGCGAAAGCGCACCTCTCCGAGGTCGCCGAAGAGGTCGACCGCACCCACGAGCGGGTCCTGGTAACGAAGAACGGTCGTGACTACGTGGTCGTCATGTCTGCGGCAGACCTCGAAGCCATCGAAGCTACGCTGGAGTTGTTGGCCGATCCAGCGGCCCAGGAACGCATTGCCAAGAGCCGCAGGGAACTCGAAGCCGGGTCGGGACTGGACCGGGGTGCCGTTGAGCGGATTGTTCGATCGGCCGGTACCGAGCCTGATCACCGTTGAGCTATCGGGTCATCGTGGCACCCTCGGCCGCTCCGCGGCTGGCGGAACGACTCCCGGAATCCGTAGCGGCCGCGTGCATTGAGTTCATCTTCGGTCCGCTGGCCGCCAATCCACACCGAGTGGGTGCCGCCCTCCTACCACCTTTCGCCGGTCAATGGCGGGCCCGCCGCGGCGAGTACCGGGTGCGCTACACCATTGACGAGGCTCACCGAGAAGTCCTGGTTCTGGACGTCGATCACCGTCGCGACGCCTATCGACGACCGTAAACCGTTCCGGAGAGGACCGAGCGCGACCTCTGGTCGATCCTCGCGCAGCCTCAGGTGATCGCCAATGGATTGTCGACGCGCAGATTCGGTGCTGTCGGTGCCACCCGTCACCATGGTCTGATGCAACTCGCCCGACTCGCGGCGACGTCCACGGACATCGCCGGCACCCGCTCCCGGCTGGCCAAGCGGCGCTTCATCGCGGCCACGATCGCCGCCGCCGAGCCGGCCGAGATCGAACTGGTGGTGACCTACCTGTCCGGGAGCCTGCGGCAACGCCGCACCGGCGTCGGCTGGGCCTCGCTGAGCTCCGTCCCGGAGCCCGCCGAGGAACCGACGCTGGCCGTGCAGGACGTCGACGCGGCATTCGACGAGATCGCCGCCTTGGGCGGTGCCGGTTCTGTCTCGATCCGCGCGAAGGCGGTGGAGGCGCTGTTCGCCCGCGCGACGGAGGCGGAACAGCGCTTCCTGCGCGGGCTGGTCTTCGACGAAGTCCGGCAGGGCGCCCTGGACGCTCTGGTGCAGGACGGTCTGGCCGAGGCGTTCGGGGTTCCGGTCGCGGCGGTGCAGCGAGCGGCGATGCTGCTCGGCTCCACCCCAACAGCCGCCAGGATCCTGGCCACCGGCGGCGAGGAGGCGCTGGCGGCGGTGGGTCTGCAGGTGGGTCTCCCGGTGCGGCCGATGCTGGCCGCCAGTGCGCCGGACGTGGCCGCCGCCCTGGAGAAGACCGGCCTACCGGCGGCGGTCGACGTCAAGTTGGACGGCATCCGGGTCCAGGTGCACCGCGACGGGCCGCGGGTCCGGGTGTTCACCCGGAGCCTGGACGACATCACGGCCAGGGTCCCCGAGATCGTCGCCGTGGTCGCCGCGCTGCCGGTGCGCACGATCGTGCTGGACGGCGAAGCGCTGTCCATCGGTCCGGGCGGGCGTCCGCTGGCATTCCAGCTCATCGCATCCCGGACCGCCAGCCACCTCGACCCGGCCGCCGGTGCGACCGCGGTGCCGTTGTCGCTCTTCTGTTTCGATCTGCTGCACGTCGACGACCGCGACCTGCTGGACGAGCCGCTCAGCGAACGCATCGAGGTCATGCGCTCGGTGCTGCCGCCGGAGCTGATCGTCCCTCGCCACCTCGTCGACGCTGATGCCGAGGTGGTGGCGGTGTTCGCCGACGCGGTCGCCACCGGCTTCGAGGGGGTGGTGGTCAAGAAGCTGCATGCGCCGTACGCGGCGGGGCGGCGCGACTCGGGCTGGGTCAAGCTCAAACCCCGACACACCTTCGATCTCGCGGTCACCGCTGCCGAATGGGGGTACGGCCGGCGGGAGGGGTGGCTGTCCAACCTGCACCTTGCCGCCCGCGACCCGGCCACCGGCGGGTTGATCATGCTGGGCAAGACATTCAAGGGGTTGACGGATCAGGTACTCACCTGGCAGACCGAGCAGTTCCTGGCCAGGGAGAGCCGCCGGACCCGCAGCACGGTGTACGTCGATCCCCCACTCGTGGTCGAGATCGCGTGCGACGGGGTGCAGGCATCGGTGCGCTACCCGGGCGGGGTCGCCCTGCGGTTCGCCCGGGTGCTGCGGTACCGGCCGGACAAGTCGGTCGACGAGGTCGACACCATCGACGCGGTGGTGGCGCTCGGACAACTGCCGAGCGGTGACGGCGGCGACAGCGGGAGCGGGAGCGACAGCGACGAGGGCTGACGATTCGACGGACGGCCTTCGAACATCGGCGCCCCCTCCAAAGTGGCCTTTCCCACCTTCCCCCCGTCCTTTGCCGGGAGGTTCCGCGACCCCACCTGTCGGCTCACCGGGCGTCGGCGGCCATCTGACCGGGCGGGCACCGGAGCGATGCCACCCATCCGGCTGCCGGGCGTCGGCCGCCACGTCGGTGATGGATGATTTCCTCCGGAGTGGGAATTCGTTGTGTCGCGGTACTTCATCGGTCCACGTCATGATGTTGATGAATAGCGGAGCAATTACCAGGCTTCCCGCAGATCAATCCTGCACAGGTCGCGCACGGTCACCGTGCCTCCACCTGTCGGCCGGAACATCACGGTGTACGAGACACCCGACGCTCCTGGCAGATCGGTGATTTCCCCCGGGGTACCGGCCTTGATCGGCGGCGCCTGCCCTTGCAGAATGTCGTGCGTCGCGGTGACCGGTATTGGCGCAAGAAGTGTCATGGGGCGCTCCCTCTGACGGATGGCGGTCACGTTGACTGTAAAACCGTGTGCCGGTCGGGCAGCAGCCCCAAAGTGGTGCGAGCGCGGCCCCCACAATGGGGGGAACATGCCTGATTGTCCCCATGCGCACTGCGGCGACATGGATCGAATGTCGCTTCGGGAGAACCGGTGCTGGGGTCCAGGGTGATGTGCGATCGTCGTTACGCCGTGCCGTGCTCCAGCGTCCACGCCCGCCGGAGCGTCGCCGGCGCCACCTGCAGGTACGCGGCTTCGATGATTTCGGCGACGTCGTCCCAATCCTGCTCCACGTCCAGGTAGACACCCACCCAGCCGCGGCCGCCGACGTACGGCGGCCGGAAGAATCGCGCCGGGTCCTGCCCGATCCAGCGACCCTGCGCGCCCTCTGGTGCGGCCGCCCAGCACGAGACCCGGTCGTCGTGGTGGTGATCGGCGGACGTGACGAATTGTTTCTTGACGAACCAGCAGCACTCCCCATGGCTGAGCCGCTCGCTGGTCCCCGGGAACGCCAGGCACAGTTCCCGGACCCGTTGCAGGGCCGCGGCGGCCGCGGGCGAGCTGGGCCTGCTCATCGACCCGCCGGTCGGCCGAAGCCGCGACCCGACCCCGCCGACGACGCCGGATCGGCATTCGCCGTTGGGCGTGGGTCGGCATTCGTCGTCGAGCCTGGATCGGCATCCGGAGTGGACGGGGATCTCGACATTGCCGCACACTACAAGTCTTTCGCAACTGTGCCCAGGGATCGCGCGTTGTGATGCCCGCGGAGTCGGACCTTTCGATTCGGCAAATGCGGCCCAACGGCGCCAGGTCGCAGGCCTTGGCCACTGATCCGCCGGCAGGGTTGCGGGTACAGATGACTGTGGGGGCACACCATGACCGCTTTCTGGTAGGACCGGCCGCGCGGCCGTGACCGCCATTCCTGCGGCGTCCGGCGAGCCGCAGGCCCGGCCTGCTCGGGCGGAATGTTGCCACGTTCAACGGGCCGGCGTGCGCGGCGTGTTTCGTGTCTGGCGGTCAGGCATCCACGGGTGGATCCAGTGCCGATCGGCCGGGAGGGCGCACGAACCAATGCCGGCCAACCTCGAGGAGAGCACCATGCGAAGGATCATCACCGCGCCGGTTATCGGCGCAATGGCACTGTTCACTGCGCTGTCGCTGGCCGGGTGTGCGGGTGACCAAGCCGGCACGGCCGTCATCGCGCCGACGACTGCCGCTCCGGTCACCGTGACCAGCACCGAAAGCATCACGTCGCCGACGGCGGCGCCAACGGTCACCGCAACCGTTCTCGTGCAACCTCCGGTCACCGTGGTGCAGCCACAGCCTCCGGTGACCGTGGTTCAACCACCGGTGACCGTGTATCCGGATTCGCCGTCGAGCGCTGACCTGCAAGTGTCCAGGGACTATGCGATCGCCGATGCCACCATCGGGTGGTGGATTCCGCAATTGTCGTCGAAGACGGATGGCGCCGGGGCAATGTCCAGGTTCTACAGCCTGCAAACCAGTTATCCCGACGTCTTCATGGTGTGGTCAGGGGATTTCAGCTCCTTCCGGTCATCGAATTACTATGTCGCCATGGTTCCACGCGAATACGACACCTCGGCCGGGGCAAATGCCTGGTGTGACTATCAGGGATTCTCCGCCGACAATTGTTTCGCGAAACGTCTTTCGCACATCGACGGTCCGGACGGGAACTCGGCAGAGCGCTGATCGACTGACCTCAGGCCTCGGGATTGGCCGGTCAACTCGCCGGCCTTCGGCGACCTCCGGAAGGACGGCCACCGTTCACGGGACGCAGCCCTGAACCGTGGCGGGAGACCTGTTTGGACGCCCGGACGTCAGCGGCGATGATGGCGACGTGGCGCACCCTGGTGAGAACGACGTCCGCAGCCGGCCCCGAGCCGGGGTGCGACGTCCGTGACCGCGGAGGTGGACCCGGCCGGCCGACGCCGGCAGACCGTGTACCAGTCCAGCCTGATGAGCGCGCTGCTCGCCGGCGTCTACGACGGCGAGCTGACCGTGCGGGAGTTGTTGCAGCACGGCGACTTCGGGCTCGGCACGTTCAACGCGTTGGACGGCGAGATGATCATCATCGACGGGGTGTGCCACCGGCTGCGCAGCGACGGAGGCGCGACCCCGGCCGCACCGGATGCCCGTACACCGTTCGCCGTCGTCACCAGGTTCGTCCCGTCGTTCACCGCGGAGCTGCCGCCTGACCTGATCCGGGATCAGGTGGTGGACGTCATCCGCCGGCTGACCCCTTCGGAGAACTACCTCTACGCGGTACGGGTGACCGGCCACTTCGCCTGGGTCCGCACCCGGACGGTTCGCCGCCAGGACCGGCCGTACCGGCCCCTGGTCGAGGTCACCAAGGGCGAACCGGTGCAGCGGTTCGACGATCTGGACGGCGTGGTCGCCGGGTTCCGCACTCCGCTGTACGAACGGGGTATCGGCGTCCCCGGCGGACACGTGCACTTCATCGACGACGAGGGTCGGCGCGGCGGACACGTGCTGGATTTCAAGATCACCAGAGCAACCGTCGAGCTGTGCCCGGCCACCGATCTGCACCTGGCGCTGCCGTTGTCCGACGCGTTCGGCCGGGCGGACCTGGATCCTGCCGACCTCGAGCAGCAGGTTCGGCAGGCGGAGAACCACCGCTGACCCCGGCCTGGTTCTGAGCTGAATCCGGCTGTCGATTCTGACCGGTGTCCGGTGCCCACAAGAGGCACGCTGACCGGCCTCAGGCGCGGCACCGACCGCCCGCCCGCCTCAGTCCGGCTGACGCCGGGCCGTCCCGACCGCTCCGGTGCCCTCCGATGATCGGACTTGGGGAGCGCGTCGACACTCTCCACGCGCCTGGCCAACAGCGCCGCCCGGCTGCCCGAGCCGCGCATCTTTCCGCGCGCTTTCGCCGTCCCGGGGCCGACCCAATTGCCCGGTGGGGTTAACCCCACCCCCTGGTAGCGGCGACCCACCTCAGCGGTGGAGAACACCCTCCACGGCACGGCGAAATGCCCCCCGCAAATCGGCGGCTCCAGCCCCGGCAAGAGGGCGGATAACGCCCTGACCTGCGGCTTCGGCAATCCATAACGTTCTGCATGTTCCGAAAGACACCACGGACCATGATCGAAAAGGACAGTCTCGTGACCACCATTCAGCTCCAGGGCATCCACCCCACCACCGCCGTCGAGACGCTGTCCACCCGGTTCGCCAGCACCGTCCTCGACCAGCCGGCCAGGGTCGCCCTCACGGCCGCCGCCGCCGCGATTCCGCCGATCACCGTGCTGCACCTGGAGGCCACCGACGCCGTCGATCCGGTCACCTGGACCATCAGCGACTACGTCGTCAGCCTCCCCAACGGACTCACGCTGTTCGGCATGACCGCGGCCGCGCTGGCCATCGGTGGCGCCGCGCTGGCGCACGGCCTGCGCCTGCTGGCCGGAACGCGCGCCATCCGGAGGCTGCTGCTGATCTGGTCGATCGCCGCCGTCACCGCGGCGGTCTTCCCGACGAACCTGCGCGGCACCGCGGAGAACATGTCCTCGACGATCCACCTGGTCGCGGGCGGCGTGGTGTTCGCTGTCCTGCCCATCGCCGGATACCTGCTGGCTCGCAGCATCCGCCGAGTGCAGGGCCGGACCGTCAGCACGGTCGTACTGACTGCCACCACGGCGCTCAGTGGGGTGCTCAGCACCGCGCTGATCCTGAACCGGCTGCCGGCCACCATCGGCATGCCCGAGCTGATGCTCCCCCCGGGGATCCTGCAGCGGGTGGCCGGGGCCATGCAGATCGTCCTGCTGGCGGTCGCCGCGGTCTCCGTGCTGCGCACCCGGCAGCCGGCCAACGTTCGGTGATCGCCAGGTTCACGACGCGGCGCACTTCGACCACAGAACCACCAGCGGCCGCGGACGGACCGAGCACTGAACAGCATGGATCGCAGCACCGCCGACCACGACCCGGCAATCCTGGGTCATTCCCTGGGCAGGGCCCGCGGCTTCCGCCGCGGGCCCTGGTCGCTGTCGGGGGGATGGTTCATGCTGATCCGGTGACGCGCCTCTGGGATCGGTTGCGGGTCGGCGGAGTGGTCAGGCTGATCACCGCCGCAGGCATGGCGGTGTTCGTCGTGGTCACGTATCTGGTGGTGGTCATCGGCGGCGGCGCCCTGATCGGGCGGAGTGGCTCACCCAGCGTCTGGCTGTCTGTGCTGGCCACTGCGATCGTTGCGCTGGCCTTCGAACCCCTGCGCCTGAGGCTCAAACCCCTCATCGCCCGGATGATCCATCAGGACCGCCGCACTCCGTACCAGGTGCTCGCCCGATTCCCGTCGACGGTCACCGGCTTCTACCCCTCGGAGGAGTTGCCGGCCCGGATGGCGAAGGTGCTGGTCGAGGGCACGGACACGGCGAGGGCGGAGGTCTGGCTGACGGTGCACGGCCGGCTGGAACTCGCCGCGTACTGGCCGCCCGAGGTCGGCACCGCGCCCCCCGAGTCGCCGGCGCCACACGTCGACGGCGACTCGCTGAACAGCTCTGACAGTGCCGACGGGCCACCGGGCGGTTCAGTGGATCCGGGCACCGCGGGGGCGCGGCGGCAGACACTCCCGGTTCGCGAGCGAGGAGAACTGCTGGGGGCGTTGAGCGTGGTGCTGCGCGACGGGCAGCAGCTGACCCCGGTCGAGGAGCGGTTGTTCGCGGGCCTCGCCGCGCAGTCGGCGCTGGCCCTGCGCACGGCCGGGCTGCGCGAGGAGTTGGAGCAGCGGCTGGCCGAACTGGAGCAACGCGCTGAGGACGTCAGGGCCGCCCGGCGCGACCTCGTCACCCGGCAGGATGCAGAACGTCAGCGCCTGGAACGCAACATCCATGACGGCGCCCAGCAGCAGGTGATCGCCCTGCTGGTGAGCCTGCGGCTGAGCCAGACGCTGCTGGGCCGATCCCCGGATCGGGCCGAAAAGTTGCTGGCGGAACAGGCCGTCGCGGCCAGCGCGACTGTCGACGCCCTGGATGCGTTGGCGCGTGGGTTGTACCCCTCGCTGCTGACCGAGGCCGGGCCGGAGGCCGCCCTGCGGGCCATCGCGCCGCTGAGCCCGATTCCGGTCACGGTGACCGCCGATCAGGTCCGCCGGTATCCGCCGCAGGTGGAGGCCACCGTGTACTTCTGCTGCCTGGAGGCGGTGCAGAACGCGTCGAAACATTCGGCGGCGACGGTGATCACCATCGACCTGCGAGGCACGGCGGCCGGCATTGCGTTCACCATCGCCGATGACGGCCGAGGGTTCGTGCCAGGGAGGTCCGTCGGGGGCCTGGCGAACATGCGCGATCGGGTGGAGTCGCTGCAGGGCACGGTGACGGTCGAGTCAGCGCCCGGCCGCGGCACCGTCATCCACGCGTCGGTGCCGTCCACTGCCCCGGCCGAGGTGCCGTTGACCTCCACAGCGCTTGCGCAGCAATTGTTCTCGACGGCCGGGAGCTGACATGCGGGCTGTCGGGTGGGTGCTGTTCGCCGGGACCTGCATTCTGGCTCTCCTGCAGGGAATCATGCTGTCCGCGGCCTTCGACTCGCTGCTCTCCTACGACGTCGTCGTCAGCGAGGCATTTCCGCTGGTGCCGATCGGCTCGGTGATCGGTGCGGCGGTGGGCGCCCTGATCGTCTGGCGCTACCCGCGGAACACGGTCGGCTGGTTGTTCTGCGTGGGTCAGTTCGGCAACGCACTCGGCATGACGGCCCAGGCCTTCGCGATCGTCGCCGCCCGTGGGCTGATCGATGTCGCCGGCTCGGAAAGGGTTGCGCTGTATGTTGCCAACCTCTTCGACGCGACCTACACGATCGCGTTGCTGGCCGTGATCTTCATGCTCGTCCCCGATGGGACCCTGCTGTCCCGGCGATGGCGGGGTGCGGTCGCGCTCGCCGCGGTGGCCATCGTGGTCCACCACGGCATCGTGTTCGCGTTGCCCTCGAGCGATTTCGAGCCGGGCGCACCCGCGATCCAGTACGGGACGGTCACCATCGCGATGGTGATCGTCAGCAGCGGCGCGCTAGCCGGAGCCGTCATTCTCGGCGCCGTCGCGTTGTGGCGGCGGCTGCGGACCGCCACCGGCGATCGGCGTCTGCAACTGCGGTGGATCGCCTCGGCGGCCGTCGTGCTGGCGATCACCTGGTTGGCGCTGTGGCTGACGACCATCTTCGTGTCGCCGGCGCCGTGGGTGTTCTACATCGCCGTCTTCCTGGCGTACATCGGGGTGTCGGTGAGCGTCGGCGTGGCGATCCTGCGCTACCGGCTGTACGACATCGACCTGATCCTGAGCCGCGCGATCGTGCTCGGCGTGCTCGCGGTTTTCGTCACGGTCGGGTACATCGTGGTGGTCGTCGCGATCGGCTGGCTGCTGGGCGCGGTGAAGACCGCGGTGAACGGTCTGTTCTGGCCGTCGATCGTGGCGATGGCGCTGGTCGCGGTCGCCTTCCAGCCACTCCGCCGGTACGTCATGCTGCTCGCCGACCGGCTGGTCTACGGCGAGCAGGCGGTGCCCTACGAGGCGTTGGCCGATCTGAGCCGGCGATTGGCCGACAGCCCCGCTCCGGAGGAGCTGCCGAACCGGGTCGCCGAGGCCGTCGGCCGAGCGGTCGGCGCGAGCCGCACCACGGTGTTGCTGGGTCGGCCCGGCGACGACGAATCGATCGTGGTGACCGCCTCGCTGGCCCGATTCCGCGCCGCCCGCCCAGCACGGCGCGATCGTCGAGTGCCCTGTGCTGGATCGCGGTGAACAAGTCGGCTCGATCACCGTGCTGATGCCGCCGGGCCGTAACCTGCGCGCCGCTGAGTGCCGGCTGGTCGACGATTTCGCCGAACAGTCCGGGCTCGCCTTCCGTAACGCCATGCTGCAGGCCGAGCTCGCCGCCAGGGTGCGCGAAGTGGACATCCGGTCCCGCGAGCTGGCCGCGTCCCGGCGCCGGTTGGTCGGCGTCGAGGACGACGAGCGCGAACGTCTGGCGGGTGCGATCCAGCGGCGGGTGGTGCCGCATCTGTCACCGATCGTCGCCGAGTTGTCGGCCGATCTTGACGTTCGGGATCCGGCGCTACCCGGCGTGTTGGATCGGCTTGATCGCGGATGCGGAGAAATCGTTGGAGGAGTTGCGGATAGTGGTGCGTGGCGTGTTTCCCGCGCTCCTGCAGCGTCGAGGACTGGTCGCCGCGCTGTCCGCCCACCTCGACGCGACGGCGTCACCGGCAGTGCTGGACGTCGACGGATCCATGGTCGGGCGGCTGGACCCGGCGGTCGAGGCCGCTGCCTATCTGTTCTGTGTCGAGGTCGTCGCGAATGCGACGGACGGGGTCATCCGGCTGGAACTCGACACAGCTCAGCTGATCGCCGAGGTTGAACGGGCCGCAGGTTCCCCGCTCGGATCGCAGGAGGCCGCGGTCGGCGGTGACAGCGACGGCGGTGGCGGCGGCGGCAGTGACGGCGGCGGCGGTTCGTCGCTGGCTGTTTGGCAGCACGCCGTCGACCGGGTGGAGGCGCTGGACGGGCGGGTCACCATTCGGCAGGATTCGGGCGTCGTGCTGGTCCGCGCGCACATCCCGGTCGACGTTCAGCCCAACCGGGACCGCTGGGTGGCGGCCCAGACCTCTTCGAGTCGCTCGGGGCCGAATGCCGATTTGGGAACGTACGCGGAGGAACCGCATTCGGGCGTCATGTCCAGGAATTCGGCCTCGTCGTAGGAGGACAACAGCACGACGACGACCTCCGGATGCGTGTCCTGCAGCCGGCGGCTGGCCTCAACGCCGCTGATCCCGGGCAGGTTGACATCCATCAGCACCAGGTCGGGCCCCAGCGACTCGACCGCGGCCAGGGCCTCCTCGCCGGAGGCGGCGGTGCCGACCATCACGAACGCGTCGGTGCACTCGACCACCGCCTCGGCCGCTCGCCGGAACGGCAGCTGATCATCGACGACCAGCACCTTGATGCCTGACATCACTCACCGCCCTCCCCCTGTGGTTGCTGTCCTCGATCCTCGCTGACCGGTCGAGGTCCTGCCAGGGGGCTGGCCGCACGGTCGGCGGGGGTTGTCCCCCGCCGGAAGGGCGCAGAGACGTCACCCGGAGGAATTCGCCCGGACGGAGACGGGAGCAGTCGGAATCAGTGCACGAGTACGCAGCACTCACCGCAGTGGTCGCGCCTGCGAGCCGCACCTTTGCGTGCCGTCAGCGGACGACGACCCGGCCCTTGCCGATCACGGTGATCCCGCCCTCACTGACCGCGAGCAGGCGGTTGTCCTTGGCCGGGTTGACCCCGACGGTGGCGCCGTCGGCGACCACCACGTTCTTGTCCAGGATCGCGTTGCGCACCACGGCGTCCCTACCGATCCGCACTCCGGGAAGCAGGACCGACCGTTCCACTCGGCTGCCCGGTTGCACCCGGACGTTGTAGGACACCACCGACTGCTGGATGGTGGAGCCGGTGATGATCGTGCCGCCGTTCACGACGGAATCGAGCGCCGTCCCGTATTCCCCGAATTTCGCGGGTGCTATCGAACCGGGGAGCGTCAGGATCGGCCAGTCGTCGTTGTAGAGATTGAAGAACGGATGCGCGGCCGCCAGATCGAGGTGCGACTCGTGATAATCGTCGAGCGTGCTGATATCCCGCCAATACGTTCGATCGTGGTCGGTGGCGCCGGGCACGTCATTCTTCGCAAAGTCATACAGCCGTCCGGTGCCCAGTTCCACGAAATAGGGGATGATGCTGCGACCCATGTCGTGCACGGAATGCTCGTCGGCGGCATCGGTTTGCAATGCCTGGATCAGCGCCTGGGTGGTGAAGACGTAGATCCCCATCGACGCAAACGCCACCGTCGGATCATCCGGCGCCGCGCGGCGGATCGGCCGGCCTGTTGAAGTAGCCGCTGATCGTCGTGCCGTCGTCGGTGCGGATCACCCCGGCCCGGGAGGCCCGCGCGAGGGATACCCGGGTTCCGACCATCGTGACGTCGGCACCGCTGGCGATGTGGTCCTCGACGACCTGGGACGGGTCGAGCCGGTAGATGTGATTCGAGCCGAAAACGATCACATAATCCGGACCGTCGTCATACAGCAGGTTCAACGATTGATAAACGGCGTCGGCGCTTCCGGTGAACCAGCGCGGACCCAGCCGTTGCTGGGCCGGCACGGGGGTGACGGCGGCGTCGAGCAAATGACTCATCCGCCATGCGGTGGTGATGTGCCGGTTCAGCGAATGGGATTTGTACTGGGTCAACACGAAAATCCGGCGGTAGCCCGCATTGATCATGCTGGACAGTGCGACGTCGACCAGCCGGAAACAGCCGCCGAATGGCACCGCCGCCTTCGCCCTGTCCGCGGTGAGCGGCCAGAGCCGTTTGCCTTCGCCGCCGGCCAGCACGAGCCCAAGGACCCTCAACTTGGCCATCAGATGCCCACCGTGCGCCGCTGCATGACGTCCTCTCCTGCACTCGGGTGGACACATTCGCGGGACCGCTCGGCGCCGACGATGAAGCGAAATCGTGCGAGGTCGTGATTCTGGGTGCTGACGACTCACCGCGGCGATGTGCAGGTCGACGCCCTGTGCTGCCCACGGATGCCGATGTGCTCGCACAATACAGCCGGGCGATCGGCGCGAACCCATTGCCCCGCTGGCACGAATCCAGGGCGACGCGCAGCCGTTGCCCTTCGACCCGGCCCTGGATCGCGCGGATGAAGCGGTCGACTCCTGTCACATCCGTCCCACAACCGGCCATGGTGAGCCGCGCCAGCGATGTTGATCCGCGCCGGCAGGGGGGCGCCGGGGCTGGCCGCCGCTAGTTGGCGGGGGCGCCGGGGGCGGCGGAGTCGGCGGTCGTCGATGGTGTCGATCAAGGCGTGCAGCCGGTCGACCCAATCGGTGCCGACCGGGGTCAGCCGGGCGATCCGGGTGTCGTCGGGGAGCCGCTCCAGCGCGACGATCAGCCGCTGGTCGGTGAGCTGCTCGGCGACGCCCTCCCCCCATTCGACCACCACGGCGCTGCGGCCGAGATCGGTGTCCAGGTCGAGGTCGTCCAGCTCGACGGTTCCGGTGAGCCGGTAGGCATCGACGTGCACCAGCGGCGGGTCACCGGCGTGCACCCTGGCGATCACGAACGTCGGAGACATCACCGTGCCGGCCACCCCCATCCCGGCCCCGATTCCCTTGGTGAGCGCCGTCTTCCCGGCGCCCAGAGGAACCGGTCAGGATCACCAGATCACCCGCGCGCAAGTGTCGGCCGATGGCCCTGCCGAGCGCCAGGGTGTGCTCCACCGTCGGCAGGGTGATCGACACCGTGACCGGGTCGCCCGCGCGGCGTCACCGGCGGCTCGCGCAGGGTCATCCGACGCGGCGTCGCTGTTGATGGTGCCGTCGGCGGCGGGGTCGCGGCTGGCGGGGTCGCGGCCAGCGGGGTCGCGGTCGGCGGGGTCGCGGCCGGCGGGGTCGCGGCCGGCGGCGAGGTCGTCGGGACCCGTCGGCGTCCCGGCCCGACGTCATCGCCGGACCTTCCGCCGTTTCGCAGTGATGCCGCCGTAGCTGGCGGCCCGATCCAGCATTCGGCGGAGCGCCTCGTTGGTCAGGTCGGGGTCCTCCATCATCGTCATGTGGCCGGCGCCGTGGGCGATGACGAACTCCGCGTCCGGGAGCACGTCCGCGATGGCCTGCGAGCGGGCCAGCGGGGTCAGCCGGTCCTGGTCCCCGGCGACGATGGCGGTGGGAATCCCGGTCAGCGCCGGCAGCGCGGCGGACTGGTCGAAGCTGAACAGCGTCGGCGCGTAGTCGGCGATCACCTCGACGGGCGTCGCGGTGATCATCTCGTCCAGGTAGTCCACCAGCGGGCCGGGCACATCCTTGGCGAACCCGAGGCTGCGGGTCAACAGCCACACCGCGTCCCGGCTTCCCGCGCGGCCCCGCTCGAAGATCGCCGGGTAACGCACCGCCACGTTGGTGATCGCCCGCACCACCGGGTTGCCCCTGGTCGCCAGCAGCTGGTTGAACTGCGTCTGGCGCAGGTAGGTGGCGCCGGTGCAGATCAGCCCGAGCCCGATCACCCGGTCGGCGAACAACGCGGGTTCCTGGGCCGCCAGCGTGAGGATGGCCATGCCACCCATCGAGTGGCCGACCAGCACGATGGGCGCGTCCGGCGCCGCGGTCGCAATCACCTGCCGCAGGTCAGAGGCCAGGTACTCCATGGTGGAATGCGCCGCTGGCGCACGGGTGGACTTGCCGTGCGACCGGTGGTCGTAGAACACCATCCGGGTCGCCGGCGAACCGGGTTCGCCGGTGCCGAACCCGGGGCCGGCCAACCCGAGCCGTTGGAAGTGCCAGGACCCGGACCGCAGGGTCCAGCCGTGCGCGAAGATGATCGTCAGCGGCGCGTTGACCGGCCCGACCTCCTCGACGTGCAGCACCACCCCGTCCTCCGCGGCGACGGAGTAGGTCCGGTCCGGGGTCAGCTCGCCGAGCAGCTCTTCGCGGGTCAGGTCGGTGAGCGACGAGCGGTAGCGCTTGACGGCCATCCGCTGTGCGGTGACCCCACCGAACACGGCGGCGCCGACGATCCCGGTGGCCAACCCTGCGGCGCCGATGATCCGTCCTAGGGTGCTCATCGCGCACCGCCGACGCCATCGTCCCCGCCGATGTCAGTGCCGATGTCACTGCCGATGTCACGTCACTGCTGCCGTCACCGTGAGCACTGCCTCCGCCGTCACGGACATCACCCTCGGCAGCGGCAGGTCGCTCGGTTCCTTCACTTCTGCCGGCGCCTACAGTGCCCGCAGTGCCGCCGGTGCTGCCAGGACCATCGCCGACGTACCGGCGGGGCACCCGCGGACCGATCCTGGTGACGATCTCGTAGGCGATGGTGTCGCATGCCGCGGCCCAGTCGTCGGCCGTCGGTTCGCCGGCATCCCCAGGGCCGAACACGACGACGTCGTCGCCCGCCTCGACCGGGTCGTCGCCGCAGTCGACGACGACCTGGTCCATCGCCACCCGCCCGGCGATCCGCCGGCGCCGGCCGCGCAGCCACACCTCGCCCACCGAGCTGGCGGCGCGCGGAATCCCGTCGGCGTAGCCGAGCGGCACCAGCGCCAAGGTGGTCTCCGACGTCGTCCGGTACGTCAGGCCGTACGAGACCCCGTAGTCCGCGGGCACCCGCTTGGTCAAGGCCACGGTCCCGCGGAGCGTCATCGCCGGCCGCAGCCCCACCGGCGTGCTCACCGGGTTGAGCCCGTACAGGCCGATGCCGCACCGGCCCAGGTCGAAGAAGGTGTCGGGGTGGTCGATCACCGCAGGCGTGTTCGCCAGGTGATGCCAACGGGCCTGGATGCCCTTGCTCGCCGCCAGGCCGAGCGCCGCCCGGAAGGCCAGGGTCTGCTCGCCGACGGACCGGTCGTCGGGGACGTCGGCGCTGGCCAGGTGGCTCATCAAGCCCGCGACGGCGACCCGGCCGGACCGGTCCGCGGCGGCGACGGCGTCGAGCACGGCACCCAGGTCCCGCGGCCCGACCCCGTTGCGGCCAAGGCCGGTGTCGATCTTCACGTGGATCCGCGGCTGAAGCCCGGCCGTCCCGGCCGCGAGCACGGCGCTCAGGTGATCGAGGCTGGAGATCCCCACCTCCACGCCGGCCGCCAGCGCCGGTCGCGATGTCCTCACCGGCCGGCCAGAGCCATGCCAGCACCGGAGCGTCGATGCCCGCCGCGCGCAGCTCGATGGCCTCCTGCGGGGTCGCCACGCCGAGGAAACCGGCGCCGCCGGCCAATGCCGCCCGCGCCGACGGCACCGCGCCGTGCCCGTAGCCGTCTGCCTTGACCACCGCCATCAGCTCGGCGCGCGGGTTGACCTCCCGCATCCGGTTCAGCAGCAGTCTGGTGTTCGCGGCGACGGCGGTCAGGTCGATGACGGCCTCGGCGCGCACCGCCGGCGGGTGGTGCCCGCGCGCCGACCGGGGCGCCCGCTCGTCCGTTGCCGAGTGGTCAGTGCCGGCGACAGCGTTGCCCGCCGCCGCAGACGATCCAGCCGCGGACCCGTCCGAGCCGGCCGACGCGGGCGCCCGCTGGGTCAGCGCCGTCGCGGGGATGCTCGTGCTCACCCCACGATGGAATCACGTTCGGCCTCCGGGCAGCGGAACGTGGTGCGTGACGGGTCAGGTTTCGCAGGCGATGCCGTCACCGTCGCCGTCCATCTGCTCGCGGTACCCCGGTTGCCCCCGGTGCAGCGGGGCCACTCCGGCGGCGCGGGCAGCCGCGCAGTTCTTGTAGTACGCGTCACCGGGTGCTGGCCGGCGCGGGGGGTAGGACGGTCGGCGGTTCGGCAGTCGGCGCCACCGCGGTCGTGGCGGCGGCGGGGATCGGCGCGGGGATCACCGGCGGGTCAGTCGGTGTAGCTCCGCATCCGCCGAGCACCCTGGCCATCGCGTCATGCTCCGCGGGCACCACCCAGAGCCCGTACTTGGCCTTGACCTGGATCTGCCGGGTGACGTATTCGCAGCGGTAGCCGACGTTCGGCGGGAGCCAGGTCGCGGCGTCGCCGTCACCCTTGGCGTCGTTGACCGGACCGGACACCGCCTGCAGGTTCAGCGGGTCGTTGGCCAGGTCCTGGCGCTGCGCCGCGGTGAGTTGCTGGGCACCGGTCTGCCAGGCGTTGGAGAGCGCCACCATGTGGTCGATCTGCACCGCTTCCGACGTCGTCTCGCCGCGGACGAACGCGATGACCTGATCGCTGTACGCGTCCGCCAGGGTGCCGGAGAGCACCACGCAACCCTGCGTCCCGGGTTTGATCTGCGGCGCCGTGATGTCCCGCCGCAGGATGTCGTTGCGGGTGTCGCACCCGTTGTGGCCGCCCTCAACGTCGACGTCATCGGACCAGGCCTGGCCGAACTGGTCGCGGGTGTAGCCCGTCTTCGGTGCCCGACCCTTGACCGGCAGCCCGGCCAGGGTTTGGAGTGCTGCGCTGACCTCGCCCGATCCGGCACCGGCGGTCTGGGAGGCCGGCGCCGGTGCTGTCGGCTGCGCCGGGTCGGACGCGGCGGGCGATGGTGACGTGCTCGCGACACTGGAGTTCGGGCTGGTCGAGCCGTCGGTCGGCGCAGCGGACGGGGATGCGACCCCCGGGTCCACGCCCGACGAGCTCGCCTGGACAGTGCCTGAGCCGACAGGACCGCCTGGCCGCCTGAGCCGTCACCGGCCGGCGCCCCGGAGCACCCGGCCGCGACCACGAGCGCCGCGAGCACGCCCGCGAGCAGTCGTCCAGACCTTCTCGGCGAGCCGGCACGGCCCGACGGCCATCGTGGCGTCATGGCCGAACAGCTGTGCCTCACCGCGTCGATCCCCCTCGGGGCGCAGCTCCGCGTCCCTTCCTCCATCATGCGGGTGAGAATGGAGCGGCGGGGGGATCACACCCGAACGTGGCCGACCCGGCCACCGTGCGGAGCGCGAAAGGCGGAACATCCGACATGGCAGCCGCGGCCGGCGCCCGTGGCGCCATCGCCGATGTCCGGGTCAGAGCCGGATCAGCACCGCCTCGCCGGGCGCCAACTGGAGGCTGCGCAGGTCCACCGGACCTCCCTCCACCTCGGCACGATCCGGGTCGGTGCTCAAAGCGAGTTGGGCCGTCCCCGACAGCTCGGCGGTCAACTCCGGCGACCGCGGCTCGGCCGCGAAATTCATCACCGTCAGCAGCCGCTCACCGGCTCCCTCCCGCACCCAGGCGAGCAGCTCGGGTCCGGCGTCGACAGTGCGCTGGGCTCCGTCCTGCAGCGCACGGGTCTTGGCCCGGAGTTCGGCGATCCGCCGGGTGAGCCGCAACGTCGACCGCGGATCCTCCTCCTGAGCCTGGACGCTCAGCTCCTCGGCGTCGTCGACGATGGGCAGCCATGGCTCACCGGTGGTGAAGCCCGCCCCCGGTCCCGCCTCGGACGGTCGCAGCCACGGCATCGGCGCCCGCTCGGGGTCCCGCCCGTCGACGTCGACCACCCGGTCCGGCGGGATGGTCGCGTCCGGCAGCCCCAACTCCTCGCCCTGGTAGACGAACGGGGTACCGCGCAGGGCGTAGATCATCAGCAGCACGGCACGGGCCCGCGCCGCCCCCAGCCCGGTTGTGCCGGACTTCGAGCCGTCCGCCGCGGAACCGGCGAACTTGGACGCCACCCTGGGCTGGTCGTGGTTCTCCAGGAACCAGCACGGCCAGGCGTCAGCCACGCCCTCCGTGCGGGTCTGGAAATCGTCGATGAACCTCCGGTACAGGGCGGCGTCCCAGGGCAGATCCACGAATTCGAAGTTGTGCGCCATGTGCATACCAGCGCCGGTGAGAAAGTCGATGAACCGCGGCAGGTCCTTGGCCCACAATTCGCCGACCATCATCCGGTCCGGGTACTCGTCGAGCACCGCGCGCAGCCGGCCGAGCCGGTCGTGGATCGTCTCCCAGTCCTCGTGTGTCGGCCGCGCGCCGCCGACGGTGTTGCTGAGCTGCGGGTCCTTGGCGATCTTGATGATGGCGTCCAGCCGCAGCCCGTCGACGCCGCGGTCCAGCCAGAACCGCACGGTGTCCCGCATCGCCGCCTCGACCTCCGGGTTGTCCCAGTTGAGGTCCGGCTGCTCGGGGGCGAAGGAGTGCAGGTAGTACTGGCCGGTCGTGTCGTCGAACGTCCAGGCCGGCCCGACCGCCCTGAACGCCGACGTCCAATCGTTGGGCGGCCCACCGCCGGGGGCCGGATCGGCCCAGACGTACCAATCGCGCTTCGGGTTGTCCCGGTTCGAGCGGGACTCGACGAACCACGGGTGGTCCTGTGACGTGTGGTTGGCGACCCAGTCCAGGACGACCCGAAGGCCGCGGGCGTGAGCGTCGGCGACCAGCCGGTCGAAGTCGGCCAGCGAACCGAAAATCGGTTCGATGTCACAGTAATCGCTCACGTCGTAGCCGAAATCGACCATCGGCGAAGGAAAGATCGGCGACAGCCAGATCGCCTCGACGCCAAGGCCGGCGACGTAGTCCAGTCGCTCGCGAATCCCCTCCAGGTCGCCGACGCCGTCGCCGTCGGAGTCGGCGAAGGAGCGTGGGTAGATCTGGTAGATCGCGCCCCGGCGCCACCAGACGGGGGCCTCGGTGCCGTCGCCAACGGTCACTGTCACGGGGGATTCCGACGGTTGCATGACGAGCATCTTGGTGGTCCCACCGACGACTCGCCAGGGGAGCGGCGGTCCGAGCCCCGCACCGCCCCCGCTTGGGGCGCGGATCAACTTCGCCGGCGCGGCCAAAGTCGTTGACTTGCTTCACTTTCGTCACATCGCCCGCACGTTCGTCCGCGCGGCACGTTCGTCCGCGCCGCACGTGCCGAGTTCCAGCGGTGCGGCTACTCCGATGGCCTGCGGGCCGGCGCCGCCGACGTGCCTGCGGCCGACCAGCTGGCTGCGGACGGCATCGACGTACTGCACATCGTCCGCGCGGCAGGTAAGACCCGACGGAGGGCTCAGCTATGCCCGACGGCCCGGCGGCACGAGCGACCCCTCCCGCAGGAAGTCCCACAGCGCCTGCGCACCGGCGTGCCCCGCCGCCTCGGCCCGCTGCCCGGCCCGGCCGTGCAGGTGCGCGCCCGCCGCCGCGGCCAGCAGCGGCGTCAATCCCGACGCCAGCAGGGACCCGATGACGCCGGACAGCACATCCCCCGACCCCGCGGTGGCGAGCCAGGACGTGCCGGTCAGGTTCACGGTGGCCTGCCCGTCGGGCGACGCCACCAGCGTTCGGTTGCCCTTGAGCAGGACGGTCGCCCCGCTGGCCGCGGCGGCCGCGCGGACCGCCGCCAGCCGGTCGGACAGGTCGATGTCGGGGAACACCCGGGCGAACTCCCGGTCGTGGGGGGTGAGCACGGTGGCCCGGCCCGCCCGCTTCCGGTCGGCCAGCAACGAGTGGGACTGCGCCAGCACGGTCAGCCCGTCGGCGTCCACCAACACCGGAACATCCTGGGACAGCGCCCATCTCAGTTGTGCGGTCGCGGCGCCGTCGGTGCCCAGCCCCGGTCCGACCACCCAGGCCTGCACCTGCCCGGCCTTCGCCGGGTCGTCGGCGGCGACCACCTCGGGCCAGCGGGCCAGCACCGCCGATGCCTGCTTGCCCGCATACCGGACCATGCCGGGCCGGGTCCGAACCGCGCCGCCGGTGCACAGCACGGGTGCCCCCGGATAGCCGGGCGACCCGGCCAGGATGCCCACCAGCCCGCCGGTGAACTTGTCCGCCCCTGGTCCGGGAGTCGGGATCAGCCGGGCCACCGCGCCGTCGGTCATCGCGACCAACTCGGCCGGCCGGTCGGACATGTCCATGCCGATCGGGTCGCAGATGATCGTCCCGGTCTGCGCGTCGGCGAGCAGCAGTCCGGTCTTGATCCCGCCGAAGGTGACGGTGACATCAGCGAGGAAAGCGGGGCCGCGGACCAGGCCGGTGTCGGGCTCGATCCCGCTGGGCAGGTCGACCGCCACCCGCAGCGCGTTCCCGGCGTTCGCCCGCTCGACCAGCGCCGCGCCCGGTTCGCGCAGCGGCGGCTTCGCCGCCAGGCCCACCACCCCGTCGATGATCACCTCGGCGCGGTCGATCGCGGGCCCGACGGTCGGGTGGTCGTGCCGGACGACCCTGCCGCCCGCCCGGCGGAGCGCGGCCAAGCCCGCCGGGTGGGCCTTGTCGGGATCCAGCAGCACCGCGGTGACGGCCATCCCACGGCCGCGCAGCATGGCGCCGGCGAACAACGCATCACCGCCGTTGTTGCCCGAACCCACCAGCAGCACGACGCGCCGGCCGGGCCGGGGCGGCGACGTCCGCTCCGCCACGGCGAGCGCGACCGCTGCGGAGGCCCGCCGCATCAGGGTGGCGTCGCCGTCCCTGGCCAGCGCGGCCTTCTCCACGGTGCGGATCTGCTCGACGGAATAGGCGTAGATCATGGGAGCCATCCTGGTCCCTGACGCACGTCGAGCACGATCCGGGACCGCTCGCCGGCGTTCGGCACCCCTGCCCGTCCGGCAGGCGCACCCACGGGCCACCCGACTACCCCAGCGCGATGACGACAGCCGCGGCAATCCCCGCGTCATGGGAAACGGACAGCAGCCAGTCCGTCACCCCGGCGTCCGCCGCGGCGGCGGCGACCGTGCCGACCACCTGCAGCACCGGCCGGCCGGAGGACTCCGACACCACCCGGCAGTCGTGCCAGTCCATCCCGGTCGGCACCCCCAGCGCCTTGGCCACCGCTTCCTTGACCGCGAACCGGGCCGCGAGTGACGCCGGCCCGCGCGGATGACCGGTGGCGGTGATCATTTCGTCGGCGCCGAACAACCGCGCGGCCAGCGCCGGGGTGCGCTCCAGGGTCGCGGCGAAACGATCAACGGCGACCACGTCGATCCCCACGGAGATCACCCGCGCGCCAGGCGGCACCGGCGGGATCGCCGCCACTACTCGACCGTCACCGACTTGGCGAGGTTGCGCGGCTTGTCGATGTCGTACCCACGGGAGCGGGCGATCTCGGCCGCGAAGATCTGCAGTGGCACGGTCGTCACCAGTGGCTGGAACAGCTTGGGCACCCTGGGCAGCTCGATCAGGAAGTCGGCGAACGGCGCGACGGTGTCGTCGCCCTCCTCGGCGATGACGATGGTGCGTGCCCCCCTGGCCTGGATCTCCCGGATGTTGGAGAGCAGCTTGGAGTGCAGCACGGGGTCGGCCTTCGGCGACGGCGTCACCACCACGACCGGCAGCCCTTCCTCGATCAGCGCGATCGGCCCGTGCTTGAGCTCGCCGGCCGCGAAGCCCTCGGCGTGCATGTAGGCCAGCTCCTTGAGCTTGAGCGCACCCTCCAGCGCCACCGGGAAACCGACATGCCGGCCCAGGAAGAGGATGGCCTTGGACTGGCAGATGTCGGCGGCGAGTTTGCGGACCGGTTCCATCAACGTCAACGTGGTGGCCACCGCGGCCGGCATCTCGGACAGCAGCTCGAACTCGCGGGCCACCTCGTCCCGGTACTTCGTGCCGCGGGCCTGCGCCAGCGCGAGCCCGATCAGGTAGTTGGCGGTGACCTGCGCGAGGAAGGTCTTGGTGGCGGCCACCCCGACCTCAGGCCCGGCGTGGGTGTACAGCACGGCATCGGATTCGCGGGGGATCTGCGAGCCGTTGGTGTTGCAGATGGCCAGCACCCTGGCCCGCTGCCGGCGAGCATGCCGCACCGCTTCCAGCGTGTCGGCGGTCTCCCCGGACTGGGAAACGGCCACCACCAACGTCTCCCGGTCCAGCACCGGGTCGCGGTAGCGGAACTCGCTGGCCAGCTCCACCTCCACCGGCAGCCTGGTCCAGTGCTCGATCGCGTACTTGCCGATCAACCCGGCGTGGAACGCCGTGCCGCAGGCGACGACGAAGACCTTGTCGATGGTGCGCAATTCCTCCTCGCCGAGCCGCTGCTCGTCCAGGGTGATGCTGCTGCCGTCGAAGTGGCCGAGCAGGGTGTCGGCGATCGCCTGCGGCTGCTCCGCGATCTCCTTGTCCATGAAGGTCGGATAGCCGCCCTTCTCCGCCGCGGACATGTCCCAATCGACATGGAACGCCTTGAAGTCGGCCTCGTGCCCGCTGAACGAGGTGACCTCGTAACCGTGCGGGGTGATGACCACCAGCTGGTCCTGACCGAGCTCGACGGCCTCCCGGGTGTGCGCGATGAACGCCGCAACATCGCTGGCCACGAACATCTCGCCCTCGCCGACGCCGATCACCAGGGGCGAGTTCCGCCGGGCGGCGACCAGCATGCCCGGGACGTCGGCGTGCGCGGCAACCAGGGTGAACGCGCCGTCCAGTCCGCGGCAGACGGCGGCCATGCTGGCCGGCAGATCCCCGGCGGTCGGCCCGTTGTCGAACGCCAGACCCAACAGGTGCGCGACGACCTCGGTGTCGGTGTCGCTGCGCATCTCGATCCCGCGCGCCTCGAGGTCCTTCCGGAGCGGGACGAAGTTCTCGATGATGCCGTTGTGGATGACGGCGACCCGACCCGACGCGTCCGTGTGCGGGTGAGCGTTGCGGTCGGTCGGGCCTCCGTGTGTGGCCCACCGGGTGTGACCCATCCCGGTGAGGCCGCCCAGCGCGACATCACCGCCGTCGATGAAATGTTCGAGATTGCCGAGCACCCCGGCCTTCTTCGCGGTGGCCAGGCCGCCGGCGCCGTCCAGCACCGCCACCCCCGCCGAGTCGTACCCGCGATACTCGAGCCGGCGCAGTCCCTCCAGCACCAGAGGGAGCGCCTGATGGGGTCCGGTGTAACCGACGATGCCGCACATATCGCCAGGCTAATGCTTGGGGTCGCCGGGATCGGGTCCAACATCCGGTTCCCGCG
This sequence comes from uncultured Actinomycetota bacterium, assembly GCA_963709895.1. Classification (GTDB taxonomy): domain Bacteria; phylum Actinomycetota; class Actinomycetes; order Mycobacteriales; family Nakamurellaceae; genus Nakamurella. Next base: position 3,409 of record CAVPYD010000014.1, on the reverse strand, counting down.
CACCGCACGGTCACCGCGGGTGGCCGGCGCCGGATGGACCGTGGGCACCGCTGCCGGGGCCGACGCGTTCGTGCCGACCGATGCGCGCGGTGCTCACTCAGGCGGAAGAACCACCCCGAAGCCGGCCACCGCGAGCCGGAGCACCACCTGTCCGGGTGTGAGCAGGTCGGCGATCTTCGCGGCGCTGAGCACCTCGAGCTCCGCCAGCCTGACGCGGTACCGATCCGGTCCGAGGACCCTGGCCCGCTGGAGTTGCTCGACGTTGAGCCAGACCTTTTGCCGTGCTTCCCGCAGAAAGCGCTTCGAGCCGAGCCGGTTCAGCGGGTCGATCACCCTGTCCAGCAGGCTCCGCGGGCCCAGCGCATCATCCTCCGCGGCCACCCGGGAGGCGAGCACCGCGTCGATCCGCTCATGGTCACGGCGGCGGCGGGCCATCAGCACCGGGTCCGCGAAGTCGTCATCGCTGATCACCGCGAGCAACGCCTGTGGCAGGTCGTAGTTCACGTGTGCGTTGATGCCGAGCAGGACGTGCCGTAGCGGTGGCAGGTCGGCGGGCGCCTCGAAGGCCAGCCGCCACGGTCGTGGCACCCGGGCCGAGCCGGCGGTATCGGTGTGCGTGTCGGCGTGGGCGTCGGCGTCGGTGTCGGCACTGTCGGCGTCATAGGCCTTCAGGTACAGGTCGGCGAACACGACGTCCCACTGTTCGACCCACGCCGGATCCTCGAAACGGGCGTCCTCGATGGCGGTCCCGACGGCCCTGGTGGTGCGGAAGTAGGTCTCGGCGAAGATCCGCCGGTGCGCGAGGGCGGGCGGGATGGCGTCGATGCGCCGCTGCATGGCGTCGAGCACCGCGGCGACGGTCCGATCCTGGGTGATCACCATGTCAAGTCCTTCGGACCCGGACCGCCGGTGGCTGGCCGGCGCCGTTACAGAATGTCGTGCTGGACCGGCCGTCCGGTGGGGCTGGCGCTCCGAACAGCCTAAGAGCACCATCGGTTCCTGTCACCCGCCGAACACTGCACCGGAGGCCGGCATGGCAACGACGTCGACGCACACCGCAGCCCGGACCTTCGATCCGGTCGTCATCGGCAGGCGGGAGTGCGACGCCTGGGCGGCGTACTACCGCCGGGAATGGGTCCCGTTCCTGCGCGCCGCGATCGGGATGGTGGACGCCGGATTCGGGATGGGTCGCCGCCGCACGCTGCTCGGCGCCTGGTACGTGCTGCGCGCCAACCAGGTGTGGGCGCCCTACCCGGACAACGACCCGGAAGCGGCACGCCAGCACATGCGCCGGTTCTATGCGCTGGTCTTCGACGACGGGCATCCGCACCTGGACCCGGTGCGCGCCGCGGCGCTGGAGGTCGAATGGTGGCGGGTGCACCGGATGCACCAGCACGCGGACGACGTCACCCAGGACGACCTGACCGCGGCGCTGGTCGCGCTCTATGCGTACGTCTACCAGGTCCCCGACGACACCGTGCGGGATGCTGCCCGGCTCCGGATGGAGGCGATGGACTGCTCGGACCGGTGGGTGTCCGCCGGCTGCGATCGCGCAGACCCGCTGCTGGCTCAGGAGCGGCGGCTCCTCGTCGCGTCGTACACCGCGCTGCGGGACGCGATCGATCGGGCGTGTTGAGCCGGGTATGACCAGCTGAGCGGGACGATCCGGGCGTGCGAACCGGGCGTGTCGATCCGGGCGCGACGAACCGGGCGCGACGATCCGGGCGTGACGATCCGGGCGCGACGAAGGTTGTGACGGACCCCCGGTGCGCGCCCGCACCATCTCAGCGCCGCTTTTGTTGACTCGGCGCCGGAACATACCGGCGCTCAGAGTGGAAAACCGGCGCCGAGTGAGCTGTCAGGGTCCGCACATCCATGCATCAAGCGTCAGGCCTCGACCGGCCGTCCACCCCGCGCCAACGCGGCCTGCGGGTCCACCACCGGCGGCACGGCGGCCGGGTCGGGCGTTGCGTACCCGGCGCGGTCCTCCGGCGTGGATGCGGCGACCGCGCGAATGTCGGCCCAGGCGCGCAATGCCGCGATCTGTTCGGACTGCGTCACCGACAGCGGCACGGTCTTGTCGATCTCGTGCAGCAGGTCGTCACCGGAAAGCGCCCGCCGCTCGTTGAACGCGTCGAAGCAGGCCGCGATCACCACCTGCTCGATCTCCGCCCCGGAGAACCCTTCGGTCGCGGTCACCAGCGACGCCAGCAACTCGCTCCGACACGTCGAGCGAACCCAGCGCCGGGCCGGCCTTCAGCCGCGCTTTCAGGTGCAGCTCGAAGATCACCGTGCGCTCGGCGTCGGTGGGCAGGTCGATGAAGAAGATCTCGTCGAACCGGCCCTTGCGCATCATCTCCGGCGGCAGCAGCGAGATGGTATTCGCGGTGGCGATGACGAACACCGCCGCGGTCTTCTCCTGCATCCAGCTCAGGAACGTGCCGAACACCCGCGCCGACGTCCCGCTGTCCCCCGACCCGACGCCCCGGACGCGAAACCCTTCTCGATCTCGTCGATCCACATCACGCACGGCGCAATCGCTTCCGCGGTCCGCAGCGCCGTGCGCATGTTCTGCTCGCTGGCGCCGACCAGCCCGCCGAACACCTTGCCGATGTCCAGCCGGACCAGCGGCAGCGACCACGCCGACGCCATCGCCTTCGCCGTCATCGACTTTCCGCAGCCTGGCACCCCCGTCACCAGCACGCCCTTCGGCGCGGGCAGGCCGTACGCGCGGGCCTCGTCCATCCACGACCCGTTGCGCTTGCGCAGCCAGGTCTTCAAGTTCTCCAGGCCGCCGATGTCGTCGAGCCCGATGAGGAGGAGACGACCTTGAGCACCCCTGACTTCTGGACGATCTGCTTCTTCTCGTCCTGCACCGGCGCGATGTCGGCGTCGGTGAGCCGGCCGTCGTCGACCATCGCTCTGGCGAAAGCGTTCTCCGCCTCGAACAGGGTCAGCCCCAGTGCCGCCTTGGCCAGCCGCTCCCGGCCATCCGAGCCAGATCGGTGCGCAGCGCACCCGCAGCGGTGTTGCGGGTGATCATGCCGTCCAGCGTGGCGCGGATCTGCGATTCGGTGGGCAACGGGAAATCGACCAGGGTGACCAGGGATTCCAGCTCCGGCAGGATCGCGGCGTCGGCGAGATCAGGATCAGCGTCCGGGGCACCGGGCCGTCCTTGTAGAACCGGACGGTGTCCTTGATGGCCCGCACCAGTTGGGTGTCCGGCGGCGTCGAATCAACCCCAGCCAGGGATGTTCAGGTCAAGGAAAACCACCACGCTCGGCATGGTCAGCGCCGCCGCAGCGGTCAGCGCCGCGTGCGGGGTGCGGGTGTCGGGATTCCCGGCCTGACCCAACGCGGCCAAACCGTTCGCCGTCGACCAGGTGTAGACCTGCCGCGCCGGGGCCAC
>CAVPYD010000013.1:0-8126 GCA_963709895.1 uncultured Actinomycetota bacterium | reverse complement strand
CCGGACGAGATTCCGACTGGGACGCATCCATGGATATCAGGTCGATCCCACAAGAGGATCCCCTTCAGGGACGACAACGTTCAATGCGGTGACGGCTAGGGATCGAGCTTGCGGACGTCCTGTTTCGGTGGTCACTGCGACTGGTAAAGGGGGTCGGGTTTCTCGCCGGTCACGAGTAGAGACCACGTCAACGGTCCCACGATGCCGTCCTCCATGAAACCGATTACGTGGCCGGCGATCGCGTACTGGAACGCATGGACCCACGCGTCCGTCTTGGGTCCGAAGATGCCGTCCACGGCCAGGGGGAGGCCCTGACTGTTCGGGCCACGTGAATTCGCCTCGTCCTGCACGGCCTTCACTGCCGGTCCGACGCTCCCCTGCTGGACCGTGATGATCACCGAGGACCAGGTCCGCGATCCGACGATCCCGTCCACAGTCAAACCATGTGCCCGCTGGTAGTGCCGCACCGCGGCGTCGGTTCGGGGCCCGAAGACGCCGTCCACCACGAGACACGCACCGTGCGCGTTCAGCAAGTACTGCAACGAGCGCACGGTTGCTGCGGGCCACGCGCTGTTGTCGCCTTGGCTGAGCACGGGCCATGCCGGCAGCCCCGACACGGGAATCCTGGCGGGTACGGCGACGGGTGCCACGGCGCCCACCCGGGACGCGACCGTCACCATCACCACCGCCCCGTCAGCCGCTTCCTGCGCGTTCGGTGGGGCCCCGGCCCGCGCGGATACGCCAGGAGCGGCAACGAGCCCAACAACACCAACGCCAAGACAGAGATCAGTACCCGGACATGGGCCCTCATGACGAGACCTCCCCGCAACGATGGGGCGCCGGACCGCCCTGCCCAGGCATCGCCGGGCGAGCCGGCGCTCGAGCCGACACCACCAGCACACTCTCGAGCCGGCAGCCGCTACCAGAGCCAGAAGACCCACTCCACCCCTTCAGTTCAGACCGCTGCTGAATGCGAGGACGGCGATCGGCGATTGGGCGGCGCGGACCACCACCGCCAGGACCGCGACCAAGTGTCTGACGCAGCCGGGTGTCGACCGCGCCCTGGCCGGGTCCCGATCCCCCAGCCGAACGACGGCGAGCCGAGCGCAGTTGTTGAGATCGCGCCCTCCACGTACCAATTTCGACGCATGGATTGATGCCGGCCACCCGGATGAGAGTGTCGTAGAGCGCGGGCGGGTAGTCAGGTCGGGCCCGCTGGTACCGGCCAGCAGCAGAATCGAAGGTCGTCCGCAGGTACCACTGAAGGTCCGTCACCAGGTCAGCATCCCCGCTCCCCGGCGACCACTCGAGAACAGCGGTCCGACCCCCGGTGCGGAACATCAGCCGGGCTTCGGGATCAGTGACATCGCCGCAAGAGGATCTTCGTCCGGCGACCCGGGTGGCGCTGTCGGTGGGTCTACGCGTTGGCGGGATGATCGTCCGGGAAGCGGGGTCGGTCGCCGAGGTGGACGCGGATATTGCCCGAGGCGTCACCGGGGACTTGGCGCTGGTCAGCTTGGCGTTCGGGCCGGCGGCGGAGCGGTTGAGCGCCGAGCTGCGTCGGGCGGGCTGGCCGCGGGTGCTGGCCACCGACCGCGCGGCCGCGATCGAGCCGGTGATCGGGGTGTTCCGCCGGCGCGAGCGGGGTGCTGCGCGGCTCGCCGGTGTACCGGCGGGTGTCCTCGGCCGACGACTTGCTCCCGGTCGCGGTGTGGCACCTGTCCGACCGCGAGATCGAGGTACTCAAGTACGTCGCGGACGGTCTCTATCGCAGCGCGGCGAGCACGAGGGATTCCCATGGCTCTCACGACCGATCCGGTCATCTCACCCCGACGCTCCGTGTTCCGGAGGACCCGCGTCGGGGGCGGGCATGCGGGGACACCCACCGGGGCCGTCCCGGCGGCGACCGTACCGACCGGCATCCCGGTCGGTGTTGCGGGGCGGACAGCGGCCGGGTGGGGTCCGCGGTACGCGTTCCGGCTCTTGCTGGCCGACCTGTTGGGCCTGCTGGCGGCAGCGTTGGTGGTGCATCTCATCCGGTTCCCGTCGGGCACCGTGGACGGGGCGGTCGGCCTGGGTCCTGCGCCGTACGTCGTGTTCACGGCGGTGACCGTGATCGTGTGGATGCTCGCGTTGGCCTGGTCCGGCAGCCGGGACCCGACCACCGTCGGGTACGGGACGATCGAGTATCACCGTGTCGTCCAGGCCACGTTCGCGGTGTTCGGGATGGCCGCGATCGCGTCGTTTCTGCTCAAGGTCGACCTGCCCCGCAGCTACCTGCTGGTGATGATGCCGGTCGGGCTCGCCGCGCTGTTCGCGGCGCGGTTCGGCGGCCGCCGGTGGCTGCACCGCCGCCGCGACACCGGTCGGTACCTGTCCCGCGTCCTGGTACTGGGCACCACCGAGACCGTGACCGAACTGCTCCACGACCTGCGCCGCGCCCCGCGGGCCGGGTAGACGGCGATCGGCGTGTGCCTGGGCGAGCCTCAACCATGCGGCGGCACCGCCGGCGACCGGCCGCGGGACATCGACGGTGTCCCGGTGCTCGGCGACTGAAGAGCGTCGCCGACGTCGTCCGGTCGTGCGGTGCCGACACCGTCGCGGTCACCTCCACCGCCGCGTTCGGGCCGTCGAAGGTCCGCCAGCTTTCTTGGGATCTGGAGGACACCCCGGCCCGGCTGATCCTGGCGCCGGCGATCACCAACGTCGCCGGCGCCCGGATCCACACCCGGCCGGTCGCCGGCCTCCCGCTCATCCACGTCGACCGGCCCACCTACCACGGGTCCAACCGGATCCTGAAGAGATCCTTCAACATCAGCGGCAGCGTGTTCCTCATCCTGGTGCTCGCGCCGCTGTTGCTGGCCGTGGCGGCGGCCATCAAACTCGCCGGCCGGGTCCGGCGTTCTTCCGGCAGGACCGGGTCGGCCTGAACGGCGAGGTCTTCCGGATGATCAAGTTCCGGTCGAGGTGGTGGACGAGGAGGCCCGCCTGGACAAGCTGCAGGATGAGCAGCGGGACGCCGGGAATGTGGTGCTGTTCAAGCTGAAGAACGATCCGCGGGTCACCCCGTTCGGCCGGTTCCTCCGGCGGTTCAGCCTGGACGAACTGCCGCAACTGTTCAACGTCGTCCTCGGCGACATGAGCCTGGTCGGGCCCAGACCCCCGCTGCGCAGCGAGGTCGACCGCTACCGGGACGACCGCCGGCGGATGCTCGTCAAACCCGGCATCACCGGTTTCTGGCAGGTGTCCGGCCGATCCGACCTGACCTGGCACGAATCGGTCCGGCTCGACATGTACTACCTGGAGAACCGGGTCCATCACCGGCGACCTGGTCATCCTGTGGAAAACCGCGAAGGCTGTGCTCTCCTCCACCGGCGCCTACTGACCACACCAGGGGCACACCCGCCGATCCCGGAGAAGCGTGGGCCGCTCATCACAGAAGTCGCACTATCCGCGGTTGGGGACCCGCAGCTGGTTGACCCGTTCGCCGCCCACGCCGGCGAACCAATGCGGTGCGCGGCCATTAGTTGGTCCGATGCGCGGTGTCAGAGGCGTAGGCCTCTGGTGGTTGTCGGTGTGGGCGTGTGCGCTGGACGGTGTCGGCTGAAGATGGGTGGGTCCCACTGGTGGGGGATCCGATGCGCCCTTGGAGGTTCCCCGGGGAGGCCTTGTCGTGACGGCCCGTGTCGGTGTGTGGATCGCGGTGCTGGCCGTGGTAGTTGGCGGTGGGGTGACCGCGTCTGCGGCGTCGCTGCATTCGGAGACCACCACGTCTGCCGACGCGGCGGTGACGACGAGCCCCGGGGCGGCTGGGGTGGTGGTGTCGGTGCCGTCGGCGCGGATCGCCGATTCCCGGTTGGGTCTGCAGATCCCCGGCCCGGTGCCCGCGTTGGGGTCCGTCGCGGTGCAGGTCGCCGCGCCGGGCGGCGCGGTGGCCGCGGCGGTGGTGTCGGTGACCGTCGTCGACCAGCAACGGGCCGGGTCATTCACGGTGTGGCCGTCCGGGGATCCGCGGCCAGAGACATCGGGCCTGACCTTCAAGGCCGGACCGAGCGTCACCGGGACGGTTATCGTCCCGGTCGGCGCGGACGGCCGCATCCAGCTGTTCAACGGCTCGCCGGGGACCGTCGATGTGACCGTCGACATCACCGGGTACACCCCGTCCGGTCGCGGTGTCAGCGGCACCGTGTGGGCCTGGGGTTCGGGGCGGCACGGCCAGTTGGGCGACGGCGGCACCACCGACAGCCCTGTACCGGTACCGGTGTTCGGGCTCAATCAGGTCACCGCCGTGGCCGGCGGCGACCTGGCCGGGTACGCACTGCGCAGCGACGGCACGGTCTGGTCATGGGGATACGGAGCGTTCGGCCAACGCATCTGCTGCGCGATTCTCAGCCCGGTCCCGTTGCCGATTCCCGGGCTGACCGCGGTCACCGCGGTCGCCGCCCAGGGCGCGACCGGGTATGCGCTGCGCGATGACGGCACGGTGTGGGCCTGGGGCGAGGGAGACTCCGGTGAACTCGGCAACGGCGCGGACCTGTACAGCACCGTCCCGGTCCGGGTATCCGGGTTGAGCGGCGTCACCGCGATCGCCGCCGGCGCCTACAGCGGGTACGCGCTGCGCGGCGACGGCACGGTGTGGGCCTGGGGCGACGGCAGCCACGGCGCGCTGGGTGACGGCGGCACTGTCGGGAGCCCGGTGCCGGCGCGGGTGTCCGGGTTACGCGGTGTCACCGCCGTCGGCGGCGGGTTGAGCACGGGCTACGCGACCTCGGGCAGCCAGGTGTGGGCCTGGGGGTGGGGGTTCTTCGGACAGTTCGGCGACGGCACCCTCGGCGAGGACAGCACCGTCCCGGTCCGGGTGTCCGGGCTCAGCGACGCGGCGGCTGTCATCGGCAACAGTCACAGCGGCTACGCGTTACGCCCCGAGGGCACCGTATGGGCCTGGGGTGACTCCGAAGATGGTCAATTGGGCAACGGCGACACCCGCTACAGCGCGGTGCCGGTGCAGGTGTCCGGGCTCAACGAGGTCACCGCGATCGCCGCCGGCGGCGACACCTGCTACGCACTCCGCCGTGACGGCACCGTCTGGGTGTGGGGATCAGGAACCAGCGGCGAACTGGGCACCGGCAGCACCGTCGACGTCTCGGTGCCCGCACCGATCCCCGGCCTCACCGACGTCTCCGCGATCGCCGGCGGCAGCGAAACCGGGTACGCCGTCACCCGCTGACCCTTCGCCCACCGAACCGCCCCGCCAGACCCACCCAGAATGCGCTGACCTGAGGGCGAGCGGTCGGTGAGACTGCCCGCCCGGTGAGTATTCGCCACATTCAGCGGCGGGGCGACCGAGCCGACGTCGGTCCAGATCGTTCCCGTGGTGCTGACTTGGACGACGAAGGACGTTTCGGTGATGGAGTTGTCGTTGTCCCTGCCCGGTGGCGGGGCCGTGAACACAGCCAACACGGGGGGCGGTCAGATGCGGTGGTGCCCGGGCGGCATCGGTGGGGCCGCCCCGTGCGCGCCCTGATGGCACTGATCGAGTGATGGCGATACCCCAACGGGGGCTGTATCCCTAAAGGTATATACGGACAGTGACCATCAGGTTTAGCGTGGGAGATGCCGGGACCGATACATCCGCGGCGTATCACCGTCAGTGATACAGCGGGGTTCGTCCGCTCCCGGCGGAAAGGGGGCGGCACATGTTCGCCTTTGTCACGGGCGGCGAACGGGTTGAAGTCGATGACCTGATCGACGTGCTGGTCCGCGCGGAGGTCGACGATCCGGTCTATGTGCCCGGGCGGGGGTGGATGTTGGTCGGTGATCTGCGGCTGACCATGGTGCCCGGCGCGGCTGACCTGCGGCGCCCACTGCGGATGGCCCTTCCCTAGGCAACGGCCGGCCACGATTCCCCGCCGCGGCGTGCCGGGGGCGGACATTCCCGGCGACCCCGGGTGTGTTCTACCGCGTTCGATTTGCTCCGAGCCTGCGGCCTGCGGCTTCTGACCAACAGGACGGGCCCGGAGCGAGCACGCCGTTGGGCGGTCGTGACTGACTTCTGACCATTGCCGCGGTGGACGCAGAGGGCGGCGGCTCCGTCGCCCGGCGTCCCTGATCGGGTGAACCTTCGCCGGTATCGGCTCGCGTCGCCCGCGGTCACGGGACCATCAACGGGGGACGGCCGCGGCCCCACGACCCGGTGACCCGGGGTGAACGTGAGTGCGTACGACGCACCGGAGTCGGTGAATCTGACGCCGGGGGGAGGTGTCCTTCCCGGCAGTCAACGCCCAGTGATGGGCGTGCCGCGCCGCCAGGCGGCGCTCGACCTGCTGTTCCAGCGCTGCGCCCAGCAGGCGGCCCGTCACGACGCGTTCCCGCGGCTCAGCGCTGAATGGGCGGCCCTGACAGCTCGGCGGCCGAACCCGCTGACGATCGAAGGCCCCCAGTCCGGGAAGCAGGCCGTCATCGACCGGATCATGCTGGCGAGGCGATCCACACCACCCTGCTCAGCGAGTCGACCGCAGTCCAGATCGCCTCGCCATCCACTTGGCCGACGAGGAGAAATTCACCGAGGCGGCGGAACTGATCGGTACGCCACCCTCCGGCGGCCCGACCCTGCTGATGGCAGACGAGATCTTCTGCTCCGAGGCGTGGGCCCGATTCGATCCCGCCGAGGTCGCCCGCCGCGGCGCCGGGAGCTACGAATTGCCGCGAGAGCTGGCCAACGCCACGCAGGCGGCGGCGTTCAGCGCCGGCCCTGCCTCCAACGATTTCTTCAGTACGACGGCGAATTTGTGCGTCGTCAACCCGTTTCCCGCGGGCACCAACGCCTCCTGTAGTGCAGGCGCCCAACGTCGTTGGGCGTCAGAAAGTTGGGGTTTCTGATCATGGTCGGAACTGCTTCAGTTCAGCGGTTGCAGTTGCGCAAGGTGATGGTCAGGGTGCCGGTGCCGTCGTCTTGCCCAGTGTTGCTGCCGTCCCCGTTTTCCACCAGGGTCAGTTCACCGGACGCACCTCGGTATCCGTCAGTGCCGCCGACCACCGCCAGTGGCTTGACCGGGGCGTCGGTCGCCAGACCCTGAAAGCTGATCAGACCGTCAGCGAGTTCCACGGTTCCCACGCAATGGGTCTGAAACCCGGACTGCAGCACTGCGGCGACCGTGCAGGTGCCGCCTTCCACGCCCACCTGCCGATGGGTACTCGAGTCGATCAGCGTGTCCTGGAACACCAGGAGATCACCAACGGTCGGTCCCTCGTCCCCGAGGTCCACGTAATTCTTGTCGAGGTCCCGAAAATGGACGTCGAACCGAAGAGTGCTGTTACCACCAGGTTGGTCGTCGGGTCTCTGCGAAGCTCCGGACCCCGGTGCGACGGCCAACAATGCCAGCACCGCAATCGCAATGCTGATCACCCTTGCTGCTGCGCTCATCGCTTCTCCTTCAGATGGAAACAACTGGGGTTCACGGCTGCGAATTCGATCCGGCGCGTAGAGCGGGTCGGCTGACGAACCGGATACGCGCGGCCGACACCGCGTCGTGCACCACCTGGCCGTCGCGTATCCAGAACTAGAGGATTCGCGCTGACCAGCCCGACGTCGAGACCTCATCGCGGCGTCGAACGCCCCGGCCGCAGTGCCACCGAGGTCAACGACGTGGCCATGACGTTACGAACCCCGGCCGGCCGCTGAAAGCCGGCCAGCACTGGGCCCAGCAGGTGTCAGCCGCACGATCCGCTGGGCGCAGCCCTCATCCGCGCGGGGCCAGCACACCCCGGTGGCTCCACCAACCGCGGCAACGCGTCGACGCGGAAGGGGGGTCCTGCCGTCAATAGAGCCCGTGCGCCGACGATCACATCGGCGCAGGGCTACGAGCAGAGAGCACGTGAACCGGTACCTGCACCCCTTCCACCACCAAGCCCGCCTCACCGTACTGAGCAGGACATCGAATCGACGCTCACAGACGTGCCCAACCCCCCCGCGAACGCTCGACAAATCGACAAAGAATCGCCGACCGCGCCCACGGGATCCCACTCCCCGACAGAACCCACGGTCCCGCATGCCGATCAGCCGGCGGAACGCGGTCGATCATGGACACCCAAGTCACGGGGTCGAGCAGTTGACGTCCTGTTTGCGG
>CAVPYD010000012.1:0-139834 GCA_963709895.1 uncultured Actinomycetota bacterium | reverse complement strand
GTAACTTTTCCGCACATAGTAAACATTCCGAAATAAAGTGAGTTTGCGGCGTGTCGCGGGTCTGTCATGTGTTACGGGCGGGGATGGTGATGCCGGCGGCGGCGGCGTGGTCATAGAAGTCCTGGAGGGTGCGCAGCGTGGCTGGGCCGGGGGGGATGGTGATGTCGTGCTGGCGCAGCAGTTCGGCGGTGGTCTTGACGGCGGCGGTGAGGGTGTCGGTGGAGACGCTGAGCAGGTAGGCCAGCGCGTGCAGGGGCAGGCCGTGGCGCTGGCGCAGGATGGTGGCCAGGATCTGGGCGGCCAGGGGGAGCCTGGGCGGGGCCGGGCGGGCGGGGCGGCGGCGGGGGCGGCCGCGGGCCAGGTGCAGGCGCTGTTCGCGGGCGGCGGCGGCGGGCAGTTCGAGGCGGGCGGCCAGGGCGGCGAGGTCGTGGCGGGTTATGCCGGTCAGCGCCGGGCTGGCCAGGGCGTGCAGGGCCTGGCCGCGGGTGGCCTGGGCCGGGGGGGCCGGCGGGGCGGGCGGGGGGCTGGCCGGGGCGGGGCCGGGATCGGGGTGCAGGGTGTAGTTCCACTCGCCGTGGAAGCCGTGGCGGGTTAACGCGCGGTCTTCCAGGTCGCGCATCTGCTGGCCGCTGACCTGGGTCCCGGTGGGGTAGGGGTTGTGGTCCAGGACGGCGGTGACGGTCAGCCCGGTGGCGGTGGTGACGGCGCCGATGGTGTTGACGATGACGTCGTGGCTGGTCAGCGGGCGGCCGCGCCAGGCGAGGGTGATCTGGGAGAACAGCCGGTGCTCGATCTTGTTCCACTTGGAGGTGCCGGGCGGGAAGTGGCAGCAGGTAATCTCCAGCCCGGTCTGCTGCGCGAGGGCGGCCAGGCCGGCCTTCCAGGCGCGGTTGCGCCAGCCGTTGTTCCCGCCGGCGTCGCAGGTGACCAGCAATCGCTGACCAGGCGCTCCAGGTCGGGCACCACGGCATCGGCACCGTCCAGTTCCAGTCGCAGCGCGGTCCACTCCTCGACTGCGCTCTGCCGCATCTCGTCCAGTCGGCGCGCCTCGGCCCGAGCAAACCCAGCTGCGGCGAACTCCCCGTACGCCGGGCCGCGCCACAACGCCAGCCCCTGCGAGAACAGGCCCAGCGCCTCGCGGCTGCGCCCGGCCTGCGCCGCGGCCCGAGCGGTCGCAGCGAGCTCGGCGAATCTTTCCGCGTCGACCGCCATGCCGGCACCTCGAGCGGTAACCGCCGCTCGGTGATCACCAGCGCGGGGGCGGACCGATCCGGCTCCAGCGCCTTGCGGATCCGCAGCACGAACGTCTGCAACGACTTCTGCGCGACGGTGGCGGCGCCTGCCCCACAGCGCTTCCACCAGGTCCGGGACCGGCACCGTCCGGCCGCGGTCGGCGGTGAGCATGGCGAGCAGGGTCCGCTCCTTGACGCCGCGGAACGGTGACCGGCGCCCGCGGCCCGCCGACGCGCAGCGGCCCGAGCACGTCGATGGTCACGCGCGCCTGCTCACCGACTCCGCTTGTCGTGCGTCACCAGGCCCTCCCTTCCGCGGTGACGAAACACTGTGATGAGCATCGACCGGACCGGTCGCGATCCGGCTGCGAACGGGACGACTCCCACCCTCCCACCGCGCCGCTATCGGGCATATCGACCGAATGGCGACCTTTTCGCGACCGCCCGGCACGACGCTCAGCGCGCGGGCCGGCTCCGACGAGGGTGCGCCGGCCACCGGAGAACCGGAGGACCCGACATGCGATGGCTTCGACCGCTCACCACGTTCGTCGCGACCGCCGCCGTGCTCGTCGGCCTGGCGCTGGTCGTTCCCCAGCCGGCGATCGCGGGGACCGGCCGCAGGACGACGGGGGTCGGGCCTGCGTGACGGTCACCGCTCCGGGATCCCGACGGACGACCGGGGTCCACCCGGGATGCAGGTGGCCGCGGGTGCCCGCCGACGTCGCCGCGCGTGCCCAGGCGGTGCTGGACAGCCTGGCCGCCGACGCGCCGGGCTGCTCGGCGGCCTTCGGCGAGAAGGGCAACGTCGTGTGGACCGGTGTCCGTGGACTGGCCGATGTGTCCGCCGGCATCCGGATCACCCCGCGCACGATCTTCGACGCGGGTTCGGTCGCCAAGCAGTTCACCGCCGCGGCGGTCCTGCTCCTCGCACAGCGGCACCGGCTGAGCCTGACCGACACTCTCGCCGACCACCTCGACGGCTTCCCGACTGGGCCGGCACGTCACGCTCGACCAGATGATCCACCAGGTCACCGGCATCCCCGACTACATCAATCTGTTCGACGCCAAGGGTTACTGGCGCACCGACCATGTCACCCAGCAGATGATCGTCGACGAGCTGCGCGCGGTGCCGGCGCTGGAGTACACCCCCGGCGACCACTTCGAGTACTCAAACTCCAACTACGTGCTGCTCGCCGAGATCGTCGCGAAGGTGTCCGGCACCGACTTCGCCACCTTCCTGCGCCGGCGCATCTTCGATCCGCTCGGCCTGAACATGGTGGTCGACGCGATCAACCCGATCCCGGGCCGGGCGGTCAACTACGACATGGACACCGGTGTCCTGCGGGCCAACGACAACGAGCGGTGGGAGCCGATCGGCGACGGCGCGCTGCAGACCACTCCCTCCGAGTTGGTCCGGTGGGCGGACAACTACCGCAAGCCCCGCGTCGGAGGGCCGAGCATTGCTCGCCGCGCAGCTGGGCAACTCGGTCGAGATCTTCCCGGGTGGTCCGCGGTACGGGGCCGGATTGTTCGTCGGAGGGCAACGGCCAAATCGGCCACGGCGGCGACTGGCTGGGTTTCGAGAGCAGCTTCCAGGTCAGCGCCGATCGCACCCGCTCCTGGCGGTGAGCTGCAATTCCTGGGCCATCGACATCAGCAACGTCTCCGGGCAGCTCACTGCGATCTGGATGAATCCGCCGGGGTGAGGACCCGGCGCCGGTGGTTCAGATGCCGTTGAGGACCGCGCTTCTGGCCAGTTCCCAGCCTTTGCCGCCGGACACGGTGCGGTGGGTCCCGCCGGGCAGGGTGATCAGCCGGGCGGGGTCACCGGCGGCCTGGGCGGTGGCGACGTAGTGCTGGCTGCGGGCGATGGGGACGGTGGCGTCGGCGTCGCCGTGCACGCAGGTCACCGGGATGCCCACGGGCAGCATCTGGATCGGTGAGCCGACCGCGTACCGGGCCGGTTGTTGGGTGGGCGTGCCGCCCATCAGGTTGACCACGTTGCGGTCCCCGTCGTCGGTGGCGGCCCGCTCCAGGTCCAGCACCGGCGCCATCCCGACCGCCGCGGTGAGCCGCACCGCGGGTGCCGCGCCTGGTGCTCCGGCGGGCAGTTTCGGCCGGCCGGCCAACCACACGGCCAGGTGCCCACCGGCCGAATGGCCGACGGCGCGGACCCGGCGGGTATCAAGCCGGTTCCCGGCTGGCCTGCTGGACGGGTCCGGCCAGCGCGTCGACGCCGGCTGCAGCGTCCTGGAAGGTGCCGGGCCACCCGCCGCCGTTGCCGACTTCCCGGTACTCCAGGTTCCAGGCCGCGACTCCGCTGGCGGCCAGTTCCCGCGCGTAGGGGTCAACAGGTCCAGGGTCGACCCGGCCTTCCACCCACCGCCGTGCAGGAGAACGACGACCGGCAGCGATGACGAGGACGACGCTGAGCCGCCCGGGAGGTACAGGTCGCCGAACTGCGCGGGATCGGGGCCGTAGCTGACCCTGACCGCAACCGCCGATGTGCCCGACGGTGTGGTGGCCGCTGGCGACCGGGCCGGCCCGGCGGCGGGTTTCGCGGTGACACCGCAGCCGGCCAGCACGCCGCCCATCAGGGCCAGCAGGGCTGTCCTGCGCGTCAGCTGCGCCGGAGTCACCGGGTCGATGGGCTGATCGGGAAACGCATGAGTTATTCCCTTCCACCGGAGATACGGGGGATATCCGATATTCCGGGACGTAGCGGGCTGGAGTCAACGGAATGCGTACAGAAAGTCAGCACAGGCAACTATTCCGTGCGCACCTCTTCGGAGGGCACAAGCGCAGTCCAAACGGTCTCGCCGGGGATTGACCGGTAATCTGGTGTGCCGATGCTGGGGGAGGCGATGCTAGGCGAAACTGCTGCACCAGTGAGGTTGTCCGGCGTCGAGGGCGGCGAGCAGCATATCGGTGACCCGCCGTCGCCCGCGTCGCGCGGATCGGACCTGTTCGCGGGCTGAGACTTTGCCGCCGTGGTACAGCACCGCCCACAGGACGCCCCGCGGGTCACGTTCCACCCGGCCAAGCAGGGCGGGCACAGGAATCGGTTCGGTCATGAGGTTCATCCAACACAACGATTCTCAGAGATTCCTGAACGGTGAACGCAGGGGGTGATGTCTCGGCGCCTGACTGGTGCCCCTGCCGCCGACACCGCTGCCCGCTGAATCGGAACGATCCGCTGCCTGCAGGGCGACGGTGTGGACCAGAACGAGGTCCGCTGCCGGACGGTGCGGTGCCCACGGTCAGCGGAAGGTGCAGCCTGCACGTTATCGAGCTGGCCATGCCGGGGCTGGCGGCGGTCGGCGGTCGCCATGCCGTCTTCGTTTCCCGCCAGACCGCGCGGTTGCCCATCACGCGCACCGGGGCCACGGTCCGGTACCTGCCAGATGCCCGACAGGTCCTTGCCGACCAGTCGGGGCCGGATCCAACTGGCCCGATGAATTCGTGGGCCGATCGACCGCCCTCGCACGGAACTCACTGACGTGCAGCCGACTTCCCCTGTGATGAGCGCACAGCACAGCTTTGCGGCCGTGTATCAATCGCGTTAGGCGAAACATCATCCCCGTAACGATGCGGTCGCAACGGGCGCCGCGGGTCGGCACCAGCCTTTTCAGGAGGAACGACAGAATGACCATGACTCAAATGCTCTACTCGGGCAACGGCACCACGGCTGTCGACAGCGGACTGCCCAACGTCGGGCGGATCTTCGCGATCCCGACAAACGGTGACTTGATCTGGTACCGATACCTCGGGCATGGCGAGCCCGACCGCTCAGGTGCGCTGGGATGGCAGCCGAATTCCGGCAACGCGATCGGCAACGGCTGGCAGAACTTCCTGCACGTCCTCGGCGCCGGTGATGGTGTGGTGCTCGCGATTCAGCCGGACGGCGATTTGCTCTGGTATCAGTACGCGGGCGACGGGCGCGCCGACCGGTCTGGGGCGACCGGATGGCACCCCAACTCCGGCAACGCGATCGGCAACGGTTGGCAGAGCTTCGTGCATGTGTTCGTTCTTCCCCAACAGGGCCGGAATTCGAAGGGGATCACCGTCTTCGGAGTCGAACCCAACGGCGACCTCCGCTGGTATCAATACCGCGGCAACGGTGAAAGTGATCGCTCCGGAGCGGCGGGCTGGGATGCCAACTCGGGCAATGTCGTCGGCAACGGCTGGGCAGCCTTCCAACGCATCGTCGGGGCCGGCGGTGACATCTTCGCGGTGCAGGATGACGGCGCGCTCCGTTGGTATTCATACCAGGGAACCGGGATAGCGGACCGCTCGGGAGCCACCGGCTGGCATGCGAATTCGGGAAACCAGGTGGGCCGTGGGTGGCAGAACTTCCGGCACCTGACCGGTGGAACGGACGACTCCGGCGGGATCGGCACGGTGCTGTACGCGGTGGCGCAGAACGGCGACCTGCTGTGGTATCGCTACACGGGCCGTGGCGAGCAGGACCCGACTGGTGGTTTGGGCTGGAACCCGAACAGCGCCAACCCGATCGGCAATGGCTGGTGATGGCAGCCGGGGGCGCCTTTGGTCCACTGCCTGGCCTCGCACCCCGGCGGCACCTGTCAGCGGAACGCGGACAGGTCGGTGGTCAGCAGTGCGACGGGGCGGGCATCGGCGGGTGGGTCGACGCCCAGCACCCGGACGTACCGTGTCGCGGTGTCCCGCCGCAGTTCCTGGGCCTGCTGACCGATGGCTTCCAGGTCGAGGGCGAGATTGTTGGCGGTGGAAAGGGTATCGGGGTGATCCTCACCGATGACCCGTCGGCGGCGGTCCAGGGTGTCCTGGTCCAACTCGCGGGCCTTGGTGTGCTCGCCGAGGGCGGCGAGATTGTTGGCCAGGTTGTGCGCGGTGGCCAGGGTGTCCGGGTGATCGCGCCCCATGACGCGTCGGCGCCGGTCCAGGGTGTCCTGGTTCAACTGCCGCGCCTGGGTGTGCTCGCCGAGGGCGGCGAGGTCCAGCGCGAGGTTGTGCGCGGCTCGCAGGGTCTGCGGGTGGTCATCGCCCAGGATGCGCTGGGAACGGGTGAGCACATCCTGGTTCACCGCGCGGGCCTGGTGGTGGTCGCCGACCAGGTGCAGGTCCAACGCGAGATTGCAAGCTGTGCCGAGGGTGTCGGGATGATCGATGCCCAAGGCCCGTTGGTAGCGGGCGTGGGTGTCCCGGTCCAGCTCGAGGGCGGAGTGATACTCGCCCAGCCCGCGCAGATCGTTGCCGAGATTGTGGGCGGTGCCGATCGTGTCGGTGTCATTCGGACCGAGCAGCCGACGGGACCGCCGCAGGGTGTCCTCGTTCAGCCGGCGCGCCTGCTCCCGTTCACCGAGCGCGGACAGGTTGATGGCCAGGCCGTTGGCCAGCGCGAGGGTGAGCTCGTCGTCATCACCCAGGATTCGTTGTGCTCTGCTATAGGCGTCCTGGTTCAGCTCGCGAGCCTGCACGTGCTGACCAAGGGATCGCAAATAGATGGCGAAGTCCGTTGCAGCCCGCCACGTCTGGGGGTTGTCCGCGCCCAGCCCGCGCCGCCGGAAGTAGACGTCCCTGGTGAGTTGCCCGGCCTGTTCATGCTCACCCAGCAGGTTGAGCGCCACCGCCAAACATGTGGCGATTTCGAGCATCTCGGGGTCGTCGGGGTCCAGCCGCGGTTCGTTCAGCCGGTAGGCGCGGTCGAAGACCTGGTGGGCGCTGCGCGGGTCACCGCACCGCAGCAGGTAGCCACCGGCCGTCATCAGCAGCCAGGACACCTCGTCCGTGGCGCCGGAGAGTTCCCGCTGCGAGTCCGTGACCGCCAGCACGTGTGGCAGCATCAGCCTCCACGTCGGCCAGACCTCGGGGCGGTGCCAAGGGTTGTCGGGTACAGCGGTCCGGAGCAGCCGGACCACTGTCTCGGCCCAGTTGCCGGTCGCCAGCTGTTGGCCGGCGGGCTGCGCGCGTTGCAGGGCGGCGGGCACCCGGTGCAGTTGCACACTTCCGCGGACGATGCGCGCCATGCCGCGGCTGCGCAGCAGGGAGACGCACGCAGCGAACCGGAGAGGATCGGGCGCGGTGTCGTTGAGCGGTGGCGGTAGCAGGTCGGGGTGCTCGCTGATCAGGCTGAGCGGTACGGGTTCCGGTGCGAGCCAGGCGATCAGGGTGAGCAGTTCCGCCGCGGCGGGGTCATCGGCGGTGAGCCGGTCGACGGCGACGGCCCAGGACGCGGCGACCGACGGGTGCTGCCCGGCTCCGTGGGTGAGGACCTCCGGGGTCCGTTGACTGAGCAGGTCGAGGTAGGTGTCGACGCCGAGGCCTGTGTCGGCGAGCAGCGCCGCGGCCTGATCCACCGCCAGCGGCAGGTCGCCAAGGGCCTCGGCGACCCGGTCAACCTCGGCATCAGCCAGTTCCGGCAGTCGGGAGCGCAGGAGCGCGGTGGATTCGGTGCGGGTGAATTCCGCGACCTCCAGCGTGCTGGCCATGCCGTGCCAGTCCGGGTTGCGGGAAGTGATGACGATGTGCCCGGCACCGGCGGGCAGAAAGCTGTTCAGCGCCAACGGGTCCTCGGCGTTGTCGAAGATCAGCAGCCATCGGTCTGTACCGTGGAGCCGGCCGAAAAGCCGCGCAACGGCAGCGTCCGCGCCATCGGTAGCCGCGGCAAGGCCAAGGGCACGGGACAACTCGGCCAGCCGATCGGGAATGAGGGCGGGATTCTCCGCCGGGATCCACCACGCGACGTCGTAGTCGTCGCCGTACCGGTGCGCGTATTCGATGGCGATCGTGGTCTTGCCGACGCCGCCGATGCCGTGCACGGCATGGACCACCGCCGGCGCGCCCGCACGGACCGCCGACCGCAGCGCATCCAGCAGGTCGACCCGGCCGGTGAAGGCCACCGACCGGGCGGGTATTCCCCACACCCGGTGGGCGCCGCTACTCCCGGGGTCGCTGTGCGCCGCGGTGCGGTTGTCGGTGGTCGTCGTCGGGTGATTCGTCGGGGTGAATTCTGGGGGTGGATCCGGCGGCGTCCAGTCCAGGGTCGGGTCGTGGCCCAGGATCCTGGCCTCCAGATCCCGCAGTTCTGGGCCGGGGTCAACACCGAGATCCTCGGCCAGGGACAGCCGGGCGCGGTGGTACACCTGCAGCGCCTCACCCTGCCGGCCGGTCCGGTACAGGGCGGTCATCAGCTGCGCCGGAAGCCGTTCGTTCACCGGGTACCTGGCCACCAGGTCGGTCAGCTCGCCGATGACCTCCGCATGCCGACCGACCGCGAGTTCGGCGTCCATCAGCGTGGTGACCGCGGTCAACCGCCGCTCCTGCAATCGCGGGATCTCGCTGGTGGTGAACGGTTCCGCGACGAACTCGGCCAGCGGCTCGCCCCGCCACCAGCCGAGCGCCACCCGTAGCCGTTCCGCTGCTGCTGCCGGGTTCGACCCGAGCATCCTGGCGGCCTGCCGCGTTGCCTCGTCGAACCGCGCCACGTCGACGTCTGACTGGTCCATCTCGAGCACGTACCCCGGCACCCGGCGGCTGACCGTGCACTCACCGCCCTGGAGTCCCGCCACGGTCAGTGCCTTCCGCAGCCGGGACACGTACACCTGAACCGCGTTCGTCGCGTTGCGTGGCGCGGAATCGCCCCACAGGCCGTGGACCAGCGCGTCGGTGGACACCACGTGGTTGGCCCGCAACGCCAGCATCGCCAGCACCGCGCGCTGCTTCGTCCCACCCAGCGGCACGGATGACCCGGCGTGGTCCAGCTGCAGCGGTCCGAGAACCCGAACGTCCACCCTTCGCGCCCCCAAAGCGTCCCTCGGCGCACCAGCTGGTGACGCTCCCAACAGATCTGTGGCGAGCCAATCCTGGCATCCCTGCATGCGTTCAGGACAGTTCAGCGGGGATTCAGTCCGGTGACAGCCCGGCCCAGCACGCTGCATCGGACGCGCCGCACACCGAGCTGGAGGGCTCCATGATGTTTCCGCACCCCGAGGACGTTCTGCAATTGCACACCGAGCACGGCCACGACCTGGCGAATCAATTCCGCACCCGAGGGCCGCGGCCGTCCGCGGCCGGGGAGCCTGACCATCGGTTCAGTGCGCTCCGTGAAACGTTCATCATTCGACTGCGACTGCGGTTGAGGCGTCGGGCCCGAACACTCTGAGCGCGGCGAATGATGGCGCTGATGCGACGATGGTGCCCACTTCTCCCCGACGACAGCAATGCGCTTCGCAGCCTGAGGGTTTCCCGGACGGGCTGATCGAGGAGCAATTCGGCGAAGGCAGCTATGTGGGGACCGCGCGGAGCAATTGGTGTCAGATTTCCGGGTGCGAGCCGGATCGGAGCGATCGGAATGTGATCGTCGGCAACACGACCAACGGGACAACTGCGGAATCGGTCGACATCAAGGAGGGAACCACGGGCGGCGTGGTCAAGAGCAACGTCTTCGACGGCAACACCGCAGATGTCCGCGGTGCCGGCTACGGATTCGAGTTCCGGCCGGTCGCGGACAACCGCAGTCACGGAGTAGGTGATGTCAAACGGGCATGCTCGGACAGCACCCGCAGCAGGTACATCAAACGATTGCTACGGGATGAAGCCAGGTGCGATGACGGGGTCGCGGACGCAGAGTGCCAAACGTTGGCAGACTTGTATTTGACCGCACGTTCCATTGTTCGAATATCTGATGCTGATGTGCGAGGCTCGATTTTGCGGGGTGCGGATGACGCGCGATCGATTTCGGCGGTGGGGAGCGGTCGTACTGGCGGGATCGCTGCTGGGCGGCGTGATCAGCGGTTGCGGTGGCGGCACCGCGTCCGGTACTGCGGCCGAAACGTCCGGCTGTGGCCCCTTGGACATTTCCGCCAACGACACCGTGTCGCAGGCTCCCTCCGGCCCGGTCGGTCCGGACGCCGCAGTCGCGATGGTCATCACCGTGCTGTTCGGCGCCATCACCCCTGCACTGACCCCGCTGATGCTGTACGTCTTCACCGATGCCCGGACCGACCTTTTCGTCCCGGCGCGGGTGGCTTTCGGTCCGATCGCCACCGCGGTTGATACCGTCGGCGGCCTGCACGCGGAGCGTCCCTGTCCACAGGACTGACAGGGAGCCAGAAACCCCGTTTTTATCGCGGGAAATATCGTCGAGGAATTGCGGTCCGGTGAACAATATCTGGGGCCGGTGAGCGCCGACCTGACCGTCAAAGACACCGACGCGTCACGAGATTGCCGTCGCCATCGATTCGGCGATCTTCTCCTCCACGGCAGGGCTCCATTTCACAATTGCGAACGACACCGGCCACAGATCGCCGTCGTCCAGCTTCGCGGCATCCTGGAACTCCAAAGTCGAATACCGGAGGTTGAACTTCCCCGCGTTCTTGAACGCCACGACGACCTTTCCGTCCGCGTTCGCGTAGGCGGGCATGCCGTACCAGGTCCTCGGCGACAGGTCGGGGGCGGTCGCCGTCACCGTGACGTGCACGCGTTCGGCGAGCGCACGGTCCTCCGGTGTCATCGCCGCGATGGCGTCCACGACGGCCTGCAATCCATCGGCCTGCTTGGCGCCTTTCTTCCCCTCCGCGCGCAACTCGGCGGCCCGCGCCTTCATCGCGTCCCGCTCCTGCTGGCTGAATCCGGTGGTTTCGCCTTTGGCGGTGCTCGTGGTCATTGTTGGGCTCCAATCTTGCCGCGTCAGGCTCGGGCTTTCCGGCCTTTCGTCGACAGGTTAGTGGGCGGCCGCGTGGTGACACTTCTCGAAACCTGACCGGTTGGGCATCGCCGACCGCAGGTCGGTCTCACCGATCGTCGTGGTCGGCGTCGAGGGTCGGAGCGTTGGTGAGGGCAGCGATGCGTTTTGCTTCGGCGACTGCAGCCTCGAAATCCTCCTCTGGGTCGTGCAGCAGCTGTTCGGTGGCGATCGCGTGCGTGCGGACGCCCTCCTGACCGTGCGTTGCGTGCTCGGCAGAATCGGCAGGATGACGTCGCCGAGTGCGGCGATCGCGCGGCTGAGGCTGGCTGCACTTCCCGGTCGCCTCGGCCCAGCTGGGTGCACAGCTCCCTGGCAAGGTCGCCCTCCTTCCCGGCCGGAACGAGGGCGACAGCAGCGCGCCATGCGCTGCGGGCCACTTCGTCATCGGCATCGTGCAGGACGGCGGTGCTGATCGCCGGACCAACCCCGAGGATCGCCGATCTTCGACAGTGTATGCAGCGCTTGGCTTCTCGCCTGTGGCACACCGGCCTGTACCTGGTCGAGCAGATACGGAACCGTCTGCGCCGAGGTATGCCCTGGTGAGCGCCCAGGTGAGCATGTCTCGCACGAAGAAGTCGGGCTCGACCGCGCAGCGATCCACAAGGATCCCGATGAACCGCGGATCGGGGTTGGTGCCGGCGGAGAGTGCGCCCTGCAGTCGCGCCGATGACGACGCCGCATCGAGGGCCGTACGCAGGCGCATTTCCGCGCCGGTGCCGTTCATCGACGTCATGGCGATGTGTCGACCTGCCGCGGAGTGCGGGGCGCGGTGAGTTTGTCCGGGCGGTCGAGGTGACGCAGGATGTGGGTGATCCTGCTCGCGGCAGGCAGCTGGGCCAGCTGCGGGTTGCCGATGTTGCCGACGATGAGGGCGGCGATATCGCGGACCTTGATATTGCTGCTCTGGGAATGCCGTCGGAGCAGGTCGAACGCCTCGGTGTGGTCGATCCCGTAGCTGATCATCAAGCGACCCCTGGCTTGTTCGATGACGGCGCGGGATGCTGCGCGGTCCACCGCAGGGGCTGGGTCCGGAATCTCGGTGACGTCGACGATGCAGCCCTGGATCTAGGTGCCCAGCTGGTCGGGTTGATGGAAGTGGACATGCGCTGACCTCCTCACGCGCCGCCTGTCGTGGGATCGGGATGGCAGGAACACCGAACCGGACGCGGTCATCCCGGCCTGGAGGACTGGTCGCGGCGTCCATTGGCGGGGAGCGGCGCGACCGGTGAGGCTCGTCGTCGGAGTGTCGGCTGCCGGCGGGCCGTCGACCGTGGTCGGCCTGCAGTCGAGTGTTGTCGGCCCGCAGGGCGGCATTGTCGGCCTGGAGTGCTGCGTTGTCCGCTTGCAGGTCGGTGGTGTTCCGTTCCAGGTCGAGGATCTTGCCGATCCCGGGGAGGTTGACTCCTTGGTCGGCCAGGTCGGCGATCCGTCGCGCCCGGCGAAGGTCGTCCTGGCTGAAGCGTCGGGTGCCGCCCTGGGTGCGGACCGGTCGGAGCAAGTCCGCGCCGCTCATACAGTCGCAGCGTCCGGACCGTCAGCCCGGGCAGTTCCGCGGCCACCGAGATGCTGTACACCCCGGCCGACGGTGCAGGTTCATTCATCCGCGCTCCTGCCGGCTCGTGTCATCGGCACCGAACGGACACAGTCTCTATCTCACTCGAAGTAGGAAATCAACTCTCGCCAAGGTAGATTTGCGCCGCTTCGACAGAACTGGAGGCTCGGTGATTCGATCGACCCAGGCCGTGCAACCGAGTACGGCTGCCTTGGAGGTGTCGCGATGCTCGAGCAGTTCGTGGTGGGTCTGCAGGAGGTTGACCAGACGCAGGTCGGGTCGTTGGCGGCAAGGGCGCGAACCTCGGGGCCCTGTCGCGGATCGACGGCATCCGGGTGCCGGCCGGCTTTTGCGTGACGACGGACGCCTTCCTACGGGTCGTGGCCGAAGCGCCGTCGATCGATGATCGGCTCGATCGGCTGTCCCGGGTGAACCGCGGATGACCGGGAGGCCATCCGCATGCTGAGCGCGGAGATCCGCGTGGCCGTCGAAGGGATCGCCATTCCGGGCGATCTGGCAGCGGCGATCACCCGCGCGCTGGCCCAACTCGGCGAGCAGGCAGCCTACGCCGTTCGATCGAGCGCGACGGCAGAAGACCTGCCAACGGCCTCCTTTGCGGGTCAGCAGGACACGTACCTGAACGTGGTGGGTCCGGCCGCGGTCCTTCAGCACGTCAGCCGATGCTGGGCATCGCTGTTCACCGAGCGGGCCGTGACCTATCGCCTGCGGAACGGCGTCGACCACCGGAAAGTCCAGATGGCCGTGGTCGTGCAGCGAATGGTGCTCCCGCAAGCAGCCGGCATCATGTTCACCGCTGACCCCGTCACGTCCAACCGGCGGGTCGTCTCCGTGGAGGCGGGCTTCGGTCTCGGTGAGGGTCTGGTCTCCGGTCTGGCGAACGCGGATGTGTTCGCTGTGCGCGACGGCAAGATTATCTCCAGAACGGTTGCCAGCAAACGACTTGCCATCCAGCCCTCGCCGGCCGGCGGAACGCAGGAAGTGGCGATCGACCCGGAGCGGCAGGCGCAGCCTGCGCTGACGGAGGCGCAGGTCCTCCGGCTCGCGCAGCTGGGTCGGCGGATCGAAGCGCATTTCGGCCGCCCGCAGGACATCGAATGGTGCCTGGTCGGAAGCGTCGGCGAGCTTGCGGAGCGAGCATCGGGCACGGATTCGTCGGCGCGAGGAACGAGCGGCGAAGAATTCGCGATCGTCCAGAGCCGGCCGATCACCACGCTGTTCCCGATTCCCGAGTCCGGCGACAGTGAGAACCACGTCTACCTGTCGGTCGGGCACCAGCAGATGATGACCGACGCGATGAAGCCTCTCGGGCTCTCCTTCTGGCAGATGACGACCCCAGCGCCGATGGCCGAGGCCGGTGGCCGGCTGTTCGTCGACGTCACCCGAAGACTGGCGTCGCCGGCGAGCCGAGCCGGACTCATCGAGGCGCTCGGGAGGTCCGATCCGCTGATCGGAAGTGCGCTGCACACCATTCTCGAGCGCGACGGCTTCCTCCGGCCGCTGCCTGACGAAGGCACCCCCGGGCCACTGTTCCCCGGCGCTCCGGACCCGATCGAGACCGATCCGGCCATCGTCACCGAGCTGATCGGCCGCAGCGAGGCGTCGATCGCCGCAGCGGAACAAGAGATCCGGACCAAGACCGGAGAGGCACTGCTCGATTTCATCCAGACGGACATCCAGGAGTTGCGCCGGATCCTGTTCGATCCGCAGAGCCATCAGGTGTTCATGTCGGCGATGGAGGCCGCGTGGTGGCTGGGCGATCACCTGCAGGAGTGGCTGGGCGAGAAGAACGCGGCTGACACGCTCACCCAGTCCGTTCCCCACAACGTCACGTCCGAGATGGGACTGGCGCTCCTGGATGTCGCCGACGTGATCCGGCCGCATCCGCAGGTGGTGGCGTTCCTGCAGAATGTCGAGGACGAGAGTTTCCTGGATGAGCTGGCCGAAATCCCGGGTGGGCGGGACGCGCGGGACGCCATCGAGTCATGGCTCGCCACGTACGGCATGCGCTGTGTCGGCGAGATCGACATCACCCGGCCGCGCTGGAGCGAGCGCCCCTGGACGCTCGTGCCGGTGATTCTCGGCAACATCAAGAACTTCGAGCCGGGCGCCGGAGCGCGGCGCTTCGAGCGAGGGCGGCAGGAGGCGTGGGCGAAGGAGCAGGAGTTGCTGGAGCGCCTGCGGGCGTTGCCGGACGGAGACCAGAAGGCTGACGAGACGAAGCGAATGATCGACCGGGTACGGACTTTCATCGGCTATCGGGAGTATCCGAAGTACGGCATGGTCAGCCGCTACTTCGTCTACAAGCGGGCATTGCTGGACGAGGCCGAGCGTCTGGTCCAGGCCCACGTGCTTCGTGAGCGGGAAGACATCTACTACCTGAGGTTCGCCGAGCTCCATGACGTCGTGCGCACGAACCAGGTGGATGACCAGCTCATCGCCATGCGTCAGGATGCGTTCAGGTCGTATCAAGCACTCACGCCGCCCCGGGTGCTCACCTCGGACGGCGAGGTGATCATCGGGACGTACCGACGCGATGACGTGCCGACCGGTGCCCTGGTCGGCCTACCGGTTTCCGCCGGGGTCGTCGAGGGCCGGGCTCGGGTGATCCTGGACATGGCCCGGGCCGATCTCGAACCCGGCGACATTCTTGTCACGGCCTACACGGACCCCAGCTGGACCCCGCTGTTCGTGGCGATCGCCGGGCTGGTCACCGAGGTCGGGGGCCTGATGACGCATGGAGCGGTGATCGCGCGGGAGTACGGCCTACCGGCCGTCGTCGGTGTGGTGGATGCCACCCGGTTGATCCCCGATGGGCAGCGGATCCGCGTGCACGGCACCGACGGGTACGTCGAGATCCTGCCGTGACGGACTACCGAGAAGGTCTGCTGAGCTGACGGGCTGAGCTGACGGGACCGACGGGCTCGCGTCAGGCTGCGCCCACCAGTCCGAGTTCGACGAACATCGACACCAGGCCCTCCTGGTGCGGTCCCGCAGCGACGTGATCGGCAACTTTCAGCACGCGGGGGTTGCTGCCCTCGATGGCGACCGCCGTCCCGGCGAACTCGAGCATTTCGATGTCGTTGAGTCCGTCTCCGACGGCGACGACCTGCTCGCGATCGATCCCGAGGTGGTCGATGACCGTCTGGATACCGAGCGCCTTGTGGATCCAGGAGAGGTAGAGCTCGCCGGCGGAATCGCCCATGTCGGGAATGGAGCTGGGCAGCGCCCCGAGCTCCGGTCCGATCTGCTCGGCGATGGAGGCGACCGGGACCGGACAGTCGAAGCAGGTGATCTTGCCGAAGGAGGCGGTCGTGAGGTCGTCCGACATGCGCAGGGCGTCGAGGATGTCCCGCGGCCCTTCTCGGTCCGGATGGTCGGAGGACCGCAGGTGCCCCAGCAGCAGGGCGGCCAGCCGACGATCGACGCCCGGTGGGCCGTACACCGCCTCCGGTGCCTCCAGCAGGTACGCGACGTCATGCTCGTCCAGCAGCGACACCACCTGCGCAGCCAGTTCTCCCGGAAAGCGATGGTCGGCCAACACTTTTCCGCCGACGTCGACGTACCCGCCGGCCGCCGCGACGAAGCCGTCCAACTCGGCGAGCACCGATGAGAGGACCATCGACCGGGGCCGGCCGGTGCACAGGAACACCAGGTTCCCGGCGGCGCGCACCGCGCGGACGGCGAGGACGTGCCCGTCCGGCACGACCCCGTGGTCCGCGTAGGTCCCGTCGTAATCGAGAAAGACGGCTCGTCGGCCGGTGGTCGTTCCTGCGTTCGACGCTGCTTGCACGCCTCGGGACGCTACCGGGTCGGAAGGTGCGCACGCGCGTCGCTGGCCACCGTCGGCAGACACTGCGGATCGACACTTCCGGTGGGCAGACAACCTGTTCCGGCCGAGCCATCGGCCGGTTAGGTTGGCAGCCACGGGTGGCTACGGACCCGGCGGCCGGTCGGATGGGAGCGACGATGCGTGACCCGCACAGTCTTGAGGACTACGCCGAATCGGATGTCACGGTCGGCCATCAGAAGGAATATGCGGCCGGGGTCAAGGCCGTCAAGGTGTCCATGCAGCGCGCGCTCGCTCAGATGGGTCCCAAGCGAACCGCCCAGACATTGATGAAGCTGAATCAGGCCGACGGGTTCGACTGCATGAGCTGCGCGTGGCCCGACCCGGAACTCGGGCACCGGCACACGGCCGAGTTCTGCGAGAACGGGGCCAAGGCTGTCGCCGAAGAGGCCACCACCGCCAGGGCGACACCGGAATTCTTTGCCGCGCACAGCATCGCGGACCTGGACGGGCACTCCGAATGGTGGCTCGGCCAGCAGGGGCGGATCACCCAGCCGATGGTCAAGCGGCCGGACGCGACGCATTACACACCGATCGACTGGGACGAGGCGTTCCGGATCATCGGCACCGAGCTGAACGCGCTGGCCGGACCGGACGAGGCCACGTTCTACACCTCGGGCCGCGCCTCGAACGAGAGTGCTTTCGCCTACCAGCTTTTCGTCCGCGCATTCGGCACGAACAACCTGCCCGACTGCTCGAACATGTGCCACGAGTCGACGAGCGTCGGGCTGGCCGAATCGATCGGGATCGGCAAGGCCTCGGTCAGCATCGATGACGTGTATCACGCGCAGTTGATCATCGTGGCCGGCCAGAACCCTGGCACCAACCATCCGCGAATGCTGGCTGCACTGGAGGTCGCCAAGCGCAACGGCGCGACGATCGTGTCGATCAACCCGCTGCGCGAAGCCGGCCTGGTCGCCTTCAAGAACCCACAGAACCCCAGGGGCGTGGTCGGCGACGGGACGAAGCTCACCGACCTGCACCTGCCGATCAAGATCAACGGGGATCTGGCGCTGTTCCAGGCGCTCGGGTCGCTGCTGGTGCAGTGGGACGCGCTGGACCATGACTTCATCAACCGGTACACCACCGGGTTCACCGAGTGGAAGGCGCACGTCAGCGGCATCGACTGGGAGATGGTCACCGGCGTGACCGGGCTGACCCGCGAGCAGATCACCGAGTTGGCGCAGCTGCTCCGCGCGTCGACGGCGACCGTGTTCTGCTGGGCGATGGGCCTGACCCAGCACCGCAATGGCGTGGCCACTGTCCGGGAGGTCTGCAACCTGGCCTTCGCTCAGGGCAACATCGGCAAACCCGGCGCGGGTCTGTTCCCGGTGCGTGGGCACTCGAATGTGCAGGGCGATCGAACGATGGGAATCTGGGAGCGGCCGCCGCACAACTTCCTGGACGCACTGCGGCTCGAATTCGGGTTCGATCCGCCCCGCAAGCACGGATTGGACGCCGTCGATTCGATCCGCGCGCTGCGGGACGGCACGGCCCACGTCTTCATCGGTCTCGGCGGCAATTTCGTGCAGGCCGCGCCCGACACCGAGGTGGTCATGGAGGGGATGCGGCGGGCCCGGCTGACCGTGCACATCTCCACCAAGCTGAACCGTTCGCACCTGGTCTGCGGGCGGACGGCGCTCATCCTGCCGACCAAGGGTCGGACCGAGATCGACATCCAAGCCAGTGGCGAGCAATGGATCTCGGTGGAGGACTCCACCTGCTCGGTGCATGCCTCGCGGGGGCCGCTGCAGCCGGCCAGTCCGTTCCTGAAGTCGGAGGTGGAGATCGTCTGCCGAATGGCCGAGGCAACGCTGGGGGATCGGTACGGCATCAATTGGAAGGGGATGCGAGAGGACTACAGCGTCATCCGCAAGCACATCTCCCGGGTGGTGTCGGGGTGCGAGGCCTACGAGGTCAACGTTCGCCGGCCGGGTGGGTTCGTCATGCCGCACCCGCCGCGGGACAGCCGGACGTTCACGACCCAGTCCGGTCGGGCGGAGTTCGTCGTCTCACCGGTCGAGGCGCTGCAGGTGCCCACCGGGCACCTCGTCCTGCAGACGCTGCGTAGTCACGACCAGTACAACACCACCATCTACGGGCTGTCGGACCGCTACCGGGGCATCGAGGGCGGTCGCAAGGTGATCTTCCTCAACCCGGATGACATCAAGGCGTCCGGCTTCACCGACGGTCAGCTCGTGGACATCGAGACCCATTGGCCCGACGACGATGTCGTCCGCAGCGTGAAGGCATTCAGAATCGTCGGCTACGACACCCCGCGGGGTTCCGCGGCCGCGTACTACCCGGAGACCAGCCCCCTCATCCCGTTGGACTCGACCGCGTTGGAAAGCAACACGCCGACCTCCAAATCGGTCATCGTCCGACTGCTGCCCGCCGGAAAGGGCCACGAACGCCATGTCGCCGATGCCAGCCAACACGAGGTCGGGTCGGACTGGACGCACAAGTGGGAGCCGGAGGTCGAGGAGTACATGTCCTGACCCGCCGTGCCGACGACCGTGCTCGGTGTTGCTGGGTCAGTGCAGGGTGGGTCGGTAGACGAGCTCCAGGGTGCGGCCGTCGAGCGTCCGGTTCTCGATCAGCTCCAGGTCGAAGTCGGCCGCACCCTGGAAGATCGGGTCCAACCCGGTCCGACCGGTGATGACCGGGAAAAGCGTCACCTGCACGCGGTCGACCAGGCCGGCGGCCATCAGCGCCCGGTTCATCGACAAGCTGCCGTGCGAACGCAACGGCACCTCGGACTCCTCCTTGAGCCTGGCGACAACGTCGACGGCGTCACCGCTGACGACGGTCGCGTCCGGCCAGTCGAGGGGTTCGCCCAGCGTCGTCGACACCACCGTTGCCGGCATCCTCCACATCCGGGTGACCCAGGGGTCACGCACGTCTGACTCCTCGGTGCTCTCGGCCAGCATCCGCGCGAAGGCCCGATATGTGTTGGCACCGAAGACCATCCGCTGCTCGGTGTCGTACAGAGCGAGGCGGTGGTCGAGCAACTCTGGGCCCTGCTTGCCCCAGTAGCCGGTCCAGTTCTCGCTGGCGGCGCCGTAACCGTCGAGGCTGGAAAAGACGTCGAAGGTGTAGGTAGCGGTCATGCTGTTCTCCTCGCGTGCTGGTGATCGGTACGGGGTACAGACCGGGAACGATCGCAAGGCTCATCGGCTTCGGAAAGGTCTCAGGAAAGGTCTCAGGAAAGGTCTCAGGAAAGGTCGCGGTGGGTTGTCGAGAACTCGATCGCGGCTCCGTCCCCGCAGTGCACACGGCCACCCGGGCCGTACGCGTAAGGAGAACATGATGGCCAAGTACCTGCTGCTCAAGCACTACCGAGGCGGCCCGGCGCCGGCCGTCGACTTCGTGCCGATGGACCAGTGGACGCCGGGCGAGGTCGACGCGCACATGCAGTTCATGCGCGACTTCGGGGCCAAGCTGGAGGAAACGGGCGAGTTCGTCGACGCCCAGGCGCTGGCGCCCGACGGCGCGTTCGTGCGGTACGACGGCGAGGGACGGCCGCCGGTGACCGACGGTCCGTTCGTCGAGACCAAGGACCTGATCGCCGGGTGGTACGTCATCGACGTGGAGTCGTGGGACCGCGCGGTGCAACTGGCGGGGGAGCTGTCGGCGGCCCCCGGGCCCGGCGGGACGCCGATCCACGAATGGCTGGAGGTCCGGCCGTTGCTGGCCGACGCTGCCCACGGTCACCGAGTGAACGAGGCGCTGCTGCGGGACCTCGTGCCCGCGGTGATCGGTGTCCTCGTCCGGCGCGGAGCGGACTTCGCGTCGGCCGAGGACGCCGTGCAGGACGCGCTGGTCGAGGCCGTGCGCGGGTGGCCGGACGACCCGCCGCGAGACCCCAAGGGCTGGTTGGTCACCGTGGCCTGGCGGAAGTTCCTGGACGCCACCCGCGCCGATAGCTCCCGGCGGCGGCGCGAGGTGGGCATCGAGGCCGAGCCCATGCCCGGCCCGGTCGAAGCGGTCGACGACACGCTCCAGCTGTACTTCCTGTGCGCGCACCCGTGTCTGACACCGGCCTCGTCCGTCGCGCTCACCCTGCGTGCGATCGGCGGCCTGACCACGCGTCAGATCGCACAGGCCTACCTCGTGCCGGAGGCGACCATGGCCCAACGGATCAGCCGGGCCAAGCGGACCGTCTCGGGTGTCCGGTTCAACCAGCCCGGCGATGTCGCCACGGTGCTGCGCGTGCTCTACCTGGTCTTCAACGAGGGTTACTCCGGCGACATCGACCTCGCCGCCGAAGCGATCCGGCTCACCCGCCAGCTGGCGGCCAGGATCGATCACCAGGAGGTCACGGGCCTGCTGGCGCTGATGTTGCTGCACCACGCACGGCGCCCGGCACGGACCGGCCCCGACGGCAGGCTGGTGCCCCTTGCCGAGCAGGACCGCGGACTGTGGAACACCCGCCTGATCGCCGAGGGCGTCGACGTGCTCCAGGCAGCGCTCGCCCGAGACCGGTTGGGCGAGTTCCAGGCCCAAGCCGCCATCGCCGCGCTGCACGCGGACGCCAGGACTGTCCAGGAGACCGATTGGGCTGCAGATCGTCGAGTGGTACGACGAACTGGTGCGGCTCACCGACAGCCCGGTGGCCCGGCTCAACCGGGCCGTAGCGGTCGGCGAGGCCGACGGCCCGCGCGCCGGCCTGGCTGCCCTGGCCGAGCTCGACCCCGCGCTGCCGCGCCACACCGCCGCCGCGGCGTACCTGCACGAGCGTGACGGTGACCCGGTGACCGCGGCGCGGCTCTACGCCGACGCCGCTCGATCAGCGCCCAGCATCCCCGAGCGCGACCACCTCACGCGACAGGCCGCCCGGCTCAACGCGCAACTGCGCGGGTGACCGGCGGGTGCAGGCGTTCAACACACGGAGTCGAGGCGTAGACGCGCGCTTCGTCGACGATTCGTCGCAGGCTGGCGCCGACCAACTGCGAGTCCGCATCGAATTTCCGGAATCGTGGAACGACACTCATGGACACCCAACGCCACCGGTCGTCGAATCGGGTGATCCTCGGCCACCCGTGGCCCCACCGGCCGTGCCACACGGCTTGCGGGAGCGACGAGAGATAAAACGAGGTGAAGTAGGCGAGATCCCTTCGGACACCACGCACCTCGAAGGTGGTGGCCGAGCCGATCGAGATCAGCCTGGCGAAGGCAGACGAGAGACGATCGAAGTTCGGTTGCACCAGCGCGCGCTGCTCGTGCTCGAGGAGTTGGATGTTGCCGTCCCAAATGAGATCTTCGGCCACTCTACGGTCGCCTGCGGAGGCCGCGTGGTTTTCCAGGACCCGGCGTCCTCGGTCGATCGCCTCGAAGCCGGCCAAGACGGGCGCATAGTGGTTGTCCGAGTGGAGGAGAGCGCGTAGTCGTTCGATTCCGTCGTCGGCGGTGACATAGGCGAGATGCGCCCAGAAGATGTCGTCGAAAATTGCATTGTTCGTTGATCGGATCGTGTTGACGTCCTCGATCAGTAGCACCCGTCGGCGAAACAGGCTGTGCAGGGTTTCCACGTAGCCGTGTCGTTCGGTGTCCAGTCGGAGTGGATAGAGGGCGAGCCGGACGTGGTGGGAGGCGATGGCCGCCATCGCGGCCCATTTGAAGCAGGCCGGTAGGAGTTCGTTCATCCAGGCATACCGCGACGAGATCTCCATATTGCGGTGGAATGCGCAGCAGCGGCTCGTCAGGAAGCCGTCGGCCACCGCCTTCCACCCGGCGATCGTGTCCGGCGTCCCGACCCGGCCGACGAGTTCGTGCGGCCGCTGGCCGGACTCGTCGGGGGCACTCCGACCCTCTGTGCGGGCGCTCATGGTGATGACACGTTCGGAATGCACTCAGAGGTTCGCCCGTTCCATCAGCCGGGCGGCGCCACCCGGCGGGCGAGCTGCGGGTAATCGATCACCAGGCCGTCCCGGTCGACCTGCAGATCGGCCTGGAAGGACCGGTGCAGTCCGACGTACCTGACCACGGCTGTTCCGTCCGTCGCCGTTCTGCGCAGCTGGTAGATCTGCTCACTGCGGATCACCCGCAGGCTCGGCACCTCCACCCAGGCCATCACGAACTCGACCTCGGGCCCGGGTTGCGAACCGGGCACGCCGGCCCGCGGCAGGACCGCCCTGAGCATCGGCATGGTGTTGGTGATCGGGCACAGCCCCAGGTCGCAATCGTCGGCGCCGCGCAGGCTCGGCTCGTCGACGATGCCGGGCAGTGTGCCGTCCGTCGCCGACCAGTCCGAGCCCTCAATGGTGAACGGCAGCCCGTCAACGGTCGCGGGAGTTCCGGCGGCCCTGCCCTCGGACCGCCAGTGCCCGTCGGGCTCCCGGACCAACGCGAGCTCTCGGTGCCAACCGCTCCCGGCGACCCGCACGTGCCAAGCGAGCGGGTCACCCACTCCGGGCCGGTGCGCAGGGTGTACTGCAGCTGATAATGCGGCGTTCGACTGGTCCCGGTTGCCGTCAGTCGATCGCGGTCGAGCCGGACACTCGGCGACGTCATGCCGGTCTCTCGTCGTCGATTCCCTGCCAGCCGATCGTCCGCTCCAGCACTCCGCTCCTCCCAATCAGCCAAGACTAGAGGGGAAGGTGTGTCCGGGTTCTCAGCTGACCGCAGTAGTCGCGATCTTGGCTGTTTAGTGCGCGAGAACGCTGGTCGGGTTGGTGCCGCGGGTTCCGCGGGTGCCGGTGAGCCGCCAGGCGAGAGCGATCAGGGCGGCAGCGAGGCCGGCGGCCAGGGCGAACGCGATGAAGTTGGAGTTGACGCCGAGTCCCGCCGCGAGCATCCAGCCGCCGACCTGCGGGGCTGCGACAGCGCCGATCCGGCCGATGCCAAGGGCCCAGCCGAGGGCGGTGCCACGTAACCGGTCCGGGTAGTGACCTGCGACGGCGGCGATGATCAGGCACTGAGTGCCGTGAGTGCCGATGCCCGCGAGTACGAGCATGGCGTAGACCAGGCCGATCGGGGGAGCGGCGACGATCGTGAGCAATGCGGCCCCGGCGACGGCGGCCGCGACGACACCGGTGGGCAGCGAGCCGAACCTGTCACCTGCCCAAGCGGTGAGGATGGAGCCGACAACGGCGCCCAGGTTCAGGGTGAGCGCGAACGTCAGGGCGGAGCCGAGGTTGTACCCGGCCTGCTGCATCAGTCCGGGCAGCCAGGTACCCAGTCCGTACCACGCGAACAGGGTGGCCATGGTGGCGACCGCGAAGACCACGCTGATGGCGAGGTAGGGCGCGCGCAGAATGGCCCGGAACCCGGTGCCTTCGTCGGGGTTGACGGTGCTGCGCAGATCCGGCAGGTACTTGACGCCCAGCGGAACCAGGAAGATCAGCGGCAGGACGGCGGCCAGAAACATTCCCTGCCAACCCCAGACGGGGATGATGACGATGCCGGAGACCGCTGCGATGGATCCGCCGATCGGCACGCCGGACATCATCAGGGTGGCCACCATGGCCCGCCAGCGGGCCGGGACGACACCGGCGGCCAAGGCATTCGCCGACGGCACAAGGCCGCCGAGTCCGATGCCGGCCAGGAACCGGAGGAGCGCGAAAACCGGCGCGTTCGGGGCGATGGCACAGGCCAGGGTGAACACCGAGAACACCACCGCGCAGCCGAGTACCGCACGTTTGCGGCCGAGGCTGTCGGACAGTCGGCCGGCGAGAATCGCGCCGACCAGCATGCCGGCGAAGGCGACGCTGCCGACGGTGCCCGCGGTGGCCTTCGTCAGGCCCCAGCCGGTGGTCTCGATGAGGGTCGTCTGGACCGTCCCGTAGACGATCAGGTCGTAGCCGTCGAAAACGACGAGCAGCCAGCACACCAGAACGGTCAGCAGACCGGCGCGGGTGAACCTGGCAGAGATGGGGGGAGCGGAGGCAGCCGTGGCGACCTCGTCGTGCACGGCGGTGAGCGCGGCGGGGTGGGTTGTCATGTCTGCACTCTGACGGCGTGCGGTCCAGGTGGGCCATACTATTCTGCTATGAGGAATAAGCCCCCGTACGCGCTGGCCTCCGTGGACAACGCACTGCGGCTGGTGCAACTGCTGCGCGACCAGGGTCGGCTGCGGGTGGTGGACGCGGCGGCCGAGTTGGACGTCGCACCGTCCACCGCCCACCGGCTGCTGGGCATGCTGGTGTACCGGGGGTTCGCGATCCAGGACGATGGCCGGGCCTACGTGCCCGGGCCGGCGTTGGGCGCGGCGCCCGCCCAACTGGATTGGACCCGGCAGTTGCGCGATGCGGCGCTGCCACACCTGGAGCTGCTGTCCAACCACACCGGCGAGACCACCAATCTGATGATCCGGATCGGTGTGCAGGTCAGGTTTCTCGCCAGTGTCGAGTCGCCCAAGATCCTCCGGGTCGGCACCCGCCAAGGCACTGTCCTGCCAGCACGGTCGGCGTCCGGCGGAAAAGCGTTGCTGGCAGAGCTGAGTCGAGAGAAGTTGGAGTCGCTCTTTCTGGGTCCGACCGCGGCGCTGGGCGACGAGGTCATGCCGGCCGAGGAGTTCACCCGCTTCGCCGCCGATCTGGTGCTGATCAAGCGGCAGGGCTACGCACTGAACAACCAGCAGACCGAGGACTCTGTCGTCGCCTGTGGGGTGGTCGTTCACGAGCGCGACGGCGGACCGGCGGGAGCCATCTCCGTCAGCATGCCGGCCGGTCGGTACGCGCCCAGCCAGCTGCCGGGTCTGGTCCGCGCCTTGCGGCTGGCCGCGGCCGGCGTGGAACGCGACATCGCCGGGCTCGGGGTCACAAGTTCCATATAGCAGAAAAGACTGCCCTGGGCAGGGTTCGGGCTTCTACGGTTCTCCCATGCCCAGACCGACATCGCACCGGCGGCACGTCGGCCCGTCGGCCGGTCGGTGATCCCGGGACATCGGTCACCGGCTCCCTGCTCGCTGCTCCGAGGGGACGACTGTCCCTTGCGCACGGATTGCTGCATTCCCATTGCACAACCCACATACCTTGACCAGATCCCTTGAAAGGAAAGAACAATGCAGTTCTATCTCAACGGCTACAAGCCCGGTGACCCGTTCATCAACGATGCCGATCCGCTGGTCGCCGACCGCCCGGAGGGCCTCCCCCAGGAGGCGGATGTGCTGATCGTCGGGTGTGGCCCCGCCGGGCTGGTACTGGCCGCTCAACTGGCGAATTTCCCGGAGATCCGGACCGTGGTGATCGACCGGAAGGACGGCCCGCTCGAGGTGGGCCAGGCCGACGGCGTGGCCTGCCGCACGGTGGAGATGTTCGAGGCGTTCGGCATGGCCGATCGACTGATCCACGAGGGGTATTCGGTCAACGAGGTGTCTTTCTGGCGACCGGATTCCGCGGACCGCAGCAAGATCACCCGCACCGGCCGCATCAGGGACGTCGAAGAGGGCCTGTCGGAAATGCCGCACGTGATCGTGAACCAGGCGAGGATGCTGGCCTACCTGCTGGAGTACATGGAACGCTCGCCCAGCCGGCTGCGCCCGCACTACGGGCTGCACGCCACCGACATCCAGATCGACACCGCTGTCGACCCAACTGATTCCACCGCCTACCCGGTGACGGTCACCGTGGCGCACCAGAAGGGTTTTCAGGAGACCGGTGAGGTTTCTACGATCCGGGCCAAGTACGTCGTGGGCGCCGACGGTTCCCGCAGCGGCGTCCGGAACGCCATCGGCCGTGAACTCGTCGGCGATCCGATGAACCAGTCCTGGGGAGTGCTCGACGCCCTGGTGACGACAGATTTCCCGGACATCCGACGCAAGTGCGCGATCCACTCCGCGAATGACGGCAACATCCTCATCATTCCGCGGGAGGGCGGTTATCTGGTCCGCATCTACATCGAGCTGGACAACGTCCGCGACGGGGAGATGCTGAAGAACCGCAGCGCCACCCCGGAGAAGCTGGCCGAGGTCGCGAACCGGATCCTCGCTCCGTACACGATCGACGTCAAGGACGTCGGCTGGTGGGCGGTGTACGAGATCGGGCAGCGGCTGACCGACAAGTTCGACGACGTCCCCGCGGCGGAGGTCGACGGCCGGCTGCCGCGGGTGTTCATCGCCGGCGATGCCTGCCACACGCACAGCGCCAAGGCCGGCCAGGGCATGAACGTGTCGATGAACGACACCTGGAACCTGGGCTGGAAATTGGCCTCCGTGCTGCAGGGCCGGGCCAAACCCGAACTGCTGCACACCTACTCCGACGAGCGGCAGAAGATCGCCAAGCAGCTCATCGACTTCGACCGCGAGTTCGCCAAGATGTTCAGCGCCCACCCGACCGAGGAGAGGGCCGACGATGGTGTGCCGGGTGACGGTGTCGACCCGGAGGAGTTCCAGCAGTACTTCGTGACCCAGGGCCGTTTCACCGCGGGCGTGGCGACGAAGTACGGCCCGTCGATGATCACCGCCGAGCCGCTGTTCGAGCACCTGGCGGAGGGCTTCCCGGTCGGGATGCGCTTCCATTCGGCGAAGGTGACGCGGCTGGCGGATGCCAAACCGGTCCACCTCGGACACGCCGCCCGGGCCGACGGTGCCTGGCGTCTCTACGTTTTCGCCGACAGCAGCGACCCGAGCGAGCCGACCTCGCATTTCCGGGAGCTGTGCGACTACCTGGCCTCGGACGACTCACCGATCGCCCGCCACACGCCCAAGGGAGCCGATCCCGACTCGGTGATCGATGTCCGGGCCATCCTTCAGCAGGGGCACGACGACCTGGAGGTTGATCAGCTGCCCGCCGTCCTGCTCCCGAAGAAGGGCGTTTTCGGGATCACGGACTACGAGAAGGTGTACTGCCCCGATCCGGCGGCCGAGGACATCTTCGACCTGCGCCGGGTCAACCGGGACACCGGCTGCATCGTCGTGGTCCGCCCCGACCAGCACGTCGCCCACGTCCTTCCGCTCCACGGACACCAGGCCCTGTCCGATTTCTTCGCCGGGATCCTGATCGACGCGCAGTAGGCGGCGGTCAATAAGCGGCAACAAACGCAGGACCTGTGGAGGAGCTGGGCATCATGCTCGGCTTCGGTGCGTGCTGTCGCTGAGCACTGCGTTGCTGTTTCCGGGAAAACCGAGTCAGATGAGGCTGGTGGACGACAGGAGGCCCGTGATCCCGCCGACTCGGCGACACGGTGGGGGGCACGCCTGGAAGATCATCATCCGGACCAGGACATGGGTTCTCAGACCAGACCAAGTCGCCGCGCCGGGCGTGACATGAACGGGCAGCGGTCACGGTGGATGGCGTCGTCCATTGTCATGATCGTCGCGGGGCTGATCGCGTCGCCGCCCCCGGTGGCAGCAGCTTTCGGCACGATCGACGGTGCCGGCCAGCACCGCGAGCACGAGCGGATCACCCGTGCATCGCTGGCCTGCGCCGGTGACGCCCCCTTGGGTGAGGCTTGTTTCGCGACGAGGTCGATGGATTTCCTCGCGGGGCACGACCGCGAGTTCGGGGCTGTCGGCGCACCGGACAGCGACGAGATAGCCGATCCAACTGCCCATTGCGACAATGCCGACTACCTCGAAACGAGTGACTACCCGCGCACCCGCGCAGCGGCGACCGCCAACCTCCTGGGGTGCGTCAGCCATTTGCGAGGCCGTTTCGGGGAGGCGGCGGTGGCCGCCGCTTCACTGATCGACGGCGATGGCCAGATCATCGGCGATGAAGTGAATTTCGATGCGGAGTGCAAGGTCCTGGACGCCGCCGAGAAGCGCGCCAAATGCTCGACCCTGGAAGCATTCGGACGGGCCCTGCATGGGGCGCAGGACTTTTACGCGCACAGCAACTGGGCTGATGAGGCGAGCCCGGACCGTCCGATGGGGGACGACAACCCGCCGGGGTTGAATCTTCCAGCGCCGAGTCCGGTCCTGGATCTTCGGAGCGATGTTCCTCCGGTCGTGCCGCCGGGATTGGCCACCGGTTGCTTTGTCCTGCGCGATGAGGTCCCCGGTGTCGGGGAATGCGAGGGGCGAGTGACCCACGCCGGCCTCAACAAGGACAACGGTCTGGTCGATCCGACGACCGGGGAAACCACCGATCCGACGACGTCACGCGGCATGGTGGCGGACAATTTCGCGAAGGCCGTCACGGGGGCTATTACGGAAACCCGTCGACAATGGCAGGACTTCCAATCGGAGTTGACGGCTCGGTACGGGGAGGACACAGCGGCACTCATGACCTGCTCGCTGACGCACGACGACCCGGTGAATGAGTGCGGCGGCTCCCGTTCGATCCGGGTTTTCGTCGGGATCGGGATCGCGGTCGTTGTCGTGTTATCGCTGGTGTTCGTGCTGCTGTACATCACGCGGCGGCGCCGGGCCACCCGGTGATCTGGCCGGTCGTCAGTTGGCTCGGCGGATGGCGGGTCGCGAACCGTATCTGTGGAACGGCCGTAGGACTCACTGACAACCGACGGGGTTCCAGCTCGATCCATCGAGGAGATTGACCATGAAGACCGGCCATCGCATCCTGCTCGTCTGGCGCGGACTGGTGGCTGCCGCGGCCACCATCACCCGCAAGCCCACTGTTGTCCCGGCCTTCACCATCTCGCCCTACGGTTTGGCCTGAGCGGATTTCAGGAATCCGCACGCAGGTCGGTCGTGGTGAGAGTGGTAGCGGCGCGACAATCAACGCACGGTCCGCCCGCGAGTCGCGAACGGGAGAACTCATGAGGGCAGCGCAATTCGGCAGATTCGGGGGACCGGAGGTCCTGGAGCTCGTGGATCTTCCTGATCCGCATCCGGGTGCCGGCGAGGTCCGGATCGCCGTGCGCGCGGCCGGCATCAGCGCCAGCGATTGGATGAAGCGTCAAGGCCTGATGGACCAGGAGCTCCCACAGACCCTTGGCTACGAGGCGGCGGGAATCATCGACGAACTCGGTGAAGCGGTCACGGACGTCGCCGTGGGCGACCGGGTGTTCGGAGCCTGCCCCTACGGAGCTGCACAGGCGGAGCTTGCGGTGCTGTCCCACTACGCACCCATCCCGCCTGCGCTCGACTTCGCCGCGGCCGCCGCGCTGCCGGCGGCCGTCGAAACCGCGACCCGCGCACTCGACGAACTCCGCGTCGAGAGCGGCAGCACGCTGCTCGTCAACGGTGCCTCCGGAAGCGTCGGCCGGGCAGCCGTCCAGCTCGCCGTCGCCCGCGGCGCGCGGGTGATCGGCACCGGTAGTCCTGCCACCCACGATCTGCTGCGCTCGCTCGGCGCGGAACCCGTCGCCTACGGCGTTGGGTTGGCCGAGCGCGTCCGTGCGCTCGCCCCGGGCGGTGTCGGCCTGGCGCTCGATGTCGCCGGGAGCGGGGTTCTGCCTGAACTCATCGATCTGGCCGGCGGCCCGGAAAACGTCATCACCATCGCCGACTTCGCCGGCGCACAACAGTACGGCGTGCGGTTCAGCCGAGGTGACGCCGGCCGCGCGACCTACGCGCTCGCCCAGATCGGCAACCTGATCGAGTCCGGTGGGTTCTCGCTCCCGGTCGGGCGGACGTTCCCGCTGAACCAGATCGCCGAGGCACACCGGGTCGGCGAGCAGGGTCTGGTGCGCGGAAAGCTCGTGCTGCTGATCGACTGACGCCGGTCCTCCGCCACCACCGGCCGATCGGTCCGCACCCGGGCTCAGGTTGGTGTGGCGATGGCCTCGGTGCGATGGGCGCCCCACCAGCCGAAGCCGAGCAGGATGGCGCCCGGTAGCACGCCGCTGATCAGGGCGATTGCCGCTTCCGGTGCGCCCGTGGCGGCCAGGACGAGTCCGGCGACGCCGCAGGCCGTGATGACAGCGCCGAGCCAACGGAAGAACCGCTGGCCGAGAACAACCGCAAGCGCAAAGAAGTGAACGCCGACCACGAGCGAGACCCAGGCCACCCCGGCCTCGGGGGCATCGAGTGGGCCGCTGAGCACACGCACGCCCAGGTACAGCGCGACGAACTCGGCGGCCACCACCAACCAATACCCGCGACCGAACACTCGCTGCGCCTGGTCACTACGTCCCTGCGACGGACGATTGGACCGGAAGATCGCGACGAGCACCGCGACACACGCGATTGCGGCCAGCACCCGAAGTATCAGCGTCATCGTCGCCGGCAGTGGTCCCGCGTTGACCAGTACGTAGATCAGCCCGAAGACCGCGGCGATCACCGATCCGACCTTCTGACCTGGCATCGGCCTTCCCCATTCCTGTCGGCGCAGCTCGGACGTGGCTACCGAAAGAGTCACCACTATTTGATATAGTCTACTCTACTGAATCTGAGAGTGGGTGCGGTAGTGGTTATTTCCGATGAACCCGGGCGGCCCGTCGCGAGCCGGACGTACCGTTCCCGCCTGCGCACGGAGCGTGCCGCCGATACCCAGCGCCGTATCGCCCTGGCGGCGGGCGAGATGTTCGCCGAGCACGGGTTTGCCGGGACCACCGTGACCGGCATCGCGGAGCGGGCGGGAGTGGCCGTGCCGACCGTGTATGCGACGTTCGGATCCAAGGGCGCCATCCTGGGCGCTCTGCTGATGCAGATGGAAACCGACGCGGACGGCGCTCGCTGGGCGCAGCGCATCTCGGACGAGGCGAGACCGCACGGCAAGCTCGCCGCCTTCGCACAGTGGACGACCGCGCTGTTCTCGTCGAGCAAGAGCACCATCCTGGCCGTCCGCGGCGCGGCGGGGGATCCCGCGATCATCAAGCTCCGAGACGAAGGCGACAGGCATCGCAGAGCCGGTCTTCGACCCGTGATCGCTTCGCTGGCCCAGGTCAATGCCCTACGGCACGAGCTGAGCGAACAACGCGCGCTCGACCGCGCCTGGATCCTGACCGCGGTCGAGCCCTACCTCAGTGCGACCGAAGGGTGTGGCTGGACCGACGAGGAATACGCGCAATGGCTCGCAGCGCTGCTCCAAGAGCAATTGCTGGCCCCCGGTGGTGGGGACTCCGGGTAACGTCCCTGGGAGTCCTGTGGTTCACCGCACCGGCCGACATTTCATTTGACGCGAGCCGCTCGGTCGGGCCCATGATGGTCCTGCAGTCCAAACCCGCTGCGAGAAAGACGTTTTCGGGATTCCGCGCGGTGATCCGTCGATGGGAATTGCTCAGCGCTCGAGGTCGAGCACCTCGATCGGGGTATCGAGCCACAGTTGCCGGGACTTCTCTTCTGGATAGGTGTGGACACCACCATGTTCCCCGATATCGAAAATTCGAGTAGCGCGTCGGTGTTCGTCGTAGGGGGCCCATCCGGGGTTTCCGTCGACGGCGAACGTCGTCCACGACGACTGCATCTGTGCAGAGACTTCGGCGGCGTCGGCGACTGGTGGAGCGCCCAGAAGCTGGATCGCCAGGCCTTGATCGAGGACTCCGAAAACCAGCGGAACATCAAGGCCATGGCAGGCACCGAAAACCCCGCCTGCCGCGGGAGCGGGCCAGGTCAGCTCGCAGAGATGGGAGCGACCGCCGCCGGCGATGTGTGCGGCGGCGAGGTGCAGGCTGGGGATGCGGAACATCCGGTCGGACTTTGCGATCACGTACAGCTCTTCGGCGGTGGCGTGCGGGTAGGCCTCGCGCATGCGGCGAACGGGATCGTGACCTGGCCCGAAAAGCTCCATCGCCTCGCGCGCCATGTCCTCCGTGACCGCACCCACCAGGCCATCGAGGACGAGGAACAGCCGCCATTCGTCGCGGTTGTGCCCCACCAGGAGTGGCACATCGTGCCCGGCACCGGAGGCGAGACCGGTCCATGGGTCGGTAGGCAGCACGTCGCCGTCGACGACCGGTGAGAACGGTCCCCACACGTTGACCGGCGGCATCCGCCGATGCAACTCCGGCAGGGCCTCGAGGAGCCGTTCGGGCGGCACGTCGGCGAGGGCGGCCACCGTCGGCGTCAACCCCAGCGGGGCGGTGAGTTCGCGGCTGATGCCGCTGGCCAGGTCGGGGCTGAAGTAGGTGCCGGGAATGCTGTGCACGATCGCCTGGCTGAAAAGATCCTTTGCCAGTGGCATGACCATGAGGGCTGCGATCGCACCGGCCCCGGCGGATTCGCCGAACACCGTGACTCGTGCGGGATCACCGCCGAAGGCCCTGATTTCCTCCTGTACCCAGCGCAGCGCGGCCATCTGGTCGAGCAGCGCCCGGTTGGCTGGCGCGCCACCAAGTTCGGCGTACCCGTCGACACCGACCCGATGATTGGCGGTGACAACGACGACCCCGGCGCGAGCAAGTGCCGCGCCGTCAAACCCAGGCATGGAGGAGGATCCGAACCGGTAACCGCCGCCGTAGATCCACACCATTACCGGTAGTCCGGCCGCGCTCGGATCGGGCGTCCAGATGTTGAGGGTCAACCAATCTGACGGGTCGTGACGGCTCGAGGTTGGCAGTTCGGTGAGCGGCGGACCCGGCGGTGCTTGAGGCGGTGATGGACCGAAAACATCGACCTCGCGGATCCCATCCCAAGGATCGGCCGGCCGCGGTGCCTGGAACCGTCGTGGTCCCACGGGCGGAGCCGCGAAAGGGATGCCGAGGAATACCCCGACCCGACCGTTCCACCGCCCCCGAACAGTGCCCATGTGCGTACGGACCACCGGGCTCGTGTCCAGGTGACTCACGATTTTCCTCACCTCATGGTTTGCTCACTCGCTTCGTTGCTGCACCGACGTTGCCTCCAGAGGCACCTCGTCGGCAATCCGCCGCGTCAGCAACCCACCTGGCGAACGACATCCCGGATGAGCCATTCGGCGCCCTGCGTGTCCTGCATCGACGCCCGCCAGCTGACGCAACCGTTGTCCACCTGGACCCTCACCGGACCCGCTTCATGGGGATAGCTGAACCAGTCGAAATCGCACAATCCTGCCGAGTTGCAGAGGGTCAGCGCGAGATAGCTGGACGTGCCGAAACTGCCGTTGGCCTTGTCCTTCGTCAGCAGGGCGCACGCCTCGTGTTTCTCGGCATCGTAAAACACCTTGGTGACTGCGATGACCCGGCCATCGACGATGT
This sequence comes from uncultured Actinomycetota bacterium, assembly GCA_963709895.1. Lineage (GTDB taxonomy): Bacteria > Actinomycetota > Actinomycetes > Mycobacteriales > Nakamurellaceae > Nakamurella. The sequence goes on along the minus strand of CAVPYD010000012.1, from coordinate 106,496 downwards.
GTTCGTACCGCCCGTCCGGCAATGGATCTCCGTTGCAGCGCCCGCCGCTGCGCTTGCCGAGGCTGACAGGTGCCCCTGCGGGGTCGATGTCGGGCGCGGCCAGCTGAGCGGCTACTGGCGAAGGCGGTGGCGAATTGCCACCCCGGGTCAGCAACAGACCGATGACAGTGCCCATGATCGCGATGCCGACGACACAGGCCACGACTACGATCACCGATCGGCGGCGGGTGGACGGGGCATCAGCCTCGGTGGTCTCTGCCGGCGCGACCAGACCAAGTCGGTCACGGACCTTGCGAAGCCGATCGAGGAAGTCAGCCGCGTCGGCGGGCCGGTCGGCCGGCTCCTCCGACTCCGCCCGGGTCAGCAGTTGGTCGAGCGCATCGGGAACGTCGTCACCGACGGCGGTGCGGATGGTTCGAGCCGCGGAATAGACATCCGAGCGGAAGTCAGGGAGTTGGTCGGCGCCGCGTCGCAGCAGCTCCGGGGCGAGGTACGCCGTGGTGCCGGCACCGGTGTCCCGGGTGAGGGTGTCGATGTGCATGGCGATGCCCAGGTCGCACAGGGCCGCCCGGCCATCTTTCACCAGGACGTTCTCCGGTTTGACGTCACGGTGCACGACGCCCTTGGCGTGCACCGCGGCGAGCCCGTCCAGCAGATCGAGCGCGATGACCATTCCCGCTTGCAGGTCCAGCGGACCGGCTTCGGCGGTCAACTCCGAGAGCGCCTGGCCGTACAGTTCGGTCGCCATCCACGCCGGTGAGTCGGCCGGGGCCGCCGCCCACAGCCACGGCACGATGTGCGGATGCCCGGAAAGCTGCTGGTGCAGACGGGATTCCGCGTCGAACTGGGCGCGCTGCTCGGCGGTGCTGAGCGGATGACGCCACACCTTGAGCGCGACCTCCCTGCTGGTGACGCGGTGCCGAGCACGCCAGACGACGGCGCTACCACCGCTGGCGATCGGCGGACCGATCGCGGCAAAGTCATCGGGCACGGCGGGAAGATCATCGGCGGCTCCATCGGTCACGATGACGTCGACCTGAGTGATTCGAGGTCGTCAGCGGTGACGCGGCGGCGACGCACCAGCAGTCGCGCGACCTCGGTATACAGCGGGTCGCGGCGCCGGTGGTCCTCGGAGAGTTCGGGCAGTTGGGTCCGGTAGTGGTTCACCAGTTCTTCGATCCGGCGACGAGCCTGACGTTGGGTGATGCCCAGCGCTTTCGCGACTTCGTCATAGGAGGCCGGTGGTCGGTTCAGCATCAGGACTGGTTGACACAGCGCGGCCGCGACCGATTGTAGTTGGGGTGGAACTGGTCCCAGCCGGGTCGTGAGGGTGTTCTGATGCGATGACTGATCGGCCGCGCCGACCTGACCGATCGGCCTGAGTCGTTCGACGGTCAGGTACCACGTTCCGGTGCTGGGGGCCGAGATCGTCGCGGTCGGTACCGGAATCGACCTGGCCGCGCCACGCTCGTCGGGTCTGCGAACCGGTAGGTATTGCGGCGGACCGTCAAGTCCGGCGACCTCCAACTCGTGAGCCGTCGACACGTTGCGCACCCACATCTCGTTGTCCATGCACCACAGCTCGCCGGCCACCTTGGACACCGCGGTGCGGCGGATCTCCTCCCAGATCGGTATCGCGCACACCTCGTCGTCCCGGCCGAACCGTCGCCGGTCACCGTCGCCGAACAGGTAGTCCTCGTCGGAATAGGAGACCTTGAACAGGGGCGGGGTCATCGGGGGCAGGGGCTGCCGGTGACAGGACCTGTCCGGCAGGTCCAACCTCTCATATCACTGAGCCCTTCGATTCCGGTTGCACTCCCCGACGACCACGTCGGAGCGTGCACGACTTGTCACCACGAGTGTCCCATCCCCGTCGTGTTCGAGCCTGCCCGGTTCGAGGCCGTTCCCGCCCCTTCGTCCCCATTCCGCCGAGGTATCAGTCCCGAGGAGCAGCCCATGACCCCACCACCGCCGGTCATTCCAGGCCGACCGGTCGCCCGCGCCGACCTCGTCGAGCACGGCTGATGCCCGCCCTGATGGGCAAGCGCCTCGTCTCGGTGATCGCTGCGGCGGCGCTTGTGGTAGCCGGCAACGTCGCGATTCCGGCCGGAGCGAGCGCCGCGGCAGCGCTACCGGTCGTGGACATGGAGGCCGTTCTCAAGGCGGCGCAATGGGATCCGCAGAAGACGGGCTCGGGCATCACCCCGGGCTCCGGCCCGAGTGTGCTGCTTATCGAGAAGGCGCTGCAGGCCAGGGGTCTGCTGGCCGAGACCTATGTCGACGGGCACTACGGGACGTCAACGGTGACGGCGTACACGAAGTGGCAGCAACAACTCGGATACACCGGGCTCGGCGCCAACGGCATTCCCGGTGAGGCGTCGCTGAAGAAGCTGGCGACCGGCCGCTTCACGGTCGCATTCGTGGTGCGACCCGGCCCTCGGGTCGCCTTCGACGGACAGACGGTCGACGCCCGCACCGCTGCCATGCTCACCGAGGCGGCGTCCATTCTCGGCGCCCCGCTGCGGCTGGACCAGGGCTCCTACAGCACGTCCGACCCCACCTCGGCGGGCACGCATGCCGGCGGCGGCGTGGTGGACGTCAACGTCGATGGCTGGTCGGCCGCTCATCGCCGAACAGTCGCCGGTGTGCTGCGGAGCGTCGGCTTCGCGGCCTGGGTGCGGAGCCCGAACGAGGGCGACTGGCCGTGGCACATCCACGCGGTGGCGATCAGCGATCCAGACCTCGCCCCGGAGGCCCAGGCGCAGGTCGGCGATTACTACCTCGGCCGCAACGGCCTGAAGAACAACGGACCCGACACCGGGCCTACCGCACCCAAGCTGACCTGGGAGGACTACCTACGACAGCACTGATCGCTGCCTACCCCGAAATCGCTGCACAACTCCGGAGGACAACCCATGCACCTCGTCAAGACACTCACCCGCGTCGGGATCGTCGCCGCCGCTGCTTCCATGCTCGCCACCGCCCCACCCGCTTTTGCCGCCTCCCGCGACGGCGTCTGCAACACCGGCGAGTTCTGCTACTACTACAACAGCGGTGAGGCCGGGTCGATCTCCGACTTCACCGGGTCCGTCGCCGACTACGGCACGACCCAGCCGAGCTGCTACGACTTCAAGGGCGCCGGCAACGGCAAGGGCGTGTGCGTCAAGAACAACGCCGCGTCGGTCTGGAACCGCACCGGCAAGACCGTCCGGGTCTACTTCAACAGCAACTACGCCGGCGCCCACCAGGATTTCGCCGCCGGCGCCAAGGGCAACCTCAACGCCACGCTGAAGAACAACAACGCCTCGCACCAGTTCATCAGCTCGACGACGGCGAGTTGCTCGACCGCAGGCACGGGCGACCCACGTACGTGCGCGCAGGCCGTCAGCTGGGCCAACAGCCACATCGGCAGCACCTCGCTCGGCACCGGCACCTGCGACCACGTCGTGGGGCTGGCCTATGGCTGGTCGAACAGCGGCTCCCACGACGCCTACGCGCACTGGACGCAGGTTCCCGCGTCGTCCAAGCACGCGGGTGTGCGCACCGTGCCGGCCGGTGGTCTGGCCTTCTTCAAGGGTGGATCCCAGGGCTTCGGTCACGTGATGATCTCCCTCGGCGGCGGAATCTTCGCCTCGACCGACGTCGGCACTGACGGGCGCTACCACGCCGGGCGCTACGGCAAGACCACGATCGCCACCATCGAGTCCAGCTTCAACGAGACCTACCTCGGCTGGACCCAGCCGTGGTTCAACCACTGAGCGGCGGCCTTTCATGTCCATGCGCTCGCGCGTCAGCTCAGTGGTCTGGACGCTGGCCCTGCTCGTGGCCGGCGCTGTCGTGGCGGTTGCCACGGCGGCGCCCGCCTCGGCGGCCGGGCGCGACGGCGTCTGCAACAGCGGCGAGTTCTGCTACTACTTCAACAGCAACGAGGCCGGGTCGGTCTCCGATTTCACCGACTCACTCGACGACTACGGCACCACCCAACCCAGCTGTTACGAGTTCAAGGGGGCAGGCAACGGCAAGGGCGTGTGCGTGAAGAACAACGCAGCGTCCGTGTGGAACCGCACCGGCAGGACCGTCCGGGTCTATTTCAACAGCAACTTCGCCGGCGCCCACCAGGACTTCGCGTCCGGCGCGAAGGGGAACCTGAATGCCACGTTGAAGAACCAGAACGCCTCGCACGAATTGCTGTCGGCGCCACCGGCGACGGGCTGCAAGACAGACGGGACGAACAGCACACTACCGACCAGCATTCTGGTCCTCCGGGTCGGGAGCGGGAAGGTCGAACGGGTCGCCTTCAAGACGTACGTCAAGAATGTGCTGCCCAACGAGTGGATTACCAGCTGGCCGGCAGCCTCGCTCGATGCGGGTGCGATGGCCGTGAAGAGCTTCGCCTGGTACTGGGCGTTGCACTCGACCCGCAAGACTTCGGGCGGCGTGTGCTTCGACGTCTATGACAACACCAGCTCGCAGGTGTACCGACCGGGATCCGCAGTCGCGTCGACGAGCGCGGCAGTGGACCGGACCTGGGGGGCCCGGATGACCCGCAGCGGCAACATCCTGCAGGCGCACTACTGCTCCACCACAACAGCATGCGGCGCGTGGGTGTCCGGAAACTGGATGTCCCAGTATGGTTCCCGCGATCAGGCCCTGGCTGGTAAGGCCTACGCCACGATCCTGCGGTCGTACTACACCGGGATCGTCATCACCGCGTAGTGGGTCATGCGAGTATTTCGGCGCAACCCAACAATGTCGCCCCGCCGGTAACCGGCCCGGCCACCGTTTGGCGGTGGCCGGGCCGGTTGCCTTCCAGCAGACCCTGTGGCTGCGGCTGGCTTGAATTCTCTTCACAGTGAAACCCCATGGTTAGCAATGACTATCGTGCGGTCAGGCCATCGGGGCCGGGGTCCGGAACATCTCGGCCAGCACGTCCGGGGCGGTGAGGGGGAGGAGGTGGTTGTGACCGGGCACGACGATGGTGTGGGCGTCGGGCAGCATCTTGGCCAGGTGATCGACCAGCCGCTGGGTGAAGGCAGGGCTGTCGCCGCCGGCAACGAGTCGAACCGGTTGTTCGATCCGACGTGCGAGCCCCTCGTCGAAGTCCCACGCGATCATCGCGGGAATCTCGCCGACGAAGCAGTAGCCGCAGTCGCGTTCGGCGCGCTCCAAACCAACTCGGCCGAGAGCGGTTTCGATCACCGACCGGTACTGCGGTCCGCACAACGCTGCGAGTGTGGTGTCGAAGGCGGCGGGCAGGTCGCCCTGGGCGGCGGCGCCCACCGCCGCGCCCAGGGCGGGGCCGATCGCGGCGGCGACCGCGGCCCGGTCCTCCGGCGGCAGGAGTGGGTCGATCAACGGTGGTTCGACCAGGACGAGCTCGCCGACCAGCTCCGGGTAATCCAGCGCCAGCTGCAGCGCGAACACGCAGCCGGAGGAGTGCGCGAGCACCCGCGCCGACCGGATCCCGAGGCCCAGTAACAACTCCGCGAATTCGGCGACATGGTCGGCGACCGACATCGGCTCGGCGGGTGCAGCATCGGAGTACCCGGTGCGCGTGATGCGGATCCGACGCAGTTCGGAGACGGCCGGATCGCGTTCGAGTGGGACGAACCAGTCGGCGAAGACGGCTGCGTGAATCAGCACGAGCGATTCGCCGTTGCCGCCGGAGTCGGTGTATTGCATGGGGTCTCCATTCCGATCGGGGTGGGTGGTGCCTGGGTGGTGCCGTGCTCAGTCGGCGTAGAGACGGATTTCGATGCCGTCGGGGTCGTGCAGGCCGACCAGAACGGTGCCCCCGTGGTGGCCGGTGACGATGCCGCCGTGCTGCTGGCCGATGGAGGCCAACTGGTCGGCCCAGGCGTGGACGCCGTCCCGGGTCGGGACGCCGATCGCGACCAGGTCGAATCCCGAGAGGGCGGCGGCACGGTCGGGGTCGTGCCGGAGCGCGATCTGGGTGGTGCCGCCCGGGGAGCCGAGGGCGACGCCACGGAGCTCGCCGTCCTCGATGAACTCGATCGCCACCTCGAGCCCGAGAACCTTTACGTACCAGTCGGTGCTGACGCGGAGGTCGCTGACCGGGATCTTCACGTGGTGGATCGCTGCGAGGTCCGGCACGGCTTCCTCCGCTGACGTGGGAACTGACTAGAGCTGACTCTAACGAATCACTAGAGTAGTCTCTAGCGAGTGAGCGATCCTGTCAAGGACAAACCGAGCCGGACCGAGAAGACCAAGCTGACCAGGCGGCGGATCGTCGCGGCCGCCGCGGACCTGTTCCTCGACCAGGGCTACGGCGCAACGACTCTCGACCGGGTTGCGGCGCGCGCGGATGTCGCCGTGCAGACCGTCTACTTCCACTTCGGGAACAAGGCGACGCTGCTGAAGGAGGCGCTCGACGTGGCCGCGGTCGGCGACGACGAGCCTGTGGCATTGCTCGACCGGCCGTGGCTCGAGGAAATGTCCGCTGAGCAGGACCCGGTCCGAGTGATCGAGCTGTGGATGCGCGGCGGTCGCGAGATCCTCGAGCGGGTGGCGCCGCTGCTCGCAGTGGTCCGCGGCACCGTCGGCACCGATCCCGACCTCGCCGCGCAGTGGGAGATCAACGAGGGTCAGCGCCGCACGGCGTTCCGCGTGCTGGCCGACCTGCTCGCCGACCGCGCCGCGCTGCGCGCGGGCCTCACCGTCCAGGACGCCGCCGATCTCGCCTTCCTGATCGCCAGCGCCGAGAACTACATCGTCGCCACGGACACTCTCGGCTGGACGCCGGAGTACTGGCAGCGCGCCACGACCATGCTGCTCGTCGGAGGTCTGCTGGGCGAGCCGGGCACTTCGTGATCTGTCGTCGCCGGGAGTTCGTCGGCCTTGTGGCGACGCGGCTCGGATGTGGTGTTGCGAGGCAAACAGGGTTTCGGGTGGCCGCGATGGATGCTACTTTCGCAGGCATGACATCCCGGTCCATCCCGACCCAACACCAGAACTGGTGGCGGATCGCCTGACGGCGTTCCGCGATGTCCCCCGACTCCGGCCGCCGATGGTGGCCGGTTTTTTGTGCGTCTGGCACAGGATCGTTCGCTCCCATCGGTCGCCAATCCACCGAAGGAGCACAGCATGACGACCTCAACCGTGGCCGACACTGCGGCCGACGTACAGGCCGACGGACGGGCCGACAACCGCACCAGCACAGCCACTCTCGCCAGTGAGGAGCCGGCGGACGCCACCTTCCGCACAGCGCAACGGCGCTCCGACCGCATCGAGGCGAAATTGCGCGTCGATCCCACCGGCTACCGGGTGGTCACCGGTGATCGACCGACCGGCGAGTTGCACCTGGGCCATTACATCGGAACGCTGGCAAATCGGGTACGGCTGCAGAACGCCGGAGTGCCGGTCACCGTCGTGATCGCCGACTATCAAGTGATCACCGATCGGGAGCGTCCAGGACCGCTGCGCGAGCGGGTACGACACCTGGTCGCCGATTACCTTGCCGCCGGGCTGGATCCGCAGCGGACGGCGATCTTCCCGCACTCCGCCGTGCCGGAGCTCAATCAGCTCCTGCTGCCGTTCCTGTCGCTGGTGTCGGTCTCCGAGCTCCACCGCAATCCCACGGTGAAGGCCGAATCGCTGGCTTCGCGGCGCACGCTGAGTGCGCTGCTGCTGACCTATCCGGTCCATCAGGCCGCCGACATCCTCTCCTGCCAAGGCACTCTCGTGCCGGTTGGCAAGGACCAGTTGCCGCACGTCGAGTTGGCGAGGGTGATCGCCAGGAGGTTCAACGACCGGTACGGGCATGTTTTCGCGGAGCCCGAGGCGCTGCTGTCCAGCGCGCCGGTGGTCCTCGGTATCGACGGCGCGAAGATGTCCAAGACCAGAGGCAACACCATCGCGCTCGGCGCGGACGAGGACCAGACGACCGCGGCGATCCGCGCTGCGCGGACGGATGCCCTGCGGCGCATCACCTTCGACCCGGTATCGCGTCCGTCGGTGGCGAACCTGCTGACCATCGTGGGGGCATTGTCGGGTCGGGACCCTGCCGAGATCGCTGATGAGATCGGTGATGGCGGAGCATCCGCACTCAAGTCGCTGGCCGCGGAGGTGGTCAACGAGTCGCTCCGCGCTCTCCGCGCCCGTCGTCGTGAATTGATGGCCGAACCCGACTACCTGGACGACGTCCTGCTGGACGGCACCGCGCGAGCGCGCGCGGCGGCGGGGGAGAACCTGCAGCGGGCCCGAGCGGCGATGGGGATGGACTACTTTGGCGATTGAGCGGACGAGCCGGGTCAGTCGGACACAGCAGCGTCAGGGGGACTGGTATGACCATTCCGAAGAGTGTCGCCCGGTTCAACAAGCGCGTGACGAACCGCGTCACCGGGATGTTCGCAGGGTGGGCCCCGGGTTTCGCGATGCTCACCCACCGGGGCCGAAATCCGGCCGGCTGTACCGGATCCCGATCAACCTGTTCCGGCGACCGGGCGGCTACCGGTTCGCGCTGACCTACGGCGCGGACACCGACTGGGTGAAGAACGTGCTCGCCGCCGGCGGATGCACCATCCGGACCAGGCGGCGTGACGTCACCCTGGTCGAGCCCCGGCTGGGATCAGATCCCACGCTCTCGTGGGCGCCCATCCCGGCTCGGTGGATCCTGCCCCGGATCAACGCTGTTGAGTACCTCGACTGCACCACTCGCACACCCTGACACCGGCATCGGCTGCGAAACCGGGCCGTCGGTGTCACGATTCGGGTTCTCGCAGAGCGACCTGGAAACGGAAGGGGGCTGGCGCTGGTGATCCTGCCGACCGAGCGGGACCCCCGGCTCATCACGGTGCGCCGCGGCGGCACCCTGCTGGATGCCGACCACCACCTCCTTGCCCTCTGGGCGGCAGACTGCGCCGAACATGTGGTTCATCATTTCGAACGGGTTCGCCCGGATGACCAGCGGCCGCGTCAGGCGATCGCCGCAACGCATGCCTGGGTCCGCGGCGAGATGCGGATGAGCGACGCGCGGATGGTTGCGTTCGCCTCGAATGCCGCCGCACGGGAGGTGAATGGGGCAGCGCGATTCGCTGCACTCGCGGCCGGGCAGGCCGCCGCGGTCGGGCATGTGGCGGCTCACGACCTCGGCGCGGCCGCCTATGCCATCAGGTCAGCAGGTGAGGCGGCGCCCGAGAGCGAGCGCGACGAGGCTGCTCGTCAGGAGTGCCGTTGGCAGCGCGAGCTGCTGCCGGACGCCATCCGCGACCTCGTCCTTGACGATCAGCGGCAACGAAACGACATCTGCTGGGGTGTCTTCACCTGCTGAGGAAGCCCTGAATGCCCGACTCGTCCCGAGGTGGTCAGATGAAAGCGATCGTGCAGGAGGGGTTCGGGCCGCCGGACAGTCTCCAATTCTTGGACATCGACAGGCCCGAGATACGTTCGGGGAGCGTGCTTCTCGAGGTGCACGCCGCCGCGGTCAACCCCTACGACTGGCACATGCTGCGCGGCGACCCGCGGGTTGCCCGACTCATGGGTGGGGTCGGCGTGACCAGGCCGAAGGCGCGGATCGCGGGCGTCGACATCGCGGGCCGGGTGGCCGAGGTCGGCGACGACGTGCACGGCGTACAGCCCGGCGATGAAATGTTCGGGTTCGCCCGGGGCTCGTTCGCCGAATACGCCGCCGCCGACGCCGCTCTCCTGGTGCCCAAGCCGGTCGGCCTGTCGTTCGAGCAGGCGGCGGCGCTGCCGATGGCGGCCGTCACCGCCCTGCACGCCATCCGGGACAGTGGCCGGGTGCAGTCCGGGCAGCGGGTCCTCGTGAACGGCGCCGCCGGAGGCGTGGGAATCTTCGCCGTGCAGATTGCCGCGGCGCTCGGCGCCGAGGTCACCGGCGTGTGCAATGGAAGCAACGCGGATCTGGTGCGGTCGGTCGGCGCGGACCGGGTGGTCGACTACACATCGGCGGACTTCGTCGATGGGCCGACGCAGTACGACCTGATCCTGGACAACGTCGGGAACCGGACGATCCGCGATCTGCGGCGGGCAGTCACCCCGAGGGGGCGGGTGATCGTCAACGGGGGCGGCTCGCCGGGCCACGTCATCGGCGCGGTCGGCAGCGTCCTGCGTGCGGCCGTGGTCAACATGTTCGTCCGTGAGCAGATCATGTTCCTGCCGACCTCGCAGAGTCAGGACGACCTGTTGGCGATCGCTGACATGGTCGACGCCGGCACGCTTCGCCCGGTCATCGACCGGACCTACCCACTGGCGGAGACTGCCGCCGCGCTGCACCACGTCGAAGCCGGACATGCACGCGGCAAGGTGGTCATCGCCGTGCGGCCGTAGGGTTGCCTGATGCGTCACGAGGTGACCGATGCCGACACAGCCACAGCGATGGGCAGCGGTGATGTCCCGGTCCTCGGAACACCACGGTTGATCGCCTGGATGGAGGCGGCCACCGTGCAGGCGGTAGCCGCGTCTCTGCAACCGGGTCAGACGACGGTGGGCACCGCGATACGTGTCGAACACCGCCGGGCAACGGCGGTGGGCGGCAGCGTGGAGATCACCGCAACACCATTGCCGGACGCCGCCGGCCGCTTGCTGACCCTCGAGGTCCTGGCGGTCGACGGCTCGGGGCAGGTCGTCGCCGCGGGCCAGATCGACCGGGTGATCGTCGACCGCCAGCGGTTTCTCGAGGGGGTCAGTGGTTGATGGCCAGGCCGACAACGGTCTCTGAAAGAGGATCCCGGCGCGATCATCGGTGATTCGTACGATCGGCCTGCAAACCCTCCAGGGCCAGTCCGACGACGGCATCGACGATTGATTTTCTGGATGTTGTTCGGGCGTTGGGCCGGTACCACTCGGTGATGGAGTTGACCATGCCGAACAGCAGCCGGCTGACCAGTCGGGGATCGATGTCGGCCCGGATCTCGTCCGCCTCGGCTGCTGCTGTGACCAGCCTGGCCAGCCGCGCGTCGATGGCGCGCCGCCTGGTCAAGGCCTCCCGTTCGACCGCCGTGTTGCCGCGCACCCGGAGCAGCAGAGTCACATACGGGACCTCATCGAGCAGCACGGCGGTGGTCCGCCGGATGGCGTCCTCCAGCTGTTCAACAGGGGTGCTGTCGGTTCCGAGCGTCTGGTCCAGAGCGACGGACAAGGCGTCGAGCGCCCGGTTCACTGCCATTCGCAGCAGCTCCTCCTTACCCGAGACATGATGGTAGAAGGTTGATTTCGTCAATCCGCTGGCCTTGGCCAGATCCTCCATGCTGGCCGCTTCGTAGCCATGCTCGTTGAACACGGCAACGACCAGATCCAACAGGCCTTCCTTGGTGTATCGGGCGGGGCGCCCGCGACCGCCGCGTTCCGGACTCGGCAGCTCGGCGGCCTGACCGGTCCCCTGACCAGCACCTGTTGACATGCACTGATTGTGCCCCACATACTTTACTGACCGTTCGTTCGGGAAAAATCCTGCTGAAGTGCCGGACAGGGAGGCTGCCGTGTACGGCGACGTCGACGGAATCGAATCCCCCGAGGACGGTGCGCGGCCGACGGGGACGGTGGCGTTGCAGGAGCTTTTCGACCAACTCATCGCCGACGACCAGCGGATCGAGCCGCGGGACTGGATGCCCGACGCCTACCGCAAGACGCTCATCCGGCAGATCGCCCAGCACGCCCACTCCGAGATCATCGGTATGCAACCGGAGGGCAACTGGATCACCCGGGCGCCGAGCCTGCGGCGCAAGGCGATCCTGCTGGCCAAGGTGCAGGACGAGGCCGGCCACGGGCTCTACCTGTACTCGGCCGCCGAAACGCTGGGTGTCGACCGCGAGGACCTGCTCGACCTGTTGCATGCGGGCAAGCAGAAGTACTCCAGCATCTTCAACTACCCGACCCTGAGCTGGGCGGACATGGGCGCGATCGGCTGGCTGGTGGACGGTGCGGCGATCATGAACCAGGTCCCGCTGTGCCGTTGCTCCTACGGCCCGTACGGCCGGGCCATGGTCCGCATCTGCAAGGAAGAGTCCTTCCACCAGCGGCAGGGATTCGAGATCCTGTACACCCTGTCGCACGGCACCCCGGAGCAACACGCCATGGCCCAGGACGCCGTCGACCGGTTCTGGTGGCCGTCGCTGATGATGTTCGGCCCGCCGGACGAGGCGTCCGCGCACACCGTGCAATCAAGCGCCTGGGGGATCAAGCGGTTCAGCAATGACGAACTGCGCCAACGGTTCGTCGACATGTGCGTCGCCCAGGCGGAGGCACTCGACCTGACATTGCCGGACCCCGACCTGCGGTGGAACGCCGAGCGCCAGCACTACGACTTCGGCGCCATCGACTGGGCGGAGCTGACCAGGGTGATCAAGGGCGACGGGCCCTGCAACGCGCAGCGGATGGCGCGCCGGGTGTCCGCGCACGAGGAGGGGCGGTGGGTCCGCGAGGCGGCTCAGGCCTACGCCGCCAAGCACCGGGCCGACCCGATAGAGGTTGGGGCCGTCGCGTGACGACGGACAACAGCCAGGTCCCGAGCGGCGGCCCGGCCCGGCCCAGGAAGGGCTGGCCGTTGTGGGAGGTGTTCATCCGCGCCCGCCGCGGCCTGTCCCACCAGCATGTCGGCAGCCTGCACGCCCCTGACGCCGAGATGGCGCTGCGGAATGCCCGCGATGTGTACACCCGCCGCGGTGAGGGGGTCTCGATCTGGATCGTCCCGTCCAGCGCGATCACCGCATCCAGTCCCGATGAGAAGGATCCGTTCTTCGATCCGGCGATGGACAAGGCCTACCGGCACCCGACCTTCTACGACGTGCCCGAAGGAGTGTCCCACCTGTGACCCCGGCGAGCCTCGGCAAGCAGCACCTCGACGGCGCCGTTCGAAAGGCCGACGTCGATCAGATTGCCCTCGCCACCTACGTTCTCGGGCTGGGCGATGACGCGCTCATCCTGGCCCAACGACTCGGGGAGTGGATCACCCGCGCGCCGCAGATCGAGGAGGACATCGCCCTCGGCAACATCGCGCTCGACCTGCTGGGCCAGGCCCGCACACTGCTCAGCTATGCCGGCGAGGTGGAGGGGGCGGTCACCGGAACCCCAAGGAATGAAGACGATCTGGCCTTCCTGCGTGACGAGCGGGAGTTCCGCAACGTGCACCTGGTGGAGATCGAGAACGGTGACTTCGCCGTCACCATGGCTCGGCAGCTGATCTTCTCCGGCTACCAGTACGAGCTGTACACGGCGCTGCTGACCTCCGCCGACCCGACCCTGTCCGCGCTGTCCGCCAAGGCGGTGAAGGAGGTCGCCTATCATCGCGACCACGCCACCCAGTGGGTGCTGCGACTCGGCGACGGCACCGGTGAATCCCACGAGCGCATGCAGGCGGCCCTCGACCAGGTCTGGCCCTACGTCGACGAGATCTTCGATACCACCGACACCGCAGACGTTCTCACCGCGCTGCCTGGCATCGCGGCCGACTCGGCCGCGCTCCGGCCGGCCTGGTCCGGCTACGTCGAGAACGTCATCGACGCGGCAACGTTGAGCGTGCCGACGCCGACGTGGCGGTCCCGTGGTGGCCGCGCCGGGTACCACTCCGAGAACCTGGGGCACCTGCTGCCGGACATGCAGAACCTGCACCGCTCACATCCTGGAGCGAACTGGTGACCATGACCGTGCAGCAGCTGCGCGACATCGCCGGCTCGGTCACGGATCCAGAGATCCCGGTGCTGACCCTGCACGATCTCGGCATCCTCCGGGACGTGCAGCTCGCTGCCGACGGGACCGTCGAGGTCACGTTGACCCCGACCTACACCGGGTGCCCGGCAACCGCGGTCATCGCACATGATGTCAAGACCGCCTTGCGCACAGCGGGTGTCGCCCGGATCATGGTCAGGACGGTGCTGTCCCCGGCGTGGACGACCGACTGGATGAGTCAGGACGGTCACCGCAAATTGCGGGAATACGGCATCGCCCCGCCCGGCGCCTGCCGGCCGGCACAGTCGGCCCCATCGGCACAGTCGGCACAGTCGAGAATCCGGTCGATCGGGCTGACCCTGTCGGCCAGGTGCCCGCGCTGCGGCTCCACCAGCACCAGGGAGATCAGCCGGTTCGGGTCAACGCCGTGCAAGTCGTTGTGGTCCTGCCTGTCCTGCGCCGAGCCCTTCGACTCCTTCAAAGCCATCTGATGACCGCCACCCGGAATGCGCCGAACCCGATCGCCCCGACCGTGGCACCTGGGCGCCGGCACGCGGTATTCCACCCGCTGCGGGTTGCCTCGGTGGACCGGCTCACCGACGATTCCGTCGCGATCACCTTCGAGGTTCCGGAGGAATTGCGTGACGAGTTCCGGTTCCAACCCGGACAGCACCTGTCGGTGAGAGCCCCGGGCATCGGCGACGACGTCCGCCGGAACTACTCGATCTGCGCGCCGGCGACCGGCGGACCGCTGCGGATCGGCGTGAAACGCATTCCCGATGGCGTGTTCTCCGGCTACGCCTTGGATCGGCTGCGGGCCGGCGACATGCTGGACGTGATGACCCCCAGCGGCTCCTTTTCCACGCCGCTGGACGCCGCCAACGCCAAGCGGTACGTCGCCGTCGCGGCCGGTTCAGGGATCACCCCGGTGCTGTCCATCCTGTCCACGGCGCTGGCGGTGGAACCGCTGAGCACCGCAGCGCTGATCTACGCCAACCGCCGCACCTCGACCATCATGTTCCTGGAAGAACTCGAGGACCTGAAAGACCGCTTCCCCGAACGGTTTCAGCTCGTTCACGTGCTCGGTCAGGAGCTGACGGACGTCGAAATGCTATCCGGCCGGCTGGATGTGGAGCGGCTCGGTCGCATCCTGGACACCGTCGTTCCCGTCGAGGACGTCGACGAATGGTTCCTCTGTGGGCCGCAGGACATGACAGATTTCGTCCGTGGTGTGCTCATGGACCGTGGCGCCGACAGCAGCCACGTGCACCGTGAGCTGTTCCACGTCGGTGCACCCATCACCCGGCGCCGACCGGTTGCCGACCCCGGAGCTCCAGTGACGGGATCGACGGTCACCGTCATCCTGGACGGCCGATCGCTGACCTTCACCCTGCGACGAGACGGGGACTCTGTGCTGGACGAGACGCTGAAGGCTCGCCCGGACGCCCCCTATGCCTGCAAGAACGCGGTCTGCGGCACCTGCCGGGCGAAGGTCGTGGAAGGAAACGTGGACATGGACTCGAACTACGCGCTCGAACCGGACGAGCTCGCTCGCGGGTATGTGCTGACCTGCCAGTCCCATCCGGTGACCGACTGGGTGACAGTGGACTTCGACCAGTGACGGCACAACCGTGATCGGCGACGCGACCGCCCAGCCGAGACCACCGACAGGACAAGGAGTCACGCCGTGACGATGCTCGTCGAAAGCTACGTCGCCGGCCGCTGGCATTGCCCCGCCGGAACGCGCACCGAACTACTGAACGCTGCCACCGCTGAGCCGGTGGCGGTGATCGGCACCGACCCCATCGACATGGTGCCCGTGCTGGATCACGCGAGATCCATTGGTGGACCAGCGATGCGGGAGATGCCTTTTCACGAGCGGGCCCTGGCGCTCAAGGCGCTGGCCAGCCACCTGAACAGCAAACGTGAACAGTTCTATGCCATCTCGGCGTGGACCGGTGCCACGCAGCGGGATTCCGTCATTGACATCGACGGCGGCATCGGGGTGCTGTTCACCTATGCCAGCAAGGGTCGGCGGGAACTGCCCAACTCCACGGTGCTGGTGGACGGGCCGGTGGAACGACTCGGCCGCAGCGGGCAGTTCGTCGGCCAACACATCTACACCCCGCGCCTCGGCGTCGCCCTGCAGATCAACGCGTTCAATTTCCCGGTCTGGGGGATGCTGGAAAAGCTGGCGCCGGCCTTCCTTGCCGGGGTGCCTACCGTGGTGAAGCCCGCGTCGCAGGCGTCCTACCTGGCCGAAGCGGTGGTGAAGGAGATCATCGGCTCCGGGCTGCTCCCCGAGGGCAGCCTGCAGCTGATCGCCGGCGGATCGCGGGGGCTGCTCGACCTACTGTCCGAGCAGGACACCGTCGCCTTCACCGGGTCCGCCTCGACCGCAGCGTTGTTGCGTGCGCATCGCTCGGTGATGGAACGCGGCGTGCGTTTCAGTTCCGAGGCGGATTCGCTGAATTTCTCCGTGCTCGGCCTCGACGTCGCGCCCGGCTCCGCGGAGTTCGACCTGTACGTCCGGCAACTTGTCACCGAGATGACCGCGAAGGCCGGGCAGAAGTGCACCGCCATCCGCCGCGCCCTGGTGCCGGACGCCCTGGTGCCGGACGTCATCGACGCCGTCCGGGCCAGGATCGCGGACACGGTCAGGGTCGGCGACCCTACCGCGGCCGGCGTCACCATGGGCGCGCTGGTCGGCCTGGCCCAACGCGACGACGTCCGGAAGAACCTGGCCGAACTGGCCGGTGCGGCCGAGATCGTCATCGGCGATCCCGACCACTTCGACGTGATCGGCGCCGACCCGCACCGCGGCGCGTTCCTGCCGCCGGTGTTGTTGTGGGCCAACGACTCCGGTCGCGACGAGCCCCACGACATCGAGGTGTTCGGCCCGGTCAGCACCGTCCTTGGCTACCGGGACACCGAACACGCCATCCACCTCGCCGCCCGCGGCCGGGGCAGCCTGGTCGGTTCGCTGGTGTCTGCCGATCCGCAGGTGGTCCGTGAACTGGTCCTCGGTGTCGCGCCGTGGCACGGCCGGGTGCTGGTCCTGGACCAGGACTCCGCGGCCGAGTCCACCGGTCACGGCTCCCCGCTGCCGCACCTGGTGCACGGCGGTCCCGGTCGCGCCGGTGACGGGGAGGAGCTCGGCGGCATCCGCGGCGTCCTGCACTACATGCAGCGCACCGCTGTTCAGGGTTCGCCTGCTGCGGTGTCCGCCGTCACGGGCACCTGGGTGACCGGGGCACCCCGGAACACCGACGGGACGCACCCGTTCCGCAAGAGCCTTGCCGAGCTGCGGATCGGCGACGCCGTCATCGCCGGACCGAGGACCATCACCCTGGACGACGTCGACGCGTTCGCCGACCTGTCCGGCGACAGGTTCTATGCCCATACCGACCAGGACGCGGCCTCCGCGAGCCCGTTCTTCGACGGCCGGGTGGCGCACGGCTACTTCGTGGTCTCGCTGGCGGCGGGCCTGTTCGTCTCGCCGGAGTACGGCCCTGTGCTGGCCAACTACGGACTGGAGAACCTGCGGTTCACCACCCCCGTCTACCCCGGTGACGCGTTGACCGTGACGCTGACCGCCAAGCGCATCTCTCCGCGCGCGGACGCCGACTACGGCGAAGTCGTTTGGGACGCAATCGTTGTCAATCAGAAGGATGAGCCGGTCGCGACGTATGACGTGCTGACCCTGGTTGCCAAGGATTGGCGCCGCTAGCGATCGGACAGCGCCGGCCGTTGTTCCGTGCGCGCCCTGCGGTCCGCCAGGAATGCCCGGACGCCGAGGATCAGAATGACCGTGCCGATGGTGACGGCGGTCGCGATCAGCACGGCGTGAACCAGCAGGAAGGCGGTGGGGCTCGACTGGCCCACGTCGCCGGACCAGGCCCGCGGGTCGTTCCAGATCGCGGCGGCGAACCGCGGCCAGATCACCCAGTTGAAGGCGCCGGCGAGCACCAGGAACACAGACCAGTTGCGGGAGAGGATCACCCGATCAGTATCCCGGGCCGGATTCCGCCGGCTTGACGCATGCCGATATCGGCATATGATTGCAGCATGGCACGAGCAGCGACGACGTCGGACGTCTTCAACGCGATCGCCGAGCCGCAGCGCCGGGAGATCCTGGTACTGCTGCGAGCGGGTGAGCGGCCCGTGACCGAGCTGGCCCAGGTGCTGGGGATGACCCAGCCCGGGGCGTCCAAACACCTGCGGGTGCTCCGGGAGGTGGGGCTGGTGCGGGACCGCAAGGCAGGCAAGCAGCGCCTGTACGGCCTTGACGCCCGCGGGCTCCGACCGGTCCACGAGTGGACCGGCGGGTTCGAGCGGTTCTGGAACGAGAGCTTCGACCGGCTGGACGCATACGTGCAGGACCTCAAGCAGGCACGACAGAAGGAGTAATCGATGGCAGCAACAGGATGGGACGCGCCGGCGCAGTCAGCGACGGCCGACCGCGAGATCGTGATCTCCCGGGTGATCAGTGCCCCACGGGAGCTGGTGTTCGAGGCGTTCACCGAAGTCCGGCACCTGTCGCGATGGTGGGGACCGGAGGGGTTCACCACCACCACGCGGGCGTTCGAGTTCCGCGTCGGCGGGGAGTGGGACTTCGTCATGCACGGACCGGACGGGACTGATTACCAGGAATGGATCCGCTGGACCGAGATCGCCCCGCCGGAGCGGATCGAGCTGCTGCACGGTGAGTCCCGCGGCGACCCGAACGCCTTCGAGTCGGTCCTGACGTTCGCGCCCGACGGCGCGGCGACCCGGATCGAGATGCGCACGGTGTTTCCCACCACGGAGCTGCGCCGCGAGGCGGTCGAGAAATACCACGCGATCGACGGCGGCCAGCAGACGCTGAACAACCTGGCGGCCTACGTCACCGAGATTCTTCGGACGGGAGTGGAGAGCTGATGGCCGGCAAGGTGTTCTTCAGCGTGTCGATGTCGCTGGACGGGTTCATCGCGCCCGAGTCCAGCGCGGAGTTGATGGGGCAGCAGTGGATGGAGCTTCAGCAGTGGATCTTCCCGACGCGGTTCTTCCGGGAGAACCTGACGCTCGGCGAGGGCGGCGAGGAAGGGCGCGACAACGACATCGTGCGGGAGACGTTTGAGCGCACGGGCGCGAGCGTCATGGGCAAGCGCATGTTCGACGCCGGCGAGCGAATGTGGCCGGAAAATGCGCCGTTCCACACGCCGGTCTTCGTCGTGACGCATGAGACGCGTGACCCCTGGGAGCGGCCGGGCGGGACCACCTTCCACTTCGTCAACTCGGGGCTCGAGACCGCGCTCGAGAAGGCCCGCGAGGCCGCCGGCGGCCGGGATGTCCGCATCGCGGGCGGCGGTCAGGCGATCCTGGAGTACCTGAACGCCGGCCTGATCGACGAGTTCACGATCGCGCTCTCACCCGTGCTGTTCGGTGCCGGGATCCGCCTGTTCGAGGGCGTGGACGCACGCCGAATGGCCCTGGAGCCGGTCCGCGTGGAGCCGACGCAGCGGGTGACCCACCTGACCTACGCCGTCCGGGACCGGTAGCTGTTTCGACCTCGGCGCTTTCCCCGCCCGGCGAGTCAGCAGGGGCCTCCGGCTCCCGCGCCGCCGGTGGGCGTGACCCAACGATCCACATGGTTGGATTACTGCTTCGACCCTGGCCACGGCGTTCGTGATTCGGCCTACTGTCGAAGGTGGAACCCTGCCGGGGGTCGGACGTGCGACGAACCGGCCAGGGCCGAGGGAGAGGCTCGCGTGGAGACGTCGACCGGTGGAGATGTCGCGGTCGGAGATCCTCGGGGAGTTCCGATCAAGGATGTCGCGCAGATGCTCGGTGTGCCGATGCCGACGCTCCGATCCTGGGAGCTGCGTTACGGCATTCCCAGCCTGGGGCGCGGGCCCGGTCAGCACCGCAGGTATCTGCCCGAGGAGGTCAATGCCCTGCGGTTGATGCGGGACGAAATCGCTCGTGGCCAACAAGCCGGCGCCGCGGCGGAATCCGTGCGCCGGTTGCCTGGGTGGGCAGGGACCGGCGCAGGAGCTGATCCACCAGATCCTCGGCGCCGCTGAGCAATCCGACGCGGCGTCGATCCGGGCCTACCTCGATGAGGCGGCCGCCACCTTGGGCCTGGCGGCCTGCATCGATGAGGTGCTGCTGCCGGCGATGCGGCAGATCGGCGTGTGGTGGGCGGTCGGGCACTGCGATATCGTGCAGGAACGGCTGGCCACCGAGGCCATCCGCACCTGGCTCGACCGGCGCAGCGCGCTCGCTCCCGCACCGACCCGTGCCGCGCCCGATCCTGCTGGCCTGCGGACCCAGCGATCTGCACACCGTCGGTCTGGAATCAACGGCAGCTGCTGTTGCGATACCAGGGATGGCCGTGCCGGGTACTTGGCGCCAGAACGCCGACCGCCACGCTCGCGACGGCCGCACGGGCCACCGCGGTCGCCGGTGTCGTCGTGGTGTCCCATCTGGCGACCGGGCGACGCCGCGCCGTCGAATCGATCCGCGCGGTCAACGATCTGGGTATCGCCGTGTTCTACGCCGGGAACGCGTTCACCACCGCCACGGAGCCGGCGGGGGGTCCCGGGCCACTACCTCGGCGGCTGCATCGAGGATGCGCTGCGCGCAGCTGACCGAGGCACTGGCGCCCACCGACCCAGGGTCGGCGGCCGACCGTCCGACCTGACGGGATGGCGCTGGTCATTCCCAAACTATGCAAGTTGCTCCGGAAACTACTGGAACTCCGCCGAGCACGGCATTCTTGACACGGTCGGGGTGAGGTCTGGTCGGCGCACTGTCGTGCCGACGACGATTGATCGATCTTGGCCCGACAACCCTGAGCCACCCGTGTCCGCGCCACTCCCAGCGAAGCGCGGGCACGGGTCACCAACGCCCTCGATCGCAGGAGTGCCTGCGGACGACAGGGCCGACCCGAAACTATGCAAGTTGCCCGGGGGGAGGCCCCGGGCTCGCTCGGCAGGGCAGTCTGATCGTCAGGGCCTGCCGAAGGCTTTGCTGCGGTCCGGCGCTTGTTGGCTGGAAGGGGCACGGGGTGTCGGAGGCTGCGCCGTCTGTCGGGGGCGGCGCACCCACCTGCCCGGCCGAGCTGGATGACAGCGCCGAGGCGGGCGCCGAAACCTTTGCGGCACAGATCATTCGCGGCGTCCTGCAGGCTGCGCAAGATCTCGATCCGGTGGGACTGCTGGCTCAGTTGGACCTGGCAGCGGCAGTCCTCGGACTTGCTCGTTGCATCGATCAGATCGTGATGCCCGCGACCAGGCAGCTGCGCCGATTGCCGGCGGCGGGTGAGCGCGACGCCGCTCAGCGGCTTTTGGCCACCGAGGCAGTGCGGACGTGGCTCAACCAGCGAGGATCCTTCGGCCCACCGCCAGACCAGCTGCCGCCGATCCTGCTGACCTGTGGACCGCGCGATCGGGACATGATCGGGCTGGAGTCCCTGGCGCTGCTGTTGCGGTTCCAACGCTTCCCCTGCCGGGTGCTGGGTGCTCGGATCACGACCTTCTCCTTGACGATCGCCGCGCGGGCCGCCGATGCCGCGGGCGTCGTCGTCATGTCCACCGACAGCCGGGGGCTGCCGCACGCCGTTGTTGCGCTGCTGGCCGTTGACGCCATGGGGATCCCGGTGTTCTTCGCGGGCAACGCCTTTGAACCGGAGCACAGCCGCCGGCAGCTGCCCGGGCGGTACCTGGGCCCCAGCATGGAGGCTGCCTGCGCTCAGTTGGTCGACACCCTGGCGCCGGCCGTGCGGCGGTCGTCGACTCCCGTGCGCAGTCCCGCACCGGGGACCGACCGCTGAACTGGCGTTGAACCGGGTGTTGAACTGGCGCTGATCGGGCAAATCGCCCAGTATCGACGACATCAGGCTCGACTTCCTGGAGGGTGACATGCCCGGTGACGGCCGCTCGTCCGTTGACCTCGACGCGCCGGACGACGCATTTTTCGGCGAGACTCTCGATGGGGCAGCAGGTCCGACGCTGGACGAGATTACCGGCAGGTACCCGGCCGCGGCTGTTGGAGCGCCATGACACCGGCCGGTCGCACCGTGCAGCCGCCGCACGGCGGCGAAGAGGCTCCGCGTGTCTCGTCACCGTTGGCCGGCGGTGACCCGCTTGACCTTGTTGCGCTGGCCACCGCCATTTGTGCGCGGTACACCCCGGAATTCCCCGACGAACGCGGTCGCTACGGAGCTGCCGGAATCGCCTGGTGCATCCACGACAATCAGCATATTCTGAATTGGGCGACAGAATCCGTCAACGGCGACCTTGATATCCGGCAGGAGGTCGCCTGGTTGGCGACAGTGCTGGAATCACGGGACTTTCCGGTCGACAGACTTGCCCGCGGCCTGGACATTGCTGCGGAGGTGGTGCCGGACCGGGTCGGTGGGGACGGTGGCCGCGAACTCGCCGCCGTGCTCACCGATACCGCCGGTTTCGTCCGGTCCGGAGACTTCCGGGAATACACCGTCTGAGGTCGAGGAAGATCATCCGCGGGCTCGACCATGCGACATCATCCACGCACCAAACCCAGTCGACGACCGCGGCCGGCAGAAACTTCAGGCCCGAGTGTCACATCCGTTGCGCGGCCGGTGTCTTCATGCCGAAGACAACGACCTGTGGAGGAGAACATGGCCAGCAGCACCAGGATCCCGAAGGCAGAACTGACCGGCCCGTACGGCTGGTTGGTCAAGCGGATGTCCCGCAAGATGCTCGGCGACGTCGCCGAGCCCGTCGAGGTGGCGTGGCACAACCGGAAGGTGGTCAACTTCAGCTTCGCGATCGGTCGCAAGGCTCAGAAGTGGGACGCCTGCGACGAGAACCTCAAGTCGTTCGCCCACATGGCGGCGGTGTCGCTGGTCGGCTGCAGCTTCTGCCTTGATCTCGGCTACTTCATGGCGCACAACGAGGGCCTCGACGAGGCGAAGGCACGGGAGGTGCCGCGCTGGCGCGAGTCGACCGTCTTCACGCCGCTGGAGCGGGACGTCATGGAGTACGCCGAGGCGATGACTGTCACCCCACCGACCGTCACCGACGAGTTGTCCGCGCGGTTGCTCGACCGACTCGGCCCGGCGGCGCTGGTCGAACTGACGAGCTTCATCGCGCTGGCGAACCTGTACAGCCGCAGCAACATTGCGCTCGGCATCGAGTCGCAGGGTTTCGCCGCGGCGTGTGATCTGCGCCCGCTCGCGGCACACTCGACGGCATGAGCGACGACCCGTTCGTCACGCACCGCAGCCTGCTGTTCACCGTCGCCTACGAGATGCTCGGCTCCGCGGCGGATGCCGAGGACGTGGTGCAGGAGACCTGGCTGCAGTGGGCCGGCATCGGCGACGCCGCCCGGGACGAGGTGCGTGACCCTCGGGCGTACCTGGTCCGGATCGTCACCCGGCAGTCGCTGAACCGACTCCGATCGGTGTCCCGGCGGCGGGAGGAGTACGTCGGGGAGTGGCTGCCCGAGCCGCTGCTGACGAGCCCGGACGTCGCCGACGACGTCGAATTCGCCGAGAGCGTCTCGATCGCGATGCTGACCGTGCTCGAGACGCTCAGACCCGACGAACGCGCGGTCTTCGTGCTGCGCGAGGTGTTCGACGTGCCCTACGACGAGATCGCCGCGGCTGTCGGCAAATCCACCTCAGCGGTCAGGCAGATCGCGCATCGGGCACGCGAACATGTCGCCGCGCGGCGCCCGCGGATGGCGGTGAGCCGGACGCGAGCAGCAGCGGGTTGTGCAGCGATTCCTTGCCGCCCTCACCACCGGCGACCTGCAGGGACTGTTGGACGTGCTGGCGCCCGACGTCGTGCTGGTCGCGGACGGTGGCGGCCTGGCACCCGCCGCCCGGCACCCGGTCGAGGGCAGCCAGCACGTCGCCGCGTTCCTGTGCCGGTTCCCGCAGTTGGCGCCCGGAGCGGAGATCAGCACGCCGCTGCTCAACGGCGCGGTCGCGGTCTGGATCGACCCGGCCGGCGAAGCGAACACCGCGGTCACCTTCACGTTCGAGGGTGGCCGGATCTCCCGCATCTACGCCATTCGCAACCCGCACAAGCTCCGGCGGTTGGAGCGTGTGGCGGAGCTGACGCGGTGAGGCCAGCGTCAGACCGGGTCGACGGTGCGGATCGACGGTGCGGATCGACGGTGCGGATCGTCAGACCGGATCGACGAGTGCGGGTGACCACCCAGCGGTGCGGGGCGATCGGCCGGGTGCGGACGAAACCGTGGTTCTCGAACGCGGCCATCGGCCCGGTGTGCAGGAATGACCCCGACACCGAGCGATCGTCGGTCTCCTCCGGGTAACCCTCCACCGTTCCGCCGCCGTGGCCGGCGATCTCGGCCAACGCCCCGCCGAGCGCGGCGTGGGCAACGCCGCGGCGGCGCAGCCCCTTGCCGGTGAAGAAGCAGGTGATGCGCCAGTCCGGGAGCGCGGTCAGGCCCTTCTCGTAGCGGCGCCGGCTCTTGATCTCCGGCAGTTCCTCGGTCGGCCCGAATTGACACCAGCCCAAGCACTGATCGCCGTGAAGGACGAGTGCGGCGTGGGTGCGACCGTCACGCACCCGCTGCTCCTTCTCGGCGCGGTTCTGTTCGGGGGTGCGCCCGTTCCCGAGCTTGACGTGGAAGCCCATGCACCAGCAGCCACCCCACACGCCGTTGTTCGCCTCGACCAGGTCGGCAAACGCCGGCCAGGTGTTCATATCCAGCGGTGCGACTGAGAAGGCATCGCTCGTACCGCTAGTCGCGCTGGGGCCGTTCACGGACATGCCTCAGTATGGCCGCCGAGCGCATTGCTGTGATGCCCGGCCGGTGGACTCTTCGACGTCGCCGTGAAGTGTGCCATCGTTGGGATGTGCAGACGGTGTACGAGGCGGCGGGCGGAGCCGACGGGTTCCTCCGGCTGGCCGAAGCGTGGCATGCCAGGGTGATGGCCGACGAGGTCGTCAGCCATGCCTTCAGTCACGGCTTTCATCCCGAGCACAGTCAGCGACTCGCGGCCTATTGGTCGGAAGCACTCGGCGGACCGACGACCTATTCGGACTGCTACGGCGACGAGACCGCAGTGGTGCGGCTGCACAGCGGCAACGGCCCGCACCAGGAGATGGACCATCGGGCCATCGCCTGCTTCGATCAGGCGCTGACCGACGTCGGCGTCGGCGAAGGCGACCGGCTCCGCCAGGTGCTGCACGACTACTTCGCGTGGGCGACCACCACCACGATGAACCGGTTCCACCGGTCGGCTGACGATGTTCCTGCTGGACTGGCCATCCCGCAGTGGTCGTGGGATGGGCTGGTCGGTGGGACGGGCTCAGGGCTGCTCGAGAACCGTCCGTGAGTGCCGGTATTCGGCGGCATCGCGCGCCGCGCCCGGATGGGTGAATCGTCTCCTGATCGTGAGCCTGATGCCGCACCCGGAGGTCGTCTGGTAGGTCGCACTCTCACCCTGATCGGTGGATGCCGCGGTGCGCCGTAGGCTCAACACTTGACCTAGGCCTAAACGGGCCGCGGTACTGGCCACTTCGAAAGGCTTTCTTGATGTTCAACGACAATGGATCGTTCCTGCTCGCGCTGTTGGAGTTCTTCCTGTTCTTCGCCTGGATCATGTGCCTGTTCTACATTTTCGGGGACATCTTCCGCAGCAAGGACATCGGCGGCGGCGCCAAGACGTTCTGGGTGCTGTTCGTGATCCTGATTCCGTGGCTGGGGATCCTGGTCTACCTGATCGCCCGCGGTAAGGGCATGCACGAGCGCCAGCTGGAGCAGATGAAGGACGTGCAGAAGGCACAGAACGAGTACATCAAGTCCGTGGCCGGTAGCTCCGCCCCGAATCCCGCGGACCAGATCGCTTCGGCCAAGGGCCTGCTCGACAGCGGTGCCATCAACCAGGCCGAGTTCGACAAGCTGAAGGCGAAGGCCCTCGCCTCCTGATCGCTACGTTCTCAATCGAGCCGGTCGGCAAAGGTGATGTCGACCGGCTCGATCGGGTCCGCCGGGCTGAACCCGTAGACCTGGGCGTAGAAGGACAGCTCGGCGGTGATCGATCGGACGATGTTGGCGGCCACCCGGAATCCGTGCTGCTCGTCGTCGAACGTCAGGTAGGCGTGCGGAATACCGTTCGCGCGCAACGCTTCCACGATCACCTCGGCCTGTGCGGGTGGTACCACCTCGTCCTGCAGGCCTTGCAGGACGATCAGCGGGCGATTCAGGCCATCCAGGTGCGCCAGCGGCGAGCGTTCTGCGTAGAGATGGGCGGCCTCGGGCCATGGCCCGACGAGTCTGTCGAGGTAGCGCGACTCGAACTTGTGCGTGTCGCGAGCCAGCGCGGCGAGGTCGACGACGCCGAAGTAACTGGCACCCGCGGTGAAGACGTCTCGGTTCGCCAGGCAGGCCAGCACCGTGAACCCGCCTGCACTTCCGCCGCGGATGGCCATCCGCGCACGGTCGACCATGCCCTGATCGGCAAGAAAAGCTGCGGCGGCGCAGGCGTCATCGACGTCGACGATGCCCCAGGCGCCGTCGAGTTGGCGTCGGTAGCGACGCCCGTAGCCGGTGCTGCCGCCGTAGTCGACATCGACGACGGCAAACCCGCGGCTGGTCCAGAACTGGATCGAGAGCGTGAACTCCGGTCGGGCATCGGAGGTGGGCCCGCCGTGGATGAGCACCAGCAGCGGCGGCAATTCACCGTCACGCCCGACGGTCGAGGCGTTCGCCGGTGGGTAGAACCAGGCGTGCGCGGTGCGCTCACCGGATGACGGAAAGCTGATGTGCCGCGGGCGCGAGATGCCCTTGTCGTCCAGACCGAGATCGCGCGGCGGCCGGAGCACGGTGATCGAGCTCGCGTCGACCGTCAGGTCACCCGGGACGTCGCCGCCGGGGGTGACCGAATCCACCTCGATGGCGACAATGCTTGCTTCCCTTGCGGATTCGGTCGTGATGGCGACGATCCGGCCGGAATCCCAGGACAGCTGGGCCATCCGCAGGAACCGGGTCCCGCGATCGACGGCCGACCCGTCCAACGCGACCGAGACCAGCCGTGCGTGGCCGTCGCGGGCATAGCTGAACAGGATGGTGCCGTCGTCGGCGATGACATAGCTCGACTGGCCGAACTCCCATGGCGGCTCGCCGATCTCTGCCTCGACCGGGTGGACCGGTACCAGGTCGTCCACGCCGGCGACCCGGTAGATGTTCCACCAGTCGGAGCGGTCGCTGATCACGAACAATTCACCGGAGGCCGCCCACTCCGGTTGCACCAGCGACTCCTCCGGTTGGCCGGCGATGCGGTGAGCATCGCTGGCGCTGAGGGTGGAACCGAGGGTGGGATGGAAGGTGGCGCCGTCGGTTGTGCCGTTCGTGGCGCTGCTCGGAGCGATGTCGGCGATCCACAGCTCGGTGGCGTCCCACGGCATGTTGGGGTGATCCCAGGTCAGCCAGGCGATGCGACGGCCGTCGGGGCTGACCCGGGGCGCGGCGACGAAATCCCGACCGGCGGCGAGCACAGTCGGGTCACCTCCGGCCGTGGGGATCGCGACGATCTCGTTCCGTACCTCGCCGTCGTCGTGTGTTTCCCGAACGCAGATGATGTGCCGGCCGTCCGGAGTGACTGTCCCGTCGGCGTACCGCCAGCCGTGCGGGACCGCTGGCTCGGGCGTGACGGCGACAGGTGCGGGCGAGCCGTCGGTGAGCCGGTACAACCGCTGGTCGGACCAGTTCGCGAAGTAGACCGTGTGATCGTGCACCCACCAGGCGCCTCCGCCGTACTCGTGCACTCGGGTACGCGCGTTGTAGGCGGCAGGCAGGAGGTCCTGGGTCGTGCCGTCCGGGTCCCACCGGACTAGCTGCGTGCGGCCGCCCTCGGTCGGGCGACTCTCCGACCACCAGATCACGCCGTCAGCGGCCGTCACCGCGCTGGGGACGTTGGCACCTGTCACGAGCAGGTCGGGCGAAATCGGGGACGGCCAGGAACCGTAGGGCGCGCGAGTGACCATGCGCGGACGGTAGCGGGGTCGGTTGCTCACGTGCGCCAGGGGGACGGGACCGTCGGGTTCTTCGGCGGTTGCGATCGACAACATTCGGAGGCGTGCGAGCTATCAGCGGCGCAGCGGCCTGGCTGGGCGTGCCACCGACGTTTCCGCGATATCGACATTTCGGGCATATCTCTTCTGCATTCAGGGGCTGATGTCCGGTTTGTCGCTATCGCGGTAACGTCTTGCCGTCGGACCGACGTTCCGGCGCTGCCGCTGACGACCGCAAAACGTTCCGGCGGCGGGCTACCCGGTCTGGTGGCGGAGTACCCAACCGCGGCCTGTCGGCGCCGTCACAATCACACCCGGTGTCGTCGGTGTCGGCGCCGGCGCGGCCCAGGCAACCCTCCGGACGGCGGGTCAGACTCGACGGACGGCGGGTCAATGGGCGCACCCACGCCCGAACACCGGCGTGGCTCGCTTGACCGGGCGAAGAGCGGGGCGCACGGTCACCTCATGGGTACATCGGGCGTTGGCCGGGTGCGGGGCGCCGCCACGGCCGAGCGGCGGGAGGCATTGCCCGCTGACCTCGCGACGATGCTGGACGCCTATGTGCGGTATCTGGCCGCCGAACGGGGCTTGTCCGACGCCACGGTCACCGCCTACACCGCAGATGTCGCGGGTTTGCTCGATCACCTCGTCCGCTTCACCGGCGCCGGCCGGCCAACTGTCCCGAAAGATCTGACGCTGGCCGTGCTGCGCAGTTGGCTCGCCCGGCTTCGGACCACCGGCGCGGCCCGGGCGTCGCTGGCCCGCCGCGCCGCCGCCGCCCGGTCGTTCACCGCGTGGGCCCACCGAACGGGATGGCTGGACAGCGACGTGGGAGCGAGGCTCGCCTCGCCGAAGGGCGGCCGGACGTTGCCATCGGTGCTGCGGGTCGATCAGGCGAGCGACATGCTGCTGCCCGTCCACGCCCGCGGCGCGGCCGGCGCCGCTGCGCATGACGGCGGTGCGGATGGCGGCGGTGCGGGTGGCGGCGGTGCGCATGGCGGCGGTGCGGGTGGCGGCGGTGCGGGTCGCGGCGGTGGGGATGACGCTAATGCGGATGGCGCGCTGGCGAATGGCGGCGCATTGATGGTCGACGCGCCGAGCAGCACCGATATACGATTCCGCGCCTGATTCGACGGCTGACTACTTGGCTGCTTCCAGGGCTGGTTCCAGGGCTGACGCTGACATCGATTCCCAGGTGACGCCGTCTGCCGAGGATCTGGCCGTCGCACTCCGCGATCAGGCCATCCTGGAAGTGCTCTACGCGACCGGGATCCGGGTTTCCGAACTCACCGGCCTGGACATCGCCGACATCGACCGGCATCGCCGGGTGCTGCGGGTGCTGGGAAAGGGCTCCAAGGAGCGCACCGTTCCGTTCGGGCTGCCGGCGGATGCGGCGATCGGGGCGTGGCTGGACCGGGGCCGCGGGCGATTGCTGACCCCCGGTTCCGGACACGCGGTGTTCCTCGGCCGCCGGGGACGCCGGATGGACCCGCGCGCGGTGCGGACCCTGGTCCATCAGCGCACCGCGGCCGTCGACGGCGCCCCCGAACTGGCGCCGCACGGCCTGCGGCACACCGCGGCCACCCACCTGTTGGCCGGCGGCGCCGACCTGCGGACGGTGCAGGAAATGCTCGGGCACGCGAGCCTGGCGACCACGCAGATCTACACGCACGTGTCCGCGGAGCGACTCACCGCGGTGTACCGGCAGGCCCATCCCCGCGCCTGACCCAGTCGCCTGACCCGTCGCCTGACCCAGTCGCCTGACCCCAGTCGCCTGACCCAGTCGCCTGACCCCAGTCGCCCGACCTCAGCCGCCCGGGTGCTCGGGGCCAGATGAATGGTCACCTGAAGCGCTACGGATCGGCCCAGGGCAGCAGTCGCACCTCCCACCCCGTCAGCAGGCTCATCGGGTCCAGGTAGATCCGGTCGGGCAATCGGGCGCCCCAGTGCAGGCAGTCGGCAGGCGCGCAGCCCGGATGGCCGGCCTGCAGCACTCCGATCACGTCACCAGCACTGACCGCGCCGCCAGCGGCGACCGACGCGGTGACCGGCTCGTACGTGGTGCGCAAACCTCCCTGGTGCTCGATGGACACCACCCCGCGCCCGGCCAGGTCGGCCGCGAAGACGACGGTTCCCGTTCCCGCCGAACGGATCTCGGAGCCGGCGGCGACCGCCAGGTCAACCCCGCGATGACCCGAACCGAAGCGGTTGGCCGGTGGCGCGAACGCGGTGAGCACGATGGGTGGCGGCGGCACCGGCAGCACGAAACCGGTGGCCGCGGCCGCGGCGGTGAGCAGGCCGGTGCGCGCGCGGACGGCCGCGGACGACGGGTTCGCGCAGGTCACGGCGACAGCCACCATCAGTGCGAGAGCCACCAGGTGCAGGCGCCCGGGGCGTGACCGACGCGCCGGCACCGGCGAACTCCGGTTGGTCGGGGGACCCTGCGCCGGGGCGTCGTTGACGGGGGAGGGTTCGCGACGCGGCGACGGCTCAGCCGCCGGTTCGTCGAAGGTTGGTTCCGGGTTTGGCGCGAGGGTCGGTTCGAGACTTGGAACAGCCATGGCCCGAGCGTGCCGACCCCCGCCCGCGAACGCGACACCCGGCCGACGGTTGTGGATCACTGGACCGCCTGTGGACAATTCCGCGGGACCAGTGGGGCGGGAGCTCGGCGGCCATCGGCAGGTCGGTGCTCGCCGATTCACCCCAGACGCCGCACATCGGATACCCTGGCCAGGCAGCCCGCGCTGAGCGGGTTGACTTCGCACGCCCTGCTGCCGCAGTGGCCGCGCCGTGAGCCGCACCCATACGGGGCGCGCCAGCGGCGCGTAGCACACGGGCCGGGACGCACCGAGGTCTTCAAGCGGGCCGATCATCGTGTCGGCCGGCGACGAGGCGGTGCGCACCGAGGGCGTCAGGGCCGCAGGTCACCCGACCGGCGGCGACAAACCGAAACTGCGCCCGATCGACCCCAGGTGGCCGGCGGCGCCCGCACCGAGGAGGGACGCGCCTTCATGGCTGTCGTCACCATGCGTCAAATGCTGGACGCAGGTGTCCATTTCGGACACCAAACCAGGCGCTGGAACCCGAAGATGAAGCGGTTCATCTTCACCGAGCGCAACGGCATCTACATCATCGATCTGCAGCAGACGCTGCAGTACGTGGACCGCGCGTACGAGTTCATCCGCGAGACCGTCGCGCACGGCGGCACGGTGCTGTTCATCGGCACCAAGCGCCAGGCGCAGGAGGCCATCGCCGAGCAGGCGACCCGGGTCTCGATGCCGTACGTCAACCAGCGTTGGCTGGGCGGCATGCTGACCAACTTCCAGACCGTGCACAAGCGTCTGCAGCGACTCAAGGACCTCGAGGCGATGGAAACCTCCGGCGAGTTCGCCGGGCGCACCAAGAAGGAAGTACTGCTGCTGACCCGCGAGAAGGACAAGCTGGCCAAGACCCTCGGCGGGATCCGGGACATGGCCAAGATCCCGTCCGCCGTGTGGATCGTCGACACCAAGAAGGAGCACATCGCCGTCGGCGAGGCCCGCAAGCTGAACATCCCGGTCGTCGCGGTGCTGGACACCAACTGCGATCCCGACGAGGTGGACTACCCGGTTCCGGGCAACGACGACGCCATCCGGTCGGCCGCGCTGCTGACCAAGGTCGTCGCCGAAGCCGTCGCCGAGGGTCTGCTGGCCCGCAGCGGCGGACTCGCCGGCAGCTCGTCCACCGAGGAACCGCTGGCCGAGTGGGAGCGCGAGCTGCTGGCCAGCGGCGCGGCCGAGGCTGCTGCCGCTGAGGCCGCCGCGGCCCCGGTCGAGGCTGCACCGGTGGAGGCCGCCCCGGTCGACGCTGTCGCCGAGACCGAGGCCGGTGCCGAGGCACTGCTCGAGGTCCAGGCCGACAACGCCGAAGGCATCGCCGAGATCGTGCCGAACGAGCAGGTCAGCGCCGTGGCGCCGGGTGGCGACCTCAACTGAGCCGGTGATCGCTGTCCCGATCGCCTGCCGCTCGGGACAGCGGTCCGTCAGTTGTGGTGCTGCCGGAATCTTTCAGACATTGATCATCGACAACGACCGATAAAGCACGACCGAGAAGACAAGGACAGCGCCGATCATGGCGAACTTCAGTGCCGCTGACGTCAAGCGGCTCCGGGAACTGACCGGGGCCGGAATGATGGATTGCAAGAAGGCTCTCGACGAGAACGACGGCGATTTCGACAAGGCCGTCGAGTTCCTGCGCATCAAGGGCGCCAAGGACATCGGCAAGCGGGCCGAGCGGACCACCGCCAACGGGCTCGTCGCCTCGTCCGGCAACGCGCTCATCGAGCTGGACTGCGAGACCGACTTCGTGGCCAAGAACGACGAGTTCCAGCAGCTGGCCGAGCGCATCGTCACCGTGGTCGCCTCGCCCGAGGTGACGGCGGCCAGCATCGACGAGGTGCTGGGCGCCAAGCTCGGCTCCGAGACGGTCGCCGACGCGATCAACACCCTGTCGGTGAAGATCGGTGAGAAGCTCGAACTGCGCCGCGTCGTCAAGTACGACGGCAACACCGCCGTCTACCTGCACAAGCGCTCCGCGGACCTGCCCCCGGCCATCGGCGTGCTGGTGGAATACACCGGCGACAACGCCGAGGTGGCCCGTGGCGCCGCCATGCAGATCGCCTCGCTGAAGGCCCGCTATGTCTCCCGCGACGCGGTCCCGGCCGACATCGTCGAGTCCGAGAAGCGCATCGCCGAGGCGACCGCCCGCGAGGAGGGCAAGCCGGAGGCCGCCCTGCCCAAGATCATCGAGGGTCGGGTCAACGGGTTCTTCAAGGAGACCGTGCTCACCGAGCAGTCTTCGGTGCTGGACTCGAAGAAGACGGTCGGCAAGCTGCTCGACGAGGCCGGCGTGAGCGTCGCGGCGTTCAGCCGGTTCGAGGTCGGCACAGCCTGAGACCTCCAGTTCGGCCACACTGGGGCCGGTGCGTGCAGCACCGGCCCCAGTGGTATGCCTGCGGCAGGGCGGGGCACCCGGGACGACAGGCGACTGTCGCCAACCAGGCGACGAGGCGCACCGGCACCACGGCAAGGGCGGAGACGGCATGACGGACGTGTATCCCAGACGGCACTTCAAGCGGGTCGTGCTCAAGCTCGGCGGTGAGATGTTCGGCGGCGGCGAGGTGGGCGTCGATCCGGATGTGGTCTCCACGGTGGCCGAGCAGATCGCCGAGGTGGCCGCTGACGGTGTCCAGGTCGCCGTCGTCATCGGCGGCGGCAACTTCTTCCGGGGCGCCCAGCTGCACGAGCGGGGGATGGACCGGGCCCGCGCCGACTACATGGGCATGCTCGGCACGGTGATGAATTGCCTTGCCCTGCAGGACTTCCTGGAGCGTGAGCACCACCTGGACACCCGGGTGCAGACCGCGATCACCATGGGTCAGGTCGCCGAGCCCTACATTCCGCGGCGCGCCCAGCGGCACCTGGAGAAGGGCCGCGTGGTCATCTTCGGTGCCGGGGTGGGCATGCCGTACTTCTCCACCGACACCACCGCGGCGCAGCGCGCCCTGGAGATCGGCGCCGAGGTGGTGCTGATGGCCAAGGCCGTCGACGGGGTCTACGACGCCGACCCGCGGGTGGTGCCGGACGCCAAGATGTTCACCGAGATCACCCACCGCGAAGTCCTCGAGCGCGGACTGCAGGTCGCCGACGCGACCGCGTTCAGCCTCTGCATGGACAACGACATGCCGATCATCGTGTTCAACCTGCTGGTCAACGGCAACATCGGCAAAGCTGTCCGGGGAGCCAACATCGGCACACTGGTGTACACGCCTCCCCGCGAACCGACCCGCAGCGAACTCGAAAGGCGCAACGAATGATCGACGAGACTCTCTTCGACGCCGAGGAGAAAATGGAGAAGGCGGTGTCGGCGGCCAAGGAGGACCTGGCCACGCTGCGCACCGGCCGGGCGAACCCGAACATGTTCGGCCGCATCGTCATCGATTACTACGGTGCGCCCACCCCGCTGACCCAGATGGCCTCGATCAACATCCCGGAGGCCAGGATGGCGGTCATCAAGCCCTACGACGCCAGCCAGCTGCACGCGGTGGAGAAGGCGATCCGTGACTCCGACCTCGGGGTCAACCCGGGCACCGACGGAATCGTCATCCGGGTGGTCTTCCCGCAGCTCACCGAGCAACGACGCCGGGAACTGGGCAAGACGGCCAGGCACAAGGGTGAAGAGGCCAAGGTGGCGATCCGCAACATCCGGCGTCGCACCAAGGACGCGCTGGACAAGCTGTCCAAGGACGGCGAGGTCGGCGAGGACGACGTGACCAGGGCCGAGAAGGAACTGCAGTCGCTCACCGATCAGTACGTCGGCCAGATCGACGAGCTGGTCAAACACAAGGAAGCCGAGCTCCTCGAAGTCTGATGAGCGCCAAGGAAGCCGGCACCGGGTCGGCCGAGCCGCCGGACCCAGCGGCAGCAGCGGGCAAGGCGTCCCGCTCGGGCCGGAACCTGCCGGTGGCGCTCGCCGTCGGCGTCGGCCTCGGTGCGGTGATCATCGCCTCGCTGCTGATCTACCGGCAGAGTTTCATGATCATCATCGTGGCCGCGGTGGTCGCCTCCATCTGGGAGTTGCAGCACACGCTCCGGGCCGCCCGTGGCATCCAGATCAGCTGGATCCCGGTGGCCGTCGGCGCGGCCGGCACGGTGGCGTTCGCGTGGCCCTACGGTCACGATGCGCAGGCGCTCGGGGTGGCGTTCACCGCGCTGGCCTGCATGGCGTGGCGGTTCGGTCGGGGATCGGCCGGGTACCTGGCGGACGTCTCGGCATCGATCTTCATCGCCGTCTACCTCGGGCTGCTGGCCAGCTTCGCCGCCATGATGCTGGCGCCGAGCGACGGTGCCTACCGGATCATGGCGTTCCTGATCATGGTGGTGGCCTCGGACACCGGCGGTTTCGCCGCCGGCGTGCTGTTCGGCAAACATCCGATGGCGCCGACGATCTCGCCCAAGAAATCCTGGGAGGGCTTCGCCGGGTCGGTGCTGGCGGCGATGATCGGCGGCGCGCTGACCGTGTGGCTGATGCTCGGCGGGCAGTGGTGGCAGGGCGCGCTGGTCGGCGCCGTGCTGGCCGTCACCGGCACCGCCGGTGATCTGGCCGAGTCGCTGATCAAGCGTGACCTCGGGGTCAAGGACATGGGCAACCTGCTGCCCGGGCACGGCGGGATCATGGACCGGATGGATTCGCTGCTGCCCTCGGCGCTGTTCGCCTGGCTGCTGCTCGCCGTGTTCGTGCCGGTGCCCTGAGCCTGACCGTGCGCTGACCCCGCGCCGCCCGCCGCCGGGCGTGCCAGGATCGGGGCGTGGAGAACCTGGTGCTGCTGCACGCCTTTCCCCTGGATTCGCGGATGTTCGACAGCGTGCGTGCCGACCTCGCGGCGGTGGCCACCGTGCTGACACCCGACTGCCGCGGGTTCGGGTCCGGCCCCCCGATCGGTGACCGGGCGCCCGACCTCGCGGTGCTGGCCGACGACGCGGTGGCCGCCATGGACGTCGCCGGGATCGACCGCGCCGTGGTCGGCGGGGTGTCGATGGGCGGGTACGTCGCGCTGGCGCTGCTGCGCCGGCATCCGCATCGCGTCAGGGGCCTGGTTCTGGTGGACACCCGCAGTGGGCCGGATGACGCGGCTGCGGTCGAGCGGCGGACAGGCGTGGCGGCCAGGGCCGACGGCGGGGACATCGCCAGCGGGCCGGACGCGATCGCCCCGTTGGTGGCCGACGGCACCGCCGACGAGGTCCGGGCGTCGCTGGCCGTCATTGCCGGAGGTGTACCGCCGGCCACCGTTGCCTGGGCGCAGCGTGCGATGGCCGGCCGCCCCGATTCGACCGCCGTGCTGGCGGCCGCCGGGGTGCCGGTGTTGATCGTGGTGGGGGAGCGGGACGCGGTGACGCCGCCGTCGGCGGCTCGCGAGATGGCCGCTGCGGCAACGGATGCAGAGTTGGTGGAACTGCCGGGCGTGGGACATCTCACGCCCGCCGAGGACCCCGCCGGGTTCACCCGTGCCGTCACTGGCTGGCTATCACGTCGATTCTGACGGTGTCGCGTTCTATCGTGGCGGCATGACGGATCCGACGACGACCAGCAATCAGATATCACCCTCTGTAATACTTCCGCACTATCCCGGCCAGCAGGAGGCCATCGCGTCCGCGGCCGGGCAGGCCGTTGCCCTGCGCGGCTTGACCAAGGCGTTTGACGGCCGCCGGGTGGTCGACGCGATCGACCTCGACGTCCCGACCGGTTCGTTCTTCGGCCTGGTCGGCCCGAACGGAGCGGGCAAGACCACCACGCTGTCGATGGTCACCGGGCTGCTGCGGCCGGATTCCGGTCGGGCGATCGTGGCGGGTGTCGATGTGTGGGCCGACCCACCCGCGGCGAAGGCCCGGATGGGTGTGCTGCCCGAGGGGCTGCGATTGTTCGAGCGGCTGTCCGGGCCGGAGATGCTCAGCTACCTCGGCCGGTTGCGGGGCATGCCGGCACAGGTGGTCAAGGACCGTGCCACGGAGCTGATCACCGTGCTGGAGCTCGCCGACGCCGGCAACAAGCTGGTCGCCGACTACTCCACCGGGATGCGCAAGAAGATCACCCTGGCCGCGGCGCTGCTGCACTCGCCGAGGGTGCTGCTGCTGGACGAACCGCTGGAGGCGGTCGACCCGGTCTCCGCCCGGATCATCCGGACCGTGCTGTCCCGGTACACCGCGGCCGGCGGCACGGTCGTGTTCTCCTCACACGTGATGGCACTGGTCGAGGACCTGTGCTCGCACGTCGCGGTGATCGCCGCCGGGAAGATCATCGCCGCGGGCCATCTTGCTGAGGTCCGGGGCTCAGCGGCGAGCCTGGACGACGCCTTCCTGCACCTGATCGGCGCCGCCGACGTCGGCGAAGGGGGGCTGTCGTGGTTGGGATCTTCGCAAGCCTGAAATGGCGCCTCGTCACCAGCCGGCTGCGCGCCACCCGTGGCGCGACGCGCATCTGGATGATCGTCGGGTTCGTGGTGGCGGTGGCCTTTGTCGGCTTGATCACCGCCGGCCTGGTGGCGCTCCGGTCGGTGCCGGAGGCGGCCACACCGGTGGTTGTCACGTTGTTCGTGGTGCAACTTGTCGCTTGGGTGTTGAGCCCGCTGGTGGCCTTCGGCGTCGACGAGACCGTCGACCCGCAGCGGTTCGCGTTGCTGCCGATCCGCCCGCAGATCCTGCAGCGGGGGTTGCTGACTGCGTCCCTCATCGGGTACCTGCCGCTGGCCAACATGGTGATCCTGCTCGGCGCGGCGGTCGCGATCGGAGTGCCCTGGTCGGTGTTCCCGGTCGCGGTGGTCTGCGCCGTTGTCCAGCTGATCACCTGTGTGGTGCTGTCCCGCGCCGCGTCCACCTCGATGTCCGCGTTGATGACCAGCCGGCGCGGACGCGACCTGGGAATGGCCGTCGGGTTCGGAATCTTCGTGCTGTACATGGGTTTCGTCACGCTGCTGAATTCCGGCGGCGACCAGTCTGGGGTGCCGGCGGGCGCGACCAATCTGGCGTCCGCGCTGGCCTGGACCCCGCCGGGGGCGCTGGCCTCGGTGCCATCGCTGATCGCGGCCGGTGAGCTCGCGAAGGCCGCGCTCGCCGCGCTGATCGCCGCGGCGACACTGGCCCTGGCCTGGTGGTGGTGGTCGGTGGCTTTGGCCCGCAGTCTGACGACCGTTCCCTCGGCGACTGCCGGATCGTCACCCGCTGGTCGGGGGCACGAGGGTCATGCGGTGGCCATCGGCGTCGGCGGCACCATGCAGGTGGTCGCCGGGCGTGATCGGCTGCTGGTCTGGCGAGACCCGATGCGCCGGATGCCCTGGCTGATGATCGCGCTGCTGACGGTCCTCTACCCGTTCCTGATCGTCCGGGGGCAAGGCGCGGTCTTCGCGGTCGCCTTCGGCGCGCTGCTGGTCGGCGCGCAGGCCGGCAATCAGTACGGGGTCGAGGGCTCCGGCCTGTGGCTGCACCTGCAGACCATCAGCGATCGGATGCGCGCCCGCGGCGAGGTCTTCGGCCATGCGCTGGCCGCGATCGTGCCCGGCACCGTCATCCTGCTGGTGGCGGTGGCGATCCAGGCCGTCTGGCACGACGACTACGACAAGATCCCGGCGGCGCTCGGGCTGTGCTTTGGGGCGTTGCTGGGGGGCATCGCGGTGGCCTGCTTCGTGTCGGCGGCGATCCCGTACGCAATGCCGCAGAGCCGCACGTCGCTGTTCGCCTCCAGCGTTCCCGGCCAGAAGGGCAGAACCCTGGTCGCCAGCCTGTCCGTGCTCTTCGGCGGCGCGCTGATCGCCCTTCCCGCCGGCATCGCCACCGTGTTGTCGCTCACCGTCGCCCCTGGGTGGGGCTGGGTCTCGCTCGTGCTGGGACTGGCCGCGGGTGGCAGCTGCGCTCTGGTTGTCGTCCCGGCTGACGGCGGACAGGTACCTCGAGCGTGCGCCCGAGATCTTCGCCGTGGTGTCGGCAGGGGACCGCGCCTGAGCTGGGTCTGTACCGCGTTGAGCCTCAGCGACCAGTGCGGGCGCGTTCGGCGAAGGCGCGGAATCCCCGCTGCGGGGACTGGTCCGGAAGCTCCTGGGCAACCGAGACCAGGTGCTCCTCCTTGATGGCGGGAATGGTGTCGGTCTGGGCCGATGAGGCGCCCGAGTCGAGCGGCTCATCGACATCGGCCTCGGCGGTCTCCGGGCCGGTCGCGGCCGACTGCTCGTCGTCGGTCGTGACGGATTCCCGCCGTAGCCCGGTGGCCCGCTGCGGTTCGTTCCAGCGCTCACCCGAGCGGTAGGACCGGACGGTCTCTTCGTCGTCCCACGGACCCGGCTCGCCGGAATCGTAGGTCTGGGGCAGGTCGGTCGGCCGGTTCGCTGGATCGCTGGGGAAGTCGTCGCTGACGGCGCGCCCGGCCTCCGCCTGCGGGGGATCGAGCAACTTGGGCGCGGACGCCGCCAGTTGGTCGACCTGGCCGAGGTGGGAGCGCAGCGAGTCCAGCTGCTCCAGCAAGCTGTTGCGCAGCTCGGTCAGCGCGGTCACGGCCTGATCGGCCTCGGCCACCCGCTGGTGCGATTCGGCGGCCGCCTTCCGGACGAGTTCGGCGGAGTGTTCGCTGGCCTCGCGGACCCGCCGCTCCGATTCCGCGGTCGCCTCGGAGATGAGCCGGTTCGCTTCCGCGGTGGCCTCGGCGACCCGCTGCTGCGCGTCGGCGACGGAGATCTCCTCGCGCTCGGTCGAGCCGTTGGTGGGCCTCGTTCCGCCGCGCGCTGATCGCGATCTCGAAGTCCTCGGCGACCTGCCTGCGGTAGGCCTCACCCTCGTGGTCCAGCCGCTCGCGTTCGGCTGTTGCGGCTGCCGTCAGCGCCTCGGCCGCCGCCCGCGCGGAGCTTGTGGTGTTCTCCGCCTCCTGGCGGGCGCTGGTCAGCGTGTCGGTGGCTTCGGTCCGTGCCGCGGTGAGCGTGCCTTCCGCCTCGGCGCGTGCCGCGAGCAGCAGCCGGGAGGCCTCGTTCTTGGCGTCGGTCAGCCGCTGGTCGGCCTCGGTGGTGGCGGCGATCAGTGCCGCTTCGGCCTGTGCGGCCGCCGTGGCACGGACGGTCTCGGCTTCGGTGGTGGCCTCGGTGACCAGGTTCTCGACCTGCTCGGCGAGCTGCCGGCGGGTACGTTCGCGCTCGCCGTCGAAGGCTTCCCGTTCGGCGGCCGTGGCCGCGGCAACGGCGGATGCCGAGGCCCTGACCTGATCCGCTTCGGCGTTGGCGCGGGCCCTGATCTCCGCGGCCTCTTCCTCGGCGAGCCGGATCATCCGCTGCATCCGGTTCGACAACCCCGCCATGGACACGGGTTGGAGGGCCAGCTGGTCGAGCTGCGTCCGCAGGTCGTCGGCCTCGGCCTGCACCGCGGACAGGTGCGCGGTCAGTTCGGACAGCCGTTGGTTGGTCGCGTCACTGTTCGCGGTCGCGATCCGCAGGTCGTATTCCAGGCGCTCCAGGTGGGCGGTCACCTGATCGGGAGCAAAACCCCGGCGCACGAGGTCGAAGGGGATCTGGGCAGGCAGCCACTCGTTGGAGCTCATGCGGTCATCGTCTCACCGCTCGCGGCCGACCCCGTGGAGGCAACGCCGTCCGCATTTCCGTCAGCACCGTGGATCGGCGTTGGGATCGGCACCGGGGTCGGCACTGCCGTGCTCGTCCGATGCCGGCTCGACCAACTCCACCAGGACGCCACCGGTGTCCTTCGGGTGGATGAAGTTGATCCGCGAGCCCGCTGTACCGCGCCGCGGTTCGTCGTAGAGGACGCGCAGCCCGGCCGCCCTGACGGCCGCGGTCGCCGCGGCGGCGTCCGGCACCCGGTAGGCCAGTTGCTGCAGGCCCGGTCCGCTGCGGTCGATGAACTTGCCGATCGCAGACTCCGGGGAGAGCGGGGCCAGCAGTTGCACCTGGGCGCCGCCGTCGTAGGCGATCATCGCCTCCACGACGCCCTGATCGAGGTTCTCCTCGCGGTGCGCCAGCCGCCCGCCGAGCACCCCGGTGTGGAAGGCGATGGCCGCGTCCAGGTCGGGCACCGCGATCCCGACATGGTCTATTCCAGTGATTCCCACAGTGATCTGCGTCGCAGCCCTCAAGCGCCATGAGCCCACGGTAGCCCCCGCTGCCGACGGGTCGGGGATTAGATTCCTTACATGCCTTCAACCGTGATCGTGGCCGGGGCCAGGACCCCGATGGGACGTTTCAACGGTGCGCTGTCGACGGTCAGCGCGACCGATCTGGGTGCGACCGCGATTCGCGGCGCACTGGAACGCGCCGGCGTTCCCGGGGCGGATGTGGAGTACGTGATCATGGGACAGGTGCTGCAGGCCGGCTGCGGGCAGATCCCCGCCCGGCAGGCCGCGCTGGCCGGTGGCATCCCGCTGGACGTGCCGGCCGTGACCATCAACAAGGTGTGCCTGTCGGGGCTGCACGCGATCGCGCTGGCCGACCAGCTGATCCGTTCCGGCGAGTTCAAGACGGTGATCGCCGGTGGGATGGAGTCCATGTCCCGGGCGCCGCACCTGCTGATGAATTCGCGCGCCGGGTTCAAGTACGGCGACGTCACGATGATCGACCACCTGGCCTTCGACGGGCTGCACGACATCTTCACCGACGTGCCGATGGGCGAGCTGACCGAACTGGCCAACGACCGGGAGCCGATCACCCGCGCAGGAGCAGGACGCCTTCGCGGCCAGGTCTCACCGGCTGGCGGCCGCCGCGGTCGCCGCCGGGATCTACAAGGAAGAGATCGAGCCCGTCGTGGTCCCCGGTCGGCGCGGCGACGTGGTGGTGCACTCCGACGAGGGCATCCGCGGGGACACCACCGTGGAGATGCTGGGCATGCTGAAGCCGGCGTTCCGCCCGGACGGCACGATTACCGCGGGGTCGGCGTCGCAGATCTCCGACGGCGCGGCTGCGGTGCTGGTGATGGACAAGGACGAGGCCATCCGGCGCGGGCTGGAGTGGATCGCCGAGATCGGTGCGCACGGCATGGTCGCCGGTCCCGATTCGACGCTGCAGGACAAGCCGGCCAAGGCCATTCGCCGGGCCTGCGAGAAGGCCGGCATCGACCCCAGCACCCTCGACCTCATCGAGATCAACGAGGCCTTCTCGGCCGTCGGCATCGCGTCGGCGCGCAATCTGGGCATCAGCGAGGAGATCGTCAACGTCAACGGCGGAGCGATCGCGCTCGGCCACCCGATCGGCGCTTCCGGCGCCCGGCTCGCCCTGCACCTGGCCCTCGAACTGGGTCGGCGCGGCGGCGGCACCGGCGCGGTGGCGTTGTGCGGTGGCGGCGGGCAGGGTGACGCGCTGATCCTGACGGTGGCCAAACCCTACTGACTCGTCTGGTACAGACTGGGCCGGTGCCAGCTGCACCCACCACCTCCCCGGCCGGTCGCGTCGCCGACCTGGTCGCGGCCGCGCAGGGCGGCTCGGTGCGGGCCACCGCCCGGCTGCTGACGGCGATCGAGGCCGGCGGAGCCAGGGCTGCGGCAGTGGCGGCGACGTTGGCCGGTCTGCCCCGCCGGGCGAGGATCGTCGGGCTGACCGGGCCACCGGGGGTCGGCAAGTCCACCCTGGGGACCGCGCTGATCTCGCGGTACCGCGAACAGGGTCTGCGCGTCGCGGTGCTGGCGGTCGACCCGTCCAGCCCGTTCAGCGGCGGCGCCCTGCTGGGTGACCGGGTCCGGATGGCCGAGCACAGCACGGATCCCGGAGTGTTCATCCGGTCGATGTCCAGCCGCGGACACCTCGGCGGCCTGTCGGCGGCGGCGCCGGGAGCGGCGGACCTGTTGTCCGCCATCGGGTTCGACGTGCTGCTGGTGGAAACGGTCGGCGTCGGGCAGAACGAGGTCTCGGTGATGCGGCTGGCGGACACCGTGGTGCTGGTGCTCGCGCCCGGCATGGGCGACGGCATCCAGGCCGCCAAGGCCGGCGTGCTGGAGATCGCGGATGTGTTGGTGGTCAACAAGTCCGACCGCGAAGGGGCGTCCAGCACGGTCCGTGACCTGAAGGGCATGGTCGCGCTGGGCAGGTCAGGCACCGCAGGTCCGGAGCGTTGGCGGGTTCCGGTGCTGTCCACGGTCGCGGCCGCGAACGCAGCCGCCGGACCCGCCGGAATCGACGAGCTGCTGGCCGCGGTGGCGAGCCATCAGGACTTCCTCACCACCCACGGCGGCGCCGCGCTGCGCCGCCAGCAGCGGGCCGAGGTGGCGGTGGAAGCCGTTGTGCTGGAACGCATTCATGGCGTCCTGGAATCGCCGGTGGGTCGCGCACAGCTGGCGGCCGCGGCGCAGGTGGTGGCCGGCGGCGACACCGACCACCATCAAGGGGCGGTCGACCTGCTGGCCTGGCTGGCCCGCGAAATCCGCACAGTAGTCGGCACAGTCGCGGCCACCGAGGGGCCCGCCGAGGCCTGACTTCCGATGGGCTACCGTCGGCGCCATGGCCGACACCATTGTGGCCAGCAATGTGGTGAAGAGGTACGGGGACCTCACTGCCGTCGACGACGTGTCCATCAGCGTCGGTGACGGCGAGTTCTTCGGGATTCTCGGGCCCAACGGCGCTGGCAAGACCACCCTGCTGGAAATCATCGAGGGCCTTCGCGAGGCGGACTCCGGCACGGTCCAGGTGCTCGGCGAGCCCGCCTGGCCGCGGAACCCCAAGCTCCTGAACAGGATCGGCGTGCAACTGCAGGCGACGTCGTTCTTCGAGCGACTGACCGCCCGCGAACAATTGGCCACTTTCGCCGCGCTGTACGGCACCCGGCCGGAGCGGGTGGACGAGATGTTCGAGCTGGTGGCGCTCACCGACAAGGCCAACACCAGGGCGGAGAAACTGTCCGGCGGCCAGGCCCAGCGACTGTCCATCGCGTGCGCGCTGATCCACGACCCGGAGATCGTGTTCCTGGACGAACCGTCCGCGGCGCTGGACCCGCAGGCCAGGCGCAACCTCTGGGATGTGTTGCGGGCCATCAATGATCGCGGCAAGACGGTGGTGCTCACCACGCACTACATGGACGAGGCGGAATCGCTCTGCGACCGCGTGGCGATCATGGACGACGGCAAGATCCTGCAGCTCGGCCCGCCGGCGGAGCTGGTCCGCGAACTCGATGCGCCCACCCGGATCTCGGTGGAGGCGTCGGCGGTGAGCGTCCAGGCGGCCGCGGCCATCGACGGGGCCGACGAGGTCAGCGCCGACGCGGTCTCCACCATCATCGCCACCCGCCGTCCGGCGCCGGTGCTGGCCGCGCTGGCGGACATGGACGCGCTGGCGGGGCTGCAGGTGCGCGGCGGGACGCTGGAGGACGTGTTCCTGGCGCTCACCGGGCGGGAGTACCGGGCATGAGGGCGTTCTGGAGCCTGTCGATGGCGATGCTCAAGGGCTTCTACCGGGACAAGGTCAGCCTGTTCTTCACCATCCTGTTCCCGCTGTTCTTCATCGTCATCTTCGGCACCATCTTCGCCAACGACAATGCCGCCAGACCCAAGGTCATCGAGGTGGGCTCCGTCCCGTTCATCGACACCCTGCCGGCGGAGGCCAGGGCCGAATTCGACCGGGTGATCGACCTGGTGCCCGGCACGACCCTGGACGCCGCGCTGACCGAGGTGCAGAAGGGCAATGCGGGCGCGGCCGTCGAGCAACAGGGGAACACCCTGCTGCTGCACTACACGTCCGCCGACCCGGTCGTCGCCGGGACCGTGCAGGGCACCTTCTCGGCGTTTGTCGACCAGACCAACATCCAGCTATCCGGGGTCCCGCCGACCTACACGCTGCAGTCCGCGCAGGTGGAAGACGAGTCGCTGCAACCGATCCAGTACATCGCACCGGGCATGATCGGCTACGGCATCGCGGTGGGCGCGGTCTTCGGTGCCGCGCTGACCTTGATCACCTGGCGGGAGAAGAAGCTGCTCCGCCGGCTGCGGCTGGCACCGGTGGCGACCTCGTCGGTGGTGGCGTCCCGGGTATCGGTGTCGATGGCGGTGGCGATCGGGCAGCTGATCCTGTTCGTCGGCATCTCGGTGTTGCCGTTCCTCGGCCTGCAGCTCTCCGGCGCCTGGTACATGGCCGTCCCGCTGGTGATGGCCGGCACGCTGGCGTTCCTGGCGATCGGCCTGCTGGTCGGGTCGGTGGCCAAGACGGCGGAGGGCGGCAGCGGGCTGGCCAACCTGATCACCCTGCCGATGGCGTTCCTGTCGGGGGCGTTCATCCCGCTGGAGTCGGCGCCGGCGTGGCTGGTCACCGTGTCCAAGTTCCTGCCGATGGGCTACCTGGTGGAGGGCATGAAGGACGTGATGGTGCGCGGCGAGCCGGCGTCCGCGGCGTTCCTGCCGATCGTCATCCTGCTGGGCTTCGCGGTCGTCATCACCGCCATCGCCACCCGGGTGTTCAAGTGGGACACGGCCTGAGCCTCGGAGCCCGACCATCCGGCCCGAACGTCAGGCGAAGTCGCCGGCCGCCCGGCGCACCTTGGTGAGCAGGATGGACAGTTCCTCGAGTTCCTTGTCGTCCAGCCCG
Organism: uncultured Actinomycetota bacterium; assembly: GCA_963709895.1. Classification (GTDB taxonomy): domain Bacteria; phylum Actinomycetota; class Actinomycetes; order Mycobacteriales; family Nakamurellaceae; genus Nakamurella. The sequence continues at coordinate 61,760 of CAVPYD010000012.1, read as the reverse complement.
ACCAATCCGAAGTCGGCGGCGGTGACCGCGGTCGTCGCGTCGAGCAGGCGGGCCCGGCCGGCTTCGGTGAGCTCGACCAGGGTGGTGCGCCGGTCGGTGGGGTGCGGGAGCCGGCGGGCCAGGCCGTCGGACTCCAGCCGGTCGACGATGTTGGTGATCGACGTCGGGTGCAGTTGCAACCGTTCGCCCATCAGCCGCATCGGCAACGAACCGCGCTGGGAGAAGGACAGCAGCACCAGCGCCTCGTAGCGGGCGAAGGTGAGCCCGTGCGGCTTGAGCCGCTCGTCCACAGTGGCCTGCAGGATCTGCTGGACCCGCATCACGTTGGTCACCGCTGACATCGAGGCGTTCGGACCGATGCGCTCCGACCAGGTCTGCGCTGCCTTGGCAATGGGATCGAACGGCAGCGCCGGTGCGGGGACGTGCGAGGTCATGGCAGCACGGTAGCGCAGCAGGGTCGCCCGCTCGCGCCAACGCCGCGCTCCCAAAGACATCGACAGCCATCGACAACCATCGACAAATACTCGGTGGTCCGACTATCGGATATCCTGGCAATCTCGGGGCGCCACGGCCCCGGAGCGGGAAAGGTAGCCGGATGGGCAGCATCGACGCAGGTCACCACGACACGATGACGGACTTGACCACCGACGCTGCGGTCCGGCGGTCCGCTGCGGACGGCAGGCGGAGGTGGTCGGAACGCTTCGCGGCCGCGGAAAGCGCCGGGCGGGTTCGTGACGCCGATTACACAACGCTGTCGGGGATGAGCGTCGACCCCGTCTACGGACCCGGACCGGGTGACGTCGTCGAGGGATTCGAGCGCATCGGCTGGCCGGGGGAGTTCCCCTTCACCCGGGGCCTGCACGCCACCGGCTACCGCGGGAAGCCGTGGACCATCCGGCAGTTCGCCGGTTTCGGCAACGCGCAGGACACGAACACCCGCTACAAGATGATCCTCGCGGAGGGCGGGCACGGGCTGTCCGTCGCCTTCGACATGCCCACCCTGATGGGCCGCGACTCGGACGACCCGCGGTCGTTGGGCGAGGTCGGGCACTGCGGGGTGGCAATCGACTCCGCGGCGGACATGGACACCCTGTTCGACGGGATCGACCTCGGCGAGGTCACCACGTCGATGACCATTTCCGGGCCGGCCGTCCCGGTGTTCTGCATGTACCTGGTCGCCGCCCAGCGCCAGGGGGTGCCGGTCGCGTCGCTGAACGGCACCCTGCAGACGGACATCTTCAAGGAGTACATCGCGCAGAAGGAGTGGATCTTCCCGCCGGAACCGCATCTGCGGCTGATCGGCGACCTGATGGAGTACTGCACCGCGGACATCCCGGACTACAAGCCGCTGTCGGTGTCCGGCTACCACATCCGGGAAGCCGGTTCGACCGCGGCGCAGGAGCTGGCCTACACGCTGGCGGACGGTTTCGGGTACGTCGAGCTTGGCCTGGCCCGCGGCATGGACGTCAACCGATTCGCGCCGGGTTTGAGCTTCTTCTTCGATGCGCACATCGATTTCTTCGAGGAGATCGCGAAATTCAGGGCCGCGCGCAGGATCTGGGCGAGGTGGATGCGAGATGTCTACGGCGCAACCGACCCTCGCGCGCAGTGGCTGCGGTTCCACACCCAGACAGCCGGGGTGTCGCTGACCGCTCAGCAGCCCGACAACAACGTGGTGCGCACCGCGGTGGAGGCGATGGCCGCGGTGCTCGGCGGCACGAACTCGCTGCACACCAACGCGCTGGACGAGGTGCTGGCGCTGCCCAGCGAGAAGTCGGCACAGATCGCGCTGCGCACCCAGCAGGTGATCATGGAGGAGACCGGCGTGGTCAACGTCGCCGATCCGCTCGGCGGCAGCTGGTACGTCGAGGCGCTCACCGATCGGATGGAGGCCGAAGCGGAGCGGATCTTCACCCGGGTCAAGGACATGGCGGCGCTCGCGGTGCCATCCGGCCGGCACCCGATCGGCGAGATGACCAGCGGGATCCTGCGCGGCATCGAGGACGGCTACTTCACCGGGGAGATCGCGGACGCCGCGTTCGCCTACACGCTGGCGGTGGAAAAGGGCGACAAGAAGATGGTCGGGGTGAACTCCCGGATCGGCGGGATCGGTGACGACCTGGAGATCATGCGGATCTCCGGGGAGGTCGAGATGCAACAGAACGCAGCTGCTGGCCCGGCGCCGGGCCGCTCGGGACGCCGGCGAGGTGCAGGCCCGGCTCGACGCGTTGGTCGCCGTCGCACACGGAACCGGCAACATGATCCCGGCGATGCTGGCGGCCGTGCAGGCAGAAGCCACGTTGGGCGAGATCTGCGACGCGCTGCGGGCGGTCTGGGGCACCTACACCGAGCCGGCCCGGATCTGATCTGGGCTGATTCCTCTGGGCCGGTCAGGGACCTTCGACCCTTCCACCCCTACCGCCCGGGCCGCGACGCTGGGTCTCGATTAGCCTGGCGGTGACGGTCGGGCGTGTCCGGCGGGACCCGGCGGGCATCACCCGGATCGCCACCACCACCTGGATCGCCGCCACTCGATCGCCTGACCTCGATCGCGAGACCGCGATCGTCACACGTCGATCGCGCAGCGCCGTCCGGCAGACCGTTGGAGCTCACTATGTTGTCCCCTTATGCCGCTGACGCGGTGCGGGCCACCATCCCGGTGGTCGCCGAGCATCAGGCCGAGATGACCCGGAAGTTCTACGGGATCATGGCCGCGACACATCCTCCGGTGCTGCAGGCGTTCGACCGGGGGTTCCACGACGCCGGCGTCGACCGCGAGGCGCTGATGAGCGCGGTGCTGCACTACGCCCGCCGGCTGGTCGACATGGCCGCGATCAGGGACGGCGGGACCGTCTCGGCGACCGGCGGCGCGCAGTCGCGCGGACTGAGCCCGGTGATCGCCGCGTACCACGCCTCCGGGTTGACGCCCGACCAGGTGCTGATCGCCGCCAGGGTGCTGTCGAAGGCGTTCACCGAGGTGTTGGGTGACAGGACGACGCCCGAGATCGCCCGGCACTGGGACCAGGTCTTCTGGCTGTTCGCGACCTCGTCCATCGCCGACGACGCGATGCGGCACCAGCACGACGCACCCACGGAGGACGTCCCGTGGCGCCCGTGGACGGTGATCCGGCGGGAGGACGAGGCGACGGACACCATGTCCTTCACCCTCACCCCGGCCGACGGCGGACCCACCCCCGGCTTCGCGCCGGGGCAGTACGCGGCGGTCGCGGTGACCCTGGCGGACGGCACCAGGCACCTGCGGCACTACACGCTGGCCCACGGGCGGGAGCCGGGCTCGATCCGGATCACCGTGCGCAGGCTGCGTGGGTTCGACGGTGCTCCGGACGGCCTCGTGTCGACCTTCCTGCACGACAGTGTCGGCGCCGGCGACACTCTCGACGTCGGGCCGTTCGTCGGCGACGTCACGCTCGACACCAGCAGGGCGCCGCTGGTGCTGATCAGCGCCGGCGTCGGCATCACGTACACGGCCGCGCTGCTGGACGACGTCGCGGACCACCAGCCGGAGCGCCAGGTGATCTCGGTACACGCCGACCGCAGCCCCGGGTCGCACGCGCTGATGAACGAGATCGCCCTGCATGCATCCCAGCTGACGAACTTCACCCAGTACACCTGGTACGAGGCGCCCGACGACAGCACCGCTGGCACGGAGCCGGACGGAGGCACCGAACCCGACGTCGCGGGTCACGTGCGCTGGGGACGGGTGAAGGTCCAGGAACTGAACCTGCCCGGCACCGGCCAGATCTATCTGTGCGGGCCGCTCGGTTTCATGAACGACAGTCCGCAACGGGCTGATCAGGATCGGGCACAACCCCCACCGCATTCACTACGAGGTGTTCGGTGCCGACCTGTGGGCCCGGCACCGCAGCGCGGACAGCCCGTCCCTGCCGAGCCAGGATCAGCTCGCGCACGAGGAGCACGCGGAGGTCCCCGAAGGGCAGGGACAGGAACCGGATCCGGCCTGGTCCTGGTGAGCGGCGGGTGACCCGGCGCCCGCATGGACCGCACGGCGGGTGATCCGGCGCGCGCCGCCGTGTGAAGATGGGCGCATGACTCGCCCGCAATCCCGGCAGCAGGCCGCCATGTCGGCGGCCTTCGCCGGCGCTGTCGACCTGTCCGGCCTGAAGAATCGTCCAGCCGCCCCGGCCCCGGGGAGCGGTGCGGTCGGCGGCGGTGCCGCTCCGGGTTCCCCCGGCACCGAGCACCGAGGGCCGATCGCCGTTCGTCGTCGATGTCGACGAAGCGACGTTCGGCGACATCGTGCAGGCGTCGTCGCAGGTGCTGGTGGTGATCGACCTGTGGGCCACCTGGTGCGAGCCGTGCAAGCAGCTCTCGCCGATCCTGGAACGCCTGGCCACGGCCGCGGGCGGTTCGTGGGTGCTGGCCAAGGTGGACGTGGATGCCAACCCGCGGATCGCCCAGGCTTTCGGCGTCCAGTCCATTCCGACCGTGGTCGCCGTCGCCGGCGGACAGCCGGTGGACGCCTTCTCCGGCGCGCTGCCCGAACCGCAGGTCAGGCAGTGGATCACCTCCCTGCTGGATGCGCTGCGCGACCAGCTGCCCGGCATCAAGGCGGCCGAGGCGCGGGCCGCGGCCCAGGGTGGTGACGACCTCGCTGAGCCGGAACCGGAGCCGGAGGACCCGCGGTTCGTCGCGGCCGAGGAAGCGCTGGCGGCCGGCGACTACGCGGCGGCCGAGCGTGGCTACCGGCAGATCCTGGACGCCGAACCGGCCAACGCGCAGGCGGCGGCAGCACTGGCACAGACCACGCTGCTGTCCCGGGTCGACGCCGCACCACCGGACGTGCTGGAAAAGGCCGATGCAGCCCCGGACGACGTGGATGCCCAACTCGCCGCGGCGGATCTCGAACTGGCCTCCGGGCTTGGTCAAGGAAGCCTTCGACCGGCTGATCGGCACGGTCCGGCGGACCTCCGACGAGGACCGGACCAGGGCGCGCGAGCACCTGGTCGAGCTCTTCGGGCTGTTCCCGCCGGACGACGAGCAGGTCGTCAAGGCGCGTCGGGCGTTGGCCGCGGCGCTGTACTGAGCCCTGCGGCGACCAGCCCTGCCGCAACTGGCCTGCTGCCATCACGCGCACAACCGCTGACGCCATGCCCTGATGGAATCCGTCGGCAAAGCCGGCCACCTGCTCGAACGTCGCACCGGGCCGGCTGCGGACCAGATCCAGCGCCTCGTCGGCATCCCCAGGCCACGAACCGAGCTGACCTGGCGCCGCCGTCCCGAACACCGACGCCACCCAGGCGCCGGTGAAACATGCTGCGCCGGTGTCGGTTCCGGTGATGGCCCGGCCGGCGGCGAGCGCCACCGCGGTCGCCGCGGCGAACTGCCCGTAGGGCTGCGCGGCCAGCAGGTCGGCCGGGTCGGGCGCGGGCGCGGCGGAATCCGGCAGCTGCGCGGACCGCAGCGAAGGCCGCGACCGAGGCGCTGGCGGCGGCCAGCGCCTGATCGGTGGCGGCGAACCGCGGCCGGCTGGACGGCGTGCCGGTGACCGCCCGGCCGAGCGTCAGCTCCAGGTCGTCCATCGTCAGCGCATGGCAGGCGTCCGCCCCGCCGCGATACCCGCGGAGCAGGAACGTCAGCCGGTCCAGGCCGAGGCCGTGCGCCGTCGGGTCCGTCGGTGACAGGGTCACCGGATCCCGGAAGTCCAGCACCGGGGTGATCGCCCGCAGCGCGGACGCGGGCGGCACCCGGACGCGGGCGGAGTCACCGGCGATCGCCCAGGCAAGGAAGGCGCCGGCGTCGCAATCGGCCTGCGCCTCGATGAGGATCGAGGGGTAGCGGGTCGGATCGGCGCGGCGGTCGGCCGGGGTCGGCCCGATCCTGGCCTGCACGGAGTGCGCGAACTCGTGCGCGAAGGCGACGGCGAGCGCGGCCGGGCCGTACTTCCCGAGCAGTACCGGCACCAGCGCGGCGGAGTCGAAGACGATGCCGTCCTCCTGCGGGCAGTAGAAGGCGTTGCCGGCAATCTGCGGCGGGCCGCTGGATGCACAGTGCTGATTGGCTGGCTGACTGGCTGGCCGACTGGCCGGCCGCGGCGCCGGACGTGCCGCCATCCCCGATCGAGGAATCCATCGACACGTAGCCGGCGGTGGGCCGGGCGGACCCCGGCACACCGTGCGCGGACCAGAAATCCTCCAGGTCGGCCAGCACGGCGGCCGACATCCTGGTCGTCCGCGGTCGCCGGCGTGGTCCGGTCGGGAGTCTGCCCGGCGGCCGACCCGGCGGGAACGGTGGAAAGCGGCACCCCACCCGCGGCCAGGTCGATGCGCTCGGCCGCCACCGGCGGGCCGGCAGCCGCCGTTGGCGGCGACCCCGACGGCGAGCGGCGAACACCACCAGCACCGTGCCGGCGAGCACGGCGGCGGCGCACCCAACGACAACAACGCCGACCCAGGTGGGTCGGCGTTGCGGTCCGGTGGTCGTCAGCAGCTCACTGTTGTCAGCAGGTCCGGTCGTCTCAGCTCAGCAGGTCACTGTGCGGATTCGGGAACCAGCCACAGCGCGCCGAGCGGCGGGATGGTGATCGTGGCCGACGCCGGTTGCCCGTGCGAGGGATTCTCCGCGGCCACCACGGCGCCCATGTTGCCGGCGCCGGACCCGCCGTACAGCTCCGAGTCGCTGTTCAGCGCCTCCCGCCAGACGCCGCTGAACGGCAGCCCGATGCGGTACCCGCTGTGCGGCATCGGAGCGAAGTTCAGCACGCACGCCACCACCGAGCCGTCGTTGCCCCAACGCAGGTAGGCCAGCACGTTGCCCTCGCGGTCGTTCGCGTCCAGCCAGGTGAACCCCGACGGGGTGAAGTCCTGGCTGTACAGCGCCGGGCTGGCCTTGTAGATGCGGTTGAGGTCGCCGACCAGCCGGCGCACACCGGCATGCAGCGGGTAGTCCTTGAGCTGCCAGGGCAGCTGGATCGCCTGGTTCCATTCCCACGGGTTACCCAGTTCCTGTCCCATGAACAGCAACTGCTTACCCGGGATGCGCCCACTGGTGGGCCAGGAACGTCCGCAGCGTGGCCGCCTTCTGCCATTCGTCACCGGGGATCTTCGACCACAGCGAGCCCTTGCCGTGCACCACCTCGTCGTGCGAGATCGGCAGCACGAACTGCTCGGAGAAGGCGTACATCAACGAGAACGTCATCTCGTTGTGGTGCCACGAGCGGTAGATCGGATCGCGGGAAATGTAACCGAGGCTGTCGTGCATCCAGCCCATGTTCCATTTCAGGTGGAACCCGAGTCCGCCCAGGTGGGTCGGCCGGGTGACGCCCGGCCATGCGGTGGATTCCTCGGCGATCATCAGCACGCCGGGCACCCGCTTGCCGACGGTCGCGTTGGTCTCCTGGATGAACGCCACCGCGTCGAGGTTCTCGTTGCCGCCGTAGATGTTCGGCAGCCACTGGCCGTCCTCGCGGGAGTAGTCCAGGTACAGCATGGATGCGACCGCATCGACCCGGAGGCCGTCGATGTGGTACTCCTCCAGCCAGTACAGCGCGTTCGCGACGAGGAAGTTGCGGACCTCGCGGCGACCGAAGTCGAAGACGAAGGTGCCCCAGTCCGGCTGCTCGCCGCGTCGCGGATCGGCGTGCTCGTACAGCGAGGTGCCGTCGAACTTGCCCAGCGCCCATTCGTCCTTCGGGAAGTGCGCCGGCACCCAGTCCAGGATCACCCCGATCCCGGCCTGGTGCAGCCGGTCGATGAGGTACCGCAGGTCGTCCGGCGAGCCGTGGCGCGAGTCGGGGGCGTAGTACGAGGTGACCTGGTAGCCCCACGACGGTGCGAACGGGATGCCCGGCCAGCGGCAGGAACTCGACGTGGGTGAAGCCGGTCTCGGCGAGCTCGTTGATCAGCTCGTCGGCCATCTCCCGGTAGCCGATGCCCATCTTCCAGGACCCGGCGTGCACCTCGTAGATGGAGATCGGCCCGCTCAGCTGATCGGTCTGCGCCCGGGTGGACATCCAGTCGCCGTCGTACCATTCGTGACGCGCCGACCGTGACCATCGACGCGGTGGCCGGCGGCACCTCGGCCGCGAACGCCATCGGGTCCGCCTTCTCCCGCCACACACCGTCCTGGCCGAGGATCTGGAACTTGTACCGGGTGCCCTCGCCGACGCCGGGCACGAACAGCTCCCAGACGCCGGACGAACCGAGCGAGCGCATCGGGGTGCCGGCGCCCGACCAGTGGTCGAAGTCGCCGCTGACCCGGATGCCCCTGGCGTTGGGCGCCCACACGGCGAACGAGGTGCCGGAGACCTTGCCGCCGGGGGTGTCGTAGGTCGCGGACGTGCGCACCGAGCACGTCCCACAGGTTCTCGTGCCGGCCCTCACCGATCAGGTACAGGTCGATCTCGCCGAGGGTGGGCAGCCAGCGGTAGGGGTCGTCGACCTCGTAGACCGCGCCGGGCCCGTAATCCACCCGGATCCGGTAATCGCCCACCGGGCCGTCGAACACGGCGGTGAACACCCCGCCGTGGGTGTGCGTGAACGGGGTCTCCTCGCCGCCCATCAGCAGCGTGACGTTCTTGGCGTGGTGGCGCAGGGTGCGCACCACCGTCCGGCCGTCGCCGGTGGGGTGGGCGCCCAGGATGCCGTGCGGGTCGTGGGTGTCGCCGCCGATCAGCTTCTCGTACTCATCGGTGCTCGGGCCGGCCGGCGTCGAGGGCTGGGCGGCGTCCGGTGCGCTGGCGTCGTGGGTGGTGGTGACGCCACCCGGCTTGGTGACGTCGTGGCTGGTGCCCGCGCCCTCGCCGCTGGCCAGCGGGGTGTCGATGGCCTGCGGGGCCTTGGCGCCGGCGGACGCCCTGACCTTGGATCCGGCCGACGGGCCGGCCGTCGCGGTATCGGTGACCGGTTCGGCCGCCGCCGGGGCTGGCTTCCGCAGCCTTTGCCCTCGCCTTGGCCGGCGCCTTCGCGGCCGCCGCCTTGGCCGCGGGGCCTTCGCCGCCGCTGCCTTGGCCGGCGCCTTCGCTGCCGTTGCCTTGGCCGGCGTGGTCTTCGCGGTCGCCGTCTTGGCAGCAGCCGGCTTTGCGGGTCCGGGTCGCCTTAGTCGGTGCAGCCGGTGCCGCCGGGGTGTCCGCGGCAGCCGCCGACGATTCGGCGGCCGGTGCGGAATCCGGTGTGTTGTTGGTGGTCACGAAATACCTCCGGCGTTGATGAGGGCGACAACGGCCTGCATCGGGATTGCTACCCAAAGTGGACGGTGTCCATGTTCGTAGACAACTTCATAAAGCGCTTTGTCAAGCTCGAAAGCCCGCAGCAGGCTACCGGCCTGGCGGGGGTCGTTCCCCGCCACGCTGGCGTACCCGTCACTGAACGCCCGACGGTTCCGCTCGGCCCACTCGGCCGCCCGGTACTTGTGCTGTGCGTCGGTGTGCGGGCTGATCACCAGGCCGCGCGCCGCGTAGTCGAACGAGCGCAGCATGCCCGCGATGTCCTTCAGCGGGCTGTGCATCGCCCTGCGGTACGCCAGCGGCTTGGACGGTTCACCCTCGAAATCGATGATGCTCCAGCCGCTCAGCGTGCGGAGGACCTGACCCAGGTGCAGGTCGCCGTGGATGCGTTGCACGTTGAGCCCGGCCGCGTGATCGCCCGCCCTGGCGAACGTCGCCAGGATCTCCTCGCGGTGCTCGGCGAGCTCTGGTACCAGGCTGATCGCGACCTCGGCGTCGGTGACCATCTGTTCCAGGATCTTGGACAGCTCGCTGTGGTGGGCGACCGTGGTGCCGAACGCGCGCGCCAGGTCGGCGTGCACGGCGGCCACCGCCTCGCCCAACCGATGCGATTCCGCGGCGAAGTCCCCGCCCACCTCGTCGGCGCGCAGGTCGCCCTCGCTCATCAGGTCCCGCACGCTCGAGGTGGCCATCGCCCAGCCGTCCGCGCTGTTGGCGAAGAACTCGGTGAGCAGGCCCAGCGTGGTCTCCTCGCCCTGCACCGGCCCGGTCAGCACGCCGAGCGGCTGCGCGATGTGCGTGGACCCGACCTCGTGCAGTGCCCGGTGGATCTCGGCGTCCGGGTTGGGACCCGGCTCCAGCCGACGGAACACCTTGAGGATGGCCGAGTGCCCGTAGACGATCGAGGTGTTCGACTGCTCGGCGCCGATCACCAGCCCGGGTGCGTCGACGTCGATGGCGGCGTCCGGCTCGGCCCTGGCCTGCACCTGGCCGAAGTCGGCGTTCTCCGCGATGGCCCTGATCAGCAGCGCCGCCACGTTCTGGTCCTGCAGGGCGTCGTAGGCCACCCGGCCCCAGCCGGAGCCGATGGTCGCGTGCGCCAGCCCGTCCGGCAGCTGCCAGCTCCAGCCGATCCACAGCTGATAGCGCTGCAGCCCGAACAGGGTGTCCACGGTGAACAGCACCTGCTCGATGTCCGCACCGTGCAGATCCCGCGCCGCCACCGTCCGGCCGATGATCTCGATGGTGCCCAGCTCCTGGCCCTTGGCCGAGAACCAGCGTTGGTGCGGCAGGTATTCCGCGAGCAGTGCGATCAATACGTCGTCGGCCAGACCGACTCCGTCGGCAGCCGTGTTGTCCTGCGAAGATGCTTCGATCGATGTCTCGTCGCTCATATGTCACATCACCTTCCTTCGCCGGTGATGTCGAGCCAGTAGAAACCGTGGCCCGGGAGGGTCAACAGATAGGGCAGCTGACCGATCCGCGGGAACGGCGTGCCACCGGTCAACTCGACCGGCACCGCCCCTTGGTGGTCACGCAGGTCCAGCTCCACCGGCTGAGGAAAGCGGGACAAGTTGTTGACGCACAGCACGGTGTGTGCCGGCTGATGCTCGTCGCCGTCGTGATGCAGGGTGTACGACAGCACCGTCGGGTTGGAGCCCGCCGAGATCGGTGAACTGGCCGACGGCGAACGCGGCGTACCGCTTGCGGATCTCGATCATCCGCCTGGTCCAGTGCAGCAGCGAGGCGGTGGAATTCATCTGCGCCTCGACGTTGACGGTCTGGAACCCGTAGACCGGGTCCATGATCGCCGGCAGGTACAGCCGGGCCGGGTCGCACCGGGAGAACCCGGCGTTCCGGTCGGGTGACCACTGCATCGGGGTGCGGACGCCGTCGCGGTCGCCGAGCCAGATGTTGTCGCCCATCCCGATCTCGTCGCCGTAATACAGCACCGGCGAGCCGGGCAGGCTCAGCAGCATGGCGGTGAACAGTTCCTGCTGGTTGGTGTCGTTGTCCAGCAGGGTGGCCAGCCGCCGGCGGATGCCGATGTTCGCCTTCATCCGCGGGTCCTTGGCGTACTCGGCCCACATGTAGTCGCGATCCTCGTCGCTGACCATCTCCAGGGTCAGCTCGTCGTGATTGCGCAGGAAGATGCCCCACTGGCCGCTCTCCGGGATGGCCGGCGTCTGCGCCAGGATCTCCGAGATCGGGAACCGCTGCTCCCGCCGGGCGGCCATGAAGATGCGCGGCATCAACGGGAAGTGGAAGCACATGTGGCACTCGTCGCCGCCGACCTTGGGGTCGCCGAAGTAGTCGACGACGTCGGCCGGCCACTGGTTGGCCTCGGCCAGCAGGATGGCGTGCGGGTACTCGGCGTCGATCACCTTGCGGCAGCGCTTGAGGAACTCGTGCGTCTGCGGCAGGTTCTCCCCGTTGGTGCCCTCCTCCTCGAACAGGTAGGGCACCGCGTCCAGCCGGAAACCGTCGATGCCCAGGTCCAGCCAGAACCGCAGGATGTCGATCATCTCGTCGCCGACGGCCGGGTTCTCGAAGTTCAGATCCGGCTGGTGGGAGAAGAAGCGGTGCCAGAAGTACTGCTTGCGCACCGGGTCGAACGTCCAGTTGCTCGGCTCGGTGTCGACGAAGATGACCCGGGCATCCGGGTAGCCGGTGTCGTCATCGGCCCAGACGTAGAAGTCGCCGTACGGGCCGGTCGGATCCCGGCGGGACTCCTGGAACCACTGGTGCGCGTCGCTGGTGTGGTTCATGCACCAGGTCGGTGATGACCCTGATGCCGCGGGCGTGTGCCGCGTCCAGCAGCGCCACGAAGTCCTCGACGTTGCCGAACTCCGGGCAGCACCTTGCGATAGTCGGAGATGTCGTAGCCGCCGTCGCGCAGCGGGGAGTCGTAGAACGGCGGCAGCCACAGGCAATCCACGCCCAGCCAGGCCAGGTAGTCCAGCCGGTCGATCAGGCCGCGCAGATCGCCGGTGCCGTCGCCGTTGGAGTCGGCGAAGGCCCTGACGAGCACCTCGTAGAAGACCGCGCGCTTGTACCACTCCGGATCGGGCGCGATCTTTCGTGCGGAATGAAAATCGCTGGCCAGCGGCTCGTGGACAGTCGAGTGCCCTGGCCCGGCGGTCTGGGTCATGCTCACCCTTCTTCGTTCAAGTGTGTGCTCATCTGGGTGTACAGTGACGACCGCTGGCGCCGTTGGTCGGTCGTTGCGTGACGCGGTCGCTCGCAGTGGTTCCCAGGATCTACTGGTTCCGAACCCGCAGGATGTGCGCGGCCCGCCAGTGCGGGTCGAGCCCGACGGCGTTGCGCTGCCCCCAGTGGTAGACCTCGCCGGACAGCTCGTCGGTGACCTCGACGACGTCGTTCCAGTCCAGCCCGAGGGCAGGCATGAACAGGTCGGTCTCGCCCCACTGCTGGGAATGCGAATCCAGGCTGACCACGACGATCACCGTGTCGCCGGTGGTCTCGTCGCGGCGGGAGTAGCACAGCAGGTTCTCGTTCGAGACCCCGTGGAACCACAGGCCCTTGATCCGCTGCAGCGCCGGGTGCTGCCGGCGGATCTCGTTCAGCCTGGTGATCAGCGGCTCCAGCGACCTGCCCTGGGTGAGTGCGGCCTGGTAGTCCCGCGGGCGCAGCTGGTACTTCTCGGAGTGCTGGTACTCCTCGCTGCCGGGTTTGACCGCCTCGTGCTCGAACAGCTCGAACCCGGAGTACACCCCCCAGGTCGGCGACAGGGTGGCGGCCAGCACGGCCCGGATCGCGAACATCCCGGGACCGCCGAACTGCAGCGACGCGTGCAGGATGTCCGGGGTGTTGACGAAGAAGTTCGGCCGCATGTAGTCCGAGCCCGCGACCAGCTCGACGCCGTAGTCGATGAGCTCCTGCTTGTACGTCCGCCAGGTGAAGTAGGTATAGGACTGGGTGAACCCGATCCGGGCGAGCTCGTGCATCATCGCCGGCTTGGTGAACGCCTCGGCCAGGAAGATGGCCTCCGGGTTCTTCTCGTGCACCTTGGCGATCAGCCACTCCCAGAAGTTGATCGGCTTGGTGTGCGGGTTGTCCACCCGGAAGATCGTCACGCCGTGGTCGATCCAGAACTGGACGACCCGGAACACCTCGGCGTAGACCCCGGCGGGGTCGTTGTCGAAGTTCATCGGGTAGATGTCCTGGTACTTCTTGGGCGGGTTCTCGGCGTAGGCGATCGATCCGTCCGGCCGGGTGGTGAACCATTCCGGGTGGCTGGCGACCCACGGGTGATCCGGCGCGCACTGCAGGGCCAGGTCGAGCGCGATCTCCAGCCCGCGCTCCCTGGCCGCGGCCACGAAGTCGTCGAAATCGTCGATGGTGCCCAGTTCGGGGTGGACGGCGTCGTGGCCGCCGTCCTTGGACCCGATGGCCCACGGCGACCCGACGTCGCGCGGATCGGGGTTGACGGTCCCGCCCGGCTCGGCGGCGCTGTTGCGGCCCTTGCGGTTCACCTCGCCGATCGGGTGGATGGGCGGCAGGTAGACGATGTCGAAGCCCATCGACTTCGCCCGGTCGAGTTGGAAGATCGAGTCCTTGAAGGTCCCGTGCCGGATCGGCAGCCCCTCCGCGTCGATCTCGGCGCCGCTCGAGCGTGGGAAGAACTCGTACCAGGAGCCGAACTCGGCCAGCGGCCGGTCGACCCAGATCGTCACCGGGTCGGACGCGGTGACCAGCTCGCGGATCGGGTCGGCGGTCGAGCACCGGCCACAGCTCCCCGGACAGCGCAGGGCCGATCCGCTCCGGTACCGACCGGAACGCGTCCCGCAGCGCGTCGATCGCCGAGGTGATGGCGCCGGCGTACCGCTGCTTGGGCCGTTTCGCGATCTTCTCCAGCAGCAACGCCCCGGTCTCCAGGTCGTTGGCCATCTCCTCGCCGGACTGACCGGCGGCGGCCTTGGCCTCGACCGCGTGCCGCCAGGTGCCGAGCGGATCGCTCCAGGCCTCGACCTGCAGTGTCCACAGGCCCTGCCGGTCGGGCACCACCTGCGCCTCGTACTTCGTGCTCCAGGAGGCTTCCCTGGTCATCCGGATCAGCGGACCGGCGTCCTTGGCAGGCACGTCTGCGGGTGCCGGGCGGAACCGGTGGTCGCCAGACCACGTTCGCGGCCACCGCATCGTGGCCCTCGCGGAACACCGTCGCCGACACGGTGATCACTTCGCCGACCACGGCCTTGGCCGGGTAACGCCCGCAGGCGACGGTGGGAGAGATGTCATTCAGTCCGATGCGTCCAGCCACCGGGCCAACGTACCGGTAGGGCCCCACCGGCGCAGTGCAGGTCCGGCCACCCGCGCGGCGGCTCTGCAGGTGGTCCGGCGCAGGCCCTGCCGGATGGCTCGCCGATGCCCCGCCGGTGGCCTCGCGGTGCCTCTCACTGCTCTTCTGGCGCAGTCGCCGGCGACCGATCGACTGTTGCTGGGCGCAGCCAGCCAGCCGTCCGGCGCTCGGTGGGCCGCACCGTGGGTGACGCAGGGTGGCAGCCGTGAGACCTTCGGTGAGCTCGCGGTTGGACATTTCCGCACGTCGGTGGGCGAGAACGTGCCGTTCTGGGTGTTTATCGCCCATTTTCTGTGACGGGCCGCCACCTGGTGACGTTTCACCGCTACCTGCTAAATCGATTCTGCCTGCGCACTCTCGTTCGGGTAACAAACTGTGCAAGACGGCCCAGCTGGTTTTTCGAAAGGGCCGTGAGGAAGTAAATTGATCCGTTGTGAAGGCCCTCAGACGTTTCACCGTGCGCCCGCAGCTGCCCGAGGCTCTGCAACCGCTCGGTGCACTGATCCGTAACCTCCGGTGGTCCTGGCATCCGGCGAGCCAGGATCTCTTCGCCGATATCGACCGCCGGCTCTGGACCAAGCTCGAGGGCGATCCCCTCAAGCTGCTCGGAGCCGTCTCGGTGTCCCGCCTGGAAGAGCTCGCTGTCGACGAGTCCTTCCTGACGCGGATGCACAACCTCGCCGAGGATCTCGATCACTACCTCACCGACCCGCGGTGGTACCAGAACCAGATCGCCACCGGGGCTGATCTGCCTGCCGCCATCGCGTACTTCTCGATGGAGTTCGGGGTCACCGAGGTGCTGCCGAACTACTCCGGTGGTCTCGGCATCCTGGCCGGCGACCACCTGAAGTCGGCCTCCGACCTGGGTGTGCCGATCATCGGGGTCGGCCTGCTGTACCGGTTCGGGTACTTCTGGCAGTCGCTGTCCTCGGACGGCTGGCAGCAGGAGCACTACCCGGCGCACGACCCGCAGGGCCTGCCCATCGACCGGGTGCTGGGCGCGGACGGGCAGCAGCTGTCCGTCAGCGTGCCGATGCCGGGCGGCCGCCAGTTGACCGCGCGGATCTGGTCCGCCCAGGTCGGCCGGGTGCCGCTGCTGCTGCTCGACGCCGACAACGAGGCGAACGACGACTTCCTGCGGCAGACCACCGACCGGCTCTACGGCGGCGATCAGGACCACCGCATCAAGCAGGAGATCCTGCTGGGCATCGGCGGCGCCCGCGCGGTGCACCTGTATGCCGAGGCGACCGGGCACGCGATGCCCGAGGTCTTCCACATGAACGAGGGTCACGCCGGCTTCCTCGGCCTGGAGCGGATCCGTTCGCTGATCGCCGAGAACGGTCTGACCTTCTCCGAGGCCCTGTCCGCGGTGCGGGCCGGCACGGTGTTCACCACCCACACCCCGGTGCCCGCCGGCATCGACCGCTTCCCGGTCGACCTGGTCCGGCACTACCTCGATGCCGGCGGCGACGGGCAGTCGCGGTTGCTGCCCGGCATCTACGCCGACGAGGTCATCGCGCTGGGTTCCGAGGACGACCCCAGCCGGTTCAACATGGCGCACATGGGCCTGCGGCTCGCGCAGCGCGCGAACGGCGTCGCCAAGCTGCACGGTTCGGTGTCGCGCAACATGTTCGCCCCGCTGTACCCGGGCTTCGAGCCCGACGAGGTGCCGATCGGTTCGGTCACCAACGGGGTGCACCTGCCGACCTGGGCCGCCAGGGAGATGTACGACGTCGCCGGCGACATGGCCGACTGGCAGGACCTGGCCTCGGCGTCCGAGTGGCCGGCCGCGGAGAAGGTGTCCAGCGAACGGCTGTGGGACCTGCGGCAGACCCTGCGGCGGCGGCTGGTCGTGCTGGCCCGGAACACCGTCAGGCTTTCCTACCTGCAGCGCGGCGCCACCGTGGCGGAGCTGGGCTGGACCGAGAGCATCCTGGACCCGGAGATCCTCACCATCGGGTTCGCCCGGCGGGTGTCCACCTACAAGCGGCTCACCCTGATGCTGCGTGACCCCGCCCGGCTGCGGAAGATCCTGCTCGACCCGGAGCGGCCGGTGCAGATCATCGTCGCCGGCAAGGCGCACCCCGCGGACGACGGCGGCAAGCGGTTCATGCAGGAGATGGTGCGGTTCACCGACGACCCGACCATCCGGCACCGGATCGTCTTCCTGCCCGACTACGACATGGGCATGGCCGCCGTGCTGTGTGCCGGCGCCGACGTCTGGCTGAACAACCCGGTGCGTCCGCAGGAGGCGTCGGGGACCTCGGGCATGAAGGCCGCGTTGAACGGCGGGCTCAACCTGTCCATCTCGGACGGCTGGTGGGACGAGCTGTACGACGGTCACGACGGGTGGACCATTCCCACGGCCGACGGGGTCGGCAACGAGACCCGGCGGGACGACCTGGAGGCAGCCGCCCTGTACGACCTGATCGAGAAGCGGGTGGCGCCGCTGTTCTACCAGCGCGACGACACCGGCCGGCCCGATGGCTGGGTCGACACGGTGCGGCACACCCTGGCCTACCTCGGCCCGCGGGTGCAGGCCACCCGGATGGTGCGCGACTACGTCACCGGCTACTACGGTCCGGCGTCCGTGCTGTCCAGGGAGGTCACCACCGACCTGACCGTGGCCAAGGGTCTGGCCGCCTGGAAGGACCAGGTGCGCGCCGCCTGGCCGAACGTCAGGGTGGTCAACGTCGACACCTCCGGGATCGGCACCGAGCCGTCGCTCGGCAACGTCATGACGGTGCGTGCCTACCTCGATCTCGGTGGCCTGGCTCCCGAGGACGTCGAGGTGCAGACGGTGACCGGTCGGGTGGACATCAACGAGCAGCTGCACGACATCTCGACGATGCCGATGACCTTCGTCGGCAACGGCGACGGGTTCCGCTACGAGGCGCACCTGCCGCTGACCACGTCGGGCCCGGTCGGGTACACCGTCCGGGTGCTCCCCAGGAACAAGCTGCTCGCCTCGCCGGCGGAGATGGGCCTGGTCACCACCGCCTGAGGCGCGGCGGTGACCTAGCGCTGGGCGCGGAGCAGCCAGACGGTGCGGCCGGGTAGAGCCAGCGGGACGCCGGTCGGCAGCGGCGTCGGATCGGCGGGCTCGCCGGTCGGCGTGTCGGTGTCCAGCACCGGCGTGTACGCCGAGCCGTACGGCGGGCCGGGCAGGGTCACCGTGGTGTCGCCGCCGTCGGCGTGCACCACCAGCAGCCAGGAGTCGTCGGTCAACGGCTCACCGCCCCGGCTGTGGCCGCGCACGTCACGGCCGTCGACCCACATCAGCAGGGTTCGCCTGGTGCCGTCGAACCAGTCGTTGTCGGTCATCGGCTGGCCCCATGGGTTGAACCAGACCAGGTCCGGAATGCCGTCACCGCCGCCCGGCGCGCGGCCGTCGAAGAACTCGCCCTGGTGCAGCGCGAAGGCGTCCCGCCGGATCGCCAGCGTGCGCTGGAAGAACGTCAGCATCTGCGCCGCTTCCCGACGGCCGCTGACCGGATCCCAGTCCAGCCAACTGATCTCGTTGTCCTGGCAGTAGGCGTTGTTGTTGCCGCCCTGGGTGCGCCACAGTTCGTCGCCCATGTTGATCATCGGGGTGCCGGTGGACAGCAGCAGGGTCGCCGCGATGTTGCGGGCCTGCCGGGTCCGGAGCGCGATGATCGCCGGGTCGTCCGTCTCGCCCTCGGCGCCGTAGTTCCAGGACCGGTTGTGGTTCAACCCGTCCCGGTTGTCCTCGCCGTTGGCCTCGTTGTGTTTGTGGTCGTAGGACACCAGATCGCGCAGGGTGAATCCGTCGTGTGCGGTGACGAAATTGACCGACGCCCACGGTCTGCGATTGGCGCCGAACAGGTCCGACGACCCGGACAATCGATATCCGAGGTCCCTGATGCCGTCCAGCCCGCGCCAGAAATCGCGGGTGGTGTCCCGGAATTTGTCGTTCCACTCCACCCAGTTCTCGCCGAACCGGCCCACGGCATAGCCCTCGCCGGTCGCATCCCACGGCTCGGAAATGAGCTTGCGCGCCGAGAGCATCGGGCTGGCCGCGATCGCGGTGAGCAGCTGGGCGTTGGCGTCGAACGGCCCACCGCCCGGTCGGCCGTGCACGGAGGCCAGATCGAACCGGAATCCGTCGACGCCCAACGCGTCCGCCCAGTACCGCAGCGAGTCGGTGACCAGTCCGGACAGACGGCCAGGGTGCCGGCATTCAGCGTGTTCCCGCACCCGGTGATGTCCATCCCGCCCGGCAGGTAGTACGACGACGGCGACAGCCCGCGCCAGGACAGGTCGACCGTCAGGCCATGCCCGCCCTCGCAGGTGTGGTTGTAGACCACGTCCAGCACCACCTCGATGCCGGCCTCGTGCAGCGCGTCGACCATCTGGATGAATTCGGCGATCTCCAGCCCGGGCACGGTGGCAAATCCGGGATCGGGCGCGAAGTAATTCAGCGTGGAATAGCCCCAGTAATTCTTGCGGCGGCTGGCATGCAATTGCGGCTCGGCCGCGCTGGCGTGCACCGGGAGCAATTCCAGGGTGGTGATGCTCAGGCTCTTGAGGTGCTCGATGACGGCCGGGTGCGCCACCCCCAGAAACTTCCCGCGCAGCTCAGGGGGGACGTCCGGATGCAGCCGGGTCAGCCCCGCGACGTGCGCCTCGTAGATGACGGTCTGCTCCCACGGCACCCAGGGACGCACCGACGTCGATCGCCGCGGCTCGGTGACGATGCCGAGCGGAACCCGGCCCAGCGTCTCGACACCGTTCGATGCCGCGGCGATCAGGTCGTAGTCGGTGGTGGTCACCTGCCGCGCGTACGGGTCGAGCAGGATCTTCGCCGGATCCCGTTCCGGCACCCGGAACCCGTACTGCTGGCCGGGTTTCACGTCGGGGACGAAGGTGTGCCAGATGCCGTAGGTCTTCTCGTCCATGGTGACCCGGCGCTCGGTGCCGTCCGCCCCGATCAGGCAGAGCTGGACGTCGGTGACGCCGGGGACGCCGTCGGCCACCACCGCGAAGTTGGTGCCGTTCTCGTACGGCGTCGCGCCCAGCGGATACGGCAGGCCCGGGTAGGGGCTCGATCCGAGCCGGGGCGCTGCCTGCGGGTCGATCTCGCCGGGACGGGTGCGCTTGGGGCGGCGCTTCTTCTTGCCGGATTTCGGCTTGGCCGGGCGGGTGGGCACCGCGACGGGGCCGGGATCGGCAGGGTTCGCGTGGGCAGGGATCGAATGGGCGAGGGGGAAGTCGGCAGACCCGTCGGCTCCGCTCGCCGTGTGGTCAACGTTGTCGCCGGCGCCGTCGGCACCGCCGGTCTCGTCGGCACCGTTGTCGGCGGTGCCGATGTCGGCGGTGCCGATGCGGGCGGCGGCGAGGTCGGTTGCGCGGCGAGCCATCGTCAGATTGTCCCCGACCGCCGGGCCCGCGCTGACCGCCGGGTACCGGTTCCGGCGGCGACCCCACCCCCGGCGTGCGACAGCCGACCGCGCACTCCGGCGGACTCCCGGCCGCGCGGCGCGCGGCGCCGATGTCGGGGTGCGCAACAATGACCCGCGTGACCTCCAGCCCCGCCACGTCCCTGCGCCCGTCGATCCTGCCCGGACCCGATTCCGTGGTGCACCTGGCCGAGGTCACCGTCCGGCGCGGCGATGCGGTGCTGCTGGACGCGGTGCATTGGAGCGTCGATGTCGACGAGCGGTGGGTGGTGCTCGGGCCGAACGGCGCCGGCAAGACCACCCTGTTGCAGATCGCCTCGGCGCAGATGTTCCCCACCTCGGGCCGGGTGCACATCCTGGGCGAGCGGCTCGGCGCGGTCGATGTCGGCGACATCCGGCCGCGGGTCGGGCTGTCCTCCGCCGCGCTGGCCGGCCGGGTCCCACCGACCGAACGCGTGATCGACGTCGTCGTGTCCGCCGGATACGGCGTGGTCGGGCGCTGGCGGGAGCGGTACGACGAGCTGGACTTCGACCGGGCGCGCGACCTGCTGGCGGCGATGGGCGTTGCCGCGTTGGCCGACCGGATGTACGGCACGCTGTCCGAGGGCGAGCGCAAACGCGCCCTCGCCGCGCGGGCGCTGATGGCCGACCCGGAGTTGCTGCTGCTGGACGAACCGGCGGCGGGCCTCGACCTCGGCGGGCGGGAGGACCTGCTGACCCGGCTGTCCGCGCTGGCCGTCGATCCGGCGGCACCGACCACGATCCTGGTCACCCACCACGTCGAGGAGATCCCGGTAGCGTTCAGCCACGTGCTGCTGCTGCGGGCGGGCAAGGTGCTGGCGGCTGGCCCGATCGGCGACACGCTGACCGCGGCCAATCTGTCCGAGACCTTCGGGATGGCGCTTGACCTGCAGACCAGGGGCGGCCGGTTCTTCGCCTACCGGAACTGACCCCAGCACGCTGGACACCGGAAGACACGAAGCGAAAGGCGTGAGGGCGTGGGCGATTTCGTGCGGCTGGAGGTCACGGGCGAGGTCGGGGTGATCCGGCTCGACCGGCCGCCGGTGAACGCCATCAACATCCAGATCCATCACGAGCTGCTCGCTGTCGCCCGGCAGGTGGCCGAGAGCGGCGTCGTCAGAGCCGTCGTGCTCTACGGCGGTGAGCGATCGTTCGCGGCCGGCGCCGACATCACGGAGTTGGCGAGTTGCGGGCCGGGTGAGGTCACCGCGCTCGGCCGGACGCTGAACCACGCGGTCACCGCGATCGCCCGGCTCGGCCAGCCGGTGATCGCCGCGGTGAACGGGTACGCGCTGGGCGCCGGGTGTGAGCTTGCGCTGGCCGCGGACTTCCGGATCGTCGCCGACGACGTCCGGATCGGGCTACCGGAGATCACCCTCGGCGTCATCCCCGGCGCCGGCGGCACCCAGCGGCTGCCTCGGCTGGTGGGCGTCACCAAGGCCAAGGAGCTGATCTTCTCCGGCCGGCCGGTTGACGGGCCGGAGGCGGTCCGGATCGGGCTGGCGACCCGCTCGCTGCCGTCCGACGCGGTGTTGCCGGCGGCGATGGAGTTGGCCGAACGGCTGGCAGCCGGACCGACGGCGGCGCTGGCCGCCGCCAAGCGGGCGATCGACGACGGGATGGACGGCACCATCTCCGCCGGGCTGGACCTGGAGGCCCGGCGGTTCGCGGAACTGTTCGCGACCGACGACCAGACCATCGGCATGACGTCGTTCCTGCGGGACGGGCCCGGAAAGGCCACGTTCACCGGCAGGTGATCGTGCCGCCGTGGCGTACCCGTTCACCGTCGACGACGTCCGGTTCCTGACCAGCCCCGCCGGCCGTGCTGCGCTCGCGATCGCCGCTGACCTGCCACTGACCGAGGTCACGCTGCTGGCGGACCTGACGAAGCTGCGGCGGACCGTCGGTGAGCGGTCGGCGGCGGTCGCCGAGACGATCAGGTTGCGCCGCCGCGCCGTCGGCAAGCTGGGGGACACCGGCGCGGGGTGGCTGTTCACCGACGAGTCACTGCAGCAGGCCAGCCCGGCCGCGGTGGCGGCGCACCGGGCGGCCCGGCTGACCGGACTGGGCGTGCACGATCTGACCTGCTCGATCGGCACCGACGTCGCCTCCCTGGCCGCCGTCTGCCCGGTGGTTGTCGGCTCCGACCTCGACGTGGTCCGGATCCTGATGGCCAGGCACAACCTGACGGAGTCCGGTTTGCCGGCCCGACTGGTGCTGGCCGACGCACTGACCAGATCCACCCGCGGGCTGCTCGGCTACGCGGACCCGGCGCGGCGGGACCGGACGGGGCGGCGGATCACCTCGGTGTCCACGGTGCCGACGGTCGTCGACCTGGATGCCGCCCATGCGCACCGACCCCCGGTGCTCCGGCTGCCACCGGGCATCGACTACGACGAGTTGAACCGCCCGGGGGAGGTCGAGATCGTCTCGCTGGACGGCGCCGCCCGGGAGGCCGTGCTGTGGCCGGAGGAGCTGGCGACCACCGGTCGCCGGGCCACCGTCCTGCTCTCGGTGACCAACCCCGGCTCCGCGGCGGCGGGCTATGAGTTGACCAGCGACGATCCGGATGATGCCGGCGTCGGCCCGATCGGCGAGTGGCTGGTCGACCCGGACCCAGCGGTGGTACGGGCGCACCTGGTGCGGCACTATGCCGCGCGGCACGGCCTGGTGCTGCTCGACCCGCACCTGGCCTACCTGACCGGGCCCCGCGCCGCCGCCCGGCGTCCGCGCGTTTCGGGTCGTCGATGCCGCGCCGTATCGGGAGCGCACGGTCGCCGACTGGGCGCGCCGGGACGGCATCGGGACGCTGGAGATCAAGCAGCGCGGCACCCCGGTGATTCCCGACGAGTTGCGGGCCAGGCTGCGTCCGGCGCTCCGCGGCCCGACCTCGGTGGCGGCGACCCTGGTGATCGCCAGGGTCGGCAACACGCCACAGGCCTTCTGGTGCCGGGCGATGGATCCCCGGTGAACCGCGGTGCGACAATGCCCGGATGATGTCGCCCACCCCGGCCAACCGGGGCGTCCCCTGCCCGACCTGTGGAGCCCTCACCGGTCAGCCGTGCCACGAGACCGATGGAACTGACAGGCTTTTCGAGCACGACAGCAGGATCAGCCGGGCGCAGGGGCAGGCCCGCGGCCGGTCGTCGCAGACCGGTTCGACCGAGTAACTCCCCGACGAGCGGGGTCAGCGCGCCGGTCGGCCGAGCGGCGTGTTGTCCAGGTCGGCGAGCAGGTCGTCGAGCGATTCGTACACCGCAGCCGCCCCGGCCCCGCGCAGTTCGTCGGCCGAGAACCCGCCGGTCCGTACCGCGAGGGTGGCGATGCCGAGCTTGGCCGCGGCAATGCAGTCCCAGGTGGAATCGCCGATCATCACCCCGTGCGCGCCCTGCACCCGGTGCAGCGCGACCTGGACGATATCCGGTTCCGGCTTGCTGTTCTCGGCGTCGTCGGAGGTGGTCCACGCCTCCGCGATGTCCTTGCCGCCGAACAGATCCAGGAACGTCTCGACATGCTTGGACTTTCCCGAGCTTGCCAGCACCACGCGAAATCCGCGCCGTCGCACCGTTGTCAGCAGAGGTGCGGTCGCGGCGAACGGGCGGATCTCGCCGATCAGCAGATCGAATTCCTCGGTCCAGGCCTCGCGCAGCGCGTCACCGTGCTCCCGCTCGGCGTCGTCGCCGGCCACGTGCGCCACATACTTGTCACCGCCCATGCCGATGCCGCGATGCAGTTGCCAGAGCGGCACGGTGATGTCGAACCGGCGGAACGCGCGGTACCAGGCCAGCGCGTGCTGATAGTTGCTGTCCACCAAGGTGCCGTCGACGTCGAAGATCGCGGTGTCCACGGCGTTGTCAGCCGTGCCTGGCTGCCCGGTCATCGTGCGGTGCGGTCGGCCGGCTGCGCCACGCGGGGCCGTCCGGCCCGGTCCGTGCCGGGCGCGCTCTTCAGCCGGGCGTAGACGATGGTGCCGATCAGGAACACCCCGCTGGCGATCAGCAGGATGGCCGACAGCGTGTTCATGAACGGAATGTCGAGCCCGAGGATGACGAGAAGGCCGCCGGCGATCAACGCCACCGCGCACAACAGCGCCACAGCGGCCCGAACCTTGCTGCGGGCCACCTCGTCGATACCCTGCTGGGCCTTGTCCTTGGCGTAGTCCAGCGGCTTGCGGGCCCAGTCGAAGCGGGTGGCGAGCACCGTCAGACCGGCGGCCACCAGCACGAACCCGGGCCCGGGAAGCACCAGCAAAGCGATACCGGCGATCAACAACAGCGCCCCCAGGACGGCGGTGACCACGGTTTTCATCTGCGTTCCGATCTGCTGAGTGCGGTGCGGCTGGTGGCGGGCTGTCACAGCCCAACGGAGGCAGCCGCGGGCGGGGTGCGTCCGACCTGGCAGTGCCCGCGGCGACCGGGCGCAAAACCAGGTCCGGGTGTGACGGTCGACGCGGTGGGTGAGTCTGCCGGGTGGGCCGTAGGGTGATCGCCCGTGAGCTTCGAACTTCTCCCCGCGGTCGATGTCGCCGACGGCCAGGCCGTCCGGCTGGTGCAGGGCCGAGCCGGCAGCGAGACCACCTACGGCGCGCCGCTGGACGCCGCGCTGGCCTGGCAACGCGACGGCGCGGAGTGGATCCATCTGGTGGACCTGGACGCCGCGTTCGGGCGGGGATCCAACGCAGCGCTGCTCGCCGAGGTGATCGCAGCGGTGGACGTCAAGGTGGAGATGTCCGGCGGCATCCGTGACGACGAGTCGCTCGAGGCCGCGCTGGCCACCGGGTGCACCCGGGTCAACATCGGGACGGCGGCGCTGGAGGACCCGGACTGGTGCGCCTCCGCGATCGCCCGGTTCGGGGACCAGGTGGCGGTCGGGCTGGACGTCCGCGGCAGCACGCTGGCTGCCCGCGGCTGGACCCGCGACGGCGGCGACCTCTGGGAGGTGCTGGCCCGTCTGGACGCGCAGGGCTGCTCGCGGTACGTCGTCACCGACGTCACCAAGGACGGCACGTTGCGCGGGCCGAACCTGGATCTGCTGCGCGAAGTGTGCGCCGTCACCGACGCACCGGTGGTGGCATCCGGGGGCGTGTCGTCGCTGCAGGACCTGGTGGCGCTGGCCGGTCTGGCTCCGCTCGGGGTGGAGGGCGCGATCGTCGGAAAGGCCTTGTACGCCGGGGCTTTCACGCTGCCCCAGGCACTGGCTGCGGTCGCGGACTGAGCCACATGTCGGCGGGAAACGGTGCGGACCGGGATGCGGTCGGCGTCCGGGTGGGCACGTCCAGCCCGTTCGAGCGGCGATTCGGCTACTCCCGGGTGGTCCGGGTCGGCCCGCTGGCGATGACCGCGGGGTGCACGGCGAGCGTCGACGGGGTGGTGCAGGCGCCGGGGGACGCCGCGGCGCAGGCAGCGGTCGCGTTCGGCGTCGGGGTGGAGGCGCTGGCCCGGGTGGGCGTGCCGGTGGAGGCCGTGATCGCCACCCGGATGTACATCGTCGACACCGCGGATGCCGATGCCGTCGGTCTGGCGCACGCGGAGATCTTCGGGCGGGTCCGCCCGGTGGCGACGATGGTCGTGGTGGCCGGATTGATCGATCCCGCCATGCTGGTGGAGGTGGAGTTGACGGCCTGGGCGGGGTGAGCGGCCCCGAGATGGGCCCAAGATGAGCTGTGCCCCTCCCCGTGGTCCTGTACCTGCTCGTGACGTCGCTGTATGCCGGGTTCCAATGGACGGTGCAGGTAGTGGTGTACCGGCAGTTCCCCGAGGTGCCCGCCGAGGCGTTTGCGCGGTACGAGGGCCTGCACCAGCGGCGGATCACCTACCTGGTCGGACCGCTGTTCGGCGCACTGGTGCTCAGTACGGCATGGCTCGGCCTCGACCGACCACCCGGGGTGCCGGGCTGGGCGCCGGCCGGGGCCGCCGCGCTGCTCGCCGTCGTGCTCGGCGCGACGGCGTTCCTGGCCGTGCCGCAGCACCGGCGGCTCGGTACGGCCTGGGATCCGGCCGCCTACCGGGCGCTGATCCGGGCCGACCTGATCCGGGTGGTGGCCGCGACCGCCGGCGTGGTGCTGGCGGCCTGGTTGGCCGTGGTGTCGGCGGTCTGACCTCGATCCGTCCAGCCCGGCTCAGTCCATCGGCGGGGTGACGGCGGCGAGCAATTCGCAGGCCGCGTCCTGGTAGCCGTGTTCGGCCCAGCCCAGCGGCGTGCCGCCGAACCTGTCGTCCCGTGCGTCGGGATCGGCACCGACCGACAGCAGCGCCCTGATGAGTGCCAGGTCGCCGGCCCAGGCGGCCGAGTGCAGCGCGGTCGCCCCGTCGCGGCGCGCGTTGACGTCGAATCCGGCGCCGGCGATGCGGCGGACGGCGCCCGGCGTGGTGGCGCGGTGGATCAGGTCGGGCCAGCGGACCCGGCAGGCGGCGAGGGCGTCGGGGTTCGCGGTGTCGCCGGCACCGGTCAGCAGCTTGTCGAGAAGCCGCATCGAGTCGTCGACCGCCGGGGTACCGCCGCCGTGCTGGGCGATCGTCGCCGCGATGTCCAGCCGGCCGGCGTCCGCGGCGCGCTGCGCCGGGGATCGGCCGTCGGCCAGCGGAGTCTGCACGTCGACGCCGTTACGGGCCAGCAGATCGACCCGGCCGGCGAAGCCGTGGTCGATCGCCCACGCCACCTGCCGGGTCAGCATTTCGGCGGGCGTCTCGGCGGCCTCGCCCAGTCGTCGTTTCCACGGGCCGCCGTCGCCGCGCCCGAGGCCGAACTCGAACAACAGCTCCAGGTGACTGTCGTCCGGCCGAAACATCCTGTTGTACAAGGCTTGTCCATCATTGGGGTCGGCACCGCGGGTCAGCAGCAGGCGAGCCAGCGCCAGCGAGTGCGGGTGCCGCGGTTGCCGACCCGGACCTTGCTCGCCCTCGCCGAACACGCCGGTCAGCACGGTGAACGGGGTGGGTAACCCGAGCCACAGGTAGCCGGCGTTCGGGTCGGCGCCGGCGTCCAGCAACAGCCGCGAGCTGCGCAGGAACCGTTCGGCGGATTCGTCATTGCCCGGTGCCCTGGAGTAGGTCAGGTACATCAGCGGCGCCCACCGGTGCGGCCCGGTCTCCGCGTTCGCCGCCCGCCGGTCAGTGGCCAGGTGCAGCCGGATCGCGTCCGGGTCGGCCGCGGCGGCCGCGGCGGCGATCGAGTGGCTGACGAGACCCGGGTGCTCCGTCAGCAGCACGTGGGCCGCCGCCCAGCGTTCCGGTCCATCCAGCTCGCTGTAGACCAGGCAGGCCAGCCGGCAGAAGGCGTCCGCCGGGTCGGTGTCCGGTTCGGCCGGGGCGGCGGTGGGGTCCCGCCGCAACGTCTCGGCGGTATCGAGGTAGTGCTTGAGCCGTGGCCAGCTGGAGAACCCATACCCGCGGGCGACCGCGAACTGCGCAGCGGCCAGCGTGATCGGGGTTCGGTCGACGGGCGCCGATTGGGCTCTGGCGATGAGCTCCTGTGCGCGTTCGTCACCGGATTTCGCTTCTCGCAGCAGGGTTTTCGCCTGCCTGCGGAAGTGCTCGAGGTTCGGGTTGTTCGGTAGCGATGGCATGCAAACCCCTTCCGGATAACCCGATGTCCGCTCGATCGGGCCGGAAAGGGGGCCGATGAGGTGTGTGCATTCGTCAGGTCCAGCTGTGCTGGTGTCCGCTGGAATCAGGGCGCGGGAGGCGTCCTGCACGCCCGTGGAAAGGGTACCCCCGGTGGGTTCGTACGCTGGTGGGCATGCCGGTCGCCATTCGCGTCATCCCCTGCCTGGACGTCTCCGAGGGCAGGGTGGTCAAGGGGGTCAACTTCGTCGACCTGGTCGACGCCGGTGACCCCGTCGAGCTGGCCCGCCGCTACGACGCCGAGGGTGCCGACGAGCTGACCTTCCTGGACATCACCGCCACCAGCGACAACCGGCGCAGCGCCTACGACATGATCCGGCGCACGGCCGAGCAGGTCTTCATCCCGCTCACCGTCGGCGGCGGGGTCCGCAGCACCGACGACATCGACGCGCTGCTGCGTGCCGGCGCGGACAAGGTGTCGATCAACTCCGCCGCGGTGGCCAGGCCGGAGTTCCTGTCGGAGGCCGCGAACCGGTTCGGCTCGCAGTGCGTGGTGATCGCCATCGACGCGCGCCGGGTGACCGGAACCGTCGCCGCGGGCTGCCCGTCCGGGTTCGAGGTGACCACCCACGGCGGACGACAGGGCACCGGGATCGACGCGGTGCAGTGGGCCGAGCGGGCCGAGGCGGCCGGGGCCGGGGAGATCCTGCTGACCTCGATGGACGCCGACGGCACCAAGGACGGGTTCGACACCCAGATGCTGGCGCAGATCCGGGCCGCCGTCGGCGTTCCGCTGATCGCCTCCGGCGGGGCCGGGGCGCTTGATCATTTCCCGGCGGCGATTGCCGCCGGGGCGGACGCGGTGCTCGCCGCGTCGGTGTTCCATTTCAGTCAGTTACGGATCGACGACGTGAAGGCGCAACTGGAGGAAGCCGGCTACCCGGTGCGCCGGCCGCTGTCGGCGAAGTCGGCGGTGAGCCGTCCGTGAGCGCTGTGGATCGTCCCGGCTGACCTGCCGTCCTCCGCGCTGCCGGCGCCGGCCGAGGACCTGGTGTCCTCGCTCGCCTACAACGACGCCGGCCTGGTCTGCGCGGTGGTCCAGCAGTTCGACAGCAAGGAAGTGCTGATGGTGGCCTGGATGGACGCCGAGGCGCTCCGTCGGACGCTGACAACCGGTCGTGGAACGTACTTCTCGCGGTCCCGGCGGGAATACTGGGTGAAGGGCGAGACGTCCGGGAACACCCAGCGGGTCATCGAGGTGCGGCGGGATTGTGACGGGGACACCCTGCTGGTGCTGGTCGACCAGACCGGGGTGGCCTGCCATACCGGCACCCGGACGTGCTTCGACGGCATCCCTGCGGTGCAGCCCGGCTGACCTCGTTTCCAAGCTCAACCCAGCCGGCGACGGAGGAAATCCAGCGAGGTGATGACGCTCATCTGCCGCACCTGTTCGCGCTGACCCGGCAGCCGTGCCGTGGTGGTGTGTAGGTCGTCGCCGATCGCCAGCCCGATGCACACGGTGCCGACCGGCATCCCGTCCTGCTCGGCGGGTCCGGCGACGCCGGTGAGCGCAAGCCCGACCGAGCTACCCAGCACCCGCCGCGCGCCGAGCGCCATCAGACCCGCCGTGTCCTCGTTGACCACCGGGCCGGGCGTCACGCCGAGCAGATCGAACTTCACTTCGCTGGCGTAGGACACGACGCTGCCCCGCAGCACGTCACTCGCCCCGGCGATGCCGGTCAGGCGGGCGGCGACGAGCCCGCCGGTGACCGACTCGGCCAGCCCCAACGTCAGCCCGCGCTCCCGAAGAAGTTGCAGGACAACCGATTCCATGGTGTCCTCGTCATACCCGAACACCCGGTCGCCGACGACGTCCTCCACCCGCCGCGACCACTGTGCCAGAAGTGTTGCGGCGGAATCGGTGTCGGCGGCCTTCGCGGTGAGCCGGACCTTCAGTCCCTCCCAGCCGCTGGCCAGGAACGCCAGGGTGGGATTGCCGACCGCGTCCAACTCGTCGATGATTCCGGAAAGCCTTTCACCGAGGCCGCTTTCGCTCTCACCCCAGGTGCGCAGCGTGCGGCTGACGATCACCGCGACCTCGCCGCTGCGGCCGTGCAGGTCCGGCAGGATCGCCCGCTCGAGCATGTCCTTCATCTCGTGCGGGACTCCTGGCACCGCGTAGAGCACCTTCTGCTGGCCGTCAAGGCTGACCGGGCAGATCAAACCCGGTGCGGTACCTCGGGTCTGGGTGATCACCGTGGCGCCGGCCGGGACCATCGCCTGCCGCAGGTTGTTGTCCGGCATGTACCGGCCGCGCGCTTCGAACATCGCCCTGATGCGGTCCGCGATGTCCTGATGCAGCTCGAGCTCGACCCCCATCACCGCCGCGATCGCGTCCCGGGTCAGGTCGTCGTGGGTCGGCCCGAGACCACCGCAGACGATGACGGCGTCCGCATGCGCCAGGGCATCGTGCAGCGCGCTGACCACCCGGCCCAGGTTGTCCCCGACCTTCACCTGCAGCAGCGAATCGAACCCGTGCGCGGCCAACTGCTCGCCGATCCACGAGGAATTGGTGTCCACGATCTGGCCGAGCAACAGTTCGGTGCCGACGGCGACGACGTCAACGCGCATGTCAGATGCCCGTCCGGCATCCGGACAGCCGTTCGGCCATCTCGCGCACCACGCGGTGCGGGGTGGCCAGGTTCAACCGGAGGTGCCCCGGTTCACCGCACGCCCGGCCGTTGACGCCCTGCACGCCGAGCTTCTTGACGTCCGTCGGATCGCAGCCGGTGGGGCGCAGGTCGAGCCAAGCCAGGTAGGTACCCTCCGGCGGTCGAAAGCCGGCCTCCGGCAACGATTCTGCCAGTGTCGCGGCGAAGATTCGACGGCCGCGATCGAGGTAGTCCACGACCGCGGCCAGGTGCTCTGTGCCGTCGGTGTAGGCGGCGATCGCGGCCGCGCGCACCCAGCGGTGACGCGCCGTGGGCCACTTCCGGGTCGGTCTTTGCCCATCGTTCACGGGCGTTGTCGCCGGTCAGGATGAGTTGCGCGCAGGCCAACCCGGGCACGTTCCAGGCCTTCGACGCCGAGGTGGCGGTGATGGTGTGGCCGGCGGTGATCGCCGACAGGGACGCGTACGGCAGGTGGGTATGGCCCGGGTAGACCAGCGCAGCGTGGATCTCGTCGGCGAACACGGTCGCCCCGCTGGCGTGCACCACGGCGGCCAGCGCGTGCAGTTCGGCCGCGGTGAACACCCGGCCGGTCGGGTTGTGCGGATTGGTCAGCACCAGCAGGGCGCCGGGCCGCAGTACTCGGGCCAGATGGTCCAGGTCGAATTCGTACCCGTTGTCGCCCAACGACATCGGGGCCGTGATCAATGGCCACCCGAGCGCTCGAGGCAACCTCAGGAACGGCATGTAGGCCGGTGTCGGCAGCACCACCAGCGGCTCGGGATCCAGCAGATGACGGACGGTCTGCTCGAGGGCGTTCATCACGTCGGGGACCACGTGCACGTCGGCCGGATCGACGGTCCAGCCGTACCGCTGCTGAAAGGTCGGCGGTGGCCTCGGCGACGTCCCGGGCGATCCAGGGCGGCAGGTAGCCGGTCAGACCGCGGCTGACGGCGGCGGCGACGGCGGCGGTGACGCACGGTGCGAGGGGGAGGTCCATCTCGGCGATGCCTGCCCCGATCACCCCGGCCGGCACCGTCGACCATTTCCAGGAGCCGCGTTGGCGGAGATCGTCCATCGTCAGGGCGTCGGTCTGTGCAGCGAGGTCCACGCTGGCCACGGTAGTCACGGCTGCGGGGCGCGGCGGTAGTGGTACTGGTGGTGGCGGGCATAGCCCAGCCTGTCGTACAGCTGCAACGCGGCCTCGTTCTCGGCGGCGACCTGCAGGTAAGCCGAGTGCGCGCCGCGCTGCTACCGCCCAACGCATCAATTCGGCCATCAGGTGGCGGCCGACTCCACCGCGTCGACGGTGTCTGGTCGACGGTGAGGGCGGTGACGCCCAGCCAGCCGTCGGTGAGCACCCCGCGGGCCACGGCCGCCTGGCCGTGCGTGCGTCGGCCACCGAGGCGAAGACGACGTTCTCCGCGTTCTCGAGTACCTGGACGGCCGTCGGTGGGAGGCGGTTTCCCCGGTACAGATAGCCGTCGAGCCAGGCCGGTGACGCGGTGGCCTCGAACCGTGCCGGCGGCAGGTCCGGCTCGGGGTTCGGCAGCGTCGCAGGGATTGTTCCAGGGTGGCCACCAGGACCCAGGTCGGGTTGAATGACGACCAGCCCGCGGCGGTCGAGATCACTGTCCAGGCTTGCGATCTCGGAGCCCGGTCGGTCCAGTGGGACCTGGAACAGCGGCGGGAGTTGCTGCTCTGCGTAGAAGGCGGTGACCGTCGCGAGCGCGTCGTCGATGGGCCTTCCCGGAGATCCCAGCGGCAGCACCGAGTTTGCCCGCCCGGTGAAGCCCGAGCTGGCGCGCAGCAGCCAGTCGCCGAGATGGGCGGTGGATGTGCCCTGCCAACCCTTCGACGCGAGGCGTTCGAGGTCGATGAGGCTGATGGCCATCGGGGTGCTTTGGGTCGCGTCGTGCTGGGTGGTGGTGACGGTGGCGTCGGGACGGTGGCGGTCGGTGGTGGTGTCGGGCGGTGGTGTGCGGGCGCTGGTGTCGGGACGCTGGCGGTGGGGGGTGGTTCTTCCACGGCCACACCGTACGGCGCGGGGGAGTGGAGGTCGCGCCGAATACTCGGACTCGGGCTCGGTGAGTGCCGGTGGATGGCACGGGTCGAGGTTGGGCTCGGCTGTTGCTCAACGATGGCTGGGGCTGGCGGGCTGGGGCTGGTGCTGAGGGCGGGGCTGGGCTGATCACCGTTCCGGGACCAATGGTGGCCGCACGCACAGCCGCCGGTCCCGAGATGATGATCACGGCTGTGGGCTGGGCTGGGCTGGGCGCTGGGCTGGGCTGGGGCTGGGCTGGGCTGGGCTGGGCTGGGCACTGCCTGGCTGGGCTTGTCCAGTTCTCGACCGGTGCGACAGGGCGTGTCGCTCGGCGACCAGGTCGACGCGGTTTTGACGGCGGCCAGCGCTGGACGCCGCTGCGGTCCCGCGGTGGTGATCGTTGGCTCTGCCAGAATCCGGCGCCTCACGGTGAAGTCGATGAGCTGCTGGCCGACCGCGCATCTCCAGCGACCAGATCTCGCTCGGCGAGCCGATGGGGGCCGGCGGGATGGCCGCGAACAGCGGGGATCGGCCTGTCCACCGTTCCGGGTCCGACGGATCTGCCCACCGTGCGCGCGCGGTACTGCCGGACGCGGGTGCCGGCGGTGCCGGGTGCGTGGTGCCGGGTGCGTGGTGCCGGGTGCGTGGTGCCGGTTGCGATCCGTGGCCCGGAGCCTCGCCGCGCGTGCCGGGTGTCGCCGCTCGCGGCACAGGGGACCGACGGGGGTGACACCCCTTGTGCCGCCTGATTTGTCGGTTTCCGGGGACTGTCGGGGGTGTGGTCTAACGTTCTATTCATGGAGTTGATCAGCGACATCGGACACGCCACCGCGGTGGCCGGGTCGGTGTGCGCTGAGCTGCAGGCGTTACGGGGCACGGAGTTCTGGAAGATCGGCGACAAGGACCTGCTGACCCTGGCGGAGACCCTGGAACGGGTGGGGCGGTTGGTGTTCGCCGCGCAGGTCCACCTGACCGGGGAACTGGACACCCGCGGGGTCGCCGGCAGCAAGGGCGCACCATCGACGATGGTGCTGCTGCGGGACCGGTTACGGATCTCCGCCGCGGACGCCCGCACCCGGGTGAACACCGCCAGGGCGATCCTGCCCCGCGACCTGCCCTCGGGCGGGGAGGCCCCACCGGCGTTCCCCGAGTTGGCGGCCGCGGTCGAGGCCGGCGCGGTCGGCGCCGAGCACACCCGCACCGTGATCGCCACCATGAAGGGGCTGCCCGCGGCGGTGGACCCCGACACCAGGGACATGGCCCGGCAGGTGCTGACCAAGCACGCCCAGTTGCTGGAACCGCGGGTGTTCGCCGACTTCGCCCGACAGGTCGCCGACCGATGCGACCCCGACGGCACCCTGGACGAGAGAGATCCCGTCGACAAGGTCGAACTGTCCCTGGGGTCCCGGAACACCACCACCGGGCTGACCGCGTTCAAAGGGTTCCTGGACGACCTCGGGGTGGAACTGCTGTCCACAGCCATCGACGGCCTGGCCGCACCCCGCCCCTCCGTCGACGGCACCCCGGACCCGCGGCCGGCGAAGGTCCGCCGCGGCCAAGCCCTCATCGAAGTGCTCCGCCGGTTCCTGGACGTCGGGTTCGCACCCACCCAGGGCGGGGAACGACCCGCACGTCACCGTCACCATGGACCTGGACGCGCTCCACGGGACACTCGGCACCGCCATGCTGGACCACGGCGGGCCGATCACCGCCGCCCACGCCAGGATGCTGGCCTGCGACGCGATGATCATCCCCGCCGTCCTGGGCTCCGCCTCCCAGGTCCTGGACATGGGGACCGCGGTCCGGTTGTTCCCCAACACCATCCGCCGGGCCATCACCCTGCGGGACCGCGGATGCACCTTCCCCGGCTGCGACCGGCCGGCGTCGTGGTGCGACGCGCATCATGTGATCTTCTGGGCCGACGGCGGGCCCACCAGCTACGGCAATGCCGTGCTGGTGTGCCCGCTTCATCACCGCCTGGTCCACCAGGGCGCCTGGGAGATCCGTTTCGCCACCGACGGTGTCCCCGAATACCTCCCACCAGCATGGATCGACCCGGCACGCGCACCACGAAGAAACATGATGCACCACAACCCCTTCCATCAACGAACATGATCGGCCCGGCGCCGCCGGTGCGCGACCGGGCCAGGAGGCACCCCGCGCCCGAGGATCGCCGGGTACACCGCGAGCAGACCCGGCGCCGCACCCACGACCACGGGCAGCAGCGGGGTTGTCGGCCGGGCCAGGAGGCACCCCGCGCCCGAGGATCGCCAGGTACACCGCGAGCAGACCCGGCGCCGCACCCACGACCACGGGCAGCAGCGGGGTTGTCGGCCGGGCCAGGAGGCACCCCGCGCCCGAGGATCGCCGGGTACACCGCGAGCAGACCCGGCGCAGCGGCAGCACCCACGACCACGAGCAGCAGCACGTTTGTCGACCGGGCTCGGACTTTCCGGTGCCATGAACCCGCCTCGTGCACGTCGCCGGACACTCCGCCGGTGCGCTGCGGCGCGCGCCTCGGGTACGGCGGCAGTTTCAGCAAGCCGTCGGCGAACCGGCGCAAGTCCCGCGGATGGGCGGTGCGGCGCGGCCCGGTCAGCGCCCGTGCCTGCCCAACCCGGCAACGTCGATGTCCACCACCGCGGACCGGACGTCGAGCACCACCTTGCGGGGATGGGCGTGCCGGGTATCGGGTTCGAGCATGGTGACGATGTACCGGCCGGCCGCCGGCAGCGGCATCCGGTAGTAGCCGTCGTCATCGGTCCGGACCGAGCGAACTACCTCGCCGGTGGCCTCGCTCAACGCCACCAACGCGTCCGCGATGGGCTCGCCATCTCGCCGCACTGTGCCGGAAAGGGTCAGCTGGTCGGTGAGAGTGATGTGCTGGTGGGTGTTTTCGTCACGGAACTCCAGCACCTCGGCCCGCGGTGTCCAGCCCTGACCGTTCGCGAGAACCAGGTACTCACCACGACCGGGCAGCACCACCGAGAAGTTGCCCTGGTTGTCCGCGCGACTCCAGTCCACGGGTGTGCCGTCGGTCTTCATCACGGTGATGACCGCCGGATGGATGGGTGTGTCGTCGATCTGCAGGATGCTCCCGCGGACCACGAATTCGGCGTTCTCACCCGCCTCGGTGACGGCCGAGGCCGGCCGCGGTTGGTCGGCCTTGCCGCCGACCGACGCCGCTGTCCGGACCGGCGGCTTGACGTACGACACCACACCGCAGGCGATCAGCGCGCTGAGTCCGGCCATCCAGAAGACGTCCTGGAACGCGGTGAAGGACGGCAGCGTCACCGCCCCGACGTGCAGGGTGACCGAACCCAGGATCGCGGCCACGGCGGCGCTCGAGGTGGAGGTACCGATGGCCCGGAGCAACGAGTTCAACCCGTTGGCGGAGGCGGTTTCGGTGATCGGCACGGCGCTCATGATCAGCGTCGGCATGGCCGCGTACGAGATGGCGGTGCCGATACTGACCACGGTCGAGCCGACGATCACCGCGCCCACCGACCCCGAGAAGAAGACCCGGCCGATGTACGAAAGGCCGAGCACCGCCGAACCTGTCAGCAGGGTGATCCGGCCGCCCCACCGGTTGATCATCCGTCCGGACACCGGGGCGAACATCACCATGGCCAGCCCGGAAGGCACCATCGCCAATCCGGCCGTGATGACGGACAGACCGAAGCCGTACCCGGTGATCTCGGGCAGTTGGAGTTGCTGGGTGGTCAGCAGCAGGTTGGCGAACATCGCGAAACCGACCAGCACCGACGCGATATTGGTCAGCAGCACCGTTCGTCGGGCCGAGGTGCGCAGGTCCACCAGCGGCTGGCCCACCTTGAGCTCGTAGGGAAACCAGATCGCCAGCGCCCCAACGGTGATCACCAGCAACACGATGATCGGTTCGCTGGTCCAGCCCCAGGTGCCACCCTTGGAGATGGCCAGCAGCAGCGCGGTCAGGGCGATGGTCAGCAGCGCGGCTCCGACGATAGTCGAACTGACCTCTGGTCCTGACCGTCGACTCCGAAACGATGCTCAGCACCCCGACGATCAGCAGGATGCCGGCGCCGGCGGATATCCAGAAGATGGCCTGCCAGCCCAGGTTCTCGTAGATGATGCCGGACAGCGGAAGGCCGAGGGCGCTGCCGATGCCGAGGGTGGCACTCATCAGAGCGACGGCAGAGCCCACCCGTTCCTTGGGCAATTCGTCGCGCATGATGCTGATCCCGATCGGGATCAACGCGGCGGCGAATCCCTGCAGGGAGCGGCCGATGATCACGGTCAGGAAGATCCCGCCGACGGCGGCGATGATCGATCCGATGGTCATCGCGACCATGCACAGGATCATCATCAACCGCTTGCCGAACATGTCGGCGAGCCTGGACATGATCGGGGTGGCCACCGCGCTGGTCAGCAGGGTGGCGGTGACCAGCCAGGCGGAATCGTCGGGGCTGACGCCGAGAATTCCCGGGAAGTCGGGCAGCAGCGGGATGACCATCGTCTGCTGCAGGGCCACCACGGTCCCGCAGAGCGACAGGATGCCGATGATCGCCCAGGTGGGTGCCTTCCGACGGGCGGGAGCAGGCGCCGGCGGCGCGTCGATGATCATGACGATCCCCGCTGCCCACCGAACGGACAGCCAGTGCCCGCGAACGACTCGGCCATGCTGACCACGGCAGTCACTCCCTCACCCGGCTGTCGGATACCCGCTGCTCTCGGATACCCGCTGCTCTCGGATACCCGCCGCTGTCGACACTCGCTGCCTCGGACACTCGCTGCTGTCGGACCCGCGTAGCCGCCCCGACGCGCTGCTTCCGGACGCACCCGGATGAACGCCCGATTCGTCCGCGGGCGGCACCGATCCGTCGTCCGCCGCGGGTGGACAACCGGATCACCGTATTCCCGTGGCCCCGGGATAGTAAGGGTGGCAAACAGCTCTCCACTGGGTGGAGACCCGCGATCGCTGAGGGTCGGGCGAGTCTCAGTCGGGTGGCCGGCCGTACCGCCACCAGGTGCCGACACCGAAAACCAGCGCGGTGCCGAGCGCCACGATCACCCACAACACCACCGCGATATCCACCCACGACCCCGGCGGCGGCGAACCGGGAAGGAAATTCCGGATCGGGATCGTCGCGAACAGCATGGCCGCGATCCACGCCAGGAAGGCAGGTTCGAATTTCCTCCTGCCGCGGTACGTGTTCACCACCACGAACATGGCCACGCCGGAGAGCGTGATCAGCACCGCCAGCAACAGCAGGCCGAAGGCGATGATGCCGACCGTGCGATGCGCGCGGACGTCGGTGAGCAGACTCGTCTGCTCCGAGGCAGGGGTGACCGCAAGATGCCAGCCCTGGACGGCACCGTCCACCCCGAACGCCGTCGGCAGCTCGCTCTCAACTCCAACGCCGGAATACGCCTGGGCGACAACGGTGGTCGTATACGAGTCGAACGGCCAATTCTGGATGTCGCCGAGCATCTCGACCGTGGCGTGCCTGGTGTCGACGCGCCTGCCGGTTGGCCAGACCATGTCGGCACCGTCCCGCGTCGGACCCAGCACCAGCGTGATCGGCTCCTTCGGTGTGCCCTGCCCGTCGAGCAAATCGGGGTCGGGCAACAGCAGCACGTCCACGTCCATGCTCGGCGCCGCCGCGTCCACCGAGCGGATGGCCAGGAACACGGCAGCGCCGCCCCGCGGGAAGGAGAAACTGGCTTCGGGGATCGCGTTTCCGCCGCCGAACGCGTAGGCCCCCAGTAGGACCAGGTAGGTGACGACAACGACGACGATGCCGGTGACCCATTGCCACCGACGGGTCCGCCGCACCGGGGTCGATCCGGCCGGCGGCGTGCGCGGCTCCGGCGGCTCCGACCTGGCAGGCACGTCCGACGGACCTACCGGGTCCGACGGACCTACCGGGTCCAGCGATCCCACCGGGTTCGGCGACCCCTCCGGAACCGTCGATCCCTCCGGAACCGTCGATCCCACCGGAACCGTCGATCCCACCGGAACCGTCGATCCCACCGGAACCGTCGATCCCACCGAATCCCGCGCCTCCGGCGACGACCCGGTGAGTTCGGCCATGGCGACATTCTCGGTGATCACCTGGGTGCCGCACTCGCCGGACACGGCGGTCGCCGCCGGGCGGTCGGGGCGGCGCGGCCGGCCGGCGTCCGCCGGAGCTCGCGGGGCCGGGTGCGCGGGCGCGGTCCCGGCAGACGGCACAATGACCGCCATGTCCGTACCGACCGTCGCGACCCCGCGCGGGAGTTCCAGCGCCCTCGGCGAGATCCACCCGACCCGCGAGGAGTTCCGGGAACTCGCCAGGGACCGGCGGGTCATTCCCGTCACCCGGCGGTTGCTGGCCGACACGCTCACCCCGGTTGCGCTGTACGCCTCGCTGGCCGGAGACCGGCCGGGCACCTTCCTGCTCGAGTCCGCGGAGAATGGCCGGTCCTGGTCGCGATGGTCGTTCGTCGGGGTGTCCGCCCCGTCCGCGCTCACCGAACGGGACGGCGTCGCGCACTGGCTGGGCGAGGTCCCGGCGGGCCTACCGACCGGCGGTGACCCGTTGACCGTGCTCTCCGAGACCCTGCGCCTGCTGCACACCGACCCGCTGGACGGTCTGCCGCCGTTGACCGGTGGGATGGTCGGCTACCTCGGGTACGACGTGGTCCGGCGGCTGGAACGCATCGACGAACACGCCGGGATCCCCGGGGCGAGCGCCGTGGACGAACTGCACGTCCCCGAGTTGGTCATGCTGCTGGCCACCGACCTGGCCGCGCTAGACCATCACGAGGGCACCGTCACGCTGATCGCCAACGCGGTCAACTGGGACGCCTCCGATGAGCGGGTGGACGCCGCGTACGACGACGCGGTCGCCCGACTGGAGGCGATGAGCGAGCAGTTGGGCAGGCCGTCAGCGCTCCCGGCGGCGGTGTTCGCGCGCCAGTCCCCGAAGTACGCGCGGCGAACCAGCTCACCGGACTACCTGGCCATGGTGGAGGTGGCCAAGGAGCACATCAGGGCAGGCGACGCCTTCCAGATCGTGCTGTCCCAACGGTTCGATGTGCCGACCGCCGCTGACCCGCTGGACATCTACCGGGTGCTGCGGGCCACCAACCCCAGCCCCTATATGTACGTGCTGCGGCTGCCCACCCCGGACGGCGAACCCATCGCGGTGGTGGGTTCGTCACCGGAAGCGCTGGTCACCGTGCGGGATGGGCTGGTGACCATGCACCCCATCGCCGGCACCCGGCCTCGCGGCGGCACCGAGGAAGAGGACGTGCTGCTGGGCAAGGACCTGCTGGCCGATGAGAAGGAACGCAGCGAGCACGTCATGCTCGTCGATCTCGGCCGCAATGATCTCGGCCGGGTGTGTGCCGCTGGCACCGTCAAGGTCGTGGAATTCTTCACCGTGGAGCGGTACAGCCACGTCATGCACATCGTCTCGACCGTGACCGGACGGCTGGCCGATGGCAAGACGGCCTACGACGCGCTGGCCGCCTGTTTCCCGGCCGGCACCCTGTCCGGGGCGCCCAAACCCAGGGCCATGCAGATCATCGACGAACTCGAACCGGCCAGACGGGGCGTCTACGGCGGGGTCGTCGGATACCTCGATTTCGCCGGTGACGCCGACACCGCGATCACCATCCGCACCGCGCTGGTCGCGGGTGGGATCGCCTTCGTCCAGGCCGGCGCGGG
Organism: uncultured Actinomycetota bacterium; assembly: GCA_963709895.1. Taxonomy (GTDB): domain Bacteria; phylum Actinomycetota; class Actinomycetes; order Mycobacteriales; family Nakamurellaceae; genus Nakamurella. The sequence continues at coordinate 21,829 of CAVPYD010000012.1, read as the reverse complement.
CATCGTCGCCGACTCGGTGCCGGCCTCGGAGGACGCCGAGTGTCAGAACAAGGCGGCGGCGGTGATCGCCGCGGTCGGAGCCGCGGGCACGTTGAGACCGGTGATCGGTGACTGAATCGCGGCCGGGCCAGGGTGCTGACCGGCCGGCTGACCAACAGTCCGATCTCCCGGCCGATCTCCCGGCCGATCACCCGGCCGGTCAAGCGGGTCCGCCAGGTGAGCCCAGCGCCGATCGCGCTCCGGATCGCGATGTGGACCGCAGCGGCAACCCATGGGAAGAACACGACGAGCGAGCTCGCCCGGTTCAATCAGCGATCGAACGAGCCACCGATCCGGGCCCCGATCAAGGCCCCGAACCAGCGACAGAACCAGCGACAAGGACGGCCGCTGAACCAGCCGCCGTGCCCGGCACCCCGGCGACGGTTCCGCGGCCGCCCAGGAGGCAGCCGAACACAGCACGCGCCATCGCGGTGATCGCCCTCGGTGCGGTCCTCGGCGCCGTCCTGGCCGCGATCGCCGCCGGGCTCACCTGGTGGGCTGCGGACTTCACCGATCCGCTGACCGGTCCGGTGACGATCACCGCGTCGGGGAGTTCGGTCGTGCCGGAGCTGGTCCCGGTCGCGCTGGTCGCGCTCGCCGGACTGGGTGCCGCGTTGGCCACCCACGGCGTACTGCGCAGGATCGTCGGTGTGGTGCTGCTGATCGGTGGCGCGCTGATCGCGGTGCGCTGCGCGCTCGCGTTGGGGGCCGCCCCGGCCTCGCTCGTGCAGGACCTGCCACGACCGGCCGACCCGGTCGGCGCGGCCCGGCTGTCGCCGTGGGGACCGCTGCTGGGCGTCGCCGGCGGACTGCTCATTGCGGTGGCCGGCGGGTTGATCGTGGCCGGGCGCGGCGCCCGGCGGATGAGTGCCCGTTACGAGGCGCCCGGGTCGAGCCCCGCTGCCTCTGGTGCCGACCGGGCCGGCGACGGTGGGCGGGCCACCGATGTCGGTCAGTCGACGGAGGACTGGTGGAAGGCATTGGACGCCGGATCGGACCCCACCGAAGGCCCCGATGCGGCCACCGATTCGGCCACCGATTCGGCGGCGGGGGACCGATGACGTGCCGGTCAATAGCACGTTCTCCGGGCGGCTACCATGACCCACAGCACATCGCGCATTTGAGAGCGGCCGGCCGGAAAGGCGGCACCGTTGCTCACGGGAAGCAACGGTCGGGGTGCCTGGCGGAGGGTAGACGCAGCGCAGGGCGGCGCAGATGAGGAGACAGCGGGTGAACGTGCTGGACGCGATCCTCACCGGTGTCCGCGAGGATCTCGCCGCGCGTGAAGCGTTGGTCCCGCTGGCCCAGATCAAGGCAAGGGCAGCGCAGGCGCCCGCCCCCCGGGACGTGCTGCACGTGCTGCGCGAACCGGGCGTCGGCGTCATCGCGGAAGTGAAGCGCGCCAGCCCCTCCCGTGGCGCACTCGCCGACATCGGCGACCCGGCAGCGCTTGCCAGGCTGTACGCGGAGGGTGGCGCCCGGGTCATCTCGGTGCTCACCGAGGGACGGCGCTTCGGCGGGTCCCTCGACGATCTCGACGCGGTTCGCGCGGCGGTCGACATCCCTGTGCTGCGCAAGGATTTCATCGTCAGCCCGTACCAGGTGCACGAGGCGAGAGCGCACGGCGCGGACATCGTGTTGCTCATCGTCGCGGCGCTGGAACAGAACGTGCTGCACGGTTTGCTGGAACGGATCGAATCACTGGGCATGACAGCGCTTGTCGAAGTGCACACCGAGGCGGAGGCCGATCGGGCGCTGTCCGCGGGGGCCAGGGTGATCGGCGTCAACGCCCGCGACCTCACCACGCTGACCGTCGATCGGGACGTCTTCGCCCGGATCGCGCCCGGCCTGCCCAGCGGGGTGGTGACGGTCGCCGAATCCGGAGTCCGCGGCCCGTCCGATCTGCTGGCCTACGCGGGCGCCGGAGCCGACGCGGTACTGGTGGGTGAGGGACTGGTGACCAGCGGTGACCCGCGCGCCGCCGTCGCCGAGCTCGTCACCGCGGGATCGCATCCCTCCTGCCCACGGCCGGCGCGCTGACTCCCGCCGAGTTCCTGCGCGAACGCGCGAACAATGAGACGCGAGAATGAGAGCAGGGCCCGGTGAGACGCGGCGCGCCGTCACCCGCGGCGCCGACCCGCTGACCGACCGAGCCGTGCCGAGTTGACCTGAGACGTCTGGAGATCCAGTGCCCGTTCGCAGTACCGCCCCGTCACCGCCGGTCGCCGGGCCCGGGCCGCCGGAGCCGGAGCCGCAGCCGCAGCCGGTCAACCGTCCGCTTCGGGACTGGCCCCGCACGGCGCCGGCGCCGGCCAGGTCCCGGCGCCGCGTCCCGACGGGTTGCCGCGGCCGTCGGACGGCCTGGCCGGTACCACCCACGACCCGGACGAGCGCGGCTACTTCGGCTCGTTCGGCGGCCGCTGGCTGCCGGAGGCGCTGGTCGCTGCCCTTGACGAGGTCGCCGAGAGCTACCGCAAGGCCCGCATCGACCCGGATTTCCTGGCCGAGCTCGACCGGCTCGCCGCCACCTACGCCGGCCGGCCCAGCCCGCTGACCGACGCCGCGCGGCTCACCGAGCAGATCGGCGGGGCGCGCATCCTGCTCAAGCGCGAGGACCTCAACCACACCGGCAGCCACAAGATCAACAACGTGCTGGGCCAGGCGCTGCTCGCCAAGCGGATGGGCAAGACCAGGGTCATCGCCGAAACCGGCGCCGGCCAGCACGGGGTCGCCACCGCAACCGCCGCGGCGCTGCTCGGGCTGGACTGCTGCATCTACATGGGCAAGGTCGACACCGAGCGGCAGGCGTTGAACGTCGCCCGGATGCGGCTGCTCGGGTCCGAGGTGATTGCGGTCGAGTCCGGCTCGGCCACCCTGAAGGACGCCATCAACGAGGCCTTCCGCGACTGGGTGGCCTCTGTCGAGAACACCTTCTATCTCTTCGGCACCGTCGGCGGCCCGCACCCGTTCCCGGTGATCGTGCGGGACTTCCAGCGGATCATCGGGCTGGAGGCCAGGGCGCAGGTGCTCGAGCTGACCGGCCGGCTGCCCGATGTCGTCGCCGCCTGCGTCGGCGGCGGGTCGAACGCGATCGGTGCTTTCCATGCCTTCCTCGACGACCCCGGCGTGCGGTTGGTCGGCCTCGAGGCCGGCGGTGACGGCATCGAGACGGGGCGGCACGCCGCGACGATCAGCGGCGGCACGGTCGGCGTGCTGCACGGCGCCCGGTCGTTCCTGCTGCAGGACACCGACGGGCAGATCATCGAGTCCCACTCGATCTCCGCCGGTCTGGACTACCCCGGCGTCGGGCCCGAACATGCGCACCTGGCCGAGATCCACCGCGCCGAGTACCGGCCGATCACCGACACCCAGGCGATGGACGCGTTCGCCCTGCTGTCCCGCACCGAGGGCATCATCCCGGCGATCGAATCCGCCCACGCGGTGGCCGGCGGGGTGGACCTGGCCCGGGAGATCGGACCCGACGGCATCGTGTTGATCAACGTGTCGGGTCGCGGTGACAAGGACATGGAGACCGCGATGCGCTGGTTCGACCTCGCCGAACCGGGGGAGACCCGCTCGTGACGAACCTCGACCTGTTGTTCGCGAGCACCCGGGCGCAGGGCCGCGCCGCGTTGATCGGCTACCTGCCCGCCGGCTACCCGACCGTCGACGGCTCGATCGAACTGCTGACCGCGATGGTCGACGGCGGCTGCGACCTGGTCGAGGTCGGCATGCCGTTCTCCGACCCGGTGCTCGACGGCCCGGTCATCCAGCACGCCGCGCAGACCGCGCTGGCCGCCGGGTTCCACACCGCCGACCTGTTCCGGGTGGTCGCCGGGGTCACCGCCACGGGCGGGCGGGCGGTGGTGATGACCTACTTCAATCCTGTGCTGGCGTTCGGGGTGGAGAACTTCGCCCGCGAGCTGGCCGGCGCCGGCGGGTCCGGGGTGATCACGCCGGACCTCATCGTCGACGAGGCGGGCCCGTGGCTGGCGGCCGCCGATGCGAACGACCTGGCGCCCATCTTTCTGGTGGCGCCGTCGTCACCGGCGGAGCGGATCGCGCTGACGGCCGCCGCGACCCGCGGGTTCCTGTACGCGGCGTCCACCATGGGCGTGACGGGCGCCCGTAACCAGGTATCCGCGGCGGCGCCGGACCTGGTGGCCAGGTGCCGCGCGATCACCGACCTGCCGATCGGCGTCGGGCTGGGCGTGCGCACCGGCGACCAGGCCGCCGAGATCGCTGGGTTCGCGGACGCGGTGATCGTCGGGTCGGCGTTCGTCAGCGCCGCCGAATCAGGTGGCGTGCAGGCGGTCCGCGAGCTCGCCGCTGAACTGGCCGCCGGGGTGCGGCGAGGCTCCTCGACCCGCTCCACCGTGACGCGACCGCGGACCGCCGTGACCGCCGGGAGTGCCCCGGCCCGCGAGGTCAGCCCGGCATGACGCACTTCGTGACGTCGATTCCTTCACCCCCGCAAGGGGTCTGGTACGTCGGGCCGCTGGCCGTCCGCGCCTACGCGGTGTTCATCATCATCGGCATCGTCGTCGCCGTCTGGTGGGGCAACAAGCGGTTCGTGGCCCGCGGCGGCCGGCCCGGCCGGGTCACCGACATCTCGGTGTTCGCCGTCCCGTTCGGGATCATCGGCGGCCGGATCTACCACGTCATCACCGACAACCAGCTCTACTTCGGCGAGGGCAAGAATCCCTGGAACGCGTTCGCCATCTGGAACGGTGGCCTCGGCATCTGGGGCGCCATCGCGTTCGGCGCGGTGGGCGCGTGGATCGGTTGCCGGTACTACAAGGTGCCGCTGTCCGCTTACGCCGACTCGGTCGCGCCCGGCATCGCCGTGGCGCAGGCGATCGGCCGCCTCGGCAACTACTTCAACCAGGAGCTGTTCGGCAGCCCGACCACCCTGCCGTGGGGCCTCGAGGTCTTCGTCCGCACACCGGACGGGGTGGCCGGCGCGATCCCGGCAACCGGGACCTGCGAGTTCCCGACCGAGTACATCAAGGCCACACCCGAGGTGCTCTGCGGCGTCTACCAGCCCACGTTCCTGTACGAGATCCTGTGGAACCTGGGCGTCGCGGCATTGGTGGTCTGGGCCGACCGGCGGTTCACCCTCGGCGGGGGGCGGGCGTTCGCGGTGTACGTCGCCGGCTACACCCTGGGGCGCACCTGGATCGAGATGCTGCGGATCGACCCGGCCAACCATTTCTTCGGTCTGCGGATCAACGTGTTCACCTCGATCCTGGTCTTCCTGGGTGCAGTGCTGTTCCTGTACCTGCGGCGGAACGTCGGGCGCGAGGATCCGGCCGTGGTGCGCGGTCCGGCCAGGCGGGGGGATCCCGACGAGCCGGCCGCTCCCGGGTCCGCAGACGCGCTGCCCGACGGGGAGATCAGCGGCGAATCCGGACCCGACTTCGGAGCGAAATCCGGGCCCGGTGACGGGGAACACGACACGACCACTCCGAACGTCACACATGCCACGGAGCGACCCGGTCTGCCCGACCAACGCACCAACGGGTGATCGGCCGCGCGGCCGTTGGGTGCCGGGTGCAGCCGTCAAGTCGTCCGACCGAAGCGCAGGTCCGGCTGGTTCCGACGCGCTCGGGGTGTGCGGTAGCTTTGACGCTGACTGGGCCATCGTCGTCCCGGATTTTCCGCGATAATCGAGCGCGGGTACTGCGACGATGGGGCGGTGATCCCGCCGAGTCTCGCCCGCCCTACCCGCGTTCGGGGCCGTGGCCACCACCTGCCACAGTCGGCCCCAGACGTTCGCCCAGCACGTGCAGGACGCGCCGCCGCCTCCTGACGGTCTCCACCGCTGAGCTGCCGTGCCCCTGATGTGCTGCACCCTGATCTCCCGCTGGTGAACTACGCACACCCGATTGCACCCGACTCCACCCCAGCCGGCCGCACCAACAGCGGCCGCGCCGCCGACGACGGGAGGTCTGCCGTGCAGTACTCGGCAACACCCGCCCCCCAGGGGCTGTACGACCCGAGCTTTGAGCGCGATGCGTGCGGTGTCGCCGCCGTCGCCGACATCCGAGGCCGCCGCAGTCACTCCATCGTCGCGGACGGTGTCACCGCGCTGATCAACCTCGATCATCGCGGAGCGGCCGGCGCCGACCCCGCCGTGGGCGACGGTGCCGGGATCCTGATCCAGGTGCCGGATCGGCTGTTGCGCGACGTCGCAGGCTTCCCGCTGCCCACGTCGGTGGATCCGAGGCACGGCGAGGCCTACGCGGTTGGCGTTGCCTTCCTGCCACCGGAGGAGGACCTGCGGGCGCAGGCGAAGACAGATCATCGAGGGCATCCTGGCCGAGGAGGGCCTTGAGCTGGTCGGCTGGCGGCTCGTGCCGACCGACGCGGTCGGAGCCGGGGTCGGCCAGATGGCAGTCGACGTCATGCCGGCCTTCGAGCAACTGTTCGTCGCCGGACCGGCTTCAGACGAAACAGTGGACGGCTCGCGGCCGTATGGCATCGACCTGGACCGGATGATCTACCCGGCCCGCAAGCGGATCGAGCACGAGACCGCCGCCGCGCTCGGCGAGGAGCGCGGCGTGTACCTGGCCTCGCTGTCCAGCCGCACCATCGTCTACAAGGGCATGCTGACCACCTCGCAGCTGCCGGCGTTCTTCGCCGACCTGACCGACGAGCGCACCGAGAGCGCGGTCGCGATCGTGCACTCCCGGTTCTCCACCAACACCTTCCCGGCCTGGCCGCTGGCCCACCCGTTCCGGTTCATCGCGCACAACGGCGAGATCAACACCGTCCGCGGCAACCGGAACCGGATGCGCGCCCGCGAGTCGCTGCTGGCCTCGGAGCTGATCCCGGGCGACCTGGCCAGAGCCTTCCCGATCTGCACCCCGGGCGCCTCGGACTCCGCGTCGTTCGACGAGGTGCTGGAACTGCTGCATCTGGGCGGCCGGACGCTGCCGCACGCGGTGATGATGATGATCCCGGAGGCGTGGGAGAACAACGCCACCATGGATCCGCAGATTCGCGGGTTCGCCGAGTTCCACGCGTCGCTGATCGAGCCGTGGGACGGACCCGCCTGCGTGACGTTCACCGACGGCACCGTGCTGGGCGCCGTGCTGGACCGCAACGGGCTGCGGCCCGGCCGGTGGTGGCTGACCACCGACGACACCGTGGTGCTCGCCTCCGAGGCCGGGGTGCTGCCGATCCCGCCGGAGAAGGTGGTGGAGCGCGGCCGGTTGCAGCCGGGCCGGATGTTCCTGGTGGACACCGACCAGGGCCGGATCCTCAACGATGCCGAGGTCAAGGGCGCGACTGGCCGCCGAGCAGCCCTACCGCGAGTGGGTGCACGCCGGCCTGATGCGGCTCACCGACCTGCCGGCCAGGGACCATGTCACCGTCTCGCATCGCAGCGTGCTGCAACGGCAGAAGATCTTCGGCTACACCGAGGAGGAGCTGCGGATCCTGGTCACGCCGATGGCCGCCAAGGGCGCCGAGGGCATCGGGTCGATGGGCACCGACACCCCGGAAGCGGTGCTGTCCGAGCGGCCCAGGTTGATCTTCGACTACTTCTCCCAGCTGTTCGCGCAGGTGACCAACCCGCCGCTGGACGCGATCCGGGAGGCCGTGGTCACCTCGCTGTCCTCGGTGATCGGGCCGGAGCAGAACCTGCTGGCGCCGGGACCGCGGTCCTGCCGGCAGATCGTGCTGCCCTTCCCGGTGCTGGACAACGACGACCTGGCCAAGTTGATGGGGATGAACGCCGACGGCAACCTGCCCGGGTTCGCCTCGGCCACCATCTCCGGGCTGTACGACGTGGCCGGCGGTGGCGAAGCCTTGGCCGCGGCCATCGAGCGATGTCGGGCCGAGACCGACGAAGCCATTGAGAACGGCGCCCGGGTGATCATGCTGTCCGACCGGCACTCCACCGCCGACCGGGCGCCGATCCCCTCCCTGCTGCTCACCTCCGCCGTCCACCAGCACCTGGTCCGGCAGAAGTCGCGGACGAAGGTCGCGCTGGTCGTCGAATCCGGTGACGCCCGGGAGGTCCACCACATCGCGCTGCTGCTCGGCTACGGCGCCGGCGCGGTCAACCCCTACCTGGTGCTGGAGAGCGCGGAGGACCTGTCCCGGCACGGCCTGATCGGTGACGTCAGCCCGCAGAAGGCGATCAAGAACGCGGTGTACGCGCTGGGCAAGGGCGTGCTCAAGGTGATGAGCAAGATGGGCATCTCCACCGTCGGCTCCTACCGCGCCGCGCAGGTCTTCGCGGTGTTCGGCATCGACCAGCCGGTGCTCGACGAGTACTTCACCGGCAGCACCACCCGGACCGGCGGCAGCGGGCTGGAGACCATCGCCTCCGACGTGGCCATCCGGCACGCCCTTGCGTTCGTGCCCAATCCGCGCGCCCTCGAGCACCGCGGCCTGGAGATCGGCGGCCAGTACCAGTGGCGCCGCGAGGGCGAGATCCACCTGTTCAACCCGGAGACCGTCTACCTGCTGCAGCACGCGACCCGGAGCAAGCAGCAGACCGTGTTCCGCCGGTACACCGAGGCCGTCGACGAGCTGTCCCGCAAGGGCGCCACGCTGCGCGGGCTGTTCGAGCTGCGCACCGATCGAGCGACCGAGCGTTCCTCTCGACGAGGTCGAGCCGGCGTCCGAGATCGTGAAGCGGTTCGTCACCGGCGCGATGTCGTACGGCTCCATCTCACTCGAGGCGCACCAGACCCTGGCCATCGCGATGAACCGGCTCGGCGGCAAGTCGAACACCGGCGAAGGCGGCGAGGATGTCGACCGGCTGCTCGACCCGGTCCGCCGGTCCGCGATCAAGCAGGTCGCCTCCGGCCGGTTCGGGGTGACCAGCGCCTACCTGGTGAACTCCAGGGAGATCCAGATCAAGATGGCGCAGGGCGCCAAGCCCGGCGAGGGTGGCCAGCTGCCCGGCAACAAGGTCTACCCGTGGATCGCCCAGACCCGGCACGCCACCGCGGGTGTCGGGCTGATCTCGCCGCCGCCGCACCACGACATCTACTCGATCGAGGATCTCAAGCAACTGATCCACGACCTGCGCAACGCCAACCCGGCCGCCGACGTGTCGGTCAAGCTGGTGTCCACCCCGGGCGTCGGCACCGTCGCGGCCGGCGTCACCAAGGCGCACGCCGACAAGGTCATCGTCGCCGGCCATGACGGCGGCACCGGCGCGGCGGCGCTCACCTCGCTCAAGCACGCCGGGCAGCCCTGGGAGCTCGGGCTCGCCGAGACCCAGCAGACGCTGCGGCTGAACCGGCTCCGCGAGCAGGTCAAGGTGCAGGTCGACGGCGGGCTGAAGACCGCCCGCGACGTGGTCGTCGGCATGCTGCTCGGCGCCGAGGAGTTCGGTTTCTCCACCGCCCCGCTGATCGTCGCGGGCTGCGTGATGATGCGGGTCTGCCATCTGGACACCTGCCCGGTCGGCATTGCCACCCAGAACCCGGTGCTCCGCGAGCGGTTCACCGGCACCCCCGAGTTCGTCGAGACGTTCTTCCTGTATCTCGCCGAGCAGGTCCGCGAGTACCTGGCGGCGCTCGGGTTCCGCACCGTCGGCGAGGCCGTCGGGCACGCGGAAATGCTGGACGTCTCGCACGCCGTGGCGCACCACCGGGCGCGTGGGCTGGACCTGGAGCCGTTGCTGGAGATCCCGGACGTGGCCAGTGCCTACTCGCTGCACCCGGCCCGCGCAGCACGACCTGTCCAAGACCCTCGACGCCACGCTGATCAAGCTGGCCGCGCCGGCACTGCAGGACGCCCGACGCGGTGCGGATCGATCTGCCGATCCGCAACGTCGACCGCACCGCCGGCACCATGCTCGGCTCGGAGGTCACCAGGGTGTTCGGTCCGGAAGGACTGCCGGACCACACCATCGACATCCACCTGGCGGGCACCGCCGGGCAGTCGCTCGGCGCGTTCCTGCCGCGCGGGGTGTCGCATCACGCTGGTCGGTGACGCCAACGACTACGTCGGCAAGGGCCTGTCCGGCGGCCGGATCATCGTCCGGCCGGACGAGAACTCACCGTCGCAGGCGCCCGGGGTGAAGACCCAGGTGATCGCCGGGAACACCATCGGGTACGGCGCCACCGACGGCGAGCTGTATCTGCGGGGCCGGGTGGGCGAGCGGTTCGCCGTGCGCAACTCCGGTGCCCTGATGGTCACCGAGGGCACCGGCGACCACGCGCTGGAATACATGACCGGTGGCCGGGTCGTCATCCTCGGCCGGACCGGCCGGAACGTCGGCGCCGGGATGAGCGGCGGCGTCGGCTACCTGCTCGACCCCGAACCGGCGAAGGTGAACCCGGAACTGGTCGACCTGGAGCCGCTGGACGCCGACGAGGTGCTCTGGCTCGGTGAGGTGATCAGCTCGCACGCCAAGCTCACCGGATCGACGGTGGCCGCCGCGCTGCTGGCGGACTGGCCGATCGCGGCCGTCCGCTTCTCCCGGGTGATGCCGCGCGACTACCGCCGGGTGCTGTCCCTGCGCGCGGAAGCGGCCGCCAGGGGAATCGACGCCGACGAGATGATCATGGAGGCCAGCCATGGCTGATCCCAGTGGCTTCTTGAAGTACGGCCGGCAGGGCCCGCCGCGCCGGCCGATCCCGTTGCGGCTCAAGGACTGGAACGAGGTCTACGAGCCGTTCGACGAGCAGGACACCCGCATCCAGGCCACCAGGTGCATGGACTGCGGTGTGCCGTTCTGTCACCAGGGCTGCCCGCTGGGCAACATCATCCCGGAGTGGAACGACCTGGTCCGCGGCGGGAAATGGGAAGAGGCCTCCGACCGGCTGCACGCCACCAACAACTTCCCCGAGTTCACCGGCCGGCTGTGCCCGGCGCCGTGCGAGGCGGCCTGCGTGCTGGGCATCGGTGACGACCCGGTGTCCATCAAGCTGGTCGAGCAGCAGATCGCCGACTACGCCATCGATCACGGCTTCGGCCTCACCCCGCGGCCGGCGGAGCTGTCCACCGGCCGGTCGGTCGCGGTGATCGGCTCCGGCCCGGCCGGGCTGGCCGCCGCGCAGCAGCTGGCCAGGGCCGGGCACGCCGTCACCGTGTACGAGCGCGACCAGCGCATCGGCGGGCTGATGCGGTACGGCATCCCCGAGTTCAAGATGGACCGCGCGGTGCTCGACCGGCGGCTGGAGCAGATGGAGGCCGAGGGCGTCACGTTCGTCGCGGGCTGCAACGTCGGCGTCGACCTCACCGTCGAGCAGCTGCAGAGCGACTTCGACGCGGTGGTCATCGCCACCGGTTCGACGATCCCGCGGGAGCTGACCGTCGACGGCCGGCACCTGGACGGCGTGTACCTGGCGATGGACTACCTGGTGCAGCAGAACGAGGTCTGCGAGGGCACCAGGGACGCCGTCGAGATCTCCGCCGAGGGCAAGAAGGTGATCATCATCGGCGGCGGCGACACCGGCGCCGACTGCTACGGCACGGCGCTGCGGCAGAACGCCGCCTCGGTCACCCAGCTGGACATCCACGTGATGCCGCCGGCCACCAGGGACCCGTCCACGCCGTGGCCGACCTACCCGCTGATGCTGCGCATCTCCGCCGCCCACGAGGAGGGCGGGGAGCGGGTCTTCGGGGTCAACTCCACGGCCATCGAGGGCACCGACGGCAAGGTCAGCGGACTGCACCTGGTGGAGGGCAAGCGGATCCCCGGCGGTTTCATCGCCACCGAGGGCACCGATTTCCACCTCGACGCCGACATGATCCTGATCGCGCTGGGCTTCGTCGGCCCCGATCGGCCGGGCCTGCTGGAGCGGTCTCGGCGTGCAGCTGTCCTCCCGCGGCACGATCGTCCGGGACTCCGAGTACATGACGAGCGTGCCCGGGGTGTTCGTCGCCGGTGACGCCGGCCGCGGGCAGTCGCTGATCGTCTGGGCGATCGCCGAGGGCCGGTCCGCCGCGGCCGGGTGTCGACGCCTACCTTGCCGGTTCGTCGTTCCTGCCAGACCCGTTGGAACCGACGGCGGTCGCGCTGCGCTGACGCCGTCGACCAGCAATCCCCGGACGAATCCGAACGAATCCGGACTCCACCCGGCCGCGGCCTGCCGAGCGATACCTGCAGTGCTGTAACGGATGTCGTGCTGCCGCAGCCGGGTGGTCCGGGTGCGGCAGCTGCGAGCGTGCCCGTCCTGCCGCGGTGCCGTCGACTCCGCCGTGGTGCCGGGACGGGATTCCCGGGCCGCGCCGCCGGCCGCGCGCGCCCGGCCGAGACAGGTGACCCCCGCAGCGGTATCGGTTCAGAGCCGATAAGGTACCGCCATGACTCGTCGCGCAAAGATCGTTTGCACCATGGGCCCGGCGACCTCCTCGGAGGAGGGAATCGCCGCTCTGCTGGACGCCGGCATGAACGTGGCGCGGATGAACTTCTCCCACGGCGACTACGCCGACCACGAGGTGATCTACCACCGGCTGCGGGACGCCGCGAAGTCCGCGGACAAGGCGCTGGCGATTCTCGCCGATCTGCAGGGCCCGAAGATCCGGCTCGGCCGGTTCGAGGACGGGCCGCACGAGTGGCCCACCGGCGAGCAGGTCACCATCACCGTCGAGGACATCGTCGGCACCAAGAACCGGGTGTCGACCACCTACCGCGGGCTGGCCCAGGACGCCCGGCCCGGCGACCGGCTGCTGATCGACGACGGCAAGGTCGGGCTGGTCGTCACCCAGGTCGCCGGGAACGACGTGCTGTGTTCGGTCACCGAGGGCGGCCCGGTGTCGAACAACAAGGGCATCTCGCTGCCCGGGATGAACGTGTCCGTCCCGGCGATGTCCGAGAAGGACATCGCCGACCTGAAGTTCGCCCTGTCGCTGGGCGTCGACCTGGTGGCGCTGTCCTTCGTCCGGTCGCCCAGCGACGTCGATCTGGTGCACCAGGTGATGGACGACGTCGGCATCCACCGCCTGCCGGTCATCGCCAAGCTCGAGAAGCCCGAAGCGGTGGCCAATCTCGAGGCCATCGTGCTGGCGTTCGACGGGATCATGGTGGCCCGCGGCGATCTCGGCGTGGAGCTGCCGCTGGAGCAGGTGCCGCTGGTGCAGAAGCGGGCCGTGCAGATCGCCCGGGAGAACGCCAAGCCGGTCATCGTCGCCACCCAGATGCTCGACTCGATGATCGAACACTCCCGGCCCACCAGGGCCGAGGCCTCGGACGTCGCGAACGCCGTGCTGGACGGCGCGGACGCGGTGATGCTGTCCGGCGAGACCTCGGTCGGCAAGTACCCGATCATCGCGGTCCGCACCATGGCCAAGATCATCGAGGCGGTGGAGGACGAGTCGGTGACGGTCCCGCCGCTGACCCACGTGCCGCGGACCCGGCGCGGTGTGCTGTCCTACGCGGCGCGGGACATCGGCGAGCGGCTGGAAGCCAAGGCGCTGGTCGCCTTCACCTACAGCGGCGACACCGTCCGCCGGTTGGCCCGGCTGCACACCCCGCTGCCGCTGCTGGCGTTCACCCCGCTGGAAGCCACCCGCAACCAGCTGGCGCTGACCTGGGGAGTGCGAACCTTCGTCGTCCCGGCGGTGGACGACACCGACGAGATGATCGAGCAGGTCGACCACGCCATGCTGCGCATCCCCGGCTACCAGCCGGGGGACACCGTGGTGATCGTCGCCGGCGCGCCGCCGAACCAGACCGGGTCGACCAACCTGATCCGGGTGCACCGGCTCAGCCACGACGACTGAGCCCGCCTGCCTGTCCTGCGTCGCTGGGTCTCCGTGCCCGCCCGGGCGTCGTTCTGCCGACCCATCGGGCTGCGGATGTCCGGCCCGCGCAGCCCTTTTCGATCAGCCGGTGCCAGCATGTGCCGTGTGCGAGTTGCCCGCTGCGCCGGCGGACGCCGGTCCTGCGGGCCCCGCCCACCGTTGTCCAGGAAAGGTCGCCTGATGCCGTTCGTCGAGATCACCCTGGCCGAAGGTCGTCCGCCGGAGAAGTTGCGGGCCCTGATCACCGCGGTGACGGACGCGGTGTGCGAGAGCATCGCGGCCCCGAAGGCGAATGTCAGGGTGGTCATCCGCGAGGTCCCCAGGACGCACTGGGCGGCCGGCGACGTCACTCTCGCCGAGCGTGCGGCGCAGTCCGCGGCACCGTCACCGCCAGGAACCCCGTCGCCAGAGTCCCCATCGTGAGCAACGGCGTGCACTCGTTGGAGTTCTCCACCGAGCTGCGGAGTGTGATGATCAAGTACTGACATCAGGGCAGCGAACGCAGCGCCTTTTCCAGGTTGCCCTGGCCGGCCACATAATTGCCGGAATCGGTGGGCGTGCCGCGAATGATTTCCTCGTGCTCCACCCCGGCGGGTAATGCGGTGAGTTGATACAGCTGCTGAATCTTCGGCAAGAATCTGGTCACTGCGGCCACTTGGGTTTCCTGTTGGGTGAGCACCGCCATCCTGGCGATGTCGGCGGGGCGCAACGGCTGATTGGCCTGCCGGGCACGCAGCGCGCGGAGTTCGTCCCGGCCGGCCTGGTCGGTCGGCCGGCGGCGGAGCAATTCCTTGAGCCTGTCGCTCTCCGGCAGCGGTGAGTGGCACCATCGCCTGTCGGGTCCGCAGGCGTGCCAATTCCGCCTTCCGGCCGGCCGGAAAGATCCGCTTCAGGGTGCTCTCGATCGTTGCGGTGACGATGTCCTGGTACCTCCCGGCGTAGGTGGAACCGGCGGTGGTGAAGGCACGCACCGACGGCCGCCCGGCCAGGTGGGCATCCCGATCGGCATCGGTGTGCGTGAGATCCGCCAGGAAATCGAGGTCTTCGGTGATTCGCCGGCGCATGTCCCGCTGCATCGCCTCGGCGTCGAACAGGATCAGGCCTTTGAGATTCTTCGGCTTGTTCGCGGCGGAGAGCGCGTCCTGCACCGCGAAACCGCCGCCGCTGTGCCCGGACAGGATCACCGACCAACTCTTCGGTACCGCGGTGAGGATCGTCGGGTATTCCTTGTTCGTCCTGGTGAGCACGTCGGAAATGTAGGCGTCCACATTGATGTCGCCGAATTGATGCTGCGGACCGCCCTGCGCGAGGATGCCGATCGTCTGCCGCTTGTCGCTGCTGTCCATTTGCTGCTCGATCTGATCCAGGTCGACGTCCCGCACTGTGTTGTCGCTGGTCAGTTGGGCCTTCTTGGTGTCCTTGCTCGGCTTGAACGTGCGCTGGCGCATTCCGGCGTAGCGCCCCCGCCACACCTCGGTGTGGCCGTGGAAGTAGAGCAGCACGTCGACCGGGTCCTTCGGTGAAAAGCCTTGGGGGATCAGCACGATCGCGCGGTGGTCGGCCGCTTCGCTGCTGTGCTGGCTGTCGCCGCCCTTGAACGTGTCGCCCGCCCCGCCGGCCAGGCCGGCGATGGCCAGTCGGGTGATCCGGCCGACCGGTTTGGCTCTGGCGTCATTCCAGGCGGGGCCTGCCGTGGCTGCGTCCGGCCAGCCGCCGGCCCGCTGCAGGGCCAGGGTGATGGCCCGGTTGCCGGCGGTGCTCTGCAGGGCGTTGACCAACTGCCGGGCACCGACCGTTCGCCGGTCGGACAGCATCGGTCCCTGCCAGGTCGGAGTGGCAGCACTCCCGGCGCCGGGCTTGGGGGCCGCGCGACGCCGGTCGGCGGGTACCGGACCCCTGGGTGTTGCTCGGGTCGCCATCGTGCCTCCGGATGGGCGCCTTCCGTCCTCGGCGGGAGACTCCCGAGGCTACGCCGTCCGCGGTCGCGCCGACCCGGACCGGCGGATGCGCTGACCAGCGGACACCGGCCGTTCGCGGCCATCGGTGCCCGGCTACGGTGACCAGCGTGAGCGATACCCCGGATGTGGTGGACCCGACAACCGACGACGGTTTCGGCCTGGCGGCCAGCGGCGAGCCGCCGAGTCTGGACATCGACGGTGTGCCGCGCGGCCAGGCCGTCGTCGACGACCTGGTCAAGCTGCTGGACCTGGAGCAGCTCGAGGAGGACCTCTACCGCGGGTACTCGCCGGAGATCTCGCCGTCCCGGGTGTTCGGCGGACAGGTCGCCGCCCAGGCGCTCATCGCCGCCGGCCGCACCGTGCCGAGCGATCGACGGGTGCACTCCCTGCACGCGTATTTCCTCCGACCGGGCAGCCCGAAGAATCCCATCGTCTACCAGGTCGACGAGGCCAAGGACGGCATCTCGTTCACCACCCGGCGGGTGGTGGCGATCCAGCACGGCAAACCGATCTTCGCGATGTCGGCCTCGTTCCAGATCGACGAACCGGGTGTGGACCATGCTGATCCGATGCCGGTCGTGCCGCCGCCCGAGACGTTGCCGACCTACGCCGAGCGGATCGCCCCGATCAAGGAACGCATCGCGGTCTGGGGACGCATCCCGCGGCCGTTCGACGTTCGGTACGTCGACGACCCGCCCTGGGAATCGCGGCTGACCGGACCGAGAACCGAGGCGCACAACCGGGTCTGGTTCCGGACCGACGGGGTGCTGCCGGACGACGACCTGCTGCACGTGTGCATCCTGGCCTACCTGTCCGACCTGACGTTGCTCTACTCGGTGCTGGCCACGCACGCGCTGTCCGCCGAGTTCGACCGGATCCAGCTCGCATCCCTCGATCACGCCATGTGGTTCCACCGGCCGTTCCGGGTCGACGAGTGGGTGCTGTACGACACCAGCTCACCCAGCGCCTCCGGGGCCCGCGGGCTGGGCACCGGGCACTTCTTCTCGACGGACGGCCGGATGATCGCCACTGCCGTGCAGGAGGGTCTGGTGCGGTTGCGCTGACCGTCGAGCCCTGACCGTCGAGCCCTGACCGTCGAGCAGGTGGAAATTGCCGTGCGACATGATTCGAGGTGCGCCGACGACATGCCGGACGGATGCTGACCGCAGGGGCGAGCGAAGGGTGGTCGGTGGTGAGCAGGCACTCCGCGATTGACGCATCGCCGGCGGCGGTCCGGCCGGCCGGCGTTGCCGACGGGACCCACCCGGGGTGGCCCGTGCCGGACACCGCAGCCCTGGCCTATCCGATGGTGCGCGCCGCCATCGACGAGGCCGTGCGGTCCGGAACGTCCCGGGGCGCAACGCCCGTGATGTTCGCCGATTTCGGAGCGGGATCGGTGACGCGTTCGCTGGCCGGGTTGACGGTGGCGGTGCAGTCCTGGCAGCGCAGGGTGAACGCCCCGCCGGTGCTGGTGGTGCACTGTGAGGATCCTGGCTCCGATTTCGGCACCCTGTTCGACAGCGTCGACCGATCCGCGGACAGCTACCTCGGCGGCACCGACGGTGTCCACCCGTTGGTCGCCGGTCGATCGCCGTTCCAGCGGGCGTTTCCTGCCCGGTCCCTGGCCTTCGGCTGGACGGTGTCCAGCCTGCATCGGGTCAGCACTGCTCCCGCCCCGATACCGGACCACTTCTTCGTCCATCTGTCGGCGAACGAGGTCGCCCGAGCGGCCTACCGCGACCGTTCGGCGCAGGACTGGCGAACGTTTCTCGACCACCGCTGCGCCGAGATGGCGCCCGGCTGCGGGCTTGTCGTCGTCGACGGGCTTCGTGGTGACGACGGGCTGATCGGCTGTGAGGGTCTGTTCGGGTGCCTGGCGCAGGCCCTCCTGCGGGCCAAGGACGACGGCGTGCTGACCCACGATGAGGTCGCCGCATCGGGCTACCCGGCGTGGTTCCGCTCCCTGCCGGAGCTGGGCGAACCGTTTGCACCGTCGTTCACCGGCTCCGCGGGCGGCACCCTGGAGTGGGTCGAAACCCGTACTGCGGTGCTGGCCGATCCGTTCGCCGCCCTGCTGTCGGCCGGCCGGTTCCACGACTACGCGGACAGCCACGTGCAGTCTCTGCGGTCGGCCCTGGAACCGCACATCGCGGCGGTGCGCGGGGTCGCCTCTCCGGGACGCCGGCGAGCCGCCTGGGACCTGGTGTGGGCGGACACCAGAGACCGGATCGCGCGCAACCCGCACGCTGTCGCACCGGCGTACCGGATGGCCGCGATCCGCTTGCGCAAGAAGGGCTGAGGTACCTGATGTCCGAGCAACGCATCCTGCTGACCGATCTGCTGTTGGGTGAATCCCCGCGCTGGCACGAGGGCCGACTGTGGTTCGCCGATTGGGGTGCCAGGGAGATCATTGCCGTCGACGAGCAGGGCAACAGCGAGGTCGTCACCACGGTGGAGTCGTTCCCGTTCTCGATCGACTGGCTGCCGGACGGCCGGCTGCTGATCGTCTCGGCGACCCAGCGGCGGTTGCTCCGCCGGGAGCCCGACGGCTCCATCGCCACCCACGCTAACCTCGCCGGCATCTCCGAAAAGCCTTGGAATGAAATCGTTGTGGATGGACGTGGCAACACGTACCTGAACAACATCGGGTTCGATTTCCCGGACGGCGAGGTCGGCCCCGGGATCATCGCCATGGTGACCCCCGAGGGCGTCGCTGGGCAGGTGGCCGACAGGCTGGGGTTCCCCAACGGCATGGCCGTCACGGCGGACAACTCCACACTGATCGTCGCGGAGTCCTACGCCAAGCGATTGACGGCCTTCGACATCGCCGCCGACGGCGGCCTGTCGCATCGGCGGGTGTGGGCCGACCTCAAGGACGGTGTCCCGGACGGCATTTGCCTGGATGCCGAGAACGCGGTCTGGTACGCCGACGTGCCGAACCAGCGGTGCGTCCGCGTCCGCGAAGGCGGGGAGGTCCTGCAGACAGTCGAGGTCGACCGTGGGTGTTTCGCCTGCATGCTGGGCGGGCCCGATGGCAGCACGCTGCACATCACGGCCGCGCGGTGGCCGATCGAGGGTGCGACGCGGACGGGTGTGGTGCTGACCGCACCGGCGCCGGCGCCGGGAGTCGGCTGGCCCTGACCGACGTGGTGGGGATGCGGTCGCGGGGACGGAGCCGAGTGGTGGTCACAGCGCTTGGGACTCCGCGCTGCTGACGAAGGCCGGGCGTAGCTGGCCGGCGGTGAGCGTGGGCTGCCCTGCACCTGGCGCGCAGATCGGCAGGTCCGGGACTGTCCCGGTGACGTCGGTCGAGTCGTTCCCCCACCCGACAGAGATGGTGACGGTGGTCGACGGGCCGCACCGCGGGCGCCAGGTCAACGCCGACTCAGCGGGGCGCGATGGATACAGGTGATACACCTGATAGGCGGAAGGCGGACTGTGGGACTCCTGCACAGGCCCCGGGTCGTCGGCGGAAACCATCGGTTCGACCTGTATCACCGTGGGCAGCAGGCAGACGGTCCCGCTGACATTGGTGACCCGCAGGGTGCCCTGGCCGGGCCGGGCCGTTGTCCACTGCACGTCGAACGCCAGGTCGGGCGCCGCACAGAGGTGTTGGGGGACGGCGGCTGACTCACCTGCCAGGCATCCGGGGTCGCCGCCGGCGCAAGGAACCCCGGTGCCCGCCGTGCCGACTGTGCCCGCCGTGTCGACTGTGCCCGCTGTGTCGTTGTCGGATCCCGGCAGCCTCGCCAGCGCCCGGGCCGCGCCGAACGTCTGAGATCGATGCCCGGAATCGTCCACCCTGTCGAAGGGGTCAGGCGCGGACCGGGATACCGAAATGATGATCAACAGTGGGACTGTCAGCAGTGCGAGCGCACAGACCGCGGCGCGCCGGGCCACCGGCGCCAACCGGCGGGCGGACAGCAGGGAGAGCGCGAGGAAGTGCCGCAACCGCCGCCATTCCGAACGAACCCGCAACCCCGCCAGCGTCAGCATCGACCGTGGTGGCGCCTCGATGACCTGCAGGACGCCGTCCCAGATACGTTGCAGGCGAATCGGTTCCACACCCAGGAGGTCGTCGCGAGCACCGGCGGCGGCCATCCGGGCGCGGCAGTCCTCGCAGTAGATCAGGTGACGCTCGATGGCTGCCTCGGCGTTCGCGTCCACCAGTTGAGCGGCGTAGAACTCCATCGTCAACGTGTCGAGGTGCCCGCCCCCTACCAGGTTCATGTCAGCTCCTTCCGCAGGATGAGACGGGCGCGCATCATCCGGGTCTTCACCGTGCCCACCGGGATGCCGAGCAGCCGTGCCGCCTCCCGGCTGGTGAGACCGTCGACCACCGTCGCCCGGACGACTGCCAGCAGGTCCGCGGGCAGTCGGCTGAGCGCACCATCGAGATCCCCGTACCCGCCGCCGGCAAGTGCCTGGTCCTCGGCCGATGGTTCGGCCGTGCCGGCCCAGTCGGGCATTTTGTCCAGGGAGGATTCGGTCGCTGGGCGGCGACGTTGAGCGTCGGCCAGCCGCCGGATGGCGATGCCCCAGATCCAGGCCGCAACCTCTCCCTGCGAGGCCCATTGGCCCGCATTGCGCCAGACGGCGACGAAGGTGTCCTGGACGACCTCGTCGACGATGCCCGGGTCCGCGCAACGCCGGCTCAACCGGAGCACCAGCCACGGTGCGTGCCGACCGTAGAGCTGCGCGAGCGCCTGACGATTGCCCTGCCCGGTTGCTCGCAGCAATACGACATCCGACGCTGCGTGGATGTCGAGGATTGTCACGAAGGCCAGTGTGCTGTCGAGGACGGCACCGGTCACGTGAATATACCTCTGACCTGTTCGTGAAATTTCATCCGCGGATACCCGTCGTGTCGTCGAGATGTGTGGCAGCCGCGGTCATTCGGTTCTGATGAGCGGCTGATTACTTGTCGCGTCGCGCGGGTTCGGCGGTTCATGGAACACGAAGGTTTCTGCTGCAGAGTCCGCCGGTCGCCTGATCGCTGGTGTGGGTTACCTGTGAATCGTCCGTGAACGTGAACCGTCGGGCGTGCGCTGCCCGACATTCCTGGTGATCGGGGGGTCGAAATCCAACGGGTGGGGTCGAGGCGTTCGCCTGTGCGGCGGCACGACAATTCCCGCTCATCCAGCGCGTTTTTCGGACGCCTGAGATCGAAGAAAGTGAGCGTGTCCCGTGACGAACGCCAGGGGGAGTGTCCGGAATTACCACGACGGACGGGCGAGAACCCATCAGTCGGTGCCTGTCGTCTCGCTCGTTCAATCGGCCGCCGCCGGTGACCAACAGGCATGGGCGGCACTGGTGGACCGATACGTTCCGCTGGTGCGTCACGTTGCTACCAGATATCGGCTGTCACACAACGACTTCCATGACGTCAATCAGATCGTTTGGCTACGGCTGCTGGAGAACATCCATCGGATCCGAGAACCGCGCGCGCTGCCTGGGTGGATCGTCGTGACCACCAGGAACGAGGCGCTGCGAGTGCTCAACGGTCACCTTCGGCTGAAACTCGTCGACGCCCTCGACGAGTTTCCGGCGGACCGGGGGACCGACCAGGAGGCACCCGCAGAAGCGCTCCTTCGGCAGGAGCGTCACCGCGCGGTTCGCGATGGGCTGGCGGAATTGAAACCCGAGCAGCGTGAATTCCTGCTGCTGCTGCACGCCGAACCGCCGTTGAGCTACCGGGAGATCAGCAGGCGACTGGGGATACCAACGGGCAGCATCGGTCCCACCCGGGCCCGCTGCCTGGACAAGCTCCGGCAGACCTCCGCCCTTCGGCTGCTGGCGGCCAGCTGACAGCGTCGATTTCTCGCCCGGGCGGGCGCGTCCCGAAACAGCGCCGATGTTCATGGCACACGTTTCGCGGACCTGCGGACGTCGGTGTAATGCGTATTCGGCGCCGGCGAAGAGGTAACTGGTTAGGGGTAGCCGGGCAGCCAGGGGTTTCGGCTGGTCGGCTGGGTGAGGGCGGCGAGTGCTTGTAGGCCGTGTTTCGCGGTGGTTTGTAGGTAAGAGCGGAGGTCCGCGAAGTGTCCGGCGCCCTTTTCGGTGCGCATGGTGCCGGATACTTTCTGCCGGATCTGGTCATCCGGATTTCTTGT
>CAVPYD010000011.1:0-12797 GCA_963709895.1 uncultured Actinomycetota bacterium | reverse complement strand
TCGACCGTGCACGGTACGGCGGTGACACGGTGTCGACCCACGCGCTGATGCGCGGCGGCGTCGTGCAATTGCAACGCTGGGGCGTGCTCGGCGCGGTCGCCGATGCCGGCACACCGGCGGTGCGGCGCACCGTTTTTCATTACGGCGCGGAGTCGGTCGCGGTGTCCATCAGGCCGTCGGCGGGCGTTGACGCGCTCTATGCCCCGCGCCGGACGGTGATCGACGCGGTGCTGGTCGACGCCGCACAGCGGGCCGGCGCGGCGGTCGAGTTCGGCGCGACCGTCGGCGGCCTGCAGCGCGACGGAGACGGGCGGGTGACGGGGGTGGTCATCGACGACCGTCGGGCGGCGAACGACCGCCGACCTCGGCGGGTCGAACGGGCGCCACTGATCGTCGGTGCGGACGGCCGCAACTCCCTCATCGCCCGGGCCACCTGCGACGCGATCGCATCCGGCGATCGGCACTCGAGCAGTTTCCTCTATGGCTATTGGGCGGACTTTCCCTCCGATGGCTACGAATGGTTCTACCGTCCCGGGATCACGGCCGGGTCGATACCGACGAATGACGGTCTGACCTGCGTATTCATCGGCGCGCAGCCCGCGCGGATCGACGAGTTGGTCCGGTCGCGATCCCCGCTGGCCGCGTTCCAGATGCTGGCCGATCCCGCCGGGATCGGCCAGCGGATCCGCGCGGCCACCCGTGTCGAGTCCGTGCGGCATGTCAGATCACTGCCGCCCGGATACCTGCGACCGGCGTTCGGCCCCGGCTGGGCGCTGGTCGGCGACGCCGGGCACTGGATCGATCCGATGAGTACGCACGGCATGACCGCTGCGCTCCGGGACGCGGAGCTGCTTTCCCAGGCCGTGCTCTCGGCACCGCTGCGTGGCGGGCAATTGGCGTCCGCGCTCGCCGGCTACCAGGCAACCCGTGATCGGCTGTCCCTGCCCATGATGCAGGTCACCGATGAAATTGCCTCCTATCAATGGGATCTCGCCCGGATCCGGACGCTGTTGCGCACCCTGTCGTCGGCAATGACGGATGAGGTGGAGGCGCTGACGGCGCTCCCGTCGGTGGCCTGATGGGCACCCTTGACCGATCAAATCTGTAGACGTCGCCACTATCATCAGGGGCCGGGAGGCCGTCGAGCCATGGATGTCCACATCACCCTGCTGGGTGGTTTCGCGGTGACGGTCGCCGGCACGCCGATCCCCTCGGCCGGCTGGCGGCGCAGGCACGCCGCTGCCCTGGTGAAGACGCTCGCCCTGGTGCCGGCCCGCCGCTTGCACCGTGAGCAGCTCATCGACACTCTCTGGCCCGAACTGACTGTCGACGAGGCAGCGCCGCGGTTGCACAAGGCAGCGCACTACGCGCGGCGGACGCTGGGCCACCCCGATTCGGTCGTCCTTGCCGGTGACATGGTCGCGCTCTGGCCGGACGGGGACGTTCAGGTCGACGCGGTGATCTTCCAGGAACAGGCCGAGGCGGCGCTGTCCGACAAAGACGCCGCGGCCGCCGGATTGGCGGCTGACCGGTATCGCGGTGATCTGCTCCCCGAAGATCCTTACGAGTCGTGGGCCGAGAGTGTCCGGGACCGGCTGCGGTTGCTGCATCTCGATGTCTTACGGCTGGCGGGTCGGTGGGAGGTGCTGACGACCGTCGATCCCGCAGACGAGCGCGCGCATCTCGAGTTGATCGCCGCGCTGGCCCGGCGCGGCGACCGGCGTGCGGCCCTGCGTCAGTTCGAGCGGCTGGAGCGGGCGCTGCGCGCCGAGCTCGGCGTCGCGCCCAGCCGGGCCGCGGAACGGCTGCGCGAACGGTTGCTCGCGGCGGAGACCGCCGGTCCTTCCGCTGACCAGCAGGCGTCGGCGGACACCGCTGCACCGTTCGACCTCGTCGGCCGGGACCGTGAGCGCCACCGGCTCGAACAGCTGGTCGCGGAGGTGACCGCCGGTCGCGGGCAGTCGGTATTCGTCGGCGGGCCGGCCGGGATCGGCAAGACCGCAATCCTGGCGTGGCTCGAAAGATACTGTGCTGCCAACGGTATGCGAGTGGGCAGCGGAGCAGCCGCACAGATCGAGGGTGCCTGGCCGTACGCGCCGGTGCTGGAAGCGGTGGCCGACCTCTGCCGCCGTCACCCGACGTTGCTGGACGGTCTGGACGATGTGCTCCGCGAGGAGATCGAGCGGGCGCTGTCCGGACGGGAAACGCCCTGGCGGGCGCACACCGGTGATCAGCGACTGTTTGTCGCGGTCACCGAGCTGGTCCGGCTCGCGGCGGCCGGTGCGGGTGCGGTGCTGGTCATCGACGATGCCCACGACGCCGACGACGCGAGCGCGCGGCTGATCCACTACCTGGCCCGCAGCACTCTCACCGACCGGGTGCTGATCGTGGTCGCCCACCGGCCGAAGCTGTGCCCCGCGCTGGCGCAGATCCGGCATTCCCTGCTCGGCCGCGGCACTGCCGTCACCCTGGACCTGAGCACATTGCAGCGGGACGACGCGGTGTCGCTGATCCGGCGGCACTCCCCGGAGGCAGCGCCGGAGCTGGTCGACGCAGTGTGGGCTGCGTCGGACGGTCTGCCGTTCGCAGTGGTGGAGTTGGCCAGGACGAGCGTCGACGGCCGCCCCAATGCCGAGACAGTATTGCCGCCCGCGCTGTCCGCCGCCGAGATCGACGCACTGGCCGCGGCTGCCGTGCTCGGCGTGGCCTTCGACACCGACGAGTTCATCGCGGTGACCGGCATTGCCGAGGACGATGCCTTCGCCGTCATCGACCGCGCTCTCGAGCATCGGGTGCTGGTGCGCACAGATACCGGCTATGCCTTCCGGCATGCGCTGCTCCGGGACGCCGCGCTCCAGCGGGTCCCCGAATCGCGGCATGTGGCGCTGCATCGCCAGGCCGCGCAGGCGCTGCAGACCCTGGAGCGATCGCCGGCCCGTATCGGCTTCCACCTGGTGTGGGCCGGGAACCGGTCGGCGGCGGTGCCGTGGATGCTTCGGGCCGCCGAGACGGAGGCCGCGCTGGGCGCGTACCGGGAGGCGCTGGCGACCCTGGCATCCGTGCGCGATCAGGCGCACGGTGCGGACCTGACGCGGCTGCTCGGCCTGCGGGCCGACCTACTGATGGCGGGTGCCGATTCCGGGGCTGTCGACGCGTATCGGGAAGCCCTTGCGACGACCACCGAGCCGGCGCTGCGGTCGCGCCTGCGGGCACGACTGGCCAGGGCCGCCAGCTTCGCCGGCGACCTCGAGACCGCGGCGGTGGCGCTGGACGGACTGACCCTGGACGGGTCGCCGGACGACGCGGAATTGCTGCTGGCGCAGGGCAACCTGGCGCTGTTCCGCGGAGACCTCGAGGCCGCCGATGCCGCGGCGTCGCAGGCGCGGCAGCGGGTCGCGTTGGGCGTGCCGGGGGAGTTGCAATTGTTCGACCTCGTCGGGCTGCAGGGTCTGGTCTCGCACACCCGCGGAGAATGGTCGCAGCGACTGCGCATCGAGTTGCGACGGGGTGTGCGCAGCCCCGAGCTGGCCGCGCGGATCTTCGATTCCCATTTGTGTGTCGCCGAGTTCCTGCTGTACGGACCGACCCCCTACGACGAGGTCCTCGAACTCGCCGACACCCTGCGCGCGACGGCGGAACGGTCGGGGGTGCTGCGCGCGGTTGCCTTCGCGACCGCACTTCGGGGCGAGACCTTCCTGCTGAAGGGGGACCTCGGGTCGGCGGAGCGCGAACTCCAGGAGGCCGTGGATCTGCACCGGGACATCGGGTCGACCACCGGCGAGGCGCACAGCCTGCAGCGTCTGGCCGAGGTCAAACTGGCGCGGGGAGAACGCATCGAGGCAAACCACCTGCTGCACAGGGCGTTGCCCCTCGCCCGCTTCTCCAGCATCTCGAATCATCTGATCCAGCGGGTTTTCGGCACGATGATCAGCGCCGCCGCGGACCCGGAGGCCGCCCGGACGATCGTGCACCGTGCCGAGGGGGCCATCGGATTCGCGGACCAGTGCGCGTTCTGCTCGGTCATGCTGGCCGTCCCGGCAGCGATCGCCTGTGCTGATGTCGGTGACATCCAGGACGCGGAAAGGCATCTGGTGGTGGCCGAGAAGTCGGCCGCGATGTGGGAGGGCACGGCCTGGCACGCAGCCCTGTTGGAGGCCCGCGCGCACTTGTCGTTCGCTCAGGGTCGCGAGCAGGACTCGGTGCGGCTGCTCAGCGAGGCAGCGGACCTTTTCGAGGAGTCGAGTCAGCCGCTGGACGCCGCCCGGTGCCGAGCGACCCGGCTGGGCGCGGGATCGCAGATCGCTTGACTGGCGTGACTTTCCAGCGGTCTCTGCGGGTGCTGGTCGAGCTGTTCTGGGGTTCTTGCGGTGAGCCCGGTGCAGGGCTTGCCGGTGGCGTGGGTGACCGGCTGACTGGTCCGCTGTGATCAGTTCGCGCGCAATTGCCCCGTGCGTGCGTGGGTCCGGCGGGTCCGGCGTGCGGGCGAGCGGACGGGTCCGGCGTCGGCGCCTGACGCCGGACCCGTCGATGGTTCAGGCCGCCGTTGCGGTACGACCGATCCGTTGGCCGCGGACAGCGAACGAGACGGCTCGGCCGAGACGAGTGACCTTCTCGTACCGCCGCGCACGCTGCGCGGCACTGTGCTGGCGCGCCGCCTCGCGGCGGTGGGTCGTCATCGGCTGGGACAGCTCACGGTTGATCTCCGAGATGCGCGCGATGGCGAGCAGAGTGTCCGGAAACATGGTGTTCCTCCTGGGTTCCTCGCCGACCACATCGGTCGGCGATGCCACGACAGTAGGAAGGGTGCCTTCCGCGAACCTTCCCGAAAGCATGTGGCGGTCGGCACTCTCGCGAGATGCGGAGGGGTGCCGGAGAAGGTCGTGGGAAGGCCGGGGAGTGAGCATGGTGACCGTGACGATGCCGACGGACGACCAGGATTCACCGGTGCAGACTGCCCGCGACGCCGGTGGCATGGGGGACCGGCTTGTCGACCCGAGTGGCGTGGGCTCCTCGGGTGTTGTCGACGACCAGCGTGGTGTCGGCGACCAGGGAGTTGACCCGGGCGTCGGCGGCGGGCGGGTTGTCGGCTCCCCGGGTGGTGTCGGCGACCAGCGTGTCGACCCGGGGGTGGTGAACTACCGGGGTGATTCGGGCGACCGCAGCGTTCCCGCTGGGCATGGTCATCCGGACGTGCGTGGCCGACGGAGCGAGATCATCGCCGGCGCAGGTGCAATGGCTCCGGTGATGGTGGGCTACCTGCCGTTTGGTGTGCTCCTCGGCACGGCGATCGCACGAAATGCGGAGCCTTGGGCGGCCTGGTCCGGCACGGAAATGATTTACGGCGGCAGCGCGCATCTCACCTTGATCGAAATGCTCCGAACGGGCTCCGGATTGTGGGCGGCAGTCGGCGCCGCAGTGTTGATCAACGCGCGATTGCTGGTGTACAGCTCGGCATTGATCCCGTTGTGGGGTTCCGCCCGCAGGTTCACCCGGCTGCTGGCCGCAGCCTTCATCATCGATCCGACGTGGATGCTGGCAGTTCATCGGGCTGATCAGGGTGGAACGCTGGCCCAGCGGCGGGCCCACTTCGCCGGTGCCGCCGCGGTTCTCACCATTGGTTGGACAGTGGCGGTGACGGCAGGGATGGTGTTGGGTTCGGTGGTGGCACCTGCAGGGGTCCTGGAGGTCACCGTTCCGCTCTGCCTGATGGCCATCGTGGCGCCGCACCTGCGGGTTCGCGGAGGGCTTGCCGCGGTGTCCGTTGCCGTTGCCGTCACCGCGTTGACCACGTCGTGGCCGGCGGGGTCCGGCATGCTGTTGGCGATGACGGCAGCCGCCGCCTGCGGCGCCCTGGCCCCAGGCCGCTCGAGCCGGTCGGATGGGTCCGCTCGGCCCGGTCGCTTGGGTCGTTCCCAACGATCGGGTGCGTCTGTTCAGCCCGGTCGGTCTGGTCGGCCCCGCCGCTCGGGTGGGTTTGCTCGGCGCGGTCGGTCGGGTCAGCCCAGGTGGTCGGCGTGACCACCTGGATCGCCGTGCTGCTGGTGGGTGCGGCGAGCTACGCGTTTCGGGTAGCTCCCTTGCTGTTGGGCAGCCGGTTCCAGCTGGGGGAGCGCAACCAGGACATCCTGCGGCATGCCGGAATGGGTGGGATTGCGGCGTTGCTGGTGTCCAGCGTCATGGGATTCGGGTCGACCGGCGGGATCGCCGCCATGGCTGCGGCGACGATCGCCGTGGCGGTGGCGGGAGTGGTGGCACTGCGAGGCCGGTCGATGACCGTTGTGGTGCTGGCCGGTGGGGCGAGCTACGGTGTCCTCTGGCTGGGGTTGACCGCCATCAGTTGAGTGTCGTTGGGCGGAATCGAGTTTCGCGGTTGCGGCCTTTCAACGTCGGCCGCGATTCGGGTGGGGATCACTGTTCATTGGGATCCTCCGGCAGGTCCGTTGCGGCAATTCCGAGTTGCGCCGCATACGCCTCGTTCAGCTCGGACCAGCCGTGGTTCAGGGCATCTCTGCCGCGGATGGGGCCAATAGGCCGGCCGTCCAAGAGTCGCTCGGCGACGAGCAGGCACAAGTGCCATCCCGCCGCGGCTTTCGGGATCCCGTCGCGACCCGCGACGGTGTGCCGGAGGATCAACCGGGTGCCGGTGCCGCCGGTGGCGGTCTTTCCGTGCATGGCGCTGTCGGCTCCGGCCGCGTTGTCGCTGGGCTGCGGCGCGCTGTCGGCCCGGTCGGCGTTGGAGTTCGCTACCGCATGTTCGCTCGACGCCCCGCCTTCCCCCGTGATATCGCCGCCGCCGGGTTTTGCACTGGGCACCGTACTCGGTTGGGCGTCGATGGGGATGGCGACCAGTTCCCATCGCAGCAGGTCCTGACCCCAGGTGTATTCGAGCAGGGTCGGTGGCTCCGATGCGGTGACCGTTGCGGCCAGATCCTGACGCACCTCGCCGTCGACCACCGTCAGGGTGGCGTCGCCGATGGCCGTCAGGTCGCGGCTCGCGAGGAAGGGCGCCCAGCGGGCAAGTTGGTCGGGATCGGTCAGGGCAGCCCACACCTTGGTAGGTGAGTGCCGAAGGTCGCGGCAGAAGATCAGGGTCCAACGCCCCTCCGCCGAGCGGACGGCGACATCCGCGAGCGGGCCGGCATCGATGACTGTTGTGATCATTTCTCCTCCGGGGGGTCTTGGTTCGTGGAGTCACCGGGAAGCGAGTCAAGGTGACGCTCGAGGGCGTCCAGATGCCTGACCCACAATCGCCGGTACGGCTTCAGCCATTCGTCGATCGCCTCGAATTGCTCGCTTTCGAGGCGATAGATGCGCTGCTGTGCTGCGGTGCGGCACGACACAAAACCGGCTTCCCTCAACACCTTGAGATGTTTGGACACGGTGGGCTGGCTCAGCCCGAGAGAGTCGACGAGGCTGCCCACACTCGACTCCGACATACGGAGCTGGTTCAGGATCCGCTGCCGGCTCGGCTCGGCGAGAGTCGCAAAGGCCGTGACGGTCATTGGGCGAGTATTCCGTAAGGCGTATATACATGTCAAGGAATCTATGGCGACGCATTCGTGGCGATCAGGGCTATTCCGGTTCATGTTCCGCCCGGCCGGTGTCGGGGTGCGACTCGAGCCCAGTCGGCTTCGGCGGGAGTTCTTCGACGGGGAGTGGATCGTCGTCGGTGCGGTACGAATGTCCGGTTGGTGTGGTCCAGGTCGTGGTCTGCGGTCCGGTGCGTGTGGTGGTGTGCCCGGCGTGTGTCTTGGCCCGGTGATGATTTCGGCAGCGCGCCTTGAGGTTGATCGCGGTGGTGGGTCCTTCAGGAACCGGGATGACGTGGTCGATGTCGCCGCGGGCCGCGGAGACCTGGCAGGTGTCGGGGTTGCAGACGCCGTCGCGGTACCCGATGGCCAAGGCGAGTTTGCGGGACGCGAACCGGCCCAGTTCGTTGACTTCGAGCAGGTTGCCGCTGGTGTCGGTGACCAGTCGGTGGAACAGGGTGGCCGGTGCGGCGGCGAGGTCGCGGATGGTGTCGGCGGGGATCAGCGCGGATCGGTCGGCGAGTTGCCCGGGGGTGTTGGTGAACCCGAACAGCGACGCGGCGGAGATGATGATGCCGATGTTCACCTGCACCGGGCGGAGCTGCACCCCGGCGGGGCGTGGTGCGTCGGCGCGACCTCCGCAGGTGCAAGGGTGACCGCCTCCGGTTGATCCTGGGATCGCGCCGAGCCCTGGTGGGTCACCGGGCCGGGCGGGGCCGATGTCTCGTCCGGCCCGCTCGCGGGGTGGATCGGGGCGGAACGCCGACGCCGGGAGGTCCCAGTCGTCGACCCCCACGTGGCCCGGTTCGGGAGCGGCGGCGCCGATGTCAGCCGCGTCAGCGTGATCGGCGGCAACGGCGCTGTCGCTCGCGACGTCGTGGTCGCCCGCGCTCTCGCCGCCGGGGGCGCTCTTGTGGTCGGCGCTGTTGTGGTCGGCGGCGCTGTTGTGGTCGGCGGCGCTCTTGTGGTCGGCGCTGTTGTGGTCGGCGGCGCTCTTGTGGTCGGCGCTGTTGTGGTCGGCGGCGCTGTCGTGGTCGGCGGGGCTGTCGTGGTCGGCGGGGCTGTCGTGGTCGGCGCTGTTGTGGTCGGCGGCGCTCTCGTGGTCGGCGCTGTTGTGGTCGCCCGCGCCCTCGCCGCCGGCGGCGTTCTCGTGGTCGGCGTCGACGTCGCTGCGCGGGTCGCAGCCAGCCGCGCAGTCGTCGTCCTCTTCTTCCTGATGGGCCCTCTCCACATCATCGCTGTCCTGGGCGTTCCCGCCATGGTTGGTCTCGTCGCCGTCCCAGCGGGTGCGGCAGCCGTTGCTGATCCGGCCCAGCAGCACGTCGACCAACGCATCGGCGCGGCGCTGCTGCAGGGTGCGGGTATCACCCGGGTCGGTGACCGCAGCGATCGCGGTCAGCACCCGGTCGATCGCCGCCGCATCCAACGACGACAACGCCGCGCTCAGGAAACTGACCCCATCCAGATCGGGGCGCACCGAGACGTAGCGGTCGGCCAACGACCGGCCGATCCGTTCGTCCTGCTCATCCGGTTCGACCCGGGCCACGAACTGGTTCAACCACCGCCCCAACAATTCACCCGTCTTACACACAGCCACGTCCACGACGACCGCATTTAATAAAGCCTTCGAATTGTCGCGGACCAACCGGATCAGGGTCCTGTTGATCCGTTCGGCCTTGTCGTAGGTGATGTCACCGGCCTGCCAGGCGTCCCACACGTCCGGGGCTTCTTTCCGTAGCCGCCGGGCAATACTCACCGTCCGCTGCACGGAGTACTTGGATTCTTTGAGGGCCATGCCGATTTCGTTGCCGGCGAATTCTCCTGGCGTGTACTGTGCCGGCACGCCGGCCGCTTCACGCTCGGCGATTCGCCGCTGATCGCAGACCGAACGTGTCTCGGCGAAGTCCAGCATCAACGCCGCGCACCGCGCCTGCGCCCGCGCCAACTCCCGATGACCGACCACCAACTCGTCGATCAACTCCGCTGCCCGGCGAGCGGTCCGGTCCGTCGATCCCTCCATGCCAAGAACGCTATAACAGCGGTACGACACTCCCGATCTGAGCGAGACCCGGCTGTGGACAACCCATTCCAGGCCAGATCGCAAGCGCCAAGGTGAGCAACATTCACGCCGGCTGGGAGCCTGTACGCCACCGCTGCTGGTGAACCGGGCTCGAGGTCGGCGACGGCTGAGTCTGACGAACGCCTCGGCGCCCGTAACGTCCGCCGGGCGATCGAGGATGCAAGCGGTCGACGACCTCGATACGAGTGCCGAGATGCTGAAGCATCGCCGGCATTCGACGCGGGTGGGTCTGAAGTGGATCAGACCACCATCAAGCAGCCACTCGGGGCGACAACGCAAGTCCCAGCGAGAGGCACTCTCGAATTTCGGTGAGCCTTTCCCACAGAAGATGTCGAGCCCTGAGAGATAAAATCCGTAGAATTGAGCATGTCGACGATGGCCCGGCTCAGCCTGAAGTACATCAGACCAACGTCCAGCAGCAATTCAGGGCGACACCGCAACACCCAACGAGAAGGCACTATCGAATTTCGGCGAGCCCTTCTCATAGAAGATGTCGACTTCCTGAATGACAAACCCTGCAGAATTGAGCATGTCGACGGTCGACCGGGTCAGCCTGCAGCCCGCGAAGATCTTCTTCTGAAGCGGTTCCAATCGCCGCTGCCAGCGGCGGACTTTTTCGTCCGGCGCCAACCCGTGCTCGACGAAGTGCAATCGTCCCTCCGGCTTGAGCACTCGCCGGAGTTCTTGCAACGCCGCTCCCGGGTCGGGAATGGTGCACAGGCTCCACGTCGTGACAGCGCTGTCGAAGCTGTTGTCGCGGTAGGGCAGCGACTGGGCATCCGTTGCCGACCGTTCCACCGGTACGCGGCTCGCATGCACTCGCTCGCCCGCCAATTTCCACGCGTCGTCCGATGGTTCGACGGCGGCCACGGCGGTCACGCCAGCGGGGTAGTGCGGGACGTTCAGTCCGGACCCGAATCCGATCTCGACGACACGTCCGACCAGCCCGTCGCAGACCCGCTGGCGTAGCGGTTCGGCGGTCTTTGCCGAACAGGTCAGGTTCACCAGTCGTGGGACGATGTGCGTGACATAGAAGCCATTCGGTCGCACCGTCGCGGCGGCCTTGGGGGGTGGTTGAGATGTCATGACGTGCGCACCGATACGACCAGGCGCTCCGCAGGATTTCGCGGGCCGTGCGGGACGGTCGACCATGTCGGGTCCGACGGATTGCGCCAGACGACCGTGGAGCCGCTGCTGTGCGACATCAATTTCACACTGCCTCCTGGTCACCGGCGAAGGGTTCCCACGACGGTAGCGCGGAACGATCCGAGCTGCATCGGTGTTCCGACGTCAACATCCGCAGCGGGTGGGTCCTCCGCCGGCCGGCAAACCGACTGACGGCAGACGCCGAATCAGCTGAAAGATCAACGACTGCAGACTATCTCGGAAAGTCGGCAGCGTCGCCCTGGCCAGCCGACGACCAGCACAGTGGAAGCATTACTCGACGCGCTTCCCCTCGTCCACGTCAAGGGGATTCGCTGGATCCGTCAAGTCCATTTTCGCCCGAGATGATGCCAATCCGCCGATATTGACTTGCCCGGCAACTGCGTATTCGCGAACATAAGGCAATTCCCGTTACTGCTGTGCCCGGAGGGGGTGAGCAACTTGTCCATCGACCCGGTAACCGCGCTCTGGTTGGAAATGAACCGGCGGGCGGAACACAAGCGCCAATTCCCGGCGAGTGGCGATCCGTCACCCCGTCGCGGGGTGCGGCAGTCTCGCGCGTCACGCAATAGCTGACCTCGCGACGGCCACGATCGGCCCCGGAGTCCCTGTCACCAGGGATTCCGGGGCCGTTGTCGTGTGGCCGACGATCAGCCGGCGTCAGTCCAACGCGGCCGTGATGCCTGCGACCAGGGTGTCGACCTGCTCGTCGGTGATCACGAAGCTGGGGGATATCTGGATGCCGCCGGCGCCGACGGCTCGGGTCGCGATCCCGTGGCCGCGAAGGCGCTTGGCCAGTCCGAGTGCCGCCGGCGCGTCGGCCAACTGGACCGCGGCGACCGCGCCGGTGCCGCTGCGGACCTCGATCACCGCCGGATGATCGGCAAGCGGCGCGAGCGCGGTGTGCAGGGTGGTCTCCAGCCGGCCGGACGCCGCCAGCAACGACTCGCGTTCGATGATGTCCAGGTTGGCCATGGCCGCGGCGGCCGCCGCCGCGTGGCCACCGTAGGTGTAGCCGTGCCGCCACCAGATCCCGCGGTCGGCGTCGAAGAACGGTTCGGCCACCCCGGGCGCCACGAAGACAGCGCCCATCGGTACGTAGCCCGACGTGAGACCCTTTGCCGTGGTCATGATGTCGGGCTGGAGATCGAATCGCGTCGAGGCGAACCAGTCGCCGCCGATCCGGCCGAAACCGGTGATCACCTCGTCGGCGACGAACAGGATGTCGTGGTCCCGGCAGATCTGCCGGACCTCGGTCAGGTAGCCGTCGGGCGGCGGGTAGATCCCGCCGGCGCCGATGACCGGCTCGCAGAAGAAGGCGGCAATGCGATCGGCACCGAGATCTTCGATGGCGGTCAGCAGCGCCTTGCCCGAATTCCAGGTGACCGTCCGGACGTCCGGCATCAATTCGCCGTAGCCCTCGTGGTTGACCGGAATCCCGGCCAGCGCAGTCCCCGCGACGTGCATGCCGTGGTAGGCCTTCTCCCGGCCGATGACGATCGATTTGTCGGCCCGCCCGCATTCCCGCCAGTACCGGCGGGCCAGCTTGACCGCCGTGTCGACGGAATCCGAGCCGCCGGAGGTGAAGAAGATCTTGCTGCCCGGCACCGGCGCGAGCCCGGCCAGCCGATCTGCCAGCGCCAACGTGGTGTCGACGGCGTAATCGCCGAAGGTGGAATACGCCGCGACCCGGCCGATCTGCCGGGCGACCGCATCGGCGATCTCGGTGCGGCCGTGGCCGACGTTGGTGAACCAGAGTCCGGCGGTCGCGTCGAGATATTGGCGACCCTCGACGTCCCAGATCCAGGCGCCGTCACCGCGCGCGACGGCGAAGGCCCCGTCGCGCTCGACCGTTCCCATGCTCGCGAACCCGTGCCACAGTGCGCCCACGCCGATTCCACGCTTCCTCAGTTGTTGGAAGCACCGACCGTACCGTCGGTCGCGCTCGTGGCCGGACGTACCGGCATCCACACCGGTTGCGGAGACCCTGACCGGACCACCGGGGAGGGACAGGATCAAAGCTG
>CAVPYD010000010.1:0-145244 GCA_963709895.1 uncultured Actinomycetota bacterium | reverse complement strand
CAATCGGGGCTGGCGCTCGGAAATAAGCGACCCCCCTCGAAAACCGAGGGGCCTGTTGATCTTCTGGAATCATCCGGCGTACGCCTCGGGCTTGACCGTTCGAAGCTGCGGTCGGGCCCGAGCGTCCGCGCGGGAGGCGTGGCCCGGGACGGGCGGGAACGGGGCTCGTCCGGCGCCGGCAGGCTGTGCCGACAACCCCTGACGAGGTACTCGGTCCACCACTGCCCGCCGCCCTCCCACCGACGGATGACGTCCAGGGCGCCGTGCGAGACCAGCGCGGCGACGTGATGCCGGACGGCATTCGACTGCATGCCGAGCAGATAGCAGAGATCCTCGCGGCCCCAGCTGGCCGTGTGATCCGTTCGCGCCCTTCGCCGGTCCGCGGGTGGCGATCATGGCGAACACTCGCGCGGCGGTCGGACTGAGCGCCCGGCAGGTGATCATCTCCACGGGGACCTTGGCGAACCTGCCGGTCCCAGGGTCCGGAGCCGGGGGTACTGCCGCCAGTCGGGTGCGGCCGGTGATCGGATCGGCCAGCATCGGCGGATCGTTCACGCTCATTCACCTCGACCCGCCGATCCCGGAGTGCGTCGTAGGCGGCGGATGCGGTCTTCTACGCTGGGCATCGTCGGCGGTATCGCAGTGGTGGTGTCGGCCGGCCGGCCGGGCGAGCGGTGCGGACCGTCGCTGGGCTGGCCGGCTCGCCGGCGTCATCCGGTCCTCCCCACGATCGCCTCGGCGAGGTCGCGGCGTGCGGCGTGGTGTCCCGTCCGGTTGGTCATCGATCTGCCGGATTTCGTCACGCAACGCTCACCCGGGAGTGCCTGACGGGTCGGGCAGGTCGCGCCGATGGCGGCAGTTGCGATCTGCCTCATTCGGTCGTCGTGCTGGGCCTGCCACGTTGCCTGGCGCTGTGCGGCCGCGGCCTGTGCGGCCTCGACGCTTCGCATCGCCGACAGTGTTCGCCGCACCCACGGATCGGAAAGGTGTGCGGTCAGTCCGTCCAAAGCCTCGCGGAGGATTCCGCCGAGCAGCTCGTGATCGGGGCCGTAGCCGTAACCGTCGAACTGTTCCCGGACCTGGTCGGCCCAGCGGGTGATCTCCGCACCGAATTGGACCGTATCCGTGGGATCGATTGGCGTCACAGCCCGATTTCGGGCACCGCTTCGGGTGCGGGGGCAGCCGCGGAGAGTCGCCTGAGCGGGCCGGCTGGAGCGGTTTGGGCGGTCATTCTGCATTGTTCGGTGTCGGTGGGATCGGTCCAGGCGGTCATCCGGCGACCGGCCCTGTCCTCTTGCCCTTGCCCTTGCCGCCAATCTCGGCCGGCGGCGCAGACGGGGTGATCCGCTCGGTCGGCTCGGTGTGCACGGTCCGGCCGGTCGATGCGGCCTCGGTGGTGAGCTTCCGGGACTTCGGCGGTGGGATCGGCGCCTTGTCCGCCGCGGACCGGTCCGCTCGGCGGGCCGGGTGTTGGCGTCGAGGAACGTGTCCAGGGCGGACTGGCGGATCCGGATCCGGCCTCCGATGCGGACGACCGGGATTCGCCTCTCATGGACGATACGGCGGACGAATCGGGCTCCGCGGTCGCCGAGGTACTGGCCCGCCTGCGCGACGTCGTACAACGGGTCGGCGTTGGTCGGCGCCAGGATGTCACGATCGACGAGGCGGCTTGCCTCGCACATATCTTCCGGCGGTTGAATTGCTGATGACATGCGTTTGCCCTTCGGTTTCACGGGGTGACGGAAACCGGCCAGGATCCACATTCGGCGGTGGGGCGCAGAGGGCGCGCGGCGATCGCACGCGGGAAGGGGACGACGTGAGGGAAACACGGCCCGCGGGAAGGCGGCCGGAGTGCGGGGTCAGGCCGGGTGCGTCGTCCGCGCCAGGGCCGGGCGAGGCGGTGCGGCGGTCAGGGTGACCCGGGTCAGGGCGAGCAGTGTCGGCGGCGGCCGGCGGTTGCCGGTGTCGTCCGGGGCGGCCGGCTCATCGGGCGTTCATCGTCTGTCGCCGCGGCCGTGGTGTCGGCGGCGGCCTGGTCAACCGGGACGGCCCACAGTTCGGCGGCCCGGGCTAGGCGGAGTGTTTCGTTCAGGTCGATGTCCCGCATCGCCCGATCCCGATCCCAATCCCGGGCGACCTTGCGGCACCGGGCCCAGAGTTGTTCGTCGGAGACGACCGAGCCGACCGGCCAGCGCCGGGACTCCGCGCGGACCCGATGCCCTGCATAGTGTTCCGCGCGGCGGGTGAGCCCGCTCGGCGCGCAGCCGGCCAGCACCCGGCGCGGCGAGTCGGGCCCTTTGTCGACGCCACGGCGGTTTTTGCGCCGGAGCCGAAATCCGCCGCGGCGGTCGAGCGACGAGCGCGACCCGCGGGGGTAGCACGGGCCACCGAATCGGGGACGGGCGTCGTCATGGGGTGCACCGTACGTCCGGGGCGTCGGGTGAGCAAGGGGACTGCTCCCGGCGTGTCGGGGGTTCATGGGTGAACCATTGGGTGGTCGGACACTTCTCCGTGGACGCCGGGTCGGGGTCGGCGCCGGTCGCATGGGGTTCGGTGTACACCGGGGCACCGACAGGCTCAGGCCGGGACGGAACGGAGGGTGCGGACGGTGCCGGTGCGGGTGGCGTCGAGCCGTTGCGCGATCAGGGCGTCGTCGGCTTCGGTGGCGTGCTGGTAGATCAGGGCGGCCCGAACGGTGGAGTGACCCATCCTGCGCTGCAAGGACTTCAGGGTCGCACCGGTCTGCGCGGCGAGGGTGGCGCCGGCTGTGCCGCAGGTCGTGCCAGCGCAGGTCCGGGCGGCCGGCGGCGGCCCGGGCGCGGTGGAACATCGCGGCCCAGGGGCCCGCCGCGGAGCGGCCGCCCGGTGGCGGTGGCGAAGACCAGGGCGTCGGGGTCGGCCGGGACGAACTCGGCCAGGTGCCCGGCGAGTTCGGCGGCGACGAAACCCGGGAGGTGCACGGTGCGGCGGCCGGCGTCGGACTTCGGCGGCCCGTAGCTGACCGGCTGCCCCGGCGAGTTCGATCATCGCGCGTTCCACCCGGACGGTGCCCGCGTCGGGGTCGACGTGCCGGCGGGCCAGGGCGAACAACTCCCCGGCGCGCAGCCCCGACCAGGCGGCGACAAGTACTGCGGCGCGGTATTCTCGGGCATCGCGGCGGCGATGGTGTCGACCTCGTCGGGGGTCGCCGGGACCCGTTCGGCGGGCCGCAGCACCGCGGCCCGCGGGGTCTGGCAGGGGTTCGCGGCGATCAGCCCCTCCCGGACGGCGTCGGCCAGGACGGTGCGCAGCAGCCGGTAGGCGTGCGCCGCCTGGGTGCGGCCGGCGTCGGGGTTGCCGGGCCGGGCGGTGCGCGGGTTCGGCCGCCCGGCGGCCTCCCACTGCGCCAGCAGGTCGGGGGACGACCGGCCGGTGCCGCCGACCTCCCGGCCGGTGCCGCGGGCCCACGCCCGCGCCGGGTGCCCGGCGCGGGAACTGTTGCGGCATTGCGTTTCCCGGAGTTGCGCGCTGGCCCGGGCGGCGTGCTGGACGGCGGCGGTCCATTCCCGGACGGTGGCCGGGGTGATCGCCCGGACCTCGCAGGCGGCGAGCCGGATCGGCGGGACCGCGCGGCCGCCGCGGGCGGCCGGCCGGTCAAGGTCGGCGTCGATCCACCGGGTGAGCAGGTCGGCGTACAGGGCGCGGGTGCGGGGCGCCAGGTCGACCCGGGCGGCCAGCCAGCCGTGCGCGTAGTCCGCCAGGGGCTCGGCGCCGAGCTCCGGGGCCCGCCAGGTGTCGCGGTTGGTGTCGGTGCGCTGCGCGGCCAGCCAGTCCTCCGCGGCCCGGTGGCTCTCGAAAGTATGCGGGGCGGTGCGCATCTCGCCGTCCGGGCCGGTGTGCCGGGCCTGGAACCGGCCGGAGGGCAGCGCCCGGACGGTGCCGTAGCTCGAGCGCCGGGTGCGGGTGCGGCGGGGGGTGCGGGTCATCGGCCTGGGTGTCCTGTTCGCGGGTCGGGGTCCGGGGCACCACGCACCGGAAGTGGCACGCAGTGGCACGAAACCCGCGAAACAAGATCATCCCGAGCCGATGACAAGATCATCCGAACCCGGTCTGACGTGCACCGACAGGCCGTGGAGCGGGCGACGAGAATCGAACTCGCGTAATCAGTTTGGAAGACTGAGGCTCTGCCACTGAGCTACGCCCGCGGTGCACCGACTGGCGCCGATGCCTGATGATGGTAACTCACTCGCTACGCTGCTCGAGTCCCACCTGACGGCTCCGCGCAGCCTGCTGGGTGAACGACGGGGTGTAGCGCAGCTTGGTAGCGCATCCGCTTTGGGAGCGGAAGGCCGCAGGTTCAAATCCTGTCACCCCGACCACCACCCGGCCAACGTCCTGCGGCCGGGGCCGGTTTGCCCGGCCAACCCACCGCTCTTCTTCTTCTCCGGAGCGGTCTCCTCAGGTCAGGCGTGGTGGTCGGGACGAGGGTGCCTCAGCCGCCTCACCGGCCGTCGGGCCCGTCGTCGTCCGGCCCGCTCTCGCCAGTCCGTGGTCCGGATCCCCTCCCGCGTCGGTGCGTAGTTCAGGGCCGGCGAGGGAGGGCGACAAAGGTGTCGGCCACGCTGGTCGTGGGCCCGCGCGACGATCCCCACCGGCTCGAACGGTGGGTTCCAGCCCTACGGCGGCGGACCTTGGTCACTCTGTCGCCTAGAATCAGCGGCGGCTCTGCCGGCCGTGCCTGTCCGACAGCGACGGCGCGGCTCCCGCGACCGGCGGCGGCCCAGTACAGCTGCCAGCCAGGATCCACTCGTCCTCACACCCGCCCCAAGGAGTCCCGCACGTGAAGAGCACTGTCGAGCACCTGAACCCGACCCGGGTGAAGATCACCGTCGAGGTTCCGTTCGACGAGCTGAAACCGCACTTCGACAAGGCCTACGGCGCGCTCGCCGGGCAGGTCAAGATTCCGGGCTTCCGGCCGGGCAAGGTGCCGCCGCGCATCCTGGACGCGCGGCTGGGACGCGGCACGATCCTCACCGAGGTCGTCAACGAGGCGGTGCCGGCCAAGTACGGCGAGGCGGTCACCGAAGCCAATCTGAACGTGCTGGGCCAGCCGGAGATCGAGGTCACCCGGATCGACGACGGTGACGCCCTGGCGTTCACCGCCGAGGTCGACGTCCGACCGGAGATCACCCTGCCCGCGCTCGACAGCATCACGGTCAGCGTCGACGACGTCGAGATCTCCGAGGCCGACATCGACGAGCAGGTCGACGCGCTGCGGGAGCGCTTTGCGACCACGACGGCGGTCGAGCGGCCAGCTGCCGCCGGTGACCTGGTGACGCTGGACCTGCGCGCCAGCCTGGACGGCGAGGAACTCGCCGATGCCACCACCGAGGGGTTGAGCTACACCATCGGGTCGAACGACCTGATCGACGGGATCGACGAGGCCGTGACGGGGCTGTCCGCCGGCGAGTCGACCACCTTCACCACCACGCTGGTGGCGGGCGAGCACGCCGGCCGGGAAGCCGACGTCACGGCCACCGTCGGCACCGTTTCCGAGCGCGAACTGCCGGCCGTCGACGACGACTTTGCGCAGCTGGCCAGCGAGTTCGACACCGTCGAGGAGCTGCGCGCCGATCTGGCGGAGAAGATCCGCCGCTTCAAGAACGTCTCCCAGGGTTCCGACGCCCGCGACAAGGTGCTCGAGGCGCTGCTCGATGCCACCGACATCCCCGCGCCCGAGAGCATCGTCGAGGCCGAGTTCAAGGCCCGCGAGCACGACGCGATCCACACCTTCGATCACGACGAGGATGCCTTCGCGGCCCATCTGGAGCGCGAGGGGCAGACCAGGGACGAGTTCGACGCGGAAACCAGGGCCGCCGCCGTCCGCGCCGTGCAGACCCAGTTGCTGCTCGACGCGCTGGCCGAGACCAACGAGGTCGGGGTCAGCCAGGAGGAGTTCGCCGAGCGCGTCATGTACAACGCTCAGCGCCTCGGTATGAGCCCCGACGAGTACTTCCAGCGGGTCCAGGAAGCCAATCAACTGGCCTCGATCTTCGCCGAGGTGCGGCGGGGCAAGGCCCTGGCCGGCGCCCTGGAGAAGGCCACCGTCACCGACTCGTCAGGGACCGTGCTCGACGTTGCCGCCCTGTTCGGCGTCGAGGAGATGGTCGAGGTCGAGGAGATCGACGACGACGAGGATGACGCGACCCTGACCGCCGGGCTGGACGAGGTCGAGGACGAGGTGGATGAGGTCGAGGCCGAGCTCGATGAGCTGGAAGAAGCGCTGGACGAAGAGCTGGGCGACGCCGACGTGATCGACGGGACGTTCGAGGTCACCGAAAGTGTCGACTCGCCGGCCGGCACGTCGGAGGGCGAAGCCTCGGGTGCTTCCGGCGCTCGGACCGATTCCTGACCGGACCGCACGGCCCCTGCTGGTCACGCCGTCAGCGAACAGAACCCGGCCGGGGCATCACCGCCGTCCCTGCCTGGTTA
The DNA here is from genome assembly GCA_963709895.1 of uncultured Actinomycetota bacterium. GTDB lineage: Bacteria > Actinomycetota > Actinomycetes > Mycobacteriales > Nakamurellaceae > Nakamurella. The sequence continues at coordinate 138,773 of CAVPYD010000010.1, read as the reverse complement.
CTGTCGGGTGACGTCCTCCGGATCCGACGGGCGTTCGCCCAGCTGATTCGGATGTGACCCGTCCACCAGCCCCCTGCGATGTGGATCATCGAAAGAGGAGATGTCAGTGAGTCACCGCCACCCCCTCGCGGCCCCTGGAGCCCTTGGGGCCATCCAGACCCTCGAGGCCATTGCCCCCGGGCTCAGCGCACCCCTGATGCGCAGCACGCCCGGCCTGAATCTGTCCGATTCGGTGTCCGAACGGCTGCTGCGTGAGCGGATCATCATCCTCGGCTCGGAGGTGCGGGACACCAACGCCAACGAGATCACCGCCCAGCTGCTGCTGCTGGCCGCGGAGGACCCCGAGAAGGACATCACCCTGTACATCAATTCCCCCGGTGGCAGCGTCACCGCGGGGATGGCGATCTACGACACCATGATGCTGATCGAGCCCGACGTGGCGACGACCGCGATGGGTCTGGCCGCGTCGATGGGGCAGTTCCTGCTCACGGCCGGTGCGCCGGGCAAGCGCGCGGCCCTGCCGCACGCCCGGATCCTGATGCACCAGCCGAGTGCCGGCGTCGGCGGTACCTCGTCGGACATCGCCATCCAGGCGGAGATGCTGAACCGATCCAAGCTGGAAATGGCCGAGCTGATCGCCCAGCACACGGGTCAGACGGTGGAGCGCATCACCGCCGATTCCGACCGCGACCGGTGGTTCACCGCACAGGAAGCGCTCGAGTACGGGTTCATCGACAAGGTGGTCAGCCGGGCCGCCGAGGCACCGGCCGAGAACTGACCTGGCCAGCGCCGGGACAGCCACACACAGAGCAAAGGAACGCCTGACGATGAACGAGAGCTACCCCGCCGGCGTGGCCCACGGGCACGCGCTGAACCTGCCCCAGGCCCGCTACATCCTGCCGTCGTTCGTCGAGCGGACGAGCTACGGCGTCAAGGAGTCCAACCCGTACAACAAGCTCTTCGAGGAGCGCATCATCTTCCTCGGCGTGCAGATCGACGACGCCTCCGCGAACGACGTGATGGCCCAGCTGCTGACGCTGGAATCCACCGATCCGGACCGCGAGATCATCATGTACATCAACTCTCCGGGTGGTTCGTTCACCTCCATGACGGCGATCTACGACACGATGCAGTTCGTCCGGCCGCACATCCAGACGGTCTGCCTCGGCCAAGCGGCTTCGGCCGCTGCGGTGCTGCTGGCCGCCGGAACCCCGGGTCGCCGGCTGGCGCTGCCGAACTCCCGGATCCTGATCCACCAGCCGGCCACCGAGGGCGTTTACGGTCAGGTGTCCGACCTGGAGATCCAGGCCCATGAGATCGCCCGGATGCGCAGCGCGCTGGAGGAGATCCTGTCGCGGCACTCGAACAAGACTCCCGACGAGGTCCGGGTGGACATCGAGCGCGACAAGATCCTCACCGCCCAGGAGGCCAAGGACTACGGCCTGGTCGACGAGGTGCTGGAGTACCGCAAGCTGAAGTGATGCCTGGGGGCCGCCGGCGTCGGTCGTTCCGTGGCCTACGGCGGCCCCTCAGCACACGCGGCACCGAACGGCGCCGTTCGGTGGTCGTCGCCCGGCTTCCGTGGATCTTTCCGAGCACGTTCTCACTGATTTCCCCTCGCATGAGCGGCTCGGCCCGATACCCTGAAGGTGGCCATCGCTCCTGCGTCGCTGCCGACGTCGTTATTTCCGTCCCACCACGGACCGTATCCGTGTCGTGACGGACAAACTCGCGACCTCGACGTGACAAGCAGGTAACGTCAACACGGTCGCAAGGCACCGGGTCCTTGAGGGTCCAACGCACAGAAGATCGAGAGGGCACATGGCACGCATCGGTGACGGGGGCGACCTGCTCAAGTGCTCTTTCTGTGGGAAGAGCCAGAAGCAGGTGCGCAAGCTGATCGCTGGCCCCGGGGTCTATATCTGCGATGAGTGCATCGACCTGTGTAACGAGATCATCGAGGAAGAGCTGGCCGAGACCAGCGAGGTCAAACTCGACGAGCTCCCCAAGCCGATGGCCATCCGCGAGTATCTCGACCAGTACGTCATCGGTCAGGATGTCGCGAAGAAGGCATTGTCGGTCGCGGTCTACAACCATTACAAGCGGATCCAGGCCGGCCCGGACCGCGGGACCAGAGCCGGTCGAATTGGCCAAGTCCAACATTTTGATGCTCGGCCCGACGGGCTGCGGCAAGACCTACCTGGCGCAGACGCTGGCGAAGATGCTCAATGTGCCGTTCGCCATCGCGGACGCCACGGCGCTGACCGAGGCTGGTTACGTCGGCGAAGACGTCGAGAACATCCTGCTCAAACTGATCCAGGCTGCGGATTACGACGTCAAGCGCGCCGAGACGGGCATCGTCTACATCGACGAGGTCGACAAGATCGCCCGTAAGTCGGAGAACCCCTCGATCACCCGTGACGTTTCCGGCGAGGGCGTGCAACAGGCACTCCTGAAGATCCTGGAAGGCACCCAAGCGTCGGTGCCGCCGCAGGGCGGACGCAAGCACCCGCACCAGGAATTCATCCAGATCGACACCACCAACGTGCTGTTCATCGTGGCCGGGGCTTTCGCCGGCCTGGAGAAGATCATCGGCGAGCGGGTCGGCCGGCGCGGGCTCGGGTTCGGCGCCGAGGTGCGCAGCAAATTCGAGATCGACGGATCCGATGTGTTCTCCGACGTCATGCCGGAAGATCTGATCAAATTCGGGCTGATCCCGGAATTCATCGGCCGGCTTCCGGTGGTGGCCTCGGTGACCAATTTGGACAAGGATTCGTTGGTCAAGATCCTCACCGAGCCGCGGGACGCGCTGAGCAAGCAGTACCAGCGGCTGTTCGACATGGACGGTGTGGCGCTCGAATTCCATGCCGATGCGCTTGACGCGATCGCCGACGAGGCGATTCTGCGCGGCACCGGTGCGCGCGGGCTGCGCGCGATCATGGAAGAGGTGCTGTTGCCCGCCATGTACGAGGTGCCGGGCCGCGACGACGTCGAGCGCGTCGTCGTCACCGCCGAGACCGTCAGGTCGAACGTCTACCCGACGATCGTGCCGCGAGTGGCCAAGCGCCCGCCGCGGGAGAAGTCCGCCTGATCCGCGGGGCTCCCCGTGTCACCGCCGTAATTCCGCCTGTTCGGTGTTCTGTTGTTGCGCTGTTTCGCCGCCCCTTCGTGCCCGTTTGCGGCGCGGATCATCATGGCGAGCGCGGACGAACCAGTTGACTCCTGTCACACCGTCACCATCACTCGAACGTTCGTACGCGCTGACGTGTCGATCCGCGCCGTCGGGGGGCCGCGGGGCGGCCGGCATCGCGCTCGGCGGGGCGGGGCATCGCGGGGGGCGAGGGGGCGGCAGGGAATTGCTCAGCCGCCGCAGTTGGCGGTCATCCAGTCCTCGATGTGCTTTGTCGCCGTCGTGTACTTCTCGGAGTCGACCAAGGTGACAACGTCCGTGAAGGACTTGCCGTTCGCCTCCTGGGCGACCTCGGCGAGCGCTTGGACGTCGCCGGCGAGATCGGCGGGAACGCCCGCGGCCAGGGTGGTGACCGCGGACTGCAGTTGGGTGGCGTCGAAAGTGCCCGATCCGCCGAGGGCGGGCAGCAGAGCCAAGCCAACGCTCGCGTAGGCAAGTGCGACCGTCAGGCAGGGCGAGTCGAGCCCGAGGTCGGACGGGATGCTGAGGTCGCTGGGGATGCCCAGGTCGGAGGGAATGCTCAGGTCACTCGGCAATGCGGACTGCAGCGCCGACAGATCGGACGACAGTTGCGAGAGATCCGTGGGCAGTTCGCTCGGAACGCTGAGGTCCTCGCTGGTTCGCTCCGACGTCTCGCTGGTCTGCGACGTCTCCGGATCCTGCCGACGCGACTGCGGCCTGGTTCGGCTGCGCGGAGCCGGTGACCGACGACCCGCAGGCGGCGATGGTCAGGATTGTCGCGGCGGCCAGAGCAAGGGCGGCCGTGACTGTCGAACGATTTCTCATGTTCACTCCTACGGACGCAGCGCTGAGCGCAGACTGATCGTATCCCCGTCAGGAGCGGCATGCTTGCGCCGCTGATACGCCGCCGTCATATAGGCCGATTGGCGCATTTGCACCCATTCGGCGGTAGAGGGGCGACAGCCGCTCAGTAGTCGACCTCGCCCCGACGAACAGCTGCGGCCGCCGCGTCACACCGCAGACCCGCGGACCCGACGGGCTCCGGAGTAGATGTTGAAACCGGCGGCCGAGGTGAACCCGATCAGCGTGAGCCCGGTTTCCTCGGCGAGTTGCACGGCCAGCGACGACGGTGCGGAAACGGCAACGAGCATTCCGATGCCGGCCATCGCAGCCTTCTGCACGAGCTCGAACGAGGCACGCGACGAAGTCAACAGCGCCCGGCCGGAGATCGGCAACTCGCCGGCCATCAGCGCGGTTCCGATCACCTTGTCGACGGCGTTGTGTCGCCCCACGTCTTCCCGGACGTGGTCCAGTTGGCCGTCCGGATTCACCAGTGCTGCGGCGTGCACGCCGCCGGTGGTCTTGAACGCCCGTTGCCTGGCCCGGAGCCGGTCGGGCAGCGCGATGATCGTCGCCGGGGCGAATGCGGGCAGGTCGGTCAGCCGGTAGCGCATCCGCCGTTGCAGGCCCTCGATGGACGCGGTGCCGCAGACGCCGCACGCGGACGTCGTCAGGAACGAGCGGGCGGGGATCACGCCTGATGGCGTGCCGGCCGAGGACAGGTCGGTGAGCGGCAGGCCGTTGGGCGACAGGGCAGGGGACGACAGCGCAGGGGATGAGGGAGCCGTCGACGACAGGGTGACGTCCAGAACGTTGTAGGTGTTCCGGCCGTTCTCGTCCACGCCGTCGCAGTACCTGATCTCGGAGATGTCATCGACAGCGGTGATGACCCCTTCGGCGTGCAGGAAGCCGTGGACCAGCTCGATGTCGTGCCCCGGCGTGCGCATCGTCACGGTCAGCGACCGTCCGCCGATGCGGATCTCCAAGGGCTCCTCGCCCGCGACCACGTCGGGTCGCGAGGTGAACACCCCGTTGTGGAACCGGCGAACCGGCGTCCGGACCGTCACTCGACTCACGGGTCCCAGCATGCCAGCCGAGCGGCGGCTGATGAACCACTTGCCGCCCCACGGCGGCTGGTCGGCCACCGCTCAGTGGCGCACCATGCGGATCTCCAGGATGCCCACCGAGTCGGTGCGCTCGTCGCCATCCGGGATGAAGTCGTGGTGGACGTAGAACGCGCTCGCCCTCGGGTTGTCCCGGTAGACCCACAGCGACGCGGGCCGATCGCCCAGGGTGGCGTCCAGCAGATCGTCGGCCAGGCCGCTGCCCTGATGGGCGGCTCGGACGTAGATCGCGTAGAGCTCCTGCTCGGTCGGCGCGTCGGCATCCCGGGTCGGGCCCGCGATGGCGATGCCGATCACCTCGCCGTCGAGCTCGCCGAGGAAGTGCTGGGCGATGCCGGCTTCGATCTCCTTGCGCCGGCGGACGGCCATGCGCTGGACGTCGAACTCGTCGAACCGGTCCGCTCCCCACAGCTCCTCGTACGCCTCACGCCAGCAGGCCAGGTGGCACGCCGCGAACGCATCGGCGTCCTCCGGCCGGGCCGCGCGGACGGTCGGAGTCGGGCTCATGCGACCACCTTTCGGCGACGTTGTCGTGGGCTGGAGTGGGACGGGCGACTGGATCGGCACAGCCGCGTCGAGTGCCGATCGGCTGTGCTGAAAACAGGCTAGTGCACGGCTTCAACGGGGTTGTCAGCCGATCATGGAAGGGGTGCGGCGGCCCGTGCGCGGACCCCACGGTCAGTGCTCGACCGCTCCGCCGAACGTGTCGCGGACCTCGCTGGAGGCGGCCGATTTTGGGTGGCGTTGTTCGTGCGCCGGAGCCCGGGTGGCGGCCCTCGTGGTGGCACCATGGGCCAGGTGACCGTGTACCGCGACGCCGCCGTGGTGCTGCGGGTGACGAAACTCGGCGAGGCCGATCGGATCGTGACGCTGCTCACCCGGCGCGAGGGCCGGGTGCGAGCCGTGGCCAAGGGGGTGCGGCGGACCAAGAGCAAGTTCGGCGGCCGGTTGGAACCGTTCAGCCACGTCGACCTGCAGCTGTATGCGGGCCGGAACCTGGACATCGTCACCCAGGCAGAGACTCTTGACCCGTTCGGGCCGGCGCTCGCCGCCGACTACCCGCGCTACACCTGCGCCACCGCGATCGCGGAGACCGCCGAGCGGCTGACCGCGGAGGAACACGAGCCGTCGCTGCGGCTGTACCTGCTGGTGGTGTCGGCGCTGCGGGCGCTGTCCGAGACCGGGCGCGAGCCGTCGCTGGTGCTGGATGCCTTCCTGCTGCGCGCGATGGTGCTGGCCGGCTGGGCGCCAGCGCTCAACGACTGTGCGCGGTGCGGCACACCCGGCCCGCACACCGCCTTTCACATCCCCTCGGGTGGCCTGCTGTGTGCGGACTGCCGTGGCGCCGGAGCGGTGGGTGCGGCCCGTCCGGCGCCGGCCACCATCGAGTTGATGGCCGCGCTGGCCGACGGGGTCTGGCCGGTCGCCGAGTCTGCGGAGCCCGCCGCTCGCCGCGAGGCGTCCGGGCTGGTCGCCGCGTTGCTGCAGTGGCATCTGGAGCGCGGGCTGCGGTCGCTGCCGATGGTGGACCGGCTGGGCGAGTTCGCCCCGGTCGACCGCAGCAGCCGGGCGTCCGCCGGTGCGGATGATGACGACGGTGACGTTCCGGCGGGGGTCGCCGAGATGTCCACGGTGGGGGATCTGGCCATGCCACCGGTGCCGGTCGTCATCGACACCTACCCGCGGACGGATGCACCGGACCGAACCGCAACCGACCAAACCGCACCGGACCGAACCACACCGGACCGAACGACAACGGGCCGAACCACAATCGACCGACCGACGGCCGACCGGACCGCACCGGATCGGGCGGCGTCATGACGCTCCCGGATCGCCCGACCCCGCATCCCAGTGGTGCCCTGCCGCCGCGGCTGCCGTCGGGTGCCGTCCCGACCCACGTCGCGCTGGTGATGGACGGCAACGGACGGTGGGCCAAGGCCCGCGGGCTGCCCCGCACCGAGGGCCACAAACGCGGTGAGGCCGCCCTGTTCGACGTGGTCGAGGGTGCGATCGAGGTCGGCGTGAAGTACCTGTCGGCCTACGCGTTCTCGACCGAGAACTGGAAGCGGTCACCGGACGAGGTGCGCTTCCTGATGGGGTTCAACCGGGACGTGATCCGGCGCCGCCGGGATGCCATGCACGCCCTCGGGGTTCGGGTCCGCTGGGCCGGCCGACGGCCCAGGCTGTGGCGCAGCGTCATCCGCGAACTCGAGGTCGCCGAGCAACTGACCGCCCGGAACAGCGTCCTGACGTTGACCATGTGTGTCAACTACGGCGGTCGCGCCGAGATCGCCGACGCCGCCAAGGCCATCGCCATGCAGGCCGCGGCCGGGCGGATCGACCCGACGAAGGTGGACGAGCGAATGCTGGCGCGCTACCTGGACGAACCCGACATGCCCGACGTGGACCTGTTCCTGCGGTCGTCCGGCGAGCAACGGACCAGTAACTTCCTGCTCTGGCAGTCCGCGTACGCCGAACTGGTGTTCCTGGACACGCTCTTTCCCGACTTCGACCGGCGGGAGCTGTGGCGGGCCATCGAGATCTACGCCTCCCGCCAGCGGCGCTTCGGCGGGGCGGTGCCGAACCAGGTCGATCCCGCGGACGGACCCGAGACGGGTACCGCGGAAATCGCAGGGCCGGTCACGCCCGTCGTCACCCAGGGGACCGCCGGATGACGTTACGGGACACCGCCGGGACACCGGTCGGCACCGATCCGCCCACCCCTGACGACTCGCTCGGGGCGGCCGCGCCGACCGCCAAGCGCGGCTACCGGCCAGGCTCGCTGGAGATCTTCGGGGCGGTGCTGCTGCTGGCCATCGTGCTGCGCGGCCCACTGGCCAGCTGGCTCAACCAGCCCGTGATGCAGAGCTGGTCGACGGTCTTCGTCGCCATCTGCGTACAGGCCACGCCATTCCTGGTGCTCGGCGTGGTGGTCTCCGGCGCGATCGCCGCGTTCGTGCCCGCCACAGTCTTCGCCAGGATCATGCCCAACAGCGCCACCCTGGCGGTGCCGGTGGCCACGGTCTGCGGTGCCGCGCTGCCCGGCTGCGAGTGCGGCTCGGTGCCGATCTCCAACCGGCTGATCGAGCGGGGCGTCCGACCTTCCGCCTCGCTGGCGTTCATGCTCTCGGCACCCGCGATCAACCCGATCGTGCTGATCGCGACCGCGGTGGCGTTCACCAGCGAACCGATGATGGTCTGGGCCAGACTCGTCGCCGGGCTGCTGACCGCGTTGATCGTCGGCTGGATCTGGGAGCGGATCGGCCGGCCGGAGTGGATGAAACCGCGGGTGCCGGTGACGGCCGACGGGCAGTCGGGGTGGCGGGTGTTCCTGTCCACCATCCTTGGCGACTTCACCCAGGCCGCCGGTTTCCTGGTGATCGGCGCCGCCGCCGCCGCCACCTTCAAGACGATCGTGCCTGCGCACATCATGGAAGGCATCGGCTCGTCACTGTTCCTGTCCATCGCGCTGATGGCGGGACTGGCCTTCATCCTCGCGCTGTGCTCGGAGGCGGACGCGTTCGTCGCCGCGTCCTTCTCCACGATCCCGGTGGTCGGCAAGCTGGTGTTCCTCACCGTCGGGCCGGCGGTCGACGTCAAGCTCGCCGCCATGCAGGCCGGGGTGTTCGGCCGGAAGTTCGCGGTGCGGTTCGCGCCGTTGACGTTTGTGGTCGCGGTCGTCGTGGGGACCGTCGTCGGCTTGCTGTTCTGGGGATGGTCGCTGTGAGCGGCAGATCCAGGGACAGTGCCGTGAGTGACAGTGCCGTGAGTGACAGTGCCGTGAGTGACACTGCCGTGAGTGACAGTGCTGGGACTGACAGCGCGCCGGTGGGCCGGCGATGAACAAGGAAACCCAGTCGATCGTGGTCGCCCTGCTGGGCGGGCTGCTGATCTCCATCACGCTGTCGCACCGGTTCACCTCGTACGTCCGCCCGGGGTTCGCCCCGCTGCTGCTCATCGGTGGCGGAATCCTGGTGGTGGTGGGGGTGCTGTCGCTCATCCTGGCGATCCGCTCGGACGCCAAGGACGCCAAGCAGGCCAGGAAGCACGCGACCGAGAAGGCGTCCGCTGGTACGCCGGTCGTCCAGCCGGGCGCGACGGACGGGTCGGCAGCGCCGACACCGACACCGACCGCGGCTGCGCTGCCGGATCGCGGGGAGCACGACGAACACGAGGACCCCAGCGACCACGGGCACGACCACGGCCACGGGCACGACCACGACAAGTCCAAGGCGCCCTGGTTGCTCCTGCTGCCGGTGCTGGTGTTGCTGCTGGTGGCGCCGCCCGCGCTGGGCGCGGACGCCGTTGCCCGCAACGCCAGCTCGCAGGCCCTGGCCGGGGTGGACGTGGTGGCCCGCGAGAGTTCTACCAGCAAGGACGGCGCCGGTGGCGGCGGGGGCTACAAGTTCAACGACGGCAGCGGGTCCGCCGCCGACTCCACAGGATCACGCCGAACCATGCATTTCCCGGCGCTGCCTGCCGGTGACAACCCGTCCGTCGGGATGAAGGACCTGATCCTGCGGGCGCTGTACGACGCGGACAACTCGGTCGAGGGCGTGCCGGTGACGGTGACCGGTTTCATCGCCCCCGCCGGCGACGGCTTCTCCGACGGCTACACCATCGCCCGGATCGTCATCAGTTGCTGCGCCGCCGACGCGAACCCGATGCAGCTGCACATCGCCGGTGACGCGCCCTTCCCGGCGAACACCTGGGTCGACGCCGTGGTCACCGTGGTGCCCAATACCGCGACCATCGACAACGGGTACGTGCCGACCGTGACGGTGACGTCGTTGACGCCCGTGCAGCAGCCGGATGACCCGTACGAGCACTGACTGCTTCCTTCACCGCACAGGGCGTCTCACGGATTCCCCTCTTCGATGACGACCATCCTGGCCAGCAGCCGCGCAATGTCCTCCACTTCGCGGAGGGATCCGTCCGCGACCGCAAGTACCAGCCGAGCGGCTTCGCCGTCGTAGTCGTCCTCTGTGATGACCTCGGCGCCGTTGTCGCGGAGAAACACCACAGTGGCGAGCCACGCCGTTCGTTTGTTGCCATCGATGAATGGATGATTCGAGGTCAGCGAGTGCAGCAACGCGGACGCCTTCAGGATCAGCGTCGGGTACGCGTCTTCCCCGAAAACAGTCGCCGCGGGGCGGTGACAGGCCGAGTCGAGCAAACCCGCGTCGCGCAGGTGCGGGGTCGAGCCGATGGCAATCCGCGCGATGGTGAGTCCATCCTCCGCCGACAGGTAGCGGGTCACTCGCCGAGCCGACGCAGCGTCTCGGGGAAGTCCGACGCCGCCTTCGTCGCCAGTTGTTCGACGTGGACGTCACGCTGCCGTCGGGACAGATACTCGTCGATCGCCAGCAGCACTGTCTGGTGCACAGACCGCCCGTCGGCGCTCGCACGCTCCCGGAGAGCGTCGGCCGTGGAATCGTCCAACCGCAGGGTCATCGCCATGGCATCGACACTACGCCGCGGTGATACCACTGTGGTATCACTTTCCGGGCCATCACTGTCGGCCGGGTCGGCATCCGCCTGCGCCGAACCTGTCAGCCCAGCTCGGCGGCCAGCGCCTCCGGCAGCGTCCGGTGCTCGAACTCGAACCCGGAGTCGTGCAGCGCCACCGGGAGCGCCTTCTGCCCGGTGAGCACCTCACCGGCGAACTCGCCGAGGACCAGGTGCAGCGCGAAGCCGGGAACCACCCAGGGGGCGGGCCGGCTCAGTGTCTTGGCCAGTTCCTGGGTGAACTCGGCGTTGGTCACGGGGTAGGGGCCGGTGATGTTCACCGCTCCGTCGACCGGGGCGGTCAGCAGGTACTCGATCGCGCGCACCTGATCCGTCACGGACACCCAGGGGAAGAACTGCTCACCCGAGCCGAGCTTGCCGCCGAGCATCAGCCGGGTCAGCAGGGTCAGCTTGGGCAGCAGCCCGCCCTGCTGGCCGAGCACCAGGCCGGTGCGCAGGTTCGCCACCCTGACCCCGGCCTGCCTGGCGGCGGCCGTTGCGGCCTCCCAGTCGACGCAGAGCCGCGCCAGAAAGGTGTCCCCGGGCGGGGTGGCCTCGGTGACGATCTCCGGACCGTGCGCGCCGTAGTACCCGACGGCCGAGGCGTTGATCAGCACCGGAATTTCGAGCCTGGCGCACTCGCCGGCCAGCAGCCGGGTCGGGTTCATCCGGGACGACCACAGCAGCCGCTTGTAGTCGTGGTTCCACCGCTTGTCGGCAACCCCGGCGCCGCACAGGTTGATCACCGCGTCGGCGCCTTCGAGCACAGCGCTGTCCAGCTGCCCGGTGTCCGGGTCCCAGTGGCTCTCGCCCGGCCCGGTCGGCCCGGAGCGGGTCAACCGGGTGACCTGGTGACCGGCGTCAGTCAGAGCGGCGGTGAGCCGGGTTCCGATGAACCCGCTCACCCCCGCTGCCACGATGCGCATAGGCGATATTCCCCCGACCTGTTGGTGTGCTGGCGGACGGGGTTCCTACAGGCCGACCTCGCCCTCGAACTCGCCTGCCTCGATCCGCTTCTTCACCGCGGCCAGGAACCGTGATGCGTCCGCGCCGTCGATGTTCCGATGGTCGTAGGACATGGCCAGGTAGGCCATCGAGCGGATCGCGATCACATCGTTGCCATCGGCATCGGTGATCACCATCGGCCGCTTGACGATAGCCCCGGTGCCCAGGATCGCCGACTGCGGCGGCACGAAGATCGGGGTGTCGAACAGGGCGCCCACCGACCCGGTGTTGGTGATGGTGAAGGTGCCGCCGGACAGCTCGTCCGGACCGATCTTGTTGTCCCGGGTTCGCTTGGCCAGGTCGGCGATCTTGCGCGCCAGGCCGCCGATGTTCAGGTCGTCGGCACCCTTGATCACCGGGACGATCAGCCCGCGCGGGGTGTCCACCGCGATGCCGAGGTTGACGCTGCCGTGGTAGGTGATCTCCTTGACGTCCTCGGACAGTGTGGAGTTGATCACCGGGTAGACCTTCAGGGCCTCGATCGCGGCCTTGACGAAGAACGGCAGGAACGACAGGTTCACGCCCTCGCGGGCGGCGAAACCGGACTTGGCCTTGGCTCGCAGCTGGGCAACGCGGGTGACGTCGACCTCGATCACCGTGGTCAGCTGGGCCGCCGTGTCCAGGCCGAACTTCATGTTCTTGGCGATGGACTGCCGGATGCGCGGCAGCTTGACGGTGGTGCCGATCAGGGCAGTGGCGGCGGCGTCGGGTTTGGGTGCCCCGCCGCCGGCGGCGGGTGCCGATGCCGCCGCTGCCGGTGCAGCTGCCGGGGCGGGAGCGGCCGCGGCCGCCTTGGCGGCTTCCGCGGCGGCCACCACGTCTTCGCGGCGAATGCGTCCGCCCACGCCGGTGCCCTTGACGGTCGACAGGTCGACCCCGCTGTCCGCGGCGAGCTTGCGGATCACCGGCGTGACGTAGGTGCCCTCTGGGACCTTGGCAGGCGGGATGGCCTGCACGGCGGGGGCCGGGGCCTTTGCCGCCGGAGCGGCCGCGGGCGCCGGCGGCGCCGCCGGTGCGGGCGGGGTCGGCGGCTTCGGCGGTGCCGATGGAGCGGGCGCGGCCTGTGGGGCAGCCGGCTTGGCCGGTTCGGGAGCGGGCTCGGGTTCAGGGGCAGCAGCGGGCGCGGCACCGGCGTCACCGATCACGGCAAGCTGGCCGCCCACCTGGATGGTCTCGTCCTCGCCGACGCTGATCTCCAGCAGCGTGCCGGCCACGGGGGACGGCACCTCGGTGTCGACCTTGTCGGTGGAGACCTCGACGAGCGGTTCGTCGACGGCGACCTCGTCACCGACGGCCTTGAGCCAGCGGGTGACGGTGCCCTCGGTGACCGACTCGCCCATCTCCGGCAGTGTCACCGACGTCCCAGAGCCGGTCGACCCGCCGGTGCCGGCGGTCGGCTTCTCGGCCGGCGCCTCGGTGTCCGTCGAGGGTGCCTCGGCCGGGGCAGAGGACTGCGCGGCGGGCACCGCCTCCGGCTCGGGAGCCGGTTCCGGTGCGCCTTCGGCGTCCGGCGGCAGATCGCCACTGCCCCAGTCACCGCGCCGCCGTCGCCCGATGCCCCGGATCCGTCGCCGATCACCCCGAGTTCGGCGCCGACCTCGGCGGTCTCGTCCTCGCCGACGACGATCTTCTCGAGCACGCCCGCGTAGGGGGACGGGATCTCGGTGTCGACCTTGTCCGTAGAGACCTCGAGCAACGGCTCGTCGACCGCGACCTCCTCGCCGACGGCCTTGAGCCAGCGGGTGACGGTGCCCTCGGTGACGCTCTCACCGAGAGCCGGCATCTGGACGGAGTGGGACATGAGGTGAATCTCCTGCCTGTAACCGGGTGTCGTGGACTCGGATAGCGGGTTCGGGGCGGCTGGTTGATGCAGCGAGCCGATGGGTGGGTCGAGGGTCTGCGCGGGTTGGCCGAGACCGATCGGCCGGGAACTCAGTCGTGGACGTGCAGCGGCTTTCCGGCCAGCGCCAGGATCGCCTCGCCGACCGCCTCGTACTGCGACGGGTGACCGTGCAGGTAGGGGGCGACGTCCTCGGGATGGGCCTCCCAGCCGACGATCAGTTGGGCCTCGCCGAGCAGCTCGCCGACCCGGGCACCGACCAGGTGCATGCCGACGATCGGGCCGTCCTTGACCCGGACCAGCTTCACCCCGCCGGCGGTCTTCAGGATCTGCGACTTGCCGTTGCCGCCGAGGTCGTAGACGTAGGTCTCGATCGACGACTCACCGTGCACCTCTTTGGCTTTCGCCTCGGTGAGGCCGACCGACGCGACGTTGGGGTCGCAGTAGGTGATCTTCGGGATCTCCGCGTCGGGGATCACCCTGGGGTTCAGCCCGGCGATCTCCTCGGCCACGAAGATGCCCTGCTGGAAGCCGCGGTGCGCCAGCTGCAGGCCGGGCACGATGTCGCCGACGGCGTAGACGTGCGGCAGGTTGGTGTGCAGCCGCTCGTCGGTGATCACCCAGCCGCGCTCCATGGTGATGCCGGCCTCTTCGTACCCGCAGCCGGCGGTGTACGGCCCGCGGCCGACCGCGACGAGCAGCAGGTCGGCAGTCAGCGTGGTGCCGTCCTCCAGGCTGACGGTCACGCCCGAGTCGTCCTGCTTGACGCCCTGGAAGCGCACGCCGGTCTTGAAGTCGATCTTGCGCTTGCGGAACGCGCGCTCCAGCAGCTTTGACGCCCACGGGTCCTCCAGCGGGACCAGGGTCGGCAGCGCCTCGACGATGGTCACCTTGGTGCCGAACGACGCCCAGGTCGAGGCGAACTCGACGCCGATGACGCCGCCGCCCAGCACGATCGCCGTCTCCGGGATCCACTCCAGGCTCAGCCCCTGGGTCGAGGTGATGACCCGGCCCTCGATCTCCAGCCCGGGCAGCGAGCGGGAGTAGGAACCGGTGGCCAGCACCACGTCCTTGCCGATGTACCGGTCGCCGCCGACCACCACGGTGTTCGGGCCGACGAACTTGCCCTCGCCCTCGACGACCTGGATCTTGCGGGACTTGATCAAGCCCTGCAGCCCCTTGTAGAGCCGATTGATGATGCCGTCCTTGTACTTGAGCAGGGCGGGTACGTCGACGCCGGTGAAGGTGGTGGTGACGCCGATGGACGGCCCGTCCTTGGCCTCGTCGGCCACCTCCGCGGCATGCAGCAGCGTCTTGGCCGGAACGCAGCCCCAGTGCAGGCAGGTGCCGCCGACCTTCTCCTTCTCGATCAGGACCACCGACGAGCCCAGCTCGGCGGCGCGCAGGGCAGCGGCGTAACCGCCGGACCCCCCGCCGAGAACGACCAGATCGACGTTGGTATCGCTCATCGGATGACTGCTCCTCGGTTCGCTGTGACGGTGGTGCGGAATATGTCGGGTGCGTGCGGTCTCGGGACTTGCGGTGGGGCTGTGCTGTCGGGCTGTGTCTGTCGGCTTTCGGCGTCGGACGGTCGAGCGGCTTCCGCTGGACGGACGGACGTGATGCGTCGCTTGCCAACCCGCCCGGTCCGGCGCGTTGTCCATCTTGGCATCCTCCGCGTCCCGGCGCCCTGCGGGTCGGCCGCGTCGTCCGGGGACGAGCCCGGCTCGAGCCACGCGAACCAGCCGGACTCGGCGACGTCGTCCGCTGGGTCGACCGCTCACGATCAGCACTGAGCATCGAGCGATCCACGACGCGCCGGACGATCGGGAACACTGGATGTCAACGCCGGTCAGGGGCTCTCGATGCCAACGCACACGGCTGTTCGCCGAAGGCGAATCGAGGCGCCAGAGGCCGGGAGGCAACAGCGAGTAGGCGGCGATGTAGGTCATGGGCATGTTCTCCTGGTTGCGGCGCGGACCGTCGCGACCCAAACGCTCCGAGCGCAAGGCGGTGACGGAAGAACTCGCCCTGTGGGCCTCGCTCCGGCGCGGCGTGGAGATCTTCGTGGAACCGAAGACGGCCGTGACCGAGACCAGCGTCGTGCTGGTCGCGCACGACGGGGAGTTCACCCGGCGGCGGATCGCCTCGCCGAAGGCGGCGCGGGAGTTCGCCCACGACAATTCGCTGCCGATCTACGACGCGACCGTTGTCGGCTACCCCCAGCGGATGCGGGACTACTCGCGCCGGCAGAACATCCTGCGTGAGCGCGCCCAGCGCGACGCGCTGGGCGACTCGAAGGACCGCTGACCGACCGACTGACCGACTGGCCGAACGGCCGGCCGTCGGCGATCGTGACGTCAGCCTGTCAGCGGGCGGCGATGTCCTGCAGCACGGCGAGCAGCGTCCGAACCGGGACACCGGTCCCGCCGGGGCCGGTGTAGCCGTACGGCTTGCCGCTGTTGAACGCGGGGCCGGCGACGTCCAGGTGCGCCCAGTCCAGGCCGTCCGGGACGAACGCCGCCAGGTAGTGACCCGCCACCAGCATCCCGCCGCCCGGCTCCCCGGCGATGTTCGCCAGGTCGGCCAGCGGCGAGTCCAGACCCTCCCGCAGATGCTCGGGCAGCGGCATCGCCCAGCCGCCCTCGCCCACCTCGCGGGCCAGTTCGGCAACCCGGTCACGCAGTTCCGGCGAGCCCATCACGCCCATCGTCCGGTTGCCCAGCGCCACCACCTGGGCGCCGGTCAGCGTGGCGGTCTCCAGCAGGTAGTCGGGGTTGTCCTCGCAGGCCCGCACGATGGCGTCGGCGAGCACCAGCCGGCCCTCCGCGTCGGTGTTCAACACATGCACGGTCTTGCCGGTGCCCTTGCCCTTGGCGCCGCCGTAGTGGCGCAGCACGTCACCGGGCCGATAGGCGGTGCCGGACGGCAGGTTCTCCGCCAGCGCGGCGGTCGCGGTCACCGCGATCGGCAGTTGCAACTTGGCGGCGGCGATGGCCGTCGCGACGACGGCGGCGGCGCCGGCCATGTCGCTGGTCATCTGGTCCATCTTCGCCGCCGGCTTGATCGACATGACCGCCCGAGTCGAAGGTGATCCCCTTGCCGACCAGCGCGACCGAGGCCTTCGCGCCGGCCGGGCGTGTAGCTGACCCGGACCAGCCTGGGCGGCCGGGACGAGCCGGACCCGACGCCCAGGATCCCGCCGTAGCCGCCCTTGGCCAGCGCCTTCTCGTCCAGCACCTGGACCGTCAGGCCCGCCTCGCGGGCGGCCGCGGCGGCGCGATCGGCGAACACCGCCGGGGGCAGGTCGTTCGGCGCCGAGTTCACCAGGCTGCGGGCGAAAGCGACTGCCTCGACGGTGATCTCGGCGCGACGAAGCTCGGCCTTGGCCTTCTTGTCGGCGGACGGAACGCTGAGCACCAGTTGCCCGACGGGCGGTTGGCCGGGCGCCTTGTAGGTGTCGAAGACGTAGGCACCCAGCAGGTGCCCCTCGGCGGCGGCGCCCAGGTCGATCTGCGACAGGGTCGAGATGCACCTTGCCCCGGCCGGCCGCGGACCGCGATGCCGCGCCGGCCGCCTGGCGCACCCGCTCGCGGTGCGCGGCGCTCTGCTCTGCCGTGTCCGCCTCGGCCGGCGGCGCGACCCAATCCGACGCCGATGATCCGCTCGGCGCCGACCAGGCCGGCGGCCGGGATGGTGGTCACCGTACCAGGCTTGCCGCTGGCGCCGGCCAGGGCCAGCGCCTGAACCGCGGCGTCGAACGCCGGGTCGGCCGCCGCGGGCCCGTCCGCCCCCTGGTAGACGCCCAGCACGACGGCGTCGGCCGCCGTGGTGCCGGGTGAGGCGATGGACAGACTCAGTCGCGTCATGGGTCGACGTGCTCCTTCGACGATCGGGCTCGGACCCTGCACGGTAGTAGGCGTGCGCACCCGCACGCGGCGCGGGTTACGGTCTGGATCATGGCTGACCCCGACGACCCCGGCCCGACCGAGGAATCCCTGCTGCACTCGCCGCTGCACACCCGGCACCTGGCCCTGGGCGCGACGATGGGCGCCTTCGGTGGCTGGGACATGCCGATCTCCTACGCGGGCGCCGGGGTGGTCGCCGAGCACACCGCGGTGCGCACCGCGGTGGGCGTCTTCGACGTCTCGCACCTGGGCAAGGCGTCGGTCACCGGTCCGGGCGCTGCCCGGTTCGTCAACGACAGCCTGACCGCGGACCTGTCCCGGATCTGCGCCGGGTCAGGCGCAATACACCATGTGCTGCAACGACTCCGGTGGCGTCATCGACGACCTGATCGCCTATCTGGTGTCCGACGACGAGGTCTTCCTGGTGCCGAACGCGGCCAACACCGCCGCGGTGGTGCAGGCGCTGGCCGCCGCGGCGCCGCCCGGGGTGTCGGTGGTCAACCGGCACCGGGACTTCGGGGTGATCGCCGTTCAGGGACCCGCGGCGGCGGAGGTGGTCGAGTCACTGGGCCTGCCCACCGCCCTTGACTACATGGCCTGGGCCGACGCGGATTTCGAAGGGCACGCAGGTGCGGGTGTGCCGCACCGGCTACACCGGCGAGCACGGGTACGAGCTGCTGCCGGCCTGGGACGCCGCGCCCGCGGTCTGGGACGCGCTGCTGCACGAGGCTGGTCTGCGCGGCGGCCGTCCGGCCGGGTTGGGTGCCAGGGACACGCTGCGGACCGAGATGGGCTACGCGCTGCACGGGCAGGACCTCAGCCCGCAGATCAGCCCGGTGCAGGCGCGGGTGGGCTGGGCGGTCGGCTGGCGCAAGCCCGCGTTCTTCGGCCGGGACGCCCTGCTCGCGGAGAAGGAGGCCGGGCCCGGCGCGGTCGCTGTGGGGCCTGCTGGCGCTGGACCGTGGCGTGCTGCGCGGGCACCTGGGCGTGCTGGACGCCGACGGGAAGCGGATCGGCGAGACCACCTCGGGCACCTTCTCGCCGACGCTGGGACAGGGCATCGGGCTCGCGCTGATCGACACCGCGGCCGGGGTGAGCGAGAACGACGAGATCGCGGTGGACGTGCGCGGACGCCGGATGCGGGTGCGGGTGGTCAAGCCGCCGTTCGTGCCGTCGCACGTGCGGTAGGGCCCTGCGGATCTCGTCGCCGCGAGCCCGTCCGGCGTCGGATCGGCGGCTCCCGAATACCCGATACTTGGACGTCCTAGTATCGCGATATCCTGATGTCATGACGACCGCGCCCGCCACCTCCGGACCCGAGCCGGCCACCTTCAGACGTGAGCCGCATCCGGCTCCGATCGGCGCCGGCAGGCTCGCCGAGATCCATGCCGCGCCGGGTTTCGGCCGCTTCATGACCGATCACATGGTCGTCATCGACTATGAGGCGGGCACCGGTTGGTACGACCCGCGAGTGGTGCCGTACGGCCCGTTCAGCCTCGACCCGGCGACCATGGTGCTGCACTACGGCCAGGAGATCTTCGAGGGGCTGAAGGCGTACACCCAGCCGGACGGCTCGATCGCCTCCTTCCGGCCCGATCAGAACGCCGCCCGGATGGCCAGGTCCGCCGACCGGCTCGGCATGCCGCGGCTGCCCGAGGAGCTGTTCCTGCAGTCCCTGCGCGAGCTCGTCGCCGTCGATCGGGCGTGGGTGCCGGCGTCCGGGGGCGAGGCGTCGTTGTACTTGCGGCCCTTCGTGTTCGCCACCGAGGTGGGCCTGGGCGTGCGGCCCTCGTCCAGCTACATCTACTGCCTGATCGCCTCGCCCGCCGGCGCGTACTTCGCCGGCGGCGTCAAACCGGTCAGCGTGTGGTGGTCCACCGAGTACGTGCGGGCCGCGCCCGGCGGCACCGGGGCCGCCAAGACCGGTGGCAACTACGCGGCCTCCCTGGCCGCGCAGGCGCAGGCCGCGGAGAAGGGCTGCGACCAGGTCGTCTGGCTGGACGCGGTGGAACGGCGCTGGGTCGAGGAGATGGGCGGGATGAACCTGTTCTTCGTCTTCGGCTCCGGGCCCCAACGCCGAGATCGTCACCCCGGAGCTGTCCGGGTCACTGCTGCCGGGGGTCACCCGCGATTCGCTGCTCACGTTGAGTCGCGAGCTCGGCCACCCGGCGAGCGAACGGCGCATCTCCACCGACGAATGGGCCAAGAAGGCCGACAGCGGTGAGCTGACCGAGGTTTTCGCCTGCGGCACCGCGGCGGTGATCACCCCGGTCGGCTCGGTGAAGCACGCCGACGGAGCCTTCGAGATCAACGGCGGGCAGGCCGGCCCGGTCACCATGAAGCTGCGTGACGAGCTGACCGCGCTGCAGTACGGGCACCGGCCCGACACCCACGGGTGGATGTGGCGGCTCGCCGACCCGGCCTGAGTCCGGGGTGCCCCCGTACCTGCGGCATCCCCGGGATCGGATGGTCGCCATGCTGGTCGACTGGCTCTGCATCCTTGGATGGGTCGCGGTCACGGTGGCCGTCGGCGTGCCCTTGTACATCGCCGGGGTGACCAGCAGGTGAGCCCGCTGACGGTGCTGATCATCGGGACGGTGCTGCTGGTGGCGCCGGTGACTGCGGCGTTTGCCTGGTTCGAGTCGAGCGCACGGCAGGCCACGGTCGGCAAACGCAGCCGCAGACTGCGGGTCGTCGACGCGACAGACGGGTCACGGATCCCGTTTCGGCGGGCCGTTCTCCGCAACACGCTGAAGATCGCGCTGCCTTGGACCATAGGGCACGTCGCGGTCTTCGCCATTGTCGGAGCGGGTCAGTCCGACCGCTGTTCCGGCGTGGGTCTGGTTGCTCACATCCTCGCCTACGCGCTCCCGATCGGATACGTGGTCACCTTGTGGATCGGGACCGGCCGCACCACCTTATGACCGCGCCGCGCGGACCGTCGTCGTCGGATGACGCCAGCGGTGCATCACACCGTGTGACACACGAACTTGCGACAGCAAAAAGGCGGTGCCCGGTGTGGGCACCGCCATTCCGTATCATGCCTATTCGCGACCGCCGACAGTGCAGTCGGCACGCGGCGTCGGCGTCAGCCGCGGACGACCTTGCCGGCCTTCAGGCACGACGTGCAGACGTTCGAGCTTCCGCACGGTGCCCGGTGCCACCTGCGCCCGCACCGGCTGAATGTTCGGGTCCCACCGACGATGGGTCCGGCGATGGGAGTGGGATACGTTCATCCCGAAACCGGGACCCTTGCCACACACGTCACACACGGCAGCCACGCCGAACACCCCTATCGATGTAGTGCGATCGACCATCGGGTCGACCAGAGCAAGCTTGAGAAGGCCCGGCGTGCGCCGGGCAACCCCACCAGAGTACTGACAGGCGCACCGCGCACCAAATTCCCGCGATCGTCGTGGCCGGCGCGCAACCCGTTCGCACCGTTCAGCAGGATCGACGTGGGCAGGCCGCTGGAAGCGGGTGGCTGGCCGCGGGTGCACCATGGACGCCATGACGTCCTTCGACGCCGAGTTGGTCGACCTCTGGTTCGGCCGTGCGCTGGACCCCGATCATCCCTTGATGCCGTTGTGGGGGATCCGCCCCACCGAGGAAGAGTCGAGCTGTCATCGTCGACGGCCGGCTGCAGGTGCGGGCGGCGATCGGCCAGATTCGATCCGGAGCCCGATCCGTCGACACCCGAGCGCCGACCCGGCCGACCGAACTCGCCGCGCGAATGCTGCAGAGCTATCTCACCGCGGTGGCCGCGGGCGTCGCCGAGACGCGCCGGACCATGGCCGGGGCCAGGCGCGGACCTGCAGAAGCGGCGGTGAGCCGATCGGCGACCCGGGGTCGCTGGCGCTGGTGGCCGGCCTGAACGCGGGCGCGGCCGCGCTGTACAGCGAATTCGTGTCCACCTCGTACCGCCCGACCGGCCCGTCCGGCGCCGCGGAGCCGACCGCGGCGGAGTCGGCGCGGCTGGCCGGGGTCAGCGCCGCCGAACTCGTCGTCGACGGCGCCGACCTGCACCAGATCGCCGGCGCTGCCGCGGGCGTGGCCCGCGGCTGGCGGGTGGGCCTGCCGGAGAACGCGCAGGAACGGGCGGACTACCGGGTGCGGGCGCTCGTCGGGCTGCTGCTGGTGGCCCTCGAGCACGTCACGCGGCAGCCCGAGCCGGCCGCCGAGCCGGCGAGCTGCGGAGCAGGACCGGGGGAGAACGGCGGGCATCCGTTTCCGGCGGAGATCACCTTCCAGATCGGCGTTGAGCCAGGCAGCGCCAGGGCGCTGGCTGCCGAGCTGCGCGGGCTGGCCGACGAGGTCGCGGTCTGGGCGTCCGGCGAGGGGTCCTGGCACACGTTCCATGTGCACACCGACCGGCCGGCGGAGGTGGTCGGGCAGGTCTACGCCTACGGCACCGCCTTCGATCTGCAGATCACCGACCGCGGCTGACCGCGCCGTCGGGCCGGTGCGGGAGGGTCCGGCGCACCACCCGGATGTCGCTGGCGCGCCGAGGTCGGCGCTGTCGGGGTGGCACGTCAAGATGGATCCGAGGGCCAGTGCCGGCGGAGGGGAGCCATGGACAAGATCGACCTGACCAGCACCTTGGACAGGGTGGTCGGCGGGCGGACCGCCGCGAAGCTGGCCGAGCGGATCGACGTGCATACCGTCGGGGATCTGCTCCGCTACTACCCCCGCAAGTACGACCAGCGGGGCAAGCTCACCGATCTGGCCGAACTGGTCGTCGGCGAGCGGGCGACGGTATGGGCGAAGGTGGTCACCATCGAGGAGCGCGAACTGGGGTACGCGCGCAACCGGGCGCGGGCGGGCGGCAAACGCGGCGTCAGCCACATCACCAACATCGTGATCGCGGACAGCCACCGCAAACTCACCTGCACCTTCTTCAACCAGCGGCACTGGTCCAAGCAGCTGCGGCCGGGCGCCGACGCGATGTTCTCCGGAAAAGTCAGTCTCTTCAACGGGAAGCTGCAGATGAGCTCCCCCTCGGTCGCCATCCTGGACGACGGCCGGGGCAACGGCGCGGGTGCCGGCGTCGGCGGCAGCCGGCCGCCACGAACGGCAAGGGTGAGAAGGACAAGGGCGCCGCCGCGATCGAGGTGATCGAGTCGTTCCCCGGTGGGGTGATCCCGGTGTACCCGCTGGTCGAGGGATTGACCCAGGCACTGGTGCAACGCTGTATCCGGACGGTGCTGGATGTGCTCGGCGAGCTGGCCGATCCGGTCCCACAGGTGCTGCTGGCTCGGCACGGCCTTGTCGACCTCGGCACCGCGCTGCGTGACATCCACCGCCCGCGCACCCAGCAGTACCTGGACGCCGCCCTGCGCCGATTGCGCTACGACGAGGCCTTGGCGATCCAGCTGGTGCTGGCCCGCCGCCGGGCCGACGCGCGCAACTTCCCCGCCGAACCGTGCCCGCGGATCGACGGCGGCCTGCTCGACGAGTTCGACCGCAACCTGCCGTTCGCGCTCACCGTCGGACAGCAACTCGTCGGCGAGATCATCGCCACCGACCTGGCCACCATCCATCCGATGAACCGGCTGCTGCAGGGCGAGGTCGGGTCGGGCAAGACCGTGGTTGCGCTGCGCGCCATGCTGCAGGTGCTGGACTCGGGGCGGCAGGCGGTGATGCTCGCGCCGACCGAGGTGCTGGCCGCCCAGCACGCCCGGTCGCTGCGCGACGTGCTCGGCCCACTGGGTCGCGGCGGCGAGCTCGGCGCGCCGCCGGAGGCGACCACGATCACCCTGCTCACCGGCTCGCTGTCCGCGGCCGCGCGGCGAAAAGCGTTGCTGGCCATCGCGTCCGGTGCGCCTGGCATCGCGGTCGGCACCCACGCGCTGCTGTCCGAGGGCGTCTTCTTCGGCAACCTCGGATTGATCGTCGTCGACGAGCAGCACCGCTTCGGGGTCGAGCAGCGGCACGCGCTGCGCACCCGGCATCCGGCGGGCAACCCGCCGCATGTGCTGGTGATGACGGCAACGCCCATTCCGCGCACCGTCGCGATGACGGTCTACGGCGACCTGGACACCTCGATCCTGTCCGAGCTGCCCAAGGGCAGGTCGCCGATCTCCACCACCGTGGTGCCCGCGGCCGAGAAGCCGGCGTGGCTCGACAGGGCCTGGGAACGGGTCCGCGAGGAGGTCGGCAAGGGCCACCAGGCGTACGTCGTCTGCCCCAAGATCGGTGACGACGAGAGCGAGGCGTCCGACGACGGCAGCGCTCTGGAGTTCGATGGGCTGGGGCCGGCGGACGGATCAGCAGACGGTCCGAGCGACACCGCGCCGCGGCCGCCGCTGTCGGTGACGGCGGTGGCCCAGACGCTGCGGGACGGGCCGCTGGCCGGGCTGCGGCTGGCGGTGCTGCACGGCCGGCTGCCGGCCAACGAGAAGGACGAGGTGATGCGCTCCTTCGCGGCCGGGAACATCGACGTGCTGGTCGCGACCACGGTGATCGAGGTCGGCGTTGACGTCCCCAACGCGTCGATGATGGTGATCATGGATGCCGAGCGGTTCGGCATGTCGCAGCTGCACCAGCTGCGCGGCCGGGTGGGCCGCGGCTCGGCGCCGGGGGTCTGCCTGCTGGTCACCGAGGGGCACGAGAACGCTGCCGGCCGGGCACGGTTGGCGGCCGTCGCCGCGACGAACGACGGCTTCGCGCTCGCCGAGGCCGACCTCGAGTTGCGGCGCGAGGGCGATGTGCTGGGCACCTCGCAGGCCGGCCGAGCGAGCTCGCTGCGGTTGCTGTCCCTGCTCCGCGACAAGGACGTCATCGCGCAGGCCAGGGACGACGCCCAGGGACTGGTCGGCGACGACCCCGAGATGTCCCAGTGGCCGGGCATGGCGGACATGGTGTCCGCCGTCATCTCCGCGGAGAGTCAGGACTACCTCGACAAGGGCTGACGGTCGTGCCGAGTGCCCAGTGCCGAGTGCGCCGTTCGGGTGACACTGCGCGCCGTCGGCAACCAGGTGGGTGGTGCGGCGTCACCCCCTTCGAGAACTGAATCCATTCAGATCCGAACCGCACGCCCCGATGTCACATGTCCGCCGCCACACCGTTCGTCTCGAGGAGACCCATGCTGCTCACCAACATCTCGCTCTACATCCTGGTCCTGGTACTGCTGACCGTGGTTCCGATGATCCCCGGCATGATCATCAGCCGGGTACTGCGCCGCGAACTGCCGGCCGCATCGTCGGGGGCGGTTCGCGTCTCCGAGTGACGCCCGTTCGCACCAGCCGCCGGCCAGCACGTTAGGTTGCCAAGGGCGGGTCCACCGCCGGCGCGGCACGTGTGTGCGGGGAGTGGTGAGGTGTTCTCGAAGATCCTGGTCGCCAACCGCGGCGAGATCGCGATCAGGGCATTCCGAGCGGCCTACGAGCTGGGCGTCGCCTCGGTCGCGGTCTTCCCGTACGAGGACCGCAACTCCACCCACCGGCAGCAGTCCGACGAGGCCTACCAGATCGGCGAGCTCGGGCACCCGGTCCGGGCCTACCTGGACGTGGCCGAGATCGTCCGGGCAGCGCAGGAATCCGGCGCGGACGCGGTGTACCCCGGCTACGGATTCCTGTCCGAGAACCCGTACCTGGCGCAGGCCTGCGCGGAGGCCGGCATCACCTTCATCGGCCCCGGCGCCTCCGTCCTGGAGCTCGCCGGCAACAAGGCGCAGGCGATCATCGCGGCCACCGCCGCCGGAATTCCGGTGCTCCCGTCCAGCGAGCCGTCCAGCGACATCGGCACGCTGGTCGCCGCCGCCAAGAATGTCGGGTTCCCGGTATTCGTCAAGGCCGTGGCCGGCGGCGGCGGCCGCGGGATGCGCCGCGTCGACGAGCCGGCCGCCCTCCCCGAGGCGCTGGCAGTGGCCATGCGTGAGGCCGAATCCGCGTTCGGCGACCCGACCGTCTTCCTGGAACGCGCCGTCATCCATCCCCGCCATATCGAGGTGCAGGTCCTGGCCGACCACACAGCCGCGGCCGGCAATCCGGACGGCACGATCCACCTGTTCGAGCGGGACTGCTCGGTGCAACGCCGGCATCAGAAGGTGATCGAGGTCGCGCCCGCGGTCGGCCTCGACCCCGAGGTGCGGGCGGCGATCTGCGCCGACGCGGTGGCCTTCGCCCGGCACATCGGCTACGTCAACGCCGGCACCGTCGAATTCCTGCTCGACCGGCAGGGCCGGCATGTGTTCATCGAGATGAACCCCCGGATCCAGGTCGAGCACACCGTCACCGAGGAGATCACCGCCGTCGACCTGGTGGCCTCGCAGATCCGGATCGCCGCCGGGGAGACGCTGCAGGACCTTGGTCTGCGCCAGGACGAGATCACCGTCACCGGGGCGGCGCTGCAGTGCCGGATCACCTCGGAGGACCCGGCGAACGGGTTCCGGCCCGACACCGGGCGCATCATCACCTACCGCTCACCGGGTGGCGCCGGCGTCCGGATCGACGGCGGCACCGTGCACTCCGGCACCGAGGTCAGCCCGCACTTCGATTCCCTGCTGGTCAAGCTCACCTGCCGCGGCCGGGACTGGGCGCAGGCCGTCACCAGGGCCCGGCGGGCGCTGGCCGAGTTCCGGGTCCGCGGGGTGTCCACCAACATCCCCTTCCTGCAGGCGGTGGTGGAGGACCCGGATTTCGCCGCCGGCGGCGTCAGCACAGATTTCATCGAGAACCATCCCCAGCTGCTGACCGCCCGCCGGTCGGCCGACCGGGGCACCCGGCTGCTCACCTATCTGGCCGAGGTCACCGTCAACCGCCCGCACGGCCCGCGGCCGCGCGGGTTGATCGACCCGACCATCAAGCTGCCCGCGGTACCCGGGGGACCGGCACCCGACGGCACCCGGCAGCTGCTCGCCGAGCGCGGTCCCGACGGGTTCGCGCGCTGGCTCCGCGGGGCGGCGGAGCTGAAGGTCACCGACACCACCTTCCGCGACGCGCACCAGTCGCTGCTGGCCACCCGGGTGCGCACCCGTGACCTGGTCGCCGTCGCGCCCGCGGTCTCCGCCGCTCACCCCGAACCTGCTGTCCCTGGAGGTGTGGGGCGGCGCGACCTACGACGTCGCGCTGCGATTCCTGGCGGAGGATCCCTGGGAGCGGCTGGCGGTCCTGCGCGACGCGGTGCCGAACATCTCCCTGCAGATGCTGCTGCGCGGCCGCAACACCGTCGGCTACACGCCGTATCCCGAAGCCGTCACCGATGCCTTCGTGGCCGAGGCGGCCCGCACCGGCGTGGACATCTTCCGGATCTTCGACGCGCTCAACGACATCGGCCAGATGCGCCCGGCGATCGACGCGGTCCGCGCGACCGGCACCGCGGTCGCCGAGGTGGCGCTCTGCTACACCGCCGACCTGTCCAACCCGGCGGAGAAGCTGTACACGCTGGACTACTACCTCCGGCTCGCCGAGCAGATCGTGCAGGCCGGCGCGCACGTGCTGGCGATCAAGGACATGGCCGGCCTGCTGCGCGCGCCGGCCGCGGCCCGGCTGGTCAGGGCGTTGCGCGAACGGTTCGACCTGCCCGTGCACCTGCACACCCACGACACCGCCGGCGGCCAGCTGGCCACCTACCTGGCGGCGTCGGCGGCCGGGGTCGACGCGGTCGACGTGGCGAGCGCGCCGATGGCCGGCACCACCTCCCAGCCGCCGATGTCCGCGCTGGTCGCCGCGACCGAGAACTCCGACCGGGTCACCGGGCTGTCGCTGCGGGCGGTGGAGGACCTCGAGCCGTACTGGGAAGCGGTGCGGGCGCTGTACGCGCCGTTCGAGTCGGGCCTGCGCTCGCCCACCGGCCGGGTCTACCGGCACGAGATCCCCGGCGGCCAGCTGTCCAACCTGCGCCAGCAGGCCATCGCCCTCGGCCTCGGCGCCAAGTTCGAGGCCGTCGAGGGGATGTACGAAGCCGCCGACGCGATGCTCGGCCACCTGGTCAAGGTGACCCCGTCGTCCAAGGTGGTCGGCGACCTCGCGCTGCACCTGGTCGGGGCCGGCGTCGACCCCGCCGAGTTCGAGGCCGACCCCGGGCGGTTCGACATCCCCGATTCGGTGGTCGGGTTCCTCCAGGGTGAACTCGGTGACCCGCCCGCGGGTTGGCCGGAACCCTTCCGTACCAAGGCACTTCGCGGCCGAACCCACACTCCGCCGGCGGCCCGGCTGTCCGCGCAGGACGCGGCGGAGCTCGCCGCCGACCCGCGCCCGACGCTCAACCGGCTGCTGTTCCCCGGGCCGTACAAGGAGTTCACCACCTCCCGGCGGAACTACGGCGACCTGTCGGTGCTGCCCACCGTCGACTACCTGTACGGGTTGGTGCACGGCGGCGAGCACATCGTCGAGCTGCGGTCCGGCGTGCAGCTCTACCTCGGTCTGGAGGCCACCGGCGAGCCCGACGAGCGGGGGCTGCGCACGGTCGTGACGACCATGAACGGCCAGCTGCGGCCGCTGCAGATCCGCGACCTGACGGTGGATGTCGACGTGCCGCAGACCGAACGGGCGGATCCGGGCAACCCCGATCACGTCGCCGCGCCGTTCTCCGGGGTCGTCACGCTGACCGTGGCGGACGGCGCCACCGTCGCGGAGGGCTCGACCGTGGCGACCATCGAGGCGATGAAGATGGAGGCGTCGATCGCCGCCCCGCACGCCGGATTCGTGCACCGCACCGCGATCAACACCGTCCAGCAGGTGGAGGGCGGGGACCTGCTGCTGGTGCTGTCGCCGATTCCGGCCGGAGCGCCCGCTGCCGGTCGCCGCGCCGCGCCGTGCCGGCTCCTGCTGCCGGGCCGGCCACCCCAAACCCCGCCGCGGGTCAGGCCACCCCCGCATCCGCCGCGGGTCCGGCCTGAACGCGGGCGTGCAGCGGTGACCAGGATCGTCGGCGGCACCCTGGGCGGCCGCCGGCTCGTCACCCCGCCCGGAGCGAACACCAGGCCGACGGCCGAGAAAGTCCGTGCCGCGCTGGCGAACTCGCTGCAGGCGACCGGCGGTCTCGACGGCGCGCGGGTGCTCGACCTGTACGCCGGCTCCGGCGCGCTGGGCCTCGAGCTGATCTCCCGTGGTGCGTCGACGGCGGTGTTCGTCGAGAAGGATCGGGCCGCGCTGGTCGCCCTGCGATCGAACGTCGCGTTGGCCACGCAGGGCGTGACGGTGGTGGCGGGCGATGTCCTTGCCTACCTGGGCACCGCGGGCATCGGCCCGTTCGACGTCGTCGTCGCCGACCCGCCCTACGATCTTTCGCCGGACGAGCTGGTCGCCGTACTGACTCGGCTGACCACCGCCGGAGCGCTCGCCGCGCACGCCGACGTCATCGTCGAGCGCGGGGTCAAGGCCCGCGAACCCGCCTGGCCGGAGCCGCTGACGTCAGTCCGCGTCCGCCGCTACGGCGACACGCTGCTCTGCTACGGTCGCGCTCCATGACCCACGCCGTCTGCCCCGGCTCTTTCGACCCACCCACCCTCGGCCACCTGGACGTGATCGGCCGGGCCGCCGGGTTGTTCGACCGGGTGACCGTCGCCGTGCTGGTCAACCCGGACAAGAAGGGCCTGTTCGCGGTGCCGGAGCGGCTGGAACTGCTGCGCGCTGTCACCGGGGAATGGCCCAACGTCGACGTGGATTCCTTCCACGGGCTGCTGGTGGACTACTGCGCCGAGGCCGGCATCGGCGCGATCGTCAAGGGGCTGCGAGCGGTGTCGGACTTCGACTACGAGCTGCAGATGGCCCAGATGAACCACGGGCTGACCGGGGTGGACACGCTATTCCTGCCGACCAGCCCGGCGTACTCGTTCGTGTCGTCGTCACTGGTCAAACAGGTGGCGGCGTACGGCGGCGACGTGTCGCACCTGCTGCCCGACGTGGTCTCGGCCGCACTGGCGGGCAGGGCGGTGGGCGGCTCCCGGTGACACGGGGCACCCGGAGCCCCGGGCGTGTTGGCCGAGTTGCCGGTTCCCGACTTGTCAGACTGACACCACGCCGGTGTCGACCCAGGTGCCGTGACGCCTCGACTGCGGGCGTGGATCAGGAGGATGCAACGTGTACCGGGTATTCGAGGCGCTCGACGAACTGGTGACCATCGTCGAGGAGGCCCGTGGGCTGCCCATGACGGCGTCCTGCGTGGTCCCGCGAGGCGACGTGCTCGAACTACTCGACGACGTTCGCGACGCCCTACCCGGCGAGGTCGACGACGCGCAGGATGTGCTGGATCATCGCGACCAGATGATCGGCGAGGCCACCGCGCAGGCCGCGGCCACGGTCTCCGGCGCGCAGGCGGAGGCTCACCGGCTGGTCAGCACCGCGCACGCGGAGGCCGACGCCATGGTCAACGGCGCCCGCGCCGAGGCCGATCGGATCCTGGGTGAGGCCAGCGCGCGGGCCGAGGCCATGGTCGCCAGGGCCCAGGAGGACGCGGCTCGCATCGTGCAGTCCGGCCAGGACCAACACGACTCGCTGCTGGCAAGGGCGCACGCCGAGGCTGAACGGGCGATCGCGGCCGGCCGGGCCAGCTACGAGGGCTCGGTCGCCGACGGCAGGGCCGAACAGGCCAGGCTGGTGTCGCAGACCGAGGTCGTCCAGGTGGCGCACGCTGAATCAGCCCGGATCCTCGACTCCGCCCACGCCGACGCCGACCGGCTCCGGCAGGACTGCGATTCCTACGTGGACGCGACTCTGGGCAACATGGAGGAGACGCTGACCACCACGCTGCGCACCATCGGCCGCGGACGCACGGCGCTGCGCACCGGGGGAGTGGCCGACTTCCGCGACTGATCGATCCTGGCTCGTTCGCGACGGATTCGTCGCCGGGCGGTCCGGTCACGTACTCTGGAACGGTTGCTCTGCGTCACCCGCGCTGAACGGGTCGCCACCGAGCCAGCGCTCAACCCACCGACCCAGAGAGTTCACGCATGTCTGCCGCCGATCGTCCGAACCACGCCTCGCCCTGGGTGATCGATGCCCGGACGCTCGGGCGCCGGCCGGGCTCGCTGAAGGCGGTGCGGCTCGCCGCCCCGGTCACCGAGCCGGTGGGCCTCGAGGTCGTCGCGGTGCCGCCCGGCGCGCAGATCGACCTCGACCTCCGGCTGGAGGCTGTGGCCGAGGGTGTGCTGGTCTCGGGTACCGCGGCGGCGACCGCGGTCGGCGTCTGCTCCCGCTGCCTGATCGAGCTGACCGAGCCGGTGGTCGCGCAGATCCGCGAGCTGTACGCCTACCCGGATTCGGCGACCGCAGCGACCACCGACGACGACGAGGTCGAGCGGCTCATCGACGACCTCGTCGACCTCGAACCCGTGGTCCGCGACGAGGTCGTGCTCTCCCTGCCGCTCGCACCGCTGTGCAGGCCCGATTGCCCCGGGCTGTGCGTGGAATGCGGCGAACGGTTCGACGATCTCGAACCAGGTCACTCGCATGAGATACTGGACCCTCGCTGGGCCGCTCTGCGGGAGAAGTTCCCGACCGGTACCCCCCAGAACACGGATCGGCCCGAACCTGCCGGGTCCGGCGAGTAAGTAAGTAACGACAAGGAGATTCGATCGTGGCTGTCCCCAAGAGGAAAATGTCGCGCAGCAACACGCGCTCGCGCCGGTCGCAGTGGAAGGCCACTGTGCCCACCCTCGCGACCTGCCCCAACCGTGCCTGCGGCCAGCTCAAGCCGCCGCACGAGGTGTGCCCGAACTGTGGGCAGTACAAGGGCCGCCAGGTCGTCGGAGTCTGATCGGGCGTGCGCGGCGGATCGGCGGGGTCAGCGGTGACGCCGGTGTCCGGTGCGCACAACTCGCCTGACCCGGTCGTGGTCAACGCGGCACTCGGCGTCCAACTTGGCGACGAGTTGGTCGTGCTCGCGCTGACCCACCGCTCGTATGCGTACGAGAACGGCGGGCTGCCGACCAACGAACGGCTGGAATTCCTCGGGGACTCGGTCCTCGGCGTGATCATCACGGATTCGCTGTACCGCACCCACCCCACGCTGCCCGAGGGGCGGCTGGCCAAGCTGCGGGCCTCGATCGTCAACATGCATGCGCTGGCCGGCGTCGGCCGCGGCATCGGGCTGGGCGAACAGTTGCGGCTCGGCCGTGGCGAGGAACTGACGGGCGGCCGGGACAAGGCCTCGATCGTCGCGGACGCCGTCGAGGCCGTCATCGGTGCCGTCTACCTCGAACACGGGCTGGAGACCGCGCGTGGCGTGGTGCACCGGCTGTTCGCCGACCTTCTGGATGCCGCGCCGCAACTGGGCGCCGGGCTGGACTGGAAGACCTCCCTGCAGGAGCTGTCGGCGTCCCGCAGCCTCGGCGTCCCCGAGTACCGGGTGACCGAAGAGGGCCCGGATCACGCCAAGTTGTTCGCCGCGCAGGTGCTGCTGGGCGGCATCCCGCGCGGGGAGGGGTCCGGCCGCACCAAGAAAGAAGCCGAGCAGAACGCCGCCGCCGCCGCGTACACCTCGCTGCAGGCAAACGGCTCTGATGGCGCCGACAACACAGACGGCGCTGACAGCACAGCCGACACCGACGGCCCCGACGGCTCAGCCGGAACCGACAGCCCCGACGGCTCAGCAGACGCTGACGGGGCCGCCGGCAGCGACGGTCCTGCGGATGGCCCGGCCCCGTCGCCCGGTGCCTGAACTCCCCGAAGTCGAAGTCGTCCGGCGCGGCCTCACCACCCATGTCGTCGACCGGCGAATCAGCTCCGTCGCCGTCTACTCCGATCGCGCCGTCCGCCGGCACGTCGGCGGCGCCGCCGATTTCCAGGCCGTGGTCGTCGGCCATCGGGTCACCGCCGTGCGGCGCCGGGGCAAATACCTGTGGTGGGCGCTGGATGACGGCGACGCCATCCTGGCGCATCTGGGGATGAGCGGGCAGTTCCGCATCGCCGGCCGCGTCGCGGGTGTCGGCGCCGAACGTCACCCGCACCTGCGGATCCGGTTCTCCTTCGACGACGGCGGGCCGGACGTCGACTTCCTGGACCAGCGCACGTTCGGCGGGATGGCGTTCGCGGCGGGTGGGGCGGAACTGCCCGACCCGATCGCGCACATCGCCCCCGACCCGCTGGAGGCGGCGTTCTCGATGCCGGCGGCGGTCGCCACCATCCGGCGCAAGCACACCGAGATCAAACGCGCGCTGCTCGACCAGACGGTGGTCTCCGGGATCGGCAACATCTACGCGGACGAGGCGCTCTGGCGCGCGAAGGTGCACTACGCCCGACCGACCGCGTCGATGACCCGGCCGGTGGTCACCGCCGTGCTCGACGCCGCGACCGAGGTCATGACGCAGGCGCTGCAGCGCCGGCGGGACGTCCTTCGACTCGCTCTACGTCAACGTCAACGGCGAATCGGGGTACTTCGACCGGTCGCTGAACGCCTACGGCCAGGTCGATCGGCCGTGCCCGCGGTGCGGCACACCGATCCGCCGGGACGCGTTCATGAACCGCTCGTCGTACTTCTGCCCGCACTGCCAGCGCCGGCCACGGCAGTCCCGGTGACGCTCTCCCGGTGACCATCTCCTGCTGACTTCCTGCCGATTTCGTAGAGTCAGCAGGATGCCCCCGAGCGAGAACGTCCTCGACCCGAACGAGACCCCGGCGGTCGCCGCCGTTCCCCGGCCGATCGACCACGCATTGCGCTACCTGAGCATGTCCGCGAACCACGGGCGGCTCTGGATGGGCATGGCCGCCGGGCTCGCGTTGACCGGGAAGCGGGGCCGCCGCGCGGCGATCCGGGGTCTGGTCACCCTGGGTGCGTCCAGCTTCGTGTCGAACGTGGTCGTCAAACCCGTTGTCGGCCGACGCCGTCCGGACATCGAACGCACCGCGCTCGGCCGCCGGGTGGACAAGGCGCCGTGGACCTCGTCGTTCCCCAGCGGGCACGCCGCGTCCGCAGCGGCGTTCGCCACCGGCGCGTCGATGGAATTCCCGGCCGCGTCCGCGCTGCTCGTTCCGGTTGCGGCCGCGGTTGCCTACTCGCGGGTGCACGTCGGCGTGCACCACCGCTCGGATGTCTGGGCCGGTGCCGCGATCGGCGTCGGGATGGCGTTGCTCGGCAAGACGCTGTGGCCGGTCAAGCCCTGGGGGCCGGCGCTGATGGCCGCCGGCGAGGCGCCCGCGCTGCTCGGCGGCGCCGGCCTGACGGTCGTGGTCAACAACAAGTCCGGCAGCTCGGACGGGGCCGGGGAGTCCATCACCAGGGCGCTGCCGGATGCCAAGGTCGTCGCCTGGGACCCGGGAACCGACCTGGCGGGGCTGATCGGCGATGACGTG
The DNA here is from genome assembly GCA_963709895.1 of uncultured Actinomycetota bacterium. GTDB lineage: Bacteria > Actinomycetota > Actinomycetes > Mycobacteriales > Nakamurellaceae > Nakamurella. The sequence continues at coordinate 105,165 of CAVPYD010000010.1, read as the reverse complement.
GTCGCGCTCGGCGTGGCCGGCGGGGACGGGTCGGTCGCCAGCGTCGCGCAGGTCGCGCACCACCGGAAGCTGCCGCTCGCGGTGTTCCCGGCCGGCACGTTGAACCACTTCGCCAAGGCGCTCGGCCTGGACAAGGACGCCGACACGGTCGCCGCGGTCGAGTCCGGGAACGCCGGCATGGTCGACCTGGCCACCATCGACACCACGGCGTTCCTGAACACCGCCAGCATGGGCCTGTACCCGCAGATGGTGAACCGCAGGGACCGGAACGCGCACCGCATGGGCAAGTGGCCGGCCACCGCCTACGCGTTGCTCAAGACACTGCGGCACGAGACGCCGGTCGATCTGGAGATCAACGGCGCCAGGGTCCCGGTCTGGATGGTGTTCATCGGCAACGGCCGTTACGTCCCAAGGGGTCTCGCGCCGTCCTGGCGAGAGCAGTTGGCCGGTGGGGTGCTTGACGTGCAGTACCTGCGGGCCGATCGGCGACTCTCCCGGACCCGCGCGGTGCTGGCGTCGCTGATCGGCATCGCCGAGCGCACCAGCGTCTTCGGCTCGTTGGAGAGCGGCCGGGTGAACATCACGTCGCTCTCCGGGCCGCTGCCCGCCGCGCACGACGGCGAGGTCACCGATCCGGTGGAGAGCATCGAGCTGGCCATCGACGAGCGCCGGCTGACGGTGTACCGCGCCCCCGACCCACGTCAGGCGTGACGGCCGACCGCCCCGCGCCCGGGACGCGACAGCGCGGGCGCGGGACGGCAGGATGGTTGCCATGAAATGGCGACGGGGCGGCAGTACCGATCAGGACAGCCAGCAGGCGCCGGCCGCGGATCAGCGAGGGGCCGACGCCGGGGCGACCGGGCACCGGGCCGACCGGCACCGTCCGGATGACGGCGTGGGTGGCCGGCTATGTCCAGGGCGTCGGCTTCCGCTGGTGGACCCGATCCCGCGCGCTGGAACTGGGGCTCGTCGGCACCGCGACCAACCTGTACGACGGGCGGGTCGAGGTCGTCGTCGAAGGCCCGCAGCAGGCCTGCGAGAACCTGCTCGGCCAACTGCGCGGAGCGAACACGCCGGGCGGCGTGGACACCGTCACGTACCAGTTCAGTGACGCCCGGGGCGGGTTCCGCGGGTTCAACGAGCGCTGACCCGCTCGGCCGGTGACCCGCGTCACAGCCGGAGCGACGACCGGCGCCGCGACTCAGCGCCGCGAGATCCCCGGTCCGGACGAGCCCGGCAGGTAGCGTCACCTGCACGCCGCCATGCCCGGCCGGATGCGACGGCGGGCACCCGAGTGTGGAAGGGAGGGACCGGTCCACCGTGCACCTGAAGTCCCTCACCATGAAGGGTTTCAAGTCCTTCGCCTCGTCCACCACCTTGCGGTTCGAGCCGGGCATCACCGCGGTCGTGGGTCCCAACGGATCCGGCAAGTCCAACGTGGTCGACGCGATCGCCTGGGTGCTCGGCGAGCAGGGCGCCAAGGCGCTGCGCGGCGGCAAGATGGAAGACGTCATCTTCGCCGGCACCGCCGACCGGCCGCCGCTGGGCCGTGCCGAGGTCACCCTCACCATCGACAACTCCGACGGCGCCCTGCCCATCGATTACTCCGAGGTGTCGATCACCCGCCGGATGTTCCGCGATGGCGCGGGCGAATACGAGATCAACGGCTCGTCGTGCCGGTTGCTGGACATCCAGGAGTTGCTGTCCGACTCCGGCATCGGCCGGGAAATGCACGTGATCGTCGGCCAGGGCCAGCTCGACGCGGTGTTGTCGGCGCGCCCGGAGGACCGTCGGGCTTTCATCGAAGAGGCCGCCGGGGTGCTCAAGCACCGCAAGCGCAAGGAGCGGGCACAGCGCCGGCTCGAGTCCTCCCAGGCCAACCTCAACCGGCTGACCGACCTGACCGGTGAGATTCGCCGCCAGCTCGGCCCGTTGGGCCGGCAGGCGGCGGTGGCCCGTCGCGCGCGCCGGCGTGCAGGCCGATCTCCGGGACGCCCGGATGCGTTTGCTGGCCGACGATCTCGCGCAATTGCGGGACCAGATCGCCCGCGATTCGCAGGACGAGCAGACGGCGGTCGAGCACCGCAACCGGGTGCAGCGCGAGCTCGCCGAGGCCACCGCGGCACAGGAATCCGCGAGCGCCACGCTGCGCGAGGTCACCCCGCAACTGCAGGCGGCGCAGGACGCCTGGTTCGCCTTGTCGGCGCTCGCCGAGCGCTTCCGGGGGACCATTTCGCTGGCCGAGGAGCGGGCCAGGAATCTGTCCACCCCGCTCTCCGGCGGCGGCACCGGGCGTGATCCCGACGAACTCGACGCCGCCGCCGATCGGGCAGAGGCCGAGCACGAGGCTCTCGTCGAGGCATTGGAGACCGCCCAGGACGAGGTGGACACCGCGGCCGCGCACCGCGGCGAGCTGGAACGGGAACTGCGGTGCCGCCGAGGACGAGGTGGTCAGGGCCTCGCGGGCGATCGCCGACCGCCGCGAAGGGCTGGCCCGGTTGTCCGGCCAGGTGCAGGCGGCGCGGTCGCGGCTGTCCTCGGCCGACGGCGAGGTCACCCGACTGGCCGCGGCGGTGGACGATGCGGCGGAACGCAGTGCCCGGGCGCAGTCCGACTTCGACGCACTGCAGGGTTCGGTCGGTGATCTGGACACCTCGGAGGTCGACCTCGACGAGGCGCACGAGGCCGCCGCCACCGCCGTCACCGCCGCGCACCACCGGGTCGACCAGCTGACCGACTCCATCCGCGAGCTGCGGACCGAGGAGACCGGGCTGCGCGCCAGGGTCGACGCATTGACGGTCGGCCTGGGCCGCAAGGACGGCGCCGGTGCGCTGCTGGAGGCCGGGGAGCAGTTGCCCGGCTTCGTCGGCAGCGTCGCGACCGACCTGGCGGTGACCCCGGGGTATCGAGGCGGCCATCGGTGCCGCGCTCGGCGCGATCGCCGATGCCGTTGCGGTGCACAGTGTTTCGGACGCCGCGGCGGCGCTTCGGTTGCTGCGCAGCTCCGACGCCGGCCGCGCGGGCATGCTCATCCAGGGCGCGAGGTCGATGCCCGACCGGCGGGAGTGGCCGTCCGTGCCGGGCAGCGTGCGCTGGGCGAGTGACCTGGTGACCGCGCCGGACCGGCTGATGCCGGCATTGGCCAGGGCGCTCGACCGGGTCGCCGTGGTGGACGACCTGGACACGGCCATCGCGGTGGTCGACGGGTACCCGGACGTCCGCGCCGTCACCCGCGACGGGGATCTGATCGGCCCGGACTGGGCGCTCGGCGGAACCTCCGGCAACCAATCGCTGCTGGAGATCCAGGCCGCGGTCGACGCCGCCGGTGAGCAACTCGAGCGTGTCCGCAGGCAGATCGCCGAGCTGGACGCGGCGCTCTCCGGAGCGCGTTCGGAGGCCGAGCGTCGCGAGGTGGAGGCGGCGGCCGCGCTGGGCGCGCTGCACCACTCCGACGCCCAGATGTCTGCGGTGGCCGAGGAACTCGGCCGGCATGCCGCGACCGCCAGGTCCGCGCGGGCCGAGGCCGACCGGCTGGAGCGCCAGCGGGCCGCCGCCGAGGCCGCCAGGGAGAACCACCGCGCTGCGCTGGACGATCTGGAGGCTCGACTGCACGCGGTGGAGTCGGAAGAGATGCCGGTCGCGGTGGACGCGGGCCGGCGCGATGCGCTCGCCGAACGGACCGCCGCCTCCCGGCAGCGGGAGGTGGAGGCCAGGCTCACCCTGCGCAGCGCCGAGGAGCGGGTGCGCTCGGCGGCCGGGTCGGCCGAGGGGCTGCGGCGCGCCGCCCAGCAGGAGCGGCACCACCGGGCGCGGCTGGCCGCAGCCACCCGGCGCCGGGCGGCCGGCGCGACGATCGCGGCCAGGGTGGTCGAGGTGGCCAGGCGGGTCGCCGAGCGGCTCGACACCTCGCTGACGCACGCCGCGGCGCGGCGGGAGCGGGCGATCGCCAGCCGGGCCGAGGCGGATGCGGTGCTGGCGGCGGCTCACGCCCGCGCGGTGGAACTGCAGGCCGAATGGGACGCGCTGACCGATGCCGTGCATGCCGGCGAGGTCGCCCGGGCCCAGCAGACCCTGCGCGCCGAGCAGTTGGCCGAGCAGGCGCTCGCCGAGTTCGCGGTGTCCGCGGACGACCTGATCGCCGGGTTCGGCCCGGCCGTCCCGGTGCCGCCGACCCTGGAGGAGATGGCCGAGTACACCGCGGCCAGGGAGCGGGGGGAGTCGGTCACGCAGCCGCCGCCGATGCCGTTCGACCGGGCGACCCAGGCGCGCAGGGCCAAGCGCGCCGAGCGCGACCTGAACACCCTGGGCAAGGTGAACCCGTTGGCGCTGGAGGAGTTTGCCGCGCTGGAGGAGCGTCACGCATTCCTGTCCACCCAGTTGGAGGACCTCAAGGCGACCCGCAAGGATCTGTTGTCGGTGATCAAGGACGTCGATGGGAAGATCCTGGAACTGTTCACCTCCGCCTACTACGACGTCGCCCGCGAGTTCGTGACGGTTTTCTCGACGCTGTTCCCCGGCGGCGAGGGCGAGCTGGTGCTGACCGACCCCAGCGACATGCTGGCGACCGGCATCGAGGTGAACGCGCGGCCGCCGGGCAAGAAGGTGAAGCGGTTGTCGCTGCTGTCCGGTGGGGAGCGGTCGCTGACGGCGGTGGCCATGCTGGTGGCGATCTTCCGCGCCCGGCCCAGCCCGTTCTACGTCATGGATGAGGTGGAAGCGGCCCTCGACGAGGTCAACCTGACCCGGTTGGTCGCGTTGCTCACCGAACTGCGGGCCTCCTCGCAGCTGATCATCATCACCCACCAGAAATTCACCATGGAGTCCGCCGACGCGCTGTACGGCGTCTCGATGCGCGGCGACGGCATCACCGCGGTGATCAGCCAGCGGATCCGGGACCGCGAGGTGCCGACACCCGACGGCGGCGAACGCGAAGTGGTCGGCGCACCGGCCTGACCCCGGGCGAAAAGCGTTGACGTGCTGAGGTTGTCGGTTCCGCACCGGGCCCACGGCGCCGAGCCCGCCGTCGATCGATGCCCCCATCGCTGTCTCGGACCGGCGAACATCTTCGCTGAAATGTTGACGGCGGACGGGTAGCTGCGCCGGAGAATCTTCGGCAGCGAGGCGACGAGTGGGCCACAGATCCTGATTTCAGTGACCTGCGTCTCAATTCCTTTTGTGAGGTACTGCTGCCGCCCCGCGGCTCTCTTGTTGGCCGTGCGGCACACACGCCGTACCTGCGCGGGCCGGCAAGGCCCGAAACCCACCACCCCTTTCTGTGTCTCCGCACTTCTGTGTATCCGTACCACCCCCATCCCCCCGCAGCCCCGGTCCCACCCGGGGTCCCCGAACGTGAAGGTGTCGTCCCCGTGAACGTCCGCCACGGCATTGCCGCCGCAGCCCTGCTCTCGCTGTCCATCCTCACCGTCGCCTGCGGAACCACCACAGCAGGCTCCGCCGCGCCCGTTCCGCCTTCCGCCAGTCCGTCACCGACCAGCGCGTCGAGTTCGGTGCCGACCAGCTCATCGACCACCAGCCCGGCCACGTCATCGATCACCTCGTCATCGGCCGCTTCGTCGGTCACTGTGTCATCGGTCGAGGCATCGACGACCGCGGGCAGCGGGCAGTCGCCGAGCACCGACGACTCGACGGTGACGATCGTGGTCGAGCCGGCCGCGCTCGATGTCACCACCGCGATCTGGTTGCAGACCAGCTGCACCGACATCGACACGCTGTTCACGTCGTTGTTCGCGATCCCGACCGTCGACGACGACGCCCCCGTCGAGGAGTTCCGCGCCGCCTACGTCGACTACTACGCCTCGCTGGCCGACACCCTGCTGGGGATGACCGAGCGGCTGTCCGCGCTGGACGCGCCCACCGTCGAGGGCGGCCAGGCCTTGCACGACGGGTACCTGAACTACCTGATCCAACTCGGCGACCTGACGGCGAGCGGGGCGCTGGCGATCAGTGACGCGCCCGCCGACGCCGCATCCATCGGCGCGGTGATCGAACAGATCCAATTCGAGACTGAGCAACTTTTCGAGGGCGATTTCGGGCTCAGCGATTTCCAGGGCGACGGCGTTCGCGAATTGCTCAGCCAGGTTCCGGCCTGCCAGCAGCTGCTGAACACCTGAAATCTGCCCTTCTGGACCAGCCCGGGTGGACCCGGGTGGGCCCGGCGATGGTCGGATGACGGCGGGGGCGCCATCCGACCATCGCCGGATTCACCCGGTACCGCCCGGGTTTTCGTCGTGCCGGGCCCGCGTTGATTGTTTGTTGAGCGGCATCGCCCGCCGCGTTGAGCGGACGGAACGGCGTGTTGAGCCGGCGTTGAGGGTGCCCGTTCATGATGCCCGTTGAGGCACCCCGGGTTTCTCTCCTGGATTTCTACCGTCGGAGGTTTTCGTGCACGCACCCGTCGCCACCTACGTCTACGCCAGCGACCCCATTTCGCAGGCGGGCGTCATCAGTCAACTGCGCCAGCGACCGGAGGTCCGGGTGGTCGACGCCGAGCATCTCGGCGAGGCGGTGGTCGCCGTGGTCGTCGCGGACGTGCTGACCGACGAGATCCTCCGGGTGCTGCGGGCACTGCAACGCGGATCGGTGCCGCGGACGGTGCTGGTCGCCAGGGTCATCGACGACGCCACCCTGGTGGCCGCGGCCGAGGTCGGTGTCGGCGGGCTCTTGCGGCGGGGTGACGCGACACCGGACACCCTGGTTCGCGCGCTCGTCAGGGTGGCCGCCGGCGAAGGCGAGGTCCCGCCCGATCTGCTGGGCCGGCTGCTCGGCCAGGTCGGGCGCCTGCAGCGTCAGGTGCTGTCCCCCCGCGGTCTGGCGTTCTCCGGCCTGTCCCAGCGGGAAACCGAGGTGCTCAAGCTGGTTGCCTCCGGCCACGACACCGCCGAGATCGCCGGGCGGCTGTCCTACAGCCAGCGCACCGTGAAGAACATCCTGCACGACGTCACCACCCGGTTGCAGCTGCGCAATCGGTCCCATGCCGTGGCATATGCGGTGCGGGAAGGGCTGATCTGACCCGGCCGGGCACGAGCGGCGTCCTGCCGCCCGCCGTACCCCGGCGCCGGCGCCCGCCGTGGCCCGGTGCCCCTTCGGGCAAGGACCGGTGCCCTGCAGTCTGACCATCGTCCCGTCGTTCCGGCGACCCGGCCTAGGCAGAGTGGACAGTGTGATCCCTGAGGTGGACTTCGCGCTGCGCTCGTTGATCGAGCGCGAGGCCGCCAGCGGCACCGAGGTCGAGGTCGTCTTCGACGCGCCGACCAAGGACTGGGCGAGCCGACGCAACGTGCCGACGATCGACGTCTACCTGTATGACATCAGGGAGGACCTGCGCCGGCGCGAACGCGGCCTGGTCAACGAATACGACGGTGAGCGGATCCGGGCCAGGCGACTGCCCCCCCGGCACTTCAAGCTGTCCTACCTGGTGACGGCCTGGACCCAGCGACCGGAGGACGAGCACCGACTGCTGGCCGCGTTGCTGTCCTGCTTCCTGCGCCACGACGCAATGCCGGAGGATCTGCTCACCGGGCCGCTGGCGGACCTCGGCCTACCCGTGCCGATCACCGTCTCGCTGCCGCCGCCGGAGGACCGCTCGTTCGCAGACGTGTGGTCCGCACTGGGCGGCGAGCTCAAACCCTCGCTGGACGTGGTGATCAGCGCCCCGACCGACACCGGCCAGCAGTACCTGGCTGCGCCGCCGGTGGTCTCGCCCGGCCTGGTGTCCCTCGGCGGACTGGGGGAGTGGCCGCCGCGGGAGACTCGAACGAAAGCTGCGGCCTCCGGCGTGCAAGGCCGGAACGCCGGCGTCACCGGTTCGGACAGCGGCACGGCCGCGACGACCGCCGCACCGCACGGGGGCCTGAGCTGGGAACAGCTGGCCGCCAGCGGTTCCGGTGGTCCGTTGTCGGCCGACCATGGCCCTCGATCCGGTGGAAAAGACCTGTCGCACAAGGAGTCTGAGCCCGATCAAGCGGAGGATCCGCCGACCGCCGGGGCGCGCCCGCGGCGGCGCAGGCAGACCGGGATCAGCCAGCGGTGAACGACGAGAGTCTGGGCTATCTGCTGCGCCGAGTCGGCCTCGTGGAGGATCGCATCCGGGCGCTGGTGACGCACCGGCGGGCGGACGACCCCGCTCCGGACGACCCATTTCGGGGCCTGTACCTGACCGACGAGGTCGTCGACCTGCTGCTGTCACCGTCCAGGGAGCCGCCACAGCCGGACCGTGCCGCGCGGGACGCGATCGAGGACGCCGCGTCGGCAGCCGAACGGAACGGCGCCGTCATCCGGTTGCGGCAACTCGCCCTGGAGGCGGCGCTGTCCGAGCTGGACGTCGAGATCCTGGTGATCTGCCTGGTACCGGATCTGGACAGCCGGTTCGAGCGGCTCTACGGCTACCTCAACGACGACGTCACCCGGCGCCGCGCCACCATCGGGCTGACCCTCGCGTTGGCGGATGTGTCCGCGGCCTCGCACTCGTGCCGGGCCAGGCTGCTCCCGGGCGCACCGCTGATCGACCGCGCGCTGGTCCAGGTCGAGGACGCCGACCGCCCGTTCCTGACCAGGGCCCTGCGGGTACCGGACCGGGTCACTGCGCACCTGCTCGGCAACGACGCACCCGACCCCGCGCTGGACGGCGTGCTCACCGACCTGCCGCACGTCACCGGCGAACGATCGGCGGCGCTGGCCCGCGCCTTCGTCGCCGGTCAGCGGCTGGTCTACGTCCGGGACCACACCACCGGCCTGGGCCCATCCATGGCGGCGGCGGCGATCGCCGCGACGGGCAGGCCCGTGGTCGGCGTCGACCTGGCCCGGGTGGCGGCCGGCCGGGATACCGGTGACGCGGTCGCGGTGATCGGTCGTGAGGCGCTGCTGCGTGGTGCCGGCGTGGTCGCGGCCCCCGTCGAGGCGCTCGCCGAGGCGGCCCCCGAGGCGTTGCGGCGGCTCGCCGACCTGCCACTCCCGGTGGCGCTGGTCGGCGCCGTCACCTGGGACCCGAGCTGGACCGACAGCGTCCCGTTGTTGATGGACGCCCCGGTTCTCACCAGTACCGAGCGCAGCGCGCTGTGGCTCCGAGAGTTGGCCGGGCACAACGGGTCGGCCGACCCCGAGCTGGTCCCGGCGCATTTCGTCCTCGGCCCGGTGCAGGTGGCCAGAGCGGTGCGGTCGGCTGCCGCGTCGGCGCTGCTCGGCGGTGACGGACTGACCGCGGACGGACTGACCGCGGACGGACTGACCGCGGGCGGATTGACTGCTGCCGGCCTGACCGCCGACGGACTGCGTCGCGGCGCCCGCGCGCAGAACGCGGCCGGCCTGGAGCGGCTCGCCCGGCGGATCGAACCGGCGGTGGGCTGGCAGGACATCGTGCTGCCGGACACCTCCCGTGGCCAACTGCACGACCTCGCCGCCCGGGCGCGCAACCGGGACCGGGTGTTGATCGAGTGGGGCATGCGTCCCGGCGGCGGGCGCGGCAGGGGCGTCACCGCGTTGTTCGCCGGCGACTCCGGCACCGGCAAGACCATGTCCGCGGAGGTCATCGCCGGCGAACTCGGCCTCGATCTGTACACGGTGAATCTGGCCACCGTCGTCGACAAATACGTGGGGGAAACGGAGAAAAACCTCGAGCGGATCTTCACCGAGGCCGGCGGGGTGAACGCGGTGCTGCTCTTCGACGAAGCAGACGCGATCTTCGGCAAGCGCAGCGAGGTCCGCGACGCGCACGACCGGTACGCCAACATCGAGAGCGCCTACCTGCTCCAGCGGATGGAGACCTTCGACGGGCTGGCCATTCTCGCGACGAACCTGCGGGCCAACATCGACGACGCGTTCACCCGCAGGCTGGACATGATCATCGATTTCCCGGCGCCGGACGAAAGATCGCGGCTGGCCATCTGGCGGCACTGCCTGGCGCCGCCGGTGCCCTGCGCGGACGGGCTCGACCTGGAGTTCTGTGCCCGCTCGTTCACCCTGTCCGGCGGCAACATCCGGTCCGCCGCCACCACCGCCGCCTACCTGGCCGCCGGCGCCGACCGGGAGATCGGCATGGCAGAAATCATTTCGGCCGTGCAGCAGGAGTACCGCAAACTCGGCAGGCTGGTGCTGGAACGCGAGTTCGGTCCCTATTTCGCGGCGCCGGTTCCGGCCGGACCGGCTCGCTGACGCGCTCGGGAGGACGAATGAACGAGAACATCTGCGAGCAATGTGGCTACCGCAACGAGCCCGGCGTGCAGTTCTGTGTGAACTGCCAGGCGTTTCTGCCGTGGTACGACACCCAGGAAGCCGACCTGTCCGCGGCGGTCAGCGCCGCGACCGCAGGTACCGATCCGACGTCGGCTCCGGTCGCGCCGACTACCCCTTCCGGGCCGGTCACCGAGCTGCCGCCCCGTCCGGAAGCGCCGACCGGCGGTGCTACCCCGGCCACCCCGGTCACCCCGGTCCGGCCCCGGTCGCCCCGGGCACCGGCCGAGGCACCGGCACTGACAACAGCGACGCGCGGGCGTCGCTGCAGATGACGGCCGACCCGACGGCGGTCGTCGTGACGCCAGGCGGGGATCCGGAGATCATCGAGGTCAGGGTGCACAACCTGTCCCCGATCGTCGACGCGTATGTGGTCGAGATCGTGGACCCGCCGTCCTGGTTGACGACCACCACCGCCGAGGTCCGGTTGTTGCCCACCACGAACGACCTGGCCAGGGTGACGCTGGCCATCGGCCCGGGAGCGCTGGTGCCGGCCGGCGCGGTCGAGCTCGTGATCAGGGTCCGCTCGCAGGCTCATCCGGAGATCTGGCTGACCGAGCCCGTCGAGGTGACCGTCCCGGCGATCGAGGCGCCGATCGGGCTGCGGCTGGAACCGAGCATGGTCAGGGCAAAGGATGCCGAACCGGGCCGGTTGCAGGCGACGGTCGACAACAAGGGGAGCAACCAGCGACGCCGGGTCACCCTGTCCGCGCGCGACCTGGAGGGCGTGGTCCGGTTCACCTTCTCGCCATCGGTGCTCGACCTCGAGCCGGGTCAGTCCGCGGCCGCGCAGCTGCAGGTGCAGGCGCCGAAACCCGAAGCGGGGCAACAGGTCACCCGGCAGCTCACGGTCGTCGCGTCGGACGGCAACTCCGAGGTCGAAGCCACCGCGACCTTCGTCCAGGTGGCCGCGGCGGACACCCCGTTGGCGTTGCGGCTGGAACCCACACTGCTACGGGTGCGCGACGGCGACAGCGGAACATTGGAGGCGGTGCTGGACAACCGCCGCGGGACCCGCACCCGGCGGGTGTTCCTGTCCGGCCGGGACCCGGAGGGACTGGTGACGTTCACCTTCTCGCCGCCGTCGCTGGACGTGTTCGCCGGCGAATCAGTGATGGCCAGGGTCCGGCTCGCCGCGCCGCCACCGGAGGCCGGCGCCGAGGCGACCCGAACGGTGACCGTGCTGGCCACCTCGGATGGCAGCGCGGACGTCGAGGCGACGGCGACCTTCGTGCAGGCGACGTCGGCGATCGCGCCGCTGCTGGTGCAGCTCGATCCGGCGGTCGTCCGGGTCAGGGACAGCGTGTCCGGGACCTTCGAGGCGATCATCGACAACCGCGGCGGCCGCAGGGTCCGGCGGGTGTCGCTGACCGGGCGCGACCCGGAACGGTTGGTGCGCTTCACCTTCACCCCACCGTCGCTGGATGTGCTGCCCGACACCATCGGTCGGGCGAGGATTGTCGTGCAGGCTCCGCCGCCGGACCCCGGCCAGGACGCGACCCGGCAGCTGACGATCTCGGCGAGCGACGGGGGTGCGCCGGTCGAGATCACCGGCACCTTCGTGCAGACGACGTCGGTGTCTGCCCCGGTCGTCGTCAAACTCGAACCGAGCCTGGTCCGGGTGCGGGACAGCCCCGTCGGGCAATTCCAGGTGATCGCCGACAACCGTCACGGCATCCGGGGCCGACGGGTCAGCCTGGCCGGGTCCGATCCGGAACGCGCCGTCGGCTTCTCGTTCTGGCCCCCGGTGCTGGAGATCGGCCCCGGCGAGATCGGCCGGGCGACCGCCAGGATCGAGGCGTACCCGCCAGAGCCGGGGGCCCCGAAGCCACCCGGCAGTTCGTCGTCACCGCGTCCGACGGTGAGCGGGACATCGACACCAGCGGGACGTTCGTGCAGACGACGACCCCGCCGCCACCGGACCAGCCGCTGGTGCTGCGGCTCGACCCGAGCCTGGTCCGGGTGCGCAATCGGGGAACCGGCTCGCTCACCGCCGTTGCCGACAACAGGGGCGGCGGGCGCCCGCGTCGCGTGTACTTCGCCGGGCACGACCCGGAGCGCGTCATCCGATTCGCGTTCCAGCCGGCCTTCGTTGATCTCGCGCCGGGGCAGGTGGGCAGTGCTCAGGCACGCATCTCGGCGCCGAGGCCGGAAGGCGGGGCGGAATCCACCCGGCCGTTCACGGTCGTTGCCTCCGACGGAGAGCGGGACACGGAGGTGACGGGCAGCTTCGTCCAGGAACAGTCCGACCGCCGGCCGCTGTGGCGCATCCTGCTCACCCTGCTCGGCGGGTTGATGATGATCGGCGGTGTCTTCCTCGCGTGGAATGTCGGTGCCAACCTCGACCTGCGCGGCTTCGGTACCCCGATCGGTGACGAGATCACCGGGCTGGAATGGAATCTGCCCGCGGTGGATGTCGCGTCCGACACGTTCATCGACCGGCAATTGTTCCTCGACCTGCCGGACCAGCTCGACCCGCTGGTCTCCGCCGGTTCGGTGATCATCCTGCTCGCGGTGATCGCCATGCTCGGGCTGACCGGGCCGAAGGGCCGGCTCACCAGGCTGGCGGCGCTGGTGGGCGCGGTGTTCCTGGCCGCGTTCCTGATCGGGGTCTCGCTCGTCCCCAACACCGGCCACATCGCACCCGGGGTGATCCTGGTGTTCGGCGGCTGCGCCGTGGCGTTCATCGGTGGGCTGCTGGCGAAACCGCGCTGATGCCGGTGCCCGACGTGAGCAGCGGGGTGGGCCCGGCCGTGTCGGCCCGGGCCCACCCCGCTGGTGGCTACTCGTGCTCGGCCGCTGGTGGAGTCGCGGCCGCAGTCGGCGCTACAGCGTCTGCGCCGAGTTGAACAGCGACAGCGCTTCGTTGCCGTAGTACGGGCCGTACATGAAGCCCGGCTGGCCGACGTAGCCGTAGCTGTTGTGACTGTTCACGTACCCCAGACCGGTGGTCGCGGACAGGATCAGCCAGCCGCCGCCACTCGAGCCGCCCGTCATATTGCAGTTGATCTTCATCGTCAGCGGGCCCGGACGCGTCGAGGGGGTGTCGTTGGCGAGCCGGCCCGAAACGCACACCTTCTGGTCGAAGCCGTTGAACGGCGCGGCCTGCGGGTACCCGTAGGCCCGGAAGGTCTGGGTGCGGGACTGGTTGAACCTGCTGCCCTGGCCACCGAGCCGGTTGACGATGTGCTGTCCGCCGAGGGTGTTCAGCACCGCATAGCCGTAGTCCTGCTTCAGGTTCGAGAAGCGATGCCATTCAGTGGTGGTGGTCAGCAGCCGTGCGGTCCACTTTCCGTAGGGGAAGCAGCCGGCCGTCGTCCGGCAACCCGTCGCGGCCGACGAATAGGCCGGCACGAAGATCCAGTTGGTGTGGAAACGGCCCGCCCCGTCGCTCACGCAGTGCCCGGCGGTGTCGATCAGGTCCTTGTTCGTGCCGTTGACCACCGTGCCGGAGCAGACGAACGACTGACCGCCCTTGGTGAAGAACACCTTGCCGTTGAGGCGGTCGGGCAGGTTGGTGTACGGCCGGGTGACGGTGACCGCGGCCAGTAGCGAATTCGGGTTCGCGCCCAGGGAACCCGCGGTCGGCTCGACGGCAGCCGGTGCACCGCTCGGCGACAACGGCGCGGCCTCGAACTGCCTGCTGAGGCTGGCCGGGACCAGGGTATCGGCAGGCTTGGCCGCCGCCATCCGCGCCGGGGTCCAGAAGTCCCCGGCCGACAGCGACGATGTCGACGAGATCAACGGCGATACCACGTTGGCCGCGGGCGGTGCGGCCTGCGCCGGGGCGTTGATCAGGGCGAGCGCCAGCGCGCTGACCGCCAGGGCGATCATCGCCCTGACCGAATAGCTCGAGAGGGTCGTGCGCATGAAGGTCCTTTCGTTGCGTCGCCGGACAACGCCGGACGAACGACGGCACCCGCGGGGGATCTCGCGGACGAAGGAATTTCCTCCCGGTGCGCGCCAGTCGGGGCGGCGACACCAGACGTCGAGAATATTGTGTTCGAGCTGTGAGGGTAAAGGACCGAATGGACGCCGTTCCCTCCACCGATGGGATGAACATTAACTTGCATCGATGGCGGGTCATTGTCGGGGTCGGATTGCCTTTCGATGCCGGGCGAAAACGCCTGTGCGACGTGCGGATTCGCAGTTTGATACATCCATGTCGAGGAAACTTGGATTGTTTCCACGGTTGGCTGCTCGACTAGGTCAAAAAGGGACGAATGCCCGACTCATCGTTAGTCAGTGAAGCGAAATTCCGGCTGGCTGCGATGAATCTGCCACTCATCATTCGCGCCGCAGCAGATAGAAATCGGGGAAGAGTGCAACGGATATCGCCGAAGTCACCGGCGCGCCGAATCCGATCGCCGGCGCTTTTCCCGAACGACCGATGGAATTCAGGTGAATCCCCCCAATGGCCACACTGTGGCAGGGACTTTATACACCATGAATCGCGCGGAGTCGATCTGGTTAACCGGGCCGGGGTTCGTCGCGGCGGGGACGGACACCCCGCGGGGCGGTCGGCGGTCGCCGGCCCGATGACGGTGTGGCCGGGACCCTCGGCACCGGCGGGATTCGTTACGTACGTGCCTCTCACGACGGTGGTTCGTCGTCACCCATTCGGAGCATCAGTGCGAACTCTGCCCGCGGGCCGACCAGGCGCGCGGTGCCCCATCGGGCACCCGAAACCTCCCCTCCGGGCGACCCTTCTCCACTCCCGAACCCTCGACCGGAGTGGGACGATCGAGAAGTCCCGACCGGAAGGACGTGCGATGCATACCCATGATCACGATGCGGACGACACCTCGCTGCGCCCCAAGGCAGCGCGGCTGGATTCGCGGACACCGGCGCACCTCCTGCAGGCCGCGGCCGCCGGGCGAGCCGATGTGCTGGACGGTGCCGGCATCCTGGGACTGCAGCGGGCCGTCGGCAACAGTGGCGTCGGCGCCCTGCTCGAGGATGACCGATCCCCGGTGCATGACGTGGTGAACTCGGGCGGCGGCAACCCGCTGGCTGCCGACGTGCGCGAGGAGATGCAGGCCCGGCTGGGTCACGATTTCAGCGACGTCACGGTGCACACCGATTCCCGCGCCCACGAGTCGGCCAAGTCCGTCAATGCGCACGCCTACACCGTCGGGTCCAACGTGGTGTTCCAGCGCGACAAGTACGACCCGTCGTCGGTCGAGGGCAAGACCATGCTGGCGCATGAGCTGACCCATGTCGTGCAGCAGCGCAGCGGTCCCGTTGACGGCACCTCGGCCGGCGGCGGCATCAAGGTGAGTGACCCGTCGGACCGTTTCGAGCGGGAAGCGGCCGCCAACGCCGATCGCGTGATGTCGGCGGACGTCGCGCCGGCCGTCACCGGCGCCGCCCCCGCGGCCGGGTCCGCAGCGGTGCAGCGCGACGAGGCGCCCGAAGAGGACGAAGACGTCGCCCAGGGCTCCTTCGTGCAGCGCGAGGAAGCGCCGGAGGAAGAGGAAGAGGTCGGCGAGTAGCGCCTGCGCCAGCGGCGCAGGCCGAATCCCGCCCCGCCCCTCCCGCCCCGCCGCCACCGCCCGCCCGCCCGCGCGCACCCCTCACCGCCTGCGGCACCCCTCACCGGCGCGGCCCAACATCGCCGGCGCGCATCAAATAGGCGACTCCTGTCCCACCAACCCCAAAACCATGCCGCTTCATCCGCGCAGGCGAAGTTGATCCGCGCCATGGGAGGCAGGGCGGGGTGCGAGCGGCGGGGGAGGCGGGGGGCGGCGGGCCGCGGTGCCCCTTCGGGCATTCAACATTGCCCCTGGCTCCGTCCGTCCGCACATGCCGCGGGCTGCCGAGAACACGGACGATCACTGGTATCTCAGTGGTCAACCAAGGAGGCAGCATGCCGACCTACCTCTCTCCGGGCGTGTACGTCGAAGAGGTCGACTCCGGTTCACGACCGATCGAAGGGGTCGGAACTGCGGTCGCCGCCTTCGTCGGTCTCGCCGAGGACGGGCCGTTCAACGCGCCCACCCTGGTCCCGAACTGGACCGAGTACACCCGGAACTTCGGCGGCTTCGTCGAGGGCTCCTACCTCGCCCAGTCGGTGTACGCCTACTTCCAGAACGGGGGCGGCAACTGTTACGTGGTCCGGATCGGGCAGGAGAGCAGTTCCGGCAACGGTGCGCGGCGCGGCCCCAAGGCGTTGGCCGCCGGCCCGCAGGGTCAGTTGGGCAGTTACCGGGTGGTCGCGCTGGACGGCGGCACCCCGGACGGATCGCTGACCATCGACATCCACGGCGTCGAAGGTGACGCGCCCGACGGCAGCTTCAAACTCGTTGTCCGCCAGGGTGATCAGGTGCTGGAGGAGTACGACCGGGTGAACACCGGGCGGGGCAAGGCCAACGTCGCGACGGCGGTGAACGCCGCTTCCAAGCTGATCCGGATCGAAGAGCTGGCCACCGGTGCCGCCGTGGAGGCGCCCAGCGTCGGGGCGAGCGTCAGCCTGTACACCCCGCCGCCCCCCGCGGCCGTGCCCTCGCCGCGATTGTCCACCGACGACTACGTCGGCGACGTGGCCGAACGCACCGGCTTCTCCGGGCTGGAGGCCGTCGACGAGATCACCATGGTCTGCGTTCCCGATCTGATGAGCGCCTACCAGCAGGGCGCGATCGACCAGGAGACCGTGAAGGCCGTCCAGCTGGCGATGATCGCGCACTGCGAGCTGATGGGCGACCGGCTCGCGATCCTCGACCCGCCGCCCGGACTGAACGCGCAGCAGATCAAGGAATGGCGGGTCGACAAGGCGGGTTACGACTCGAAGTACGCCGCGTTGTACTGGCCCTGGGTCAAGGCCGCCGACCCCGCGACCGGCAAGAACATCTACCAGCCGCCGTCGGGTTTCGTGGCCGGCATCTGGGGCCGCAACGACGACACCCGCGGCGTGCACAAGGCGCCGGCCAACGAGGTGGTCCGGGGCGCGATATCCCTCGAGGTGCAGATCACCAAGAACGAGCACGACCTGCTGAACCCGGTGGGCATCAACTGCCTGCGCACCTTCCCGGGCCGCGGCATCCGGGTCTGGGGCGCCCGCACCCTCTCGTCGGATCCGGCATGGCGCTACCTGAACGTCCGCCGGTTGTTCAACTACCTGGAGGAGTCCATCCTCAACGGCACCAACTGGGTGGTGTTCGAGCCGAACGACGATGCGCTGTGGGCCAAGATCCGCCGCACCATCAGCGCGTTCCTGGTCAACGAGTGGCGCAAGGGCGCACTGTTCGGTCTCACCCCCGACGAGGCGTTCTACGTCAAATGCGACCGCGAGACCAACCCCGCGGAAGGCATCGACGCCGGTCAGGTGGTGTGCCAGATCGGGATCGCGCCCGTCAAGCCAGCGGAGTTCGTCGTCTTCCAGCTGTCCCAGTTCTCCGGCGGCTCCAGCCTGGTCGCCGAGTAGTCGACAACAACGCTAAGAGAGGGAGACTCCGATGGCAGGACTCTACGAGGGCAGTGGGGTCGGACACTCGTTCGGCATCGAGATCGACGGCGTGGTGATCAAGAGCATCACCGAGGTCAGCGGCCTGAAGATGGAACAGGACGTGATCGAGTACAAGGAGAACGGCCCCGACGGCAAGTACAACATCAAGAAGCTCCCGGGCCGGTGGAAGGCGGGCGAGGTCACCCTGACCCGCGGCCTGACCGACGACCAGAGTTTCGAGAAGTGGGTCAAGGACTCGCAATTCGGCAAGATGGGTGACGTCCGCAAGGGCGGCGCCATCATCGTGTACGACTACGAGGGCACGCCGGTGAAGCGGTACAAGCTGACCAACAGCTGGCCGAAGAGCCTGGAGATCGGCTCCCTGAAGGCCGGCGACACCAGCGTGCTGACCGAGAAACTCGTCGTCACCTACGAACGGCTCGAGGTGGAGTGATGCGCCGCAGCGCTGCTGTCGCGGCGCTCGAGGACATCCAGCGCGCCGGGCCAACCGCGGCCCCGGCACCGGCCGCATCGCCGCCCGTGCAGACGGAACAGAAGCTGCGGACGGAATTCTCGTTCCTGCTGCCGCGCGGCTACGTCGATTCGGCCGGGACGGTGCACCGCGACGGCGTCATGCGGTTGGCCACCGCGCGGGACGAATTGGTGCCGCTGCGCGACGACCGGGTGAGGGAAAACCCGGCCTATCTGACGGTGGTGCTGCTCGGCCGGGTGGTCACCCGGATCGGCACGATCGATGACGTGCATGCCGGCATCATCGAGAACCTGTTCGCCTCCGATCTGGCCTTCCTGCAGGACCTGTACCGAAGGGTCAACCAGGAGGGCCACACCAGGGCGAACGTCAGCTGTCCCAACTGTTCCCACGATTTCGCCGTGGATGTCGCCGGGGGCCGCCTGGGGGAATCGTGACGTACGCGCCCGACCGGATCTACGAAGAGGTCGCGTACATCGCCTTCCACTTCCATTGGCCACTGGACGATCTGCTGGACCTGGAACACGCCGAACGGCAACGGTTCGCCGCCGAGATCGGACGGATCAACACGCGTATCACGGCAGGGAGGTGACCGATGGCCCGATGGTGGAGACGGGGCGGCCCAGGAGCAACCCCGCCGGCAACCCCGTCAGGGCCGGATCCCACAGCACCTCCGGCGGGTCGGGACACGGCGCCCCTGCCGGCCGGCGCGCCGGTACAACGCGCTGAGTGGCGGGAGGTTCCCCCGCTCCGCCCCGTGGTCACGCCCATCACCCCGGTGGCCCCGACCGATCCGTTCACCCGGACCCTCGCCGCGTGGCAGAACCCGAGTTTCCTTCAACCGCTGGGGCATGCCGTTGACCCAGCCGGCCCCGCCGGTCACGTCGACGGCCTTGCCGTCCCGGCCGCCCCGCGCTCGGTGACCGGTGCCGTCGATCTGCCGGTCAGTACCCGTGGGCCCGCCGCCGGCCCGACGCTGCAGCGGGCGGCCGGCCCGTGGTTGGGTTTCGCCGAGTCACCCACCACTGACGACTCGGGTCGGACGGATTCCCCGAGCAGCACCGGATCTTCCATGGACAGCTGGGGCGAGGCACCGACGCTGAGCGTTGTTCCCGTCGCCCCCTCGGGCCGCCACCCTGATCGCCGCACCAGACCTGGCGCTGCGGCCGACCTTGCCCGCAGTCCCAGGCCCCGCGGTACCTGCCGCCGCGCCCGCTTCGCCCGCCCTGCCGACCGTGTCGCGATCCGTCGCCGACGAGACGGATCCGGACGACGGCGGTGAACAGCAGGTGGCTGCCGTGGTCCCAGAGTCGGCAGCTCCGATGGAACCGGCCGGGCAGTACGCGGCAGACCTCACGTCAAGTCACGATGCCCGGCCGAGCTCGACATCAGTCGCCGGGGCCGAGCCCGAGGTGCCGCGTTCTCCCTCAGGGGCGGCCATCGCGCCGTTGGTCGGTGAGTCGCCGGCGGGTCGGGTGCGGGCCAGCGGTACTGCGGACAGTGTGGTCGACACCAGCTATCCAACAGGGGATCTCGGCGATCCGTCCGTGGCAGTCACCCCGCCGATCGCGACGGCCACGGCGAGTACCGGGCACGCGTCACCGTCGTCGGTACAGCGATCCGGCACCGATCGACCCACCCGGACACCAGGCCTGGGTGCGCCGCTGCCAACTGGGCCCACCGGACGCCGGGCAGACTCGCCGAGGGGCCAGTCCAGTGAGCCTGCGCCCCCGCGCCCGGCGCAACCCGGGATGACGGGCGAACAGTTCGGGCCGCCGGCGGTCCAGCGCGCGGTGGCGATGCCCGTGGCCGCGAGCGCCTCGTCGGCGCCATCCGCTGTACCTGCTTCCATCTGGCCTGCCGCTATTCCGCCCGTTTCCACGGCGCATGTCTCAATTCCGACCGCGTCGGCGGCGACAACTCCGGCAGCGCAATCTGTCTCGGACGACGCGGCCGACCAATCCGAGGGTTCAGCCTCCGCCGTGGTCTCCGCCCCGCTGCTGGGTTCCGCCGGTCTGATGCGGGTGATCGATTCACCGACGGCAGGCACTGGTTCCGCTGGCGGCGCGCCCGGTGCCTCGGCGGACCGGCCCGGTACCACACCGGCACCCGCCGCGACCTCCGCGTCGATACTTTCCGCGCCGTCGGCCGGTCCGGTCGGAAGTGGATTCGCCGACACCGCTGGGCCTGCAGCGCAGCGCGTCACCATCGGAGAATCCCGGCCCCATCACGCATGTCACCACCGACGTGGCTGGCGGTCCCGCCGTGGCCGCCACTGTGCGGACAGATACCACGGCGACGTCCACCCTCGGCGCCGAGTCACTCCCGTCCGGCGGCGAATCGGCGCACCACGCACCGCCCGGTGACCTGGCGGGCCCCAGGATCCCGCTCCCGGTGGCCGGCGACCTTGCGCCCGACCTGGCAGCCGCACGGCATCTGCAACGGCTCACCGAAATCCCCTCCGCCACTGGTCATCTGCCGGACCAATCGATGGCGTCCGGTCCGCCGCCAGTCATGGCCCCGCTGCTCGGCGAACGCACCGCACCCCAGTTCGCGGTCGGTTCGGCGATCGGGCCGTCGGTCCAGCGGGCCGTCGCGGCTGATCCCTCGGTCCGGGAAGCACTCTGGGACGGCCAATCCCAACCACATAGCGCGGGGGTCGGCGGTCCGGCGGCCCCGGCCCGATCCGCCGGACACGTGCCGACAAGCGTTGCAGTGCAACGGATCCAGGGGGGCACGCCAGGCACAGCACAGACCCGGCCCGGCCTGGGCACCGCCGTTCCGACCGTGCCGGCCTCGGTCGCGCGGGACGTCGTCTCCGCCAGGGCATTGTCGCTCGACCAGATGTTCGCCCCGGGTGCGGCCGCGATCGCCAGCGGCGCGGCGCACAGCGACGGCGCCGGATCCGTCGTCTTCCATGCCCCGACCGTGGACGAGCCCCGCGGGTGGCCCGCGGTGCAACGCTTCGGCCTCCCCGGGGTTGATGTGCTGTCCTCGGCATCGTCGCTCGCGGACCGCGCCAGGAGCGCAGGCGGCGGACTACTGGACAGCGCGCGAAGCGCCGCCGGCAACTACGCCGACACCGCCAGGAGCACGGCCGGCGGATATGCGGACTCGGCACGGAGCCTGGCGGGCGGCTACGCCGACACTGCGAGGAACACCGTCGGGAACTACGCCGATTCAGCGCGGAACACGTTGGGCGGATATGCCGAATCCGCACGGAACGTCGTGGGTGGCTACGCCGATTCGGCACGGAACGTCGTGGGTGGGTATGCCGACGCGGCCAGCGGAGCGGCAGGGTCGGCGGTCGACGCCGCGCAGACGGCGGTCGGTGACGCCGCCGGAGCGGCGCGCGGAGTGGCCGGTGAGGCCGTGGATGCGGCGCAGTCGGCCGCCGGCGGCGCGGCCGGCGCCGCACACAACGCGGTCGCCACCGCGGCCGGTGCTGCCGGTGGCGCGATAGCCGCAGGCGGGGCGGCCGCCGGCGCGGCCAACGCCCTGCCGACCGACCTCGACGAATTGGCCCGCCGATTGTTCGACCCGCTCAGCGCCCGGCTGAAATCCGAACTCTGGCTCGACCGGGAGCGGGCCGGGATGATCGCCGACCTGCGCCGATGACATCGCGCCACGGCAGACATCACCACACCGCAGACACCACCAGACGCCAGACATCACCCCACCCGACCGCGATCACGACCAGTAACCCAGGAGAGCGCCATGGCCGACGAGGATCCGGCAATCAGCGTTTGTTTCGAGGTCAGCATCGACGACGACAGTCTCGGTGTGTTCAACAGCTGCGAAGGTCTCGGCTGTGAATTCGTCCTCGAACAACGCGAGGAGGGCGGCAACAATTCGATGGTCTGGCAGCTGCCGACCCGGATGAAGTACACCAACGTCAAGCTGACCCGACCGATCGGCGCCGACAGCGCGAAGCTCACCAAGTGGTTTGCCGGCATGGTGAACGGTGTCCAGCCGACCACGATGGTCATCTCGGCGAAATCCCGGTTCGACGAGAAGGTCGCCGAATGGTCGTTGGTCGGAGTCGTCCCGGTGCGGTGGACCGGGCCGAGCCTGAACTTCGACACCGTGAAGGTCGCCACCGAAACCCTGGAAGTCGCGCACCACGGCATCCTGCCGCCGTCCTGACGCCCACCCGCACCTCACCACACCGCAGCAAACCCCCTGCCATCGTGAATCACCCGCCACTGAACATCATTGGAGCCAGCACATGAGCTCGACCATCGGACTGGTGCACGCCGGCGGCGGTGGTGCGGTCGGCGCGCCGTCACCGGCGGGCGACAAGGGACGTCCACAGGTGGAGCGGGCGTCGTTGACGCTGTACGACTCCTCACCGATCGACGGCGGGCGCAAGCTCGACGGCAAGATCGACACCATCGATTTCCAGTTCAACCCCAAGGAAGTCACCATCGCCAAATCGGCGAAGTGGGAGCGGAAGCCGTCCCGCGCGGCGAAAAAGTCGGGCCCGCCGCAATTCAACGGGGCCGAGCCCAGCAAACTCACCCTGGAGATGTTCTTCGACGCCACCGGAAAGCACGACGGCAGCGTCGTGGCGGCCGTGGAGAAGTTGCTGTCCTGCTGCGTTCCCACCGCGAAGTCGGCCGATACCGACTTGCCGGTCGCCCCGTTGGTCGTCTTCACCTGGGGCAAGATCACCAGCTTTCCTGCGTTCATCACCCAGGTCAGCGCGAAGTACACCCTGTTCTCCGCGGACGGCACGCCGATACGCGCCACCTGCAGCGTGTCGCTGGAAGAAATGCCGGGCGAGAAGTCCAAGCAGAACCCGACATCGGGATCACTGGCTGTCCGCCGGATGCACCGGATGGTGGTCGGCGACTCGCTGGCCTCCGTCGCCTACGCCGAGTACGGCGACCCGACGCTGTGGCGATACCTGGCGAGTTTCAACCGGATCGACGACCCGCTGCGCGTCCAGCAGGGCAGCGTCGTCCTGCTGCCGACGGCCGCCGAACTGCTCGACTCGGTGGGCTGAGCGCGCGATGTCAACCACGTCCGGATTTGTCGTCGAGATCGACGGGTCTGCGTTGGCCGCCGACGTCGCGCCGATGCTGTTGTCGGCGTACGTGGACGACAGCCTCCGGCTCCCCGACCTTTTCGTTCTGCGATTCCGTGATTCCGAACGCATGGTGGTCAGCAAATCGGGCGTGAAGATCGGTTCGACGATGAAGATCTCCGTCGCCAGCGATGCCGGACCGACCCCCGAGCCGTTGATCCAGGGCGAGGTGACCGCGCTGGAGGCGGAGTTCGACAGCACTGGTACGTACACGGTGATCCGGGGCTACGACCAGGCGCACCGGTTGTTCCGCGGCCGCCGGACCGAGACGTACACGCAGAGCACGGCGTCGGACGTGGCGAGGAAGGTGGCCCAGCGTGCGGGGTTGACCGTGGGCACGGTGGAACCCACCAGCACGGTCTTCGATCACGTTTCGCAGGGCGGGCTCACCGACTGGGAGTTCCTGGACGGTCTGGCCCGCGAGAACGGCTACGAGATCGCGGTCAGGGCCGGCAAATTCGATTTCAGCAAACCGAAGGACGCGAACAAGGCGCCGGAGGCCGGTGGGCCGACGGCCAGCAACCCGTTGGTGTTGCGCCTGGGCACCGATCTGCTGCGATTCCGGTCCGTCGTCACCTCCGCCGAGCAGGTCACCCAGGTCCAGGCGCGCGGCTGGGATCTGGCGCAGAAGAAGCCCTTCGTGGCCAACGCGCCGGCCGTGACCACCAGTGCGGAGTTGCCGACGGTGAAACCGGCGGAACTGGCCGCGAAGTTCGGCAGCCCGGTGTACGTCGCCACCGATGTCGCCTACCGGACGCAGGCCGAGGTCGACGGCGCGGCGAAGTCGCTGGCCGCGGAGATCGCCGGGGCCTTCGCCGAGTTCGAGGGCGTCGCCCGCGGGAATCCGAAACTCCGCGCCGGCACAGCGATCACCGTGAGCAATGTCGGCGCCCCGTTCGACGGCAAGTACATCATCACCTCCTCGCACCACCGGTTCGATGCCGTCACCGGTTACACCACGGCGATCTCGGTGACCGGCCGGCAGGAGCGGAGCCTGTACGGCCTGACGTCCGGTTCCGGGGGCGGCCGCGCGGGGACCAGCATCGTGGTGGGGGTGGTCAGTGACGCGAACGACCCACAGGGGCAGGCGCGGGTGAAGCTGACCTTCCCCTGGCTGTCCGATGACTACGTCAGCGACTGGGCCCGCACCGTGCAACCCGGCGCCGGGAAGGATCGCGGTGCGATGGTGCTGCCGGAGGTCGGTGACGAGGTGCTCGTCGCATTCGAGCAGGCGGACATCCGGCGGCCCTACGTCCTCGGCGGCCTGTACAACGGCATCGACACCCCACCGGTCGGCGGGGTGAAGCTGATCGACGGCAGTTCGGGGGCGGTGAACCGGCGATCGATGGTGTCCCGCCGCGGCCATCGGATCGACCTGATCGACGAGGACGGCCGCACCGAGGGCATCACCCTGACGACCACCGGCGACAAGCTGAAACTGGTGATGGATTCGGTCGCCACCAGCATCACCCTGCACAGCGACGGCAAAGTGCTGATCGAGGGCAAGGGCGGCGTGGTCATCGACTCAGCCAGCGCGAAGCTCGAACTGAAGGGCGGCGAGGTGTCGATCAACGCGACCAGCGGGGTGAAGATCGACGGCGGCGCCGGCGGGGTCAGCGTCACGGCCGGCACCGAACTCGCGCTGAAGGGCGCGACCGCGAAATTCGAGGGCAGCGCGCAGGCGGCCGTCAAGGCCGGCGGCGTGCTGACCGTCCAGGGCAGCCTGGTCAAGATCAACTGACCGGAACAAGAGGTCAACGCGGACCGTACCGGCGAGCACACACCGCAAAAGAGCAGAGGGAGCAGGAGATGCCACCAGCGGCGCGGGTCGGGGATCCGACCGGGCACCCCGGCGTGATCGGACCACCGGGGGTGCCCAACGTGCTGATCGGCGGGATGCCGGCGGCCACCGTCGGCACCCCGCACATCTGCTCGTTCCCGCCGCCCGCCGTGCACCCGCCGTCGGTGATCGTGCCGCCCGGATGCCCGACCGTGCTCATCGGCGGTATGCCGGCCGCCCGGCTGGGTGACATGTCGGCCTGCGGCGCACCGATCATCCTCGGCGCTCCCACCGTATTGATCGGAGGATGACCATGGCGCAGGGGTTTTCCGGAGACTTCATCGGGGCCGGCTGGGCGTTTCCACTGAAGACGGACGCGACCGGCGGCATGGCCCTGGTGACCCGCGAACGCGAGATCGAGGAAGCCATCAGGCTGATCCTGGCGACCGCGCCGGGGGAGCGGCCGATGCGGCCCGAGTTCGGCTGCCGGGTGCACGACCACGTCTTCGCGCCGATCAACGCCGGCACGGCCGGTGCCATCGCGCAGGATGTGCGGTACGCACTGGAACAATGGGAACCCCGAATCGACCTGCACGACGTGCTGGTCAGCTTCGATCGGGCCGAGGCCGGCACGCTCTACATCGACATCCGTTACTCCATCAGGGGTTTCAACGACCCGAGAAATCTGGTCTTCCCGTTCTACGTGATACCCGACGAACCCGGCCCGCAGGCCATCGGAGTAGCCGCACCGCTGGAACTCGGCGCCTTCCCAAGGAGTGGCTGATCATGGTGCTGCCCGCGCCGAACCTCGATGACCGGCATTTCCAGGACCTGGTCGACGACGCGAAACGTCTTGTCCAGCAACGATGCCCGGAGTGGACGGACCACAACGTGTCCGACCCCGGCGTCACCCTGATCGAGGCGTTCGCGCAGATGGTCGACCAGCTGATCTACCGGCTGAACCGTGTCCCGGATCGGAACTACATCAAGTTCCTCGAGCTGATCGGGGTGGAACTGCGTCCGCCCGCCGCGGCCCGCGGGCGGGTGACGTTCTGGTTGTCGGCGCCGCAGCCGCAGACGGTGGTGGTCAGGGCGGAGACCGAGGTGGCCACGCCCCGCACCGATGTCGCCGATCCCATCGTGTTCTCCACCATCGGGAACCTGGACATCGTGCCCTGCTCGTTCGCCCGTGCCGGCGCAATGCCAGCAGGCGGTGACGTGGCGGACTACACGAATTCGCTGCGCGCGGGCGGCGAGTTCGAATGCTTCAGCAAATCCCCGCAACCCGGTGACGCGTTGCTGGTCGGCCTGTCCAACCCGGTGCCGTCGTGCGCCGTGGTGATCAGGATGGACTGCCGGGTCTCCGGAGTGGGGGTCAGGCCCGACTGGCCGCCGCTGATCTGGGAGGCGTGGACCGGGACCGGTTGGGCTGCTTGTGATGTCGACCGCGACGAGACCGGCGGGATGAACAAGCCCGGTGACGTGATCCTGCATGTCCCGGACACCCACGAGGCCTCGATTCTCGCCAGGAACCGGGCGGGCTGGCTGCGCTGCCGGCTGCTGGTGCCGGAGGAGAATCAGCCGACCTACACCGCGTCACCGCGGATCCGGTCGCTGTCGGCGTTCACCATCGGTGGCACCGCGCGGATGGTGCATGCGCAGGTCATCCACGACGAGGAGATCGGCGTCTCGGACGGCACACCGGCCCAGCGGTTCCCGCTGCAGCGCAGGCCGGTCGTGCCGTGGGAGGAGCCAGGCAGGTTGCAGGTGATCGACGACACCGGGGTCAGTGATTGGGCGCCGGTGGAGCATTTCGCGGAGTCCGGTGCCGATGACGCCGTCTTCCATGTCGACGCCTTCGCCGGCGAGGTGCGGTTCGGTCCGGCCGTCCGGCAGGGCGACGGCTCGCTGCGCCAATACGGGGCGGTGCCACCGAAGGGCGCGCACCTGCGACTGTCGGTGTACCGCACCGGCGGCGGGGTCAGCGGAAACGTTGCGACCGGCCAGGTTCGGGTGCTCAAGACCAGCGTGCCGTACATCTCGCGGGTGGAGAACCGCACCCCGGCGGTCGGCGGCGCGCGCGCCGAGGACATCGAGGACGCCAAGCTGCGCGGGCCGCTGGTGTTGCGGTCGCGGGGCCGGGCGGTCACCGCGGAGGATTTCGTGGAGCTGACGAAACAGGTGGCTCCGGAGATCGCCAGGGTGCACTGCCTGGGCGCCGACGCGGGAGGGGTGCGGGTGCTGGTGGTGCCATACGTGGCCGGCGACGCCGTCGGGCGGATCCGCCGGGACGACCTGGCCCCGCTGCCCGAGTCGCTGACCAGGATCAGCGCGTACCTGGACGAACGCCGGCTGGTCGGCACCCGCCTGCTGATCGAACCGCCCGAGTACCAATGGCTGACCGCCGTGGTCAGCGTGCGGGCGCGGCCGCGGTTCCGCGCCGAGGAGGTCCGCCAGGACGTGCTGCGGGCGATCTACCGGCTGTTCGACCCGCTGCAGGGTGGTCCGGAGGGCACCGGGTGGCCGTTCGGCCGGTCGGTGCAGGCACACGAGGTCAACGCGGCGCTGGCGCGCATCCCCGGGGTGGACATGGCCGAGGAGGTCAGCGTCCAGCTGTTCCCGGCCGACCCGGCCACCGGTCGACGGGGATCGGCGGTGCAGCGCCTGCCGCTGGCGCCGACCTCACTGGTCTTCTCCTACGAGCACCAAGTGCGGGTGCGCCAGTGAGGGGATTGATTCCCGGGTTGGCGTCGCCGCATCCACTCGGCGAGACGTTGCCGGCGCTGTACCGGGATGATCCGTTCGCACAGGACCTGTGCGGCGGACTGGACGAGGTCCTCGCCCCGATCATGGCGACGCTGGACTCGTTGGATGCCTACCTGGACCCAGGCACGGCCCCCGACGACATGCTGGGGTGGCTCGCCGGGTGGCTGGGCATCGCCCTTGACGGCAACCAATCCGCCGGTCGGCAGCGTGAACTGGTGCAGGCCGGCGTCGAGCTGCTGCATTGGCGGGGCACGGCGCGCGGGGTGCGGGCCGCCGTCGGGGCGCTGTTCGACGTGCCGCCGGACGTCAGCGAGTCCGGTGGCGCGGCGTGGTCGGTCGAGGCCGGCGGTGACCTTCCTGGATCCGAGCAGACCGAATTGGTGGTGCGGCTGGGGGTGAACGACCCGGACGCGTTCGACGTGCGCCGGTTGGACGCGCTGGTCGCGATGGTCAAACCGGCGCACATCCCGCACCGTGTCGAGGTTTTCGGTCGCGAGCCCGGCTGACCGGACTGATCGGACGGACCTGATCGGACGGACCTGATCGGATCGACCTGATCGGACTGACGTGATCGGACTGGCCGAACCGAACGGGCCGGACCGGTGCTGCCGGAGCCCGTTTCGGAAGACCGGCGGCTTTCGACGGACGCCCGCGGTTCGGCCAGAATTCACCGGGTGTCACCCCGACAAATCAGGCGTTGTGGTTGACTGTGGACGCTCGGAGGGCCACAGTGAAGTCGCACTCCAGATCGGGATCCCGTCGATGTGATCCCACGTGTGATCGCGTCCGCGTAGCGGGGGCGGGCACCTCGGAAAACACCATCAACCATTCCGGTTCGCGGATGACGGCTGTTGCGCTGGAATTCCGCTGTCGCTGGGACGGTCATACGACAAAGGCGTGGTCCCGTTGCCCGATCTTCATATTCAGTCCGACGTTTTCTGCCGTGCCCAGGATCTGCTGATCCAATACGACGACGAGCCTGCCCTGGTCCGTCCGGCCGAACTGGCCGAGATGGTGCGGGAATTGCTCACCGAGCCGCACTGGAATTGCGCGGCAGATCCGTCGATTTCCCCGGGAAAGACGCAGCGTGCCACGGTGCCCGCGCAGGGCGGGCGGCGCCGCACCGGTTGATCGGTGCACAGCTGCTTCACCCCATCGGTGAGTCGTCGGTGACAATGCGTGCCGCGAAAGTGCACCCGGGAAGGGGACGGCACGGCGGGGCCGGTCTGGATAGTCTGATGACGATTCTCGATGCGGCTCTGATCGGTGCAGTCGACCTGGCGAGGGATGGGCTGGGCGACCGGTCGAGGCACGGCCGGCACCCTGGACCGGGTGGCGCTGTTTTCTCGGTGTGACCCGGAGGCTGGCATGGCACGGTGGGGGATTTCGGCTGGCGGCGGTTGGTGGCCGCGGCCGGAGCGACAGGACGTCGGAGTGATCACTCGGACCCCCTGGGCGTGGCGCAACGCCATGCCCGGGGGGCTTTTACTTCTGCTGCGGCGGCACGGCTGATTTCAGCCAGCAGGGCGGGGACCCGTCACGGTAGACAATCGCGGGCCGAAGGAACGGCCCGGTGATGGGGCGGCTGGGTGCCGACAATCCTGCGTGGGTAGCCTGACCGCACAAGAACGTGCTGCGATCGTGCTCCGGACCGGTTCCAACCCGTTCCGGAGCTGTTCCAGTGACGCGATGTCCCACCACCCCCAGACCCCGGGTGCCCGATTTTCGGCTGCGTGCGGAGGTTGCAGTGGCGCGGGCACGTGCAGAAGCTGCCGCCGCACGACGGCGCGCATCACATCGTCGCCGTGCCGGCGATGGCGGGGGCCATCCGGCAGACCGGTCGGACACTCAACAGCGGCGGCACGAAGTCGTCGAACAACTCATGCGACCTCGGCCTGGCCATGCAGCTCACGGCGCGCCGAACAATGCCTCACCTGCAGCCGACCACGGCGATGCGGCAGCTGGGCGGGCGAGCCGGGGAGTTCGACGAGGTCACCCCGATGCTCCGGGCAGTCCGCGACGGCGACGTGGCCGAGCCGCCCGGAGTTGCGCATCCTGAGACCGGGACTCCAGACCTGGACTCGGCGCTGACTGCGATCTTCCGGCAGGACTCCGTGCGTCGCTCGCTGGCCGGATTGGCGGCCGCCCGCCGGCGTCACCGGTCCGGTCGCCGACGGCCGTCGCGTGGCACCGATCGCGGGTCTGCGCAGGGCGTGCGGGGGCCAGCAGGTGCGGAGACCGGTGCGCTGGCTGCGGCGGCCGGGTCACTCCGCGAGGCACGGCTCATCGAAGCGCTGGTCACCCTGGCCGACTCCCAGGTGGTCGGTTACGACCTCGCGGATTCGATGGGCTACCTCGTCGACGTGTGCACCGAGTTGCTGGACGCGACCGCCGTTGGCCTCGTCCTTGCTGACGGGCGGGGTGGCCTCGAGGTGGTTGCGACCAGCGGTGAGCAGGCGGAGCTGCTCGAGTTGGTGCAGCTTCGAACCGGCAACGGGCCGTGCTGGGACTGCGTCAGCACCGGCGCGGTCCAGTCGGTCAGCGACGTCACGGCCTGGGCGGAGCGCTGGCCACAGTTCGCTCGGCTTGCGCTGGATCAGGGCATCCGATCGGTCCATGTCGTGCCGCTGCGGTTGCGCGAGAAGAGGATCGGCGCGCTCAGCACGTTCCGTGCGCAGCCCGGACTGCTCAACGAGGCTGATTGCCGGGTGGTCCAGGCGTTGGCTGACGTGGCGACGATCGGCGTGCTGCAGCAGCGCAGTTCCGATGAGTTCGTGGTGGTGAAAGATCAGTTGGAACGGGCCCTGTCCAGCCGGGTGGTGATCGAGCAGGCCAAGGGATTGCTGTCGCAATTCGGCGGCGTGGACATGGAGGAGGCATTTGCCGAAATGCGCTCCTACGCGCGGCGCCATCGCGTCGCGTTGACCGAACTCGCCCAGGCTCTGGTGGATCGCCGGCGTCGGCCGGGGGACATCCTGGACGCGCCGGCCCGGGCACCGAGAACCACCCGATAACGGGTTGCACCAGTCAGTAACTCTCCGTATGACTTCGACTTCGGAGAGTGAAAATCTGTCCCCACGGATGGACAACTGGGGTTTCGCGTTGTCGTCCCCCGCGGCAATGAGCGAACCTTCGAAGAGTGGCTCTGAGCCAAGCGGCGACTTGCCCGCATCGACGTCGGCGTCGCGGGAGGACGGGATGAGGTCCCCGGACACGTCAGCGATGGTGCCGGCAGCCGGCCACGGCGCGCGCACCATCAGCACTATCAAGCCGAACACCGCGAACAGTGCCAACAGCGCTAACAGTGCCAGTAACGCGAACCGCGCGATGGGTGCGCAGTGGCTCCGCCCGTCGGCGATCATCGGCGTGTTGCTCGTCATGGGCATCGCGGTGTGCGGGTTCCTCGTCACCCTGTCCCAGGGCAGTGACTCCGACGTCGCCTCGACGGTGAACGACCTTGGCCAGCTCATCGCTGCCGCCGGCGCCACGGTGGCGGCCGGCGGTCGCCGTCGCCTGGCACACCGGACCGGACCGCAGAGCGTGGCTGCTGGTGGCCATCGCCTGTGGCTCGTGGACGGCCGGCCAGCTGATCTGGTGCTACGTGGAGATCATCCGGCACGACGTGGTCCCGCAGGTCTCGGTGGCGGACGTGTTCTTCCTGGCCTTCACGGCGGTGATGGCGGTCGCCGTCTGGCCGTCCGGCGGACGGCACACCGATCGGCTCCGCACTCTGCTGGACGCGTTCATCATCGGCATGTCGCTGTTCGCGATCAGTTGGGCGACCACGATCAACCACATCACCTCCGACGTGGACGACGGGGGACTCCCGGGCGTGCTGATCAACCTCGCGTATCCCTGCGGCGACATCGTGGTGCTGACCATCGTGCTGCTGGGCGCGAGCCGCGGCACGCACCAGCGGTCGAGTCTGACGGCAGTCGCGGCCGCGATGGCCCTGATCGCGGTATCGGACGGGTTCTACGCCTACCTCTCGTCCTCCAGCGGGTTCGAGGCGGGCTCGGTCACCGGTCTGGGGTGGGTCGTCGGATTCGGGTTGATCGGTTGCGCCGCGCTGGCCAGCGCGCCGGTGCGGGGCAAGGCACGTGCGGACATGGCGGGCTCGGGGCACCGACGTTCGTCTCAGACTCGCGACCGGACGGCCGGCAGCACAGAGCCGCGAGCATGCTGCCCTACCTGCCGCTGGCCATCGCGTTGATCATCATCGCCGCGGACCGGTACAGCCGCGGCAGCGACCGCGTCACCGGCATCGTCGTCGTGTTGACGTTCATCGGGGTGTTGATCCGGCAGTACCTGACGATCCGGGACAACGTGACGCTGACCCGGCACCTGGAGAACCGCGAACGTGACCTCGAGCGGCAGGCCTTCGCCGATCAGCTGACCGGGCTGCCCAACCGCGCACTGTTCACCGATCGGGTGGCCCATGCGCTGGAGCAGCACCGGCGGAACCTGCGTCCGCTTGCCCTGCTGTTCATCGACCTCGACGACTTCAAGGCGGTGAACGACACCCTCGGACACCCGGTCGGGGATGAGTTGGTGATCAGGGTGGGGGAACGGCTGCGCGGCGCCATCCGGGTCAGTGACACCGTCGCGCGTTTCGGGGGTGACGAGTTCGCCGTCCTGATCGAGGGCGACAGCGACGCGGTCGAGGCCGGTGCGCGGCTGGTGGAATGCCTGCGGCCGGCATTCCTGCTGGCCGGCGAGCACCTGTCGGTCGGCGCCAGCATCGGGCTGGCCACGGTGACGGCCGAGCAGGACACCCCCGAACTGGACGAATTGTTCTCGCGGGCCGACATCGCGATGTATGCGGCCAAGCGGGGCGGGAAGGGGCAGTTGGCGCTCTACGAGCCGTCCATGGTGCTGCCCGAAGCCGCTGACCTGCACTACCGCCCGCTGCTGATCGACGCCGTGCAGAACGGCGACATCGATTGCGTCTTCCAGCCGATCATCGATCTGCCCACCGGCCAGGTGCATGCGATGGAGGCGCTCGCCCGGTGGACCATCGGCGGGCAGGCCGTCCCGCAGGACTACTTCATCAAGCTCACCGGCCGGCTGGGGCTGCTGACGGCATTGACGGACCTCATGCTGGACCGGGCCTGCGCGCAGCTGTCCGATTGGTCGAGACGGCTGCATCGCGGCGATCTCCGGGTATGCGTGAACGTGCCACCCGGCCTGATGACCGACCATGATTTTCCACGCCGGATCGCCACCGTGCTGGACCGGTATGGCGTCGCCGCCGACCGGCTGATCCTGGAGATCACCGAGGATGCCCTGATCGGCGACGCGAGCGTTGCCCAGTTCGGTCGCGGATCGCTTGCACGGCCTCGGTCTTCACCTCTGGTTGGACGACTTCGGGACCGGCTACTCCTCGCTGCTGAGTCTGCGGCAGATCTCCCTGCAGGCGGTCAAGATCGATATCGCGTTCGTGGCCAATATCCATACCGATCCGGAAGCGGCCCGTTTCCTTCGCGCTCTGCTGGCCCTGGGCCGTGACCTGCATCTGTCGGTCGTCGCCGAGGGAGTCGAGCTGCCGGCGCAGGCGGACGTGCTGCGGTCAATGGGCTGTGGGCTGGTCCAGGGATTCCTCTACGCCCACCCCGCGCCGGCCGCGCAGTTCGACAAGCAGTTGGCCGCAGTTCCGCCGCAGCCGGAACTGGTGCCGATCGAGCTCGGGGTGGAGGCCGACGCCGGGCGGCCTGCGCAGTCTCTGCTGCGTCGTCGGCACAGCTGGGTTCGTCCGGCCTGAGCCGGGATCAGCGCCGCGTGGTCACGAGGCCGACGGGATCGGCCGATATTCCGCGACGGCCAGTTCGGCCGGGGTGATCGCGCCGACGAGCGTGTGCCCGTCGACGATCGGCACCCAGTCCAGATGCTTGCTGTCCCCGCTGTGGCGTAACAAGTCCGCGGCCGTGGCGGCCGGCAGCCCGGGCGGCACGCTGCGGAAGGTCGTGGTCATCACTCACGTGCTTTCATCATGCACTTCCTGTTGTCGTTGTGCTGGATAGGGTTTCTCGGCGTTGCGCGGGGATCGACTGCGGGACAGGCGTTTCTGGCACGCTCACCGGCAGATCGTCCGGCCGGAAGGGTGTCTCGGTCGGGCAGGTCGCGGCGATCGGCACCGTGACGATCATGGTGAGGCCGCCGCCGGGAGTGTCTTCCACGTCGACGGTGACCCCGACCGCCTCGGCCAGCCCCTTGGCCACCGCCAGTCCCAGACCCACCCCGGATCTGCCTGGTACGTCACCGAGCCGCTGGAATGGCGCGAACATCAGATCGCGATCGGCGAGTGGTACACCTGGCTTGGCCAACCTGCTCGACCTGTCCCGGCTACCGCCCACCTTTGACGGCATCTTGACGGCGGAGTCTTCGCTGTCAGCACCGGGTGCAGGAGAGTCCCGCCGGCTCAGATGGTTTCGGGTTCCGGTTCGCGGTGCCGGCGGCCGAGCCAGTTCTCGTCGCCCACGCCGAGGTGGTACGGCACGCTGACCACGACAACCCCGGGGGTGAACAGCAGGCGTGCCTTGAAGCGCAGCGCGCTCTGGTTGTGCAGGAGTTGCTGCCACCAGTGCGTCACGACGTACTCGGGGATGACGACCATGATGACGGTGCGCGGGCTGGCCCGATGCAGGTCCTTGACGTAGCTGATCAGCGGGCGGATCGGGTCGCGGTAGGGCGCCTCGAGCATGGTCAGCGGCATCGGGATCGCCCGGCTCTGCCATTCCTCGCTGAGTCGTTTGGTCTCGTCGGGGTCCACCGCCAGCGTGACGGCGGAGATGACGTCGGGCCGCATGCCGCGGGCCAGCGCCAGCGCGTGCATGGCCGGGCGGTGCAGCCGGGACACCAGCACCAGCGCGTGCACCCGGCTCGGCAGCGTCTGCAGTTCGTCGTCGTCGGCGGCCACCTCGACGGTGACCCTGGTGTAGTACCGGTTGATCGACCGCATGGCGATGAACAGCACGATCATCGCGACGACGGCGATCCATGCGCCGTGGGCGACCTTGGTGGCGAACACCACGACCAGCACAACGGCGGTGAACACCGCACCGATGGCGTTGATGGCCTGCGCCCGGCGCATCGCGCGTCGGCCCCGGCCGCCGTCGTCCGCCGCCAACGATGTCGCGGTGACCGACGTCCGCGGCCGGCGTACTCGCGGTGCCGGCGCAACAGCGTCTGCCAGTGCTTGACCATGCCGAATTGGGAGAGGGTGAAACTGGTGAAGACGCCGACGATGTAGAGCTGGATCAGCCGATCGATGTTGGCGTCGAAGCCGATGATCAGCGCCGCGGCGGCGCCGGCCAGCAGCACCACGCCGTTGGAGAACACCAGCCGGTCACCGCGATTGTGCAATTGCCGCGGCAGGTAGGAGTCCCGGGCAAGAATCGACGCCAGATCCGGGGAAGCCGTTGAAAGCGGTGTTGGCGGCCAGGATCAGGATCGCCGCGGTCGCCGCCTGGAACAGGTAGAAGACCACCGACGACCCGCCGAACACCGCCGCGGCGATCTGCGAGATCACCGACGGATTGCCGTCCGGCATGGCCTGGGCGTGCAGTGCGACGGCCAGCACGGTGATGCCACCGAACAGCACCACCGCGATGATCCCCATCATGGTCAGCGTCATCGCCGCGTTGCGGGCCTTCGGGCGCTGGAATGACGGCACCCCGTTGCTGATCGCCTCGACACCGGTCAGCGCGGTGCAGCCGGAGGCGAAGGCGCGGACGACCAGCACCAGCAGGGCCAGGCTGGTGAGCTGACCGGGCTGCGGCAACGGATCGGCCGCGGTCGCGGCCTCGGGCAGGCCGCCGGTCAGGGCCTGGATCCCGGCCCAGACGAACAGCAACAGGGTCAGGCCGACGAACGCGTAGGTCGGGATGGCGAACACCCGGCCCGATTCCCGGGTGCCGCGCAGGTTCGCCACGGTGAGCACCAGGATCAGGCTCACCGCGATGATCACCGCGTGCGGGGAGAGCGCCGGGATTGCGGAGGTCACCGCGACCACCCCAGAGGTGACCGAGACCGCCACCGTCATCACGTAGTCCACCAGCAGCGCGGCCGCGGCGGCCAGCGCCGCCGACTCGCCGAGATTCTCCCGGCTGACCACGTAGGCGCCGCCGCCCGTCGGGTAGGCGTAGCAGGTCTGTCGGTAGGACGCGACAACCGTGACCAGCAAGAGGATCACGGCCAGCGCGACCCACGGCGTGGTGGCCAGCGCCACCAGTCCGCCCGCGGCCAGCACCAGCAGGATCTGCTCCGTCGCGTAGGCCACGGAGGAGATCGGGTCGGAACAGAACACGGCAAGCGCGACCCGTTTCGGCAGCAGCGTGCCTTCCATGCTGTCGCTGTGCAGCGGGCGGCCCACGAACAACCGCTTCACATTGTCGATCACGGCACCAGTGTGATCGCGGCGCGGGGGAGTCCGGGAGGTCGAAAGTCCTTTCCAGGCGTTAAGAAAACGTCAAGATTCAGCCGGTCAAGGTTCAGCCGGTCAAGATTCAGCCGGTCAAGATTCAGACGGTCAGGTTCAGACGACGTCCAACTCGGCCTGGACCTTGGCGTGCTCCTGCCTGGCCCGCGCTGCCGCGCTGGAATCACCGGAAGCCTCGTGCAGGTCGACCAGCAGTTCCCACGCCAGGTCCTGGTAGCGGTCCAACTGGACGGACAGCCGGGCGGCGTCCAGCGCCTCTCGTGGCCGGCCGAGTTCCAGGGTGTCGCCGGCCAGTCCGGCGGCCGCGGATGCCGCCGCGAGGCGGAGGCGATCGCGGTCGTCGACGATGTACTCGGCAGGGCCGTCCTCGGGGAGCAGTTCTCCGGTGTACAGCGCGACCGCGGCGGCGCGGGCCCGCGCACTGCCGGCCGTGTCGCCACGGGCCGCGCAGACGGCCGCGTCCCGCAGCGCCGTTTCGAAGCTCTTGATGTCGACCGTGCTGCCCTCCGGCAGTGCCAGCCGGTAGGCATCCCCGTGCCGGGTGAGCACATCCGGGCCGGACAAACCGTTCTGCTCCAACAACTGTCGGACACTGGAGACGGCAACCTGCAGCCGGCGGGTGCCGACCGACAGGTCGACACCGGGCCACAGCGCGTCGACCAGCCGTTCCCGGTGCATGTCGTGGTCGGGGTTCAGCGCCAGCAGTCGCAGCAGCGCGCGGGCCCTGGGTCGCAGCGAGCCGAGATCGACCGACTCGCCGGCCAGCTGGAATGGAACCCGCCGAAACAGCTGACCTGAACCGGCAGCGGCGCGGTGGGCGATTCGCGATCCGGGGCCGGTCGCGGGATCCGTCATCGGCTGAGCCGTCAGCCGCAGGGCGTGCGGCATGAGCGGGGATCTCCGCGGGACCGGCTGCGGCACCGTCGGATCCGGCCAGCCATCGGGCCGGATCGGCTGGGCTGCTCCGGGAGCATGGCGCGGCTCGATCGGGGGAGCAGGGCGCTGAGCCCGGCCAGTCCCGCCACGCCGTCGTCGCGCGGACCGCACCGTTGACCGCCCGCATCGCCGAACCGGCCAGCTCCGCCGCCGCGGGCAGCTGGATCGACCGGGCCGCCGCGACCACGGTGGCCGCGAAGTCCTGTGCGCCGGGGGCTCCCGCCCTGGCCAGGAAACAGGCTTGCAGTGCCTCCGCCCAGACGGCCAGCACGGGAGCGTCCAACCGGCGGAAACGTCTGTGCCGCGTCGGCGAAGTCGGCCGGGTCCGCGGTGCTGTCTGCGCGTGTTGTCGGTGCTGCTTTCTCCGCTGCTTTCTGTGCTGCTGACATGATCTGGCCGGCGATCTGGCCGGCGATCGCCACCACCAGCCGCAGCAGTGCGGCACCCCAGTCGTCACCGGCCTTCTCGCATTCCACCAGCAGGTCCGCGCAGGCCGCGAGCCGCCAGGCCGGTGACCCGAGGGAGACCAGTACCGCCTCCTGCACGCCGCGGGCCAGCCTGCCGAGCCAGGGCAGCCCCGTGAGTTCGGCGTCGAGTGCGACCTGCCCGAGCGCGCCGGATGGATCGGCGCAGTTGCCCGTCAGCAGATCGATGACGGTGCGGGCGAACTGGGCCAGTAACCGTTGGGTGGAATCGGCGCGCTCGTCGGCCTCGACCGCTTCCAGCAGTCGATGGGAGGTGTGTGCGTCCCCGTCGAGCAGGGCCGCCAACCCACTGGACAGCAGGTCGCCGGGGGCTGCCGCGGATGGTGTCCGGTCACGCCCGGCTCCGTTGGCCGAGGTTGCGGGGTTGCCGGCCTGGGCGCCGGGCGCGCGGATCGTCGCCTCCCGCAGGCGCACCGACCAGTGCCGGTTGTCCGGCCGT
This sequence comes from uncultured Actinomycetota bacterium, assembly GCA_963709895.1. Classification (GTDB taxonomy): domain Bacteria; phylum Actinomycetota; class Actinomycetes; order Mycobacteriales; family Nakamurellaceae; genus Nakamurella. The sequence continues at coordinate 67,054 of CAVPYD010000010.1, read as the reverse complement.
GGGTCGCCCAGCCAGCCTGGACCGGCCGGTCGGCCGACACTCCACATCACCGCAACGGCCCGCTCGCGGCGGCAGCTGTCCCGGAATTCCGGCTCGTCCAAGAGGATCTCCGCCTGCTTGAACGCCTGCACCGCGGCGGCGAGCGACCCCTCGCGAACCCGACGGCGCGCCTCGGCCAGCGAGAGCCAGGGATCCTGCTGCACGACGACGGCGGGCAACAGGAGGTCCGCGCCGGTAGCGGCCTGCGTCCGGGCCGTTGCCGCGGGCCTGGATCAGCCTGGCGACGGCGCCCCAATCCTCGGCCCGCGCGTATGCCCGGACCGCGCCGCGCTGATCGCCGATCGACTCCAGCAGTGCGGCGCTCCTGGAGTACCAGCGCCGGGCACCGGCCGCGCCGTACTCCTGCACCAGCGCCCATTCCAGGTGCGTGCGCAGCACCTCGTGGTACCGGAAGGTGGTGCCGTCGTCCTCGGACGAGGTGAACAGCTGGCGCTGCTCCAATTCGTCGAGAATGGCTGCGCTGCCGGATGTTTCCAGCAGAGCATCACACAGGGCACCGGTCAGTGAGCCGAGCGTGCAGGTGCGCAGCAGGAACTGCCTGCGGTCCTCTGGCAGTTCGGTCAGCACGTTGTGCGCCAGGTAGGACCGGACGAGTTTGGACCGGCCATCCAGGTCCGCAACGGCGCGTTGCCGGTCGGCCGCGCTGCGTCCGCTGGTCGACAGGTGGAACAGCTGCAGACCGGCGGCCCACCCGCCGGTCCGACGGGTCAGCGCCGCGGCCGACTCGGGTGACAGCGGCTCGCGGAACACGCTGATGAACAGTTCCTCGACCTCCCATGACCGGAAACGCAGGTCGTCGCTGGAGATCTCGTGCAGGGCACCGGAAACCCGAAGCCGGGGGATGTTCATCCCGGGCTGTCGACGGGAACCGACGAGAACCCGAAGGTGATGCGGCCGCAGGGTGACGAACTGCTCGAGCCCGATTTCGGCTGCGCTGCCGGCGATCTCGTGCAGATCGTCGAGGATCACCATGGCTCCCTGACCGGACCACTGCTCGAGCGAGGCCAGCAGCGCACCCATGGTGGTGTCGTCCACCTCCATTCCCAGCGCGTCCCGCAGCGCGCGCGCCAGGTGCGCGACCAGGACCGACTCGTCGGTGTCGTCGGCCGTGACGCGATACCAGGCGACCGGCATCGGAGCGGCTGCCGCCACCCTGGCCAGCAGGGTCGTCTTGCCCGAACCCGGGGGCGCCACCACCAGGCCGAGCCGGCTGTTGTCGTCCAGCAGCGGGCGCTCCAGTCGGGCACGACCCAGCCCGGCCGCCTCCGGGCGCCGCAACTTCTCGGTCAGAACGACGTGCTGGCTCACTGTTCCGGGGTCATCCGCGGGGCCGTGGTATCTCCGGACGAGGAGCCGCAGGCAGCGCAGCGCGCAACCGGATCACGAAACATGCGGCCATGGCAGGTCCGTTCGGTGGGGTCACCGCCATCAGGCGAGAACGTCAGGTTACCGCTAGGAGCGACCTCCGACGCTGGTGATACCCGTTTGCCGCAATGCGTCCACGACCGGTCGTTAGCCGGTCCCGGGCGCTGTCAGCCTTTCCGGCAGCGACCGCGACGGCGCGGCGTCAGCTCGCCCACGGACCCAGCGCGGCGCTCCACAGCCGGATCTCCCGTCCGGCGACCAGACCCAGGTGGGCGTACGGGTCGTCGTCCAGGATGGCCGCGAGGTCGGCGGCGGAGTCCGCGCGGAACAGCAGCAGCGCCCCGGGAGGGTCGTCGCGGTAGGCGCCGCCGGCCAGCATGATGCCCTTGTCGAGCAGATCGCCGAGGAACGCCCGGTGCACGGCCAGGTGCTCGGCCCGCGCCTCGGATTGCTCGTCATAGGTGTAGTGCACGGCGAACGCTGGCATCTTTGTTCCTCGTCTTCGGGGGACTGTCGGGCGGGGCTTGGACGGGGTTTGTCGGGGGCTGTCGAGTGGGGTTGGCACCGGGGCTGCCGGTGTATGGGAACGGTCGGATCGGCCATGCGGCCGGCGCGAGCAGGTTCAGTCGAAGTACCGGTCCCAGCTCGGATCGTTCTTCACGTGGGCCTGCAGTCGTTCGACCGCGCCCGGCTGGCTGAGCACGGTGTGGTAGCCGGGCTTGATCGTCGGCGCCAGTTGCACCGCCTCCAGGAACGCCGCCCGGTCCAGCCGGTTCTCGGTCATGAACGCGCTGAACCCGGTCTCCTCCAGCACCCTGACGACGGTCTGGTGCGCGGGGTTGACCTGCAACCAGGTGGTGGCCAGTGTCGCCACGCCCACCTGAAGCCCGTGCAGACTCGGGTGCGCCGCGATGGAGTCGTAGGCGTGCGAGATCAGGTGCTCGCTGCCCGACGCCGGCCGGGATGAGCCGGCCACCTCCATGGCAACGCCGCTCATCACCAGCGCGCCGCAGACCAGTTGCAGGAACTCCAGGTCGTCGGTCGACTTCACCGGGTGATTGACCAGGTTTTCCACGCTCTGCATGGAGATCATCGCGGAGAAGTCGTTGATCGCCTCACCGGTGGCGTGGTAGGCGAGCTTCCAATCGGCAATGGCGCTGTACTTCGAGATCAGGTCGCCGATGCCGGAGAAGGTGAACCGCCGGGGCGAGCTCTTGATCATGTTGGTATCGATGACCACGCCGAACGGGATGGTGGAGCTGCAGCTCACCCGGCGGCCGTCGACCCGCAGGCTGGCCCCCGGAGCGGCGAAGCCGTCGTTGGAGATGGCGGTGGGCACGGCGATCACCGGCCGTTTGGTCAGGAACCCGGCGTACTTGCCGAAGTCGACGGCGAGCCCACCGCCGACGGCGACGATGGCCTGTGCCTCGCGGGGGAGCCGGAAGGCGCTGGAGACGATCTCGGCGACGTCGTTGCCGTGCACGGTCTCCTCGGAGACCACCTGGATTTCGGAGGAGTCAAGGGAGATCTCCACCTTTTGCCCTACCAGATCGGCGATGCCCTCGCCGTAATAGAGCGCGATCCGGTGGAAGCCGTTCTTGCGCAGATACTTTCCGAGCTTGTACAGGGCGTTGGGTTTGATCCGCAGCAGCGACGGGATCCGGATGTCCATGCCGATCACCCCTGTCCGGCGACGACGGCCGGATCGAAGTCGGCGATGCTGTCGTAAATGAAGGTGGGCCGGTAGGGGAAGTGTTCGACGGTGTCGCGGGTCGACACCCCGGACAGCACCAGGCAGGTGCGCATGCCGGCCTCCAGTCCGCCGACGACGTCGGTGTCCATCCGGTCGCCGATCATCACGCAGTCCTCGGCGGGGATGCCCAGTTTCTTGCTGGCGTAGAACATCATCAGCGAATTGGGCTTGCCGACGATGTAGGGCTTCATCCCGGTCGCTGCCTCGATGGAGGCGAGCAGGGCGCCGGCGGCGGGTTCGTTGCCACCCTCCACCGGATCGACCATGTCCGGGTTGGTGCCGATGAACTTGGCGCCGCGGTCGATCAGCTCCGCGGCCTTGCGCAGCATGGGGAACCCGAAGGACGCCGTCTTGCCCACCACGACGTAGTCGGGATCTGTGTCGGTGATGGAATAGCCGACCTGGTACAGCTCGGCGGACAGCCCGCCACCGCCGATGACGTAGGCGCTGCCATGCGGCTTCTGGGCGGCCAGGAACTCCGCGGTGGCCATCGCCGAGGTGATGAAGTTCGCCGCAATGAGGCCGTTGATGCCCAGGGCGGCGAGCTTGCGAAGCAGGTCCAACGGGGTCTGCTCGGAGTTGTTCGTCAGGAAGACGAAGGGGGTGTCGCTGTCCCGCAGCCGGTCGATGAACTCCTGCGCGCCCGGTATCGGCTCCCGGCCTCGATAGATGACGCCGTCCATATCCGAGATGACGCCGAGCCGGCCCATCCGCACCTCCCGGGTGCTTGATCCGCGTGTCGGCGAACCGGACGGTCCGCGGCCCCAGTATGTCGCGGGGTGCGCACTCGGCGACCGGGCCATAGGGCCCGAGTGGTCCCGATCAGCCTGATCAGCCCGATCAGCAGATGCGATCAGCCCCCTTGCGGGTTGGCCACCTGGGTGAACAGGCCACCCTGGGCCGCCGCGGATCCGGCTCGGCCGCCGCCCACACCGCGCAGCACATAGGCGGTGCCGACGGCGATCACCGCGCCGGCGATCGGCCCGGCGACGTACACCCAGTAGGCACCGAAGTCCGCGCTGATCAGATCCGGGCCAAACGTGCGCGCCGGATTCATCGAGGCTCCGGAGATAGGGCTGCCCCACAGGCCGGCGAGCGCGATGTAGCTGGCCACGCCCAAAGCGCCGATGACGCCGATGTTCTGCGCGCCGGAGGCGGTGCCGAGGATGACGCTCACCAGGCCGAAGGTCAACACCGTCTCCATCAGGAAGGCGCTGAAGTTCGAGTACGTGGGGGTCGCCGGATAGTTTGATCCGTAGGACGCCGACACGTTGACGACGGCCTGCAAGAACCAGGCCGCAGCCGAGGCGCCGGCCAGTTGGACCACGATGTACCCGGGCACCCGCTGCCAGGGGAAATCCCGGCGCAGCGCGAAGGCGATGCTCACCGCCGGGTTGAGGTGGGCGCCGGAGATCTTGCCCATGAACAGGATGACACCCATCACCATCAGCGCGGGTGCGACCACCGCGGCCGTGCGGGAGATGGTCTCCGGGAATGCCTGGCCCATCATTCCGCCGCCGGCGGCGACCAGCACCAGGAAGAACGTGCCGAGGAACTCGGAGAACAGCCGGCGCCACTCCTGGGAGGTGTCCTGGAAGTCCTCGACCATGGCCTGGAAGCGGGCGATGGCGAGGCCCTCGTCCGTCTCCGTCGGCCCGGGGGCGCTCGACTTCGCGGGCTGCTTGGCAGCCCCGGTGGTGGGACGGTTGGTCCGGCCCTGCTGATTCGACTTGGCCATCAGGTCCTCCGCAGTGGTCACCGCGCGCGGGAAGGCGGGTGGGTACTCGGAGCATGCGCGCTGGCCGAACGGCCGACGTCACCCCAGTGGGGTGAATTCTGTCGCCGGACAACTGATACGCGCTGGTGGAGCGGGTTCCGCGTCCGGTGGCGCAAACGACCAGCGGGCCCCCGGCGTGCTGCCGGGGGCCTGCGTCGTGGCTCTGCTGATCGCTCGCACGGCAAGCGATCAGGTGTTCTCGATCAGATGTCGTAGTACATGTCGAACTCGTAGGGGTGCGGGCGCAAACGGATCGCGTCGATCTCGTCGCGCTTGAGCTTGATCCACATCTCGATCAGGTCAGGGGTGAAGACGCCACCCTCGAGCAGGTAGTCGTGATCCTGCTCCAACCGGTCGATGACGGCCGCCAGCGAGCCGGGGACCTGCGGGATGTTCGCGGCCTCGTCCGGGGGCAGCTCGTACAGGTCCTTGTCCACCGGTGCCGGCGGCTCGATCTTGTTCTTGATGCCGTCCAGGCCGGCCATCATCATCGCGGCGAACGCGAGGTAGGGGTTGGCCGACGGGTCGGGGCAGCGGAACTCCAGGCGCTTGGCCTTGGCGTTGGTGCCGGTCAGCGGGATGCGAATACAGGCGGAGCGGTTGCGGGCCGAGTAGACCAGGTTGACCGGCGCCTCGTAGCCCGGCACCAGCCGGTGGTAGGAGTTGACCGTCGGGTTGGTGAACGCCAGCAGCGACGGGGCGTGGTGCAGCAGGCCGCCGATGTAGTAGCGGGCCATGTCCGAGAGCCCGCCGTAGCCGGCCTCGTCGTAGAACAGCGGCTTGCCGTCAGCCCACAGGGACTGGTGCGCATGCATGCCGGAACCGTTGTCACCGAACACCGGCTTGGGCATGAAGGTGACGGTCTTGCCCTGCTCCCAGGCGGTGTTCTTGATGATGTACTTGAACAGCATCACCTCGTCGGCCGAGGCCAGCAGGGTGTTGAACTTGTAGTTGATCTCCGCCTGGCCGCCGCCCACCTCGTGGTGGCCGCGCTCGATGTCGAAGCCCATGCTGATCAGGTTCGCGGTCATGTCCTCGCGAAGGTCGGCATGGTGGTCGTACGGCGGCACGGGGAAGTAGCCACCCTTGGTCCGCACTTTGTAGCCGAGGTTCGGCTGCTCGTCCCGGCCGGTGTTCCACCAACCTTCTTCGGTGTCGATCTTGTAGAAGGCGCCCGTCATGCTGGTCTCGAACTGGACGTTGTCGAAGATGTAGAACTCGGCCTCGGCACCGAAGAAACAGGTGTCGGCGATGCCGGTGCTGGCCAGGTACTCCTCGGCCTTACGGGCGACGTTGCGCGGGTCGCGCGAGTACGGCTGCAGCGTCAGCGGGTCGTGCACGAAGAAGTTGCAGGTCAGGGTCTTCCGCTGGCGGAAGGGATCGACCCGGGCGGTGGTCACGTCGGGCAGCAGCGTCATGTCCGACTCGTGGATCGACTGGAAGCCCTTGATGGACGACCCGTCGAAGGCCATGCCGCCGGCCAGGGACTTCTCGGTGACCGAGCTGGCCGGGACAGTGAGGTGGTTCATGATGCCGAGGAGATCGCAGAACCGGATGTCGAAGACCTCGACATCGTTGTCCTTGATGTAGGCGACCAGCTCTTCGGAAGTGGAGAACACGCACGCGCTCCTTGTCGGTTGGACAACCGTGATGGCAGGGACGGTACAGCGGGCTCGAACGGTTCGGACTCCCGCGATGGTGCTGGTGGTACCTCTTCACTTGCTGCGGTGTGACGCCCCGGCTTTCCGGGTACTGATGCGTCACGCCGACTACCGTTCGGGTGCATCTTGGCAGGCTCCGCCTCCGGCGCACCACGCGGGGACAATCTGCCCGCGCCTGCGCCACGCTAGGCAGGCGGTGTTGCCCTAGGGTCTCGCCATTGTTTCGCCCGGGTTAATCGCCTGAACGCGGGCATCGCGCACTGTGTCACTGACGCGCCGCAGGCAGTCCGAATGAGGGCTTCATCACCCATTCGGCGGCCGAATCGACGCGTGACTCGGGAACCGCGCGGGCTGCTCCTACTCTGGGGGCATGGTGGCCGCAGAAGGAGCGAAGCAGGAAACCTACCCCGGGCAGTCGCTGGGTCTCCCGGCCGACGGGGTGGGATCGGTCGCCACCATGGGCGCGCGGGTGCTGGCGTTCGTCATCGATATCGTGCTGTCCGCGTTGCTCGCCTGGGTGTTCACCGCGCCGGAACCGCCGCAGAACTGGAGCCTGGTCGTCTGGGCGGTCATGACCATCGCGGCGGTCGGGCTGTTCGGGTTCACCCCGGGTCAGGCGGCCCTCGGCATCCGGGTCGCCCCGCTCGGCCGGTCGATCGTCGGTCTCTGGTCGATCCCGCGGACCGTGTTGGTGTTCCTGATCGTGCCGCCGCTGCTGGTCAATCAGGACATCCGCGGGCTGCACGACCGGTGGTGCCGCACGGTGGTCGTGCGGATGCGCTGATCGGCGCCGCGCCCTACGAGCCGCGCACGCGAGAGGTGTTGCGCGGCATGACTTGCGGATCGATAGGTCAGCGGCGGCGCATGCTGCGTTGCACGTTGCGCATCTTCGCCCCGGCCGGCAGCGGACCCTTCGGCAGGCCGGCCTGAGCGGTCCGCGAGCCGAGCGCCGTCAGCCGATTGTCCAGCTCCGTGACGGCATTCACCGAGATGTTGCGCGGCAGCTTCATCAGGTACGAGTTCAGCTTGCGCAGCGGGATCTGACCCTCTTCGTTGCCGACGATGACGTCGTAGATCGGCGTCTCGCCGACGATGCGGGCGTAGCGCTTCTTCTCCTGCGCCAGCAGCGGCTTGACCCGGTGCGGTGCGCCTTCGCCGACCAGGATGATGCCCGGCCGCCCGACCACCCGGTGCACGGCGTCCAGGTGTGACGTGCCGGCAACCGCGGGCGTCACCCGCCATTTTCCGCGCAGGTTGTTCTGCAGCGTCCAGGCCGCGGCACCCGGCGTGCCCTCCGCCTGCTTGTAGACGTTGGTCTGCACCCGGCGGGAGAAGATGATCATGGCGAGCAGCGCGCCGAGAATGATCCCGAACGGCAGCAGCAGCCACCACTGACCCGGCCCGAAGATCAGGATGCCGATGCCGGTGATCACCGCCGTGGTGCCGACCAGCGCGCCGATCATGTAGGGCAGCAGTCGCTTGTCCTGCTTGCGCTGCATCTGGAACGCCTGCCAGATCTGGCCTCGGCGTTCCTTCTTGGCGGCCCTCGCGGCTACCTTGGCTGCCTTCTTCTCCTCTTTGGAGGGGGCATCAGCGCCCGCGATTCTTGGCCATGCGGTCCAGGATAGTGCGCGTGACCACCCCCGGCGGACCGGCGACAATCTGGCGTCAGACCCGGCCGGTGACGACTCGCGGACCGGTGCACGCCCAACGAGCCGGCGCAGCGGCCAAGGGCCGGGCGCAGCCACCCCGAGGTGGCGCACCCGGCCCTGGCGGGACGGTGATTGTTTGCCGGCGGCGGGAAGCAGACCGCATCCGCTCGTCGGCCCGCGGTCATCCCGTGGCGGTCAATGCCGTCTCGGCAATGCCGTCTCGCGCTCTGCCGTCTCGCGCGCTGCCGTCTTGGGCAGTGCGGAGTCGGCCGTCCGGTGGTCGCGAATGCGGTGGTGGCGATTCCGCCTGCGGGCGACGACCGACGCGCGTCCCGGGCCTGCGCACCTTGCCGGTACAGCGTTCCGGCGCGGTAGGACGACCTGACCAGCGGTCCGGACATCACCCCGGCGAAACCGATCTGCTCGGCCTCCTGCCGGAGCTCGACGAATTCCTCGGGTTTGACCCATCGCTCCACCGGATGGTGCCGGGGAGTCGGGCGCAGGTACTGGGTGATGGTGACCAGGTCGCACCCGGCGGAGTGCATGTCCACCAACGCCTGGGAGATCTCCCCACGCGTTTCACCCATGCCCAGGATCAGGTTGGACTTGGTGACCATGCCTGCTGCCCGGCCCTGCGCGATCACATCCAGCGATCGCTCGTAGGTGAACGCGGGGCGGATCCGTCGGAAGATCCGCGGCACGGTTTCCAGGTTGTGGGCGAAGACCTCCGGCTGGGCGTCGAACACCTGACCCAGCAATTCGGCATGTCCGGAGAAGTCCGGCGTCAGGATCTCCACCCCGGTGTCCGGCGCCAGCGCGTGCACCTGGCGGACGGTCTCGGCATACAGCCAGGCGCCCTCGTCCGGCAGGTCGTCGCGGGTGACCCCGGTGATGGTCGCGTACCGCAGGTTCATCGTCCGGATCGACTCGGCCACCCGGCGCGGCTCGTCCCGGTCGAGTTCGCCCGGCTTCCCGGTGTCGATCAGGCAGAAGTCGCACCGCCGGGTGCATTGGTCCCCGCCGATCAGGAACGTCGCCTCGCGGTCCTCCCAGCATTCGTAGATGTTGGGGCAGCCCGCTTCCTGGCAGACCGTGTGCAGGCCCTCGGATCTTCACCAGGTTCTGCAGATTTTGGTACTCCGGACCGGTCTTCAGCCTGGTCTTGATCCAGTCCGGCTTCTTCTCGATCGGCACGGCCGCATTCCGCACCTCCAAACGGAGCAGCTTGCGGCCCTCTGGGGCCAGGGTCACGAGGCACCACCTACCGTGTTCTTTGCCGAATCAGCGGCTTCGCCGGCCTTGGTCGCGGCGGCGTCCTGCGCCTTCTTGACCGCGTCGACGGCATCGTCGGCTGCGGCCTTCGCGTCGTCGGTGGCGTCGGACGCCTTGTCCTTGGCGCTGTCGACGGCGCTCTGCACAGAGTCGGTGGCGTTGTCGGCGGCGCTCTTGGTGCTGTCGGCGACGTCGGCTGCCTTGTCCTTGACCGTGTCGGCCAGGTCGGAGGCCTTGTCCTTCACCGTGTCGGCGAGGTCGGAGGCCTTGTCCTTGGCGGTGTCCGCCAGGTCGGAGGCCTTGCTCTTCGCGGCCGCGGCGGCGTCCTTGACCGAGTCCGAGAGCTTGTCGGCAGCGGCCGAGGCCTTGTCTGCGGTCGACTGGGTGTTGACCGGGACGGTGGGTGCGGGCTGGTTGTCGGGAATCGTTGCCTGATCGGCGCGCAGCTTCTTGAAGATCGCGGCGCCGGCGGCGGCAATGACCGCCAGGATCAGCAGGTTGCGGATCGGGTGACCCTTCTTCCCCGCGCTCTTGTCCGCCTTGCGGGCGGCCTTGGCGGCCTGGTCCGCAGCCTGACTGGCCTTCAGCGCCCCGGCCGCGGCCTTCGCGCTGACCAGTGCCGCCGCGTGAGTGGCCGAGCCCTGGGCCTTCTCGGCGAGAGCCGCCCCGGTGGTGGCCAGCTTCTGGCCGGCCTGCTTCTCGGTCTTCTTGGCCTGCCGGGAGGCCTGAACCGCGGCCTTCTGCGCGGACTTCTGGGCGCGGCGGCCCAGCTTCTTGGCCTGGTCCTCCAGCGACTCCTCGACCTTTTCGACGTACGGTGCGGCGGCGTGCGCCGCGTCGCTGGCCAAGGACACCGCCTTGCTCGCCGCGTCGCTGGTCACGTCGGCCACCTTGTCGACGACCTTGTCGGCGATCTCCGATGCCTTCACCGCCAGATCATGGGCGGCCGCCCTGGGCTTCGTCGGCGTGGTCATGTGTTGCTCCTCATCGTTGCGATTGGTGCGTTAGGTGCTGCCGGCCCCGCCGCAGATGGCGGACTCACCGTTCAGGTTCCCGATCACCCCAGGTGGCAAAACACGTCACCGGAGTCGAGCGACTCATTGTTTCATCCTGCCGTGCGCCGCGCCCGGACGATCACCGGGGCCGGGAACAGCCACGACGCCAACAGATCGGCGTTCATCACGGCGTCATCACGGTCACCAGAGTTTCCTCATCAGCGCCCTCCGACGGCCGGATCCAGGTGCCAGCTGACGCCGCGCGAGGGAACCGGGACCTCGACCGACTGCGCGGGACTCGTCACCACGTTCGCCGTGAGCTGACCGTCCAGGCCCTCGCGCAACCGCTCGACGACCACCGGCAGCGCCTCAGCGACGCCGACCCGGCGCCCGAGCTCAACGGAGAGCGAGGTGACCCCGGCGTCGGTGATCCCGCACGGCACGATGCGGTCGAACGCGGTCAGGTCGGGGTCGCAGTTCAGCGCAAACCCGTGCATGGTGACGCCCTTGGCGATGCGCACGCCGATGGCCGCGACCTTCCGTTCCGGTCTGCCCTGCGAGGCCGGTAACCAGACTCCACTGCGTCCGGCGACCCGCTGGGTGCGCAGGCCGATGTCCAGACAGGCCGTCATCAGCACTTCTTCGAGCAGCCGCACGTATCCCACGACGTCGACCGGTGCGGCCAACTTCACGATCGGGTAGCCGACCAACTGGCCGGGACCGTGCCAGGTGATCCGTCCGCCGCGATCCACGTCGACAACGGGTGTGCCATCGGTCGGACGGTCCTCGGGCTGGGTGCGCTTGCCCGCGGTGTAGACGGCGGGATGCTCGAGGAGCAACACGGTGTCCGGGCCGGATCCGTCGACTCGGGCCTCGGCGAGCTCGCGCTGCCGCTGCCATGCGACGACGTAGTCCATCAAGCCGACGTCTTCGACGATCAACGGCGTGTTGCTCTCGCGCATGCGGACGACCGTACGCCGCTGGGCCGACATCGTCTCCGGTGGCTGCCCGGCGCCCGGATGAGCTGCACAGCGAGGCGAAGCGCCGCGGCATCGGACACCCGGTTGCGGGCGCCGATGGACCGTCGGGAGTGGGTGCGGCACGCGCTGGACCTGGGCTGTGTGGATAACTCCGCTCCCGATCCGGCGATCGCCTTATGGTGCACGCCATGACGCTGGTGATGGGGCCGTACCACACGCTCGAGGACCACCCGGGGCATCGGTCGACCGCCGTGCAGACCTGGTACGCGGAGGATTCCCGATCCGGGGACGAGGTGGCGCTGACGGTGGTCTGGCCGGTCCCGCCCGAGGTCGCGCATCAGCTGGTGGAGGTCGCGGGAGCGGTTCGGCATCCTCATCTGCTGCCGGTCCTTGACGTCATCGTCGACGGCCAGCGGGTGGGGCTGATCAGTGCGCTGGCCGGCCGTGGGGCGGCTGTCCGACCTGCTGGACCGGCGGGGTCCGCTGACCGCTGGCGAGACGCTGACGGTGCTCCGGCCGCTGGCCGCCGCGCTGGCTGCGATTCACCGGCACGGCCTCGTGCACGGGAACCTGAGCGCGGCGGTCGTCTGGTTCGACGATTCCGGCCGGCCGCTGTTCGGCGGATTGGCGGCGGGTCTGCTCGCGGCGCATGCGGTGCCCGGTCGGGACGCCGCGCCCCAGCGCGCCGCCGACCTCGCGCCGGAGTGCGCCAGGGGTGCGGCGCCGTCGGTTGCCGCTGACATGTTCTCCCTTGGTTCCGTCGCGCTGTTCTGCCTGACCGGCCGGAGCGCGTGGCCGGCCGACGACACCGCCGACGTACTGGTGCAGTCGGTCGGCGGTGTCTGGCCCGATGTTCCCGATGAGGCGGCGCCGCCACGTTTGGTGTCGTTGATCCGGCGGATGTTGGCGGCGGATCCAGCGGCCCGGCCGGAGGCGACTGCCGTGTTGGCGGAACTGCAGCGTTCCGGTGTCGCCCTGCCGGTCGACTTGGCGGTGGACCTGGAAGCGGACTTCGGACCGGACGTTGGGAGCTGGGCTTGAGAGTGGCCACTGCCGAGTTGACGACCGCGAACGGCGGCCCCAACGGGGCCGTGCGCGACGATCCGAGCGACCACGAGTACGCCGCCGCCGTGGTGTCGGGGCTTCCAGCGGTGGTGCTCGGTCCGGCGGCGACCGGGGCGTCGGACCCAGGTGATCTGGCGCCGACCGGGACGGCTACTGACGACGCATCGGCCGATCCGACGCCGGCCGCGCACTGGGGATCCGCGCGGCATTCCGGCGCGGTGCGCGCCGGGCCACCGATCGTCCGCCGCCGGCCGGACGCGGGGCACCGGGGCGATCGGTCGCTGCCGCAGGGTTCAGCGACGAATCGTCAGCTGACGGTAGTGACGGAGGGTCCGCCGACGGAACTGACGGAGGGGCCGCCCTCGGCCGCCGGAGACACGGCCGGGAGCGGGAACGGCGGGGACAGCGGCTGCGAAGGCGCGGTTCCGGCGTACTCGATACGCGCAGTCCTGGGATGTCCGGCTCCCGACGCATTGCCGTGCTCGGGTTGCTGGCTGCGCTGGTGGTCGTGCTGGGGGCGATCGCGAAGCAGGCGTGGTCGGCCGACCCGGACGGAGCTGCCGCGCCACCGCGGCCGCCGGATCGGCGGACGGGGCCGACTGGCTGATGGTGGTCACCGAACTCGACTCCGCCCGCGCCCAAGCGCTCTCCACCGCCGACCCGGCCCCGCTGGACAGGGTGTACACCACGTCGGCCGCGCAGCGCGCCGCCGACGCTGCCGTCGTCGCCGACCTTGCGGCCAGGGGTCTCCGGGTGCGTGACGGAACCCATCAGATCGCCAGCGCCACCCTGATTCCGGCCGCGGTTCCGGTCGCAGGGACGGGCAACGCCGGGACGGGCACCGCCGGGACGGGCACCGCCGGTGCGGACCCGCCGGGTGCGGGTGCCGGGCCCGGTGTTCCTGACCAGCCAGGCGGTGCGTTGCTGCAGGTCGCGGTGGTGGACGCGCTGCCCTCGTACCCGATCGTCGACCAGGCGGGCAGCACCGTCGGCCGGACGGTCGCGCGTCCGGAGGAGCGGCGGATTCTGGTGCTGGCGCCGACGGGCCAGGGGTACCGGATCGACGCGATCCTCCCCGGTTGAGTCGATGGCGCCCGCCGTCGGCGCCAGTTCGCGCCGGCCCTCCGGGTCAGCTCGGAGCGGCCGAGTCGCGCGTCGATCCCGCAGGTTGTCGGACCCGCCTCCTAGCGTGAGCGCATGCGGCTGCTGCACACCTCCGACTGGCATCTCGGTCGGACGTTCCACGGGCAGAGCCTGCTGGCCGACCAGGAACAGGTGCTGGGTGTGCTTGCCGAGTTGGCCGCCGCGCGCGCAGTCGACGTGGTGCTGATTTCCGGTGACCTGTACGACCGCGCGGTGCCGTCCCCGGAAACCGTGCAGGCCGCGACCCGGATTCTGCGGCGGATCAGGGACGCCGGCATCGTCATCGTGGCGATCTCCGGCAATCACGATTCGGCGCCCAGATTGGGCGCCTTTGCTGACTTCCTCGCGGCAGGCGGCCTGCACGTCCGGACGTCGCTGGACGGGGTCGCGGATCCGGTCCTGCTGTCGGACGCGGCCGGCCCGATCGCCGTCTACCCATTGCCCTATCTGGAGCCGGAGTTGGCTCGCGCGGCGTGGGGTCTGCCGGCCCCGGCCGATCATCAGCGGGTGCTGGCCGCCGCCATGCACCGGGTTCGCGCGGATCTGGCCGGCCGCGCGGTGGGGACCAGGTCGGTGGTGCTGGCACATGCGTTCGTGGTCGGCGCGGTTGCCGGCGGCTCGGAACGGTCCATCGCGGTCGGTGGCGTCGAGTCCGTCACCGCGGAGGTCTTCGACGGCATCGACTACGTGGCACTCGGCCATCTGCACGGCGCACAGCGGTTGACCGAGCGGATCCGCTACTCGGGATCGCCGATGGCGTACGCCTTTTCGGAGGCCGGTCAGCGCAAGAGCGCCTGGCTCATCGACATCGACGCCGCCGGGGAGGTCGCTGGGGAGCGGCTGGAGTTACCGGTCGTCCGGCCGCTTGTCACCGTTCGCGGCCAGCTCACCGACATCCTTTGCCGGACAACCGAACTCGCTGAGTCCTATCTGTCGGTGGAGCTGACCGATCGGGTTCGTCCGCTGGATGCCATGCGCCGCCTCCGTGAGGTGCTCCCGCACACCCTGGTGGTGCAGTGGTTGCCCGGCGATCGCCCGGACGCGACGGTGGCCGATCCGCTCCCGGTGGGTCATGCCCGCACCGACCTCGACGTCCTGCTCGATTTCGTCGACATCACCAGAGGTACGCCCGCGTCGAGCGGCGAGCGGATCCTGCTCAGCGCCGCGGTCGTCGCCCGCAGAATGGCGGAGGCCGCCGGATGAGGCTGCACCGGCTGGAGGTGCGCGCCTTCGGCCCGTTCCCCGACGAGGTCGTGGTCGATCTGGATGCGTTGGGATCGGACGGATTGTTCCTCCTGCACGGAGACACCGGCGCCGGGAAGACCACCCTGCTCGATGCGGTTGCGTTCGCGTTGTACGGGCGAGTGCCCGGGCGCCCGGAACGAGGCCAAACGGCTGCGGTGTGATCGCGCAGCACCGGCCACCCGAACGCAGGTGCGACTGGAAGCGACCATCGCAGGGCAGCGTCTGGAGCTCACCCGCAATCCCGAGTACCAGCGGCCCAAGGCGCGCGGCGTCGGATTCACCGTGGAGAAGGCCAAGGTCGTACTGCGCTGGGTGGGCGGCGCGCCAGCCGGCCGGGGCGAGCATGGCCTGACGCGCGCGGACGAGGTCGGCGAGGTCGTCGGCGAGTTGTTGGGGATGTCCGCGGACCAGTTCTTCCAGGTCGTCCTGCTGCCGCAGGGTGACTTTGCCAGGTTCCTGCGGGCCGACACGGCCGAGCGGGGCGTGCTGCTCGAGCGGTTGTTCGACACCGGCAGGTTCGGGACCGTCGAAGAGTGGTTCGCCCTCGCCCGTCGGGATGCGGGGAACCTGCTCCGGGACGCCGACGCGACGGTCGATCGCCTTGTTGCCCGGGTTGCCGAAGCGGCCAGGGTGGACATGCCCGACCGGCTCGAGCCCGGCTGGATCGTCGGGCTGCGGGACCGGCTCGCCGACCTCGCGGACCGGGCGGTGGAACAGGCGGCGCAGACCCGCCGGGACGGTGAGCTGCTGGCGGCCGAGCTGCGCAGGGTCCAGGACCGCCATGACCGGGTGCAGCGGCTGCGAGACGTGCGGCGGACGCTGGCGGCGCTGGACGAACGCGTCCCCGAGCTCGCCGGCTTCCGCGCCCTCATCGGACGGCATCGCCGCACCCCGGGAATCGTGGCTGCGCACACGGTCGCGGTCGCCGCCCGGCGCGACCACGAGCGCTGTCGGCAGGACCATGACCGGGCGGTCGAGACCCTGCGCGGACTCACCGGTCCGGGGTCAGACCCCGACCCCGACCAGGGACTTCCGGCTCGGGCCGGCGCAGCGGACGCACACGCAGGAAGCCCCGATCGTGCCCGCGCCGGGTCGGCCGGCGCCGGCACCGATGCCGGGTCGGAAGCCGAATCCCCGACCGGCCCGTCCATGGCGACGCCGGCGCACGCCAGGGAACGGGCGGCGGCCGATCGCGAGCTCGCCGGGGCGCTGGCCGAGTTCGACGCGCACGCAGCCGAGCACGAGCGCGATGTCGCGGCGCTCGCCGCCGCACGCCGGCGGCATCACCAGGCCGAGGTCGACGCGGTCGATGTCGAGCAGCGGCTGGCCGGGTTACCGGCGCTGATCACCGACCTCAACGAGCGGGTCAGCCACGCCCGGTCGGCCAGGGACCGGCTCCCGGCCGCCACGGACGCCGTGACAGCCGCCGAGCACGTGCTGCTGGCCGCCGAGGCGCTGCCCGAGTTGCTGGTCGAGCAGCAGCGCGTGCTGGTCCAGGCGACCACCGCAGTCGATTGCCACCAGCGGGCCGTCGACCAGCGGCAATCGCTCATCGAGCAGCGCATCGCCGGCATCGCCGGCGAGCTGGCATCGGGGCTGGACCCGGCAGAGCCGTGCCCGGTCTGCGGCTCGGCGGACCACCCACGGCTCGCCGCGCCCGCGGAGAACGCCGTGACCGCGGCCCACATCCGGAACGGCTCAACAGAACGAACGAACCGCCGCCGCCGAGCGCGACCACGCCACCGCTGCACGCACCCGGATCGACGCGGCGGTCGTCGCCACCAGGGAGCGCGCCCGGGGGTACGAGGTCGGTTCCGCCCGTGATGTCCTGCGGCAGGCGAAGAAGGAACACCAGGCGATGGCGGCCGCCGCCCGGACGGTGGACGAGCTGCTGGGCCGCCAGGACGCGGCCGGCAAGGCGCTATTCGAACATTCGCTGCGGCGCGACGAACTCGCCCAAGCGGTGGCGAGCGCGAAGGCCGAGATCGCCGCCATCCAGCCGCGTGTTCGGGAACGGGAGGCCCGGCTGCGCGCGGCGTTGGCCGGGCACGACAGCCTGAGCGAACGGCGGCTGTACCTGCTGGCGCGCGCGACTGCGTGGGATGCGGTGGCCGCCTCGGCGGAGGCCGCGGAGGCCGCACGTGCCGCCGACTCGATGCGGCAGCGTGAGCTCCTCGATGAGGTCAAGGCGGCCGGGTTCGTGGACCTGGACGATGCCATGGCCGCCGCTGCGGTGGATGTCGAGCGGCTCAACCGGGAGGTGCGCGCGGCTGAGGACGCGCGCACCGCGGTCGAAGGTCAGCTGCACGACCCGGCTCTGGTGGGCGTCGATCCGGACGAGCAATGGGACCTGGCCGGTGCCCGTGCCCGCGCCGACGCCGCCGCAGCGCTGGCGGGAACCGCGCGTTCGCGCGCGGACGCCGCGACCGACCGCCGCGATCAGGTTGGCCAGGCCTGTCGTCGGTTGACGGCGGCGTGCCGCGACCGCGAGCCGATCGCCGCGGCCGACGCCGAAATCAGCGCCCTGGCGGACGTCATCCACGGCCGGGGTCAGAACGCACTGGGCATGTCGCTGCGCACGTTCGTGCTCGCCGCGCGGCTGCGGCAGGTCGCGGACGCCGCCGGGCAGCGTCTCGAGCGGATGTCCGCGGGCCGTTACGGGTTCGTGCATTCCACCGACCGGGAGTCACGCGGGAAGGCCGGAGGGCTGGGCCTCGACATCTTCGACGCCTGGTCGGGGTTGGTCCGTCCGGCGAAGACGCTCTCCGGAGGCGAATCGTTCCTGGCCTCGTTGGCATTGGCGCTCGGCCTGGCCGATGTCGTGGCCGGCGAATCCGGCGGTCGGGTGCTCGACACCCTGTTCGTCGACGAGGGTTTCGGTGGCCTGGACGCCGACACCCTTGACCTGGTGATGGGGACCCTCGACGAGTTGCGGGCAGGCGGCCGGGTCGTGGGGGTGGTCTCGCACGTCACCGAACTGCAGCAGCGGATCCCGAACCGGCTGTGCGTGCGCCGAACGCCGCTGGGATCCACCATCGAGGTGCACAGCGGCTGACCGGGGCCCAGGTGCCCCCGGCCGGGCGGCGAGGGGGAGGGCGCGGCCGTGGCAGCCGGGACGACCTAACGGCTACGGTCGGGATCAGAGCCTCGGGTGGCTCGGTTCGGCACGGCACGAGCAAGGGGGTCAGTGGTGTTCCTGCTGGTCGCGCACTTTCGGGTGCCCGCTGGTGTCGCTCCCCAGCAGGTGCTGGACCAGGCCCGCGAGCCGGTACGGCTGCTCGCGGCCCAGCCCGATACGGTGCGGCTGCGCTGGGCGCGGTCCACCGAGGACGCCGGTCACCTGGTACTCACCGCCGAGTTCGCCACCCCCGCGACGTACCGGCGGGCGCTGTCCCCGATGCCGATGCGCACGATTGTCATCCCGTGGCTCTCCACCGCCGAGGTGGCCACCTCGGGCGTGCACGAGGTGCTGCTCGCTGCCGATGGCGGGGTGATCGAGGAACCGGAGATCATCGTCCCGGAACCGCACCGATGATGGTCCGCTCGCCCAGTGGTCAGTGCCGCCCCGCGGAGTTCATTACGCTGCACTGTCGTTGACTGACCCCGCGGAATCCACCGTCGGGGACGCCGCTCGGCCGAGACCCATCGACCGGGCCTGTTCCGCAGGAGATCCATCGTGGCCGCCGACCGCATCGACGCCGTCGTTTCACTCGCCAAACGACGGGGTTTCGTCTACCCCAGCGGCGAGATCTACGGCGGGACCAAATCGGCGTGGGACTACGGCCCGCTCGGCGTTGAGCTGAAGGACAACATCAAGCGGCAGTGGTGGAACGCGATGGTCCGCTCCCGCGACGACATCGTCGGGCTGGACTCCTCGGTCATCCTGCCGCGCCAGGTTTGGGTCGCCTCCGGCCACGTCGCGGCCTTCGTCGACCCGCTGGTGGAGTGCACCTCGTGTCACCGGCGGTTCCGTGCCGACCATCTGGAGGAGGAGTTCACCGAGAAGAAGGGGCGCGCTCCGGCGAACGGCCTGGCCGACATCGCCTGCCCGAACTGCGGCACCCGCGGCGCCTGGACCGAACCCAAGGAGTTCAACGGTCTGCTGAAGACCTTCCTCGGCCCGGTGGAGGACGAGTCCGGCCTGCACTACCTGCGGCCGGAGACCGCGCAGGGCATCTTCATCAACTTCAACAACGTCTCCGGGTCATCCCGCAAGAAGCCGCCGTTCGGGATCGCGCAAATCGGGAAGTCGTTCCGTAACGAGATCACCCCGGGCAACTTCATCTTCCGGACCCGCGAATTCGAGCAGATGGAGATGGAATTCTTCGTCAAGCCCGGTACCGACGAGGAATGGCACCAGTACTGGATCGACACCAGGACCGCCTGGTACACCGACCTGGGCATCGACCGGGAGAACCTCCGCCAGTTCGAGCATCCCAAGGAGAAGCTCTCGCACTATTCCAAGCGGACCGTGGACATCGAGTACCGCTTCCATTTCCAGGGCAGTGAATGGGGAGAGCTCGAGGGCATCGCCAACCGCACCGATTTCGACCTGAAGACCCATTCCGAGCATTCCGGCGTCGACCTGTCCTATTTCGACCAGGAAACCGGCGAGCGCTGGACGCCGTACGTGGTGGAACCCGCGGCGGGGGTCGGCCGGCCGATGATGGCGTTCCTGCTGGAGGCCTACGCCGAGGACGAAGCGCCCAACACCAAGGGCGGCGTTGACAAGCGGACGGTGCTCCGACTGGATCCTCGGCTGGCACCGGTGAAGGCCGCGGTGCTGCCGTTGTCCCGTCATGCCGACCTTTCGCCGATCGCCCGCGACCTGGCCGCATCCCTGCGCAAATCCTGGAACGTGGACTTCGACGACGCCGGGCAGATCGGCCGCCGCTACCGCCGGCAGGACGAGATCGGCACACCGTTCTGCCTGACGGTGGACTTCGACACCGCGAACGACCAGTCGGTCACCGTCCGGGACCGGGATTCGATGACGCAGGAGCGGGTGGCGCTCGACCAGGTGCAGCCCTACCTGGCGGCCAGGCTCATCGGAAGCTGAGCGGGATCCCAGCGCGCCGGGCGGCGTCCCGGCGCGTGCGGGCGAGGTCCCGGCACGCAGGACGGCATTCCGGCCGGCCGGGAGGACATCCGGGCGTGCGGGGTGCCCGGGCCACCCGCACGCCCGGACCGGCGCACCGGGCCAGGCAGAGGGTCAGTTGCCCAGCCCACCCGGGTACCGGAATTCCTGGGCGGGCACTGTCGTGCCGCGGAACCATGCGTCCATGAACGGCTTCAGGTCTCGGCCCGCCGTCGTCGACACGTAGGTTTCCAGGTCGTCGAAGGTGGCGTTCTTGCCGGCGAAAGCGGCGGGCCAGCCCTTGAGCACGGCGAAGAACGCGTCATCGCCGATTTCCTTGCGCAGCGCGTGCAGGGCCAGCGGACCGCGGTCGTAGACCCGGGTGAATTCCTCGCCCGCGCCCATGTCGACCAGCGGTGATTTCCAGAAATTCACGTCGTCGACGACCGCCGCCATCTGCTGCTTCCAGTAATCATCGAGGTTCTGCGCCGTCGACCTTTTCCTTCCACAGCCAGGAGGCGTAGGAGGCGAAGCATTCGTTCAGGCAGATGTCCGACCAGCGCTCGATGATGACCTTGTCGCCGTACCATTGGTGCGCCAATTCGTGGACGACGAAATCGATGTCGGCGAAATCCCCGTACACCGGGCGGGTGGCCGTCTCCAGCGCGAATCCGACCCGCTGGCCGGTGTAGATGCCACCGACCGATTCAAATGGGTACGGCCCGAAATAGCCGGACAGCACCTCGATCACCCGCCTGGTGTCCTCGGCGAGTTGCCTGTCGTCTGAGCGCCTCGGGTCCGAGGGCGGACACGATCGGCGTGCCGTCGGCCAACGCATCGGTCACCACGGTGAACTTGTCGATGTAGATGGTGGTCAGGTAGCTGGCGATCGGCTCCTTGATCGACCACCGGAACACCGAATGCCCGGCACCCGGATCGGGCAGGCCCGCGGTCTCACGGACACCGTTGGAGATCACCTGCCAGTCCTGTGGGACGGTGGCGGTCACCGAGAACATCGCCGGATCGGCCGGGTGCTCGTTGACCGGGTACCACGCCGACGCCGAGAACGGCTCGCCGATCGCCACCGCGCCGCCGGAGGTGGTCCGGTACCAGCCGCCGTCGGCCAGCCCTGACGTGCCGCCGGGGATCAGTTCGGGCTGCCCGCCGTACGCTGATCTTGACGGTCATCGCGGCCTGCGCGGCGAGTTCGGCGGCCGGCGTGATGACCAGCTCGGCGGCCTGGTGGGCGAACTGCGCGTCCGTTCCGTCCACCTGCACCGAGCTGACGGTCATCGACGGCTGCAGGTCCAGGTCGAACTGCGTCAGGCCGTCGTCCGACGTCACCGAGCCGGTGATCAGGGCGGTCGACTGCAGGTCGTTCTTGGCCGGGTCGTAGGACAGCGTGATGTCGTAGGCGTCAACCTGATAGCCGCCGTTGCCGGCGGTCGGGTAGTAGGGATCGCCGATGCCCGGATAGCCCATGGTGCCCGCTGCGCCATCCGGTTCCTGGCTGGCCGCCGGCGTCGGGCTCGGCTTGTGGCGCGATGTCGGTGCTGATGGCACGGTGAGCCACCGGAGGTGAACCGGGTGCCCGGGCGGACGGGGAGGCTGAACCGGGGGCAGATGACGGCGGTGCCGAGCCGGCGGACGCCACGGCAGAGGGCACCGACCGCCGCCTGACCGGCTCACCGTCGAGGAGCAGCCCGCCAAGAGCACCGCCGCGACGACGGCGAGAGCCACGAGGGCGGACGCGGTGCGGCGGCGATGTCCGAGCATGAGCGAACCGTACAAGCCCGGTCCGACAGCGCCGTGAGGAAAACGTGAGACGCGGCCGAGATCGCCCGCCCGGCCACGAAGCCTACGCCGGCCACGCAGTCCACCCGGCCGCGCACGACCACCCGGCCCCACACGGACCCTGCTCCCGGGTGAGCAGCGGGCGCCGGGGCGCGCCGTCGGCGGAATCGGTCGGCCGCAACGGGCCTGGCATGATCGGCCGGGTGCGGACCGTGCTGCGCTACCTGGGGGGCACCGTGCTGGTCAGCATGCTGATCGTGACCGGCGTGGTGATCGGCATCCTGCGCACCGCCAAGTCGACGACAGGTCATCGGCCGACGCCATCGTGGTGCTCGGCGCCGCGCAGTACGACGGTGAGCCCGTCGCCGGTGCTGCGGGCCAGGCTGGACCATGCCGCCGAGCTCTACCACGCCGGGGTCGCCCCACGCATCGTGACGATCGGCGGCGGCCAGGCCGGGGACGTCACCACCGAGGGGGACGCCGGCCGCGACTACCTGGCGAGCCTCGGCATCGAGGCCGGCGCGCTCGAGTCGGTCGGCGTCGGCGACGACACCCTGGCCAGCTTGCGGGCCGCGCGCGACGACCTGGCCGACCCGGAACTGGCACTCCGTGGTGCTGGTCACCGACCCCTGGCATGCGGCGCGGGCCCAGCTGATCGCGGACGACCTGGGCCTGGCGGCGCAGGGGTGTCCATCGGTGCCGGCGAGGGTCCGTCGGTGCGGGACGGCGTCGAGACCCGGTACGTCACCAGGGAGACGCTCGGCATCCTGTTCTACCTGCTCACCGGCGGCTCCTCGGGCGCCGGATCGACCGTGGTGTGAGCGCGAGAACCGTGACCAGCACAACCATTCCGCTATTCCGAGCAGGACATCGCCCGGCTCGATCGACGAACCGCCGAAGACCGCGGGGCTGCCGGAAGCCGCGGGCACCGGCGGGCGCGGGCCGTTCGCCAGAGACAGGGCCAGGGTGCTGCACTCCGGGTCGTTCCGGCGGCTGGCCGGCAAGACGCAGGTGGTCGCGCCCGACGAGGACGCGGTGCCGCGCACCCGGCTCACCCACTCGTTGGAGGTCGCCCAGATCGCCAGGGAGCTGGGCGAGCAGCTCGGCTGCGATCCCGACCTGGTCGATCTCGCCGGGCTCGCGCACGACATCGGTCACCCGCCCGTTCGGGCACAACGGTGAGGCCGCGCTGGACGCGGTCGCCGCCGACGCCGGTGGGTTCGAGGCGAACGCGCAGAACCTGCGGCTGCTCACCCGGCTGGAACCCAAGATCATCGCCGCCGGGCGGCCGGCCGGCCGGGCTGAACCTGACACAGGGCATCGCTGGATGCGGTGATCAAGTACCCCTGGCCCCGCCCCGACGGCGGCGGCAAGTTCGGCGTCTACCCGGACGACGTCACCGTCTTCGACGTGGATCCGCCGCGGATCTCCGGCGGCGGACCGGCGCTGCCTGGAAGCGCAGGTGATGGATTGGGCCGACGACGTCGCCTACTCCGTCCACGATGTCGAGGACGGGGTCAGCGCGGGACGGATCGACCTGACCAGGCTGGCCGACCCCGACGAGCGCCGGCGGGTGGCGCAGGCGGCCGGGATCTACTCGGCCGAATCCGCCGACGATCTGGTCGCGGTGCTGACCGACCTGCTGGCGCTGCCGGTGGTCGCCGACGCGGTGGGTCAGCCGCGCGGGCCGTACGGCGACGCCGCGGTGAAACGGATGACCAGTGAGCTGACCGGGCGGCTGGCCACCGGCCCGATCGCCGCGACCAGAAAGGCGGCCGGTGACGGACCGCTGCTGCGCTACGCGGCCGATCTGCAGGTGCCACGGTTGCTCCGCGCCGAGGTCGCGGTCCTCAAGGCGGTCGCCGCCAGGTACGTGATGGCCGATCCGGTCCGCCTGGACATCCAGCTGCGCGAGCAGCGGTTGCTCACCGCGCTGGTGCTGGCGATCGTCGACGCCGGTGCGGCCGCGCTCGATCCGATGTTCGTCCCGGCCTTCCAGGACGCCGCCGACGACGCCGAGCGGCTCCGGGTGGTGCTGGACCAGGTCTCGTTGCTGACCGACGCGCAGGCGGTGACGCAGGCATCGGCGGCTGGTCCGGCCGGACGAACCGTTCACCCGAGAGTGAAACCGGCCACATCGGCCGCCCGGTGACGCCACTGTGGTGTCATGGCGAGCAAAAGCGTGATCGGCAAGGCGGCGGCGGGGCTGGCAGCGGTGGCTGGGTTACTGGCGTTCTGGCGCTGGCGCCGGCAGCCGGCGGGAGCCGGCCGGCGACCGGATGACGGTGGCGGGTTGGCCGGCGTGCGCGAACCGCGCCGCCCGGTACCGCCGGTGCTCAGCGGCGCCGCGGCGGCCGACCCGACCGAGTAGCCGCGCCGGGTGGTGCGCGAGTGCCGCCGTCACCGGGCGACGAGCCGGTCCGGTGTGGACAACTGTCGGGCCGGGCAGCGGGGCCGACATAGACTCGGCCCGTGGCTGGGCGGATCTCCGAGACCGATCGGGAGCGAGTCCGTGACGCCAACCGGATCGAACAGGTCGTCGGCGAATACGTGGCCCTGAAGTCGGCCGGCGGCGGAAACCTCAAGGGACTCTGCCCGTTCCACGACGAGAAGACGCCGTCGTTCCAGGTGAGCCCCGCCCGCGGCTACTACCACTGCTTCGGCTGCGAGCAGGGCGGGGACGTCTTCGCCTTCATCCAGGGCGTCGAGCACCTGAACTTCAACGAGGCCGTCCAGCGGCTCGCCGACCGCTCCGGGATCCGGCTCACCATGGTCGAGGGCGGCAGTTCCGTTCGCACCGAACGGAACACCAAGCCGCGGCTGATCGCCGCGAACAAGGCGGCGGCGAAGTTCTACGCCGATCAACTGGCCACGGACGGCGCGGCCACCGCCCGTGAGTTCCTGGCCGACCGCGGCTTCGATCTCGCCGCCGCGGCCCACTTCGGCTGCGGGTACGCCCCCGACGGCTGGGACCAGCTGGTGAAAGCGCTGACCGCGCAGGGGTTCTCGCTGGAGGAGTTGATCCGGGCCGGGCTCGCCCGGCAGGGTCAGCGCGGCCCCATCGACCAGTTCCACCGGCGGCTGCTGTGGGCGATCCATGACGCGGCCGGCGATGTCGTCGGGTTCGGCGCGCGCCGACTGTTCGACGACGACCGGCTGGAAGCCAAGTACATCAACACCGCAGAGACGCCGCTGTACAAGAAGTCGCAGGTGTTGTTCGGGTTGGACCTGGCCAAACGGGACATCTCCCGGCAGCGCCGGGCCGTCGTGGTGGAGGGCTACACGGACGTCATGGCGATGCATCTCGCCGGGGTGACCACCGCGGTCGCGTCCTGCGGCACCGCGTTCGGCGACGAGCACATCAGCGTGCTGCGCCGATACCTGCTGGATTCGGAGGTGATCCGCGGCGAGGTCGTCTACACCTTTGACGGGGACTCCGCGGGCCAGAAGGCCGCCCTCAAGGCGTTCGACTCCGACCAGCGGTTCGCCGCGAACACCTACGTCGCGGTCGCGCCCGCCGGGATGGACCCGTGCGAGCTGCGGCAGGCCAAGGGCGACGAGGCGGTCAGGGCGCTGGTCGACGGCCGCCGCCCGCTGTTCGCGTTCGCGATCACCTCGACGCTGGACAACTACGACCTGGACACCGCGGAAGGGCAGGTGGCGGCGACCGCGGCCGCCGTCCCGCTGGTGGCCCGGATCAAGGAACCGACCCTGCGTGACGAGTACGCCCGGCAGTTGGCGGGCTGGCTCGGCACCGAACTGGGGCCCATCCGGGCCAAGATGCGCAGCTACCTGGAGGCCGCCAAGCGGGACGGCGGGCAGGGCGGCAGGCGGGGCCAAGCCGTCCCCGCGCGAGCCGGCGAATCCGCACCCCGCGACGGTCGCCGCGGGGCCACCATCACCGCGACGGTGGACGAAGAACCGCCTCCCGACGACGAACCCCCGCCCCCCGACGGCATGGTGCCCGCCGGCGAGCCGGCCGCGCCTGCCTTCCGGCGGCCCAACCCCAAGGACCCGACCCTCAAGGCGGAGCGTGAGGCGTTGAAACTCGCGCTGCAGCAACCGGATCTGGTGGCCGCCGCGTACCAGCAGGTGCAGGTCGAGTCGTTCACCGAGCCGGCGTATGCACAGATCCATCGCGCGGTCGATGCCGCCGGTGGCCCGAGTATGGAGCGCACCGGGCCGGTCTGGGTGGATGCCGTTCGCGATCAACTCCCGGCCGGGCCACTTCGCACGCTGGTCGGCGAGCTCGCCGTCGACCGGCCGGAATGGCCGTCCGATCAGGTCGAGGGGCGGTACGCCGGTGCGATCCTGGCGCGGCTGGCCGAGCGCGTCGCGGCCATCGAGGAACGGAATCTGCATTCGGCGCTGCAACGGGCCGAGTCCGCCGGTGACCCGGACCGGGTTCGCGAACTCCTCGGGCAACTCGTCGAGGTGGCGAACTACCGACGGGCGCTGTCCGACCGCGCCAAGGATCAGGTCTGATCGCCGTGGCACCGACGAAGTGGCCATGGCGGCGGGCGCCGGTGCCGGCGCCGCTGCGCGCCGCACTCGACCCGGACGAGCGGATCCTGGCCATCGCCTGGTGCACGGACGGAACAGTGCTGGCAGCAACCCGTTTCGGGTTGTGGACGGTGCAGGACACGCTGCCGCAGCGGTGCGGCTGGCACCTGATCTCCAAGGCGCGGCTGACCGGACTGGCGCTGGCCGTCACGGTCGCCGATGTCGTCGGCCAGCTGTCCGACGGCACCCAGGTGCTGATCGACATGCCGGTGCTCGACTTCCAGCTCGCCGACCGCAGCACGCTGACCGATGTGGTGCACGCCAGGGTCCGGCGGTCGGTGGCCGCCAGCCGGTACCTGCCGTGGCCGGGTGGCGGGGGATGGGTGGTGCTCCGCCGGGTGCCCGGTCAGGACGGGATCACCCGGCAGGTGCGGCTGGACCCGGGCGCCGACACGGACTCGCCCGGCTTCGAGTTGGCGATCGGGACGGTCGCCGACGATCTGGCCGGGGAATCGGCTTCCGGCTGACCGATAGAGTCGATGACGTGAGTGTTGAACCCACCGAACCTTACGATCCCGGCAAGCTGCGGGCGTCGGACTCCGATCGCGAACGGGTCGCGCAGGTCCTGCACACCGCACTCGCCGAAGGGCCGGCTGACCGTCGCCGAGCTGCAGGAGCGGCTCGACACCGTCTATGCCGCAAAGACTCTCGGTGAACTGGAGCCGGTGACGCGCGATCTTCCCGGCCATACCGATCTGGTGCCACGGCCTCCGTCGGGAGCGAGCTGGCCGAGCGCTCCCACCGCGCCGGCCGGGCCTGTCAGGCTCAGCACCAACCTGCCGGCGACGGGCGACGGCAGGGTCGGCGGCACGCCAACCTCCGCGGCGGCCTTTGCCCTGATGTCCGGTGCCACCCGCAAGGGGCCGTGGGTGATTCCCGCCCAGTTCACCGCGGTGGCGCTGATGGGTGGTGTCGACCTCGACCTGACCCAGGCGCTGCTGGCCGAGCGGGAGGTCACCATCACCGCGGTCGCCATCATGGGCGGCGTCGACATCGTGGTGCCCGACGACATCACCGTGATCGTCAGTGGGATCGGCTTCATGGGCGCGTTCGAGGACAACGCCCAGGTGCAGGGCACGCCGGGCGGGCCGGTGGTCCGGATCAACGGCGTGGCCCTGATGGGCGGCGTCGACGTGCACCGGCGGAAACGGCGCCGGGGCGAGCTCGACTCCTGACCGGCCAGTCAGCGGCCCCGCGCCTACCGGCCGGCGTCCTTCGAGAACACCTGGGACACCTTGGCCTGGACGAACCCTGCCGCGCCCTGCACCGCCGGGTGGTCGGCGACGCTGGAGCTCCAGCGCTTGATCTGCTCGTAGCGTTCGCGCCCGGCACGCGACCCGAGCACGTAGCCGATGGCGATACCCAACGCGATCCGGAACATGTGGTGTGACCTTCCTGCTGTGTGTAAGCCGCAGGACCCATACCCGGGACCGGCGAACGTCCGTCAAGTCTTCCCTATCGCGGGCGGTGTGCTGTGCAGTGGTGGCGCGGCGGGCTGGTCACCTCGGTACGGGAGGGCGATCGGCC
This sequence comes from uncultured Actinomycetota bacterium, assembly GCA_963709895.1. GTDB lineage: Bacteria > Actinomycetota > Actinomycetes > Mycobacteriales > Nakamurellaceae > Nakamurella. Next base: position 39,125 of record CAVPYD010000010.1, on the reverse strand, counting down.
ACGACGCGCCTTAAGACCGCCGTGTCGGCCGTTCCGACGGGCGCTCGCGGTGGGGTATTCTGGTCCGGCGCTGCCGACATTCGGCACCGCCGGTCCTCCGTAGCTCAATTGGCAGAGCATCCGACTGTTAATCGGACGGTTACTGGTTCGAGTCCAGTCGGGGGAGCAGAAGCCCAGGTCAGAGGGCTCGTGGCGAGATCAGTTGAAGATCAACCCATGGTTTACCCATGTTTTTGAGTTGCACCCGCCGGGCGGGCAAGATCCACTCCATTCGGTCCCTCTTTGCTCGCTCTCGTGATCTGCAGTGAGCATCGGGTCCTGGGCCAAGCGACACGTAGAGCATGGCTGGCCGAGCCGGGCGGCGTAGGGAGTCGCTTGTCGCGAGGAAACGTTGCGCAGGCAAACCTACGGTGAGTCGAGGAACCCTCGTGACCTGATCGGCATTGGCCGGCGCTGATCCGGCGATCGCGACGACTGGTTAGGGGAGGGAAACAGCCGAGACTCGCGTTGCGGGCCAGGCGTGGTCAAGAAAGTTGGCGGCCACCAAGCCAAAGTCGCCAACGTCGTTTCGACCCGTTGTCAGCACCCGTTGCAAGCCTTCGCCCCTTTTGGCCAGCCAAGCGCACACGAGTCGAACACCCGTACTATCCTTGGCCAATGCCAGATGATCACAATGGGCACGCGGTTGCCGAGGGTGGGCTTTCGTCGACTCCGCTTGGCCATCGCCGACCTGACCTACGTCCGCCTGAACACGACCGGGTGTGCTGGGCAGCGTCGATCGGCGGAGCTCGACGCTTGACCCCTCACCAGGGGTGGGAAGTCGTCGACGCCTTGGCCGCACAACGTCTCCGCGATGGTTCCCAGGCGTGCATCTGCGCGAAACGGAAGGGACAGAGGCGAGGCCGCCGTCAGCGATAGGGCTGGGTGGTCGCGAGTCTGGAGTTATGAGACGGCGGTGGGGCGCTGAGTCCGCCCCGGGGGTCTGGTCTGTGTTGCGGGCTCAGGGGTTCGGTGCGGACCCCGTCCCTGCAAGTTCTTGCCCAACCAGCCAGTCGACGACTGCTTGGCCTACATCGGTTGTGTCCGCCAGGTCGTCCCGCGGAGGCAGCTGCGGCTAGTTCGATGGCGACGTCAGTGTGCTGGATGCTGCCGACGGCACGGCACCTCGTCCTGACTACCCGACGTAGGGCGGGCCGATCAAGCCTGGTGATCGCTGCACCGAGATCGATCTGTGGCGGGTTTGAGGTGGGCGAGGCCGGCGATGCGCACCAGCTGTCCGCCACCGGACGGCGCGGCGGACCGAAATCAACCGACAACCGACTCGGTCCCGACTGGTTGGTCGGCTTGATCCACGACCTTTGGTGTTAGAGGAGCGTCCCAGGGGCAAAGACGAGTAATCTTGTTGCCGCCTCGGCGGCGAGGGCGACTTGGGCCGAGCGGCAGTTGGACTGCGACCCCATCTGGAGGTTCGGTCAGCCGACCGTTCATTGACGGGCCAGTTCAGTCGGCTTCGACCAGTAGCGGCATCGAAGGCGGATAGAAGATGCTGGCCCCCGGGACGCCGTCGTATTGGACAACGACGACAGGATGGGCACCTTCGAGGCGGTGCAGGGTGACCCTGCGATGAGGCCCGTGATCGGGTATCACGACGTCGCCCACGCGCAGATTGAGCGCGGTGACGGTTCGGACGCAGTAGGTCATGATCGCGCCGCCTTCCTTCAAGTGGTGTCGGCTACCAAAGGTGTGTCAATCCGGGGTGTGCGTTCAGAGCGGTTGTTGGTGCCCGTCCCTGGGCAAAATGATCAATCTTGGGCCTCCGCAGCGGACCGTATCGTCGGTCGGAGGCGGTCACCGGGTGTCCCTGAATCGACCCGGCCCGCGATGCCGTGGTCGTTGCAGCGAATCCCGACTATGCCCTCCTGCTGCCCTGAACGAATAGGTATGTGGTGCCATGCGCGTCACCGAGTTGATTTACTGCGCGGTAATTGCCTTCGGCGGATGTGAAAGTGTGGTTTACCCGAAATGTGAGAGCGTCAAATTGTGGTTGGGGGGTTGCGTTCGTCAGGTATCGAATGGCCTCGTTGCTGGACAGTCAAAAGGATGCCGCCAAAGCCCAGAAGTGAAGGGATGCGGGAACATGCTAAGTCCGACACGGCCAGCCCACTCACATATTTCCGCTGGCCCCGTCCTCAAGCCATGCTTCGATGGTGGATTTCCGCCAGAGCAACAGGCGACCTGCTCGCCCGTCATGCTGTGGGAAATGCCCGAGGTCACGGAGACGGTATATGCGTCTTCTCGATTCTGGATTTCGACCCTGGAGAAACGGGTAGTTCTCCAGGAGCTGATCGATGCTCAACCAGGGATCGCCCTCATTAGCGGGCTTGGCTCGTCGGACCGGGTGCGTGATGGTCATGAATTTCGCTCCTCTGACTCTCGTCATATCGATCTATTGGCCCCGCTCAAGACGACATCGAGGACACAGCCGGAAATAACCGGCCGAATCATTCCTGTTGTTGTCCGTCAGCCGGTCTGGCGGTCCGCCGGTGAGCCCGCGACCCGATCCGATCGTGCCTCGACCTCTACGTCGTGGGAGCTCGGGTGGATGCAGTCGTACAGATTGCTCACGGAGAGGGCGGTCTGCGCGGTGATGGTGCTCCGGTTCAGTGTTCGTCGGAGGCTTACGGAGCTCTTGCCCAGCGCGCGAGCGAGCTCGGGGATGGAATGCCCCGCTCCCACCAGGATCTCGATGCGGCAACGGGTCTCACCGGCATCTACCTGGCTCTTCGGCGCTACATAGTCGGGTGAGGGTCGCACCGCCATCAGCCGGTCGGCTGTTTCCGGGCGAATTCGGCGGGGCGAGAACTCCGGTTCCCGCAGCAGTCTGCGGATGGTGCTCTTCGGGGTATGGGTGATCTTGGCGATCTGGTCGAGTCCTATCCCGTGTTCCCGCAGGAGCCGGAGGTGAGCCCGGGCGGCCCGCTGAGCTGGTCACCCTGGTCGTGGCGTGGGAGTTGCGTCGGCCGCAGGGCGGCGGCCCCAGCCGACGCACCGGCGTGGATGGCGACACTCGCTGCATTTGCCGCATACTCCGGGTACACCGCCACGGACTTCGACCGTCCCCTGGATCCGACCTGCAATCCCTCTGTTGCGGTGCGAGATCGCGGATCGTCGTTGGCTCCAAGAGGGTTGGTGCCTCGCGGATATTCCTCGAACAGCCCGCAGAGCCGTGCTCGCTCGCCTGCTATCCGACGACGGTCACATGGACTCCGTGTTGATGGAGTTGCTCGTTGATGCCGCGGGGTGGCTTTTGGTCGGTGATGAGCCGGTCGATACGGTCGAAGCCGGTGAGCCGGACGAGTGCGGTGTGGTCGAATTTGCTGTGGTCGGCCACCAAGATGACCTTGTCCGCGGCGTCGATGAGGGCTTGTTTGACGGTGCGTTCGACGTCGGCTTCCACATACACACCCTGCCGGTCGATGGCGGCGGCGCCAAGGAAGAACAACCGAACCCGCAGCCCGGTTAGCTGTTCGACGGTGGTGGGCCCGGCGAAGGCCTGGCTGGGGGCGTAGAGCTGTCCTCCGACCCCGGTGACTCGGACGGCTGACATCCGGAGCACGTGGTGCAGGACCGGGATCGAGTGGGTGACAACGGATCCGGCGAAATCGTCCGGCAATTGGGTGATTACGTCGAAGGCGGTGGTGCCGGCGTCGATGGCGATCACGTCGCCGGGGTGGACCAGAGCGGCAGCGGCTTGAGCGATGCGCCGCTTGGCGCCTGCGCTGACTTCTGCGCGGGTACTGAACTCGGTGCTGCGGTGGGCGGTCTGACCTGCGCTGACCCCCCCATGCACGATCCTGAGTTCGCCGCTCTGGGCGAGTCGGCGGACGTCGCGGCGGACCGTCATCTCCGAGACCCCGAGTTGGCCGGCCAAGTCGGCGATCGTGCAAAACCCGAACCGCAGCACCTGGGCCAAGATCTTCCCGCGGCGATCGAAGGCGCGGTCGTACAGCAGCGGGGCTTGTTCGGTCTGTTCCGGCGTTGTCTGGCTGGCGACACCTGGGGCGGTCAGCTTGGTGTTGGTGGAGTCGAATGCCGAGCGCGACACGACTCTGCTCCCTCCGAGGCGGATCTTTCCTCGCCCGTCAGATGGTATCGGGGTCGCCGCCGGCTGGTAGCCGGAACTCATCGGATGTGGCTATTGCACCAACCATGTGAATATTCTACCATCTGCGTTGCCGTGGAAATGCCCTTCACTCACCGTCGAGATCCAGGAGGCCCAGTCGATGTCGTCCTTTGCACCGTTGGTGTTCGTCGGGGGGGTGACACTCGACGTGATCGCCGAGGTGCCGCACTACCCCGGTGCAGACGAGCGGGTCATCACCGATGAGATCGTGCAATCGGGTGGTGGTCCGGCCGCTACGGCGGCGGTTGCCGCGGCTCGCCTGGGTGCTGAAGGGGTGTTTTTCGTCGGGGCGGTTGGCGCCGACAGCGTCGGCGAGATGTTGATCTCCGAACTCAGGGCCGAGGGTGTGGACGTCTCGGGCGTGGTCCGCGTGCCCGGTGCACGATCCGGGTCCAGCGTGGTGATCGTGGACAACGAGGCGGGAACCAGGGCGATCTGCACCCAACCGGGGCCGGCCCTTGCACTGTCGGCGAACGCGTCCGAACTGATCGGCGTGGCCCGCTGGGTCCATGTCGATCACCTGGGCTGGTCCCCGGTCAGCACTCTGCGCCGCGCCTCCGCTGCGGTCGCCCGACCGCGGTTGTCAGCAGACATCTCCTACCCAGTGGCGGGTTTCGACGTGGCGGGGGTGGACCTATTCGCACCGAACCTGGAGTTCCTGGCCACCAGGTACGGCAACGGTGTTGCCCCTGCCGATGATGAGGCCGGGCAGGCTCTGCTCATGGCAACCGTCGCGGACGGTGCCCGGATGGTGGTCGCCACCCGCGGCGCCCACGGGTCGATCGCTGCCACCCCAGACGGCGACCGGTACACCGTGCCCGGGATGAAGGTTCCGGTGCGCTCCACCCTAGGAGCTGGCGACGTGTTCCACGGTGCCCTGCTCACCGCCGTCGACCGCGGCGATGCACTCCCCGCGGCGATGGCCTACGCCAACACGGTGGCCGCGCTGTCCTGCCGTGGCCTGGATGGCCGCAGCGCCATTCCTGACCACGCCGAAACGATCGCCGCGCTGGCCGCGGTTCCCGCTTGATCGACCCTGCTCGTTGATCGACCCTGCTCGGCTCTTTGTCCGTTCCGTCCCAGCAACCCTCCCCGTCAGCAACACTCCCCGTCTTTGGAGACCTCCATGACCCAGCAACACACTCCCGACACTTCTCGGAGCGCACCGCCCGTCCCGCCCGGTGTTGCAGCGCTGACCCGGCCATCCGGCGCATTCGCGATGCTGGCGGTCGACCAGCGTGAGGCGCTGCGCAACATGCTCGCCGAACACGTCAGCACCCCTGTCACCGACGAACAGGTCACCGCGTTCAAACTGGACGCGACCCGCATCCTGTCCCCGTACGCGTCGGCGGTGCTGCTGGACAAGCAGTTCGTCCTGGACCGGGCCATCGCGGAGGGAGTGATCGACCCGCACTGCGCGCTGATCGCCGGCGCCGACGAGTTCCTCCCCAGCCCCACCGAGGTGGTCTCCGACGTCCGGATCGACCTGTCGGTGGATCCGGCCTATTACGCGAGCAAGGGCGCAGCGGCGATGAAGTTGTTGGTGCTGTACCGGCCCGACGAACCCGCTGAGCGGCGGGTGGACATGGTCCGCACCTTCGTCCAGCGGTGCCGCGCCGCCAATCTCGGCAGCATCATCGAACCGGTCTCCAGGCCGCCGCGGACCGACGGCAGCGGGTGGGACTGGAACGCGGGGGTGCTGGCCGCCGCGACCGAACTCGGAGACCTTGGCGCGGACCTGTACAAGGCGGAGGTGCCGTTGCACGGTGAGGGAGACGCACGTGAGATCCGTTCCGCCTGCGCCGCTATCACCGACGCCGTGTCATCACCGTGGGTGGTGCTCTCGTCCGGGGTGGACCATGACGTATTCCCCCGTGCCGTCGAGTTGGCGATCGCCGAGGGTGCGTCCGGGTTCCTCGCCGGCCGCGCAGTCTGGCAGGCCAGCATCGGAAGCGACGACGTGGTCGGCTCGCTCCGCATCGACGGGGTGGCCCGGCTGCGACGACTGATCGAGGTCGTCGACACGGCCGTCGCGGCCCGCTGAGAGGCCGCTATGACAACCGTTGCAATGGTGCCCACCGCCCGCCCGACGTTCGCGGTCGACGTCGCCCAGGAACGCGCGGATGCGGCTCGGGACCTGCTGATCGAGCTTGGTGCCACCGTGATCGGACCGACCGACCTGGTCATGACGCCCGAAGACGTCGTGGCCGCCGCCGAGTTCATCAGCCCGGACGCCGATCTCGTGATCAATGTCTGCGCCTCCTTCTCCGACGCCTCGCCGGCGCTCGCGTTGTACCAGAAACTGGACACCCCGGTGCTGCTGTGGTCGTTCACCGAGCCCGGCAGTCCCGGGGACCGGCTGTGGCTGAACTCCTTGTGCGGGGCGAACCTGTTCGGGCACGCCCTGGTTCGGTCCGGCGGCCAGGTCCGGCTGGTGTACGGAGACCCCACCGACCCGGCCACCCGGGCGACCCTGACAGAGGTGCTCGCCGGCCGGCTCCCCGAACCACCACCGCAACCGGAGTCGAGCGGTGACCGCGCCGATACCGCTGAGGTCACCGCGGCCCTCGAGGGTTTGCGTGGCCTGACGGTCGGCATCCTGGGCGACGGCCCGCCCGGGTTCACTCCCAGCGAATACGACCCGCAGCTGCTGCGGACCCTGTTCGGTATCGAGGTCGTCCGGCTCGACCTGGACCAGGCGTTCGCCGAGATCCAGGCAGTCGAGGACACCACCAAGCGAGCTGAGGTGACGGCGGCGATGGCCGCCCGACCCACGTTGAAGGCCCTGGAACCCGGGTACGTCGACTCGTTCGCCGCGGTGACCTCCGCATTGCGGGATTGGCAGGCACGGGATGCGTTGTCCGCCATGGCGATTAGGTGTTGGCCGGAGTTCCCGACCCAACTCGGTGTGTGCCCCTGCTCGTCGATGTCCCGGATTGCGGATGAGGGCACCCCGACAGCCTGCGAACGGGACGTCTACGGTGCGGTCACCATGCTGCTCGTGGAGACCTTGGGCGGTGGCACCACTTATCTGGTCGACACAGTCGACCTGGACGCCGAGGCCAATATCGTCCGGGTCTGGCATTGCGGGTCCGCCGCAACCGCCCTGGCCGCCGACCCCGGCAACGCCACCCAGTACCTGCACTGCAACCGGAAAATCGGTGTCGCGGGCAACTTCCCACTGAAAACCGGGCGGGTCGTCATGGCCAGGCTCACCGAAGACAACGACCCGGCGTCCCGGACCGGGCTCCGGCTCCTGATCGCCGCCGGAGAATCCGTCCCCGAACCGAATCGGTTCCAGGGCAACACCGCCGCTGTTCGGCTCGACACCGACGCCCAGACCTTCGTGTACGGCCTGGTGACCGGTGGCTTCCCGCACCACACCGTGCTCGCGTGGAACGACATCCGACCCCAGCTGCGGCAGGCCGCCGATCAGCTCGGGATCAGCGTCGTCGAATGGTCCGACCCCGCAACTCTCACAACGAGGTGAAGCTGTGACTGTTCCCAGTAATCCGTTGGCCTCCCGGACCAGCCGCCGAAACTTCCTCACCGCCGTGGGCCTGGGTGCCGCTGGCCTCGGCCTGGCGGCGTGCGTCGGACCGGGCACTACCCGCGGCAACACGCCGAACGCCGCCGCAGGCGGCACTGTCAGCATGCCGGCCCCGGTCAGTGCCGCCCCGGTCACCGGTGCGGTTTCGTTCGCGCACTGGCGGGCCGAGGACAAGGCCACGTTCGACAGCATCATCGCGAAGTTCCAGACCGAGAACCCCGGCGCCACCGTCACCCAGGACATCGCTCCGTCCGCCGACTACCAGGCCACCGCCCTGCAACGCATCAAGACCGGCGCAGTCGGTGACGTCTTCACCGCCTTCCGCGGATCCCAGTTCGAGGCCATGGTCAAGGCCAACCTGTTCATACCTCTGGGCACGCAACCGTTCGTCGACAATTACCAGGCGAAACTGATCAGGGCCGGACGATCCGGCGGTATCGAGATGGGGTTGCCCTACCAGTTGGTGTATCCGATGCCGCTGTACAACAAGGCGCTGTTCGAACAGGTTGGTATCAACGAGATCCCGAAGGACTGGGACGGGTTCCTGGCCATGTGCGAGACCCTCAAGGGTGCCGGGCTGTCTCCGATCGCCTGGCCGGGCGCCGATATCGGCAACGCCGGGCAGCTGTTCAACTCCATGGTGATGAACAACGGGCCCACACCGGACATGTGCACCGGTATTCAGGACGGCACCTACAAGTGCACCGACGACTGGTTCATCAAAACCCTGCAGCAGTACCAGCAGCTGATCCCGTACTTCCAGCCGAGCCCCACCGGCACCGCACCGGCCGCCTGCCAGCAGCTGTTCAGCGAACAGAAGGCGGCCATGCTCGCCACCGGGTCCTACGACATCTCATCGGTGCGCAAGCTGGGCGCCACCTTCCCCGTCGACGTGCTGTCCCCGATCACCGTCCCGGCGGACAAGGCGAAGTACACCGGCACCTACAACGCGACCTTCATCCTCGGCGTCAGCTCGGTCTCCGCGCAGCAGGAGGCGGCATTAAAATTCGTGGAGTTCCTGTCCCGCCCCGAGATCGCGTCCGAGTACGCGAACGGCACCAGCCAACTGGTCACGGTCGAGGGCGTGCAGTACCAGAATGCGGACCTGGCCGCGATCGCCCACTGGAACGCCGAACCCACGCTCCTGGCACCGCGCTATCAGTTCACCAATCTGGACGTGCAGCATGCGGTCGAGGGGGCCGCTATCGCCGTCGTCGGTGGCACCGCCCCGGAGCAGGCCGCGCAGGCCGCGCAGACGATCGTGGAGCAGAACCGATGAGCACCCCCACCATCGAAACCCCCAGCACCCCAACGGTGCCGACTCCGAAGGTGGCCGCACCCGGCGGCAACAGGCTGCTCCGTCTCGTCATCGGTCGGAACCACCCGGCGCTTTTCCTGTTCGCCCTGCCCGCGGTGCTGCTGACGATCTTCTTCTTCCTTATCCCGACCCTGCAGGGATTCAACTACTCTCTCACGGACTGGGACGGGTACAGCTCCACCTATCAGTACGTCGGGCTGGACAATTTCAAGAAGATCCTCTCCGGGAACGACGCACTGTTCACGAACGCGCTGACCAACAACCTGCAACTCATGGTCTTCGTGGTGTTGTTCCAGACGCTGCTCGCGCTGCTCTTTGCGATCCTGTTGACGAAGAACAGCAAATCGTCGATCGGGCTGCGGGCCCTGTTCTTCTTTCCGACCATCCTGGCGTCGGTGTCCGTGGCGTTCGCTTGGCGGTTCATGTACGACCCGAATTATGGGCTGATCAACTCGTTCCTGCGTGCCGTCGGACTGGACAGCTTGCAGGGCTCATTCCTGGGCAACTCCACCACCGCGATCTACTGGGTGGCGATTGCCCAGGTCTGGGCCCACACCGGGCAGGTGATGGTCATCTACATCGCTGGGCTGCAACAGATCCCGGCCGACCTGTACGAGGCAGCGCATGTCGACGGGGCGTCCCGGTGGCAACGGTTCCGGTACGTGACCTGGCCGATGGCCGCACCGGCCACCGCGATCGTCATTGCCTACACCACCATCCAGTCCTTCAAGGCCTTCGACCTGATCCTCGGCCTGGGCGGCAACCCACCGCTGGCCAGCGTCGACATCTTGTCCACCCGGATCTACGCCGGGTTCGCGAACTCCCAGTTCGGTTTCGCCGCAGCCGAATCCATCCTGTTCATGGCATTGATCGTGGCCATCACCCTGATGCAACGCCGCGCTGCCAAATGGACAACGTCAGGGGTATGAGGACAATCCGATGACCTACACACTGACCCGGCGAGCGCTGCTCGCCGTCTACTCCATCCTGATCATCGTCCCACTCAGCGTCGTGCTGTTCGGGTCGTTCAAGACCACCCCGGACCTGTTCAGCGCCCCGTTCGGGATCCCGACCTCCCCGACCCTGGAGAACTACAGCACGGTGCTGAGCGACGGTGGTTTGCTCCGGGCACTGGGCAACAGCGTCATCGTCACCGCCTGCGGGGTTGCCATCACCCTGGTGCTCGCCACCCTTGCCTCGTACGCCATCGCCCGGATCCGCGGCTGGCAGGGCTGGCTGCTGTACGGGACGCTGGTGGTCGGCATGGCAATCCCCGCGCAGGCCAACATGATTCCGCAGTACGTACTGTTCGACTACCTCGGGTTGACGAATTCGCTGGTGGGACTGGTGCTGATCGAGGTCACGATCACCCTGCCCATTGCGGTGTTCATCATCGCCGGGTTCATGAAGACCCTGCCAGCGGAGATTTTCGAGGCATCAGCGATCGACGGCGCCGGCCCGTGGCGGACGTTCCGCAGCGTCGTCGTCCCGTTGTCCGTGCCGTCCCTGGCCGCGACCGCGATCTTCCTGCTGGTCATCCAGTGGAACGACCTGCTGTACCCGCTCCTGTTCATCACCGACCCGAACAAACGCACCCTGCCGCTGGCGTTGCTGGACTTCCAAGGACAATTCCTGACGAACTTCCCGACCCTGTTCGCCGGGGTGATGGTCGCCTCCATCCCAATGGTGCTGGCCTATGCCTTCCTGCAACGGTTCTTCATCGCCGGCATCAGCGCCGGGGCGGTGAAGGGATGACCCGCACCGCCGCAGCAGCGACCGGCCCGGCCATCCTGCGGCGCGTCAGCGGTGTGCGCACCGACGGTGACGCGCGACTGCTGGATGTGCAGGCGCTGCCGGCGGTGACCATCGACCCGATGCCGGGGTGGATCACCGGGGAACCACTGGACGACCAGGGCATCGAGACCACGATGCCGAACTTGCCCGACATCGATTTGCCCGACGTCACGCCCCTTCCATTCGCCATCCGGGTCGCCGCGGTCGCACCGGACACTGTCCGGGTGACGATCGCCCCGGCTGGGTCGCCGGTACTGACCGGCGACGGCACCTGGCTGGGCATCGTCGTCAACCCCATCCCAGAACCCGTTGCAGCGCAGCACCTGTCCACCGACAGGGACATCATCGTGCAGTGCGAACAGGTGCGGGTGGTGATCGCCCGGTCGCCGTTCGCCATCCGGGTCGAGGACCCGGGGACCGGGCGGGTCCTGCTGCGCACCTCCGAGCGCCTCCGGCAGGTTGCCGGGTTCCCGATGGCACCCGCGGTCATGGCCCGGGACGGCAAGATCACGCTGAACCTGGAGATTGCCCCTGGGGAGGAGATCCTCGGGTTCGGGGAACAGTTCGGGCCGCTGGTCAAGAACGGTCAGGAACTCACCCTGCGGGTGGAAGATGCCCTGGGAACGGGCACCGGCCTGGCCTACAAACCGGTCCCGGTGTGGCACTCCACCGCCGGGTACACCGGGTTCGTCAACACCGGCGCCGTGGTGACCGCCGACGTCGGGCACCACCGGCCCTCGGTGCTCTCGTTGACCGCGAACGACGACGCCATCGACCTGTATGTGATCGCCGGTGGCGACCCGAAAGAGCGGCTCCGGGCCTACACCGCCCTGACCGGTCGAGCCTACGTGCCGTCGCTGTGGGCATTCGGATACTGGATGGGCCGGTGCCGCTACCACTCGAACACGGAGATGCTGGACATCGCGACCACGATGCGCCAGCACGAGGTGCCCTGCGACGTCCTGCATCTGGACCCTGACTGGTTGATCGTGGACCGGCTCAACTGCGACTTCATCTGGAACACCGACCGTTTCGGTGACCGGCGGCAGTTCATCGCCGACCTCGCCGAAAAGGGTATTCGGCTCTCGCTGTGGGAGTTGCCCTACCTGGACCCGGTATCCCCCCGGTATACCGAAGCCCTGGAACTGGGGTACCTGGCGGTCGGGGCTGACGGCAAACCCGTTGGCATCCAGAACACCCCAACCCCGGACGGCCGGGTTCGCGGGCTGCTGGACTTCTTCAACCCGGACGCCCTTGCCTGGTGGCAGGACCTGCACACCGATTTCCTGGACGACGGGGTCGCGGTGTTCAAGACCGACTTCGGGGAGGCGCTGCCCGACGACGTTGTGCCCGCCGACGGGATCCCGCCGCAGCATGCCCACAACCTGTTCACGCTGCGGTACAACGGTGCTGTCAGCGACATGGTCCGGCAGGCCACCGGGGACCAGTCGCTGGTGTGGGGGAGAAGCGGTTGGGCCGGGTCGCAGCGCTACCCCGGGCAATGGGGCGGCGACGCCGAATCCACCGTCGTCGGAATGCAGTCCACCCTCCGCGGCGGCCTTTCCTACGCGATGTGCGCGCCCGGGTTCTGGAGCCATGACATCGGCGGCTTCTTCGGCACCGAACTCACCCCCGCCCTGTACGTGCGATGGACCCAGCTCGGCGCGCTGTCACCCCTGATGCGGGCCCACGGCCTTCGGCCACGGGAGCCATGGGCCTTCGGCGACCAGGCGTTGGACATCTGTCGGGAGTGGATTCGGCTGCGGTACTCCCTGCTGCCCTACCTGTGGCAGGTCGCTCATGAAGCAGCCGAGCACGGGTGGCCACTACTGCGGCCCCTGGGGCTGGAATTCCCCGACGATCCGGTCGCCGGTCGCATCGACGGGCAGTTCCTGCTCGGCCCGGACCTGCTGGTGGCCCCGGTGTTCGATGACCAAGTCGAGCCCGTCCGGCACCGGTTCTACGTTCCGGCCGGAACTTGGACCGACCTGCGTACCGACGAGACGTTCACCGGGCCCGCGTTCCACACCGCCCTGGTCACCCTGGAGGACATGCCGGTTCTCGTTCGGGACGGCGCCGTCATCCCCCGCATCGGCGTCGCCTCCGACCTCCGCAACACCGACGACGCACTCGCGCTGCCATGGACCCTGCACAGCTACGGGCAGGTCACCAGCGACCACACCATGATCGGGTTCGACCGATTGCCGATAGCGGTCACCATCACCGGCCTGTCGGTCAAATCTACTGGGAAGCAACAGCTCTCGCCGAACGTGGTGCCACATGGCTGACGCCCGCGTGGCGGCACCGACGCACCCGTCCACCGTCGCGGCGACTACCCGTCGATGGTCAGGTCTGCCGGCCAAACTGGCCAACCTGGCCGACATCGCCCAGGACGCCGGGCTGCACACCCTGGTGCTGCGAGCGCCGGCCACCCTGTCCTGGCTGACCGGTGCCCGGTGGAACGTGCCGAACACCCTGGACAGCAGTTGCTTCGACATCATCGTGGAGCACTGCGGCAGCACCCCGACGCTCCGGGTGCTCACCAGCACTATCGAAGCCCCCCGGCTGGCCGACACCGAGCTGATGGAGCTGCCCTGCGAATGGGCGGTGGTGAACTGGTGGGAGAACCGGGCCGAGCGCCTGCCCACCGGTACCGGGGTGGGTGCGGACACGCCCACCCTGGGGGTGCGCGACCTGACCACCGCCATCACGCAATTGCGTCGTTCACTGGATTCCGCGCAGGTTGGCCAGCTCCGCAAGCTCGGCGGGGCCGCGGCCGCCGCGACTACCCGGGCGGCCATGGGGCTCACCCCGGACTTCACCGAATACGGCGCGGCCGCTGCTTACGCCGCCGAGCTCCTCCGGGACGGCATGGAACCGGTCTGCCTGTTCGTCGCCGGTGGCAACAGGATGGGCGGTCACCGGCACCCCCTGCCCACCGGCGCCCGGCTCGGACACCGGGCCAACCTGGTGAGCTGCGCTCGGCAGGACGGGCTGATCGTCAGCGTCACCCGTATCGTCTGTTTCAAACCACCAACCCCGGCGGAGCGAGCACGCTACCGGGCGTTGCTCGACGTGGAAGCCGCCTACCTGGACGCGACCCGGGCAGGGCAACGCCTCGGGGACATCGTCACCACCGGGATTCGGGCCTACCCGGCCAACGGCTTCGACACCGCCGAATGGACCCGGCACCACCAGGGCGGCCTGTCCGGTTGGCAACCGCGAGAATTCCCGGCCCACCCAGGGTCCGACGTCATCGTCCCGGACCGCGCCGTGGTCGCTTGGAACCCCAGTGGCGATACCTGGAAGGTCGAGGACACCTGCCTGGTCACCGCGGACGGAGCCGAACCAGTCGTCACCGACGCCGCGACGGTCGGATCCGATGGAAATCGTTGGCCCATGGTCGATGTCGCCGGCCGTCCCCGCCCCGACCTGCTCGTGCACTGATCACTCTCAACCCGCTGCGGTGACCCCACTCTCGAAGGAAACCACCATGACATCCGCTAGTACCGAGCCCCACGCGGCGCACCTCATCGACGGGCAATGGTCGGACAGCGATCAGCAACAGACCATCAGCAACCCGGCAACCGGCGCCACCGTGGGCACCGTGTCCTGGGGGACGGCAGGCGACGCGCACCGCGCCGCCGACGCCGCTGCCACCGCGTTTGAAAGCTGGAGCCAGACCACCGGTCGGGCCAGGGCGGACCTGCTGCATGCGACCGCCGCGCTCATCACCGACCGCGCTGACCATCTCGCCCGCCTACTCGCCGCCGAGGCCGGGAAACGACTCCCCGAGGCCCGCGGCGAAGTCGCCTTCAGTGCTGAGTACTTCAGGTGGTTCGCCGAGCAGGCGCGCCGCCCCGAAGGCGCCGTGATCCCCGGGGAGGCGCCCGGCAACCGGCACCTCACCATCCGCCGCCCAATCGGGGTCGTCGCCAGCCTTACCCCGTGGAACTTCCCCGTATCGATCCAGGCCCGGAAGCTCGCACCCGCGTTGGCCGCCGGATGCACCGTCGTCGCCCGGGTCTCGGAGAAGGCCCCACTGGCCGTCACCGAACTGATGCGCTGCCTCACCGACGCGGGGATCCCCCGCGGGGTTGTCAATCTCGTGCACGGACCGGCCCGGGAGGTGACCAACCGGCTGTTGGACCACCGGGCCGTGCGTGCGGTCACCTTTACCGGGTCCACTCAGGTTGGCCGGGAAATCATGGGCCGCGCGGCCACTCGAATCGTCCGTCCATTGCTAGAACTCGGCGGCGACGCGGCGTTCATCGTCTTCGACGACGCCGACGTGGACGCCGCCGTCGACGGCGCGATGATCGCGAAATTCCGCAACACCGGGCAATCGTGCGTCGGGGCGAACCGCTTCTACGTCCACGAGCACGTCTACGACCAGTTCGTCGACGCATTCATCGCCCGGGTCGACGCCATGACCATCGGCGACGGCCTGGCCGAACCCGTCCCGGACCTGGGACCAGTCATCGATGACGCGAGAGTCAAGGCCGTGACGACCTTGATCGAATCCGCCCTCACCGAGGGTGCGACGCGCCTCACCCGGGACCGCGAATTGCCTTCGGTTGGGCATTTCGTGGCCCCGACCCTGCTCGCCGATGTCCCCGACACAGCCGCACTGGCCCGAGAAGAGGTGTTCGGGCCCGCCGCCGCGGTTTTCCGGTTCACCGAGGACCTCGACGTTCTGGCCAGCGCCAACAACACCGAAATGGGGCTGGCCGGGTACCTCTGGTCCCGCGACATCGGGCGTGCCTGGCGGCTGGCCGAACAACTGCAAGTCGGTATCGTCGGCGTCAATCAGGCGCTGCCGTCGGTCGCCTTTGCACCGATGGGTGGGGTCAAGCAGTCCGGTCTCGGCCGCGAGGGCGCCGATGTCGGCCTCGAGGAATTCACCGATGTGCGTTACCTCGCGCTCGGGCTGTGACCGCCGGCCCGGCGGCGCTGATCCTGCTGGGAACAGCGGTGTTTCTCGGGGCCAGCACGCAGCGGCTGACCGGTCTTGGCTTTGCGCTGGTCGCCTCACCGCTGCTGGTGCTGGTTCTCGGCCCGGCGAACGGGGTGCTCGTGGCGAACGTCCTCAGCCTGGCTGCCGCCCTCGTCGTCCTGGCACAGACCCGACGGCATGTCGACGTCCGCCGGGCGTTCACTTTGGCCCTGCCCGCCGTCGCTGCGATCCCGGTCGGGGTGTGGGTCACCAGACAGGTCAGCCTGCCCGCCCTCTACGTGATCGTCGGCGGCCTTGTCGTCATCGCACTCACCGTGGTGGTCCTCGCCCGGCGGGTGGTCCTGCGGCCCAGCGTCGGTCTGTCCATCGGAGCGGGTGCGGCCTCCGGATTCATGAATGTGACCGCGGGGGTCGGGGGCCCGGCAATCACCCTCTACGCCAGGGCGACCCGATGGGAACACCACAACTTCGTCGGCACCATCCAGCTCTACTTCGCCATCGTGAACACCGGGTCGATCATCGCCAAGGGCGGCCTTCCGTCCCTCAGCTGGCCGCAAATCCTCGTGTGTGTTGCCGGTTTGGCCCTCGGCGGGATCACCGGAAGGCTGCTCAGCCAGAAGGTGGCAGTCGCCAGGGCCGGCCAGATCATGCTCACGCTCGCCTTCATCGGTGGCCTGGCCACCATCGCAAAAGGAGTGACGTCCTGGTAACAGCATCACCACCGACACCGCAGTCAATTCGTCATCCTGCGTCAATTCGCAGCCCAAGACCGGAGGCAAGAAGAATGGGCAGTCTCTCCTGGTGGCACTGGCTCATTATCGGTGCCGCGTTTATCCTGATTTTCGGAGCCAAGAAGCTCCCCGACGCGGCGCGCGGAGTTGGCCGTTCACTCCGAATCCTCAAAACCGAGGTCGCCGCGATCAATGCGGACCAACGAGAACAGAACGACCCGACATCGACCCCTCCGGTCCCAACAAGCCTATTGCAGGCGTCGCCGTCGCCGCAGGCCGCCACCAGCGCACATCCGTCCTCCTGACTGGAATTTAGTCCGTGGCGAGACTCGGCCACTCGCACGAGCCGAGCCTGATCCCTGGACATGGCCATCGGATCACAGAGCAGGAATTCGAAGGTAGCGCAGATTCACCTGCTCGGGCATCGAAAGCTTCCTCAGTCCTCCGTTTGTGCGCCCAATACTGATGAAATGCCGACCCTTGTCCGGAGTAGCTGGCTCGCCGTGCGCTCATTGAGCCTGCGGTTCTTCTTCGATCTCGGGTTTCACGTCGAACCGGAACGTGCCAGTCTCCGGCAGCACGAGCCGCAGAGCGGCGGCGGCGGTCGGAGGCACGCGAGCAAACTCGGCCGGGGCTGCGCGGATGATTGTCGTTGGTCGCGGTGCTGTCGGGGTACTGGGCTTGCGACGTTGCGTTGCAGCTGTTCGCAGGTGGGGCCGTCAGCGCGGCCGTAGATCACGGTGACCGGACCCGCCGGAGGAGCGGGCGGGTGCTGCAGGGCACTGCTGACGTAGTCGCGCGGTACGCCTGGGTGGCCGGTAACGCCGCTGCGAGCTTCGCGGGTTGCGTTGCTGAGCGAAGGCCGCGCACAACGAACGCTGCCCCCCACCGCGCGGCCCGCCTGCACGACTACCTCCGGGCGGCAGGCGACTTCGGTGCCCTCGCTGCCCGAACCATCGTCACCGATGCCGCAGCCCGGGTCGCCGCCAGTGCCGAACGCATCCCTGACCACGATCGGTCGACCGAACCGCGGCTCGACGCTCGGCACGCGCTGACGTACATGCGGGACGTGCTCAACGAGCTCGAGGCTCCGGTCCCTTCGCCGCTGGGATGAGCCATCTCAAGCCACAGCTTGAGGCGCCTATGACCCGGCCGTCATCACTTGCTGGGCGTTCCCGAAGGTGCCTTGGCAGGCTTTGATGGTGTGGTCGGCGGCCGGGGGGAGGTGCGCCGCCGTTGTCGGCCAGTGACCGTGGCGAGGCCGTCGAGGATCAGGTCGAGCCCGTACTCGAATTCTTCGCCGAAGTCGTAGTCGGGTCGCATGATGTGCTCCATGGTGAACTCGAGGAGAGCTGGGTAGGCCTCGGCGTCGAAGAACTGCTCCATCATCGATGCGGCGGTGTCGGCGACGCTGTCCGGGCCGTGGATGGGTAGCGCGTTCTCCGACAGGGCGAACCCGAAGACGTAGCTGTCGATCAGGGCGAAGGCGTGGGCGGTCAGTTCCACCGGAGAAGCCCGCCGCGCGCAGGGTGGCGATGAAGGCGTTGTGGTGTCGCAGCGTCGCGGGGCCGGGGTTGCAGACGCGACTGCAGCAACGGGGTGGCCCAGGGATGACTTCGCCAGCACCCGGCGAGCAGAGTTCGCTCGCCGACGCATCTCCGTCTGCCAATCCCCGCCAGGCACCGGTAGGTCGATCTCGGCGTAGACGAGATCGACGATGCCGTCGATGATCTCGTCCTTGTTGGCGACGTAGTGGTAGACCGACATCGGTTTGACACCGAGTTCCTGGGCGAGCGTGCGGATGGTCAGCGCCCCGATCCCGCCGGTGTCGGCGACCGTGATCGCGCCGGCCAGCACCCGTTCCCGGCTGAGCGGAATGCGTTCCTTGGTACTGCCGTTGGCTGGTTTCGACCACTCGTGCCTCCCGGACACTAGCTATCTCGTACTTAGTACTATACACTCGTACTTAGTAAGGTTCGGCAGCACCCGAAGTTCCGAGAGGAAGCAGCCATGAGACCTGGTCGATGGAAGACCGGGAGGACTTGGCCCACTGGGTCTCCCGCCGTGGTTCCAGGGGCTTCCTACTCGGACGCAACTCGCTGCAGTCATTCTCTGTCCATCAAGACAACCCAGGACAGACGAAAGCAGCAGCCCATCCAGTCCTAGTCATCCCGCCAGCTCTGCGGCAGCCGATGCCCGGCCACCGCGGTGAGGACGACAGCTCCTGCATCTGTCCCACCATCACCGACGACACCCGACACCCGATACCCGATGCCCGGATGCCGATGGCAGGACGAGGTGCCGCCTGGACTGTCGAGCGCGTGTCGTGGTCCTGCGCGATTCCCGAATCCCATTGCAGCCGCATCACATTGCAGAAGGTAGTCCGCGACATCACTGGTGCTGTCGTACTAAGTACTAGTACAGTCCCGTACTAAGTAAGATGGAAAAACCACTCATCCTCGAAAAGGAAGCGATCATGGGGATCCGACGGCAAGCAGTCTGTAGCAACCGGTGCAACTCAGGCAGACGACGGGACGAATGATGCGGGCGATCGTGCAGGACAGTTACGGCTCCGCCGATGTGCTCCGGTCGGCGCGGATCGACCGACCCGACATCGCCGACCACGAGGTGCTGCTGCGGGTGCACGCGGCCGGTCTGGATCGGGGGACATGGCACCTGATGACCGGCACGCCATACCTGATGCGGATCATCGGGTTCGGGTTCCGCAGGCCGAAGAACCGGGTCCCCGGGGTGGACGTCGCCGGCACCGTCGTCGCGGTCGGCTCGGCGGTGACCAGGTTCGCCGTGGGCGACGAGGTGTTCGGCATGAGCCGTGGCTCCTTCGCCGAGTACGCCGCGGCCCGCGAGGACAAACTCGCCCACAAACCAGCGAACGCCTCGTTCGAGCAGGCCGCGGTCGTCGGGATCTCCGGCGGCACCGCGCTGCAGGCCCTGACGGCCGGGCAGGTCCAGGCCGGGACAGCGGGTGTTGATCATCGGCGCCTCCGGGGGTGTCGGCAGTTACGCGGTGCAACTGGCCAAGGCATTCGGCGCGGAGGTCACCGGGGTGTGCAGCACCGAAAAGCTCGATCTGGTCACAGGTCTGGGTGCTGATCATGTCGTCGACTACACCCGGGAGGACTTCGCCGACGGCGTGCACCACTACGACCTGATCATCGACATCGCCGGCAACTCCCCGCTTTCCAGGCTGCGCCGCGCGCTCACCCGCACCGGGACCGCCGTCATCGTCGGCGGCGAAAGCAAAGGCAATCTCACCGGCGGCATCGACCGGCAGTTGCGGGCCATGCTCCTGACCCGGTTCATCGGCCAACGGCTGACCGGCCTGGCCTCCAAGGAGCGGGCCAGCGACAGCTGACGATCCTCGCCGACCACATCGCCGCCGGCACCGTGACCCCGAGCATCGACCGGACCTACCCGCTGGACCAGGTGCCCGCGGCCATGCGGCACCTCGAAGCGGGCATGTCAAGGGAAAGATCGCGATCACCATCTGACTCCCCGCCGATCGCGCTGATCCGGTGAAGGTGTCCTGCGTCAACAAGTCTCACAAGTACCTCTCGCGCTCGTCGTCACGACGCGGGTTCTCACCACCATGCCGGAAAGGCACATCGACAATGATCGAAGTGGAAAATCTGAGCAAGCGGTACGGCAACAAACTCGCGGTCGACGGGTTGAGCTTCGTCGTGCAACCCGGAATCGTCACCGGGTTCCTCGGCCCGAACGGCGCCGGGAAATCCACCACCATGCGGATGATCGCCGGACTCGACCAACCCACCACCGGCCGGGTCATCGTCAACGGCGGTGACTACCGGTCCGCCGCCGCCCCGATGGCCGAACTCGGGGTCCTGCTCGAGGCCAAAGCGGTGCACACCGGCCGATCAGCCCGCAACCACCTGCTCGCCCTGGCGCAGACCAACGGCATCAGCCGCAGGCGGGTCGACCGAGGTGATCGACATCGTCGGGCTTGCAGCAGGTCGCCGGCAAACGGGTCGGCGGGTTCTCCCTCGGGATGGGTCAACGGCTGGGCGTCGCGTCCGCGCTGCTGGGCAACCCGCAGACCGTGGTGCTGGACGAACCGGTCAACGGGTTGGACCCCGAAGGTGTCCGGTGGATGCGCACCATGCTCAAGGACCTCGCCGCGGACGGGCACACCGTGTTCGTGTCCTCCCACCTGATGAGCGAAATGGCGCAAACCGCAACCCGTCTGGTCGTCGTCGGCCGGGGCAGGCTGATCGCCGACACCACCGTCGACGAGTTCATCGCCCAGGCGCTCGCACCACGCCGTCACCGTCCGCACCCCGGAAACGGGTCGCCTGCGCGACCTGCTGCAGGCCGCGGACCATCAGCCGTCACCGCCGACATCGCACAGCCCGACGTGCTGGAGATCGACGGCCTGACCGCCGAACACATCGGCACCATCGCCTGGCAGCACCGCGTACCCATTTTCGAACTGACCGTGAAACAGGCCTCCCTGGAAGAAGCGTTCATGACACTGACCAGCGACTCCGTCGAATACCGCTCCACCGACAACACCGGCACCGCAACTCAACCAGCGGCGGTGGCGGCATGACCACCACCCTCCACCCACCGCGACACCGACGACGGCAACAGGCACACGGCTGCGGGTCACCCAAGCCCGGGTCCTGTTGTCCGAGTGGACGAAATTCCGCTCCCTGCGCTCGACCGTCACCACGTTGCTGGTCGCCGTGGTGCTGATGATCGGACTGGGCGCCATGTTCGCGGCCATCACCGCCAACCCGCCGCCGGCTTCGGTCCTGGTACCACGGCGGTTTCCACCTCACTGACCGGGACGTTCTTCGCGCAGCTCGCCGTCGGGGTGCTCGGGGTCCTGCTGATCACCGGCGAATACAGCACCGGAATGATCCGCTCCTCGCTGACCGTGGTACCCAGCCGGCTACCCATGTTGTGGGGCAAACTGGCGGTCTTCGCCGTCACCGTGTTCCTCACCATGCTCGCCGCCAGCTTCACCTCCTTCTTCGTGGGTCAGGCACTGCTCGGTGGGCACCAGCTCAACGCGTCGCTGTCCGACCCAGGGGCATTGCGTTCGGTCCTGGGTGCCGCGCTGTACCTGACCGTGGCCGGCCTGACGGCCATCGCGTTGGGTGCGTTGCTCCGCAACACCGCCGCCGCGATCACCACCTTCGTCGCTGTCTTCTTCGTCATCCCACCGCTGACCAACCTGCTGCCCGCATCCCTGACCGACCACTTCGTGCAATACCTGCCCTCCAACGCCGGCGCCGTCATGCTCGACGGAACCTACGGCGTCGCCCACCCCCTGACCCCATGGACCGGATTCGCCGTGATGTGCGCCTACGCGGTGGTCCTGATCGGTTCCGCCGCTTGGCGACTCCGCCGCGTCGACGCATGACCCTTCAGTTCCCTGTCGGGCCCGTACTGATGTGACCAACGAACGACATGAAGCTGCCGGCGGGCGCCCCAAGGGGCGCCTGCCGGTCGCATGCCTATCGGACAAGGTGACCAAGCGCCGTTCGGCCCGCGGCGGGGGCCGGACTCGGCGTTGCGGTGGTCAACGAAGGCGACGGCGAACAGCCCGGGGAACTGGTCGACACCGGGAATCCGGTGACGTCGTCGACGGTGTGAAAGTTGTTGAAGGCCTGGGTACAGCCTGCAGCCGAACACCAAGACGATTGAAAGCAACCAGCACTACGACCACGATGCGCAGTTCGGGTATCTCAACGATCAGGCCACTGCGTTCGGCGTCGCGGTGACTTGGGACATCCCCGGACCCGGAGCGGATCCGTGTCCCACGAACCTTCGTTGACCGCGGCGTGGACCGTGTGAGTGCGTGCGAACGGCACGGAACGACGGGTATGTGGTGTCCGCTCGGGACCATCCGCGGGAGTGCGCAGGAAGGGGTTCGACAACGCGCACTGACAGCGGAGCCGGGCGGCGCCTTGGAGGGGAGATCAGCTCGCCGTCGAGAGGCATCGCCGCACCGGGACCGTGACCTCGTCGCGACCCGCCAGCCGCCGCCAGGACCCACAATGAACTATGACCCCCAGCGTCGGTCGCGGCGGGTTCGGTGGGCAGCGCCCCGCCGGGCAGATGTCGGACCAGACGCTCCCGGAGCCGATGACGCGTCCCGGTCAGATGGGGTCGCTGCCGGTGCAGCGCACCTCGCAAGTCCCGGGGCGGCCAGGACACCGATCGGCGCGGACGAGCCGGCCGGTGCTGCTCTGGGATGAGCGGATGCTCGGGTACGACCTGGGCGGTGACCACCCGCTGCGCCCGTTGCGGTGGGAGCTGACCTGGCTGCTCGCGCACACCCTCGGCGTCCTCGACGGTTTCGACGTCGTCGCGCCGGAACCTGCGGATGTGGACACGTTGGCGAATGGTGCACACCCTGGGGTACATCGATGCGGTGCGCCGGGCGTCCCGACCGGGTTTCGCGTTCTCGGTCGGGCACGGGTTGGGCACCGCCGACACCCCCATCTCGGAGGGAATGCACGAGAACGCGGCGTTGATCGCCGGCGCGTCGGTGACCGCGGCCCTGGCGATCGCCCACGGCGAGGTCACCCGTGCGGTGAATTTCTGCGGCGGAATGCACCACGCGATGCCCGATCACGCGTCGGGGTTCTGCGTGTACAACGACGCCGCGCTGGCCATCGCCGCGATGCTCGACGACGGGGTCGGCAAGGTCGCCTACGTGGATGTCGACGCGCACCACGGCGACGGGGTGCAGGCCGCGTTCTACGACGACCCCCGGGTCCTGACCATCTCCGTGCACCAGAACCCGCTGACACTGTTCCCCGGCACCGGGTTCCCCACCGACTGCGGCGAAGGCCCGGCCTCCGGCACAGCGGTGAACCTCGCCGTCCCGCCCGGCATCGGCGACGCCGCCTGGCTACGGGCCTTCCACGCCGTCGTACCCGGCGTGCTGCGGGCGTTCCGTCCGGACGTGCTGGTCACCCAACACGGCACCGACACCCACCGGGAGGACCCGCTGGCCGACCTGAACCTGAGCATCGACGGGCAACGCACCTGCTACCAGGCGCTGCGCGCCTTGGCGGACACGGTGACCGGCGGGCGGTGGCTCGCCCTCGGCGGCGGCGGGTACTGCCCGGTCCGGGTGGTACCGCGGGCATGGACGCACCTGCTGGCGATCGTGTCCGGCCGGGACATCGACCCGGCGACCCCGTTGCCGGCCGAGTGGCTGGCGCGGGCCGCGGCCGCCAGCCCCGACACCCCGCTGCCCGCCGACATGTCCGACGGCACACCGCGTCCCGGTACCGTTCCGACCCTGGGACGGCACCGTCGACCTGCCGGTCGACCGGGCGATCATGGACACCCGCACCGTCGTGTACCCGCTGCACGGCCTCGACCCCCACGACCCCCGCGACTGAGTCACACCCGTTCCCCGTCGCCCAGGTACGCGGCGGATGCGTCCGGTCATTCACGATGACTAGTTCCGATGTTGCAGGCCTCCGTGAGACTCTCGTCAGCGAACCGGGCATCGGTGGCCATTGACGAGCGACTGCGAGGGCCTTGTCGCCCACTTGGGCGGCCGGGCGTCGTCTGCCTCCACATCGATGGGTGATGGTGGCGGGAAACCAGATCTTCTGTTGTTGTCTGCCATCAAATCCCTTTCCGGCGCGGTGGTTCACCGTCCTTGGTCGGACGTTCCGGGTCGGAAGTCACATCATTCCCGCCACCCGCACCGCTCACGCCCCGCTCTTCAGCCAACGCTGGCACCGGGGCCGCAGGGTGGTTTGCGAGTTGTGGTGGTGTGATCCGGGCACTGCTTCGAGCGGCCGACCACGATGTCAAGGACGCGTGCCGCAGGGGGATGCTCTGGAGGTACGACGGCCGGTCGGGTCGCAGCCACCCCGTTCTCGAAGATCTGATGGGCGACCAAATCGACGTTCGGCACGTCGGACCAGACGTGCTCGTTGAACTCGACCACGGCAGTTGCGAATCACTCGCATGGGTAGGTGTGGGCCCGGCGGTGCGAATAAAGCCCCACCGCCCGGCCTGATCGGGACCATCGGCTCTACGCGGCGATAGGGACGGCGCCGAGTGTGGGGGCTGTGGTCCTCGTCGCCTGGTTACGCCCGTGAACCGAGAGACGGTGCTGCGACTACTGGGCGAACACCCGCTGCACGGACTGCTGTTTCCACCCGCCCTGGGTTCGTTCGGTGCAGTCGTCTCGCGACCCCGGTGCGCCGCCGAGAGCGGCGCTCGGCGCGTTGGGGTCCTTCCGTCGGATCACGGTATGGAGCAGCCGGTGAGCACCGTCACCGGCTCGGGGGAGTCGGTCGGCGGCGGGGTGAGCGCGCTGACCCGGCTCTACCGCAAAGGTCGAGTTCGCCGAGCGGCGGCGCTGCTGGGGCCGGCGTTCGTCGCCGCGGTCGCCTATATCGATCCAGGGAACTTCGCCACGAACTTCGCCGCCGGCGCCGGGTACGGCTATCTGCTGGTCTGGGTCGTCGTGCTGGCCAACGCGATGGCGATGCTGGTGCAGTACCTGGCGGCGAAGGTGGGGGTAGTCACCGGGAAGGACCTGTCGGAGCTGTGCCGGGAACATTTTCCCCGGCCGGTGTCGATCGGACTGTGGGCGCAGGCCGAACTGATTGCCATGGCCACCGACCTGGCGGAATTCGTCGGCGCCGCGGTCGGGTTGAACCTGCTGTTCGGGGTGCCGTTACTGCCGGCCGGGCTGATCACCGCCGTCGTGGCGTTCGGGCTGCTGGCGCTGGAACAACGCGGCTACCGCCGGTTCGAGTTGGCCATCATCGCTCTGCTGGCCCTGATCTTCATCGGGTTCATTTATGACCTCACATTGGTGGGTGCGTCGGTGTCGTCGGCGGCCGCGGGCCTGATCCCCCGCCTGGACGGGCCGGGCAGCGTGCTCCTGGCGGTCGGGATCATCGGCGCCACGGTGATGCCCCATGTGGTGTACCTGCATTCGGCGTTGACGAAGCGGCGGATCCGGCCCGCGGACCACGATGAACGCCGGACCCTGCTGCGTTGGGCCCGGATCGATGTCTGCATCGCGCTCGGCGTCGCGGGAGTCATCAATCTGAGCATGCTGCTGATCGCTGCCTCGCTGTTCCACACCGCCGGGC
Organism: uncultured Actinomycetota bacterium; assembly: GCA_963709895.1. Taxonomy (GTDB): domain Bacteria; phylum Actinomycetota; class Actinomycetes; order Mycobacteriales; family Nakamurellaceae; genus Nakamurella. The sequence continues at coordinate 13,467 of CAVPYD010000010.1, read as the reverse complement.
TCACCGACGTCGACACCATCGAGGCCGCGCACGCCGGACTGGCCCAGTACGTGGGCGGCGGGGCAGCGCTGGCGTTCGCGGTGGCGCTGTTGGCATCCGGACTGTCTTCGTCCAGCGTCGGCACGTACGCCGGTCAGGTGGTGATGCAAGGGTTCATCCGCACCCGCATCCCGCTGTTCCTTCGCCGTGGACTGACCATGCTGCCCGCTCTCACTGTCCTGGCGTTGGGTCTGCCCACCACCGCCAGCCTGGTCATCTCCCAGGTCGTGCTGTCCTTCGGGATCCCGTTCGCCCTGATTCCGCTGCTGCTGATCACCCGCCGCCGAGACATCATGGGACCCTTCACGAACAAGCGGATCACCACTGCCGCAGCCGGTCTCATCGTGGGAATCATCATCGCTCTGAACATCTACCTGCTGCACATCACCTTCGCCGGCTGACGCCCTCCGGTCACCCTGCCGATCGCGGCTTCAGGTCGGGGGCGGCCTGGATCCGCCCGGCGGCCAGAACGGCCTGACCCGCTCCCGCACCGTTCACCCGTCCAGCGGTCGGACAATCCGGCGCGCCTGGCCCCGCCCGACATCGCCGAGAGATGACGATGACGCAGCCGGCCAGCGGCAGGTCGAGTTGGTACCGGCTGCGCGGGTAACTCCAGCACCGTCGCGCCCTTCCGCCGTGTCTCAACGGATTGGAGAGTGTTCTGCAGGAGGTCGCTCAGTCAATTTGGAGTCTGCCCCATTTGGGTGTCTCGATCCCGTATGGGGCGTATGTGGCCAATCATGGTTACTTCGAGTGGATCAGGTGATTGGCTTGGGATGCCTTGCCGAGGCATCCGGGGTTGACCCACCTGTCCGATGCGCCCTGCGAAGTGCGGCGCACCGCGCGTTCGGTCAGCCGCACAGACCACCGGGGACGGCGGCAAGGCGCCACCCGACTCGAGGGAGATCCCGCGCATGATCACTGCATTCCGAGCGACCGATCGGATGCGCCGCTGGCCCGCGCTGGGGGCGGCGGTGGTGGTCGGCTTGACGTCTCTTGTCTTGGCGGTGACGGCCGTGGCCGTGCCCGGCACGAGTAGTGCCGCGGCGGCCGCGAAACCGACGGTGGTGACGTTGACGTTCGATGATTCCAACGCCGACCAGTTGCCGGCCGAGCAGACGATGAAAACCAATCATTTGGTCGGCACGTTCTACACCGTGGACGAGTGGGTCGGCCAGCCGGGCTATTTGACCCGGGCGAACCTGGCGGGCATCGCCGCGGACGGTAACGAGATCGGCGGCCACACCGTCACCCACCAGGACCTGATCCAGATCGCGCCGGCGGAGGCGCAGCGGCAGATCTGCGACGACCGGGCGACCCTGGCCAGTTGGGGGTACCAGCCCGTCGACTTCGCCTACCCGTTCAGCGACGCCAACGCGGCCGTCGAGGCCTACGCGCAGGGCTGCGGCTACCACACCTCCCGCGGCCTGGGCGACGTGGTCAGCCCGGCGTCGTGCACCGGGTGCGTGTACGCCGAGACCACCCCGCCGCCCGACCCCAACTACCTGCGCGCCCCGGACGAGGTGGACTCCACCTGGACGTTGGCCAACCTCAAGGCCGAGGTCACCAACGCGGTCGCCCACGGCGGCGGCTGGGTGATCCTCACCTTCCACCACATCTGCACCACCCCCGGCACCGCGACCTGCCCGGCCGACCTGTCCACCACCCCGGCGATCTTCACCGCGTTCGCCTCCTGGCTGGCCGGCTACGCGAAAACCGTCGGCAACAACACCACCGTGAAGACCATCGACCAGGAAGTCCGCGCCTACCTGGGCACTCAATACCCCGCCTACCAGGCCCCGGTCGCGATCGCGCCGCCGCCGCCGGCGCCGGTCGGCACCAACGCGCTGACCAACCCGTCACTGGAAACACTGGACACCAGCACCGGTTACCCGTCCTGCTTCCAGTCCGGCGGGTGGGGCACCAACACCGTGGCCTGGAGCCGGGTGACCGGCGCCGCGCACACCGGCACCGCCGCCGAACAGCTCACCGTGACCGGCTACTCCAGCGGGGACGCCAAGCTGCTGCCCACCCTGGACCTGGGTACCTGCTCACCGACCGTGGTGCCCGGCAAGACCTACAACCTGAGCACCTGGTACCAGTCCACCGGCACCACCCAGTTCTCCCTGTACTACCGGGACGCCACCGGCGCCTGGTACTACTGGACGTCCAGCCCGTGGTTCGCCACCGCGACCGCCTGGACCCAGGCCACCTTCACCACCCCGGCCGTACCCGCGAACGCGGTCGGCATGAGCTTCGGCCTCGGCCTGATCAGCAACGGCACCCTGACCACCGACGACTACAGCCTCGTCGATCCCGGAACCACCACGGCCACACCCGCGATCGTTCACCTCCACCACCGCGACGATCGTGCCCGCCACCTTCGCGCTGACCCCGACCAGTCGCCCAGCCCGCTGACCGCGCCGGGTCCCCGGATCGTCCACACCCACGCCCGCACCTGGAACCTCATCCCCGGCCAGGCCCACGGACTCACCTCCGCGCACACCGGGCAGAAGTTCGCCGTCCCCGAGATCGACGCCACCGGACGCAAAACCCAGGGATAACGCCCCACGTCATGAACCCCGGACAGTGCAACCTGTCCGGGGACCGGGGGCTGACCGTCGTTCCCCCTGCCGATGTTGCCGTCACCGAGAATTCAGCTGGATTTGCGGTTTTCGTCGGCGACGGTGAAGGGCCGGCTGAGCGCTCGCAAGGACAGGCGCCGGACCGCCGCTGCGCGGTCATCGACCTCGCAAGGTCTATCGATCCGGTGATACCCAGGTGGCCGCGTTGGATGGGGTCACCGGACAATTCCGTCCGGGTGAATTCACCGCCGTCATGGAGCCGTCGGGGTCGGGTAAATCGAGGCTGATGCATTGCCTGGCCGGCGTTGAACGACGCCACGTCGGAGCAGGTTTTCGTGGGGACGCCGATCTGACCCGGCACGGCGACACGGAACTGACCCGGATCCGCCGGGACCGCATCGGGTTCGTGTTTCAGGCGCTAAAGCGCCGTATTTTGTTTGGCGTAGTTTCGCGGGGCTTTTTGGCGTAATCGAGGTCGATCGCAAACGACCTCGCCAAACCGCCACACTGCTGTGACCTGCAGATATAATCTGACGACACAGGGAAGTACGCCATTTAATTCCGCGAAACTGACGCCATCTATCACCGCGCCCGACAGGACACGGCAACCAACTTTGATTTGTGCTGCTTACGACCGGGACCCCAAGGAGGCCGGGGCAGTGGTAGGGGTGATCGTGCTCAGCAGTCCGGACGCGGCACACCTGCCGAGCAGCGACGGGGCGCGACGCCCGTGCCCACGTTTGATGGCCGGTTCGAGATCGATGGGCGCGCCTCGAGAACCGGACCCGGGGCTGTGGCAACCTCGTGGAGGTGATCACCCCGGGTGCGGAATCGGGCCGATCCACTCCGGGGCAATCACCCGATGGTCACGGTCAGCAGGCCGCGGCGACGCCACGGTCGGTTCGCCGGCCGATCGGGCGGTCGACCCTGTGGGCGGGCGACGACGATTCCGCTCGTCCGTCGGTGGCCGGACGAGCGTCCGACCGGCCACGAACGGGTTCTCGCTCGGTCGACGGCGAACCGCGGAGTTCGAGGTCCCGATCGGCAGGCCATGCCGGTGCGGTGCCCCGGGAGCGGCGCGCCGGCGCGGATCGATCAACCGGACGGACGAGGAACTCCCCGTCGCGGCCGGCCCTCCCCGCCGCGGGAAAGACTCCGCCACCGCGCCGTTCCGCACCGCCCCGCGGCGTCGGTGCGCGCTTTCGATGGCGGTTGGTCGCGATTCCTTGCCTGGTGGTGTTGACGGTGGTGGTCGTCTTCCAGGTGGCCGTATCACCGCCGGATCCGACCTCGCGGGCTGCGCCGGTCGTCGTCGGTCAACCGCCGGTCGGCGACGCGGCGCCGAGTCCCGTGCCCGCGACCCGGCCGCCGAGGCGGCGGTGTCCAGCGCTGCCGGGGTATCGGGCGCGGCGGTCATCGGTGCCGGTGCGTTGCCGGCGGGACCGGATTTCGTCGCGACCGGCGCGGGGACCTGGCACACCGTTCCGGGTAGCGACCCCGGTCCGGGGGACCGGGGGTGAGGCGTACACGTACACGATCGAGGTGGAGGACGGCCTGCAACCGGCGGAGGACGATCAGGCGTTCGCGGCGGCGGTCGATGCGACGTTGGCCGATCCGCGGTCCTGGATCGGCGGGGGGCGGGTGACGCTGCAGCGGGTGGATTCCGGTGACCCCAGCTTCCGGATCTCGTTGACCAGCCAGATGACGATCCGCTCTCCCGAGCTGTGCGGGTGGGACATCCCGTTGGAGGCCTCGTGTTTCAACCGGGGCGCCGGCCGGGTGCTGATCAACGACGCGCGGTGGGTCCGGGGCGCGGTGGCCTACGGCACGGACATCGACTCCTACCGCTCCTACGCGGTCAACCACGAGGTGGGGCACGCGTTGGGGTTGTCCCATCTGCCGTGCCCGGTGAACGGTGGGCCGGCGCCGGTGATGATGCAGCAGTCCTGGAGCACCGCCGATGACGATCTGACGCTGCTGAACCCGCAGCTCATCCCGGCGGACGGCAAGGTCTGCGTCGCGAACCCGTACCCGTTCCCCGACGCCGCGCCGGCGTCCGGGCGTCGGCGGCCGCCGGCTGACGGCTGATGGGTCCGGCGGTGGCCCCCTCGCCGCCCGACCGGTTGTCAGGTCGCGGACGCCGACCAGCAGGAAGGTCAGCCGGGGCCGAGCCCGTGTGCTGTCGCGGCGGTCGGCGACAGCACCGGCGGGTCACGGAAGTCCAGCAGCGGGGCGACCGCGCACAGCAGGGACGTAGGCGGTAGGTGCACCCGCGTGGCGGCGCGGTGGATGCCCACCCACCCCCTCGCAGTCGGCCTGCGCCTCGATCAGGATCGACGGGTACTGCTGCGGGTGCTGCTCCCGGTCGATCAGGGTGGGACCGATCCGGGCCTGGACGGCATGCCCGAACTCGTGCGCGAGCGCGGCGGCCAGGCCGGCGCTGCCGTACCGGCCGAGCAGCACCGGCACCAACGCCGAGGAGTCGTACACGATGCCGTCGCCCTGCGGGCAGTAGAACGCGTTGCCGGTGATCTGCGCCGGGTCGGTGATACACAACGCGGGCTCGCCCGGCTGGGTGGAATCCATCGACACCACCCCACCGGCCAGCGGTGTCAACCCCGCTCCGCCGTTCCCGCCCAGCTGGATGAACCAGAAGTCCTGCACATCGGCCAGCACGGCGGCCACCGCCCGGTCACCGGTCGCCGAATCCGCCAGACCCGTCCCCGCGGCGGTCCCGAACGACGACGCCGCCCGGATCGGTACCCCGCGCAGGGTCAGGTCGATCCGCTCCGACGCCACACCCGTGACCCCCGCGGACTGCGGTGTGGTGGACACCATCAGCACCGTCACCACCGCCAGTAACCCGGCCGCCCCGATGGGCAGCAGACGCCGCGCCGCCACCCGGCCCGACCGGCGCGCTGCGCCGTGACCGCTCACTGGACCACCGCCCCCGTGTGAGGACCCGATTCTGGCAGTCCGCCCCGAAACCACCCGGACCACCTCGGCCGAACCAGGCCGGGCCGGCCCACGAATTGACGTTCACAGCGCGGGACGCGCGCATGTCACGGATGATCATGACCGCGGCGGCGGTGGTAACCGCGGCGAGCGCGGGTGTCACCCCGGCCACCGTTGTCCTTGAGGTGTTATCGGGTGACGGCGGCCGCGATGGCGGTGATGTTGGCGTCCATCCAGCTGAGGTAGTCGTTGCCGGCGGGCAGGGTCTCGGTGACGGGCACCACGGCGATGTTGTTGTCCTTGGCCGCGGCCTGCAGCTGTTCGGTTTCCGGTGAGGAGGTCTGCTCGTTGTAGATCAGCGCCGTCACCTGGTGCCCGGTGAACAGCGCCAGGGTGTCGTTGAGCACGGTGGCCGGCACGTCCGTGCCCTCCTCGATGGCCTTGCTGAACTCGGCGGGGGTCTTGTTCACCAAACCGGCGGCGTCGGTCAGGTACAGCGGTACCGGTTCGGTGACGGCTATCCCGGTGCCGCCGTGCGTCGCCTTGATCGCATCGACCTTGGCCGTCAGGCCTTGGATCTTGTCGGTGAAGGTCGCCAGGTTGGTTTGGAAGTACGGCGCGCGGTCGGGTCGCAAAAACCCCAGTTCATCGGCGATCCGGTGGGCGACGAGGTCGACGGTCGGTAGGTCGTACCAGACGTGTTCGTTGAGCTCGCTCCCGCCTTGCCCGCCCAGGGCGGGGCCCTGCGTCGCGGAGGTCAGCGGCGGCGGCGCTGCTCCGGTGGTGCTGCCCGCTGCGCTGGCCCCGGACGGGCCGGTGTCCTTGCCGGAGACCTGGACCGCGTCGATCACCGGCGCGGAGGTGTCGGATCCGGCGATCATGGTGCTCATCCAGTCGTCGTAGCCGCCGCCGTTCTTCACGATCAGGTCGGCCTTGGCGACCGACAGTTGCGCCTGCGCGGTCGGCTCGAAGGAATGCGGGTCGGCCGCCGGGTCGACGATGATCGGGGTGACCGCGACCGCGTCACCGCCGACCTGGGCCACCACGTCTCCCCACACGTTGGTTGAGGTGACCACCGCCACCGGTGCACCGGTGGCGGCACTCGGCGCGGCGGTGCCGGCCGCCGACGGCGCGGTTCCCGCCGTGGACCCGCAGGCCGCCACGATCGCGGCCGCGCACAGCAGCACCGTCATCAGAGGGGCCCGCCGCCTATTGACCCATGACGCTTCACCAGCCCGACTACTGCAGTTGATAATCATTCGCATATCGTAGGTGATGGGCCGGCCTCCGTGTCGGCGGAGTGGGCGCTTGAGGCCGGGGATGAGCTGGTAGTCATCCACGGGACACTTGAGCCGTCAGTCGTTGTCCTGGAGCTGCGCCGGCCGATCAGCCGAGCTGTCTGCGCTGCGACTACCAGGGCGACAACCTCTGGCCGCTGTGCGTCGATGTGCTGCGAAGAATCTTTCCGTGCGCTTTGTGCGACTCAGTCGTGGTCAGGCGAGGCCGAGAAGCTTTGCGATTCGTGAATGTGTCGGTGATGATCTCCAGCCGGCAAATCTGCTCACCGCGATAGCGCCAGATATGCACGACCGGCAGACGCACTGACTGATCATCTTTTGCGGCGTCGATGTGCCCGAGCGCGACGACCGTGTCGCACTGCTCGAAGAACTCGTCGGCGCTCAGCTCGAACGTGTCCCATTTGCCGACCGTCTGCTGCACAGCGTCGATCGTCGCTTGTCTTCCTTCATACCGCCCCGACCCGGGAATGCCCGAGGCGTGGTATTCCCAGACGACGTCGTCGGTCCACACCTCGGCCGCCCCATCGAGATCACCCTGACTGAAGCGCTGGTAGAGCTCTGTCAAAGCGTCAATCTTGCCGGTCATGCCGTACTCCCGTCGCCCACGGAGAATCCCGACAAAAGCGACGGTTCGCCGGGGAGTCGCGAGCGGCAATCCGTTCATCTCGTGGTGCGGATCTGCACGTCATGGTGGGCGTTGTTGTGTGGCCGCAGCATGGACCACGACGAGGGATACGGCGCAGGCCGAACTCTGCCAGCAATTTATGCTGCGCCGTCTGGGCTACATCCTCACGATCGGGGCCGAGCAGCCACCAGACGCCCAGGGCCTTGCGGCGGGGTTTCTGAGGCGCTGATCCCCATCAGCGCCTCTCAAGTGCCGACGGCTGACCAGCAGGTATGCACACATTGTGGACAATTTTGTGGATAACCTCGGGGCTTCAGTTCCGATGTCCTACCAGTGACGAACCTGTGCGCGCTGTGTGAACGCCAGGTGGCCCAACCGGGCAGACTTCAGGAAAGACCCCGCAAGTAGCGAGTCGGGGCTTGCGTGTCGAGACCACCGGCGCGAGGGTCACCCGATGCCCACCCAGCCGGGCCCTCCGGCCGGCGCCCAACAGATCCCGGAGCCTCCCGAGCCCTTCACCCTCCACCTGAAGGGCGAGGACGACAGCTGGCTGGGCACCGCGGAGGTCCGCTGGTTCGCCGACGGCCGGCACTGGTCTTGGCAGCTCATGAACACCACGGGCCAGTTGATTCAAGACGGCCGTGATCTCCAGATGGCCGGCGACCAGAGTCATGAACAGGCGATGAAGGTCCTGCTCCAGTTCCTCACGGCGACGGCTGACAAGCCTCTGGGCATCTTCTACGACGCAACGACGGTCTGGGCAGTGTTAAACCGTAAGGCGCTCGCCAAGGCGCTGGAGGAACTGTGAGCGGGTGCTGAGAGCCGAAGCCTTGGCCGGAGCCCATACCCTGGATGGCGGCCATCACAAGTGCTTCCTCGCCTTCGAGCTGCCGTCAAGCGATTCCATCTGGTTCCGCTCGACGCGAATCGTCTCGCCGCCCTTGATCGATGCATGTGCTGCTCCCATGTCGAAATGCGACGGAATATCAAGCGAAGCGCCATCTCAACGCCGCTGAGCTCACGAAGCTCGTAACGGCCAAGGCCGGCGTCGAGGTTGCCGAACTTGTCGGCGATCTGGCCGGTCAGCGCCAGGCGGCGTCGGACGCCGCCGAGCTGGCACGCCAGCAGCAGGTGTTCACCGACCAGACGCTGGACAACGCGCTGTTGCCGCAGGGCGCTGTCGCGACCGGCACCGATCGGCTGCGCGAGGTGGTCGGCCAGGGCCTGGCCGAGTTCCTGACCACCATCGACCAGATCAACACGTCCGTGCACCGCGTCTACAGCGCCAGGGAACTGGGTCTGGTCGATGACCACCGGTCGCGCGGCCTACTACCGGACCGGGGTTCACTCCGGCCTGGTGATCAACGGCGTCCGGATCGAAGCCGCTGGCGGGCTGGCGGCGACACGCCGAAGGCGTCCTGACCGGGATGCTGGCCCAGGCCCGCAGGAACACCGATGACGGACGAGCGCGCTCGGGCAGATGCCCGAATGGCCGCCCACCGCGGCCGGCGCGCCGAAGCCGAACGCAATTCGGGCCGACGGGTTGCCGATCAGGAGGCCGCCGCCGCTGCCAGGGCGGCGACTCCCGAAGGCCAGGCAGCGAGGATCGCGAGCGGGATTTTCGGCACGTCGGCCCGGCGAGCCGATGGCAATCGGATCGTTGACGGCCTGAATCTCGACCGCTGAACGGCCGACGTCGAGACATCGCAGGGCAAACGCTCATCAACCGGGCAGCGATTGCGGGTTGGTGTTGCCTGACGGGTCCCAAGGGGTTGGACCCGTCAGGCCGCACGCGTCGGCCCCCGACGGAGACGGACGCGAGGTCAGTCTGCGGCATGGTGCCGAAAACGGACAGCCCCGAGCGAGTGGACTTCGCTACGTAACGAAGGCGCGCCCAGAGGTGGGTCGGGGGTCCACCGCTGGGCGCAGGTTTGAGCGTCGACGACGGCGCACCAGTCGAGAATCCCTCCGAAGGGTGAAGCCCAACGACACCGACGAGTGCGGGTTGGCTCTGAATGACCCGGAACGAATGACGGGTGGACCCGCAAAGGCGCGGTCGAGTGAACCGTCACGTGCGTTCGAACGTCATGTCTGCGATGGACGCGACCCTGAGGTTTGAGGGGACGTCAGGGCCGCGTCGATCAGGCAAGATCCAAGTGGCGGCAGTACACCGACCGCACCTGATCAGCCTCGACACTCGGAACGATTCCGACCAGAGAAAGCAATCTACCCTGGCCGGCAGCGTCATCACCCTGCTGTGAAGGATCAGCGCGCTCGTCGCCGTGCCACCGGACTGCCATTAGCGATGAGAGCCCTCGCCTTCGGGCGAAGTTCATGCGGACACGCAGGGCGATAGGGATTGTCGCCGAGTGCAATGTGATGTGGACGACGCGGCCAGGGCCCGCGGCATCCGATCGAACGTCGCGCCGACCGACGGCGCGACGCGGCGAAGTGCTGACGATGTCACCGGGTGGACACCATATGACGGTCGAGGCCTTGATCGAAATCCGCCTCGCAGGGGATCGTCTCTTGGGACTCGCCGGAATGACTCGACGTTCTGAATCAGGTTGTGTGACAGGCGCCGACGCCGTACATGGGCAAGCACCCGCCAATGTGTTCGAGACTGGTGCGGTCCGGGAAGGTCGACCTGAAGCCGTCGTTACCTGGAGATCGTGTGGAGAACCTGATCGATAAGGAATATGCAGACCGCGTCGACACCGCAGTGAAGATCCTGGTGTCGCAGTCGGGGCGGTTCTCTGCTCGAAGCGGTGCTCGCGCTCGTCTCGTTGGGACTGAAGACAACGGATCTGACGGCCGGATTGCCTGTGACCTTCGGGACGCGACGAGGGCCTGGGGTCGTATCTCTGGAGGCCCTTTGGGGCAGATTGGGCAGGTGTCTGGCGGCGAACACCGCCGCCTGGGTGCGGCACTGCAGGTCCAGCTTGGCCAGCATGCTGGAGACGTAGTTCTTCACGGTCTTCTCGGCCAGGAACATGGCTTGGGCGATTCCCCGGTTTGTCATCCCCTCGCCGATCAGCGCCAGCACCCGCCGTTCCTGGTCGCTCAGCCGAGCCACCGCTGGATCCGGTCGGGGCCGCGCCGGACCGTTCGAGCACCTGCGGTGACCGCCGGGTCGAGCAGCGACTGCCCGGCGGCCACCCGCCGGACGGAGTCGATGAGGTCGGAGCCGCGCATCTGCTTGAGCACATACCCGGCGGCGCCGGCCATGATCGCGGCGAACAATGCCTCCTCGTCGTCGAGCGCGGTCAGGATCAGCACGGCGATATTAGTTTCGCGGGAACGGATTTCCCGGCAGACGTCGATGCCTGAGCCGTCCGGAGCCTGCCGTCCAGCACCGCGACGTGGGGTTGCAGGGCCAGGATCTGCTCCGCGCGCTGGGCGGCCGTCCCGGACTCACCGATGACCTGGATGTCGCCCTCGCTCTCCAGCAGCTCTTTCAGCCCGAGCCGGACGATCTCGTGATCGTCCAGGAGGTAGACGGTGATGGCCTCGGCCACCGCCCGCGCCGTCGGATCGCCAAGTCCCGCGTCCCTACCACACGCTCTTCGTCCGTCCGGGACGGGCGTTCCCGTTCGCCGGCCGCAGTCCCGTCGGTCCGGTCCACAGCATCTCACTGTTGATCATGACCCGCCTCGTGTCGCCGGTGGCTCCGGTCGACCGTGGTCAGGTCCGGGCTCGGGCGGTCACTATTGGCGGTGGCATGACAATTCCGAAGAAGCTGACGAACTCCCGACCCCACCCATCGTGAACCGCGACAAGGTTGGCACACCCGGGCCAAAGGACCCCAACCGGGCGGGTCCGACATCACATCATCGAGTTGTCCACCGGGATCGCCCCTCTGGTGACACTGTGCTTGACCTCCGATGGATTGACATCGACGGGTGACGGTGGCGGGGATCCAGGATGGGCGTGTGATCGTGATCGGGACCGCAGGGCTCCGTTCCCGGCGGACCGCCTTCTCGTTACAGATGCATCGACGGCGCGTACGAGAGGCGGGATGATCACGCCCTCGGGGGACTGCAACCGAGCGACCGTCTGTCCCCACGGCTCGGTCCGTGCCTGATACAGCAGCGCGAAGCCCTTGTCGTTCAACTCGTCTGCAGCAACTTGAACGGTGGCAATATAGGTGACTTCGAACTCGATGCTCGCGTGCGGCACCGGTCGATCGACCGGCCAAACAAAGGTTCCGAAACAGGCCTGGGCAGCCTGAGTCAGGGACCAGACGCCGAAGCTCTTACAGCCGGTGATGTGTTCGCTGTGCAGGTACCCGTCAGCTTCCGCCGTGAGCGGCAACTCAAGCGCGTCGAGGTACAGCCTTCGGCTGACCGTCGGGTCGGGGGTGATCACTGCGACGCTCGTGGTGAACTGCACATCAATTGCGCCACCTTCCTGCAGGAAATGTTTCTGGTCCGGCTTCCAACCCGCGGATCATTCAGACAGGCAATCCCTGTTCTTCCGATTCGCACTAGGGCCCCCGCGTTGTTCAGTGCATCGTCCCTGCCGGTGGTGCGAGGACGACGCCGGGGCTCGGTTCCGGGTGAAGGACCGGGCGGAGTGCGTCCAGCACCGAGGCGTCCTCGATGGAGGGGGGAACCACCGGGTCGCCTCCGTCTGCGATGCCGGCCATCGTCTTGCGCAGGATCTTGCCGGAACGGGTCTTGGGCAGCGCGGCCACGATGTCGACCTGCCGGATGGCGGTGACGGCGCCGATCTGGTCGCGGACCACTGCACCAGGTCGGCGCACAACCGCGCCCGGTAGGCGTCGTCGTCCGGCACGTCGGCGTGCAGCACGACCAGGCCGCGGGGGATCTGCCCTTTCATGACGTCGCTGACGCCGAACACCGCGCAGTCGGCGACGTCGGGTGCGCGGCCAGCACGTCCTCGACGGCCCCGGGGGACAGCTGGTTCCCGGCGACGTTGATCACATCGTCGGTGCGGCCCGTCACGATAGAGATAGCCGTCCCCATCGAGGTGGCCACCGTCACCGGTCAGGTAGAACCCCGGGAACGCCGACAGATACGACCGCACGTAGCGCTCGTCGTCGTCCCACAGCGTGAGCAGTGTGCCGGGCGGCATCGGCAGCTTGATCACGATCGCGCCGTCCTCACCGGCCGCGCCGGCGCGCCGTCCTCGGTCAGGATTCGCACGTCCCAGCCGGGCAGCGGACGGGTCGGGGAACCCGGCTTCACCGGCAGCAATTCGATGCCGGCGGGGTTGGCCACCACCGGCCAGCCGGTCTCGGTCTGCCACCAATGATCGATCACCGGGACGCCCAGCAGATCCGTTGCCCACCGGTAGGTCTCCGGATCCAGCCGTTCACCGACCACGAACAGGTACCGCAACGCGGACAGGTCGTAGCGGGCCAGCAACGTGCCGTGCGGGTCTTTCTTGCGGATCGCCCGGATCGCGGCGGGCGCGGCGAGCATGCTCTTCGCGCCGCATTCGGAGGCGACCCGCCAGAACTGCCCGGCGTCCGGGGTGCCCACCGGGTCGCCCTCGTACAGCACGGTTGTCCCACCGGCCAGCAGCGGCCCGTACACCCCATAGGAATGCCCGACCACCCACCCGACATCCGCGGCGGTGAACATCGTGTCGCCCGGGCCGATGTCGTAGACGTTGCGCATCGACCAGCCCAACGCCACCGCGTACCCGCCGCTATCCCGGACCACGCCCTTCGGTTTCCCGGTGGTCCCTGATGTGTAGAGCAGGTACAGCGGATCGGTCGAGGCGACCGTCACCGGATCCGCCGGCGCCGCCGACGCCATCGCCTTCGTCCAGGTGACATCGCCCGGTCCGAGTTTGGCTTCGACCTGGCGCTGCACGATCACCCTGATACCAGGTCTGTGCTGTGCGATCGCGATCGCCCGGTTCAACCGGGGCAGGTAACCGATGACCTTCTTGCCCTCGATGCCACACGACGCGGAAACGATCACCGACGGTTTCG
>CAVPYD010000009.1:0-167169 GCA_963709895.1 uncultured Actinomycetota bacterium | reverse complement strand
TTCAGGCTGCGACGTCGCGGCGCCGGAACCCGGCGACGCCGATCATCGCGAGGACCGCGATGGTGCCGACCGCGACCAGCACCGCCGGCACGGACAGACCGTTGACCAACGGGTCGTGCCCGGCGTACTGGTAGAACGGCGAGAACTTCTGGAACGGTTCCAGCCAGGACACCTGCGGCCCCAGGCCGTTCACGATGTAGGCGATGACAGCGACGATGGCGGGCACCGCGCGGGCCGCCGTGAGATTCCCGGTGGCCGCGCCGATAGCGGCGGCGAGGGTTCCGAAAACTATTGCCAGCAAGGCCAAGTGGGTCATCGCGGCGATGATCGGGCCTACCGGCAGGCTCATGTCGGCCATCGGGCTCTCGATCAGCAATGCCGCACCGGTCAACACCTGCGAGCAGGACGATCGCCCGCGGTCATCGCGGCCAGTTTCTCCAGCAGCACCCGCCCGCGGCCGACCGGATTGGCCAGCAGCATGTCCAGCGTGTGCCGATCCTCCTCCCCAGCGACCGCCGCCGCCCCGGTCGTCACCGCATACAGCAACACCAGCAGCGGCGCCATCAGCGACAGCATCTCGATCTTGACGTAACCGATCGGGGTGCTCATGTCCGCCCCGGACATCGCGAACAACGAACGCATCGCCGGCGGCATGGAGTTCAGGAAATCGGTCATCGCGGGCTGATCGCGGATGCTCGGCCAGATGGCCACATACATCGCCACCAGCAGCACCAGGCTCACCGCCCAGGCCAGCAGTGATCGGCGCTGGTCGTACAACGATTTGGTCGTGACGTTATGCAGCATGATTCTCACCGGTTCCGTAGTAGGCCAGGAACGTCTCCTCCAACTCGGCCTCGGCGCAGTCCATATCCACCACCGGGTGCCGGGCGATCTGCTTGAGCAACCCGTCCAGAGCCGATTGCGGGGCGCTGCAGGTCATCGCCCGCCCCGTGACGGCCAGGTCCCGCACACCAGGCAGGGCGGCGAACTCGGCCGCGGTGACCTCGTCACCGAAACGGGCCCCGACATGGTGCAACGATTTCGCCCGCAGATCGGTCATCCGCTCGACCGCGATCAGCCGACCCGCCCGGACCACCCCGATCCGGTCGGCCACCCGCTGCACCTCACCAAGCACGTGCGAGGACAGGAACACGCAACCGCCGACGGCCGTGTGCTCGCGCAGCAGCGCATGGAACTCCTGCTGCCCGATCGGGTCCAGCCCGCTGGTCGGTTCGTCCAGCACCAGCAATTCCGGTGCGGACATCATCGCCAGCACCACCGCCAGTTTCTGCCGGTTACCCTTCGACAATTCCCGCGCCGGCCGGTCCAGATCCAGGTCCAACCGGTCCGCCAGCAGCACCGCCCGCTTGTCGTCGGCGTCGCGGCGCAGGTGGGAGAAATACGACACGTGTTGGCGTCCCGTCAACCGGCCGTACAGCGCGGGCTCGCCCGGCAGGTATCCGACCCGGCGATGCACCTCGACCGCGTCGCGCGACGCATCCAGGCCCAACACCGTCGCCCGGCCGGTCGTCGGACGCAGCATGCCCATCAACAGCCGTAGCGTCGTCGTCTTCCCCGCACCATTCGGCCCCAGATACCCGAAAACCTCACTACCGCCGACGGTCAGGTCCACGTCGTGCAACGCGACCGTCGACCCGAACGACTTCCCCAGACCATCCGCTTGGATCACCACTTCGTCACCCATACCTCCACGGTCCACCGCAGGAACGCACCCGGACAGGGCAGAAATACCCGAAACCGGACCTCTTGCCGGCCGTCGCGGTCCCGGCACCACAGCCGCGCCCGCCCGGAGCCGCTGTCCACCCGCGATCCGCTCTGGTCCGGGCCCGCCCCGCCAGCACGGCCAACAACCCACCACAGCGGCCGGGTGGTCCGTGCCATCTCGCGACCGGCAACCGGTTCTTCGCTGGCCGGATTCTCGGCGTTCCGGTCGTCGAATCGCCTGGGGGACAAAGGACTTACGCCTCTAGCCGGGCCCGGCAACGACATGCCAGCCTGTGGGCTGTAACCCGGCGCGTTGATAGCGGCGAGGTGCAGTGCGGGGTCGCATCGACGATGGCGCCGGGCAGTCGGACGATCGGACGCGTTGGCTGTGCACACAGGTACCGAACCGATGAGCAAGGTCACCCCCGCCGGCCGGACCGGGGCCGTGCATGACCGGCCGATCCTTCCCGGCGCTCGGATGGCGCTGCAGGTGTGCGGTGTGCGCCATGCCTTCGGGGACCGCTGTGCCCTTGACGGGGTGAGCATCGACGTCGCGTCCGGTGTTCTCACCGGCCTGCTCGGGCCGAACGGTGCGGGAAAGACCACGCTGCTGCGGATCCTGCTCGGTGTCCTGGTGCCCGATGCCGGCGAGCTGGAATGGAACGGGCACCGGGTCACCGCGCAGCAGCGGCAGCGGTGGGGTTACATGCCTCAGGAACGCAGCCTGTACCCGGCGATGCCGGCCGGTGAGCAGCTGGTGTACTTCGGCCGCCTGCACGGCTGCTCCCGCCCGGACGCCACCCGGAACGCCCGGGCACTGTTCGACGAACTCGGCCTGGCCGACCGGTGGGCCGACCGCACCGACAAACTCTCCGGGGGCATGCAGCAACGCCTGCAGTTGGCCACCTCGCTCGTCCACGACCCCGACGTCATCGTGCTCGACGAACCCTTCGCGGGCCTGGATCCGGTGGCCGTGACCGAGTTGTCGGCGCTGCTGCGGGACCGCGCCAGGGCCGGCCGGGTGGTGCTGTTCTCCAGCCACCAACTGGACCTGGTCCAGGACTTGTGCGAAGTCATCGTCATGATCGACCACGGCAGCACCGTCCTGCAGGGCGACGTGCGCCGGCTGCGGGCCTCCTCCGGTCGCCGGCAACTACGACTGACCGTCGACACCCCCGACCGAACCTGGATCGCACACTTCCCCCGGGTCCGCATCGCCGAGGAACACGCCGACGAACTCCGACTCGACCTGCCGCCGGGCACCGACCCGCTGGAGGTCCTGGACGCCGCCCGCGCCACCGGCGAGGTGTCCGACTTCGGGTTGGAACTCCCAACCCTGTCGCAACTGTTCCTCGCCGCGGTGGACGAGCAAACGGAACCGACGGCGACCGAAGAGGTCCAACGGTCATGAACGCGTGGTGGCGCGGCACCCAACTGGTCGCCGGCCGGGCGCTCGGCCAGAACCTGCGGTCGCGGTCCTTCAAGGTGGTCACCGGCCTGTTGCTGCTGCTGTCCATCGCCGTCGTGGTGGTGCCGCGGCTGCTGACCGACCAGGCGCCGACCTACACCCTGGCAACCATCGGAACCGCCGATCCCGCCCTCGTCGCGCACCTCGACGCCGCGGCCCGATCAGGGCAGTTCACCGTCCAGTACACGGTGCGGACCGACCAGGCCGCCGTGCAAGCCGCCGTCCGTGACGGCACCGCCACCGCCGGTCTCGCGGACGGCACGCTGTACGTCGAGAAGAACGGGACCGGAACGTTTCCCGTCCTCGTCGCCCAGGCCGTGGTCGCCCAAGAAACCGTCACCCACCTCGCCGCCGCCGGCCTCACCCCCACGCAGGTGACGGACCTGCAGACCATCCGGCCCCCGCACCAAGAGCCGGTCGGGCAGGTCCAGAACGAAGGACGAGCCGCCATCGGATTCGTCGTCGGCATCGTGCTCTACCTCGCGCTCACCTTCGCCGGCAGCGTCATCGCGACCACCATCGCCACCGAGAAGGCCACCCGGATCTCCGAGGTCCTGCTGGCCGTGCTCCGGCCCAGCCAGATCCTCACCGGCAACGTCATCGCGGTCGGCGCGGTGACCCTGCTGCAACTGCTCGTCCTGGCCACACCACTGGCCGTGTCCCTCGCCGTCAGCCAGACGGCGGCGTTACCGACCGTCGCGGCCACCGACATCGCCCTGGCCATCGCCTGGTTCGTCCTGGGGTTCGTGCTCTACGCCTTCATCTTCGCCGCCACCGCCGCACTCGTCGACAAGGTCGCCGACGTCAGCACCGCCATCCTGCCGGTCACCACCATGCTGATCCTGAGCTACCTCGTCACGGTCTTCATCGTCATCGACAACCCGCTCAGCCCACTGAGCACCGCCGCGTCGCTATTCCCGCTCACCGCCCCGATGGCCATGCCAGTCCGCTGGGCATCCGGCGAAGTCCCCACCTACCAACTCGCCCTCAGCATGCTCCTCACCGCCGCCACCGCCGTGCTCTTCGTCGCACTGGCCTCCGCGATCTACCGCCGCGCCATCGTTCTCACCGGCCGGCGCGTCTCGCTGCGCGAAGTCCTCACCCCCCACTGAGCGACCCAACCCGCCGACCGCGACGGCGCAGCACGACCGGCCCGATCTGCGCAGTCACGTTCCAGCCGCGGAGATTCCCCACGACCAACGCAGCGGACCGTCCATGGTCAGCCGGCTACCCCGCCGCCGGGCAGCGGCACCGTCCGGTCCGTCTGGAACAGACCGACGAGATTGCCCTCGGTGTCGCGGAACCGGGCCGACCACCCGACCGTCGGAATGGGCATCTTCCCGGTCACCACCGTCCCACCGGCCTCCCGCACATCGCTCAAGGCCCGATCAATGTCCTCGACCTCGACGTACACCACGACACCCTCGGGCGCCTCCGCCCGCGGGGTGAGCGCGCCCTCCGCGCCCGGCCCGGGCCCCGCCCCGGTGGTCATGGTCCAGTAGTCGACCGGACCCCACTTCGCAACGGTCCAGCCGAACACGGTCCGGTAGAACCCGCCCGCCCGATCCGGGTCATCGATAGGGATCTCGAAATGCACCACCCTGCTGATCATGTCGCTCAGGATGTGCCCGGCAACCGTCCGCCGGTAAGGGTCTTTCGTCACCGACACCGCGCAGACGGCCATCCCACCGCGGCAGCGCCCGTGCGCTCACCGTACGAGCCCATCGGGCCTATCGGATGAAGGTCCCCTCCGAGGCGTCCAGCCCCGGATCTGCGACAGGTTCGATGGCAGAGCACCAGTCCGCAAGGTCAATCGGTGACGCCCACAAACCGCAGGTTGGGTGGTGGTGCGTCACGCAGTTCCTTGCCGCATCGCCAGCGCCATGGTGATCAGCAACAAGGTGGTTGTCACCACCGTGAGCAGCCAGAACATGCGGTTCACCGGATACATCGCAAGGCCCATAAGCAGAATGCCACCAAAGAACAGCAGCAGGTACGGGACCAGAATGCCGGGCCTGGGTGGCTGCCGGAACTCCACCGGCCGCCAATAGTCCACGACCAACATCACTACGACGAAGCTATCGAACACTGCCGGCCCCACCCACCACGGGCTGCCAGCGTTTGCGTACCCCACCAGTGCAACCGTGGCCGGTAGGGCCAGAATCGCGATGATCACGCCGAGGCGGTGGTTGACCCGCACCCCTTGTCTGGCTCGGGACGCGAATCCCAACGTCTGAGCAATGTTCACCAGATTCACGACGGCCCAAGTGATCGATTGCCCACCAGGGACCGCTGACCATGATCCGAATGGTTGACCACCAGAATGGGCACAACCAGGGTCGTCGTGCCCGAAATTCTCGGAGAGTTCCGCTTCCCGCCGTCAGCGATCATGTAATTCCGACTTGTCTGAGGTCACCGCTATCGCGGTCCGGGTTGATCGCCGGTAACGGGCCGCGGAACGCCGGGCGGGCTGGCTCGCGTAATTCCTGCCGCCCGTGAAGGGTTGGCTCTCTGGGGGTGTGTCGAACCCGCCCAGTGTCCGTTCGGGGCCTGCGTCAACGGAGGCGTGACCACGAAGGTCACCGCCAAGCGCTCTCCAACTCGGAAGTGTCGTCCGCGGATCTCCCTGTCCCTCAAAAGGACGGCCGCTGCGGTGGAACCGGAATCGAATCGTGAGGTGGCCTCGATCCGTATCGAGGCCACGCTGAAGGAGTTCCGCCGCTGGTGACCTGGGCGGATGTACTGGGTCTGCTCGAGGAAAAGGCGGGCGAACCTGTCCCAGGCGAGGGTCCGGGGCGGTGAACCCGCTGCAGGCCGTGTTCCGCGCGTTATTGGCAGGCGACGCGCCGATCGGGTTTGTCCACCGCCGGTGCCGCGGCACTGCCGCGGAGGGTCCGGTGGGTGAGGCCGAGCGGGTCAGCAACCAGATCGCCGGACCTGGGGACCGAGATCCGTGCCCTGGACGGCCGGCTCAAGAGCAACGAGAAGGCGATGGCAGAGTCCGTCGAAGCGTCGGGTAGCACCCTCGCCCAGACCGTCGGCATCGGTGCGGTCAGTGCCGCAAGGTTGATCGGCCGGAGCGGCCGACCGAGCCGGTTCCCACCCGCGCCGCGCATACCACCTACACCGGCCGTCCCTGTCCGGGGAACGGCAACTCACGTCGGCGCGACACACCAGTCGCGGTCACCCAGATCCGACGACCGGCAGCCGCGGGAACGCTCACCACGAGACCAAGATTGTTGAGGGGGAACCCGCGAGCGGCCAGGCGGTGCCTGAAACGGTGCCCGGCCGACCATGTCCGGTTGAGCACGTTCGCCGACGAGAACCATCAGCGGGCAGAGACTTCCGGCCCCGTCGCCAGTCGCATGTGGTCGCCGTCGCGTTGTCATGACCGACTGAGCCGAACATCCTGGTGTCAGGAGTTTCGGGCTGTACGAGGCATACGCCGGTGCGGAAGCCCCTTCTGGGCGCGCCTTTTCGGGTCGGTGACCTGCGCCGGATCCGTTCTCGCGTCAGCTGATCAGGGTTGGTGGGGAGTTCGGCCCTTACCGGCAGCGGGGTGGACGAGCCTGTGGCACAGCCCGGGCACTCGGACGAGAAGCATCGCCACACCGAACGAGAGCACCACAAGGGTGCGCACCGCGTCCGAACTCGCGACGGACACCAGAACGATCAACCCGATGGCCACGGCGGTGGTGAAACATATTGCCACCCAAGGGGTGCGGCGAGACTCCCCGACACGAGCCAGCAGCGGAGGGAGTACCCGCTGCCTGCCCATCCCGTAGATCAGGCGGCTGGCCATCAGCATGTTGATCAACGCCGAGTTCGCCACCGCGAACATCGAGATGAACGGCAGGATCCGGTCCATCGGCAGGTTCGGCGCCCCGGCCCTCGCAACCTCCACCAGCGGTGTGTCGCTCGCCGCCAGTTGCCCGACCGGCACCAGCGCCACCGATGCCACAGAAACCAGGACATAGATCAGGCCGGTGATGCACAGCCCGGTGAGCATCACCCTCGGGAAGATCCGCACCGGGTCCGTGGTCTCCTCGGCCATGTTGACCGAGTCCTCGAACCCGATCATCGCGAAGAACGCCAACGAGGTCGCCGTCGTCAACGCCAGGAAGAAGCCCTTGTCGCCGGGTGTGTCGAACACGATCACCCGGGAGAAGTCCGTCCGGCCGCCGACCGTAGCGAACAACCCGACGAGGATCACCAACGCCAGACCCGACATCTCGACCAGGGTGAACACCACGTTGGCCTTCACGCTTTCACCGACGCCGCGGTAATTGACGATCGCCACCACCGTGATGAAAGCCAGCGCCACCAACATGATCCAGCGGGTGCCCATCTCGAGACCGAACCGGCGGCGAGATTGGCCGCGAATGCTCGGGATGCGGTGGCCGCGACGTGATCCCGGACGACATGACCACGAAGGCCACCAGAAAGGTCAGGGACCGCACCCCAAACGCCTTCTGCGTGTACAACGCGGCGCCCGCGGCCTGCGGGTACTTGGTGACCAGTTCCAGGTAACTCAGGGCGGTGACGGTGGCGACCGCGAAAGCCACCAGGAACGGCAGCCACGCCGCGCCGCCGACCTCGGCCGCGACATCCCCGGTCAACGCGTAGATCCCGGTGCCCAAGATGTCGCCGATGATGAACAGCAGCAACAGTTTCGGACCCATCACCCGTCGCAGGGTTGGCTCGGCTCCGGCGGACCGAGGAAATCCTGGGTTGTCCGCTGCGGCCACTGCTGGCCCGGCGTCCAGTGGGTCGTCACTCGATGTCACGATGATCGCCCCGGGTCGGGAGGTGCTCGACGGAAGTGTCGGTGCGCTCCACCGGGAAGCGCGGCGCTGTTGTCCCTTTCATCCGGTCGTCTGCGCAACCACGGGCCGCCGCCGAGGGTGGTCGACGAGAAGGCGCCCTGCTTCACCGCATCAACCTCCCTGGCAAGCCCCCTCGCCCCGATGATCCGTGGCATGCGGACGGGACCCGGCCCGCCTACCCGGTCGACGTCACGGGCTCTCGCTCGCGGTAGGGCTGGACGATCTCGGTGCGCCACGTCGAGGGGTCGGGTTGCGCGGCGGGATCGCTGAGGTACACCTCCCAGGGGTCCCCGACAACCTCACCTCCGTGCTCGGTGACCCAGACGGTCACAGCCTGATAGCCCGGCACCATCGCGTCGTAGGGACCGACGTGCATCGTGCTGGCGGCGGGACCGCCCGGCAACACCAACGCCCGCACGTCACCCGCACCCTCGATCACGGTCGGCACCGGGAATCCCGCCGCCACCTCGAACCGACCGCCGCCCCGCTGGTGATACCGCGCGAACGGCGGACCCACCGGATACGACCCGTGCGCCGCCAGGAACCCGGCCACGGTCGAGAACGCTTTTCCCAACCAGTCCGGCAACTCACCAACCGGCATAGTCGCCACGCAAACCGCGGCCGGCTGCGCGGTTCTCGTTCCGGAAACAACCTCGTAGGTGCCCATGGACCAAGCATTCGCCGCAGCACCCGACAGCAGACAGAGGAATTGGTCCCGGGCGACGGCACCATCACACCGGCCGCCCCTCGGGAGACCCAGGACACCTCGTCCACGGCGACCTCGAGCGATACCGAGTGGAGCTGGCGTGGGCCGGTGATCGGGTCGATGCGGCGGATCACGGTGCGGTCGTTGTGCTGGATCCACGCCCACGCGCCCTGCACCGAGGGGTCGCTGGTCAGCGCCCAGCGGCCGGCACCGGAGCGGTTGAAGGCGATCATGGCGGCGTGGCCTGGTCGGCGGGGTGCCCGACAACGACCTCTCACCGTCATCTCCGGCACCGGCCGGCCCTCGCGGGTCGGCGGCGGGCATGTCGGCGGTCGGCGATGCCCCGCCCCCCACGGGGACGGCATGGCGGTCGTCGACCCGAAAGTGACCAGAGGGAGCAAGAGCGCCCGGGCGCGGGCCGTCACGACGCCAGGATTGCTAGGGCAGCGCCACGCCGGCACCCCTGCCAGCGACGGCGGTCAGCCACTCGATGAGGTGGCCGACCACATCGCGGGCTGTCCAGCCGGCCTCAGGTGCCGTCGCGTTCCAATCGGTCGTGCCCTCAACATGTTTTCGGTGAACCTGCCCCCGATCGCTCGGTGACGGGCGGCGGGATCCAGTGTGGTCAGAGCCATCGGACAACAGTCCTCTCGACACGAAGCTGAGTGGTCAGAGCGATCGTCCCCAGCTCGCCGAGCGCTCCTAGGTCCGGCGGCCTATGCCCCCGGAACGGCGTCTTTCGTGAGGCTAGCGGGGCAACCCACGAGCTCGCATAACGCCCAGCTACTTGGGGTCAGCGAGTCGGAACGGTGGAGCGCACCGTCCTACATGGGAGGTGGGACCCGTCCACCACAACCCCGCCGCGGTGTCCCGCTCGCCGATCCTCAAACGGGGCATCCTTGCTCGCGACGCGGCGCTGGCTTGCCTGATCAACGCAGCAAGATCACCAAAACGCCCAGATCCGTTCCGTTTCTACGGCGACCCGGGCTCGGCATCGCCACGCACGCAGCCCACCGCTGCGCCACGGTCGGAATCGCAGGAGCCGACGATCTTCGCACGATGCCCTGTTCAGAAAACGGTCCGTACCTGAACATGCGCCGATCAGCCCGCCAGCAGGCTCGCAACGCCGTGAACTCGTTCAACAACTCGTTCAACAACCTGTAGGCTCGGCATCGGTTGCTGAACAGGTTTGCTGAACGAGAGGGCAGTCGTCGTGGCGCTGGTAGGACTGGTGCGCGTCAGCACGAGCAAGCAGGAGACCGCCCGGCAATACGACGCGCTCGACGGGCTGTGCGTGAAGGTGTTCGAGGAGAAGATCAGCGGCAGCCTCGCCGTCGACGCCCGGCCCACGCTCGCCGCCGCGATCGACTACCTGCGCCCTGGCGACATGCTCACCGTGCAGGAGGTCGACCGACTCGGCCGTAACCTGCTCGAAGGCCTGCTCGTACTCAACGACCTGTTCTCCCGCGGCATCGCGGTCAAGGTCCTCGACGGTATCGCCGCCGGCGAGCACACCGACCGCAGCCTCATCCTCGACCTGGCGCTCGCCCTGGCCGAGGATCGCCGCCGCGACATCGTCCGCAAGACCCGCGACGGGCTCACCGCCGCCCGCGCCCGCGGCCGCACCGGCGGCCGGCCCCGCGTCGTCGACACCGACAAGCGACGCATCATCCTCGCCCGCCATGCCGACGGCGAATCCATCCGCACCATCGCCCGCGCCACCAAGGTGTCGGTCGGCACCGTTCACAAAGTCCTCGTCGATCATCGCGGCAGCAGCGACTGATCAGCGCCGGTCAGGCATATCCGCCCGATCCTCGGCGAAAGCTACGGCGACCCCGTGCCGGTCTGGGCGCGGCCCAGTATCGACACGCGATCGTTGACGACGGTCAGATTGGAACTCGGACACCTCAGGCATTAGCCGCGAAACGCGCACAACGGACAATTGTGCGCCGCTGTCCGCGCCGCCGGCCACCCGAGCCCGGAAGAAGATCACCAGCCGGCCACCGAGGGACACGGTTGTGCAGGAGAGCTCAGCGCCGGCGCAGCGGATTCCGTACACCGAGATCGGTTGCGGTGGAAGGCTTTCCTGCCGGAATGGCGGTCAGCGGCCGGACGGTCGTCCGTGCGCGGCGTTTGCCCTGCCGGCGGAAGCGGCCGCAGACGCCGGGAGCGCACAAGCTGCAGTCGGTGCCCGGACGGTAATGCTCGTGCGCCGTTCTGGGATGGCCACAGACGCACCATTGCTCGGCGGCGGAGTCCGGAGCATTCTCTCCCGTTTCGGGTGCCGGCGGACTGGCCAAGAGGTCAGGCGCACCGGCCAGTCGTAGCACCCGGGCCGAGCCGTACCGGCGCCGCCGGTCACCTGCGTTGCTCATTGCACTGCCACCCGGGCAATCACGGCGTAATGGTCGGAACCCTGCACCGCGGCGGACTTGGCGTCCACGCCGATGAGGTCGCCGCTGAGCACGACGTGGTCGATGCCCGCGATCGGGCCGACGGATCCGTTCGCCGGGAAGGTCGGCAGCAGGCCGGCCCCGGCGTCGTCAGCTGCGTCGCGATATCCGTTGCTGTTCAACAGGTCCCGGAACTGCCGGTGGTCGCGGGTGGCGTTGAAGTCGCCAGCAACGACGAGCGGTGCCGGCAGGCCGGCCATCAGCTCCGACAACCGTGCCAGGTCGGACTCCCACGGACCGGTCCCGCCGTTGTAGAGCGGCGCCTTGCTGTGGAACGACATCACGGTGTAATTCCGCCCGGCGAAGGTCAACTGCGCGCGAACCGGGTCGAAGCCGAATCCCGGCACGACAGTGGCATCGGTCAACGGTTCCCGGCTCCACAACCCCACGCCGGCGCCCGCGGCGCGCGGGGCGATGATCCGGTACGGCATGAGCTGGTCCAGACCCGCCCCGTGCAACCCGGCGGCGGCGGAATCGGTCAACTCCTGGACCGCCAGCACGTCGACGTGGTGCTCGGCGGCGAGCGTCACCACCGCCCGCGGGTCGGCATGGCCGAGCCGCAGGTTCGTCGTCATCACCGTGAGACCGGCCCGGTCGGCTGGTCGGTGGGCCGGGATGAAGGCACCGACCTGCGCCCAGCCGGCCAATCCCAGCAGCACAGCGCCGACCATCGCAGGCTTCCAGGAGCGCAGGCACAGCAGGCCGATCTCGCCGCCGACCGCGGCCAGTGCGGCATAGGGCGCGAGCACCATCGCGGACACCGCCCACTCGGATTTCCAGCCGACCTGGCGGCCGATCGCCAAACCGCCGCCCACGGCCACCGCCGCCCAACACGCCACCGACACCGAGCGCCGCAGCACCCGCACGGCCCGCGGCCGCGCCGGGCCGGTCATCCGGCGGATCTGCACGCCGGCGGGACGGTCCATGGCTCGGGCACCTGCCTCCATCCTGCGTTCGGCTGATCTTGCGATGCTACCGACGCCGCGCAGCTGGTGAGGTTTCAGCCGATCATGGTTCGGCGGAGAACCGGACGCCACCGTCACCGATCTCCGTCCCCGGCCAGACCCGGATGCCTTCTCGCAGTTCGCATCTGGCACCCACCACGGCGCCGTCGCCGACGATCGCATCGATCGCCACGGTGCCGGCGCCGATCACCGCGCCATGGCCGACGACCGACCGCTCGACCCGCGCGCCCGGCTCGATGCGCGCGCCGTCCATCAGCACCGAGCCGCGGACCACGGCACCGGCGCCGATGCTCGCGCCGGCGCCGATCGACGAACCACCGTCGATGGTCGCGTCGGCGGCCACCGTGGCGCCTGGCATGATCAGTCGCTGCCAGGTGCGGTCGGCAGCGGCCGGCAGCGCGGCAGTGGGTGCCTCGCCCGACACCAGATCGGCCGAGCCCTGCACGAACGCGGTCGGCGTGCCCAGGTCGAGCCAGTACGAGCTGTCGACGTGCCCGAACACTCGCGCGCCGTCGGCAAGCAGACCGGGAAAGGTGTCCCGTTCGACGGACACGGAGCGACCCACCGGGATCGCCGAGATGATCTCCCGCCGGAACACGTAGCACCCGGCATTGATCTGGTCGGTGGGCGGGTTGTCGGTCTTCTCCAGGAATGCTTCCACCCGGCCGTCCGGCGAGGTGGGCACCGATCCGAAGGCCCGCGGGTCCGCCACCTTCACCAGATGCAGGGTCACGTCCGCACGGTTCGCCCGGTGCGTGTCCACGATGGACGGCAGATCGACGCCGGAGAGCACGTCACCGTTGAACACCATCACCGTGTCCGCCCGCAGGCGATCGTGCACATTGCGAATACCGCCGCCTGTCCCGAGCGGCTCGGACTCGAACACGTACTCGATTTCCAGGCCGAAATCCGCACCGTCACCGAAGTGGTCGCTGAAAGTGTCTGCGCGGTAGGACGTCCCGAGAATCACATGGGAGATCCCGGCCGCCGAGATACGGGACAGCAGATGCTCCAGAAACGGCACGCCGGCGGTCGGCAGCATCGGCTTGGGGGCCGAGAGGGTCAACGGACGCAGCCGGGTTCCCTGCCCGCCGACCAGCACGACGGCATCAACATCCTGCAACGGCATCAGCACACACTCCTTCGAAATGGCGAACTGGAAATATCCGAACGACAACGGTCGATCAAAGGGTCAGGACGCGCGGAGTTCCAGATCGGGCGTCCGATTTGCGCGGCCGGACGACAGCCCATCGGTCGCCCGGAAAACCCGCCCGTGGCCGGTCACGGTCACGCTGCCGCCGGGCGGAACCCACAACGAGCCGCCCGATGGGACGGTCACCGAATCCCCCGTGCCGTCCCGGGCGATCATCGTGCCCCGCGTCACCAACAGAACCTGCGGCCCGTGGTGCCGGAACTCGACCGGCCCAGCCCCCAGGTCAAGGGCGGAGAGGCTGAACTGCGCCGTCGGCGCCGGATACCGCCGTTGACCGTCGGCCATCGGCGTCCCGTCCAGCACGTCGACGGCCACGGGGTGGAAGTGCAGCACCCTGTTCAACTCGGGAATGTCGACGTGCTTGGTCGTCAATCCTCCGCGCAGCACGTTGTCGGAGTTGGCCATGATCTCCACGCCGGTGCCCGACAGGTAGGCGTGCAGATTACCCGCGGGCAGGAACAACGCCTGTCCGGGTTGGAGGACCACCCGGTTCATCAGCAGCGACACCAGTACACCCGGGTCACCGGGATAGCGGTCGGCCAGGTCGAGCACGGTGCGGTATTCGCGGTGGAACTCGTGGCCGCGCTCCACCTGCGCGGTGCAGGCCGCGAGCAGCGGCGCTGACAACCGGGTGACCTCGGCGCGGGACATCCGCATGATCGCCAGGAATGCCCGACGAATACCGGACCCGCCGGACAGTTCCGCCGTCACCTGGTCCAGCGCAGGCACCCGGAGTCTCCTGCAGCACCCGGAGCGTCGTCGCCGGATCGCGAAAGCCGCACAGCGCATGGAACTCGGTGAGCGCACAGATCAACTCGGGCTTGTCGGAGGTGTCCCGGTAGTTGCGATGCGCCGCAGTTCTCGGGATGCCCAACGCCTCTTCCCGGGCGAAGCCATCAGCAGCCTGCCGGGGTGACGGATGCGCCTGCAGCGAGAGCGGTTCCGCCGCGGCGAGCACCTTGAGCAGGAACGGAAGTCGGCCATCGAACCGGGCGTCGGCATGCGCACCCAGCGCAGCAACGGAATCCGCGGCGATCAGGTCGACCAACGACCGTTCCCCGTGCTCGAGCAGCACGGTGGAGGAATCGTCGGCATGTGCGCCGATCCACATCTCGGCCTCCGGCTCCGCCGACGGGGACGGTCGTCCCGCCATCGAGGCGATTGCCGTGCGGGAACCCCAGGGGTAGTGGCGCACCGGGTTGTGCATCGCGTACATGACCATCTCCCTTCACCGTGCGTTGGTTCGCGGACCGTTCAGGAAGCCCGGTCGACCCGCTCGTCGTCGGCCCGGCGTAGCCGGCGCCAGGAACCGGACCCGTTGATCGCCCGGAGCGTGCCGGGTCGGGAGCGCGGTTGACGGACACCGAACCGCTCCTGGCCGATGGTGCGCAGCACCCGAAGGCCATCCCGGACGGCATTGAGATTGCTCTCCCCGTGGATCCGTTCCCGCTCGACGCTGGGTATCTCCACCACCGACGAGGAGAACGATCGCGCCGCCCGGACGTTGATCATGGTCTCGATCTCGAAGCCGTCGCCCCACAACTTCCGGCCGTCCCTGGCCGGCGGCAGGGTGCTGTGCGGCAGCCCGAGTTCGGGGAGCACATCGCGCCAGAAAGCGTTGTACCCGTAGCACAGATCGGAGAAGGATGTCCCGAACAGCATGTTGACCGTCGAGTTCAACAGGTAGTTGCCGGCGCGCCGGACACCGGTGATGTCCAGGCTGCGGCCGCCACCGGAGAACCGCGTGCCCTTGGCGAAGTCCGCACCGTCGATCAGGGCCTGGACGAAGGCCGGGATCTCCGCCGGATCGGTCGATCCGTCCGCATCGATCATCACGATGATGTCGCCGGTGCATCGCTCGAAGCCGCACACCAGCGCGTTGCCCTTGCCCCGGCGGGTCTGCATCACGATCTCGACGGTGGGCAGCAACTCCCGGGCCACCTCGACGGTCCCGTCGACCGATCCACCGTCAACCAGGATGACCTGATGCACATCGGTCGGCAGGTCGGCGAACACGTGCGGCAGATTCGCCGCTTCGTTGAGCGCGGGAATCACCACGCTGACCGTGGGTCGCCGGAGTGCCGCGGGTGATCTGTGCTGTTCCATGATTCTCGCTACCTCTCCCTGTGACGGGAATTGTGGTCGGACGCCATGCACCGAAAGGCAGGAAACCACGCCGAACGGCAACACGCGACGCTGCGAGATCACAAAAGCGTATCAAATCAGCGCTGAATTCCCGACGCACCTGCGGTGACTTGCCGCACCGCATTCCCACATGAATCCCGAAACTGTTGGACCAGAGGGGATCCAGGGTGGATCTCGAGACGCTGACCCACTGGCCGGCGCATCGCCGGCGATCAATTGTCGTCGTTGTCGAATCGCCGTACCAGGCGGGCCGGCGATCCGGCGTACACACCTGGTTCCAGACAATCACGCACGACCACGGCGCCGGCCGCGATCACCACGCCGTCGCCGATGGTGACCCCGGCCGTGAGAATCGCGCGGGCCCCGATGAAACAATGGTTTCCCACCGTGACCGGCTTCAGCTCGGCCCGCCGGGCGATCTTCCCGGAGCGGCTGACGGGGTGGGTGGAGGTCAACACCACGACAAAGGGCCCGAAATGCCCGGAATGGCCGATGGTGACGGGCACCAATGCTTCGAAATAGCACCCGTAGGCGATTGCCGTTCCCTCGGCGATCGAGAGTTCGGTTCCGGTGATGTAGACCCGGGGGCGGACCAGCGGCGACCGGATGGAGTGCGGCGACAGCCGGTACATCAGGTACCGGAGCGCCCGCGGCACCAGCGGTGAACCGGCCAGACTGTTCGTCCAGAGCCCACGCAGGCCCTCCCGGTAGTCCTGCCGGATCGACCACCACGCACCCTTGAGCTTGGTCGAGGTGTCCTGGTCCAGCGGATCGGTACCGATGATGGCCGGCGGTGCCGGCGGATTCTTGGTGAAGATCACGGGGTTACTCCTTCCGGCCGGCTGCTCTCCCGGCCCAGCGGTGCGCCGAAACCGGCGCCCACCGGGATCTCGCCCGGATCGTCGGTCGGTCCGCCATCCTTGCGAGATGGATTGCCGCGCAACGACCGTCGCAACGAGGGGAGCATTGCCAGCGCAACGACAACTTGCGAAATGGTGATGACCCAGGCCAGGCCCATCAGTGAATCGACAACTCCGGCGACCAGGCAGATCACCGCGGGCGCGACCTGCCCGAAGTACGCAACGGCCACCAGCCAGTTCTTGTCCTCGGCACGCCACACACTGGTCTGCACGATCATCAGCATCCGAAAGGCGAACGCGATCAGCAGCAATCGCAGGGGTTGACCGGCGATCTCGGCGTACTGCGGCCCGAAAAGGGACAGGATCTGGGGTGCGAAGACGACCAGGACGGCCAGCCCGGGCAACGCCAGCAGCCACAGCTTCATCAGCGAGGTCACGCTCGAACGTGTCTTCGAACTGTCCAGCGACACCGAGATCACCAGCGACGTGCCGTATCTGGAGACCGTGTTGTCGCCCGTCTGGATGATGACCCAGGCGATCGCGAACGCCGCGCCGATGGTCGGGCCGAAGCTGTTCAGCACCAGAATGGGCAGGCCGCTGTAGAACATCGTGGCCAAGAGCGTCGACAAGTAGTTGACCGACACGTACTTCGCGAACTGCCGGACCGACGGCAGCGCCGCGTTCTGCCGGCCCGCGGCGGGCAGCACCTTCCACCACAACAACGCGGTGACAACGATGACCGCCAACGCGGCGGGCGCCCACCAGGCCGCGAGCGCGGCACCGACCCCGGCCCCGGAGAGCGCGAAGATGAGGCAGAAGCGCACCACCGAATAGGCCGTGTTCTCCACCGGAATCCACGGTGCCCGGCCCAGCGAGGCCAGCACCTGGTCCTGCAGCGCGAAGATGCCCCAGATCAGGGCGAGGCCGAAGATCGACAGCACCGGCACGGCCAGCTCGTCCCGAACCGTGGCACCCAACGGGGTGAGCACGAAGACGAAGCTGAACACCAGGGTGCTGACGAAGATCGTCACGTAGCTGATCAGCACCAGCTTCTTCGAACCCGCCCCGGCGGTGGGCAGGTACCGGTTCAGCCCCAGGTTGAGGCTGAGCTGCGCGAATGCACTGACCAGCAGGAACGAGTTGACGATGCCCGTCAGCGCGGCCACCTGATCGGTGTCCATGCGGCGGGCAACGACGATCCACAACAGGAACCCGGTCACCGAGGTGATCAGCATGCTGATCGCCATCGCGGAACCGTCGCGCAGCAGGCTGGGGGCCGGCGGCGCGCCGGTCGATAACCGATGGGTCACGGCGCCGTCCGTCGCAGAACCCACGCCCCTGCCTGATCCGCACCGTCGGTGTGCCACACGACGCGGTAGTCGCCGTCGGCGACCAGTTGGCGGGCGATCTCGTCGGTCCACCCTGCGTCCCGGCCGTACTGCCGGCCCGAGTTGTCCTGCGACGGCGTCACGACCAGCACGTCCGGCGACAGTTTGGTGACACAGGCGGCCGACATCGTGGAGATCGGGCAGGTACTCTGCACCGATCGCTGCTCGACCTTGCCGAGCTCCTCGTACCGCAGCGGACCGCTGGCGGTGAGACCGGACAACACCTCGCCCGGCTGCACCTCCTGGTAGGCCTGCTCCGACGCCTGCAGATCCTGTTCGGAGAAGGACACGTAGGAGTCGTTCTGACCCTTGATGGCCACCGAGCTCACGGCCAGGAATGCGACGACCAGACAGGCCAGCGAGACGGTGAGCACGCCTCTGCTGGCACCGATCGGCCGAGTGGAGGCGACGCCCGGCCCGCGCACCACATCCGCGGACGGCCGACCGGCGACGGCCCGGGTCCGCGCCGGGAATGCCGAGAAGGCATACGCGGCAGCGATACTGATCATCGGGAGAGCGAAGAGGTAGCTGCGCAGCAGCATCTCGCCGCCGTAGGCCTGGGCCAGCACGAGCGCGAAGGGTGCGGCGCAGAGCACTGCAGGCAGGCGCCATTCCCATTTGTGCGCGCGCAGCCGCAGCACGCCCACCAGCGCCAGGCCGAACACGATCAGCGCGGTGGCGATCCGCAGACCCACCAGCAACTGGCGCCCGCTCTGTCCGACCAGCCGGTCACCGACGTTGGCCGACAGGCTGCCGGAGATGTCGCCGAGCCCGGCCAGCAGGCCGGGGCCGACGTTGCGCCAGAAGTCGAGCGCACCGGTCAGGTACCAGGCGATCACCGCGACGATCGGCACCAGCACCAGCAGCGGGTCGTTGAGCCGGCGGAAGACCACCAGGATCCCGAGGGTGATGATCAGGAAGAGCGGTGAGAGCTGGTGGGTGGGTGCCAGCGCGAGACTGCCGACGGCGACGGCTGCCCAGACCAGGGCCCGGGTGCCGGTGCTGTCGTCGGCATGACGGGGCTGCATCGGCGGGGCGTCGGTGACACCCGCCGGCCGCGGTCGCCGGACCAGCAGCGGGATGCGCAGCCCGTACTGCAGGACCACGGCGAGCACCACCAGCACGATGACGAGGGTGAGGCCCTGCGGCGACAGGTATTCCTGGCCAACCCAGTTCGCGGTGACGTAGATCCACAACGCCAGCCAGCGGGCGGAGCCGTTGCCGAGCACGGTGGTCGCAATCGAGAAGAAGGCGAAGGCGGCCAGTCCGGCCAGCACGATCGGCGCGAAGGCGATGAAGACCGCGGGGTCGGTGATGCCGAGCGCGCGGCTGATGGTGCCCAGGCCGGCGAAGAAGCCCGGCCAGCTGTAGCGCGAGTCCAGACCCTGCAGCACTGCACCGTCCCGGCCGATCTGCTCGCTGAAACCCCAGTGCAGCCAGGCCACCGGGACCCGGGCGACTGCGTAGCTGAAGGTCTGCAGACCGAAAAGGCCGACCACGCCGACTATCGCCTGACCGGCGAGCACCACGGTCCGGGCGCTGGTGAAGATCTCCAGCACGGCCGCCACCGCCAGCACCGCGTACCCGGCCAGCAGCACCGGGGACAGCTGCTCGATCAGGCCGGCGCCGCCCAGGGTGTTCGGGTCGATGGTGCGCAGCCCGATGAACCAGAGCACGACCGCGATCACCGAGAGTGCGACGGTGACATCGACGCGGGCAACGGTGAGCCGGCCACCGGAGGCGGTCACCGGGGTCGGGGCAGGGCCCAGCGGGTCGAACCCGGGCCGGAGGAACAGGTGCGCGCCGAGCGAGGTGGCACTGGCCAGCGCGACCACGCCAATCGCGACGGTGGGGTGCCAGAGACCGGTGGTCAGCATCGACTGGCCCAGCAGCAGGGTGACCGAAGCGCTCAGCGCGGCACACATCGCCGTCCACAGCGCCATCGGTCGCCGCAACCACCACACCAGGATCGCGGTGCCGGGCACCGCCAGGGCGAACACGGCACCCAGCAGGGTCGCCGGCGCGGCGGCCAGTTCGATGCCGAGCAAGGAGAGCAACCCGACCGCGAGGGCGATCACGGCCAGCAGGGCTCGCCAGAGGACGAACGTCACCACCGCGACCCGCCGGGGAGCCGCGGGGGCCCCGGCGGTTTGCGGGCCGCCCAGGGTCGAATCTGGGGACGTTGTCAACTCCGGATACCCTTTCTGTACTGTCATGGCAGGTCACCCTCCGATAAGATTCGTTACCCTGAGAATCCGATCCCACACCCCGGATCGGCGGGCATGCAAAAGCCCGAGTTGCTCACTTCTGCGTGCCAAGACTACCATGCTGTTTTGGTGTGCCCGGTCGCGGAAATGCGACGTTCATACAATCTACTTGCGCTGGTAACGCACGATCCAGTCGACCTGCATAGATACCGGGCTCAGCCTGTTGTTCAGCGGACAGTTGCCTTGTTCGGCGTCACAGGATTTCTTTCCGACCTGCAGACCGAGCCACATCGGGACGCTCGGTACAGCTCGTCCGGACACCGTCCCGAAGACCTTTCCGTTGAGCGTGTACGAAAGCTTCCCCGGACCCCAGATGACACCGATTGTTTGCCACTTGCTGAAATCGGCCGACACGCTCGAGTGAATCTGCTTGTTGTCGGAGTCGTAATGCAGGGTTGCTGTCGTGGACGTCCTGTCCCCTCCGGCGTCCTCCGCGATGTCGATCTCCGGTGGCCAACCGCCGCCCTTCGGGTACAGCAGGATCGCGTAGCTGTCCCCGTCACCTGGGTCGATGCGGAAGCGAATGTCCCAGCGCCCGTACAGTTGTGAGCCGGCGACTGCGCTCGACAGGCCACCGGTGAGCCACGTCCCGTCGACCGGCTCGCCGGTGAGCGACAGCACCCCGTCCGCCACCCGGACCTGGCTAGGCCGCCACAGGCTCGGCGGCTGCGACTTGGACCAGCCGTCGTACAGGGTCCACCGCGCCGGATCGGGTTCGGTCCCATCGAAATCGTCGGCAAAGGTGACATTCCAATTCTCGGTGTCACCGGGAATCGGAATGCCGGACGGCGGCGGGGGTGGCGGAATCAGTACTCCCGATGATGGGCCAATGGCCAGCAGCAACGCACCGACCACACTCAGGACAATGGACAAGCCAATGATGCGCCGACGCCGGCGCCGCGGGAGATTGCTATTCCGCACGGCCCGTGCGCGGGTCTCAGGCCGCAGAGTGGTCGCGGTCATCGATGGTGGTGAGTTTTGGCCGGCCGGCCGCGCTCACGACGCCAGCCTGACTTCCGGCAACTCCTCCGGGCGAACACCGGCGGCGGGTCGAAGATTCCTCGGCCGGAAACACGCATCCGATGCATAGGTGATCTGCAGGACGACCCTTTCCTGGTCGATCGCCAGACCGCCGCGGTGAATTCCCCTGGTGTCGGCGAAGACCACCGTCCCGGCCGGCCCGCTGGCCTGCACCAGGTCGTCCGGGGCGAACGTGTGGGCCACGTCCTTGTCGTCGAGCCGGTAGCCGACCCCGTCGAACTCGGTCTCGAACCGCATCTTCCGGCCCGCCGGGGTGTTGGATCCCTTGATGTACTGCAGCGGCCCGGCGCCGGTCGGTACGTCCTGGATGTACACGAAGCACTTGACGATGTCGTAGTCCTCCGGCAGATCCCGGTGCCAGCGCTGTGATTGCTGGGCCTGTCCCGCGGACGGCTCGTTCACCCAGACGTTGACGTCCTGGACCTTGAGCCGCATCGACGAATACGTCTCGGCGACCCCGCGAATCTGCGGGTTGAGGGCGAACTTCAGCAACGGGTTCGACGGCTCGAGCTCGGGTTGGGTACCCAGCAACTCGGTCAGGTACGGCTTGGACGCATCGGGCACCGCAGCACCTGAGGTGCGCAATTCCTGCGTGTAGTCGACCACCTCGCGGAACGAATCCTCGTCGACCAGGTCGTTCACCGAGCTCAGCGCCACCCCGGACACCACCAGTTCGCGGGCGACGTGGGCGGCGGCCGGCTCGAGACTGGCCGGCTGCTCGCGGAAGCTCGCCACCGCCTTGCGGTTGAACACGTAACGGGAGACCACTCGGCTCTCGCAGCGAACCGCGGCCACCCCGCGCCGGACGCGGCGCTTGAGCAGATCCAGCTTGGACACGGAGGTGCTGGTGGAACTCATGCGATGTGCAGCCTTTCAGATATCAGTGCGGTGGTGACAACTCAGACGTGTGGCACAGTCCGTGCGACCGGCCCCGGGCGGGTGACCCAGGGCCGGTCGGCCAGGAGTCAGGCGGCCTTCCAATGCGCGACCCAGTCGATGTAGATCTTGGAATCTGTTGGGGTCTTCGCGGCGCTCACGCATTCACCGGTGGACCCAGGGCAGGCCTTGACGCCCGCCTGGATGCCCAGCCACAGCGGGATCCGCGGCGAGGCCGAGTTGAGCATGGTGGCCCAGACGACGCCGTCGATGGTGAACTGCAGCTTGCCCGACGAGAGCACCACACCGTAGGTGTGCCACTGGGACATGTCGACCCCGTACTTGAACCGGGAGTCGGTCAGGTTGGCGCCCGACCAGTGGAACGTGGACATGACCCGCGGTCCACCCGCGGTGCCCTCGGCGATGTCGACCTCCGGTGGCCACCCGCCGCCCTTGGGGTACAGCAGGAAGGAGTACCAGATGCCATACCCGCGGTCGAATTTGGCCCGGACGGCCCACTTCCCGGCCGTGGTGGCGAATCCCGGCGCGCTGGATACCCCGGCACTGCGCCAGTCCCCGCCACCGGCGTTCCGGGTGCGCAGCACCATCGAACCGTTGCTGGTGTAGACGTTCGCGGCGTCGTACTCCGACAGCAGTTTGCTGCTGCTCGGGCTGGAACTCTCGTACCTGCCCCACCGCGCGGTGTTCAGCGGGCCGTTGAAGTCGTCCACGAAGTCCTGGGTCCAGCCGGCCAGGTCGCTAGGCGCGGCCGTCGGAGCCGGCGCCGCGGTCGCCGCGGGCGCGGTGCCCACCGTCAGCACCAGCCCGATGACGGTGCCGGCGAGGGCGACCACCGACGGCAGCGCACGACGATGACGTGCCGTGCGCTGCCGGGTGGGCCTGGTCGATGGCTGAGCATGCTGCCGGCCGGAAGGCCCGGAGGTGGATCTGCCGGGAGGTGAGTGCGTGCTCCGGTGATGTGTCGAACGTGAGGTCATCTTCCACTCCTTAGGGTCGCGGACTGACCTTTCACCAGCTGGTCAGCCATTCGGTGCTCCCCCGGAAGTGTTGGATGGTACCTCAATAGGGTGCACTCCTTGCGAACGTTGTCAGTTCGTCTGTGGTTGTTGTTGCCATTGCTGTTCCTGCTGCCGTGCGGTGCTGTTCAGTGCTGTGTTGGTGCCGTGTTGCTGTGGTGCCGTGGTGCTGCTGGGTTGGTGCTGTCGTGCCTGGTCCCGATCGACCCGGCGTCAGGCCGGGGTGATGTTCGAGACCACGTAGACGTTGTCCTGGAAGTCGTAGTTGATGCCACCGATGTCCGTGGTCACCAGATAGCTGCCGGCCACCAGAGCGCCGGCGCTGTTGCGCAGCTGGAACACCCGGACGTGCTGCCCGCACTGCGTCGCCGTGCAGCCCGACGCGCGGTCAACCGTCTGGCTGTTCAGCGTCGGGTCGCTGTACTCCTTGTCGAGGATGAAGCCGAAGGTCCCAGTGGGCTGGAACACGACGGTGCCCTTGCCGGAAGCGCTGTTGCGCGGCATGGCGGACTGCGCGTCGTACTTCAGGCCGGTGAGCCTGGTGGAGTAGCTGGCCGGAGCACCCTTCGGGTAGGTCCGGAAGGTGTTCCCGGAGGGGTACCCGTGCCACGCGGCGATCTGGGTCACCCGCGACGCCTTGGTCGGATCCCGCAGCTTCCAGTACGGGGACAGCACCTCGTCGGAGCTGAACTTGACGTAGGCACCGCGGCTGTACGACGACGCCGGCATCACCGTCTTGTAGCCGAAGTTGCTGACCAAGCTGGGCAGGCTCGGCTCGAGGTTGTGCTCGGACAACTTCTGCCAGTAGCCGGCGAGCGCGACGTTGGTCGTCGCACCGGTGCTCGAGGTGGAGCCGATCGCCAGGTTGCCCGTGTTCCACCCACCCGACTGCGCGATGAACTTCACGGTGATGTTGACCGCCTGACCGGCAGCGAGATTGATGGGTAGCGCCGACGTTGACGTCACCGTGAACAACCCGGTGGTCCGCAGCGATGACACGGTCAGCGTGCCGGTCCCGGTGTTGGTCAGCCGGACCGAGGTTGAATCGTGGAACCGCTGGAGGCTGTCGGCCGGCGTCTGGATCCGGCTGAGCACGATCCGCGAGTTACTGGGCAGG
Source organism: uncultured Actinomycetota bacterium (assembly GCA_963709895.1). Classification (GTDB taxonomy): domain Bacteria; phylum Actinomycetota; class Actinomycetes; order Mycobacteriales; family Nakamurellaceae; genus Nakamurella. The sequence goes on along the minus strand of CAVPYD010000009.1, from coordinate 143,082 downwards.
GTGTCGCTGTTGGTGACGGCCAGCGTGCCCGACACGGCCGCCGCGGCGATCGAGGGCAGCGCAACGGCGCCACCGACGAGCACGACGAATGCCGCGAGCAGGGTGGTCAGACGCTTGAGTGTTGAGGACAACGATTTACTCCCTCTTGAAGGTTTATCCAACGACATCGTTGTCACGTTAAGCCGTGGATATGAAACTAGCACTTGTGACACTTTTCGGGCAATGAGATGCGGGCCATACACTCGCGCGGGTCAACCACCGGTGAACTCGCATGCGGAGGAATGCAACAAATGGCTCATGTTATGGGCTCTCGGGTCTTCGAGGCGAAGCCGTGAACCCCGCCGGGTGAGCCCCGGGCCAATCGCAACACTGATTCGATCCCATCGACCGTCTTACCGAGGCTGAATTCCGAGGCAACGTAAGACCGACATGATTCGCCCAAATCGGGCTCATTGGACCGCCAGTCGCCGACCTTGACCATGGCCGCACCGAGGGAATCCACATCGTCCGGATCGACCAGGAACCTCGCCCAGGGTCCGGCCAGAATCTCCGGAATCCCGCCGCGATCGCTGGCGATCACCGGCACCCCGGCGGCCATGCTCTCGATGACCACCCGGCCGAACGGCTCGTGCCACAGCGCCGGGAGCACGGTCACGTCCGCGATCGCCAGGAGCTCGGTCACGTTGTCCTGGCGCGGCAGCAGCAGCACCGTCGGTGGCCGCCCCACGCCCGCCGACGCACCGCTCGTCGGGCCGGTCGGGCTGCCGATCATGGCGGCGATCTCCGGGTCGGCGTCGCCGGCCAGCACCAATCTCCAGTGGTCAGGGACATCGGCCCGCTGCCAGGCCCGGAGCAGCGCGGCCGCCCCCTTGTCCGCGGTCAGCCGGCCGTAGTGCAGGAAAACCCGGGCGTCCGGCCGGATGCCCAGCGCGGCGCGCAGCGCAGTTCGTTTTTCGCCGGACGCGCACGGATAGGTGGACGGATCGACCCCGTTGTGGATGACATCGATGCGATCGGGTGAAATTCCCGCCGCAATCCATTCGGCACGAATGAATTCCGACACGGCGATATACCGGCTGGCCGAATTCTTCAGCACCCGGACGGCGGGCGCAGAAAATGGATGGTGCCGCAGGTGGCAGACCAATGGTGCACGGCCGAGAGCGCTGGTGGCGGCACCCCAGAGCAGCTGTTCGGACCGATTGAGATAGACAACGTCCGGCGCGCTGCGCACACCGGCACGGATCGATCCGGGCAGGACGGTTGCCTGCCACGGGCGGGCGGCGGGCACGGTGAATCCGCGGACCTGCTCGACGTGCCGCGCGAAGGCCTCCCACTGATCGTGCAGGCCACCCGAATCCTTGTGCAGCACGACGATCTCGTGCCCGCGAGCGGCGAGTTCGCGGCACACCTGCAGGGTGCTCAGCTCCACCCCGCCGAGCGGTGCGAAGGTGTCGACATTGACCAGGATGCGCACGGGTTCAGCCGATCCCGTTGGCGTGTGCCGCGGTGTGGCCGCCGGTGCGCTGCCGCCGTCGCACGGCCCATCGGCCACGCAGGTACAGGAAAGGACCGAGCGCGACGCCAAACCATTCGGTCACGGTCAACCGCAGCGGATAATTCGGGCTCTTTCGGCTGTTCTTCACCGAGGTGGGCCGGACCAGGTGGCTCAGCCCTGGACCGAGCCTGCGCAGGATGTGCCGCCAGCTCGTCCGGTCGGACACCAGCTGCTTTGTCATCATGGCCGACAGCCCTGAGCCGTAGTTCCTGATCTGCGTCCGGAGCGCCTTGCCACTCCCCCGATGCTGGTGCCGGACCAGGGCAGCAGGCTCGAAGGCCAGGATGCGATCGGCCTGGATCAGCCGGATGAACATGTCGAGGTCCTCGCCGCCACCTGACGGAGTGCCGGCACCAAGGGCCTCGTCGAAATACCCCGTCTGCGCGAGTACCTCGGCACGAAAGGCCATGTTGTTGCCGGAGCCGAAGACGCCCGTGTACGGGTAGATGGACGAATGGCTGCCATCGCCGGCGGGCAGCTGCTCGTCGGAAGCGGCCGATCCGGGTGACGATCCCTGGACCGCTGATTCCTGGACCGATTCCCTGACCACGGCGGTGCCTCCGCCGACCGTGCCAGACTGCGGTTCCTTGGGCGTCTTGCGCCAGATGACCGTTTCGTCGCCGCGGTCGAAGCTGCCGAACTCCTCGAAAAGGCTTTCCCAAAGCGTCATCTCACCGAATGCGACGGTCTTGCCGGTCACACAGGCGATCCTGGGGTACTGATCGAACGTGGCCCGCAGCGTGCTGATCCAGTCCTTGTCGGGCACACAGTCGTCGTCGGTGAAGGCGATGATGCCGCCCTTCGCGTGCCGTACACCGGTGTTGCGCGCGCTGGAGAGGCCGCGTACCGGCTCGGCGACGTACCGGATCCTGGCATCGTCGAAGGCCTTGACCACGTCGAGCGCGTTGCCCGAGCCGGGCCGGTTGTCCACGACGACGAGCTCCAGCGCGGACCAGCTCTGGCCGAGGACGGCCCTGATCGCCCTGGCAAGATTGCGGCTCTGCCCGGTGGTGCACAGCACCACGCTGGTCAGCGCTGCCTGCTCCTTGCCCGCCGATGGGAGGAGCCCGTACCCCCGTTCGCTTGCCGTCACGTGACCGGCCGCGCTGATCTACCGGAGGGCCCCGCACCCGCTGGACGCCCCTGCCGGCCCGATCGGCGCGGGGATGGCGCCGGCACCGGGGGCACGCTATGCCGCGCGTGCATCGGAGACCATCGATGAATCGGTCACGGCCGGCACCGCGAGCAGGTCGTCGAGCAGGGATTCCAGCCGGCGGGTCTGCGCGTCGAAGTACTCGCGCACCGTGCTGATGATCCGGGCCCGATCCGCGTTCACGGTGCGGACATGGTCGGCAAGAGCCTGCGGGGTGAGTCCGTCGAGTGGGACGAGCAACTCGGGCAGGCCCATCTCCTCGACGATCCCGACGATCTTCCCGTGCCGCGCCGGATTGGTGACGACGACGGCCACCGCCCCCTGCGACAGCGCGAACAGGAACGAGTGCAGGCGGTTGGTCAACACCACATCAGCGGCGGCGTAAGTATCGAAGACGGCATCCGCGGTCTGCTTGCTGCGGGCGAATGCCACCCGCGGCACCTCCGGATGGCCGGCGAGAACACGGTCCCCGAACTGCGCGTCGCGGACCACCTGGGCGCAATAGGTCACTGCCGTGCCGGTGGGTCCGACAAAGTCCAGATACTCCTTCAGGAATGCGGCCAGCTGATCGGCGTAGTCCTCCTGCAGATGACCGTCGGTGCTCGCGGCGAAGCTGAGTACCACCCCGGACCGGTCGGCAGCGCCGTCCCGGACGCCCAGGGTGTAGGCGAGATCGGTGGAGCGGCCGGTGGTTCGCACCCCGACAGCGGCCGCATAGTGCTCGCTGACCCGGTCCCTCGGTGCGTAGACCGTCTGCAACCGCGCCTGCGCTCGTTCGATCTGCAGCAACGGCGTCTTCAGGTCGTCGACCGAGAAGCCGAGCCGGACGATGCCGATGCCCAACAGCCGGCACAACCCGGTGAGGGCGACGAGCCCGAGCCGGCCGAGGCTCTGCTTGAGGTCATACCTGCCACCGATGTGCCCGGGCTTGAGCACCAGGTAGCCCTGGTCGGACGTCCGACCCAGCCGTCGCCGAATTCCCTGCACCAGCATCCTGCTGGTGAAACTGCCGCTGGTGTGCGCGGTGCGCGGATCGATCTCGATGACCTCGGCCGCCCACCCGGGCACATTCCGGACATCGACGGTGACCGTCGACCGCTGTTCCAGCAACCGCAGCAATTGCCGCAGGATGATGTCGTCGCCAAGGTTCTCGATCTGTGTGGCGGCATCGATATAGGTGTACTTCGCAGGCTGAGCCATGAAGATGGTGTCCCTTTCGTCCCTCATTCCCCCCAGTAGATTGCAACCTGTCCTGGTGGAACGGATCAATGTCGGCGCCGCCCCCATCGGGTCCGCGCCGCCTGGACCGGCAGCAGCACCGAACCTTCCAGTAGCCCGCGCAACTCCGCTCGGCTCAGCGATGCGGGGTAGGACGCGGTTCGCCCTGAGTTGCGATCCGATCCGCCGTCCAGCAACCGGCGCAGCCCCGCGGGCAGCCGCCGGATGATTTCCGCCAGTCGGCGGGGGTCGGACAGCGCCCACTTGAGAATGACGGCGGACAACCCGCGTCCGTAGTTCTGGATCTGGGTGTGCAACTCCTCCATCGACCGGCGATGGCTGTGCCTGACCCACGCGCTGGGCCGATACACGAGCGTCTTGCCGGCGAACAGGAACTTGAGGAAAAGATCCAGGTCCTCACCGCTCTTCACCAGCGTGCCAGGGCCGAGACGGCGGTCATAGCCGCCGATCTCGTCGAGGGCCGCCTTGCGGAAGGCCACGTTGTTACCCGACCCGTACACCCCTGCCGAGTATGGGTACAGCGGTTCCGGCGCACGATGGTCGACCAGATCGAACCGGGCCGGCACGAAACCCTTGCTGAATCCGCCGAACTCCTCGAACAGCTCCTGCGCGGGCGTCCGGTATCCGTCGGGGACAACGAGTCCCGTCACGCAGTCGACGGTGGGATCGTCGAAGGCCGCGACCAACTCGGGCAACCAGGTCGGGGCGGCGACAACGTCATCGTCGGTCGCCGCGATGAGCACGCCGCGAGCGACCCTGGTGCCGTTGTTCCTGGCGACGCTGACCCCACGCTGCGCTTCGTGCACGATCCGAACGCGCGGGTCCGTCAGCTGCCCGGCCAGCAGCGCGGGCAATCGGGTCGGGTCGTCGTTGTTGTCGACGATGATCAGTTCGAAGTTCGGGTACCGCTGCGCGAGTAGCGAATCGACGCAGCCGGGTAGTTCGGCGGTGCGTCCGCGGGTCGCGATCACCACGCTGACCAGCGGTGCGTCGGGATCATTGGCAAATCGCTCGGCGGCAGACACCGGACGTCCGTCCGCCTGCCGTACGTCGGCGGAGGGAAGGCCCAGCCGCCGAGCCACCTCGTCGGCGGACGGCATGTCCTCGCCGTCGATCAGATCCAGGAAATTCACCGGCCGGCCGCCGTCCAGCACGAGCAGCCGGATGCGGGCGGAATCGTCGGCGGCGAGCGCGACGTCGACGGTTCGCCCGTCGGTGACGGCACCCGTGTCCAACTCGTACTCGACCACGCGCAGCGGTCGCCAACCCGGCGGAGTTCCGTCCGCGGCTTCCAGACCCGTTGCGACAGCATCGGTGTCGCCCTCGTCCTGCTCAGCCGGTCCGGTCGTGGTGGCGGCTCGCACCGACAGGTACCCGGTAGCGGTGGCGACCAGTCCGGTCGCGATCGCCGCCGACCGGGCCGGACCGGACAGCTTGCCGGAGAAGGGTGCGAGGAGCTCACGGGCGAACCCTGAGGTCAGGGTGTGGGTGACGTAGGTGCGCTCGGACCCGAGGCCGTCGTCAGTACCGACCCTCGCCGCCAGGATCTTCTTGGACCGACCTTCGTGGAAGCACCTGGACACGAAGTAGCGCCAGGTCTGCCGGCCGGCCGGTACCAGGTGGCTGACCCGTGCGGTGGTGACGCGGATCTTGCGCAGATCGGGCTTTGCCTGGGTGATCCGGATGCTCAGGTCGGTTTCCTCGCAACCGGCCGGCGTGGTGCCCACCCGGCCGACATCGGTGGAGAATCCGCCGACCGCGCCGACCACATCGCGACGGATCGCCATGTTGGCGCCGATCGGGTTGCGAATCGGTTGCTGATCTCCGGGCAGACCGCGGTAGTCGCAGCCCACCACCCAGCCGAATTCGTCGGGGAACCAGGAGGGCTTCGCGCCGCCGTCCCATTCGGGATCAACGCTGCCGGCCACCACTGCGACGTCGGCGGCGGCGAAGGCGCTGCGATACGAGTCCAGCCAGTGCTCGGCCGGCCACGCGTCGTCGTCCAGGAAGACCACGACGTCGCCCTTGGCGGCGGCGACACCGGTGTTTCGGCCGCCGGAAAGGCCGGTGGGACCGGCATTCTCGATCACTGTGGCGGCCGAGAACTCGGCGCCGGCCCGGGCATACAGATCCCGGTTGTGGTCGATGACGACGATGATCTCGTCACCCGGGTGCAACTGCGCCACACTGGCCTGGTAGCCCTTGCAGAGCAGCTCCCAGCGCTTGTCGGTGTAGGCGCAGATGATGACCGAGCAGGTCGGCTGCGTACGAGAATCGGAAAAGGTCGCCGGTGTCGATGTCGGGCTGCTGGTCATCGGGCGGTCTCCGGAGTTCCGGGTCGCCCAGACACGGCATCACGCCACCACAGACATGCTGTCACCACGATATTCCCGCCTAATTCGTCGCATGCATTCACGGAAGGGCCGTCCACCGCGGTGATCTCACCGCCGATGATGGGAAACCCTCTTCTCGACTCACGACCGCCACTACGGCCACTCGGGCCGCCGGTCGGATTCCAGTCGCGCTGCGCTGCGCTCGGTAGGACATTACCGGCCGGGAGGTTCCGCCGGAAGTGGATCGGCCGTGAGTTCGCCCACGAGTCAGTGATGCGCGGGCGAGAAACGTGTCGCTGCGCACACTTCGCACCACCAGGCCACGGAACAACTTCGGCAAACAGGTGGTGGTCGCGAGCGGCCACGAGAGTCACGAGGCCCTCTCGGCCCTCTCGTTCTCGTCCGGCCATTCCCGGTCAGCGCCGGTGGGCAGGCTGATCAGTGTCACCACGTCGGCATCCGCCCCGCGGGGCCGCAGCCGTTCACTGCCGATCGTGCGGAGCACCCGCAGTCCGTCGCGGACCGCGTGCAGGTTGCTGGCGCCGTGGATCCGCTCCTTCTCGACGCTGGGGACCTCGACGATCCCCTTGCGGTAGCGCCGCGCCGCGCGGACGTTGATCAGCGTCTCGATCTCGAAACCGTCGCCCCACAGCTTCGAGCCGTCGGCCGGCGCCGGGAGCGTGGTGTCGGGCAGATCGAGCACGGGCAGCACGTCACGCCAGAAGGCGTTGTAGCCGTAGCAGAGGTCGGAAAACCGGGTACCGAACAGCACGTTGACGGCGCCGTTCAAGAAGTAGTTGCCCGCCCGCCGGATGCGGGTGATGTCCAGGCTGCGGCCGCCATGCCGGAAACGGGTCCCCTTGGCGAAGTCGGAGCCCTTGGTCAGCGCGGCGACGAACCGCGGGATCTCGGTCGGATCGGTCGATCCGTCGGCGTCGATCATCACGATGATGTCGCCCGTGCAGACCTCGAACCCGCAGGCCAGGGCGTTGCCCTTGCCGCGGCGGGTCTGCTGGACGATCTCCACGTCCGGCATGATCCGCCGGGCGACTTCCGCCGTCCCGTCGACCGAGCCCCCGTCGACCAGGATGACCTGGTGCAACCCTTCGGGCAGATCGGCGAATACGAACGGGAGATTCGCGGCTTCGTTCAACGCGGGAATGACGACACTGACGGTCGGCGCCGCCGGTCGATGAGTTCGATGATGGTGCCTGGTGTTGGTCAAGATTGCTTCACCAATGCCTTTCGCAGTGTTGCGTTACGGATCCGAAAGTCAAACGGATCAGGAAGAGCTACACCGACGAGGGACTTACTCGCCATGCTCCTGAACACGTCTACGCAACGCCGCGTGACTGAAGGATCGTATCCGACACGTATGGTGCGTGGAGAAACTACCGCAGCGTGATAGGAACCACACGCCCAGTCGCAAAAATCCGCCATTCGAGTGTAACGGTAACCACATCGTCGCTCTGTGACTACGGAATCCGAGGGGTCTTCTCGGACCGTGTCCGGCAGGTAAACAAACCGTTTCGCAAATGTCAAGTCCTGTTGCAGGACCGAAACAAATAGGGCCGCAATCACGTCGGAGCGAGGGTCACGACATAGCGCGCATCAACCGCGAAACGCCCAATCCGTCCTCGCACAGCAATTCAGGAGGGCAGACATGCGCACTGGAAGGACGCCGTTCGCGGGTGAATCCGACCGCACTGCGCCGTTTCGGGGGTCGGATCACCCCGGCAGCAGGGTGACTGCGGCCCGGCTGGACGGCCGGCGGCGCTCACCCGAGGAAATGCCGGGTGCCTTCGCTGTCAGATCTCGTCGGGGACAGCCTCGGGTGTTCCGGTCAGTGAGTTGAGGACGGCATCGAGCTCGTCGGGTTTGACGAGCACCTCGCGCGCCTTGGAGCCCTCGGAGGGCCCGACGATCCCGCGGGTTTCCATCAGGTCCATCAGCCGGCCGGCCTTGGCAAAACCCACCCGGAGTTTGCGCTGCAGCATCGAGGTCGATCCCAGTTGCGACGTCACCACCAGTCCGATTGCCTCGATCAGCAGTTCCAGGTCGCTGCCGATGTCCGGGTCGACGTCGCGGGCGGCGTCGGCCTTGGCGGCCGTCACGCCCTCCTGGTAGTCCGGAGCGGCCTGCGACTTGGCGAACTCGACGACGGCGTGGATCTCGGCGTCACTGACATAGGCGCCCTGGATCCGGATCGGCCGGGACGCCCCCATGGGCAGGTACAGCCCATCCCCCATCCCGATCAATTTCTCCGCGCCCGGCTGGTCCAGGATGACTCTGGAATCGGTCAGAGATGACGTAGCGAAGGCAAGCCGGGACGGCACATTCGTCTTGATCAGCCCGGTGACGACGTCGACCGAGGGTCGCTGGGTGGCCAGCACCAGGTGGATCCCGGCCGCCCGTGCCTTCTGGGTGATCCTGACGATCGCGTCCTCGACGTCCCTGGGCGCCGTCATCATCAGGTCGGCCAGCTCGTCGATGATCCCGACGATGTACGGGTACGGCCGGTACACGCGTTCGGAGCCCGGCGGTGTGCTGATCTCGCCGGAGATCACCTTCCGGTTGAAGTCGTCCACGTGCCGGACACCGTGCGCCAGCATGTCCTGGTAGCGCTGCTCCATCTCCTCGACCAGCCAGGCCAGCGCCGCCGCGGCCTTCTTCGGGGCGGTGATGATCGGCGTGATCAGATGGGGGATCCCCTCGTACGGGGTCAGTTCCACCATCTTCGGGTCGATCAGGATCATCCTGACCTCGGCCGGGCTGGCCCGCTGCAACAGCGAGACCAGCATCGAGTTGACGAAGCTGGACTTGCCGGAGCCGGTGGCGCCCGCGACCAGCAGGTGCGGGGTCTTGGCCAGATTGGCGGTGACGAACCCGCCCTCCACGTCCTTGCCCAGGCCGATGACCAGCGCATGGTGGTCCTTGCGGGCGTCGGGCGCTGCGAGCACGTCACCGAGCCGGACCATTTCCCGGTCACTGTTCGGCACCTCGATACCGACCGCGGACTTGCCCGGGATCGGTGCCAGCAGCCTGACGTTGTCGGTGGCGACGGCGTACGCGATGTTGCGGGTCAGTGCGGTGATCTTCTCGACCTTGACGCCCGGTCCGAGTTCGACTTCGTAGCGGGTCACCGTTGGCCCTCTGGTGAACCCGGTGACGGCGGCGTCAACGTTGAACTGCTCGAGCACCCCGGTGATCCGCTCGATCATGTCGTCGTTGGCGGCCGAACGCACTTTCGGCGGGGCGCCGAGCTTGAGCAGTTCCGCCGGCGGCAGTTGATAGATCGTCCCGGCAGCGCTGAGGGTCAGCTGGGTGGGTTCGGTGACGCGGGTGCCGTCGGGGTCGGGCACCGCTGGGCGGATCACCCTTGGTCGGGAGGCCCGGCCTGCTGTGGCCACCGTCGGTGCCGTCCCCACGTCCGCGGGGTCCAGCGGGGTGAGCGGCGCGGTCAGCGCGGTCGCCGGATCCTCGGCACCGGTCGCGGCGCTGGCCTGCCGCCGTCGGGAGGGGCGGCGAAGCCTTGTGGTCGCCATGTCCGGGTCGGCGTCAAGATCGACCTCGGTGCCGTCCCGGTAGTCGCCCCCGTCGCTACCGGTGCGCGCGGGTTCATCCTGATCGGTGCCGCGGGGCCGGCCGATCCGGTTCACCGCCTCGCGGGTCCGAGCCGGCACCTCGGCCAATGGGATGCCGGACACCAGCAATCCACCGAAAAGGCCGAGCAGCACCAGCAGGATGATCGCCGGCACCGCCGTGACGCCGACGAACAACGGCTGGCCGACAAACCAGCCGAGGGTGCCACCGGCCGACATCCGCAGGCCGATCGAGTCGACGGCGGATTCCGGCAGCGAGTTGATGTGCAGCACATGCAGGATCCCGACCAGGGCGACGGTGATCGCCGCGCCGCCGGCGATGCGACGGGGTCGCTGCGCCGGATCGGGTTCGGTGCGCATCAGGATGACCGCCACCACCACCAGCGCGATCGGGAAGACCACGGCCAGCGAACCGATCCACACCCGGACCGCGTCCTCGGCGAGACCGCCGACCGGTCCGGCCGCCTGCAGCCACGTCCCGGCCGCACAGATCAGGGCCAGCGCGATCAGGCCGAGCGCAATCCCGTCGCGCCGGTGCACGGCGTCGATGTCCCTGGTGGCCGCCGCTCCCCGGCCGATCGCCCGGACCAGGCTGCCCAGCCAGCGGGCGACCAGATTCCAGATCCGCTGCAGACCGCGGCCGATGCCCTTGGCCGCGGTGACGATCGGGGACGTCTCCTGCGGCGGGGTGTTCTGCCTGGTCCTGGCCGAGCCGGTGGCACCCTTCGCGCCGCGGGCGGCCGAGCTCTTGGCCTGGCCGCCCTTGGCGCCTGGGCGGGCACCCGAGCGGGTTCCGCCTGATCCGGAGCCACGCGCCGGGGTTTTCCCGGAGGTGCCGCCGGATCGGGTTCGGGTGTCTGCGCGGTTCCCGGATCGAGATCCGGAGCGCGGTGAAGCAGAGGTCTGTCCGGCCATGCGCTCACGCTAGCCTCTGCCGTCCCACTGTTCCCATCTGCCACACCGGTGGGCGGGCGCCGTACCGCGAAGGGGGTACTGGTGGGAGGGGGACGTCGAGCAGCGCAGATTCCCGGCACGCGAACCGGCCGAGAATCCGGAGGACGGTGAGGGACATGCGTACCGCAACCATCATCACTGTCTACCTGAGCTTGAGTGTTATCTTGATCTTGATCGGGACCATGCTGGTGCACTGGCGACGGTTCAGTCACGAGACCGATCGGTACCGCGCCTGGCAGTCCGTCTTCGGCCAGCGGGGGGCGAAGGTCGCGCTGATCATCGGGTTCGTCGCGCTGGCCGTCCTGGTCGGGGCGCTCTCCGCGTATCAGGCGCAGCCGGTCCAGTGATCTTGTCGGTGACGCTGGTCAGTGCTGCTGGGCCGGGTTTCTCACTCGCCCAATGCCGCGACCGCGCCGATCACGATGACGGCCGGCGACCTGGCGTCGCGCGCGCGCTCCACGATGTCCCGGACCGTTCCCCTGGTCGCCCGTTGCTCCGGGGTCCAGCCCTTCTCGATCACCGCGACAGGGGTCTCCGGGTTCATCCCCGCCTCCAGCAGACCCGCGCAGATCCTGGGTAGCGCGGCCACGCCCATCAGGATGACCACGGTGCCGCCGGCCGACACCAGCGCGCCCCAATCGGCGGCGTCGGCACCCTCGAGGGCGTCGTGCCCGGACAGCACCGTGACCTGACGGGCCAGCCCGCGGTGGGTCACCGGAATGCCGGCCGCGGCCGGCACCGCGAACGCGCTGGTGACGCCGGGCACCACCTCGACGCTGACCCCGGCCTCCCGGCACGCGGCGGCCTCCTCGCCGCCGCGGCCGAGCACGTACGGGTCGCCGCCCTTCAGCCGGACCACCCGGCGCCCGGCCTGGGCGTGCTCGACGAGCAGCTGGTTGATCTCGTGCTGCGACACCGGGTGCCGGCCCGGCGTCTTGCCGACGTCGATGATCAGCACGTCGGGACCCAGTTCGTCGAGCACGGCGAGCGGTGCCAACCGGTCGACGACGACGACATCGGCCGCCGCCAGTTCGCGGCGGGCCCGCAAGGTCAGCAGGTCCTTGTCGCCCGGGCCGCCGCCGACGAGCACCACATGACCGCCGGCGGGGCGGTGCCGGCGGAGCGGCAGTGTGCCGGAGTCCAGCGCCTGGGCGATGGCGTTGCGCACGGCGACGGATCGCCGCGGGTCGGCGGTGCCACCACTGCCCGACGACGCGACGCTGATCACCAGGTCGTCCCGACGCAGCGTCGCAGGTGAGCGGGCGCTGCCCGCGGCAGCATCGTCCGCGCGCACGCAGAAGGTGCGCTGGGCGGTCGCGTCCGCCTCCACGGCCTCGTCGGTGGCCCGTTCTCCGGTGGCCGCGACGGCCAGCCAGGCGCCGTCCAGGTCACCCGGCTGGTACTCCCGCTGCTGCCAGCCCAGTAGGCCGGCGGCCGCGTCGGCGACGATCTGCTCACAGGCATACGGCGCGACGACCAGCACGTCGGCGCCCGCGGCAAGGCAGGACGCCACCTTGCGCGCCGCCACCGGTCCCCCGCCGACCACCACGACGTGGCGTCCGGTGAGGGACAGGTGCAGGGGAAACCCGGGCTCAGAGGTCACATCCGTCATCAGGGGGCTGATTTTGCCACTCTTCGCCCGCTGATCCCCCACGTCCTGCGTCACACGCCTTCCAGCTTGCGCGGTGACTCGCGGATGTAGACGAACCAGGTGACCAGGAAGCACACCGCATAGAAGGCGATGAACCCGATGTAGGCGGAATCGGCGGACTTGGTCGCCAGGAAGGATTGCCGGAAGGCCAGGTTGACCAGCACACCGCCGAACGCGCCGATGGCGCCGGCGATGCCGATCAACGCGCCGGCCATCCGCTGCGATCGGGCCATCGACACCGCAGGATCCGCGCCGTTGATGATCTCGGTGCCGGACTTGGACTTGAAGATCGCCGGGATCATCTTGTACACCGAGCCGTTCCCGATCCCGCTGAAGGCGAACAGCAGGACGAAGCCGACCAGGTACAGCGGCAACGAATGCATCAGCGAGGCGACCAGCACCACCGAGGCCCCGAGCGCCATCGCGACGAAGTTGACGAACGACACCCTGGCGCCGCCGAGCCGATCGGCGAGTTGGCCGCCGACCGGCCGGATCAACGACCCGATCAGCGGGCCGAGGAAGGTCAGGTAGGCGGCCTTCACCGGGGTGGAGAAGGTGTCGGCGAACTGCACCTGGAGCACCTGGCCGAACGCGAAGCTGAACCCGATGAAGGAGCCGAAGGTGCCGATGTAGAGCAGCGAGATGATCCACGTGTTCCGGTCCTTGCTGACCTCCCGCATGGCCCGCTTGCTGTTCGACATCTGGCTGAGGTTGTTCATCCGGCGGGCGGCGCCGATCGCGGCCGCGATGATCAGCGGGATGTAGATGACCACCAGCAGCCGGGGCGCGCCGGCGCCGACGGTGGCCAGGATCAGCAGCCCGACCAGCTGGACCACGGGTACGCCGAGGTTGCCGCCGCCGGCGTTGACGCCCAGCGCCCAGCCCTTGAGTCGCTGCGGGTAGTAGGCGTTGATGTTCGTCATCGACGAGGCGAAGTTGCCGCCGCCGAACCCGGCGAACGTCGCGACGATCAACAGGGTGGTGTACGAGGTGCCCGGCACCAGGAAGATCGCGATCAACGTGGTCGGGATCAGCAGCAGCAGCGCGCTGACGATGGTCCAGTTGCGGCCGCCGAAGGTGGCCACCGCAAAGGTGTAGGGCAGCCGCAACGCGGCGCCGGCCAGCGTGGGCAACGCGGTGAGCAGGAATTTCCCGGCTGGGTCGATGCCCCACTCCGGGCCCATGAACAACACGATGACCGACCACATGCTCCAGACGGAGAACCCGATGTGCTCGGACAGCACCGAGAAGGTCAGGTTGCGCTTGGCGATCGCCGCGCCCGGGTCCTTCCAGAAGACCGGGTCCTCGGGCCGCCAGTCGTCGATCCAGTATTTGCTGCGTGGCTTGTTGGGGTCCGACTTCGACCGGGACGGGACGAGATTGCGCAGGGTGTCGACGGCGGGGCTCATCTTCGGGCGACCTCAGCTCGTGGCAGGGGGAAGGGGTGCGGGACTGGGGGATGGAATGCGGGGGGACGGGGTGTACAGCACGATCTCGCCGGACTGGTCGACCTCCACCCGCCAGCTGGCCAGGGGTTCCTGGCCGGTGGTCGAGCAGCCGGTGGACAGCTCGAACGCATTCATGTGCAGTGGGCAGAGCACGATGCTCCCGTCGATCTGCCCGTCCGCGATGGGGCCGCCCTTGTGCGGACAGACGGCGGAAACGGCATGTACGGCACCGGATCTGAGCCGGAAGACGGCGACCTGGACGCCGTCGACGCCGAACGCGCGGCCCTCGCCGACGGGGATCTGGTCCAGCGGGCCGAGCCGGTGCGCGAGGCCGGCCGTGTCTGATGGTTGCTGTGCTGACCGCCGTCATCGGACCGGCACCTGCGGGAGGACCTCGAGCGGCAGCGAGGTGCGGAACTGGCCGGGGGTAGTCGGCGCCGCGCCTTCCAGCCACGGGTCCCGGTAGTTGTCGATGGAGGCCTGCATGCGGGCGTCCAGCTCGTCCGCGATGCCCAGGCTGTCGTCCACGATGACCTCACGGACGTACTCGATGCCCATCCGCGGGACGAACGCGTAGGTGCGTTCCAGCCACTTGGCGTTCTCCCGGTACCACTGCATGAACCGGCCGGTCAGGGTCACCACCAGGTCCGGGTCGTCGACGGTGGCCAGCAGGTCGCCCTTGCGGATGTGCGCGCCGGCCGCGCCACCCACGTAGATCTCCCAGCGGCCGCCGTCGATGGCCACCACCCCGACGTCCTTGACGTACGCCTCCGCGCAGTTCCGCGGGCAGCCGGTCACCGCCAGCTTCATCTTCGCCGGTGACTCCAGGCCCTGGAACCTCGATTCCAACCTGATCCCCAGCGTCGTGGAATCGCCCACGCCGAACCGGCAGAACTCCGATCCCACACAGGTTTTCACCGTCCGGAAGCTCTTGCCGTAGGCGTAGCCGGATGGCATCCCGAGGTCGGCCCAGACCCCGGGCAGGTCCTCCTTCTTGATGCCCAGCAGGTCGATGCGCTGTCCCCCGGTCAGTTTCACCATCGGGACGTCCCATTTCTCTGCGACGTCGGCGATCTTGCGCAGCTGCGCCGGGGTGGTCACGCCGCCCTTCATCTGCGGCACCACCGAGAAGGTGCCGTCCTTCTGGATGTTGGCGTGCACCCGGTCGTTGATGAACCGGGCGTCCTTCTCGTCGATGTACTCGTCGGCCCACATCATCTTCAGCAGGGAGGCGAGCCCCATCTTGGATTTCGCGTCCTCCGCGCCGCCGGGGGCCAGCGCGCGGAAAACCGCCGAGACGGAGCGCAAGCCCTGGGACTTGATGGCCGTCATCAGCTCCGGCTTGTCCATCGGGACGCCGGGGACGTACCAGTTCGCCGACGGGTCCTCCTGGACCGCGCCGCCCGCGGCCCACTCGACGATCTGGCAGACCATCGTCTTGCACGACCCGCAGCCCTTGCCGGCCCTGGTCTTGTCCATCACCCCGGCGACGGACTTGACCCCGCTGTCCACGCAGGCCACCAGCGCGCCCTTGGACACGCCGTTGCAGTTGCAGACCTGCGCGTCGTCGGCCAACTCCGCGGCGCCGACCTCCTCGGCGGGGGTGCCGAGGTTGAACAGCATCTCCAGCCGTTCCTCCGGCAGCGGCAACCCGCGGTCGAAGGCCTGCATCAGGAACGCGACCTTCGAGGTGTCGCCGAGCATCGTTGCGCCGATGAGCTTCTCGTCCCGGATGACCAGCGATTTGTACACGCCGCGCTTGGGTTCGGAGAAGACGATGTGCTCGTCGGTGTCGCGTTCCGGCCCTTGCACGCCCATCGAGGCCACGTCGACGCCGGCCACCTTGAGCTTGGTCGCAGTGCGCGACCCGAAGTAGGCGGCGGTGGTGTCGGAGCCGGTGATCTGGTCGGCCAGCACCACGGCCTGTTCCCAGAGCGGCGCGACCAGCCCGTACACCTCGCCGCGGTGCTGCACACACTCGCCGACCGCGTACACGTCGGGGTCGTCCATGGTGCGCATGTAGTCGTCGACGACGATGGCCCGTTCCACGGTGAAGCCGCTGGTGACGGCAAGGTCGATGTTCGGCCGGATACCTGCGGCGACCACCACCATGTCGCACTCCAGCAGCGGGTGCTCCAGCAGCCAGACACCGCGGACCTTGTCCTCGCCCATGATCGCCGTGGTGCGGGCCTTGGTGTGCACCTCGATGCCCAGCTTCTCCACGCTCTTGCGGAGGATCTCGCCGCCGGCCGGGCCGATCTGCGCGTTCATCAGGTGCGGGCCGGCGTGCACCACGTCGACCTGCAACCCGTAGGCCTGCAGCCCGCGCGCGGCCTCCAGGCCCAGCAGGCCACCACCGATCACCACCGCCCGCCGGTGTTCCTCATGCTGCGCGTAGTTGACCATGCCGCGGGTGTCGTCGATGGTCCGGAAAGCGAACACCCCGGGTAGCAGCTCGCCGTCCTCGGTGCGCAGTCCCTCGATGGACGGCATGAAGGAGCGGCTGCCGGTGGCGATGATCAGCACGTCGTACGGGGTTTGGGAGGTCGTCCCGTCGGCGGTGTTGACGGCGTAGACGAGCTTGGAGAACCGGTCGACCCGGGTGGCCCGGACCCCGGCGTGCAGGGTGATGTCGTTCTCCAGGTACCAGGGCAGGCTGTTGAGGAAGATGTCGGCGTCGGTCTCCTCACCGGACAGCACGTGCGAGAGCATGATCCGGTTGTAGTTGCCGTACGGCTCGTCGCCGAACATGGTGATGGAGAACTGTTCTCCCCCACCGCGTTGCAGGATCTCCTCGACGGTGCGGGCGCCGGCCATGCCGTTGCCGATCACCACCAGCTGGCGCCGGGTGTCGTAGGCGCCGGGATCCAGTTCCTCGTCGGCCCCGGTGATCGGGGCATCTTCCAGCAGGGTCATCAGACCTCCACCAATCCGACGTCGATGACGACCGAGCCGGTCAGCCCCTCGGGAGCCGCCAGGTACAGCTCGACCGCGGTGCCGCCCTCCAGGTCCTCGACCACCCGCAGCGGCACGTGCACGTCGGCCTTCGCACCCATCGGGAAGTACCGCATCGGCACCCCGTCCCGCATCAACACCACGGCGATCAACTCGTCGGCGCTGTTGCCCCCGCGGAAGTACAGCGCCTGCGCGACAGACCCGTCCGGGACCAGGTAGCTCAACGCGGGATCCAACGGCGCAGGCTTGTCGATCCCGCCCCCGGTGAAGTGGTAGATGCCTTGCAGGAAGCGGTTTTTGGTGTGCATGGTGGCGTCCTTCCGATGCGGTGGGCGGTGCGCGGACAGTGGCGTCGGTTCGGCGAAGGCTTGTACCCGGGGTTGGTCGGGAACCACGCTCAGGAATTGCAGATCGTCGGGTCCGCCGATCCGCCGAACGGTGGCGGCGCAGGTCTTGAATTCGGGCATCTTCGAGTGCGGGTCCAGCGTCGGATCGGTGAGCGCGTTGGCGTTCGACGCGCCGCCCCAGTGGAACGGGACGAACAGCACCTCCGGCCGGATCTGATCGGACAGCTGCGCCCGGAACACCGCCGCCCCCCGCCGTGAGCGCAGCTCCACCATGTCGCTGGCGCCGATGCCCAAGCGACGGGCCAGGTTCGGATGGATCTGGACGTGTGGGTCGGGCACCATGGTGCCGCCCAGCCTGCGGGTCTGGGTGCCGCTCTGGTATTGGGTCAGCAGCCGGCCGGTGGTCAGCACGTACGGGTAAGCGGAGTCCGGTACCTCGTCGACCTGCCGGTACCGAACCCCGAAGAACCTGGCCCGCCCATCGGGGGTCGGGAAGGACTCGGTGAAAAGCCTTGGGGTACCGGGATGATCGAGTGCCGGGCACGGCCAGAACACGCCCTGCTCCGCGTCGATGCGCTCGTAGCTGATGCCGGCGTAGTCGGCGATACCGCCGCTGCTGGCCCGCCGCAGTTCGTCGAACACGGTCCGCGGGTCGTCCGAGAAGTACTGTCCCCTGCCGAGTTTCGCGGCCAGCCGGGTCAGCATCTGCAGGTCGTCGAGCACGCCGGCCGGCGGGCGCAGGGCCATCCTGCGGCGGATGACCCTGCCCTCCAGGTTGGTCATCGTGCCGTCCTCCTCCGCCCACTGCGCGGTGGGCAGCACCACGTCGGCCACCGCCGCGGTCTCGGACAGGAAGATGTCGGACACCGCCAGCAGGTCCAGCCCGGCGAGCCGGGCGCGGACCCTGTTGGCGTCAGGGGCGGACACCACGATGTTGGACGCCAGCACCAGCAGGGCCCGGACACCGCCGTCGCTGCCCAGCCGGTCGATCATCTCGAAGGCCGAGCGCCCGGGCACCGGGAGTTCGGCCGGGTCCACGCCCCAGACCGCGGCGACGTGCGCCCGCGCGGCGGGGTCGTCCAGCCTGCGGTAACCCGGCAGTTGGTCGGCCTTCTGGCCGTGTTCCCGGCCACCCTGGCCGTTGCCCTGACCGGTGATGGTGCCGTAGCCGGAGGCCGGCTTGCCGGGGAGCCCCAGGGCGAGCGCCAGGTTGATGAACGCCTGCGCGGTCTCGGTGCCGGTGCTGTGCTGTTCGGCGCCCCTGGCGGTCAGGATCATCGCGGACGGCGCCGCGGCCAGCGCATGTACGACCTCGCGCAGCGCGCCGACCTCGACACCGGTGATCCGCTCCACCCGGTCCGGCCAGTACGAGGAGACCGCAGCCCTGGCCGCCTCGAAGCCGGTGGTGCGGTCGGCGATGTACTGCTCGTCGATCAGACCGTCGCGAATGGCGATGTGCAGCAACCCGTTCGCCAGGGCCAGATCGGTGCCGGGAATGGGTGCCAGGTGCAGACTCGCGCCGGCCGCCGTCGAGGTACGGCGCGGGTCGACCACGATGTGCGTGGCGCCGGCCGCCCGGCCGGCGTCGAAGTGCTGCATGGCCGGTGGCATGGTGTCGGCCGGGTTGGACCCGACCAGCAGGATCGCGGCGGCCTCGGCGATGTCGGACAGCGGGAACGGCAACCCGCGGTCGACCCCGAACGCCCGGTTGCCGGCGGTCGCCGCGGAGGACATGCAGAACCGGCCGTTGTAGTCGATGGCCGAGGTGCGCAACCCCACCCTGGCGAATTTGCCGAGCGTGTAAGCCTTCTCGTTGGTCAGCCCGCCGCCGCCGAAGACGCCGACGCCGTCCCGGCCAAAGCGCTGCTGTGCGGACACGATGCCATCGGCGACCAGATCCAGGGCCTCGTCCCACCCGGCCGGGCGAAAGGGGCTGGTCCGGTCCCCCGGTACCGACCGCACCAGCGGGGTGAGCAGCCGGTCCGGGTGGTCCAGCAGATTCGCCGCGGTCCACCCCTTGGAGCACAGCCCGCCGCGATTGGTCGGGAAATCGTCCTGCGGCACGAGCGTTGCCGGACGGTCGCCGGCGATCATGCTGATGCCGCACTGCAGCGAGCAGTACGGGCAATGGGTGAGGGTGGGCGCTCCCGCGCTGGTGGTGGCACTGGGCATCGACGTCACTGGGCGACCTCCTCTCCGGGTGGACCGACCCTGGGCGGGATCGGTGACACGACAGACAGGTCGGCGGTGACCGGTGTGCACCGCGGGCATCCCGCGGTGTGAACCCATCGTGACGAAGCCACCACGCTGTGCGGTGACGGTGGCGTTACCCGTCGGTTCCGTTTCCCGCACACGCCCGATCGGAGGGTTGTGAGGATGGTGCAATCGGCAACCGCCCTGCGGCGCAGGGGATTCTCCCGATCCGGACCGCGAACAGCCGGCCGCACCACGCCGGGGATGTGGCCATGAACCGGAAACAGGCAGGCAACGTCAGGGAGCACGGGCGGGGAATACTCGGTTCATATGAGCACTCAGAGCGCGACCGACCGCTCTGCAGCAAAGGGCACCCGTCCGGCCGACCGGGTCGGCCCGCTGGCGGGCTACACGATCGGCATCACCGCGGCCCGACGCCGCCATGAGTTCGGTGCGGCCCTGGAGCGGCACGGCGCTGAGGTCGCCTACGGCCCGGCCATCCAGATCGTGCCGGTCGCCAACGACGACAACCTGCGGGCGATCACCGCGCAGGTGATCGCCGAGCCACCGGACATCCTGGTGGCCACCACCGCGATCGGGTTCCGGGGGTGGGTGGAAGCGGCCGACAGCTGGGGTGTTGCCGAACCGTTCCTGCGGGCACTGACCAGGGCGACGCTGCTGGCCCGCGGCCCGAAAGTGGTCGGTGCCATGCACGCGGCGGGACTGTTCGGCGAATGGTCACCGAAGTCCGAATCCTCCTCCGAGGTCCTCGAACGGCTGCTCACCATGGACCTCCAGGGACTCCGGGTCGTCCTGCAGGAGCACGGCGAACCGCTGCGCGACATGGTGGAGGCGCTCCGTGCGGCGGGCGCCTCGGTGATCGAGGCCAAGGTCTATGGCTGGGTACGGCCGGCCGACACGGCGCCGCTGCTGCGGTTGTGCGCTCAGGTCGCGCAGGGCGACGTGCATGCGCTCACCTTCACCAGTGCCCCGGCCGCCGTCAGCTTCCTGGAAACGGCGAAAGAGCGCGGCCTGCTCGAGCAGGTGCGGGCGGTGCTGCAGCATGGGGTGATGGCCGTGGCCGTCGGTCCGGTCACCGCCGCCCCGTTGCTCCGGGCGGAGATCCCGGTGGTCCAGCCGGGCCGCGCCCGGCTGGGCGCCATGGTTCGCGAGATAGCGGTTCAGCTGCCGGCCCGGCTGGCGCAAAAGGTCGTCGTCGCGGGGCATGAGTTGGAGATCCGCGGCACCGGGGTGCTGGTCGACGGCGTTTTCGTGACCCCAGGCCCGACCGGAATGGCGTTGCTGCACAAGCTTTCCCGGCATCCAGGGCAGGTGCTCAGCAGGGTGGAGCTGGCCTCTGAACTGTCCGGCGGCGGTTCTGACGCCCATGCGGTCGAGGTGGCCGTCGGACGGTTGCGGACGGCGCTGGGCGATCCGCGGATCGTCCAGACCGTGGTGAAGCGAGGGTATCGGCTGGCCTTCGATCCCGAGGTCGCATCCACCGGGCGCTATTGACCGGTATTGCTGTGGTGAGCGGGTTGCTGTGGTGATCGGGTGTGCTGTGGTGATCGGTGTGCTGTGGTGATCGGTGTGCTGTGGTGATCGGTGTGCTGTGGTGATCGGTGGTGAACAGGGAGGGAACAGTGCCGATCGGGCGCGTCCGAACGGGTGGTTCGAACGCTGCCTGCAGCTGTCCGGTATCCGGCTGGCTGCCCGGTTCTCCTCTCGACGGCGGACCCGCCCGCAGAGCCGGGTCGGACTCCTTGGGGGAAGCATGACGGGCAACGACACGCGATCGGAAGGACCGAGGTCGACGGGCGGGGACCCACCGCGCGCGTTGCGGTCGGTCGCCTCCCCTCCGCAGCGGGACCCGGTCGCCGACTGGTCGCCGCCGGTCCTGCCGGTCGGGCCCGCGGAGTCGGTCGAGGCGAGTTCGCTGCTGCCGCGGGGTGTCGCGGTTCTCACCGCGGTCACCGACGGGGTGCCGTCCGCGTTGACCATCGGATCGCTGTCCATCGTCTCGCTCCGCCCGACCGTGGTGACGTTCGCACTGCACAGCGCCGGGCCGATGCAGCAGGTGCTCGCCCGGGCGCACGGCTTCGGGCTGTCCCTGCTGGCGGACCACCAGGAGTTCACCGCCCGGTACTTCGCCAGCCCGAACCGTCCTGCCGGCGCCGACCAGTTCGCCAGGATGCCGTTCCGGGCCGGCCCGGTCTCGGGGGCACCGCTGCTCGCGGAGGCGCTCGGCTGGCTGGATTGCACCATCGCCGCTGTCGTGCCGGCCGGCGGGCAACTGGTCGTGGTCGGGAATGTGGGCTACGACGTCGCCGCTCCGGACAGCACGGAGATCGGTGCGCCGGTGCGGTCCACCCCGCTGCTTCGCGGTGGCGGGCGCACCCATCAGGCCAAGAACCCCGGGGCACCGTGGCGACCGCCGCCTGTCCGAGGCGGGGGCCCGTCTGCGGGTGCTGCGGCCGGACTCAGCCGATCGGTGAGCGCCACCCGGATGACTCGTCCCTGATCAGCGCGACGACCTCGACCACGGCGGAGACCGGTACCGGCCCGTAGATGTGCGGGAAGAGCTCCGACCCGCCGATCAGATTCTCCGCGACCACCGGCACGCCCAGCTTGTCCGGGTCGATGACCAGCAGGCACATGGGTTCGGTGACGTCGGCGTAAAAGCGTTGCAGCACACCGGCGATCTGCCCCGCGTAGCTGGCGTGCACGAACCCCTCCTGCTCGAGGGTCCGGCCGCGGGAAGAGATGGTGTACTCCCCTGCCGCCGAGCGGCCGACCCGGCCGACCTTCCTGCACCGCTTGCCAGTCGGCGACCAGCGCGCAGTGGTAGATCAGCCGCTCCGGCGGCTCTGCCGGCTCGGAGGGCTCGGACCCGTCAGGCAGGCCGGGTTCGTCAGGCACGTCAGACCGCGAGCACCGTTGGCACGATCATCGGGCGCCGCCGGTAGGTGTCGCCCACCCACTTGCCGACCACCCGGCGGACCGCCTGGGCAACCCGGTGCGGGTCGGTGATGCCGTCGGCCTCCGTCCTGGACAGCTCGGACTCGACCAGCGGGACCACCGCGTGCAGCGCCTTCGGGTCGTCGGAGAACCCGCGGCCGGAGATCGTCGGGGAGGCCACCGCGCGTCCGGTGTGCTTGTCGATGGCCACCGTGATGGAGATGAACCCGCCCTCGCCGAGCACCAGCCGGTCCGACAGGGTGTTGTCGCCGACGTCACCCACCGCGTTGCCGTCCACGTAGACCATGCCGACCTCGACGTGCCCGCTGACCCGCGCCTTCCCGTCGATCAGGTCGACGACGGTGCCGTTGGGCGCGAGCACCACGCGTTCCTCGGGAACACCGGTCAGCACGGCGAGCCGGGCCTGGGCCCGCAGATGCCGCCACTCACCGTGCACCGGAATGACGTTGCGCGGGCGCACCGCGTTGTACAGGAACAGCAACTCCCCGGCGGACGCATGGCCGGAGACATGCACCTTGGCCACCCCCTGGTGCACCACGGTCACCCCGATCCGGGACAGCTCGTTGATCACCGTGAAAACGCTGGTCTCGTTGCCGGGGATCATCGACGACGCCAGGATCACGGTGTCGCCCGAGCGCAGGTTGACCGACCGGTGCTCGCCGCGGGACATCCGGGACAGCGCCGACAACGGTTCGCCCTGCGAACCGGTGGACACCAGCAGCAACTGCTCGGGGGGCAGGTCGAGGGCCTTGTCGAGCGACCGGACCAGCCCGTCCGGCACCGACAGCAGGCCGAGGTCCTGGGCGATCTGCATGTTGCGGACCATGGATCGGCCCACGAACGCGACCTTGCGGCCGTGGCTCTGCGCGGAGTCGAGCATCTGCTGGACGCGGTGCACGTGCGAGGCGAAGGAGGCGACGATCACCCGTTGTTTGGCCTTGGCGATGTAGTTGTCCATCACCGGCCCGATCTCCCGCTCCGGCGCCACGAAGCCGGGCACCTCGGCGTTGGTGGAGTCCACCAGCAGCAGGTCGACGCCCTCCTCGCCGAACTTGGAGAACCCGGCGAGGTCGGTGAGCCGGCCGTCCAGCGGTAACTGATCGAGCTTGATGTCGCCGGTGTGCAGCACGGTCCCGGCCGGTGTGCGGATGCCGACCGCCAGGGCGTCCGGGATGGAGTGGTTGACGGCGAAGAACTGCAGGTCCCACGGCCCGATCACGCGCCGCTCGCCCTCGGCGATCACCTCGAGTTTGGGCGTCAGCCGGTGTTCGCGGCACTTGGAGGCGATCAGCGCCAGGGAGAACCTGGCGCCGATCACCGGCAGGTCCTTGCGCAGCCGCAGCAGCCAGGGCAGCGCACCGATGTGGTCCTCGTGTCCGTGGGTGATCACCACGGCGTCGATGTCGTCCACCCGGTCCTCGACCAGACGCAGATCGGGCAGGATCAGGTCGACGCCCGGCTGGCCGTCCTCGGGGAACAGCACCCCGCAGTCGACCACCAGCAGCCGGCCGTCGTACTCGTAGACGGTCATGTTCCGGCCGATCTCACCGATGCCGCCCAGCGCCACCACCCGCAGCGCTCCCTTGGGCAGCCGCGGCGGCGGATCCGGTGCGGCGACCTGCCCGGCGGACCCGCTGGAACCGGTCGGGCTCACTGCAGCGGTCCGATCTCGTCCAGGTCCTTGGCGATCAGATCGGTCTGCGCGTGGGTGGCGGGGATCTGCGGGAGCCGGGGATCGCCGACTCCGAAGCCCTGCAGCCGCAGCGCCGCCTTGGCGAACACCAGACCGGCGCCGCCGCCGGTGCGGCCCATCGCCCGGTGCGCCGGCAGCAGCACCTCGTGCAGCTTGCGGGCGGTGGCGTAGTCACCCGACTCGGCCGCGTCCACCAACGCCCGGACGTGCGGACCGACGACGTGCGCGATGATGCTGACGATGCCGACGGCGCCGATGCTCATCCACGGCAATGTCAGCGGGTCGTCACCGGAGTAATAGGCCAGGTCGGACCCGGCGATCACCTTCGAGCCGGCGAGCAGATCGCCCTTGGCGTCCTTCACCGCGGTGATCCTGGGGTGCTCGGCCAGCCGGAGCAGCGTGTCGGGCTCGATCGCGACCACCGACCGCGGCGGGATGTCGTAGAGCATCACCGGCAGATCGGTGGCATCGGCGACGGCCGCGAAATGCGCGAGCAGGCCCTCCTGCTGGGGCCGCGAGTAGTACGGCGTGCACGACGAGATTGCCGTGCGCACCGGCCTTTTCGGCGGCCTTGGCCAGCCGGACCGAATGCGCGGTGTCGTAGGTGCCGACTCCGGCCACCACGGTGGCCCGGTCGCCGACGGCCTCCACGACGGCCCGGATCACCAGTTCCTTCTCGGCGTCGGTGGTGGTCGGCGACTCCCCGGTGGTGCCGTTCACCACCAGGCCGTTGTTGCCGGCCGCGACCAGCCGCTCGGCCAGCTGGCCGGTGGCCTCCACGTCGAGTTCGCCGGTAGCGGTGAACGGGGTGACCATCGCGGTGAGCGTGGTGCCGAAGGGCCGGCCTGGCCGGCCGGCCGGCCCGGCGCTGAGGGTCGTCATATTCAGCAAACCTACCGGGCGTGGCCAAGCGTTCCGGTCACGCCCCTACCGCACCGACGGGTGTGTGACGGAAACCCCGCGGGTCAGAGCCCCCGCGAGCCCGCGTGCAGCGCGGAAACCGCTTCGTCGTCACCGGTGATGGTCACCTTCGATGCATCGCGGCCGGACATCCAGAGGATGATCTCGCCCGGCTCGCCGGTCACGGTGGCCGTCGGCTCGCCGGACTTGAGCGGGATCCGTCGGCCGTCCGGCAGCTCGGCGACGATGCCGACCGGGAACTTGCGGAGCGCCAGTTTCGACATCCCCGATCCGAGCATCTTCTCCAGCTCCGCGACCGATGCCGCGTCCAACTGTGCGCGGTTCCCAGCCCGGCTGACCGCGGCGCGCGTCCTCGTGATGGATGAACATCTCGCCGCCGTTGGTCAGGTCGTCCAACTTGCCCCACCCGGCCGGGTTCCACACCGGTGGGCCCGACCGGTATTCGTCGATCAGCTCGCCCCACGGCCGTTTCGCGTACTCGGCGGCGACCTTGTCGGTCCAGCCGCTGAACGGCTTCACGTAGGTGCCGAGCGCGGCGTCCGGCCGGCGCTCCCGGATCAGCAGGTGGATCAGCAGGTCCTGGGTGTCCCAGCCTTCGCAAAGGGTGGGCTGGTCGGGGCCGAGTTCGCCGAACAGATCGGCGAGGGCTGCGCGTTCGGAATGAGCCAGGGTCATGCCTCGACGGTACGTGGCTTCGGTGGGTCGGCGGTCCCGCCGCAACCACGGCGCGTGCCGCCGCGACCGGTCACTGCAACGAAATCCGACCCCCGCACCGTCTGGTCAAGGTCGGTACCGTGATGCGGTCCGGCAACAGCGGCAGTCGAGACGAGGGAGGCCCCGTGGCGGGTCCGGGATCGGCATCAGGGTCAGCGCGGGACTTGGATGCGGGCTCCGAGGAGAGCCCGGGAACGGGCCTATGAGCCCGGGAACGGGTGGCCTGGCGCGGTCGATGGACACGCCGCCGCCGACGGGACGACAGTGGCAGGCACCAACCCGGTGGCGGCGGACCTGGCTGCGTTCGATGGCGATCGTGGTGGCCATGGCCGCCGCCGGCCTCGGCCTGACGGCGTGCGCCTCCACCACCACGCCCGGGCCGGGCACCTCCCCGTCCTCCCCAGCCACCTCCCCTTCTTCCCCAGCCCAGTCCGCCCCAGCCACGTCGGTCCGCACGTCTGCCGGGTCGTCGACAGGGTTGTCGACCGGTTTGTCGACCACCGCACTGCCCAGCGTCCCGAGCGCCGGGACCGGAACCGAGGTGACACTCCGGGGCACCGTCCGGGAGGGCGTCGAAGCGCATTGCCTGCTGCTCGCCGACGACAGCGGGACCGTGCTGGCGAACCTGCTGGGCGATGACTCACCACAGCTCACCGTCGGTGCGCGGGTCGAGGTGACCGGGTCCTTCGAGGAGGGGCTGATGACCACCTGCCAACAGGGGCCGCCGTTCGCCGTTACATCGGTCAGGGCACTCTGAGCGAAATTCACCGGATCGGGTGATTTCGGTCTCGGGTGGTTACTGGACCTCACCGAGAGCTGATGTAATTCAGCACTGCTGACACGACAGCAGGGGGATCTCGGGGGCTGGATTCGCGGGTTACTCGCGACCATTGACGGCTGTTCAATTCACAAAAGGGGGTGGTCGGCATGGTCCGACTGAAAGGGGCCGTCACCGGCCTGGTGGTGGCGTTGATCATGACGATGTTCGCGGCGCCGGCGGCGTCCGCGGACACGCTGACAACTCAAGGGCTCACCACGGGAACTGCCTACCGCGGCGGTATCCCGGCCAGCGGTGGGATCAGTTACGCGGTGGGCGTCCAGCTGAATCGGGACGCGGCGGGCCGGGTCACCCAGGCCCGGGGCGTCGCGAGAATCACGAAACTGACTCTGGCGCAACGGGTTCAGGTGACCAGCGTTGCGCTGGGCAGGAACGGGGTCGCGGTCACCCGCAACACCACGCCGGCCAATTCCGGTACCGCGGGATCGGTGATCAGCTACAGCAACTGGGTGCCGATCAACCCGGGCACCTGCGCGAATTTCCAGACCCGCGGCATCTTCGGAATCCGCTGGAACGATGGCGCCCTGAGCACGGTCAACATTCTGTCCTCGCCGACCCGGGTGTGCCGTCCGGCAAATGCGGCCCCATCGCCTCCGCCCGCACCGCCGACGCCGCCGGGCATTCCGCCCCGACCGGCCGACCGCGATTGTGGAGACTTTGCCACCCAGGCGCAGGCCCAGGCCTTTTTCGAACTGTATTTCCCTTACTACGGTGATTTCTCCCGCCTGGACGCGGACAACGATCACGTCGCCTGCGAAACGCTGCCGTAACTCGGGCAGGTCGCTCGCTCAGCCGTCGCCGACCAGCGGGGAGGCGGCGACGGCTGTGCCGTCGGGCAGTGCACTGACCCGGAAATCGGCGAACACATTGGGCGCCAACGCCTGCAACTCGACCAGCAGGGCAACGGCAAGGGTCCGGATCTCCACGTCGGCGGCTTCGGTGGCCCGCATGCCGATGAAGTGCCGCCACGCGCGGTAATTGCCGGTGACCACGATGGCGGTCGCCATGGCGTTGGGCAGCACCGCGCGGGCCGCCTGCCGCGCCTGCTTCCGGGCCAGGGTGCCGTCGGGCGACTGCGCCGCTGCCGCTTCCAGGCCCTCCAGCAACTCGGCATATGCCTGCGATGAGGCTGCCGTGGCCGTCTCGAACAGCTGATGCAGCAACGGGTCTCGCGCAACAGCGGCCGGCTCGACGACCTCAGGGCCGGTCGGCGGCAGGTAGCGCTGGGACAGCTGCGAGTAGGAGAAGTGCCGGTGCCGGATCAGTTCGTGGGTCACCGACCGGGAGATCCCGGTGATGTAGAAGGTCGCTGTGCTGTGTTCGAGCACGGACAGGTGGCCCACCTGCAGGATGTGGTCCAGGTAGCCGGCGTTGGTCGCGGTGGCCGGGATCGGCTTGGACCACGACTGGTAGCAGGCCCGGCCCGCGAACTCGGCCAATGCCTGGCCGCCGGTGGCGTCGGTTGTCCACGGCACCCCGTCCGGTGGGAGGAACTCTGTCCGGGCCACGAGCTGCACGCGCGGCTCGGCGTGGGAAGGCGGGGGCGGTACGGCGGGTGACGGCTGGTCGGTCACGGGAGCAACTGCGGGCTCACAGTGCCCCACCGGCTGCGGCCGGCGCGCTGGCGTCACCGCCGGAGTCGCCGACACTCTCCCTGGCCAGATACGTCTCGACGTCGAACCAGTCGTCGCCGGCCCGGTGGGCGACATTGAGCAGCGTCGTCATCGCGGCGACCTCCTCGACCTGCTCCTTGAGGAACCACAGCATGAACTGTTCGCCCAGGAAGTCGTCCTCCGCCCTGGCCGTGGCAAACAGCGCCTTGATCTGGTCGGTGACCTTCTGCTCCTGGGCGAGCGCCAGCGCGATCGGCTCGACGATGGTCGCGAAGTCGCCCTTGACCTCGTCGACGCCGGGAATGCTGATCTTCAGGTCCCGGTCGAGCATCCACTGCACGATCATCATTGCGTGGTTTCGTTCCTCCACCGCCTGCCGGTAGAAGTGCGTGGCGAGCTGCGGCAGGTCGTGCGAGTCGTACCAGACCGCGATCGCGATGTATTGCTGGCTGGCGTTGAACTCGTGTCGCACCTGCTCCCGAAGGAGGCCGACGTAGCGGCTGGGACTCTCGCTGGGGCCTTGCCCGGGTACCTCGACAGGTGTGGTCACGACGTGGATTCTAGGCATGACGTCATTCTTCTTGAAATGGCGTCATCGTGGTGTCATAGTGGTGTCATGGATCTCACCCCCTACACACAGAACCTCCGCGACGACCTGCTGACCGCAGCGTCCGTCGGCGACGAGGACTCCCGGCGGGCGGCTGCGCTGCTCGCCTCCGCCATCGAGCCGGCCGCTCGGCTGGCCATCATGAACGCGCTGTCCGACCTGGCCGCCGAGGTGACCGGTGCGCTCGAGGACACCAGCGTCGAACTCCGCCTCGACGGGCGCGACGTCCGGGTTTCGGTGACCCGGCACACTCAGGATTCCGTGCCGCCGGCGGCGGACTCCGCCGGTTGGACCGGTTCGCCTCGTGACGCGGGTGCCGCCAACGGCGGCCAGACCCCGGACGACCTGCGCCGCGCCATGCAGGACGCCGGCGGTGAGCTGTCGCGAACCACCGTGCGGCTGTTCAACGAGCTCAAGTCGCAGGCCGAGCGGGCCGCGGCGCAGGAGGGCGTGTCGCTGAACACCTACATCTCCCGCGCGGTGTCGGACTCGGTGCGCTCGGCCGTGCCCGGCAAGGGCAACCGCGGTCACGGTCCGGGCGGCCAGGGCGGCCGCACCGTGACCGGATACGTCCGCGGCTGATCCGGCGCCCTGGTTCGCCGGTCCGCGTTTGCGCTGTTGTTGTTGCACCCCAGTAGCTGTCACTCGCGCTAGTCACGCGCTGCAGATGAATGAGGAATCCCTAATGCACACCTTTCTGACCCCTGACCCGATCACCATCGAGATCCGCAACTCCTCCGGCGAGGTCAGGCTCGATCTTGCCGACGTCACCACCACCACGGTGGAGGTCACCGCCAGCTCGTCCCATCCGTTCGGCTTCCTGGACGACGTCTTCCGCGCCGTGGCCGGTGGCCGGCAGTCGAACGGCGCCCGCCGTGGGTTCGACGTCCGCAGCGCCGAGGACCAGGACGACTACCACCGGTACGGCGCCGACCAGGACGAGGTCGACCCGGCCGAGCGGGTGCTGGTCGAGCTGCGGGACACCACCGATGGTCGCGGCGGCACCCTTGTCGTCGACACCGACCATGCCCGGCAGGGCTGGCGCTCCTCCTTCGCGGTGCACATCACCGCGCCCACCGGTTCCGGGGTCCGGGTGCAGACCCAGTCCGCGGACGTCGTGCTCACCGGCGTGGCCGAACGGCTCGAAACCCGCACCGCCTCCGGCAACATCACCATCGACCGGGTGATCGGTCGATCGGTCGTGCAGACCGCATCGGGTGACGTGACCATCTCCGAGACGGGTGACTGCGACGTCCGCACCGCCTCCGGCGACATCGGCCTGCACCGCACGACGGCAGATGCGCTGCTGCACAGCACTTCTGGTGACATCCGGGTGGACAGCCCGACCGGGAACACCAGCGCCCGCACGGTGTCCGGCGATATCCGGCTGGTGGACGCCGCCGCCGGGCAGGCCGAGGCGATCGCGGTGTCCGGCGACGTGGAGATCGGCATCCATCCGGGCTCGCTGGCGTCGGTGGAGCTCAACACCATCTCCGGCAACACCGATACGGATTTGGCGGTCAGCGACCAGGCGCCGGATGACGACGCCCCGGTGCTGGACATCCGGGTGAAGACCACATCGGGCAACATCAGGCTGCGGCGGGCCGTCGGGGTCTGAGGCAGGTTTGCCGGATGTCGGAGTACGTGCGCCCAGGGTGGGATCGGCCGGTGTTTCGCCTGTGACGAGACGGCGGACGGTCAAGCCGAACTGCTGGAGCAGCACGTCCTCGCGGTGGCGGCCGGCAGTACGGCGAGGCCTACACCCCGGGCGGGGACCTGCCGCTGATGTTCTGGTTCAGCTGGGTCGACGGTGCGCAGAGTGGCACGTCGCTGGGAGATCAGTACCCGGCGGGGCGACTCTCGCGGCCGCCCAACAGCTCGGCGAGCTACCGGATGGCTGGAGCGCCTGGCCGGTGCGGTAGGCGCCTCGGTCGCCGACGGGCGCGGCGGTCACCCGACGCGGCGAGGCTCAGGCATCCAGTCGCAGCGCCAGACCCCCGCGCCGCGGGTCCGCCGCCGGACCGTCGTGGGCGATGACAGCGGCGCCCCCGAAGTACGGCCGCTGCTCGGGCCACTGCACGACCTGCTCGCCGTCCTGGGTGAGCGCGTGGACGACCTCGGGGGCATAGCCGGGCTCGAGGTGCACGGCGTCCGGAGTCGCCACCAGCCGTGGCGCCGCCACGGCCTCGGCGGCGCCGTGGCCGTCGATCAGCACGCCGGTCAGCACCTGCAGCAGCGCCGGCCGGATCCGGCTGCCGCCGGCCGCGCCGGCCACCGCCAGCAGGCTGCCGGACTCGTCACAGACCACCATCGGCACCATCATCGACGGCATCCGCTCCCCCGGCCGGAGTTCGCCGCGCAGCAGCTCACCCTCACCCAGCATCGAGTTGCCGTGCACCCCGCCGGTCCAGATTCCCGACCCAAGGCCGAGCGAATGCGTTGCGGCGCAGGCGTTTCCCTCGCCGTCGACGGCGACCACGGTGGTGGTCTCGGCACGCAGCGCGGGCGCCCGGAGCGCCGCCACCAGCTGCCGGGCGCGCTCGACCGGGCCGGCACCGACCAGCACCCGGTTGACCGCGGTCGCGGTATCGGCGAAGTGGTCGAGGTCGTTGCCCCGCACGCAGATCGTCCCGGGTCCGAACTCGGCGTGCTGC
The DNA here is from genome assembly GCA_963709895.1 of uncultured Actinomycetota bacterium. Lineage (GTDB taxonomy): Bacteria > Actinomycetota > Actinomycetes > Mycobacteriales > Nakamurellaceae > Nakamurella. The sequence continues at coordinate 111,633 of CAVPYD010000009.1, read as the reverse complement.
ACGGGCAGTTCCTGCACCCGGTAGGCGGCCATGTCCGCCACCGACAGCGCCCCGCCGTCGGCCCACACCGCGTCCACCAGTGACCTGCCGCGCCGACCGGTCGTCAGGACCTCAGGCCCGTGCTGCAGATAGTCGTCCAGGGTGTGGGCCAGGCCCTCGTGGTGCAGCAGCTCACCGTGACCCAGGTGCCGGCGGCCGCCGTCGCCGTCCGGCCGGGTGTAGATCGCCACCCCGTCGCCGAGCACCATGGCGGCGGCGACGTCCGGCAGCAGCTGCGCATGGGCGAGCGGGAACGGCACCCCGTCGTGAGCCAGATCCCTTGCGGGCGAGACGATCTCGTCCCAGCGCAGGCGACCGAACGCGGCGTGCAGGGCGGCCACTCCGCTGGGCGTGCCGGGCACCGCGACGCTGGGCCCGCCGACCGCGTAGGGCACCTCGACGTCACCGAAACTGACCTGGATCGCCCGCGGCGCCGCCGGCACCGTGCCGTCCAGGCCGGGCACCGCCACGAAGAAGTCCAGGCAGTGCACACTGCGGGTGCGGGCGTCGTACACGGTGGCGAAGCCGCCGCCGCCGAGCCCGGTGAACAGCGTCTCGGCCACGCAGCCGGCCAGGATCATCGCGGCGACGGCGTCGGCGGCCGAACCGCCGCGAGCCAGGATGTCGCGCCCGACGGTGGCGGTCGCCGGATGCCCGGCGGCCACCGACGCGGGCAGAGGAGTCACCCGGGCAGGTTACCGGTGCGCCGCAGCCCAGACGCCCGGCCGCGTGACCGACGTCCGGCCACCAAGCAGCTCACCGCGCGCCGCATCACCACGATCGGCCCGACCGAGCCCCAGCCAATGCCACAGGCCATCCTGGCAGCAAGCTCCAGACCGGCGGCCGCGTCCGCGGCGGCTCGGCGGCGTCGCGCGGTGCCGGCTCGACCCAGGCCGCCTGCACCAGCAGCCGTGTTTCGCCCGGTCCGCCTTGAGGTCGAACCGGCCGACCAGCTGCTCGCCGACCAGCAGCGGGAAGACGTAGTAGCCGTATTGCCGCTGCGCTGCGGGGTGTAGATCTCGATCCGGTAGTGGAAGTCGAACAGCCGCTCGGTCCGGGCCCGTTCCCAGATCAGCGGGTCGAACGGGCAGAGCAGCGCGGCACCGGTGACCCGGCGCGGGATCCGGGCGTCCCGGTGCAGGTACGCCTGCTCCTTCCAGCCGCGCACCCGGACCGGGATACCTCACCGTCCTCGACCAGGTCGTGCAGGCGCGATCCGGGCGCTGCGCGACGCTGACCCGGTAGTAGTCGGCCATGTCGCGCGACCGTGCCGATGCCGTGCGAACGCGCCGCCAGCGCCGTCAGCGCTCGTTTCGCGTCCGCGCCCGCGGAGGCGTGGGTGCGGCCAGGATCTCACGGCGGGCAGCACCCGGTCCATCAGGTCGTAACAGCGCTCGAATCCGCGCCGGTAGGCCACCCCGATGGCGCCGACCACGAAGAGGTACTCGCACGCCGTCTTGGTGATCGACCACTCCCACCAGCCCGACGTCCCCCGGCCGGGCGCCTCCAACGCCTTCTCGATGTCCCCGGCCGAGCTCGGCCCCCGTTCGGCGATGACGGCCAGCACGGTATCCAGGAAGCCGGGATGCTCGCGGCGCAGGGTCGTCCACTCGGCCCACGGCTCGGCGGCGAACTGCTCCTGCCGCCAGCGCAGCAGCGGTTCGATGCCACCGGCACCAGCGAGGCCACGTGCGCCCACGCCTCGACCAGCAGCCGGTCGCCGCTGCCGGACGCGGCCAGGCAGCACCCTCCAGCACGGTGAACGGGTACGGACCGAGCCGGCTGAAGATCGGCAGCAGGTGTGCCCTGGCCAGCACGTTCACCGAGTCGATCTGCAGCAGCCCGATGGCTTGCACCAGCCGGTTCAGGTGACCGCGATTGATCGCCGGACGGCGTCACCGGCGCGGCGGCGAGCGCCGCCGAGTTGCTGATGCGGCAATCGCGATGCGCGCGTGGCCTGGCCCGGCGGTCGAGCTCGGTCTCGGCCGGAGTGGCCTCGACGGGCCGCGCGATGCGGCTGTCGAGCGGTGGCATCGGTTGCCATGCTGCCACCGCCCACCGACAGTCGGTCTGAAGACTGGCACAACTCGGGCATGCTGGCTCAGGTGGCCGACAGCGGTTGCGGTGTCCGACATGCGGCGAGAGCGTCTGGAGGTGCGGTGGCGCCGAGCACCGTGCGGCCGGGCGACGGCACTCGACGCGGCGACGATCGCGGACCTGCAGATCCAGGTCTGGCAGCAGGCGTTCTCCGACCTGCTGCCGGCCGAGGTGGTGCTGGCCGACCCGCACCTCGCACGCCGCCGCGTGGGAGTCCCGGCTGCGGCAGGGCGGCCCGGTGCTGCTCGGGTACGAGGGCGCGAGGCGGTCGGGTTCGCGGCGGTGTCGGGCGAGATCGACGACAGGAACCTGCTGGCCCCGATCGGCGAGATCGAGGTGCTCTACGTGGTGCCGCGCTGGGGCCGGCGGGGACACGGCGGCCGGCTGCTGGCCGGCGCGGCCACGGAACTGCGCAGGCTCGGCGCCAGCGCCGCGACCTGGTGGATCCCGCAGACCGACACGGCGAGCGCCGCTTTCCTGGCGTCGGCGGGGTGGTCGGCGGACGGCCTGCGCCGCGAGCTCGACACCGGCGCGGAGCCGATCTTCGAGATCCGGTACTCCGGCAGCGTCGACCTGGTTGCGGTCTGAGCCCGACGTCCCGTCCGGTGTGCACCCGGCCCTCGCCGATCAGGCGCCCGGGGGCTCAGTCCGTCTTCGCCGGACCGCCGGCCGCGCGCGCCAGTTCGATGGCGTGCCGCATCGCCGAGCGGGCCCGTTTCCGGTCGCCGGCCAGGTCGTAGGCGTGCGCCAGCCGGTACCAGCCCCGCCAGTCCTCCGGCTCGGCCTCCACCTGGACCCGGACGACCTCGAAGTAGGCGTCCGCGGCGTCCCGGTCCACCCGTCCGGACGGCCGCCGGGGCAGCGTCGAATCATCGGGCAGCCCGCCGTCGCCGTCCAGCCGCCGGCCGAGAGTCTCTGTCTGCCAACCGAAACGCAGCTCGAAAACGACCACCACCACGCCGAGGATGGGCAGCAGCAGCACCCCGATGCCCAACGCGATGCCGGCGGCCGAACCCGACGCGATCAGCGCCAGCGCCCGGTCGGCGAGCAGCCAGAAATAGACGACGAGGGACGCGACCAGCAGGCCGACGATCAGCCGGATCCGCACGCCGAGGTCAGTCCGAGAGCCCGAGCAACTCGTCCAGGCCGACGGTCAGTCCGGGCCGGTTCGGGACGGCGCGGATCGCGGCCAGCACACCTGGCATGAAGGACGAGCGGTGCAAGCGAGTCGTGCCGGATGGTCAGGGTCTCCCCCGCGCTGCCCAGGATGATCTCCTGGTGGGCGACAAGGCCGGGCAGGCGCACGGAGTGCACGTGGATCCCGTCGATGTCGGCGCCGCGGGCGCCGTCCGCCTGGTGGGTGGTGGCGTCCGGGACGGGCCCGAGGTCGAGTTCCTTGCGGGTCTGCGCGATGGCCTGCGCCGAGCTGTAGGCGGTGCCGGACGGCGCGTCGGCCTTCCCGGCGTGATGCATCTCGATGATCTCGGCGGATTCGAAGAACCTGGCCGCCAACCGGGCGAACCGGGTGGTCAGGATCGCGCCGATGGCGAAGTTCGGCACCACGATGACGCCCAGATCCGGCTTGACGGACAGCCATTCCCGAATGGTGTTCAGCCGCTCCTCGGTCAACCCGGAGGTGCCGACCACCGCGTGGATGTTCTGGTCGATGCAGAACCGGACATGCTCCATCACCGCGTCCGGGTGGGTGAAATCGACCGCCACCTGGCTACCGCCGTCGGACAGCGAGAACAGCCAGTCGCCCAACCCCACGGCCGCCACCAGATCGAGATCGTCCGCGGCGTCGACCGCCAGGCAGACCTCGGAGCCCATCCGCCCGCGCGCGCCGATCACGCCGACCCGCAAGACCTCGTCCGTCATGACCGCTGCCCCGTTTCTGTCCTGGCCACCTCTGGTGGCCGGCACTCGATGCTCACGACCGGATCAGCCCGTCAGCCGGTCAGTTCGGAGAACTCGGCGGGAAGGTCGTCGGTCGAAGCGTACGGGCCCACCACGGCGGCCGTGAGCGGCCGGTGCAACAGCCGGGCGGCGAGGGCCGCGACCTGGTCTGCCGTGACGGCCCTGATGTCGGCCAGTTCGTCGTCAACCGACCGGTAGCCCGTCCTGACCAGCATGTTCTTGCCCACCCGGCTCATCCGGGACTCGGAGTCCTCCAGGGCGAGCACCAGCGATCCGGTGAGCTGACCCTGCGCGCGGCGCAACTCTTCCAGGGTGATGCCGGACTCCCCGACCACAGCGAGTTCCTGCCCGATCAGCTTGGCCACCTGTCCGAGGTGATCCGGCAGACACCCCGCGTAGACGGAGAACGACCCGACGTCGGCGTAGGAGGATGCGCCGGAGTAGACCGAGTAGGCGAGCCCATGTTCCTCACGGATGCTGCGGAACAGTCGCGAGCTCATCCCGCCGCCGAGGATCGCTGATAACACGGCGAGCACCGCCCTATCCGGGTCGTGGCGATTGCCGGCCGGCACCCCGATGCACAGGTGCGCCTGCTCGGTGTCCTTGTGCACGACGAGGGTGCCCGGCTTGGTGACGACCCGGCCCTTCCCCGTTCGTGGCGGCGCGGGCCTGATCTCCGTCGGGTCGTGCGTCGCCGACGGCGTGATCCGGTCCCGGAAGGCTGCCCGGACCCAGCGGAGCACATCGGCATGATCGACCCCGCCGGCGACCGCGATCACCATCCGGTCCGGCGTGTACCGCCGGTGGTAGTACCCGGCGACCTGCTGCCTGGTCATCGCCGAGATGGTCTGCACGGTCCCGATGACCGGCGCCGACACCGGGTGGCCGGCGAACAACGCGGCGGCGAAGACGTCACCGAGGGTGTCCTCGGGGTCGTCGTCACGCATCGCGATCTCTTCCAGGATCACCCCGCGTTCGATGTCCACGTCGGCCCTGGCGATGGTCGCGTCCAGCACCACATCGCAGACCAGGGACACCGCGGTCGCCGCCTCCTCGGCCAGCACCCGCGCGTAGTAGCAGGTGTACTCGTGCGAGGTGAACGCGTTCAGCTCGCCGCCGATCGCGTCCACCGCCGCCGAGATGTCGTACCCGGTACGGCTTTTGGTGCCCTTGAAGAGCAGGTGCTCCAGGTAGTGCGAGGCGCCGGCGAGCCGGGGGGTCTCGTCGACCGAGCCCACCCCGACCCACACGCCGACGGAGGCGCTGCGCGCGCCCGGCACGCTCTCGGTGACCACCCGGACGCCGCCGGGCAGCTCAGAGCAGGTCACCGCCGAACCGTCCGCACCCCGTTCCAGGACACGGGTCCGCCGGGCACGCGCAGCCATCCGGTCGACTCAGACCTGTGCCGGAACGGCGTCGGCCGGGGCCGCCGCGGAACCAGCGGCGGCGTCGGCCTGCACCGGCACCAGGCTGATCTTGCCGCGGGCGTCGATCTCGGCGATCTCGACCTGCAGCTTGTCGCCGACGCTGACCACGTCCTCGACCTTGGCGATCCGCTTGCCGTTGCCCAGCTTGGAGATGTGCACCAGGCCGTCACGGCCGGGCAGCAGCGAGACGAACGCGCCGAACGCGGTCGTCTTCACCACGGTGCCCAGGAACCGCTCGCCGACCTTGGGCAGCTGCGGGTTGGCGATCGCGTTGATCGTGTCGATCGCCGCTTGCACGGCCAGGCCGTCGGCACCGGAGACGAAGATGGTGCCGTCGTCCTCGATGGCGATCTCCGCGCCGGTGGCCTCGGTGATCGAGTTGATCATCTTGCCCTTCGGCCCGATCACCTCGCCGATCTTGTCGACCGGGACCTTGATGGTGGTGATCCGCGGCGCGAACTGGCTCATCGGGTCCGGCGCGTCGATCGCCTCGCCCATGACCTCCAGGATGGTCAGCCGGGCGTCGCGGGCCTGGGTCAGCGCACCCTTCAGAACGTCAGAGGGGATGCCGTCCAGCTTGGTGTCCAGCTGCAGCGCGGTGACGAAGGACTTGGTGCCGGCGACCTTGAAGTCCATGTCGCCGAACGCGTCCTCGGCGCCCAGGATGTCGGTCAGCGCGACGTACTGCACGGACTCGTGTCCCTCGTCGTCGGTGACGGTGTCGGAAACAAGTCCCATGGCGATGCCGGCCACCGGCGCCTTCAGCGGAACCCCGGCGTTCAGCAGGCTCAGCGTGGAGGCACAGACCGAGCCCATCGAGGTGGAACCGTTGGAGCCCAACGCTTCCGACACCTGACGGATGGCGTACGGGAACTCCTCGCGGGACGGCAGCACGGGCACCAGGGCCCGCTCGGCCAGCGCACCGTGGCCGATTTCCCGGCGCTTGGGCGAACCGACCCGGCCGGTCTCACCGGTCGAGTAGGGCGGGAAGTTGTAGTTGTGCATGTAGCGCTTGCGGTTCTCCGGCGACAGCGTGTCCAGCTGCTGCTCCATCCGGAGCATGTTCAGCGTGGTGACGCCCAGGATCTGGGTCTCGCCGCGCTCGAACAGCGCGCTGCCGTGCACCCGCGGGAGGTAGCCGACCTCGGCACCCAGGGTGCGGATGTCGGTGAGCCCGCGGCCGTCGATGCGGACCTTGTCGCGCAGCACCCGCTGGCGGACCAGCTTCTTGGTGACGCTGCGGAAGGCGTTGCCGATCTCGGAGGACCGTCCGGCGAACTGCTCGGCCAGCTGGTCGTAGATCGCGGCCTTGATCTCGTCGGTGCGGTTGTCCCGGTCCTGCTTGCCCGGGATGGTCAGCGCCTCGGCCAGATTGTGCGCGTTCGCTGCATTCTCGACGGCCTCGTACACGTCACCCTCGTACGGCGGGAACAGCGGGAACTCGGCGACCGGCTTGGCCGCGGTGGCGGCCAGTTCGGACTGCGCCTGGCACAGCGCGCGGAGGAACGGCTTGGCAGCCTCCAGCCCAGCGGCGACGACCTCTTCGGTCGGCGCGGTGGCTCCGCCGGCGACCAGGTCGACGGTGTTCTCGGTAGCTTCGGCTTCCACCATCATGATGGCGACGTCGTCGCCCGCGATGCGCCCGGCGACGACCATGTCGAAGACGGCCTTCTCCAGCTGCGAGTGGGTCGGGAAGGCCACCCACTGGCTCTCGCCCGACTCGCCGGTGATCAGCGCGACGCGGACGCCGGCGACCGGGCCGGAGAACGGCAGGCCGGAGATCTGGGTGGACGCGGACGCGGCGTTGATCGCCAGCACGTCGTAGAGCGCGTCGGGGTTCAGCGCCAGCACGGTGATGACGACCTGGACCTCGTTGCGCAGCCCGGCGGTGAACGTCGGGCGCAGCGGCCGGTCGATCAGCCGGCAGGTGAGGATGGCGTCCTCGGACGGACGGCCCTCGCGACGGAAGAACGAGCCGGGGATGCGACCGGCGGCGTACATCCGCTCCTCGACGTCGATGGTCAGCGGGAAGAAGTCGAACTGCTCCTTGGGGTGCTTGCCGGCCGTGGTGGCCGACAGCAGGACGGTGTCCTCGTCGAGGTAGGCGACGACAGAACCGGCGGCCTGCTGGGCCAACCGGCCCGTCTCGAAGCGGATGGTGCGGGTGCCGAACGCGCCGTTGTCGAGGACAGCGGTCGCGCTGGTGGCGGTGGGATCGGACATGGGTCTCCTTGTTCTGCACAACCCGGATGTCGGTGTTGTGGGAGGCCACGAACGGTGTCCAGGCAGGGCATCGGCGTCTCGGCGGAGCCGGCCTTCGATCGAAGCCGTCGGAACGCCGGGCGCCGCACGAGGGGCGTTCGGGTTCCGGTGGCCACTACCGAGGACCGGCCGCGATCGTCGTCGAGTGATGCGCTGACGGGCTCGTCGGTGGCACGGGGTGGGATTGGGGCCGATCCGGATCGGGTCCCTGCCGGGACCGAAGGGCGGGTGGGCCGATGGACGGTGGCGGTGTCGCGACCGGCGTGGGCGCCGGCGCGGCGGGTGATGAACGTCAGGGGAGGCCCGGAGGCACTCCCCTGACGGTCACGGCGCTAGCGGCGCAGGCCCAGCCGCTCGATCAGGGTGCGGTAGCGGTTGATGTCGATGGTCTGCAGGTAGCGGAGCAGCCGGCGGCGGCGTCCGACCAGTGCCATCAGGCCGCGGCGGGAGTGGTGATCGTGCTTGTGCTGCTTGAGGTGCTCGGTGAGCTCGGAAATGCGCTTGGTCAGCATCGCGACCTGCGCCTCGGCCGATCCGGTGTCCGAGTCGTGCAGCCCGTACTCGGCGAGGATGTCCTTCTTCTGCTCGGCGGTCAACGCCACGTCTTGTGCTCCTTGAATGATCAGTACCGTGTTCTGCCCGCTCCGGACGACAGTGCCGGGGGGATGACGGTGTCGGCCGCCACGGACTGCAGCCGAACCCAACACGCCATGTTACCAGCGGTGACGGGCCGGTCCGGTCAACCCGGAGGGTGCGCCCGGCAGGCGACAGTCGCGGACGGTGCCGCACGGAGCTCGCCGAGCTGGCAAGATGGAGCCGAACGTAAGTTACCGGTGAGTAGGAGTTTGCGGTGGCCAAGCTGAATTGGCGGGTGCGGTCGTTGGCGTGGATTCTCGCTCACGCACCGGGCGGAACCGTCGCCTCCATGACGCCGGAACAGATGGTCAAGGCGCAGCAACGCCTCGCCGGTCACGGCAAGCTGGCCGTCGGGGTGACCGGCAGCCTGGCCAAGGGCGTGATCACCGAGAACCGGCTGATCGAGCAGGACGGCGAACGGGTTCCGGTCCGGATCTACCGCTCGGAGCATCAGAGCTCCGGCGGACCGGTGATCATCAACTTCCACGGCGGCGGTTTCACGCTCGGCGCGCTGGACCAGTCGGATTGGCTGTGCAGCCAGGTGTGCATCGGGGTGGGCGCGGTGGTGGTCTCGGTCGACTACCGGCTCGCCCCGACCTACCGATTCCCGCTGGCGGTGGTGGACAGCCTCGCCGCGGTGAAATGGGTCGCCGGGCACGCCGAGGAACTGGGGGTGGACGTCGGCCGGATCGGCGTCATGGGCGACAGTGCGGGCGGCAACCTGGCCACCGTCGTCTGCCAGCTGCTGCGGGACAGCGGCGGACCGAAGATCACCCATCAGGCGTTGATGTATCCGGCGACCGATCTGCGCACCCCGGCGGAATTCGACGCCAGCCAGTCGGCGGTGGCGGACTGGCCCATCCTGTCTTCGGCCAGCATGGTCAGCTTCCGGGACCACTACCTGGGGCCCGACGGCGACCCGAACGACCCGATGGCCTCGCCGATCCTGGCCGAGGACCTGTCCGGACTGCCGCCGGCCCTCATCCAGGTCGCCGAGTACGACCCGCTGCGCGACGACGGCATCCGCTACGCGCGGGCACTGCAGGCGGCCGGTGTCCAGGTCAGGCTGACCGAGTACGTGGGGATGCCGCACGGGTACTTCAGCTTCCCGAAGGTGATCAGGGGAAGCATCAAACAGGCACTGGCCGAACTGTGCGCCGAACAGCGCTATGCCCTGCACGGGATTCCCGCCCTTGACCTGGACCGGACGGTGCCGGTGCCCCCGGCGTTGCGGGTTCAGGGCATCGTCGGGCCGTCCACCGACCCGGACCCGGCGGCCACCCGCCCGGTGCGCGACCACGCGGTCGGCCAGCATCCGGTGCCCCAGCACAACGCCGAGGCGGCCTCGGAGTAGCGGACGGCGCGCCCGCCCCTGCTGTTCGTTACCTGCCCACCGGCCAGTGTTCGACCGCGACGTCGTCCATGGGAAAGTCCTTGGGGTTGCCGGTCATCAGCGCCGCGTGATACTTCAGCGCAGTAGCTGCGATCAAACAATCCGCCTGGTACAGGGTCACCCCCTTGACCGCGAACGAGCGCCGCCAGCTGCCCGCCTGCCAGGCAATGTCGGCATCGATCGGCAGCAGGGCCAGGCCATCGAAAAGTCGCCGCGCCGCCGGAACCTCCTCAGCGCGCAGACCCCGGACGATCTCCTCGACATTGATCGCTGTCGTCGCCGGAATGTCGTCCGCATCCCGCAAACTCGCGACCCGATCAACGACCGGCCGGCCGCGCAAGAAGTCGATCAACACTGTCGAATCCAGGATTCGAATCACCAGTCACCCACCGCGTCGCGCGTCTGCGTGACGCTGCTCGCGCACCCAGGCCCCCGGGTCCCGATCCCAGTCGTGACCCTCGTCGGGGATAGCACCCGCAGCCGCTTCGATGTCCGCCCAGCGGCGTGCCTGCAGCACGGCACGTTCGACCGCCGCTCGAACGAACGCGCTACGCCCCCGCGGACCACTCAGCGCATCGACCCGGGCAACGAGATCGTCATCCAGCTCTATGTGCATTCGCATGTGCTGATGTTAGCCCCAAGCCGCCGGCTCTGGAGCCGGCCCGGCGGCTCAGGACAGGCCGAGAACAGTCCTGGTCCGGGCGACGTCCGCGTCGATCTGCGCGATCAGCGCCTCGACCGAGTCGTACTTCTCCGTGTCCCTGAGCCGCTCGATGAAGTCGAAGGCCACCCGGCGCCCGTAGAAGTTGCCGCCCTCGTCGATGACGAACGCCTCTACCGTGCGCACCCGGCCGGAGAACGTCGGGTTCGTGCCGATCGAGATCGAGGCAGGTGACCTGCGGGTGCCCAGCACGAACCAGCCCGCGTAGATCCCGTCGGCGGGAATGGCGGCGTGCGTGACGGTGTCCAGATTGGCGGTCGGGTAGCCGAGTTGGCTGCCGCCGCGGCCGTCCCCGTGCACGACGTAGCCGTCGACCCGGTGGGGCCGGCCGAGCGCCTCCGCGGCCGCGCCGACGTCCCCGGCGGCGACACAGGACCGCACGTACGTGGACGTGACGGTGACCGCGTCCGGTTCGACGACCAGCTCGATGCCGTTGACGGTGAACCCGAAGCGCGGACCCAGCTCGCGCAGCAGGTCGACCGAGCCCGCGCCGCGATGGCCGAACCGGAAGTTCTCCCCGACCACCACGCTGGCCGCGTGCAGCCGGTCCACGATCACGTCGTGCACGAATTCCTCGGCGCTGACCTGCGAGAGCGCCACCGTGAACGGCAGCACCAGGAACGCGTCGACACCCAGCTCGTCAACCAGTTCCGCGCGCCGGCGCAAGGTGGTCAACAGCGCCGGGTGGCTACCGGGCCGGACGACCTCGGCCGGGTGCGGATCGAACGTCATGAGCACGGTGGGCATGCCGAGCGAGCGGCCGGTCCGCACCGCCTCCCGGATCAGCGCCTGGTGACCGCGGTGCACACCGTCGAACACGCCGATGGTCAGCACGCAGCGTCCCCAACTCGCGGGGATCTCGTCGATGCCGCGCCAGTGTTCCACGCCGTCCTCCCGGTTGGCTCGCCTGTCGGTCCCCGGGTCAGACTGCCACGAGGCGCCGATCGACACGCGGGCGGCGACGCCCCGCTGGCCCTAGATTCCTACCCGACCTGCCAGCCGAGGACCGATCTGGCGACCGCGTCCTGCTCAACGACCAGCGCGATCAGCGCACCGTCCGGGCCGAACGCGGCGTAGGTGCCGTCGATTCCCGCGGCTTCGATGGTCCGCCCGTGCCGCAGGTCGACCACCTGGGACGCGTCGACGGACCTGGCAGGGAAGGCGCGATGCACCGCATCCCCGGCCGGGATCACTGCCCCGGCAACCGCTGCAGCGAACGACTCGGTGACCGGAGGTCGCGGCGGCCCGCCACGCGACCGCTCGACTCGGCCGTCGACATCGGTTGCGGCAGAAGCACTGTCGGTACCGAAGACGTCGACCGCCGGCCGAACATCGAACGGTCCGACCCTGGTCCGGCGGAGCCGGGTCAGATGGCCGCCAACGTCAAGCGCGGTGCCGAGATCCCTTGCCAGTGAACGAATGTAGGTCCCGGTGGTGCAGTCCACCTCGACATCGAGGTCGATGAACGGGCCGTGCTCGCCCTCGCCGCGCCGCGGCGATCCGACGATGCTCGAACCGGGACACGGTCACCGCCCGCGCCGCCAGCTCGACCGTTTCGCCGCTGCGGACCAGCTCGTAGGCACGCCGGCCGTCGACCTTGATCGCGGACACCGAACTGGGCACCTGCAGCAGCGGACCGGTCAAGGCGGCGACCCCGGCACGGATGTCGTCATCGACGATCCCGGCGACCGGTCGGGTCGCGATCACCGTTCCGTCGGCATCGTCGGAGTCGGTCTGCTGACCTAGCCGGATGGTGCCCAGGTAGCTCTTGTCGGTCAACGCCAGGTGCCCGAGGAGCTTGGTGGACCGGTCGACAGCGAGCACCAGCAGCCCGGTGGCCATCGGGTCCAGGGTGCCGGCATGCCCGATCCGCCGGGTCCGCAGGATGTGCCGGAGCCGGCCGACGACGTCGTGCGACGTGCAGCCGGAGGGCTTGTCGACCAGCAGCAATCCCCCGCCCGGCGGCAGCGACGGTGCCGGCCGGTCGTCGATGGGCGGCCGGCCCGGTGCTCGGTTCATCGCGGCGGGATGGGGGACGCAGGGTGCGCGGCGGGTTCCGTGGCGGCGCCAGCGCGGTCGGCCGGGTCGGCCCCCTGCGCCTGTTCGTGGTGCAGCGCCGCCGATACGACGCGGAACTCGCCGGTGCCCAGCAGGTCCCATTTGTGCGCCACGATGGTCACCGGCACCTCCTCGCCGCGGGCGGCGGCGCGCAGCACCCCGACCCGGGTGCGCAGCAGCCAGGTGGTCATCCGGAAGATGCCGAACGCGGTCATCGCGGCGATGGCGACCAGCGCCCAGCGGTAGGCGCCCAGGGAGTGCGTCTGCGCGCCCGGCTCCAGGTAGTCCAGGATCTGCCCGACGGCGAACACCACGAACACCGCGCCGCAGAAACCGCCAACATTGACCAGCCCGGTGGCCGTGGAGATCCGGTGCGCCGGGTTGTAGTCGCGGGCCAGCATGAAGCCGACCGACGACGCCGGACCACCCACCGAGAACACGCAGACGACGGCGATCACCACCGCGAACGGCGGTACCCCACCCGGCCAGAGGATCAGCACCAGCCAGCCGACCAGGCACATCGCTGCCACGCTCACCGCCAGCGGGCCGCGGATCGCCGGCCGCCGGGCCAGCGTGGGCCCGATGATCAGATTGGCCACCAGGCCACCGATGACCAGCAGCATCAGCAGTGTCGAGGCCGTCGCCGGGGTGTAACCCAGTCCCTGGGTCAGGTAGGGGAAGCCCCACAGCACGGCGAACGCGGTCGGCCCGGCCATCGTCGACAGGTGCACCCAGAAGGCCAGCCGGCCGGCGGGCAACCGCCACGCGTTCTTGACCTCACCGAGCACCCGCCGTCCGCCGACCGGTCCATCGGCGCGTTCGGCCTCGCGATAAGGGGCGGCCACCGCGGGGCGCAGCAGCAGCAGGCCGTAGGCCAGCGACATGCCGCCGGCGATGGCGAAGGTCGGACCCCAACCCAGGCTGCTGAGCATCAGGGTCAGCGGGACCGTGGCCACCACGTTGCCCGACATGCCGACGAGCCCGGTGAACGTCACCAGCACCGGATAGCGGCGGGCCGGGAACCAGCCGGCGGCCAGCCGGAGCACCGACACGTAGGTCATCGCGTCGCCGCACCCCAGCAGTCCTCTGGCCAGCAGGGCCAGCGGATAGCTCTCCACCTGGGAGAACAGCAGCTGGGCCGACCCCATGATCACGGTGGCGACCAGCAGCATCCGGCGCGGCCCGAAGCGGTCGACCAGGATCCCGGTCGGCACCTGCATGGCGGCGTAGACCCCGAGTTGCAGCATCACGAAGGTGCTCAGCTGCCCGGCCGAGAGGCCGAGGCGCTCGGTGGCCATCGGACCGGCAACGCCGAGTGAGGTCCGGTGGAACACCGCCAGCAGGTAGACGCCCACCCCGACCGACCAGATCAGCCAGGCTTTCCTGCGGGCCTTCTCGGCCACCTCGGACATGCTGATCATGCGGTCGCCGGGCTGAGCGCGGGCTGGACCGGCCGTTCCTGATCGAAGGTGCTGCCGTCGCGATCGGCGGGATCGCCTTCGACGGGATCGCCCTCCAAGGGATCACCGCGCAGCGCCTGGTCGGCGTGCGCCAGGTGCAGCCGGGTGAGCCGTTCGGCGAGCACCGCATCGGCGGCCCCGATGGCGTCGGCGATCACCTGGTGGTCGTGCACGGTGCTGTGCATCCGGGCGGCGTCCGCCTGCGCACCGGCGGCCAGCAGATTGGCGGTGCCCATGCGCAGCTGCCGATCGCGCAGCGTTGCGTACAGCCTGATCAGGATCTGGTTGCCGGCGGCAGCCACGATGCAGGCGTGAAAGTCGCGGTCGGCCGCGGCGTACCCGGTGACGTCACCGGCGTCGGCGGCATGGCGGAGAGCATCGAGCGGCCCGGTCAGCGCACGGGCAAGAGCGGGTCCGCGACCGGCCATGATGACCGACCGCGTGCAATCCGTCTCGACCAGCAGCCTGGTCGCCAGCACGTCCCGCCATTCCTGGGCCGTCACCGGCAGCACCAACGCGCCGCGTTTGGGCAGCAGCCGGATCATCCCCTGGGCTTCCAGCCGCAGCAGCGCCTCGCGGACGGGGGTACGGGAAACCCCGGTCTCGGCCGCCAGCACACCTTCGGACAGCAGTTCGTTGTCGGGGTAGCGGCGAGTCAGGATCCCGGTGCGGACGTGCTCGTACACCCGGTCGGCGGCGGAGCAGGCTTCTGTATCCATGTTGTATCTATGATGGCGGACGCACCCCGTTCCGACCAAGGATCTGGCCGACATTCGTGGGCGTCATCACGCACAGGCAACCGCCCGGCCCGGTCGGTGAAGTGACCAGCCGCGCAGCCGGCGCGCGAGGTTCAGCGATCCAGGGTTGCCAGGATCGCGGCCATGGCGGCGTCCGGATCGCCGTGGTGGGTGAACCCGGCGGCCCTGATGTGCCCGCCCCCGCCGAGCGCGCTGGCCAGCGCGGCGACGTCGACGGGCGGGTTGGAGCGCAGGGACACCTGCCAGACCGTGGGGCTCGTCTGCTTGAGGACCACCGCGACCGCCGCCTCCCGCGCGGTGCGCAGGATGTCGATCACCGAGTCCAGTTCTTCGGACCGCATCCCGGCGGAGGTTTCCAGGTCGATGGTGGTGCTGACCAGTCCGCGACCGCCGGCTGCCTGCGGGACCAGCACGGCCTTGCCCAGTACCTGTGACAGCATGGCGAACCAGCCGAACGGGTGACTGTCGGTGATCGGCCGCAGCAGGTCGGCCGGCCGCACGCCGATGTCGATCAACCGGGCGGCCAACCGATGGGCATCGGAATCGGCGTGCCGGAAATGCCCGGTGTCGGTGGCCAGACCGGCGTACAGGTTCTCCGCGATCGCCAGGTCGATGGCGACGCCGAGCCGGTCGAGCAGCCTGGCCACCAGCACCACCGTGGCTTCGGCGCTGGGGTCGACGAGGTGGTGATCGCCGAACCTGGTGTTGGACGGATGGTGGTCGATGATCAGGCTCTGCCGTGCCGAGCCCAACAGCCGGTCCAGCGAACCCAATCGCGCCGCCGACCCGACATCCAGGCTGACCAGCAGGTCCGGATGAGCTGGCACCTCGTCAGCCGGCACGACGAGGTGGCCGCCAGGCAGCGAGCGCAGGCTCTCCGGGATCTCACCGGGCTCGGCAAAGGACACCGCCACCGGGACGCCCCGCCGCTCGAGGCCGAGGCCGAGCGCCAGCGCACTGCCCAACGCGTCGGCATCGGGGTGCACGTGACCGACCAGTACGGCGTCCGTCGCCCGGATCAGCAGCTCCGTCGCCACGTCCATGTCGGACAGCTGGGCGGCCGCACCTGCGCCATCGCCAGTCGGATCACCATCACTCACCGTCGTCACCGGCCGACGGACGGGTGAGGACCGGGATCGCGAACGCACCGCACGGGTGTTCGTCACATCGCCTCCCGGTCACCAACCCGGATGTACCCGGGAGCCGTGCCTCCGATCGTGTCACCCCTCGACAGCTGCGTCTAATCCGGGTCCGTCTCATCGCAGTGGGCTCACCGGCCGAACGGGCCGCCGCCGCAGAAGTCGATCAGCCGCGGTCGCCGGCGCCGGCTTGCGCTTCGATCGGCTCGCCGAACCGGTCGACCGGGTCCTCGCCCCCGATGTCGGCGTCGTGGTTGTGCGGAATGCCGCTGGCCTCCGGCGTCGCCCCGGAAAGTGTGGACACAGAAGGGGTCGAAGCAGCGGCCGCGGGCAGACTGCCGGCCCCGGTGCCGATTCCCTGCGGTCCGACTCCCTCAGGAACGTCAGCTTCCTCCTCGACCTCGTCGGGGCGACGGTACGGGTCGGGATCTCCGGCGTAGCTGGCGCCGGCGGCACGCTCGGCGACCTCGGCGTCGGCGGCCCGGGCAGCAGCGAGCAGATCCTCGATGCGGTGGGCGTTCTCGGGCACGGTGTCCAGTTTGAAGGCGAGCGTCGGGGTGAACTTGATGCCGGTCTGTTGGCCGACCGCGGACCGCAGCACCCCGGTGGCGCTGGCCAGCGCCTGGGACGTCTCCTGGACCTCTTCGTCGGTGCCGTACACGGTGTAGAAGACGGTCGCCTCCCGCAGATCTGGTGTGACGGTCGCCGCGGTGACGGTGACCAGGGCCAGCCTCGGGTCCTTGACCTGGTGCTGGAGCTCGGTGGCCACGATCGCCACGATGCGTTTGGCCAACCGGCGGGCGCGTGCGGAATCTGCCATGGGTTCGTTCCCCTCTCGCTGTGGACCGGCTCGCTGTGGTCCGGCGTTCCCTACTCGTCGTGAGCGCCGACGATGCGGCGCCTGGTGGCCAACAGTTCGATCTCCACCTCCCCGGCTACCTGCCGTTCGCAACTGTCCAGCACCCGGTTGACCTGCGCCGGATCGCCGGACACGGTGGCCACGGCGATCAACGCGCGGCGGTGACGATCGGGATCGCCCGCCTCGCTCACCGCAACCTCCAGCCGCCGAAGCCTGGCCAGCACCGGCCGGACGATCGCACGCTTGTGCTTGAGCGAGTCGACCTCACCGAGCAGCACGTCACACTCCAGGATGCCGACGTACACCGCTCTTCAGCGTTCATCTTCAGCGTTCATTTTTCAGCGTTCATTTCAGCGTTCATTTCACTGCGTCATCTCAGTGGTGCTCCGCCTTCATCCAACACCCCGGATGATGGATCCGGAGTGCAGGGCTCGTGCGCCTACGCGAGCCGGCCGGTAGAAGGCCGCAGCCGGTGACTGATTGCCCGGAATCGGTGGGCAGTCGGTCCGTGGTCGGCACTCGGCACGGAAATGCGCCGGCCCGCAGCAAGCGGACCGGCGCACCCCATTGTCGAACTGAGCCGGCACCGACCTAGGTGCGCGGCTTCTCCCGCACCTCGAAGGTCTCGATGGTGTCCTCGACCTCGATGTTGTTCCACGACCCGAGTCCGATACCGCATTCGAAGCCCTCGCGGACCTCGGTGGCATCGTCCTTGAACCGGCGGAGCGAATCGATCTGCAGGTTGTCGTTGATCACCACGCCACCGCGCAGCAACCTGGCCCTGGCGTTCCGGCGGATCTCCCCGGTGCGCACGATGCAGCCGGCGATGTTGCCGAACTTGGAGGACCGGAAGATCTCCCGCACCTCCGCCGAGCCCGTCCTGACCTCTTCGAACTCGGGCTTGAGCAGGCCCTTGAGCGCCGCTTCCACCTCGTCGATGGCCTGGTAGATCACCGTGTAGTAGCGGATGTCGACGCCCTCGCGGTCGGCCATCTCCTGCACGCCGCGCACCGGCTTGACGTTGAAGCCGATGACGATGGCGTCGGTGATCACCGCCAGGTTGATGTCGTCCTGGGTGATGCCGCCGACGCCGCGGTGCACCACCCGCAGATCGACCTCGGCACCCACGTCGAGCTTCAGCAGCGAATCTTCCAGCGCCTCGACGGTGCCGGAGTTGTCGCCCTTGATGATCAGCGTGAGCTGCTCGATCTTCTTCTCGGCCAGGGCTGCGCCCAGGTCCTCCAAGGAGATCCGCCGACGGTTGCCGATCTGCGCCTTGCGCGCCCTGGCCTGCCGCCGCTCGGCGATCTGCCGGGCGACCCGGTCCTCCTCGACGACCATGAACGAGTCGCCGGCGCCGGGCACCGAGGTGAACCCGAGCACCTGCACCGGACGCGAAGGCGTTGCCTCCGCGACGTTCTCGCCGCTGTCGCCGAGCATGGCCCGGACCCGCCCGTAGGCGTTGCCGGCCACGATCGAATCGCCGACGTGCAGGGTGCCGCGCTGCACCAGCACGGTCGCCACCGCACCACGGCCGCGGTCCAGGTGCGCCTCGATGGCCACACCCTGCGCTTCCATGTTCGGGTTCGCCCGCAGGTCCAGCGCCGCGTCGGCAGTCAGCAGGATCGACTCCAGCAGGCCGTCGATGTTGATCCTGGCCTTGGCCGAGATCTCCACGAACATGGTGTCGCCGCCGTACTCCTCGGCGACCAGCCCGTACTCGGTGAGCTGCTGGCGGATCTTGTCGGGGTTGGCCCCCTCCTTGTCGATCTTGTTGATCGCCACCACGATCGGCACGTCCGCGGCCTTGGCGTGGTTGATCGCCTCGACCGTCTGCGGCATCACGCCGTCGTCGGCCGCGACCACCAGCACCACGATGTCCGTGGACTGCGACCCGCGGGCACGCATGGCGGTGAACGCCTCGTGACCCGGGGTGTCGATGAAGGTGATCAGCCGTTCCTCGTCGTTCAGGTGGGTCGCCACCTGGTAGGCACCGATGTGCTGGGTGATGCCGCCGGCTTCCTTGTCCACCACGTGGGTGTTCCGGATGGCGTCCAGCAGCTTGGTCTTGCCGTGGTCGACGTGACCCATGACGGTGACCACCGGTGGCCGGATGACCAGATCGCTCTCGTCGCCCTCGTTCTCGCCGTAGGAGAGGTCGAACGAATCGAGCAGCTCGCGGTCCTCGTCGTCCGGAGAGACGATCTGCACCTCGTAGCCCATCTCGGAGCCGAGCAGCTCGAGGATGTCGTCGGAGACCGACTGGGTGGCGGTGACCATCTCGCCGAGGTGGAACAACGCCTGCACCATCGAGGCCGGGTTGGCATCGATCTTGTCGGCGAAGTCGGACAGCGAGGAGCCACGGGCCAGCCGCACCACCGCGCCGTTGCCGCGCGGCAGCGCGACACCGCCGATCGACGGCGCCTGCATGTTGTCGAATTCCTGACGGCGCTGCTTCTTGGACTTGCGGCCCTTGCGCGCCGGTCCGCCCTGACGCCCGAAGGCACCAGCGGCACCGCCGCGTCCGCGACCACCAGCACCTGGACGCGAGCCACCACCGCCACCGGCAGGTGCACCGCCGCCGCCGCCGGGTCCGCCGCGATAGCCACCGCCGCCGGCACCGGCACCGCCGGGACCGCCGGTGCCACCGGGACCGCCGCGGTACCCACCGGGGGCACCGGGCCGGGCGCCACCGGGAGCCGGCCGGCCGCCGGGAGTTCCGGGACGGGGCGCACCGGGTGCGCCGGGACGTGCGCCGCCGGGACCGGGACGCGTTCCGGCACCACCAGGACCGCCGGGGCCGGGAGCGCCGCCGGGGCGTCCTGCCGGGGGCCGGGGAGCGCCGGGCACGCCGCCGGGGCGCGGCGGGGCGTTACGAGGTTGGTTCACACCGAACGGGTTGTTGCCCATCCGCGGCGGCCGGGGCGCGCCTGGCACACCACCGGTGGGCCGCTGCGGCCGCGGCGGTGCCTGACCATCGGGCCGGGCCGCCGGCGCCGGCGCGCCGGTCTGCGCCGCCGCTGCGGCGGGCCGATCGGTCGACGTGCCGGGAGCGGCCCCATTTGTCGTCGGAGCAGTCGGCGCTGTCGGCGCTGTCTGCGCGGTTGGCGCCGCCGAGGCGGCGGGTCGTGCCGCGGGTGCCGGCCTGGCGGGTGCCGGGGCGGTCGATGCGGCCGGCTGCGCGGGACGCGCCGGTGCCGGAGCCGCCGGGGTGAAGCTCGGCGAGCCGGACCCGACCACCGGTTGCGCCACCCGCGGGGTGTCGGTTGCCGGTGTCGCGGACGGTGGCGTCGCGGACGGCGCTGCCGGACCGGCCGCTGCCGGTGCCGGTGCGGCCGGGCGCGCGGCCGGGGCGCCGGGGGTCGCTGGTCTGGGGGCGCCCGCCGGTCGGGGCGCTCCGCTCACCCCTGTGACGGGGGCGGTGCGCGGTGCCGCCGTTGGGCGGGTACCGGCGTCGGTCTTGACGTCATTCTTGGCTGCCGGGAACGCATCCCGGAGTTTGCGGACGACGGGTGCCTCGATGGTCGAGGACGGCGATTTGACGAACTCACCCATGTCGGTGAGCTTCGCCATGATCTCTTTGCTGGTCTTGCCGAGCTCTTTTGCAAGCTCGTGTACGCGGGCCTTGCCTGCCACTGCTCTCCTTAGGGATGAGGGCTGGCGGCCGGTGATAACTGCCCGCAAACCCTCTAGATGAGTCGGATGCTGCTCATTGCTGCTTCACGACGTGCTCACGTTGGGTCGACCTGCTTTCTTGTCCTACTGGCGGCTCGAGGACCTCCCGCGGGCTGCGGAACATCCCGGACCCGTCGGACTCCTCCTGACGGAGGTGCCCTCGGACCCTGCTGGTGTCGAGTGGTTCGGAGACCCGAAGGGCCCGGCCGAACGCTCGACGCCGCTCCGCGGCGAGGAGGCATCCCTCGTCGGGATGCAGCCACGCGCCCCTACCGGGGAGCTTGTGCCTCGGATCGGGAACGACAGCCCCGTCCACGGCGACAACGCGGAACAATGCGGTGATCCGTTCCCGGGTCCGGCAGCCGATGCATGTCCGCACCGGACTTTCTCCGGTGGGGGCGTTGAGCGCATCGGTGCTGTCGGTGCGTCCTGAGGGGATGCTGACAGCCGGAATCGATGAACGGGCCGACATCGGAGTCTACCGCCTTGATGATGGGGTGGGTAACGCGTTGCTGGTCGAAGCGGATCGATCGGGCCATCGGTGCCGCTCTTCTGGTCCGGACCAGGCACCGGACCCGACCGGACCGGATTCGACAGGCCCCCGTCGACCGGCCCTTCGACCGGTGACGGTCAGAGCGGGTTGGCGGTCACCGGCGGCTCGGACGCCCCAGGGGCATCGCTGCGGATGTCGATGCGCCAACCGGTGAGCCGAGCGGCGAGCCGTGCGTTCTGGCCCTCCTTGCCGATGGCCAGGGAGAGTTGGAAGTCCGGGACGACCACCCGGGCGGCCCTGGCCACCGGGTCGACCACCGTCACCGAGAGTGCACGGGCGGGCGACAGCGCGTTGCCCACGAACGTGGCCGGGTCGTCGTCGTAGTCGATGATGTCGATCTTCTCCAGGTTCAACTCGCTCATCACCGCGCGCACCCTGGCGCCCATCGGCCCGATGCAGGCGCCCTTGGCGTTGACGCCGGAGACCGTCGGCCGCACGGCGATCTTCGAGCGGTGCCCGGCCTCCCGAGCGACCGCGGTGATCTCCACCGAGCCGTCGGCGATCTCCGGGACCTCGAGCGCGAACAGCTTGCGGACCAGGTTGGGATGGGTCCGGGAAAGGGTGATCTGCGGGCCGCGCGGACCGCGGGTGACCGCGACCACGTAGCACCGCAGCCGCTGGCCGTGCGTGTAGGTCTCCCCCGGCGACTGCTCGGCGGCCGGGATGATGCCCTCCACGTCACCGAGGCTGACCACCACCACACCTCGGGCGTTCACCCGGGCATCGGCCGAGACCGTGCCGGTGATCAGGTCGTGCTCACGACCGGCGAAGTCGCCGAAGGTCCGCTCGTTCTCGACGTCGCGCAGTCGCTGCAGGATCACCTGACGGGCGGTGGTCGCCGCGATCCGGCCGAAGTCCTCCGGCGTGTCGTCCCATTCCCGAATGACCTCGTCGGGCGTGTCGCCGAGTTCCTGGGCCAGCACCCGGATGTCCCCGGTCTTGCGGTCGATCTCCACCCGGGCATGCCCGGCGTGACCCATGGTGTGCCGGTAGGCGGTGAGCAGCGCGGTCTCCAGGGTCTCGATGAGCGAGTTGAACTCGATGCCCTTCTCCCGCTCGACGGCGTGCAGCGCGGGGATGTCGACGTTCATCGGTGCGCCTCCTGATCGCTGAGCTGTTCCCCGGTGGTCCCATCGGTGAGTTCGTCGCCGGGCTCGTCCGGTTCATCCGGTTCGTCGTCCGAGGTGTCCGGGTTGTCCGCGTCGGCCGGGTTGTCCGAGGAATCCAGATCGTCGACGTCATCGTCGACGTCGCCGAGGTCCCCGGTGTCGAGGTCCGGGGTGTCGAGGTCCGGGTCGGTGATGCCGAGCAGCTCCCGGACCGCCGCCGACGGCGGGCCGAACTCGACCTCGACCTTGGCCCGTGCGATGGAGTCGAACGGCAGGTCCAGTCGGTCGGTGCCGGATTTCCCGGTCAGCAGCGTCAGGCCGGAGTCGCTGGCGTCCAGCACGTGCCCAGTGAGCGCGCGACCGTCGGTGGTGGTGATCGCCACCAACCGGGTGCGGGCCCGGCGGAAGTGCCGGGGCAGGGTCAGCGGCCGCCCGATGCCGGGACTGGTGACCTCCAACGCGTACGGCGCGCTGCCCATCGGATCGTCCGGGTCGGCGTCGAGTACCTCGGAGATCGCCCGGCTCACCGCCGCGGCGTCGTCCAGGCTGACACCGTTGTCGCCGTCGATGACGACGCGCACGATGCGACGGCGTCCGGCCGCCTGGACAGTCAGATCCTCCAGGTCGAAGCCGGTGCTGGCGGTGACCTGTTCGACGACCGCACGAAGGCGGCGCTCGTCCGACGATCCCATCGCCGCCTCCTGTGTAGTTGTGCTGTGGTCGTGCCGTCTCTCGCCCGGTCGTACCCTGCCCAGCGCGGCGCGCTCGCGCGGGCGGTGCACCGGGAATTGCCGATCCGGAGAACCAGCCTATCGGGCGGCGGGTCCGGCAGCCGATCCAGCAACGGATGCGGCAACCGATCTTGCGGCGACCCCTTCCCGATCCCACAGCCGATCCAACAGCCGAACCCCGGCAGCCGAACCCCCGGCAGATCCGACAGCCGATCCAGCACTGTGCGTCGCGAGCGTCGGTGAACCGGGCATCGCCCGCGGGCTGTCATGATGTCAGCGTGGTTCGACCTCAGGATGCCGCGATGCGACGACGCACCTTTCTCTCCCTCGCCGGCGGCGTCGCGGCCCTCACCATCGCAACGACGGTCACCGGATGCAGCCTGTTCAGCTCCGACGACGGTGCGCCGACCGTGGTGCCGTCGCCGGCGGTCAGCGATCCGATCACCGGGTTGATCGCCACCACCCGACTGCACGTACTCCGACTGGAGGCGGCCATCGCGGCCTACCCGGAACAGGCGGCATTGCTCACGCCGCTGCGCGACGACCGGTCGGCGCAGCTGGCCGCGCTGGAGGCGGAATACGCCAGGGTCCACCCGCCAGGCACCGGAGCGTCGTCCCCGGCGGCGCCATCGGCCCCGGCCAGCGGACAGGTCGCGGTGCCGCCGTCACCGGAGGCCGCCATCTCCAGCATCCGTGGCGACGCCGCGACCGCACAGGTCCAGTTCACCGACGCGGTGTCCAACGCCTCGCGGTACCGCGGTGCGCTGTACGGGTCGATCGCCGCCGCGCTGGCCAGTCACCGGGCGATCCTGGCATGACCTCTCCGACCCCCAATCCGAGCCCGACCCCGGACCCGACGGCCACCAACCAGCCGTCCGGTACCGATGCGCAGCCGAGCGGGTCCGCCTCACCCGGCGACGCGGCGAGCAGCTCGTCGCAGTCCGTCGCCCCGTTCAGCTCATCGGCGGCGGCCCCACCCGGACCGCTCGCGCCTGACGCACTCGCCGCCATGCAGAACGCACTGGCCGCCGAGCAGGCCGCGGTATGGGCGTACGGGCTGGTGGCGGCCTATGCCCGGGACGATGCCGCGATGATCGACGAGAACCGCAGCGGTCACCTGCTCCGCCGGGACGCGACGGCCGCGCGCCTGGTGGCCAGCGGGGCGGAGGCGCCCCCGCCCGCCCCCGCGTACCAGGTGTCGGTGAATGTCGTCGACGTGCCGACCGCGAGGCAGCTGGCCCAGGACATCGAGTCGGACGCGGCGGCCGCCTGGCGGGTGGTCATCGGCTCCACCGACGATCCCGAGCTCCGCGGATTCGCGCTGACCGGGCTGTCGGACGCTGCGGTCCGGCTGGCGATGTGGAAGCGGGTGGCCGGAGCCAACCCGACCACGCTGCCCTTCCCCGGGCAGGTCTGACCCCAGCAGACCCGCGCCGCGACCAACCGCCGCGGCGACTACCCCGCCACCGATGGATTCCCGGTGCGCCGATCAACCGGCGCGGACGATCTCCAGCAACCGCTCGGTGATCTCGGCGATCGGCACCTCATGCTTGCTGCCGGACGCGCGATCCCTGACCTCCACGACCCCGCTCGCCACTCCCCGGCCGACCACGCAGATGGTCGGCACCCCGATCAGCTCGGCGTCGGTGAACTTCACCCCGACCGAGGCGTTCCGGTCGTCCAGGATCACCCGCACCCCCGAGGCGTCCAGTCCGGCGCTGATCAGTTCCGCGGCCTCGGAGATCTCCTCGCCCTTGCCGGCGATCACCACGTGCACGTCGAACGGCGCCACCTCCCGCGGCCAGATCAGGCCACGGTCGTCATGCGAGTTCTCGGCAACCGCCGCGACCGCCCGGGACACCCCGACACCGTAAGAGCCCATGGTGACGGTGACGAGCTTGCCGTTCTCGTCCAGCACCTGCAGGCCCAGCGCGTCGGCGTACTTGCGTCCCAGCTGGAAGATGTGCCCCATCTCGATGCCCCGCGCGGTGTGCAGCGGGTTGCCGCAGACCGGGCAGGGGTCGCCGTCCTTGACCTCGGCGGCCTGGATCGTGCCGTCGGCGGTGAAATCGCGCCCGGCGACCAGGTCGATGACGTGCCGGCCGGGTTCGTCGGCGCCGGTCACCCACGCGGAGCCCTCGGCGACATGTGGGTCGAGCAGGTAGCGGATCGCGCTGGCCCGGTACGCCCCGAGTACCCCTGGCCCGATGTAGCCCTTGACCAGCGACGGGTTTGCGGTGAAGTGCGTCTCGGTGAACGGCTCGACCTCGGCGGGCGCGACCTGCGCTTCCAGCCGCTTCGGGTCGACCTCACGGTCGCCGGGCACGCCGATGGCCAGCGGTTCGGTGCTGCCGTCGGGGTGCCGCAGCAACACCAGCACGTTCTTCAGTGTGTCCGCCGCCGACCATGGCCGGTCCGTGCGGGGGAACCGCTCGTTCAGCACGGCCACCAGGGTGTCGATGGTCGGCGTGTCGGGGGTGTCCTCGACATGCGCCTCCGGCACGCGCCGATGCGTCGATCGGCGCGGGCACCGACACGGTGACCGCCTCGACGTTGGCGGCGTAATCGCAGTTGCTGCACCGCACGTAGGTGTCCTCGCCCACCTCGGCATCGGCCAGGAACTCCTCGGAGGCCGACCCGCCCATGGCACCGGACATCGCGGCGACGATCACATATCTCAGCCCCAGCCGGTCGAAGATCCGGACGTACGCGGCGCGATGACGGTCGTAGGCGGCCTGCAGGCCCGCATCGTCCACATCGAACGAATACGAATCCTTCATGACGAATTCCCGGCCCCGCAGGATGCCGGCGCGCGGTCGGGCCTCGTCCCGGTACTTGGTCTGGATCTGGTACAGCGAGAGCGGCAGCCCCTTGTAGGACGAGACGACGTCCTTGACCAGCAGGGTGAACATCTCCTCGTGGGTCGGCCCGAGCAGGTAGTCCGCCTGCTTACGGTCCTTGAGTCGGAAGATGTTGTCGCCGTACTCGGTCCAGCGCCCGGTCGCCTCGTAGGGCTCCCTGGGCAGCAGCGCCGGGAAATGCACTTCCTGCGAGCCGATCGCGTCCATTTCCTCGCGGATGATGCGTTCGATGTTCCGCAGCACCCGGTAGCCCAGCGGCAGCCAGCTGTAGATCCCGGGTGCGGCCCGACGGATGTACCCGGCACGCACCAGCAACCGGTGGCTCGGCACCTCCGCGTCAGCCGGGTCCTCCCGCAGGGTGCGCAGGAACAGCGTGGACAGGCGAGTGATCACGGCGGGGACTCCTCGAAACGCAGGGGACGACGGACGCGGACCGGCAAGCGGCGCGCCGGGTCAGCCTAACCAGGGCGGCGACGGCGGTCCGACAGGTTCGCCGGCGCCGCGGTGTGCGGACGCCGGCGACGGGGTGCGTCCAACGGGGCAGTTGATGCCCAGTCGCCGGCCGGGTGACCGACCGGTTGACCGGGGTCAGAACTGCCGACCCATCACCCGGCTGGTGGTGAGGGTGCGGAAGCCGGCCCGCTCGTACAGCCGGCCGGCGCCGGTCGGCGAGTCGGCGTCAACCCCGAGCTCGGCGAACCGGTAGCCGGAATCGGCCAGACCGGTCAGGGTCCGGGTCAGCAGGGCGCTGGCCACCCCATGACCGCGCGCCGAACGGCGGGTGCCGACTCGCGCGATGTAGCCGGTCCGGTAGCCGCGGTGCTCCGTGTCGCCGTGGAATTCCGATGTCAGCAGGAAACCCGCTACCTCGCCAGGGATCTCGGCGCCGGATTCGGACCGGGTCACCGCAAGAAACGACTGGTCGGGCCGGAACGACGTCGAATCCCGGAACTCCGCCCGCCAGCGCACGGCGTCCATCGGCGTCGAGCCCCAGTGGTCGGCGAAGGACTCGTTGGACACCAGCCGCACGGCCTCGTCGTCGGCGTCCCGGTACGGACGGATCAGCAGGCCGTCCGGAGTACCGATGGCGCCCACCGGTTCGCCGAGATCGCGGCGCATCCGCAGGAAATACCGCCAGGTCTGAAAACCCGCCCGACCTGCC
The DNA here is from genome assembly GCA_963709895.1 of uncultured Actinomycetota bacterium. Taxonomy (GTDB): domain Bacteria; phylum Actinomycetota; class Actinomycetes; order Mycobacteriales; family Nakamurellaceae; genus Nakamurella. The sequence goes on along the minus strand of CAVPYD010000009.1, from coordinate 84,776 downwards.
ACGGCCGCGGTTCCCGGCCTGTTGCTCTCCACCCAGATCTTCAGTTCGCCCGGAGCGCCGGGATTGTCCGTGTCGCGGATGACTCGCGCGCACTCGACCAGCCGGTCGACGACCCGGCCGCCGATGCCGCGACGGGTGTACGCCGGGTGCACCCCGCCCCACAGGGATGCCTTCCAGGTTGCCGCGGGCGCGCTGACGGACAGTGCGCCGAACGCCACGAGCTGGTCGCCGTCCACCACGGCGACGCTTCCCCGCGCGAGATCGATGGCCGGAGAAGCCATTTCCTCGACGACTTCCGGCTCGTCGTACGCCTCGTCAACCGGTTCGCAGCGTTCCATCTCGGCGAGAATCGTGGTGACCGCGGGCGCATCGTCCGGCCGCAGGGCCCGCAGGTGCAGCGTGGTGGGCATGACGGCAACCTAGCTTCCAGCACCCGGCGCATCGACCCATTTCGGGCCAGCTCCCTCGCATCGACTGGACCGGCCCGCCCGCCTGGTGATCGAGAAAACCAGTTGCACGTCATCGACCTGGTGGCGCAGGCTCGGCCGGGTGCCGGAACTGGTCCGGCCGCCGGGCTCGCCCCGGCCAACGGGAAGGGGGACTGAAAATGACCACGGTCGTTGTGCTGTCTGTGTGCCAGCCCGTTCTTCCCTTCCACCCGACTCTGCGCTGACGCCCGCGCCGCTGCCCTGGTAGCGGAGCGCCGGCCACCCCGGGTGCCCCTGACCAGGAGACTCTCCAGTGCCACGCTTCCGCATCACCGCAACGCCGTACCTCAGCACTGTGTCCAACCGTGACGACCACGGTTCCCTCGCCGATTCCCTCGCCGATCCCCTGACCGATTCCGATGACGTCTACGACGCCTCGTTTGAAGACGCCTTCGACGACCTGCACGATGCTTTCGATGCGCGCCCTGCGCCCCGGCGCCGATCGGGGAAGCCCCGCGGCGCCCCGCGCCTGGCGATGGAAGGCAAATCCGGCCGGAGTGTCGTCGACGTCGACGGAGCGGACCCCGACTTGTTCGCCACTGCGGCCGAGACCGGCACTGCCGCAACGGCTTTCGCCGATCGGCTGGAACCCGTATCAGCCGGGGGCGATCCCGGCGCACCCTATTCCAGTTACGACGTCGCCGGGCACGGCCCCGACCCGGCGCCTGACTGGCTGATCACCGAACTGTCCGCACGCGACTACCCGCTCGGCGTGATCAAGACCGGCAAGGAGGCCGACGTCAGCCTGCTGGAGCGGCGACTGGACGACGGCGAGGGCTGCCTGCTCGCGGTCAAGACCTTCCGCAGCGCGGAGCACCGGATGTTCCATCGCGATGCGGGCTACCTCGAAGGCCGCCGGATCAAGCGCTCCCGGGAGACCAGGGCGATGGCCAATCGAACGTCGTTCGGCCGGGAGATACTGGCCGGCCAATGGGCCACCGCCGAATTCCGCGCACTGTCGATGCTGTGGACCGCCGGCGCCAGGGTGCCCTACCCGGTGCAGTTGATCGGGTCGGAAATGATGATGGAGTTCATCGGGACACCGGAGGGCGCGGCTGCGCCCCGACTGGCCGCCACCGACGGCAGCACCGGTGAGTTCACCGATCTCTGGCACGACCTGGTGGCCAGCCTGGAGGTGCTGGCCGAGGCCGGCTACACCCATGGCGATCTGTCGCCGTACAACGTGCTGGTCGACGAGCAGGGTTGCGTACTGATCGACCTGCCGCAGATGGTGGACCTGGTGGCCAACCCGCAGGGCGAGGAAATCCTGCGGCGCGATTGCCGGTTGATCGCGGATTTCTTCCACCGCCGCGGGGTTCTCGCCGCCGACGCCGAGCTGCTGGCACTGCACCTGGGGTCGCTCGCCAGACCGTGAGCCAGCCCAGCCGGGCGTGCGGTCAGCAGGTACGGTCTGCTCAGTTCGCCGGATCAGCGGACTTGATCAACTGGATTTGACCCGAATCGAACAGGCGACCTGTTCAGCACTGCCGACCGAAGGGAAACCCGGTGAGCCTGGAACGACCCGTCGCGCCCGACCCGTACGCACTGCTGCCCGAGGTGCCGAGCTTCACCGTCACCAGCCCGGACATCGCCGACGGTGAGCCTTTGGACCTGCTGTACGTGGTAGGCCCGGACGGCCCCGGCGGCGGCAACCAGTCACCGGCGCTGGCCTGGTCTGGCTTTCCGGAGGGCACGCAGTCGTTCGCGGTCAGCTGCTTCGACCCTGACGCCCCGACACCGTCGGGCTACTGGCACTGGACGGTGGTGGACATCCCGGCGGACGTCACCGCGCTGGCACGCAACGCCGGCGCGGCGGATGGCAGCGGACTGCCCCCCGGCGCGTTCCAGGCCAAGACGGACGGCGGCAACGACGGGTACGAGGGGGCCGGGCCGCCGCAGGGCGACCAGGTGCACCGCTACTACTTCGTGGTGCACGCCGTGGACGTCCCGACCCTCGGCGTGACACCTGACACCAGCGCGACCGCGGTCGCGTTCAACCTGGTGTTCCACACGCTGGCGCGGGCGATCATCACCCCGGTGTTCTCGCACTGACATTCGTCGGACGCGCGGGCCCGGTCAAGATCACGTTCGGATTAACCTGGGTGCATGCCTCATTTCGACCTGGTCGTCGTCGGGACCGGCTCGGGTAACTCCATCCCCGGGCGCGAGTTCGATCACTGGAATATCGCCATCGTCGAACAGGGGGCATTCGGCGGCACCTGCCTGAATGTGGGCTGTATCCCCACCAAGATGTACGTGTACCCGGCGGACCTGGCCGAAGGCACCAGGCGCGGCGGCGAACTCGGCGTCCACGGCCGGGTCGAGTCCGTGGACTGGCCGGCGATGCGGGACCGCATCTTCGCCCGGGTCGACGAGATCGAGGCCAGCGGGCGGGCGTTCCGGGAGGGCCCGAAGTGGCCCAACACCACGGTGTACGCGGGCACCGGGCGGTTCACCGGCCGCAAGGCCATGACCGTGTGGTTGAACGACGGCGGGACAGCCGAGATCACCGCCGACCGGTTCGTCATCGCCGCCGGCGGCCGGCCGGTCATCCCGGACATTCCGGGGCTGGACGAGGACGAGATCGGCCAGGGCCCGGTACACACCTCGGACACGATCATGCGGATCGACAAGCTCCCGCGCCGGTTGCTGATCGTCGGCGGTGGCTACATTGCCGCCGAGTTCGCGCACATCTTCGCCTCGTTCGGCACCACGGTGACGCAGGTGGTGCGTGGGTCCCGGCTGTTGCGTCACCACGACGCCGACATCGCCACCACCTTCGCCGCCAATGCCGCGCGCCGCTACGACCTGCGGCAGGACACCGATGTGTGCGGCATCAAACCCGGCACTTCCGGTGACGGCGGAGTGACCGTGCACCTCGAGGGGCCTTACGGCGCCGACACGGTCGACGCCGACGTGATGCTGCTGGCCACCGGTCGGGTGCCGAACTCGGACCTGCTGAACGTGCGGGCGACCGGCGTCACCGTCGATCCGCACGGCCTGGTCGTCGTCGACGACTACCAGGAGACGGCGGTCCCTGGCATCTACGCGCTGGGCGACATCAGCTCGCACTACGCGCTCAAGCATGTCGCCAACCACGAGGCGCGGGTGGTCCGGCACAACCTGGCGCACCCCGACGCACGGACCACGTCGGATCATCGCTTCGTCCCGGCCGCTGTGTTCACCGAGCCGCAGATCGCCGCCGTTGGGCTCACCGAGCAGGAGGCGGAGCGCCGCGGCATCCCGTACGTCACCGGGCGGCGGGACTACGGCGGAACCGCCGCCGGTTGGGCGCGGGAGGACACCGCCGGATTCGTCAAGGTGCTCGCCGATCCCGCCACCGGTCTGCTGCTGGGCGCCCACGTCATCGGCCCCGAGGCGGCCACGGTGATCCAACCGCTGATCCAGGCCATGTCCTTCGGACAGCGGGCCCACGATGTCGCGCGCGGGCAGTACTGGATCCATCCGGCGCTCACCGAGGTCGTCGAGAACGCCCTGCTGGCGTTGCCGAAGCCGACCGACAGCTGACCGGACGGTCCCGCCCGGCGGAAAGTTCCGACCGCGGTTATCCGATCGGCAGACCGTAGGTTAGCCTTGCCTAGCCCTGACTGATTGCGTCCGTGTCCACGACCCGGCGCCTCTGAAGCGCCGACCGGCGCCGCCCTCGCTTGTCCGTCCGAGGAGGACCTCAGTGAACCGACGTGCTCGTCCCTTTCAGCTGGCCGCGGTCGCCGCGGCTGCGCTCACCCTGCTGAGCGCCTGCGGTTCCAGTAGCAGCTCCGACTCGTCGACGACGGCCGCGGCGACAACTGCCAGCGCCGCCGCCGGCGCAGCGGCATCCAGCTCCGGCTCGGCCGCCGCGTCGTCCTCGGGGTCCACAGCGGCGGCCAGCGAAGCCGAACTGGTGGGCACCGGCTCCGGCGGCCTCGTCGTCTACAACGCGCAGCACGAGAACCTCACCCAGGCATGGGCGGAGGAGTTCACCAAGGAAACCGGCATCGCCATCGAGATGCGGAACGGCAGCGACAACGAGCTGGCCAACCAGCTGGTCGCCGAGGGCTCCGGGTCGCCCGCCGACGTGTTCCTCACCGAGAACTCGCCGGGGATGAACATCGTCGAGCAGGCCGACCTGTTCGCCCCGGTGGACGCCGCCACGATCGCGCAGGTCCCCACCCAGTTCAACCCGTCGACCGGGAATTGGGTCGGTATCGCAGCCCGCTCAACGGTTTTCGTCTACAACACCGATCTGCTCAAGGAGGCGGACCTGCCGAAGTCGATCATGGACCTGCAGGATCCGGCGTGGCAGGGCAAGTGGGCGGCATCGCCCAGCGGCGCCGACTTCCAGGCGATCGTCAGCGCCATCCTGCAGCTCAAGGGCTCCGACGCGACCTCGGCCTGGCTGGACGCGATGAAGACCAACGCCAGCGTGTACCGGGGCAACACCACGGTGATGAAGGCGGTCAACGCCGGCGAAATTCCGGCCGGCGTGATCTACCACTACTACTGGTACGGCGACCAGGCGAAGACCGGCGAGAACAGCAACAAGACCAAGCTGCTGTTCTGGGGCAACCAGGACCCGGGTGCGTTCCTCAGTGTCTCCGGCGGCGGGGTACTGGCCTCCAGCACCAAGCAGGCCGAGGCGCAACAGTTCCTGAAGTTCATCACAAGCAAGACGGGCCAGCAGGTGGTAGCGGATACCGTGTACGAGTATCCGATCGGTAGTGACGTCCCGGCCAACCCGGCGCTGAAGCCGATCGGTGAGTTGCAGCCCCCGACCATCGACCCGGCGAGCCTGAACGGTCCCGAGGTCACCGATTTGATGACCCAGGCAGGACTGATCTGAGCAACACCGTGCGGGACGACCCGATCGGAGCAGGCGCGAGGCCCTCCGACCGGGTTCTACCCGTTCCCGGAACGGCCGGTCCGACGGGGCGCCCTCGTACCACGCTGTTGCCGGAACGCCGGCGGTTCCCGCCGCCGGTGATGCTCACGATCGCGATCGCTGTCACGGTGCTGTGCCTGATCCCGCTGGGCTTCATCCTGTTCTCCACCGTCGCCGCCGGCTGGGACACCGTGCGCCGGTTGATATTCCGGCCGCGGGTCGGCGAGTTGCTGGTCAACACCGCGCTGCTGGTGGTGCTGTCCTGCACGGCGACCGCGGTGGTCGGGACGACAGCTGCGTACCTGGTGGAGCGGTTGCGGGTTGCCGGGTCCCGGTTGTGGGCACCGCTGCTGGTCGCGCCGTTGGCCATCCCGGCGTTCGTCACCAGTTACGGCTGGGTGTCGATCTTTCCCGGCATCGACGGTCTGTTCGGCGCCACCCTGATCATGACGCTGGCCTACTTCCCGTTCGTCTTCCTGCCGGTCGCCGCGGCGCTCCGCGGCCTCGACCCGGCGTGGGAGGAGCAGGCCAGGACGCTCGGTCTTGCTCCGCTGGCGGTCTTCCTCCGGGTGGTGCTGCCACAGCTGCGGCCGGCCATTCTGGGCGGCGCGCTGCTGGTCGGGCTGCACTGCCTGTCGGAGTTCGGCGCGTTCAGCATGCTCCGGTTCGCCACCTTCACCACCGCGATCTACGACCAGTACACGTCCAGCTTTGCCAGCACCGCCGCGAACATGCTCGCGGTCGTCCTGGTCGCCTGCTGCCTGATCCTGGTCGCTGCGGAGTCGAAGGCCGCCGGTTCGGGCCGCACCAGGATCGCCCGGGTCGGCACGGGCGCGGCCCGCCTCCAGGAGCGGCAGCGGTTGGGTTGGGGGCAAATCCCGGCGGTGGTGTTCCTGGCGGTACTCGCCGGCGCCGCGCTGGCCGTCCCGTTGTCCAGCGTCGCCTACTGGCTGAGCCGGGGCAGCACGTCATGGGGACCCGCACTGGCCACGTCGCTGACCACCATCGTGCTGGCCGGTGCCGGAGCGCTCGCCACCGTGGTTCTCGGGTTTCCGGTCGCCTACCTGGCCGTCCGCTACCGGAGCCGGTTCACCGTGCTGATGGAGCGGATGACCTATCTGGCCGGGGCGCTGCCCGCCATCGTGGTGGCCCTGGCGTTGATCACCGTCACCATTCGCTGGGCCCGGCCGATCTACCAGAGCGCGGTGTTGCTCATCGCCGCGTACGTGCTGCTGTTCCTGCCGCGGGCGATGGTCGCGCTGCGATCGGCGCTGTTGCAGTCCTCACCCGAGCTCGAGGATGCCGCCAGGGCGTTGGGAGTCCGACCGGCCGCGACCCTGCGCAGGGTGGTGCTGCCGCTGGCCGCACCCGGGATCTTCTCGGCCGCGGCGCTGGTCTTCATCGCCGGGGCCACCGAACTCACCGCCACCCTGCTGCTCTCGCCGATCGGCACCACCACCCTGGCCACCCGGTTCTGGAGTCTCGCGGGCAGTATCGACTACGTGCAGGCGGCACCGTATGCGGCGATGATGATCTTCATCTCGGCCCCGGTGACGTACCTGCTGCTGCAGCAATCGCGTAGGGTGCGCGGGCGATGAGCACGCTACGGGTCACCGGTATCGAGAAGTCCTTCAACGGGGTTCCGGTGCTGCGGGGGGTCAGCCTGGACGTCGAGGCCGGTGGTATCACCGCGATCCTCGGCCCGTCCGGTTGCGGCAAGACCACTCTGCTGCGGCTGGTCGCCGGGTTCCTGATGCCGGACGCCGGGACGATCGACATCGACGGCCAGCAGGTCAGCGGACCGGGCAGAAGTGTCCCGCCCGAGCAACGCCGACTGGGCTACCTGGCGCAGGAGGGAGCACTGTTCCCGCACCTGACGGTCGAGAAGAACATCGCGTTCGGGCTCCCCCGCCGTGCCCGCAAGGACACCGCCCGGCTGCACCACCTGCTCGAACTGGTCAGCCTGGACCGGACGTTGGTCGACCGGTATCCGCACGAGCTGTCCGGCGGGCAGCAGCAGCGGGTGGCACTGGCCAGAACGCTGGCGCCCGAACCGCGACTGGTGCTGCTGGACGAGCCGTTCTCCGCGCTGGACGCGTCCCTGCGGGCGGGGACCCGGGCGCTGGTGGCCGCGGCGTTGGCCGCGACCGAGGTGACCACCCTGCTGGTGACGCACGACCAGGAGGAAGCGCTGTCCTTCGCCGACCAGATCGCCATCATGCGGGGCGGCACGCTCGCTCAGGTCGGCCGGCCCCGGGAGGTGTACGACCAGCCCGTGGACCTGTCCACCGCCGAGTTCATCGGTGACACCTGCACGGTGCCCGGCGTCGTCGAGCGGGACGTCGCCCGCTGCGCGCTGGGAGTGATCGATGTCCGCCGCGCCCCCGGCCGCGTCGTGCCCGACGGCCCCGCCCTGCTGATGCTGCGACCCGAGCAGATCCAGCTCCATCGGCGACCGGCGACCGCCGACGACGGTTCCGGTGCGGTGGTCTCCGCGGTCGAGTATTTCGGCCACGACTGCGTCGTCACCGCCGACCTGCCCGGCACCCTGGGCTCCCCCGCGACCACGGTGACCTGCCGGCTGCTGGCCGGGGAACACTTGGAGCCCGGCACCAGGATCACGATCTCGGTGTCCGGTCCGGCGATGGCGTACCCGGCGGCGTCCGTCATTCCCGGCCCGCGGACGGAGATCGCAGCTGAGCGTGCGGTGGCCGGCTCGTAGCTTGGCCGGCTCGTAGTCTGGCCGGCCCGCAGTTTGGTCCTCGGCCAGGTGCGGCAACGTCGCAGGGTGGTCCTCTCTCGGCTGGCCCGTCCCCTGCCTGACCGTCGACACGAACGTGTCGCACCCTGAGACCATCGGGTCACGGCAAGCTGCATTGACTCCGAGCGGAATCAATGGTCCCGGGTCTGCTGCGACCCACGGTGTCGAACGCATCAGTCACCAACAGAGAAATCCTTATTGCGAATGGGTCTCGGTCAATTCGGCATTCTTTCGCCCAAGCCGGAACTTCTGACAAGTAGCGCATATTCCCCGGTGCCCGCGAGAGGCATACGCGCGGACCGCCGAGTACGCCCGGGTGGGGCCGAAATGGGCATTGTGTCGATTGAGTCACGACACTCGTTGGTAGTCAATACCTATCAAGCCGCGCAGTCGAACGAGTATGGACCCGATAGGCCGACCGCGGGAGTGCCTCTATTTTCGTGACCTTTCCGACCGGCAGACCAGGAGCAGGTGAATGGTGACCATCCGGGGAGCCACGGGTGATCGGTTCCAACGAGCTGTTGGGTCAGGTTGCCAGGAACAGCGCCCCGTGGATCGGCCCCCAGATCGCCACCGCCCGGGAGCGCAACGGTCTGGAAAGGTCGTGACGTCGACCTCGATCGGGACGTCGCCGTCAATCAGGTCGGGGGGCAGGCAACCGAATCGATCGCCCGGCTGCGCTCGGAAGCGCAAGCGCTTAGCGGCCTGAGCCACCCCGAACGCCGTCAGCGTGTACGACCTCATCGATGAGGACCATAGGCTCAGGGCAGGGTCAGCACCTCGGCGCCGGTGTCGGTCACGACCAGGGTGTGCTCGAACTGCGCCGTCCACGACTTGTCCCTGGTGGTGACGGTCCAGTTGTCGTCCCACAGGTCCCAGTCGATGCCGCCCAGGGTGATCATCGGCTCGATGGTGAACGTCATCCCCTTCTCGATCACCGTGGACACGCTCGGCTCGTCGTAGTGCAGGATGACCAGCCCGGAGTGGAATGTCCGGCCGATGCCGTGGCCGGTGTAGTCGCGAACCACGCCGTACCCGAACCGCTTCGCGTAGGACTCGATCACCCGGCCGATGACGTTGAGCCGGCGGCCCGGTGCCACCGCCTTGATCGCCCTACGCAGGCACTCCTCGGTCCTCTCCACCAGCAGCCGGTTCTCCTCGGACACGTTGCCGGCCAGGTAGGTGGCGTTGAGATCGCCGTGCACGCCGTCGATGTACGCGGTGACGTCGATGTTCACGATGTCGCCGTCCTGGATGACGGTGGTGTCCGGGATGCCGTGGCAGATCACCTCGTTCAACGACGTGCAGCACGACTTCGGGAAGTGCTTGTAGCCCAACGTCGATGGATAGGCGTGGTGGTCGCAGAGGTACTCGTGCACGATCCGGTCGATCTCGTCGGTGGTCACGCCCGGGGCAACTGCCGCGCCTCCGGCGGCCATCGCCTGGGCGGCGATCCGGCCGGCCACCCGCATCTTCTCGATGATCTCCGGGGTTTGCACCCAAGGGTCGGTGCTCGGCCGTGGCTTGTCCCGGCCCACGTATTCAGGTCGCGGAATGGAGGCCGGCACCGAGCGGATCGGGGTCGGCTTGCCAGGGCTCAGGGTGGTGCGCAGCATGACGCCGAGCCTACGACGATTCGCTGGTCACGATGCCGGCACCGCTCCCAGGAAGGTCGCGATGACGTCGTTGGTGAGGGCGGAGCTGTCCCCCGCCACGATCAGCGCCGCGAACGCGATGTCGTGGCGGTACCCCACGGTCCAGGCGTGCGCATGGATCTGGCCGTCGGCACCGGTGAATTCCGCGGTGCCGGTCTTGGCATGCACATCGCCGAAGCCCTGCAGGGACGTTCCGGTCCCCTCGTCGACGACGGCCGCCATGTACTGCTGGATGGCCTGCTGCACCGGTGCGCTTCGGGCCGGCGCAGGTGTGTCCACCGTCGTGGTGGTGCCCCTGATCAGCACCGGCATGGGCATCGCTCCGTTGGCGGCGGTGGCCGCGAGCAGCACCGCCGAGAACGGGGTGATCAGCGTCGTGCCCTGGCCGAAACCGTTCTCCGCTCGCTGCACCAGCGAGTCGGCGGCCGGCACCTTCCCGGTCAACGTGGTGATGCCGTCGACGACGAAGTCCAGCCCCACGCCGTAGTCCTTGGCCGCGTTGGTCAGCGCGTCGGCGGGCATCTGCGCGGCCAGGTTGGCGAACGTCGTGTTGCACGAGCGGGCGAACGCCAGCGTCGAGTCCACCGTGCCCAACTCGAAGCTGTGCGAGTTGTGGATCTCCCGACCGTCGATGACGGTCGACCCCGGGCAGTCGACCGGGCGGCCGGGCGCGATCAGATCGCGCTCCAGCCCCGCGGTGGCCGTGACCACCTTGAACGTCGAACCCGGCGGGTACTCGCCGGTGAGCGCCGGCGTGCCCTGCGCGTTGGCCGCCGCGTTCTGCGCGACCGCCAGGATCTCCCCCGTCGACGCCTGCATGGCCAGCAGCACCGCCGGTTGCGCGATCGTCGCCAGTGCGGCCTCTGCGGCCTGCTGGATGCCGGTGTCCAGCGTCAGCACCACCCGCTGGCCGGCGACTGGTGGAACGTCCTGCAGGGTTTCCAGCGCGCCGCCGGTGGAATCGACGGTGACCACCTTCCAGCCGTCCGTCCCGGTGATCCGCTCGGTGGTCGCCTCGTTCACCTCGGCCAACAATTGCTTGGCGAAATCCTTGGTGGGAGCCAGGTTGCGCACCTGGGAGGGGAAACTCAGCCCGGGGATCGCGTCCAGTTGGGCCTTGACCTTCTGGTAGTCGCCCTCCCGCAGGTTGATCACCGTGTACTGCACCGACTTCGGGTCGGTGGGCACGGGGCTGGCCGGGCTCGCCGATCCGGCACCGGACTGCGTGGGCGTCTCACCCGAGGTCGCTGCCGCACTCGGCGGAGCGGTGGCGGCCGCGGTCGCCGCTGCCGCCCCGGCCACGATGCTGTCCGCGGTGATGCCCGGGTCGAAGGGCGCCAGGACCGGCGCAAGGGCCGCCGCGGTTGCCGCGACGTCCGGCACCTGGCCGGGCAACAGCACCACCGAGTACACCCGAACCGGGCTGACCAACTGGCGATTGTTCCGGTCGACCATCGCGCCCTGCGGTGCGGCGGCCGTCTGGGTCGCTATCGTCTGCCGCTCACCGAGCTTGGGATGGATGACGCTCGGCGACCAATCGAGCAGCCACCCCCCGTCCGCGCCGGCGTCCCGCCAGTTCCAGGTCGCCGGGTACGTCCAGGTACCCGCGTCGGGCAGCACCCAGGTGAAGGTCACGCTCGTGGTCGCCGTGGTGGCGCCGGTGCGGGTGATCGGGCCCGGCGTGATGGTCAGGGTCGTGGGCGCGAGGTTGCGGGTGACGGTGTCGAGCATCAAGGACGCATCCGCCTCGTCCGAGGTCAGCGCCGCGGCCTGATCGGTCTGCAGGTGCTCCCAGGCTGCGGTGAAGGCCGCGAGCTGCTGGTCGGGACCGGGAGTGGGAGCGGGCGCGCTGGTGCATCCGGCGACCAGCAGACCGACCAGCAGGCACAGCGCCACCAGGAACTTCCCGCCGGTTCGGCGGGCACGCAGCTGGCGACGTGGCATGCGGTCCAGTATCCCCAGCCACACCGACAGGACCGGACGAAACCACGCCGTCACAGCCGATTCCCGCACCGAGATCGCTGGGGCGGATTGAACGGGCGGGTTGAGCGGGCGGGTTGAGCGGGCGGGTTGATCGGGCGGGTTGATCGGGCGGGTTGATCGGGCGGACCGGCGGCCGGCTCGGCGGGCGCTCCGGTCACCCGTCGGCGGTTCATCCGCCCCAGGCGATGCGCCGCGGGCCCGGCGGGGAACATCCTGACGACATGGGACTCTTCCGACACCACAACGATCAACCCCCACCGCAGCGCTACCAGATGCGGGAGAAGCTGCTGTCGATCGGCGACGATTTCTGGATCGAGAACGAATCGGGCGAGAAGGTCTACAAGGTGGACGGCAAGGCGTTACGGATTCGCGACACCTTCATCCTCAAGGACGGTTCCGGCAACGAGGTCGCCACCATCAAGGAGAAGGCCCTGCACATCAGGGACAGCATGAAGATCGAATGCGGAACCATCGAGGCCAAAGTGCACAAGGCGATGATCGGTATCCGCGACCGGTACAAGATAGACGTCGAGGACGGTGAGGGCCTCACCGCGCACGGCAATTTCGTGGACCACGAATACGAAGTCGAGCGTGACGGCAACACCGTTGCCACCATCTCGAAGAAGTGGTTCCGGGTCAGGGACACCTACGGCGTCGAGATCGCCGACGGGGAGAACCAGGCGTTCCTGCTGGCCGTGACGGTCTGCGTCGACCAGATGGCGCGCGACTGACTCACGCGGCCGGCCGGGCGACGTGCAGCATGTCCGGCAGCACCTCGCGCGGGTGGGGCATGGCCGCGATCTCGCGCCGCACCGCGGCCGCCGCTGTCCGGTAGGACGGCCCGACGAGTAACCGGTCGACCGCGCGGGCCACCTCGTCAACCCCCGCCGGGCCTGCCCGGACCACGGCCGGCTCGAGCATCAGGCCGACACCGGCCGCCGTCACCGTTTGACCGTTGTAGTACTGGTCCGCCCCCAGCGGCAGCACCAACTGCGGTCGACCGTGCGCGGCGGCGCCGAGCATGGTGCCGCTGCCGCCGTGGTGGACGACAACGTCGACGGACGGCAGCACGGCGGCCTGGTCGACGAACCGCTCCAGGTGCACCGACGGCGGCACCTCCCCCAGCTCGACGGGATCGACGGGACCGAGGGCGACGAGCACCTCGGCGTCCAAGGATGCGACGGCATCGATCGCGGCCCGGAAGGTGCCCGGCTCGGCAAAGATCGTGCCCAGGGTGAGGTGGACGACGGGCCGGCGGGCGCTGCCGAGCCACTCCGGGACCATTCCTCCCGGCTCGCTCCATGGGACCGGACGGACCGGAATCCTGGCGGCCGCCACCTGGGCGCCAGCAGATCGCAGGCTGTCGGGGAACAGATCGAGTACCCCGTCACCGGTGAGATCACCGGGTGCGGCGCCGAAATCGGTGAACAACCTGTCGGTCATCGCGCGGGCGACGGGGCTCCCGGCGACCTCGGTGGAGGCAGCCGCCACGATGCGGTGACTGATCGCCGGAACGCCGCGGGCGGCCGCGGCCACTCGCGCGCCGATGGCGGTTTCCTCGAACACCATCAGGTCCGGGGGGCGACGGTCCAGCAGCGGCACCACGTCGGATGCCATCGGCCGGGCCAGCGCATCCAGGAACAGGGCCGCCCCAGCCTCCTCGTCGGGCCGGCCGTCGGCCTGCGCGGCGCCGGCTGTCCACCGAACAGTGCGGTCACGCCCTCCTGGACCGAAATCCCGGCGCGGTGGGTCTCGAACCCGATCGCCCGCAACCGGCCGACGAACGGCGCGCCGGTCGCAAAGATCACCTCGTGACCTGCGTCCCGCGCCGCGAGCGCAAGCGGGATCATCGAGTACAGGTGGCCGAAGGCGGGCAGCCCGCAGAACAGCACCGTGCTCGGACTCATGGTGAAACTCCCTGACGCAGATGGCCTGTCGACTCGCAGCCAGCGGGCGACCGGCAGGTGAACCGGCCCGGGCCGGGCCGTCGGCATCGACGATCCCGGTGCCGCGCGCTACGGGCATCCGTACCGGCTACGGGCATCCGTACCGGCTACGGGAGTGCGGGTCGTCGGGTACTGAGAGATCCCAATTAGTGAGAGATCCCAACGGACATCCCATCGGGGCACATGGCCAACGGCGGACATCCCAACGACGGATATCCCAACGGTGCCGGCCGCGGACGAGCGGCCGATCGCGGCGAACCTAACTGCCTCGACCCGCGTCAGGCGAAGCGCGGAGCCACCGGGATACGCGGCAGCTTGGGAAGGATCCGCGCCCAGCGGCGGAACAATGACGCCGGCCCTTCTGTGGTAGCTGTCCGGGAGGATGGATCCAGGCGCACCCGTTTGGGATTCGCCACCGAGATCCGGGGCCTGCCGTCTCCCGGCAGGCGCGGGGCGAGCCGGTCCTGAATCGGATGATGCGATGTCATGGCGGGAGCCTCCTGGTTGCTTGATCCGCGGTGCGGCATCCAGGAGTACGCGGCCACGGCGGATTCGGTTCGCGGCGTCAGAACAGGGTGTCAGGTCAGCGGGGTCAGAACAGCGGAGTCAGAACACCGGGGTTGGAACAGAGCGTCAGAACACCGGCGTCAGAACAGCACCGAGGCGAACCTGCCCACCTGCTGGAACCCGATCCGGCGGTACGCGCGCAGCGCCCGTTGGTTGTACTGGTTCACGTAAAGACTGGGCACCCGCCCGAGGTTGTGCTGGATCGCGCGGACGACCGCTGCCATCCCGGGGCCGGCCCGGCCCTGGCCGCGCAGGTCCGGATGCACCCACACCCCCTGGATCAACGCCACCCGCTGGGACAGTGACCCGATCTCCGCCTTGAACATCACCCGGTCGCCGTCGAAACTCGCGATAGGCGCGCCCGCCGGCGATCAGGTCGGCGATCCGCGCCCGGTAACCGCGGCCGTTGTCGCCGATCCGCGGGTCCACCCCGACCTCCTCGGTGAACATGGACACCGCGGCCGGGAAGTACACCTCGAGCTGATCGGGCCTGACCGGCCGGACGTCCTGGTCGACGGGGCCGAACGGATCGCCCGGACAGGCCATCAGCGGTTGGTCCGCCCGGACGTCCCGGGCCGATCCCCACCGTGGTTCGAGTCGTTCCCACAACGGCAGGACGAGGTCCGCCGGGCCGAGGATGGTGGCGCACTTGCGACCCCGACGCCCGGCGATGTGCGCGAACGACCGCATGGCCGAGGAGTCGCCGGCCAGCGGCACCATCGAGGCACCGGCGAACAACAGCCCGTCGCGCCCGCCCGACACGCCCCAGAACTGGCCACCCAGCGCCGCCTCGTTCATCCCGACCTGCTCGAACCTCGCCGCCACCATGCACCCGGCGATCGGGTCGGCCGCGAGCACGCGGGACACCTGCGCCGTGTGCGACGGACCCAGCACTCTGGCGAAACTGGTGGTCAGCACGTCGCCGCCCCCACGCAGGGGTACGCCCCGGGCGGGGCAAGCGGTGCGATGCGGAACATTCAGTGCCTTCACGGACTCGAGCGGCTGATGGGCGGGTGGTGTCGGGCGGGTGGTGTTGGGCAGGTGGTGTTGGGCAGGTGGTGTTGGGCAGGTGGTGTTGGGCAGGTGGTGTTGGGCAGGTGGTGTTGGGCAGGTGGTGTTGGGCAGGTGGTGTTGGGCAACAGCCTGCCAGGCATCGGTGCCGGCCGTCGGTCGCTGGCCGACCACACCGCCACGTCAGCTCAACCGGTTCCTGCTGCGCCCTTCCTTCTACCACGGCCGGGGCCACCGGTCCGTCACCTGTGTCTCCGCTGACAATGACGGTTTATTGATGGGTTGCGGCCGTAGACGGCACGCGCGCCCGCTTCTACAGTCGGATGAGCCGGTGCCGTTCTCCGTCGCACCCGGATCTCAGCACGCACCCACCGACCAGTGAGGGACTGCGCAATCATGACTGTTTCCCCGAGGTTCGACCATGTCTTCCGCACGGCCGCACAGCGGCTTTCTCCGGCGCGAGGATTGCTCCATCGACGATTTCCGCTCCTCCGTGGAGGCGGTGACGACCGACATCGCCGACTACCCACACGCCGCTGCGGTGGAGCGGAACGTCCTGCTGTACGACGGTTCACTGGCCTCGAAGGTGCAGGACCCGGCGACCCGGCGGGAGGTTCAGGCGGAGATCGCCGGCGCGTTGATGGACGGACCCGGAATCGCCGTCTTCCAGGGCGCGTTTGCAGGGGCGGTCATCGATCGAGCAACCGACGCCTTCAACGAGATGCTCGGCCGGCAACGGGCCGCCGGCGTGGTATCCGGCGACCACTTTGCGAAACCCGGTGCCAATGACCGCATCTGGGGCGCCCTGGACAAGCTCGCCGTCGCACACCCAGGGGTGTTCTTCGACTACTACGCCAACGACCTCCTCGCGCTGGCCTCGCAGGCCTGGCTGGGACCGAACTACCAGGTGACCTCAACAGCTGAACATCGTGAACCCGGGCGGACAGGCGCAGACCGCGCACCGCGACTATCACCTGGGTTTCATGCCACTGGAACCGCGGCCGGTTACCCGCGAGCACGTGCACCGACTGTCCCAGGTGCTCACCCTGCAGGGCGCCGTCGCGCACTGCGACATGCCGGTGGAGACCGGGCCGACCATGTACCTCCCGCATTCACAGAAGTATGTGCCCGGCTACCTCGCGGCCGGACTGCCGGACTTCGTCGAGTATTTTGCCGAGCATTACGTGCAATTGCCGCTGCGCAAGGGCGATGCGGTGTTTTTCAATCCGGCGTTGTTCCACGGGGCGGGCACCAACCGGACCACCGACGTCAAGCGGATGGCCAACCTGTTGCAGGTGTCGTCCGCCTTCGGGCGGGCGATGGAGACCGTCGACCGGACCGCCGCGATCATCGCGCTCTACCCGACGCTGTTGGCGCGCAAGGCCTCCGGCGCGTCGAAGGCGGACATCGTCAACGTGGTGGCCGCATCGGCCGAGGGGTACCCGTTCCCGACCAACCTGGATCTGGACCAGCCGGTGGGCGGCCTGAACCCGGAAACGCAGGCCGAACTGACCCTGCGCGCCCTGGATTCCGGTTGGGCGGTCGACCGTTTCGCGGCAGAGGCGGGCGTCGCCGCCAGTCGCCGGCAGACCGGCTGAACCCACCGAACCGGGTGCTCGCTCGGTCAGAGTGGCGCGGACCACACCAGATGGGTGCCGCCGTCCGCGGAGCGTTCGACGATGCAGGTCCCGCCGGAGGCCGTCGCCCTGGACGCAAGGTTGTGCAACCCGCTGCGGGCCACGGTGTCCGGGATCCCGATGCCGTTGTCGGTGACGTCGACCACCAGATCTGCTCCGACGGTGATGGTGACGCCCAGTTCGGTCGCTCCCGCGTGACGAACGGTGTTGCTGACTGCCTCCCGGAGCACGGCCTGCGCCTGCTGGGCCAGGTTGGCGGAAACGATGTCGACCCTGCCGGAGAAGCCGACAGTCGTGTGCAGATCGGTGTCGGCGGTGACCTCGTCGACGATGTCGGTCAAAATGCCGCCCAGCCGTGGGGTATCGGCTGGCATCGTGTGCAAATCGAAGACAGCGGTGCGGATCTCGGCGATGACGGCGTTCAACTGCTCGATGTGATCGGCGATCCGGGCCTGCAGGACCGCCGACTTCGCCCGCCGCTGGGTACCGTGCAGACCGAGTCCGACGCCGAACAACTGGGCGATCACGTGATCGTGCAGGTCGCGGGCGATCCGGTCCCGGTCCGCGAGCACCTCCAACTCCCGCAGGGCAATCTGGTGCCGGGCGCGCTGCAACGCCAACGCCGCCTGGTCGGCGAAAGTGGCGACCAACTGCAACTCGTCCTCGCCGAAATCGGGAGATGCCGGCGACCGCACCGCGAGCATGACCCCGGCCAGCGCCTCGTCAGCACCGAGGGGCATCACCAGCGCGGGCCCGAATTCGACACCGAGGCCGGCCGCCACGTCGACACTGAGGTCGCTGACGTTGCGCGGCACGTGATCGCTGAACACCGCACCCGCGGTCGAGCCCATCATCGGGATCTTCATGCCGCGCAGCAGATCCGCCGCCGGGCCCACGCTGACCACGACGGCGAGTTCGGTGGCCTCGGCGTCGGGCCCCTCCTGCTCCTCTGCGAGCGCGATCAGCGTGTGGTCGGCGCCGGTCAGCTCGCGGGTCCGGCTCGCGATCAGTTGCAGCGCTGCGTCGGTATCGGTCCCGGCCAGGAGTTGGGTGATGACCTCGCTGGTCGCCTCCAACCACTGCTGCCGGCGCCGGGATTGCTCGTACAGCCGGGCATTGTCGATCGCCACCCCGGCGGCTGCGGCCAGTGCATGCACCACGATCTCGTCGTCGTCGGTGAAGGGGGTTCCGGCGCGCTTCTCGGTCAGGTAGAGCCGGCCGAACACCTCGCCGCGGGCCCCGACCGCCGCACCCAGGAACGAATGCATCGGCGGGTGATGGGCGGGGAATCCGGCGGACATCGGATGCTGCGCAAGGTCCTCCAGGCGCAGCGGCTTCACGTCCTCGATGACCACGCCGAGCAGCCCGTGGCCGGTCGGCAGCGGCCCGATCAACGCCCGTTCGTCCTCGTCGATGCCTGCGTGCACGAACTGGCTGAGCATGCCGCCCTTGTCAAGGACGCCAAGCGCTGCATATCTGGCGTCAACGAGTTCCCTTGCGGCGTCGACGATCTGCCGGAGCGTGTCGGCCAGATCCAGACCGGAGGACACCGCCATGACCGCGTTGAGCAGCGCGTCCATCCGCTCCCGCGTGGAGCCCAGGATCTCCTCGGCGCGCTCCTCCACCTCGACCAGCAACTCCCGCATCTGGGTGCGGGACAAGGTACTTGCCACTGCCGGACCTACGCGCCGGTGGTCACCCACCGCCGTCCGTTGCTGCGGGATGGCGCCGAGCGTTGCGTCGTTGACCCCCGCTGACGTCATCACTGTCGGTTCGTGGCCGCGCTCCAGCGCGTTTGGCTGAGCACGACGATGCAATCAACTGGCACTTGCGGTGCCCCCGGTTTCACGGCAGAAGGGAAGGGATTTTGCCGTCGCCAAGGTCCGGGGCGGACGTGTCTACCCCAGACTAGCTTGAATTGTCGGGTTTTCCCGATTGGCCGGAAATTGGCCCGCGGGGGCCGTGCTGCTCACCCGGGCGAAACCCTCTGTGGGTCAGGACAACGAGACCGAGGGTTCGCCGGACGGCGATCCGGCCTCGCGCATGGCATCGGCCAACCGCATGGCCTCGTCGATCAACGTCTCGACGATCTGGCTCTCCGGGACGGTGCGGATCACCTCGCCCTTGACGAAGATCTGGCCCTTGCCGTTGCCGGAGGCGACACCCAGGTCGGCCTCGCGCGCCTCACCGGGCCCGTTCACCACACAGCCCATCACCGCGACCCGGAGCGGAACGTCGAGGCCCTCCAGACCTGCTGTCACCTGCTCGGCGAGGGTGTACACGTCGACCTGCGCGCGACCGCAGGACGGGCAGGACACGATCTCCAGCCCACGTTCGCGCAGGTTCAGCGACTCCAGGATCTGCAGCCCGACCTTGACCTCCTCGACCGGCGGCGCGGACAGCGAGACGCGGATGGTGTCGCCGATCCCCCTGGACAGCAGCGCACCGAACGCCACCGCGGACTTGATGGTGCCCTGGAACGCCGGGCCGGCCTCCGTCACGCCGAGGTGCAACGGGTAGTCGCACTGCTCGGCCAGCAACTCGTAGGCCCGCACCATGATCACCGGGTCGTTGTGCTTCACCGAGATCTTGATGTCCCGGAAGTCGTGCTCCTCGAACAGCGAGCACTCCCACAACGCCGATTCGACCAGCGCCTCCGGGGTGGCCTTGCCGTACTTGGCCAGCAGGCGCTTGTCCAACGAGCCGGCGTTCACGCCGATCCGGATCGGGGTGCCGGCGTCCTTGGCGGCGCGGGCGATCTCGCCGACCTTGTCGTCGAACGCCTTGATATTGCCCGGGTTCACCCGTACCGCGGCGCAGCCGGCGTCGATGGCGGCGAACACGTACTTGGGTTGGAAGTGGATGTCCGCGATCACCGGTAGCTGCGACTTCTTCGCGATGATGGCCAGCGCCTCGGCGTCGTCGTTGGTCGGCACGGCCACCCGGACGATCTGGCAGCCGGACGCGGTCAGTTCGGCAATCTGCTGCAAGGTGGCGTTGATGTCCGCGGTCACCGTGGTGGTCATCGACTGCACCGACACCGGCGAATCGCTGCCGACCCCGACGCCGCCGACGTTCAACTGCCGCGTCACCCTGCGCGGTGCCAGCACCGGCACCACCCGGTCGGCGGGCATGCTCGGCAGGCCCAGACCGATGGCGGAGGCTGATCCGGCGGGTGCTGATCCGGATGATGCGGTGACGGACATGTCGTGTCGGCTTCTTTCTCGGTGTCTGGTTCGGAGTGCTGGCGGCGTCAGCCGAAGATCTTGACCGGGTTGACGATGTCGGCCACCAGGGTCAGCGCGGTCAACCCGATGAACAACAGTGCCACGACGTAGGCCACCGGCATCAGCTTGGCCACGTCGAACGGGCCGGGGTCGGCCTTGTGCCGGAATTTCGCCCAGCCCTTGCGGACCCATTCGATCATCGCGCCGAGGATGTGGCCGCCGTCCAGCGGCAGCAACGGCAGCATGTTCAGCAGGAACAGCGCCATGTTGAACCCTGCCACCAGGTTCAGGAAGAGCACCAGCTTGTCCTTGGCGGTGGTGTCCGACTCGAGGATCTCGCCGCCGATGCGGCCGGCTCCGACGATGCCGACGGGAGTGTTGATGTCCCGCGGCGCGCTGTCCACGATCGAGTTCCACAGGGCCGGGATCCGGGCCGGGATGGTGACGACGGCCTTGGCCGCGGCGCCGATGTAGTCGCCGGTCCGACCGATCGCCGCGCCGAAACTCTGCGCGGTGTACGGGCTGGTGGGCGACACGCCGAGGAAGCCGGCCGGCTCGACGCCGGTCTGGTTGCCGCTGTCGTCGACGACCGGGCGCAGGTTCTCCACCAACGCGACGTTCGTGGTGACCTGCTGACCGTTCCGGGTGTACGTCAACGCGACGGTGGTGTTCGGGGCGGCGCGGATCAGCCCGGTGAGCTGCGCCCAGTCGGTGACGGGCGTGCCGTCGAAGGCAGTGATCTCGTCGCCGGGCTGCAGGCCGGCCTGCGCCGCCGGGGTGGGGGCGTCACCGGGCTGGCAGGTGGTCTGCTGCTGCTGGCCGGCGGCCGCGGCCGGGATGACGCAGGCGTTGACCTGGCTGATGGTGGTGCTGGGGGTGGGCACCCCGATCCCGACGAGCAGGATCGCGAAGATGCCGACGGCCAGGATCAGGTTCATCACCGGACCGGCCATCATCACCACGATCCGCTTGGCGGGATGCAGCTGGTAGAACTGCCGGCCCTCGTCCTCGGGGCTGACCTGGGACCGGTCGCCGGCCCGGGTCTCCTCGACGATGTTGCGGAACATCCCGGTCACGCCCATGGCCGTGGTGGTGACCTTCTGCCGGCCGTCCTTGCCGGGCGGGACCATGCCGACCATCCGGATGTAGCCGCCCAGCGGTACCGCCTTGAAGCCGTACTCGGTCTCCCCGACCTGCTTGGACCACAGCGTCTTGCCGAACCCGACCATGTACTGGGTGGTGCGGACGTTGTACAGCTTGGCGAAACTGAGGTGTCCCAGCTCATGCCAGGCGATGGAGAACAGCAGGGCGAGCAGGAAGAGCACGAAACCGATCACGGTCCACATCAGCGGCGCGCCCCTACCTTCTCTGTTGCGGAATTTCCTACCCCGACCGTCACTGCCGTGGCATTCGCCGCGATGATCTCGCGGGCCCGGCTGCGGGCCCACTCTTCCGTGGCCCAGACGTCGTCGATGTCCCTTGGGTTGCTCCGGACGTGGTCGGCCTCCTCCAGGATGCGGGCCAGCACGTCCGAAATGCCTGTGAATTGCAGGTGGCCGCGGCGGAACGCGTCCACCGCCTCCTCGTTGGCGGCGTTGAAGGCCGCCGGCACCGTCCCACCGGCCCGCCCGGCGGCGAACGCCAACCCGAGCGCGGGGAACGCCTCGTGGTCGACCGGTTCGAAGGTCCACTCGAACGCCCGGCTGAAATCGCACGCGGTCGTCGACGGGGTCGAGCCGGGCGGGCCAGGCCAACGCCAGCGCGATCGGCAGCATCATGTCCGGCGGGCTGGCCTGGGCGATCGTCGCGCCGTCCACGAACGTCACCATCGAGTGGATCACCGACTGCGGGTGCACCACGACGTCGATCCGGTCGTACGGGACCCCGAACAGCAGGTGCGCCTCGATCACCTCGAGGCCCTTGTTCACCAGCGTGGCGGAGTTGATGGTGACGACCGGCCCCATCGCCCACGTCGGGTGCGCCAGCGCGTCCGCGGCGGTGACGTCCGCCATCTCGGCCGCGCTGCGGCCGCGGAACGGGCCGCCCGACGCGGTGACGACCAGCCTGGAGACTTCTGCGGCCGTGCCGCTGCGCAGGCACTGGGCCAGCGCGCTGTGCTCGGAATCGACCGGCACGATCTGACCGGGGGCGGCCGCCGCCAGCACCAGCGAACCTCCGGCGACCAGCGACTCCTTGTTGGCCAGCGCCAGCGTGCGGCCGGTCCGCAGGGTGGCCAGCGTCGGTTCCAGGCCGATCGACCCGGTGATCCCGTTGAGCACGAGGTCGGCATCGGTGGACTCGACCAGCTCGGTGGCGGCGCGCGAACCGGTGATCAGGGCCCTGCTGTCCGGGGAGCCGCCCGGGAAGTCTCCCGCGAGAACGCCGGATGGATCGACGGCCGACGAGTCCGCCGCGATGGCCACCCTGGCGGACGGGTGCGTCGCGGCCTGGGCCGCCAACAGATCCATCCGGGCGCCGCCGGCGGCGAGCCCGACCACCTCGAACTCCTCGGGATGCCTGGCGATCACCGCCAGCGCCTGGGTGCCGATCGACCCGGTGGACCCCAGGATGATCACTCGGCGGGGTCGGCCTGCCGATGGCAGGCCTCTCGGAGCGGTCGTCGCGGCGGCGGTCACGAGCGCCATTGTCCTCCTTTGCCCGGTGCTGCCCACCAGGTTCGCCGGCGTGCATTCGACACTTTGCGGCGGGGTGATGTCCGGGGTGATGTCCGGGCCGTTCTCCGGCGGGGCTCTCATCTCTCGCTCACCGGCGTCGCCGGGAGCCGCGACATACTGGCCGGGTGCCCCCTCGGAACACCATCAGCGCGCGATGGGTGACGGTGATCATGGTGGCGGCGCTGCTCTGTTCGGCGGCGGTGGTGTACGGGCTGATCCAGATCACCGGGGACAGCACGGCCGCGTCGGCGCCCGGGTCGGCGGGCGCGAGCGCTGCGCCCAGTGCCCCGCCGTCCGAACGGCCGATGGGCGCCACCCATCCGGCCGCGACCACGACATCGGCCCGTCCGGACGCCTCGACCGGTGTCGGCACGCCGGCCGGGTCGGCGGTCAGGAGCACCGAAACCTCTGCTGGAACAAGCACTCCCGCGCCGGCATTGCCCGGATCGCTGGTTCAGTTGCCCGCCGCCTGGACGGGGAAGGCCGACGTCACCGTGACCGTGCTGGGCCGGTGCGCGGCGACCGGCGGCACCTCGTCGTACTCGTTGACCGCTGACCTGGCACTGCAGCGTCCGGTGGCCGGCTCGGCCGGGACGGCGAACGGGTCCGGTTCCGCCAGCGCATCCGGCATTGAACTCGGGGATGCGAACCCGCTGTCGATGACGCTCGGCATCAGCCCGGCGGGAATCCCGGGGCTGACCGTGTACTCGGCGTCGGTGGGCGCCGACGGCGCGGTTCATCGCACTTGGTGGCTCAGCACCGGCACCGGCCCGAACGGCACCACGCTGATCAGCGGAGTGCTCATCGCCGATCAGCCCATCGACGGAGCATTGCCGCCGAACCTGCTCAGCGACGGCGAAACCGACCTGCAGCCCTGCGAGGCGGGACGGACGGTGGGTGTGCCGCGCACCCTGGCGGCCGGATCGCGGGTCACCGGATGGGTCAGCGCCACCCGGGCCGAACTACAGCTGACCGGCACCACCACCGACGGGGAGCGCTCGGTGACGGCACGGGTGGTCGCCACCCGGTTGCCCTGACTTCATGACAAGATGACAGCCAAGATCAGCAGCCATGATCAAGATCAGCTCACTCCCCGGGAGGGCACGTGGCCGGCACGTCACTCGAACAGCACTCGGCGTCCGGAGACGACCATGGCCACGGTGGCGCCCTCGAACGGCCGCAGGTCGGGCCGGTGGTGTCGTACAACCCGGACGCACCGAGCGAGGAGTGGGGTTGGCACGGGTCCTGGCGTGAGTTCGCCCCGCGCGGATCCCGAGCCCTGCTCTGGCTGGGGGTCGTCGGGCTGCTGCTGTTCCTGTTCGGCAACCACCAGTCGATGGTCGAGGACTGGTGGTTGGTCGCGATCGCCGCACTGCTGGCCGGCTGGCTGATCTGGGGCGAGATCAAGATCCGCAAGGAGCGCGCGCGCCGGCCGTGAAGTCGCCGCCGGCCCGCCACCCCCGCGGAGCCGGACCCGGTGTCGGGGTCGTCTTGTAGCGTCCGGTCACGGGCGCGGAGAGCGTCGTGGCCCGGCTGACGAATGGCCGAACGAGTGGGGGATGCAGTGTCTGACAACGCCGATGTCGGCCCGCCCGCCCTGGGTAACGGGGCTCGCGGCCGGACGGACGGCGGCGAACCCGCACGCACCGGCGGCAACAGCGTCGATGGTCCTGGGGGTTCCGTTGGCGCGGACGGGGCTGTCGGCCGGGTGCTCGGCACCGAGGACGCCACCCCGCTGAAGTTCCAGGTGGCCCTCCACCCGGACGCCTACCTGCAGCTTGACGACGTTGTCGTCACCGTCCGCGCGGTTCCCGACGTCGGCCCGGTGATGATCGCCGGTGTCGTCACCGAGGTGATGGCCAGGCACGAGGGGGCGAGCTTCGGCTCCGACGTGTTCCTGATCAGCGACGGCGTGCTGCCGGCCCACGTGCAGGAGGTCGCCGAGGTGACCACCACCCGCGTCGAACCGGAGTGCTACGTGCCGCCACGACCGGGGGCACCGGCCCGCCGAGCCACCGGGAACGAGCGGGCCCAGGCGCTGTACTTCGATCAGATGGACTACAAGCTGCCCGTCGGTCTGGGTCGCGACGGCTCCCCCATCTACCTCAACCTCGAGTTCCTGGACGGCACCCGCGGCGCGCACGTCTCGGTCAGCGGCATCTCCGGTGTGGCAACCAAGACCAGCTACGCCCTGTTCCTGCTGCACTCGATCTTCACCTCCGGGGTGCTGGGCGGTCGCGCCCTGAACGCCAAGGCGCTGGTCTTCTCCGTCAAGGGCGAGGACCTGCTGTTCCTGGATTACGCCAACATCCGGCTGGACGACGACCTGCGAGACCTGTACGCCCGGCTCGGATTGCCCGCCGCGCCCTTCGGGTCGGTCGGCTTCTACGCCCCGCCGACCCCGGACGACACCACCGGCCGGCCGTACGTCACCGGCCGGACCAGCGGGGTGGCCGCGTTCTGGTGGACGCTCGACGAGTTCTGCTCCGGCGAGCTGCTGCCGTACGTATTCGCCGACGCCGAGGACGAACGGAACCAGTACACGATGGTCGTCCACCAGGTGGCCGCCCGGCTCCGCGCCGACGCCGCGCCGTCCGGGTCCGACGGCGCCGTCGTCATCGACGGCGACACCTGCCGCACCTACGACGATCTGGTCGACGTCATCGTCGCCCGGCTGACCGACGACGGCACCCGACCGTTGTGGGCGGGGCAGGTCACCGGGCTCGGCACCATCAACGCCTTCATCCGGCGGCTGCGGTCCTCGCTGGCGCCGCTGCGCGCGCTGATCCGCGCCGATCTGCCCGGCCGCGGGAACCGGCAGATCTCCACCGCCGACCAGCAGGTCACCGTGGTCGACCTGCACAACCTGCGGGAGCGGGCGCAGCGGTTCGTGGTCGGCGTGGTGCTCGCCGCCGAGACCGCCCGCAAGGAAGCGGCCGGGCCTGGCAGCCTGCTGTTCACCATGATCGATGAGCTCAACAAGTACGCACCGCGGGAGGGCAACAGCCCGATCAAGGACGTGCTGCTGGACATCGCCGAGCGCGGCCGGAGCCTGGGCATCATCCTGATCGGTGCCCAGCAGACGGCCAGCGAGGTCGAACGGCGGATCGTGGCCAACTCGAGCATCAAGGTCGTCGGCCGGCTGGACCCGGCCGAGGCGGGCCGGCCGGAGTACGGCTTCCTGCCGCCGAGCCAGCGCACCAGGGCCACGCTCGCCAAACCCGGCACCATGTTCGTCAGCCAGCCGGAGATACCGGTACCGCTGGCCGTGGAGTTCCCGTTCCCGGCGTGGGCGACGCGGAAGTCCGAGTGCGGCGCTCCGCCCGCCGTCCCGGCGAACAAACCGGCAGGCACCGCGTTCAGCCGGCTGCCGCGACCCGACGACCTCCCACCGTTCTGACAATCGTTGTGCGGCAATTGTTTTCCTGCGATGTTCCGCCGACTACCCGACCCGCTCGCTGACCCACCCGACCGAGGAATCCGCCGTGAAACTCCTGCACACCTCCGATTGGCACATCGGCAAGACCCTCAAGGGCCGCAGCCGGCTGGACGAGCAACGCGAGGTGCTCGCCGAGATCATCGCGGTGGCCCGCCGGGAGCCGGTCGACGCCGTGCTGATCGCGGGCGACCTGTACGACTCATCGGCACCGTCCTCCGCCGCGCAACAGCTTGGTGGTCGGGGCCCTGCTGGCGCTCCAACAGACGGGCGCCGAGGTCATCGCCATCGCCGGAAACCATGACCACCCGGCCACGTTCGACGCCTACCGACCGTTGATGAAGGTCGCCGGCATCACCCTGGTCGGCACCGTCCGCGAACCGGACAACGGCGGCGTGGTCAGCTTCACCGCCCGGTCCACCGGTGAACGGGTGAACGTCGCGGTGCTGCCCTTCGTGTCCCAGCGCTACGCGGTGCGCGCCGCGCAACTGGTCGCGTCGACCCCTGCCGAGAATTCCGGCGCCTACGACGAACTCGTCCGCGAGGTGCTCGCCAGCCTGACGGCCGGATTCACCGCCGACGCGGTCAACGTGGTGATGGCGCATCTGACGGTCACCGGCGGCACGCTCGGCGGCGGCGAGCGGGCAGCGCAATCGATCTTCGAATACCACGTGCCCGCGTCGGCCTTCCCGCCGGAGGCGCACTACGTCGCACTCGGGCACCTGCACCGCAAGCAGCGGCTGCCGGCATCCTGCCCGGTCGTCTACAGCGGGGCGCCCTTCGCGGTCGACTTCGGTGAACAGGACAACACCCCGGTGGTGTGCCTGGTCGAGATGACCCCGACCACGCCGGCGCGGATCACCGACATCCCGATCACCGCCGGCCGCCGGCTGCGCACGGTGTCCGGCACCGTCGCCGAGATCGTCGGGCGGGCGGATGAACTCGGCGATGACTACCTGCGGGTGTACGTCCGGGAGCCTGCGCGCGCCGGCCTGCGCGAGGACATCACCGACGCCCTGCCGAATGCGCTGGAGGTCCGGATCGACCCGGAATTCGCGGCCGAGTGAACCCGACAGGGCCCGCATATCGATCGGGCCGACCATTCGCCGGCCGAGTTGTTCGCCGAGTACTGCGCTTTCGTGCAGGTGGCGGACGACAGGGTGCGCTCGTTGTTCGACGAGTTGCACGACCTGGTCACCACCGCCGATGTCACCACTGTCGACGCCACCACTGCCGACGTCACCACCGACGACGTCACCACTGTCGACGCCACCACCGCCGCGCACGGCTGAGGAGGATCCCATGCGCCCCGTGCTGCTGGAGATGGACGGCTTCGCGTCGTTCCGCGAACCCGCGTCGGTCGACTTCACCGACACCGACTACTTCGTGCTGGTCGGGCCGACCGGCTCGGGCAAGTCGACCGTCATCGACGCGATGACGTTCGCGCTGTACGGCACGGTCCCGCGCTGGAACGACAAGCGGATGGTGATGTACGCGCTCGCGCCGACCGCGGTGCGCGGCACGGTCCGGCTGGTGTTCGACGTCGACGGCGTGCGCTACGTCGCCGCCCGGGAACTCCGGCGCAGCAAACAGGGCCTGGTGACGGTGAAGAGCGCCCGGCTGGAGCGGCTGCTGGATCCTGCCGCCACGGGCACCCTGGCCGACGAGACGGAGGTGCTTGCCTCCGATTCCCAGGTCACCGCTGCCGTCGAAGCACTGCTCGGCCTGACATTCGAGAACTTCTGCCAATGCGTGGTGCTGCCCCAGGGCGAGTTCGCAGAATTCCTGCGCGCCAAAGGTTCTGATCGGCGCACGATCCTGATGAAGCTGCTGGGTGCGGAGCTGTACCAGCAGATCGGGCGCGAGGCCAATTCCCGCGCGGCGCTGGCCGCGCGAGCGGGCCAGGCTGCTCACCGAACAGATCGCCGGGCTCGGCGATGCGACCGAACAGGCGCAGGCCGCTGCGGCGGATCGCGCGGCCGCGCTGCGGGCCCTCGCGCGCCGGGTCGACGAGGTGTTGCCGCGGCTGACGGCCGCCGCCGCCGAACGGGAGCGGGCGCAACAGCTGCTGCGATCGGCTGACCGCGGAGCACCAGATGCTCCGCGATGTCCGCCAACCGGACGGCGTTGCGGAAGTCGACGCGGCGCTGACCAGCGCGCAGGCCGCGTCGGCCGCACGCGGCAGGCGGAAGCCGCAGCCGAGTCCGCGGACACCGTCGCCCGGGACCGGCTGGCAGCGGCACCGGCCCGAGGCCCGCTCGAGCAGGCGCGCCGTCAGCACGCCGAGTACGCCGCGGTGCTCGCCGAGATCCCGGCGGCCACCACGATGGCCGACGCTGCCGCCGCGGCGCTCGACCGAGCCGGCCACACCCGCAAGGGCGCCACCGCCGCCCTGCAGGCGGCGCGGGACCGGCGGGATGCGGCGATTGCCGCCTCCAGATCCGCCGATGCCGAGATCGACCGGCTGGACACTGAGCGGGCGGCGCTGGGCGCTGTCACCGTCCCGGACGCCATGGGAGACCTGGATCGGCGCGCCCGGGAAGCCGCCGAGGCCCAGGCGATCGCCGCCGACCAGTTGCTCGACGCCGAAGCAGCAGGACGCGGCGACCCGGGACGCGCTGGCCGCCGCGCCGCAGCGGGCTCCGCTGCAGAAGGCGCTCGACCTGCTGGCCGAGCTCGACGAGGTATCGGCTGCCGTTCCCGACCTGGAACGGGGGCACCGGCAGGCGGCGGCGAAACACGGGGCAGCACAGTCGGCTGCCGGCGCCGCCACCGCCGCCGTCGACGAGGCGCGGAGCCTGCAGGACACGCTCGCGGTCACCGATCGCGCCGCGGCACTACGCCCGCACCTTGCCGTCGGTGACGCCTGCCCGGTCTGCGAGCAGACGGTGGCCACCCTGCCGCCGCCGTTGGACGCACCTGCAACTGGCCGCCGCGGCCGCCGCGGTCCGCGACGCCGAAGCGTCCGCGCTGGCGGCCCGCGCGGCGGAAACCAAGGCCGCGACGGCGCTGGCGACGGCCGGCGCGCAGTTGTCCGCGGCCACCGCTCGGATCACCCGGCTCACCCAGGCCCTCGGCAGCGGGCCGACCGAGGCCGCTGCGATCACCGAGACCCTCAGCAGGATCGACGATCTCGAGGCGCGCGCCCGCACGGCCGCTGGTGCGCTGACCCGGGCGCGGGCCGCGGATTCGGCGGCCAGGGCGGCGGCTCGCGCCCTGGACGGCGAGGTCGGCGTGCTGCGGCTCGCCCTGCATACCGCGCGCGATCCGTTGGTGCCGCTGGGTGCGCCGGCGCTGGACGACAGCCAATTGCTGGACGCCTGGACCAGGCTCGCCGGCTGGGCCCGGCAGCAGGCCGACGCGCGAGCATCCGCGGCCGCCGGGGCACGGGCCGCGGCAGCCAGCGCCCGCTCCGCAGAATCCGCAGCCGGCAAGGCTTTCGCCGCGGCGGAAGCGGCGGCGGCCGGTGCCGACGCCGCGTACACCCAGGCCGCTGCAGCACGCCAGGGTGCGGTGACCACGCTCGCCGGTCTGGACAGCAGGCGGGCCCAACTGGACGGCGCCCTGGCCGGCGCACCCAGCGACGCCGACGCGCAGGCGCTGCTGGCCGAACTCGACCGTGCTGGAGGCGGCCGCCGGCGGTACCGATACCGCCCTTCGCGCAGCACGTGCGGCCCGGAGCGAAGGCCGAGGCCGCAGGAGCAATCGCTGAGCCGGGAGGCGTCAGCGGTCTGGCAGGTGCTGCGCGCGACCCGGGACCGGTTCGTCGGTCTCGGCGCCCCCGAGCTGCCCGACGGATCGGCGCTGGACGGCTGGACCGCGCTGCTGAGCTGGGCCGGCGCTCAGGCGGACGACCGTGCCGCCGCGCTGCCCGCGGCCCAGGACGCGGTCCTCGCCGCCGTCCAACACCAGGAGGAGACCAGCAAACTGCTCACCGACGAGTTCGCGGCGCTGGACGTGCTGCTGCCCGCCGGTGAGTTGGCCGGCAGCGCCACCGCCGCCGCGGCGGCCGCACTGGCTCAGGCACTCGCCGACCTGGCCCGTATCGAGGATCGGCGCCAGCAGGCCGCGGACTGGACCGCCGCGCTGCAGTCGGCCCAGACCGACCAGCAGGTCGCGAAGATGCTCGGAGATCTGCTGCGCAGCAACAAGTTCCCCGAATGGCTGGAAACCGCGGCGTTGGACACGCTGGTCATCGACGCGTCCGTCAACCTGGCCGAACTGTCCGGCGGGCAGTTCGAGCTGACGCACCGGAAGGGCGAGTTCTACGTCATCGACCACGCCGACGCCGACAGCCAGCGCAGCGTTCGCACGCTGTCCGGTGGCGAGACCTTCCAGGCCAGCCTGGCGCTGGCGCTGGCGCTGAGCGCGCAACTGTCGTCGCTGGCGGCCGGCGGCGCGGCGCGGCTGGACTCGATCTTCCTGGACGAGGGGTTCGGCACCCTGGACGAGGCGACCCTGGAGACGGTCGCCGAGACGCTGGAGAACCTCGCCAACGGCGACCGGATGGTCGGGGTGATCACCCACGTGGCGGCCCTGGCCGAGCGCATCCCGGTTCGCTTTGCCGTGCACCGTGACCAGCGCACCTCGTCGGTCGCCAGGGAGACGACGTGACCGCCCCGGCCCGGAGACGCGAGCCGGCTGCCAGGTCAGCGACCCGGTACGAGGGCGAGTTGTCGGCGCGATGACAGGGCCGCCGATCACCGCGCGCTCGGCCGGCATGCGGTTCACCGTCGACGGCTGGGACCCGACCTACGGCACCAGCCTGGAACTGGAGGAGGATCTCGGCGAGTCGACGGCGGAGGTCACCCTTGACGTCGAACATCCGGAGAATGCCTGGCGGCCGGTCGATCTCGATCCGGCGCTGCGCCGGCCGAGCGCGACGCTGTTCGTCGACGGGGTCCGCCGGGTGGAGGCCAGGGTATGGATCGACAACGCGGTGGAGCGGGGTGGCCGGTCCCCGGCAACGGACGCGTCCGCGGCGTTGTGCGCCTCGTACGCAGCGGGGGTGGTCTGCTGCTGTCGGGCAGGCGCGCATCTGCTGACCGCCGAAACCAGGCGCGGGCTGTTCACCATCGCGCCGCACGCCGTCGACGTCACCACCAGCGCCGGGTCCTACCTTGCCTGCCACACCGCCGCCAAGCCGGCGATGCCGCTTGTCCGTGACGTTGTCCAGCGCCCTGCAGCGGCGGCTCGGCGAGGTGGAGGTGACCGTCGCGGTGGCGGCCCGCGCCGGGCTCGCTGTACTCGGGCACGACTCGACCGACCAGCACGCCCCGAGCAGTGCAGCTGACGATCTGCTGGTGGTGGACGGCCCGCTGCGCGGCCGAACCCACCTGCCGCGGGCACTCGGCTTCATCAAGAGCCACCGCACCGCGTACCTGCCGGCGCCGCAGCACGCCATGGTGGGCCGGTTGACCCACGGCCAACGCACGCCGGTGTTCCTGATGGGCACGACCTGGGATCGGCACGCCTGGTACCTGCGGTTGCCGTGCCTGCCGGGGCCGCCGTGGGCGGGGATCGTCCGGGTGGAGTGTTCGGCCGACCTGCCGAGCGCGGAGGTCATCGAGCTGGCGAATCTCAGCCAGGTGACGCTCTGCCGGTACGCGTCCGCGGAGTACAAGGATGCCCGGGCGCCGCAGAACCTCTACCCCATCGCCGGTCTCGAGCGGGAACTGCGCCGCAGGCTCGGCGATCCGCGGCTGCTGTACCGGGCGCTGCGGGTCGCCGCCGCGGGCTGAACCGCGCGCCGCACGCCGATCCACTGGGCGCCGCTTTTCGCAACTCAGCGCCGCTTTTCACCACTGGGCGCCAACATATCTTGGCGCCGAGTAGTTGATTGCGGCGCCGAGTGGGGTGGCCACTGGAGGCGATGGCAGCAACGCCAGCGGGTCACCGCCACTTTCAGTCGGCCAATGAGTCGCCACGCCACTACGGACCCCTCGACCGAATGGTGTGTGCGCTGGTGACGGTGACGTCGACGCTCAAGTTTGCTGCAGTCATTCGGGCCGCGCCAGTGGCGCAACCGCCACCAACGGCCGCGGTTCTGCGAGAGCGGGGTGGGCTATTCCGCCACTGGCGGCCCCATTGCGCCGTGTGGGACGGTGGTGGGTTTCATCGTCCGGTGCAGAGGCGGTAACGTCTCACCACGATTCACGTCATTCGAGCCGGCACCGCGATCAGCACACTGGCATGGTCGATATGCCGCCGGACCGCTCGTATCACTGGAGGGTCGGTGCGGGAAGACGACATACTGCGGCTGAGCATGAAATGCGCCGATCTCGCCGTCCACGACGAGGAATATGCGGTGACTCTGGCAGCCGGCCTGGAAAGAATCATGAAGGTCGACGCGGGCGTCGGCGTCATCGCCTGGCATCTGGACGGCGACCTGACCGATCTCAACACTGTTGATATCACCGTTGCGGGGGCTCCTCCGCTCGCGCCGAGCGAAATCAGAACACAAATGACGGTGGCGCCGAGACACCCCGTCTTCGGTCGACCTGATTGGCCGTTGGTCGACACGTTTCGGGTGAGCGATTTCGTCTCACTGCCGCCGTTCTGGGACACCGACGTGTGGCTCGGCATCCACGCTCACGGTGATCGATCGGGACGGTATCCGGCGGGCGTCAACCTGGGCTGTCACGGCGACACGGCTGTCTTTGTCGGGGTCCATCGTGAGCACCACGACTTCACCGACGACGATATGGGAGCCCTCCACCAACTGCGCGGGCCGCTGCTTCCTGCGCTCGCGTTCCGACACGCGTGGGAGGATGCGGCCCGCCGACTGCGGACGGTGGCACCCGCGGCCGAATCCGAGCCGTTGACCCCGCGAGAGGCGCAAGTGTTGGCGTTGCTGACGCGCGGCTGGACCAACCGGCGAATTGGGCACTGGCTCGGGATCTCGGAGCGCACCGTCCGCAAACACCTGGAGAACGTCTACGCCAAGCTCGAGGTATCGGGTCGGACCGCGGCGGCGACCAAGTGGGAGAGATCCCTCGCCTGACCGGGACCATCCTTGATTCGGCGCCACTTCATCAATCGGCCCCGACATCTGTCGGTGCCCCGACCTCGCAACCGGTGCCGGGTGCCGGCGAGCGCGGCCGCAGCAGCTACGAACCGGCGCCGACCTCGGCGGCCAGCTGCCCACAGGCCGCTGCGATCTCCTGCCCGCGGGTGTCGCGCACCGTGCAGGCCACCCCCTGCGCCCGCACCTGCCGGACGAACTCGTCCTGCACGGGCTTCGGTGACGCGTCCCACTGCGATCCCGGGGTCGGATTCAACGGAATGACGTTGACGTGGACCAGCTGGCCCAGTCGGGAGTGCAGCAGTGCGCCGAGCATCTCCCCCCGCCAGGCCTGGTCGTTGACCTCCCGGATCAGCGCGTACTCGATCGACACGCGCCGACCGGTGGCGTCCGCGTATCCGCGCGCGGCGGTCAGCACCTCGTCGATCTTCCAGCGCTCGTTGACCGGCACCAGGGTGTCCCGTAGCTCGTCGTCCGGCGCGTGCAGCGACACCGCCAGTCGCACCTGCAGGTTCTCCGCCGTCAGTTTCTGGATCGCCGGCACCAGACCCACGGTCGACACCGTCACCGAGCGCGCGGAAATGCCGAGCCCGGCGGGCGGCGGGCTGATGATCGCCCGGACGGCGGTCAGCACCCGCTTGTAGTTCGCCAGCGGCTCGCCCATCCCCATGAACACCACGTTGGACAGCCGCCCGGCGGTGCCCAGCGCGCCGTCCCGCGCCGCGCGCGCGGCCAGCCGGACCTGCTCGATGATCTCGGCCGCGGACAGGTTCCGTTGCAGTCCGCCCTGGCCGGTCGCGCAGAACGGGCACGCCATCCCGCAGCCGGCCTGGCTGGAGACGCAGAGGGTGATCCGATCGGGGTAGCGCATCAGCACCGACTCGATGAGGGTGCCGTCGTGCGCCCGCCAGAGCGTCTTGCGGGTGTTCCCGTCGTCGCAGGCGATCGAGCGCACCTCGGTCAGCAGCTCGGGCAGCAACTCGTCGACGAACTCGGCGCGCCCGGCGGCGGGCAGGTCCGTCATCTCGGCGGCGTCCCGGGTGAGACCGGCGAAGTAGTGCCGGGCCAGCTGGTTGGCGCGGAAGGCGGGCTGTCCGATCGCGCTTCACCGCGTCGACGCGTTCGGCCGCGGTCAGGTCGGCCAGATGCGTCGGCGGGGTACCGCGCCGGGGCGCGGTGAAGATCAACGGCAGGGAGCGGGTCATGGCCTGACCAGTCTCCCATGGCGACGAACCCGCAACGGTCGGGTAACAATTCCCACCAGTCACATGCGTCCCACGTGTCACAACGCCGCGCGATCGCCGTGCCCCACTAGCGTGCACGAGTCCCACCGGTGGCGAACTTCGCCGGAGGCGAGCAGGGTTGAGCCGGAGCGCATAGTACGTGCCCCGCAGCCGGGCTCCGCCGGAGTGCCTGCAGTCCGGTCCGGAAGAGGAGGCTTCGCACTGCAAATCGCGCTAAACAGGCAGATCCAAACATCCGAGCTGACCCGTTTACTTCCGAGTTTCTCCCGTACGTGTTGACATCGAGCCCGGAACGGGCATATACATGTGTCCACCACCACAACGTGCCGAGTGGCCCTCGACGCAGT
Organism: uncultured Actinomycetota bacterium; assembly: GCA_963709895.1. Taxonomy (GTDB): domain Bacteria; phylum Actinomycetota; class Actinomycetes; order Mycobacteriales; family Nakamurellaceae; genus Nakamurella. Next base: position 49,893 of record CAVPYD010000009.1, on the reverse strand, counting down.
AGGAGAACACGATTTAGCAGGATCCGCCTGGCGAGCGCAGCGACGAGTCACGGCGCAGTCACTGGGCAGTGACCACGACCATCGACCGCACCGCAGCCACCCAAGCCGCAGCAAGACAGCGACACAAGACAACGGAGTCCGACATGTACGCACCGGAGCGACAGCAGGCCATTCTCGGCCGCGCGCGCTCCGCCGGCCGCGTCGATGTCAACTCGCTGGCCGACGTCTTCGAGGTCACGCCGGAAACGATCCGCCGCGACCTCACCGGCCTCGAACGGCGTGGCGTGCTGCGACGGGTGCACGGCGGGGCGATCCCGGTCGAGCGACTGAGCATCGAGCCGGCCGTCGAGGAACGCTACGGGGTCAACGCGGTTCAGAAGGAACGCATCGCCAAGGCAGCGCTGGACCAACTGCCCGAGGGCGGCTCGATCATCATCGACGCGGGCACGACCACCGTCCGGTTCGCCGAGATGCTCCCCACCGATCGCAGCCTACACCGTCGTCACCAACGCCCTGCCGATTGCCGCCCTGCTGGCCGGCCGGTCGAACATCACCCTGCACATGGTCGGCGGCCAGGTCCGGTCCGGCACCCTGGCCGCGGTCGGCACCTGGGCCGAGCGCGATCTCGCCGGAATCTTCGCCGACGTCGTGTTCGCCGGCACGAACGGGGTCAGCGCCCGCGGCATCACCACCCCCGACGTCGCGGAGGCCGCGGTCAAGCGCGCGCTGATGCGGTCCGCCCGGCGCATCGTGGTGCTCGCCGACCACAGCAAGTTCGGGCGGGACGAGTTTGCCCATGTTGCCGACCTATCCGAGGTCGACACGATCATCACCGACAGCGAGGTAGATGCCGACATGGCCCGAGAGATCGAAGACGCCGGACCGGAGGTGATCCGGGTATGACAGCGAACGACACCATCGCGGGTCGTGACCGTGACCCCCAATCCCAGCCTCGACCACACCGTCGAGGTCGAGGTGCTGCAGGTCGGTGAGGTGCAGCGGACCAGCCAGGCGCTGGTCGAAGCGGGCGGCAAGGGAGTCAACGTGGCCCGCGTGCTGGCCAAGCACGGGCACCGCGCCACGGCCATCCTGCCGGCCGGCGACGATGCCCAGCGGATGGAAGGACTCCTGACGCCACAACAGGTCTCGACCAGGACGGTGCGCATCGACGGCGCCATCCGGACCAACATCGCGGTCGTCGAGAAGGACGGCACCACCACCAAGCTCAACGAGCCGGGTGCCCACCTGTCGCAGGCCGATGTGGACGCGCTGCTGGCCGCGGTCAGCGAAGAACTTGCTGCCGATCCCGCGCCCGGCTGGCTGGTCGCGGCCGGGAGCCTGCCGGCCGGTGCACCCGACGATTTCTACGCCCAGGTCACCAAGGCCGCCGTCGCCGCCGGGGTGCCCGTGGCCATCGACACCTCCGGGGCCGCACTGGCCGCCGCGGTCGACGCCGGCGCGACCGTGATCAAGCCCAACCTGGAAGAGCTGCAGGAACTGGTGACCGGCGAGCTGGTGACCGTCGGCGACGTCGTCGACGCCGCCCGCCAGCTCCGCGATCGCGGCACCAAGGAACTGCTGGTCAGCCTGGGCGGGCACGGTGCGCTGCTGATCACCGCCGACGGTTCCTGGTGGGCCGGCGGCCCGCCGCTGGTGCCACGGAGCACGGTGGGCGCCGGGGACTGCACCCTGTCCGGTTACCTGCACGCCACCGGCAGTTCGGCCGACCGGCTGGCCGGGGCCGTCGCCTGGGGCCGCGCCGCCTGTCTGCTGCCCGGCAGCACGGTGCCCGGTCCGCACGAAACCCAAGAATGTGCCGGCGCAGTCCGCGTCGTCGCCGATCCAGATCCCCTCCAACCAGTGAAGGACGTCGCATGACAGACCTCATCACCGAAGACCTGGTCATCCTCGATCTCGTTGCCACCGACAAGGTTGACGCCACCAGGCAACTCGCCCAGAAGCTGCAAGCGGCGGGCCGGGTGACCGACCTCGACGGGTTCCTGGCCGACGTCGCCGCCCGCGAGGCGCAGATGGCGACCGGGATGCCAGGGGGGATCGGCCTGCCGCACGCGCGGTCGGACTACGTCACCGTGCCGTCGCTCGGGTTGGCCCGGGTACCGGCCGGAGTCGATTTCGGTGCACCGGATGGTCCGGCCACCCTGGTGTTCCTGATCGCTGCCCCCACCGGCGGCGGCAGCGAGCACCTCACCATCCTGGCCGCGCTGGCGCGGCGGCTGGTGCGACCCGCGTTCCGCCAGACCATCATCGACGCCCCTGATGCAGCGGCTGTCGCGTCCTACGTCCAAGGAGAGGTTGGAGGACAATGAAGTTCGTCGCAGTCACGTCATGTCCGACGGGCATCGCCCACACGTACATGGCAGCAGAGAATCTCGAGCAGGCCGGTAAGGCCGCCGGGCACGATGTCCAGGTCGAGACCCAGGGCTCGGCCGGTACGGTTGCGCTTTCCGACGAAGTGATCGCCGCGGCGGACGGCGTGATCTACGCCGCCGATCTCGAGGTCAAGGGCAAGGCCCGGTTCGCCGGCAAGCCCTACATCGACGTCGGTGTCAAGAAGGCCGTGCACGACGGGCCCGGCGTGATCGCCCAGGCCGTCGCCGCGGTCGAGAGCGCGCCGAAGGCAGGCACTCCGGAAGCGGCCGCGATGGCCGCGGCGGCCCCCGGCCCGGCCACCAAGGTCACCCGCGACGCCAGCTTCGGCACCAAGGTCCGGCAATGGCTGATGACCGGTGTGTCGTACATGATCCCGTTCGTCGCCGCGGGCGGCATCCTCATCGCACTTGGCTTCCTGTTCGGCGGTGATGAGGTCGTCACCAAGCTGTACGGCGGCACCTTCGAGGGCGTCAAGTACGAGAACATTGCCGGCAACTTCCCCGCGGGCTTCACCACGGGCCAGAGCTTCGACACGCTGCTCTCCCAGGCCGGTTTCGCCGGCATCCTGTTCGCCCTGGGCAAGATCTCGTTCTTCATGCTGGTACCGATCCTGTCCGGCTTCATCGCCTTCGCCATCGCCGACCGTCCCGGTCTGGTCCCGGGCATCGTCGGCGGTCTGCTGGCCGGCCTGCTGGGCGCCGGCTTCCTCGGTGGCCTGGTCTCCGGTTTCGCCGCAGGTGCCGTTGCCTACTACATGACGCGGATCAAGGTGCCCAAGGGTGTCCGCGGCATCATGCCGGTGGTCGTGATCCCGCTGGTGTCCGTCATTGTGGTCGGGTTGTTCATGATCTTCGTGGTGGGCAAGCCGATCGCCGCGGCGACCACCTGGCTGACCGACTGGCTGACCGGCCTGTCCGGCTCCACCGCCATCGTGCTGGGGATCATTCTCGGCCTGATGATGGGCTTCGACCTCGGTGGTCCGGTCAACAAGGTGGCCTACACCTTCGCCGCCGCCGGCCTGACCACGGCCATCGCCACCGGAGGCGAAGGCCCGCAGCCCGCGCTGCAGATCATGGCCGCGGTGATGGCCGCCGGCATGACCCCGCCGCTCGGCATGGCGCTGGCCACCGCGGTCCGCAAGAAGCTGTGGACCGAGGCGGAGCGCGACAACGGTCTGGCCTGCTGGCTGCTGGGTGCCTCGTTCATCACCGAGGGTGCGATCCCGTTCGCCGCCGCCCACCCGCTGCGCGTCATCCCGTCGTGCATGGTCGGTTCGGCGGTCACCGGTGGTCTGGTCATGCTGTTCGGCAACGAACTGCGGGCACCGCACGGTGGGATCTTCGTGCTGCCGCTGGTCTCGCAGCCCGGTGCTGTACCTGCTGGCGATTGCCGTCGGCACGGTGATCACCGCCGCCCTGGTCATCGTGTTGATGAGCCTGGACGCGAAGAAGACCGAAGAGATCGCCGAGCACGAGGACGCGATCGAGGGCATCGCCGCCTGATCGGATCCAGGTTGGTTCAAGGGTCTCATCCGGTCCGATAGCCGGACCGGTCGGCACTCGAGATCCCAGCCCGACTCCCACTCTGCACAGCCGCGCCGGGGCTGCGACGATGTTCGTCGCAGCCCCGGTTCGGTTCCGGATCCCAGCGTTCGACGCCGATCCACCGCACCGAGCCGTACGCAGTTCCAGAGCAGTTCCGGTAGAAGTTCCAGTGACCAACCAAGGAGTCAGCACAATGCCCAGCCGCACCGTCAAGGTCGCCTCCCGCGTCGGCTTGCACGCCCGCCCCGCTTCGCTGTTCGTGCAGGCCGTGACCGCGACCGGCCTGCCGGTCACCATCGCCAAGACCGGCGGCGACCCCGTCGACGCCAGGAGCATCCTGATGGTGATGGGACTGGGTGTAGGGAACGACGACGAGGTCACCCTGACCGCCGACGGCGACGGCGCGGACGATGCACTCGACCAGCTCGTCGAGCTGCTCGAGATCGATCACGACGCGCCCTGACCGAGTAGACGGCCGGCCCTGCCCAGGCGCACCCAGCGCCGCGGCAGGGCCGCGCGGGAGTAGGTTCACACGGACCAACTCAATACGAGTTCAGCCCCACATCAGAGCCACATCAGTACCAATTCAGGACGAGGCCGGACTGATTCACCCTGAGTTCGGCAGGCGAATACGGCCGGACCGCGCACTGCGCCACCCGCTCGAACTAGACACGGGAGTTGAAGCGAACCGATGACGACCACGACCTCCAACGCTGCTGGATCGAGTACCGCAACCCCGACCCTGACGGGCATCGGTGTGGGACGGGGGTCGGCCGTCGGCTCGGTCGTCAAACTCGCCGCGGCGGCGAAACCGCCTGCCGACGAGGCCGCAGCCGCGGACACCGCGGCGGCAGAGGCGCTGGTGCGCAGCTCTTTCCAGTACGTCGCCACCAATTTGCGGGTACGCGCCGCGGCCGCCCAGGCGGCCACCGCCGCCGTGCTGGAGGCCACCTCCCTGATGGCGCAGGATCCCGGCCTGATCGCCGATGTCGAGCGGCGCATCAAGGCCGGCACCGGCCCGGCGACCGCGGTCGACCAGGCGGTGGAAGGCTTCTGCAAGGTGCTCGAGGCCAGCGGCCCCTACCTGGCCGAACGGGTCACCGACCTGCGCGACGTCCGGGACCGGATCGTCGCGCACGTGCTCGGCGTGCCGGAGCCGGGTCTGCCGGCGCTCACCAAGCCGACCATCGTGGTGGCCAACGACCTTGCGCCCGCCGACACGGCATCCCTCGACCTCAACCACGTCGTCGGCATCGTCACCGAGCTCGGCGGCCCGACCAGCCACACCGCGATCATCGCCGCCCAGCTCGACCTGCCGTGTCTGGTCCGGGTCGAGGGCGCCATGACGCTCGAGGACGACGCCACCATCGCCATCGACGCCGCGCACGGCACCGTCGTCCTCGATCCGGACGACAGCCTGCGGGAGGCGATCCTGGCCCGCGCGAAGGCGCGCGCATCGCTGAAGACCGCCACCGGCGGGGCCGGACGCACCAAAGGCGGGCAGAGCGTGCAGCTGCTGGCCAACATCGGCGCCGTCGAGGACGCCGAGCGCGCGGCCAAGGAGGACGTCGAAGGCGTCGGGCTGTTCCGTACCGAGGTGCTGTTCCTGGACTCGGCGACCGCCCCCACCGTCGCGGATCAGGTCACGGCGTACACCAAGGTGTTCAAGGCCTTCGGCGAGCGCAAGGTGGTCGTCCGCACCCTGGACGCCGGCGCGGACAAGCCGTTGGCGTTCGCGCCCAGCGAGGAGGAGGAGAACCCCGCGCTCGGCGTCCGGGGCCTGCGGATGGACCGGCGGTTCCCGCAGTTGCTGGACGACCAGCTGGAGGCCATCGCGCAGGCCGCGAAGGCGACCAGCGCCAAGGTCTGGGTGATGGCGCCGATGGTGTCCACCGTGCACGAGGCCCGCGCCTTCGTCGATCGTGTTCGCTCCCATGGCCTTCCGGTCGCCGGGATGATGGTCGAGGTGCCCGCCGCGGCACTGCGCGCCCGGCACATGATGGACATCGTCGACTTCGCCAGCATCGGCACCAACGACCTCACCCAGTACGCGATGGCCACCGACCGGATGGCCGGTGAGCTGGCCGAGCTGCTCGATCCGTGGCAGCCAGCGGTGCTCGACCTGATCGCTGCGGCCGGTGCCGCCGGCAAGGCGGTCGGCAAGCCCGTCGGCGTGTGCGGCGAGGCCGCCCGCGACCCGCTGCTGGCGCTGGTGCTGGTGGGTCTGGGAATCAGCAGCCTGTCGATGGCCCCGGCCGGCGTCCCGGCCGTCCGGTTCGCCTTGTCCCGCACGGACATCGAGACCTGCGAGGCGATGGCAGCGGCGGCCAGGAACGCGCAGGACGCGGCGGACGCTCGGGCAGCGGTGGAGAAGTTGGTCGACCCCGAGGTACTCCTGGCGTTGTAGGGGCCGTCCCGCCTTTCCGGGGTGGGGCTTGCTGGGCTGAGGCTGGGCAGGCTGAGGCTGGGCAGGCTGGGGTTGGCAGGCTGGGGTTGGCAGGCTGGGGTTGGCAAGCTGAGGCTGCGCAGGCCCGGATGATCAACGTTGCTGGCCGTTTGTGTCGTCGCACGACCTCAACCGGCGGCAGGTCTTGATCTTCCGGGCCCCGGTCGGCGCCGACGACGCGACTCACACCAGGCGACTCACACCAGGCGACTCACACCATGTACTGGTCGTGGCTTGCCAGAAACTCGGTGTACTCCTGGTCGGTCAATTGCCGGTCGGACGCCGCCATCTCGGCCAGTGCCTGGAAGTAGGCCTCCCGCGGCGCACCGGGCGCGAACAACAGCAACATGGAGGCGGGCTCTCCTGACTCGTTCTTGAACGCGTGCACGCCGCCGACCGGCACGTAGAGGAAGTCGCCGGCGACGGCATCGATCCAGCGGTTGCCGTCGTAGAGCCGGACGGTGCCCTCCAGGACGAAGAACGACTCGGAGATCGTCCGGTGGAAATGCGCGTCGGGGCCACTGACCTGATGGTCCATGTTCCATCGGTACAGCCCGAACTCCCCCGCCGTGCTCCGGTCGGTGGCCAGGAAGTCCACGAAGCCGCGGGGCATGGTGAGGTCGGGCGGCGTGTCACGGGGCCGGAACGCTGCGTTCACGGCATCCGGCGGCCCCGTCGAAGCGCACTGGCGGGTAGGACATCGGGCGATTCTCCTTTCGTGCTGACGACGACAGGCTGACATCGCTGAGATCGCTGAGATCGCTGAGGTCGCTGAGGTCGCTGAGGTCGCATTGAGGTTGCTGCGATCGTTGAGATCGCTGTCATCAAACGGCATCCCCGCGATGATGCAGTACCCGGCCGGTCGATCGGTGACGCTGTCTCTGGCGTCCCCACCGGGCTAGCGCCCCATCCGTGCAGGTCAGCGGCGTGTAGCGTCGATGGCAATGACAGAGCAGCAGCCCTTCGACCTCGTCCGCCGCTATCCGGGTTTCGAGCTGCGCCGGTACCCGTCCCATACCGTCGCCCAGGTCACCATGCGCCGCCTCCTTCGACAAGGCAGGCAACTCGGCGTTCCGGGCGTTGTTCGGCTATATCAGCGGGCAGAACCGCGCGAACGCTTCGGTGGCCATGACCGCACCCGTGGTGCAGGCTGTCGCATCGGAGTCAGCGGGACGGACCGCCGCGGACGGCGGCTCGCAGAAGGTCGCGATGACCGCGCCGGTGGTGCAGCGGCCGTCAGGCGACGGCGATTTCGTCGTGGCGTTCGTGCTGCCGGCATCCATGACGGCCGAAACAGCACCGGAACCGACCAACCCGCAGGTGGAAATCCACACCGTCCCAGCCAGTCTCGCGGCGGTGATCAGCTATTCCGGCGGCTGGTCGCAGTCCGGCTTCGACAGGCACAACGCGCAGCTTCAGCAGGCCGTGCTCGAGGCGGGCCTGACGCCGATCGGCCCCCCACGCTTCGCCCGTTTCGACCCACCGTTCAAGCCGTGGTTCCTGCGCCACAACGAGGTTGTCCAGGATGTGCAGAACCCCGAGTAGTCGGGGCCCCGGTCCGGCCCGCCGCTGCGCCCGGCCCGGGACCAACCGCCAGGACGGGCTCGACGATGTCGACTTGCCCGTCCCGGCGGCTTGATCTCGAGTCAGCTGGTCAGTTCTTGGCGCCGACCCCGCTGGTGCGTGCCATGCCCCGCTCGACGGCCTCGATCAGGTACGACCGCAGTTGCACGGCAGGAACGATGGTGTGCACCGATCCCACCTCGCGGGCGCGTTCGATGTTGTGGATCTGCTCGAACTCCGCCGCCACCTCGCCGAGCTTCTCCGAGCGGACGGTGGCCCGCAGGTCGGCGAGCTGGACCCGCAGCAGGCTGCGTTCGGCCTCGTCCGTCTCCGCGGCGAGGGCCGCTTCGGCGTCCTTGAGCCGCTGGTCGTTGGCGACCCTGGTGTTCACGTCACGGGTGAACACCACGGCGGCGGCGGGGGCGCCGCCGATCACCGAGGCGAACGAGCCCTCGACGGCGACCACCTCCATGTTGTCGTTCAACGCACCGGAGAACACCACGAACGCGCCGCCGTGGTACCGGGAGACCACGCAGAACACGATCGGGCCGTCGAAATTGACGATGGCCCGGCCGATCTCGGCGCCGTACTCCAACTGGATGTTCCGCAGCGACTCCGGCGACCCGTCGAACCCGGACAGGTTGGCCAGCACCACCAACGGTCGGCTGCCGCTGGCGGAGTTGATCGCCCTGGCGGTCTTCTTCGACGACGCCGGGAACAGCGTGCCCGAGGTGAACTGGTCCGGCCCGTCGGCGGGCAGGAACCCGCGCCGCGGGATCGGCCGGGACTCGATGCCGACGATGACGACCGGGTAGCCGCCCAGGTGCGCATCCACGACGACGGAGGTGTCCGCGTCGGCCATGCCCGCCCAGCGTTCCAGGGTGGCGTGGTCCTGGTCGGAGATCGCGTTGATCACCGTGCGGATGTCGAACGGCTTCTTGCGGTCCTTGTTGGTCTCCTCGGAGAAGATGTCGCCGACCGTGGTGAACGGGCTGTCCGGGTGCACGTGCGGGAAGGACCGCACGTCCCGGTCCAACGCGTCGGTGGTCTCGGCCCGCCGCGGGAACCGCTCCCCCGGCGCCGCGTACGCGTGGTCGTAATGCGCGAACAGGATGTCGCACGCCGCGGACAGGTTCGGCGCCCAGTACTGCGCCTCGCCGTTCGGGCCCATCACCCGGTCGTACCCGCCGATGCCGAAGTTGTCCTCCGCGGACACGCCACCGGAGTAGTCCAGCGACATCTTCCCGGTCAGCACCATGGCGCTGTCCGGTGTCATGATCAGGATGCCCCTGGTGTGCTGCAGCATGGTCGCCTCGGCGTTCCAGTACGGCTGCGCACCCACGTTGATCCCGGCGACGATGATGTTGACCTCGCCGCCGCCCTGGGTGAAGGTGATCAACCGGCGCAGCGCCCGGGCGACGCCGTCCATGTTCTCGGTGCCGCTGTCCATGGAGATCTTGGCGCCCGAGGACAGGGTGAACCATTCGACCGGGATGCCCTTCTCCTCGGCCAGGTCGATCGCGGCCACCACGGTCGCGCATTCGCGGACCGCAACGGTGCCAAGGGCTTTCGTCGGGTCACCGAACAACGCGACGCGGGTGATGCCCTCCGGGTACTTGGTCGTCGGGGTGTTGACCACGCCGGCGACCACACCGGCGGTGTTCAGGCCGGGCGCCCGATCGACGGGGCCGAAGTTGCCGGCCTCGTCGAAGTCGTACTCGGTGAAGCTGCCGTCCGCGCCGGTCAGCAACGGCACCAACTCGTACGGGTAGGCCGTGCCGCGGGCCGCGGACCGCTGCACCTTCTGGGTGTAGCCGTCCAACGGCGCCAGCGGTTCGGTGGGCGGGTCGGACACGGTGACCGACACCCCGGCGCCGGCCTGGTAGGAGAACTTGATGGCCACGTCGTGCAGCGGCTTGTCCGGCTCCTCCCGCAGCCGGGCGAGCACCGTGATCTCCTTCAGCCCGGTGCCCAGGGTCAGCGGGGTGCTCATCTGGGCGAACCCGGCGAGGTCGGCCAGCGGCACCTCGATGGTCGGCCAGACGTGCAGGAACACCCGGTTGTTGTCCAGCCGCTGGCTGGACTTCCCCGACGCCTGCGCCCGGCGGATGCTCTCCAGGCAGGACGCCAGCACCCGCTCGGCCACCGGGAACCCGGTGACGTTGCCGTCCGCGTCCCGTTGCGGGGTGACATCGCGGACCTCCGCCAGAGCCACCAGCCGTTCGTCGGCGGGGTTGTCGGGTGCCACCAGGTGGAACACGTAGATGCCCTCGGGGGCGGGCATCCGGGTGCCGGTGAAGTTCTTCAACCGCCACAGATCCAGCCGCTGACCGGTCAGCGGGTGCATGCCGCGGATCACCAGTTCCTCCGCCAACCCGGTGCCGCTGGGCCGGAAGGTGAACTGCTGCACCCGCTCGGCGCCCTGGGACACGGTCACCGTCACCCGGCGCCCACCGGCCAACGCCGGCTGGCCCTCCAGCGCGGTCTTCAACGCCGCGGACACCGCTTCCGGGTCCGCCGGCGCGTCCGGCCAGGACAGGTACAGGTCCGTCACCACGTTCGCCGGATCGCCGGCCTGCCCGGCCACCCGGGCGGCAGTGGTGAGCGCCGCGCCGAGGTCGGCGTGGTCGGCCGCGGTGGCCACCAGGTGCAGGTTCTGCCCGCTGAGTTCGAAATCGCCGGTGACGTAAGGTCTTCCGTCCTCGCGGAAGGTGCGGACATTCTCCAGGGCGCGGACCTTGTAGTACCGCCGGGTCATCGCCTCCAGCATCGCGTCGATCCCGTCGCCGCCGTTGGCCAACTCCTCGGCCAGCAGCCGGATCAGCGGCTCCGGGCTGGCGACCAGTGCATCGATGCGCTGCGCGTGGTCCGCGGCGTCCGGGTTCGCGGCCAGTTGACGCAGGTTCTCCCGCACCCCGGCGTAGACCCGCTCGCGGGCGGCCTCGATCGCCGGCCGTTCGAACACCTCGTACCGGATGCTGCGGGCCAGGTCGCCGATCACCGGGTACCGGGTGCGGGTGGCCACCACCAGACGCTCGACCACCTCGCCGACCTCTTCGCGGACCTTCCCGGTCAACGACGCACCCGCGGCGCGCCAGCGCTCCAGCCACGCGGCCACCACCGGGATCTGGTCGCCCACCCGTTCCTGGGCGAGGAACACCCGGTGCACGGCCTCCTCCAGCGCCGGCGTCGGCTCCAGGTCGGTGATGCCGTAGTTCTGCAGGACCCGCAGCAACCGGGTCCGGAACGCCTCCGGCAGTCCCTCCCGCTCGACGTCCAGCGAGTGCAGGTAGGAGTGGAAGTACTCCCGCGGGCTGTGCACCCGCTCGTCGCTCTCCTCCTCGCCGGCCGGCCGGTTCCGGGACAGCTCGCACAGGTCGGCGAACGTGCCCAGCACGCTGATGCCGGCGTGCAGCAGCTCGTCGTCGTCCACCGGCAGGCTGCCGGCCAACCGCTCCACATCGGCCAGCACCGCGCGCGCCCGAGCCGCGCTGACGTCGAAGCCCATGATCAGCGCCCGCAGCGTGCCCACATCGGCCAGGATCTGCGCCCTCGCGTCGGCGCCGACGTCGACGGCGTCCGCGGAGAACTCGACCGTCGGCGTGGTGGACGCGGCGCCCTCCTCCTCCAACTTGTCCAGCCGCAGGATCGCCCCGCCGGCGTCGACCTGGGAGTTGACGCCGACCAGGATCTCCCGGACCCGGCCCGCGTACGGGGCCTTGACCGGGGTCTCCATCTTCATCGATTCCAGGATCACGATGGTGTCGCCGGCCGCGACCTCGGTGCCGGCCGCGGCGCGCACCGCGACGACCACCGCGGGCGCCGGCGAGCGGACCATGCCGCCCTCGTCGCGGCTGACGCGGTGGCTGACGCTGTCCACCTCGACCAGGTGACCCGCCGGCCCCTGATTGGCCACGATGTGGTGCCGGCGATCGCCGATGGTCAAGCCGGCTCTCGAACTCCGAGAGTCGTTCCAGCTCCACCTCGACGACGGTGTCGTTGACCTCGATCCGGTACCGCCGGGGGCTGATCTGCGCCACGGTCAGGGCGTAGGTCTGGCCCTGGTAGCCCAGTTCCACCTCACGGCCGACAGCGTGGTTGGCGCGCGGCCGGCCCCCGCGGGCCGACCGCAGGAACGCGTCCCGCTCCAGCGCTTCCTCGGATTCGTAGACGTCGGCGGCGACGTACAGCAACGCGGCGTCCGCGTACGCGGCCACCCGCGGCTCGTCGGTCAGCCCGGCCCGGTCCAGCCAGCCGGTGTCCGCGGTGCCGTTGATGACCTCCGGGTGGTCCAGCAGCTCCAGCAGGAACGACTTCGTCGTCGTCCCGCCCTTGACCACCACCGTGGTCTCCCGCAGCGCGACCCGCAGCCGGGCCATCGCCTCCGGCCGGTCCCGGCCCCAGGCGATGATCTTGGCGACCATCGAGTCGTAGTCCGGCGAGATCTCGTCACCGGTCGCGATGCCGGTGTCCACCCGCAGCCCGGGCCGGTCGGCAGGGTCAGCAACTGCACCTTGCCCGGTGACGGGGCGAACCCGTTGTCGGCGTCCTCGGCGTTGAGCCGGGCCTCGATGGCGTACCCGTGGTTCGGCGGCGCCGTCGCCCTCCAGCCGGTGCCCGTCGGCGACCAGGATCTGCAGCTTCACCAGGTCCAGCCCGGTGGACTCCTCGGTGATCGGGTGCTCCACCTGCAGCCGGGTGTTCACCTCCAGGAAGGCGAACATCTTCTCCTCGGGCTGGTACAGGAACTCCACCGTGCCGGCGCCGCGGTAGCCGGCCTCCTTGACCAGCGCGACCGCACCCTTGCGCAGATCGGCGTCCTGCTGCGCGGTGAGCGCCGGCGAGCCGGACTCCTCGATCAGCTTCTGGTTGCGGCGCTGGATCGAGCAGTCCCGGATCCCGGGCGCCCAGGCGTTGCCGTGGTTGTCGGCGATGATCTGGACCTCGATGTGCCGGCCGCCCTGGACCAGCTTCTCCATGAAGATCACCGGGTCGTTGAACGCCTTCTGCGCTTCCGACTGGGTGCGCTCGATCGCCTCTTCGAGCTCGCTGGGGTCGAAGACCATCCGGATGCCGCGACCGCCGCCGCCGCTGCGGGCCTTGAGGATCATCGGGTAGCCGATCACCTTGGCGTGCTCCAGCGCGGACGCCATGTCCTCGACCGGGCCCTTGCTCCACGGCGCGACCGGCACCCCGGTCGCCTCGGCCAGGTACTTCGCCTGCACCTTGTCGCCGAGCTTGCGCATCGCCGCGGCCGGCGGGCCGATGAAGGTGACCCCGATCCGGTCGCACAACTCGACGAACCCGGCGTCCTCGGACACGAACCCCCAACCCGGCCAGCAGGCGTCCGCCCTGGCCGCGATCATCGCCCGTTCCAGCTCCGCGTGATCAAGGTAGGGGCTACCCAGATCACCCTTGTCCCGCAACAGCACGCCCTCGTCGGCGGCCCGGACGAACAACGCCCCACGCTCCGCGGCCGTATGCAGCGCAATGACTTTGATGCCGTACCCGTACTCGGAATTCAGCTCCCGCACCGCCCGGATCAGCCGCACCGCCGGCTCACCTCTGTTGATCACCGCAATCCGAGAGAACATGCCAGTTCGCTCCTTCATCGCCGTCGACGTGTGTGCCCCGTGACAGGTCTACCGGTCACGGGCATGGGTGTCCTGCTGGAACCCGGGGGAACGCCCGATCGCCACACCGTATCGGTGTCCGGGCTGTCGTGTCCCAGCGAGTCTTGGACGCCGGAGCCCGTGCCGCCGGGATGGCCACCGGGACGGATCGGGCCGGGCGCGCTCAGGCGTAGCCGCCGGGCGACGGAAGCCGCTTCCTGCCCGTAGGAGGGTCCATGGGTGACGGCGTGCACGAGCAGCGGATGGAGCTGGTGCAGGCCGGTCCGGCTCCCGCCAATCGGCGGGCAGTTCGGCAGCTTCCGCATACGCGCTCTGGACCCGCTCCAGGTAGGGGGTGCCGAACAGTTCGAGCATCGCCAGGTCGGTCTGCCCATGCCCGCCGTGCGCGGCCGGGTCGATCAGCACCGCGACTGATGACGCTTCCGATGACGCTTCCGATGATGCAGCGCCCGCGGAATACAGGACGTTCCCACCCCACAGGTCGCCGTGGATGCGGGCCGGCGCCCGGTCGTCATCGAACTCGCCGGCGACCAGTCGCTCGCAGACCCGGTTCACCAGCCGAGCACCGGCTGAACTCAGCGTGCCCTGACGTTCGGCGGCCGTTGCGTACGGCAGCAACCTGGTCGTCGCGTAGAACTCACCCCAGCGGGCGAAGTGGCGGACCGTGCAGGCCCTGACGTCCGATGAAACCGTCGCCCTGCCAACCGGGCGGTCCCGCGCCGAAGGCAGCTGCCCCCGCAGCGTGGGTGATCGCCAATGCGCGGCCCAACGCCTCGGCGGCGGCCGCCGTCGGGCGGGCCGGCTCGATCCTGTCCACCGTGATGTGCCGCTCGCCGACCTCACGCACGCCGACGACGGCAGCGCCCCCGGCCGTGCCTGCCTCGGCCAACCAGGTCAGACCGGCCGCTTCCCAGGCGAAGAAGCCGGCCGGCGCGTCGGTCCGGCGTTTGACGAACGCCTCGCCACCGGTGGGCGGGGCGCGATCCCGCCGATCGGCCGCTCATGAGCTCGGCAACAGGATCTTGATGTTGTCGGCCGCGCTCCGCATCGCCGGCAGGAATTCGGTGAGCTGCTCGGCAGTGCACCGAAAGGCTGGCGCCGCAACGGATATCGCGGCGCGCAACCGCCCGCCGATGTCCAGGATCGGCATGCCGATGGCCCTGATCCCCGTTTCGTGTTCCTCGTCGGCGATGGCGTAGCCGCTCGCTCGAACCTTCGCGATCTCGGTGCGGAACTCGTCGCGGTCGGTGATGGTGTTCGGTCCCAGCCGGGTCAATTCCACCGTCTCGACCAGCCGGGCGGACTGCGCCTCCGGCGCGAACGCGAGCAGCACCTTGCCCATCGAGGTGCAGTGCAGCGGGCCGTGACGGCCCCGTTCACCGATCACCCCGACCTGCTGTGGGCCGGCGACATAGTGCACGTACAGCTGCCGGTCGCCGTCCAGCACCGACATCAACACGGCCTCACCGGTCTGCTGGGACAGCCATTCCATCTGTGGCAGCACCGTCCCGGCGAACCCGCGAGCGCTGGCCACCTGCTGGCCGAGGGCGAAGACCCGCAACCCGAGGTGGTAGCGCCGGTCGGCGTCCGACAGCGACGCGAACCCGCCGCGGATGAGGCTGGCCAGCAACCGGTGGGTGGTACTGAGCGGGAAGCCCGACCGGCCGGCCAGATCCGACAGCGCTGCACCCTGCGGGTACTCCCCCAGCAGGTCCAGCAGCGACAGTGCCTTCGCCACCATGTCGCCGGACCCGCGGGCAGCGGGCTTGGCACCGAGATCCGTTTCGGGGCTTGCCTTGTCGGTCGCTGCTGCCGCTGCTGTCACCGCGTTGCCCGTCCTTCCATGATCGCCATTGCTTCCACAGTACGGAAAGTCTAACCGAGTGACGGAAAACTCTTGACATGACTTGCCCGCATCCATCATGCTCATTCCACAAGATAGAAGCTGCTTCCGTCATATGGAAGCGTAGATTCCCCGCCGCCGACGGATTGGTCGGCCGAGCCCAAGGACGTGTCTCATGCCCATCGATGTACCCGCATCCGCGACGGCGTCGCGACAGACATCCGCTCGAGAGAATGGCCGCGTGGCGTCATCTGTGCCGAATTCCGCGCCGATCAGCCCGGTCAGCCCGATCCGCTGGCCGGTGGATTCCTGGCCAGCAAGCGCTGGACCAAGCTGATCCCGATCGCCTTCGTCACCTACTCGTTGGCCGTACCTGGACCGCTCGAACTTCTCCATCGCGGTGGCCGGCGGGATGAAGTCCGACCTGTCCCTGAGCGCCTCCTTGTCCGCGCTGGTCGGCGCCAGCTTCTTCCTCGGGTACTTCTTCTTCCAGATCCCCGGCGCCATCTACGCCGAGCGGAAAAGCGCTGTGCGGCTTGTCTTCTGGTCGCTGATCGCCTGGGGTGCGCTGGCCTCGCTGCAGGGTCTGCTGACCTCCTCGACCGCGCTGATCGTGGTCCGGTTCGGGGTCGGCGTGGTCGAGGCCGCGGTACTGCCGGCCATGGTGATCCTGCTGGCCAACTGGTTCACGTCCAAGGAACGCGGCAGGGCGAACACCTACCTGATCCTGGGCAATCCGATCACCGTCATGTGGCTGTCCGCGGTGTCCGGCTTCCTGGTCGAGCTGACCAGCTGGCGCGGGATGTTCATCATCGAGGGCATCCCGGCGGTCGCCTGGGCGTTCGTGTTCCGGTACATCATGCGCGACAAGCCGACCGACGCGGCCTGGCTGGACGCCCGTGAGGCCGAGGCCGTGGAAGCGGCCATCGCCGCGGAGCAGGCCAAGATCAAGCCGGCCGGCGGTTACCTGCAGGCCCTGACCTCCCGCAACGTCGTGCTGCTGTCCGTGCAGTACTTCCTGTGGAGCCTGGGCATCTATGGCTTCGTCTTCTGGCTGCCGTCGATCGTCTCCGCCGGCGCGAAGTCCGGCATCGGGCTCACCGGTCTGATCTCGGCGATCCCCTACGGTTTCGCCGCCATCCTGATGCTGATCAACTCCCGGCTCTCGGACCGCGCCGGCAACCGGGCCAACTTCGTCTGGCCCTGGCTGGCCCTGGGCGCCGCCGCCTTCTACGGCTCCTACCTGCTGGGCGCCGATCATTTCTGGTGGTCGTTCCTGCTGCTGGTCATCGCCGGCGGCTGCATGTATGCCCCCTACGGCCCGTACTTCGCCTACATCCCGGAGTTCCTGCCCCGGCAGACCGCGGCCGCGTCCATCGCGCTGATCAACTCCTTCGGTGCGCTCGGTGGCTTCGCCGGCGCCTACCTGATCGGCTGGCTGAACGACAGCACCGGCTCCACCGACGCCTCGTTCCTGTTGATGGCCGGTTGCCTGGCGATCGCCGCGGCGATCATGCCGCTGGTCGCCCGGATCAACCGCGCCCGCGTTGCCGATCAGCCGGTCGGTGTCTGATGTTGCTGGCCAGAATCCAGATCACCGCCGGCCCGCGCCGCGGAGCCGTGACCTACGCCCGGGTGCAGACGGCAGCCGACGGAACGCTCAGCTACCTTCCGGTCCCCGACCCGTTCGAGCCCGACTGCCCCGTGCGGTCTCGCCAGATGCCGTCGGACCGGTGGACCCCGCCGACGCCGTGCTCCTCGCACCGTGCCGGCCGCGCGTCGTCCTCGGGATGGCGCACAACACCGGCCCGGCCGATCGGCTGCTGCCGCCCCAGGCGTTCCACAAGTCGCCGCACTCGGTGATCGGCCCGGGCCGGGCCATCGAACTCGCGCGCCGGCCAGGACCAGGTGGACGCCGAGGCCGAGCTCGCCGTCGTCATCGGGACCACCGCACGCCACCTCACCCCGGAGACCGCGCTGGCCGCGGTGTTCGGCTACACCTGCGCCAACGACGTCACCGACCGGGCGGCGCAGGCCGCTGACAGTCTGTGGACCGAGGCCAAGAGCGCCGACACCTTCACCCCGCTCGGCCCGTGGATCCGCACGGACCTGGACCCGGCGGACATCGAGGTGCTGCTGGGTGACGACGACGGGGTCGGACCGTTCGCGGGTACCCGCGATCTGGCCCGCAGTGTCGTCGAGGTGCTCGTGTACCTCACCTCGGTGATGACGCTGCACCCCGGGGATGTGGTGCTGACCGGCGCGCCCGGACCCAGCCGGCGGCTCCGTCCCGGCGGGCGCAGCCACGTCAACATCCCCGGCATCGGCACCCTGACGAACCCGGTCGCCGTGAACGGTGTTGCACTCCCAGTCGAAACGGCAGTCGAGGCCGCCGTCGACGCCGCGCTGGCGGGGGTGCGCTGATGACCAGCGCCCGACCCGCCCCCGAGGTCATCACGTTCGGCGAGGCGATGGCGATGTTCGTCGCGGCCACTCCCGGTTCCCTCGACGAGGTCACCCACTACTCCCGCTCGCTGGCCGGCGCGGAGACCAACGTGGCGACCGGGCTGGCCCGGCTCGGTCACGGCGCCGGCTGGATCGGCCGGGTCGGTGACGACCCGTTCGGCCGGTTCATCCACACCGCGCTGTCCGGCACCGGCATCGACACCCAGCACGTCAGCATCGACCGGGACGCGCCGACCGGCTTCCAGCTCAAATCGCACGCCGGCGGTGGCGACCCGGAGGTCGTGTACTTCCGGAAGAACTCCGCCGGATCCAGGCTCGCCTGGGACCCGGCGCTCGAGTCCTACATCGGCGGCGCCCGGCACCTGCACGTCACCGGGATCCCGCTCGCGCTGTCCGAAAGCACCCGCGAGTTCGCCTTCCGCGCAGTGCATGTCGCCCGCGAGCATGGCGTCACGGTGTCCTTCGACACCAACCTGCGGCCGGTGCTGTGGGCGTCGACCCAGGAGATGATCGACGTCACGCACCAGATGGTCCGGCTCGCCGACCTGGTGCTCCCCGGAGTCAGCGAAGGTCAGGTGCTGCTCGGCACCAAGGACCCGGTGGAGATCGCGCAGACCTACCTCGACATGGGCGCCTCCACCGTCGTGGTCAAGGACGGCGGCAACGGCGCGACCCTGCTGACCAGGGCCGAGATGCTGCACCGCAGGGTGTTTCCGGTCAACGTCGTCGACACCGTCGGCGCCGGAGACGGTTTCGCGGCCGGGTTCATCAGCGGGACGCTCGACGGGCTCACCCCGCGCGGCTGCCTGCGGCGGGCCGCAGCGGTCGGTGCGATGGCCACGACCAGTCCCGGCGACCGGGACGGGCTGCCCACCAGGCTCGAGCTGACCACCTTCCTGCAGGATCATTCCAAGCGGGGCAAGGCCGCCCGCCGCCAGCTGGCTGGGGTGGCCCGATGACCGTTACCCCGCAAACCATCCCGCCGCAGTCCGTTCTGGCGCAGTCCGTCTCGCTCCCGACCATCACACAGCCGACCATCACACTGCCGACCGTCACGCCGCAGTCCATCTCGTTGCAGGTCGCGTTGGACCGCATCCCGATCGACCGCGCCGAGGAGCTCACCTCCGCGGTGCGCGACCACGCGGACTGGATCGAGGTCGGCACGTCACTCGTCAAGCGGTACGGGATGCCAGGCGTGGCAAGGATTGTCGCCGCCGCGGGCGGCGTTCCGGTGCTGGCCGATCTGAAGACCGCCGATGACGCGCGGACGGAGCTGACGATGGCCGCCGACGCCGGCGCCCGATCCGTCACGGTGCTCGGGCTCGCTTCTCCGGCGACCCTGGGCGTTGCGGCGTCGGTCGCCGCCGAATGCGATCTCGAGCTGATGATCGACCTGATGGAACTCGACGAGGCCGGCTCGGGCGCGCGTCGCCGCGGCTGCCCCACCCTCGACGGTGCTGGCGGCGCACATCCCCAAGGATGCGCAGACCGACAACACCGACCCAGCAGCACTTCTCGGCGACTGGGCGTCCGGGCGTCGGCTCGCCCTGGCCGGCGGCCTCGGCGTCCATGACGTCCCCGCCGTGGCGCGATGGGGCGACGTCCGGCTCATCGTCGGCTCCTCCGTCACCGCAGCCGCCGACCCCGCCGCCGCGGCCGCCGAACTGCGCGCCGCGATCACCCTCATCCAGGAGCAATCGTGACCACCGACCATGATCAGTTCGACACCGTGCTCGCCGAGATCCACGGCGTGGCAGCCGGTATCGACCGGCACCAGATCCGCGACCTGGCGGATGCGCTGGTCGGCGCGAAGCGGATCTTCGTCACCGGCGAGGGCCGTTCCGGGTTCATGGCCAAGGCATTCGCCATGCGGCTGATGCACCTCGGCCTGCCGGTGTCCGTCATCGGCGAGACCACCACCCCGGCCGTTCGCGGCACCGACACGGTCGTCGCGGTCTCCGGGTCCGGCACCACCGGCGGCACGGTCCGGGTGGCCGAGCAGGCGGCCGCGCTGGGCGCGACGATCTGGGCGGTCACCACCGACCCGACGTCCCCGCTCGGGCTGGTGTCCACCGGACAGTTGGTGATCCCCGCAGCGACGAAGTACCGCCGCGCCGACGAGGCGCCGACCATCCAGCCGCTGTCCAGCTTGTTCGATCAGGCCACCCACGTCGCGCTGGATGTGGTCTGCCTGCGGATCGCCGGCGCCCGCGGCGTCGACAACGCCCTGGCCGCGCGGGCACACGCGAACACCGAGTGAATCGTCCTTCCTGTCAATACTTCTCGTGCGCCGGCAGCGGATCGGTGGGATCCTCGGCGGCGTCCCGATACGGCACCTCGAACGTGTGGTCCCCGGAGCCGACGGTGACCGTGTCCCGGCCCGGCAGCTCGATCACCGCGGTGCTGTTGGGTGGGACGGTCACCTCGACGGTCAGCCGGCCCGCCTCCCGGTGCCAGCTGACCCGGGCCGCACCGTACGGCGTGAGGTGTTCGGCGGCGGCATGGGTCAGGCCCCCTCCGGGTACCGGCCGCACCAGCAGCGTGCGGTAGCCGGGCTCGGCCGGGGCGAGCCCGGCGACGGTGCGGTGCAGGAAATCGGCGACCGCTCCCAGCGCATAGTGGTTGAACGACGTCATCTCACCGGGGTTGACGGTCCCGTCCGGGAGCAGACTGTCCCATCGTTCCCAGATGGTGGTCCCGCCCATGGTGATCGCATACAGCCAGGACGGGGCCTCGGTCTGCAGCAGCAGGCGGTAGGCCAGCTCGTACTCCCCGGCATCTGCCAGGGCATCGAGGATCAGCGGAGTGCCGGCGAACCCGGTTCCGATGGTGCACCTGGCCTTGCGGACCAGCTGCGCCAGCCGTTGGCCGGCGTGCTGTCGCTGATCCGGGTCGCTCAGTAGCCCGAAGCGCAGGGCGATGGCGTAGGCGGTCTGCGCGTCCGAGGCGAGCCGGCCCGACGGCGTGACGAATTCGCGGCGGAAGCCGTCGGTGACCCGCGCTTCCAGCGCCCGGTATCTCGCGGCGTCGGTGGGCTTGTCCAGTCGATCCGCGAACCCGGCCAGCAGCCGCGCGGAGTACGCGAGGTACGCCGTCGCGACCAGGTAAGGATCGGTCAGCGCGTCAGCCGGGAAATCCGGCGGTGCCGCCGGGTCGAGCCAGTCCCCCAGCTGCGAGCCGGCGGCGATCACGTCCTTGTCGTTGAGGAGTTCCGCACACCCCTCGACCCAGCGCTGGGCGGTCAGGTAGCCCCGACGAGCCACATCGAAGTCGCCGAACCGCTCGAACAGCACCTCGGGGACCACGGTGGTGACATCGCCCCAGACCGCGCAGAGGAACTGCCGGAACGAGGTCTCGATGTGCGGCACGTACAGCGGGACCAGGCCGTCCTCGCCGGTCTCCGCGGACACATCCTGCAACCAGTCGGCAATGGCGCCCGCCGAGTCGTAGAGGAACGACGCGGTCGGGGCGAACACCTGCAGGTCACCCGTCCAGCCCAGGCGTTCGTCGCGTTGCGGACAGTCGGTGGGCACGCTGACGAAGTTGCCGCGCATGCTCCACCGGACGTTCTCGTGCAGGCGGTTCAACTGCTTGTCGGATGAGGTGAACCATCCGGTGGGTTTCATGTCGTCGTGCACGACGACCGCTGTCACGTCGGCGGGGTCGAGATCACCTGGCCAGCCGGTGATCTCGGTGTAGCGGAAGCCATGGGTGGTGAACCGCGGTTCCCACACCTGGGCTCCGGCGCCGGCCAGGGTGTACGAGTCGGTGGCCCGTGCCGTGCGCATCGGACGGGTGTAGAGCCGGCCATCCTGCAGCACTTCCGCGTGCCGCACGGTGATCGTGGTACCGGCGGGACCGGTGACGGTGAGCCGCAGCCGGCCGACCAGGTTCTGCCCGAAGTCCAGCAGGTGCACTCCCGGCTCGACCGCAGCAACCGAGACCGGCGCAACCTGCTCGGTGCGCCGGACCGGCGGTCCCAGCGGCGCCACCAGATCGCCGAATTTCGCACTCACGATTCGCGCGGCGACCCAGCCGCGGCCGCCGCCTGGGCGAGACCAGCCATCCTCGGCCAGCCGTGCGTCGTGATGTTCCCCGTCGTACAGGTGTGACGCGGTGATCGGACCGGTCGACCAGGTCCACGAAGGGTCGGTGACCACCGTGTCCCGGCGCCCGTCCCGGTAGGTCAGTTCCAGCTGCGCCAGCAGTGCGGTCTGTTCGCCGTACCGGTTGGGTTCCCGGTTCCACGCGTAGCTGCCGCGGTACCAACCGTCTGCCAGGAACGCACCGATGACGTTCGCGCCATCGGTCAGATGGTCCGTGACGTCATAGGTTTGGTACTGCAGACGGTGGTGGTAGCTGGTCCAACCAGGGGTGAGCACGTCGTCACCGACCCGCCTGCCATTGATCTCTGCCTCGTACAGGCCGCACGCCGTCACGTACAGCCGCGCCGCGACCAGACCGGCGCCGACCTCGAATTCGCGGCGCAGTTGCACCGGCGGATGATCGTCGGCGGGATCCAGCTCGCGATCGGCGCCGATCGGCACCGCCGACCAGTCGTCGGCGGAGAGCAGGCCCGCCTCCACCCAACTGACGGGGCTCCACGCGCTCGGTTCGGCCGCCGACCCTGCCGCGGTTGACCCCCACACCCGTACCCGGACACCGACGCGGTCACGTGAGGTCAGGTCCGGACCGACCCACGGCACCAGCACGCTGTCGGACGACCGAACCCGCCCGGACCCTGCCAGCGCAGTTCTCGTCGGAGGTGACCGATTCGATCTCGTAGCCGCTCTGCCGCCACCCGGGCATCTCCGTCCGGACCGTCCAGGACACCCGCGGCCTGGTCAGCCCGATACCCAACGGGACGTCGTAGTGCTCGAACCTGGGTGCGGTCACGATCAAGGAATCCTGGGTCGTCGCTGTTGCGGCAGTCATAGCGGTCTTCTTTCTTGTGATGCTTTCTTGTGGTGCCCGGATCGGGCTTGTGGTGGCCGGATCGGGCAAATCGTGTGCGCGGGCGGAGGCGCACCGAGCGCGTGATCGTCACGCAGCTCGATGGAAGTCACGGACCGAGCGCCCGAGCGAGCATTCGTCGTCGGACGAGAAGAGCCTAGCGGCCTGAATAACGTTTCACAAGACTGTTCACAAACTGGAGCGTCCCTGCTCCTGGCGGACGAAGGTGACCCTTGCTCGTACCGACCATCGGGGGCGCTGCCGGCCGCGCGCGCGGATCGTCCCGTCCCCCGTCGAGGCGTCCATGATCCGAGGCGCTGTCGACGACTGCAACTCATGCAATCTCTTGCGAGCGCGCAGATATATGCCGTACCACAACGGCTTTCACCGGCCTGGTGGCCAGCCGTTGATTGCCGCACCACCCGCCGGGGTCGCCAACAGCGCGCACGCCACGGGTGGAATCGGGGGAATTGTGATCTGGGTCTTGACCCCGTTGCGGTCACCCCCTACTGTCATCCCCAGTGAGTGAAACGACTCAATTCTTCGACGAGGAGGTCATCGATGACCTGGACATCAACCGCCCGCCCGGGCGCCGACAGACAAGGCGGAAGGCAGTGAGTTCGCTGGATTCGGGCACCGTCGAGGCGATCGAGGCCGAGGCAGCCGTCAAGGTCAGGAAGGCGAACAAGGGCGGGGTAGCCGCTCATGGCCGTGGCCGGTTGTGGGTGTTCCTGGTCCCTGCAGCGGTGCTCTACCTGTTCGTGGTGGTGTGGCCCAGCATTCAGGGCGCAGGCCTGGCGTTCACCGACTGGGACGGCCTGTCCGAGGTGAAGAATTTCATCGGGTTGGAGAATTTCCAGCGGATCATCAAGGACCCCGCATCGACCGGGGCGATCTGGCACACCATCATCATCGCGGTCTCCATCACGATCGTGCAGAACCTCATCGGGTTGCTGCTGGCGCTGGGGGTGAACTCGCAGATAAAGACCCGAAACATCCTGCGGGTCATGCTGTTCGCCCCCGCGGTGATCACCCCGGTGGCGGTCGGGTTCCTGTGGCAGAACCTGCTGGCCCCGGACGGCGCGGTCAACCAGATGCTCGACGCGATCGGGTTGGGCGCGCTGAAACAGGACTGGCTGGGTAATGGCAAGATCGCCATCTGGTGCATCGTGTTCGTGATCATCTGGCAATTCGCCGGGTATTCGATGGTGATCTTCCTGGCCGGCCTGCAGAGCGTTCCGGAGGACTGCATCGAGGCGTCCCTGGTGGACGGCGCCGGGCCGTTCCGCCGGTTCTGGTCCATCGTCCGGCCGTTCCTGGCCCCGGCGATCACCATCAATTTGATGCTGTCCATCATCGGCGGCCTGAAACTGTTCGACCAGGTCTGGGTGATGACCCAGGGCGGCCCCGGTGGCGCCACCGAAACCATCTCCACCCTGATCTACAAGAGCGCCTTCCAATTCAACGACTTCGCCTACGGCATCGCCCTTGCCGTCGTGCTCACCGTCTTCGTCGCGGCCATCTCCGGTGTGCAGTACAAGTTGCTGGGCCGCCAAGGAGGGAACTCCTGATGCTCAGATATCGCCCCAGGACCCTGGCCCTGGAAATCCTGATGATCTTCGTCGCCGTGCTGTTCTTCATCCCGGTGTACGTGCTGATCAACCTGTCCCTGAAAGCTCCCGACGACACCTCCTCACCGCTGAGCCTGGTCACCTCACCCACGTTCTCCAACTACACCGACGCGTGGACCCAGGCCGGCCTGGGCAGCGCCCTGATGAACAGCGCGATCGTCACCATCGTCAGCGTGGTGCTGCTGGTCATCCTCTCCGCGATGGCCGCGTACCCGCTGGCCCGGATCACCGCGACCTGGTCGAAACTGGCGTTCTTCGGGTTCATGTTCGGCCTGCTGGTGCCCTTCCAGCTCGCGATGATCCCGCTGTACAACACCATCCGCGACCTCGGCCTGCTCGGCACCCTGTGGGGCCTGATCATCTACTACGTCGGCGTCCAGGCCCCGTTCTCGATCTTCCTGTACACCGGGTTCCTCCGCGCCCTGCCCGGCGAGTACGAAGAGGCCGCCGCACTCGACGGTTGCGGACCGTTCGGCACCTTCTGGCGGGTGGTGTTCCCGCTGCTCCGCCCGATCACCGGCACCGTCGTCATCCTCAACGTCATCCACGTCTGGAACGACTTCCTCACCCCGCTGCTGTACCTGTCCGGCAGCGGCCAGCAAACCGTGCCCGTCGCCCTCTACGGCTTCGTCGGCCAGTACGTCTCGCAATGGAACCTGGTGTTCGCCGGCCTGGTCATCACCATCGCCCCCATTCTCGTCGTCTACTTCGCGCTGCAGAAGAGCGTCATCCAAGGCTTCTCCGGAGGCCTCAAGGGATAACCCACCACCCGACCCCCGGAAGCGTTCAACACCAACCACTCTCGCGCCACCCGTGTGGGTGACGCATGCCCCGGCCACCCGCCCCCGTGCCCGTCCCGTGCACGTCCTGTGCACCACCGTCACCAAGGAGAGACCTCCGATGCGTACCACCACCACCCGCGTCGCCGCCGCAGCCGCCGGCGCCGCCCTCGCACTGGCCCTGGCGGCCTGTTCGAGCTCCGCCTCCACCGGAGGCGGCAGCACCGACGCCAACACCATCACCCTGGCCGCCACCACCAACGAACAACCCGCGATGACCGCCGCGATCGAGGCGTTCAAGAAGGCCAACCCGGGCGTCGACGTCAAGGCCACCTACTCCGCGCTGGACCAGTACCAGACCACCACCCGCACCCAGCTGTCCTCCGGCACCGCCCCCGACGTGGTGTTCGTCTGGCCCGGCGACGGCAACCCGATGGCCATGAAGACCGTCGCCGGCGCCAACTACCTGCTGGACCTGTCCGGCCAGCCGTTCGCCGCCCAGCAGCCCGACGCCGTCAAGAAGGTCACCGAGATCGACGGCAAGACCTACATCGCGCCCATCACTTTCTCCGGCATCGGCGCCGTCTACAACGAGGACGCCCTCAAGGAGGTCGGCCTGACCGCACCCACTACCTGGACGGAACTGCTCCAGTTCTGCTCCGACGCCAAAGCCAAGGGCAAGGTCGCCTACGCCCTGGGCGGGGCCACCCCGTGGAACACCCAGCTGATCAACTACGCCCTCACCCCCACCCTGGTCTACGGGCCCGACCCGACCTTCCCGCAGGACATGGCCGACGGCAAAGCCACCTTCGCCAACTCCAAGTGGGTCGACTCGATGAACAAGTACAAAGAAATGCAGACCAGCGGCTGCTTCGAGGACAGCCCGCTGGGCACCAACTACGACACCACCCTGACCATGGTCGGCAAGGGCGACGCGCTGGGCGTCGTGCAGGTCAACTCCGCCGTCCCCGGCATCAAGAAGAGCGCCCCCAACGCCAACCTGACCCTGCTCCCGCTGCCCGCCACCGACGACGCGTCCGCCACCCGGATGGCCGGCGCCACCGGCTCCTCGTACGGCATCAACGCCAAGACCAAGAACCCGGACCTGGCCACCAAGTTCATCAACTTCCTCACCACCCAGGACGCCACCAACCTGTACGCCGAAACCAACGGCGCACTGCCCGCCATCCCCAACGACGCCTTCAAGGTCGACCCCTCGCTGGCCTCCCTCGCCGACTACCAGAAGGCCAACAAGACCGACCCGTTCATGGACCAGTTCTGGCCCAACGCCAGGGTCCAGCAGACCCACTTCGACGTCGTCCAGGCCCTGCTCGGCGACCAGACCACCGTCCAGGACGCCCTGGCCAAGATGGACGCCGCCTACCAGCAAGGCGCCTGACGGGAGAGGACTGACAGGACGAGAACGGTGCGCCGGACAGGTCTGACCTGTCCGGCGCACCGCTCTTCCGGCGCGGACCCGACTGCCGGGTAGCGTGAAATGTTCAACTGCCGCCACGGCGGGTTTTCACTGGTGTTCAAAGGGGTCGAGGCGAGATGAGCAAGAACATTTCGATCCGAGAGGTGGCGGAGCGCGCTGGGGTCGCCATCGGCACCGTCAGCAACACCCTGAACCGGCCGGAGAAGGTCAGCCGCAAGGTGCAGGCCAGGGTGCACAGCGCCATCGCCGAACTCGGCTACGTCCGTAACGAGTCGGCGAGGGCGCTCAAGGTGGGACGGAGCCGGGAAATCGGCTTGCTGGTCACCGACATCTCCAACCCGTTCTTCACTGATGTCGCCCAGGGCGCGGACACCGCCGCTGACGAGATCGGTGACGTGGTCACCTTGTGCAGCAGCGGGGGTTCCGCGGACCGCGAGGTCAAACAGTTGCAGCGATTGGCCAGTCAGCGCGTCAAGGGCATTCTGGTCAACCCGATGGAGTTGGACGACCTCGACCTGGACGACCTGGTCGGTTCCGGCGTCCCCGTCGTCGTCCTCGCTCGCAACGCCCGCGGTCACGACCGGTGTTCGGTGTCCACCGACGACGTGGCCGGCGGCCAGCTCGCCGCGCGCCACCTCATCGACCAGGGACATCGGCAGCTGGCCTACGTCGGCGTATTCCCCGATCGGCTCAGCGGTGTGCGGCTGGCGATTGCCAGTGCAGACAGTCCGGAGGTCACCCTGCGAGCATTCGAGGCGCCCAGATCCCTGGACGGCGGGCGGAAGGTCGGTGACCAACTCGCGGCGATGCAGCCGTCCGACCGGCCCACCGGGATCATCTGCGGGAACGACCTCATCGCGCTCGGGATGCTGCAGGCGATGACGATCGCCGAGATCCGGGTCCCGGACGACGTCGCCATCGTCGGCTACGACGACATCTCATACGCAGCCGGAGCCGCGGTCCCGCTGTCCTCGATCCGTCAACCACGGGAGGATCTCGGCCGGACCGCGGTGCGCATGCTGCTGGAGGAGATCGCCGACGAGGACACCCATCAACACCGCGCAGTCGTCTTCGCGCCCGAGCTCATCGTCCGGGCGTCGAGCCGGTACACCCGGAACGACTCTGCGCCGCCGGCGACCGCCCGGCGCCGGGCTGCGCGTTGACTGCGCGCTGACTGCGCGTTGACCAGCCGAGTCAGAGTTGCTGGGCCAAGCCGACCACGTGACCCTGCGGATCCGCGATCAGGGCAAACGCCACTCCGGGAACTTTGACCGGCTCCTGCACGACGCGACCACCCAACCGCACCGTGTCGGCCAGGGTGTCCGCCATGTTCTGGACGCCGACGAAGAAGGTCACCAGATCGCCGTCGCCCTGCAACGGGCTGATGGCCGTGTACAGCGCGCCGGGAACACCGGTCTCCACGAAGGTGTAGCCCGGAAACGCCCCCTCGGTCGGATAGGTCCAGCCGAACAGGGCGCCGAAGAACCGTCGTGTTCCGTCCGGGTCCGCTGACCTGATCTCGGCGTGCACGATGGGATGACTCATTTCTGCCTCCATGCGACGGGCCACCGTGGTGGTTGGCCGTATGCCCAAGAAGACGGACCAGCCGCCGAAGGATCGACAACCCTGACGGGTCAGGCCGTCCCCCGCAGACCATGATCAAGCAATGCCAACGCCTCCCGTTTGACCCGGGCCCGCGGCGCGCCGTCCATGATGGCCTGAGCAGCGGCCCGAATCACCCCGGCTACCAACCTCGTAGTCAGCTCGGGATCGTCGACGCCGAGGCCGACGACGGCAGCCCGCAACGGTGCGTACTGCTGCTGATGCAGTTCGGCCAGTCGCGCACGGCATTCGGTCGGCAGATCGGTGGCCGCCAGCGCGTGCAGGGATCGGTGCGTCCGATCACCGGCCAACTCGATCGCGGCGCGCACGTACGCATCCACCTGGGCGCGCGGCCCCGAAGCCCTGCGGACTGCCGCGGCCAGCCGCTCATTGGCGGGCGGAAAGGCGCCCTCGACCACAGCGGCAATCAGCGCGGCGGTGGACGGGAAGTACTGATAGACGCTCGACCGGGCCAGGCCCGTCGCGGAGCCGACGGCTCCCAGGGTGAGCCCCTCCACCCCCTGCTCGGCGACCACCGATAGTCCGGCATCGATCAGCGCGGCCCGGCGGCGGCTGTGATGTTCGGCCACAGTCGGCGCGTCGATCTTCGGCACGGTGACCTCCACGGTCTCGGGTCCGGTGTGACATCCACCCGGTCGGCATGCTTTACCGACGTTGCTGTCGCTATGATACCGACATGACTGTCGATAACAATACCCTCGCGAACGGCGGAGAGGGCGCCACCTACCGGCACCGGTGGTGGGCGCTGGCTGCCGTCGCGCTCGGCGTCTCGTTGATCATCATGGACGCGACGGTGGTCAACGTCGCCCTCCCTGTCATCATCGAGGATCTGAAACTTGATGCCTCGCAAGCGGAATGGATGAACGCCGTCTATTCGTTGATGTTCGCCGCGCTGTTGCTCACGCTCGGTCGGATCGGCGATCTGCATGGCCGGCGCCGCCTGTTCCTGGTCGGCATGGTGGTCTTCGTGCTGTCCAGCGTGGTCGCCGGGTTCTCCACCAGCGGCACGGAACTGATTGCCGCCAGGTTGTTCCAGGGCGTGGGCGCCGCCATGATCCTGCCGGCCACCCTGTCAACGGTGAACGCCGTGTTCACCGGTAGTGAGCGGGCGATCGCGTTCGCCGTCTGGGGATCGACCATCGGCGGGATGGCCGCTGTGGGACCGCTGGTCGGCGGTTGGTTGACGACCGACGTGAGCTGGCGCTGGGCGTTCTGGCTGAACGTCCCGGTCAGCCTGCTGGTGATCGCCGGAATCGTCTTCTTCGTGCCCGGACACTCGCGACGACAGCACCCGGCCCGGACTGGACGTGCACCGGCGTGCTGATGTCCGCGCTCGGCATGGGCGGCATCGTCTTCGCGCTCATCGAGGGGCAGAACTACGGCTGGTGGCGCCAGCCGTCGGGCACCATCTCGCCGGTTCCCATCGCGCTGGCGGGCGGCCTGCTGTTGATGGCCGCGTTCGTCCGGTCGCAACGCCTGCGGGTGGCGGCGGGCAGGCCCGTGCTCGTCGATCTCGGATTGCTCGGCGTGCGTTCCTTCCGCTATGGGTCGATCGCCGCACTGATCGTCGCCCTCGGCGAGTTCGGGTTGCTGTTCACGCTACCGCTGTTGCTGCAGAATGCCCTCGGGTTCTCCGCGCTCGGCACCGGCTGGCTGATCGTCTCACTCGCCGTCGGCACGTTCCTGGTGTCCGGGGTGACGCCGCAGCTGACGACCCGATTCGGCGGGCGAACCGTCGTGCGGGTCGGATTGGCGCTGGAGGCGGTCGCCGTGGCCGGCCTGGCGGTGACGCTCTCGGCGGAGATCAGCGGCTGGCTCATTGCCACCTGGCTGTTCGTCTACGGCCTCGGGGTCGGGATGGCCACCGCCCAACTGACCAGCGTCATCCTGGCGGAAATCCCCGTCGCCGAGTCCGGCCAGGCCTCCGGCCTGCAGAGCACCTTCCGGCAGCTCGGCTCCGCGCTCGGCGTGGCGATCCTCGGCTCGCTGCTGATCGCCACGCTCGGCGCATCCACCTCCACACATCTGTCGGACAGTGCGGTTCCCGACCCGGCCGCTCAGCAGATCGTCGACGTCGTCAAGGAATCCGCGGGCGCCGTCATCCCGAGTCTGCAGGCCTCACCCGCCACCCAAACTGCGGGCGACGCCGCGGCCGCCGGAATGATCCAGGCCAGCAAGGTGACCACCGGTGTCGCCGCGCTGATCATCGGACTGGGCCTCGCCGCGACCCTGGCCCTTCCCCGGATCCCAGTAGTTCCGCCGGGCCCAGCCGGTCCGTCCGGTTCTGCGGGTTCCGGCAGGCGGCGCGCTGGGCGGGATGTGCAACCGGCGCCGGACGCCCCGGTGATCCGAGCATCACCGCCCCGGTGATCCGAGCATCATCGAGGTGCCCGACGGCCGTCCCTCACCGCGTCGCCGCCGAGGTGCGAGCGGCGTAGGTCCGGGTCCCGGCCACGGCGCGGAGTTGCGCGCGCAGCGCCCACAGATCGCCCGTCAGCGCGCCGTGGGTGCGGGCCTGGACGAGCAGGTTGCCCAGCGCGGTCGCCTCCACCGGCCCGGCGATGACGGGCAGACCGGCAGCGTCGGCGACGAGTTGGCAGAGCAGCTGATTCTGCGATCCGCCGCCGACGATGTGGATGACATCGATGCGCTGCCCGGAAAGCCGTTGTGCATCAAGAATTCTGGCGGCGAACGTGGCGGCCAGGCTGTCCAGGATGCACCGGACGACCTCGGCCGGCGTGACCGGTGGGCGCTGCCCCGATTTCCGGCAGGCCGCGGTGATCCGGGACGGCATGTCCCCGGGCGGCAGGAATTCCGGTGCGTCGGGGTCGAAGGTCGGACCGCCGGCCGGAAGCGCCGCGGCCCGGCCGATCAGATCGGTGAGGCTGTGTGTCTGGCCGTGCAGTTCCCAGGTGCGCAGGGTTTCCGACAGCAGCCACAGGCCCATGACGTTGCGGAGGTAGCGGATGGTGCCGTCGACGCCGCGTTCGTTGGTGAAGTTCGCCGCCCTGCTCTCCTCGGTGAGCACCGGTTGATCGAGTTCGACGCCGACCAGACCCCAGGTGCCGCAGGAGATGTAGGCGAAGTTGGGCGTGTCGGCGGGCACCCCGACGATCGCCGACGCGGTGTCGTGCGAGCCCACGGTGGTGACCCGCACCGAGCCGGACAGTCCGGTCTCGGCCAGCACTGCCGCGGTGAGTCCGCCGACGACGGTGCCCGGCGGAACCACCCTCGGCAGCAGACTCGTTGGCAGCCCAAGGGTGTCGATGAGGTCGGTGGACCACTGCCCGGTGCGGGCGTCGAGCAGTCCGGTGGTGGAGGCGTTGGTGTCCTCGGTGACGCGCCGGCCGGTCAGCCAGTAGCCGAGCAGGTCCGGGATCAGCAGCGCCTGCACCCCGGGGTCGTGCACGTGCGGGTCGGCGGCGAACTGGTACAGGGTGTTGAACGGCAGGTACTGCAGACCGTTGACGCTGTAGAGCTTCTCGGCCGGAACCGCGGCGTGCACGGTGTCGATCACGGCTGCGGTGCGCTCGTCGCGGTAGTGCCGCGGATTCCCGATGAGGGAGCCGTCGCGCGTCGATGAGGCCGTAGTCCACCGCCCAGGAATCAATACCGATCCCCACCAATTCGCCGCCGTCGACGCGACCGGCGTCCCGCAGCCCAGCGATGATGTCCTGGTACAGACCAAGGACGTCCCAGTACAGCCCGTCGGGCAGGGTGACCGGGCCGTTGCGGAACCGGCGGACCTCGGTCATCTGCAGCACGCCGGGCCCGACCCGGCCGTGGATGACCCGGCCGCTGGAGGCGCCGAGATCCACCGCCGCCAGGCTGATCTCGGCGCCCGAACCGGCGCCGGTCGTGCCGCTGGTCATCGCAGGAACGCGGCGGCGACGCCGGAGTCGACGGGGATGTGCAGGCCGGTGGTCTGCGACAGGTCACCGGCGGTGAGCGCGTAGACGGCGTCACCGATGTGCTCGGGGAGCACCTCCTTGCCCAGCAGGGTCCGCTTGGCGTAGTACGCGCCGAGGTCCTCTTCCTTGACCCCGTACACGGCGGCCCGGGAGGCGCCCCAGCCGGCGGCGAAGATCCCGGAACCCCGGACCACGCCGTCGGGGTTGATCCCGTTGACCCGCACCCCGTACTGACCGAGCTCGGCCGCCAGCAGTCGGACCTGGTGGGCCTGGTCGGCCTTGGTCGCGGAGTAGGCGATGTTGTTCGGGCCGGCGAACACGCTGTTCTTGGAGGAGATGTAGATGATGTCCCCGCCCAATTGCTGCTCGATCATCACCCGCGCGGCCTCCCGGGAGACCAGGAAGGAGCCCTTGGCCATCACGTTGTGCTGCAGATCCCAGTCCTTGACGGTGGTCTCCAGCAGCGGCTTGGACAGTGACAGCCCGGCGTTGTTCACCACCAGGTCCACCCCGCCGAACGCCAGCGACGCGGCCGCGAACATCTCCGCCACGGCATTCTCGTCGGAAACGTCGGCCCGGACCGCCACGGCCACGTCACTGCCGCCCAGTTCGTCGGCGAGGGCCTGCGCGCCCTCCAGGTTCAGGTCGGCGATGACCACGCAGCCGCCCTCGGCGGCGATCCGGGTGGCGATGGCCTTCCCGATCCCCGACCCGGCGCCGGTGACCAGCGCGACCCGGGTGGCCAGCGCCTTCGGCTTGGGCATGCGTTGCAGCTTGGCCTCTTCCAGCGACCAGTACTCGATGGCGAATTTCTCCGCCTCGGAGATCGGGGCGTAGGTGGAGACGGACTCGGCGCCGCGCATCACGTTGATCGCGTTGACGTAGAACTCACCGGCGACCCGGGCGGTCTGCTTGTCCTTGCCGAAGGAGAACATCCCCACGCCGGGGACCAGCACGATCGCCGGGTCAGCACCCCTGATCGCTGGGACTCTCGGCGGTGGCGTTGCGGTCGTAGTAGCCCTGGTAGTCGGTGCGGTACGCCTCGTGCAGCTCGACCAGCCGGGCCTTGATCTCCTCCACGGTCGCCGTCGACGGCAGGTCGACGACGAGCGGCTTGACCTTGGTGCGCAGGAAATGGTCCGGGCAGGACGTGCCCAACTCGGCCAGCGGGGCCAGCTTCTCCCGGGACAGGAATTCGAGCACGGCCGTCGGAATCGGTGTAGTGCCCGACCTGCGGCTTGTCGGCCGAGGCGATGCCGCGGATGGTCGGGAAGATCGCGGCGGCCTTCGCGTGCCGCTCCGCCTCGGGCAGTGCCTCGTAGCCGGGGACCACCGGCGCCGAACGGCTCGGCGGTGCCGTTGTCGGCCAGGAACTGCTCGGCGGTGCGGATGATCTCCAGCGAGTTCGCCTCGGCCTCCTCGCTGGTGTCGCCCCACGCGGTGATGCCGTGCCCACCCAGGATGCAGCCGATGGCCTGCGGATTCGCCGCCTTGATCGCCGCGATATCCAGGCCGAGCTGGAAACCGGGGCGCCGCCATGGCACCCACACCACCCGGTCGCCGAAGGCCTTGCGGGTCAACTCCTCCCCGTCCACCGCGGTGGCCAGCGCGATCCCGGAATCGGGGTGCAGGTGGTCCACGTGCGCGGCGTCCACCAGCGAGTGCATAGCGGTATCGATGCTCGGGGCGGCGCCGCCCTTGCCGTGCAGGCAGTAGTCGAACGCCGCCACCATCTCGTCCTCCCGGTCCACCCCGGGGTACACGTCGACCAGCGAGCGGAGCCGGTCCAGCCGCAGCACCGCCAGGTTCTTCGCGGTCAGCGTCCCGAGGTCACCGCCGGATCCCTTGACCCACACCAGCTCCAGTTCGGAGTCGGTCACTGGATCGATACCAATGCCCTTGGCGGAGGTGTTCCCGCCGGCGTAGTTGGTGTTCCGCGGGTCGGCGCCCAGCCGGTTCGAGCGGGCGATCAGATCGGCGACGGTCTGGTTGGTACTCATGAACGGTCTTCTCCTGTGTCAGAAAGTGGGGCGCGTCGGGGCTGGTCGGGCGGGCGCGGGAGTGTTCGGGATTGCTCGGGTGACAGGGTCCGGTTCATGCGCCCCAGCTGGCCTGGGTGCCGCCGACCCGCTCGGCCGCGACCTTGGCCGCGTACCCGGAAGCCTTGAATGCCGCCAACGGATCCCGCGGCAGGCCCAGCGATTCCCGCCGGTCGGCGAGGATCCCGCGGACATCGGTCTCGTAGCCGTCCATCAGGATGCCGTGCGCGGCCAGCACATCACCGTCGTGCTGCGCCTGCGCCAGGGCGTCCCGGTCGACCAGCAACGCCTTCGCGGTGGCCTGCTGCACGTTCAGCACCGAGCGGATCTGCCCGGGGATCTTCTCCTCGATGTTGTGGCACTGGTCGAGCATGAAGTTCACCCCGGACGAGGGCAGATGCGCCTTCGCCGAGACGATCTCGGTCATGATCCGGAACAACTGGAACGGATCCGCCGACCCGACGATCAGATCGTCGTCGGCGTAGTACCGGGAGTTGAAATCGAAGGCGCCCAAACGGTTCTGCCGCAGCAACTGCATCACGATGAACTCGATGTTGGTGGACGGCGCGTGGTGCCCGGTGTCCAGGATGACCATGGCCCGCTCGCCCAGGGCCAGGCAGTGCAGCAGCGAGGTCCCCCAGTCCGGCACGTCCATCGTGTAGAAGTACGGCTCGAAGATCTTGTACTCCAACAGCAATCGCTGGTCGTCGTCCATCGCCGCGTAGATCTCCGCGCAGCGATTCGGCGAGCCGGTCCTGCCGGCCGCGCAGCGAATCCTGGCCGGCGTAGTTGGTGCCGTCCGGCAGCCAGATCTTCAGATCCTTCGACCCGGTCGCGCGCATGATGTCCAGGCACTCCAGATGGTGCGCAATGGCTTTGGCGCGGATCTTCGGGTCCTTGTTGGTCAGCGACCCGAGCCGGTAGTCGTCGTCCTGGAACAGGTTGGAGTTCACCGACCCGATCGACACCCCCAGCTCCTTGGCGTGCGCGGTCAGGTCCGCGTAGTCGTCGACCTTGTCCCACGGGATGTGGATCGACACCTTCGGCGCCAGCCCGGTCAGCGCGTTGACCTGCGCCGCGTCGGCGATCTTCTCGTACGGGTCCCGCGGCGTCCCCGGCGTGGTGAACACCTTGAACCGGGTACCGGAATTCCCGTACGCCCAGCTCGGCACCTCGATGGTGAAGTCGTCGAGTTCGGACAGGGCGCCCGCCGTGGCGGTCGTGGGCGTGGTCATGGGTGGGATCCTTCGTGTGAGGGTCTCTTGAAACGTTCCATAACCGTAGCGGATCGCTATTTGCGCGTCAACCAGTCTGGTGAGGGCAATTTGCTGAAACGTACAAGGCTCCGGTGCAGCCGGATCCGCGCACGGCGGCGGTGCGCCGGCAGGTGACGTCAGCCGGCGATGCGCCGGGGCAGTGCGGGCGACACCGTCGATCGCCGGACCACGAGTTCGGGGGTGAAGACCACCTGCTGGTGCTCATGCGGTTGGTCGTTCTCCGCGGCGTCGATCTCGTCGAACAGCAACTGCGCGGCCTTCTGCCCCAGCAACGACCGCGGTTGCCGCACCGCGGACAACGGGACGGCGGCCGCCGCGGCGAAGGCGATGTCGTCGTAGCCGATGATCGCGATGTCCTCCGGGACGCGCAGTCCGCCGGTGATGAAGCCCTGCAACAGGCCGATGGCCAGCAGATCGTTGAGCGCGAACACGGCCGTCGGTCGCTCCTCATCGGGCAGCGCGACGAGCTCTTCGGCCGCGCGCACTCCGCTGTCGGCGTCCAGGTGCGTGGTGGACAGCGTGAGCAGGCGCACCTGTTCATGGTGACCCGAGCTCGCCAGCGCAGCGCCCAGCCGCCGGTCCTTCACCTGCTGCAGAGCGCCGGGGCCGCCGACCACCGCGATGCTGCGGTGACCCAGTCCGATCAGATGGTCGACGGCGAGCCGGCCACCCTCCACGTCGTCCACCGAGACGGAGCAGACATTCGACGACTGACCGGCCCGGTCCAACACCACCACGGGAATGCCGCGGCGCCGCATCTGCGCCACCCGATCGCTGCTGTCGGCGATCGGAGCCAGCAGCACGCCACGCACCCGTTGTTGCTCGAACAGATGCAATTGGGCCTGTTCCCGAGCAGGATCCAGGGCACTGTTCCCGACCTGGACGGCGTAACCGGCACCCAGCACCTCGTCCTCGACGGCTCGCAGGATGTCGGTGAAGAACGGGTTGGAGATGTCCATGGCGACGAAGCCGATCGAGTTGCTCCGGCCCGCGCGCAACTGCCGCGCGGACTCGTTGCGGACCCAGCCGAGCTTGTCGATCGCATCCTGTACCCGGGCCGCCGTCTGCTCGGACACCAGGTTCGGCGAGTTGAGCACATTCGACACCGTGCCGACCGACACGCCGGCCAGCGCCGCGACGTCCTTCATACTGACGCTCGCTCGTCGTGAGGGCATCGCATCGCTCCCGGTGTCGGATCCATCGCGCGGCCGCAGGCCACCGATACGCCCCATGTATACCATCACCCGCTGCTCTGAGTCGTCTCAACGCACGGGCTGGTGGGTCGTCGATGTGTCCGGCCCGAGCGGCGGAAGAAAACTCCCAGCAGCTCTTGACAGCTAAACCAACCACCCTTACGGTTTGGTTGATTCGTTTCAATTCTCCTCCCAATCACCCGGCCCAGCGACAACATCGGAGTAGCACATGAGCAGCGCGACCGGCCCGCACACGGTTCCGATCCCCCGTCAGGCGTGGAAGACGGCGATCCTCGGCGGCATGGCGTCCTACCTGGACTCCGCGACGATCGTCGCCGCCGGCACGGCCTTCGTCCTGTACCAGGCCAGCATGAACCTCGGTGCCTGGGACATCGGCGCGCTGTCCGCGATCCTCACCCTGAGCCTGGCCTTCGGCGCGCTCATCGGCGGCCGATTGGGCGACCGCTTCGGCCGGAAGCGGGTCTTCTCCATCGACCTGCTGGTGTTCGCCGCCGGATTGGCCTTCCTCGTGTTCGCACCGTCGGCGACGTTCCTGTACATCGGGGCCGTGATCGCCGGGTTCGCCATGGGCGCCGACATCCCGGTATCCCTGGCGTTGATCGCCGAGGAGGCGCCGCCCGCGCACCGCGGCAAGCTCGTCGCGTTCTCCCAGGTGCTCTGGCTGGCGGGAATCGTGGCCTCGATCGCGATCAGCTTCGCGGTGTCCTCGCTGGGCGTGCTCGGCGCCAGGATCCTGTTCGGTCATGTCCTGGTGGTCGCGATCGTGGTCTGGGTGCTGCGCCGCCGGCTGCCGGAGTCCTCCCAGTGGAACACCGCCGTCGAGGAATCCGATCATGTCGGTCACGGCGCCGCGCACAACCACAAGGGCCGGCTCGGCGACCTGCTGCCGTACCTCGCACCGGTGCTCGCCACCGCGCTTTTCTACACGTTCAACAACCTCTCCGCGAACACCATGGGCCAGTTCAGCACGTACCTGATGGTCAACGTCGCCGGCGTCAGCGTGACCGCGGCCACCGGTGTCGCACTGCTGGGCATTCCGATCGGCTTCGCCGGCAATCTCGTCTTCATGAAGATCGTGGATCGCCCGTCACGGATGACCGGGTTCGTGGTGGGCTCGGTGGTCCTGGTGGTCGGGTTCAGCATTCCGCTGATCTTCGGATTCAGCTTCGCCACCCTGTTCATCGCCAGCCTGTTCTCCGGGTTCGGCGGCGGACTGGCCGGCGAGGCGATCTACAAGGTGTGGAGCCAGGAACTGTTCCCGACGCTGGTCCGCAGCTCGGCGCAGGGTTCCACCATCTTCATCACCCGGGCGCTCACCGCGGGCTTCGCGTTCGTCACGCCCGCCATCGCCCAGGCGAACGTCAGCGCGTTGCTGGCCATCCTGGTCGGCCTGAACGCGGCCGCCGGGCTGGTCGGCTACTTCTGGGTCGCGAAGCTGCCCAAGGTGTCCCAGCAGGAGGACGCGCAAGGCCCGGTCCTCATTCACCACTGATTTCCCATTCACCACTGATTTTCCGCCACTACTCGAGCAGATCCGACCGATCACCCACCCGAAGACGGAAAGAGCCCCGATGCCTGCCTGGCATGCCCAGATGATCACCCCGGACACCGACCGCGCCACGGCACCGCTGCTGCGCAGGGAGTTCCGGCTCGACGCCGGGCACGGCCCGCTGACCCGCGCGACCCTGCGACAGTCCTTTCTCGGCATCGGCGAAACGCGGATCAACGGCGTTCCGGTGTCCGACGAGGTGCTCGCCCCTGGCTGGTCCAGCTACGAGTGGCGGCTTCGCTACCGCACGGTCGATGTCACCCGGCTGATCACGCCGACCAGTGTGATCGGGGTGGCGCTGGGCAACGGGTGGTACCGCGGCCACCTGAGCTGGAACGGCAAGTCCGCCTTCTACGGCACCGAACTGGCCGCCTTGATCCAGCTCGACCTGACCTTCCAGGACGGCCACACCCAGACCGTCGCGTCCGACGGCAGCTGGCAGTCCGGACCCAGCGCGGTACTGGCCGACGACCTGTACAACGGCCAGCGGATCGACGCACGGCTGCGTGATCCGCGTTGCTGGCTAACGGGTTTCGCCACCGCCGAGTGGAGCGGAGTGCGGCGGGTGGATTTCGACCCGGCCAAGCTCACCCCGGCCATCGCGCCGCCCATCATCCGACAGGAGGAGATCGCGCCGACCCGCATCTGGACGTCACCGGCCGGCAGGACCCTGCTCGATTTCGGGCAGAACCTCGTCGGTTGGCTCACGTTCACCGTGCGCGGCGAGGCCGGCCGGGAGATCACCGTGCGGCACGCCGAGGTGCTGGAGAATGGCGAACTGGGCGTCCGGCCGCTGCGCACCGCGCGGGCCACCGATCATTTCGTGCTGTCCGGCGCGGATGACACCTTCGAACCGACGTTCACCTTCCATGGTTTCCGCTACGCCGAGATCGTCGGCTGGCCGGGCGATGTCGACCCGAATGCGGTGCGAGCCGTGGTGATCGGCTCGGACCTGCGCCGCACCGGGCAGTTCGCGTGTTCCGACCCGCTGCTGGATCGACTGCACGAGAACGTGGTCTGGGGCACCCGCGGGAACTTCGTCGACGTGCCCACCGATTGCCCGCAGCGCGACGAACGGCTCGGCTGGACCGGCGACATCGCCGTATTCGCACCGACCGCCGGATTCCTCTTCGACGTCAAGGATTTCCTGCGTGACTGGCTCCTCGACCTCAGCGCAGAGCAGAACCACCAGGACGGCATGGTGCCGTTCGTGGTGCCCGATGTCCTCAAGTACGAGGAACACCCCACCGAGTTTCCTGCGCCGGAGACGACCGCCATCTGGAGCGACGCCGCCGTCTGGGTGCCGTGGGCGCTGTGGCAGGCCTATGGCGACCCCGCGGTGCTGGCCGACCAGTACGGCTCGATGACCTCGCACACCCGGCGCGTCCGGTCGCTGCTGTCCGAGAACGGCCTGTGGGACAGCGGGTTCCAGTTCGGGGACTGGCTCGACCCGCAGGCCCCGCCGGACGAACCCTTCCGCGCCAGGGCGGACAACGGCGTCGTCGCCACCGCCTGCGCCTACCGGACCGCGACGCTGACCGCGCAGACCGCGCAGGTGCTCGGGCACATCGCGGACAGCGAGGAGTTCGCCGCCATGGCAGCCCGGTTGCGCGCGGCCTTCACCGCGAACTACGTGACCGACGGGGTGATCACCAGCGACTGCACCACCGTCTACACGCTGGCCATCGCCTTCGACCTGCTGGATCCGGACGACCGCGAGTTGGCCGGCAACCGGCTCGCCGAACTGGTCCGGGCCAACGACTTCCGGGTCTCCACCGGGTTCGCCGGGACTCCCTACATCACCGCGGCGCTGACCGACACCGGCCACCTGGACGATGCCTACCGGCTGCTGCTGGAACAGGGCTGCCCGTCGTGGTTGTACCCGGTGACGATGGGCGCCACCACGATCTGGGAACGGTGGGACTCCATGCTGCCCGACGGCAGCATCAACCCCGGCGAGATGACCAGCTTCAACCACTACGCGCTGGGCTCGGTGGCCGACTGGATGCACTCCACCATCGGCGGGCTGTCCGCGCTGGAACCCGGATATCGCCGCGTCCTGGTCGCGCCGCGGCCGGGCGGCGGATTGACCTGGGCGAGGACCTCGCTGGACACGCCGCACGGGCAGGCGGCCGTGCACTGGCGGCTCGACGCCGGCGAATTGACCGTGGACGTCACCGTGCCGGCCGGATGTACCGCGGTGCTCCGACTTCCGGGGCTGGACGACCGCACGCTGCCGGCCGGCGAGCATCGCGTCACCGCTCCCGTCCTGCAGTTGGCGGCCGGGTGACTGGTCAAGATCGCCGATCTCCGCTCCAATAGACCCGACCGCTCGGGTTGCCGGGCTTCACCGCCGTTGGAGGCTGGCATGACCACCGGATCCCGGGAGATCACCCTGCGGTTCATGGCCGCGCCCACGGATGTCGCCGCCATCGGCGGAACCGCGATCGCCGGCGGCCGCGTGCTGGAATGGATCGACAAAGCCGCCTACGCCTGCGCCGTCGGCTGGAGCGGCGGGTATTGCGTCACCGCGTATGTGGGCAATGTGAACTTCGCCCGGCCGATCGACTCCGGTGACGTCGTCGAGGTGCTTGCCCGGCTGGTGCACACCGGGCGGTCCAGCATGCACATCGAGGTGACCGTCTCCTCGGCCGACCCGCAGGTCGGCAGGTATGAGTTCGCCACCTCGTGCACCACGGTCTTCGTCGCCGTCGGCGGCAACGGCCGCCCGGTGCCGATCCCGCCCTGGGTGCCGATCACCGACGACGATCGGGAACGCGACGCCACCGCCGTCGAGAAGACCTCCGTCCGGGCCGAGATCGAAGCGGCCATGCAGGTGCAGGCGTACACCGACGCCGGCCGGGCACCCGAGGCGACGCTGCGGTTCCTGGCCGCGCCCACCGACGTCAACTGGGGCGGCAAGACCCACGGCGGCACGGTGATGCGCTGGATCGACGAGGCCGCCTACGTCTGCGCGGCCGGGTGGTCTGGCGCCGACTGCATCGCCGCCTACTCCGGCGGGATTCGCTTCTACCGCCCGATCATGATCGGCCACATCGTCGAGGTGCAGGCCCGTCTGCTGCACACCGGCCGCAGCAGCATGCACGTATCGGTGCACGTCAGCTCCAGTGATCCGAAGGTCCACGGAGATGCGTTTGACCACGCACTGTCTGACCATCTTCGTGGCATTGGACGAACACAGCAGGCCGATCCCGGTACCCCAATGGAACCCGGTCACCGAGGAGGACAGGCGGTTGGACGAGCACGCCAAACACCTGATGCAGCTGCGTGCGCGGCTGGCGCCGGTGCATCCCTCATGACCACCCGACCTGATGGCGGCCGCACGGCGGCCGAGCCGTGGAAGAACTGGGCGGGCAACGTCACCTTCGCCGCCGCCCGAACCCACCGGCCGGAGTCGATCGCCGAGCTCCAGCAGATCGTCGCCGGTTCCTCGAAGGTGCGCGCGCTTGGCACCGGACACTCCTTCAATCGGATCGCAGACACCGCCGGTGATCTCGTGTCCGTCGCCGGTCTGCCCACGGTCATCGACATCGACCACGAAGGACGCCGGGTCTCGGTGAGCGCCGGCACCCGCTACGGCGAACTCGGCCGGGCGCTGCAGAATGCCGGATTCGCGCTGCACAACACCGGTTCGCTGCCGCACATCTCGGTCGCCGGTGCCTGCGCGACCGGCACCCACGGTTCCGGAAACGCCAACGGCAACCTGTCGAGCATCGTCTCGGCGATCGACGTCGTCACCGCTGGCGGGGATCTGGTGCAGGCGAGCCGGGAAACGCACGGTGATGAGTTCAACGGGATGGTGCTCGCCCTCGGTTCGCTGGGGATCGTCACCCGGCTGGTGCTGGAGATCGTGCCGACCTTCGACATTCGTCAGGACGTCTACGACAACCTCCCCCGCAAACGGTTCGACGCCCATTTCGACGAGATCTTCGCCGGCGGATACAGCGTGAGTATCTTCAGCGACTGGAAACCCGCCGGGCTGCATCAGGTCTGGCGCAAGAGTCGGGTGGACAAGGCCGGCTCTGGTCCGGCCGAGAGCAGTTGGCTGGATGCCGCCCTGGCCACCGCCCCACGGCATCCAGTGCCGGGGATGCCGGCGGAATTCACCACCGCCCAGCTCGGCGAACCCGGACCGTGGAACGAGCGGCTGCCGCATTTCCGGCTGGATTTCACCCCGAGCAACGGTGACGAGCTGCAGTCCGAATACCTGCTGCCCCGGGAGCAGGCGGTGCAAGCCAGGGCCGCCCTGGACGACGTGGCGCCCGACATCGCCGCGGTGCTGCTGATCTCGGAGTTCCGTACCATTGCCGCTGACGACCTGTGGATCAGCCCCAGCTACCACACCGACAGTGTCGCCTTCCATTTCACCTGGATCCCGGACGAGGCCGCCGTCGCACCGGTGCTGACCGCCATCGAGGATCGGCTGGCCGATTTTCGTGCCCGGCCGCACTGGGGCAAGGTCTTCAGCACATCACCCCGTGCGCTCTCGGGTCTGTACGAGCGAATGCCCGATTTCCGATTGTTGTTGGACAGGTACGACCCCGATGGCAAGTTCCGCAATGAGTTCGTGCAGCGACTGGTGATGAGCAGCGAGTAGCGGGTCCTCGGGCTTGCGGGGATGCTTACCCGGCCCGATCCAACGGACCGAAGGGTCCATCATTTCGTGGGGGTTGATGGACCGATGAGTCAGGACATCTCGACCCGGCCGGAACCGAGTCCGGCGACCGAACCGCCACGGCTGTCGCGGGCCCAGATGAACGTCATCTTCGCGACCATCCTGCTCGGCATGTTGCTGTCGGCGCTGGATCAGACGATCGTGTCGACCGCGCTGCCGACGATCGTCGGCGACCTCGGCGGCGCCGGTCACGTGAGCTGGGTGGTCACCGCCTACATGCTCGCCGAGACCATCTCCACCGTGCTGGCCGGGAAGTTCGGCGATCAGTTCGGCCGGAAACGGGTGTTCCAGATCAGCGTGCTGATCTTCATC
The DNA here is from genome assembly GCA_963709895.1 of uncultured Actinomycetota bacterium. Classification (GTDB taxonomy): domain Bacteria; phylum Actinomycetota; class Actinomycetes; order Mycobacteriales; family Nakamurellaceae; genus Nakamurella. The sequence continues at coordinate 6,585 of CAVPYD010000009.1, read as the reverse complement.
GTCGGCTCGTTCTTCTGCGGCCTGTCGCAGAACATGACGACGCTGATCGCTTTCCGCGCCGTGCAGGGCATCGGCGGCGGCGGTCTGGCCGTCACCGCGACCGCGCTGATCGGCGAGGTGATCCCGCTGCGGGAACGCGGCAAGTACCAGGGCGCGTTGGGCGCGGTGTTCGGCGTGACCACGGTCCTCGGCCCGCTGCTGGGCGGCCTGTTCACCGACCACCTGTCATGGCGGTGGGCGTTCTACGTGAACGTGCCGATCGCGATCGTGGTGATCGTGATGGCGGCCCGCACCATTCCCGGCGCCCGGATCGCGGGCGTCAAGCCGACGATCGACTACCTGGGCGTGTTGTTCGTCGGGTTGGGTGCCAGCGGGCTGATCCTGGCGACCTCGTGGGGCGGGACCGAATATCCGTGGGGTTCGGCGACCATCATCGGCCTCTTCGTCGGGTCGCTGATCTGCCTGGTGATCTTCGTGTTCGTCGAACTGCGCGCCGAGGAACCGATCCTGCCGATGCGGTTGTTCCGCGGCCGGGTCTTCACCATGGCCTCGATCCTGAGTTTCATCGTCGGGTTCGCGATGATGGGGTCGATCACCTTCCTGCCGACGTTCCTGCAATACGTCAGCGGCGCGTCGGCGACGTCGTCCGGCATCCGGATGCTGCCGATGGTGATCGGCTTGCTGGTCACCGCGATCGTCAGCGGTTCCATCGTCGGCCGCACCGGGAAGTACCGGATGTTCCCGATCGCCGGTGCCGCCGTGACCGCGGTGGGGCTGTACCTGATCTCGAGACTCGACCAGGACACGCCGATCTTGCTGGAGTCCGCCTACTTCCTGGTGTTGGGCGCCGGCATCGGGCTGATCATGCAGATCCTGACGCTGATCGTGCAGAGCACCGCGGAGTACCGCGATCTCGGTACCGCCACCTCCGGGGTGACCTTCTTCCGGACGCTGGGTGGGTCGTTCGGGGCAGCGGTGCTCGGCAGCATCTACACCAACCAACTCGCCAGCCAACTGCCCGCTGCGATCGCGGCATCCCCGGGGTTCCCGCCAGAGGCGGCGACCAGTCCCGAGCGCACTGCACGCGTTGCCGGCTTCGGTCCAGGCACCGGTGGTGAATGCCTACGCGGAGTCGCTGCAGACGGTGTTCCTCTGGGCGGTGCCGGTCGCCCTGGCCGCGTTGGTGGTCGCGCTGTTCCTTCCACAGGTGACGCTCCGCAGCAGGGTGACGGCCGCCGGTGCCGGGGACGGGTTCGCCATCCCGCAGGGCTCCGACGCCGACACCCAGCTGGAGAACGTGATCGGGCAGGTGCTGAAGAAGAAGGGCGAGTCCGCGGCGCCCGAGGTGTTGCGAGCCTCGGGCAGTTCGCTGGACATCCCCACCAGCTGGGGCGTTTTCGGGGTCTACCTGCGGGACGCGGTCACCGGCAGCGCCAGCGAAACCTCGATCGAGCGCTCGGTGGGCGTGCCGCACGGTGTGCTGCGGCCGTTCTTCGACGAGATCGTCGAGGCCGGGTTCCTGACCAGGGAGGGCGACATTCTGCGGCTCACCCCGGAGGGCCGGCGGCAGGCACAGTTGATCACTGCGGCCTGGCGGGTGTGGCTGGTCGACGAACTGCAGGAATGGCTGCCGGCCGCGGGTGCCGAGATGCCGCAGACCGAGAAGGTCGAGGCCGCACTCGACCGGATCGTCGTCCGGTTGGTGCGGGAGTCCGAACTCGAGGCCGCGCCGGCCTGAATGTGGTAGGGCCACAGCCGCGACACCTCAACGGCCCGTACCCGCACTGGCGAAGCAGATTGGACCCCAGAGAAGTCCGATCTGTCCGCCCAGCGTCAGGGGATTGCCGCGTTACGACACAGGAACACCCAACCAAACCCGGTGCATCCAAGCTGAATACCCCGGCCGACGAATGACCGACCTTGAAAAGTGTCGCTACGACATAACCGGCCGGCCCCGGGTCAGCTAATTGACCTCATTTGCAGCATTTCCGGCCTTGCATCTGCAGTGTTCTTGACCATACATTTCGGGCTCGTTGTGCGGATTCCTTTGTGGGGCAACGCCTTCCGCGGTGAGCACCCGCAGCACGATGACGCCTCGCAGCACGGTGGACTTGCCGCGGGCGCAATGTCGCGGCTGTCCGGGAGAACTTTTTACGGAGCGCTCTTGCGGGTCGATCGTTCGTGTGACAGCATTTTCAAAATCGGACACGCGGCCTATCCAGTTACCTGCTGTGATCGGAATCGGGTGTCGCAGGGGCTGTCGGACAGGATCGGTCGCCGCCACCGGGGAGTGGCGCCGAAATGATCTCCTGGACGACACCCCCCGCTGATTCAATTCTCCTTCGCGAAAAGGGGCGGGAATATCTGGGTTTCCATCGCGACGGAATCATCGAAATCGGTATTGGACCTGATCTGCAACCATGCGCTTGTGACGAGTGCAGTTGGCGGCCTCTCGGGGGCGGTTGCTGCCGACTGACATGGGCAAGCGCGTCCGGCTCAGGCACCCTTCAATGGCGATCGGAGTGCTACAGGTGACGACTATTGTTTCTGTGCCCGAACAAGTTTGGTCCGAGTTCAGCTTCGCGTCCGCGATGGCAGACGCGTCTGACCTGAGCGCCGCGTTGGTCCGTCCACATGTGACAGGTGCGCTCCCTGGTCCGCGGTCAACAGAATTGCTGGCCCGCCAGGCATGTCGCGAGTCCAACGCCCGCACATACCCGCGGCACCTACCCATCGCGTTCGGGGAGGCCGCGGGCTGCTTTGTGCGAGATGTCGACGGGAACGTCTTCATCGACTTCCTCGCCGGGGCCGGAGTGCTGTCATTGGGGCACGGACATCCGGAATTGGTACGAGCGGTGACAGAGCAACTCCGGAACGTCACACACGGTCTGGACTTTCCGACGCCCGCGAAAGACGCCTTCACCGAGGCGCAACTGTCGATGCTGCCGTCAGGCATGCGTGACCGGATGAGGATCCACTTCTGTGGTCCTACCGGGGCCAATGCGGTGGACGCGGCCATCAAGCTGTGCAAGACCGCGACGGGCCGTGGCGACATCGTGTCCTTCCAGGGTGGTTTTCACGGCAGCAGTCACGCCGCGATGGCTCTCAGCGGACTCGTCGAACAGAAGGCTCCTGTTCCCAATGGCATGCCTGGTGCTCATTTCTTCCCGTTCTCCTACTGTTGCAAGGCCGACCGGAAGAACCTGCCGGCCCCGACCGGCCGACGCCAGGCAACCGAGCACGCCTACTCCGCGCCGACCACGAACACCGAGAAAGCGTTGGCCGACGCGATGGCCGACGTGCTGCAGGCTGAACGTTTGTCGATTGACAGCCATTTCTTCGACGACCTCGGCGCCAACTCGTTGCTCATGGCACGCTTCTGCGCACGCGGTTGCGCAAGCAGACCTGGAATGCCGCGGGGCATCGATGAGAGACGTCTACCTCAACCCGACAGCTAGCCAGCCTAGGCCCACTCACTCCTGGATGAAACGGCATCAGCCGCCGAGGGTTTTGTTGGAGTCACGGCCCCGGCACAAGCGGTGCCGCCGCCAAGGACGGCCGACCCCGTACCGTTTCGTACGTCCTTTGTGGAGTCGCCGCAGCTCCTGGTTTTCCTGGGGTATTACCTACCTGGTCTCCCTGGGCCACAGTCGCACCCCCCTGCAATGGGCTATAGGCCGGCGCCGGGCTCGCAAGAGGCTGTACTTGACGGGCGGTCGCTGTACTCCGTCGGTCTCTTGGCCGTCAACGGCCACTCCTTAGCCCCGATCATCGCCAAATGGGTACTCATCGGACGCTGGACGCCCGCAGGCAGATCCCGGTCTGGAGCCTGCATTACGTCCGGTTCTGGATTGTCAATGGGCTCATCCGCGCCAGTCCGGTTCGCCCGCTTCACCGGCTCGCCGCTGTACGTCCTGTACCTGCGGGCGTTGGGAGCCAAAATCGGCAAAGGCGTGAGTGATCCTGTCCCCCAGGCGGTCCCGGTCTGCCCCCGATCTGTTTGACCATCGGAGAGCGGCGCACTACATCCGCAAAGACGTCATTCTTCACCGGGTATCGCGCGCATGCCGGATTCGCTCGAAAACGGGGTCCGGTCACCCTCGGCAAGGACGTGTACGTCGGTGAGGCGACCGTTCTGGACCTGGACACACCAGGATGGGCGACCGATTCACAGCTCGGCCACTCCTCGTCCCCCTGCATGCCGGCCAGTCGAGTGCCGGACGGTCCAGCACTGGCACGGGTCGCCCGCCCAGCCCACCCACCTCCGACTACCCGGTAGTCCCCGGCTCGCTGCGGCACCCTGCGCAGGTTCGTCTATTGGCGCCACTCAGTTGCTTGTCGCTCTTTTTGATGCACCGGACCGGCTGGGACTTTGCTCTGCTGGCCACGCTGCTCACCCGGTTGCCGTGGGCGACCCCAACTCGTCGATGACGACCACAATGATCTGAATCCAATCGGAGGCTTCTACCTGGACGCGGCCGATGGCCCCTTCGCTCGTGCTGTTTTTGCGGTGGCATCTCTAGCTCGGGACTCATTCTGATTTCAGCCGCGCTCGCACGAGCTAGTCCGCCCCCTTGTCCTGCGGCCGGGGAAGGTCTACCGCCCTGTACGGATTCCCACTACTGGGTGCAACGCTTGATCGGGCGCCGAATCAACAGCCGATTCCTGACCTTCTTGTTCGAGGGACAGCTCCTACATCGTCTACTACCTGCGTGCACCTGGGGTATCCACCTGACGCCCGCTGGAGCCGACCGGGGTCGAACTTCGGCATGGCGAGTCCAAAGCACGAATCGCCGGACCTGAGTTCGGTCGGCACCGGCACGATGGTCTCCGACGGACTTTTCATTCCTGAATGCGGACTTTTCCAGTACATCGTTCACAGCTCAAGCCGAGTGTCGGTTGGTGCCCGGAACTTTATGGGAAACCTCATCCACCTACCCCGGCACAGGAGCCAAGGACCGGTGACAATTGTCTGCTCGACGACGAGGTGGATGATCCCGATCGACGGGGAGGTCCGGGAGAATGTCGGCCTGCTGGGCTCACCGCACGTTCGAGATCCCCCGATCGGTCCAACGCGACAGCGCCTTCGACGAACTGAAAAGAACGGGGGACGAGCTTCCCCCCGCAACCTGTCCGCGGAAGAACCGGCACAACACGGGGACCACGTGGGGCTAGTACCTTCTTTTGTCCCGGGTGGGTTTACTTCTACGCCCTTGCTGCTCATCGCGGGGGCCGCCGCCAGCACTGTACCCACCTATACGGCGAATTCGCGGTCCCAGACCATCCTTCATTGTCAGAGTTTGCTCTTCACCGTCGGCTACTTCGCCCTTGGTCGAACGCGCATCCACCCCGCTTCCGGGCGCTGAAGGCCACGGTTCTGTTCCATCTATCAGCCCGATTTCTGGCGGCACGAAACGCTTCTGGAAGAGGGGTTCCCGACGTATGACGGTCGTCGAGAATTTTCAACGGCACACCGTTCAAGTCCATGATCTGGCGAATGCTCGGCGTCCGGGTCGGCCGACGGCTGTTCGACGACGGAGGCGCATGGATGACCGAGACGGCTCTGGTAGCGCGTCGGCGACGACTGCACGCTCAACGCACGGAACCACAATCCAAAGCCACTCCCTGGAGGACGGCACATTCAAGATCAGCTTCATCAATATCGGCCGACCGCTGCACCACCGGCATCAACGCGTTCCTCCATTACTCCGTCACCATCGGTGATGGAGCGGTCCTGGCCCCCGGACTCCTTCCTCATGAAGGGTGAGGATGTCCCGGCGAACTCCAGCTGGGGTGGGAACCCGGCCCGTGAATTGACCGAACCGGCTCAGGTCTGGGCGCTCGGCAGCCACTCCACTCCAATCCTGGCGCCAGCTCGGCGACGCCGAGGAGCCCATCGCACGGCCGCGGCACATCGAACGCACGGAGCCCACCGAGCCCATCGAACGCACCGAGCGCGTGCCCGCTCGCTCCACAACTCCCCGACGTAACCGCGTCACCGACGTCATCGCGCAGCAGGCCACCCCGTTCCACGGTTCGAAGGACTCCGAAGGTGCGGTTGGTCTTCTCCAACGAGAGGTTTGCTCATGAAAGCGTCCATTCGGGGCACCATTGTTGGGTTCATGGTGGTGCCGATTCTCGCCATCGCCCCGTCGCTAGCGGCGCCGGCAGAGCCGGCTGCTCCGCCCACGGTGCTCGAAGGCGAACCCTCCTGGGCATCGATGGTGCCTTCCGTGGGTGACGATCCGGCTCATGAGCCCCGCGTCGCGTGGGTTTCGAACCGGCCTTGCCCCCTCCCGAAATGCCGACGACCACCCGCCCCCCGACGGGAGGGTGGTGCCGTGGCGGTCTCGAACCCGACGAGGTCTGGGAGCTATCCGAAGAAGTTGCGCGAGCGCGCTGTGCCGCTCGTCGATGGGGTCGGGCCGGAGCGTGGCCCGCTGAGGGCCAACCAAGGCCGCGCTCTTCCGGCGCCGCAGCTCATCCAGTGATGAAGGACCCCGGCCGCGACCGGGTCGGGAGGCCTGTCGGTCACGCGACCCCGGCCGCACGACTGGCCGGGCACTCGCGAAGGCCGCCCGGCGC
>CAVPYD010000008.1:0-26562 GCA_963709895.1 uncultured Actinomycetota bacterium | reverse complement strand
CCGCCCTATGAGCAGTGCCGGGTTATGCGTAGCGCCGGTGTGTCGGTGCTGGTGGGGGCTGCGTCGGGGGTCGGGCGCTGCGCATAACCTGTGGGCGGCGGCGGGTCAGAGGTTGGTGAGCCAGTCGAGCAGTCCGGGGTCTTGGGTCCATTCGGGCAGTTCGTCGGTGATGATGTCGGTGTAGGCGGCTTCGAGGGCTTTGCGTTTCGCTTCGGTCGAGGCGCGTGCGTAGATTTCGGTGGTGGATAGCTCGGCGTGCCCGAGGAAGTCTCGGATGTAGGGCAGCGGGACACCTGCCTCGTAGAGGTGCATTGCCTTGCTGTGGCGCAGGGTGTGTGGGCTGATATCGGCGTCGATGATTTGCGGATCGTTTGTCGTGGCCTGGTGTTTCCGGATGATCCATGCGATGCCGCCGCGGCTGAGTTTGGCCCGTGCTGGTTGAAGAACATCGGGTGGTCGTCGTGGCCGGACTGGTCCAGGTGATGTTCGGCCAGGTAGGCGACCAGGATCGCTGTCGTGTTGTCCATCAGGGGGACGTGGCGGGTTTTGCGGCCCTTCCCGGTCAGGGCGGCCATGGCGGGGCGTTGGAGGCGGATGTCGCGGACGGCGAGGTCGGCGAGTTCTTGGACCCGGGCGGCGGTGTCGTAGAGCGTGGCGAGCAGGGTCGCGTCGCGTCTGCCCCGGCGGGTGGACCGGTCGGGTTGGGCGAGCAGCAGGCGGGTCTGCTCGACGGTCAGGTAGTTGACGGTCGGGTGGGCCTGTTTCTTGGCGGGGATGACGAGGATGTTTTGGTAGCAGGCCATCCGGGCTGGATCCTCGGTTTCCATCCAGGTGCAGAACGAGCTGATCGCGGCCAGCCGCTGGTTGCGCGTCGACGCGCTGTTGTGCCGGCTGGTCTCGAGCCAGTCGAGGAATCCGGTGATGGCGGCGGCGTCGATGTAGTCGAGGGTGAGTTTGCCTGGCGGGGTTGATTTCTCGTCGCGGAAGTAGGTGATCAGGAGTTTGAACGTGTCGCGGTAGGACCCGACTGTGTTCGGCGAGCAGCCGCGTAGCCCGGCCAGATAGGTGGTCAGGAAGCGGCGCAGGCAGACCGCGAAGTCAGTGGCCATGGCGCGGTTCTGCCGTGATGGGCGGGACGACGTCGCCGGTGGCCTGTTGGACGCGGGCGGTGATGTCCGGGTAGGACTGGGCGGTCAGCCGCAGGTAGTAGGCGGTATCGCGCAGCGATGAATGACCCAGATATGTTTGCAGGACTGGCAGCAACGCGCCGACGTCCTCGCCCCGGGCGAACCAGAAGCGGAGATTGTTGACCGCGAAGGTGTGCCGCAGGTCGTGCACGCGGGGGCCGCGGCCCCGCCCACCGTGGGAGATGCGGGCCTGCCAGAGGAATCGGCGGAAGTTCTTCTCACGTTCCCCAGCGTAGCGGCAGGCCTGCTCTGCCGGGAAGACCACTCTGAGTCCGAACACCGGGTGAGGTGGGCGTGGTAGTCGGCGAGCCTGATCCGCAGCGGCTCGGAGACGGGCACCTGCCGTCTTTGCCGCCCTTGGCATCGCGGATCTGCAGGACGCCGGCGTCGATGTCTGAGGTTCCCCCCGGGTGGTGGACATCGAAGGCGGGCTCCCTGGTGGGGGCCCAGCTGAGAGGATGTTCAGGTGGCGACGACAAGAAGATCATTCACAGCGGCGTACCGGGTCGAGGCCGCTCACCGGGTGATCGATTCGGGCCGAACGATTGTTGAGGTGGCCCGAGAATTGGATGTGGGCGATCAGTTGCTGGGCCAGTGGGTCAAGGATGAGCGAATACGGCAAACGGCCGCTGCCCCAGCCCCGGATGTGCCTGATACACCTGTGACGGAAAGCGAGCGGGCGGAGTTGGTCAGGTTGCGCAGGAAGGTCGTCGACCAGGCCCGGCGATTCGAGGAACAGGAACGAGACGTCGTCTTCCTAAAAAAAGCCTCGGCGTACTTTGCGGCGATGCAACCGAAATGACATATTTCGAGTTCATTGAAGCTCAGTGCGCCGACACCGACGGTCCGGCGGCCGGTAGAACGAAATCGCTGATGTTCCGGAATCTGCCGGTGTCATCGGCCGGGTTTTACGCGTGGCGGAAACGAGTGACCGGCCAGGAGCCTTCCGCCGCGACGCAGAGGCGCGCCGATCTGCTGGTGCAGATCACGTCGATCCACAAGGATTCGGCGGGCACTTACGGATCCCCGCGGGTGACTGCGGAGTTGCGGGACGACGGCCAGCTGGTGACCGAGAAGACCGTGGCGGCCATCATGGCTGCTCACGGCATCGCCGGGATCAGTCCTCGGTCGTTCAAGGCCTGCACGACGATCCCTGACCGGTCGGCGATCACGCCACCGGATCTGGTGAACCGGGTGTTCGATCAGGGCCGGCTCGACGCCGTCTGGGCGTCGGACATCACCTACCTCACCTGCGGTGAAGGCGACGTCTTCCTGTGCGCGATCCGGGACGAGCATTCGAAGCGGGCGTTGGGCTGGGCGGCCGCTGATCACATGCGCGCCGAACTGGTCGTCGATTGCCTGGACATGGCCATCAGTACCAGACACCACAATGTGGATGGAACCATTTTCCACGCTGATCGGGGAAGTCAATTCACCAGCGGCGACGTCGCCGACAAATGCCGGGAATCTGGGCTTCGTCAATCGGTGGGCCGGACCGGTGTCTGCTGGGATAACGCGTGTTCGGAATCATTCTGGTCGACCTTCAAACACGAATACTACTACCGTCACCCATTCGCGACGAGGGCTGAGTTGTATTTGGCGATTGATAAGTGGATGATCTACTATAATGGTAGAAGGCGGCATTCGAGCGTCGGCCAAGTCAGCCCGATCGACTACGAACAAGCGATCGAGAAGTTGGATTTAGCGGCTTGACGGCAATACCCCGCTCTCACTCCGAGCAAGCGGGACCAACTGTCCGCTGCCGGGGGGAACCTCAGTCGACGTCGCCCGGACGGAGCAGGCGGGCTTCGGAGCAGCGCAGGCCGCACCCGTAGATGGTCCGGAACAGCACCGGCATGACCAGGTGCCGGAACGGGACCTGCGAGCAGTAGCGGCAGCGGTCGGTTTGGGCGAACAGGGCCGCCAATTCCTGGTCGGTGTAGATGTGCGGGATATAGCGGGTGGGCCTGGCCAGCACGCCCGCGGGCAGCACGTAGGCCTGGACGCCGCGGCGACCCAGCCACCGGGCCACTTCCCTGACCGGCGCGGCCAGGCCTTGCAGGGTCGCCGGTTTGACTCCCCGCCGCCGAGCGGACGCGACCCACGCCTGACCGAGACCTGGGTGACCGCGACCAGTCCGGGGAACTCGCCGTGGCAGAACGCGTCGAACCGGGCCAGCACCCGCGCCTCGGTGACGTACTTGTAGCCGATGGCACGCTTCTCCGCGACGAGCGCCGTGATCGCGTCGGCCAGCGTGATGTCGGGGGTCATCGTGACACCGTCGTTGCCGGGCCGTCCGGGTCCAGCGCGCATTTGGCCAGCAGACCCAGCGACGACTTCAGATACACGCCGACCGATCCGACGGATTGGTGACCGAGGATGTCGGCGATCTGCTCGACCGGTGTGCCGCCCTCCATCAACCGGGTCGCCAGCGTGTGTCTGAGCGAATGCATGCCGTGGCGGCGTTTCTCGCTGACCGGGACATGGGCTGCCCGGGCGTGCTTGACCAGGATCTGGTGCAGGTGATCCTGGTCGGAGAACGGGCCGATCGGGGCGGTATGCCGGATGAACACCTGCGGGCATTCACTGGCCGGACGACCGGCGCGGATGTAGTCGATGACCGCCCAGCCGATGTCTTTCAACAACGGCAACTGCACCCGGTTGCCGGTCTTGGCCTGCACGACGGACAACCGGTTGCCCGGCCAGTCGAAGTCGCCGAACTCCAGCCGTTTGACGTCGATGCCGCGCAGCCCGAGCCTGGTGACCAGCAAAATGATCGCGTAGTCCCGCTTCCCGCACGGGTTGCCCCGGTCGACCGCGTCCAGGATCTTCGTCACCTCGGCCGGGTCCCACACCGACGGGATCCTGGTCTGCTTGCGGGACTTCACGGCCGGGACCGCGTCCAGCACGGCGGCGTCGACCAGTCCGTCGCCGGACGCGAACCTGAGAAAAGACCGCAAGGCGCACAGTTTCTGCTCGACGGTCTTGAACTGGTATCCCGCCAGCGTGGCGACGAACGCCTCGACCGCCCCGGCGTCACAACGGGCCATCCGCCGCGAGTGTCCAAGAACGCGAGGAACTCCCCGGCCACCGTCCCGTACGTCCGCACTGTCGACACGGCGCGGCCCGCGGCCCGCAGCCACGCCTGGAACCGGGCGACGGTGTCGGCGCCGTCCCCGGCCAGCCTGCCGACAGCCCGGGAGTAGCGGCGCAGCACCGCCCCGTGGACCGCGTAATCGTTGAGCATCTGGGCGACCCTGAACAAATACACCTCGGTCGGCTTGAGCGTGCCCGCCTGCTCCTTCTCGAAAAAGCCGCACGCATCGTCGACCCACGCCATCGCCACATCCAGCGAGAACTCCTCCACGCCAAGGGAAGCGAAGAACTTCTCCAGGCGACGCCAGCAACCCCGATACCAGACCATCGTCGAGTCCTTGTAGCCCAGACGCACCAACTCCGCGTCCAAGCCGGACACCAGCGCAGACACAGCAACCATCACAGCCGACCTCCAATCATGCAGGCCCGGCACCATGCCGAGCCGCGTGATCAGAGTCCCCGAGGATTATGCGCAGCGCTCGACCCCCGACCGGCCCTCACCAGGCACCGACAGACCGGCGCTGCGCATAACCCGGCGCTGCTCATAGGGTGGGATCCTTTCACCGGTCTTGGCCAATATCGCGTTGTCGGTGCTCGATGAGCATCTGATGGCGCCGTGGCGGCCAGACGGGTTCATGGGCAACGCCTATCGGCGGCACCCACCGTCGCGCCCAGGGCCTGCCGACCTGGCGGATCGTCCGCTACGCGGACGATTTCGTCGTGCTCGTGCACGGCCAACGGGCCGACGTGGAAACCCTGCACGAAGACGTCGCCCAGGTGTTGGCGCCGCTTGGGCTTCGGCTGTCCCGCAGCCAAGACCAGTGTGCCTGCACATGAGTGACGGGTTCGACTTCCTCGGCTTCCGCATCCAGTGGAAACGCAAACGGGGAACGAACAAGTGGTACGTCTACACGTTCATCGCCGACCGGCCGTTCCGGGCCGTGAAAGCGAAGATCCGCGCGTTGACGCACCGGGTCTCACAGGCAGATATGGGGGCCGTGGTCGGCAGGATCAACCAGATCCTGCGCGGCTGGACCAACTACTTCCGGCACGCCGTCTGCAAACACACCCTCAACCGCCTGCGGCCACTTCGTGGAACTGGCGGCTGATCCGGTGGCTGCGCAAACGACACCGCTGGAGGTGGGGCCAGTTCCGCCGCCGGTTCACCACCCCCAGCGGGCGGTGGCTGCCGATCACGGCTGACGGGATCGAACTGTTCAACCCGGCGTCGGTAACGGTCACCCGCTACCGATATCGGGGCCAGCGCATCCCGACCCCTACCTGCGACCGAACCACACCTGACGGCACCGATCGTGGAGAGCCGGGTGCGTTGAAAGGCGCACACCCGGTTCGGCGAGCGGCCCGGGGAAACGAGTCGGCAGCAATGCCGATCCGCGCGCCCCGGGCCGACTCATCCACCGGTTTGACGAGTGTTGCTTGCCTTTCCCGGTCGGGTCCAGGCTGATCACTGCCAGGTACACGCATTTCATCGCGGCTTGCCTGTTCGGGAAGTGGCCGCGGGCGTTCACGGCCCGGCGGATGAGGGCGTTGAGGTCTCGATGGCGTTCGTGGTCGAGATGACGGTGTGGATATGGGTGTAACTACAGGAACGGCACCAACTCGACCAGGCGTTCGTCCACACCCGGACGATCGCCGGGTACTTGCTCTCCCAGACCTCGCTGAACTCGGCGAACCGGTCCAACGCGGCCGCTTCCGACGGCGCGGTTAGATCGGCTTAGGTCCCTGGCGATCGCCGCCCAGTCCCGGCGGGAGGCGCAATCGAAGGAGTTCCGCAGCAGGTGCACGACACAGGTCTGCACGATCGTCTGCGGCCACACCGCGGCGACCGCGTCGGGCAGCCCGGTCAGGCCGTCGCAGACCACGATCAGGCAATCCTTGGTGCCGCGGTTCTTGATCTCGGTCAATACCCGCAGCCAGTACTTCGCGCCCTCGCCGTCGCCGTGTTCACCGGCCCACAGGCCCAGGATGTCGCGGGTGCCGTCCACGGTGACCGCCAACGCCACGTAGATCGGCCGATTCACCACCTGCCCCTCGCGGAACTTCACGTTGATCGCGTCGATGAACAACACCGGATACACCGGGTCCAACGGTCGGCTCTGCCATTCCGCCATCCCGTCCATGACCCGGTCGGTGATCGTCGAGATCGTCTGGTTGGACACCTCCGCCCCGTACACCTCGGCCAGGTGCGCGGCGATCTCACCGTGGGTCAATCCCTTGGCGGACAACGAGATCACCAGGTCGTCCACCCCGGTCAGCGCGGCGTTGCCGCTTCGCCACGATCCGCGGCGTGAACGGCAGCTGTCACGGTCCCTGGGAACCTCGATTGCACCGGACCGGCCTCGGTCAGCAGCGCCTTTGGTCGCCGGCCGTTGCGGCAATTGCCGCCGTCGCGACCGACCGGGTCGTGCTTGCCGTAGCCCAGATGATCGTCCATCTCCCCTTCCAGGGAGGACTCCACCACCAGCTTCGTCAACCGGCCCAGCAACCCGCCCTCACCGGTCAGCCGCAGCCCCTCGGCCCGCGCCAGATCCGACAACGCCCGCAACAGCTGCCGACCACGGCATCAACGGCAGGCCCGTTCGCTGCCGAGTCCCATCCACCACTCAGTCACAGGTGTCTCCTTCACCTCAGGAGTTACACCGAAAACCGTACAGTCCCTGGGGGGCATGGCGGCGGCGGAGGAGGGCGGCAATATCGATGCTTTTGAGGGGCGGAGTCAACGATGCTCACCGTGGACTCGCCGCACCCGACGACTCCGCTCGTGCCGTGGAATTGGGGCCGGCGTGCCCGTCGCGCCGGCCATCACGCCTTCGAGATGACGCCGGAACGAGAACGATCAACGCGGTGACGGCCAGGATCGGGCCGCGGACGTGTCCTGATTGCGTTCCGGTTGTGGGACGGTTCCACGGTTCCAACCTCCAAGTCCGGAGGGTCGCGGTTCCCACGGCCGGACGGAGGGTGCAGTCGGAAGTTCCGGGCGCAGGCGATACGCCCGGCGGCTCAGGGCTTTTCCAGTGGGGTGGGCGCCGTCGGTGTCGGCTCCGTAGAGGTTGACCGCCTCGCTGGTGGCGGCCAGCGCGGCGGCGTCGACGTCCGGCGACACACAGGTCCCGCCCGCGGTCAACGAGCACCAGCGGTGCGGCGGGTCGGCCTCCTGTAGGGACGGCACCCAGGCGATGTCGCTGGTGGTCCATCTGCCGGTGCTGTCCTGGCTGAAGGTGACCCGGACGAGCAGCCCTCGGTGGGTGCCCTCGACCGGGGTTTCCTGGGCGGCGATGTTGTTGCCCAACCCGAAGATCACCCATTTCCCGTTGATCTTCTGCAGGGGTTGCACGACGTGCGCGTGGTGCCCGTAGACCAGGTCGATGTCCGGGCTGGCCAGCAGGGTGCGCGCGGCGGTGACCTGGTCGCTGTTGGGTTCGGTGTCGTATTCGGTGCCGGCGTGCACGGCGACGACGACCAGGTCTGCGCCGGCGGCGCGGGCCGCGTGGGCCTTGGCCAGGATCGCGTCGGTGTCCAGGACGTTGACCTGCCACGGCTGGTCGGGGGGCCGTCGTTGAAACCGTAGGTGACAGAGATGAACCCGACCCGCCCGTGCGGGGTGGTCAGGATGGTCGGGGTGGCGGCGTCCTGTGCGGTGCGGTAGGAGCCGTCGTGGGCCAGGCCGGCGGCGTCCAGGTCGTCCAGGGTGCGATCCACCCCGTCGGTGCCCTGGTCCAGGGTGTGGTTGCTGGCAGTGCTGCACGCGTCGTACCCGGTGGCGACCAGCGCGGGAAGCACCTGCGGTGGGACGGAGAACTCCGGGTAGCCGCTGAACGGGCCGCCGGCCGGGGCGAGCGGGGTTTCCAGATGGCAGATGCCCAGGTCGGCGCCCTGGACGTAGGGCTTCTCGGCGGCCAGCATCGGCGCGAAGTCCAGGCCCTGCCCGCCCGGGGAGTCGGCGCGGGCCTGGTCGACCAGCGGCGGGTGCAGCAACACATCCCCGGTCACCACGAGCGACACGCATTGCACCCCAGGGCAACCGGCCGATACCCCAGGCGGGGCCACGGACCCGGGGTGGACACGGCCGTCGACCTGGGTGCGCTCGGGGACCAGGCTCACGTCCATCCCAGAAGTCGGTGTCACACCGACGGCAACAGACGTCGGTTCGGCCGGTACCGCGGCAGCAGTCGATCCGCCGGACGCCGTGCTGCTGGCACTCGAGGTGACGGCCGGAACCAGCTCGGTCACAGTGGCTGCAGACTGCGCCGGCCCACCCGAGCACCCGGCAACGACAAGGAAGACCACGGCGACCAGAGCGGCCCCGCATCGTCGGGCGCGTCGACCCGCAGCCCACGCACCGAAACCCGTCAAAATCGGCATCGCACAAGTCTGACCCAACCCAACGGTCAAGTCAGCGCACATCGACGCCACATCGCGACCTGACTGCAGCCCCACACTCGCTCGGAATCAGCCATCGCGCCCGGAATGCCACTGCGCCTATCGCGGCTGCCGCCGGGGACGTCCTGATTGCGGTTGGTTGCTCATGACAGGCCCGTCCATGGTCGGTGCCGGCTCGTCGGCCAGCCCAGGGTGGGCAGGCCTGGCGGCGGATGCCATTACCCGAACCGGGTGGTTGTTTGCCGCCGCGCGGGACGTCGGTGTTCCGGTCCACACTGGCGGGATCCGATGACGATGACCGCGTGGTCGTCAGAGGCCCAAGGGGGCGGGTCCAGTAACGAGCACCTCGACGCGGTGTCCGGGAATGCCACAGCATTCGGTAGAGCCGATTCCGGTGCTGTGGAAGACAGCCGCTGCCGCGCTTTTTTCAGATGGGCGCGGCGGAACCTGTGGTGCCGCCACCCTCACCATGACTGGATGCCGTCATGTGAGGAGCAGCTGGTCCTGCTGGTCGGCGAGCGGCGGGGCTCCGGTGTTACCGGGATTCGCCCAGAACGATCCCACGACGGCCGTTTCAGACATCCCATGCCGATTCGTGTCAAGCGGCGGTCGACGTTTTGGTGCTGCCAGGCTGTGGTTTCGTCGTACTTGGTGCCGGTCTTGAGGCAGCCGTGCAGGATGCCGACGAGCCGGTTCGCGAGTTGGCGCAGCGCGGCGTGGTGACCGATTTTCCTGGCACGGAGCGCGTCGTAGTAGGCCCGCGCGCCGGGTGATGCCGCGAGCGCGGAGAACGCCTGCAGGTGCAGCGCGTGCGCCGAGGCGCCGGTTGGTGGCGTACCTGGCCATCACGACGGTCTTCTTCCCCGAGGCTCGAGTGATCGGGCTCTGCCCGGAATAGTTCTTCCGCGCCCGAGCGTCGTGCGAACCGTTTCTTGTCGTCGCCGAACTCGCCGAGCGCGCGGGCCGCGAGAACCACCCCGAAGCCCGGCTGGCTGAGATAGATATCAGCGGCCGGGTGCCGACCAAAATGCTCGGCCACCACCTCCTGCAACTGCGCGATCTGCTCGTTCAGCGCGGTGATGATGCCGACCTGCCCGATGACGACGGCCGCGTAGGCGGCCTCGGTGGTCGGGGGTTGACGCAGACCCGGCGCCCGCAGCACCGCCAGCAGCGCATCCGCCTTGGCCTCGACGTGATGCCGACGGGCCGCCCGCAACGCGGACACCACCTGGCTGCGGGTCAGTTTCGCCGACCCGCGCCGGAGACGGCGCCCGGGCCAGCAGCATCAACGAGTCCTTCGCCGCCAAGTCCTCGAACGCCTCGATGGCGGCCGGAAAGTATTCGCGCAGCGTGGATCTCATTCGCAGCACCTGACGGGTCCGCTCCCAGATCGCGGTCTGATGCGCCCGCGCCACCAGCTTCACCGCATCCACCAGGTCGGTGTCCCCGGCGATCTGCCGGTGATGGTCACGATCCAACCGGACGATCTCAGCAAGCACGTGAGCGTCGCCGGCATCGCTCTTGGCGCCGGAGGTGGAGTACCGCTCCCGATACCGCGCCGAGGACAACGGGTTGATCGCGAACACCTGGATAGCCAGCCGCCCGCAGCGCCGTCACCCACGGGCCGCGGTCGGTCTCGATCCCGACGAACACCCGGCCCGCGACCTCCTCACTGGGCAGATCCGCCCAATCCGCCGGGGCATGCTCGGCGACCAGCGCATGCAGTCGGGTGATTCCCTCCAAACCCTCCGGCAACCGGGCCTTCGCCAGCCGCCGGCCCGTCTCGTCCTCAATCTCGAGGTCGTGATGGTCTTCGGCCCAGTCGTCCCCGATGAACAGCAACACCCGCAGCAACTCCTTCACCATGCTCGCCGGAACACAAGGGACACAGCACCCGGCGACACCTGCAACCTAATCCGAAAATGAAGGTGACCACGGCGCCTTGATCCGTCGGCCGAGGCTGTGGGCTGGGCCGGCTGACGAGCTGGATCGCCTGGTTCAGGCGGCGGGTTCGAGGGTGACTTTGTAGCCGAGGGCTTGGAGTTCGCGGACGTGGTTGCGGGTGCTGCGGTTGCGGTTGACGCGCGAGTCGTAGTAGCCGGGGCCAAGGTCGATGAATCGTTTCTCCTCGTCGCTGAGCAACTCCCACACGATGATGAGAATGGACCTGCCGACCGCGACGATGGCTCGCTTCTTGCCGCGGCGTTTGGCGATCCGCCGATACCGTTCGCCCAGGAACGTCTTGGTGCGACCAGCACCGACCGCGGCCTCACCAAGCACCCGGGCGAGGTAGCGGTTCCCCTTGCCGGTGCTGCTGCCGCCCTTCTTCCGGCCCGCTGATTCGCTGATCCCGGGGGCGAACCGGGCCCAGGACGCCAGATGGGCTGTCCGTGGTGGCCAGCGACATCTTCGGGGTGTCCGGGCGGGCGATGATGGCCGCGTTGGTCGCCGGGGAGCGGGACCCGAAGGTGCTGGCCGACATGGCCCGCGGGTCGATGCGTGGCAAGACCGCCCGACTGGAGGAGGCGTTCACCGGGCGGTTCACCGACCATCACGCGTTCCTGTTGCGGACCATGCTGGCCAGGGTCGACGGCATCAACGCCGACGTCGAGGTCGTGCAGGCCAGGATCGATGAGCAGATCGCCCCTTTCGCCAAGGCGGTGACCCGACTGGATGAGATCCCCGGCATCGGGGTCACCGCGGCGCAGGTCATCATCGCCGAGGTCGGCCTGGACATGACCAGGTTCCCCACCCCGGACCATCTGGCGTCCTGGGCCCGGTTCGCCCCCGGGATCAGCGAATCAGCGGGCCGGAAGAAGGGCGGCAGCAGCACCGGCAAGGGGAACCGCTACCTCGCCCGGGTGCTTGGTGAGGCCGCGGTCGGTGCTGGTCGCACCAAGACGTTCCTGGGCGAACGGTATCGGCGGATCGCCAAACGCCGCGGCAAGAAACGAGCCATCGTCGCGGTCGGCAGGTCCATTCTCATCATCGTGTGGGAGTTGCTCAGCGACGAGGAGAAACGATTCATCGACCTTGGCCCTGGCTACTACGACTCGCGCGTCAACCGCAACCGCAGCACCCGCAACCACGTCCGCGAACTCCAAGCCCTCGGTTACAAAGTCACCCTCGAACCCGCCGCCTGAACCAGGCGATCCAGCTCGTCAGCCGGCCCAGCCCACAGCCTCGGCCGACGGATCAAGGCGCCGTGGTCACCTTCATTTTCGGATTAGGTTGGTGCTTCGAGGGCGCCAAGGCTGTAGGGCAGTGGCGCTCGGGATTCTCGCAAGGCTCGCTCGTCACGGGTGATCCTCGCCTGGTTGGTCGCTTCGCCGGCGCGGTTCTGCTCGGGCGGCTGTCGCCGCGACGAATCCGGGGTGGCATACCTCGCCGCGTTCATCCCGCTTGGCCTGCGGCTTGCCCTGCGCCCGGTGTCCGCAGCCCGGAACGCGGCCATCAAGGCGCGGACCTCGTCGTCGTAATCGTTCATCGAGGCGACAGCTCCTCCTGGGGGTGAGATTTGCGCACCGCCGCCGTCCTCCGGGGTCCCGGCACCATGGCTGTTCGTGCGCCCATTCTCGACGGATCTTTCGGGAACCAGCGCCGTCGGCGGGGCGGTCGGCGTCGGGGTGGACGTCGTCCTCGGTGAGACCGACCAAGGTGATGCCAGCTCGGCGGTACTTCTTGCTGTGCGAGGCGAATTCGACCGTGTAGGTGGTGTCGGCCCAACTGCGATGGGAGTCGACGATTCGTCCGGGGCAGCCGTGCGTCACGACGGTGTGTTCGCCGCGGTGGATGTCGTGCGCGGCGTGCACGCGGGACATTGTTTGCAGGGTCATTGGTCGTTCCTCGGATTGGTGTTCATCCGACCTTCGGGTGGTCAGCGGACGGCGACGTCGTCGTCGGTGAGGTCGTCCACTATGGCGGTCCGGCCGGGCGTGATGGTGAACCGGATCCGGCACGTTTGGCATGTCATGCCCGCAGTGGCCGATGACCACACGGGTGGCGCCGGCGCGGATGTCGCCCCGGAACATGCGAAGGATGTCGTGCCTGGCGACCACACGATCCTTTTCGTGGAGCACGCCCTCGGCCTCCTCATGAGAGCGGAAAGCATAGTAGCCCGCGCCTTGCAAGGCACGCCTTGTCATCGAAGCGTTCCCTTCATTATCGAATCCTGTTGAAATTCGAGCAATACCGTCCGGAGCGTCGGACCCCAGGTCGCGCCCTCCGCCACGCGTTTTCACAAGCCCGCCGAGCATGGTCGCGTCCTCGCCGAGAAGTGAATTCGACGGTGTGAGCGCGGTGCATCCTGGACTTGGACGTCACCATGCCGCCGGTTGGCCAGGGCGTCGGGGACTCGACCTGAAGATGAGTCACATCCCGGTGCCGCGCAGCGTGAGCAGAGCCACGAGACACGAATGGGTGACAGTGCCCGATTCGTCCGCTATGTTCCGTTCATGCGGAACCATGGCCGTCGCAGGTCGGTGCGGGGCGAAGGGACGCGCGCGGAGTCGACCCCGCTGATGGAAATCCGTTTCGTCGGCAGCGGGAGGCGGGCCTGTCAGCACCCCTGGACGGCACTGTTCGGCCACACGGCAGGTAGCGGTATCGGGGGTGCCGCGGGGCATACGACCGTTAGCTCATCCCAGTGAGTCAGCCCCCGTTGAGTCAGATCGCTGTCGAAACTCGTCACCTGCAAGGAGCGCGATGACGAACCGCTACGAGGGAACCCGGGGTCCCTGCGAATCGGTGACCGGCCGCCCCGCCGAACGTCACGAGGGCTCGCGCAACGGGCCAGTCGCCTTTCTCGGCTCAGGGCGACCTGACCGGGATGCGGTCAGCGTTCTCGACGCCCGCGGCAATGCGCTGGACCCGGGTGCCCAGACTCAACCGATCGGGGTGACCGCGAACCAGCCGTTGTCGCCGGTCACCATCACCACGAGCGCACGAGGTTTCCGCGGAAGCCCGGCGGAGGCTGGTCGCCCTCGGCGGACAGGCCGCAATTTCGCGGAGGCGACGGTCACCCGGGACCACCTCGTCAGAACAACCGGCGTGCCGCCGTTGCCGCCGCGGCCGGTGGTAGACCGCATCCACCCATGGTTGGCCGTCGCGCTGGTCGCCGCCGTGGTCGTCCTCGTCGCGGTCACGAGCGATGCGGCCACGGCCTCTCCGCCGGGCTGGGCCGAACGCCCTGTCGTCACAACGGTGGTCACTCTGCCCGTGCCGCCGGACCCGAGAGCCACCGAGGGCCCCGCATCACAGGACCGGCACCGCGTGTTGTCATGGTGAAAGACAAGGCCCCCGGACCGCTCCTCGACGCCGACCGCGCGTCTCCGACGGCGGGCACATCAACTGCTGGTCCCGGCCGGTTTTCGGAGGGCAAGCGCAATGGCCGATCCCCTCAGGGTGATGATCGTCGATGATCATCCGCTGATCAAGATAGCGATGAGAGCTGTGCTGACGGAGGCGGGAATGACCGTCGTCGCCGAATGTGACGACGGTGACCAGGTCATGCAGGCAGCCGACGCCGCGCAACCTGACGTGGTGATCATGGACGTCTCGATGCCGACAGTGTCCGGTATCGAGGCCACGAAGGACCTGCTGATCAGATGGTCGGCGATACGGGTGCTGATCGTGACCGCGTCGACGTCAGCGCGGACTCTGCAGCAGGCGGCAGCCGCCGGCGCCGCCGGATACCTGGTCAAAACGGGCGACGCCCAGGTCCTCGTCGACGCCGTCCGAACCGTCGCAGCCGGCGGAACCGTCTGGCCTCCCGACGCGCCGTCACCACAATCCTTCTAACGGCAACTGATCGACATGACTCACGCGAGCTGGCCACGCCGGCCGGGCCGTGATGCCGCCAAAGAGAGCTGGGTCGACTGAACATGATTGCGCATCAGTTCTCCCCCGCGCACCGTGATCCGACCCCTGTCCGTGTCGGGTCCGACACTGGTTCCGGCGCATCGCAGGTCTCACACCAACGGGTGTGCCGCCCGCAGTAGTACCGGGCGTCCGGTCCCTGGCCGATCTTGAGCCAGGCACCGCTGAGCATCGCCACCTCATCGGCTTGGTCCGGGTCCTCCCAGGCGGAGTACTCGTCGGTCACGTCGCACGCGTGGCAACCCGGGTGGTCGCACGCCACCCGGTAGAAGGTGACCTCGATGACCGGCATCAGGACCGCCGGGGTTCGTGTTGTTCGGTGATCGCGGCTCGTCGTTGCTGGCCACGGGTACGGCGGCGCCTGATCCCCTGGGCGTGCGGCCCGGCGCCGGACTTCCGCTCCCGGATCGGACCGCGCCGCGGGATGACAAACCGGTCAAGGGGTTCCACACGGTTAACCATGTGCTGGATGTGTGCGGCGCGGGATCGGGCATCCGCCCGCGCCCGGGCGGGGCGTATCCGGGTCAGGGGGGCGCTGCTTCTGTCTGAGGTGCAGCGGGTTTCGGGTGTTTCGCCGGTACCGCCTTGACGGCGGTCCCGGGGCAGCCGGTGGTGAGCCGGCAGCGGCGGGGTACGGCGCCGGTGCTGAGCATGCCACCGGCCGCAGGTGTCGCAGACCGCGACGGTCACGGTGTGCCCGCCGCGCCCACGTGATGCCGGTGCGACCCGGATCAGGGCCAGCAGGCCGAGGTGCGCGTCCAGCAACGCCAGGTCTTCGCCGGTGAGGTCGAGGGTGGCCAGGCGTGCGGTGACCGCGGGATGGTCGTCGCGGAGCGCGGCGATCAGGTCGTCCCATGCTTCGACCCTCGCGGTCCTGAGCAGCGCCAAACCGAGGGATACCGCCCGCATCGGGTCCGGTGCATCGGCGGGCAGCGGGTTCAACGGAAGCGGTCGGGCCGGTGGCGCCGACGCGGCGGGTCGTGGTCGGGTTCGCACGGTCGGATCGTGTCCGGGGCCATTCCGTGGAGTGACATTCGGCCTGGTACGGCCGGTTGACCGCGGCGCCGAGGACATGCCCGTCGTCAGTGCAGGTGTCGGGTGAGACCAAGGACGCGGGCGGGTGGGGCGCCGCGGTCGACGACCCGCCACCCCCGCAGGCCCGGGCGCGGCCCGAAGAGCACCCATGTTGCGCCATCACGGTTCTCGGCGTCCCGCAACCCGTCGTCCGTGACCTGCCCGCCCGCTGCGCCGGGCAGCAGCGCCGCGGACGGCGCCACCAGGTCGGTGACACCCCGCTCCCGTTGGGCCCGGGCGTACTCCCGACAGCTGGGGTACGACTCGGGGCCGCCGGTCATGTCCGGCGCGGTCGAGGTTTTGACGGCGGGGTGGTCGGCCGCGGCCAGGACAGTGTCCGGTACGTCGATCGCCCAGAGGCTGCGGGTGATGCCGGGAAGGTCGGCGGGGTCGGTGATCTCCTCGTGCCGGAGGAACTCCGCCCACGCCCCGTCCGGGGTGTCCGCCAGGTACTGGCAGGGCCCGTCCCCGTCGGTGTGCCAGCGGCCAGCGGGTTGCGCGGTTGTCTCCCACAGGAACGGGTACCGGTGGTCGGCGTGCCGGAACCCGATGCTCACCCCGACCCCGCCCCGACGAGGCCGGCGGCCAGGTGCGCGACCGCGGCAGCGTCCGGGCCGTCGGGGTCGAACTCCCCCAACAGGCTGGCTGGTGATCTCCCGCCGAGCGGTGTCCGGGGCCGGTTCAGCCACCGGCGGATCCCGAAATCGTTGTAGCTGCCGGCCAGGTCGGCGATCAGCAACGCCAGGAAATGCAGGCGTTCCGCGACGTACTGTGGGGTGGCCCGGGCCCCGGCGGCGTACCGGCGGACCGAGGACACCGACACCCCGACGAGTTCCGCGAGAAGGTCCTCGCCCAGGGTGCCGAGCACCGGTCCCCATTCACCGGCGGGTTGCGGTGACATCTCGAGCTGGTCGTTGATCTGCGCCACCGCACCAGCGAGGGCGCGACCTATCCCCGCGGGCACCCCGGTGGCGTGCCCGTCGGCGAGCTTCCGCCATTCCGGGGTCCGGTCCAGTTGCTGCCACCTGCCGCCGGCGGGTAGGCCCCGTCCGGTCATCCCTGCGACGACGGCGGGCAGCCACACCCACGGCTCGTCGGGCCGGTGATCGGCAGCCGGGTCGAGCAGCCCGAGGTATTCGGCGCGGCGGAGCAGAGTCATCACCGCGTCCAGCAGCTCCGGGTCCCCCGTCGCCGGACCCGAAACGGACTCGACAACGCCTGCGCTCATACCCCGAATCGTACCCGAAATGGGTCCGAAGCGGAGCCGGACGACCGTCACGCCGCCGGCCGGTGCCGCAGGTCCGCGACGACCGTCTCGATGAGCAGCAACCGGTCCACCAAACTCGGCATCCACCATCGCCGGACACGGCGGGGCGCCGCAAAACCGCCGCCCGCCCCGTCAACCACGCGAAAACCGCCACTTCCCTTGCCTTCTGGCGCACCACCCTCGGTGCCGCGGTCACGTGCGCGGGCGAGAACTCCGTCGGCAGGTCACTGATGTTTCGCCAGGAACACCGCCACCAACACGGTGGCCATGTCCTCCCACACCGGACAGCCGGGCCGCGCGGGACCGCACCGACGCGGTCCAGAACCCCCGCGACGAGGTCACCGCGCACTTGGCGGCTGACCCATTGAGTGTGTGGTGTCTGGATTGGATAGGGTCCGGCTATCCTCGCGGCGTCGGGGCGCCTTGCTCGTCCGGTCGGTGCCGGACGTCGAGGACGACTCTGGCAGAGGAGATCGATGAGGCGTCGACGGCCTGTTCGTTGCTCATGGTGGTCGGGGTCGTGCTCGGCCGGGTGCTCCAATTCGGCGCCTCTCCGGCGGGCACCGGCGAAACGTCGAGCTCGGGCATCCATCGGACAGCTGCCGTCGGTGCGGGCATTCCGGCCGACTCCCGGGCATCGATGCGGCCGGGTGACGATGGATTCCTCCGCGATGGCGCCCGTGCCGGCGTCAGCGTCAGGCCCGGTCGCCGCTTCGCGCCGCCGTCGGCCGACCGCCGGCCACGCCGACTGCACCGACCGTCGACGTGCTGCCCGGGATGCCCCCTGTGGTCGACCCGCACAACATTTACTCCGAGGCGGGCGCGAACATGCTCGGCCCGGTCGCGCGGCGGTCGAAGGCGTACGCGTACGTGCCGAACACCAAGTCCGGTGACGTGTGGGTGATCGATCAGCGGACCTTCCAGGTGGTCGACAAGTTCCCGGTCGGCACGGAAGTACAGCACGTCGTGCCGTCGCACGACATGACCGCGCTGTACGCGACCGACGATGTCGGCAACGTGATCCGCCGCATCGACCCGATCACCGGGCAACCGGGCGACACGATTCCGGTGGCCGACCCGTACAACATGTACTTCACCCCGGACGGCAGGTACGCGATCTCGGTCGCCGAGGAACTGCGCAGCCTGATCTGGTACGACCCGGTGACCTGGCAGGAAGTCGACCGGGTGCAATTCCCCGACTGCCAGGGACTGGACCACGGCGATTTCACCCCGGACGGCAAGATCGCGGTGTTCAGCTGCGAGTTCGCCGGCCGCGTCGCCGTCGTCGACATGCAAACCCGACCAGCTGATCCGGATGGTCGACATGCCGCAACGGGACACCCACATGGGCCCGCAGGATCTGCGGATCGCACCGGACGGCTCGAAGTTCTACATCGCCGACTCCGACTCGAACGGTGTCTGGGTGCTGGACAAGGACCTGCAGACCGTGACCCGGCACATCGACACCGGGAAAGGCGCGCACGGCCTGTATTTCAGCCGGGACGCCACCCGGCTGTTCGTGTCCAACCGGTTGGAGGGATCGATCAGCGTCCTCGACGCCTACACCGGCGACCCCATCACCAAATGGCTGATCCCCGGCGGCGGCAGTCCCGACATGGGCAACGTCAGCGCCGACGGCAGCCAACTGTGGCTGTCCGGGCGCTACGACAACGTGGTGTACGTGATCAGCACCGTCGACGGCACCTGATCACCAAGA
Source organism: uncultured Actinomycetota bacterium (assembly GCA_963709895.1). Classification (GTDB taxonomy): domain Bacteria; phylum Actinomycetota; class Actinomycetes; order Mycobacteriales; family Nakamurellaceae; genus Nakamurella. The sequence continues at coordinate 7,943 of CAVPYD010000008.1, read as the reverse complement.
TCCCGGTCGGCAACGGCCCGCACGGCCTGGCCCTGATGCCGCAACCCGGTCGGTACTCCACCGGCCACACCGGAGTAACCCGCTGACCCGAAGCCCACGTCGGCGTGATGCCACGAATCCACGCCGTGACCTTGGGACCGCCGTCGGACGCTCCGGGCGTCGACCGAACGGTCGCACTGCTCGCCTGAGGTCCGGTCGGGAGGCCAGTCTCCACCGGCGCGGCGAGGGCACCCGGCCGGCCCTCCCGACATCGGCAGGACGGGCCACCGGCTATCGCCGGCCGTCTACCCGGTGCCCTCGGAGCGCTCGATCCGAGGGATCGGCCTCAGCCCGAACGGTACCACCATCAGACCGGGACGAGCCAGTCCGCGCGGCGGTCCAGGCCACACGGACGCGCGTGCCCTCGGCGTCAACCGACCGGACGGGATGCCCCACCGGTCAGCCGGCCAGCAGTTCACCCACCGTGACCGCGGCCAGACCCCTGGCGTTCAGGTCATCGAGCACACCGGGCAGGGCATCGATGGTGTCCTGGTGTCCCAGATGCATGCTGACAATGGACCCCGCCTGGGCGGCGTCCAGGTTCTGCCGAACAGCCGCCGCGCCCGGATCGGTGTAATCCATCGAGTCGACGTCATAGGACAGCGAAATTGCGTAGCCGGCGGCCCCCGCGACCTGTTTCATCAGCGCATTGGCGGTCGGCGTCTGCGACGGCCGGAAGTACGCCCCCGGTGTGCCCGCGATCTGCATCAGCAGGTCGCGGCAGCGGATCACCTCCTGGCGCATCTCGCCCTCCGGCATGGAGTTGATGTCCTGATGCGACCACGTGTGATTGCCCAGCTGATGACCACCGGCCAAGATCTCGGCGGCGATCCCGGGGTTGTCCGACAACCACGTGCCCACCACCATCACCGTGATCCGGGCCCCACGGGCATTCGCGATCTGCAGTATCTGCCGGGCCAGACCGACATCCCCCGCACCGTGAAAGGTCAACGCCACACGCGGCTTGTCCCGCGGGCCGTGCGCGATCTCGACCGCCGACCCGGAAGGCGGCGGCGCGTCGGGACCGTCGACGCCGAGCTCGCATTCCGTCGAGGGTCGATCAGTACTCCACGGCGTCGACGGCGCCACTGATGATGCCGACACGCCCGATGTCGCCGTCGCCGGACCCGTCTCCCCGACGGCGACATCGGGCTACCGATCGGTGCCGACGTGGTGGTGAGCGCCGCCTGTACGGCCTTGCTGCAACCGGCCAATCCCGCCGCGGCGACGAGCAGTCCGGCTCCGATCAGCGAGCGCCGAGACAGGTTCATCCACACGCCGCCAGACTAGGGCACCCCCAGAGGGCGTCGCCGGGTCGGCGGGAAATGGCGCGGTCGCAGTGATCCGACACACCGCGACCCTGGACCGCGCGTTTCCTCCGCTGACGCCGCCGTGCCCCGGCCGTCGTCCGACGCCCGGCGGGCAGAGGATGTCCGTTACGCCGCGGGCCGGCGCGACACGTCCGCGGCGACCGTCTCAATCGAGCAGCAACCGGCCCTCCAACTCGGCCTCCACCATCGCCGGGACCGCCCCCAAGGGCGCCGCCGGGTGGCCGGCCGCTCGCCGTGCGGCGGCGGCGAAAACCCTTGCCTCCCTGGTTTTCCGGGCGGCGGTCTTGGGGCGTGCGGTGCGGAAGCCGGCCGAGAACTCGCTGGGCAGGTCGCTGATGTGCACCAGGAACGCCGCCACCAACGCCGTGGCCAGGTCCGCCCACGCGGGATCGCCGGGTTCCGCTCGCACGCACCTGCGCGAGCAGAGCGGCCGCCACGTCGGTCCGGACCGCCGGACGCGGCGTCACCGCCGCCACAGCCACGGCATGCGCGACCCGCGAGTCCAGCCCGGCCAGGGTCACCAGGTCGCCCCGCGGATACCCGGCCCACAACGTCGACACCGGATCGACGGAGTTACTGCGGCGTGTCACCGTGTCGCCGCGGCGCGCCACTTCGGTACGCGCGCCGCGGCGCGCCGCTTCCGGGTCCGCGCAAGGGACGCGGCGATCCGGTCTCGCACCGCCCGGTCGCCCGGCCGCGGGACGGCGGCCAAACCCAGGACGTCCCGCAGGTGGGCGGCGCCGCGGTGCCGCCGCGACACCGGCCGCATCCCCCGCAACACCCCGACTCCCGCGTCCGTCGCCGCCGACGGATCGCGCGCGTCCTGCAGGTCCGCCGCTGCTGCCGCCTGGTCGGCGATGTCCGGGACCGACGCCACCCGGTCCGCCCCTCCGCGATGCTCCGGTACCCCCGCGCATCACGGTCCTGGTCGGCCGCTGGGCGGACGGTGGCAGGGGTCGTTCCCGTTGCGGCAGCCGAGCGTCCCGCGCCGCACCGGGTAGCGCTGCCCGCGCGAGTAGCGTCGCCCACCGCTGGTGCTCGCGCCGGTCGCCACCACGTCCGGCCGGAAGCCGCCGGGGGTTCCTGCATCACCTTCGTGAACAGCAGCAGCCGCATCTGGTCCGCTATGTCCGCCGGTCCTGCCGGGTCGCCGTTCCACCCCGCCGCGACAGCCTCCGGGATCGACGAGGAGTACACCAGCGCCGCGATCACCCGCCGCGCTGAACCGGCGACACCGCACCGTCCCGCGCCGCCGCGGCGACACCCGTTGCTCGCCGGTCGATCTCCGCCCGGCTGAACCGGCCGTTCCCTGGAACCCGAGGCAGGCCGAGGAAACGCTAAGCAGACAGACCGGTCGGCGCGGCCCGTCGAGTGCCTCCGCTGCCCGACCGGCGTCGGTGATCGTCATACCTCGGATGTGTGCGGCAACCGGCAGCGGGCCACTCCACCGCCTGCCCCGCGACACTGCGGAGCCACTCGTTTTGCCGGTAATCGCGGCACGCCGAAACCGGTGCACATCCCCTGCGGAACGATGTATCATGGACGCGCAGGTCATGGGACGGGGCGTCGACGCTCCCGATTGCGGTTCGGCTGCGGTAGCAGTCAGCGAGGAGTGGCTTATCGCGCATGGTTCCAGAGACGGTCCGCGGACTTGGCGTCGACGGCCTCGCATCTTGGTCGAGTAACCCCTTCCGGCACTGTGGAGTTCGTGTGTAGCGAGCCCCTTTTCCCGCTCCTGCGTAAGACCCAGGCAGGCCGCGGTCAGATCAGTGGGGAACATCGCGGGTTCAACCGTCGATGGTATCTCGATCACTCGGACATGGACTGCCTTTCCTCTTTGGGCGACCGCGGTGGCTTCTTCCGCCAGGCGTCGGCGAAGCGCGTCCCGTCAGGGTGCGGCTACCCTAGCGGTGTGTCGCTGATTAGCCTGGTGGCTTTTAGAATTGGTTGATGGTGGCTGCGGCGTGCCGGTGACGGATGACCAGCGTCAGGAACTCCAGCGGATCGTGGCGTCCTCGGTGTTGCCCACCGTCAGGTGGTGCAAGCCAGCGTTGCTGTGGGCTTCGGATGGGGTGCCGAACGAGGAGATCGCTCGCCGCTCCCGGGTGGACTCGGATGCCGTGCGGCGGTGGCGGAAGCGGTTCACCGACAAGGGCATCGACGGCGTCGGGAGATCGCCGAGGGCCGCGGGCGGAATCCTGGTTGCCGCCGGACACGGTGCAGAGGTGGTCGAGTTGACCTTGACCGTGAACCTCCTGGCGGTGCGACGCATTGGACCATCCGAACCCTGGCCGCCCAGGTCGGGTGGGCGAGGACACGGTCGCGCAGATCTGGGCCGATCACAAATTGCAGCCGTGGCGGGTGGACGCTTTCAAGATCAGCAACGATGCCGACTTCGAGGAGCCCTGGTCGATATCGTGGGCGTGTACTTAACCGCCGGCGCGGGCGGTGGTGTTCAGCTTCGACGAGAAAACCCAATGTCAGGCATTGGATCGGACCCAGCCGTCGCTGCCGATGAAGCCGGGTCGGGCCGGCACGATGACCACGACTACAAGCGGCACGGCACCATCGATCTGTTCGCCGCGATGAACGTGGGAACCGGACAGGTGCACGCCCACCTGCGTAAGGGCCATACCGGCGCGGACGTGTCGGCGTTCTTCAAGCAGATCGACGCCACCGTCGAGCGCGGTTGTCGGTGCACGTGATTCTGGACAATCTGTCCGCCCACAAGGCCCCCGAGGTGCGTAAGCGGTCGGCGCACAGGGACCGCCGCCGCTGGCACCTGCATTTCATCCCCGCTTCCAGTTCCTGGCTGAATCTCGTGGAGCGCTGGTTCAAAGAATTGACCGACAAACGACTCCGTCGTGGCGTGTTCACCTTCGTCGCTGACCTCACCGACCGATCACGCTGGGCCGAGCACTGGAACAGCGATCCCGACCGTTCATCTGGAAGCCACCGCGGACGACATATCGAAAAGGTCTCCGTGGCCGCGAAACCCTCACCAGATCAAATCGCAGAAAGACCACTAGCCACCCCCGGACTCCACCTACGCCGCGTCCCTGCGTGTCAGGGTTGGTTGAGGCCAGTGGCTCGTAGAAGTCCACCTGACGCAGGGTGAGATCGAAGGTTTGGATGTCTGCAGTGTTGGTGGTCCAGGATGAACTGGTCGAGCTCTTCTCCTGGTCCGCGTGAGAGTGGTCCTCGGCCCGTCGGGCGTTCACCGCCCGCAGAAACTGGATGCGTCAAGGCCGATGACGTCACGTTCTCGTCGGCATGCTCGACGACGCCGACCTGGCACACCAGTTCCTGGTACTACAATGATCGCGGACAAGAACTACTACGGCCACGACTTCGAAACCACCCTCACCGCAGCCGGTATCGACCTCCTGCGACCTACCCGAAAGGGCGAAAAGACCCGCCCGGGAGAACGACTCTTCAAACCACTCGTCAAAATTCGAATCAGTGTTCGACCCTCCAAAGGCCAGCCGACCTGGAACAGCACGGCGGACGAACACCATCCGGCGGAATCACCGGATCTGGCAACGCGTCCTCGCGCCCACTTCGGGATGGCTCCGACTAGCAGACGAGCGCTGGTCGCTTCCGGTGCCGGCACATGCCCCGGGCCCGTTCGGCGGTTGAGCAGGTCCGGCGGCCTGTTCCTCGTGGTTGTGACCGTCGCCGCCACGGGTATGGTGTCGTCGTTGGATTGCCACAGCCGGCCTGGGCCGCCGTTGCCGCCATTGAGGCCGCAGCGTCGGGGTGACTCCGCCGCCGCCAGGTCGGCTCGGTCGCCGATGCCTGGTCGGGTTCATGATCATGATCGTCATCCGCCGGCGCCCGCCGCAGGCGGCCTGCCTGGGCCCGCCCGGTCGAGCGCCCACAACGACATGGCACCCGCCGGAACCGACCTGTTCTGTCTGATCAGCGTGGGTTTCGCTATCCGTCGACGGTCGGCGTCGGCGACCGCGCCGGACCGCACGTCGTCGGCGCTGCTGTATGCCACCGACCGTGATCGCCGGTCGGCGAACCTGGATTCGTCACCGCGAGGGCCCGTGCCTGGCGGCGTATGGGGACCGATCCGGTGCTGGAACCCGACCTGGCACGGCGCTGCGGCGGCCCGAGGTGCCGTGGTTCACCGGCAAGCCGCTGACACGGAGCGGGGGCGGTGTTCGCCTTCCCGCTTCAGATCGGCGCCATCGGTGTTCGGCGTGATCTGGTCTACCGGCGGGCCCGCGGGGAGTCTCAACGCGGGACCTCAGTACCGCGCTGGGTCTGGCCCGCACCGCCGCGGCGTCGTTCTGCACGATGTCGCCGACGGCGCCGCGAAGAACTACGACGCCCATGCCGTGGACCTCGCCTTCGGCCGGATGGAGATCGATCAGGCCATCGGGACCATCACGGTGCAACGACACGTCAATGTTGAACAGGCCCAACCTGTTACGCGGCGCAGCATTCGCCAGAACAAGACCAGCCAGCGCGTCGCCGCAGACGTGCTGGCCGCCGCCTCCTCTTCACGCCTGACACCGATTGACGACCAACTACACCGACCCCATGACCAGGTCATCACCCAAGCAGGCGGCTTCCGGGGGGTGCGGTCTGATCAGCCGAACAGTGACCGAGGCGTGGGCGATGACAGTGGCATGCCTAGCGGGAGTTTCCTAGATAAGTTGATCATGGTGGCTGTCGTTGCAGGTCAGGGTTGGTATGACGGACAGTTGTCCGTATGACCTAAGTGGTGGGTTGTGGGGCCCATCGGTGGAGGTTGAACAGGTCGTAGAGGGCTTGTTGGTCGGTGCTCATTTCGGTGGTCATGCGGCGGGCTTTGGGTCGTCCGCCGGTGGAGGGGTAGATCAGCACGGTTTCGCCGATCCCGCCGAGGGTGTCCAGGAGGGCTTTGACGGACAGGTCGTGGCCGGCGCGGTGGGCTTTGAGGCGCAGGAGGTGGGCCAGTTGCAGGGCCAGGACGCAGGTGAAGGTGTGCACGGCGATGTTGTTCTCGGTCCAGTGGTACATCGGGGAGAACGACACCTCGTGGGGGTCTTTGAGTTGCCGGAACCCGAATTCGATTTCTGATTGGGAGCGGTAGCCGGCGACGACGTCGGCGACGGTCCAGTCGTCGTGGTCGGTGATCAGGATCCGTTTACCGAAGATGTTGTTTTCCAATGCTTGTCGTTTGGTGGCGTTGATGGTCCAGGTCAGTGCGGTCCCGCGGTGTCGCCGGTGAGTTCCCAGTCGATGACGGCGTGCACCCAGGGGCGTGGGTGATCGTCTCGATTTCGGTGGTGAGTTGTTCGTGGGTGCGGCGGGTTTTCCCGCGGGCCAACGTGGCGGCGAGGTCGTCGAGTTGCCGGCCGACCTTGGCCAGGGTGGTGTCGGTGAAGGACCGGGCCTGGTCCTCGTGCAGGTTCTGCGAGTGGGTGAGCACGACCCGCCGGTCCTGGCCGTAGACGACGCGGCGGGTGTCGATCGCGGTGAGGCCGGGGTACCGGGTGTTGTCGACGGGTTGCGGCGGGACGCGGGGAGGGCGAGCAGGTCGGGGCAGTCGCTGGGCGGGACCGACCCCACGTAATGCAGCCCCGACCGGGGAGGTGGTCGAAGTTCGCGGTGGAGTTCTGCCCGGCGTCGAACACCACGGTCATCGACGGCCAGTCGGTGCCTGCTGCACCGTCGGTGTCGGCGGCGCTGTCGGCGAGGTGGGTGTACCGCTGTTTGAGGTGCTCGATCAGGGTCGGGAACTGGGTGACGTCGGGCCGGTTCCCGGGGTAGGCGTGCCAGACCAGCGGGATCCCCCCGGCGCGGGTGACGACCATGCCCAGCCCGACCAGGCGCAGGTCGGTGCGTTTCTGTTTCGCCTTCCCGCGTTGCGCGATCGGGGCCTTGTCGTTGGTGGTGTCGATGTAGGTCGCGAAGTTCGTCATGTCCAACGCGACACTGGAGGTGTCCAGGTCGAACATTGTGATCATCCTGGCCGCCAGTCTGGCCGAGATGTCCTGCAACGCTGCGGCATCCACGGTGTGCATGGCGTCCCAGAACTTGCGGTGGTCCAGCACCTGCGGGCTGATCTTGGTGAACCGGTCCCCGGCGGTGCCGGCCCACCAGTCGGCGAACGCCTTCTTCGACCGCGGCGCGACCAGCCTGCCCAGCGCGGCCATCGCCAGATACGTGCCCACCGACGCGCCGGCGTCCGAGCGGCGGGCTCCGACCACCTCGTCGATCACCCCGGCGACGTCCAGGTCGGTCAGCAACGACCACACCGCGGCGATGTCACCGAACGCCAGATGCCGGGTCCGGTCCGGGATCATCCCGGCCTCCGCCCGGTCCATCGCGGCGACGATGTCCGCGGCCGACCCCAGATACCGCTCGGACACCATCTTCGGTTTGCCGTCCACCCGGGCCATCTCCCGCAGGTAGAAGTACGGCTTCCCGTTGATGATCTTCTTGTACAGACTCGCCATGCTTTAGGTCATACACTATTCGGACCATGAAATTTCGGCCGACACGCCGGGTTATCCCAGATCAGAGATACTTTCCGTGATCTCCCGGTCGACCATGATCAACTTATCCAGGAAACTC
>CAVPYD010000007.1:0-70185 GCA_963709895.1 uncultured Actinomycetota bacterium | reverse complement strand
TGGACCGCGGCGGCCCGACCCGACGGCGGGTCGTGCGGTGCCGATCACCGGATCGCGCGCGCCCGATGCGCCCAGACTCGACGCGGACGCGCCCCGGGCGCCCCGGGCGCGCCCTGGGCGGGACCTAAGGCTCTGGCCGCCCACGTCCACCGGTGTTTGCCTTGGGGATGCGCCCGGTCCGGTGAAGAACCCGATGACCGCAACCGCGCAACCCCTCCGACACGCCGGAATCGCGGCCCGAACTCGCTCCGCGTTCGCCGCTGACCAGGTGGGTCGAGCGCACATCGCCTGCTTCGTTCGCCGTGCTGGCGTACGGGTTGTCGTGGGCCTACTGGCTGCCGCTGGTACTGACCGGGCAGATCGTCCGGCTGGGCTCGGCCGCTTCCAGTTCCCGGCCCTGCTCGGCCCGATGATCGCTGCGTTCGTCGTCACCGCGGTCGTGCAGGGCCGGGCGGGCGTGCGCGATCTCGCGGCCAGGATGGTGCGGTGGCGGGTTCCGGCGCGCTGGTGGCTCTCGCGATCGGCAGCCCACTGGCCCTGCTGGCCGTGGCTGTCGCCGTCACCACTGTCCTGTCCGGTGCGCCCGACCTCGCCGATTTCGGCAGGATGGCTGGCCTGCCCGACTGGGGCGTGCTGTTCGTCTGGGTGATGTTCGTCGTGGTCAACGGGCTCGGCGAGGAGACGGGCTGGCGCGGGTTCGCCCTTCCTGCGCTGCGGGAACGCCATGGGTTGGTGGCCGCGGCCCTGCTGCTGGTGCCGATCTGGGCCGGCTGGCACCTTCCGCTGTTCTTCCTGCTGCAGAGCTACCGCGACCTCGGCCCGGTCGGCGTTCCTGGGTTCCTGATCGGGCTGGCCTGCGGGTCGATCCTGCTGGCCTGGCTATACGAATCGGCGAGCTGCAGCATCCTGCTCGTCGCGGTCTGGCACGGCACCTACAACCTCACCTCGGCCACCGCGGGTGCTGGTGGCACCGTGGCGGCGATCGTCAGCACCGGGGTGATGATCATCGCGGTGGTCATCGCCTGGCTCTGCCGGCGGCGCGGGCCGGCCGGCCGCGCCGCCCGTATCGCCTGAACCGACGGCACCGCCTGAACCGCCCGCACCGCCCGCACCGCCCGCACCGCCCGGGTGATCGTCCCTCCCGATCATCGGGCGACCGCGCGGCCGCCCGATCGAACTCAACGGCACCGGTTGTGCGGCATCAGGCAGCGGCGAGGTAGTAACCCGCGATATCGGCGATCAGATGCACCGTGCCCGGACTCCCGTTGAACAACCTGATCCGCCCGTTCGCACCCACCGGCACCACCACCAGATTCGGCACCGTCTGCCCCGCCGAGAAATTCAGATTCGACGCCGTCGGCCGGCCCGACACCATCGGCGTACGCCGTGATGTACCCGCCCTGCGTCGGCGACGTCACCGTCACATTCACCACCACCGCCGCGACCGCGGCCGGCACCCCCGCCCGCCCGGCGACCTGCACCGGAATCGACCCCATGGCAGCCACCGCACCCACAGCAGTACCAATCCCATACCTGGTGTCCAACAACCGGGTCGGCGACAACGACGCGAACGCACCCGGCCACCTGGGGTGTCCCGGCCAGGTAATAACCCGCGATATCGGCGATCAAATGCACCGTGCCCGGACTCCCGTTGAACAACCTGATCCGCCCGTTCGCACCCACCGGCACCACCACCAGATTCGGCACCGTCTGCCCCGCCGAGAAATTCAGATTCGACGCCGTCGGCCGGCCCGCGCCATCGGCGTACGCCGTGATGTACCCGCCCTGCGTCGGCGACGTCACCGTCACATTCACCACCACCGCAGCCACCGCGGCCGGCACCCCCGCCCGCCCGGCGACCTGCACCTGGATAGACCCCATGGCAGCCACCGCACCCGCAGCGCCGCCAGCAGTACCAATCCCATACCTGGTGTCCAACAACCGGGTCGGCGACAACGACGCGAACGCACCCGCCACCTGGGGTGTCCCGGCCAGGTAGTAACCCGCGATATCGGCGATCAGATGCACCGTGCCCGGACTCCCGTTGAACAACCTGATCCGCCCGTTCGCACCGACCGGCACCACCACCAGATTCGGCACCGTCTGCCCCGCCGAGAAATTCAGATTCGACGCCGTCGGCCGGCCCGCACCATCGGCGTACGCCGTGATGTACCCACCCTGCGTCGGCGACGTCACCGTCACATTCACCACCACCGCAGCCACCGCGGCCGGCACCCCCGCCCGCCCGGCGACCTGCACCGGAATCGACCCCATGGCAGCCACCGCACCCGCAGCGCCCCCAGCAGTACCAATCCCATACCTGGTGTCCAACAACCGGGTCGGCGACAACGACGCGAACGTTCCCGGCGGAAGGCCCTGCGTGAAGTCGAACAGGGAAAAGGCTTCGTCACCGAAATACGGCCCGTACATGGTGTTGGGGTTCGCCAATGGACCGTCGACATACCGGTAGCTGTTGTGGCTGTTGACATAGCCCAGTCCCGTTGCCTGGGCAAGGTCGATCAGCCACCCACCGCCGCTCGCCCCACCGGTCAGGTTGCAGTTGATCGCGATCGTGGGCGATCCCGGGCCCACGACGGGATCGTCGTCGGAGATTCGGCCGGAGACGCACTGATCCTGGTCGAATCCGGTGAACGGCGCCGCCTGCGGATAGCCGAAATCGGTCCAGGTCTGAGACCGCGCCTCATTGAAGGCGCTGCCCTGCCCACCCAGGTAGTCGGCGATGTGCTGCCCGTCCAGGGTGTCCAGGACGGCGTAGCCGTAATCCTGCTTCAGATTCCCGGAGTAGAACCAGTCGGATCGGGTGGTCAACATTCCCGCGGTCCACACGCCGAACGGGAAACACGCTTCGGCGGTGGCGCATGCGGTAGCCGACGACGAATACGCGGGAACGAAGGCCCATTCCTGGTAGAAGGTTCCGGCACCGTTACTCACGCAGTGTCCGGCCGTATCCACCATGTCCTTGTTGTTGCTGTTGACGACCGTGCCGGAACACACGTAGTCAGAGATGCCGTCGCTGAAGAACACTTTGCCGTTGAGGCGGTCCGGCAGGTTGGTGTAGGGCCGCGGCACCCCCGTCGCACTCAACGGAGATGAAAGAGCAGGGAGTGTTCCAGCGGTCGGCGCAACCGTGACCGCGGGTCCGCCAGGGACCGCGGTGGTGACGTCGGTCGCGTCCCGCCCGGAGGGCACTCCGATGTCGACCGGCTTGGCTGCCGCCATTCGCGCCGGCGTCCAGCCGGCCCCCGCTGCCAGTGCCGCCGCACCCGGAATCGGCGGTGACGCGACATTGCCGGATGCCACCGGCACGCCCGTCGCCTGGGCACCCTGCGTTGGCGCGCCGTACGCCGGTGCGACCTGAACCGTGAGGGCCAGCAGACCCGCCGCAATCGCGACGATCCCCCGCCCCATCTGGGCCACGCTGCTTCCGCGCATGCTGAACCACCCCTTCGTGACGGCGCAGGCTATGGACGCCTGCCTTGCACGTGGTCTCCGCGCATCACGGAGACCGTCTGTTGTCGCAGGGGAATTGGGTCCACGAACTGATGTCTCGTTCGGTCTCGCCGCGGCACGCAGTCGCAGGCTCCGCCGACCAGACCGCCGTCACCACAATCCAGCCGGCGACGACCGCCGCGGACAGCGGGTGTGCGGAGTGACTGCATCAAGCGGTGCCACATCGGGACCTTCAGACCCAACCGACGTTGTGTGATCCCTCGGCGCGCCACTCGGGACGGAATTCGCTGTCCAGGGTTCGGCTGTGGGTACAGCGACCGTAAGCACATCGACGGCTGCAGGCGCAGTGTCACAATCCCTGCCGTCACGGGTCTTTCGGCCCGGAGAGTTGTCACTCCCGCCGACCACGTCACCCCGACGATTCCGGCAATCCATCGAACGAGGGACACCCGGATCCGGTGCGCGCCCTCAACACTCCGACACCCGCGCGGGTCGGTCACCACCGAGCCGACGACCGGCCGGTACTCACGTACGCCCCGCACTCACCCCCGGCGCGAATTTCGGCAGCCGGACGATCACCTTGGTGCCCGCGCCCGGCGCGGTCTCCACGATCAGCCCGTAATCCTGGCCGAACGCGGCGCGCAGGCGATCGTCCACATTGTTCAGCCCGACATGGGTCCCGGACGGATCCAGGTCCTCGAGCCGGCCGACGGATTCCGGGTCCATCCCGATCCCGTCGTCCTCGACGCTGATCACGCAGTCCGGGCCGGCATCCTCGGCGGTCACCGAGACGGTGCCGCCCCCCGTCCTCCCGGCAAGCCCGTGCCGCACCGCGTTCTCCACCAGCGGCTGGATGGCCAGGAAAGGCACCACCACGCCGAGCACCTCAGGCGCCACCCGCCAGCGCACCTGCAACCGGTCACCGAACCGCGCGCGTTCCAGCGTCAGGTATTTCTCGATATTGCCCATTTCGTCGGCCAGCGTGGTGAACTCACCGGCCTGCCGGAAGGAGTAGCGGGTGAAGTCGGCGAATTCGAGTAACAATTCCCGGGCGCGGTCCGGGTCGCTGCGGATGAACGCGGAAATCGTGGTCAGCGCGTTGTAGATGAAGTGCGGGGAGATCTGCGCGCGCAACGCCCGGACCTCGGCCCTGGCCAGGTCGGCGCGGGATTCGTCCAGATCAGCCAATTCCAGTTGGGTGCAGATGAACCGCGCGGTCTCGTCGGTCGCCCGCACCAGGTACGGCCCGACGGCGGGCCCGGTCAGCACCACCAACGCGCCGACCGGGCGGCCGTCGGCGATCAGCGGTGAGATCAACGCACGGCTCACCGAACACCCCGGTCTGCCGCAGGGCGCGCATTTCGCCAGCTGGCGCCGGTCGCTGCTCAGCGCCACCGTCACCGCCGCGGCGACCTCGCCGGCATGATGCCCACCGGGGCCGTCGGCGCCCAGCACCGCGCCGTCCGGCCCGCAGAGCGCCACTCCAGGGGTCTCCAGCAGGGCCGACAGGTACGGCAGCGCCTGCGCTGCGGAGTGCGGCGTCAACCCCTCCCGCAACGGCGGCGCCGCCAGACCTGCGGTCCACAATGCCTGCGCCGCGGACCGCACACCGGGCGGGTCCAGCATGCGGCGGCGCAGCCACCGCCCGGCCACGATCGCGACGGCGAGCAGCGCGAGCACCACCACCGTGACGATCACGCCGGTCAGCGCGCCGCTCATCGCGGACCGTCAACCGTCATCCGGCGAGAGTCTCACATGCGCTGCCGGCGCGGGCCGGGCCCGCTAGTTCGACCCGCCGTCCGGAATGGCTCAGTTCACCCGGGACGGCTGCCCGATCTGACGGTCAAGGGCGACCGCTCCATCGCCGACCCCGCCGGTCAGCACCTGGACGCTGGACCACCGTCCGCTCGCCGGGGCAACCCGGTAGAACAGCACCACCCAGCCGTCATAGCCCTGCTCGTCGCGGCCGCCCTGCCGGCGGTGGTGGGTATCGGCCGCCATCCCGATCCCGAGGTAGACCGACTCTCCGACCGCAGCGGCGTCCACGTCCCAGGTGAGGACGACATCGTCGCCGACCACCGGGCTGTGCCGGGACCCGTCGTACTGGTGCAACCACCATTGCAGATCCCGACCGTGCCGGTCGAAAGCCCTGCACCGCAACGACACTCGCTCTCCGGGCCGGACGGTCCGACCGGTGCTCAGGGCAGTCCCCAGCGCGGGGTCGCGCAGGGTCGGATGCCCGTCGGCGCTGGAGATGTCACTGATCTCGATGATGTCGGGGTAGTAGAAACCCGAGGGGTCCTGCTCGTTCATGCCTGATTCTCCCGTGTCCGGCAACGTTGTCGGCGGGCAATCCCACGGCCGTCCCGCCGGCTCGGACCACTGGCAAAGGGCCGAAAACCGTTGTGGCCCTTGATCTGCTCGAACCAAGGGGCGCGCAGACCCCTCAGCTGCGCGCCGGTCGGCTGGAAACAGACCGCGACGACACTTGAGGTAGGAGGACCTGGCTCCGCGGCAAAGGGCTGCTGAGAACTGCCCGATTGCCTGGCTGGCGATCGCCTCTCGCTGTGACATCGTCCGACGAGACGGCCGCTTTTTGGCCCACCTCGAACCTTACCGTCGGTCGCGGGAATTGACCACCGATCGCGGCAAACACCACACGGTTGCCGCAGCGGTCGGGTCCCGTCATCATGGAAATCGGTCGCGGATTCGGACGAGAATGGTCCGCTGACGCGCCGCCACCTCGTTGATGAGTCACCGAATGGTACGGACCGCGATGAACCCGATTGCCGAAGCACCAGGCCCGAAAGGTGACGCCGCGAACACGGCGTCGAGCCATCAGCAGGAATACTGTTGATGGACCCATCCGTGACCGGGACGCCGACGAACCACTCGGTGACCAACTCGCGTCCGCAACCTGATCAACCGACGGCCGAACCATCCGTGGTGACCGCCGACGTCGGCCCGGGATCGACCGCTGACCTGCTGGATCTTCTCGACTGGTCCGGCACCCCGCTGGGTGCGCGGCAGGATTGGCCGGCCGAATTGGAATCCGCCATCCGCACCGTTCTCGCGTCCCGGCTACCCGTCATGCTGTATTGGGGAGAGGAATTCATCCAGATCTACAACGACGCCTTCTTGCCTATTCTCGGCAATAAACATCCCCGCTCCTTCGGACAACCTGCGGCGCACTGCTGGCCGGAGGTGTGGGCGACGCTCGGCCCGGACCTGAATGACGTCAGGAGCGGGCGGCGGCATTCGTTGCTGCACGAACGGCAATTGCTGTTCATCGACCGGCACGGATATCTCGAAGAGTCGTACTGGACCTACTCCTATTCACCGATCACCGACGCCGAGGGCCGGGTGCTGGGGGTATTCGGTCAGACGACGGACACCGGGACCGCCGAAATCCTCGGTGAACGCCGGTTGCGCACCCTGCGAGATCTTGGTGGGGTGCCGAGCACCAGCACCGCTGACCCGGCCGACGCCTGCCGGTTGGTGCTGGCCGCCTTGGCCCGCAACCGAGCCGACATCCCATTCTGCACGGTGTATCTCGTGCAGGACGGCGAGCTGGTGCCGGTCGATTCGTACGGTTTCGTGTCCGGCGGGCCGCTGCCCCCTGGGCCGGACACCGACCCGCTGGCGATGGCCCGGCTGCGCGCGGCGGTGTCCACCGGCCGGCCGTTGCTGGTCACCGACATGCGAACGCGGTTCCCCGGCACGCTCGACACCGCCGGCATTCCCGGCGGCGTGCCACCGGATGCGGCGTTGATCCTGCCGCTGACCGAGCACGGGCAGTCCCGGCGGGTCGGGGCGATCGTGCTGGGCATCAGCTCGTTCCGCGAGTTCGACGCCGACTACCGCTCGTTCTTCGAACTGACCGCCGACCAGGTGTCCATCGCGGTCACCGACGCCCTGGCCTACGAGGCCGAACGGCACCGGGCCGAGATGCTCGCCGACCTGGACCGGGCCAAGACCCGGTTCTTCCAGAACATCAGCCACGAACTGCGGACGCCGTTGACCCTGATCCTGGGTCCGGTCCAACAATTGCTCGACGACCCCGACGCCGCCCTCGCCGCTGCACACCGGGAGAACCTGCAGGCGGCCCGGCGGTCGGCGCTGCGACTGCAGCGGCTGGTCGACGGCCTGCTGGAGGTGGCCCGCAGCGAGGCCAATCGGCTGCATCCGGAGATCGAACCGACCGACCTGGCCACGCTCACCGCCGACTGCGCCAGCATGTTCCGCTCCACGGCCGAGAACGCCGGCCTGCGATTGCTGGTCAACACTCCGCCGGACGCGCCAGTCGTCGCCGTCGACCGGCACATGTGGACGCACATCCTGCTGAATCTGCTGTCCAACGCGGTGAAGTTCACCGCAAGCGGCAGCATCACGGTGACCCTGGCGATCACCGGGGACCGGGTTGAACTGGCGGTCACGGACACCGGCCGCGGCATTGCCGCATCGGACATCCCGTTCATCTTCGAACGGTTCCATCAGCTCAGGACGGGCGCCGACGCCCGCCGCGAGGGCGCCGGGATCGGCCTGTCGCTGGTGGCCGATCTGGTGCATGCGCACGAGGGCATGGTCCAGGTGACGAGTACGCCCGGCCAGGGCAGTACCTTCACCGTCGTGCTCCCCAGGGGCCCCGCGGTCAGCACATCGCCGCGGCCGCTTCACCTAGCAGCCGGCGTCGCCGAAACCTTCGTGGCCGACGCGGCCCAGCGAACGCCACCCGGGAAGCCCGCAGATCGAGGCGACCCGCCGCGGGCCTGCGCCGGGGACACCGACGCCCGCCGGCTGCTGCTGGTCGAGGACAACGCCGACATGCGGGCGTACCTGATCCGGTTGATGGAATCGGACGGCTGGCGGGTCGATGCCCACGCGGACGTGGAGACCGCGCTGGTCGGTACCGAACCACCCGATCTGGTGCTGGCGGACGTCATGCTGCCCGGCAGGGGCGGGCTCGACCTGCTGCGCATCCTGCGCGCGACCGATGCGACGGCGCGGATCCCGGTGGTGCTGCTGACCGCAATGGCCGGGACCGAATCGATCGCCGAGGGACTGGCTCTCGGCGCCGACGACTATCTGGTCAAGCCGTTCGCACCGACCGAACTGCTCGCCCGGGTGCGGGCGCATGCCGAGCTGCACCGCATCCGGGAACTGACGCTGACCGACGAGCAGGAGCGGTCCCGGAACCTGCAGATCGCGGTGGCCACCAATCGGCAGATCGGCACCGCGGTCGGCATCCTCATGGCCGAGCTCAAGATCAGCAGCGACGAGGCCTTCGAGCTGCTGACCAGGGCCAGCCACTCGATGCGCCGCAAGCTGCGGGACATCGCGGCGGAGGTCGCCACCACCGGCGCGCTCCCCCGCCAGACCCGGCGGATGAGCACCGCCCGGCGCAACTGACAGCGCCGGCGAACCCGGACCTGACCGGTCCGGTCCGGTCCGGTCCGGTCCGGTCCGGTCCGGTCCGGGGGCGACGTGTTTTCAGTCAGCCGGGTGTCGGGACCGGACCCGCACCAGGACCCCGACCAACGGGGTCTGGCCGGGGCGGCGCGTCGGACCGGGACAGCGACTCGGCGAGTCCCGGTGACGGGCCGGGACCTTCGGCGGCCGGCACGTCCACCACTCGCGCCCGGAGGAACACGACGATCAACGCGACCAGCAGCGCCGCCCGCCCCCAGACACCGATCAGCACCAGCTGCGGCGAGAGCGCGTCGTAGGAGCCGCTCGGCAGGCCGCGGCCGATCAGGTACTGCCAGCGGAAGAAGCCGATGCCGATCGCGGCGTCCGCGACGAAGTAGGCCAGGATCCAGCCGGCCCTGATCCGCAGCAGCACGAAGAACGGCAGCAGCCAGAGCACGAACTGCGGCGAATGCACCTTGTTGAACAGCAGGTACCCGCAGACCATCGCGGCGCACGCCGGCAACCACGGGTAGACCCGTTCGCGGCGCAGCCGCAGGAATCCCAACGCGCAGATCAGCAGCAGCGCGGACAACGTGCAGATCGTCGCGGCCATCGCCAGGTCGTGCTGCACCGCCAGATTGTCCGAATCGCTGTGCGGGCGGGCGCCCCAGAACCAGATGGTGTTGGTGGTCAGGTCGATCGGCCGGCTCCACTGGAATTGGAACGAGGCCCACCAGCCCCGCCAACCCAGCACCACGAACGGCAGATTCACCAGCAGGAAGACCCCGGCGGTCCCGCCCGCGAAGGCTGCAGCAGCGAGCCACCGGCGGCGGACCGGATGGTCGCTTCCTGCCGCGGGACGCCAGCCTCCGGTGCCCAGCCACAACGCCACCGGCAGCGCGAACATCATCGGGTAGAGCTTGAACGCCGCCCCGATGCCCAGCGCCAGCGCCGCCACGATCAGCGGTCCGGGTCGGCCGATCGTCCCGGCCGGACCCGCCGCACCCGCCGCACCCGCCGCACCCGCCGCCGGGCCGGCGGATCGCCCTTCCCCCACCGACGGTCGACTGCCCCGCAGCAGGGCCCAGCACGCGACCACCGTCGCGGCGACCGCGAACAGGTCCCAGTTGTGAAAGGCGTAGAGCACCAGCGGCGGTGCCAGCGCGAACCACCACGACCGCAGGCCGGCCAGCCACGCCAGCAACGCGGCCGACAGCAGCCCCGCCATGGCCAGCAGCACGGCGGACCACAGCAGGAATTGCCCGTCGGTGGATGACGGCGCCGCCGCCAGATAGATGGCCATCCCGGTGAGCACCGGGTACTCCACGGCGCCGCCGAACAGCTGCTCCGTCAGTGGGTTGTAGCCGCCGGACAGGTACGGGAACACATGCTGGTCGATGTCCCGGCCGATCCACAACTCCTGGATGTCGGAGTAACAGACGTCCCGGGCGATCCGCACCGTGTAGTCCGGGCCGCTGCGGCCCAGGCTGTCGAAGTCCGGTCCAACGCAGCGCGCCTTGTTCGCGTAGCCGAGACCGAGGGTCAGCGCGCAGAGCAGCGTCGTGACCAGCACGAACGCCGTCCGGGACCTGGCCGTCATACGTCGCTCGGTGCTGGCCGGACCGGCGCTCACGCCGGTTCCTGCTCCGGTGGCGTCTGTTCCGGAACCGACTCCCGCTCGGGCACCGGCGCCGACTGTGGCCCGGCCCGGGCCGCCGCGCCGGGTCGGATCAGCGTCCACGGGTCAGTCCAGCGACACCGGAACGACGCCGAACCGGGCCAGCCCCGCGGCTCCGGCATCCGAGGCGGTCAGCACCGACACCCCGTCCTCGGTGATCGCGATGGAATGTTCCACGTGCGCCGCCCGGCTGCCGTCCTTGGTGACGACCGTCCAGCCGTCACCGAGTTCCCTGGTCGCCGGCCGGCCGAGGGTGATCATCGGCTCCACCGCCAGTGCCATCCCTGGGATCAGTCGCGGGCCCCTGCCGCGCTTGCCCTGGTTGGGCACGAAGGGCGCCATGTGCATGGCCGTGCCGATCCCGTGACCGCCGTATCCGGCGACCGAGCCGTACCGGCGGCCGTCCTGACGGCCCGACTGCTCCACCGAGTTCTGGACCGCCCAGGACAGGTCGCCGAGCCGGCCGTCGGGTCGTGCCGCCGCGATGCCGGACCACATGGCCAGCTCGCAGGCGGCGATCAGGTCCACCTCTTCCATGGACGGTGCCTCGCCAACGTGCACCGACACCGCCGAGTCGGAATGCCAGCCGTCCAGGATGCAGCCGGCGTCGATGGACAGCAGGTCTCCGGTGGCCAGGATCCGGGTGGCCGACGGGATACCGTGCACGATCTCGGAGTTCACCGACGCGCAGATGGTGGCCGGGAAGCCCGGGTCCGCGCCGCGGGCGCCGTAGTGCAGGAAGTTGCTGGTGGCCCCTGCGTCGGCGATGACCGCTGCCACCGCGTCGTTGACCTCCATGGTGCTGACGCCCGGCGCCACCGCTGCCCGTCCGGCGACGATCGCGCGGGCCAGCACCAGGCCGGAGGCTCGCATGGCCTGCAGCTCGCCGCGGGTCTTGAGTTGAATCGACCGTTCAGTCACTGGGTATCCATCATGAATCCGTCACACACCGTCCACCACCGAGCCACATCCGCGCCGGCAGCCCGGATGTCAGCGGTTCAGCGCGGACAACGCCCGCTGCTGGACCTCGTCGACGGTGCCGACGCCGTCCACCGGGACGACCAGATTGGCGTAGTAGTCCAGCAGCGGCTTGGTCTCGCTGTGGTAGAGCTCCAGCCGGCGGCTGATCGCCTCGGCCGTGTCGTCGGCGCGGCCACGGGCCAGCATCCGGTCCATCAGGACGTGGTCGGGAACCTCCAGCAGCAGCACGGAGTCGACCTTCTGGCCGCGTTCGGCCAGCAGCCCGGCGAGCCAGCGCGCCTGCGGTGCGGTCCGCGGGAATCCGTCGAGCAGGAAACCGGGCTCGGCGTCCGGCTCGGCGAGCCGGGCGGACACCATCGCGCTGGTGACCTCGTCCGGCACCAGCTCACCGGCGTCCATGTACCGCTTGGCCAGCACACCGAGGTCGGTTCCGGCTCCCACGTTCGCCCGGAAGATGTCACCGGTGGACACGTGCGGCACCTTGAGGTTCTCCGCCAGCAACACTGCCTGGGTGCCCTTGCCGGCACCCTGCGGTCCGACGATCAGAACTCTCATCAGCGCAGGAACCCTTCATAGTTGCGTTGCATCAGCTGGGTCTCGATCTGCTTCACGGTGTCAAGCCCGACGCCAACCATGATCAGCACCGCGGTACCGCCGAACGGGAAGTTCTGGTTCTGGCCCTGCCCGGTGATGGACAGGAACAGGTTGGGCAGGATCGCCACGATGCCCAGGTAGATGGATCCCGCCAGGGTGATCCGGGACAGCACGAACTGCAGGTACTCCGCGGTCGGGCGACCCGGCCGGATGCCCGGGATGAAGCCGCCGTACTTGCGCAGTTCCTCGGCTCGCTCGGTGGGGTTGAACGTGATGCCGACGTAGAAGTAGGTGAAGAAGATGATCAACGCGAAGTACAGCAGGATGTGCACCCAGCTGGACTGGTCGACGACGTAGACGCTGAGGAACTGCCCCCAGGCGCTGACCTCGGTGGTGCCGTCGGCGTTGGTGGTCGTCGGGCTGACCAGCTGCACCAGCAGCAACGGCAGGTACAGCAGCGAGGTGGCGAAGATGACCGGGATGACGCCCGCCTGGTTCACCTTCAACGGCAGGTAGGTGTTCGTCCCGCCGTACATCTTCCGGCCGATCATCCGCTTGGCGTACTGGACCGGCAGCCGTCGTTGACCCTGCTCGACGAAGACCACCGCGGCGATGATGCCGAGCGCGATGACCACGATGGCGCCGAAGACCACGCCGCCCTGGTTGTCCAGGATGTTCTTGCCCTCGGCCGGGATGCGGGCGGCGATCGAGGTGAAGATCAGGATCGACATGCCGTTGCCGATGCCGCGGTCGGTGATCAGCTCGCCCATCCACATGATGGTGGCGGTGCCGGCGGTCATCGTCAGCACCAGCACGATCAGCGAGAACGCGCTCTGGTCCGGGATGATCTGGTCGGTCACCGAGCAGCCCGGGAACATCTGGCCGTTGATGGCCAGCGCGACGAACGCGGTGGACTGCAGGATGCCCAGGCCGATGGTCAGGTACCGGGTGTACTGGGTGAGCTTGGCCTGGCCGCTCTGCCCCTGCTTCTTCAACTGCTCGAACCGCGGGATCACCACGGTGAGCAGTTGGACGATGATCGACGAGGTGATGTAGGGCATGATGCCCAGCGCGAACACGCTCAGCCGCAGCAACGCGCCGCCGGAGAACAGGTTCAGCACGGTGAACAGGTCGGTGCCGGAACCGGCCTCGTCGATGCAGATGTTGACGGAGCTGTAGGACACCCCGGGCGACGGCACCGTGGCACCGAGGCGGTACACGGCGACCATGGCGAGCGTGAAGAGGATCTTCTTACGCAGATCCGGCGTCTTCAGCGCCGAGGCGAATGCGGCGAGCAATGGTCCTCCTGGCTACACCGGCGTCGGTGGTGACGAGCCGGTGGCGGATGACCCGGTCGGACGACCGGACCCTCCGTCCTCCTACGACGGCCGTGAGCCGTGTCCTGACAGTCCTTCGTCCCCTGTGTACTGCAAGTCGCGCACGCACTGCGAACGCTGTCCTGCGCGCACCATCATGGAGCCGGCGAGGCGCCGGCCGCAGCCTTCGACTCTAACCTACGCACCGCCCATACCGGCATTCGTCGGCGGAGGCCCTGGGCGGGCGTGCGGCCGCCCGCGGCGCGCGATCGGCTCGGACGGCGTCGATCAGATCAGGATCGACAGCAGGGACCAGTCTCACTTGGTGCGGTCGAGGATCTCGCGGACCAGGTCCATCCCGGTGTGCGGGTGCAGGAACGCGAACCGGCCGACGGTCTCGCCCTCCCATTTGGTCGGCGGGATGAAGGCGATCTCCTCTCGTGCAGGGCCTGCGCCCAGCTGTCGTAGTCGGCGGGTTGCCAGCCGGTCCGGCGGAACAGCACGACGCCGAGGTCCGGTTCCCGGATCAGCTCGAGATGCGGGGTTTCCACGATCAACGCCGCGGTTTCCCTGGCGAGCCGCACCGCCACCTCGATCGCCTCCCGGTAGGCATCGACGCCGTTGACCGCGAGGGAGAACCAGAGCGGCAGCCCGCGGGCCCGCCGGGTCAGGTGGTAGGCGTAGTCGGTCGGGTTCCATTCCCCCTCGGACACGTGGATCACGTCCAGGTAGGACGCGTCCTGGGTGTGCGTCGCCCTGGCCAGTTCGGGTCGCCGGTACAGCAGCGCGCAGCAGTCGAACGGGGTGAACAGCCACTTGTGCGGATCCAGGATGAACGAGTCCGCCTGCTCCAGGCCGCGGTACTTCGGCTCAGCGACGCGCGAAGATCCCCGACCCGCCGTAGGCGCCGTCGACGTGGAACCACCAGCCGTGCTCCTTGGCCAGCGCCCCGACACCGGCCAGGTCGTCGACGATGCCCGCGTTCGTCGTCCCCGACGTGCAGACGACCGCGGCGACGTCGCTGACGTCGGGGTCGAGCCCGATCGCCGTCCGCACCGTCTCCGCGGTCAGCCGGTGATCGGGGGTGTCGACCACCAGCGCGTCCATCTCCAGCAGTCGCAGGGTGTTGACGATCGAGGAGTGCGCGTCCGTGCCGACGACCACTCGCAGCCGCCTGCCCGCGGCGCCGTCACCCAGCCGCCGCTTCGCCGTCTCCCTGGCGACGGCCAGCGCGGAGAGGTTCCCGGCGCTGCCGCCGGAGACGAAGCAGCCACCGGCGGTGGACGGCAGCCCGGCCTCGTCGGCGATGAGCCGGAGCACGGTGTTCTCCGCCGCGATCGCCCCGGATGCCTCCAGCCAGGAGATCCCCTGAATGGAGGCACAGGAGATGAGCATGTCGAACAGCAGGCTGGCCTTGGTCGGGGCGGCCGGGATGAAGCCGAGGAACCGCGGGCTGTCCGCGGAGATGATGCTGGGCGCGATCACCGAGGAGTAGACGCCGAGCACCTCGTCCGGCGCGCGCCCGCGATCACGGATGACGCCGTCCAGCACGTGATACAGGTCGGTCGCGGACTGGGTGCCCTTGTCCAGCGGCACCGGGTCCATCCGCAGCCGGTTCTCCGCGTACGCCAGCACGCTGCGCACCATCTGCTCCGTCGTCTGGTCCACCTGGTGCATGTCCTCAGCCCCTTTCCGGATCGGGGCTGGCGCTCTCGGGTTCGTCGTGGATCAGCCCGACGTGCTCGTGCCTGCCGAGGTGGGAGTGTTTGATGCCGTACGATGAAGTACCAGATCAAGACCACAGCCGACCAGACCACGAAGACCAGCAGGGTGATCGGCCGCAGGTCCTTGATGATCCAGAGGCAGCCCAGCACGGCCAGCACCGGCGTCACCGGGTACCCGGGCACCTTGAACCCGCGGGGCAGCTCCGGTTGCCGGACCCGGAGAATGATCACCGCGATCGACACGACGGAGAACGCCACCAGCGTGCCGACGCTGGTCATCTCGGCCAGGAAGTTGATCGGCACGAAGCCGGCGAGGATCGCGATCAGGGTGGCCACGATGATCGTGTTCGCGATCGGCGTCCGGGTCCGCGGGTTCACCTTGTGGAACAGCTCGGGGATCATGCCGTCCCGGGCCATCGCGAACAGGATCCGGGTCTGGCCGTAGATGACGACCAGGGTGACGCTGAAGATCGAGATCACCGCGCCGGCGGCCAGCACGGTGGCCGGCCAGCTGGAGCCGGTGACCTGCTCCAGGATCGCGGCGAGCCCCGCCTCCTGATCGGTGAACGCGTCGATGGGCTGCGCCGCGACCGCCACCAGGGCCACGACGATGTACAGCGTGGTGACGGTGACCAGCGCGATGATGATCGCCAGCGGCATGGTCTTGTGCGGGTTCTTCACCTCCTCACCGGCCGTGGACACGGCGTCCAGGCCGATATAGGAGAAGAAGATGATGCCGGCCGCGGTGGTGATCCCGGAGAGCCCGAACGGGGCGAAATCGGCCAGGTTGTTGGAGTTCCAGCCGGTGACGCCGAGCACCACGAACATCACCAGCACGCCGATCTTGATCAGCACCATCACCGTGTTGACGGTGGCGGACTCGCTGGCGCCGCGGATCAGCAGCAGGGTGGCCAGCAGGATCAGGATGATCGCCGGCAGGTTGACGATGCCGCCCTGCTCGGGGGCCTGGGACAGCGCATCCGGAATCTGGAAGCCGAACAGGTTGTCCAGCAATTCGTTCAGGTACTGCGACCAGCCGACGGCGACCGCGGCGCCGGACACCCCGTATTCCAGCAGCAGGCAGCCGGCGACGACCATGGCCGGCAATTCGCCGATGGTTGCGTAGGCGTAGGAATACGACGACCCGGACACCGGCACCGCGCCGGCCAATTCGGCGTAACACACCGCCGAGAGCCCGGCGACGATCCCGGCGATGACGAACGACCAGATCACCGCCGGACCGGCGATCGGCACCGCCTGGGACAGCACGAAGAAGATGCCGGTGCCGATGGTGGCGCCCACCCCGAACATCGAGAGCTGGAAGGTCCCGATGGTTCGGGCGAGTTCGCTCTTGCCCGTTTCGCTCCCGGTTTCGGCCTCCATTTCGACGACAGGCTTGCGGCGGAAGAGTTTCTGACTCAGCGAAGACACGACTGCCTCCCACCGTTGTCACCTGGTCGCCCTGGCCAGGGATCGAACAGCCCAGGAGTCTGACATTTCACGCGATGTCGCGCGAGGTCAGGTCCTCCCAGGTCTCGCGGCGCACGACTAGCCGCGCCCGCCCCGCGCGTGCGAACACGACGGGGATTCGACGATTGCCGTTGTAGTTGTTGGCCATGGTGTAGCAATACGCACCGGTGGCCGGAACGGCGAGCAGGTCGCCGACCCGCGGGGAATCCAGCGGCACGCCGTCGACCAGCACGTCCCCGCTCTCGCAATGCCGACCCACCACGGTGACCGGCTCGCCGCCGGCCGCGTCCAGTCGGTCCGCGATGGCGGCCTCGAAGCGCTGCCCGAACAGCGCGACCTCGAGGTTGTCCCCCATCCCGCCGTCCACCGCGACGAACGTCGTCGGCCCGTGCTTGACGGTGGTCACCCGGTAGATGGTCGTCGGCGGACGTCGCGACCATGCTGCGGCCCGGTTCGATGATGATCTGCGCCTCGCCGGGCAGGTGCTCGCGGGCCGCGTCGATGAGGACGTCGAGGTACTGCGCGACGGACGGTGGCCGGTCGGCCCAGGTGTACCTGGCGCCGAGACCACCGCCCAGGTCGTAGATCTCGAATTCGCCGAGGGCGGCCAGCGGCGCGACGGCCTCGGCGAACGGCTCGGCGTCCAGGATCTGGCTCCCGACATGCGCGTGCACGCCGAGCATCCGCAGCCGCGGGCTGTGCTCGATGCGGGTGATCAGCTCGGCCGCGGCGGCCGGCAGCAGGCCGAACTTGGAACCCTCGTGCCCGGTCAGCACGTGGGCGTGGGTGTCGGCGGTGACGCCGGGGATGATCCGCACCAGCACGCCCTGGGTGCGCCCGCTCGGCACGATCGCCTCGAGCCGGTCGACGTCATCGGGTCCGTCGACGACGACCAGGCCGATCCCGTTCTCGACGGCCATGGCGATCTCTTCGGTGCTCTTGGCGTTGCCGTGCAGCACCACCAGCGACGGGTCGACACCCGCCTTGAGCGCGGTGAGGATCTCCCCGCCGCCGGCCACGTCGAGTCCGAGGCCCTCTTCGACCATCACCCGCTGCACCGCGGTGCACGGAAAGGCCTTGGACGCGAAGACCACTCGGGACTTCGGCCAGCGCCGGGCCAGTTCGTCGGCATACTCCCTGGCCCGGGAGCGCAGCGCGGACTCGGCGACCACCAGTACCGGCGTGCCGAATTCCGCGGCGAGGTCGTCGGCCCGGCACCCGCCGATGGTCAGCATCCCGTCGGGGTCGGTGTCGCTGCCCGCCGGGAACAGCTCCAGCAGGTCGCTCATGTCGGGCGATCTCCGGCCGGGGGCGATGCCGTCCCGGCCGGCCCGACCGTCCCGGTCGTCCCGAGCTCGGCCGGTTCGGTCTGCCCGTTCCCGACCACCTCGGCCGGTTCGGTCTGCACCGTCTCGGCCACCTCCGCGGCAACCGCGGCCGGGACCACGACGACCGGGACCGGGGAGTACCGCACGATCTTGATCGCCGCCGAACCGAGGAAGACCCTGGCCAGCCGGCCGGCCCGCGACGACCCGAGCACCAGCACCTCGGCGGGCTCCCAGTCGATGTCGTCCATCGCCTCGTCCCAGCGTGACCCGACGGCTATCTCGGTGTCGGTACGGCTGTCGACCAGGCCGAGGGTGTCCAACCGGGCGCGCGCGGCCGCCTGCGCCGTCTGCACCTGCTCCTTCCACTGCTGCAGCACGAGATCCTCGGCGTGCAGACCCACCTCAGGTGGATACATGGTCCGGCCGCGGATGGCGAAGGTGACGATGCGCAGCGCCGAGCCCATCCGGACGCCCATCCGCGCCGTCGCGGTCAGCAGGTCGTCGTCGTGCTCGGTCCCTGAGTAGGCGCAGGTCAGCCTGGTCAGCACGGCGCCCTTGGCGGCCCGGTAGCCGCGAGGTGCGATGGCGATGGGGATGGCGGAGGAGTGCAGCAGCGGGCCGGCGGTGGATCCGACGATGACCTGCCCGACCCGGCCGTCGGTCGACGATCCGAGCACCAGCAGGTCGCCGGAATGCTCCTCGCAGGCCTGGGTCAGCGCGGCGGGCACGGACCTGCCCTCCGCCCGGTGGAACGAGGCCTTGACGTCCGGCCACTTGGCGGCGAGATAGGCGCGCGCCTGGTCGAGGGCCTGTTCGCCGGTCTGGTGGGTCCATGCGACGAATTCGGCGTCAACCTTGGCCAGGGACGGTGCCGCCCAATGCTGCGCGATGACCGTCACCACCGCGAGGTCTTCCTGCAACCCGGAGCGGGCCAGTTCCGCGGCCAGGTCCAGGGACGCCCGGCCACCCTTCGCTGGGAGGTACCCGACGACGATCGTCATGGTCGGCCACCCCGCTTGCTCCGGGTCCAGAGGCCAGCCGCAGCGGTGCGTCTCGATGCCTGTCACCCGGGACTCCTCGCCCTTGACGATGGTTGCCGCGGGCGCCGCCGCGCACGCTCCTCGCAGTGCCGCGATGAATTCCGCTGGCGCCAGAATCAAGCACGTTGATCATGGGCCGTCAAGGGGTTGCCGCTACTCTGCACCGCCTCGACCACCGGAAACAGTCGCAGGTCGGCGCGAAACTGCGGGAGAGAAACAGCACTGCCGCCCGTGCATCTCGCGGAAATCAGCGGGTGCGCCGGGCGGCAGTGTTGGTGTGCTATTTGAGACTGTGCTGTTGGGTTGCGTGATCAGACAAGCGCGGTCAGCTGGGCTGATCAGATGGTGGCGGCGCTCCCGCCGGCCGCGGCCAGCTTGTCGATGGCCGAGGCCGAGAACGCGTTGGCCGAGACCTGCAGCGAGACGCCGTCGATGTCCCCGTCACCGAGGACCTTGACCGGCTGGCCGGACCGCACCGCGCCGGCCTTCACCAGCTCGTCGACGCCGACCGTGCCGCCCTCGGGGAAC
Organism: uncultured Actinomycetota bacterium; assembly: GCA_963709895.1. Taxonomy (GTDB): domain Bacteria; phylum Actinomycetota; class Actinomycetes; order Mycobacteriales; family Nakamurellaceae; genus Nakamurella. The sequence goes on along the minus strand of CAVPYD010000007.1, from coordinate 50,646 downwards.
AACGTGGCCAGCTGACCGACGTTGACCACCTGGTACGCGACCCGGAAGCGGTTCTTGAAGCCGCGCATCTTGGGCAGCCGCATGTGCAGCGGCAGGTTGCCGCCCTCGAACGCCGCGGGGACGTTCTTCCGGGCGCCGGTGCCCTTGGTGCCGCGACCGGCGGTCTTGCCCTTGGAGCCCTCGCCGCGACCGACGCGGGTCTTGGCGGTCTTCGCGCCCGGTGCGGGGCGCAGGTGATGGACTTTGATGGTCACAGCTCGTCATTCCCCTCTTTGCCGACATTCTCAACAGTCAGCAAATGAGTCGCGCGGTTGATGTACCCGCGGTTCACCGCGTTGTCCTCGACGACCACGCTGTGGTGGATGCGCTTGAGGCCGAGCGACCGGACCGACTCGCGGGCCGGGCGCTTGTTGCCGATGGTGGACTTGACCTGGGTCACCTTCAGTTGAGCCATGGCGTCACACCCCCTGGCCGGCGCGCGCCCGCAGCATGGCTGCCGGCGCGACATCCTCGATCGGCAGCCCACGGCGGGCGGCAACCTCTTCCGGACGCTGCAGGTTCTTCAGCGCCTGGATGGTGGCGTGCACGATGTTGATCGGGTTGTCCGAGCCGAGCGACTTGCTCAGCACATCGTGGATGCCGGCGCATTCCAGCACGGCACGCACCGGGCCGCCGGCGATGACGCCGGTACCGGGGCTGGCCGGACGGAGCAGCACCACACCAGCCGCCGCCTCACCCTGCACGGGGTGCGGGATGGTGGAGGCGATGCGGGGCACCTTGAACATGTACTTCTTGGCCTCTTCGACGCCCTTGGCGATGGCCGCAGGGATCTCCTTGGCCTTGCCGTAGCCGACGCCGACCGAGCCGTCGCCGTCACCGACGACGACCAGAGCGGTGAAGGAGAACCGCCGGCCACCCTTGACGACCTTGGCGACCCGGTTGGTCACCACGATGCGCTCGAGCAGCGGGTTCTTCTCGACGGGTGCGTCACGACGGCCGTCGCGTCCGCCCCGGCGATCCCGACGGTCGCCACCAGCGCGGTCACCGGTACCGCCCGCGCGGTCGCCGCCGCCGAAGCCGCCGCGTTGTGCTCCGGGCATCAGATATCCCTCTCGATCATGCAGTCGAATGCTGTGGTGGAACTGGTCATCGTCAGAACTCCAGTCCGGCGCTGCGGGCGCCGTCCGCGAGCGCGGCAACGCGCCCGTGGTAGGCATCGCCACCGCGGTCGAAGACCGCCGCGGTCACGCCGGCGGCGACGGCACGCTGGCCGACGAGTTCGCCGACCTTGCGGGCCTTGGCGCTCTTGTCACCGTCGGCGGCACGCAGGTCCGCCTCCAGCGTCGAGGCCGAGGCCAGGGTGCGGCCGGTCGAGTCGTCGACCAACTGGGCACCGATGTGCCGGGACGACCGGGTGACCACCAGGCGCGGACGCGCGGTGGTACCCGTGACCTTCTTGCGCAGCCGGAAGTGGCGCCGGGTCCGCGCGGTACGCCGCGCATGGGAAACGGAGGTTGCCATGATCACTTACCTGTCTTTCCGACCTTGCGCCTGACGACCTCGCCGGCGTACCGCACGCCCTTGCCCTTGTACGGGTCGGGCTTGCGGAGCTTGCGGATGTTCGCGGCAACCTCGCCGACCTGCTGCTTGTCGATGCCCTCGACCCGGAACTTGATCGGGGACTCGACGACGAAGGTGATGCCCTTCGGCGCCTCGACCGGCACCGGGTGCGAGTAGCCGAGGGCGAACTCGAGGTTGCTGCCCTTGGCGGTCACCCGGTAACCGACGCCGACGATCTCCATCGACTTGGTGTAGCCCTGGGTGACGCCGACGACCATGTTGTTGACCAGCGTGCGGGTCAGCCCGTGCCGGGCGCGGGAATCGCGCTCGTCGTCCGGGCGCGTCACCACCAGCTCGCCGTCCTCCCGGCTGATGGAGATCGGCTCGACCACGGTGTGCGTGAGGGAGCCCTTGGGACCCTTCACCGTCACCAGCGATCCGTCGATGCTCACGTCGACCCCGGCAGGAACGGGGATCGGCAGTCTTCCGATTCGTGACATGTCGTTCCCCCTTACCAGACGTAGGCGAGGACTTCCCCGCCCACCTTCTTCTTGGCGGCCTGCCGGTCGGTCAGCAGACCGGTCGAGGTCGAGATGATGGCGATGCCCAGCCCGCCGAGCACCTTGGGCAGCTCGGTCGAGCGCGCGTAGACGCGCAGCCCCGGCTTGGACACCCGGCGCACTCCGGCGATGGACCGCTCGCGGTTCGGGCCGTACTTGAGGTTGACCACCAGGGACTTGCCCACGGGTGCCTCGGCGGTGGTCCAGGAGGCGATGTAGCCCTCCTTGACCAGGATGTCGGCGATGTTGCCCTTCAACTTCGAGAAGGGCATGACGACCTCTTCGTGATACGCCGAGTTGGCGTTGCGGATCCTTGTCAGGAAATCCGCGATCGGGTCGGTCATGGTCATGGTCGGTCGTGCCTCTCTCGCCTGGTTCCTTGGCCGGTCACGCCGGTCGTGGGCCTGTGACGATGTCGGTTTGTCAGCGCGGATCAACTTCGACTGCGCGGACGAACGTGCTTGTTATGGGACTCGAGTGACGGGAGTCAACGAGTTTGTCCGCGCTGACCACGTTGATCCGCGCAGGACGGGGGTGCCGCCTGAGGCTTCGAGCCGGCCGAAGGCCGTCCGTTGGCCTACTGGCGGCAGCCAGCGTTTACCAGGACGACTTGGTGACGCCGGGCAGCTCGCCGGCGTGCGCCATCTCGCGCAGGCAGATCCGACACAGGCCGAACTTCTTGTAGACCGAGTGCGGGCGGCCGCACCGGTTGCAACGGGTGTACCCGCGCACCTTGAACTTGGGCTTGCGCTTGGCCTTCATGATCAGCGCGGTCTTGGCCATCTCAGTTCTCCTTGAACGGGAAGCCGAGCTGCCGCAGCAGCGCGCGCCCCTGGTCGTCCGTGGCGGCGGTGGTCACCACAGTGATGTCCATGCCGCGGGGCCGGTCGATCCGGTCGATGTCGATCTCGTGGAACATCGACTGCTCCGACAGACCGAAGGTGTAGTTGCCGTTGCCGTCGAACTGCTTGCCCGACAGGCCGCGGAAGTCACGGATACGGGGCAGCGCGATGGTCAGCAGCCGGTCCAGGAACTCCCACATCCGGTCGCCGCGCAGGGTCACCTTGGCGCCGATCGGCATGCCCTCGCGGAGCTTGAACTGCGCGATGGACTTGGTCGCCTTGCGGATCACCGGCTTCTGCCCGGTGATCGTCGCCAGATCGCGGACAGCGCCCTCGATCAGCTTCGCGTCACGCGCGGCCTCGCCGACGCCCATGTTCACGACAACCTTGACCACGCGCGGAATCTGCATGACGTTGTCGAAACTGAACTGCTCCAGCAGCGCCGGCTTGATCTCCTCGGCGTACCGCGTCTTCAGCCGCGGCGGCGTGCTCGCCTCTGCGATGGTTGAACTCGTCATGCCTAGATGTCCTTACCGGAACGGCGCGACACGCGAACACGCCGGCCCTCCGAATCGATGCGCTTGCCGACCCTGGTCGGCTTGTTGTCGCCGTCCACAACCTGCACGTTGGAGATGTGGATCGCCGCCTCCTGGGTGACGATGCCGCCGGACTTCGCGCCACGCTGGGTCGTCGAGACCTTGGTGTGCTTCTTGATCCGGTTGACGCCCTCGACCAGCACGCGGCTGGTCTCCGGGTAGGCCTGGATGACCTTGCCCTTGGCGCCCTTGTCTTTTCCTGCGATGACCAGGACGGTGTCGCCCTTCTTCACCTTCATGCCCATCACAGCACCTCCGGCGCCAACGAAATGATCTTCATGTACTTCTTGTCGCGCAGCTCCCGGCCGACCGGCCCGAAGATGCGGGTGCCCCGCGGGTCGCCGTCGCCCTTGAGCAGCACTGCGGCGTTCTCGTCGAAGCGGATGTACGACCCGTCCGCCCGGCGCTTCTCCTTGACGGTGCGCACGATGACGGCCTTGACGACGTCGCCCTTCTTGACACCGGCACCGGGGATCGCGTCCTTGACGGTCGCCACGATGATGTCTCCGATGCCTGCGTACCGACGGGAGGAGCCGCCGAGCACGCGGATGCACAGGATCTCCTTGGCGCCGGTGTTATCGGCGACCCGGAGCCTGGACTCCTGCTGAATCACGTCAGTCCCAACCTTTGCGATGTGCGCTCGCCGGAGGGTTCTCCGCCTGCAAGCACTGGATTGCCCCTGCAAAATTCTCTGTCTTCACTCGCCCCGACCACCCCGCGAGGGGGTGGGCGGCACTGGATCTCGGTATTACTGGGCCCGCTCGAGGACCTGCACCAGCCGCCACCGCTTGGTGGCGGACAGCGGCCGGGTCTCGGCCAGCAGGACCCGGTCGCCGATGCCGGCGGTGCCGTTCTCGTCGTGCGCCTTGACCTTGGTGGTCCGACGGATGACCTTGGAGTAGCGCGGGTGCTTCACCCGGTCCTCCAGCTCGACCACGATCGTCTTGTCCATCTTGTCCGAGACGACCATGCCCTCGCGGGTCTTGCGCTCGCCGCGCTTCTTCGCTGAAGTCTCTGCTGTCTCTGATGTCACCGCCGGCGCTTCCTCTGAACTACTCGCGTCAGCGGTGACTTCCTGTGGTTCGCTCACGCGACACCTCCTGTAGTGATCGGCCCGTCAGGCCCGACCGACAGCCCGAGCTCGCGCTCGCGCATGACGGTGTAGATCCGGGCGATGTCGTGCCGGACCGTCCGCAGCCGCCGGTTGTTGTCCATCTGACCGGTGGCCATCTGGAACCGGAGGTTGAACAGCTCCTCCTTGTGCTCGTGCAGCCGGGCGACCAGTTCGTCCTGGCCGAGCTCACGCAGTTCGTTCGTGGTGCTCACCATCAGGACTCACCACCCTCCCGGGTCACGATGCGGCACTTCATGGGCAGTTTGTGGATCGCGCGGCGCAGCGCCTCGCGGGCGATGGCCTCGGTCGGGTAGCTCATCTCGAACAGCACGCGGCCCGGCTTGATGTTGGCCACCCACCATTCCGGCGAACCCTTGCCGGAACCCATCCGGGTCTCGGCAGGCTTCTTGGTCAGCGGGCGGTCCGGGTAGATGTTGATCCACACCTTGCCGCCACGGCGGATGTGCCGGTTGATGGCGATACGGGCGGACTCGATCTGCCGGTTGGTGACGTAGGCGGGCTCGAGAGCCTGGATGCCGTAGTCACCGAAGGTCACGGTGGTGCCGCCGCTGGCCATCCCGGTCCGGTGCGGACGGTGCTGCTTGCGGTGCTTCACCTTGCGGGGAATCAGCATGATCAGACCCCTGTGCTCTCGGGCGCAGCGGCTTCCGGGTTCTCTTCGACGGCGGCACGGCCGGCCTCGGTGGAGGTCGGGGTGGTGCCGGACGAGCCGGAACGGCGGCCTCGCGGGCGATCAGCGCGGTCGTCACGGCCACGGCCGTCGGTACGCTCGCGGGCTCCGCGCTGGGCGGCGGCCGCGTCGGCGGCGCGCTGCTCGGCCAGGGTCCCGGACTTGTCGCCCTTGTAGATCCAGACCTTCACGCCGATCCGGCCGAAGGTGGTCTTCGCCTCGAAGAAGCCGTAGTCGATGTCGGCGCGAAGGGTGTGCAACGGCACCCGACCCTCGCGGTAGAACTCCGACCGGCTCATCTCGGCGCCGCCGAGGCGACCCGAGCACTGCACCCGGATGCCCTTGACCTGCGGCGAGCGCTGGGCCGACTGCATCGACTTGCGCATCGCGCGACGGAACGAGACACGGTTGGACAGCTGCTCGGCGACACCCTGGGCGACCAGCTGGGCATCGGACTCGGGGTTGCGCACCTCGAGGATGTTCAGCTGGACCTGCTTGCCGGTGAGCTTCTCGAGCTGACCGCGGATGCGGTCGGCCTCGGCGCCGCGGCGACCGATGACGATGCCGGGACGGGCCGTGTGGATGTCCACCCGGACCCGGTCACGGGTGCGCTCGATCTCCACCTTGGAGATGCCGGCGCGCTCCATGCCCTTGGCCATCAGCTTGCGGATCTGCACGTCCTCGGCGACGTAGTCCGCGTACGACTTGTCGGCATACCAGCGGGAGCTCCAGTCGGTGGTGATGCCGAGACGGAACCCGTGCGGGTTGATCTTCTGACCCACTAGCGGGTCCTTCCCTTCGTGCTCGAGTTGCCACTGCTGCTGCGGCGACCATCTTTTCGGCCATTCGAAGCTGTGACATCTGAATCGACCGACACCAGCTCGATGGTGATGTGACAGGTCCGCTTGCGGATCCGGAACGCCCGGCCCTGCGCCCGCGGCTGGAACCGCTTGAGCGTCGGGCCCTCGTCGACGTAGATGGTGTCGACGACCAGCGTGCTCGGGTCCAGACCCTGGTTGTTCTCCGCGTTGGCCACGGCGGAGGCCAGCAGCTTGGCCACCGGCTCGCTCGCGGCCTGCGGGGAGAACTTCAGGACGGAAGCCGCTCGACGCTGCGTCCAACCCACGGATCAGGTTGACCACCCGGCGGGCCTTCATCGGCGTCAGGTTGGCGTACCGCACCTGAGCCCGGGCGCGCGGCAGCTCTTCGCTGCCTGCTCTGCCTTGGCATTCATTTGCGTATTCCTTCCCTAACCCCGCCGCGCACGACGGTCGTCCTTGATGTGGCCCTTGAACGTCCGCGTCGGGGCGAACTCGCCAAGCTTGTGGCCGACCATCGACTCGGTGACGAACACCGGCACGTGCTTGCGGCCGTCGTGCACGGCGATGGTGTGCCCGAGCATGTCGGGGATGATCGTCGAGCGGCGTGACCAGGTCTTGATGACGGACTTGGCGCCCTTGTCGTTCGCCGCGTCCACCTTCTTGAGCAGGTGGTCGTCGATGAACGGGCCCTTTTTGAGACTGCGTGGCATCTCTTGCCTACCTTCCTGCTCAGCTCTCGGTGGTCGTGGAGAAATGGACGATGGAGTTGGTGTGTGCTGTGTGAATCAAGGTGTTGGTCAAGGACGTCACCGCTTCTTGCCACCCTTGCGCCGGCGCCGGACGATCATCGCGTCGCTGGCCTTCTTCGGGTGCCGGGTGCGTCCCTCCGGCTTGCCGCCCGGGTTCACCGGGTGACGGCCACCTGAGGTCTTGCCCTCGCCACCGCCGTGCGGGTGATCGACCGGGTTCATCGCGACGCCGCGGACGGTCGGGCGCTTGCCCTTCCAGCGCATCCGGCCGGCCTTGCCCCAGTTGATGTTGCCCTGCTCGGCGTTGCCCACCTCGCCGACCGTGGCGCGGCAGCGCACGTCGACGTTGCGGATCTCGCCCGACGGCATCCGGAGCTGGGCGTAGGGACCGTCCTTCGCGACCAGCTGCACCTTGGCGCCGGCGGAGCGGGCGATCTTCGCGCCGCCACCGGGCCGCAGCTCGATGGCGTGCACCACGGTGCCGACCGGGATGTTGCGCAGCGGCAGGTTGTTGCCCGGCTTGATGTCGGCCGACGGGCCGGTCTCCACCGTGGCGCCCTGACGCAGCTTCTCCGGGGCGATGATGTAGCGCTTGTCGCCGTCCGCGAAGTGCAGCAGCGCGATCCGGGCGGTGCGGTTCGGGTCGTACTCGATGTGCGCGACCGTGGCCGGCACCCCGTCCTTCTCCGAACGCCGGAAGTCGATCACGCGGTACGCCCGCTTGTGACCGCCGCCCTGGTGCCGGGTGGTGACCCGACCGTGCACGTTGCGGCCGCCCTTGGAATGCAGCGGACGGACCAGCGACTTCTCCGGGGTGTCGCGGGTGATCTCGGCGAAATCGCTCACCGAGGAGCCGCGGCGACCTGGGGTCGTCGGCTTGTATTTACGGATACCCATGGTTTTTCTTCCTGCCCGGCTCAGGCGCCCGAGAAGACGTCGATCGGCTTGCTGTCCTTGGACAGCGTGACGATCGCGCGCTTGGTCGACTTACGCTGCCCGTATCCGGCGCGGGTGCGCTTGCGCTTGCCCTGCCGGTTGATGGTGTTCACCGACACGACCTTGACCCCGTCGAAGATCTTCTCGATGGCGATCTTGACCTGGGTCTTGTTCGCGTCGGGGTGGATCTCGAAGGTGTAGGAGCCGGACTCGAGCAGGCCGTAGCTCTTCTCGGACACGACCGGTCGCAGGATGATGTCGCGCGGGTCGTAGATCACTTCGCGGCCTCCCCTTCATCGTCGTCAGCGGCTTCGTCGGTGACTGTCTCGTCGGTGACGTCGCGACGATCGGCGGCCGCATGCCGGCCGGCCGGTGCCGTGTCGGCAGCCTCGGTACCCACTGAGCCCTCTGAACTCTCGAGCGAACCGGCGCCGACGTTCTTGCCGGCCAGGAACTCGTCGAGGGCGGCACGGGTGAACACCACGTCATCGCTGACCAGCACGTCGTAGGTGTTGAGCTGACCGGCGGTCAGCAGGTGCACCTCGGGGACGTTCCGCAGGCTCTTCCAGCCGAGATCGTCGCCGTAGGCGAGCACCACCAGGATGTTCTTGGCGTTGGAGACGGCGTTGAGCGCGGCGCGGGCCGTCTTGGTGGACGGCGCCTGGCCCTCGACCAGCGAGGACAGCACGTGCACGTTGCCGTTGCGGGCCCGATCGGACAGCGCGCCGCGCAGTGCGGCGGCCTTCATCTTCTTCGGGGTCCGCTGCGTGTAGCTGCGCGGGACCGGGCCGTGCACGACGCCGCCGCCGTTGAACTGCGGCGCGCGGGTGGAACCCTGCCGCGCGCGGCCGGTCCCCTTCTGCCGGTACGGCTTCTTTCCGCCGCCGGAGACCTCACCGCGGGTCTTGGTCTTGTGGGTGCCCTGCCGAGCGGCGGCGAGCTGGGCCACGACGACCTGGTGCATCAGCGGCACGTTGGCCGTGACGTCGAAGATCGAGTCGGGCAGCTCGACGCTGCCGTCGGTCGTCCCACTCGGCGTGGTGATCTGAACGGTCGTCACTGGGAGCCACCCTTCGGCGTCTTGTCGAGGCTCTTCACCGCGGAACGGATCAGCACCACGCCGCCCTTGGGGCCGGGAACGGCGCCCTGGATCAGCACCAGGCCCTTGTCCGCGTCCACCGCGTGGATGGTCAGGTTCTGGGTGGTCACCTTTTCGTTGCCCATCCGGCCGGACATCCGCAGGCCCTTGAAAACCCGGCCCGGGGTCGAGCAGCCACCGATGGAGCCAGGCGAGCGGTGCTTGCGCTGCACGCCGTGACCGGCGCCGAGGCCCTTGAAGCCGTGCCGCTTCATGACGCCGGCGGTGCCCTTGCCCTTCGAGGTCCCGGTGACGTCGACGATGACGCCCGCGTCGAAGACCTCGGAGGCGGTCAGCTCCTGCCCGACCGTGTACGCCGAGACGTCGTCGGTGCGCAGCTCGGCAATGTGCCGGCGCGGCGTGACGCCCGCCTTGGCGAAGTGCCCGGCGACCGGCTTGGTCACCTTGCGCGGGTCGACGGCGCCGAACGCAAACTGCACGGCGGTGTAGCCGTCGGTTTCCGGAGTGCGGACAGCGGTGACGACGACCGGCCCGGCCGCGACGACCGTCACCGGGACGACCCGGTTCGATTCGTCGAAGACCTGGGTCATCCCGAGCTTGTGGCCCAGGATTCCCTTGATCGTGTGTGCCATGTTGGAAGTACCCATCTCCTGTGCAGACGTGTGCAGCTGGTGGCCCTGACAGGGCGCCGGTGATCGATCTCGCCGGGCCCGTCGAGGATCGATTACTGGATGTTGACGTCCACGGACGCCGGCAGGTCGATGCGCATGAGCGCGTCCACCGTCTTGGGCGTCGGGTCGAGGATGTCGATCAGCCGCTTGTGCGTGCGCATCTCGAAGTGCTCGCGCGAATCCTTGTACTTGTGCGGCGAGCGGATGACGCAGTACACGTTCTTCTCGGTGGGCAGCGGCACGGGGCCGACCACCCGGGCGCCCGTGCGGGTCACCGTCTCGACGATCTTGCGCGCTGACGCATCGATCGCCTCGTGGTCGTAGGCCTTGAGCCGGATGCGGATCTTCTGTCCCGCCACGCTTGCCGTCCCTCTCGCTTGTCGCGGCTGCTGCCGCTTCTCTCGTGCATCAATGGTGCTGGTCGCTGGTCTGCCGTACTGCTGGTCCTGCGGGCACTGCTGGTCGCGCTGACGCGCTCGCGCGCACCCGTGGCACGACGCGCACGCGCGCCGGGCCGGACGGACCAGGTCCGCCGCCACTGTTCATCTGTCCGGGATCACCGGTCCACGTGGTCGGGCGTGTCGCCCGAACTCCGGGCATCCGCCTGAGAAATCCGGCGAATGCTGGTGGACCGGTCACGCTCGTGTGAGCGCAACATGGTCGGTGGTGCTCGGATAGCTGCTGGTTGCCCCGCCGTCGCAGCACCGGCTGTAGATCAACTCGATCCACCTTACCCGTGCTGTGCCGACCTGATCAGGGCCGCGCAAAAGCGCAACCCCGCTGAGGGCAACCCGAGAAGTATGCCTCATGGCGGGGGGCGACTTCAAATCAGGGCACTGACGGGCACCGTGGCGTCCGCCCGGCCGATCCCGACGGACCCAGACGAGCCCGAAGCGGGGTCAACCGCTTGGGTTTCAGCCACCTGGCCGGACGAAACCGCCCGTTCCGGCGCCACGCCCCCCTGCTCCGCCGAAGCCGCCGCCGCCCGGGCCGCCGCCCGCACCGCCGCCGAGACCCGCAACGGCGCCGGCGCCCGCGGTCGTGGTGGCTGTCGGCAGTGCGGCACTGATCTCGGCGATCACCACCTGATCGCCTGCGCTGATGCCGGACAGGATCTGGGTCAGGTCGTTTCCGATCGCGCCCACCGTGACCGCCGTCGTGGTGGGCACGCCGTTGGTCAGCACCTGGACCGTGCTCTGCGAGCCGACGGTCTTGATCGCCGAGCTCGGCACCGTGAGCACGCCGTCGACGTCACCGACCGTGATCGACACCGAGGCGCCCGCCCCGTTGAACAACGTCAGGTCGGTCGTGTCGAGGGTGATCAACACCGGGTAGACGGGGTTGGTGCTGCTGCTCGTCGAGCTCTTCAAAGCGCCGATGACAGCAACCTTTCCGGTCAGCGGGCTGCTCACGCCGTCGACCGCCACCGTTGCGCGCTGGCCGACCTTGATCTTGTCCACGACCGACAGCGCAGCGGTCGTGCTGACCTGGTAGTTCCCCGGGCCGATGACGGTGATCGTCTCCGAGGTGGACGACGCGCTCACCGCTTGGCCGGCGGAGATGGCGACAGCGGCGACAGTGCCGGCCAGCGGGCTGGTCAGGGTCGCCTGGCCGACGTCGGCCTGAGCGACCGCCAGAGATGCCTGGGCCGCATCGATCTGCGCCTGGTCCGCCGATAGCTGCTCGGCGGTCGCCGGCGTGGCGGAAGAGCCGGCCGCGGAGCCACCCGACCCGGCGCCCGATGCCGAGCCCGATCCGGACCCGCTCCCGATCCCGGACCCACTGCCCGATCCGGACCCACTGCCCGATCCGGACCCACTGCCCGATCCGGACCCACTGCCCGATCCCGACCCGCTCCGCTCCCGATGCGCCGGTGGTACCGGAACCGGATCCCGTCGCCGACCTGCCGGCCGTCCCCGCGCCCGATCCTGCGGACGTACCCGATGCCGATCTGGAACCACTACCACCCGCGGACCCGCTGCCACCTCCCGTACCGCTGCCACTCGCCGAACCGCCCGACCCCGAGCCGCCTGCGCCGGAACCGCCCGACGTACCGCCGGTAGACCCTTGGTCGGCCGCCCGCAGCGCGGTGACCGCGTCGTCCAGCGCCGACTCCAGCTTCTGCAGGTCTGTCTGGTCCTGGGCGACCTGGGTCTGGTCGTCGATCACCCGGCCGATCGCGACCTGGCACGCCGACAGCGCATCGGCGTCGGATCCCGAGGGACTTTCCGTCGCTGGTGGTGAATCGACGGCTTGCTGGAAGGCGGCCTGCAGGATGGCCGCCGAGGTGGCGATCGCGTGCTCGCTGAAACCGGCATTGGTCATCACGGTCGTTGCGTCCCCGGCCGCTGTCGTCGCCGTGTCCGTGACGTCCGGCGGCGGGGCGGTGACCGTGGTCGTCGCCGAGTCCGTCTCGGTCTCGGTCTCGGTTTCGGTTTCCGTCTGGGTTTCGGTTGCGGTCGCAGTCTGGGTCTGGGTCACCGTGCTGCCCGGGCTGGTCCCGCCGCCGCCGGGCGCGAGAATCGTTCCACACACGGTCTTTTCGCCGTCGACGTCGGCGTCGGTGGTGCCGATGTCGCTGTCGACCTTGCGCTGCTGGGCGAGCACATCCTTTTGGGCAGCGCTCACCGCGGCCACCAGGGAGGCGACGTCACTGCCTCCGCCGGGTGCCACCGCGGACACCAACCGCACCTGCAGCGCCGAGCCGGCGGACCGCAGGCCCGACGAGGTGAAACCGGAATCCGTTGCGGTATCGGCACTCTGGGTGCTGGCTGCCGGGTCCGTGCCGGATGTCGAGCCGGTGTCCGACGTCGACGTGCCGGTCGCGGTCTGGCTCGCCTGGTCGGTGGCCAGGGTGTCCTGTGCCTTGGTGACCGCACTGTTGGCGGAGTCGACGGCATTGTTCAGCGCGGCGGGATCCAGCGTTGCCAGGGTCTGCCCGGCAGTCACCTGGTCGCCGATTTTCACCGGCACGGCCGCCACCGTTCCGGCAACGGAGAAGGACGCAGCGACCTTGGCGGCCGAGCTCACGGTGCCGACCGACCGGACGATCTGCTCCACCGAGCCGGTTCCGGCGGTCGCCGTCCGGTAGGTGGCCCCGGCGTTCCCGGTCCTGGCCATGGCGATGCCGGTGCCCGCGAGCGCGAGAGCGGCGACCGCCACGATTCCCACGGTCACCCGGCGACGCTGCCGCCGTCGGTTGCGCCTGCGCACTGCGGCCGGCACCGCACCGGCGGCCGTCCCGGCACCGGCACCGGCACCGGCCCGGCACCGTCACCAGCGGAACAGTTGGTGGATCTGCCGAATGCTCACCCATTGCTCGTCGCCGTTCCGCTGGTACTGCTCTGGCCCGACTGTCCGGCCTGGACCACGCCGGCCGAACCCGGTCGTGCAGCCCTGGGCGCCCGGCGTGCTCAACGCGATCGCCGTAGCCGCGACCGCTCCCGTGGTGTCGGCGGTGCCGGTGACCGAAGCGCACAGTCCGACCTGGATGGCGCTCGAGTCGGTCGGACCCGACTGGCTGTACACGGTGTCGGCGGTGACCGTGACGGTGACCGGCGCCGGCGTGGAGCCGGCCGCGCTCGAGGTCTCCGCTGCACCACCGTTCGGCAGGGCCACGGGGGTGATCACGATGGACCCCGATCCCGCCGAGGTCACCGTCCCGATCGCGACCCGGCCACCGAAGCCTCCGGCGCGGCCCTGACCGCCGGCCGTTGCCGACCCCGATGGTTCCTGCCCGGTGGCTGCGACGTGCCCGTGCCGCCCTCCACCGGCACCGCCCGGAGCGAACCGGCCGCCGGCGCCGCCACCGAACAGACCGGTGCAAGCACCGTTGACCGGCGCGCTGATCCGCACGGAGGTTGCGGTCAGGCCCGAAGACGAGGTGCCGGACGAACTGGGGGCCGTTGTCGGTGCGGTGGTCGGTGCGGCGGTCGTCGGTGCGGTGGTGCTCGGGGTCGCGCCGGCCGATCCCGACGCCTGGCCCGAGCCGCCGGCTCCCGGCGCGCCGCCGGCGGTGGCCAGCACACAGGACCCCACCGTCACCGCGCTGATGTCCACGGTCTTGGTCTGGCTGATCGCGGTCGTTGCGGAGTAGTTGACCGTCGTCTGGCTGGTCGTGCTCTGCACCTCGAACATCCCGGGCGACGCCGCGGCGATGGTGCCGAAGGCCGCCGGGCGGATCCCGCCGAAGCCGTTGGTGCCGTTGGCGCCACCGCGGGCACCCCGCCCGGCCGTGCCCTGATTGGTGCCGGGCGCGCTGGTGGCCGCACTGGCACCCGTTTGGGCAACGGGAGCGCCGGCAACCGACGACCCACCGCAGGCGACCGCTCCGGCGGCCAGCGACACGGTCAGCCCGGCCACCGCGATCGATCGGGCCCATCTGCCGCGGTTGGTCGGGCGGGACACGGACGGGGGTACTGATCATGACGTGGCTCATGACGTGCCCTTCGAATGGGTGCCGAGCGAGGTTTCGGAAGACGGACGGGTCCGCGACGCGGACGGCGAGCCGCTGGGGTCGGACACGGTGGCGCTCACTCGCTGCGCAGCGCGTCGATGGGGGCCATTCGCGCGGCCCGGGTGGCGGGATAGACACCGAAGATGACGCCGATGGCCATGGCGATGGCGATCGACCCGATCACCGCGGCGGGCGAGACGATGATGGTCGTGCTGAGCAGCCCGGGCAGCAGCAGCGCACACGCGATACCCAGCACCGCGCCGAGCAGTCCACCGGCCAACCCGAGCACGGTGGCCTCGACCAGGAACTGGCGGCGGATCGCCGCCGGCGGTGCCCCCAACGCCTTGCGCAGCCCGATCTCCCGGGTCCGCTCGGTCACCGAGACCAGCATGATGTTCATCACGCCGATGCCGCCGACCAGCAACGACAGCGCCGCGATACCGGTGAGCAGGATGGTCAGGGTCCGGCTCACCGAGGTGGCGGTGGCCAGCAGCGTCTGCTGGCTGCTGATGGTGAAATCGGCGGCGGTCGGGGTGGCGACATGGTGCAGGTTGAGCAGCAGCGCGTCGGCCTCCTGGTAGGCCGCAGACAGCACCTCGGGCGACGCCGCCTGGAGGTAGATCGTCGACACCGCGTTGCGGGTCGACCCACCGACGAGCCGGTTGGACGCCGTCGAGATCGGCACCACAGCCTGGTCGTCGAGGTTGGCGGAGGCATCGGAACCGGCCGATGCCAGCACGCCGACGACGCTGAACTCGACGTTGTTGATGGTGACGGTGCGCCCGACGGCGTCCGTCGAGCCGAACAACTCGGTTGCCGTCTCCGAACCCAGCACGGTGACCGCCGCGCTGTCCGCCACGTCGGCGGTGCTGATGAACCTGCCGTCCGACAGGCTGCGGGCACGCACATCCAGCCAGGAAGGTTCCGTCCCGACCACCGACGTCGTCCAGTTCGCGGACCCCGCGGTCAACGCCTGCGAACTGGACTTGATCGGAGCGACAGCCGCGATGTCCGGCGCCGCGACCGGTGAGGCCAGCGCAGTCTGCGTCGTCCGTTGTCAGGGTCGAAGCGGTGCCGAACCCGCCGCGGACGCCGGCCGTCGTCGTCGAACTTCCGGGCGTGACGATCAGCAGGTTGCTGCCCAGCGAGCTGATCCGCGCACCCACCTCCTGCTGACTGCCGAGGCCGAGACCGACCGTCAGCACCACCGCCGCGATGCCGATCAGGATGCCCAGCATGGTGAGCCCGGAGCGCAGCCGATGCCCGCGGATGGCGTCCCAACCGGTACGGATGGTCTCCCACCAGGTCATCCGCTCACCGCCGGAACGACACCGCTGCCCCTGGCGTGGGTCCCATCGACGCCCCGGATCTCACCGGGTTCGGTGATGTCACTGCTCTCGCGATGCGAGCCCGATTGGATCATTCCGTCGCGAACCCGGATGATCCGGTGCGCCCGCTGCGCGACCTCCATCTCGTGGGTGATCAGCACGACGGTTCGCTGCTGCTCGTGCAGTTCGTCGAACAATCGCGAGGACATCCGCGGTTGCCACCGAATCGAGATTCCCGGTGGGCTCGTCGGCCAGAATCAGCGCCGGATCAGTGACCAGCGCTCTGGCGACGGCGACCCGCTGCTGCTGGCCTCCGGACAGCTCACCCGGTCGGTGATCGACCCGATCCGCGAGCCCGACCCGATCCAGCGCCTCCAACGCCCGAGCCTTGCGGACGTCCCTCGGCACCCGGGCGTAGGTGAGCGGCAGCTCGACATTGCGCCACGCCGTCAGCGAGGGCAGCAGGTTGAACTGCTGGAAGACGAAGCCGATCCGACGGTTGCGGATTTCCGCCAGGTCCACCTCGTCCATCTCGCCGACGTCCTCGCCGGCGAGCCGGAAGGTGCCGGACGGACGCCACATCCAGGCAGCCGATGATGTGCATCAAGGTGGACTTACCCGACCCGGACGGACCCATGATCGCGACGTACTCGCCGGCCTGGATCGTCAGGTCGACGCCGCGCAGCGCCGCCACATCCAGCGAGCCTGTTCGGTAGATCTTGGTGACCTCCGAGAGCTCGATCACCGGAACCGGTGCGGGATCTGTTCCCGGGTGTTGCCGGCCCACCGATGCCGGCTCTGCAGCACCGGGGTGCTGGCCCTCCCGGCCCTCGGCGTCAGTTCCCACCGGTCACCCGCCCGGCCCCGCCGAATCCACCGGCACCACCCGCGCCACCCGGCCACCGAATCCACCCGCGCCACCGAATCCACCGTTGCCGCCGAATCCACCCGCACCGCCGCCCAGCCGCCCGCCTGTCGGGTTGCCTGTCCCGGTGCCCGTGCGCCCCGTCCCGACGGTCGTGGTGACGACCACCAGATCGCCCTCGGACAGGCCGTCGGTGATCTCCGTGGCTGTCCCGTCGGTGTCGCCGACGGTGACCGGGACGGTCGTCGCCGCCGACACGTCGACACTTGCCGCCGCCGCCCGTGCCGCGAAACCGCCTGGCGTGCCATCGGTTTGACCGCCAGCACTGCCCGGTGCGGCTGCCGCCGCGGATGGGTCCGCCGCGGCAGAGGCCGCGACGGACGCGCTGGCCGCGGCGGCGGAATCGGCAGGCATCACGTAGACCACCTGCTGGCCGTTCACACTGTGCACCGCTGCACTGGGCACGGTCAGCACGTTGGTCAGCTGCTTGTAGATCAGCGAGACGCTGACCGCAGTCCCGTCGTGCAGGCCGTCCGGACTGCCCGTCACCTGGACCACGACGGGGTACGCGGCCGTGTCCGACGTGCTGGTCGAGATCAACCCGACGGACTGGATGGTGCCGAAAATCGGCTGCGCCGATCCTGCTGCCCCCGCCGAGCCGGTCACCGTCAACTCGGCCTGATCGCCGGCTGCCAGCAGCCCCACCTGGGAGTCGTCAACGGTGACGTCGGCCTTCCAGGATCCGGTGCCGACGACGACGAACTGCGCGCTGGAGGACGAGTCGCTGCTGGACGCCCCGCTGCCCGATCCGCTGCCCCCCGACGCCGAACCTCCGCCGCCTGCCCCGGCACCAGCGGACCGCACCGGAACCCGAACTGCCGGTTCCCGACGAGGCAGCGGCCACCGACGAGGCGGTCGAGCCGGTCGAGGCGGTGACCTTCTGCCCCACCGTCAGGTTGACCGAGGCCACGATCCCGTCGATCGGCGAGGCCAACGTGGCGGAGTTCAACGCTGTCTGGGCGCGCGTTGACGTCGGCCTGGGCGACAGCGATGGCGGCCTGATCGGCGGCGACCTGCGTGTCGGACGCCGACGCGTCCTGGTCGGAGACCAGTTTGGCCTGGTCGGTGGCCAGCGTGGCCTGGTCGGCCGCGAGGGTGGCCTGCATCTGCAGCGTGTCGACGGTCGCCAGCGGCTGACCGGCGGTGACCGTCTGACCGGCACTGACGTTGACCGCCGTCACCGTGCCGGTCGCGGCGAAATTGACCTGCTCCTGGTCTGCCGGAGTGAGCGTGCCGCTCGTCGTGATGCTCTTCTTGATCGTGCCGACGGATGCGGCGACCAGCCTGTTGATCGGCCCGGAGGCGGCAGCGGTGGCGTTGGCGTTCCGGTCGGCGAACCACCAGACCCCGCCAGCGATACCGCCGGCAACGATCACGACGATCAGCACCGTGATCCACGGCCGTCGGGTCAACAGCCGGCGCATCCTGTTCATGTCCACCTCGGTACTGCGGTGTAGTCGCATCGACTGCGGACATTCGGCCGCCAAACTGTGCGTAACCCCAGAGCCCGGTAGGAGACGGATGAACGGGACACCGACCTCATGCGAACCCAACACCCAAGAAACACCACAGGGCCCCGCCGCGACGAATCGCGGCGAGGCCCTGTCGGAGAACCCTCAGCGGACCGATCGGCCCGCGTCAGCTCACTTGATGATCTTGGTGACCGAACCGGCACCCACGGTGCGCCCACCCTCACGGATGGCGAAACGCAGGCCCTCTTCGATGGCGATCGGCTGGATCAGCGAAACCGTCATCTCGGTGGTGTCGCCCGGCATGACCATCTCGGTGCCCTCGGGGAGGTTCACCACACCGGTCACGTCGGTGGTGCGGAAGAAGAACTGCGGGCGGTAGTTGTTGAAGAACGGCGTGTGCCGCCCGCCCTCGTCCTTGCCCAGGATGTAGACCTGCGCCTCGAACTCGGTGTGCGGGGTGATCGAGCCCGGCTTGACGACGACCTGGCCGCGCTCCACCTCCTCGCGCTTCGTGCCACGGAGCAGCAGCCCGACGTTGTCGCCGGCCTGGCCCGAGTCGAGCAGCTTGCGGAACATCTCGACGCCGGTGACCGTGGTCTGGAAGGACTTCGGCTTGATCCCGACGATTTCGACGGTCTCGTTGACGTTGACCTTGCCGCGCTCCACCTTGCCGGTGACGACGGTGCCACGACCGGTGATCGTGAAGACGTCCTCGATGGGCATCAGGAACGGCTTCTCGGTGTCGCGGACGGGCTCCGGGATGGACTCGTCGACGGCGTCCATGAGCTCGACGACGGTCTCGACCCACTTCGGGTCACCCTCGAGAGCCTTCAGGCCGGAGGTACGGATGACGGGGGCGTCCTCGTCGAACTCCTGCGCCGCGAGCAGCTCGCGAACCTCGAGCTCGACGAGCTCCAGGATCTCCTCGTCGTCGACCATGTCGGCCTTGTTCAGGGCGACCAGGATGTAGGGCACGCCGACCTGACGGGCCAGCAGCACGTGCTCCTTGGTCTGCGGCATCGGACCATCGGTGGCGGCGACCACGAGGATCGCGCCGTCCATCTGAGCGGCACCGGTGATCATGTTCTTGATGTAGTCCGCGTGGCCGGGGGCGTCGACGTGCGCGTAGTGGCGCTTCGCCGTCTGGTACTCGACGTGCGCGATGTTGATGGTGATGCCGCGCTGACGCTCCTCGGGAGCCTTGTCGATCTGATCGAAGGCGGATACCTCGTTCAGGGTCGGGTACTTGTCGTGCAGCACCTTGGTGATGGCCGCCGTCAGGGTCGTCTTGCCATGGTCGACGTGACCGATGGTGCCGATGTTGACGTGCGGTTTGCTCCGGTCGAACTTCGCCTTCGCCACTGCTGTCCTCCTCAGGACTCTTCTGATGCGCCATGCGACTTCCGGTACTGATTCAGGTCGTCAGGGCGTTGGTGGATGGATCTGGACCGGGTTCTCTGTCGAACCCGGACCCGTGACGGTGGAGGTGCGAAACCGCCCACCATCCCGACTGTGCAGGGTACGGATGGCCGCGCCGTGGGGCCAATCCGCCGGACTACTCCGCTCCTCGGTCACTGGCCTGATCTCGACCAGTACTCGCGTCGTGACGTCCGTGCCTCGTCGCTGGCGCTCCCTCGTGCCATCCGACGCTTCGCGATGATTTCCTTCGCCACGTTCGCCGGGACCTCCGAGTAACGATCGAAGACCATCGAGTACGACGCCCGGCCCTGGGTCCGCGACCGCAGGTCGCCGACGTAGCCGAACATCTCCGACAGCGGGACCAGCGCCGTGACGACGCGCGCACCGGAACGCTCGGACATGGACTGGATCTGCCCACGCCGTGAGTTCAGGTCGCCGATGACGTCACCCATGTTGTCCTCGGGCGTGACGACCTCGACGCTCATCAGCGGCTCCAGCAGCACCGGCTTCGCCATCCTGGCGGCTTCCTTCATCGCGATGGAACCCGCGATCTTGAACGCCATTTCGGACGAGTCGACCTCGTGGTACGCACCGTCGACCAGGGTCAGCTTGACGCCGAGCACCGGGTAGCCGGCCAGGATGCCGTACTGCAGCGCGTCCTGCGCACCGGCGTCCACCGAGGGGATGTACTCCTTCGGGATACGTCCACCGGTGACCGCATTGACGAACTCGTAGGTCGCTCCCTCGGAGTGCTCCATGTCCAAGGGCTCGACCGTGATGAGGATCTTGGCGTACTGCCCGGATCCACCGGTCTGCTTCTTGTGCACGTAGCTGTACTTCTCCACGGTGCCGCGGATGGTCTCGCGGTACGCGACCTGCGGCTTGCCGATGTTGGCGTCGACGTTGAACTCCCGCCGCATCCGCTCCACCAGGATGTCCAGGTGCAGCTCGCCCATGCCGGAGATGACCGTCTGGCCGGTCTCCTCGTCGTTCTTGACCTTGAACGTCGGGTCCTCTTCGGCGAGCTTCTGGATCGCGGTGCCCAGCTTCTCCTGGTCACTCTTGGTCTTCGGCTCGATGGCCACCGAGATGACCGGATCCGGGAAGTTCATCGACTCGAGCACGATCTGGTGCGCCGGATCGGACAGCGTGTCGCCGGTGGTCGTCTGCTTGAGCCCCATGACGGCGACGATGTCGCCGGCGCTGACCGAGGCCAGCTCCTCACGCTTGTTGGCGTGCATCTGGTAGATCTTGCCGATCCGCTCCTTGCGGTCCTTGGTCGCGTTGACGACCTGGGTACCGGTGTTCAAGGTGCCGGAGTAGACGCGCAGGAAGGTCAGCTTGCCCAGGTGCGGGTCGGTCGCGACCTTGAACGCCAGCCCGGCGAAGTGGTCCTTCGGGTCGGGGTGACGCTCGGCCGGGGTGACCCCGTCGGGCAGGCGTGCCCTCGATGGCGCCGATGTCCAGCGGGGACGGCAGGTACTCGACAACCGCGTCGAGCATCGGCTGCACGCCCTTGTTCTTGAACGCCGAACCGGTGACGACCGGGTTCACCTTGCCGGCGATGGTCGCCCGGCGGATCGCCGCGTTCAGCTGCTCGAGGGTGAGCTCCTCGCCGACCAGGTAGGCCTCCATGGCCTCGTCGTCGTTCTCGGAGATCGTCTCGATGAGCTTCTCGCGCCACTCGGCGGCCTGATCGGCGAGATCCGCAGGGATCTCCTCGACCTCGTAGTCCTCACCCTTGACGGTCTCGCCGCGCCAGGTCAGGGCCCGCATCTGCAGCAGGTCGACGACACCGATGAAACCGCCCTCGGCGCCGATCGGGATCTGCAGCACCAACGGGGTGGCACCGAGCCGGTCCACCATCATCTCGACGCAGCGGAAGAAGTTCGCACCGGTGCGGTCGAGCTTGTTGACGAAGCACATCCGCGGCACGTGGTACTTCTCCGCCTGCCGCCAGACCTGCTCGGTCTGCGGCTCGACACCGGCGACGCCGTCGAACACGGCAACGGCACCATCCAGCACGCGCAGCGAGCGTTCGACCTCAACCGTGAAGTCGACGTGCCCGGGCGTGTCGATGATGTTGATCTTGTGACCCTTCCACGACGTCGTCGTGGCGGCGGAGGTGATGGTGATCCCCCGCTCCTGCTCCTGGTCCATCCAGTCCATGACGGCGGCGCCCTCGTGGACCTCGCCGATCTTGTACGTGATGCCGGTGTAGAACAGGATGCGCTCGGTCGTGGTGGTCTTGCCCGCGTCGATGTGCGCCATGATCCCGATGTTGCGGACCTTTTCCAGGGCGTTCGTGGCCACGGTGGGTTCTTCCTCGTCTCAAATCAGGGGGTGGGTGCCGCACGGCTCCGGTGCTCGACCCTCGGAGGGCAGCACTGGTACAGCGCCGGCCGGGGTGCATACATTCCCGACCGGCGCCGTCGGAGCGCACTACCAGCGGTAGTGCGCGAAAGCCTTGTTCGACTCCGCCATCTTGTGCGTGTCCTCGCGCCGCTTCACCGAGGCGCCGAGCCCGTTCGAGGCGTCCAGCAGCTCGTTCATCAGCCGCTCGGTCATCGTCTTCTCGCGGCGGGCCTTGGAGTAGCCGACCAGCCAGCGCAGCGCCAGGGTGGTCGACCGGCCGGCCTTGACCTCGACCGGCACCTGGTAGGTCGCGCCACCGACGCGGCGGCTCTTCACCTCGAGCGCGGGCTTGACGTTGTCCAGCGCGCGCTTGAGCGTGACGACCGGGTCGGTGCCCGACTTTTCCCGGCAGCCCTCGAGGGCGCCGTACACGATGGACTGGGCGATGGAGCGCTTGCCGTCCAGCAGCACCTTGTTGACCAGCTGGGTCACCAGCGGCGAGTTGTACACCGGGTCGGCAACGAGCGGCCGGCGCGGAGCAGGTCCCTTGCGGGGCATGTCAGCTCTTCTCCTTCTTCGCGCCGTACCGGCTGCGAGCCTGCTTGCGGTTCTTGACGCCCTGGGTGTCCAGCGAGCCACGGATGATCTTGTACCGAACGCCGGGGAGATCCTTCACCCGGCCGCCGCGGACCAGCACGATGGAGTGTTCCTGCAGGTTGTGGCCCTCGCCGGGGATGTAGGCGGTGACCTCGACCTGGCTGGTCAGCTTGACCCGGGCGACCTTGCGCAGCGCCGAGTTCGGCTTCTTCGGGGTGGTCGTGTAGACGCGGGTGCAGACACCGCGCCGCTGCGGGCTCCCCTTGAGCGCCGGAGTTTTCGTCTTACCGATCTTCTCGGTGCGGCCCTTGCGGACCAACTGCTGGATCGTGGGCATGTGCTGGCGACTTCTTCCTTCGCGGGACGAGGCAGGGCGTGAACATCGGACTGGCGGGTGACGACCACCGGTCGGCGTCTGGCTGTCACCTCGCGGTGACCGCCGACGGACGGCAGGCGTTCGTGGACTTCAGGTGCGGTGCGCCCGATCTGAGATCGGCGTCCGACCACGCGCGAACCCGAAGAACTCGCTGATCAGCGGGCCTTCGAGCATCGATCCCCCACTGCTCACCACGCGAGAAGATCGTGCGCACGACCGGACGTACGACGTTCTGTCGCATGCTCACAGAGCATGGTCCGCGGACCACGCGCCTCTGGGCACACGACAGCGACCCAGCAGGACCGGGCCAGTCGCTCAGGCTACCCGCGTGAGCGGGAGACCTGCAAATCACGGCCGTGCGGTCAAAGAGCTGGACGCCATCGAGGCTGCCGTCGATGAAGAGGTCGGGGAACGGCAGGTCCTTCGCGGCGCCGGCCTGGCTCCCGATCGGCGGCGGACAGCCACCGGCGGCGGGCCGGACCTCAGCGCTGGGTACTTCAACAGCAGAGAATACGCGACGGGCACCCCGCTGATCACCTCCACAAGGGGCGAGCGCTGCCGAGGCCGGGGACAGGCCGGGCAGCGGGGGGCGTCAGCCAACGCTCGCGGGCTCGCGCAGCGCCCGCAGCGCGGCCGCGAACGCCCTGACGCCTGATCCGAGCCGGGCGAAGAAGGCGCGGTCGCAGGCCTCGACCGCCGCGTTGGCCCGGTTGGCGAGTTCGGCCCCGGCCGGCGTCACCACGACGGCCACCGCCCGCCTGTCGCTGGGGTGATCCGAGCGCCGGATGAGCGCACGCTGCTCCAACGCCCGCAGGACCTGGGAGGTCATCATCGGGTCGGTGGCGGCGTGGTCGGCGAGTTCGCGTTGGGTGACGGGCCCGTCGGCCTGCAGCCAGGTCAGCGACGCCAGCAGCACGAACTGCACATGGGTGAGCCCGTGCGGTTTCAGTGCGGCGCGCTGGGCCGCCTGCCACCGATTCGTCACCTGCCACAGCAACAGGCCGGGGCTCTCGTCGGCGGAGGGGTGTTCGGTGGCCAGCCCCCGGGTGCTCACGGCGCCGCGGTCGCTGCCTCGGCGGCTTGGGCCAGCGCGTCCAGATCGGCCTGAGCGCTGCTCCGGATACCGGACCCGAGCACCAGCAGCCACAGCCTGCCCAGCGGGCCGGACATGGAAACGGTGACGGTGACGTCACTGCCGCCGTCAGCGCGCTCGATGACCCGATGATCGAACGTCGAGTCGGGCCCCGACCAACTTCGAGACGTCGACGAATTCCCGACCGGGCACCAGTCGCTCGACGACGAAGCGGACCTTCGGACCGCCCTTGGGTTTGAGCGTGCCGGTGGCGCCCTGCACGAAGTCTCCGTCCAGCCGGACCCATTCTGTGTCGGCGTTCCACTGCGGCCAGGTGGCCATGTCCGCCCAGCGGGCGAAGAACGCCGACGGTGCGGCCGATGAACTGGTGTGCGCGGTGGCAATGAGCGTCATGGAAATAGTATGCGCGCATAGTACTTGGTTTTCAAGAGCGGGCGGATTGCGTTGGGGAGAGTTCCGCGCACGCGCTGCACCGCACGCGCTGCACCGCACGCCGGCTACCGAGACAGCCGCGACTGAACGCACGGCTACCGAAACTGACGGCTACGGAAACTGACGCCGACGGTCGGTTTCGGCGACCGTCGCGCGGAGCGGGTGGTGGCCAGCGTGGTGTCCCGTTCGATGACCCCGTAGACCGATGCCGCCCCGTCGCGCTCGCGGCTGAAGACCGGCGGCGAGATACACGGGCCGGGTGACACCGTCAGCCCCGACCACCCGGTACCGCAGCGTCACCGGCCCTGCCCCGGACAGCATGCGGCGCCATGCCTTGGTGAACGCGGCCCGCTGCTCGGGATGGGCATGGGCCAGCAGCAGGCGAGGCCCGGCGACGACCCCGGCCGTTGCCGGGCTGCGATAACCGTGCACCGCATACATCCCCGCCGAGAACCAGTTCGGTCCCGCTGGCAGCTCGAACCGGAACGCTGCCCGCAACGGGTCGGCATCGCCGACGGGGTCGGCAGCGGATCCGGCGCTGTTCAGGAACAGCGGGTTTCGCAGGTCGGCGATCACCGGGCTCCCCCGCATTCGACGATGACGCTGCAACCTCGGACAGCACGCACCCGCCGCCGCGGCGGCCGGGAAACACGGCGCTCAGCCAGGTGCCGCGAGGGTGCGCGCGCGGGGCCGGTAGTCGGTCGGGACTACCGGCCCCGCGAGCCGCACGCAGGGGTTGCGGGTTGGCTCAGGGTTCGACGGTGACCTTGATGGCTTCGCCCTTGGCGACGATGTCGAAGGCTTCCAGCGCGCGTTCCAGCGGGAGGTGCACGGTGATCAGGTCCTTGACCGGCACCTCGCCGCTGGCGATGTACTCCAGTGCCCGCTTGTTGTGCGACGGCGCCGACCCGTTCGCGCCCATGATCATCAATTCCCGGTAGTGCACCAGGTTCGAATCGCAGGAGATGAACGGGTTGGTCTTGGGCAGGCCACCGAAGAAGGAGATCCGGCCTCGTCGGGCAGCCATCCGGATCGCCTGCTCCTGCGCGACATTCGCGGCGGTCGCGGTGATCACCACGTCCGCGCCGCGGCCGTCGGTGAGTTCCAGCACCCGCTCGACGACGTCGACCTCGCTGCCGTTGATCACCTCGTCGGGCCTGACGGCGTCGGCGGACATCTTGAGCCGCTCGACGTTGACGTCGATGAGGAACACCCGGCTCGCCCCGTTGGCCCGGGCCAGCCGGATATGCAGGCAGCCGATGGGTCCGGCGCCGAACACCACGACGGTGTCCCCGTCGCCGACCTTGACCAACTCCTGGGCGTTGATCGCGCACGCGAACGGTTCCGCCACGGATGCCTCGTCGAACCCGATGTTGTCCGGGATCCGGTTCAGGCCATCAACTTTGAGCACCTGGCGCGGGACGATCAGGTATTCGGCGAACCCGCCGTCGTACTGGTACCCGACCGATGTCTGGTTCTCGCAGACCGCCATCCAGCCCTTGCGGCATTCGTAACACTCACCGCACGGCACGGCCGCGATGACCTGGGCGCGGTCGCCAGGAGCCCACCCGGAGACGTTCGCGCCGACCTCGACGACCTCACCGGCGACCTCGTGGCCGATGATCCGCGGCGGGCTGAGGTTCTGGTGACCGTTGTTGAAGATCTTCACATCGGTGCCGCAGGTGGAACAGTTCCTGACCCGTAATTTGACCTCGTCAGGGCCGCATTCGGGTTCGGGGGCGTCCTCCAGTCGCACATCCTTGGGGGCATAGAACCGCAGAACCTTCATAGGTTTCGCTCCTTTGTTGGTGGATGTTGCGCACAAATGCGGGACTTTCGGTGTCGTCGGACAGCGCTTCGCAGGTGGGAATCGCGCGCCGGACTTAGGCGCTCCGCTTGGGTCGCGGCAGAGCAACGACGCCGTCACCGACAACCATTGCCGGATAACCGTTGTCGGTGACGATGACTCGAAAGTCAGTCGTCCTCGTTGACGGCGTGCAACAGTTCGTACACCTCGTCCGCGGAGGACGCGGCGAGTAGTTTGTTCACCTCGTCCATGTCGGCGAACACGATGGCGATCTTGCTCAGGATTTCCAGGTGACCATTGTTCACCCCGGCAATACCCACCGCGAACCGCACCTCGTTCCCGTCCCAACTGATCGGGTTGTCGTACCGGATCACGGACAGTGCCGAGGACTTGATGGTGTCCTTTGCCTCGTTCGTGCCATGCGGGATGGCCAGGAAGTTGCCCATGTAGGTGGAGACCGACTTCTCCCGCTCGAACATCGCGTCCACGTATTCCGGGCTGACCGCGCCCGCATCGATCAGGATCTGGCCGGCCTCCCGGATCGCGTCGTCCTTCGTGGCGGCGGTGCCGGGGACCTTGATCTGGGACAGCGTCAAGATGTCACTCATACTGCGCGAACTCCTTTGTCAGGGCGGGGTTTTCTGGTGCGAGGGTCGGATGCGCGAGCGGGGGCCGACCGCGATCGGCCCCCACCCTCGGGTGCACTCAGCTGGGCGCGGCACTGTCCTGTTTGTTGGTGACCTTCAGCTCTTCGACGATCTGCCTCGTACTTCGGGCTGTTCATGAAGTTGTCGACCGAGACGTGCTGTGCGCTGGGCGACATCGTCTGCGCCCGTGGTGTCAGGTCCTGGTGCGTCACGATGAGATCGATGTCGTCGGTCAGGTTCGCGATCGCCACGTTGACCACGGTGACGTCGGTGAACCCGGCCTTCTTGATCTTGTTGCGGAGTACCGACGCACCCATCGCACTGGAGCCCATCCCGGCGTCACAGGCGAACACGATGTGATGGATCGGCTTGCGCCTGGACTTCATCTCGTGGGCCTCTTCGGCGGCCTCGGCCTCGGCCTCGATGCCCTCCTCGACACCGGTCAGCACACCGGACACCGAGCTCTTCTTGCCCTTCATCGCCTCCATCGATGCGGTGGCGGCGGCCAGGTCACCGGACTCCTCCGACTTGTTGCGGCTCATCCGCAGCAACAGCGAACAGATGACGAACGATGTTGTCGCGGCAAACAGCACCGACAGGGTGACCCCGACGAGACTGTCCCCCGGGGTTTGCGCGTACACCGCCAGGATCGACCCCGGGGCGGCGGGTGCCCGCAGGCCGGCGCCGAAAATGGTCAGCGTGAAGATGCCCACCATGCCACCGGCGATGGTGCCGAGCAGCAGGATCGGCTTCATCAGCACGTAGGGGAAATAGATCTCGTGGATGCCGCCGAAGAACTGGATGATCGCCGCGGCCGGCGCGGTGCTCTTGGCGAGCCCGGTGCCGAAGATCGAATAGGCCAGCAGCACACCGAGGCCGGGGCCAGGGTTGGCTTCCAGCAGGAACAGGATCGACTTGCCGGTCTCCGTCGCCTGATTCACCCCGAGCGGGGTGAGCACGCCATGGTTGATGGCGTTGTTCAGGAACAGCACCTTGGCGGGTTCGATGATGACGCTCGCGAACGGCAGCAGGCTGTGCGCGATCAGCCAGTCGACCCCATGGCCCAACGCCGTCGAGATCCCTTCCACCGCAGGGCCGAACGCGAAGTACCCCACCACTGCCAGCGCCGCACCCGCGATGCCGGCGGAGAAGTTGTTGACCAGCATCTCGAAGCCGGGCTTGATCTTGCCGTCCCACAGCATGTCCAGCTTCTTCATGATCCACGCCGCCAACGGCGCCATGATCATCGCGCCGAGGAACATCGGCTGACCGGTGCTGACGATCACCCCCATCGTCGCGACCACCGCGACCACACCGCCGCGGACGCCGTAGACCATCCGGCCGCCCTGCATGGCGATCAGCAGCGGCAACATGTACCGGATCATCGGGCCGACCAGCCCGATGTTGGGCGCTCCCGTCGAGTCGACACCGAACCCACCCAGACCAGCCACCGGGGTCCACCCGGTCTCGATGAAGAATGCGGTGATGAACCCCCACGCGATGAACGCCGCGATGTTCGGCATGATCATCCCGGACAGGAATGTCCCGAACTTCTGCACATGAATCCTGGCACTACTGGGCTTCTTCGCCGCTGTGCCGCCGGTTCCGCACTCACAACCTTGCCCCTTCCTTGGATCCGCGGCGGGACACCGGTTGTGCCCGCCGTGATGGAGAGTTGGGCGCCCCACCAGGGCGCTGCCGGAAGGGCTTGGGAGTTGAAACCACCCAAGTGCGATGCGTGCGGGTGAGCTACTTCACCGTTGTGACGCTGGTCTCATGACCGGTGACTCTAGGGCATCAACCACCCGTATGTCACCGGTGTCAGGCCATCTTTCTCAGATTTCTGTCATCGGTGACATAGCCGGTTCTGTCATCGGTGACATACTGGGCACCTTGGCCCCGGTCCGCGGCGACCGGTGGCGTCGAATCCAGCGGTCGAGGGAGCGGCGATGAGCACCATGCGTGACGTTGCCCATCGGGCCGGCGTGAGTGCGAAGACCGTGTCCCGGGTGATGAACAACGACCGGTACGTCTCCGACGATGTCCGCGCCCGGGTACTGCGAGCGGTGGAGGAACTGCAGTACGTCCCGAACGCGATGGCCAAGAGCTTCAGGGCCGGACAGGACACCGCCATCGGGGTTGCCGTTCCCACCCTCAACCTGTTCTTCGGCCAGGTCGTCCAGGCAGTCGAGAGCATCGCCAGGGCCCGCGGAGTCGCGATGTACCTGACCTGCCTGGGCGACGACCCCGACGCGGAGCAGGCCAGTCCTCGAGACGGTGCTGAGCCGGCACATGGTCGGGATGATCGTCGCCCCGATCGCCGCTGATCAGTCCTACCTCAAACCCTGGCGCAACCACACCGCGATGGTGTTCATCGATCGGCGGCCACGGCGGCTCTCCGCCGCCAGCGTCATCTACGACGACGTCGGCGGGGCCAGGGCGGCCATCGAGCACCTGGTCGAGCACGGGCACCGACGCATTGCGTTCGCCGGCGACTCGCTGAGCGTGCCCACCACCGCGCAGCGCCGGCACGGCTACGAAACCACCCTGTTCGATTCCGGTGTCGCGGTCGATCCGTTCCTCGTCTCCTACGGCGCCGACACCTCGCCGGTGGTCCCCCGCCTCCTGGCATTGGCCGAGCCGCCAACGGCGATCTTCTCGGCGAATCCCAGTTGCTCGGTTCCCGTCGTCCGGCAACTGCACGCCGCCGGCCGTGCCGACATCCCGGTGGTGAGCTTCGGCGACTTCCCGCTCGCCGACACCCTCGACCCGCCGGTCACGGTGATCGACCAGGATCCGTTCGAGCTCGGCCGGTTCGCCGCCGAGCGGCTGTTCCAGCGCATCGACAATCCCGACAAGCGGCTCCCACGGCAGACTGTCGTCCCGGTCAAACTGCTGGCCAGGGGCTGCTGCCAGCGAAAGAGACCGAACAACGCCGCCTGAACCACCGGTGCCGACGTGCCCCGGCTGAAGGATTCGCCGACGGGGTGAATTGCCGAACGGAGTGAATTGCCGGACGGATCATCCGCGGACCGCGAACGGGGACAGCGCGTCATTGACCTCGGCGATGTCGAAACGACCGGGGTCGAAATCCGCGGGCGACCCGAGACCCAGCCATTCGAGCATCGCCTGGTGGCCCGGATGGTCGACGTCGCCGAGGGTCTCGATCAGATCGGCGTAACCCCAGACACCACCGCAGTCCTCCGGCGGCGCCGCCCGGCGACCGGCGGTACAACTCGGATACAAGGTGCGCTCGTTGACCGGCAGGATCGCTTCGACCAGGATCAGATGCTGCCAGTCGTCACCGAAGTCGTAGAGGTAGGTGATTTTCGATCCGGGGTGGGCGCGGCCCGTTCGACGGTCAGGTGCCCGGCATCTCGACACTCCAGATCCGCATCCACACTTGACATCTCGCCGGGGCCGAATCGTCCGCTCGGGGTGTCGAAGAGCCAGAGGTGGGACCCGTTCCAGCTCGAAGGCGGCCTGCAGGATGTCGTGCAGCTCGGTCAAGGTCGTCGTCGAAGCGATCTCGATCCGCCGCCAGATGGGCGGTTTCGTTCCGGAAGGCTCACTTTCACCCGATGAATCGTGGACGTTCCAACGGGCCGGCCAGGCGGCGACACCGGGTCCTCCGTCGTCGAAGGCCGGCGCGACGTCCCCGACCTCACCGGCTCCGGGCCCGCCGAGCCCACGATGTGCGGGGCCGGCAGCAGCAGCGACCGCGACCGCACCAACCGCAGGTACGTTCCGACATCCTCGACCTGATCGGCGTCCGCCGGGCATTCCGGCGCGGTCAGTGCCTCGCGCAGCATCGCGGCGGCCTGGCCCGCGGTGTACTCGGTGAGCCCGTCGGTGACCTCAGCCGGCCGCCACCGAGAACTGCGCCTTGATCCGCGGCACCTCGTCGGTGAACCAGCAGTCCTTCACCCCGCCGCCGAGGTCGTGGTCGATCAGCAGCACACAGGCGTGCGTCCGCTTCCCGTAGCGGAACTCGACGGCCAACGACTGCTGGGTTCCGTGCGGATCGGCGAACCCGAAGGCCGACACCCACTCCGGCGTTCCCATGGTGCGGGCCCAGGGCATGTCCTTCACGCCGGCGGCGGCCAGTCGGGTCGCCGCCGCCGTGGCGGCGCGGCGCACCGGCAACGGTCCCAGCAACTGCAGCACCCTGGCCATCGCCAGCGCCTCCGGCGCACCGGTGGACGCCGCGTCGGTGACGAGCTGCGACAGCGGATCCGCGGAGTCCGAATCGCCGACCGTCACCTCGAACATGCGCAGGAACTCGGCGCCGCTGAGCTCGGCGTCGAGCGCGCCGGTGCCGCGTTTGAGCAGCGGTTGCCACCCGGCCAGGATTCCGTCGAGGCTCTCCTGCGGCGACTCCCCCATGCCCATCTCGCCGAGCCAGGCGATGAGCGCCTCGACGTCGTCCCCGAAGCCCTCGATCATCGCGAGCAACTCCGAAGGGGCACCGGCGTCGGCCACGATCCGGTAGATCTGCCCCGCCGTCATGTCCGCGGTGAACGGTGGGGCCCCGTGCGCGAGATCGTCGGTGCCACCCACCGGGCCGTCGGCCGGACCCGCAGGACGGGCGTTCGATTCAGTCGCCGAACACGGCGTGGACCACGGTCGACGCGCCGGGATCGTCCACCGAGTCCTGGAGTCGGTGCTCGGCGTCAAGTGAGTCGGCGGCTGTGCCGGCGACTGAGTCGGCGACTGGGCACGACGGCCCTCGTCCGCAGTGCGAGAAGGAGTCGCCGGAGCGTCGGGCACCACCGTGAGGTGGCGTCCGGTTCGGGTGCGCTTGCCGGTCATCACTGCCATCGTGCCAGTCTGCCGACCTCCGGCGGTGGCGTTGGCGCTGCCGGCGTTGTTTCCGGGCCTGCGTCGTCTGCACCCTGCCCGCCTCCGTGGTGGCGATCTGGTGCATGCCGACGCACGAGTATCCGGGCCTTCGGTTGATCCGCGGCGCTGGGCGCGTCACACCGCGTCGAGCAGTTTGCGCCAGCGGCCTGGGCACCTGATCGGCCCGCAACGCGCGGGCCAGCACCGGCGCGTAGTGGATCTTGCGGCCGCCCCGGGTGCCCATGAACCGCCGCAGGTGGGCAGCGGTCGACCTGCCCTGCTGCGCGGGCTGCTGCTGAAAGGTCCGGAAAGCGGTCAGATCGCCGTTGGCATCGAGGATCTGCTCGACCGTCGCGGCGCCCAGAGCCCGGATCAACTCGTCCTCGAGGTCGGCGGCGCAGACGAAGAAGTGCCGTGACTCCAGCTCGGCCAACGTCTGTGCGTCGCCGAGGCCCGCTCGTGCCAGGCCGCGCTGGAACACATGGACCTCCGCCTCGTCGCAGAGCCCCGCGAGCCGGATGTTCGCCCCGTTCGGACCGAACCGGTCCAGGAAGTGACCGATGTTCGTCGCGCCGCCCATCGGTAGCACAAACACGCTGTCCGCCAACAGGTTTCGCCCGCGGCGCTCGGCCAGCGCTTCGACGGCGCGTTGGTCGCTGACCCCCTCGACGAAGACGACCGTCCGGGCAGTCGTCCAGGGGTATCTCCCCGTCCGTCGGCATCTCCGGACCCTAGCCCGAACCCACCGCCGGACCCTACCGAAAAGCGCTCGGCCACCGTGCCCGAGCGAAAGCGCGACCGGCGATGCCGATCAGCCGTCGAGGCGCTGTGCGCGACTGGTGAGCAGGTCACGCTCGGCGGCATTCTCGGTGAGCAGGATTGCCTCTTCGTAGGCGAGGCGTGCGTCCCGACTCCGGCCGAGATCGGCCAGGAAATGCGCGCGCGCCGACGCGAGGTAGCCGTAGGCGGCCAGCTGCGGCTCGTCGGCGAGGGAATCCAGTGCGGCGAGGCCGGCGGCCGGGCCCGCAGCGAACCCGATCGCCACGGCCCGGTTCAGCGCGACGATCGGCGAGGGCCACAGCCGCAACAGGACGTCATACAGCCCGACGATTTGCGGCCAGTCCGTTGCCGCCCAGCTGGGCGCTTCCGAATGCACGGCGGCGATGGCCGCCATCACCGGGTAGCGGCCCAGCGGCCGACGTTGCAGTGCCTCGCGGACGAGCGCCGTGCCCTGCGCGATGGCGTCCGCGTCCCACAGCGCGCGATCCTGATCCGCCAGCAACACCTGCCGGCCGGCGCCGTCGGTGCGAGCCGCCCGTCGGGCGTCGGTGAGCAGTTCCAACGCCAGCAGTCCCGCGACATCGGCGTCGGCGGGCAACAACTCGCGCACCATGCGGGTGAGGGCGATGGCCCGATCAACCAGGTCGCCGCGGATCAGATCGTCACCGGCCGGGGCGGTGTGCCCGGTGGTGAACAGCAGGTGCAACACCTCCAGGACGGCCCGAATGCGTTCGGGCAGTTCATCTTCGGGGGGAATGCGGTAGGGGATGTTGGCCCCGGAGACCTTCTTCTTGGCCCTGGTGATCCGGGCGGCCATGGTCGGCTCACTGACCAGGAAGGCACGGGCCACCTCGCCCGTCGTCATCCCGCAGAGCAGCCGGAGCGACAGCGCGACCTGCGCCTCGACGGCGAGTGCCGGGTGACAGCAGGTGAAGATCAGCCGCAACCGATCGTCCGGGATCGGTTCTGATTCGGTGAAGTCCTCCTGGGCGACCTCGTGCCCGGCCAGCTCCGGCAGCGCGCGGCGGGCGGTGGCGTCTCTGCGGTGCAGGTCCAACGCCTTGCGACGGGCGACCGTGGTGAGCCAGGCAGCCGGGTTGGCCGGCACCCCGCTGCGGTCCCAGGTGTCCAACGCCCGCGCATACGCGTCCTGCACGCACTCCTCGGCCCGGTCGATGTCACCGGCCACCCGGACCACCGCGGCCAGCACGAATGCCCACTCCCGCCGGTGGGCGTCGGCGACCGCCGCGGTCACCTGCCGGCTCGGTTGCACTCCTCAGCCGACCTGGTGCACCGGACGCACTTCCAGGCAACCGAAGCTGCTCGGGACCTGCCTGGCGACCGCGAGCGCGTCATCGAGGTTGGCGACGTCGATCAGGTAGTACCCACCGAGCGCCTCCTTGGTTTCCGCGAAGGGCGCGTCGGTGATGATGAAACGCTCTCCCTGGTCCGGGCGGACGGTGGTGGCAGTAACCGTGGGCTGCAACGCATTGCCACCCAGGATGACCTCCCGATTGCGCTCCATGAACGATCGGTGTGCAGCGGTGGTCACCCCTGGCCGGGCGCGCTCGAATTCCGCCGCCGCAGCCTCGTCGTGGTAGATCAAGATCAGGTACTGGGACATGGCCCGATTCTCCCTCTGGCCGGACGGCCTGGTGATCACGATAGGTGCGGCGGCCGCCGGTGTTACCTGGCCGGCGCGTTCGCGTAGGCGGCGACCAGCCACTCGCCGTCCTGCCGGGTGAGCACCCAGGTGGCATGCACTTCTCGCTCGGCCGGCAGCTCGTCCTCGCCGGCCATGATGATTCCCGCCCTGCTCACCACGATGGCGGTCTCGGCGATGACCCGGATGATCAGTGGCTCGTCCACACCGCGAGAACCCTTCAGGGCTCCGCGAAAATTCTCCGCCATGGCCGAACGGATCTCGTTCCTGTTGTGGTGCAGCACCTTCGGCATGACGACCGTGGCGTCACTGCGGTACAGCGCAGCGAACGCGTCCGCGTCGTTGGCATCCCATGCGGCGTACAACCTGCGGAAGACGTCGGCGATCGCGGCGGTGGCCACCTCGTCGGCATGCTCCCGACCGGCTGCCTGATCGTCCACCGAGCGGGCGGTGGGGGTACTCGTTCGGGTACTTGACGTCATGGATTCCTCCTCGAGCAGTGACCCGCGGAATCGGGCCGTCCCCACCACGACGCGGAGCACCCCGCCGGATCGACAGGTCAACGGTGGACGTTTGCTGGCGCGGTGCGGTGCTGGGCCGTCGCACGAGACCCGGCCGCTGCGGGTTCACACTGGTGACATGGGCAGGGTGGTCGAACTGCCGTCCGGGGCTCACGTTCGGGGACGGCGGATGACGGATGGCCCCGATCCGGCGGCCGATTTCCTGTTGGCTTTGGCCGACGGTCCGCTACCGCCGTGCGCGATCCGCCGCATCGCCTGGCCCGACTTCTGGATACCGACCGACCGGGCCGATGCGCTCGATGCGCTGGGTGAGACTCTGCGTCGAGCACGGGCAGGTCAGGTGGTGGAGGTGGCGTGCCACGGAGGGCGCGGGCGGACCGGCACGGCGCTCGCCGCCCTCGCGGTCCTGGATGGGATGCCGGCGAACCGCGCCGTCCGTTGGATCCGCGCGAACTATGACCCGAAAGCGGTCGAGACACCCTGGCAATCCTGGTGGGTGCGCGGTCTTTCGCGCCGGCGGCTGTAGCGGCTCAGTGGCACCCGCCTTTGCGCACCCGCCTTGCGCACCTGTCCGGCGACGTCGCCGCTCCGGGATCAAGCCACCCGGCCGACCACCCGCACCAGGGCGGCACGATGCTCGGCAAGCCGCTCCGATTCGGTGCGATCGTCGCGAGCCAGGGCGTGCAGCGACGGGGAATTGGTGAACCACGCGGCGACCAGTCCGATCACCATCATCATCACGTCCACCGGATCATCCGCAGCGGCCAGCTGTCCGCCGGCCTGGGCCTGGGCGATCGCCGCCACCTTCGGCCGGTAGGCGTCGGTCTCCTCCGGCGAAACACTCGGCCGCTCCAGCAGTTTCCACATCGTCAGCCGCACCATCGCCGGGTGCGCGATCATGTGGTCGAACAGTGCGCCGGCGTATCCCGGCAGGTCGTCGGCGGAGAACGGCACCGCGTCGGTCAGCACCCCGAGCGAGCGCACCATCACGGTGTCGAACAATTCCTCTTTGTTGCCGTAGTAGGCATAGATCAGCCGCTTGTTGGCCTTGGCCAGTTCGGCGATCCGGTCGACCCGCGCGCCGGCCAATCCGTGCGCGGCGAACTCCTCGAACGCCGCGTCCAGCAGGCGGCGCCGGGTGTCGGTCGAATCGGGAGGCATGGGCGGAAGGCTACCGTAACTAACTGGTTATTGACAGCCTGGCAGAGCTGTGTCAAGGTCTGTAACCAACCAGTTAGAGACAAACCCTGTGGAGGTACCGACGATGGCCAAGACCGCACCCACCGGCCCGATTCTGATCACCGGTAGTTCATCCGGCATCGGCCGGTCCGCGGCGCTGGCGCTGCACGCCGCCGGCCGCACCGTGTACGCCACCGCCCGCCGACTGGAGTCGATCAAGGATCTCGCCGACCGGGGCATCCGCACCCTCGCGCTCGACGTCACCGACGAGAACTCGATGGCGGCGGCGGTCCGGACGATCGAGGAGGAGTCCGGGGCGATCGGGGTGTTGATCAACAACGCCGGCTACGGGCTGTACGGCGCCATCGAGCAGGTGCCCATGGACGAGATCCGGCGGCAGTTCGAGACGAACTTCTTCGGCCTGGTCCGGCTCACCCAACTGGTGCTGCCGGCGATGCGCACGGCCGGGCGTGGCCGGATCCTGAACGTCTCCTCGATGGGCGGCCGGGTGACATTGCCGGGCGGTGCCTTCTATCACGCCAGCAAGTACGCGGTGGAGGCGTTCTCCGACGCGCTGCGAATGGAGGTCGCCCAGTTCGGCATCGACGTGGTGATCATCGAACCCGGGCCGGTCAAGACGGCGTGGAACGACGTCGCCGCCGGATCGATCGACGAGGCCGGCGCCGCCGCCGACGGCGGACCGGACGCCGCGGCCGACCCGTACGCCGCCTACAAGAAGGCGGTGGCCGGCTCGTTCGGCACAGTCCAGGCCGGCCCGCTGAGCCGACTGGCGTCCACCGCCGACGACATCGCCGAGGTGATCGTCAAGGCCGTCACCGCCGGTACGCCGCGGACCCGCTACCTGATCAACGCGGTGGCCAAGTCGATGCTGGCCACCCGCAGGTTGCTGCCCACCAGAGCGTCCGATGCGGTGCTGGCCCGGCAGTACGGGCTGCCGCACTGAGCTCCGCTGCGTCACCACGCGCCCGGCGAACCGGCCGGTCGCGGGCGGCGGCCGAAACGCGGGCGGCCGCCGCCGATCGCGGTCACTCGACCCCGGCAGGCCTGACCGTCAGCGTTCGGCCTGCATGATGGTCCGCCCGTCGGGCAGCCTGACCTCCAGCGTGGCGATCCGATCCTCCGGCACCGAGGTCGCCATCGGCACCCGCATGTTCGCGCCGGCCACGGCCCGCCAGGTCCCGGCCGCAGCCGGTTTCCCGTCGACGTCGATCACCGTCAGGTCGTACGGCACCGACGTGTCCGCGTACTGCGCGTACTGACAGACCATGGTGATCGCCGTTCCCCACTGCTTGGCCGTCAGCTCCACCGATGCCGTCATCGGACCGGGAACCACCTGGGTCATCGGCTCGGACTCCACGGCTGCCGTGGTGGGGGCTGCGGTGCGCGCCGACCCGAAGATCAACACCGAGACCAGCGCGACGACGGCGGCCAGGGAGGCCGCCAGCATCCCGCCGACGTACCAGCGGCGCTTGCGACGTTCGGCACCGACCCGCGAGATCAGCGCAGGCAGCAGGGTTGCCGGCACCGGCGGGTCCTCTTCGGCGATCGCCTCGGCGCTGGTCAGGGCCAGCAGGCCGGGAAGCCCGGCCAGCCGCTGCACGGAATCCTGGCAGTGCTGGCAGCTTCGCAGATGCTGCTCGTATGCCTGGCGATCGGCGGGTGAGAGAGCGCCGAGCACGTAGGCGGCATCGTTGCGGCATTCCTCGCTCACGTCACCACCCCCATCTCTTCCAGGATCAGTCGGAGCGCCTGCAATGCGTAATGCAGGCGCGATTTGACGGTGCCGACCGGGATGCCGAGCAGGGTCGCTGCCTGGCCGGCGGTGCACCCGCGGAAATAGCACTCCAGCAACACGGTGCGGTGATCCCGGCTCAGCCTGCGAAGCGCGTCGGTCACCATGATCGATTGCAGTGCGGTGTCGGTGGCGTCCGGTTCCAGGGGTTCTGGCACCGATTCGACCGACGTGGTCGGCCGGCGCTGGCCGGCACGCCAGTCGTCGACCACGATGTTCCTGGCGACGGTGAACAACCAACCGCGCGCCGACGAGTCCTGCTGGGCAAGCACCTTCGGTCGCCGCCAGGCCCGGAAAAGCGTTTCCTGCACAACATCCTCGGCCCTTGTCCTGTCTCCTCCGGTCAGATGCAGCACGAATGCCCACAACGCCGCGGCGTGCTCGTCGTGCAGCGCCCGCAGCAGTTCGGCGTCACTGCCCGACTGGACGCTGCTCGAGACAACGCCGCTCGAGGCAACGCCGCTCGAGGCAACGCCGCCCGAGGCAACGCCGCTCGAGGCAACGCCGCCGGACGGGGCACCGCTGGACGGAAGGCCGCGCAGTGGCCGATCGGCCGCGTCGTCGCCGCCCGGCCCGTCGACCCCTGGGCCGCGGCTGCTGTCGTCGCTCACCGCCACCTCCGATCGTCGGGCCGCTTCGCTGTCGTATGGCCCCCGGCCGGGTCCTACCTACACCACGATGGAAGACCGTGAACAGTTCGAAACATCCTCCCGGGCGGGAGTTCACGATCTGTTCTGTGACGACTGTCGGTGTCGGGGGACACACTGTCAGGATCGCAGACAGTCCGGCGACGGCCGGGCGTCCACCGAGTCCGAGCACGCCGACGCGAGGGAGCCGCAATGCGCACCGCCGACAATCTGTTCTCAGCTGTCCAACCGATCGCCGCGCCGGCATCTCCGATCTCCGAGGCGGCCGCAGAAGCATGGATTCCGCGGACCTGTTTCAAGAACGGGCCGCCTGGCCGGGTCGGCCTCGAGTTGGAGCTCCTGGTGGTCGACGCCGAGCGCGGTGGCGACGCAGACGGCTCCCATCGCCCCGGAACCCGCCGGCGCCCCGTGTTGCTCCGGGAACTGGCAGACGGTGGCCTCGACGGCACGCTGACCGTTGAACCCGGTGGGCAGGTAGAGCTCAGCTCCCGCCCCGGTCCCCACCTTTCGCACACCGTCGACGTCGTCCGACGTGATCTGGCGGCGATGAGCCGTCGCGCTGCCAGGCTCGGCTTCCGGCTGGTCGGCGAAGGTGCCGATCCCATCGCCGAGCCCGTCCGGGTGCTCGACGATCCTCGCTACGCAGCGATGGAGCGCTACTTCGATCGATGGGGGCCGGCGGGCCGCATCATGATGTGCTCGACCGCTTCGGTGCAGGTGAACGTCGAGGCGGGGCTGCTCACGCCCGGTCGACCCGGGCCGCAGGCCACGATCGCGCGGCGGTGGGAACTGCTGCACACCATCGGTCCCGCGCTGGTGGCGGCGTTCGCCAACTCGCCCCGTCATGCCGGACGGCTGACCGGATGGAAGAGCACCCGGCAGGCGGTGTGGGCGGCACTGGACCCGTCCCGGACGCGCGAACCGAAGGCCAGACCCGGCGAGGACATCGCCGACACCTGGGCCCGATGTTCGCTCGACGCGCCCTTGATGATCATTCGGCGGGACCGTGGGCCGTGGACCGCTCCCCCCGGGCTGACGTTTCGCGAATGGATCCGCCGCGGACGCGCCGCCGTTCCCGATCGCCCCCCGCCGACGCATCGACGATCTCGCCTATCACCTCACGACCCTGTTTCCGCCGGTCCGGCCGCGCGGCCACCTCGAGGTCCGCTACGTCGACGCCCAACCCGGCCGCTGGTGGACGGTCCCGCCCGCGGTGATCACCGCCGTGCTCGATGACGACGCGGCCGGCGGGCGGGCACTGGATATCTGTGCGTCGACGCGCGGACGCTGGCGCGACGCGGCCAGGCGCGGCATGCAGGATCCATTGCTGGCCAAGGCGGCAACCGGGGTGCTGGAGCTCGCCGCCGCGGTCCTTGCCCGCGAGCCGCGGGACAGACGATTCGCCGGGCAGGTGGAGGGATACCTCGAACGATGGACGGCGCGGGGCAGGAGCCCTGCCGACGATGCGATCGAGCACCTCACTGACGGACCGGCTGATGGACTGATTGACGGACTGACTGACGGACCGACCGGCGGATCGGGCGTGACCGTCGGCGAGCAGATCGGGGACCTACCGTGACGAACGACAGCAACGAGTCGAACCTGACCCGGCCGACCACCCCCAGCGGCAGCGCGCGGCTGGCAGGTGATGTACCGCAGGCCGACAACCCTCGCGCAACAGGCGTTCTCGAGCTCGACGACACCCAGATCAGGGAGCGGGTCGTCGCCGATCTGGAGCGCGCCCGGGCCCGCACCCGCGGTCTGACCGATGTGCTGGACGACGCCGAACTCGTGCGTCAGCACTCCCGGCTGATGTCCCCGTTGGTCTGGGACCTGGCGCACATCGGCAATCAGGAGGAGCTCTGGCTGCTCCGCGACGTCGGCGGCAAGGATCCGATCCTGCCGGAGACGGTGGATCAGTTGTACGACGCGTTCCAGCATCCCCGCGCCGACCGGCCTCGCTGCCCTTGCTGGACCCTGCCGAATCGCGGACCTACGTGCTGGACGTCCGGTCCAAGGTGCTCGACCTGCTCGAGCGCACCCCATTCCGTGGCCGACGGCTCACCGAACGCGGATTCGTGTTCGGCATGATCGCCCAGCACGAGCAGCAGCACGCCGAGACGATGCTAGCCACCCACCAGCTTCGTAAGGGCGAAGCCGTGCTCGACGCGCCCCCACCGCCGTCGCCTGAGGTGGTTCCACCGGCAGATCGACGTGCTCATCCCCGCGGGTCCGTTCACCATGGGCACCACCGCCCATCCGTGGGCGCTGGACAACGAACGCCCCGCGCATACCGAGGATGTGCCTGCCTTCCGGATCGATGCCTTTCCCGTCACCAACGGCGCGTACCAGGAGTTCATCGCCGACGGCGGGTACGACGATCGGCGCTGGTGGCACCCGATGGGCTGGCAGCACCGGCAGGAAGCCGGGATCAGCGCACCGCTGTTCTGGCAGCGGGAGGGTTCAGCGTGGTTCCGCCGTCGGTTCGGGCGGTTGGAACCGGTGCCCGCCGCGGAGCCGGTCATGCACGTGTGCTGGTACGAGGCGGACGCTTACGCCCGTTGGGCCGGCAAGCGGCTGCCCACCGAACGCGAATGGGAGAAGGCGGCCCGGCACGATCCGAGCACCCGACGGGACCGGCTCTACCCGTGGGGGGACGAGGATCCGACGCCGGAATTGGCCAACCTCGGCCAGCGTCACCTGCAGCCGGCGGCGATTGGCGCGTACCCGGCCGGCGCATCGCCGCTGGGCGTGCAGCAGCTGATCGGCGACGTGTGGGAATGGACCTCGAGCGACTTCACGCCCTATCCGGGTTTCTCCGCCTGGCCGTACAAGGAGTACTCCGAGGTGTTCTTCGGTCCGGACTACAAGGTCCTCCGCGGCGGGTCGTTCGCCGCCGACCGGGTGGCCTCCCGGGGCACCTTCCGGAACTGGGACTATCCGATCCGACGGCAGATCTTCTCCGGGTTCCGCTGCGCGCGGGATGCCGCACCGGGCGAGGGCTGAGCCATGTGCCGCCACCTCGCGTATGTCGGGCCGCCGGTGCTGCTGGGCGAGCTCGTCAGCGACCCCGAGTTCGGCCTGGTCCGGCAGTCCTGGGCGCCCCGACGCCAGCAGCACGGTGTGCTGAACGCGGACGGGTTCGGCGTCGGCTGGTACGTGGACGGGTTCGATGAGCCGGCGCGGCACCGCGCGGCGGTGCCGATCTGGGCCGACGAAACCTTCGCCGACCTGTCCCGGGTGATCCGGTCCACCGGGTTCCTGGCCGCGGTCCGGTCGGCGACCATCGGCATGTCGCCTGGCCAGGCAGCCGCCGCGCCATTCCGATCGGGCCGACTGGCTGTTCAGCCACAACGGTGCCGTGGACGGCTGGCCGGCAGCCGCCGGTCGGTTGGCGTGGGGATTGGACCCCGGTGTGCTGGCCCGGACGGAGGCGCCCACCGACTCGGTGCTGCTGTGGGCCTTGACGGTGGACCTGTTGCAGCGCGGCAAGTCAGCGGAAGCCGCGCTGGCCGAGGTGATCGCGCGAGCCGTCGACACCGGCGGCGGCCGGCTGGGCTTCCTGCTCACCGACGGACGCCAGATCGCCGCCACCGCCTGGGATGTCAGCCTGTGCTGGCGGCAGTTCGACGGCGGGGTGATCGTCGCCTCCGAACCCTTCGACGACGATCCCTCCTGGGTCGACGTGCCCGACCGGCACCTGTTGGTGGCCGACGCGAGCGGGGTGAGTGTCGCACCGTTGTGACGGACGCCCGTTCTGCGGCGGAACGTCGGCCCGCGGCCGGTTGCATCCGGTCGCGCCGGGGCAGCGTTCGTCAACGGCCGGAACGGTTCTCGATGCACGTTCCCCCGGCGCTTGCGGTGCCTGGGTTGTCGGCGGGCGGCAGCGTGGACCACCGGCATCCATGCACTACCTGCGCAGCAAGACATTTCGCTCACCCTTTGCGATTTCCTCATGCGGAATCCACCGCGCCCCCGTTTTCGACCAGCCGTCAACGGCATCACCTCTGGAGGACCGAGCCATGCCAGCCCTGGGATACACCTACGACGACCACCTGCCGGCGGACTTCAGTGCGCAGAGCCTGCGCGACGACGTCCGTACCGGGCTCACGGCCCCACGGAAATGGCTGCCGCCCAAATGGTTCTACGACAAGGTGGGCAGCGAACTGTTCGAGGACATCACCGCCCTGCGCGAGTACTACCCGACCAGGACGGAAAGGTCGATCCTGGCCGATTACGCCGCCGAGATCGTCGGCGCCGCCGGTTCGGACACCCTGATCGAGTTGGGGTCGGGTTCGTCGGAGAAGACCAGGCTGCTGCTGGACGCAATGCTCGCGCACGCGAGCGACCGAGCGGCGCTCGGCGAGATGCGCGACGGCGACAGTGGCGACAGTGGCGACAGTGGCGATGCGGGCCGGCCGATGGGGACCGCTGTCGCGTCCGCTGTCGGCTCGTACACCGCCTGGGACGTCAGCGAGGACGCGCTGCGCTCGGCCTGCGCGGCGCTGGTGAGCGGCTACCCGCGGCTGCGGGTCGCAGCGATGCGCGCCGACTTCACCCACCAACTCGACCTGCTGCCCGGCGGCGCGGCCGCCGATCGGCGGATGGTGGCGTTCCTTGGCAGCACGATCGGCAACTTCGAACCAACCGAGCGGGCGGCGTTCCTGCGGTCGCTGCGCGCTCAGCTGGGTGAGCACGACCATTTCCTGCTCGGCGCCGACCTGGTGAAGTCGGCGGACATCCTGGTCCCCGCCTACGACGACGCCGCCGGCGTCACGGCCGCGTTCAACCTGAATCTGCTGGATGTGCTCAACCACAGCCTGC
This sequence comes from uncultured Actinomycetota bacterium, assembly GCA_963709895.1. Taxonomy (GTDB): domain Bacteria; phylum Actinomycetota; class Actinomycetes; order Mycobacteriales; family Nakamurellaceae; genus Nakamurella. The sequence continues at coordinate 7,831 of CAVPYD010000007.1, read as the reverse complement.
GCGCCGATTTCGATCGTGGCGCGTTCGATCATGTCGTGGTGTGGGACGACGAGAACGAGTGGATCGAGATGCGGCTGCGGGCCACCCGCGACATGGTGGTGCACCTGCCCGACCTCGACCTCGACGTGCATTTCGAGCGCGGCGAGGACGTACGGACGGAGATCTCCGCGAAGTTCCGCCAGGAGACCCTGACCGCCGAACTGGCCGCCGCCGGATTCGTCAGCCGCGGATGGTGGACCGACCGCCAGAACTGGTTCGCACTGTCGCTGTGGGGTACAGCCTGAGGCCGACCGATCGCTCACGCCTATCACTCTGCGTGACTCCAAGACCGCTCGATCAGACCCGCACCGGGTAGGCGCAGGGCATCTTCGCATGCGCTGGGTAATCCGAATTCCGCAAAAGGCGCGTACCAAGTCTGCCATTCGAAGTAGTGCGGCCGCGGCCGCGGGAATCCGTCCCCTTCATTGACGCATCCACCATTGGCGCGCCATGGAAAACCAGTGACCTCCAACGCTTGCATTCCGGAGCATTGGTGCCATGATCATGTCTCGTTACCCGCTACTGCGAGTGCGAGGGAGCGGCCATGACTTTCGACCTCAAGCCCGTCGACTGGGTCTTGATGGCCATTTACTTCCTCTTCGTCCTGGGCATAGGCTTCGCCTTGCGCCGGGTCGTCAAATCCTCGCTCGACTTCTTCCTGGCCGGTCGGTCACTGCCCGCCTGGGTCACCGGTATCGGATTCATATCCGCGAACATCGGTGCCGTGGAGTTGCTCGGGCAATCAGCTAGCGGCGCCAAATACGGCAGCTCGATCGTCCACTATTTCTGGATCGGCGCCATCCCGGCCATGGTTTTTCTCGGCATCGTGATGATGCCCTTCTACTACGGCTCGAAGGTTCGCAGCGTCCCGGAATACCTGCGACTGCGGTTCGATCCCAAGGCGCACCTGATCAACGCCATCACCTTCACGATCGGAAGCGTGTTGATCGCCGGCGTGAACCTGTACGCGTTGTCCATCGTACTGAGTCCGCTGCTGGGAATCCCCAAGATCGTCGCGATCGTACTGGCGGCGATATTCGTGCTCTCGTACATCCTGCTCGGTGGTCTGACCAGCGCAATCTACAACGAGGTCATGCAGTTCTTCGTCGTGCTGATCGGAATGATCCCGCTGACGATCATCGCGGTGAAGCTGACCGGTGGCCTGCCAACGCTGTTCGACACCCTTCGGGACACCAACGGCGGCGACTTCGTCCAACCATGGGCCGGAACGGCTATCGGCGGCGACAACCCTGTCGGCGACTGGATCGGCATCATCTTCGGCCTGGCCTTCTGCCTGAGTTTCGGCTACTGGACCACCAACTTCGCCGAGGTGCAGCGCGCGATGGCAGCCAAGGACGGCCATTCCGCGCGGTTGACACCGATCATCGGCGCGTACCCGAAGGCGTTCGTCCCGCTGATCACCATCCTGCCCGGCATGGCGGCCCTGATCTTGATACCCGGAATCGGCACCGCCGCCAGCGATCTACAGTACAACGACGCCCTACCGGCGCTGATGCAGAAGTATCTCCCGGTTGGCGTGCTGGGTATCGCGGTCACCGGCCTGTTGGCCGCATTCATGGCCGGCATGGCCGCCAATGTTTCCAGCTTCAATGCCGTCTTCACCTACGACCTGTGGCAGGACTACATCAAACCCGGCCGGCCCGACCGTTACTACTTGATGGTCGGCCGGTGGGTCACCGTCATCGGTGTCGCAGTTGCCATTGGGACGGCCTTGATCGCCCAGAATTTCAGCAACATCTCCGACTATCTCCAGACGTTGTTCTCGTTCTTCAACGTGCCGCTGTTCTGTGCGTTCATCATCGGCATGTTCTGGAAGCGAGCCAGCCGGAGCGCCGGTTTCTGGGGGATCTTGGTAGGGACAATTGTCGCGGTCGCGGTGTACGTGTTGTACCAGACCGACGTCATCCCGTTCCGAAGCGATCTTCACGAAACAATGTGGGGCTCGATCTTCGCCTTCATCGCCGGGGCCATCGCCATGGTGCTGGCGTCCCTGCGCGAACCTCGAAAGACGGACGCGGAACTCCACGGACTGGTCTACGGAATGGAGATCCGCGATGCGTCGGAGACGATCACCTACCGGTGGTACCGATCACCGATCGTGCTCGGCGTGGGTGTCCTGGTGGTCGTCGCCGCGTTGTACATCGCGGTCGCGACCCTCTGATCCCCGCCCACTTGCCACCCAGTTGCGAGGGAGAATGGTGCCATGACGTCACCGCGGGAGAAGCCGGGCGAGACGAATGCCGACCTGCTGGCGAAGCTGTTCGACATCCGCAGCTTCACCGGTGCGCTGTTCCTGATCTTCGGAGTGATCGTGACGATCGTCGGGCTCAATGCCACCGAGGCGGATATCGAGAAGGCCGCCGGGCTCCGGTTGGCGCTGATCCTCGGGGTGATCATGCTGCTGATGGGGGTGATCTTCATCGGTTGGCTGCTGCTCCGGCCGCCTACCCTTGTCGAGCCCCACCAGATGTCCGAGGACGATCTCCCGGAGCAACTACGCCATCGCGGATTGGAAGACATCCCTGAGCATCCGGGCGACGAGGCCCCGGGGGCGGGCCCGCGGGGGCATTGAACACGGGCAACTGGCCGCGCTGCCGTCGAACGGGTAGTCCCTTGCCATCGCGTGGGTGAGCGACACAGAGTCCGGCACTCAGCCCGGCAGGAATCAAGCCACTCGACCCCGCGCGGACGACGCTCACCCGGCCTGAGCCGTCCATCGACTGCTGCGGCGGTAGCTGCACCACCGGTAGAAGCCGCTGTTCAGTTCGACCGTGCCGAACTGCCGGACGTAGTGGGCAAGTCGCTCCCGCGCAGGCGCTCCCGGCGGATACAGCACGTTCTGCCCAGTGGTCGTAACTCCACCCCGATGTCCCCACACGCACGACCATCCTGCCCCCGCTCCGCAGCATCTGTGTTTTCGGCGCAGCAACCCGAGGCGGGTGGCCAGACAGGCCCATCGCGGCAGTTCCGATATGCCGTCTCACGTCAGAAATCCTCTCCGCAATCAGGTTTCGGGGCTCATCCGGGATTGGCTACCTGGCGGTTCCCCGTTGCTGGGCCGGTGATTCACGGGTGCACTCCTCCTCACGAGGTGGTCGACCCTTCCGTTCCCCAAGGCTCACCGGGCACACCGCCTGGTCACCAATCCCGGCCATGGGACACCCCTGGCCCCACGGACCGTGCCGCCCCCTGGTGGCGCGGATCAACATCGTCGGCGCGCACGAACGTCGCGGATATGGGGCTGTGCAGTGACAGGAGTTGACCAGTTGATCCGCGCGAATATAGGTCGCACCGCGGCAGGCAGGACGGCCGCGTCCGCCGCGGCAAACCCTGGTGGCGCAGGGATTCAGGACTGGTTCGCGTCGTGCACGACGATGGCGATCTGCACCCTGTTGACGACGTCGAGTTTGCTGAACAGCCGGGACACATGCGATTTCACCGTCGCCTCGCTCAGGAACAGTGCGGCACCGACCTCGGCGTTCGACGCGCCGGACCCGATCGCTTCCGCGACCTGACGCTCGCGATCGGAGAGCGCGGCCAGTCGCCCCGCGGCGGCGGCGCGGCGCTCGGTCGCCTCGGCATCGCCGAAATGGCCAAGCAGGGTTCGAGTGACCGACGGAGACAGCATCGCTTCGCCGGCGGCGACCAGGCGCACCGCGTTCACGATCTCCGCGGGCGGGGTGTCCTTGAGCAGGAAACCGTCCGCGCCGGCACGCAGCGCGCTCATCACCTGCTCGTCGGCCTGAAACGTGGTCAGCACGATCACCTTCGGCGGCGAGTCGAGCCGCCGTAGCGCGGCGGTCGCGGTGATGCCGTCCATCACCGGCATCCGGATGTCCATCAGCACGACGTCGGGCCGGTGCTCGCGGACCGCTGCCACCGCCCTGACGCCGTCGTCCGTCTCGCCCACGACCTGCAGGTCCTCGACCGCGGACAGAATCATCCGTAGACCGGCACGGACGAGCGCGTCGTCGTCGACCAGCAACACCCGCACGTTCACCATGGCAGGTCCGCCTCCACCACGAAGTCTCCAGAGCCGTCCGGGCCGTGCGCGAGAGTGCCGCCGGCCAGGGTGACCCGCTCCTGCAGGCCAAGCAGTCCGGCGCCCGACCCCGGCAGCGCCGGTCCGTCCGGCGCCTGGATGGGCAAGCGATTCCGAATGATGACGCGCAGGCCGCGATCCGCCGCCCCGGTGACCGACACCCCGCCCGTCGTGGCGTGAGCGTGCTTACGGATGTTGGTGAGCGCCTCCTGCACGACGCGGTAGGCGTCGCGGCCCAGCGCGCCGGGAGCGGCCTCCGGGTGATCCACCAGCATCTCGAAGTCGATCTTCGCGCCGGCCCGTCGGGTCTCCTCCACCAGCCGCGGGATGTCCGACAACGTTGGCTGGGGAGCTGCCGGCGCCGGCTCCCTGCCAGGCTCATCGCGAAGCACGCCGATCACGGCCCGCAACTCCTCCAGTGCCTGGCGAGCGGTGGAACGCATCACCTCGGCGGTCTCCCGCACATCGGGTGGCAGGTCCGGCCGGAAGGCCAGCGCGCCGGCGTGCAGCGCCATCAGCGAGATCCGATGGCCCAGCACGTCATGCATCTCCCGTGCGATCCGGGTGCGTTCGGCCAGCCGGATCCGGTGTGCGTGTAGCCGCTGAGCGTCCTCGGCGCGCAGGGCCCGCTCGCGCAAGGTGAGAAGAAGCTGGCGGCGGGCCCGGATGAACATTCCCCAGGCGGTGGCCGCGAATACCAGCGGGGTGACCAGGAGGACCACCGACAGCGCGTCGGTGCTGGGGCTGTAGAGGGCGAAGACCAGGAGAATCGGGATCCACAGCGCAGCGGCGAGCAGCGCCTGCCTGGCGTTCCGGTGCACGGCCAGGGAGAACAGCGCGAAGAGGCCGGCGGGGGTGGCCGAGATCGAGGCCGCTCCCAGCAGTGCGCAAGCGATGGCGACCCCAACGGGCCAGCGCCGCCGCCAGAACAGCGCCACACAGGCCAGCGATCCGCAGCTGAGATCGACGATCAGCTGCTGGGTCGACAGCGGGTCGGCGCTGTCCTTGATGGTCGGGCTCAGGAACAGCGCCCCGAGCGCCGCCGCGAGGAAGCATCCGGCGGCGTCCAGTGCCCTGTCGCGGCCGGTCCGCGGACCGACCGCGTGCGACTGGGCCGGATCGACCGGTGCCAGCAGCGACAGCGGAGCCAGCTGCTCGGCCGGGAACCTGCTTGGCCCGGTCATCACTTGAGCGTAGAGGGCTGTGGCGCGGGGGGAAAGCGACGAAAGTCGGATACGTCCGAAACCTAAGAGGGGTCTGGCCCAATGACAGGGCATCCCTGGGTCCGGCGGTCGTCACCCTGGGGCCGATGTGCGGAGCATCTTTCCCGGCCAGGCTTCACCCATGATCACCGCAATCGCCCTCACCACGAGGTGTCGCACGGTCATCACCTCGAGATGGGCGCCGGGCTCAGGCCCGAATCCCATTCACCAGCCGAAGGAGACCCGAGATGACCAGCCCCACAACGGAAACGACGTTGGAGTACGACCGCAGCAAGGACGCGGGAGCACCGATCGGGGTGTCACTGCCGCGGCTCTACCTGCTGCGGCTCGGCTATCTGGTGGTGGCGGTCGGGACGGTCGTGACGAAGTGGCCGCTGCTCGTCAACCACGATGCATCCTGGCCCCTGTTCGAAGGGGTGGAGACCTGCATGCTGGTGGCGTTGTCGCTGCTGTCGTTCCTCGGGCTTCGCTACCCGCTGAAGATGCTGCCGATCCTGCTGTTCGAGCTGGGCTGGAAGATCATCTGGGTGGCCTTCGTCGTTGTGCCGCTGTGGACCAGCGATCAGTTGGATCCGGCCACCACGAGGGTGTTCTATACCTGCCTGGTGGTGTTGATCGTGCCTGCCGTCATCCCCTGGCGGTATGTCATCGCGCAGTACGTCACCAAGCGCGGCGATCCGTGGCGCAGGGATCCGATCCGCACTGCCCCGCACGCTTGACCCCTGCCACCCACTGCTGGTCCCCCGCCTATCGCGCGGATCAACACGACCGGCGCGGCTCAAAGCCCCAGTTTTGGTGCTGGCGTGACGCGAGTGAACGAATTCGTCCGCGCCGGCAATGTTGCTCCGCGCCGAACCGATCGTCATCGTGAAGGATCCTGCCGCCCACCTCGGCACGATCCTTCACGATGAACCGAAGATTCGCGGTGCCTGTGGATAACTCGACGTCGCACCGGCGGTTCAGGTCATGATCTCGCGGTGCTACTACGACCCGCGGAGCCCGTCGAATGGCAGCAGCTCGCCGATCAGCAGCACGGCATTGTCTGCCGGGCGCAGCTGTTGGGCATCGGCCTTTCCAGCGCACAAGCCCGGGGGAACGTCGACAACGGCCGGTGGCGCCGCCTCTGGCCCGGCGTCTACGCCACGTTCACCGGCCCGGTCGGCCCACATGCCGGCGTGTGGGCCGCGGTGCTGTACGCAGGCCATGGCGCCGCGGCCAGCCATCGCACCGCGCTTTGGCTGGCCGGACTGTTCGACGAACCCACTGCGCCGGTCCATGTCAGCGTTCCCGCTGCGCGCAGGGTCACGGCGCAACCCGGAATCCGCGTCCACCTGCAGCGCGCGCTCGGCAACGACGCGCGACCGATCACCCATCCCAGCGCGGCGCCACCGCGGACCCGTCTGGAGGTGTCGCTCTTGGATCAGTGCGAGACCGAGACCCGTGAAGGGACAGCCCATCTCGTGCTGCGCGCGATCCAGCGACGGCTGACCACCGCCGATCGGCTGCGCGCTGCGCTGCATGCCCGACCACGGCATCGGTGGCGCCGTCTGGTGACCGACATTCTCGCCGAAACGGCTGCGGGCGTCGCATCCCCACTCGAACTGCACTACCGGCGCGGAGTGGAGCTGAGACACCGCCTGCCGCCAGGAACCCGCAACGCGCAGGACATCGCCCCCGGCGGCGGTCACTGGTACCGCGACGTGCACTACCGGCGATGGCGGGTGATTGTCGAGCTCGACGGCCGCGAAGCACACCCGAGCGACGCGGCGTTTCGGGACCTCCGACGCGACAACCTCGCGGCCGTTGCCGGCGAAACCGTGCTCAGGTATGGCTGGCGCGACGTGATCGGCAACCCGTGCACTGTGGCCGCGCAGGTCGCGAGCGTGCTCGCTGCGCGCGGCTGGACCGGTCGATCGGCCCCCTGCCACGAGCGCTGCCCCTGCGGACGGTGGGCGCCGGCAGAACCATGGAGGCATGGTGAAACATCCTGCTGCCCAGCGCAGCACAATCCTTCACGATCCGCACCGCCGGCGCGGCCCACACCGCCAGGCCGAGCACCCCCGGCGCCCAGCTCACCGTGAAACATCCTGCTGCCCAGCGCCTCAAGATCCTTCACGATCATGGGCAGGCGCCCCCGAAACGCCGAACGGGCCGGCCCCCCAAGGGAGACCGGCCCGTTTCGGGCGTGCGTCACGGTGTTTCCGCAACGGTCAGTAGCAACCAATCAGCGGTAGTCGCGGCCCATGTCGTAATCGTCCAGCGGCACCGCAGCCCCGGCGGAGACCCCGAAGGTGTCCGCGCCGTAGTAGGTGTCGTCGAACGTCGGCAGGGCGTACGCCGCGGCCCGGGCCTCTTCGGTGGGCTGCACCGTGATGTCCCGGTACCGCGCGATCCCGGTGCCGGCCGGGATCAGCTTGCCGATGATCACGTTCTCCTTGAGCCCGACCAGCTTGTCGCTCTTGGCGTTGATCGCCGCGTCGGTGAGCACCCGGGTCGTCTCCTGGAA
>CAVPYD010000006.1:0-102833 GCA_963709895.1 uncultured Actinomycetota bacterium | reverse complement strand
GTCGACGCGGCCGCGCAGAAGGGCACCGGCACCTGGACGGTGCAGACCGCGCTGAACCTGGGCACCCCCGTCTCCGGCATCGCCGAGGCCGTGTTCGCCCGCGGCCTGTCCGCCCAACCCGACCAACGCCGGGCGGCCGGCGCCCTGCCGGGCCCGACCCCCGCCGGTACGGTGCCCGACCCGGACCGCTACGTGGACGACGTCCGCCGCGCCCTGTACGCCTCCAAGATCGTGGCCTACGCGCAGGGTTTCGACGTGATCGCGGCCGGCGCCGCGGAGTACGACTGGAAGATCGACAGCGGCGCCATGGCGCGGATCTGGCGGGGCGGCTGCATTATCCGTGCCGCGTTCCTCACCGGATCACCGAGGCCTTCACCGACGACCCCGACCTGGCCAGCCTGCTGGTCGCGCCGTACTTCACCGCCGCCCTGACCGACACCCAGGATTCGTGGCGGCGCACCGTGGCCCATGCCGCGGAATCCGGTATCCCAGTCCCGGGGTTCTCCTCCGCGTTGGCCTACTACGACGGCCTGCGGTCAGAACGGCTGCCCGCCGCGCTCATTCAGGGACAACGCGACTTCTTCGGCGCCCACACCTACCAGCGCGTGGACCGTGACGGCATCTTCCACACCCTCTGGTCCGGGGACCGCACCGAGATCCAAGTCTGATCCCCGTTTTCCCTCGTGGTCGCCGCGCGCCGCGGTCGTGCCCACGGACAGAAAGGTCTCGCGCCACGTGACGAGCACCGAACAGATCAATGACATCGACGCGCTGACCGTCGCGGTCGTTCCGGAGGATTGGTCGGAGGTGGACAGGCGCGCGGTGGACACCGTGCGGGTGTTGGCGGCGGATGCGGTGCAGAAGGTCGGTAACGGCCACCCGGGTACGGCGATGAGCCTGGCGCCGTTGGCGTACACGTTGTTCCAGCGGGTGATGCGGCACGATCCGGCGGACCCGCACTGGGTGGGCCGGGACCGGTTCGTGCTGTCCTGCGGGGATTTCCTCGTTGACCTTGTACATCCAGCTGTACCTGGCGGGGTTCGGTCTGGAGCTGGACGATTTGAAGGCGCTGCGCACCTGGGGTTCGCTGACGCCGGGTCACCCGGAGTACCACCACACCAAGGGGGTGGAGATCACCACCGGCCCGCTTGGCCAGGGGTTGGCCTCCGCGGTGGGGATGGCGATGGCCTCGCGCAGGGAGCGGGGCCTTTTCGACCCGGACGCGGCCTCTGGCGAGTCGCCGTTCGACCACTTCATCTATGTGGTGGCCTCCGACGGGGACATGGAGGAGGGGGTGACCAGCGAGGCGTCGTCGATCGCCGGGCGCCAGCAGTTGGGCAACCTGATCGTGTTCTACGACCACAACGAGATCTCGATCGAGGACGACACCAACATCGCGCTGTCCGAGGACGTCGCGGCCCGGTACGAGGCCTACGGCTGGCACGTACAGAAGGTGCACGGCGGGGAGAACATCGTCGGCATCCTGGAGGCGATCGAGGCGGCGAAGGCCGTCACCGACAAACCGTCGTTCATCGAGGTTCGCACCATCATCGGCTACCCGGCGCCGAAACTGATGAACACCGGTAAGGCGCACGGCGCCGCGTTGGGCGCGGAGGAGGTCGCGGCCGTCAAGACGATCCTGGGGTTCGACCCGGACGCCAGCTTCGAGGTCGACGACGTGGTGATCAAGCACACCCGGGGCGCGGCGGACCGCGGTGAGGCAGCAAAAGCGGCGTGGCAGCAGGACTTCGACTCCTTGGCGGCGGCGAACCCGGAGCGCAAGGCGCTGCTGGACCGGCTCACCGCACGCGTGCTCCCAGAGGGGGTGGGAGCAGGCGTTGCCGGTCTGGCCGGTGGACCCCCGGGGGTAGTCGCGACCCGTGCCGCGTCCGGCAAGGTGCTGAACGCGCTGGCCCCGGTGCTGCCCGAGCTGTGGGGCGGCTCGGCGGACCTGGCGGAGTCCAACAACACCACCATGCCAGCGCAGATCCGTTCGGGCCGCTGGCGGCCACGACCGCGCACTGGGACGCCAACCCGTACGGGCGCACCCTGCACTTCGGGATCCGCGAGCACGCCATGGGCTCGATCCTCACCGGCATCGTGATGCACGGCCCGACCCGGCCGTACGGCGGACGTTCCTGCAGTTCTCCGATTACATGCGCGGCGCCGTTCGGTTGGCCGCGCTGATGGGTGCCCCGGCGATCTACGTGTGGACGCACGACTCGATCGGCTGGGCGAGGACGGCCCCACCCACCAGCCGGTGGAGCACCTCGCGGCGCTGCGGGCCATCCCGGGGCTGTCGATCGTCCGTCCCGCCGACGCCAACGAGACCGCGCACGCCTGGCGGGCCGTGCTGGAGCGGCAGGCCGACTGGTTCTCCGGCCCGGTCGGGCTGTGCCTGACCCGCCAGGCCGTCCCGGTGCTGGAGGGCACCTCGGTGCAGGGCGTGGCCAGGGCGCCTACGTGCTGGCCGACGCCACCGGTGACCTGCAGGTGATCCTGCTGGCCAGTGGCTCCGAGGTGCAGATCGCGGTGGCCGCCAGAGAGGCCCTGCAGGCCGAGGGCATCGGCACCCGGGTGGTCTCGGTCCCCTGCCTTGACTGGTTCCAGGCGCAGGATTCGGCGTACATCGAGTCCGTGCTGCCCTCGGCGGTGACCGCCAGGGTGTCCATCGAAGCGGGCATCGCGCAACCCTGGTGGCGGTGGCTGGGAAGCCACGGCCGCCCGGTGTCGTTGGAACACTACGGAGCGTCCGCCGATTTCAAGGTGCTGTACAAGGAGTTCGGGATCACCGCGGAGGCCGCAGTAGCGGCGGCCCATGAGTCGCTGACGGCAGCTGGGGCGGGTCCGGCCCGAGCACCGAGTCGAGCCCGGACCAGTTGTCGCATGTCGGCGCCGACCAGCCCATCCCTGAACCCCACACCATCCACATCCGTCCCGGTAAGGAAGTTGATCATCATGAGCACACCCACCAGCACCGACCCGCTGGCCGACCTGGCCACCGCCGGCGTTCGCTGTGGCTGGATGATTTGTCCCGGCAACGCCTGCAGTCGGGCAACCTGGCCGAACTGATCAAGAACAGGCACATCGTCGGGGTCACGACCAACCCCACGATCTTCCAGGGCGCGCTGTCGCACAGCGCGTCCTACGCGAAGCAGGTCGCCGAGCTGGCCGCCCGGGGCGCGAGCGTGGACGACGCAGTCCGGGAGATGACCACCGACGACGTCCGGGACGCCGCCGACCTGTTCACCCCGATCTTCCAGACCAGCGGCCATGTCGACGGCCGGGTGTCCATCGAGGTCGACCCCCGGCTGGCCCATGACACCGCCGCCACCATCGCGCAGGCCAAGGAGCTGGCCAAGATCGTCGACCGGCCGAACGTGCTGATCAAGATCCCGGCCACCCTGGCCGGGCTGCCCGCGATCACCGCGGTGATCGCCGAGGGGATCAGCGTCAACGTCACCCTGATCTTCTCCCTCGAGCGGTACGGCGCCGTCATCGACGCCTACCTGTCGGGGCTGGAGCAGGCCAAGTCCAGCGGCCACGACATCTCCCAGATCCATTCGGTGGCATCGTTCTTCGTGTCCCGCGTCGATTCCGAGATCGACAAGAGGCTGAAGGCCATCGGTTCTCCCGAGGCCGAGTCGCTGCTCGGCGAGGCCGCGATCGCCAACGCCCGGCTGGCCTACCAGCTGTACGAGCAGCGGTTCACCGGCGACCGGTGGGCGGCGCTGGCCGCGGCCGGCGCCACCAAGCAGCGACCGCTCTGGGCCTCCACCGGCGTCAAGGACCCCAAGTACGACGACACCCGTTACGTCGTGGAACTTGTCGCACCCGGAACGGTCAACACCGCACCGGAGAAAACCATCGACGCGGTCGCCGACCACGGCGTCATCCGGGGCGACACCATCACCGGCACCTACGCCGCCGCCTCCGCCACCTTCAGTGCGCTGGAGTCCCTCGGCGTCGACCTCACCGATGTGTTCGAGGTGCTGGAAACCGAGGGCGTTCAGAAGTTCGCACAATCCTGGGCCGAACTGCTGGACACCGTCACAGGTGCGCTCGACACGGTGAACAGCGGGCACTGATCCGGGAATCGCTGGCAGGGCCGCACCTGCAAGACCGGTGCACTTGCGCGAACGTCCATCCCCTGAAGGAGCGCAAGCCATGTGGACGCTGTCGGGATTCGCCGACGAGATCGACCCGGACCTGCAGACCCAATGCGACGTGCTGACCGAACTCGGCATCGGATACCTCGAGTTCCGCAGCGCTTGGGAGGTCAACGTGCTGGACCTGAGCGACAGCAGGTCGACGAGGCAGCACGCATTCTGTCCGCCAACAACCTGTCCATATCCTCCATCGGATCACCCCATCGGGAAGATCAACATCGAGGACGACTTCGACGAGCATATGATCAGGATGGACCGCGCCCTGAACCTGGCCCATCGCCTGAAAGCCCCGTACATCCGGATCTTTTCGTTTTTCCTGCGGCCGGACCAACGGCCCGAGGACCATCGGGACGAGGTGATCCGCCGGATGCGGGTGCTGACCGGGATGGCGCAGGAGCCGAGGTCGTCCTGCTGCACGAGAACGAGAAGGAGATCTTCGGCGACGTGCCCGGTCGGGTACTCGACATCGTCCAATCGGTCGACCTGCCCAGCCTGAAATTGGCCTGGGACGCCGCGAACTACGTGCAGGTCGGGGGTCACCCCATTCACCCAGGCGTACCCGACACTGCGGCCGCACACCGCCTACATCCAGATCAAGGACGCCGTCATGGGCAGCGGTGAGGTAGTGCCCGCCGGCGAAGGTGACGGCCAGATCAGGGAAACCGTCAAAGCCCTTGCCGCAGATGGTTTCGACGGGTTCTTTTCATGGAGCCGCACCTGGGTTCGGCGCACCAGCTCGGCGGGTTCTCCGGCCCGGACAACTTCATCCGCGCCACCAAAGCATTTACCAGCATCCTCGAGCACGAAGGAATCGACTACGCATGAGCAGCCGTGAGGTCCGTTTCGCCGTCATCGGCGCCGGCATGATCGGCGACGTGCACGCTCAGGCCCTGACCGAGCTGTCCGACAGTGCGGAACTCACCGTCATCGCCGACATCGACGGCGTCCAAGGCCGCCGCCATGGCCGGGAAGTACGGCGCCGGCGGGTCCACCACGGACGTCGATGCCCTGTTGCGGAGACCGGACATCGACGCCGTGATCATCTGCAGGCCCACCGGCCAGCACGCCGACCTCGCGGTGTCCGCGCTGAACGCCGGGAAACATGTCGTCATCGAAAAACCCATCGAGGTCTCGCTGGCGGCCGCCGACCGATCATCGCGCGCCGAGCAGTCGCTCCGGGAAGACGGTCGCCGTGATGTCCCAGCACCGCTTCGACAAGTCCACCGTGAAAGTGCTCGACGCGGTCCGGGCCGGTCGCCTCGGGAACATCACGTCGGCGATCGCCTCGCACGCCTGGTGGCGTGGACAGTCCTATTACGACTCCGCCACCTGGCGCGGCACTTGGGCGATGGACGGCGGCGGCGCCGCGATGAACCAGACCGTGCACACCATCGACCTCATGGTCACCATCCTTGGCACCCCGGTCGAGGTGTTCGCCTACACCGGCTGCCTAGCCGATGAGCGCATCGAAGTAGAGGACACCGCGACCGCGGTGGTGAAGTTCGAGTCCGGTGCGCTGGGCATCATCCACGCCACCACCGCCGCTTACCCCGGCCTGGACGCCAGCCTGCGGATCTTCGGGTCAAAGGGCTCCGCCGTCATCTCCGACGACGAACTGGTGTTCCTGCACCAGAACGCCGGCGCTGCACCGGAAATCACCATGGCGACCATGCCGGCCGGCCTGAACCAGGTCACCACAGAGGCACCGGGTTGCACCCCGAAGATCCGCCGGCTGGGCACTGCACACCGAGCCCAACTGGCGGACTTCATCCAAGCCGTCACCACCGGCGGCCCGGTCCGGGTCGGCACCACCGAAGCCCGCACAGCGCTGTCGGTCATCCTCGCGATGTACCGGTCCGCAGCCAGCGGCCAACCCGCCCGGCCCTGACCCCAAACGGCACCGGCCCCCGACCAGCGAGGAAAAAGCCCGTATGACACCACGAACCGCGCAAGGGCCGGTCGCCAACCCGATCGCCGAGTGCCTCAAAGGCGGCACCGTCGGCCCGTTCACCGACAACCTCGGAAAAGCCTTCAAGGAGCGATCGGCGATCGGCGACTCGGCGGTCCAAGCCGACGTCCCGACCGACACCGCGGTCCAGGACTACCTGCCGTGGCTGGAATCGTTCGAACCCACGCCGGGCGCTGAACCTGTACAGCGCATTCTCTCCGCCGCTCGCCCGCTCGCCCCGCGCCGGTGAGCGGGTGAGCGGGTGGAAACCGAACAAGAGCGGCGCACCGTCCTCGACGACACCGCACCGGAACTCCCCACGATCGGCCCCGACGCGCGCTACATGGCCCGGGCAGGAGTGGTTGGCGTCGAGGTCCTGCGCGCCGACTCCGTCCGCGTCGTCGGGGCGCACCTCAGGGACACCGTCGGCATGAACATGAACCAGGGCGACGTCCCGTCGCCGCTACTGCGGGAATGTCACCTGACCGCCTACGACCGGGGCACCGCGAACCCCCAGCTGGGAAACTGACCGGTGCACCCGGCGACTCCGGACCCGGCTCGGCACTGACCGCGGCCGTTATCGGCTGCGGTGATGTCTCGTCGGTGCACTTAGTCTTCAGCGCCCCTGCGGGGAGGCCCTTCCGGGCTGAAAATGGTGGTCCGGTCGCCCGCTGACGTCGTGCTTCCTTGGTCCTTCGAGGCCGTGCATTAGTCGGGCGCTGGGAGCTGCGTGTACGGGCCCTTCATTGTTGCTTCGAGCACGAGGATCAGATTCGCCGTTTCCCTGCAGCTCCCGCGGACGACCGGCCCGTTATTGGTTCGTCCAGTGGAGGTGGGTCAGGGTGGAAGTCGCGCAGGACGATCAGGAGATCATCGCGCGGGTCGCGGCGCTGGATATCGGGAAGGCCGAGGTGGTGTGCTGCGTCCGGGTGCCCAGGTCAGGGACCGCGGGCGAGGCGGATGCAGGAGGTCCGCACGTACACGACGATGACCCGGTCGTTGCTGGCGATGGCGGATTGGCTGACCGGGCTGGGCGTGACCCGGGTCGTGATGGAGGCCACCGGCGACTACTGGCGCCCGCCGTTCTACTTGCTGGAGAACAGCTTTGAGGCGTGGTTGGTGAACGCGAAGGACGTCAAACACTTGCCTGGAAGACCCAAAACTGATCGGTTGGACGCTGTGTGGTTCTGTAAAGTCGCCGAACGGCAGATGCTGCGACCGTCGTTCGTGCCGCCGCCGGCGTTCCGGGAGCTGCGGGATCTGACCCGGTACCGGGTGGACCTGATCGACACCCGGACGGCGGAGAAGCAGCGGGTGGAAAAGCTGCTGGAAGACGCGCTGATCATGATGTCCGTCGTGGCCAGCGACATCTTCGGGGTGTCCGGGCGGGCATGATGGCCGCGCTGATCGCCGGTGAACGGGACCCGAAGGTCCTGGCCGCAGTTGGCCCGCGGGTCGATGCGGGCCAAGACCGGCCGGCTGGAGGAGGCGTTCACCGGACGGTTCACCGATCACCACGCGTTCCTGCTGCGCACCATGCTCGCCCGGGTCGACGGCATCACCGCCGACATCGACGGCGTGCAGGCCCGGATCGATGAGCAGATCGCCCCTTTCGCCAAGGCGGTGACCCGGCTCGATGAGATCCCCGGCGTCGGGGTCACCGCCGCGCAAGCGATCATCGCCGAGGTCGGCCTGGACATGACCCGGTTCCCGACCCCCGCGCACCTGGCGTCGTGGGCCCGGTTCGCCCCCGGGATCAGCGAATCGGCCGGCCGGAAGAAGGGCAACAGCGGCACCGGCAAAGGCAACCGGTACCTGGCACGGGTGCTCGGCGAGGCCGCCGTCGGGGTCCGCCGCACCGACACATTCCTGGGCGAGCGGTACCGACGGATCGCGCACCGCCGCGGCAAGAAGAAGGCGATCGTCGCGGTCGGCCGGTCCATCCTGATGATCGTCTGGCAGCTGCTCAACGACGACGAGACACGGTTCATCGACCTCGGCTCCGACTATTACGAGTCCCGCGTCAATCTCAACCGCAGAACCCGCAACCACGTCCGCGAACTCCAAGCCCTGGGCTACAAGGTCACCCTCGAACCCGCCGCCTGAACCACAACGACCCACGCACACGCTCCCGACCGCGCGCTCAAGCCCGGCCGCCGCTGACCAGGTGTCGTGGTCACCTTCATTTTCGGATTAGCCGCCATCACCGCGAACCCCGGCGTCGAGTTGATCGCCGTCTGCGACGTCGACCCCGGCCGCCTCAACGACGCAGTAGCGACCCACAGCAGCCGGGGGTACTCCGATTACCTGCAGCTGCTCGATGTGGAAAGCCCGGACGTCGTGCACATCTGCACCCCCCATCATCTGCATGCCGACATGGCCGTCGCGTGCCTGCAACGCAACGTCAATGTTCTGCTGGAAAAGCCGCTCGCGACGACGGTGTCGGACGGCCGCAGACTGATCGAAGCCTCCGACCGGAGCGACGCCCAAATCGGTGTGTGTTTCCAGAACCGCTACAACGCGACCGCCCGCAGCCTGCGGGCGGTACTCGATGCCCATGCCTACGGGCCAGTGCTGGGTGCGCGGGCGTCGGTGACCTGGCACCGGGACGAGGAGTACTACCGGCGCCGTGACTGGCGAGGACGATGGGACACCGCCGGCGGGGGAGTGCTGATCAACCAGGCGATCCACACCCTCGACCTCCTCCTGTGGTGCCTGGGTGACGTCCGCGACGTCCGAGGCCGAACGTCGACCCTGTTCCTCACCGATGTGATCGAGGTCGATGACACGGCGACCATTCAGTTGACCCACCGCAGCGGCGCGAGATCCGTGTTCTACGCCACGAACGGGTACGTCGAAAACGCGCCGATCACCATCGAGATCCGCACCGAGCGGGCAATCTTGCGGCTGGATTCCGATCTGACCCTCATCGGCCCGGCCGGTCATCGGACAATCATCGCCGAACAGCACCGCATCCCGGGGACGAACTCGCACTGGGGGGTCTCCCACGGTCCGCTCATCGACGACTTCTATCGGCATGCCGGTCCGGGGAGCCGTTCTGGATCGACGCGCGCGAGGCGTCCAAGACGCTCGACATCATCTCAGCGGTCTACGACCAGTCCCATCACCGTCCCGCGGGAACCGCGGCCGACCACCACATCAACGACAGGAGCAGCGCCGGATGACATCTCCTTCACGCGTTGACCTCGGGCTGCTGGCCCTGCGGGTCGGACTCGGCGTGACAATGGCCGTGCACGGCAGCCAGAAACTGTTCGGCTGGTTCGGAGGGCACGGCATCAAAGCCACCGCGGCCGGGATGCAACAGATGGGCTACCAGCCGGCGCAGATCAGCGCGGTGGCCGCCGGTCTCGGCGAAGCCGGCGGAGGCGCCCTGCTCGCGGTCGGGCTGGCCACACCGGTCGGCGGAGCCGCAGTCGCGGCCACCATGGCCTCCGCGGCCGCCGTGCACGCCCCCGCGGGCTTCTTTGCCACCGAGGGCGGCCTGGAATATCAGGCGGTCCTGGCCCTCACCGGAGCAGCCCTGGCGATCACCGGACCGGGCCGCTACTCACTCGATGAGCTGCTGAACCACCGCACCAACCGGCCATGGATGGCCGCTGCCGCCCTGGTCTCCATGGCGGCGGCCGGGCGGCGATCCAGATCCGCCGACAACGGCACATGAGAACCCAGACCGACAACGGGACAAGCCATCCCGAGATATGACCGTCGCTGTGCATCGAAGATGCTGGCCCTGCCCGGGGCCGAACCAAGCCCTGAACACGAAGATGGCCCATCCGGAACGTTCCGCGACCCTGAGAGGCACCTGGTGGCTGATTCACCCGTTCTGAGCCCGACCGAACTCGACGACATCGACGCCTGGTGGCGCGCCGCGAACTACCTGGCCGTCGGCCAGATCTACCTGCTGGACAATCCGCTGCTGCAGCGCGAGCTCGTCCCCGATGACGTCAAACCACGACTGCTGGGGCACTGGGGCACCACCCCCGGCCTGAACTTCATCTACGCGCACCTCAACCGGATCATCCGGAACAACGACGTCAACGCGATCTTCCTGGCCGGCCCCGGCCACGGCGGGCCGGCGGCGGTGGCCAGCGCGTACCTGGACGGCACCTACAGCGAGGTCTATCCCAGGGTCACCCGGGACGCCGACGGGATCCGGCGGCTGTTCCGGCAGTTCTCCTTCCCCGGCGGCATCCCCAGCCACGTCGCCCCGGAAACGCCCGGCTCCATCCACGAGGGCGGCGAACTGGGCTACGTGCTCTCGCATGCCTACGGCGCCGCGTTCGACAACCCCGACCTGCTGGTCGCGGCCGTGGTCGGCGACGGCGAGTTCGAGACCGGACCGTTGGCGGCGTCCTGGCACGGAACCAAGTTCATCGACCCGGTCAACGACGGCGCGGTGCTGCCGATCCTGCATCTGAACGGCTACAAGATCGCCAACCCGACGATCCCGGCCCGCATCCACCGGGCGGAGCTCGAAGCCCTGCTGACCGGCTTCGGCCATGAGGTGTTCACCGTCGAGGGTGACGATCCGCAGATCCTGCACGAGACCATGGCCGCCACCATGGACACCGTGCTGGCCCGGATCCGGGAGATCCAGCGTGCCGCCCGCGAGGACGGCGACCTGGAGCGCAGGCCGTGGCCGATGATCCTGATGGTCACCCCGAAGGGCTGGACCGGGCCGAAGTTCATCGACGGCCTGCAGTACGAGGGCACCTGGCGCTCGCACCAGGTGCCGCTGACCGCGACCAGGGAGAACGCCGAGCACCGCCGGATGCTGCAGGAATGGATGGAGTCCTACCGGCCCGCCGAGTTGTTCGACGACGCAGGGCCGGGTGATCGAACGGATCGCCGCGCTCGCCCCGACGGGTGATCGCCGGATGAGCGCCAACCCGCACGCGAACGGCGGGCTGCTGCTGAAACCGTTGGTACTGCGGGATTATCGCGAACGGGCGGTGGAGGTTTCCGCCCCAGGTGCGTCCGTGCACGAACCGACCAGGGTGATGGGTCAGTACCTGCTGGACGTGATGACCGACAACCTCGACAACTTCCGGATCGTCGGCCCGGACGAGACCGCGTCCAACCGGCTGGACGCCGTGTACGCGGTGACGGACAAGGTGTGGCAGGGCGAGATCCTGCCGGTGGACGAGCATCTGGCCCGCTCGGGCCGGGTGGTGGAGATCCTCTCCGAGCACACCTGCCAGGGTTTCCTGGAGGGCTACCTGCTGACCGGCCGGCACGGACTGTTCTCCTGCTACGAGGCGTTCATCCACCTGATCGACTCGATGTTCAACCAGCATGCCAAGTGGCTCAAGGTGACTCGCGAGATCGGTTGGCGCAGGCCGATTGCGTCGTTGAACTACCTGCTGACCTCGCACGTGTGGCGGCAGGATCACAACGGTTTCTCCCACCAGGACCCGGGTTTCATCGACCATGTGATCAACAAGAAGGCCGAGGTGGTCAGGGTCTACCTGCCGCCGGACACCAACACGCTGCTGTCCACCGTCGAGCACTGCCTGGCCTCGAAGAACTACGTGAACGTCATCGTGGCCGGCAAGCAGCCGTGCTTCGACTGGCTCACCCCCGACGAGGCGGGCCTGCATTGCGCCCGCGGGGTCGGGATCTGGGACTGGGCATCCAGCGACCATGACGGCGACCCCGACGTGGTGATCGGCTGCGCCGGAGACGTGCCGACGCTGGAGTCCCTTGCCGCGGTGGCCATCCTGCGGGAGAAGCTGCCGGACCTGAAGATCCGGTTCATCAACGTGGTCGACCTGATGCGGCTGCAGGACGCCGGCGAGCACCCGCACGGCCTCTCGCACCGGGACTTCGACACGCTGTTCACCAGCGACAAGCCGATTGTCTTTGCCTACCACGGGTATCCGTGGCTGATCCATCGGCTGACCTACCGCCGGACCAACCACGACAACCTGCACGTGCGCGGATACAAGGAGGAGGGCACCACCTCCACCGCGTTCGACATGGTGATGATGAACGACATGGATCGCTTCCACCTGGTGATCGACGTCATCGACAATGTGCCGTCGCTGCGCTCGTCGGCGGCGCTGCTCCGGCAGGAGATGGTCGACGCGCGGGCCGAGGCCAAGCGCTACACCCGGCTGTACGGCGACGACATCCCGTCGGTGCGGGACTGGACCTGGACGGCGGCCACCGGATCCGGTGACGGGCCCGGGCCGGGTGCGCTGTCCGACACCAGCGCCGACTTCACCCCGGAGGTGGAGGCGGAGAAGCACTGAGCTGACGTGAGCGGTGGTCGACGTCACGACGCTGGTGGCTGCCGGGGATCCGCGCCCCTTTCTGTCGCCTGGTGGCGCAGCGGGGGCCGGGGTCTTGGTGGGAACATCGCTTCGGTCGCCACCAAGGCCCCGATCTTGGTCGGCGAGGAAGGGTGTCGATCATGGCGTGGGTTGTCCTGGTGTTCTCCGGAATCATGGAGGCGGGTTGGGCACTGTCCCTCAAGGCATCGGACGGATTCAGCCGGCTGTGGCCGACCGTGGCGTTCTTCGTGCTGATCATCGCCTCGATGGCTGGGCTGATGTTCGCGCTGAAGACCCTGCCGGTCGGGCCGGCGTACGCCGTCTGGGTGGGCATCGGCGCGGTGCTGACCGCGGTGATCGGGATGATCGCCTTCGACGACCCGGTCAACGTGATCACCATCGGCTCGATCGCGCTGATCATCGCCGGGGTGGTCGGCCTGCAGGTCGCCGGATCCGGGCATTGATGCTGCAAAGTTCCAGCCGGCGCCGATCGCCCCGGTAGATCAACGTTTCAGGCCCGCTGTGGTCGTGCCACGACCCGAAAAGGCCGCGGACGTTGATCATCCGGCGGTCCTGGCCCGCGCTCAGCCGATCCAGTCGGCGAACGACCGGCCCGAGATGCGTTCGTAGGCTTCGACATACCGCGCCCTGGTGGCCCGCACGACGTCGTCCGGGAGCGGCGGTGGGGGGAGTTCCGACGCCCGATCCCAGCCCGACGCGGGCGAGGTCAGCCAGTCACGCACGTACTGCTTGTCGAACGAGGGCTGCACGTGCCCGGGCTGGTACCCGTCGGACGGCCAGAACCTGGAGGAGTCGGGCGTCAGCACCTCGTCGCCGAGGACCAGCGCGTCACCGGACAGCCCGAACTCGACCTTGGTGTCCGCCAGGATGACCCCCTTGGACAACGCATGCTCGGCGGCCCGCGCGTACAGCGCCAGGGTCAGCGAGCGCAACTGCTCGGCGCGGCCGGCGCCGATCCCGGAGACCACCGCATCGAAGGTGATGTTCTCGTCGTGGGCGCCGATCTCGGCCTTGGTGGCCGGCGTGAAGATCGGCTGCGGCAATGCCGAGGCCTCGACAAGACCGGCCGGCAAGGCGATCCCGCAGACGCCGCCGGTCCTCCGGTAGTCGACCAGCCCGGAACCGGTCAGGTACCCCCGCGCCACGCATTCGATCGGCAACATCTCCAGCCGCCGCACCAGCAGCGCCCGGCCGCGGACCTCCGCCGGGATCTCCGGACCGTCGACCGCGACCACATGCGAGGGCACCAGATCGGCGAGCAGTTCGAACCAGAAGACGCTCATCGCGGTGAGCACCCGACCCTTGTCGGGGATGGCGGTGGGCAGCACGTGGTCGTAGGCGCTGATCCGGTCGGAGGCGACCATCAGCAGCAGTTCGTCGTTCACCTCGTAGAGCTCCCGGACCTTGCCGGTCGCCAGGTGCCGGTACTCGGTCAGCGACGCCACCGGTGCAGGGTAGCCCAGGGTTCGGGGTGACCTCGCCGATGAGCATGTCGTAGTCTTCGCCGGCATGAGCCTGGAATGGGAACAGGTCGCGGTGGACGCGCAGGACCCGGTCGCACTCGGCAGGTGGTGGGCGAGCGCGCTGGGCTGGGTGGTCACCCTCGATTCCGCGGACGAGTTCGAGATCCGCCCGTCCGCCGACGAAATGCCGGGGTTGCTCTTCGCCCCGGTGCCCGAGAAGAAGACGATCAAGAACCGGTTGCACCTGGACTTCCGACCCGACGACCAGTCCGCGGAGGTCGACAGGCTGCTGGCCCTTGGCGCGCGGCGGGTCGACATCGGTCAGGGCGAGCAGCCCTGGGTGGTGCTCGCGGACCCCGAGGGCAACGAGTTCTGCGTGCTCGGAGTGCGTCACCCGTCCTGACGCCACAGTCGTACCGAGCGCATCGAGCCGCCAGAATCGGCCCTCGATCTCGACGCGGGAGGGCCGAAAGTGGTGGCTCGACGGCGACCACCGCTTTGGCCCGACGAGTCAGCCGGACGCGGCCACCAGCCCGCGCCGCCGCAACAACGGCTCGATGTCCGGGTCCCGGCCGCGCACCGACCGGAAGGCGGCCATCGCGTCGATCGAGCCACCCACCGACAACAGCTTGTCGCGGAACAGGTCTCCGTTCTCGCGCCGCATCCCGCCGTTCTCCTTGAACCAGTCGACGGTGTCCGCGTCGAGCACCTCGGCCCAGATGTAGGAGTAGTAGCCCGCCGAGTACCCGCCGCCGAAGATGTGCTGGAAGTAGCGGCTGCGGTACCGCGGCCGGATCAGCGACAGCGCAATCCCGTTGCGCTGCAACGCCTCTCGCTCGAAGGCATCGACATCGGTGATCTCCGCGTCCGGTGGGATGCGGTGCCAGGCCTGGTCGAGGACGGTCGCGGCGAGGTACTCGGTGGTGCGGAATCCCTCGCCCCACCGCTCCGCGGCGAGCAGCGCGCCGACCACCTCGGTCGCCAACGGCTCACCGGTCCGGACGTGCCGCGCGTAGTTCGTCAGCACCTCCGGCCACAGGATCCACATCTCGTTGACCTGGCTGGGGAACTCCACGACGTCCCGGGGCACCGCCGTGCCGGCCAGCCGCGGGTAGCTCACCTGGGAGAACAGGCCGTGCAGGGCATGCCCGAACTCGTGGAACAGCGTCCGCACCTCGTCCAGGCTCAGCAAAGCGTGCTCACCCTCGGCCGGATGCGGGATGTTCAGCACGTTCACCACCACCGGCAGCGTGCCCAGCAACGTGGACTGGGCGACGAAGCTGTTCATCCACGCCCCGCCGCGCTTGCCCTCGCGGGCGTAGAAGTCGCCGAGGAACAGCCCGATCGGCTCCCCGTCCGCGCCGCGCACCTCCCAGATCCGTACGTCGCCGTGGTAGCCGATCAGGTCGGGGCGGGGCACCATCTCGATGCCGTACACCTGGGCGGCGGCGTGGAACACCCCGTCGTGCAGCACCCGGTCGAGATCGAAATACGGTCGTAGCGCTGCGGTGTCGACCGCGTACCGCTCGGCCTGCACCAGCTTGGAGTAGTACGCCCAGTCCCAGGCCGCCAGTTCGACGCCGTCCCGCTGCGCGTACTCGCGCAGCACCTCCGCCTCGGCCTGTGCGTTCGCCACCGCCGGCCCCACCAACCGGGACAACAGGTCGTCGACGGCCGCGCTGTTCCCCGCGGTCTGGTCGGCGAGCATGGCCTCGGCGTGGCTGGCGAAACCCAGCAGCCTGGCCCGCTCGGCGCGCAGCCCGACGATCTCCAGCAGCACCGGCCCGTTGTCGTCCGGACCCTCCGACGCCCGGCCGATCGATGCCTCGAACAGCCGTCGCCGCACGTCCCGGTTGCGCAGTTCGGCCAGCAGCGGTTGCCCGGTCGGCAGCACCAACGGGATGACGTACGACCCTCGCCCGCCCGCGGGCCCGGCCCGCCTCGGCGGCGGTGGCGATCGCCTCGGCGCTGAGCCCGTCAAGATCGTCCGCGCTGTCCACCACGATCGCGGCCGCCTCGCTCGCGCGCAGCAGATTCTGCTGGAACTCGGTGGACAGCACCGACAATCGTTGATTCAGCTCCGTCAGCCGGTCACGGCCCGCCGCGTCCAGCCGGGCGCCGGCCAGCACGAAGTCGAGGTGGTAGCGCTCGATCAGCGCGATCGCCTCGGCATCGAGCGACGGGTCGTCATGGCGATCGCGGTGCACCGCGTCGAGCCGGGCGAACAGCGTCGGGATCGAGTTGGATGGCGTCCTCGTGGGCGGCCAACCGCGGCGAATACTCGGCCTCGATGGCCCGGAACTCCGGCGTCGAGGTGCTGGAGGCCAGGTTGAAGAAGTACATCCGACGCACGCCGCAGCACGGCGCCCGATCGTTCCATCGCGACGACCGTGTTCTGGAAGGTCGGCGGCTCCGGATCGGCGGTGATGGCGGCGATCTCGGCCCGCTGCTCGGCCATCCCGGCGTCGAACGCCGGGCCGACGTGACCGGCAGTGATCAGCTCGAACGGTGGCAGCGCGAACGGCCGGGTCGAGGGTTCCAGCAACGGGTTCACGTCGGCGCCGCCATCGGCGAGGGTCGGCTGCGACCGGACGTCCGCGGGGTGACCGGGTGCGGTTGCGGCAGCGGGGGTGGCAGAGCTGGCAGACATCGGACTCCCGTCAGCGGTTCGGTCGATGGGTCGGGGCGCTGCCCGCGACCGTGCCAGTCCATCACAGCCGAGGACACCCATCGGGCCGGGCGACCGGACGGCGCTGATCAACTAGGGGGGACGGCTGCCTGCCGACCCAACAGCCCACGACCAAGATGGATCGGCCGGGGGCGGACCACACGGGTCCACCCCCGGCCGTCGACAGGTGGCGCAGTTGACCGGATCCGGGAGGAGACAGTGACCGGGAGCTTGGCTCAGTCCCCGCCGCGGGACATCACCGGCCGCCGTCCCACCCGCATCGCATCCTGTCGAACAAGGTTAGCCTAACCTGATTTCTACGGAGCGCAAGCCCCCGCCTCGAACCCGCCGATCACTTGTCGACCGTCTAGTGTGATGCGCGTGGCAGGCCGAGACGGAACCTCCGACGGGGAGGACGAGCTTTCCGGAAGACCTCGGAACAGACGGTCCAGATGCCGGCCCTCCCCGGTGACCCGGCCGCAACGACACCAGCAGCGACGCCCCCGGGGCACGCCCGCAAAGACACACCCGGTGACCACCGCGCGTGACCCGGCGACGCACCGCGTCCAACGCCTGGCGACGCCGCCGACGAGTCGCTCCCGCCGACCGCAGCGACCGCCGCTCGGCACCCAGCGCGGAAACCACGTCCGACAAGCTCGGCGCCACCGAACCGCACAACCTCACCGGAGCCTGGCAACCGCCCCCGCCCGCGCACATCGTGCTGCCCGGCGTCGTGCTGGACGGCCGCTACCGACTCGAGCAGATGCTCGGCCGCGGAGCCACCGCCGAAGTGTTCCGCGGCACCGACGACCTGCTGAAGCGGTCGGTGGCGATCAAGGTCTTCCACCAGGGCATCAGCGACACCACCAGCGCCGCCCGGCAGCGCACCGAGATGCAGGTGCTCGCCAAGCTGCACCATCCGCACCTGGTGATGGTGTACGACGCCAAGATCGGCGCCACCACCAACGACCCGAACACCCCGGTCTCCGGCCCGGAGGCGTTGTCCTACCTGGTGATGGAACTCGTGCAGGGCGGCACGCTGGCCGACCGGATCAAGCCGGGCGGGCTGCCGCCCGCGGAGGTCGCCGGCATCGGCGCGGCCGTCGCGGGCGCGCTGGCCGCCGTGCACCGGCTCGGGATGGTGCACCGCGACATCAAACCGGCGAACATCCTCATGTCGACGACCGGCGAGGCCAAGCTCAGCGATTTCGGGATCGCCCGCGATCTGGAGGCCGAACACCTCACCGCGGCCGCCGACGTCATCGGCACCGCCGCCTACCTCAGCCCCGAGCAGGCCCGTGGCGCCGATGTCGGACCGCCGACCGACATCTACGCGCTCGGCCTGGTGCTGCTGGAATGCCTGACCGGCCGCCGGGAATTCCCGGGCAAGGCCGTGGAATCGGCGATGGCCCGGCTGCTCCGCGACCCGGTGATCCCGGCCGATCTGCCGATGCCGTGGCCGCCACTGCTGCGGGCGATGACGCAGTCCGATCCGCGGCTACGGCCGACGGCCAGCCGCGGTCGAGACGGCGCTGCGAGCACCAGCCGGCAGCGTGGTGCTGCCGCCCGGACCCTCCGCGACGGCCACCCTGCCCAACGCCTATCCGGTTCCGCCGGCGACGGCCACGGCCCTGCCGCCCGCGCCGGACAAGCCGCGCAGCAGCACCGGCCGGGTGTTCCTCATCGCGTTGCTGACGACCGCGCTGGTCGCCTTCGCGGTGGTGGCGGTGATCGCCCTGGTCAGGCCGGACACCACGGGCGATCCGACGGTCCCTGCGGTCACCACCAGCAGCCAGCCCCTGACGTCCAGCAGCGTGCCGCCCAGAACCGTGACCACCACGGCCACCCCGACCAGCACCAGGACGACACCGAGCACCACCACCTCGAGCAGCACCCCGACCACCTCGTCGCCGCCCACCACGACCCGGACCACCTCGAGCGAGCCGACGACCCCGACGACGCGCAGTACTGCACCCACCAGTGCCGGCGACCCGGACGAGCGCCCAGCAGACGGCCACCGCGACGGCCGGAACCGGCGCGGGCGGCTGAGGTTCGCCCGCCGACCGCGTGCCCGGTCGACGGGTGCCGTCGGAGGGCTACCCGCGCTTCATGACGTACTCGAGCACCTCGTCGAGCCGACCCGAGGCCATCCCGATGCAGGTGTCCGCTGCGCCGTAGTACAACCGCAGCTCGCCGGTCTCCGCGCGGTGGGTCATCCCGCACGGGAAGACGACACCGGGTACGTCACCGATCAGTTCGTAGTCCTCACGGGGCCCGAGCACCCACTCGTCACACCGTTTGAGGACCTTCGACGGGTCCTCGAGGTCGAGCAAGGCCAGCCCCACCCGGTACAGCGCACCGGCCACGGTCTGCCGCACCCCGTGGTAGACCACCAGCCAGCCCTCCGCCGTTTCCAGTGGGGGCGGGCCGACGCCGATCCGTGCCGAGTCCCACCAGCCGCCCGGACGCGCGCCGAACACCGGCTCCGGCGTTCCCCAGCTGCGCAGGTCGGGCGAACGGGAGATCCAGACATCGGCGCGGCCGCCGACACTGGCGACCGGACGATGGAAGAGCACGTATTCGCCGTTGACGCGGCGGGGCAGCAGCGACGCGTTCTTGTCCTCCGGCGGGCAGACCACACCCAGGCGCTCCACCGTCAGGAAATCGCGGGTCAGCGCCAGGGAGACCGCCGGCCCCCGCTGGCCGAAGGCCGTGTACGCGATCACCCACGCGTCGAGTTCGTCGACCCGGGTCACCCGCGGGTCCTCGACGCCCCATTCCTCTTCGGGGAAATCGGGGGACGGATCGATGAGCGGGGCCGCGCCGACCACCCAGTTGGAGATGCCGTCCGCGGACCGGGCCACCGTCAGATGGCTGATGCCGCGGCGGTCCTCGACCCGGCAGACCAGCACAGTCTCGTCGCCCACCAGGGTGGCACCGGCATTGAGCACCGCGTTGATCCGGTAGGGCCAGCGGGTCGGTGTCAGCAGTGGATTGGCGCGGGCTCGCGCAAAGAGCCCGTCACCCACCACCACCCCGAAGGATCTGGTCATACACCGCAACGTAGTCCTGCACCATCCGGTCCACGCCGAACCGCCGCTGCGCCACCGCCCGGCAGGTCGCCCGATCCAACGACGGGACGGCGCCAACCGCCTCCGCGGCCTGCGCCGCGTCATCGACCACGAACCCGGTCACCCCGTCGTCGATGATCTCCGGCATCGACCCCCGTCGATAGGCGACAACCGGTGTGCCGCAAGCCATCGACTCCACCACGGACAACCCGAACGGCTCGTCGAAGCCGATCGGATGCAGCAGGGCCAACGCGGAACCCAGCACCCTGGCCCGTTCCTCCGGGCCCACCGAGCCCAGGTACATCACCCGGTCCTGGTCGATGTGCGGTTCTACCCGTTCGTGGAAGTAGCCCTCGTCCTGGACGATGCCGCAGATCACCAACCGGCGCCCGCAGCGACGGGCGATGTCGATGGCCTGCGCCGTGCCCTTGTCCGGGTGGATGCGGCCGAGAATGACCAGATCCTCGCCGCCCGCCACCGAAAACGGCAGCGCAGTCAGGTCGATGCCGTGGTGAACCGTCGCCAGGTAGTCCAATTCCGAGATCCGGTCGGAGTCCGAAATCGAGACGAAAGATGAACGGGCGGCTCGATACGCGGGCAGGATCGCCCGGCCGGAGAACCCGTGGATCGTGGTCACCATCGGCGCGGCGCACAGCTCGGAAAAGGCCAGCGGCAACCAGTCGAGGTGGTTGTGCACGATGTCGAAATCGGCGGACCGGCCGAGCGCGTGCGCGACGTGCAGCGCCTCCCAGACCCGGCCGTCCACCTCCGGATGCTCGGCGTAGGGCTGCGGACACACACCGTCCAGGCGGGCGGTCGTCACCGAATCCAGGGTCGCGAACAACGTGACGTCGATGCCAAGGCGGACAAGGCCTTCGGTGATCAGACTGGTGACCTGCTCCCACGGTCCGTAGTGCGTCGGCGGTGTCCGCCAGGCGATCGGTCCGAGCATGCCGACCTTGAGCATCAGCCCGTCCCTTCGGCCCCGGCGCACCGTCCACCGCCCGGTCGGTGTCGACAGGCCCTGGATGTGCCCGAGCCGCCGGCCGGATCGTCAGTCTAGGGACGATCCGGGACCGAGGGGGCCCGTCGGGTCACCGCCAGACGTCAGCGTGCTTCGGGGCGTTCAGCTCTTCGGCGATGCCGTCCGCCCAATGCCTGATTCGTCCGTCATCCCGGAAATCCCCGGCATTGGGGCCCTTGGCCATCTTCTTCGCGATGAATCCCTTGGCGGTGGCCGGTTCCATCCGCCCCCCGAACGTCACCGGCACCGGTGCACCGAGGGCCTCCGCAAGCCGGGCAACCTTCTTCGGCACCTCGACCTGCATGGTCTTCGCGCCCTCGCCGAGGGGTCCGCTCTGGAACAACCAGACCGGCATCGGGCTGCCGCGATCGGCCAACGACAGCAGCCGGATGGCCTCCGGCCGCCACCTGTTGGTATAGATCGCACTGCCGATGACGGCGGCGTCGTACGCCTTCAGATCCGTCACGTCAGCGGCATTGTGAACGTGGGCCTCGATTCCGTCGCGCGTCAGTTCGTCGCCGATCGTGTCGGCGATCCCCTTGGTGCCGCCCATCTTCGTGGCGTACGCCACCAGGACCTTGATCATCGATCCTCCCAACATGTCGAGACCGATTCCTGAGCAGTTCGTGCGTGCGATCGCCGGGTTGCGCCGTACCGATCGCACCTACCGATCACAACCACCGATCACAACCACCGATCACACCCGCTGATCACACCGTGCCGAGATCCGCCATCTGGTAGGACTTTCCCCGCGTTCGGGCGGACACGATGCCCACCACGATCAGCACGGTGCCCAGCAGCAGCACTCCGATGCCGACTCCGATCAGCACCCAGCCGATGGGCGTCAGCGCAGGAACCTCCGCGGCCAGCGCGAGCGTGGCCGCCACCGGCGCGCTGCCGTCGGCGTTCATCACGACGAGCACCCAACGACCCGGTTCGGCGTTCCAGCTCAAGGTCTGCTTGCCGACGCCGGTGACCGACGCCACCCAGAAGTCCTCGTTGCCGGGCAGCACTGTTGGCGCCGCCGATCCCTGCGATTGGTAGGACGCCGAGAACGGGAACGCACGGATATCGGTGACCCGATCCAGCTGAACGCCGGACAGATACCGCGTCACGTCCGACTCGGCGGCGAGGCCGACGAACAACGGAATGTCGGACGAGCGTCCCTGCGCGCGGACCTGAATTTCGCCCAGCCAGTCGCCGGTAGCGGCGCTGCCGCCGTTCGTCCAGGAAATGTCGGCGGTACCGAACTGCAGCGCATAACCGTCGCTGCTGAAGGTCTCGGTGGGGGTGCTGAGCATCCCGTCGGCGCCCCGGGCGTGACCATCGACGGCCAACACGGCGCTGCCGGTGAGAATCGATCCGATGCCGCCGAAGGCCAGCAGCGAACCCAGCACCACCGCGATCACACTGCCTGCGCCCCAACCACTGCGAGAAGGCGCGCGGGCAGCAGGGGGTGGCGGGGGCCAGCCCTCCGGCCCGGTCGACGGCGGCTCGACGACTTGCGCGGGCGGGGTGGTGGCCGATCCGACGACCGGGTCGAACCCGGTGACGACGCCCGATCCGGTCAGCGTGTCCGACCCGATGACGGCCAGGGCCGGATCGGCTCCGCCGATATCCAACCGGAACGGCGGGTAGGCGTCGGTCATCAGTCCCACATAGGCGCTGACCCGCAGCACCCAACGGTCCAGGCCCAGAATGAAATCGAACAAGCCACGCGGATAGCGCCCGGTGAACAGCAAGGCTACTCCGGCGAAGCACACCAGCAGTCCGACCAGGCCGCCACCGAGACTGAACAGCGCCTGTCCCGCCCGGGTGGCCAGGTAGGTCCCGCCGCCGGCGAAGATCGCCACCAGCACCAGCTGCGGCAACGCCAGCAGCCACTTGACCAACACCAACCCGTGCGAGAGTTTCTCGGGGTAGGCGATATCCAGGGTCGCCGGATAATCCGGTTCCTCGTCCATGCTGAACGGCGGGTACCGGTCGGTACCCAGCGCCCCATAGGCGTAATACCCCACCCGCCACGACCACCGCAGCACGCCGACATTGAAATCGAAGAGCACGCGCGGGTATCGCCCGGTGAACAGGATGGCAAAGAACGCGATGAGGGTCAGTACCCCGAACGCGATCCACAGGAAGGCGAGCACGATCAGGTGCGGTATCACCAGCACCCACTTCACCAGCCACAGCCACCGGCTGAGCGATCCGTCCAGCTGGCCCTGTAAACGGACGGGACTTGCGGCTACCGCCGATGTCATGGCGCGCCTCCTCGACTCGCATTCCCCAAGGGGAATACCTTCACGTTCGTCCGCTTCCGCCCGTTTCAGCAGAGACCGACGGCCCACCGGTGAGGGGCGAAGGTCCCGTGCCGGCGATCCGGGACCATCGACTCTGGTTGCCCGGCGCTGACCCGGATTGGCTCGATGCCATGCCCCAGGGGAAAATCACCAGCATGCCGATCGCCACCAGCGCGACGTCGGCCTACCGCCGCTGGCAGTTGTGCTGGGGCGCAACGCCGATCGAAGTGGCGGAACCGCTCCCCGGTGACGACATGTGCCCGGCACCGCGGGTGTCCTTCACCAGGGCCATCACGATCGCGGCCCGCCCCGACGAGGTCTGGCCGTGGTTGGTGCAGGTCGGATTCGGTCCGCACGGCCGGTATTCGTACGGTGCCGATTCCCCTGCCGATTCGCCTGCCGATTCCCCTGCCGATTCCCGCGCCGACTCCGATGCCGACTCCCCCGCCGATTCCCGTTCCGCCGCCGACGAGGATCCGGTCAGCCCGACCAGGCACGCCAAGTTCGGTCGCGGTCGCCGGCTCCGGGTCCGCGGCCCGACCGGCAACGGGCTCATCGACCGCCGACGCGAGGCGCGCGGTTCCGACGGTGCTGCACATCGCCTCGTTCCGGCGGCCGGAGTGGCTGCTGTGGGAGACCGCA
Source organism: uncultured Actinomycetota bacterium (assembly GCA_963709895.1). Lineage (GTDB taxonomy): Bacteria > Actinomycetota > Actinomycetes > Mycobacteriales > Nakamurellaceae > Nakamurella. The sequence goes on along the minus strand of CAVPYD010000006.1, from coordinate 79,234 downwards.
TGGGGCAGTTGGGTGTGGGTGCTCCGACCGGTCGACCCGGCGACCACCCGGTTGATCACCCGCGGCCGGCAGCGCCAGCACATCGATCCGGCCCTGCCGCGCGGCGTGCTGCCGACCGAGGACGCCGATTTCCGGCTGGTGCGCAAGATGCTCACCGGGATCAAACGGCGCTCCGAGGCGTGGGCCGCGGAGCGTGCAGGCGAGCCCGGTGCGGCCGACGGTGCTGACCGCGACGCCGGCCCGGACGCCGGATCCGGCGCCCCCTGATGACGACGGTTGCTCGCGGCCGGAGCCAGGCGTTCGACCGAAAGCGCCCGCAGAGACTGATGATCAACGTTGCCGGCCCGTTGAGGTTGCGGGCCACAACCACAAAAGGCCTCAGGTCGTGATCATCCGATCCGTCACCGCCCGATCGCGACAAAGGTGCGCAGTCTCGGCCCCCGGCCACGGTAGATCAAGACTTGCGGCCGATTCAGGTTGTGCCACAACCACCAAAGGCCTCAAGTCGTGATCATCTGGACTCAGGCGACGCCCAACGGCCCCCGGGACGACACCAAAGCCGCAGGACGTGATCATCTCGGGTTTGCCCACCCTGCCGGAGACGAAATTCCGGGCCATAGTTGGCCAGATGACGTCATCAACCCGCGACTCGCTGCTGTCCGCCGGATCCGAGGCCATCGTCAAGGCCACCGCCGCCGTGGTCGCCGAACACGCCGAGCAGATCACCGCCCGCTTCTACCCACGGATGTTCGCCGAGTACCCGGACCTGCTGCGGGTGTTCAACCAGGGCAACCAGGCCACCGGGGAGCAGAGCCAGGCGCTGGCCGGCGCCGTCGTCGCCTATGCCGTCCAGCTGATCGACCCGAACGCGCCGTCGTTCGACCATGTGATGGCACGCATTGCCTACAAGCATGTTTCGCTCGGGATCCGGCCGGAGCAGTACACCATCGTCGGCCACCACCTGCTCGGTGCGGTTGCCGACGTGCTCGGCGCCGCGGTGACCACGGAGGTGGCCGACGCCTGGGGTGAGGTCTACTGGCTGTTCGCCGCGCAGCTGATCGCCGCTCGAGGCCAGGCTGTACCAGCAGGCGGGGGTCGACCCGACGCACGCCGTCCGTCCGTACCGGGTGGTGCGCCGCATCGAGGAGACCGCCGACGTCATCTCCCTGGTGCTGGAGCCGGCCGATGGCGGCGAACTCCCGCAGATCCGGCCCGGGCAATACGTTTCGGTCTTCGTCGACCTCCCGGACGGGGACCGACAGCCGCGCCAGTACACCGTGTCCTCCACGGCCTTCGGCACCCGGCTGCAGATCACCGTGCGCCGGGTGCGTGGCGCGAACGGCGCCCCGGACGGCCGGGTTTCCTCCTACCTGCACGACAATCTGCACGACGGTGACGTGCTGGACGTCAGCGCACCGGCCGGCGATTTCGTCCTCGACCCTTCGGACGGACCGCTGCTGTTGGCAAGCGCGGGGGCCGGCATCACCACGGTGCTGCCGATCATCGAGCACATCGCCCGCACCCAGCCCGAACGCACCGTCATCGTGGCGCACGCGGACCGGACCGCGCAGGATCACGCCTTGCGGGACACCGTGTTGCACGTCGCCAGGCACATCGACAACTTCACTGCCTACACCTGGTACGAGACGGTCGACAGCGACGACGACCGGTCGCAGCAGGGGTTGATGGACCTCTCGCAGATCCCGCTGCCGGACGGGATCCAGGTCTTCACCTGCGGTCCGCTGCCGTTCATGCGGCACGTTCGCTCGGACCTGCTGGCCCGCGGCGTGCCCGCGTCCCGGATCCGGTACGAGGTGTTCGGCCCGGACCTGTGGGCGGCGCAGGCGGTGGAGGAGCCGGCCACAGAATCGGCCACGAGGAATCGGCCAAGGAATCGGCACTGGCCTGACCCCCGGACCAGGGCCCCCGCCGGCGGGCGTTCTCAGCTCGCCGCGGGTCCGTCGATGTCGAGCACGACACAACACCGGCCCTCGCCCGGATCAAGGCGGGCGGCGACCCGTCCGTCGCCGGCACGGTCGGCAACGGCGCGAAGTACCGCGAGATTCATCCCGCAGATCAGCGCGGTGTGATCGCGGGCGAGGGCGTCGAACGGGCAGTTGACCAGGGTGACGGCCGCGCCGGTGAGCCGCGGCTCGTACCCGTGGCCGGCCAACGTGTCGCAGATCGCGGTCACCCGCTGCCCCGCGGCCGGTGCCGGGCCCAGCCGATCGGCAAGCTCGTCGCCGACCGCGCGGCCGAAGTCGGTGGCGGCGGCGTCCAGCGCGTCGAGCACCGGGACCTGCTGCCGGCCGGCCTCGTCCACCGCCTGGGCCAGCAACGTCCCGGCGAGTTCGTACCGGCGTTCCGGCAGGGTGACCGAGACCTGCCGGGAGGAGCGCCGGTAGAGCTTGGTAGGGCCGTCCCGCGCCCGGCCCGCGGCGGCCGGAGAGGCGGCGGAATTCGGTGTCGAGCAGGCCCTGTTCGACCAGCTTGTCCAGATGGAACTTGACCGTGTGCCGCGGCACACCCACACCGGCGGCGGCGCTGTCCCGGCTCACCGGATCGGTCTGGCCGACCACGTACAGGTAGAGATCGCGCCGGATCGGGTCGGCGAGCGCCGCGACCTCTGACACCCGCCGCACGAAGTCGTCCGTCATCTCGTTCCTTCGCCGGCCCGATTTCTAAGAGACAAATTCATTGACTCAAGAAGGTTCCCCTTCTAACGTCAACGCTACTGTCCCTTAGATCCGGAGGCAACCATGACGGCCGCACAGCTGCGTCTCCCGCCCGAGCCGTCCCCGCCCCAGGATCTGCCCAGACCCGACCTATCCAGAACCGACCTGTCCAGACCCGACCTGCCCGGCCGAGAGCGGATTGCTCCCCTTCGAGTCGTGCACCCGTCCGGCGAGGTCGATCTCGCTGCGGCCGAGCGGGCCGCGGCAGCCCTGCTGACCGCGCTCGGGATCGACCTGGATGACGAGGGCCGGCTTGGCACCCCCGCCCGTATGGCCCGCGCCTACGCCGAGATGTTCACGGCGCGACCGTTCGACCTGACCACCTTTCCCAACGACGAGGGCTACGACCAGCTGGTACTTGCCCGGTCCATCCCGGTGCAGTCGGTGTGTGAGCACCACCTGCTGCCGTTCGTCGGGGTGGCCCATGTCGGCTACCTGCCCGGTGAGCGCATCCTCGGGTTGTCGAAGTTGGCCAGGATCGTCGAATTGTTCGCCCGCCGTCCGCAGGTGCAGGAGCGGCTGACCCAGCAGGTCGCGAACTGGCTGCAGGCCAATCTCGGGCCGTCCGGCGTCGGCGTGGTCATCGAGGCCGAGCACCTGTGCATGACCCTGCGCGGCGTTCGGGCCGGCGGGGCCAGCACCGTGACCTCCGCGCTGCACGGCCGGTTGCGGGACGATGCGGCCTCCAGGGCCGAGTTCTTCTCCCTCGCGTTACCGTTCTCCGGCTCCGGAAAGGCGCGTTGACCCATGTCCCCCAACGATTCCCATCTCATCATCGGCGCCGGCCTGGCCGGCGCGACGGCCGCGCAAGCGCTGCGCGATCAGGGGTTCGACGGCTCGATCACGATGATCGGGAACGAGAACGAGTTGCCCTACGAACGTCCCCCGTTGTCCAAGGACTACTTGATGGGTGCCGTCCCGCGGGACACCCTGCTGGTGCACCAGGAGTCCTGGTATCGCGACAACGGCGTCGACCTTCGGCTGTCGACGGCGGCCGCGGGAATCGACCCTGCCGCCCATACGGTGACGCTCACTGACGGCTCTGTGCTCGACTACACCGCATTGCTGCTCACGACGGGATCATCGCCGCGCGTCCTGCCGATTCCGGGCGCCGGTCAACTCGGCGTGCACTATCTGCGCAGCGTCGGCGACAGCGACCGGATCAGGGCGTCCTTCCGCACCGTTGCCAACCTCGCGATCATCGGCGGCGGCTGGATAGGCCTGGAAACCGCGGCGGCCGCAAGAGCCGCGGGCATCGAGGTGACCGTGCTGGAGGCGGCGCCGTTGCCACTGCTCCGGGTGCTCGGACCGGAGGTGGCGCAGGTCTTCGCCGATCTGCACCGCGGTCACGGTGTCGACGTGCGCTGCGGCGTTCAGGTCGAGGAGATCACCGGTGCCGACGACCGGGTGACCGGCATCGCGCTGTCCGACGGCAGCCACATCCGGGCCGAGGCGGTCATCATCGGAGCAGGGATAGCCCCCAACAGCAAGCTCGCGCAGGACGCCGGGCCTGAAGGTCGACAACGGCATCCGGGTCGACGAACATCTGCGCACGTCTGATGCCGACATCTTTGCGGCCGGGGACGTCGCCAACGCTTATCACCCGGTGCTGCAACGGCAGATACGGGTGGAGCACTGGGCCAATGCCCTGCACCAGCCGGTGACGGCCGCCAGGGTCATGCTCGGTCAGGATGCCGTCTACGACAGGTTGCCCTATTTCTTCACCGACCAGTACGACTTCGGCATGGAATACATCGGCTATGTCGAACCGGACGACTATGACGAGGTGGTATTCCGCGGGGAGGCCGCCGGCGGCGAATTTCTCGCCTTCTGGTTGAGCGGTGGCCGGGTCCTCGCCGGAATGACCGTCAACACCTGGGATCTCATCGATTCGATCAGCACGCTGATCACCGCCGGGCAGCCGATCGACACCGATCGGCTCGCCGATCCGGGGATTCCGCTGAATTCCCTGATCGACTGCTGACCCAGATTGGCACCCGCTCGCCGCGGACAAACACGGCCGAGCACCGGCCGTTTGAACATGTACCCGGGAGAGCTATCGGGAAGGTGTCCGAAAAAGGTCGGAGTACGGGCTCGGTCAGCTGGTGGCCGGGCCGGTGGAAGCCCTCGGTGGATCGGCGAGCAATCGACCCATTGTCCGAGGCGCGCGGAGTTTCGCCGCATCGATCTGCTTGGTCGGGCCAGCTCGATAATGGATCCGCTCGGCGAACAACGCTTCGGCGACCCGATGCAGGAGTCCGCTGGCAGTGGCGGCGACCGCCTCCTCCAACCGTTGCTGGTCGAGCACGAAACCCTGCTGCCCCCATGGCGGCCGGTAACTGCCGCGGAAGGTCAGCCGGGCGCGGCCGTCCGATGTCCGGTCCAGTTCGAGATTGGCGTCGATCGCCGGGAAGATATCGCCGGTCGTTCCGGTCACCACCCAGCGCAGCGGAAGGATGGTCGTCTCACCGCGTAGGTATGCCGGAACGCTGTGCACCGCCACCTGATCCGTCCAGCCGGTGAAGCCGTCGCTCCCGCAGGAGCGCGTGCCCCTCGCGGAACGCGAAGGTCGCCACGTCCTGCACACCCCCATCGGCATGGAAGGCCAGCAGCCGGTCCTGCGCCGCGGCCGCCGGCATATCCAGCACCAGGACCTCGTCTACGAACATGACTCAGCAGACCATCGTGGACGATCGCGCGACCAGAGCCGTTGGTCCCCAGCCGGGGCGTCGGACGGCCCGGGAGGTCCCGAGCGCGCCGGGGCGGTCCGTGGCGGTCCCCGCGGGCCTGGCCGGCGTGCGGTCGACCAGCAGGGTCCCGCCCAGCGCCCGGTCCGGGAGCGCGGGGAACCACCGGCTGCGCCGCGGATGACCACCCACCCGCCGACCCGCCGCTACCGACATCGGCGGTTCGAGGTAGGTAGCCGGCGCAACAGGAATGGGCAACTCCTACCGATTCGCCGGCGAACCGATTTCGAGACGCTTCTCTGGTCAGCCGAACACGCCACCTCGAGCGTTCGGACCCAGCAGAAGGACACGAGATGATCGCCGAACTCCGCCGCCGCGCCGCAGCCAGGGCCACCGCCAGGTCGCAGCGCCAGCTCCGGCGCCTCCTCCATGAGGCCTCCACCTCGACGCACCGCGCCGACCTGCTCGTCGTGGCCGACCAAGCCAAATGGTGGCGCTGATGAGCACCGCCCTCCAGCGTGACCAGGCAATCGACGATCTCAAACTCCGCGCCGTCCAGTGGTTCCAGCACATCTCCACCGGCGACCTGGACGCGCTGCGGGCCATGACATCCCAGTCCTGGGTGATGGTCGGCGGCCCACCTGACCTCCCCGCTGGGCACGACGGCATCCGGGTGCTGTTCGAGCACATCGGTGAGATCGACCAGACCTGGACCATCGACGACGTCATCGCCGAGAGCGACAAGGTCGTGGTCCGTGCCACCAACACCTGCGTTCAGGAGAGCTTCTTCGGTGTTCCAGGCGCCGGCATCACCCAGGTCTTCACCGCCACCTTCATCCTGCAGTTCGCCGATGGACTGGTGATCAACACCTGGCGGCACGCGGCCGACCTGCAGCGGCTGTTCCAGCTCGGCGCCCGGATCCTCCCGCCGGCCTAGGCATCCACGACACCGAGCCCGCCCCCGCACTCGCACTCGTACTCGCCCAGCCCGCTCCATCCCAGCCCGTAGTACCCCAACCCCCACCCCAGAAGGAGCATCATCATGACCAGCACCATCACCGAGACCGTCCGCAACGGCGTCGACACCGCAACGCTTTTCGCGACGCTCGACGCCATCAAGGCACAGCCGGAGATCGCCCGCTTCCAGTTCCGGGCGAACAACCGGTGGATCGACGGCGCGCACAACCGCAGCACCATCAAGGGTTTCTACGCCGCCTGCGGCGAGGACACCTCCCGCACCGAGGCTTTCGAGCTGAACGCCGGCGAGCCGTCGATCCTGCTCGGCACCGACACGGGCCCGAACCCGGCGGAGTTCCTGCTGCACGCGCTGGCCGCCTGCGTCACGACGTCCCTGGTGTACGCGGCGGCGGCGCGTGGCGTCCGGCTGACCGAGGTGGAGTCCACCCTGGAGGGTGACCTGGATGTACAGGGCGCCATGGGTGTGTCCCCCGACTACCGCAACGGTTTCGAGCGGATCAGGATGACCGTCAGGATCGCCGGGGACGCCCCCGCCGAGAAGCTCAGGACCATCGTGCAGCGCGGTACCGACCGGTCCGTGGTGTTCGACAGCATCAGCAACGGCGTGCCGATCTCGGTGGACGTCATCACCAGCTGAGTCGCCGGGAGTCAATGATTCGCCGGCGGCGACCGCACCAGCTCCGCACGACCCGCACCACCCGCACGACCCGCACGACCACCACCCAGCGCCGCCGCGGACAGCTCACCGACCCCGCGGCGGCGCCACCGATCATCCACATCATCTGGGAGACAACCGATGTCACGCAGTGAACACCCCCGCAGCTGGGACGCGATCGTCGTCGGCGCACGCTGCGCCGGTGCGGCGACCGCGATGCTCCTGGCCCGCGCCGGGCTCGATGTCCTCGTGCTGGAGTCGGCGCGAGCCGGGGCCGATACGCTGTCCACGCACGCGCTGATGCGGGGCGGGGTCCTCCAGCTGCACCGGTGGGAGCTGCTCGACGACATCGTCTCGGCCGGCACGCCGGCCATCACCAGCACCGATTTCTGTTACGGCGCTGCGGGTTCCGATTCGATCGAGATCCGTTCCGGCGCAGGAGTTCCAGCCCTGTACGCACCACGGCGCGCCGTGCTGGACACCATCCTGGCGGACGCGGCGGCGCGCGAGGGAGCAGTGGTCCGGCATGCCTGCACTGTGACGGATGTGCTGCGCAGCAATGACTCCCGGGTCACCGGAGTCCGGTGGATCGACCGCAGCACCGGGCGGAAGTCGACCGCAGGCGCACCTCTGGTGATCGGCGCGGACGGGCGGAATTCCACCGTCGCCCGGCTGGTCGGATCCGGTGTCCGGCACGGCGGTTCGTCGGCAGGTGCGATGCTGCTCAGCTACTTCTCCGGGCTCGACCGTCATGCGTACCAGTGGTTCTACCAGCGCGGCGCGACGGCCGGGGTGGTGCCGACCAACGACGGCCTGGCGTGCGTCTGGACGGGCATGCCGGCAGAACGAACAGGCGGGTTCACCGCGGGACAACGCCCGCAGGAGCTCTACCACGAGATACTGGTCGAGGCGGCGCCCGGACTCGACCTCACCGGAGCCGAGCGTTACGGCCCGATCCGGGGATTCCGTGGCGCGCCGGGATTCGTCCGCCGCTCGAGTGGACCCGGCTGGGCGCTGGTCGGGGATGCCGGATACTTCAAGGACCCGATCACGGCGCACGGCATCACCGACGCGCTGCGCGACGCCGAACTGCTGGCCAACGCAGTCATCTCGTCACCGGGTACCGGGCGTCGGCGGCTGGAGGCGCTGCGCGACTACGAGGCCACCCGCGACGAACTGTCGGCACCGCTGCGGCTGATCACCGAACGGATCGCCTCCTACGACTGGGATCTCAGCGAGATCCGGGACCTGCTGGCGGCGTTGAGCGCGGCCATGCGGCCAGAGGTGGCGGCGCTGTTGTCGATGGACGAGCGGGCGGCCGCCTGATCCACCGCGACCTGGTCGCGGCCCGATCCGTCCCTCAACGCCCGATCCGTCCCCCAAGGGCCGTCAGTTCCCCCCGACCGCCCTGTCGCCCAGCCCGAGGTCGGCGGCGGCCCTCGCGGCCTGGCGCCGGCTGGTCAGGCCCAGCTTCTGCAGCACGGCGGACACGTGGTGGTCGACCGTGCGCACCGAGACCACCAGTGTCGCAGCGATCTCCGCGTTCGTCATGCCCGAACCCAGCATCGCCGAGGATCTCCATCTGCCGCTCGGTCAGCCCCGCCGGGTTCGTTCTGGTTGCCTGCTTCGGGCCGCGCGGGAGCTGGGTGACGCCCAGTTCCCGTAGCCGGCGCCGGGCGATCTGCACCGCTCCCGGCGACCCGAGCGAGTCGAAGACCTGCAACGCCTCCAGGGTCGGATCTGCCTCACCCGAATCCACCAACTCCAAGGCCCGGTGGTACGGGGAGCCGATCCGCGCCCACTCGGCAGCCGCGGTTCGCCAATCGCCCCGGATGCCGGCGGCGAACACCTCCGGGCAGCCCGGGAACTCCGCCGCCGGCTGGCCCAGCCGGCGGAGCCAGCGGTGCAGTTCGCCGCGGTGGCGAGGCTGCAGACCGGCGCCGTCGAATGCGAGAATCCTTGCGGTGGCGCCCTTCGCGAGCTCGGTGCGGCCGGTCAGCCAGGCGGCCTCGAGCTCGGCGAACGCGGCCGGGATGGTGTCGTAGTAGCCGCCCGCGCGCCGGGCGAAGTCCACCGCCCAGTCGAGCAGTTCCGCGGCATCGTCGGTGTCCCGCCGGGTCGCAATCACCGCCAGTGCCGGAAGTGCGTACCGCATCGTCCCTGGCTCGGGTCCGCCCCGGACGCCGACCAATTCGCGCAACATCGGCTCGGCGGCGGCCCAATCGCCGTGCAAGCTGATCAACCGGGCCTGGTGGGCGCGCAGATGGCCGGCGTAGAAGTCCACTTCCCGCTCGCCGGCGTAGGCCAGTCCCTCCTGCACCACCCGGTCCACCTGGTCGAACCGCCCGAGGTCCCAGTAGTCCTGCGCCAGCACGACGTAGTTCATCATCACGAACACGTGGTTTCCCGACGCGATCGCACCCTGCAGGCCGTCCGCCATCTCGCCGATTCCTGCCTGGTCACCGGTGAGCAACCGGGCGCGGCCGTGCAGGGTTCGGGCCAGCGCGATGAAGTCCGGTGCGCCGACGGCCTGCGCCATGCTCAGCGCCTCGTCGGCGACGGCGGCCAGGCCGTCCAGCCGTCCGGTAGCCGTCTGCAACAGGCCGAGATAGAGCAGCGCGAAGGTCAGCCGGGGTGAGCTGCCATCGCCGCGCAGCAGGTCGACGGCCCGCGCCGCGGCATCCAGGGCGTCGTCGGACCTGGCGGAGATCCAGTAGATCGGGCCAAGCGCGCAGTACACCTCGCCAAGGGCCTCCCGATCACCCTGCTGTTCCCGCAGCGCGATGGCCGCGTGACCGGCGGCCAGCGCGTCCTCCATCCGGTCGACAAGGAACAGCGACTCCGTCATCGCCTGCAGCACGTCGGCCTGGGTGGGCAGGTCCAACATCTGCCGGCGGGCCAGCACCCTTTCGTAGAACAGGATCGCCTGGGTGTGCGCGCCGGCCGCGGCCGCCTGCGCTGCGGCCGCTCGCCCGTATTCGGCGATCACGGCGTCGTCGCCGGCCTCGACACCGTGGTGCACGATGCGCGACAGGTCGAGTTCCGCGCGGCCCAACAGCGCCGCGAGCACCCTGCTGTTGAGCTGCATCCGCTCGCTGGTCGGCAGCGACCCCTGGACCGCGCGGCGGGCCAGTTCGTGCCGGAAGGCAACAGCGTCCGGCCGAACCTCCAGCACACCACGCCTTTCCGCGGGGGCCAGCACCGTGAGGTCGCCCAGCAATGCCCTGGCCAACGGCAGGTCAACCCGGCCGGGCACCACGGACAACTGCTCCAGCGCGGCCTGGGTTGCCGGGTCGAGCCGGTGGACCCGGGCGAGCACAGCGTCGACCACGGTGAGCGGCACCGTCTCCTCACGCGCGGCCAACACCTCGGTCAGGAAGAACGGATTACCGGCCGTCAGCTGGAACAACGGAGCCGATGTCGCGGCAGTCCCGCCGGCCAGCGTCGCCACCCCGGCGCGGGACAGCCTCCGCAACCCGAGGCGGTGCACGCGGTCCCCGCCCAGCGAGCCGATCAACCGGTGTGCGGGGTGGTCCCGGCCCACCTCGTCGTCACGATAGGTGATCACCAGCAGGGCCGGCAGGTCGGTGATCCGGCGGCTGAGATACCGCAGCACGTCCAGGGTCGCGTCGTCGGCCCAGTGCACGTCCTCGATGACCAGCAGCGTCGGTCGCGTCGGCTGGGTCGGGCCTGTCGGGCCTGTCGGGCCTGTCGGGCCTGTCGGGCCTGTCGGTGCTTTCGGCTCGCTCAGCTCGCTGACCACCCCGGTCAGCACGTCGTCGCGGTTGGTGCCGGCCAGCGCCGCCGCCAACGGGCCATGTCCGGCCGGCGCCGCGTCCCGCAGCGGGCCGAGCGTGCGGGGGGTGCTCAGGTCGTCACACGCGCCCTGCAGCACCCTGGCCCGCCCGGAGGCCTGCCGGACGAACGTCCGCACCAGGCTGGTCTTGCCGATCCCCGGCTCACCGAAGATCAGCGCAACAGAGCCTTGCCCGGCCTCGGCGCCGTCCAGCGCGGCCGCGAGCTCGTCGAGTTCGCTCTCACGCTCCAGCAACCGCCCCGGCATCAACGGATCTTGACAGAGAGCTACCGCGCCGCGCCAGGGACCGCGAACGTGTAGCACAGCGCGGTGCCGTCGATGGCGACCACGCCGTCGTCCCTGGTGACCGTGACGGCGAGCCCGGTGATCGGTTTGTCCGACCGTACCGAGGTCACCTCGACCGTTCCGGTGATGACGTCACCGGGCCGGACCGGGGCAGAAAATCGCAGATTCAGTTGCAGGAACACCGATCCCGGGCCGGGGATGTCCTCGGCGACCACGGCATTCAGGATCGCGGTCCCGACGCCGCCCTGGACGACGATGCCGCCCAGCGCCGTCGCCGCGGCCACCTGCTCGTCGTAGTGGATCGGGTTGCGGTCGCCAGAGAGCTCGGTGAACAGTTCGATGTCACGCGCGCTGACCAGCCGGGACCGGTCGGCCCGCTGGCCCACCGACGGCATTCTCGACGTCCAGTCACTCATGCCGCCATCCTCTCGCCGTCCGCAACCCCGGCACTGATGTGCGCGGCCAGGAACTCGGCGTCGCGGCCGACCCCGTCGACGGTGTGCGAGGAGCGGCGATGCATCCATTTCAGACCGAGAAAGTACAGCCCCGTCATCGCGGCAACGCCTCTGAGCTGGTCGGGCTCGCCGGACGCGGTGATGGCGTCCGGCGGCAGCCAGCTCCGGTCGGCGGTGAAGCCGGTCGCCCAGATGACGGCCGAGATCCGTTGCTCGCGAAGATCAAGGGCGCGGGCCGCGGACTTCGTCCACGGTGCGGATCGGCTGACAGATTTCCGGACGAAGCGTTCGCGCGGCGCGTCCAGCCCCCTGCGGCGGACGTACTCGTCGACCGCCGCGCGAAACCGCACCGCGGCGCCCTCCGCCTCGCCGACGGTCCGCTCGAGATTGTCCGCGAAGGTGACCACCGTGCTGTCGATTCCGGTGAGCCGGCCGTGCGGACGCACTCCGGACATCACCAGCCGGTGCAGGTCGAGATCGTGCACGCCGCCAGTGAGAACCGCGTTGGGCGCGTACTTCTCGTCGGGGTGCGACAGGGTGTCCGCGGTGCGGGAGAGCATCCCGAGCCGGTCCATCCACCAGTACGAATCCTGGCCGCGGTATCGCCGGGGCAGCATCTGGTGACGCCCGACCGCCAGGTGCACCGGCCGCCCGGAGCGCGCGAGTTCGTCGGCGATCTGCTGGCCGGACGGCGCGGCACCGACGACCAGCACACCCCCGCCGGGCAGCTGACCGGGGTTGCGGTACTCACTGGTGTGCAGCTGCAACAGCTCCGGCGGGAGGTCCGCGGCGATCGCCGGTATCCGCGGTTGGTCGAGATCGCCGGTCGCGACGACGATATTCCGACATCGCCAACCGCCGTCGGACGTGCTGACCCGCCACCCGTCCCCATCCGGGCGGGCGTCGTGCACCGTCACACCGGTGCGCACCGGGGCAGCCGCGGCGTACCGCTCGAGCAGGTCGACAACCTCCGGACCGGTCATGAACCCGTCGGGATCGCCGCCGCGATAGTGGTGACCCGGCAGCCGAGTCTGCCAGTTCGGGCTCAGCAGGGTGAAGGAATCCCAACGCTCGCTGCGCCAACGCTCCCCGATCCGCCCGCGCTCCAGCACGACATGCTCGATGTCCCGCATCCGCAGGCAGGCACTCATGGCCAGGCCGGCCTGACCCGCCCCTATGATGAGGCTGTCCACGTTGACCGCGCTGTCCGCGATAGGGCTGTCCATGATCGGGTTGCTCCTTGTCCGCCCGGAGCGCTCCCGGTGAGACTCCACTACCTGTGACGGTAGGGAGGTGTGACGGCGATTCCATCGGCAGCGAATGCCCATCTCGGGCAGTCCGGGTGCCCACCTCTGATGGGCGTCAACGGGTCGCGCTGCAGGGGTGCTGTGTTGATTCGGTGAAGGAAAGTCGGCTCACCGCCGCCAATTCGCCCATCCGCCCCTATACTTGCGGTAACCGCCCGTCGTTGTTGCCCCAGCCCACCGGCGACAGCTTCTCCGTGACAATCCCTCGTGACAATCCCTCGTGACAATCCCTCGTCAAAGCCCCTCGATTCAGCCTGTTGTTGGTGTGCGGCGTCGAGCCTTGGAGCGCGGTGAAACCCACCGGCGATCTCCCGACTTTTTGCTTCGCACCAGTGATGTGTTGGCCGTCCTCGGCCGTTGGACCAACCCGCTCGCGGACCCCATCACCGCCTCGGACGCGGTTCGTCCCGGTCGTTTCGTCATCGATGCACCGGACCGCGCACGGCGTGAGCCGAGAGCCGGCGCCCCGCACGCGTCAGATCAATGAATCAGATCAATGAGTCAGATCAATGAAGGAGCAAGCAGCTGTGACCGACCTCAGTGTCGTGGAACAGATCGGATCGGCCGACCGGGACCCTGCGGGATTCCGCTACTCACGGATCGAATCCGTCGAGGCCGACTGCGGCGCGGTGGTGTCGTTGACCCCGCACCGTCCAATGATGGGTGCGACCGTCGACACCGGTCGAACGCTGTATCCCGGGGACCGGGTGGTTTTCCGCTGCCAAGGCAGCGACCCGTACGGCCGCGGGCTGAACTGGTGGTTGCACCCGTACAACAGCGGCCGGCACCCGCAGATCCGCGGCGATCGGGTCGAGGCGACCTGGATCGTGCAACCCGACTCGGTCGGGGACCGCGTCTATGTCGGTGTGGGAATGGCAGCAGATTCCCGGTACCACCGCCAGGGCGGCCCCGACGAACAGGGATACGACGGATGGATCGTCTTCTACTACCGCGTTCTGCCCGCCACCACCGGTGTCACTTCCGCGCGAAGGCGTCACCGCAGGACGATCATGCCGGAGCCGGTCAGCGCCGGCGATCCCAGCATGATGCGGTCGCATCGACGGGTGGCACGCAGCGGAGACAGCCCGACATCGTTCTGAACCACTGACGAATCAACCGCGCGACAATGTGCGGAAGGACCCGACATGGGTGGATATGACAAGATTTTCCGCGCGAGCATGGACGACCCCGAGACATTCTGGTTGGACGCGGCCGCGGCGATCGATTGGCAGGTGAAACCTACTCGAGCGTTGGATTCGTCGAGCAAGCCGTTTTATCGGTGGTTCCCCGACGGGCAGCTCAACGTGTCGTACAACGCCCTGGACCGGCATGTCGAGGCTGGGCGGGGTGAGCAGGCTGCGTTGCTCTACGACAGCCCGGTCACCGGCACGCGGCGCATCCTGAGTTACCGGAGTCTGCGCGACGAGGTTGCCCTGTTCGCCGGGGTGCTGGCCGGGTTGGGAGTCGGCAAGGGTGACCTGGTGCTGATCTATATGCCGATGATGCCGCAGGCGGTGATAGCGATGCTCGCGTGCGCGCGATTGGGTGCGGTGCATTCGGTGGTTTTCGGCTGGTTCGCCCCCAGGGAAATCGCGGCGCGGATCGACGACGCGAAACCGTCGGTGATCGTGTCGACGTCCTGCGGCGTCGAGGGAAACAGGCTTGTCGGCTACCTGCCCACATTGAACAGGGCCATCGAGATGGCGGAGCACCGACCCCACAAGCGGGTCATCGTGCAGCACCACGCCGAGGCAGTGCTGGGACCGGACGACATCAACTGGACGAAGGCGATGGCCTCGGCGACGCCGGCAGACCCGGTGACGGTCAAGGCCACAGATCCGCTCTACATCCTGCACACGTCGGGCACCACCGGGAAACCCAAGGGCGTCGTTCGCGACAGTGGCGGGTACGCCGTGGCGTTGATGTGGACGATGCGCAACGTGTACGACATCGGTTCCGGGGAAACGATCTTCACCGCGTCGGACATCGGGTGGGTGGTCGGGCATTCCTACGCGGTGTACGCGCCGCTGCTTGCCGGAGCGACGACCGTCCTGTACGAGGGCGATCCGGTGATCACCCCGGACGCCGGGCAGTTCTGGCGGGTCGCATCCGAGTACAAAGTGAAGAGTCTGGTCGCCGCGCCAGCAGCAATCCGATCGATCAGGAAAAAGGATCCGCACGGCGTCCTGCTGGCCCGGCACGACCTGTCCGCGCTGAAGTACGTGTTCCTGGCCGGCGAGCGCTTGGATCCCGAGACCTACTACTGGACAACGAATCTGCTCGGGAAGCCGGTGATCGATCATTGGTGGCAGACCGAGTCCGGGTGGCCGATTGTCGCCAATCCGGCTGGCTTCGAGTTGCTTCCGATGAAGGCTGGTTCGCCGACCCGTCCGCTGCCCGGCTGGGACGTGCGGATCCTGACTGCGGACGGCACCCCGGCCTCGGCTGGGCAGGACGGTTCGATCGTGGTCAAGCTGCCGATGCCGCCCGGAGCACTCCTCACCCTGTGGAACGACGACGCGCGATTCGTTCGGTCCTACCTTTCCGTCTTCGACGGCTACTACCTGACCGGTGACGGCGGCTATATCGACGCCGATGGGTACGTCTACATTCTTGGCCGCACCGACGACGTGATCAACGTCGGCGGCAATCGGCTGTCCCCCGGGTCGATGGAGGACGTGCTGTCTACTCACCCCGCCGTCGCCGAATGCGTGGTGTTCGGCGTCGCTGACGCCATGAAAGGGCAACTCCCCCTCGGTCTGGTGGTGCTGCAATCCGATGTGCCGACGGACAGCGGCTCACAGACCCGGTTGTGCGCCGAACTCGTGCAGATGGTGCGTGAGCAGGTCGGCGTCGGGACCGCCATGCGTGAGGTCGACGTCGTTGCCAGACTGCCCAGGACTCGATCGGGCAAGCTCCTGCGCAGGACGATGGCCAGCATCGCCGACGGGAAGAACCCGGTGGTGCCGTCCACGATCGACGACGCATCGGTCCTGGACGCGTTGCGCGCCGTTCTCCATCCGGAGTCGGCGATCGCACGGTTCGGCCACACGGGAAAGGCCACTGCCGGCCGATCACCCGAAACGCGTTCCACAACAACCACTCTTGGGGGAGCCCGGCCATTCCAGGAGATGCAAAGATGACTCATCAGGCCATGCTGGGGACCACGACGTCGATGCTTCAGATGGGTGCCATCGCTGCGCAGCGGGCACCGCGGAGGAGTTCCGATGCGCAGCACAGCGGGGGACAGCACGGTCCCACGGCGCGAGATGTCATGATCACCAAGCCGGACCGGGTGTCGACCACCGATTCGCTCGACGAGGTTGCCCGCCGGATGCGCGAACTGCTGGTGGCATTCCTACCGGTCTGCGACGAGCACGACGAACTGCGCGGAATCATCACCCTGGCCGACGTTCGTCCGACGATCGGGGGCGGTGGGCATCCGGCAAGCCTGACAGCAGCGGAACGTGCCAAGGATCCCACCGTCAGCGCCCGGGTCAACGACCCCATTGAGAACCTCCCCCGGCTGATGGCCGAACATCGGGTGTGGTTGTTGCCGGTGTTGGACGGCCGGCGCCTCGTCGGGGTCATCCGCTACCGGCCACGACTCCGACCGGTGCGGGGGCCGGGATGAATGGTTCGAGCACCCCCAGCGGGCAGCCACGATCCCCGCCACTCCGGCCCTCGGTTGGACGGGGATGAAACAGCGTTCCCACCAGTTGCGCGGCCGACAACAAACCCAGTGATAAGCGCCACCAGAAGTCCCGCAGCCCCAAGGATCGGTGTAGGAAAGGAAATACCGATAGGCGCTTTCGCACGCGAACGCCATGGCCAGCCGAGCCCGACCCGCCCTGGGGCACAACCCCTTTCCCATGTTCGGCGCGGTCACCGTGCACCACCGCCAAGCCCACGCAGGGAGATCACATGAGTACCACCGACAAATCGTCCGCCAAGCACGCCCCCGACCTCGTTGGAATCGGCCACCACCGCCGCGGCGACGGCTACCGACGCGGTCAAGGCCGCCACCGACAATGCCGAAGAGGCGATCGAGGCCAGCGTGGAACAGATCCGCGCGCTCAATGAGCAGGCCATCAAAGCCGCCCGCGCCGCCGGCCAGCGCGCACTTGACGCCTACCAGGCCGCGCTGGAGTCCATTGTCGACGCGGAAAAGAAGCTCGCCGGGGACAGCCAACTCGACTGGTTCACCACGTTGGTCACCACCCAGGCCGAGTTCACCCAACGCCTGGGTGCAATCTTCCTGACCGCCGCCCGGGAACAGCTGAAATAGCACGCCGCACCCGCGGGGGGAACGCTCGGCCCGACGACAGCGCGTGCAGCCTCCTGCCAGTGCGGCGGCAGTGTCGTGTCCCCGGCCCTGTTCGGCCACTCCGCGCCCTTTCAGCCAACGCTCCAATGGACTCTTCACCCAACGAGAAGGGAAACGATCGCGATGGCACACACTGACGTGCCCCCTGCGCCCAGCACCCCTGCACCGGTGCTCCCACATTTCGGTGCGGGGATCGCCGACCCGGGCCCACTCGGCCTCGGCGCATTCGCCATGACCACCTTTATCCTGTCCAGCGTCAACGCCGGTTGGCTACCCAAATCCGTTGAAGGCGTCGTCCTCGGCCTGGCGCTGTTCTACGGCGGCATCGTCCAGGTGTTCGCCGGCATGTGGGAATTCGCCAAGGGAAACACCTTCGGGGCGCTGGCATTCGGCTCCTACGGCGCGTTCTGGTTGTCGTTCTGGTACCTCGTCGCCCATACCGACCTGACGGGCGCCGGAACCGACGCGGCGAAGGGAGTGGGCTTCTTCCTGCTGGGCTGGACAATCTTCACGGTCTACCTGTTCGTGTGCGCCCTCAACATCAACGGGATGCTTTTCGCCGCCTTGGGTTTCCTGACCCTGACCTTCCTGTTCCTGACCCTGGGTGAACTGCTGACATCCGATGGCATGACGAAGGTGGGTGGCTACCTCGGTCTGGCCACCGCCGTCATCGCCTGGTACGGCTCGATGGCCGGGGTCATGAATGCCACCGCGAAACGCGCCGTGTTGCCGGTGTTCCCGCGATAGGCAGTTGCGATGGCACCGCCGAGGCACCAGTGGATGCCTCGGCCACTTCGAATCAGCACATCAGGCGGATGCCTTGGACAAGTCCTGCGGCTCTCTCGTGTTGCTCGCGGTGGCCCGGGTTGCCGCTTCGTCCGGGTGGATGGCGGGCTGTGGGCGAACGGCCTCGTCGTCCACCCCGCTGTCGCACAGGTACGTCATCGCGCGAAGGCGTGCCCTCAGGTAGTTCGACAATCGATCGTTTTCCATTTCCCTCTCCTTCGGTAGGGAATTCACCTGAAATCGGGCTGTCATGGCGTGCGCCGTGCGGGTCGCAACAGCTTCGCGATCCGACCGACCTGGTGCGCTGTCCATCCGCGAAGGCGGGTAGCCAAGACCCGACAACGGGTTGGTGACCGCAGCACGGTCCGGTGCGGTTGACTTCAGTTCACCCCATGCAAGCCCGTGCACGAAGGGTCGAGTGTCCCCTCCACAAGGGTCGAAGGTCCCGAATCTGATGTGGCAATGATTGCATCGAACGCGCCGCAGGAGGCTGCAGGGCGGCCGCTAGTCGCGCGGGTCGTAAGCGTCCAGCCCGTACAGCGGATAGATCGCGGTACGGGTGTCCCGGATGGCGCGGTCGACGGCCAGGTCGACCGTCCCCTCCCAGCGCGGGAAGGTCACCGGGTGCGGTGTGCCGTCAGACATGTCGCCCGGCAGGGCAATCCCGGGTCGGGCCGCCGCGGCCAGCGACAGCCATTCGGCAGGTAGCGCCGTCGCCGGGTCGATGTCGTGACCGGACACGATTGCCAGCAGGTGGGTCCACGAGCGCGGCACCACCCGCACCGGCGAGTACCCGCCACCGCCGAGAGCCAGCCAACGACCATCGGTGACGGATTCGGCCAGCTCGCGCAACGCCTCGTAGGACGTGCGGTGCCCGTCGACGGTCAGTTTCAGGTCGGCCAACGGATCCTCCCGGTGCGAGTCCGCGCCGTGCTGGGTGACCAGTACGTCCGGCCGGAACGCGCGCAGCAGCCCCGGCACCACCGCATGGAAGGCGCGCAACCAGGACACATCCGTCGTGCCCGCCGGCACCGCGATGTTGACCGACGTACCTTCAGCGGCGCCTTCTCCGCACTCGGTCGGGTAGCCGGTGCCGGGGAACAGCGACAGCGGGCTCTGGTGGACGGACACGGTGAGCACCCGCGGATCGCCATAGAACGCGGCCTGCACGCCGTCAGCGTGATGCACGTCGACGTCCACATACGCGACCTTGCGCACCCTTGCCTGCAGCAAGGCTGCGACGGCCAGCGCGGCGTCGTTGTAGACACCGAAACCCGAGGCGTGGTCGGCCATCGCGTGGTGAAACCCGCCGCAGAAGTTGACCGCGCGATCGACCTCGCCACGGGCGATCGCCCGCGCCGCGGCCACGGAGCCTCCAACGATCAACGCCGCGCTTTCGTGCATGCCCGGGAAAGCCGGAGTGTCCGGGGTGCCGAGCCCATACCCAACAGCCTGGCGGAGGCCGGTTCTCGAGGCGCGGCGCACCGCATCGATATAGCCAGGGGTATGGATCAGACCCAGGGTCTCGATCGTCGGCGGGGCTTGGCGCGAACACCTCGAAACTGTCGATGACACCGAGGCTGTTCGCCAGCAGCCAGGTCAACTCCCACCGCAACGGATCCAGCGGGTGATTCCCGCCGAAGTCATAGTCCAGCATGCGGGGATCCCAGACCACCAACGGAGGGCTCATTTCCGCCCGTCAGCGCGATTCCTTAGCGGACGCCTGCTGAGCGGGAGCGGCCACCGCAGGTCGCCGGATCGACCCGACCACGATCGGGCCAAGCGCCGTCGCAGCCAGCAGCGCATACACCCCGATGGATCCGTAGACCACCAGGATGACGACGCAGAATCCGATCCCGATATCAATCAGCCGACTTCTTCAGGTCGGGGTGATTCGCGAGCAGGCGATCGTCGTCTGGGCCCGTTCCGGTCATGACGCACCTCCGCGTCGAGTTGCCACTGTGCGGATCATTGCCGCCGGACCGGACCGTTGCCCGTCGTTCCGGGTGACAACTTTCCAGATATCCAGCCTCAGGCCGGCAGCAGTGGTTCGCCAAGAGGCGAAAGACCCTCTCTCAGCTTAGCGGCAATTTCCCGTCCGGGCGGTCGTGCACCGCGAGCTCGCGAGCCTTCGCCGATCACTCCGCGCCAGCCTTCCCGGGTGTCGCCACCGAGAGAGTTGCGATGATCCGCAAGTGATGCTTGGATCGGAGTTGTCTATCCGGTCCGAGTCCTGCCGGGTATTGGCGGCGCGGAGCGCCCAGAAATCAGTTGCGCACTCGGACTGCCGACCCTCCATTCGTGAGGCACCCGTCGTTCATTTCGGAACGCCCGATACGCTCTCAGGTTGGCTGCCGCAGCGACCGGCTCGCTCCGGTTGACAGCTCCCGCACACCATGGGCTTCGGCGGCAGGCAACCCAGATCGTGCCCAGTATGTCGCATCCGCTTCTCGTCTCGCCACAACTACTGACGCCGCGACATTCTTGGCGGCCTCACTGCAGACCACGCCCCACTCCAGACCACACCTCACTCCAGACCACGCCTCACTCCCGACCACAGAGTCGGACACGGAGGATCTCATGACTGAAGGTAGTGGTGACGTTTCCGCTTCGGAGATCGCAGTTCACTGGCAGGAGGAGGAGTACTACCAGCCACCGGCGGAATTCGTCGCCCAGGCCAACCTGACCGACCCGGAGGTCTCCGAACGGTTCGCCCTCGAGAACTTTCCGGACTATTACCACGAGTTCGGCGACCTACTCGATTGGTACAAGCCGTGGGATATTGTTCTCGACTCGACCAACCCGCCGTTCTGGCGCTGGTTCGTCGGTGGGGAGCTCAACGCCGCCTACAACTGCGTGGACCGGCATCTGGCGGGCAGCAAGAACAAGACCGCCCTGTACTTCATCCCCGACTCCGAGAACGAGCCGATCGAGGCCATCACCTATCAGGAATTGTTCGTGCGGGTCAACGAGTTCGCCGCCTACCTGCGTGACGGTATCGGCGTGCGCAGGGGGGATCGGGTGACGGTCCACCTGCCGATGGTGGCCGAACTCGCCGTCACCATGCTGGCCTGCGCCCGGCTTGGAGTCATCCACTCGGTGGTGTTCGGCGGGTTCAGCGCGCAGGCCTGCGCCGACCGGATCGTCGACTCCGGGAGCTCCGTGCTGATCACCAGTGACGGCTACTGGCGAGCCGGCAAATGGATCGACCACAAGGAGAAGGCCGACCAGGCGTGCGATCTCGCCGTCCGGGAGGGCCATCGGGTCGAGAAGGTTCTCATCTGGGAGCGCCACCCCGGGCAGTACCGCAGCGACCACGGCCTCGTGGAAGGTCGCGACGTGGTCATCGACGACGTCATCGGCGAGTTCCGCGGGCAGCGGGTGGAGCCCGAGCACATGCGGGCCGACGAGACCCTCTTCCTCATGTACACGAGCGGGTCCACCGGAAAGCCCAAGGCGGCCCAGCATTCCACCGGTGGCTACCTGGCCTACGTCACCGCGATGTCGAAACTCATCCTGGATCTGAAGCCGACCGACGTCTATTGGTGCATGGCCGATATCGGCTGGATCACCGGCCACTCCTTCATCGTCTACGGGCCACTCTCGCTCGGCGCCTCCTCGATCATCTACGAAGGGGTGCCGAACCATCCCGACGCCGGCCGACCCTGGCGGATCGCCGAGCGGTTGGACGTCAACATCCTGCACACCTCCCCCACTGCAATTCGCTTGCTGCGCAAGGACGGACCCGAGGAGCCGAAGAAGTACCACTACCACTTCAAGCTCATGGTGACCGTCGGCGAGCCGATCGAGCCCGACGTGTGGAGGTGGTACTACAACGTCGTCGGCCAGCGGGAGTCGGCCATCGTCGACACCTGGTGGCAGACAGAGAACGGCGGATTCCTCTGCAGCACCGTGCCGGCGCTCCAGCCGATGAAGCCCGGGAGCGCCGGACCTGGTGTGCCGGGCATCCACCCGGTGATCTACGACAACGACGGCAACGAAGTCCCCGCCGGCACCGGCAAGGGTGGCAACATCTGCATCCGGAATCCGTGGCCGGGTTCCATGATGGGGATCTGGGGCAATCCGGATCGTTATGTGGACACCTACTACGCCCGCTACTGCAAGAACCGCGAGAGCAAGGACTGGCGCGACTGGCCGTACTTCGCGGGCGACGGAGCCATGCTGGCCTCCGACGGCTATTTCCGGATCCTCGGCCGGATCGACGATGTGATCAACGTTGCCGGCCATCGCCTCGGCACCAAGGAGCTGGAATCGGCTGCTCTGACGGTTCCCGGCGTTGCCGAAGCGGCGGTTGTCGCCACCCACGACGAGATCAAGGGGATCCTGCCGGAGCTGTTCGTCTCCCTTGCGCCCGGTGTACAGCCGTCCAAAGAGTTGGGCCAACGAGTGATCGACGCGATCGTCCGGGACATCGGCCCGATAGCCAGGCCGCGAAGGGTGTGGCTCGTCCCCGACCTACCGAAGACCCGCTCCGGCAAGATCATGAGGAGGGTGCTCGCGTCCGTCTCGAACCGGACAGAGGTCGGGGACGTCACCAGCCTCGCCAATCCGGAAATCGTCGAGCAGATCCGCGAGATGGTGCAGGCCGAGCGGCCTGGGCATCCATGACCGGCCGCTGCCGCCAGGCGCAGTGTGCCGCGGTGATCGATTCCTCACCATGGCAAGGACGCAATTCAGTCGCAATTCAACGGCCGCCGGCCGCACGGGGGCGAGTAGCGTCGTCAGCAGAATTGAATAGGCAATACCAACCTGATGAGGCGACATCGTGGAGGCTTTGGAGCAGGAACTCGAGGCGGTCCGGGAGTGGATGGGGAGCGAGCGGTTCGCCGGGATCACCCGCGTGTACTCGCCCCGCCAGGTGGTCGAGCAGCGCGGGAACGTGGCGACGGACTACACCGTCGCGCGAGGCGCCGCCGAGGGGTTCTACGCGCGGTTGCGCGAACTCTTCGAGCACGGCCGCTCGATCACCACGTTCGGGCCCTACTCCCCCGGCCAGGGTGTGGCGATGAAGCGGGCCGGGATCGATGGGATCTACCTCGGAGGCTGGGCCACGTCGGCCAAGGGCTCCACGGACGAGGACCCTGGACCCGATCTCGCGAGTTACCCGCTCAGCCAGGTGCCCGACGAGGCCGCCGGGTTGGTACGGGCCCTGCTCACGGCGGACCGCAACCAGCGCTTCGCCCGGCTCCGGATGACCGACGCGGAGCGCAAGGCGACGCCGGAGGTCGACTTCCGCCCGTTCATCATCGCCGATGCGGACACCGGCCACGGCGGTGATGCCCACGTGCGCAACCTGATTCGCCGGTTCGTCGAGGCAGGCGTGCCCGGATACCACATCGAGGACCAGAAGCCGGGCGCCAAGAAATGCGGGCACCAGGGCGGGAAGGTGCTGGTACCCGAGGACGAGCAGGTCAAGCGGCTGAGCGCCGCCCGTTTCCAGCTCGACATCATGGGCGTACCCGGCATCATCGTGGCCCGCACCGACGCCGAGGCAGCCAACCTGCTGGACGGCTGCGGGGACGAGCGCGACCAGCCCTTCATCCTGGGCGTGACCAACCTCTCGGTGCCCTCGTACAAGGCGGCTTACCTTGCGCTCATGCGGCGGCTGCACCGCGCGGGCGTGGAAGACATCAACGGGCTACCTGCTCTACGCCATGTCCGAGGACCAGTACGCCGAGGCCGAGGGCTGGCTCGAACGGGTGGGCCTCGCAGCGGTCATCGACCAGACAGCAGCAGGATTTTCGGCTGGCTGGACCTCCCCCGAGGCGGCGCTGGACACCGTGGCCGACCGCTTCCTCGAGGCCTGGCAGGCCGAAGCCGGCCTGAAGACCCTGGGCGCGGCCGTCGCCGAGGTGATGGCCTTCCGAGCCGACGAGGACTCTCCGCTCGAGATGACCCTCGACGAGTGGGGCTCGTTCGCTGCGACCGCGTCGTGGTACGCCGCCCGCGCGAAGGCTGAGGAGATGGGGCTCGAGGTCACCTGGGACGCGGAGTTGGCCAAGACACCCGAGGGCTACTACCAGATTCAGGGCGGCGTGCCGTACGCGATCGTCAAGTCCCTGGCCGCGGCGCCGTTCGCGGACCTGCTCTGGATGGAGACGAAGACGGCCGACCTGGCCGATGCCCGCGAATTCGCCGACGCCATCCACGCCGTTTTCCCGGACAAGATGCTCGCGTACAACCTCTCGCCCTCGTTCAACTGGGACACCACCGGGATGAGCGAGGACGACATGCGCCAGTTCCCGGCCGAGCTCGGGCGAATGGGTTTCGTGTTCAACTTCATCACCTACGGCGGCCACCAGATCGACGGCCTCGCGGCAGAGGAATTCACCACGGCCCTCCGCGAGGACGGCATGCTGGCCCTGGCCCGGCTCCAGCGGAAGTTCCGCCTCGTGGAGTCGCCCTACCGCACCCCGCAGACCCTGGTCGGTGGACCCCGGGCCGACGCAGCGCTGATGGCCACGTCGGGCCAGACGGCCACCACCAAGGCGATGGGCGAGGGCTCGACGCAGTCCCAGCACCTTGTCCAGATCGAGGTGCCGCCGAAACTGCTCACCGGCTGGCTCTCGACCTGGGCCGAGCGCCACGGCGTACCCGGGCCGCTGCGCGCCTCGCTGCGCCCGCACACCGGCGGCTCCGAACTGCTGGAACTCAGTGTCCGCGGCCCGTCCGACGAGAAACTGGCCAATGTGGTCTTCGCGACCATTCACGACCGACGCGGCCGGTCGATTCTGTCGGTGCGCGATCAGAACACCTTCGACCCCGGCGCTACGGCGCAAGCGCCTGATGACCCTCCTGCACCTTTTCCTCATCCACCGCTACAAGGCCGTTGCGATCCACTATGTCTCGCCGACCGACGACAACCACCGCCAGTGCGAGGGCCTTCAACAGCTCGGCATCTTCGACAGCGTCTACGACGAGGTGGGGCAGATCATCGTCGCCAACGTCAACGGCGCCGTCGTCACCGACCTGGCGCAGCCCAACAGCAACGCGCGGGAGAAACTGATCGACAAGGCCTGAACCGGCGCCGCGTCGACTGCAGCGCTCCTTGCCTGTCGCTCGGCCTTTCGCCTGCGTCGGCCGAACGCGCGTGCGCCCGGCACGGCAGGCTTGGGCGCTCAGCCCTGCATGTCAGGCGACCACGCGTCCAGCATGGTCCGAGCTGTCTGAGCCTGGTCGATGACGCCGGGCCCCCAGGTGAAACATTCGTGCAGCGGGCTGCCGGGCGGCCGGGCGAACTCCACGACGAACTCGGGAGTCAACGGGCCAAGGATCCGATGCAAAGTCCGGATAACCGCCTGCCAGTTCGACTTCTGCGTGTCGTCGTACGACTCCAGCACGGCCCGGTCATCATCGTCGGTCCACCATTGCGTTCGGTCATCCTGCATGGCGCCGCCTCCTGGGCCCCCTTGACGAGTGCCGCTCGCACCCGCGAACAACACGGACCAACGCAGCCTGGGCGTCCTCGATGTCGGAGAAGCCGGGTGATGCAACCACCTCAACTGTGCCATGGCTCGGGTGATCTGTCATGTTTGTCCCATTTATGAACATCGTCGGGAAGCCGGTTTTGGTGGATGCCGCTGACGACCGTGCACCGCGAGGAGGATCTACCCACGCACATTGAGCCGGCGCGGCCCGCTTCGCGAACTGACCTGATCAGCGACCGCGCGCGTTCGGCCACGGGCTTCCGGTGCCGATGATTTCGGCGATCGTCCTGTCCGGGCAATGGAAATGCTGCCAGAAGGTGCCGTCCCGGTGCTGCGGCTGACCAATGAAATCGACGCCCGCAGCGAGCATCCGCGCCCGGGTGGCGTCGAAGTCGTCGACCCGGAATCCCACCACAGGGCCGGTGGTGAAGAACGAGTGGAAATCGTCGGCCGGGCTGTAGAGCTCCAGGATGCTTCCGTCGGAGAGTTCGAAACCCACCATATCGGCTGTTCGCCGCGACACCCTGGCGCCGATCACATCCCGGAACAGGTCAGCTGTCTCCGCGAACCGTGCGCTCCGCATGCCGACGAACCCGACCCCGTCCACTGCCATTGACTCGTCTCCATTCCATTCCTGATCCGGACACCAAACCCTAGAACTTCCGCGGCCCGGTGGGCCGTTTCCTGACGCGTTACTGCCCGGGCGGTCTGGTGACCGTCCGGGCAGCCGGGGGTGCACGCGAAGGTGTCCTACATGGTGGTGACGACGGCCGTCTTGGGCAGCGCGGCCTGCTGGGCCGGGGTGAGCTTGTGCTCGTGGTAGCCGAAGTGCTCGGCGCCGTCCTGGTTGGGGGCGTCGAAGTACACGCCGGTCAGGTTCCAGGTGGTGTCGCCCATGGTGATGGTGAAGTTGCCGGTGTCGCGGATCATCGGCGCGATGGCGGTGATCTCCCCGTAGTAGCCGGCAGGCACGTTGTTGCTCACGCCGGTGGTGAAGGTGTGGCTCTCACCCCAGGTGTGGCCGTACTTGGCGGTGACCGAGGCGTTCACGATGCCCAGCACGTTGACCCCGACGGTGCCGTCGATCTCCAGGCTGTTGCTGGAGGAAACGGTGTCGCCCTTGCTGGCGGTCAGCACTGCGGGTGACTGGCCGTTGTTCTCCTCGGTGACCAGGACGTGCTCGGGGCCGTCGATCTGGGTCTCGCTGGTCGGGGTGAAGGTGCACTGGGCGGCGGTGTTCTGGTCGCAGAACTGCTTGAGGGTGGCGGCCTGAGCCTGGGCGTTGTCCCCGGCAATGTTGTGCACGGTGCCCGCCGGGTCGAGGATGGTGATGTTGGCGCCGTTGACGTTGCAGGTGAACGGGCCGTCGGTGTTCAGGCAGGCCGCACTGGGATTCCCGACGCCGTCGACGGACAGGCGGACCACGACATCCCCGAGCTGCTTTCCGGAGGCGTCGGCCAGCGTGTAGGTGACGATGCTGGTGGTGTCCTTGGCGAAGTAGTAGGTGACCTCCCAGTCGTCCATGCCGATCCCCGGTTGCAGCACGGCGCCGTCGGCCGGCCGGCCCTCGAAGCTGGTGTTGCCGTCGACCCTGGCGACGGTGGCGGCGGAACCGGACAGGTTGGTGACGTGGAAGCCGCGGGAGTACTGGGCTTTCCCGACCTGCCCGCCGGTGTCGGCCCGGCCGGCCGCGTGAGTTGCGGTGCTGGTGGCCGGGGAATCAGCGTAGGCAGCGGCGGCCAGCGATCCGATACCGCACAGGGCGGTGGTGGCCAGCAGTACGGCGGCGGTCTTGGTGGCGATGCTCATGATGATCTCCTCGGAACGAGTTGGGGCATCCGGCTTCTCGGGTGTCCGCTGGTGTCTGTCTGACACCGATTACTCTTCCGTGGGATCGACTTCCGACCTGTCACCTTGTCGGTCGATGTACCGGTGGATTGCGCTGTCCCCCGATCAGCGGACAGCGGCACGCCCTGGTGCCGGGCGGGTCGAGTAGCGCGCCGCCCGTTCAGTGCCGGTGGGGGTGGGAGTCTTCCTGCCGGGGAGTGTCCATGATCCCGGGACGGTGGATTATGTCCCATTGGGTGTCGTCGAGGTACGCCAGAGCCGCGGGGAACAGTCCGTTCTCCTCGCGGTCGATGTGGTTGTTCAACAGGGTCAGCATCTTCGGGATCCGGGTCAGGTCGCCCGCCTCGATCGCCTCGAGGTCGAGGTCCAATTCGGTGTGCTCGGCGCACAGCGAGGCGACGTGCTCGGTGAACAGTTCGTCCTTCTTCATCTCGGCGAACAGGCCGTCCTCCTCGCGTCGGGTGTGCGGGTGCAACAGCTCACCGAGCTGCTTGCAGGCAGCCCTCGCGACCTCGACATCCTCTTCACGGAAAGCGATCTCGAGTGAGTAGCTGCTGTTCACGATCGCGTCGTGCTCGGCGTTGAGTTGGGCGATCATCGGGATGTTGCGGCACCCGCAGTAGCTGCACATCGCTACCAGCCCCGGCGACGTGGCCGGGACCCGATCGGCTCACCGGGCCGGGCGGCGTCCCTGGAGCGGTAGACGATGTACGGCCGGAACAGGTAGCCGATGGGCGCGCTGAAGGCGTGCACCAGCCGGGTGAACGGCCACAAGGCGAACAGCGCCATGCCGATGATCGCGTGGATCTGATACGACGCCGGCGCTTCCGCCATCGCTTCGCCGTCGGGTTGCAGGATCAGGATCGAGCGGAACCACACCGACACCGACTCCCGGTAGTTGTAGGCGTCGCCGACCGCGCCGGAGCCGATCAGCGTGGTGGCCAACCCGGCGATGATGGCCAGCAGCAGCACCGCGTACATGAGTTTGTCGTTCCTGGTGGTGGCGATGAAGACCGGCCCTTTCGTCCGGCGCCGGTAGACCAGAATGGCGGCGCCGCCCAGGGTGGCGATCCCGGCGATCGAGCCGAGCGCGACCGCCTGCAGGTGATAACCCTGCTCGCTCAACCCCAGCGCGCTGGTCCACGACTCCGGGATCAGCAATCCGATCACGTGCCCGATGATCACCACCAGAATGCCGAAATGGAACAGCGGGCTGCCGATCCGCAGCAATCTGCTTTCGTACAGCTGCGAGGAACGGGTGGTCCAGCCGAATTTGTCGTAGCGGTACCGCCACCAGGTGCCGACCACCAGGATCGCGATGGTGACGTAGGGCGCGATGTCCCAGAACAATGCCGAGGCGCTCATCGGGCGCTCATCGCAGGCTCACCGGGATGCTGCCCCGGACCGGGATCGTCGCCGGCATGGTGATCGCGAAGGGCTCCAGACCGACCGACTCCGCGGGCGGTCCCTGCATGGCCAACCGGCGGGCCTCCTGCAGGTCGGCGACCGTGGCCGGCGGCAGCGTCCGGGAGACCCCGGAAATCACGCCGGCGTACGGCGACCCGGCCTTGGCCAGACCGGCATGCAGTAGGTCGATCGGCGTGCGGTGCCGGCACAACAGTCTGAAGCCAGCGGCTTCGTCGACGGTCGCGGCGAATTCCAGCAGTACCGCCAGGTGGTCCGGCAATTCATCGGACGGGGGCGTGACACCCGCCGCGCGGTAGGTGTTCGCGAAATCCAGCAAGGCCATTCCCCGGTTCCTGGTGTCGCCGGCCGTGTAATACGTCAGGAAGAGTGTCCGCCGCCGGCGCCAGTCGAACGTCTCGGAATACTCGGCAGCGGCGGTGATCAACGGCGTGGCCCGCAGGTATTCGGCGCAGGCCAGCAAGGGGCACGCTCACCCTCGGGCAGCGATGTCACGGCGGCCCGCACCATCTCGAGCCGGTCGGTCTGGCCGTCGTCGGGGTAGGCCAGCAGCAACGACGCCGCCTGCCAGACCACCCGGCGGTGCGCGGGGGTCCTCTCCCTCCGCAGCCTCATGACCCACTCCCGTGCTCGGCGGACCTCGGGGGATCCGGGCCGCGGGGTGAACATTCCCGGCGGGGAACCCTTCCCGTCCCAGTTCAGCAAGTTCACCCTGGAATCACGGGATCCGCTCACCCCGGCACCCTCCCCGGTCTGCCGTTCCTTGAGTGCCTGGAACGTCTCCACGGCAACGGGAACGGGCTGCCCGCTGGCCTCGCCGAATGGCCCCGAGCCGTACATCCCGGGTCCGCCGTCGAAGTCCAGCGAGCATTCGGTGACGGTCTCCTCCAGCCGGTGCCCGTCGGCGGCGTACGCGGTCGGGATCACATACCGCGCTTCATATTTCGCGATCGCCAGCAACCGGTACATCTCGTACATCAGCTCCTGGCTCATCCCCACCGACGCCGGGATGTCCGGCCGCGGTTCACGGCCCAGCGAGATGTCCCGCATGTACGAACGCATCGCGGCCAGCTTCCTCAGCACGCCCTGCACCACGGCCGTGTCACCAGCGGTGAACAGCCCGGCGAGATATTCGACGGGGATGCGCAGCGCCTCGATCGCACCGAACAGATTGTCGGCGTCCTCCCCGTCATGCCCGTCCCGGCTGATCGCGTCGACCACGGGCGAGAGCGGCGGCACGTACCAGACCATCGGCATGGTGCGGTACTCCGGGTGCAGCGGCAGCGCGATGCGGTAGGTCTTGGCCAGCGCGTACACCGGCGACCGACGGGCGGCGTCCAGCCATTCGTCGGAGATGCCCTGCTCGCGGGCGCCGGCGACGACCGCGGGGTCGTTCGGGTCGAGCATCACGTCCAGTTGCGCCTCGTACAGGTCGGTCTCGTTCTCCACCGACGCCGCGGTCAGCACCCGGTCCGCGTCGTACAGCAGCAGACCGATGTAGCGCAGCCGGCCGACGCAGGTCTCGCTGCACACGGTGGGCAGCCCCACCTCGATCCGCGGGTAGCAGAACGTGCATTTCTCGGCCTTGCCGGTGCGGTGGTTGAAGTAGACCTTCTTGTACGGGCAGCCGGAGACGCACATCCGCCAGCCGCGGCACTTGTCCTGGTCGACCAGCACGATGCCGTCCTCGGCGCGTTTGTACATCGCCCCGGACGGGCAGGACGCCACGCAGGACGGGTTCAGGCAGTGCTCGCAGATCCGCGGCAGGTAGAACATGAAGCTCTGCTCGAGTTCCAGCTTCACCTGCTGGCTGACCTTGGCCAGAATCGGGTCGCCGGAGAGGATTTCCGTGCTGCCGCCGAGGTTGTCGTCCCAGTTCGCCGACCATTCCACCTTCATCGGCTCGCCGCTGATCAGGCTGCGCGGCGGCGCCACCGGCATGTGCTCACCCAGCGGGGCGTTCGTCAGGTTCTCGTAGTCGTAGGTCCAGGGCTCGTAGTAGTCGTCGATGGACGGCATCTTCGGGTTGGAGAAGATCGTCGCCAGCTTCTTGAACCGGCCGCCGGCCCGCAGTCGCAGCCTGCCCCTCTTGTCCCTGATCCAGCCGCCCTCCCACCGGTCCTGGTCCTCGTAGGTCCGTGGATACCCCTGCCCCGGGCGGGTTTCCACATTGTTGAACCAGACGTACTCGACCCCTGGACGATTCGTCCAGGCCTGTTTGCAGGTCACCGAACAGGTGTGGCAGCCGATGCACTTGTCCAGGTTCATCACCATCGCCAGCTGAGCCATCACCCGCATCAGTACCGCACCTCCTGAGATCGTCTGCGCACCATGGTGACCTCGTCCCGCTGGTTACCGGTCGGGCCGAGATAGTTGAAGGCGAAGGACATCTGCGCATATCCGCCGGCCAGGTGGCTGGGTTTGACCAGCAGCCGGGTCAGCGAGTTGTGGATGCCGCCGCGGTTGCCGGTGGTCTCGGACAGCGGCACGTCGATGGTCCGTTCCTGCGCATGATGCACGAATACCGTGCCCTCCGGCATCCGGTGAGACACGATGGCGCGCAACACCATCACCCCGTTCCGGTTCACCGCCTCGACCCAGTCGTTGTCCGCGACGCCGATCTTGCCGGCATCGACCGGGCTCATCCACATCGTCGGGCCGCCGCGGGACAGCGACAGCATGAACAGGTTGTCCTGGTATTCCGAATGGATCGACCATTTCGAATGCGGGGTCAGGTAGCGCACGCAGAGCCCGAGACCCTCTGTGACGGAGCCGATCCGGGGTTCGTCGAACAACCTGGCCATGTCCAGCGGCGGCCGGTAGACCGGGAGCTGCTCGCCCAGTTCCTGCAGCCAGTCGTGGTCCAGGTAGAAGTGCATCCGCCCGGTGAGGGTGTGCCAGGGCTTCAGCTCCTCCACGTTGACGGTGAACGGTGCGTACCGCCGGCCACCGGTCTCGCTGCCCGACCATTCCGGGCTGGTGATCACCGGCACCGGGCGGGCCTGGGTGTCGGCGTAGGTGATCCGCCGCTCCTCGTTGCCCTCCGCCAGGTGCACCAGCGCTCGTCCGGTGCGCCGCTCCAACTGCCGGAAGCCCTGGACCGCCAGCC
The DNA here is from genome assembly GCA_963709895.1 of uncultured Actinomycetota bacterium. GTDB lineage: Bacteria > Actinomycetota > Actinomycetes > Mycobacteriales > Nakamurellaceae > Nakamurella. Next base: position 47,372 of record CAVPYD010000006.1, on the reverse strand, counting down.
GGCCGTTGGTGGTGCCGGACAGCGCCAGGATGGTGTCGGCCATCTTGACGTCGGTGTCGATGGCCGGTCGCCCCGCGCCGGCGCCGCTGCCCATCACCCCGTGCCGGGCACTGAGATCGCGCACCTCGACGTCGGGATGCACGGTGACGCCCTTGGTGGTCAGGCCCAGGGTGTCCACCAGCGGGCCCAGGCTTTCCCACTGCTCGGCCAGCGCCGGGTAGTTGCGGGTGACGACCGCGATCTGGCCCATGGTCTTCCCCGGCACCGGCACCTCACCAGTCCGCCGCCAATCCCGCTCCACCCCACCGGGATACGCGGTCTCGCCGGGGGTGTCGTGCTGCAGCGGGGTCATCACCACGTCATGCCTGACACCCAGGTGCTTCTCGGCCATCCGCCCGAACGCGCGGGCGATGGTGTGGAACGCGTCGAAGTCGGACCGGGTTTCCCACGGCGGGTCGATCGCCGGGCTGAACGCGTGCACGTACGGATGCATGTCGGTGGAGGACAGATCGGACTTCTCGTACCAGGTGGCCGCCGGCAGTACCAGGTCGGACAGCAGCGTGGTGGACGTCATCCGGAAGTCGATGGACAGCATCAGGTCCAGCTTCCCCTCGGGCACCTCACGATCTGAGACGACATCCCGTGGGCGCAGCCCGATGTCTCCGGGTTCGGCGCGCAGGTTGGTCCTGGTCGCGCCGAGCAGGTGCTTGAGGAAATACTCGTTACCCTTGCTGGACGAACCGAGCAGGTTGGCCCGCCACGCGGTCAGCACCCGCGGCCAGTTCCCCGGGTCGTCCGGGTCGGTGACGGCGAGCTTCAGCTTCCCGGAGAAGAGTTGCTGCGCAACGTATTCACCGGTCGGGACACCGGCCGCGGCCGCTTCGTCGGCGACCTCCAGGCTGTTCCGGTCGAACTGCGGGAAGAACGGCATCCAGCCCATCGCCACCGACGCGGCCAACACGTCCATGGTGTGCATCCCGGCGAACCGGCCCTGCCCGAGCGGGGAGGTCAGCGCGTCCGCACGGTAGCCGTCGTAGCGCCACTGATCGGTGTGCGCGTACCAGTAGCCGGTGCCGATCATCTGCCGCGGCGGCCGCACCCAGTCCGAGGCCATCGCCATGGTCGCCCACCCGGTGATCGGCCGGCATTTTTCCTGACCGACGTAGTGCGCCCAGCCGCCGCCGTTCCGGCCCATCGAGCCGGTCAGGATCAGCATGGCCAGCACCGCCCGGTAGGTGGCGTCGCCGTGGAACCACTGGCAGATCCCCGCGCCCATGATGATCATCGACCGGCCGCCGGACTCCTCGGCGTTGTGCGCGAACTCCCTGGCAATCCGGATCACCTGCGACGCGCTCACCCCGGTGATCGACTCCTGCCACGCCGGGGTGTACGGGTTGGCGTCGTCGTCATAGCCGGTCGGCCAATCGCCGGGCAATCCGTCCCTGGCGACCCCGTACTGCGCGAGCATCAGGTCGAACACCGTGCAGCACAGGTGATCTCCGATCCGGCGCACGGGCACGCCGCGGGTCAGCACCTCGGCATGGCCGTCGGGGGTGTCGAATCGGGTGAGCTGCACCGTCACCGAGCCGGCCTGATCACCGAGAACCGTGAGCTGCGGAACGATCTCGCCCAGGTCCAGGTTCCACTTGCCGACGCCGGAGTCGGTGTAGCGGAACCCGAGCGAGCCGTTCGGCACGGTGACCTCGCCGGTGCGGCCGTCCAGCAGCGCCGGTTTGAACGCCGCACCCTCACCCGTGTCACCCAGGTCGGCGGCGGTGAGGTTCTTCCCGGGTACATACGCACCGTCGTGCTCGTCCAGTCGCACCAAGAACGGCAGGTCGGTGTACCGCTGGATGTAATCGACAAAGAACGGCGTGCGCTTGTCGACCAGGAACTCCGACAGGATGACGTGCCCCATGGCCATCGCCATGGCGCCGTCGGTGCCGGGTGCGCACGGCATCCACTCGTCGGCGAACTTGGTGTTGTCCGAGTAATCGGGGCTGACCGACACCACCTTCGTTCCGCGGTAACGGACCTCGGCCATCCAGTGCGCGTCCGGAGTCCGGGTGACCGGGACGTTCGAGCCCCACATCATCAGGTACGAGGCGTCCCACCAGTCGCCGGACTCCGGGACGTCGGTCTGGTCGCCGAAGACCTGCGGGGAGGCCACCGGCAGGTCGGCGTACCAGTCGTAGAACGACGTCATCGCGCCGCCGAGCAGTTCGATGAACCGTGAGCCGGCGGCGTGCGAGACCATCGACATCGCCGGGATCGGCGAGAACCCAGCGATCCGATCGGGTCCGTACCGGGCGATGGTGTGCACGTGCGCGGCCGCGGCGATCTCGGCGGCCTCGTCCCAGCCGATCCGCACCAATCCGCCCTTGCCCCTGGCCTGCTGGTAACGCCGGCGGCGCTCCGGGTCGTCCTGGATCTCCGCCCACGCCAGCACCGGGTCGCCCAGCCGGGCGCGGGCCTCCCGGAACATCTCCACCAGCACCCCGCGGGCGTAGGGGTAGCGCACCCGGGTCGGCGAGTAGGTGTACCAGGAGAACGCCGCCCCGCGTGGACAGCCGCGCGGTTCGTAGTCGGGCCGGTCGGGACCCACTGTGGGATAGTCGGTTTCCTGCGTTTCCCAGGTGATGATGCCGTCCTTGACATACACCTTCCAGGAGCAGGACCCCGTGCAGTTCACCCCGTGGGTGGACCGCACCACCTTGTCATGGCTCCACCTATCCCGGTAGAAGACGTCACCCTGCCGACCGCCCGACTTGCTGATCGTCCGCAGATCGCCGGACACCTCGCTGCTGGTGAAGAACCGCCGGCTGCGGAGCAGCAGGTCCGCAACAGCGCCGTCGGTACCGGAATGACGTTCGCTCATGCCGCTCCTACTCCGGTGGTGGGCGACCCGTCCGGGCCCACCGACGCCGTGGTGCGAGATTTCCGGCCCGGCAACGCGAACGCGGTGAACAGCAGCGCGGCCACGCAGGTAGCGGCCATCAAGTACAGCCCGGTGGTGTAGTCGTTGCCCTCCTCGTCGTAGGTCGCGCCCATCACCAACGGCGGGAAGTACCCGCCGAGACCGCCTGCTGCACCGACGATTCCGGTGACGGAGCCGACCCGGTTGGCCGGCGCGGAGCGGGCGACCCAGGCGAAGACGCCGCCGGTGCCGATGCCGAGGAAGAACGCCAGGACGATGAAACTCGCGCCCGCGGCGAGTTCCGGGGCCGGTTGCAGGGAGACCACCACGGCCATCACGGCCGCCCCGGCCAGGGAGAGCATCACCACGATCTTCGGGTGCAGCCGGTCGGACAGGATCCCGCCGATCGGGCGGGCGATCACGGCCGCGATGGCGAACCCGGCGGTCCGGGCGCCGGCGTCCGTGATCGAGAAGTCGTACACCGTCTTGAGATACGTCGGCAGGTAGGTGGAGAACGCGACGAACCCACCGAACGTCACCGCGTAGAGGAACGCCATCTGCCAGGTGATGGGCAGCTTGCCGGCGGCCTTCAGCTTGGGCACCACCGGGTCGGTGTTGGGGCTCCAGGCCGGGGAATCCTTCATCCGCACCATGACCAGGCCCGCGGTCAGGGCCAGCGCGGCGGCGATGATCAGGTGCGCCGGGATGTACCCGAACCAGGTCACGAACCGCGGGGTGAAGAACGCCGACAGCGCGGTGCCGCCCATGCCGACGCCGAACACCCCAGTCGCAAAGCCGCGCCGGGACTTCTCGTACCAGGCGTTGACGAACGGGATGCCGACGGCGAACGTCGTGCCGCCGATGCCGAGCAAGAATCCGAAGACCAACAGCAACGCATAGGAATCGATGTTTCCGGCGAAAGCGACCAGCAGCACCGGCACGATGGTGATCAGTGAGATGACCGTGAACATCTTGCGACCGCCGTAGCGATCGGTGAGCGCGCCGACCGGGATGCGGCCGACCGATCCGACGAGGATCGGCGTGGCCACCAGCAGGGCGGTCTGCGTACTGGTCAACGACATTGCCTTGGTGTACGTCGCCGACAGCGGGCCGATGAGGTTCCAGGCCCAGAAGTTGATCGCGAAGGTCCAGGTGGCCAGCGCCAGGTTGGCACCCTGGCCGCTCAGCGCGGCGGTACCGATGACCGGCGACCGGCCGGCCGTCGCGCCGGTCATGATGTCACCTGACGGGCGGGATTTCGCTGATGGCGGTGTGGCAGGTCGATCACGCTGGAACCCTCTCGTTGCGACTCGTCGGCAGAAATGTTCCGCCAATGGTGCGAGTGAGCGAGCATCGGCTGACAGGGCCGGAAGTCCCTGAGAAGTGGCGGCGCCGACGGTGATTCCACCGAGGTCCTGGGTGGCCCACCTCTGACCGTAGACCCGTGATCAACCCCGGCCGCAAGATGCCTGTCCGAGGTCAGCTACTACGGCAGGTGAGCGCCGTTGCCTGCCGGTTCGGGTCATCCGACCCGGCAACGTCTCTGCAGAACGCCAACCGCCCCGGGGCAGCTGCCCCGGGGCGGTCGTTGGCGAGAGGTGTCCGCTACTTCTTGTCGTTCGCGACCAGTCGGTCGCGCAGATCCGCGACATTTCCGGACTTCGGCAAACCACGCTTGACGAGTTCCGACTGCAACTCGACCTTGGTCAAATCCTCGTACTTCGCCGCGGCCGGGGCCTTTCGTGGTGCCCTGGCCGCCTTCGGCTTTTCGGGCGCCGCTTTCTCCGGTGCTGCCTTTTCCGGTGCTGCCTTTTGCGGGGCGGCGTCCGCCTTCACCGGCGCCGCTTCCTTGGTCGCCGCCGGTTCCTTGGTCGCGGCCGGTTCGGTCGCCGCGGGCACGCTGGCGGCAGCGGACTTGCTCAGCGATTGCACGGCCGCAACGGCGGGCGCGCTGATCGACCTGGCCTGGTTCCGGGCCGATTCAAGGATCGACTCGGCCTGCGCCCGCGCCGCCGCGATCATCGACTCCGCCTGCTCGCGAGCGGCTTTGGCCGCCGCCTCGGCGCGCTCCCTGGCCGTCTCGATGATCGCCTCGGCCTGCTCGCGGGCCCGTTCGGTGGTGGATTCGATCTGCTCCCGCACCGATTCGCCGACCGACTGCGCCTCGTCCCGGGCAACCTCGCCGAGCTTGGCGCTGATGCCGAGCATCTTCTTGGCGAAGTCGCGCTGGCCCTCCAGCATCTTTTCCGCGAAGTCGAAGACCTCGTCGATGACCTGATCCGGCTGCAGGTCGGCGGTCGGCACATCGGGCATTTTGCCGAAAGCGTTCTGCGCGATCTTCGTCCACGTCTCGACCGCCTCGACGGCGGCCACCTGAGTGGTGCGCACAGCTGCCGCGAACTGCTCCTGTGGGGACGACATGACGTTCCTTCCTGTGGGGTTTCTGCCGGTCCTCGTTCATGCCGGGTCTATGTCGTTACCGTATCCACTGCGGGGCCATTCGCACACGTCGGAGCTACTTTCTGTTGCATCACAACGCTCGGGGGCTCCGCCCTCCCGAGTTTCCCCCCGAGAAAGGCAGGACCAAGCACGGCGCGGCTTCACCCTCGAGTTCCCTCCACCAGGGAACGCACGCGCGCCCCACCTCGCCACCGGGGGCTGTTGCCCGGTACGTCGACGGCCATGTCGCGGGCGGCGGTCACCGGCCGGGCCCCGGGTACCATCGGGGAACCACGACGGCGCTGATCCGTTGCTGGAAAGGCTTTTTCATCACCGGCGATCCCACTGAGCGGAAGAGAGACGTGGCGCGACGACGAACGAGGCGGGCGCCCGGGTCTGCCCTGATGAAGGCGCTGATTCCGCGCCCCGCCCGGTCGCGCAGGCGCCGGTCCGCGCTGCCGCGGATCAAGGCGACGCCTGTCAAGGTGCCCAAGGTCAAGGTGCCCAAGGTCAAGGCGCCCACCGTCAAGGTGCCGAAGGCGCGCACGGCTCGGGCCGCGAAGTCCTCCGTGAAGAGAACCGCGGCCAAGCCGGCCCGGCGGGCAGCCTCCGGCGAGCGTCCGCCAGGGCGGGGCACCTGGCGCCAATTCCGCTACTCCGGGCTGGCCGGTTCGCGGAGTTACCGGGTTTATGTCCCGTTCGGATTGCGCCGCACGACGCGCGCGCCACTGCTCCTCGCCCTGCATGGCTGCGCGCAGAATTCGGTCGATTTCGCCACCAGTACCCGATTCAACCAATTGGCCGACCAGCACGGGTTCATCGTGGTGTATCCGGACCAAACGCCGTCACACAACCCACAGCGTTGCTGGAACTGGTTCCGCCCGGCGCACCAATTCCGGTCGCAGGGCGAACCGGCAATTCTCGCCGGCATCGTGCGCCGGGTGGCCGCCGAAACAGCATCGTGGCGGATCGATCCGAGCCGGATGTACGTCACGGGTCTTTCCGCCGGTGGCGCGATGGCGGTGGTGCTGGCGGCGACGTACCCGGAGTTGTTCGCCGCCGTCGGGGTGCATTCCGCGCCGCCGTACCGCTCCGCATCGACTCCGACCAACGCCATGCTCGCCATGCGCGGCATGACCACCGCACCGCCGATGGACGCCGTCGCGCCGATGCCTCCGATGATCATCTTCCAGGGCACGATGGACGGCACCGTCGATTCCGGCAACGCGCGGCGGATCGCCGATCAATGGCTGGCCACTCATGCCGGATCGGCCGACGCTGGGGCGGTCGGCGCTGGGTCGGTCGGCGCTGGGTCGGTCGGCAAGCCCCGGATCAGGACGATCGACCCGGCCAGGCCGGCAACGTCACGCACCCGTCGCGGCTATCAGGTGACTCGGTGGGCCTTGCCGCGCGGTCGCGGCGGGCTTGAAGTGTGGATGGTCGCCGGGCTGGGCCACGCATGGTCGGGTGGTTCGTCCGGTCAGTCGTTCAGTGATCCCAGAGGTCCGCGGGCCAGCACCACGATGTGGCGCTTCCTCAGCAAGCACCGTGCCGTCCCGATCGCCGCGGTGGACACCGCGACGAGAGCAGGCTGAACGCTGCTGGTCCCCGCGCGCAGCTGACGGCGTCCCCAGCCAGTCGACGCGAGGCAGCGCGAGCCGAATTCGGGACCTTCGACCGTTGCCGGGCGACGCGCACGAGCGCATCGTGGAGCACCTAGGTGTGGGCTGTGCCATGAGGACATGACGAAGGTGCACATGAACAGTCGAGTGCCACCAGCATTGGGGCTTCCGGCGACGGCGGTGGAAACCGTCCTGCGTGCCGCCGGGCGAGCACCGTCGCTGCACAACGTCCAACCATGGCGGTTCCGGGTCGAACCCGACGTCATCGAGCTGCATGCCGACCCCACGCGCCGGCTACCCGCGACCGATCCCGAGGACCGCGAATTGCGATTGTCCTGCGGTGCTGCGCTTTTCAACCTCCGGGTCGCCTTACAGGCGGTCGGCGTGCAGCCCATGGTGACCTCGCTGCCGGCAGCGCACGGCGGCACCAGGTTGGACACGAACCCAGGCCCGCTGGCAGAGATCCGCCGAGGCGGTGTAGCTGTGCCCACCGCTCAGGTGCATCGGCTGATGGAGGCGATCACCACCCGCCGGACCAACCGCCGCCCGTTCCTGGAGGCCGCCGTACCCGATGCCGACCGCGCCCGGCTGGCCGGAGCGGTGGACACAGTCGGGGGCCGACTGGTGCAACTGACCGACCCCAAGCAGCGAGACGCCGTCCGGCAGTTGATGCTGCAGGCGCACCGCACTCAGCGGGCCGATCCAGCGATCCGGGCCGAATTCGCCGCCTGGATCGGACGCGAGCGGTCGAGCACCGACGGCGTTCCGGCGGTGACGGCAGGGCTGACTCCCGAAGAGGGCGACGAGTGGGTGCTGCGCGACTTCGGTCAGGGCACCGGCCCACGTCGGCAGCCGGGCAAGGACTACGAACGTGATCCGCTGGTGGTCGTCGTCTGCTCCTACTACGACGGTTCGCTGGCCGAACTGCAGGCCGGCGAGGCACTGCAGAGCCTGCTGCTGACCGCCACCACCCTCGGGCTCGCTTCCTCGTTCATGTCGCAGATCATCGAAGTTCCGCAGGCGCGCCAGGAGATGCGGAAGATCCTCGGGCCGGGCCTGGTTCCGCAGGCCATCATCCGGCTCGGCTACGGGTCACCCGTGGCGGCGTCCCGCCGTCGACCGGTGTCGGAGCTCCTCGTGCCGGCCGCGGCCGGCACGTCAGCCTGACCGGTACAGCGGAAATTGTCCTAGTTCTTCCGACAGCTGCCGGCCGCCTGGCTAGGCTGGACGGGTCTGCGTTCCACCCGACCCGCCCCGAGCGAGGGTGAAAGTCGATGCGTGATCATCACGATCCGACCCCGCCCGACGACGATCGCGTCCACGGCCGGCCCGATGATCCACCACTGACCGTCGACGGTGTGCTGGCCGATGCCGTTGCGGTATTGCGGGCTTTCACCGCAGACGACATCCATCTCACCGGTGCCGACATCGTCTCCCGGAGCGGACTGTCACCGGCTGTCGCGCGGGAGATCGTGGAAGGGCTCGTGACGGCGCGTTTGCTGGATCCGACGGGGAGCAGTTTTCGGCTCAGCACGTTGCTGTTCGAAATCGGCATGCGTGCCTCGGCCGAGCGCGGGTTGATCGAGGTGGCAACTCCGTTCTTGGAGGACCTCTACGAGCGAACGCGCGAGACGGTGCACCTCGGTGTGCGGGAGCAACTCGACGTCGTCTACATCTCCAAGATCGGCGGGCACGGTTTCACCGAGGTGCCTTCGCGCATCGGTGAAAGGCTGCCGCTGCACTGCACGGCGATCGGAAAGGTGATGCTGGCCAACGCAGACGACGCCGTGTTCGCGGCCGTCGTTGCCCGCGGCCTCACCCACGCCGGGCCAAATACGATCACCGTTCCTGAATTGTTGCGTGCTCAGCTGAAGACGATTGCCGAATCTGGATTGGCGTTCGAATACGAGGAATCCACGGCGGGCATCGCGTGTATTGCCGCCCCGATTCGAGCGGCTGACGGAAAGGTGATTGCCGCGGTCAGCATTGCCGGCCCGATGTACCGCTTCAACCCGGAGCAACACCGCGGTTCGGTCAGGGCGGCCACCGATGCGATCAGCACGCTGTTCGCGCGTCGGCTGGAGATGCCTGCGGGCTGAAGGCGATTACCCGGAGGGTGGGTCGAGGTTCTTGCGGAGCAGATGTTTCGCGGATGACGAGGGGTCGTGGATCACGACACGGCCGCTGCTCGGCAAGGTCGCGGCACGTTGTTGGGGCCAGCAGGGAGCTTCCTACTGAGCGGCGTTGGCGAGAGTCGCAAGACCTGAGGGTCTTTCGTTGGGCCGGAGGGACTCGACGCAGCTTTCTTCCAGACGCGTGCAAGGGGGCTTGCGTATGTCGGCGGCGAGATTGTCTCGAGCATGCAGACTTCCCACCCCGCACCGAAGTCACCTCCACGGAAGCCGCTGTCAATTGCGTGGTGAGCCCTCGGTGGGACCACTTTCGCGACGGGGAATCACCGGAATCGTGCGCCGACGCACTCCGCTGGCACCAACATCCTGACGCCGCGGGCGCAGGCGGATGGTCAACGGCGGGGCTGGTCCTCTCCGTCGACCGCAGCGGTCGCTGACCCCGAGACCGACTGTCGCGCAGCGAAAGACACTGAGCGGCGACGGGTCGACCGGGAACACAACCCCTCGTTCGAGAGCGTCGAATCCGGACCATCGATCGCCTGATTTGTCGGCTTCGGAGGACTGTCGGTGGGGTGGGATAGCGTTTGGTTCATGGGGCAGATCATGGATCTGGAGGCGGCCACCGGGGTGGCCGGTTCGGTGTGTTCCGGGTTGGATGCGTTGCGGGGCAGCGCTTTCTGGAAACTCGGCGACAAGGAACTGTTGACCCTGGCCGGGGTGTTGGAGCGGGTCGGCCGGTTGGTGTACGCCGCGCAGGTCCACCTGACCGGGGAACTGGACACCCGCCGCGCCTGGCAGCAGCACAGCGCCACCTCGACCGCGGCGTTGCTGCGGCACACCCTGTACATCTCCCCCGGTGATGCCGCCGCCCGGGTCCGCGCCGCCAGGGCCATCCTGCCCCGGGACCTGCCCACCGGTGGACAAACCCCACCCGAACTCCCCGAGCTGGCGGCCGCGGTGGACGCCGGCACGGTCGGTGTCGAGCAGACCCGCACCGTGGTGTCCACCATGCGCGCCCTACCCGCCGGGGTGAACCCCGAGGTACGGGCCATGGCCGGGGCATCGCTGGCGGCCAACGCCCAGGTCACCGAACCGGTGGTGTTCGCCCGGTTCGCCCGGCAGGTCGCCCAGGCCTGCGACCCCGACGGCACCCTGGACGAGAAAGATCCCGTCGACAAGGTCGAACTGTCGTTGGGGTCCCGGAACACCACCACCGGGCTGACCGCGTTCAAAGGGTTCCTGGACGACCTCGGGGTGGAACTGCTGTCCACAGCCATCGACGGCCTGGCCGCACCCCGACCGTCCGTGGACGGCACCGCCGGACCCGCGGCCGGCGAAGGTCCGCCGCGGCCAAGCCCTCATCGAAGTCCTCCGCCGGTTCCTGGACGTCGGGTTCGCACCCACCCAGGGCGGGGAACGACCCCACGTCACCGTCACCATGGACCTGGACGCGCTCCACGGGACACTCGGCACCGCCATGCTGGACCACGGCGGGCCGATCACCGCCGCCCACGCCCGGATGCTGGCCTGCGACGCGATGATCATCCCCGCCGTCCTGGGCTCACCCTCCCAGGTCCTGGACATGGGGACCGCGGTCCGGTTGTTCCCCAACACCATCCGCCGGGCCATCACCCTGCGGGACCGCGGATGCACCTTCCCCGGCTGCGACCGGCCCGCCACCTGGTGCGACTGCCACCACGTGCGCCACTGGGTGGACGGCGGCCCGACCAGCCTCGCGAACGGGGTGCTGCTCTGCCCACACCATCACCGCCTAATCCACCGAGGCGACTGGGACATCCGTTTCGCCGCCGACGGCATCCCCGAATTCCTGCCACCACCATGGATCGACCCGAACCGCACCCCCCGCCGGAACACCATGCACCACCGACCCTTCCACCAGCGGACGTGATGCGGCGAAGCTCAGATCACGACAGATGTCAGGTCGCCGACACCTGCCAGGGTCGTGCCCGGTTCCGCAGACGTTGGAGCCGGGGGCGGGCACGACCCCCCAGAAACCGACCGCCACGCGCGCTCGCGCTATCGCTGGAATCGGACCGCATCCCTTGCGTTGGGTTGCGCCCGATTCAAGGTGCGGCAGTCCTGGTGCGGCACTGCCGGCGCCCTGTTGATGCGGCAGTCCTGGTGCGGCACTGCCGGCGCCCTGTCGATGCGGCAGTCCTGGTGCGGCACTGTCGGCGCCCTGTTGATGGGGCATTCCTGGTGCGGTGTGGCAACGCCCTTTTGGGCGCCGGCCGTCCGCACCATGCGGACGGCCGGACGCCCTCCGGACTCAGGCGCGCGAGCGCGAGCGGTCACCGAACTTCAGCCAGAGCAGCAGCACGATGATCGCCCCGATGATGGAGCCGAAGATGCCCGAGGGCTGGAAGAACCCGTCCGTACGGTCCGAACGGAATAGCAGGTAACCCAGGAAGCCGCCGACGAAGGAGCCCACGATGCCGATCACGATGGTGGCGACGATGGACAGGTTCTGCTTGCCGGGGACGACGAGCCTGGCCACGGCACCGGCGATGAGGCCGATGACGAGAAGGCTGATAATAAGGCCGAGCATGATTTCTCCTCTGAAGTTGCAATGCCATGTGACAGCGTGTTGTGCCCGCCGGGCAAATTCCCGATGAGCGCTGCCATCTTCATGGTGCCCCCCAGCACCGTGAGTCAACCAACCATGGGCCGATCGGGTGGCGAGAAACACCCCCGTCGACCCTCTGCGAGCCGGCGGGTCCGGCGATCCGGACGCGCACCATGTCCGACAACAGGCCTACGGGGCGGCGGGAGGGTTTGAAGGAGAGTAAGACGGGAACCGCACAAAGAATGGGTCGGATTCTGCGCCGGGCTGCATCGATGCCGGCGATGGTTGTATCGCGATAGGAGAACATCATGGCCGCGGTCTCGCGCAGTGACATTGCTCGTCTCGCCCTACGGGTGGGCGTCGGCGGAATTCTGGCCGCGCACGGTGCACAGAAACTGTTCGGCTGGTTCGGCGGGCATGGCTTCACGGGAACCGCCAAGGCTATGGAATCCATGGGTTTCAAGCCGGGCAAGCCCAGCGCACTGGCCGCCGGTGTCAGCGAGACTGCCGGCGGCGCCATGTTGATCCTTGGTCTGGCGACCCCAGCCACCGGAGCCGCCACAGCCAGCACCATGGCGGTGGCCGCCACCGCGCACGGACCGAAGGGCCTCTTCGCCGCCAACGGCGGCTACGAGTACCCGGCCGTGCTGGGGCTGTGTTCGGCCGCCCTGGCACTTGCCGGTCCCGGCAAGATCTCCGTCGACCACGCGCTCAACTACCGCCTGTCGAACAGGCCTGCGGCAATCCTCTCGCTGGTCGCGACTGCCGCGACGACCGTGATGGTGCTGCGGCGTAGACGGTCCGCGCTGGCAGTCACCGCGGAGGCGGAAGCCGCGGCCGACGCTGCTGAGGCGGCAGCGGCGAAGGCAGAGACCGCCGCGACTGCGGCGGACCGTTCGGCGGTCGAGGCTGCCGCGAGCGCGACCGAGGCTAACAGCACGGGAAGCACGGTCGCGGTCGCCGGCTCGCCGGCCAGCACCGCCCCGAGCACGACCAACGGGAAGGCCTCGACCCAGCTGCCGCCGGCCGCCAAGTCCTGAGATTGTTCGCCACCATCGCGCAATGATCAGCGGCCGGGTTAGTCCCTGCCACGCTCACGGATGGCCAGCGGCAGGGCAACCCACAAGCCGGCGAGCAGCACCGCCGCCGCCGCCGCGGCGACCACCCCGGCCGTGATGCCACTGACCACGTCGAAGATCAGCAGCACCATCGCGACAACGGCCACCGCCAGCAGCGCCATCCCGATCTGAGCGAGGCGATGGGCAACGTCGACCGTCACCCGCCTGGCGTGCCGGCGGAACAGGAAACGGTGCAGGCTCACCGGCGCGATCAGAAACCCGGTCGAGACAACGGCGGCGCTCAGCGTCACCAGGTAGACAACCTGCTGAAACTGCGACAGCTCCTGGAATCGGGCCTGGAACGGCAGCGTCAGCAAGAATCCCGTCAGCAGTTGGACGCCGGTTTGGATGACCCGCAGCTCCTGCAGCAGATCGGTCCAGTTCCGGTCCAAGCGCTGCAGCGGCGTTTCCTGGCGCTGGTCGCGATCCCAAGCGCTGTCCCGGCCGACGTCACCGTCCCGACCTAGGTCACCGGATTCATCGTCCCGCTCGGCCACGCCCACAGTGTGCCGCAGGGACGAGTTCAGCGTCCGTCGCGCAACCGGCTTCGGGAGCGCAGGGTGGATGATCGCACTCACCCGATCTGCTTCCCGCAACGAAGCATCCTCGTGACTGGGCAGCGGGATCCGGGCGTGCTGCCAGTGAGGCGGTCCAGTCGTTTGGGCGACGGAATCAGCCCGCGCGACGCAGCGCGTCAGCCCGCGCGAGGCAGCGCGTACGTGGACCGGGTCGTGCGCAGAGCACGGTTGGATAGCGCGGATGGGCCACCGGTAGCACTCGTCCCGCGACCACTCAGCACGAGGTCACCGGCGACGACGCAGATATTCGGAGTGCGAGTCGTTGAGCGGCAACCGTAACGCCCGCTCCACGGCAGCCGCCGCCTCCTCCCGACGGCCCACCCTGTCCAGCAGGTCCGCCCGGGATGCGTGCCAGTACGGGTAGTCCTGCAGTCCCTCGATGCCGTCCATTTCGGCCAAACCTGCGTGCGCACCGTCCCGTTCGGCCACCGCAGCGGCCCGGTTGAGCCGCACGACGGGCGTGTCGGTGACCGACAGCAGCACGTCGTACCAGGACACGACCGCCCGCCAGTCGGTCTGGGCGTAGCTCGGGGCCAGCGCGTGGCAGGCCGCGATCGCCGCCTGCACCGCATAGGAGTCCGGCCGATCCGGGCTGCGCTGCAACGCCTTTCCCACCAGCTGCACACCGTCGACGATCTTGCCGCGATCCCAGCGCGACCGGTCCTGGTCGGCCAACAGCACCAGCGCACCGGATTCGTCAACCCGGGTGGACCGCCGGGAGTCCTGCAGGAGCAGCAACGCCAACAGCCCGATGACGGAGGCCTCGTCCGGCATCAACTGGGACAGCAGCCGGGCCAGCCGGATCGACTCGTCGACGAGTTCGCGCCGCACGGCGACGTTGCCGCCGGAAGCGGTGTAGCCCTCGTTGAAAATCAGGTAAACCGTAGCCAGCACCGCCGGCAGCCGGTCCGGGAGCTCGGCGTCGGACGGCACCCGATAGGGAATGCACGCCTGCGCGATCTTCTGCTTGGTCCTGGTCAGTCGCTTGGCCATCGTCGCCTCTGGCACCAACAGGGCCCTGGCGATTTCTTCGGTGGTCAGCCCGCCGAGGGTCTTCAGGCTCAGCGCCACCCTGGCGTCGAGCGAGAGGGCCGGGTGACAGCAGGTGAACACCAAGCGCAACAAGTCATCTCGCACCATCGAGTCGGGCGGTTCAGGCCCCTCGTCGAGCAGCGCCATGGCAGATGCCTCTTTGTCGAATCGGCGGACCTCCCGTCGGATCCGATCGACGGCGCATCGCCGGGCGGTCACGATCACCCATGCGCGCGGGTTGTCCGGGATGCCGGTCGAGTCCCAGGTGCTCAGTGCCCTGACCATGGCGTCCTGGAGGGCATCCTCGGCGAGCGTGATGTCGCCGGTCAGCCGGATCAACGTGGCCAGGATTCTGGTTGAATCGTCCCGGGTCAGGGCACCGAGCACGTCGGCAGTTGATCGTCTCACTCACGAACCCCCAGTGGGATGACCGGACGGACCTCGACCGCACCGCCCCATGCCGCCGGAATCTGCGCGGCCCAGGCGAGCGCCTCGTCCAGGTCGGCGCATTCCAGCAGGTAGAACCCCGTCAACGCCTCTTTGGTCTCGGCGTACGGGCCATCGCTGTTCACCACGTCGCCGCCCTTGCTGCTGGCCCGAACGGTGGTTGCGGCAGCGGTCGGGTACAACACCGCACCGCCACGGATCACCGCGGCGGCCGCGGCGCTGAACTCGCTGTACTCGGCCATCTGGGCGGCCTGGTCCGGGTGCGACCAGTCGACGTCGGCGGTGTAGGTCAATGCGAGGTACTGCGGCATGGCGGACTCCTGAGGGTGCGGTCGGCGCTGATCGCCGACTTCACCCTAAGGACGAACGCGACAGCCCCTCAAAGGACACCGCGGCACAAGACACCGAAGAAACTCCGGAAGAATCTGAGCCCGACCCGCCCAATACGCTCCAGCGACTCCCTCAGGCGAAGTGCAGGGCGGCCTCCTCGGCCATGGCTGCCGTCCGTTGCGTGGGCAGCGGGATCGGTTCGCGCGCGGCGGTCGCCACCACCAGTGCACTGTGCCGACCGAACCCGTCGGTCTCCCAGGGGCCGGTGCGCTTCCATCCGATCTGGCGCAGCGCATCGTCGGCCGCCTGGTCCGATGGCGCGTCCCAGGTGTAGTGGGACACCTTGTTGCCGGTCGCGTCGAGCACGAAGACTGTTCCGTTGAAATGAGTCTCGCGGGACTGCTCGGACTCGAACACCGGCCAGTCCATGCAGAACGACGTGGCGTTCTCTTGAACAGCCCGGAACGGTGTCAGCGTGTCGATCATCCATGCCTCCAATTCAGGCGTGTGCTGTGCCCGGTTCGCGTGGCTACCGCAGGGACCGGGCGGAGCTGTCATGGGACTGAACAGCGAACGATCAGGTCTCCGCGCCCCCGCGCGTCGAAACCTCCGGACCGGTCGCCACTGACCACCGCCGGTTGCACCACCAAGCGAAGGCGACCGGGAAGCGGGAGCCCGGCTCACGACACGAAACCACGATCGTCACCTCCGACGGGCCAGGTCCCCACCAGGAACCAGGTCTTCAGGAGTAACTGAAAGGCTACGCCGGGTGACCAACTTTGGGAAGGTCCTCGCTGCACTTCCCCGAGACCGGACGAATTGCTCGATTTGACGGTCACGCAGGCGCAATGTCGTCGTAATGACATCACAGTGAGCGGTCGGTCTCATTCGGCGTAAGCAGGGTGACAGGCGGTCACAGAATCGCTCCGGGCCGGTAACCGGCTGCCGCAGGATGCTCCCGAGTCACCGCGGCGATCTGCTCCAGCACCCCGGCGATCTGGGCTCCGGCCAGCCCGGTGAAGGCGAGCCGATCCGACAGCAGCGCGTCGAGTGCGTTCCGGTCCAGCGGCAGCCGTTCGTCGGCGGCCAGTCTGTCGAGCAGATCGTTGTCGGTCTGACCCTTCTCCCGCATGTCCAGAGCAACCGCGACCGCATGGTGCTTGATCACCTCATGAGCGGTCTCCCGGCCGACGCCCGCGCGGATCGCGCCCATCAACACCTTGGTGCTACCCAGGAACGGCAGGTACCGCTCGAGCTCGCGTTCGATCACGGCGGGATAGGCGCCGAAGTCCTCGAGCACGGTCAGAAAGGTCTCGAACAGCCCGTCGATCGCGTAGAACGCATCCGGCAGAGCGACCCGGCGGATCACCGAGCAGAAGACGTCGCCCTCGTTCCATTGCGCGCCGGCCAACTCGCCGGTCATCGAGGCATAGCCCCGCAGGATCACTGCGAGGCCGCACACCCGTTCACACGATCGGGCATTCATCTTGTGCGGCATGGCGGACGAGCCCACCTGGCCCGGTTGGAAGCCCTCGGTGGCCAGTTCGGCGCCGGCCATCAACCTGATGGTGGTGGCCAGCGACGCGGGGCCCGCCGCCAGTTGCACGAGCGCCGAGACCACCTCGTAATCCAGCGACCGGGGATAGACCTGACCGACGCTGGTCAGCAGCCGAGTCGATCCGCTGATCTCCTGCGCGACAGCGGTTTCCAGCGAGGCGACGGCCTCGGCCGAGCCCAGCAGGTCCAGCATGTCCTGCGACGTGCCGACCGGCCCCTTGATGCCGCGCAGCGGATACCGCTCCAGCAGGTCCGAGATCCGTTGGTACGCCTGGAGCACCTCGTCGGCCGCTGAGGCGAAACGCTTGCCCAGTGTGGTGGCCTGCGCGGGCACGTTGTGCGAGCGGCCCGCCATCACGAGGTCGGCGAACTCGGCGGCCCGGCGGCCCAGCGCGGCCAGCACGGCCACCGTGCGGTCGCGGATCAACCGGAGCGACTCGGAAATCTGTACCTGTTCGATGTTCTCGGTGAGATCCCTGCTGGTCATGCCCTTGTGGATCTGCTCGTACCCGGCCAGCGCGTTGAACTCCTCGATCCGCGCCTTGACGTCGTGCCGGGTGACCCGCTCGCGGGCGGCGATCGAGCCCAGGTTCACGTCGTCGATGACCGCCTCGTACGCGCCGAACGCGCCGTCGGGCACCGCCAGTCCCAGGTCGCGCTGGGCGCGGAGGACCGCCAACCACAACCGCCGCTCGGCGATGATCTTGTTCTCCGCGGACCAGATGGCGACCATCTCGGGCGAGGCGTAGCGCTGGGCGAGCACGTTCGGGGTGGCAGGTGTCGTCACCGGACCAGTCTCCCAGCCTGCGGCGTTTGCTCCGAAGCTCGGCTGGGCGGTGACGGCACCGGCAGGTTTTGCGGTTGCCCGCGGGCGCGAGTGCGGTCACCATCGCGGGGTGACCGCGTCCCGCCGCCTGCCGATCGCCACCGTCGACCCGACCGTCGGGGCGCAGCAGCGGCACGGCGACCGGTCACCGCGGCCGGCCTCCTGACGTGACCGAGTCGCTGGTCGCCGGACTGCTCGCCGGCTTCGGCATCGCCATACCGGTCGGGGCGGTCGCGACGTACCTGGTGACGCTGACGGCACGAACCTCGCCGCGGGTGGGTGCCGCCGCCGCCTTGGGCGTGGCCAGTGCGGACGGGTTGTACGCGCTGCTGGCGGTGGTGGGCGGTGCGGCCCTGACCGGCGTCATCTCGGCGATCGCCACGCCGTTGCGGTGGATCTCGGCGATCGCGCTGGTCATCGTCGCCGTCGGGATCGCTGTGTCGGCCATTCGCGACCACCGCTCCGGCGACGACGAGGCTCCGCCGGCCGATTCGTCGATGACGCCGATGCGGGCCTACGGCACATTGCTCGGGATCACCCTGCTCAACCCCGCCACGGTGATCTACTTCAGCGCGCTGGTGGTCGGCAGCAAGGCCGCCGGTGCGTCAACGGCGGGCCAGGGCGCGGTGTTCGTGCTGGGCGCGTTCGTCGCATCGGCGTCCTGGCAACTGCTGCTGGTGGCCGGCGGCGTGGTGCTGGGCCGCGCGCTCACCGGCAGGCGCGGACGGCTGATCACCGGGTTGGTGTCCAGTGCGGTGATCCTGGGGTTGACCGTCGCGCTGCTGCTCGCCGGTTGACCGCCGGTTGATCCCAGGTTGATCCCAGGTCGATCCCAGGTCGATCGAAGCCTGATCCCGTTGATCGACACGCCTTCCGCAATTCCGCGTGGACCGCGAGGATGCAGCAATGAGCCTGGAGGACGGTTGGCGTCCGGACACTCCCGTGAGCGATTCGGTGCTGCGCCGGTTCCTGTTCAACCAGTCCGACCTCGGTGACCTGATCGCGGACGCCGCCGGTGGCCGGCACGCCCGCACGCCGGCGGTGGCACTGGCCGATGTCGGGGTGCCCGTCCCGTATCTGAATCAGGCCGTACTGCTCGAACCGGTCCTCACCACGGACAGCCCGGTGCTCGCCGGCATCGACGAGTTCTTCGCCGCGGGACACCACCCGGCGATGGTCCTGTCGGCGTGGCCGACGCCGGATCTCACCTCGCGCGGCTGGGTCCTCGTCGGGCACCCGATGTTCGTGCTGCGCGCCCCGGCCGAGCACCGGTTCCGGTCGAACCAGGGTGTCGCGGTTCGACTCGCGCATACACCGGCGGATCTCGCCGTTGCGGAGTCCGTCGCGGTGCGCGGCTACCCGCTGCCGGAGGCGGCCGGCCTGCCAGCCAACGCCCTGTTCGGGGCCGGACTGCTCGACAGCGCGCTGCATATCCGAATCGCGGCGGTGGAGGGCACGCCGGCCGCGATCGGATCGAGCCACGTCGGCCACGGGATGGTCAACCTGTGCCTGGCCGCCACGCTGCCGACCGCTCGGCGGCGAGGTGCGTGGGAGTCGTTGGTGTGGGCCAGGATCGATGACGGACCCGGCTTACCCGCCGCGGCATTCACCAGCGACGACAGCAGGCCGGGCTTCCTGCGGATGGGGTTCCTGCCGATCACCCGGTTCACGCTGTGGTTGCGGCCCTGAACTGCACGTCCTCCACCCGAGGAACGTCGATCGTCAGCCCTGCGCGGCCAGCACGGCCTGCGCCGCAGCCAGCAGTTGATCGGCGCTGAGCGGGTCACCCTCCGGAAGTGCGCCGGGCGAGCGGTCCTTACCGACTGCGACCTCCAGGCCATTCCCATAGGCATACGCGGTCTGACCGCCTCCGGAATCGGTGGACAGATAGCGCCCGGCCCCCTGCGACACGCAGCGGATAGCGGTTTCGATGACATCGTTGGTCGATGACGTGCTCGCGCAGGCTCCCGGCGGCGCGACAGCCACGGTGACCACCAGCGAGCCGCCGGTGGCATCCAGCAGGCGGGCCCCGGCCACCGGTTCCGCCGGGCATCCTGCGATCAGCGCCCCGGGCGCGCCGAACCGGCCGGCCGGCAATGACCCGGCCAATGACGCTGTCAGCGCGGACGCCGACGCCGCACTCAACGGCGACCAAGCGCAGGCAGCCGTACTGACCGCGTCCCCCCCGGCATCGGTCGCGGCCGGCTCGCCGGACAGATCGGCGTCCGCCGGCCCGCTCGCTGCCTCCGGCGCCTGGGCGGCCACCGAGCCTGCCGCCGGGGCGCTCAGGTCTGCGGCGCTCTGGTCGGGTGCCGGTGCACTCTGAGCGGTGAACACCTCGCTGCTCTGATTGCGTCCGATTCGTGCCCTGATCAGTGGCCGATACCGACCCCGCGGACGTGGTGGTGTCCGACGACCGCAGCGCCAGCGGGATGACCACCGCCGCGACCGCCGCCACACACGCCGCCGCCAGCAGGCCGACCAGCACCCCGCGGCGGCCCTGGAAACGCTTCCGGCCGTCCACCACGACGCCGACCCGATTCGTCGGATTCATGGGATCCGTTCGATATCGACCGAGACGTCCAGTGCGGCAGCGGGTCCGATTGTTGGGGCCGGCCGGGACTGCGCGCGCACCGCGGCCAGCACCGACTCGGCGGTCACCGTCGACGCCGGCGCGTCCGGATCGTCGGCGAGTTCGGCCAGCAGCGCAGCCAACCGCTGCTCACCGGGGTCGCGATGTTCGCCGGATTCGCCGGGCCGATGCGCTGGACCGGCCGGTAGGGGGCTCGGTCATGACCGGTCCCCCTCGGCACCGACTGCGTCCCCGGAACCAGTTGCGCCCGAACGCTTCTCGGCTGACGCCGGCGGATCCAGCACACCAAGGCGGATCAACTCGGCCTTCAGCGCGGTCAGCCCCCGCGCCGTTTGCGACTTCACGTTCCCCTCCGAGCAGTCCAGGATCTTGGCCACCTCCGCCACGCTCGACCCCTCGAAGTACCTGAGCACCAGCACCGCACGCTGCCCGGGTGGTACCGCTTCCAGCGCCTGCCGAACCACTGCGCGGTCGGCGACCAGTCCCGACAGGTCGGTGAGGTCCGGCATCTCGGGCAGCATCTCGACGGCCCGCTCCCGCCGCCACGGGCGACGCGACTCGTCAATCGCGGCCCGCACCAGGCAGGACCGGACGAAGGAATCCAGTGCCGCGCGGTTGCGGATGCCCTGCCAGGCGCCGTAGAGCTTCACAAAGGCGATCTGCGTCAGGTCGTCGGCGCGATGCCAGTCACCGCAGATCAGGTACGCGGTTCGGCGCACCCGATCGCGTCGGGCGGTGACGTACACAGCGAACTCCGCCTCCTCCTCCGGCCCCACTGACCCTCCTGCCGTAACCGATGGACGGACCGTATCGGTCGTTCGGTTGCATGTGCGTGGCAACCGCCCGCGGTGCGCGCCACCCGAAGCGCGCGGCCCGTCCGACAGCGCGACCGTCTGACACCATCGTGCGTTGTGAGCTCCCTGCCGGTGTCGACGACCCGCGCCACCGGGTGGGCACTGGTCGGACTGCTGCTGGTCGCCGCCGCCTGGGGATCGAGCTTCCCGCTGACCAAGGTGCTGCTCGGGTCGATGAGCGCGCTGAACTTCCTGGCGATCCGCTTCGTGCTGGCCGCGCTGGTCATGACGGCGGTGTTCTTCCGGGCGCTGCGCAAGCTCAGCAGGCAAGCGCTGATCCGCGGCGGCTGGCTGGGCCTGGCGTACGGCGTGGCGCAGATCGTGCAGACGATCGGATTGCAGTACACGCCCGCGAGCGTGTCCGGCTTCATCACCGGGATGTACGTCGTGCTGACCCCGATGTTGGCCGCGCTGCTGCTGCACACCCGGATCGCGCCGCGGGTGTGGGTCGGAGCGGCCGTCGCCACGGTCGGCCTGGCGGTGCTCGGGCTCAACGGGTTCTCGATCGGGTTCGGCGAGACGATCACGCTGGTGTCCGCGGCGATCTACGCCTTGCACATCGTTGGACTCGGCGCCTGGTCGACCGCCAAGGAAGCACTTGGCCTCGCGGTGGTGCAGATGATCATGACAGCGGCCGTCTGCCTGGCCGGTGCGCTGATCGTCGAGGGCGGGGTGACGCTGCCGACCAGCGGTTTCGACTGGCTGGCGATCGCGTACATGGCGGTGGTGTCCGGCGCGGTGGCGATGATCGTGCAGTCCTGGGCCCAGGCGCACCTGGCTCCGTCCCGGGCGGCCATCGTCATGTCGACCGAGCCGGCCTGGGCCGCGCTGTTCTCGATCACCTTCCTGGCCGAGCCGCTGACCTGGCGGATCGGGCTCGGCGGAGCCCTGATGCTGGGGTCCATGCTGATCGTGGAGACAGGGCCGCGGCCGCCGACCGACAGCCCCACCCCCGGTGTGCTGCCGGAGGCCACCGGGTGACGAACCCGGCCATCCGCCGAGCCGGGTTTCCCGGGCCCGCGATGGTCACGCCGGCAGGGTGACCGCCCAGATGGGGTTCGAGGTGGGTTGCGGCGAACCCGCAGCGGGTTCCTCGGTGATGCCGATGGCGGTGTCGCCCGCCTGGGTCGACGCCGCCCAGATCTGCGGTTGGCCCTCGGCGGCCAGATTCAGCAAGGTCACCGACCGGGCGTTCGAGCCGGCCAGCACCCAGAGCTGGTAGGTCCGGTCCGCCGGCAGATCAGGCAGGCCGGACACATCCACCAGCGCGGCGCTGCAGGACGGCGCGAACCGCGCGTCGCCCTGGGTGGCGTCAGCTGGCTTGAGCACCTGTGCATCGCCGGCCTGCTGCACACACTGCTCCAGCGCGACCTGCGGGTCGGTGGGGCTGGATGTCCGGTTGATCGCGACCACCACCCCGCCGCCGATCACCACCGCGGCCACCGCGGCAGCGATGAACGCCGCCGGCCGCCGATACCAGGGTCGGCGCAACGGGATCACGGTGCCGTCCGCTGTGCCCTCGACTGCGGCGTCACCATCCTTCGGCGCACCGGGACCCGCCGGAGTGCCAGTGGGAGCGTCGTCATCGGGCAGCGCGTGCCGCGGACCCGAACGCTCCCGGCTCTCGTGCTGACCGACGACCGGCGGCAGTTGCGGGGTGATCGCGATGGCCGCCATCACCGCACGCCGCAGCGACGCCGGCGGCACGTCGGCCGCGACCGCGCCGAGAAGCGCCGCGGTTTCCAGGAACCCGGCGAGCTCGGCGGCGCACGATTCGCAGTCCTCGACATGCGCCATGGCCGCGATTGCCTCGTCGTCCGGCATCGCATCGAGCGCCAGCGCGCCCGTGTTCAGGTGCGGATCGGACATCATGCTCGTCATGCCCCCACCCCCAGGCAGTCGCGGAGCCGGATCAGGCCGTCACGCAGTCTGGTCTTGATCGTCGGTAAGGGGGCGGTGAGCAATTCGGCGACCTCGCGGTAGGTGTAGCCGCTGTAGTAGGCCAGGGTGATCGATTCGCGTTGCAGTTCGGTGAGGGTGCCCAGGCACCGCTGCACGGCGCGGCGTTCCAGCCCGGACTCCACGGCCTCCACCACGGTGTCGACGTCCCGCTCGACCGAGGCCTGCGCGACCTTGGTCTCCCGATCGGTGGCCGATTGCGCCGACCGCACCCGATCCACCGCCCTGGCGTGCGTCAACGTCATGATCCAGGACGTCGCCGACCCCTTCGTAGGATCGAAACGACTTGCCCGGCGCCAGATCTCGAGAAAGACCTCCTGCGCGACCTCTTCGGCCTGGCTGGGATCACGGACGATCCGGCGGGCCAGCCCGAAGACCCGGGCGGCGAAGGCATCATAGAGCTTCTCGAAGGCGTGGTCCTGCCCGAGCGCGGTCAAACCCAACAGTTCCTCGGGGCTCGCGGGCTGGTCGGCCGGCTCCGGCACGGACGTCAGCGCCCGTTGCGGGTGACCCTGCGGGCGCGGGGCCGGGGATTCCGGGGGAGGCATCGGAACATCCTTTCGTCCCGGCGAGGAATGTGCGTGCCGGGTTCCTTCTCGCTGGACCATTCGTCGCCGGAGGCCGCCCGGATGGCCCAGCGAGGCGAGCCGCCGGACGCACGCTCCCGCGGCGCGTGTCATTACCGATCGGTGACGTTCGCGGCCGCCGGCGAATTTGCGGCGGACCATGGGAGGGTGCCCGAGCCTACGCAGCCCCCAGTCGACGCGGATCGCCCTGTTGATTCCCAGCGTGTTGACTCCCAGCGCGCTGATTCCCAGCGTGCCGACCCGTCGGCAGAGAATTCTCGGCCGTCGGCCCATCCGGCGGACGGCGAGCCCCGAACTCCGGTCATGAACACCAGCGCACCGCCGATCACGGCGGCCGACCCCAGCCGACCCGGGCCCCGCCCGTGGCAGCCGAGTGTCGCGCTGGCTGCCCTGGTCGGAGTGATCACCGTCGGCCTTGCAGTCGGTGTCGCTGAGTTGCTGGCCGCCTTCGGCGGCTGGATCGGCGTGTTCAACGCCCCCGCGTCTCCGCTGACGTCCCTGGGCCAGTCGTTCATCCAGCTCACGCCAGAGTGGCTGAAGGAATTCGCGATCCAGACGTTCGGCCAGAACGACAAGACCGCACTGACCATCGGCATGGGCGTCACGCTGATCGTGGTCGCGGCGGTGATCGGAATCGTCGCGCGGCAGAGCCCCAGGGTTGCCGTCGGGATCACGGTCGCGCTGATCGTGGTGGCCGCTCTGGCGATCCTCACCCGTACCGGGAGCAGCCTGGTCGACCTGACCCCGCTGCTGGTGGGCGGCGCCGTCGGCGTCATTTTTCTGGTGACGATGTTCCGCCGCCAGGTCGTTCCGGACAGTCAGCCGACCAACGTTGGCCCGGGTTCGCCATCGGGCACCAGCGAACGACCGGTCGAGGGGTCGACTGCACCGTCAGCAGCGCCGGACGAGGACCAGTCGCTGCTGGCGGTGCAGTCGAAGGGGAACGGGGATCAAGACAATCCGAAGCCCGCGACATCCGGTGCCGCGCATCCGATGTCGTCCGCCGGTGCCGCCCGGCAGCGGACCGGCCGCGGCGGCACTGAGGTTGACCGACGGCAGTTCTTCCGGCTGGCGGCGATCGGCGCCGCGGCTGCGGCCGTCACCGGGGCGCTGGCCCGTTGGATCCCCAGCACGGCCGACGTCACCGCCAGCCGCAGGGCGGTGTCACTACCGACGCCGACCGATGTGCAGGAGGTCGGTGACGTCGCCCTGCAGGTGCCGGGCATCACCCCGTTCGTGGTCGACAACGCTGACTTCTACCGGGTGGACACCGCCTTCATTCCGCCCCGCGTCACCACCGACATCTGGGAACTGCGACTCCGCGGCATGGTCGACAACCCGATCACGCTCAAGTACGCCGACCTGACCGCGATGCCGTCGATCGAGCGGATGATCACGCTGACCTGCGTGTCCAACGAAGTGGGCGGCGACCTGGCCGGCAACGCCCGCTGGCAGGGTGTCCGGATCGCCGACGTGCTCGCGATGGCCAAGCCGCAGGACGGCGCCGACTGCGTGCTCTCCACCAGCTTCGACGGCTTCACCGTGACGACGCCGCTGGAGGCACTCACCGACGACCGCGACGCATTGCTGGCGTTCGCGATGAACGGCGACCCGCTGCCCCTGGAACACGGCTTCCCGGTCCGGATGGTCGTCCCTGGGCTGTACGGCTACGTCTCCGCGACGAAATGGGTCGTGGAACTCAAGGTGACGAAGTTCGCCGACGAGTCGGCCTACTGGACGGACCGCGGCTGGGCGCCGCAGGCACCGATCAAGACGGCGTCCAGGATCGACGTGCCCGCCGGTTTCGCCCAGCTGTCCAAGGGCAGCACGGTCGCCGTCGCGGGCGTGGCGTGGGCGCAGCACCGCGGCATCTCCGGCGTCCAGGTCCAGATCGACGACGGTGACTGGCACGACGCGACGCTGTCCGGCGAGGTCAGCGCCGACACCTGGCGGCAATGGGTCTATCAATGGAACGCCACCGAGTCCGGAACGCACACCCTGCGGTGTCGCGCGATCGACGGAACCGGCGCGGTGCAGACCGACCAGGTCCAGGGGGTGATACCGGACGGTGCCACGGGATGGGATTCCCGTCAGGTGACCGTAACGGCCTAGCACCACCAACGGAGCTCGACCAGATCCACGCATCACATCCAGAGCGCCCTTCACATCCGCGGCGCTCTTCACATCAACAGCGCTCGTCACATCAAGAGCGCAGCGCTGTCGACGCCGGGGTTTCCGGCGCACACTTCACCCAGGAGCAGAAATGTTGATCAAACGCGCCCTCACACTGGTCGGCGGGGTGGCCGTGGCCATCGCGCTGGCCGCCTGCGGATCCAGCACCACCCCCGCAGCCAGCAGTTCCGCACCGGTGACGTCCGCCGCGGCGGCCTCCAGCTCGGCGATGACGTCCACGGCGCCGATGTCCACCGCGATGTCGTCCCCGGCGATGGGATCGAGCGCCTCGGCGTCCGCACCGGGGTCAGCCATGTCCGGCACAGCAGCCCCGGCGGCTCTCGTAGGCCCGGGGTGTGCCGACTACGCCGCGGCAGTCCCCTCCGGCGCCGGCTCGGTCGAGGGCATGGCCGCCGACCCGGTCGCCGTGGCCGCGTCGAACAACCCGTTGTTGACCAGCCTCACCGCGGCTGTCTCCGGCAAGGTCAACCCGCAGGTCAACCTGGTCACCACGCTGAACAACGGCGAGTTCACCGTGTTCGCACCCGTCGACGCAGCGTTCGCGAAGATCGATGCCACCACGATGGATTCGCTGACCACCAACGCGGCGTTGCTCAGCGGGATCCTGACCTACCACGTCGTGCCCGGGAAGCTCTCGCCCAGCGAGGTCGTCGGCACCCACCCGACCGCGAACGGTGCCACGCTGACCGTCACCGGATCCGGTGATGCGCTGAAGGTCAACGGCGCGAACGTGATCTGTGGCGGTGTGCAGACCAAGAACGCCACCGTGTACCTGATCGACCAGGTGTTAACACCGCCGGCCGCCTGACCGGATCGATCAGTGCCGGACCCCGGGCCGACGACGGATCGACTCCGTCGTCGGCCCGGCCCTGTCCGGTTGCCTTATCCGGCGGGCGCGGCGTCGCGTGGGTCGGCGACCCGCCGCGGCTCCGCGCTCCACACGTCGCCGGGCAGATCGCCCGGCATGTCGGGGTTGCCGTCGGCGACGAAGACCGGGTCGTCGCCGCGGTCGTCCTGCCGTCGGTAGTCGGCGAACGCACCGAACGCCCACTTTCCGAGCCAGACGATCGCGACCAGATTCACCATCGCCATCAGGGCCATCGCGACATCGGCCAGCGCCCACACCGCGGCCAACGCCGCCAGCGCGCCGAATCCGACGGCGGCGATCACAGCAATGCGGAACACCGTCATCACCGTGTGGTTCGCGCCGAGGAAGAACATGTTGATCTCGGCGTAGGAGTAGTTCCCGAGCACCGAGGAGAAGGCGAACACGATCACCAGGATCGTCATCAACCAGGCGCTCCACGAGCCCAGCTGATCCGCGACCGCCGCCTGGGTGAGGCTCGCGCCGGCGATACCGCCAGGGCTGGCCGGGTCGTAGACGTCGGACGCCAGGATGATGAACGCCGTCGCCGAACACACCACCATGGTGTCGACGAAGACGCCGAGGGACTGCACGAAGCCCTGCTTGACGGGGTGCGAGACGGTCGCGGTGGCGGCGGCATTCGGTGCGCTGCCCATGCCTGCCTCGTTCGAGAACAGCCCGCGTTTCACGCCGTTCAACATGGCCGCGGCGACGCCTCCGGCGAACCCGCCGGCGATCTGCTCGATGCCGAAGGCGCCGCCGATGATCTGCTTGAAGACTTCCGGGATGGCGGTGATGTTCATCAGCACGATCACCAGCGCCAGCAGCACGTAGATCAGCGCCATCACCGGCAGCACCACCTCGGCGACCTTGGCCACCCGCCGGACCCCGCCGAACAGGATCGGCGCGACCAGCACCATCAGCCCCAGCGCGATCCACTGCGGGCTGATCCGTTCGTACCCGGACATGACGTCACTGATGGCGTTCGCCTGCACCATGTTGAACGCGATCCCGAAGGTGAAGATCAGCAGCACGGCGAACACGATGCCGCCGGCCCGCGAGTGCAGTCCCCGTTCGATGTAGAACGCGGGGCCGCCGCGGAACGACCCGTCCTCCGAGCGCACCTTGAACAGCTGCGCCAGGGTGGCTTCGACGAACGCGGTGGACATGCCGATCGCGGCGACCACCCACATCCAGAAGATCGCGCCCGGCCCGCCGAGGGTCAGCGCGATGGCCACCCCGGCGATGTTCCCGGTGCCCACCCTGGACGCCAGCCCGATGCAGAACGCCTGGAACGAGGAGATCCCGCCCTCGCTGCCTTCCCGGGAATTGAACAGCTGCCGGATCATCCGGGTGAAATAGCGGACCTGAACGAACTTGGTCCGGAAGGTGAAATACAGGCCGGCGCCGAGCAGCAGGTAGATCAACACGTAGGTGTAGAGAATGTGGCTCAATGGATCGATCAGGTTTTCCTGGACGAAATCCACGGCGCCTCCACTCGGCCGGCCGACCTCGCGATCGGCGATCGAGGCCATCGTCACATAGCGCTGGAACGCCTGCTTGCGGCGAGGGGAAGCTGTAACGCGGTCGTGATGAAATACCTCGGGTGGACCCAGCGGAAAGCCGACAGTTCATCGAACTCGAAATGTCACTCATGGCGCTGCAGGTCCGGTCGTCGCCGGAGCGGCTCGACGCATTGATCGACCCGGATTTCCGCGAGATCGGCGCATCGGGCCGGCTGTGGAGCCGCCCGGAGACCATTGCTGCGCTGTCCGGCGAACCAGCTGACGGCGAGCAGATCGAGGCGACCGATTTCCAGGTGACCGCGGTGGCGGTCGATGTCGTGCTGGTGACCTTCCTGACGGTGAGCCGCGGACGGCGGGCCAGGCGCACGTCACTCTGGCGCCGCACGGGCGGCCGGTGGCTGGTCCTGCACCACCAGGGAACGCCGTTGGCCCCGTGACCCGTCCGACCCGGTCCCGAACTTGAACAACGGCGGACAGCGCATCACCGGGATGCGCTGTCCGCCGTGGCGAAGCCGGTCGTTGGCGGGTGGCCGATCAGGCCGGGGCGAACGACGTCAGCGGCGGTAACCGCCGATCTGGTCCCGCTTCTTGTTCGAGATGGCGACCACGGCCCACACGCCACCGGCGACCAACGCGATCCAGAACAGGCTGGACAGGACGCCGCCGATGACCCACAGGATCAGCTGCAGGGCGATCCAGGCGACGACCACGATGCCGACGATCTTCAAGAACTTGTCCATTGTCTTCCTCGTTCTCCGTGTTGGAACTGACTTGTTCGTGCTGCCCGCGGCCGACCGGCCGGTGCTGACGGTGGTGCCCGTACTTGTGTTTGCCGTACTGCTGGTGCCCGATGCTTGGTGCTGACTTTTACTGTCCTCGCTCGGCGCGCCGCCGGCCTCAGGTGCCAACCCTGATTCTCGACTCGGGGTTGGCCCCTGGTCCATCCCGGGTGCCGAATGCCCACCCCGGCCGACCGCGGCCGCACGAGCTGCCACACCAGGTGCAACGCCCGCGCGCAGGTCGCCGTTCCCGAGCCGTCCCGATTCCCGCGCCGCACGGCTCAGCGTGTTGCCAGGAACTGCTCGAGCGCGACCAGCGCACCGGTCACCGCGGAGGTCGCACCGGCGAAGGACAACCGGAAGAACCGGTGCCCGTCGACCACGTCGAAGTCCGTGCCTGGGGCGGCGGCGACCCCGGTCTCGGCCAGCAGCTTGGCGCAGAACGCCGGGGAGTCGTCGGTGAGGTGGGAGATGTCGGCGTACACGTAGAACGCCCCGTCGGCCGGAGCCAGCCGGTCGAAGCCGAGACGGCGGAGCCCGGTCAGCAGCAGCTCCCGGTTCACCGCGTACCGGGTCACGTGGCCGTCGCACTCGGCGTAGGAGTCGAAGGCGGCCAGCGGCGCCGTACTGGGCCAGCGCCGGCGGGCAGATCGCCAGGTTGCCGGCCAGCGCGTCCACCACGTCGGCCAGATCGCGGGGCACCAGCAGCCAGCCGATCCGCCAGCCGGTCATCGAGAAGTACTTGGAGAACGAATTCACCACGATGCCGCTGCGGTCGGTTTCCCAGCTGCTGGAGGTGGCCGCACCGGAGTAGGTGATGCCGTGGTAGATCTCGTCGGAGATCAGCCGCACCCCGGTGTCGGCGCAGTGCCGGGTCGAGCTCGGCGAGTTCGGCGGGCGACAGCATGGTGCCGGTGGGATTGGCCGGGCTGGCGACGATCAACCCGTCCAGGCCGAGTCCGTCGATCATCCGCGTGGTCGGCTGGTATCTGGTCTCCGGGCCGCACGGCAGGTCGACGACGTCGCAACCGAGGGCGTGCAGGATGTTCCGGTAGGCCGGGTAGCCCGGCCGGGCCAGCCCCACCCGGGCGCCGACATCGAAGGCGGCCAGGAACGCGAGCAGGAACCCGCCTGACGAACCCGTGGTGACGACCACGTCAGCCGGATCGACGTCGAGGTCGTACCGCCGCCGGTAGTGCCCGGCGATGGCCCGGCGCAGCGGTGCGATCCCGGGAGTCTCGGTGTAGCCGAGGATCTCGCTGTCCAACGCGTGGTGCGCGGCGGCCAGCACCGGCTCGGGTGCCGGGGTGGAGGGTTGACCGGCGGCCAGGTTGAACAACGGCTGGCCCTGTTCCGCCCGCCGGGCCGCGGCGGCCAGCACCCGCATGACATAGAACGGCGCGACTGCCGCCCGCTGCGACGGCCGGAACCCGTGCTGCACGCTGGTCACCCCCGACCGATCAAGGCCGCTACGCCTGGCCGGGAAGCAGGATCCGGCCCTCGGCCGCCGCGGCGGCGATGTCCGTCCGGTAGTGCGAACCCCGCAGGTGGATCCTGCCGACCAGGTCGTAGGCGCAGTGCCGGGCATGCGCCAGGTCTGAACCGGTGGCGATCACCGACAGCACCCGACCACCCGCGGAGACCACCGAGCCGTCGGCAGCCAGCGCGGTCCCGGCGTGCAGCACGCCGTCCTGATCGGCACCGGTGATCACGTCACCGGTGACCGGCGGGCCCGGGTAGTTCTCAGCGGCGAGAACGACCGTCACCGCGGCCGCACCCCGCCAGGACAGCGGCCCCACCCCGTCGAGGCTGCCGGCGGCGGCCGCGGCCAGCAACGAGCCGAGCGGAGTGTCCAGCAGTTCGAGCACCACCTGGGTCTCCGGGTCGCCGAACCGGCAGTTGAACTCGATGACCTTGGGTCCGGTCGCGGTCAGCACCAGCCCGGCGTAGAGCAGTCCGGAGAACGGCGTTCCCTGGGCTGCCATCTCGGCGATCACCGGGTTCAGCACTGTCCGCAGGACCAGGTCGACCAGGCCGGCCGGCGCCCACGGCAGCGGGGCGTACGCGCCCATCCCTCCGGTGTTCGGGCCGGTGTCCCCATCGCCGACCCGCTTGAAATCCTGAGCCGGCAGCAACGGCAGCGCGATCGTGCCGTCGCAGACCGCGAACAGCGAGACCTCGGGTCCGCCCAGGAACTCCTCGACCAGCACCGGATGGCCGGACGCCAGCACCTGCCTGGCGTGCTCGGTCGCCGCCGCCCTGTCCTCGGTGACGACCACCCCCTTGCCGGCGGCGAGCCCGTCGTCCTTGACGACGTACGGCGAACCACAGGCGGTGAGCGCGGCCTCGATCTGGTCCGCCGAGGTGACCGGAACGGACGCCGCGGTGGGGACGCCGGCCGCCGCCATCACCCGCTTGGCGAAGGCCTTGGAACCCTCGATGCGAGCCGCGGCGGCGGTCGGCCCGAAAACCGCCCTGCCACGCGCCAGCAACTCGTCGGCGGCCCCGTTGACCAGCGGAACCTCCGGCCCGATCACCACCAGATCGACGGCCAGCCGGTCCGCGAGGTCGGCGATCGCGACCGGATCGGCGACGTCGACCGGATGGTTGGCGGCCAGCACGCCGGTGCCGGCATTGCCGGGGGCGATGTGCAACTCGCCGACCACCGGGTCCCGGCGCAGGGCCCGCAACAACGCGTGCTCCCGAGCACCCGAACCGATGACGAGAATGCGCACGAGGCACAGTATCCGTCCTGGCCAGGGGCGGGACATCGCCCGGTCCGGCTGAACCCTGCCCGCCGGTCACCGCTGCGCCCGGTCGCCTCTGCCCAGGCGCTGTCCTCACCGCTGTCCCAGCCGCTGTCCCGGGCGCTGTCCCCGCCGCTGTCCCAGGCGCGAGGACAGCCGCAGTCACCACCGCGGTCACAGCCAATGTCGGGGTGATCTGTCACGCTTGCCGCCATGACCGGAACGCTGACAGTCGACGGGCTGATCGAGGTGGTGCGCGCCGAGGCCGACCTGCTGGTCGGTGAGGTCGGGAACGTGTTCGTCAGCGATCCCGTCCCGACCTGCCCAGGGTGGTCGGTGCGCGATCTCGTCGAGCACACCGGCGGCGTGCACCGGTGGGCAACGGCCGTGGTGAAAGGTGGGCTGACCCAGGACCTGCCCGATGCCGACCAGGAGTTGCTGTTCCGTGCGCCGGACGAACCCGATGAGTTGCTGGCCTGGCTCACCCGTGGTGCCCGCGAGCTGGTGCAGGCGCTGCAGGCGGCGCCGGCCGACCTTCGGACCTTCGTCTTCCTCAAGAGTGCCCCGCCACCCCGGCAGTTCTGGGCCCGTCGGCAGGCCCACGAGACCACGATTCACCGGGTCGACGCCCTCGCCGCCCGCCTCGGCCGGCTGCCGTCCACCCATGAGGCGGACATCTCCAGGGAGGTGGCCATCGACGGGCTGGACGAGTTGTTGGTCGGGTTCGTGCAGCGCCGCAGCAGCAAGCTCCGGCACACCGAGCCGTACCGGGTGACGATCGCACCGACCGACGTCGACATCGCCTGGACCGTGGCGCTGTCGGACGATCCACCGGTGACGACGCAAGGCGCCGATCCACGGATCGACCGGGGTGCTCAGCGGGACCGCGGCCGCGCTGTACCTGGGGTTGTGGAACCGCGGTGACGACGTCGCCGAGTCCGGTTCGGAGGACGCGCTCGGGCTGTGGCGGGACCGGGTCCGGATCAGCTGGTGAGACCCGCGCGGGCCGGCCGGAGTACCGCATGCAGCTGCAGGAACCGGAACAGCCCGGGACGGCCGGCCACCGCTTCGTAGCCGGCGACGACCTCGGCCACCCAGGCGGGCACGTCGGCCGGCGCCAGCCGTGCGGTGAAGTCGGCGAAACCCACGGTGCACCAGCGGGTGAACGCCTCCCGGGAGCCGAAGTCCCAGTCCAGGTCGTCCACCTTCAACTCGGTGACGGATAAACCGGCGGAGGCCGCGAGCTCGGGGTAGGCCTGCGGGTCGACATGCACGAAGGGCACCGGGAATCCTGCGAATGCGGCCCGCCAACGCTCGCCGGCGGACACCTGCAGGGCGATCTGCTCGACGCTGGGCCGCGGTCCCGCGCACACCACCTGGACGACCACCGATCCGTCTGCCTTGACCGCCGCCGCCAGCCGGGCCAGAGCCCGCTGCTGGTCGACCACCCAATGCAAGGCGTTGAACGACACCACCAGGTCGAACTCGTCGGAGAAGTGCAGGTCGAGAACGTTGGCTTCGTCGAAGCGCAGGCTCGCACCGGCCGGCGCCGGCCTGGACCGGGCGACCTCGATCATCCGCGGCGAGGCGTCGACACCGGTGACGCTGCCCCGCGGGAGCTCGGCGGCGAGCAGCCGGGAGACGTATCCGTCGCCGCAGCCGACGTCGAGCACCCGTTCGTCCCCGCGGAGCTGCATCGTGGCCAGCGCACGGCCGGCCAGCCAGCGTTGCAGGTCGCTGATCTGCTCGTAGCCCTCGCCGTCCCAGTCGACCATGCTCAGCTCTCAGTTCTCTGCCGGCAACAGCGCGTCGTGCACCGCGATGGTCTGGTCGCGGCCTGGCCCGACGCCGATGGAGGAGATCCGGGCGCCGGACAGTTCCTCCAGCCGGCGCACGTACGCCTGCGCGTTGGCCGGCAGCTCGTCGAAGGACCGGCACCCGGAGATGTCCTCGAACCAGCCGGGCAGCTGCTCGTACACCGGGCTGGCGTGGTGGAAACCGGTTTGGGTGGGCGGCATCTCGTCGAGCCGCTCGCCGTCCACGTCATACGCCACGCAGATCGGCACCTGCTCGAGCGAGGACAGCACGTCGAGCTTGGTCAGGAAGAAGTCGGTGATGCCGTTGACCCGGGAGGCGTACCGGGCGATGACCGCATCGAACCAGCCGCAGCGCCGTGGACGGCCGGTGGTCACGCCCACCTCGCCGCCGGTCTTGCGCAGGTACTCGCCCCATTCGTCGTGCAGTTCGGTCGGGAACGGGCCGGACCCGACGCGGGTGGTGTACGCCTTCAGGATTCCCAGCACCGAGGTGATGGTGGTCGGACCGATACCGGCGCCGACCGCCGCGCCGCCGGCCGTCGGGTTGGATGAGGTGACGTACGGGTATGTGCCGTGATCGACGTCCAACAGGGTGCCCTGCGACCCCTCGAGCAGCACGTGCTCGCCGCGGGCGATGGCCCTGCCGAGTTCCAGCCGGGTGTCGGCGATCCGGTGTTTGAAACCCTCCGCCTGGGCCAGCACTTCGTCGACGATCCGCCCGCAGTCAAGGGCCTTGCGGTTGTAGATCTTCACCAGGATCTGGTTCTTGATGTCGAGCGCGGCCTCGACCTTCTGCGCCAGGATCGACGGGTCCAGCAGGTCCTGCACCCGCACCCCGAGCCTGGCGACCTTGTCCCCGTAGGCCGGCCCGATGCCGCGCCCGGTGGTGCCGATCCTGGCCTTGCCGAGGTAGCGCTCGGACACCCGGTCGATCGCCACGTGGTACGGCATGATCAGGTGCGCGTCGTGCGAGATCAGTAGCCTGCTGGTGTCGATACCCCGCGCATCCAGCCCGGACAACTCGGTGAGCAGCACGCCGGGATCGATGACGACACCGTTGCCGATCACGTTGGTGACGCCCGGCGTCAGGATTCCCGACGGGATCAGGTGCAACGCGAAGGACTGCCCGTCCGGCGTCACCACCGTGTGCCCCGCGTTGTTGCCACCCTGGTAGCGGACCACCCACTGGACGCGACCGCCGTACAGGTCGGTGGCCTTGCCCTTGCCCTCGTCGCCCCACTGGGCGCCGATCAGGACCATCACCGCCATGGCACACTCCCACTCACCGCTGCTCGCTGGTCTGATCCGGTCACGTCGATCCCGTCCGCCGCGCAGTCGGTGAGCCGTGGTCGATCGGCCGCGGCCTCGACGCTGCGCCGAAGGAAGGGTATCCGGTGACACAGGGCACGGGGTTCACCGTGATCTGTTGCCGCCCCGATCCGGCGGAGCCCACCGCACCGGCCGAGTCGCCAGCGCGGCGACAACGCCGCACGCCGACAGGGGCACCGACAGCACGCGGGCGGCCCGGCAGGGCCCGCCGACGACCGCGCCGCCCGGGCCGCGCTCGCCGATGTCCTCGACGCCTGCGCCGGCAACCCGCTGCACTGGGTCGGGCGGCGGCCGGGCAAGGAGATCGACCCGTTGCTCACCGGCGAGCCGCACGCCCGGCTACTGGTCGTCGGCGACGACGCCGACCTGGCGGCCGTGGTGCTCAGACTGCTGCGCAAGGAGCGGCTCGGGCTGGTGGAGGTGGCCTTTGTCTCACCCCGCCGGCGCACCCCGGTGACCGACCTGTGGGACCTCCCGCGTGGCGTTGCCGCGGTCGGCCTGGCCCGCTCCGGCGAGGTCGACCTGGTCCCGCTGGTCAGGGACGACGTCGGCGGCGTGCTGGTCGGCGCCGGCTACCTCGGCCCGGTGGCCGGCACCGTCTACGTCGACGAACACCGGGTGCTGCGCGGCGCCGCGCAGCTGATCAAGGTCGAACCCGACCGGGACAAGGGCCTGGCGGTGACGGTCAGCCGGCGCAGGTTCGTCGGCATCGGCCGCCGGCCCAAGACCACCCTGGGCCGGGCCGTGCAGATCGGCACCGCGCCGACAACCGTTGTCCGCGATGGCATCCCATTCCGCGCGGCCGATGGACCGGTGGACCTTCTACAAGCACACCGAACCGCTGCGGCTGCGTCCGCGGCCTTCGCTGCCGGTGACCGCGGCGGACGTCAGGGCAGCCGCAGCGCTCGGCCGCGGATCTGCGGATCGGCGTCCTCGGAGCAGGAAGGTGCGGACCCGCACCGCCTCGTCCTGCTCCTCGATCAGCGCCGCCGCCTGACCGAGCGCCGACAACGCCCGCAGGAACCCCCGGTTCGGCTCGTGAGCCCACGGGATCGGCCCGGCTCCCTTCCACCCGTTGCGCCGCAACAGATCCAGCCCGCGGTGGTAGCCGACCCTGGCGTACGCGTAGGCGGCGACGTCGTCACCGGCATCCAGCGCCTGCTCGGCGAGCACCGCCCAGGACAGGCAGGACGCCGGATACCGGCGGACCACCTGATCGGCCGATTCGCCGTCGGCGAGCGCGGCAGCCGCCGGATCGACCGGGAGTTCCACGGGGGCAGGACCGAGCAGGTTGGCTGGACTCATCTGGCCGATCCTGCCACCCGGCCGGCAGCCGGCGGTCAGCGGCCCGTCAACCGAACTGGGCCGCCATCGCCGCGTCCACCTGGCGGTAGCGCTCCCCTGCCTGACCGACCGAGGCGGCCAGCGACTGCAACACGCCGCTGCCGCTCGGCGGCGGAGGCGTCCCAGCGTGCCTTCAGTGCGCGATAGCTGACGAGCGTGTCCGCGGACATGTCCGACGTCCGGGCGATGACGGCGTCCAGTTCGGCGAGGTGATCCTCGATCCGGTTCCAGGTGGCGATCAGGCCGTCGTGCCCACCGGACGAGCGCGCCGTAGGACACCGCGATGGTGGCCATCAGCCCACCGCCGGAACGGCCGCCGCCAGCGCGGACTCGGTGTCCCCGAACCGCTGGGCCGCCGTCATCAGCGCGGACCGTGGCCCAGCAGGGCAGTCCTT
Organism: uncultured Actinomycetota bacterium; assembly: GCA_963709895.1. Classification (GTDB taxonomy): domain Bacteria; phylum Actinomycetota; class Actinomycetes; order Mycobacteriales; family Nakamurellaceae; genus Nakamurella. Next base: position 10,799 of record CAVPYD010000006.1, on the reverse strand, counting down.
CAACGCGGCCGCGTCCGCCAGGTGGCCCTGCATCGCGGCGGCGAATCGTGGTGACGCTTCGCTGGACTGCCAGCCGGCGCGGATCTGGCCGAGCAATTCGTGCATGGTGGCGATCTCCCGAGCCAGCGACGCTCCGACCTCACCGACGCCGGCAGCGGCCACCGCAATCCGTTGGGTGCTCAGCGACAGGTTGTCCATGAACTTCCCCTTTCCGTAACAGTCCGGCACCGTGCCGAACCTCCGCCGATCGTCTCCGGTCCGCTGCGGATCGAGCGATCGATCCTCCCAAGATGTGGATGAAATTCGGACATATGAACAACTCGGCGGGACAGTGCACCGCGGACCTATGATCGGCGGGTGAGAGGGTTCACCGCGGGGAACTGACTCGGCGGGCCAATCCGGCATCCAACGGACCACCACGGGGAGTACCAACATCATGTCGATTCGCGTGCTCGTCACCGGCGCATCCGGTTTCGTGGGTTCCAGGCTCGACCATCAGCCCTGGTCGATGCCGGCCACCAGGTGCGGGCGATGACCCGCCACCCCGACACCTATTCCGGAGCGGGCGAGCCGGTGTTCGGTGACGTCTCCGACTCCGGACAGCCTGCGCGCCGCGACTGGACGGCGTCGATGCCGCCTACTACCTGGTCCACTCGCTCGACTCCGACGATTTCGAGCAGCGCGACGCCGAGGCGGCGACCGCGTTCGGGCACGTTGCCGCCACGGCGGGCCTCCGGCAGATCATCTATCTCGGCGGCCTGGGCGACATCGACGACAACCTGTCCGCGCATCTGCGATCGCGGCGGGACGTCGAGCAGCTGCTCGCCCTCGGCGGGGTGCCGGTGACGGTGCTGCGGGCCGCGGTGGTGATCGGCCACGGCGGCATCTCCTGGGAGATCACCCGGCAACTCGTCGACCATCTGCCGGCCATGGTCACCCCGAAGTGGGTGAACACCCGCACCCAGCCGATCGCGCTGCCCGACGTGATCAGCTACCTGGTCGGCGTGCTCGACCGCCCGGAGGCCATGCGGCAGGATCTTCGACATCGGCGGCCCCGAGGTGCTGCGCTACGTGGACATGATGCGCCGCGCCGCGAACATCCAGAACGGCAGGACTCCGCCGATCGTCCCGGTCCCGCTGCTCACCCCTCGGCTATCCTCCCGCTGGTTGGCGCTGGTCACCGACGTCGACGTGGCCACCGCCCGCAACCTTGTCGACTCGATGAACAACGAGGTCGTGGTCAAGGACACCTCGATCCGCGACCTGGTCCCGCTCGAGCTGATCACCTACGACGAGTCTGTCCGGCTGGCCCTTGACCGAGCGCGCGCCGCGGAGGCCGAAGCAACAGAGCCCGAACGGACACCGCGGTCTGAGATACCGTGGCCCATCCCGACACGGCGCCGCGATGATGGAGTGGCCGGCACGCCTGAGCGAGGCTCTGCGGCCGGCACTGATCGACAAGGTCGACCGGGATCATCGGGAGAGCAACCGGGCATTCCTCCGCCGGCGGATCGTCGCGGGCATCACCCTGGTCGTCGGCGCCACGCTGCTCGGGTATCTCGCTCAATGTGCAACCGGACAGCCCGCTATTCTATCCGCTGACTATCGCGCTCGCCGCCACCTGGGTGATCGGCGGCTTCGCGTCCGGCCCGCTGCATCTCGGGCGGATCAACTTCCGCGGCGAACTACGCCGCCCGATCATCATTCCGGTGCTGCTGGGTCTGGTCACGGCCGTGGTGTTCATCTTCGGGGCGCTGATCGTCCGGGAGATCGAGCCGCTGCGCGCGTCCACCGAGAACGTGCTGGCCTTCGCCCGCTACCAATCGCTGCCGCTGGTCGCACTGATCACCGTGATGAACGGCATCGCCGAGGAGATCTTCTTCCGCGGCGCGCTGTTCGCCGCGATCGGCACCTGGCACCCCGTGCTCATCTCGACGCTCATCTATTCGCTGACCACGGTCGCCACCGGCAATCCCATGCTGGTGTTCTCCGCCGTCATGCTCGGCGTCCTGCTCGGGTCTGCAGCGACGATCCAGCGGCGGAATCCTTGGGCCGATCCTCACCCATTGCACGTGGTCGCTGACCATGCTGCTGGTGCTGCCACCAGTTTTCGCGGCCGCTGGATACTAGGTCCAAAGACTCTTACGTCACATTCCTCGCCCTCACGCACCATGAATGCAGTACAAGCCCTGCGTGCATCTCACCGTCTGTGTGTGAGGAGTCTTCATGAACGTTGCCGTTGAAGATCACCCGCCGCACTCTGGAGTCGTTCGTCGGCCGGCTGCCGACCCTCGGCCGGTCGGCCGCATCGGGCGCGGTCGAGCAGGCATGACCCCCGATCCGTCGGTCGGCGTCGCTCAGGGTCGCCGGTCGTGCCGTCCTGCACCACCGTCAACGCCGTCCAGGCAACGGGCCTGACCAGGACGTTCGGTGAGCGTCCGTCGCGGTCGACGGCATCGATCTGGCGATCCCGCGTGGATCCTTCTACGGCATCGCGGGCCACAGCGGCGCCGGCAAGACCACCCTGATCCGGCTGCTGATCGGCCTGCTGTGGCCGGATTCCGGCAACGCGATGATCGCCGGCGTGAAGGTCTGGCCGGTCCCTGACGAGGCGAAACAGCACGTCGGATTCCTGCCGGACAAGCCGGTGCTGTTCGACCGGTTGACCGGCGCGGAGATGCTGGAATATGTCGGGACTGCTGCGCTGCATGGAGCCCCTGCTGGTTCGGCAGCGGACTGCGGATCTGCTGCGGGCGCTCGATCTGGAGCATGCTCGCGATCGGCCCATCGCCGGCTACTCGCCGGGCATGACGAAGCGGATCGGCCTGGCCGTCGCGCTCCTGCACTCACCGCGGGTGATCGTGTTGGACGAGCCGTTCATGTCGCTCGACCCGGATACCGGTCGGGCCATCGAGGACATGCTGCACCGCCACCGGCAGACCGGCGGCACGGTGGTCATGTCCAGCCGGGCCATGGACGTCGTGCAGCGGTTGTGCGACCGTGCCGTGATCATCGAGCGCGGGCGGGTGCGGGCAGAAGGCACCGTCGCCGAACTTGCCCTGGGCCGTTCGCCGCAGCACCCGTTTGCTGATCAGCTGCCCGCACCCCAGGAGTCCACGGAGATCCGGGTCAAGGCCGGCTGATCCACCCGAGACTCCGGTCGGCACTGCCCTGGCCGGGAATACAGAGAGGCCCGGAGCGGCATGCTCCGGGCCTCTCTGGGCTCCACCCCCGCGGGCATCGTGAAGGCGGGCGTCAGTGAACGTCGAACATTCGGCGTTCCTACCGACAACGTCGTCGTCACCTACGGACGTGTTACCCGATTCCCGATCTACTTTGACAATCCGTGACCTAGCTTCACCCGTTCAGGGCCATCCGGGTGTCAGTTGACAGTCCCTCTCAGTTCCCCGCAGTTCCTCTCCCATGCCGCGACCCAGGTCTTGGGCCCGACGATGCCGGACGGGTTGATCCCGTTGCGCTGCTGGAAGTCCACCACGGCCGCCTTGGTCGCCGGACCGTAGAAACCGGTGCCGGCCAGCGGGTAGCCGCGGCTGCCCAGCTGCTTCTGGAAGCACTGCAGGTCGCGGGCCGTGTCGCCCTCGACGAACTGGCGTCCCGGCCACGCCGGCGCGGTCGCCGCGCCCGACCCCGCAGGACTCGTTCGTCGCCGGCGTGAAGGTCGCGGGATCCGCGGCCGGCGCCGGCGCCGCAGGTGCACCGGTGTCCCAGGCCGCCGCCCAGGTCTTCGGCCCGATGTACCCGACGACGTTCAGGCCGGCCTTGGCCTGCAGGTCCAGCACGGCGGCCTCGGTCTTCGGGCCGAAGTAGCCCGGTGCCGACCAAGCCCGTAGCCCCTTGGCGCCCATCTGCTTCTGCCAGGCCTTGAGATCCTCGGAGTAGTCCCCTTCGGAGAACTGCCGGCCCGGGTAGGCCGGTGCTCCCGAACCCGGAGGGTCCGGTGCCGGCGCCGGGCTGTCACCCTCGCCCGCGCCGCCGCCACCGCCGCCCTGGTTGCCGCCGACCGGCGGCAGCACGCCGGAGCCGGCGTCGGAATCCTCCGACAGCCCGACGATGGTGGCGCAGGTCCACGGGCTCCAGCCGCGCTGGCGGTACAGGATCAGTGCGCGGTAGTCCTGTTCCGCCGGCGGAGGCCTCGTTCGGATAGCCGGAACCGCCGACCGACCGCCAGGTCGACAGGTCGAATTGGTAGGCGCCGTAGTAGCCGTTTCCGGTGTTGATGTCGTAGCGGTTGGTCGATTCGCACATCCGCAGCTGGTACCAGTCGTTGGCCGAGGGATCGGCCGACGCCGGTCCGCTCAGCACCACCATGGTGGACGCCACGACGGCCGCGATGGACGCGATGCTCAGAGCACGCCGCATGGGCGCCCTTCCTCGGTCGCCGTCCGCCATCGCAGCGGCACCGCGGCGGCACCGCAGCACGCGGTTGCCCGGTCCAGCGGCGCCTCTTCCCCTTGCCCGACACCGCTACCCGATCACGCCCCGCTCGACCGTTGGTTGCCAGGTGCCAGGACGCCCGGCGTATGAGGAGCGGGGAGCCAAGCCGCCGGGCGGGCCTCCTCGCGGGCGGCCCACCTCACCGTAGAACACCAGTCACACAAGTCACAAGTGTCCCAGCAAACTCATTCTGTCCCAGGAGACCCAGATCACGGCCCGCGACACGCCGACCAACCGACGAAAATCACAGGAAGGTGATTCCGGCGCTGCCGCGGTCGTCGCGGATCGGCCGGAGATCACGTACTCCGGCCATTCGTGTGTCGGGACACGAAACGGCCCGAGCGTTGATCCCCAGGCGATCGCCGGCCGTCAGTGGTCAGGGATAACGTTCGCTGTCGGCACACCGGCAGGCGAAGGGACGGCGATGACCCGACGCGGCTGGATTCTCTTCGGCTGCGCTCAGCGTGATCTGGGGCATCCCCTACCTGCTGATCAAGATCGCGGTGGCGGATGTCGACCCGCTGGTGGTGGCGTTCGGGCGCACGCTGATCGCCGCGCTGCTGCTCCTCCCGCTGGCGCTGCACCGCCGCGCGCTCGGCCCGGTGTTCCGGCGATGGAAGGTGCTGCTGCTCTACACGCGTGGTGGAGATCAGCGGGCCGTGGTTGTTCCTGGGACATGCCGAGACCAGGCTGAACAGCTCGACCGCGGGGCTGCTCATCGCCGTGGTGCCGCTCATCGCGGCGATCATCCTGACCGTCCATGGGCCAGGACCGGCTCGACGCCAGGCGGATCGTCGGGCTGGTGATCGGCTTCGCCGGGGTGGCGTGCCTGGTCGGCCTGGACATCCAGTTCGACGACCTGGTGGCCGTCGGCGCGGTGATGCTGACCGCGATCGGCTACGCCATCGGACCGATCATCATCAACCGCAAACTGGCCGATCTGCCCGGTCTCGGCGTGGTCGCCGCATCGCTGATCGTGGCGACGGTGCTCTACGCGCCGTTCTCGGTGTGGTTGTGGCCGGCGACGATCACCGCGCCGGCCGCGTGGTCCATCGTCGGCCTGGCCGTCGTCTGTACCGCGATCGCATTCCTGGTGTTCTTCGCGCTCATCGCCGAGGCCGGGCCGGCCAGGGCAACCGTGATCACCTACATCAACCCCGCGGTGGCCATCACGCTGGGCGTGCTGCTGCTGGACGAGCCGTTCACCAAGGGCATGGCGATCGGCTTCCCGCTGGTCATCCTGGGCTCGATCCTGGCGACGTCACGCAAGCGGACCGCCGAGCCCGGACGCCGCGGTGCCGTCGGGGATCGCGTCCAGCGGGACCAACCCGGCCGCCGAGTAGCGGTGCACCACGGCGTCACAGGCCTGCGGGACGCACAGGCAGACGCCCCGCAGGGCGCTCGTCAAGCGGGCGCCCGGCAGGAGCTCTCGTCGACGAACGAGCGTCAGACGGACAGCGACTTCCCGGCCGAGCCCAGCTGCTGGGCGGCCTCGACGATCCGGTCGGCCATGGCGATCTCGCCGAGCTTGTTGTAGCCGCGCGGGTCGTAGGCCTTCTTGTTGCCGACCTCGCCGTCGACCTTCAGCACGCCGTCGTAGTTGCGGAAGAAGTGATCGGCCAGCGGGCGGGTGAACGCGTACTGGGTGTCGGTGTCGATGTTCATCTTGATGACGCCGTAGGACACCGCCTCGGCGATCTCCTCCGCCGAGGAACCCGATCCACCGTGGAACACCAGGCCGAACGGCTTGGAGCCGGCGGGCAGGCCGAGCTTGGCGACGAGCGCGTCCTGGCCGTCCTTGAGCACCTTCGGACGCAGCGTGACGCCACCGGGCTTGTACACGCCGTGCACGTTGCCGAAGGTCGCGGCCACGATGTACGAGTGGCCCTCCGGCAGGCCGAGGGCGTCCACCGTGGCGATGAAGTCTTCCGGTGTGGTGTACAGCTTCTCGTTGATCTCCGCGACGACGCCGTCCTCCTCGCCGCCGACGACGCCCACCTCGATCTCCAGGATGATGTTGGCGGCCTTGGTCAGCTCGAGCAGTTCGGTCGCGATCTTCAGGTTCTCGTCCAGCGGTACCGCGGAGCCGTCCCACATGTGCGACTGGAAGATCGGCAGCCCGCCGGCCTTGACCCGCTCGGTGGACAGCGCGATGAGCGGCCGGACGTAGGTGTCCAGCTTGTCCTTCGGGCAGTGGTCGGTGTGCAGGGCGACCGTGATGTCGTACTTCTCGGCGACGACCTTGGCGTACTCGGCCAGCGCGACCGCGCCGGTGACCATGTCCTTGACCTTGGTGCCGGAGGCGAACTCGGCGCCGCCGGTCGAGGCCTGGATGATCCCGTCACTGCCGGCCTCGGCGAAACCACGGAGCGCGGCGTTGATGGTGATGGACGAGGTGATGTTGATCGCCGGGTACGCGAAGCCGCCCTCCTTGGCGCGGTCCAGCATCGCGGCGTAGGTCTCCGGGGTGGCGAGGGGCATGGTGGGTCCTTCCGTCATGGGTGGCCGCCCCTGACGGGGTCGGGCCTGGTCGCGCTGAGGTCGAAACCGGGGGTCGAGCGGGGATGACGCCGGATGGAACAGGGGCGATCCGCGCAGGAGCCAGCGTCACAGCTCCCTGCCATGAGGCTATCGGGACCGGCAAGGATCGGCTCGGCGGTGCGGCTCTACTACGTCACATCTCGGGCCGTTCCGACGCCTCGTCGGGCCATCACGGCCCCGGCGGTCGCGTCCGCGCCTCGGCGCTCAGGACGCATCCGCGCGCCGGCGCTGCGGCGACTTCTCCGCCGGTCACGGAGGTCGTCCGAGTCGCGGTGCCCGGCCGCTGACCGCCGCAGGCCCGGCGGCGCGGTGGTGCCGCGGCGGATGAGGCTGGACCCGACGGACACCACGGACGGCGGCCGGGGAACGGCGCTGTTGACCTGCTCGAGCAGCAACCGGGCGGCGATCCGGCCCTGGTCACGAACGGGTTGGCTGATGGTGGTCAGGTCGAACAGGTAGGCGAAGTCGTGGCCGTCGACACCGATCGACCGACAGGTCGCAGGGCACCGGCAGGCCATGGCCGCGGGCCGCGTACAGCACCCCCATGGCGACCTCGTCGCTGACCGCGAACACCGCGGTCGGCGGCTCGCAGTCGGCGGTTCGGGCGAACATCCGGTGGAACGCGGCCTCGCCGCCGTTCAGCGAGAACCCGGTGCGTTGCACCAGCGCGGGTTCGGGCTCGATGCCTGCCTCGCGCAGGGTCAGGTCGTAGCCACGATGGCGGTCGGCGGCGGCGGTGAAGCCGTGCAGCTGTTCCAGGTCGTCGCCGAAGAAGGCGATCCGCCGGTGCCCGAGGTCCAGCAGGTGCTGGGTGGCCTGCCGGCCGACCTCGACGTTGTCGACGAGCACGCCGGACATGCCCTCGACGGCGGTGCCGACGGTGACCACCGGTACCCGGAGATCCTGCATGGACACCAGCGACGGGGTCGGCCAGCGGCACGTTCAGCGCAAGCAGCCCGTCCACCCGCTTGTTCAGCGAGCGGGTGTCCAGACCGCCGGCGCGGCGCCCGCCACCGACCCCCAGCGGGTACAGCAGCAGGTCGTAGCCCTGCTCGGTGAGGATCTCCTGGGCGCCTTCGATGACCGCGGAGAAGAACCACCGGGACACCCACGGCGCGATGACGCCGATGGCGTTGGTCTTCCCGGTGGTCAGGGCCGCCGCGGACGGCGACGGGAAATAGCCGAGTTGGGCGGCGGCCTGCTCCACCGCGACCCGGGTGGACGCGGACACCCCGGGCAGACCCCGGAGTGCCCGCGACACCGTTGCGGGTGAGAACCCCGACAGCGCCGCGACTTCGACGATGCCGGCGGGTTCGACAAGGGGACCGGACATGGGCCGAGTGGATCTCCGTCCTTCCGATCCGCTCGCCGCTCAGCCCTTGACGCCGCCAGCCAGCAGGCCGCGGACGAAGTACCGCTGCAGACCCGATGAACACCGCCAACGGCACGACGATCGAGATGAACGCACCGGCCGAGAGCAACTCCCACTGGAGCCCTTGGTGCCGGACAGTTCCGCGATCGCGGCGGTGATCGGCCGAGGTTCGGCGATCGGCGCGAACACCGTCGCGACCAGCAGGTCGTTCCACACCCACAGGAACTGGAAGATCGCCGAACGCGGCGATGGCCGGGACCAGCAGCGGCATGAGCACCACGAAGAAGATCTTCACGTGGCCGGCGCCGTCAACCCGGGCGGCCTCGACGATGGACGCCGGGACCTCCTTCATGAAGTTGTGCAGCAGGAAGATCGCCAGCGGCAGGCCGAAGATCGTGTGCGAGATCCACACCGGCCAGAACGAGTTCTGCAGACCGAAGCTGACGAAGATCGACTGCAGCGGGATCAACGCCACCTGGATCGGCACGATCTGCAACGCGAAGACCGCGACGAACAGGAAGTCCCGGCCCGGGAAATCGATCCAGGCGAACGCGTAGGCCGCCAGCAGCGCCAGGCTGATCGGAATGAGCACCGCCGGGAAGGACGATGACGAACGAGTTGAGGAAGAACGCCGCCGAGCCCGCCGCCGAGTTCCGGACCAGGCATTGGTGTAATTCTCGAAGGTGAAGCCGGGGTTGGCGAAGAAGGTCCACCAGCCGCTGGTCTGGAATATCGGCCGGCGGCCGGAACGAGGTGACGAACAGCCCGAAGGTGGGAATCGTCCACAGGATCGCCAGCATGATCGGCGATGCCCGAAGCCCATGGTGAGGACAGCTTGGTCTTCGCCTCCTGCAGCCGCAATCTGCTTCTTCAACTGCCGCGACGACAGACTTTCCTCCGGCAGTCGCATCGGTCGTGATGGGAAGCTCGACCGCCGAACCGGACATGCTCATCGCATTTCCTCCGAAAGCCGCATCTGCCGGATGTTGTACAGACGATGACCGGGATGATGATGATGAACAGGATCACGGCCAAGGCCGCGCCGATACCCATGCCCTGCTCACCCTGCCGGAACGATTGCGTGTAGAACTCGTTGGCAACCACCGACGTGCCGAAGTTACCGCCGGTCATCGTTCGCACGATGTCGAAGGCCTTCAGCGAGCCCATGGCGATCGTGGTGAACACCACGACGACGGCCGGCCGGATGGTCGGGACCGTCACCTTGCGGAACAGCTTGAACCCGGTCGCGCCGTCGATCTGGGCGGCCTCGACGATGTCGTCGGGCACCGACTTGATCGCGGCGGAGAGCACGGTCATCGCGAACCCGGCCTGGATCCAGATCATCACGAAGATCAGGAAGAACGTGTTCCATGGCTCGGTGATGATGAACTGGTAGGGGTCGATGCCGACCCACACCAGTATCTGGTTGAACAAACCGATCTGCGGACGCGCCGCGTCCCGGTACTCGTACATGAACTTCCAGATGATCGAGGCACCGACCATCGAGATCGCCATCGGCAGGAAGACCAGCGCCTTCGCCAGCTTCTCGCCGCGGGTCCGATCCACCAATACCGCATAGATCAAGCCGAAGGTGGTGGCCAGCACCGGCACCAGGATCACCCACCACACGGTGTTCAGCAGGACCTTCTGGAAGCCAGGGTCGGTGAAGACCTTCTGGTAGTTGGCGAGGCTGAACGTCAACTCGCTTGTCTTCTGCCCGGTCAGTTGTGTCGATGATCGGCTTGCCGTTGTCACCGATCACCGTTTGGTACTGACCTGGAACGACCGGTACGTCGTGCTCAATGCGGGGTAGAACAAGCCGACCACCATGGCAACGGTCACCGGCCCGAGGAAGCCAACGACCACCAACCAGGTGGGCACCTTTGGTCGGTCGATGAGCCACAGGATCAACGCCATGATGGCAACGAACAACACAATCGCGAGGACCATCCCGAGGAACTTCTCCGGGATCAGATGCGGCCGTACGAGATCGAGGGTGCGACCATGCACCGAAAGGAGTGCCGTCTGCGGCAGCGACCAGCCGAGCCGTGCCGCCGCCAGACTGAACGCCGACGGCGCCGGCACGACGATCATCTCGCGCGCATCGATCTTTCGCGCCAATACCGTGCCGACGCCGTAGTGGAACGGGTCGCCCGATGCCAGCACGCAGATTTGGCGCCCGCGATGCTGCAGCACCTCGTCGGCAGCGCCGTCGAACGGGCTCGGCCAGGGCCGCGCCGCGCCGCGAATGAGCGGCGCCGCGAGGCTGAGATGGCGGCGGCCGCCGAACACGATCTCCGCCGCGCCGATCATCGGCGCGCCGTCGCGCTCAGGCCATCGACACCGTCCTCGCCGATGCCGACGGACGGACAGCCAGCGCGGCGATGCGGCACTGTCACGGTCGATCGCATCAGGAAGCGGCATGGCACGC
>CAVPYD010000005.1:0-454772 GCA_963709895.1 uncultured Actinomycetota bacterium | reverse complement strand
GCGGCGGAATGGTAGTTCACCAGGAATGTGAACTTGATCCGGCGCATCAATCCGTCCAGCGCCCTGGTTTCCGGCTCGGAGTCCGGGGCGGTGCCGCGATAGGTGTCGTTGGGCAAAGTTCGGTTGAGGAGCCCTCGTTGTCGTAGCCCCACTTGGTGGGGGTAGTTGCGGTTGGGGTCGACGCCGTCGTTCCCGAGTGGATCACCCCGTCACCGTCATTGTCGCGAAGGTTCTTGCGCCACAACCGGTTACCGTCGGTGAAGGTGAAGTCATAGCCGTCCGGGTTGGCCACCGGGATGAACCAGAGTTCCGTGGTGTCGATGATCCTGCGGATATCACGATTGGTCCGGTAGTTGTCGATGTAGTAGTGCAGCAGCCGGCGGTTCATTTCCGGCGTGATCCATTCCCTGGCGTGCTGGGCGGACGAATACAGGACAGCCGGCCGCTTGCCGTCACGGGTTCGGTTGGCGTCCCTGGTCACCTTCAACGCGATGATGTCCTGACCCTGCACGGTCGTGCCGATCACCTCGGCCTTCACGAGGCCGGGATTGTCGCGGGCGGCGGCCAGTATTCGTCACGGATGCCGCCTGGCTCGCTGTCGGACCGGAAGACCTGGTACCCGTTCGCCGATTGCTGTTGCATGCGTTGCTGGGCGCCCGTTCCGGCGATCTGCTTTTCGGTGAGCGGCACGCCGGCGGCGACCAGCGATCGGGCCTGCGCGTCACCCAGCACCACCTCTACCCGGACCGTTCCCGGCGACGACCCTGGCGAGGTGACTACTTCACTGCGGTCGATGCCGGAGGCAAGCACCTTCCCGAGTTGTGCGGAGGTCACCTCGGCAACAAAGACCGATGGTCCTGCCTTGCTGCTGTCGGGACTGCCCTTCGCCACCGCGGCCGCGGCCGGCGGGGCCACCGCGAATCCCAGGAGCAGTACGGCGACGGACAGCAGCACGGCCAGACGCTTCATCGCGACCATCCAGAGAACGTCTCGAGCGGTATGCAACCCGGTGGCCGCACAGCAAGTACTCAAGTCCGGCACAGGCTTCGGTGTCAACGACCAGACGGGGCAGAATTGTCCAGCGCCGCCCCCGCCGCAGCGCCGCCCCCGCCCCGCGCCGCCCCCGCCGCCGCGCCGCCCCGCCACAGCGCTCCGCGCCGGGTGGGGGCGTCGGGCGGGGGGCGGGTGGGCGTCGGGCTGCCGCCGGGGTCGGCGCCCGGCATCATGGGGCGAGCGACCGACGCGGTCGGGCGCGATCAGCTGCGGTACACGCAATCCGAACGAGATCGAGGAGTGGGATGGCTCAGGTCGCGCTTGTCACCGGTACGTCCAGCGGAATGGGCCTGCACACCGCGGTGGGCCTGGCCGCGCGGGGGGTGCAGGTCGTTGCCACGATGAGAGATCCGGCCAAGGCCGGCGCGCTGCGGGACGCGGCCACCGCGGCCGGGGTGCAGCTGGAGGTTCGGGCCCTCGACGTCACCGACGCCACCGGCGCGCAGTCCTGCGTCGAAGCGGTGCTGAACAGCTACGGCCGGATGGACATCCTGGTCAACAATGCCGGCCGCGGGTCGGTGGCCTCGCTCGAACAGCTCACCATGGACGATCTGCAGGCCCAACTGGACGTGAACTACTTGGGTGTCGCCGCGCTGACCCGGCTGGTGTTGCCGCACATGCGCCGCGCCGGACGGGGTCGCATCGTCACGGTGACCAGCGTGGGTGGGGTCGTCGGGCAACCGTTCGCCGACGCCTATTGCGGGGCGAAATTCGCCGTCGAGGGACTGATGCAGTCGCTGGCTCCGGTGGCCGCACACTTCGGCATCGGCGTCAGCGTGGTGGAGCCCGGCGCCGTCGCCAGCGAGTTCGTCGCCAACGTCGCCGGAGTGGTCACCCCGCAGGGTGAGCCTTCCTTCCGGACGAGCGTGAGGGCGATCCCTACGCCGAGATGTTGCACTCCTACCTGGCCAGGACCCGCACCGCCTTCGCGGCTGCGCAGAGCGCGGCCGATGCCGCCGCGGTCATCGTCGAAGCCGCGACCACCGACACCCCCAGGTTCCGCTGGCAGACATCGCCGCTGGCAACGGGTTTCGCCGGTCTGTCGCTGGCCGACCTGGACGGCAGCCGGGTGCTGGGGCAGACGTCCGGCTGGGTGACCCAGGACTGAGCGCCGCCACATCGGTGCCGCGGGCGACGCCCTGCGACGGATCGGCTCCGCCGGGACGGATTCCGGCGTCGGTGTCGATCCGGCGGGGGATCGTTCGTGTAGCTGGCGACAGGCCCCGACCCGCGTATCGAGGAGACACCCATGAAGCAGTACCTGCTGAGCGTCTACCAACCCGCCGGGCCGATACCGGAACCCGAAGTGATGCAACAGATCTCACGGGATCTGGAGGCGCTGAACGCCGAGATCAAGGCGGCCGGGTCGTGGGTGTTCGCGGGCGGCCTGTTCCCGCCGAGCACGGCCACTGTCGTCCGGGTTCGCGACGGTGACGTGCTGACGACGGACGGGCCGTTCGCGGAGGGCGAAGGAGCACCTCGGCGGATTCACCATCGTCCTCGCACCGATCTGGATGCCGCGCTCGACTGGGCCGGGAAGATGGCACGGGCGACGACCCTGCCGGTCGAGGTACGGCCCTTCCAGGACGGCGGGGAGCGCTGACCGCGCGGTGGCCGAGCGGTCGGAAGAGCGGTCCCGGCACCATTCGCCGGCGACGTCGAGCGGGTTTTCCGCGAGGAATACGGCCGGGCGGTGGCCGTGCTGGTCCGCGTCTTCGGTGACATCGACACCGCCGAGGAGGCGGTCCAGGACGCGTTCACCGTCGCCGCCGATCGCTGGCCACGCGAGGGCCTGCCGGCCAGTCCGGCCGGCTGGATCATCACCACCGCCCGTCATCGGGCGATCGACCGGTTGCGCCGGGAGGCCACCCGCGAGGACCGCACGGCGCAGGCCGCGCTGCTGCACGCCCGTGACGAACCGGAGGAGGAGGGCGCCGTGCGCGACGACCGGCTGCGGCTGATCTTCACCTGCGCCCACCCCGCGCTCGGCCAGAGCGCTCAGGTGGCGCTGACCCTGCGGCTGCTCGGTGGGCTGAGCACCGCCGAGATCGCCCGTGCCTTCCTGGTTCCGGAACGGACCATGGCGCAGCGGATCGTCCGGGCCAAGGGCAAGATCCGCGACGCCGGCATTCCCTACCGGGTTCCGCGCGAGTCCGACCTGCCCGAGCGGTTGCGATCGGTGCTGACCGTCATCTACCTCATCTTCACCGAAGGGCACACCGCGACCTCCGGCGACGAACTGGTCCGCGCCGACCTGTGCCTGGAGGCCATCAGGCTCGGCCGGGTGCTGGCCGACCTGATGCCGGACGAGCCGGAGGTACTGGGGTTGCTGGCGCTGATGCTGCTGGTCGACGCGCGTCGTCCGGCGCGCACCGCCGGCGCCGGTGGACTGGTGCTGCTGGCCGACCAGGACCGGACGCTGTGGGACCGGGCGCTGATCGCCGAGGGGCAGGCGATCGTCCGAGAGCTGTTGCGGCGCAACCAGCCAGGGCCTTATCAGATCCAAGCGGCGATCAACGCGGTGCACGCCGACGCGCAGTCTGCGGCCCTGACGGACTGGTGGCAGATCGTCCAGCTGTACGACCAGTTGTTGGTTCTCGCGCCGACCCCGGTGGTCGCGCTGAACCGGGCGGTCGCGGTCGCCGAGGTGCACGGCCCGGACGCGGCGCTGGCGCTCGTCGACGGCCTTCCCGGGCTGGACGACTACTACCTGCTGCACGCGGTGCGCGCCGACCTGCTCCGCCGGCTGGGCCGCGACGCGGAAGCGGCGCTGGCCTACGACGCCGCCCTGGCTCGCACCGAGAACACCGGCGAACGCGAGTTGCTGACGCGTCACCGGGCGGAGCTCACCCCGTCAGCGCCATCTCGGGGAACGGACCAGCGCGGAACACCGGTGACCAGCACGGACGTGTCGCCCCGCCGGACCCAGTGCACCTGACCCGCCCCGTGCACTGTGCCTGGGCCGGCACCGTCGGCACCGACAGCCAGCAGGGTGTCCTCGTCGATCGCCACCCCGGAATCCACCAGGCCGGCGGCGACGGCGGCGATCAACCGGGCGAGCGTTCCCCACTGCGCGGCATGCACGTCGACGGTGACGGGGAGCAGGCCGAGCCCAGCGGTGACGGTCAACTCGGTGAGGTCCTCGCCGGCGTCCTCGGCGCAGACCGGGACTCCGCGGTCCAGCCAGCCGCCGACCAGCGCGTGCCGCGCCGCGATCGAGGCGCCGGCCGAGAAGCCGGCGTACGGGATGCCCCGCTCGCTGAGCAGGTTTCGCAGTTCGGTCGGCCACCGGGGTCAGTGCAGCGGCGTACCCGGGCGTCAGGCCGCCACAGACCAGCACGCCGTCGGCCCCGTTCAGCGCACCGGCATCGAGCACGGCACCGATCGACACCAGCACCGGAACCGGCGTGCAGGCGGACGTTGCCCGCAACGCCGACGCCCAGCGGTCGAACTGTTCGAGGCCGTCACCCTCGTCGAGCACCACACAGGCGATCGTCGGGTGCGCGCCCGCCGCTGCGAGGAACGGGCCGTAGATCTCGTCCCGGTGCTCGGGTTCCCACCCACCGCCGATCAGAAATCTCGTCGGGTCATCGCTCATGCACCTATGGTGGCCGAGCCGAGGGCGCAACGCCTGTTCGGTGTCGGACGGCAGCTCAGCGCGGTGGGTCGCCGGCCGCGCCTGCGGAATTCCCGGACGGTGTGGGTGCGCTGTCCGGCCGGGTGGGCGGCGCCCCGGTCGGTGCTGACGTCGGTGCTGACACCGGTGCTGAGATCGGTGCTGTTGTCGGCGGGTTCGGCCCGGTGGTGGCTGCCGGATCGGGTTGCTGCTCATTGGCACCGACGGTCGGGCGTTGCGCGGCAGGGGGTTTGGCGTAGATCGCCTCCGCGTACTTGGTGTAGCCGCTGCCCAGGGTGACGGCGAGCGCGCCAAGGGTCAGGGCCCCGGCGACCGCTGATCCGGCAGCGCTGTCGAAGATCGGGTTCTCGGTCCGCAGGATGCTCACCAAGGTGTACGACGCGAGGAACACCCAGACTGCGGTGAGCGATCGGCCGGCCTCCCCTGCCTTCGCGCGTTCGATCGGACCGAGATCCTTTGCGGTGAAGGACCATCGGGACGCAACGGCCATGCATGCCGCGTGGATCGCGAACGCCAGCAGGAGTAGACCCTCGACACCTTCCTCGTCGGTGAAGATCGCCATCAGGTTGATGTAGAAGATCCAGATATCAAGGGCTGCAACGGTTGCCAGTACCATCCAGCCCGCCCTGCGAGCGTAGGACGACCCGCCGCCGGCGAGCAGTGCGCCGATCACCGCGACCACGACGCCGATGACCGCGACGGAACCGCTGGCCCGGTCGCACAACTCCGGGGAGATCGACCCCATGACCATGGCGGTGACGACGGCCAGCACACCGGCCGCCATCACCCCGAGGCCCCAGCGGTACAACCGCACCCCGCCGATCCGCCGACCCTCGCGCAGCAACGCCTCGGCGGGATGACGCCGGGCGATCCGCGCGATGAGCAGCACGGCGAGCACTGGGAGGGCGATCGCACCGACGAGCTGGAGCAGTTCGGCGACGGTGACTATCTCGACCGTCACGCAGGCAGTCAGATCGGTCTCGACCGGAGCCAGCGTCATGGGTGGATTGTCGCAGTCGGCAGCAGATCCCCCGACCGGACTGCGCTGGTCGGCGGCGAGTCGGGGCTATCGGTCGGTGTCGGTCGGTGCCGGTAGCGTCCGTGTCGTCGTCCGGTTGGCTGTCAGCGGCCGCACCCGGTCCGGGAGAAGGAGTTCGTGGTGCTGGTCGTGCACGGCCTGTATTCCCCCGATCGGGGCGCCGGACTGTGGGCCGAGGATCCGGCCCGACCGGTGAAGAGTCCCGGCGGTCGACTCAGCGCGCCAGGGCCCACCCGTTCGCGGCGCCGCTGCCCGGCGCGCACGGCACCGCTGAGGCGTTGCTGTTGCTCCCCTCGTCGCCGAATGCTCCGCTGGATTCGCCCGAACTGCTGCGGACCTCGCCGCGGCCGGCACCGCGCAGCACGCCCACCCTCTTGCCGTGGCGGGTTCCGGTGCTGTGGCTCGAACCAGGACAGGCCGTACGGCTGCTGGCCGACACCGGAGGCGGGGACGTTCGTTTCGGATCGTCCGTCGACTACCTGGCGGCGGTCGTCGCGTTCGCCGCCGACCTGGTCGACCGCGGCCGTGTGCTGCCGACCGTCGACCTGCTCGAAGCCGGTGCGCTGGCCCGCTGGCGTCCGATCGTGCAGGGCCCTGACCTGCTGGCCCTGCACCGGCTGGCCGCCGCGATGCCGCCCGTCTGCCGCGCCGAGGCCCAGGATCCCGCCGATCGGGACGGGCGGGATCCGCACACCCTGGTCTCCGCAGCGGTGGACGCGTTCGTCGACGCCGTCGTCCGGTCCCGGCTCGCCGGTGGGCGTCCGGAGGAGGAACTTGAAGCCGGAGCTCCGGTCCCGGCGACCGGGCAGCCACCGCCTCAAACAGCGCCTCAGCCGCCGCTCGACCTGCGGCCGGTTCGCCGGGGTCGGGCGCGGCGGACGGTCGTCGAGGCGTGGTTGTCGGGACTGACGTCATGGGACGCGATCGTCGACGCACCCGATGACGCCGTCGACGACCTGGCCGCGGCCCTGGCGCCGTGGGACGAGGTCGGCCCGGCCAGCGGAACGGCCCGGCTCACCCTCCGCCTGCTGGCGCCAGGACCCGAGGAATCAGGTACAGGCGAGTCCGGTGCGGGGGTGCAGGGTGTCGGCGAGGCATCCGCCGGCGAGCACCTCGCGGACCGGGCCACCCGTCCGGATGAGCGGCTGGACAGCAGTGACGACGGGGTCGATGACAGGGGCGATGACGCTGCAGATCCGGCCTGGCGGTTGGAGTTTTTCCTGCAGTCCACCGAGGACCCGAGCCTGCTGGTGCCAGCCGAACAGATCTGGGACGGCGGCGGCAGCCTCGGTCGCTGGCTGGACCGCCCGGAGGAACTGCTGCTGACCGAACTGGGCAGGGCCGGCCGGATCTACCCCGACCTCAACAACGCCCTACATCAAGCCAGGCCATCCGGGTGGGAGCTGGATGCCGTTGGCGCGCACAGCTTCCTGGCCGACGCCGCGCCACAGCTGGACGCCGCTGGCATCGGGTTGCTGCTGCCCGCCTGGTGGAGTCGCCGGCATCGGCTGTCGCTGCGGCTGTCGGCCGGCACCCCGACCGAGGGCGTTGTCGAGGGCGCAGCGAAGTTCGGGCGCGCCCAGCTGGTGGATTTCCGCTGGCAGATCGCGATCGGGGACGAGGTGCTCAGCGAGGACGAACTACGAGCGCTCGCGCACGCGAAGAGCCCGCTGGTGCGGGTGCGTGGGCAATGGCTCGCGGCCGACCCCGAGCAACTGCGTCGTGGGTTGGACTTCCTGCAGCGCAAGGGGTCCGGCCGGATGACCGCGGGCCGGATCCTGGATCTGGCCGCGCGGCAGGACGTCGGGCTGGACACCCCGTTGCCCGTCGAGGAGGTCTCCGCGCAGGGCTGGCTCGGCGCGCTGCTCTCCGGCACCGTGGAGGAGGTCATCGCCGACGTGGAGCCGTCGGCCGATTTCCTGGCCACCCTGCGGCCCTATCAGCGCAGGGGCTTCTCGTACCTGTCGTTCATGTCCCGGCTGGGCCTCGGCACCTGCCTGGCCGACGACATGGGGCTGGGCAAGACGATTCAGCTGCTCGCGTTGCTCAGCCGGGAGCGCGCCGACGACGCAGCCGGCGGGCCGACGCTGCTGATCTGCCCGATGTCGGTGGTCGGCAACTGGCAGCGGGAGATCGCGACGTTCGCCCCGGCCCTGCGGCTCTACGTCCATCATGGGTCGGACCGTTTGCGCGGCAACGACTTCGATGCGCACCGGGACGAGGTCGACCTGGTCGTCACCACGTATGCCGTGGCCACCAGGGACAGCGTGTTGCTGACCGACCGTGGCTGGCGACGGGTGGTGCTGGACGAGGCGCAGACCGTCAAGAACAGCGCCTCGCGGCAGGCGACCGCGGTCCGTCGTATTCCCGCCGAGCATCGGATCGCGCTCACCGGGACTCCGGTGGAGAACCGGTTGGCCGAGCTGTGGGCGGTGATGGATTTTGTCAATCCCGGCCTGCTCGGATCGATGGAGTCCTTCCGCACCCGGTTCGCCATCCCGGTCGAGCGCTACGGCAAGACCGAGCCCGCGCAGACGTTGCGGGCGATCACCCGGCCGTACCTGTTGCGCCGGGTGAAGACCGACCCGACCGTCATCGACGACCTGCCGGACAAGATCGAGTTCAAGCAGTACTGCGCGCTGACTGTGGAGCAGGTCTCGCTCTACCAGGCGGTGGTCGACGAGATGATGGTCAGGATCGAGGAATCGGAGGGGATCACCCGGCGCGGCAATGTGCTGGCCGCAATGGCGAAGCTCAAGCAGATCTGCAACCATCCCGCGCAGTTCCTGCACGACCGGACGGCGCTGGGGACGCGCTCGGGAAAGGTGACCCGGCTACTGGAAATCCTCACGGAAATCCACCAGGCGGGGGAGAAGGTGCTGTGCTTCACGCAGTACACCGAGTTCGCCGCGATGCTCCAGCCGCTGCTGACCGACACCTTCGGCCGCGAGGTGCTGTACCTGCACGGCGGCACACCCAAGAAGCGCAGGGACGAGATGGTGGCCCGTTTTCAGGCCGCGGACGATCCGGTTGTCGGAGCGCCCGCGATTTTCCTGCTCTCGTTGCGGGCCGGCGGGACGGGGTTGAACCTGACGGCGGCCAACCACGTCATCCATCTCGATCGCTGGTGGAACCCGGCGGTGGAGAACCAGGCGACGGATCGCGCCTTCCGGATCGGTCAGCACCGCACCGTCGAGGTGCACAAGCTCATCTGCACCGGCACGCTCGAGGAACGCATCGACGACATGATCGAGACCAAGAAGGCGCTCGCCGACTCCGTGGTCGGCGACGGCGAGGGCTGGCTCACCGAATTGTCGACCACCGAGTTGCGTGAGGTGTTCGCGCTCACCGCGCAGGCCGGTGACGACTGATGACTGATCTGCTGATTGCTCCCGTCGATGACTGAGCGGTTCTGGGGGCCGTCGAAGCCGCTGGCCGTGGCCGGCGGGCTCAAGGCGCGCAGCAAGCGTGGCGCGATTTCGCAGACCTGGTGGTCGGGCCGGTTCATCCAGGTGCTGGAGGACATGGGGCTGGGTGGGCGGCTGCAACGCGGGCGTCGATATGCCCGCGCAGGGCAGGTCATCGACATGACGGTGGCGCCAGGTCTGGTGTCCGCGCAGGTGCAGGGCAGCCGGCCGCGGCCGTACCGGGTGCGGATCTCGATCGCCGCGTTCGACAAGGCCGAGTGGGCGAGGCTGGAACAGGCACTGGCCGATCAGGCCTGGTACGCGGCCCAGTTGCTGGCCGGGTCGATGCCCGAGGATCTGGAGGACGTGTTCGGTCAGGCCGGGTTGCCGCTCTTCCCCGCCAGCGGCAAGGACATGTCGATGGACTGTTCCTGCCCCGACTGGGGTGTGCCGTGCAAACACGTCGCCGCGGTCTGTTACCTGCTGGCCGAGTCGTTCGACGAGGATCCGTTCCGCATCCTGGCCTGGCGCGGCCGTGAGCGGGAGGACTTGCTGGACAACCTGCGAGCGCTGCGCTCGTCGACGCCGGCACGGGGCCCCGCGCCCCGGACCAGCGTGGCGCCGCTCGCCGACTGCTTGGACGCATATTTCGTGCCGGCTGCGCCGATCCCGCGGTACGAGCCGGCGCAGCTCCCGGCGGACGCCGTGCTCCGGCAGTTGCCCGAGGTCGAGTTGGACGTCCGCGGGAATTCGCTGGTCGACCTGTTGCGGCCCGCCTACCTGCGGATGGCGGCTGGCGGCGGTGAGCCGGGTGATACGTGAGCCCGCCCTCGCGGCGTACTTGCCACGCTTGCTACCCAGAAGACAAAACAGGGGGGCGATGTGGTCCGGACCATTCCGCACCGAGAGCTGAGGAACAACAGCAGCGCAGTCCTCCGCGACGTGGCACAGGGCGAGACCATCCAGATCACCAATCACGGTGAGGTGGTCGCGATCCTTGTTCCCCCGGGCACTGAGCGACCGTCAACTTCTGCGAATCCGCCGAGCCAGGATTCATGGCGGATTTGCGCAGTTGGCTCTGGCCGATCTGGACCATCCCGTGCAGGAGTCGCTCGACGAGCTCCGTGGAGACCGGTAGCGTGCGGCAGAGTCGGCAGGGCTGCGGGTGGTCGCGCCAGGGGCTGAGTAGGGCGCCACCGACTCAGACGGTGAGCTCCGCGGCCGTCAGCTCGGATCCGGCCAACACGGTGAGCGGCTGCGGGTCGCGCTTCAGGCTGGGCCGGAGGGCGAGCAGCAGACCGACCGTCACCGACGTCGCGGCGAACATCACCGCTGCCATCGCCACCGGTGACCCGCCGGGGAACAGCCCGGTGATCGGCGCGACGGCGGCGCCCACGCCGAACTGCAGCGCGCCGAGCAGTGCCGCCGCGCTGCCGGCCCGGTGCGCGTTGGCCTCCAGCGCGATGACCGGCACGGCCGGCAACAGGACCCCGGTCACCAGCAGGGTCAGCAGCAGGGTGGCGATCAGCGGCCACATGCCCAGCCCGAGGACCGACACCGCCAGCATCGCCCCGGTGGTACCCAGCCCCGCGAACACGCCGACGGTGAGGATGCGCTCGGGTGCCCATCTGCCGATCAGTGCACCGTTGATCTGGGTCCCGGCGGTGACGCAGACCGCACCGGAGGCAAAGATCAACGCGAACTGCTGCGCGGACAGCCCGAAGCCATCCTGGAAGACGAACGTCGCGGACGAGACATAGGTGAACAGTGCCGCCATCGAGAAGCCGCTCAGCAGCGCCAATCCCATGAAGATCGGATCGGTGATCAGCGAACCGTAGGACCGCAGTGCGGGGGCGATCCCGCCCGAGCGGCGCCGCTCGACCGGCAGCGATTCCGGCAGCAGGAAGATCGCCAGCAGCAGCAGGATCACCCCGAACCCGGCCAGCGCCACGAACATGATCCGCCAGGATCCGAGCAGTAGGAACTGGGCGCCGATGATCGGCGCGATGCTGGGCGCGACGCCGACCACGAGCATCAGCCTCGCCAGCACCTTGCCGACCTGCACGCCGTGATAACGGTCGCGCACGATCGCCATGGACAGCACCATGCCGGCCGAGGCGGCCAGGCCCTCGACGAAACGCAGCGCCGTCAGCACCTCGACCGACTGCACGAACACGATGCCGAGCGACGCCGCGATGTACAGCGCCATCCCGCCGATCAACGGAGTCCGCCGGCCGAGCGCGTCGGAGATCGATCCGATGAGCAACTGGCCAAGGGCGAGGCCGGCCAGCGTCGCGGTGATGGTGAGTTGCACCGCGGCGGGTTGGGTTCCCATGTCGGCGGTGATCTGCGGGAAGGCAGCCAGGTACATGTCGATGGTGAACGGACCGATCGCGGTGAGGGCGCCGAGCAACAGCACGAAGCTCGCGCGAATCCGGTTCGAATCGAAACCGCTAACGAAACCCGTTGCGGCAGAGGACTTCACTGTTTCGGCGTGGTGCGCGCCGGCGCCATCGCTGCGCGCGGGAGCATCGGGAATGATCATCAGGGAGCGGGCCTTCCGGTGTCGTCAGCCGGACAGCCAACAGGGTGCAGACGCAGTCGTCGCCGCTGCGGTTGTCCGGAACTCGAGGTGATCGGCCACACTGCCAATACTGTGCGCAACGTCGAACGACAGCGCGGGCATTCCCCGGGGTGCTGGATTTTCTTGCCGGGGCGGGCTGCGGCCGCACTCGGTCGGGTGGTCCGCCCAGTCACGACCCGCCGGTCATCCCGCGCCTGCGGACCCATAGCCGGTCTGCCCAGAGAGGTCGCCGTCCGGTGGGTGACGAGTCGGAGCGCCGAAGGGCCAGCAGTGCCGGATTGTCACGCCAATGGCGCAGCCACAACGAGCCATGGAACTCCATGCAACCGGTTTCACCCGTTCGGGGAGGCCGTCGGATGGCCGCGGAGATGCAAGAGAGTTACAGTAACTGAGAGTGATGGCACGCCGTTGACGTCGGGGGCGGGCCATCGCCTTTCCTTTTGTTCCGGACACAGCGAGTTGACGTCTGGCTGGTGGGCTGCGCCGCCGCCGGACGCCGGAAAACGGCGGTACCACATGCAGAGCGGACACAACGAGGTGTCGGACTCTCGGACGCGGAGCGCCACGACCGCGAACCGGTCGCGTCCGGATCTGTCGCGACCGAGCCTGTCGGGCGCGGGGTGGCCGACCCGGGATCAGCCGATGGCCGCCTGGTCGTCAGCGGCGCAGCCGGTCTCCCGGCAGACCCGACCACTGGACCCGGCGTGGCCGTGGGACTGGGAGAACCGCCCCGAAAAGGACCGTTGCGACCATCTCTGGGAAGTCCTGGTGGTTGATCGGTTGTTCAACCCGACGGAGCAGGTGGCGCGCTGCCGCGGGTGCCACACCCCACGTTGTGGCTACGCGGAGGATCCCGATCCCTGCATCCGGCGGCGGCACCACGACGGCGACCACTTGCTCGAATCCGGGCTGGTCACGGCGGGTCTGACCCACCGGGCCTGAGCGGCACCCGACCGGCGTCCGGGCGGCGCGGGGCAGGCGGTCGGCACCGACTCGGGCCACCGGGCCCCTGCGCAACGCTGATCATTCTGCGCCGGGTCAGCCCACCTCGAGCCCGTCGAGTTCGGCGGCGTCAAGAAATCCCTCGGTGCCTCCCACCGCGCCGACCTTGTGGCCGGCGAACACCGTGGCGCGGCGCAGGCATCGTGCGGGGTCCATTCCCTGCGCCAGGCCAGCCAGAAAACCCGCGGCCAACGCGTCGCCGGCGCCGAGCGTCGATCGCACCGGCCGAGGGGAGTGCGCGGGCGCGGTGCTCACCGATGCCCCGGCATCGGTGGTCATGGCCGCTCCGTCCGATCCCAGCCCCATGACGGCGATAGGGACGTCGAAGCGTGCGGCGACGGCCCGCAGGGTGTCGAGCCGCTCGCCGCTCGGCAACCCGGCGCCGCTGAGGAACAGCACCGACGCCGCGCCGGCGAAGGTGCGAACCCGTTCGTGGTCGATCTCCGTGACGGCTTGCAGATCGACCGCGACGGGAACGCGGGCGGCCGCGGCCGCCTCGAGGACGGGCCGGCCGATGTCGGCGATGGTGACGTGCGCCAGCTGGGATTCTCCGATGGTGTCCAGGACGTCCGCCGGGAAGTGCGTTGCGGTGGCGGCCCGCGGATCCATCAGGATGTGCCGCTGTCCGTCGCCGGCGTAGAGCACGACGGTCCTGGGACATTCGGGCGTCGGGATGGTGGTGACCTCGACACCCTGCCAATCGTCGAGCCGGCCGCGGACCAGCGCGCCGAGGCCGTCCGCGCCGACCACCAGATGCGCGTGCACCGTCACGCCCAGCCGGCCGAGCGCGCGGCTGACGTTCGCGGCCACACCCCCGACGACCGCATCGATCCGGCCGTCGACGAACGTTTCCTCCGCGCCGCCGACCGGGAAAGAGCCGATGGGGACCGAGATCTCGAGGTTCGCCAGACCCCAGGTGCTGACCACCGGGTGCGGCACCCGCACACCCTCGAGCAGGCGGCGCTTGTCCGCCAGCCGGGTTGCCGCCGGCGAGCTCACCTGGGGTGACGACGCCGAGTCGGAGGTCATGAGCGGCAGGCTAACGTCCGTCCGCCGGCCTTGCCGTGCGGTGCGGGATCGACGCGGTCCGTAGCGGTCCCGCAGTTGTGGACAACTCCGAGCCGGTCGGTCCGATGGCCGACACTGTCTGGAATGCGATCACCGAAGGAGGCACGATAGTCGGCATGGCCGAACCAGCAACGACCGAGCGGGCAAACGGCTGGCCTTCGCACGTTGACGGTGAGTGGACCGTCGAGATGCTGGAAACGCTGCCGGACGACGGGTTGCGGTACGAACTCATCGACGGGACGTTGATCGTGAGCCCGTCACCGGTTCCCCGCCACCAGCGCGCGCTGCTACGACTTGCGATCCTGCTCAGCTCGGTCTGCCCGCCCGACCACGAGGTGTTCGTGGCACCGCTGGACTGGCAGCCGGACCACCGCACGTCGCTGGAGCCCGACCTGCTGGTCGTCCGCAAGGACCGGATCGGTCCGAAGAACATCACCGAGACGCCCAGCCTGGTGATCGAGGTGCTCTCGCCCGGGTCGGCCCGGATCGACCGCCGGCTGAAGTCCTCGCGGTACGCGGAGGGCGGCATCGCCCAGTACTGGATCGTCGACCCGCGCGCGCCGTCGGTGGAGGTGTTCGACCTGTCCGACGGCGAGTACCGACTGACCGCGCAGGGCCGCGACGACGAGATCGTCACGATCGCCGCGCCGCTGGCGCTGTCGGTGGTTCCGCGAGAGCTGGTCTCGGACTGACGGTGTCGACCCGGCTCCGTGCACCTGGTCTGCCGTCACCCCACCGGCCTGACCTCACCGGACCGGTCTGACTGGACCGGCCCGGCTGGATGGCCGCCGTCGCCGGCGTGAGTCACTCCTGACCGGCCCCCGCGGTCAACCGCTCGAGCACGTGCTCCGGAGCCGGCGCGTGCCGCAGGTACTGACGGTTGAAGACGCCCGTGCCGTGGGCGATCGACCGCAGGTCGACGGCATACCGGGTCAGCTCCACCTCGGGAACCTCGGCCAGCACCGAGGACCGGCCGGCGGTCGCCGGCTCGGTGCCGCGGACCCGGCCGCGACGGGACGCCAGGTCGGCGAGCACCGCGCCGACGTACTCGTCGTCGACGGTGATCGTCACCGAGTCCATCGGTTCCAGCAATTGCACCCCGGCCGCGTGCGAGGCCTCCTTGAGCGCTAGCGAACCGGCCATCTGGAACGCGGCGTCGGAGGAGTCGACGCTGTGCGCCTTTCCGCCGATCAGGGTGACCCGCAGGTCGACCATCGGGTGCCCGTGCACCCCGCGGTCAAGCTGGTTCCGCACCCCCTTCTCCACGCTGGGGATGAACTGCCGGGGTACGGCGCCACCGACGACCTTGTCGACGAACTCGAATCCGCCACCTTCGGGAAGGGGTTCGACCTCGATCTGGGCCACCGCGTACTGGCCATGCCCACCGGACTGCTTGACGTGCCGGCCCAGCCCTCCGGCGGAGGACTTCACCGTCTCGCGCACCGCGACCCGGACGGGCTCGACGGCGACCTCGATACCGGCGCGGCTGCGTAGCCGGTCCAGCAGCACCTCGAGCTGCTGCTCGCCCATCGTCCAGATCACCATCTGCTCGGTCGCCGGGTTGACTTCCACCCTGACCGTCGGGTCCTCGGCCTGCAACCGGGCCAGGCCCTGCACCAACTTGTCCTCCTCGCTCGAGGACCGCGCCGAAATCGCCACCGGCAGAAGGGGTTCCGGCATCACCCAGGGTGCCAGCACGGACGGATCGGCGGGGTCGGACAGGGTGTCCCCGGTCTCGGCGTGGGCGAGCCTGGCGACGGCCACGATGTCGCCGGCGACGGCCTGGCCCAGCCCGGTCAGGGTCGCGCCGACCGGGCGGGAAATGGTGCCGGCCCGTTCGTCCAGGTCGTGCTCGGCGTGCCAGTCCTCGTCCTCGGGATGGCCGGAGAACCGCGCGAAGTGACCGCTGACGTGCACCGGCACGTCCGGCCGCAGGACGCCGGAGAACACCCGGACCAGCGACACCCGGCCCACGTAGGGATCGGTGGTGGTCTTCACCACCTCGGCGACCAGCGGCTCCTTCGGGCTGCCCGTCAACGGCTCCCTGGCCGCGCCGACCGGGGTGTACACGGTCGGCAGCACGTGCTCGACCGGGCTCGGGAAACCGCGGCAGATGATCTCCAGCAGCTCCGGGATGCCGAGCCCGGTGGTCGGCACGCAGGGCAGCACCGGATGGAAAGCGCCGCGCGCGACAGCGGTCTCCAGGTCGTCGACGACTGTGTCGAAGCTCACCTGCTCGCCGGCCAGGTAGCGGTCGAGCAGGCCGTCGTCCTCCGACTCGGTGATCACCGCTTCGATGAGCGCCTCGCGCCTGCTGGCGATCAGCGCGATCTCGTCGTCGTCGGCCGGCCGCGACTGCCGGGTGCCGGAGCTGGAGTCGAACACCTGCTGGGACAGCAGGCCGATCAACGCGGACGGGCCGCCGCCGTCGCCGCCGCTGCCGGCCGCGGAGCCCGGCACGGGGACGTACAGGGTGTGCACACCCTCGCCGAACACCAGTTGACTGTTCTCCACGGCTGCGTCGAAATCGCCTCGTGGCTGGTCGATGTGGGTGATGATCACCGCTCGCGGCATGCCCACATCCGCGCATTCCTGCCAGAGGATCCGGGTGGCGCCGTCGATCGCCGAGCCGCTGGCGGAGGTGTCGGAGGCGGAGATGACGAAGAGGGCGGCATCCGCGGCCCGCAGCCCCGCGCGCAGCTCGCCGACGAAATCGGCGTGCCCGGGCGTATCGACGAAATTGATCCGCACCCCGGTGGTGCCGGGTGGCAGCAGCTCGCTGTCCTGCACCAGGGTGCTGGCCACCGACAGCGACACCGAGCGCTGCAGACGTTTCTCGACGTCCTCGAAATCGCAGACGCTGCTGCCGTTCTCGATGCTCCCCGGGCGGCCGATGGCACCCGTGGCGGCCAGCGCGGCCTCCACCAGCATCGTCTTTCCGGCCCCGCCCGGGCCGACCAGAACGACATTGCGCACCTGCACCCCGGAGGAATCCCCACCGGTCTGACGAGCGTCCTCAGTCATTCGGCCGGCTCGCGCGGATCGGGTCGTGCGTCATGATCGTCACGTTCTTCTCGTCCACCCTCAGATCGCCCAACGGAACTGCCGTGGCGGCGGTTGCCGCCCGCTGCCGAGCGCGACCCAAGTCCAACCAGAATCACGTCGGCGGGTCCGATTTCGGCTATGCAGGCAGTCTGGTGACGCCGGGCTCACCGCGCAACAGGGCACCCGACTCGGCGGTACCGGCAGCGTCGGCTGCGGTGGTGAGCCCGGTCACGAACTGCCCCGTCACCGGCAGGAGTTGCTGAGCCAGCCGCAGGGCGGCCTCGTCGTCCAGGTCCGGCACGGCGTACTTCTGCTGGCCGGCGGCCGTCGTCGCGATCAACGACGTCAGCTTGTTCCGCCGCTGGAACCAGGAGCGCCGCAGGGTGATGCCGACGATGCCGCGCTCGTCCAGCACGGCCCGCCGGCGGACCAGCGACCCGAGCTGGGTGATCAGGCGGCCGTCGACCACCGCGTGCCCGAGGTTGCGGAACCGGTCGCGGGCGAGCAGCGCGGCCAGCGGCAGGGCGACCAACGCCGCCACGACAACCCACCCGGGCAGCCGACCGAACCACCACCAGGCGGCCAGCACGAGGTCGACCACGGCGGTCATCGCGAGCGCCCGGGTATAGCGCCGGCGGCGGGCCGCCGGCCCACGCGGGAGAAGTTCGGCCCGCCCGGGAGCCGGCGAGCCCAGCACCGTCGCCTCCACCGACGTTGCGACGGACAGCGGTGCCGGCGGGAGCAGCACCTCGCCGCCACGGGTGGCGCCGCGGCCCGCCCGTAGGCCGGTGGCGATCGCGCTGAGCCTGGCCCCGCCGACGGCGCGCAGCAACAACGGCTCGGTCCGCTCGGTGCCGCGCAACCGCCGCTCCTCGATGCTGGTGGCCCTGGTCGTCAGCAGCCCGCGGGTGACGTGCAGCGTCCCGCCTTGGTGCCGGCTCAGCCGGAATGCCCAGAAGGTGAGCAGGTACCCGGCCACCGACAGGGCCGTGACCGCCAGCACTACCACGATGCCGACCTGCAGCACGTCCAGCCAGATCGGCGTGGTCTCCAGGTGATCCAGCGTCTTGCTGACCACGCCGATTTCGGCCGGGTTGACCTGCGCCTCGTTGAGCACCCGCCAGGCAAGGCCGATCACCGCAAGCCCGGTGACCACCCCGGAGAGGGTGGCCGGCGCGTACCAGATCCAGCGCGGGTTCAGCCGGACGATCTCCGTCTCGACCTCGGTCAACGATGTGGTTCCGGCCGCGGCGGGGATGCCCTCCGGCGCGTCGCTCGGGTCCGGCTGCTGCGCCGGCGCCGACTGCCCGTCCGACCGGGCGCGTGCCCGATGCAGCAGTTCGGCCCGCAGCGGCATGGCGACCGCGGCAGGCAGGCCGTCCAGGTCGACCGATTCGTGCCGATGACCGGAGGTACCGGTGCCGATCTGCACCTTGACCAGCCGGAGCATCCGTTGCAGCGGATGGGCGCTGATGTCCACGGTGCGCACCCGATCGCGGGGCACGGTGAGGTTCTTCCTGGAGAGCAAACCCTTGCGCACCTGGATCACCGTGGGGGTGATCCGGTACCGAGTGGTGAGGTAGCGGACGATGCCCAGCGCGATCACCGCGGCGGTACCGATCAATCCCCACGGCGGCCCGGAATTGCCCGCTCGACCGGCGAAGATCAACACGATGAGCAGCGGGATGAAGCGGATGAGCTCGCGGAGCGGCTCGACCAGCAGCATGCCGATGGCGAGCCGGCGCCAGGGAGTCTGCTCATCGGTGACGCCCGATCCGTCCGGGGCCGGCACGCCCGTGCTGGTCCCCGTACCGGTGTCGGTCCCGGCTGGCAGCCACCGGGGGCACCGGGTCCGGGATGTTCGGGGGTCCGCCGGTCATGTGGCGTCGTCCCGAACGATCTGAGCCGCGGCCGTGACCGCCGCGGTCAGCGTCATGCCGACCTCGTCGTCCAGCCCGTCGATCACCAGCGGCCCCGCGGCGGACGCGGTCGTCACGGTGACCTTGGTCAGGTGGAACATCCGGCCGACCGGGCCGCGCTCGGTGTCGACCGTCTGTACCCGGGACAGCGGCGCGACCCGCGACTCCTGCGTCCACCACCCGGTCCGGGTGTAGACGGCGTCATCGGTGAGTTCCCACCGGTGCACCCGGTACCGCCAGCGCGGCATCACGATCAGGTGCACGAGCGCGAGGACCACCGTGACCGCGAGCAGCTGCGCCGGCCATGGCGGGAACGGCCAGTCGAGGACCAGGGATACCACCTGCACCGCGATCACCACGAGCCAGCCGGCCAGTGCGCGGACGAACCAGTACGGCACGGCTCGCGGCGAGACCTGGTGCGCCGGTGGGCGCAGTGCGGGACTGCCGGGCTGGGACGTCGACATGCGTCCATCGTCCACGGTCGAACGCACCTTGCGGGATGCCAGGCGTCGTGGGCGTGGTCGTGACGGATGTCATGCCCGGGCCTCACGACCTGGCAGCACCGTGCCTGACCAGTGCCAGGACGGCGGTTCGGTGACCGATCATCCAGATGGGAGGAGTTCGAGCCGAAGGGGATGGGGAACTGTAGATCTGAGCGCGAACGTCGGACCCGGGTAGCTTCGCGCCCAACAGGCCTGGCCGGTCAAGAAGCGGCTGGTCAGGCCGCCCCGGTAGGGCCCTGCCGGGGATGACTGGCGTCAGCCCGTCCCACCGGACGACGTCAAGGTGGGGCGGGTGGCGCCGGGAGGCGGCGCGCCGTCAGCCATCAAGATGGGATCCGCGGGCAGCAGGCTCGCCCGCAGCGCCCGCACCTCCTCGGTCAGTTCCCGGACCTGCGCCCTGGTCGCGGCTTGGCTCGCCTCGTCCTGCTCCGACACCTTCTGGATCAGCCAGGTCGCCACTGTCGCGGTGACCACGCCCAGTAACGCGATGCCGCCCACCATCAGCCCGACGGCAATCATTCGGCCTTCGGCGGAGACCGGGTACATGTCGCCGTAGCCCACGGTCGTCATCGTCACCACCGCCCACCAGAGGGCGTCGCCGTACGAGGTGATCGTGGCGCCCGGCCGGCCACGTTCGACGCTGAGCATGGCCAGCGATCCGACGAAGATCAGCAGCACCGTCGACGCCGACACGTACAGCGCCACCCGGCCGACGAGATGGGTCCCGCCGATCCGCTGGAAGACCGCCAGCACCGTGACCAGCCGCAGCAGCCGCAGCGGCCGCAGCATCGGCAACAGCACGACCGCCAGGTCGAGCAGATTCCGGACGAACCAGCTCCGCTTGTCCTCCGCCAGGTAGAGCCGGACAAAGTAGTCCACGACGAAGATGGCCCACGACAGGGTCATCACCGCGGACGCCAGCAGGCTCCACCCGCCCTGCAACTGTCCGAGCACGGCCCAGGCGTAGGCGATCAGAAAACCGATCGCGGACACCAGCAGCGGTATCTCGGTCAGCCGCATCCACCGCGCGAGGGTCACCTCCGGAGCATGGCAGCTAGCCTCCTGCTGCGGACCGAATCGGCCGCATGATCACTCGTCAGATGGGGCTTGGACCATGGACCTGCACGACGTCGACTATGTGCTGTCGACCACCCGCGCCGTGCGCAAGCGGCTGGATCTCGACCGGCAGGTCGAGCCGGGGATCATCGCCGACTGCCTGCGGCTCGCCCTGCAGGCACCCACCGGCGGCAACCGGCAGAACTGGCGGTTCGTGGTCGTCACCGATCCCGACCTGCGGGCCGGGGTCGCCGACTACTACCGCCGCAGCGCCCTGCCGTACCTGCAGGCCGGCCAGGAGGCAGCGCGCACTGATCAGCAGCACCGGGTGTCGTCCTCGGCCTTGTTCCTGGCCGAGAACATGCACAAGGTGCCGGTCCTGGTGGTGCCATGCGTGATCGGCCGACCGACCGAGGGGGAGAACCAGGCCGGTTTCTACGGCAACATCCTGCCGGCGGTCTG
Organism: uncultured Actinomycetota bacterium; assembly: GCA_963709895.1. Classification (GTDB taxonomy): domain Bacteria; phylum Actinomycetota; class Actinomycetes; order Mycobacteriales; family Nakamurellaceae; genus Nakamurella. The sequence goes on along the minus strand of CAVPYD010000005.1, from coordinate 433,997 downwards.
GAGTTTCGCGCTTGCGCTGCGCTCGCGCGGCCTCGGCTCCGCCTGGACCACCCTGCACCTGGCCTACGAAAGGGAGGTCGCCGAGTTGCTCGGCATTCCGCGCAGCGTCACCCAGACCGCGTTGCTGCCGGTCGCCTACACCAAGGGGTTGGCCTTCAAACCGGCGGATCGGCAGCCTCTCGAGCAGGTCACCTCGTGGAACCGCTACGGGCACAACGAGTTTCCTGGCTGAATCGGCGGGCGGGTGGGCTCGGCGGGGACGGGCCGGGCCGACTGTCGCGCCGCCCCCGGGCGGCGGGGACGACCGATCGGCTGCCCACGCAACGCCGGGGGCGGCTGCTGACGAAACGACGACAAAATCGCGCGCCGCACCGGCGCGCCTCCGAGGTGGGCCGGAACCCTCGACCTACCTTCAATCCCAGCAGCACTTGACATAACTATAACCGTCCGGTTGAGGTTGAGGGTTCGACACGCCGGGCGGGCTGCGCAGAGAAGTCAGCTCAGAAGTCAGCACTGAAGTCAGCACAGCAGTGAGCCAAGAAGTCAGAGCACACGAGCACAGCACCGTCCCGCAGTACCCCGACAGAGCAGAAAGGCTCAGGCGAATGACGCCACCGCACAACTACCTCGCCGTGATCAAGGTCGTCGGCATCGGCGGCGGCGGGGTGAACGCCATCAACCGGATGATCGAGGTCGGCCTGCGTGGGGTCGAGTTCATCGCGATCAACACCGACGCGCAGGCCCTGCTGATGAGTGACGCCGACGTCAAGCTCGACGTCGGACGGGAAATGACCAGGGGCCTTGGCGCTGGCGCCAACCCGGACGTCGGCCGGAAGGCCGCCGAGGACCACCGCGAGGAGATCGAGGAGGTGCTCAAGGGTGCCGACATGGTCTTCGTCACCGCCGGGGAAGGCGGTGGGACGGGAACCGGCGGCGCGCCGGTGGTCGCCTCGATCGCCCGCAAGCTCGGCGCACTGACCATCGGCGTCGTGACCCGGCCGTTCCAGTTCGAGGGCAAGCGCCGCGGCGGGCAGGCCGAGAACGGCATCAAGGAACTGCGCAACGAGTGCGACACGCTGATCGTCATCCCCAACGACCGGTTGCTGCAGCTCGGTGACATGGGCGTGTCCCTGATGGATGCGTTCCGGTCGGCCGACGAGGTGCTGCTCAACGGTGTGCAGGGCATCACCGACCTGATCACCACCCCCGGCCTGATCAACGTCGACTTCGCGGACGTCAAGTCCGTGATGGCCGGCGCCGGCACCGCCCTGATGGGCATCGGGTCGGCCCGCGGTGAGGGCCGCGCCGTTCAGGCAGCCCAGAAGGCGATCAACTCGCCGCTGCTGGAGGCATCGATGGACGGCGCGCACGGGGTGCTGCTGTCGATCGCGGGCGGGTCGGACCTCGGCCTCTTCGAGATCAACGAGGCGGCCTCGCTGGTGCAGGAGGCGGCGCACGAGGACGCCAACATCATCTTCGGCACCGTCATCGACGATTCGCTCGGCGACGAGGTGCGGGTCACCGTGATCGCCGCCGGCTTCGACTCGACGCCGTCGGTGCTGCCGCCGACCATCGACCAGCGGGCCGCCAGAGCGGCTGCGGCCGGTGGGTTCAACGGCGCCAATGGTGGTGGCTTCAACGGTGGCAGCGGCGCCGGCTTCGCCGGCGGACAACCTGCCGGCCGGCCGCAGCAACCGGCGCAGCCGCAGTACGTCGCGCCCCAGCAGCCCCGTCCGCCGGCACCCGCCTACGCGGCGCCGGGGGCACCCGCCGGCCACTACCCGCCGCAGGGGAACGTCTCGGCACCGCACCAGCCTGTGCGCCAGGGACAGCGCCCGGTCGTCGAGGAGGACGACGTCGACGTTCCGTCGTTCATGCGGCGCTGACCGCTGGGTGATCCCTGGCGAGGTGTTTCATGGAGCCATGACGCCTGAGCCGGTCTCGACCCACGGGTCGGCCGGCTCAGGCGTTTCGGCGTTCGGGGCAGGTGCACCGCATCGGATCCGGCGAATCGTCACCACCCGCCGTGGCGGGGTATCGGCGCCACCGTACGACTCGTTCAACCTCGGCGGGGGCGTTGGCGACTCGCCCAAGGCTGTGGCGGCCAACAGGGCCAGGCTGGCCCGGGCGGCGGCCCTGCCGACGGAGTCCGTGGTGTGGATGCGGCAGGTGCACGGCACAACGGTGACGCCGGTCGACGGCGTCACCGCGGTGCAGGGCGAGCTGCCGGAGACGGACGGGATCGTCACCAGCACCGCGGGTCTCGCGCTGGGAGTGCTGGTCGCCGATTGCGTGCCGATCCTGGCGGGCGAGCCGGCTGCCGGGGTGATCTCCGCCGTGCACGCCGGGCGGCGGGGCGCGGCGGGCGGCATCGCCCTGCGGATGCTGACGGCGATGTTGCAGGCGGGCGCGTCCGTGGCAGCCGTCGAGGTGCTGCTCGGCCCGGCCATCTGCGGTCAGTGCTACGAGGTGCCGGCCGTGATGCGCGACGAGGTGGAGGCAGAGCTGCCGGGGTCGGCCTGCCGGACCAGCCGCGGCACTCCTGGACTCGACCTGCGAGCCGGATTGGCCCGTCAACTCAGGGCCCTGGGGGTGGCTGGGGTGGCCGTCGATCCGCGGTGCACCTTCACCGATCCGGAGCTGTTCAGCCATCGCCGGGGTGCGCCCACCGGGCGGATCGCCGGGCTGATCTGGATGCCCGCCGGCGCCGACTGAGCCATCGACCGAACCAACGATCGACGCGTGCCGGAACCGCTTGTCCGGCCCGGTGTGTCGCACCGCGATCGCTCTGATCACGGGGATAGCCTGACGCGCAAGGCGAGGAGATCGGTTCGCACACGGCATGCCGCTAGCGGCACCAGCGCGGGTCCCGTTCACCGTGTAGGGCAACGGAAGGATCAGACCAAAATGGGATCATGGCGCAAGGTGGGGGCCTTCCTGGGGCTCGTGCCCGACGACTCCCACCGGGACGAGTACGCGGACGACTACCCCGACTCGGACACCGGCGATTATCAGGGCGAGTACTCGTCTGACTACCCGGCGCACGACTACCAGGGTGAGGGCTACGCACCCGATGGGTACGACCGCGGCCAGGACGCGCCGTACGCCGCCGCTCACCACCGCCGCCCGGCCGGCCCCGCCTACGAGGACGCACCGATGACCCAAGGAGCCCTGGCCATGCAGGCACGCCCGGACCTGCATCGTGAACCGGAGATCCCCGGCGCGATCCGTCCCGTGACGATCAAGCTCAACGGTTTCGCCGAGGCCCGCGTCATCGGCGAGAAGTACCGGGAGGGCAAGCCCGTCATCCTCGACATGACCGAGATGGACGACTCGGACGCTCGTCGCCTCGTCGATTTCGCGGCGGGCCTCGCCTTCGCCCTGCGCGGTTCGATCGACAAGGTCACCACCAAGGTGTTCATGCTGCTGCCGCCCGACACGGACGTCGCCGACCTGTCGGCACCCGGCGCTCCGGCCGCATTCACCGGTGGGTTCGCCGCGGACACCCGGGAGCGTCCGGCCTACGCCGCCGCCCGGTCGGCTCGCTGAGACCGCTGCCGGGTTCGAGCGCGATCCGGTACAAGTAGTGGTGTGAACATTCTCTGGCAGGTGCTCTACCTGATCCTCTGGTTGTTCAGGCTCGCGTTGCTGGGCCGGATCGTCATCGAGTTCGTGCGGGTCTTCGCGCGCTCGTGGCGGCCGGCCGGCGCGCCGGCCGTCGCCATGGAGGTGCTCTACGCCAGCACGGACCCGCCGGTGAAGCTGTTCCGGAAGATCATTCCGACCATCCGATTGGGCGGGGTAGGGTTCGACCTCAGCATTGTGGTGCTCCTGATCGCGGTCTACATCCTGATGGAGGTCGTCACGCGATTGGCGATTAGCAGCGCGCTCTAACATCGTCCGTGCGCGTTCTAGCATCGTGTGTGATCGGGATCCGACGCGTTGTGCGTCGGGCCCCGCTGTTGACCGAGCCACCAAGGAGTTGTCATGCCGCTCACGCCCGCCGACGTCCACAACGTCGCCTTCAAGAAACCCTCCATCGGCAAGCGGGGATACGACGAGGACGAGGTCGATGCCTTTCTCGATGTGGTGGAAGCCGAGCTCGGTCGGCTCATCGAAGAGAACAACGATCTGACGTCGCGGTTGGCCGCCTACGAAGCGGGTGGCAGCGCGCCGGCCAGGCCGGCCCCCGTTGTCGAGGCAGCGGCCCAGCCGGCACCCGTTGTCGACGCGGCGCCGCAGCCGGCCGCCTCCGTCGCCGACACCCATGTCCAGGCCGCGCGGCTGCTGGGCCTGGCCCAGGAGACCGCCGACCGGCTCACCGCGGAGGCCAAGGCGGAGTCCGAGAAGACCCTGGCGGATGCCAGGAGCCAGTCCGAGGCGTTGATCACCGACGCCACCACCAGGGCCGAGGCCGCCGAACGGGACAGCCGGATCCGCGCCGAGGCGCTGGACAAGGAAGCTCAGTCCAAGTACGACGAGGTGCTCGGCAGGCTGACCGACGAGCGCGTCACCCTGGAGAAGAAGATCGAGGACCTGCGCGTCTACGAGCGGGAATACCGCGGTCGATTGAAGAGTTGGATCTCCGAGCAGCTGGCGCAATTGGACGGCCAAGCGCCCAAGGAACCGGCGGCCTCGATCATCAACAACAGCGAGTGACGCAGGCGGGCGGACAATCCGCTCGCCCGCGGGCATTACCCTGAAAGACAAGCAGTATCGGCGACGACCCGGCCATCACCGGCGAGCCATTCGGAAGAACGGCACCGCCCTTTTGCCGCACGATTTCTACAGCGGCGGTGCTCACTAGAACCGAACGGGTCCGGCCCGTCACAGCCGGGACGATGAGTGGCCGCGATCCCCGCTCCCCGGAGTGGCGGTCGCGGCAAGCGGGGTGGTACCGCGGGGCATGGCCGAAACCGGTCACGTCTCGTCCCTGCAGGCGATGAGCAGCCTGACGAGGGAGTACCCGCGATGAACGACAGCAGCACCACCACCGAGCCGGCGGTCGAGCCAGGCGTGTCGGTCGGCTCGACCGGCGACCGGTATCCCCGGGCCGGCGCCGCGGACGTCATGGCGCACCCGGATCTGCCCGCGTTGGAACACGACGTGCTGGCGTACTGGGCCAAGGACAAGACCTTCGAGGCCTCCGTCGAGCAGCGACCCGCCGGAGACAACGGATCGAACGAGTTCGTCTTCTACGACGGCCCGCCCTTCGCGAACGGCCTGCCGCACTACGGGCATCTGCTGACCGGTTACGTCAAGGACGTGGTGCCGCGGTACCAGACCATGCGAGGTCGCCGGGTGGAGCGCCGCTTCGGTTGGGACACCCATGGCCTGCCCGCCGAGGTCGAGGCCGAACGGCAGCTCGGGATCAAGCACAAGTCCGAGATCGAGTCGATGGGCGTCGAGCAGTTCAACGATGCCTGCCGGGAATCGGTGCTGCGGTACACCCACGAGTGGCAGGAGTACGTCACCCGCCAGGCCCGCTGGGTGGACTTCGAGCACGACTACAAGACCCTGGACCTGGACTACATGGAATCCGTCATGTGGGCCTTCAAGTCGTTGTGGGACAAGGGCTTGATCTACGAGGGCTACCGGGTGCTCTGGTACTGCACGCGGTGCGAGACGCCGCTGTCGGCCACCGAGACCAAGATGGACGACACCTACCGGTCCCGGCAGGACCCGGCCGTCACGGTGGCGCTCCGGCTGCAGTCCGCCGACCCCGTGCTGGACGGGGTGAACGCCCTGGTCTGGACGACGACGCCGTGGACCCTGCCGTCGAACCTGGCCGCCGCGGTCAATCCCGATGTCGACTACGTCGTCGTGCGGTCGGCCGGGCAGGACGCCGGTCGCTACCTGCTGGCCCGGGCCAGGGTGGCGGCGTACAGCCGCGAGCTGGGGGAGTCGCCCGAGGTGCTGGCCAGCTACACCGGCGCGCAACTGGTCGGCACCCGGTACGTCCCGCCCTTCGATTTCTTCGTCGGGCGTACCGAATGCACATCAGGTGCTGGCCGCCGACTACGTCACCACCGAGGACGGCACCGGGGTGGTGCACATCGCGCCCGCGCTTCGGTGAGGAGGACAAGGCCGTCACCGACGCCGCCGGGATCGAGGTGGTCAACCCGGTCGATTCGCAGGGCAAGTTCACCGCGCAGGTCCCGCCGTACGAGGGCTACCACGTGTTCGACGCCAACATCCCGATCATGGCCGACCTGAAGGAGTCCGGGCTGCTCCTGCGCCGGGACAGCTACGAGCACCCGTACCCGCACTGCTGGCGCTGCGACACCCCGCTGATCCAGCGCGCGGTCTCGTCCTGGTTCGTCGCGGTGACGACGTTCCGCGACCGGATGGTCGAGCTGAACCAGCAGATCACCTGGGTGCCCGCGCACATCAAGGACGGGCAGTTCGGCAAGTGGCTGGAGGGCGCCAGGGACTGGTCGATCTCCCGCAACCGGTTCTGGGGGTCGCCGATCCCGGTGTGGACATCGGACAACCCGGCCTACCCGCGGGTGGACGTGTACGGCTCGCTCGACGAGCTGGAACGCGATTTCGGGGTCCGCCCGACCGACACCCACCGGCCGTTCATCGACCAGCTCACCCGGCCCAACCCCGACGACCCGAGCGGGCAGTCGACCATGCGGCGGGTGCCCGAGGTGCTCGACTGCTGGTTCGAATCCGGCTCCATGCCGTTCGCCCAGGTGCACTACCCGTTCGAGAATCGGGACTGGTTCGAGGAGCACTACCCGGGCGATTTCATCGTCGAGTACAACGGCCAGACCCGCGGCTGGTTCTACACGATGCACGTGCTGGCCACCGCGCTGTTCGACCGGCCCGCGTTCGTGACGTGCATGGCGCACGGCATCGTGCTCGGCGACGACGGGCAGAAGATGTCCAAGTCGCGGCGGAACTATCCCGATGTCGGGCAGGTGTTCGAGCGGGACGGATCCGACGCGATGCGCTGGTTCCTGATGTCCTCGGCGATCCTGCGCGGGGCGGACCTGGTGGTCACCGAACCCGGCATCCGGGAAGGGGTGCGGCAGGCCGTCCTGCCGTTGTGGAACACCTGGTACTTCCTGGCGTTGTATGCGGGCGCATCCGATCGGGCCGGCCGTGTCCGGACCGACTCACCGGACGTGCTGGACCGCTACGCGCTGGCCAAGACCGGCCAGTTGGTCCAGGACGTCACCGCGGCAATGGACGTCTACGACCTGGCCGGTGCCTGTGCCGCGGTGCGTTCCTTCCTCGAGGTGCTGACGAACTGGTACATCCGCCGCTCCCGGCAACGGTTCTGGGACGGCGATCCCGACGCGATCGACACGTTGCACACCGTGCTGGAGGTCGTCTGCCGGGTCGCCGCGCCGCTGCTGCCGCTGACCACGGAGGTGATCTGGCGCGGGCTGACCGGGGGCCGGTCGGTCCATCTCGCTGAATGGCCGAGCATGGCCGCCGATGCCGCCGATGCTGCCGAGCTGGTGCTGGACGAGGAGCTGGTCGCCGCCATGGACGAGATCCGGGAGATCGCGTCGGTCGCGCTGTCGGTGCGCAAGGCCGCCGGGCTGCGCGTCCGGCAGCCGCTGGCCGCCCTGACCGTCGCCACCCGCGGCGCCGCCCGGCTCCGGCCGTTCGTGTCGCTGGTCGCGGACGAGGTCAACGTGCGGCTGGTGGACCTCACCGAGATGGCCGAGCACGACGATCGGGTGTCGCGGCGGTTGGCCGTCAACGCCAGGGCCGCGGGCCACGGCTGGGTCGCGACGTGCAGAAGGTGATCAAGGCGTCCAAGGCGGGCGACTGGTCGGTCGGACGACGCCGGCGTGGTGATCTGCGGCGGCGTGGTCCTGGACCCTGCCGAGTACACGCTGGAGCTGGTGGCCACCGGGTCGTCCTCGGACGCCGTCGGTCTGCTGCGGTCCGGTGGGTTCGTCTCGCTGGACACCGCGCTGGACGACGAACTGCTCGCCCAGGGCGCGGTCAACGACCTGCTCCGGCTGGTGCAGCAGGCGCGCAAGGACGCCGGGCTGAACGTCTCGGACCGGATCGCGCTCACCGTCGAGGTGCCGGACGAGCTGTGGTCCGCGGTGCAGGAACGGCTGGATCAGGTACAGGCGGAGACGCTGGCCACCTCGGTGTTCCGCGGCGAGGCCGGACCGGCGGCGCCCGGTGTGGCCGGCGGATCGGTCGGCTCCGGAGTGTCCGCGCGGGTGGCGGTGGCACTGGCTCGCTGAAGGTGCCGGTCAACGGGATGCAGCCGTCCCGTTGACCGGCGTCAGCCGGAACACCCCGGAAGTTCGGTCCGTGCGCGGCCGGGTCGACCTTCGAGGAACGTGTGTGACGGTCCACGTCCCGGCGCTTCTGGCTGAGAACCGGTTCACCCATTGTCGGTACACGGACGCAGCCTGCCGCTACGGGGACAGCGCGCTGTTCAGCAGGAAGGCGCGATCGTGCGCACGGCGCTCGCCGTCCCGGAACTGCTCGTCGAAATCGGCCGAGCGCGAGTCGATCCGCACGATCTCGTGCACCTCCTGCGCGGGCGACCACCCGCGTCATGCACCGTGCGGTGGATCGACCACACCGTCAGGTCGGCCTCGACCTGATAGCCGGCCGCCCACGGCGTGCTTCGCGGGCCCGAGACCGCCGGCGGCCGCTCGGTCCGCAGGTACCAGCGGACCAGCAGGTAGCCCAGGTATCCGACGAGCGCGAGCACCGCGACCACCAGGAGCGTGTCGACGATCCGCACGGTTCACCCCTGCGGCGTCGTCGAGGGCTGCGCGGCACCGATCGCGAACGCACCGCCCGGCGCGTAGGTGGTGATGCCCTTGGGCAGGTGGTCCAGCAGGTCCATCTGACCGCAGACCGGGCAGGCGTTGTACCCCTCCTGCTTCTTGGCGTTCGTCTGCGCGTCGATGGCGGCCTGCTGCAATCCGGCCTGCGCCTTCGTCACGCCGGCGAAGGCGCCCTGCGCGTCGTTGATCGCCTGCTGCACGTTGTCCGGCAACGAGATCTTGCTCAGCGCGAATTGGATGTTGGTGAGCACCGGCACCCCGAGGATGTTCTGCACGTCGGCCGCGAAACCGCTGTTGACCGCCTGCTGGACCTGAGCGATCGTTTGGTTTCCCTTCCCGTCGGTCGGCACCACGGGCTCGGTGGAATTCTGCGCCAGCGTGCACGAGGCGACCAGGTCCGCGCACGTCACATTCCCGATTTCCTGGCGGAGCACGTTCTGCACCAGGTTGCCGAGAGTGGCTGCCAGGAAAGCGTTCCAGCCCTCGTCGCCGTCCCAGGCGTGCAGCGACTTGTCACCGCCGGGAAACGTGCGGGTACCGAACTTGTTGTCGAAGTCCTCCAGAATCGCCGGGTCGGTGCTGAGCTGGAAATAGAACGTTCCCTCGACGCCGACCAGCACCCCGTCCTTCGTCGGCACATTGATCACTTCATTGCTGTCGGCGTTCTGTGCGGCGCTGACCTTGAAATAGCGTTGGGATGCCGGATACGGGTGGTCGATGCTCCACAGGCCGGTGTAGGTGAGTTCGGAATTGGGCTGGATCACCTGCCGGAAGGAATTGTCGTCCAGAAATCCGCCGTTCCTGACCACGATCACCTCACCGCCGGCCGCCTTGCTCCATCCGGTCGCGAAGCCCAGCGCGCTCGCGCCGCCGATGAGCACGCCGACGATGATCAACGCGCCGATCCCGATGGCCGCGGGGCGCAGTCGCCGCCGGCGCAGATGCTGTTGGGGTGGTGGGGATGTGGTGGTTTCGCTGTCCGGGCCGATCACGGGGTTCCCTCCGACGCCGCCGCGCCGTCGACCAGGCATCGGTGCTGGTGGTGGGCGGTCTTCGCCCTGTTGGTACCCCTTACCCGAATTTCCAAGCCACGCGGCGGGAACGACCCGTCGCACCCGGCTTGTTCCCGTCAGCCGTCGAGCGCCGCTCCGTCACCACGACGATCGGCGGTGTGGACGAGGTCGGGCGGTGCGGCCGCCTGCCGCGGGAACGCCCCGGCCGGCGGGGGAGTGGTGCCGAGGGCGGACGCCAGCAATTCGGACACCAGCACCCCGAGAGTCCGGCCATCCACGGCCTGCCGCTGCTTGAGCGCGGCGAACACCGCGGGATCGACGTCGATCGTGGTCCACATGTCTCACGACGCTACTGCCCGACTGGTTCCTTTGGTGGTGAACCGGGGATCGGGACCGCAGACCGATCAGGACAGCAGGGCCGCCAGCGCGGTCAGGGTTTCCGAGCACCCCGCATCGATCCTCGCGGTGGCCACCGGGTCGCCGCGGGTCACGCCGCGGTTGACGATCACCACCGGGATACCCCTGCGGGCGGCGTGCCGGACGAATCGCAAGCCGGACATCACGGTCAACGAGGACCCGGCGACGAGCAACGCCTCGGCGGCGTCGACCGCCCGATAGCACTGGTCCACCCGGTCCCGCGGGACGTTCTCGCCGAAGAACACCACATGCGGTTTGAGCGCACCCGTGCAGCGCCGGCACTCGGCCAGCGCGAAGCCGTCCGTCTCCTCGAGCTCCACATCGCCGTCCGGTGCGGTCTGCACCGACGTGGTCTGCCCGAAATGCGGGTTCAACTCGGACAACCGCTCGTGCAGCTCGCGGCGTGAGCTGATGCTGCGGCAATCGAGGCAGATCACCTCGTCGATCCTGCCGTGCAGGTCGACCACCTCGCGGCTGCCCGCTTGGCGGTGTAGCCCGTCCACGTTCTGGGTGATCAGGTCGGTGACGACCCCGGACCGTTCCAAGGTGGCCATCGCCAGATGGCCCCGGTTCGGCTGCGCGAGACCCATTCGCTGCCAACCGATGTGACTGCGCGCCCAGTATCGCTGCTGGGCGCGTGCGCCCGAGGCGAACTCGTCGAATGTCATCGGCGAACGGGGCGGGCTGCCCGGCCCGCGATAGTCCGGGATGCCGGAATCAGTGCTCAACCCTGCCCCGGTCAGGGCGACGACCCGACGACCGGCAAGCAGCGCGGCGGCCTCGTCCGCGTCGGCCAGGGGTGCGCTGACGGCCGCCCCGACCCGGGGGGTCGGGGCGATCGATTGAGGCTCCGTGATGGCGGAGATCACACCGGTCACTCCCACGACGGTACCGGTCGCTCGGCGCATCGCACTGCTGCCCGTTCGCCGGCCTGTCTGTCGGCCCGTCGTCTCCCGGGCCGTCGCCACCTGGCGCGAGGGTCAGCCCTCCTCCGGAACATGCTCGTCGGTGTCCGGGGCCTTCACCCCGCCGTCCGGAGCCCTGCGGTGCTGGCCGAGCGCCAGTAGCGGGAACAACAACACCGACAGCATCCCGGCGCCGACCAGCGCCGCCGCGGTGCCGGCGGACAGGTCACCCGAGCTGACGCCGATCTCGGTGACGGCAACCACGATCGGCAGCGCGGTCGCGCCGAACAGGACGATCGCCCGACGGTCGGCGCCGGCGGAGCCCGGCGGAGCGGTCAGCGTCGATGGCAGGCCGCGGACGGCGAGGAACAGCAGCAGGAACACCGGCACCATGGCCAGTGTCGCGGGATTGCTCAGCAACGCGTCGAGGTCGAAGGTGACACCGGTGTTGATGAAGAAGACCGGAACCAGGAAGCCGAAACCGACTGCCTCCAGCTTGGATTCGACCGCCAGCGCGTCGGCCGGTTTCGCGTTCGCGAGCAGCAGCTTGGTCAGCACGCCGGCGGCGAACGCTCCGAGCAGCATGTCCAGGTCGAGCACCAGGCTCAGGCCGACCAGCGCGGTGATCATCAGGATGGACAGCCGGATGGCGAACTGACCGCTGGTGTGCAGCGTTGCGGTGATCAGCGCGTGCATCCGCTGGTGGCTGCCCTTGGCAGCGAGGTAGATCGCGAGTCCGGTGATCACCACGAAGATCAGCAGCACGATCGTGGCGACACCGGGTCGGCGCCCCGACAGGAACAGCGAGATCGCAATGAGCGGGCCGAATTCGCCGACCGCGCCCACGGCGATGATGGCCGTGCCGAACGGCGTGCGCATCTCGCCGGCGTCCCGCAGGACAGGCATCAGCGTGCCAAGGGCGGTGCTGGTCAGCGCGACCCCAATGAACACGCCGGCCGCTGGAGACGGGGCCAGCAGCACACCGAGCCCCACGCCGACCACCAACGAGATCAGCCAGCCCTGGATGGACCGGTTGATCGGCCGGCCGCGAATGCGCTCGAAATCGATCTCGTTGCCGGCCAGGAAGAACAGCATCGCCAGTCCGAACTGCGCCAGCATTGACACGAAGTCCGTCGGCTGCACCCAGCCGAGAACCGAAGGACCGATCAGCACACCCAGCACGATCTCGAAAACCACGATGGGGATCTTCACGATCGGCGCCAGGACCGCGGCGAGCAACGGGGCCATGGCGGCCACCAGCGGGATGAGGATCAGCGACGTGATGTGAATGGTGCTCATCGCGACCTCCGGGCCCATCGACCGGCCGCGGTGGGTCGCGGCCCGTTCCCGCGCGTGATCATCGCGCACCCGAAGCCACACAGCATCGTCCAGGAGTGAATCAGCAGAAGGGTGCGGCGACCTCCGCGGCGCCGTCAGGACCGTTCGACCACCGCCCTGGGAGGTGGTGACCCACGACTGTGGGTGGATCCCGACGTCGCCCCACCGGGAGAAAACCGGAGTCGTCAGGCTGACGCCGAAAGCCCCTTTGCTGCCTATTGTCCATTTTGGGCCCGAACGGCCTGAGCTCTGGAGGGTGTACTGAAGGTTCGGGAGGCCACGTCGCTCGAACCGGATGTGAAGGAGGACAAGTATTACGCGCGCGGGATCGGATTGATGGTCGACGACCAGTTGTCGCTGGTTGGCTACCGGCCGGCCGGGTAGCGCGACGTCAGCTCAGTATCCGGATCGGGGCACCGTCCAGCCAGGCCTGCACGTCCTGCACCGCGGCGCCGTACGCCACCTGGTAGTTGCGCCTGCTGACGAATCCGACGTGCGGGCTGAGCACCGTGCGCGGGGTGTGGCACAGCGGATGCTCCGCCGGCAGCGGTTCGATGTCGAAGACATCCAGTGCGGCGCCTGCGATGGTGCCGGCATGCAGGGCGTTGACGAGCGCGTGCTGGTCGACGATCGGACCGCGGGAGGTGTTCACCAGGAAGCCGGCCGGTCCGAGCAGCTCGAGCTGACGGGCGCCGACCAGCCCGCGACTGGAGTCGTTCAGCGTGACGTGCACGCTCACCATGTCGCTGCGCTCGAAGAGTTCGTCGAAGCCCGCGTACCCGACGCCGTGCTCGGCCGCGGTCTCGGCCGTCAGGTGCCGGCTCCAGGCCAGCACGTTCATCCCGAACGCCGTCGCGATGCCGGCCACCCGCCGGCCGAGCCGGCCAAGGCCGAGCACGCCCAGGGTCGACCCCGCCAGGTCGGTGGGGAGATGTCGTTGCCACTGCCCGGCCCGGGTCCTGCGGTCCTCGCCGGGGACGTCCCTGCTGACCGCCAGCATCAGCGCCAGGGTCAACTCGACCGTCGAGTTGCCCGGCAGCGGCGTCCCGCTCACCGTGACACCGAATTCGGCCGCGGCCGGCAGGTCGATGGCGGCGTTCCGCATGCCGGTGGTGACCAACAGCCGAAGGTCGGGTAGCCGGGCCAACAGCTCGCGCGGGAACGGCGTCCGCTCCCGCATGGCGACGACCACGGCAACCCCGGCGAGCCGTTCCACCAACCGGTCCTGGTCGGTCAGATGATCCGAGAATGCCTGCACTGCAACGCTGTCGCCGAAGGTGGTCCAATCGGCGGAGGTCAGCGCGACGCCCTGGTAGTCGTCGAGCACGGCGACGCGACACGGCTGGCGGGGGTTGGTGCGCATCAGGTGCCCTTCGGTGCCTCAGGCAAGTCTGGCCGGGAACCCGCCGGTGGCGATGGGGGACCACCTGGCGGGGGTGACTCGGATCAGGCATTTGCCCTGGGCGACCATGGCCGCCCGGTACTCGTCCCAGTCGGGGTGCTCGCCGGAGATCGCCCGGTAGTAGTCGACCAGCGCCTCCAGCCCCTCCGGCAGGTCGAGCACCTCGGCGTCACCGTCGATCTGGACCCAGGCGTCGCCGAATCTGTCGGACAGGACCAGCACGGATGCCGTGCCAGACCGCCGCACGTTGGCGGTCTTGGCGCGTTCGGGGTAGCTGGAGATGACGATCCTGCCGTCGGCGTCGACGCCGCCGGTGACCGGTGACGATTGTGGCGACCCGTCGGACCTGCCGGTGATCAGCACCATGTTGTGTCGCGGCCGGATGAAATCGAGCAGCGCGTCACGATCAACGGTGGTGGTGGTGGCGATGGTTCGGGCCAACGGTCTGGTCCTTCCGCTCGGTGGGTGACCGGTGTCCATCGAACCAGGTCTCGGCCGACCGCGATAACAGGTCCCGGCGGGGAGGTGGCGATGCGGCTGTCACCGGCTGCGGGCGAAGATCTTGGCCAGCAGGGTGCCGTGCGCCGCAGGGGCAATCCGGGCAATGGCGTCGGGAACGCGGGCGGTCCAGCCGATCAGCACCCGCGGCCGACGGCGTTCGATGCCGCGCAGGATGATGGCGGCAGCGGTGCCGGGCGGGATGGTCAGCATCCGGTTGGCCAGGGCACGCCCGCGAGCGGCGTCCGCCGCCGAGACTCCCGATCCCATCCGAGCGGTGGTCGCGATGCGGGTGGCGATGCCGCCGGGATGAATGCAGGTGACGCCGACGTCGTCGGCGGACAGCTCGGCCCGTAGCGCCTCGGTGAACCCGCGGACCGCGAACTTGCTGGCGGCGTAAGCGGTCTGACCCGGGGGCGCGACGATCCCGTAGATGCTCGACACGTTCGCCAGATGCGAACCGGGGTGTGCACGCAGCACGGGCAGCAGATGGTGGGTCAGGGTGACCACGGCCCGGAAGTTCACGTCGATCACGTACTCGAACTCCTCCAGCGTGAGCTGGTCGAAGCGTCCACCCATCGCCACGCCGGCGTTGTTGACCACCAGGGTGGTGTCGGGGTGGGACTCGGCGAGTTCCCGGCCGGCCCGCGCGGTGGCGTCCCGGTCGGCGAGATCAACGGTGACGGTGTCGACGGTGACCGGGTGCCTGTGCCGGATCGACGCCGCGACGCCGGACAGCCGGTCGGCGTCGCGGTCGAGCAGCACCAGATGGCTGCCGCGGGCGGCCAGACCATCCGCCAGTGCGTGGCCGATACCGCTGGCCGCGCCCGTGACGATCGCGGTCCCGCCCGCGAAAACGTAAGGCTTCATGGGGATCCCACACCTTCACTGACCGCGGGGCCGCTGACCGCGGGGCCGCTGATGCCCTGGACGCCGACGCCGATCGGCGGGTCGCCGGCGTGCCCGAAACGGACGCCATCGGTCAGCGGCCCGTGGCGCAGCTGGCGGAGGTCCCGCAGGTAGTTCTGCCGCAGCCGCCACGGCGTTGACGGTCCCTGCCGCGGCAGCGCATCGATGCTGCGCCGGATGTACCCGGACTCGAGGTCGATCAGCGGAGCCAACTCCTCGGCCGGCAGGCCCAGGTCGGGCGCCACCGGGGTCACCGTCTGGTAGCCACCGGCCGCCAGATGCCGTAGCAACCGGCAGACATAGCCCGCGACCAGATCCGCCTTCAGTGTCCAGGACGCATTGGTGTAGCCGACGGTGAGTGCGAAATTGGGCACGCCGGAGAGCATCATGCCCTTGTAGGCCAGGGTGTCCGACAGGGTGATCTCCCGCCCGTCGACGGTCAGCCGGATCCCGCCGATCGCGAGGACGTTCAGACCCGTTGCGGCCACGATGATGTCGGCATCCAGGTGCCGACCGGAGGCGAGAGCGATGCCCCGAGATGTGATCTCGGCGATGCGATCGGTGACGACGTCGGCCGTCCCGGATCGGATGGCGCGGAACAGGTCTCCGTCCGGCGCGACGCACAGCCGCTGATCCCACGGGTTGTAGGTGGGCGCGAAATGGGTGTCCACATCGAATCCCGCCGGAAGTGCTTCGACCGCGTTCCTGCGCAGGATGGCCTTCAGCACCGAGGGCCGGTGCCGGCTGAGCTGGTAGGTGGCGATGCCGAACAGCACGTTCTTCCAGCGGATCACCCGGTAGGCGGCCTGCGGCGGCAGCCATCGCCGCGCCCTGACGGCGATCGGGTCGACCGCCGGGAGGGCGGCGACATAGCTGGGCGAGCGCTGCAACATGGTCACCCTGGCGGCCGTGCCCGCCATCGCCGGCACCAGCGTGACGGCAGTCGCGCCGCTGCCGATGATGACCACCCGCTTGCCGGCGTAGTCCAGCTCCGCCGGCCAATGCTGGGGATGCACGATCGGCCCGGTGAAGCTCTCCTCCCCGGGAAAAGGTGGACGGTAGCCCTGGTCGTAGCGGTAGTAGCCCGAGCAGACGAACAGGAACGAACAGGTCAGCGTGACCGTCCCGGCCGGGTCGATGGCGACATCGTCGGGGGCATCGAGGGCGACCCGGCGTGCGGTGACCGTCCACCTGGCCGTGGTGGTCGACCATTGGGCGGTCACCACCCGGTGACCGAACCTGACCAGGCGGTCGATGCCGTGCTCGCGGGCGGTGGCGGTGATGTATTCGAGGATCGACGGCGCGTCGGCCATCGACTTCGCCCCCGTCCACGGCCGGAACGAATACCCCAGGGTGTACATGTCCGAGTCCGAGCGGATGCCCGGGTAGCGGAACAGGTCCCAGGTCCCGCCGATGGCGCCCCTGCCCTCCAGGATCGCGAATGATGTGTCCGGGCATTCCCGTCGGAGGTGGCAGGCGGCTCCGATGCCGGAGAGCCCGGCGCCGACGATCAGCACATCGACGTGCTCGGCGCCGTCGGCATCGGTCGGCGAGGGCAGCTGCTGCCCGGCGGCGGGCGGGCCGGCCGTCATCAGGCCTTGTCCGTCGCGGTCCGGTGCTCCACTGCCGACTCCCCGCCATCGGTGGAGTGGTCGAGCAGGGCGATGAGCATCACCCGGAGCCATCGTCGCAGGGCCCGTTCGTCGGGGTCGAGGAGCAGTCGGAGCATGGCGCCGTCGTGGATGGTGCCGACGGCCCGGGCCAGTCCGTCCGGGGTCCGCAGGGTCGGCGGGAGTCCGTCGATGTCGATAACGGTGGCCAGGTGTGCGGCCAGCGCGTCGCGCAGTTCGTCGTGGTGGGCGGCCAGTACGGCGGCGACCTCGCGTGACCGTGCCGCGTGCAGCAGGAAGTCCGTCTTGATCATGATCCATTCCCGGTCCACCATCAACGCGGTGACCACCCGGTCGACGAGCGTGGGTATCGAACCGGCCGGGGCTGCTGCGGTCAGCGACCGAGCGACCTGCTCGGCGATCACCGTCGCGCGTTCCTGGTACAGCGCGAAGAACAACTCGTCCACGCTGTCGAAATTGGAATAGAACGCCCCGCGGGTGTAGCCGGCGGCCTCGCAGATCTGTTCAATGCTGACCTGCCCGAATCCGCGCTCCGCGAAAAGCGTGGTGGCGGCCTGCATCAGCCGGCTGCGGGTCTCGGCGCGGCGCTTGGTGAGCCGGGCGGTGTGCCGTCGGCTCGCCGCCCGGCCCGCCGAGCGGAAGGTCCCTCCGCGGGGGTCAGCTCGGCTGTTCCGGCCACCGAACGCATTGCCTGCCCAGGCCTTTCAATCATCGAGGTATCCGATAACCAACCGTATCAATCCCGGGTAGCGCCGGCGATCGGCGAACCGGTCGGCTCAACCGTCGGCCGGACGGTCGGATCAACGGTCGGCTGAACCGCAGGATCAACGGTCGCATCAACGGTCGGATCCTGAGTCGTGGACGCAGTCGGATACGCAGTCGGATACTGAACGGCGAGGGCGCGGTGGTAGTGGAAGCGCGAGGCGAGAATTGCGACCACGGTGCCGATCACCGCCCAGGCGGCGATCACCGCGAGATGCTGCCCGATGCCCTGACCGCCGAAATAGACGATGCGCCTGATGGTTTCGGTGCCCGCCCCGTTGGGCAGCACCCCACCGAGCGCCCGCCAGAACGGGGGCAGCAACTGGGACTGATAGGCACCACCGGCCGTCGGGTTACCCAGGATGACGAAAACCAGCACGGTCAGGCCGATCCCGAGCACGCCGAAGAGAACCTGGAACGCCATGGTCACTGCGCCGGCGGCGAACACCAGCAACGCGCCGAGTGCCCAGAGCGCAGTGAAGTGACCGGTGAGCGCGCCGAGCACCGGGTCGACGATGATCGCGCCGCCTAACCCGGACAGCACCGCGTAGGGCACCAGCGCACCCAGCCGGAAGATCGCCCGTCGGGTGGTGGCCGGCCGTGATCCAGCGGAAACCCCGAGCAGCGCGGCGACCAGGTAGCCGCCGACGATCCAGCCGATCACCAGGTAGAAGCCGATCAGTCCACGGCCGTCGCCGGGCTGCAGCGGTACCAGATCCTCGACCACCACGGTGCGTTGCTGCGCGGTCTCGACGCCGGTGATCACGGCCTGCACCGCACCGGACACCGAGGTGCCGCCGCCGGCGGCGACCAGCAGGGTGTCGGTGGTGCCGGCCGGATCGACGATCAGCGCGGCCGAGGTGGTGTCGTCCAGGATCTGCTGCCGCGCGGTCGCCTCGTCACCGACGACGGTGGCTCGCAGCGGGGTTCCGTCCAGGCCGTTCAGCTGGGGCACCAACTGGCTCGAGATCTGTTCCGGCGCAACGACCGCGATGCTGATCTCGGATGGCGCGGGGGCGTGAAAAGCGCCGACGTAGGACAGGATGAACGCAAGTTGCAGGCCGAGCACGCCCAGAATCAGGATGACCGTCCTGGGGGCGACGGCGTCCTTCCATTCGTTCCAGAATCCCCGCGGCGGGGGCGGGGTCTCGACCGCGTGGTGGCGGCCCGGCTGCGGGATGGATGGAGTCGGCGGTGCAGTCGTTCGTGGGGTCGAAGGTGGGGTCGGAGGTGTCGACATGGGACATGGCCCTTTCAGCACGGGCGAGGAGTGGAGTGGCAACCGAATCCGATACGTCGCTGTATCGACATACACAACTGTATCCGATCCAGCACTGTATGCAAATGTGAGACGGGTCGCGGTCGCCGGCGGGCATCCTCGACGCGGTGCGATCGAAAGGTTGCGTCGACAGCAGATGATCATGTGCGGCAAAGGACACAGCGCGATTGGGCCAGGTGAGTGGATGCGGCAACGCATCATCGATTCAGACGACCGCGAGGTCCGAAAGGAGCGCGGCATCCGAGTCAAGGACGCCTCGACCTTCACCCTTGAGGAGGCACCATGAACACCGCTATGGATACCGAAGCGACCACGACGACTGTCATCGGGTCGATCCGGGCAACCATCGACCGCCGGCGCGCGACTCGCGCACACCGTCGCGTGCTCCAGGCGGAACTGGGTGCCTTCGCCACCCCCGCCGATCGGCTGGAGATCGAGATGATCGCCGACCGCTACCCCGACGAGCAGTCCCGGGAGATTCGCGAGATCCTGCTGAGCCAGGATGTCACCGGCTGAGCCTGCCGGTGCCGTCGGGTGGACCTCCGAACAGCGGGATCACCGGGCGGCGGGATCACCGAACGGCGGGATCACCGAACGGCGCAGAGCCGTTGCCCGGTCCGCTCGCTCTCGGTCAGCCCGCCCCAGATGCCGTACGGCTCCTGGACCTGCAGCGCGTGCGCGCGGCAAGCGGCGATCACCGGGCAGCTGGCGCAGATGGCCTTCGCCGCCGCCTCGCGTCGGCGTCGGCGCGGTCCTCGTTCGGTATCGGGGCTGTAGAACACGGAGCTGTCCATGCCTCGGCACACGGCATGCAGCTGCCATTGCCACAGCTCCTCGGTGCAACCCGGCAGTCGCTTGGTGTCTGTCATGTCTGCTCCGTTCTCCATCAACGGCGACCGGTCGCCCATCAACCTCGCGGGCCGTGGTGCTGACCGGCGCGCCGGTGCTGTCCCCCTGAGCGTGGGTCCCCGAACCCGCGCGTCCTGTGCGTTCGTTTGATGATGTTCGCCCAGCAGGGATCGGCACCAGGGACGAACGTCCCTGCCATCACGGCGTCCGGCCACACTGCCACCGTCGGACCGCGGAGGGTCGAAGCGGCTAGGCCTCGGGACGGACGTGAATGCCGTGCGCCACGTCCGGACTCAATTCCGTCGTGGTCGCACCGTCGACCACCAACAGCCGATCGCCCTGCACCACGAATTCCAGTACCGCACCGGGTACCACGCCGCCGCGATGCAGCCGATCCATCACGACCGGCTGGTTCTGCACGATCTCGATGATGCGGCGCACCTCGAAGCGCCCGCCGCGTCCGGCTGCGACGTCCGCGCCGATCAGGTCAAGGTGCGTCTCGGTCACCTCGGACGCTTCGCCCAGGTGATCCAGGCCGGGAATGGGGTTGCCGTACGGCGAGGTCTGCGGGTGGCCGAGCAGCGCCACCAGCCGCTGTTCCACCTGTTCGCTCATGACGTGTTCCCAGCGGCAGGCCTCGACGTGCACGTCCTGCCAGTCCAGGCCGATGACGTCCAGCAGCAGTCGTTCGGCCAGCCGGTGCTTGCGCATCACCGCGACCGCGCGGTCGCGGCCGAGCTCGGTCAGCTCCAGGTGCCGGTCGTCGGAGACAACCAGCAGTCCGTCGCGCTGCATCCTGGCCACCGTCTGGCTGACCGTTGGCCCGCTCTGGCTCAACCGCTCCGCAATCCGGGCACGCAGGGGGACGATGCCCTCCTCTTCCAGTTCGAAGATCGTCCGGAGGTACATCTCGGTGGTGTCGATCAGGTCGTTCACGCTGGCGGTCCCCTTCTTGGCCCTGCTGATGCTACCCGGCGCGGTGAACGTCGCCGCTCGTTGCGCAGACACCACCCTGGCCCGTCGGTCGGGGTGCCCGAGCACGTCCGGGCGCGGGCCGCAGAATAGGGAACGTGCCTGCACCCTGGTTGATTTCCGTTGCCGAACTGTCCGCTGAGCTGCACGCTTCGCCGCTGCGCGCTCCGGTGATCATGGACGTGCGCTGGACATTGGCCGGCAGCGATCCGGGCGCTCACGCCGACGCGCACATCCCCGGCGCCGTGTTCGTCGACCTTGATCGTCAGCTGGCTGGCCCGCCGGGTGACGGCGGTCGGCACCCGTTGCCGGATCCGGTGGACCTGCAGATCAGCTGGCGGGCAGCGGGTATCGACGACGATTCTGCCGTCGTGGTGTACGACGGCGGCCTCGGCCTCGCAGCCGCCAGGGCATGGTGGCTGCTGCGCTGGTCCGGCCTGCACCGGGTGCGCGTCCTGGACGGCGGGTTCGCCGCATGGCGCGCAGCCGATCATCCGGTCGCCAGCGGGCTGTCCGCCGTGCATGCTCCGGGATCGATGACCGTCCGGCCGGGTGGAATGCCCGTCGTCGGTATCGACGAGGCCGCTGCGTTGGCCGCCGACTCCTCCGGGGTGTTGCTCGACGCCAGGGCGGCGCCACGGTTTCGCGGTGAGGTCGAGCCACTTGATCCAGTTGCCGGGCACATCCCCGGCTCGGCCAATCTGCCCTCGACCGAACTCGTCGACGCCGACGGGCTGTTCCTGCCGGCCGCGACGCTGGCCGCGCTGTTTCGGGCCCACGGAATCACCGGCGCCGCCCCTGCCGCCGGGGCGGCCGCCTCGTGCGGGTCGGGTATCACGGCGTGCCAGCTGATCCTGGCCGGCGCCGTGGTCGGGCTGGATCTCGCCCTGTACCCGGGCTCCTACTCGCAGTGGTGCGCGGCCGGTCGCCCGGTAGCCGTCGGGCCGTGATTCGGCCGGCCGCCCCCTCATCGATGCTGGTCCCGCGCCGAACCGGACACAGCACTAGCCTCTAGGCATGAGCCCGCCGCTGCTGGTCTGGGATCCGCGCATGCTCGGTTACGACCTGGGTGGGGACCATCCGCTGCACCCGCTGCGTTGGGAATTGACCTGGGCGCTGGCGCAAAGCCTGCGGGTGACGGACGGGTACCGGGTCGTGACGGCCGAGGTCGCGGACGACGAGACGCTCGGCATGGTGCACACCCCGGGTACATCGACGCCGTGCGGCGTGCCTCCGCGGTCGACGGGTACCTCGTCGCGGTCGGCCACGGGCTGGGAACCCCGGACAACCCGATCTTCCCGGGCATGCACGAGAACGCGGCGCTGATCGCCGGCGGATCGATCTCCTGCGCGCAGGCGATCGCGCATCGCGAGGTCGATCGCGCGGTCAACTTCTGCGGCGGGCTGCACCATGCCATGCCGGACCACGCCTCCGGCTTCTGCGTCTACAACGACGTCGCGCTGGGCATCATGGCCCTGCTGGACGCAGGCGTCCGCAAGGTCGCCTACGTGGACGTCGACGCCCACCACGGCGACGGGGTTCAGGCGGCGTTCTACGACGACCCGCGGGTGCTGACGATCTCCGTGCACCAGACCCCGCTGTCGCTGTTCCCCGGCACCGGCTTCCCGGCGGAAACCGGCCGCGGCGCGGCGCACGGCACCGCGGTCAACCTGGCGCTGCCCGCCGGGACGTCGGATTCCTCCTGGCTGCGGGCGTTCCATGCGGTGGTGCCCAGCCTGGTTCGGGCGTTCCAGCCGGAAGTGCTGGTCACCCAGCACGGCGCCGACTCGCACCGGGAGGATCCGCTGGCCGACCTGAACCTGTCGGTCGACGGCCAGCGCGCCTCCTACCTGGCGTTGCGCGAACTCGCCGAATCGGTCACCGGCGGGCGCTGGCTCGCCGTGGGTGGCGGTGGGTACTCGCCGGTTCGGGTGGTGCCGCGGGCGTGGACGCATCTGCTGGCGATCGTCGCGGGCCAACAGATCGACCCGTCGACGCCGCTGCCCGACGACTGGCTGGCGCTGGCCGCCGCCGCGCGCCCCGACGTCCCGCTGCCCATCGACATGTCCGACGGCATCTGGCAGCCGGTGACCTTCGAGCGCTGGGACGGCACCGTCGAACTTCCCGTCGACCGCGCCATCCAGGACACCCGCAGCGCGGTGTTCCCGCTGCACGGCCTGGATGCCCATGATCCGCGGGACTGACCAGCAATCCGGCGAGCCGGCCCGCCCAGCAGCGGGCGGCCGGGCACCGGTCAGGAGGGAACGCACGTGACCGTCGGGTCCGCAGTCCTGGAGTATCCGCACCATTGGGAGGCCGACGTCGTGTTGGCCGACGGCGGGGTCGCCCATGTGCGGCCCACCAGCCCGGCCGACGCGGACGCCATCCGGGCCATGCACAGCAGGATGAGCGCGAGAACGCTGTACATGCGGTACTTCTCGGCGATCGGGCAGCTGACCGATCAGCAGGTAGGGCTGTTCACCGACGTCGACTACGACTCCAGGGTCGGTCTGGTCGCCGTGCTGGGCGGCGAGATCATCGCGGCCGCCACCTACCACCGCAACGACGTCGGCGACACCGATGCTGCCGAAGCTGCCTTCCTGGTCGAGGATTCCCAGCAACGCCGCGGGCTCGGCTCGATCCTGCTGGAGCACCTCGCCGCGGCCGCCCAGGAGCGGGGCATCCGCCGGTTCACCGCGATGGTGCTCACCGAGAACGCCCAGATGGTCAGGGTTTTCATGGACGCCGGCTACTCGGTGCACCGGGAGTACGACTCGGGCGTCATGGACCTGGAATTCGACATCAAACCGACCGAGAAGTCCCGCGCGGTGATCACCTCCCGCGAGCATCGCGCGGAGGCCAGGTCGATCGCCCGATTGCTGTCCCCGCGGTCGATCGCCGTGATCGGGGCCACCGGCGATGTCAGCCAGAGTGGCCATGCCGTGCTGGCCAACCTGTTGCGCGGCAACTTCTCCGGGCCGGTCTACCCGGTCAACAAGGACGCCGTATCGGTGCAGGGCGTGCGCTGCTACCCGACGGTGACCGACATCCCCGACCCGGTCGACATGGCCGTGGTGACGGTGCCGGCGTCCACGGTCGCCGAGGTGGTCGACGCCTGCCGGGCCAAGGGGGTGCACGGCCTGGTGGTGATGACCCCGGGCTTCGCCGATGCCGGGCTGGACGGCGCCGATGCGCAGCGGCAGATGGTCGCGGTGGCCAGGGGATCGGGCATGCGGGTCATCGGGCCGAACTGCCTCGGCCTGGTGAACACCGACCCCACGGTGCGGATGAATGCCACCCTGGCGCCCGTGGTGCCGCCGCCCGGCCGGGTCGGCTTCTTCTGCCAGTCCGGCGCGCTGGGCATCGCGATCCTGGCCGACGCGGCGACCAGGGGGCTCGGCCTGTCGACGTTCGTGTCCGCCGGTAACCGGGCCGATGTGTCCGGCAACGACCTGCTGCAGTTCTGGCACGGCGACGACGGCACCGAGGTCGTGCTGCTGTACCTCGAGTCGTTCGGTAACCCGCGCAAGTTCGCCCGGCTCGCCCGGGTGCTGGCCCGGACGAAGCCGGTGATCGCGGTGAAATCCGGTCGGCACGCACCGGTGGTCGACGGGTTGGCCGCGAACACCGAAACCGTGTCCGATGCGGCCGTCGCGACCCTGTTCGCGCAGTCCGGGGTGATCCGCACCGACACCTTGACGGCGGCGTTCGACGTCGCCCAGCTACTGGCCACGCAGCCGGTGCCCGGTGGGGACCGGATCGCGATCATCGGCAATTCCAGCGCGCTGGGAATGCTCGCGATCGACGCCTGCGTGGACGCCGGCCTGCATGTGGTCGACGGCGCGGCGTTGGATCTCGGTGGCGACGTGAGCCCGGCCGACCTGGCCGCGGCCGTCCGCGCCGCGGTGAGCCGGCCGGACGTCGACGCGCTCGTCGTGGTCTACGTGCCGACGGTGTCCACCCCCGGCCTGGCCCATGCCGCAGCCCTGCGGGCCGCCGTCACCGAGTCCACCGTGCCGGTGGTCACCACCTTCCTCGCCGTCGACGGACTGGTCGAGAAACTGTCCGTGGTCGGCCCGGACGGCATGGCCGCGCGCGGCTCGGTGCCCTCCTTCCGCACGCCGGAACGGGCGGTGGCCGCGCTGGCCCAGGCGGTCACCTACGGCGCCTGGTTGGCCCGTCCCGCCGGCGAAACGCCCGATCTGCCCGGCATCAACATCGAGGCCGGGCGGGCGCTGATGGGCCGGTTGCGCGCTCCCAACGACCGCGAGCGGGTGATGAGCGACAGCGAGCTCACCGGGCTGCTGGACTGCTTCGGGATCGACTGGCTGCCGTACCGGGCGATCGGCAGCGGCCCGGAGGCGGTCGCGGCGGCGGACGAGATCGGCTACCCGGTCACCGTCAAGTCCTTCGACGAATCGCTGCGCCACCGGATCGACCAGTCCGGGGTGCGGCTGGGTCTGATCAACGCCGAGCAGGTGCTCGCCGCCTACGACGACCTGTCCGCCATCGCCGGTCCGTGGCTGCACGTGCAGGCCATGGCGCCGCGGGACCGGGCCGAGGTGCCCACCGTCTTCGGGATCACCGCGGACACCTCCTTCGGTGCCCTGGTCTCGTTCGGCATCGGCGGGGTGGCCACCGAACTGCTGAACGACCGCGCCTACCGCGCGGTGCCGCTGACCGACGCCGACGCCGCCGACCTGATCTCGGCGCCGAGTGCGTCGCCACTGTTGAACGGCTACCGGGGGACCCGGGTGGTCGCCCGGAAACCGCTGATCGACCTGGCCCTGCGGCTCTCGGCGCTGGCCGATGCGCTGCCGGAGGTGCGGGAGTTGCACCTGCGTTCGGTGCTGGCCGGACCCGCCGGCCTAGCGGTGACCAGTGGTTCGGGCCGCATCGGACCGCCGCCGGCCCGGCCGGATGCCCGGCGCCGGCTGACCTGAGCCCGGAGTGCGGTGCCCATCGCCGCCGGGGGTCAGTCGGCCGGTGGTGCGACGCCGTGTTTCGGGTCCACCGCTGATCCCGTTGCGGGATCGGCCGGCGTCCCCGGATCCGACGGGGGACCCGGATCAGCGCCGGAATCAGTACCGCCGCCGGGCGGCACGGTCGGAATCCGGCCGGTCAGGAACAGCGCGCCGATCGCCACCAGGCCGACCAGCGCGAACGCCACCTGCAGAGCCTCCAGCCGGGCGTCGGCGTTGATCGCAGAGATCGCGTCGGCATCGCTCTGACTCACCCCGGCCGACTCCAGTGCGGTGGTGAGCTGCGCATCGGAGATGAAGGGCACGCCGCCGACCAGCTCGGTGGAGATCTGGGTCTTGACCGCGTCGCTGATCTCGGGGCTGTCCGCGACGCCGGCCAGTGCCACGGTGCTCAGCGTTGCGATCAGCACCGACCCGATCAGCGCGGTACCCATCGACGCCCCGAGGTTGGTGGCGGTGTTCTGCAGCCCGCCGACCTCGGCGGTTTCCTTCTGGGAAACCGCGGACACGGTGACGGCGCCGAGCTGTGAGGCCAGTGCGCCCAGCCCGAGACCCATCAGCACCATCGGGATGTTGAGCACCGCGGCATCCGCGTCCGGGTCCATCCCGGCGACCAGGAAACCGATACCGACGATGAGCAGCAGCAGCCCGATGCGGACCACCCGCCGTGGGTTGGCCCTGGGCCACACCTTGGGGATGCCGACCGCGGTGACCAGCAGCGCGATGGACAACGGCACCAGCCGGACGCCGGTCTGCAGCGCGTTCAGGCCGAGCACCACCGACAGGAACAGCGGTACCGCGAAGAACGCGCCGGCCTGGATCATGAACTGGGCGAAGAACATGCTCAGCCCGCCGGTGAGCTGCTTGTTGGCGAGCATCGACGGGCGCACCAGCGGCTGCAACGCGTCAGGGTGCCCGACACTCGCAGCCTCCAGCCGGCTCTCCCAGCGCAGGAACCCGTAGACCACCAGCAGCCCGACGGCCATGAACCAGGTGGTGAACGACACGTTGAGGAAGGACGGAGCGCCCGGCTTCGGGATCACCCAACCCCATTCGCTGGACCGCAGCACGCCGAAGACGAACATCCCGAGACCGATGACGGAGAGCAATGACCCGATCAGGTCGATCCGGCCGGGTTGAGCGGCGACGTCGTTGACCTTGCGGAGCACGGCCAGGATGGCCAGCACGATCACCACCTCGCCGAAGAACACGTAGCGCCAGGACGCGTAGGTGGTGACGGCGCCACCGATCAGCGGACCGGCAGCGACCGCCACGGCTCCGGCAGCCGCCACCATTCCGTAAGCGGCGGAACGTTTCTCCGGTGCGAAGTTCGACGCGACCAGGGCCACGATGGCCGGCATGATCAGTGCCGCGCCGATGCCCTCCAGCAGTGACCAGCCGATCAGCAGCACGGTGAGGTTCGGCGCGATGCCGGTGGTGAACGATCCAGCGGCGTAGATGACCAGCCCGATACCCATGGCCCTGCGCCGACCCATGATGGTCCCGAGCTTGCCGCCGGTGATCATCAGCGTGGCCATCACCAGCGTGTACAGCGTGATGGCGGTCTGGATGCCGGTGATGGTGGTGCCGAGGTCGGCGGCCACCGTCGCCATCGACACGTTCATCACCGAGCTGTCCAGCGTCATCAGGAACTGACTGCTGGCCAGTACCGCCAGGACCAGGCCCGCGCCGGTCTTCTGGGTGGTTGTCGTCACCGCCTGATCCTGACAGAACAGGCGAAGCGGACCCATCACCCCGACAGGACCACGCCGGGCGGATACCCACAGACGACGAAGGACCGGGTCCGCAGCTGCAGACCCGGTCCCTCCGGCGCACGGACACCGCCCCTCTGGGGCGGGGGTGTCCGCTTCGGTGCTCTAGCTGGCGTACGCCCGCAGCGCTTCTGACCGCTCGCCCGCGCGCAACTTCGCCATCGAATCGCGCTCGATCTGCCGGACCCGCTCGCGCGAGATGCCGAAGACCCGCCCGATCTCATCGAGCGTCCTGGGGCGGCCGTCGTCGAGCCCGTAACGCAACCGGACCACGGTCTGCTCGCGCTCGTCGAGCGTCCGCAGCACCTTGTTGATGTCGTCGTGCATGAAACCCGCGACGACGGCTGCTTCCGCGGAGGTCGATTCACTGTCCTCGATGAAGTCGCCCAGCGGGGCTTCCTCGTCGCTGCCGACCGGCATGTCCAGGCTCACCGGATCGCGGGCGTGGTCGAGCAGATCGGCGATCTTCTCTTCCGGAATGCCGGACTCGGCGGCCAGTTCCGCCATCGTGGCATCCCGACCCAGCTGCTGGTGCAGTTCGCGCTTGAGCCGGGACAGCTTGTTGACCTGCTCCACCAGGTGCACGGGCAGCCTGATGGTGCGGCCCTGGTCGGCCATGCCACGGGAAATGGCCTGCCGGATCCACCAGGTTGCGTAGGTGGAGAACTTGAAACCCTTGGTGTAATCGAACTTCTCGACCGCCCGGATCAACCCGAGGTTGCCCTCCTGGATCAGGTCGAGCAGCGGCATACCGCGACCGGTGTAGCGCTTCGCCAGCGAGACCACGAGCCGCAGGTTCGCCACCAGGAGGTGGTTTCGGGCCCGATTGCCGTCCCGGACGATCAACTTCAGATCGATGCGCCGTTGGGGCGAAAGCCGCTTCGCGGACTCCAGCTTGTGCGCGGCAAAAACGCCGGCCTCGATGCGCTTCGCGAGGTCGACCTCCTGCTCGGCGGTCAGCAGCGCGGTCCGGCCGATGCCGTTCAGATAGACGCGCACCAGGTCGGCTGAGGGTCCCTGGGCATCCAGGTCCTCGGCGTCCCGCGAGGTCGTCATGATGGTCGTCGTGCTCATGGTGGTGGTGTCTGTGGGGGAACCGGCCATGTCGTGCTCCCTTCGTCACGTCCCGCGGACTCGTCCGAGGGACCGTTCGTTCGTCGTGGCCCTGCACTGATTCGAACGTCTGTCGGCCTGGATTTAGTTCCCCGAAATGAAGGAAATCAACCCTGAAGTGAGTACCGGCTCACATGCCACGTCCGCTGGGTCAACTACTGGTAGGGATACCTCACAACGCCTGCCTGTGACCGGGGGTGTGCCCACCATGAGAACCGCATGAGAATGAGATCCCGATCGTGCCGACGAGGTATCCGGCGGGCCTCCGGACCGCTCAGCGGGCATTCGCTCCGTGGGCTGGAACAGCACAAAGGGCGGGGGAGGTCAGCAGGCTGCTGACCTCCCCCGCCCCGACGGATCCTTGGCGCCGTCGCGGGTGCTTACCAGGGCGCCGGTTCCAGGGCGCCGACCGCCGGCCCGATCGGGGATGCGGTGGTCGCTCCTTCGCCGTTGCGGATGAAGGGGAGATGCCACAGATCGTAGGGAATGAGCAGGTCACCCGGCTTGACGTTCTCGGGGAAGATGAACTCGAAGGTCGGCGCGGTGTATTCACCGGCCATCAGTCCGTTCGCCGCCTTCGGGGCGTTGTTGAGGCAGCTGTCCAGGGTGGTGAGCACCGGCTTGCCCTGGACGTCGTTGACCGGAGATTGCGGGACGCAGAGCGAGCGCACGGCGACCCGGATGGTGCGGGTGGGCTGGCTCAGCAGCCCGGCCGGCGCCTTCGTTGCCCTGAGCCGGGCGCGCTGCGGTTGCGGGCCGGTGTTCTGGGTGGTGATGCCGCCGCCGATCGGGGTGACGCCGTCGGCCTGGAACGGGCCGTTGTTCTCACCGGTCATCGCGAAGGGGGTGGCCCAGCGGTTGCGGACCGTGCCGGTCTTGGGGTCCACATCGGTGAGATAGATGTCGACCGGGGTCTGGACGTCCGTCGTCTCGGATTCCAGGAAGATCCGGTCGGCGGTTTCCGCGGCGAGGCCGTTGATGGAGATGGCGTTCGGATCGGCGGTGCCGACCCCGAACTCGCCGATCGCAAGGTAGCTGGGTTGGGTGCCGGGCATCGTGTAGATACCGATGTTGGCCTCGATGGTGTGCGCCGACGTGTACGTCGTGCCGTCGGTGTTCTTGACCAAGGTGCCGGAGAAGGTGATGGCATCGCCGACCTCGAACGGGGCCTGCTGACGCGGGTCGGGGCCGGTCGCTGCGCGGGCGGCAACGCTGGGCATCACGAATTCACTGCAGTAGGCCTGCCCGGCGCTGGGTGGGGTGAGCTCGCCGCTCTTGGGCGGCACCAGGCCGGCCACGCTGAAGTTGCGGCAGCCACCGGCGACCGCCGGCACGGACTTGCCGGCGACGGTGACCGGGACCAGATTCGGGCGGTTGGCCTGCGGGCACAGCACGTCGTCGGTCTTCGTGGGGTCGGTCCGCGGAACGCACATCGGGTACCCGGTGCCGGCATGCACGGTGGGGTTGGCGTCGTCGACGCTGAACCTGGCGTCGGCCACGGTCTGCGGCCGGCCGAAGCGCCCGTTCGGGTCGTTGATCTGCACGACCGCGGGGTTGGCCGGGTCGCCCGTGTCGACCTTCAGGTTGCCGGTGGCGTAGTCGATGGCCGTGATCACGCCGGTGGAGGTGTTGGAGGCCTGCTGCGAGGCGAAGACCAGGCCGGCGATGCGCTTGCCGCCGACGATGTTGCCGACCGCCCGCATCTCGAAGGACGGGTAACCACCGGCACCCAGCGCGAGGGACGGACCGCCGTTCACGAAGTCGGCCCAGGTGAAGGTGTTCGCGGGCATCTGGATCACCAGGTTGCACGGAATGACGATCGGCCCGTTGTTCAGCGTGAGGGTGCCGCCGTACCGGTGCGGATCAGTGGTGTTCGGACACTTGGCGAGCGCCTGTGCCGGGGTGTCGACGGTGGCGCTCTGGATGAAGCCGGTGTCGTCGAACCCGTGAATGAGCGCCGGAGCGACCGAGGTCACCGGGTCGGGCAGGGTCGCGGTGACAAAGGGGGCGATCGCCGCGCCCGGCGGTTTCGCCGTCCCGCCGCCGCCGCCACCCCCGCCACCGCCGCCGCCCTTGCCGCCCTGCGCGGCAGCAGTGTTCGCGGTGACCGCGCCGAGGATCAGCAGGGTGATCGTCGCCATGGCGGCGAGCAGCAGGCCGATCCGTGACCGGCGGAACGCGGCGCGCGATCGGCCACGAACCGGACGCCCCACTTGGCCGGTGGTGTATTCCTGGCGCCGTCCTTGCCCGTCCTGCGCTGTCACGAGGTGACTCCTTTGCCGTTGAGCGGTTGTTGCCTTTGAGCGGTTGTTGCCTGAGCGGTATTGCCATGCGTGGTCGGAACCAGGTCGCAGGGATAACCGGAATGCGAATTTCCAGATCGGCGGCACGGAAAGCCCGCCGGCCAGTCCGGGCTCAGCTGCCGAAGAACGGGCCGTCCGCCATCACTGCGGTGCCGGCCGTGCCTCGCGTCACCTGAGCCCAGTTCCCTTGGTGGTCATGGGTTCTTGGTCCACGGTCATTGATGGGAAGATCAACGGAATGACCGGCCGATCCCGCCCGCCACTGTGGGTTCGGTATCAGCGGGAGCGAATCGGACGGACGAGTTCCATTTCCCGCAAAGCCTGCGCCGGCCGTTGACCGGGCGATACCCTGGTTTGAGGGATAGCGACCCCTCCCAAAGGGGGGATATTTCAACGCCGCGAATTCATCGCGACAACGCCCGGTTCGAGGGGTCGCCTCGGCTCGGCATGCGTGCCCTCCGGTGGGATCCGCATGCGGGAATCCCCCGAGATGAGACGAGGCGCCGGAAGTCGCCAGGGCAACGGCCCGGGTAGGGGGATTCGCCGTGGTCCGGAGGCCGGTCCGGCGCACTCGAACGCCGCGGGTGAGGCGCCCGGTGGGGTTCGAGACAGCGTTGGGTTCGAGGCGGCATGGGTTCACATCGCGACGGGTCCGACGCGGTAGGGGTTCGACGCGGCGCGGGTTCGACAGATCGCGCGCTGGCAGGTGATGACCGCAATCGTGCGGCCGACCCTTGACGCGAGCAGCGACCGGGCTCGCGCGCCGGTCCGATCAGCGTCGATCTGTTGTCGCAGAACAACTCTCGCATGGACTGGCAGGGCCGAGCGGAACTGCGACGAGCTCAGCTCGTTCGCGCGTGGACGTCCGGCTGAATCGGTGACGAGATCGGCGCGCTGTCCTGGATGTCGCCACTGTGCGGCGGGGTCAACGATGAGGGGGCGATTGCTACCTGTTCCCCGGTCGCCGCGGCGGAGGCCTTCTCGTCCTCCTGCATCGCATTGACCTCGGACTTCAGGATCCGCAACGAGCGGCCGACTCCCCGGGCCGCGTCGGGCAACTTCTTTGCCCCGAAGAGCAGCGTGAAGGCTGCCAGGATGATCATCCAGTGCCACCAGGACAAGCCGCCCATGTCATTCCTCCTTGATCGGTGACAACGATTCGCAGGCGGGCAACGGGTTCGGTCGAAGCAAATCCGGCACTTCCCGGCCTGGTCCGCAGCCCCCACATCGGATTGATGGGGGAATGCCGATTGATTCAGCTTCCCGGTAATCCAAAGCTCCGGCCACCCTCGACTGGGGGAGACCGCGAACCCCCAAAATTTAGGGGTAATGCCGACCCCTCAAAATTGGGGGTGGTGTCACCCCCCAAGATTGGGGGTTGTGTGCGCGGTGCAAAGACGATCAATGGATTGATTGTCACCACGCGTTCCCGGAAAGCGATCACCTCACCGGACGCGTCGCCCACCGTTTGACACTCTTGACGTGCGCATTCGGGGTCGGGAGTGCGCTGCGGCGGGAGTTGACGGGTCCCAGTGCGCCACATGTGTTCGCTGCGAACCGGCCCGGTAACCAATATGGGGGGAGGGTGAACCTGAAAGGGTCATGGCCATCGGTTCGGTGAGCATTCGGGTCATATAGAGCGGTAGGGTATTACTTTGTGTAGTTCACCGCCGCAGGGGGAATGCCCGCATGGAGAATTTGGCCCAACGGATCGTCGTCGATGAGATGCCTACCGTCGAAACGACAATCCTGGTCGTCGACCATCATCGTTCTTTCGCCGATCTGCTGTATCCGGCCATCAACCTGGTGCCCGGCATGCGGTGCGTCGGCACGGCGGCGAGCGCCGCAGAGGGGGTTGCGTTCGCTCTCAAGCTCCAGCCGACCATTGTCGTGATGGATATTCAGATGCCCGGACAGGACGGCCTGCTGGCCACGCGACAGATCCTCGACGGCACCCTCAACACGGCCGTCGCCGTGGTCACCGCCCATTGCGATCCGGTGTGGATCTCGCGGGCGGCGCAGGCCGGTGCCTCCGCGTTCATCGTCAAGGACGGGTCGTTCAACGAGATGATCGACGTGCTCGGCCGGGTGACCCTCGGTCAGATGATCGTGGCGCCTGCGGCGTTGCGCGGAGAACGATCCGAAGCCCGTCGACCCGCCAAGGCTGCGCTGCCGGCGTTGACCCCCCGCGAGCTGGAAGTGCTGCGGTACCTCGGGCAAGGCATGCAAACGTCCGGCATCGCCCAGGTACTCGGTATCACGGTGCACACCTGTCGCAGCTACTTGAAGGCGCTGCACAGCAAACTCGGTGCGACCACTCGCTTGGAAGCCGTGATCAAGGCGCAGCAGCTCGGGCTGATCAACGCCAGCTGACCCGGGGGAGTCACCGCGACCTGGTCAGCCGCTGACCCGGGCCGTGAAGATCACACCGTGAAGATCACACCGTGAAGATCACACCGTGCCGATCACACCGTGCCGATCACACCGGCTGGCCGACCCCGACGGGAAGCTCGATGCGCAGTGTTGTCCCACGGCGTGGTCCGGTGGTCAGCGTCATCGACCCGCCCAGGGCGTTGAGCCGGTTCTCCAGCTGGCGCAGCCCGTGCCGCCCGTCGGCGTACGCGTCGCTGGTGCCTGGGTCGAAGCCCATGCCGTCATCGGTGAGTTGGAGCCGTACCGTCGCCGGGCCGCCGGGGGGGTCGCGGTGGGACCAGAGATCGATGTCGACGCGGGACGCGTGCGCATGCTCGGCGACATTCGCCAACCCCTCGTGGGCGCTGCGGTACAGGGTCGACACGATGTCGTCGGTCAGCGGCGGGAGCGGTTCGAAATTCGTCCGCACATCGACGCCGTGCTGTCCCAGCGGAACGGCCAGATTCGCGATGGCACCCGGCAGCCCGTCGGTGTCCAGATCCATCGGGTAGATGTCGACCATCAGTTGACGCAGTGACCCCAGCGCCCGCTGCAGGGACTCCTGCGCCTGGTGCATCAGCGGCTGGCCCTGCTCCGGCACCGACAGGGCGACTGCGCCGAGCGCGTACCCGACCCCGGCGATGTCCTGGATCGGGCCGTCGTGCAGGTCGGCGGCCACCCGGATCCGGTCCTTGCCGGAGTTCGGCGGGAATGGCTCAGGGTCTGCGCGCCGAAGGTCCCGGCGCCGGCGCGCGCGGCGGATCAGCGCAGCGACCGGCAGCTGGATGATCATCAGCATCAGCAGCAGCAGCACCAGCGGCAGGAACTGCCCGAACAGTTGGTCGGCTGCCGCGTTCGCCCGCGGGAAGTCGTAGTACGCCTCGAACGCGAGCGTGGGTTGGCCCGGCCGATCGAGCGGCACGTACACCTCGACGAAACCCGGCCCCGACCCGTCGAAGGACAGATTGCTGGCCTCCGGCTCGGACTCGAATTCCGCACTCACCGTGCCGTCGGTGATGGCCCGCACCGCTTCGGGTGGCGGTTCGAACTGTTTGCCGATCTGCGACGGGTCGTCCGCGTAGACCACCCGGCCACTGACATCCCAGATGTTGACCTTTTTGAGGAAGCCGTCGCTCTTTCGGATGTCGATCATCCGGTTCAGCTCCGCGAACCCCGCGGTGCCGGCGTTCGCGCCTGCCGCGAACAGCGGGCCGACCTGGACTGCGAGCTCGGAGGTCATCCTCCCGGCATCGCGAAACGCGTCGTTCTGGGCGACCGTACGACCGGCGACCAACGCTCCGACCACAATCGCGATGATGGCCAGCACTGCCGTGCCGTACAGCACGACCTTGCCGCGCAACCCACGGCGTACCCGGCGACCGCTGGGCGGTCGCTCGAGGGTGACGCGGTCGCTCATCTGCACCATTGCGGTCCTCTGTCTGGAGGGTCTGGGCTGACACTCCGTGGCGTGCGGATGAGTGCAACCATCAGGGATTGTGCTGCCAATCGACCGGCAAAGGCAATGTGGCTCCGGCCGGAGAATCGCGAGCGGAGCCTGATGTGTTACCTATTGTGCCTGCCGATGGTCCTCGCGGCTCAATTGGTCATCACCATCTCCGAGTGGCCGTCCGGGCGGGCGGAGTCGCCGCCGGGCAATGCCATGGATCCGGCGAGGCCGATGGCGGTGACAGCGATCACCGCCACCACGGCGAGCCCGCGGAGGTGCGCGGACGCGGCCGGACCGCGGAGCCAGCTGCTGCCGCGGAGCAGCGCGACGCTCGCGATCAGGGTGCCGATTTCCAACAGGCAACAGACGATGTCGGGCAGGCCGACCGCTTCGGGGTGGCCGGTCGCAGGGCCGAAAGGAAGACCCGCGGTGCGGGAGAGCAGCCACAACGCCAGCGGGCCGGCGGAGACAACCGACGGCCGCCACCAGCACCGCGCGGTGCCGGCTGACCGCAACGAGGCCGCCGACCGCGAGTTCCGCGGCAGCGAGCAGGACGAAGAACACGCCGGCCGCGGGCCATTCAGCGAGGTGCTCGGGCACGACGGCGGCGTGGATGACGGCGCTGCCGAGCAATCCGGCCACGAGTAGCACCCTGATGTGCTGCGAGCGGGTGTCGGCCCGCCGCGGTGCGCCGTCGGCGTCGACGGTGATCCGCCGCGGCGTGCTGACACTGAGCCGACCGCCACGCAAGGCGATCATCCAGCCGACCAGCACCAGGTTGGTGAGCAGCAGGAACCCGCAGACGTAGAGCACTCCGCGGAC
This sequence comes from uncultured Actinomycetota bacterium, assembly GCA_963709895.1. GTDB lineage: Bacteria > Actinomycetota > Actinomycetes > Mycobacteriales > Nakamurellaceae > Nakamurella. The sequence goes on along the minus strand of CAVPYD010000005.1, from coordinate 398,391 downwards.
CAGCGCCGCCACGGTCGACTGCTGTGCCTGGGCAAGGCAGTCACCGGCGCAGATGCCGTGCATGGAATTCATCATGACCAGCTGGTCGGACTCCAGGCGGTAGTCGTAGACCGAGCTGCCCACGATGGCGGCCAGCCCGACGATCGTGCCCGCCGCGGTGACCAACAGTGCGCCTGCCACCACCCTTCGCGGTGTGCTCAAGGTGGACCCGAATCGCCGTTGCGCCAGGGTCAGTGCCCCCAGCACGGCAAGCGCGAACAGCGGCACCAGGAGCGTGGATTCGCGCCACCAACTGGTGAACGGCTGTTGCGTTCGGTCGATGGATCCGACCGCGCCGCGCAGCGCTGTCATCCAGAACCCGTCGGCGTAGGCCATCACCGCCGCGAGGGTGATGACGGTGCCCCACGGGACACCCAGCTGACTCCGTTGACCGGCGCTCGGGGTGACCGGGGCGACCGGCTCCCCGGCATCGACCGATTCCACGGCATCGTCCGACACCGCATCGACCGACACCGCATCGACCGACACCGTGGGAGTGAGGGACCACGGCGAACTCTTGGTCATGTCTTTCCCGCCCATTCCTTCTCGCAACAACAGCTCGCCGACCGTCCGACCGCTTACGGGGTGATTTCCCAGCCGAACATCATGGCGTGGTCCTCGTGCGCCAGGTTGTGGCAGTGCGCCACATAGGGTCCGACGAAATCGCGGAACCCGCGGTAGACGATCACCGATTCACCAGGGTCGAGCGCCACCAGGTCTTCTCGCGAGACGTCGTCCGGGTGGCCGGTGTCGCCACCTTTCGTGACGTCCTTGCCGTTGCGCATGACGGTGCGGTGTTCCTCCATGTGCAGGTGGAATGGGTGCACCCAGCCGCCGCCGCCGTTGCGGATCTCCCACAGGTTGAAGCTGTTCTTCTTCTGCTGGGCCAGCGGCGTCAGGCCCGCCTTGTTCTTCAGGCTGGTCGCGACCGTCGCCGGGTTGAACGGCGTGCCGTTGATCAGCCATTCGATCTCGCCGCCGGCGCCGCCCCGCTCCACTTCGAAGATCAGCCGGTTGTCCAGCAGGCTCTGCCAATTGCTCGGCAGCGGCGGCACCGCCCGCATCGCGGCCGGGATCTTGCTGTTGTCCGGAGCCGTGTCACCGATCACGAATCTTCAGCACAGGAACCTTGTAGTTCGGGTCCGGGGAGAACCGGGACGAGTTGGACCACATCCGCCCGTTGGGCATCTTCATCACGTTGGTCAGGTAGATCACGTCGCCCTTGGTGGTGGGCGTGCCGTCCTGGTACTTGGTGAAGTCGACGATGACTCACGCCGCTTGGCCGGCCACAACTCGAACGAGTCGCGGGTCATCGGGAACGGCAAAAGACCGCCGTCGGAGGCGATCTGGGTGAACTTCATGCACTGCTGGCCGTCCGGGATGCGGTACTGGCCCTCGAGCTCGTCGCCCTTGTAGCCCAGCGACACCGAGGACTTCGGGCCCTGGGTCGAGCTCATCAGCTTGAACTCGTAGATCCGGGCGATCGAGACGTCCAGGAAACGGAAACGGTACTTGCGCCGCTTGACCGCGAGCACCGGGTAGGCGGTGCCGTTGACGGTGAAGATGTCGCCGACGAAGCCGTGGTTCGGGAAGTGCTTGTAGAACGTCTTTCCCCACCACTCCGGGTGGGTGGCCGGTTGTCTGACCGCCGGGAACTCGCCCTGCGTGTCGTGGATGTCCTGGTGGACGGTGACGCCGTCGTCGAGCCGGCAGTCGTAGAAGGCCAGCGGGATGTCGTAGTCGACGTCGAAGGAGCCGTCCGTGTTGTCGGTGCGGACGCCGGGCAGGCGCAATCCTTGCCGTTCGTCGCCCATGTCCATGCCGTTCTTCGGGTCGTAGATCGGGTAGAGCCCGACCATGCCCTTGTAGACGTTGGACCCGGTGTGGTCCATGCGGTGGTCGTGGAACCAGAAGAAGCTCTGCTTCTCCCGGTCGTCGCCACCGGCCGGCCAGTTCAAATACAGGTTGTCGCACCCACATCTGCGGCAGGTAGCCCTGGTCCTTCGGGCCGTACCGCATCGAGTAGTGCGGGTTGCCGTCGCTCTCCGGCGCGGTGTGCCCGTTGTGCAGGTGGGTCAGGAACGACCAGTCCGGGGAACCGAAGTCCTGCCGGTCGAGGTTCAACGGGTTCTCGTCGAGGTGGTTCTCGAACCGGACGAGCACCGGCTTGCCGTATTCGGCGTTGATCCGCGGTCCCGGGAAGGTGCCGTTGAAGCCGTAGATCGTGCTCTGCGGGAGGCTCCGCTGGGTGCCCGCCGGGTAGGTCTTGCCGGAAGCGTCGAACGAAACGGTCGGCTGGCCGTTGGCGTCGATCGGCAGCACCTGCGACGTGGTGAAGGCGTGCTGCCGGACCAGCAGGTCGATCTTGTACACGATCGGGTCCGGATAGCCGATCTGTCTCGGCCAGATCTGATGCCGCTCGGTTGCCCATCGAGTTCTGCTGACCAACACCGGGCCCCGGCGGTTTTGCCCATCTGCTGTACACCGACTTCGCCACCGGAGCGAGCGCCTTCGGGATCGGCAGTGGATCGCTGAACGGCGAGACGATCAGCGGGCTCGTCGGGAAGGCCTCGATGTAGATCAGGTCGGAGAGTCCCCCCGATGCCGCGGCGAGCACCCCGTCGGTCGAGAGCAGACCCCGCTGGGCCAGATACGGCTCGGCGAGCGCTCGCCCAGCCGTGACCGCCACCGCTCCAGCACCGACCGCCCCCACCCGCAGGAGGGTGCGCCGCGACATCCGCCCATGGCCCGCCGACTCCACCGCGTAGTCCCTGACCTCATCCGCGGACGGGAGAATCAGCTGTTGCTCCGGTGCAGGGTCTGCGGGCCGATCACTCGCAGCCGGCGGACTGGTCTCGGCATGCCCGTCTTGCGCGGTCATCCAGGTGACTCCTTAGGCTCAGGCTCTGCGGACAGGCTTGGCAACGTGCGACCACATCCGCGATGGCGTCATCGGTGACGGCGCGGCGGACGACCGCTTCGGGCCGGTCTGGATGACCGGCCTTCCCCGAGTAAGGGTCCGGTAGCCACCGACTCGGTGGGCACCCCGTATTGGGGGATGTCGACCCCTCCTAAAACGGGGGAGATTTCGACATCTGCCGCGGTTGTGACGCGCCGGCCGCAGGCGCGAGACACCGGCGTTGGGTGATCTCCCCTGAATGAGGGATTCCCGCGCAGCGTAATGGCATTAACGTCACAGCCGGGGCGGATTCAGTGCCCCTTTGTGGAATCCCGAGCTCCGCCCCCCTCAGGGGTGAGTCGACCCCTGTGGAGGCTGTTGTGTTGCTGCCGAGAAAATTGGCGACAAAGCCGCTGGCCGCAGCGCTGGCTTTCGCGCTGACCATCTCGCTGGCCGTGGTGGCGACGCCTGCGGTGGCGGCCCCGATCGTCGGGCAGGGTTTCACGGTCAGCCCCGGCGACCTGGCGTTCATCCTCAAGCAGATCAAGATCGCCGAGCGGCACTCGAATGTGTTGCAGGGCAAGGACACCGAGCTGCCGGCGATTCCGCCCAACCCGAACCCGGTGACGGATCCGGACTACTGCCAGGCGCTGGTCGGCCCCGGTCCTGACCGGATTCCCGACTACCTGACGTCCTACGGCCTGCGCACGGTCGACGGCTCGTGCAACAACCTGAAGCCCCCGGTGGCCGACCCGAATCTGGGCCTGCCGAACAAGTTCGCGGCGGCCGACCAGCCGTTCCCGCGGCTGACCACGCCGATCTTCAAGACGCCGAGCCGATCACATCGGCGCTCCCGGTCGGCGCCGCCCGGCCCGACCAGCTACAAGCAGAAGTCGGGCGCGGTCGTCGATTCCCAGCCGCGCGTGATCAGCAACCTGATCGTCGACCAGACCTCCGACCAACCCGGCCGCGGTCGCCGCCGCCGAGTTCCCGGTGCGCAGCCAGGGCAACCCCGGCGTCGTCCCGTGCACGACCGCCTTCCCGGCTCCAACCCGACGGTCGACGTATCGCCCGGCACCCCGGCCGGCTGCGTCCCTCGCCATCAGACCCTGTTCATCCCGAACGTGACGACCGACGCCGGCCTCTCGCCGCCGTACAACTCGCTGTTCACGTTCTTCGGCCAGTTCTTCGACCACGGCGTCGACCAGACCGTGAAGGGCGGCGGCACGGTGTTCGTGCCGCTGCGCGCGGACGACCCGCTGATCGCCGGACCCGACCACGTGCTCGGCAACGGCGACGACCTGCCTGCCGAGCCAGCGGTTCATGGTGCTGACCCGGGCGCAGAACCAGCCAGGGCCGGACGGCGTCCTCGGCACCGCGGATGACGTGCAGAACGCCGCCAACACCGACACCCCCTGGGTCGACAAAGCCAGACCTACGCGCTCGCACGCCTCGCATCAGGTGTTCCTGCGCGAGTACGCGGTGAACGCGGCGGGCCGGCCGGTGTCCACCGGCAAGCTGCTCGGCGGCCTGCCGGCCGGAGCGACCTACCCCGGCTCGCCGGACGGGACGACCGGCATCGGCACCTGGGCGGCGGTCAAGACTGCAGGCCGCGAGCAAGCTCGGCCTGCTACTGACCGACGCGGACGTCACCAACATCCCGATGCTGGCGACCGACCCGTACGGCAAGTTCATCCCCGGCCCGGCCCGCGGGCTGCCGCAGTACGTCACCAAGGATCCGACGGCACCGACCGGGGTCAAACTGGTCGAGGGCAACCTGGCCGCTCCGGTGCCGGTCCCGGCGACCGTGGTGCACTTCGACACCCCGTTCCTCACCGACATCGCGCACAACGCCGACCCCAGCCCGCAGGACACCGACAACAACCCGAGCACCCCGCCGGTCGCGCCGGTGGCTGACGCGGACAACACCCCGTCGGCCGACTTCGCGCACCAACCCGCCGGCACCTACGACGACGAGATGCTGAACGCGCATTTCGTCTGCGGTGACGGCCGGTGCAACGAGAACATCGCGCTGTCCGCGATCCACCAGGTCTTCCACACCGAGCACAACCGGCTGATCGACGACATCAAGAACGTGCTCACCTCCGACACTGTCCACCCCGGGTATCGCCGCGCTCCCCGACTGGAAACTGCCGACCACCGAGAACCCGGACGGTTGGAACGGCGAGCGGCTGTTCCAGGCCGCCCGGTTCGTCAACGAGATGGAATACCAGCACACGGTTTTCGAGGAGTTTGCGCGGAAGATCCAGCCGGCGATCCGGGTGTTCCACGCCTACTCGCCGGACATCAACCCGGCGATCAAGGCCGAGTTCGCCCACGCTGTCTACCGTTTCGGCCACTCGATGCTCGACGACACCGTCGCCCGGACGAATGTGGACCCGGCCACCGGTGCCAAGACCGACAACTCGCTGCCGCTGCTGACCGCGTTCCTGAACCCGCCCGCGTACTTCAACGGCGGTTCGGCGGGCACGCTCAGCCCGGAGCGGGCCGCGGGCAGCATCTTCATGGGTTCCTCGGATCAGATCGGTAACGAACTGGACGAGTTCATGACCGAGACGCTGCGCAGCAATTTGTTGGGGTTGCCGCTCGACCTGGCGACGCTGAACCTCACCCGGGCCAGGGAGGCGGGGATCCCGCCGCTCAACGAGGTCCGCCGGCAGCTCTTCGGGCAGACGAACGACGGCCAGCTGACCCCGTACACCAGCTGGTCCGATTTCGGCCAGCACCTCAAGCACCCGGAATCGCTGATCAACTTCGTGGCCGCCTACGGCACCCACCCGACGATCAGGGACACCGGTCCGGACGGCAAGCCGGGCACCGCCGACGACGTGACCACCATGGCGGCCAAGCGCGCGGCGGCCAGGGCCATCGTCAACCCGATTCCGGCCAACCCGACGGCGACCCCGCCGGTGGTCGGGGACACCCCTCCCGCGGACGCCACCGACTTCATGCTGGGCACCGGTGCCTGGGCGAGCCCGACAGCCGGTGGCCCCACCATCACCGGTCTGGACGGTGTCGACCTGTGGGTCGGCGGTCTCGCCGAGAACACCAGCCTGTTCGGCGGGTTGCTGGGCAGCACCTTCAACTACGTGTTCCAGAGCCAACTGGAGAACCTGCAGGACGGTGACCGGCTGTACTACCTGGCCCGCACCCCGGGGCTGAACCTGCTGTCCCAGCTCGAGGGCAATTCGTTCGCCGAGTTGATCCAGCGCACCACCGACGGCACCCACTCGCTGAAAGCCGATTCGTTCGCCATCGCCGACTGCCGGTTCCAGCTGGCCAACCTGGACGGCACCCCGGCGGGCTTCGCCGCGCACGGGACCACCGTCGCCGACGACCCGTCGACGCCGTGCGACGAATCGAAACTGTTGCAGCGCAAGCCCGACGGCACCATCGCCTACCTGTCGCCCAATTCCGTCAATCCTCCGGGGATCAATTACCAGTCCGTCTACAACGGCACTCCGGCAGCCGACCGGGTGTACGGCGGCAGCGACAACGACACGTTCTGGGGCGGCCTTGGCAACGACATCATCGACGGCGGTGCCGGCAGCGACGTCGCCCTCGGCGGCGACGGCAACGACATCCTCACCGACGCGGACGGCGCCGACATCCTCAAGGGCGGACCGGGTAACGACGCCGCCGACGGCGGCCCCGGCAACGACCTCGTCCTCGGCGGTGACGGGCAGGACTTCCTGAACGGCGGGGCGGGCGACAACGAGGTTCTGGGCGGCCCCGGCAACGACTTCGTCATCGGCGGGCAGGGCGCCGACACGGTGCTCGGCGACGGCGGCGACGACTGGATCCAGGGCGGCGCCGGCGCGGACGTGCTCAGCGGCGACCACGGCGCGCCGTTCCTGGACGACCCGGGCGAGACGCAGCCCGGCAGCGACATCCTCATCGGCCAGGCCGGCGGCACCGACTACAGCGCCGAGGGCGGCGACGACATCATGCTGCAGAACGCCGGTATCGACCGCAACGCCGGCGTCGGCGGCTTCGACTGGGCCACCCATCAGGGCGACACCGTCCCGGCCGCCGACGACATGATGATCAACAACAACCAGGGCGGTCTGCCGATCCAGGTGACGGTGAACCGGGACCGCTGGCAGGAGACCGAGGCCGACTCGGGGTGGAACCTGGACGACACCATCAAGGGAACGGACGGCGTGCTCGCGGTACCGCGCCTCGTCGGCGGCGCCGGGTTCCGCGGTTGCGACGCCCTCGATCAGGCCGGGGTGGCCAGGATCAAGGGGCTGGCCGATCTGCTCCCGCCGGCCGCTACCTGGGCAGGCACGGCGGCCGACGTCGCCGCCATCTCCGCGTCCGGACAGTGCCCACTGGCCGGCCCGGTGTGGGGCGAGGGCGACATCCTGCTCGGCGGCGGCGGTAACGACACCATCACCGGCCGCGGCGGCAACGACATCATCGACGGGGACTCGGCGCTGCAGGTGCGGATCAGCGTCCGGACCAACCCGGCCGACCCGGCCACCGAGATCGGCAGCACCGACCTGATGGAGCACCAGTACCTGCACACCGGAGCGGCGGAACTCCCGACGGGTGAGCTGGACACCAGCAACCTCACCGGCCCGACGCTGCAGCAAGCGGTGTTCGCCGGCACGGTCGATCCGGGCAACCTGGTGGCGGTCCGGGAGATCGTCCACCCGGCCGCGGGTACGGCCGTCGACACCGCCGTCTTCCAGGGCCCGCAGTCCAGCTACACCATCACCCCTGGCCCCGTCGCCGGCGAGATGATCGTCAGCCAAACAGGTCCGGTGGTGGCCCCGCAGACGGTCAGCGACGGCACCGACACCCTGTTCAACGTCGAACAGCTCCAGTTCGCCGGCGGGACCGCATCGTCCAGCGTCCCGGCCGTCCCGACGATCACCTCCGCCAAGGCGGGCGTCGGCTCGGCCACCGCGACCTACACCATGCCGACCGGCTCGGGACTTGCCCCGACGAGCTTCACCATCCGCGCGGTGCCCACCGCGGGGGCCGGCACCCCGATCACCAGCACGGTGCCCGGCACTGCCCTGGTCGGCACCGTCACCGGGCTGACCAACGGGACCACCTACACCCTGCAGGTGGCGGCCACCAACGCCGCGGGAACCAGCGCCTTCTCGGCTCCGTCTGCCCCTGTCACGCCGATCTTCAAACCGACCACGACGCCGGGTGCTCCGACGGTGAAGACCGTCGTCGCCGGCGATGCCTCGGTGACGGTGACCTGGGCGGCGCCGGCCAGCGACGGCGGCTCGGCCTTGACCGGCTTCTATGTGCAGCCGCTACTGAAGGGCGTCGCCGGTTCCGCGAAATTCGTGGTGGGTGGCACCGCGACCAGTGCCACCGTGACCGGGCTGACCAACGGCAAGGCGTACACGTTCAAGGTGGCGGCGGTGAACTCCGTTGGCACCGGCGCCTACTCGGCAGCATCGTCCGCCGTCACCCCGGCGACGATTCCGGGCGCTCCGGTGATCGGCAAGGCGGCCGGCGGCACTCGGAGCGCCACCGCCAAGTGGAACCCACCGGCGTCGACCGGCGGTACCCCGATCACCGGTTACCGGGTCTCCGCGCTGGCCATCGGTACCGGCGGAGCCGTGATCGGCACCACGACGTTCCCGATCCAGAAGGCCTCGGTGCGCTCGCTCAAGGTGGCCCTGCCCGCCGGCAAGTATGCGTTCATCGTGGAGGCCATCAACGCCATCGGGGCCGGCCCGGCGTCGGCGGCGTCCAACGCAGTCGCGGTCAAATGACCCGAGCGGTCACGACGCCCGGGCGGGGGTCGCTCGCCCGGGTCAGAGCTCGACGATCAGCGTGAACGGACCGTCGTTCACGCTGGTGACCTGCATCATCGCCCCGAACACGCCGGTGGCCACCTCGGCGCCGCGCCGCCGGAGTTCGGCGACCAGCTCGTCGATCAACGGCTCGGCGAGATGACCGGGCGCGGCGTCGATCCAGGACGGCCGCCGGCCCTTACCGGTGCTGCCGTACAGGGTGAACTGGCTGACGATCAGCAGCGGGGCGCCGGCGGAGGCACAGGACTGCTCGTCGCGAAGGATGCGCAGCTCGTGCAGCTTGCCGGCCATCGCCCTGGCGGTGTCGGCGCTGTCGGTGTGGGTGGCGCCGACCAGCACCAGCAGCCCGGGACGGTCGAGCTCGCCGACCACCGCCCCGTCCACGCTGACGCTTGCGGAGATCACCCTGGTCGCAACGGCTCGCACCCGACGATCGTGGCAGAGCACCCGTGACGAGCCGAGCGCGGTGCCTGACCGGCCCGCCGGGCGGCGATTTCCACCGCAGACAGCTCTTGCCCGGTAGGGCACGATGACGTCATGGCTGCACAGAACCCGGTCCCCGAGATGCATGCGCACCGCAGGGCCGCTCGACGCAAGGGAACACCGGCCGTCGCCGGTCATCCCGGCCGGCCGGACGGGCACGACCCGACGGGCTGGGTCTCCTCGATCGGGTCCTCCGGATCGAAGTGGTCCATCGGTTCCACCGGCTCGATCCTGTCCATCGGATCGTCCGGTTCGATCCTGTCGATCGGCTCGTCCGGGTCGATCCTGTCCGTCGGGTCGGTCTCGTCGTTCGCCTCGATCGGGTCGGTGTTGTCGGCCGCGTCCATCTACTCCGTGCTGTCCGCCGGTTCGGTGCTCTCCGTGCTCAGCTTCCGGCGGGTGCTCTCGCTCGGCGCGCTGGCCGGGGTGACGGCCGGTGGGGTTGCGTGGTACCGCGGGCGCACGGCGGAGAACCGGGACTGACGGGTCGCGCCGAAGGGCAGCCGGACCGCGCCGACTATGCGGACCGCGCCGACTGCGCCGACCAGCGCTCCCGACCACGCCGACCACGCTGACCCGCCGACCACGCTGACTGTGCCGCGGCTCAGCTCGACACCGGGTGCAGCAGCCCCCTGGTGATGCCGACCCTGATGGACGGCAGCACGGCTGCGGTCAGCGCCTCGGCATCCAGGCCGTGCACGGCCGCGAGCAGATCGATCTGCAGCTGCAGCGGCGCCTCGCCGGTGCAGCCGCCGAGCAGCGCCTGCCCCCATTCGTCCAGTTGCAGGGTCGCGCCCGGTCCGCCCGTGCGACGCAGCAGCCGCAGCACGGTGGTCCAGCCCTGGTGCCCGGCCAGCGCCCGCATCTCCAGAACCGCGGCGGGGGAGAGCGACAGCTTGCTGGCCAGCAGTTCGGCGTCGCCGGTGCTGGTCACCCAGGCGCGCCGGGCCAGGAACGCGGCGGCCTCCGGGCCGGTGACGTCCTCGCCCTGGCCGGTGATCTCGTCCAGGGTGATCTGCGGGTCGGCCGAGTCCGTCCGGCGCAGGGTGATCACCCCCATGCCGATCCCGCTGATCTTCTCGCGGTCGAAGTAGTCGAGCCAGCGGCTGGTCAGCTCGGCCACCACCGAGGCGTCGCCGCCCCGGTCCGCCTCCCCGCTGTCCTTCAGCCAGAGCCCGACATACTCGGCGGGGTCGGCGATCTCGCGTTGCACGACCCAGGCGTCGCAGCCGGTGCCGGTCACCCAGTCACCGACCCTGGCCCGCCAATCGGAGTCCTCCCGGACGATCCAGTTGGCCAGCAACTGCGCGGTGCCGCCGGGGTTCAGGTGGTCGCGCACGCCGCCCACCAGCGCCTGGCACAGGCCGTCACCGGCGACGCCGGAGTCGCGGTAGGCGAACCGCTGCTCGCCCTCCCCGACGATGAACGGGGGATTGGACACGATGAGGTCGAACCGCTCGCCCGCGACCGGGTCGTACAGCGATCCGCGGCGCAGGTCCCAGCGCTGGCCGTTGAGCCGGGCGGTCGCCGCGGCCAGCGCGAGCGCGCGTGGGTTGGTGTCGGTGGCCACCACGGTCGAAGCGTGCGCGGCGAGATGGACGGCCTGGATGCCGCAGCCGGTGCCCAGGTCCAGCGCCCGGCCGACCGATTCCCTGATGACGGCTCTGGCCAAGGTGATCGAGGCCGCGCCGGCGCCCAGCACGTGGTCGGGGCGCACCGGGCCCGGCCGGGTGTCCGAGTCCAGGTCCGAGACCAGCAGGAACTCCGTCGAGTCGGCCGCGTGCGGGCGGACGTCGAGCGCGGCCCGCAGGTCCGTCCCGTCCCGCTCCAGCAGGCCGTGGGCGACGGCCTCCGTGATCGGCGTCTCCGGCAGCGCCCGCCGGATCTGCCGCTCGTCCTCGCTCGTGCCCAGCAGGAACAACCGGATCAGCACGGCCAGCGGCGAGCGGTCCCGGGTCGCGCGGAGGGCCGGCCCGAATTCCCCGCGGGCCAGCGCGCGGTGCGCGGACGCCCCGAGCAGTTCCGGGACCGCGGTGGAGTCGTAGCCGGCGGCCCGCAGGTCGTCACCGAACCGGTCGAGGAGGTCGAGGTCGGACAACGGGAGCGCCGCGGCCGCAGCCGGGGGTGACGGGTGCGGTGTCTCCGACAGGGGGTGGGGCTGCATCACCCGGGAAGGCTAGCTGGCTGTGCGCGCCGCCAGCACCGCGCGCACCCGACCCTCGTCCTTGCGGCGATAGCGCAGCGCGTAGGCGCCGAAATCGGCATGGGCATCGGCGCGGGCGTCGGCGTCCGCCCTGATCATGTCCGCTTCCACCCCGGCGGCCCGGATGGCCTGCATCAGGTCCAATGCCTCGTCGGGTTCGTCCAGCTGCAGTGACGTCGAGCTGCCGCGCCAGCGCTGCTCGTCAGCGATGCGGGCCAGGATCAACCCGGTGACGGCGCCGCCGACGCCGAGGATCAGCACCCGGGTGAGGCTCTTCGACGGTGAGGTGGCGGTCCGGACCGACGTCAGCAACCCGAGGCCCGCGCCCGCCAACGCACCCGGCGCCAGTACGGCCGCGGTGCCGGCCGCGTTGAGCCGCACCGTCCGGAAGCCCCAGCCCGACGCTGCCCACCTGACCGGTCGCCGACGCTCGGTGAGTAGTTGCCGCTCGGTGGGTACTGCGCGGGCGCCCATGGTTTCGAGAGTAGGACTCAGCGGCGCGATCTCCTACGGGTCGGACCGGGCCGGTCGGCCGAAATACGGACCGACCGGGCAACCGTCACCGGGTGGCGCACACCAGGCCGACGCAATCCGCTGTGCCGTTCCGGCGGGCGACGTTGCCGCCGAGGTCGGCCGCAGCGGGGGCGTGGATGCCGTAGGCGCCGTTGCCGATCGCGGTGGTGCCGCCAACGGCGAGACCCGTTCCGTCGGTGTAGATCCCGCTGCCGGTGTTGCCGCGGAACACGTTGCCGGTGACGGTGCTGCCGGTCGGGTCGTCGACGACGACGCCGGCGGCATTGCGGGTGAACGTGCTGTCGGTCACCCGCAGCGAAGAGCCGGTGATCGCCACCCCGTTGCCGCGGAAGGTGCTCCTCGAGACGACCGTCGGTGTCTCGGACGTCTCGCTGACGATCGCGCCGCCGGTGTTGTTCGAGAAGCTGGTCCCGCTGACCTCCAGCGTGCAGAAGTTCGAACGGTAGGTCGGGACGGCGTAATTCCTGACGGTGCTGTCGGCAATCGTGATGGTCAGGCTGCAGAACAGGGGCGAGCCGGCATAGCCGGTTCCATCGAGCACCGACCGGGTGATGCTGAGCTGGTTGTTCTCGTCGAGCGCGAGACCTCCGCCGATCACCCGCGAGTCGACGACCTTCATGTCGTTCATCTCGCCGAACGTGCTCGACGACCGCAGCACCGAGTGGCTGATGGTCAGCGATGTGACGGACGGATAGATGGGCGAGCGCAGCAGGTTGCTGCGCTGCAGGCTGACGGCCGCAGCCTCCAGCCGCAGCGGCGCGTCGACCACCCGCAGGTCGGACAGCGTGACGGGCTTGAACTCCTCGATGCTCGCGCCGGCGTACTGGATGCCGGTCGCCCAGTTCTGGATCCGGCCGTTCAGCACCGCGTTGCGGTCACCGTCGACCACCGTGATGCCGACCCCGGTGCCATTGCCGGACAGCCGGTGACCGGCCAGGTTCAGTCGCACACCGGGGGCCAGGGTGAGCCCGTCGCCGGTGCAGTGCAGGTCGCGGGTCAGCGTGGTGTTGCCGGCGAGGTGCGACCCGCAGGCGATCCGCGGGGTGGCGGCGTCGGCCGGCGCCGCGGACACCACGAGTCCGGCGGCGAGAGCGACAGCGAGACCGGTGATGGCTCCGGTTGGCAGCAGACGGCGCAAGGAACACCTCGTCGATGAAGGCGGGCTCAGCCGCGGCAGGTCCTGCCCCGACGGGCGCCGACGTGGGCCCGGTCGATTCAGGTGATGTCGAGATCGTCACACTCCACACCGTCGCGGTGCAAACCTCGCGCGAGGGTCTCGTCGCGGGCGCTCATCGCATGCCAGGCTGGCTGGCATGACTGCGACACGGATGTATCTGACCGGTGACGACGAGGCCGACGCCCTGCTGGCCGCCGACGGCAATGCCCTGCTGATCGGGATGGTGCTGGACCAGCAGGTACCGATGGAGAAGGCATTCTCCGGTCCGGCGGTGATCGCCGAGCGGATGGGCGGGCGGCTGGACGTGGCGGCCATTGCGGCCGCCGACCCGGAGGAATTCGCCGCACTGTGCGCCAGACCCCCTGCGGTGCACCGCTTCCCGGGCTCGATGGCCGGGCGCGTGCAGGGTGTCTGCCGGGTGCTGGTGGAGTCGTACGACGGTGACGCCAGCAATCTGTGGGCCGATGTGCCCTCCGGCGTTGAGCTGCGGAAGCGGATCGCCGCCCTGCCGGGATTCGGCGCGCAGAAGGCGGCGATCTTCCTGGCGCTGCTCGGCAAGCAGTACGGCGTGCAACCACCCGGCTGGCGGGAAGCGGCGGGCGCGTTCGGCGACGACGGGAGCCGGGTGTCGGTTGCCGACGTGGTGGACGAGGAATCCCTTGGCCAGGTGCGGGCCGCGAAGAAGGCAGCCAAGGCCGCTGCCAAGGCGGCGGCGGCCGGGGCCTGACGTCCGGTCTGTGTCGTTCTGTGTCGTTCTGTGCCGCTCTGTGCCGTTGCGCTCTCGCGGTCACTCGCGACCCCCGATCATCGGCGTAGCGTGTCGGTTGGCGCAGTCCGGTGGCTGGCTACGCCCGCTGTCCGTGATCGTTCGATCAAGCAAAACTGTTCATCGGAGCGGGGTGTAGTGGATGACGTCATTTTCGGGCCAGGGTCCGGTGACATCGGGCGAGGACTGGTACGACCAGAGCGGCCGGGTGGGCTCGCCCACCGGGGCCGGTGGTTCCGTCGGCTCGCGGCGGGTGCAGGCCACCGTGATCACCGGGGCCGACGAGTCCTACGACGACCAACTCAAGCGCCGGCGTACCCGTTACATGATCATGATGGGGATGCGCGTGCCGTTCCTCATCGTGGCCTGCCTGCTCTACCAGACCCCATGGCTGGCGCTGCTGGTGATCGCGATCTCGGTGCCGCTGCCCTGGATGGCGGTGCTGGTGGCCAACGACCGTCCGGCGCGCAAGCGAGCGAAGGTGGCTCCGGCGGGCACGATCAACTACGAGCGCGCCCTGCCTGCGCCGGGGAACGCGGTCGGCCACGGTCTGCGGGACACCGAGACCGTCGACGCCGATCCGGATCTGTCAGCGGGAGCTGCCGGTCGGCCGTGAGCCGGTCGGCGCCGCGCCGGCCGTCGCTGGTCCACCGGAGTTCGGTCCAGCGTCCGCAGCCGGCCGTGCGCCCACCCGGGAGGTCGCGGCGGTGCCGGCCAGCACCCCGTGCCGCAGCGCCGACTCCGGGTCGTCGCCGCGCAGCCAGGAGGCGAGCAGGCCGGCGTTGAAGGCGTCGCCGGCGCCCGTGGTGTCCTTGGTGGTCCCGCTCGCGGAGTCGCCCTCGCTGTCCGCTGCGCGTGCCCCCTGCGGCGCGACGCTGACCCGCTCGGTGGTGGGCGTCAACCAGGAGGCGCCCAGTCGCCCGTGGGTGACCACCACGGCGTGCGCCGCCGCCAGTGCCGCCGCCGCACCGCCCAGTGCGTCCAGTTCGGAGTCGTTGGGCAGCAACAGGTCCACGCCGTCGACCCACGTCAGGAAGTTGCCGGCCCCGGCCGCGGCCAGGTGCGAAGCGGCCTGCGGATCCACCGATGTGGTCCAGCCCAGGGTCATCGCCTGGTGTAGGGCGGCCAGTCCGGCCGGGCGGGATGCGCTGTCCAGCAACACGTATCCGGACAGGTGCAGGTGTCCGCGGCCGGTCACCGGTTCGAGAATGACGTCGTCCGGGCACAGCGCCGCGTTCGCTCCGCGGTCCGACAGCATCGTCCGTTCCCCGTCCGGCGCGACCACCACCACGACGCAGCAGGTGGGTAGCAGGGCGTCGACGGCGAACCGGCAGCGCACGCCGTCGGCGGCCAGCTCGGTGGCCAGGGTGTGCCCGGCCTCGTCCGCGCCCACCCTGGCCAGCAGCGTGACGTCCAGGTGGTGCCTGGCCAGCCACGCGGCGGTGTTGCCGCCCGCGCCGCCGGGAGCGACGCTCACCCTGGCCCTGGTGTCCTGGCCCAGCGCGACGGGGCCGGATACTCGGGCCAGCACGTCAAGGCCGACGTCCCCGATCACCGTCACCTGCGGCGCGGGTGCGGCGTTCACCGATCCGCGTCCATGGCCGGCGGCCGGGCGAGCGCGGCGGCCACCCCGCCGGCCAGAAAGGCGTTGGCCAGCACCAGTTCGACGTTGGCGCGCAGGCTCTCGCCGTCCGTTGCGGTGTGGAAGTACTCCAGCAGCCTGGGTGTCACGTCCTTGCCGGTGATGCCCTCGTCGGCCAGTAGCGCAAGGCCGGCGGCGAGCGTCCGGTCGTGCAGGCCGGGGTCGAGCTGACGGTCGGTCGGCAACGGGTTGGCGAGCACCACGCCGGCCCGGTCGGTGCCCAGCGCCGCGCGGGCCCGCACGATGGCCGCGGCCTGCTCGGCGGTGTCCACCCGCCACGGCACGCTTGGCCGGAATCGGACAGGTAGAACCCGGGGAATGCGTCGCTGCGGTAACCGATCACCGGCACCGACAGGGTCTCCAGGTACTCCAGGGTGGCGGGCACGTCCAGGATGGACTTCACCCCGGCGCACACCACCAGCACCGGCGTGCGGCCGAGCACACCGAGATCGGCGGAGATGTCGAAGGACTCCGCGGCGCCACGGTGCACCCCGCCGAGACCGCCGGTGGCGAACACCGCGATGCCCGCGACATGGGCCAGCGCCGACGTGGACGCCACCGTCGTTGCCCCGGTGAGTCCCAGCGCGACGGCCACCCCGACGTCCCGCACGGAGAGCTTCGCGATGCCGTCCTCGCCGCAGCAGCCGGTCCAACTCCGGCGCCGTCAACCCGACCCGGACGACTCCGTCCAGCACCGCGACGGTGGCCGGCACCGCGCCCGCGGCGCGCACCCGATCCTCGATCCGGTCCGCAATGGTGCGGTTGTCGCCGCGCGGGAGGCCGTGCGCCAGGATGGTCGACTCCAGCGCGACCACCGCCCGGCCGGCGCGCAGGGCGTCGGCCACCTCGGGGTGCAGTTGGATCGGCTCGGACGGCACGGTGCGGCTCCTTCTCGACCATCGTCATCACCGTCGGCGTTCTCGCCGGCGGTGGCATCATGACCGGTAACGATCGTGCAGAGCGAATCAGCCGGGAGACAGCAATGACGAGCACGACCACCGAGGTACTCGAGAAGCCGGTCGATCAGGACACCGACGACACACCGAAGATGTTCCATTACGTCCGCAAGGCCAAGATCGTGGAGTCGGCCGTGACGGGCAACTACGTGGTCGCGCTGTGCGGCGAGACGTTCCCGGTGACCCGCCAGGCCAAGCCCGGCTCGCCGGTCTGCCCGGACTGCAAGAAGATCTACGACCGGATGCGCAAGGGCGACTGAGCCCGGCCCTGCGGCCGACCGGTGTTGACCCGAACTCAGGGCTGGCCGGGCGCCGGCGGAATCTCCGGGCGCGGCGGCGTCGCGGGTCGGGTCGTAGGCCCGCCATTTGCGTTGCTCGCGCTTGGACCGCCGGGGCGGGTAGAACTCGAGCATGGCGTTGTTGAACTGCGCGCCGATGATCACGGCCATCGAGACGAAGTAGTAGAACAGCAGGAACGTGATCGGGGTGGCCAGCGCCCCGTAGGTCAGGCCGTGCGAGTACACGTACGACAGGTACAGCCGCAGCCCGACGCTGGCGACGATGAAGACGGCGGCGGCCAGGAACGCGCCCGGCACGCCCGCGGTGCCACGGGTGCTTGTGCTTGGGCGCGACCTTGTACAGCACCGACAGCATCAGGATCAGCCCGATGGCGATCACCGGGAAGTACGCGTAGTTGACGATCGTGGCGACCTGATCGCGCCACTGCTCGGGGAACAGCCGCGGCAGATACTCCGGGCCGATGGCCAGCAGCGGCAGCATGAAGATCCCGGCGGCCAGCGCGATGATGTACAGCGCCGAGGGCGAAGAACCGTTCGGCCACCGGATGGCGGAATTCGTGCTGGTTGTAGGCGATGGTGATGGACTCGACGAACGCCGACATCGCCGACGAGCCGGCCCAGATGCTGATCACCAGGCCGATCGAGACCACGTCGGCCTGCCCGTTGCGCAGGATGGTGTTCACCGTGTCGCCGACCAGGTTGTTGGCGACCTCCTCGTTGAAGATGGTGTTCAGGAACAGCAGGATCTGGTCCCTGACCTGGTCGATCGTCCCTGCCGGGAAGTACCAATTGACGACGTAACCGATCATGCCGAGCAACGCCAGCAGCAGCGGGGCGGTGGACAGCGCGCACCAGAACGCCGCCTGCGAACTCATCCCGAACAGCGAGTCGCTCCAGGCCTTGCTCAGCGTGCGCGCGGCGATCTTGCGCCAGCGGTGCCGCACCTTCGGTACCGGGACCAGGACGGGCCCGGTGACGTGCTGGTGCCAGGGGATCGTCTCCGAGCCGTCGGCCGCCAACGCGTGCGCCGTCCGGTAGATCGCCACGGTCGCGTCGGAGTCCGCCGGCGAACTCGACGAGAGTCCGTTGGCCGGCAACGCCTGGGTCGACGCCGTTGACGGCAGGCGTCGGACCGATCCGACTGCGCGGCGTTGCCGGCAGCGGTGTTCGGCTGGGCGGACTCGTGTGGGTGGGCAGCTGGACCGGCCGGCGGGAGGCGCCGGGTCGGATCGTCGAACGGCGGACGAGGGCTGCTCACCCTACGAGCATGCCCTGATCGGCTGCGCTCCGGAACTGCGACACAACGGGAAACAAGGCCGCAATATCCACCCGCCCCGCCCGCACGTCGCTCGCTGGCATGGGGCCATCTGTTCAGCCTTCTTCCCGGCGCATCCGTCTTGCCCCGGTCGGTTCGGATGGGACGCGCCCCGTCACCGGCTCAAGGCCATTGTTGTTCATCTGTTCCCGCGCGGGACCGTGCTGACACAGAGCGCCGCTGGCCGGAACCGGGGCGCGGCACCGGTAAGGTCGGGGACGGCCCTCGAGCCGCCGGATGGCAGTCGCGGCAACGCGATCGGCCGTGGCGTCGGGGGTTTTTCCGCGAGCTGGGGAGGGTGAGAAGGTGCTTCGAGTCCGGCTGGACGAGACGCGCCTGCGGCCCTGGCAACGGGCCGCGCTGACCGCCTACGACGAGGTCGACCGGCCGTCCGGATTCCTGCTGACCGCCACCCCCGGTGCCGGCAAGACCACCTTCGCGCTGGCGTTGGCCGGGCGGTTGCTGGCCAGGCGGGTGATCGACCGGGTGGTCGTGGTGTGCCCGACCGATCACCTGCGGACGCAATGGGCGGACGCAGCGGGCGCGGTGGGCCTGGTGCTCGACCCGGGAATGACGAACGCCCAGGGCCCGGTGCCGGCCGGCGCGGACGGGTACGTCACGACCTATGCGCAGGTGGCCGGGCGGCCGGCGATTCACGCCGCCCGCTGCCGCCGGGTGCGGACGCTGGTGGTGCTCGACGAGATCCACCATGCCGGTGACGGACTGTCCTGGGGCGAGGCGACCGCCGAGGCCTTCGGTGACGTGCACCGCCGGTTGTGCCTGACCGGCACGCCCTTCCGGACCCGGCCGGGTGAGCGGATCCCGTTCGTGTCCTACGAGACCGACGGCGACCTGCTCCGCTCCGTCGCCGACTTCAGCTACGGCTACCGGGAGGCACTGGCCGACGGGGTGGTCCGGCCGGTGGTGTTCGCCGCGTACACCGGGGTGTCCCGCTGGCGGAACAGCGCCGGTGAGGTGATTGCCGCGTCGTTGACCGACGCCGGGACGAAATCGGTGGAGGCAGCCGCCTGGAAGACCGCGCTGGACCCGTCCGGCGGGTGGGTGCCGCACGTGATCGCCGCGATGGACGAGCGGATCACCCATCTGCGCGAGATCGGCATGACCGACGCGGCCGGACTCGTGCTGGCCAGCGACCAGGACGACGCCAGGGCGTACGCCAAGGTGGTCAGGAAGATCACCGGTCAGGCCCCGGCGCTGATCCTGTCCGACGATCCGGCCGCGTCGAAGCGGATCGAGGCGTTCCGCACCAGCGACCAGCGGATCGCGGTCTGCGTGCGGATGATCTCCGAGGGCGTGGACATCCCGCGGGCGGCGTGCCTGGCCTGGATGACCAGCTACCGGACGCCGCTGTTCTTCGCCCAGGCCGTCGGTCGGGTGGTGCGCGCTCGGGCGGCGGGGGAGTCGGCAACGGTGTTCCTGCCGGCCGTGCGACCGCTGGTCGCGCTCGCCGCCGAACTCGAACTCGACCGCAACCATGTGATGGCACCCCCGCCCAGCGCCGACGACAGCGATGCGGATCCGCTCGATCTGCCGGCTCCCGCCGAGCGTGACCTGGTGCCCGCGATGGTCACCCTGGACTCGCAGGCCGAGTTCGCGCACGTCATGCACTCCGGGCGGGCGGTGACGGCCAGCGTCGGTGGTGCATGCGGGTGGTGCCGGCGAGTGGACGCCGGCACCGGTCTCCGCCGATGACGAGGCATTCCTCGGCCTGCCCGGCCTGCTCTCACCGGAGCAGACGGCCGCGTTGCTGGCACAGCGCGATTCACACCTGCGGCGGAGGGTGGACGCCGCGGGGCGGCTGCGGACCGGCGATCTCGACGGCGCCGGGTATGCCGATGATCCGGATGACGCGCTCGTCGATCCCGCCGTCACCGGCTGGCGGGCCGCGGCCGCGCTGCGCCGGGAGGTGAACCAACTGGTCAGCCGGGTCGCCGCACGGACCGGGGCGCCGCACGCGAAGGTGCACTCGCAGATCCGCAGGGCGGTTCCCGGTCCGGCCTCGGCCGCCGCGGGTCCGGACATCCTGGAACGCCGCCGGGATCACCTGCTCGGCCTGCTCTGAGCGTGCTCCGAGCAGTGCTCTGCCGCGGGCCGGTGGATCGGTCAGCTGGTTGACGCCTTGAGCGCACCGATCAGGCCGAGCACCCCGCTGGCCAGGAAGAGATACCAGCCGACCTGCGCCTGGTCGAACAGCCCGCTCAGACCCACGTCGAAGATCGACTTGGCCCGCACCAACATCCAGCACGACCCGAGGATCAACAGGACCGAGATGAGCAGCGCGGCCAGGCCGAGCGGGCGGTGGTTGATCGGCATCGTCACCGCGAGCCCGAGCAGGATCAGCGCGCCGCCGCCGACCGCCGCACCGAGCACGGTGTACATCACCACCGTCAGGTCGGCCCCCGGCCCGGGCACCGCCCTGATCAGCCGATAGATCTGCCAGCCGGTGATCGACCCGTCGTCACCGGCCGGCGTGCCCGTGACGGTCACCGTGCGCCAGGGCAGGAACAGCTGCGCCACCCCGGCGACCCCGCCGATGATCAGCAGGAGCGCGCCCGCGACGTCCGCGCGCGGCGCGGCCTGCGGGACAGGGGCCGGCCAGTACCCGGCCGGCGAGCGTCCCGGCATCGGCTGACCCATGACCCACCTTTCGTCCTCTGACCCACCCTGACCGGGGCGCCGACCGACGTGAGCGGTCGCGTGCCGCGCCCCGATCCGGCCCCGCGGTCGGGGACCACTCGTTCAGTGTGGCGTGATCCCGGCCGCTCCGGAAGCGGGTTCACCGGCGGCGGGACCGAAGGGGTGGGTAGAAAGCGTTCAGGGGCGCCCCGCTGTGGGGCGCCCCTGAACGGAAAAGTGCCTGGTGTCAGGTTCGAGGTGTGACGGGTTGATCAGCCCGCGTGGCGCGAGTCGTGGATGACCGCTGCGAGTTCTTCCAGCCGGTCGGAGTGCTCCCGGGCGTGGTGGCCGCAGAACAAGAGGTCACCCCCGGTCGGCAGGACTGCGCGGACCACGGCGGCGGCACCGCAGCGATCGCAGCGGTCGGCGGCGGTGAGTGTCGTGGGACTGGCCAGTGCTCCGGTCATTGTGTCCTCCCATCGTCGGCCACCTCGGTTGGTGGCGGTACATCCGTACCGTGCGCGTGCCGGCCCCTCGATTGCGGGGGACCGTCCCGGTGGTCCGGCCTGACGGCTGGATCCGAGCCTGCTGTGACTGCGACTGCTCTTGTTGAGACGACTGCTGTTGTTAAGACGACAGAGCCTCCTGCAGGTTGTTCGATACCACCGTGTCGTTGGACCGGTGGTTGAACGTTCTTCCGAACTCCTTCATCGTGCCATCCGGACCCCGCCAGATCCCGCGCGTTCGCCCGTGGCGTAGGACACGAGCCGATTTCTGCGAAGGCGCGTGAGAGGCGTCACACTGGATTAGGGACCTTGGTCCTTGGACGTCGTGGTGGCCCGGCGTCAGGCTCGTGATCATGACCGATCGACCCGATCGGCCTAACGCATGTGACGAGACGTAACGACCTGTACGAAGGAGCCACGATGGACTCACTGGCGCTTGCCCGATGGCAATTCGGGATCACCACCGTCTATCACTTCTTCTTCGTGCCGATCACGATCGGCATGGCCTTCTTCATCGCGATCATCGAGACGGCCTGGGTGCGCACGCAAGAACCCCGTGTACCTGCGCGCGGCGAAGTTCTGGGGCAAGTTGTTCCTGATCAACTTCGCGATCGGCGTCGTCACCGGCATCGTGCAGGAGTTCCAGTTCGGGATGAACTGGTCGAGCTACTCCCGGTTCGTCGGTGACGTCTTCGGCGCCCCGCTGGCCATGGAGGCGTTGCTCGCCTTCTTCCTGGAATCCACCTTCCTCGGTCTGTGGATCTTCGGCTGGGACAAGCTGTCGGCCAAGCTGCACCTGACCTGCATGTGGCTGGTCTCGATCGGCACCATGCTGTCGGCGTTCTTCATCATCGCCGCCAACTCGTTCATGCAGAACCCGGTGGGCATCACGGTCAACGAGGACCGGCTCGAGGGAGCGCGCGCCGAGATGAACGACGTCTGGGCCGTGCTGACCCAGCCGTTGAACCTGGCCGCGTACGCCCACGTGCTCGCCGCCTCCATCCTCAGCGGCGCGGCGCTGCTGGCCGGCGTCGCCTCGTACTTCCTGATGAAGCGCCGGGAGGTCGCGGTGTTCCGGCCGTCCGTGCGGATCGGCCTGGTCGGGATGCTGATCGGTTCGCTGGCCGTGCTCGTCACCGGCGACATGCTGGCCAAGGTGATGACCGAGGTGCAGCCGATGAAGATGGCCGTCCGCCGAGGCGCTGTACGACACCACCTCGAGTGCGTCGTTCTCGCTGGTGACCATCGGCACCCTGGACGGCAGCAGCGAGGTGTGGTCGCTGCGCGTGCCCGGCGTGCTGTCCTTCATGGCCACCGGATCGTTCGACGGCACCGTCGAGGGCATCAACAACGTCCAGGCCCAGTTCGAGAACCAGTACGGCCCAGGCGATTACCGGCCGAACATCCCGCTGGTCTACTGGATGTTCCGGCTGATGATGGGCGCCGGGTTCATCATGATCCTGGTCTCGATCGTCGGCCTGTGGCTCACCCGCAAGGGTCGGCTCCCGGAGTCCAAGTGGGTGTGGCGACTGGCGATGATCGCCATCGCCGGACCGGTCGTGGCGAACACCACCGGCTGGATCTTCACCGAGATGGGTCGCCAGCCGTGGACGGTGGTCGGCCTGTTCAAGACCGCGGACTCGGTCTCACCCTCGGTGTCCGGCGGGGCCGTGCTGACCTCGCTGATCGTCTTCACCGTGCTGTACGGAGTGCTGGCGGTGATCGAGGTCGGGCTGATGGTCAAGTACGTCAAGATCGGCCCGCCGTCCGAGGAGGAGGCGCTGGCATCCATCCAGCGGAGACTTCCGCCTGGCGGTGGCGCCGGGACGGGCCCGTCTAGTAAGACCGACACGGACGAGAAACCGCTGGCCTTTGCCTATTGATCGGCTCGCCCGATCTGCCGATCGCACCGAGCACCTGATCACCCAGCACCATCCAGCACCACCCAGCTCAGTCACCACCCATTCACCACCCGCTGACCGCCGACATCGGCGCCCAGCCGTTACGAGGAGGCATCCTCCGTGTCGCTGAACGTTCTCTGGTTCCTGCTGATCGCCGTGCTGTGGATCGGCTACTTCGTGCTGGAGGGATTCGACTTCGGCGTCGGTGCGCTGCTCCGGATCGTCGGCAAGGACGAGAAGGGCCGCCGGGTGCTGATCAACACCATCGGCCCGGTGTGGGATGCCAACGAGGTCTGGCTGCTGACCGCGGGCGGCGCCACCTTCGCGGCGTTCCCGGAGTGGTACGCGACGATGTTCTCCGGTTTCTACCTGGCGCTGCTGCTGATCCTGGTCTGCCTGATCGTCCGCGGGGTGGCGTTCGAGTACCGCGGCAAGGGGCATTCCGATGTGTGGCGAGCGCGCTGGGACTGGTCGATCCTGATCACCTCCTGGCTGCTGGCGCTGCTGTGGGGCGTGGCGTTCGGGAACATCGTGCGCGGCGTGCCGATCGACGCGCAGCATGAGTTCACCGGCAACTTCTTCACCCTGCTCAACCCGTTCGCGCTGATCATGGGCATCACCACGCTGCTGCTGTTCCTCACCCACGGCGGCGTGTACCTGGCCCTGAAGACGACCGAGGAGGTCCGCGGCCGGGCGCGCAAGTTCGCCACCACGGTCGGCCCGTTCGCGGTGCTGGCCATGGCCGTCGCGGTGATCTGGCAGCAGTTCATCCGCGGCACCACGTTGTCGATGATCGTCGGTGCGGTCGCCGTCGTTGCCCTGGTGGCGGCCTACGGGCTGACCAGGATCGGCCGGGACGGTTGGGCGTTCGTGCTCTCGGCCGTGTCCACCGCTGCGCTGGTCATCGGCTGGTTCTGCTCGCTCTACCCGGACGTGCTGCCCTCCACCACCGACCCGCTGTTCTCGCTGAACATCGAGAACGCCGCGTCGACGCCGTACACGCTGACCCTGATGAGTTGGGTGGCGCTGGCCTTCGTGCCGGTCATCCTGGCCTACCAGGCCTGGAGCTACTGGGTGTTCCGCAAGCGGATCTCCGTCAAGAACATCCCGCCGTCACCGACCGAACTGCCCGTCTACGCGAGTGGGTCCGATACCCCGCGTCGTCGTGACGTTCGGTCCGTTCGATCGCCGCAGGTGACCGCGCGACCATGCATGATCGCGCCGGTCGTCACCGGCACTGTCGGTCCGTTCTGTGACACTGGACCGGTGAGACCACTCGACCCCCGGCTGATGCGGTACGCCGCGGGCGTGCGCACGCTGCTGGTGATCTCCGTCGGGCTTGCGGTGCTCAGCGCCGTCGCGGTGATCACCCAGGCCGTGCTGCTGGCCGGCATCCTGGCCGACGTGATCATCGGCGGGGCCGGCCTGCCCGATGTCGCCGACCGGCTGATCGCGCTGGCGGTGGTGATCGCGATCCGCGCGGGGTTGGCCTGGGCGTCGGAGGAGATCGCCAAACGCAGCGCGGTGTCCGTCACCGCCGGGCTTGCGCCGCGACCTGCTGCGCAAGGCCGCGACCCTCGGCCCGCGCTGGCGGTCCGGGGAGAACTCCGGCGAGTTGTCGGTGCTGGCCACCACCGGCGTCGATTCCCTGCACGACTACGTGGCGCGCTACCTCCCGCAGCTGGTGCTGTCCGTGCTGATCCCGTTGATCATGCTCGGCTACCTGTTCACCGCCGACCTGACCAGCGCCATCATCGTGGCGTTGACCCTGCCGCTGATCCCGCTGTTCATGGCGCTGGTCGGCTGGTACACCGACCGGCAGACCAAGGCCAAGTGGGAGTCGCTGTCCCGGCTCGCCGGACACTTCGCCGATGTCATCGCCGGCCTGCCGACGCTGAAGGTGTTCGGCAGGGCGAAGGCGCAGGCCGCCTCCGTGCGGCAGGTGACGGAGGACTACCGCAAGACGTCGATGGTGACGCTGCGGGTCGCCTTCCTGTCGTCGATGGTGCTGGAATTGCTGGCCTCGCTGTCCGTCGCGCTGGTCGCCGTGGCCATCGGCCTGCGGCTGGTCTACGGCGACCTGACGCTGCAGGTCGGGCTGGCCGTGCTGATCCTCGCGCCGGAGGCCTACCTGCCGCTGCGCCAGTTGGGCACCCAGTTCCACGCCGCGGCGGACGGGGTTGCCGCCACCGCCAAGGTGCTGGCGGTGCTGGAAACGCCGGTCCCGGAACCGGGAACGCGAACGGACCTGCCCGCGCTGCCGGGCCTGCGGCTGGACGGGCGTGACGATCGGGACCCCGGGCGAGCGGGGGGCCGTCGGCCCGCTGACGCTGCGGATCCCGGCCGGCCGGGTCACCGTCATCGTCGGGCCGAGCGGGATCGGCAAGACCACCGCTGCTGCACCTGTTCGCCGGGATGTTGGGGCCGGACACCGGGCGCGTCCTGGTGGAGGGCTCGGCCGGCGGTGGGGGCGGACCGCCCGCGGACCAGACCCCTGCCGCTGACCTCGATCTCGCCGACGTCGACCCCGGGGCGTGGCGTTCCAGGCTTGTCCTGGGCCGGCCAGGGCGCCGCCCTGCAGGCCGGCACCATCAGGGACAACCTGGCGCTCGGCAGCGACGGGGTCGACGACGCGACGTTGCGCGCCGCGCTGAACTGGGCCGACGCCGCTGGTTTCGTCGACGCGCTGCCGCAGGGCTGGGACAGCGCCCTCGGCGAGGGTGGGTCCGGGATCAGTCAGGGGCAACGTCAACGCCTCTCGCTGGCCCGCGCACTCGCGCGGCCGTCATCGGTGTTGCTGCTCGACGAGCCGACCGCGTCCCTGGACGCCGACACCGAGCGTCGGGTGCTCGACGGGATCGCCCGCGGCGCGGCCGGGCGCACCGTCGTCCTGGTCACCCATCGCAACGGCCCGCTGGCGATCGCCGACCAGGTGATCGAGTTGGACTCCGACGCCCCGCTGACCCTGCCGCAGGACAATCCGGAGGCGCTGACGGCGGTCGGGCCATGGTGACCGCGGCGACCGCGGCGACCACCGCCGAACCCCTGCCCACGGCCGGCACGCCGCGACCGCGAAGCCACGGCACCGGTCACCGCTGGTCCGGCTGATCGGCGAGGCCCGCGGGGTCCGCGGCCGGTTGGTCGGCGCGGCGATCCTGGGTGGGCTGGCCTCCGGGTGCGCCGTCGCGCTGATGGCCACCTCCGCCTGGCTGATCGCCAGGGCGGCCCAGCAGCCGCCGGTGCTGTACCTGATGGTCGCGGTCGTCGCCGTGCGGACCTTCGGCATCGGGCGCGGCGTGCTGCGCTACCTCGAACGACTGGTCTCCCACGACGCGGCGTTCCGGGTGCTGGGCAGGCTGCGGGAACGACTCGTCGCGCACCTGGCGGTGCTGGCCCCGGCCGGCCTGCCGCTGTGGCGCCGCGGAGACCTGTTGTCGCGCATGGTCGATGACGTCGACGACGCCGGCGACGCGTTCCTCCGCGGGCTGCTGCCGCTGGCCGGGGCGGTGCTGGTGGGCGGTGGCACGGTCGTGCTCTCGGTGCTGATCCTGCCAGCGGCCGGTGTCGCGCTCGCCGCCTGCCTGGTGTTGGCCTGCGTGGTGGCACCGCTGATCACCGCGCGGTGGACCGCGCGCACGGAACGGCAAGTGGTCCGACAACGCGCCCGACGCGCCCGATTGGTCAACGAGATCCTCGACGATCTGCCGGAGCTGACCGTGCTCGGGGCGTTGGACGGGCGGATGGCCGACCTCGACGCCATCGAGCGCGAGCATCACCGGGTGACCGCGTCCACTGCCCGTGCGGCGGGGCTGGCCACCGGGCTCGCGGTGCTGTCGATGGGTGCCGCGGTGTGGTTGGCCGCCCGCTGGGGGGTCCCAGCGGTGGCCGACGCCGATCTGGATCCCGTGCTGCTGGCGGTGATCGTGCTGACCCCGCTGGCGCTGACCGACGTCGTGCAGGCGGTCGGTTTCGCGGCCTCCACGCTGCGCCGGTCCGCGGCCTCGACCGGGCGGTTGTTCGCCGTGCTGGACGCGCAGCCGGTGACGGCGCCGGCCCCGATCGATCCCCTTCCGCTGCCGCAGGACCGGGGCGGGCCGGTGATCGCGATGCGCGGCGTCAGCGCCCGCTGGCCCGGGAGCGCAGCGGGACGCGTTGACAGAGGTCGATCTCGACCTGGTGCCTGGTCGTCGGACGGTCCTGCTGGGCGAATCCGGATCAGGGAAAAGCACCCTGCTGGCAGTGCTTCTCGGGTTCCTGACGCCAACCGCCGGCACCATCACGGTCGACGGGGTCAACACCGCTGACCTGGACGCCGAGGCGGTGCGCGGCCTCTTCGGCTGGTGCGACCAGCGGGCGTACCTCTTCGACTCCTCGCTGGCCGAGAACATCCGGCTCGCCCGACCCGGCGCGACCGATGAGCAGGTGGCGGACGCGCTCCGGGCGGTCGGGGCGGGGGATTGGCTCGACTCGTTGCCGGACGGGCTGGAAACCCGGGTCGGCGAGCACGGTCAGGCGGTGTCGGGCGGCGAACGCCAGCGCGTGGCGCTGGCCCGAGCGGTACTGGCGGATCGTCCGGTACTGCTGGCCGACGAGCCGGCCGCGCACCTCGACCCGGCCACCGCCGACGCCGTCACCGATCTGATCATGCGGCCGACCGCGGACCGGGCCGTGCTGCTGGTCACCCACCGGGCCTCGGATGCCCGACTCGGGGACGTCGTGCTGGAAATGGTGGACGGCCGTTGTCGGCCGATGACGCAGCCGGTCGCGGGGCTGCCCACCACCGGCTGATCGCCGGGCCCGCTCCGAAAACGGGACCCGGCGATCTCGGCCGGAGACCGATGGACGGCTCGGGCCAGGGTGCGTCAGCCGACCGGCAGCGGCGCGATGCGCGGCGTGAGCCGGCTGCCGTCGGGGACCGGGAACGGGAAGCCGAGCACGACGAGTCGGCCCCTCACCTGGTTCTGCGCCTGGCACTTGTGGACGCAGTTCGTCGGCGGGTTGGCCACCTCGACGCTGTCCTCGCCGGTGACAAAGCCCATCCGGCCGCCGCTGGACACGTCCCACACGGAGACCCCGCCGCAGTGCCGGACGCTCGGCGTCACCGGGTCGGCGGTGTTGCAGTCGGGCTGTGGCACTCGGGTCGCGACCTGGGCACTGTCCCGCATGACGAAGTCGGGGGACAGGTCGTTCGCGATGTTCACCCTGGCGGTGACCTGCACGCAGAACTTGCTGGGCGGGCCGGTCTCGACGCTCGTGCAGTCCGCGCCGAGGAACTGGCCGAGCCGGGCGCGGAAATTGGGGTTGTCGAAGTAGAACGGCGTCAGGCCGGGGGTGTCCGAGGTGGCCAGGGTGTGCACGATCCGGGTGGCGGTTTGGTCGGCGCGCTGCGGCTCCATCTGGAAGATGCCACCCTGGGCGCAGTCCTTCGCGGTGATCTTCATCGACACCCCGGTGCCGGTTCGGGAGACCTCCAGGTTCTCGTTCGCCAGCTGCACCGAGACGTCACTGCTCAACGTCAGGCCGCGGTGGTCGGGAATCTTGCTGGCGAACACCGGGGTGAAGCGTCCGCCGGTCATGTCCAATGGATTGGCCGCGCCGGTGAAGGCCTGGTCGAACACCGCGAAGTCACTGCTGCGCACGTCGAACTGGGCATACCGCCCGCGCACCCCGAAGCGGTCCCCGAGCTGATCCGCCGGGATGGTGGCACTCACCAGGTCGGGGCCGCTCGCCACCGTCACACCCGTCGCGAGATTCACCAGCGCGAAGGCGCCGTCCGTACACCCCTTCGACGACGCCGCTTCGGCGGTACCGGTGAAGCCGGCGATGATCATCGGGCTCAGCACCGCCGCGCTGATGATGAGGGTGACGCGTCGTCGCCAGTGGCTCGGCGTTCGAGAGTGCATGGGTGGGCCTCCGCACTGTCCGTAGTCGGGCGGTCGCCCGACGTAGGGTTCCGAGCATCTTCAGCGCGTCAACGGCCGACAATGAGACCTTGGTACTAGTACCTGTCCGACACCTGCCGCGTCCTTCCTCCATTCCGGGCTTGCGTCGGCGCAGCCGATCAGGCCCGCGACAGGAGTTCGCGCGGCGATGGCCAAGGCCTGTCGAACTTCTCGCCGGTGCGGGCCATGCGCCGCAATCGCTGCGCGGCGGCGCCCTGCGATCCATGCGGCCGTACCGATCCGCCCCGCCACAGGAGTAACCTCCGGGACGGCTGATGGTCCGCGGCCACCGCCGCGCGATTCCGGCGGTGGCCGTGGGACAACAGGGAACCCGGTGCGAATCCGGGACTGCCCCGCAGCGGTGATCGGGAACGACCGCCATCACCTCGCCAGTACCTGGCGGGGTCAAGCACTGGATGCGCCTGCATCTGGGAAGCGATGGCCAGTAGGACACCGGCGCACCCGGAGAACCGGGTTTGTCGGCGGCGCCCGAAAGTCCGAAGACCTGCCATCGCTGCGTGGGCCACCGGTCCACGGCGTTCGGGACCGCGAGGGACGGTCGCGCGCGATCGGGCCCCGCGGGGCTCGTGCCGCTGGCTCCGGACCCGCCACCGCACCGCCCGTCAGGGAGCCACCATGATCCACCCACCTTCCCGCTCGCGGCGTCGCCGCCAGCCGACGGATCGCGCTGGTCGCCACGCACCGTCACGGCCATCGCTGCGCTGCTTGCCGGCTGCGGCAGCTCCAGCGCGTCGTCCGACACCACGACCACGCCCTCCGCGACCAGCGGCGCGGAGCTCAGCGCAATCCACGCCCGCCTCCGCGGTCGACGCCCTCCGCGGTCAACGCCGCAGCCGGACTGGATGCCAAGGGCTGCATCACCGATTTCGATCCGGCCGCCGACTACTACCCGGTGAAATCCCAGATCGACTACGCGACGAACTTCACCCTGGAATACGACAAGTCCTACCAGGTGCTCACCGTGGTCCAACCGACCCAGGGTGGCTCGCCGGAGTCATACGTGCTGGTCAAGTGCGGTGCGCCGACCCCGGCACTGACCGGCGCCCTGGCCGGCGCCACCGTGGTCACCACCCCGGTGACGTCCCTCTACTCCGGGTCGACCACCCATCTGCCGAACCTGGTCGCCCTTGACCAGCTCGACGTGCTCACCGGGTGTCGCGTCGAAGTCCCTCATCTCCGAGAAAGAGGTCATCGACCGGGTCGCCGAGCCCGGCGTCGTCGAATACGCGGCGGCCGGCACGATCGATGCCGAGGCCGTGGTGTCCGGCAAGCCCGACGTGGTGATCACCGCGGGCACCGACGACCCGGCCTATGCGGTGATCTCGGCCGCCGGCATCCCGGTGCTGGCGAACGCGGAATGGCTGGAGAACGACCCGTTGGGCCGGGCGGAATGGATCAAGTACTTCGCGGCGCTGACCGGCACCGAGGCGCAGGCAGCCGAGTACTTCGACGCGGTGGTGAAGAGTTACACGGCGCTCGCCGACAAGGTGTCCTCCGCAGACCCGGTGGCAGTGGTGCCCGGCCAGCCCTACCAGGGCACCTGGTACGTCCCCGGTGGCCAGTCGTTCAACTCCAGGTTGATCGCCGATGCGGGCGGCACCACCGCGTGGGCAGACGACCCGTCGACCGGCTCGGTGAGCACGGACCTGGAGTCCGTGCTGGCCAAGGCCGGCAAGGCGCCGGCCTGGCTGGCCAGCACGACGTGGACGACGAAAGCCGAAGCGCTGGCGGAAGAGCCCCGGTTCGCCGAGTTCGCGGCGTTCCAATCGGGCAACGTGTGGAACGCGGCGAAGGACGTGACGGCGGAAGGCGGCAACAACTACTACGAACTGGGCGTCGCGCGACCTGACCTGGTGCTGGGTGACCTGGTCGCGATCCTGCACCCGGACCTGGCGCCCGGCCACGATTTCGCGTTCTACCTGCAGCTGTCCTGACGGTGTCGAAGCTGCCGACAATGCCTCCTGGGCCGACCGGACCCGTTCGACCGACCGGGGATCGCGCGCGGTCCGGCCGAGAGGATGATGTCGAGCCGATGAGGGTGCAGCGACCGACCCTGGTACTGGCCGGGCTGGCGGTGCTGACCCTGCTCTGCGCGGTGCTGGCGGTCGGCGTCGGATCGGTGTCGATCCCGCCCTCGGCGACGGTGCGCTACCTGACGACCGGTGACGCCGGTGATCCCACCTGGACCGTCCTGCTGGGACAGGTGCGGCTGCCGCGAGCGGTCACCGCGATTCTCGCCGGTGCCGGGCTGGCGGTGGCGGGCCTGCTGATGCAAACCCTGTTCGCGAACCCACTGGCCGACCCGTACATCCTGGGCGTGTCCTCCGGCGCTGGTCTCGGGGTGGCGCTGTCGGTGCTCGGCACGGGCACCGGCGCCGGCGCGTTCGTCGCGGGTCTTGGGGTCAGCGGCCGGTTCCGCACGGTGGTCGCCGCCGGTCTGGGTGCACTTGCCGTGCTGGCCCTGGTGTTGTTGCTCGGGCGCTGGGTGCGGTCGGTGGTCGCGTTGTTGATCATCGGCGTGATGATCGGCGCCGCGAGCGGCGCGCTGGTCTCGCTGTTGCTGGCGTTCTCCGACCCGGCGCGGATCCAGAAGTTCGTGTTGTGGGGGCTCGGCTCGGTCGGTGGCACCAGCTGGCAGGACCTGATGTTCCTGGCACCGGCCGTCCTGGTCGGTGTGTTGATGGCCGGTTGGCTGTCGCCGTCGCTGAACGCACTGCTGCTGGGCGAGACCTACGCGGCCTCGATGGGCGTCGGGGTGCGGCGCATTCGCACGGTCGCGATCGTCGCCACGGCGGTGATCGCCGGCGCGGTCACGGCCTTCTGCGGCCCGATCGCGTTCCTCGGCATCGCCATCCCGCACCTCACCCGGCTCGCACTGGGCCGAGCCGATCATCGGCTGCTGGTCCCGGCGGCGGTGCTGATGGGTGCCGTGGTGTGCCAGTTGTGCGCGGTGATCGCGCAGCTTCCCGGCAGCGACGGGGTGCTGCCGCTCAACGTGGTGACGGCGGCGATCGGCGCTCCGGTCGTGGTCATCGCCCTGCTGCGCAGTCGCACCCTGGCTGCGGGCGCGGCGTGACGACGGGTTCGGGCCACCGCGGCGCGGCCGACCCCGGCGCCGGCGATCTGGTGCTGGCCGGACTCTCCGTCGGCTATCAGGGTGGTTGGCGCCGCCCGGACAAAGTCATCCTGGCCGGGCTCGACCTGCGCGCGACCGCCGGCCGGGTCACGGTGTTGTTGGGGCCCAACGGTTCTGGCAAATCGACGTTGATCAGGTCGATCGCCGGTCTGCAACGCGCGCTGGCCGGCGCGGTCACCCTGGCCGGCGAATCGCTGGCCGAACTGAGTCCACGCGGCAGAGCGGCCAGGCTGGCGGTGGTGCTCACCGAGCGCTTCGACCCCGGTCTGCTGCGCGGCGGTGACGTCGTCGCACTCGGCCGGTACCCGCACCAGGGGCGCAGCGGGACCCTGCGTCCGGTTGATCAGCAGGCGGTCGCTGACGCCCTCGCGGCGGTCCATGCCGAGGACCTGGTCGAGGTGCTCTTGGCCCGGATGTCCGACGGGCAGCGGCAGCGGGTGATGATCGCCAGGGCGCTGGCACAGGAACCGGAGTTGTTGCTGCTGGACGAGCCGAGCGCGTTCCTTGATGCGCCCGCTCGCATCGAACTGCTGGCCGTGCTGCGCCGGATCGCGGCGGAGCGCGGGTATTCCCGTGGTGGCCTCGACGCACGACGTCGAGGCGGCGGTCCGGATGGGTCAGGACGGTTGGCTGATCGGGCCGGGTGGGCGATGCACCAGCGGCACGGTGGACGTGCTGGCGTCGTCAGGAGCCATCGGGGCGGCCTTCGACACGTCCGCGGTGACGTTCGAGTCCGCCAGCGGAATGTTCCGCATGCGTTAGCGCCGACCCCTGCTGCACCGGGGCCCCGTCATGCGGAGTTCTCAGACGGCCACCTTGGGCGTGATCGGAACCCGGATCAGTGTCCCGACCCACCAGGCGGAACCCACCGTCGTCGGGGGAACCGTCGCGTCGGGTCCGTCGGTGCCCGCAGGCAGGTCGTCCGGCCCGGTGGTGGCGCCCGGCTCTGTGGTGGCGCCCGGCTCCGTGGTGGCGTCCGGCTCAGTGGTGGCGTCCGGCTCAGTGGTCGCGGCTCCCGGCGTGGACGTCGGATCGTCCGCCGGTGCGGTGGTCGGGTCGTCGACGGGTGCGGTTGCTGATGACGTCGTCGGGTCGGGTGCCGTCGTGGTGTCCTCGGGCGCGGTGGTGACGTCGGAGGCGTCGTCGGATCGGCGGTCGTGCTCTCGGCCGGCGGTGGGGTCTCCTCCGGTGGAGCGGTCTCCGCCGGCGGGCTCGTCTCGGCCGGCGGGCTCGTCTCCTCCGGCGGCGGGGTTTCCTCGGGACCGCCGACCACGGTGACGATGGCCTGGGCGGTCGCAAAGCCGTGGGTGAGCGTGGAGTTGGTCACCTTGAGCACGACCAGCTTCGCGCCGGCGGTGGAGAAGGCGTACTGGATCTCCTCGCCCTCACCCATGGTGGTGCCCAGGCGGTCATTGCCGATCGTGCGGTACCACCGCCACTGGAACCGGCAGGGCGGCTCGTCGCAGAATGCGGAGGCGGTGAACGTCACGGATTCGTCGACGTTCGGACTGGCTGAGCTGACCGCAAAATCGGCGGTCGGCAAGCCCGACGCCCCGCCGGCAAAACCGATACCAAGACCGGCCGTCGCCAGCAATGTTGCGACCACACGAAGAATTTGTTTCATTTTCTGTCGCCTCCTCGGACACGAACTATAGATCGTCGCTCCGTGATCCACCAGATGCCCGAGCGCCATTGTTTTGCCGGATAGTGGGAGATCGTTTGCTCTGTTTGAGGTGAATGGATAACGAGGCGGTTTTCGCCATCCCCAATATTGGGGGTGGTCAATACTCGGCCGGATGACAGCCGGCAGAAGGCTTCTCGGCGGGCGCGGGCTACGGGGCGGTGGCAGCGGACGGGATCTCCGGAAAGAAGCGCACAGAGCCGGTTCAACTGGCTTTTGACATTTTTTTCACGCCGGAGGTGTAACCGAGAATTGGCGGTCGAGGTCGGCGCCGGCATGCGTGACATTGTCACGGGCGCGGATGCTTTTCGGCGGGTCCGATCGGACTTCTTGGGGATCATCGCCGGCGGCGGCAATTCTCATCGCTCAACGGTGGATCCGTGTCCCGGCTATCGGTCGGCGGCGGCGCTCGAACGGCGGCGCCAGCGGGTCGGGCCGCGCGCCATCACAGAGCGCCGCTCAGCGCGGCCCGGTCCAAGCCGGGCCCATGTCCACACAGAAGCCCTCCGCCGACCGCGCGGCGGTCCCGCCGACCGCGCGGCGGTCCCGCCGACCGCGCGGCGGTCCCGCCGACCGCGCGGCGGTCCCGCCGACCGCGCGGCAGTCCCGCCGACCGCGCACGCGGATCGACGGGATTCCGGTCAGGCTCGGTCAGGAGACGGTCAGGAGTCGCCGCGGAGCTTGGCGGCGATGTCCGCCTCGTCGGCGAGGTCGGCCGCCAACTCGTCATCGGTTTCCTCGATGGCGCCAGAAACGTTGCGCGCCTTGGCATCCTCCGGATGCGACAGCGAGGTCCGTTCCCATTCCCGATCGATCTCGCCGACCTCGGCGGTGGAGTCCGGCTCGTCTTCTGCCATCACGGACCTGCCTTCTGCTGTCGTGTCGCCCTCTGTCAGCCACGCTGTCGCCCGGCCGGGAACGCCGAGCTGAGCAGACTGTAACCGTGCCCGTGCCGGCGCGCATGGCCATCGGCACCGGCACCAGCGGACCGTGACGGGGTTCGGGTCCCCCACATGAAGGCGAGGCCCGCGGCCTACTCCAGGTAGTCCCGCAGCACCTGCGAACGCGACGGGTGGCGCAGCTTGGACATGGTCTTCGACTCGATCTGCCTGATCCGCTCCCGAGTGACCCCGTAGACCTGGCCGATCTCGTCCAGCGTGCGCGGCTGACCGTCGGTCAGGCCGAAGCGCAGCCGCACGACGCCCGCCTCGCGCTCGGACAGCGTCTGCAGGACGGCCTGCAGCTGGTCCTGCAGCAACGTGAACGAGACCGCGTCGACGGCGACGACCGCCTCGGAATCCTCGATGAAGTCGCCGAGTTGCGAGTCACCCTCGTCACCGATGGTCTGGTCGAGCGAAATCGGCTCCCGGGCGTACTGCTGGATCTCCAGCACCTTGTCCGGGGTGATGTCCATTTCCTTGGCAAGCTCTTCGGGGGTGGGCTCGCGGCCCAGGTCCTGGAGCAGTTCGCGCTGGATCCGGCCGAGCTTGTTGATGACCTCGACCATGTGCACCGGGATGCGGATGGTGCGCGCCTGGTCGGCCATGGCCCGGGTGATCGCCTGGCGGATCCACCAGGTGGCGTAGGTGGAGAACTTGTAGCCCTTGGTGTAGTCGAACTTCTCGACCGCCCTGATCAGGCCGAGGTTGCCCTCCTGGATCAGGTCGAGGAAGGCCATGCCGCGCCCGGTGTAGCGCTTGGCCAGGGAGACGACCAGCCGGAGGTTTGCTTCCAGCAGGTGGTTCTTGGCTCGCTCGCCGTCGCGCTTGATCCAGCGCAGGTCGCGGCGGAGCTGATTCGGCAGCTTCTCGCCGGCCTCCTCGCACGGCGCGCATCCGCTCGGCGGAGTAGAGCCCGGCCTCGATGCGCTTGGCCAGGTCCACCTCCTCCTCGGCGTTGAGCAGCGCGACCTTGCCGATCTGCTTGAGGTAGGCGCGGACCGAGTCAGCGGACGCGGTGAGCTCGGCATCCTTGCGCGCCTGCTTGAGCGCCTCGGACTCCTCCTCGTCGTCCCAGGAGAACTCCTCGGATTCGGCAGCCTCGCCGTCCTTCTTGTCCGCGGCCGGCGCGGTCGCCGCGGCGCCGCTCTCGTCGTCCGCGACGACGATCGGTTCGTCCCCGACCTCGATGAGGTCGACCTCGACGGTCTCGTCGATCAACAGCACCTCGACGCTGGCGTCGTCGGGAAGGTCGGCGACGACGACGTCGTCTGCCAGGTCGTCGGCGATGTCCGGGACCGGGGAAGGAGTACCCGCAGCCACCTCGTCAACCGGGCCCGTGGTGTCGTCGACGGGATGGGCTGCGGATGCCCGACGAGTGCGCGTGGAACTGGTTGATGCTGCTACGCCTGCCACTGATGCCCTTTCGCTTCAACAAGCCGCCTGGACTGGCAGTTCGAGGCCCGCGCGAGATCATGGAAGCCGTAGCCATCCAACGTCTTGGGTCCGAACTCGAGAACCGTGGTCCTGCCGGAGAGCGACCGTTCCAGTGTAACGGCGACCACGTCCGGTCACGACCGAACGGCGGATCGGATTGGTCGATTTCTGGCCGTTTGCCCCAACCCGGAACCCGGCCGGGTTCCGTCCGGACCGGACGGGGACGGCCGCGTTCCACCGACCACCATAGCCACGAAATCGGCGGAGGCGGTGGAACGCGGAGCGACGCTCGTCGTCGACGCAGCGCTGATCCGAGGGTGCCGTGATCGGTTCCGGGCCGCGGCTGCCCGGCGACGGCTCAGTCCAGGGTCAGCGTGGTGGTGCTCTCGGCGGGAGATTCCGGCGCCCCGAGCTCCAGCCCCTTCTGCGCCTCGTTGGCGGCGAGCGCGGCGCCGACGATGCCGGCGTTGTTGATCAATTGCGCGACCACCAACGGGGTCCGGTTCTTCAGCAGCGGCACCCATTTCTCCGGCTTCTTGGAGATCCCGCCGCCCAGGATGAACAGCTCCGGCCAGAGCAGATTCTCCAGGTGGCGCAGGTACTTCGACGCTCGCTTGGCCCACTGTTCCCAGCTCAGCCCGTCCCGCTCGCGGGCGGACGCAGCGGCCCTGGACTCGGCGTCGAAGCCGTCGAGTTCGATGTGGCCAAGTTCGGCGTTCGGCACCAGCTTGCCGTCGTTGATCAGCGCGATACCGATGCCGGTGCCGAAGGTGACCACGATGATCAGGCCGCGGAGCCCTCGGCCGGCGCCGTAGGTGGCCTCGGCCAACCCGGCGGCGTCGGCGTCGTTGAGCACCGTGACCGGACCCGGCAGCTCCGGTTCCATGGCGTGCTGGAGCGAGGTGTCGATCCAGCCCTTGTCGACATTCGCTGCGGTCTTCACCACGCCGTGCAGCACCACCCCTGGGAAGGCGACGCCGAACGGTCCCGTGTAGTCGAAATGCGCCGCTACCTTGCCCGCCGTCTCCGCGACGGCCTGCGGGGTCGATGGCTGCGGCGTGTCCAGCCGGAACCGGTCACCGACCAGGATCCCGCCGCGCAGGTCGACGATCCCACCTTTCATTCCGGTACCGCCGATGTCGATGCCGAATGCCAATTCGGGCTGGTAGGCCGTCTCGGGCTGGTAGCTGGTCACGCCACGCACACTCCTCGCCGTAGTGAATCCCGGTCCTGGATCCCGGTGGTTGTCCCGCCCGTGTCATCCCGCTCGGGCCCTCGTGTTCCGGGGGTGCGGAAATCGTACTGAGCTTGGGTCTGGTCGGCGCGGCGGTGTCCGGGCGACAGTTTCGGCGTTTCCCCGACTGACCGGCCACTCTCGGTGACGGCCGCGCCCGACCAGGCGGTTCAGGTCGAGCAGGCGGCCTGGGGCAGCGGTGGGATCGGCGGCAACGGCTTGGCGGCAGCGGTTTGCCCCTCGATCACGGCCGGCGGTGTCGCGGCCTCCTGGATGGCCCTGAGCTGCGCCTTGACGTCATCGCTGACCGATCCGTACAGGTACCGGCCGCCCAGGGCGAGGTCGACCGAGTCGTCCACCCGCGAGTCGAGCACCAGTTGCGCGCACGGCGCGATCAGCAACACGGTGCGGGCGGCGGCCGCACCGGCCTCGCCGTAGCGGATCTGCGCGACGCACTGCAGATCGGCGGCCGGGTACAGCGGGTCGTTCGAGCTGGCCCTGATCGATTCGAAACCGGCCGCGCGCAGTTCGTCGGTGACGGCCTTGGCCTGGCCGCGGACCGAACTGGCGTTGTAGACGGTCAGGGCGACCGTCGACGGATTCGCCGGCCGGGTCTGCTTCCAGGCTCGCGTGCTCCGTGTAGACCCCCAGCGAGGTGACGACCTGTGCCGTCGTCACCGCGGTGGTCGCACCCGCCGCGGGCGTGGGCGCCGGTTTGGTCGCGGCGCTGGCGGTCGACTTGCCGCTGGCGGCGCTCCGGGTGGTCGGCGCGGTCGTCGCGGGGGCGGGACCGGGCACATTGCAGGCCCCGCTGCTCTCCGATGTCGGGCGCAGGGTGGGGAACCACACGACGACCGCGCCGATCAACAGGACCCCGATCACCGTCAGCGCCGGCCAGTAGCGACGCCGGCGGTACCGGTCGGGGGCGGAGTCGGGGCTCACCGCGGAGTTCCTCCTGGGTTGGGTTCACGGGCCTGCTGGGACGCGGCCCACCGGCGTCGGGGCAGGAGCCGGGCACGGATACTGCCGGTTCATCATCGCGGTGGCTGCGTGCGACCAGGGTAAAGGCTCGCCGGACGGTCCCTGGCCGATCTGCTCGCCGAGGCCGTCGGCGGGGGCTGGTACCACGAACCATGCGCTGTCCGCTACCCTGCTGCCGCCTGCTGCATCCGGGTTGACCGGCATCTTGGCTCAACGCAACGACTGCACCATGTACGGTCGCCGGTCGGCGACGCGACAGCGATTCTCCCCGGGGGTGTGATTCCCGTCCCGTGGCGGGCACAAAACGGGAGGCGCTGACGTTAGCCCCGGAGCAGCAGGGGGACGGCACGACGAGCGGTGACAGCAAGGACCATCGGCCAGCTCGGCGGGCACAGTTCGTCAGCACGGTGCCGGCACAGCGCGCGGGCAAGCGGTAACAGGTGCGAACACGCCCGGCGAGCGATGGCAGTCCCCTGCAGTAGCGATGGAGTAGCGCACGACTAGCGGCAATAGAGACCACCAGTGGTGATCGAAGACGAGTGACAACTCGAGGTGAGGAACAACATGGCTACTGATTACGACGCGCCGCGCAGGAACGAGTCCGACGAAGCGTCCGAAGACTCATTGGAGGAACTGAAGGCCCGGCGGAACGAGGCACAGTCGGCGGTCGTCGACATCGACGAAGGTGACACCGCAGAGAGTTTCGAATTGCCCGGCGCCGACCTGTCCGGGGAGGAGCTGACCGTCAAGGTCATCCCGAAGCAGGCCGACGAGTTCACCTGCTCGGTGTGTTTCCTGGTTCAGCACCGCAGCCGGCTGGCTTCCGACTCCGGCGGCCGGTTGGTGTGCGTCGACTGTGCCTGATCGCGGGATCGACGGTGCTCCGTCCGGGGCGGCCCCGGTGGGCGGTCACGCCGGCCCCGCCGGAAACATCGATGAGCAGGGCCTGGACACAGGTGGGCGAGTTCCACCGGGTGTACGGGCTGCCGATCAGTGCGGAGCCGACGGTCGAGGTCGGTTCCGCTCAGGTGTCCCTGCGGCAGGCGCTGATCGAGGAGGAGGTCGCGGAGTTGGCCGCCGCCGCGGCGGCCGGCGACCTCACCGGGATCGCCGATGCCCTGGCGGACATCGTGTATGTGGCGTACGGCACAGCGCATGTGTACGGCATCGACCTGGATGCGGTGCTCGACGAGGTGCACGCCTCCAACATGACCAAGCTCGACGAGAACGGTCGGCCGCTGCGGCGAGCCGACGGCAAGGTGCTCAAGGGCCCGGGATACCGCCCGCCGGATGTGGCGGCCATCCTGCGCCGCGCCCGCCCTTCCGTGGTCGGCGAGCGGCCCCGGGAAAAGCCGGGGGACGCTGCCGGGGCCATTCCCGGGGATGTGTCGCTGACGCCGGCCGGCTGACCGTTCGGCCCGCGCGGAAGCCGGTGACCGGCGCGCGGCCGCCGCCTGGCGGAAGCCCCCGTGCGCGGTCGTTCCATGGGTAACCCACGCGGCTACCCTGGACAGCGAGCGGCGGTGCGGGACCGCCCATGAACGCCCGATGACGGGCATGAAGTGCTGAAAGTGGGACGACATGGCTGGAAAAGTCTCCGGCTGGTTCAAGCGGCTTGCGCGGGATGACGATCAACTCCACGCCGAAGTGCTCAGCGAAGAAGTCGACGCGACGGGATCGATGCGGGCGTTGATCTGCTGCCAGGGTGACAAGGTCAAGCTGCACGGCCGGTTGAGGTACGTCGACCTGCGCCCGACCGATACCCAGGCGACCCTGGTCGCGGAGTTGTACGACGGCACGGAAGGCGTCCAGCTGATCTGGCTGGGCCGCCGGTCCATCCCCGGCATCGAGCCCGGCCGGACCCTCAACGTCCGGGGGCGGGTGGCGATGCGCGACGGTCAGAAAGTCATCTACAACCCTGATTACGATCTGCTGCCGGTCCACGCGTGACGGAGCCACCCCGAGGCATGTCCGACGCGACCGGAGCCCACGATCGGACGGCCGCGGTGCCGCCCGACGAACAGTTCGACCGGGTCGATCTCTCCAGTTTGGTCCCCGACGACCTCGCGGAACGGGCTCGCCGCGAGTCCCCGGAGTTCGATTCCGCGCAGCCGACCGCCGGCGCTGATCCCGAACAGCCGGCCGGGCAGCCCCGCGCCGCGGACGAGGACCCGACTGCCCGCGCCACCCCCACTGTCTGGGAGCAGATGGGCGGCCCGATGGGAATGGTCGATTCGGGCCTCCCGGTGGTCGTCTTCGTCGTCGTCAACGCGATCGCGGGTCTGGGCTGGGGGATCGGCGCGGCGCTGGCAGCCGGCGTGCTCATCGCCGGGATGCGGATCGCGCGGCGGCGGCCGGTCACCCAGGCCATCGCAGGGGTGTTCGGCGTCGGTGTCGCGGCCTACATCGCCTACCGCACCGGCACCGCGAAAGGCTATTTCCTGCT
Source organism: uncultured Actinomycetota bacterium (assembly GCA_963709895.1). Lineage (GTDB taxonomy): Bacteria > Actinomycetota > Actinomycetes > Mycobacteriales > Nakamurellaceae > Nakamurella. The sequence goes on along the minus strand of CAVPYD010000005.1, from coordinate 357,411 downwards.
GGGCATCTGGAGCTACCTGCTGTACGGCGGCGCGCTGCTGCTGTCGATGATCGTCAGGTGGCCGCTGGTCGGCGTCATCTGGGAGGGCATCAACGGGCGCGGCGCCGGCTGGCGGTCCGACAAGCGACTGGTGCGCCGGTACGACTGGGCGACGTTCGTCTGGGTCATCGTCTTCGCCGCGCGGTATCTGGTGCAGAACTACCTCTACGACACCGATCAGGTCGGCTGGCTGGCGGCGGTGCGGCTGCTGATGGGCTACCCGCTGTTCATCGCCGCCATTGCGATCTCGCTGGTCATCGTCGCCGGCACCGAGGCGGCCCGGGAGCACGGCGGAGTGCTCAAGGAGCGCATCGTTGGGTTGCGACGCGGCTCGCGGGGTACCCCGGAGCAGCCGGGACCCGGGCAACCGGCCCAGGACTGAACAGCGTTCTACCGCAAGGCTTCCCGCACGTCGTTCTCGACCTCGGTGGACGCGACGAACAGCAGCTCGTCACCGGGCTCCAACGGCTCGTCCGGCTGCGGGACGATCACCCGGCCGCCACGCAGGATGGTCACCAATGCGGCGTCGCGCGGCAGCCTGAGGTCGCGGACCGGGCGGCCCGCGATGCTGGTGGTCTTGGGCAGGGTGACCTCGACGAGGTTGACCTGGCCCTGGCGCAGCGTGAACAGCCGCACCAGATCGCCGACCGTCACCGCTTCCTCCACCAGGGCGGCGAGGATGCGCGGCGTCGACACGGCGACGTCCACCCCCCAGGCATCGGTGAACAGCCACTCGTTGCGGGGGTCGTTGACCCGGCCGACCACCCGGCCGACCGCGAACTCGGTCTTGGCCAGCAGGGAGACCACCAGGTTGACCTTGTCGTCGCCGGTGCAGGCGATCACCACGTCGCAGGTCTGCAGACCCGCGTCCTCCAGCAGCGCGACCTCACAGGCATCGGCCAGCACCCATTCGGCGGCCTCGATGCGTTCCGGTTTGATCGCATCGGCGTCCCGGTCGATCAGCATGACCTCGTGGCCATTCTCGACGAGCTCACCGGCGATCGATCTGCCCACAGAGCCGGCTCCGGCAATTGCGATCCTCATCGGAGGTGCTCCCTCGGGCAGCCGCCGGTGACCTCACCGGCGATCGATCGACCGACCGACCCGGCTCCCACAGTGTCGATTGCTGCGATCCTCATCACAGACCGTCCACGGGCGAGATGGAGGCCTTGTCGCCGACGTCGTGCACGTCCTTGGACAGCACCGATGCGTAGATGAGGTCACCTTCCTGGACGACGGTGTCATGCGTCGGCAGCAGCCCACGGCCGAACCGGACCACGAACGCGGTGTGTACGCCGATCGCCGCCTCGAACTCGGCCAGCGGGCGGCCGATCCAATGCCGGTGGTAGGGCAGGTTGACGATCGTCACGGTGCCCGATGGGTCGCGCCACTCGCTGATCAACCCTTCCGGGATGATCGCCCGCAGCAACCGATCGGTGGTCCACGGCACGGTCGCCACCGTCGGGATGCCGAGCCGCTCATACACCTGCGCGCGTTTGGCGTCGTAGATCCGGGCGACCACGGTTTCCACGTTGAACTGCTCGCGCGCCACTCGGGCCGCGATGATGTTGGAGTTGTCGCCCGAGGACACCGCGGCGAACGCGTGCGCCTCGCTGATCCTGGCCTTGATCAGCACGTCCCGGTCGAATCCGACCCCGGTGACCTGCTGACCGTGGAAGTCGGCGCCCAGTCGGCGGAAGGCTGCCGGGTCCCGGTCGATGACCGCCACCGAATGTCCCGCGCGCCCGAGCTGACGGGCCAGCGATGAGCCGACACGGCCGCACCCCATGATCACGATGTGCACTCCGGTGCCCCTTCGCTGGTGCGCGTGTCGCGGGTGTCTGTGCGGCTGCGGCTGCAACCTACAACTGTCCCGGCGTCACCGTACCGTCGCCCGGGCCGACCCGGCTTCCAGCGGTGGAGCGCCGACGGCAATGCCGCGGCAGCACGCCGCGCACGGACCGCGCGTGTGAGCAAGGTCGTTACCCAGAGGTGACCTGCCCATGTGCACCGTGAGCGCCGCTGACCGTAGGCTGCGGTTTTGTGTCCAAGTTGACGGCCGCCGCCAAGCGCCTGCTCGTCGGTCGGCCCTTCCGGAGCGACCGGCTGGCACACACCCTGCTGCCCAAACGCATCGCCCTGCCGGTGTTCGCCTCGGACGCCCTGTCCAGCGTCGCCTACGCGCCGGGCGAGATCTTCGCGGTGCTGTCGGTCGCCGGCCTCGCCGCCTACGCGTACGCGCCATGGATCGCCGGGCTGGTCGCGCTGGTGATGATCGTGGTGGTCGCGTCCTACCGGCAGAACGTGCACGCCTATCCCAGCGGTGGCGGCGACTACGAGGTGGTCACCGAGAACCTCGGTCCCAAGTTCGGCCTGCTGGTGGCCAGCGCGCTACTGGTCGACTACATCCTGACGGTGGCCGTCTCGACGGCCGCCGGGGTGGCCAACATCGGTTCGGCGATCCCGGTTGTCGGAGACCACCCGGTCTGGTTCTCCATGGCCATCATCGTGCTGATCTCGGCCCTGAACCTGCGTGGCATCCGGGAGTCCGGCTCGGCATTCGCCATCCCGGTGTACGCCTTCATCTTCTCGATCTTCGCGATGATCATCACCGGCTTCGTGGAGTATTTCGCCGGCAGCAACCTGCAGGCGCAGAGCGCGAGTTTCGAGCTTCAGGCCGAGTCCGCGCTGACCGGGCTGTCCCTGGTCTTCCTGCTGGCCAAGTCGTTCTCCTCCGGCTCCGCCGCGTTGACCGGTGTCGAAGCAATCTCCAACGGTGTGCCCGCGTTCAAGAAGCCGAAATCCCGCAATGCCGCCACCACGCTGGCCTTGATGGCCGCGTTGTCGGTGTCGATGATGTTGGGGCTGGTAGCGCTCACGCTGATCACCGGCGTGCAGTACGCGGACAACCCGGCCGAACAGTTGATCGGGGCACCGCCCGGCTATTACCAGAAGACGCTCATCGCGCAGATCGCCGAGACCGTGTTCGCCAGCTTCCCCATCGGGTTCTACGTCGTCTCCTTCGTCACCGGCCTGATCCTGGTGCTGGCCTGCAACACCGCATTCAACGGCTTTCCCGTGCTCGGGTCGATCCTGGCGCAGGACCGCTACCTACCCCGCCAGCTGCACACCCGCGGGGATCGGCTCGCGTTCTCGAACGGCATCGTCTTCCTGGCGGTCGTCGCGTTGGTGCTGATCATCGCGTTCCAAGCCGACGTCGGAGCGCTGATCCAGCTGTACATCGTCGGGGTGTTCGTCTCCTTCACCTTCTCCCAGCTCGGCATGATCCGGCACTGGAACAAGCTGCTGCGCACCGAGAAGGACGCTCGCGAGCGTCGCCGGATGCGCCGCAGCCAGACCATCAACGGCATCGGTTTCTGCTTCACCGCGGTGGTGTTGGTGATCGTGCTGATCACCAAGTTCCTGGCCGGTGCCTACATCGCGATCGTTGCCATGGGGATCATCTACGTCACGATGCGCGCCATTCACCGGCACTACGACCGGGTCGCCAGGGAAATCGCCGCCGACGAGGACGATCTCGTGCTGCCCAGCCGGGTGCGGTCCATCGTGCTGGTCTCCAAGCTGCATCTGCCGACCATGCGGGCGCTGGCCTACGCACGGGCGACGCGTCCGGATTTCCTGGAAGCGGTGACGGTCAACGTCGATCCCGAGGAGACCGCCGACCTGGCCCGGGAATGGGAGGACAGGCAGATTCCGGTCGCCCTGAAGGTCATCGACTCGCCGTACCGGGAGATCACCAAGCCGGTGCTGGACTACGTGCGCCGGTCCCGCAAGGACGCCCCGCGTGACATCGTCACCGTCTTCATCCCCGAGTACGTCGTCGGACACTGGTGGGAACACCTGCTGCACAACCAGAGTGCGCTGCGGCTGAAGGGTCGGTTGCTGTTCACCCCCGGGGTGATGGTCACCTCGGTGCCCTGGCAGCTGTCCTCGTCCGAGGCACTGGATGCGCGGATCCGGGAACGGGCCGAGCGGGTCTCGGTGCGTGGGCGCTATCCCGGCTCGGCACCACCGGACGCCACGACGGACGAACCCGGGTACAGCAGCGGCGGGTCGGGCGACGATTGAGCACGCCCATCGACCGCCCGTCGGCCGACGATCTCGCCCCGGGTCTCGAGGTCGAGGTGGACGTCGGCCCCGTCGCGCACGGCGGGCATTGCGTCGCCCGCTACGACGGGCGGGTGATCTTCGTCCGGCTGGCGCTGCCCGGGGAGCGGGTCATCGTCAAGATCACCGAAGTCCGCAAGGGCTCGTTCTGCCGCGGCGAGGCGGTCCGGGTGCTGCGTGCCGATCCGCGCAGGGTCGACGCGCCCTGCGGACATTTCCGACCGGAGGGCTGCGGCGGGTGCGACTTCCAGCACGCCGAACCCGAGCTGCAGCGCGAGTTGAAGGCTTTCGTGGTGGCCGAGCAGCTGCACCGACTGGCAGGGGTGGAGCGCGACGTCACGGTCGAAGCGCTGCCCGGTGACGGCTTCGGCTGGCGCACCCGGGTCCGCTGGGCGCTGGACGCCGCTGGCCGGATCGGCCCCCGCCGGGTGCGCTCGCACCGGGTGGAGGGCGTCAACGCCGGGGCGCCGTGCCTCATCGCGGTACCAGGACTGACGGAACTCGCCGGGTCGATCGACATCCCGACCGGTGTCCGCAAGGCGGTCACGTCCGCGGCAACGGCCCGGCCGGACGGCCGGACGCCGCGCGCCCGGCGATCCCGGGCCACTGCCGGCGGGCTCCCCGAGGTGACGCTGACGGCTGCCGGCGACGGCACGCTGACCGCCGTCTGGGCGGGATCGACTGTCCCCGCCGTGCCCACGGTCACCGAGCAGGCTGCAGGACGGGAATTCTCGGTGGCCGCCGACGGGTTCTGGCAGGTGCACCTGGCCGCCGCCGACACGTTGAGCCAGGCGGTCGCCGAGGCGCTGGACGGTATCGAGCTGTCCGGCCGTCGCGCCTGGGACCTGTACGGCGGCGTCGGCCTGTTCGCCGAGATCCTTTGCCGCGCTGTGGGAGTGGACGGGTCCGTGGTGCTGGTGGAAACCGACCCGGCCGCCTGCGCGCTGGCCGAGTCGAACCTGGCCCGTCATCCGCAGGCGGCGGTGCGGCAGGGCCGGGTGGACGCGGTGATCGGCGAGATCGACGGGCGGGTCGACGCCGTCGTATTGGATCCGCCGAGAACCGGTGCGGGACAGGCGATGTGTGCGGACATCGCGGGCCGCGGCCCGGCGGTGATCGTCTACGTGGCGTGCGACCCGGCCGCGCTGGCCAGGGATACCGCGGCGCTGGCGTCATCGGGGTACCGGTTGGACACCCTGCGGGCCTTCGACGCCTTCCCGCAGACCCACCACGTGGAATGCGTCGCCCGGTTCCTGCCCTCCTGACCCGAGTTGCCGCGGGACATCGCGCCGCTGGTGACGTACCGAATTTCCTTGGTTTGGGGGTATCAATCTTCGGCGGCGAGTGCTCTTGTGGCAATTGACCGCCGAGTGGCGGTCATGTCCCGCTGCGTGGCAGTGGTGATCAAACGGCCGAGGAGTCCTCATGTCAGTGTTGTCGTCGCAGGCCATTCGCTCGGCCGAGCCCAGCGTGTCCGTTCTCTCGCAGCACCGGACCGACGACGCGGTCCCCGCGGAACTCGTCGACGTGATGTTCCCGCTCGTCGGTGACGACGAATGGCCGCCCTACCCGGCGGAGATGGTCGACGCCAAGTTGATCGCCCACGATCTGGCCGAGATCGTCGGCGTGCCATGGTTCGTCACCAACATCAGCCGCGGTGACGTCGTCTCGGTCGACTTCGACGGCATCGGCTACGTGGGTCGCTCGGTCGTCGTCCGCGGCGGTCATTCCACCCTGCACGTCATGGCCACCAGTGACGCCGAACTGGCGCCGATCATCGAGCAATTGCACGACCTGGGCGTCGCGACCGCCAGCGGCCTCGAGCCGCCGATGCTGACCGTCGATGTGCCGGAGACCGCATCGTTGGATGCGGTGATCGACGTGTTGTCCGCCGCCGAATCAATGACCTGCGCCTACACCGTCGCCTCCGCGCAGCACCGGACCCGTAGCCGGTCCGCACTAGCGTCCTGACCACCGCTCAGCGGGTGGCGGAGCGGCGCTGCCAGTCCAGCAGCGCCGCGGGCGCGTTGGTGATGATCCCGTCCACGCCGGCCCTCGTCAGGGCCGCCCAGTCGGCGGGATCATCGGCCGTCCACGCGGACACCGACATTCCCGCCGCCCGCAGCCGGCCGACGATCTCCGGTCGGTCCAGGACGGCCCGGTAAGACGGATTGCAGGCCACCGCGCCCAGTTCGCGGCAGAGCGCGATCGGGTCCTCGTCGAACCCCTCCACCAGCAGCCCCAGCGGCCGGCTCGGCTGGAGCTTGCGGAGCAGCCGCAGCGCGGCGATCTCGAACGACTGCAGGAACACCCGGGCGTCACGCCCGCTCACCCGGCAGACCCGGACCATTGCGTCGATCTGCGCCGCGGTGTGCTCACCCTTGATCTCCAGCAGCAGCCTGCGGTCCCCGGTCAGCACAGCGAGCACCTCCGCCAGCCGGGGGACCGCGATGCCGGTGGTGCCGCCGCCCGCTGCGCCCTGCTGGAACCAGGCACCCGCATCCAATGCGGTCACCACCTCGACGTCATGCTCCCGCACCGGTCCGCTGCCCGAGGTCGTCCTGTCCAGGTCGGCGTCATGCAGCACGATCGGGACGCCGTCGGCGGTGGGCTGGGTATCGGCCTCCACCCACCGCGCACCGGACTCCCAGGCGGCGCGGAACGCCGGCAGGGTGTTCTCCGGGTGGTCGGCGGACGCGCCGCGATGGGCGATCACCACGGCGTGCCGACCGGCTCTGCGCGGGACCGCGGCATCGACCGTCGGATCGGCGGGTTCCGACATGCTCGGTGATGCTAGCGACCAACCCGGCTGTGACCCGCGCGTCCTGAGGTGATGCCCCCACCGGGGCCAACCGGGCGGTAACGTCAAGGAGCGGGATCGCGCTTGGGCTGCGGTCCCGTCCGGCGTCGGCGCAGGATGCGCGGCGTCGCCTCGGTCGGTGCGCCGGCCGTGTCAGGAAGAGGAGGACACGTGTCGGACCGCCGCTCGCCGCGGCTCGGGCGGATCACCTCACCCGACGACCTCAGGGCGCTGTCACCGGCGGAGCTTGCCGCGTTGTCCACGGAGATCAGGGAATTCCTGGTCCAGCAGGTGTCCAAGCGGGGCGGTCACCTCGGACCCAACCTGGGCGTCGTCGAGCTGACGTTGGCGTTGCATCGGGTCTTTCACTCGCCGTCCGACCCGATCGTGTTCGACACCGGGCACCAGGCGTACGTCCACAAGATCGTCACCGGCCGCGCCGACCAGTTCGACAAGCTGCGGACCAGGGGCGGGCTCTCCGGCTACCCCAGCCGCGCCGAGTCGCCGCACGACTGGATCGAGAACTCTCACGCCTCGACATCGCTGTCCTACGCCGACGGGCTGGCCAAGGCGTTCGCGCTGCGCGGGGAGACCGAGCGCACGGTCGTCGCCGTCATCGGGGACGGGGCGCTCACCGGCGGGATGGCGTGGGAGGCGCTGAACAACATCGCGGCGGGCCATGACCGCCCGGTGGTCATCGTGTTGAACGACAACGGCCGGTCCTACGCGCCGACCGCAGGCGGGATGGCGCAGCGGATGGCCGCGATGCGGCTACGGCCGGGGTACGAGCGACTGCTGGGGCAGGTCAAGTCGACGCTGCCGAAGGCGCCCGTCGTCGGCCGGCCGCTGTATTCGGCGCTGCACGCCGCCAAGACCGCGGTGAAGGACTGGCTGCTGCCGCAGACCATGTTCGCCGATCTCGGCCTGAAGTACGTCGGGCCCGATCGACGGTCACGACATCGCCGCGCTGGAGGTGGCGCTGCGCCGAGCCCGCGACTTCAGCGGGCCGGTGCTGGTGCACTGCGTCACCCGCAAGGGCCAGGGCTATCACCCGGCCGAATCCGACGACGCCGAGCAGATGCATTCTCCGCCGGCGTTCGACCCGGTCACCGGCAAGCCGCGCGCCGCCGCGACCACCACCTGGACCCATGTGTTCGGGCGGGAGATGGTGCTGGCCGGTGCGGAGCGGCCCGACGTGGTGGCCATCACCGCGGCGATGTGCGGGCCGACCGGTCTGACCCCGTTCGCCGACCGCGTTCCCGAACCGGGTGTTCGACGTCGGCATCGCCGAGCAGCACGCGCTCACCTCGGCGGCCGGCCTGGCCATGGGCGGCATGCACCCGGTCGTCGCCGTCTACGCCACCTTCCTCAATCGGGCGTTCGACCAGCTGCTGATGGACTGCGCGCTGCACCGGCTCGGGGTGACCGTGGTGCTGGATCGCGCCGGCGTCACCGGTGAGGACGGCCCGAGCCACCATGGCATGTGGGACATGTCGCTGGCCGCGATCGTCCCCGGGCTGCAGCTGGCTGCGCCACGGGACGCCGGCACGCTGGCCGAGGAGCTGGCCGAGGCGCTGGCCGTCCCGGATGGCCCCACCGTGCTGCGATTCCCGAAAGGTGCTGTGCCCGAGAGCGTTCCAGCGTTGCGCCGGTTCCGGCTGGCCGAGTCCACCGACAACGGGTCGGTCGCGTCCGGGACCGCGGGTCGGGCCTTCGGGCGTGGACGTGCTGGCCGAGCCGGCACCCGGTCAGGACCGTGACGTATTGCTGGTGGCCGTCGGGGCGTTCGGTGGTCTTGCCGTCGAGGCCGCGCAACTGCTGGCCGCGCAGGGTATCGGGGTGACCGTCGTCGACCCGCGGTGGGCGCTGCCGGTGCCCGCCGAGATCGCTTGCGATGGCGGCCGACCACCAGTTGGTCGTCACGGTGGAGGACGGTGGCCGGTCCGGTGGCGTCGGGGCCGCGGTCACCGATCGGCTGGCCGGGACCGGTGATTCCGGTGCGGGTGCTCGCGTTGCCGCAGAAATTCCTGGAGCCGGGGGCGCGCGCCGACCTGCTCGCCGACCTCGGCCTGACCGCGAAAACGGTCGCCAGGGGGATCACCGAGCAGATCGCCCGGCAGACCCCCGACCCGGGATCGGGGCAGCGTGCCAGCCCGCTGGCCGGTGGCCGTGACCCCGCGGCCGACGGCTGAGAGCTCTGAGCAGGTAAGGGGTTTCGCGCAATGCGGGTGCTGGTGGTGGAGGATGCCCGGCGGCTGGCGGATGCCGTCGCCCGTGGCCTGCGGGCCGAGGGCATGGCCGTCGATGTGGCGTACGACGGGGCCGAGGGTTACCAGAAGGCGACGTTCACCCGATACGACGTGGTGGTGCTGGACCGCGACCTGCCGGAGATGCACGGCGATGACGTGCTCGCCGAGATCCTGGCAGCCGGGGCGACCACCAGGGTGCTGATGCTCACCGCGTCCGCCGGGATCGACGACCGGGTGGACGGGCTGTCGCTCGGCGCCGACGACTATCTGTCCAAGCCTTTCGCGTTCCCCGAGCTGGTCGCCAGGGTGCGGGCCCTCGGCCGGCGGGCGACCCCGGCGGTGCCGCCGGTGCTGCGCGCCGGTGACCTGGAACTGGACCCGGCGCGGCGCACCGTCGCCCGGGCCGGCCGGCCGATCGAGTTGACCCGCAAGGAGTTCGGCGTCCTCGAGGTGCTGCTCGGTGCCGCCGGATCCGTGGTCTCCAGCGAGGCGCTGCTGGAGCGGGTCTGGGACGAGAACGCCGATCCGTTCACCACCACCGTGCGGGTGACCATGATGACGCTGCGCCGCAAGCTGGGTGAGCCCGGCTTGATCGACACCGTTGTGGGGTCGGGGTACCGGGTCTCGACGGCGCCACCGGCGCCGACGGTGCCCACCGAGCCCACCGAGCCCACCGAGCCCACAGCGCCGACCGGGCCGGCGGTGCTGAGAGCGCCGGACGCGCCGATCACGGCGGAATGACCGGCGGCGCATCGGCCGCCGCCGGATGACCGGGGGCAGCGGACGGCTGGCCGCCGCCGAGCGCACCGCGGACGTTCCAGCGCCGGGCACCCCGGTGCGCCGCGGCCTGCGTCTGAGACTCACGTTGCTGTCGACCGCGCTGCTCGCGCTGATCGGTGGTCTGCTGCTGGCGTTGTCCTACCTGCTGGTCGGTCGGGTGATCGCGGCGCTGCCGCAGTTCCCACCGGGCACCGAGGTGCAGGTGGGCGGCGAGGTGATGGACGCCTCCCAGGCGGCCGCACGGATCGCCACGCAAGGTCGTCAGACGGTGCTGCTGGTGGGCCTCATCGCGTTCCCGCTGCAGGTGCTGGCGGGCGCGTTGTTGTCCTGGGTGCTGATCGGCCGGACCCTGCGGCCGCTGGAGACACTGACCCGGGCGACCAGGGCGTTGTCGGAGTCGTCGCTGGACCAGCGGATCCAGCTGGCCGGACCGCGGGACGAGGTCGCCGAGCTTGCCGACACCTTCGACGACATGCTCGCCAGGCTGCAGGCCGCGTTCGAGGCCGAACGGCGGTTCGTCGCCAACGCCTCGCACGAGTTGCGCACACCACTGGCCGTCATCCGGACAGAGGTGGACGTCACGCTCGCCGACCCGGCCGCCGACGTGGAGGACATGCGGCGGATGGGGCTGATCGTGCTGGAGGCGACCGACCGGGCGGACCGGCTGCTCACCTCGCTGCTGGTGCTGGCCAGAACCCAGGCCAGGGGAGTGTCCGCGCCACAGCCGGTCGATCTGGCCGCGATCATCGGACCGGCGCTGAGTGCCGTCGAGAACGAACGGGCGGACAGGGATCTCGAGGTGACCGTGGAAGCGAGATCGGCGATCGTCCGTGGCGATCCGGCGCTGCTCGACCGGTTGGTCGGCAATCTGGTGGAAAACGCAGTGCGGCACAACGTGAACGGTGGATGGGTGCGGATCGGATCGGGCACCGCGGACGGCACCGGTTGGCTGGAGGTGGCCTCGTCGGGGACGGTGATCGACCCGGAGACCGTCGCCGAGTTGTTCGAGCCGTTCCGGCAGGGACGCCGGGCCCGGACAGCACACCGCGGCAGCGGCCTTGGCCTGTCCATCGTCCGGGCGGTGGTCGCCGCGCACGGCGGGACGGTACGCGCGACCCCGATCCCGGCCGGCGGCCTCCGGGTGCGCGTCACCCTCCCCGCCGGCTGACCCCCTCCCCGCCGCCGCCCTCCCGCGCCTCTCCCGCCCGCCCCTCCCCGCCTCTCCCGCCCGCCCCTCCCCGCCCCTCCCGCGCCGGTAAGGGGGCGCATTATGCTGCGGAGCCGATGCTGCTGAACCGCGCCACCGCCGAGGGGATCCGTGACGGGTCGGTGACGGCGGTGTTCCGGCGGTGGGAGGTGCCGCGGGCGCGGCCGGGTGGCACGCAGCGCACGGTGGCCGGGGTCATCCGGTTCACCTCCGTCGAACCGGTGGTCGGCGAGCTCACCGACGCCGACGCCCGATCGGCCGGGCTGCCGTCGGTGCAGGCGCTGCGCAAGGCCGACCGCGGGAACCGGGAGGGCCGGCTGTACCGGATCGGCGTCACCTTCGACCGCCCTGACGAGCGGGTGTCGCTGCGTGAGCAACTCCCGTCCGACGCCGATATCACCGCCATCGATGACGCCCTGAACCGGCTGGATCGCGGCCGGCGGACCGGGCCGTGGACCCGAGAGATCCTGGGGCTCATCGCGTCCCGCCCGGCCGTTCGGGCGCCGGATCTCGCTGAGTCGTTGGGCAGGGAGACCAGGCCGTTCAAGGCCGATGTGCGCAAACTCAAGGAACTCGGGCTCACCCACAGCCTGGAAATCGGGTACGAGTTGTCCGCCCGCGGACAGGCGTACCTCGAGCGCACCGCCGCCGACCAGAGCTGAGCAACCCAACCCACCCGACCAAACCCACCCAGACCAGACCCGACCCAGACCTGACCACCCGACACGAGCCCGACCGAACCGGAGCCAGCCATGCATCCCAACACCACTGCGGTCGCCGCCGCGCTCGCCGAGGCCGGTGCCGGCGGCGAAGTCCGGGAGCTCACCGAGTCGGCCCGCACCGCCGCGGAGGCCGCGGCCGCTCTGGGCTGCGACGTCGGCGCGATCGCCAACAGCCTGGTGTTCATGGCCGACGAGCAGCCGGTGCTGATCCTGACCAGCGGCAGTCACCGCGTCGACACCGGTTACGTGGCAGGCCAACTCGGCGTCGGGGCGCTGCGCAGGGCCAACCCCGACCAGGTCAGGGCGGCGACCGGGCAGCCGATCGGCGGGGTCGCACCCGTCGGCCACCCGCGCCCCGTGCGCACCCTGGTGGACACCGCGCTGTCGGCCTACCCGGAGGTCTGGGCGGCGGGCGGCACCCCGCACACCGTCTTCCCGACCAGCTACCCCGAATTGCTGCGGATCTGTTCGGCGCAGCCGATCACGGTGGCCCCAGAGGAGAGTTGACCGCACGCGACCCGCGCACCCGCACGCTGACCAGGCAGGGGCGGGGCCGGCGCTGACCGACCCCGCTCCGCCCTGAGTTCACGCCGGCAGCGTGGCCACCCCGGGCGGTGCGAACCGGCGCCCGACCGCACGTTCGGAGACGCCCTCACGATCCAGGTACGGCGTGATGCCGCCCAGCCAGAACGGCCAGCCGCCACCGGTGATCACCGCGAGGTCGAGGTCGGCGGCGTCGGCCACCACACCCTCGTCCAGGATCAGCCTGGCCTCCTCCGCCAGCGCGCGCAGTGCGCGCTCCCGCACCTGCTCCGCGGTGGACGGCCGGTCACCCTGCACCAGGATCTCGGCGATTTCCGGATCGAGGATCTGCCGGCCCTTGTCGTCCCAGGACAGCAGCGTCCGGTGCCCGGCGTCGACGATGCGGCGCAGGTTCTCCGACACCGGGAAACGGTCACCGAAGGAGTCGTGCAGGGTTTCCGCGACGTGCAGCCCGACCGCGGGACCGGTCAGCTGCACCAGCATCAGCGGGCTCATCGGCAGGCCGAGCGGCTCCAGCGCACCGTCCGCCACGTCGGCCGGTGTGCCCTCGTCGATCGAGGCCAGGATCTCCCCCATGAAACGGAGCAGCAGCCGGTTGAAGGCGAACCCGGTTTCGTCCTTGACCAGGATCGGGCCCTTCTTCAAGGGCTTGGCCAGCGCGAAAGCCGTTGCCAGGCTGGCATCGTCGGTCCGCTCGGCGCGGATGATCTCCAGCAACGGCATGACGGCCACCGGATTGAAGAAGTGGAATCCGACGACCCGCTCCGGGTGCTGCAAATCCTGCTGCCATTCCCGACACCGACAGCGACGAGGTGTTGGTCGCCAGCACGCAGTCGGGACGAATGTACTTCTCCAGTTCGGCGAAAACCTGCTTCTTGACCTCCAGCTTCTCGAAGACGGCCTCCACCACGAAGTCAGCATCGGCGAATGCCGAGTAGTCCAGCGATCCGGTGACCAGCGCCGTCAGCCGGTTGACCTCGTCAGAAGTGATGCGGCCCTTGGCCTTCAGCTTCTCGATCTCCCGTTGCACGGACGCCAGACCCTTGTCCAGCCTGGCCTGATCGACATCGGTGATCACCACCGGCACGTGCAACTGCCGGGCGAACAGCAGCGCCAGCTGGGAGGCCATCAACCCGGCGCCGATGACGCCCACCTTGCTGACCCGGCGGGCCAGCGACGGGTCGGGCGCGCCGGCGGGTTTGCGGGCGCGCTTCTGCACCAGGTTGAACGCGTACACCCCGGCCCGGAACTCCTGCGACATGATCAGATCGGTGAGCGCGTCGACCTCCGCGGCCAGGCCGGCATCCAGATCGGTGGTGCGGGACAGCTCGATCAGTTCCAGCGCCCGGTACGGCGATCGCGCGTGACCGTGCGTCCGCATGTCCGCGACCATCTTGCCGCGCTCCAGCGCCGCGGCCCATTCCTCGTCACCCGCATCGCCGAACTCGTTGCGCGGCACGGTGATCGAGCCGTCGAGGACGCCGGCCAGCCAGGCCAACGACTGCTCAAGGTAGTCCGCGGCGTCCAGCACCACGTCCACCACGCCCAGCCGCAGCGCATCCTTCGGCTTCATCATCCGGTTCTGGCTCAGCGCGTTCTCGACGATCACCGTGACGGCGTTGTCCGGGCCGGCGATCCGCGGCAGCAGCTGGGTCCCACCCCACCCCGGCAGGATGCCCAGGAACACCTCGGGGAAGGCCACGGCGGCGGTGTTGGACGCCAGCGTCCGGTACTGGCAGTGCAGCGCCAGTTCCAGCCCGCCGCCCATTGCCGCGCCGTTGACGAACGCGAACGTCGGGATGTCGCTCGTGCCCAGCCGGCGGAACACCTGCTGCCCGAACGAGACGATCTCCTGCGCTGTCGCGCGGTCGGTGATCGCACCGATCTGCGACAGGTCGGCCCCGACGGCGAAGATGAACGGCTTGCCGGTGACGGCGATCGCGTCCGGTGCCGCCTCGATGGCGGTGGTGATGGCGGCGTCCAGGCTGGCCAGCCCGAGCGGGCCGAAGGTGGACGGCCGGGTGTGGTCCTTGCCGTTGTCCAGGGTGATCAGCGCGACGGTGATCGATCCGCCCGGCGCGCCGGCCGACGGCACCTGGACCAGCCGGGTGATGGCCTTGGTGACGACCTCGCCCCGCCCCGCCGATGCGGGCGCCTGGGTGCCGGCGCTCGGTGCCACCGTCCTGTCCTTTTCGATCGTGGTCACAGGGTGCTCCCGGTATCGTCGAGATCGGTTGCCTGGTCGGCACTGTCAACGGCACTGCTGGCCGGCCCAGCCCCGTCATCGCTGCCGTAGTGCGGGTTCTCCCAGATCACCGTGCCGCCCATGCCCAGCCCCACGCACATCGTGGTGATCCCGTACCTGACGTCCGGCCGCTCCGCGAACTGCCGCGCCAGCTGGGTCATCAGCCGGACACCGGAGGAGGCCAGCGGGTGGCCCATGGCGATGGCGCCGCCGTAGGGGTTGATCCGCTCGTCGTCGTCGGCCAACCCGAAATGGTCGGTGAACGCAAGGACCTGGACCGCGAACGCCTCGTTGATCTCGATCAGGCCGATGTCCTGGATCGTCAGACCTGCCTTGGCCAAAGCCTTCTCGGTGGACGGGATCGGTCCGGTGCCCATGGTTTCCGGATCGACGCCGGCGAAGGCGTAACCGATCATCCGCATCCGGACCGGCAGGCCCAGCTCGGCGGCGAGGTCGGAGGAGACCAGCAGGCAGCCGGTGGCTCCGTCGGTGAGCCCGGAGGAGTTGCCTGCGGTCACCCGGCCGTGCGGCCGGAAAGGTGTGCGCAGCGCGGCGAGCGCCTCGAGAGTTGTTCCAGGACGGGCCATCTCGTCGGAACCGGCGAGACCCCAACCGAGTTCGACGGACCGGGTGGCGACCGGGACGAGATCGGGAGTGATCTTGCCGTTGGCCAGTGCCTTGGCGTACTTCTCCTGGCTGGCGGCGGCGAACGCGTCGGCGCGCTGCTTGGTCAGGTGCGGGTAGCGGTCGTGCAGGTTCTCGGCCGTGGAACCCATGTTCAGCGCGGACGGGTCGACCAACCGGTCGGACACGAACCGCGGGTTGGGATCGGCGCCCTCGCCGATGGGGTGATGACCCATGTGCTCGACACCGCCGGCGATGGCGGCGTCGTAGGCGCCCACCGCGATCCCGGAGGCGACGGTGGTGACGGCCGTCATCGCGCCGGCACACATCCGGTCGATCGCGAAGCCGGGCACGGACCGGGGGAGGCCGGCCAGAATGGCGGACGTCCGGCCGATGGTCAGACCCTGGTCACCGGTCTGCGTGGTGGCCGCGATCGCGACCTCGTCGATCCGTTCCGGCGGCAGTCCCGGCTGCCGGCGGAGCAGTTCCCTGATCACCTTGACGACCATGTCGTCGGCCCTGGTCTCGGCGTACTGGCCCTTGTCGCCCGCCTTGCCGAACGGGGTCCGGACGCCTTCGACGAACACCACGTCCCGCAGGCTGCGGGTAGGTCCGCTATCCGCCGGTCGCGCGGGTGCTGCTGTGGCCACGAGTTCTCCTTCTCTGGGCTGGCGCCGGGTGCCCACCGCCCCTTGCAGATCGGGGCGGGGCGCGGGCGCGGTACTGGTGAGCAGTCAGGTGCAGTCAGGTGCAGTCAGGTGCCGTCAGAACAGCGAGGGCAAGTCCCGACCATCCTAGCGCCTAAGCTACTCGCCAGTAACTTGCCGCGGACCACCCGCGCGGGCATCCAGCGCGGCGCGCAGCAGCGGCGCGGTCAGTTCGATCTGCCACGGCCTCGCCCCCCGCCCGGCCAGCACCCGGGCGACGTCACCGTCGTCGGGCGGCTCCCACAGCACGCGGCGGACGCTGTCGGGGGACAGCAGGTTCTCCACCGGCGTCCCGACCCGTTCGCTCAATTCGGCCAGGGCTGCCCTGGCCGCCTGCAGTCTGGCGGCCGCGTCCGGGTCCTTGGTGGACCACTTGGCCGGTGCGGGCGGGCCGTCCGCCGGTGGGCGGGACACCGGGAGATCCTCGACGGGCAGGGCCAACGCCCTGGCGATCGCCGCGTGCCAGACGTCGGCGTTGCGGCGCTGCATCCGGCCGGCGAACACCGGTAGCGCGATCAGCGCCGACACCGTGGTCGGGCGAACCGTGGCGGCGGCGATGATCGCCGAATCAGGCAGGATCCGGTGGGGTGCGACGTCCCGCCGGCGGGCGATCCGGTCCCGGCTCTCCCACAGCTCCCGGACCACCGCCAACGCGCGCCGGTCGGTGATCCGGTGCATGCCGGAGGTGCGGCGCCACGGGTCGGTCCGCGGCTCGGCGGGCGGCGTCTGCACGATGGCCGCGAATTCCTGGCTCGCCCAGTCCCACTTGCCCTGGCGCCGCAGCAGGGCCTCCATCTCGTCCCGGAGTTCGATCAGCACCTCGACGTCCAGGGCCGCGTAGACCAGCCAGTCGTGCGGGAGCGGGCGCGTCGACCAGTCCGCCGCCCCGTGACCCTTGCGCAGGTGCAGGCCCAGAATCTGCTCGACCAGCGGACCAAGGCCCACCCGGGGCAACCCGGCCAGCCGGCCGGCCAGTTCGGTGTCGAACAGCCGGCGGGGCCGGATCCCGACCTCGGCCAGGCACGGTAGGTCCTGATTCGCGGCGTGCAGCACCCACTCGGACCGCGACAGCGGCTCGTCGAGCACGCTCAGATCGCCGAGGGCGATCGGGTCGAGCAGCGCGGTGCCGGCGTCCGCGCGCCGCAGTTGGACCAGGTAGGCCCGCGAGCCGTACCGGAAACCGGAGGCCCGTTCGGCGTCCAGTGCGACCGGCTCGGTGGAGGAGGATCCGAGCCGTCGGGCCCATTCGGCAAGTTCCGCCCGGTCGGTGATCGGTCCGGCGACCGGACCCGCGGGGACCAGCAAGGGGATCGGGCCAGGCTCGTCCGGCGCTGCCGTCCCGGCCACGCCGTTGGCGAACTCGCCGCCGGCGGTCTCGGAGAGTTCGTGCGCCGTCGACCCAGCACTGTCACCGGGTTCGCGTGGTGCGGGCACCAGCGGAACGTACAGCGCCGCGGGACGATCCGGTGTCATCCCAGGCGCGCCGAGCCGGGACCGGTCAGGAAACGACCCCGGCGCGCATCGCGAGCGCCACCATGTGCGCGCGATCGCCGGTGCCGAGTTTCCGCCCGATCCGGGCGAGATGGCTCTTCACGGTCAGCGCCGACAGCGACAGCTGCTCGCCGATCCACTTGTTGGACCTGCCGTCCGCGACCAGCCTGATGACCTCTATCTCCCGGGTCGACAGGTCGTGAATCGTGCTGGGAATACTCGCAGCGGCCGGATTGGCCCGCCGGCCGATCAGCACACCGCTCACCCCGGCGCCGACCGCGTCGATGACCGGGCCGATGTCGGCGGTGGGCGCCAGTGCGACCACTCGCGGCCAGCCCGACTCCCGTAGCGCGTGCACCACCCGGCCGGTGTCCTGTCCCAATTGCAGGCTGACCAGGGCCAGGTCGCCGCGGACCTGACGCGTCACCAGATCCTCGACCGAGGCGACCGACGAGGCTTCCAGGATCCGGCCGATGCCGATCTCCGCCAGGCTGGTCCGCAGCGGTTCCCGCGTTGCCCGGTCGGGGTCGACGACCAGGACCGTCGCCATCCGCAGAGGCACCACCGGCGTTTCCCGCAGCGGCGACCGTTGCGACGGCAGCAACGAGTTGGGTCGTGCTTCTTCTACCCGTCTGGAGGGGCTAGCCCCGATTCCGACAGACAAGCTGCTCACCGGACTCCTCCCACCCTGCCGACCGAATGCTCGGCGGCACCATCATCCGGATGCGGTGCATGGCGAGCGAGCGATTTAGCCCGCACCAATGCACCGCCTGTTCGAGTCGTTTTGTTGTCACCCGTAGTGTCTGCCCTGCGCCCGTCCGTGGTCAAGCACCCTAATCGGCTAGTACTCGCGGACACTATCGAGGTTCACTCGATTCGGTGGTTTCGGCCCGTTGCAGGATCGTCACGCCCTCGGGCGGAAGTCCCGCAGCGGCCGCCAGGAAGTCGGCGAACCCTTGCAGGTGCAGCTCGGTGTGCTCGTCCGCCGTCCAGGACGCCCGCACTTCAAGATCATCTGCACGCTGTGGACCTGCAATGTCGCCGAACCGTGTCGATGACGTGGCGGTGACGGTGCCGCCCAGCGCCGAATAGCCGGCGCCGCTGCCGTCCAGCGATTCCGTCAGCCAACTCCAGGCAACTTCCGGCAACAACGGATCCTGAGCGATTTCGATGTCCAGCTCGCAGGTAGCAAAGATTACGATACGAAGGGTCCCACCCCACGCATCTACGCCATCCGGGTCGAATAAAAGGATCATGCGGCCGGACGCTGACTCGGTGTCATTGTCAGGCGCGAACAGCGTCGCCGAAATTGCATGGCTGAAGGGCGCCAATCGACCGGGCGCGGGCAGCGCGCCGATCTCGACCTCCCGCCGGAGCCGGGCGGCGTCCAGGCGGGAAACGGCCCGCTTGAACTCCGCCGGACCCGCGGCGGTTGTCGACACGATCATGCTGGGGACCCTACGGCGGCTGTCATCGGCGAGCGGAACACCACGCCGTCCAGCAGCGCCGGGCATGGCCCGTCAGGGCGGGCAGAGGGTGCCGATGTCGGGCAGCTGCCCACCGAGCAGGTAGGCATCGACAATGCCGCTGACGCAGGAACTGGCCGGGTAGCTGCCGTGCTGGCCGGACTGCCAGCTGACCAGCTCGGCCGACGCGAGTTGGCCGGCCAGCGACTGAACCCCCTGGTACGGGGCCACCGGGTCGGCGACGGAGCCGAGGACGAGCACCGGTGCGGCGCCCGTGCCGGTCACCGCACCCAGCGCCGCCTCGGGGGCCGGCCAGCTGGCGCACAGCCCCACCAGCCCGACGGTGAACGGGCCGAAGAGCGGTGCGTCGGATTTCACCGCGTCGACCGCCTCGGTGACCTGCTGCTGCGAGATGCGCAGCGCGCTGTCGTTGCAGCGGTACAGGATCGATCCGGTGAGCCAGTCCGAGCTGCCGTCCAGTCCGAGCTGACGATCCACCAAGGTCTCCAGGGCCGCGGTGTCGCCCTTGACGGCGGGGGCCAACGCCGCGGCCAGTTCCGGCCAGCCCGCGACGTCACCGAGCCCGAGCAGCAGGGCGAGCAGCACGGTCCCGCCGGTGGCGCGGCCGCTGCCGAACGAACCGTTCGCGTCCAGGTCCGCCACGAGACGGCTGATCGCGTCCCGCGGGTTGGCGCCGAGCGGGCAGCCGCCGGTGAACGTCGGGCAGGCGGCAGCGAAGGCGTCCAGCGCCTTCTCCGACGCGCGGGCAACGGCGGCCGCCGTGGCGTCCGCCGCGTCCAGCGGGTTGGTCGGGGCGTCGAGCACCATCCGCCCGACCCGGCCGGGGTACCGATCGGCATAGACGGCCGCCAGGGTCGCGCCGTAGCCGACACCGAGCACGTCCAGCGTCGGGGTGCCCAAGGCCGCCCGGATCGTGTCCAGGTCGTCGGTGGCCGCCGTCGTGTTCACCAGCGACAGCCCGGCACCGGCGAGGTCGCCGCACTCGAAGGTCAGGGACCGCGACAGGTCGGCGACGGCGTTACCCGCCGCGGGGTCGGTCGGGTCGGCGCCCAGCGAGACGATCGCCCTGGCGTCGGTGCCGGACAGGCAGTCGAGCGGAGCCGATTGACCGGTTCCGGTGAGGTCGACGGCGACGACCGCGAGTTTGTCGCGGACCGCGGGCGACAGCGCGCCGGCCACCGAGGCCACCCGGGAGCGGCCGTTCTCGCCCGGCTCACCGGAGAGCACGACCAGGCTCTGCGCGTCCTCGGGCACTCCGGCGGCGCGGGCTCTGCTCAGCTCGATCACCTGGTCGCCGAACGGGTCACCGGCCCGCCGGGACGTCACCACCGAGGCGCACTCCACGGTGAAGGTCGTGCCCGTCACCGGGTCGGTCGGGTTCGACGTCGCTGCACGCCGACCAGCGGATCGGGTCGGATTGCTGCCCTGGGCCGCCCGGTCCCAGCGGGACGGACGTGCTGGCCGTGCTGGCGGGCGGGGCCGGCCCGGTCCCCGAGGTCGCCAGCCCAGGGCGTTCGGACGGCCCGATCGTGCAGCCCGTCAGCAGGGCGAGACTCGCGAGCAGGGCAAGGGCAGCACCCGCCCGGGTGCCGAGGTTCCGGCCGGATGCGCTGCTCACCTGAGGACTCCGAAGCGGTCCGGCGTGTCACTTGCCGCCCGCCTGCCGTAGCGGGTGAACAGGTGATCCCCGCTGACGTGCACGCCGTGCAGCGCCCACCGCGCCGGCTCGTCGAGCAGAGCCGGCAACAGCGGCGTCGACCCGGTCCCGAGCAGCATCGGAGAAATGGTCAGGCACAACTCGTCGAGCAGGTCCTCGGCGACCAGCGCACCCAGCAGGGACGGCCCGCCCTCGCAGTGCACGCGGTGAAAACCGTTCTGCCGCAACGTGTGCAACGCGCTCGACAGATCGACCCGGTCGGTGGCCGGGGCGATGATCTGGACCCCGGCGGGCACCAGCTCGGCGCCTGATCGGGTGGTGATGACGATCGGCGGCGTCACCGTGTCGGTGAACAGCGGCGACGCCGGATCCAGTCCGCGGGCGGTGACCACGGCGATGGGCGGGGGAGCGGCGGGCAGGCCCCAGCGGACCCGTCGCGCCGCCCGCTCCTGCGTCAACCGGACGCCGCCGTAGTGCTCGGCGCGGACGGTGCCGGCACCGACCAGGATCACCTCGGCCTGATCCCGCATCAGCGCGAACAGCCGCTCGTCGGCCGGGTTGCCGAGCCCCCCGGAGCGTCCCCGCAGGGTGGTCCCGCCCTCCAGTGACGCGATCATGTTGGCCCGGACGGCGGGCCGGTCGGCGCCGGGAGGTGGGTCGGGCCAGGGATACAGCCGGGCGAGCGCGTCGTCGTCTGGCTGTGCTGGTGGCTCGGGATACACACCACCATCCGTATCACGGCGGCGGCGAAGTACGGGCCTGACCGACCCTCGGCGGACCCGCCAGGCGAGCTCGCACCGAACCGCCCCCTAGGCTCCGCAAGCGTGTCCGTCGTGCAGCTGGCCGAGCTGTTCCCAGCGATCAGCCCCGAGGAGCTCGTCACCGGGCTGGAACCGCCCACCCGATTCGGTGCTGTCCGGTTCTCCACCTACCGCCCCGACCCCGCGGAGCCCTCACAGGCGGCGGCCGTGCGTGCGCTGACCGATTTCGCCGATCAGATCACCACGCCGCCGCGGCGCGGACTGTTCCGCAAGGCCGCCGCGGTCACCGGCGGCTATTACCTTGACGGTGGTTTCGGGGTCGGCAAGACGCACCTGCTGGCCTCGCTCTGGCATCAGGTGCCGGCGCCGAAGGCGTACGGCACCTTCGTCGAGTACACCCACCTGGTCGGCGCACTCGGGTTCGCCGAGACCGTGCGCCGGCTGTCCGGGCATCGCCTGCTCGCGGTCGACGAGTTCGAGCTGGACGATCCCGGCGACACCATGCTGATGACCCGATTGCTCGGCCAGCTGTCCGACGCGGGTGTCCGGCTGGCGGCCACGTCCAACACGCTGCCCGACAAGCTGGGCGAGGGACGCTTCGCCGCCGAAGACTTCCGCCGCGAGATCCACGCGCTGTCAGCACGTTTCGAGACGCTACGGGTCGACGGGCCGGACTTCAGGCATGCCGGTCTGGCGCAGGCCCCGCCGCCGATGGCCGACGACGCGCTGCGGGCCGCGGCATCGACGACGCCCGGTGCGAGTCTCGACGGGTTCGACACGCTCACCGGCCACCTCGCCCAACTGCACCCGTCCCGCTACGGGCGGCTCGTCGACGGGATCGGCACCGCGCACTTCTCGCACGTCCGCCCGTTGGACGACCAGTCGTCGGCCCTGCGCTGGGTGGTGCTGATCGACCGGTTGTACGACCGGTCGATCCCGGTGCGCGCCTCGGGCGCCCCGCTGGATGCGATCTTCACCCCGGAGATGATCAGGGGTGGCTACCGCAAGAAGTACCTGCGGGCGACGTCCCGGTTGCTGGCGTTGGCGAGGGACGCCGGCTGATCGGACGCAACCTCGAGTCCGTCAGAAGCCGGTGAGCACCTCGGCGAGAGTGTCGACGGCGAGGTCGATCTCGTCGCGGGTGATCACCAGCGGCGGTGCGAACCGCAGCGTCGTCTCATGAGTTTCCTTCACCAGGATCCCGCGGCGCGCCAACGCCTCGCTGACCGGCCGTCCCGGCCCGATCCGCGGCGCCAGTTCGGCGCCGGCCCACAACCCGCGGCCGCGTACCTCGGCCAGCCCCTTGCCGACCAACTCGCCGAGCCTGGCGTGCAGGTGGGTGCCGAGATCGGTTGACCGGGCTTGCATCTCACCGGTTCCGAGCAGCGTGATGACAGCCCGGCCGACCGCGCAGGCCAGGGGATTGCCGCCGAAGGTCGAACCGTGCTGGCCGGGTTGCAGCACGCCGAGCACGTCGCGCCGGCCGACAACGGCGGACACCGGCATGATGCCGCCGCCCAGCGCCTTGCCCAGGGTGTACAGGTCGGCCCGGACGCCCTCCTGGTCCAGCGCCAGCACGGTGCCGGTGCGGCCGAGGCCGGATTGGATCTCGTCCGCGATGAACAGCACGTTGTGCTCGTCGCACAGCCGGCGCACCTCCGCCAGGTAGCCGGGCGGGGGGACCACCACACCGGCCTCGCCCTGGATCGGCTCGAGCAGGATCGCCGCGGTGTCCGGGGTGATCGCCGCTTCCAAGGCCTGCGCGTCGCCGTACTTGACGCGTCACGAAGCCGGGGGTGAAGGGGCCGTAGTCGGCGGTGGCCACCGGGTCGTCGGAGAAGGAGACGATGGTCAGCGTGCGGCCGTGGAAGTTGCCGCCGGCGGTGACGATCTGCGCGCGGTTCTCCGGCACGCCCTTCACCCGGTACGCCCATTTGCGGGCCACCTTCACCGCGGATTCGACCGCCTCGGCGCCGGAGTTCATCGGCAGCACCATCTCGGTCCCGGTCAGGGCGGCCAGTTCCTCGCAGAACAGCCCGAGCTGATCGTGGTGAAAGGCCCTCGAGGTCAACGTCACCAGGCCCATCTGCGCGATGGCGGCGGCGATCAGGTCGGGATGCCGGTGGCCGAAGTTGAGCGCCGAGTACCCGGCGAGCATGTCCAGGTAGCGCTTGCCTGTCACGTCCGTCACCCAGGCACCTTCGGCGGACGCGATCACCACCGGCAGCGGGTGGTAGTTGTGTGCGCACCACCGGTCATCAAGGTCCAGGAACGCCTGCGGATCGTCCTGGGTAGTGAGCCTGGCGGGCGTGACGGTCACGACGGCGTGCCTTTCTCCGGTGCCTGCCGGGCGCACTGGGTCACCGGCAGGGTGAACGACCAGCGTACGACTCCGGGAGTTGCCGACGCGGCGCTGAGACAGGTGATCGGACGGCTGGGTCGCGGTCGCCGCGCGACGGCGGGCGCCGCCGCGAACGACCCGACGCGACGTGCGGTGCTGTGTCAGGGTGAGTCATGGCCAAGCAGAACAAGTCCAAGGGCAACGGCGGGGGCCGCGGCGAGCAGTCGCCGGGTCGGGCGTTCGCCGTACCGGCCGGCGCCGTGGACGTCACCGCCATCGATCCGGCCGCCACGCCCATCGGCCCGCAGTCCAAGTCCGACGCCGCCGACGCCATGCTCGAACTGGCGCCGCGGCTGGCCGAACTGCAGGAGCGCCTCTACGCGCAGAGCACCGCCGGGAACCAGCGCAGCGTGCTGCTGATCCTGCAGGGCATGGACACCGCCGGGAAGGACGGGGTGATCGGCAGCGTGCTGGGCATGGTCGATCCGGACGGCGTGCATTTCGCCACCTTCAAACGGCCGACGCCCGAAGAATTGGCGCACGATTTCCTGTGGCGGATCTCCAAGCAGGTTCCCGAACCCGGATTCATCGGGGTGTTCAACCGGTCGCAGTACGAGGACGTGCTGGTCGCCCGCGTTCGTGAATTGGTGCCGGAGGCTGTCTGGTCCCAGCGGTACGCGGCCATCAATGACTTCGAGAAAAAGCTGACCGAAAGGGATGTCACCGTCGTCAAATGCTTCCTGCACATCTCGAAGCAGGTGCAGAAGGAGCGGCTGCTGGCCCGGCTCGAGGACCCGACGAAATACTGGAAATACAATCCGGGTGACGTCGACGAGCGGGCCTATTGGGACGCCTATCAAACCGCCTATTCAGTCGCGCTGGACAAGTGCGGGACCGACCACGCGCCGTGGTACGTCATCCCCTCGGATCGGAAGTGGTACCGGAACTGGGCCGTCGCGGCGCTGCTCACCCACACCCTGGAGAGCCTTGATCCGGCCTACCCGCCCGCCGATTTCGACGTCGACGTGGAGAAGGTCCGGGTGCAACACAGCTGAGCCGACCGTCCGCCGCCGACGGCCGTGTGGTGCCCGGCGCCGACAGATGCAGGGTGTTCGTCACAATGGCGGGGTGCCAGCGATCCCTGCAGGTCCGTCCTGGACCATCGTGCTGCCGCTGAAGGCGACCCGGCGCGGCAAGAGCCGCATCGACGTGGACCCCGCGCTCCGTCAGCGATTGACGCTGGCCATGGCGATGGACACCGCGGCGGCCGCGGCGGCGGCGACCGCGGTCGCCGAGGTGGTGGTCGTTGTCGAGGACGACGCCGACGGTCGTGAGCTCGCGGCGCTGCCCGGCGTGCGGGTGCTGCGCACCCGGACCAGGGATCTGAACGACGCGATCACCGACGGTCTGGGCGCTGTCGCCGCGGCCGGCGGAGCTCGGTCCGCGGTGGCGACCCTGCCCGGCGACCTCCCGTCGCTGACCTCGGGTGAACTCGATGCGGCGCTGGCCGAGTGCCGGCCGCACCGGCTGGCGGTGGTCGCGGACCGGCAGGGCACCGGGACCACGCTGTTGGCCGCGGCGTCGGCGCGCCTGCTGGTGCCGCGGTACGGGCCGGGGTCGTTGGCCCGGCACCTGGCCGGCGGCGCCGTTCGGATCGAACTGCCCGCCCACTCGGGACTGCGGCGTGACGTCGACCTGGCCGACGACCTGGCCGGAATTTCCGGTCGGCGCACTCTCGAGGTGCTCTGTGACGCGGCGGCCGCGCTGTGCGAGTCCCGTGGCATCGCCTGATCACTGCATCGCCTCACTGCATCGCCCGACGCAGGCTCCACCGCCTCGGTGGACCGGCCGGCGGTCGCGCCGGTTCCGAACTGCTCCGACGCGGCGGTACCGTCAACGTGTGGACCGACGCTTCCTGCGGCCCGGCTGGATAGCCGGTCACCTGCTGGTCGTTCTGGCTGTGCTGGTCTGCCTGCGGCTCGGCTGGTGGCAGTGGGGTCGGACCCACGACGCCGACGGCACCGGGCAAAACCTCGGATACGCCTTACTTTGGCCGGCGTTCGGCGCGGCCTTCATCTACATGTGGGTGCGGTTCCTGCAGCTCGAGGTCATCAAGGACGCCGAGGACCAGGTGCCCGACCTGGAGAAGATCCCGCAGGCCGAAGCAGACGCGCTGGACTGGCAGCAGGACCCGGCCCCGTCGTCGAGCGTCGATCCAGTCGACGACACCGTCGGTGCCTGGGCGGATACCGAGACTGCGAACGGTAGAACCGAGGTCCCGGACTCTGAAGGCCGCGACGAGGGCGAAGCCATATCCGTGCCGCACCGCAGCCGCCAGCGACCGTCCCAGGGCATCACGATTTCCGTGGCCACCGTCGGCGAGGACGACGACGACCCCGAATTGACCGCTTACAACCAAGCACTGGCCGCTCTGGCCGAGGAGGACCGCCGTCGTGCCCGTTGAATCATCCGGTGACATCACCGCCACCCCCGCGTCGTCCCCGGGTTCGGCGCCAGCCGGGCCAGGCGCGGGAGTCGGCGCACCGGCGGTCCCGCCGAAGATCATGGCAGCGTTCAAGCGCTACCGGATCGCCGCCTACATCGTCGGTTGGGGCCTGCTGATCCTGTGCGCCGCCATGGTCCTCAAGTACGCCTTCGGCATCGACCGGGCGGTGGCGATCTGGGGGCCGATCCACGGGGCGCTGTTCGTCGGCTACGTCATCCTGGCGTTCGACCTGGCCTACAAGGACCGCTGGTCGCCGCTCGGCACGCTGTGGGTGCTCATCGCCGGCACCATTCCGTTCGTCTCGTTCGTCGCCGAGCGCCAGGTGGAGCGGAAGGTGCTCGCCCGGCAGAAGCTCTGACCGCGGGGTGGGCCTGGCTGTGCGGTCAGCGGCACACCACCCCGACACACTGCGGGTTGTTGCCGTTGCCGCTGGCCTTGTTCCCGCCCAGATCGACGGCCTTCGGCGCGTTGATGCCCCAGCGGTGGTTTCGCGTCGCCGTGTTCGACTTCAACTGGTCGCCGACACCGGTGATCAGGAAGCCATCGCCGTTGAACCTCGCGACATTCTGCTCGATGGTGGCGGAGCCGAAGACATCATTGCTCTCGTTGCTGGATGTCAGCCCGACGCCGTTGCCGATGAACGAATTCCGGTAAATTGTCCCGAAGCTGTCGGAGAGGTTGAGGCCGGTCTTGTTCCGGACGAAAGTGTTATAACGAAAATCCGCAGCCGTGAAGCCGCCGGAGTCAACGCCGACGGTATTTCCGCTGATCACGTTCTTCGTCATGGTGTACGAACCGATGAAGCCGATGCTCACACCGGTGTTGTTGTTGCGGATCGCGTTGCGGTCGAGGTGGCATCCCGCTTCGGTGCAGGAGAGACCGATGCCGTTGTGCTCGACGATCGATGTGGTCATGGTCAGGCCGGAATCGTCGATGTAGGCGCCGGTCTGATTGCCGCGGAAGATTGACGCGCGCACCGTGGCCTGTCCGTACCACGAGCTGGTGATGCCCCGGGCGTTGTTCAGGAACCTGGAGTTCGTGAACGAGAATATTTCGTAGGGTCCCAAAGATGCTCCGAAAAGGTTTGACGTGAAGGAAACGTGGCTGACCGTGGCCGACACCCGCGCAGGATCGTCATCCGAATCGATGAACCCGATGCCGGTGCCCCATTTCTGCACGGTTCCGTTCACCAGGTGCACGGTCAATCCGCTGCGTATTCCGACGCCGGCCGAGTTGGAGGCGGCCGACCCGGGGCCGGAAATCTTGTGACCGCGCAGGTCGAGCGTGATGTTGGCGCCGATGGTCACACCGTTCGGGCCGGGGCAGGTCAGATCGGTCTTCAGATAGGCGTCGGCGGTGAGTACGGCGCCGCAGCCGGGAACAGCGACAGGCGCCGCCGCGCCGGCCGTGCCCTGGGTAGCGGGTACGAGCAGCCCCGCAGCGACGAGCACCAGACAGGTTGTCAACGATCGGATACGCATGACGACCCCCTCGGTCGGTGGGCCGCCGGGATGTGACGCCCCGCTACCAGCGTGATATCGGGGTGAGGAATGGGCATCTCGTATCGGTCGAAACCAGGTGTTTGGTGACGAAAAGCTCACCGAGAGCTGTGTCGGCGACTCGTTCGCGGTCGTCGGCGGCCAGGGGTGTGCGACGGCCGGACCAGCATCACGGTGCGCGTGAGGCTGCCGGATCGCCCCTCAACGACGACCCGGCAGCATGAGTCACACGCTGCCGGCCGACGGAGGGTTCAACGTGGTGTGCCCGCCACGCCCCGACTGCGTGGCGGAACAACGTCACCAATCACCCGCCGGGGGGTGCGGGTGCTCATTCGGACGTCTGCGAATCGTGGCCTGACCTGCGGCAACGCACAATACGACGTTGGTACTAGTACCACCCGGCGATCACTCACGGATGGTCGGCCGTCACGGATAGTCCCCGGGACCACTCCGACCGCAGGCCATCGACGGGTGGCCCAGGAGGCGGCTGATCGGCCTAGCCGGTCTTGTAACCCCGCCGGCTTGTAGGCCGATGTCTCTGACCTGCGGTAATACTGGTGGGCGATACTGGGATTGAACCAGTGACCTCTTCCGTGTCAGGGAAGCGCTCTCCCGCTGAGCTAATCGCCCTCACCGTTCTGGCAGAACGGGTTGTGCCGCGAGGTGGGAACGGGATTCGAACCCGTGTACACGGCTTTGCAGGCCGTTGCCTCGCCTCTCGGCCATCCCACCAAGAAGGCCCCCAGGTGAGGAAACCTGAGCCTCTTCCGAGCGGACGACGGGATTCGAACCCGCGACCCTCACCTTGGCAAGGTGATGCGCTACCAACTGCGCTACGTCCGCCTATCGTCGCCGCCCCAGGTGGGGCCGCGATGGCTGGGCAACTGTATCCGAATCCGGACGTGCCCTCCAAACCGGTGCGCTGCTTGCTCTTCGCCCCGCCGACGCGAATCGGCCGGGCCCGGGGCCCTGCGGATGCCGGCCTACCCCTCGGTCAAGGCCGGACTGACGAAAATCTCGATGCTGCCGTCATCCGCTGTTCCGGGTCCCAGCCCGGCCATTCCCATCCGCACCACGCCCCACCACCTGTGCCCGACGCGCGCGATTCCCCCCTGGTCCGCCAGGATCGCGCGAGTCAACGGCTCAGGCGTCGTGCGGATCGTGAACCGGCAGCTGGGCCAGTTCCGCGTCGATGTCGTAGTGCTCGATCTCGGCGTCGAGCGGCACCACGGCCAGGGTCCGGTCGATGAACTCGGCAACGTCGGGTGCGTAGGCGAGCAGCGCGGCGGAGGAGGAGCCCGATCGCAGTTCGACGATCACCCCGTCGTGGGTCGGGTAGACCTGCACGTCGCCCACTCCGCTCGGCATCGTCGCGCCGCTGATCAACAGGTCGCGGCTGAAGATCCAACAGATGGCCGGGCTCTGATCGATCGAGAGCAGCATCTGCACGGCGAACGGGTCGTCGCAGTAGTAGCGCAGCTCGGCGTGCACCGCCGGAATCGTGGGATCGGAAATAAGGAGCATCTCGGTGGTGGCGGTGATCATCTGGTGAACCGCCGCAGTGTGCTGTGTCATGGCTTGCTCCGCTGTCCGGCGGCCTGTGCGTGGATCGATGATCGTCCGCGCTGCTGGTTGTCAGGCCGTTCCCTCTCGCAATGGGGGACGGCGCATGGGGGCTTCCGTCACGCCAACTTGTCGAGTTCACCCGATCGGAGTACAGAAGCCTGGTCGGGCGGCGTTGCGGAGAGCTCGGCGGGTATCGGGTAAGGTGTCCTCTGCCCGAGAAGAAGCAGGGTCCGGGCGATTAGCTCAGCGGGAGAGCGCTTCGTTCACACCGAAGAGGTCACTGGTTCGATCCCAGTATCGCCCACCACATCACCGCAGATCAGAGGCCCTTTCCCGACCCTGGGGAGGGCCTTCGTGACGGTCTCAGGGCGGCATCGCATCAACTTGCCCAAACCGGTGGCACCTTGCCCAGGGCCAAAAGCCCCTAGTCGCCGGCCCTTGCGGATGGCGCAGTCCGACGCCTCATCACAGGTTGTTCACAGCTGGTGGCGGGACGCGCCAACCTGATGGGGCCGTCACATCGCGCAGGTGCCGGTCGATCATCGCGATGGGTATCGCGACAAGGCCGCGGCGCCGCCGGACTAGCATCGGACGTCCGTATCCAGTGTCGTTCCGTGCACCAGCCGGCACCGAAAAGTACCGGGCAATGCCTGTCGACGCGACGCCCGTCAGACGCACGACCCGATCCACCGAGGAGACCCCGTGTCCACCGCACCCGCCACCGCGCCCCCGTCGAGCGTGAAGATCCCGGCGGGCACCACGGCCGGCCAGGTGATCAGGGACGCCGGCCTGCCAACCACCGGTCCGCAGGCCGTCGTCGTCGTCCGCGACGCGCAGGGCCAGCTCCGCGATCTGGCCTGGGCGCCCGGCGAGGACGCCGAGGCCGAGCCGGTCCCGGCGGACTCGGAGGACGGCCGCTCGGTCATCCGGCACTCGGCGGCGCACGTGCTGGCGCAGGCCGTCCAGCAGGCATTTCCGGACGCCAAGCTCGGCATCGGCCCACCGATCAAGGATGGCTTCTACTACGACTTCGGGGTCGACCGACCGTTCACCCCGGAGGATCTGGTCGACCTCGACAAGCGCATGCGCAAGATCATCAAGGCGGGCCAGCGGTTCTCCCGCCGAGTGGTCGAGTCGCCCGAGGCGGCCCGCGCGGAATTGGCCGACCAGCCGTACAAGCTGGAACTGATCGACATCAAGGGTGACGTCGCCGACGGCGAGGCTGCCGACAGCGCGGAGGCGAGCGTCGAGGTCGGCGCCGGCGAGCTCACCATCTACGACAACCTGCACGCGCACACCGGTGAACGGATCTGGAGCGACCTGTGCCGCGGGCCGCACGTGCCGACCACCCGGTACATCCCGGCCTTCCAGCTGACTCGCACCGCCGCCGCCTACTGGCGGGGGAGCGAGAAGAACCCCCAGCTGCAACGCATCTACGGCACCGCATGGGAGTCGCCGGAGGCGCTGGCGGAGCACCTGGAGTGGCTGGCCGAGGCGGAGCGGCGGGACCACCGCAAGATCGGCGCTGAGCTCGACCTGTTCTCCTTCCCGGAGGAGATCGGCTCGGGGCTGGCGGTCTTCCACCCGCGCGGCGGCATCATCCGCAAGGAGCTGGAGGACTACTCGCGGCAGCGGCACGCCGAAGCCGGGTACTCGTTCGTGAATTCGCCGCACATCACCAAGGCCGACCTGTTCCACACCTCGGGCCACCTGGACTGGTACGCGGACGGCATGTTCCCGCCGCTGCACGTCGACGCCGAGTACGGCGAGGACGAGGCGGGGAACAGGGTGATCCGCAAACCCGGCCAGGACTACTACCTCAAGCCGATGAACTGCCCGTTCCACTGCCTGATCTTCCGGGCCAGGGGGCGCTCCTATCGCGAATTGCCGTTGCGGTTCTTCGAGTTCGGCACGGTGTATCGGTACGAGAAGTCCGGCGTCGTGCACGGGCTGACCCGGGTGCGGGGGATGACCCAGGACGACGCGCACATCTTCTGCACCCGGGAGCAGATGCGTGACGAGCTGGCCAGCCTGCTCCGGTTCGTCCTCGATCTGCTGGCCGACTACGGCCTCGACGACTTCTACCTGGAACTGTCGACCCGCAACGAGGACAAGTACGTGGGCACTGACGAGCTGTGGTCCGAGGCCACCGCCACCCTGGAGGAGGTGGCCACCGCGTCGGGGCTGGACCTCGTCCCGGACCCGGGTGGCGCCGCGTTCTACGGCCCCAAGATCTCCGTGCAGGCCAAGGACGCGCTGGGCCGGACCTGGCAGATGTCGACCATCCAGCTGGACTTCAACACCGGGGAACGGTTCGGGCTGACCTACACCGGGCCGGACGGTTCCCGGCAGAGCCCGGTGATGATCCACCGGGCGCTGTTCGGCTCCATCGAGCGGTTCTTCGCGGTGCTCACCGAGCACTACGCCGGTGCGTTCCCGGCGTGGCTGGCGCCGGTGCAGGTGGTGGGGATCCCGGTCGCGGACGCGTTCGGCGACTACCTGGAGGGCATCGTCGACCAATTGCGGCGGCGGGGGATCCGCGCCGAGGCCGACCACTCCGACGACCGGATGCAGAAGAAGATCCGCAATCACACCACCGGCAAGGTGCCGTTCCTGCTGCTGGCCGGCGCCAAGGACGTCGACGCCGGTGCCGTCTCCTTCAGGTTCCGGGACGGCACCCAGATCAACGGCGTGCCGGCGGATCGGGCCATCGATGCCATCGACGGGTGGATCTCGCGGCGGGAGAACTCCTCGCCCACCGCGGAGAAGTTCGCGACCTGCACCGGCGCGCGGAGTCCACCCGGCGCGGCTCGCCGACCGATGCCGGCGGGGGCCAGGTGACTGAGCCGGAGCTGGTGCCACAGGACGGCATCGGCGTTCCCGATCACCTGGCCCGGCTGTGGACGCCGCACCGGATGGCCTACGTCACCGGCGGTTCGGGCAGGTTCACGGCCGGAGGGCACCGACGCCGGGATCGCCGAGCCGGGCGAGCCGGTCTGCCCGTTCTGCCGCATCCCGACGCTGCCCGACGCCGAGGGGTTGATCGTGGCCCGCGGCGACGCCGTGTACGCGGTGCTGAACCTGTTCCCGTACAACCCCGGCCACCTGATGGTGGTGCCGTACCGGCACATCGCCGACTACACCGAGCTGCAGGCCGACGAGCTCACCGAGTTCAGCGCGTTCACCCGGCACGGCGCTCGGGGTGGTCCGCTCGGTCAGCGCGCCGCACGGGTTCAACATCGGGATCAACGCGGGCTCGGCCGCCGGCGCCGGCATCGCCGCGCACCTGCACCAGCACCTGGTGCCGCGGTGGGGCGGCGACTCGAACTTCATGCCCGTCGTCGGCCAGACCAAGGTGCTGCCGCAACTGCTGGCCGACACCCGCCGGCTGCTGGCCGAGGCCTGGGCGGCCTCGGCGGGTTAGCCCCGCGGCGGGGTCGCGACCCGCGGCGTGAGCAAGGTGACGGCCGGACCGGGCTATCGTGGGAACCCGCCGATGCCTGCCGGCGCGGACGATCGCCGTCCGCCGACGACGAAACGGACCTTCATGCTGAACTCCCTGGCCCGGGCCTCGGTGTCCAAGGTGATGGACCCCATCGGCAAGGGCCTGCTCCGTGCGGGCCTGAGCCCCGACCTGGTCACGGTCATCGGCACGGTGGGGGTCGTCGCCGGCTCGGTGGCATTGCTGGCCCCCGGTTACCTCTTCGCCGGGACGATGGTCGTCACGCTGTTCGTGCTGGCCGACCTGGTCGACGGGGCGATGGCCAGGGCGCGCGGCTACGGGACCGACTTCGGGGTCGTGCTGGACGCGTCCTGCGACCGGATCGCCGACGGCGCACTGTTCGGCGCATTGACCTTCTACGCGTTCGCCTCCGATGAACGGTGGCTCGGCATCGCAGCGCTGATCTGCCTGGTCAGCGGGCAGGTGATCTCCTACGTCAAGGCCCGCGCGGATTCGGTGGGGCTGATCATCGGCGGTGCGCTGGCCGAACGGGCCGAACGCAACGTCCTGGGTTTGGTCGGCGCGGGCCTGGCCGGGCTCGGTGTGCCGTACGCGCTGGACATCTGCCTGTGGATCCTGGCCGTCGCCGGGGTCGTCACGGTGGTGCAGCGGCTGGTCCAGGTGCACCGGGCCGCGGTGGTGGCGGCCGCGGACGACTCCAGCAACCGCGGCACGGGACGGCCCGCGCTGTGAATGAACTGGCCGACCGGCTCTCCGACGTCGGCTTCGCGGCCGGCTGGTCGCTGGTGAAGAACCTGCCGGAGCCGTTGGTGGACAGGGTCTTCCGTGCCGGGGCCGACGCCGCGACGCGTCGGCGCGGGCCGTCCGTGATCCAGTTCGCCCGCAACATCCGTCGGGTGCTCGGCGACCGGGCCACCCCGGCGTTGCTGTCGGAGGTGGTGCACGCCGGGATGCGCTCGTACGCGCGGTACTGGAAGGAGACCTTCCGGCTGCCGGCGATGGATCACGACGACGTCTACCAGCGGGTGGTGCGCGGCACGGTCGGCCTGGAGCACATCGACGCCGCCCAGGCTGCCGGTCGCGGAACCGTCGTGGTGCTGCCGCACTCGGGGAACTGGGACGTCGCCGGGTTGATGGTGACCCGGCGCTGGGGCAACCTGACCACCGTGGTCGAACGGCTGAAACCTGAATCGCTGTACGACAAGTTCGTCGCCTACCGGGAATCGCTCGGCATGGAGATCCTGCCGCTGACCGGCGGCTCCTCGCCGTCCCAGGTGCTCAAGGAGCGGCTCCTCGCCGGCCGGGTGATCGCGCTGGTGGGTGACCGCGACCTGTCCGCGAGCGGGGTGCCGGTGACGTTCTTCGGCGAGGCCACCCGGATGCCCGCCGGTCCGGCGATGCTGGCTGCGCTCACCGGTGCCGATCTGTGCCCGGTGCACCTGAGCTTCACCGATGACGGCTGGCGGCAGGTGATCCACCCGCCGCTGCGGTTGCCCGGGACCCGGCTTGCCCAGCAGGTGCGGGAAGGTACCCAGCTGCTCGCCGACGTCTTCGCCCGCGGGATCAGCGAGTACCCCCAGGACTGGCACATGCTGCAGCCGTTGTGGCTGGCCGACCTGCCCGCCGGGAGGGCCCGATGAGGGTCGGTCTGGTCTGCCCCTACTCGTTCGATGTTCCCGGCGGCGTCCAGGCGCACGTCGCCGACCTCGCCCGCACGCTGATCGCGCTCGGCCATCACGTCTCGGTGCTGGCCCCGGGGGACGACTCCGAGGGTTCCACCGATTTCCCCGATTTCGTCGTCCCGTCCGGCCGCAGCGTGCCGATTCCGTACAACGGCTCGGTCGCCCGGCTGTCGTTCGGGCCCATGTCCTACACCAAGGTCCGCCGCTGGATCAGGGCCGGCCGGTTCGACGTCCTGCACGTGCACGAACCGGTCGCGCCGAGCCTGTCGTTCCTGGCCCTGATGGTGGCCGACGGTCCGATCGTGGCCACCTTCCACACCGCCAATCCGCGCTCCCGGATGCTCAACGCCTTCCAGGGCGTGTTGCAGCCGTTCATGGAGAAGATCACCGGCCGGATCGCGGTCAGCGAGCTCGCCCGGCAGGTCCAGGTGGAGCATCTCGGCGGCGACGCGGTGATCATTCCCAACGGGGTCGACGTGCAGTTCTTCGCCGGCGCTGAGCCGCTTCCCGGCTACCCCCGGGACGGCGGCACGGTGGGCTTCATCGGCCGTTTCGACGAGCCACGCAAGGGCATGGAAGTCCTGCTCGACGCGTTGCGGCTTCTGGTGCCGGACCGGCCCGGTCTGCGGTTGCTGGTGGCCGGCAGCGGCGACGAGAAGGATCTGCGGGAAGCGGCCGGCCCTGAGCTGGCCGGGGCGCTGTCATTCCTGGGCAGGGTGTCCGAGCCCGACAAGGCGTCGATGCTCAAGTCGCTCGACCTGTACTGCGCCCCCAACACCGGCGGCGAGAGCTTCGGGATCATCCTGACCGAGTCGATGAGCGCCGGTACCCCGGTGGTGGCCAGTGACCTCGACGCCTTCCGCCGGGTGCTGGACGGCGGGATCGCCGGGGTGTTGACGCCGGTCGGTGACGCCCCCGCGCTGGCTCGCTCGCTGGGTTCGGTGCTGGACGACCCCGGTCGCCGCGCCGTGCTGTCCGCGCAGGGCCGGCGGGTGGTCGCCGCCTACGACTGGCCGGTCGTCGCTGCGACCGTGGTCAAGGTCTACGAGACGGTCATCGCCGCAGATCCGAGGTTGGTCGCCGAGGCCGACTGAACCGGCCCGGGCATCGACCGGCGGCACGGTCGACCGCGCCTCGTTCGCCCGGCGGCCCGATCGATCGCCGCCCGTTCGACCGGCCGCCACGTCGCGACCCGGCCGTGTTTCCCGCCACGATCGCCGCATCGGCGTGCCGGTGCCCGGGCGGCGGCGTGGGACCCTGAACCGGTCGGGGAGCGCGGTTACCCGGGTCCGGTAGCGAGCGGTCGAGGGAGCGAGCATGACCACCGTCATCGTCGTTGTCATCGTCGTGCTCCTGCTGGCGGCGGCCTTGCGGCTGTGGAGCACCGCCAACCGGATGGACCGTCTGCACGTCCGGACCGACGCGGCCTGGGCGGCCCTCGAGGGGGCACTGGCCCGCCGGATCGTGGCCACCCGGGCGATCGCCGCGGCCGGTGGACTGGAACACGACCAGGCCGACGAGCTGCGCCGACTGGCCGACACCGCCGACAACGCCGACCGTCAGCATCGCGCCGACGCCGAGAACGACCTCGCCCGCGCGCTGAGCACCATGCCGTCGGTGACGACACCGGAACTCGCCGCCGAACTTGCCGACACCGCCGAACGGGTCGTGCTGGCGCGCCGGTTCTACAACGACGCGGTGCGGGACACCAGGGCGCTGCGCGCCGAATGGTTCACCCGGATGTTCGGGCTCGCGGGCCGGACGGCCTTGCCCGACTACTTCGAGATCGCCGAGTCGCCGCTCGTGCCGCTACCCGTCCGGCGGACCGCCGCCAGGGTGGTGCTTCTCGACGAGACGAACCGGATCCTGCTGCTGTCCGGCACCGATCCGGCGGTGGGTTCCCGGTGGTGGATCACCCCGGGCGGGGGAGTGGAGGCCGGCGAGGACCTGCCGCACGCCGCGGTCCGTGAACTCGCCGAGGAAACCGGACTGCAGGTGCGCAGCGACGAACTGGTCGGGCCGATCTGGCGGCGCACGGCCCGGTTCGTGTTCACCGGCATCGATTACGAGCAAACCGAGTTCTATTTCGCCGCCCGGCCGCCCATGCAGTCCGTCGGCAATGGCAGCAGCAATGGCAACGGTGACGGCTTTGCACCGGTGTCCAGCGAGCATCACACCGAGTTGGAACGGCGCACGTTGACCGGGCACCGCTGGTGGGAGGCACACGAGCTGTCCGTCACCGACGAGGCCGTTTACCCGATGGAGTTGGCGCACCGGGTGGACGAGGTGCGGGCGGCCCTGAGCTCGCGGACCGCACCGGCGTCGCCGCCCGACGTGCAGTGACCGGCCATTCCGGACATGCGGCGCAATCACCTCCCCCGTCACGAACCGGCAACAATGGGCGGGTCAGTCCTGTTGGCGGATGCCGACTGGCCTAGCGTGAGCGCGGACGTCGGAGCAGGTCCCGCGGTGCGGGTACCACCGGACGCGGCCGTGCGGGGGGTGCGTGCCGACGATCGGCCGGCCACTGTCACCAGGAGGATCGATGCGTGTCGCTCGGCTACTGAGCGTGCTGGCCATTCCCGCGCTACTGCTCGGCGGCTGCTCCTCCGGCGGTGACCAGGTCGCGCCGACCAGCACCGCGGCCAGTTCCTCCGCCAAGCCGTCGCCGAGCCCGTCACCCACGCCGAAGCCGAAGCCGACCCCCAAGCCCAGCCCGACGCCCGCGCCGCAGCCCCCGCCGCCCACCGATCCGCTCACCGGCGGTCCGCTGGTGGCCGGCCCGGCGATCGCGGCCAAGATCGACAACACCTCTGCGGGGCTGCCCCAGTACGCGGTGTCCGAGGCGGACATCGTGTATGTCGAGCAGGTCGAGGGCGGCCTGACCCGGCTGATGGCCGTTTACCACACCGCACTCCCGACCGATGTCGGGAACATCCGGAGCGTGCGGACCACCGATGCGGAACTGCTGCCCACCTTCGGTGTTCCGGCGCTGGCGTTCTCCGGCGGCGGCGGTATTCCCGTTGCGGCCCTGGCTGCGACGCCGGTGGTGCCGTTCTCCGAGGATTCCGGCTCGCCCGGCTTCTTCCGGTCCGATGCCAGCAGCGCGCCGTACAACCTGCATGCCAACCTGCAGACGATCGCCGCCAGCGCCAGCGGGCTCAGCCAGCCCAACAGTCCCGGGTTCGGGTTCGCGGCGAACGACCCGCGGATCGCGGCCGGACCGTCGGCGACGTCGCTGTCCGTGCAGTACCAGGCGGCCAGGATCGGATTCTCGTTCGAGGACGGCCGTTATCGGCTGGTCCGGAACGGCGAGCCGCAGTCGGACGCGTCCGGCGCCCCGATCGTCGCCGACAACGTCGTGTTCCAGATCGTGGACTTCCAGCCTGATGGGGAGCGCGATTCGGTCGGCTCGCCGTCGTTCATCTCGCACACCGTCGGGTCCGGCAACTTCACGCTGTACCGCGACGGGCATGCCGTCGGTGGGACCTGGAGCCGGCCTGCCCCCGATCAGCCCACCCAGTTCCTGGATGCCGCAGGGAAGCCGGTGCCGTTCAAGCCCGGGAAGACCTGGGTTGCGCTGGTGCCGCCGGTGGCGACGGCCGAGGCGTCCTGAGCGGTCGGGGTCTCCGGGTGGGCGCGTCGCCGGGGCGGATGACGCGGAATTGCCCGGGTATAGGCCCGAGTAGAATTCGAGCACGAGTGGGACCCGAGCAACCCCGTGCAGCACCGCTCAGGTCTCCGGTCGCGTGCCGATCTGCAGCGACCACGCCCCTGACGAGGAGTCCGCACCGTGTCCGCCCCAATTCTTCCTGAGCACTCGCCCGCCATCACCGAGTCGCTGACGACCACCGGCACCGCAAGGGTCAAGCGCGGCATGGCCGAGATGCTCAAGGGCGGCGTGATCATGGACGTGGTCACCGCCGAGCAGGCCAAGATTGCCGAGGACGCCGGTGCGGTCGCGGTGATGGCACTGGAGCGGGTGCCCGCCGACATCCGCGCGCAGGGCGGGGTGTCCAGGATGAGCGACCCGGACATGATCGACGGCATCATCGCAGCGGTGTCGATCCCGGTGATGGCCAAGGCCAGGATCGGGCATTTCGTCGAGGCCCAGGTGCTGCAGTCCCTCGGCGTGGACTACATCGACGAGTCCGAGGTGCTGACCCCGGCCGACTACGCGCACCACATCGACAAGTGGACCTTCACGGTGCCCTTCGTCTGTGGTGCCACGAACCTGGGTGAGGCGCTGCGGCGGATCACCGAGGGGGCGGCGATGATCCGTTCCAAGGGCGAGGCCGGCACCGGCGACGTGTCGAACGCGGTGACGCACATGCGCACCATCGGCGGCGAGATCCGCCGTTTGACCTCGCTGTCCCCGGACGAGTTGTACGCCGCCGCGAAGGAGCTGCAGGCGCCGTACGACCTGGTCGCCGAGGTCGCGTCGCTGGGCAAGCTGCCGGTGGTGATGTTCACCGCCGGCGGGATCGCGACCCCGGCCGACGCCGCGATGATGATGCAGCTCGGCGCCGAAGGAGTGTTCGTCGGGTCTGGCATCTTCAAGTCCGGCAACCCCGCCGCCCGCGCCGAGGCGATCGTCAAGGCCACCACCTTCTACGACGACCCCGACGTCATCGCCAAGGTGTCCCGCGGGCTGGGCGAGGCCATGGTCGGGATCAACGTCGACGACATCCCGGTGCCGCACCGGCTCGCCGAGCGCGGCTGGTAGGCCGGCCGACTCGACCGGGAGCGCGGGCGATCGCCGCAGCCGGTGTGCGGCGAACGGCGGTCCCGACTCGACCGCGACGACCGCAGGCGTTCGTCGTCCCCGGTTGCGGTGAACGGCGGTCAGTTGCTCCGGCAGGCCAGCTCGTGGAGCTGATCGGGGATCTGCTGGCTCGCGCAGGCGGCGCTCCGGTCGGGGATCCGCTGCCACTGCTCACCTGACCACTGGAAGACGAAGGTGTACTGCGCCTTGTTGACCAGGTCGTTGGCGCCGACGACGGCCCAGGCGTCCTGGCACTGCACGTCCGTGTCGGTGACGGTCAGCTGGCTGTCGGCAGAACGTCCGGCGTTCGCGGCCTGCGCAAGTGACTCGGCCGTACAGATCGGCGCGCCCGCTGCAGCGGGCGTCACCGGCGACGCCGGGCCGGGCGAACTGGTCGCCAGCGAAGTCGTTCGGGCCGGTGAGGTGCTTGTGCCGGGGCCGGCCAGAGCCGTCGAGACGGGTGTCGACGAGGCCTGAGTGTCGGTCGGCGTACTCGCGCAGCCCGCCAGCAGGATCACCGCCGCGATCATCCGTGCCCCTTGACGAGCCCGCATGCGACGTTCCCTCCGGCTCGGACAATTGCCACATCCTGGCACTTCGGTTCCAGGTCGGCGCATTCAGCGCGCCGCGCGGTCATCGCGGGGTGCACCGGTGACTCCTTAGCGCGGGGTGGGGCCGTGGTGGTCTCGGCTTGTGGACGGGTCCTCTGGTGATGTGGTTGAGATCAGAAGTTGTTCAGTCGCTGCTCGGATTTCGCGTTGGCCGGCGCAGGATTTAACTCTCGGTAGATCGGTGTGGATGCCACCTGCTGTCGTTCACGACTCGTTCGAACATTTTTCGCGGCCGTGCCGGAGCGCTTGTCCTTGGTCCCGATCGCTACAGACGCGGTTGCTTTTGTGTCAACGTCAGTCTCGACATCCTGACCTCGGGGGTGTGGATCATCATTGACGTGCCAACGATGACGCCCTCGGATGCCGAGGGTCCCGGGCGTCGAACCAAGACCGCTCGATGGTGTCGGCGGGCGGGGTCGTGGACGGTGTCGGTGTCGCTGCGGTGTCATGGTCGCCGCCGTTTTCGGTGAGGGCACCGGCGATGCAGGGCCGAACGCAGGCGTTGGCCGGGTGGGCCGGGCCACCGATGCCGTCGAGGTGATCGTCGCCGCGCTGACTCGCCACATAGTGACGCGCAGACCGGGCCCAACCCCCACGGCGGCGAGAGGCCGGATTGACGACTGCCGACGGTCAGCAATCCCACCGACGGTGAAGCCCCGGTGGTCGTGCCGGAGCGGCCAATGACAAAGTCGCGGCTTACTTGGCTCGCCTGGCAAGCACCCCATGGTCCTGGATGCCTACCTCGCCGCCGTGGCGATCAGCCATAAGGCCCGATTGGCTGCACCCCGCCCGCCAGGAGCTCTCGACGCCGCTCGCCTAACACGTTGTCAGCGTCGGCTCCAGAAGGACGATCAACAAACGGGCCTTGCCGATCCGGTGGGCTCGGGTGCGCTCAACACACGCATCTTCTTCGGTCAATGACCCCGCGCCGCGCGCACGAAATGGGGCGATGTGAGTCTTGTATAGATGCTGTTCACAGTGCTAGAATCGAACGTGTATCTACGATGACTGAGTTCGGCGAGTGAGGGGGGTGCGGCGGCGATGACTGCCAGCGTTGACGCCGCACAGACCGCGGGTGACCCGCCGCCGTTCGGGACCCAATCCTGGTCCGAACTCGCCGCCGGAGCCGGCTGTCCCGAGTCCCTGCGCGCGGTCGCGCAGGTGCACCCCACCGCCCTGACCGGTGCCGAACTGGTCGACGCGATCGTCGCGTCGGAGAAGGCCATGTCCCTGCTCGCGGCCCGGCAGATGGGGTTGCTCACCGAGTTCGCCCGCCCCGGCCGGGCCGGTGACGTCTCCGAGATCGTCGCCGAACTGATGGACAAGGGCGGGCAGGGCCGCGGCCCGGACGGGCAGATCGACCTGGACACCGTGGAAACCCTGGTGCAGGAACGGGCGGCATCGCTCGCGGCGGCGGAAGTCGCCGCGGCGTTGCAGATCTCACCGATCACCGCCGGTTCCCGGGTCCGCAAGGCGCAGGACCTGTGCGACGGCCTGCCCGCGACCGTGGACGCGTTGGCGTGCCGGTCGGATCGACCGCGGCCGGGCCTTGCTGATCGCGGAACGGACCGCCCCGCTGGCCCCGTCGCTGCGGGAAGCGGTGCAGGATCGGATCCTGCCGATCGCCGAGGACCGGTCCACCGGGAACCTGCGTAGCCTGCTGGACCGGGCGGTCATCGCCGCCGACCCGCACGCCGCGGAGAACCGGGAACGCAAGGCCAAACACGACCGGGAACTGGTGCTCCGGTCACTGCCCGACGGGATGGCCTCGGTCCGGGCCAACGCACCCGCCGACGCCGCCATGTCGCATCTTCACCCTCGCCGATCTGCTCGCCGAACGGACCGGTACCGACGACGACCGACCGGTCGCGGCCCGGCGTGTCGATGCCTGGCACGACATCGCCGACCAACTCCTCACCCACGGCTACGTCGACCTCACCGACCTCCTCGACCACCGACCCCACCACCCAACCGGTTGCACCGCAGCGCATGTCCAACACCGGCGACCGAGCCCGCTGCGGAAGACGCCGGCGCCCCCGTGCTACCCCGACGAATCAGGATCAGGCGTGAATCCAGCGACAGCGCCGAACCCGACAGCGGTGACCACGACAGCAGTGACGACGACAGCGGTGAAGACTACGGCCCCGAGCCCTATAACGGCGACCCAGCCTGGAGCGAACGCGACGGCAGCGAAAGCGCATCCACTGCCACTGCTGGGAATCCCGATGACTGCGTGGCGAACGGAGCGGCCGGGGACACCGCCGATTCCGCCGATTCCGCTGAATCGAACTCTGACCAACCAGGTCCCCGATCAGCGACCAGCACCGACATGGGTGCCGGCCAGGCGAGCGAGCCGGCCAGGCTGGTGCCGTCGCGACTGAGCCTGCGCACCAACACCTCACGCCGGCCCTGCCATCCGGGTCCACCGACGACGCGACAACTCGTGCGGCACCGCACCTGCCGTGCACGACGCTGCGGCGGTCACCAACCAGAAACGGTCACCAACCAGAACTCCCGCCAGCAGCACCGGGAACCGGGACGAGCGGCGGGCCGCGCGCCGCGCCTCCCGGCAAGGACGCCGCCCGCACCTGACCGTCACCCTGTCCGCGTCCACCCTCGCCGGGCTCGACCGCCTCCCCGGCCACCTCGAGGGGTACGGCGCGATCACCGCCGACACCGCACTGATGATCGCCACATCCGCCGCCTCCATCACCACCGTGCTCCTCGACCCCACCACCGGCAGCATCACCGGCACCGGCACCCGCACCTACCGACCCCCACAGGCGACCCGCGACATCACCACCACCCTGGCCACCACCTGCCGGTTCCCGTCCTGCCGGCAACCCGCCTGGCGCTGCGACCTGGACCACCGCGACCCGTTCGACCACCAGCACCCGGACGCCGGCGGCGCCACCGCACCGGCCAATTTGGATCCCCTCTGCCACGCGCACCACTGGCTCAAACACCACTCCGCCTGGTCAAGCACCCGCGGACCCGACCACACCCAAATCTGGTCCAGCCCGACCGGGCACCGGTACACCGACCCACCCCGCACCCTCACCCTGCCCGGCGAACTCCTGGAACCATCCCAGGCACCACCGGCCCACCGGCCGGACAACCGGCACAGCCCTGCGCACGGCGGACGTGGCAACCCCGTCACGACCCCGGACATCGACGGCGAGGGACTGCGCCCGGACTGGCGCGACGCCGAATTCGGCGGACCCTTCCCCGACACCCTCGCACTGAAAGTCCTGGTCACCACCGTCCGCAACCGCGTCCAACAAGTCCGGGACATCATCACCGCACCCCGCCCCACCCCCGCCGCTGAGGACACCGACGATCACGGCAGACCCAGTGACAGACCCAGTGACACGGGCACTCCCCGCTGGGAAGCCGCCGACCCACCCACCCCAGGTCGGCGCGTCGACCCCGAAGAACCGCCGTTCTGACCGTCCCACCGGCCTCCCATCGACGGGCCCGATTGGCGAGTCCATCAGTGACCGCGGACGCCCGGTGACTCCCGTCAACACCCACGTAGCTAGGGTCGTCGACAGACCGGTGAACGCGTGCGTAGGGCTGACCATGGTGGGTGGTTGCATGCGGTCCTTTCAGCAGCAGCCAGCAAGGCGACATCGCCAGCAACGCCAGCTCGGCGTCGTCGGTGATCACCAGTTCCTGGATCGGCGCATCCTTCCCACCACCTCGGGCCATGATCGGGGTCACTCGCTTCCCGGCGACGCGCGCCCAACGCCACCCAGCAGAACGCAAGCGCGGCAATGACTTCCGTGCCGTGGATCCGGGCGCCGCGGCACCCGCGGCCGAACCAGCTCGGGGCGTCGGCGCCCGCGTGACCGCCTACCCGCATGGTCGCGGTGCCAGCCCGTCGTCACGGACACAGCCCGTCGTCACGGACAACCCATCCAGGACCACACCCTTCCCGGCGGCCTTGCCGACGCGCTTGTCCCGAGTCGCGTCCGCCTTCATGACCGCCTGCCGCCGCGACATCGTCAGTCTGGTCATCCAGGCCCATCTCCGGGCCGAAAGCCCGGCGGCAGCCGGCCCGGCAGGCGCGCCCCAGGCGCGCGCATTTCGTCGTCAGCCAACGAACCCACTACGCGCGTACGTCAGATGCGTCGATGCCCGAACTTGACGAGCTGAGTCCAGGGTCTAGACTCAGCACTGTGGTGGACAACGTAACGAGTGTCCTCGAGGTGCTCGGCGAGCGGTGGGCTCTGCTGGTGGTCCGGGAGGTGTCCTTGGGACTGCGCCGGTTCGACGAGATCCAGACGGCCACCGGTGCCCCGCGGACCGTGCTGTCCGATCGACTGCGCCGGCTCACCGCCGCCGGCATCCTCGCGACCCGTAGCTACCAGGTGCCCGGTTCGCGCTCCCGGCTGGAGTACGCCCTGACGGACGCGGGCCTCGACCTGCTGCCGGTGCTGTCGGCCCTGTCCGACTGGGGCGAGCGCCACCTTCCGCAAGGCGGGATGCCCGAGATCGTCTACCGGCACCGCGGCTGCGGCGGCCGGGTCAGCGTGACGCTCCAGTGCGAATGCGGCGAGGTGACCGATCCTCGGGGTCGGCTGATCGCTGAGGTCAACCGGTGAGCGGAGCAACGACGCGAAGCCGCGGCGCCCCTGACCAACCGTGAACACCACTGACCAACCGTGAGCACCGAGTAGCACCACTGACCAACCGTGAACACCACTGAGCAACCGTGAACACCACTGACCAACCGTGACCCCC
This sequence comes from uncultured Actinomycetota bacterium, assembly GCA_963709895.1. Taxonomy (GTDB): domain Bacteria; phylum Actinomycetota; class Actinomycetes; order Mycobacteriales; family Nakamurellaceae; genus Nakamurella. The sequence continues at coordinate 312,792 of CAVPYD010000005.1, read as the reverse complement.
TGACAACCCCTGACCAGCCGTGACCCTGACAGCCCCCGCCACCACGTCCATTCGCCCGCCCGACAATCCCCAGGAGACAAGCAATGTCACTCGCCACCACCACCGATGCCACGTTCGCCGCAGACGTGCTCGACAGCCCCGTCCCGGTACTGGTCGATTTCACCGCGAGTTGGTGCCCGCCGTGCGTGATGATCGCGCCGGTGTTGGACCGCATCGCCACCGACGAGGCCGACCGCCTCCGGGTGGTGTCGCTCGACGTCGACGCCGACCCCGGCACCGCCGCCAGGTATCAGGTCCTCGGCATGCCCACACTTGCCCTGTTCATCGACGGCGAGATCGCCGTGCGCTTCATGGGTGCCAAGCCGCGGGCCGCGATCATGGCACTGCTGGAGCCGCACCTGGCCCCGGCGGCCGCGCCCGTCGGCGGGGGGACCGACCGGCTGACCGGCTGCGCGCCAACGGTTCTCGTTCAGGGAACCGGGCCGTGTGGCCGCGCCCGTCGAGTCGAATGTGTGACGCTCGGGTGGTCCGGACGCGGCCTTGACCAGCGCAGCGCGTTCCACCGTCAGCAGGCTCTCGGCGTGATGCTCGGCGTGGTACGCGGCGCCCCCGCCGCGCAGCCCGAACAGCCGTTTGGACCACAGCAGCCAGATCACCGCGGCGATGTTGATCAGCAGCGCCCCGACCCGGAGCACGGTGATCTTCTCCGTCACCTCGTAGATCTCCCAGGGCAGGAACACGCTGGTGGCCACCACCGTGAGGTATTCGCCCCATCGCTTCATGTTCCACAACCCGTACGACTCCACCAGTTGCAGCAGGCCGTACGCGACGACGCCGACGGTGATCCAGGTGATCGCGGTGGGGGACAGGTCGAACACCCGGCTGATCCCGCGGACGATCCTGGAATCATCCAGGTTCCAGCCGATCTGGTCGGCCAACGGGTGCAGCAGGGCGAGATCGGTGTTGAACGCATCCTTCAGCTCGGCCTCCGAACCGCGGAAGCGGACCAGCAGGTAGGCGACGAACAGCAGCACGACGCCGCGGACCACCCGCTCCGCGGCCAGCAGTCGCATGATCGTCCGGTCCCGTAGCAGCTTGCCGCGCGGTACCTCCGGCGCGTCCTGGGCCGAGCCGGACCGCCGGGCCGGGCCGATCACGAAGTCACCGCACCGCAGGCACCGCCACGCTTCTCCGGCCGGGGTGACGACCGTCAGCCGGGACCGCAGGTCGGGTTCGTCGGGCGCGTAGGTCTCATGCCCATGACGGCCACACGCCCGCAGACTCCAATCCACCCTCGCAGGGTAGCCGCGTGCTCGTTGGTCCGGGTCGCGCGCTGGAGCCGCTCGACGGTCGTCAGTCAGGTCAACCAACCGGGCAGTGACGACCGCGCGCCCACCGCGGCCTGCCCTGCGACGGTGGCCAGTCGGGCAACCCCGGCGGCCAGCCGCTCCGGCGTGCTGGTGAACGGCAGCCGCAGGTAGGACGCCATCGTGCCATCCGGGCCGAACCTCGGGCCGGGGACGATCCGCACGCCGACACTGGGCGCAAGCAGCGCAAGATCGGTGGCAAAGGGGCCGGGCAACCGGACCCAGAGCGACGTCCCGCCCTCGGGATGCGTCGGTTCCCAGTCCGGCAGATCCCTGGCCAGCGCCGCTTGCAGCGCCGCCGCCCCGGTGGCCAGCCGGGACCGCTGCAGCGCCAACGCCGGCTCGGGATCGGCCAGCAACTGCGCCACGACCAGCTGATCCAGGATCGGACCCGCCATGTCGCCCAGCGCCCGGGCGGCGGCCAGTCGGTGCACCAAAGGTGCAGCGGCGCGAATCCAGCCCACCCGTAACCCACCCCAGAACGACTTCGACACCGAGCCGAGGGACAGCACCCGGGTCCCCCCCGATTCGGTGTCGAACGCCGCCACCGGCGGCGGAATCGGCGGTGTCCCGGGGAACGGCACATCCCTGAACGATTCGTCGACCAGCAGCAGGGTGCGCGCGGCCCGAGCCGCCGCGACCAGGTGCTCGCGGGTCTGCACGTCCATCAGCGCGCCGGTGGGGTTGTGGAAGTCGGGGATCAGATAGCCGAGACGGGGCGCGGTCTGCCGCAGCGTTGCGGTGAAAAGATCGCTGTCCCAGGCGCTTCCACTGTCCGCGCCCTCGGAGAGATCGGCCAGACCGACCGGCGCCGGAATTCGTCGCTGTGCCCGCAGCGCGTCCAACGCCACCGGGTAGGTCGGGCATTCGATCAGCACCCGGTCGCCCGGAGCGGAGAGTTCGCCCATCACCAGGGTGAAGGCATGCTGCGCACCAGACGTGACCAGGATCTGCTCGGCCGTGGTCGGCAGCCCGTCCGCCGAATACCGCGCCGCGATCGCCTCCCGCAACACCGGTAACCCGAACGGTCGGTAGCCGTCGCCGCGCAGGTAGCGGGGGAGTTCGGCGACGGCCGCAGTGACCGCCGCGAGGAGCGGTTCCTCCGGCGCGGGCAGGCAGGCGGTCGTCAGGTCGACCACGCCCATCGCCTGAGCCGGGTCCGCGCCGTCAGCAACGTTGTCCTGCCACCCGACGCCCTCCCGCCATCCGAAGATCCCACCCGCTCCGAAGGCGGCACCCGCCGCCTCGCGAGGGGGCGAGCCGGCCGGCGCCGGTGAGCGACCGTCGCCGGCGGGCAGTCGCAATGTGCTGCCTGACCCACGCCGGGAATCCAGCCAGCCCTGATCGCGCAGCAGGGCGTACGCGGCACCCACCGTCGTCCGGGACAACGACAGACCCGTCGCGAGGTCGCGTTCGCTGGGCAGGCCGGTGGCCACCGCCAGCCGGCCGTCGAGCACCGCCGAGCGGATCCGGTCGGCCAGCACCCGGTAGGTAGGCCCACCACTGTCCGCGGGCGGTGGCCCGAGTCGCTTGGCCAGGGTGGCGGCAGAAATACGAGTGGCCTCGCTCATACAGACCACTTTCTCGCAATTGGTCCTGGAAGTCCAGTCCAGTTGGCCGCAGAGTGGGACTCATGCGCCTTCTCGCCCCGATACCAGTCGACCGCCGACCGCGGCGGTTCGTCCAACTGCTTGCCGGGTTGCTGCTCTACGGGGCAACCATGGGCATGATGGTCCGCGCCGTCCTGGGCCTGGACCCGTGGGACGTCTTCCATCAGGGCGTCACCGCTTGGGTCAACAACTGGATCCCGCTGTCGTACGGCGCCGTGATCACCCTGGTCTCGGTGGTGGTGCTGCTGCTGTGGATTCCGCTGCGCCAGCGGCCCGGCATCGGCACCATCGCCAACGCCGCGATCATCGGTTTCACCACCGACGCGACGCTGGCCGTGCTGCCCACCTTCACCAACCTGCCCGCCCGGATCGCGCTGATGGTGGTCGCCATCGTCGGCAATGCGGTCGCCGGCGCGCTCTACATCGGGGCGGGCCTCGGCCCGGGCCCGCGGGACGGGTTGATGACCGGCCTGGTCGCGCGCGGCGTCGGCTCGATCCGGGTGGTGCGGACCACCATCGAAGTGACCGTGCTGGCCATCGGATGGGTACTGGGCGGAGTGGTCGGCGTGGGCACCGTGCTGTACGCGCTGGCCATCGGACCGTTGCTGCACCTGCTGTTGCCGCGGCTGACGGTGAAGTCCGCAGCGGTGCCGTGCGGTGAGCGCGGATCGGGTGCCGGAAACAGTCGCGGCACGGCTGTCCGGCGATGTCGGCGGCGCTTCCGGTGACCTCGCTTCCGGTGACCTCGCTTCCGTGACGTTCTGTCCGGCGATGAGCCGCCGACGGCTGCCAACAGGTCGGACGAGATCTGGGAAGACGGCGAGGGGCGCTGACCCGGTCGATCCGGCCCGCCGGCCGGCGCCGGGCGTCGTCGTCGTCGAGGTGAAGGTCGAGGCGAAGAAAGCCCTTGCCGGGCCGTGAGCCGCGGCGGGACCCTGACTCGGATGAGGCAGTTACCACTGGAGCCACTCACCGTCAGGTTCGCGACCGCCACTGACGCACCGGCGATCGGTCGCTGCCATCACACCTGTTGGCGACAGACCTACGGCGGCCTACTCTCGCCGGACTTCCTTGACTCCGCGGACGAGGTCGCCCGAGAGCGGATGTGGCACCAGGTACTGACCGAACCCGCCGGTCCCACCGTCGTGGTGGCCGAGACCGATGACCAGGTCGTCGGGTTCGCGGCCGCCGGGCCTGGCAACGACGACCCGCCGCCGCGGGAGGTGGAGCTGTATACGCTCTACATCCTTCGGTCCCGGTACGGAACCGGCATCGGACAAAGGCTTTTCGATGTCGCGGTGGGAGGCAAGCCGTGCTCGCTGTGGGTGGCCGAGGCGAATGGGCGGGCGATCAGCTTCTACCGCAGGCAGGGATTCCGGCCGGACGGTGCCAGCAGGCGGATCGAGGAATGGGAGGGACTGCCGGTTATCCGGATGCTCCGCTGAGTGGCCACGGAGGTCACTGTTGGCGCCGCACTGACCGACAAACGGGACGAACAGCCGTGTATCGACAAGAATGGTTCCGATGGGCCGCTCGGGGGCCGCTGCTCACTCACGGGTGCGGACAACCTCGTCATCAGCCTCTTTCGTGTCCACAGGTTACTCATCACGAAGATTCAACACTTTCTGTACCGTTGGAAATCGCCAAAGCCCTCTGTTGGATGACTTTGTTGGCTTCGCTATGACATCAATCTACGCTGAGTGAAGGCGCAAACGACGCACGGTGTCGCTGACGATGCTGGCGCGGCCGCCCATGAAGGGACTGGCTGCCATGGAAATGACGCGTGCACGCCTGGCCGGCAGCTGGTCGCAAGCGCGGGGAGGCGGCGCGGCCAGCACTTCCGTGGACCGAGCGGTTCGTGGATTCGATGACCCGGACGCGGCGCGCGCATCTCCGGAAATCTTTCCTGCTGCAACGTCTTTCACTGCCGGCCAGCACGGAGATCAGTCATGCTGACCGTCTTCCTGGTCGACGATCACGAGGTGGTGCGCAGGGGCGTTGCCGACATGTTGAACGGGGCGAGCGGGATGAAGGTGGTCGGCGAGGCGTCGTCGGTCGCGCACGCGCTGGCCCGCATACCCGCCCTGAAGCCGGACATTGCTGTGCTCGACGTCCGCCTACCCGACGGTAGCGGAGTCGAATTGTGCCGGGAATTGCTGTCGAAATTGCCGAAATTGCGTTGCATCATGCTCACGTCCTTCACCGACGAGACGGCAATGATGGACGCATTCCTGGCCGGGGCGAGCGGCTACGTGATCAAGGACATCACCGGTGACGACCTCGTCATGGCACTCCGCGCCGTGGGCTCGGGCCGTTCCCTGCTGGATCCGCGCGCCGTTTCGGCGCTACTGAGCAGGCTGCAATCCGGTGGACCCGCCCCGGGTCCGCTGGCCGACTTGACCGAGAAGGAACGCACCACACTTGCCCTCATCGGCGAAGGGCTCACGAACCGGCAGATCGCCGCGCGAATGTTCGTGGCCGAGAAGACTGTCAAGAATTATGTGTCGCATTTGTTGGCGAAACTGGGAATGTCGAGCCGCACCCAGGCGGCAGTGCTGTCGACCGAGTTGCGGGCCAACGATCATGTCCGGTCATGACGGTCGAAACACCTCGAGGCTCGGCGTTTGTCGGTGATTGCGGTCGCTGCGCCGCCGACACCGAAGACGAACAATGTCATTCGCGGACCTGCTGCGCAGCGACTCGGGACAAACCCCGGTGAAAGCTGACGCGCCGGAGAACTCTCCGGCGAGCGCTCCGAGCGAACCAGCGCTGTTCCGCGAGAGGATGAATGCGCTGATCAAGGCAGTCCTGGCGGTGTCGTCGGGGCTGGAAGTCGAGGCCACGCTCCGGCAGATCGTCGAAGCGGCAATGACTCTGGTCGGCGCCCGCTACGGCGCGCTGGGGGTCCTCGGCGAGGGTGGGATGTTCGAGCAGTTCGTGCATCAGGGCATCGACAGTGCGATCGTCCAGACACTCGGGCCGTTGCCGACCGGTCACGGACTGCTGGGCGTTGCCGTGGAGGAGCAGGGCGTCCTGCGACTGGACGAATTGTCGCGTCATGTCGCGTCGGTGGGATTTCCGCCATCCCACCCCGAAATGCGAACCCTGCTGGCCGTTCCGGTCCAGGCATGCGGCGTTGCCTACGGGCGGTTGTACCTGGCGGAAAAGTCAACAGGCGAGCCATTCACCGAGGACGACGAGATCATCGTCCACGGCCTGGTCGCCGCGGCGGGCGCATCGGTGGCCAACGCGCAGCAGTACGAGCAGGGCCGTCGCCGGGAGCAGTGGTTGGAGGCTACCGGTGAGGTCACCGGGCAGCTGCTGGCGGGCACGGACCTCCAGGACGCGTTGCAGCTCATCGCCGGCCACGCCCACGAGCTCACCGGTGCGGATTTCACCTTGATCGCGGTCCCACAGGACGCGACCGCAGCGCCGTGGGAGATCACCGAGCTCACCGTCGTGGTCTGCGTCGGCGCGGGCGCGGAGGCCATCACCGGCAGGGCCATACCCCTCGTCGGTTCCACGAGCGGCGGGTCTTCGGCGACCACGTCCCGCGCAGCGTGGATAGACTGGCCTTCCACATCGCTGAGGGCTTGGGTGTCGAGTTCGGACCTGCATTGGCGATGCCGCTGAACTACGGCAAATCGGTATCCGGGGTCATGCTGGCAGTGCGTGCGCCGGGCTCGTCCGCCTTCGACGAGCACGCGCTCAAACTCGTCGCGACCTTCGCCAACCATGCGGCCCTGGCATTGCGGGACGCCGAGACCGAGTCGATCCGCCGTGATCTGAAGGTGCTGGCCGACCGCGATCGCATCGCCAGGGACATGCATGATCAGGTTCTGCAGCGACTCTATGGCGTCGGCCTGTCGATGCAGAGCACGGAGCAACGGATCCAGGTGCCCGAACTGGCGGCCCGGATCAAGGACCACCTCCGCCAGCTCCAGCGGATCACCAGCGAGATCCGGACAGCCATCTACGATCTTTCGCCCGATCCGGTCGGCGCCGCACCGTTCCGCACGAGCCTACGAGCCGCCATCGCCGAATTGACCGCCGATGCCCCGATGCGGACCACGATCGGGATCTCGGGTCACCTGGACCGCGTCCCGCCCGACGTGGCACAACAAGCCGAATCGGCCATGCGTGAGGCCATCAGCAACGCGGTACGGCACTCCGAGGCGAGCGAACTCGTCATCACCATTTCCGTCGACGACGCGCTGGTCATCGATGTCAGTGACAACGGGGTCGGCATTGCCGACGGCGTTACCCGCAGCGGGCTCAGCAACATGGAGGTGCGGGCAACTGAGGTCGGCGGGTCGTGCACGATCGAAGCGGCCGACGGCGGCGGCACCAGGGTGACATGGACAGCGCCGCTGCCCTGAGCACGGACGGGCTCAGCCCGCACCCGCGAAAACCGTTCGGTGCCAGGCCTTCCGGGCAACGCCGGTGCGGTCGAACATCACATGCTTGACGACGGTGTACTCGTCGAACGAGTAGCTCGACATGTCCTTGCCGAACCCCGATTGCTTCATCCCGCCGTGCGGCATCTCGCTGATGATCGGGATGTGGTCGTTGACCCAGACACATCCGGCGCGGATCTCGCTGGTGGCCCGCAGCGCCCGGTAGACATCCCTGGTCCACGCCGAAGCCGCCAGGCCGTAGGGCGTGTCGTTGGCCAGTTCGATGGCCTCGTCATCGGTGTCGAACGGCAGGACGGCGAGCACCGGGCCGAACACCTCGTCCCGGACGATCTCGCTGCCCGGGTCCGTGTCGGCGACCAGCGTCGGGCGGTAGTAGGAGCCGGCGGCGAGCGCACCGCCGGGAATACCGCCACCCAGCACGCGCGCCGAGGACCGTGCCCGCTCGACCATGCCGGCGACCTTCTCCCGGTGCTTCATGGAGATCAGCGGGCCGAGGTCGGTGGCCGGGTCGTCGGTCGGGCCGAGTCGCACGGTTGCGTACAGGTCGGCCACCCCGTCGACGAAGTCCCGGTACAGGGAACGGTGCACGATCGCCCGGGTGGCCGCGGTGCAATCCTGCCCGGTATTGATCAGGCTGCCGGCCACCGCGCCGTGAATGGCAGCCGCCAGGTCGGCGTCGTCGAAGACGACGAACGGCGCCTTGCCGCCCAGCTCGAGGTGCACCCGTTTGGCCGTGGTGGCGGCCGCCTGCAATACGGTCCGGCCGACGGCGGTGGAGCCGGTGAAGGACAGCATCGCCACGTCGGGATGACGCAGCAGCGCGGCACCCGCCACCGGTCCCTCGCCGGTGACGATATTGACCACCCCTTCGGGAATTCCTGCAGCAGAGGCGATCTCGGCGAACATGATGCTCGTCAACGGGGTGATCTCGGCCGGTTTGAGCACGATGGTGTTGCCAGCGGCGACGGCCGGCAGGATCTTCCAGGCGGCCATCTGCAGCGGGTAGTTCCACGGTGAGATCGAGCCCACGACGCCGATGGATTCCCGCCGGATGCTGGAGGTGTGGTCCGCGGAGTATTCCGCTGTCGCCTTGCCGTCCAGATTGCGCGCCGCACCGGAGAAGAAGTCGACATTGTCGATCGTCCCGGGCACATCGAATTCAGTGGTCAGCCGGATGGGTTTGCCCGCCTGCCGGCTCTCCAGTCGCGCGATCTCCGGTGCCCGTGCCTCCAGCAGTCGGGCGAACCGGGCCAGCACGGCGGAACGCTCGGCGGGAGTCGCCCGTGACCATTGCGGATAGGCGCGGTTCGCGGCCGCCACCGCAAGGTCGACGTCGTCGGCGCCGGCCAGGGTGATCGTCGCGACCACCGTGCCGTTGGAGGGATCGATGACGTCGGCGGTCTGGCCGGTCGAGGCGTCCCGCAGCCGACCGTCGATGAATTGGTTCATGCTGTATTGACGCACATCCCCGCAGACTTGGTCGGGCGGCTGTCCGGCGCCGCCGTCAGGCGATTCACCGGAGCGATCGTCAGGTGCATTCGACCGACCGGGTCGGTCGCCGGGACAGGGATCATCGCCGATCCTGCGAGCAAGGAAACGGAGTACGTGGTGTCGAAACGAGGGAGCACGTGGTGGACAGTCTGATCTTGGCAACCGCGATCGGCTTGATCTTCGTCTTCGCAACCTTCGCGGCGTTGACGTCGGTGATCACCGAGGGTATCGCTCGCTTTCTTGGCCTCCGCGGCGAGTATCTGCTGCGCGGCATCAGGTCGCTGGTCGACAACGGGCACAGTTTCTCGCTCTTCGCCAAGAATGCGCCGGACAGCACGGCGCCGGCAAAAGGCGGTGTGACCGCGTTTGATCCGGCGAAAGCGGTGACACCGCAACTGCTCAACCTCACGTTCCTGTCCAGCTACGCGGACAAGGCCACGATGGTGGGAGGTGCTGGGGACCGCAGCCTCACCAACGCCGAGCGACGGAAGCTGCCGTCATACATCTCGGGTCGTGCTTTTGCGCGGGCGGTCACCGACCTGGTGATCGCGGATCAGAGCGGCGACACGACGATGGCGAAAGTCCGGGACGGCATCGGCAGGTTGGCGCCGGGGCCGTTGAAGGACTATTTGACCCCACTTGCGTCGACGGTGTCGAACGATCTCGAAGGATTCCGCAAGGGAATCGAGGAATGGTACGACGACCAAATGGATCGCGTCTCTGGATGGTACAAGCGGCATGTCCGATGGATATCGTTGGCGATCGGCGCCGCGATCGTCCTGCTCTTCAATGTCAGCGCGATCCACATCGCCACATCGTTGTACACCGACGAGGGGCTGCGCGGTGCGGTTCTCACCGAGGCGGTTTCCGCGGCGAATTGCGATGGCAAGGAGGCGGATGTCTGCCTGGCCGAGATCAGAGGAGAAATCGCCACGGCTCGGTCGGCCGGGTTGCCGATCGGCTGGGGATCCGTGGCCGAATGTGCCCAGCCGGGCCGCGATTGCACGGCCCTGGACAGTGCCGGGCTGACCGATCCGCTGCACAGCGGTTGGGGAGCCGACCTGTGGTATTTCGTTCTCCTGCTGCTCGGCTGGGCCGTGATGGTGCTCGCGCTGCTGCCCGGTGCGAGGTTCTGGTTCGACATCCTCGGGCGGCTCGGCAGCCTGCGGTCGACGGGGCCGAAACCCGCGAGCTCGTAGTCTCGTTCGTTCGCTGGTCATGTGGGACCGGATCTGCGGTCGCGTGCCATCAGCACCAGCCCGGTGATCGCGGCGGTCAGCACTCCGCCGGCCCCGGCGATGACGAAGGTGACGCGCGGCCCGGTCGCACCCAGCAGCAGCCCGCCGAGCACGTACGACAGCCCGGCCGCGAGCCCGATCGCGCCGTAGAAGGTGGAGAACGTCCGGCCCTGTAGGGCTCGCGGCACGCCGCGTTGGATCAGGGTGGTGGCCGCGACGTCCTGCGCGGCGATGCCGAGTCCGCGGACGGTCTGCAGCGCGAGCGCGACGATCACCGCCCCGGCCAGTCCGGTGAGCAGGTTGCCCAGGCTCGTCACCGCATACCCGACGACCAGCAGGACGACCGTCGACCACACCGCCGACAACCGGCTGACCAGCGCGTAGCCGACGATCAGCCCCAGCGCCGCGCCCGCGTACAGCAGGCCGGCCGCGGATTGGCTGCCGCCGAGCGGGCCGGTGGCCAGGAACACCAACGCGACGTCATCGACTCCGTTGAACGCGACGACCGCGGCGAAGCTGATGATCACCACCCGGACCCCGACGGCGCGCCACACCTCCCGGAGCCCGCGTCCGGCGTGCCGCAGGAACGATCCCTCCTCGGCCAGTTCCAGCGGGGTCGCAGGCAGGCTCGGCAACCCGATCAGCAGGACAGCGGAAACCAGAAAGCTGGCAGCGTCGATCAGCAGCAGCCCCTGGATGCCGGTCACCGGCAGGAGCACCGCCGCCAGCACAGGGCCGATGACGGCGACACCGTTTTCACCGAATCCCAGCACCGCGTTCGCCGCCGGAAGCTGTTCATCCGCAACCAGTGTCGGCACCGCCGCGCGGGAGGCGGGCTGGAAGATCTGACCCAGCACCGCGCGGATGGTGAACAGGGCCAACAGGATCGCCACCGCGGGGAGCCAGATCGCGATCACCGCGGTGACCAGGCCCTGACCGACCTCGCAGATCACCATCAGCCGGCGCAGTTCGATGCGGTCGGCCAGCACCCCGGTCAGCGGTGCCAGCAACGCGGGCAGCATGTCCCCGCAGAGCAGCAGCAGGGTGACCGCGGCGACCCCGGCGGTGACCGACAGGTGCAGCAGCAGCGCCACCAGACCGGTGGAGCTGCCGACGAAGGAGATCGCGCGGGAGATCACCAGCAGCCGCATCGGACGGTTGGACCGGACCACGCCCCAGCCGGTCATCGGGCCGGGCGTTGCCGGCACGAGCGGAGTTCGGCAGCGGAGCGGATCGCCACTGTCGGTGCACCTCCCGCTCCGATGACCTCACCGAGTGCTGTTGATCAGGGACGGGGGGCGGCGGGACAGGCGGGGCCGGTCACAACTTGCGGAGTTTCCAGATGTGATCCATCGGCCAGCGCCGGGCCCAGTCGCGGGACTGCTCGCTGCGGTAGGAGCTGACCGCGTCGGCGGGCGGGCGGAGCTCGATCAGATCAAGGACGTGCAGGCCGTTCGCCGCGAACAGCCGGAGCCAGTCGCCGTACCCGAGTTGGAAGTCGATGGTGCCGTCGGCCTCGGCGCTGCGCAGGCCGAAATAGTCCCGCACCAACGTCGTTCCCGGGTCTTCGGCGTCGTCGGCCCAGCACATCTCGGAGATCGGGCTGTTCATCGAGAAGACCAGGTCGCCACCGGGCCGGAGCAACCGGGCGGCCTCCGGAACGGTGCGGTAAGGGTCGGTGAACCCGAAGGCGCCGTGGTCGGCGAACACCAGGTCGAAGCTGGCGTCGGGCAGCGGAACGTCCTCGGCGCTGGCGTGCACCAACGGGAAGTCCACACCCGCATCCGACATCAGCCGGCGGGCGTGCTCGAGCTGGCGGTCGGAGAAGTCCAGGCCGACGCACCGGGCACCGCGGCGGGCCAGCGCGATCGACCACTGGCAGGCGCCGCAGCCCAGCTCGAGCACGTCCTTGCCGGCGACGTCCGGCAGCGCACCGACCTCGTCCTCGCCGATCTGCCAGACTCCCCAGGCCATCCGGTCGGGACTGATGTGCCCGGCGTGCAGCGCCTGGTACTCCGCGCTGTAGCTGTCCCAGAACGCACGATTCTGCGCAACGTGATCGGTCATGGGCACGGATCGTACGGCTGCCGACGATCACCCGGTCAGCTCGTCACCGGTGTCGCCGGCATCCGTCCCCACTCCGCCCACGAGCCGTCGTACACGCTGACGCCGTCCCTGCCGAGCAGGTAGGTCAGCGCGAACCACGCCGTGGCCGCCCGGCCGCCGATCGTGCAATAGGTGATCACCTCGGCGCCGTCCGGCAGGTGTGCCGGGGCGAAGACCTGGCGCAATTCGTCAGCGCCCCGAAAACGCCCGCCCTCGTCCAGGATTCGCTCGGTGACCAGGTTGACCGCCGTCGGCACGTGACCGGCCCGGCCGCCTTCCTCCATCCCGCCGGACGGCCAGAACCGCTCGCCGGTGAATTCCAGCTCGGTGCGGACGTCGAGCAGCGTCCGCGTCGGGTCGCCGATGGCCGCCGCGACCTGCCGGTGGTCGGCACGGATCCGGTCGTCCGGAACCGGCAGCGGATAGCTGCTGCGTGCCGGGACGGTGACCTCGGCCGTCCATGGTCGGCCCGCGTCCACCCATGCCTGCCGGGACGCGTCCAGGATCCGCACATCGTCGTGGCCGTACAGCTTCAGCAACCAGAACGCCAGGGCCGGTGCGTAGCCGTAACAGACCACGGTCGATGCGGGGGTGATCGCCGAGCGGGAGAACAGGATCTCCAGTGCGGCGGCATCGACGAGTCGATAGTCGGCGTCCTTCAGGTCCTGATAGACGTTCCACAGCACGGCACCCGGCAGGTGGCCCTGCCGGTGGGCGGCCGGGCTGACGTCGACCTCCACCACCCGGACGAGCGGATCGTGCAGGTGGCGTTCGAGCCAGTCCGGGTCCACCAGAACGGCATCGCGGCCCTCACGGGCGGGCCGCACGGGAACGGACGGCTGCTGCGTGGTTCCGGTGCGACGGGGTGTGGTGGGTGCTGACGTCATTGCCGACCTCCTGGCTGGTACGGGCTACTCGACCTGGATCCAGCCGAGCAGGTCCTCCTGCCCGACGGTCTCCAGCAGGGCCGGATGGTCGGTCCGCATGTGCTCGCGAATGGCGGCGACGGCGTCGTCGTCGGTCTCGCCGCGCGCCACGTACCCGCATTCGCATCGAATGATCCTGGCCATCTCGTCCTCCTGAACAGGTCTATAACGGACGCCTTGACAGAATGTTGGCATGACCTTGGCGCCTGCGGTGCCGCCACGGATCCAGCTCTGCGGGCCGACCGTCATCGAGTGGGACGGCCGGCGGATCGAGGGACGGCTGCCGGGTCGCCAGGGCCGGTTGCTGTTCGCCTTCCTGGTGCTGAACCGGCACCGGCAGGTCGGCCGTGACGAACTGGTCGAGTCACTGTGGCCCGGCCATCCGACATCGGCCATGGAGTCCGGGCTCAACCCGTTGATCTCCAAATTGCGCAAGATCCTCGGGCCGGCGGCGATCGACGGCCGATCGAATCTGCGACTGCAATTGCCGGTGGACGCGCGGGTCGATGTCGAAACCGCGACGGAGGCGGTGCACCGAGCCGAATCGCGGGTGGCGCTGGGTGAATTCACCCACGCCTGGGGCCCGGCGTTGGTCGCGTTGATCGTCGCCGAGCGCGAGTTCCTGCCCGGCGAGGACGGCGTCTGGGTCGCGGAGGAGCGGACCCTGCTGGCCGCGATCCGGGTGCGGGCGTTGGAGGCCTACGTCGCTGCGGCCTTCGGCACCGGCGGCACCGAACTCCCCGCGGCGGTGCGCGCCGGGCGTCAGCTGGTCCGGCTGGTTCCGTTGCGGGAGAGCGGTTATCAACTGCTGATGCGCGCCCTCGCGGCGCAGGGCAATGTCGCGGAGGCGCTGCAGGTGTACGCCGACCTGCGCGCGGTGCTGCGCGACGAGCTCGGAGTCTCGCCGTGCGCGACGAGTCAGGCGGTCTACGAGGATCTGCTGCACTCCTGACCGACATGCCAGCGGTCCCGGCCCGCCCTTGACGACCACCGGAATAGGGTCAGCAGCATGGAAACCGTGGTGTTTGCGCTGCATGTGGTGGCGGCCGTGTTCATCATCGGGCCGATGGCGATCCTGCCGATGACCGCGATGCGCGCGGTGCGGGCCGGGCAGGGTGGCCAGGTCGCGGTGCTCGCACAGTCGACGTTCGTGTTCTCGTTGCTGTCGCTGCTGGTCGCCGTCCTCGGCTTCGGTGTCGTCGGGCTGAACACGGAAGGCACGACGGTCAGCACCCCGTGGGTGCTCATCTCGATCATCCTGTACGTCGCGGCGGTGGCCCTGAACCTCTTCGCCGTGGTGCCCGCGCTGCGCAGCGCGTCCGAGCACATGCTCGACCCGGCGACTCAGGAGCTGCAGCGACCCGACTACCGGCGGATCGCCATCGGCTCCGGCGTTGTCACCTTCTTGCTCGTGGTCATCACCGTGCTGATGGCCTGGCACCCAGGGTCGTCGTGACCATGCCAGTCGCAGTGCCATCAACCGTCCGCCTAGTGGTTCCGGCTGTGGCGTCGGTCGGTCCGGTGGCTCGGCCGTGAGCCGCGCCGATCCCGTCGTCGGCGTGCTGGCGTTGCAGGGTGACGTCCGGGAGCACCTGGTCGCGCTGGCCGGCCTGGGGGTCACTGCGCGCCCGGTGCGCCGGGCGCGCGAGCTGGACGACCTGGACGGCATCGTCATCCCCGGCGGTGAATCGACCACGATCTGCCGGCTGCTGGACGTGTTCGAGCTGCGCGGGCCGCTGTCCGAGAGACTCGTCCGCCGGGCTGCCGGCGTTCGGGTCGTGCGCCGGCATGATCGTCCTGGCCGATCAGATCCTGGACGGCCGGCCGGACCAGGAACCCCTTCGGGCGATCGACATCGTGGTGCGCCGCAACGCTTTCGGCCGGCAGGTCGACTCGTTCGAGACGGACCTGGAGCTGGCCGGGGTGGACGGGGGTGCGCTGCGCGCTGTCTTCATCAGGGCGCCGTGGGTCGAGCGGGTCGGGCCGGAGGTGCAGGTGCTGGCCAGGGTGGGGGAGCACCCGGTCGCGGTCCGGCAGGGTCCCGTGCTGGCCACGTCCTTCCATCCCGAGGTGGCCGGCGACGATCGGCTGCATGCCCTGTTCCTGAGCGTGATCGCGTCCGCCTGAGAGCTGTCGGGGGTCGCCGCGACCACGGTTCGACCCGGCCGCGACGTTCGAGCGGCAGCCGTTCGGGACGTAGGATCGCCTGTCGAGCCGCCGGGTTCGTCAGCCGGGTGGACGCCACCCAGCCGGCCGGGCCCGGACCACACCAGGCACCACGCACCACCACCACCGACGTAGAGGGGTTCGGCGAGACATGAGCGGCCACTCCAAATGGGCGACGACCAAGCACCAGAAAGCCGCCAAGGACGCCAAGCGGGGGAAGCTCTTCGCGAAGTTGATCAAGAACATCGAGGTGGCCGCGCGCACCGGCGGCGGTGATCCCGACGGCAACCCCACGCTGTTCGACGCCATCCAGAAGGCCAAGAAGTCCTCGGTACCGAACGAGAACATCGACCGTGCCGTCAAGCGCGGGTCGGGCGCCGAGGCCGGCGGGGTGGACTACCAGTCGATCACCTACGAGGGCTACGGCCCGAACGGCGTCGCGGTGATGATCGAGTGCCTGACGGACAACCGGAACCGGGCGGCGTCGGACGTCCGGGTGGCCGTCACCCGCAACGGCGGATCGATGGCCGACCCCGGCAGCGTTGCCTATCTCTTCAGCCGTAAGGGCGTGGTCGTCGTGCCGCGCGAGTCCGGCAATACGACGGTCAGTGAGGACGACCTGATGCTGGCCGTGCTGGACGCCGGAGCCGAGGAGGTCAACGACCTGGGTGACGCGTTCGAGGTGGTCTCCGAGGCGTCCGATCTCGTCGCGGTGCGGACCGCCGTCACCGACGCCGGCATCGAGTACGACTCCGCCGACCCCACCTTCATCGCCTCGGTGAACGTGCCGCTCGACGTCGACGGCGCGCGCAAGGTGATCAAGCTGATCGACGCGATCGAGGACCTGGACGACGTGCAGAACGTGTACACCAATGCCGACATCGCCGACGAGATCGCCGAGCAGCTGGAGAACGACTAGCGCGGATCCGACGGACGTCGGCCGGAAGACGGTCATCGGTAACCACGCCGGGCCGCTCGGCGTGGCACGGCGGGTCCTGTCGGACCCGCCCGGTAGCGTCAGGCGTACAGGTGTTCGGGTCGTTGGCTCGGGTTGTTGGCTCGGGTTTTTCGAGCTGACGGAGGAGGGTTCGTGCGGGTGCTGGGTGTCGACCCCGGGTTGACCAGGTGCGGCATCGGTGTCCTGGACGGTGGGCCCGGGATCCAGCCCACGATGGTCGAGGTGGTGGTGGTACGGACCCCACCGAACACCGACATCTCCCTGCGCCTGCTCGAAGTCGCGGTCCGCGTCGAGGAGTTGATGGACCGGCACCACCCTGACACCGTCGCCATCGAGCGGGTGTTCAGTCAGCTCAATGTCCGGACGGTGATGGGCACAGCGCAGGCGGCCGGAGTGGTCGCGCTGGCCGCCGCCCGCCGGGGCATCCCGGTGGCCTGGCACACCCCCAGCGAGGTCAAGGCCGCCGTCTCCGGCAACGGGAACGCCGACAAGGCGCAGGTCACCGCCATGATCACCCGGCTGCTCCGGCTCCCGGAGAAACCACGGCCGGCCGACGCCGCCGACGCGCTGGCGCTCGCGCTGTGTCACCTGTGGCGCTCGCCGCTGCAGAACCGGCTCGCCGTCGCGGCACGGTCGGCGCAGGTCGGGCACACGAACCGGGCCGCGGTGGCCCGGCGATGATCAGCTCGGTCCGCGGCCAGGTGCTGTCCGTCAGTCTGGATCATGTCGTCATCGAGGTCGGCGGGGTGGGTCTGGCCGTCCGGACGACCCCCGCGACGCTGGCCGGGCTGCGCCGCGGCGAACAGGCCAGGCTGGCCACCACCCTGGTGGTCCGCGAGGACTCGTTGACCCTGTTCGGCTTCGCCTCCGACGAGGCCAAGGAGTTGTTCGAGCTGGTGCAGTCGGTTTCCGGGGTCGGCCCGAAGATCGCGCTGGCGTTGCTGGCCGTCCTCGACCCCGATCAGCTCCGCCGCGCGCTGTCCTCGGGGGACACCGTGACGCTGACCCGGGCTCCCGGCATCGGCAAGAAGGGTGCCGAGCGGCTGGTGCTGGAACTGCGCGACAAAGTCGGCACAGTCGGCATCAGTCGGCTCAGTCGGCACAGCGGGAACCGTCGCCGGGTCGGCGCGGCGCGGGTGGCCCGGCCGGGTTGGCCTGGCGGCCGCAGATCTCCGAGGCGCTGGTCGGGCTGGGCTTCACCGCGAAACAGGCCGATGACGCCACTGCCACGGTCGCCGCTGATGCGGACGATCCCGCGGTGGTCGACGGCGATGTCGGGGTGTTGCTGCGCCGGGCGCTCGGGCTGCTGGGACGCAACCGATGACGGCGGCGGCGTCGGGCGCCGACTCCGGGGAGTTCCTGGCCCATCCGACCGGCCCGGGTGTGACGGCCGGCGAGGAGCCGGAGGACACCACCAGCCCCGCGCTGATGCCGGGTGACGCGGACGTCGAAGCGTCGATCCGACCACGATCGCTGGGGGAATTCGTCGGCCAGGTGCGGGTGCGCGAACAACTCGAACTGGTGCTGTCCGGGGCGAAGCTGCGCGGCACCCCGCCCGATCACGTCCTGCTGGCCGGGCCGCCCGGGCTCGGCAAGACATCGCTGGCGATGATCATCGCTGCCGAACTCGGCGCGGCCATCAGGCTGACCTCCGGCCCGGCGTTGGAACGGGCCGGCGACCTGGCCGCGATCCTGTCCAACCTGGTCGAGGGCGACGTGCTGTTCATCGACGAGATCCACCGGATCGCCCGGCCGGCCGAGGAGATGCTGTACCTGGCGATGGAGGATTTCCGGGTCGACGTGATGGTGGGCAAGGGGCCGGGGGCGACCTCGATCCCGCTGGAGGTCGCGCCGTTCACCCTGGTCGGCGCGACCACCAGGTCCGGTCAGTTGACCAGCCCGCTGCGCGACCGGTTCGGGTTCACCGCGCACATGGAGTTCTACTCGCCGGCCGAGCTGACCAGGGTGATCACCCGGAGCGCCACGATCCTCGGGATCGACCTACGGGCGGACGGGGCCAGCGAGATCGCCGGCCGGTCACGCGGCACCCCGCGGATCGCCAACCGGTTGCTCCGCCGGGTGCGCGACTACGCGCAGGTGCGGGCCGACGGCGCGATCACCGTGGACATCGCCCGCGCCGCGCTGGCCGTCTACGACGTCGACGAGCTCGGCCTCGACCGGCTCGATCGTTCCGTGCTGAGCGCGTTGTGCCGGTCGTTCGGCGGCGGGCCGGTCGGTCTGACCACGCTCGCCGTTGCCGTGGGCGAAGAACCGACAACGGTCGAGGAGGTCTGCGAACCGTTCCTGGTCCGGGTGGGCATGCTGGCCCGCACCCGGCAGGGCCGGATTGCCACCCCGGCGGCCTGGGCTCACCTCGGGTTGGACGCAGTCCGGGACGCGGTCCGGGACGGCGTTCCGGCGGCCGAGGCCACGTTGTTCGACGGACTGCCGCCCAGCGGCTGACGCCTCCGACCGCCGACCGACTGTCGACCTACTGTCGACCGACTGCCGTGTTCCGGGCGCAGGGACGCCGACGATCAGGCGCGATTCCGGTAGCGTGACCCTTACCAATGGACCCGCAGAGTGGCTGGGCGGGAACCTACGGTGCCCGCCCCTCGTTAGGTGCGCGGACAACGATCACGCGCCCGCACCCGTCCCCGCGGGCACGACGGACACGACGAGTGTGCGCCGCAAGCCGTCACACTGAGGAGAGCCATGCAACAGATGCTGCTGCCGATTCTGATGTTCGCCGCGCTGGGCGCGATGATGTTTTACGGCATGCGCAAGCAGAAGCGCGTCGCCGCCGCGACCCGGGAGATGCACGATTCGCTGGTCCCCGGCGCCAGGGTGATGACCACCTCCGGCCTGCACGCGACGATCACTGCGGTCGCGGACGACACCATCGAGCTCGAGATCGCACCTGGTCTGCGCACCACCTGGATCAAGGCAGCGGTCCGCGAGGTCGTCGTGCCGGTACCGACGGAGTTCGACGACTCGGAGATCATCGACGCTGTCGGGGGACAGCTCGACGACAGCACCGGCGTGATCGACTACGGCAAGGACCGCAAGTCGAACGACTTGAACTAAGCTATGTGGTTGCCCCGGCCCGCCATGGGCCGGGGCATCATCATGTGGGCGTGACGATCGCCCGTCTGATCAACACGCCCGGCCCGAGTGGACGTCGGTTCTCCACCGGAGGGTGTTCGAGGGGATTGGCGCGACGTGGCGACACCAGCTGGGCAGTTCCGGCCCTGGCGATTGATTTGGACCTTCATCGGCATCACCGCGGTGTTGTACGGGCTGGTGTTCTTCACCCCGGGCTCGAACACGCCCAAGCTCGGCATCGACCTGCAGGGCGGCACCAGGATCACCCTGACCGCCAAGACGCAGGACGGCGGTGACCCCGACCGCACCCAGATGCAGCAGGCGCGCACCATCATGGAGACCCGCGTCAACGGCTCGGGTGTGGCCGGCGCCGAGGTGCAGATCGACGGTGCCCGCCAGCTGGTGATCACCGTCCCCGGTAACGAGGACCTCTCGGGCCTGACCCGCAGCGCCCAACTGAACATCCGGCCGGTGCTGACCAGCCCGCTCGACGCCCAGTCGGGCCAGGGCACCCCGGTGATCAGCTATCCCGCCGGGTACGTACCGCCGGCCACCGCGACACCGTCCAGCACACCGGCCGCCGGTGAGACCACTGCCCCCGGCAGCGGCACCGCGGTGTCCACCGTCCCCGCGATCGGCGACTCCGCGACGGCGACCGCGCCGGCCACGGCGCCGGCGGCGGGTCGCAGACGACGGTTCCGGCGATCGGTGACACCGCGACGGCTGCGCCGGGCAGCTCGGCCGCCGCGAGCACACCCGCGACCTCACCGGCCGGCCTGCGCGCACCGAACGCGGCGCTCGCCCCGAACGAGGCAGCAGGCGCCGGCCGCGAGCACCCCGGCTGCGAGTACCCCGGCGGCCTCCACCGCCGGCCGCGGAGACCGCCGCCGCACAGCCCCGGCCGCGACCCCGGCGACCGGTACCGCCGCCACCGCTGCGACCGGGACCGCGGCGACCGGCACGGCTACCAGCACCGCCCCGGCCTGGCCCGCGGGCAGTGACCCGGCCAACCCGACCCAGCCGGCCGGCACCGACCAGACGGCGTGGACCACCTGGGAGACCGCAGCCACCACCGCCCTGCCATCGCTGAGCTGCGCCGACCTCGAGCCGTACCGCGGGTTGGACGATCCCAGCAAGCCGCTGATCGCCTGCAGTGATGCCGGCGACGCGATCTACCTGCTCGGGCCGACCCTCATCGCCGGCACCCAGATCAGCACCGCCACCTCGGGCCAGAGCCAGCAGGGCGCCGGCTGGGTGGTCAACCTGTCCTTCAAGTCCGACGGCTATTCGACGTGGGCGAGCTACACGGCGTCGCACACCGGCACGCTCACCGCGATGACCCTGGACGGCCAGGTCATCTCCGCCCCGCGGATCTCCGGACCGATCACCACCACCACCACCGAGATCTCCGGCTCGTTCACCCAGGCATCGGCCGCGGCGCTGGCCAACTCGCTGAAGTTCGGGTCGTTGCCGCTGGCCTTCGAGGCCGCTGAGTCGGTCAGCGTGAGCGCGCAGCTCGGTTTCGAGTACCTGACAGCCGGGCTCATCGCCGGCGGCATCGGCCTGCTGCTGGTGATCATCTACTGCCTGATCTACTACCGGCTGCTCGGGGTGATCACCATCCTGTCGCTGGTGCTCTCGTTCGGGCTGGTCTACGCGATCCTGGTGCTGCTGGGCAGGTGGGTCGGCTACAGCATCGACATGGCCGGCGTCGCGGGCCTGATCATCGCCATCGGCATCACCGCCGACTCGTTCGTCATCTACTTCGAGCGAATAAAGGACGAGGTCAGGGAGGGCCGGACCTTCCGGTCCGCGGTGCCGCGCGGCTGGCAACGGGCCAAGCGGACGATCCTGTCCGCGGACGCGGTGTCCTTCCTGTCGGCCGCGATCCTGTACATCCTCGCGGTCGGTGAAGTGAAGGGCTTCGCGTTCACCCTCGGCCTGTCCACCGTGCTCGACCTGGTGGTCGTCTTCCTGGTCACCCACCCGCTCGTGCATCTGGCGTCCGGGTCCCCGCTCTTCGCCTCGGCCCGGTGGTCCGGGCTGGGCAAGGTCGCCAAGGCCGGGGCCGCCCAACGGGAGTCCAATGCCAGGCTCGGCGCCAAGGAGGTGTCGGTATGACCAACGACCAGAGCGATCTGACAGGCGGCGGCGCGAATGTGCGCAGCGCCCGCGATGACGAGCCCAGCGCGCTGTCGGTGCACCGGCCGTCGCCGGACAAGTTGTACGGCCGTGACGCCAGTTTCATCAGCAAGCTGACAACGGGCACCGGGGCGTTCAACATCCTCGGTCCTCGCAAGATCTACTACGTCGTGTCCAGCACGCTGGTCATCGCCTCGCTGCTGTTGATCATCTTCCGCGGCTTCCACTTCGGTATCGATTTCGCGGGTGGCACCACCCTGATCTTCCAGCCCAACCCTGGGGAGAGCATCTCCACCACCGAGGTTGCCCAGGTGGTCACTTCGGCGACCGGGATCGAGCCGGACTCGGTACAGACCGTCGGCAACCAGATCCAGGTCAGCTCCGCGACGCTGTCCGTCGACCAGGTCGTCGCCGCCAAGGGTGCGCTCAACTCCGCCTATGCCCCGTCCGGTGGGGTGTCGAATTCCGCGGTGTCGGAAACCTGGGGCTCGGAGATCTCCCAGCGTGCGCTGATCGCGGTGATCGTCTTCCTCATCGCGGTCGCCATCTTCCTGTGGATCCGCTACGAGAAACGGGTCGCCTTCGGCGCCGTGCTGTCCGTCGTCCACGACCTGATCGTCACCGCCGGCATTTACTCGTTGTCCGGCTTCGAGGTGACCCCGGCGACGGTCATCGGGCTGCTGACGATTCTCGGTTTCTCCTTGTACGACACCGTTGTCGTCTACGACAAGGTCCAGGAGAACACCAAGGGCCTGACGTCGTTGACCCGCCGGACCTATCCCGAGGCCGCGAACCTGGCGATCAACCAGACGCTGATGCGGTCGATCAACACCTCGTCTGATCGCGCTGCTGCCGGTGGCCGGCCTGCTGGTCGCCGGCGTGGTGATCCTTGGCTCGGGGACGCTGAAGGACCTGTCCCTGGTCATGCTGATCGGCATGTTGATCGGCGCCTATTCGTCGGTCTTCCTGGCCGTTCCGGTGGCCGTCGACCTCAAGCTGCGCGACCCGCTGATCAAGGCGCACACCGCGCGGGTGCTGGCCAAGCGGAAGGCCGAGGGCCTGGTCGTGGACGCCGACGGCGACCCGATCGGTCGGGTACCCGGGGTGGCACCGCCCAGCAAGAAGCAGAAGGCGGCGAGGCCCGGCAAGGCGGGTGCGTCGACCGGTGGCTGCGCCCAACGGAGACGCGGTCACCGCGACGGCCCCGCTGGCCGCGACAGCCGCGCCGGTGGCCACCGCGAACCTGACTCCCGGCGCTGCGCCGAAACCGGGTGCCAAGCCCGTCCGCCCGCGCGGCGGGGGATCGGCCGGCGGCAAGGGCAGGCCCACCGGCAAGCGCGGTCGCTGAGCCGATCAACGCCAGCAGGACGGGGGATCAGACGACGCGGGATCAGACGGTGACGCACCCCGCTGGGATGCCCGATCCGCCCTGGCCGGCGACCCCATCCCGATCGCTGCTGGACGCGGCCGGCGACTCCCTGGACCGGCTTGGTACGCCTGCAGCAGGATTTCCCGCAGCCGGGCGTGCTGTTCCGCGATCTCACCCCGGTGCTGGCCGATGCCCGCGCGCTGCGTGACGTCGCCAGGCGCTGGCCGCCGCCGCGCCCGACGCGACGCTGATCGCCGGGCTGGAGTCGCGCGGATTCCTGCTCGGTGCGGCCGCCGCGATGATCGCGGAGGTCGGCGTGCTCGCGATCCGCAAACCCGGCAAGCTGCCGGGCGCCGTGCTCGGCGAGGACTACGCGCTCGAGTACGGCACCGCCCGGCTGGAGTTGCATCCCGACGACGTCCCCAGCGGCTCCCGGGTGCTGGTGATCGACGATGTGCTGGCCACCGGCGGCACCGCCGCGGCCGCCTGCCGGTTGCTGCGGCGGGCCGGTGCGCAGCATCGCCGGGGTGGCCGTCGCGGTCGAATTGACCGCGCTCGGCGGCCGGTCGGCGCTGCACGGGATCCCGGTCACCGCGCTGCGGCAGTATTGATGTGGATCAGGTGCAGACAGCGTTTTCCGCGGTCTCGACGAGAATCTGCACGGTCTCGTCGATGCCCAACCCGCGGCCGGTGAAGAGCTGATCGAACGCGTCGAAGCTGCACAGCATCCACAGCACATCGGTGGCCCGGCGGACGCTCATGCCGTCGCGCAGCGCCCCGTCCTCGCTGAGCCGGTTGGCCACGTGGGCCATTCCGCCGGCCCGCTCCGTCTCCATCTTCTGCACCGCGCCGCCGACCGAAGCGGGATCGAGCTGCGCCATCGAGTACAGCACCCGGTAGATGTCGCGGTCGAGCGCGTACATCCGGCTGGCCGCGGAGATACCGGCCCGCAGGTGCTCCCGCGCGTCGGGGTTGGCGACCGCCTCGGTCAGCGTCGGTAGACCCGTGCGGGCCCAGAGGTCGTCCACGAACGCGTCGAACAGCCCGGCCCGTGAACCGAACACCGCGTAGATGGTGGAGCGGGCCACCCGAGCCAGCCGGGCGACCTCGTCGAGGCTGACCTGTTCGGTGGGCGCGGTTCGGAGCCGGGTGGCGACCGCGTCCAGGATTCGCCGCCGGGTCTGATCGGCGCTCTCGGCACGCAGCCGCTGCTGGTAGGAGCGTGTCGCGGGGGTGGGGGAAGGCATCACCCGGCCAGTCTAACTTTCATCAAACAGGTTGTCTTTGATCAGACAGATTGTATTCTGAACTACATGATGTTCGATGAAATGACGAATCGTGGTCGGGTCGTGGTGGTCGGCGCCGGGCCGGCCGGGTTGGTCGCGGCCATCGCCCTGGCTCGGATGGGGGTGCGCTGCCTGCTGATCGACAGTCGTCGGGCGCCGTCCGCGCTGCCCAGGGCGACGGTGCTCAGCCTGCGCACCATGGAACTGCTGCGGAGTTGGGGCCTGGACCAACGCGTGCGGGACGGCGGGCATGACGTCGAATGGCTGATGTCGCTCAGCCCGACGCTGCGCGACGCCGGGTCCGGCGACCGGATCGAGGTCGGCTACCCGACCGTCCGGCAGAGTGCGGTGATCAGCCCGTGCCGGCCGGAGAACGTCCCGCAGGACCATCTCGAGCGGGTGCTGCTCGATCACCTGCGCCGGCTCCCGGCGGCCCGGGTGCGGCTCGGCGTGCGGCTCGAGGACATCGAGCCGGACGGCGCGGGTTACCGGGTGATGCTCCGGGACGACGAATCCGCCGCAACAGAGGTCGAGCCGGCGTCCTACGTCCTCGCCGCGGACGGCGCGCACAGCACCGTCCGTGATCTGGTCGGCATTTCCATGCCCACCAGCGGAAGCCACTACGAGGCGCTGAGCGTGGTGCTGAACGGCCCGCTGTGGGATCTGGTCGGCGGTCACCGCTACGGCATCTATGTGGTGACCGGCGCGACCGACGCCACCTTCCTGCCCGCGGGGCGCCCCGATCGCTGGGTGTACAGCTTCGGCTGGGATCCGACCAGCGAACGGTTGGCCGACTACTCGCCGGCCAGACTCCTTGAGCTGGCTTCGGCTGTCGGCCGGCGACCCGCGGCTGGACGTCCGGCTCGGCCGGGTCGGGGCGTTCTCCTTCGTGGGCGGCATCGCCGATCGCTACCGGCACGGTCGGGTCTTCCTCCTCGGTGATGCCGCCCACCGGGTGACCCCGCGCGGCGGGACCGGTCTGAACACGGCGGTCGCGGACGGCTTCGATCTGGGCTGGAAGCTGGCATGGGTGATGTTGGGCTGGGCCGACCCGTCGCTGCTGGACAGCTACGAGGCCGAGCGGCGGCCGGTCGCGGAGCACAACCTGCGCCAGATCGCTGGACCCGACCGGTAGCCGCCGTCCGGCGGTCGACGAGGTGCACGTCGACCTCGGGCCGCGACTGAGGCACCTGTGGCTCGGCGCCGCCGGGCAGCCGGACACGGGCGACCGCCGTTCGACCCTCGACCTGATCACCAGCGGGCTGACCGTCATCACCGCGAATCCCGATGCGCCCCTTGTCGGATCCGGCGATCGTTCGGCGATCCCGGCTGCGGTCACCGTTCGCCGGGTGGATGTGATGACCGCTCGGGCGTTGGGTGCCGGGGCCGGCGGTTGGGTGGCTGGTACGGCCGGACGGAGTTGCCCATCGATCCGGAGGGATCACAGGGATCACAGGGATCACGGTGTCGGCCAACGGGGGTCGAAGTGCCCTGTTGAGCCGCTCGCCGCGCGGCCAGGATGGGGTGCAGGACCCATCGATGGCCGACGACACGAGAAGGGAACGACCATGCGTGCAACCAAAGGTGACTGGCTCGTCGTCGAGAGCGCGGTACTGGACCGGCCCAGCCGCAAGGGACTCATCCTGGATGCCGAAGGCCCGGACGGCACCCCGCCGTTCCTGGTGCGGTGGGCCGACAACGGCCATGAGGGCCTGATCTTCCCCGGTCCCGACGCGCACGTGGCGGCCGCCGAGGCGACCGCAGCACCCAGATCCCGACACCGGCGCCTGGAGCAGCGGCCGACCGCCGAACACGGTCCGAGAGTGCCACTGGCATGAATCGGCACTGCCCGGTCCGAGCCGGGCACGAAGGAGTGCCGATGTCCATCCCTGCATCACGCCGCCGCGCTGTCCGGTACCTGGAACTTCCGCGACGTCGGCGGCATCGCGACCACCGACGGGCCTGTCCGGCGCGGCTGTGGTGTACCGGTCGGCGGTGCTCTCCCGGCTCGACCCGCAGGGCCAGGCCGCGCTGGAAAGCCTTGGGGTGACAGACGTTTTCGATCTTCGTGGGACCAGGGAGATCGCCGCGGAGGGTGCGGATCAGGTGCCGGACTCGGTGACGGTGCGGCACGCCCCGTTCAATCCGGAGGAGGACGACGCCCGTGCACGAGGCCGCGGAAGCGGCCGCCGACGACCCGGGGAGCCAGTCCGACTTCATCCGCGACTACTACGCCGCGCTGCCGACCATGCCGTCGGCGCAGCGCTCGGTCGCGTCGCTGCTGCGCACGGTCGCCACCGGCCCTGGCGGCGTGCTGGTGCACTGCGCGGCCGGGAAGGACCGGACCGGGTGGGCCATCGCGGCAGTACTGACCGCGGCCGGCGCGGATCGCGAGGCGGTGACGGCCGACTACCTGCTGAGCAATGCCGCGATCGAGTCGCTGCGGGACTGGCTGCGCATCCAGTACCCCGACGTCTACGACAATCCGACCGCGATCCTGGGGGTGCAGGAGAGATTCCTGCATGCCGCGTTCGACTCGGTCGACTCCGGCCTTCGGTTCCTTCGACGGCTACCTGGACGCCATCGGCGTCCAGCACGACCTGGTCCGGCAGTTGCGCGGCAGGCTGTTGGGCTGAGCTCGGCGACTGCGACGTCCCCCTACGCCCGGGGGACGTCGCAGCCTGCCTGGTTGGCCTCAGTTCGGCCTCGGTTCAGCCGGCACTCCTGAGGAACAGCGATACCGCGCGGTTGCCGATCTTCGTTCCGTGCACGATCCCGTCCTCGACGGCCTTCCTGAAGTGGTAGCCGACCAGGATGCGGGACTCACCGTTCTCGCCGGCCGCCTGGGAGAACCGCGAGTAGTGCCGCAACACCTGCGAGCTCCCGCCGCACCGCTGGGCCGGGTCGGGCAGGGTGATGCTGCACACCGAGAAGCTGAACGCATCGTTGCCGAAGAACTTCCTGAACACGGCCGCCGCAACAGCACCCTCCACCGCATGCCCGGAGTCGTAATCCGGGATCGGCGGCGTGATCGCCAACGGGGTCCACGTCGGATTCGCGGCGGTCGCCGGGTTGCCATCCGTGGCCGCCTCGCGGATCGCGGTGACCGGTCGCCAGTAGTTGACGGCGAACTTGGTCGCGAAACTGCCGATGTAGCCGTCCGCCATGGCCATGTTCAACAGCCCGAACAAGCGCGCGCTTTGCCACAGGTCCAGGTGTTGCCTGGTCGAGAGCGTCCGGGCGATCCCGTTCCATAGGAACGGCGAACTGCCTACCCAGAACATGGCGATCTGGGTTTGGTCGGGGGTGCGCCGGCTGCCGGTCTGAGCGTCGCCACCCAGCCGCTTGACCTCGTTGAAGTCTCGCGCATAACGGGCACTGGTCACCGGGTACGGGCCGGGCGGGGCGAACTGGTTGCTATTTCTCAGGACAAACGGGGTCACCGTTCCCCACGTCGGTGCGAAAGCAAATGGGCGGTCCGGCGTGAACCGCCATTCCCCGGGCTGATCACCCTGCGGATAATCGGGGTCGACCAGGAGCACTCGGTCCGACTTGTCAGTGGAACGAACCCGAATGATCGCGGCGGCGGCCTTGCGGCCCGTGGCAATTCCGCTGTTTTTCGCCGGTCCGGCCGGAATTGCCCGCAGCGCCTTCACATAGGCCGCTTCGACGCCGGCGATGGCATTCGTCACCGCCTGCTGGTCGGGCAGCGATGGGGCGAGTTCCCGCAATCCTGGAACAAGGACGTTCCGGGCCGCTGCCGCCACCGCGGCGGTCGGCGACGCCCACGGGTGGGCGTGCAGGTCCTGGTGCACGTAGGGCCGGTAGCGGCGATCGATTCCGTTGAGTGCGTCGTGGATGGCGATCGCGGTCATCGCGTACAGGCGCGATTCGCCGAGCGGGTTGAGATCTGGTGACAGCCCCGAGGTGACCGCGGCCTGAGTGGCTGTGACATTCCAATCGACCACTGCGTTCGACCGGGCATACGGCGAGCCGAGACGATCGCCGGTCGCCTCGACGCCGCTGGCCTGCGCCGTACCGGCGACCGGCATCAGCGCCGCTGCCGTCATGGCCAGGGCCAGGGCAACAACCATCTCCGGGCGAATCCGGGAGCCAATCCGGGGGCGAACCCTGGAACGAATCTGCACACGCATGCGACCCTCCAATTCTGGAAAACGAGGCCTGTCCAGGTGACCGGCCTTGGGTCGAATGACGTCAGGTCGGGGCCCCGGGCCGGACGTCATCCGCTGACAGATTGCTGCCGTGATCACCGGGTGTGCATGACCAACAATGGCTGGATCGGCATATCCGCTCGGATAGCCAATTCTGGCTATCGACCGGCCAGGTCGGTCCGAGTAGCGTCGGAGCGATGGCCGAATGGACCTCGCCGCCGTTGCCGGCTCGCTGGGGCGCGGCGAGTCGGTCCACCTTCGTGGGGCGCGGCCGGGAGTTGGCGGCACTGGCAGACGCCTGGGACCTTGCCGTGCAGGGCGCGCGGCAGGTCGTTTTCGTGGGCGGCGAGCCGGGGGTCGGGAAGTCCCGCATCGTCGCCGAGACAGCCGGCGAGCTGCATCGGCAGCAGGCCGCGGTGCTGGTGGGTACCTGCGCATCCAGCATGGGCGCGCCTTATCAGCCGTTCGTGGAGCCGATCGCGTCGCTGCTCTCGGCGGTGGCGGCCGGACAGTTGACGATCGACGCGCCGGACGATGATCTCGACGGAAGATTGGAGCGGATGCGGACGATCGCGGGTGCGCACCGCTCGGCCGAGCCGCTCCTGGAGCGCCAATACACCCCGCAGTTGTTCCGGGCCAGCACGGACGCGTTCCTGTCCGCCGCGCGGGTCCGCCCGTTGGTGCTGGTGCTGGAGGACCTGCAGTGGGCGGGCGAGACCGCCCTGCAGTTCCTCAAATTCCTGGTAGCCCAGACGGCGGACGCTCGCATCCTCGTGCTCGCGACCCAGCGGACGACGCCCCCGGATCGGTCCGCCGACCTGGTCACCACGGTCGCCCAGCTCTACCGGTTGGACGGTGTCCGCCGGCTGGACCTGGACGGATTGACCACCGAGGAGATCACCGACTTCGTGGTGCGGGAGGCCAACGTCGCCGCCCGCAGGGCCCGCGGGCCAGCGGCCATGTTGCGCGATCAAACCGGGGGAAACCCATTCCTGCTACGGGAGGTGTGGCGCGAACTGGCCGCCCGCGGCGGCCTCACCGCGCTGGCCGACGTCGACCTGCGTGCACCGGAATCGGTGCTGGACACCGTCCGCAATCGGCTCTCCGGGCTACCCCCGGCACATCGGAACACGGTGGAAACGGCGGCCGTGCTCGGCGAGGAATTCACCGTGGCCGTGCTGACCGCCACGGCCCGCCAGTCACGCCCGGACACCGACGCGGCTGCCTCGGTGTACGCCGGGTTGGAGGCGGCCACCGCGGTCGGGCTGCTGGAAGCCGCCCGCGGATCGGACGGAGCCTTCCGGTTCCCGCACGGCCTGGCCAGGCAGGCCGTCCTCGACCTGATGACCGAATATCAGCGTGCCTGCGTGAACCTTTCCGTCGCAAGAGTTCTCGAAGAGCAATTCCCGGCAGTGGATCTGCGGGTGCAGCGCCTTGCACATCACTATGCGAACGCCCAGCCGCTGGGTCAGGCCGACAAGGCAGTGCACTACCTGTCGCTGGCCGGCGAGGCCGCGGAGAACGGTCTGGCCCATCACGAAGCCGCTCGGCTGTTCGAACGCGCGGCCGGCCTGGCCAGCGAGGCGAACCTGCGTGACGAACTCCGGCTGAAGGCGGCCCGCAGTTACATGCGCGCGTCCAGATTCGCCCGGGCGCGGGAGCTCAACGAATTGGTAGCGATCACCGCCACCGGGACCACGCTGCTGCGCGCGGCGATCGGCTTCGAAACTGCCTCGTGGCGCAGCGCGCAGCCGGGTCAGCGGTCCATCGAGATGCTGACCAAGGCCCTTGCCGGTGTCGAGTTGGACCCGCTGCACCCGTTGGCCATCAAGGGCACCGCCGCGCTCGGCAGGGCACATGCGTTCAGCGGTTCCGAGCGCTCCCTTGCCCTTGGCGCTCGAGCCGTCGAGTTGGCTCGTCGGAGTGGTGACGACAAGCTGCTCGCCGCTGCTCTGCAGACCGGCATCCACGACGAAGGGCTGACGCCGTCCAACATCGAGGACAAGCTGGCCAGAGCAACCGAACTGAGCAGGCTCTCGGCACAGGTCGGGGACCTGCGTCATCTGGGTCCGGCGTCGTACTACCGGGCCGCGATCGCTTACGTCAGGGGTGACCCGGTCGGCCTCGCCGACGCGCACGAGGACATGGCCCGCACGGCCCGGGCGACCGGCCAACCGTTCTGGGCGTGGGTGGAATCCTGCCTGACCTTCGGTCGGCACTTCCTGCGCGCGGATTTCGCGGCCGCGGGGCGCACCCTCGCGGAGGCGGAGGAGATCGGTCGCGCCTTCGGGCCCGATCGGGGGACCGACGGGCCGGCGGGCCTGCAGGCCTTCATGATCCGCCGGGAAACCGGCCGGCTGGAGCAGGTCCGCGGTCTGGTGAGCGGTGCGGAGGATCCCGTGACCGTGTGGGCTCCCGGGCTGCTGGCGCTCTACTGCGAACTGGGGCTGGACGAACCCGCCCGTCGGACACTGCATTTCCTGATGGACCGCGACCCAGGGCGGCTCCGGGTCTCTGCGACCTGGCCCGCGGTGCTGTCCTTTCTGTGCGACGCCGCGGTCTGGCTGGACGATCTGCCTGTCGCCCAACAGCTTCACCCGCTCGCCGCCGAGTACTCGGGGCTGAACCTGATCGGCGGCGAGTTCCTGGCGGTGCTGGGCAGCGCCGACCGTCAGCTCGGCTCGCTGGAATCGTTGCTGGGGATCGACACGGCACCGGACCGGTTCGCGGCCGCGCTGGACATGGACACCCGAATGGAATCGCCGCTGCACATCGCGTCCACGCTGACCGCAACCGTCACGCATCTGCGCCGAGTCGGGGACAGCTCGTCCCGGGCAGCCGAGCTGGCGGAGCGTGCCCGGGCGCTGTGCGGCCAGCACTCATTGGTCCGGGTGTGCCGCCAACTGGACGCGGCCGAAAGTATGCCGCGGACAACGTCCACCGGCGCTCAGCAGATCCCGTCGCGACCGACCGGGCAACAATCCGGGCTGACCGCGCGGGAGGCAGAGGTGCTGTGCCTGCTGGGCAGCGGGCTGAGCAACCGGCGCATTGCCCGCGCCCTGGTGATCAGCGAGAACACCGCCGCCAACCATGTTCGGAACATCCTGATGAAAACCGGCGCGGCCAACCGGACCCAGGCGGCGATGTACGCGGCCACGCACGGACTGCTGGACCCGATCTCGGAACGGGCGGCGGGGTCAACCCCCCACGGGGTTCAGTGATCCGTCCGGCAGCACCCGATCCGACACCTCGACGATCACATCGGCGGGCAACCCCGCCCTACGGGCGGCGTTCCTGATCGCATCGGCGGACTCCGCCTCGTACAGGCAGTAGGTCTTGCGCTTGTCCGCGGCCAGAAAGGAAAACAACCAGCGGATATTTTCGTCGTCATTGATGAGGTTGATCTCGCGGGCGCCCACTGCGTCCGGAGTGAAGACCTCGGCGTACCGACGCTCGATCATGAAGATGGGCACAGCGACGGCCCCCTTTGCCTCGATCATTCCTGTCCGAAATGCGACGACTTCAGCAACATATACGCCGCTGCCGGGCAGACTCAATGGCGGGCGCCGACCGGGCGTGTGCTGGTCCCGCGCCCGGGGACGGAATTGGGTCAGGCGTCCATCCGGAAGCCGACCTTGAGGCCCACCTGGTAATGCGCGACCTGGCCGTCCTGGATGTGCCCGCGCACCTCCGTCACCTCGAACCAGTCCAAGCCGCGCAACGTGTTCGAAGCCCGGGAGATGCCGGTCCGGATCGCGTCGTCGACGCCCTCGGACGAGGTCCCGACGATCTCGGTGACGCCATACACGTTCGCGCTCATGTGTTTCCCTTCGACGTACTCGGATGGATTGCCCACAGTTGCCCGCAGCGCCAGGCCCGAACAGCCGGCAAAGAGAACGGGCACTGCGGAATGCTAGACCCCCGGCCCGCGCTCGGCCGGGTGTTCTATGCGGTGACGGCAGGCTCTCGAACGGTCGCCGGCACCGGGATGCCGACCTCGACGACCGTGCCCCCGGACGCTGGATTCCGCAGGGTGAAGGTGCCGCCGGCGGCTTCGATACGCACCCGGTGCGAATTCAGTCCGATGTGACCCTCGGCGAGCCGCCCCGCGACGGTGGCCGGGTCGGCACCAACGCCGTCGTCGGTGACGACCAGCGCCGCCCGGCCCTCCTGCAGGTCAAGCCGGACCAGCAGGTGATCGGCGCCGGCGTGCCGCACCACGTTGGCGAGCAGTTCGCGCGCCGTGCTGAACAGCAGCAGATCGGCCGGGGTGCGGGCGGATGCCGGCCAGCCGGACACGTCCAGGTCGAGATCCAGCCCGGCCCGCTCGGCGGCAGTCCGCGCCAGCCCCGACACCGCGGCGGCCAGCCCGGATTGTTCCAGCACCGCGGGATGCAGTTCTGAGACCGTCGCCCGGAGCAGCTGAGCGGACTGCGTCAACGCCTGGTCGAGCCGGTCGAACGCGGCCGGATCCGCCGTCTCCCTGGCGTCCTCCAGGTCGAAGCGGGCGGCCAGCACGTACTGCAAGGCGTTGTCGTGCAGGTCTTCGGCCATCCGACGGCGCTCGGTGTCGGTGACGCTCATCAGCTCGGCGAGGAGTTGAGTGCGATCCGCGACCAGGTCCGCGATCGCGGTGACCCTCGACCGCTGGATACGGCAGAGCCCGATCGCCGCGACGCCCACCCCGACCAGCGCCAGGGTCCGCAGGATCACCGACGCCCACGGCTCGTCGCCGACCTGCATCGTGAGCACGCCCTCGATCAGGTACACCGCGACGGTAGGGCCGACCACGCTCAGGCACACCCGCCAGCGCAGTTGGGTGGCAGCCAGCACGGGTAGCAGGAAGAACCCGCCCAGCAGCACGTAGGACGTCCAGCTCTGCAGGGCCGACAACCCGGAGATCAGGCTGATCGCGGAGAGCACCACGAGATCGACGTACAGACCCAACCAACCCCAGCGGATCGCCGCGGCCCCGCGGCCCCGGAGCCACCAGGTCAGGCCGAGCGCGGCGAGCACGTAGACGGCGGCGATCGCCGCGCAGGCACCGGCGCCAACCGCAGGCGGCAGGAAGATCACGGTGGCGGCCACGAACACCACGAGCACGCCGCGCAACGCTTGCTGCAGGGCGATCCCGCGCTCGGCGTGCGCCAGCACGATCGGCATCACCTCGGGTCCCAGCCGCGCGGACTGCGGAACGACGGTCGACATGGCCGCACCCTGCCACGTCGCCCCGCCCATGGCGATCCCGACCAGGGGCTGTTCCTTCGGGTGTCCCTCGGGTTTCCGCCGGGTATCCCCGGGTATGACGTGTCGAACGCCACAGGCCGTATTCTCGGCGCGTGCAGACCTCCGACAAGAAGGTGACGGTGGTCGTCGTCGATGATCACCCGTTCTTCCGTGACGGGGTCACCAGGGGTCTGCTGACCAGCGGGCTGATCACCGTGGTGGGTGAGGCCGGCACCGGCCGGGAGGCGCTCGAACTGATCGCGAGCGAGCGCCCGGATGTTGCGCTGGTCGACTACCAGATGCCCGATCTGGACGGGTTGCAGGTGGTGCACGCCGTCAACCGGGACGGCCTGACGACCAAGGTGCTGCTGCTATCGGCCATCACCGACAGCGCGATCGTGTTCCAGGCGTTGGAGCAGGGCGCAGCCGGCTACCTGGGCAAGGACTCCCGGCGATCGCAGATCGTGGACGCGGTGCTCTCGGTGGCGGCGGGCCGGACGGTCGTCCCGCCGGAGTTGGCAGGCGCGCTGGCGGGGGAGATCCGCCGCCGGGCCCAACCCACCGGCCCGGTGCTCAGCGAGCGTGAGAGCCAGGTGCTGCAGGCGTTCGCCCGAGGGCTGAGCATCCCGCAGGTCGCGTCCGAGTTGTTCATCGGCGCGAGCACGGTCAAGACCCATACCCAGCGGCTCTACGAAAAGCTCGGTGTCTCCGACCGGGCGGCCGCCGTCGCCGAAGGGATGCGCCGCGGCCTTCTGGAGTAGCCGAGCAGGCCCAGCAGGCCCCGGGGTCGGCTCCGGCTGCGGAAGGTCCGTGCCGGCTGCGGCGTTATGCTCGATGAAGCGCTGAACGTTGTTCGATGCTGTGCGAAAACTGTTGCCAGCCTATTGCCTGAGTCGCCCACGGTGCGCGGATCACGCTGACGGGAGGTGTTCATGAGCCCTGACGTCGCCGGTCGGATCGGTCACGCGCGCCTGCCGACGGATGAACCGGCCGACCTGGCGCTCCGGACCGACGGGGGATCGACGCCCCGGCACGCCGCCACAGTGCCTGCGTCGCCGCCATCGTCCCCGGCGTCGTCGTCCACGTCGTTGCCGTCGATCGCGGAGGCAACCGCTGCCCCCGCGCCCTCCCTCGCGGCCAGAGTGGTGCCGCCATCGCCTGTCCCGCAGGCAGCACCCGCGCCCAAACCCCGTTCGACGGCGGCGGCCAGGAACCAGGAGTTGCGCGGCCTGGCAGTGCAGGTCGAACGCGAACCGGAATCACCGGTCGCCGGGTCCGCGACGCAGTCGCTGCTCGTCGAGCCCGTCCCCGAGCCCGCTGTGTCGGCGGAGCACTTGCTGCTGACCGAGCACACACCGCTGACCGAGACCGCACCGGTGACCGAAACGGTTGCCGAGCCCGAACCGTCCGCCGCGGTGTCCGCCACCCGCCGGGTGCGGGCCCGCATCACCCGCCGGATGAGCGGTCAGCGCACGGGGTCGCCGTCGAACCGGACCG
This sequence comes from uncultured Actinomycetota bacterium, assembly GCA_963709895.1. Classification (GTDB taxonomy): domain Bacteria; phylum Actinomycetota; class Actinomycetes; order Mycobacteriales; family Nakamurellaceae; genus Nakamurella. Next base: position 277,715 of record CAVPYD010000005.1, on the reverse strand, counting down.
TGCTGGAGCCGTTGTTCGGGGTGCACCGCAAGATCCATCCGAAGGCCGATCTCCGGCTCATCCAGCGGGCCTACGAGGTTGCGGAGAAGGCGCACACCGGGCAGGTCCGCAAGTCCGGCGACCCCTACATCACCCACCCGCTGTCGGTGGCGACCATTCTGGCCGAGCTCGGGATGGACACCACGACGCTGGTCGCGGCGCTGCTGCACGACACCGTCGAGGACACCACGCTCACCCTCGGCGAGGTCACCAACGAATTCGGCGACGAGGTCGCCCACCTGGTCGACGGCGTGACCAAGCTGGACAAGGTGCGCTTCGGCGACGCCACCGAGGCCGAGACCATCCGCAAGATGATCATCGCCATGGCCCAGGACCCCCGGGTGCTGGTGATCAAACTGGCTGACCGGCTGCACAACATGCGCACGATGCGTTTCCTGCCGCCGGACAAGCAGGCGCGCAAGGCTCGCGAGACGCTCGACGTGCTGGCGCCGCTGGCGCACCGGCTCGGCATGTCCACCGTCAAATGGGAACTCGAGGACCTGGCGTTCGCCATCCTGCACTCCAAGCGGTACGACGAGATCGTCCGGCTGGTGGCCGATCGGGCGCCGTCCCGGGAGACCTACCTGGCGGCCGTCACCCAGCAATTGGACGCGGAACTGGCCGCCGCGAAGATCCCGGCGCAGGTGGTCGGGCGCGGCAAGCACTATTACTCGATCTACCAGAAAATGCAGGTACGCGGCCGGGAATTCGACGAGATCCACGACCTGGTGGCGGTGCGCATCCTGGTCGGCACGGTCCGGGAGTGTTACGCCGCAATGGGTGTCGTACATGCCCTGTGGGCGCCGATGCCGGGCCGATTCAAGGATTACATCGCGCAACCGCGATACGGGGTCTATCAGTCGTTGCACACCACGGTGATCGGGCCAGAGGGCAAACCTCTGGAAATCCAGATCCGTACCCACGACATGCATCACACCGCCGAATACGGCATCGCCTCGCACTGGCGGTACAAGGAAACCAAGGGCACGCACACCGGCGCGGGCGCGTCGGTGGACGAAATGGCGTGGATGCGACAGCTTCTCGACTGGCAGAAGGAAGCCGGGGACGCCGGCGAGTTCCTGGACAACCTGCGCTACGAGATGGCGCACAGCGAGATCTTCGTGTTCACCCCCAAGGGCGACATCCACACGCTGCCAGCAGGTTCCACGCCGGTGGACTTCGCCTACTCGGTGCACACCGAGGTCGGGCACCGCTGTATCGGCGCCAAGGTGGACGGGCGCCTGGTGGCCCTGGAACGGACGCTGTCCAACGGGCAGATCGTGGAGATCTTCACCTCCAAGGCGCCGACCGCGGGGCCCAGCCGGGACTGGCTCGGCTTCGTGGCGTCGTCCAGGGCGAAGACGAAGATCCGCCAGTACTTCGCGAAGTCCCGCCGGGAAGAGGCCGTCGAGCTCGGCAAGGAGGCCATCGCCAAGGCGGCCCGCCGCGCCGGACTGCCGGTGCAGCGGTTGATCTCGCACGACGCGCTGGCCGCCGTCGGGCACGACCTCGGGTACCGCGACATCGCAGCCCTGTACGCGGCGACCGGCGAGAACCATGTCGCTGCAACGACTGTCGTGTCGAAGGTGGTGTCCTTCCTCGGCGGTGAGGAAGAGGTCGGCTCGGCCATCGCCGAGCGTTCCGCGCCGTCGGTCAGCCGCAGGCGGTCCCGGGCCACCGGTGATGTCGGCGTGCTGGTGACCGGCGTCAGCGACATCCAGGTCAAGCTCGCGCGCTGCTGCACCCCGGTCCCCGGCGACGAGATCCTCGGCTTCATCACCAAGGGCGGTTCGGTGTCGGTGCACCGCATCGACTGCACCAACGCCGGATCGCTGCGCGCGGACCAGGCCCGGCTGGTGCCGGTCTCCTGGGACCCGACATCGGCGTCGGTGTTCCTGGTGACCGTGCAGGTGGAGGCGCTGGACCGGGCCAGGTTGCTCTCCGACATCACCAAGACGCTGGCCGACCTGAAGGTCAACATCCTGTCGGCCAACCTGTCGATGTCCAAGGACGGGATGGCGATCTCCCGGTTCTCCTTCGAGATGGCCGATCCCAAGCACCTCGGGCACCTGCTGCGGGTGGTCAAGGGCGTCGAGGGCGTCTACGACGTCTACCGCGTCACCAGCGCCTGATCTCCACCCGACTCCGGTGGGCGCGCGCTGCGTGACCCGCTACCCGGCGCCGCGGTTCGCGCCAGTGGTGGAAGTATCGACCGGTGTCACCGGCCGAGTTCGCCTTCCTGGTGGCGGCGGGCATCGCCGGCGGCCTGTCCGGCAGCATCGCCGGCCTGGCGTCGTTGGCCACCTATCCGGCGCTGCTGGCGATCGGCCTGCCGCCGGTGACGGCGAACGTCACCAACACGGTGGCCCTGGTGTTCACCGCGGTCGGCTCGGTACTCGGGTCGCGACCGGAGTTGACGGGCCAGGCGCCCCGGTTGAAGAAGCTGGCCCCGGTCGCCGCGCTGGGTGGCGCCGTGGGCGCGGCGCTCCTGCTGTCCACGCCCGCCGAGGGGTTCGAGAAGCTGGTCCCGCTGCTGCTGGGGTTCGCCTCGCTGACCATCCTGGTGCCGCGCCGGCGGAAAGCCGTCGCCACCGGGGACGGCGCTGCTCCCTACTCCGGGCCCAGCACCGCTCAGCTGGTCGGCGAAGGCGCCGGGATCTTCCTCATCGCCATCTACGGCGGCTATTTCGGCGCGGCCGCCGGCGTCCTCCTGCTCGCCCTGCTGCTCCGCACCATGCACAGCACGCTGCCCAGGGCCAACGCGGCGAAGAACGTCATCCTCGGCATCGCGAACAGCGTCGCCGCCCTGGCGTTCGTGTTCCTGGCGCCCGTGCAGTGGTCGGCGGTGATCCCGCTGGGCATCGGCTGCCTCATCGGATCGCGGATCGGGCCGTCGGTGGTGCGCTGGGCACCGGCGCTGATCCTGCGACTGCTGATCGGCGCCGCCGGGCTGGCGTTGGCGATCAAGTTGGGCATCGCGGCGTATTCCTGACGGGACCGTTCGACCCGCTCCTGGCCGGGACCGGGTGTGTCAGCCGCCCGACGACCCGCCGGCCACCTGGTAGGACCACAGTTCGCTGCTGACGCCGACCGGGGCGGGCGCCTGATCGCCGCGGCGCTCGGCCTCCGAGCGGTGACCCTGGCCGAAGGCGGGCGAGGACATCCAGGCCTTGAACGACTCCTCGTCGCGCCAGCGGGTGACCACGAGCCAGGTGGTGCGCTCGTCGGTGGGCTGCAGCAGCTCGAAACCCTCGAACCCGTCCTGGTTGTCGACGGCGCCGGCACGGGCCGCGAACCGACGGGCGAGTTCGTCACCGCTGTCCGAGCTGACGGTGATGGCGTTGATCTTGATGACGGTCATGCTGGCCATCGTGCCCGGTGACGCCCCGCGGTGCACACGCCGGGCGTCACGACGAACCCGAATGATCAGTTCCGGTGATCGGTCACGGTGATCGGTCACGGAGATCGGTCACGGTGCTCAGTCGCCGACCACCAAGCGGGCCCGGTCCACCCCGCGAACCGCTGCGACCAACTCGGCCTCGGACTCCAGGGCTGCCCGTTCGGCCTTCGCCAGCTTCCGCCACGACGTGATCGTCACGGTCAGCGTCCGTCCACTGACCCTGGTGCGCCAGATGCCGGCGATCCCGCCACCGGCCAGCACCGCGCCTGGCGATCCGAGGATCGGCCAGAGGGCCTTCTGCGCGGCGCGGTCCGGGGCCAGCACGGCACGGTCGCGGGGCTGCAACAGCGGGTCGCTGGGTGGCAGCAGGCGTACCGGGTCGGCGCCGGCCCCGACGTCGGCCGTGGTCAGCACGTCGACCACGGCGACCGGTGCCTGCGTCCGGGTGCCGTCCACGGTCACCGGAACCAGGTCGCCCGGCAGCGATCCGCGGATCGAGCGCGCGGAGGTCCCCAGATGCGCCGCCACCTCCGCGGCGGTGCCGGTCCCGTACAGCCGGTAGTACGCGGTGACCAGCGCGTCGAGTCCGCGCTGCGCCGACGGCCGCGGGTACGGATCCGACAACGGTTCGAGGACCACGGGTTTGGTGTCCGCGACCAGGCCGACGGCAGCAGGGAGCGCGACCGCCCGGAAGAGCATCTCGCGGACGTGGGTGCTGCCACAGGCGCCGCAGAAACCCGAATACTCCGCGGGAATCGCGGCGGTGACGGCGGCACTGGCCGCGCCCTTGACCGTCGCCTCGGTGATCACCTCGCGCATCGCGTCGGACACCACCCGGTACGCCTCCAATGGGTCTGCGCCGTCGCCGTGCAGGCGACCGGCATCCCCGGAGAGCCGGGCCGCGGCGTCCGCGTCGTCGGCCGGCCACAGCGCCGCGGCGAACCGGGCGGCGTCCGCCCGGCGGTGCAGGTGCGGAGCGCCGCGCAGCGACCACAGCAGTACCGGTTCGCCGGATCCGCCCGGCTCGTGCACGACGACGGTCGCGGCCGGATCGGCCAGCCGGGTTGCGACGGCCAGCCGGGACGATCCGTCCCGGTCCTGGATCCCCAGGTCCCACAGCGGCAGCTCAGCGGGTGCGGCGGCGGTGCGATCCAGCCCGGTGGCCAGGATGCGGTGCGCCCGCAGTTGGTCCCCGGTCACCGCGGCGACGGCAGCCGGCATGGCTCAGCCGGCTCCGCCGCTCGTCGTCGGAACCGCCGTGTCGGTGGCCGCCGGTGCCGTGCTGGTCGGCGCTGCGGTGTCGGTGGGGACGGCGTCGGTGGCGTCCGAGGCCGGTGTCTGGGTGGCGTAGGTGCCGGTGCCCTCGAGCGCGTCGGGCGGCACGGTCACCGTCTGGATGGTTGCGGTCGTCTTGGGTTTGCCCTCCTGACCACCGCCCTCCGTGCCACCGGCAGCGATCTGGTTGATGACCTTCATGCCGTCAGCGCTGACGGTGCCCAGGATGGTGTACGAGGGGTCAAGCGTCGTCGGGCCGTAGACGATGAAGAACTGGGATCCGTTGGAGTCGCCGGCGGACGCGCCCGCGTTGGCCAGCGCCAGCGTGCCGACCGGGTAGGTCGCGGTCGTCGCCACCTCGGTGGCGAAGCTGTAGCCGGGACCGCCGTTGCCCTTTCCGGTGGGGTCGCCGCACTGCAGGATGTTCAGCGCGCCGCTCACCGTCAGCCGGTGGCAGGTCGTGTCGTTGTAGAAGCCCTGCTGGGCCAGCGACAGGAAGGCGTTGACCCCGCAGGGCGCCAGCGCGCGGTCCAGGGTGACCGGGACGGCCGAACCGTTGATCGTCAGGTCTGCCTGCACGGTTCCGGCGTTGAGCGGCGACAGGTTGTCGGGCGGGGTCACCGGCTTGGCCGCGGTGCCGGAGGCTGGGTAAGAGCAGGGAGTGGTCGGCGCGGACGGCGAGGTCTCGGTGGCCGACGCGTCCGTGCTCGACGTGGTGTCGCTGCTGGCCGTCGAACTGGACCGTCCGGAGACCACCCACCAGATCCCACCGGAAATCACCAGTACGGCGGCGACGACACCCACGATGACCAATCGCTGGCGGCGGGCGCGGTCGCGCTCTTCGCGCCTGGCCAACTGCCGCTGCAGCTTGCGTTTGGCCGCTTCCCTTCGCTGGCTGTTGGTGGGCACCGTCGTCCTCCATGTTGCTCTTCGATACGGGCTCAGCGACCCGGGTTCAGCACTGGCTCATCATTGCGGGCAATCGGGGTGGCGCCAGCATCGGGAAACCCCCCGCGCCGGAGTCTAGGTGACAGCGTGCCCTGCCCATGGTGGATCGGGTGTGAAGGGACTGTGCGGAGCGCCCTCCGGCGCGGAAATCCGCCGAACACTCCGGCGTTAGGGTGACGGGGTGTTGATCGCAGGGTTCCCGGCAGGCTCGTTCCAGGCCAACTGTTTCGTCGTCGCTCCCGAGGCGGGCGGGCAGTGCGTGGTGATCGACCCGGGCGAGGATGCCACCGAGCGCCTGCAGGCCATGTTGGCCGAGCACCGGCTGACCCCGGTCGCGGTGCTGCTCACCCACGGTCACCTGGATCACACCGCATCCGCGGCGGCGGTGTGCCGGGCGGCGGACATCCCGGCCTACATCCACCCGGCCGACGAGTACATGCTGGACGACCCGTTGGCCGCCCTGTCCTCGGAATTGCGGGCCGCGCTCGCCGACCTGCCGAAGGACGGATTCCGGCCCGACGAGGTGCTGCCGCTGGCGGACCTGCTCGAGCCGGAATTGGCCGACCTGCCGTTGACCGTCGATCACCTCCCCGGCCATACCGGGGGGTCCGTCGTATACCGCTTCGCCGGTGACGGCGATCGGCCGGAGATCCTGTTCACCGGGGACACCCTGTTCGCCGGGTCCATCGGGCGCACCGATCTGCCCGGCGGTTCGATGGACCAGGAACTGGCCTCCATCGCCGACCGAGTGTTGAGCAGGGCCGATGACGCGGTGATCCTGGCCGGGCACGGCCCGGCGACCACGGTGGGCAACGAACGCGCCAGCAACCCGTTCCTCACCCCGTCGCGACGCTTCTGACCCGGCTACGGCACCGCTCTCGACACCGCCGGTCGACCCGGAACCGGCGGACCCACCACCCGAACCGAACGGACTGACCCACCGGACATGGCTGATTTCACCGCGCCGAAGGGCGTTCCCGACTACGTACCGCCGCTGTCGCGGGCGTTCGTCACGGTCCGCGACACCCTGCTGAGGGCCGCGGACCGGGCCGGCTACTCACCCATCGAACTGCCGTTGTTCGAGGACACCGGGCTGTTCACCCGGGGTGTCGGCGAATCCACCGACGTGGTGTCCAAGGAGATGTACACCTTTGCCGACCGCGGTGGCCGCTCGGTGACGTTGCGTCCCGAGGGCACCGCCGGGGTGATGCGGGCGGTGATCGAGCACGGGCTGGACCGCGGGCCGCTGCCGGTGAAGCTGGTCTACTCGGGGGCGTTCTTCCGGTACGAACGGCCGCAGGCGGGCCGCTACCGCCAGTTGCAGCAGGTCGGGATCGAGGCGATCGGCACCGACGACCCGGCCGTGGACGCCGAGGTGATCGCGGTGGCCGACGAGGGATTCCGCGACCTCGGCCTGGCCGGCTTCCGGCTGGACCTGACCTCGCTGGGCGACACCACCTGCCGGCCGGCGTACCGGGAGCGGCTCACCGCGTTCCTGGCTGGCCTCGATCTCGACGAGGCGACCGCGGAGCGGGCCAGGATCAACCCGCTGCGGGTGTTGGACGACAAACGCCCGCACATGCAGGAGTTGCTGGCCGACGTGCCGTTGATGATCGACCACCTGTGCCCGGAATGCCGGGCGCACTTCGACCGGGTGCGGGCGATCCTCGACGCGCAGGGCGTGCCGTACGTGCTCAATCCGCGGATGGTGCGCGGGCTGGACTACTACACCCGCACCACCTTCGAGTTCGTGCATCCCGGGCTGGGCGCGCAGTCGGGGATGGGCGGTGGCGGCCGCTACGACGGGCTGATGGCCGAGCTGGGCGGACAATCGTTGTCCGGCATCGGGTTCGGCATCGGGGTGGACCGCACCCTGCTGGCCAGTCAGGCGGAGGGACTCACAGTCACTGACGAGAGTCGTTGCGAGGTCTACGGTGTGCCCGTCGGCGAGGCGGCATCGCAGGCGTTGTCGGTGATCTCGCACCAGCTGCGCCGGGCCGGGATCCGGTGTGACATGGCCTTCGGCGGCAGGGCGCTGAAGACCGCCATGAAGGCCGCGGCCGGATCGGGCGCCCGGGTCGCGCTGGTCCTGGGCGACCGGGAACTCGAGGCGGGGACCGTCGAGGTCAAGGACCTGGCCAGCGGCGAGCAGATCGCGGTACAGCTCAGCGATGTGCTGGCTACGGTACGGGGGGTTCTCGACGCGCCCGCGTCGCCAGTGGTGTCCGGCTGACGCCGATTCCTCGGGTACGTGTCGGCGCCTACCGGAACCCGGTGGCGTCAGTCCGGATGCCGGGACAGGGACAGCACATTCCCGTCGGGGTCGGTGAACCAGGCGACCAAGGTGCCATCCGGCGCTGTCCAGGCGTCGTCGGCGTCCTGGTCCATGCCCGGATAGCGGTTGAAGGTGATCCCGCGCGCCCGCAGCGCCGCGACCGCGGCCGTCAGGTCGTCGACGTCCCAGCCCAGCACGGTGTACGGCGCGTCGGCCTTTTGGGCGACCAGCGTGACCCGCAGCTGCACACCGTCACTGTCCAGCACCACGGCTCCCGGGTTGGCCTCTACCAGGGTCAGACCGACCTGATCGGTGTAGAACTGTTGCGCGCGAGCAAGATCGCGGGTGGCGGCGAACGCGACGAGTCGGCCGGGGGAGGGCATGTGGCCTGATGCTTCTCGGTGACCCCCGGCGGGTCAAGTGTCAGCTGAAACCTGACCAGCCATCACGGCGAGCTGGGCGGATCCGACGGGCCGGGCAGGTGATCCTTCGGCCTGCCGGGGCTAGGTATCGCGGCGGTGCCGGGAAGCATTGCCGGGCCATTGCTCTCGGCGATCCCGGCGTTCCGAAGCTGGATGATGATGGCCTGCAGCTCATTCAGGTGGTCGCCGATGCGGTTGGCAATGTCCGGATACTCGACGCAGCGCCGCTGGGTGGCGCGCATGGCCAGTCCCACGGCGAACAGGCGCTGGACGATGTCGTCATATCGATCCGGGTCCGGAACCCGGGAGACAGCCCCCCGCGCTTGACGTTGCCAGCGGACCCGGTCGAGGTGGGCCGCGCGAGGCGGGCTGTCAGCGCTGTCGCTGTCAACGCCGCCCCGGTCAACGCCGACGCTGTGTTCGCCGCCGCCGTCGATGGTCGTGCCCGACGACCCGGGATCGCCCCGCAGCGGCTCGCTGCGTTCGGACCGCGGTGTCACCCCGCCCGTACCAATGCCCATGGATCAATGTCAGCAGGCGCGGCACCCCGTGTGGAGAGCCGAACGTCCCCGAAAGGCTGCCGCAGGACTGTGATCGGGGCGCAGAACAGCCGATCGAGGTGGCAGCTCCGTGGCAACGCTCTGTAATCAACCGGGGCGTATTTCCAGCCGTTCCGGTGGCCAAACGCCGATCAACACAGACCACGGCCGGATGCGTGTCGGGACGATGACGAAAGTCCCGGCGAATGGTCACCTAAATGCTCTGCCACCCAGGGTGCCTTCATCGCTACGGTCAGTGTCCGAGGACAAGTGTCGGGTCCGTTCCGCAACGAGGGGGAACTCATGCTCTCAGTGTTTCTGGTCGATGATCACGAGATGGTGCGGCGAGGGGTGGCCGACGTCATCAACGAGGAACCCGACCTCGAGGTCGTCGGGCAGGCGGGCACGGCGACTGAAGCGTTGTCGCGAATTCCAGCGGCGCGCCCGGACGTGGCTGTCCTTGACCTGCGATTGCCGGATGGCAACGGCGTCGAATTGTGCAGGGAGCTGCGCTCGCGGCTGCCGGATCTGAACTGCCTGATCCTGACCTCCTACACCGAGGAACAGGCGATGATCGACGCTGTTCTCGCGGGTGCTGGCGGCTACGTCCTGAAGGACATCACCTGTGTGGATCTGGCGTCCGCAATCCGCACGGTGGGATCGGGTCGATCGCTGCTCGACAGTCTGGCGGTGTCCGCGTTGTTGACTCGCTTGCAGAACGGCACCGGTGCAGCGGATCGAGGCCCGCTGGCTGGGCTCACCGAGCAGGAACGCACCGTCCTCGAGCTGATCGGAGAGGGTCTGACCAACCGGCAGATTGCCGGACGGATGTTCGTCGCCGAGAAGACGGCCAAGAACTACGTGTCGCGGCTACTGTCCAAATTGGGCATGCAACGTCGCACCCAGGTGGCGGTGCTCGCGACCCAGTTGCGCGATGGCGTCGAGCAGTCAGCAGCTGGCTGGGTTCAGTCCGCGAATGTCGCGGTGTAGTCCACTCGTTCTACGGTGGGTGCCGTGCTGATCGGGGATCGTCCCAGGATGCCGGCGGAAGGCGCATCAGATGACAACGGCTCGGGATGACGGTGAAGAACAGTCGACGCGGGCCGGTAAATCGATACCCGGAAGCCTTGTAGGGGCCGACGCAATCGTCTCGGGTGGCGGCCTTTTTCAGGGAATGTTGGACGCTGCTCAGGACGCCGGTGTGATCGTCGACTCCGACGGCGTGATCAGGTTTGTGAACGACGCGGCGACCAAGCTGTTCGGATACAGCGGCAACGAGATGGTCGGTCGAGACATCGAGATCCTGTTGCCTACCGCGGACCGCGCGCTCCATCCGGCGCTGAGGCGTGCCCGCACGGCACAGCCAGGCAGGCATGAGTTGAACATCGGGCGCCAGTTGTACGCGCAGCGGAAGGACGAGACCCAGATCCCGGTTGATGTCCGGCTCGGTTGCTTCTACGTCGACGGTGCACCCATTGTCACCGCGACGATTCGCGATGTCTCCGAACACATCGCCATCGTGAATGCACTGGGCGAAAGTGATGCGCTGCTGCGCCAGCTGGCCGACAGTGTCGACGTTGCCTTCATCCTTCGCGCTTTGGACCCCCCCGAATTCTTGTACGTGAGCCCGGGTTATGAACGAATCTTCGGATACAACCCGATGGACGCGGGCGAGACTCCGGTGAAGAGTCTGTTGAGTATCCATCCCGACGACATCGACCATTTCATGAACGACTACTGGGCGCTGTCCAGGGTGGGCAAACCCGCGCGGGCCGAATACCGCATCATCCGCCGGGACTCGCAGGTGCGCTGGGTATGTGCGACGAATGTCCCCGTCCGCGATGTGGACGGTCAGGTGCATCGTTGTGCGGCCACTGTCGAGGACATCACCGAGCGAAAGTCTGCGGAAGCCGAGCTGACTGCGGCATATCAGGAACTCGAGCGGGCGAATTCGGCCAAGGACAAGTTCCTGTCCAGGATGAGCCACGAGTTGCGCACGCCGCTGAACGCTGTTCTCGGGTTTGCGCAGCTGCTCGCACTGGACGAACTGACACCGGGGCAGCGGGACTCGGTTCAGTACATCCTGCGCGGCGGACGCCACCTGCTCGACCTCATCGACGATGTGCTGGACTTCACGGCCGTCGACGGCGCCGGTATGCAGTTGCTCATCGAGCCGATTGCCGTCGATGACGTCATCGGGGAGGCCATTTCGCTGGCAGCTCCGGCGGCCGGGAAGATGGCGGTTGCGGTGAACTACCAGCCCGCCGCCCCCGGTACAAGCTATGTCTACGCCGACAAGGTTCGATTTCGCCAGGTGCTGGTCAACCTCCTTTCCAACGCGGTCAAGTACAACCGACGGGGCGGCGCGGTGGACGTGTGGTGCACGCCCGGCCACGGGTCACTGCTCGACGTATCGATCCGAGACACCGGGCGTGGAATCGATCCCACGGCCATCCCGCGACTGTTCACCCCGTTCGACCGGCTTGGCGCAGAGGTCACCGGCATCGAAGGGACGGGCGTCGGACTTGCGCTCGCGCAGCGACTCACGGCGAGCATGGGGGGGAGCCTGGCCGCACATTCGGTGCCGGGTGTCGGCAGCACCTTCGTCGTTTCGATCCCGGTCGCGGATCGTCCGGACGCAGCAACGGCACCATAGCCATGGCGTGGCCGATGCCAGGTGTTTCACCCGGCGAGCTTGCGCTGCAAATCTCCGTCGCCCCGCAGAATGCTGCTGACAACAGTAACGTTGACGCGCGGACCGTATTTTGGAAGTTCGATGGGGCGCGTGGAGTGACCCGAATTCATGTCATGGCTTTCGTCAGAGATGCCTTCTGAACCGGGCGGGTGGGGATCAATGGTGGCTGGGCGGGTGGCATGACCGATCGGCGGCACGTCGATGCCGCGGACGATGGGGCTGATCCGCCCCCCGGGACTGCGCTGACGAGCAAGGATGCCGCTGTCGACGACGAGGATCTCATCCGAGAAATGGCGGCCGCTGTCGACGTGGGGTTCGCCATCCGCGATGTTCGGCAGCGGAGGTTCCGCTACCTCAGTCCGGGATTGCCGAAGATCCTGGGTCTCGACCCGGCCGGCCCCCCGTTGACTTTCGCGATGCTGATGTCCTTGGTGCACCCCGATGACGTGACAGCGGCTGCCGCGGCGACGGCTCGGGTCGAATCCGGCGAGAAGGTCATTGCCAGCCTGCGGATGATCGGCCCGGACGCCGCCATCCGGTGGATTCGGTTCACCGCCAGCCCGGTGACCAACGGGCAAGGGGTCGTCGTGCGGGTGGCGGCCACCTTCGAGGACGTGACCGACGCGAAGAATGCCGACATCGCCGCCCGAGTCAGCGAAGAACGCTTCCGGCGAACAGCGAACGCGTTGCAGGTCGGCATCAGCCTGCGGCAACTCCGTCCGCCGCGCTTCCTGTATGTGAACGACGCCTACGTCAAGGTCGTCGGGTTCGACCCGACCCTGGCCGACGGTGCGCCGATCGGGCCGGCAATGCAGCGGATCCACCCGGATGACCGGGAGAACGTTCTGGCGGAATATTGGCGACGGGCGGAAATCGGCGAATCCGTGCAGGCGGAGATGCGGGTCGTGCAGCCATCAGGTGACATCCGATGGTTGCGGGTGACGAGTAACCCCGTGCAGACGGAGCCAGGGTCCCCGGCACTGGCGGCTGGGACCATTGAGGACATCACCGACCGCAAGTCTGCCGAGGCTGAACTGCTCTCGGCTCGCCGGGACGCCGAGGCAGCGAACCGTGCCAAGAGCGATTTCCTGTCCCGGATCAGTCACGAATTGCGCACACCACTGAACGCGGTGTTGGGGTTCGCTCAGCTCCTGGAACTCGAGGCCACGTCGGAGACCCAACTCGATGCCATCAAGTTCATCCTGAACGGTGGGCGGCACCTGCTGGAAATGATCAATGATCTGCTCGACATCTCCAGGATCGAGACCGACCAATTCGAGCTGTCCACGGAGTCGATCGACACTACCGAACTGGTGAGTGAGACGATCGGCCTGCTGGGTACCGTTGCTGCCACACAGCAGATCTCGATCCACTTCGACCCGACGCAGCCGGGCGCAGGGTGCATGGTCACTGCTGATCGTCGCCGGTTGCGGCAAGTGCTGCTCAACCTCCTGTCGAACGCCATCAAGTACAACCGTCCGGCCGGTCGAGTTGACATCCGGTGTGCACTGATCGACGAGGACCACCTCGCGCTGTCGATGACCGACACCGGTATCGGCATCGCTTCGGGCAACCTGCAGCGGTTGTTCAGCCCTTTCGATCGTCTCGGACAGCAATCCGGCGAGATCGAAGGTGCCGGCATCGGCCTTGCCCTCGTCCAGCGACTGGTCACGATCATGGGTGGCCGGCTCGATGTGGAATCGACCCTCGGTCGCGGGAGTACGTTCACCGTGGTGCTGCCCTTGGCGCCGAGCCCGGCCATCGCTGGCGAGGCCGGAAGCGCCGACGCCGCGGTCCCCGACGGGGATACTCCACCGGTGCCCGTCCTGTACATCGAGGACAATGTGGTGAATGTCGAACTGATGACCCGCATTCTGCGACGGCGGCCCCGGCTCGCCGTCGTGCACGCCGTGGATGCCGCTGCCGGGTTGGCCCTGGCCAGGCAGATCCATCCCCGATTGATTTTCCTCGATGTGCATCTGCCGGACATGGACGGCATCGACGTCCTGCGAGCCCTGCAGGCCGACTCGTCAACCGCCGACATCCCGGTGGTGGTCGTCAGTGCCAACGCGGGTCCGGGGCAGCTGAGACGAATTCGCGACGCCGGTGCCCCGGATTTCCTTGTCAAACCGCTTGATGTCGATGCAGTGCTGCAGGTGGTGGACCGGCTGACCTCGGCTATCGGACTTCTTGGAGTGGGGCCATCCAGACGAGATGGGTACCGCGGCCGTCCGTCCGGTTGATGCTGAACGTACCGCCGACCGCATCGGCCCGGTCCTTGAGGTTGCGGGTCCCGCTGCGGCGAGTGGGGACGTCGGGGAAACCGATGCCATCGTCGGTGACGTCGACGATGACCTCGTGGTCCACGGTGATGTCGATGCTCAATTCGCTGGCGCGGGCGTGCCGAACGGCGTTGGCGGTCGCCTCCCGGACGACCGCTTGGACGTGGGCGAGAATGTCCGGTGGCAGGGCATCCACTGGCCCGGACATGGTGACGGAGGTGGACAGCGTGGTGTCCGCCGTCAGCGCGTCGATCGTCGCAGTGAGGCTCGACCGCAGGCTCTTTGAGCGGCCGGGGTCGTCCTCCAATTCGAAGATCGCCGTCCGGATCTCCTTGATGACCGCACTCAGTTCGGCGATGTGACCCGTGATGCGGTCGGCCAGCTCGGGACGTCTTTCCCTGCGTTGGGTGCCCTGCATGGCCAGACCGACCGCGAACAGCCGCTGGATGACGTGGTCGTGCAGGTCTCTGGCGATCCGTTCGCGATCGGCCAGCACGGCGAGTTCATGCTGCGCCCGCTGATGCTCGGCGCGGTGCATGGCCTGCCCGGCCTGGTCGGCGAACGCGGACAGCAGTCGGACGTCGTGCGGGTCGAAGGACGCAGAGCCAGGGGTACGCGTCATGATGAGCACCCCGCTCGCAGCGGCTCCGCCCAGTGGCGCCAACATCGCCGGCCCGTGCGCATTTGTCGGGGCGCTGATCCCGTCGGCCGCATTTTCCGGGACCACCCGTGGCACACCGTCCAGAAAAACCTCACCGGCGATGGATCCGACGACCGGGATCATCCCCGAGTGGGCCATACCGACACCCTCACCCATGCTCACCGTAATTCGCAGTTGCGTGACCTGCTCGGCGGAGGGGTCGGCGGGCACCGCGATCGACGCATAGTCGGCATCCACCAATTCGATCGCCTGCCGGGCGATCAGTTGCTCCATGTTCTTGCTGTTGCCGCTGAGATTGACTGCGCTGCGCACCGTACTGAAAAGCTTGCGCGTCTCCAACAGGTTCCGTACCCGCAGGACGACCTCGTTGTTGTTGAATGGTTTGGTCACGAAATCCTCGGCGCCTGCGCTCAATGCGCGATCGCTGGCGGCCGCGGTCGTGTCGGCGGTCAGCACGAGTACCGGTAAGTAGTCCCGCACCGCGAACTGCTTCACCTGTTCCAGCACAGCGAAGCCGTCCAATCGCGGCATGTGCAAGTCCAGGATGACCAGATCCGGCAGGACATCAGGTAGGCGCGGGAGCACCAGCGTGGAGTCCGTTTCGGTGAAGATGTTGCGGATACCCGCCCGGGTCAGCACGGCGCGCAACAATGCGACGTTCGCCTCGTTGTCGTCGACAATGAGCAGCCTCGCGTCGGCAAAGCGCTCCAGCACGTCAACGATCCTTGTCGGGACGCCGACCGGCCAGGTTCAGCAGCAGATCAACCTCGTCGGCGATCAACGTCGCAATGACCCCCTCGGAAACCGCGCGACGTCGTCCCCGTCGTCGACGAACAAGCCAATCGCAGCAGCCCCACGAATGGCGGGGACATCTCAAGCATCGCATCGACAGCGGTGTGCCCGCCACTTCACGCACCCGGTCAATGGCCGTCACCCGTCCGGCGCGTAGCGGTCCCGCCAGCTATCGACACTGGGTGATGAGTCGGGCATCGGATCGGGTTTTTCACCATCCGATCGATCGAGGTCCGGCAGCCGGGTCAATGGCTCGACGGGTGTCACGACTGATTCGATCCGACCGCTACCGGCATCCCACGGATCCTGGCCGCACATTCCGGTCATTGCGTGCCATGCTGGACCGATGCGGTGGGAACTGGGCGACCGGCGCACCCGTGGTGGGGTATTTCAGAAAAATCTCCCGAGCGGCGCCGGGTCTTTTTTGTTGTCCGGATCGGGTGGGCCGTCGTGCAGATATCGACCGAGGAATACCGGTGAATTGACGTGCCAATAGTGATCCGGTGCACGCCGGTCATCGGCCGACCCGGGGCCGATCACCACCCGTCCACGCGTGATTGCCGATTCCGGCCGGGCGCCCTGCGATGAGCCTTGTTCCGGGTCAGGCTCAGCCGGGAGTTGCCGACGATACGATCGGGGCGGTGACCGGCCGGCGATTGCCCGGCGTGCCGATCGCCGTCGCCGCCGCGACCGTTCTTGCTGTCTATGATTTCGTGGCCGGACCGCGGATCGTCCTCGCCGGCCTGATCGCCGTCGGGCCTTGCCTTGCCGCGATCTCGGGTAGCCGGCGCAATGTCGTGGCCGTCGGCGTGTACGTGGTCGGATTGATTCTGCTGGTGTCCTGGCCCGACCAGATCTGGTGGACCCTACATCAATTGCTGTATGTGATCGCTGCGGTCGCGATCACGGCAATCAGCGCCGCGCTGGCGCGTCAGCGGACGCTCGGCGAGCGGCGCCTGCAGGTGGCGATCGCGCGCGAAAGCGAGTTGCGCAGGGCCGGCGAAGAGGCGCAGCGGATGGCGGAATACGCGCGAAGCCTGCTCGCCGCGAGCGCTGACCCGTTGGTGACCATCAGCGCCCAGGGCAAGATCACCGACGTCAACGACGCCACGGTGAGAGTGACAGGTGTACCTCGATCAGCCCTGATCGGAACGGATTTCGCCGACTGCTTCAGTGATCCGGCGAACGCGCGGCGCGGTTACCAGCAGGCGCTGACCGACGATTCGGTCACCGACTATCCGCTCACGATCCGGCACCACGACGGCCAGCTGACCGACGTGTTGTACAACGCAACGGTGTACCGCGCGGCGGGCGGTGAGGTCGCGGGGGTGTTCGCCGCTGCACGTGACGTGACGGCGCAGAAGCAGGCGGAAGCTAACTTCCGGGGTTTGTTGGAGGGCGCGCCCGACGCCATCATCGTCGTCGACGGCGAGGGCGTCATCCGTATCGTGAATCAGCAGACGGAAACGTTGTTCGGATACTCTCGGGACGAGTTGCTGGGCAGATCGATCGAGATGTTGGTGCCGGACCGTGTTCGGCATCGCCACCAGGGTCATCGGATGGCCTATCTGGCTGCGCCGGAGCGCCGGCCGATGGGCATTGGGCTGCAGCTCAATGGTCGGCGCCGGGATGGCTCGGAATTCCCCGCCGAGATATCCTTGGCCCCGGTGCAGACACCGCAGGGCACCTATGTGACCGCCGCGGTCCGCGATGTGACTTTCCAGCACCAGATCAATGCGGAACTGGTCAGGGCGAACCGGGCCAAGAGCGAATTCTTGTCACGGATGAGTCATGAACTCAGGACGCCATTGAACGCCATATTGGGGTTCGGGCAACTGCTGGAAATGGATCAACTCAGCGCCGAGCAACACAACGGTGCTCATCACATCGTCAGCGCCGGAAAGCATCTGCTCGGCCTGATCAACGAGATCCTGGACATCTCGCAGGTGGAAACCGGGGCACTGCGGTTCTCGATGGAACCGGTGAACGTCCCTGCCGTCACCGACGAAGCAATCGGAATGGTCCGACCGCTGGCCGACCACCGCAACATTCACCTTCTGGTGGATCCTCGGGTCGCCGACGCACATGTGCTGGCCGATCACCAACGGCTGAAGCAGGTCCTGGTCAATCTGTTGGCCAACGCGGTGAAGTACAACCGTGAGGGGGGAGAGGTGCGTGTCGGGACGGTGCTGCTCGAAACGGGACGTATCCGCCTGGCGATCAGCGACACCGGCTACGGGATCACCGAGAACGATCTCCAGCGGCTGTTCGAGCCCTTCCAGCGACTGGACACCGCGCAGCCACCCGTCGAGGGAACCGGTCTCGGGCTCGCCCTGAGCAAACAATTGGTGACCGCGATGCACGGCCAGATCGGCGTCACCAGCCGTCTGGGGGTGGGCAGCACGTTCTTCGTCGAGCTACCGGTAGCCGACCCACCATCCGGCATGGCCTCCGTCGAGGCAGCCGACGGCGGTGACGCAGCGCCACCCGTCGCCAGCGCGTCCACGACGGTGCTGTACGTCGAGGACAACCCGTCCAACGTCAAGCTTGTCGAGAAGGTCTTGGCGCGCAGACCGGCAGTGTCGTTGATCGTCGCGATGCAGGGGCGGCCGGCCATCCGGCTGGCGGTCGAACACCTGCCCGACCTCATCCTGTTGGACCTACACCTGCCGGACATCTCCGGGGACAACGTCCTGCATGAGTTGAAAAGCGACCCGCGTACCGCTCGGATACCGGTGGTGATGCTCAGCGCCGATGCCACGCCGGGCCGACTCGAACAGCTCGTGAAAAGCGGCGGGGCAACGGGTTTCCTGACCAAGCCGTTCGACGTGGCGCGGCTGCTCGATCTGGTGGATTCCGTGCGCCCGTTCGATGAATCGGTGGTGGCCGAGCAGCTCTCTCCGTAGGCCGCCCACGGGAACGCCATTGCAGAGCTGGATATCAGGTTCTGCTCACGGTTGGTGGTTCTCGGGCACGGACCGTCAGACGCTGTCGGGGGATCAGACGCTGTCGAGGAAGGTGAGGAGTTCGCGGACGGCGATGGGCTTGGTCAGGTATTGCTGCGCGCCGGCGGCGAGCAGTCGGCGCGCCTGTCCTTGGGTGGCATCGGCGCTGAGTATGGCCACCGGGACCGCGGAGGTCGCGTCGTTGCAGCGCAGGGTTCGCAAGACTTCGATACCGTCGATGTCGGGCAGGTGCAGGTCGAGCAGGATCACGGTGGGGGCGTTGGCGGCGGCCATCTCGAGGCCGAGAGCGCCGGTACCGGCGTGCATCATCGTCCAGCCAGGGCGTAGCCGAAGCACCGCGTTGAGCAGGTCGATGTTCGAGTGGTTGTCCTCGATGTACAGGACTCTGCCGTGACGATCGGTCGGGACCTGGCTGAGGATGTCCTGGTCGCGATCCGTCGCCGGCAACGGATCGGTGAGGGGCATGGTGAGCGTGAAGGTGCTGCCGTGGCCGGGTGTCGATGCGACGTCCAGCCTGCCTCCCATCACGGCAGTGAGCTGGTGGGACAGCGCTAGTCCGATTCCTGTTCCCTCGATGTCTGACCCCTGCTGGCCCAGCCTGTCAAATGGCTGGAACAGCCGGGGCAGGTCGTCCGCCGCGATGCCGTTGCCGGTGTCGGTGACAGCCACGCAAAGATGGGCTTCGTCGGCGAGGGCGACGCCGATGTCGATCCGGCCGGCGGCACGGTTGTACTTGACGGCGTTGGACAGCAGGTTGATCAGAACCTGTTGGAGTCGCCGCCGATCGCCGCGAACAAATCGGTCGGCCGCCGATTGGGTGGGGTCGAACAGGATGTCTATTCGCCGGGCGACGGCGTTGGGCGTCATCAGGCCGATGGTCTCGGTGAGCAGCATGCCGACATGGACGGGCTCGGGAGACAGTTCGAGCCTGTTGGATTCGATCCGGGCGATGTCCAGTACGTCGTTGATCAGGGCGAGCAGATGGTTGCCGCCGCGAATGATGTGCCGGACGGCTTCTTCCTGGGACGGCGACAATGCGTCGAGTTCGAGCAGCTGGGCGAAGCCGAGGACGGCGTTGAGCGGGGTGCGCAGTTCGTGGCTCATTCGGGACAGAAACTCGTTTTTGGTGGTGTCGACCCGCTGCGCTTCGGCCTCGCTGGCTCGCAGCGCGACGTTGCTCTCCTTGAGTCGGCGGCTCGCTTCGGCCACCTCGGCGCGGCGGGTGACAATTTCAGCCGCCATTCGCTCCAGGGGGGCTTCGCCGGCGTCGGCGCGTCGATGAAGCTTCACGAAGTCGGTGACATTCTCCACGCGGTGCATGATGTACCGCAGAGAGCCGCCTTCGGCGAATACCGGCGTATTGGACGGGCTCCAATACCGCTCCTCGAAGCGACCGTCGGGATCAGCACCCCGGACGTCATGCCTGGCCAGCGGCATCACGTCGGCGACCCGGTCGGCGACGACCCGCTCCAAAGAGGCCCGCATGTTGCGGCCGCTCTCCTCGGCAGGGTCCTCCGGATTGTCCGGGAAGACGTCGAACAGGTAACGGCCGATGATCTCGTCGCGCACGGTCATCGTGGCTTCCAGGTAGGCATCGGTGGCCGCGAGGATTTTCCACTCTGGATCGAGGACAAGACACAGCAGCCCGGGTGCGGACTGGAAGAAGGTCTCGAAGTCAGGGCGATGGACTGATCGGCCGTCGATCATGCGGAACAACAGACTGGAGCGGGCGGTTCGGCTGGCGGCCCGGTGGGGCGGTGGGCGGCCGGCCGCGAGCGCAAGCGGAGGTTGCGGGATTTCCCACCACGTCGAACAGCCCACCGCGTGCGCTCAAGACCGTCGGCCGCGTCCATCGATACACCGTCACCCGCCTCTGTGAATCGCGACTCCGTGGTAATCGCGACCCGATGACCAGGAGCCACGCCGATCCCGGTGGATGCTTGTGACCAGCAAGGGGATCGCGGTCATCATGACCCTCCGGGCGCGCCCCCGCCCGCTGCGGTCAGCCTACGTTCCTGGCAAATCCGGCGGTGCCGAAGGCCTGAAATTCACCTTTTCGGGTTGATAGCGTGCCATTGGGCAGCGATGTGGCAGCAGTTCCGTGGTTCGAGCGGTGCTCGACGGATCTCGGACGTGCTCGGGATATCTCTGTGCTGCCGGCGGGGCGCCGGGATCGAGCATTCACCGGGTCTCCGGTGCGCCTTGGGTTTCTCTTGCACGCGTGGCCTCCGCGGGACGGTGGCCGATCGCGGCAGCCGTGCCGGTGGCATGGTGGTCAACGGCATTGCGGCGGCGGTTCGGGACTCGGTTGACCCTTTCGGTGATCACTTTTCGCAACATGGTGAGATCGAACGGCTTGGCAACATAGCCGTCTGCTCCGTCGTCCATCAGCCGGTCACGTTCGGTGTTGCGGGCGTCGGCGGTCAGGATGACCACTGGAATCGAGGCGGTCCGTCGATCGACCCTGAGCCGTTGGAGAACCAGCCGCCCGCCAATATCGGGCAGTTGCAGGTCGAGCAGTATGAGATCGGGGGCATGCTGTTGCGCGAGCTCGAGTCCTCATCGACGCTGCGGCGCGGAAATCATCCGCAACCCGGGAATGCCGTCAATCAGGCGTTCCAGGAGGATGATGTTGACCGCGTTGTCTTCGATGTAGACAGGGTCAATGCCTCGTCCGGTGTCCGTCACCGAGATTCGCAGCATGGTCTCACCCGACAGCGCGGAGTTCACGGTGATGGTGCCACCCGGCCGGTTGTACTTGGCCGCGTTGGACAAGAGGTTGAGCAGCACCTGGTGCAGCCGCTGCGGGTCGGCGCGAACGAAGCGGCTGATCGTCGATTCCTCACCGGCGTCGATCGTGACTTGGTATCGCTGCGCGATGGGTGCGACGAGTTCCAGCAGCAGGTTTCCCGATTCGGCCTGGGTGATGTCGAGCACCTCGTTGACGAGCTGGAGCAGATGGCTACCGCCGTTGAGGATCTGGGTCACGCACTCCTGGTCCTGTTCATCATTCGCGGTCAGCTGCAGCAGCTGACCGAAGCCGAGCACCGCGTTGAGCGGGGTCCGGTCCATCAGGTACAAAACTGCCAGCACTCCCGCCAGGTGCTGAACATCAGCTGTGCCCGCCCGCTGCCCGTTGTTGCTGTCAGTTGGAGTCGAGCGACTCAGCGTGAATGCACGGGACGATCGAGACTTCCTCGGTTGCCGGGTGATCCCGAGTCGTTCGTGCGCGGACACCGGAATGATGTAGCGGGGTGGCTGCGGCGATGTGATTGGCCGGTTTCGGTATCGCGTTCGATGGGTTCGCTCGGGCTACTGGAGGTAGGGTGAGCGCTGCGATGGCCGCGTCGCCGTTTCAGCGGAGGACCCGTATTCGGTAGTGGCCCACTGGAATGATGCAGATTCGGCAAGGTCGACCTGAATGCAGACAAGTGATGTCGGGTGGAATTGAACGCGACAACTCGCTGCGCCTGCGGGACGGTCGGTGCCTGGGGCTATGGTCGGTGACGGGAGTCGTGACGAATTCATGCGCATCGACGGGAACGTGAATTGACAGTGGACACGACATCGGTCTCACCTGATGAAGCTGGTGACGCCGGCAGGCTCTGCAGGCGTCGGTGACACTTCCCGAAGCCCCCGCAGACGGTCTGCAAACGCCGTTGCGTCGCGCCGGGATCGGGAAGGGTCTGTCCGACGTTCTCGCGCACGTCGCAGAGTTGGCGATCGCGGCGATTCCGGGAGCCGTCGGTGCCGGCGTGGTCCTGGTGGCCGACGGCAGGTTGAGTCCCGTCGCCGGGAGTTCGCCGTTCGTTCGTTCCGCGGATCAATTGCAGTATCGCCTCGGCGAGGGTCCATGCGTGACGGCAATTGCCCGGGCCCGAACGGTGCGGTGCGGAGATCTGGCGATCGACCCCGCCTTTCCGACGGCCGGGCCGCAGCTCGCTGAGCTGGGAGTGCAGAGCGCTCTCTGCTCACCCTTGGTCGCCGACGACGTCGTCCTGGGATCCGTCAATGTCTACGCATCGGCACCGACCGCATTCGATGACCGGGCGGCCGACGTGGCAGCACTGCTCGCAGTCATCGCTACCGAACATGTTCTCGATGCTCGGAAGTGGGTCAGCGACCAACTGCCCCCGGACGGTTCGGCGGGAGCTGCCGATCGGCCCGTCGACAGAGCCACCTCCGGCGAACTGGCCGATTCCCTTCAGATGCTCACCCAGATCGCCCAGGCCGTGGCCGTGGGGATTTATCTTCGGGACAGCGCCAAAATGCTCTATGTGAATCCCGCGTTCATGGATCTGTTTGCTCTCCCGGCCGACTGCGACCCCGAATACATGTTGCAGGACGTTCGATCCCGCGTTCACCCCGAGGATCAGGAAATCGCGGGAGCCACTCTGGTGGCGGCCGACGGCGTTCGGGCCGCCGAGTGCGAATTGCGGTTGATATTTCCTGACGGTGGCTATCGGTGGGTGCATATCACGAACTCACCGGTGCCCGGCTCCGGCCCCGGGGCCGTCCGGGTGGTCGGGACGGTTGAGGACATCACCGACCGAAAGAATGCTGAAGCCGCATTGCAGGAAAGCGAGAACCAGTTACGCCAAGTCGCCGACGCGATCGCCGTCGGGGTGTCCCTCCGAGAGGCGGCCGCCGACATCGCGCTGTATGTCAATCCCGCGTGGATCGACATCGTGCAGGCCCGGCCCTACGACGATGAGACGGCGACGGCCGAGGATGTGGTCGAATCGCTGGTTCATCCCGATGATCGCGATCGCGTTCTCAACGACTACTGGCCCGCGGCGAGAGCGGGCCGTTCGGTCGAGTCCGAACATCGGATCATCATCCCGGACGGCAGCGTCCGATGGGTGCGAGCGACGTCCAATCCGGTCACCGACCTGGCGGGCACGCTCGTGCGACTGGCCGGAACGGTGCAAGACATCACCAGCAGCAAACGAGCCGAGCAACTCGCGTGGGACGCAGCCACCGAAGCCGAGGCGGCGAACGCGTCGAAGAGCGAGCTGCTGTCGAGAATGAGTCACGAGCTACGGACGCCGCTGAATGCGGTGTTGGGTTTCGCGCAGATCCTCGACCTCGAGCTCGAAGAGCCAGGCCATCGGGACGCGGTCGCGCATATCCTCGCCGGGGGAAAGCATCTTTTGGGATTGGTGAACGACATCCTGGACATCACCGGCATCGAGAGCGGCACCATTGGTTTTGAGCAGAACCAGGTGCAGGTTCACGACTTCTTGAACGAGGTCATCGACACGGTGAGTCCGTTGGCGGCCGAACTCGAGGTCACCATCGACCACCAGTCGCGGGGTACAGCCGCTGAGGCTTGGGTGTGCGTGGATCGGCGCCGGTTGCGCCAGGTGGTGGTGACACTCATGTCAAACGCGATCAAGTACAACCACCCGGCCGGTCGGGTGGACGTCATCGAGGAGATGCACGGCAATCAACATGTAGCGATCCGCATCATGGATACCGGACGCGGTATTCGCCTCGAGGACCTCCCGCGATTGTTCGATCCGTTCGATCGTCTCGGAAAGCAAGCGGCGGGCGTTGAGGGCACCGGAATCGGCCTCGCGCTGGCCTCCCGGTTGATCACCGCGCTCGGGGGTCGCTTGACGGTCGATTCCGCCCACGGCGTCGGGTCGACATTCGTCGTCGAATTGCCGGTGGGCAAGCCGCCCGGCGCCGACCAGTCAGCCGTGCGCGCCGACAATGTCCTGCTCTACGTCGGCAGCGACCGGGCATCTGTCGGTCTCCTGCGCCGCATCCTCGCGCGAGCAGATGATTGGCGGCTTGCCCACGCCGGGAACGCGGCGCTCGGCCTTGAGATGTCGTGGTCCGCCAGGCCGACCGCGGTGCTGCTGGATGCCGACCTGCCGGACGTCGGAGGACTGAACACCCTGGCGGCACTCCGCAATGATCCACGGACGGCCGACATCCCGATAGCTGTACTCAGCGACGACGACGGGCCACGCCAGGCTCGGAAGCTGCTGGCCGCCGGCGCGCAGCTTCATCTGCCGAAACCCATCGATGTCCGTAGCCTGCTGGCCTTCTTGGAGACCAACGCCGGGACATAGCCGGAACTGAGCTCGATGGGAGCGAGGTGCCCCGTGCACCGGGTTGCGGCGATCCCGAGCCCACGTCGACCGAGGACGTGGATCGCCGTCGAACTGGACCTCCGAGGCACGGTCGTGCGCGATCGGTTGGTGCGGCCGGTTGAGGCGGACGCATCGTGATGGACTTATATAAGCAGCTGATGATATCTTGACGTTGTGCACGCGTTCGACGTTCTCGGTGATCCGGTGCGACGCCGGATCCTGGAGCTGCTCGCCGACGGCGAGCAGTCGTCCGGCGCTATCACGACGGTCATCCAACGGGAGTTCGGAATCTCCCAGCCGGGTGTATCCCAGCATCTGAAGGTACTGCGGGAGAACGGCTTCGCCACCGTTCATCCGGACGGCGCGCGCCGGTTGTACGCCGTGGATTCCGGGCCGCTACAGGAGATCGACGTGTGGCTGGACCGCTTTCGGGGGTTCTGGAACCAGCAGCTGGACGCGCTGGCGACGGAACTCGCGAGAGGAAAACGTGAACGACGGCGGGCAGCGGCCCCGCCGAAAAGCCCGGGCAGGGACAACCGGGTCAGGCCCGAACCATCCATCGACGAGGAGGACCCCACATGATCGACATCGCCCGACACCTGTCAGCGGTGCACCGCGAGGTCGCAGCCAACCCGGAATCCGAGACCGTGCGCGTGCTGCTGCGACGCAGCTACGACGCGGAGATGGATGACGTCTGGAGCGCAGTGACGGATCCGGAGCGCGTCCGGCGCTGGTTCCTTCCGCTGACCGGGGACCTGCGGGTGGGTGGTTCCTTCAATCTCGAGGGGAATGCCGGCGGCGACATCCTCGACTGTCAGCCGCCCAGGCTGCTCCGTGTCACCTTCGGTGGCCCGACCAGCATCGTCGAGCTGAGGCTGACGTCAGACGTGGAGCGCGACGGTGCCACGGTGCTGGAACTCGACCACTCGGTCCCGTTGGCGATGGCCGGCAGCGCCGCCGGAGCGCTGTACGTCGGACCGGGATGGGACGGCGCCGTGATGGGTCTCGGCCTGTTCCTGGCCGGCGAGGAGATCGACGATCCGGTGGCGATGGCCAACTCCCTGGAGGTCCAGGAGTTCTCGCTGCAGTCGCTGCGGTTGTGGGCGGTGATCGCGCGGGAGTCGAACGCCGCCACCGAGGACGAGATCGCTGCCGCCACCGAGGTCTCGGCCCAGCAGTTCGCGCCGGCGCTGGTGGCGGCGGAGGGCTCCGCGGGCTGACTCGTGCGTCGCGGGTGATGCCCGTCCTTGGATGCCGACCTTCGTGCTTGCCAAACCATCCGAACATATGTTCGGATGGTGGGATGAGGTGGGAGGGTCGTTCGTTATCGGTTGAGGACCCGGCTGCGCTGCCGGGCATGGGCCGGTTGGCCGGTCTCGTCCGCACCGTCCGGACCCCCGAGTTCGCCGGGGTGACCTTCCACGAGGTGCACTGCCGATCGGCGCTGAACAAGGTGCCGGGGAATTCCCCGATGCCGTTCGGCTGGACCATCAACCCGTACCGCGGCTGCAGCCACGGCTGCGTGTACTGCTTCGCCCGGAACACGCACTCCTACCTGGATTTCGACACCGGTCACGACTTCGACAGCCAGATCGTCGTCAAGATCAACATCGGTGACGTGCTGCGGAAGGAGGTCGCGGCCGGCAAGTGGCGGCGCGAGCACGTCGCGATGGGCACCAACACCGATCCCTACCAGCGGGCCGAGGGCCGGTACCGGTTGATGCCCGGCGATCATCTCGGCGCTGGCGGACAGCGGGACACCGTTCTCGATCCTGACCAAGGGCACCGTGCTGTCCCGCGATCTCGACCTGCTGAGCGCCGCCTCGGCCTCGGTGTCGGTGGGCATGGGGGTGTCGCTGGCGCTGCTGGACCCGGAACTCCAGTCCACGCTGGAACCGGGCACGCCCACCCCTCGGGCACGGCTGGAGCTGGTGCGGCGGATCCGCGGTGCCGGGCTGCCGTGCGGGGTGTTCGCGGCGCCCGTTGCTGCCGTACCTGACCGACACGCCCAGAGCAGATCCGGGCGCTGGTCGCCCAACTTGCCGACGCCGGCGCCACCGGCGTCAGCGGTATCGGACTGCACCTGCGGCCCGGTGCCCGGGAGTGGTTTTTCGGCTGGCTCGCCCGGACCCGACCCGACCTCATCGAGCCGTATCAACGGCTGTACTCGCGCGGTGCCAACCTGCCGGTGGAGTACCGGCGCGAGTTGTCGGCGCGGATCAAGTCCGCCTGCGCCGCAGCCGGGCTGGATGCCGACGGTGGAAAGGCGCTGGCCGGGAACAACAATCCGGTGCGGGGAGTGCCGGGCGACCGGGACGCGTCATTCCCGCGGGGCAGCCTGCCTGCGTCGCGAGTCGGTGATCAACAGCCGCAGGGGTCCGAGCCGTCGCTGTTCTGAGCTGGTTTGCTTTCTCCATGATCACGGTTGGGATCGGTGGAGTCGCCGTCAGTAGAAGTCGTGGGTGTCCACCACGTTGCGCAGCGGCGAGCCGTCCAGGTAGCGGCGCAGGTTGTCGGCGAACAGCTCCGCGATCCGGCGGTCCTCGGCGAGGCTGAGCGCGGCGGTGTGCGGTGAGACGAGCACGTTCGGCATGCTCCACAAGGGCGAGTCGGCCGGCAGCGGTTCGGTGGCGAAGACATCCAGGTACGCCGATGAGACGATGCCGGACCGGAGCGCATCGACGAGCGCGGGCTCGTCCACGACCGTCCCGCGGCCGACGTTCACCACCACCAGTCCTGGTTTGGCGGCGGCCAGCAGTTCGCGGTTGATCAACCGGGTGGTCGCGTCCGTGCCGGGCAGGGTGATCACCATCGCGTCCGCGCGGGCGATCAGGTCGGGCAACGCGGCGTCGGTATGCACCTCGTCGACATGGTCGACCGGTTCCGCCGTGCGCTTCACCCCGAGCACCGTCGCGCCGAAAGCCTTGAGCAGTCTGGCGGTTTCGCTACCGATCCCACCGAGCCCGACGATCAGCACGGTCTGCTCGCTGATCTCTTTCATCGCCCAGCGGCCGGGCCATTCCCTGGCCCGCTGCAGTGACTGCAGCCGAAAAAGGTCCTTGGCACCGGCCAGCACGCCGAACAGCGCGAACTCCGCCAGCGTCCCGCCGTGCACACCCGCCGATGTGGTGAACACGACCCGGGACAGCTCGTCGTCGCTCAGTTTCGCGGCCTTGACCTGTGCCCCGCCACCGGCCGCCATGGTCTGCACCCACCGCAGGCCGGGATTGGCCCGGACGGCGGGACCCAGCGCGGCCGGGCGGGTGTCCGGAATGCCGTAGAACACCTCGGCCCTGGCCAGCAGCCCGTCGAACGCTGCCTGTTGCCGATCGGTGCGGTGGAAGTCCGGGTCGCCGTCGTGATCGCCTGGAAACCGTTGCGGGGGAAGCAGCTCGTCGTCGACGAGCAGCTCGATCCGCGGGTCGACCGCGGTGATCAACGGGCGCAGGTCGGGATCCAGCGGCGTGGCGATGGCGACTCGGACGGGGTTGGTCACTCGGGATTCTCCTGCGCGGTCGGGGTCGGGGTTTGGGTGGTGGCTGTAGCAGCCGGGCTGCGTGGTCGGGTGATCCGGCGGACGACCGGAACCAGCACGGCGATCAGCACCCAGCTCCACTGCGCGACCTTGGGGCTGACCAGGTACGCGACAGGGATGGACGCCAGGAAGATCACCGGAAGTACGGCGGAGGTCGCCAGATACGAACGCAGTTCGAGCGCCGTCATCCGGGTCGGTCTGAGCCCTCGACGGTCCGCGATGAGCTCGACCGCGTTCAGCACGATGAAGGTCAGCGCGATGTCCAGGGCGTAGACGGCCACTGGCAGCGGGAGATCGAGTTTGCCCAGCGCTTCGGTGGTGAACGGGATGAGCACGATCCCGAACATCACCACGAGGTTCAGGGCGAGTAGCTGGCCGTCCATGGCGGACAGCGAGGTGACGCCTTGGTGGTGCGCGCGCCAGAACGACGTGACGACCACGAAGCTGATGGTGAACGCCAGCAGGGAGGCTCCGTTGGTGTCCTTGAGTGCCTGCAGGCTGCTCCACGCTGCGGGCGAGAAGTCGTCCACCGTGGTGATCAACAACGTCACGGCGAACGCGAAGATCGCATCGAAAAAGGTCACCGCGCGGGCGAACTCGAGGTCCTCGTGGGCAAATCGAACGCGCTCCGGCACGCTTCCTCCCTCGGATCGGGCCGGCCGAGCAGACCGAAAAGCCGCCCGACCCCGGACATTCTGTCAGCGGGTCGGACGGCTCGGTCGACGTGGTTCCTGCGAGGTGGCGTGCGGTTCAGCGCGACTGCACCGCGGGAGCCAGGCTCAGCGTTCCCGGCGGTACTCCCTGGCCGGGCCGGACCGGCGCGGCCCGTGCGAACCCGGGGCGCGGGTCGCCGGGGCGAAGCGATGGGCGTCGCCGTCGCGATCCAGTTCGATGCGCAGGGACTGCCCGCTGACCTTCGCCGCGGAGATCCGGCCGAAGGCGGCGGGGGACAGCGTGCCGGCGATCTCGACGGTGGAGAAGGTGTCGTAGATGTCGATGCGGCCGAGGTCCTTGCCGTTCAGCCCGCCCTCGGCGGTGATCGCGCCGACGATGCCGGCGGGCCGCACCCCGTGCGCATGACCAACGGCCACCCGGTACCGGGGGCCGGCCGGGTCGCGGCGGCGTCCGGCCCGATCGGCGGAGGTTCGGTCGGCAGAGCCGCGCTCGGCACCCCTGGTGGGGCGATCCGCTCCGCGCCGGTCGGCGCCCGGCCGTTCCGGACGCTCGGTCGCGAACGACGGGGTGTAGGTGCTGACGGCCGGCGCCTTGCCGTCATCGCCGGCGGCGAGTGCGAGGAGCGTGGCTGCCAGTTCCTGAGCGGTCAGATCCTGCTCGGCCAGGAAGTTCGCCACGGCCTGCCGGTACCGGGCCAAAGACCCGCCGGAGACCCGCTCGGCGGCCTCGCTCAGCACGGTGGCGGCTCGCCGGGCGGCCACGTCCGCCGCGGACGGCGGGGTGATCTGCTCGAGCTTCTGCCTGGTGGCGCGCTCGATCGCGCGCAGCCGGCCGACCTCACGCGGGGTGAAGAACGTCAGCGCTTCGCCCTCGCGGCCCGCGCGGCCGGTGCGGCCGATGCGGTGCACGTAGGACTCGGGCTCGCCGGGGGCGTCGAAGTTGACGACCAGGTCGACCCGCTCCACGTCAAGGCCGCGCGCGGCCACGTCGGTGGCGACCAGCACGTCGAGCCGGCCGTCGCGCAGTCGCTCGATGATCCGCTCGCGTTCCTTCTGCGGCACGTCACCGTTGATCGCGGCCGCTGACACCCCGCGGGCGATCAGCTCGGCGCCGACCTCGTCGCAGGCGCCCTTGGTGCGGACGAACACGATGGTCGCGTCGCCCTCGGAGACCTGCAGGATGCGGGCCAGCACGTCGACCTTGTCGCGAAACGGCACGACCGCGTACGTCTGCCGCACGGCGTCGACGGTGGAGGACTGCCGGGTGACGGCGATGTCCAGCGGGTCGTTGAGGTGCTTGCGGGCGATGGCCCGGATCGCCGGCGGCATGGTCGCCGAGAACAGCGCGGTCTGCCGTTCGCCGGGAGCGTCGGACAGGATGCGGTCCACATCCTCGGCGAAGCCCATCCGCAGCATCTCGTCGGCCTCGTCGAGCACCAGGAACTTCAGCCCGGTGAGGTCAAGGGTGTGCCGTTCGAGGTGGTCGATGATCCGGCCGGGGGTGCCGACCACGATCTGCGCGCCGGCCTTCAGGGCGGCGCGCTGCGGCAGGAAGCTGGCGCCGCCGTAGACGGGCACCACGGTCAGTGAGGGAATGTGCACGGCGAAGCTGGAGATCGCCTCGGCCACCTGCACCGCAAGCTCGCGGGTCGGCGTCAGGACAAGCGCCTGGACGCCCCGTGACCTGGGGTCGATCGACGCCAGCAGCGGCAGGCCGAAGGCCGCGGTCTTGCCGGTGCCGGTCTGCGCGACGCCGGTGATGTCCCGGCCGCCGAGCAGCGCGGGGATGGCCTCGGCCTGGATGGCCGTCGGGGTCTGGAACCCCAGGTCGGTGCAGGCGCGGAGCAGCGCCGCCGGCAACGCCAGCTGGTTGAACCGGAGGGCGGCTTCGGTGTCCACCTGCTCGTCGAAGAGCAGGTCGTCATCGGCGTCGTCGGTGGTGAGGGGGAGTTCGGTGAAGTCGGAGGGGTCGGTGGAGGGATCGAGGACAGCAGCGGTCGACATCAGAGCCAATCAATTCGGGTAGGAGCGTCGAGAACACACCAGGTCGGTGCAGGTTCCGGTCGCTGTCCCGAATGATGAAGACTTCCGTCGTCGGGTTTGGCGCGACACACTCCAAGAACGCTTCATCGTAACGGTTCGCGGGCGGAAATCGATCGTGAGTTCCCGCACAGTGCTGATTGTGGATCTGAGTCAGGACCAAGATCGACGCAGAGTTCCTCGTCGCGCTGTCGAATCTGTCGCGGTGAGTCCGTCTGATCGGTCAGGAGCCCCACCCGGGGTTCTGCGCCACCAGCAGTGTCTGATCCCAGCAGTCCTGATCCCAGGAAAGGAAATCCACTCGATGCCCAAGTACCTGTTGCAGATCGTCGAGACCGAGTCCGCGTACACCGAGGCCGGTGAGGCGGAATTCGCCGAGAGCATGGCCAACCATCAGGCGTTCGCCCAGGAGGTCGGCGAACTCGGCGCCACCCTGCTCGGTGGCGAAGCGCTGCAGCCGACCCCCACCGCCAGCTACCTCCGCGGTACCCGCACCGCCGACGTGCATGTGGTGGACAACCCGCTGCCGGAGTTGAAGGAGGTCGTCGGCGGCTACTACCTGATCGAGGCCGCCGACGACGCGCAGGCACTGGAGGTGGCCAAGCGGTGCCCGGCGCCGTACGGCTACATCGAGATGCGCCCCATCTGGGAATTCGGCGGCTGACGGGTGGTCCCCCCGGCGATCGCCGAGGTGGCGGCCAAGGCCCAGCGCGAGCTGTCCGGCCGGGTACTGGCCGTCACCCTGCGATCGGTCCGGGACCTGGACATCGCCGAGGAGGCCACCGCCGACGCGTTCCTGCTGGCCTTGCAGACCTGGCCGGAGCGAGGGGTGCCGGCGTCGGTCGAGGCGTGGTTGGTGACGGCGGCGCGGCGCCGCGCCATCGACCGGATCCGATCCGCGCAGGCCGCCCGGCGGGCATTGATCCGCAGCGCGGGCGGGCTGAGCGGCGTCAGTGCGGCGGCCGATCTGACCACCGAGGTCGGCGTGATCGGTGACGAGGACCTGCGGATGGTCGTGCTCTGCTGCGACCCACGGGTGGCGACCTCCGAGCAGGTCGCGCTGACCCTGCGGCTGGCCTGCGGGGTGCCGACGGCGGCCATCGCGGCCGCCTTCCTGGTCAGCGAGCCGACGATGGCTGCCCGGCTGACCAGGGCCAAGAAACGGCTGGCGGCAGCAGGCCCGGCCCTCGACCTGCCCGATGACGCGACGGTCGACGCGCGGCTGCCGTCCGTGCGACGGGTCGTCTACCTGGCGTTCACCCTGGGGCACACGGCTGCGGCGGGCGCGGACTTGACCGACGAGGACCTGGCCGACCGGGCGCAGTACCTCGCCCGAGCGCTGCACGTCCTTCGACCGGACGACGCGGAGTTCACCGCGCTGCTGGCGCTGATCCTGCTCACCAGGGCCAGGGCAGGCGGGCGGCTGGACGACGAGGGTCAGCAGGTGTTGTTGGC
The DNA here is from genome assembly GCA_963709895.1 of uncultured Actinomycetota bacterium. Classification (GTDB taxonomy): domain Bacteria; phylum Actinomycetota; class Actinomycetes; order Mycobacteriales; family Nakamurellaceae; genus Nakamurella. The sequence continues at coordinate 245,613 of CAVPYD010000005.1, read as the reverse complement.
CGATGCCGACCGCGGCCGGTGGGATCGCGGCGCGATCGCCGAAGGTTTGGCGCTGCTCGACCGGGCCTGGGCGCCTGGTTCGCCCGGTCCGATGACGCTGCAGGCGGCGATCGCCGCCGAGCATGCCCGAGCGGCGAGTGCGGGTTCCACCAACTGGCAGCGGGTGGTGGATTTGTACGGAGCCCTGCTGGAGCAGCTGCCCTCGCCGACCCTTGCGGTCGGGCGGTGCGTGGCGGTGTCAGCGCTGTCCGGACCCGCGGCGGGTCTTGCCGACCTGGACGAGGTCATCAGCCTCGGCGGGCTCGAGCGCTACCCGTACGCATTCGGGGCGCGGGCGCAGATGCTGTCCGCGCTGAGCCGTCATGCCGAAGCGCGGGCGGAGTGGGCCGCAGCCGCCGGTTGCGCGCGGACGGATGCGGAACGGGAGTACTTCCAGGGCCAGGCAATTGCGTCCGGCCAGGCGGACTTGGCGGGGCGGGTGCAGGTTTCAGAGAGCGCGTCGGTTGCTGAGAGCGCGTTGGGTTGCTGAGAGCGCGAAAGAGCCGGCAGCGCGGGACGCTGCCGGCGGTGACGCGGCGGTCGGGGAAGATGTCGGGAGTGCCGCGTGGGGAGCGCCCGACGGGCTCACACGTCGCTGAGCGGATGCGGCGAGCCATGCTCCTCCGCGGGCCTGCGCTGGTAGGCCTGCACGTGCTCGGCCAGGCCGGCCAGTCGCTCGGACCGCTCGGTCGCGCCGCTGGACTTGCCGATCCAGTCGACGTAGATGCGCTGGTCGTCGGGACGGAGCGCCTGGAATGCGGTCAGCGCCGCCGAGTCGGCCTCGAGTACTCCGGCCATATCGTCCGGAACCGCGACGCCCTTGTCAGTGATCATCTCTAGGCCCTCCTAGGCAATTCCGCGGCTGTCCAGCGCGGCTGTGATGAACGAAGATGTCGAACCGTACGAACACCTTTGGTCAGTCTGCTCCGGTTGGTTTCAGCCCGCCACGGCGCCCCCGCACGGCCGTTGTCCGGCGTGGCTGCAGCCCGCATGGGCGCTGTTGATCATCGTTGTGGGACCGGCCCGGGTTGGTCACCGTTTGGGGACTCGGCCGTGTGTGGGGGACCGGTTTTGGTCCCGGAACGGTGATCACCCGGAGGCCACCGAGTTGGGCTGGTCAGCGCCGGCGACGGGTGACAGGGGAGCCGCGAGCCTGGTCCACAGGCGGGCTCCACGGGCCGGCGGTCCAGCGGGGGTGAGCTGGTTTCGCGGTCAGGCGGGGCCTCAGATGGGCACGGTCGGTCCGGGCCAGCGGCGGGCGAGAGGGGCTGCTGGGACCTGCGGCACGGTCGCCTGGATGGACCTGTTGGGCCGGTCCCGAGTTTGCTCAACGGGCCGGCCGCCCACCCGGGGTCGGGTGAGAAGTGCTGGTGTCCCTCGTCCACGCCTGAGGCGGATCAGATTTCAAGATCACTGTCCGGGGACCGGCAACGGTTGACCATTTTTTCGGGACTCGGCGGCGTGTGGAGGACCGGTCTGGGTCCCGGTTCGGTGATCACCCAGGCGGACCGGCGGCGCGGCAAACCGCGAGGCCATGTGGATGGATTCCACGAGAGGGTTAGGAGTTATCCACAACGTGAGCCACCCCCTGCTCAAGACCCTCGTGACACGTCAGGCTTTGCCAATGAGTCAGCGCAGCGACCTCGCGGTGATCGTCAGGCGTCAGGACGGGCTGATCACCCGGCGGCAGGCCATTCACGCGGGGATCACCGCCGATGCACTGCGCGGCTTGCGTGCCCGCGGCGAGTGGATCACGGTGCTGCCGCAGGTCTATCGGGTGGTGGAGGGCCACCTGACGCCGGAGTCGAGGGTTCGTGCGGTGTCTCTCTGGGCCGGGCAACCGGCGTGCGTCAGTGGGGTCGCCGCTGCGTTCTGGTGGGGCCTCATCGCGGCGCCACCGCACCCGGTCGAGGTCACCATTCCCCGAACGCGTCGCTTGCGGTCCCGTCCGCAGGCTGTGATCAGGCGTCGATTCCTGCCGCTGGAGGACCGCGCGCTCCTCCGTGACGTGGCAGTCACGGGTTTGGCGCTCACCTCGCTCCACGCAGCAGTGGCCCTCGGCGCTGCGGGCCCCGAGATGCTCGATCGCGCGCTGCAGACGCGGGTGCGCTTCGCGGACGTCAGGGCCGCGCACTACCGCAATCTCGGGTGTCACGGTTCCCACGACGCCGGCCTGTTGCTGATCGCCGCGGGCGACAGGGCAGCGGCGCAGAGCGAGCGCAGGTTCATCCGGGTGATGAAGGAGTCGGGGATCGGCGGCTGGCGGGCGAACCAGTTGGTGCGGGTGGGCTCGCTCAGCCGGACCTGCGACTTTGTCTTCGTCCGGGAGCGAGTGATTGTCGAGATCGACGGCTGGGCGTGGCATCACACTCCGGACCGGTTCAGCGCCGACCGGTTCAAGCAGAACGCATTGACGAACGCCGGCTGGCGGGTGCTCCGGTTCACTTGGCTCGATCTCACCCAGCGGCCGGAGTATGTCGTGCGAGAGGTGCGCAACGCCCTGGATCGGGCGGCCTGACCATTCTCGGTCGCGGGGCGCGGCGCGGCGTGTCGCTGGGCCGTGCACAAGATCACCAGAAGGGGACCAGCGGATGTGCTGAGGACCGAGTCGAGTCCCCAGGGAGTGATCTTGGCCCGGCGCCGGTCCCAAAACCGGGATCTTGAAGCAGGCGGGGCCGGGAGGGTGCCGCGGGGAGAGGAGGGCGCGTGGCGGGCCGGGGTGCGGCGGGGCGGTGGAGGGAGGAGGCGCGCGGCGGGGCCGAGGATGCGCGTGGCGGGCCGGGTGCGGCGGGGCAGAGGAGGCGCGCGGCGGGGCCGGGGAGCGCGCCGCGGGGCCGGGGAGCGTGGAGGCCGGGGAGCGTGCGGCGCACCGCGGCGGAGGTAGACCCGGCCCGCCGTAGGATCGACCGGCACGGCAGCCCCAACAGCGGGCGCCAGCAAGCCATGCCCCGCCCCGCCCGCCCCCCGCCCCGCCAGTCATGCCCGCCAGCAGTCATGCCCCCCATCCTGAGGATTCATCTGTGCTTCGCGATCGAACAGCCGGTTCCCTCCGCTCCACCGACGACGGCGCCACGGTCACCCTGGCCGGATGGGTGGCTCGCCGGCGCGATCACGGCGGGGTGATCTTCATCGACCTGCGGGACGCCTCCGGCGTCGTGCAGGTGGTCTTCCACTCGGGTGACGCGTTGACCGCAGCGCACGCGCTGCGCAGCGAGTACTGCGTGCTCGTCACCGGGAACGTGGCCATCCGCCCGGAAGGAAATGAGAACCCGGACCTGCCGACCGGTCAGATCGAGGTCGAGGCCACCAGCCTGGAGGTGCTGTCCGAGGCGGCGGTGCTGCCGTTCCAGATCGAGGACAGCAACTCCGGCACCGTCGGTGAGGAGACCAGGCTCAAGTACCGCTACCTGGACCTGCGGCGCGCGGCCCCGGCCCATGCGCTGCGACTGCGCTCCCAGGTGAACCGGGCCGCCCGCACCGTGCTGGACGGCCACGACTTCGTCGAGATCGAGACCCCGACGCTGACCAGGTCGACCCCAGAGGGTGCCCGGGACTTCCTGGTGCCCGCCAGGTTGAAGCCCGGCTCCTGGTACGCGCTGCCGCAATCGCCGCAACTGTTCAAGCAGCTGCTGATGGTCGCCGGGATGGAGCGGTACTACCAGATCGCGCGCTGCTACCGGGACGAGGATTTCCGCGCCGACCGGCAGCCGGAGTTCACCCAGCTCGACGTCGAGATGTCCTTCGTCACCCAGGACGACGTGATCGCCATCGCCGAGGAGGTGATCGGCGCGCTCTGGCGACTCATCGGCCACGACCTGACCACGCCGATCCCGCGGATCACCTTCACCGACGCGATGAACCGGTACGGCTCGGACAAGCCCGACCTGCGCCTGTCCACCGAGCTGACGGAGCTCACCGAGTTCTTCGCGCAGACCCCGTTCCGCGTGTTCCAGGCGCCCTATGTCGGTGCCGTCGTGCAGAAGGGCGGCGCGGCGACCCCCCGCCGCGGCTTCGACGCCTGGCAGGAATGGGCCAAGCAGCGCGGCGCCCGCGGGCTCGCCTACGTCACGGTCCAGCCCGATGGCACGCTGGCCGGTCCGGTCGCCAAGAACATCTCCGATGACGAGCGGGCGGGCCTGGCCGCCGCGGTCGGCGCCGAGCCCGGCGACGCGGTGTTCTTCGCCGCCGGCACCAGGCGGAGCAGCCAGGAACTCCTTGGCGCGGCCCGGCTGGAGATCGGCAAGCGGGACGGTCTCGTCGACGAGTCTGCCTGGTCGTTCGTCTGGGTGGTCGACGCGCCGCTGTTCGAGCGGGTCGACGAAACGGACGACGTGTCGGTCGGCGGTGAGGGCAGCACCTGGACGGCGGTGCACCACGCGTTCACCTCGCCCATGCCCGAGCACCTGGCCACCTTCGACACCGATCCCGGGTCGGCGCTGGCCTACGCCTACGACATCGTCTGCAACGGCAACGAAATCGGCGGCGGCTCGATCCGTATCCATCGCGCCGACATTCAGGCGCGGGTCTTCGCGGTGATGGGCCTGACCGACGAGCAGGCCAGGGAGAAATTCGGCTTCCTGCTCGACGCGCTGGCGTTCGGCGCGCCGCCGCACGGCGGGATCGCGTTCGGCTGGGACCGGATCGTGATGCTGCTGGCCGGCGCCGATTCCATCCGCGAGGTCATCGCCTTCCCGAAGTCCGGCGGCGGCTACGACCCGCTGACCGGCGCGCCCGCCCCGATCACCGCGGCGCAACGCAAGGAGGCGGGCGTCGACAAGCCGCCGGCGCCGAGCGTTCGCGTGGCGGCGGGGTCACCAACCGCATCTGGCTGAGCGTGCGGTGCTTACCGGGGTGATCACCATCGTGGGACCGCGACGGGCGCCGACGGCCTCCACCGGACCCGCGATGGTGATCTTGATCGAGGAAAACCCCGCAGGTCGAGAGTGATCACATCAGCACGACCAGAGAGGTGCGCCGATGCTGCACGTCCGACTGCTGGTGCCGCCGAATCTGTCCGCCCAGGTGCTGGCGCTGATCGACGCGACCGTGGGCGTCACCAACATCAGCGTTGTGCCCGGGGCCGGTCGCAACCCGGCCGGTGATCTTGTCGAGTTCGACGCGGCAAGGGAATGCGTCGACGCCCTGCTCGACGGCCTCAATGAGCTGAAACTGGACGAGTTCGGGGCCATCTCCATCGAGCAGGTCGACCTGTCGCTGTCCCGCAGCTCCCAGCGGGCGCAGGAGGATGCCCCTGGTAATGCCTCCGACGCGGTGATCTGGGAGGAGGTTGAATCGCGGACCGGCGACGATTCCGCGCTCACCGGCGCCTTTCTCACGTTCCTGACCATCGCCACGCTGCTCGCCGGGATCGGGATCGTCACCGACTCCGCGGTCACGATCGTCGGCGCCATGGTCGTTGGCCCCGAGTTCGGCCCGCTGGCGGCCATCGCCGTCGGCGTGGTGCGTCGCCGGGGTTCGCTGGCCCGACGGGGCGCGATCGCACTCGCCGTAGGTTTCCCGGTCGCGATGGCCATCACCGCGCTGGCGACCTGGATCGCCGCGAGCACCGGCCTGGCCTTCGCGGACCTGGTGGAACTGAACACCCAGACCGAGTTCATCTACAAGCCAGGGATCCTCTCGCTGATCGTCGCGCTGCTGGCCGGAGCGGCCGGGATGATCTCGCTGACCAGCCGCAATTCAGCTGCCCTTGTCGGTGTGTTCATCTCGGTCACCACCGTTCCGGCCGCCGGGTACGTCGCGGTGGCCGGCGTTCTCGGTGAGTGGTCCCAGGTGTGGGGCTCAGCTCTGCAGTTGCTCATCAACCTGTTCGGCATCGTGCTCGCCGGCGTCGCCACGCTGGCGGTGCGGCGATGGTTCGCCAAGCGCGGAGATCGCAAACCTGGCCCGGCTCGACCGGTGCCGTGGCAGCGGCGGGCATTCCGTGCCTGAGAGCGCTGAGCTCAGGACTGGGCTGCCGGCATCGTCCCTGTTCCATGCCGGAAACACGGCGTGCATAGAGTGAGCGACCAACGGCGGTGGGATCTGGTCCGCGGTTGAGCCAGCACGAGTTCCTGAGCACCGACGCGCAGAGCGGCTGATGGCTGCGCAGTGCCGCGCACAGCCGAACACGCCCGCACAGTCCAGCCACTGAACCACCGCCGAGCAGCAGCGAAGAAGGGATCAGCGTGGGGATCAAGGTCGCCCTCGAGCACCGGACGACGTACCGGTTCGATCGGCTGGTCACCATCCATCCGCACGTGGTGCGGCTCCGGCCGGCGCCGCACTCACGGACGAAGATCGAGGCGTACTCGCTGACGGTCGAACCGGCCGAGCACTTCATCAACTGGCAGCAGGACCCGTTCGGCAACTTCCTGGCCCGGTTGGTGTTCCCGGACCGGGCCACCGAGCTGTCCATCACCGTCGGCCTGGTCGCCGACCTGCAGGTGGTCAACCCGTTCGACTTCTTCATCGAGGAGTACGCCGAGCACTACGGGTTCGTCTACCCCCCCGACCTGGCCGACGACCTGGAGCCGTACCTGCGTCAGGTGGACGAGCACGGCCCCGGCACCGGGCCAGGGGCGTTGGTCAAGCAATGGCTCGAGGGTTTCACCATCGCGCCGGACACCGCGATCGTCGACTTCCTGGTGCAGCTGAACGCCGCGGTGCAGGCCGACGTCGGGTACTCGGTGCGGATGGAGCCCGGGGTGCAGACCCCGGATCACACCCTGCAGACGGCCATCGGCTCCTGCCGCGATTCGGCCTGGCTGCTGGTCTCGCTGCTGCGCGAGCTCGGCCTGGCCGCCCGGTTCGTCTCCGGCTACCTGGTGCAGCTCGCCTCCGACGTCAAGTCGCTGGACGGCCCCTCCGGCCCGGCCGCGGACTTCACCGACCTGCACGCCTGGGCCGAGGTCTACATCCCCGGCGCCGGCTGGATCGGGATGGATCCGACCTCCGGCCTGTTCGCCGGCGAGGGGCACATCCCGCTGTCGGCGACCCCGCACCCGAGCACCGCCGCCGCCATCACCGGATCGACCAGCCCCTGTGTGTCGACGCTGGAGTACTCCAACGTCGTGCGCCGGGTGCACGAGGACCCGCGGGTCACCCTGCCGTACACGCCCGATCAGTGGTCGACGATCCAGGCGGTCGGCAAGAAGCTGGACCAGCGTCTGACGGAGGCCGACGTCCGGCTGACCATGGGCGGCGAGCCCACCTTCGTGTCCATCGACGACGGGACGTCCGCGCAATGGACGACCGACGCCGACGGACCGGAGAAGCGGGAACGGTCCGCGGTGCTGGCCCAGCGGATGAAGGCCGTGTACGCCCCGCAGGGCCTGCTGCACCACGGCCAGGGCAAGTGGTACCCGGGAGAACCGTTGCCGCGCTGGCAGATCGCCGTGCACTGGCGCCTGGACGGCCAGCCGCTGTGGCGCGACCCGGCGTTGCTGGCCGATCCCTGGGCGCCGACCGAGACGACCGGCGAGCAACCCCCGGCTGCAACCCCGGACACCGCCAAGAAGTTCATCGAATCGGTCGCGGCGTCCTTCGACCTGCCGGCCTCCCAGGTCCGGCCGGCCTTCGAGGATCCGCTGGCCGAGCTGTCCCGGAACGTCCGGCTGCCCGACGGCGAGCCCGTCACCGGCGACCTCGAGCCGGAGCAGGACGCCGTCGATGCCCGGGCCGCCCTCCTGACACAGCTGGACAGCACGGTCACCGAGGCCACCGCCTACGTGCTGCCGATCCACCGGCTGCCCGCGCCGGTCAGCGAGGACGAGCAGAGCGAGCAGCGAAAGAAGCCGCCGCGGCGGGAACACCCCACAAGGACGCCCCGACCATCGGCTGGGCCAGCGCCGACTGGCGGCTGCGCCGCGGCCGGATCGTGCTGCTGACCGGCGACTCGCCCGCGGGCCTGCGGCTGCCGCTGGACGCGATCTCCTGGGTGCCGCCGGAGGTACAGCCCGACGTCGACCCGCTCGCGGGACGCGGCGCGCTGCCCAGCGCCGCACCGACCAAGCGGGCCGTCGTGGTGGACGCCGACGGCGCACCGCCCACGGCCCTGGTCGCCCAGGTCCGGGACGGCCTGCTCTATGTGTTCCTGCCGCCGCTGGCCGAGTTGGAATCGTTCGTCGAGCTGATCGACGCGCTGGAAATCGCCGCCAGAGACGACCTCGACGCCGATCGTGCTGGAGGGCTACGGCCCACCAGGAGACCCCAGGGTGCAGACGCTGACGGTCACCCCGGACCCGGGCGTCATCGAGGTCAACGTGCAGCCGGTGGCCGGCTGGGACGAGCAGGTCGAGCTGATGACCAGCCTGTACGAGGAAGCCACGGCAGAGCCGGCTCGGCACCGAGACTTTCGCGGTCGACGGCAGCCACCGCGGCACCGGCGGCGGCAACCACATCACCCTGGGCGGGCGGAACCCGGCGGAGTCGCCGCTGCTGCGCCGGCCGGATCTGCTGGTGTCGCTGCTGACCCACTGGCAGCGCCACCCGTCGCTGTCGTACCTGTTCTCCGGGCAGTTCATCGGCCCGACCTCGCAGGCCCCGCGGGTCGACGAGGGCCGGCAGGAGACCCTGTACGAACTGGAGATCGCGTTCTCCGAGATCGAGCGGCAGACCAAGCGAGGACGGCTCCGTCCGGCCGTGGGTGGTGGACCGCGCGCTGCGGCACCTGCTGACCGACATCACCGGCAACACCCACCGCGCCGAGTTCTGCATCGACAAGCTGTACAGCCCGGACTCGGCCCGCGGCCGCCTCGGCCTGCTGGAGCTCCGCGGGTTCGAGATGCCGCCGCACGCCCAGATGGCGATGGTGCAGGCGCTGCTGGTCCGCGCGCTGGTCGCCCGGTTCTGGGACGACCCGCTGCGGGCGCCGTTGATCAGGCACGCCGAGGACCTGCACGGCCGGTTCCTGTTGCCGCACTACGTCATCGCCGACATCGCCGAGGTGGCCGCCGATCTGCGGGCGCACGGCATCGACTTCCAGACCAGCTGGCTGGACCCGTTCTTCGAGTTCCGCTTCCCCCGGCTGGGCAGCGTGGTGATCGGCGAGGCCGAGCTCGAGCTGCGCTGGGCCATCGAGCCGTGGCACGTGCTCGGCGAGGAGGCCACCGCCGGCGGCACGGCCCGCTACGTCGACTCGTCGGTGGAGCGGATGCAGGTGAGCCTGGACGGCGCGGAGAAGAACCGGTACATGCTGACCTGCAACGGGTATCCGGTGCCGCTGCGGCCCACCCACGTGCCCGGCCGGCAGGTGGCCGGCATCCGGTACCGGGCGTGGCAGCCACCGAGCTCGCTGCATCCGACCATCCCGCCGGACTCGCCGCTGGTCTTCGACCTGGTGGACCTGACTGCGGGGGACACCGCGGTCAGCCTGGGCGGTGCGACCTACCACGTCTCCCACCCCGGCGGCCGGTCCTACGACCACCCGCCGGTCAACGCGATGGAGGCCGAGGCCCGGCGCACCCGGCGGTTCGACGCCGCCGGGCACAGCCCCGGGGAGATCGACGTGGTGCGGTTGCGCGAGCGCGCGGCCAGACTGGCGGTGGACGATTCAGCTCCGGGCATGCTGGATCTACGTCGAGCGAGGGCCATCTGCCGGTGACACACTCATGATCAACGCGGTTGGGGTGGCCGCGCGGCCAGGACGGGGGGCGGTGGCCTGATGGGCGCTCCCGGTCCGACCGGGCAGCTGCTGGGCGGCCCGCCCGGCGCTCGACCCGCGCTGGTCGACGCCTATCTGGCGCGCAGCGGGATGTTCGCCACCGGTGTCGATGACGCGCGCCGCTACGACGAGATGACCGGCGCGGACGGCTCGGTGCTGCCCGGATGGTCGGAGTTGGCGGCCGCGCTGAACGCGATCGGCGAGCACGGGCTGGCGGACCTGACCGGACGCGTTGACCGGATGCTGGAGGACGACGGCGTCACCTACACCCCGGTGGACGCCGTGGTCGCCGACCCGTCCGCCACACCGGCCGACCCCGAGCGATGGCGGCTCGACCCGTTGCCGCTGGTGGTCGAGGACGCCGAATGGCGCCGGCTGGAAGCCGGGCTGATCCAGCGGTCGACGCTGATGGACGCGGTGCTGACCGACCTGTACGGCGACGGCAAGGTGATCGAGAACGGTCTGCTGCCGCCGGAGCTGGTGTACCTGCACCGCGACTACCTGCGGCCCGCGCACGGCATCACCATCCCCGGCGTCCACCAGTTGTTCTTCCACGCGGTCGACGTCTGCCGGAGCAGGAGCGGCTCGTTCCAGGCGCTGGGTGACCGCACCCAGGCGCCGTCGGGCGCCGGCTACGCGATGGCCGACCGCAGGGTCGTCTCCCGGGTGCTGCCCGACCTGTTCCGGCACAGCGGTCCGCGCGGTCTCGGCGCGTTCTTCCACACCATGCGGTCCGCGCTGGCCTCGGTCGCGCCGGACCAGGCGGAGGATCCCAGGGTCGTCGTGCTCACCCCCGGCACCCATTCGGAGACCGCCTTCGACCAGGCCATGCTGGCCTCCCTGCTGGGCGTGCCGCTGGTGGAGAGCGCCGACCTGATCATCCGGCGCGGCCGGCTGTGGATGCTGTCGATGGGCCACATGGAACCGGTCGACGTGGTGGTCCGGCGGGTGGACGCGTCCTGGTCCGATCCGCTCGACCTGCGGCCGAACTCCCGGCTGGGCGTGGTCGGGCTCACCGAGGCCTGCCGGCGCGGCACCGTCACGGTGGTCAACCCGCTGGGCAGCGGCATCCTGGAGAGCCCGGGCATGCTGCCGTTCCTGCCGCGGCTGGCCAGGGCGATCCTGGGCGAGACCCTGAAGCTGGACTCGGTGCCGACCCACTGGTGCGGCAACGACACCGAAAAGTCCCACGTGCTGGCGCATTTCGAGCAGATGGTGCTGCGGCCGACGGACCGCGGCCGGTCCGTGTTCCCGGCCCTGCTGAGCCGGGAACAGCAGGATTCCTGGCGCGAGCGGATCAGCGCGGAACCGCACCGGTGGGTCGGGCAGGAGCACACCCCGTTCTCCGAGGCGCCGATGGCCGCGCCGAACGGTCTGGCCGCCGGCCAGGTCAGCATGCGGTTGTTCTCGGTGGCCCACGGGTCCGGTTACGTGTCGATGCCGGGCGCGCTGGGCAGGGTGCAGGACGGCGACCCGTCGATCGGCGGCCGCGGCCGGGCCAGCGTGGCCAAGGACGTCTGGGTGCGGTCGGGCCGGGCCGACCCGGCCGCGCGCGGCGAGGGCAGGGTCTGGCTGTACGAGGGGCCGGTCGTGCAACCCGACCGCCCGGAGTCGACCTCGTCGCCGCGCGTGCTGGAGGACCTGTACTGGCTGGGCCGGTACGCCGAGCGGACCGAGGACCTCACCCGGCTGCTGATCGTCGCGCAGGAGCGGGTGGAGGACTTCCGCTTCCGTCCGGAGCATCTCGGCGCCGGCTGCGTGCCGGTGTTGCTGTCCGCGGTGAGCGCCGTGTCCGCGACGGCGGGGTTCCCGGCCGGCCTGGATCCGTTGCCGCGGATCCGCGAACTGCTGCTCGACACCACCGAGATCGGCACCGTGGCGCAGTCGTTGGCGGGGCTGCGGGAATCCGCCCGGTCCGTGCGTGATCAGCTCTCCGGCGACACCTGGATGGTGCTGGGCGGCATCGACCGTGCGGTCGCCGAACTCGCCGAGACGCCGGGGGACACCGGCATCGTGCTGTCCTCCACCCAGGCCGCTGTGCTGTCCGGCATGCTCGCGCTGTCCGGGTTGGCCAGCGAGAACATGATCCGTGATCCTGGTTGGTATTTCATGGATCTCGGTCGGCGGATGGAACGGGCGCAACAACTGACCGCGCTGCTGCGCGCCACGCTGACCCGCTCGCATTCCTCCGCGGTGGATTCCCTGGTGGTCGAGTCCGTGCTGGCCGCCGCCGAATCCGGCGTCACCTACCGGCGCCGCTACCGCGGCCGGATCCAGATCGCCACCATGCTGGAATTGCTGCTGCTGGACGCCGGGAACCCCCGCTCGCTGGCCTACCAGATCGCCCAGGCCAGGGCCGACCTGCGCGCGCTGCCGGACGCCTCGGGAACGTCCCGCCCGCAGCGGCGACTGGAGGACGTCGACGCCACCCTGCGCCGTTGCCGCCCCGAGGACCTGGAACACACCGACGAGAACGACATCCGCAAGGAGTTCAGCACGCTGCTGGACGGCCTGCACGATTCCCTCCGCGGTATCGCCGATGCCATTGCCGCACAGCACTTCTGGCATCCCAGCCCGATGCAGCCGTTGGGCGTGGTCACCGTGGACGGTGCGATGTGAGTGGTGAGAAGCAGTGAGTACGGAGAATGTGAGTACACAGAACGACGGTGCGGGAACGCTGTCCGATCATGAGCCCACGGCCCCAACACAACGGACGTGGTGACGACCACCCGCCGCTACCGCATCGAGCACCGGACCGTCTACCGGTACTCCGACGACGTGTCGGCCTCCTACGGGCGCGGCTACCTGCATCCCCGGGACACCCCCGATCAGCGCTGCCTTGACCACCGGTTGCACGTCGAACCCGAACCGTCCGACGCGGCCGACGGCGTGGACGTCTACGGGAACACCAGCACCTATTTCCACGTGACCCGCCCGCACACCGAATTGTGCGTGGTGGGGTTGTCCGACGTGGAGGTCTCCGTTCCGCGCTGGGATCGGGAGAACGGCTGCGCTGCCCTGGGAACGGGCGCTGCCGACCCCGTCCACCGACCCGCGGGCGATCGAATTCACCCTGCCCTCGCTGCTGGTGCAGTTGCCGCCCGAGGTCCGCGACTACGCGGCGACATCGTTCACCCCGGGCCGTCCGATGGTGCAGGCGCTGACCGACCTGAACCACCGGATCCATACCCAGTTCAAGTACGAGTCGGGCGCGACCTCGGTGTCCTCGACGGTGCTCGACGTGCTGGAGGCCCGGGCCGGGGTGTGCCAGGACTTCGCGCACCTGGCGGTGGCCTGCCTGCGATCCCTGGGACTGGCCTGCCGGTACGTCTCCGGTTACCTGGCCACCTACCCGCCACCCGGGCAGGAACGGATGATCGGCGTCGACGCCAGCCACGCCTGGGCCGCGGTGCGGCTCGCGGATGGGTCGTGGGTGGGTTTCGATCCCACCAACGACACCCTGGCCGACGAGCGCTACACCACCATCGCCTGGGGACGCGACTACGACGACGTGCCGCCGCTGCGCGGGGTGATCTTCACCGACGCGGAGACGCACGAGATGGATGTCGCGGTCGACGTCGCGCCGCTGCCGTAGGGCGTGGCGTGGTCGACGACCGATGGGTTCTCGAGCTCATGACCGGCCGAGTCCGGCTGCATCCGGTCTTGCGGGCGAGGAGGTGACCCTCGTGGAAGCGGTTGCTCGGACTTGGTTCGGCCCGCAGCCGAGCCACCTCGGTCAGCCCGGCGGGTGAGAGGAATGCGGCCATCCCCGCCAGGGACCAGCGGTAGGCCGGCGCGGCCTTGTGGTCGAATTCCCGCCACGCGGGCATCGGGTCGTCGCCCGTCTGGAAGGACACCAACAGGTGGCCGCCGGGTGTCAGCACCCTGGAGAACTCGGCGAACGCCGCCGGCACCCGGTCGGGTGGGGTGTGGATGATCGAGTAGTGCGCCAACACCCCGCCGATCGTTCCGTCGGGGATGTCGAGTTCCAGCAGTGAACCGAGATCGAAGCGCAGGTCGGGTCGGGCGCGGCGAGCCAGGGCGATCATCGCCGGCGACAGGTCGATCCCTCGTACCGACAGCCCGCGCCGGGCCAGGAAGTCACTGATGTGTCCTGGGCCGCAACCGATATCGGCTACCTGGTTGTTGTCCTGGCCGGCCACGAGGTCGGCGAACAGGCCGATCATGGCCCGGTCGACGATGTCGGTGGGGAACACCTCGAGGACATAGTCGGTGTATTGCCCGGCCACCTGGTCGTAGCTGTCGCGGGTGGCCTGCAGGTGCGCGTCATCGGTCACGGAGGCACGGTATCCGGCGTCACCGACACCGGGCGCGAGTTCACCGAATACGACCGGTGGATCACGCCTTCGCTGACGGCGGCGTCTGGTGACGGTCCAGTCGCGGCAGCAGCAACTGCTGGGTCAGGAGCAGCAGCGCCGCGGCAATGGGCAGCGCCACCAGCGCGCCGACGATGCCGAGCAGCGCACCGCCGATCAGCAACGCGACGATGGTGACCAGCGCCGGCAGTTTCAAGACCTTGCCGAACACCTTGGGGCTCAACACATAGTCCTCGAAGAACTTGTAGGCCACGAAGAAACCGATGGTGGCCAGGCAGACCGGCAGCGACACGGTCAACGCAGCCAAGGCGACCAGCACCCCCGCGACGGCCGAACCGATCACCGGGATCAGGTCGAACAGGCCGACCAGAATGGCCAGCAGCAAGGGGTAGGGCACCCCGAAGGAGACCAGCCAGATGAAGGTGGCCGTCGCGATGACCACCGAGATGACCACGTTGCCGAGCACGTAACCACCGACCTTGGCCAGGATCTCGTCGCCCAGCAGGATCGCCCGCGGCCGGCGATCGTAGGGCACCATCCGGTAGATGGCCGCGCGAATCCGCGGCAGATCGCCCAGGAAATAGCCGGTCAGCACGACGACGATGAGGACGTCGGCGAAGGTTCCGACCAGCGCTCCGCCCACCGACAGCACACCGCTGACCACGCCGGATGACGAGCCCTTCAGGAATTGCTCCAGGTTCTGCTCCACCTGGAAGCGTTCGTTCAGTTGCCCCAGGAACGAACTGGAATCGTTGATCTCCTTGACGTACTGCGGCACGGTATCCACCAGGTGCGTGCCCTGTTGCACCAGCGGTGGAATGGCCGCGGCCAGGAACCCGGCCAGCAGGGCCAGCAGGATCAGGATGACCGAGGTGACCGCTGCCCAGCGGCGGAGCCCGCGAGCCACGAACCAGGACACTGCCGGCTCCAGGCCGACCGCGAGAAACAGCCCCAGCGCGATCAGCAGCAGCGCCTGCGCGGCGACGCTGAGCACCCAGATCGCGCCGACGGTGACCGCGACCCCGCCCGTCGCGGCCACCCCGATGAAGAACGGGGACCGCCAGTCGAACGGTTTGCCGGGTGGCCCCAGCGGCTGGGCCGGCGTGCTGATCCGGGCAGCGGCCTGCTCCGCCGCTGCGATGGGGCCCTCTTTGTCGTCGTCATGCGGCTGTCCGATCCGCGGATGGTGCCCCGACGAGGTCACCTGCGCCGCCGAGTCCTTGGCGGAACGGCCAACGGCCGGATGCGGATCGCCGGCCGATCCCGGTCGAGCGGAGCGAGCCATGACAACCCCCTTGGCACAGCGATGATGGAAGCGCCGGAAAAATCAGCGTGCCACGAGGTGCGCCACCATCCTGGCAATTCCGCCGCGGCTCACCGGTCCATCTGTTTTATCTGTGCGGCAGTGCCGGGTCGGGGTGAACCCGGAGCAACAGGATGCCCCGGGTTCACCGATTGGTCGATGCGTCAGGAGATGACGGCGTCGACGACCTTCTTCAGCGCGCTCGGCTGCGCCGGGCTGCGCGGCGCGGTCTTCTTCAGCTCGATCATCCGGGCGCCGATCTCTTGCAGGTCCTTGCGGCCCAGGCCTTCTCGGACCTTCGGGAACCAGTCCTGCTCTTCCTCGTCCATGTGGTGCGAGACGTTCTCGATGAGTACGGTGACCTTGGCGTCGAACCGCTCGGCGTCCGGGGA
Organism: uncultured Actinomycetota bacterium; assembly: GCA_963709895.1. Classification (GTDB taxonomy): domain Bacteria; phylum Actinomycetota; class Actinomycetes; order Mycobacteriales; family Nakamurellaceae; genus Nakamurella. The sequence goes on along the minus strand of CAVPYD010000005.1, from coordinate 229,881 downwards.
CATGGCGGCGATCTCGGCGGTCAGCAGGTCGGCAACATGGTGCTCTTCGTAGGACTCCAGCACGTCGCCCTCGAGGTCGGGCAGCAGCTTGCGCACCTCGGGGTACATCACCTCGTTCTCGATGTAGGTGTGCACGGTCAGCAGTTCGATGATCTTGTCGACGATCTTGCCCTTGGCCGCGTGGGCGTTCGGGCCGGCGTCGGCGAACCTCCGGAACTGCTCACGGATCTCCTGGTGATCTTCCTTCAACAACACGATGGCGTCGGTGGACATGTGCACTCGCTTTCTGGGTGAGCCTGCCGGTTTCGCCGGCGGCGCTTCGGGTTTGGTTGGGCTGATGGGTGGGCGGCCGGACGGAACGTCGCCGGCCAGGTCAGGCGGCCGGAGCCAGTTCGCGGGCGGCGGCATCGCGGGCCGCTGACCGCACGAGACTGACGATGGTTTCCGGTGAATCGGACATCGGCGCATGGCCGGCGAACGGCAGCAGCACGAACCGGGCGCCGCGGATCACCGGGGTGTACCTGGGCGTCTGACCGGAGCCGATGACGTCCAGGGCGCCCTGCGCCACGATCACCGGGCAGTCGATCTGATCCAGTCGGGTCGGCAGGTCGGCCAGCACCGCGTTCCACAGCGTCGACCAGAACCTCGTGGCGTCGGCGAATCCGCCACGAACCGCCAGCGATTCGGTGCGGGACGCCCGCCAGGGCTGGGCGCGCAGGCCCGCCATCAGGGCAATCCGGCCTGGCACCGTGCGTGACAGGTCATCGATCCACGGCCTGCGTGCCTGATTCATCAGCCTGGCGGTGCTCATCAGCGTGCCCTGCAGGGCACGCTCGAGCGGCAGCCCCAGCCCGGACGGCGAGATGGCGACCACGGACAGCGCCCGGTGCTGCTTGGCCAGCTCGATGGCGATCCGGCCGCCCAGGGAGTTGCCCAGCACGTGCACGCGATCCAGCCCGCGCGCATCCAGGTCGGCGATGACGGCCGCGGTGAGCGCCTCGATCGTGGGGCGGGACGCCAGGGCCGGTGACGAACCGTGCCCCGGGAGGTCCAGGGAAAGGACGTCGAAGTGTTCCTGCAGGACCGGCAGCAGGCCGGCGAAATCGTCGCGGGTGGAGCCGAGGCCGTGCAACAGCAAAAGTGGTTCGCCGGAACCGACACGGTCGGCACCGAGCAAGGGAATTGTCATGCCTTTCTGGTGCCCGATGTGCGGGCAGCTGAACCGAATCAGAACGGTGGGGGTGGTCACAGGCCGGTGCGAGCTCGGTCGTGACGGGTGATTCTTCTCCCGTTTGCAACGCCGGCTCCGGGGTACGTCTCATCCGGCGACCTGGTCCCGCGCGCAAGGGGTTGCTCGATCGGCCCTGCTCGCGCCGGCCGGCCGTTAGGGTGGCATTTCCGCTCATCGGCAACTGCGCCGGTGGGCCGGTCCTTCATGCCCGCTCGTCATCACCTGGAGATAGTGACCATGCGCGACTTCGCCTGTCCCAACTGCGGCCAGCGCCTGGCCTTCGAGAACTCGCTGTGCCTTGGCTGCAACAACCCCATCGGCTTCGACCTGGTCGAGCGCGAGTTCGCCATCCTGGGGTCCGACGGCGTCACGACGGTCGGCCCCGCCCGCCGGATGTGCGCCAACCTCAACGTCGCGGGCTGCAACTGGCTGGTGCCGGCCGACGGGCTCGCGCCCTTGTGCCGATCGTGCTCGCTGACCCGCACCCGCCCGGCCGACGGGGACAAAGCGCTGCCCGCCTTCGCCGAGGCGGAGGCCGCGAAGCGGCGGCTGCGTCGTCGAGCTCATCGAGCTCAGGCTGCCGATCAACGACCGGGTGGCCGATCCGGAGCGCGGGCTGACCTTCGACCTGCTGTCCAGCGAGAACGAACCGGTGATCACCGGACACGACGAGGGTGTCATCACCCTCGACCTCGCCGAGGGTGATGACGTGCACCGGGAATCGCTGCGGATCTCGATGGACGAGCCGTACCGCACCCTGCTCGGCCACTTCCGGCACGAGACCGGGCACTACTTCTTCTTCGTGCTGGCCGAGACCGGCCCGGCGCGCGCCGAGTTCGAGTCGTTGTTCGGCGATCCGGACCTGGACTACCAGGCCGCCATCGACCGGCACTACTCGCAGGGCGCCCCGGAGGGCTGGGAGGACAACTACGTATCGTCCTACGCCACCATGCACCCGGCGGAGGACTGGGCCGAGACCTTCGCCCACTACTTGCACATCCGCGACACCCTCGACACCGCAGCGGCTTTCGGGTTCGCGCCGGCCGGTGCGACGCTGGATCACCCGCTGGCCGGGGACGCCGGGTTCGACCGGATGATCGAGCTGTGGCTGCCGCTGGCCTGGTCGCTGAACATGATCAACCGGTCGATGGGGCACAAGGACCTCTACCCGTTCGTGCTGCCGCCCGCGGTGCTGAACAAGATGCGGCTGGTGCACAAGCTGGTGGTCGCCAGCGACGCCGCGGTCGAGGTCAACGCCGCAGTGGTCTGACTGGGTCCAGCGGATGGCGGCTGACCGGCGGGTGCACGCCTACCGAAGGGGCACCGCGGTGCCGGAGACGGCAATGCCACCCGTGCCGACCGGGATGTCGACGGTGAGCACGCCCGGCCGGCCGACGTGCCGGCCCTGGTGCACGGTGATCGTGGTCGGCGGTTCCACCAGCTCGAGCGCGCGCAGGTAGCCACCCAGCGCGGCGGCCGCCGACCCGGTCGCCGGGTCCTCCCGCACCCCGCCCGGCGGGAACGGGTTGCGGGCCTCGAAGACCGTCGGCGCCAGTCGGCTGACCACCGCGACCGTCGCGCCCCAGCCCTGCTCGGCCATCAGGCCCGCCAGTTGGCTCTGGTCCTGGTCGAGCGCATCGAGCGCCGCCTGCGTCACCCCGACGATCGGATGCGTGTTGCCGGAGTAGCTGACCCGCAGCGGGAGCGCGGGGTCCAGGTCGTTCCGGGTGATCCGCAGCGCCGCCAGCAGTCGGGCAGCGACCGACGACTCGATCTCGTTCACCGTGATCGGGACGCTGACCAGCGTCGCCACGATGCCCTCGGGGCCGGCGGCGGTGCTGACCTCGATCAGCCCGGCTGCGGAATCGAGCGTCAGCGGCCCTGTCCCGGACCGCTCCGCCCACGCGACCGCCGAGGCGATGGTGGCGTGCCCGCAGAACGCCACCTCGGCGATCGGCGCGAAGTAGCGGACTGTCGCAGTGCTCGGTCCGGTCGGGGTGAGGAAGGCGGTCTCGGAGAAGCCCACGTCAGCGGCGATCCGCTGCATCTCCGCAGCGTCCAGGTCTCCGGCGTCCAGCACCACACCGGCCGGGTTGCCACCGGACGAATCGGTCGAAAACGCCGTATACCGCTGGATTTCCATCTCCGAACCCTACGTTGCCACGGCTACGCGCGCGCTGAGATCGGGCGGGCGCGGTCCGTCCCCACCGAGCCGGCGCGGTAGCGTCGGCCCGGTGAGTCCGAGTGATCCGGGTCTATTCACGGTCGGCGCTCGTCGGCGCCGCGGCGGATGTCGGTTCGCCGGCAACCGCCGGTGCCTGGTCGCCGGACCGGCTGGTCGACCCGCATGCCCCGCTGGCGGCCCGGATGCGGCCGCGCACCCTCGACGAGGTCGCCGGCCAGCAGCACCTGCTCGGTCCCGGCGCGCCGCTCCGCCGACTGGTCGAAGGCGGGTCGCCGTCATCGATGGTGCTGTATGGTCCGCCCGGCACCGGGAAGACGACCCTGGCCATGCTGGTCGCCGGCGCGACGGGCCGGCAGTTCGCCCAGCTGTCGGCGGTGTCCGCCGGGGTCAAGGAGGTCCGTGCGGTCATCGGTGACGCGCGGGCCCGGCTGCGGTCCACCGGCGAGCAGACCGTGCTGTTCATCGACGAGGTGCACCGGTTCTCCCGCACCCAGCAGGATTCGCTGCTCGGCGCGGTGGAGGACAGGACCATCATCCTGATCGCGGCGACCACCGAGAACCCCTTCTTCTCGGTGGTGTCCCCGCTCCTGTCCCGGTCGTTGGTGCTGCAGTTGCAGCCGCTGACCGACGCCGACATCGCCGTGCTGCTGGACCGGGCCGTCGCCGACGAGCGCGGGCTGGCCGGCGGTTACCGGCTCAGCGACGACGCCAGGAGCCACCTGGTTGCGCTGGCGTCCGGCGATGCCAGGCGGGCGCTGACCGCGCTGGAGGCGGCGGCCGATTCGGTGGACGCCACGGCATCGCCCGGTGGGACGTCTGCCGAGGACCCGGCCGTCATCGACCTGCTGGCGGTGGAGCGGGCCATCAACCGGGCGGCGGTCCGGTACGACCGCTCCGGTGATCAGCACTATGACGTCACCAGCGCGTTCATCAAGTCCATCCGCGGCAGCGACGTCGACGCGGCCGTGCATTACCTGGCCAGGATGATCGAGGCCGGCGAGGACCCGCGATTCATCGCCCGCCGCTTGATGATTCACGCGTCCGAGGACGTCGGGATGGCCGACCCGACCGCGCTGCCGGTGTGCGTGGCGGCCGCCCAGGTGGTCCAGTTGGTGGGTTTGCCGGAGGCCAGGATCGCCCTGACCCAGGCGACGATCCACCTTGCCACGGCGCCGAAGTCGAACGCGGTGGTGATGGCGATCGACGCCGCGCTGGCCGATGTGCGGCAGGGACTGGCCGGCGGGGTGCCGCCGCCGCTGCGCGATGGGCACTACCCCGGCGCCGCCAAGCTGGGCAACGCCCAGTCCTACATTTACCCGCACGACCGGCCGGGAGCCGTTGTCGCGCAACAGTATCCGCCTGACGAACTGGTCGGGCGAGACTACTACCGGCCCACCGGCCACGGCGCCGAACGGGCGCTCGCCGAGCGGGTGCCGCGGTTGCGGCGGACGATTCGCGGCGAGGCTGCCGCGATGGACACCGACGCGGCGAAATCTCCAGCACAGGAAGGACGGTCATGAGCGCAGGCAAGGTGAACGCCATCCAGGTTCGCCGCACCGGGGGTCCCGAGGTCCTCGAATACACCGAGATCGACGCTCCGGAAGCGGGTCCCGGTCAGGTGGCGATCGAGATCGAGGCCGCCGGAGTCAATTTCATCGACATCTATGAGCGTTCCGGCGTATACCAGCTGGAGCTGCCGTTCGTGCCGGGAACCGAGGGCGCGGGCCGGGTGGTCGCGGTAGGGTCGGATGTCGATGGCGTGACCCCCGGCGATCGGGTCGCCTGGGTGTGGGTCCGCGGGTCGTACTCGGGGATGACGGTCGGGCCGGTCGCGAACCTCATTCCGGTGCCGGACTCCGTGTCGGACGAACAGGCCGCCGCCGTTGTCCTGCAGGGCGTGACCGCGCACTATCTGGCCACCGACTCCTACCCCATCAAGCAGGGCGACACCGTCCTGGTGCATGCCGGCGCCGGGGGAGTGGGTCTGCTGCTGACCCAGATCGCCAAGATCAAGGGCGCGCGGGTGATCACCACCGTCGGCAGCGAGGACAAGGCGGCCCTGTCCCGCGAGGCGGGCGCCGACGAGGTGCTGATCGGCTACGACGGATTCGCCGCTGCCGTCAGGGATCTCACCGGCGGCGAGGGGGTCGCCGCGGTCTACGACGGCGTCGGCAAGACGACGTTCGACGGCTCGCTGGAGTCGCTGGCGGTCCGTGGCGCGATGGTGCTGTTCGGTGCGTCCAGCGGTCAGGTGCCGCCGTTCGATATCCAGCGATTGAACCGGGGTGGTTCGTTGAGCCTGACCCGGCCGACGATCGTCCATTTCACCCGGACCAGGGAGGAATTGCTGGGCCGGGCCGCCGACATCTTCGGCTGGATGGCCGAAGGTCGGCTCACCGTGCGGATCGGCGGCACGTACCCACTCGCCCAGGCGGCGAAGGCGCACGAGGATCTGGCCGCCAGGCGGACGACCGGCAAGCTGGTGCTGCTGCCCTGAGCGCGGTGCGACGAAAGGGCTGTTCGCGCAACAACAAGCGCGATAGCCGAAATCGTTGGCATCAAGCGCACTGTTGACCAGATCAACAAGACCGCTGCCATGATCGACACCGAGTCCGACTCGCTGGCAACTGCGCTGTCGGCCTCCCAAACCGGTACCCAAGGATTTGAGGATGAACATGCCGGCGGCGGCGAGTCAGGATCCGTTCGATCCTTGGCTGTCCATCGATGTTGCAACCTGGTCATACGATGAGGACGAAGAACCGCTGGGGTCCAAGGAGAAATTCTGGGTCAGGGATGCAGCCGGTACGCGCTGGCTCTTCAAATTCGCCCGAACATCGAGCGACGGATTCGTGAGCGGTGAGGACTGGGCCGAAATTGCTACTTCGTCCATCGCGACACTTCTCGGCGTACCCACCGCGCCAGTCCGCCTTGCACACTGCGAGGGCCGGCGAGGAACGATGTCACGCTCCATCGTTCCGAAGGGATGGACACTGGTCCTCGGCAACGAGATATTGTCCCGGAACAACTCTCACTAGGTTGACGGGCAATCGGGCGAGAATTCCGGGTACTCGGTTGCGACCGTTTATGCCGAGCTTCGGGGAATGGCGCCGCCGTTGGGATGGGTAGGACCCGACGCTATGGATGCCTTCGATGTCTGGGCAGGCTACTTGTTCCTCGATGCTTGGGTTGCCGGGTCTGACCGACACGACGAGAACTGGGGTGCAGTGACGGATGGATCCGCCGTTCACCTCGCACCGTCGTTTGACCACGGAAACGCGCTGGGCTTTCAGGTCCGGCCGGCAACACACGAGCAGATGGTCCACGATGTTAATCGTCTTCATGGCTGGTGCCTCAGCATCGGGCCGACGCTTCTGGATGGGTCGACTGGGGGCGGTGACCGATCGCGCTGTCGAGTCTGCGCTGATCAGGCACCTGAAGTAGTACTGTCGGTACCGAGCCGTAGGTTCTGCGTGGAACTACTCTCGTACAACCGAAGGAGATTGCTTGATGACCAATGAGGTCCTGGCCACGGGCGCTCCACCGGCCGTTGAAACCGCGCGGCGGCTGCTGCTGATCTGGCAAGACCCTGATTCTCGGCGGCTCGTCCGCGTCGGTGAACTGGATCAGCTGGTCGATGGACGTTTCACTTTCCGGTATCTGTCAGAGGCGCGTGAGCCGGGTTTCTCGCCGCTCGTTCAGTTCCCGGATCTTGATCAGCGGTACTGGTCGTCACGCCTTCCGTCTTTTTTTGCAAATCGGGTGATGTCCAGATCACGCGGGCGCTACGGAGAGTTTCGACATTGGATTGGACTGGAAGCGAATGGCGCCGACACACCGTTTGAAGTATTGATTCGCACGGGAGGCCCCCGTGCCACTGATACTTTCCACGTGGTCGACGACCTGACCCGCAGCGATGACGGGCGGGTCATCAGTCGCTTCCTCGCCTCAGGCGTGCGGCACGTCCACGACGCGCACCGCAGACTCACCTCCCTGGCAGAAGGTCAGGAACTGTACCTGCGGGACGAGCCGGACAACTGCGCGAATGCGCGAGCGATCCTTATCGATGTACAGGACGGTGAGCCAGTTGGCTATGTCCCCGATTGGCTCGTCGAAGACGTGCATTCCCTTCGTGCGCTTGCGACCGATTTTCGGGTGGTGGTGGAGAGAGTAAATCCAGATGCTCCGTCCCACCTGCAGCTCCTGTGCAGGATCGAGGCCACAGTCCCCGTCAGCACCCGGTGAACGGCAAGCGTTCTCTGGTCCAGTCTCGTGAATCTGCCGGACGGGCGCTGTCGACCAGCCTTGCCATTTATGTGGCCGATCGGCTGACCTGGGACCGCTGTTACCGTCTGCGGCCTACATGGTGTGAGTGCTGCTCACGGGTTGGCCGGTCTGTGCCGGCCCGACCCGCAGCGGCCGCATCATCTCGTTGTCCTCGTGCTCGACGATGTGGCAGTGCCAGACGAACTGGCCGTTCCTGGGGAACCGGACCTTGATGCGGGTGACCTGCGACGGGTATGCGACCACGGTCTCCTTGCCACCGGTCTCCCACGGCTCAGGTCCCTTCGGTACCGATCCCGGTGCGATCTGGACCGTTTCGGTGGCCTCGTCGACGACGATGTCCTGCCGGTTCACCACCTCGAAGAGGACGTCGTGCACATGCATCGGATGCGCGTCCTCGGTGGTGTTGTAGAACTCCCACATTTCGGTGATTCCCGCCGCTGGATTCTCGGTGACGGGTTCCATCCACATGCGTCCGGTCGGGCTCCCGATGCCGCTGGAGTCGAAGGTGACCGTACCGAGCTGCGCCTCGGCCGGGGAGCCGGCGAATTGCGTCGATTCGACTTCCACCATCGCGAGCGTCCGGGTCTTGGTCGCCTTGGGTAGCGCTTTTCGCTGCGGGAGTCGCAGGTAGCGGGGCGGGGTGGAGGGGTCGGACCCGTGGCGCGGTCCGACCCGGAACTGCAGGATCTGCCCGGTGCCGTCCGGGTCAGCCGGGGTGAAATCCCCGCCGCCGTACGGCTCGTCCGGGCCGGCATTCTTCAGCACATAATTGCCGGGCGCCACGTTGCTGAAGTCGACAATGATGTCGGCGCGCTCGGCGGGTCCCATCAGCAGTTGCGCCGAGTTCCGGGTGATCAGGTTGAGCGGCTCGGCGAGGAATCCGCCTTCATTTCCGATCTGCCAGGCTTCGACCCCGGGAATCGAAGCGAAGTCCAAGATCAGGAATCGTGCCTGGCACGCGTTGAGGAACCGCAGCCGGTAACGTCGCTTCTCCACATTCAGATGCGGCCAGGTGCTGCCGTTGACCATCAGGGTATTGCCGAAGAATTCCGGGTTCCAGATCGGCGACAGATCGGAATCCGGAAGATACGGACCGGTGACACCGTCGAAGAATTCGCGGCTGTCGGGATAGAAGAGCTCCCCGCTGCGGTTGAACGAGCGATCCTGGATGGCGATCGGGATTTCGAAATACTCCTGGCCACCGAGGATCTGGTCGGCAGCGGACGGTGCGGGACCGGGCAGCACGGCCCTGTTCCGCGTCCGCGTGTCGATGACGGCGGCGTCGCCTTCGGGGCCGCCGCGCACGATGTAGAAACCCGCCGTCCCCGCGTAGACATTCAGCCGGGTCAGGCCGAGGGAATGGTCGTGATACCACTTCGTGCCGGCCTCGGTGTTCGGGTACTGGAACGTGGCGAAGCCCGGACCCCAATGCTCGCCGTACCCTGAGGCGGCCTTGCCGGCGAAGAAGTCGTACCAGGTGCCCTTGGTCGCATACCCGGCCGGGATGTTCCGCGCGTTGGGCAGGAACCAGGCCTCCGGGTAGCCATCGCTCTCGTCGCCGACCCCGGCCGCTCCGTGCACATGGGTGACGTGCGGGATCGGACCGGTGTACGGGCCGGGCGTCGCCATGAAGGTGGGCCTGGTGTCGCGGCCTTCGATCCCGCCCGCCGGATTGGCCCAATGCAGCGTGGGATCGACCGCGAAGAGGTGCGGCAGGTAATTGCCGGAGGCATCGGTGAGTTCGTTGATCCATTTGACCCGCACCGGGCGGTTGACGGCCGCCTCGATCGTCATCGCCGGCGAGTGGAAGATGGTTGGCGCGGTCGAGCTCAGCGTCTTGGCCGGTCCGTAACCCCACACCGTGGTGCGGGGCATGCCCGCGGGCAGGATCTGCTGCCGGAACTGCCGGACCGAGATCTCGTAGTAGTCAACGTCGGTCACGCCCGACCGCTTGATTCCCGCCCGGGGCATCGGCGGGAGCGCGAACAGGGGGGTGCTCCACTTGGCGATGCTGCCCGGCGTCAGTGTGCCGCCCGGGATCGGCGCGGCCTGGACCAACCGCGAGACGCCGAACGACAGGGGGACGAACAGCCCCAGCGCTCCGGCCGAGGTGAGCTTCAAGAAGGTGCGTCTTTCCATGACCGTCCCCTGGATCGTGATCGGCTCGATGTGGTTGCGAGCGGGCACGCCTGCATTGAGCGACGTGAAACAACACCAACGCAACGTTCTGCGACATCGTTGTGCAGCAGGAGGTTTCCGGTCTCCGGTCGCGGCCGGGGTGCCGGAAACGCCCCGCGCTCATGGTGATCGGTGGTCGCAACCGCACACATCCCCCAAATGAGGGGGAATTCACAGGAAACTCGCCAGTGCCCCGGACTGTGAGCATTCAACAACACACCAATGGAGCCTGGCATTTCCGGCGATGATGTATGGAAAGAAGGACGGTGATGTACTCTTTCGCGGAATCGTCATTTCGACAGTCAGGGACTCTCGAAGGGGTGAATCCCGTCACTCGGGAGTGGATGAGCCTGCCGGCACCACGATCCCACGAGCGCCGGCCACCCACGTCACGCGTGGCGCAGGACGCTGGCGGGTCCCAGAATTCCGAATTGTCTGGGTCTTGCCACAATTGATCCGGCTGACGAACAAGAACGCATTCCACAACAGATGCTCCGACGGTCATCCCCGCCGATCGGAGGAATCTCGGAACCCGGGCGTCACGGGCCGGTCAGGCCCATCTGGTGAAGGCGTGGAGCGCTGGCCGCCGAGTTTGCCACCTGGGGGGACCTTGGGCTCACCGTCGTGACACCCCCCGCGGCTACAGAGCAACGTCCGCGCCGGTTGTTCCGTCACCGCGTCGGTTGTTCCGACGGCCTCCCTCCGAACCTGAGGGCCCTCGATGTAATACCAGCCCAGCTCAGGCGGCGAGAAGCCTGTGGTGGCAAACACAATGATGACGTTGCGGGGTCACCCGCCCAACACGATTGCGTAACGTGCGTTTGGCAGCATGGCGGCCATGGGACGAGACACCCATGGCGACGAGATCCTGCGGACAAGGCTGGCCAGAATCGCCGCGGACGAACTGGGCGGCGGTGCGCCGAACGGGTCGGTCCCGGCCCGTTGGGAAGCGCAGCCGACCTGGCGGTGCCGCAATTTTCATGTCAGCCGGAAATTCACCCCGGCGAAGCGCGCGCGCAGGGAATGCGTTTATTGCGGCGCGCCGGTGTATTTGACGTTTCCGGAGGATCACAGCGGGCCGCTGCCGAGCAGTCGCGCCGAGCCGTTCGTGCTGAATCAGCCGTACGAGACGCCGAGCACCGACGGGGTAGCCGAAGCGATCGCGCGCCATCGGCGCCGCCGTTCGGGCTAGCGCCGGACAACCACGGCTCGGCCTGACGGCAGCGCGGTGCGCCTGGTCGGCCAGGGACATGGCAGTCCCGCCGCCGTCCGGTTGCCGGGCGGTTGCAGACAGCACCGCCCCGGCACGACGGTTTCGTCATGCCGGGGCGGTGCGGGGGGGTCCGTCAGCCGGCGTACGGCGCGACCATCCAGACGGTGGTGTCCGCCGGCAGGGTGCCGTTGCCGGGAACGTCGCCGCTGGACATCAGCACCTCACCGGCGGGCAGCGCGATGGGCGCCTGGCCCATGTTGGCGATCACGCTGACCTCGCCGTTGATGAAGCCGACGACGTCCTCGCCCAGACCGTCGATCCATTCCAGCGAACCGGCACCGAGCCGGAACGCCCGCCGCAGGGCCAACGCCGACTTGTACATCTCCAGCGTCGAGCCGTCGGTGTTGGACTGCCGATCGCGGGCCAGTTCGTTGTACGACGAGGGCTGCGGGAGCCAGGTCGCACCGGTCGGTCCGAAGCCGAGCCCCGGCTTGTCCGCCTCCCAGGGCAACGGCACCCGGCAGCCGTCACGGCCCGCCTCGGTGTATCCCGACCGCCACCAGGTGGGGTCCTGGCGCAGGTCGTCGTCGAGGGCGGTGTGGTCGGGCAGGCCCAGTTCCTCGCCCTGGTACAGGTAGGCCGAGCCCGGCAGGCCGAGCATCAGCAGGGTGGCGGCACGGGCGCGCCGAAGGCCCAGGACGTGGTCGGGCTGGTCGTCCAACGCACGGATGCCGTTCGGCCGGGGACGTGCCTGGGCGAGGCCGAGCCGCGAAACATGGCGCACCACATCGTGATTGGACAGCACCCAGGTCGTCGGCGCGCCGACGATCTCGTTCGCCGCGGTGGAGGTGGTGATGGTCTTGCGCAGCTCCGCGGCGTTCCAGTCGGCCTCCAGGTAGTCGAAGTTGAAGGCCTGGTGCATCTCGTCATGCCGGACGTACCGGGCGAGCCGGGACAGCGGCTGCACCCACGCCTCGGCGACCAGGATGCGGTCGGGGGAGTAGGTGTCCAGCAGCGCGCGCCAGGACTGGTACACCTCGTGCACCCGGTCCTGGTCCCACATCGGGCCGGTGCAGGAAGAAGCTCTCCGGGTCGGCGTCGGGGCCGGCCAGTGCCCTGGTGTCCAGGTCGGGCAGCCCCGGGGCCTTGATCAGCGAGTGCGCCACGTCGACCCGGAAGCCGTCGGCGCCGCGGTCGAGCCAGAACGCCAGCACCGACAGGAACTCGGCGCGGACCTCGGGGTTCTCCCAGTTCCAGTCCGGCTGCTTGGTGTCGAACAGGTGCAGGTACCACTGGCCGGGGGTGCCGTCCGGGTTGGTGGTGCGGGTCCAGGCCGGGCCGCGGAAGCAGGACACCCAGTTGTTCGGGGGCAGCTCGCCGTTCTCGCCCCGGCCGTCGCGGAAGACGTAGCGCTCGCGCTCCGGGGAACCCGGCGCGGCGGCCAGCGCCTGCTGGAACCAGACGTGCTCGTCGGACGAGTGATTGGGAACCAGGTCGATGATCACCTTCATGCCGAGCCCGTGCGCGCGCTCCAGCAGGGCGTCGAAGTCGGTCAGCGTGCCGAAGATGGGATCGACGTCCCGGTAGTCGGCGACGTCGTAACCGGCGTCCGCCTGCGGGGACTTGTAGAACGGCGACAGCCAGACGGCGTCAACGCCGAGCTCGGCCAACGAGCCCAGCCGGGAGGTGATGCCGGGCAGGTCGCCGACGCCGTCCCCGTCCGAGTCGGCGAACGACCGCGGGTACACCTGGTAGACCACGGCGGTACGCCGCCAGTCGTCGGCGGCGCTCGCGGTGGCCGTGGCAGTGGCGGTCGGAGCCCGTCTGGGGGACCGCCAGATCGAGGGTGCCGTCGGTGGGGGCGGTGCCGAACTCGGTGACGAGGTCGGTGGCGGCGTCGCGGGTGAGGGTTTCTCCGATGGACATCGAAGAGGCCTTTCTGTTGGTCATGGTCAGGGTGTGGTCGTTCTGTGGTGATGCGGTCGGTCGGGATGTCGATGGTGGTGGCGCCGGCGTCGTCGGGGATCTGCCAACACAGTGCGCTGGCGCCGACTGCCGGGCTGCCCGCCTGCCGGCGGGGATGAGCGGCGGTGCAGACGCGATGACGCTCGTTCGTTCGAGGTGACGGCGAGCGGGCAACGGCGAGGCGCTCGCGTCGGACGGGACGGGGGTTTGACGTTCACGACCGCGCCGGGTTGGCCCTGAATCGGCCGCGTGGCGCAGATCACCCGAATCGATTCGATCGAACCCGGATCGCATCACCGTACGGGTGTTTGTCCGATCCGTGAACCCCGCTGCGGGAAGTGATTGCTGTGATCTGCGCCGCGGGCCTCCGATACCGCCCGACTTCACGGGCGGTGACTCACCAGCGGCGGCTCAGCTGGTCGCCGGGCACAGGCCTTGCGCGTCCACCGGCACCTGGCAGAAGTTGCCGGTCCACAGGGCCTTCGACCCGGACTCACCGACCCGGTACACCTGGAACAGGCACACGCCAGCCACCGCGACCGCGAAGACCGCCACCACGACCCCCACCCACGGCGGGGCAGCGTCCGATCGGCGGGCCATCATCGTCGGCACGCCCCAGGCCAGCAGCGCGGCCACGAACAGCGCCGCCGAGAACCAGATCATCTTCGAGCCCAGATCCATGTGCGCCGCGATCAGCGGCGTGGGGTGCACCCGGGCCGCCAACCACTCGCCGGCCTGGACCGCGACCGGCGTCAGAATGAGCACCCCAAGGGCAACCAGCGGGGTGATGATGCCCAGCCGCCGGCGGGCGGCCGGCCAGACCGCGGACAGCACCGTCAGCAGCGCGGCGAGTGGCACCCCGACGACCATGAAATGGACGAGCAGCACATGCAGCGGTAGACCATTGACCTCGTACTCCATCGCAAGATCATCACCCTTCAGGTGGAGCGTCGTCGTCAGGACCCGCGCACGGGATGTCATGAACACGAGAGACGCCCGGGTTGGGTTCACCCCTCACCCGTTCCAGCGAGGTTCGTGGGCCGGGACGCCCGGACGGGTACCCTTTCCCGAGGTGGCGGGCCGCTGGCCGGACCGCGTCGCCAGCACCGACGTAATGGCAGGTCAACAGCTGGGAGAGACGGCGATGCCGGCGCGCGAGCACCTCGCGGGCACCTCACCGCCCGAGTTCTTCCCGACTCAGCGAAAGGGATGTCGGCTCAGGTGAAGCGCATCTATTACTTCGGCGCCGGGGTTGCCCTCGGTGTCGCCGCGACCCGTCGCACCCGCCGCGCCAAGGAAGCCGCCCGCGAGGCGCTGAAGGCAAAGGTCACGCCGTCGGCCATCGCCGCGGACGTGGCCGACGCGATCGCCGAGCTGGGCAACGCGGTGGGCTACTTCGCTGCCGACGTCCGGCAGGGCGTGCTCAATCGTCGGGCCAGTTACCGGCCGATGATCGACAACGCCACCGGCGCCGTCGTGCTGGTCGGTCCGGAGGGTGCCGGTCCGGTCAGCTCCGCCCCGCCCGCGCAGCCCGAGTCGCGCCGCGTCAGGGTCAGGGATGAGCCTGCCGACCTCCCGCACCGGCGCGCACCTGGTTCCCCGCCGCCACCCCGGCAAGCCCGCCGGTCCGCCTGACGGGCAGCCAGACTGGCAGTATCCGGCACCAGATCACCGGACCGCCGCGGCCGGAATCGGGCTCGGTCGCGCCCTGCGCCCTGGAGCACGAGTTCGCAACGCGCCGAGCACGACAGCACGAGACTTCGTCACCACCACCAGTGAGGACCCATGGAAACCCACGAGATCCGGCGTCGTTTTCTCGGCTACTTCGAGCGGACCGGTCATACCGTCGTCCCCTCGGCCTCGCTGATCAGCGAGGACCCGACGCTGCTGTTCACGGTGGCCGGCATGGTGCCGTTCAAGCCGTACTTCCTGGGCCAGGACACGCCGCCGTTCCCCCGCGCGACCAGCGTGCAGAAATGTGTCCGCACCCTGGACATCGAGAATGTCGGGGTTTCTCAGCGGCACAACACTTTCTTCCAGATGGCCGGGAATTTCTCCTTCGGCGACTATTTCAAGGCGGGCGCGATCGAGCACGCGTGGAATCTGCTGACCGGGTCGCTGGACGATGGCGGTTACGGGCTGGAACCTGACCGGTTGTGGGTCACCGTGTACGAGACCGATGACGAGGCCGAACGCCTGTGGCAGAGCGTGGCCGGGGTGGCACCGGAACGCATCCAGCGGCGTGGCATGGCCGACAATTTCTGGTCGATGGGCGTTCCCGGCCCGTGCGGCCCGTGTTCGGAGATCTACTACGACCGCGGCCCGGAATTCGGTATCGAGGGCGGGCCGGTGGCGGACGAGGACCGTTACCTGGAGATCTGGAATCTGGTCTTCATGCAGGACATGCGCGGCGAATCGACGGGCGGCGGCGACGGCAAGAAGGCCGATTTCCCGATTCTCGGTCCGTTGCCCCAGCAGAACATCGACACCGGGCTCGGCGTCGAGCGGCTGGCCTTCCTGCTGCAGGGTGTGGACAACGTCTACGAGACGGACCTGCTCCGCCCGATCATCGGGCTGATGGAGAAGCTGTCCGGGCAGTCCTACGGCTCCGCGCACGAATCGGATGTGCGGATGCGGATCATCGCCGACCACGCCCGGTCGTCACTGATGCTGATCTCGGACGGGGTCAGCCCCGGGAACGAGGGCCGCGGTTACGTGCTGCGCCGGTTGCTCCGCCGCACCGTCCGCTCGGCCCGACTGCTGGGCGTCACCGACCCGGTGCTGCCCGCGCTGACCGAGGTGGTGCGGGACCTGATGAGCCCGTCATACCCGGAACTGGAGACGGATTTCCCGCGCATCCAGCGGGTCGCCGTCGCCGAGGAGCAGGCGTTCCTGCGCACCATCGCCACCGGCTCGAAGCTGTTCGACCAGGCGGCCGCGGACACCAAGGAATCCGGCAGCAGCGTGGTGCCGGGGTCGACGGCGTTCGTGTTGCACGACACCCAGGGCTTCCCGATCGACCTGACGCTGGAGATGGCCGCGGAGGCCGGGCTGACGGTCGACACCGCGGAATTCCGCCGCCTGATGGAGGAGCAGCGCCAGCGGGCCCGGGCAGATGCCAAGGCGCGCAAGGGGAAATTGGCCGACCTGAGCGTGTACCGGTCGCTGGACGCGGGCCGCACCGAGTTCACCGGGTATTCGGAACTGCAGAGCGAAGGCCACGTCCGCGGGCTGATCCTGGACGGTGTCAGGGTGCCCTCGGCCCACTCCGGCCAGGAGGTCGAGGTGGTGCTGGACCGCACGCCGCTGTACGCCGAATCCGGCGGGCAGGACTCCGACGCGGGAACCATCGTCGGGCCCGACGGCAGCACCGCCGAGGTGCTGGACGTGCAGAAGGTCGACAAGAAGCTCATCGTGCACCGGGTCAGGATCACCGACGGCGAACTGGTCGACGGCGCCAGGGTGCTGGCCAAGGTCGACCCGGAGTGGCGGCTGGGCGCGCGCCAGGCGCACTCCGGGACGCACGTCGTGCACGCCGCGCTCCGGCAGGTGCTCGGGCCGGATGCGCTGCAGTCCGGGTCCTTCAACAAGCCGGGTTACCTGCGGCTGGACTTCGCGTGGAACCACCCGTTGTCGGCGGAGACCCGCAGCGAGCTGGAAGAGGTGTCCAACCGGGCGGTCCGGCAGGACCTGCCGGTCCGGGTGCAGTACGGCTCGCAGGCGGAGGCCCAGGCGATGGGCGCGATCGCGCTGTTCGGCGAGACCTATGACGAGACGGTCCGGATCGTGGAAATCGGCGGTCCCTGGTCCGTCGAGCTGTGCGGCGGCACCCACGTCGAGCACTCGTCCCAGATCGGCTCGATCGCGCTGCTCGGCGAATCGTCCGTCGGCTCGGGGCTGCGCCGGGTGGAGGCCGCGGTCGGCATCGAGGCCTTCCATCGGCTCGCCGCCGAGCGGGCGCTGGTCAACCAGCTGGCCTCGTCCCTTCGGGTGCAACCGAACGAGCTGCCGGCCCGGATCGAGGCGCTGGTGGAACGGCTGCGCGCCGCGGAAAAGGAACTGGCCGGCCTGCGGTCGGCCGCGCTGGCCTCGACGGCGGCGACGCTGGCCGCGGAAGCCGTCACGGTCGGCGACGTCGCGGTGGTCGCGGCGGCCGCACCGGAGGGCACCGCGGCCGGTGACGTCCGCAATCTGGCCACCGACGTCCGCGGCCGGCTGGGCGGCCGCCCCGGTGTGGCGGCCATCTTCGCGCCCGGCGACGGGTCGGTCGCCTTCTCGGTCGCGTTGACTCCCGCGGCCGTGTCCGCCGGGTGGTCCGCCGGTGACCTGGTGAAGAGCTTCCTGCCGGAGATCGACGGCCGGGGCGGCGGCAAGAAGGACATGGCGCAGGGCGCGGGGACGCGCCCCGACGGCATTCCGGCGGCCGTGGCGGCGCTGCAGGCAGCGGTCGCCAGAGGACATCGGTGACATTGCCGCTCCGCCGGCCGGCAACCGGAACCCGCTCCGTGCGTCAACGGTGGGTGACCCGACAATCACCGGCCGTGCCCTGCCGTCGGACGGGCTCCGGTTGAGCACCGACAGGCCGCCGATAGGCGTGCGTCTGGGAGTCGACGTCGGTACCGTGCGGGTGGGAGTTGCCCTCAGCGATCCCCACGGCGTTCTGGCCACTCCGGTGACCACTCTGGCACGGAACGCGACCGGCGCAACCGACCTTGATCAATTGGTCGCGTTGGTCGAGGAACATGAGGTGGTGGAAGTGGTCGTCGGCCTGCCCATGACGATGCGGGGCACGGACGGCGCAGCGGTCGTGGCTGCCCGCACCTACGGCAATGCCCTCGCCGATCGCATCGCACCGATTCCCGTGGTGTACGTGGACGAACGGCTGACCACGGTGTCCGCCGAGAAGCTGCTCGCCGAACGCGGCGTGCGCGGCCGGCGGCGCCGCCAGGTCATCGACCAGGTAGCCGCGACCCGCATCCTGCAGAACCGGCTGGATGCCTTGGCCGGTGGCCGGTGACCGACGACCACCTGATCTTCGGACGGCACGAGCCGGGCGAGACCGGCGACGTCGACGTCCACGAACTCAGGGCCGCGCTGGCCTCCGCCCCGGATACGCCGGTGGACGCCCCCGCCGCGCCGCCCCCGCCCCGGCAGCGTGAACCCGAGATCCAACGCTCCGACAGCCGGCGCCGGCATCGGCTCTGGCTGATCATCGCCGTGGTGGTGCTGCTGGTGATCGTCGCCGGGTTGGCGGCCGGGTTCATGGTGTGGCGGTCCACCGCCGATCAGGTCCCGGACTACCAGGGCACCGGCGACACCGAGGTGATCGTCCGGGTGCAGGGCGGTGATGGGCCGACCGACATCGCCCGCACGCTCGCGGATGCCGGAGTGGTGGCCAGCGCGGAGGCGTTCGAGGCGCAGGCCGCCAAGGATGCCGACGTCCAAGCCCTCCGCCCGGGCTACTACCGGGTACGCAAGAACGCCTCCGCCCAGGCCGCCGCGGATGCTCTGGTGGCCACCGAGAACCACGTTGGTCACGTGCGGTTGATCCCCGGCCGGCAGCTGGCGGACGTGACCGCAACCTCGACCGACCCGAACCAGCCGCCGACCGTGGTCCCCGGCTACATCAGCGAGATCACCGCTGCCGCTTGCGTTCCGTTGAACGGGCAGTCGAGCTGTTTCACCGCCGACGAGCTCTGGCAGGTCGCGCAGACCGCCGATCCGGCAAAGTTGGGCGTCGTGGAATGGGCGGCGGACAGCGTGCGCGCCGCGCCCGATCCCCGCAAGCGGCTGGAAGGCATGATCCTGCCCGGTGACTTCGACATCCCGCCGGGCGCAACAGCCGAGCAGGCACTGCAGGCGGTGGTCAGCGCGTCGGCCGCGCTCTGGAACACCACGGACGTCGTCAGGGAGGCCGCCGCGAACGGGGTGACGCCCTACCAGGCCGCGATCATCGCGTCGCTGGTGGAGCGCGAGGCAGTCACGGCCGATATGCCGAAGGTGTCCCGGGTGACGTACAACCGGCTGGCCAAGCCGATGAACCTGGAATTCGATTCGACGGTGAACTACGCGTTGGATCGCGCGTCGATCGCGACGTCCGCGGCGGACAGGGCAAATCCCAGCCCGTACAACACGTATGTGAGCCCGGGGCTGCCCCCGACGCCGATCTCCTCACCCGGCCCCGACGCGCTCGCCGCCGCGCTGAACCCCGCCCCGGGGTCGTGGCTGTTCTTCGTCAAGGTCGACATGGACGGCAAGTCCTGCTTCAGCGACACCGTCGAGCAGCACAACGCCTGTGTGGCACAGGCGCGGGCCAACGGTGTCTTCGGCTGAGATGGCGGTGCAACGGCGCGCGGCGGTGCTCGGCTCGCCGGTGTCCCATTCATTGTCGCCGGCGCTGCATCGCGCCGGATATGCGGCCAGCGGACTCACCGGCTGGACGTACGATGCGATCGAGTGTGACGGCGACGCACTGCCGGCGTTGGTCACCGGCTCCGGTCCGGAGTGGGCGGGTTTCTCGGTCACCATGCCGGGCAAGACGGCGGCGGCGGCGGTGGCGGACGCGGCGAGCGCTCGGGTGCGCACGCTGGGGGTCGCCAACACCCTGGTCCGCCGGGACGGCGGCTGGTTCGCCGAGAACACCGACGTCGACGGGATCATCGGCGGGCTGCGGGCGGCCGGCGCCGGCCTCCCCGCGACCGCATTGATCCTGGGCGGAGGCGGCACCGCGGCCTCAGTTGTCGCGGCGCTGGCCGAACTCGGTACCAGCACACTGGTGATCGCCGGACGGCGGCCGGAGAGCACGGCGTCATCCGTGGAGCTGGGCCGGCTGCTCGGTATCGAGACCACCGGGATGCTGTGGGACGCCGCGGAGATCGGCGCCGTCGCGGACACCGCCGACCTCGTCGTCTCGACGGTCCCTGCGGGCGGTGCCGACGCATTGGCCGAACGGCTGAGCGGGGTTCCGGTGCTGTTCGACGTGGTCTATCACCCGTGGCCGACGCCGCTGGCCGCGGCCGGTGTGCCGGGAAGGGTGACGGTCACCGGGCTGGACATGTTGCTGCATCAGGCGTTGCGCCAGTTCGAGCTGATGACCGGGCTGCCGGCACCCGCCGAAGCCATGCGCCGGGGGCTGCGGGAGGCTTCCGGCACCGACCTGCCGCTGCCGGTCGGCTGACCTTCGACCTTCGACCCTCGACCCTCGACGCTCGCCCATCGCGGCCGCCGCCCGGCCTGTTGTGCACAACTGCACCCTGCTGTCCGCGGCGTGAGACCGTCATGATGTGCCCGATTTCTCCTGGCTGCCCGCGCTGTGCGGGGTGGCGATCGGTGCTGCGGTCGGGTGGGGTATCCGAGGGTTGCTCTCTACGTTGCGCCGTGGGGCGGTCTTGCGGCCAGGAGCGGCCGAACTGGCCTGTGCGCTGGTGACCGGCCTCGGGTTCGGCCTGGCCTGGGCGAGCCCGCTGGTCGCCCTGGTGGTCTGGTGCGGGTGGTTGGGGGTGGCACTCGGAGCGGTGGACATCGTGCATCACCGCCTCCCGGACGCGCTGACCCTGCCGGCGATCCCGATCACGGCGGCGATCGTCGGTGTCACCGGATGGCTGCGCCCAGGGTCAGGCAGCCCCCTGACGGCCGTGCTGGTCGCGGTCGTGCTGTCCGGGCTGTTCCTGTTGCTGGCCGCGGTGGCGCCGACCGGAATGGGCCAGGGCGACGTCAAGCTCGTTCCGTCATTGACGCTGATGACGGGCTATGTCTCGGTCGCGGGTGCGGTGCTGGGCGTCCTCATCGCATTCGTGTTGGGCGCGGTCTGGGCGGTGGTTGGGCTGGCCTCGCGGCGGATGACGATGAAGACAGCCATTCCGTTCGGGCCGTTCCTGCTGGCCGGATGCTGGCTGGTGCTGCTGTTCCCCGGACTGGCGGCGGGGTTGGTCAGCTGATCGGTCCCTGGCCGGGCGGTCCGGATTCGATCGGTCGCGTTACTCGACCCACTGATTTGTGGCGCGTATGGATCCATCAATCAGGTGGAGTTTTGATCCGTTACATCAACTGGAGGTTCGGTTGGTTGGATCAAAATGGTGCCCCGAGACAGGCGTGATGGGGGGATTTCCCGACAGCACGGCGGCCGCGTTGTTGAGGGCGAGGATGCCCATGGCGTCGCGGGTGGCCTCGCCGGCGCTGGCGGTGTGCGGGGTGAGGACGACGCTGGGTGTGTCCAGGAGTGCGGGGTTCACCTTGGGTTCGCCCTCGAAGACGTCAAGGGCGGCGCCCCGGAGGCGTCCCTCGCGCAAGGCGGCAATGAGGGCGGTTTCGTCGACGACGCCGCCTCGGGCGGTGTTGATCAGGTAGGCGCCGGCTTTCATGGCGCGCAGCGCGGCGGCGTCGATGAGGTGGCGGGTGTCCGGGGTGAGCGGGGTGTGCACGGTCACCACGTCACTGGTGGCGAGCAGCGTCTCGGTGTTGACGAAGGTGACGCCGTCCTCGGATGTGTTCGGAGTGCTGCTGCGGGAGGTGGCGACCACGTTCATGTCGAACGCCAGTGCGCGTTTCGCCACGGCGCGGCCGATGCGCCCGTAGCCGAGGATGCCCAGGGTGGTGCCGGCGCTGATGTCGAGTCCGACGAGCATCCGGGGGCCCCAGATCCATGGTTGACCGGTGCGGATGAGCCGGTCGCCTTCGGCGACGCGCCGGGTGGCGGCCAGGATCAGGGCGAAGGTGTGGTCGGCGCTGGCCCGGTCCAGGACGCCGGGGGTGTTGGTGACGGTGATCCCTGCCGCGGCGGCGGCGGTCAGGTCGATGTTGTCGTGGCCGACGGCGACGTTCGCGACGATTTTCAGTCGCGGTCCGGCGGCCTTGAGCAGGTCTGCGTCGAGGTGTTCGGTGAGGGTGACGACCGCGGCGGCGGCGCCCTGCAGGCCGGCCTGGAGTTCGGCCCGGGTGGGCGGCGCCTCGACGCCGACCCGGTTGGGGTGGCCCAGTGAGTGCAGGTGCCGCATCGCCTGGTCGGTGAGAAGTCTTGACACGTAGATGAGATCGGTTGGTTTCGGTTGCCCGACCGGCCCGGGCGTGTCGGCGGTGGATGACGTGGATGTGGTCGGTTCGGTCATGCCGAGCGGCTCCTGATCGGTGCGGTTGTTGACGTGGTGCGGGCACCCGGAAGGCTCAGTCTGGCGGTCGGGCCGGTTCCTGGGCGATGGTGCTCAAAGGGGGCGCCTTTCGGCCTCCGCGGTGACCAATACGGACGCCGTCACTGGTGGTCCGGCAAGGAAGGGGTGCTGCGCGGCGCTCCGACCCGGAAATGCTGGTGTCCGGGTCGGAGCGTTTCACGGGTCGTTTGCCGGGTGGGCTATTTCAGGCCGGCGAGGACCTTGGTGACGATGCTGTCGACGTCCAGTCCGTAGCGTTGGTGCAGGGTGGGCAGGGCGCCGGCGTCCAGGAACGCGTCGGGCAGGGCGACGGGCAGGATCTGTTTGTGCACGCCGGCGAGAACGGCGGCGGAGGCGACTGTTTCGAACAGGCCACCGGGATGGTGTGGTTCTCCAGGGTGAGGGCGAGCCGGTCGGTGCCCAGTTCCGCGAGGACGGTGGCGGCGTCGAACGGTTTGATGGTCGGGGTGTGCACGACTGCCACGTCGACCTTGTGCGCTTCCAGGGCCTTCGCGGCGGCGAGCGCGCGCATGGTCATCAGGCCGCTGGAGATGAAGCACGACGTCGTTGCCGCCGCGCAGCACCTTGGCCTTGCCCAGTTCGAAGGTGTAGTCGTACTCGTCCAGCACGGTGGGCACGTTCCCGCGGAGCAGCCGCAGGTACGAGGGGCCTTCGGCGGCGGCGAGTTGCGGGACGGCCTGTTCGATGTCGACGGAGTCGCAGGGGTCGACGATGGTCAGGTTCGGCATGCCGCGGAAGATCGCGATGTCCTCGGTGGCCTGGTGGCTGGGCCCGTACCCGGTGGTCAGGCCGGGCAGCCCGCCGACGACGTTGACGTTCAGGTTGGGTTCGGCGATGTCCAGGCACAGGAAGTCGTACGCGCGGCGGGCGGCGAACACCGAGTAGGTGGACACGAACGGGATCAGCCCGGTTTCGGCCATCCCGGCGGCCGCGCCGAGCAGCAGCTGCTCGGCCATCCCGACCTGGAAGAACCGCTCCGGGAACCGGTCCCGGAAGATGTGCATGTCGGTGTACTTGGCCAGGTCCGCGGACAGGCCGACGACCTTCGGGTTCTGCTCGGCCAGCTTCGACCAGGGCGTGCCCCAGGGGCGCGGGGGCGGTTTTCTGCCCGGCGTCGGCGATGCTGGCGATCATCGCGGAGGTCTTGGCCCTGACCGGCTTGGCCGGCTTGACCTCGGCGTCGGCGGCGGCCGCGGCAGCCTCGGTGGGAGTGGTGGCGGGGGTGGTGGTCATGGTCAGTTGCTCCCTGCGGGGTTGGCGGCGCGCAGCGCCTGGCGGGCGAGGTCCCATTCGTTTTCGTCGATGCGGATGAAGTGCGCCTTCTCCCGGGTTTCCAGGAACGGCACACCGCGGCCGATGCGGGTGTCGCAGATGACCACGGCGGGTGTGTCGCCGGCCGGGACCGAGTCGAAAGCTGCTAGCAGGGCGTTGATGTCGTTGCCGTCGACGCGGACGGTGCGCCACCCGAAGGCCTGCCACTTGTCCACGATCGGTTCGGTGCGCAGCACCCCGGCGGTCGGGCCGTCGGCCTGCAGGCCGTTCATGTCGACCACGCACAGCAGGTTGCCCAGTCCGTGGTGGGACGCGGCCATCGCCGCCTCCCAGGTGGAGCCCTCGTCGAGTTCGCCGTCGCTCATCATGTTGATCACCCGGGCGGGGTTGCCCTGGAACCGCAGGCCCAGGGCCATGCCGACCGCGACGCCCAGTCCGTGGCCCAGCGAGCCGCCGGAGATCTCCATGCCCGGGGTGTAGGTGCTCATCCCGGACATCGGCAGCCGGGAGTCGTCGGAGCCGTACGTTTCCAGTTCCTGCACGGGGATGATGCCGGCCTCGGCCAGCGCGGCGTACAGGGCGATGGCGTAGTGGCCCATGGACAGCAGCACCCGGTCCCGGTCCACCCAGTGCGGGTCGCTCGGGTCGGTAGTTGGCGAGGTCCTTGTAGATCACGGCCAGGACGTCGGCGAAGCCGAGTCCCTGGCCGACGTAGCCCTGACCCTGCACCTCGCCCATGTCCAGGATGTGGTGGCGGATCCGGTCCGCGGCGGCGGCCAGGTCGGCCACCCGGGTGCCGCTGTCAACTGTCTGCGTCATTGCATGTTCCTTCTCTCGGAAGAGTGGTAGTGGGAACGATCCGGGGGGTGGGGTCGGGGTGGGGTCAGGAGAAGTAGGAGCCGCCGTTGACGTTCTGGGTGGTGCCGGTGAGGTAACCGGCCTCGTCGGAGGCCAGGAACGCGAACAGGGCGGTGATGTCGTCGACGGAGGCCTGCCGGCCCAGCGGGATGCTCTTGACGATGGCCTCCTCGATCTCGGGAGTGGTGCCGTGCACCCGGATGTCGGTGTCCACCGCGCCGGGGGTCAACGCGTTGACGGTGATCCCGGTCGGGCCGAGTTCGCGGGCCAGCGCCTTGGTGAACCCCAGGACGGCGGCCTTGGCCGAGGAGTACGGGGTCTTGCCGAACACCCCGCCGCCCTGCTGCGCCGAGACCGAGGACATGTTCAGCACCCGGCCGTAGCCGCCGTCGATCATCTCCGGCAGGAACGCCTTGGTGACCAGGTAGGTGCCGGTGACGTTGACCGCGAAGATCCGGTTCCACAGCTCGAGGGTGTCTCCAGGAACGGCACCGGGGAGGTGATCCCGGCGATGTTGACCACCGCCCCGACGGTGGGCAATGACGAGTCGCGCACAGCGTCACGCACCGAGAGCACGGACTCCTCGCTGGCCACGTCCACGCCGGCGCCGAACGCGGGCACGCCGTACCGCTCGGTCAGCTCGCCGGCCAGTTTCTCCGCGGCGTCACCGTCCAGGTCCAGGCCGGCGATGGCCCAGCCGTCGCGGGCGAACCGGTGCGCGGTGGCCCGGCCGATGCCGCGCTCGGCGCCGACACCGGTGATCACCGCGGTCCTTTGGGGGGCGGGTTGCGTGCTGCTCATGGGATTCCTCCTACGGAAGCCGGCCGCCGGTGGCGGCGCAGAAAAGCGATGGGGACGGACGCGGCTTCCGGACTCCCGGGCCGCGTCGGCCGAGTGCCATCATCCTGACATGTTGACTGTTGACAGTCAACCGGTAGGATCGAGGAAATTCGACAGCGGTGCGTTCACCGTCACCCGCCAAGGGAGCACACCCGATGGCGGCGCGTGAACTGGAGTTGATCATCGGTCTGGTGGAGTTGGACCGGACCAGCCTGCGGGAGCGGGCCATGACCATGTTGCGCAACGCGTTGGCCGCGCGGGAGATCCCGCCGGGCACGCCGGCTGGTCGAGACGGAGCTGTCGACCGCGATGGGCATCTCCCGGGGAACCCTGCGAGAGGCCTTGCGCCAGTTGGAGTACGAGGGTCTGGTCGAGGTGGGCGAGCGGGGCCGGCTGACGGTCCGCACCGTGACCCCCGCGGAACTCCGTGACATGTTCACGGTGCGCGCCGCATTAGAGGGACTGGCCGCCTCGCTGGTCGCCACCCGCCCGGACCGTCGCGCGGCGGTGGTCAGACTGCGCGCCGCTGTCGACTCCCTCGAGTCGGCTGGCGGGTCGATCGGTGACCTGATGGACGTCGATCTGGCCTTTCACCGGCTGCTGTGCGAGCTCACCGGTAACTCAACGCTGGTGCGGGCCTGGGGAGCGTTGACCGGGCCGATCCGGATGGCGGTCATGTTCGCAGGCACCGACCAGGCGTTGGCCACCATGTCCGCGGTCCGCCACCGGCACATCGTCGACGCGATCGCCACCGGCGACCCCGACACCGCCCGGAGCGCGGTCGACGCGCACCTGCGCCAGGCCGCCCGCACCCTGCTCGACGCCGAGCACGATCGGGACCCTTCCGGGTAGAACGCCGAGCGCGACCGCACGGCGGCCAGTCCGGCAGGCGCACGCCGGAACCGGGTCACGACGGTCTCACCGACTACCTGTCGACAGTCAACGGCTGGCGATCAACAGGTTATGATCGGCGCAGACGGAAGGGGATCGACATGACGTCGAACGGGCCGGTGCTCGGCGCGAGCCTGGGCGGGCTGGCCAAGACCAGCCTGCGCGAGCAGGCCCTTGACCAGTTGCGCAACGCGGTCACCTCCGGCGAGATCGCGCCCGGGACCAGGCTGGTGGAGACCGAACTGTCTGCCGCCCTTGGCATCTCGCGGGGAACGCTGCGGGAGGCGCTGCGCCAACTGCAGCAGGAGGGCCTGGTCGAGGCCGGCGAGCGGGGACGGCTGACCGTCCGCACGCTGTCCGACACAGAAATCCTGGAGATGTTCGCGGTCCGCGCCGCCCTGGAGGGCCTGGCCGCCTTCATTGTCTGCGGTCAACCCGACCTGACCGGCTCGGTCAAGAAACTGCAGGCCGCCCTTGACGCCCTCGAGGCGGCCAGCGGGTCGATCAACCACATGGTCGAGGTCGACCTGGCCTTCCACCGACTGCTGTGCGAACTCACCGGCAACACCACCCTGGTCCGAACCTGGGAGGCACTGGCCGGCTCGATCCGCATGTCGATCATGTTCGCCGGCACCGACAAGGCGGTAACCAACATGTCCGTGCCCCGGCACCAACAGGTCATCGACGCGATCGCCACCGGTGACCCCGACACCGCCCGGACCGCGGTCGACCAGCACATGCGCGAGGCCGCCAACAACCTGCTCACCCGCGACCAGGACAACGTCGAGGCCCGCACCGCCTGACCGCGCACTGCAAACCGCCCGCACCGCAAAACCGGGCGCGTCACTTGCTGCGTCGCCGCAAGCGCGCCAAGAGGCCGGTCGAGGCAACCCACAACGGGCTCCACTCTGCCCGCACACGCATTTCTCCGAGCGCGGAACGACGGAGCCCAGTCCAAGCCAAAGTTCTCTGTTGACTGTTGACAGTCGAGTGCGGCTAGGTCATAGTTCTCATGTCGCTGTTGACAGTCAACAGCAGCCGGTCGGAGAATGGTGACGCCGCCGGTGAAGAAGACCCAAGTCCGCACTGCAGCGGACGAGATTGGAGCCTCGACGGTGAGCACCTCCCACTCGCCTCCCTGGAAGGCAACGCCCAGGGCACCACCAGCACGCGGAAGGTGGCCATCAGCTCGGGAATCGGGGCCACCATCGAGGCCTACGACTTCATCGGCTACGGCACCGCGGCGGCGTTGTACTTCAGCCACGACTTCTTCCCCTCCGGTGACCCGCTCACCGGCACCCTGCTGTCCTTCGCCACCCTCGGCGTCGGCTTCGCCGTCCGCCCGCTCGGCGGCGTCATCGGCGGGTACCTCGGCGACAAGGTAGGCCGCAAACCGGTTCTCGTCGCCAGCCTGATGCTGATGGGCCTGGCCACCTTCTGCATCGGCCTGCTGCCCACCTACCAGAGCGTCGGCATCTGGGCCGGCATCCTGCTCGTCCTGGTCCGCGTCGTCCAAGGCCTGGCCTACGGCGCCGAATGGGGCGGCGCCATCCTGATGACCTACGAACACGCCCCCTGGCGCACCAAGGGCAAATACACCGGCATCGTGCAGGCCGGCTTCCCCGTCGGGCTGCTGCTGGCCAACCTGGTCTTCCTCGTCTCCGTGCACCTGCCCGGCACCTGGGCCTGGCGGATCCCGTTCCTGCTGTCCGTCGTGCTGGTCATCGTCGGCCTGATCATCCGCTCCAAGATCCCCGAATCCCCGGTGTTCGAAGAGGTCAAGGCCCGCGGCGAGATCGTCAAGAACCCCATCACCCAGGTCCTCCGCGACGACTGGCGGAACATCCTGCGCGGCATCGGCCTGCGCATCGCCGAAACCGCCGGCTACGCCGTGGCCATCACCTTCATGCTCTCCTACCTCAAAACCGAGAAACTGGCCGACAACACCCTGACCCTGGTCGCCATCTGCGTGGCCTCCGCGATCGGCATCTTCGCCACCTACAACTGGGGCAAAGCCACCGACAAGGTCGGCCGCCGACCGATCTACCTGTTCGGCACCCTGGTCATGGTCGTCTTCGCCTTCCCGATGTTCCTGCTCGTCAACACCGGTATCGCGGTCCTCATCGTGATCGCCGTGGTCATCGCCTACGCCGTCTGCCAGAACTCCCTGGCCGGCGCGCAGGGCTCCTGGTTCCCCGAACTGTTCAACGCCAACACCCGCTCCTCCGGCGCCTCCATGGCCTACCAGTTCTCCGCCGTCGTCTCCGGGTTCACCCCATTCGTCGTCACCCTGCTCTACGCCAGCTGGGGCTGGGTCGGCGCCGCCTCACTGTTCTGCCTCTACGGCCTCATCGGCCTGATCGCCACCCTGGTCACCAAAGAAACCTTCGGCCCCGTCGAACGCGCCGCCGCCGAACACAACGACAACAGCATGCGGGTCAACGCCTGACCCCGTAGCACCAACACCGGGTCAACGCCTGACCCCACGCAGCACCACCCGAGAAGGGGCCGCGGGAACGACTCCCGCGGCCCCTTTCCGCATCTCCGCACCCACCAGGCGCACCGGTCGGTCGGCACGGCGGATCAGCGCGGACCGTCGTCCACCGGGTGCGCGTCGATCACGGCCCGGCAGCCCGCGGCGTCGAGGTCGAAGACGCCCGGCGCTCCGCTGACCGGGATCACCGACACGGTCAGCGTGTCGGTATAGAACTCGACAAGGTTGAATGCACCGTCGGCGAAGGTCCGCTCGTGCCCGGCGGGACCGAGCGGGTCGGTGCGGATCGCGGTCGAACCCGCGACCGCGACCGGCACGGCGCCGAGCATCCCCGACTGCGCCAGGTGGTGGTGCCCGGCCAGGATCAGCCGCACGTCGGTCCCGGCGACGGCCGCCGCCAGCGCCGTGCGTGAGCGCGATTCGAGGGCGAAATAGCTCAGCAGCGGCGACGGCGGCGGGAGTGGGGCGTGGTGCAGGACGACGACGGTGCCCGCTTCGGCGCGCGTGCGGAGCTCGGCGCGAAGGGCGGCCAGGTGCTCGGGCAGGAGCCGGCCGTGACCGTGTCCGGGGATGGTGGAGTCCAGCACGATGATCCGCAGCCCGCGGACGACGTGAACCTGCAGAATCGGTTCGTCGATATCCTTGCGCCGCAACAGATACCGGTGGAATGCAACCCTCACGTCGTGATTGCCGGTCGCGAAAATGAGCGGCAACTCGGCACCCCGGTCGAGGGCGATGCGGCCGAGCGCCGCCTCGAGCCGGCGGTAGGCGTCCGGATCGCCGGAGTCCGCCAGGTCGCCGGACACCACGACCGCGTCGAGGTGCCGACCCGTGGCCACCGCGGCGCGCAGCACCGCGACGGCGCGGTCGAGCGCTGCGTCGGCGTCGATCACCCCGTTGTAGCGGATCCCGACCGAGGTCAGATGGGTGTCCGAGAGATGCGCCAGCAGATGGGTGGGGAACTCGACGGGCACGCCGTCCGGGGTGAGCCAGTCGTCGCGGCGGCGGTCGTGCGTGGTGCCATCGGGTGTCATGTGGGCACCGCCCCCGACGCGGCCGCCCAGCCGACGACGTTCGCGACCAGGCCCGCGAGCCCCCTCGCCCGCCAGGTCGGTGTCCCGCGGCCGTGACCGAACCGGTCGACCAGCGCGGTGGTGCAGCCGGCGGCCTGCGGAACCGCGAGATCAGGATCCCAGCGCGCGCCGACGACCAGCAGCCGGTCGGGCGTGGTCGTCAAGCCGACAGCGGCCAGGACATGCCGGACAACTTGCTCCCTGCCCTCGGTGCCACCCTGATCGACAAGGAACTCGTCGATCCTGTCGGTGATCCCGACGGAATCGAGCACCTCGGCAATTCCGGTCGCGTCGTGCGCGACGGCGGCGAGGTGGGTGTCGGGCGGAATCCCGACGATCAGTTGGGCCAACCCGGGTGCCGCTTCGATGGCCCACGCCGAGTTCGCCAGATCGACGCGGGCGGCATGCCGGGCCTCGACGATCTGCCGTGGGGTCAGACCCGCTGCCCTGCACAGGATCTCAACGGCCTGATCGCCGTCCTCGGCATTGTCCAGGGCGCCGATCACGGCCGGGTCCGACGGCAGGAACTCTGGCCGGCCTTCGAGAAAGCCGCGCATCCCGCCGATCAGCGCACGGGTGACGTCGTCCGCGGGCTGCGGCAGGTGGTCGGTGGCGTGTCGCGCGAACGACTGGGCAGCCAGGTCGCTGACCTCGACGACGCCGTCGATGCCGAGCAGCACCGCGATCGTCGGTGCGCCCGGTGCGCCCGGTGCGCCCGGTCCGCTCGGTCCGGGGGTCGACCGGCCGGCGTCGGCGGCGTCGACTTCAGGCGGTCGTGGTGGCACGCGGCGAGCCTATCCGGGTCGCGCCGGGCGCGATGGGCCGATCGGCGGCAATCGATCACCAAAGGTCACTGAGCCGGTGCGGAACGTCATCGGGGTGTTGCCGAACGTAACCCGGGGCGCACTGAACGTCATGCGCCTGGCGGTCGTTGGCGGCCTGCCCGATGTTCTTCCGCGCTAGGGGAGTGAGCATGTTGCGCCCCGGGCAGTCGCTCCCGGTGTCGGCGGTGAAGTACTTGGGCGCAGATATCGGGGAACTCCGCTGCCCCATCGGGGGCCTGCGTGCTCTGCCTTCTGTCGTGGGATCGGACGACCGTGACCTCAGGACGAACAGTCCGATGCAGTACAGGGGGAGGGGCCGAACATCGTGACATCTCATCATTCCGCAGGGCGGAATTCTCAGGGCAGCAGGCCGGCGCGGGGTGCGCGGGCCGATCCGGCCGATCGCATGTGCGGAGCCGGACAGCTCTTCACGACGGACAACTGATTTCCGTTCCGCCACAGCCTGCAGTGGGCGGGCGAGAACGAGCAGTCGTCGCGCGAGATTCCTGACGGAATAACCCTGACGGAATAACCCGGGGAACGAATCGACCGGACGCGCACCGAATCCAACGGGGGAATCACTGCGGCAGGTTGCATGACCAGGAGGGGAAAATGTTCACAGTTCATGGTCGGAAGCCACAGGTCGAACGCCGCCGAATTCCCGGTTCGCGGCTGTCCGCGCGTCGTGGGGCATGGAGCAGGGTGGTGGTGGTGGCGACCGCGGCCAGTGTCGCGCTGCTGGGACTGCCGAGCCTGGCTCTGGCGGCGCCACAGTACGTTCCGACCGGAACGCTGGCGACCGACTCGCTGTCCCGGACGGCGACCGGCGGTTGGGGTTCGGCGACAGTAGGTGGCGCCTATACCGTCACACCCGCCGCGGTTGCCTCGGTCACCGCCGCGGGCGGGCAGTTCGCCCTGACGGGCGGCAAGTCGGCGGAGGCATCGCTCGCCGACGTCCAGACCCAGGACGCCATTGCCAGCGCGGACTTCTCGTACACCCTGGCCTCCGGCACGACCACCAACACCTACCAGGAGATCCAGCTCCGTGATTCGGCGGCCGCGGCCTACGCTGCCCGCTTCAAGATCACCGGCACGGTCGGCACGATCGCGATCACCAAGTTGACCGGGACCGCCGCCACCAACCTTGCCATCCAGACCCTGCCGGCTCCGGTGGCCGCCGGTAGCTGGACCAGCGTCGAGATCCAGGTCACCGGAACGAATCCGGTCGCGATCACCGCACGCGCCTGGCCGGCCGGAACGACAAAGCCGGACTGGCAGTTGAACTACTCCGACGCGGCGGTCGATCGCGTGACGGCCGCCGGCCCGGTCAGCATCTGGGGTTACATCGGCGGTGCCGGATCGCCGACCACCCTCAAGACCCGGAATCTCTCGGCGCAGGCTGTCGAGTTGCCGCGGACCTTCGCCCACCCCGGGATCCTCTTGGGCGCAGCACAACTCAGCTTCGTCAAGGACAAGATCGCAGCCGGGGCGCAGCCCTGGACGACCGCTCTCGGCTACGCCAAGGCCGCCAAGGCCGACCACGGAACCAACACCGGCGTGGCCTACAGTTCGCTGTCGTGGACCCCACGACCGGTGGCGTACATCGGTTGCGGCTCGTTCAACGACCCCGACGAGGGTTGCTACGACTCCATCAATGACGGCGTCGCGGCGTACACCCAGGCGCTGCTCTGGTACTACACCGGAAATACCGCCAATGCACAAATGGCCATCAAGATTCTCAACGCCTGGTCGGCGGTGCTCATCGACCACAAATTCGATACGAGCGTCTACAAGAACGGCCACCTGGTGGCAGCCTGGAACGGCGAGGTGTACACCCGGGCAGCGGAGATCATGCGGTACACCTACACCGCGCCGGCCGGTCAGCCCTCCTTTGACGTGAATCAGTTCACCGCGATGCTGAAGAAGGCATTCCTGCCGCATGTGATCAATGGTTGGACCGGCGGCGGCGCGAACTGGCTGCTGTCGATGGCCGATGCGACGATGGATATCGGAATCTTCACCGACGACTTCGCCACCTTCGACAACGGTGTCGCCGATTGGCGGGCGCAGGTCCCGGCAGCCATTTACATGGCAGGGGACCAGAACACCCTGCCGCAACTGGCCGGAATGCCGATCTCGCCCCCTGGCACCATGTACGAGCGGTCCAGCATGACGGCGACGTCGTTCAGCAACTACTGGTACAACCCGACCAGGTACATCAGTGGGCTCGAGGGTGAAACCCTCCGCGATCCCAACCACATGGCAATGGGTATGGGCGCGATGATCGACGGTGCCGAGACCGCCCGACTGCAGGGTGTCGACCTGTACGGCGCCGAGAAGAACCGCATCGTGACCGCCATGGAGTTGAACACCGGCTACGTGTACGCGGCGGTCAAGGGCGGCCAGAATCCTCCGCCGAACTGGGTGGGTACCCAGCCGATGGGCACCGGGAACGGCGCCTGGAAGATCACCTGGGAGATCGGCTACAACGAGTACGCGAACCGGTTGGGCGTCTCGATGCCGAACACCCTGAAGCTGCTGACCGAGCTGGTCCGGCCCTCAGCATGGCGGACCACGTACTTCATGTGTTACGAGACCCTGACGAGCTACGGCACGCCGTAGATCGTCGGACAGACCGGGTCCCCCTCCCGGGTGATTCGCGGCCGATCGCCTCACGGCGACCGGCCGCGATCGCGACTGCGGGGTCGCGCGCCACCCACGCGAGACGGCGCCCGTTGGGTACCGTCGGCGGCTGAGCATGGCTCTCCCGACCGACTGCACCCAACCGAATGCACCCCGACCAATGGCGTGCCGCCGGTGGCGACAGAGACGAGGACCTTGATGCAGGCACGGCCCGACGGGACCACCCGGGTCCGGCGTGGCGTCGCGGCGATCGCGGCCGTCGGTGGGGCCGCCGCCGCGCTTGCCTCCTTCCTCCCCTGGATCGGCACCGACACCGAGGACGGCGGCACGACGAGCATCACCGGGTGGGGGTCGATCTCCGGCACGAGTTCCATCGCTGGCACCAACCTCAACGACGTGATGCAGGAGTGGACCTACCGGCCAGGGCTGATCGGGCTGCTCTTCGGCGCCGTCGGCGTGGTCGCCGCGATCGCGTTGGCCGCGACCGTCGGCCGGAACGGTCGTCCGCACCGGATCACCGCGGCGGTGCTGACCCTGTGCGGCCTGGCCTGCGTGGGGTGGGGTGTGCTGCGCGGCATCGCCCCCGGCGACGCTGGGGTCTTCGACGCCGGCGAGACCTATGCGGAGATCGGCCCCTGGGTGACTGCCGCCGGCGGCGCCGTGATGCTCGCCGCGGCGGCCGTGGTGTTCGCCGGTCGGATCGATCCACCCGTGCCCACACCGCGCCGGGGAATCCAACCGCGCTGATCAGCACTTCCCGTTGGGGACCGCCGGGCGGCGCCTCCTACAGCCGGACGTGCCCGTCCACCAGCAACGCTGCGACCTGGTCCAGCACCCGCTCATCACCTGCGTAGACGCCGTCCGGCCGCGGCCAATGCACGACCAGATCGGTGAACCCCAGTTCCTCCGCCCGGCCGGCGGCGTCGGTGAAGGTGTCCAGGCTGCTCAACGAGAACACCGGCGCTGAGTCCACACTCAGGTATCGCCCGAATTCCGCCGGCTCGCGGCCCGCCGCCGCGGCGACATCGGAGAACCGGCGCGACAAACCCGCGACGCCCTCCCACCACTGGTCAACCGTGGCCTCCGGTCCGTGGACGCCGGTGGTGGCCCACCCGTCGGTCGTGGCCGCCACCTTCATCGCCCGCGGCCCGTTCGCCGCGACCACCAGCGGGCAGCCGGGCCCGGCTCCCCGGGGGGATCATCCGGGCCCGCACCGCATGGAAATACGTTCCGTGCCAGGTGGTGTCGGGTTGGCTGAGGAGAAGGTCGACGAGCGTGACGAACTCGTCGAGCCGGCTCACCCGGGGACCGGGCGGGAGCACCTCGGCACCGAGAACCTCGGCGTCCCAGCCGACACCGCCGGCGCCGATGCCGGCGATCATCCGGCCGCCGGAGATGTCGTCCAGGGTCATCAGGTCCTTGGCCAGGGTGACCGGATGCCGGAAGTTGGGCGAGGTCACCCAGGTGCCAAGCCGCAGCGTGCTGGTCGCCGTGGCCGCCGCGGTCAGGGTGGGGATGGTGCCGAACCAGTCCTGGTCGGCCAGATCCCGCCAGGCCAGGTGGTCATACGTCCAGCCGTGTGCAAAACCCTTGTCTTCCACCGCCTTCCACCGGGCCCGCGCCTCGGGCCAGCGGAACTGGGGCAGGATCACGACTCCGACGCGCATGGCAGGAGACTATCCACGGGCAGGTCAGCCCTGAGAAGCCCGGGCCAACAACAGCGCGCGTTCCCGGCCGTTCTTCGTCAGTGCCGCTGCGCGCTCGAACTCCGCCCGCGCCTCCGTCCCGCCGGCCGAGCTTGTCGAGCAGGTCGCCGCGCACGCTCGGCAGCAGGTGATAGCCGCGGAGCGCGGGAAGGTCGACCAGTTGGTCGATCAAGGTCAGCCCGGCGCTCGGCCCGTAGGCCATGCCCAACGCCACCGCTCGGTTCAGCTCGACCACCGGCGACCCGCTGATCCGGGCCAGTTGCTCGTACAGCGCGGCGATGCGCACCCAGTCGGTCTCCTCGGCGGTGCCGGCCCGGGCATGGCAGGCGGCGATGGCGGCCTGCAGCGTGTAGCTGCCGGGTCCATCGGTGGTCGCCGTCAGCGCCTCGGCCCGGTCCAGCGCGGCAAGCCCCCGGCGCAGGTGGGTCCGATCCCACCGGCTGCGGTCCTGGTCCAGTAGCAGCACCGGCTCACCGTCGGGTCCGGTGCGAGCGCCGAGCCTGGACGACTGCAGCTCCATCAACGCCGAAAGTCCATGCACCTCAGCATCTGTCGGTACCAAGGCGGTCAGGATGCGGCCGAGCCGGATGGCCTCGTCGCACAGTGCCGGCCGCATCCAGTCGTCGCCCGCGGTCGCCGAGTAGCCCTCGTTGAACAGCAGGTAAACCACCATCAGCACGGCGGCCAACCGGACCTGCCGCTCCGCGGCATCGGGCTCCTCCAGCGCCGCTCGGGCATCGGCCAAGGTGCGCTTGGCCCTGACCACCCGCTGCGCGACGGTGGCCTCTGAGGTGAGGAACGACCGGGCGATCTCCCGCGCGCTCAGCCCGCCGACCAATTTCAACGTGAGCGTCGTCTGCGCGTCGGTGGTCAGCGACGGGTGGCAGCAGACGAACATCAACCGCAGCACGTCGTCTTCGACATGGTCGAGGGCTGCGGTGAAATCGGGCATGATCACCTCATCCGCCTGATCTCGGGCGATCGCGGAATAACCGCGATCCCGCCGCTCGCTCTGCCTGAACTGATCGATGGCCCGGCGTTTCGCGGCCGTCATCAGCCACGCTGCCGGGTTGTTGGGGATGCCCTCGGCCGGCCATTGCGCGAGTGCGGCGACCAGCGCGTCCTGCGCCAGGTCCTCGGCCATCCCGACGTCACGGACGATGCGCACCAGTGCGGCGATCAGCCTGGTCGATTCCAGCCGCCAGACCGCCTCGATCGCACCCCGGGCCGTCGCTGCGGCGGTGCTCTGCTCGCTCACCCATCGATCAGAGCACCCCGCGCCGTCAGCGGGCAAACCTCCGGGCCGCCGCCGGTCAGGCCGGAACGTCCACCGGGTTCACGAACAGCTGCCGGACCTCGCAGCTGCCCTCCCAGCCGGGCCAGTTGTCCAGGTGAATCTGCAGCAGCCGCCTGGCCAGCTCGATCGCCTCGTCCTTGGACCTGACCTCGATCACCGCGTACCCGCCGATGAGCTCCTTGGCCTCGGTGAACGGGCCGTCGTGGGTGGTGATCGAGCCGTCGGCCAGCGACACGATGGCGCCCTGCTCGCTGGACCCGAGACCGCCCTGCTCGACCAGGGTTCCGTTCACCGCACCCTCGATGGCGTACTGACCCATCGCCTCGAACAGCCCAGGTGGCGGCGGTCCCCAGGGCAGGGACTCGTCGAACTTGACGAACGTCATGAAACGCATGGTGTTCCTCCTTCGGTGCGGCCGGTCCTCGGCGCCGGCCACTGCGGTCACGTCGACCAGCGGCGCCGGTTCTCGACACCGGTCAGCAAGATTTTTTGGGGAATCTTCGCCCGAAATTCCGGTCCCGTGTGTCGAGAACGAACGAGGCGGGTCGACGTGGGAGTGACCGGCTCCACCACGCCTTGTTCCTCTCCACAACAGGAAGGACCCACCATGACATTCACCAGTACCACTGCCTCCAGCGCCACCACTACCCAGACGACGTCCACCCGGCTGCTGCTCGGCGCGGGCGTCGTCGCCGGGCCTGTCTTCGTCGTCACTGCCGGCGTGCAAGCAGCGACCCGCACCGGGTTCAGCCTGTCCCATCAGCCACTCAGCATGCTGTCACTGGGCGATCTCGGCTGGATCCAGATCAGCAATTTCCTGCTGGCCGGCCTGCTCAGCCTGGCGTTCGCGGCCGGTGTCAACCGCCGGCTCGGCACCGGGCCCGGCCGCACCTGGGCACCCGCCCTGCTCGCGGTGTTCGGGATCGGACTGCTCATCGGCGGTGCGTTCGTCCCGGACGCGGCGTTGGCCTACCCGCCCGGGACACCGGACGACTATCCGACCAGCCTGAGCACGCACGGGTTGATGCATGCGATCGCGCCGCCGCTGGCGTTCGTGGCGCTCGTCGCGGCGTGCTTCGTGGTGGCGCATCGCTTCAGCGCCGGCCACCGCCGCGCCGCCGCGATCATCACCAGGGTCGTCGCCGTGGCCTGCCTGCTGCTGAGCATTCCGTTCGGACCCGGCTTCAGTTGGCGGCTGTTCCTCGCCGTCGCGCTCGGCTTCGCCTGGATCACCGCGTACGCGGTGTTCCTGCTCAGGACCCAGAACCCCTGACCGCACGTCACTCTGCAAGGGTCGCAGCGGCTTCCATCAGCATCCAGCCCGACAGCTGCACCGACAGGTCTCGCTCGGTGCGCCGGCCGCGATCCTTCCCGGATGACGGCCGGACCGGGCGGGACCAGTCGGCGCCGAACAGCGGTACCCCGTCGGCGACTGCGGCGTTCGACCATGCCGAGGCTGCGGACTCCAGCACCAACCTGCGGGCCATCGCTCGCGACGTGACATCGGCGGGGTCGGCGGACTGGGCGGATCGCGGCTCGACCGCCACCAGCGCCAGGTAACGGGCCAGAATGCCGGTGAACAGACCGGAATCACCGCCCGCGTGCCCGGCCAGCACCCCGGTAGGGGATGACAGCCGACGGTCGACGGCGGCCACCAGCCGGTGGATCCGATCCCGTGGTCGGCCGGTGCGGGCAGTCACCTCGAGTTCGGCGCCCAGCACGACCCCCTGGCAGTAGCTGTAGACGACCTTCTCGATCTGGCCGGGCCGCAGACCGTCCCAGATCAGCCCGGTGTCCGGGTCGCGGAGCCGCGCGTCGATCCAGTCCACCGTCGCCACCGCACGGTCGAGGTGGCCGGTGCGGGCCAGCAGGATCGCGGCCGGCCCGTTGG
Organism: uncultured Actinomycetota bacterium; assembly: GCA_963709895.1. Taxonomy (GTDB): domain Bacteria; phylum Actinomycetota; class Actinomycetes; order Mycobacteriales; family Nakamurellaceae; genus Nakamurella. Next base: position 191,872 of record CAVPYD010000005.1, on the reverse strand, counting down.
CGGGGGTGTTCTTGAATTCGTCCCCGCGCCGCCACGGGATGCCGCCACCTTCCGCATCGGACCAGGCGGAGTCGATCTCGGCGGTCAGCAGCCGGACCGCCGAACCGTGGTCGGTGCCGAGGCGGGTGTCGCATCGCAGCAGGGCCAGGGCGAGCCAGGCCATGTCGTCGTAGTACCGATTCGTCCAGCTCCCCAGATTGCGGATCCTGATGCCACGCACCAGAGCGACGATCCGCCGACGGCGATCCGGCTGCGGATCGCGGATCTCGGCGTCCACCAGGCAGTCGAGCAGGTGTGCCTGCCACCAGTAGTTCCAGCCGAGGAACGATCGGTGGACGACCGGCGGCGGCGAGCTGTTGAGCCCGAGGGCGGTGGCCGGTAGCGCCCACAGCCGGCGCAGCGACCGGTCGGTCACCGCCCGTTCGGCAGCGGCGGCGCGATCCGCCCAACCGGTGCGATCCGGCCCGTCGGCCCGACCGCCTTCATCGGCACCCGGTCCTCGACCATCCGCCACCCGGTCTCACTCGTCGTAGAGCTGCGAGCGATCGAACCCGTCCCGCGAGCGGCGGCGGCGCGACCCGGCAGCGGGGACGGGTGTGCTGTCCAGAGCAGCGTCACCGGCGGCCTGTTTGACGTCAGCGGAGGAGCCCGCGGCGGCACTCGGCTGCCCGTCCCAGTCCTGCCCGACTGGCGGCTCGTCCCTGCCGATCCAGTCGTGGTCGTCCTCCGGTCGGCCGCCGGTCGCCTCCCGGAAGATGAACACCGCCAGCCCGATCAGTGCGATCACACCGAACGCGCACCACTGCAACGCGTACGACAGGAACGGCCCGGCGTCCACCTGCGGCAGCCCGATCTCCCCGAGCGCGCCCGGGCTCTGCGCGGTCAGCTGGACGTACCCGCGGTAGAACGTGTCGGTATCACCAACACCCGCCGCGGCACCGGCGGCCGGGACGGCGGCCGCGTTGATCGCGTAGACCTCGGTGCGGCCATCGACCTGCACGGCTGCCCGGTTGGCCGGATCGGTCTGGTCCACCTGGACCCGACCGGTGACCGTCACCGTTCCCGTCGGCAGTGCCGGCAGCGGGACACCCTCCTGGACGTCGCTGAACGAGACGTACCCGCGGTCCACCAGCAGTCGGCTGCCGTCGGCCAGCAGCAGCGGCACGATCACCTCGGACACCGGATTCCCGCCGCCGTCCTGCCGCAGCCGGACGTAGACCTGCCGGTCGGGTTCGTAGACCCCGGTCGCCGTCACCGGCCGCCAGATCGCGTCGGCGGCCGGCTCGGCGGTGGTCGACATCAGGTCGGTGACCGGCACCGCCGACGCGCGTGACGGCGGCCTGCACGGCGTCGTTCTGCGCCGACCGCTCGGCGTTCCGGCCGAACTGCCAGGGCGCCAGGATCAGGAAACAGGCCGCGGCGAACCCGAGCACGACCGCGATCATGGCCAGCCAGCCCGGCCGGATCAGGAACGCCCAGCGGCGGAGTCCGGTGGGCGGATCCTGTTCCGCAGGCTGTGCCGACGGGGTCGATCGAGCCGGGGTGGCCGTCACCGGCCGGAATGCCCTAGCCTGCGCCGGATCTCGTCGACGACCCACGGCGCGGCGGCCTGGGTCATGGCGAGCACCTCGTCGAACCCGGAGTCAGGGCCGTAGTAGGGATCGGGCACCTCGTCGTCGTCGGCATCCGGGTCGAAACTGCGCAACAGCGCGACCTTGTCGCGGTCCGACGTCAGCCGGCGCAACTCCCGGAGGTGACCTCGGTCGGCGGCGAGCACCAGGTCGATGTCGTCCAGGTCGGCCCGGCTGATCTGCCGCGCGCGGTGCTCGGTCGCCAGCCCGGCCGCCCGCAACACCCGCACCGCACGCTCGTTGGCGCCCTGGCCGACGTGCCAGTCGCCGGTGCCGGCGCTGGACACCCGCACCTGGTCGGACAGGCCCGCGTGGTCGATCTCCGCCCGCAGCACCTGTTCGGCGATCGGCGAGCGGCAGATGTTGCCCGAGCAGACCACGCACACGTGGAATCGCGCGTCGTCCTGCTTGAACGCGTCGGACTCGTGCGCGGACCGGAAACGAGGAGCAGCCGTCACCCGCCCATTGTCACCCGGACTGGCAGACTCAGGCGCCATGGCCCGCGTTCGTGACGTCCTGGATGTGCTGCACCGGGCGTACCCGGAATCGCTCGCCGAGGACTGGGACACCGGGATCGGGTTGACCTGTGGCGACCCGGACGACCCGGTCACCGCCGTGCTGCTGGCCGTCGACGTGGACGCCGCCACCGTCGACGAGGCGATCCGCGGCGGTGCCCAGCTGCTCATCACCCACCACCCGCTGCTGTTCCGGCCGGTGCAATCGGTGGCCGCGGACCGGGCGAAAGGTGTTCTGCTGCACCGGATGATCCGCGCCGGGGTGGCGCACGTGGCGGCGCACACCAACGCCGACCGGGCGCCCGGCGGGGTGAACAGCGCGCTGGCCGCCGCGTTGGGGCTGACCGACCAGCGACCGCTGCGGCCGGACGAGGCCGATCCCGCGCACACCGGGAGCGGCCGGGTGGGCCGGCTGACCAGGCCGATGACCCTGCGCCAGTTCGCCGCGCTGGCGGCGGACCGGTTGCCGGCGACCGTCACCGGAGTGCGGGCGGCCGGTGACCCGGAGCGAATGATCACCACGGTGGCCGTCTGCGGCGGTGCCGGCGATTCCGAGTTGGCCGCCGCGGCGGCGTCGGGCGCCGACGTCTACCTGACCTCCGACCTGCGGCACCACGTCGTCGCCGACTTCGTCGCGGACCCGGCCAACCCGGCGATCATTGAGGTCGCGCACTGGGCCGGCGAATGGCCCTGGCTGGCCAACGCGGCGCTGCTCGTCGAGCAGGGCACGTTCGGCGCGGTGACGGCCACCGTGTCGACCCTGCGCACCGATCCCTGGACGCTGCAGGTGCCGTCCGGCGGCGGTGGCCCCGGTGTCGCCGGGCCGGCCGCCGGAACCGGAGGCTGAGCGGCCGGACGATCTCCGGTAGCGTCGCCACGTCGGACTGCCGCGCCCGATCGCGATGCTCCGGACCTGCCCGCGAGGGCGCAATGACCAGAGACGGGAGGTCTGCCATGGTGGCGAAGGTCAACCCGTTCACCCAGCTGCGCCTACTGGACCTGGCGCGGCTGGACCGGGAGATCTCCAACGCCGAACATCGACGCCGCACGCTGCCCGAACTCGCGGTGATCGCCGCCGGCACCGGCCGGGTCGAGGAACTGCGCGGCGAGTCGGTGCTGGCCCAGACCGAGGTCAGTGACCTGGACCGGGCCGGCCGCAAGCTGGACAACGAGATCGACGCGGTGCGGGCCAGGGCCAAGCGCGACGCCGAACGGATCGCCTCCGGCGCCGGACCGGCCAAGGACCTGTCGAACCTGCAGCACGAGATCCAGTCGTTGACCCGGCGGCAGTCCGTGCTGGAGGACGAGGCGCTGGAGCTGATGGAACGGCGCGAGGTGGCCGACGCCGCGCTCGCCCGGATCGACGGGGAGCTCACCCAGGCACGCACCGAACTCGAAGCCGCGCAGTCCCGGCGCGACGACGCCTTCGCCGATATCGACGACGGGCTGGAGCGGGCCAGGGTGCAGCGGGCCGAGGTGGCCGCCGGCATGCCGGCGGACCTGCTGGCGCTCTACGACCGCATCTACGCGACCGGCAAGATCGCCGCCGCGCCGCTGCACGGATCGCGCTGCGAGGCGTGCCGGATGGACCTGGACCGGGTCGCGCTGGGCGAGATTCACGCCGCGCCGGACGACGCCGTGGTGCGCTGCACCGAGTGCGGCGCGATCCTCGTCCGTTCGTGACCGAGAGCCGTTCGTGAGCCCCACCGACGGGAGCGACAGCCCCCACGACCGGGTCGTGATGTACGCCGACGGCGGCTCCCGCGGCAATCCGGGTCCGGCCGGGTACGGCTCGGTGGTGCTGGCGCCCGACGGCACGGTGCTGGCCGAGCGCGCTGCTTCGTTGGGCCGGGTCACCAACAACGTCGCCGAGTACTCCGGCCTGATCGCCGGACTGGAGGCAGCGCGCGAGCTGGGTGCGGCGCGGGTGGACGTGCGAATGGACTCCAAGCTCGTCGTCGAGCAGATGTCCGGGCGCTGGCAGGTCAAGCATCCGGACATGAAACCGTTGGCGCGCAAGGCTTCCGGCTTGGTGCAGGATTTCGACAAGGTGACGTTCGAGTGGGTGCCGCGGGCCCAGAACACGCACGCGGACCGGCTGGCGAATGAGGCCATGGATGCCGCCAGGGAAGGCCGCAGCTGGGTGCGCTCGGTCGGTGCTGACGGATCACTCGACGGCCAACCCGCGCTCGATCTCGAGGCTCCGGTCGACGCCGTTGACACCGCCCCCACGGTCCAGGACCCAGCGGCCGCGCTGCCCTTCCCGCGGACAGGTGCAACGACGTTCCTGCTGGTCAGGCATGGCGAAACGACCTGGGGTGCGGAGGCGAGGTTCGCCGGCCGGGAGGATGTGCCATTGACCGCGCGCGGTCGCCGGCAGGCGGAGGCGGTGGCGGCCAGGATCCGGCCGCTCGCGCCGTCGGTCGTGCTGTCCTCGCCCCTGCAACGGTGCCGGACCACGGCGGAGGCCATTGCCGGCGCCGCCAGGGTCCGGGTCGTTGTGGAGGAACGGCTCAACGACGGCTTGCTGGGGGAGTGGACCGGGTTCCGCGCCGCGGAGATCGCGGAGCGCTGGCCGACCGAGTTCGCCGCCTGGCGCTCCGATCCCGACGCCGAACCCCCCGGTGGCGAGTCGTTCACCGGGATCCGGGAGCGGGTACGGCCGGTGCTGAACGAGACGGTCGAGTCCTTCCGCGGGCACACGGTGGTGCTGGTGACGCACGCCGCGACCAGCAAGATGATCCTGGCCACTGCGCTGAACGTGGAATCGACGGTCGGTTACCGGGTGCGGGTGGACACCGGCTCACTGACCGGCTTCACCGTGGAACCCGACGGCACGGTGCTGGTCTGGGTGGTCAACGACACCGGCCATCTCACCGTCCCGATCGCGGCGCCGGTCACCCGGTAGACGCGGCTCGCCGGCGGTCCGGGTCGGGCGACTGGGATTGCCGCGGACCCGTGGCGGGGCTTGACTGAGACGATGGGCAGGCGGCCGGAACGGTTTGCGAGCCGGGTCGAGGCGGGCCGGGAGTTGGCCGGCCTGTTGAGTGACTACGCCGGTCGGGACGATGTGGTGGTGCTGGGCCTGCCGCGCGGGGGAGTCCCGGTGGCCGCCGAGGTCGCCACGGCGCTGGGCGCGACGCTGGACGTGCTGGTGGTGCGCAAGCTCGGCGTGCCGTACCGGCCCGAGTTGGCGATGGGCGCGATCGCCGACGTCGATGACGCGATCGAGGTGATCAGCAACGACACCGTGCTGCGTCACCTGCGGATCACGGCCGAGGACTTCGACGCGGTGTACCGGCGGGAATGCGTTGAGCTGCGCCGACGGGTGGCGGCCTACCGGGGCGACCGTGGGCCGGCGGCGATCACCGGGCGGGTGGTGATCATCGTGGACGACGGGCTGGCGACCGGGTCGACCATGCGGGCGGCGGTCGCGGCCGTGCAGCGCCGCGGACCCGGCGAGGTTGTCGTGGCGGTGCCCGTCGGCGCCGCCGACACCTGCCGCGAACTCGGCCGGACCGTTGACCGGGTGGTCTGCGCGCGCACGCCAGAGCCGTTCATGGCGGTGCGGCAGGGGTACGACGACTTCACCCAGACCCCTGACGAGGAGGTGCTGCGCATCATGGCGCGGCCGGGCCCACCCCGGCCGGACCCACCCCGGCCGGACCCGCCCCGCCCGGACCCACAGCGCTAGGGACCCGACGGCGACACCACCGGGTTTGCCTGTTCCCCGCCGGGCTCACCCGAGGGTGAGCACCAGCCAGAGAGCGACGGTGGCCAGCAGCACGCAGGTCGGCACGGTGAGCAGGCCGAGCCGGGTGAAACGGGCCAGCGACGGCCGGTGCCCACGGTCGTGCAGCACCCGCCGCCAGAGCAGGGTGGCCAGCGATCCGGTGTAGGTCAGGTTCGGCCCGACGTTCACGCCGATCAGCACGGCCAGCACCGCCCCGGTCGCCGGGTGCGCGCCCAGCGCCGCGAGCAGCACCAGGGTGGCGGGCAGGTTGTTGATCAGGTTCGCGAGCACCGCGGCGCCCGCCGCCAGCGCCAGCAGCGCCGGTAGCGACGTGCCGTCCGGAACCGCCGCCGCCAGCGCGTCCTGCAGACCGTGGCTGGTGGCGCCGTCGACCACCACCCCGAGCGCGGCGACGAACACCAGGAACAGCGGGTTGATCTCCCGCACCAGCGCGGCCGGCCGCACCTGACGGCGCACCAGCGCGCGCACGGCCATGACGACGGCGCCGGCCACCGCAACCGCCACCGGCTCGATGCCGACGACAGGTCCCACCGCGAACCCCAGCAGGATCACGCCCAGCAGGGCGAGCGCCGTTCGAGGAGTCGCAGGAAGGTCGGCACCCGCTGCGACCCCGCTGTCGGCGTCGTCGTCCCGCTGGCGCAGCTCGGTGCGGAAGAACAGCCGGAAGATCACGTATTCGACGGCCAGGCAGACCGCCCACGGACCGGCCATCAGCCCGGCGAAGGCGACAAATGTCAGCCCGGATGCCTGGTACGCCAACAGATTCGTCAGGTTGGACACCGGGAGCAGCAGCGAAGCGCTGTTGGACAGGTGGGTCGCCGCGTAGACGTGCGGGGCCGCTCGGACGTGCACGGTGCGGACCGTGGTGAGGATGACCGGCGTCAGCAGCACCACCGTCGCGTCCAGGCTCAGCACCGCCGTGGTGACGGCCGCCGCGACGAACACCCAGCCGAGCAGCCGAACCGGGTCGCCCCGGCTGCGCCGGGAGAGTACGGCGCCCAGCCAGGAGAACACGCCGTCGGCGTCGGCGAGATGCGAGATCAGCAGGATCGCGGCGAGGAAGAGAATCGTCGACCAGAGCTGACCGAGCGTCTGGCCGGCTTGGGCCGGCGTGACCAGACCCAACACCAGCGCGAGAACCGCCGCCGGCACGGCGGCCACAGCTTCCGGCAGGCCCCGCGGCCGAGCGATGGAGAATGCCAACACGCCGAGCAGCAGACACAGACCGATGACGGTCGCCAGCACGGGGTTCATTGCCGGGCAACGCTACGTGATGGCGGGTCAGCTCCGATCCGACTCTGCGGGTCAGGACTTCGTCGGACTTCGTTCGACTTCTTCTTGCCGATGCTGGGAAAGCGTTGGTGCACAGCGGCTTTGACCTTCTTCTGCTCGGCAGGGGTGCCGTGCTGGGCGACCCTGGCCAGCGCGTTGCGAGCGTGAGCCTTGTCCGGGATCGGATACTTCCGCTTGCCCGGCAACGCGAACGACTTCTTGCTGAGTTTCTTGCGGTCCTTGGTACTCAGGTCCTTCGCCATACCCACTGGGATTACCGCATCGGCGGGCTGCCAAACACCGGCAGCGCCGGTGTTGCTCGGCTCAGTCCAGGAAGCGCGCCAGCATCGGCAGCAGCAGCTCGTGGCGGCGGGTCACCTGCATATGGGTGGTGTCGGGCAGCACGGCCAGCTGCGATCCGGGAATGAGCTGCTGCATCAACGCCCCGTGCTCGACGGTGGTGAAATCGCGGTCGCCGAGCACCAGCAGGACGGGTGCGGTGATGCCCGCCAACAGCTCATCGGACCAGCCCTCCGTGTCGGCGTTGGACGCGGACAAGCGAGGCAAGAAAGTCGTTGAAGTGCTCCGGGTGGGGCGACAGCCGGGCGTAGGCCGCGCTGAAGTCGGCGAAGTCCTGCGCCGTCGGCATCCGGGTGGAGGTGGCCATCTTGGCCGGGTCGGTCAGCTCTTCGTGCAGGCCCTCCCGTCGGACACTGACGGAGGCGGCGACCAGCGAGCGCACCCTGGTCGGGTGGCTGATCGCCAGCTCCATGCCCACCGCGCCGCCCATGCTGTGGCCGAACACGTGGGCCCGTTCGATGCCAAGGTGATCCAGCAGCGCCACGACGTCGCTGGCCAGCGCGGCCGGGGTGATGGCCCGGTCGATGTCGGCGGTGCGACCGTGGCCCTGCAACTCGAGGCCGATCACCTGATGCCTGGCCGCCAGCGTGGGAATCAACGGTCCGAAGCTGAGCTCGATGGTCAGCATCCCACCGTGCAGGAGGACCAGAGGCGTTCCGCTGCCGTAGATCTCGTAGTACAGGTGCAGCCCGTTGACGTCGGCGTAACCCGAACGGGCAGGACTGGTGATCGACGGTGTCGGTTGCATCCTGCGAGCCTGTCAGACGGCCGGAGGGCCTGTCGAACGGACCGGCAGCGGACGGCGGTATCCATCGCACGGTGCAGTAGGCTGCGTCACGGACGAGTCGGTCGGGCGGCCGCGTCGCTCGGTTGTTGATCCGCTCCGGCTCGCCGGGGCGATCGTCGATCGGACGCCGAGGAAAGTCCGGGCTCCACAGGGCAGGGTGGTTGTCAACGGCAACCCGGCGTGAGCCGCGGGACAGTGCCACAGAGAACAGACCGCCGGTTCGCTCGCGAGAGCGAACCGGTCAGGGTGAAACGGTGGTGTAAGAGACCACCAGCGTCCCGGGTGACCGGGACGGCTCGGTAAACCCCACCCGGAGCAAGGTCGAGAAGCTCTCGGTTCGCATTCGTGCGGGCGGGAGTGCGCAGGCGTTCGAGGGTGCCCGCCCGAGCCTGCGGGTGGACCGCTGGAATGTGCCGGCAACGGTACGTCGAGATGGATGGTCGCCGAACGGGATCGCCGCAAGGCGCCCGGGAACAGAACCCGGCTTATAGACCGACTCGTCCACTCATCTGCTGGTGGGGGTGGTTTGGCACCACGCGCGGTGGTCTGCCTGCCGCGCTCAGCAGGCGACGCCGACGCATTGCGGAGAATTCCCGTTCCGGAAGGCCCGGTTTCCGCCCAGATCGGCGGAACCCGGCGCGAAGATGCCCCAGCCGGTATTGCGGACGGCGGTGTTGCCCAGCAGGCCGTTGCCACCGTCCTCGACGTGAATCCCGTCGACATTGCGGACGAACCGGTTGTGATCCAGCGTTGCGCCGAAATCGGGCAGCTCGTTGCTGGTCGAGGTGAACCCGAGGTGGTTCGCGATGAAGGTGTTGCGGCTCAACGTGCCGCTGCTGCCGAAGAAGTTGACACCGGTCTTGTTGTGATTGAAGGTGTTTCGCGACAGATTGTGGCCGATGGCGCCGGACGCCGTCGAGGCCCGTGGTGTTGTTGCTGATGACATTCGAGGTGGCCGTGACGCCGAATGTTCTGGTGGCGATGCCCGTCTTGTTGTGGGTGAAGCTGCTCGTCCGCAGGGTGCAGTTCGCCTCTTCGCAGTACACCCCGGTGCTGTTGTGGTCGAATCGCGACGTCGAGATCACCAGGCCGGCGGTATCCAGGTGCGCGCCGGTGTCGTTGCCCTTGAAAAGGGAGCCGGCCACGGTGATCGATCCGGTGAAGACCCCGCCGATGCCCCAGCGGTTGGTGAAGAATCGCGAGCCCTTGATGGTGTAGTCGCCGCCGCCGCCGGTCTCGACCCCGACGTCGTTCGCGGTGAACGTCACACCGCTGATCGTCGCCTTCCCGGAAACACCTCCCGTTTCGTCGTCGGGAACGAACGTGACGCCGGAACCCCATCCGCGAATCGTCCCGTTCTTGACCTGCGCGGTCGACCCGCTCCGCACGCTCAGCCCCGGTGCCCTGCTTGTTTCCGGTGCCGAGCAGCTGGTGGTTCTTCAGGTCAAGGACGACGTTGCCGGCCAGGGTCAGGCCCTTGCCGGCCGGGCAGGACAGATCCGCCGGCAGGTAGGCGTCGGTCGACAGCACGGCACCGCAGGTGGCCGCCACTGGCTGCGCCGCGTCCGCGGCGATCGGGATCAACATCGCCGACATGGTCAGAGCAAGACAGGTCGCCAAAGATCTGATGCGCATGAGCCCCCCAAGAACTCGGCACCTACGCACAGTGTGTGCGCGAGTGCTCCTTTAGTGTGAAGCGAACGCCCCCGTTTGTCACCCGCTGGTTCGGGTGACCGTCACACCCGGCTGGGTATTCCCGCACGTCCGGCTGTCACGCCATCAGTACGTGTCGGTTGGCCACCAATCGGGTGGTCGGTCCGCGGACTGCCCCATCGCCGAGCCCATACTCTGACACATCGGACAGGTTGTTCGCGACATTTCACAGGAGGGCGCATCATGCTGGTGGTCACCACGAACGAGATCTCCGGATGGCAGATTCAACGGGTGTGTGGGGAAGTCTTCGGCTTGACGGTTCGGTCCCGCAACGCGTTCTCCCAGATGGGCGCCGGCTTCAAATCGATCTTCGGCGGCGAGCTCGGCGGGATGACCAAGCAGCTGACCGAAAGCCGCAACGAGGCGATGAACCGCTTGTTCGACTCGGCCAAGTCGCGCGGCGGCAATGCCATCATCGGCATGCGGTTCGACACCTCGGACCTTGGCGACACCTGGACGGAGATCTGCGCCTACGGCACCGCCGTGGTCGCGGTCCCGATCGACGACGCCGCACGGCACACCGCGCAGGAGCTCGGCTACGGTCAGCCCGCCCCGCCCGGACACTGACACACCCCTGATCGCGGGCGCTGACGGACGGGAATTCAGGCCTCCAGCAACCCCCGCTCGGCGTGGATATCCCGCAGGTAGTGCGCGAACCCGCCGGGCGCCCGCCCGTCGGTCCGTGAGCTGGTCAGCACCGGGACTCGCGCCACTGCTGACCACCAGACCGCCCGCGGATCGGACGGCGCGCACCAGCAGCACGTCCTCGTCGACCGCGACGTCCTGGAACCCGCCGACCGCACGGTAGATGTCGCCACGCACCCCGAGGTTCGCCCCGTGCACGTGCGGGTGCCCGTCGGTAAGGATGTGCCGCCGCCGCCAGTCCTCGAGCACGGCTACCTGGATCTCACCGGCTTCCGGGCGGACGGTGCCAAGGATCAGCTCCGCGCCGCCCCGTGCGGTGTCGAGCTGATGAACCAGCCAGTCGCCGGGCACCGCGGAGTCGGCGTCGGTGCAGGCGGCCCACACCGCCGACGCCGGGTTGCCGCGGCTGCCCTCCGACGCCAGCAGGTGATCGACCCCCACGGCTCGCGCCGCGCCCGACCCGACCGGCGTCGCTGAGCACCACCTCGATCCCGGGCCACTGCTCGGCGACATGCAGGGTTCGGTCGGTGCTGCGGTCGACCACCACGATGATCCGGACCACCGGGCCCGCCGGGTAGCGCTCGCCGAGATGGGTCGCGGCCGCGATCAGTGCGTCCAGGCACCGGGGGAGCCGTGACTCCTCGTTGCGGGCGGGCACGACGACACCGACGGTGCGAATCGCGATCGGTGCAGGTATCGGTACAGGTACTGCGTGCGGGCCGGGCGGTGACAGTCCCGGTGGGTCGACAGGTTCGGACCACGAGGTGGTTCCTGGTTCATTCCCGGGCTCCGTCCCCGGATCATCGGCGGGCAGCGTCTCGGGCAGCGCGGTCACGTCACCAGCCCGTCCCGGCGCGCGACGGAGATGGCCGGCGGACGGACCAGCACATCGAGCCGGAAGTCCTCCTCGACGTGTTCGGCGAGCACGACCAGTCCCGACTCCTGCCGGATGCGCCGGTGCACCTCGTCGCCGCCGACGGGGTAGTCCACGACGGGGTGACGCCAGTGGCACGCCACCAGCACCCCGTCGCCGGTCAGCGACGCCGCCGCCGCGCTGATGACCCGGCCGAGGTCATCGGGCCCGCAGTAATAGCAGACCTCGGACAGCACGATCAGGTCGAACCAGCCCGGCGGCCACTCCGCCGGAATCCGCCGCTGCTCGAACCTGCACCCCGCTGTGGCCGGCGAGCCGCTGCCTGGCGACTCCAACGGCGCCGCCGAGATGTCGGTGGCCAGGATCGCGTCACACCGTTCGGCCAGCGCAGCGGTGAGAACCCCGATGGAACAACCGGGTTCGAAGGCGGCGGTGAAACGCGGGCGGGGCAGGCTGGCCAGCGTGATGTCCCGCTTGCGCTTCTCGTACCAGTGGTTCTCGAATCCCCACGGATCCGGGCCGGCCCGGTAGAAGTCATCGAAGAACGCACGATCCGAGGCTGGGCTTGCTCGGCTCGGCCCGCCGCGGTCGCGCCCGGCCCCGGGAAGACCGTCGACGGGTCGCCCGCCGGCGATGGCGATGGCGAGGCAGGGATGGTCACCTCGACGAACACCTCCCGGTCACGGCGGAAATGCTCGGCGAAACCAGGGGGTACCACGGGCTCGTCACCGGCCGCGTCGGACAGTGGCGCCACCTGGCTGCGGTAGATCGCCAGCGCCCGGTCCTTCTGCTGGCGTTCGCGCAGGCGTCAGGTCCAGCGCGACCAACCGGTCCGGCCGGCAACGTCCCGTCGCTCCGGCCGAGCCCAGTGCCACGCCCAGATCGGATACTCGACCAGTCGGCAGCCGGTGCGCAGTGCGACGCGTCGCGCCGCCGCGGACACGGCGGCGTGATCCGGATGGTTGTCCTCGTGCCACGGCGCGACCAGCAACGTCCGGCCGGACTGATCGCCGATGCGGTCGAGGATCTCGCCGGCGATCACGTCGACGACCGCGACAGCCGTCCGTCGGGCAGGTCGAGGACGTCGACCTGCCCGGCCGGGGCGAGGGATGCCACCGCCTCCCGCAGTTCGCGTCGCCGCACCCGGGCCAGTTGCTCCGGACTGTGGGTCGGCGAATCCGGGTGCGAGGCCTCGCCCGCCGAGGCGACGAGAACGATCACCTGGACGCCGAGCCGCACCGCGCGGGACACCAGCCCGCCGGCGCCGAGCGACTCGTCGTCCGGGTGCGCCGCGGTGACCACCAGTCGGTGGAATCCGGAGAGGTCAAGTGGCCGTGCGCCTTTCACTTCGCGCGAGGTGGCCCAATCCTGCTCGGCGGTCCCGGCGCCGCGGTGGTCGAAGATCACCGCCGACCGCGTCGGCCGGCGTTGTTGCGGGATGTAGCGGTCGCGGGGTCCGATGGGTCGGGGTCATGGCCACTCCGGCAGTTCGAGCACGCGACGGCCCACCGCGGCCTCATCGCGTTCGGCGTGATGCTGGCGCAGGTACAGTTCCAGGTCCGCCACCCGACGGGCGTGCCGCTCGTCCCGGGCCAGCGGTGCCGGACCCAGGCAGTGCCCGACTCGGCTGATGACCTCCTCGGCGGTACGCGCGACCACCGATCGCACCCTGGCGGCGAGCAGTGCCCCGTCGGCGCCGCGGGCGCGTCCGCGATCGACCGCTACGGCGGCGTGATCGAGCACGGATCGCGCGGACGTCATGGCGACATCCACTGCGCCCACGTGCATCTGGGCGATCTGGTCCGGTTCGCGCGCCCCCAGCGCAGGCTCGCGCAGGGTGCGGGCGATCCCGACGGCGCCGCCGAACCAGCACGCGGCCACCCCGATGCCGCCCCAGCCGAATCCGGGCCGGTCCAGGTACCAGCCGTCGGGTCCGACCGGCCGCGCCGGGCAGTCCAGCAGGTCGATCGGGCCGGAAACCACCTCCGGCAAACCCCTTGGCGACCCAACCACTCTCGGCAACCCGAACACCCGGACCAGCGCAGGTCGATGGAGAACAACCGCCGCGTGCCGGCACCGGTATGCGCGGTGATCAACGCGTTGGTCAACTCGCCGGCCAGCGAGCACCACGGCTTGGTGCCGGTCAGTTGCCAGCCGCCCGGTACGCCCGGTGCCCGGCGGGCATCGACGCGGACGCCGGGGCCCTCCGCCGCGAACACCCCCCAGGTCCGCGGGTCGCTCCGGTCGGAGGAGCGGGTCGCCGTCGGGATCGGCGCGGCGGTCGCCGCGGTGCGGGTTCCGGTGAAAATGCGGCGTCCGGGTCGGCGGACGCCTCGGCCAGGATCGCCAGCGCGTCGGTGTGCGCCTCCAGCACCCGGGCGGCGGTGAGATCTGCGGCCGCCACGGCGGTCAGCACCGCCCAGCGTTCCGCGGTGCGCCCGGTTCCGGGGAAGGGCAGCCAGCGGCCTACCGATCGGGCGAGATCCAGTGCTCTGTCAGCCTTCCCGTCAACCGTCAGCGCGGCCTGCGCGGCCCGGTCAAGGGACCGGATCGATTGATCATCGGCCGCGCGGGACGGCGCGGTCTCGCCGCGCTGGTCCAGCGGGTGGGGGGAAGGCCCAAGGCGGGTGATGATGGTCGGCTCGCTTTCGGGGAAATCGGCTCGCAGGTCTCCGGGGTGGTGCGCTGCTTTGTCGATCAGCAGGTTTCCGGCTGCGGCAGCAATCAAACCGATGGGCCGGTGGCGCCGGCCGCCCTACGGTTCAGGAATGGAGGAACTCGCCATCGAGCTTGACGACATCGCCCGCCGAACCGGCTTCTCCGGGGTCGTCCGGATCGACGATCGGTCGGGACCTCGAGTCACCCAGGCCTACGGACTGGCGGATCGGCGGCACGGCATCCCGGCCACCGTCGACACCAGGTTCGCAATCGCCAGCGGTGTCAAGTCGCTGACTGCGCTCACGGTGATGGCCCTCGTCGAGCGGGGTGAGCTGACCCTGGACACCCCGGCCCGCGCGGTGCTCGGGGACGACCTGCCGCTGGTCGACGACGCCGTCACGGTCGAGCAGCTGCTGGCGCACCGCTCCGGCATCGGCGACTACCTGGACGAGGATTCCGGCTTGGACGTCGATGACTACCTGCTGCCGGTCCCGGTGCATCAGTTGGCGACCACCGAGCAGTACCTTGCGGTGCTCGACGGCCATCCGCAGAAGTTCCCGCCGGGCCGGCAGTTCTCCTACTGCAACAGCGGGTTTGTGGTCCTCGCGTTGATGGCCGAGCGCCGCGGTGGGGCGCCGTTCGCCGAGTTGGTGCGCGAGTTGGTCTGTGCCCCGGCAGGCATGGCCCGCACGGAGTTTCTCCGGTCGGACGAGCTGCCCGGAGACGCGGCGATCGGCTACCTGGCCGCGGACCGTCCGCGGACCAATGTCCTGCACCTGCCCGTCGTCGGCAGCGGGGACGGCGGTATCTACACCACCGTCGCGGACGTGCACTCGCTGTGGGAGTCGCTGGACGCCGGTCGGATCGTGCCTCCGGCGACGGGTGGCCTCCATGCTGGAGGCCCGCAGCGACGTGCCCTCGGAATCCAAACGGTATGGGCTCGGGTTCTGGCTGGATGCGACCGGCCCGGCGGTGATGATGGAGGGAATGGACGCCGGGGTGTCGTTCCACTCCCGGCACGATGCTGCCGCGGGATACACCTGGACGGTGGTGTCCAACACGACCGACGGTGCGTGGCCCATGGTCCGTCACCTCGCCGCGGCAGTGGGGTGATGCCGTGAATTCAAGAGAATAAGACTGCCGGCGAAGCGCTGGTACGAATCCACCAGGCGATTCTCGTCACGGCGCCCAGGTGATTCGCCGTAGAACCTGTGCCACTGAGCGGGACGGTTCGGTTGTCATGATCGTTCCCGCTTGACAGGGTGACATCAGACCAATGGCGACCGATCCCGACGGGATGGACCTGAACGGACAACACACAACGGAGGCCGACTCCGAATTCGTGACGAGGGAGCAGCCCCGATGAATGCAGATCCGACGAGAACCGGCTCGAACCTGCGGCCGGTGCACGGCGCGCAGGACGAACGGCAAACGTTCGGCGGCCATGACGGACGCTCCCCGCAATCGATGCGCCGGCCAGGTATCGCCGACCGGTTCACGGACCTGCTACGACCCCTGAGTGAGGCGCAGCGGCGCGGGCTGATCGCTCGGCTGTCCGTGGGCTACTACGAGGGCTGGCGGCCGACCCGCGCGGAGATTGCCGACCTTGTTGCCCTCGAACTCGGAATTCTCACGGTCGACGAATGCCTGCAGCGCGAGCGGCAGCGCAAGGCCGGCAGCGAACCCGTGGAGATCACCGAGTTCGTACTGTCCACCCATCGCCGCAATCAGGCAGCCACCCGGCACCATCCGCCGGCGCACCACAGCCAGCGCGGCTGACCCGACGTCCGAGCCAGACCAAGTCTTCGGGTGTGCGTGGCCCACCACGCGCCGCGAGTAGGCTGAGCCCATGAGTACAGACGACGCGGCACGGGCGTTCGGCGACTTCCTGCAGTCGCAACGACGGCTGGCGAACATTTCCCAGCGACAACTCGCCCGCGCGAGCGGCGTCTCGGATTCTTACCTCAGCCAGGTCGAACGTGGGCTCTACCGCCCGTCGGCGGAAGTGCTCAAGGCCCTCGCCCAGGCGTTCGAAATGCCTGTTTCCACCATGTTTGCGCAGTCCGGACTGATAGACGTCGCCGCGGAAGACGCGTCGGCTCCAGGTATCGAGGCCGCGATCCGGAACGACACACAACTCAATGCTCAGCAGAAGAACGCCCTTCTCGGCGTCTACAAGGCCTTCATCGCCGAGCCGCGTGGTGAACCGCACACACCGCTTGACTAACCACGCAATGCGTGGCAGACTAAGCATCAGCACGAACAAGACCTACCACCACACATCACCGCCACCGAATCATCAAACGAGAGGAACAACCATGAGCACCACGTACCTGACCCCCACCGTCGAGGCTGCCGACCAGGTCTTCGAGGCCGTTGTCAAGGCCCAGGACGCCACCATCGACGCGGTGTCGACCTTCACCGCCAACCTGCCCGAGGCCGCCAAGAACGTCCCCGCCCTGCCGGAGACCGACCTGCCGACCCCCCAGGAGATCGCCAGCACCTACTTCGCGTTCGCGGAGAAGGTCCTGAGCAACCAGAAGGCGTTCGTCGAGAAGTTCTTCGCCGCCGCCGTGGTCGCTTCCTGACCTCAGCCATCCCAGAAGGGCCCGGAGATCCGCAAGGATCACCGGGCCCTTTTGCTGTGCCGGGGCAGTGCGCTGCTGTGTCGCGACGATGAGCTGCAGTGACGGAAACGCCCGCATTGTCTGGTTTGCGCGGCTGGGCCGGCTGGAAACCTCTACTGGGCGCCAGTTTTCATCACTTGGCTCCGGATTCTTGCGGCGCCGAGTGGTGAAAAGTGGCGCTCAGTCAGGGGAACCGGGTGAGCGCACGGCGCTCAGACACCAAAAGCGGGGCCGAGACACGCTCCATCGCCACCGCCAGGACGCGGTGCGCCGCTCCCACCGCCAACCAGACGATAAGATGTCATAACAAATGGTTGACGTAGCCGGCGTGGTGGGCCACAGTAGGCGACGGCACCCGGCGACCGGAACACCCGGTCGCCGGGTCACCCGCTCCGCCACCCGACCCGAGGAGATCCAGCACATGACATCCACCGACCTGTCCCGGCTCCGGTTGGGCACGGCGCCCGATTCGTGGGGTGTGTGGTTCGCCGAGGACCCGCAACAGGTCGGTTGGAAGCAGTACCTCGATGACGTCGCCAACGCCGGTTACATCTGGACCGAGCTCGGCCCGCAGGGATTCCTTCCGCAGGACCCGCAGCAGCTGCGTGACGAGCTGGATCAGCGTGGCCTGAAGGTCTGCGGCGGCACCGTCTTCGCCGGGCTGCACAAGGGAAAAGAGGCACTGGACAAGGCGATCGCCGACTTCAGCAGGGAAGCCGAAGCTGCTCACCGAGGTCGGCGCGAAATACCTGATCCAGCTGCCCGAGCAGTACACCGACATGCACACCGGCACATTGCTCGAGTCCGCCGACATGGACCCGGAGCAATGGTCGAACCTGATCGCCGGCACCAACGAGTTGGGCCGGGTGCTGCTACGAGGAATTCGGCGTCGAGCTGGTGTTCCACCCGCACGCCGACACCCACGTCGACACCCAGGACCGTATCGAGCAGTTCCTGAAGGACACCGACCCACGGTTCGTGAACCTGTGCCTTGACACCGGGCACATCGCCTACTGCGGTGGCGACAACTTCGCAGATCATCGAGCAGTTCCCCGAGCGGATCACCTACGTGCACTTCAAGTTGGTCGATCCGGTGGTGCGGGAAAGGGTTCGGCGGGAGAAGCTCTCGCTCGCCGAGGCGGTCCCGCTGGGCATCATGGTCGAGCCGCCGTACGGCGAGCCGAAGGTTCCCGCCGCTGCTGGACGCGTTGGTCGGACTGGACCGGGACATCTTCACCGTCATCGAGCAGGACCTTTACCCGATCGCCTCGCACATCCCGCTGGCCATCCAGGCCAGAGCGGCCGGCTACTTCACGGCGCTGGGGCTGGGCCCGATTCGCCGCTGGCCGTACTGATCCCAGCGGTTGCGCCGCCGACGTCGCCAGTGATCGCTACTTGGGCGGATCGGGTCGGGATGCCGCTCAGCGGGAATCGTCTCTCTGCTCCCGGCATGAGCGCCGTGAGTGGTTGAAGCGCAGCGTTCACCGTGACGACATTGTTGTGGCCACCAAGGTGAACCAGCCGATGGGGCCCTGGCCCGAACGACCGCATCGGGTTGATTCCGGACAGCCCGTTGCATGCTGGCCTGCTCGCCGGTGTGCTGACAACCGAAGCGCAGGAGGGGATTTCTGAGGGACAGCGCTCCCGCGTCGATGCGCACCGTTCGCAGATCGAGGCGCACGAAGCGCTGTGCCGGGAGTTGGCCGCGGAGCCGGCCGAGGTGCGGTTGGCGTGGTTGCTGCACAACCCCGTGGTGTCCCGCACGATCGTCGGGGCGATGTCGGTCCAGGAGTTGCAGGCGGACCTGGGCGCGCTGTCGGTGCAGTTGGACGAGGACACGCTGCGGCAGCTGGACCGGATCTGGCCGGGACCCGGAGAAGCCCCGCAGGCCTATTCCTGGTGAGACCCGGCCCGCCGGCGTGCTGCGGCCGGAGCCTTTCGGGACCTCCGTTTGGGGTTGTGCGGTGTGGCGGCTGTCGGCGGGGCGGTGCTCTCCCGGACGACCAGCTCGACGGGCAACACCACATGCCTTGCGGTTTCAGGTGTTTCCGGCGATTCCGCGGCGCTGCCTGTCCTGGCTTGCACCACGTCGATCAGGCAGGCGGCGGCGGCGTGCCCCTTCTCGGCGAGGTCTTGGCGCACGGTGGTGAGCGCGGGGCGGGAGTTCGACGCCACGGGGCTGTCGTCGAATCCGACGATCGACATGTCACCGGGCACGGTGAGTCCGCGGTCCAGGGCACCCGCGAGCACACCGGTGGCGAACCGATCGGAGAAGCACAACACCCCGGTGATCCCGGGGTCGGCGTCCAGCAGCATCGTCAACGCCGAGTAGCCGTCGGCCTCCGGCCGGTACGGCATCTTCGGCTGTTTGATCACGACCGGGTCGACGTCGGCGGCATGCAGCGCGTCCAACCAGCCCAGGATCCGTTGCCGGGTGATGTAGGACTCCGGGGTGTCGGGTTCCGTGGACGGATCGCCTTCATGCAGCCCGTACGGTTCGGTCATCCCGACCGTCACGATCCCGATCCGCCGATGACCAAGTGCCAGCAGGTGTTCCGCGGCGAGCCTGGCGCCACCGCGGTCATCGACGTTCACCGCGGCGACCTCCGGTATGGGTTCCTGATCCACCAGCACCAGCGGGAGGCCGCGTTTGCGCAGCCACCCCATCGCCGGCGCGTCGAAGCGGGAGGTGAACACCAGGGTCGCGTCCATCGGCACGTCCCTGGCCGGGATCCACCCACGTGCGTCATCGGTTGTCAGCAGGGCGAGCGACAGCCCCGATCCGACCAAACCGTCGGCGAGGGCGCCGAGGAAGGCCGTGGTCACCTCCTCGGCGAACACGTTCCGCAGCATGGTGCTGAACAAGACCCCGACCACACCGGTCGAACCACGAGCCAACGCCCTGGCGGCCGGGTCCGGCCCGACATATCCGAGATCGTCTGCAACAGTGAGGATCCGGTTCCGCAGATCCGCCGACAACTTCGTCGGTCGGGAGAAGGCGTTGGACACCGTCATCCGGCTGACCCCCACCGCGTCGGCGATCGTCTGCAGTGTCACCCGGCTCATTCGGTGTGGCTCCCTCGCTGCCGCGCACCCCCATGGCGCACGTCACACACATTCAACACGACAAGCAGTTGACCGGTAAACCCCGCCTCCGTTAGTGTACCGGTATACCTCAGTTTACCGGTACACCGATCCTCAAGGAGAGCCACCATGCTGTTCGCCCCGACCGCCCTGATCCTCGCCGACAACGCCCAGCGGAATCTGCTGAACTTCGCCCGCATCGACGGCCCCACCGCCGCTCCTGCCGCTCAGCGGACGACCCGCATCATCCCGATCCGCCGCTCGCTGCGGTTCCTGGTACTCCGGACCCGCCCCGCCGTCTGATTCACCGGCGAGATCCCCTCGAACCGGTCCCTGCCTGACAGGCCCTGACCCGCAGCAGGTTCACTCGATATGAAATCTGCCGACTGCACCTGCTGCTGTTCAGGAAGGGGTTCAGGTGGCGCGAGTCTTCGTTACCGGTTCCACCCAGGGTCTGGGCCGAGCCACGGCAGAGGAACTCCTGAGGCGTGGTCACCAGGTCGTGGTGCACGCACGGAACCAGGATCGAGCATCGTCGGTGAAGGTGCTGACCGCTCGAGGTGCCGACCTGGTGGTCGGCGACCTGTCCAACCAGCAGCAGACCTGTGAGCTTGCCGATCAGGTCAATCAGCTGGGTCGAATGGACGCGGTGGTCCATAACGCCGGCGTGTATGCCGACGAGCAACGGTTCCCGACTGCGAAGGAGCATCCGCGGGTCCTCGCCGTCAACGTGCTGGCCCCGTATCTGCTGACCGCACTGATTGACCGGCCGGACCGCCTGATCTATCTCACCAGCGACATGCACACGGGCGGCGACGCCACGATGACGGACCTGGACTGGACCACCCGCAAATGGAACGGGGTGCAGGCATACCGGGACAGCAAACTGTTTCTCACCACCCTCGCGTTCGCCATCGCACGGTACTGGCCCGGGGTTCGCAGCAACGCCGTCGACCCCGGTTGGGTGCCCACCCGGATGGGTGGCCCCAACGCCCCGGACGACCTCGAAATGGGTTACCGCACACAGGTGTGGCTGGCGACCAGTGACGAACCGGACGCCCTGACCAGCGGCTCCTACTGGCACCACCGCCAACACCTCAGGGCTCCCGCTGCGGCCGCCGACCTGCAGTTTCAAGACACGCTCGTCAGCACCCTCGGCCGGCTGACCGGCACCCCGTTCCCCACAACCAACCGGTGAAGCCGCACAGCGCGACAACGCAGCGCCGGTGCTGGTTCGTTCGCTCCCCGCAACGGCGCGTCATGACCACCGCGCCCACCGAGAAATGTACAGACCACCCCTTGCCTGGTTGGGGATCATGAACGGGTGACAGTTCCCGAGCGGCCCGCGTTGGAGGGCCTGGAATCGACCTGGGATGCGGTGTGGCAGCGGGACGGCATCTTCCGCTTCGACCGGTCCGCCCCGCGGGACCGGGTGTACGCGATCGACACCCCGCCGCCGACGGTCAGCGGCCAGCTGCACATCGGGACGGTGTTCGGCTACGTCCAGGTGGACGCGATCGCCCGCTTCCAGCGGATGCGCGGCCGTGAGGTGTTCTATCCGATGGGCTGGGACGACAACGGCCTGCCCACCGAGCGCCGGGTGCAGAACATGTTTGGCGTGCAATGCGATCCGACCGCACCGTACGAACCCGGCGCGGTGTACCAGCAGGGCAGCGGCCGACGGCCGATCTCCCGGCGCAACTTCCTGGAGCTGTGTCAGCGGCAGACGGCGGTCGACGAGGAGTCCTTCGAGTCGGTGTTCCGCTCCGTCGGATTGTCGGTGGACTGGTCGCTGGTCTACACGACGATCGACGAGCGGAGCCGGCGGACCGCGCAGCGCGGGTTCCTGCGCAACCTGGCCCGTGGCGAGGCGTATGCGGCTGAGGCGCCGACGCTGTGGGACGTGGATTTCCGGACGGCGATCGCCCAGGCCGAGCTGGAGGACCGGCCCGTCACGGGAACCGCTGTGCGGCTGGCCTTCTCGGGCCAGGACGGCGCCGTCGTCGAGGTCGAGACCACCCGGCCGGAATTGCTGCCGGCGTGCGTGGCCCTGGTCGTGCCGCCGGATGACGAACGGTTCGCAGCCCTGATCGGCACAGTCGGTGCGCACGCCGCTGTTCGAGGTCGCGGTGCCGGTGCTGGAGCATCCACTGGCCGATCGCGAAAAGGGCACCGGCATCGCGATGGTGTGCACGTTCGGCGACACCACCGACGTGGTGTGGTGGCGGGAATTGCGGTTGCCGCTCAGGGTGATCCTGGACCGTGACGGTCGATTCCGGACGGACGTGCCCGAGTGGCTGAACGAGCCGCGGGCATGGGCGGCGCTGGCCGGAAAGTCCGCCGCCCAGGCTCGGCGCGCCGTCATCGACGAACTCGCGGCGGCCGGTGCGCTGCTCGGTGAGCCCAGCCAGATCGTCCACGACGTCAAGTTCTACGAGAAGGGCGATCGGCCACTGGAGATCGTCACCAGCCGACAGTGGTACATCAGCAACGGATCTCGCGACGCAGACCGGCGAGAGTCGCTGCTGCGGGCCGGCCGGGAGCTGGGCTGGACCCCCGATTTCATGCGGGTGCGCTACGAGCACTGGGTGCAGGGTCTGAACACCGATTGGCTGGTCAGCCGGCAGCGGTACTTCGGCGTCCCGTTCCCGGTGTGGTACCCGGTGGATGGATCCGGGCAAACCCGTTGGGAGGAGGTGATTGTCGCCGATGAGCGCAGCCTGCCGATCGACCCGCAGTCCGAGGTGCCGCCGGGGTTCCAGGCGGCGCAGCGCGGTCAGCCGGGGGGCTTCGTCGGTGACCCCGACATCATGGACACCTGGGCGACGTCGTCGCTGACCCCGCAGATCGTCTGCGGCTGGGAGGACGACGCAGAGTTGTTCGCGCTGACCTTCCCGATGGACCTGCGGCCGCAGGGCCCGGAGATCATCCGGACCTGGCTGTTCTCCACCCTGCTGCGCAGTCAACTCGAACATGAAGCGCTGCCGTGGGCGCACGCCGAGTTCAACGGGTGGATCCTCGACCCTGACCGGAAGAAGATGTCCAAGTCCAAGGGAAACCTCGTCACCCCAGCGGGTTTGATCCAGACGCACGGTGCGGACGCGGTGCGGTACTGGGCGTGCCGGGCGGCGCCCGGGGTGGACACGGCGGTCGACGAGGCGCAGATGAAGATCGGCCGCAGGCTCGCGGTCAAACTGCTGAACGCCTCGAAATTCGTGCTGGGCCTGCGTTCCGGCGGCAGTGGTGGCGTCACCGACACCATCGACGTCACCGAGCCGCTGGACCAGGCCATGCTGGGCGGGTTGGCGACCGTCGTCGAGGCGGCGACGCGTGCCTTCGAGTCGTACCAGTACCAGCAGGCACTGGAACGCACCGAGGTCTTCTTCTGGCAGTTCTGCGACGACTACGTCGAGCTGGTCAAGTCGCGCGCCTACGGTGACGGTTGGCCGGCGCCGTCCGCGGATTCCGCGCGCGCTGCCCTGACGGTGGCGCTGTCCGTCCTGCAACGGCTGCTGGCGCCGTTCCTGCCGTTCGCCGCCGAGGAGGTGTGGTCGTGGTGGCAGCCCGGTTCGGTGCACCGCGCACCGTGGCCCCGCCCCGGTGATCTTGACACCCGAGCGGGGACGCCGGGTGAAGTTTTCGAGGCCGCCGCCGGGGCCATCAGGGAGGTCCGCAAGGCCAAGACGCTGGCCCGCAAGGGGATGCGGACCGCCGTGCAGCGGCTCGAGATCGACGGCAGTGCAGCATATTTGGCCGCGGTGCGGGCCGCCGCCGATGACCTGCGGGCTGCCGGGTCGGTGCAGGAACTGGTGCTGACCGAAGCGACCACGCACCGGGTGCTGGTGGAATTGGCCTAGCGCACCGGTTGGACGTCGACCGCGCCGGCTACCGCCCGCGCCTCCTTGCCGATTTCCCGGACCTGCCCGCTGAGTTGCACCGATACCCCGACGAAGAACAGTTGGTCGGCTCCGGCCGGGGTGGCCGCGCCGCGGACTCGCGGCTGACCGCGCTCGTCCAGCACACCCAGGTGGCCCACCATGCTCTCCAGTCCGGGGCGGTAGCCGGTCGCGCAGATCACCACGTCCGGCTCGACGGTCGTGCCATCGGCCAGTCGGACGCTGTCACCGTCCAGTCCGGCGACGGCGGCGACCACCCGGATCCGACCCGCCTTGACCTCGCGGACGAACCCGTGGTCGAGGATCGGGATCGTCTGGGAGCGGAGGAACTGGCTGAACCCGTCCACCGGTGCCGGCAGTCCCTGCCGGCTGAGGTCCGGCACCGCGATGCGCCGCATGAGGCGGATCGCCGGATCCTTCACCCGCTCGGGCAGGTGGCCCAGCGCGATGCCGACCACTTGGCTTGGCATGCCGAGGGTGTCGCGCCGGACGATGTTCGGTGGGGTCCGTACCGCCAGCGTCACCCGCGCACCGACGGCGAGAAGTTCCACGGCGATATCCGCCGCGGAATTGCCGGCGCCCACCACCAGCACGCTGCGGCCGGCGTAGGGCGACGGCTCGCGGTACTCGGCCGAGTGCACGAGCGATCCGGTGAAACCCGCTCGTCCCGGCCAGTCCGGGATGAAGGGCTGCCGGCAATAGCCGGTCGTCACGACCACGGCGCTCGCCTCTCGGGGGCCGTCCGAGGTCTGCAGCAGCCAGCCGGGACCGTCACGGTCGATCCGCTCGACCGTCACCCCGAATTCCGGTCGGACGCCGTGCTGCGCGGCGTACTCGGCCAGGAAATCGACGAAATCGTCGCGCGAGACCCACGGGCCGAGCCTCCTGGGGATGCGACCGCCGGGCAGGCCCGACAGCCAGCGGGCGGTGTGCAGGTGCAGGCCGTCGTAGCGTGCCCGCCACGCACTGCCGACGGCGGTCCCCTGTTCGAGCACGGTGCACGGCACACCGCGGTCGAGTAGCGCGGCAGCGACCGCGAGACCGGCTGGCCCCGCGCCGACAATCACCGTGTCTCGCGGCATTCCGGCACACTACGCCGGGAGCCTGAGCGTGCGAACGGTCGCCGCGGGCCGGGCGTGCAGCGGAAAGGTGGAGAGCGGATGCCGGACGCTGGCGCATCATCGGCGCACTTGACGTGGCGCCAGGTGTGCGCGTTCCGGCTCGACCGGCACCTGCTCTCGGGTCCCGGCGCTGCCGACATCCCGCAGGTCGCAGCCGATATCTGCGGGGTGCATGCGCAGGTGATGTCCGCGGCGGAGCTGTCCGTCGGGCTGCGGATGGAAACGGTCACCGGAGTCGATGTGCGCCAGGCACTCTGGACCGACCATTCGCTGATCAAGAGCTACGGACCACGCGGCACGGTGCACCTGCTGGCCAGCAGGGACCTGCCGATGTGGACGGGCGCCCTGTCGACGATCCCGGCCTCGGGTGGGCTGCCGGTCGGTGTGCGATTGACTCCCGCCGAGCTCGACGAGGTGGTCGCGGCGATCGGCGAGGCGCTGCTCGACACGGAGTTGACGGTCGAGGAGTTGGGCGCGGCGGTGGTCGCGTCGACCGGTCCGTGGGCGGGGGAGTTGCTGGTGCCGGCCTTCGGCGGGATGTGGCCACGCTGGCGGATCGCGCTGCCCACGGCCGCTGCCCGTGGGGCGTTGTGTTTCGGCCCCGGCCGTGGGCGCGCCGTCACCTACGTCAATCCGATCCGCTGGTTACCCGGCTTCCGGCCGGAACCGGCGACCGCCGCGGCCGGGCGGTTGCTGCGGTCGTATCTGCGCTCGTTCGGGCCGGCGACGCCCGCGCAGTTCGCGCGGTGGCTGGCGGCGCCCGTGCCGTGGGCGGCGGACCTGTTCCGTGCCGCCGCGGACGAGCTCGCCGCGGTCGACGTTTCCGGCACCCAGAGTTGGATTCTCGCCGACGACCTGCATGCCCAGCCGCCGGAACCACGGCGCGGGGTCCGGTTGCTGCCGTACTTCGATTCCTACGTCGTCGGCAGCCACCCGCGGGAGTTGCTGTTCCCCGGGCCCGCGGCCGCCCGCGCGCTGTCCCGCACCGGCCAGGCCGGCACCGTGCCGGTGCTGCTGGTGGACGGCGTGGTCGGCGGCATCTGGCACCACCGCCGGTCCGGCCGGAAAGTGGCCATCACCGTGGAGCCGTTCGGCACGCTTGCCGCGCGACACCGTCGAGAACTTGCCGCGCAGGTCGACCGGGTCGGGGAGATCCTTCAGGCGGCAACGGATCTGACGATCGGGCCGGTGACCATCGGATCCCATCTCTAGGCCACAGGGCCCCCGGTGGCGCCCACCGATCGCGGGTGCCTCGCCCGGCGCTCCATGCCGGTGTAGAGCAACGCCGAGCCGATCGCCAGTACCGGAAAACCCGCGGCGAACACCCAGGTCAGGGGCTTCCCGGTGGCGAAATCACCCGCCGCCCTGAACACCGCGACCGCGATCAGGGCCAGCATGATGCCCTCGACCTGCAGCAGGATCCGTGCGCTGGTCCACCGGCGCTCGACGAACGCGCCGACACCCACCGCGCCGAGGGCGAAGATCGCGCCGGTGACCCGCGCGGTCAGTTCGGTGAGGGTCCACGGCCAGACCGCGATCGCCGATCGCGGGAAGAGGAAAAGGAACAGGCAGGTGAGGATCGCGGCGATGCCGACGGCGCCGATCAGCACCGAGGTGACCGGCGAGAGAAGGAGATCGTCGTCGGTCACCGGCACGGACTGGGACCTATTTGTCCACCAGACGGCGACCACCAGGAACGGGGTGGTGAAGTACAGGCCGGCCCACAGCCAGAACGCCACGTTCGTGTGCACGAACTTGTCCCAGTGCAGCACGGTGGCAACCCCGAGCAGTGCCGCGAACAATGCCACCGGGAGAAAGCCGCCACCGACCCGGTGCCATTGCGCCGCGCTCGCCGCGCGGGCAAAGAAATAGGCGCCGCCGAGATACGCCGACGCCAGCAACATGGAGGTGAAATCGGGAACGATCCGCCAGGCGAAGAGCCTCGCGGTGTCGTCGGCGGACGGCCAGAAATAGAGCAGCACGAAGGCCGCCACCAAGAACGGGATGATGACGATCGACAGAATCCGGGTGGCCGGCAGGACGCGATCCGGGGTATCCGCCGGGCTGGTGATCGGCGACATCGTCACCCCCTGCTCCGCGATTTCCTGAGCTGCACGATACGCACCGGAGTGATCGGAAAAGAAGGCATCGGACAATACCTGTCATAACGACAACAAACCACGCTCGGCGTGCTGGTTCAGGGATGGGCCTCCCGGATCAACTGTGAGGCGGTGACAGTGGCAACCACGCAAGTACGTCCTGGATCTGGGCATCCCAGTACGCCCAGTCATGGTCTCCCGGCCCGAAGTGCTTGACCAGGGCCACATCTCGATCGGCGGCCGCCTGCACGAACCGGCGGTTCTCGGGGTACAGCGGGTCCTCGGTCCCACAGCTGACGTACAGCGCCGGTGCCGTGCCGGGGTCGAGCCGGTCCAGCAGGGCGAAAAGATCATTGTCCGTGCCGGTCACCGACTGATCGCCAAGGATTCGGCGCATCATGTGCTCGTCCAGCACCGGGTTGTCCTGCCGTGGCTTGGTCTCTGCCGGGTCCGTCGCGACGGAGTCCTGTTGCCGGGCCGCGATATCGACGGCGCCGGACAGGCTGGCCGCGGCGGCGAACCGCTCCGGATACCGCAACGCCCACTTCAGCGCACCGTAACCACCCATTGACAGGCCCGCGACAAACGTGTCCTGCCGGCGCCGGGAGAGCCGGAAGAAACCATGCACTATTTCCGGCAATTCCTCCGACAGGTAGGTCCAGTAGCGGTTCCCGTAGGCCTCGTCGGTGTAGAAGCTGCGGTGCACCTGCGGCATCACGACGGCCACTCCGAGCGGCGCGACATACCGCTCGATCGAGGTGCGACGCAGCCAGATCGTGTGATCGTCGGACAGTCCGTGCAGCAGGTAGAGCACCGGGGGATCGGAATCCCGGGTGTTACCCGTCATGCCGATCTGGGTGGTGGTCGCCTGCGGCAGGATCACCGTCAGCGACGTGCTCAACCCAAGGACGTCAGAAAAGATGTCGCAGTTCAACAACGCCATCGAGGCCCCCTCCCGTTGTCCCGGATCGATACGCCGCGATCCTCGCATGCGGTGGCGCTGGAGATGTCACCTGGCAACGTTCGCCTGTCGCCGGTTGATCATCCTTGGCCGCCGGGGGAGCGGAGCCTCCGCGATGTACTCGCTTGCGCCGAACCCTCCAGCGGTGCAGCGGTTCTCGCTCGACCACTCGTGAACGCGACCGCAACCGGGCTACGGTGAGGCATGGTCGCCGGGGATGCCGAGCTGATGACGTTGCTGCGCGCGATCATCGCCGACGATGAGGGCAGCGTGGCACCACTGCTGGCCGAGTCGCCGGGCCTGGCAAACGTGCGGGTGGCCAAGGGCGCGACCCGACAGTCGGCCATCGAGAACTACCTGGTGGACATCGAGCATTACATCTACGCCGGCGACAGTGCCCTGCACGTCGCGGCCGCAGCCCATCGACCCGGGATGATCCGACTCCTGGTGGCCGTGAACGCTGACGTCGGTGCACGAAATCGCCGGGGCGCCGAGCCGCTGCATTATGCCGCCGACGGCACGCCAGGGTCGCGAACCTGGAACCCGAGTGACCAGGCCGAAACGATCACCTGCCTCATCCAGGCCGGCGCGGATCCGAACGCCATCGACAAGAGCGGCGTGACGCCGCTCCATCGCGCCGTGCGCACCCGGTGCGCCGCGGCCGTGAGCGCACTGCTCGACGGTGGCGCCGACCCGCACCGCACGAACAGCCGCGGCTCCACCCCGATGCAGCTGGCGACCCGGGCAACCGGCCGCGGCGGGAGCGGCTCACCGGAGGCGAAGGCGCAACAGCGCGAGATCGTGCGCGAGCTTCAACGGCGCATCGGTCCACGCTGATCCGGCCGAACCGCCTTGCGACCGCGCTCTCCGGAGAAGTAGGTCGCAAGAGTCCCGATCATGACGAATACCCCAAAGCCGACGGCCCACCAATTGTGGGAGAAAAGTCCGAACAGAGTCATGACTGCGGCAAGCCCGAACGCAAGGAAAAGGAAGATGCGGGAAAACTGACCAGCGTCAGCGGTCTGCGTTCTCACGGTGGGCTCCTTTTGCTCGGCGGCAGCTGGTGCGTTAGTGTCCAGGTGGTTGTCAAGGGGGACGCGCACTTGGGGCGCCTCGCCGGGTTCAATTCCTGGGTCCTCCACCACGTTGCCCGGCATGGGCCGTCGGTCACGGTGTGCACCGGTCCGCCGTCGGTGCCGCCGCTGCCCGCCCGTTCGGTGGAATGTTCACTTCCGCGAGAGCCTGTCAACCGTCCAAGGCCGCCGGGTCGGCGCCGGCCCACTCTGGCCATTCTGGTCGGTCGGCGCAGGCGGGCCAGATCCAGCAGGCGTCGCATTCGCGGCAGCGCCAGGTGCGATGGCTGGATCCCGTGCACGTCACGCAGGGATGATTGCTGACCAGAACAGTCTCCTTGCCCAAGGGGTGCCCAGCGGGACAACGATCGGGCATCGCCTCGGCGAGTTGATGCCCGCGGATCCGGAAATGCCGGTCTGACAGGCCGAAGTCCTCCGGTGTCAGCATCGTTCATTCGAACACATGTACAGGCAAAGTGCGAGTGCTGTCCTTCGACGACCCTCGTCGGTCAGCAGGATGCCCCTGGACCTCGCTCCGGCAGCTCCGGGTCCCTGGACGCCGTCGAGGCGACCTGCGGATCGGCCAAGATCCTTCTAGCGTGTGTTCGTGCCCGTGCCAGCGCGCAAGATCGTCACGCCGCCTGCAGCCATCGACTTCGAGGCGATCCGTCAGGAGCTGCAGATCCCGGCGCACTACCCGCCGGATGCGGTGGCCGAAGCCGCCGAGGTGGCCACGCAGGGTGGTCCCGCAGCCGTGCCGGCCGGCGAAGACGCGACCGACATCCCTTTCGTCACCGTCGATCCGCCTGGCTCCATGGACCTGGACCAGGCCGTGCACCTGGAGCGCTCCGCAGACGGTTACCTGGTCCGGTACGCCATCGCCGACGTCGCCAGGTTCGTGACGCCCGACGGCCCGCTCGCGCAGGAGACCTGGCGACGAGGCGCGACGCTGTACAGCCCGGACACCAACACTCCGCTGCATCCCGTTCAACTGTCCGAGGGCGCGGCCAGCCTGCTGCCCGACACCGAACGCCCCGCGGTCCTCTGGACCATCCGACTGGACGCGACGGGTGAGCCGGTCGAGGTCGACGTGCGGCGGGCCAGGGTGGGTTCCGTCGCCAAGCTGGCCTACCCGCAGGTCCAGGCCGACGCCGATGCCGGGACGCTGCACCCGTCGATCGGGCTGCTCCCGGAGATCGGTCTGTTGCGGCAGCAACGCGGGCGGGACCGGCACGCCATCAGCCTCGACCTGCCGGACTCGGTGATCGTGCAAGGCCCCGACGGTCATTGGACCCTGGAACTGCGGGCCATCACGGCGGTGGAGCAGTTCAACGCGGAGATCAGCCTGCTGACCGGGATGTGCGCCGCGAAGATCATGCTGGACGGCGGCATCGGGTTGTTGCGGACGCTGCCGGCGCCGACCCACGATCAGGTCAGGGCGCTGCGGAAGGCGACCGCCGCGCTGGGTATCCCCTGGCCGCCGTCGGTCCCGCCCGGTGACGTGATCGCCGGGCTGAACGGCGCTCGCCCGCGGGATGCCGCGTTCCTGGAGGACGCGCTGCGGTTGCTCCGCGGTGCGGGCTACACCCCGTTCAACGGCGCACCGCCGCAGCGCCGCGGGCACAGCGGGGTTGGCGCGGACTATGCCCACGTCACCGCCCCGTTGCGGCGGCTCGCCGACCGGTTCGCGGCCGAGGTGTGTCTGTGTCTGACTGCCGGGATGCCGGTGCCGGATTGGGTCAGCGCCGGGCTGGGCGAGCTGCCGTCGGCGATGGGGTCGGCCGACCGGCGCGGATCGGCGCTGGCCAAGGCCTGCGCCGGGGCGGTGGCGGTGTTCGTCCTGCACGGCCGGGAAGGGGAGGAGTTCGCCGCCACCGTGTTGCAGATCGAGCCGGAGCGCGACCGCGCGATCGTGGTGCTGCACGAACCGCCCGTTCGGGCCAACTGCCCGCCGGACGGCCTGGTGGAAGGCTCGGTGATCCGGGTCAGGTTGCGGTCTGCGGATCCGACGACCCACCGTTTCGTGGTGGAACCGGTGGGCTCGACGAGCGGTTGACAGCCGGTCCGGCGGTGGCACGAGGGAAGTGGCACGCTGCTGGCATGGGAGATGAGATCGGCCAGCACACGGCTTTCTACTACAACATCAAGACCGGCTCGGTGGAGCGCGAGGGACAGAGCAAGGCCAAGGATCTGCTCGGGCCGTTCGCGACGTCGGAGGAAGCGGCGAACGCGCTGGAAACCATCCGGCAGCGGGAGCAACGCAAGTCGGCCGAGGATCGGGAATGGCGGGACGGTTGATCGCGCTGTTGCACGTGTGATCACCTCCTCTCGCGCCCGGGATCTGACCTGGCTGGTCGCGCTGGCGGCCGCCCTGTGGGGAACCGATGCGGTGCTGCGGCTTCCGCTCGCCCAGCAGGTGCAGGCGTCGACCATCGTCTTCGCCGAGCACGCCGTCCTGGTCCTGGTGCTGCTGCCGTTCCTCCCACGCGCGGTGCGGGCGTTCGGGAAGCTGGACTGGGGCGGCCGGGCCGCCGTGGTGGCGATCGGGGCCGGCGCCTCGGCGGTCGCCACCACCTTGTTCACCCTGTCGTTCCGGTACGGCGACCCGGTGACGCCCGCGGTCATCCAGAAATTCCAGCCGATCATCGCGATCGCCGGCGCCGCCCTGTTGTTGCACGAGCGACTGCGGGCCTCGTTTCTCTGGTTCGCGGTGCCGGCCTTGGCCGGCGCCTGGTTGCTGGCGTTTCCCGATCCGCTGAACATCTCCGTCGACCGGGCCGCGGTGGCCCTCCTTGCGCTGGGCGCCGCGGTGCTGTGGGCATCCGGCACCGTCCTCGGCAGGTTCGTGGCGCCGCGGCTGACCGCCGTCGAGCTGACCACCCTGCGGTTCGCGATCGGCTTGCCGACCGCGCTGATCATTGTGGTGGCCACCGGGTCCCCGCTCTGGGTGCCTGACCTGGCCAGTACTTGGTCGGTGGTCGGGATTGCCCTGATCCCAGGCCTTCTCGCGATGTGGCTGTACTACCTGGGGCTGCGTCGAACGGCGGCGTCCCGGGCGACGCTGGCCGAACTGGCCTATCCTTTCACCGCGGCGGTCGTGGGGGTGACGCTGCTGCAGGCGGAGCTGACGGCCGGACAGTGGGTGGGCGCGGCGTTGATCGTGGCGGCGGTCACCGCCCTGTCGCTGCATGAATCGCGGGCCCGGATGCCGTCCGTGGTGCCGGCCGGCGACGCCAGAGATATCGAGACCGCCGACCGCCGCTGACGTTTCGCCGACTCCCGGTCGCTGAGAACATCGGCGAACTCAGTACATGGCATCGGTCAGGAGGCTGCCCGCTCCAGGTTCTCCTGTGGGCTCGGTTTTGCACCCTGGGTGGCGGATACCAGCCATTCTGCGACCCAGTAGACGCTGTACACGACGAAGATCGCGGCCGTGACATGCAGCAGCAGGGCCAGCGCGATCCCGGTGATCACGCCCGCCCGCCACAGTCGCAGCCACAGGATGGACAGCACCGAGGGGATCAGCACCGCGAACAGTGCGCCGAGGGCCAGCTCGGCCGGCAGTGGCCGATCACCCATCCACGGCAGCACGTTCCAGACGTCCAGCAGGTCGAGGGTGGCCACCGTGCCCAACGCGAGGATCACCAGCAGCGTGCCGATCACCACGGTCGGCCAGTACCACCGGGGTTTGAGGGTGGTGACGGCAGTGGCCAGGGTGACCCCGGTCCAGATCAGCCAGCGTCGGATGACCGGGGTGCCGAGGCTCGCCATCGCGTCCCGCAGAATGCGGTCGGCCTCCTCCCTGTCGACCGCCGGGCCGATGTGCGCCTGTGCCTCGCCCTTGGACAGCACGAGGGCGTCGTGGACGAGGATCGCCGGCAGGTGGGTGCCCAGCCCGGGCACCAGCCAGGCGAAGAACCAGGGGATGGAGGCGAGATCGGTCCGGAAGCCGACCGGGTCGGCCGGGATGATGAACGGCTCGGCATAGTGCGGGTCGCGGTAGCCGAACCTGCGGAGGATCTTGAATTCTGCACCGACCGGCTGGAGCTGGAGTTGTAGTTCGCCGCCGTCTTCGGCGTCGTAGAACCGGCTGGGCTGGGTGCTGATGGGCATTGCGCACCTCCTTGGGTGAGATGGTGCCGTGCCACCCCGACACTGGGACCGTTCATTGGTGACCGCGTCCCCGAATCGCGCGGCGAATCCACCCGGATGGACGCCGGGTCCGCGACGGAACGAGCCGGTCGTGCCGGACGTAGCCGACCTCGCCGTCACCGACCCGACCGTGACGGCCGCGTTAGGGTCGCTGGATGCTCTGCTGCTACGTGCTCAAACGCTTCCCGCGGCTCTCCCAGACCTTCGTCCTGGACGAGCTGCTCGAGCTGCAGCGGCAGGGTGTCCGGCTGGCCGTCATCGCCAGGGACGGCGCGGGTGGAGAGTCACTGCCGCGCGCGGATCTGCTCGAGGGCCCGGTCGAGCTGATGCCGAACGGCGCGGACGCGACCTGGGTGGCCGAGCGACTGGCCGCGCTCGGCGCCGACCATGTGCACGCCCACTTCGCCGGCTGGGCGGCGACCACCGCGGCGGCGGCCGCCGGACTCGCCGGACTGCCGTACACGTTCACCGCGCACGCGACGGACATCTATCGCCAGGACATCGACACCGCGGCGTTGGCCGACCGCATCCAAGGAGCCCGTGCGGTGGTGACGGTCACCGAGGCCAACCGGCTGCACCTCGAGGCATTGCTGGCGCGGGAGGGCAGGCACGGGAGGATCGTCAGGATCTACAACGGGGTGGACATGACCCGGCTGTCCCCGGTGCTCGACGGCCGGGATAGCGGCGTCATCCTGGGCATCGGCCGGCTGGTGCCCAAGAAGGGCCATGACGTGCTGATCGAAGCGGTGCGGCTGCTCCGCCGGCGGAACGTTGCCGCCCGGCTGGAGGTGGTCGGTGAAGGTCCGCTGCGCGCGGACCTGGAGCGGCAGATCGCCGGTGCCGGGCTCGCCGGGGACATCGATCTGCTCGGTGCCCGTCCCCACGATGAGGTGCTGAATCTGTTGCGGCGCAGCACAATCTTCGCACTGCCCTCGACCATCGCCGCGGACGGCGACCGGGATGCGTTGCCCACGGTGATCACGGAAGCGATGGCGCTGGGCACACCGGTGGTGTCCACGGCAGTGTCCGGCATCCCCGAGCAGGTCGACTCCGGGCGGACCGGGCTGCTGGTCCCGCCGGATGATCCGGCCGCGCTGGCTGATGCCCTTGAACTGCTGCTCTCGCAACCGGAAGTGCGTCGGCGGCTGGCTATTGCCGGTCGTGAACGGGTGGCGGAACGGTTCGACCTCGCCCGCAGTGTCAGCGCCCTGCGTGAGGTATTCGCCGGATGACTCTGCCGCTGCCCCATGGGTTCCCGGATTTTCCGCCGGTTCCGGATGGTTGGCTCGACCGCGCCACCGCGGCCGGCGAACGGCGGTTTCGGTATGTCGGTGAGGAGTACCTGCTGCCGGACGGCGCTGCCTGGTCGGACAATCCCAGTGCCGACAAGGAATGGCTGATCGCCCACCACAAGTTCTACATCGCGGTCGATCTGGCCAGGGCGACCCATGACGACGTCGGTCATCTCGCCGTATTGCGGACCCTGCTGGAGTCCTGGCTGGACGAGATGGGCGTCGGCCAACCGATCCAGAGCGACGCGCAGGTCGAGGCCAAGCGGGTCGAGAACTGGTTCTGGGCGCTGTCCCTGCTGCCCGCTGAGGCGCTGGGCCAACCGTTGCTGGACAGGCTGCTGGATCGGATCGATGACGAGGCGCGGTACATCATCGGGCATCTCAAGCGGACCAGGAACCACCGGACCTTCCAGCTCTACGCGGTCGCGCTGGCCGCCGTGCTGTCGCCGGAACGAACCGGCGACCTCCGCGCGGGGGCGTTCACCCTGCTCACCGAGAACCTGCTGACGGACATCGGGCTGGACGGGGTGCACGGCGAGTTGTCCTCGCACTACCACAATCTCGTCGCGGAAACCGCGATGGGATTCCTGGAACTGGCCGACCGCAACGGGTTTCCGCTACCGGCGGAGTTGCGCGACCGGGTGCACCGGGCCGTGACGTTCTCCCTTTGGCTGCAATGGCCGAACGGCGACCTGCCGCTGATCAACGACGCGGACAACGGCAGGCACCAGGACCTGCTGCGCCGTGGCGCGGTGCTGTTCGGCGACCCGGAGTTGACCTGGGGTGCGACTTTCGGCTCCGAGGGCCGGCCGCCGGCGGCACTGTCGCGCGGTTTCGAGGCCAGCGGATATGCGGTCCTTCGCGACGGGTGGGGTACCGGCGCCCAGCACCTGCTCTACGACCGCGCGCTGCTGGGGGAGGGCAGCCACAGCCATTACGACCTGTTCTCGTTCACCTATTTCGCCGACGGCGCTCCGGCCGTGATCGATCCTGGCCGCTACACCTACTCCAGCGCACCCGATCGGGACGGTGTCGACTGGCGTCACGAGTTCAAGGCGACCGCCGCGCACAACACCGTGACGGTCGACGGGCTGGACCAAACCCGTTACCTGTCAAGGACGAAGCACGGTCCGGACGTCGAGATCCTCGACCCTGCCTGGCTACTCGGCGGCGAGGTGGACTGCATCGTCGCCGGCGCCGGCAGTTCGGAGTACGCCCCGGTGCATCGGCGAACCCTGTTCTATCCGGAACGTGGCTACCTGTTGCTGCTCGACGAGCTGTCCGGGGTGGACGGCGCGGAACATTCCTACGCCTGCCGCTTCCACTTCCCCGACACCGAGGCGATGCTCGACGGGTCACCGGCGGCGGATGGGCCGTGGCAGGCGACGGTCACGGCGGCCCGCTGCGTGGTGACGGTGCTGGTGCCCGCGGGCGGGAGCGCGGCAGTTCAGCCCGGCTGGGTGTCCACCAGTTACGGCGTCAAGTCGGCGGCGGCGGTGCTGGACGTCGGCGTCCGCACCGCCGACGACGCCGCGTTCGTCACGGCCGTCGCGCCGCGATCCGGACCGGTGATCGACCGCATCGACGACGCCGGTCCCGGCGCCGTGCGGATCACCGGAACCGTTGCAGGTCAACGGTTTGTCGATCTGCTGCTGTTCGCCGGTGGCGCCGCCGATGGGGCGTCGCTGGACGGCCAGGTCGCGTTCGTGCGCACCCTTGGGTCCGGCTCTGACAGCGGCGCCGGACCGCGGTGGACGCATGCGGTTGGCCGGCACGTCCGCTCGCTGCACCTGCCGGACGGCAGTCGCTTCGCCGGCGACTGGGTCGATCAGCACTGGGTCGATGAGCACCGCCCCGACGTCGGCGCGGGGGACGGCCGATGACCCGGGTGCTGTTCAGCGTCCCCGGCAAGCGCGGGCTCGGCCACGTGATGCGCGGGCTCAATCTCGCCCGCGCAACTCGGGAGATCGACCCGTCGGTGCGCTGCCTGTTCGCCAGTCGCGGACAGGCGGCGCTGGAGGTGATCGGTGACGAGTTCGAGGTCACTGTGGTCCCCGGCGATCGGGACCCGGTGGAAGCAGCGGCGTCGGACTTCGCGCCGGACGTGGTCGTCTACGACACCGCGCTGCCGGTCGGTGTGCCCGCCGCGGTCACGGCGCCGGTCTACGTGATGCGCCGATCGCTGCCCGAACGGCAGGCGGAGGTGTTTGCCAGCCCGGTGCTGGCGCGTATGCGATTGATCGTGATCCCGCACACCGCAACGGAATTCGGCTACGAGGTACCGCGGGAGCTGCGAACCCGATGTGTGTTCGTCGGGCCGATCTCCCGGTTGCCGACCACGTCCGGCGCAGCCGCGATGCGGGCCAGGTACGCGGCCGGGCGGCCCTTCCTGCTCACCTCCACGGTTGGCGGCGGCGGGTTCGCCGACCAGGCCGAGGAGTTCTTCAGCACCATCGCGGCCGTGCACGCCGGATTACCGGCCGGCATCGCGCATGTCGTCGTCATCGGGCCGAATTACACCGGGCCGGTCCCGGACGTCCCCGGCGCGACACTGGTGCGGTTCGAACCGGCGCTGGTCGATCTGCTCGCCGCGTCTGATCTGGTGATCGCCGAGGGTGGCTACAACACGGTCACCGAGGTGCGGCTGGCGAAGACCGCCGCGGTGTTTCTGCCGAGCCGGCGGAACTGGGACGACCAGGCCGAGCGGGTGCTGGCGTTGCAGCACAAGGGGCTGGCCAGGGTGCTGCTCGACGACGACCCGGACCGGACAGCCGCTGTGCTGCAAGCGGTGTCGGACACCGCCTGGCAGGCCGGGGTCAGGACGGCCTACGCCGGTGACGTCGTCGCCACCGGCAACCGGGCCGCGGCCGCCGCGATCCTGGCGCTGGTGGCCCGGCCGGACTGAGGGCGGTCAGGCGGCGGGTGCCAGAGCTGCGTCACCCCACTGTCCCGCCAGGATCTGCTCGGCGAGCGAGACCAGCCCATCGCACAGCGGTTCCAGGTCGGGGGCCAGGTGCCGGATCGACGTCTTTACCTGCCGCGCGGCCAGCACCGCGGCGAGATACCAGGTGTAGGTGGCGCTGTTGATCGTGCGCTGCGCGGTGTCGGCGTAGACCTCGGGCAGCAGGGCGCTGAACCGGGCTGCGTCCGCCATCCCGGCGCCGTGGTGCGCGGCGACGAGCAGCATCCGGCCGGCGAACATCGCCAGGTCCAATTCCGGCTCGCCGTAACCCATCTCGTCGATGTCGAGCAACAGCAGCCCGGAATCGTCCAACAGCGTGTTCGCGATGTGCAGGTCGCCGTGCACCAGCACAGCGGGGCCGGGTTCGGGTCGGGTGCGCTCCAGCGCAGCTACCAGCGCATCGAACCGCGGGGCAAGACCCGGCAGCGCGCGGCCGACGGTCCGGCCGGTCTTGCGGCGGAGCCGGGTCAGCAGCGGGGCGCTGCCGCGGTCGGCGAGCAGGGCGGGGTCCATCGCGGGCAGGCAGCGGTGCAACCCCGAGATCGCCTGGCACACCATGGTTGCCAATGTCTCAGCGGGCATGCCGTCGAGACCTTGTTCGACCGGCGTCCCACTGACCCGGGTCTCCCATCGCACCCCCCGCTCGGCGTCCAGCGCGATCGGGGTGGGCACGGTGACTCCACGGACCGCCCCGGACAGCGCGAGATGTCGTCGGTGGGCGGCCGTCACATCGACGGCCATGTCGAGCCGGGCGACCCGGTGGTCGTCAGCGATCACCGCACGGCGGCCCGGCAGCCAGGTGAACACCTCCGCGGCCGGCCCGGCCTCCCGCAGCAGGGCCGGCAGCGCGGGCAGGCCGGGGTCCTGCGGGAAGGGCCGACCCAGTGCGCGGAGTTCCGGCAGCGCAACCTGTCCCGGCCCCGGGATCAGGGCAGTCCCGGCCGGGACGGCGTCGACGGCGACGACCCGGCCGTCCGCGATTTGGTGCACCGCCCGCAGCATCCGGCCGGGGTAGTAGTGCACGTCCCGCAGTCGGCCGGACCCGGTATCGTCCATCCCGCCGACCGGACCGAGCGCGCCGCCGGCGGTGCGCACCGCGTTCGCGACGGCCGCCTCGTCGATGACCATGCGGCCCACCGGAAATGCGTCGTCCACCGGGTGCAAAGGATCCTGCCGGTGGTGCTGCCAGTCGATGTTCATCGGAGGACCCCGCTCGGCAGCACGATCTCGTGCACCGATCCGGGGGTGGGCCGGAAGTCGGTGTCCTGCAGCGCACCGGCCAGTGGCCGGTCCAGCAGGGTCGCTCGGAGCAGCTGGCTGGTGAGGTAGTGGCCGACCACCGCGACCTGCAGACCCCGGTCGAGGTCGGCGGTGAGGGCGGCGGCGAACCGGTTCGCTCGGCGCCAGGCGTCGGTGATGCTCTCACCACCGGGGATGGGCTCGTCGGGATCGCGTTTGCTGATCTTCGTCGTGCCCTTCACCCGGCCCTCCCAGGTTCCGCAGTCCAGCTCCATCAGGTCCGCGCTCTCCATCGGTTCCGGTTGTGGCGCAGGCTGTTCGCCGGCGATCGCGGCGGCAGTGGCGCTGGCCCGCTGCAGCGGGCTGGTCCAGATCCGGTCCAGTGACTCGGCCGCCAGCAGCCGCCCGGCCGCGCGGGCCTGATCCCGGCCGGCGTCGGCCAGCGGCACATCCGCGCGCCCGAGGAACCGGCCACCGTTCCACGCGGTCCGGCCGTGCCGGACCAGCCACACCCGCCCGGTCATGCGGCCCTGGCCAGCAGCGCGTCGTAATAGCGGACCAGATCGCCCGCGGGCTGATCCCAGCCCAGCTCGGCGGCGCGCGAGCGGCCCAGTGCGACCAGCCGCGCCGTCGTCCCCGGGTGGGACAGCAACTCGTCCACCGCACCCGCGATCCGATCCGGCCGGTCCGCCGGAACCAGCAGTCCCGCGTCACCGACCACCTCGGGGATGGGGCCGACCGCGGTCGTCACCAGTGGCACCCCGGCGGCCATTGCCTCCGCCAGTACCAGGCCGAAGCCCTCCCACCGGGACGGCAGCACGCAGACGTCCAGCGCGGCGTACACGTCGGGCAGGTCGTCCCGGAACCCGGTGAAGAGCACCCGGTCATCGATACCGAGATCCGTTGCCAGGGAACGGAGTTCGCGATCGGTGGCGGCATCGTCGGCCTTCCCGACAATCACGAACACCGAGTCCGGGTGGCGCTGCGCCAGCAGCGGAACCGCGCGCAGGAAGTCGTCCTGCGCTTTCTGCCGACACAACCGACCGACGGTGCCGACGACCGGAACATCGTCACCGATGCCCCATTCCGCGCGGATCCGGCGCTGGTCGCCGCCGGCGAACCGGTCGGTCTGCACGCCGTTACGGATCACCTGGATATCACCGGCGGGCAGCCCGACGCGGTCGGCAACATGGTCGCGAACGGAGGTGGAGCAGGCGATGAAGCCGTGGGTCCTGGCGGACAGTTCGTGTTCCCGGCGCAACAGCTCCGGCTGATTCCACTTGTCGTCGTAGTGGTTGTGAAAGTGCGCAACCGTGGTCACCCCGGCGTCCAGCGCCACCGCGCGAGCGTACTGGTTCGGCTTGGTGGAATGGGTGTGAACGAGGTCGATCCGGTCCTGCCGGAGCCAGCCGGCCAGTTCGCGGACGGCGGTGGCCTTGTCGTCACGGCTCGGGAAGCGCACCTGGATCCCCCTGCGCCGCAGCCTCTCCGCCTGCTCAACGGTCTCCGGGTTTCCATCGGCGCCCCCGGCCAGGCAGTACAGGATCGGCCGGTGGCGAAGGGGTAGCCGGATCAGCAACTCGTACGCCACCCGGGCAACCCCGCCGGGGCCAAGGCGGTTCACCACGTGCGCGACATGGCTGTCAGACGGCTGCATGGAGGTGCTCCTCGGCGAGCAGGGAAGTGGCCCCGTCGAGCAGGTGCTTGACGACGGGCAGCGCCGCGGTCCCGTCGAGCCGGAACGTCTTCACGGCCAGTCGAAGTCGGCTGAACGCCATGTAGGGATCGGCCCGGTCCAGCACGGTCGGGTCCCCGAGCTGGGCGTACCCGTCCTCGAACGCCAGGGCCGCTGCCCCGGCGCGGTCAGCGGGGTGCCGATGGTGCAGCCAGCCCCGCAGATTGCCGACGTCGAGCGCCGGATCGCCCTGCGCGGCCAGGTCCCAATCGAGCAGCACCACACTTCCGCCCCCGGCGTCTCGCTGGACGATGAGCTGCCGCGGGTGCAGATCCCGGTGCACCGGGCGAGCCTGCTGAGCGGCATCGGTGGTGGATAGGCACTCGGCCAGACCGTCCAGCAGCGCTGCGATCTGGCCGGCCAGTGCGGGCACCGCGGCGGCCAGTGCCAGGGGCTGCGGACGGATCAGGTCGGTGACGTGCCCGGCGAGATCCCGGCGCGGCCCGACGATCACCGGTGCACCGTGCAACCGGGCGATCGCCCGGCCGGCGAGGTGCACGGCGGCGAGGTCGCCGGCCGCGAGGTGCTCGGCCAGACTCGGTCCGGTGACGTGCTCGGTGACGACCAGGTCCGCGGCCGCGTCGTGCAGCAACAGCCGGGGGACCCGCAGCGGGAGAAGGTCGGCGGCCGGAATGGCAGCGAGCGCCGCGAGCGCTGCCGCCGTGCGGGCGGCGCCGTCGTCACCGGTCACCTTGGCCACCATCGGGCCGGTGTCCGTGTCCAACCCGACCACCAGGCTGCGGTGCTCGCGGTAGCCGAGGATCTGCCCGGGCCGGCACCGGCGCAGCCGCAAACCGCTGCGCACCCGGTCGGCCACCTCCGTCGGGTCGGTGATCACTGCGACCGTCCGTACGGGCCGTTGAGCAAGTGATCCATGCCGGCCTGCAGCGCCGTCCCGGGGAGCCGGTCCTTGGCCGCGGCCACGGCCAGCTGGTGCAGCTGGGCGGCGACCCGGTGCCAAGCCAGCTTCGCCGGGTCGAGCGGCGTGGCGCAGGTCTCGGCGTACCCGGCGAGGTACGCCTGCTGGGCCGCCTCGACAAACCCGGGGTCGCCGACCTCGGCCGGCATCCCGGCCAGGAAGACGGCCACGTCGCGATGCGGGTCGCCGACGTGGGCCAGATCGAGATCGATGACGCTCCAACCGTTGTCGCCCCCGATGAGGTGCGACGGAACCAGGTCGCCGTGGCAGGTCGCCGGCCCCGCCGGGTCGGGGACGCGGGCCAGCAGGTCCGCGCGGATCCGGCCGAGGGCGGCGGCGTGCGCCGGCCGTTGGGCGGCGAGCCAGTCGGCATCGTGCACCACGGCGTCGGTGGTCGCCGCCGGGTTCGCGACCGGCAGATCGGCGCAGCGCAGGGCGTGGAACTCGGCATGCACCCGACCCGCCTGGCCGAACAGGTCCGTCACCGTGTCGGGGGTGACCAGCTGATCGAGGGATGGTCCGTCGACGGCCAGTTGGATGTACGCCGAACGGTCGTTGTCCAACGCCACTAGCGACGGCACCCGGACCGGTGTACCGCAGGTGGCAGCGGCGACCGCGCCGACCCTGGTCCAGGATTCCAGCAGCCGGCTGCGGCGCTTGAACTTGACGATTGCGCGGCCGCCCAGTCCGGTGCGGACCGTCAACCGGCGGAGCGGCACGTAGCGGAGCACCTCGTAGGGTCGGCTGGCATGCCCCGGCGGGTGCAGCCAGGCAGCGGCCTCCACCAGGTAGGGCTCGGCCGGGAAATGGAACCATTCCGCCCGGCCCGCCCGAGCGGTCCAGTACAGCGTCGACGCGGTGAACGGCCGGGCCGGGTCACCGGTCCAGCACTGCACGCTGCTGTAGAAGCGGTCGAGTTCCCAGCCGTTCGCCGTTCGCCGGCCCTTGATCTCGCTGCTGATCAGCTGGCCGGGCGTCGGCGCGAGGCCGGCGAGCTGATCCCGGAACCCGGACAGTGCCGCGCCGAAAGGATGGTCGGCGTCGATGCCGGCGAACAGCTGGGCCGGCGCGGTCGTGGTGGTCATGCGCCGGCCCGAATTCCGCTCGGCGCCAACGAGGCCCGGTTCGGGCGGCCCAGCAGTCCCTGCTCGCGGGCCAGCCGACGGAACAGGCCCGGTTGACCGAGCAGCTCCTGCGGCGCGGCGTCCTGGGTGACCCGGCCGTCCTGGATCACCACGACCCGGTCCGCTTTCGTGGCCAGCGCCATCGAGTGGGTGATCAGCACGGTGGTACGACCGCGCATCAGTGCCTCCAGCGAGTCCATCACCGTTGCCTCGCTGGCCGCGTCAAGGCCGGTGGTCGGCTCGTCAAGGACCAGTACCGGCGGGTTCTTCAGCAGCACCCTGGCGATGCCGATGCGCTGCCGCTGACCGCCGGACAGGCCAACACCCTGGGCCCCGAGGACGGTGTCGTACCCGTCGGCGAGCCCGGCGATGAAGCGGTCGGCGTCGGCCGACCGGGCCACCGAGACCACCTCGTCCAGCCCCGCATCGGTGCCGTAGGCGATGTTGTCGCGGATGGTCCCGGACAGCAGCACCGTGTCCTGCAGCAGCACGCCGATCTGATCGCGCACCCAGCGGAGCGAACAATCCCGCAGGTCGTGATCATCGAGCAGGATCCGGCCGCCGGCCGGGTCGTAGAACCGGGTGATCAGCGCGCCGATGGTGGACTTGCCGGCCCCCGATGCCCCGACGACCGCCACTCGGCTGCCCGCGGGAATCGCCAGGTCGACCCCGTTGAGCGCAGTGCGTCCCGGTTCGTAGCTGAAGTGCACGTCCTGCAATTCGATCCGCCCCGCCGCCCGCCCACCGGTGAACGCGTTCGGTCGATCGGTGAGGATCTCGTCGGCGGCGAGAACGTCGGCGATGCGTTCGGCGCGGGACATCGCCCTGCCGATCCGGGTGCTGTGCTTGGCCATGTCCTTCAGCGGCCGGTAGAGCCGCCGGGCGTAGGCCGCCATCACCACGATCGCGCCCGGCGTCAGCGCACCCTGCGCGACCCGCACCGTTCCCACCACGATGACGATCGCGGCGGCCACCGCCCCGACCACGTCGACGACCCCGCTGAACCTGGCCTCGAGACCGGCCAGCACGACCCCGTGCTGGCGGCGCTGCTCGCTGTGGTCGCGTACCCGTTCCTGCTCGTGGGTCTCCGTCCCGGACGCCTGCACGAGCCGGATGGCGGACAGTGTCTCGGCGGCGGCCGAGGCGATCTCGCCGTCCTGCACGCGTTGCTGACGGGCGGCTGCCCGCACCCGGTGCCGGTAGTGCAAGGTCACCACGACCAGCACCGGGACGACCCCGAGCAGGGCCAACCCGAGGGTCGGGTCCAGCAGCAGGGTCAGCG
This sequence comes from uncultured Actinomycetota bacterium, assembly GCA_963709895.1. Lineage (GTDB taxonomy): Bacteria > Actinomycetota > Actinomycetes > Mycobacteriales > Nakamurellaceae > Nakamurella. Next base: position 148,097 of record CAVPYD010000005.1, on the reverse strand, counting down.
CCATCATCCCGACGACCATCAGCGCGGCCTGCGCGATGGCACCGAGGGACTCGGAGAAGACCTCGCCGACCCGGTTCGCGTCCTCGGTCAGATGGGTGACCAGGTCACCCTTGTGCCGCCGGTCGTGGAAGGACAGCGAGAGCCGTTGCAGGTGGGTGTACGTGCGGACCCGCAGATCGTGCGCCACCCGTTCACCGGTGCGTTGCAGCCGGACGTCGCCGACGTAGGTCGCGGCGGCGCCGGCCAGCGCGATCGCCACGGTGGCCGCGACGACCACGGCCAGCTGAATCCACTGCGTCCTGGTCATCGTGAAGGAACCGGACGTGTTGCCCAGGATGCCGTCGATCACCCATTTCAGTGGCCACGGAGCGGCCAGATCCGCGGCGGCCACCACAACGCTGGCCAGTACCGCGGCGGTGAGCGCGCCCGCGTGGTCGCGGATCACCGTGCGGATCAGTTTGCTGGCGGGGCGATCGGATCGGGGTGCCATCTCAGCCACCCGTCCTGACCGTTGCCAACCCCGTGGTCGACCCGGCGGCCGACCCCGCGGCCGACCGCACCAGACCCGCGCCGGTCCGGTGCGCGCCAGCGCGCTGAGCAGTTCGGCGGCGCGGGCCGCTCCGCTGTAGTCCCGCTGCGGTGCGGCCGACACCGGCCTGGCCAGCAACTTCTCCAGCGCGGACCGCATCGCCGCCGGCTCGAGGTCGTCGGGATGCATGACGTCGGCCAGGCCCTGCTCGGCCAGCATGCACGCGCGGACCCACTGCTCGCCGCTCGGCCGGACCCGCGGGACCAGCAACGCGGGCCGGCCGGCCCGCAGCACCTCGGCAACGGTGTTGTACCCGGCCATCGTGACGACGGCCCGCGCCCCGACGATCGCCGCGTCCAGGTCCGCCCGGAACCGGGTCAGCACCACGTCAAGACCGGAGGCATGGTCGGACAGCTCGGCCAGCTCCGCCTCGGACATCATCGGCCCGGTGACCAGGACCGTCGGGATGCCCAGCGGGCGCAGGCGCAGCGCTTGCAGGAGAACCCGAGCGACCTCGGCGCCGTCCACGCCGCCGCCGACGGTGACCAGCAGGTAGTCATCGGGAAGGTCGGCGGGACCGTGGGTCGGCAGCGGCGCGGCCACGTACCCGACGTGATGCACCGGGACGCCGAGGTTCTCGATCCGCAGGGAGGTCAGCGCGTCGGGCGAACCGGGCGGTCCGTAGACCAGGACCGCGTCGTAGAAGCGGTGGATCAACTGGCGCAGGTCCGCCGCACTCCAGGTCCGCCGTACCTGGTCGGGGTCGTCCTCGACGTCACGCAGACCGAGCACCACCCGCGGTCCGCCGCTGGCCCGCACCGACTGCAGCATCGGCAGCAGTTCCCCGTTGATGCCCGACGGCGTCTTGTCCACGACGATCACGTCAGGGTGGAAGGTCTCGGCGAACGTCATCGCCAGCCGGGCCCGCATCGATTGCACATGACCCGCCTCGGCGACCATCGCCGGTGAGTGCAGGTCGCCGGCCCCGTTGCGGGCCAGTTGCGGGAGCTTGGCGGTCTCCACCCGGGCGATCGGCGGGTAGGCCGACACCGCAGGCGACCCGGTGACCACCAGCGCGCTGGCGGCCTGGTCGAACCCGGTCACGGCCCTGGCCAGGCCCATCGACCGGCGCAGATGCCCGAGCCCCACGCATTCGTTGGTGAAGAACAAGAAGCGACGCGAACGCGCGATTTCCGGCCGAAGCGGGAGGACATCCCGGTGACCATTGTTGTGGTGATGATCGGCAAGTTGATCGACGTTGAGATGATTGAAGTTGAGCTGATTGGAATTGTGCTGCATGGCCTATCCCCTTGTCACACAGCTGAACTCCGGATGAATTCCGGCTGAACAGACTGTCGCTTTTCCGGGCGGGCAGGCGCTATCGGACCTTGGTACTAGTGCTCACGGAGCGTGCTCAGGGCGCTACTCGCCCGCTGGCTGGGGTTTTGCCGGATCGCTCGGGTGCGCTGGTACTACTGCCAACGTCCGATTGCCGACCGACCACCGGGAACCGGACAGTGATGGGGCCGGGGTCACCAGATGCCGCTGCGATGCCCGGAGATGTTGATCAGCGTTGATCCGCAGTTGATGTGCAGTGTCATGCACAGTGATGAGGCGGCCGCCGAAGGGCCCGTTCGACGATCAGGAGGCGCCGCCCCATGACTGCTGCGCAGGCCATCGAGACCCAGTCCGAGCCGTGCGGACACGGTGGTGTTCTGCCGCTGGACGACGTCAAGGCCAGGTTGGCCGGCGGGTCGCTGGCGGCGGCGTTACCGGCGCTGATGCCCAGTGCCGACGGGGCCGCCGGGGCCGACGAGATCATCGGGGTGCGCCTACGTCAGGAGAAGCATCGCCGGGAAAGCACGTCGATGGTGCTGGACGTCGACCTCCTTCCCGCGGGAGCGGCGGTGCCCACGCCCCGGAGCCTGGTGCTGCACTACCCACGTGCCGGGTCGCACAGTGCCGTGCCCCGTGACCTGCCCAGCGGTGTGTCCGGTGATTCGCACCGTGATGTGCCCGCGGACCGCTCGCCGCTGGCGTGGTGGTACCCCGCTGATCCCTACCTTCCCGCGCTGCAGCTCACCGCGCGTCCGGACACGCTGCTGCGCGGCCGGGACTGGCGGACCACAGCCGGCCGCGGCTGGCGGCCGGACGCCTGCTACGCGGCCCGTCGGTTGGGCTACAAGCCGGGGCAGCGGGCGAGTTTTCTCCTCGAAGCCCGCCAGCGAGCCGGTGATCCGGCACCACCGATGGTGCTCAAGATCGTCCGGCGGGATGCGTTTCAGGAGCTCCTGCACCGCGCGACGGTGCTCGGTGGGTCACCGCTGCGGCAGTTGATCGCCATCCCCCGGCTGATCGCCGTCTCGCCGGTGCACCAGGCGTTTCTCTACGAGTACCAGGCGGGCCAGGGCCTTGACACCCTGGCGCCGGCCGACCTCGCCGCGCTCCGCCCGGTGCTGGCCACCGAGTTCCTCCGCCTCACCGGCCTGATCCATGCCACGGACCCCGGCGGCCTGCCCGCCTGGTCGGCCCGGGTGGAGATGGACAAGTCACGGCCGCTGGTCGAGCAGGTCCGCCGCCGATCCCCGGCCGCCGAGCCGGCCCTGCTCGCAGTGGTGACCCGGCTGGGCCAGGAATTCGCCCGCCGGGAGCCGGCCGGCCAGCTCATCCACAACGATTTCACCGCGCGGAACCTGCTCTGCACGAGCAACTCCCGGGTCGCGGGCACCGGCGACGCGCGGCCCGCGGTGCTGAACCTGATCGACTGGGACAGTGCAGTGGCCGGGCCGGTCGAACGTGATCTCGCGGCGTTCCTGTCCGCTCGGCTGCTGGACGACGACCAGGTGCAGGGGTTGCTCGATCAGTACGGCCAGGGCACCGGTCGGCGGCTCGACCGGTCGTTGGTCAACAGCTTCATCAGCCATCAGCGACTACTCAAGGCCTGTCGCCGGTTCCTGGTGTCCGGCGCCCACCCGCGACTGGCTGATGACGTGCACCTGGTCGCGTCGCGCCTGGAGCGGAACCCGTTGGCCGGCTGAGATCCGCACCACGCCCATCTGACCCCCCATTTATTGGGGACAGGGGTGCTCCCCCATTGAGGGGTGTTGGGCCGGGCCAAGGGCAGCCACAGTAATAGGCCAGGGGAAGATCGGAGTGCTGCCGACCCCTGGCCCATCTTTTCCGGTCGGCATTGGAGTTGCCCGATGGTTCAGGTATTCGACCGTGGCCGTGCCGACCTCCCCGACCCCCGCGAGGTGCCGACCGAGCCCGATGCCGCTGCTCCGGTCGTCCCGGCCCGGTCCGGGACCGCGGGGCTGCTGAGCGCGCGATGGGTCGTCGCCGCGGTGATCGCGGCGGGAATCTCGGCCGTGTTGTATGCCCTGTGGTGGACCGGCACCGCCGATATCGCCGCGCCTGACATCCCCGGCCTGCCCGACGAGGGAGCGCTGACCAGGGTTGGGCTGCCGATCGCCGAATTCGTATCGGAATTGGCCGGAGTGGCGGTCGCCGGGCTGCTGTTCGTCCGCTGCCTGATGCCGAACCAGGGCTCCGGACCGGGCCGCCGCCACTTGTCCCGGATGGCCGCCCGCTGGGGGGTTGTCTGGTCAGCCAGCACGGCGCTGTGGATCGTGTTCACCGTGTCCGAGCTCGTCGGGACCCCGGTGAGCGGCCTGCCGGCCCAGTTCGACGTGGTTGTCCGTTCACTTGATACCAGCAGGGTGCTGGCCGAGGTCGCGACGCTGTGGGTGGCCCTGCTGGTCGCGATGTTCGCCACCAGAGCCACCGGCACCATCGCGGGTGCGGTCCTGGCGGTCGCCGCTGTCGGGGCGTTGCTGCCGAGCGCGCTGAGCGGCCATGCCAGCCACCACAACTCGGCGATTTTCGCGACGATCGCGCTCGGTGTGCACATCGTCGCCGCGGCCATCTGGGTTGGCGGGCTGCTCGCGTTGATCGTCCATCTGCGCCCGTTCCCGGATCAGCTGAGCGCCACCGTGCGCCGGTTCAGCGCGGCGGCGCTGATCTGCGCCGCCGCCGTCGGCGTCTCTGGCGTGCTGGTCAGCCTCACCATGCTCGACGGCCTGCAGGCGCTGTTCGGAACCTCACGGGGTGAACTGATCCTGGCGAAGACCGCGGCCCTGATCGGGCTGTGCGCGATCGGCTACCAGCACCGCAACAAGACCGTGGATGCCGCCGGGAGCGGTCGTCTCGGCCCGCTGCTCCGGCTCGGGGCCGGCGAGCTCGCGCTGATGGGAGCCACCATCGGCGTGGCGGTCGTGCTGTCCACCACCGGCTGACCTGGCGCGGCAGCGCCCGTCGGGCGCTGTCGGACGCCGATGGCATGATCGAACGATGGCCAGCCGTCGTCCGTTCCATCCGACGCGGCGCCGCAGGGGGATTCTCGTCGCCGCCCTCCTGACGGCGCTCGCGCTCCTCGTCGGCTGTTCCAGCACCGTCGGCGGCACCGGTGTCGCCGCCGTCAGCGGGTCCGCGCCAACCGGACCGACCGGCGGGATCACCAGACCACCGAGCAGCGCTGCCACCGCGGGAGGGTCGCCGACCGCCACACCGACCAGCGGATCGGCGCCGTCGGAGTCGCCGTCCGCGGTTCCGGCGGGTCTCGAGAAGTTCTACAGCCAGCAGCTGTCGTGGGGTCCGTGCGCGAGTTTCGCCGCGTCCACCGATCAGCAGAAGTTGTACAAGCCGGCGTCATTGCAGTGCGCCCGGCTGACGGTGCCGGTTTCCTACGACGACCCGACCGGACCGACCGTCACGATGGGAGTACTCCGCAAGGTCGCCACCGACCAGGCAGGCCGGATCGGTTCGGCGGTGTTCGACCCTGGCGGTCCCGGCGGATCCGGAATGGACACCGTGGCCGGTTTCTACCAGCGCAGCGAGAAGCCGACCGACGCCGAGAGGGTCACCAACGCCACCGTCGACGAGCTGAACACCAGCTTCGACCTGGTGGGATTCGATCCGCGCGGGGTGGGTGCCTCGCGACCGGCCGTCAGCTGCCAGACAGATGCGGAATGGGACGCGTTCCGGGCGAAGGCCTGGCGCACCCGCACCCAGGCCGAGGTGGATGCGGCCAATGCGGCGCTGAAAACCATTGCCGGGCACTGCGTCGAAAGGACCGGCTCCGACGAGGGGATCGACGGCAAGACGTTCCTCGCCAACATCGGAACCCGTGACGTGGCAAAGGATCTCGATGTGCTGCGGGCTGTGCTGGGGGACAACAAGCTGACCTACGTCGGGTTCTCCTACGGCACCAGCATCGGAACGGTCTACGCCGAGCAGTTCCGCGCAGAATGTGCGTGCCCTGGTGCTCGACGGGGCCATCGACCCGAACCAGGATCCGCTGGAATCGGATCTGGGTCAGGCCAAGGGGTTTCAGGGCGCGTTCGATGATTTCGCCGCGTGGTGCGTCACCAAATCCCAGTGCGTGCTGGGCAACGACGCCGGAAACGCTACCCAGGCCTACCAGTCGTTGGTCCGACCGCTGCTGGACAAGCCCCTCCCGCTGACGGACGGGCGGGTGTTGTCGTTCTCGGACGCCAATACCGGGGCCAGTCAGGCGCTCTACTTCAACGAACTGTGGCCGACGCTGGCCGCTGCGCTGCAGAAGCTGTCGGAGGGTGACGGCAGCATCCTGATGTGCGCTGGCCGACTTCTACTACGGCCGCGACGACAAGGGGCACTACTCGCCGGCGCTGCAGGCGTTCGACGCCGTTCGCTGTGTGGATGGTCCGGCGGTGACCGATCCGGCCGTGGTCACTCAGCACCGTGCGGACTTCGCCGCGGCGGCGCCATTCCAAGCCAGCGGCGATCCGGCCGGGGCGGTGCTGGACATCTGCGCCTTCTGGCCGGTGCCACCCACCATGCAGCCGCACGTCGCGAACGCCCCCGGCCTTCCTCAGGTACTGGTGATCTCGACCACCGGCGACCCGGCCACGCCCTACCAGCAGGGCGTTGACCTGGCCAAGGACCTCAACGCTGTGCTGCTGACCGTCAAGGGCACCCGGCACACGGCGTACCTCGGCGCCGGCATCAGCTGCGTGGACGACGCCGTCAACAAGTACCTGATCACCCTCGAACTGCCCCCCGAGGGCACCACCTGCCCATGAGCGCCCCGCGACCTGCACCGTTCCGGGCCACCGTTCGCGCGCTGGCCGTGGCGGCCGCCGGTCTGGTCGTCGTCGGCGTCGCCCGGTCGGTCCGAACGGCACGCCGCTCCGGGGTGACCGACCGGGAAGTTGCCCGAGTTCTCCCCGGTGACGACCTGGTGCGCGGAGCACAGGTGGTGATGGATCGTGGCGGTTCGCTGCCGGCGCCGGCATCGGAGGTCTGGCCGTGGCTGGTGCAGCTCGGCAAGGGCAGGGGAGGGTGGTACCTGACCCGCTCGGCCGAGCGGTTCATCCCGCCGCGCCGCCGGGCGCTGCGTCAGCTCGACGCCCGCTGGCAGGTGCTGGCGGTGGGTGATCGGATTCCCGATTACGGTGCGGGCGACCCCGAGTTCGAGGTCGCCATCATGGAGCCGCCGCGGACCCTGGTGTTCACCTCCGTGCGGCCAACCCGGCGCGGCCAGATCCAGGTGAGCTGGGCGCTGGTGCTCGATGATCGACCGGACGGCGGCAGTCGCCTGCAGTTGCGGCTCCGGCTGGCCGGGCTGCACCGGCCCGGGCTGATGGGCGTGGTCGGCGGCTGGTTCGACGACCTCACCTGCCGGGCGATGCTGGCCGGGCTGCGGGAACGTGTCAGGGCCTGAGCTGCTGCTGCCGGTGCAACCCCGGTTCGCTAGACCTGGTCGGCCACCCACAGCCCGATCAGGCCGCGGAAGTGCGCCAGGAACCGTTCCTGCTCGTGCGGCGGGTACGTGCTGCGCACGGTCTCCAGCAGCAGCGCGTCGAACTCCGCCGAGGTGATCCATTCGTAGACGATCTCCGGCAGCGAGGCCAGCGCGGTCGAGCAGAACTCGCGGTAGGTGTCGGCCTCGAAGTACTGATCGGACATCAGCGCGTAGCGGCCCAGCTTGTCCGCCCAGTTGAGGTCGGGATCGTCGGCGACGTCGAACCATTCGCGACTGTTGGTGTCGACCCTCGGACGCCGCCCGGTGACGGCGCAGAACACCGACCACGAGACCAGTTGGGTGATCGCCCACGGGAAGTAGTAGTGCAGGGAGGTGATCGCGATGTCGGGGCAGGCATTCGCGTAGTCGATGGGTCGGACACTGGTGCCCGTCACCAGCGATTCGCAGGAGTTGAACTCCCAGCGGAAGAACGCGTTGATGGTGCGGGACAGGGTGAGGATCTCCATGCCCGCCTCGGGCGGCAGGAAGTCGTGGGAGACCTCGTACCGGTCGTGCATCGGCAGTTCCGGCCGGAACCGCATGATCTTGGTTTCCGGGCCGATGGTCAGCGACCGGGCGAACGAGTCGTACTCGGCGGCGGCCTGCAGATGCATCAGCATCTGGCCGGATTCGTCATAGGCGCGGTGCAGGGCCGCGTTGTCGGCGATCCGCGAGACGCCGCGCCAGGCGCCGCCGTCGAACGGCTTCATGTACATCGGGTAGCCGACCCGGGAGGCGACCTCGTCCAGGTCGAACACCAGGTTGTACGACTCCGCGGTGTAGGCCCACTTCTCGTGGTCGACCGGATTCTTGTAGGGCACCAGCACCGTTGCCGGGATGTCGAAGCCGAGCCGGATCATCGCGCAGTATGCGGAGTGCTTCTCCATGGCCTGGAACGTGAACGGGATTGTTGATCAGGTAGGTGTCGTTGACCAGCGCGGCCTTCTTCAACCATTCCCGCGGGTGGTAGTACCACCAGGCGAGCCGGTCGATGACCACGTCGTAGCGCACCGGGTCGCGCAGGTCGAACGGCTCGATGGTGATCCGCTCGGTGTCCACATGATGCTGCCGGCCACGGTGGTTGATCGGGTCCAACCGCTTGGTCAGCGTCTCGAAGGCCCGTGGCCAGTCGTTCTCGGTGCCCAGCAGCAAACCGATCAGATGGGTGGTCGAGTCCCGGCGGGGGAGCGAGGACGATGCGGTCATCGGCGGATCCTGTCTGCAGAGCGGTTGCGCGGCAACGTCATTCGGCTTCAGTCGGGCCTCGGGCGGTGACAGTCGGGTGTCAGTTGGTGTCAGTCGGCCGGGGGTGCTGACGGTCGGTCCGAAAACCTTCGTCGGGCCACGCTACCCGTCGTCGGCCGGTTTCGTCGGCCGCTCAACCCAGCGCCGGCAGGTAGACCGCGGCCTGCGCCCGCCAGCTGGGCCAGTCGTGCGGCCACTCGTGACCCCAGACGTAGAACTCGTGCGGGATCTGCTTGTCGGCGAGCGCTCCGGCCAGCACGTGGGTCGAGTAATTGGCGCCGGTGGTGTCCTCCCACATGCCGCTGCCCACGACCAGGGTGAGGAACAACCGGGAGCGCAGGTAGTCCAGGTGGCCGCCGTGCAGTCCGGGGACGAACTGCAGGGGGCAGGTGTAGTAGGTCTCGTCGTCCGACGGCCCCCAGGCCCGCCAGGACCAGGGGTCGTAGTTGCCGGAAAAGGCCACCGCGCGACCGAACACGTGGGGGTGCCGGAGGGCGAACAGGATCGCGTGGAACGCGCCCAGTGATGGTCCCGCCGTGGCGATGTCGTCCCGGCCGCCGCAGCGGTCCCGGATGAACGGCACCACCTGCCAGATGATCCAGTCCTCGTAGCGGCGATGATTGCGGGCCCGGTCGGTCAACGGCATCCAGGACGCGGACCACGACGAGGAGTCGAACGACGGGACGCAGAACACGGTGATCTTGCCGTCGTCGATCGCTGGCCGGAGGGCGTCCAGCATGCCGTTCGCCTCGAAGTCCCACGGTGCGCCGCTCTCGGACGGGAACCAGATCACCGGCCGCCCCCAGTGCCCGTGCACCGCGATTTCCCCTGAACCGCCCAGCGACGGGGCGTCGATGCGGTGGTACTCGGTGCGCGTCATCTGATCGGCCCCTCATGTCGGCGATCGCACATCCTCGCAAGCCCGCCCCGCGCCCCGGTCAGCGGACCCCGCATCGCCCCCCGAACCGGCGCCGCAAGCGCCGGGGCGGGGTCAGCGCAGGGCGCCGATGAGGTCGTCCAGCTCCGGGGACCAGGCGTCCCGCCAGCCGATCATGGTGTGCGCGTCGGGGACGACCCGCAGCGTCACCGGGTGCCGCTGACGCTCCAGCGCGGCCGCCATCTGCTTGTTGTTGGCCAGGTTTTCCTCGATGGCGCCGCAGGTCATCAGCACCGGCACCGGCCGGGGCGCGGTCAGCGCGGTCAGGTCGGGGCCGGAACTCATCATCGCGACGGCCGCACAGATCTGTTCGAACTGCGCGAACTGGCTCTCCTGCGCATCCAGCTTCCGGGTGAAGAACGACCCGGATTGCAGCGCCAACGCGGAGATCGATCCCGGGTGCCGGCGTTGCAGGGTCAGCATGCTCACCGCGCCCAGACTCGCGCCGAGCCCGATCACCGGACCGGTGAGCACCCGCGCGGTCAGCGCCGGCAGCACCACCTCGGCCAGGTGATCGGCGTAGTCCGGGTCCGCGGCGTACCACTCGTTGCGCAGACCGACCGCGGGGTCCAGCAACGCCACCCTGACCGGGCTGGTCGACGACATGGCCGACGCCCAGGACAGCAGCGAGCCCCGCTGCGCCATGTCCGACCCGTCGTGCACCAGCAGTAGCGGGGCCGCGCGGTCCGAGGAGAGCCCCGCCGGTGACCACAGCCGGACCGGCACCTTTTCGGTGAGCCGGCCGGCCTGGATATCGAGGTTCCGCACCGGGCCGGCCACCGGTGTCATCAGCCAGGCCGGTTCCCGGTAGTCGGGGAAGCGGATCTCGGACTTCTCGCCGAACGGGTTGGGCACCCGTCGCGGATTGCCGGGGTCGGCGGTCCAGTGGTAATCGCTGCCACGGCGGATGGTCAGCTGATATTCCAGCCGCCAGGCGGCCGGGCGGGGCAGGTGCAGTGACCAGCTGCCGGCCGCCCAGGTGAACTCGGGGTCGACGTCGCCGAGGATCCAGTCGACCTCCAGACGCACGCCGTCATAGTCGTGGTCGGCGTCCGGCAGGTGGAAGACAACCCCGTCCGCGGTGACCTCCGGCCCGGTCGGTTCGGCCGGGTGGGTGGCGCCCTGGGGCCGGCCGGTCCGCGCAGCAGTGCGGCGTTCCGCGACGTCGTCGGGCCTGGTCGCGACCGGCTCGGCGGCATCGGATCGGGGCATTCGGTCACGGTACGTCATCGTCACCGGAGGATCCGTGTGATGGGTGCGGCAATGCCGGCGAAACAGGACCTACATAAGGTGTGCTCATGGACCGTCAGCAGCAGTTCGTCCTGCGCACCCTCGAGGAGCGGGACATCCGTTTCGTCCGCTTGTGGTTCACCGACGTGCTCGGGTTCCTCAAGTCGGTGGCGGTTGCCCCGGCCGAACTCGAGGGTGCCTTCAGCGAGGGAATCGGGTTCGACGGTTCGGCCATCGAGGGTTTTGCCCGGGTCTTCGAATCGGACATGGTCGCCCGCCCCGACCCGGCCACCTTCCAGGTGTTGCCGTGGGAGGCCGACGCCGGGCGCGTCTACTCCGCTCGGATGTTCTGCGACATCACCATGCCCGACGGATCACCGTCCTGGGCCGACCCGCGGCACGTGCTGCGCCGGGCCATGGGCGAGGCCGCCGCGATGGGTTTCACTTGCTACGTACATCCGGAGATCGAGTTCTTCCTGCTCAAGGACCTGCCTGACGACGGGTCGGTGCCCGAACCCGCCGATGCCGGCGGGTTCTTCGATCAGGCCTCCCACGATGCGGCGCCGCATTTCCGTCGCCGGGCGATCGAAACCCTCGAGGCGATGGGTATTTCGGTGGAGTTCTCGCATCACGAGGGGGCCCCGGGCCAGCAGGAGATCGATCTGCGGTACGCCGATGCGCTGACCATGGCGGACAACATCATGTCCTTCCGGTACGTGGTCAAAGAGGTCGCATTGACCCAGGGCGTGCGGGCCTCGTTCATGCCCAAGCCGTTCGTCGAATACCCCGGATCGGCGATGCACACGCACTTCTCGCTGTTCGACGGGGAGACCAACGCGTTCCACAATCCCGATGACGAGTACCAGCTCTCCGCAACCGGCAAGCATTTCCTGGCCGGCGTGCTCACCCACGCGCCGGAAATCACCGCGGTGTCCTGCCAGTGGGTCAATTCCTACAAGCGGCTGGTCGTCGGTGACGAAGCGCCGACCACCGCGTCCTGGGGAACCGCGAACCGGTCGGCGCTGGTCCGGGTACCGAATTACTCGCCGGGCAAATCGTCCAGCCAGCGGCTGGAATTCCGGCTTCCGGATTCCGCCTGCAACCCGTACCTGATGTACACGGTGGTGATCGCGGCCGGGTTGAAGGGCATCCGCGAGGAGTACGAGCTGGCCGCCCCCGCCGAGGACAACGTGTGGTCGCTGTCCGAGGTCGAGCGCCGTGCGATGGGGTATCAGAAGCTGCCGACCTCGCTGGAGTCCGCGCTGTCCGTGATGGAGGGCTCAGAACTCGTCGCGGAAGCGTTGGGGGAGCACGTTTTCGACTTCTTCCTGCGGAACAAGCGGGCGGAGTGGGAGGCCTACCGCCGCCAGGTGACCCCGCAGGAGCTCAAGCGCTACCTCTCGCTCTGAGCCGCGAGCGCGCTCGACGCGACACGGCCGCGGGAACGTCGTCGACGGACAGCTCGGGGTCCCGGGGACGCCGCCTATGCCTCCGGCGGCAGCTGAAAGGCCGCGATCGCCAGGTCCGCCAGTACATCGGCGAGTTCGTCGTTGGCCAGCGGTGACTCGAAGGTGCCGACGGTGTTCAGCATGCCGAAGACCCCGTGCACCGCGGTGCGGACTTCCTCGGTCGACCAATCGGGGTGGGCGCCGGCGAGCAACCGACGCCAGCGGCCGACCAGCGCGCGCTGCCGGTCGCGCAGTCGGTCGCGGTGATCGGGCGGCAGGTGGTGCACCTCCCGGACGAACACGGCCATCAACTGACGCTGGCGTGACACCCCGGCGGCGTACCGCTCGACCTGCCGACGGAGCCGCTCCGCGGGTTCGGCGTCGGCTGGGCTAGCTCCGGGAACGTCGTCGCCCGGGTCGATGTCGGTGTCGACCGTGCTGATGATCCGGTCGAAGACCTCCGTCAGCACGGCGGCCTTTGCCTCGAAATGCCGGTAGATGGCCGGCCCGGTGACCCCGGCCGCCGCCCCGATGTCGTCCATTCCGACTGCGGCATAACCGTTCTCCGCGAACAGCTCGGCCGCTGCCGCGACGATCGCCTCGCGCCGTGCTGCGCCCCTGGCCGACAGCGTCGGCCCGATCGAGCTGGCTGTCCGGGGGGGATCGTTGCCGTCGTCGACGGCTGCCCGGTCGGTCCGGTCGGTCCGGTCTGTCCGGTCTGCCCGGTCCGCGGAGCGGGTGCCGATGTCACCCGAGCTGCCGATGTCGACCGATCCTCCGCTGCGCCAGTACCACCCTTCGGCGCGATCGAGCATGCCGAAATCCACCAAACCCCGGCGCAGGCTGACGTAGTCGTCGAACACCTGCATGAGCTCCCGGTTGACCTCGAGCTCGGTGTAGCGCACCCCCGGGATGAACCGCTGGGCGATCAGATCGAAGACCGCGAGCTTGCGGGATTGCTTGGCGGGCATGGTGGCCAGCCGCCCGTCGGTGCCGAAGAATCGCCGCAGCACGCGAGTCCGACTGTGCGGCGGCGGCGCGCTGGAGTTCGTCACCCACGTCTGTTCACTCCGCCATCCCCGGCTCGGTCACGGTCCGTTCGGTCAATCGTCACCTGCCGACACGGCCGGCGGTCACTCGCTCAGTCGATCTTGGTGCCGACCGCGACGCGCGGCCGCGGCACCCGCCAGCGGCGGAACAGGCACGCCCGGTTGAACGCGTAGAAGCCCAGCGCCGAGCCCTTGGTGGACAGGTCGGAACTGTCGCCCTTGGGGAACTTGGCGCGCACCTTCTGACCGATCGATCGCGCGAAGATGACGGTGTCCAGGACGGCGGCGACGATCGCGACCAGCAGCACCAGCGGACCGTAGCGACTGAACGGTGGGGATCGGGATCAGCAGGATCACGAACGAGAGCACCGCGATCGGCAGCAGGATGCCGGCGATGTTGCGACGGGCATCGACCAGATCCCGGACGTAGGCGCGAACCGGTCCGCGATCGCGCGGCAGCACGTACTTCTCGTCACCGCTCATCATGCGTTCGCGGCGCTCGGCGGACAGCGCGCGCTTCTCTTCCTTGGTCAGGCTCTTGCCCTGGTCCTTGGAACGCTTGATGGCCTCGCGCTGGGTCATCGGCGGTGGCGCCACCGGCCCCCGTCGCCCCTCGGCCTCGCGACGCTTCGGCGTCGGTCGTCCCTTGCCGACGGTCGGGGTGGATTCCTCGGCGGGAGTGGGCGTCGCCGTGGCGGCGGTCTGGTCGGTGGGCTTGCGGCGCAGGAAACTCACACCGGAAGCCTAGATGACGTGGCCAGCAAGCCCAGCTTCTCTTCGACTGGGCGGACGACCGGGCGCGCCGTTCGGCGGTCCGCGGCGGCGGCAGGGCACCGCAATTCCGGACGGCGGGCCAGCCTGGCGTGGGAATGAGACCGCCGACACGCTGGTTGAGAACAACAGAGCACGCTCGGTAGTGCCGTTCGCACCGCTCGGCATGGCATCATCGAGAGTGCACGACCATCTCCACCGTTCCGCCACCGCACTGCACAGCAGACCCACCACGATGTCGCATCGCGCGACCACCCATAGAGGAGTTGAGACATGACCGCTGTTGACACCACGAGCGCCGAGGTCGTTGCACCGGCGCACGGCGTCACTCTCTCGGATGCGGCCGCCGCGAAGGCCAAGGGCCTGCTCGAGCGCGACGGCAGCGCCGACATGGTGCTCCGCATCGCGGTGCAGCCCGGCGGTTGCTCGGGCCTGCGGTACGAGCTGTTCTTCGACGACCGGACGCTGGACGGCGACGCGCTCGTCGACTTCGGCGGCATCGGGCTCGCGGTCGACCGGATGTCCAAGCCCTACCTGGACGGCGCCGTCATCGACTTCGTGGACACCATCGAGAAGCAGGGCTTCACGATCGACAACCCCAACGCGCAGAATTCCTGCGCCTGCGGCGACTCGTTCCACTGAACTGCCTGGTCGATCCGCACTGATCGGCCCGCGCTGAAGCACGCCAGCAAAAACCCCCGGTCATCGGCCGGGGGTTTTCTGCTGTACTGAGCCGTGTACCAGGCCGAACCATCACCGTTCAGCGCGCAGCCACCTGATCCGCCCTCGTCGTCGACTGGATGGTCCGGGCGGGTTGCGCGGGGGTCGGACCGCGTGCCGGTAAGGTCGTTCGCGGGCCGGACACGCACGGCGCCACCTACGCACGCCGTGTCCTTTTGGCGACTACAGCGGGAGCTGACCATGCCGATCGCCGTCACCGGATCCATCGCGACCGACCACCTGATGCATTTTCCGGGTCGGTTCTCCGAGTCGTTGCTGCCCGATCAGCTGCACCGGGTGTCGCTGTCCTTCCTGGTCGACGACCTGGTCGTGCGCCGCGGGGGAGTGGCGCCCAACATCTGCTTCGGGATGGCCAAGCTGGGATTGCGGCCGATCCTGGTCGGAGCCGCCGGCGCGGACTTCGCCGACTACGAGAGCTGGCTGTCCCGCAACGGCGTCGATTGCTCCCGGGTCCATCTGTGCCCGGACGTCCAGACCGCTCGGTTCGTCTGCACCACCGATGACGAGATGAACCAGATCGCGTCGTTCTACGCCGGCGCGATGGCGCGGGCGCGGGAAATCGAGCTGCAGCCCATCTCGGAGGCCTACGGCGGGCTCGATCTGGTGATGATCGGCGCCGACGATCCGGAGGCCATGGTCAGGCACTCGGAGGAGTGCCGGCAGCGCGGCTACCTGTTCGCGGCCGACCCGTCCCAGCAGCTGGCCAGGATGGACGGCGCGGACGCGGCGTCGCTGGTGACGGGCGCGAGCCTGTTGTTCACCAACGACTACGAGCTGGGCCTGCTGCGGTCGAAGACCGGCTGGACCGACGACAAGATCCTGCGGTCCGTGGACTACCGGATCACCACCCTGGGATCACACGGCGCGGAGATCGTCGCGTCGGACGGCAGCAGGCTCGCGGTGGCCGCCCTGCCAGAGCGGTCGAAAACCGACCCGACCGGCGTCGGTGACGCGTTCCGCGCAGGTTTCCTGGCAGGCAGGGCCAGCGGGCTGACGATGGAGCGCTCCGCGCAGCTCGGCTCGCTGATGGCCACCCTGACCCTGGAAACCGTGGGCACCCAGGAATACGACCTGGACCACCTCACCGCCCAGGTCCGGCTGGCCGACTGCTACGGCGCGGACGCTGCCACCGAAATCGTGCGCGCCTTGGGCTGGGCCGTCGCCTAGCGCGAACCGTTGTCGCCTGCGCGCCATCCTTGCCGGCGGTGCGCCCCGGCGAGCCCTTTCGAGCGCGGATCATCTTCCTCGGCGCGCAGGGGTGGGGTCAGAGGCGGACCGGGTACTGCGGCTCGGGGATCTGCGGGCTGATCGCGCCGGTGACGAAGATCCCGTGCCAGATCTGGAAGACCAGGATCGTCCAGATCCGGCGGGAATGGTCGGCCTCGCCGGCCTTGTGCGCGTCCAGCATCGCCAGCACGGCCGCCGGGTCGAGGTATTCGTCGGTCTGCGCGGAGGTGATGATGTTCCGCGCCCACTCGTAGGAGTCGCCGGCCAGGTAGTGCCGGATCGGCACCGGGAATCCCAGCTTCCGGCGGTGCAGCACGTGCGGCGGCACGATCAGCTCCAGCGCCCGGCGCAGCGCCAGCTTGGTGGTCTGCTTGGTCACCTTCTGATCCGCCGGGATGGTGCGCGCCACCTCGAACACCTCGGTGTCCAGGAACGGCACCCGCAGTTCCAGCGAGTTGGCCATGGTCATCTTGTCGGCCTTGACCAGGATGTCCCCGCGCAGCCAGGTGAACAGGTCGACGTGCTGCATCCGGGCGATGGGATCGATCTCAGCGGTCTGCGCGTAGATCGGATCGGTGACGTCCCGGAACGAGCGCGCCGGGTCGTAGGTGCGCAGCAACCCGGCCAGCTGGTCCTCCCGGAAGATCCGCGCGTTGCCGTAGTAGCGGTCCTCCAGGTCCAGGGAGCCGCGCCGGAGCATGTCCTGGCCCCGGAACCCCTGCGGCAGCGCACGGCCCACCGCGGCCAACCCACGGCGCATGTTGCCGGGCAGCGAGGTGAGCCGGTTCAGGCTCATCGGCTCGCGGTAGATGTTGTACCCGCCGAACAGCTCGTCGGCGCCCTCACCGGAGAGCACCACCTTGACGTGCTTGCGGGCCTCGTTGGCCACGAAGTACAGCGGCACGAGCGCGGGGTCGGCGACCGGATCGTCCAGGTACCAGACGATCAGCGGCAGCGTCTCGGTCAGCTCGGTCTCGGACACGGTCCGCACCACATGACGCACGCCGATCGCGGCGGCGGACTCGGCGGCCACGTCGACCTCGGAGAAGCCCTCCCGGTCGAACCCGGTGGTGAACGTCATCAGGTCGGGGTTGTACCGCTTGGCCAGCGCGGCGATCGCCGTGGAGTCGATGCCGCCGGACAGGAACGAGCCGACCGTGACGTCGGCGCGCATGTGCTTGGCGACCGAGTCGTCCAGCACGGCGGCGATCCGCTGGTACAGCGCTGTCCGCTCGGCGTCGCTGATCGCCGGCCGGCCGGCGAACACCGGGTGGAAGTACCGCTTGGTCTGCACGCGGCGGCCGGGACGCACGGTGAAATGGGTGCCCGACTCGATCCGCCGGATGGAGGAATCCATGGTCGCCGGCTCGGGCACGTACTGCAGTACCAGGTAGTGCTGCAGGGCGGGCAGATCCACCCGCGCGGTCCCGGTGAGTTCCCGCAGTCCCTTCGCCTCTGACGAGAACGCCACGCCGTCGGGGGTGGTGGCGGTGAACAACGGCTTGATGCCGAACGGATCCCGCGCGCCGAACAACACCCGGTCGACCGAATCCCAGATCAGGAAAGCGAACATCCCGCGGAGCCGGGCGACGGCGTCCGCGCCCCAGTAGTGATACGCCGCGACGATCGCCTCGCCGTCGCCCTCGGTCGCGAACTGTGCGCCGTGCTCGTTCGCGAGCACCTCGCGCAGCTCCAGGTAGTTGTAGATCTCCCCGTTGAACACCAACGCGTACCGGTCCGGCGAATCCGGTGGGCCCCAGCGGAGCGGCTGGTGCGAATGCTCGATGTCGATGATCGACAGCCGGTTGAAGCCGAACACCACGTCCGCGTCGTGCCAGGTGCCGGCGTCGTCCGGGCCGCGATGGCGGGCGCAGTGCATCCCTGCGGCGATCGCGTCCACGACCGTGCCGGCCTGGCCGGTACCCGAGACAAAGCCCATCAGTCCGCACACGCGAACAGCCACCACCCTTGTTCGTCTGACCGGCAGTGCCGCGATCGACGCGCCCCGCCGTGGAGTCGGCGGCGCTGGTGCCCTCAGTATCGCGGCTCCGCTCAGCGATGACGACGCACCGCCTGCGCACCGGCGTGCCCGATCGCCTCCCAACCGCACGACCGACGGCGACGATCCGGGACAAGATCGACTCGACACGCGCCCGGGAACCCGCCCGGCCGGGTGGATCGCAGAGCGGCACGGTAATCTCCCGGTTGTCGGGGACACGGTGCCCCGACGGCTGGATTCTGCGATTGCCCTCGGGTGGCACGTCGGGCGAGAGGAAAGGCGCACGTGACACGGTCTCGCGCGGTACGGCGAATCCTTCTCGCCGGGATGCTCGCCGTTGGTTCCCTGCTGCTCAGCGGGTGTTCGTTCGCCGACCTGCCGCGGTTCGGCTGGCCGGAGGGGATCACTCCGCAGGCGCAACGCATGCAGTACTTCTGGTCGTCCGCGTTCATCGCGGCACTGTGCGTCGGCGTGCTCGTCTGGGGGCTGATGTTCTGGGCCTTCATCGTGTACCACAAGCGCAAGAACGGGCCGCTGTACCCCAAGCAGACCAAAGAGAACCTGCCGCTGGAACTGGTCTACACGTTCGTGCCGTTCCTGATGGTCGGCGTGCTGTTCTACTTCACGGTGACGACCGAGAACTTCGCGCTGGATGAGCAGCCGAACCCGGACGTCACGGTGGAGGTCACCGCGTTCAAGTGGAACTGGGACTTCGGCTACCCGGGCACCACGGTGCCGGGCGGCGGCGAGGTGCACACCGTCGGCACCAGCGAGGAAGTGCCCATCCTGGTGCTGCCGGCCAACAAGCTCGTGCAGTACAACCTGCGCTCCAAGGACGTCATCCACTCGTTCTGGACCATCGACTTCCTGTTCAAGCGGGACGTGTTCCCCTATCCGGAGCAGAACCAGTCGGTGAACCACTTCCAGAACACCATCGAGCAGACCGGGGCCTTCGTCGGGCGGTGCGCCGAGCTGTGCGGCACGTACCACAGCGCGATGAACTTCGAGGTCCGTGCGGTCCCTGAGGGGATCTACAAGGCCTATCTCGACCTGCGGCAGACGGTGAATCCGGCGACCGGACAGCCCTACACGTCGGCGGATGCGCTGGCGTCGATCCAGCAGACCGATCCGTCCTGCGGTGAGCTGTGCGCGCCGCTGGCGACCACCACCTATCCGTTGGACACCAACCGTCAGACAAAGACCGAGTCACAACCGCAGCAAGCATCAGGGGGTAACTGATGGCCTCCCATACCGGACAGGTCACTGAGAAGCCACAAGCGGCCAAGGGCGGCATGCACGTCGAGACCTGGATCTTCGTCGCGCTGACGGCGTTCTTCGTGATTGCTGCGGTCGTCTACGCGATCCTGGCGCCCACCGAGCCGGTTGGCATCGTGGCGCTCTCGCTGACCGCCGGGCTGACGTTCATCATCGGGACCTTCTTCTGGTTCATCTCCCGACGGCTCGACGAGCCGCGGCCAGAGGACAACGACGACGCCGAGGTGTCCGACGGCGCCGGGGACATCGGGTTCTTCTCACCAGGTTCCTACTGGCCGTTCACCCTGGCGCTGTCCGCGTCGCTGGTGGCCGTCGCCACCGCGTTCCTGCTCTGGTGGCTGATGGTCATCGGTGTCGGGTTCTTGTTCTGGGCGATCAGCGGGCTCATCTTCGAGTACCACCGGCGGCCGGCGCACCACTGAGCAGGCGATCGATGGCGCTGGTGATCTGCGGGACCCAGTGCGCACCGCCGAGCCCTCGGCTCGGTCAGTCCTGGTACAGCGCCCGGCCACCGCAGGTTGCTGCAGATCCCTGCCATCTGGCGTCCCTGGGCCGGCCGGCGACCGACGCCGGCTCACGGCGCATTCGGCCGAACGGACTTTGCATTTCCATTGAGTCCAACCGGATTTCCGCGAATCGCGAACATTTCAAGTCGGCCGGCACCACAGCATGAATGCGCCGCCCTCGAATTGACAGCACCTTCGACGATGCCCGAATCTGGGCGAGCGAGCGGCCGCTCGCCATCGAAACATCGTTCCAGGGGGTTCCCGTGCATTCCACAAGAAGACGAACAATCGGCGCGATTGCCGGCGGTTGTGTTGCGCTCGCGGCGACTGTCATGGCGCCCGGAATCGCCCATGCCGCAGGCAGTGCCACGCTGACGCTGACCGGCCCGACCAGCGTCGTCGCTGGTGCGAAATTCCTCGAATCCGCGCATGTGGTGGTGACCGGTGACACCATCAACGTGGCCGAGGTCGACCTCACCTATCCCACCTCGAATACGGCTTTCCTCGGTGCCAACAATTCATCGAGCCCATTCACCCTGCTGCTGTTCAACGGCGGCGGCGGTGGCACGACGATGTTCGTCTCCGGCATCACCAGCGTGGGACTGTCCGGTGACATTCTGGTCAGTAACAATCAATTCCGGGCGGGCTGCACGGCCGGCACCGCGACCATCGGCTATGGGCCGTCGACGGCAGCAGTCAGCAATGTCACCTCCGAGAGCGTCCCGCTGACCAGCACGCCGAAGAAGGTCACCATCACGGCTGCGCCGGCCGGAACCGTCTGCGCATCGCCGAGCACCGCGGGTCAGGGCGCCCTTTCGCGGAGCGTGACGGTCTACGGCAGCGGGTTCTCCACCGGGACGAAGGTCAGTTTCGGCAGCGGGGTGACGACGAAGAGCGTCACCATTTCCTCGTCGACCAAGTTGGTCGCGAAGGTGGATGTCAGTAGTGCGGCGACGACCGGCGACCGGGCGGTGACGGTCACCCGGACCAATGGTTCGAAAATCTCGTGCAGTGCCTGCTTCACGGTGACCGCGAAACCCGCACCAACGAGCGTGCAGCCGAACACCGTTGCCCGCGGTTCCAGTGTGGCGGCATCGGTGTACGGCGCCGGCGTGGTGAGCGGGGCGAAGGTGGCCTTCTCCGGCACCGGCGTCACCGGTACCGTCACCGGCGTCATTCCGCTGAGCCGCATCGATCTGACGGTGTCGGCCGCCGCGACGGCGCCCGTTGGTGTGCGGTCGGCGACGGTGACGAATCCGGACGGCGGCCGTGGCACCTGCACGGGGTGCCTGACCGTCGGCTGACGGCCGGCATACCGAGCGCCGGCCGCATCAAGGGCCGAAGTGACATGCAAGAGGCTCCTCCCGGAATCCCGGGAGGAGCCTCTTGGTCGAACGCTCAGCGACGGTTCACCGTCAACCCTTGGTGGCAGCCTCGATCTCGCTGACCGGGTGCAACTCGTCGTCGTAGGCGATGTGTCCGGAGTCGTCCGCAGGGGCGAGCAGCCCTGGCACCGCGGTGCCGGCCGAGCCGAGCTGGTTCATCCGCTTGGGAACCGGGGCGCCCTGGTAGCCCAGCGGCACCGGGTGCCCGTGGCTGTCCACCGGCCCGAGCGGCTGGTGGACCTCGATGAACTGGCCGTTGGGCAGCCGCTTGAGAATGCCCGTCTCGATGCCGTGCTCGAGCACCGCGCGGTCGGAGTGCTGCAGTCCCAGGCAGAGCCGGTACGTCACCACATACGCGACGATCGGCAGGATGATCGAGCCTATTCGCCCGATCCAGGTCATCACGTTCAGCGAGATGTCCAGCTTGAGGGCGAACAGGTCGTTCGCGCCGTTGATCAGGTTGAGGATGTAGAACGCCAGGAAGGCGGCGCCGAGAGCCGTCCGCACCGGGACGTCACGGGGACGCTGCAGCAGGTTGTGCACCACGTTGTCTTTGGTGAACGCCTTCTCGATGAACGGATAACTGATCACCAGGATCATGAACAGGGTGGCCGCGAGGATGGACGGGAAGAACACCGCCGGAACCATGTAGTGCCCGAACAGGTTCCGGATCTCCCAGGCGGGCCAGACACGCACCAGCCCGTCCAGGAAGCCCATATAGAAGTCCGGTTGGACACCCGCCGACACTTGCGCAGGGTTGTACGGGCCGAGGTTCCAGACCGGGTTGATCTGGAAGACGCCGCCCATCACCGCGATGATCCCGAAGACCACCGCGAAGAAGCCGCCGCCCTTGGCCGCGAACGAGGGCAGCACCCGCAGGCCGATGACGTTGGTCTCGGTGGCGCGGGGAGCCGGGAACTGGGTGTGCTTCTGGAACCACACCAGCGCGACGTGCACCGCGATCAACGCCAGGAAGATGCCGGGTATCAGCAGGATGTGCAGCGCGTAGAAGCGCGGAATGATGATCTCGCCCGGGTAGTCACCGCCGAACACCGCCCAGTGCATCCAGGTACCGATCACCGGGATGGACAGGATGAACGCGCTGACGGCCCGCAGACCGGTGCCGGACAGCAGGTCGTCCGGCAGCGAGTAGCCCAGGAAGCCCTCGGCCATGCCCAGGATGAGCAGCAGCACGCCGATGATCCAGTTCACCTCGCGCGGCTTGCGGAATGCGCCGGTGAAGAAGATGCGCATCATGTGCAGCATCATCGAGAACACGAACAGCAGTGCTGCCCAGTGGTGGATCTGCCGGATGAGCAGGCCGCCGCGGACGTCGAAGGAGATGTTCAGCGTCGACGCGAACGCCATCGACATCGGCACGCCGCGGAGCTTCTCGTAGACGCCGTTGTAGACGGTCTCCGCCATCGAGGCGTCGAAGAACAGCGTCAGGTAGACACCCGAGAGCAGCAGCACGATGAACGAATAGAGGGCGGCCTCGCCGAGCATGAACGACCAGTGGCTGGGGAAGACCTTGTTCAGCGCGGTCCGCAGCGGACGAGCACCGTGATAGCGGATGTCGGCTTCGTCCAACGCCTTCTGCACGGAAGACGGGCCAGCAGAAGCCTTGGTGGGGGTGGTGAGGCGGCTCATCCGCTTGCCTCCTTGGGCTCGGAATACCACGCAGGAAATTTGCCGTTCTCCCAGAAACCGGGACCGACTGCTTCAACGAAATCCTTGGATGCCACGAAGTATCCCTCTTTGTCGAGCTCGATCGGGAGCTGCGGCAGGGGGCGGGTGGCGGGCCCGAAGACCGGGAACATGCCCTCGTACAGGTTGAACTGAGATTGGTGGCAGGGGCACAGCACACGTCCGGTCTGCTGCTCGTACAGCGACACCGGGCACCCGACGTGGGTGCAGATCTTCGAGTAGGCGTAGTAGTCACCGAACTGGAAACCCTGCTGCCCGTCCCGGATCCGGATGACCGAGTCAGAACGGACGCGGAACAGCATGACCGCTGCGTCCGACGCCTTGGCTCCGCCCGGCACGGCCGGGAACACCGTCATCATCGAGCCGGCTGTCATGTCGGAGGGCTTCACCGGAGTGCCGTCGATCTGCACCATCCGGACCTTGGTGCCGTCGGCGGCCGGGGCCCAGGGCGTCACCCAGAGCGGGGAATCGGCGCGTTCTGCCCATGGGTTCTTGATCAGCCCGCCGAGCACCGGAACCAGGGCGGCCACTCCCAGCGCACCGCCGGCGGCCAGCAGGGAGCCCTTGAGCATCCCGCGGCGCTTGATGCCCGCCTTGTCGCCGGTGTCCACCACCTGCGCCGCCAGGGTCTGCCGATCGATCTCGTCGGACATGCCGACGTGACGCTGCTGGATGGCGACCTCGTGCGGCATGATCTTCTTCGCCAGTGAGACGACCCCGAGGCCGAACAGCAGGATCGTCGCGCCCAGGGTCAGCCCGATCAGCGGCGTGTAGAGAGCGAAAACCCACTGCCGATCCGAGTAGGCCGGCTCGTACTCGGCCGGCCAGAAGATGAACACGATGATGAAGATCAGGCCGAACAGCGCGGCGAGCAGGAACCACATGGCCACGTGCCGTTCGGCACGCTTGTCCGCCGGGGAACCGGGGATGTAGCGCTCGCCGTATTCGACCAGCTCGACGCCATCCATGGCCATGCCGAGGTGGGCCAGCTCTTCCTTGGTCATCTTGCTGCGTTCGTCCGCATCGGGAACCTGCAGGTTCGGGTTGCCGCTCATGCCCTTGACCCCATCCACAACGTCGCCGCCACGATCGCACCCATCCCGACCAGGAAGGCGATCAGGCCTTCCGGTGCGGGGCCGAAGCCGCCTGCCGTGTAGCCACCGGGATCGATGGTGGCCTTGTTGTTCTGGATGAACGAGACGATGGCCTGCTTCTCCTCGGTGGTCAGCTGCGCGTCGCCGAACTTGGGCATGTTCTGCGGTCCGCTGAGCATGGCCCCCCAGATCTGCCGGTCGGTGGCCTCGGTGAGGGCGGGTGCGTACTTGCCCTGGGAGAGTGCGCCACCCTGGCCGGTGAAGTTGTGGCAGGACGCGCAGTTGAGTCGGTACAGCTCACCGCCGCGGGAGATCTCGGCGTCGTTGCGCAGATCACCCTGGGGGATCACCGGGCCGCCGCCGTTGGCCATGATGTAGGCGCTGAGCAGGTCGATCTCCGCGGGAGCGAACAGCGGCTCCTTGCGTTGGATCTGCGCACCGTTCGCGTCGGCCGGCATGCGGCCGCTGGAGACCTGGAAGTAGACGGCCGCCTCGCCGACACCGACCAGCGACGGTCCGCGGCCCACCACGCCCTGCAGGTTCGCGCCGTGGCAGGTGATGCACGCCGTTTCGTAGAGTGCCTTGCCCTCGGCGACCTGCTGGGCATCCACGTTCGCCGCGACGGCGGTCTGCGCGCTCGGCTTGATCGCGCTGTAGGCAAAGCCCAGGGCGGTCAGGACGAACAGCAACGCCAGACCGCCGGTGACCCGGCGCACCGCCTTGGAGCGGCGGCGACGTCTCGCCGCGCCGCTGGGTGGCGGTGTGTCGTGAGAACTCATTCGTGGACACCTCGTGCTCGGTAGCGGCGGGCGGGTGCGGCGTGCCCGGGGGCGCGGTCCGCGTGGACTGCCGGTGATGCCGATCTTGTTACTACTGCCGAAAGCGGGTCATCGGATGCTGCCGGATGCCATCGGGAAAGCCACATCGGTCATCTGATGATGTAGATCGTGGTGAAAAGCCCGATCCAGACCACGTCGACGAAGTGCCAGTAGTAGGACACCACGATCGCGCTGGTGGCCTGTGCGGGGGTGAACTTGGAGACCTTGGTCTTCGCGATCAGGAACAGGAAGGCGATCAGACCGCCGATGACGTGCAGCCCGTGGAAGCCGGTGGTCAGGTAGAACACGGTGCCGTACGGCGAGGACGACAGCGTCGTCTCGTGCTGGGTGACCAGGGTGTGGTACTCGTTCGCCTGGCCGAGCACGAAGATCAATCCGAGCACGAAGCTCAGCAGGTACCAGCGGCGGAGCGCGAAGACGTCGCCGCGTTCCGCGGCGAAGACGCCCCACTGACAGGTGAACGACGAGGCGATCAGGATGATCGTGAAGACGGCCGCGTAGCCGATGTTGAGTTCGGTGGGCGCCGGCGGCCACTCGCCCTCGGTCTGCGCGCGGATCGTGAAGTAGATGCCGAACAGGCCGGCGAAGAACATCAGCTCGCTGGCGAGCCACACGACGACCCCAACGCTGACCATGTTCGGTCGGTTGAGCGTGTGGATCCGGGTGCTGAATGCAGGGGGCCCCGGCGGGCTGGTGGCTGTCGTCACAAGGGGATTATGGACTGTGCCTGGCGATCATGCGCCTGCGGGATCATCTCGGGCGGGTCGCGTCGCCTTCCCGGGCCCCTCCGGCGGGGTGGACCGGCCCCGGCCCGGTCGATCAGCGGTCGTTCGGCAGCCGGTCAATTGCCCCAAGCCGACCGGATAACGGCGTGCGGACAGCGGTTTCCGCTGCGGCAGCGAGAGGTTCGTCACCAGGCCCCGGTGAAGCCGCCGAGCGGCGGGGAGAACCGCCCGAGATGCTGGCACTAGCATCGTTGCCGTCAGGGTTCGGCTCTCGGCCGACCCGTCGTGGCCGCCGCATGAGTTTCCACCGCGTGCCCGGTCGTCCTCGAAGGTGGGCACAGGATGGGCGATTCCACATGAGCAGTCCCGTGGTGGGCAATCCAGTGTTGCTGGTGTACAGCCACCGGCCCGAGGTGCGCGAGCGCATCATCACCGCGATCGGCCGCCGGCCGGCGCCGGACGTCGGGCGGGTCGATTACCTCGAGTGCTCCGGCGTGCACGAGGTGATCATGGCCATCGACGCGCAGGCCGCGGACATCGTGATCCTGGACGGCGAGGCGCAGCCGACCGGCGGCATCGGGATCAGCAGGCAGATCCACCAGGAGGCGGCGGTCATCCCGCCCATCGTGCTGGTGGTCCGCCGGGCCGACGACAGATGGCTGGCCACCTGGGCCAAGGCCGACGAGATCCTGGTCTACCCGCTGGACCCGGTGATCGCCGCCGAGACCATTGCCTCCCTGCTGCGTCGGCGGGGTGGTGAAGTGGTCAGCTCGGCGGCCGATGGAACGGGCGCGCGGTGACGGACAGCCGATCCTGGCCGACGCTGCTGACCAGGCTGCTGGCGGGGGACGACCTGGACGGTGCGGACACCGGCTTGGGCGATGGACAAGATCATGACGGGCGAGGCGACGTCCGCGCAGGTGGCAGGTTTCGCGGTGGCGCTGCGCGCCAAGGGAGAGACCGCCGCCGAGGTCGCCGGTCTGGTCGAGAGCATGCTCGGCCATGCCGTGCGGGTGAGGATTCCGCAGCGTGCGGTGGACATCGTTGGCACCGGCGGAGACCGGGCGAACACGGTGAACATCTCGACGATGGCCGCGGTGGTGATCGCCGGCGCAGGCGCCAGCGTGGTCAAGCACGGCAACCGCGCGGCCTCCAGCAAGTGCGGGGCGGCCGATCTGCTTGGAGGGTCTCGGGGTGGCGATCTCGCTGCCCGCCGACGCCGTCGCCCGCACCGTGCAGGACGTGGGCATCGGCTTCTGCTTCGCACCCGTCTACCACCCGTCCTACCGGCACGCCGGTCCCACCCGACGCGAGCTGGGCATCCCGACGGTGTTCAACTTCCTCGGCCCGCTGACGAACCCCGCGCAGCCGGCTGCCGGGGCGATCGGCTGCGGCAACGCCAGGATGGCGCCGGTGATGGCCGAGGTCTTCGCCGCGCGTGGGGCCGACGTGCTGGTGTTCCGCGGCGATGACGGCCTTGACGAGCTGACCACCACGACGACGTCGACCGTCTGGGAGGTGCGATCCGGTTCGGTCCGGGAGGTGACGGTCGACCCGACGGCGTTGGGTCTGGGCCTGGCGGATCCGGCCGACCTGCGCGGCGGTGACGTCGAGACGAACGTGGCCGTCGCGCGCGCGCTGTTCGCCGGCCGGCGCGGGCCCGTACGGGACGCCGTGGTGCTCAACGCCGCGGCCGGACTGGCCACCCATGCCGGTCTGTCCGGCGACCTGCCGGCGGATCTGGCGGTGGGGATCGAAAGAGCCGCTGCGGCATTGGATTCCGGTGCTGCTGCGGACGTGCTCGACCGGTGGGTTGCCGCGGGTGCGCGGCTGACCGCGGCGGACTGACCGGCATCCGGGCCCGGACCGCGGCGGTTTGATCCTGCTGAGCGACGATAAAGCTCAAGTCGAGCTTGAGGGTTAGCACAACCGACGATCGCGCCGCATCATGACCAGGCGTCGGTCAGGACTGCATGCCGATGGAAAACGCGTCGTCGGCGTCCCGCTGGGAGTAGGACCTGAAGGCGATGTGGGTGACGGTGCGCAGCACGCCCTCCACCTTGGAGATGCGGCCCGGCACCAGGTCGGCGATCGCCTCGTGGTCGGCGACCCTGGTGATCGCGACCAGGTCGACGTCACCGGCGCACGAATACACCTGGTCCACGCCGGGCAGGTCGGCGATCTGCTGGGCGGCCTCGGTGATCCGGTCGGCCTCCACGTCGATGAGCACGATCGCCGTCACCATGGCACGGGCCTTTCTGTCGTCCTGCGGAGCTGTGTCCTGCGGTGGTCCTCCGGCCGATGCTATTCCCCGGGCCCGGACCGCCCCGCGCCGTGATCCCCGCGCCGCGTGATCACCGCGCCCGATCGCTCCGATCATGGGGCCGGTCAGGCTCCGCCCACCCATCTGCCGCGGGCCATGTCGGCGGCGCGCATGTACGGCCGCCAACGACCGGCACCGGCCGCCGGACTGCACCACGGCTGCGAGGTCAGCACCAGCCTCGATCCCGGCCGCTCGATCCATCGCAGCAGGGTCGCGGTTTCCTCCGGCGAGGCGGCCGGCAACGGTCCCTGACCGGGCAGCACGGTCTCGGCCGACGCCACCAGCAGGTCGACGACCGGCATCGGGTTGACCCCGCGACGCGCCCGCCCGGCCGCGGCCAGCCGCCCGTACCTGATCACCGTCAGATCCCACCCGCCGTGATCGTCGGGTCGGGCCACCACCATTTCGGCGATGGCGGCCAGCGCGCCGAGCCGCTGCCGACGATCCAGCGCTTCGGCCAGCACGGCCAGCCGGTCGCGCAGCACCGCGGCCTGGTCGAAGCGTCCCTCCTTGGCGACCCGGAGCAGTCGCTCCCGGAGCAGCCCGAGCAGGTCGTCCGATCGGCCGTCGACCAGTTCGGCGATCCGGTCGACATGGACGTGGTAGCTGTCGATGTCCTCCGCGCCGGAACAGGGGGCACCGCACCGGCCGAGCTCGGCCAGCGCGCACGGGCTGCCGTCCGGGTTCGACCGCCGGATGCGGATGGTGCACCGCCTGATCGGGACCGCGTCCTGCATGGCCTCCATCGCGGTGACCGCGGTCGCCCGAGAAGTGAACGGCCCCAAGCACACCGGGGTGTGCGCCGGGGGTGTGCGGACCAGGCTCAGCCGCGGGAACGCCTCGTCGGTGGCCACCAGCCAGTGCAGCCGCAGCGGCGTGCGCGACCGCCGGTTGTACGGGGGCTGGTGGGCGGCGATCAGGCGCTGCTCCCTGACCTCGGCCTCCAGCACGTGGGCGCACTCGACGTGGTCCACCCGTTCGGCGAGCATCACCATCTGCCTGACCCGGCCGCGGGTTTCGGACGCCGAGAAGTACGACCGGACCCGTTGGTGCAGGTTGCCCGAGGTGCCGACGTAGAGCACCTCGTTCGACGGCCCGCGGAACAGGTAGACACCAGGGGTGGGCGGCAGGTGGTCGGCCAGCCAGCGCTTGCGGCGGCGGGCGGGCGAGACGTCGCGGCTGGCGTCCTGCAGTTCGGACAGGCTGTGCACGCCCAGGGTGCCGAGCCGCTCGAACAAGGCATGCAGCACGTCCACCGTCGCCCTGGCGTCGGTGAGCGCACGGTGGTCCGGTGCCACCCTGGCACCCAGCAGCGGCGCCAGCGCGGACAGCCGGACGCTCGGCGCCTCGGCCCTGCTCAACACCCTGCGGGCCAGCCGGACCGTATCCACCACGGCGTGCTTCGGCCAGGGCAGATCGAGCTGGGCACAGGCCGCGCGCAGGAAACCGATGTCGAAACCGGCGTTGTGCGCCACCAACACCGAGCCGCGGGCGAACTCCAGGAACGACGGAAGCACCGCGCCGATGCGAGGGGCATCGAAGACCATCGCATCCGTGATACCGGTCAGCATGGTGATCTGTGGCGGAATCGAGCGGCCGGGATCGACCAGGGTGGCGAACTCACCCAGCACCTCACCGCCGCGGACCTTCACGGCGCCGATCTCGGTGATTGCCTCGGTTCGCGACGACCCGCCGGTGGTCTCGAGATCCACCACCACGAAAGTGATCTCGCGCAGCGGGTCGCCCAGTTCATCGAAGCTGTGCTGGCCGGACCCGCCCGCGGCGCGGTCGGCGGAGAGCTCGGGCAACGGCCACCCCGGTACGTATCCCTTGCGCTGCACCCAGCCGCGGCGCGCCGTCGCCCGGCCGAGATCCGTTGCGGTGTCCCTGAGCTCAGGACCGGCCCCGCCGAGCGGGCGCTCATCGGTGAAGACGGGCATGTCGGTGACGTTAGAACGCATGTCCGACAGTCCCGTTCGCGACGCGCCGACCTGGGGTGACAGTGATCTCCGCGGCCGCCGCGCCCGATGGCGGTGATGCAGGATGACAGAGAGGAATAGCGGCAGGGGAGAGTGGTGAACGTGAGGTCGAGCGCGGTGGCGAGTGACGGCGACATCCTGTCGCCCGACTCGATCACCCCCGACCTGACGGAGCCCGAGGACGCCGCCGACGAGTTGGACGAACCAGGGTCAGCCCCGAGACCGGTCGCCGAACTCCCGGACGCTGTCCGACTCGAAGATCATCGGGTGGGCGGCGGAGGCGCTCAGCTCTGCACGGCCGATCGACATCCCGGCGGCGCTGTCCCGGGTCGCCCGGTTCGCGCCGGCCAAGCGAGCCAAGCTGGCGGCAGCCGCGCTGGGTCAGGCCGTGCAGAACGACGCCGCGTTCCGGGCGTTGGTCGCCGAACGCGCGGCGAACGCCGGCGATGACGTCGGCCCGGTGGCCGCGGCGGCGCGGGGCTACCTGCTGCGATCGCCGGACGAACAGGCATTGCTCGACGCCGCGGCCGACGCCGTCCGGGACAGCGACGCGCGAGCCAGGGTCGTCGAGCTCGAGAACACCGTGCGGAAGCTGTCCTCGCAGAACGAGCGGTTGACCTCCGAGCTGGAATCCGCCCGCCGGCAGGGCGCCCCGGACGCCCAGGTGCGGGCGGACACCGAACGATTGCGCCAGCGGTTGCGCGACCAGGGCACCCGGCTGCGCGACCTGCAGCAGGAGGTCGACGCGGGCGCCGCGTCAGGCGGCGGAACGGATCACGGAGTTGACCGCTGAACTCGAGCGCGCCCGGACCGAGACCGCCACCTGGCGGCAGCGGGCGGAAACCGAGACCGGTCGCGCCGACGCCGCCCAGGAGCAGGTCAGCAGGATGCGCGAGGCCAGCACCGACCGCCGGGCGGCATCGGATCGCCGGATCGAGTTGCTGCTCGGCGCGCTCGAAGGCGCGGCGACCGGGCTGCGCCGGGAATGGGATCTGCTCGGCGGTGGCAACGACCCGGCCGATGTCGTCGCCGCCCGACTGTCGCCAGGTGCTGCCCGGTGCCGAGCGGACGGGCGATCCGGCCCGGCTCACCGCCTGGCTCGGCCTGCCCGGGGCGCACCTGATCGTCGACGGCTACAACGTCACCAAGACCGGGTATCCCGAACTGTCACTGGCCGAGCAGCGGGACCGGCTGATCCGCGCACTGGCGGCGCTCGCCGCGCGGACGTCAGCCGAGGTCACCGTGGTGTTCGACGGCGCGGCGGTGACCACAGCACGGCCGCCCGGTCGGGGCATCAGGGTGCTCTTCTCGCCGCCCGGGAGTGATCGCCGACGACGTGATCCGCGATCTGGTCCGCGCCGAACCTGCCGGTCGGGTACTGATCGTGGTGAGTTCCGACCGGCAGATCGTCGAGGCGGTGAGCCGGGACGGCGCCCGGACCGCGGCGTCCGCGGTGTTGCTCGCCGCCGCCGGCTGACGGCCCCGACCGCCCACTCACCCATCGCCGGCCTCTCCGATGCGCCGCTGACCGACCCCGCTGCGCTCGACGACAACCGCAGTGTCGGTGGTCTGCACCTAGCGTCCGCCGATGCGGCACCTGGTGACGAGCCCGGCGCCGTGTCCGGAGCGGATGCTGGCCGTCGGCCAGGGCGCCAGGAACGAGAAAAGGTGGTCAGTGATGCACGTGGACTGCGATCAGTGTGCGGTGCGGGGCCGGGCCTGCAGCGGGTGTGTGGTGACGGTGTTGTTGGGTTCCACGCCGGACGGAGTGGAATGGGACGAGACCGAGCGTGCTGCCCTCGGCGTGTTGGCCGATTCCGGCCTGGTTCCGCCGCTGAGACTGGTGCCGACGCACAGTCACCGCAAGCGAGCGGCGGGCTGACCTGGTCGGACTTCCGCGTCCGGCGGCACGACGCCCGGCATGTGACGCCAGGTTACGACTTTGTTACGGAGCGTAGTTGCGTCACTCGTTAGAGGCGTTGGTGCAGGTCGGAGCGTTGACGGCCGGAGCTGATGGGTGAGCAATGTCACCGATTCGTAGATCTTCGGCGACCTTGCTGGACTCAAGCGTATCCGTCTCGTAACCTTGCCGAGACCTTGGACCGCGATCACCACTCGGGTGTACGGGCAGGGCCACCGCCGAATCGACGTGACCGAAAGCGTCGAACCGGGGAACCAGGTTTCTTGAATGGGGTGAATCCCCTGGACCGGCGTCAACGCGCCGATCACCAGGGGTAGGGCTACTTCCTGGCCCGAATCCGTCAGCTAACCCGGTAGGCGGCTAGAGGAAGGTACGCCTGCCGTGGCGACGTGCGATATCAGCGAGCGCTCTGCAACCCACCGGATTGCGCCGCATCGCTTCAAGATCATGATCGCCGGGACCGTCGCGGCGGTGGGGCTGAGCCTGATTGTCGCCATGCCGGCACTGGCCGATCCGACCAATCCCACCACCTCCGAAGAGGCCCAACAGGCGTGGCTGGACAGCTCGCACCGGGCCGAGGCACTCAACGATCAGGTACTGGGCGCCCAGGAGGCCGAGCAGGCTGCAACCGCAGCGGCCGCCGCCGCCGGCGACCAGGTCACCCGGTCCAAGCAATCCGTCGCCGACGCCCAGGCCGTGGCCGCGACGGCCGATGCGGCAGCCGCGAGCTATCAGGAGAAGCTGAACGCCTTCGCCAACGCGAGCTTCCGCGGGGCGCGGATGGATCAGCTCAGCGTCCTGCTGACCGCCGATTCCGCCGACGACTACCTCGACCAGGTGTCCTCGCTCGACCGGGTCGCCGCTGACACCCAGCAGACCCTGGACGAGGCGCTCGCCGCCAAGACCGCCGCGCAGCAGGCGAAGGCTGCGGCCGACGCCGCGCAGGCCACCGCCGAGAAGGCGAAGACCGACGCGGATGCCGCGCAGGTCGCCGCCCAGCAGGCCACCGCCGACGTCACCGCGCGCAAGGGCGCGCTGGACGCGGAGGCCGCGCAGTACCGGCAGCTCGCGGACTCGCTGTCCGAGCAGGAGCGGCAGGCCGCGCATTGCCGCCGCCGAGCAGGCCAACGCCGCCGCCAATGCGGCGGCGGCCCCCGCGCCGGCCGCGGCCAACCGCTCACGCACCGATGCCGTCGCGCCGGAAGCGGCCGCTCCGGCCGCCGCCGCGCGACAGCGCGCCGGCCGACCCCGCGCCGGCCGCCGACCCGGCGCCGGTCCCTTCGGGCAACTCCGCCGCCGCGACCGCGGTCGCTGCTGCGTTGTCCAAGGAGGGTGCGGCCTACGTCTATGGCGCCGCCGGCCCCGACGCGTTCGACTGCTCGGGACTCACGTCGTGGGCGTGGGCGCAGGCGGGCGTCTCGATTCCGCGGACGTCCAGCGGCCAGGGTGGCCTGCCCGAGGTGCCGCTGAGCGATCTGCAGCCGGGTGATCTCGTCACCTACTACTCGCCGGTCAGCCACGTCGCGATGTACATCGGCGGTGGCCAGGTGATCCACGCCTCGACCGAGTCGCGGCCCGTCTACATCACTTCGGTCAACGGAGCCGGCCCGAACCCGGTCGGGCACCGCGTCGGCTGAGCCGCCAGCTCTCGTCGCCGACTCTCCGACCCCCGGATCGCCGATGCGGACCTGCCGGGCCCGCATCGGCGATCTGTCATGCTCTTGGGACCTCGCTCCCAGCAGAAGGGTTGGATCCGAGCTCCGTGCGGCGGACATTGCTGGTGACGAACGACTTTCCGCCACGAACGGGCGGCATCCAGTCGTACGTCCAGTCGCTGGCCGAGCGGCTGCCACCGGAGGACCTGGTGGTCTACGCGCCGGCCTGGGACGGCGCAGCCGACTTCGATGCGCAGCAGCGATACCCGGTCTACCGGCACTCGACAGCCCTGATGCTGCCCGGCGAAACGGTGCGCCGGCGGGCGATCGAGTTGATCCGCGAACAGCGGATCGGCGCCGTCTGGTACGGCGCGGCCGCACCGTTGAGCCTGCTGACCCCCCGGTTCCGCGCCGAGGGAATCGTCCGGACCGTGGCCTGCACGCATGGGCACGAGGTGGGTTGGTCGATGCTGCCGGGCCCTCGACGGGCGCTGCGCCGGATCGGCCGATCCAATGACGTCGTGACGTTCGTCAGCCAGTACGCCCGGCATCGCATCGCGTCCGCCCTCGGCCCCACGGCGGCCCTGGAATACCTGCCCCCTGGGGTCCGGACCAGCACCTTCCGGCCGGACCAGGTGGCCGGGCGCAGGATTCGCGGCGCGTACGAGCTTGGCGACGCCCGGGTGCTGCTGTGCGTCTCCCGGCTGGTGGCCCGCAAGGGTCAGGACAATCTCATCCGTGCGCTGCCTGCGATACGCGACCGGATTCCGGACGTGGTGCTGATGATCGTGGGCGACGGACCGCACGCGCCGCGGCTGCACCGCATCGCAACGCGGCTGGGCGTGGCGGACCGGGTGGTGTTCACCGGCGGCGTGCCGTGGTCGGAGCTGCCGGCGCATTACGCCGCCGCCGATGTGTTCGCCATGCCGTGCCGCACCCGCGGATCGGGGCTCGACGTCGAGGGCCTCGGCATCGTCTTCCTGGAGGCGCAGGCCAGCGGCTTACCGGTGATCGCCGGGCAGTCCGGGGGCGCGCCCGAAACGGTCCGACCCGAACGCACCGGCTTGCTGGTCGACGGTCGCCGGGTCGACCAGATCGCCGACGCGGCGGCGGGGCTGCTGGCCGACGCCGGCCGGCGCAGGGAGTGGGGCGCCGCGGGGCGGGCCTGGGTGCAGAGCAGTTGGAACTGGGATTCCTCCGCGGCGCGATTGGCCGAGTTGCTCTCCGGTTGACCGGGGCGAACCAGCCGACCGTCGTCCGGGCCGACCATCTCCCAGTCATGCCTTCGGGTCGAACGGTCGTGTCCGTGTGGTCGCGGCGCGATTTTGTCAGTATCGGATGGGTGAGTTCGCTCACACAGCGTCAGCCAGCTGAGCGTGGACAACGTTGTCGACCCGATGTCGCGCAGATGACGGGAGAAGCGACAATTGCCACCTTCCGTGTCCTTCTCGTAATCTAACCGAGACCTTGGAACGTGACCGCCAGTCGGGCGGTCCGCCGGGTCACCGCCGAATCGATGCCAACGCATCGAACCGGGGAACCAGGTTTCTTTCAGTGGGGTGAATCCCCCGGGGATCGGCGCTGCCCGCGCGGCGCCGGTCACCGAGGGTAGGGCTTGTCCTGGCCCGAATCCGTCAGCTAACCCGGTAGGCGGCAAGGATGAAGGGCGCGCCTGTCCCGTGACGACGCACAACGATGAGTACCCGCTGCCCCGGCGCGCCGGCGGACGCTCGCCGGGCAACCGGACCGCGCTGACCATTTCGCGGCTGACCAGTTCACACAGCCGCGGCTCCCGGATCGGCGGTACGCGCCGCCCCGGCGCCGGCATCGCACGGCCCGCGGCGGTCGTCCTCGCGGCCGCGGCCCTGGCGTTCGGCCTCGTCCCGGCCCTGCCGGCCAGCGCCGATCAGGCCGTCGTTCAGCCGGCGGCGGCCCCCGCCGCGCCCGTCGCCCCCGCCGCGCCCGGTTGTACCCGCCGCGCCTGCCAGCGCGGATGCCGCCAAACAGGCCTGGATCGACGCGGCTCGCCGGGCCGAGACCTACAACGAGCAGGTGCTGGCGGCCCAGGCGGCGGTGGACGCGGCCAAGGCGACGGCCGCCGAGAAGGCGGCAGCGGTGCAGGCCGCTGCCCAGGCGACCGCTGCGGAGCAGCAGAAGGTCGCGGCGGCGGATGCCGTGGTGGCCGCGTACCGGGCCAAGGTCGACGCGTTCGCCAACGCCAGCTTTCGGGGCGCCCGGCTGACCGACCTTTCCGTCCTGCTGACCGCCCAATCGCCCGAGGATTACCTCGACCAGGCAGCCTCGCTGAGCTTGGTCGCCGACCAGCAGCACACGACGCTGACCGACGCCCTTGCCGCCCGCAAGACCGCCGACGTCGCCAGGGCCGCCGCCCAGGCGAGCCAGGACCAGGCGCAACAAGCCCAGGACCAGGCGGATCAGGCCGAGGCCGCGGCCGAGCAGGCCCGGGCCGACCTGGACACCGGCAAAGCCCAGCTGGACGCCGAGATCGCCGTCTACCAACTCGCCTACGCGCAGCTGTCGACCGCGGACATCAGCGCCGCGACCGCGGACGCCGAGGCCGCCAACCAGGCTGCCGCCGCGCAGGGTCGACAGGCCGAGCAGGCCGCCCAGCGCAGCCGCTCGGGACTGGCCGACGACGCTCCGCCGGTCGAGGCCGGGCCGGAATTCGCTGCCTGGGCGGCGCGGCACGCGCCGAGCGTGCAGGCCGGCATCGCCGTGACGGCCGCGCTCAGCCGGCAGGGTCTGCCCTACGTGTGGGCGGCCGTCGGACCCGACAGCTTCGACTGTTCCGGCCTGATGTTGTGGGCCTGGCAGCAGGCGGGCATCGAGATCCCGCGGAACAGCGCCGCCCAGGCGGACGCCCTGCGCGAGGTCCCGCTGGACCAGCTGCAACCGGGCGACCTGGTCACCTTCTACTCGCCGGTCAGCCATGTCGGCATGTATGTCGGCAACGGCCTGGTGGTGCACGCCTCGATGCCGGGCGTGCCGATCAAGGTGGTACCGCTGGCCGCCGCCGGACCCGACCCGACGGGACACGCGGTCAACCGCTGAGCTCCACCCGATTACGGTGATCGCCGTGCGCGTCTCGTTCGTCTCCGACATCCACGGCAACATCGCCGCGCTGCGCGAGGTGGCGCGGGACGCCGAACAGCTCGTGGTGCTCGGTGACCTCATCGACTACGTCGACTACTGGGAACCGTCCGCCGGCATCCTCGGCCGGGTCTTCGGCGAACAGAAGGTCAGGGAGTTCATCGCGCTGCGGGTGGCCGGCGAATTCCGGCAACTGCGCGAATTCAACCGTGGCCTGTGGGAATCGACCGACGACCCGGTCGGCGTGCTCACCGATGTGGTGGCCGCGCTGTACCGCGACGTGCTCGCGGCCGTCCCGTCATCCACCCTGCTGACTCTGGGCAATGTCGACGTCGCCGCGGTCTGGAACGACGTGGCCGGCTCGCAGCTGCCGTACCTGGACGGTCAGGTCGTCCAGATCGCCGGCCGCGCCATGGGTTTCGTGGCGGGTGGATCTGCCCGGCCGGGGACGGTGGTCCACCCGCCGGATCACGCCTGGCAGCCGCTGGTCCGGTCGGCCGTCGACTACCAGGCTGCGGTCGCGGCGCTCGGCCCTGTCGACATCCTCTGCTCGCACGTCCCGCCGGGCATCGCGGAGCTGCGTTACGACGTGGTGCCGGCCCGGCTGGAGATGTACGGCCCTGGCCTCCGCGAGGCCATCGACGCGCACTCGCCGGCGTTGGCGGTGTTCGGTCACGTCCACCAGCCGCTGGCCAGGCGCACCCGCCGCGGGCGCACCGAATGCGTCAATGTCGGTCACTTCCAACGCTTTCCGCGCCCCTTCGACGTCCACCTCGACTAGCGGAGGGTCCGGATCGGCCGGCTCCGCGGGCGACCACCCTTCCCCCGCCCGGCATCATGTCGGCATGACCGCAACGCTGCTGGCTCGCGGGCTGGCCGCCGGGCACGGCGCCCGGACGCTGTTCTCCGGGCTCGACCTGGTGGTCGCTCCCGGTGACGTGATCGGGCTGGTCGGGGTCAACGGCGCCGGAAAGTCCACGTTGCTGCGGTTGCTGGCCGGCCTGGACCCGCCGCAGGACGGCACCGTCCGGCGCAGCCCGGCCGACGCCAGCGTCGGCTACCTGCCGCAGGAGGTCGAACGCCGGGCAGGGGAGACGGTGCTCGAGTACCTGCACCGGCGAACGGGTGTCGCCGACGCGCAGCGGGCCCTGGACGCGGCGGCCGCGGCGCTGGCGGCGCCCGTCCCGAACAACCCCGACAACCCGAACAACCCCAGCAACCCGGCCGCGAGCGACTACCCGGCCGCACTCGACCATTGGCTGGCGCTCGGCGCGGCGGACCTGGACGAGCGGATCGGCGGCGTACTGGCCGATCTCGGCCTGACGATCGGCCCGGACAGCGTGATGACGTCGCTGTCCGGCGGGCAGGCGGCCAGGGTCGGGCTGGCCGCACTGCTGCTGTCCAGATTCGACGTGCTGCTGCTCGACGAGCCGACCAACGACCTGGATCTGGACGGCCTGGCCAGGCTCGAGCGCTTCGTGAACGATCAGCGTTCCGGCCTGGTGCTGGTCTCGCACGACAGGGAGTTCCTGGCCCGCTGCGTCACCACCGTGGTCGAACTGGACCTCGCGCAGCAACGGGTCGGGGTCTACGGCGGCGGATACCAGGCCTACCTCGCCGAGCGCGAGCTGAACCGCCAGCACGCGCGGGAGGCGTACGAGGCCTTCGCCGACCAACGCACCGAGCTACAGCAACGGGCACGCACCCAGCGGGCCTGGACCGAGAAGGGCCTCCGCCGGGAGGCGAAGCGGCCACGCGACCCCGACAAGATCGGCCACCGGGCACGCGTCGAGCAGGCCGAGAAACAGGCCGCGAAGGCCCGCCAGACGGAACGGGCCATCGAACGGCTCACCGAAGTCTCCGAACCGCGCAAGGAATGGGATCTGCGTTACACCATCAGCGCCGGCGGCACCGCGCGATCGAGTGCGGTGGTGCTCGACCGCCCGCGGCGCGCTGGTGCGCCGCGGCGACTTCCAGCTGGGACCGCTTGACCTGCAGGTCGACATCGGTGACCGGATCGGCATCACCGGCCCGAACGGCAGCGGGAAATCGACCCTGCTGGCCCTGCTGCTGGGTCGGCTGCCGCCCGATGCCGGTGCGGTGAGCCTCGGCGTGTCCGTCGCGATCGGCGAGGTCGACCAGGCCAGGGAGCTGTTCGGGGTATCCGCCAGCCTGCTCGAGGTGTTCGCGCGAGCAACTGCCGGAGCTGACCCCTGCCGAGCTGCGCACGCTGCTGGCGAAATTCGGGCTCACCGCGGATCACGTTGTGCGTCAGGCGATCTCGCTGTCACCGGGGGAGCGGACCAGGGCCGGGCTTGCGCTCCTGCAGGCCAAGGGGGTGAACCTGCTGGTGCTCGACGAGCCGACCAACCACCTCGACCTGCCGGCGATCGAACAATTGGAGCAGGCGCTGGATGCCTATCGCGGGACGCTGCTGTTGATCACCCATGATCGGCGGATGCTCGACTCGGTGCACCTGACCAGGCGATGGATGGTCCAGGACGGGCGGCTCAGCGAATAGCCGCCGGTTCACCGATCAGCCGGTGGTCAACCGGGCAAAACCGCCGCGACGGTCGGTACCGGGCACCGATCGCTGATCGGGCCAGTGCGGTGCCGAATCCGCTCCCGGCGGGTGCGAGCCGACACCCCGCGACCTGGGTAGCCTTCCACCCATGGCTACACCTTCTTCGCAGTCGCTGATCATGGCTGCCGACCCCGCCGCCATCATGGACGTGATCGCCGACTTCGACGCGTACCCGGAGTGGACCGGCTCCGTCAAGAGCACACACATCACCGATCCCGGTGACGGCCACCGTCCGGCCCAGGTCCGCCTGACCATGGATGCCGGCCTGCTCAAGGACACCTACGAATTGGCCTACGACTGGGCGCCCGACGGCATGTCGGTGTCCTGGACCCTGGTGTCCGGCCAGCTGCAGAAGGCCCAGGAGGGCTCCTATGTCCTGCGCGCCGTCGCTGACGGCACCGAGGTGACCTACACGCTGATGGTCGACCTGGCCGTGCCGATGATCGGTGTGCTGCGCCGCAAGGCCGAGCGGGTCATCCTGGACACCGCATTGAAGGAGCTGCGCAAGCGGGTCGAGGCCGGGTGAGCTCGGGGGTTCGGCCGGGTACCAGGATCGCGCTGCACACCGGCAAGGGCGGGGTCGGCAAGACGACCATCTCCGCCGCGACGGCGATGGCGTGCGCCGAGCGGGGGTCGCGCACGCTGCTGGTGTCGACCGACCCTGCGCATTCGGTGGCCGATGTGCTGGCGGTCCCGGTCGGCGGCGACCCGACCCGGGTCGACGGTGTCCCGCTGCTCTGGGCGGCGCAGGTCGACACCCGCGGCCGGTTCGAGCAGAGCTGGTCGCAGATCCGCGGGTACCTGGTCGGCGTGCTGGCCGCGCGCGGAATGGCCGAGGTGCAGGCCGAGGAGCTGACCGTGCTGCCCGGCGCCGAGGAGATCGTGGCGCTGCTCGAACTGCGTCGACTGGCCGAATCGGGCGACTTCGACGTGATCGTCGTCGATTGCGCGCCCACCGGCGAGACGCTGCGCCTGCTGGCCCTGCCGGAG
The DNA here is from genome assembly GCA_963709895.1 of uncultured Actinomycetota bacterium. Classification (GTDB taxonomy): domain Bacteria; phylum Actinomycetota; class Actinomycetes; order Mycobacteriales; family Nakamurellaceae; genus Nakamurella. The sequence goes on along the minus strand of CAVPYD010000005.1, from coordinate 107,983 downwards.
ACCATCGGTTTCTACGCCCAGCGGCTGATGGGCGCGCCCCACCGGGTGCTGCGCAGTCTCGCGGCCAGCTTCACCGGCTCACCCGGCTCGGTGCCCAACGCCGCGGTGCGGGACGCGTTCGGCGAACTGCTGACCGAGCTGATGGCCGCCCGCACGCTGCTGGCCGATCCCGAGGTGACCGGGGTGCGGCTGGTGCTCACCCCGGAGCGGGTGGTGATCGCGGAGGCCCGCCGGTTGTTCACCGCCCTGTCGCTGTACGGCTTCACCGTCGAGGCCGCGATGGTCAACCGGGTGCTGCCACCGAACGCCGGTGGTGAATTCCTCCGCCGGCAGCGGGAGGCGCAGCGCGAGGCGCTGGTCCAGGTGTCCGAGTCGTTCGAGGGCATGACGATCCGGCACGCCCCGATGATCCCCGGCGAACCCGTTGGTGTGCAGGCTCTTTCGGCATTCGCCAAGGTTGTCTTCGGGGACACAGATCCGTTGGGGTCCACCGGTCATTCGGTCGGCATCGACGTCGAGGGCGCGGACGGCCAGTACCAGCTGGCGCTCCCGCTGCCGCTGGTGCAGCGGGGCGATCTGACGCTGTCCCGATCGGGTGACGACCTGGTGGTGACGGTCGGCGACGTCCGCCGGCGGATCTCGCTCCCGTCGGTGCTCCGGCGCTGCACGGTCAGCGGCGCGCGGTTCGACCACGGCCGGTTGCTGATCGAGTTCGACGCCGATCCGGGACAGTGGCCGCAGAGCCTGCGGGCGTCGGTGTTGGCCGAGGTGACCGAACAGATGGTGGGCACCGCGTGACCGGCACCGGCGCCGGACCGACGGACGGCGGCGATCCGACCGAGGCTGGCACCGGGGATGCAGCGGACGCCGATTCCGGCCCGGGACGCTCCGGCCCGCCGTCCGTCGGCCCGTTGGCCGTGGAGGCGGCGTTGCTGCTCGACGTGATGGCCGATCGGCTCACCTCGATGCGGCCCGCCGATGCCGATCCCGATCCCGATGCCGGCCGGTCCGCGCCCGACCCCGCGCCCGACCCAGCACCGGGCCAACGGACGGCCCCGCCGCCGGGCGCACCGCAGGCCTCGACCCGATCCGAGCCCAGGCTCGGCCCGGACGGCAGGTGCCCGGAATGCGGGTCGATTCCCGGCGCGTCGTGCACGGCCTGCCCGCTGTGCCGCTTCCTGGCCGTGTTGCGCGGCGAGCGTCCGGAGGCGACCGCGAAGCTGGTGGACGGGGCGCTGCTGATCGTCCGGACGCTCCGCTCGCTGCTCCCGGACGGCGACGCGGCCGGCGCCACCACCGCCGCCGGCGCCACGTCCGCCGGCTCAGGTGATCATCGCCCGGCAAGCCCGCCAGCATCGCCGGTACGCCGCCCAGGTGGCCTCGAGCACATCGACATCCGATGAAACCGACCATCGGGATCGACATCGGCGGCACCTCCGTGCGCGCCGCCGTCATCGATCCGTCCGGGACGATACTGGCCTCGATCCGCGACCTGACCCCGCACACCGAACGCGAGACCGAGGATCTGCTGGTCAACCTGATCTCGAAACTGGCTGCAACGCAACCGGTATCGGCCGTCGGCCTGGCGGTGGCCGGGTTCGTCAGCCGGGACCGGCAGCGCATCATGTTCGCGCCGCACCTGGCCTGGCGGGACGCCGACGTGCCGGCCCGGATCTCCGCGCGGGTCAACCTGCCGGTGACGATGGATCACGACGTGAACTCCGCGGCGTGGGCCGAGTACCGCCGCGGCGCGGCCGCGGGCGCGCCGATCGCCCTGCTGATCGCGCTGGGCACCGGTATCGGCGCCGGGTTGATCATCGACGGTGAGATCTACCGCGGCGCCCACGGGGTCGCGCCGGAACTGGGCCATCTGACGGTGGTGCCGGACGGGCGCGACTGCCCCTGCGGCAAGTACGGGTGCTGGGAGCGGTACTGCTCTGGCACGGCGCTGGCCGAGACCACCAGGCACCTGATGACCCGCGGCGACGCACCGGTGCTGATGCAGTTGTGCGAAGGCGACCCGGACGCCATCACCGGCACCATGGTCGCGGTCGCCGCCACCGAGGGCGACCCGACCGCGCTGGCCGCGATGGACGACATCGGACGGTGGCTGGCCGCCGGCCTTGCCCTGGTTACCGACGTGCTCGATCCCGAGGTCATCGTGGTCGGTGGCGGGGTGGCCAGCGCGGCCGGGATGTTCCTGCCGCTGGCCGTGTCGGAGTTCGCCAAGATGATCACCGGGGCGGGCCATCGGCCGGTGCCCAGGGTTGAACTCGCCAGGTTCGGCGACCGGGCCGGCATCATCGGCGCCGCCCTGATGGCCGCCGAGCGCTGATCGGGCCCAGTCCGGCCCGCCTCAGACGACAGCGCCGTCGTCCTCCCCGTCGCCGTCACCGTTGCCGTGCTGCCGACGCATCCCGGCAACCAGCAGCCCGGCCCCGCTGACCAGCAGCACCAGCGCCAGCACCAGTACCAGGTCGGGTCCGACGGACAGCAGGCCGGGCCGGACGACGAGCAGCAGACCGGCCACCATCAACAGCACGGCGCCGATCGTGCGGCCCTTCGGGCGCGGCAGCGGCGGCGGCTCCGGAGGGGTGTAGTGGGCGTCGTCGGCGGCCAGTTCGGCTTCGCGGGCGGCCTTCTGCGCCTCGTACGCCTCGACCTCCATGGCCCGCTCCAGCCGGCGCAGTTCCCGGCGGCGGGCGCGCTCGTCGGCCGATTCGCGGCCCGACGGGTGCCCTTGCTCGGGCGGGCGCCCGAGGATGGGCCGGAAGCCCGGTCCGGCACTCGCCTGATTCTGCTCGGCCGGACCGCCGGGAGTCGTGAGGTCGTCGGCAGCCCAGCGCATGTGCGGAGCGATCCCGGACACGATGGCCGCGAACGCGGCGTCCACGTCGGTGTCCGACGGTTCGCCGGGCGCCGTCGGCGCTTCGGCCGCCGGCTCGGTCGCGTGGTCGCCGGCCGAATCGTCGGCCCCGCGGACCGGTTCGTCGTCGGCTCCTGGCGTCACGGTCACGGCAGCCCCGCAGTGATCTTCTCGATGAACTCCACGGACGAGGTGAAGATCTCCTCGGCGTCATTGTCCATGGTCGCGACGTGGTAGCTGTTCTCCAGCCAGATCTCGGTGACGTCGGTCGAGGAGATGCCGTCGAGCACGATCTGCGAGTTGACCGGCTCCACGGTGTGATCGACCCTCGAGTGCAGCAGCAGCACAGGCACGGTGACCTTGGGCAGGTCACGGCGGACCGCGGGCCACGCGGACCACAGCGAGTACATGGCCTTCACCGGCAACCGGTTATACCCAGGCTCCACGACACCCGGCTTGGCGATGTCCCCGGCGATCGGCGGGAACATCGGCAGCACGTACCGCAGCACCGGGAGCAGGTTCGCCTCCTTGCGCAGCGTTGTCACGGACGGGTTGACCAGCACCAGCCCGGCGATGGAGTCGGGGTGCAGCTCGGCCAGCCGCAGGGCCAGCGTGCCGCCCATCGACAGCCCGGCGACGACCACCGCGCGGCAGGTCGAGGCGAGGTCCTGCACCGCGGCGGTGACGGCACCCAACCAGTCGTCGAACGTCGTCCGGTTCGCGTCCTGCCAACGGGTGCCGTGCCCGGGCAGCAGCGGCAGCCGCACGGAATACCCCTCGGCGACCAGGTGATCGGCCCACGCTCGCAGTGATCCGGGCATGCCGGTGAACCCATGACAGAGCACCACCCCGACGTCGTTGCCGTCGTGGCTGAACGCCCGCCTCGCCTGGTCTGCGCTCGCCTGGTCCGCGGTCGCATCGGTCATCTGCACTCCTGAAAACTCCGGCCCCGACCTCCATGGTCGCACGACCCGCGACCGGACCCGCCGAACAGCCGGGGAGGCGGGCGGGGGTTTGCCCCGCAGCGTACGGTTGTCGCAGTCGTCATCCGCGAGCTAAGGGGCTTTCCCGCGTGCTCTACAACCTGGTCAAGTACGTACTCCTCGGGCCGATCCTTCGGTTGTTCTTCCCTTGCAAGGTCATCGGTTCCGAGTACATCCCGGAACAAGGCGGCGCCATCCTGGCAGGCAACCACGTATCCGTGGCGGATTCCTTCTTCACCCCGCTGCACATCAAGCGTCGGGTCACCTATCTGGCCAAGAGCGAGTACTTCACCGAGAAGGGCATCAAGGGTCGGTTCAAGCACATGTTCTTCGCGGGCGTCGGCCAGGTGCCGATCGACCGGAGCGGTGCGTCCGCGGCGCACGACGCGTTGATGACCGGGGTGCGGATCCTGAACGAGGGCAAGCTGCTGGGCATCTACCCGGAGGGCACCCGTTCGCCCGACGGCCGGTTGTACAAGGGCAAGACCGGGGTCGCCCGGATGGCGCTGGAGGCCGGCGTGCCCGTCGTCCCGCTGGTGATGCTGGGCACCGACAAGGTCAACCCGATCGGGTCGAAGATGTGGCGCCCGCACCGCATCACGATGATTGTCGGCCGGCCGCTGGACTTCTCCCGGTACGAGGGGCTCGCCGGCGACCGGTTCGTCGAACGATCGATGACCGACGAGATCATGTACCGGCTGATGGAGATGTCCGGCCAGGAGTACGTCGATGTCTACGCCGCCAAGGTGAAGGCCGATATCGAGGCGGCCAAGTCCGGTGCGGCCGGCAGCGATCCGGCGGCACCTTCGGGCCCCGCGGGATTGCCGGAGGGTCGCGGACCCGGCACGGTGACCAGGCTGCCCGGCACCAAGGCCGGCTGATTACGTCTTGGTCAGACCCACTCCGACCGGCCCGGTTGCGCGGTACTTCTACGACTGCGAATTCATCGAGGACGGCCGCACGATCGAACTCATCTCCATCGGGGTGATCGCCGAGGACGGCCGCGAGTTCTATGCGGTGTCGACCGAGTTCGACCCGACCAGGGCCACCCAGTGGGTGCGCCGGCACGTGCTGGACAAGCTTCCGTCGCCGGCGGACCCCGCCTGGCGGTCCCGGTCGGCCATCCGCGAGGAGCTGTACGCCTTCCTGTCCGCGCCGAGGCTGCCGGTGGAGTTGTGGGCCTGGTACGCCGCCTACGACCACGTCGTGCTGGCCCAGCTGTGGGGGTCGATGCCCGACCTGCCCCGGGACGTCCCACGGCTGACCAAGGAGATCCGGCAGCACTGGGAGGCGGCCGGCTCGCCGCCGATCCCGGGTCCTGGCTCCGACCGGCACGACGCGCTGGCCGATGCGCGGCTCGCTTACGCCCGCTGGCAGGTGGCCCAGGACGTCCTGGAGGGCAGGACCGCCGCGCGGGGTTGACGTCGGGACCAGCAGGAAGGCGTGACATGAGCAGGCCTGTGGTCATGTGGGATCCGCGGATGCTCGCCTACGACCTCGGCGGGCATCATCCGCTGCATCCGGTGCGCTGGGAGCTGACCTGGTTGCTGGCGGTGGGTCTCGGCGTCATCGACGGGTTCGAGGTGGTCGCGCCGGAGCCGGCCGACGCGCAGACTCTGAGCACGGTGCACACGCCGGGGTACATCGACGCCGTCCGCCGTGCCTCGCGTCCGGGATTTCCGTTCGCGGTCGGTCACGGGCTCGGTACCTCGGACAACCCGATCTTCCCCGGCATGCACGATGCTGCCGCCCTGATTGCCGGAGCATCGGTGGACGCGGCGCGGGCGATCGCCCGCCGGGAGGTCGACCGCGCGGTCAACTTCTGCGGCGGACTGCACCACGCGATGCCGGACTGGGCCTCCGGGTTCTGTGTGTACAACGACGCGGCGCTGGCCATCGCGGCGCTGCTGGAGGAGGGCGTGCGCAGGGTCGCGTACGTCGACGTCGACGCGCACCACGGCGACGGCGTCCAGGCCGCGTTCTACGACGATCCCCGGGTGTTGACCGTCTCCATTCACGAGTCGGGGCAGTCGCTGTTCCCGGGCACCGGTTGGCCGTGGGAGTGCGGAACCGGACCGGCGTGGGGCACGTCGGTCAACCTCGCGGTGCCGGCCGGTACCGCGGACGCCTCCTGGCTGCGGGCCTTCGACGCGGTCGTTCCCGGTGTGGTGCGGGCCTTCCGGCCCGAGGTGCTGGTCACCCAGCACGGCGTCGACACCCACCGGGAGGACCCGTTGACCCATCTGAACCTGACCATCGACGGCCAGCGGACGTCCTACGAAGCGCTCCGGGAGCTGGCGGAGACGGTCACCGGCGGACGCTGGCTGGCGCTGGGCGGTGGCGGGTATTCCCTGGTCCGGGTGGTGCCAAGGGCCTGGACCCATCTCCTGGCGATCGTCTCCGGGCATGACATCGACCCGGCCACCGCACTGCCTGCAGCGTGGCTCGCGCGGGCGGCCGCCGCCCTTCCCCGGGAAACGCTGCCCGACGACATGTCCGACGGCACCCATCACCCCGTGCGCTTTGCGCGATGGGACGGGACGGTCGAGCGGCCCATCGACATCGCCATCCAGGACACTCGCGATGCTGTCTATCCCCTGCACGGCCTTGATGCCCACGACCCGCGGGATTAGCCCACCATCAGCCGGAAGCCGTTGCGGCAGTTGGCTCGTACGCCAGCCACACCACCCCGAGTGGCGGCAGCGTGAGGCCGGCGGAGTGGTCGAGGTCGTCCCAGCTGATGGCCTCGGTGCTGACCTCACCGACGAGGGCGTTGCTGCCACCGAACTCGGCGCTGTCGGAGTTGAGGATCTCCACCCAGCGACCCGGGTGGGGCAGTCCGATCCGGTAGTCGTGGCGGGGCACCGGGGTGAGGTTCGCGATGCAGGCGACGCTCCGGCCGCCGGCCAACGGGAATCGCAGGAAGGACAGCACGCTGGTGTCCGCGTCGTTGGGATTGATCCAGCGGAACCCGGGCCAGTCGAAGTCCTGTTCCCACAGCGCCGGCTCGTTGCGGTACACGGTGTTCAGCGCGCGGACCAGCGCCTGGACCCCTGCGTGTTCGGGGTGCTCGAGCAGGTGCCAGTCGACGCTGCGGTCGTGGTGCCATTCGTCGTTCTGGGCGATCTCGCCGCCCATGAACAGCAGCGGGCGACCGGGATGGGCCCACATCCAGGTCAGGAGGCAGCGCAGGTTCGCGAACTGCTGCCACCGGTCGCCGGGCATCTTGCCCAGCAGCGATCCCTTTCCGTGGGCCACCTCGTCGTGACTCATCGGCAGGATGAAGTTCTCGGTGAACGCGTACAGCAGGGCGAAGGTGAGTTCGTGGTGGTGATGCGGCCGATGAATCGGATCCTTCGAGAAGTACACCAGGGTGTCGTTCATCCACCCCATGTTCCATTTGAAGCCGAACCCGAGTCCGCCCAGATAGGTGGGTCGGGACACCGCCGGCCAGGACGTCGACTCCTCGGCGACGAGCATCACCGACGGGTGATGGCGGTACACCAACTCGTTGGCCTGCTTGATGAAGTCGACCGCCTCCAGGTTCTCCCGGCCGCCGAACCGGTTGGTGACCCACTCGCCTTCCTTGCGCGAATAGTCCAGGTACAGCATCGAGGCGACCGCGTCCACCCGCAGGCCGTCGACATGGAACTCCTCGATCCAGTACAGCGCGTTGGCCAGCAGGAAGTTCCGGACCTCGTGGCGTCCGTAGTTGAAGATCAGCGTGCCCCAGTCCTGGTGCTCACCCAGCCGGGGGTCGGCGTGTTCGTACAGCGCGGTGCCGTCGAAATGCGCCAGCGCCCAGTCGTCCTTCGGGAAATGCCCCGGCACCCAGTCGATGAGCACCCCGATACCCGCCCGGTGCAGTTCGTCGACCAGGTAGCGGAAGTCGTCCGGTGACCCGTGCACCGCGGTCGGGGCGTAGAACCCCGTCACCTGATACCCCCACGACCCGGCGAACGGGTGCTGCGCGACCGGCATGAATTCCACGTGGGTGAAGCCCAGGTCGTGCAGGTACGCCGGCAGCTCATCGGCCACTTCCCGGTAGGTCAACGGCCGCCACTCGCCGTCGGCGTCCCGGGTGAGCCGCCACGACCCCAGATGGCATTCATAGATCGACACCGGGGCATGCATCAGGTCGGTGCTCTCCCGGTGGACCGACCACGCTTCGTCGCGCCACTCGTAGCTGCTCCGCGCGACGATGCTGGCGGTGGCCGGCGGCACCTCGGCGGCGAAGGCGAACGGATCCGCCCGCAGCGTGATCTCGCCCTGCTGCGTGACGACCTCGTACTTGTAGTGCGCGCCCGGCCCGACCTCGGGGAGAAAGATCTCCCAGACCCCTGAGCTGCCAAGGGCTCTCATCGGGTTGATCCGGCCGTCCCAACCGTTGAAGTCCCCGACCACCCGGACCGCGCGGGCGCCGGGCGCCCACACCGCGAACGAGGTCCCCGATGTGCCCTGATGCTCCCGGACCTGCGCGCCGAGATGGTGCCACAACCCCTCGTGCCGGCCCTCGGCCAGCAGGTGAAGGTCGAGCTCCCCCAGGGTGGGCCAGTACCGGTACGGATCGTCCAGCACGACCACCACGCCGTCCGGGTAGGTCGTCTCCAGCCGGTAGTCCGGTATCTCCCGGCTGTCCACCACGCCGGCGAACAGCCCGGCGGCATGCACCCGGTGCATCTCGACCCGCTGCCCATCCGCCAGCACCGCCATTCCGGCCGCGCCCGGACGCCAGCCACGGATGACCACCCGCTCCCGGCCCTCGTCATCACGCTGCGGGTGGGCACCCAGCACGTGGTGCGGATCGTGGTGCTGGCCGCCGACCAGGCGATCCAGGTCCGCGGTGTCCCCGGCGACGTTGACATGGATCGCTGAGTTCATGAGTTCCTCCGTGCGACGTCGGACGGGGTTGGAGAATTTAGTCTGCCATAGGGTTTAAGTCTGTTATGTCGGCATGTTCCGCGGCGGCGGTCCCTCTAGGCTGGTCGTCGTGAACTGGACAGTCGACATCCCGGCGGACATCCTGCCGACCCTGCCTCCGCTCCCGCAGGACCTTCGGGACCGCCTCGATGACGCGCTGGCCCGCCCGGCCGCGCAGCAACCGGACTGGGCCAACCCCGAGCAGGTGCTGGCGGTGCGGGCCATCCTGGAGGCCGTTCCGCCGGTCACGGTGCCCGGCGAGGTGGACAAGCTCTCGGACCAGCTGGCCGCCGTCGCCCGCGGTGAGGCGTTCCTGCTGCAGGGCGGCGACTGCGCCGAGACCTTCGTGGACAACACGGAGCCGCACATCCGCGGGAACATCCGGACGTTGCTGCAGATGGCCGTGGTGCTCACCTACGGGGCGTCGCTGCCGGTGGTCAAGGTGGCCCGGATCGCCGGCCAGTACGCCAAACCGCGATCGTCCGGCACCGACTCCCTGGGACTGCCGTCGTACCGCGGCGACATCATCAATTCACTGGCCACCACCCCGGAGGCCAGGGTGCACGACCCGTCCCGGATGGTGCGCGCCTACGCGAACTCCTCGGCGGCGATGAACCTGGTGCGCGCGGTGACCAGCACCGGCATGGGCGACCTTGCCAAGGTGCACGAGTGGAACCAGGAGTTCGTGCTGACCTCGCGCGCCGGTGAGCGGTACGAACGGGTGGCCGGCGAGATCGACCGGGCGATGCGGTTCATGGCGGCCTGCGGCGTGGACTCCCACTCGCTGCATCAGGTGGAGATCTACGCCTCGCACGAGGCGCTGCTGCTGGACTACGAGCGGGCGATGCTGCGGCTGGACACCCGGCACGACGAACCGCGGCTGTACGACCTGTCCGGGCACTTCCTCTGGGTCGGCGAGCGCACCCGGCAGCTGGACGGTGCGCACATCGCGTTCGCCAAGGTGCTGGCCAACCCGATCGGGCTGAAGATCGGGCCGAGCACCACCCCGGAGCAGGCGGTGGAGTACGTCGAGTTGTTGGACCCGCACGGCCAGGCCGGCCGGCTCACGCTGATCTCCCGGATGGGCAACGGCGCGGTGCGCGACGTGCTGCCGCCGATCATCGAGAAGGTACAGGCCTCCGGCCATCAGGTGATCTGGCAGTGCGACCCGATGCACGGCAACACCCACGAGGCGTCGACCGGTTACAAGACAAGGCATTTCGACCGGATCGTGGACGAGGTGCAGGGCTTCTTCGAGGTGCACCGCGAACTCGGCACGCACCCGGGCGGCATCCACGTGGAGCTGACCGGCGAGGACGTCACCGAATGTCTTGGCGGCGCGCAGGAGATCTCCGACCTCGACCTGTCCGGGCGCTACGAGACCGCCTGCGACCCGCGGCTGAACACCCAGCAGTCGCTGGAGCTGGCGTTCCTGGTGGCGGAGATGTTGCGCGGCTGACGGTTTCGGCCGGGTTCCGGCCGTCACGGTCAGCGCATCAAGGATCCGCCGGGAGCGGTCTCCATCGACATCACCAACACCTCCTGCTCGTCGCCTTCGGTGGGTCCCTCGGCCCGCTTCGCCCGGTTCAGCCGCCGCTCCAGCACCCGCGACAGGTACGACAGCAGCAGGTTGATCACGATGTAGATCAGCGAGATCACGATGTAGACCTGGATGAAGATGTGCAGGCGCGCGGTGAGCACGTTGGCGGTGCGCAGGAGTTCGGCGAAACTGGCCGCGTAGCCAAGCGTCGAGTCCTTCAACAGCGACACCAGTTGGGTGACGAGCGAGGGAATGATCATCCGGACGGCCTGCGGGAACACCACTTCGCGGATCGCCTGACCCCGGGTGAGTCCGACGGCCAGCGCCGCCTCCGTCTGCCCCTTGGGCACCGCGTTGATCCCGGCGCGGAAGATCTCGGCGAGCACGGCCACGTTGCACATCACGATCGGGATCACCACCTTCCAGAAGATCGGTGGATTCACCCCGAGCGGCGGAAGGGCCAGCACGAACACCAGGATCAGCAACAACAGTGGCAGCGACCGGAAGACCTCGATGTAGCTGGTCGCGATCCACCGGATGGCCGGCCGGTGCGACAACCGCAGCAGCGCAAAGAGCACGCCGAGCGGCAGCGCGAGAATGGCGGATACCGCGGTGATCTGCAGCGTGCTCTGCAGGCCGTCCCACAGGAATTTCTGCACATACGGCAGCGTGAACGGCTTCCACTTCTCCGCGGCCAACTGCCCGTTCGCGGCAAACCGTTGCACTGCAACGGCAATCACCGCGGCGATCAGCACCAGGGACAGCACGGTCATGATCCGGATGCGCCGACGGCCGCGCGGGCCGGGCTCGTCGAACAGCACCCGGTTCGCGCTCACCGCTGCACCGCCACCCGGCGCTCGATGGCGCCGCCGATCGACCCCGAACCCAGCGCGATGACGACGTACACCGCAGCGATCGAGGCGAACACCCCGAGCCCGCCCGCGTACCGGCTGTTCAGGAACGAACCCTGCGCGGTCAGGTCGACGATGCCGATGACGGACGCCAGGGTCGAGCCGATCAGCGTGCCGATCCAGACGTTGACCAGCGGCTGGATCATCGACCGGAAGGCCTGCGGCAGGATGACGAAGCGGAGCGACTGGGCGAACGTCAACCCCATCGACCGCGCCGCCTCGGCCTGCCCGACGGCGACGGTGTTGATGCCGCTGCGGACCGACTCGCAGACGAAGGCACCGGAGAACATCGCCATGGCGACCACCGCACTGGCGAACAGGCTCAGCGTCACCCCTACGTCCGGCAACCCGAAGACGACGAGGAACAGCAGGCACAGCAGCGGGATGTTGCGGAAGAACTCCACGTAGACCAGCCCGACCCCGCGCAGCGGCGCGATCGGGCTGATCCGCAGGATGGCCACCAGAGTGCCGATCAGCAGGGCACCGATGAACGACAGCACGGCGATCTCGATGGTCACCACGAAGCCGGTCAGCAGGGTGGGGATGTTCGACAGCACGATGTCCATGCCGGCCTCCTAGTGTTCTGTGATTCTGTTAGCTTTACGCAGAGTTGACCTGCGGTGTTGTTGACTTGGTGGATGGAGTTGACGATGGACGAGCGGGCCGAGCTGCGTGCCCTGCTCAATACCGCGGACGTGCCGGCAACGGTGGCGACCCGGGCTCGGATCGTGTTGTGGCATGCGGAGCATCGCCCGAAGAAGGACATCGCGGTGCTGGCGTCGGTGTCCCGACCGACGGTCGATCAGTGGATCGACCGGTACGAACGCGAAGGGCTCGGCGGGCTGCTGGACCGACCCAGAGGCGCGGGCCGTGAACAGGTCTCGCCGTCGGTCCGGTCGCGGATCCTGGCCGATTCGCGGTGCAGCCCACCGGTGGAGACCGGGCTGTCGCACTGGTCGAGCCGGGCGATGGCGGCGCACATCAAACGCACCGAAGGGGTCGACGTTTCGCATCACTACGTGGCGAAGCTGTGGCGCGAGGAAGGGTTGCGCCCCCAGCAGCAGGGAACCTACAAGGCCAGCCGGGATCCGCAGTTCGCCGCGAAGGTCGCCGACATCGTCGGGTTGTACCTCGACCCGCCGGGCGGCGCCGTGGTGCTCAGCATCGACGAGAAGACGCAGATCCAGGCCTTGGACCGCACCCAACCCCTGCTGCCGATGAGCTTCGACGTCACCGAGAAACGCACCCACGACTACGTCCGGCACGGCACCACGAACCTGTTCGCGGCGTTGAACGTGGGCACCGGTGAAGTCACCGGGGAATGCCGGCCGACCCGCAACGGCGCCGACTTCCTGGCCTTCCTCAAGCTCGCGGTGACCCCGCACCTCGACCGCGACGTGCACGTGGTGCTGGACAACCTGTCCACCCACAGCACCCCAGATGTCATGGCGTGGCTGACCGAGAACCCGAACGTCCACTTCCATTTCACTCCCGTCGGTTCCTCGTGGATCAACCAGATCGAGACGTGGTTCGGCATCATCACCCGACAATCGATCCGCCGCGGCACCTTCACCTCCGTCCAGGCCCTGCTCAACCGGATCCGTGCCTACATCAGCCACTGGAACACCAACGCCGAACCCTTCGTCTGGACCGCCACCGCCGACGAAATCCTCGCCAAGGTCAGGATCGTCCAGACGAACATCCGCAAACTCGTCGAGAACAACACCAAGTAAAGACAACAGGATTACGCGACACTAGGTCTTGCCCGGGTAGGTCAGGAACCCGGGACGGAGCCGATCTGCGGCGGGGTGGGCGCCTCGCCCTCGACGACGGTGCCGATGGTGGCCTTCCAGAGCTTTGCCCAGGTGCCGTCGTCGTAGATCTTCTGCAGCCAGGCGTCGACGAACTGCTTGGCGGAGGCGTCGTCCTTGGTGACCCCGATGCCGTAGGGATCGACGGTGAACGGTTCGCCGACCACCTTCACGGCCGGGTTACTGATCGCGTCGCTGATCAGGATCGACTGGTCGATGACGTAGGCGTCCGCACGGCCCTGCTGCACGGCCGCCACGCATTCCGCGTCGTTGGTGTACGGCTGCAATTGCGCGGTGGGAACCTTATCCTGCAGTGCCGTCAGCGAGGTGGAGTTCGTCTGGGTGGTGACGTTCTTCCCGGCGAGGTCGTCGACGGTCTTGATGTCCTCGTTGTCGCTCTTGACCATGATGGCCGCGCCCGAGATGAAGTAGGGCCCGGCGAAGGCCACCTTCTCCGCGCGGGCCGGGGTGATCGAGTAGGTGGCGAATACCCCGTCGACGTCACCGTTCTGGATCAGCGTCTCGCGGGTGTCGACCGTGGTGACGGTCAGTTCGGTGTTGGGGTCCCCGATGATGTACTTGGCGAGCAGCTGGGAAAGCCCGGCGTCGAATCCCTCGACCTTCCCCGTTTCCGGGTTCAGCAGCGAGAACAACGCGCCGGTTTCCGTACCGCCGGTCTTCAGCACACCGGCGCTCTTGATCTTGGATGCCCATGGGCTCGCCTGGACGGTGGCGTCGTCGGCGGTGGCGCCGCCGGCGATCACCGCGTCGTAGGTGGCCTGATCGATCTGCCCGGAACCGCTGCCGGTGATCTGCGCGACGGACGGCGAACTCCCGCCCGAGCCCGCGGCGGACGTCTCGGACCGGGCCGCGGAGGTCGCGGCCTGGGTGGTCGACTCCGCCGTGGTCGTCGATGACGAGCAGGCGCCGAGCAGCAGCGCCGCGACAGCGCCGACCGCCAGGACCGCCCGTTGGGGCTGCTGGAGATTCATGGTCATCTAGGCGCGTTACCCGCTGGTGCACCCGCCGAAACGCGCGAAAAGGACCGACACCCTGCTGGGACACTCGATCGCATGGCAACGAGCGAGCGGTCGCCGCGCGTCTGGACCGACGTCGAACTCGGCGCGACCTTCGGCAGCCCGGCCGCCAGCCTCGAGGTGTTCCACGCCTTCGGCAGCGTCATCGGCCGACCCGCCGAAGCCTGGCTCTTCCACCGCGACTCCGCTCCGCTGCTGCGCGGTTTCTACTACCCGCTGGTCGTGCGGCAGCGCCATGCCATCCCGAAAAATGTTGGGCCGCATATGGTTCTGATCGACGATATGGGTGATCAACTGTGGTTGAGCGGCGCGTCGTGCGGGCCGGGCGATGGCGCCGCTGCGGCCGACGCGGTGCTCGGCGAGCTCGGCTTCCACCAATCGCCGCTGGCCCGGTACGACGAACTGCACCACCTGCGCGGGCAGGTCGCCGGTCACCGGACTATCGGGGAGCGGGTTCCCGGAGCCCCTCCGGGCAAGACCTTCGTCCGCGGCGGCCGGTTGGTGAACCGGATGGAATTCGACAAGGGCGGGGTCACGGCCGGCGATCTCCGCGACATCTGGGCGATGGCAACGGAGCCCGGCGCCTGGCTGGGAGAGCCAACCGCCTTGCTGCTGTACGACAGCAGGCGGCGCTCAGAGGAATCCGGCCACGACGGCTGCCAGCTGATCGCGACCGGTGAAACGCATCGCGAGCTGTGGTTGCAGTTGCCCGAACCCGACGACTACGACCGCATCGCACCGGGCCGGCAGCGGAACCGGTACGCGGGCTCGTACACCGAGTACCGGGCGGCCACGCGGGCGATCTTCCGCGCGGTCGGCATCGAGATCGACCCGCCGGACCGCTCCTTGCGGGACAAGCTGATCGGCCGGCACCGGGCGTCAGCCGAGCTGATCCGCTGGGAGCACACCGGCAGCTGAACCTGCGAAGTCCAGCGGGCGCAGGGGGATGGTTGCGGTGACCGTCATGCCGGACCCGTTGCGGTCGACGGTCACCGCGCCGTCCAGGGCAGCCACTCGATCTCGCGGGTGCTGCCAGGCCACCGGCGCCGCCGTCCCGTCGGTGTGGCCGAATTCCGCCGCCCAGTCGGTGTCACCACGGACCGCGGCCAGAAGATGATCGTCGTCGACCCGCACGCTGATGACCGAACTGCGGTCGGTCGGCGCGACCTCCACACAGAAGAGATAACCGGCGGCCTCCACCGCCGGGTCCAGGCGCACCTTCGCGCTGTCGTCGACATCCAGCAGGGTGTGCGGATGGGTCAGGTCCAACTGGGCGGACAGGGCCGGTGCCAGGCCGCGCCGGTCCAGGAGGGCGGGGAACACCCCCCGGCAGACCGTCCTGAGTTCCTCCAGCGCACGCTCGGTTTCGCCGATCAGCGGTTCGAGTTGCTCAGGAGCGAAGTGTTCGGTGGGGCCGGCCGTCAGCTCGGCGTCGATCGCGGCCAGGTGCGGGATGACCCTGCGTTGGATCGCGTCGGCCAGCCGCTCTCGTGCCTCGTCCTCGATGCCCAGCAGTCGTCGTCGGGAGGCCGCCAGCTCGGCCGATTGGGCCTCGCCCTGCTCGACGCGTGCCGTCAGCTCCGCCTCCAGCAGGGCGTTGCGGAACGCTATGCCGGCCTGCGCTGCGACGTCCTGGAGCAGTTGCCGCTCGAAGGGTCGCAATGCCCGGCCGGCCGGCGGGGTCACCTCGATGCTGCCGACCTGTTCACCCATGTCCAGTACGGGAAACACCAGCGGAGGGACGCCGACCGGCGTCGGACCCGGCGCCGCGCCGGTGGTGGACCAGGCGGCGCTGCGCAGCTGTGACGACTTCCCCGTGGTGCCGAGCCGGACGGTGATGCCGGCGACGCCGATCGCCCGCCCGGTTGCCTCTGCCACCCGGGCCGGCAAGGCGTCCGGTGACGGGCTGTCCGCGAGCTGCCGGCTCAGCGTCGCCAGGGCTTCGTACGGCGCGGCCCTGCTCCCATAGACCAGCTCGTCGGCCAGCCGGAGGACATGTCTGCGCAACGGTTGGAACGCAACGGCGACGAGCGCGGTCGCCACCAGCGACGGCCAGTAGAGGGAGGATCCGGGCGCGCCGATCGCCTGCAGAACAGCGCCGATCGCCACCACGACGGCGATGTAGCCGATCGTGACGAACGCCGCCAGCACGCCCAGCACGATGGCCCGGCTCAGGATCACGTCGATGTCGTAGAGGCGATACCGGAAAATGGCGACGCCGACGCTGACCGAAAAGAAGATGTACGCCAGGCAGGTCGCCTCGGGAAAGATCCACGGCGCCCCCTTGGGCAACAGACTGCTCAGCGCGAACAGCACGAACGTCACAGCGAGAACCGCCGCCCCCGTTGCGATCCAGCGGAGTTGGAGACGCTGCTGACCGGTCGATCTCCGCAGCCGCAGCAGCAGCGCCACGGCACCGAGCAAGATCGACAGCAGCGTCCCGAAGAAGCCCGCGCCAATCAGCGCTGAGGCCAGCGTTTCTCGCCCACCGCCGTCAGCGACGGGGCCCGGCAGCGAAACACGCTCGGGCGCCGCGAGGATCCCCAACCACCACAGGGCCTGCGCCGCAAGGGGAACGCTGACGGCGAACCGCCACCGCCGGGACAGCAGGTGGCCGTCCGGCGCAATCATGAAGGTGACCGACATGGTGTTCACGGTGAACACCGTCCCGAACACCTGGTTCAGGTAGCCGGCGATGTGGCCGTCCGCCGATGAGTCGACCACCCCCTGCGCCACGAGCATGCCGAACGCGTCGGCGGCCAGCCCGATGACGTTGCCCAACTGGCCGATCAGGAACAGCCACCCGACGAGATTTCGCGGGTAGCGCGACACGATCAACGCGCCGACACCGGCGCCGACGACGGCTCCGATCCCCAGGAGCGGAAAGACGTGATCGACCAGCACCTCGTAGGAGGTCATCGACAGGGTCGATGCCGCCAGGAACAGGCCCTGCAGCGCGAACACGATGCAGGTCGCGGCGAACAGTGACCAGCCGAGCGCGCGCACCTCAGCTCCCGGACGTCGTCACGAGACTCTTGGCAGCACAGGGAATCTTCGCTCGTATCGTGGTGCCGTTCCCGACGACAGAGGTGATCGATGTGCTGCCCTGCATGCAGTCGATCCGGTCCGTGATGTTCAGCAGTCCGTTCCCGGTGGGTCGAGCGGTGTCGAATCCCCGGCCGTCATCGGTGACGGTCAGCGCGATGTCGCCGGTGCCGTCCCCCCGGAACCTGCCGCGGATATCGATCGTGATGCGCGTCGCGCCCGAGTGCTTGCAGGCGTTCTGCACGGCCTCCAGGCAGCTGAAGTAGACCGCGGCCTCGACCTCGGGCGGGCATCGCGGCACATCACAGGATGTGACGTCGACGGGGACCGGGCTGGAGGCGACGGCCGCGGTCAGGGCGGTGACCGGCCCCGCCTCGGTCAGCAGCGGCGGGTACAGCCCGCGGGACAGCGCGGTCAGCGTTCCGATGGTCGCCCTGGCGGCGCTCGCCTGCTCGCCGAGCAGCCGTGCGCCCCGTTCCGGTGCACGGGTGAGCAGCGCCTGAGCCAGCCGCAGGTTGACCAGCAGGGCGATGACTTCCTGTTGGGCACCGTCGTGGATGTTGCGTTCCAGCCGCTGCCGCTCGGCGTCCTGCCGAGCGACCAGGTCACGTCGCGCCGCGCGGAGTTCGCCGGTGCGGCGCTGCAGCCCGGCGAGTTGGTGCTCCAGTTCGGCCCGCAGGCCGGCCACCCGGAGCACCAGACCCGATTGGGCCGCCAGGCCGGCGAACAGCCGCTCCTCGATCGGAGTCAGGTGCTCCCCCTCGCGGACCACAACGGTGAGCGCGCCGAGCAGTTCGCCGCGTTCACGCACGGCCAGGCTCTGTCGAGGTCCCTCGACGACCACCACCGGAGCGGCTCCCGGTTTTTCCAAGCCCAGTCTCGGCGCGGCAACCGTGCCACCCGTGCCACCCAGTTCCCGCGGCCAGCTGGCGGCGCGCTCGAGCCGCCCGCGCACCACCAGCCACACCTCAGCGCCGGCCGTCCCGGTGCCCTCCGCCAGCACCCTGGCCATCCGGGCGGGCAATTCTTCCGCCGGATACGCACCGCTCACCGTCTTCGGGAAACGGGTGAGTACCTGGTACGGCGTCAGCCGATCCTGATGCAACGTGGTGGACAACCACCGGTAGACCTGGGTGCGGACAGGCTCGAAACAACTGGCGACGATCGCCGTCGCCAGCACCGACAGCCACAGGCTGGGCGCCCCGGACTGTCCCAGCAGCGCTCCACCGCCGACGACCACCGCGGCGTAGACCGTCACCACGAACGCCATCATCACGACCGCGGTGAGCAGCCCCAGGCCGCGGTCCTGCGTGATCCGACCGACCGCCACCCGGACGAATGAGCGGGTCTGCGCACGCGCCATCGAAACAGCATCCTCCCTGGACGGGCACCCGAACAGTGCCCGGACGGCAGCGACGTACCCCCCTTGGGTGTGCCTTCCGACCGATCGGCTTTCGCCAACTTGGGCAGAACTGCCGATGTGCTGGTTCGGGTTCGGCGCTTCAGTTGATGAGTCAGGCCGGCGCCTTCCGCCCCGGCCGCCGTACGGCAAAGGGGAGAGAAATGAGAGCGGACAACGAAGATTGTTGAATTCCGGGCCAGGACGGCCTTGATGATGGCTGTCGTGGTCGGCATTGCGATGACAGCGCTGGTGGTCGCCGCCAGCAGCGCGTCGGCGTCGACCGTGCCGCGGCCGGTGATCACCAGCGCGCTGACCCCCTTCGACTCGAACCCCGTCGCGAAGACGGCAAGGGCGCAATGCCCTGCGGGCACCAGGGTCATCGGCGGCGGTGGCCGGGTGAACGGCGGTCAGCACGTCGTGATCACCCGGCAGCAGCCGGTCCACCAGACGGTCGACACCTTCGTGGTGAGCGCGGTCGAGGACCAGGTCGGCACGCCGCAGTTCTGGGCCGTCCAGGCCTACGCGATCTGCTCCGTCCCGCTGCCCGGCCTGGAGATCGTCAGCGCCACCGGCACCGCCGGGTCCGGCGGCTTCCAGGGCAAGAGCGTTGACTGCGCTCCCGGCAAGAATGTGATCGGGGTCGGCGGCCGGATCAACGGCGGAGCGGGCCAGGTCTCGCTCAGCACGCAAGCCCTGTTCGCGGCTCGTGCGTCGGCCAGCGGACTGGAAGACCGCGACGGATTCGCCGGCAACTGGAGCGTGACCGCGTTCGCGGTCTGCGCCAGGCTGAACAGCGTTTTCGACAGCGCGGTTGTCAGCGTCCAGACGGCGAGCGACGCCACCGCCCGGAAGATCTTCACCATTGATTGCCCGCCGGGAATGAGTGTCACCGGCGGCGCGGCGTTCGTCGGCGCACCCGGCGCGGTCGTCGAGGTGGTCTCGCCGACCGCCACCCGGGTTCAGGTGATCGCCCGCTTCGACGGGATCGTCACGCCCGCCAGCACCTGGAACGCGGTGGGCTACGCGATCTGCGCGTTCTGACCATCGTTGGTGCTGCGACGTGTGAGGCCATCCACCACTGACCGGCCACTCCACCGATAGGGCGAATCTTCCCGAAAGAGTCAACACCCATACGCCCAGTGACGAACCCCGAGAGGCCGTAGCCGAAGGGGACCTGGCATCGCTCCGGGTCACCAAGAACAATAGAAACTAGGCCGTTAGAGGGCATTTTCCTCGATTGCCTCAGAGGACAGCGTTCGAGAATCCAGCGATGGGATGGCACCGATGACAGCGCAGACGGCGTTCACCGCCTACGTCGGTCAGGTCGAGCGCGACCGCGATGGCCAGATCTGGGCGGTGCTCTACCTGGAGGGCGACGTCATTGCCCGGGAGCGGGCGCGGTCGTTGCGCTCGGGAAAGCGCAGGGTCACCGACATGATGTTGTCCGCGGCCGATGCCGGCGCTGTCCCGGTGAGCGCCGGCCTGCCGGCACCCGATGGTGGCGACCTGGGCTGCCGCGGACGGGAGACATCACTGGGTCGCGCGGGATGGCACCGCGGCGGCCGATGGCGCCCGGTGCACCTGGTCTGATCAGCCGAGAACGTCGGGGCGCACCACCACCACCGGGCATTCGCTGTGCGCGATCAAGGCCCGGCTGGTGGAGCCCAGGACGATGCTGGTCAGCCCGTGCCGCCCACGGGACCCGACGACGATCAGCTGGGCGTCGCGAGTGTGCTCGAGCAGGATCGGCGCCGGCCGGCCGTGCACGACGACATGCCGAACCACGACCTCCGGGTATTTCTCGCGCCAGCCGGCCAGTTGCTCGGAGAGCACGGCGTGTTCCTCTTCGGCACCGCCGTCGGCCACCGTGTCGGTGAAGGTGTGCACCGCGACCAGTTCGGTCTCGTGCACGGACGCTGCTTCGAAGGCGAAGGACACGGCGGGTTCACTGTTCGGCGAGCCGTCCACGCCGACGACGACCGGACCGGGTCCACCGATGTGATGGTCGGGGTGGATCACCGCGACCGGAGCGGGATTGTGCGTGGAGATGGACAGCGCCACCGAACCCAGGAACACGCTGGCGACCCGGCCCGAACCGTGCGAGCCGACCACCGTCAGCAGCGCGTGCTCGGATTCCCGCCGCAGCGCGCTCACCGCGTCGTCCTCCACCAGCAGGGTCGTCACGTGCAGCGCTGGATGCGCTCGACGCAGGCTGTCCGCCACGGTCGCCAGCAGTCTTTCGCCCTCGTCGTGCAACTCCCGCTGCAGGCCCTGCGGATCGGGGAGGTATCCGGGGTAACCGAGGGCCGGGACTGCTCCGGCGTACACAGCCGGATCGGTCACCGCATAGGCGTGCACCAACACCAGCCCGCCGTGCCGGAGCACCGCCTCGGCGGCCGCCCAATCGGCGGCCGCCCGCGACCAGGCGGAGGCGTCCAGCCCGACCACGATGACGTCTCGGCGGCCGCCGACGGCCGATGTGAGGTATGGCTCGGAGGTCGGATGAATCGGGTGAACAGCCATGCTCGGTCCTCTCGCGGGCGCGACGACAGCCGGTGTGTCAATCTCACCCTTGCTCGCCGCGGAGGACGCGGGTTAGAGGCCAAAGGCCCACCGGCCAGGGCTGATGGCCCTGTGGCGGTCCTCAGCTCTGCGCGCTACCCAGGCTGTCTGCTGCAGGTCAGCGGTGGTGGGTGCTGGCGTGCATGCCGTGCCCTGGCATGCTCGGGACGCCGTCGTGCGGGGTCGATCGATCGGACCAGCGGAGCAGGGCGCCCACGCCGTCGGCGAGCGTCAGATCATCCGGGTCCAGCAGGGTGACGCCGGCATCGCTGTGCACCAGCGCCCATGCCAGCGCGGCGTCGGCCCTGGTCTGCACCGGCTTGGCAATGCCCATCGACACGACGTCGGCGCGGTTGCCGGCCAGCTGCAACGGGTCGTCGCCGACCCAGACCAGGCGGGTGGATGACGGGTCGTCGTGCAGGAACAACTCCTGCACCTGCGCGCGGCGGGCGGCGTCGAGCACATCGTCGAAGCCCTGCAGGGCATCCTCCTGGCGTCCTTCCGCGGCCCCGAAGCGATCCAGCAGGTCCCGGCGCCGGCTCCGTTCCCGATCCGACAGCGCCGCCCGCAGCTCGTGATCCCGGGCGGCGGACGAGGCTCCGTCGGCGCGGCCGCCCGAGCGCAGCACGACGGCCAGTTCGGCGAGCCGGCGGCCGGCGGCGGCCAGCAGGTCCGCGACGGTGACCGGGTCGCCGGCCAGGAAGACCACCGCGGGATGGTGCCGGGAGACCAAACCGTCGAGGGCGCCGGCGATCTCGGCCGCGTTGCGCTCCCAGGAGTCCTCGGCACGGGCCTGGATGCGTCGCTGCGACGTCTGGCCCCCTGGCACCTTGTGCACCACATCGTGGCTGCCGTGGATCTCCAGGCTCTGATCGGTGGCACCGAAGGCGTCCACCAGTGCGACATCGGCACCGGTGCGGTCGACCTCGGCCAGCAGATACGAACTGCGATCCCGCAGCGCACGGAACACCGGCAGCAGGTGAGGCGCCGGGCCGAACACCACCTCCTCGCGGGCCGGAGGCTCCGGGAGGACCAGATCGAGCGCGATCCCGCCGGGGTCGACGACAACCAGCCTTCCGACGCGACCCGGCCGGCCGGTGGGCGCCAGCACGGCAGGGCCGGCGAGCTCCACCATCGGGCGGGGGGCGTCGTGGCGGAGGAGTTCCCGCCCGTGGCCCTGCCAGCGCAGGTCCGTCTCCCTGGCGGACGATTCGGCGGTGCGTGAGACGTCCATGCTCACCGTGAGGAATGGCCCGCGGTGTCCCGACAGTTGTTGCAGCACTCCTACTCTCATGTCAGCAACTCTCCCTTCACAGACTGCGGATCAGGCCGCCGTCGCAGCGCAGCGCGGTGCCGGTGAGGTAGGAGGCCGGTTCGCTGCACAGGAAGGCAGCGACCTGGCCGAACTCATCGGGCCGCCCGTACCGTCCGGCGGGAATCTCTCGTTGACTCTGCGCCTGCACCGCGGCCAACGACTGGCCGGATTGTTCGGCAATGAATTCGTCGATGCCGGCGAGTCGATCTGTCGCGATGCGGCCGGGCAGCAGCAGGTTCACCGTCACCCCGTCCGGCGCGACCTCGGTCGCCAGGGTCTTGAGATACCCCGCGAGTGCGGCACGGGCGAGGTTGGACAGCGCCAGGCTCGGCAACGGCTCGACGATCCCGGACGAGCCGACGGCGAGGATCCGCCCCCAGCGCCGCCGACGCATGCCGGGCAGTACCAGTCGGACGAGCCGGATGTGCGGCTGCACCAGGGCATCGATGGCGGCCGTGACGTCGTCGGGCGTGATGTCCAGCGCGCGGGCCGCGGGCGGTCCCGGTCCGTTGAGCACCAGGATGTCGATGTCTCCGAAGGCGTTCGTCGCCTGCGCCACCAACTGCTCCGGCCCGTCCGGCGCGGTCAGGTCCACCTCCACCCCGACGGCAGCAGGCAAGCCGGCGGCGATCTCCCGCGCCTGCCGGCCGCGCCGCCCGGAGATCACCACGTTCGCGCCTTCGCCGGCCAGTGCGCGCGCCGTGGCTGCACCGAGCCCGGCCGTCGATGCGCAGACCAGTGCCGTTCTTCCGGACAGTCCGAGATCCATCTCGCTCCCTGCGCGGGTCGCTGTCAGTCACCAGTCGGGCGGCGGTTCTCGCCGACGGATCCCGAGTATTCACCCGCTGCCCGGAGCTCTGCCAGCACGGCGGCGGGGCGCAGGTCACGGTCGACCACCGACTGGCCGACCTGGGTGAGGGGTAGGTCGTGACGTCGGGCGTACCCGCGCAGCAGGGTGAAGGCCTGGTCCATGTTCAGATCGCCGTGCTGGGCGAGCACCCCCTTGGCCTGTTCGATGACGACCCGGCTGCTGAGGGCGAACTGCAGCCGCTCGTCGACGCCGGCGCCGTCCCGGACGGCCCGCTCCTGCAGCACACCGATGGTCGCGACATCGGCCAGCGCCTGGGCGGTGAGCCGATCCTGCTCGGCCAGCTCGCCGGTCTCGGTCCGGAACATGTTCAGCGCGCCGATCGTCTGGTGCCGCAACCGCAACGGAACCGCGTGTACCGAACGGAATCCCTGCTGCAGGGCCAACGGCGCGAACTCCGGCCAGCGCTCCGCCTCGAGGGCCAGATCCGGGATCGACCCCGGCTGCCCGGAGTTGAAGCAGTCCCAGCACGGTCCGCGACCGGTGCGGACCTGCAGCACCTCCAGCAGGTCGGTCCGCTCGCTGGTCGAGGCCAGTACGTCCAGCCGTCCCCGACCGTCGTCGAGGAGCAGTCCGGCGTCGGCGGCGTCGAGCAGTTCGACCGTGGTGTCCACCAGGTAATGCATGAGCTCGACCAGGTCGTAGCCGGCGACCAGGGTGTCCGCCAGGATGACGAAGGCCTGGGCAAGCCGCGTTTCCCTGCCCTGGCTGCTCATCGCCTCACCGTAGCCCCGCCCTGGCACCATCATGGGTTGTCGCTCGGGAACTGGAGTCGTCGGTTGACGATTTCGTGGGCCACGTCGGCCACCGAGCAGTCGGTGGCGAACGCATGCGCGCGGAGCCGGGCGAAGGCCGCTCCGACGCTGAGATCGAGCTGATCCATGATCATTCCGGTGGCCTGATGAATCTCCCGCCGGCTCCGCGGTGATTCCTGCCAGGGATCCAACGCCGGGGACGGGTCCGCGACGGAGGGAGCCTCGACGCCGTCGGCTTCCTCGCGGGCGACGGCCGCCAGGATCCGGCGCATCACCTCGATGGCCACCGTGTCGGCAAGGATCAGGGCGTCCCGCACGGTCTCCTCGTCCAGCGGGCCGGCGGTGCTGCGGTACAGGTCAAGGGCCCCGACGCCGGTGGTCCCGACATACAGCGGGAACGCGAACAGCGCGGCCGCCGGCGTTTGCCGGACCGCCGTGCTGAACACTGGCCACGCGGTCTCCGGCGGTCCGTCCCGGAGGTCGGGAACCAGCACAGGGCGGCGGGCCGCGTACGCCTCCCAGCACGGGCCTTCGCCGAGGTCGAACTGCAGCTCGTCGATGCGGAACGCGACATCGTCACTGGCGCAGACGGTCTCGTTGTTGATCGGCCCGCTCAGGGTGGAGACGGCGGCGCCGGTCACCGGGAGGAGCTCGACGCACGGCCCGCACAGCCCACCGGGCCTGGCCAACGACGATCCGGATGCCAGAATTGCCTCCTGCGCAGCACGCAACTCGAGCGGATCACTCATCAGCGCGGCCCGCCGAGCGGGCCGGAAGCGGTGACATGGTCGGTTGGGCCTCATCTGGCAGGGGCGAACCAGGACGCACGAAACCTCTGGGCATCGGGCGCAGCCGACCACGGGCGGCATGCTGGTCATCTCAGACTATCCCCGCGCTGTCACCGCTGCCGTCCGCCGAGCGCCGCGGGATTGACGCGCCCGGTGCGTCGGCCGGATCAGGGAAATGCGGTGACCGACACCGTGCCGCCCGGCTCCACCCGGCCGCCGGCGCCGGGACTCTGCTGCCAGACCGTGGCGTCCCCGCCACCGAAGACGGCGGTCACGCTGAGCTTCAGCCCGAGAGTCTCCAGTGCCGCCGCCGCTTCCCGGACGGTCCCGTTCGTCAGGTCGGGGACCGGAACCGAGTTGGACGGCACCAGGAAGATCCGGGCGTCGGCCGGGTCCACCCTGGCGCCCGGGCCAGGGTCGGTGCGCAGGATGTCACCGGCATCGATATCAGCGTCGAACGCCGGGTCGCCGACCGTCACGGTGAAGCCGGCGTCCTGCAAGGACTTTCGGGCTTCGTCCGTCGGCCGCCCGCGGACGTCGGGCACGGTCAGCGCGTTCGAGACACGCACCGACACGGCGGACCCGCGCGGTGCGACGCCCCCGGCGGCGGGATCGGTAGCCAGCACCACCCCGGCGTCGGCGTTCGGGTCGAACCCCTCGCGGCGCGGCCCGACGGTGAACCCATCAGCCACCAGCTGGGACTCGGCGTCCGGGGCGGACTTGCCGGTGACGTCCGGGATCTCCACCGGCGCGGGGCCCGCGGACAGCACCAGCGTGACCCGGCCGCCGACGGCGAGCGATGTTCCGGCGGCCGGTTCCGTCCGGACCACGGCACCGATCGGAACGGTGTCGTCGTTGACCGGTGTCGGCCCGCGGACCGGTGTGAGATCGGCGGCGACGAGCGCGGCTTCCGCGGTTTGCGGCCCGGTGCCCGGCGCGATCGACGGCACCGCGGGGCGACCGATCGAGACCAGCACGTCGACCGTGGAACCGCGGAGCTGCCTGGTTCCGGCCGCGGGTTCCGTCCCGGCGACCTGCCCGGTGGGCACCGTGTCGTCATGTTCGGTGCGCACCTGGGGGACGAGCCCGGCGTCCCGGGCGGCTGCCTCCGCGGCGGACTGGGTCATCCCCACCAGCGCCGGGGTCGCCGACCACCGACCGGCCAACCACCAGCCGCTGGCGGCCGCGCTGACCGCCAGCAGCACCACGATCAGGATCGCGATCAGCCAGCGGGTCCGCCGCCGGCGCCGGAGCGCGGCGGCGTGGGCGCGCGCCGTCTCCCGCTCGGTCGATGCGGTCCCACCGGTCACCGGCGCCACTGCAGGCGCCGGTGCGGCGCCTGCGGCGCGGCTGAAGGGGGCGCCTCGGGCGGAGCGGCCGCGGTGGCGGGACCGCCGGCCGCCAGCATCCGGGTGCCGCGCGGACCCATGGCGTCGGCGCCAACGACGGCGGGCAGCGGGTAGCCCCGGGTGCCGTCGTCGGCCGGTGGCGGAGCGGCCGGGGTGGCTGGTCGCGGCGGTCGACGATGGGGCACCGGTACCGGGACCCGACGCAGGCCCATCCGGGCACGGATGCCGACCAGCGCCGACAGGAAGGCCGACGCGTCCCGCGGCCGGGCGCCCGGGTCGCGGCGGGTGGCCGCGACCACCAGGTCGTCCAGCGCCTCCGGCGTACCTGGTGCGGAGTCGGAAGGCCGGGGGACGTCGTTGTGCACGTGTTGATAGGCCACGGACATCGGGTTGTCCCCGCCGTACGGTGGCCGACCGGTCAGCATCTCGTAGGCGACGATGCCAGCGGCGTAGACATCCGAACGCGGGTCGGCCGCGCCGGTGGACACCTGCTCGGGCGAGAGGTAGGCGACGGTGCCGAGAATCACGTCACCGGTCGCCATGGTCTGCGAGGTGACGGCCCTGACCAGGCCGAAGTCGGCGATCTTCACCGCGCCCTTGGCCGAGATCAGCACGTTCTCGGGCTTCACGTCCCGGTGCACCAGGCCGGCGGCGTGCGCCGCGCCCAACGCGGCCAGCAGCGGCTCCATGATCGACATCGTCACCGGCACGGACAGCGATCCGCGCTCGCGCAGCAGGTCGCGCAGCGTGCCGCCGTCGACCAGCTCCATCACCAGGAAGACCAGGTCGCCGTCCCGGCCGTAGTCGTAGACCGCGACGACGCCCGGATGGCCCAGCCCGGCGGCGAGCCGCGCCTCCCGCTCGAACCGGCTCAGGAACGCCGGGTCGGTGACGTAGTAGGGACTCATCACCTTGATGGCCACCGGGCGGTCGAGCCTGGTGTCCAGGCCGCGGTAGACCATGGACATCCCGCCGCGGGCGATCAGCCCACCGAGCCGGTACCGACCGTCGAGCATGGTGCCGCTCGGCAGGCCGGAAAAGGTGTCCACGACCGTCGAGTCTAAGTTGCGCCGGGGTCCGGGCGGTGGCACCGACGAGCGGGGATGGCACGCTGAGCGCGTGTCCTCTTCATCCTCTGATCCTGTCCGGGTCGCGCCGACCTACGTCCCGGTGCCCGAGATCGCCACCCGGCTCGGCATCGTGGTGACCAAGGTCCACCAGCTGATCCGCGAGCGTCAGCTGATCGCCGTCCGCACCGACGGGGTGCTGCGGGTGCCGGCCGAATTCGTGGCCGACGGGCTCGTCGTGAAGGGGTTGCCGGGCACGATCACGCTGCTCACCGACGGCGGGTACCGCGACGAGGAGATCATCGACTGGTTGTTCACCCCGGAGGACACCCTGCCGGGCACCCCGATCGGCGCGCTGCGGGAGAACCGCGGCCGCGAGGTGCACCGCAGGGCGCAGGCCGCCGGCTACTGAGTCGATCGATCGGTCGGCGTCAGCGCCGGCGGTCGGTGACGATCCGGGCCAGCTCGGTCAGCCGTGCCCGCGCCGCCGGTGCCACCGCGGGTCGGCCGTCCTCGTCCAGGGCGGCCAGCGCGTCCAACCCGTCGGCGACCAAGTCGTCGATCCGGTTTTCCAGCTGCTGCGGCGCTCCGGTCCCGGCGATGATTGCTGCCAACCGTTGCACCGGGGCGCGGGGATTGCCGATGCCTGCATCGAGCTCGGCCAGCACCGCCGGGTCCGACCGCAGCGCCGCGCGGGCCGTCGCCAGCAGCAGCGTCCGCTTGCCCTCCAGCAGGTCGTCACCCGCCGGTTTGCCGGTGACCGCCGGGTCGCCGTACACCCCGAGCAGGTCGTCCCGCAGCTGGAAGGCGACGCCGATGTCCGCGCCGTAGTTGCGCAGGGCGTCGATGGTGTCAGCGCGGGCTCCGGCCAGCGCGGCACCCAGGTGCAACGGCCGTTCCACCGTGTAGGCGGCGGTCTTGAACCTGTTGACGCGCATGGCATCCGCGGCCTGGTCCGCGGGTTCGGCGGCGGCCAGCGCGGACGCGGTGAGATCCAGCAACTGACCGGCCAGCACCTCGGTGCGCATCGCCCGCCACACCGGCTGCGAGCGGTCGACCGCGTCCAGGGCCTGCGCGCCCGCGGTGTACAGGTCGTCGGCCCAGGCCAACGCCAGATCCCCGAGCAGCACGGCCGCCGACACCCCGTAGTGCTCGGAGTCACCGGCCAGGCCGGCGTCCGCGTGTTCCTTGGCCACCGCGCGATGGGTGGACGGCGCCCCGCGGCGCCGTTCGGAGCGGTCGATCACGTCGTCGTGAATGAGCGCGCAGGCCTGGATCAGCTCGAGCGCCGCGGCGACCTGCAGCACGGCGGTGTCGTCATCCGGGTTGCCGGTGCTGCCACCCGCGGCGAGCCAACCGCACCAGAGGAATTCGGGCCGGATCCGTTTGCCGCCGCTGCTGACGAAGTCGATCACCCGGTCGGCGAGCGGGGCCAGCCTGACATCGATGGCGACCATGTCGGCGCGGCGGCGGGCCATCTCCTCGACGATGACGGCGTGCAGGCGGTCGGGGTCCACCCGGCCAGTGTGCCCGGCGGCCGGGTAACCGGGATGTGACCCCCGGCGGATAGGCTGCCGCGCATGGTGACCGTCCGCGACCGACTTGCCGCGCCCGGACCGCATTTCTCGGTGGAGTTCATGCCGCCCCGCACGGACCCCGACGAGGACGTGCTGTGGACCGCCGTCCGCCGGCTCGAACCGCTGCGCCCGGCGTTCGTCTCGGTCACCTACGGCGCGGGCGGCTCGCACCGGGAACGCACCGTCCGGATCACCGAGCGCATCGCCGCGGAGACCACGCTGCTGCCGGTGGCCCATCTGACGGCCGTCGGCCACTCGGTCGCCGAGCTCCGGCAGGTGATCGGTTCGTACGCCTCGGTCGGTGTCTGCAACATTCTCGCGCTGCGCGGCGACCCGCCCGGGTCGGATCCGTTGGGGGAATGGGTGGCTCACCCGGAGGGTCTCGAGTACGCCAAGCAGTTGGTGGTGCTGGCCCGGTCGCTCGGCGACTTCTCGGTCGGTGTCGCCGCGTACCCCGACATGCATCCGCGCTCGCCGGACGTGGAGACCGACACCCAGTACCTGGTGGACAAGATCAGGGCCGGCGCCGATTATGCGATCACCCAGATGCTGTTCTCCGCCGGGGACTACGTCGCCCTGCGGGACCGGATGATCAAGGCGGGCGCCGACGTGCCCTTGCTGCCGGGCATCATGCCGATCATCTCCTACCAGCGGCTCATGCGGATTCATCAGCTGTCCGGGCAACGGATCCCGGCCGATCTGGCCGCGAGACTGGAAGCGGTGCAGGACGATCCGGCCGCGGGCCGGCAGGTGGGCATGGAACACGCGGTGCGGATGAGCGAACGGCTGCTCGCCGAGGGGGCGCCGTGCCTGCACTTCTATACGTTCAACCGGTCGAAGGCGACCATCGACGTGCTGACCGCGCTCGGCCTCGCGCCGGCACTGCGGCGTTGACCCGATGGCGCTGACGCCGATGGCGCTGACCTAGATGGACCAGGAGACCGTCCAGCGCGCTTTCGGGTTGATCTCTGTTGTTCTGCTGCTGGCGCTGGTCGCGGTCCGGCTGTCCCGGCGCCTTGGGCATGCCATCGCTGCTGCTGTACCTGGGCATCGGGCTGATCCTGGGCAACGGCGTCATCGGGATCCCTTTCGACAACACCATTCTCGCCGAGCAGCTCGGGCTGGCGGCGTTGGTCTTCATCCTGGCCGAGGGCGGCCTGACGACCCGCTGGGAGAACGTCCGCCCCGCGCTCGGGTTGGGCATCTCGCTGGCGACCGTGTCCGTGGTGGTGTCCATCGCGGTGGCCGGGGTGGGCGTGCACCTGTTCATGGGCTACGACTGGCGGACCTCGCTGCTCTGGGGTGCCGTGCTGTCCAGTACCGACGCCGCCGCGGTGTTCTCGGTGCTGCGCGGGGTCGGGGTGAAGCCGCGACTGGGTGCTGCGCTCGAACTGGAATCCGGGCTGAACGACGCGCCCGTGGTGATCGCCGTGGTGATCCTGGCCGGCACCGATCCGATCACCTGGCTCGACCCGCTGCTGGTCGTCTGGGAGCTGGTCGCCGGGGCGGTGATCGGCGCCGCCATCGGCATCGGCGGTGCCTGGTTGCTGCGCCGGGAGGCGCTGCCCGCGGCCGGCCTGTACCCGCTGGCCACCGTGGCGTTCATCGGTGGCGCGTACGCGGTCGGCTCGTTCGCGCACGCGTCCGGCTTCCTGGCCACCTACGTGACGGCCGTCATCCTGGGCAATTCCCGGCTGCCGCACCGGGCGTCGACGCTGTCCTTCGCCGAGGGTTTCGGCTGGATGGCGCAGATCGGGCTGTTCGTCATGCTCGGCCTGTACGTCGATCCCTTCGAGCTGCCCAATGCGCTGATCCCCGGCATCGTGATCGGGCTGATCGTGCTGGTGATCGCCCGACCCGCCTCGGTGGTCGCGGCGGCGTTGCCGTTCCGCTTGCCCTGGCGCGAGCAGGCGTTCCTGTCCTGGTCCGGCCTGCGCGGCGCGGTGCCCATCGTGCTGGCGATGATCCCGCTGGTCACCCGCGGGGACGAGACGTCCGACTACCTGGTCGACGTCATCGTCGTGGTCGTCGTCATCTACACCCTGGTGCAGGGCACCTCGCTGCCCTGGGTGGCCCGCAAGCTCGGGCGTCATCCAGGCGGGGCAGGCCGAAGAGGTGCAGGTCGAGGCCGCTCCGCTGGACGAGATGAACGCGCACGTGCTGCAGGTGACGATCCCTGAGGGCTCCCGGATGCACGGTGTGTACATCTCCCAGTTGCGGCTGCCGGCGCCGTCGGTGATCGCGCTGCTGCTCCGCGACGGCGAGCCCATTCCGGTGGTGCCGACCGTGCGGCTGCAGTCGGGTGACCAGTTGCTGGTCGTCGCCCCCGAACCGGTGCGGTCCAAGACGGAACGCCGGTTGCGCGCGGTGAGCAGGGGCGGCGCGCTCGCCGACTGGTTCGGCGAGCGCGGGGACCGCGAGCCCGTCGAGTAGCGATGCGGTCGGTGATGCGGTCGGAACCACCCGCCGGGTTTGGGACACTGGAACCGTGACAGACCGACCCGACAACGCACCCGACCCGTCACCGGACGCCTCGGACGCCGCGCAGGACACCGCCGCGACCGGCCAGCCGGCGGCGCCGGAGCACCCGCGCGCGGGTGGTGCTGCTGGCGGTCATCGCGCTGTCGGTGATCGCGCTCGACCTGATCACCAAGATCATCGCGGTGGCGCTGCTGACCCCCGGCGAATCGCCGCGCATCCTGGGCGGGCTGGTCTATTTCTCGCTGATCCGCAACCCCGGCGCCGCGTTCTCCATGGCCACCGGGATGACCTGGTTGCTGGCGCTGGTGGCGATCGGCGTGGTGGTGGTGATCATCCGGATGGCGCCGCGGCTGCGGTCGACGGCGTGGGCGGTCTCGCTCGGCCTGGTGCTCGGCGGGGCCTGCGGCAACCTGATCGACCGGATCTTCCGATCCCCGGGATTCCTGCAGGGCCATGTGGTGGATTTCGTCTCGGTCTTCGGGCCGAACGCGCAGTACTTCCCGGTGTTCAACGTCGCGGATTCGGCCATCACCATCGGCGGCATCAGCCTGGTGATCACCGCGCTGCTCGGCATCGACTTCGACGGCACCCGCACCAAGGACCGCAAGAAGGACCGCTGACGGACGCGGATACGACACCCCAGGTGGGCACGGACCGTGGCTGACGTCCGCCGGCTGATCGTCCCGGACGGGTTGGCCGGCATGCGGCTGGACGCCGGGCTGGCCAGGCTGCTGGGCATCAGCCGGACCACGGTGGCGACCCTGATCGACTCCGGTGACGTGCTGGTCGACGGCGTCTCGGTGGCCCGGTCGGAACGGCTGACCGCGGACAGCTGGCTGGAGATCACCCTGCCCGAACCGCGAACGGCCGTCCGTCCTGGTCCCGGAGAACGTCGACGGGCTGACCGTGCTGTACCGGGACGCCGACATCGTGGTGATCGACAAACCGGTCGGGGTGGCCGCGCACCCGAGCCCGGGCTGGACCGGACCGACGGTGCTGGGCGCGCTGGCCGGCCTCGGCATCGGGGTCGCCACGTCCGGCGCCGCCGAGCGCCAGGGCATCGTGCACCGGCTGGACGTCGGGACCACCGGCGTCATGGTGGTGGCGCTGAGCGAGCGCGCCTACTCCGTGCTCAAGGACGCGTTCCGGGACCGGACGGTGGAGAAGATCTACCACGCGCTGGTGCAGGGCCACCCCGACCCGAGCACCGGCACCATCGACGCGCCGATCGGCCGGCACCCGACCTCGGACTGGAAGTTCGCGGTCGTCGAGGGCGGCCGGGACAGCGTGACGCACTACGAGACCCTCGAGGCGTTCCGGGCGGCGAGCCTGCTCGAGGTGCATCTGGAGACCGGCCGCACCCATCAGATCCGGGTGCACTTCTCGGCCACCCGGCACCCCTGCGTCGGCGACCTCACCTACGGCGCGGACCCGACGCTGGCCAAGCGGCTGGGCCTGACCCGGCAGTGGCTGCACGCCCGCAGCCTGGCCTTCGCGCACCCCGAGGACGGCCGGTGGGTGGAGTTCACCAGCCCGTACCCGGCGGACCTGGCGCACGCCCTGGAGTTGCTGCACGACGGGAACTGACGCGCCGCTGTGGTCAGTACAGCTAGGCCATGCCCGATCCCGGTAGGTTCACCAGCGGACCTTCGTCGGCGTGTCAGGAGCGGAAATGTTCTCAACCACCCTCATCCCACTGCGTCAGCGCACCGCCTACCGGGCGCTGGCCGACCACTACGCGAAGCTGCAGGACACGCACCTGCGGGAGCTGTTCGACCAGGACCCCGGCCGCGGCACCGCGCTGACCCTGGAGGCCGAGGGCATCTACCTGGACTACTCCAAGCACCGGGTGACGGCGGAGACCATCGACCTGCTGCACCAGCTGGCCCAGGAATCGGACCTGGCCGGGCTGCGGGCCGCGATGTTCGGCGGCGAGCACATCAACATCACCGAGGACCGCGCGGTGCTGCACGTGGCGCTGCGCGCGCCGGCCGATGCGGTGATCATCACCGACGGCGAGAACGTGGTGCCCGACGTGCACGAGGTACTCGGCCGGATGCGGCCTTCGCCGACCGGGTGCGCTCGGGGGAGTGGACCGGGCACACCGGCAAGCGGATCGTCAACATCGTCAACATCGGCATCGGCGGCAGCGATCTGGCCCGGTGATGGCGTACGAGGCGCTGCGGCATTACAGCCAGCGCGACCTCACCTTCCGGTTCGTCTCGAACGTGGACGGCACCGACTTCGCCGAGAAGACCCATGACCTGGACCCGGCGGAGACGCTGTTCATCATCTCGTCCAAGACCTTCACCACCCTGGAGACGATGACCAACGCGGGGTCCGCGCGGGCCTGGGCGCTGGACGCGCTGGGCGACGAGGCCGCGGTGGCCAAGCATTTCGTGGCCGTGTCGACGAATGCCGCGGCCGTGTCGGCATTCGGCATCGACACCGACGAACATGTTCGGATTCTGGAACTGGGTCGGCGGCCGGTATTCGATGGAATCCGCGATCGGGCTGTCCACGATGATCGCGATCGGGCCGGACAATTTCGAGCAGGTGCTGGCCGGGTCGCATTCCATCGACGAGCATTTCCGCACGGCGCCGCTGGGCGAGAACCTGCCGGTGCTCATGGGTTTGCTGACGTTCTGGTACGTCGAGTTCTTCGGCGCGCAGACCCAGGCGGTGCTGCCGTACGACCAGTACCTGAACCGTTTCCCGGCCTACCTGCAGCAGCTGACCATGGAGTCCAACGGGAAATCGCGTGTCGCTGGACGGCCGCCGGGTCGACTACAACACCTCACCGGTGTACTGGGGCGAGCCGGGCACCAACGGCCAGCATTCGTTCTACCAGCTGATCCATCAGGGCACCCTGACGATCCCGGTGGATTTCATCGCGTTCCTGCACTCGCTGAACCCGTTGGGAGAGCACCACGATTTCCTGACCTCGAACGTGTTCGCGCAGGGCGAGGCGCTGGCGTTCGGCAAGACCGCCGATCAGGTCCGTGCCGAAGGCACGGCCGAGGAACTGGTGCCGTTCAAGGTGTTCGAGGGCAACCACCCGTCGTCCACCTTCCTGATCGAGAAGCTCACCCCGTACGTGCTGGGTCAGCTGGTCGCGCTGTACGAGCACAGCGTGTTCACCCAGGCAGCGGTGTGGTCCATCGGCGCGTTCGACCAGTGGGGCGTCGAGCTGGGCAAGCAGCTCGCGCAGCGCGTCGCCCCTGAGCTGCAGGCGGCGACCGAGCCGGAACTCGCGCACGACAGTTCCACGAACGAGCTGATCAGGCGGTACCGGGCCGCGCGCGGCTGATCACCGCCGCCCGACGCTCCACCGTGACGGTCCCGGTGGTGCCGTTGACGGTCACCACGTCACCGGTCGACAGCTTGTCGGTGGCCAGCGGGACCCCGACCACCGCGGGTATTCCGTACTCCCGGGCGACCACCGCGCCGTGCGAATTCGGCCCGCCCATCTCCATCACCAATCCACCGGCGGTGAGGAACAACGGGGTCCAGCCGGGATCCGTCGACGGTGCGACCAGGATCTCCCCGGGTTCGAGCCGGGCGCCGATGGGGTCAAGGATGACCCGCACGGTGCCCGTCACGCTGCCGGGTGAGGCGGCGACCCCGGCCAGATCGCCAGCCGTCGGTGGCCGCCGTGCTGGTGCCCCGACCGCCTCCGGTTCGGTCCCGTCGGACAGCAGCACCCTCGGCACCCGGCGCCGGCGCATTTCCCGGTCGTAGCTCTCCCGGCGCGGGCCGACCAGCTGCCGCAGCGACCCGCCGGCCAGCCCGGCTCGTGCCTCGGCGATGCTGAGCCAGACGATGTCGCGGGCGTCGTCGACGAGCCCTTCGGCGGCCAGCGCCTCGCCGACCGCCAGCAGGTTCCGCCGGACCGCGGCGAGCGCGAGAATGATGATGTTCTTGGGCATCTCGCGGATACCGATGAGTCGGCGCGCGCGGCCGAGGGCAAATCGAACGATCGGGCCGCGCAGCCGGCCGGCTCGCGCCGCGAGCCGCTGCACCAGCTGTTCGGCCTCGCGCGCGCTGCGATCGAACACCAGATCCGGTGCCAGGTCAGGGTTCTCCAGACGGAGGTAATTGGCGAGCACGCCCAGCAGATGGCTCGGGTCATCCGACCACCGCGGCAGGCCGACATCGATCTCGGCAACGGCTCGATGACCGTAGCGGGTGAGAAAGCCGGCCAGGCCCGCCTGCAGCACCGGCGGCAGATCGCCGGATGCGTACCGCCCGGCGAGGTCAGCGGTGGTCGTGGCCCGCAGCGCCGCAGCCGCGGCGGGGTCGGCGCGGACCCGCTGCGTCAGTGACCACAGCTCCAGGTCCATCGCGGTGGTGATGTTGTGCGGCAACCCTTTCAGGCTGACCTGCAGGTCGCCAGGTCGGCTGATTGACCGCAGCAGCCGCGCGGCCAGGCCGAACATCGCCAGGCCGCCCAGCGCACCGGGAATGATCTCCGGGATCCGCGGGGCCACCTCGAGGAACAGGATCCGCTCGACATGGTCCAGGCGCTCCGCGGGGGTGGCACCCGGGTGGTCGGCGAGCCGGCCGGCCAGGGCGGCGCAGGTGTCGTCCACCCTGCGGTGCGCGGCCGCCGGGCTGATGCATCGCCTGCACCAGACGGACGGGCGCCCGGTAGCGCACGGCCAGCCGGGCCGCCCGCCGCAGCGCCGGCCGCGGCGAGGTGTGGACGACGAGAATTCCGGACGGTCGAACAGGCCGCGCAGCACCGTGGCCGACCGGGTTTCCATCAGGTCCAGCACCCTGGGCATCAGCGCCCGGCCCACCCGGCTGCGCAGGATCCCGGTCATGTCCAGGAACACCCGCTGACCGGCCTCGGCGTAGGCGGGTGGCCCGGCCAGCGGATCGGCGGACTCCGGGGCGCCGAGGGTGTGCGCGACGGACGAGGCCAGCAACCGGAACGCGGCCAGCCCCATCGGAGTCAGCGGCCGGTAGCAGCCCCTGCGCGACGCTGAAGCACAGGAAGGCACGCAGGCCATGCCGGTGGGCGGGGTCGGGCAGCGGGATACAGCGTGGTGATCGGCCGTGCCTGGGTGAGCCAGAGATGTGCTCGGCATCGATGGCCCATTCGATGTCCTGCGGTGTGCCGTATGGGTTTCGACCCGCTCGCCCAGTCCGGCCAGCTCGGTGATCTGCCGGTCGGTGAGGCAGCAGCGCCGCCGTGTGCGGCGAGGGCACCTGCTCGGTCCCGCCGCCAGGAAGCGCGTGGATGGCGAAACGCTTGTCCCGGTGTGCTTGTCGAGAATGCGCCGGGTGGCGGTGTCGACCACCACATGGTCCGGGCGTGACGGCACCGGACACCACCGCCTCGCCCAGACCGGGGCTGGCGTCGATCACCGCCTCCCGCCGCCGCCCGGTCAGACGGGTTCGGCGGTGAACAGCACACCGGCGACCTCGGCGTGGATCATGCGTCTGGACCACGACGGCCAGCCGCACCGCGGCGTGGTCGATGCCCTGGCTCGCGCGGTAGGACACCGCCCGGTCGGTCCACAGCGACGCCCAGCAGCGGCGCACGCGCATCGAGGACCGCGTCCGCGCCGAGCACGTCGAGGTAGGTGTCCTGCTGGCCGGCGAAGCTGGCGAACGGGCAGGTCCTCGGCGGTGGCCGACGACCGGACGGCCACCATGACATCGCCGCCACGCCTGATAAGCGGCCACGATCGCCGCCCGGAGCCCGTCCGGGACTTCGGCGTCGAGCAGCCGGGACCGCGCGGCGGCGGCCAGGTCGTCACCGCTCCTGCTGGCGATGATCGTCTCCAGTCCGGCGGCGACAGCGACCCGCCGGTACGCCTCGGTCGTCACGCAGAAGCCGGGTGGCACCGGAAATCCCGCCCTGGTCAATTCCCCCAGATTGGCGGCCTTCCCGCCGACGTCGCCGACCATGCCGGCGGAAATGTCCGTCAGATCGAGAATCTCGCCGATCGTCATCGCGCCTCCCTGGTGGGCAGTATTCCCGGGCCTTCGCCTGTCGGCACAGGGGACTTTCGCCCCTTCGGGTGGCAGCGCCCGCCCGGCTACCGTTCGTAGTAGTGGGGATGATCAGAACAAGATCCAGAACGAAAGAAGAGAATCGCCATGGCGCTGTCCAAGGATGAGCAGCGCACGCTCGAGGAGATCGAGCGGGCGCTGCTCGACGACGACCCGAAGTTCGCGGCCAGCGTGAACCTCGAGCAGGTCCGGCACCATCGGCTGCTCTCCGGCGGGCTGTGGTTCCTGCTCGGACTGGTGCTGATGCTGGCGCGGCGCCATCGGGACCCAGGCCGTGGTGGCGATCGGTGTCACCGCAAGCGTCGTGGGTTTCGTGCTGATGGTCGCGGCCCTCGCCCGGATGTTCGGGTGGAGCCTGCGCGACTGAGCACCCCTTCCGGGCAATCTCCGCCGGCGTGGCCGCGGGTACCGCGTCGGGCTGGCTGGGCCGGGTGATCGGTGGACTTTCCGCCACGTCCGGCAGCACGACATCGCTCACCCAGCGTGCGCATTCCTCGGCATCGTCTGCTGCGCATCTCATCTGATCGTGGTTATCTGTTCCTGTTACCTGAAGTGATGGCTCCGTGACGGAGCGCTTCAAGTCGGGAGTGCCATGAAGATCACCCGCGCACTGGCCATTCTCGGCGTCCTCGTGCTGTGCGCGGCGATGCCCTTCCTGTTCGGGATGGCATCGACGGCCTCGATTGCTGCCGGCGCTGCGGCTGCGAATTGTGCGGCCCCGGCGAGAGCGGCGCCGCGGTTCCGCGTACCGCGTCGGGCACCGCGGCGGTCCGGCTGACCATCGGTGTGGCCAAGACGATGAACGTGTCGCGTCAGGGGCAGATCATCGCCGTCATGGTGATGTTCCAGGAGACGACCTTGCGCAACCTGGCGAATGACGGCAGTACCCCCCAGGCGAATTGGCCGTCGCCCGGACGCGCCTACTGGCTGAGCGTCACGCGGTTGTCGCTGAAATACCCGCACGACAAATTCGGATCCCTCGACGGTGCCCACGACACCGACTCGATCGGCCTCTATCAGCAGCGTCCCGCCTACGGCTGGGGTGACTACGGCAGCAGCACCGGGGTGACCGACCCCGAGGGTGTGGTGCAGCGGTTGCTCGATCCTCGTTGGGAGGCAATGGCTTTCTTCGGCGGTGTGCGCAGCGCATCGACCAACACGGGCCTGCTCAATGTGCCCGGGCTGGGAGGGCATGAGCCTGTCCGATGCGGCAGAAGCCGTGCAGGGCAGCACCTTCGGCGACCGGTATGCGCAATGGGAGCCGTCCGCGACCCGGTTGGTCGACAACAATCAGGATGCTCCCCCGATCGCGCTGCCCTGGCGTTCCGGCGGCGGCACCGGCGCGCTGACCTGCACCAGCATTCCCAGCAACCCTGCGCTCGGTGAGGCCGGTCGCAATCCGCTCGGCAGCCTGGACATCGTCGGTATCCAGGGCCCGAACGTCCAGGTGGTCGGCTGGGCTTTCGACCCGGACGCGATCAACGGGATCAACGTCGTGCATTTCTACGATTACGGGCCCTACGGCACCACGGGGTACCCGACGGGCGTCGCGAACCAACCCAGGGACGACGTCGACCGGGCGTTCAATGTGGTCGGTCAGTTCGGCTTCACCGCCCTGCTGCCCTGGACCGGGTCAGGGCCACCACCAGATCTGCGCCTTCGGCATCAACGTCGGTCGGGGCACCGCGAACTCGCTGCTCGGCTGCCAGAATCTGGAGTTGCCCGCGCCCATCGGTTCGCTCGACACGGTCAGCACGACAGGTGGCGGCGGCATCGCGGTCACCGGCTGGGCCGCTGATCCGCAGGTGCCCGGCAGTCCGAGCAGGTGCATGTCTACGTCACCGGCCCCGATGGGACTCTGGGCATCCCGGGGATCATGACCGGTGACGCCCGCCCCGACGTGCAGCGGGCGGTGTCCTGGGCGGGACCGTCGCAGGGATTCCACGCCACCGTGCCGAACGCCGGCGACGGGGTCAACACCGTCTGCGCCTACGCGATCCACGTCAGCTCACCGGGGGGCAATCCACAGATCGGTTGCCTGCGGGTGATCGTGGGGCCGCCCCCGCTGGGCTCGCTCGACGCGGTGACCGTCGTCGGCAATCAGGCCAGGGTGGCCGGCTGGAGTTTCGATCCGAAGTCGCCCGCGGCGTCCATCACGGTGCACGTCAACGTCGATCAGGTGGCCCACGCCTTCACCGCCAACCTGCCGCGTGACGACGTCAACCAGGCCTTCGGCATCACCGGCCGGCACGGGTTCCTGGCCACCGTTCCGCTGCACGCGGGAGTCAACCAGGTGTGCGTGTACAGCATCGGGCTGGCGCCGGGGAACAACCCGCGGATCGGTTGCCGGTCCGTCCGGCCCGCGGTCAACGCGGTCGGCCCGCAAGCGGTGCCGGCAGCGCCCCCACGACGGCCCCGGCCACAACGGCGCCGGCCACCGCGGCCCCCGCTACCAGCCCACCGCCGACGGTGATCGTTTCGTCGCCCGCGTCGCCCGCGTCATCCGCGCAGTCGTCGGTCCCGTCGTCGGTCCGTCGTCGCCCTGACCTGCGGCGAGCCTGATTGCCAGGTGCCCGGCGGCGAGTCACAGTGATCTTCACACGTTCCCCCGCGGAAGGATCACCATGACGCAGCCTGCAGGATCGGGCGCCCCGGCGAAGCGCGGCCTGTCCGGTCGCGCGATCGGCGGCATCGTCATCGCGGTGCTGGTGGTGGTGTTCATCGCCATCAACCGCGACCAGACCGAGGTGTCGTTCATCTTCTTCACCGCGCAGGTGGCGCTCTGGGTGGCGCTGGCCATCGCGGCGGCCGGTGGGTTCATCGCTGGCTTCCTGATCGGTCGGAAGCGCTACAAGCCCTGACCATGACGAGCACGCCGCCACCCGAGCGACTTGCCGTGCTGTTCGTGCACGGCGTCGGCATCCGCGAGCCGGACTACGCGCAGTCGGCGATCCGCGGATTGCGCCGGGAGTTCGCCAAGGCGACCGGTGGGCACGAGGGTGACAGCGAGCTGATCGTGGAGTCGGTGTACTGGGCGCCGGCTGTGATGGAGCGGGAGGATCGGCTGCTGCGGGCCGCCTTTCCGGATCGCGCCGGCATCTGGTTCAACGGGATGAACTGGCTCACCCACCGCATCTCGAACGGCTCGAACCTCTCGCTGCTCCCGCTGGCGCTGTCCGGCCTGGTGCGGCACGTGCCCGGCATTCCCAAGATCCACTGGCCGACCCTGCGCTGGGCGGTCAGCAACTTCGTCGGCGACATCGTCGCCTACCAGGTCACCCCGCACACCCGCGAGGTGTACGACGCCGTGCACGCGCGATTCGACGAGGCGCTGCGGCGGCTCGCGCTGCGCGCCCCGGACGCCCCGCTGTGCGTCATCGCGCACAGCCTTGGCAGCGTCATCGCCTCCGACCATTTCTACGACCTGCACAAGGGCCGGACGCTGGACCCGGCGGCGAGCCCGCTGGAACGCGGCGAGACGTTGACGTTCTTCTACACGCTGGGCAGCCCGATCGCGCTGTGGGTGGAGCGCTTCGGCGACTTCAGCCGCCCGGTGACCATTCCGGCGAAGAACAGCACGGATCCGGTGGTCGCCGCGTCCGCGGAATGGATCAACTTCTACGACCCGGACGACGTGCTGGCCTTCCCGCTCAAGGGGCTCAGCGAGCACTACGACGCCGCCGTGGACGAGGACCGCGCGGTGTCGGTGGGGGCGCTCGTCATCGGGATGTCGCCGGTCTCACACGTGGCGTACTGGAACGACGCGGCGGTGATCCGGCCGATCGCGCAGAGCCTGGCCTGGCTGTGGAACGCGTTGCGGAAGGGGATTCCCCCGGTACCGGACGCAGAATCCTGACGTCCGCCCGACACGGCACTCCCGACAGCCCGCCACGCGCGGGCGCTGTCGGCGTTCCGTGCTAGAACGGTTGCCGTACCACTGTTTAGAGGGCGGAAATGAATGATTCAGCGTGGCAAGAAAACTCGTCGGTCGAAGAGATCGGACGCGGCCGGCCCAGCAGGTTCGAGTGACGAGCCCTACGACGTCGTCTATTTCCACGCCATCGCACCGATGATCCTACTGAGTCGGCGCCGGGCCGCGAGTTCCTGCTCAAATGTCCAACCAAAGTTCGCGCAACGATGTATGCAGTCCTTGAGGCGGTTTCGAGTGCTCCGCCGCATCGCTTCGCTGGAGGTGGCTATTGGGAGGCGATGCACGGAGATATGAAGGGACTCTATGAGGTTCGGGTTGATGGCCCTGGCCGTCGGCACTACCGGCTGATCTGCTTGCTGGATAGTGCGGCTCAGCAACAACGTCACCTGCTTGTCATCATTGCGGGTTTGTCAAAGCCTTTCCGCACCACTGCGTCCGATTCTGAGTATCGTGAAATAAGTGAACTCGCCGATGAATACCTGCGCCGAAATCCGAGGTCGATATTTTGAATGCGAAATATGACTGGGCATTTTCACGCCGATCTCGCACGAAGTGCCTCGGAGATCTCGGCGCGATCGGCATCGCTCATCGGTTCCAGAGTCACGCGATACCCAAGGACCGCAGCCATCTGAACAACGACGGCGAATTCAGGATTCGCTGATTTCGACGTCAACAGGCGGCGCACCGTCGCAGGGGTCCGCTGAATGGCCCGAGCAAGATCCGCCTTCGTCATGCCCAACGATCCTCTGATGTCGTCGAGCTGGTTGACCATACGGTCGATCGCCGCGACCCGTTCAGTCTCGAGGAGGTGGTGGCGACGGAATTCCGGATCCTGGAGATCGTTCGCCAGATCGTCCCAGAACGCACTCCTCGTCATGTCCAACCTCCGTATGTTCAACCTCGACTCACAAGGCTGTGTATCACTAATGATACGTTGATCGCAACGTGCGGTACCCGCGGTGTGAGCATCCACGCCCAATCCTCGGCGTGTCGGCGTGTCGTCAGGACACGGCACTCCCGACAGCCCGCCACGCGCGGGCGCTGTCGGCGTTCCGTGCTAGAACGGTTGCCGTACCACTGTTCGGCCGCCGTCGGCCCAGCATCGCCGCGAAGGGGGCCACGTGAGCAGTCAGGACTCCTTCGTCCACCTGCACGTGCACACCGAATACTCCATGCTCGACGGCGCGGCCCGGCTCGGCCAGCTGTTCGAGCGCACCGCCGAGATGGGCATGCCGGCGCTGGCCATGACCGATCACGGCAACGTCTTCGGCGCGCACGACTTCTACCGCCAGGCCCGCCTCGCCGGGGTGAACCCGATCATCGGCCTGGAGGCCTACGTCACCCCGAACACCTCCCGGTTCGACAAGACCCGGGTGCGCTGGGCCGAGGGCGGCGACGACGACGTCTCCGGGGCCGGCGCGTACACCCACATGACGCTGCTGTCGGAGTCGACGCAGGGCATGCACAACCTGTTCCGGCTCGCCTCCCGGTCCTCGCTGGAGGGTTACTACTACAAGCCGCGGGCCGATCGGGAACTGCTGCAGCGAGTACGCCACCGGGCTGATCGCGACCACCGGCTGCCCGTCCGGCGAGGTGCAGACCTGGCTGCGGATCGGCAACTACGACAAGGCCCGGGCCTCGGCCGCGGAATTCCGGGACATCTTCGGCAAGGAGAACTACTTCCTGGAGCTGATGGACCACGGCCTGTCGATCGAGACCAGGGTCCGCGACGGGCTGCTGCGGCTGGCCAAGGACCTGCAACTGCCGATGGTGGCCACCAACGACCTGCACTACACCGACGCCGCCGACGCCGACACCCACGAGGCGCTGCTCTGCGTGCAGTCCGGCAAGACACTGGACGACCCGAACCGGTTCAAGTTCGACGCGCGGGACTTCTACCTCAAGTCTCCCGCCGAGATGCGAGCGCTCTGGGACGGCAAATATGGGCTGCGCGAGTCCTGCGACAACACCCTGCTGATCGCCGAGCGCTGCTCGGTCACCTTCGACGAGTCCGCGTCCTACATGCCGCGGTTCCCGGTGCCGGCGGGGGAGACCGAGCAGACCTGGTTCGTCAAGGAGGTGGCCCGCGGGCTGGCCGCACGGTTCCCCGGTGGGATCCCGCCTGAAGTGCAGAAGCAGGCCGACTTCGAGGTCGGCGTCATCACCCAGATGAACTTCCCCGGCTACTTCCTGGTGGTCGCCGACTTCATCAACTGGGCCAAGGACAACGGCATCAGGGTCGGTCCCGGGCGTGGGTCCGGCGCCGGCTCGATGGTCGCCTACGCCATGCGGATCACCGAC
Organism: uncultured Actinomycetota bacterium; assembly: GCA_963709895.1. Classification (GTDB taxonomy): domain Bacteria; phylum Actinomycetota; class Actinomycetes; order Mycobacteriales; family Nakamurellaceae; genus Nakamurella. The sequence goes on along the minus strand of CAVPYD010000005.1, from coordinate 64,450 downwards.
CTGAACCCGCTGCAGCACGGGCTGATCTTCGAACGGTTCCTCAACCCGGACCGGGTGTCGATGCCCGACTTCGACGTGGATTTCGACGAGCGCCGGCGCGGCGACGTGATCCGGTACGTCACCGAGAAGTACGGCGACGACCGGGTCGCGCAGATCGTCACCTACGGCACCATCAAGGCCAAGCAGGCCGTCAAGGACGCCGCCAGGGTGCTGGGCATGCCGTTCTCCGTCGGCGACCGGATCACCAAGGTCATGCCGCCGCCGGTGATGGGCAAGGACGTGTCGCTGGTCAAGATGTTCGACCCGGCCGACCCGCGGTATTCCGAGGGCGGCGAGTTCCGGACCCTGGCCGAGACCGATCCCGACGTCAAGATCGTGGTGGAACGCGCCAAGGGGCTGGAAGGCCTGAAGCGGCAGTGGGGGGTGCACGCCGCCGGCGTGATCATGTCCTCCGCACCGCTGCTCGATCTGATCCCGATCATGAAGCGGGAGCAGGACGGCGCGATCATCACCCAGTTCGACTACCCGACCTGCGAGAAGCTCGGGTTGATCAAGATGGACTTCCTGGGGCTTCGCAACCTCACCATCCTGGACGACGCGGTCGGCAACGTGCTGGCCAACCGCAACGAATCCATTGTGCTGGAAGACCTTCCGCTCGACGACGGCAGGGCGTACGAGCTGCTGGCGCGCGGCGACACGCTGGGCGTGTTCCAGTTCGACGGCGGCCCGATGCGCGCCCTGCTGCGCTCGATGAAGCCGGACAATTTCGAGGACATCTCCGCCGTCATCGCGCTCTATCGGCCGGGGCCCATGGGCGCGAACGCGCACAACGACTACGCCGACCGCAAGAACAACCGGAAACCGGCCACCCCGATCCACCCTGAGCTCGCCGAGCCGTTGGCCGAGATCCTCGGCGACACCTACGGTCTCATCGTCTACCAGGAACAGGTCATGGCGATCGCGCAGCACGTCGCCGGCTATTCCCTCGGGCAGGCCGACCTGCTGCGGCGGGCGATGGGCAAGAAAAAGAAATCCGAACTGGACGCCCAATACGAGCGATTCTCCACGGGAATGGCCGAGCGGAGTTTCTCGCCGGCCGCGATCAAGGCCCTCTGGGACATTCTGCTGCCGTTCTCCGACTACGCCTTCAACAAGGCGCATTCCGCGGCCTACGGCATGCTGTCGTACTGGACCGCCTACCTGAAGGCGAATTACCCGGCCGAATACATGGCCGCATTGCTCACCAGCGTCGGTGACGACAAGGACAAGATGGCGATCTACCTGGCCGAATGCCGGGCCATGGGGATCACCGTGCTGCCGCCGGACGTCAACGCCTCGGAGAAGAACTTCGCCCCGGTCGGCACCGACATCCGTTTCGGGCTGTCCGCGGTGCGCAATGTCGGCACCGGCGTGGTCGCCTCCATCGTCACCAGCCGGCGGGACAACGGCGATTACACCGACTTCTACGATTTCCTGGAAAAGGTCGACGCGGTCGCCTGCAACAAGAAGGTCGTCGAGTCGCTGATCAAGGCGGGCGCTTTCGATTCCCTCGGGCACCCGCGCAAGGGCCTGCTGATGGAGCATTCCAGGGCCATCGACGAGGTGCTCGGCCTCAAACGCGCCGAGGCCGCCGGGCAGTTCGATCTGTTCGGCGAGATGACCCAGGACGAGAAGGGCAGCTCGTTCCGCGGGAACATCCCGGACACCGAATGGGATACCAAGCTGCGCCTGGGGTTCGAGCGGGAAATGCTGGGCCTCTACGTGTCCGGCCACCCGCTGTCCGGGGTGGAGCATGTGCTGTCCGCGCACTCGGATGCGTCCGTGCCGGACCTGCTGGACGGGACCGTGCCCGACCGGGCGGCGGTGACGGTCGGCGGCATCCTCACCGGCCTGCAGCGGAGGCTGACCAAGAAGGGCGATCCCTGGGCGTCGGCGACGCTGGAGGACCTGGCCGGGGGAGTGGAGGTCGCGTTCTTCCCGAAGGTCTACGCGGAGTGTTCGCTGCTGCTCGCCGAGGACGCCATCGTGCTGGTGAAGGGCCGGGTGTCCCGGTCGGAGGATCGGCTGTCCCTGCACGCGCAGCAGGTGATCGTGCCCGACCTGACCGATTCGGCAAGCAAAGGCCCGGTGCAGGTCAGCATCGCGGCGAACCGTTGCACGGCGCCGGTGATCGCCCGGCTCTGTGAGGTGCTCAAGGCCCACCCCGGCACGACCACCGTCCACCTCCGGCTGACCGGCGGGGCCAGCGACAAACGCTTCCAGGTCGACGACAAATTCCGGGTGACACCAACGTCCGCGCTGATGGGCGACCTCAAGGCGCTGCTTGGCGCGGATTGCATGGCGTGAGCTTGTCCTCCCAGGGGCGGCGGCCGCTGGCCATCATCGGCGGCGCCCTGCTGGTACTGGGCGTGCTGCAGGGCCTGGTGTGGGCCGCGGTCGCTCCCGGTGTGCCGTACAAGGTGCTGGCCGACGGCCGGTTCGGTGCGCTGCCGACCACGTCGACCTACCATTTCGTCGCGGCGGCGATCTTCGCGCTGTCCGGCATGGTGATCGGCGTCGTGGTCGCCGCGGCCGCGTGGCAGGTCCGGTCCGCCAGGGGCTGGCAGATGCTGGTGACGGTGGTCGGCGGCTCGCTGGTCGGCGCCACGGTCGGCTGGTTGGTCGGTGAGGTGTTGGCCGGCGGCGTCGACCCGGCCACCGTCGGCGTCACCGCCGCCGATTCGATCGTCATCGTCGCCGGCGACCACCGGGACCTGGCTCGTGGTGCTCGCCCAGCCCGCGCTGGCCGCGGCGACGTACACGTTCCTGGCGGCGTGGAACGGCCACCCCACGCTGGACCGCCCGGATCTCTACGAGGTTTCCTGACGGGGGCGGAACGCCGCGAACGGATCGGTCACCCGCAGCTCCCCGACGGTGAACCGGTACATCGCGGCCGGCCGTCCGCCGCTCGGGCCGGGCGCCGCCGTCGATCCGGTCGGCTCGAGCATCCCGCGCCTGGTCAGGATCCGCTGCAGGTTGGTCGGATCCACGTCGTGGCCGAGCGCGGTGGCGTAGACCCGGCGCAGCTCTCCGATGGTGAAGGTGGCCGGCGCCAGCGCGAAACCGATGTTGGTGTACGAGAGCTTGGCCTGCAGCCGGCGGTGCGCCCGGTCGGCGATCAGCCCGTGGTCCAGCGCCGTCGGCGGCAGGTCGTCGACGGGGTGCCACGCGGTGTCCTCCGGCAGCTGCGGATCGGCGTCCAGTGGCACCAGGCCGAGGAATCCGGTGGCCACCACCCGGGCCTCCGGCATCCGGTCGGGGTCGGAGAACACCCCGATCTGCTCGAGGTGGGTGACCCTGGTCAGGTCCACCTTCTCCGCCAGCTGCCGGGCCGCGGAGGCGTCGACGTCCTCGTCCTGCAGCACCAAACCGCCCGGTAGTGCCCAGCGTCCGGCGTCGGGTTCGAGCGCGCGTTCCCAGAGCAGAACGTGCAGGCGTTGCCGGCCCGCGGTGTCCGGACGGACGGTGAAAACGGCCGCGAGCACTTCCACCTGAGTTTCCGCCTTGGTTTCCACTCTGGTTTCCGCGGGATGACCGGGAGGTGACGACCTGATACGATGTGGCATGTTTTCGATTGTAAGTCGAAAACCATCAGGTTCCTACCGCACCACTCCCCGCCGGCCTTGGAGGATCACATGACCGCACCGACGCTCGACCTTTCGCGCCGGCCAGGGTCCGGCGGCGCCTCGATGACCCCGGAGGAAACCGCGGAGTGGGCGCGGCAGGTCCATGAGCTGGCCGAGCAGCGCGACGCGGTGATCCTGGCGCACAACTACCAGATCCCGGAGATCCAGGACGTCGCCCACCATGTCGGCGATTCGCTGGCGCTGTCCCGGATCGCGGCGACCGCCCCGCAGTCGACCATCGTCTTTTGCGGTGTGCACTTCATGGCGGAGACGGCGAAGATCCTCTCGCCGGAGAAGACGGTGCTGATCCCGGATGCACAGGCTGGCTGCTCGCTGGCCGATTCGCTGACCGCGGACGAATTGCGGACCTGGAAGGCGCAGAATCCCGGCGCCGTCGTTGTGTCCTACGTCAACACCACCGCCGAGGTGAAGGCGCTCACCGACATCTGCTGCACGTCGTCCAACGCGGTCGATGTCGTCGCATCGATCCCGGCCGACACCCCCGTGCTGTTCGGCCCCGATCAGTTCCTGGGCGCGCACGTCCGGCGGATCCTCGGCCGGGACAACATCTCCGTGTGGGGCGGCGAGTGCCACGTGCACGCCGGCATCAACGGCGGTCAACTGGCCGCGAAGGCCAGGGAGAACCCGGACGCCGATCTGTACATCCACCCCGAATGTGGCTGCGCCACCAGCGCTTTGTACCTGGCCGGAGCCGGCGCCGTGCCGGCCGACCGGGTGAAGATCCTGTCCACCGGCGAGATGGTGACGGCCGCCAGGCGCGGGTCGTCCAGCACGGTGCTGGTCGCCACCGAGATCGGCATGCTGCACCAGTTGCGCCGGGCCGCTCCCGGCGTGGACTTCCGCGCCGTCAACGAACGGGCGTCCTGCAAGTACATGAAGATGATCACGCCGGCCAAGCTGCTCACCTCGCTGCGGGAACTGCGGGACGAGGTCGTGGTGGACCCGGAGATCGCTCGCCGGGCCCGCGGCGCGGTGGAGCGAATGATCGCGATCGGTTCCAGCGGGGGCGGTGGGGAATGACGGGTTTCCCGACGCTGATCCCCACATGGGACGCGACCACCGATGTGGTGGTGGTCGGTTCTGGCGTCGCCGGGCTGACCGCCGCGCTGGACCTGGCCGTCGCCGGCCTGACGGTCGTGGTGGTCACCAAGGGTGCGGCCGACGACTCGAGTACCCAGTGGGCACAGGGCGGCGTCGCCGTGGTGCGTGACGAACGCGACCCCGGCGATTCCATAGAGGCGCACATCGCCGACACCCTGGTCGCCGGCGCCGGACTGGCCGACCCGGGTGCCGTCGAGCTCATCCTCACCGAGGGGCCTGCCGCGGTGTCCCGGCTGATCGCCCGCGGCGCGTTGTTCGACACCGGCCCTGAGGGGCTGCTGCGGACCAGGGAGGGCGGCCACTCCGCGAATCGGGTGATCCACGCCGGTGGTGACGCCACCGGCGCGGAGATCGAGCGGGCCCTGCTCGCGGTCCGCCGACTGCCCGCGGTGCTGTCCGGGCACCAGGTGCTGGACGTCGCGCTCGACGGGTCAGGCCGGGCGCGCGGCGTGTCGGTGCTGGCCCCGGACGGGTCTATCGGGCTGATCCGCAGCCGCGCGGTGGTGCTGGCAACCGGTGGCGCCGGTCATCTCTTCGCGGCCACCACCAACCCAGGGGTGGCCACCGGCGACGGGCTGGCCATGGCGCTGCGCGCGGGTGCCGCCGTGGCCGATGTGGAGTTCATGCAGTTCCACCCCACAGTGCTGTGGACCGGACCCGGCGATCTCGGGCACCGGCCGTTGATCACCGAGGCGGTACGCGGCGAGGGCGCCGTGCTGATCGACGGCGCGGGTGACCGGATCATGCCGGGCATCCACCCGCTGGCCGACCTCGCACCCCGAGACGTGGTGTCGCTGGCCATTTCCCGGCGGATGGCCGGTGCGCCGGGCGGCATCGCCGACCACGTCTTCCTGGACGCGACGGGGATCGCCAGAGAGCTGTTCGCCCGGCGCTTCCCGACCGTGTCGGCGGCCTGCGCGGCTGCCGGTATCGATCCGTCGGCGCAGCCGATCCCGGTGGCTCCGGCCGCGCACTACTACTGCGGCGGGGTGCTCACCGACCTTGACGGTCGCACCACGGTCGCCGGCCTGTTCGCGATCGGCGAGGTTGCCCGCACCGGGCTGCACGGGGCGAATCGGCTGGCGTCGAATTCGCTGCTCGAAGGCCTGGTGATGGGCGAGCGGGCCGCCGCGGCGGTCGGCACCGAGGTCCGGTCGACGCCGGCGCATCCCGCCGAGCTGATGCTGACCGCGGTGCCCGGCAGCGATCCCGCGGGGCGAACCGCGCTGCAGTCGGCGATGAGCGCCGGCGCCGGCATCGGTCGCGATCAGTTCGGGCTGTCCGCCGCGATCGACGTCGTCGACGGCGTGCGGACCACCCCCGCGCCGGCGGACGGTGTGGACCGCTGGTCGGTGGAGGCCGCGAACCTGGCCCTGGCGGCGTCGGCACTGCTGGCCGCCGCGGACATCCGGACCGAATCCCGCGGTTGCCACGTCCGCAACGACCACCTCGATCGGCGCCCGTCGTGGGAGCGGTCGGTGGTCGTGCGGCGCAGCGCCGACGGACTGGACGCCACCATCAGCGAACTCTGTTCGGCGGCGGCGTGATCTCAGCACCGCTGCGTTCCGCGCTGGCCGCCGCCGGGCTGGACCCCGACGAGGTCAACGGCGTCATCGACACCGCGCTCGCCGAGGATCTGCGTGACGGCCCGGACGTCACCACCACGGCCACCGTTCCGGCCGACCAGTCCAGTGTCGCCGCGGTCACCCCGCGACAGCCTGGCGTGCTGGCCGGCGGGCCGGTGGCGCTGGCGGTCTTCGAAATCGTCGGCGCCCAGTTCGGTGGGGTGTCCGGCGAGATCCTGGTGCCGGACGGCGGGACGCTGATCCCCGGTGAACCGGCGCTGCTGGTCCGCGGCCGGACGGCCGGACTGTTGACCGCGGAGCGCACCGCGCTGAACCTGCTCACCCACCTGTCGGGCATCGCGACCGCGACCAGGGCCTGGGTGGACGCGGTGGCCGGCACCGGTGCCCGGATCCGGGACACCCGCAAGACGTTGCCGGGGCTGCGGGCCCTGGAGAAGTACGCGGTGCGTTGCGGCGGTGGGGTGAACCACCGGATGAGCCTTGGCGACGCCGCGCTGATCAAGGACAACCATGTCGAGGCCGCCGGCTCTGTTCGAGCGGCCATCGCGGCGGTACGGTCTCGGCATCCGTCGGTCGCCCTGGAGGTCGAGGTGGACACCCTGGAACAGTTCGAGGAGGCGCTGGCCGCAGGCGCCGACCTGGTGCTGCTCGACAACTTCGGCACCGCCGACACGGCCGAGGCCGTGGCCCGTGCCCGTCGGCAACCGCGTCCCGTCCGGCTGGAATCGTCCGGCGGGCTGACGCTCGCCCGGGCGCACGAGGTGGCCGCGACCGGGGTCGACTTCCTCGCCGTTGGCGCACTCACTCACTCGGCGCCGGCCCTTGATCTCGGGCTGGACCTGACCGCCTCGGTGGCGTGACCGCCGGGCGGGGTCCGAGCAATCGGCGCGACGGTTCGCCGCGGCCGCCGCTGCGGGTTGCCGCCGTGCAGGACGGTTCGGTCGACGGGGACGTCCCGACCAACGTGGAACGTCACGTCGACTGGATCGAGCGCGCCGCCGACGACGGCGCCGCGTTGGCGGTCTTCCCCGAGTTGTCGGTGACCGGGTACGAGCCGGATCTGATCGACCTGCACCGGATCCGGGTGGACGTCACCGACCCCCGGCTCGACCCGGTCCGGGCCGCCTGCCGCCGCCGGCGGATGCACGCGCTGATCGGCGCCCCGGTCAGCCCGCCCGGCCAGCCCGGATCCAACGGTGGCTCCAGCGGCGCCGGCTTCGGCTCGGCCTTCGGGGCCGCACCGCCGCGGATCGGGGTGCTGCACATCTCGCCGACCGGCGCCACCGCGCTGGCCTACTGCAAGCGCCATCTGGACACCGGCGAAATCGGCATCTTCGCAGCCGGAGCCGGGCCGGGTGTGCTCGAGATCGATGGCTGGCGCATCGGTCTCGCGGTGGGCAGGGACGCAGCGGTGCCCGGACACGCCGAGCAGTTGGTCGGGATGGGCGCCGACGTGTACGCGGTCGCTGCGCTGTTCCGGCTGGGTGCGGACGAGCGGATGGCGAACCAGATGGCGGCCGCCGCCGCGCGCGGGCTGTGGGTGGTGCTGGCCCAGTACTGCGGCGGCACCGGCGGCGGACCCGCCTGTGGCCGCAGTGGGGTCTGGTCGTCGGACGGCCGGGAGCTGGTCAGGCTCGGCACGGCACCCGGTCTGGCGGTCGCCGACGTCGTCGACGTCGCTGGTGCCGAGGCAGGCGCCACCGGTCACTAGGCTGTTGCCCATGCTGCAGCGGATCGATCTGCGCTCCGGGTTCGGTGACCTGCGGGAGGTGCTCCCGCGGGCCGCCGTCGACGTGGGCGCCGCGACGGAGGCGGTTGCCCCGATCGTGCAGGACGTCCGACGCCGCGGGGCGGCGGCCGTGCTGGATGCCGCAGCGCGTTTCGACGGGATCGCACCGCCCGCGCTGCGGGTGCCGGCCGAGGTGATCGCCGCTGCCGTCGATGCCATGACCCCGGCGGTCCGGGCCGCGCTGACCGAGTCGATCGCGCGGGCCAGGGTCGGGCACGCCGCCCAGTTGCCGGTGGAACGGGTGAGCACGATCGCACCTGGCGGCACCGTCATCCAGCGGTGGGTCCCGGTGCGCCGGGTCGGGTTGTACGTGCCTGGCGGGCTGGCGCTGTACCCGTCGAGCGTGGTGATGAACGTGGTGCCGGCCCAGGTGGCCGGGGTCGATGCCATCGCCGTGACGTCACCGCCGCAGAAGGACAACAACGGCTGGCCGGACCCGAACGTGCTGGCGGCCTGCGCGCTGCTCGGCGTCGACGAGGTCTACGCGGCCGGCGGCGCCCAGGGGATCGCGCTGCTGGCGCTCGGTGCTACCGACACCGACGGCACGGTGATCGAACCTGTCGACGTGATCACCGGGCCGGGCAACGTCTACGTCACGGCCGCCAAACGCCTGCTGCGCGGCACGGTGGCGATCGATTCGGAAGCCGGGCCGACCGAGATCGCCGTCATCGCCGACGATTCCGCCGATCCGGTACACGTTGCCGCCGACCTGATCTCGCAGGCCGAGCACGATCCGCTGGCGGCGTCGGTGTTGATCACCACCTCGGTTGCCCTGGCCGACGCAGTGGATCGGCTACTGCCGCAACGGGTCTCGGACACCAAACACCACGACCGGGTACGGGTCGCACTGTCCGGTTCGCAGTCCGGCGCGGTGCTCGTCTCGTCGATCGACGATGCCATCGCGGTCGCGGATGCCTACGCCGCCGAACACCTGGAGATCCAGACCCGGGACGCGGCGATCGTCGCCGGCCGGATCCGCAACGCCGGGGCGGTGTTCGTCGGACCGTTCTCGCCGGTGTCGCTGGGCGACTACTGCGCCGGGTCCAACCACGTGCTGCCGACATCCGGGTCCGCCCGCTTCTCCTCGGGGTTGAACACCACCACGTTCCTGCGGCAGATGCAGGTGGTGGAGTACTCCCGGGATGCGTTGGCCGGGGTCGCCGGGCACGTGCTGGCGCTGTCGGACGCGGAGGACCTGCCGGCCCACGGCGAGGCCGTCAGCGCGCGGTTCCCGGCATGATCGGCACCGGCGTGACCCTGGCGGATCTTCCGCTGCGGGCCGATCTGATCGGCAAGACCCCTTACGGTGCACCGCAATTGAGCGTCCCGGTGCAGATCAACACCAACGAGAACCCGTACCCGCCGTCGGATGCGCTCGTCGCTGATCTGGCGGAATCCGTTGCGCTGGAGGCTGTTCACCTGAATCGTTATCCGGACCGGGACGCGGTGGCGTTGCGCGACAAGCTGGCGGAGTATCTCGCGCGCAGCACCGGCGTGCCGCTGTCGGGCTCGAATGTGTGGGCCGCCAACGGATCCAACGAGATCCTGCTCCAGTTGCTGCAGGCCTTCGGCGGTCAGGGACGGTCGGCGCTCGGCTTCGAACCGTCGTACTCGATGCACCCGATCATCGCCTCCGGCACCAGGACCACCTGGGTGTCGTGTCCGCGCCGGGCCGACTTCAGCGTCGACATGGATGCTGCCGCAACGATTGTCGCCGAGCGTTCACCGGACGTGGTGTTCGTCACCAGCCCCAACAACCCGACCGGTGGGTCATTGCCACTGGCCGACATCAGGCTGCTGGTGGAGACGGCGCACGGCATCGTAGTGGTGGACGAGGCGTACGCGGAGTTCTCCGACCGGCCGTCGGCCATTTCGCTGATCACCGAGTTCCCCGCGAAATTAGTGGTGGTGCGGACGATGTCGAAGGCGTTCGCCTTCGCCGGCGGGCGCTTGGGCTATCTTGCCGCGGCACCGGCCGTCATCGACGCCTTGATGCTGGTACGGCTGCCGTATCACCTGTCGACGCTGACCCAGGCGGCCGCGCTGGCCGCGTTGCGGCACGCCGACGACACGTTGGCCTCGGTCGCCCACTTGGTCAGTGAGCGCATCCGGGTGCGGGAAGCGTTGCTGGGTCAGGGGTTTCACGTCATCGATTCCGACGCGAACTTCCTGCTCTTCGGTACCTTCGCCGACGCGGGGGCAGCCTGGCGGGAATTCCTGGATGCCGGAGTCCTGTTGCGGGACATGGGGATTGCCGGGTACCTGCGGGCAACCATCGGCACGGAGCCGGAGAACGACGCGTTCCTGGCGGCCTGCGTGGGGATCGGTGCGGAACGGGTGTTGGAAACAGACAGGGAGCCCTCGTGACCCAGATCGACGGTGCGCCGCGGCGCGCCCGGATCTCCAGGACGACCAGCGAATCATCGGTGCTGGTGGAGTTGAACCTGGACGGCGCCGGGGTGGTGGAGGTGTCCACCGGGGTGCGGTTCTACGACCACATGCTGACCGCGTTCGGGGTGCACGGCAGTTTCGACCTCACCGTGCAGTCCACCGGTGACGTGGACATCGACGCCCACCACACAGTGGAGGACACCGCGATCGTGCTGGGCCAGGCGATCGGCCAGGCACTGGGCGACAAGGCGGGCATCCGCCGGTTCGGTGATGCGTTCATCCCGATGGACGAGACCCTTGCGCACGCCGCGGTCGACGTCTCCGGCCGGCCGTTCTCGGTGCACACCGGCGAACCGGATGCGGTGCTGGGCTTCACGGTCGGCGGCAACTACCCGGTGGTGCTGAACCGGCACGTGTTCGATTCGCTGGCGTTCCATGCCCGGATCGCGCTGCACGTACGGGTGTTGTACGGGCGGGACCCGCATCACATCTGCGAGGCGCAGTACAAGGCGATCGCCCGGGCGCTGCGGGCCGCGGTAGAACCCGATCCGCGGGCGACGGGTATTCCGTCGACGAAGGGTGTCCTGTGAATTGGCTGCCCATCCTGCTGATCGGCCTCGGCGGATTCCTGATCGGCGGCGTGGTGTCGTTCTGGAACAAGTCCAGGGTGGCGGCGGTGGTGCTCGCGGTGTTCTCCGCCGGGTGCATCGCCGGTGGGCTGCTGTGGCTGGTGGGCTAGCGCATGTCAGGTAGGCGAGGGTGACCACTGTTGTCGTGCTGGATTACGGATCGGGCAACCTGGCGTCGGCCGAACGTGCGCTGCGGCGGACCGGAGCGCAGGTCGAGGTCAGCTCGGATTTCGACACCGCTTTGCAGGCCGACGGTCTCGTGGTTCCCGGAGTGGGGGCGTACGCGGCCTGCATGGCCGGGTTGTCGGCGGTGCGCGGCGCCAGGATCATCGACCGTCGACTGGCCGGTGGCCGCCCGGTGCTGGGCATCTGCGTTGGTATGCAGATCCTGTTCGAGCGCGGGGTCGAGCACGGGGTGGCGACCGATGGGGTCGGCGAGTGGCCGGGGGTGGTGGAGCGCCTGCAGGCGCCGATCATCCCGCACATGGGCTGGAACACGGTCTCGCCGGGCGTGGGTTCGGTGCTGTTCGACGGGTTGGACCCGCGCACCAGGTTCTATTTCGTGCACTCCTACGCGGTGCGCCGGTGGGAGTTGGAGGTGACCCGGCCTTTCACCCCGCCCGTGGTCACCTGGGCAGAGCACGGCGGGGACCGGTTCGTGGCGGCGGTGGAGAACGGCCCGCTGTCGGCGACGCAGTTCCATCCGGAGAAGTCCGGGGATGCCGGCGCCGAGGTCTTGCAGCGCTGGGTGGGGTCGATCTAGCGTTCCCTGATCGGCTCGACAGGGCGGGTGTTCGAGGGATACTCTCGAACATGTGTTCGATACCAGCTTTCCTGACACCGGCTCTCTTGACACTGTGGTGCCGGAGCGTCATGAGGTGATCGGTGAGCTGCGTCGTCGGGTGGCGGCGGTGACCGGTGAGAGTCCACCCACTGTGACATCGCTCCCCGTTCCTGCACTCTCCGGTGCGGGCGGCGGCATCTTCCCGGTCCCCGAACCGTTGGCGGCGGTACTGCCGCGGCGCGGGCTTGCTCGTGGTTCGGTGGTCAGCCTGCAGGGCCAGGGAACATCCAGCCTGTTGTTCGCGTTGCTGTCCGGGCCGCCTGCGTCGTGGTCGGCGCTGGTCGGGATGCCGGACATCGGCATGCTGGCCGCGTCGGAGTTCGGTGTCGACCTGGATCGGGTGGTGCTGGTCCCCGAACCGGGACCCGATGTGCTGCAGGTACTGTCGATCCTGGTGGACGGGGTTGACATGGTGGCGGTCACCCTGCCTCCCCGTGCCAGGCCCGGTCCTGGCCGGCTACGGGTGATCACCGGCAGGCTTCGGCAACGTGGTGCGGTATTGCTCTCGGTGGGTCCGTGGCCAGGTGCCGACCTAGTCCTCACCTCTCGCTGGCAGGGCTGGGCTGGGCTGGGGCAGGGTCATGGGCGGCTGCGGGAGCGGGAACTCGTGGTGGATGTCGGCGGCCGGGGTGCCGCGGCCGGCCGCCCCCGGCAGGCGGCGTTGCTGTTGCGCAGTCAGCGCACCGCTGTGCAGATTGCGCAAGGCTCGCTGCGTACCGCCGGGGTCGTGCACGGCTTCGATCCGTGTTTGCTCCCTGCGGTGGCAGAGGTGGGTTGATGGGCATCCTTGGGGTGGCTCGCTCGGCGAGGACGCGGCCGGTGGCGTTTCCGCGGTAGCGACATTTCGGACATTTGTGCGGGTCGGGAGTGGGCGTGTGTCGGTGGAGACGGGCGAGTCAAGTGTTCGTGATTCCACCGCGTGACCCAGCCGTGCGTTGACCCGGCGGTCTGTTGACCCAGCCGTCCTCCCGTGGGGTTCTGCGATACGGCGATATCGACATTTCGGATGAAAAAGACAAAAGTCCTGAAAAAGGTGACTGTCGTACCCCTGTTCTAGCCTCGAACATAGGTCCAGTCGGCAGCTGAAGTGCAGGTGGAAGGGGTTGGGGGAACGGTGGACGAGCTGACGTTGATGTGGCAGAGCGCTCCGGTACGCCGGAGCGAGGAGCAGGCGGTGCCGGAGAACTGGTTCAGTCAGGTACCCGATCTTCCGGTCGACATCGGTCGGGACCATGCCATTGCTGTTGGTGCACCCCCTTCCCGATCCACCCCCAGGATCACCGAGGTGCGCCAAGACGATGCCGGTGAGGTACCGCTGGAGCGGTTGGAGGCGCAGATCTGTTCACTGGCAGGGCGTATCGCGGCGTCGACGTGTGAGTGGCTACGGCTGATCGCTGAGTTCGACAGGCGCAAGGGATGGGCTCAGTGGGGCGTGGTGTCCTGCTCGCACTGGTTGTCGTGGGCGTGTTCGGTCGGGGTCGGCGCGGCCAGGGAGTACGTGCGGGTGGCAACGGCTTTGGTGGGGTTGCCGTTGGTGGATGCGGCATTCGCGGCGGGGCGGTTGTCGTACTCGAAGGTGCGTGCGCTGACCAGGGTTGCGGACCGCATCGATGAGCAGACTCTGCTGGATCAAGGCCTGGTGCATACGGCGTCGCAACTGGAGCGAGTGGTTCGCGGATATCGCAAAGCCGAGGGAATAGGCCTGGAACAGCGTCGACGGCGGCGTGCCCGTTGGTTCTGGGATGAGGATGGCATGTTGGTGGTCAGCGCCAGGCTGACCTCCGACGACGGCGCGGTCGTAGTGGCTGCGTTGCAGCAGGCGCAGCAGGAGGAATTCGTATCATCCCGGCCGTGCGCCGTCGGCGGTGACTCCCAGGTCGCTGATGACGCTGCCGACCCGGACGCGATCAGCGCTGCGGACGCTCTGGTGGCGATGGCTCGGTCCGCGCTGGCTTCCGGGCCGGTGGACAGCTCCGGTGATGATCAACATCTGGTGATCCTCCACGCCGATATCGGAGTCTTCGCCGGCGCTACTGCATCGCCCGACACCTCTGCATCGGCGCAGGGCCAGCCCAGTTCTGCCGGAGAGTCGTTGTGCAGGATAGAGAACGGTCCAGGAGTGGACCTGCCAACCGCCGAACGGATGACGTGCGACTCCGCGGTGGTCGCGGTGCTTCACTCGGCGAGGCCGGGGGAGTTGTTGAGGCTGGGCCGGAAGACCCGCAAGATGTCCGCCGCGCTGCGCCGGGCGCTGCGGATCCGTGACGGCGGGTGCCAGTTCCCTGGCTGCCACCGCCGCAGGCACCTGCAGGCACACCACGTCGTGCACTGGATGCACGGCGGACCGACCGATCTGGACAACCTGGTGCTGCTCTGCGGCCGGCATCACCGCGCCATTCATGAAGAGGGTTTCAGCGTGTCCTGGTCGGCAGACCCAGGCGACGGCCGAACCGGCGGGGGATGGGTGTTCCGGCGCCCCGACACAGTGCTCGTTCCCTTCGGTGGGCTGGACCGACAGCACCAGGACAATCCTGCTGCGCCGGACCACGAGCCGATGGACCCGGAACGTATTCGGCCGGGTTGGCGGGGAGAACGGTTCAGCCTCGCCGATTCGGTTGGCGTGCTGTGCAGGGCCGGCGAACAGGTGCCGGCATGAATCGCGGAGCCCCCGTCAGGCGGACGCTGGTGGTGTGGTGCCCGGACTGGCCAGCCGTCGCCGCAGCCCGCCAGGCCGGACACCCGGTGTCGGACCCGGTCGCGGTCTTCCACGCCAACAGGGTGCAGGCGTGTACCACCGCCGCCCGGAACGAAGGCGTCCACCTCGGGCAACGCCGTCGTGACGCCCAATCACGGTGCCCCGATCTGCACATCACCCGAGCCGACCCGGACCGCGATGCGCGGCTGTTCGAGCCGGTCGCCGCTGCGGTGGAAACGATCGCCCCCGGCGTGGAAATCCTGCGCCCTGGGGTCATTGCCTGCTCGGCCCGTGGCCCGGCACGGTATTTCGGAAGCGAGATCGCTGCTGCGGAAAAGATTGTCGACACAGTCGAAGCCCTTGACGTCGAATGCAGGGTCGGGGTGGCAGATGTACTGGAGGTCGCGGTGTTGGCGGCCCGCAGTTCTTCCATCGTGCCGCCATCCGGATCAGCGGAGTTCTGCGCACCGCTGCCGATCACCGAACTCGCTCGTGATCCAGCGATCTCACCACCGGAACGGGCGGCGCTCACCGACCTGCTGGTCAGGTTGGGGATCACCACGATCGGGGCGTTCGCCGCACTGCCGGAGATCAAGGTGGCCACCAGGTTCGGGGCGGATGCGGTGCGTGCTCACCGGTTGGCCCGCGGGCTTGCCGAGCGCGGCGTCTCCCGCAGGCAGATCCCCGACGAACTGACCGTGGAACAGATCTGTGATCCGCCGCTGGACCGGGTCGACACCGCGGCGTTCGCCGCCCGCGCGCTTGCCGACCGCTTTCACACCCTGCTGGCCGATGCCGGTCTGGCGTGCACACGGCTGGCCATCACCGCGGACACCGAACGGGGCGCCCGGCTCTCCCGGATCTGGCGGTGCGCCAAGCCGCTGACCGCCGCCGCGACCGCAGACCGGTTGCGTTGGCAACTCGATGGGTGGCTCACGTCGGGTCGAACGGCACAGCCAGGTGAGCTGACCGAGGAGGGCTACCCGCAAGGACCGGGGGCGATCGTCCGGCTGACGTTGGAGCCGGTCGAGGCCATCGGCGCCGGCCTGATCCAGTACGGCTTGTGGGGTTCCGACGGGCAGGACGATCAACGTGCAGGGTGGGCGTTCGCGCGGGTTCAAGGTCTGCTCGGCCCGGAATCGGTTCTCACACCGGTGCTTTCCGGTGGCCGTGGACCCGCCGACCGGATCGCCATGGTGCCATGGGGAGAGGAGAAAACCGCTCCGCGGGATCCGTCAGCGCCGTGGCCTGGGGCGGTGCCGGCGCCGTCGCCGACCCGCTTGGCCACCACCGATCCGGAGACTGTCACGGTCCTTGACCCAGCGGGACGCCCGGTACTTTTCACCGGGCGCGGTCTGCTGACCGGCTCGCCCTCCTGGATCGACCATCACGGTGCGCGTCAGCACATCGATGCGTGGGCCGGGCCGTGGGTTCTGGACGAACAATGGTGGACGGCCGACAACCGGTCAGCTGATGGTGGTCGTACCGTGCCACCCAGCGCCCCCAGTGGACCAGGCGCTGAAGGCTGGTCGCAGGCCCGTTCCTACTCCGCGACTGCCTACGAGGCCGATCGGCGGCTGAACCCGGCGGCGATCCACGTGAACAGACCAACCAGGTACCAGGCGCGCATGCAGGTCGTCACCGATACCGGCGTTGCGATGCTGATGCGTTTCGGGGCGGACGGCTGGCAACTCGAGGGGGTGTACGACTGATGGGCTGGTCCAACCCCAACGTGCCATGGTCCGAACTGGAACGTGCGCTGTCCGGTCGGCCGCCCAAACCTGGCCGCGGAACGCTCGGGCCGTTGCGACCGCTGGATCATGCCCGTCCGGATCCCCAGCCTCCGGACCTGGGTCCACCGGTACCTCCTGCAGCTCAAACTGAACGCAGAGCGGTTCCCTATGCGGAATTGCACTGCCACTCCGCGTTCAGCTTCCTGGACGGTGCGTCAACGCCGGAACACCTTGTCGCAGAGGCGCTCCGGCTGGGCCTACAGTCGTTGGCCATCACCGACCACGACGGCCTGTACGGCATCGTCAGGTTCGCCGAGGCGGCCGCCGACACGCCCTTGAGGACGATGTACGGCGCTGAACTGTCCCTTGGCCTCCCCGAACCGCAGATGGGGATCGCGGATCCGGTGGGTGATCACCTGCTGGTGCTGGCCCGCGGCCAGCCGGGCTACCAGCGACTGTCCCAGCAGATCAGCCGTGCCCAACTCGCCGGCGGCGAGAAGGGCCGCCCCATCTACGATCTGGACGAGCTGGCCGACGCTGCACAGGACAACTGGTTGATCCTCACCGGGTGCCGCAAGGGCAGGGTGCGGCGGGCGTTGGCCACCGGTGGTCCAGACCTGGCCCGCGCCGAGATCGTCGCCCTGATGGACCGGTTCGGCCGGCACAACGTCGTCGTCGAGCTCAGCACCCAGCTGCTGCCCACCGATGACGAGGACAACGACGCGCTGGCCGATCTTGCCGCCGGGCTGGGGCTGCCGGTGGTCGCCACCACCGGGGCGCATTACTCCACCCCGCAGGCCAGCCGACTGGGTGCGGCGATGGCGGCGGTCCGGGGGCGGCGAAGCCTGGACGAGGCCGACCCCTACCTCCCGCCCGGGCCGGGGGCCTACCTGCGATCCGGCGCGGAAATGGCTGCGCTGTTCGCCCGCTATCCCACCGCGGTGCCGACCGCAGCAGCGCTGGGTCAGGACTGCTCCTTCGACCTGCATCTGGTCGCGCCGCAACTACCGCCCTACGACGTTCCGCCGGGGCACGACGAGAATTCCCACCTGCGCCAGCTCACCATGATCGGCGCTGCCCGGCGTTACGGTTCCCGGCCGGAGAACCCGGATGCCTACGCGCAGATCGACAAGGAATTGGCCATCATCGCCAGCCTGAATTTTCCCGGCTATTTTCTGATCGTCCACGATATCGTCGCCTTCTGCCGTGATCACCACATTCTTTGCCAGGGCAGGGGATCTGCCGCGAACTCCGCGGTGTGCTACGCGCTGGGCATCACCGCGGTCGACGCGGTGCGATATCAGCTGTTGTTCGAGCGTTTCCTGGCGCCGGAGCGGGACGGCCCGCCGGACATCGACATCGACATCGAGTCCGACCGGCGGGAGGAGGTCATCCAGTACGTCTACGACAAGTACGGCCGTGAGTACGCGGCGCAAGTGGCCAACGTCAACACCTTTCGTCCGCGGATGGCGGTCCGGGACATGGCAAAGGCGCTCGGCCATTCCCCTGGCCAGCAGGATGCCTATTCCAAACAGCTCGACGGCTGGGCGCCGCTGGCTGCCCAGGTGGAGGCTGCCAGTACCGGGACGGGGCCGATGGAACACGCCATCCCGGTCGACGTGCTCGAATTGGCCGGGCAGATCCAGGATTATCCCCGGCATCTGGGAATTCATTCCGGCGGAATGGTGATCTGTGACCGTCCGGTCGCCCAGGTCTGTCCCGTCGAATGGGGCAGGATGGAAAAACGGTCGGTGCTGCAATGGGACAAGGACGACTGCGCCGCCATGGGTCTGGTCAAGTTCGACCTGCTCGGGTTGGGCATGCTGTCCGCCCTGCACTATGCGGTCGACCTGGTGCGCGATCACGAGGGAATCGAGGTCGATTTCGCCGCACTCGACCTGGAGGAACAAGCGGTCTACGAAATGCTGCAACGCGCCGATTCCGTCGGGGTGTTCCAGGTGGAATCCCGCGCGCAGATGGCCACCCTGCCGCGGTTGAAGCCGCGGACGTTCTACGACCTGGTCGTCGAGGTGGCGCTGATCCGACCAGGCCCGATCCAGGGTGGCTCGGTGCACCCGTACATCCGGCGCCGCAACGGGATGGAGCCGGTCACCTACGACCACCCGGTGATGAAACGGTCATTGTCCAAGACCCTGGGGATCCCGCTGTTCCAGGAGCAGTTGATGCAGCTGGCCGTTGACGTCGCCGGATTCGACGCCGGTGAGGCGGATCAGTTGCGCCGGGCCATGGGCGCGAAACGGTCGACGGTCAAGATGGAGAAGCTGAAGGCCCGGTTGTACGACGGCATGGCCACCCTGCACGGCATCACCGGCGATTCTGCCGACCGCATCTACGAAAGGCTCCTGGCGTTCGCCAATTTCGGTTTCGCCGAATCCCACGCACTGTCCTTCGCCGCGCTGGTCTTCTACTCCTCCTGGCTGAAGCTTTATCACCCGGCTGCGTTCTGTGCCGCGCTGCTCCGCGCGCAGCCGATGGGCTTCTACTCCCCGCAGTCGCTGGTGGCCGATGCCCGCCGGCACGGGGTGACGGTGCGGCGGCCGGACATCAACGTCTCCGGAGTGGAGGCCGGCCTCGAACCAGGTCCCGGCAGTCCTGATCCCGGCCCTGACACCCGAAAACCCGCGGTCCGGCTGGGCCTGGCCGGCATCCGCACCCTCGGCACCGAGATCGCCGAGAAGATCGTCGCCGCCAGGCCGGTCGCCGGGTACGTCACGCTCGACGAACTGACCAGGGCGGTCACCCTGACCACCGCGCAGGCCGAGGCGCTGGCCACCTCGGGTGCGCTGGACGTGCTGACCGTCCCGCGGGAGAACGGCCGGTCGATCGAGGTGCTCGGCCGGGACCGGCGCCGGGCGTTGTGGGCGGCCGGTGCGGCCGCTGGGGAGCGGGCCGGGACGCTCGACGGCACCACGGTTGGCCTGGACGCCCCAGCCCTGCCCGGGATGAGCGACATCGAGCTGACCGTCGCGGACATCTGGGCGACCGGTATCTCGCCCGAGGCCTACCCCACCGAGTTCTCCCGCGAGACGCTGGAGCGCTGGGGGGTGCGTACCGCCGCCGGCCTGCACCAGGTCGAGCACGGCAGCCGGGTGCTGGTCGCCGGGATGGTCACCCACCGGCAGCGGCCGGCGACCGCATCCGGGGTCATCTTCATCAACCTGGAGGACGAGAGCGGAATGATCAACGTCATCTGCTCGGTGGGGCTGTGGTCCCGGTACCGCAGGATTGCCCGCGGATCACCCTCGCTGCTCATCCGCGGCGTGGTCGAACGGTCCGGTGGGGCGATCTCGGTCGTCGCCGATCGGATCGCCGCGGTGAACCTGGTGGTGGCCACCCCGTCACGGGACTTCCGATGATCGGGAGCCTGCGGTCCGCAGTCCCATGCCGGGTCTGGGAGGATCGGGACCATGAGCGAAGTCTTCGAACAGGCGTCGGTGTCGTTGATACTGGCCGACTTCGCCGTCGCGGATCAGCTCGGCAAGCTGCAGATGGTCGGCGGCGGTCTGCAGATCATCGGCCGGAACCACACCACCGGGGTGTCCGCGGCGTTCGCGGTCGTCGTCGGCCTGGCGTTCCCGCCGGAATTGTTCAACGAGCAGTACGTGTTCGAGGTGGTGCTCGAGGACCAGGCGGGCAGCCCGGTGGAGCTGACCGACCCCGCGGCACCGCCCGGTTCCCGGATGATGCGCTTCGGGCAGACCCTGCAGATCGAGGAACCCAACTTCCGCGGCAGCGGCGTCCCACGCCGGGCACTGCCCACCCGCACCCACGTCGTGCTCTACTTCAACACCGGCCTACCGCTGCCTCCCGGCCAGGTGCTGGTCTGGCGCGCCAGGATCGACGGCGACTCCAGGCCGGAGTGGACCGTGCCGTTCTTCGTCCCCGCCCCGCCACCCGCTCCAGTCCTGGGCTGATCCGATGCGCATTGCCACCTGGAACATCAACTCGATCCGCGCCCGGCTCGACCGGCTCACCGACTGGCTGGCGCGCAGCGACGTCGACGTGCTGGCCATCCAGGAGACCAAGATCGACGACGAGCGCTTCCCGTCAGATGCGTTGGCCGCCACCGGTTATCAGGTCGCCCACCACGGCACCTCGCAATGGAACGGGGTGGCGGTGCTGTCCCGGGTCGGCCTGGACGCCGTGCAGATCGGCATTCCCGGGTTGCCACCGTTCGGCGACCCGGCCGTCACCGAGGCCAGGGCGATCAGCGCCGTCTGCGCCGGCGTGCGGGTCTGGAGCCTGTACATCCCCAACGGGCGGGCCATCGGCGACCCGCACTATTACTACAAGCTCGCCTGGCTGGACGCGGTCCGCGACTACGGCGCCAAGGCCCTCGCCGACGATCCCCACCTGCAACTCGCCTTCTGCGGCGACTTCAACATCGCCCCCACCGACGACGACATCTGGGACGTCGACTTCTTCCGCGGTCAGACCCATGTGACCCCGCCGGAGCGGGAGGCGTTCGCGAACCTGGTCGCCGCTGGATTCGCCGACGTCGTCCGCCCGCACCTGCCCGGGCCCGGCGTCTACACCTACTGGGACTACAAGCAACTGAGCTTCCAGAAGCGGCGCGGCATGCGGATCGACTTCGCGCTGGCCAGCCCGGCGCTGGCCGCCAGGGTCACCGGAGCGTCCATCGACCGGCAGGAACGCAAGGGCAAAGGGGCGTCAGATCATGCGCCGGTGATCGTGGAGCTGGGTCCGTGACGCCCCGCCCGTTGCCCGCCGTGCGGATCCTGGTGCTGGAACACGACCCCACCGATCCGCTGCTGCTGCTGCACGACTGGCTCACCGAGGCCGGCGCCGCCATCACCGTGCTCCGCCCGTACGCCGGTGACGCCATCCCCACGCTGTCCAGGACGCCGACGGACGCGGCCGACTTCGACGCGCTGATCAGCCTCGGCGGGGAGATGGGCGCCAACGACGACCAGGTCGCGCCGTGGCTGCCGGCCACCCGGAGCCTGCTCGCCGCGGCAGTGGCGCGCGGAACACCGACGCTGGGCATCTGCCTCGGCGCCCAACTGCTGGCCGCCGCGACCGGCGGCCGCGTGGAACGCGGCGCCGACGGACCGGAGATCGGTGCCTACCTGACCGCGAAACGCGATGCGGCCCATGATGATCCGCTGTTCGACGAGCTACCGATGACCCCCGACGTCATGCACTACCACCAGGACGTCATCTCCGTGTTGCCGCCGGGGGCGGTGCTGCTGCTCTCCGCGATGGGCTACCCGCATCAGGCATTCCGCATCGGCCAGGCGGCGTGGGGGCTGCAGTTCCACATCGAACCGACCGCCGAGCACGTCCGCGGGTGGGCGCGGGCCGCCGGCGTCGCCGTCACCGGCCGGTTGGGTCCGATGCTGGACGACGCCGAGGAGACGATGGGGTTCGTCTGGCAGGAGTTCGCGCACCGCTTCGTCGCGTTCGCCGCCGAGCGAGCGGCGGCCGATCCGGCGGTGGGTCAGGCGGCTCGCGGTGTCCGGTTGCCCATCGTGACGAGCGAGCCGTGACCAGGCCCGCCGCCCGGACCCCGGCCAGGTACGGGCTGCCCGGCACCGACCGGGTGCGCGGCGACCTCGCGGCGGTCGGGCTGTTCACCGACGCCGGCCCGGCCGCGGGCAGCGAGGAAATCCTCACCGCCATCGCCCGATCCGGCCGACCGGAGTACGCGGTGCAGGGACTGGCCAGGCTGGTCGAGGCCAGCTCCGGTCAGAGCGGTGTCGACCTGTTGGAGGCGCTGCGGGGTCAACCCCGGTTCCGCGGTCGGCTGATCGGCGTGCTCGGTGGGTCGACCGTGCTGTCCGAGCACCTCGCCGCCTTCCCGGACGACTGGCTGCTGCTGCTGCCGGAAGCGCCGCCAGAGGAACTGATCGCCACCTCGGAGATGCGCAGGGTGCTGGCCGAGGCCGTCGGTCTGGACCCGGCGCTACCGCTGTGCACGGGAACGGAGGGCGGCCGGGCCACCATCACCGGCGGCAAGGCGATCGGCGGACTTCGCCGGGCCTACCGGTCCCAGTTGCTGGTGATCGCCGCCCACGACCTCGCGCCCGCGGTCGAACCGTCCCTGCCGACGACGGCGCTGCCGGCGGTGTGCCAGGCGCTGTCCACACTGGCCGACATCACGCTGCAGACCGGCCTCGCCGTCGCCGCCGCCGAGCTGCCCGCGAACGCCGCGCCCGCCCGGCTGGCGATCATCGCGATGGGCAAGTGCGGTGCGAAGGAGCTCAACTACATCTCCGACGTCGACGTGATCTTCGCGGCCGACCACCCGCCGGCCGACCACCCGGACGCCGACGGTTCGGATGAGGGGCAGATGCTGGCCACCGCCACCCAGCTGGCCACCGGGCTGATGCGGATCTGCGGCGCCGCCGCGTGGGAGGTCGACGCGGCGCTCCGACCGGAGGGCAAGTCGGGCGCGCTGGTCCGGACGCCGGCCAGCCACGCGTCGTACTACAAGCGGTGGGCGCAGACCTGGGAGTTCCAGGCCCTGCTCAAGGCGCGGCCCGCCGCAGGCGATCCCGGCGTCGGCCGGCAGTTCATCGAGATCACCGCGCCGGGCGTGTGGAACGCCGCCGGGCGGGAGTCGTTCGTCGACGATGTGCAGGCCATGCGGCGCCGCGTCGAGGAGAACATCCCGGGAAACCTGCGGGGCAGGGAACTCAAACTCGGCGCCGGCGGGCTCCGCGACGTGGAGTTCGCGGTGCAGTTGCTGCAGCTCGTGCACGGCCGCACCGACCCGGACCTGCGGCTGCCGGGCACGTTGATGGGTCTGCGCTCGCTGATCCGCGGCGGTTACGTCGGCCGCACCGACGGCGCGGAGATGGCCGCCGCCTACACGTTCCTGCGCCGGGCCGAACACCGACTGCAGCTGCAACGGTTGCGCCGGACGCACCTGCTGCCCGAGGACCGCTCGGACATGGAATGGCTGGCCCGCACCGACGGTTACACCGCCTCCGGCGCGGCCAGCGCCGCCGAGGTGTTCACCTCCGAACGGGTGCGGCACGGCGCCACCGTCCGCCGTTTGCACGAGAAGCTGTTCTACCGCCCGCTCCTGCACGCGGTCGCAGCGGTTGGCACTGCCGGCACCGACGAGATGCGGTTGTCCCCGGAGGCTGCCCGCGCCCGCCTCGCCGCGCTGGGCTTCACCAAACCTGACGCCGCGCTGCGGCACCTGGCGGCCCTCACCGTGGGGGTGTCCCGGCGCGCCGCCATCCAACGGACCCTGCTGCCGGTGCTGCTGGACTATTTCTCCTCCAGCCCGGACCCGGACGCCGGCCTGTTGTCCTACCGCCAGGTCTCCGAGGCGCTGGCCGACACCCCCTGGTACCTGCGGCTGCTGCGCGACGAGGCGTCCGTCGCGCAGCGGCTGGCCACCCTGCTGGGTGGCTCGCGGCTGATCGCCAACCTGCTGACCAGGGCGCCCGAGGTGCTGCGGCTGCTGACCGACGATGACGCGCTGCTGGAGCCCCAGCCGGAGACCGTGGCCGCGGCCCTGCTGGCCCGTTCCCGCCGGGCCGCGAACGCCCGCGACGCCGTGGACGCCGCCAGGTCCGCGCGCCGGCAGGAAATGCTCCGGCTGGCGTGCGGCGACATGCTCGGCCTGATCGACGTGACGAATATCGCCCGCGGCCTCACCAGCGTCGCCGAAACCACCATCACGGCCGCCTACGACGCCGCCGTGAAACAGGTCACCGCCGAACGGGGTGGCTACCGCGCGAGACTGGCGGTGATCGGCATGGGCCGGCTGGGCGGTGCCGAGTTCGGGTATTCCTCCGACGCCGACGTGATGTACGTGGGTGAGACCGCACCCGGGCAGGACGAGCAGGAAGCCAGGGCCGACGCGGCAGCCGTCGCCGATTTGATGGGCCGACTGCTGGGCCGGCCGAGCCCGGACCCGCCGTTGGAGATCGACGCGAACCTGCGCCCCGAGGGAAAGAACGGCCCGTTGGTCCGGACCCTGGAGTCGTACCGGGTGTATTGGGCGCGATTCGCCGCGCCGTGGGAACGCCAGGCGCTGCTCCGAGCGCGACCGGTCGCCGGTGACCGGGACCTCGGCGCCGATTTCCTCGCCGCAGCGGATGGCTTCCGCTACCCGGAGGGCGGGCTGTCCACCCGTGACGTGGTCGAGATCCGGCGGATCAAGGCCAGGGTCGACACCGAACGGATGCCGCGGGGCGCGGATCCGACCACCCACACCAAGCTGGGCCGCGGCGGCCTCGGTGACGTGGAATGGACGATCCAGCTGCTGCAGTTGCAGCACGCCGCGGAGCTGCCCAGCCTGCGAACACCGCATACCCTGCAAGCCATTTCCGCAGCCATGGACGCCGGGCTGCTGTCCGAGGTGGACGCGGCGGCGTTGCGGAACGGCTGGCTGGTCGCCTCCAGGACCCGCAACGCCATCATGCTGGTGCGTGGCAAGCCGGACGACCAGATCCCGCGGCAGGGTCGAGAGCTGGCCGCGGTCGCGCGGGCGCTCGGCTACCCGGCCGGCGGGGATCCCGGTGAGTTCGTCGACGACTACCGGCGCGCGACCCGCCGTGCCCGCAAGGTCGTGGACCGGGTTTTCGACGGCGGCTGATCTGTCAGGATTGGTCGGTGCCGATCTGGATCTGGATAGTCATCGCTGTTGTCGCCGTGCTGGCGGTCGTGCTCGTCGTGGGGCTGGTGCTCAGCCGCCGCCGGCGGATCTCGCTGACGACCGCCGCGCCCACCGAGACCAAGCCCGTCACCGAGGGACCGCCCCCGAAGGGCGGGTACAAGGCAGGCGGGTCGATCTCGTTCTCCGCCGGCGGCGGTGGGTCCGGTACCGCCACGGCTCCGCCGCCCGCTCCCGCGCCGACAACGCCGCGGCCGCCGGTCACCAAGCCGTTCCCGGCGGTGCCCACCGAGACGCCTGCGGTCCAGCACCCGTTCATCGAGCCGCCGGAAGACGAGCCGGTCGTCGAGGAACCGCCGGTTG
This sequence comes from uncultured Actinomycetota bacterium, assembly GCA_963709895.1. Lineage (GTDB taxonomy): Bacteria > Actinomycetota > Actinomycetes > Mycobacteriales > Nakamurellaceae > Nakamurella. The sequence continues at coordinate 39,016 of CAVPYD010000005.1, read as the reverse complement.
CCGAGCCCCCGGTGCACCCTGTTGCCGACCGCCCCGAGGTCGACGGCCAGCCCGGCGTCGGTGACGACGCGTCGGTCCCGCGGGACTCGGTGAGCAGGGGGATCGTCGACGTCGCGCTGCCGGATGCCCCGCCGGCGCCGGAAGCGCCGCCCGCAGTGGTGATCAAGCCCGCTCCGGTCGCACCCGCCCCGGTCAAGCCCGCCCCGGTCACCCAGCCCGAGACGGCGCCGATGCCGGTCATCGCCGCACCGGTCGTCGAGCCTGAGCCGGCGCCCGTCGTCGAGGCACCGGTCGTCGAAGAAGCCGCCGAGGAAGAGATCGAGGAGATCGCCCCGACCGCCGGGCGGCTCAACCGGCTCCGCGGCAGGCTGTCCCGCTCGCAGAACGTGTTCGGCCAGAGCCTGCTCGGCCTGCTCGGCGCGGCGACGCTGGACGAGGACTCCTGGGTCGACATCGAGGACACCCTGCTGATGGCGGACCTGGGCGCCGGCGCGGCCGCCGAGATCACCGAGCGGTTGCGGGCCGAGGTCGCCGCGCACGGGGTGGCCGACGCGGCCGGCGCCCGCGCGCTGCTGCGCCGGGTACTGGTGGATGCCGTCGGCACCACCGCCGACCGGTCGATCAAGGCGTTGCCGCACGACGGCCGCCCGTCCGTGCTGCTCGTCGTCGGCGTCAACGGCACCGGTAAGACGACCACCACCGGCAAGCTCGCCAGGGTGCTGGTCGCCGACGGCCGGCACGTGGTGCTCGGCGCGGCCGACACCTTCCGGGCCGCGGCCGCCGACCAGTTGCAGACGTGGGCCGAGCGGGTCGGTGCGGTCGTGGTGCGGGCGCCCTCCGGAACCGACCCCGCGTCCGTTGCCTTCGACGCGGTCAAACGGGGCATCGCCGACGGCGCCGATGCCGTGCTGATCGACACCGCCGGCCGGCTGCACACCAAGACCGGGCTGATGGACGAGCTCGGCAAGGTCAAACGCGTGATCGAGAAGCAAGCGAAGGTGGACGAGGTCCTGCTGGTCCTGGACGCCACCACGGGTCAGAACGGGCTCGTGCAGGCGACGGTGTTCGCCGACGTCGTGGACATCACCGGCATCGTGCTGACCAAGCTGGACGGCACGGCCAAGGGCGGCATCGTGGTGGCCGTGCAGCGTGCGTTGAACGTCCCGGTCAAGCTGGTCGGCCTCGGCGAGGGACCTGACGATCTGGCTCCTTTCGAGCCCGAGGCATTCGTGGACGCGCTGTTGGGTGACGCCAAGGGCTGATGGCCCCGGGATTACGCCAAAGGTGCAGGTGAGGATCACCCACCTCGGGCACGGCCAAGATCAATGTGGCTGTATGTGACCGGACGTCACGTGTTGTCGACAAAAAGGAAACACGCCGGAAACGCATTCGGGCCCGAGTTCACACCTGCGAAACAGGTCGGAGCGCCCGTCGAAACACTGGCAGGCGAAATTTGCTGTGTCACTGGGCCTTGCCTGCGCGCAGACAGTTGCGGCTGGCCTGAACACTCTCCGACGAGCCTGGAGGCTTGATGGACATCAATGCAGGCGATACCGCTTGGCTGCTTGCCAGCAGTGCGCTCGTACTGCTCATGACCCCGGGACTCGCCTTTTTCTACGGCGGTCTGACCAGGGCCAAGAGCACGCTGAACATGATGATGATGTCGTTCATCACGATCGGGATTGTCAGCATCCTGTGGGCGGCGTACGGGTTCACGTTGGCGTTCGGCGACTCGAGCTCCAACGGTTTGTGGGGCCATCTGAGCTGGGACGGCCTGGCGACCGCGGCGACGACAACGTTTGGTGCGCAGGGCGATCAGGTTCCGACCATCGTCTTCGCGGCCTTCCAGTTGATGTTCGCGATCATCACCCCGGCGCTGATCTCCGGGTCCATCGCGGACCGCACGAAGTTCATCTCCTGGTCGATCTTCATCACGATCTGGACGACCATCGTGTACTTCCCGGTCGCGCACTGGGTGTTCGACTTCGGCACCGACGGCAGCGGCGGCGGCTGGCTGGCGAGCTGGGGTGTCGAGGACTTCGCCGGTGGTACCGCGGTGCACATCAACGCCGGTGCCGCGGCGCTGGCGCTGTGCCTGGTGCTGGGCAAGCGGATCGGTTTCCGCAAGGACCCGATGCGTCCGCACAACGTGCCGTTCGTGCTGCTCGGCGCCGGTCTGCTGTGGTTCGGCTGGTTCGGGTTCAACGCGGGCTCCGCGCTGGCGGCCAACAACCTTGCCGGTATCGCGTTCATGAACACCCAGGTCGCGACGGCTGCGGCGCTGCTGCGCCTGGCTGATCGTGGAAAAGATCCGGGACGGCCGGCCGACCAGCGTCGGCGCCGCCTCGGGTGCGGTGGCCGGTCTGGTCGCCATCACCCCGGCGTGTGCGTTCCTCACCCCGATGACCTCGATCCTGCTCGGCCTGCTCGCCGGCGCGGTCTGTGCGCTGGCCGTCGGGCTGAAGTACAAGCTCGGCTATGACGACTCGCTCGACGTCGTCGGTGTCCACCTGGTCGGTGGCATCATCGGCTGCCTCTACCTCGGCTTCTTCTCCACCGACTCGATCAACTCCGCCGCGACCAACGGGTTGTTCTTCGGCGGCGGGGGCACCCTGCTGGGCAAGCAGGCGGTGGCCGCGCTCAGCGTGTTCGCCTACTCGTTCACTGTCGCGTTCATCCTGGGCTGGATCATCAACAAGACGATCGGCTTCCGGATCAGCAGCGACGCCGAGGTCGAGGGCATCGACCTCAACGAGCACTCTGAGACCGCGTACGAGTTCGATACGCAGTCGAGCACCGGCGCCATCCCGTCCGGTCATCTGACCGGAGCACATGCGAAGAACGAGGGGATCCAGGCATGAAGCTTGTCACCGCCGTCATCAAGCCGTTCAAACTAGACGAGGTGCGGGCAGCGTTGCTGGCATTCGGTGTGCAGGGCATGACCGTTTCGGAGTCATCGGGGTACGGCCGCCAGCGCGGTCACACCGAGGTCTACCGGGGCGCGGAGTACACGGTGGAGCTGCTGCCGAAGGTTCGCCTGGAGATCCTGGTGGACGACGAGGACGGCGACGACGTCATCGACGTGATCGTCAGGGCGGCGCGCACCGGCAAGATCGGTGACGGCAAGGTCTGGTCCGTCCCCGTCGAGACGGTGATCCGCGTGCGCACCGGCGAGCGCGGGCAGGAAGCCCTGTAGGGCCATGCCGACAACGCCTGTGGGGACGGCGGGCGGTTTCCCTGAGCTACGGGCACAGCTGCTGAGTCGGACCGGTGTCACCGGTCCGGCTCGGCGGCGTGCGCTGTCCAGGCTGACCGACGGTTGGCTGGGAGAACTGGCGCAGGAAGCTGGTGTGAACGTCGGGGGGGTGGCACTGGTCGCGGTCGGCGGGTACGGCAGGGGGGAACTCTCGCCGTACTCCGACCTCGACCTGGTGCTGTTGCATTCCACCGAAACACCCGCGTCCTACGCGGGCATGCTGGCCGAGCGGATGTGGTACCCGATCTGGGATTCCAAGATCAGGCTCGACCACTCGGTCCGCTCGGTCGGCGGGGCAAGGCAGATCGCCAGGACCGACCTGCCGGCCATGCTGGGCATGCTGGACCTCCGGCACATCGCCGGTGATCCCGAGTTGGCCGTCACCCTGCACCGGCGGGTGCTGGCGGATTGGCGAGCGGACGCGAAGAACCGGCTCGCCGCACTGCGGGAGAGCTGCGAGGAACGGGCCGAACGCTCCGGGGCATTGGCGTTCGCGACCACCCCCGATCTGAAGGAATCCCGCGGCGGGTTGCGCGATCTCGTGGTCATGCGCGCGGTCGCGGCGTCCTGGGTCGCGGACTGTCCGCACCAGGGTCTGGAGGAGGCCCGATCGGCACTGCTGGACGTCCGTGACGTGCTGCAGAGCATGGCCGGCCGGGCCACCGACCGGCTGCAGGTGCAGGACCAGGACGCCGTCGCGCAGGAGCTGGGGCTGGACGACCGCGACGTGCTGTTGCGGCACGTCGCCGCCATCGCGCGGACCGTCGACCACGCCAGCGACATGACCTGGCACCGGGTCGACCGGGCGTTGAGTGGGTCGCGGGGTTCGGTCACCGAGGTCGGTGGCCGGCTGATCCGCAGGGCCGAGCGCACGCCGCTGGCCGACGGCATCGTCGAGCAGGAGGGCGAGGCCGTGCTGGCCCGGGGCGTCAACCCGGCCACCGATCCCACCCTGGTGGTCCGTGCCGCCGCGGCGGCCGCGCAGGCGGGGCTGCCGGTGTCCCCGGCCACCGTGCTGCGGCTGGCCAAGAACTGCCCGCCGTTGCCCGAGCCGTGGCCGCCGATCGCGCTGGACGCGTTCCTGGCCCTGATCGGTTCCGGCGAGCCGATGATCGCCGCGTGGGAGGACCTCGACCAGGCCGGGCTGATCTCCAGCCTGTTGCCGGGCTGGGAGCGGCTGCGGTCCATGCCGCAACGGGAACCGATCCACCAGTTCACCGTCGACCGGCACCTGATGCAGACCGCGGTGAACGCATCCACGTTGATCCGCAGGGTGTCGCGGCCCGACCTGCTGCTGCTGGCGGCGATCTTCCACGACATCGGCAAGGGCCTGGACGGGGACCACTCCGCGCTGGGCGCCGATCTGGTGGTGCCGTGGCTGACCCGGATGGGGGTGCAACCCCAGGACACCGCGGTGATCAGCACGCTGATCCGCCACCACCTGCTGCTGGGCGACACCGCGTCCCGCCGCGACCCCGACGACCCGGCCACCGTGGCCTCGATCGTCGACGCCGTCGGTGACGCGCCCACCCTCGAACTGCTGCACGCACTGTCGGAGGCCGATGCCAGGGCGGCCAGCCCGGCGGCCTGGACCACCTGGAAGGCAGGGCAGATCGGACACCTGGTGGCGAGGGCGCGCCGCGCGCTGGCCGGGGAGCAACCCGCCGAACCGCCCCAGATCACCCAGGTCGAGCGGGAGCTGATCGACGCCGGCGGCGTCGGGATCGTCATCGAGCAGGTGCCCGGTGCGCTCCGGGTGACCATCGCCGCGCCCGATCGACCCGGCCTGCTGGCGGCCGCGGCGGCCGTGCTCACCCTGCACCGGCTGACCGTGCGGACCGCCGGGTTGCGGACCGTCGAGGGCACGGCGCTGCAGACCTGGACGGTCGCGCCGCAGTTCGGTGACGCGCCGGCGGCGTCCACCTTGCGGGCGGACCTCATCCGGGCCCTGGACGGCAGCCTGGACATCGCGACCCGGATGGCCAAACGCTCCGCGCCGGCCCGCCGCGGTCTGGCGGCGCCCCCGGCGGTGCACGTCATCGACGGCGCGTCGGAACGGTCCACGGTGCTGGAGGTCCGCGCGCACGACATGCCGGGCCTGATCTACTCGGTGGCGTCCGTGCTGACCACGCTGGGCATCAGCGTGGTCTCGGCCCGGGTCGGCACGCTCGGCGCCGAGGCCGTCGACGTCTTCTACGTGCAGTCCGCGGACGGCTCGGCTCTGTCCGCGGCGCGTGGCCGCGAAATCGCCGCGGCCGTCCGCGACGCCCTGTCCTGACCTGCGCGCCTGCGCTGCACCGGTGGTGGTGGGCAGACCGGCGGCGTGAAGCGGGACAATGGCCCGGATCGACCCATGCACACCCGAATCCTGTGAGGCCCACCAAGTGTTCGAAACCCTGTCCGACCGGCTCGCCACGGTCTTCTCCAACCTCCGCGGCAAGGGCCGGCTGTCCCCGCAGGACATCGACGCCACCTGCCGGGAGATCCGCATCGCCCTGCTGGAAGCGGACGTCGCGCTGCCGGTGGTGCGCGCGTTCATCGCGCGGATCAAGGAACGCGCCACCGGTGTCGAGGTGTCCGGTGCGCTCAACCCTGCGCAGCAGGTCATCAAGATCGTCAACGAGGAACTCATCGCGATCCTCGGCGGCGAGACCCGGCGGCTGACGTTCGCCAAGACCCCGCCGACCGTCATCCTGCTGGCGGGCCTGCAGGGCTCCGGCAAGACCACGCTGGCCGGCAAGTTGGGCCTCTGGCTCAAGGGCCAGGGGCACACCCCGCTGCTGGTCGCCTGCGACCTGCAGCGACCGAACGCCGTCACCCAGCTGCAGGTGGTCGGCGAGCAGGCCGGCGTCCAGGTCTACGCGCCGGAACCGGGCAACGGCGTCGGCGATCCGGTCGCGGTGGCTCGGAACGGCATCGCGCACGCCCAGGTCCGCATGCACGACATCGTCATCGTCGACACCGCCGGCCGGCTGGGCGTCGACACCGAGATGATGAACCAGGCCATCAACATCCGCGACGCCGTCGATCCCAACGAGATCCTGTTCGTGGTCGACGCGATGATCGGCCAGGACGCGGTGGCCACCGCCGAGGCATTCCGCGACGGCGTCGGCTTCACCGGGGTGGTGCTCACCAAGCTGGACGGCGACGCCCGCGGTGGTGCCGCGCTGTCCGTCCGGCAGGTCACCGGCGCGCCGATCATGTTCGCCTCCACCGGCGAGAAGCTGGCCGACTTCGACACCTTCCATCCCGACCGGATGGCGTCCCGGATCCTGGGCATGGGCGACATGCTCACCCTCATCGAGCAGGCGGAGAACGTCTTCGAGGCCGACCAGGCGGAGGAGATGGCGGCCAAGCTGGCCGGCAACGACTTCACCCTCGACGACTTCCTGCAGCAGATGATGATGATCCGCAAGATGGGCCCCATCGGCGGCATCCTGGGCATGCTGCCCGGCGCCGGGCAGATGAAGGAAGCGCTGGCCGGCGTCGACGACCGGGACATCGACCGCACCGCGGCGATCATCCAGTCCATGACGCCGGGCGAGCGGACCGACCCGAAGATCATCAACGCGTCCCGCCGGCAGCGCATCGCCAAGGGTTCGGGGGCCACCGTCGCACAGGTCAACGCGTTGGTGGACAGGTTCTTCGAGGCCCGCAAGATGATGTCGTCGATGGCCGGCCGGTTCGGCCTGCCGGGCGCGCGGCCGTCGAACCGCAAGGCCGCCAAGGGGCGCAAGGGCAAGCGTTCGTCCGGGCGCGGACCGACCCCGCCGAAGGTGAAGGGGATGCCCGGCTTCCCCGGCATGGGCGGGATGCCCGGCGGGATGGGCGGCATGCCGGCCGGGATGGGCGGCGCACCCGGCGGCAAGCCGGGGCAACTGCCCGGCGGCTTCGGCCTCGACCAGCTGCCGCCGGGGTTCGACCCGTCACAACTGAAGTTCCCGAAGAAGTAGACGGTGGGCGGCCTGCACGTCACCGGGACCGACGCGGGTACCGGTGAGGCGATCGACCTGTGGGCCGTCGACGGCGCCTTCGTGGACCCGCCGGCCAGCGATCCGGGCATCGAGCTGACCGGGTGGGTGCTGCCCGGCTTCGTCGACGCGCATTGCCACGTCGGGTACTCCACCCACGGCGTGGTCACCATGGACGAAGCCGAACAGCAGGCCGTCACCGCGCTGCACACCGGTGCCCTTGCGCTCCGCGACTGCGGGTCCCCGCTGGACACCCATGAGCTGGCCGGCCGCGACGACCTGCCGGTGCTGATCCGCGCCGGCCGGCACATCGCGGTCACCAAGCGGTACATCCGCGACCTCGGGGTCGACCTGGACGACCCGGCGGACCTGCCCGCCGAGGTGGCCAGGCAGCTCGCCTACGGCGACGGCCGCTGGGTCAAGATCGTCGGCGACTGGATCGACCGGTCCATCGGCGATCTGGCCCCGCTCTGGCCGGACGACGTGCTGGCCGAGGCGATCGCCGTCGCGCACCGGGCCGGCGCCAGGGTGACCGCGCACGTCTTCGGCGAGGACGCGCTGCCGGGGCTGCTGGCCGCCGGGATCGACTGCATCGAACACGGCACCGGGCTGACCGACGACACCATCCAGACCATGGCGGCGGACCAGGTGCACCTGGTCCCGACGTTGATCAACATCGCGAACTTCCCGTCGTTCGCCGACGCCGCGGCCAAGTTCCCGCGGTACGCCCAGCACATGCGCGAGCTCTACGCCCGCAGCGACGCCACCTACCGGCACGCGGTGGAGGCGGGCGTCGCGATCCACGCCGGCACCGACTCCGGCGGCTTCATCGTGCACGGCCGGGTGGTCGACGAGGTGGTTGCGCTCGGCGGGATCATGGCCCCGCGGCGGGCGCTGCGCGGTGCCGCCCACCAGGCGCGGGCCTGGCTGGGCCTGGCCAGCTACCTGCCGGGGTGCAGCGCGGATCTGGTGGTCTACCCCGAGGATCCGGGCGACGACCTCGAGGCGCTGCGCCACCCCGTCGCGGTGGTCCGGCACGGCCGGGTGGTCCGCGGCTAGCCGTGCGTCTGGCAGAATAAACCGGTCACGGCTGTCACCCGGCCCCTCTCACCGGGTACGGCCGCCATTGGCGCGTCATGAGTCCGGGCCCCCACACGGATATCGCGGCCGCACACCCGCAAACCGCAAGGAGAAGTCCACCACCGTGGCTGTCAAGATCAAGCTCGCCCGTTTCGGAAAGATCCGCGAGCCGTTCTACCGCGTTGTCGTCGCCGATGCCCGCACCCGCCGCAGCGGCCGGGCGATCGAGAACATCGGCAAGTACCACCCGAAGGCCGACCCGAGCGTCATCGAGATCGACTCCGACCGGGTGCAGTACTGGCTCGGCGTCGGGGCCCAGCCGACCGAGACCGTGCTCTCGCTGCTGAAGGTGACCGGCGACTGGCAGAAGTTCAAGGGCCTGCCCGGCGCCGAGGGCACGCTGCGCGGCCAGCCGGAGAAGGCCGACAAGCGTGCGCTGTACGAGGCCGCGCTCGCCTCGGTCGGCGGCGACGACGGCCCGTCCGCGACCACCCCGAAGCGCAAGGCCGCTGCCGCGCCTGCGCCCGAGCCCGCCGCGGCGCCGGAACCGGCCGCCGCGCCCGCCGCCACCGAATCCGAACCCACGGCCTCGTCGTGAGCGTGCTCGAGGACGCCCTGGAACATCTGGTCCGGGGCATCGTCGACCACGATGACGAGGTCAGCGTGGAGATGTCGACCGGGCGGCGCGGCCGCACCCTGCAGATCAGGGTGCATCCGGACGACCTGGGCAAGGTGATCGGCCGTGGCGGCCGCACCGCGACCGCGCTGCGCACCGTGATGAGCGCCGTCGGCGGCCGGGGCATCCGCGTCGACGTCGTCGACACCGACCGCTGAGGTCATCGATCAGCACGCAGACGGTGGTGGTCGGGCGCATCGGCCGGCCGCACGGTGTGCGCGGTGAGGTGACCGTCGCCCCGTCCACCGACGACCCGGACGCCCGGTTCGCCGTCGGCACCGAGTTGGTGACCGACCCCGCGTCCAAGGGGCCGTTGACCGTCACGGGTTTCCGCCGGTCCGGGCGCATGTTGGTGCTCGGCTTCGACGGATTCACCGATCGTGACGCCGCCGAGACGCTGCGCGGGGTGGCGCTGACCGTGGACGCATCCACGCTGCCGGTGCCCGACGACCCCGACGAGTTCTACGACCATCAGTTGATCGGCCTGGCCGTGCACCACGCCGACGGCACCGTGCTCGGTGAGGTCGTCGACGTGCTGCACCCGCCGGCCGCGCCCGTGCTCACCGTGCGCCGGCCGGACGGGTCGGAGGAACTGGTGCCGTTCGTGTCCGCGATCGTGCCGGTCGTCGACCTGGACGCCGGCCGGTTGGTGGTCGATCCGCCCGACGGAATGTTCGGCTGATGCGCATCAGCGTGATCACGATCTTTCCCGGCTACCTGGATCCGCTGCGGGAATCGTTGCTGGGCAAGGCGATCGGCGACGGCGTCATCGAACTGGCGGTGCATGACCTGCGGGACTGGACCACCGACCGGCACCGGACGGTCGACGACGCGCCCTACGGCGGTGGTCCCGGCATGGTGATGAAACCCGATGTGTGGGGACGAGCGCTGGACGACGTGTGTGGTGCCGCGGTCGTCGGGCAGCCGGTCGCCACACCCACGCTGATCGTCCCGACCCCGGCGGGACGGCTGTTCGACCAATCCGTGGCGACCGAACTGGCCGCCGGGCTCGGCGCCGACGGCCACCTTGTTTTCGCCTGCGGCCGCTACGAAGGCATCGACCAGCGGGTGATCATGGACGCGGCCACCCGGATGCCGGTCCGCGAGCTGTCCATCGGCGACTACGTGCTGGCCGGTGGCGAGGTCGCGGCCATGGTGATGATCGAGGCCATCACCCGGCTCATCCCCGGGGTGCTGGGCAACCCGGCATCCGCCGGTGAGGACTCGTTCTCCGGTGCGCTGACCGGGCTGCTGGAGGCCCCGTCGTACACCAGGCCACCGGTGTACCGGGGGATCGGCGTGCCCGAGGTGCTCACCAGCGGTGACCACGGCGCCGTCGCCCGCTACCGGCACGAGGAGTCACTGCGCAGGACCGCGGCGAACCGGCCGGATCTCCTCGATCGCGAGCACCCTGGCTGACCGGCCGTTTTCCGATCTGCCTGGGCTTCTGGCAGACTAGAGCGGTTGCCGTCACGACGGCCGTTCTGGCGTGCTCAGCAGCGCGCCCCCTGAACATACTGATGAGGATGACGAAATGAACACCCTGGACGCACTGGATGCCGCCTCGCTGCGGACCGATATCCCGGACTTCCGTCCCGGCGACACGGTGAAGGTGCACGTCAAGGTCATCGAGGGCTCTCGCTCTCGTATCCAGGTCTTCGCCGGGCACGTGATCCGCCGGCAGGGTGGCGGCATTCGCGAGACCTTCACCGTTCGCAAGATCAGCTTCGGGGTCGGCGTGGAGCGCACCTTCCCCGTGCACTCGCCCAACCTGGACCGCATCGAGCTGGTCACCCGCGGTGACGTCCGCCGCGCAAAGCTGTACTACCTGCGTGATCTGCGCGGCAAGGCCGCCAAGATCAAGGAGAAGCGGTCGGGTCGCTGAGGCCATTCCGACTCTATTGGGTGCCTTGGCATGTCAGCTGACGGCGGCTTGACCTGCGGCACGTAGCCTGACCCTGATGAGCGAGAACGTCCCCGACCCGGCAAGGCCGGAAAGGCCCCGGCATGTCGTCGACGGCGACGACTTCGAGGCCGATCTGGACGACGATTCGGCCGCTCCGCCCCGTCAGGCGCCCGTCACCACACCCCCGGCCGGGGCGCCTGAGCGCGCCGAGCCTGTTGTGGTCGGCGCCGCACCCGAGCAGAAGACGGCACCAGTGCAGAAGAAGCGCCGACCGTTCTGGATCGAACTGCCGATCCTGATCCTCATCGCGTTCGGCCTGACCTTCCTGATCCAGACCTTCATCGCGAAGGTCTACTACGTGCCGTCCGGATCGATGGAACAGACGCTGCACGGCGTCGCGTCCGGCGGCGACCGGATCCTGGCCAACAAGGTCGTCTACGACTTCCGTGACCCGGCGCAGGGCGATGTGGTGGTGTTCGCCGGGCCGCCGTCCTGGGTGCCAGAGACCCGCATCGCGGCCCCGACCAGCTGGCTGGGCTCGGCGCTACAATCCGTTGGTTCGGTGGTCGGCATCGCCCCGCCCAACGAGAAGGATTACGTCAAGCGGGTCATCGCCGTGGGCGGCCAGACCGTCCAGTGCTGCGACGCGCAGGGCGCCGTGACGGTGGACGGGCGGTCGCTGGTCGAGCCGTACATCTATGAGCCCATCGAGTTCATCCCCGGCGAACTGGATTGCTCCACCAACCCGATCTCCCGACGATGCTTCGGACCGGTGACGATCCCCGCCGGACAGCTCTGGGTGATGGGCGACCACCGATCGGATTCGGCCGACTCGTCGTACCAGTGCCAAGGCTTCGCGCCGGGTGCCGGCGCGCAATGCCAGGGGCCGATACCCGTCGACAACGTCATCGGCAAGGCGGTGTTCATCGTGATGCCGCCGTCCCGGTGGGGGACGATCGGCGACCCGGACATCGACCCGGGGAACCAGAGTGCACTCTCCGCGGCGGCGACCATGGGCGCCCCGGGGGCGCTGGGGCTGCTGGCCGCGGTCGGCTTGCGTGGTGCCGTGGTGATCCGCCGGAAACGGCGCAGCTGATGACGCAGCAATGACAACGGCCAGCAAGGTCCTGAAGGTGAAGCTGCCTGCGCAGGCCGGCCTCCGGCCGCACCTGCGGGTGGAGAAGGAACTGCTACGCGCCGGCACCAGCCGGCTGGCCGCGATGGACGAGGTCGGCCGCGGTGCGCTGGCCGGGCCGGTGACCATCGGGGTGGTGGTCGTCACCGCCACTGTCGGCCGGGTGCCGACGGGCTTGCGCGACTCGAAACTGCTGACCCCGGCCGCCAGGGAGGCGCTGGTCCGGCCGGTGCGGCGCTGGGTGACCGATTGGGCGGTGGGGCACGCCAGCCCCGCGGAGATCGACACCTACGGCATCATCTGCGCGCTGCGGATGGCCGGGCAGCGGGCGCTCGCCGGTTTGTCCGGCCCGGTCGACGCGGTGCTGCTGGACGGTTCGCACGACTACCTGAGCACGCCCACCCTGCTGCCGCCGGCCGACGACGACCATCCGCCGCTGTTCGAGGTGGAGATCGACCCGCCGCCCTGCGCCGAGCCGCCGGTGCACGTCCGGGTGAAGGCCGACCTGACCTGTGCGGCCGTCGCGGGCGCCAGCGTGCTGGCCAAGACCGAGCGGGACCGCCTGCTGGTCGAGCTGTCCGACGGCTACCCGCAGTACAACTTCGCGGTGAACAAGGGCTACGGCACGCCCGAACACCTGGCCGCGCTGCGCCTGCACGGGCCGTCGGCCGTGCACCGGCGGAGCTGGCGGCTGCCGTACGAGGACCCCGAGCTGTTCGGCGACCCGGACGGCGGGATGCTGGCCGCTCTGGTGGATGATGAGCCGGTGATCGACCTGGACGGCGAGCAGGAAGGGCACGGACCGCAACTGTGAGCGCAGAGGATCTCGAACAGTACGAGACCGAGATGGAGCTTCAGCTCTACCGGGAGTACCGGGACATCGTCGGTCAGTTCTCGTACGTGGTGGAGACCGAACGGCGCTTCTACCTGTGCAACGCGGTCGACCTGCAGGTACGCAATCCCGACGGGGACATGTACTTCGAGCTGCGGATGTCCGACGCGTGGGTCTGGGACATGTACCGGCCGGCGCGGTTCGTCAAGAACGTCCGGGTGGTGACCTTCAAGGACGTCAACGTCGAGGAGTTGGACAAACCCGACCTGCGGCTGCCCGAGGACAATCCGTTCGGCTGAGCGTCAGGCTTTACCAGGCCCGCATCCCGGACGGGTCGTCGGCGGCGCCGCGCAGTACGACGATCGCCCGGTCCAGTGTCATCCGCAGCTCCGGTGATTTCACCAGCAGGCCGGAGATCGCCGGCGCCAGCGGCCCGGCATGCGAGAGTGGCGGGACCGGGTCGTTGACCACCGAGGCGACCGTCGCGATCGCGGTGCCCTGGTCGAACGGCGGACGGCCCTCGACGCACGCGAACAGCGTGGCGCCCAGACTCCAGGCATCGGAGGCACGACCGGCGGGCAGCCCGTTGGCGACCTCCGGTGCGAGGTAGGCCGGTGAGCCGACGATCATCCCCGCGCCGGTGATGGTGTGCTCGGCGGTGTTCCGGGCGATCCCGAAATCGGTCAGTTTGGTCAGCCCGTCGTCGGTGATCAGGATGTTGCTGGGCTTGACGTCGCGGTGAATGATGCCGTTGGCGTGCGCGTCCAGCAGCGCCGATGCCACCGCGACGCCGATGGTGCCGGTCGGTCCCGGTGGCAGTCGGCCGCGCTCCCGGATGACGAGCGCCAGCGACCGGCCCTGCAGCAGTTCCATCACGATGACGGGCCCGGTGTCCGTTGCCGGCAACACGTCGAACACCGTGACGACGTGTGGGTTGGACAGCGCAGCCACCGCCCGCGCTTCCCGAAGAGTGCTCTCCTGCAAAGCTTTCGCCTCCGCGGGCAGCATCCCGAGCGGGATGTCGATCTTCTTCAGGGCCACCCTGCGGCCCAGCAGCTCATCGGTCGCCGACCAGGTGCTGCCGCTCGAGCCGCGACCGATCATGGCGTCCAGGTGGTACCGCCCCGCCACCAACCGCTGGTTCACCGGGGTTCGACCTCGCCACCGACCCGGGCGCCCATCGCCGGCGGTTGCTCGGCGCCGGCATGCCCGAGGCAGATGATCATCTGCGGCGTGACGGCCGCCTCTACCCCCAGGATCCGGGCCACCGCCGCCCGGCTGAAGGAGGTGACCGGGCAGCTCGCCACTCCGAGCTCGAAGGCGGCCAGCAGCATGGTCGCCGCCGTGGTTCCGACATCCACGTACAAGCCGGGCGTCCCGGGGCGGAAACCGTAGCCGGCAGCGCGGGCTTCGTCGATGCAGATCACCGCCGCCGCTGTCGGCGCCGGCAACATGCCGGGGGAGACCAGGCGCAGCAACCGCAGTGTTCGGGAATCGGTCACGCTGATCACCGGCTGCAGGCGGCGGTTGCCCGCGTTCGGGGCGTAGCGGGCCGCCCGGATGATCAGCTCGAGGTCGTCCGGGTCGACCGGTTCGGTGGTCATCTGCCGGGTCACCCGGCGGCGCCGGATGGCCTCGTACACCGGTCCGGGCGCCCCCGTCACGGCTGGTTCGCCGGTGGCGCGGTCGCCAGCAGATAGTCAGCGAGCGCCACGCACATGCTGTCGACCCTGGCGATGTAGGCGTCCCGATCGGTGCGCGGCGTCGCGGTCGGAGGCAGTCCGTGGATTGTCGCGATCAGCGTGCGCAGCGGCGGCGACGCCCGCGGCGCAAGGTGGTCGGCCAGTTTGCGTGCCGCCGTCATCAATCGCAACGGCGCGTACTCCGCGGCCTCGTCGAGCTGCGTCCGGGTGGCCGAGATCAGATAGGCGAGTACCTCAGCGGCATCGCTCTCGGTCAACACTGCCGACACCGTCGGGTCGGTGGCGGAGTCGTCCGCGCTGTTGCTGCTCACCGATCTCTGCCCTTCCGCTGACGAGGCCATCGTCGCACACGACAGGGAATACCGGCCGACGGACGCAGGTTGAGCGCATAGGCGCGGCTGTGACGCGCGTCTCTGGCCAATCGGAAGGAAATTTCATGTTCGCTCTCCAGTACAAGTCCTACGGCGGTCCCGAGGTGCTGACGGTTGGTGAGGCCCCGGACGTGCACGCCGGTCCCGGGCAGGTTCGCGTGCAGGTGAAGGCCGCCAGCGTGAATCCGATCGACTGGAAGCTGCGCGCCGGGTACATGGCCGGCGGCAAGCCGCTGGAGGGCACGGGTTACCTGGGCTACGACGCGGCCGGTGTGGTCGACGAGGTCGGCGAGGGGGTGACCGACGTGGCCGTCGGCGATGACGTGTTCGGCCTCGGATCGAACACCGACGCCGAGTTCGCCGTGCTGGAGGCCTATGCCCGCAAGCCCGCGTCGGTCGACTGGGCGGTGGCCGCCGCCGCCGGCGTCTCGGCCGAAACCTCCATCCGCGCCTTCGATCTGGTGGGCGTCACCCGCGGCACCACCCTGCTGATCGACGGCGGCGCGGGTGGCGTCGGCGCGGTCGCCGTGCAGATCGCCATCGCCCGGGGCGCCACCGTGATCGCCAGCGCAGGCCAGGGGAATCAGGACTACCTGCGGGAGATCGGCGCCACGCCGGTGCTGTACGGCGACGGCCTGGTCGAGCGGGTCAGGGCGATCGCGCCCGGCGGCGTCGACGCGGTGTTCGACGTGGCCGGCAAGTCGGCGCTGACGGACCTGGTCAGCCTGGTGCCGAAGCCGTCCCAGGTGCTCACCATCGCGCAGTTCAACCTGGGCGATTCCGGGGTGCAACTGACCACGGGCCGCTCTGCCAACGCCAAGCAGGCGCTGGCCGAGACCGCCGGGCTGCTCGAACAGAACAAGCTGGTGATCAAGTTCCAGACGTTCCCGTTCGACCGCGCCGCCGAGGCCCATGGCATCAGCGAGCACGGCCACCTGCGCGGAAAGCTCGTGCTCATCCCGTAGCCGGATCGCCGGAATCTCCGCCCTACAGCGGAAACCCCGCCGCATGTCGATGGTGCAACGAGAACGGCGGGGTTCCCTGAGGCGCGCTGACCGATCGTCGGGTCGGACGGGTCCACCCGGTTGGAGTCGAGCACTGCGCCCCAGTGTTCCCGGCGGGAAGTCATCCCGGCAGTCGGTCGAACACATGACATTCCTTCGCCCCCTTGAGTGACCTGGGTGCGAAAGTCGCCTGTTTGCGCTGAAATTCGCTTGTTCTTGCGGGCCAACGTTTCCCGGATCCTCACAGCAACCGCTCAGCCTCTCGGAACGGTTTACCGATCCCGCGCATAGCGCCGGGAAAGGAAGCGGGGCTTTTCTGGAAGTCGAGCTGGACGTCGAACCGGACGTCGAGCGCTGGAAGCACGGCACTGCCGAGAGGACCGCACCATGGACACGACCGACCGCCCTGGATCTCCGCGACGGCACCGGGCTGGGGTGGTGACCGGTGCCCTGGTGGCGGCCGCGATCATCATCGCCGGATCCGGCGTCGCCCTTGCGCACGGCACGACCACGACGGTCGCGGGGACGGCGGTCGCGGCGGAGCAGGTGAATCGCGACAGCGTGACGACGGTGCCGGCCGTTCCTGGGTACGGCAGCTCCCGCGTCCCGGACAACGGCGATCCGTGGGGATCGTCCGGCGGTGACGCATCCGGGAACGGCCTGACCGGACCCGGGAGCAGCGACGCGTCGACCTCGACGATCGGCAGCGCCACGGCGGCGCAGGAGGTCGGCGTGGTGGACATCAACACCGTGCTGGCGTACTCGAGCGCCGAGGCCGCCGGCACCGGAATGGTGCTGACGTCCGGCGGCGAGATCCTGACGAACAATCACGTCGTCGAGGGGTCGACGAGCATCACCGTCACCGTGGTGACGACCGGGCAGACCTATCCGGCCACCGTGGTCGGGACCGATGCCACCGACGACATCGCGGTCCTGCAGGTGACGGGCGCGTCCGACCTGACGGTGGCGAACTTCGCCGACAGCACGGTCGCGGTCGGCGATGCCGTCACCGGTGTCGGCAACGCGCAGGGAGCGGGCGGGACGCCGGCAGCGTCCCCTGGCACGGTGACTGCGGTCAACCAGACGATCACCACCCAGGCCGATGGCAGCGCCGCGTCCGAGACGCTCACCGGCCTGATCGAGACGAATGCCGATATTCAGTCCGGTGATTCGGGTGGTCCGCTGTTCAACGCCAATGATCAGGTGGTGGGCATCGACACCGCCGCCGAGCAGGGCGGCTATCGGACCGCCGGGTATGCGATTCCCATCGCGTCGGCGCTGACCATCGCGCAGCAGATCGAATCCGGGACCGCCTCGCAGAACATCGTCATCGGCTACCCGGCGTTCCTCGGGGTGCAGGTCAGCAGCACGGCAAGCTCGGGCAGGTACCAGTACTCCGCGCCGTCCGGCGTCGCGGGTGCACTCATCAGCGGGGTGGTCTCCGACGGTCCGGCGGCCGGTGCGGGCCTGACCGCGGGGGACACCATCACCGCCGTCGACGACACCGGCATCAGCAGCGCGTCGGCGCTGACCGCAGCGCTGTCCGCTGACACCCCCGGGCAGACGGTGACGATCACCTGGGTCGATCGGGCCGGTTCGACGCAGACCGCGTCCGTCACCCTGATCAACGGCCCGGCGGCCTGATCATTGGCTGGTGCCGGCGGCGTCGTTGCGCTGCCAGTACCGGTTCAATTGCCGGGCGTAGGAATACCCGTAACGTTGCAGGCCCTGGAGCAATGCGATCTCCGTCGGCGCCAATCCCGGATGCCACATATCGACGATCAACACGATCCGGTCCTGCTTCGTGCGATTCCATGCTTCATGCTCGAAGAAGTCGTCCAGCACGATGCATTGTCCTTCTTCCCATTTCCGCGTTTCGGTACCGACGCGGATGCCGCAATCTCCCCGCGGCACCGAAATGCCGAGGTGACACCGCAACCGCATGTTGGTGGGCCCGCGGTGGGCGGCGATCTCGGTCCCGGCGCGGAGCCGGGAAAGGTAGATGAGCCCGGCGGCGGTGCGCATCGTCGGGTGCCGCTCGATGACCCGGGTCAGGGTGGGACACGCCTGGCAATTCTCGTCCCGCCGCCGTCCGCGTTCGTAGAAGAAAATGACGTCCCAGTCGCCGGTTCGCTGGATTCCCTCACTTTCCCGATGGAAGCGGGCCGGCGACAGCGCCATGATCTCGTCCCGGATGGTGGGGTACTGCTGCTGCAGATCGATGGCCAGCGGGAAGTTCTCGGCGTCGTGCCACGGTGCGCTCGGCAGGTTCGGATACCGGGCGCGCACCGCATCCTTGCTGGGGACGGCAAAGGAATCGATATAGCGGTGGAATCGTTCGAGACCGGGTTCGGACGTGGCGGCGGCCGGGTCGGCCACCGTCTGCCGACCAATTCCGGTCAACGTGCTCATGGCCTGGTGGAAGCTCTCCGCCGGTTCCGTCGCGGTCGGAAACGCAGCGGTGATGATCTCCTCGGCGATCGCGCTGCATTGTTCATAGGTCAGCCGCTTGTCCCAGGTGGTGCCGAGGGCGCGGAGCCGGCGCTGCGCCTCCGCGGCCCATTTCCTGCTCGCCGCCCGGTCGTGCGGCCGCGCCAGATACGCCAGCCACAATGCCGGCTCCGGCGTCGCCGGAATCAGTCGGTCGGCATTTTCGAAGAATATCTGCGCCGACTCCGGCCGGGCCAGGTGGCTCATCCCCAGCCGGTACATGTCGCCGGCTGCCCGCTCGGCGGCCTCGGTGATATCCGGGGCAGCGGCGCGGAAAGGCTCGGGAATGCCCGGCGCGGCGGCGGAGATCAGCCGTCCGAGGCGCTGAACCCTGGACAGCCACAGCCCGGGCGATCCGTCGGCCGACTGCGACTGCTCCGCGGCGTTGGCCATGTGCAGCACCAGCAGGTCGTCCCGGTCGGGCGCCGACACCACCTCGTTCCGCGGGACGGTGCAGAAGGCATACGCGAGATCCTCGGCCCGATCACCGGCGAGGAGACGCAATTCGGCCCGGTCGCCGGCCGGCAGCAGCCGTCGTCGGTACACGTCGGTGCCGTACACGCTGTGCAGCAAGGCTGCCCGTTGCAGCTTCTCGGACCGCCCCCAGCGCCGGATGATGTCGCGGGTCCCGAGCAGGTGGTCCAGCAAGGTGCGGCCGTGGCCGTGCTGAAGTCGATCGGCTCCGGCGGCGCGGAGAAAATCGACCAGCGGATCACTCACCCGCGCTCACCACCAGCCGAGGCGTTTGGTCCAGATGAACACCAGGACGCACATCACCAGCATGATGCTCAGCCAGATCGCCAACTGGGTCACCTGGGTGCTGTCGTTGACGATGACGTTCATCCCCAGGATGGAGGACAGCGCGGTGATGGGCAGGGTGACCGCGGCGATCACCGCCAACCGCTCGGCGGCGATGGTGATTTTGGTGTTGGTGCGGGTCTGGTAGAAGTCGATGGTGCCCTGCAGGTAGTCCTTCTGCCCGTCGGCCATCACGGCCAACCGCTGGAACTGGTCGACCAGGTCGTCGATGTGCTGCTGGCCGCCGGGCCCGAAGGCCGCAATGGTGCGCATCCGGCCGTACACCTGCTGGGACAGCGAGCACATGGTCTGCACCGTGAGCAGCCCGTGCCGGACCCGGAACAGGTCCTCCTGGAATTGCTCGGGATCACCGAGATGACCTGCGGTGACCTGTTGTTCCAGCCGCCAGACGTCCTTGGTCAGGGTCGCGGTGTAGGTCCGCAGCCGACCGGTCAGCGCCGACACCACGGCGTACGACAGGTCGCGCGGCGTACCGGGATGCAGCCTGCCGTCCTCGAGTCGGTGACGAACGGCGTCGACCTCGACCTGGGTGGCCTCCGGGTCGACGGCCGGGTTCACCGGGCCGTGCACGGTGACCAGGAAATCGGTGCCGATGAACTGATCCAGTTCGATGTAGTGCACGTGACCGGCCTTGCCCGCCTGCGGTGCGTGCAGGACCAGGAAGACGTGATCGGGATACACGTGCACTTTGGGGACCTGGGTGCGCTCGGCACAGTCCCGGATGGCCATGGGGTTGAAGCGGAAGATGTCGGTCAGCACGCGCTCCGCCTCGTCGTCCCAAGACGGGATGTCCACCCAGACGAACCCGGAATCGCCACCGAGCAGGCCGGCGAGTTCGTCGACCGAACGCAGTTGCGCACCGGTGGTCGTGATCAGCCTGACCTCCATCGTCAGCACCTCCTGCCAGCACCCGGATCGGGATTACCATGGCACCATGGCGCTCTCAGAATATGAGCAACGCAAGCTGGAGGAGATCGAGCGGTCGCTGCACAGCGACGATCCTGCCCTGGCAACCATCCTCAACACCGGCGTCGTCCGTCGACATCGGCGGGTTGTCGCCGTTTCGGCCTTCGTTGCCGGGTTCGCCGCACTGATCGGCGGCGCCGTCATCGCGTTGAGCCTGTCCTGGCTCGGCATCGCGCTGAGCGTGCTGGGGTTCGTGGGAATGGCGATCGGCGCCGGGTTGTTCTTCACAGGGCAGGTCCGGGGCGGACCGTCGTCCGCAGCCGGTCGCGCGGGAGAACGCCCAGCAGGATCGTCCTGGCGGGCCCGCATGGAAGAGCGGTTCCGGGCACGCTTCGATCAGCCCGGCGACTAGAGGAGTGAGACCGAATGACTGACACGACGACGGGATCGCCGCAGCAGGCAATCCTCGCCGGAGGATGCTTCTGGGGTATGCAGGACCTCATCCGCAGGCGTCCTGGCGTGCTCTCCACCAGGGTTGGCTACACCGGCGGCGACGTTCCCAACGCCACCTACCGGAACCACGGCTCGCACGCCGAGGCGATCGAGATCATCTTCGATCCCAGCGTGACGTCCTACCGGGACCTGCTGGAGTTCTTCTTCCAGGTGCACGACCCGACGACCAGGAACCGTCAGGGCAATGACGTCGGCACGAGTTACCGGTCGGCGATCTTCTACACCGACGACGACCAGAAGCAGGTCGCTCTCGACACGATCGCGGACGTCGATGCGTCCGGGCTGTGGCCGGGCAAGGTCGTCACCGAGGTGGCCGCGGCGGGGCCGTTCTGGGAGGCCGAGCCCGAGCACCAGGACTACCTCGAGCACTACCCGAACGGTTACACCTGCCACTTCGTCCGGCCGAACTGGAAGCTGCCGCGACGCGCGGACACGGTCAGCCGCTGACCAGCAGGCGACTGACCAGCTGACCGTCTGACCGCTCCATCTAGCACAGCCGCCCCGGGCCACGCCCGGGGCGGCTGTCTGCATTTTCACCGGACCAGCGCGCGCAAATCTGTTGACGTCGCGCGTTGAAAACCTATTCTGGAACTGATCACGAGCGAATTGCGGGGGCTATTCCGCTGATCTTTCGAAATCAGCGAACCGGGGGCTGAGATCCCTGACCGGCGACGCCGGAATCCTGCCGTGATCGATTGCCTCCCAACGCTTTCCGCGTGGAAACGGCGGCCGCCGAAGGGGAACACGGAGGCGCGCGCTCTTGGTGATCCATTCGGTTTCAGCGGCGAGATCGGGACAATCCAGAAAGGTACGACCATGACAATTTCACAGAGCAGGTCCAGCAAGGTCAGGGTGCGGGTCGGCGCTGCGCTGTCCGCCTTCGCCCTCGTAGTGGGTGGGGTACTCATCGGCACCGTCGGCAACTCGGCGCAGGCCCAAGTCGCCAGTGCACCGGCCTCCGGAACGCTGGTCACCGTGGTTCCGCAGCGAATTGCGGATTCGCGCACCGGCATGTCGTTCTTCACGTTCCATGCGCTGCAGACGCAGGACCTGCAGGTCGTCGGTCGGGGTGGGGTACCACTGACCGGAGTGGCCGCCGCGGTGCTGAACGTGACCGCGGTGAATCCTTCGGCGGATGGTTACGTCACGGTCTGGCCGGTGGGCGTCCCGCGCACCGATACGTCCAGTGTCAACTTCGGCCGGCTGGAGCCGAGCATCGCGAACACCGTCATCGTGCGGCTCTCGTCGGACGGATCGATCAGCCTGTTCAACGGGTCCAACGGGCCGCTGGACATTCTCGTTGACGTCCAGGGCTACATCCCCGCCTGACATCCGCGGGTGTGACATCGCCTGTGGCTGGGCACTGATCACCCATGACCAACTCTTCCTATGACGATGACCGTCCAGCCGAGGAGACCACGAGGTCTGCTCTCGGCAGCCGCGAGGAGCAGCTGTCCAGGCTGGACAAGCTGGAGCGGGACATCGCGATCGAGCGTGAACGGCTCAACCGACCGGAGGCTCGTCCCAGCCAGACCGATCCCCGCGACGGGGTTGACGGGGTGCGCGAAGTGGACCTGCCCGACCTGGAATCCAAGGTGACGGAAAGCCAGCGGGAGGCGTGGACGTTGGGCTACCAGGCCGGTCTTGCGGACGCGCAGGCCGGCGGCAGGTCGACGGCCAACCCGTTCCATCCGCTGCGGGAGAGCAGGGTCTGACCCTGCGTCGCCCGTCCATGTTCAGGCCCTACGGCTGAGTGGACCGCCCCGCTGGTGAAGAATGACGCCAGAAGCGGGGCGGTCCCAATGAAGAACCTGTCGTTGACGGTGTGGTCCATCTGGTCGTGGTTCGTCCTCGGCCTGTGCGTCGTGGTCTGGTTGCCGCTGATGGCGATCGCCTGGGTGGTGACGGCGCCGTTCGACCCGCCGCGGTACTGGACCGGGTTGCTGTTCCGGAAGCTGACCGTCGTGCACGCACGATTGAACCCGCTGTGGACGTTCCGGGTCGCTGGCACCTTCCCGCGAAACCCGCGGAACCCCTACGTGGTGGTGTCGAACCACGAGTCCTTCGTGGACATCCTGTTGATCAGCCAGCTCCCGTGGGAGATGAAGTGGCTGTCCAAGAAGGAGATCTTCGCGATCCCGGTGCTGAGCTGGTTGATGCGACTGGCCAAGGACATCCCGCTGGACCGTCGGGATTCGGCCAGTGCTGCCGCAGCGATGCAGCAGTGTGCGACCCGGCTCCGGCAACGGGTGTCGGTGATGATCTTTCCCGAGGGCACCAGGTCGACCACCGGGGCGCTGCTGCCGTTCAAGGACGGGGCGTTCCGCCTGGCGATCGAGGCGCAGGTGCCGATCCTGCCGTTGGCGGTGTCCGGTGCGGCCACCGCTCTGCGGACCCACGACTGGCGTTTCGGTCGGGCCACCGCGGAGGTGCGGGTGCTGGAGCCGATCAGCACGGCGGGCCTGACCCTGCGGGATGTCGCCGAGCTGCGGGACCGCACCCGAACGCGGATCATCGCGGAGCTCGCCCAGATGGGTCAGAAGCGGTAGTCCGCCAATCCCACTCCGCCGCGGGTCCTGCCCGTCGTGGTGGCGCGGACGGCGGGAACCATCTCGCTGGTGACAAGGCCGCGTTCGTTCGTCAGCTGGTCCACCACCTGGAAGGACTCGGCGATGCGTTGCGGTGTGTCGATCACGATGGTGACCGTCGGCACGTGGCGACCGAGCTGCAGCGGGCGGTCGCCGTGCGGCGGGTGATCGCCACGGAATCCCCAGATCCCGCGGAGCGTCGTCGATCCGCCGGCGCCGGACTCCCGCAACCGCCGGGTGATGGCGCGGTGGATGGGTCGCCCGTCGTGCAGCGCGGCTTCCGAGTTGAAGATCATCAACTTCTGCCACAGCGCCAGACCGTGCTCGTCGGTCGCGGGCAGCCGGTGCGGCGTCGCGAGCAACTGCCCTTCCCGTTTGCACACCCTGACCCGCTCCAGGGTGATCATCGGTGTGCGCAGCAGCTCACCGAGTTCGGGCAGCACGCCGGCGATCTGCTCGCCGGAACCGACCGCGATGACCATCATCGGCACGTCCGCGTTGCGGGCGAAGAAGCGCGCACGCTGCCGCACGCCGTTGGTGGTGCCGTCGACCCCGAGCAACGCGGTGGCACCGGCGATTCCCCGCCGGTACAGCAGGTCGCACACCGCGATGAAGGCCGGCGTCCGGTTCACCCGGTCCTGCCGACCCAGGTACACGGTCAGCTTGGTGGCTTCGTCCAGTTCGGCGGGCAGGGAGACGGCAGAGACATCACCGGTGTGCATGCGGGCGCGTTCCAGGGTCACCAACCCGCTGGTGGCCAGGTTCGCCGCCTGTTCGCGGACCGCCTCGATGCGTTCCCGGGTATCGACGGCGACCGCGACCGCCGGCAGATCCTCGGACAGGCTCAGCGAGCTGTCGGTGCGCAGGTGATGCCTGAGCCCGAAGCCCTCGACACCGCGGAGCAGGACGCTGCTGGCGATCTGCTCACGTCCGTACAGGTCGAGCAGGGCGTCGGCGACGAATTGGCTGCCGACGCGTTTGCGTTCACCGAAATACACGGTGAGTTTGAGGCAGTCCTCGATCACAGGTGCGCCCCGATCAGCCGGCCCACTGCGGCGGCAGCGACACCGAGCACCAGGCTGGCAACGACATTGACCGCTGCTGAACGGTTCTGCCGCTCCTCGGCCAACCGCTGGGTTTCCAGCATCCAGGTGGAGAACGTCGTGTACGAGCCGACCGCCGCGGTACCGGCCAGCAGCGCCTCGTTACCCTCGAGCGCCAGACCGGCGATCAAGCCCAGGATCATCGCACCGCTCACGTTGACCACCAGGGTCCCGAACGGGAATCCCTTGCCCAGCCGAGCTCCCACCGCGCCGTCCACCACGAAGCGGAGAACCGACCCGCAACCGCCGATCAGCACCACCCCGGCCCACACCAGCGCAGTCATCGGGCCGACCACACCCGGCGCACCGCGGCGGTGGCGAGTTGGATGGCCAGGTAGCCGGCTACGACGCTGGCACTCGCGTAGCCGAGGGCCAAACCGTACGAGCCGGCATCGATCATCCTGAGCAGTTCGACCTGCATGGTGGAGAAGGTCGACAGCCCACCGCACAGGCCGGTGCCCAGCAGCGGCCTGCGATAGCTGGACAGCGGCAGCCGCTCCTGCAGTCGCGTGACGAAATATCCGAGCAGCAGCGCGGCGAGCACATTGACCGCGAAGGTCGGCCACGGCCAGCTGGTCGCCGAATGCGGAAACGCCTCGGCCAGCGCGGCGCGGAGCAGCGTCCCCACCGCGCCGCCGGCGAAGACCGCGGCGACCTCTCGCCGGTCAAGCCGGGGAAGTGGGCGCCGGGGGACGGCACGCACGGGTGGCACCGGCGGCGGCTGCGCGGAAGTCGACACCCGGCCGTCTCCTTCCGCCACGGACGGCCGGAAGCGGTGACGTCGCGCCCGGGTTCATCTCATCGACGCCGAGCGTAATGGCACCACGACTGTTACCCGGATCACCACCCAGGCGCGGCGGAAACGCCAAGGGGATCAGACGGCCATGCGGTCTGGCCGCCAGCGACGTCGCGCACCGCGCTCACCAGGTCCTCCGCGGCACCACCCTTGAACACGCAGCCGACGGCGCCCGCCCGCCGCGCCCGGTCGACGACACCGCCGCCGGCCGCCGCGGTCAGCAGCAGCACACGGACGTCAGGCAGCAGCCGGAGCAGATCCCGGGTGGCGTCCAGCCCCGAGACTCTCGGCATTCGGAGGTCCATCAGCACCACGTCCGGCTGCAGCCGCTGGGCCGCGCCGGGGACCTGCTCGCCGTCGGTGCATTCGCCGACGACGACAACCCCGTCGGCCTGCTCCAACAGCATGCACACGCCCAACCGGACGAGGGCATGGTCGTCGACGACCAAGACTCTGATCATCGCAAAAACCCCTTCTGGTCCATGGACGTTGTGCTGCGACAACGCGCCGTGCCAGCTCAGTACCCCAACCGGCCCACAGTTACACCAAGTTGGCGCCCGAGGCAGCCGGGTGTAGCTGCGGGCTCACGTTTGGCGCAAGGTCGATCGGGTACTGATCGCACCGATGCCGGTTCGCACCACCGAACAGATTGCGAGATCCCCAATGGGCGCACGCCCCGCCGATTCGGCCAGCCCAGCCCCGCGTCGGGCGCTGGTCGCGGCGGACGAGGACGCCACCCGCTTCGACCTCGCCGAGGTGCTCACCGAGGGTGGATTGACCGTCGTCGGATCCGCTCGGGACGGGCACACGGCCGTGGCCATGTCGACCGCCCTCCGTCCTGACATCGTGGTGATGGATGTCGCGATGCCGGTGATGGACGGCATCACGGCCAGCAGTCGGATCTCGGCGCAGCCGTCGTGTCCGGTGATCCTGCTGATGTCGCCGTCGCACGCTGAGCTCGTCGACGAGGCTGTTGCCTCCGGGGCGATGGCCTGCCTGGTCAAGCCGTTCCTGCCGACGTCGCTGCTGGCAACGACCGAACTGGTGCTGGCCCGGCATGCCGAGAACGTCGCGTTGCTCGCCTTGGCGCTGTCGCTCAAGGGCTCGCTGGCGGAGCACCAGCTCGTCGAGCAGGCCAAGGGCTTGCTGATGAATCACCGGCAGCTGACCGAGGCGGCGGCCGAGGAATGGCTGCGGAACGCCGCCAAGGGCGGGAACATCCGGCAGGCGGCAAGCGACGTCATCGAGCAATGGTCCGGACGCTCGAGGCCCGTGCGCACGACGGGCAACGCCGAAACAGCAAGACGCCCATCAGTGATTCCCCGGATGTCCGCGGCGCGTGGCGGGTTGCCCGGCCGCTGATGGCTCGCGCCGGCGTTGTCCATCGCACCGTCGCGAGCCCGGGCGGGTGGTGCACCACCCGCCCGGTGCTGCGTTCAACAGAGCTGCCGTTCAACAGCGCTGCCGTTCAGCAGAGCTGCCGTTCAGCAGAGCTATCGCTCGGCTGTGCGGCAGGTCAGCAGTGCGGCAGGTTGGCCGGCGGGACGATCACGTCGCGGTGCACGTAGGCGGACTGGCCGTCGACGTTGATGATGAACCACAACGGGTTCCCGTTCAGCACTTGACCTTCCCGGAAACACAGCGTGTCGACCGATGTGCCGTCCGGCAGGTGATCCACCGCCACCGACTGGTTCGACGGGCTGGTGTAGCTGGTGGCGAACCCCTTGATGGTGCCGGTCCCCGACGCGGTTTCGGCTGCCTCGGCGGTGCCGCCGCCCAGGCCGGTCAGGACGCCCGCGGTGGACAGTGCGGCAAGAGCGATGAGTTTGCTCATGTACTGATCCTTTCGATCTTTGGTCCGGGGATTTCCCGGGCCTGCATGAGCGTCTCGCGGGCGAGTGCCCGCCGGTGTCCGCCAACCGTCGGATCAGCCGGCTGATCCGGGCTCCTCCGATCGGCGGACACCCGGTGGGGAAACCAGGAAACTCATCGGCGCTCATCGGCGCTCATCGGCGCTAATCGGCTCGGACAGCCTCGTCCTTCGCCGCCTGAAGCGCCACGGTTCCCCGGTCCCGCCTGGTGGCTGCGCCCATGAGGTAGAAGATCGCACCGACCGCGACGAAGACGACCAGCGGAATCGCCTCGGTCAGCAGGTAGGTCCACTTCTCGTCCGCGGCCCAGCCGTCGGGCCGGAAATCGTCACCGAACCACTCGCTGCCGAAGCCGGGGGCAACCAGCTGCACGGAAGCGAACAGCACCAGGATCGTCAACCACACCGACAGGAACGGAGCCCACGGGGCGCGGAACGAGCGGGGGTGATCCGGGAACTTCACCCGCAACCGCCACAACGCCGGGAAGACGCCGATGTAGGAGATCAACGTGGTCGAGACGGCAATGCCGAGGATGGCACCAAAATACTTCGCTGCATCGCCGTTGCTGATCTCGTGAACCATCACCAGCACGGCGGTGGACAGCAGACCGGACAGCACGTTCACCCGCACGGGGGTGCCGAATTTCGGGCTGAACCGACCGAGGTAGCGGGGGGCCGCGCCGTCGTAGCCCGACACCGCCAGCGCGCGGTCCGACCCCATGATCCAGGTGGTACCGGAGGAGAGGGCGCAGAGGATGAACAGGACCGCGGCGATGGCGCCCAACACCGCCCCGGCCCCGGACAGCGTCGCGGTGCCGTCCTCGGCGATCTCCCCGCCGTAGACGGTGAACACGGACTTGATCGCGTCGATGAACCCGCCGAGGTTGGTCACCTGGTCGGTCGGCAGGACCACCAGGATGCCCAGCACGGGAACGCCGTACAGCAGGATGGCGGAGATGGCGGATCGAAGGATCGAATAGGGCACGTCCTTCTTGGAATCCTTCATCTCATCGCCGGCGGTGTTCGGCAGTTCGAACCCGACCAGGCTGAACATGATCAGCCCGAGCAGTGCCACGAAACCGGGATACGAGATGCCGAAATCACCGGCGTGGACGCCGTTCACGCCGTTCTTGATCGCGAAGATGATGACGGAGATGGTGAAGAACCCGAGGAGCGCAAAGCGGGCGAAAGCCCCGGAGATCGGTATCCATTTTCCGACCGAGAACGACAGGATGGCCGAGAATGTCCCGGTCCAGATGAAGACGAGGCCCAGCAGGTAAAACCCCCACGCGGGCAGTGGTTCGCCGTCGTTGAAGAAGATCTCGTAGGTCGCGATCGCCAGGGTGGCCAGGGTGCCGCCGAACCAGACCGGGTTCGTCACCCAGTACAGGAAGTTGTTGACGGCACCGACAAATCTGCCGAAGGCCAGCCGGGCCCACAGGTACGGACCGCCCTCCTCGGGGAAGGCCGTGCCCAGTTCGGCGAAGAGCAGCCCACTCGGGATGAAGAAGATGATGCCGAGGATGATCAGCCAGCTGAACGCCTCGGCACCGGACGCCGCGATGGCGCCGATCGAGTCAACCCCGACCAGGGTGCAGATCGTGAACAGCAGGATCTCCCGGCGGCCGAAGTGCCGCTGGAGATGGGCGGTTTCCTCGACGGCGTCGCTGGTGAGGTCGAGTTCGGCGACTTCGTCCACCGAGGGCACGTGGCCTGGCACTGTCATATGCGGGACTGTAGATGAACGTTTGACAACTGCATAGCCCCAGGTCAGTGGGTTGCCAGTCCCTCGTAACGACCACTGCCGTGGGCCATTCGGGTGATAAGTCATCGACCGATAATGATCTTCGCCGACGGGGTTCCGCCGGCGACGATGTCCGCCGAGGCAGACTCGGACGCCGACTGCTCAGCCCGGTGCCTGGTCGAGCCCGAAGATCCTGGTTGCCTCCATGGACCGCAGTCGGCGGACCCATCGCCCACGGCTATCTCACCCTGGCGCTGGGTCCGCGGCTGATCTCCCAGACACTGCACGTCGAACAGCTGACAGCCGCCCTGAATTACGGCCTGAACAGGGTCCGCTTTCCGACCCCGGTACCCGTCGGCAGCCGACTGCGCGCCGTCGTCACCCTGCTGGGTGCCCAGCAGCGGCCGGCCGGGATCGAAGCGGTCTTCACCGTGGTCTACGAACTCGAGGAATCGGACCGGCCGGCCTGCGTCGCCGAATTCGTCGCCATCTACCGATGACGGGCCGCACGATTCATCCAGGTTGCACGTCCCGGTGCTGGAAGCGGGTCAGCCCGGTCCAGACCAGCGCAGCGGCAACGACGGTCATGATCGCCAGCGGCGGCCAGGTCAGTTCCTGGTAGGGCACGTAGGGGGTGGCCGAGAAGGGCAGCAGGTTCAACAGCCAGCTCGGCAGGTGCAGGGCGTCGCCGACGATGACGATGAACCACATCGCCGCCAATACCCCCCAGGTCAGCGGGATCGCCAGCCGGGGCAGCCAGCCGAACAGCGCGACTGCGATGCCGACGAAGACCATCACCGCCGGCCAGTAGGTCAGGGCGGACAGCGCCAACCGGCTCGTCTGGGTCGGGTCACCGGTGATCGAGCCGTAGCCGGCACCCATCCCGGCGCCGCCCACCAGCAGCAGGACCGCCGACCCGACGACCGGGATCAGCAGGCGGCGGCTCGCCCAGCGGGTGCGCGACATCGCGCCCGCCAGTTGTGGCTCGATGATGCCGTTGGCCTCGTCGGTCCGTAGCGAGATCGCGGACTGGAGCGCGAACACCGTGGTGATCAAGGCGATCATCACGATCAGCAGGGACAGCAGCGCGTTGACGCCGGTGCCTCGAAGGAGGTCGGCCGCGGTCCCGCCGGCGTCGGTCAACAGGTCGGTCATCGCCTTGACGACGGAGCCGAACATCAGCGCGGACAGGATGATGGTGACGGTCCAGCCGATGATGGGGCCGCGCTGCAGCCGTAGCGCCAGGCCGAGCGGTGTCGCATACCGGGGCGGCGCCCAGGGGCGGCCGCGGCGTTCGGGGAACAGCCCGGCGCCGAAGTCACGGCGCGTCTCCAGTCGTAGCGCGAGCGCGAGCAATGCCGCGGTGAGCAGGAGCAGCAGCAGGAACGGCCACCACCGGTTCGCCCCCCATGGCTGCATTTCCTGGCCCCAGCCGATCGGCGAGACCCAGGTGAGGCGCCCGTCGCCGAGGTCGCCGACCATCCGCAGCAGGTAGCAGACGCCCAGCACGATCGAGCCGAGCGTGTTGGCTCCGCGCGAGGTGGACGTCACCTGACCCGCAACGGCGCCGACGCCGACGGCGACGAGCCCGACACCGGTCATCGACGCCCCGACGATGAGCGAGCCGGTGATCCCGGCGCCGGGCGGGTCGAGTCCGGCGGCCGCCGAGACCAGTGCGACGCCCGCGCCGACCGCGACGCACAGGGCCGTGTTCACCAGCCACGACGCCGTGGAGTAGGCGTGCAGTCCGAGCATGCGTGAGCGCAGCAGTTCGGTACGGCCGACCTCCTCGTCGGCGCGCCCGTTGCGGGTGACCAGGAACAACACGCCGAATGCCAGCGTCAGTGCGCAGGTCATCCAGATCTTGGTCCAGACCGCACCGCCGAGCGTGTTCGGCGCGGCGGCGAGGCCGGTGAGCGCCTTGATCGAGGGGACGTTGCTGATCGCCGCGAAGTCGTCCAGCGCCGCCTGGGTGGCCAGGATGTCCTTGTAGTAGGCCGCCGACGTAGGCGAAGAGGCCGACGAGCACGACCCACCACACCGCCAGCCGGATCCGGTTGCGGCGCAACACGAGTCGGATCATCGTGCCGGTGCCGGCGAGGGTGTCGGTGGCCGGGCGGCGAGCCGCCGATGCGGCCGCCTGGGCCGACGGGCTGCGTGGTGGCGGTCATCGTCCCTTCCCGTTCAGCGCGACGAGCTCCGTGCCGTAATGGCGCAGGAACAGTTCCTCCAACGACGGCGGGTTGGCGACCAACGAGCTCGGCTGCAACTGGGCGACGGCGGCCAGCACCGCGGGGAGCTCCTGATCGTCGACCGCGAACGTGACGTGGCCGTCGAGGGCCTGCACGTCGTGCACCCCCGGCATCGCCGAGAGGCCGCCCGCGCCGCGTCCGAGGACGACGGTGACCTGCGACCGGGTGAGGTGGCGCAGTTGCGGAATGGTGCCCGATTCGACGGTGACGCCGTCGCGGATGATCGTCACCTGGTCGGCGAGCCTCTCGACCTCGGAGAAGATGTGGCTGGACAACAGCACCGATCGGCCGTCGGCCTTCACCTCGCCGATGGACTCGGTGAACGCCGCCTCCATCAACGGGTCCAGCCCCGAGGTCGGCTCGTCCAGCAGCAGTAGTTCGGCTTTCGACGCCAGCGCCGCGACGAGGGCGACCTTCTGCCGATTGCCCTTGGAGTAGGTGCGGGCCTTCTTCGTCGGGTCGAGGTCGAAACGGTCCAGCATGAGCTTCTTGCGGTTCGGGTCGAGCGGGCCCGATAGCCGGCACAGGATGTCGATCGCCTCACCGCCGGTGAGGTTGGGCCACAGCATGACGTCCCCGGGCACGTAGGCGATCGATCGGTGCAGCCGGACCGCGTCGGCCCAGGGATCGCCGCCGAGCATGTTCACCTGCCCCCCGTCGGCGTGCAGCAGGCCGAGCAGGATGCGGATCGTGGTCGACTTGCCCGACCCGTTGGGCCCGAGGAATCCGGTGACCTGACCGGTCGGGACCGACAGGTCCAGCCCACGCAGTGCCTGGACGGTGCCGAAACTCTTTGTCAATCCACGGATCTCCACCGCCAGATCGTTTGCCGGTGCCGGGCCCTGTTGGGTGTGGCTCATGTCAAAGTCCTTTCTCTTGGGCGATTCCCGCGGGGCGGCCGGGCCCGTGGAGGAATTCGACGTAGTCGTCGAGCAACTCCCGGCGGGCGAGCATGCCCTCGGTGAGCAGTTCGAGCATTGGCAGGATGGTGTCGCGCCGATCCGCGTGCAGGGACGCGACGAACTCCTCGGCGTTCGCGCCCGGGTTCATCAGGAACTGCACGAGCAGCGCACCGATCGTCTGGTACACGAGATAGCGGAGCCGTGCCTCTTCGTCGCGCGAGGGTCGTACCAATCCGGAGGCGACGCTTTCGGCCATGATCAGGCGCGCATCGTCGATGAGGTGCTCCAGGAAATCACGCCCGGACGCCCCGCCGGCGTGGATGGCGCGCAGGATGTAGACCAGGACCGTGGCCGAGGCGCCCGGAGCTGTCAGCCCCTCGAGCAGATGGGCGCTCGGCCGCGCGATCGCGTCGAACTTCACCGCGCGGTACTGGCGCAGCACCTCGCTGTCGCACTCCGCGCGCAGCGCGGCCTTGGAGCCGAAATGGTGCGTGATCAAACCGGGCGACACACCGGCGCGAACCGCGATCGTCCGGAACGACGCCTCGAACCCGTCCTCGGCGAAGCACTGATCGCCGCGTCCCGGATCCTCGCGCGGGCCGTCAAGTCGGACGTCTCGCGCCCACCAACATCGGCGGCTATACGCATGACCCATATACTATACGTCTGACCAGTCAAACGGTGTTCAGCAGTCGCCGCCCTCGGAAGGGGGCAGGTCGGCCCTCTCCGAGGCCGACGGGGTTGCGCAGCGGACGGCGCCTGCGATGAGCCCGCCGATGACGCGAAGGGCCTCGACCTGCTCGGCGGACAGCGGGTCGAAGAAGCGGCGCACAGCGTTCACCGCCACCCTGGTCGACGAGTTGCTCGCCGCGGACGCGATTGTGCTCGCCGTGACGCTGTACAACTTCGGTGTCTCGCAACATTTCAAGACATGGGTCGACCTGGTCATCACCGATCCGCGCGCCGCCGCCGGCGGTCCACCTTTGCTGGCCGGCAGGAAGGTGGTGCTGTGCACCGTGCGGGGCGGCGCCTATGGGGCGGGCACGCCGCGCGAGGGCTGGGATCATTACACCGATTACCTCAGGCGCATCATCGGTGATGTCTGGGGTGCGGAGCTCACCGTGGTGGAGCGGGAATTCACCCTCGTCGGCGTCAATCCCGCGCTCGACGCTTTCACGGACACGGCGCTGGCCGCCGCCTGAGATAACATTGATCCAAGTGACGAAAGTCATTGGCAGCGTGCAGTTCTCGCACCCTCACTGGTCAATCGCGCCATGGATCCTCCCGGCGCCATAGCGTAGGCAGGTGGAGGCTGACCCTTTGCCGGTCGGCCAGGTCGCCCAGGACTCTGAGGGTGACGTCGAGGTCGTCGCCTGCATACGGAAGGGCGCGCAGGGGCAGGTTGAGCGGACGGAAGAAGTCGTCCCAATGGGCCAATACGACCCGGCGCGCGCCGACGGCTTGCACGGTGTGGGCCCAATAGCTGCGGATGTAGCCCTCGTCCATGACCCCGAGCTGGCCGATTCCGAGGTAGGCGACGTCGGCGTGGCGCCCGTCGAGCGCGCCGGGCAGGTAACCGGCGCTGCCCTGAATCAGGGCACTCCGCCCGGTGGTGTGTTCGACGAGGATCGACCAGGCATCACCGCACTTGTACGCTGCGGCCTTGGTCGGTGGTACGACAGGTGTGGTGATGCGGCCCGGGTATCGGTCAGGTGGGCAATGCCGAGACTCGAGAAACGTGAGCGTGAAGGCGCCGTGGGTCACCTTGCTCCCCGGCGTGACGACCTGGATGTGGTCGTCACCAAGCCCGGCGCCGCGGCCGATGTTGAGCGCAGACTCACCTCCGACGAGAACCGCTCCGGTGCGCTTCGCCACAGCCGCGCTGTCCATGGCGTGGTCGAAGTGGGTGTGCACGGGCACCACGGCATGGAGCCTGAATCCCGGGTTCGTGCCGCCGAGCCCGAGCCGGGTGAGCGCAGAGTCGATGCGGATGGGATCTGACGCGAGCTTGCCGACTGCCACTCTGCTCAGAGACGGCCGCGAGAAGAAGCCGTCGGTCATCACCGCGCTGTCGCCGTCATCGAGCAACAGGGTGGATACGCCCAGGAACGTGACGCCGAGATCTCCTGTGGCGATGGGAACGTCGAACATGCTGTGGAACGACCTCAGGTCCGGGCGGCCGAGTTTGAGGCGCATGTCGGGAGGCTATCGTTGTACCGCCGAGCCGGCCGACCGATTCGCTGGTCGCCTTCGCTGGCGTTGGTGGCTCACGCCGTATCGCGCACTGCGCCGTTCATGCGCGCCGGTTGCTACGAAATGCGGCCGATTCGAGGTTGCGGAGTTCCTGTTTGCGGAGCTTGCCGGTGGATGTCCTGGGTACTTCAAGGACGAAGTCGACCGCCTTGGGGGCCTTGAATTTCGCGATCTGCTCCTTGACGTGGGCGATCAGCTCGGCCTGGCCGGCGTGCTGGCCGGCGGCCAGCACCACGAACGCCTTCGGCCTTTCGCCCCAACGATCGTCCGGGACGGCGATCACCGCGACGTCGGCGACCGCGGGATGGGACATCAGCGCGTTCTCCACCTCGATGGTGGAGATGTTCTCGCCGCCGGAGATCACGATGTCCTTTGCCCGGTCCAACAGCTGGATGTAGCCGTCAGGGTGCCGCACCCCCAGATCGCCGGAATGGAACCAGCCGCCGCGAAAAGCAGCGGCCGTCCCTCTCGGGTCCCCGAAGTACTCCTTCATCACGGTGTTGCCGCGCATCACGATCTCGCCCATCGTGACCCCGTCCGACGGAACGTCAATGAGCACGTCGGGATCACCGCTGGTGGCGACGACCCTGGCGGCGTCCGCAGTGAGCATGCCGACACCTTGCCTGGCCTGCAGCCGCGAGCGTTCGGCGGCCGGCAGCAGCGACCAGGATTCCTGCGGTTCGCAAGTGGTGTAGGCGCCATAGGTTTCGGTGAGCCCGTAGGCGTGCACGACGCGAACGTTGAGGTCGTCGAAGGCGCGAGTCGGCGGGGCGCCGCCGGTGGTGAACGTCAACGGGTGGGACAGCGGGTGCGCCAGCGCGGACTGGCCCATCAATGTCAGCACGGGAGGTGCCCCGGCCATGTGGGTGACGCCGGCTTGGTCGATGAGCCGCCAGATGTCGTCCCCGCGGACCGCCCGCAGGCAGACATGGGTACCGGCGACGGCGGTGAGCGCCCAGGTGGTGCACCAGCCGTTGCAGTGGAACATCGGCAGCGTCCACAGGTAGCTGGACCCGTCGCTGAACCCCTGGTGGATGACGGTGCCCAGCGCGTTGAGGTAGGCGCCGCGATGCGTATAGACCACACCCTTCGGGTCGCCGGTGGTGCCCGAGGTGTAGTTCAGGCTGATCGGGTCGTCCTCATCAGCGACGGTGAACGGCAGGGTCTCGTCGTTGCCGGTGGCCAGCAGGTCGGCATAGCAGCTGGTGCCAGGCAACGCGACCGGTTGGCCGTCTCCGCGGGGAGCGTCACGATCTTGCGCACCGTGGTGACGGCGGAAAGGTTCTGCAGGGCGGGCTCGAGCAGCGGTGCGTCGCCGAGCAAGAAGCCGGCGCCGGAATGCTCGACGATGTGGGCGACCTCGGCAGGGGACAGCCGGGTGTTCAGGGTGACCAGGACACCGCCGGCCAGCGGGACCGCGAAGTGCGCGATGAGTTCCTCTGCGCAGTTGGGCGCGAGGTAGGCGACTCGGTCACCGGGCTGCAGACCGTTGGCCCTGAATGCCTGCGCGAGACGGGTGACGTGTCCGGTCATTTCCCGGTAGGTGAACGATCGCGGGCCGTCGATGATCGCCGTCCGGTCCGGATGCACCGAGGCCGCCCGCTGGAGAAAACGCAACGGGGTAAGTGTGATTCGCATGACTACAGCCGCCTAGATTGGTGACGCTTTGATGGCCCCAACTACCACCGTATGCCCCCAACATGTCCATCGTGTCCGCGGACCTCGATCAGCATCAAGTTTCCCGCGGTCGGACCCGGTATCCGTCCATGACATTTCTCTCACATCCGTCCGGCACGAAAAATACTGGGGGGACGGGCGTTCACCGCCGGCGCGGGGTCCTGCCGGTGGTGAAGACGCCGTAGAGTGGGAAATTGTTCGTATCTGTGAGAACTTGCCTCTGCCCTGCGCCAGCGGTGCGTGAATTGTTGATTGATGGCTTTGTTGATCGGCGAATTGACACGACGCGCCTTGGCCAGGATGGAGTTAATGGTCGCGGTCCAGACGTTATGGGTTCGGGTTCTTGGACGCGCAGGCGTATCTCTCAATTGTGACGTTCTCACCCTCCGGTACGCATCTTGCCGTCGAGGTTCCTGGACACTCGATCGGCGTTGAACGGGCCGGCCTCCCATACGGGTGAGGAACCCTAGGTCTTCACTGACCGGTGGAACACCCGCGTGACCCAGTCGCCGAGCCCGAGACCGAGCACCACACCGAGGGCGATCGAGACGATCGTCACGCCCGCATTCAGGATGGACGACACCCCGTCCACCCGGGCGTCGCCCATCACCTGGGTGACCCCGACCAGCGCGATGGCGCCGGGAACCAACAGCCAGAACGCCGGCAGGAACGTGACCAAGGTCGGCGGCCCGGTCCGCTGGGTCGCCACGAACACCGCCACCGGGGTCATCACGGCCGCTCCCACGAATGCCGAGAGAGAGCTGCCGAACAGCAGCCCGCCGAGGACCTGCCCGGCGTAGGCGACGTAGAGAACGAGCAGCATCCAGCCCAGCGATCCGGGTCTGCCCGAGTAGCTCAGCACGACACCGACCCCGAATATCAGCACGCCGATCCACGGCGCGATGGCGCCGATCACGGAGGTCTGGGTTTCAGCGACCGTGACGGCAGGCATGCCGACCAGTTGCAGACCGGCGACGATGCCCAACGACAGCAGGACCAGTTGCAGCGCCCCGTAAACGAATCGACTGGCCCCGGAGATCATTTGCCCGGTCGCCAATTCGATCACCGCGGTCGTCAGCAGGCCACCGGGAATGAAGGTCACCAGCGCGCCGAGGATCGGCGGCAACAGGTACGGGCTCACCGCCGTCCGGCCGAGCAATGCCACTGCCGCGGCCACCAGAACGGCGCACAGCACTGGGAGAAAGACCTGAATCGCCAATCGCCGGCGTGCCGCCAATTGCTTGATGACGCCCACCCCGGCACCCAGTACCGCCGCGACGGCGATGTCCGACCAGCCGCCAGCGAGAATGATAGCCAGTCCGATCGCGATCACGGCGTGGCCCGCCACGATCACGCCGGGTCCGTAGGACGGCGGCAAATCTCGCGCCGAACGCACTGCAACGAGAGCCGCTCGCGGCCCGAGGTCGCCGCGCTCGGCCGCCCCGGCGACCGTGAAGACGGCCTCGACCTGATCCAACCGCAGCCTGGACCCCCCGGTGGACGCGACCTCCGTGCGCGCCTCACCAATGCCTGGCAGCGTGATGATCAATGCTGTCGGCAGGACGATGATTTCGGCCCCAAGCGCCCCATTGATCTCAGCCACTCGTCGGAGACACTCGCCGACATGCGTGACGGGGTCACCGGAATCGACCATGGTGTCGCCGAGCTCGACCATGAATGCCATCAGCTCGGGCAACGCGGAACCGTCGATCGGTGACGACCAACCGGCCGACCCGACCGAATCTGCTGGTGTGGCGACGGACGTGGGTGACGGTGTCGGGTAGACCGCCTCCGTCGACGGCCCGGTTGGTGCGCTCCGACCGAACCGTCGACGTGTCCGGCCAGCGCGAACGGCCAGCACCACCACTCCCAGAGCGATCAACAGGACGACGAGAGCGATCAGCACGGTGCCGGGACCGATCCCCGACTGCACCGCGGCGGGCGGCGTCGCCGGGGCGACGGTCTGAACGACGGTCACCGGCGCAGGAGCCGAAATCGTTGTGCTGGCTTCGACGGTGCTGTTCTCGCTCGACGCGGACGGCGTTGTCGACGCGGTGGTCTCCGATGACGGGTTCGCCGGCGCTGACGACACCGAAGCTGGCGACGATCCTTGGGACGTGCCTGCGGTGGGCTCGGGTGAAGAACTCTGATCCGTCGTGCTCGATGACGGGATCGCTCCGCTCGGCTGCCCGGTACCGAAACCCCGGTGCCCGTCGCATCCGACGGCGACTGGACGGGTGCACCCAGCACCATCGCGGACGACTGGGCCCTCGCTTCCGACGTCGAGGTCAATGCCACGAGATCCCGACGGTCGCGCACACCGTGGCGACCGCGAGCGCAGCAGCGGCGACACGATCGGACGACACGGCTCCGCGTGCTCGTTTCGCACGTCGCATCGCGATCACATCCTCCGCATTCGATCTGACCGCCGGCCGGTCAGGGTTCAGTATCCGGCTCCCTCGTCGCCGCCTCACGGGCACCCGGGATTGACCCTCCGCCGCTGCTTGAAACGGTTGAATCTACGCTCGAGAGGTGTTGCGGTGTGGGCAGGCTCGGCGGCTGACCGCGGAACTCGAACGCTGCTAGCAGGTTTGGTCACTGCAGGTAGACGTGCGGGCGCGTCTCACAGCGGTGAGCCGAAGCGAATGATGTTGCCGTCGGGGTCGATCATCACGCCTTCGCGCTTGCCCCACAGCGTGTCCTCCGGTGGTCGGACGTCCGCACCCGCTTCACGCCACTCGGCGGCGAGGGCGTCGGCATCATCCACGAACAGGTAGGCGGTCGTCGGCGCCGTCGTTCAACCGGTGGGGACCGTGCCAAGGTGCAGCTCGACGGCGTCGCGGCGGGCGAAGCCATAGCCACCGGCCGCACTGTCGCCCGTGTACTCGCTGGTGGTGAACCCCAGGCGCGCGTAGTGCGCCAGCGACGCGGCCAGATCGCTGACCGGGAAGGCGGGGGCGAACTGACGCATGTGGTCGCGGGCCTGCCGGGGGCGGGCTCAGGCACGTCGCGATCGTACTGCGCGGGCAAGAGGTCGCCCCAAGGCTCGCGGACGGAGACTTCCGACATCAGGGCCTCCCACACGCTGGGTTGCCAGGTGGCTTGGTCGCGACGTCGCCGCGTAACTCACTGAGCACTCCGCGAGTACTTCAGTCCGGCGGCGGTCTTC
>CAVPYD010000004.1:0-132924 GCA_963709895.1 uncultured Actinomycetota bacterium | reverse complement strand
GGGATCCCCAGACTGCGGAGCTTGCCCGATCCGTGACCTTTCGGGATCAACCGTTGCCGCACCGGCAACGGACGGAACGACCCGTCCTTTACCGATGCCCGCAATTCGTCCAGGAACCCCTCAACCCCGCCGGGCAGTCTCGGGATGTCCGCGGCCCGCAGGCCGTCGACCCCCGCGGTCCTGGCCCCGGTGTTGCCGACCACCCGGTCGAACGCCACCTGCAGCGTCGCCCGGTCGTACACGAAATTGAACAGATCATCGAACCGGCGACCGGGATCGGCCACCGCCCAACGGTGAAGCTTGACCTGCATCCCCGATACCCGCACCCACGGTGGATCACCAGGGTCCGGGCCGCCGGTATTCACCGGCGGATCTTTCGGCATCACAGCATTCATCCCTTCACGAACCCGCTGCCGCCCTTCCCCATGTGCCGGGCTCTCCCCGGCTCGGAGTACTACGACGGCTCCGCCCCGCCCCGCCCCGACCCGATCGGTCGACTGCGGACCCAACCCGCGGGCCGCGCCGGTTCACGCGACCCCAGGTGAGGACCGGGACGGTTCCCACGTTCACTGCTGTTCGCTCGACGGGTGAAGAGCCCAACTCGGTCCCTGCGGCATCGTCGCGGCTACGCCGTAGACATTCACCACGACCTCCCGGCAACCCCAACGAAAGCTACCCAGAAGTTCCCCCCACCAGCCCAAACAACAACCGGTAAGGGTGCGCACCGCACCCGGCCCACATCCGCCAAGTTCCGGGCCGGTCAACATTTAAGGGACGTAAACGCTTGTTCCTCTCGTACTCCTTCCCGCCACGCTCACCGGGCCCACCCCATCTGGCAGTACTGGACCGACCCGGCTTCGTCAGGGCTGCTCCCACCCACACCGGCGCATCCCGGCACAGGCTGCCCTCAGCTACACCGCCCTGCTACGACAGGGGCAGCGGTGGTGGCCTCTCACCTCCACTCGAACAAACAGCGCCTCGTGGCGCACCGCCGGCGACGTTGATCCACGCCGGAAAAGGGCACGCCGGTTGTGGGCGGCGGGGTGTGAGGTGGGGGCGGGATGGGTCAGATGCCGAGGACGGACTTCAGGTCGGAGGCGCGGTCGGTGTTCTCCCAGGGCAGGTCGACGTCGGTGCGGCCGAAGTGGCCGTAGGCGGCGGTCTGCGCGTAGATCGGACGCTTGAGGTCGAGGTCGCGGATGATCGCGGCCGGCCGCAGGTCGAACACCTGCCGGATCGCGTCGGCGATCTTGACCGGATCCACCTGCTCG
The DNA here is from genome assembly GCA_963709895.1 of uncultured Actinomycetota bacterium. GTDB lineage: Bacteria > Actinomycetota > Actinomycetes > Mycobacteriales > Nakamurellaceae > Nakamurella. The sequence continues at coordinate 131,653 of CAVPYD010000004.1, read as the reverse complement.
GTGCCGAAGGTCTCCACGAACAGCCCGACCGGGGAGGCCTTGCCGATCGCGTACGCCACCTGCACCTCGATACGGTCCGCGAGACCCGCCGCGACCGCGTTCTTGGCAACCCAGCGCATCGCGTAGGCCGCGGACCGGTCCACCTTGGACGGATCCTTGCCGGAGAACGCGCCGCCGCCGTGCCTGGCCATCCCGCCGTAGGTGTCGACGATGATCTTGCGGCCGGTCAACCCGGCGTCACCCATCGGTCCGCCGATGACGAACCGGCCGGTCGGGTTGACCAGCAGCCGGTACCCGCTCACGTCGATGTCCAGCGAAGCCAGCTCGGGCTCGACGACCTGCTCCTTGACGTCGACGGCGAGCAACTGCTCGAGGTGGATGTTCTCCGCGTGCTGGCTGGAGACGACGACGGTGTCCAGCCGCACGGCGCGGTCGCCGGCGTATTCGATGGTGACCTGGGTCTTGCCGTCGGGCCGCAGGTACGGCACGGCGCCGGACTTGCGGACACTGGCCAGGCCGCGGGCCAACCGGTGGGCCAGCGCGATCGGCAGCGGCATCAGCTCGGGGGTGTCGGTGCAGGCGTACCCGAACATCAGCCCCTGGTCGCCGGCGCCCTGCTGGGACAGCAGGTCGTCGATCTCTTCGGCGCTGTGCGTGCGTGCCTCGTAGGCGGTGTCCACGCCCTGCGCGATGTCCGGGGACTGGGCGCCGATGGCCACGTTCACCCCGCAGGATCCGCCGTCGAAGCCCTTGGCGGACGAGTCGTACCCGATCCGCAGCACGGTCTCCCGGACCAGGGTCGGGATGTCGGCGTAGGCGCTGGTGGTGACCTCACCGGCCACGTGTACCTGGCCCGTCGTCACCATCGTCTCGACGGCCACCCGGCTGTTGGGATCCTGCCGCAGCAGCTCGTCCAGGATCGTGTCGCTGATCGCGTCACAGATCTTGTCGGGGTGTCCCTCGGTCACGGACTCGGAGGTGAACAGGCGAGACGTCACGGAACGGGCTCCTACGGTGCGGCGGGCTGGCCCGCTGGATGGGGGTCATAGAACAAGAGATTCGGTTCAATGGATGGGATACCTGCGGGCGGTACCGGCTGGAAGGTCGGTACATTCTCTCACCGCGCCGTGCCGCTCTTGACGCATTTACCCTCAGTCCGGTGGGCCGAGTCGTGCGGCGATGGCATCGCAGACCGCTGCGGCCAGCACGGTCTTGGGACCGATCGGGGCTTCGGCGACGACGTCGGACCAGTCCCCCGGCCGGTCGCTCGCGGCCAGGATCACCCCCGCGTTGTCGGCCACCTCGAATGCCCGCCCGTCGTCGACCCGATTGACCACCAGCAGGTCACAGCCCTTGCGGGCCAGTTTCTCCCTGGCGTAGGCCAGCACCGATGCGGTCGGGTCGGCCGAGCCGTCACCGGTCTCCGCGGCGAAACCGACGACCACCTGCGCACGGGTCGGGCCCGGCCGGGAGAGCCTGGCCAGGATGTCGGGGTTCTTGACCAGCGCCAGCGGCGCGGGATCCTGGCCGCTGACCTTCTTGATCTTGGTGGCGGCCGTGCTGGCCGGCCGGAAGTCGGCCACCGCCGCGGCCATCACCACCGCGTCGGCACCGGCGGACAGGTCCACCATCGTCGATTCCAGCTCGCGCGCGTCGGTGACGGGCACGACCGCGACCCCCGGCGGCTCGAGCAGCGGGGCGTTCGCGGACACCAGGGTGACCTGGGCTCCGCGGGCGGCGGCGACCAGCGCCAACGCGTACCCCTGCCGACCCGACGAACGATTCCCCAGGTAGCGCACCGGATCGAGCAGCTCGCGGGTGCCGCCCGCCGAGATGACGATGCGTCGCCCGAGCAGGTCGGGACGCAGCGCCTGCGGATCACGGTCCAGCAGGTCGGCCAGCGCAGCGATGTGCTCTGGTTCGGGTAGCCGCCCCGGCCCGCTGTCCGCTCCGGTCAGCCGGCCGACGGCGGGATCGATGACGACGACGCCCCGCGAGCGCAGGGTCGCCACATTGGCCACGGTGGCCGGGTGGGTCCACATCTCGGTGTGCATCGCCGGCGCCATCAGCACCGGGGCCCGGGTGACCAGCAGCGTCGCGGTCAGCAGGTCGTCGGCCTGGCCGGCCGCGGCGCGGGCCATCAGGTCGGCAGTGGCCGGCGCGACGATCACCAGGTCGGCCTGCTGGCCGGTGGCCACATGGGTCACCGCGGGGACATCGGTGAAAACGTCGCCGGAAACCGGGTGCCCGGACAGGGCTTCCCAGGTGGCCACGCCGACGAATTTCAGCGCGCTGGCGGTGGGCACCACGGTGACGTCGAACCCATCGGCGCGCAGCCGACGGACGAGTTCGCACGCCTTGTAGGCGGCGATCCCGCCACCGACGCCGACCACCACCCGGCCGCGCACGCGGCTGCCATCAGACGCACCTGCACCGCCGGACGCAGCGGGCACCGCTACGGCCGGCACCTCGTCACCGGGTGGGGTCACTCGCCTTCGGTGTGCTCGAGCAGCCCGGCGTTGATCTCGCGGAGCGCGATCGACAGCGGCTTCTCCTTGGGCAGCGGCTCGACCAGCGGCCCGACATATTCCAGGAGTCCCTCGCCGAGCTGGGCGTAGTAGTCGTTGATCTGCCGGGCGCGCTTGGCGGCATAGATCGACAGCCCGTACTTCGAGCTGGTGCGGGTCAGCAATTCGTCGATCGGCGGGTAGGTGATGCCGGCCGCGGCAATCTGGGCGGCCGTTGGTGCGGCGCTATCGGCTGCAGTGCTCATCGGCACAGGACTCCTGGTTTCGTCGGGGACGCAGGCGGCTCGGTGCCGCGCACTCAAGAAATCTTTCGAAGGCTGATCGAGCCCGACCGACGGCGGCGGCCCCGATGGACCAACCAGTACCGACCAGCCCAACCAGTTCGGTCGATCGCACTCAGCCCACGGGTGAACCTGGGCGCGACCCAGCCATCAACTGTACCAAGCCCGCGGCCGCCGACCGAACATCGGTGTTGACGATGGTGTGATCGAACTCGCGTTCGGCATCCAGTTCAGCGCGCGCGGCCAGCAATCTGGCGTCCCGGGTCGCCGCGTCCTCGGTTCCCCTGCCCACCAACCTGCGGGCCAATTCGTCGAACGACGGTGGCGCCAGGAAGATCAGTACGGCCTCGGGGCCCAGCCCGGCGGCGGCCCGAACCTGCCGGGCGCCCTGCACCTCGATCTCCAACAGGACATCCTGACCGGCTGCGAGCCGCTGCTCGACAGCGTCGCGCGGGGTGCCGTAGTGGTTGCCGGCGAAGTGCGCGTGCTCGAGGAGTTGGTCCCGGGCAACGAGTTCGGCGAACTGTTCGCGGCTGACGAAGTGATAGTTGACCCCGTCGACCTCACCGGGACGACGGGGTCTGGTGGTCACCGACACCGAGTACCACAGGTCCGGCATCAGCGAGCGCACCCTGGTCAGCACGGTGCTCTTGCCGACTCCGGACGGACCGGACAGCACGAACAATCGCCCCCGACGGACCGGGCCGGACAGCGCGGATCCCGCCTGCCCGGAAGACTGCTGGGCCGCCGGAACGTCCGACCCGGGGCCGGTGCCGCTCACTGTTGGCTAGTAGCCGAACTCGTTCAGAAGTGCCTGTCGCTGTCGCTCGCCCAACCCGCGAACCCGGCGGCTGGGAGCGATTTCGAACTGCTCCATCAGTGCGGCCGCACGGACCTTGCCGACACCCGGCAACGACTCCAGCAGCGCGGAAACCTTCAGCTTGGCCAGGGCATCGTCGTTCTCGGCGTCGGCCAGCACCTGCTTCAGGGTGGTGCCTCCCCGCTTGAGCCGCTCCTTGAGCTCCGCGCGGGAACGGCGGGCGGCGGCGGCCTTCTCCAGGGCCGCGGCACGCTGCTCGTCGGTCAGTTGGGGCAATGCCACGTCGGCCTCACTTCATCGGGGTGTTGATGGTGAACGGTCGTGAAAGGGCAAGCTGTCAAGAGCGTCGGGTACCACGCTGTCGTCATGTCTGACCAGCTCGATCGCCGGCCGCCACGACGGGCGGCGAACGGTCCGCCTGCGAACCTACCCAGGCCCGCGCACGGCGGCAAACACCACCCCTGGCTGCGTTGTTTGTCATGTACGCATCCTTCCCACAATTCCGGTGTCGTAATCGCCGGAGAGGAATTCAGGGTTCGCCAGCAGCTCGGCATGGAAGGCGAGGTTGGACTTCGGCCCGACGATGGTGAAGTCCGCAACCGCCTGCGCGGCGCGAGCCAGCGCCTGCGCCCGGTCGGCACCGTGCACGATCAGCTTGGCCATCAACGAGTCGTAGAACGGCGTCACGGTGGTCCCCGCGGCGTACCCGGCGTCGACCCGGATGCCCTCGCCGATGGGTTCGCGCCACTGGGTGATGGCCCCGGGTCCGGGCAGGAACCTCTTCGAATCCTCCGCGTTGATCCGCAGCTCGATGGCATGCCCGTGATGGGCCAGCGAGTCCTCGGCGAAACCCGGGTGCTCGCCCGCGGCGATCAGCAACTGGGCGCTGACCAGGTCGATGCCGAGCACCGCCTCGGTGATCGGGTGCTCGACCTGCAGCCGGGTGTTCATTTCCAGGAAGAAGAACTCCGCTGGTTTCCGCTGCCGGCCGGCGGCGTCCCTGACGGCCGGGCTGACCAGGAACTCCACCGTCCCCGCACCCTGGTAGTGCACGACCTCCCCCGCCCGGCGGGCCGCGGCCAGCATCCTGGCCAGCAGCGCCTCGTCGACGCCGGGCGACGGGGTCTCCTCGGCGACCTTCTGGTGGCGCCGTTGGACGGAGCATTCCCGTTCGTCCACGGCCATCACCGTGCCGTCTGGCAGGCCGAGAATCTGCACCTCGACGTGCCTGACCCGGGGGAAGTACCGCTCGATGAAGACGGAGGAATCGCCGAACAGCCGGCCGGCGAACGCGGTGACCTTCTCGAACTCGGCGGCCAGCGACTCCGGCGAGTCGACCACCGCCATGCCCATGCCGCCGCCACCGGCCGCGGCCTTGATCATCACCGGGTAGCCGATCTCCTTGGCGGCCAGCGAGGCATCCTCCGGCGTCCGCACGGGCTCCTCGGTGCCTGGCGCGACCGGCACCCCGACGGAGGCGACCAGGTTGCGGGCCGCCACCTTGTCCGCCATGGCGGTGATCGCCTCCGGTGACGGTCCCACCCAGATCAACCCGGCATCGACGACCTGGCGGGCGAAGGCGGGGTCCTCGGACAGGAAGCCGTAGCCGGGGTGGACGGCCATGGCACCGGTGGCCAGCGCGGCCCTGATCACCGCTGGCCCGTTGCGATAGGACTCCGCGGGGCTGGCCGGCCCGATCAGCACCGCCTCGTCGGCCGCGGTGACGAACGGCAGTCCTGCGTCAGCCTCCGAGTAGACGGCGATGGTCCGGATCCCCATCCGGCGGGCGGTGCGGATCACCCGGCCGGCGATCTCCCCCCGGTTGGCCACCAGCAGCGAGTCGAACATGGCACATCCTTTCGCCTGGTGCCGCTCGCCCGCGCGCAGGCTGGTTCGGCCGAATTCGTCGGGCGGTTCGCTCGGTGATCTGGGAGATGGGAGACTGGGAGATCTGGGAGATCTGGGAGATCTCCCGACAGGACACCGCAACCGCCCCAGGGTAGGGACCACCGTCACTGACCCGGGATACCGCCTCCGCCGGGCGGATCGGCCCTGCGCGGATTGTCAGGCGGTTCGGATTCGCCGGGCGGCGGTGCGGCCGGCTCGGGCTGCCCACCTGGATGCCCGCCGGACCGCCGCTCCGCGTGAGCCTGCCTCGGACCGACCCAGCCGCTCTCGGTCTCCGCCTTCCAGGTCGACCCGATCTCTTCCTGGGCCAGCTCCCAGCCTTCGCGTTTGCGCTTGCCCACCAACGAGTGGCTCTTGCCGTACGCGAAGTAGACCGCCACCCCGATGACCATCCAGACGACGAACCGCACCCAGGTGATCGCCGTCAGGTTGATCATCAGCCACAGGCAGGCCAGCACCGACAGGATCGGGATCACCGGCATGAACGGGACCTTGAACGACCGCTCCAGGTCCGGGCGCTTCTTCCGCAGGATGACCACTCCGATGGACACCAGCACGAAGGCGAACAGCGTGCCGACGTTGACCATCTCCTCCAACACGCTGATGTCGGAGAAGCCGGCGATCACCGCCACCGCCACGCCGACACCGATGGTGATCCTGGCCGGGGTTCCGCGCTTCTCGTCCACCTTGGCCATCCCGCGCGGCAGCAGGCCGTCCCGGCTCATCGCGAAGATGATCCGGCTCTGGCCGAGCATCAGCACCAGCACCACGGTGGTCAGACCGGCCAGGGCACCGATCGCGATGACGTTCGCGGCCCAGTCCACCCCGATGTTGGTGAAAGCGGTGGCCAACGTGGCGGAATCGTTGTCGTAGCTGCCATCCGGCTGCAGCGGGCCCAGTTGGTTGTATGGCTGCATCGCGGTCAGCGCGATGGTGACCAGTACGTACAGCACCGTCACGATGGCCAGCGAGCCGAAGATCCCGCGCGGAAGGTCCCGCTTCGGGTTCCTGCGTCTCCTCGGCTGCGGTTGCGACCACGTCGAACCCGATGAACGCGAAGAACACCAACGACGCAGCGGCCAGCACCCCGTACAGACCGAAGGAGGACGGCGCGGCGCCGGTGAACAGCTGCAGCAGCGGTTGCTCGAGGCCGGACTTGCTGCCCGCGGGGGACGGTTCGCTGGGCGGGATGAAGGGCGAGAGGTTGCTGGCATTGAAGTAGAAAAACCCGACGATGATGACCAGTAGCACGATGGCCACCTTGATGCCGGTGATCACCATGTTCGTGCGGGCGGACAGCTTGGTACCCAGCACCAGGATCCAGGTGATCACCGCCACGATGAGCACCGCGCCCCAGTCGAAGGAGATCGGCCCCAGGCTGATCGTGGTCTCCAGGGAGCCACCGAACTGGGTGAACAGGTTGCCCAGGTACAGCGACCAACCCTTGGACACCACCGAGGCGCCCAGGGCAAGCTCCAGCACCAGGTCCCAGCCGATGATCCAGGCGATCAGCTCACCGAGAGTGGCATAGGAGAACGTGTAGGCCGAGCCGGCCACCGGGACGGTGGAGGCGAACTCCGCGTAACACATCGCTGCCAGTCCGCAGGCGATCGCCGAGATGACGAAGGCGATGGACACAGCTGGGCCCGCTGTCGTGGCCGCGACCCGCGCGGTGAGGGTGAAGATGCCGGCGCCGATCACCACGGCGACGCCGAAGATCGTCAGGTCCAGCGCGGACAGGGTGCGCTTGAGTTTGTGGCCGGGTTCGTCGGTGTCCTGGATGGATTGCTCGACCGATTTCGTGCGCCAGACAGATGCCATTTCTCAGCTCCCGTTCTGCTGTGTTCCAGCCGCATTTCCGACCGCAGAGTCGATGCGGATGTCCGCGAGCAGGGCAAACCCGGACAGGGCACACCCACCGACGAAGACAGCCACCATGTGCCCGGAAAACGTATCGGCAAAACGCCCGCCAGCAACAGATCAGCACGACCCAGGTCGCCGGTGTGTCGGGGTCACGTCACGAATCGGTGCCCCGGTTCCCGCAGGTATCCGGCCGGCGCCTCACCCGATCAGCCGGGCAGCCCGTCGGTCGCGCGAAAGACCGTGCCGTTGCCGCTGATCCACACCGGGCCGTCGCTGGCCGCGAACCAGACGGAATGGCCGCGGGGCACGGTGATCTCGGAACCCTTGGCGTCGGTGGCCACGATTTCGCCGTTGATGGTGAGCAACACCTGCGGCCCGGGATGAGTCACTTCACGTTTCTCGCCGTGCAATTCCAGCCGACTCAACCGGAATTCCGGGGTGGGGGTCGGGTAGACGACATGCCGGTCGCCGACCGGATCCCCGCGCAGCACCGGCACGTCACCCGGCCGAAAATCGAGCACCTTCATCAATTCCGGGACGTCGACGTGCTTGGGCGTCAGACCGCCGCGCAACACGTTGTCCGAATTGGCCATGATCTCGATGCCGACCCCGTACAGATAGGCGTGCAGGTTGCCGGCAGGCAGGTAGAGCGCATCGCCGGGTTCGAGCACGAACCGGTTGAGCAGCAGCGACGCCAGCACCCCGGGATCACCCGGGTACCGCTCGCCCAGCGACAGCGCGGTGCGGTATTCCAGGTCGAATTCCGACGGTGTGGTTGCCCTGACCTTCTCCACGCACGCCGCGAGCACGTCCGCCAGCAGCGGGCCGAGCTTGGCGGGCGGGATGGTGATCACCATCGAGAACAGCGCCCTGGTGCCGTACTCGTCCGGCTGCCCGGAGAGCACCCCGAGGTAGTGGTCCAACTGCGGCACACCGAGCCCGCCGAGCAGCCGGACGGTGGCCTCCGGCTCCCGGAAACCGCAGAGCGCGTGGAACTGCGTCAGCGCGCAGATCAGCTCGGGTTTGTGCGAGCTGTCCCGGTAGTTGCGGTTGCCCGAGGTGCGGGGGATGCCGGCGGTTTCCTCGGCGGCGAAACCGCGGGTGGCCTGCTCGACCGACGGATGGGCCTGCAGGGACAGCGGCTCGTCGGCGGCCAGCACCTTGAGCAGGAACGGCAGACGCGCCCCGAACAGTGAGTAGGACGGCTCGCCGAGCATGCCGATCGGGTCCTGGGCGATCAGATCCGCCAGGGATCGCTCGCCGCGCTCGTCCACCAGGGTCGAGGAATCCGCCGGGTGCGCACCGATCCAGAGCTCCGCCTGCGGGTGCGGGGACGGGCTGGGCGCGCCGAGGAGTTCGGCGATCGCGGTCCGGGAGCCCCAGGCGTACGGCCGAATCCGGTTGTGCATCAGCTCCACGAACCGGGCTCGCTCTCGGTCCAGGGGGACGGCGCGACGGCCGGCGACACGTGCTGTGCGTTGCGTCCCGGGCGGCCCATGCCGTCGGGCAGGTCGGCCGGCGGGCGGGCCCGGGTGGCCAGCCCGGCGTAGACGGCGGTGAAGTCCAGCCTGCTCATCAGCAGCACGGTGGACGCGAACGCCTCCACCTCGGCGTGCTCCGGGCCGGCCGTCGCCGTTCCTGGCTCCACGATCTCGTCACGGCCGATCCGGAACGCTCGGGGAACGGCCGCATCCAGTGCCGCGGAGAACCGGGACGTCTCCGCGGTCGCCTTCATCGACGGCCCGGACAGCAGCACCGCGCTGATCCGCTGGCCGGGGTCCTCTCCCTCGTCCTCGAAGGGGTCGTAGAACACCCCGGCCGCGGTGTCCGGCGGGGCGGTCCTGGCCAGCAGGGCGGGCGACGTGGCGGCCTCACCGGCGGTCAGTACCGAGGCGGCGATCCCGGCCAGCGCACCGAGCGATCGGCGGGCGTACCCGGCCAGCGCATCGGCCACCGGGTCGGTGCCGATCAGCAACGGGGTGCCGGCCGTCAGGTGCTCGGCCAGCGGCAGCGCGGGATTGACGAAGAACTCGGAACTCGGGTGGCAGGCCAGGGCCATCGCATCCAGGAGCTCGGCGACGCCCTCGTAGTCGGGCCGCGGGAACAACCCGGCGGCCGCGGCCACCGACGTCAGCAGGGCCAGCCGGGCCGGGCCGGCCAGCGTTTCGGTCAGCGAGACCTTCGGTTCCAACAGGTTGCCGCCGGCCGCGTCGGCAACCGGGCCGTCCGCCGACGATCGGACGAACACCGCGGCCCCGCGCCGGGCGGCAACCGCGGCCGCCCGGGACGCGATCATGTCGTCGATCCCGGCGGCGAACACCACCACCACGTCCAGCGGCCCCACCCAGGCCGGCAGGCTCGCCGCGCCCACGATCGGCGCCTGCGCCTGCTCGCCGATCAGCGCGATCAGCAGCGCGGCGTCCACCGTGGCGCCCGCGCCGACCACCACGAAGGCCCGGGGGCGGTCGAGCGCGGTCAGCCCGGACAGCTGTTCGGCGACGGATCGCACCTGCGCACCGGCCAGCGCGGCGGACGGCAACAGCGAGCCGGTGTCCGCGGCGGTCAGGCTCGCCGGGTCGTGCAGATCCGCGGCCGGATCCCCGGTCGTCATCGGCCCACCGAGCTTCGGTCCGCCCCGTCGTGGGGAGAACTGGCCTCGTCCAGCAGGAGCACCGGGATGCCGTCCCGGATCGGGAACACCCGGCCGCATTCCGTGCAGGTCAAGCTGGGTGCGCCCGGGTCGTCCGGGCTGCCGAGCCGGAGCGGTGCGTGGTGGTCGGCGGGGCAGGCGAGCACGTCCAGCAGCACCGGGTCCAGTCCCTGCGGGTTCGGCGCGGTCGGCCGGACCGCCAGGAAACCGGCCCGGGGATCGATCCCGGTCGGACGTGCGGCGCCGGAACTGGTGGAGGCCATGGCGAGCCTTTCGTGGAGTCTGGATACCGCTTCAGGAACGGATGAGGGCGAGGATCTCGTCACGCAAGCGACCCCATGGTCGCCGCGTCGGGACCCTCGACATTCAGCCGCAGCAAGGGTTCGGTGTTACTCGGTCGCACGTTGAACCATCGTGCTCCGGGGATCGTCACCGTGATGCCGTCCAACTCGTCGATCTCCCCCTCGTGCTGCGCGGCCCAGTTGCGAATCTCCTCCAGCTTGCCGGGCACGTCCGTCACCGTCGAGTTGATCTCCCCGGAATCGGCGTACCGCGAATACGCGGCCACCAACTCGGACAGCGGCCCCTGCTGCTCACCGAGCGCGGCCAGCACATGCAGAGCGGCCAGCATCCCGGTGTCGGCGCGGAAGAAGTCGGCGAAGTAATAGTGCGCAGAGTGTTCGCCGCCGAAAACGGCCCCGGTCGACGCCATCTCGGCCTTGATGAAGGAGTGGCCGACGCGGGTGCGGACCGGCACGCCGCCGGCCTCGGTGACGATCTCCGGGACCGCGCGTGAGGAGATCAGGTTGTACAGGATGGTCGCGCCCGGGTGCCTGCGCAGTTCCCGGCTGGCCACCAGCGCGGTGATGGCGCTGGGCGGAACGGGTTCGCCCAGTTCGTCGACCACGAAGCACCGGTCGGCGTCACCGTCGAAGGCCAGCCCGATGTCGGCGCCGGTGCGGACCACCTCGGCCTGCAGGTCCACCAGGTTGGCCGGATCCAGCGGGTTGGCCTCGTGGTTGGGGAACGAGCCGTCGAGCTCGAAGTACAGCTCCTCCGTGCGCAGCGGCAGCCCGTCGAACACCCCGGGCACCGTGTACCCGGCCATCCCGTTGCCGGCGTCCACCACGACGTGCAGCGGGCGGATCCCGGACAGGTCGACCAGCGACCGCAGGTAGCCGGCGTAGTCCGCGAGGAGATCCCGTTCGGTGACCGACCCGGGGGTGGCGGCGAGCACTGGGCTGGCACCGTCCAGGATCGCCTGCGCGTCGTCACGAACCTTGGCCAGCCCGGTGTCCAGGCTGATCGGCACGGCGCCGGCCAGGCACAACTTGATGCCGTTGTACCTGGCGGGGTTGTGCGAGGCGGTGAACATCGCGCCCGGCAGTTGCAGCGATCCGGACGCGAAGTACAGCAGGTCGGTGGAGGCCAGCCCGGCCATCACCACGTCCAGTCCCGCGCCGGTGACGCCCTCGGCGAACGCTCCGGCCAGCTCGGGCGATGACTCCCGCATGTCGTAGGCGATCACCACGGCCGGCGACCGATCGGCGACGAAGCTGCCGAATGCGAAACCGATCGCGCGGGTGGCGTCCGAGGTCAATTGGGTGCCGACCAGCCCGCGGATGTCGTAGGCCTTGACGATGGCGTCGAGCCGGACCGGGCTGCTGCCGGCTGAACCGACTGAGCCACTGACCCGACTGGGCCGACTGACCCGCTTGGACCGGACGCGATGACCGCATCACCCACCGTGTTGCTCCTGACTGTCGGGCGGTCGTCGACCGCCTGTCTGCTGAATCACTGCTGGCGCGCTCGTGACGCCGTCGATGCCACCGCGCGCTGCTGACGGGCCACGGCCGGCGGACCGACGCTGACCCGTGCCGCCGAGCCGGCTGCTGAGCCCGCCCATGCGCCGACGCGCGAGGCATCGCCGAGCCGCCCCTGAGGGCAGACACTACCGGCGGGAGCCGCTGGCACCGATCACCGCGATGCCCCGGGAGTGACGGTTCGCTGCCGACAGCAGTCGTGGCACTCCGTGCGGTTCTGGACTGGGTGGGGCTGATCGCCAGGCCGGAGGGGCGGCGGTCAGGACTCCGGGGAACGCAGCACCCGGAGATGTCCGCGCCGACCCGTGCTGGCGGGCTGAGGCTCCGCGGTTCGATCGGCCCGGCCCGCCTCGCGCACCGCGTTGGCCAGGGCCTCCAGGTCGTCGGACATGCTGGCCTGGTCGGCCAGTTCGCCGTCCGGACGGACCACCTCCCAGCCGCGCGGCGCCGTCAGGGTCACCGCGTGGGTGGCGCACAGGTCGTAGGAATGCGGTTCGGCCGCAGTGGCCAACGGGCCGACAACGGCCGTCGAGTCCCGGTAGGCGAAGGTCAACGTGGCAACGGCGGGATTCGTGCAACCGCTCCGTGAGCAACGCCGCAATCTGGCCACTGCGGCACGATAACGCGCCCCGCCCGGCGTGGCGGCGACGGCGCGCCGTCCCGCGCTGACCCGCTGCGGCGACCGGTCAGCGGTGTCGATCGCCCGGCGCCGGCGCCGGCTCCTAGACTGGGTCTGCCATGGCAGGTCACGAGTCCGTTCCGTTCCGGCAGGCCCGGCCGTCGGCGCCCGGCCGGTCACCCCGGGTGCGCCCGGCACTCCCCCGCCGACCTGTGGCGCTGCCCGTGCCGCCGGTGTCAGCCCGCCGCGACCGGCGGGGCCGGGGGCTGCGGACCCCGCTGCTGCCGGAGAACCTGCCCGCCTCGCGCACCCGCGCCGAGCAGTTCGATCAGGCCGTGCTGGAAGCGGTCGTCGAACTCGAGGACCAGTGGCCGGGACAGCTGGACGCGCTCGAGTTCGCGGTCGACGAGGTGCCGGTCGTCCCCGCCGACGGCCCGGAGTTGCCCGCTCCGGAGGTGGTGCTGGACGCCGGGGTGCCGCTGTCCCGGTTCGTACCGCCGGGCATCGACGGCCGGGGCCGGCCGACCAAGGCAAGAGTGGTGGTCTACCGAAGGCCGTTGGAGGCCAGGTCGACCGATTCCGGTGATCTGGGTGACCTGGTCGCCGAGGTGCTGGGCGAGCAGCTCAGCGCCGTGCTGGGCGAACCGGGGACGGACGGCACGGCGCCATAACAGGCAGCGGACTGCGATCAGCTGACGGTGCGCAGCGCGTAGGGGTCGTCCAGCCGGACGATGTCCTTGCCCAGCGGGGCCATGGACACCGGGATCATCTTGAAGTTCGCCAGCGCCAACGGGATCCCGATGATCGTGATGAACAGCGCAATCCCGGTGACGAAGTGCGCGATCGCCAGCCACAGCCCGGCGAAGATGAACCAGATGACGTTGCCGATGAACGACGGCGCACCGGACATCGGCTTGCTGACCACCGTCCGACCGAAGGGCCACAAGGCGAACCCGGCGATCCGGAACGACGCGATGCCGAACGGGATCGTGATGATCAGGATGCAGCAGACGATGCCGGCGACCACGTAGGCGATGGCCATCCAGAAACCGCACAGCACGACCCAGATGATGTTGAGCAGGAACCGCATACCCGCGACGGTAGCGTTCGGACGTAGGCCGAGTGGGTGATGGTGCTCGGATTCACTGCCGGGTTCACCCGTGCGAGTCACTCCACCGAAGCGCCCGGCCGACCCTGGCCGCCGGACCGTCATCGAATTCCGGGAATCCGCAGCTGCCGCTCCTGCCGCTCGCGAGGTCCCGGCAGGCGACTTTGTTCGACTGTGCTCGCCGGTGCTCGACAGCGCACGACTGGGTACACCGTAACGGTCAGTGCGACAACACTTTTGCCCGGCGGTGTACCGCCGCGGATCCGGGCGGATTTCTCGAATGGGACGCAGGGAACAAGTTTCACCGGGTGCACGACCGTTGGGGTGACGACGACGGTGTCGGTGCGTGGTCGCCGCGATCCGGTCGAGCGGCGCGGCTCACCGGATGCTGGATTGACGGCTCCCGGTTCGGGCGCTCAGGCTGGTGGAGATGATTGCCGACACCGAACGCCACGCAGTTGATCATGTCGCACAACGACTTTCGCGACAGTTTCCCGCCATCGACCCCGCCGTCGTCAGGCAGGTGGTTCGCGAGATGTACCACCGGTTCGACGCCCACCCGACCCGGGAGTTCGTGCCGATCCTGGTGGAGGAGGCCGCGCGCGACCGGCTCACCGTGATGCCGGGTCAACCCCGGGCCCGGCCGTCGGCGCGGTCGGCAGCAGCGCACCGCTGAACGCTGCGGCGAACCGGCTCAGCCGGCGGCGCGCTTGAGGCGCCGTCGCTCACGTTCGCTCAGCCCGCCCCAGATGCCGAAGCGCTCGTCGTGCGCCAACGCGTACGACAGGCACTCCGAGCGGACCTCGCAGCCGGTGCAGATCTTCTTGGCCTCCCGGGTCGAGCCGCCCTTCTCCGGGAAGAACGCCTCCGGGTCGGTCTGCGCGCAGAGCGCGCGTTCGTGCCACTCCGGTTCGGCGCCACCGCTGAGAGGTATCGGAACAACCTGCATGGAGGCCTGACCCAAGCTCGTCATGGACCTGTCCTTTCCGATGGAGCCAACTCACAGCCCGATGCCGTGAACCGTGATCTGGCTGCCGTTGTCGCCGAGGTGTTGCTGGCTTGGGACCCGCCGGCACGCGCCGGTGGCGGGCTGAACGAGAACTCCTCGATGAATGACACCGATGTGATTACACAGGTGTGTCCCGTGTCTCGTCAAGCTCTCGGGGGTGCTATATGGCTGTGTCACCGAGGTTGACTCGATCGAGCCGCCTGGCGGCCCGCTTTCGTCACCACAGGTCACACTGAACGCGTGGCGAACCGAACGGGTGGCAAGTGGATCTTTCCAGCGGTGGTGGTGGCCACCGCCGGTGCCGGGATCGCCGCCCAGCAGGGAGCCGACCCGGCCGGGGTCTGGGTGTTCCTGGTGGTGCTGGGCGGCTGGGTCATCACGCTGTGCCTGCACGAATTCGCGCACGCCGCCGTCGCGCTGGCCGGCGGGGACATCTCGGTACGGGCCCGCGGGTACCTGACGCTCAACCCGGCCCGATACACCGACGTCGCCTACAGCGTCGTCATCCCGATCATCCTGCTGGCGGTCGGCGGGATCCCGCTGCCCGGCGGAGCCGTGCTGGTGGAGCCCGGTCGGTTGCGGCACCGCTGGTACGCCAGCCTGGTGTCCGCCGCCGGGCCGGCCACCAACCTGATCGCCGGGCTCGTGCTGGCGAAACTGGCCGCACCGATGTACTCGAACCTGGGCGCCGCGCTGTCCTATCTGGCCCTCCTGCAGTTCGTGGCGGCCGTGCTGAACCTGCTGCCGGTGCCGGGCTTCGACGGGTTCGGCATCCTGGAGCCGTATCTGCCGCCGCGGTTCAAGGAGCGGATCCGGCCGCTGCGGCCCTGGCTGCCGCTCGCCGTCTTCGCCATCCTCTGGTCGGTGCCGGGCGCCAGCAGTTGGATCTTCACGCTCGGCACCCAGCTGTTCGATCTGGCCGGTGGCAACCGGGTGCTGGCGGGCTTCGGCTCCGGGTTGTTCCGGTTCTGGGCGTGAGCGGCCCACCGCCGACCGACCGCGGCTATTCTTGCGCTTTCCGGACCCGCGGGACGCATGCGGTCGGCTCCCGGCGCCCGCACCGCGGCGGCGGTGAGTCCGCCCCGACCCTCGGCTCCGATCCTCGGTCCAGTCCCCTATCCCGGGTGGGTGAAAATCAGCAGCACAGCAGACGCACCGGTCCCGCACCGACGTCGCAAGCACCTGATCACCGCCGTGCGCGTGGTGTTCGTGGTGTTGATGATCGCGTTCGTCGTGGTCGCGGTGGCGACCCAATGGCAGGAGATCAGCGCCCAGCTCCGGCAGATGACCACGGGCGTGCTGCTGGTGTCCGGCGTCGCGGCGACCCTCGGCGTGTTCGCCTGCATGCTCTGCTGGCGGGCGGTGCTGTCCGATCTCGGTTCGCCGCTGCAGATCCGGGTCGCCAGCCATGTCTACTTCGTCGGCCAGCTGGGCAAATACGTTCCCGGCAGCGTCTGGGCCGTCGTCGCCCAGGTCGAACTGGCTCGGGTGCACGACGTCCCGCGCACCAGGACAGGGTCGGCCTACCTGGTGTTCATGATGTTCTACACAGGCTCGGGCCTGCTGGCCAGCGCGGTCACCCTGCCGTTCCTGGTCTCCGAGTCCTCCCGCGGCCTGCTGTGGCTGTTGCTGCTGATCCTGCCGCTGCTGGTGGTCCTCTACCCGCCGGTGCTGACTTCGTTGCTCAACCGGGCCCTTCGGCTGGTCCGCCGCGAGCCGTTGGAACACGCGCTGTCCGGGCGCGGCGTCGTCACCGCCCTGGTCTGGGGCGCGGTCTCCTGGGTGTTTCTCGGTGTGCACATCTGGTTGCTGGCCCGTGACCTCGGCGGCAGCGGTGCGTCGTTGCTGCCGTTGTCCATCGGCGGGTTCGCCCTGGCCTGGGTGGTCGGCTTCCTGGTGATCGTCGCCCCGGCCGGCGTCGGCCCGCGGGACGCCATCATCGCCGCCCTGTTCGTCTCGTACCTGCCTGCCGGCGGTCCGGCCGCGCTCGCCCTGGTCTCGCGCCTGCTCCTGACGTTCGCCGATGTGTTGTGCGCCATGGCCATCATCGGCATCGGGCGAATCGGGATCGGCCGGGCCGGTCGATCGCAACCGGCGGCGGGCACCGATGACGCGACGATCGAGCGGACCGCCGGTCCGTAGCGGCCGCGACCACGCCCGGCAGTTGCCCCTCGACGGCCCAGCGGTGACCGGGGCATGCATCGCGGTCTGGAAGGATCGGCAGTCGTGAAGATCGCGGTTTTGGCCGGCGGCGTGGGCGGCGCCAAGTTCCTGCTCGGCGTCAAACGCTATCTGGGTCGCCCGCCCTTCGGCGCTGCGCCCGACGACGGTCACCGGCTGATCGCGATCGTCAACACCGCCGACGACATCCGGCTGCACAACCTGCAGATCTGCCCAGATCTGGATTCGTGCATGTACACGCTGGCCGGTGCGGCCGACCTGGAGCGCGGCTGGGGCCGCGCCGGTGAGACCTGGACCGCGTCGGCCGAGCTGGCCGCCTACGGCGCGGAGGCCCCGTGGTTCTCGTTGGGCGACAAGGACATCGCCACGCACCTGGTGCGGACCCGGATGCTGGACGCCGGATACCCGCTGTCGATGGTCACCCAGGCGCTGTGCGAGCGCTGGCAGCCCGGGGTCGAGTTGCTGCCGATGACCGACGACCGGGTGGAAACCCACGTCATCGTGCAGGACCCCGAGCCGTCGCAGGCGGCCGCCGCCGACGCCGCAGAGGCGGGCAGCCCACCGCTGACCGCCCTGCATTTCCAGGAATGGTGGATCCGCTACCGCGCCGCCCTGCCTGCCCTGTCCATCAGCCCGATCGGCGCCGCCGAGTCCACCCCCGGCCCTGGGGTGCTGGACGCCGTCCTCGGGGCCGACCTGGTGCTGGTGGCGCCGTCGAACCCGGTGGTCTCGGTCGGCACCATCCTGGCGGTGCCGGGTATCGCCGACGCACTGAAGGCGACCCTGGCCCCGGTGGTGGGCGTGGCACCGCTCATCGGCGGCGCTCCGGTGCGGGGCCACGCCGACGCCTGCCTGGCCGCGATCGGCGTCGACTGCACCGCCGAGGCCGTCGGCCGGCACTACGGTGCCCGCTCCGCCGGCGGCATCCTGGACGGCTACCTGATCGCCGAGGGCGACGAGGCCGACATTCCCGGGGTGACGGTGGTCCGCCGACCGTTGCTGATGTCCGACCCGGACGCGACCTCGGCGATGGTGGCCGCCGCCGCGGAGGTGGCCGGTGTCCGGGTCTGACGGAGCGCTGCCACCGCCCGGCGTGCGCATCATGCCGGTCCTCGGCCTGCCGGAATTCCGCCCAGGGGACGACCTGACCGGCGCCATCGTGGCGGCCGCACCGTGGATCGCCGACGGCGACGTGCTGTTGATCACCTCGAAGGTGCTCTCCAAGGTCGAGGGGCGGCTGGTGCCGTCCTCCACCGATCCCGACGAGCGGGATGCCCAGCGGCGCGCGCTGATCGACGGCGAATCGGTGCGGCTGGTGGCCCAGGTCGGCCGGACCAAGATCGTCGAGAACAGCCTTGGCATCGTCGCGGCGGCGGCCGGTGTCGACGCATCCAACGTGCGGGCCGATGAGATCGCGCTGCTGCCGATCGACCCGGACGGCTCCGCCGCCCGGATCCGCGAGGAGTTCGCGCGGCTCGGCCGGACGGTCGGGGTGATCGTCACCGATACCCAGGGCAGGGCGTGGCGGCTGGGGGTGACCGACGTCGCCATCGGGGCGGCCGGGTCACCGTACTGGCCGACCTCCGCGGTGATGTCGACGCGTTCGGCAACGAGCTGGTGGTCACCCAGGTCGCCATCGGTGACGAACTGGCGGCCGCCGGCGACCTCGTCAAGGGCAAGCTGGACGGCGTGCCCGTCGCGGTGGCCCGCGGGCTCCCTGTCGATCCGCGCGGTGTTGATCCGCGCGGTCAGCAGGCGGTGGCTCAGGGGGCGCGCAGCCTGATCCGGCCCCGGGACGAGGACCTGTTCCGGCTCGGCACCGACCTGGCCATCCAGCAGGGGCACCGGGAGGCGGTGCTGCTGCGCAGGACCGTCCGGCAGTTCACCGGCGAGCCGGTGGACCCGGCGGTGCTGGCCCGCTGCGTGGACATCGCGTTGACCGCGCCGGCGCCGCACCACACCGCTCCGGTGCGGTTCGTCTGGGTGCGCGAGCATCGCGACGCCCTGCTCGAGGCGATGCTGGCCGAATGGGAGGCCGACCTGTCGGCCGACGGCTGGTCCGCGGAGCGGATCGCCCGTCGCACGGCCCGCGGACAGGTGCTCCGCGAGGCCACCGAGATCGTCGTTCCGCTGATCACCGGCGACGGCCGGCACGACTATCCCGACGAACGTCGACGGCGCGCCGAACAGACCATGTTCACCGTGGCGGGCGGCGCGGCGGTGCAGGGCCTGCTGGTCGCCCTGGCCGCGGAGGGGCTGGGATCGGCGTGGATCTCCTCCACCATCTTCTGCCCGACGGTGGTGCGTTCGGTGCTGGATCTGCCCGCCGATTGGGAGCCGCTGGGCGCCGTCGGCATCGGTCAGCCGCACACCAGGAACGTCCCCCGACCCCCGGCTTCCGGTGGGCTGGTCCTGCGGTGACAGGACCGCGCGAACGGCCCGATCCGCCCGCCGTGCCCGGTCCGATCGCCGAACCGATACCTCAGGTGGTGGCCGCGCACGCCGCCCTGCACGCCGATGCCCGAGCCGTGCTGAGCGGCTGGGCCGCGCCCGACCAGTGCCAGTCGGCGGTACGGGAGGCGTTCCTGGCGTTCCTGGACGCACGGCCCGACGCCACGTCCCGATCGTGCGTCCCCGGCCACGTCACGGCCAGTGCCGTGGTGCTGTCGGCCGACCGACGAAACGTGTTGCTGACGCTGCATCCCAGGGTCGGGCGCTGGGTGCAGCTCGGTGGTCACTGCGAACCGGGTGACGGCACGATCGGCGCGGCCGCACTGCGCGAGGCCGAAGAGGAAAGCGGCATCAACGGCCTGCGGATCGGCGCCGCACCGGTGCACCTGGACGTGCACCCGATCACCTGCTCGCTCGGCGCGCAGACCAGGCATTTCGACGTCCGCTACGCGCTGCTGGCGCCGCCCGGAGCCGCGCCCACCATCTCCGTCGAATCGGACGACCTGCGGTTCTGGCCGGTGGCAGCGTTACCGGCAGGCCCGCAGGGTGCGGACGCCAGCGTGCGGGCGGCCGTGCACGCCGCGCTGGGGTGGAGCAGGTGAGCGGCTCGGACCGACCGGTGACGGCGCTGTTTTCACACCGCCACTCCTCACAGTGCCGTGACTCAGCGCGCCGATACTCGAAGACCCTTCCGTCCGTCGTCTTGCTCCTTGGACGTCTACGACTTGCGGCCCGGCCACCGTCGAACGGCGCGCAGAGGCCTGGTCATCCGCCAGGACACCGTGTGCTGAATCGCACATACCTCGGAGCGAAGCTGTTCGATCTCTTTGCCTTCGTTGATTGTCAGCGTTTCCAACCGCGCCGAATGCGCACGCAGGTGATCACGTTCCGCTTCGAGGCGGCAATTTCGAGTTTCTGTGCCTCAACCCGTGACTCGATGGCGCGAACATGTTCATGGATCTCGTTTTCACGGACATCGACCGACTGGACGAAGTCGGGCCACACCTCTGCGAACGGCGGCGCATCCGGAGCGATATCAGTAAACGAGCACATCAGGTTATCGACCGTCCCTTGCGTGACGTTCGCATACAGCAAGGAATGCCTGTCGACCTGTGTGGAGAGGCGAGCCAGGCGCTCGTCGAAACGGGCGTGAACATAGACGAAGGGGAAGATCGCAAGGATCTCGTCGAGGCACTCCTGTGGCAACGTCATCCGATGCGACAGAAAGGTCCAGCTGTTGAACTCGATCTGGGTAATCGGTCGAAATCTCGACAGGACGGCGCGGGCGCCCCGGAGCACGTCCAGTTCGAAACCCTCGACGTCGATCTTGAGAACATCGAGCCGGTCCAAACCCAGTTCTCCGACCAGCGAATCGAGAGTTCTGACCGAAACCTCGACCACGCTGTCACCGGTGTTCTCGACGTTGGCCAGCGATTCCTTCACACTGAAATGAGACCCGGCCGCAAAGTGCTCGACGAACTGCATGTGGGCCGTCTCATCGGACGCACCGCAGGCGAGCTGCAAGCTCTTGCAACCAGGTGCATTGCGGGACACGTTTGCCTCGAGGAATCGGAACGTTTCCGGAACCGGCTCCAGTGAATAGACGGTGAGGTCAGGATAGCGCCGCGACAGCGCAATCGAATAGAGCCCGAGGTTCGCACCGACATCGATGCACACACCCTCCGACGGTACGAACGGAAGAACGCCCTTGATGACGGAGTCCGCGACGTCCGTGCCCGGGGCGATGGAGCTGAAATACGTGTCAGCACTGCTTCCGACGATCTCCGCGGGCTCGCCGAGGATCTCAACTGCGACCATTGTCATGACTCCCAAGCTGGATGGATTCGGTCCGCTCCGCGCCGGCCCACCGCTCTGCCGTTCGGTGCGTCAGATCGCGCCACTGGCCGACAGCTGGACCGATCAGCGTGGACCCGGCGCGCCTGATTGTCCATCGATCTCCCGATCGCTTCGCCGCACCGACTCGGCACCCATCCATCACGTCCACAAGGCGCCTGACCTGGTCTACTGAGCCAACCCCATCGGCTCGAGGTCAGATGGCGCGTTGGGACGAACGCGGGAGGTCGAGCACGCGGTCGGGCGCGCAGCGTCGCGCCCGATATCCCCGGTGCGACCCGCCTCCCGACCGTCGACCGGCCGGACCAGGCGCGGGTAGGCCGGCGGTCTTGTCGTACTGCAGGTGCTTGGTCCGCTCCAGCGTCTCTTCCAGCAGGATGCGGTTGGTCCGCAACAGGTCGGCGATGACCAGCAGCGCGAAGCACAGCAGCGAGGCCACCGCCATGGACGTGCCGAAGATCAACGACTGGATGTGCCCGGTGCCCTCGTCGAACAGCCACAACCACCCGAACCGCACGAACGGGATCAAGGCCAGCACGGCGAAGACCGTGCCAAGGGTGGCGAGGATGACGAACGGCCGGAACATCAGGTAGCTGCGGGTGATCGCCACCCCGGACTTGAACATGTGATGCCAGATGTTCTTGAACAGCCGTGACTCGCGGGTCTTGGGGTTCGTCTCGACCTTGATGCTGACGATCTCCAGCCGGCGGTTGCCCGCCTGGATGATCGTCTCCATGCAGTAGCTGAACTGGGTGATGACGGTGAGCCGGAACAGCGCCGGCCGGGAGTAGGCGCGGAATCCACTGGCCGCATCCGGAAGCTCGGTGCGGGCCGCCTTGTTGACCACCCGGCTGCCGAAGCGCTGCATGGCCTTCTTGAACGGCGAGAAATGCTCGATGCTGCTGGTCTGCCGGTCCGCGATGACGATGTCCGCAGCGCCGTCCAGGATCGGCTTCACCAGCTCGGGGATCGATTCCTGCGGGTACTGGTTGTCGCCGTCGGTGTTGACCACGATGTCGGCACCGCGGTACAGGGCGTAATCGACACCGTCACGGAACGACCGGGCCAGCCCCATCCGACGGGTGTGCCGGATGACGTGCGCGCCGAAGCGCTGGGCGACCTCGACCGTGCGGTCCGTCGATCCGTCGTCGATCACCACGATCTCGATCGAATCGATGCCGTCGATGTGCCGGGGAATCGAGCCGAGCACCAGGGGAAGCGTCTCTTCCTCGTTCAGGCACGGCACCTGCACGATCAGCTTCATTCTTCTCCCGAATGTGGACAACAGAAAACGCACCCAGCGGGCCGCGAATGATCGTTCATCACCTGTGGTGAAAAAATACCAGGTCGGTCGGCTCGATTGGGTGTACACGCGCGCTCCACAAGGCATTCCAGGAGGGTCGCGGCTGCTAACTTCGTCATGATGCGCCTCGACCGAGCGGACCAAACCGCTGGCTGCAACTGCTGCCGGGTTGGTGCCGAAGCTCGGCCCGGTGATCTCACTCACATCCACTATTTCTCCGGCGACACCGCTGGTGCCCTTCTCGTGATCGGAGCGTTGTCCTCTTGCTGACTGACAGCCAGGCGACGGTCGGCGTCGTCGCGCAGCATTCGGGCCGGCTGGCCTGGGCGGCCAAACGCACCTACGCAGGAACCGCCCAGGGCACGGGGCGGCTGCTGACCAAGGTCGGCCTGCTCCCGCCGGAGCCGCCCGACCGCGACCGCCGGCTTCGCCACTGGGTGACCAGCCTGACCCGGGTGCACGACTCACTGGCGATCGCCGAACTGGGCGTGCCGTGGTGGACCTACCGGGCGATCGACGTGGTCGACGCCTGGCTGCAGAACCGCCCGCAACCGGTACGGATTTTCGAGTACGGATCGGGGCGCGTCCACGCTGTGGCTGGCCGACCGCGCGGACGAGGTGACCTCGATCGAGCACCACGCCGGATTCGCCGGCGACTTCGGTCCGGCCCTGCTCTCGCGGTCGAATGTCAACTTCAGCCTGGTCGAGCCGGTGCCCGCGGCGAACCCGGCCATCGGGTCGGCCAAGCCGGGAAACAAAGGTCTGGATTTCTCCGCCTACGTCCACGCGATCGACGGCACGGTCGGTCTTTTCGACCTCATCGTGGTGGACGGCCGCGCGCGCGAAGCATGCCTGGCCGTCGCGATGCCGCGGTTGGCCGCCGACGGCCTGATCGTTTTCGACAATTCGCACCGGCGCCGCTACAAGGTGGCCATCGCCGACAGCGGCCTGCGGGAGCGGCGGCTGCCCGGCCTCACGCCGACCCTGCCCTACCCCGACCAGACGTCGTTGCTGTCGATCCCAGGGGCCACCGGCATCCGACCCGGCCGAGCGGCCACGAACACGTGATCAGCGGCAATGACCCGGTACCGTTTGCGCGGTGAAGTCAGCCCCGTTCGTTTCGTACGCGCAGAACGGCGAAGATGTCGTCCTGTTCAGAGCACTGAGAAAGATCGACAACGGGCGCTACGTTGACGTCGGCGCCAACGATCCGGTCGACTTCTCCATCACCTATGCCTTCTACCAGCGGGGCTGGAGCGGGATCACGATCGACCCGGTGCATGCCTACGCGGAGAAGCTGCGCGCGGTGCGACCGCGCGATGTCGTGGTCGAGGTCGCCATCAGTGACGACCCGAGCGGGTCGGTGACGCTGCACCAAATCGCCGACACCGGCCTGTCCACCCTGATGGACGACGTCGGCGCAGGTCACCGGGATGCCGGCTGGGAGGTCGAGGACGTCGTCGTGCCCGCTCGCGGGCTGGACGCGGTGCTGGCGGACGCCGGATGGCAGGGTCTGGACATCCATTTCATGGTGGTGGACACCGAGGGCGCGGAGCGCACGGTCCTGCAGACCATCGATCTGCGTCGCTGGCGCCCGTGGGTGCTGGTGGTGGAGGCCACCAAACCGCTGACGTCGGAGGCGACCTATCACTCCTGGGAGCCGATCCTGACCGCAGCGGATTACCGGTTCTGCCTGTTCGACGGGTTGTCCCGGTTCTATGTGGCAGCCGAGAAATGGGACGACCTGCACGCGCCGCTCAGCGTCCCCGCCAACATCCTGGACGACTACTCGTCGTACCAGACGATTCGGCGCGAAAAGGAAGTCGCCAGGTTGACCAAGGCGGCGACCGATCTGACCGCCGACCGCGACGGGATAGCCGACGATCGCGATCGCATCCGGGCGGAACACGAGCGGGCCACCGAGCAGGCTCGCCGTCGTGACGAGCAGAACTCGGCCGCCATCCTGCACTGGCGAACGGCCGCCTTGCGCACCTGGGCCGCTGCCGCAGCTGCCGGCGACGATCGGGCCGACGCGGAGATCGCGGCCTACAAGGCCAGGGCCGACGAGCAGATCGCCCTGCACATCAATCACGTCAAGCAGGTCGACAACGAGGTCGATCGGCTCCGGTCGGAACTCGAGGCGATCCAGCACACCCTGTCCTGGCGGATCACCACGCCGCTGCGCCGGGTCCGGGGCGTGACCAAGAGGCACGGCCCGTGACCGGGGCGGCACGCCGCCGGCCGGTGCCCGATCAGTCGGGCCAGCCGGCCACCCCGTCGGCATCTGCCCCTGTCCCCACGGAGCAGCCGCGACTGCACCACCGCATCGAACAGGCCCTGGCCGCGCGGCTGCGGACGGTGGCCCCGCTGCTGCTGGATGGCGCCGAGCCGGCGCAGATCGACCCGGACCCCGCGGCCGATGCTGCCAGGTCACTCGAACTGCTGGTCGACGCCGTGGTGGCGCAACCGACCAACGACCGCATCTGGCTGCTGCTGACGGCCGTCACCGCGGCCTACCCGACCCGCGATCAGGTCGACCAGGCCAGGCGGACCGTCGAACTGTCCGCGGGCGCGCCGGCGACCATCGCCCTGCTGGACTCCTGCCTGACCGCGGAGAACGGCGACCCGGCGGCCGCGATCGAGGTCGTGGTCGGCGGGGTCATCGTCGACGTCGACCACACCGCGCAACACGATCTGCACACCGGGATCCAGCGGGTCGCCCGGTCCGTGATGCCGCACTGGGACGCCGACCGGGACGTCGTGCCCGCCGCGTGGGCGGCGTCCAGGGGATCGCTGCGCCGGCTCTCCGCGACCGAGAAGGCACGCGTGACGGCCTGGTCCGACCGGCCGGCCACACCAGACGAACCAGCCGAGCCCGCGGAATCGCGGCCCGCGCGCGGTGCGCACCGTGCTGGTCCCCTGGCGCTCCGTCGTCGTGATGGTGGAGGTGCCCGCCGCCGACGTGCTCGCCCGGGTGGCCGGCATCGGGGACCACTCCGGTAACCGGCTCGTCGGGGTGGCGTACGACGCCATTCCGGTCGCGTCGGCCGACATGGTGCCGCCGGCGGATTCGATCAAGTTCGTCCGCTATCTGACCGCGATGAAGTTCGCCTCCAGGATGGCGGGCATCTCGGTCACCGCGACGGCCGAGTTCGGCGGCTTCATCGAGGCGCTGGCCACCCAGGGACTGCGCGGTCCGGTGGTGGGTGAGATCTCGCTGCCGACCACCTCCGGTTCGGTCGCGGACCACCCGCCGGCGTCACCGCGTCCGGCGGTGCTGGCGGTGGGCAGTCATGAACCCCGCAAGAACCACCTGGCCGTGCTGCACAGCGCCGAGACGCTGTGGCGCGAGGGCTTGGCGTTCTCCCTGGAATTCATCGGCGGGAGCGGGTGGGGCGATGAATTCCCCGCCAGGTGCGCCGAGTTGCAGGGCGCCGGGCGTCCGATCAAGGTTCGCCGGGCGGTGTCGGAACCCGAGCTCGACCAGGCCTACCGGTCCGCGGCGTTCTCCCTTTTCCCCTCGTTGCACGAAGGCTTCGGCCTGCCGGTGGCGGAGTCGCTGGCCCATGGAACTCCGGTGATCACCTCGAATTTCGGGTCGACCGCGGAAATCGGCCGGCTCGGCGGCGCCGTGCTGGTCGATCCGCGCGACGACCGCGCGCTGACCGACGCGATGCGCGTGCTACTTTCCGAGCCGGAAAAGCTGGCAGCGCTGCGGGCTGAAATAGCCGCGAGGCCGGGACGCACCTGGCAGAACTACGCGGACGAGCTGTGGGGATTTCTGGTCGATCCGGAATTGGCGGCGCTGAGGGGAGACGGCGATGGTGAAGATCCCGATCATCGCTGAGCGGCGGCGGCGGACCACCACCCGCGGGGCGATGTCGGTCGCGCCGCCGGCCTCGAGCGGCCCCCGGCCGGACGAGCGCACCGCGATGGCGGACGACATCGAGCAATTGAATCCGCCCAGCCGCGCGGCCGTCATGCAACGGATGCGGGCGCTGCTGCGGGTCCTCCCGCACGAGCGCGAGAAGCGCGAGACGTTCACGGCGGAAACAGCATCGGTGATGCTGACCGCCCTGTTCGACGCCCTCCCGGCGCTGCCCGGCCCCGAGGCGTGGTTGGTGTTGGCGGCGATCAACGGGCGGATGCCGACGGCCGATGAGGTGGTCCGCGCCGTCCGGAAGGCCGAACTCGACGGTCCGGCCGCGGCCGTCATCGCCGTCATCCGGGAGTGGATCGCCGGCGGGCAGCACGATCGGCGCAGGGTGACGATCGTCACCGGACGCCATCTGCTGGATGTCCAGCACACCTCGCGCA
Organism: uncultured Actinomycetota bacterium; assembly: GCA_963709895.1. Classification (GTDB taxonomy): domain Bacteria; phylum Actinomycetota; class Actinomycetes; order Mycobacteriales; family Nakamurellaceae; genus Nakamurella. The sequence continues at coordinate 104,938 of CAVPYD010000004.1, read as the reverse complement.
CCGATTTCGCCACCGGAATTCAACGGGTCACCCGGGAGGTCACCCGCCGCTGGCTGATCGCGCATGACGCCGCCCCCATCGGCTGGCGCGAGGACTTCTCCGGAATGCGACTGCTGTCCCGACCGGAAATTCACCGGGCCTGTTGGGGTGGTCCGCCGGTGACCATTCCCACCGACGACGACACCATTGTTCCGTGGAATTGCACCTATATTCTCCCGGAATTGGCCGCGGAATCCAGTCGGGCCGGCCATCTGCAGACGATGGCGCAATTCTCCAACAACACCCTGAACATGATCGGGTACGACCTGGTGCCGATGACCACGGCGGAGACCAGTCACGAGGGGCTGGTTCCGGGGTTCGCGCGCAATCTCGCGGCAGCCAGGTACGCCAGGGTGATCGTGCCCATCTCGGCGGCGGCGGGCGGGGAGTACCTGGGTTGGCGATCGATGCTCGCCGGATCGGGGCTGCCAGGTCCGCGCATCGAGCCGGTGCTGCTGCCGGCCGAGGCGCCGCCGGAGGATCGCGACGTGCTGGACGCCGCCAGGGCACGGTTGGTCATCGGGGCACTGCCGCTGGTGCTGGTGGTGGGCAGTCACGAACCCCGCAAGAATCATCTCGCCGTGCTGCACGCCGCCGAACTGCTGTGGCGCGAGGGTCAGCAGTTCAGCCTCACCTTCATCGGTGGCAATGCCTGGAACAGCGGCGAGTTCACCGCGACGCTTGACCCGGCTGGCAGCCGTCGGCCGACCCGTCGAGGCCATCTCGGCCGCCACCGACGACGTGCTGTGGGGCGGCTACCGGACGGCCCGGTTCACCGTCTTCCCCTCCCTCAACGAAGGTTTCGGCCTGCCGGTGGCCGAATCCCTGGCCTGCGGAACGCCGGTCGTCACCTCCGATTTCGGGTCGATGAGGGAGATCGCCGCCGCCGGCGGCGCGGTCCTGGTCGACCCTCGGGATGATCATTCGATTGCCGACGGCATGCGTGCGCTGCTGACGGACGACGAGTTGCACGCGCGGTTGGTGGCCGAGGCCCGATCGAGGAAGGTCCGCACCTGGGATCTGTATGCCGCGGAGTCGTGGAGCCAACTCGCCGTTCGGTGACATCACGGCACGTCCGTCGCCACGCCGCGGCAGCTAGGGGCTGACGACCTCGAGGCTGTGCAGGGCGAACGGGGTCGGCACCGGCAACGCTGATGCCGGGTCGACATACCGCTCCGGCGGTCGGTCGAGTGTCGACTCCGCACCCAGAACTGTTCGACGCTGCTGCGTGGACGCAGGGCGCGGCCCTCCTGGCGGCCGGTAGACCTCGAGCATGCCCGCGTCCGGGCGCGACCAGGTACAGGCGGTACCCGTTGGCCTTGATCTGCGCGGCCAGGGCCGGAAGCTTGTCGGGGATGACGCGCCGAACCCTCGGCGGCGACCGGCACGCCGCACCAGCTGCGCAGCGATTGCGGCAGGGTCAGCCGCCCCCACCCGCCCAGCACGATCACCGCGGCGTCCGGACCGACCTCGCTCACAGGTGTCCAGGATCGGCTGCAGGTATCCGGCCTGGGTCCGCATCCAGAGCAGCGGCGTGGTGGTGAGCACCGGCGGGATCAGCAGCAGCGCGGCCACCGCGGTGGCGCCGGCGACGCGGAGAACACGACCGGCCACCGCGATCCTGGGCAGCGAGAACACCACGGCCACGGCGACGGCGGCCCAGATCGCCAACGCCGGAAAGACCGCCGGGATGAACCGCCGCGTCGCCCAGAGTTGGTCCGGGGTGATCTGCGGGTCGTACCAGTACAGCGCCCCGCCGCCCAGGCAGATCGTCAGCGCGACCAGCGCCGCCGGGCCGATCCGGCCCCGCAGCGTCCGCCAGGTGGCCCAGCTCAGCCCGAAGATCGCCGCGACCAACGCCGGGATGCCCAGGTACCAGGCCATCCACTGCAGGGTCTCTTCGGCGTACGTGCGCGTCGGCTCGACCGGAAGACCCTCGGCCTGCTGGATGGTCTCGACGGCGGAGAACACCAGTCGGCCGGTCGGCGCCTGGATGTGCGGCCTGATCAGCCACCCGAACAGGAGCGCACCGGCCACCACAGCGGCGCCGACGATGGCGGCGGGTCGGCTCACCCGCAGCGCAAGGCGTGCGCAGCGGCGGAATCAGCAACCACGCGGCCAGCGCGATGGCGCTGATCGCGGCCACCCCGATCACCGCCAACCGGAGCGTCCCCAGTTCCGAGGCCAGCGAGATGACGTACCCGCCACTACGTTCGTCCACGTCGAACCAGCCGAGCCCGCCGAGCACGGCGGCCGCCAGGATGCCGGCGCCCCAGGTCCGCAGCCGGGCGTTGCGCAGCCGCACGCTGCCGGCCGCACCGACGGAGACGGCGGCCAGCGGCAGCAGCAGGACCGCGTAGAGCGCCGCGTCAACCCGGGTGCAGATCACCGCGCCCAGCAGGACGCCGCCGACCGCCCCCATGAGGGCACGCGGTCGCTGGTGCGCGACGACCAGCACCAGGATCGCGCCCCACAGCAGCACCAGCGCGAAGGGCTCCGAGTAGGTGTTCCGAGCCACGTACAGCATCGGCAGGCAGGCCGCGAGAAGTGCGGGCGCCAGCAGGGAAACGAAGGGTCTTCGGGTGATGCGCATGGTCAGCGCGTAGACCAGCAGCAGGCCAAACCCGGCCATCAGCGCCGGCAGCCGGAACATCAGCCGCTGCCCGCCGACGTCGAAGGCCACCGCCAGGGCCACCGAGGTCAGGTGATTGAACTGCGGCTCGATGATGCCGGACTGCCGGATCTCGCCGGGAGGGCCGGGGACATCTTTCGGGGGGAAACGGGGCCCGGTGTCGTAGACGGCCGCACCGGCGAACCACAACCCACGAACACCGGCGAACGCCTGGCCCCTGACGTCGAGCTCGAGCGCGCCCTCCCTGGCCAACTGCCGTGCGGTGGTCACATACGAGCCCGGGTCCCGCGAGACCACCACATTCTGTGATGGCGTGAGGCCGGCCAGCACGGCGTAGCCGACCCCGATCAGCACCGCGATGACGGCTCCGGCGTGCGCGGCGGACGAGGAACGACCGCGCGGCAGCCCGCGGTGCAGGATGAACACCCCGACGGCGGCCAGCGGCAGGCCGATCCACAGCGCGGCGAGCGTGGAGTAGTGGCCGATCACCGCCAGCAGCAGTCCCGCGGACCCGACCGTGGCGAGCGTGACGGCGGCGGCCAGCGCGCCGAGCTCGAACCAGTGCGGGGCGTGTCCATCCGGGACGGCTGTGGTACCGGCTGTTTGCCGACTGTGTTGTCGACTGTGTTGACCTCAGCGTCGCCAACTGGCGGGGCCGGCTCCCCGACCCGTTCGGCTGCTGTGCTGCCGGATCAGCGGCCGGGCGCTCCGTGGTCACCACGACGCACCCTGCCCTCCTCGCTGGCGTCGCAGCTGCGCCACAACGTCCGGTTCCGGCATAGTCACGAACCTTACAAGCCGTTTCGGCGACCTCTTCCCGAACGCGCCGCGCGCGGACCGGGTCCCTGCACCGCAGGCGGCGTCAGCGTCAGGTCGGCGTCCACCATTCGCCCGACGATCTCCAGGAAGTCCACGGTCGGCGACCAGCCGAGCTCGCGGCGGGCCCGGCCGGCGTCACCGGTCAACTCGACCGCGTCCACGGATCGCACGAACGCGGGATCGACCCGGACGTAGCGCTCCCAATCCTCGATCCCGGCGCGGGTGAACGCCGCCTGCACGAACTCCCGCACCGAGTGCGACCGGCCGGTGGCGATCACATAGTCGCCGGCGACGTGATGCCTGGGCCGCCAGCACCATCGCCTCCACGTAGTCCGGCGCCCAGCCCCAGTCGCGGCGGGCGTCCAGGTTGCCCATCGACAGTTCGCCGGCCTCGCCGCGGGCGATCATCGCGGCCCCCCGGGTGATCTTCCGGGTGACGAACGTGTCGGGCCGGCGGGGTGATTCGTGGTTGTACAGGATCATCGACACAGCGTGCAGTCCCCGCCCGCGGTAGACCCCCACCATGTGATGGGCATAGGCCTTGGCCGCGCCGTACGGGGTGATCGGCGCGATCGGGGTGTCCTCGTCCTGCGGGCTCCGCGTCGGGTTGCCGAAGATCTCCGCACTGGAGGCCTGCACCACCGCGACGGATCTGCCGGTCCGCTCGGTGTGCTCCCACGCGGCCTGCAGCAGCCCGGCGACCGCCAACCCGGAGACCCGCCCGGTGGCGACCGGCTCCGCCCACGACCTGGCGACCGACGAGATGCCGGCCAGGTTGTAGATCTCGTCCGGCTCGATCTCGTCGATCAGCCGGCCGATGGCGGGCGTGTCGTTGAGGTCCGCGATGTGCACCTGGACGTCCGGCCATTCCCGCCTGGTGTCAGCGGCGCCGCTGTCCTCGTGGACCACGCCGTGCACGGTCGTCCCCCGCGCCAGCAGGTTCTGCGCGAGGTACCCGCCGTCCTGCCCGGACACCCCCGTGACCAGCGCGGTCGTCACCGGCCACCCATCTAGGTGGCCACCGACGCACGCTCGGCAGCCACGTCGGCGTCGACCATCATGGTGACCAGTTCGGGGAACGTCACCGACGGTTTCCAGCCGAGGTTGGTCCTGGCCTTCGACGAGTCGCCGATCAGCAGGTCCACCTCGGCCGGACGGAAGAAGCGCGGGTCGACGTGGACCAGCGGCGCCCAGTCGTCGATGCCCACCCGGGCGAAGGCGATGTCCAGGAATTCCCGGATCGAATGCGTCTCGCCGGTGGAAACCACGTAGTCGTCGGCCTTCTCGGCCTGCAGCATCCGCCACATCGCGTCCACGTAATCGCCGGCGAAGCCCCAGTCGCGCTTGGCATCCAGGTTGCCCAGCGCCAACGAGTCCTGCCGCCCCAGCGAGATGCGGGCCACCGCCTGGCTGATCTTGCGGGTGACGAACTCCGGCCCGCGGCGCGGCGATTCGTGGTTGAACAGGATCCCGGACGACGCGTGCATGCCGTAGGACTCGCGGTAGTTGATGGTCATGTAGTGGCCGAAGACCTTGGCCACCCCGTAGGGCGAGCGCGGCCACAACAGGGTGGCCTCGCTCTGCGGAACCTGCTGGACCTTGCCGAACATCTCCGAGGACGACGCCTGGTAGAACCGGACCCTGGAGACGTCGTCACCGCAGTAGAGCCGGGTCGCCTCCAGCATGTTCAGCACGCCGAGGCCGGTCACCTCGCTGGTGAGCCTGGCGTTCTCCCACGAGTACGCGACGAACGAGATCGCCCCCAGGTTGTAGACCTCGTCCGGCTCGGCCACCCGCAGCGCACGGAGCAGGCTCGACAGGTCGGTCAGATCCCCGGTCACCACCTTGACGGCGGGGATCTCCCGCTCCAGCAGGTCCCGTTTCGGGTTGTTCTGTCCCCGAACCAGGCCGAAGACGTCGTAGCCCCGCCCGATCAGCTGCTCGGAGAGGTAGAGCCCGTCCTGGCCGGTCACGCCGGTGATCAGGGCACGTGGCACGAGTTGGTCAACTCCCTCGACATGTTGTGGTGTGGGTGATGGTAACGGGCTCGGCCATCGACCCCGAGGCGTTCCCGGCGCCGCCGCGCCGTCAGCTTGTCGCAGTCGCAGACCCGGCGCTTCGGTAGGGTTGATCGGTGCAAGCCTCAGGTCCGGTTTCCCCCGCCCGACACGGACGGGACGCCGACGAGGGCATGCCGGCCTCGTGACAGATCCGTCGGAGACCGAACGCGCGCGATCTGCGCTGGCCGGGCGGCTGCGCGCGATCGCCGCGGTGCAGAGGGGTGACCTGCCGGAGCACGCCGAACAGCCCGCCGAGGACGCTGCCCGGGTGTTGCTGAGCCTGGTCCGCTCGCTGGGCTCGCCACCGAGCAACAGCGAGATCTGGCTGCTGCTGGCCGGTATCTCGGCGGCCTACCCCGACCGCGACGACGTCGACGAGGCACGGCGGGAGGTCGAGCTCTCCGACCCGGAGGACGCGGCGCGCTTCCTGCTGGAGTTCGGGCTGTCCCGGCGGCACGACGACGCCGCCCCGCTGACCGACATCCAGGTCGTCACCGGCCGGGTGCTGGTCGAGGTCGACTTCACCGCCAGGCACGACCTGCACACCGGGATCCAGCGGGTGGTCCGGCAGACCGTCCCGCTGTGGAACATGGACCGGGACATCACCCCGGTCGCCTGGGACAGCTCGCGCCAGGCGCTCCGGCTGCTGGACCCGGTGGAGGCGGCCCGGATCTACGACTGGTCCAACGAGCTGCGCCACGACGGCCAGCGGGCCCCCCGCTACCGCCCGGGGACGACCGATCACCTGGTGCTGATCCCGTGGAATTCGGTGCTGGTGCTGCCCGAGGTACCCGCCGCGGACGTGGCGCCGCGGATCGCCGCGCTCGGCGCCTGCTCGAACAACCGGGTGGTCGCGATCGGCTACGACACGATCCCGCTCGTCTCCGCCGAGACGGTTCCGATCGAGGAGCCGACCAAGTTCATGCCGTACCTGTCGTCCATCAAGTTCGCCGACCGCGTCGCCGGGATCAGCGACACCGCGGCGGAGGAGTTCCGCAGCTTCACCGCGATGCTGCCGACCCAGGGCCTGCAAGGGCCGGTGGTGGTCAGCGTGCCGCTGCCTGCCGAGCTCGGCGACCCCGGCGCCGTCCGGGTCGCGTCGGCCGCGGACCCCACCGTCGTGGTGGTCGGCAGCCACGACCCGCGGAAGAACCACCTGGCGATCCTGCATGCGGCCGAGATGCTCTGGCAGCAGGGTCTCCGGTTCGCGCTGACGTTCATCGGGGGCGGAGGGTCCAGCCTGGAGTTCTATCATCGGGTCGAGGTGCTGCAGATGCGTGGGCGTCCCGTCGACGTGCACGTGGCCGTGCCGGAGGCCGAACTGCGCGCCGCAGTCGCCGCTTCCAGGTTCACCGTGTTCCCCTCGGTGCACGAGGGGTACGGCCTGCCGGTCGCCGAATCGCTCGCCCTCGGCGTCCCGGTGATCACCACCAACTACGGATCGACCGCCGAGATCGCCGCCGGCGGCGGGGCACTGACCGTCGATCCGCGCGACGACGCAGAGTTGGCGTCCGCGATGCGGCGGCTGCTGACCGACGACGCGGAGATCGACCGACTGCGCGCAGAGATCGGGATGCGGCACGAAAGGAGTTGGCTGCACTATGCCGACGAGCTATGGGACGCTCTTGTGGCACCGGTTCTCCGGGAGCTTGCCGGGCCGCATCTCGATGAGGGGCGTTGAGGTCCTCCGCCGCCGGAACGCCGTCCGGTACTCCACCCGCAACTCCGTCAGCACCCTGGTCAGGGACATCGACTGGCACGGGCGCGCGCGCCGCCGGGCGCTGGTCGACCGGATCCACGAGCTGATCCGCGCGCTGGATCACACCCCGCCGGCCGCCCCTGGTACCCGCCGCGCCGTGCTGACCCTGATCGACGCGCTCGGCACCATCGATCACCGCACGGCCTGGCTGATGATCGCCATCGTGGGCGGCCGGATGCCCAGCACGGAACAGGTCAGGGCGGCCGTGCGGAACGCCGAGGCGGACGGCGTCGTCGCGGCGCTGCGGGTGGCCATCTGGAGCGGTCCCGCGCCGCGGCTGCTCGATCGCGGACCGTTCCGGCCGGTGACCGTCATCCGCGATGCCGTGCTGGTGGACGTCCACCACACCGCCGAGGCGGCGTTCGCCACCGGCATCCAACGCGTCACCCGTGAATCGGTGCGCCGGTGGGTGGACGCCTACCGGCCGACCCTGATCGGCTGGCACGCCGACCTCGGCTCGCTGCGCCGGCTGACCCCGCTGGAGGTGCGGCGGGCCTGTTGGGGCGGGCCCGAGGTACCCGATCCCGACCCCGGCCCGGTCATCGTGCCGCTCGATTGCACCTACCTGCTGCCCGAGTTGGCCACCGAAACCGAGCGCACCGACGCGATCCGGTGCCTGGCCCAGTACTCGCCGAACCGGCTCGGGTCGATCGGGTACGACATGGTGCCGATCACCGTGCCGGAGACCTGCCACCCGGCCATGCCCGCCGCGTTCGCCCGCTTCCTGGCGGCGGCCCGCTACGCCAGCTGCGTGGCGACGATCTCGGAGGCGGCCGCCACCGAGTACCGCGGGTGGGAACGGATGCTGGCCGGGATCGGCGTCAGCGGGCCCAGGGTCGTCGCCTGCCTGTTGCCGAACGAGGTCGCCGAGACCACGGCGGACGAGATGACGGCGGCCGCGGAGCGCCTGCTGGTCAGCGGGTTGCCGATGGTGCTGGTGGTCGGCAGCCACGAGCCGCGCAAGAACCACCTGGCGGTGCTGCACGCCGCCGAGCTGCTGTGGCGCGAAGGGCTGCGCTTCAGCCTGACCTTCATCGGCGCCAGGTCGTGGAGCGGGGAGCGATTCATGGCGCGACTGGCCGCCCTGCAGGATGCCGGCCGGCCGGTCGAGACCATCGGCGCCGCTGGCGACGACCTGCTCTGGAGCGCCTACCGGCTGGCCCGGTTCACCGTGTTCCCCTCGCTCAACGAGGGGTTCGGCCTGCCGGTGGTGGAGTCGATCACCTGCGGCACCCCGGTGATCACCTCCGATTTCGGTTCGATGCGGGAGATCGCCGCCGGCGGCGGTGCCCGCCTGGTGAACCCGCGTGACGATCACGCACTGGCCGCGGCGATGCGCGAGTTGCTCACCGACGACGCCGAACTCCACCGGTTGCAGACCGACGCCGCGGCGCGTCCGGTCCGCACCTGGGACACCTACGCCGCGCAGGTGTGGGACCTGCTGACCGAGAAGGCATCCTGACTGTGGGCACTCACCGTGGACAGTGACATCAAGCGCGAGCGGGACAGCCGGCTCGCGGCGCTGCCGCTGGTGCCGGCCGGTCCGGTCAACGGGTTCGTCAGCGGCACGGCGGACTCGATCCGCGGGGTGTGGCGCTACCGCGAACTGCTCGACCTGCTGGTGCGTCGCGAGCTGAAGAGCCGGTACAAGGACAGCGCGCTCGGTTTCCTGTGGTCGCTGATCCGGCCGTTGACCCAGCTGCTGGTGTACTACATCGCGATCGGCAAATTCCTCGGCGCCGAGCGGTCGATCCCGGATTTCGCCATCTACATCTTCACCGGTCTGACGGCGTGGGCCCTGTTCAGCGAGATCGTCAGCGCCGGAACGGGTTCGATCGTGGCCAACGGTGGGTTGGTCAAGAAGATCTACCTGCCCCGCGAGGTCTTCCCGCTGTCCGTGATCGGGTCGGCGTTCTTCAACTTCGTCATGCAGTTCGCCATCCTGCTGATCGCCACCCTGGTGGCCGGGCTGCCGCCGTCGGTGCTGGGCCTTGGCTACGTGCTGCTCGGCACGATCGTGCTGTTGCTCTACGCCACCGCCGCGGCGTTCCTGCTGTCCGCCGTCAACGTCTACCTCCGGGACGTGCAGTACCTGGTGGAGGTCGTGCTGATGGTGGGCTTCTGGCTGTCCCCGATCGTCTACGCCTGGAGCTTCGTCAACGAGGCCGTCACCTCGCCAGTTCCTCAACGCGCTGTACCTGGCCAACCCGGTGACGCTGGCCGTGCTGGCGTTCCAGCGCGGGTTGTGGGTGGCCGGGGCCGGGCTCCCGCAGCCAGTGACCTCGGCCTGCGGTTGCTGATCGCGATCCTCATCGGGCTCCCGGTGCTCTGGATCTGCCAGCGGTATTTCGCCCGGCTGCAGAGCAACTTCGCGCAGGAGCTCTGAGGCTGTCCGACGTCACCGTCGATCAAGGTTGCCGACGCCAGCAAGCGTTTCGTCATCCGCAAGGAGAAATCCCTCAAGGAACGGCTGGTCAACCTGGGCCGGTCGAATGCGCACAAGGACGATTTCTGGGCGCTACGGGACATCAGCCTGGAGATCCACAGCGGGTCGACGGTCGGCCTGATCGGCCCCAACGGATCGGGCAAGTCGACCCTGCTCAAGCTGATCGGCGGGATCCTGCAGCCGACCACGGGCACCGTGGAGCACCGCGGCCGGCTGGCCGCGCTGCTCGAGCTCGGGGCGGGCTTTCATCCCGATCTCACCGGCCGGGAGAACGTCTTACCTGAATGCCTCGATCCTGGGCCTTTCCCGCAAACAGACCGAACACTTCTTCGACGCGATCGTCGCCTTTTCCGGGATCGAACCGTTCATCGACACCCAGGTGAAGTTCTATTCGTCCGGGCATGTACGTCCGGTTGGCGTTCGCCGTCTCGGTGCACGTCGACCCCGACGTGCTGCTGGTCGACGAGGTGCTCTCCGTCGGCGACGAGCCGTTCCAGCGCAAGTGCATGGATCGCATCCGGCAGTTCCAGGCACGACGGCCGGACCATCGTGCTGGTCACCCACGGCCTCGACCAGGTCGCCGACCTCTGCGACCGGGCGATCGTGCTGGAGAACGGGCAGCTCGCGTTCGACGGCCAGCCGGTGGACGCGCTGCGGCACCTGCGGGCCGACTTCGACGCCATCCGCCAGGAGGACATCGAGCAGCAGCACATCGACGAACCCGAACCGACCGCGGCGGCCACCGTCACCGGGGTCAGCGTGACCGACACGTCCGGTGGCACGCTGACCACGATCACCCCCGGTGACGCCCTGCTGGTGAACGTCGACATCGCCGTGGACGGCACCGTCCACGATCCGGTCATCGGGATCGGGATCGACAGCATGCTCGGCCAGGTGGTGTACGGGACGAACACCAAGCTGATGGGCGCCACCCTCGCGCCGCTGTCCGGCCAGAGCCGGCACACGTTCAAGTTACCGGCGGTCCGTCTCGGTGAGGGTCAGTACACGGTGTACGCCGCCATCGCCAGGGACGGCGGGGTGGAACTGAACCGGCTCCGCGACGGCGCCTCGCTGCGGGTGCACGCCAAGGGCAGGGGCATCGGCTTCATCAGCGTCGACACCGAACTGGTCACCTGACCCGGCGGCGTTGCCGGACGGTCCGGGTCCGCCGGCCGCACGTCGGGTGAGCTAGCCGCTGCGCCGCAGCCGCTGCGAAATCAGCTGCGCGAGAGACTTTTTCGGCTGCTGGGTCGGCTCGGGATCGGTTGCCCCTGGTTCCGGGTGTGCTGATTCCGGGTGTGCTGATTCCGGGTGTGCTGATTCCGGGTCTGCCGGTGCCTGGGTGGTCGGCTGGGCCGCGCCCGCCGTCACCGCAGCCCGGAGCTCCTCCAGCTCGGCGCGCAGCGCCGCCTCGGCGTGCTGACTCGCGGCGAGCTGGGCGGCCTGCTGCTTGACCTGTTCGGTCAACGCGGCCAATTCCTGTTCCGGCTCGCCGAACAACGAGTCCGCCGCCCGGGCGTGGCTGATCGGCACCACCAGATCCGCGTCCGCGGGGTCGAAGCCGACCGCGATCAGGCCGTCACCGCTGTAGGACTCCCGGACGGTGTGCTCGGCGATGATGTGGGCGCCGCACTCCTGCAGCAGCCGAAGCGCCCGTTGATGGGTGAGCGGGTCGCCCGAAATGCTCTGGTGGTGCGTGGAAACGATCATGAATCGGACCCGGCCCGCGGTGAGCAGGTCCCGGGCGCGCTCGAGCAGAACCGTTTCCGCGCCCTGGATGTCGACCATCGCGAGCTCGACTCCGGGGCACCCCGGCATGCTCCAGCAAGGAGGCCAGATCGTATTGCCGGACCGGCATCACCGCGGTGACGCTCTCGGTCTGGAAGTCCATCAGCTGACCGGGATCGCCGCCGACCGCTCCGTGAATGAACTCGATGCGGTCGGTGAGCCCGTTCAGTTCGGCATTGCGAACGACCCGCCTCGAGATAGCCGGGGTCGGGCTCGATCGCCACGGCGCGCGCGACCCGGCAGATCCCGGCAGAACCAGATGCTGTAGTACGACCAGAAACTGCCGAATTCGATGATCAGCGGCGCCGGCGGTGCGCGGGGCGGCCGCGATGCGCCGGACGATGGCATCGAAGACCACCTCCTCCTGCGGCTCATGATTTCCGGCCAGCCCCTTGATGATCTCGGTCATCCACGGCCCGAAGTAACAGCCCTCGTCGATCAGCACCCCGTTGTGCATCACCTGCACCGAACCGGTCGTCGCCGACGGTGATGATCGCGCCCGCATTGTCGACCTTGGGCAGCCGGTCCGAGTCGCGGCAGGACACCGTCATCAGGACTCGGCGCGCCAGGCCTTCGTCGAGCTCGCTCACATCCACCGCGGTACTGACGGGATCCAAGGTCGGTCTCCATTCCACGCAGGGCTGTCAGGAATCGGCGTCAGGAATCGGCAGAGAACCGCACGCCGCCGGCCGGCAATTCCACCCCGGGCCACACCCGCACCCCGGCGATCAACTCACACCGGGCGCCGACCACCGCGGCATCGCCGATCACCGCGTCCGTGATCACCGCGCCGTCACCGATGCGGGCGTTCGCCCCGATCACCGACCGGGTGACCCGCGCGCCCGCGCCGATCACCGCGCCGTCGAAGACCACGGCGGCGTCGACGAGGGCGCCCGCGCCGACCACGGCGTCCCGGCCGATCGTGCTGCCGCCGACCACCGTCGCGCCGCCGGCGATGTCGGCACCCGGCAGCACCAGGGCTGGACCGGTCGGCCCGGGCAGCGCGTCGGTCGGGGCGATCCCGGTCACCAGGTCGGCCGATCCCTGGACGAACGCGGCCGGCGTGCCCAGGTCCAGCCAGTACGACGCGTCGACATGGCCGAACACCCGGGCACCCGCGGCCAGCAGCCCGGGGAAGGTCTCGCGCTCCACCGACACCACCCGACCGGCCGGAATGGACTCCAGCACGCTGCGCCGGAAGACGTAGCAGCCGGCGTTGATCTGATCCGTCGGCGGGTTGTCGGTCTTCTCCAGGAACGCCTGCACCCGCCCGTCGGGGTCGGTCGGCACCGAGCCGAAGGCCCGCGGGTCGGAGACCTTGACCAGGTGCAGCGTGACGTCGGCGTCGTTCTCCTGGTGGGTGGCCAGCAGCGCCGGCAGGTCGAGCCCGGACAGGATGTCACCGTTGAAGACCAGCACGGTGTCCGCGCGCAGGTGGCCGGCGACGTTGCGGATCGCACCGCCGGTGCCCAGCGGCTCGTCCTCCACCAGGTACTCGATCTCGAGCCCGGCGGCCGACCCGTCACCGAAGTACTCGGTGAAGGTCTCCGCCTTGTAGGACGTGCCCAGCACCACGTGCCGGATCCCGACCTGATGGATCCGGGACAGCAGGTGTTCCAGGAACGGCACCCCCGCGGTGGGCAGCATCGGTTTGGGCGCCGACAACGTCAACGGCCGCAGCCTGGTGCCCTGCCCGCCGACCAGGACGACGGCATCGACATCGATCGGGGCGGGCGCAGGAGAGCGCACCGGGGCCTGCGGCTGGGGTGACACGGCCGGTCAGCCGACCGCGCCGGCGGCCTGGGCGACCGCGATCACGTACTGGCCGTACGGCGACTTGGCCAGCGACCGGCCCAGCGCGAGGCACTGTTCGGCGTCGATGAACCCGACGGTCAGCGCGATCTCCTCCAGGCAGGAGATCCGCACGCCCTGCCGGTGCTCGAGCACCTGGACGAATTCCCCGGCCTCCAGCAGCGAATCGTGGGTGCCGGTGTCCAGCCAGGCGAACCCGCGACCCAGGTCGATCAACGACGCCTTGCCCTTGGCCAGGTAGATGTTGTTCAGGTCGGTGATCTCCAGTTCACCGCGGGCACTGGGCTCGAGGTCGGCGGCGTAGGAGACGACGTCGTTGTCGTACAGGTACAGGCCGGTGATGGCCAGATTGGACTTCGGCTTGGCCGGTTTCTCCTCGATGGAGATCAGCCGGCCGCTGGCGTCCTTCTCCCCGACCCCGTACCGCTCCGGGTCGCGCACCGGGTACCCGAAGAGCACACAGCCATCGATGCCGGTGGTGGCGTCCTTGAGCGTCTGCGAGAAGCCCTGGCCGTAGAAGATGTTGTCGCCCAGCACCAGGGCGACCGAGTCGTCGCCGACGTGCTCGGCGCCGATGATGAAGGCCTCCGCGAGCCCGTTCGGCGCGGCCTGTTCGGCGTAGGAAATCTCCAGGCCCCACTCGCTGCCGTCACCGAGCAGCCGGCGGAATCCGGCGTTGTCCTCCGGGGTGGTGATCACCAGGATCTCCCGGATCCCGGCCAGCATCAGCACCGACAGCGGGTAGTAGATCATCGGCTTGTCGAACACCGGCAGCAGCTGTTTGGACACCGCGCGGGTGATCGGGTGCAGCCGGGTGCCGGCACCGCCGGCCAGGATGATCCCCTTCATGCAGTGGTCCGTTCTGTTCGGGTCCCGGTGGCGCTGAGCTGCCGGATGGCGGTGGATCGGTGGACGGCCTGGTGGGGTGCGTGCAGCAGGTGCCCAGGGCGGCGCGGCCTGCCGACCTTACCGGACCGGCCGTCACCGGCGGTGATCGTCGGCGTGGCGCGAGGCCGGTCACCGCCCGACCTGACGGTGCGGTCCGGTCGTCATCAGCGGTGCGGTGCGCCTCCCGTCCCACGGTCCCGACCAGGCATAACCTGCCGATCAGCGCCCCGGCCGTTCGGGCGCCCCCGAGGAGGCAACGCCGTGCTGGGACCGCTGGAACGTGCCGAAGCCGTCTTCGCCAGGGCCCGCGGCCGGCGCCTCGCCGGCATCGGACCGGCGGAAGTGCGCTCCCCGATGGACATCGACCCCACCGTGACGGTGCCGCGGTCGGTGATCGTGGCCTGCGAGCCGCGGCCGGCGGCAGCGACCGCCTGACCGGACGGCTTTCAGTCGACCCTGCGGTCCGGGATGGCCGCGCCGCCCGCCACCTTCGCCGACCGCTGTGACAGCTGTGCCCTGACGGCCAGCCCGGCCCGCAGCACCCACCGCAGCGGCGCCTGCCAGCGCGCCGGGTACCGCCGGGACAGGTACCGGTAGGCGGAGCGGTGGTGCGCCTGTGCCATCTGCTCCGGCGCTCGTTCGGTGGAGTGCCCGCCCTCGTGCACCACCCTGGGCGGACGGGCAGTAGACGTTGGTCCAGCCGGCGCGGCCCAGCCGGTCGCCGAGGTCCACGTCCTCGAAATACATGAAGTACCCCGGATCGAACCCGCGGACGGCGTCGAACGCCGCCCGGCGCAGCAGCAGGCACGACCCGGACAACCAGCCGGCGGTGCGTTCGACGGGCTCGGTCATGTCCTGCCGGTACACCCGGGTCCACGGATTGCTCGGCCACCACCAGCCGAACAGCGCGTGTCCCACGCCGAGGCCGATCGAGGGCAGGTGCCGCGCGGACGGGTACACCACTCCCTCGGGCGTGGTGATCAGCGGCCCGAACGCCCCGCCCTCCGGATGCCGCGCCGCCGCCGCCAGCAGCGCGTCGATCGACCCCTCGCCGAGCACCACGTCGGGGTTGATCACCACCACCCAGCCGATCGCCGGGTCGAGCGCCGCGACCCCGGCGTTGGCGGCGGCGCCGTACCCGATGTTGCCGCCGGTGCGCAGCAGCTGCACGCCGGGACGCTTCGCCGCGACCTCGACACTGCCGTCGGTGGAACCATTGTCGGCCAGCACCACGACGACGTCCCGGTCGGTCGCGGCCGGGATCGAGTCCAGCAGATCGGCCAGCTGCTCACCCGGGGAGTAGGTGATGGTGACCAGCCCGATGGGGGTATCGGAGCGTGTCGGCGCGCGTGCCGGGAGATCTTCCTGCCGAGCGCTCACTCCCGCACCGCCCCCTGCGCGGCTGCCCGGTCGTAGGCGACCTGGTGCGCCTGCGCGCTGGCCGCCCAGGTGAACCCGGCCGCCCGGTCCAGCGCGGCCACCGAGAGGTCGGCACGACGGGCCGGATCGTCCAGCAGCTCGGTGAGCGCGGCGGCGATGTCGCCGGCCCCGGTCCCGGTGTAGGCCACGGCGTCCCCACCGACCTCCGGCAGGGCCAGCTTGCGGGTGGTCAGCACGGCGGCGCCGCAGGCCATCGCCTCCAGCACCGGCAGCCCGAAGCCCTCGCCCAGGCTCGGGTAGGCCACCAACTGGGCGCCGCCCAGCAGTCCGGGCAGCAGGTCGACGGGCAGGTGGCCGGCCCGGATCACCCGCAGGGTGTCCGGCACGGCGGCGATCGCCGGCTCGACCCCGGCATCCCAGCCCGGTGAGCCGGCGAGCACCAGTGCGGGCGGGTTCGCCCGATGGGACATCGCCCGGATGTACGCGCGGACCAGCGCCGGCACGTTCTTGCGCGGCTCCAGCGTGCCGAGAAACGCGATCCAGTCCTGGTCACCCAGGTCCAGATGATCCCGGACGGCACGCACCTGCTCGGCGCTCGGCGCCCGGAAGATCGTCCGGTCCACCCCGTGGTAGGCGACCACCATCGCGTCCGGGCGGGGGTGGGTGTAGCGGGTCAGCTCGTCCGCGGTCGCCTGGCTGGGCACCACACACACCGCCGCGCGGCGCAGCGAGGTCCGGGTCCAGGCCCGGAAGAACCTGCCCTTGACCCCCAGGTGCAGCGACCGGTCGGAGAAGAACGTGGCGTCGTGCAGGGTGACGACGATCGGCACCCCGGCGGCCAGCGGCATCGTGTAGTGCGGTGAGTGGATGACGTCGACCGGCAGCCGCTTGGCGAGCCTGGCCAGCGTGGTCTGCTCCCAGGCGAGCCGGGCCGGCCGGCTGCCCAGTTCCTCCGCCGTCGGCACGATCCGGCTGTGCGGGGCGAGCCGGGAGAAGATCTCCGCGTCCCCGTGCTGGCACACCACGCTCAGCGCGGCACCCGCCGCGTCCAGCGCCTCGACCAGGTTGTCGACGTAGCGGCCGACCCCGCCCCGCTCGGCGGGGATGGCGGTGGCGTCCAGCAGGACCCGCGGCTCGGTGCGCATCTCCGCCCTTCCGCCTCGTCCGGTGTCAGCGTCGGTGATCTCGTGGTGATCGACCAGACTGCTGATCCTGACCTAGCGATATCACGACCTGCGCCGGTCCCGCCGGATCAACGGGCGGCTCGCCCGGCATCCCGGCCACCGGAATGCGCCCGGCGTGCAGGTCCCACACGGCGCGAGCGGCGGCCGGCCAGCTGAACGCCGCCGCCCGTGCCCGCCCCTTCGCCGCGAGTTCGGTGGCCGCCGCCGGATCCCCGAGCACCCCGGCGATGGCATCGGCCAGCGCGACCGGGTCGTCCCGGCGCACCACCACCGCGGCGCCGCCGGCCAGCTCGACCAGCGCCGGCGCGTCCGAGCAGATCACCGGCACCCCGGCGGCCATCGCCTCGAGCACCGGCAGGCCGAATCCCTCGGCCCGTGACGGCGCGGCGAGCACGCCCGCGCCGTCCAGCACGGCCGCCAGGTCGGCGTCGTCCACCCGGCCCAACGCCTGCCAGCGGTCGGCCGGCAGCCCGGCCGCGGCCGCCACTCCCGCCAGGTCGACATCACCCCAGCCGGTCGGGCCCACCACCACCAGGTGCGCGCCGCCGGCCGCCGGCAGCGCCATCGCCCTGATCAGCACGTCAAGACCCTTGCGCGGCTCCAGCGTCGCGATCGCCAGCACGTACCGCTCCGGCAGCCGCCGGCGGGCGCGTCGGGCGATCGCGTCGGCGGGCGGGTCGAGGGCGGTGACCCCGTGGCCGATGACGTGCACCCGGTCCGCCGCCGCCGGGAACAGCCCGGCCAGGTCGTCGGCCACCGCCGCCGATGGCACCACCACCGCGTCCGCCCTGGCCATCGCCCGGCCCACCATCACCTTGTGCCAGGAGACGCCGCGCGGCGTCAGGGTTTCCGGGTGCGTCCACGGGACCGCGTCGTGCACGGTGACCACCAGCGGGTTCCGCCGGCCGGGGGCCAGCGGGGTGGTGGCGTGCACGCTCGATCCCGACACCCACGGCGGCAGGCCCCGCTCCCACAACCGGCTCAGGACCCGGTGCCCGGCGGGCAGCCGATGCGGGCCGTCGGCGCCGGTGATCACCGCGGGCTCGACGTCACGGTGCCAGGCACTGACCGTGCGGACCCGCCAGCCGGGCCGCGGCGCCGCGGCCAGCGCCGCGGTGATCTCCCTGGCATAGCGCCCGGTCCCGCCGGGCACGGGGGCCAGGCACTGCTCGACGACGACGGTCAGCTCCGGCATGGCAGAAGCAGATCACACACCCGCAGATGGCCGGGTGCGGTGCGCTCCGTGCCCCCGCCGCTACCCGTCGACGACCGAGCAGGGCATGCCCATCACCCACACCGGATACGGCTGGATGTGCAGGTCGACGTGCCCGCCGGGCGTCAGGTCGCAGGCGCTCTGCCCCTCGGTGATCTGGCTGGACCAGGTCCCGCCGTCCACCGAAACCCGATAGGTCAGGTCGACCGCCATCACCGCGACGAAGAACGTCAGCGCGGCGATCCCCGCCGGCCACCAGGCGGGGAAGCGTTCGACGAGCGCGCCGACGGTGATCGGGATGGTGGCCGCCAGCATCATCGACGCGGCCGTGCCCCAGCGCATCAGCTCCGGGTCGGCCAGCCGGTCGGCGGTCCACAGGCTGTAGTACAGGTCGGCGATGTTGTTGACGACATAGGACAACACCCAACTGGCCACCGAGCCGAAGACCAGGGTGACCAGCATCACCCGGGCGGGTGTGCGGGCGACGACGAAGCCGACGGCAGCGAACAGCAGCAGGGCGATCACCCAGGCGAAACCGATCCACCAGCCCCAGCGGACGAGCGCCGCGCCGAACAGGTGCGCCCTGGAGGTGATGATCGGCAGCCCGACATTGAGCACGTAGCCATCGGCGATCGACCTCAGCGGCGGCCTGCCCGGCGTGTGCGGACGGGGTGACGCCAGGTACGTCACCGCCTGGCCGGCGATGCCCAACGCCCACCCCAGCTGCACCGCCCGCACCGCGGGCACGGTGACGAAGCGCCACACCACGAGCGGCAGAAAGATCAGGCATTGCGGTTCGGTGAGGGTGCTGAGTACGGCCAGCACGGTGGCGACGATCAGGCCGGCCCGGCTCCGGGGATTGCGCATCAGCAGCCACGGCATCAGGTACAGCAGGAACCAATGCAGGTTGGCCAGATTTCCCAGCGGTTCGACGCCGGCGATCGGGATCAGCACGGTGATCAGGCCGAGCGCGACCCGTGCCGGGTAGTACGCGACGATGTCGGCGCTGTAGGTAAACACCAGTGCCGCAACGACTCCGACGACGGCACAGGCCAGCGCGGTCACCGCAACGCCCCACCAGGCGATCGGCAGGGTGGTCGTGACGAACCAGCCGAGTACCCGGGGAATCAGGTGTTGATAGCCGTCATAGGGCTGCCACAACACCGACAGGTGACCGTCGACCGCCCAGCGGTAGACGAACACCAGGCCGTCCTCGGCGTGCAGGTTGTCGGTCTGACCGGCGGACACCCGGAACCAGGCAACGACCGCCGCGACGAGACCGAGGACGATCGCCGGCCACCGTGCCGGAGGGGTGATCGGCCGGCCACGGACGCCGAGGGCGACCGGCGGCGCACTGGGGGTGACCGCCGTCGCCGCGCTCACCACACCATCTCCTGACGATCCTCCGGGGCCCCCTTGTGACGAACCAGACGGTACCGCCGATGGCGGAACCCCAGCGTAGGAGCCGGGACCGGGGCATCCGGGGTCGCCCGGCGGCCCGGCAGCCCGCCATGGGCGCGCCGCTCAGCACCGGCACCCTTCGCGCAATCACTGCCGGTGACCAGTTGGATGTCTCACCCTGACGGCAGCCCTACGCGCGGCATGACAACCTGATCCCATGCCAGAGCGCACGCCCCGCCTGTCGAGCGGGACGACCACGCCGACGGGCGAACCTGAGGTCACCGTCGTGGTGGTCACCTATCGTGGCGCCGAGCTGATCCCGGACTGTCTGGCCAGCCTGGCCGCGCAGACCGTTCCGCACCGGCTGCTGATCGTCGACAACGCCTCCACGGATGGGACCGCGACCGTGCTGGCCGAGCGGGTGGCCGCGCAGGACATCGTCCGGCTGCCCGTCAACGCCGGGTTCGCGGGTGGGGTCGCGACAGCGCTGGCGTTGGTCCGCACCAGGTTCTGCGCCCTGCTGAACGACGACGCCGTCGCCGACCCCGACTGGCTGGAGCAGTTGCTCGCGGTCGCCGCGGTCGATCGGGACGCCGCCGCCTGGACCTCACTGATGGTGCTCGCCGACCGGCCGGACACGGTCAACAACATCGGCGCCGGGGTGGACGAGCACTGGTACGGCATCGACATCGGCGCCGGCCTGCCGATCGAGCGGATCGATCCCGTCGTCGGTGACGTTTTCGGGTTCTGCGGCGGGGCGGCCCTGCTGCGTACCGCCAGCATCCGGGCGGTCGGCGGGTTCCCGGCGGAGTACTTCCTGTATTACGAGGACCTGGACACCTCCTGGCGGTTGCGGCTGGCCGGCTGGTCGATCCGGGTGGTGCCGGCCGCCCGGGTGGTGCACCGGCACGCCGCCACCTCCGACCGCCGGTCGGCGATGTTCCACTTCCACAACGAGCGCAACCGGCTGTTCACCCTGGTGCGCTGTGCACCCGCCGCGGTCGCGACCGGGCAGCTCGCCCGGTTCGCGCTGACCACCTGGTCGTTGGCGGTGGCCAGGGTGCTGCGCCGGCCGATTCCGGTCGAGCAGAACTTCCGGGTGCGGTTGCGGCTGCGGGTCGCGGCGGCCGTGCTGCGGCAGATCCCGAGTGCGATGCTGCGCCGCCAGGGCACCCGCTCCGCGCGCCTCACCGTCGCCCGGACCGCCCGAACCCTGCTGCCGAGCCCTTTGCCCGACCGGAGTGTCGCGCACCGCGGCATTTCCGACGCCGCTTCCTGACAGCGATCGAGGTCCACGTGCGCGCACTCGTCACGGGTGGAGCCGGCTTCATCGGCTCGACGCTGGTGGACCGGCTGGTGGCCGACGGTCACCAGGTCGCCGTGCTGGACGATCTGAGTCGGGGCCGGCTGGACAACCTGGCGCGGGTCAGGGACCGCATCCGGTTCTTCGAGGCGGACGTGCAGGATCCGGCGATCGCCGGGGTGCTGACGGAGGTCCGGCCCGAGGTGGTGTTCCACCTGGCGGCACAGATCGACGTCCGCGCCAGCGTCGCCGATCCGCTGCGGGACGCCCGGATCAACGTGCTCGGCACCATCACCGTGGCCGAGGCGGCCCGCGCCGCGGGCGTGCGCAAGATCGTCTTCACCTCGTCGGGCGGGTCGATCTACGGCACCGCCGAGCAGCTTCCGGTGACGGAGGAAACCCCGGTCGACCCGCTGTCGCCCTATGCGGTGTCGAAGGTCGCCGGCGAGCTCTACCTCAACGCGTTCGCCGCGCTGCACGGCCTGCAGTGCACCCACCTCGCCCTGGCGAATGTGTACGGGCCGCGACAGGATCCGCACGGCGAGGCCGGGGTGGTGGCCATCTTCGCCGAACACCTGCTGGCGGGGCGGCCCACCCGGGTGTTCGGTGACGGCGGGAACACCAGGGACTACGTCTACGTCGGTGACGTTGCCGCCGCTTTCCTGCTGGCGGCCGGCACCCGCGGCGATCGTCGGCGGTACAACATCGGCACCGCCGTACAGACCTCCGACCGGGAACTGCACACCCTGATCGCCCGTGCCTGCGGGGTCGCAGACGAGCCCGAGCAGGCGCCCGCCCGGCTCGGTGACCTGCGTTTCTCGGCGATCGACCCGGCGCGGGCCGGCCGCGAGTTGGGCTGGACGCCCGCCCACGACCTGGCCGGCGGGATCGACGAGACCGTCCGGTACTTCCGCGCGCAGCAGCGCTGACGGGCCTGGGCAAGCGCTGGCAGACCGAGGGACTGGGTCAGGACGGAGTTCGGGCCGGGCAGGCGATCGGCTCGCCGGTCCGGATGCCGTACTGATCGATGGCCACGCACGTGCCGTCGGCCCGTTTCAGCAGCGGCCGGACGATCTGCAGTCCGGTGAGGCAGGGACCCGCGCCCGGGCCGGCATCGAGCGAGAACCCGTCGACGGCGGCCAGCGGCAGCGGGACCAGCACGGCGTGGGCTCCGGCCGACAGGCTGACCGGCCGTTCCCACGGTGGCACCGCACCGTTGAACGTGGGGACCACCGTCAGCTGGGCCGCTGCCGGCGAGGAATAGCCGACCTCGAGCAGCAGCGGGCCGCCCGTCGCGGGCGGATCGACGCGGAACCGATACCCGCCGTCCGGCTGCGGACATGACCCGGCGCCGCCATCGGCCCGGGCGCCCGCTCGTCGGCGGCCACGTGCCGGCCGGCGGGGTGATCGCCGACGACCCCGACACCACCTGCAGCGCCGCGTCGGCAACCTGGCCGTCAGCGGTGATCACGATGGGATGGCCGGTCAGGCTGCCGGGAACCCAGCCGGGCGCGAACATCGGCAACACGTACTCCTGCCGGCCGAGCGGAACCGCCCAACCGAACGCGACGCTGTCCGGCACCTGCAGGGGGACGACCGTCACCCCGGGGTCGGTCCAGACAGCCTTCGCAGCGAGCACACCCGACCAGAACTGGTGTGCCGCTCGGTACCTCCCCCAGTTGTCCGCGGTGTAGCTGTTGCCGGCGGCGATCATGGCGACCAGCACCAGGCCGACGACGCCGGCCTGGACGACTCGGGCCGCCGGGCCGGACAGGCGGCGCGCGAAGCGCGGCGGACAGCGCGGGCGGACCTTCCAACGAGAAGACGGCGATCAACGCCGGAACCGTCACGTACATGCCGTTCTGCAACCGTTGCGCGTTCGCGACGATCACGCCGTCGTTCATCATCGGGCTGAACACCAGGAAGCTCCAGTACAGCGCGAACACCGCGATGAACAGCAGGATCGGCCCGGCGTTGCGCCGGTTCACCGCGATCAGCACGGCGAACACCAGACAGATGACCAGCAGCGTGCCGAGTTGGCCGGCTGGGCCCAGCGGTTCCACCGGCTGATGCCCGACAAGCTGCGGGAACTGGTACCCGGTCAGCGCAAGCAGGGCCGTCCGGAGGGCCGGCACCAGCTGCACCTGTTGGGCATCCGGGGCGACGTAGTGCTGATGAATCCAGTAGCCGGCGAGACCGCCGATCGCTGCCATCGCCAGCAGCGGCCACTTCACCGCCAACAGGCGTCGCGCACGACGGCCGATCCGCTCGTCCCGCCAGAGCAGGAACACGTCGACGAACACGGCAAGCGGGAGCGCGAGTGCCACGCGTTCCTGCACCAGCAAACCGATCGCGAACACCAGCACGGACGCGACGTGCCACCAGGACCGCGAGGTCCGGATCCCTCGCACGTGCATGGCAAGAACCAGATAGGTAGCGATCAGCGCCAGCAGAATGTGCAGCGCCGCGTCATTCCAGACCGCGGTGTCCAGCACCGTCAGCGCGGTGCCCGCGGTGGCCACCACCAGCAGCCTGCGCACCAGGGCCATGCCCAGCTCGTAGGTCAGCCAGGCGGTGACGACCAGCAATACTCCGACCAGGCCCGTGACGATCAACGCCGCTGTCGTCGGATCGACATCGGCCACCCGCAGCTCGAGCAGGTGGGCAACGCGGTTGATGGGACCGAAATGCTGCGCCATGTTCATCAGCAGCAGGTCGCTGCTCAGGCCCACCCGGTTGGCCATGTCGAACTGCGCCAGGTCGTCCATCATGAACGTGAATGCGCCGAGCAACCGCCAGGCCAGCACCGATGTGGTGACGATGATGACCGCGGCGGTGGCCGGCAGCGCACCCCACTCGAGTTTCCGGACGGCTGTCCGCGGACCGCCGCCGCCCTCCGGCTCCGGCGCTCCGAGCGAATCGTCGTTGACCTCTACCGCCGTCATCAGAGGCAAATCGTCCCACGCAACCATCGGTCGCCGCCGGGAGATTCGGACATCCGTGACGTCGGCCGCCCCGGGGCCGACCGTGTCCGACCGATGACGGTCGGCGCCGGTGTTACCGTCAGGACCGTGTTCGTGCCCCTCGTCGCCGACCGCCAGGACAGACCCATTCACACCGATCGGGAGTCTCGTGGATCAGCAGCCGTCGGCACCTGTCGGCATCGACGTGGCGTCCAGTGACCCACCTCCGGGATCGGCGCAGGAACACGGCCCGGTGCCCGGATCGGATCCGGCAGCCGGAACCCAAGCCCCGCACCCTCCATCCCGACGCCGATTGGGGGCAGCGTTGACGATTCCCAACCTGCTGCTGCTGTTGTTCGCCGTGGT
This sequence comes from uncultured Actinomycetota bacterium, assembly GCA_963709895.1. GTDB lineage: Bacteria > Actinomycetota > Actinomycetes > Mycobacteriales > Nakamurellaceae > Nakamurella. The sequence continues at coordinate 80,885 of CAVPYD010000004.1, read as the reverse complement.
CGCGGCCGCCACCGGTCAGCTGATGCTCAAGCACGGGATGACCGGGGTGGCGGAGACGGTCAACCGGGATGGCGGATCGCTGCTGCTCAAAGCGGCGCTCGCGCCCTGGGTGCTCGGCGGTCTCGCGGTGTTCGGCATCTCCGCGCTGGCCTGGCTGACGACCCTGTCCCGGGTGCCGCTCAGTGTGGCGTATCCGTTCAACGCGCTCGGTCTGCTGATCGTGGTCGGCTCGAGCATCGTGGTGCTGCACGAGAAGGTCACCCCGTTGGCCTGGGTGGGCGTCGTCGCCGTGGTCGGCGGGCTGATCCTCGTGGTGCTCTCGCAAACCAGTCAATAGCTGACCCTGCGGCGCAGATCGACGGCGGCGGACTCCGCTACCGCTGATCGACGACGGGTTGCCGGTCGGTCGCGCCGTCAGAGCAGTGTCAGTTGCAGTGTCGGTTGCGCGTCGTCGACGTCGGTTGCGCTGTCCGGCGAACCCACCGGCTCCCCGTCGATCCCGGTCGCGATGATCGGCTCCGGCCGGCCCGATCGATAGATGACCACCGCGAGCCACACGCCGGCGGCCAGCGCGATGAGCAGCCACAGCAGCCACCCGCCCCGCGGCGCCCAATGCGCCTCGGCCAGGAACACCGCGGGCCCGTCGACCCCGACGGCGTACCGGCGGCCGTTGACCATCACCGAGAACACCTGCACCGCGCCGACCACCACCGCAACGAAGCCGAAGAGCCGGCGGCGGCCACCCGCGACGGACACCTTTTCGTGCAGCACGACACCGGCCAGGATCGGCAGCAGCGAGAAGGCCGGCAGCAGGTGCCGACCCTGAATCCCGCCGCCGATGGGGCTGAACACGGTCCCCTGCACGACGTATCCGACCAGGCACACGTAGAGGAACCCGAGCACCAGGGTGAGCGCGTCGGCCCGCGCACCGAAGATCGCCGCCGCCCCGATGATGCGTGACGACGAGCAGGATCCACAGCGCGATGACCGCGCCCGGCAACGGCGTGTCCACCCATCCGAACCAGCCGATCGCCGACCGGATGGTGTCAAGGCCGCGGTTGGCGAAATCGCCGAAGTTCGTCGCCGAGAAGAACGATGAGGTGATCGAGCCGGTGAGGGTCGGGTTGTCGAACGACCGCTCCCACCAGAAGATCGTCACGGCGGCGAGCGCGACAACCCCGATGGTGACGATGATCGCCGGCCGGCCCGCCCGCAGCTGCCGCCACACCACCGGTGCGCCGCCCCTGGACAGCGCGACCGCGGCCGCCAGGGCCAGCGACGCCACGCCCAGCTGCCGGGACAGCAACAGGCTCACCGCCGAGACCGCCAGCACCGCCAGCGTCCCGCGGTCGGCCAGTGCTTCCGGGCGGCGGGTCGCGATGACCGCCACCGAGCCGACCGCCACCGCGGTCATGATCTCCAGGCCGCTGGTGGACACCGACGCGGCGGCGAACAGCGCCATCGGGGTCACCGCGACGGCGAGCCCCAGCAGCGCGCCCCGGCCGAGCCAGCGAATCAGTTGCCAGGCCGCGACCAGCAGGAACGCCGACGACATCAGGATGGAGACGAACCGACCGAACAGGAACGCCTGGTTGGGTGTCTGGGCGAGCTGCGCGATCAGGCCGATCGGGATGTAGCCGAACACCGGGTAGGCCCCGACCGTGGTGTTCGCCAGCGTGGTGCCTTCCCCCGGTCCGGAGGTGGGCAGGCAGTCCGCGGTCCGATCGGGGTGGAAGGCCAGGCAGTCGAAGCCGGCCGGGTACAACCGGAGCGGGATCGTCACGGTCCTGGTGATCGACGCGTTGCGGATCGCGCCCGGCGAGTCGTCGTAGGGCTGACCGGCGTACGGCACGCCCAGGTCCAGCCGCGCCGCGGCCAGCGCCTTGATCAGATGGTCGTGCTCGTCCGGTGATCCGTCCGGTGGGTTGGTGACGGCCCAGACGAAGGCCAGCAGGACGTAGGGCAGCACCACGAGCAGCGCCCACCGCAGCGCCGCCGGGTGCGTCACGGGTGGCGCAGCCTGGTCGCTCGAGGTCATCGGCGCAGGGCCGCCGCACGCAGCCGCATGCGCCCCACCATCGCCATCATCTGCAACCCGAGCTCGATCGTCTTGCGGGTGTCGCCCGTCACCGAGGACTCACCGATCCGCGGGTGATAGTTCACCGGCACCTGAACGATCTTGGATCCGCGGATGACGGCCAGCAGCAACATCTCCAGACCGAACGACGAGCCGTCCACGGTGGCCTTGCGGGAGATGTCGTGGGCGCGCTCCCGGGAGATCACCCGGAAGGTGCAGCCGACGTCGGAGAGGTAGGCGGTGTTGTAGAGCAGCTCGATCATCTTGGCCACGGCCCAGTTGCCCCACTGCAGGAACCGGCCCATGTTGGCGCCGTCCCAGATGAAGTTCGCCACCGTCCGGGAACCGACGACGAAATCGCACTCCCGGGTGAACGGCAGCAGCTTGTCCAGGTCGCCGGGATTGAAGGTGCCGTCGGGTTCGCAGACGCAGACCAGGTCGGTGTCCACCTCGCGCAGGCCGCGGCGGATGGCCGCGCCGTAGCCCTGCCGGAGCTCGTACACCTCCCGCGCGGAGGTGCCGGCCACCTCTTCGGAGGTGCCGTGCGGCGGCGTTGTTGTTGACCACCAGGATGTCGTCGACGTAGCCGAGTTTCTCGAATCGCCGAATGGTCTCGGCGATGCTGTCCTTCTCGTTGTACGTCGGCAGGATCACCGACAGGGACTTACCGTTCCACACCTGATCTTCCTCACGTGATTTCCTACTGGAATTACTTCTGATCTTGCTGCTGTATTGTCCGATTCGATGTCGGGGCCGATCGGACATTGCTGTGCGGGCCTTGCGATGGACCACCGTCCGGTCGCATCTCGGGCCTCGTGGGACCGGACCCGATGTGCGCTTACTCGCCGATCCGAAGGACCGTCATCACCGATCCGTTGGGCCGCCGGCCGGGGTGGCGACCACCAGCATCTGCCCGGCCAGCGGTTTCACCGGCGACCGCAGGTACCACGGCACCAGGAACGTCAGCCCCGATGCCTTCGTCTTCATGGTCAGTGGCAGGAACCGCGGCCTGGCCTCTGTCACCCGCCAGCCCTCGGAGGTGAGGTAGTCCTGCAGCGACCGATCCGTGTAGATCGCCACGTGGGTGAAGTCGTCGAAATAGCGGCCGGGATTGAGCCGGAAGTTGGGTTGCAGCAGGATCAGCGACCCACCGGGGCGCAGCACCCGTCGCGCCTCGGCCAGCAGCCGGCCCGCGTCGGGTCGCTCCAGGTGCTCGAGCAGGTTCGAGGCGAACACCACGTCGAATTCACCGGCCGCGAACCGGCTCAGGTCGGTGCAGTCGCCCACCACGGCCTGCACGCCGTCGCGAGCAGCACCGCGCACGGTGGCGTCGATGTCCATGGCCACCACCCGGCGGGCGGTGACGGTGTTGGAGAAGTCGCACCAGCCGGCACCCAGCTCCAGGACGGACGCATCGGCAGGTATCCAGCGCTGCAGGTACTGGCAGATGTGCTCCCAGATGCGGCTGCGGTGCACGTTCGGCGCCAGCCGGGTCTCGAAGTACCCGGGGCGGTAGACACCCGCATCCTCGGCGAGAGGTGGGGCCGCCGCCGTCAGGGGCGGGGTGGAGGAGGCAGGAGTTTGGGGCATCGCGAACTCCTTGTCGGCTCCCGTAGTGATGCGAACCAGGGTCAGGGCGGGGCGCCGCAGGGCTCTGCGTACCCGGCAAGTACGGCCGACCGTACCTCATGCCGAAGGGCGCTTTCGCCAGGCGCGGCGGCGCAAACCAGGACGATCCGGCCACGCCACGGGCCTCGACGGTCAGCCCTTCAATGGTCGTACCGAGCCGAGCCGAGCCGAGCCGGGCCGGGCCGCGGCCGGGGCGGCTGGGGGTGGCCGACTGCTCGATCAGTGGGTGTCGATCTGGCTCAGGCTCATGGTGAAGCTCACCATGATCAACTGCAGGCCGCCGACGATGAACACCATGCCCAGGATCGGCACGCGCATCGTCGTCATCGGGTCGAGATCACCGAAGCCCTGCGAACCCCAACGGACCAGCGCCACCACGAACGCCACGATGCCCAGCACCACCGCGACGAGGCCGATGATCAGCCCCCGTTCGAGGGTGACCCTTTCCAGCCAGCTCTCCAACCGTTCGCTGGGCGGCAGCAATCCCAGGTGCGCCGCGTACGACCGGGACACGATGGCCAGACCAAGGGTCTGCACCCCCGCGATCACCGCGGTGGCGCACGCCAGCATGGTCTGCACGCTGAACGCAACGGCGCCGATCTGCTGAGGACCGAAGGACAGCCACAGCAGCCCAAGGCCGCCGACGACCAGCAGGAACAAGGCGGGATAGACCATCAGCCAGCGCGGGCTGAACGCCAGCAGGAAACGCAGATGCCGCCAGCCGTCCCGCCAGGTCCGCAGGTGCGGTGCCCGGCTGCGCCCGTCCGGTCGCAACGTGGTCGGCACCTCGGTGATCGACAACTGGTTCAGCGAGGCCCGCACCACCATTTCGCTGGCGAACTCCATGCCGTCGGTCCGCATCCCGAGGGCGAGAATCCGGTCCCGGCGGAAAGCCCGCATCCCGCAGTGGAAGTCGCCGACCGGGATCTTGAAGAACAGCCGGCCGACCAGGGACAGCACCGGGTTGCCCAGGTAACGGTGCAGCGGCGGCATGGCACCCGGCGCGATGCCGCCCTGGAACCGGTTGCCCATCACCAGGTCCGCGCCGCCGCGCAGCGCCTGGACGAAACCGCCGATGTCGTCCAACGCGTAGCTGTCGTCCGCGTCCGCCATCAGCACGAAGCGGCCGCGGGCGGCCTCGATGCCGCCCTGCAGCGCGGCGCCGTAGCCGCGCCGCGGGATGGGCACCACCCGCGCGCCCTCGGCGGTGGCGATGGCCTGCGATCCGTCGTCCGAGCCGTTGTCGGCGATGAGCACCTCGCCGGCGATACCCAGGCTGGTCAACGACGCGCGCGCCTTGCGGATGCAGATCGCCAGCGTCTCCGCCTCGTTCAGGCAGGGCATCAGGATCGTCAGTTCCAGGTCGGTGGGCGTCGCCGATGGCTGGGTCGCGGCGCCTGCCGCAGTGACCGCTGCCGTCTCGGCCGCCGCTTCGCCCGCCGTGGCACCACCGGTTCCCGTCGCGGTTGCCGCTGCCGTCGAGGTCGATGTCTCCGCCGTTGTGCCGGTCACAGCAACCTCATCCGTCTCGTGCGTCAACCCCATCGGCGACACCGCAGGTGACCACAAAGCCAACCGTGGTCGACAGAATGCTATCCGTCCGTTCCCGCCGAACCCAGCTACTCCCGACCCCCGGGCGGTCGCCCTCCGTCGTGCACACTCCCCTGCGGATGGGTGGGCGAGTCGATGGGTGGGCAAGTCTGCGGCCGGTAGCCTTCTGCGGCAGGGCGAGACGGCACCGTCCACCGGCCCGGATCCTCGGGGGCGCACCGTTCGACCACCCGCGAAAGGACGTCCTGCATGACGAGCACCACCGCCGACACCCCGTCGGCGACGGGGCGCTGGTCCGCCGCTCGGGAGTGGTCCCGCCGGGTGACCGAACCGGCCAGCCACCGGCCTGCCGCGGTGGCCGATTCTGCTCTGGTTTCCCGGGTCTGCTGTTCCTGCTGATGATCATCGCGGTGGCGTTCGGCATCTCCGGCAGCTCCACCGGTGCGTTCTGGCAGTCGTTCGGTGCCGGCACCGACCCGGCGCTGATCGCCGGCACGCCGCGCGGGGTCCGCAGCGACGAGTGGCTCACCTTCGGATCGTGGCTGGTCTCGCAGGCGTCGCAGGGCTACCCGGCGATCAACCAGGTGTACCCGGGCGGCACCGACACCACGGTGCTGCTCGACCTGCCGTCGTGGAGTTGGATCACCCTGTTCCGGCCGAACTCGCTCGGCTTCCTGTTCCTCGGGCTGGACCGCGGCCTCGCCTTCCGCTGGTGGCTGTCCGCCCTCGCGCTGATGTCCGCGGCGTACTGGATGCTGATCACCCTGCTCCCCCGGCGGCCGCTGACCAGCGCGGTGATCGCGGTGGCCTTCTTCTTCAGCCCGCTGCTGCAGTGGTGGTTCCTGCCCAGCACCCTGCTGCCGGCGGCGCTGGCCATGCTGGCGATCGCCACGGTCGTCTACTCGCTGCGCGACGACCGGCTGTGGGTGCGGATCGTCTGGGCCGCACTGACCGCCTACCTCGCGGTGGCGACGGTGTTGACCTTCTACCCGCCGTACATCATCCCGTCGGTGCTGGTCGGCGCCGCGATCAGCGTGGGAGCGCTGCTGGCCGAGGCGGGCCGCAACAAGCTGGGCATCCGCCGGGCGCTGGTCCGACTGGTTCCGCTGTTGATCGCCGCGGTGGCCGCGGGCCTCGTGCTCGGCGTGTTCGTGCTCACCCACCGGGACACCTTCAAGGCCTTCACCGACACGGTGTACCCCGGCACCCGCATCCAGCCGACCGGAGCACTCACCTTCGACGGTCTCGTGCAACTGTTCGGGGCGCCGTTCGGCGAGGGCTTGATCAACAACGAGACGTACACCGGATGGCTCGGCCCCAACTCGTCGGAAGCCGCGGCCCCGGTGCTGCTCGGGCTGTTCCTGATCATCCCGCTGACCTGGTTCGTGGTTCGGGACTGGCGCGAACGCCGGCAACTGCAGTGGATGATGATCGCCTGCATCGCCGCCACCGCAGTGCTGTTGGCCTGGCTGCTGATTCCTGGCTGGGATTTCCTGGCGCACCTGCTGCTCCTGGACCGCACGATCACCAACCGGGTCAGGATCGGCCTTGCCCTGCTGTGTGTCGTCGCGATCGCGCTGCTGGTCCGGCGGCTGGACGAGGACAAGACCACGCTGCCGTGGTCGGTGTCGTGGGCGGCCGCCGGGGCCGCGGCCGCGCAGCATCGTGGTGGTCTGGGCGGTGCTGGCCGACCGGGGCGATTCCAGCCTGACCGGATCGCCCCATCACCGGATCATCGCCGTGCTGTTCGTGCTCAGCGTGCTGCTCTACACCCGCCGACAACCCCTGCTCGCCTCGGTGGCCTTCCTGATCATCTCGATCCTGGTCGGCGCGGCGGTGAACCCGCTCTATCGCGGCATCTTCGATCTGACCCAGACCTCGATGGGCCAGGACGTCGAACGGATCAACAGCGAGCGGCCGGGCAGCTGGCTCGGCATCGGCAGTTACCAGCTCGGTGCGGTGCTGGCGGAGACCGGCGTGCAGTCCTTCAACGGGGTGCAGCCGTACCCGTCGTACGAGATGTGGGGCCAGGTCGACCCGACCGGCAAGTACTCGGACGAATGGAACCGCTACTCCAGCCTGGCCTGGGTGCCAGGGCCGGGCGAGCCGGTGCTGACCAACCCGCAGGCCGACGTCACTCGCGGCACGTTCGACGCGTGCAGCACCTTCGCCCAGCAGCACGTCACCTACGTGATGACCGAGATACCGATCGAGCCGGCGACGTGCCTGCGGGAGATCGACACGGCCACCGCCGGCCCGTCCAACTATCAGATTTTTCAAGTCGTGCCGGCCGGCTGATTCGGCGCGCCACTGATTAGCACGTCCGACCGGCACGTCCAGGCGGGACCGGCCGGTCGCAGTCCGGCCGGCTCCGCGCCAGCTCCTACCCCTCGATCAGGGCGGCGGGAGCGCCGGCAGGTAGATGTCGCGCTGCGGCGTCGACCACCTGCCGAGCACCAGTTCCTGCTCGAAGGCGTGCACGATCGGTTCCCTGGTGCGGGATTCGAAGTGGTAGGCGCGCACATCGGCGAGCCAGAGCAGCCGGTAGCCCGCGTTCCGGATCTTCATCGACAGGTCGACGTCGTTGAAGTTCCCGGGAAGCTCCTCGCACAGCCCGCCGATCTCCTCGTAGACGCTCCGGCGCATGGCAACGCTCGCCGCCGTCAACCCGGAGGCCTCGCGGTTGACCAGCAGCGCACCGAACGGGCCTTCGTCGTCATCCCAGGCGCCGAAGAACGCGTGGCTGAAATGGCCGAGCCGGTACGCGTGACCGGCGTGCTGGATGGTGCCGTCACTGAACAGCAGCCGGGCCCCGGTCATGCCCGACGTCCGGTTCGGACAGCGGCGCGATCAACTGCTCGAGGTAGCCCTCGGAGATGATCTCGACGTCGTCGTTGAGCAGCACGACGATCTCGCCGGAGGAGGCCAGGAACCCCTCGTTGCACTTCGCGCTGAAGTTGAAGGGCTCGTGAAACGGCAGTAGCACCAACCGGTCTCCGGCGATGTCCAGCAACTCGTCCAGCACCGGCTGCGGGGTCGGGGGGTCGTACACCACGACGATCTCCAGGCGGTCGTGCCCGGCCTTCGCGATGAGCGAGCGCACTGCCTCCACGACGTAGCACCGTCGCAGGCCCCAGACCAGCCCGGCCCCGCCCCTGGTCGGGATGATCACGCTGACCAGCAGATCGGGGTCAGCGACCCGCTGGATGCGGTACAGCCCCGACCGCTTTCCGAGGTACACCGACCCGGCGATGCCGACCCGGCGCAGGTGATCCTCCACGGCCCGCCGGCCGGCCTCCCAGGCGTAGGGCTTGGCGTTCAGGTCGCTCGCGGCCGATCCGGTGACCGCGCGCCAGTGGTACAGGATCTCCGGGATGTGCACGACGCTGCGGGCCTGCTCGGTGATCCGCAGCACCAGGTCGTGATCCTGCGATCCGTCGAAGCCCGGCCGGAATCCACCGACCCGCCGCACCAGCTCGGTCCGCGCCACGGACAGGTGCGAGGTGTACATCTGCCCGCGCAACCGCTCCGGCGACCAGTCGGGTTTGCGGAACGGATCGAAGAACCCGCCGTCCGCGCCGACCTTGTCCTCGTCCGAGTACAGGTAGTCGGCGGTCGGGTTGGCCCAGATGGCCGATGCGACGGTGTCCAGCGCGTCGGGCGTCAACAGGTCGTCGTGGTCGACGAACACCAGGAACTCGCCGGTCGCCTCGGCCACCGCATCGTTGCTGGCCGCGACGATGCCGCCGTTGCTGGCGCGCTGCACCACCCGGATCCGCCGGTCCCCTTCCGCGGCCTGCCGGAGCACGGCCCTGACCTGATCGGACGGCGAGACGTCGTCCACCAGCACGAGTTCCCAGTCCTGAAAGGTCTGCGCGGTGACCGAATCGATCATCTCGCGGAGCACGTCCAGCGGCGGTTCGTAGACCGGGGTGACGACGGAGAACAGCGGACGGGCGAACCCGGTCATCCCTTCTGGCCCATCAATGCCCGACGCAGCGGCCGCAGCGGAGCGGTGATCATCGCCCAGGCCCGTGGTCCGACGGCGACCGCGACCCGGTGACGGACCCAGTGCTGCCGGTTCAACAGCGCGTGCGCCTCCTGCGAATCCTTGATCGACTTCGCCAACTCGGCATGCACGTGATGGGCCTCCACCCGGGCTTCGTGGGCCTCATTCCTGGCCTTCGTCACCTCGGCCCGCAGGATGCCGAGCCGCGCCTCGGCGCCGATCGCGTGGTCCCGGCTGGTGAGCACCTGCCGGCGCAGCGCGGTGATCTCCGCCTTGTGCTGCACGATCTGCGCCCGCAGCTCGGCCATCTCGGTGTGGATGTCGTGCACCGGTGCGAGATCGACCGCTGGCAGCACGTCGGCCGCGTGCTGGATCGACCCGTCCTCGGCCGGGCTCGGCGACCTGGGCGGACAGCACGAACTGGTAGGCGTCCGCGTGGTCCTGGTGGCGGACCCAGTCGACGGCGTCCGGCGGCAGCACGTTCCCGTCCACGGGGATCTCGGTGGCCAGCGGATCGGCCACCGTCGACCGCAACTCGGTGACCGACAGGCCGACCTCCTCGAGCATGGCCAGCAGGGTCTCGAAGGTGAAGAACCGGATGTGGGTGCGGTCCAGCAGTCCGGTGGGCGTGTAGTCCCAGCGGCCCTGCAGCAGGGAGAGCCGCACCGCGCCGTGCGCGACGTTCGGGATCGAGATGACAATCGAGCCGCCCGGCCGCAGCAGGGCCAGCGACGAGCGCAACACCGACACCGGGTACAGCAGGTGCTCCAGGACGTCACCGAAGACGATCACGTCGAAGCTGTGCGCGGCGAACTGATCGGCCAGCTCGACCACATTCAGGTCGGCGACCACCAGCTCCGCCAGGAACGGGCGGGCCTTCTCCGCATCGGTCGCGTCGTACTCGATCCCGCTGACCACGTTGTCGTTCTTGCCCAGCGCTTCCGCCAGGTAGCCCGACGCACAGCCGACGTCGAGGACGGCCTTCCCAGCCCCGACGAGCTCGAGCATCATCGTGTGGCTGGTGTTGCGTTCGGCCGGGTCGACGGTCGCCTGATAGACGGACACGCACACAGCTCCCTTCGTGAACGGTTCTCCGGTGCGCCCGACGGGCACGCCATCCTCTCACGCCGCCCGGATGCCGACCCATCGGTGACCTGCGGCATCGGCGTCCGATCACTCCAGTTTCGATCACTCCAGTTCCGATCACTCCAGCGCGAGCCGGTACGCGCCGACGGTCGCCTCCGCACATTTCTGCCAGGTCCAGCCCGCCGCGTACGCCCGGCGCTCCGCACGCGCCTGCGCTTCTCCCGGCCCGTCGAGCCGCACCGCGGCGGACTTCGCCAGCAGGCCGGCGAGCGCGGCGACGTCCCCGATCGGGAACACCGGAGCGAGCCCGCCGGTCACCTCGACCAGCGCCGGCACGCTGCTGACGATCACCTCGACCCCCGTCGCCAGGCCTTCCAGCGCCGGCAACCCGAAGCCCTCGTCCCGGGACGGCATCACCAGCGCCCTGGCTCCGGCCACCACCGACTGCAGTTCGGCGGTCGGCGCGTAACCGCGCACCTGCACGCCGGCCGCGGGCTGCTGCCCCGACCCTTGTCCCACTCCCACCCCCCACCCTTCCGGTCCGACCAGCAGCAGCGTCGGCAGCTGGTCAGCCGGTCGGTCGGCCCGCAGCTGCGCGTAGGCCGCCAGCAGGGTGGCCAGGTCCTTGCGTGGTTCGCGGGTGCCGACGAACAGGAAGTAGTCGGCCGGCAGGTCCAGCCGGGCGCGCAGCCCCGGATCCGGCGGCGCGGCGGCGAGCCAGCCGGGATCGACCCCGAGCGGGGTGACGACGATCTCGCGCACGGCGGGCCCGTACGCGTCGCGGACCTGATCCGCGATCGCACTCGACGGCGTGCAGACCGCGGCGGCCCGGGACAGGCTGCGCGGCACCAGCTCTCGCAACGCCCGGCTGGTCGGATCGACCGTGTCCGGCAGCGTCAGGTAGGCCAGGTCGTGGATGGTGACCACGCCGCCGGCCCGGCCGGTCGGCGGCAAGACGAAGTTGGTGGCGTGGAAGACGTCTGTGCGGCCGCTGAACAGGCCGACCGGCGGCACCTCGAGGTGCGACCACACCGCCCGCAGCAGCCGCGCCGGAACCGGCAGCGATCGGGTCGCCACCCCGGCGGGGACCGCGGTCGTCAGCAGCCCGGCGCCGCGGGTGGTGAATGCGGTCGCCGACACCTCGAGGTCGGGCCGGCCGGCCAGCGCGGCCAGCAGATGCTCGGTGTACCGGCCGATCCCGGTGCGCCGTCCGAGCAGCGGGGTGCCATCCAGGGCGACACGCACGGTCAGGCCTTCACGGGCTTCCCGGCGCTGCACTGATTTGCCTGCCTTCGCGGCCGCCCGCTGCCGGGCGTCGCGGTTGCGACGCAGCCGCGCGGTGACAGCGTCCAGCATGCTGCGCACCCCGCCCTCGGCGAGATAGCGCTGGGCCGTTTGGATGTCGCCGCTGATCCGCGCGCCGCAACGCCCTGGTCTGGCTGGCCTGCCGACGGCCGGGTTCCTCCGGCGGCAACCGGTCCGGCGCGGGCCGGGGGTCCCGACAGAACTCGATCAGCGGTTCCAGCGCCTTGTCCCAGGTGAATTCCTGACGTACCCGGCCGACGTTCGTCCGAGCCCTGGCGCTGGCCTGCTCGTCGAACAGCATCAGCTCCAACGCGTCCGCCAGCGCGTCCGGGTCGCTCTCCGGCACCGCGACGCCAAGGCCCTCCGCGCTGACCAGATCACCGAACCCGTCGCCGCGGGTGGTGACGATCGGCAGCCGGGTCCACAGGTAGTCCAGGATCCGGGTGCGGAAGGAGAAGGTGGTCTCGATGTGCTCGAAATGCGTGCTCACCCCGACATCGGCGTCCAGCAGGTAGTTCTGCCGTTCCGCGTACGGCACCCACTGCTCGTTGAAAAAGACGTGCTTGCCGGTCAGCCCGTAGAAGTCGGACAGCTCCCTGGCCCGCATGGCCATCTGCATCTCGGGCACGGCCGGGTTGGGGTGCTGCATGCCCAGGAAGAACAGCCGGACGTTCGGGTGGCGTCTGCGACAGTCGTTGCACCGCCTGGATCAGGCTGAGCGGGTCGAACCAGTTGTAGATGCCGCCGCCCCAGATGATGATCTTGTCGTCGGCGCCGATACCGGGAATGACGCCGCGGAGCGCCGGGGCGGTCCGCACCGGCTCGAGCGAGGGCAGCCCGAACGGCACCAGCGCCAGCAGGTTGTTCAGCGAGCTGTCCGCCGCGTAGGTCAGCGGGTTCAGCCGGCCGAGCGACGCCAGCTGCCCGAGCCAGAAATGCCGCTGCCGTTCGCTGGCGCACAGGAAGAAGTCGCCACGCTCCATCTGCTGGTTCAGCACTTCGGTCGCGTTCTCGACCTCGAGGGCCCATTTCGTCGGGCCCTTCTCCTTGGCCTGCTCCAGCTGCTCCAGGTGCATCGGGTCGTACAGATCGACCACGATCACCTTTTCGGTGTCCTGGATCGCCGGGTACAGGGCCATCGCATGTCCCTGGAAGATGATCACGTCGCACCAGTCGACGTGAACGTCGGCCGCGTGCGCGTCCTTGGGCGAGACGGACAGCACCTCGAACTCCTTGGGCCGGACGCCGACGGTGCCGAAGGTCAGCAGCCGCACCTCGTGTTCGCGGCTGAGGTACTGGGCCATGTTCCACGACCGGATGGCCGGGCCGGCCATCACCTTGGACACCGGCTCCCCGGTGATGATGATGATCCGCTTCTTCCGCGCGACGTCCTCGATGCCGAGGGCCTTGACGATGTCCTGGTGCCCGTCGAGGTACGACGGGATCGGGTAGGCCGGCTCGAGCAGCTTGCCGAACAGCGGGCGCAGCGACGAATCGGACACCCGCCGGCGCTCCTGCAGGTCCTTGCGGGTCGCCGTCATCGAGGTCAGTTGATCGACGAACTGGTCGACCGCGTAGATCCCGGCGAGCGTCTCCTTCGAGACCGGGCGGTCGGGTTGCGCGTCGCCGCCGGGCCGGCGCAGGTCGAGCTCGGTCGAGTCGAGCTCACCCCTGGCCACCGCCCGGCGGACCGCGAGCAGCACCGCGCCCGGCAGGTAACGGGCCAGCGACTCGTCGTCCAGGTTCTTGTACATGGTGAACAGCGCGTTGCGTTCCAGCAGGTAGGTCTCCCGGAACGCGCCGAACTTGTTCATCGAGGCGTGGTGCTTGTGGAACGCCAGCGACCGCGGCTCGTAGCGGACCTTCCAGCCGAGCAGGTTCAGCCGCCAGCCGAGGTCGACGTCCTCGTAGAACATGAAGTAGCGCTCGTCGAAACCGCCCGCGCTGTCGAAGACCGTCGGCCCTGACGAACATCGCGGCGCCGGTGCCGAAGAGGATGTCGCGCGGAGTGTCGTAGTCACCGGTGTCCGGGAATCCACAGTCCGGCTTGTAGCCCATGCCGAACCAGGTGACGGCCGAATCGACGAAGTCGATCAGCTTGCCGTCCCAGTCCAGCACCTTGCAGGCGACCGACGCGATGTCCGGCGATTCGTTGAACGCCGTCATGGCGGCCCGGATCCACTGCCGGTCCGGCCGGGCGTCGTTGTTGAGGAACGCCACGAATTCGCCGGTGGATTTGCGCACCCCGAGGTTGCAGCCCCCGGTGAATCCCAGGTTCTCGGCGGACTTGACCAGCACCACATCGGGCGCCGCCGCCTCGATCCGCGCGGCGCTGTCGTCACCGGATCCGTTCTCCACGCAGACGATCTCGAGCTCGTCCGCGGGCCAGTCCACTTCCCGCAGGGATTGGATACAGGTGATGGTGTCGTCCGCGCCGCGGAAGTTCACCAGCACCACCGAGACGCGGCCGTTCTTGCGATAGCTCACTGGTCACCCTTCGCCGGTGCGGTGACCCTGTCCGCGAGTTCGTCCTGATGCAGGTTGCCCCACGCCCCGCCGAGCGCGACCGGCCCGCCGGATTCCCGCGGGCGGCCGAAGTCGACGTCGAACCGGCTGCAGTTGCGCAGGAAGTCGTAGGTGTGGGTGGTGGAGTAGTCGACGATCGAGGCCGTCACCTCGAACGCGCCTGGCTGCAACATCAACGCCGGGACGGTCATGTCGACGCTGCCCTTGCCGTCCACCGCATCGGGAACGAACTCGCCGTCACGGCTGTGGAACGCCCACAGGTAGTGCCCGTCGAGGGTGTTGATCGCCAGCCCGAAAACCGGCTTGGTGACGCGCTCGTCGAACTGGAAGTTGATCCTGATGGTGAACTGCTCCCCGGTGCGGAACCGGCTGGTCCGCTCGCCGCTGCCGTTGAGCAACACCACCTCGGTGATGGTGGCCTCCCCGGTCCCCCAGCGCATGGCGTCGTCCGTCACCTGCACTCGTTCGGTGTGCGTGGAGTCGACGTAGTCGTCGACCGTCTTCTCGGTCGGCCCGACCTCGATGAGGTGGCCCTTCTGCAGCCAGGCGGCGTGATCGCACATGCTGCGCATGGAGCCCATGGCGTGGCTGACGATGACCACCGTCTTGCCGGCCTTGCGGAAGTCGGCGAACTTGTCCATGCACTTCTGCTGGAACGCCGAGTCACCCACCGCGAGGATCTCGTCGACCAGCAGGATCTCCGGGTCGATGTTGATCGCGATCGCGAAGCCCAGCCGCACGTACATGCCGGACGAGTAGTTCTTCACCGGCTGGTCGATGAACTCGCCGATCCCGGCGAAGTCGACGATCTCGTCGAACTTCGCCCTCCAGCTCCTTGCGCCGCAGGCCCAGGATCGACCCGTTGAGGTAGACGTTCTCCCGGCCGGACAGCTCCGGGTGGAAGCCCGAGCCCAGCTCCAGCAGGGCGGCCAGCCGACCGCGCGCGGTCACCGTGCCCTCGTCCGGCATCAGGATCTTGGCGATGCACTTGAGCAGCGTCGACTTGCCCGATCCGTTCTCGCCGATCAGCCCGAAGGTCGACCCCTCCGGGATCTCGAAGCTGACGTCGCGCAGCGCCCAGAACTCCTCGAAGCTGGCGCGCTTCCCGCGCATCAGCGCGGCCTTGAGTGACTGGTTGCGCTCGCGGTACATCCTGAACCGCTTGGAGACCCCCTCGACGGAGATCGCGTTGTCGGTCACAGTTCCTCCGCGATGCGCGCCTGGTACTTGGAGAACACCAGCGCACCAAGGGCGAGCGAGACGGCGGCGGCACCGACGCAGTAGGCCATGTCGCCCCACTCGGGCAGGCGATTGTCGTACAGCAGATTTCGGAAAATCGTGACGAATCGCTCCATGGGATTCAGGCTGTAGAGCCAAACCAGCGGAATATTACGACCTTCGGCTTCCCACTTCAGCTGTTGCGCCGCGATCAAGGTGACCGGATAGACAATTGGCGTGGCATAGAACCAGACCTGCATGCCAATTCCGACAAATTGCGCAGTATCCCGGAAATACACATTCGCGATCGACAGCATGAGGCCGATGCCGAGCCCGAACAGCGCGAGGAAGACCACGAAGACGATCACCAGCGGGATCCAGATCCACACCTTGCTGCCGCACATCACTGCGATCACGGTGAGCACCAACAACTCGAAGCCGAACGTCACCAGACCGGCCAGCATGTTCGACACGATCAGCGTGTACCTGGGGAAATACACCTTCTGTACCAGATTGGCGTTCCCCAGCAGGGCGTTCATCCCGCCCGTGACGGTGTTGGCGAAGAAGTTCCAGGGCAGCAGCGCACAGGCCAGCCACAGCGTGAAGATGTCGATCCCGCTCGGTTCACCAGGCGGCGGCTCAGCGCGCAGCACGAATCCGAAGACCACCGTGTAAATGGCGAGCGAGGCAATCGGATTCAGCAGTGACCAGGTTTGGCCAAGGACGCTTCGCTTGTATTTGCCGCGAACTTCACGCATGGTGAGGTTTGAAAGGATTTCCTTCGAAGCCCGCAGGTCGTCCGTCAGGCTCATCCGGGTGTCTCCCACATTGTCACGATGCTAGACCAGACGTGGACCTCCGGCCGTACGCTGCCGCAGGCCCGGCGCAGACCGCCGCAGCAGTCCCGCCGCCGGGCGCATCACCGCCTGCGGAGCAACCGCAGCACGGCCGCCCGCAGTCGCAGGGTCCTGGTGCCCTCCAACGCCGCCAGCCGCTGTTGGGCCTCCCATGCACCCGACGCCTGCTGAACGGCCTGCTCCGAGTTCCGGACGGCCTCGGCCAGCTCCGCCATCCGGAGCTGGGCCGCGTCCAGGTCGCCCCGCGCGCCGGCCAACTCCGTCTGCTGGCGTTCGCACAGCGCGCGCTGCTCGAGCAGTGCGGTGTGCGCCTGCGCGAGCTCGGTCTCCGCGCACTGCAACCGCCAGGCCGCGTCGGCCGCGAGCGTGGTGGCGTCCTGCGGCACCACGGTGCAGACGAACTGGTAGACCAGCGCATCCGGGTCGGCGCTGATCAGCTCGACCACGGCCGGGTCGACCTCGTCGGGACGCACGCCGAGCTCGGTGCCGAACAGCGGGGCCTTCGTCGGCCGGACCTCCACCGCCACCAGCCCGGCGTCGTCCAGCAGCTCGCGCAGGTTCTGCCGGGTGAAGAAGCGCAGATGAGTGGTGTCCAGCAGGCCGAGGTTCCGGTAGGTGAACCGGCCGAGCAACAGGGACATGCGCACGTCGCCGTGTGCCACGTTGGGAATGGAGATGACGATGTAGCCGCCCGGCGCGAGCATCGACCGCGCCTGCCGAAGCGGCGGCAGCGGGTCGCGCAGGTGCTCCAGCACGTCACCGAAGACGATCACGTCGAAGGTCTTGCCGGCCAGCGCCTCGGTGAGGTCGATGTGGTCGAGGTCCGCGACGATGACCTTGTCGGTGTACTTCCGCGCCCGTTCCGCCGCCTCCGCGTCGTACTCCACGCCCGTCACGGTGTTTCCGAATGCCTGCAGGGTCTTCGCCAGATAGCCGGTGGCGCAACCGACATCGAGCACGTTCTTGTTGGAACCGATCATCTCGACCATGTACCGGTGGGATGTCCCCTCGGCTCCCAGGTCGACGTCGATGTCGTACTTGATGGCGGACATGGCGCTCCCAACGTTTCTCTTCGGTGAGCGTTCTGGTGGTGGCCTGCCGGCTGTGCAGAGCGTTGCGAGGGGAACACGGGTAACCACGAGCATTCGCGGTGAGCGGCGCCCGGGAGCGAACAGCGGTGCAACAACCCACCAGCGACCAGGCAGTGAACACCAACGAACAGCACAGCCGTCCGCGGAGCCTAACCGCGGGAATGCCCGATTCCGGTGAGGCGCGAACGGTGGCCCGACGAAATTTGCCGCCGGCTCGGCCGGGGTGCGGGTCGGGTGGGTCTTGACGTGCGGTGGGGGGCCCATGCGTCCGGTGCGGGGCGGGCGGGGGTCGAGCGGGGCTGGGCGGGGGCATCGGGGCGAGGCGGTGTTTGACGTCGGGTCAGGCCGGCACCGTCCCCATCACCATCCCCTGAGCGCCACTTTTCCTCTCTGAGCGCCACTTTTGCCTTCTCAGCGCCAGCACTCCGGCGCTCGAGGGCCGACCGGCGCCGAGTTGGAGCCACTCACCTTCCGCGCCACCCCGCCGCCGGCGCTCACCATGCAGCTCGAGCGCTCAACGTGAAGCCCGCGCTCACGGACACACGCGATCCAGTCGCCGTCGCCCACCATCCCCACTGGGCGCCACTTTCATTCCGGGCGCCACTTTTCCTTTCTGGGCGCCACTCTTGCCTTCTCGGCGCCAGCACATTCCGGCGCTCAGAGGGCAAGACCGGCGCCGAGTGAAGCCAGCTCAACGGATGCAAGCGTCTCTCTCGCCCGCCATCCGTCCACCATCCTGTCAGATGGTGCTAGGCTGGTCCCTGGCTGGCGGCGGTCCATCGATCGCCACCTCGACCTCCACCCGACAGCCACCTCAACCTCCACCCAACAAAGGACAACGATCATGCGAGGACAAGCACCCTCAACCTTCGAGGACACTTTGAACCTGGTCCGGCAGGGCAGGGCCGCCGAGGCCACTGCGATGCTGCGCGGCCACCTCGGTTCCCCGCCCGCGCCGCGCGGGTTGCCCGATATCCCCGACCCCACAGGGATTCTCGGCAAGCTGCGGGCGGCCGGGCTACTGCCCGATGCCGGGACCACTTCGGCGACCGGCAGCCCCGATACCGCCGCCTGGGTCACCGACAGCGGCGCAGAGACGCACGGCGACCAGGGCGCATCCGGCCGGATGGGACGGTTGGGCGCGTTGCTGGACCGGGGAAAGGGAGCGCTGACCGAGCTACCCGGTGCGCTGGGCCGCTTCCCCGACGCGCTGGCATCCCGGCTGCCGGATGCCCTGAGCGCGCGGCTGCCCGTCATGCTCCCGTCGCGGGGTCCCTCGCCGGAACAGCTTGCGGCCGCCGCGGCACCCGGCGGGCAGCTCCGTCATCTCAGCCATACCGAGCCGGCCGGCACCCGCAGCTACGACCTGTACGTCCCCACTGGGTACACCGGCGCGGCGGTCCCGCTGCTGGTCATGCTGCATGGCGGCAGCCAGAACGCCGCCGATTTCGCAGCTGGCACCGGGATGAACCAGCTGGCCGAGCAGCACACCTTCCTGGTCGCGTATCCCGAGCAGTCGCCGGCCGCGAACGCCGGCGGCTACTGGAACTGGTTCCGTCCTGAGGACCAGCGTCCCGGCGCCGGCGAGCCGTCGATCATCGCCGGCATCGTCGGTCAGGTCATGCAGGAGTACGCGGTGGATCCGGGCGCCATCGGGGTTGCCGGGCTTTCCGCGGGCGGGGCGATGGCGGAGGTGATGGCCGCGACCTACCCCGATCTGTTCTGCGCTGCAGCGGTGCATTCCGGGCTGGCCTTCGGGGCGGCCGCTGATGTCGGCTCCGCCTTCGCTGCCATGCAGACCGGCGGTTCGCCCACCGCCGGCAACACGGTGCCGGTCATCGTGTTCCACGGGGACAGCGACAGTACCGTCGCTCCGATCAACGCCGAGCGCATCGTCGAGTCCCGGCTGCGGGCAGTCGGCGACCGCGGCACACCGCCGTCCCGCCGACCGTGCACACCGGCACCGACGGGGGTCGGTCGCGGACCAGGACGATGCACACCGCCGTCGACGGCACCGTCATCGCGGAATCCTGGATCGTCCGCGGCGCCGGGCACGCCTGGTTCGGTGGCAGCCCGATCGGGAGCTACACCGACCCGCAGGGACCGGACGCCAGCCGCGAGACCGTGCGATTCCTGCTGGACCACCGTCGCACGACCGGATGATCAACACGCCGGGCCCTTTGAGGTCGTCCGACGACCCCAGAGGGCCGGCAACGCTGATCACCCGACCCACCCCGAGCCCATCAAGGCCGGGCGCCCCACCGGAGCCCCGGCCGCGCCCGGAAATCAGCCGGCAGGCAACAGTCCAGCTCCAAGGAAGATCAACACCCCAGGCCCTTTGAGGTCGTCCAACAACCCCAGAAGGCCACAAACGTTGATCACCCGACCCACCCCGAGCCCATCAAAACCCGGCGCCCCGCAGGAACCCAGTCCGCGCCCGGCGTTCTGCCAGGTGACCCCGGCTCGCGACACGGAACCAGAAGTCAGACTCCGGCGGGCGCCGGCCGGAACAGCTCCGGCGTTTCCGCGAACGCCGCGGACAACGCGTCCTGCCACGACCGAAGCGGGGTGAGCCCGGCCGCGACCCACGCGGCCGATGACAGCACCGAGTAGGCCGGCCTGGGCGCCGGCCGCGGGAATTTGTCGGTCGTCGTCGGCTGCACCCGCTCCTGGTCGGCACCCAACTCGGCGAAGATCGCCCTGGCGAACCCGAACCAGGTCGTCTCACCACTGTTGGTCAGGTGCAGGACACCGCCGGGACCAGGGTGCGCGGCCAGTTCCAGCAGCCCGGCGGCCAGGTCAGCGGAGTAGGTGGGGGTGCCGCGCTGGTCGTCCACCACGGTGATGCTGGGCTTCGACGCCTCCAGGGCGGCCATCGTCTTGACGAAGTTCCCGCCGGTCGCACCCCACACCCAGGCCGTCCGCACCACGTGGGCCTCGGGGTAGGCCGCCAGCACTGCCTGCTCCCCGGCCAGCTTGGACGCGCCGTACACACTCTTCGGGCCGGTCGGGTCGTCGACCTCGTAGGGACGGGTGCCGTCGCCCGGAAACACGTAGTCGGTGGAAACGTGGATGAAGCCGACGCCGTACCTTGCGGCCGCCCTGCCGAGATTGGCCGGTCCAGACTCGTTCACCGCGTAGGCGGCATCGACGTCGGTCTCCGCGGCATCCACCGCGGTGTACGCCGCCGCGTTGATCACCACCGCGGTGCCGCTGACGTCATCGCCCTTCGCCTCATGGGCGAAGGCGGCCACCGCGCGGTCGACCGCATCGGCGTCGGTGACGTCCAGCTCCGACGAGCCGACGCCGGTCACCGGGAAACCGGCGGCGGTGGCCTTGGCGACCAGGTCGGAGCCGAGTTGCCCTCGAGCTCCGGTGATCAGCAGATGAGTCACAGCGGTCGGTCCTTCCTCGCGTGCTGGGCGCGGCGGTGCTCCAACCCCGCCATGAAGCATGATGGTCGCGGCCTGGGTGCCACGCCCATGCTGCAGCAACGGGTCGGCGCACACCACAGGAGCATCGTGCGGCCGCCCGGCGCGCGTATCACCGTCAGTCAGGATCCGACCAGCGTCCGATCAACGATCGATCGCGGACCGCGCCTTCAACGGCTCCCACCAGTCGCGGTGGTCCCGGTACCAGGTGACGGTGTCCGCGAGTCCCTGGTCGAACGGCACCTGCGGGCTGTACCCGAGCTCGTTGTGGATCTTGGAAATGTCCACCGAGTAACGCTTGTCGTGACCCCCACCGCGTGGATCGATGATCCGCTCGATGAAGGATTCGTCCCGCCCGGTGGCCTCGATCAGCTTGGTCGTCAGCTCCGCGTTGGTCAGTTCGGTGCCGCCGCCGATGTTGTAGACCTCACCCGATCGGCCACCGGTCAGCACCAGCGCGATGCCGCGACAGTGGTCATCCACGTGCAGCCAGTCCCGGACGTTGGCGCCCTCGCCGTACAGCGGGACCTTCTCCCCGTCCATCAGATTGGTGACGAACAGCGGGATGACCTTCTCCGGGAACTGGAACGGGCCGTAGTTGTTCGAACATCGGGTGATCGCCACCGGCAGGTCGTGGGTCTTGGCGTAGGCCCGCGCGATCAGGTCGGAGCCCGCCTTCGACGCCGAGTACGGCGAGTTCGGTTCCAGCGGCTGCTTCTCGTCCCAGGAGCCGACATCGATCGAGCCGTAGACCTCGTCGGTGGAGACGTGCACGAACTTCAGCAACTTGGTCTCCAGCGCCGCCTGCAGCAGCGTCTGGGTGCCCAGCACGTTGGTGAGCACGAAGTCCGCGCCACCGAGAATCGACCGGTCGACGTGCGATTCGGCGGCGAAGTGGACCACCGCATCGGACCGGCCCACCAGTTTGCCGGCCAGTTCCGGGTCGCAGATGTCACCCTGGACGAATTCGTAGCGGTCGGAGTCCTCCACCTCTTCCAGGTTGGCCAGGTTGCCGGCGTAGGTCAGCTTGTCGAGCACCGTGACCTCGGCGCCCTCCAGACCGGGGTAATGGTCGGCCAGGAGATGGCGGGTGAATGCCGAGCCGATGAAGCCGGCACCGCCGGTGACGAGAATGCGCATGGTTCGCCATTGTGCCGTACCCGGAACCATTCGACTGCATCGGCGGACGCCGCCGGGTGATCACCGACTCGACCCCAATCCGCGACATTCTCGAGCCGCCGTGCGGCATCCGGCCGACCCGCGCGGGCGTCGGGATCACGGGTTCGGCGGGGCTCCGCGGATACCCTTGGGCAGCATTCCGCGGCTCGGGGTTGACCCGGCAACCATGACTCAACGGCAATCCATCGGCAGCCAATCAGCAGCGTTGGCCGGTAGGTGAGGGGCAACCGAGGTGTATCGATCGGCGTCCTGCCTGCAGGAATTCACCGCCGAGCGAGGTCGGCAACACCCGTGACCCGCGGCATCTGACGGCAGCGACAAGCCGACCAGCGACAACCACCAGCAGCAAGGAAGGGCAGCACGCATGGGGTACTCGAGTGACTCGGATCCACGGCGGGGTCCCCGCCGGTACGGGCCGAGTTCCGGGCGCCCTGCCGGGCAGTCCAACCCCGTCGGCCAGGACGGCCCCGGGTCGCCGGCCGACCCGCGCTCATCGCCCCCACCTCCCGGTCAGCCCTATCCCGGCCAGGCGTCTCCCGCCTATCCAGGTCAGCCCTACCCCCGCCAGCCCTACCCGGGTTCGCCGGCCGGCCCTGGCTACCAGGGTCCGGCGGCCACGCCCGGCCCGGCCGAACCCGGACAGCGGGCCTGGTCACAGACGACCCCACCGACCCGGCAGTTCCCCGCTCAGCCGGCCGGCACCAGCCAGCCGGCCCGTTCCGGCAGGTCCGCCCGCCCAGCACAGCCCGCGCAGCCTCCGTCCGGACGTCCGCCGGAATGGCAGGCGACACCACCACCACGGCCACCGCGCGGTCCGCGCCGGCCGCCGCCGGACGATCCCGGCCGACCCCGTTCCCGCCGCACCCCGAGTGGGGTGCTCGCCACCCGGATCGTCGCGCTGGTCGCGGCCGTCGCGGTGCTGCTGGGCGTCGGGGTGGCCTACGTGTTCACCGACGTCCTGCAGGCCAACAGCGGCACGTCCGACGCGGCAGCGAACGCGGGGTCGGGCGGGGTGATGTTCAACGGCGGGATGACGATCCTGCTGGTCGGCTCGGACGCCCGCTCGGACGCCGACGGGAATCCGCTGACCAAGGAAGAGCTGGCCCAGGTCGCCACCGAGGACGACGGCGGCGGCATCAACACCGACACCATGATGCTGGTCCACGTCCCCGACGGCGGCGGTCAGGCGACCGCTGTGTCGATTCCCCGGGACACCTGGATCACCCAGAAGGTGGCCGATCAGGTCGTCGGCCCCTACGCCGACGGCACCGAGGGCACCTACAAGGCCAACAAGATCAACTCCTACTACGCGACCGCGAAGGCGTACACCGAGGAACACCTGGTCAACGAGGGTGTGACGGATGCAGCGCAGCGCGAGCGGGAGTCCAACGAAGCCGGCCGCACGATGCTCATCCGCGTCATCCAGGCGTTCACCGGGATGCAGGTCAACCACTACGCCGAGGTGAACCTGCTCGGCTTCTACCTGCTGTCCAACGCCATCGGCGGTGTGCCGGTCTGCCTGAACGCGGCCGTCGACGACCCGTGGTCCGGGGCGAAGTTCGCGGCCGGCCCGCAGGACGTTCAAGGCACCGCCGCGCTGTCCTTCGTCCGGCAACGGCACGGGCTGCCGGCCGGCGACCTTGACCGGGTGAAGCGTCAGCAGGCGTTCCTGTCCGGCGCGGTCAGCAAGATCCTTTCCGTCGGCACGCTGGCCAACCCGTCGAAACTGTCGGATCTGGTCGACGCGGTGAACCGCTCCGTGGTCTTCGACAAGGGCTTCTCGGTGCTGAGTTTCGCCGAGCAGATGGCGAACCTGTCGTCCGGCAACATCGTCTTCAAGACGCTGCCCACCACCGGACCGGAGACCTCCACCAGCACCGACGCGCTGGCAACCGACCCCGCGGAGATCAAGGCGTTCTTCGGCGCCATCGACAGCGGCAACGCCGAGCAGACCGCCGCGCCGAACACCGGCGCGCCGGCGGCGGACCCGGCGTCGGTGACGGTCGACGTGCAGGACGGCACGGTCGCCGACGGCGTCACCAGCTACGCGGCCGGCATCGTGGAAAAGGGTGGCTTCACCCTCGGCGGGCTCGGCGTGGTGCCGGGCACCAAGGAGGGGAACGAGCAGCAGACCACCGAGGTGCACTACGGGGCGATCGGCCAGGCCTCGGCCCAGGAGGTGCTGGACGCGTTCGGGGTGGGCACGCTGGTACAGGACGACGCGGTGAAGTCCGGTCACGTCCTGGTGCTCGTTGGCACGGACCTGAAGGTGCCCGGCTCCGGGTTGCGCTCCCCCGGCGCGTCGTTCCAGCTCCCCGGCGCCGCCCAGGCCGCCGTTGCCCAGCCCGCCGTTGCCCAGCCCGCCGCTGCCCAGCCCAGCCAGCTGCCGCGCAGCCCGCCGCGGCTCGGGTCGCGCTGTCCGATTCCTCTGTGCCGTGCGTCAACTGACCGGGCCGACCGGCCGACTGCGGCGACCGGCGGGACGGGGATCCGATGACGCGACCCCGTCCCGACGGCGTCACCGCCACCCTGCTCGGACCGTTGCTGACCGGTGACTCCGGCCGGCCGCGGATCACCTGGTACGGCGCGGGGCGCACCGAGCTGTCCACCGCATCGCTGGCCAACTGGTCGGCGAAAGTCGCCGGGCTGCTCGTCGACGAGCTCGGCGGGACCACCGGCAACCTTGTGACGGTGCGCACCACCCCCAGCTGGCAGACCGTGCCGCTGCTGCTCGGCGCGTGGTGGGCCGGCATGACCGTCACCGACGAGGACGACCCCACCGCGCTGGCGGCGTTCGTGGACCAGGGTGCCGACGCCGAGGCGGACGAGGTGTTCGTCGTCTCGGGCCATCCGCTGGGCGCGCCCAGCGCCGGCGTGCAGGACCATCAGCGCGACTTCTCCGGCGCGGTCCTCCCGCAGGGTGATCGCTTCACCCCGTGGGGACCAGGGCCGGACCCGGAGATGCCCGCGGTGCTGACCGCGGCCGGCCCCACCAGCGTCGCCGAACTGCTGCGGCAGGCCCGCGAATCCGCCGCCGCGCTCGGGCATGGCGGCCGGGTGTTCTCGGTCCTCGACCTGACGCTGCCGCTGGGCGTGGTCGCCGGAATGCTCGGATCGCTGGCCGCGGACGGTTCGCTGATACAGATCGGGCCCGGCTTTCCGGGCGGCCCTGATGTCGCGACTCGGTTGGCCGCCGTCGCCCACGACGAACGAGCGACCGTCACGCTCGGCATGGACGTTCCAGGGCTGCGCCGGGTCGACGACTGACCCGAGCCCCGCCGCCGTCGCCACCAACGGTGTCGGGCACGTATCAGGCCAGCAGCACGAACAGCACCCCGCCGGCGTTGACGGCCCAGTGCAGCAGGATCGGTGCGACGAGGCTGCCGGAGCGGACCCGCAGTTCGCAGAGCAGGATCCCGCCCAGCCCGGTGATCAGCACCGTGCCGGCCAGCCGCAGCACGGTGCCGCCGAACCCCTCGCCCACCGCGTCGGTCATGGCGGCATTGGTCGGACCGGCGGCCAGGGCCGGCACGATGTGCCAGAACCCGAACACCGCCGACGAGCCGAGCACCGCGACCCGACGTCCGCTGCGCCGGCGCAGCACCCCGAACAGCAGGCCACGGAACGCGAACTCCTCGTGGATGACGGTGCCGAGCGGGATCAGGATCACCGCGCTGACCAGCGCGGCCGACCACGTCGGCGCGCCGACCTCGGCCACCGAGTTCCGCAGCGGGGTGACGGCCAGTGCGGTCGCGTATCCGGTCGCCACCAGCGCGGCCGCGCCAAGACCCCAGCGCAACCCGGCGGCCCACGTCGACCTGGCCAGACCGAGATCGTCCAACCCCAGCCCGGCCAACCGGGCCACCGCGGCCAGCACCCCGATCAGACAGAGGCCGACCAGGATGTCCGGCCCGGGCCCACCCCACTGGCCAACACATCCGCGGCCACCAGGGACAACGGAACGAGAACCGCGAGCACGCCGGCCAGCGGCAGCCGCCACCGGGAGTGGTCGGCGTCGGGGTCGGAACGAACCCGGTCGGGCTGACGGTGCTCATGGTGCTGTTCATTCTCACCCATCCGCGGCGGCGGGCTGTCCCGACCCAGCGCCGGACCCCGCCCGGGCACGGCACCTACCGCAGCAACGAGCGCGCCATCACCAACCGCTGCACCTGGTTGGTGCCCTCGTAGATCTGGGTGATCTTGGCGTCCCGCATCATCCGTTCCACCGGGAAATCACGGGTGTAGCCGGCGCCGCCCAACAACTGCACGGCGTCCACGGTCACCTTCATCGCCACATCGGACGCCAGGCACTTCGCCGCCGCCGCCAGGAACGTCTTGTTGGCGTCCCCGCGCTCCGCGGCCGCCGCGGCCTGGTAGACCAGCGTCCGGGCCGCCTCGATCTCCATGGCCATGTCCGCGATCATGAACTGCAGACCCTGGAACTCGGCCAGCTTCTTCCCGAACTGCCTGCGCTCCTTCACATATCCCACCGCGACGTCCAGCGCACCCTGGGCGATGCCCACGGCCTGCGCACCGATCGTCGGCCTGGTGTGATCCAGCGTCGCCATGGCCGTGGTGAATCCGGTTCCCGGCTCGCCGATCATTCGGATTCCGGGAATCCGGCAATCCTCGAAATGGATCTCCCGGGTCGGCGACCCCTTGATCCCCAATTTCCGTTCCTTGGTCCCCAGCACGAAACCGGGATCGTCGGCGTGCACCACGAACGCTGAAATGCCCTGTGATGCCCTTCATTCTCCGGGTCGGTCACCGCCATCACCGTGTACCAGCTGGACACCCCGGCATTGGTGATCCAGCACTTCGTCCCGTTCAGCACCCAGTCATCGCCGTCGGCCACCGCCCTGGTCCGCATGGCCGCGGCGTCCGAACCGGCCTCCCGCTCGGACAGCGCGTAGGAGATCATCGCCTCGCCCGACGCGATGGAGGGCAGCACCAGCTGTTTGAGCTCCGGCGAGCCGGACAGGATGATCGGCGTCGAGCCGAGCTTGTTCACCCCGGGGATCAGTGACGACGAGGCGCAGACCCTGGCCACTTCTTCGATGACGATCACCGTCGCAACCGCATCCGCGCCGGCCCCGTCGTACTCCTCCGGGATGTGCACCGCCTGGAAACCCGCGGCCGTCAAAGCCTTCTGCGCCTCCACCGGATAGCGCTCGTGCTCGTCGACATCCGCTGCGAACGGGGCTATCTCGTTCTCGGCGATCTCCCGGATCGCCTCCCGGACAGCGGCGTGGTCGTCGGTCAGCGTGAACAGTTCGCTCGTCACTGTGGTCCCCTGGCTGCTCTCGGGCGGCTGCCGAGCAGCCGCGTACGCCCGTCCGGCGCGATGATGTTACCCGTCGGTAACTCCATGCTAGACCCAGCGGCGGGCCGGCCAGGGAGAGCCGGCCAACGCCCGGAAGTGGCTCAGCGACCAAGCCACGCCACCGCCGGACGACGAGCCGCACAGCGCTCGGATCAGCGCACCGTCACGCTTCCCGAGCCGAAGTAGGGATTGCCGGCGGCCGGACCGACATTGATCGCGTAGACGTCGAAACGCTGCGCGCCGGGCGGGCACGGGACCGAGATCCGGAAGCCGTGGTTGCCGCCGATGCCGTACACCGCATCGACATCCGGACGTGGCCGGCCGGCCAGGAACCAGTTGATACCCTCGCCGTTGCGGTACACCGCGACGTTGATCGAGGTATCCGGTTGGTCCGGATCGAAGGCCCAGCCCTCCAGCACCACCGTGCGGCCGTTGGCGACGACGCTGTCCAGACAGCCGAGCGGGGTACCGACCTGGACGGTGCCCTGGCCGATGAGCGGGTTCGCGCCGCCGTCGATATCGATGGCGTAGGCCTGCACCGTGTGATTCCCCGGAGCCGCATCGACGATGATCTCGAAACCGTGGTCCCCTTCGATGGTGAACGCGGCATCGACGTCGGGGCGGGACCGACCGGTCGGGAACCATGCCACTCCGGCGCCGTCCAGATAGACGGCGACCCAGATCTCGACTGACGGATCGTCGGGGTCGAAGGCCCAGCCCTTGAGCTGGATCCGGCTGTCCGACAACGCGACCACCGAATCCAGACAGCCGATCGGAGCCTGGCTGACACCCCGGATCCGCGCTGCCAGCCGGGCGAGCGAGGCATCGCTCGGCGGCACGTTGATCTCGAAGTGCATGCCGTCGACGGTGCCGGTGTAGTCCTGCCCCCAGCGCACGACCTTCCCGCACACCGCGAGGATCCGCCGGACCGCCGCGGTCTGCGCCGCGGTGAAGGTGGCCTTGGCGCCGTTGGGGTGTTTGACGGCGTTGAGGTCGATCGCGGTGCCCGATGCGTGGTTCGACCAGACGCTGGGGTTGTTGACGTTGGCGCGGTAGTCATACCCCCAGCACTGCCCGGCCGCGCAGTGTCTCGACCTCGGCGTTGAACCGCCTGGCGACGTACATCAGGACGGTCGCCACATCGCCGGACTTGACCGGCAACGTCACGGAGGTTCCCGGTACGACGTGGTTCTGCACCCCGATGACCGACCCCGGGGTGCCGATCGGCCATCCGTTGTAGGACGTGTTGCCGCCAGGCACCGCCAGCGTGCCGTTTCTCGACGGACCGGCAGGCCCGGGTGCGCCATCAGCACCGGCACCCGTGCCGGGGTCATCCGCGGCGAACGCACCGGGTCCCCAGCCGCCGGGTGCGGCCAGCAGGCCGGCTCCGACGACCACGGCGCAGGCCTGCAGCACCCGGCGCCGGGAGGCGACGTAGGGATGCGCGTGATCTTCGGTGATCTTCATCCGTGTTTCCCCACTGTTCGCATTCGACGGTCGAACCGGTCGAGAGAGCCTGCGGCGCTCGGATGCCGGCGGCGGCTATCGCGATCGGTTCGTTACGGCAACTGCTTCCACGCTAAGGGGTTGACCGGTGTGAAAGTAGCGTCAAGTGACGTTTTGGCTACGTAAAGTCACCCATTGGAGCCGATTTCCGGCACCGAACACCGAGTTGCCGAGCCGAGGTCACCCGACGGTCGACCCGCGGACGACCAGGTTGGTCGGCAGCACGGTGGGCTCCGCGGGGAGTGGCGAGCCCCCCAGCGCCGCCAACAGCAGCCGGGCCGCGGTCGCCCCCATCTCGTGCATCGGCTGGCGGATCGTGGTCAGCGGCGGGTCGGTGTGCAGGGCCACCTCGACGTCGTCGAACCCGATCACCGCGACGTCCGCGGGCACCCGCCGGCCGGTTTCCCGGATACCCGCGATCACCCCCGCCGCCGACAGGTCGTTCATCGCGAACACCGCATCGAAGTCACGGCCGGACCGGCTGAGCTGTTCGATCGCCGCCCGCCCACCATCGACGGTGAAATCGCCCTCGATGACCTGCTCCGCACCCAGGGACACCCCCGCCGACCGGCAGGTCTCGGCGAAGCCCGCCAGCCGCTCCTGGACGCAGCCGTACTCCGGCCGCCCGGTCAGCACGATCGGCAGCCGGCGGCCCAGATCGATCAGGTGCCTGGCGGCGGCCGCACCTCCCGCCCGGTTCGTACAGGCGACGGTCGGCAGCGCGGGCGCAAGACCGCGGTCGTCGATCATCACCACGGGAACGCCGCTCTGGTACAGCCTGGTGACGTAGTCAAGGCCGTCCTCGGGAACCACCACCAGCAGTCCGTCGCAGGAGTGGGCAGCCACGCTGGAGGTGAACTGTTCCAGGGAGGCGCGACCCCTGGTGCAGGTGTAGAGCAGCAGTCCGAACTTCTCGGCCTCCAGGGTGTCGGCGACCCCCTGGACGATCTGGCTCATCCAGGGCCAGCCCAGCGAGGGGACCAGCATCCCGACGGTGCTGGTCCGGCCGAGCGACAGGCCGACCGCGCGAGCGCTGGGCACGTAGCCGAGTCTGGCGATGACGTCGAGCACCCGGCGGGCGGTGGCGGCATCCACCTCGGCCTTGTCGTTCACCACCCGGGAGACCGTCGTCTTGCTGACGCCGGCAGCTCGCGCGACGTCACCGATGGTGACCCGCGTCCGAGTCAACCCCGCATCCGAATCAACTCCGCATCCGAATCAACTCCGCATCCGAATCAACCCCGCGTCGAGTCAATTCAGTGGCCGGTTCGGGATCGCAACACGTCGTGCTTGGCCAGCACGGTGGCCTGCAGGTCGTCGGAGTACGCGGCGAGCTCGCCGGCCAGCCGGAGCCCGAGGTGGTCGCCCGCACTGGCCAGGATCCGTACCGCCAACAAACCGGCGTTCCGCGCGCCGCCGATCGAGACGCACGCTACCGGGATGCCGGCGGGCATCTGCACGATCGACAGCAACGAGTCCATGCCGTCCAGCGTCGCCAGCGGCACCGGCACCCCGATCACCGGAAGACCCGTCGCCGACGCGACCATCCCGGGCAGGTGCGCGGCGCCGCCCGCCCCGGCGATGATCACCCGGAGCCCGCGGCCCGCCGCGGTGGCGGCGTAGTCGAGCATCCGTTGCGGCGTGCGGTGGGCCGACATCACCCCGACCTCGTAGCCCACCTCGAAATCGTCCAGCACCTCGCCGGCGCCGGACATCACCGGCCAGTCGGAGTCGCTGCCCATGATCAGCCCGACCAGCGGTGGGCCGGCCGTCCGGGCGGCGGGGGCCGGCTGTGTCGCGGGTGCCGACTGTGCCGACTCGGCCGTCATGACACGTCCTCGACCAGCAACGCCTCGACGCCGGGGACGACGCCGGGGACAACCCCGGGGGACCGATCCCGGCCGGCCGCGTGCACGTCATACCCGTCGGGCCAGACCCCGTCGCCGAGCCAGCGGGCCGCCAGCCGCGCCTTCCGGCGGAGCTCCCCCAGGTCGGAGCCGATGACGTTGACGTGACCGAGCTTGCGGCCGGGTCGGAACGCCTTGCCGTACAGATGCACCTTGACGTCCGGGAAGCGGGCGGCCAGGTGGTGCACCCGCTCGTCCATCCCCATCACCGGACCCACCGCCGGAGTCACCGCCGCAACCGCCGGCTCGCCGGCCGCGATGCCCGCCGGGTCGTCACCGACGGGGCCGCCCAGCACGTTGCCCATCACGGTGAACGGTGCGATCGCGTCGGTGCGGCCGAGCGGGTAGTCCAGCACGGCCCGCAGATGCTGCTCGAACTGGCTGGTGACGGCGCCGTCCATGGTCCAGTGACCGGAGTTGTGCGGCCGCATGGCGAGTTCGTTGACCAGCAACCCGTCGGGCGCGTCCGGCTCAGGGTCGGTCTGGAACAGTTCGACGGCGAGCACCCCGACGACGTCGAGGTCGGCGGCGATCCGCAGTGCCAGCCGGGTCGCGGCCGCCGCGGTGTCGTCATCCAGGCCGGGTGCTGGCGCGATCACCTCGACGCAGATGCCTTGCTGTTGAACGGTTTCCACCACAGGCCAGGCCGCGGCCTGGCCGAACGGCGATCTGGCGACCACGGCGGCCAGCTCGCGCCGCATGGGCACGAAGGCCTCCAGCACCAGCACGCCGGACCCCGCCAGCTGGGCGGCGGCCGATTCCGCCTCCTGCACGCTGGGCACCACAACGACGCCGCGCCCGTCGTATCCGCCGCGGGCCGTCTTCACCACCACCGGAAATCCGTGCACCCGGCCGAACGCGGCGATGCGGACCGCGACGTCGGCACCGTGAACCGCCGGGGTGGCGGTGCCACGGCCGGGGACGACCTCGAACGGTGGAACCGGGATCCGCGACTCCGCCAGCCGCTCGCGCATCAGCGCCTTGTCCTGGGCGTACTGCAGTGAGTCGGCGCCCGGGTAGACGGCGTGACCCTCCGCGGCGAGGGTGCGGATGTGTTCGGTCGGCACGTGCTCGTGGTCGAAGGTGATGACGTCGCAGTTCCTGCCGAACAGGCGGAGCGCGGCCAGGTCGGTGTGATGCCCGATCTGCACATCCGGGGTGACCAGCGCGGCACAGTCGTCGTCGGAGACCGACAACACAGCCAGGCTCTGTCCCAGGGCGATCGCGGCCTGATGGGTCATCCGGGCGAGTTGCCCGCCCCCGACCATTCCCACTCGGGGCATGCCGGTGCGTGGGTCCACGATGGGCCAGACTACCGGCCGCCATCCGCGGTGATCGTCCCGCCGCCGGTCGGCCGTGCTGGCCGGCACCGGTTCGGGTCGATCACCGCGGCGGCCTCAGGCGCCCGTCCCTGGCGCCCGATCACCCACCCCGGGGTTTCTACTACCAAGGGCGCGCGGCGCGCCCCGTGGTTGTCCTGCTGTGTGGTCGGTGTGATGAGGTCGTCATCGCCCCAGCTCCCGAATCAGATCGACCGCGGCGGTCTGCGAATCGGGCAGCTTCTCGATCCACACCCGCGGCAGGGGCGTGCCGCGGTAATCCGCGAAGGCGCGAGCGGCCGGGCGGTCCTGGACCAGGCGTTGGGTGACCAGGCCGGCCAGCAACTGGGTGCGCCGGGCGAGCATTTCCTCGCGGTCGGTGAGCGCCACCGCCATCTGGTCGGACAGCTTCGCCAGCGTCTGCCCGCCGTCGAACACCGTGCGGAGCGCGTCGGCGGCGAGGATCAACGGCGCCATCCGGTCCCAGCCACGGCGGCCGGAGAGGTCGACGCGGACGACGACCAAGGCGGAGCAGATGGATACCTGATGCCCGGACACCTCGGCAGCCCGGTACACCTCGCCCAACCGGGTGGTCAGGTAGTCCATCGAGACGAGACCGGTCAGCGGATCGAAGACCGACGCCGTCGGCGCCGCCATCCGGTCCGCCCAGCCCAGCGAGACCGCGCGGTACAGCAGTTCCGACGACACCTCGGGCAGCACCGCGGTGAGGGCGTCGACGTCGGCCAGGGTCTCGCCCAACGACGCACCCGAGGCGGCACGGACCGTTCCGAGGCGTTCGGCGGGTGCCCAGATGTTCTCGCCCCGGAGGCAGGCCTCGCACAGCGCGTCGACCGCCGGGTCGTGCCAATCGGAGGCGAACACCCAGCCGGCGGCCGCTGACTCCGCATACCAACGGCGTCGGAGCTCGGCCGCGGCGGACGACAGCAGGATCGGTGTCGGGCGTGTCATCGGCGAGACCTCCTTCCCCGGTGGACCTTTGCCGGATTGCCACCGTCGCCGCAGGTCACGAACTCGGTGTCGGTCCCGCTCCAGCACCGAGTCCTCCCGTTCGGCACGGGAGTCACTCTCTGCGGCGCAGGACTGATATGGGTGAGACGAACGCCACGCGGCCTCATCACGCGGTTTCGCAGACTTTTTTTCAGCTGTCCTGAGCCGACCGCGACGGCGGCGGTTATCCGGCCCGCCGGGCCGATTCCGCAGACCTTCGGGAGATCATCCGGGCCATACTCGGGTCGCGTCAGCGCTTAGCCCATTAGTGGACCCACCCAGTCAGGGGGACGCACAATGCCGTCGCAGTGCGACACAATGAACAGCGCGCCCAGGGCACCAAGCGGTGACGACCGTGACAATGCCGCGGGGGCGAGGCCGTCGGGGCCAGGGAGGGACGGGCGTGCCGGATCAGGATGGCGACGGGTTCGTCGTCAGCGACCCTGAACTGATCGCGCGCGTCCGGGCCGGCGACCGCGAAGCGTTCGGCGAGCTGTACCGCCGCCACTCCGGGCCCGCCACCACGCTGGCCCGCCAGTTCTCCCGGTCCGCGGCAGAGTCCGACGATCTGGTCTCCGAGTCGTTCGCCCGGGTGCTGGACAACCTGCTCGCTGGCAAGGGCCCGGACACCGCGTTCCGGGCGTACCTGTTCACCACCGTCCGCAACACCGCCTACGACCGGACCCGCAAGGACAAGCGGCTGCAGTTCACCGAGGACATGTCGGCGCACGACATCGCCGTCGTCGGGGACGACCCGGTGCTGGCCAACCTGGAAAGCGGCATGATCGCGTCCGCGTTCGCCAAGCTCCCCGAGCGCTGGCAGGCGGTGCTCTGGCACACCCAGGTGGAGGGCGAGTCCCCCGCCGAGGTCGGCGCGTTGCTGGGCATGGCGCCCGGCGCGGTGTCCTCGCTGGCTTTCCGGGCCAGGGAGGGACTGCGCGAGGCCTACCTGCAGGCCCACCTCGCGGAGACCGCGGCCGAGCGGTGCCGGACCACCGTCGAGCGGCTGGGCGCGTGGACCCGCGGCGGGTTGTCCAAGCGCGAGAAGGCGCAGGTCGACGCGCACCTGGAGGACTGCGACCGGTGCCGGGCGCTGGCCGCCGAACTGCAGGAGGTCAACACCGGGCTGCGAGCACTGCTGGCCCCGTTGATCCTCGGCGGAGCGGCGGTCGGCTACCTCGCGACGCTGGGTCCGGTGACGCCGCTGGCCGCGGCCGGGACGTTGTGGCCCGGTGTCGCGGGCGCCGCGCACGCCGCCGGGACGGCTGGAACTGCCGGGACGACTGGCGCGACGGGCACCGGGGCGGCCGGCGGCACCGCGGGTGCCGCCGCGGGCAGCACCGCGGCCGGTGCGGGGACAGCCGGAACAGCGGCGGGCGCGGGAACAGCGGCGGGGACGACGGCGGGCGCAGCCGCCGGGACGGCAGCAGCCGCGGCCGGCACCTCGGCCGGGGCCGCAGCGGGCGGAACCACCGCAGCAGCCGCGGCGGCGCTGGCCACGACCGGCGCGGGCACGGCCGCGGCCGCACCCGCGCGGTGCGGCCGGCGGGTCCACCGCCGGGGCCGGCGGCGCGACCGGCGTCGCGGCCGGCGCGACGGGCGCTGCCGCCGGCGGAACCGGAACCGCTGCCGGCACCACAGCTGCAACGGCCGGCGCCACCGGGGCCGCGGCAGCCAGCAGCGCAGCAACAGCGGCAAGCGCCACGGCCGCAGCCGGTGCCGCCGCGACCGGAGTGGCCGCCGGCGCCGCGGCGACGGTGGGCGTGGCCGGTGCGGCGGCGACCGGCGCCACCGGGCTGGTCGGGGCGATCAGTGCGGTGTCCGTCGCCGGGTGGGTCGCCGTCGGTGCGGCAGCCGCCGCGGCCGTCATCGCGGCTGCGGTGATCGCCGTTTCCGGCCCCTCGCACACCACCGATTCGGCGGGTCCGGTGTCAGCAGTGACCTCGGCGAGCGCGGTGACCACCATCGCCAGCCAGACCGAGTTCACCGACGACACGCTGTCCAGCGCCACCGCGGGGCTCACGATAGCGGCGACCACCCTGCCGACCGACACCACCGCGCTCGCCCCGACGTCTCCCACCGACACCACCGCGCCGACTGCGCCGACAACGCCGACCACAGCGACCACGCCGACGACGGCCATCGACACCACCGCCCCGACCACCCCCACCGACACCAGCGCCACCGACAGCAGTGCGTCAGAGACGAGCGCAACGGAAACCATTGCCCCGCTCAACCCAGCGGCGCTGGCACCCACGGACCTCACCATCAGCCAACCGCTGGTCGCGGGCGGCACCGGCGCGTTCAGCCTGACGGTCACCAACACCGGTCAGCAGGACTCCGGCCCGGACGTGCCGTTGGACATCACCCTCCCCGCCGGGGTTTCCGTGCAGTCGGTCGATGTCGCACCCGCGGCGTCGGGATTGCGGCGGGCTGCGGTCGGCTTCGCCATGTCGGCAAGGGCACCGACCACCTGCAGTCCGGTGGATGCATCGACCTGTCGCGTCCCGCTGGACTCGCTGGCGCCGAACGCCACCGTGCTGGTCACCATCACGGTGGATGTCGCGCCTGAGGTCCAGCCGGGTGTCACGGCGACCGTCGGGGTCTTCGGCATCGCGCTGTCGACCACGGTCCAGCCGGACCAGATCCAGACCGGGTTCGCGAACGTGGCGGTGGCGCCGGGCGGCCCCTTCTTCGCGCCGTCCAACGGCGGTCTCGCGGTCGCCGTGACGCCGAGGGACGGGGTCACCGCGCCGGGACCGGTGACCTTCCTGCTGACCGGCGACACCTCGTTCGACCCCATCCCGGACGCCTGCACGGCCGGTCGGTGCCGCACCGATCCAGCAGGTCAGCTGCGTGGACAACGGGTCGGGGATCTCCAACCTGACCGTCGTCGTCGGCCCCGGACAACCAGCCGGCCCGATCCCGTTGTCGGTGGCCGACGCCGGCGGCCGGGCCGTCACGCTGGTCAACCCCACCCAGGTGGTCCCGATGGACCTCGGCGGCATCCAGCTGGCCGACGCCATCATCGCGGGCGGCGGCGACGTCGCGTCCCTGGTCGTCACCAACAACGGGAACGTCACATCGCCGGCCACCCCGATCGACTACTCGGTCCAGTCGGGTGTGCAGGTGGCGAGCATCGAGACAAGCGCCGGCGTGTGCTCGCCGGCGCCGCCACAGGGCTGCCTCCTGCCACCTGTCGATCCGGGAGCCACGGAGACCGTCCGGCTGACCCTGACCGTCGACCCGGCCGCACCGCGGGGACCATCCCGCCGTCACGGTGACCATCGCCGGGAAGATCACAAGGCGGTCGCTGAACGGTCGACAGCCCGGTCGTCACCGTCGACGCGGTGCCGGGCGGCCCCTACCCCGCCGGTATCGCCGGCGACCGTCGATCTTCATGTCGCCACCAGGCTCGGCGCCGCCGCGCCCTTCGACCTGACCGTCGCCATCGGCGAACCGTTCGCCTTCCTCAGCACCCCGGACGGCTGCTCCGCGGTCGGCGACCCGCCGACCCAGCAGCTCACCTGCCCGATCACGCTCGCTGGACACCCCGACGGTGTTCAGCGGCCTGACGCTGGACATCCCGGACGGTGCGGTGCCCGGTCCGATTCCGCTGGCCGTGACCGACGCCGGCGGGCGAGCAGTTCGCTGCTCTCGACGAATCGGGCGACCCCATCAGAGTCGCCCAGCCAGCCACCATCGCGTCTCGACGATCGACGTCGGCGAGCTGACGGCCGGAGGTGACGCAGTCACCGC
This sequence comes from uncultured Actinomycetota bacterium, assembly GCA_963709895.1. Classification (GTDB taxonomy): domain Bacteria; phylum Actinomycetota; class Actinomycetes; order Mycobacteriales; family Nakamurellaceae; genus Nakamurella. Next base: position 44,104 of record CAVPYD010000004.1, on the reverse strand, counting down.
GTCGATGACGGTCAGCAACGAGGGCGACCTCGAGTCCGATGCCACGCCGATCGTTACCGACGGTTCACCGACAGGGACCGGAATCCTGACCACACCGTCGCCGTCACCGGCATCACCGTCGGTGGCGTGGCCTGTGACCCACAGCAGACCTGCCAGCTCCCGCCGCTGGACGGACACGAAAAGACCACCGTCACCTTCCAACTTCGCGCGGCGCCCGCGGCAGCCACGCCCACCTTCGTCGTGGACATCGGGACGGCACACCAGACCAAGGACCTGACGATCGCTCCCGGGATCGACACCCTCACGGTCGCCCCGGACGGCCCGTACGAAGCGCCGTCCACGCATTCGATGACGATCACTCTGACGCCACTGCCCGACGTGGCCGACGCCGGTCCGATCACCCTGACGCTGACCGGCGGAACCACCCGATTCGTCGCCGCCCCGACCGGGTGCAGCGCGGTCGGCGCGACCGGCTCGTACCGGGTCCGCTGTGACGGCCCGACCATCACCGGTCTCGACCTGGAGATCGACGCGAAGCAGCCCGCGGGCCCGCTGCCGCTGTCCGTCACCGATGCGGGCGGCAGACGGGTCGCGCTCGTCGACGGCACGGATTCACCGATACAGGTAACGACCGCTCCGGCGGACCTCCGGCTGACCATGGACGACGCCAGCCTTCCCGCCGGGGGGACCGGGACGATCTCCGTCACCGCGACCAACCGCGGCGGTCTGTCGACCGACCCCGCGCCCATCTACTTCGACTTCCCGTCCGGCGTCTCGGTGACCGGCATCGATATCGACGGCGACGCGTGCGCCACGGTCGACCAGGGTGCCTGCACCCTGCCGGCGGTCGATCCCACGACGCGCCACCCTGAGGCGCAGCGGATCGTCACCTTCCAACTCGAGGCCGACGTGTCTGCGGTGACCGGAGACGCGACGGTGACGATCGCCGGGCAACACGACACCGCCACCCTGACGGTGCTCCCCGCTCCGGCGGTGCTGGCCATCACGCCGACACCGGCCACGGCACTGTTCTCGGGCGGCAGCGGATCGGCGTCGTTCACCGTGACCAACGACGGCGGCCCGATGTCGGCGGCGGCGCCGATGTCCTGGACCCCACCCAGTGGGGTCGAGATCACCAGCGTGCAGACCGGCGGCAGGTCCTGCGTTCCGGAGCCCGGGCAGCCCTGCCTGCTCCCGCCGCTGGCCGGGGAATCCAGCGCCACAGTCCTGGTCAACCTGACCGCGAGCCCCGAGGCGACGGGCGGGCGACTGACGGTGGCTGTCGGCGGCGCCTCAGGATCCGCCGACCTGGACGTGCAGAGCGGGGTGACGGGTGTCTCGGTCTCCCCGGGCGGCCCGTATCCGGCCCCGTCAACGACCCGATTGACGCTTCAGGTCGGCCACCAGCAGGCCTTGACCGATCCCGGGCCGGTGACGTTGACCCTGTCGGGCGGGGCACGATTCACCGCGGTGCCGGCGGACTGTTCCGGGGCCGGGCAGATCGACGGGGTCGCCGCGACCCAGCAGGTCACCTGTGACAGCGCCACGATCCACGGGCTCGAGCTGACCATCGACCAGGGCCAGCCTGCCGGGTCGCTGCCGCTGACCGCCACCGATGCTGCCGGGCGACCTGTCGACGTCACCGCGGACAACACCCAGGCGCTGACAATCGTGCCCGGGCTGCCCACCCATCTGGTGCTGTCCGAGCTGCTGGCCGGCAGCCCGCTTTCCGCCGGCGGCAGCGCAACGATCACCTTCACCGCGACCAACAACGGTGACGAGGAATCGCTACCGTCGCCGATCGTCGTCAGCACGCCGTCCGAGGTGACCGCCACCGGTGTCGACGTGGCGGGCGCCGCCCCCTGCATCCCGCTCGACGCCGACAGCTGCCGGATCCCGGCCATCGGGGCACACCAGAGCGTGCAACTGACCATCGCGCTCACCGCGACCTCGCGGGCCACCATCGGCGGCCGGCTGACCGTCAGCGCCGGCGACACCGTCGCGACGCTGACTCCGCTGGTGCTGCAGTCCGATATCGCCGCGCTGATCGCCGCTCCGACCGGGCCGACCGTGCCGGACGTCCCGCCGACCACCGAGTCGCCCAGCGCCGGCCCGCCGGCCGCTGTCGAACCGACCGACCCGCCGGCAGTACCCGAACCGACCGATCCGCCGGCAGTGCCCGAACCGACCGGACCGCCGACTGCCGCCCCGGCTGTCCTTGACTGGCACGTCACCGACAGCGGCGGCTCGCTCCGGGCTGGTGGCTCCGCCTCGGCGACGGTGGCGATCACCAACACCGGCGGCCTGCCCTCGTCACCGCAAACCGTGCGGCTGGAGCCGCCGGCCGGGATCGGGATCAGTGCGATCACCGCTGGTGACGGATCGGCGTGCAGCATCGCCGAGCGGACCTGCACGCTGCCGCCGGTAGCCCCCGGAGTCACCAGCACCCTGACCGCGACGGTCACCGCGGCACCGGACGCGCTCAGCGGCACCCTCGTGCTGAGCAGCGCGGACACCCGGATCGAGGTGCCGCTGACGGTCAACGGCGGCCTGCAATCCGTCACCGCCAACGCCCAGGGTCCGCTGGTCAGCGGTGCGGACACCGGACTCGACGTCGCGGTGACGGCCTACCCCGGAGTCACCGATCTGGGTCGGTACCGGCTGGCACTGCGCACCGATCAGGCCTGGTTCTCCGGCTACCCGGCCGGCTGCACGCTGCCGGGCAACCCGAGCAGCCAACCCACCGAGCTCACCTGCACCGGGGCCGCGCTCGACGGCGTCCGGCTGACGATCTCCGGATCCCAACCGGCCGGCACGTTGCCGCTGGTCGCGGTGGATGCCGCCGGGCGGTCGCTGCCGGTGACCGACGGGAACGGTTCGCCGCTGGTCGTCGTCGACCCGCCGCCGACGGTGGCAGCGACCTCGGACGAGGTCCCGCCCAGCTCCGCGCCGAGTGCGCCGGCACCGAATGCTCCCGCACCGACGCTGCCTGCACCGACAACCTCGGCTCCCACAACCTCGGCTCCCACAGCCTCGCCCCCGGCAGCAACTCCGCCGGCCCCGACCCCAGTACCGCGAACCTCGACCCCGGCAGACCCATCGAGCGTGACGACCTCCGAGGCCAAGGACAGCGAAGACCCGCCGGCCCGGGCGCCAGTGGCACCCGCATCGACGACCTCCGTCCCGCCGACCCCGGACGCAGCCGCGGCGGCCTCGGGCCACCGGGGGTCTTCCGGCAAGCACAGCTCCGCGTCGACCACGGCATCCGCATGGGCTCACTAGCCGACCCGCTGACCTGCACCGATAGGCCGCAGACGGATGAGCGGGCCCGAGGTTGCGGCGCCGAGAGTAATCCCACTCGACGGCGATTCGGCCGCGCGTAACCCGCTGATGACGGCCGGATTACCCGTAGACTCGCTAAGTGTCCCTGATCGAAACGGTGCGTGAGCGCCTGCCCGTGAAGTACCGGGAAATGGCGAAATTCCTGGTCGTCGGCGGCTTCTCCTATGTCGTCGATGTCGGGCTGTTCAGCCTGATGTCGCACACGGTGCTCGAGAACAAGGTCGTCACCGCGAAGGCCATCAGCATCCTGATAGCCACCATCGTCAGCTACGTACTGAACCGGGAATGGTCGTTCTCGCGCCGCGGCGGCCGCGAACCGCGCCACGAAGCGATGCTGTTCTTCCTGGTCAACGGCCTGGCCCTGCTCATCAACCTCATCCCGCTGGCATTGTCCCAATATGTCTTCGGATTCAATTCCGCGAATTACTCTCGTTTCACCGTGACGATTGCCGATTTCATCTCCGCCAACGTCATCGGCACCATTCTCGGTATGGCCTTCCGATTCTGGGCGTACCGGCGTTTCGTCTTTCCCGAGGAACTCGAACCGCATCCGATGGACGTCGCACGCGCCGAGCAGGCCGCCACGGACGGGCCGGGCGACGACGCACAGCTACCGTCGACCCGCTGACTTCCGCCCAGCCTGCGCAACGCCGGTCACCAATTCCGGCTCTGTTGCCGTGGCGGTGGCGGCAGGCTCGGGATCATCGCCGACCGGTACGCCGTTGTCCGCAGTCTGACCGTCCCGGCCGACCGCGAGGAAGATCGCGAAGACCGGTGGCGATGCCCGGCGCAACTCCAGCCGCCCGCCGTCCGCCTCGATGAATGCCCGGGCCAGTCCCAGCCCGATGCCGGTGGACGACGCCGTCGAGATGCCACGGTCGAAGACGTGCGCCACCAGCGCGTCCGGGATGCCGGCACCCTCGTCGGCGACCTCCAGCACCACCATCGACCCTGGGCCGCGGGTCGGCGTCCGGACGGTGATTCCCACGGCGCCTGCCCCGTGCCGCAGCGAGTTCTCCACCAGCACGCCGATGGCCTCCCGCAGCCGTCCGGGAGTGGCTCGCACCTGGACGTCGCGCGGGCAGCGCACCGACAGCGCCCGCCCCTGCTCCTGCAGGGCCGGGCCCCACTCCACCTCGATCTCCGCCAGCTCGTCGACCAGGGTGATCTCGCTGGCCCCGGAGGCGCGTTCGGAGCGGGCGTTGGCCAGCAGATCATCGACCACCGTGACCAGCCGATCGGTCTGCTCGAGCGCCTCGCGAACCTCCTCAGCGACCTGCGGGTCGGGGTAGTCGGCCAGTTCCTCCAACCGCAGCCGTAACCCGGTCAGCCTGGTCCGCAGTTGGTGGGAGATGTCGCCGGCCAGGTCCCGCTCCCGGCCGATCAGCGCCGCGATGTCCTGCGCGGAGGAATCCAGCACGTCCGCCACCCGGTCCAGCTCGGCGACCCCGTATCGCCGCCGGAAGGTGCGGAAGTCGCCGGAACCCAACCGCGCGGCGCGCCGGGCGACGTCGGTCAGTGGGGTCACCAGGCGCCTGGCGGTCAGCAGTGCGACACCGGTGCCGACCACAACGGAGAGTCCGATCGCGGCCGCGACCAGGGCCAACGCGGTCCACTGTTCCTTGCGCAGGTAGTCCTGCGGCACCGACAGCCGTAGCAGGCCGCCGCCGGCCATCACCAGTTGCTCGGAATAGGTCTGGTCACCGGGCGGCGCCCCGATGGACTGATCGATCCGGCCGGCCATCCTGATGTCCAGCCGGCCGCCCGCCGGCACCGCGGCGGCCAGTTGTCCGAGGTCGATGTCCGACGATGCTGCCTGGTTGGCGATCGACGCCGCCACCGATTCCAGCCGGGTGTCCAGGTCGCGGTGCATCAGGTCGTCGACCACCCGCCAGGAGATGATCGACAACGGCACGCCGAGGGTCAGCACGGTGGCGGCGATCACCAACAGGATCGAGAGCAGCACCCGCCGACGCACTGGGAGCTCAGTCCGTTTCGAAACGGAAGCCGACGCCCCGGACGGTCGAGATCCGCTGGTCCGCCCCCGCCGCGTGGGTACCGCCCGGGCCGCCCGAGCCGCCCGGCCCGCCGTCGCGCGGACTCCCCGTCGCCGGCCGGGCGGCGGCCAGCTTCCGGCGCAGCCACGACATGTGCATGTCCAGCGTCTTCGAGGTCTTCATCGACGGGTCGTTCCACACCTCGGCGAGGATCTCCTCACGGGTGACGACCTGCCCGGCCCGGCTCATCATCACCCGGAGCAGTTCGAACTCCTTGTTGGCCAGCGTGACCTCGACCCCGTCGACCTCGACCCGACGCGCCGCGGCATCCACCCGTACCCCGCCGATGTCCATCAGCGCAGGCACCCGGCGGCGCAGCAGCGCGCGGACCCGGGCCAGCAGCTCCGCCATCCGGAACGGTTTGGCGACATAGTCGTCGGCGCCCGCGTCCAGCCCGACCACGAAGTCCGCCTCGTCGGTGCGGGCGGTGAGCATCAGCACCGGCACATCCCGGCCCGATGCCCTGATCCGCCGGCACACCTCGAGCCCGTCGAGGTCGGGCAGGCCGAGATCCAGGATCACCAGGGCGACCTCGGCACCGGGATCCGTGCAATGGCCGACGGCCGCCGCGCCGCTGGCCACGGCCAGGACGCCGTAACCCTCCCGCTGCAGCGCCCGGGACAACGGTCCGGAGATCGCCGGATCGTCCTCCACCACCAACACCGTCGCCACGCGGACCACGATACGGCGACCCGCGGCGGCGACCCCGTCCCCAACACCGCAGGTTTCCGCGACGGTTGGCATCATGCGCTCAGAAGGCGACGTCCTTGGTCTGGACGGTGCCGGCGGTCCGTCCCGGCGCCCGGTGGTCGGACCAGTACAGGTTGGTGTGCGCGATGACGGCGCCCGGCGGTGGCGCCCCCCATGCGGTGTGGTCCTCGGTCGTGTGCGCGTCGCTGACCAGGATCGCGTCGTACCCCCTGACCACCGCGCCGTGCAGCGTCGCCCGGATGCACTCGTCGGTCTGCGCGCCCGCGACCACCAGCCGGCCCACGGCGAGACCCGCGAGCACGGTCTCCAGGGTGCTGTCCTCGAAGGAGTCGGCCCAGTGCTTCTCGACGAGCGGCTCGGCGTCGCCGGGGGTCAGCTCGGGGACGATGTGCCAGCCGTCACTGCCTCTCTCCAGGTTCTCGTCAGACGTGCTGGACCCAGACGATCGGCACCCGTTCCCGCCGCGCCTGCTCGACAAGACCCACCACGTTCGCCACGACCGCATCGCGCTCGTGCGCCCCTTGGACGTTCGCGGTCTGCAGATCGATGACCAGCAGCGCCGTGCGCGGGCGGTTCGCCAGCGTCGTCATGTCGTCTCCGTTTCCAGGCGCGAAGGACGCAACGGGCCGGGCTACCGCACCCGTTGGCTGCTGCTCAGCGCGTCGGCCAGCGAGTCCAGCGCACCCGGGACGAGGGTGAAGTAGGCCCACACCCCTCGCTTGTCGCGAGTCAGCAGACCGGCCTCCACGAGCACCCTGAGGTGATGGGACACCGTCGGCTGGGACAGGCCGAGGGGCTCGGTGAGGTCGCAGACACACGCCTCACCTCCGTCGTGGGCGGCGATCAGGGACAACAGCCGCAACCGCGCGGGATCCGCGATCGCCTTCAACGTCCGCGCGAGATCGGCTGCCGCGGCCGCACTGAGCGGTTCCCGGGTCAGCGGGGTGCAGCAGACGACGGGGACGACAGGCAGGGCCGCGGCGCGGGTCATCAGACCAGTATGCCTAACGCATTGACAGACGTCGATATCTGGCTCATGATTGGGACATTGATGTTCATCTATGTAAGGGGTTGGCGATGACGAATTCGGACCAGGACATCCGGGAGCACGTGCGGGACCGGTATGCGGCGGCGGCGCTGGCGGTGGTGTCCGGATCGGCGGCGAGCTGTTGTGGAACGGCGGGCGGCCCGCAGCTGAGCTGTTGCGGCCCCTCTGACGCGATCGGCGCGATCAGTGCGATCGGCGCGATCAGTGACGCCGACGAGAGTGACGTCTTCGGCGCCGCCCTTTACACCCCTGGGGAGACCGACGGCCTGCCCGAGGAGGCCGTGCTCGCGTCCTTGGGCTGCGGGAACCCACTCGCGGTGGCGGGACTCCGCGAGGGCGAACGGGTGCTCGATCTGGGTTCCGGCGGTGGGATCGACGTGCTGCTCTCGGCCCGTCGGGTCGGTCCGACCGGGTTCGCCTACGGCCTGGACATGACCGACGAGATGCTGACCCTGGCGCGAGCCAACGCCGCCAAGGCCGGCGCCGGCAATGTCGAGTTCGTCAAAGGCCAGATCGAGGACATCCCGTTGCCGGCCGAGTCGGTTGACGTGGTGATCTCCAACTGTGTGATCAACCTGTCCACCGACAAGCCCGCGGTGCTCGCCGAGATGTTCCGGGTGCTGACACCTGGCGGGCGGCTGGGGATCTCCGACGTCGTCGCCGATGACGACCTGTCCCCGGCGGACCGGGCCGACCGCGGCTCCTACGTCGGGTGCATCGCCGGCGCCCTGTCCCGCACCGAATACGTGGACGGCCTGACCGCCGCCGGGTTCACCGATCCCGAGGTGGTGTTCACCCACGAGGCCGCCCCGGGTATGCACGGGGCGATCGTCCGCGCCGTCAAGCCCGTGACCGCCGTCAAGCCCGTGACCGCCGGGATGTCGTGACGGCGGGATCATCGGGCGGATCCCAACGCGGTGACGTGAGGGTCGCGGCCAGCCGGGTGACCCGGCGGTTGATAGCGGCATAGGCGGCCTCGAAGGCCTCGTCGGTGTCGACCCGCACCGGATCGGGGATCGACCAATGCAACCGTTGCTGTCCCGGGTCGAGCTCTTCGTGAACGTGGTCGCAGACCGCGACGACCAGGTCCCCGTCTTTCAGGACCTGTTCGATACCAACGGGTTTCACCCGGGCCACCGTGAGCCCGTGCCGCCGGCCGGTGCTGGCCGCCCGCGGGTGCACCCGCGCCGCGGGGTGGGTGCCGGCCGACGTGCCCGGCACCGGGCTGATCGCGTTCCACCGGGCGGCCGCCAACTGTGAACGTGCCGTGTTCGCGGTGCACACGAACAGCACCCGCGGCACCGCAGCGGCCGGGGGTCGATCGGCCAGCCCGGCCTCAGCGGCCGCCAGCACGATCGGGTCCTCCAGGCACAACTGGACATAGCTGCGACGCCCGTCCCCCTCGGACCGGACCCGGCGGATCACGCCGGCCTCCTGCAGCACCTTGAGGTGGTGCGCGAGCAGGTTGGTGCCCACCCCGACCGCATCCGCGAGTTCCCCGGGGGAGGCGTCGGCCGGGCCGAGCCGGTCCACGATCGCCAGCCGGACCTGCTCCCCCAATGCCGCGTGGACAGCCGCCCGCCGCTCCACCGTCACCATCGAATGTGCCTCCACCAGTATTGAGTCAAGTATGGTTGAGATATATTGCCTGTCAATGTCGTTCCGGCCGCCGACCCGTGGCCGTGTTCCGCCCGTCGACTGTCCCAGCGATACCGGAGACCCAATGACCGACAAACCCACCGTGCTGTTCGTCTGTGTCCACAACGCCGGCCGCTCTCAGATGGCGGCCGGCTACCTCACCGCATTCGCCCACGGCTCGATCGAGGTCCGCTCCGCCGGGTCCATTCCCGGCGACCAGGTCAACCCCGTCGCCATCCAGGCGATGGCCGAAGAGGGCATCGACATCTCCAGCCAGACCCCGAAACTCCTCACCACCGAGTCCGTCCAGGCCTCCGACGTGGTCATCACCATGGGTTGCGGCGACGCTTGCCCGATCTTCCCCGGGAAGCGTTACGAGGACTGGGAACTGGAGGACCCCGCCGGAAAGGGCATCGAGACGGTCCGCCGGGTCCGCGACGACATCCGCGGCCGCGTGCAGACCCTCATCGGAGAACTCCTGCCCGCGGAGCGCCCGACCAGGTGACCGCCGGGACCCGGCGGAAGCCTGAAACTTCCGTCGGCAAAGTGCGCACAGGGTGAGCACTTTGCAGGGCAGGCTGGACTCTGTCGGACGCCACCGGCGAACGAGAACCACCGAGCTCCTGCGAAGGGACCCACCATGTTGCGAGGAATGTCCACCGTCAGCTACTGGACCGCCGATCTCGCCGCGGCGGGGCGGTGGTACACCGAGCTGCTCGGCGTCGAACCGTACTTCGAGGTCCCCGGCGCGTACCTGGAATTCCGCATCGGCGACTACCAGCACGAGCTCGGCCTGATCAACAGCAACTTCGCACCCGCCGGTTCGTCGACAGATTCGGCACCGGCCGGAGAGATCCTCTACTGGCACGTGGACGATCTTCAGGGCAGCCTGGCGCGGCTGCTCTCCATGGGCGCGCGGGAACATCTGCCGGTGACCGAGCGCGGCCATGGCTTCGTCACCGCGTCCGTCATCGATCCCTTCGGCAACATCCTGGGGATCATGGCGAACCCGCATTACCTGGAGGTGCTCGCCGGCCGCTGACCGCCGCCCAGCGGCGGGCCGATGAGTGCGCCGGGTCCGCGAGGTCCACCCGGTCATGAGAGACCTGATCGTCACCGAGAACATCACCCTGGACGGCGTCATCGAGGCCACCGACAACTGGTTCGGGCCAGCGGGCAACGACCCCGCGGAGGTCGACCAGTCCGACCACGAAGACGCCATCCGCCAACAACGCGGGGCCGCGGACGCATTCCTGGTCGGACGGGTCACCTTCGAGCAGATGCGCGGGTACTGGCCCGCGCAGACAAACGACACCACCGGCATCAGCGACTACCTGAACACCGTTCACAAGTACGTGGTGTCCAGCACGCTGGACGATCCGAACTGGGCGCCGACCACGGTGTTGCGCGGCGCCGTCGACGACGAGGTCCGGTCGGTGAAAGCGTTGCCGGGCAGGGACATCGTGGTGACGGGCAGCATCACCCTGGTCCACCGGTTGATCGCCACCGGCCTCGTCGACGAGTTCCGGCTGTTCGTCTACCCGGTCGTCGTTGGCCGCGGCCAACGGCTGTTCCCGGACGCGACGGCGCTGAGTGGCCTGCGGCCGGTGGAGACCCGGCAGTTCCGCTCCGGGGTGGTGCTGCTGCGCTACCGGACGGCCTGAGAAACCGCCCCCGACACCGCCGCCGCGGCGCTCCCGGCCCCGGCCCCGGCGCCGGCGAACACCCGGCGGCAGTGCCGCACCAGTTCACCCAGCGCCGGGCTCACCGCCGGTGACCAGACCAGCGCCAGCACCGCCGGAATGTCGACGTCGGCGATGGGAACGGCCCGCCGGTCGGTGCCGTCGGCCACCATCGACGCGCTGAGCACGCCGACGCCGAGCCCCCGGACGGCGAGATCGATCACCGCGTCCCCGGCGGTCGCCTGCAGCGCAATGGTGGAGGTGAGACCCGCTGCCGCACAGGACCTGTCGAAGACAGTGCGGATGCCGGTACCCTCCGGCATACAGATCACCGGATACCCGGTGACGTCGGCCAGCGTCACCCGCCGCAGCCGCGTCAGCGGATGCCCGGCCGGGACGACCGCCACCAGTCCCTCGCTGACGATCGGTAACGCGCCGAGACCGGCCGGCGGCGCACCGGCCGCTCCGATCAGCGCAAGATCTGTTGCACCGGTGCGGATATCGTCCACCAGCCGATCGGAATTGCTTTCGTACAAGGCGATCTCGATGCCGGGATGGGCCAGGTGGAAGGCGGCAAGGGCATCGAACAGCGGTAGCACGGTGCAGCCGTTGACCATCCCGACCGCCAGCCGCCCGCGGACCACCCCGGTCACTTCATCCACCCCGTGGCGCAGCGCCTGCACCGAACCGAGGGCGGCGCGGGCGTGCTCCAGCGCCGCGACGCCTGCGGCGGTGAGGGTTGCCGCCCGCCCCGTTCGGTCGATCAACGTCGCACCGAGATCGTTCTCCAGTTGACGGATCTGCGCGCTGACGCCGGACTGGCTGATGTGCACGCGCTCCGCGGCGCGGGTGAAATTGGCTTCCTCGGCGACGGCGACGAAGTACTCGAGCTGCCTGAGTTCCATAACCACAGATTCTAGCCACCATCACAACTATCTGTTGGACTTCTGGTCCGGGTGAACGCAGAGTGGACTCATGACAGCGAACGAGAAAGCAACCAAGCCAGAGGACCTGACCCGATTGTTCGTCGAACGCGCGAACGCCGGCGACGCCGCCGGCATCGCCGCGCTGTACGAGAAGCAGGCGGTGATGGCCTTCCCACCGGGCCAGACCACCGTCGGCCGCGAGGCGATCCGTGAGTTGTGGGAGAAGGTGCTGGCGGACCGGCCGCACTTCGAGCCCGAACCGCCGCTACCGACGTTGGTCAGCGGTGATATCGCCCTGACCTCGACGCCGCCCAAGGACGGCTCCGGGGCTCGTGCGCAGGTCGTGCGCCGCCAGCCCGATGGCAGCTGGCTCCGGCTGCTGGATCAGCCCGAGTTCACTCCGCCCGCCCGCTGAGTTCCTCGACCGGCTTCGTCCCGGTGATCAACCCCAACCAGCCGACGCCGCTGGGGTGCCGCCGCACCCCGGTTGCGCCGGCCTCTACGGTCATCGCCACCACCTCATCGAGGTTCAGATCGACCATCGCGGGCCCGAAAAGGTGGTCGACCATCCACTTCCCGACCCGATCCTGCGGCGCCTGGAACTCCACGATGATCAACCGGCCGCCGGGGCGCAGCACCCGGATCATCTCCCGTACCGCATCGAGCCGCTGCTCCTCCGGCAGGTGATGGATCATCAGGCTGGTCGCCACCTCGTCGAAGGATCCGTCGGGGAATGGCAGGTCCTGGGCAGGGGCCACCTGGAACGCCGGGGCGGCCTTCTTTCCGCGTCCCTTCGCCTGCGCGGCCGCGATCATCTCCGGGGACGCATCGACACCGCTCACCGCGCCCTGCGGGCCGACGCGGCTGGCCAGCACGAAGGCCAGCGTTCCGGTGCCACAACCGACGTCGAGCACCCGGTCACCCCGGTCGACACCGAGCACGTCGGCGACATACCCGCGAAATCGTCGTCCCCGACCCGCGTACATCACCGCGGTGATCAGGTCGTAGCGGCGCGGCCAGTGGATCAATCCGCCGGCAGGAGAATCGCCGGTGCTGCCTGCATCGGAGTCGTGATGATGGTGCGCGGAATGGGTGTGGCCGTGGGCCATCGGTTTCCTTTCGTCGATCGGAGGTCGACCACCGCAGTCAGAGTGCGGCGGCGTGCGTTCCGGCCGGGCTGATGTGAATGGTGGCGTGCTCGAGACGGGACACCTGCGCGACCAGCCGTGTCTCGGCGCGGTGCGCGATCTGGTGCGCGTTGGCGGCGGTGATGCTCGGATCGACCTCGACATCCGCTTCCGCTCGCAGGGTATGGCCCAGCCAGCGGAGCTGGACGTGCCGGACGCCGAGCACACCGTCAGTACTCAGCAGCGCCTGCTCGGCGCTGTCGACCAGCGCCGGGTCGACTCCGTCGAGCAGTCGGCGAAAGACATCGCGCGCGGCACCGCGCAGCACTCCCAGGATTGCGACGGTGATGAGCAGGCCGACGATCGGGTCGGCGGCCGGCCAGCCGAGGGCGACCCCCGCGGCGCCGATGACGACGGCCAGCGAGGTCAGGCCGTCGGTGCGGGCGTGCAGCCCGTCGGCCACCAGCGCGCCGGATCCGATTCGCCGACCGACTCTGATCCGGTACAGCGCAACGATTTCGTTCCCGGCGAAGCCGATGACCCCGGCCACCGCAACCCAGCCGAGGTGCTCGACGGGTGCCGGGTTGATCAGCCGGCTGATCGCCTCCCAGCCGGCGACGACCGCGGACAGGGCGATCATCGCGATGACGAAGACACCGGCCAGATCCTCGACGCGGCCGAAGCCGTAGGTGTACCGGCGGGACGCGGCCCTGCGGGAGAGCACGAAGGCGATCCACAACGGCACCGCCGTCATCGCGTCCGCGACGTTGTGCACAGTGTCGGCCAGCAGCGCGACGGACCCGCTGATCGCCACCACCAGGACCTGGAGCAGCGCGGTGACCACCAGGACCACCAGGCTGACCTTCACCGCACGAATGCCCTGGCTGCTGCCCTCCAGCGCCGAGTCGACCGAATCGGCGCTGTCATGACTGTGCGGGGCGAACACCGCGGCGAGCGCCCCTCGCCAGCCGGAATGGTGACTGTGACTGTGCTCGTGCTCGTGCTCGTGATGGGAGTGCTGGTGGATGTCGGTCATCTCGACCCGCTGATCGAGGTGACACCGTCGGGGTGCACGTGATGCGCCGGGACGTTGTGGCCGGCGTGCTCCGCGTTGTGCACGGCATCGACGATGAGCTGCCGGACATGATCATTCTCCAGCTGATAGAGCACAGACGTGCCCTCCCGCCTGGTCCGAACGAGCCTGGCCATTCGCAGTTTGGCCAGGTGCTGGGACACCGCAGGGCCGGGCTTGCCGAGCATTTCGGCAAGCTCACTGACGGCCATCTCGCCGTCGATCAGCGCCCACAGGATCTGGATTCGGGTGCCCTCGGCGAGCATCCGGAACACCTCGACGGTCAGTGCGACCTGATCCACCGGCAACGGCTGGCTGCGTAATTGCTTATCTGCATCCATGCGCAGATATTAGCACTGCCGCTGCTCCGCGCCCCCCGTCGTCGCCGGATCCACGTCCAGGATGGTGCTGCGGAGATGATGGATGACGCGCTGCAAACCGTCCATGTGGTCATCGATCCTGGCCGCGGCGGCGGGTTCATGCCCGGCCAGCCGCCGCTGGGTGGTGCGCAATCCCAAACCGACCGCGTACAGCTGCTGAACGATGCCGTCGGCGAGGTCGAGCTCGTGCAGTCGATGATGGTGCGCCATGAGCTCCAGGTGCTCGATGTTGGCGTCGGCGAGCTGCTGTTCGGCGCGCCGACGGCTGGTCAGATCGGACGCAATGAGGCAGCGAACCGGCACCCCGTCGACGTCAAGCCCGGTCGCCGACGCCAGCGCGGGCACCGCGTGGCCGTCCAGATGGACCAGATCTATTTCGTCGCGTCGGGTTTCGCCCGGCGGACTGGCCAGCAACTCTTCCAGCGCACCCAGGTCCGCCTGCACGATCAGGCCGGTCACGTCGGAGCCGACCAGATCACGTCGATCACGACCGACCAGATCGGCGAGCCGCTGATTGACGAACAGCAGCAGGCCGTGCTCGGAGACAGTGGCCGCTCCTTCGCCCATTTCCTCCACGATGGCCCGGTGCGGCCGGTCGGAGCTGGTTCGCCGAGAACCGCGCCCAGCTGACTGCCTGTCAGCGCCACCGTCCGGCCCAGGACGGGCACGGATCGACCCGGTCATCGCGATCATCAGCCCCCAACAGCCCGCACACTCCCGAACGAATTCGGCAGCTGACCGCCGAATCATCTTGCACGCCATACTCTCTCACGAAGCGAATTCCCCGTCCGCATGATCACTCATTCGATAGGCCGGGTCCGCGCCGCCAGGATCCTGGCTACCCGCGCCGAGATGCCATCATCCCCCGTCCGGTGGATGTCAACGGCGCGGAAACGCCGGAATCACCGTGACTCTGGGTACGCGATGGCACCGGTTGGTGATCATTGCCGGGGAAAAGTACCCCATCGGGCGCCGTTGATCATTCGATGGGGTACATCGTGACGCCGACTCGTGCGCCATGCACCCACAGTGACGATGGCACCCGATAGTGGTGCGGTCGCACGCCAGGGCGCCCAGCAGAACCCGGGTTGCCCGGTCACCAGTTGCCTGCGCTTTCCGTCCCGTGCCAGCAGCACCGGTGGATGCCCTCCTGAATTGATTCCTGGAATATCCACGAAGAACATTCAATGGTATTTCCTGTTCTCCTACATGCTGCGCTGGAGCGGGATCAGGGCGTCTCGCAATGCCTCGGGGCGACCTCGCCCATCCGCTACCACTTCCAGCAAACTTTCGACATGTGGAAGCCTCGTCTCTCTCAGTGAAAAGTTCTCGAACGGCTCCGCTGGCGTCAACATCACCACCCCTGCAGCTCCGCAATCCTGCGACCTGCGGTTTTCCGAGCGGCATTGCGTCACGAACGATGCCGATCAGCACGGAGGTGCTCGCCCGTGCCATCGCCGGCCGCGGTGCAGCCCCGGGAGCGGGTCGTTCGAGATATATCCACTCTCGCCGCTGATATATCTTGCTTTCCCCGCTACACCGCAGGATGCTGAGCACACCAATTGATCGCCATCGCCGAAAACCCCGCGAGCGGCGGATTGTCGAGAACTTCACCAGGGCCGCGAAGGCCCAGCAGCCACGTCCCCCGCATCGCCGGGCGACCCCGAGTCGGCAGGAGTCAGCATGACGAGCGAACAGATCCAGGAAAAACATCACGACCCACACCTGCACGTCTCGTTGCACGACCTTGCGCCGGAGCACCCGGCCGGCGCCGGTGTGATCAAGCCGGGGTACGCGCCGCGGTTGACGAATGAGGACCTCGCGCCGCTGAAGAAGCAGACCTGGGGGTCGTACAACTTCTTCGCGTTCTGGATGTCCGATGTGCACAGCGTCGGTGGGTATGTGACCGCGGGGAGCCTGTTCGCGTTGGGGTTGGCGGCGTGGCAGGTGTTGGTGGCGTTGCTGGTGGGGATCACGATCGTGTACTTCCTGTGCAACCTGGTGGCCCGGCCGAGCCAGGCCACGGGTACCCCGTACCCGGTGGCGTCGCGGATCTCGTTCGGGGTGTTGGGGGCGAACATCCCGGCGATCATCCGCGGCCTGATCGCGGTGGCCTGGTACGGCATCCAGACGTATCTGGCGTCGGTGGCCCTGGTGTTGCTGGCGATCAAACTGTGGCCCGGGTTGGCGCCGTACGCGGAAACCAGCGCGCACGGGTTCGCCGGGTTGTCGTTGTTGGGGTGGATCGGGTTCGGGATCATGTGGATCGCCCAGGCGGTGGTGTTCTGGCGGGGGATGGACGCGATCCGCAAGTTCATCGACTTCTGCGGCCCCGCGGTGTACGTGGTGATGTTCCTGCTCGCCGGGTACCTGGTCATCCAGGCCGGGTGGGAGAACATCGATTTCAACCTGGCCGATGGTGGGATCACGTTGACCGGGTGGGCGGTGCTGCCGGTGCTGCTGTCCGCGATCGCCCTGGTGGTGTCCTATTTCTCCGGGCCGATGTTGAACTACGGCGACTTCGCCCGCTACGGCAAGAGCTTCGCCGCGGTGAAGAAGGGCAACTTCCTGGGGTTGCCGGTGAACTTCCTGGTGTTCTCCCTGCTGGTCGTGGTGACCGCGGCGGCGACCCGCCCGGTGTTCGGTGAGCTGATCATCGACCCGGTGCACACGGTGGCCCGGTTGGACAACGTGTACGCCGTCATCCTGGGTGCGTTGACGTTCATGATCGCGACCGTGGGGATCAACATCGTGGCGAACTTCGTGTCCCCGGCGTTCGATTTCTCCAACGTGAACCCGCAGAAGATTTCCTGGCGGATGGGCGGCATGATCGCCGCCGTCGGCAGCGTGTTGATCACCCCGTGGAACCTGTACAACAGCCCGTCCACCATCCACTACACGCTGGACACCCTGGGCGCGTTCATCGGCCCGCTGTACGGGGTGCTGATCGCGGACTACTACCTGGTCAAACGGCGCCGCGTGGTCGTCGACGACCTGTACACGTTGAACGCCGACGGCCGCTACCACTACAAGAAGGGGTACAACCCGATCGCGATCGCGGCCACCGCGATCTCCGCGGTCGCCGGGATGATCGTGGTGTTCTTCGGGTCCTCCGAAGCAGCCACCTACACCTGGTTCATCGGCGCCGGCCTGGCCTTCACCCTCTACATGGTCGGCAGCAGGCTCTTCGGCGCCAAGGCCAACTACCCCGACGTCAGCACGACCGACGTGCTGGCCTGAACCCCATTGACGCACACCGACCCGGCTCGCTGCCGCAATCCCTGACCGAGACACCGACCGAGAACCTTCACCCGCCGATGCACGGAAAGGCAGACCCACGATGTTGATCAAGGTGATCAACCCGAACACCACCTGGTCGATGACCGAGAAGATCGGCGAGTGCGCCAGAGCGGTGGCCGCGCACGGGACCCTGGTGCAGGCGGTCAGCCCGTCCATGGGCCCCGCGTCCATCGAGAGCCACTACGACGAGGCGCTGGCCGTCCCCGGCCTGCTGGACGAGATCGCCAAGGGTGAGCGAGACGGCGTGGACGGGTACGTCATCGCCTGCTTCGGCGACCCGGGTCTGGACGCCGCCCGCGAACTGGCCTGCGGCCCGGTCGTCGGCATCGCCGAGGCGGCCATGCACACCGCGAGTTTCCTCGGCCGCGGGTTCACCGTGGTCACCACGCTCGGCCGCACCCGCGGCCGGGCGTGGGAGTTGGCCCACCGGTACGGCATGAGCTCGTTCTGCCGGAACGTGCGGGCGTGCGAGATCCCCGTCCTGGAACTGGATGTCCCTGGGTCACCGGCTCGCGAGAAGATCGTCGAGGAATGCCGATCCGCGGTCGAGCAGGACGGCGCCGACGTTCTCGTGCTGGGCTGCGCCGGGATGGCCGACCTCTGCGGCCATATTTCCGACCAGGTCGGGGTCCCGGTGGTGGACGGCGTGGCCGCGGCCACCAAGACGGTGGAGTCCCTGGTCGCGATGGGACTGGCCACCAGCACCCGCTCGGAATATGGCGCACCGCTGCCCAAACAGTATGGTGGACTCCTCAGCGACTTCACGGTGTAGGTGAGGGGTCCCGTCGATGAACCGGCCGCAGCCCGGGAGAGCGATTCCGGGGCTGCGCCGGAATTCGCCGTTGACGTCCATCCTGGCCTCGGACCATCCGGGGCTCTCCCAGCAGGCGATCCTCGACGAACTCCGGCGCGCCATCCTGTCCGGTGACGTGCCCCCCGGCAGCCCGATCCCCGTCGACGAGGCGGCCGAGCTGTTCGGCGTCAGCCGGATCCCGATCCGCGAGGCCCTGAAAACCCTGATCGGCGAGGGCCTGGTCGATCATCAACCACGGGCCGGGTACACGGTGGCACGGCTGACCCGGCAGGAGTTTCGCGAGCTGTACGTGGTGCGGGGTGTCCTCGAGATGGCCGCGCTGGCCGCCGCTGTCGAGTTGGCCGGTCCGGATGATGACGAGCGCGCCGACAAGGCACTCCGGGCATTGGACGAGGCGATCGAGACCGGTGACTATCGGGCCTACCAGCGGGAGAGCCGCCGGTTCCACATCGCGCTCACCGCGCCCAGCGCGATGCCGCGGCTGTTGCACATGATCGAGCTGGTCTGGAACATCACCGAACCCATCCAACCGATGGCGCACATCACCGACACGCACCGCAATGACCTGCACGCCCAGCATCGGGAGATGTTGCGGGCGTTCATGTCCCGTGATGCCGCCGCGTTGTTGAGCGTCTCCCGCGGCCATCTCGAGTTGCTGGAGACCTCGGTCGCCCAGTTGCCCACCGCACCAGGGCTTTTCGTCGAAAGCTAGTTCCCGTTCCCATTGTCGGCCCGGACGGCGTCGACCACACCGCGCACCGCGAGTAGCGCCTCCCGCACCGCGTCGTCCCGATCACCCAGCGAACGGATCACTTGGTCGCGGACAGGTACGAACAGCGCGGATCCCGCCTGGTACGTTCGCTCACCCGCCGCGGTCAGGTGTATCCGGTAGGACCGCCGATCGCTGGCGTGGGCCTGGCGTTCGAGATGCCCCCGCGCCTCCAGCCGTTTCACATAGCTGGACACCGAGGTGGCCGGCGCGGCCATCCACCGGCTCAGCTCGCTCGGCGTGATCCCCGGCGACGCACTCAGCACCGAATAGATGGCGAACTCGTCTCCGGTCAGGCCCGCGGGGGCCAGCACCGTGTCGAGAAGGTCCTCGGTCGACCGAGAGACGATCCAGACCAGGAACAGTGGGTCGACGCCCGCATCCCGCACTTCCGCGACGGTCAGGGGCTTGACAGAAGTACTGCGAACTCGCATCATTTTCTCATGATACTACGAGTTCGCAGTACCGAGGAGACGGCTCGCACCACCGTGCCGACCGGCGCCGTCGGTGACGCACCGGCGGGCCTGGCGACCCGCCGTGGCCGCGATGATGCGCCGGAGCAGCATCCCCGGCCTGTCGATCGCCGTTGTCGACCGCGATCGGGTCCGGTTCGCCGGCGGTTTCGGCCTGGCCGACCGGGAAGCGCACCGGCCGGCGACCGCGTCGACGGCGTACCTGTGGTTCTCGATGACCAAGATCGTCACGGCGACCGCGGCGCTCACCCTCGCCGACGACGGTCGCCTCGACCTCGACGCCCCAGCCGGCGACTACGTCGACTGCCTACGGGCTCCCGGCCGCGGCCAACCGACGGTTCGGCAATTGCTCACGCACACCGCGGGTCTGGGCAACCCGCTGCCCATCCGCTGGGCCCACCGGGCGGACGCCGATCCCGCCGGATCCTCGAGATCTGTTGAACCGGCTGATCCACCGGCGACGGGCGTACCGCTACCCGGTCGGCGAGACCGCGCGGTATTCGAACGTCGGCTACCTGGCGATCGGCGAGGTCATCGCCGCCGCCGCCGGCGTGCCGTTCGAAACCGTTGTGCGGCAAGCGGTGCTGCAGCCGCTGGGGATGCACCGCACCGGATTCGCGGTCCCGGCCGGCCCCGACACTGCGACCGGCTATATCAAGGCCCCGAGGATCGCGGTCCCGCTGCTCCGCGGCTGCTGCCGCCCGGCGTCGCCGGGAAACGTCACGGATCGTTCCTCCCGTTGAACCCGTTCTACGTGGACGGCCCGGCCTACGGCGGGCTGATCGGCAGCGTGCTGGACGCCGGCAGGTTCCTGCGCCTGCACCTGCGGGACGGCGAGCTCGACGGCACCCGGGTGCTGTGCCCGCAGACCGCGCGCGCGATGCGGACCATCGATCATCCCGGCACACCGTTCGATCACGGGATCGGCTGGTTCCGTCGACCGCGCAGCGGCAAGCACGCAGGCCCGGCAAACTACGTGGAGCATTTCGGCACCGGCGCCGGGTTCTGGAACGTGATGCGGTTGTATCCCGACCAGGGTCTGGGCATGGTCGTCATGACCAACAGCACCCGCTCGTACGACTTCGAGCCACTCTTCGGGCTCCTGGCAGCGCAAGGACGAGGATGACCGCCGACAAGAACGACCAATCACCGGGATCCGATTCCCGCTGCTGACCGAGCGGCTCCGGATCCGGCCGCTCCGGCTGGACGACGCGGCCGATCTGCTGGCGGTCTACGGCGATGCCGAGACGATGCAGTTCCTCACCCCGGACGTCCCGACGACTCTGGAGCAGGCCAGGGAGTGGGTGCAGACCAAGATCGACCTGTTCGCCGCGGACGGCGGGCTGAGCCTGTGGGCCGTCGAACTGCGGGAAACCGGCCGGGTGATCGGTGACGCGGGGCTGCAGTGGGAGGACTACGGCTGGGAAGCCAGGGAGATCGGGCTCGGCGGGCGCGGGCTGCGGAGCCTCTGGCGGCTCGGGCTGGGCGCCGAGGCATCGTTGGCCTGCCTGCGAGCCGGGTTCGACGACCTCGGCCTGCAGCGGATCTGCGCGGAAACCGCGACCATGAACCTGCCGGCACAGAAACTGTTGCAGCGCAGCGGCTTTCGGGAGATCGGCAGGAACGCCGAGGGCTGGCCGGTCTATGCCATCAGCCGCGAGGACTTTCAGCGGTCCCGACCGGATCGGCCGATCTGACCGTCGCCGACTACCGGCCGCCTCAGACCGGCGTGACCCCGTGCCGCCGGCGGGAGAAGCTCCGGTCCTTGCCGCGGGCGGCGGCCAGCCGGGCGATGAGTTCGGCGCGCAGGTCCTCCGGCTCGACCAGCGCGTCGACCACCAATTCGGCAGCCAGGTGCACGATGTCGATGTCCCGCTCGTACTCCTCGCGCCGCTCGGCGACGAATGCGGCCCGCGCCTCGTCGTCGGCCAGCGCGGCGATCTTGTTGGCGTACACCGCGTTCACCGCCGCGTCGGCGCCCATCACGGCGATCTTCGCGGTCGGCAGCGCCAGCGTGGCGTCCGGTTCGAACCCGGGCCCGGCCATCGCGTAGAGGCCCGCGCCGTACGCCTTGCGCACCACCACACAGAACTTCGGCACCGTCGCCTCGGACACCGCGGTGATCATCTTCGCGCCGTGCCGGATGATCCCCTGCCGCTCCACCGCCACCCCGACCATGAAGCCGGGCACGTCGGACAGGAAGATCAGCGGGATGTTGAAGGCGTCGCACAACTGCACGAAATGCGTTGCCTTGTCGGCAGAGTCGACGAACAGCACGCCGCCCTTGAACAGCGAGTTGTTGCCGACGACGCCGACCACCTGGCCGTCCAGCCGGCCGAGGCCGACCAGCACCTCGCGGGCCCAGCCGGGATGGATCTCGAACAACGACCCGTCATCCAGCAGCGCCTTGGCGTACCGCCGCATGTCGAACGCCTGCCGTTCGGACGCCGGCACCAGCGCGCGGAGGTCGCCCTTCCCCGGGCCGACCGGCGGTGCGACCGGCGGCTGCTCGGTCCAGTTGGCGGGCAGGTAGGACAGGTAGCGACGAACGGCGGCCAGCGCCTCGTCCTCGGTCGTCACCAGCAGATGCCCGACCCCGGAGACGGTGGTGTGCATCTGGGCGCCACCCATCTCCTCCAGCGTGGTCTTCTCGCCCGTCACCATCTCGACCATCCGGTCGCTGCCCAGGTACATCGAGGCGTTGCCGGCGACCATCACCACGATGTCGCAGAACGCCGGAATGTAGGCACCGCCCGGCCGCGGACGGCCCGAACAGGGCGCACACCTGAGGGATCGAGCCCGACGCCCGCACCTGCGAGTGGAAGATCTTGCCCGCGCCGCGCCGGCCGGGGAACAGCTCGACCTGGTCGGTGATCCTGGCCCCCGCCGAGTCGACCAGGTAGATCATCGGGACGCCGGTGGAGTACGCCCGCTCGATGATCCTGATGATCTTCTCCACCGTCCGCGCCCCCCACGAGCCCGCCTTGACGGTGGAGTCGTTGGCCATCAGGCACACCCGTCGGCCGTCGACCGTCGCCGATCCGGTGACGACGCCGTCGGCGGGCAGCCCGTCGGCCAGCGCGTTGGCGAACATCCCGTCCTCGACGAACGACCCGTCGTCGACGAGCCGGGCGATCCGTTCGCGGGCAAAGAGCTTGCCCTTGGCCGCGTTGGCCTGGTGGTAGCGCGGCGCACCGCCGGCGACGATGCGCTCACGGATCCCGGATTCGTCCATCGGTTCGCCGGTCCGCGGTCAAGACTGCTGCGCGGGGCGACCCTCGTCGGGCGCCGCGCCGGACGGAGCCGGCGGCGGCGGCGGGATACTGGGGCTGCTGCGCTCGGATAGCCCTGCGGTGGTACGGCTGCTGCTGCGGATAGCCCTCCTGCGTCGGATAACCCTGCGGCCGGATAGCCCTGCTGGGTCGGGTAGCCCTGCTGGGGATATCCCTGCTGGTCGGGTACCCCTGGGTACCCTGCTGGGCGGGTACTGCTGAGTGGCCGGATATCCCTGTTGTGCCGGGTACTGCTGCGGCGAACCCTGCGCAGGCTGCTGGTAGCCCTGCGGAGGGTAAGCGGCCGGCGGTGGTGCCTGGTCGGGCGCGTCGGCAGGTCGTCCCCGTCCGGCAGGTCACGGCCGCCCCGGTGCATGCGTTCCCGCTCGTCCCTGATCAGCTGGTTGAGCTGGGACTGCACCTTCGACAGCGACGCGACGTTGCGGAACTTCAACGGCTGATCGGCCGACGACTCCACGATGAGCGAGCCGTAACCCATCAACCGGCCCCAGAACGTCACCTCGGTCTCCATGTTCGCGATCTGCCCCAGCGGAATCTGGTGCTCGCGACGGGACAGCAGACCGGTGCGGAAGAACACGTGGTGGTTGGTGATGACGAAATGCTCGGTCCGCCAGCGCACGAACGGCACCACCACCAGCACGATCAACGCGATCAGCGCCACGGCGCCGATCACCCAATCCGCCTGCGCGGGTACTGCCAGTTGCTCAGCGACCGGACCAGGAAGAATCCGCCGGCGATGATGACGATGAACAAGATCGTCGGGAGGATCAGCACCTTCCAGTGCGGACGCTTGTTGACGATCACCTTCTCGCCGCGGACCAGCAGGTTATCGGGGTAAGCCATGACGCACCCTTCATCGTTGGTAGTGATCACGCTACCTTTGGCGCAGGCGAACGGGCAGGCCACGGCGCAGTTACGGGGTCGGCCGCTGCCCGAAAACCGCCGACCCGATCCGCACGATCGTGGCGCCCTCGGCGATCGCGTCGGCGAAGTCGCCGCTCATCCCCATGGACAGCTCGTTGGCCAGTTCGGCGCCTGCCGTGCCGGCGGCGCCCGAGGCAGACCGCCGCATTCCCGCAGCTCGGCGAGCGCCCGGTAGCCGGCCCGGACCGCGCCCCGGTCGGTGGAGTTCAGCCCGATCGTCATGAACCCGCGCACGGTCAGCCGGGGTAACTCCGCGACCTGTCCGCAGCAGGTCGAGCGCCCGCTCCGGCTCGACCCCGGATTTCGATTCCTCGGCCGAGACGTTCACCTGGATCAGCACGTCCAGGTCAAGAGACCGCGCGGCCAGCCTGGCATCCAGCTTGCGCGCCAACTCGATGGAGTCCAGCGATTCCAGGCAGTCGATCCGGCCGATCACCTGATTGATCTTGTTGGCCTGCAGGTGCCCGATGAAGTGCGTGGTGTGCGGGATCGGGGCCAGCTCGTCGTACTTCTCGGTGAGTTCCTGCACCCGGTTCTCCCCGATCAGGCCGAACCCATCGGCCAGCGCCATCGCGATCCGCTCCGCCGGCACGGTCTTGGTGGCGAGTAGCAGGGCCACCTCGGACGGCGGCCGACCGGCCGCGGTCGCTGCCGCGTCGACCTGAGCCCGCACCTTGTGCAAACGGTCGAGCAGGGGATCGACGGCCGTGGACACCTCCTGACCCTAACCTCGCCCCTCGCTGTCGCTGATCGCGCCGGGCAGCCCGGGATCTCCGTCACCGATCACCAGGTCGCCGACAGGTTGTCCACCGAGGCCGTCACCGGGGCGTTGGTGGCGGAGCCCGACAGGTACGCCCACACCCCGACGCCGCCGGCCGCCTGCAACCCTGCCGTCGCGTCCGTCGCGGTCAGCTGCCAGGTCGCGGGTTCGGCCGCGCTGGCGTTCCACACCTTCGCGGTCAGCACGGTGCCGCCGGCGGTGGTACTCGCCCACAGCCGGATGCGCAGGGTGTCGGTGATCGCCGGGACGACACCGGTGACGACCTGGCTGTGCAGCGTCGTCTCGACCCCGGCGACCACCCTGGTCAGATACAGGGTCACCGCGCCGGTCGGTGGTCGCTTGACCTTGACCCGGTAGTCGCTGTTGGTGCTGTTGTTGGCGCTGTGCCGCACGGCCAGCGAGAAGTAGGTCCCGCCGGTGGCCGCCTTGTCGAAAGTCACGTCCACCCGTGGCGTCGACATCGCGGGCGGAGACGGCGGTGAGGAACGCGGCGGGACCGGCCCCCGGTGCCGTCATTCTGATCTTGCCGGTGCCGCCGCTCACCGAGAACGCCGAGCTCGGCGGCGATGACGCCCACGGCCCGCCGACGTCCGCCGTGCCGAGCCCGCTGGTGACGGTCCGGCCGAAACCGTCGGTCGCGTACACCGTCGGACCGCCCGGCGCTGGTGGTGGCGGGTAGACCGCGAATTCCTGGATGCTCACCCAGGTCGTGCCCACGCCGTCGACCCCGGTGACGGTGAGCCTGACGTACCGGGCTGCGACCGTTCCGCCGCTGAATTCGTCCAGCCTGGTGCCCCGCGTGGTGTTGGCGGTCCGGTCGACCACCAGCCGCCAGCTGATGGAATCTGTCGAGGTCTCGATGCGGTAGCGGTACGGCCGGTCCAGGTACGGCACCAGCATGGCGTTGCCGATCGCGACCGTCGCCCCCAGGTCGATGGTCGCCGACTGCGGGAACCCCGATGCCGACCACCGTGTCGTGACGTCACCGTCGTTCACCCGGCCGACCTCGTTCCCGGCCTGCTGCGCGGTCGCGCCAACAGCCCGCCCGGTCGACGCGGCCGGGATCAGGGCCGCCACATGGCTGCCGGCCAGCAGGTACGCGCCGACGCAGAACGGCGGGGAATCGGTGTTCACCGTGCCGGAGGAGGTCGCGGATGGCGGGGTCTGCGGCGCCGAGCGCGGTGTACGGAGCACCGGGAGCGGCGGCCGTTGCCTGACAATCGGTGACGAAGCCGCTGGGCTGCAGCGCGATGGTGCTCAGTCCCTGCCACGCCTTCGCGACGGCCGGCCGGTAGGTGGCGGAGTCGAGCAACCCGGCCTCGATCCCGTACGCCAGCGCGTAGGTGATCAGTGCGGTGCCGCTGGTCTCGGGCTGCGGGAACAGCGCCGGATTCAGCAGGCTGGTGCGCCAGAACCCGTCGGCGCCCTGCAGCGTCACGAGTTTCGCGGCCATCGTCCTGAGCATGTCGGCGTATCTGGACGCGTGCGGGTCGCCGGCGGGCAGCGACTGCAGCACCTCGGCCATCGCCGCGATCACCCAGCCGTTGCCGCGCGCCCAGAACACCGGCTGCCCGTTGGCGTCCCTCGTCCCGACGTAGCGGCAGTCGCGGTACCACAAGCCTTGTGCCGCATCGAAAAGCCCGGCCTGCGGTTTGCTCTGGCCGTTGCAGATTGAACTGGTCGCACCCAGGTCGTGGGTCCAGGCATACAGCGCATCCATCTTGTCCAGATAAGCCGGGTTGCCCGTCCTGGTTGCCCACCGGGTGAAATTCGGCAGGCCCATGAACAGCGCGTCGATCCAGTAGTACTGCGAGAGCGGCAGTGCGGTGAGATCCGTCGCCATCCGCGCGTCCATCGCGGTCAGTGCGGCCGTGGGATCGATGGCGTTCAGGTCGTAGTAGGTCTTGCCGGCCTTGATGTTGTCAGGGTCCAGCGGACCCTGGAGCTGCCAGCCGTTCGACTGCCCCCAGCTCAGCCCGTCGCTCAGGTACACCGCATCGCCCGACTGCCGGTACAGGGTCTGCAACCCGTCGGCGTAGGTGGCCCACTGCCAGTCGCTGGTCGGCGTCACCGTGGTGTAGGCCAGGGTCGTGCGGTAGTAGTCGGCCGCCCGTTTGGTCGCCGTCAGCACCGCCGCGTGGCTCGGCAGCGCGACCGCAGCGGCAGCCGGGGCGACATCTGGCGTCGCCGACACGCTGGGAGCGAGAAGAATCATCACCATCGCGACGGCAAGGGCAAGCTGGGAAGCCAACTGTCGTTTCATGATCTCGCCTTTCGCGCCCCCTTGCCGCGGCGAATTCGGCGTTGCCCCGAGCACCTGTCGTCCGCTGCTGACGTCCAGCCTGGCACCGAGGACCCTGCCCGGACAGCCCCTGATGGCCCGGCGGGTGGGGCCGAAAGTCCCCTGACCGGCGATTCTCCGAGCGCGCGGCCACGCGGCGGCCCTCACCTCGATACGCTCCGTGGCGAGCACCAAGGAGTGCCGCCGTGGAGGGGGCTGTCATGCGGGCGTTTGTCGCGCGGTTTCCGCGGACCTCATGAGCGGTCCCCGCGCGCTGCTCGTCGAGGACACCGAGGAGTTCGTCGCGATCGGCCGCCGGTTGTTGGAGAACGAGGGCTACCTGGTGACGGTTGCCCGCGACGGGGCGGAGGCCGTCCGGCTCGCGCTGGCGCAGGCGCCGGAGCTGGTCCTGCTGGACATCAACCTGCCGACCCTCGACGGCCTGGAGGTCTGCCGCAAGATCAGGGAGTTCTCCGACGCGTATGTGATCATGCTGACCGCCCGCATCGAGGAGTTCGACCGGGTGCTGGGGTTGGCCGTTGGCGCCGACGATTACGTCACCAAGCCGTTCTCGGTGCAGGAAGTCGCCATGCGGATCAAGGCGATGCGGCGCAGGCCGCGGCAGAGCTCCGAGCGGTCACCGTTGCTCGACTTCGGCGACCTGGTGCTCGACCCCGCAGCGCGGGAGGTCCGGGTCGGCGGAGAATTGGTCGACCTGACCCGCATCGAGTTCGACCTGCTGGCCAGCCTGGCGCAGTCGCCGCGCCGCGCCTTCAGCCGGCGATCACTGCTCGGCCAGGTGTGGGGTGACGACTGGTTCGGTGACGACCACGTCGTCGACGTGCACCTGGCGAACCTGCGACGCAAGATCGGAGAGCCGGCCAGCCACCCGCGGCACATCAAGACGGTCAGGGGGGTCGGCTACCGGTTCGACCCCTGAGCCGCGAGCCAGGCCAGCATGGCGGCCTGGGCCCGCTGACAGGCCAGATTCAACTCGTCCACCCGCAGCACGAGCACTTCTGCCGGCAGCGCGGCCGCCTGCAGCTCCAGCGAGAGGCAGATGCCCTGTACCTCGTCGGCACCGAACAGTGCGCTGGCCGACTTCAGGCTGTGCGCAACGCCGCTGATCGAACCCCGGTCGTCCGCAGCCAGGGCAGCGGCGATGGCCTGCTGCCGCTTGGGCAGCTCGGCGAGATAGATGCGCAGAGTCTGCTCCACGAACTCCGGCTCGCCCAGATCCTCGCCGAGGGCGGCAAGCCGGTCGGGGTCCAGGACGGCGGTCATGGCTTCATCTTGCCGGTCGCGATCACCCGTACCGGCGTTCTTGACCAGATCTTGATCTGGTCCGGACGGGATCTTGGAACCCGAACGGTGTGCTGAGAGGCATGAGAAGACTCCGCGTTCCAGGGGCCATCGCGTGCGTGCTGGCGCTCGCCGCCGTCGCCGGGTGCGGCGGGGCAGCCGATCAGTCCGCCGATGTGCCGGCGACCTTCTCTCCGACGTTCTCCGCCGGCGCTGCCGACCCCGGCTCCACGAATTCCAACGCCGCGCGCACCGCCTGGCTGATCAAGGGCGGCTGCCGGCCGGTGCCCAATCCGCCCACCGAGCCGACCGGGGCGACCTCCTTCACCACGTCTGCCACCACGTCTGCCGACGTCGACCGGGCGGACCCCCCAGCGCTGTTGACCGTCACCGGCAGGTTGGCCGCCGACCGGACGTCACCGGTGACGCTCGATCTGGCGCAGCTCGACGCGATGCCGCAGGTGGAATGCACGGTCAACGACAGGGAGGCAGAGGGCCGGGACGCCACCTTCCGCGGGGTGCTGGTGGCCGACGTGCTGTCCGGTATCGGGGCCCAGCCGCAGACGACCCTGCACACGGCAGCCCTGAACGACTATGCCGTCGACCTTCCGGTCTCCGATATCGACGGTCTGCCGGTGCTGCTGGCGACCAGGCTCGACGGGCAGCCGATGTCGGTGGCACATTACGGTCCGTTCCGGGTCATCTACCCCACGACCGGCTACAACCTCGATCCCACGGTCTACGACCCACGCAGGATCTGGCAGCTGTCCACGGTCGACGTGGCATGATCGACCGCGCACGGCACACCGTCCGCCGGCTCAGCGCGACCAATGGTGTCGGCGCCGCGCTGCTCGGACTGTCGGTGCTGATGCTGGTCGCCACGGTGACCCTCGGCGTTCTCGCGTTGGACCAGACCCGGTCGCTGCAGAGCAGCGTCGCCTACACCCAGGAGGCTGTCGACTCCAACGTCCGCACCCTCGGCCAGGTGCAGCGTGAACTGCTTCGTTTGCAGGTACTGCTGGCCGCGCCCAAGGTGGACCCGGCCGCCGTCTCGCTGGAGGAGGCGTTCGTCGCCCAGCGCACCCAGGAGGGTGCGCTGCCGTACCAGGGTCAGACCCTCGGTTCCGAGGATCTGCTGAATCGCTCGCGTGCGCTGGCCTCACGCTGGACGACGGACGTCCGTCCCGTGCTCGACAACGCCTTGGCCGCAGGCGACCCCGCCAAGCTCGCCGCCGCCGACGGGCTGGTCGTCATGCTGGAGAAGGACTACAACCAGCTGGTGAGCGAGGGCGAAATCAGCCGCAAGCTCAGGGCCGGCGCCGCGAACCAGGACACCCAGGAATTGCTGTCGGAGACCGGGATGCTGATGAGCGCGCTCGGGATCACCGTCGCGCTGTTCCTGCTCTTCATGGTGGTGGCCGCGATCAGCTCACGGCGCTCGCTGCGGCAGCGCGAGGCGGCATCGGCCAAACTCGTTGCACTGAACGAAGAACTGCAGACGCACGCCTTGGTGGTGCACGCCACCGACAACCTTGTCATCATCACCAACCTCGCCGGCGCGATCGAGTGGGTCAACGAAGCCTTCGTGCGCACCACAGGATATTCCCTCGAGCAGGTGAAAGGCCGTTCACCGGGCGATGTGCTGCAGGGCCCGAACACCGATCCGGAAACCGTCAGGATCATGCGCGAGGCCGTTGCGCAGGGTCAGGGATTCACCGTGGAAATTGCGAACATGGCCGCCGACGGCCGCGAATACTGGGTGCACATCGAGGCGCATCCGGTCCGGGACGATGCCGGTCATGTGACCCGCTTCATCGCCATCGAGACCGATGTGACCGATCGGCGGCGGACCGAGGAAAACCTGCGCCGGGCAACCGAAACCGCGTTGAGCCTGGCCGAGGAGAAGGCCAGCTTCCTGGCCACCATGAGCCATGAGATCCGCACCCCGCTGAATGCGGTGCTCGGCGTTACCGCGCTGCTGCAGGACACCGACCTCGACCCCGAACAGGCCGGCTACGTTTCCACCGCCCAGCACAGCGGCAACCTGCTGCTCGCCCTGATCAACGACATTCTCGATTTCTCCGCGCTCGAGTCCGGCAAGATCGAGGTCGAGACCCGGGGCTTCTCGGTGCCCGGCTTGATGGCCGACGTCCAGTCGATGTTCCTGAACACGGCGACCGCCGCCGGCCTGGATCTGAGCTACGACATTGCCGCGGATGTTCCTGCCACCGTCTACGGCGACGAGAACCGCATCCGCCAGGTGATGCTCAACCTGGTGAGCAACGCACTCAAGTTCACCGCCGAGGGCGGTGTCCGAATGCATGTCGGGGTGGCTCCGGACCGGGAAAGCCGGTTCGCCCTGCAGATCTCCGTCCAGGACACCGGCATCGGCATCACCGAGGATCGGCAGGAGCGGATCTTCCAGCCCTTCACCCAGGTCGACGCGTCGACGACCCGCAAGTACGGCGGCACCGGCCTCGGCCTGTCGATCTGCCGGCTGATCGCGCGGCGACTGGACGGCGGCCTGGAGTTGCACAGTGAGGTCGGCGCGGGCTCGTGCTTCGTCTTCACCGTCCCTGTCGCGCTGACCGGTGACGCGGATTCCCGGACCCGCGCGAGCACGGTCCCACCGCCGCAGGAGTTGTCCGCGTTGCGGGTGCTCCTTGCCGAGGACGACGCCACCAACCGGATGGTGGCGCTGCGCATGCTGAGCCGCCTCGGGGTCAGCGCGGACATTGCCGAGGACGGCGAACAGGCCGTGGAAGCCGTGCGGGACAACGAATACGATCTGGTGCTGATGGACGTGCACATGCCGAAGATGGACGGTATCGCCGCGACCGGCGAGATCCACCGACTGGCCGGAGCGAGCCGACGGCCGACGATTGTGGCCTTGACCGCCACCGCTCTGCAGGGCGACCGGGAACGGCTGCTCGCCGGCGGGATGGATGGCTACCTGAGTAAACCGGTGACGCTCGCCGCTCTCGGCACGCTGCTGGCCGGCATCAGCGACGCCAGCTCCGCGCCGGGTACGCCAACGGATCCCGTCGTCGGGCAACAGTTGGTCACGGCCAGCACCGCCGGGTGACCGTAGCCGCGCCCTCCGACCTCCTCAGACCTGTGCTTTCGCCCTGGCCTTCTCCCTCGCCGTGGTGCCGGCAACCCAGGCTCTGGCCGCGTCGAAATTCCGGCGTGCCTCGACGCCGAGCGCAGCACTCCGCTCGCGCACCTGTAACGCAACCTCCGCGCGCTGCTCGATCAGCGCGGACAGCCGGTCCGCGAATTCCGCGGCGGGGAAGGGCTCGTTGATGTCGGTGCTCCACCTCGTGAGACCGAGCATTTCGGCGAGCTCCCGGACCTTGACGTCGTACGCAAGGACGTAGGACGGCACGGAAAGGATCGATGCCATCACGATCGCGTGCAGTCGTTCGCTGACGACCACATCGCAGCTCTCGATCAGCCGGGCGACGTCACCGTGCGTGCGGAGCTCATGACGATGCATCGGGATCGAGGGCACCCGAGCGGCGAAGGCATCGAGGATCTCGCCGTCGTCGTGCTGCTTGAACCCGACCTGCATCGGCAGTGCGTGCAGCTCGATGGGGTGGACCGCATGCACCCGCTCGAGTCCCTCGGCGAGTCGCTCGAGGAACAGCTCCCAGTTGTCGGGGTTCTCGATGTCGTAATTCAGATTGAGGGCAACGCGCAGCGGACCCGAGCCATCGGTCGTCTCCGCCGGCGCGGCCGCTTCGTCCGAGCCCAACAGGAACTGGCGGTCGGCGGAGAAGACCGCGTCGGTCGCCCGCAGCGGCTCGATGCCGAGGGCCTTGCAGGTGGCGAATGATTTCTCGTCACGCACCGTCAATTCGTCGACCTGCGACAGAATCAGTTTGGCGATCCGATGTCCCTGCTTACTGCGGACGGGGCCGACGCCGATGTTGAGCATCGCGATCGGCCGACGGGCGATCCAATGGGTGAAGGTCACGATGGCGAGGATCATCAACATCGTCGAGTAGCGGTTTCGTCCGGTGGACGCGTAGAGCTCCTTGATGATGCTGCCGCCACCGAAGCAGAGCAGATCGCAGCGCAGCAGCTCGCGCACGAGCCGCACCCGGTCGCCCGTCGTGTCGATCACCTCCGCATCGAAGCGGCCCGCCAATTGCCGGCGGGTGAACGCCGGATCGTAGCTGTTGATCACGTACTGATGCTCGGGTCCCAGCTGCGTGAGGAAGGTTTCGAGCAGCAGCTCGTCCCCGATGTTGTATTGGCCGTGCGTTCCCAGGAACACGATCCGTCGCGAACCGATGGTCATTGATCTGCCTTCTTCGTTGGCGTGGTGGGTGGGTCACCGACTGATGCCGGTGGTGACTTTCCGCTGGCGACTTGGGCTGTGTCGTCACCGGTTTCGGGCGGATAGCCGGGGCCACCGTCGTCTTCGTCCGGGCTGTCGTCGTCAAATCGGCGTCGCGACCGCCAGCGCACCAGGAGGGCACTGGCCATCAGCAACAGCGCTGTGGCGGCGAGCCCCAGCCAGGTCGGACCGACAACTCCGCCCGGACCTGGCGTGAGATCCTGCACATCGGCCGCCGCCAGGTTGAGCAGTTCGTCCTGGGTCAGGTTCGCATGTTCCGGGTTGGCCGCGGGATCCACGTACCCGTCGGTGGTTCCAGTGGTTTCGGTGTGCTCCGAGCATTCCAGCGTATTGGGGTCGGTGATCGGGGTGACATTCGACGGCAGCGTCAGCGTTTCGTAGGTTTCCTCCGGAATGAGCATCATTCCCTCGACGAGCATCGGATTGCCGTCGGTCTTCTCGACCGAAAAGGTGTGCGTTCCGGCAGGCGCATCGACGACACCGAGGTCCTGATAGGAGTATCCGAAGTTCACTGGGACCAGCGTGTCGGGGATCGCGGCCTCGACTTGGCCCACCGACATTGCCGAGGTGTCGACCGGTTGTCGGTCCGAGTTGTACACCTCGGCGGTGTTGAAGAATTGCACGTTCGAAGCGGGCGAGCGCAGCTCGAATGTCTTGTCGTAGGCGAGCGACGGTGAGGTGATCCGAACCGAGTTCGCAGTGTCCGCAGTCCGCATGAGCACGCGGTATCGGCCGGCGGTCTTCACCTTCACCGGCAGATTGAACTGGGTGGCGCGAGGCACGCCGATGAAGGAGCCGCGCAGGGTCCCGAACACTCCGGGTGTGATCATGTTGGTGCGGTTCCACTTGGTATTCGAGAACAGCAGGAATGACCGGAACATCGGGGACAGGTAGTAGCTCGACGCCACGATGTTGGGATTGAAGGCGAACATTCGGGTGTCGGGCGGCGTGATGGCCTCGGGATGGTTCAGCAGATACAGGTCGACCGCGGAGGTGTGCGGGTCGTCGGTGAGCAACTGGACCGGCGCCCCGGGCTCGGCCTTGGCTGCGTCGTAGTACGGCGTGTACTCGAACTTGTAGCAGCGACTCAGGTTCCGTCGGTGGAAGACGAGGTTCAGGTAGCTCTGCCAACTCGAGTCGACCAGCAGCGTCGGGCGGTTCGGCTTGGGCTGGTCGGTGATCTCATAGAGCGCGTAGCTGCTGTTCTCGAAGCGGAGCGCGACGTCATCGCTCAGCCGCCTGAGGCCCGGCTCCACGTAGCTCTCGACGTTGGGAAGGTACTCGGCCCCGACACCGCCATTGTTGTGGATCTTGCGGTTGACGACGATGTAGCGCACACCGATATCGCGTGCCTCGTTGATCCACCAGTCCTGCTGGTAGTAGAGCCCACGCAGGATCAGGAAGAACTCGAACTTGTTCTTCACATCGCCGGTGAGACCGTAATAGAAGCTCGGCTTGTCGAGGTAATAGATGAAGAACTTGTCGATGAACTTGTGGTCGATGCCGTTCTCATCACCGACGAGCTTGGCAGTCTCGGTCGGGGGCAGCACGACGGTTTTCCCCTCGGGCAGCCCGTTGAGCGCCTGCTTGAGCTCCTTCAGATCGCCCAATGGAAAGGGCGCGAGGAACCCCGCCATGTCTCCGGAGGAAAATACCGCGCGGTAGGGGTCGCTCGACCAGAAAGGCATGAAGAACACCGACGCGATGCAGAGGGTGGCGAGCAACCGCATGAAGAGTGCGCCGCGGGACGCCGCCCTGACCGGGTCGCGCTGTGGTTGTCGCATGCGCCGGCGCTTCCTGGGCAGATGGAGCCCTGGGCCGCCCGCGGTGCGCGCCCACCGGCCGCCGACCACATCAATGAGATAGGCCAGCGTCAGCGACATCACCAGCGGCGCCAGCATGAACAGGATGAGCTGGAATCGGTGCGGGAATCGCAGCACCTGTACCACAGTGCCCGCGGCGGTCACGACGAGATTGCCGATCGCCGAATGGCTCTCGTTGGCGGCGATCGCGATGTTGGCGAGGGTGCGATGGAAGGTGGGGAACCACAGCGGCTCTGCGTAGCCGATAGTCGCCCAGAGCGAGAAGGCGATCGCCACGTACATCACACCGAGCAACTGACGGTGAGGACGAGTCGGGAACAGTCGCCGGCGGACCGGGGGAACGAGGAGCGGGACGAACAGCAGCAGCGAGTACACCGCGTCCAGATACCGAGGCACTTTGGCCAGATAGTCGCCGTACAGAATCTTGTCGGTGATACCGGCGAGATCCCAGGACAACAGATGGAGCCAGGACACCGACGCGTCCTGAATGAAATAGAAGTCGCCGGGACGGTGTCGCTCAGATTGGTCACGCCCGCCAATGCCACGTACTTGACGAAGAGGGCGTACGGGATCAGCGTGATCACCGCGTACAGCAGAACGGCCAGGACCGAGCGCCCCAGGACCGTTCCGGCAGCATGTCGGGTCGCTGCGCGTATTCGGCCCCAGCGCCCTGACTCGACCACCAGACGCCGCGCGCGCCCGGGGAGGAGGAGGAATCGAGCGGGGCCGCCACGACGGATCCACCTGCCGATCTCGCCGAGCAGCAGGGTCACGATGGTGATGCCGAAGAACAGGCTGAAAAGGATCAGGTAATGGATCGCCGGGTTGAGCAGCGTGGCCACGCTGGACAACACCATGTAGCGCTTCCACTTGCGACCGGCGAAGAGCAGCGCATACAGCATCCACAGCGACGAGATGGTCATCAGCACAAGGCCGAGGATCAGTGTGTAGAAGTGGGTGATCTTCGAATAGGTCATGATCAGGTAGATGAGCGTGACCGGGAATGCGGTGGCCAGATAGATGGCCTGCGACGACAGGGAGGTGAAGACCTTGTCCATGAAGCGAGCGACGGTGAGGTACACCGCCCAGAAGAGCGAAGGAATCACCAGCAGGATCGCGAACGGCAGCACCTTGTAATACCGCAGCCAGGTGGTGAGGAACGCATAGCGCACGCGGAACTCGTAGCCATTGACCAGCTCGTTGAACTGGCCCTCTGCCTGCTCGAGCAATTGGCTCCGCGGGTTGAAGAAGGGCACCAGTTCGTCGCCGCCGATCACCGCGTCGCCCCTGAGGACGGACGGGATGGCAAAGAGAACATGTCGGAAGACGATGAGCGAACCTATGTAGAACACCGCACCGACGACGAATGCGATCGTCCTGGCCGAGAGGCCACCGCCATCGGGCCGCGTCGGTGCCGGATCAGCAGGTTCAGTCGGTGGATCGGCGCCCGCCTCGCCCGGGAGCGCCGCATCTGTCCGCTCACGTCCTAGCGGTGGCTCCAGGACAGACGTCATGGTGACGCGGCCGGCGCCGTGTTCGATTGCTGTGCCAACGCCGGCTGCGACACCGAGTTCGCCGTTGATGTCGTCTCGGTCGGCAGCGCCAAGTAGACAGAAAGCCGGCGGTGGTCGCTGCCGGGGTTGGCCTGAACCTCGGCGTTCATCACCACGACTGTCTCGCTGACCAGGACATGATCCAGGCGCATCAGTGCGGGCATCGGCCCGCTGGCCTGCGGCCAGGTGGCACCGATCCCGTGCCCAGCCTCCGAGAAGGCATCCCGCATTCCGCCGGCCACCAACGCGTTCATCGGCGCGTGGTCCAACGTGGCGTTGAAGTCGCCCGCCATCACCAGGGCGCCGCCCTCCGGCGGCTTCAGCTGGGCCAGCAAATCCAGCTGGGCATGCCAGCGAATGACCTGGGACTCCTCCAGCGGGGCCACGGTGTGCACGTTGATCAACCGGACGATCCCCGTTGTGGTGCTGATGTCCGCCCGGGTCATCGGCGAGCCGGCGACATCGAAGGCCCGGCCATCGGTCAGCGGAAGCCTGGACAGGATCGCGGATCCATGAAACTCCGGCAGCGGGTCCAGCACCTGGTACGGGTAGCTGTCGAGAAGGCCGCTCGCGCGCAGGCCCGCCAGGTGTTCCGCGCTGACCTCCTGCAGAGCGATCACATCGGCACCTGTCGCGGCCAGATCCCTTCCGAGGCCGGCGATGTCGGGATTGGTGACCAGCACGTTGGCCGTCACGAGATGCAGGGTCGCCGCCCCCGTCGGCGCGGGTTGGTCGCGACCGAGTTCGACCATCTGGCTCGCCCACACCACGTTCCCCAGGACCAACGCCACCGCGACTCCGGCCAACGCCTTCCGTCGCGTGACAATGGCGGCCACCGCCAACGGATATGCCGGCAGCAGCAACCACATTCCCAGTCCCTGGGTGCCGATCAGCGCCGGCTCGCTCTCAGTGCGGAACAGCCGGCTGAGCCCGACGACCGACATTCCGGCGGCGAGCACCCAACCCGCCGTGAGAACCGTCCGCCGTCCCACCGATCGCCACGGTGTCATGGGCCCGCGGATCGATTCGGCAGGACCGCATCGACGCACGCCCGCAGGGCACGGGTGCTGACCGGCTTGGTCAGGAAGGAGTCGACGTCGTCGCCATCGGCTTCGTGACCATCACCGTGGGCTTTGACCTGAGCACCGTCAACCCCGGCCGCATCCACGATCCCAGTCACCAGGACGAACGCGGGATGACCCGGTCCGCGACGGCGCTGCGCCAACACATCGAGCCCGGTGCCACCGGGCATCGAGAAATCACAGAACACCGCGGACAACGCCGATCCGGCCATCACCTCGATGGCCGGGCCGACATCGTCCGCCTCGACAACGTCGAACCCCAAGCGGCGCAACATCTGCGCGAGCACGAGTCGCGAGACCATGTCGTCGTCGACGACGAGCACCGGATCGCGGGAGGGCGCGGATGCTGCTGTCACGCCGCACCCCGGTGGGCGACCATCTGGAACACCTCATCGAACTGCGTGAGTCCGAACACCCGCAGCGCTGCCTGGTCGGCAGGTCTGATCAGTACCAGGTCGCCGCCCGCTGATCGTGCATCCCGGCGAGCACGAACCAGCGCGGCAAGTCCAGCGCTGTCGATGAACGTCACGCCGACCAGGTCGACGACCACCGTGACGGCACCCACTCCGAAGGTCTCCGCGAACTGCTTCCGCAGGGCGGGCGCCTCGACGGCATCGAGCCGACCGAGCAGCACGATCGTCGCCGATGACCCGTCGTGAATCGTGACGTCGATGCCCAGGGTGCCGACCCTGCCCGCGGAATCCTCGGCGGAGATCGGGTGAACGCTCGTCATGATCGATACTCCACTTCTGCAGGGGTTCGGCGGAATCGCAACGACCAGATATTGATGCCGTTTCCTCGCTCATATCGCACGTCGTCGGCGAGCTTCTCCACGATCGGCAGCCCGTAGCCCCGGATCTGCGGCACCCCGGGAGTCGGTCGGCGCGCCGGGTCCTGGAATGGGCTGCCACCATCCGTCACCCGGACGAGAACCGCCTCGGGGTGGACCCAACATTCGATGTGCAGGTCGGCTCGGTCCCCGGGCGGTTGCGCGCCGTAGGCGTGATCGACGATGTTCATGCAGACCTCGTGCACGGCCAGCTCCATCTTGCCGAGCAACTCCGTCGCCTCCGCGCCGGTGGGCGCCAGCGCCTCCGACAGCCATGGACCCAACTCGCGGACCGACAGCGCATCGGCGCTCATGGTGAGCCGGGCCGGGCCGTCGTTCATCGCGCCACCCGCGATTCGCCGAGCACGACCAGCGTCCGGTCGTCAGAGGCGGGTGCCCCACCCGCATGTTCGTCGACATCGTTCATGAGTCCGTCCCCCATCTCGTTCACGGTGAGCCGCGCCCACTGCTCTACGCGGTGCAACAACCTGTCATATCCGTACAATTCGCCGGCGGAATTTTCCTGCTCGGCGAGCCCGTCCGAGCCGAGCACCAGAAGGTCGTTCGGCCCCAGCCGGATCCGCTGTGTTCGGCAGCGCAGGTCGCGCACCACGCCGATCGGGGGCATCGACGGCGGGATGCCGGAGATCACCCCGCCCGCCACCGACAACAACGGCGAGTGCCCCGCATTGGCAAGGTGAACGACGCCGCTTCGCGGTCGGTACGAACCCACCGCCATGGTGACGAAAAGGCCGACGCCGCTGAGATAGTCGAAGAGTTCGTCGCCGATGGCGTCGAGAGCAGCCGCCGGATCGTCGTCGGCGTTGGTGTGAAAGGCAACCCGCGCGGCACTGACCGCCCTGGTCATCACAATGGCGGCGGGCAGCCCCTTGCCCGCGACGTCGCCCACGGCGAACCACAGAACTCCGTGCAGGATTTCGAAAACAATGAAATCACCGCCGGCCAGGCTCGCCGGGATACTCGTGGCGAATACATCAACGCCATCCAGGGCCGGCGGGGCGGTCGGCAGGTTCGCCTGCGCCAGGGTCGACGCGAGCTGATGTTCACGGTCGATGGCAGCGCGCTGCACACCGCGGCGGTGCAGGTCGGTCAACGACATGACCTTGTTGATGGCGGCCACGACGGCCTCGATCAGCTGAAGGTCGCCGGTGTTGTACGGGATGCCGGTGCGGCGGGCGAAGCCCACGCACCCCGTCGGTCCCCTGCATCGCCCAGCGATGCGACCACAGCGGATCCCACTGAAAACTCGGCAAGATGCGGCTCGCTCCTGGCCAACGGTGTCCTGCAGGTCAACCGTTCGCGCAATTCGAGGAGCGGCCCGTCCGCGCCGACCTCGATCACCAGGTCACCGCGGACGCACACCGCGCACTGCGAATCAGTGAGCTCGAGAGCCTCGTGCAGCATGGACTCCAGCGCCGTGTTGTCGTCCAACGAGTCGATCGGATACGCCGATCAAGGCACGGAGCGCGGCGAGCTGATCCTGGCTCGCGATCAGTGCCTCGACCAGCTCCATGTCGAAGTCCACCGTGGAAACGTCGGTCGGCACGTCAGCGTGTTTCCACCGGCTCGCCGGAGCTGTCGGCCGATAGCGCCGGCCCCGGTACCCGAGCCCGCCTCGATGGTGAAGACCTGCTCGAGCGCGGTCAGCTCGAGGATGATCCGCACCGGGTCGGAGATGTTCACCAGCACCAGGTCTCCCCCGGATTCGCGCGCTGCGCGCTGCGACCGCAGCAATTCGGCCAGCGCGCTGGAATCCACGAACACCACGTTCGCCAGGTCGACGCGGACAACGGTTCCGGATTCGGTCAGCAACGGCTCGAAGGCGAGCCGGAAGCCATCGATCTCGTGGGCGTCGAATCGGCCGGCCAGGCTGATGTTGTGGTGTCCGGCGCCTGTCTCTGTGCGAATTCTCATCGCGCTCCCCCTGCTCATTGACTGCCACTGATGGACCACTGCTGACTGACCACTGCTGACTGACCACTGCTGGACGGCTGCTACTGATTCACTGCTACTGATTCACTGCTACTGCCTCACCCGACGACGGCGCGGCCACGATCGCGTGCCGGCGTCCTGCCGCGCGGGCCACCGAACGGTGCCCACCGACTGTGTAGTGCCCACGCAGATCGCTGATCCGGATCTTGAACAGGTCGGTGAGAAATTGCAGGGATACCTTGGCGGCATCCACCGTCGACCCCGGCGCGTCGATCCACTCCACCGGCACCTCCGCGACCTTGAGGCCGACCTTACTGCTCAGATAGAGCACCTCGAGGTCGAAGGAGAAGGTGTCGACGATCTGCAGCTCGAAGAGCGTTCGAGCTGCGGCGGCAGTGAAAAGCTTGAATCCACACTGGGTGTCGGTGATCTCGACCCCGAAGCCGAACTTGACCACCAATCGCAGGCCACGGCTCAAGGTCCTGCGCAGCAGGCTACGACCGCTGACCGCCGCACCAGATGCGGCGCGTGAGCCCACCGCGACGTCATATCCGTTGTTCAGCCGATCCAACAGCTTGTCGAACTGCTCGATGGGTGTCGACTGGTCGGCATCGGCGAACAGGACAAATTCGCCACGCGCGGCAAGCATTCCGCGGCGGACAGCACTGCCCTTCCCCCGGTTGCGGTCGGCGATCAGCACCCGCATGTTCGGAAAGCGGAGGTCGGTCAGCAGTTCGACCGTGGTGTCCGTCGAGCCGTCGTCGGCGACGATCAACTCCCATGGCTCTCCCCGCGAACACATGTGGGTCGCGATCGCACCGATGGTCGGCAGAATCCGCCACTCCTCGTTGAATGCGGGGATGACAACAGAGACCTTCGGAGGTGCGGCGATGGGCTCGGTCACCCACGCGCGGTAGGCCTGATAGGTCGATGTTGTCGTCATCAATCCGCCTTCGTGATTTCGGCGGTCGGATCCGTGGCTTCGGACCGACCGAGTGCGCTGCCGTGGTACGGCGCGAAATGACTGATCACCACGGCAGTGAGTAGGACACTCATCGCGACCAGCTGAGCGCCGATGAGTTGTGCGATGGTGTTGTGCCACAGCAACAACAGCGAAACCTGGAGAGCCGCTCCGGCGAGCACGACCCACGACTCACGAATCCGGCCGGTCGCCAGATGCTGGCTCGCGATCAGGCAGGCCACGGCGAAGAGGGTGGTCGCGAGAGCATAGACAGCCAGTGGGCCGCTGAGCCCGCTGTAGTCCGGTCCCAGCACGACACCCAGCACGGGTCCGCCGAACAACAGGGCGCCGACAACGCAGGTCACGCCTATGCCGAGAACCGCGACTATTCCGCCGGCAAGAACCCGTTGGCCCGACTCGCCTTTGGCATGCCGCAGGGCTACGACCGGGAAGACCACCGTGGCCACCGACCATGACAGGAAGAAGACCGCTCGACCGATCAACGCAACGGCCGAGTAGAGACC
The DNA here is from genome assembly GCA_963709895.1 of uncultured Actinomycetota bacterium. Lineage (GTDB taxonomy): Bacteria > Actinomycetota > Actinomycetes > Mycobacteriales > Nakamurellaceae > Nakamurella. The sequence continues at coordinate 3,093 of CAVPYD010000004.1, read as the reverse complement.
GGCGTCGAATGGCGCAAGGCTCGCCTTGGCGATCAACACGTCGCTGTTGTTGATGACCATCTGCCCGACCAGCAGTACCGCCACAAACGCGGCGTAGGCGCGGACACCGGCGCGCTCGCTGCCCGCGACCTGGCTCCCCTCCACCTGGCCGGCGTCAACAGCGTTCTCGTCAAACGGTTCTCCCGCGGCGCGCGCCCGCGAACGACCGGGCCGGAACAGCATGACCGTGCCCCATGCGGCCACCAGCGACAGCGCGAGCCCCGCGGTAGCGCCGTTCACGCCCAAGCCCAGCAGCACCAGTACCGAGGCCACCGCCAGCCGAACCGTCATCTCCACCAGGAAGGTGACCGCAAGTGGAACGAACCGGAGCCGCCCCTGCAGTGTTCCGCGGCCGACCGCACATTGAAAGTAGAAAGGGATGCCGCAGGCCAGGATCACGAATGGCCATGCGGATCCCGTGTGGAAAATGTCGCGCCACCACGGCGATCCCACGGCGATCACCGCCGCGATCACGATTCCGACGGCGAGGGCAACCCGGCGCAACCAGTGCGCCAGCCGTTCGGAATCCCCGACCCGGCCGGTGGCGTCGCGGATGCCGATGAAGCGAGCCGTCACCATGGCCAGGCACACCGAGATTGATGCGAACGTCAACATCAGCGTGACCATCAGGGTGGCGTCGGCGAACTCGGCCGGGGATAGCCACCGCCCGAGCAGCAGGTTCAGCAGGTAGTTGCCCGCGTTCGTCACGACCAACGCGACCGCCAGGACGGAGCCCCCGGTGACGAGTTGGCGGCCACCGGATCCGTCCGACCGCCCGGAATCGGTGGGTGCGCTACCGCCGGCTGGGCCGGCGCCGACGACGCTCATCGCGCGGGCGCCCGCCGCTGCAGCTGCCGATCCAGGATCCGCCGGATGTGCACCACATGCCAGTGCACGACCTCGGACATCGGGATCCCGGACGCGGCGGCGAAGTTACGCCGCCCGAGGTCGTCCCGCAGCGAATCATCGTCGAGCACCTTGGCCAACGCATCGGCCAGGCTGATCGGATCGCCCGGCTCGAAGTACACACCGCGGAAGCCCTCTTCCTCGATGATGTCGATCAGGTCACCGATGCGCGGCAGTACCGCCGCCCGGCCGTACTCCCCCGCCTGGTGCAGAACCCCGGAGCTCCCCGTGGTCGACGTGTAGGGAAAGGCGACCACCGCGGCCGAACCGAACAGGCCGGCGACGTCCTCTTCGGCGACGTATCCGGTCAACGTCACATTCGGCACCTCGGCGTACTGCGTGGCGACGCCGGCCATGTACCCGGCCGAGTTGGGGCTGTCGGTGCCGGCGAGCACCAGTTCGATGTCCTGGTAGCCGCGTCGGAGCAACTCCCGGTACGCCTCCACGAGCATGTCGACAGTCTTATAGGTTCCCCACTTACCGAACGCCATGATCTTGCGACGCCCCGCAGGCACGCCGAAGGACGGAATGGCCACGTCCTCGAAACTGCCGTGCGGGGCGAGCAGCGCGTTCTTGGCACCGTAACTGGTGCGCAGGTATTCCACGTACCGCGGTATCGTCAACGCGACAATATCGGCCGTGAGGATGGCGCGGGTCAGCACCCGGCCGGCCAGCTTCATCAACCGCGCGGTCACAGCGGAACCGGCAAAACCCGCATCCTGCATGTCGACGTTGTCCGCGAGGTTGTGCAGGATGACCAGGCTTGGCACCCGCATGACCCGCAGCATCATCGGAATGAGCAGACCCAGTCCGCCGGGGATGCGCCGGTCACCGAACGTCGCAAATTGCAGGTTCAACAGGACGGCGTCAGGCTTTGTCCTGCGGACTGCCCGACCGATGCGCAGCAGGTTCGCGATGCTGTTGAATTTCCAGCATGGCACCGGCTCCACCTTGGCCATCTGAGGCGGCGGACCGGCGTCGGTCTCGTCCGCGTACAGCACGACCGCCTTGACGTCGTCTTGCGCCGCGAGATGCTTGACCAGGTGGAACCCGAACTCGTTCAGGCTGTTTCGACCGGGCGGGAACGCGGTGATGACACCGATCCGGAGTTGCGTCATGACCGGCCCACCCCCTGTTGCACGGAGGTGAGTTGAGTGGCCACGGCGGGCCGCGCTCGCCGTTGTTGCGAACCTGTCGGGTCCGGACCCACCTGAATTTCCCCCTCGATCGCCTTCGGTCGGCCGTGCACAGTTGCTTCTACCCGTGCGTTCTACCCGCATACCCGCGTCGCGCCTGATTCCCCCGTGCTGTCCGTGCCCTGGCAATTCCTTGCTCACCAGCTGGAATTCTGCGCTGATCGTAACGCCGCCTGCCCACAGGCGTGAGGGAATGAAGGCTACATTCGCCGGGACCTTCGTCCCATCACCGACCTTCTGGTTGCGCCGGTTCACGGGATCTATTTACTCGACGGAGTTCTCGAGATCGTCACGCTCCGTTTGATCAGTGCGCGAAAGTGTCCGCCTGAGATCTCGACTCGACACTTTCGAGTCAATGGCTGTTTGAAGCTAGCTGATGAGTCACTTCCTACCTTCTGAAACACCGGCTCGATCCGGCTGAATAATCGTCGTCCCCTCCGCTCAGCGCGGGCTCACGGTGCGATCAAGATTGCGTCAAGCCGCGCGGAGGTTCTCGGCGATCGTCGACCCGATCCCGTCCCCTTCGGGGGCTGCTCTCGCGCATCCTTCCGCCGCGCCTGACCAGGTCGACTGAACCGTGTCTGATGGGGCCGACTGAACGGCGCCTGACAGGTCGACCCGACCAGGTCTCCCCTCCGGGGGCCGTGCCCGACGGGATCGACACAACAGTGCCCGACGGGATCGACACAACAGTGCCCGACGGGATCGACACAACAGTGCCCGACGGGTTCGGCCCAATCCCGTCCCCTTCGGGGTTTGCGGTCGCGGGCCTCCTTTCTCAGTCCACAACTCCCGACCCGCGCACGAAGTGAGTCACCACAGAGTCTTGTATAGAGGCAGCTCACAGCGCTGACTCGAACATGCATCTACACGGGTCACCGATCGGGGGTGGGGACGATGAGCGCGACCGATCACCATTCCGCACGGCCCGGTAGCAAGCAAGCAGCGAGTG
>CAVPYD010000003.1:0-139064 GCA_963709895.1 uncultured Actinomycetota bacterium | reverse complement strand
ACCCGCCCCCACACCAACCAGGCCGGTGTCTGCACCGGAGCCGAAGCGCTGCGCACCGCCAACGCCCTACACGGCCGCACCGTCCTTCCCTCCCCGCGCACCGACTACATCGCCGCGATCACCCTGCAACCCGGCCACCACCTCACCCAGCAGCAACTCACCGACGCCCACACCGACACCACCCGACAACTCGCCACCGACCCCGACGCCGTCACCCACCGCGCCGCCGAGGGGACGGCCTGCGGCAATCTGGATGCCGACGTCGGCGCCCAGGTCGCCGAACAGCATCGTTGCGTCAGGGCGGCGAGGACCCGGCTGAAGTCGGCGACGACGATCCCGGACAGGGCGCCGACCGGTGGTCGCTGCTGGGTGTCGTCGTGGCTCACGTGAGTTCCTTTTCGGTGTTCAGCTGTTCCGCCGTGTCGGTGGGTCACGGCGGACTGGGTCCTGGGGCGTGGCCTGACCGGCCACGCCTCAGGGATGGTCAGTGCGCTGCGGCGCTGGGTGCGTTGTTGAACAGCGAGGTCCGCACCACCAGGAGGATGCCGGCGCCGATCGGGGAGCACAGGGTGACCTGGATCAGGCCGGCTCCGTGCCAACCGAACCAGCCGACCAGACACCAACAGCAGCCCGGAGAAGGCGGCGCCCGTAGTAGCAGGTGACGAACAGGCCGGTGGCCCGGCCACCTGGTTCGGGTGGACGGCCGGCTGATCGAGCTGTTGCGTTGGGGAAGAACACGCCGGTGCCGACATGCTCATCAGGAACACGAACCCATTGGACCGATGCATCAGGGACGCTCCGGTGAGCGGACGTCACCGGATCGGGCGGCGCCATGCGCATTACCCACGTCGGCCATCGCCTCGACCCGATGGCGGGTGTCGGTGCCGACGCTGTCGCGGCCGTTGAGAACTTTCGACGCGGTGGCCAGTGAGACCCGGGCCGCCCGCGCCACCGCGGCTAGCGTGACCCAGATTGCACGGACATCCTGGACTCCTGGGAACTCATCTACACACCTTTGTAGACTTTCGTCGTCAGTATCGTGCGGTCGGAGAAACCCGGCGGCCAATCGGTAGTTCGACGAAACTCTTTCGCACCTTTCGGGTCTCTAACTGTCTTGACAGGGAAACTCGGCCGAGGCCATGGTGACTGCAACACCTAGCGAGAGACGAAACTTTCGCATTGACCGGTCAGGGTGTCGTCCCCGCAGTCCTGCGTCCCGAAGGATGGTTCGAGCGATGAAGCTCATAAGATGCGCCGTGCGGTCATGGCCACGGCGGCCGCGGCGGTTGCCGCGCTGGCGTTGACAGCATGTGGGTCCAGCGGTCCCAGCGGGTCCGGGGGTGACTCGGCCGGCGCCACCGCGTGGGCGCTCACCGGCCAGCAGCAGACGTACCAGGACTCCTTCGATTCCTGGAACAAGGCCAACCCCAGTCAGATCGTGACCGTGTCGTTCTTTGCGAACGACGCCTACAAGCAGAAGATCCGCACCGCGATCGGATCCGGGCAGGGCCCGACGATGATCTATGGGTGGGGCGGCGGTGTGCTGAAGTCATACGTCGATGCGAAGTCGGTGGTTCCGCTGGACGCGTCGCTGACCGGCAAGTACTTCCCCTCGGTTGCGGCGAACGGCCAGGTTGACGGCAAAACCTATGCGGTACCGAATAATTCGGTGCAGCCGGTGGTCCTGTACTTCAACAAGGACCTGCTCAGCGAGGCAGGTATTGCGAACCCGCCGGCCACCTGGGATGAACTGCTCGCCGATGTGGCCACCTTGAAGGCGGCGGGCATCGCCCCGTTCTCGTTGGGTGGGCAAAGCAAGTGGCCGCAGTTGATGTGGCTGGAGTACCTCACCGATCGGATCGGCGGGCCGGAGGTCTTCCAAGCCATCCAGGACAACAAGCCGAACGCCTGGTCCGACCCGGCGGTCATCCAGGCCAACACGATGATCCAGCAGCTCGTCGATGCCGGCGGCTTCGCCGACGGGTTCTCCTCGATCGCCACCGACAGCAACGCCGACCTGGCGCTGCTGTTCACCGGCAAGGCCGCGATGATCCTGCAGGGCTCGTGGGCGTACGCGAACTTCAAGACCAGCGCCGCCGACTTCGTCTCCGCCGGCAAGCTCGGTTGGACCAGCTTCCCGACTGTCGAAGGAGGCACCGGAGAGGCGACCGCGGTGGTCGGTAACCCGTCGAACTTCTGGTCCATCGGCAGCTACGCCAGCGAGGCCCAGCAGAAGGCCGCGACCGCTTACATCACCGGCGGGAACATGAACGATGCCTTCATCGACGGCCTGATCACCGGTGGCGGAGTGCCACCGGTGACCGGGCTGGAGGCCAAGATCAAAGCCAGCGCCGACCCGGACTTCCTGAGCTTCGTCTACGACATGTCCCGCGACGCACCGAGTTTCCAGCTGTCCTGGGATCAGGCGCTGGACCCGGGTCAGGCTGACGCGTTGTTGACGAACCTGGACCAGATCTTCCTGGGCCAGATCACCCCGCAGCAGTTCAGCGACGCCATGAACGCGACCATCGCGCCATGAGTGCCGTCGAAGAGGTGCTCGAACACCCACTGACAGAGGGTGGACGCCGGGGCGGTAAGAACCGCAGCACGCCCAGCTTGTGGATGCTCGTCCCGGCGCTGGCCTTCTTCACCGCGTTCGCCCTGGTGCCGCTGGTCGGCGTGGTGATCCTGAGCTTCACCAATTGGGACGGCCTGACCGCGCCGACCTTCGCCGGTATCGACAACTGGACGGCAGTGCTCACCGAATCGCAGACCTGGGACTCAATCTGGTTGAGCATCAAGGTGATGGTGATCAGCTGGTTGATCCAAACCCCGATCAGCATGCTGCTAGGGGTGTTCACCGCCGGGCACCAACGGTACCGGAACCTGTTCGCGGTCCTGTACTTCCTGCCGTTGCTGTTGTCGGCCGCGGCAATCGCGATCGCGTTCAAGGCCCTGCTGGACCCCAATTTTGGTGCCGGCAGCTCCCTGAACCTGAAGTGGCTGTCTCAGGATTGGCTCGGCAACCCGGATCTCGTGCTGTATACGGTGATCTTCATCATCGCGTGGCAGTTCATTCCGTTCCACACCCTGCTCTATCAGGGCGGGGTGCGGCAGATCCCCACGTCGATGTACGAGGCCGCGACGATCGACGGGGCCGGCACGATCCGCCGGTTCTTCTCCATCACACTGCCGCAGTTGCGGAACACCATCATCACGTCGTCGACGTTGATGCTGGTCGGGTCCCTGACCTACTTCGACATCGTCTACGTCCTCACCCAGGGTGGACCCGGCACCGCGACCCGGCTGCTGCCGCTGGACATGTACCTGACCGGGTTCTCCAACAACGACATGGGTCAGGCCAGCGTGCTGGGTGTGATCTTGGTGGTGATGGGCCTGTCACTGTCGCTGGGTCTGACCAAGCTGTCCGGGTTCAACAAGATGAGCAGCCAGATGGAAGGTGCGTGATGGCCATCAGCACACCAACCCGTCCAGTCCCAACGGTTGTCGAGCCGAACCGTCGCCGGCGGACGCGCCCGAATCTCCCGGCCGGGATCTTCGGGTTCATCTGGCTGATCATCGCGATCGTCCCGGTGTACTACGTGGTGATCACGAGCCTGAAGACGCAGGCCAACTTCTTCGACGGCAACCCGCTGCTGCCGCCGTCGAATCCCACGCTCGACTCCTACAAGCTGGTGCTGCAGAACGACTTCCTCGGGTACTTCCTGAACAGCGTGATCGTCACCGTGGTCACGGTGGTCTTCGCGGTGGTCGCCTCGCTGATGGCCGCCTACGCCATCGTCCGCGGCGCCCTCGGCCACCGGGTGATCAAGGCGAGTTTCTCGTTGTTCCTGCTGGGGCTGGCGATTCCGCTGCAGGCGGTGATCATCCCGATCTACTACATGATCACCAGGCTGAAGCTGTACGACACCCTGATCGCGCTGATCCTGCCGTCGGTGGCGTTCGCGATCCCGCTGTCGGTGATCATCCTGGTGAACTTCCTGCGGGACATCCCCAAGGAGCTGTACGAGGCGATGACCGTCGACGGCGCCAAGGACTGGCGGATGCTCCGCAGCCTGGTGCTGCCGCTGGCCCGCCCGGCATTGACCACCGTCGCGATCTACAACGGGCTCAGCGTCTGGAACGGGTTCCTTTTCCCGCTGGTGCTGACCCAGAGCCCCAGCACCCGGGTGCTGCCGCTGGCGTTGTGGACCTACCAGGGCGAGTTCACCGTCAACATCCCCGCGGTGCTCGCCGCGGTCGTGCTGTCCACCCTGCCGATCCTGGTGCTCTACGTGCTGGGCCGCCGGCAACTGCTCAGCGGTCTCACCGCCGGGTTCGGCAAGTAACACACCTCTCCTGCCCGCGGTCGGGCGCCGGCCGCGGGCAGAGGACCCCGCCACCGCTTGAACTGCCCGGCGCCTTCATGCGCCTGCACCCTTTTCACCGCAACCCATGTCAGAAGGACATTTGTGATGACCGAGCCCACCCCCACCCGCGCCGACAAGTTCACCTTCGGACTGTGGACCGTCGGTTGGCAGGCGAAGGATCCCTTCGGCGACCCGACCCGCGACCCGATCGACCCGGTCGAGACCGTGCACCGGCTGTCTGACCTCGGCGCCTACGGTGTCACCTTCCACGACGACGACCTGATCCCGTTCGGCAGCGACACCACCACCCGGGACAACCTGATCGCCCGGTTCCGTGAGGCCCTGGCCGAGACCGGTCTCGCAGTGCCGATGGTGACCACCAACCTGTTCAGCCACCCGGTGTTCAAGGACGGCGGGTTGACCAACAACGACCGCGACATCCGCCGGTTCGCGTTCCGCAAGGTGATCCGCAACATCGAGCTTGCCGCCGAACTCGGGGCGGAGACCTACGTGTTCTGGGGCGGCCGGGAAGGCGCCGAAACCGACTCCGGCAAGGACATCCGCGCCGCGCTCGACCGCTACCGGGAAGGCCTGGACCAACTCGCCCAATACGTCATCGATCAGGGCTACCCGATCCGGTTCGCGCTGGAACCCAAACCCAACGAGCCCCGCGGCGACATCCTGCTGCCCACCCTCGGACACGCGTTGGCGTTCATCTCCACCATGCAGCACGCAGACATGGTCGGGGTCAACCCGGAGGTCGGACACGAACAGATGGCGAACCTGAACTTCGTGCACGGCGTCGCCCAAGCACTGTGGCAGGGCAAGCTGTTCCACATCGACCTCAACGGCCAGCACGGCCCGAAGTTCGACCAGGACCTGATCTTCGGGCACGGCGACGTGCTCAATGCCTTCGCCCTGGTCGACCTGCTGGAGAACGGCGGCCCCGGCGGTGGCCCCGCCTACGACGGGCCCCGGCACTTCGACTACAAGCCACTGCGCACCGAGGACATCACCGGGGTGTGGGAATCAGCCGCGGCGAACATGCGCACCTACCTGCTGCTCAAACAGCGGGCCGCGGCGTTCCGCGCCGACCCCGCCGTCCAGAAAGCCCTGACGGCCAGCCGAATCCAGGAACTGACCGTCCCCACGTTCGCCGACGGCGAGACCTACGCCGACATCCTCGCCGATCCCTCGGCGTTCGAAAATTTCGACGCCGAGAAGGCCGGCAGCCGCGGGTACGGCTACGTCCGCCTCGACCAACTCGCCATCGAGCACCTGTTCGGTGCCCGATGACCGGCCCCCACGCACCCTTGCCCGCCTCCGCACGCCACCCCGAGGAGCAGCCGATGACCCGGCCCGCACGGTCCTGGCGGGATCAATCTGCCACCCCCGGTGTCAGGGCGGCTGCGCTGCTGGCCGAGCTGACTTTGGAGGAGAAGCTGGCCCAGCTGGGCAGCGCCTGGGTCGGGAACGCCGAAGTCAGCGGCAACGTCGCGCCCATGCAGGATGTGTGGGCCGCCGGTGCCAGCTCCTTCGAGGCGGTGACCCGGCACGGGCTGGGCCAGCTCACCCGCCCCTTCGGGACGAAACCGCAAACCACCACCGAAGGCGTCGACCGGGTCATCGAGCTGCAGACCGCCGTCGTGAAGGGCAGCCGGCTGGGCATCCCCGCGGTCGTTCATGAGGAATGCCTCACCGGATTCACCACCATGGGCGCCACCGTCTACCCCGCGTCGATCGCCTGGGCCGCCACCTGGTCCCCGGACCTGGTGCACGAAATGGCCGCCGCGATCGGCGCCGACATGGCCGCTGTCGGAGTGCACCAGGGCCTGTCGCCCGTGCTCGATGTGGTCCGTGACTACCGGTGGGGGCGGGTCGAGGAAACCCTCGGTGAGGACCCCTACCTGGTCGCGAGCCTGGGCACCGCCTACGTCAAGGGACTGGAGCAGGCAGGAGTGGTCGCGACCCTGAAACATTTCTGCGGATATTCCGCGTCCCGCGCGGCCCGTAACCACGCCCCGGTCACGATGGGGCCCAGGGAGTTCCGCGACGTCATGCTGGTCCCGTTCGAAACGGCGATCCGGGAGGGCGGTGCCCGCTCGGTGATGAATTCCTACTCCGACGTGGACGGCGCCCCGGCGGGTGCCGACCCGACCCTGCTTACCGGGATCCTGCGTGACGATTGGGGTTTCACCGGCACGGTGGTGTCCGACTACTGGTCGGTGGCGTTCCTGAAGACCATGCACCGGGTCGCCGACTCCATGGAGGAGGCCGGCGCGCTGGCGCTGGCGGCCGGGCTGGACGTCGAACTGCCGGACACCCTGGGTTTCGGCGACGGACTGCTGGACCTGGTTCGCAGCGGCCAGGTGGATGAATCCCTGGTGGACCGTTCGGCGTTGCGGGTGCTGCGGCAGAAGGCCGAACTCGGGTTGCTGGACGCCGACTGGACCCCAGAGGGATCCGCCGGCGGCGGCCGCGGCCGCGCGCTGGACTCGGCCGGCAACCGGGACATCGCCCGCCGCCTCGCGGAACGCTCCATCACCCTGCTGGCCAACGATTCCGCAGCGCTGCCGCTCGCCGAGCCGCGCAGCCTGGCCCTGGTCGGGCCGTGCGCGGACGATGCCCTGGCGTTCATGGGTTGCTACTCCTACCCCAACCACGTCTTGGGTCATTTCCCCGATATGGGGATTGGTGTCGACGCGCCATCCCTGTACGCCGCCCTGCGGGCGGAGCTGCCGGCCACCGACATCCGTTACGCCCCCGGGGTTCCCGTCAAGGAATCCGACCGGTCCGGGATTGCGGCCGCTGTCACCGCCGCGACCGCGGCCGAGGTGTGCGTCGCCGTGGTCGGTGACCGGGCCGGGCTGTTCGGTCGCGGCACCTCCGGCGAGGGCTGCGACGCGGAAGACCTGTCACTACCGGGGGTGCAGGACGAACTGGTGGAGGCACTGATCGGCACCGGCACCCCGGTGGTGCTGGTGGTCGTGTCCGGTCGTCCCTACGCGTTGGGTCACTACGCCGGTCGGGTGGCCGCGATCGTGCAGGCCTTCATGCCCGGTGAAGAGGGCGGCCCGGCCCTGGCCGGTGTGCTCAGCGGCCGGGTGAACCCGTCGGGCAAGCTGCCCGTCCAGGTCCCCGCCATGGCCGGTGGTCAGCCCAGCACCTACCTGCAGGCCCCGCTCGGGTTGAACACCGAAGGCATCTCCAACCTGGACCCGACCCCGTTGTTCGCCTTCGGGCACGGTCTGTCCTACACCACCTTCGGGTACTCCGAACTGGACGTCAGCGCGGCCGAGATCGGCACCGACGGCGCCGTCGAGGCATCGGTCATCGTCGCCAACACCGGTCAGCGGGCCGGGGAGGAGATCGTCCAGCTGTACTTCACCGACGTGAAGGCATCGCTGGCCCGGCCGGCCAAACAACTCACCGGATTCGCCCGGGTCAGTCTCGAACCGGGTGACACCGCCCGGGTGACCTTCACCGTGCACGTCGAACGCACCGCGTTCACCGGGCTCGACCTGCACCGCATCGTGGAACCCGGGGTCATCGAACTGATGGCCGGGCCCGCGTCGGACAACCTCCCGGCACGGGGCTCCTTCACCATCACCGGGCCCCCGCGTGTGGTCGGGTCCGACCGAGTGCTGACCACCCCGTTCAACGTCAGCGAAACAGCCCCCGTGTGACCGTGAATGACGACCTGGAGAGGGCCACAGTTGTTGGGCCCGGATGGTCCCGGTCGGGGGACCATCCGGGCTCAGCAGCCTTTCGGTGACCTTTCGTTGGGGCCCAACCCCACCACGTCAGCGAGCTGAACAAGTTTTGGCTTGTCAGAGGGGCTATGGTTCAGCGTTGCAGCGAAGTTGTTTCGTTGGGTATCGCAAACCTCGCGTAGTGTCACGCTCAACGCGGTGGAGGCGCGAAAGTCTACGAAAGGTCTGTGCTGATGGGGACGACCGCTGGGAAGGGGTCAGGACGGGCCACGCTGGCGATGGTCGCCGAACTTGCCGGTGTCTCGTTGGGAACCGCGTCGAAGGTCGTGAACGGGCGTGTCGGGGTTGGGGCGCCGACCAGGTCCCGGGTCGAGAAAATCATGGCCGAGATCGGCTACGTGCCCAACGGGATCCGTACCGACCCGAACGGCAGCCCGGCGCGGGGCTCGCTGATCGAGGTGGTGGTGGATTCACTCCGCAACCCCTATACCTCCAGCCTGATCGGTGGGGTGCTGGACGGCGCCGAACCGGCAGGGCTGGGAGTGGTGACCCGACGGTTGTCCGCAGTGCAGACGAAAGACCCTGTCAGCTGGGCACAGTCGCTCGCCGCGACCGGACGGATCGGTGTCATCGAGGTCACCTCCGCGTTCTCCCCGCAGCGTCACGCCGCACTGGAACAGGCCGGCCTGCCGATGGTGCTCATCGACCCCATTTACGTCCCGAGGGCCGATGTGCTCAGCGTGGGCGCGACCAACTGGGCGGGTGGCATGGCAGCGACCGAGCACCTGCTGGCCCTGGGTCATTGCGCCATCGCCTATGTCGGCGGACCCCGGGGGGCGATCTGCGATCAGGCCAGGGCCCACGGGTACCTGGCCGCGATGCGCACAGCCGGCCTCAGCGTCAACCTCGACGACGTCCTACACGGGCCGTTCACCTTCGAACATGGCCTGGTCGCCGGCACCGCGGTGCTGTCCAGGGCAGACCGACCGACCGCGATCTTCGCCGGCAGCGACGTCACCGCCACCGGGGTGCTGGAGGCAGCACGACTGAAGGGGATCCGCGTCCCCGAGCAACTCAGCGTGGTCGGGTTCGACAACACCTTCCTCGCCGGGACATCCACCCCCCGGCTCACCACCATCCACCAACCGCTCAGCGAGATGGGCCGCACCGCGGTCCGGGTGATCACCCGGATCGTCGCCGGGGATCCTCCAGAATCCCGGCGGCTGGAACTGGCCACCCACCTCGTCGTCCGCGACTCGACAGCACCGCCGGCCGTGGGCCAGGCCCGCGAGCCCCAAACGAAACCCACCCCGCGGTACGCCGCCACAGCCGTGGTGGGCTGACCGCCATAGCCCGACCAGGACGTACCGGCGTAAGTCGACCACCACCGCCGGCACCACGACGCCGGTCTGCCGCGCTGGTTTGCGCCTGACGCGCCTGCGTTGTGAGTCAGTTGCGAGCTACAGGGTCATGCTTCGCGGTGATTGAGCTGCGCCTAGAGTTCCCTGTTCGCGCTGCGGGCGGCATCGAGGTCGTCATCACGCGCGGCGAGCTGGACCTTGACGTCGGCGAGCTGTTGTTCCAGCGTTGTGATCCGTTTTTGGAGGGCGTCGATATCGGTCGGCGCACCGAGACCGCTTTCTTTCCAGGCCTTGTCACCCAGTATGTGGGAGAGCTTCTTCTCGAGTTGGCTGATCCGCTGGCTTTGTCGGGTGCTCCGTTCCAGGGCTTTGGCCAGATCGGCCTGCAGTGCCTGCCGGCTTGCCCGGGTGCCGTCGGATGAGGTGGTGTCACGAGCTGCCTGGTCGTGGACAGCGGCGTGCAGATCGCCGTGCCGGTAGATGAAGCTGCGATGGACCCGTGCCGCGCGGGCCACCGACGAGACGCTGAGGTCATCACCCACGGCGGCGAGCCTGCTCACGGCGTTGATCACCCGTTGCCGGCGGACGGCGCTGTCCCGGCGCCGAGACCCGGTCAACGCCGTCGTTGTGCTGCTCATAAGTCACGTTCCAACCGTGGATCCAGGTCCGGTGGTCTCGTTGCGGGCATGCCGAGGTGCTGGACCCTGCGGACGTGGCGCAGTGCCGCGGTCGCCTCGTGCAACGCACCCTGTTCAGCGACCGCTCAGGTCGCCGACGGCCTCCTCGGTGCGGCGGATCAGCGCCCGCAGCCGGGTGATCTCGTCCTCGGAGGGGGTTGCCTCGGTGAGGGCCCACTCGTCGAGGGCGGTCGCGGCCATGATCCGTTCCCGGTTGCGGAGCAGGGTCTGCAGGTAGTCCCGCACCTCCGGCAGGTAGGACGGGTCGGTGCGGAAATGACCGCACCCCAGGCAGCGGAATCGGAACGGGCAGGCATGACCACCGGCCGAGACGTTGGACGGTTCGGTGCAGGTGCCGAACGGGACCGCGACAGCGCCGACCCGCATCCGGGCATGCTCATGGTCGAGCAGCGCCTTTGCGTCCTTCGAGATCCGGGCGCCGTGCCGGTCGAACTGGAACTGTACGATCTTGTCCACCGCACCCCGGACGCGGTGTTCGGTGACCCGATAATGGGTCTGGGTGGTGCCCAATGCCTTGTGCCCCATCAATTCCCGCAGAACGTCAGGTGGCGTGCCGACATCGGCGTGGCGCTGCGCATAGCTGTGCCGATAGGCGTATAGGACCACGGTGGCCTTGTCGAACTCGGTCCCGTCAGCCAACAGCAGCGGCGGCAACCCGTCGACCCACCCACGGTGCACGGTGCTCAAGCTCCTCAGGGGTCAGGCTCCGGGAGCCACGCGGATTGCGTTGCTTACCCGGCAGCAGCGCCAACTCCCCGATCGGGGTATCGGGGAACAGCGCGCGGACGGCCTGTTGCTGGCCGCGGATCAAATCGGCCGTGGTGTCGGTGATCGGTAGCCGGCGCCCTTTCCTATTGATCTTGAACTGGGCGTATACGAGGACGTACTTGCCGTCCGCGGCGGTGTCCAGGCAGTCGTAGCGCAGCCGGAGAATCTCCTCCGGGCGGCGCCCGGTGTCCATCAGCAGTTCGATCGCCGGGCGGGCATGCCGGGTGCTGGTGCTGGCCTCCAGGGCGGACAGGTTCTCATACAGCTGCCGCAGCACTGCCGGTGGCAACGCCCGACCCGGACCGTCCAGTTTCATCACCGGTGGGATGTCGGCGCTGCGCAACGCGAACATGTCGGGCAGCCCGGCGGCGGGTTCACCGCGGCGGGTCAACCCCAGGTCGCGGGCATCGCGCAGAACCTTCGCCACGTGTTCACAGATCAACGGCCGCCGCTTGGCGCTCACCGCGCCGGTGCTCTCCAGGTAGGCGATCCGATTGAGGAAATTCTCCATGTGCGCGGGTCCCAACCGGGACGGGTCATGCCCGTGGTCGCGGCGTTGCGCGTGCAGGCTGTCCGACAGTTGCACGATCGAGTTGATGCGGTTCTGCACGTACCCGGCAACCCCGGGACCCCGGTGCCGAGGCAACTCGTCAGCGGCCCACCGTTTGGCGGTTTCCCGCAACCATGACTGCCGGATCCCGGTGAACCGCAACCCGCCGCCGTGACCGAATACGTGCAGGTTCCAGACGTCCTGCAGCCGTTCCTGTTCCGGTGAACTCAACGCCTCGGTGACATAGAGCCGCAGGGTCGACAAGAGGTCCGCGTAGGCGCGCACAGTGTGCGCCTGCAGCCCGAACAGCGTCCCGACGTGCTGATCCCGCACTGCCTGCGCGACACCCCGCAGCGAGCTTGGTTCGGTCCGGGAACCGTTGCGGCACCTGGACTGCAGACCCAGCAACACCTCCGCGAGCACCAGGGGCGGCAGACCCCCCAACCCGACCACTGATCCCATCGCGATCGGCCGTGCCGTGCGCATCCATTCCCGCCGGTCCGCCCGCGGATCCCGTTCCAATTCCCGACGCCACCGATTCCGATGCGCCGGGCAAAGCGACACCGAGGAATCGCATCGCCGGTCGCAGCACGACACCTGACAGAACCCGAAATCAGGCAGCGGCGCCACGTGCGGCAACCCGCAGAACTGCTCCACCGACAGATGCCGATACCGCACGTAATTGGTGTCATGCGTCGAACACAACCCCGTGGCGATCCGCCGACCCAGCAGGTCACCCGCGACGGACGTCTGCAGGCGTGGGACTGTGGCTGGGGTGGTTGTCCTGGCCGGTGCTGGCTGGTCGGTCTCGCCTTCGGGCAGATCCTAATCACGATCTGCTACCTGGTCGGACGCCGGCACAGCTCCGGGCGCAGGCACGCCCGAACCAGGATCAACCCCCAGTCAAGATCAACTCACCAATTCCATGATCAACAATCAAGTCGGTCGGTGGATCCGGGCTTCATCAGTACGGGGCGCGCCTGGGAGCAGGACCGGGCGCCGGCATGCTGGCGCCGGGTAGGGTGCTGGTTCGGACCGGAAGCAAGATCGCGCTGACGGCTGAAGCGCCATTCGAAGGAACGAATCCTTCCATCGGAATGAACGCCTCTAGGGTGTGAAGGCACAGGCTGGGATCGGGATGCCTGCATGGGAATGTCGCCGTTATGTCCGGCACGGCGACGCGACCCGTTCCTCATCTCAGCCGGTCAACGCACACGTGGAGAGCGCTCATGCGAGTAGACCTGGCCCGTCGAAAGCTCACGAGCACCGATCTTCGGGGTCGGAATGTAGGGCGGATCCCGACCAGTGCGGTCGCCCTTCTGGTGCTGGCGGGCGCGCTCGGCGCCTGTTCCGGATCCGAGCGCGACGCGTCCGACAGTGCGGCGAGCGGGACGCCGTCGGCAGTGGCGGCGACGAGTGCGACGGCGGCATCGACCGCTTCGCCGGTGCCCCCGGCATCGACAGGGCCGGGCAAGGTCTCCGCGCTGATGGTCACTTCTGCTCATGACGCCCAGGTCGTCCTGGGCGACGACGGCATGGATCATGTCGAGTACGAGCTGATCGTTCTCAACGTGTTCGCCGAACCGGTCACGTTGACCAGCGTGCAGGTCCTCGACCCGGACGGGAGGCAACTGCTCAGCATCGAGGGCGATGCGCTGAACGCCGCGACCCAGACCCTGCTGGCAAAGACGCCCGGGGCCACCGTGCCTGCCTCTGCATCGGTGGGTGTCGACGTTGACGTGATTGTTCCCGCCGGCGCAGCTCCGGCCACGGTTACCAACCACATCAAGTACGCCCTCCAGCCCGATTCGACCAGCGCCGCCCTCGTCACGGATCCATCGATCGGAGGGCCGGAGGTCGCGGTCGACCGCAGCCCCGCGATCGAGATCGCGCCCCCACTGAAGGGCGACGGCTGGCTCGCCACCAGCGCCTGCTGCACGCCCAACGTCCATCGCAGCCTGCGGGTCGCGGTCGACGGTCAGCGCATCGAAACCCCTGAGACCTTCGCCGTCGACTGGGCTCTCATCGAGAACAGCCGGGTGTCCGAGGGTGACGGCAGCCGGAACGAGGACTTTTACGACTTCGGAAAGGACGTCCTCGCAGTGGCCGACAGCACGGTGGTGAAGGTGATCGACGGCCAGCCGAACCAGTCTCCGACCGCGACGTTCGTTCCGACCGACATCACCCAGTACGGCGGCAACCAGGTCATGCTCGAGATCGCGCCCAATGTCTACGCCTGGTACGCCCACCTACAGCCCGGCACAATCCCGGTGAAGGTCGGCGACCAGGTGAAGACCGGCACCCCGCTCGGCAAGATCGGCAACTCCGGTCCATCCGCCGGACCCCACCTGCACCTGAGCGTCCTCGATGGGCCCGACCCGACTTCAGCTCGAAGCCTGCCATTCGTCATCGACAAGTACACGTTGGTGGGCTACATGGACTTCGCCCGCACCACCGACGACAACCTCGTGATCACCGGGGAATCCACGCAGATCGAAGCGGCCTACCCGTTGCACGGCAGCATCCAGAACTTCCCATGAACCGGCATCGCCACGGAGCGGTGGCGGGCAGACGCCGGACCATGAGCCTTGGATGCGAACAGCGGGCAGCCCGCCTCTCTCCTTAAGGTTAAGACATCAGCTGACTCACAGCGCAGACGGATTCACGCCGCCCGTGCAACGAGAAAGCGCTGACAACGCCTGTCCCGCAGAAGGATCCTTTGCGGAACGATGTCGATCATGGATACGTCGGCCATGGGATCGAGCCGTCGACGCTCCGATTGTGGTTGGCATACCGGCCGGCGACGCCGGTGGATCACTGGTCACGTCGAACTGGGCGGGGTCGGGGGCGGGCCTTCGCTTTGCTGGCTGGTGGCCTCGTGAGCGCCCACTGGTGCAGCAGCGCGCCTCCACATCAGGACGAACAGTAGAACTGTCACGATGCCGATGCTATTGAGGATCGTGATCGACACCGTGACCAGCGGGTCGGCGATGTCGCAGGTACGTCGGGCATATCGGACGTTCGTGGCTCCTGATTTGCGGAGGTCGGTGACCGGACGCGAGGAGTCCGTAACCGGCTTGTCGCGATCGCCGACCCGATGAATCGACTCCTGCCGTCGACCGGCCTCAACCCGGTCCAGCAGCCGCAGCCGACCTGTCAGCGATCCCCTGCGGAACGGCGTCGGCGGGGGCACTTTTTCGCGAACCTCACCCCGTCTTTCCCGTGTCGACCGCCAATAGTTCCGGCGAGGCGCGTCGGCCCCCTTACATGCCGCCGGCTCCACCACCTCACATGTCCGACTCCCATGTTCATACAGCGGGGCCGTAATGGAGTCTGCGATCCGCAGCCTAGTTGGACCCGCGGCGGCGGCAACGCAATACCAGAATATGGCCGGGGCGTCGTCGCGGACCTCTCCGCGTGGGAGTCCGCAGGCCGAAGGGAACCACAATGGGCAGTACTCGTCGGACAATGCATCGTCGCCTGTGGACAGGCCTGCTGGTCGTGCTGGCACTCGTCGTCGGGCTCGTCGTGGCAGTCTCCGGGCCGGTCGCGGCCGCAGCGGCGGCAACGGGCGCCGGCGTACAGGATGTACGCGTCAACCAGACCGGCGTCGCGTTCGGTGGCAGGTCGTTCGGGCCGGTGGGCACCTACGAACAAGTGCGGGGCACGATCGTCGGTGCGGTCGACCCGACCGATTCCCGGAACGCACCGATCGTCGACCTGGCGAACGCGCCCCGCAACGATGCTGGTCTGGTCGAATACGAGGTCGACTTCGTCCTGCTCCGACCTACTGACCCGTCCCGGGGCAATCATCGCGTGCTGTACGAGCCAACGAACCGCGGGAGCATCGTGTCGCTGTTCTTCCTCAACAGCGCGCCACCGACCAACGATCCGTCCGGCTTCCTCAGCGCCGGCAACGGATTCTTGATGCGGCAGGGCTACAGCATCATGTCGATCGCCTGGGACCCGACCGCGCCGACGGACCGCAAATCGCTGACGGCGACCTATCCGGTGGCGAAGAACCCGGACGGCTCGTCCATTGTCGGGCCCGCGCTGGAGGAGATCACCTACGACAACGCAACCACCAGAACACATCCGCTGACGTACGCCCCGGCGACGCTGGACAAATCGCAGGCAACACTGACGGTTCGACTCCGGTACGACGATCCCCCGGTCGTCCTCCCGTCGTCGGAATGGGAGTACTACCAAGCCGGCAAAGGCGTCCGACTGGCCCGCGGAAAAGCGTTCGAGCAGAGCAAGCTCTACGAGTTTTCCTACCGAGCCAAGGACCCTGTTGTCGTCGGTCTCGGCTTCGCCGCCATCCGCGACGTCGCCGACTTCCTCCGCAACAAGGAAACCGACCAGGCAGGCACGCCGAATCCACTCGCAGGTCAGGCGCAACAGATCCTCGCCTTCTGCTACTCACAGCCGTGCCGCGCCATGCACGACTTCGTCCGCCTCGGCTTCAACCATGCCGCCGCGGGCGGGCGCGCCGTCGACGGGATCGAGGGGCTGGTGGCCGGCGCTTCCGGTGGCTTCTTCAATGACCGCTTTGCGCAGCCTGGCCGCACGATGCGCCAGCACATCGGCCGCTGGTACCCGGAACGGCAGTTCCCGTTCGCGAACCAGGTGACCACGGACCCGGTGACGGGCCAGACCGACGGCATCCTGAAACAGTGCACGCTGAGCAACACCTGCCCGAAGATGTTCGAAATCAACTCCGAGACCGAGTACTGGAACAAGGCCGCGTCCCTGTTGACCACCGACACCCAAGGCAACGACCTCGATCTCGATGCGACGCCCAACGTTCGCTACTACCTGCTGTCCAGCCTTTCGCACGCCGCCGAGGTGGGCACCGGATCCTGCCAGCAGCTGCAGAACCCGCTGTTGCCAAATCCGGCAGTCCGCGCGCTGCTGGTCGCGCTCGACCAGTGGGTCAGTACCGGCATCGAGCCACCGGCCAATCGGGTGCCCCGGCGTGCCGACGGCACCTTGGTGCCCGCCCTGCCGCAGGCGAGCGTTGGCTTCCCGGTGATCCCCGGGGTCGCCTACAACGGCCGTACCACCACCGGTGACCTGTTCGACTTCGGCAGCCAATTCGATCAAGGCATCCTGACGACGCTGCCACCCGCGATCACCGCGAGCGCCTACCCGGTCTTCGTTCCAAAGACAGACGCCGACGGCAACGATGTCGCCGGGATCCGGTTGCCCGAAATCGCCGTCCCGGTTGCAACCTACTCAGGATGGAACGTCCGTGCCGCAGACTTCGCCGCCGACGACATGTGCAACGCCAGCGGCCAGAAGATCCCGTTCCCGGCGACAACGGCCGAGCGGGTCGCCAAGCGCGACCCGCGGCCGTCGGTTCAGGAGCGCTACCGCAGCCACGCCGGGTACGTCGCCAGGGTCGCGTTGTCGGCGACGAACCTGGCCAACGACCGACTGCTGCTCCGCGAAGACGTGCTGCGCTACATCGCCCAGGCGGTCATCAACCCCGTTGGCCGGTAGACGGCCGGCGTGCAGGCCGATGTCAGCGGTTGATCAGTCGTGTCCAAAGCGGCTTCCTCGGTACGAGATCTGGCACCGGCGCGGCATGGTGCCGGTTGAGAGCATCCACTGAACACGCATCACAGACCGCGACGGTCACGGTGTACCCGGCCCTTGTCCAACGGGAATCCACCCGGAACACGCACAGCAACCCGAGGTGTGCGTCCAGCAGCGCGATGTTGTCCCGGGTCAGGTCAACGCGTCCAGTCGAATTGAGGAGGGGTCATTGTTGCGGAGCATGTCGGTCAGGTGCGGCCAATGCAACGTCGCGGTGCGGGATCCGCCTACGAAGACGGTCGCCGGATAGGTTTGCGATCGTGGATCTGATGCGCCGTGAAGACCGTTTGTGCGAGATCCTGCTGTTTGCGCTCACGCCACCGAGATTGGCCACTGCTGCTGGCCGCGTTCAGGAGATCGCGGACGCCACGATCGCGCGGCTGCGAGGGCTGGACCTCGACGGTCTGATTCTCTATGACATCGACGACGAGGCCGAGCGAAACCCAGCGCAGCGTCCGTTCCCCTTCACCCCGACCCTCGATCCCGCGGACTTTCTCGCTGACTACCTCGCTGACTGGCCGACGCCGGTGATCGTCTACCGGGCCATCGCCAAGTACCCCCGAGCCGACCTGCGATCCTGGCTCTCTGGTCAAGAGCCGTCGAAGGTGCTCACTGTGCTCGTCGGCGCCGCGTCGAGCGCAACCAGCGCCGCGACCTCTCTGACGGACGCGCAGGCGTGGAGTCGCGAGGTCAATCCCCACCTGACTGTTGGTGGCGTCGCGATACCGGAACGCCACAGCCGCAGACGTAACGAACACGTTCGACTACTGGCGAAGCAGGAGGCGGGCTGCCGGTTCTTCGTGACGCAGGTCGTCTACGACGTCAACGCGGCGAAGAACCTGGTCTCGGACTACTTCTACGAATGTTCTGCTCGGGGCAGACCCCCGGTACCGATCGTCTTCACATTCTCAGTCTGCGGGTCGATGCGCACACTGGAGTTCTTGCAGTGGCTCGGTGTGGACGTCCCGCGGTGGATCGAGAACGATCTGAAGCACGCCGCCGACACCCTCGAGGCGTCCTACCAATTGGCCCTGGCCGCAGCCATTGAGCTGATGAGCTATTGCCGCAGGCTTGGAATGCCGTTCGGCATCAACATTGAAAGTGTGTCTATCCGAAAGGTAGAGATCGAGGCGTCGGTAATGCTCGCAGCCCATCTTCGAGACGAGTTGAGAAGTGGCGCTGCTACACGGTGACAGACACCTCGAAGCGCCGATCATGGTGAATTGGCGCGCTTGCGTAACGACTCGCTGTCCGGTGCGACTCGGGGCGGGGATCCATCCGCACCGCCCGAAAGCGGATCCCCCGCGGAAGGACGGCGGCCGAGCGGCGTTGTTGAGTTCGCTCCCTCCGCGTGCCGATTTCGACGCAATGTGCAGATGGACTGGATGCAGCGGTTGCGGTCGTCGCCGGTGATCGGAGCAGTGTCGCGCCGGGCCGGCCCAGCACTGGAGGTCCGCCATGACGGCGCTTCTCGTCGGATACGCCCGATGCTCCACGGACGAACAGGACCTGACCGTCCAACGGGAAGGACTCGCCGCCCTGGGCGTCACTCCGGAAAGGATCTACGTCGATCACGGGCTGACCGGCTGTAACCGGGAACGACCGGGACTGCGGGTAGCGATTGGCCGCCTGCCGCGACGGCGACACCCTGGTCGTCACCAAACTCGACCGGCTGGCCCGATCCCTGCCGGATGCCAGGGCGATCGCCGACGAGCTGACCACCCGGCGGGTCCGGCTCAGCCTCGGGGGTCCGTCTACGACCCGACCGACCCGGTCGGCCGACTGCTTTTCAACGTGCTGGCCATGATCGCTGAGTTCGAGGCCGACCTCATCCGGCTGCGCACCAAGGAAGGCATGAGAGTCGCCAAGGCCAAAGGTCGACTACGCGGCAAGCAGCCCAGGCTCAACCCTCGCCAGGAAGCGCATCTGGTCCTGCTGCTCAAGTCCGGGAATCCACCACGGCCGAGATCGGCGACCTGTTCGGCGTCGCACGGTCGACGGTCTACCGGGCGATCGGATGTGAGGCGGCCAGGCAACGAGCCCAACGATCAGGCACCGGCCCCCTCCGCTCATCGGGCAATTCTGATTGCACCGCTCCCTTCAATCAACCAGCCGGATCCGATGACATCCGAGTGGCACGCGAGTGTCCCGCGGGGTCACCCCTCCTCCGGGACACCGCCGACACCCGCCACGACCGCCCGATGGTCCCCGTAATCGGTTGGAGGTCCGGGCAGACCGCCACCCAAGCCAGGCACGCACCGGGTCGATCCCGCGGCAGAAGAAAGGGCATTAGCCTGCGGGCTGGGGCGATGATCATCCGCGAGGTCAAGAACCAATGTGACCGAACGAATCCGTAAACGGGGGTTTGCGGCCCCGGTTCTTCGACTATTCCTGCTTCTGCTCTATGCCCGCGGGGGTGACCACGGTCTTCTTGTCCGTCCGCCAGACCGAGACGAGCACAGCGATGCCCAGGATCAGGCCGACGCCGGCTACCAGCAGGCCCGCTGACGACAACCAGTCGCGACCGTTGCTGCCGGCGAGGAATGTCGACATGTCCCAGATGCCGTGAGCGATCATGCCGGTCAGGATGAGGCCGCGGTAGCGCCGGAACGCGTACAGGGTGGCGCCACTGGCCGCCGCAAGGACGACCTGGATGATCTGGGCGCCCCCGACGCCGACGATCAGGTTGGGCAGGTGGAACAGCCCGAACGCGATCGCGGTCCACAACGCGGCCACGGCCTCGGTGCGGCCGTTGGTCCTCAACGAGCGGAGGAAGATCCCGCGGAAGAGCATTTCTTCGGCGAAGCCAACGAGGACACCCGCCGCGATCACCACGAACAGCAGAGCCGGATCCACGGTTCCCCAGTCGATTCCGAACGCTCGCAGGACGATGCACGCGATGAAGAAGATCATCGCGACCTTCATCACCGTCGTCGTCGGAAGACGTCCCGGGTCACGCCAGATCATGTCCCACCGCGCGATCGCCAGGAAAACGATGAGCAGCAACGACCCGGCCAAGAGCGGGATAACAGCCGCGCGCAGGCCATTCTCCGGGGTGCTGATCCACTCCTTATACGGGATGCCGGTCCCCAGCTGGATGCCGAAGGTCACGACGATGTACAGCACTACCAACACGATGCCGACCAGCGGCGACGGTTTGATGCGATACCGGGGCGACGTGCTCGTCAGGTTCTGCTGTGTCATCGAAGGGCTCCTTGCGGTCCGAGTTCGGGGTTAGTTTGGTGGCCCTCAGCAGGTGCAGAAGGGATCGGGGACGGCTTGGCTTGAGCCGGCCCGCCCGGAAGGGACGCGACGGCCGAACCTCACCGATACGGCAGAACTTGCTCGCGCGGATGCGCGATGGGACCAACTCGCTCGAAGTCATCCCAACCGGAACGCAGGAGCACCAGAAGGGCCTAAGGTCCCGACTCAACCTCCGCCGGTCGACCCCCCCGGCCGCCGATGCCGCGTGCGGGCGCTCGCGCGCCCCGCCGTGACGTCGAGCACGAAACGGGGCGCTTGCTGCCTCCGATACGGGAATATGCGCTGGACCCGCGAAGGGAATCTCCACCATGACTGACACCGCCGCCGACATCGACGCGCCGGCTCCGACCTGGCGCATCGCGCCTGTCCGTCCCCGTGGCGATCGGGGTCTGCATCGCCTACATCGCCGTGTTCGCCGGTCTCTCGAAGCTGTCGGGCGTCTCTGGCGACGACCGGTTCGCCACGAGCTCCAACGTCCTCCTAGGGGCGGTGATGCCGCTGGCCGCCACCTGCCTGATGCTCGTCCTGTTCTTGGTCTGGGCCCGTTGGGACTTCGTGTGGAAGGACCCCGCACGACTGCCCATGAGGCCCGTGCTGTGGATCGCGGTCGTGGTTTATGCCCTCGCCATCGTGACGCAGTTCGCGGTGGCGGGCTGGAGCCAGGCTACCGATCGCCTGCTGCCGATCGTCCTGGCCGCCGCCCTCGTGGGCTTCGCCGAGGAGACGATGTACCGCGGCATCGTGCTGCGCAGCCTTCGTACCCATGCCCGCCCCGAGGCCTGGGTGGTTCTCATCACCAGCGTGTGGTTCGGCCTGTTCCACATGATCGGCCTGTTCGGTGGGCTCAACGTCATCAGCGCGCTCATCCAGAGCTTCCTCGCCGCCGCCTCGGGTGTTGTCTACTACCTTTACCGTCGACTGAGCGGCGCGCTGGTCGTGGCGATGCTCGCCCACGGCCTGTGGGACTGCTCGCTGTTCCTGCCGCAGCCGACCGGGTCGCTGATTCAGGCCAACCGCCTGGCGCTGATACTCGTGGTCATCACCAGTCTGATCGCACTGATTGTCATCATCGTGCGCGAGCGCCGAGTCGTCGTGACCCGAACCGGGATCGAGACAAGCCAGGCGGTTTGACCCCGCAGGTCTTCGTCCACGGCCTGGATCCAGTTCTGGGCGGATTTCGACTTCGTCGCTTGGGTCGGCGGCGCCTCAGTCTTCATGCACGCGACGCGCCCAGGCGGGACCCCTTCGACAGAGCGAGCCGTTCAGGGACGTGTGCTGCTAGGTGCGGACCTGCAGAGGTCGTCCGGAATGGCCAGGGCCAGAAGGCGTACCACGGGGCCCAGGTGTTGGAGGGATGTTCGGCACCGCAGGCAGCTCCGCAGGTGTCGCTGGTACTCCTGCTCCTCTCCGGCGGACATCGCCCCGAGGAGGTAGCAGGCGTCGTCGAGGCATCGTGGGTCGTTCACGTCACTGCTCCGGTGTTTGTCTGGGGGCAAGCCGCTGCCTGCCGATCGTGATGCTGTTGTCGCTCAGCGGTTGTCGGGTCTGTTGGATTGCTGATGAACGGTAAGAAGCGTTGCTTCGGCGGGATTCCCTGCGCGCGCAACAGATCCGGTGTCTGCGGCGGGTGGTTGAGACGTGGCAGCCTGATCTGCGCGGCGATCGCCACCGCCCGGGTCGTGGATGTGGGGACGGTGGTCGGTTGCGAGTCGGTGTCAGGTCGCGGGTTTCGCAGGGTGAACGGTCTGTGATTCCGGTCTTCGGTGCGGGTCAGTCGTTGTCGAGTTTGGCGCCATCGGGTTGCACGAGGTACCAGTGAGCGCCGAATTGGTTGAGTCCCTGGCCGCGGGTGTCACCGGGGTTTTGATCGCCGACGTAGTAGTACAGCGGGTGCCCGTGGTAGGTGAGCTGGGTGGTGCCGTCGGCGCGGGCGGTGCTGCCGAACTGGGTGTCGGGTCCGGCGGCGGCCGCGGTGGGTGGGTCGGCCGGGGCGGGCAGCGGTGGCCAGACGGTGGCGCAAGCACCGTCGCAGGTGGATGCGGTTCCGGTGTCGCCGTCGAACAGGTACAGCGCGCGGCCGGACCCGTCGACCAGGGCTGCTCCCGGGCCCAGGGCGGCGCTGGTCACCGTGCTGCCGACCGCGACAGCAGGCGTGGTGACGGCGGCGGTGGCCGCGGCGTAATCACTGGCACCGCCGCCGGTGGGCGAGCTGCAGGCGGCGGCGGTGAGCGCGACAGCGACCGCGGCGGCGGTGAGGCTGAACGTGCGAGTCCGGGTCATGACGAGTCCTCCGTTGTGTTGGGGGTGATGGGTACGGATGTGCGTGGATTGTGTTGGGGGGGTGGGGAATGCCGTGCGACGGGTCGCAAAGGGCTTGGCGCGGAGCGCATGTGCGAAGGCGTGGGGTTTCGTCCCATGGCATTGGTCGGGTCGGTGGGTGGCCGTGGATTCGCCGGGAGTGCGTGCTTGTCGTTCGGAGCGAGACCTGGTGTGCGTCAGCGGACATCCCCTGGCCACCGGGGTCAGTACCCTTGGCGCTCGAGGCTGAGGACGTAGTCGGCGACCTGGATGCCGAGCTCTCGGCCGGCGTCGTGGTCGGTCCGGGTGTGCACGCCGGCGTAGATGCGGCTGAGCCCGGCCTCGGTGGCGGCGTCGCTGAATTGGCTGAACGTCTGCTGGACCCCTTGCATGGTGGGGCTGGTGACGGTGAAGGGGGTGTTGTCGCCGTACCGGTCGGCCAGCACGGTCGCGGCGGCGAAGCTGAGGTCGCTGTGCGCGCCGGGGTAGGACGGGTCGGCGGGGGTGCCGGCCAGTGGCTCCCAGGCGGGATCGGCGGTGGTGCCGTCGTTGTCGTCGCTGCCGGCTTGGCGGATCGCGGTGATGGGACGCCACAGCTGGTAGGTGTATTTCGCGTCGTACAGGGCGATGGTGGCGTCGGCCAGCGTGGTGTCCAGTTCTGCGAGCAGATGCGCGGTGCCGTCCAGGTCGGTGTGTTGCGCGGTGGCGACCTGGTCGGCGATGGCGTTCCAGTAGTTCTGGATCGGGGCGGCCCAGAAGGTGGCGTCCTCGGTGTGCGCGGCGGTGCGGTCGGGACTGACCTTCGCGCCGAATCGTTGGGTTTCGGTCAGGGCCGCGGCATAGGCGGGGCTGTTGAGAGCCGGTGGCGGCGGGGGCCGGAACTGGTCGCCGCGGTGCAGCACGAACGGCATCACCGTCCCCCAACCGGTGAACACCGGAGGAGTCGACGCCGTCGGGGTGGGTTGGTAGCGGCCCGGCGCCGGATCGGCGTTGTAGGGCGGGGGTGGGGTGTCGGCGCCGTCCCGGGCCCGGCTGTCCAGGATGATCCGGGCCGCGGCCCTTCCCACGAGAACGCCCTGCTGCACGGCAGTGTCGTTTCCGATGACCGCCAGGTCCCCGGCCAGCCGGGTGTCCAGGTCGCCGCGGTGGTCGGGGTAGAGCGCCGCGAGGGTGTCGTGGGCGGCGGTGACCGCGGCCGCCGGCGCGGACGCCCCGGCTGACGCGGCCGGTTCCCCGGATTCGGGTTGGTGGGTGTGGTCGATGGCGTTGACCGCGGTGTCGACCGCAAGGGCGAGGATCGCGAAGTTGCGGGTCGGGTGGACGGTGGCCGGCGCCGCGCCCTGGACGGGCGGGGCGGACACGATGGCCAGCAGCGCCTGATTCCACTCCACGGCCGCGTTGGTCGGCGGCGCGGTGGCCGCGTTCGGGTCGGGCGGGACGGTTGTGGCTGCCGTACCCGAGCCGGTGGTGGAGTAGACCGCGGCGCCGGTGACGATGAGCGCCGCCGCGGCGAGCGCAGCAATGGAGGATTTACGCATGACTGATTTCCTCACGGAATAGGGGAATGATTCATGGACCGCTGATCCGCGGAATGGGAAACGACGCGTCGGTTTCCCGGTCCGGCGGTTCGCCCGGAGAAGTCAGCGACGCGTCCGCCAACCAATCCGAGCTTTTTCGTTCTGCTGAAAGATATGGCGGGGGGTTACACACGAATTGCGATGAATTTCGGTCAGGTGGAAGGCGGTGGCGCGTACACCTGGACGGCACCATTGACCTCGCGGGTGGCGATCTTCGGCAACGGGTCCGGCGCGACCGGAAGCTGATGCGTCAGCAACTGCCCGGTGACCGCGAACGCCGTGCGGTGGCAGGGACAGTTCAGCCGCCGGGAGGCGGCGTCCAGCAGCAGCCGGCAACCCTGATGAGTGCAGGTGCCGGACACCGCTTGCACGACACCGTCGGTGCGTTGCACGAAACCGACCACGCTGGTCAGGTCGAACGCCCGTACCGCACCGTCGGGGAGCTCCTCGCTGGCCGCGACCGTGCGCCAGTCACCGGTTGTGGGAGACAGCGTTTCCTCCGCCGGTCCCGCGGCGTCGGCGCCACCGGGTGCGTCGTCCCGGCCGCGGGTGATCACGGTGTGGTCGACGACAACGCCGACCGTCGCGGCGGCCGCCGCGACGGCGGCGCCCTGGACGAACCTGCGCCGGGTGCTCCCTATGCGGATCGGGCCGCTGTCCTCCGGGCCGGTGTCGGCGAGCTCGGCGGTCAGCCGGCGGTGCAGATCGGTCACGAACTCCTCGCGCGGCGCGCCGGATCCCGCTCGCGCCGCCCGCAGCCCGATCGCCGTCCGAAGCTCCGGGACATCGTCTTCCTCGGCGGGGAACCGTCGCGGCCGCCTCCCGTGCAACAGGTCCTCGACGAACCGGCGTGAGGCACGTCCGTTCACGTCGCCACCCCCTGCTCCGCCTGCGCCGCAAGCCGCAGCGCCCGGTATTGCAGCACCTTGGCATTGGTCACGCTGATCCCCAATTCGGCGGCCGCTTCGCGCACCGAGTAGGCGTCGAGGAACCGCAACTCCAGGATCCTTCGGTACTTCTCCGGCAGGGCGGCCAGGATCGCCGCGACCCGGTCCGGGACCTGTGACCGCGCGGGCGGGTCGGCGAACACCACGTCCGGAATCTCGTCGTCCAGCGTGGTCACCTCACGCCCCAGGGTGCGGCGCCAGTACCCGGCCAACGCGGTCCGTGCAGTTGCCAACAGGTACGCCCGAACCTCGCCGACGCTGGCCGAGACCCGCAGCGGACGCAGCGCCGCCACGAACACCTCAGCGGTCAGGTCCTCGGCGTCGGGACGGTTACCGACCTTGGCGAACATCAGCCGGTACACCCGGTCCACGTTGTCCCGGTACACCGCCTCCCAATCCCGGTACACATCCCCGGTCACCAGGGTCAACCTAGCCGCACCCGACGTGGCAGCACCAGCTTCCGCGGGATC
This sequence comes from uncultured Actinomycetota bacterium, assembly GCA_963709895.1. GTDB lineage: Bacteria > Actinomycetota > Actinomycetes > Mycobacteriales > Nakamurellaceae > Nakamurella. The sequence goes on along the minus strand of CAVPYD010000003.1, from coordinate 113,447 downwards.
ACGGGCGACGTCCGCCGCGAACCCGCGCGCTGCTCGTCTGCCAACGGCCACAGCCTCACCCCGATCACGACCCGCACGCCTGGAAATCCAACTACCAGAGATATGCGGCCGGGTTACACACCCGCTCGGCGGCGGCCGCAAAGGGCGGAGCACCCTTCCCCGTGGCTGCGCCCGCCCCAGACGATGATGTCGGCGGGCAGGAAATCGTGATCCCCGATGGCGTAGCGCAGGTGTCTGACCGCCACCGACAGCACCCCGCGGGACCAACCGAGGCTCCGCCTGCAGCAGCACAATCAGGATCCCGGGCGCGGAGCGGAACCCGGCGGCGCCGATCAGCGCGACGAAGGACACCTTCCGCCCACGATCCAGGCTTGGCTTGATGTCGTCACGGGATACTCGACATCTGTTGAAGGCTCGACTGTCTCACGGCTGATCCGCGCGGCCCCGGTGGCAGGTCATCCGTCCCGGTCTGACGGTACTGCCGAGCCATCGGCTCGATCGCTGGGTCCTCGGGAGGCCCCTCGGGCCATACCCGCAAGAGAATCGGGCCGCTGCCTCTGCCGACCTTCCTCGACGTCTCTCCCTGCCTCCGGTGGGGAAGGTCGGGGGAAGGTCGGGTGCCTAGCGTTGGCACGGACGACCCAACGGAAGGAGAACCACCATGACCCGGCCCGCCCGTAACGGCGTCGACGTGCCCAGCGTGTTCGCCGTCATCGAGGGTGTGAAGGGGCAGTCGGGGATGGCGCAGGTCCAGTTGCGGGCCGGGAATACGTGGATTCACGGAACCCACAACCATTGCGCCATCCGGGTTTTCCTCGGGCGCGGCCAGGAGGACATCAGCCGAACCGAACCTTTCACCTTTGACGTCGCCCACCCGGCGCCGACGCCATCCTCGACGTCACCACGCCATCGGTGGCCTGCCTCGGACTCCGCTCACCGACTGCTCAACGGGTCCACGCCGGATCCGGGAACACCAGGGGTCTACGCCGGACCCGACAACCAAGGGGTCTACGCCGGGCCCGACAACCAAGGGGTCTACGCCTGGCCCCGACCAGTACCGCGGGCAGCTTGTCGTCGAGCTGAGCGGGCCCGTCTATGACGGAAGCCTCCTGGCGGGCGTACAACCGAAAATTGGAGCTCGGAGAATTGGTCGGCGAAGTGGTTGCCGGCGCTCGATGATGGTGGGCGATCCTGTATGAACCCTGCTGATGACACCGGCAGAATGTGATCGCCGCAAGTTCAGTGACGGCTTCTGACAGCTGGGTGGCCTCGTTCCGGGGCTCGTGGACGGGCGCGTGCGCGCGTCATGCCTGGATGGTCTCCCTCGGGGGTCGATCACGCAGCGAACGCCGCGCCCACCCCACCAAGAGATTGAAGGCTGCATCGGGGTTCTCCACGGAGTGCACCGGTGAGGTTCTCACGCATACCGTGATCGGCACGCTGACGTGAAGGTGGAGGCATCGGTGGTTGAAAACATCGTCCGGTTCGAGTCGCACACGGTGATCCAGGGACCCATCAGCGGAGTCTTCGAACGTTTGGCGGATCTGCCAGGCTACGTCGGGTGGATGCACCGCAGCGGTCTGTTCCGCCGGTGCAACCTCACGTCGGAGAACCCCATCCGACGGGGGACGACCTACGTCGACTCGACACGGATGGGTAGCTTCGATGGGGAAGTGACCGAGTTCGTGCCACCGACGCGAATCGCCTTTCGGGAGACGCTCCATTGGTTCGGTTCTCCGATGACACAGGCTCGACCCGAGTACACCCTTGAGGGAGACGAGACCACAACGATCGTCCACCACGTTGCCGTCGGGGAACTCTTCGGCTGGATGAGGTTCATGAAGCCCGCCGCAGCATGGATGGCGAACCGGGAGCGAACCCGCACCCTGAACTCCTTGAAGCGTTCCCTGGAGTCCGACTGAGGGCGATACCGCACCGATCCCGGAGGCGGGCGCCGCGTGCATCCGAGCTTGCCCTACAACAACACCGGGCTTGCAGCCAGAGCGGGAACAAACCCTGAAGGCTATGCGGCCAGGTGCATGCCGACGACAGCGCCGACCACCCAGCGCAGCACGATCGTGGTTGCTTTGCGCTTGATGCTCAATTCGCGGTCACCGCCCGGCCGATCCCCCAGTGCCCGGCAGGATCCCGCTGCAGGATCCCCGGCGGGACGACAAATGATCATGGCGACGCAGTGCCTGGGGTAAGTCGTCGGCGTCCGAAGATGGTTCCTTCATCGAGATGAAGGGTCGGCGGGAGGTGTAGTCCTCCGCCCAGTCGGCGATGACGACGCGGGCGTGCGCGAGGGCCAAGAAGATGTTGATGTTGAGACACTCGCCACGGACCCTGCTGTCGAAGTCTTGATGTATCCATGGGCCGGGGCTGATCCTTCGGCGCTCGGCGGTGTCCGGGTCGGGTTGTCAGGGCGAAATCCGGGAGTCGATACCGAACCGAGCGATCCAGTCGTTCATCGCGTCGATGGTCACGTTGCCGCCGCAGACGATCAAGCCGAGCCGGACATCCGGCCCCACCCGTCGGATGACCCGCTGAGCGGCTGGGATCAGGCATCCTGCGGCAGGCTCGGCCCATACCTTGGCCCGCTCGGCCAGCGTCAGGCTGCCCCGGACGGCGTCGGCGTCGGGCACCACGATGACTTCTTCCACCAGCTCGACTGTGTGCTGCAAGGTGAACGCCGACACGTGCGGGGCGCTCAGGGTGGTGACGATCGAGGTCGGGGTGGTGGGCACCGGCTTCGCCGCTGCCAATGCCTCGAACATTGCCGTGGCCCCTTCGGTTTCCACGCCCCAGATCCGCACCGTCGGAGCGAGCGAGCGGAACGCTGTCGCCACTCCGGCGATCAGCCCGCCACCGCCGATGCTGATCAGGACGTCCGTGAGATCGGTTGCATCCTGGGCGAACTCGAGCCCGACCGTGCCTTGTCCGGCCACCACCGCGGGATCGTCGAACGGATGCACTGGGGTCAGTCCGGCCGCGACCAGTTCGTCGAGCAGCAGGAAGGCCTCGGGCATCCCGGGAGTCAGCCGGACGTTCGCGCCGGCCATCCGGGCCCGGTCGATGGACGCCGGTGGAGCGTAGTCCGGCATCACGACGACCGCGGTGATTCCGAGTTGTCCGGCGACTTCGGCCACCGCCATGCCGTGGTTCCCGCCACTCACCGCGACCACGCCCACCGATCGCTGCAGGTCGGACAGACTGAGCATCTTGTTGAATGCGCCGCGGGGTTTGAACGAGCCGGTGTATTGGAGCATTTCGAGTTTCAACTGCACGGGAACACCGAGATGGCTGCGCAGTCCTGGGCTCTGAATCGTCGGCGTCCGCAGGACATGGCCGCCGATCCGAGACGCCGCGGCAGTGATGTCGTCGAGTCCGATCAGCTGTTGCACCGAGCCATGGTAATCAGCCGGCCCTGGGGCTACGTCAATGGCGGGGCCGGCCTTTCCGGCGTGGGCGTCTTCCGATCCATGGCTTCCTTCGTGGGTGGGTGGTGGGTGGGTGGGACAGCCATCGACTCGTTCCATGGAGCACGCAGCGAAGCTCTCCTGCCTTTCACCCTGGCTTCCACCCGCCAAGACCTCACCGATCTCGATCTCACACCACTGTGTATCGCGCGGGCTCGCGACATTTCCGTCCGGCACCTCCACACCCTCAGTCGGTCCGCAGACATTCCCATCACAGAGTGGCGGTCGGCTATTGCGAAATTGCCCGTCACCGCCAACTTGGGAGCGCAGATGCCGTTCCTGGTTGATAGCAGACGGATCGTCCGGGCGAAGCGACTCGATGCCGTCCAAGACGCGTTCAGTCAAGCTGGTATACCGGGTGAGATCAGGGTTACCGACCTCGCTGGTCGGGGTGATGTGGGCGTCGAATCGACCATGTTCGGGGCGGCCGAACTGTTCCAGCTTCACGAAACCGGCGTGACCCGGCGAAGTACGGAACGCCACCTCAAGAGGTTCAAAGACCAGCCATACGTGGCCATCCTGGTGCCACGCAGCGAGTTGGCCTTTACCCAGCGCGACCACCTGACGGTGGTCCGGCCGGGGCAACCGCTGGCACTGGATCGCTCCGCCGCGTGCGAGGTGAGTTTGGGCAGGCAGGGGCGACACGGTGTCGTTTCAAGCGCGCTATCAGGAATTCGACTCCCCATGGACCTGATCAGGCACGCTGCTGGACGACTTCCGTCCAGTCTTCTCTGCGGCGTGGTCGCTGATCACTTGGTTCGGCTCGGGCGCGACGCCGACTCACTCAGCGCAGACTCGAGCGCGGCCCAGATCGGCGTCGCCACGATCGCGATGATCAGGGCGCTGATCACCTCGGCCGTGGGGGATGACCGGCGCGCTCGGGACGCAAAGGACGAGGCATTGGTGTCCCTGATTCTCGCTTACACCCGACAACACCTGACCAACCTCGATCTGACTCCGCGTCGGATCGCGCTGGCCCACCACATCTCCGTCCGGCAGCTCTACACCGTCTGCGGGGCCGCGGATATTCGCATCACGGAGTGGATCTTCGAACAGCGACTGGCCGGCGCCAAGCTCGACATCCGCAACCCGAAGTTCAGCTCCCGCAGGATCGAATCGACCGCGCGCCGTTGGGGATTCATCAACCCCACGCACTTCGGCCGACGGTTCAAAGCCGCCTACGGCGTCACGCCGCGCGAATTCAAGCACGACGGCGCCGTGTAGCGGATCGGTGTCAATCGGCCTCAATCGGCTGGCCGTCAGTTGTGCACGCAGAGCCGAGAAATCGTGCGGGCACGGCCGAGAACAAGATGTGAGCCTTGCGAATAGGCGCCACCGGACCGGATTCGTGGGCCTTGCCGCCGTCGCATTGACGGCCAACCGTGAGGAACAACAATGAGCACTGCGCAATCCGGCGGTCCGACCGTCGTCCTCGTCCATGGCGCGTTCGCTGACGCCGGCAGTTGGTCGGGCGTCGTCGCCCGGGCTCACCGAAGCCAACGTCGCGGTGCAAGCGATCGTCAATCCGCTACGTGGCGTCACTGCCGATTCCGCCTACGCAGCGAGCGCGATCAGTCGGATCCCCGGCCCGGTCGTGTTGGTCGGGCACTCCTACGGCGGTGTGGTCATTACCAGCGCCGCGCCGCAGACGACGAACGTGGTGGGCCTGGTCTACGTGTGCGCGTTCGCTCCGGACGAGGGCGAGACCGTCGGTGGGCTCGTCGCCTCGTCCGAGGTCAGCCTGCTCAACGGGTCCGTCCTTCCGCGCCAGTATCCGACCGGGCAGGGTTCAGAGACCGCCACCGAGGTGATCCTCGATCCGACCAAGGTCCATGAGGTCTTCTGCGCCGACCTGCCCGAGTTGGAGTCGAACGTTATCGCGCTTTCGCAGCGACCGATTCGCGACCGTTGCGTTCGGCGAGATCATCGGTCATCCGAGGTGGAAGGACCTCCCCGTCTGGGCCGTGGTCGGCACCCAGGACAAGGCCGCCGGCAGCGACATCGTGCTGTCGATGGCTCAGCGGGCGGGCGCGACCATCACCGAGATCGAGGGCTTACACGTCATCATGACCTCGCAGCCCGATGCCGTCACCCAGGTCATCCTCGCCGCGGTCAAGGCCGTCAGCCTGAGCTCCGCAGGGTCTGCCTGATCGGCGAGTTCCACCTGAAGGGGTGCCGGGCCCCGGTCACGCGCCGGGCTCGACCTCTTGCCTCCGTGCCTCGATATGGCCGGTACGCCGAAACCGTTCTCCTGCAACCGTTGAGGGTCGCGCAGCCACGCGGTCGCACGCCAACACTCATCGACATCCCCGCTACGCTAAGACCGGTAGCGCAGGTGACGGTGAGTCTGCCGGGTCGGTTACGCACGAACGGGCACGAGCAGCCCGTGTCGGCGACGAGCCTTGGAAGGCGCCCAGGCACCAGTTCGGCACCGCCAAACTGCACCCGCGCGTCACAATCGGAGGTCATCGAAATGGCAACTCGAGAACGCAGCGGCTTCGCGGTGGGCACAACTGCCACTGCGGGACTGCTGCTCGTGCTGGTCGGCTTCTTTCACATCGCGCAAGGAATCGTTGATTTGACCAACAACGATTTCTATGCGGTCACCCAGAATTGGGTGTTCCGGTTCAGCGTTACCACGTGGGGTTGGCTACATTTGCTCGGCGGAATCGTCGTGCTGCTGGCGGGGATCGGGTTGTTCACTGGCTCGGTATTGGCCCGCACGGTAGCCGTCGTCGTTGCCATGATCAGCATCATTTTGAGTTTCCTGTGGCTGCCGTACTACCCCTGGTGGTCCGTGTTGATCATCGCCTTTGATTTCGTGGTCATCTGGGCACTGACCTTCCACGGCCGGGACATCGTCAGCGACTAGTGTCCCGCGCCATTGAAGCGCTACATAAGTGATATGGTGAGGCATGGCACGGACGGGTCGACCAAAAGCGAAGCTGGAATTGACTTCTGCCGAACGAGAGCAGTTGGAGCGGTGGGCCCGCCGCCGGTCCTCGTCACAGGCCCTGGCACTTCGGTCCCGGATCGTCCTCGAGTGCGCCGAGGGCGTGCCGAACAAGGAAGTCGCGGCCCGATTGGGAGTCTCGCAGCCGACCGTCGGTAAATGGAGGAGCCGGTTCCTCGAACTCCGGCTGGATGGCCTGGCGGATGATCCACGTCCTGGACGGGTGCCATCAATCACCGCGGAGCAAGTGGAAAAGATCGTGGTCGACACCCTGGAATCCACCCCGAAGAATGCGACTCACTGGTCTCGTCGGTCCATGGCGGAGAAATCCGGGCTTTCCGCGTCAACAGTCGGACGGATCTGGCATGCGTTCGAGCTCAAACCGCACCGCGCCGATGGTTTCAAATTGTCCAACGATCCGATGTTCGTAGAGAAGGTCTACGACGTCGCTGGGTTGTACCTCAACCCCCCGGAGTCCGCGGTCGTGCTCTGCGTTGACGAGAAGTCGCAGGTCCAAGCCCTGGCGCGGTCCCAGCCGGCGTTCCCAATGATGCCCGGAATGCCCGAGAAACGAACCCACGATTATGTCCGTCACGGCACGACCAGCCTATTCGCGGCGTTCAACACTGCCGACGGCACCGTGATCTCAAGCCTGCACCGCCGGCATCGCACCATCGAGTTTCGTAAGTTCCTGATCAAGATCGACTCTGAGATTCCGCAAGAACTGGACATCCACCTGGTCTGCGACAACTACGGCACCCATAAGACCCCGGCGATCCGCAAATGGTTGGCCGACCATCCGCGCTTCTATATGCACTTCACGCCGACATATTCCAGCTGGATCAACCAGGTCGAAAGGTGGTTCGGCTGCATCACCGACCAACTCATCCGGCGCGGCGACCACCGCTCCGTCCAGGCGCTCGAGGCTGACATCCGCAATTGGATCAAGGCGTGGAACGAAGACCCGAAACCCTTCATCTGGACCAAGACCGCTGAACAGATCCTCGGCTCGATCGGACGACTTATAGAACGAGTCAATGGCGCAGCACACTAGCTGGTCCTTCGGTACTTCCGGTCAAGGGTGGCACAGGGAATTCACGACCCGAGATCGCTTCAGCAAGTAGGTCGGTCGGTTTCGGCGGTGGGGCTATCTGATCAGGCAATGACGACCGTCACCGCGTCCGGATTGCTGCCGAACTGAGCCGGGTAGGCGCGATGAGCGTGACGGTCCCGTTGACGATGACGCGTCGCGGTCGGCCTGTTCCGATCGGCGATTCCGCAGCGGCGAGTGGTTGTGCCCGTTGCGTCCGGCAGGCAACAGGAATCGGTCAGCAGGGTTGCGGGATTCGTCTGGCAGCGGTGCCGATCACCCAGTCGAACGGAGACGGCGGCCGCCGCGGATCGGGATTTTGGAACCGAACCGCCGCGTTTCGCGTAGACCGCTATCGGTAGTTGAGTTCGGCGAGTTCGGTGGCGAGTTTGGTGCGGAAGGCAGGGATGCGGCCGAGCAGCGGAAGGGTGATGTTGCGGGCGCCGCGGATCGCCGGGTTGTGGGTGGTCGCGATCCTTGTCATCCGGTCGGCGAACGCGACGACCCGTTGGGCGACCGGTCTGCGTTGGTCCTCGTACCCGTCGAGCTGGTTGGTGGCGAATGCCCTGCCCAGGGTGTAGCCGTCCTGAATGCCGGTGTTCATGCCCTGGCCGCCGGCCGGGCTGTGCACGTGGGCGGCGTCGCCGGCCAGCAGCAGCCGGCCGTCCCGGAAATGGTCGGCGACCCGGTGGTGCACCCGGAACCTGGAGGACCAGGCCAGGCCGGTGATCTTTCCGCGGCCGGGGGCGCGCTGGTCCAGCAGCCGTTGGACGAATGGCAGGTCGGGGGTGGCGGGAGCGTCGTCCACGGTGGCGACGATGCGGTAGTGGCCGCCGGGTAGCGGCGCGACGACGGTGAGGCCGGCGGCGGCGAAGGTTAGCGACACCTCCTCGGGGCCGGGTGTCCACTCCATGGTGACGTCGGCCAGCACGAAGGATTCGCTGTACGCGCTGCCGGTGAAGCCGATGCCCGAGGCCTCCCGGACGGCGCTGTGCATGCCGTCCGCGCCGACGGCGTACCCGGCGCGCAGGGTCTGCCCGGTGCTCATGGTCAGGGTCACCCCGTCCGGGTCCTGGGCAACGGATGCCACGTGGTACGGCCGGTGCGCGTCGTGGCCCAGTGTCCGCAGCCGGGCGAGCAGCACGGCTTCGGTGTCGCACTGCGGCACCATCAGCGTGTACGGGTAGCGCGTGGGCAGCCCGTCGAACGGCACGGTGAGCAGCCGATGGGACCCGTCGCGAACCGCGAACCGGGTGATCGGGATGCCGCGGGCGATTAACGCCTGGGCGGCGCCGAGTTCGTCCAGCACCTCCAGGGTGCGGGCGTGCACCACCGCGGCCCTGGACGTGTTGGCACCCTCGGCCAACTGATCCAGCAGGACGAAGTCGATGCCGGCGGACGCCAGGGTCAGGGCCAGCGTGAGCCCGGTGGGGCCGGCGCCGACGATGGCGACCTCGGTGCGGGTCGGCAGGGCGGTGGTGGGTGTCATGTCTCTCTCCTCTGATCCTGTGCCAACAGGCGTTGGCCAACGCTTGTAGACATCTTGACGGGCGGCGCCATGGAAAGTCAACAGTTGATGGCCTACAGTTGTTGGCATGATGGTGGAGGATGCCGGAGCCGGCCCCGGGAAGCGTTCCGATCGAACGAAAGCTGCGATCCTGCAAGCCGCGCGGGAGCGGCTCGCGGTTCACGGCTACGACCGCACGACCATCCGCGCGGTGGCCGCCGACGCCGGCATCGACCCGTCGATGGTGATGCGCTACTTCGTGACCAAGGCGCAACTCTTCGATGCCGCGCTCGACATCGACCTGCGCCTGCCTGACCTGGCCGAAGTCCCCCTCGATGAGCTGCCGCAGCAGCTGGTTCGGTTGTTCCTTGACCGATGGGAGAGCGACCCGGCCGACGATGCGCTCTTGGTCCTGCTCCGCTCCGCGGTGACCAACGAACACGCCGCCGAGCGGATGCGTCACGTCTTCGCCGAGCAGGTCGCCCCCGCGCTGGCCACCGCACTGGGCCACGACCTCGCCCTCCGGCGGGCCGGCCTCGTGGCAGCCCAGATGCTCGGTCTCGCCCTGACTCGCTACCTGCTGCGACTGCCAGCCGTCGCGGCGCTCTCCCGCGAGGATGTCGAACACGCACTGACCCCGGCCATCCGGGCCACCCTGGAACTCCCCTAGTTCAGCCCACGCCGCTCAACCCGCAGACGGATGACCTCGTTGGGCCCGCGATCGCTTCCAGCGGGGACCGCAGAAGGATCGTGACTCCGGACGTCCGATTGCAGCCCCCCGGCGAGTCTGGACCGGGATGATCATCGGGCCGCCGATCAGCATTCGTCTGCGAGGCCGCTTGGGAACCAGCACCATTTGGGGTCCAGCATCACGTGGGCGAAGGTTCCCGGCTCTACGGCCGGTCAGCCGGTCGTAGGTACAGGCTCGGATGACTCCTCATTCGATTTCGGCGCGGTCGTGGTCTCCGTGGTGGTCTTCGTCTCGACGGCGGTCTTTGTCGCAGTGGCGGTCTCTGTCGCAGTGGCAATCTTCGTCTCTGTGGCAGTTGTCTCCGCTGTTTCGGTGACCGTAGCGGTGGCAGTCGCGGCCGACGTGACAGTCGTCGGCAGCGCAGCGAGCGCCTGCTGGAAGGCCGCAACCGTCGCCGCGTCGACCTGTCCGGTCGGCTCGACGCCAAGCGTGGTTTGCATCGCCAGCAAAGCCTGCGTCAAGGCATCCGTCCATTGACCGTCGACCGGGCCGTCCCAATATCCGGCCAACTTCAGCGCCGTCTGGAGTGCCGCCGTCTGCGTGGCCGTCTGCGTGGCCTCGGCCTGCCCGACTGCGGCCAGCTTGTCCTGGAGAGCACGTGCGGTCGCCTCGTCGACAAAACCGGTGACCCGGAGCCCACTGTCCTTCTGGAGCTGTTGCACCGCGCCGACGGTCTGAGGCCCGTAGATGCCGTCGATCGGCCCCGGGTCGTATCCGGCCCGCGTCAGGTCAGTCTGCAACGCGGTGGTGTACGCGGCGAGCTGCGCGAGGGCATCCCTCTGCCGCTGTTCGGACAAGCACCCGGCTTCGTTGAGCACGTTCAGCCAGGCGATCTCGAGTGCGAGTGCAGCCGAGTTGTACGCCGCACCTGCTTCGGCGAGCGGGGTGTCGGCGTTGATTCCCCGCGCGATGCGAGCAAGATCCTGTTCGGCCAACTGGACCCGCTCGATCGCCGCAGCGGGGACCAGCGTGGTTGTCGTGATCGTGGTCTCCGCTGTCGAGCTGACCGGAACGCTCGACGCGACAGCGATCGCGGCGGCCAGCGCAGCCTGGGCATCGACGAGCTCCTGCTGCGCTGCTGCGAGATCATTCTTAGCGGTCTTGACGGCGTCGACCGAGGTGGCAACCTCGTCACGCGGTTCGACGAGATCCGCACCGAGGGTCTGCACATCGCCGACGGTCGCACTTCGATCGGTGAACAACCGCCCGTAGCGGTCGAGGGTCTCGACATAATCCTTCGACGCGACGCAGAAATTCTGATGTGCGGACGTCAGTGCGCCCTCTGCACCACTCACCCCGGCCTCGGCGTCACTGACACGTGTCTGCGCGACCGCCACCGGATCCTCGGCCGTCGTTTGCGATGTCTCCCCTGTCTGGTCCCCGTTGCTGCACGCACCGGCCAGGAGCATGACGCCGATGACAATGGCGACCAGCTTCCCCGACCGATGCCAGGTAGCGGGCTGAACGGGTCTTGCCAGCATCATCGAATCCCTTCCGCGGCTCCCGACCGGAGCGACGGTATCAACCACATACCCGATTGGTGTGAGTGACGTACCGAATCGACGGCGCGATTCGTCCAGGAAGACGTCGGCCACGCCTCCGCAGGGACGCCCTCGATACCTTCAACGCGTCCGACACCGGACGCAATACAAGGGCCCGCCGGCGTTCCAGCGCAAGGCTTTGACCGCACGGACCCGGAATTTGCCCTTAGCGCCCCCGCTGACCGACGGCGACGCAATCACCCACAAGACCTCGATCAACTCGACCCCCGCCAGGTGCGGGCGCGCCGCGCCAACCCTGATGGTCGGTTGCCCGTACCAGACCGCCCTGGTGAGACACGTTGCCCAACAGTCGATCTCGTCTCACCGCGGACCAGGGCAGGCGCAACAGAGAGGCATGCCTGCGGAGCTGAGCTACAGGTCAGAGTGTCGATCGAACCAGTTCCTGACTCGTCGGAATTGTCTACCTTGAGCACCTGTGGCAGTAAGGGTCGAACAGACGCGAGGCGACAGTCGATGACCGTCCATCTGCAAAGCCGGGTCGACGATGCCCGGTCAGCCATCGTCGATTGGGAAGACGAACGGTGGGATTGACTCTCGCTTGTTGGCCACTGGTGTTTGCGACGATGGGCGCTGTGCAACCGCCGAGCTACGAACACCAGATGCAGATAGCGGCTGCCATGTCTGGCCGGCCACTGAGCTCGATCGTGTACTTCCCGCTGACCGGCGGGGAACTTGGTGAGACCGTTGACGATTGGGATCACGGCTACTGGCACGAGCCCACCCAAGGAGTCCAGCTCACCACGGCAGAGCTCGTCGTCAGCGCTGTCTGGAGCTGGGACAGCGATCGGAGCATCTACCAGCTCGGGTTGTATCGGGGCCCAATGTCAGTGCACCTGGTGGGCATCGACGGGTCCTTCGGTGCTCGGGCCGTTGACGTGAGCAAGCATCCCCGGTGGGTGCCGTTCACGCAGTTCGATGTTGTTGCGAGCCTGCCGAGCGAGGCTACCGGGCTCGATCGTCCGCTCGGTTCCCTGGGGCTTCGTCTCCACGCCGACGACGCCTGTGCCTGGGTGCGCACCGGGCGCGGCGAGACCCACGCAATGACGACCGGCACTGTATTCGACGCGTTCGACACGTTCGACACTGATGACGTGATGGTGCTTTTCGAGTGACACCGGTCCGAGAAGGGCATCTCGCCGGTTAGCCATGGGTTCGGCTGACCATCCCCTGCGGAACGATCCCGATCATGGCAGCGACGGCCAGGAATCGGTCTGCGGCGTCCTGCATGTGGTTCCATTTACGGCAAATGAACAGCGCGTCGGCCCATGGCTGATGCGCGGTTGCCAGCTCCAAAACCCACCCCGGACTGCGGAACCCGTTGCCCACCAAGCGACACCGGTTCCACAGACCTATCCCGACCCAGAAAAGGAGACCAAAAATGATCTTGACGACCTACCGGACCGGAACCTGCGTGCGGCACGAAGATCGAGGCTAGTAGATTCAGACCGGTGGGTCAGGCCGCCCGCTTGCGGATCCACTTGCGGTGAGATAGTGACGCGGCCAATAGGTCTGCGCAGTCAGACGCCCCTAGAACCACGTGGACTTGCGGTACTCCTCGTACTCGGCGCCGAACGCCTCCGTGAGAACCCTCTCCTCACGTCGGGCACGGATAACCTGCACCGGAATCAGAATGGCCCAGATTGCCAGCGCCTGCCAGCCCTGCAACGCCAGTAGGACGAGCAGAAAAGCCATGGTGCCGAAGACGTAGATGGGGTGGCGGAACCTCGCGTAGAGGCCCGTCGTCACGAGCTGCCGCGCCTCCGGTCTGACCGAGAATGACACGCCCAGTTGTCGGCGTGCGACGAACCAGAGCATGGCGCAAACGACCGAGAGGCCTAGCGGCACGAACCAGATGGCAGTGCGCATGTCGGCCACGATCCCCAGCACCAGGAGGACCAGATAGAACAGGAACATGACGGTATCGACCGGTCGCAGGCCCGGGATCATGTCGGACGCCGATCGACGCTCTCGGATCACCTTGGTACCCACTGCACTCTCCTCTCGACACTTTGAACCTGCACGCCACCCTGCGAACGTGATAGAGCCGAAAGTCCCCGCCCGGCCAGGCATCGCATCCTCGCCGTCTGTGACCTGGCGCTGGTGATCGGGGATGCCGCCCTGTGGTGCGCAGGGTCGCGGTGCCGTCGGGGCCAGTCATCCTCGGCTGCAACGGGTTCCACTGCCGATGGGTGGTCTGAGACGGACTCGGTTCGGGTGCGAGGACCACCACGGCTGCCTCCGCTGATCGGCCACGGGCGTCGCTGCCGGGATTGGTCCAGTGACCGAGACGGTCCCACAGCTGGGCTCGCTCCGGTCCGGTTGCGGCATGCGCAACGACCTCACGGGTCCCGTCGGTGAGTTGGCCCCGGGCCGGGCACATGCCGACCGCCACCCACGAAACGAAAAGGGCGGTAGGTCTCAAGGCCCGGCCTCTTGGGCCCAATCCCCTGCTGCAGGCCACGGCGTCATTTGATCGGCGCGTCCCCAGTCCGAGAACGGACCAGCGCGGTCGGTCAGACCTCAGCGACGTCGCCGGTGTAGGTCGTGAACGTCGTGCCGCAGCCCTCCGCGTGGTTGCGGACCTCGGCACTTTCGGGCGTCGTGGCCCAGGCCTTGAAGGTGTCCTCACTGTGCCAGAACAGCTCGGCGACGAGGTACGGCGTGCCGCCGTGCGGGTGACTGAGCTGGAAGCTGACCAGCCCGGGCGATGCCTTGACGAGGGGGACGTGCTCGTCGGTGTAGCGGCGGTCAAAGGCCTCCTTGTCGGCAGGCTCGTCATAGACCACGGTCAGTCGGTACATCGGCAGTTGCCTCCTTTAGCGGTTGTCGAGTCTCTCGGGGTCGTTGGGGACGGCGTACTGGACAGTGATGCGGTTCATGTCAGCTCTCCGAGATCGATCTCTACTGCGAGGGTGAGCACGTCGTAGGTGGCGTCACAGAGCTGGCCCGAACACCGTCCAGCTTCGCGCGGTGAGCAGTGCGACGAGTTCGGTCTCGACGTTGCGCCGGAAGGGCGTCGTCCGCCGATGCTCCGCGAAGGCGGCTTGCGACTCGTAGCGTTCCACGAGCGCGAACTCGTCCGGGTTGTCGATGGCCTGGTGGGCGTCGACTGCAGGCAGCCCGGCTCGGCGCGTGGCGGACGCGTGCCTGGCGAGCAGTTGCCGGTCGGCGTCGGCGGGGCCGGCGGCAGCCGTGTGTCGTGCGCGATCACGGTGACCATCGTGACCTGCCCGGCAGGGCGGGGGTGCCCGGCTCGGCCGGCAGCCGCAGCGCATTCACGGCGAAAGAGATCGCGTGATACCAGCCGCAGAGCAGAAGGAGGTCGACCGCGGCGTCCTCGCCAACCGCGTCCAGCAGCGTCTGCCACTGGGCGTCGTCGAGGTCGGCGCGCTGGTGCAGAGCGTCTGCGGTGGCGAGGACGGCACGGTCTGCAGGGTCGGTCCAGCAGGCGTCTGCCGGGTCCCCGGTGGCCAGCGAGGCGACCTGTTCGTCGGTCAGCCCGGCCCTTCCGGCGTAGACAGCGATGTGGATGCCCCACTCGTATCCTGCGCGGCAGAGTGCGGTCGTGCGGTCGATCGCCAGCTCGCGGTGCCGTAGTGACAGCGCGCCGCGCCGAGACAGGTAGTAGCGCCCCCAGCCCGCGATCGCGTGCGCGCGGTCGGGACGGCGGGCGAACACGCCGAACAGGGCGATCGGCGGCCCGAGGATGTCGAGCGCCGCGCGGGTGTCGTCGTCGAAGGGCGGTGCCGTCGGGGCAATCCTCGGATGCTTCGGAATCAGAGGCATAGCTCAAGGGTGGCATGCTTTGCTTTCAGAAGCAATACTTCTCGGATGGCCAGCACTCCGACTCCCGGTCGCCCGGTACGCGGCTCGACCACCGGACGTCCGATCATGGCGCTGTTCGACCTCGTCGGACGCCGGTGGGCGCTGCGCATTGTCTGGGAACTCCGCGATGGCGACGCCACGTTCCGCGACCTTGCCCACCGCTGCGACGACGTGTCGTCGAGCGTGTTGCGCGACCGGCTGCGCGACCTCACGGTGGCCGGGATCGTCGAGCGGGGGGACGGGGGCTATCGCCTCACCGCCGACGGCCGCGAGCTCATGGAGTTGCTTCGTCCACTCGGGCAATGGTCACAGCGGTGGGCTGCGCGCGCGTACGCCGCTGACAGCGGGCAGGCCCGCAGCCCGAACGAGGAGGTCCGATGAGCTCAGCGAGCCGCGGAAGGCGAGTCCAAGACAGAGTCCGGCACAGTGGTCAGATCGCCACTGCCGGCACCGGAGTTGCTGGCACGAGACGAGCAAGCAGGTGTCGTCGATGATCGAATTCCCGTCGGCTGCTGCAGACCGGGCCGTCCTGGCCGCATGAGACGAAGACACCGCCGCCTGCGACCTCACGACACAGGCGATGAGCAGGACGGAAGTCAGTCGGAAGTCTGGCCGCAGGGCCGCAACGACATCTGGGACAGTCACGTCGACCTCGGGTGGCCTCTGCCACCCCGCCACCGGACATGCTCACGGCGAGCGCGGCCGGCCGTGGCGAGAATGAGTGTCATACGTCGAGATCTCATGGTCTTGTCCTTCAATCCTATGAATGGATGAACCATTTCGCCGGCGCTGCGCGGCCGCGGTCAACACGGCATGCCGAAGAAGGCGCGTAACTCCCCCGCCACCACGTCGGGACGGTCGGCCCGGCGCCGGCGCTCACCCCGAAAACGTCGCACGCGCCGGTGGTGGCAGCGCCTCGAGACTTGGCCGTTCACACTCAAGATCCGCCGATGGCGCCCCCCGTCGCGACAGGCGCGCCGTCACCTCAAAACCCAGGCACCCCAGCGGACTCGTACCTCACCGTTGCCCGTACGGGCACGGATCAATGCCCATCTCTCCAGGGGTGCCTGATTTAGAATGGCAATGATTGTGAGAACGATCGGCTCGCGAAGTGAGGAGTGGCAGATGAGGGAAGAAGGGATAGATGGAGCCGCGCCGATCCGAGTTCCAAAGCCCAAGGCCACGGCGGCGAGGCCGACCCCCCAGGGTGAGCCTGGCAAGGAAAAGGGAACTCAACGGGACATCGTGACCATGGTCGAGTCATTGCAGCGATCGGCCGGCAATCGTGCGGTCGCGGAACTTCTCGGCGGAGCAGCTCGGGACAGCCGGGAACCGAATGCCAACACACAGTCGGGCGCGAGCGGCCCGCAAATTCTGGACGCGATCGAGCACGCCGGCCGGCGCCACGACTGGAAGCACCCCGGCGACCGCGATCGTCGCAGCGTTCAACGGGCGGTGGGTGACGTGTTCGTCCAGCGAGGCCTGCCGATCGCCGTCGAGGCACTCGAGGTTGCGCTCACCGCAACCATCGTCGCACAAGAGCAGTCAGCCATTATGCACGGTGGGCTGACATACGCGAGCGAGAAGGGCAGTCGGTTCGGGAACCCGCCACAGCCGACCGACAGCGAGTACGAAGCCTTGGTCCTCAACATCGCCTGGAAGCACCCTATCCGGCCAAACCTCTACGCCGTGTTCAAAGTGCATTGGCAAGGTAACCATTACGGCGAGATGGGC
The DNA here is from genome assembly GCA_963709895.1 of uncultured Actinomycetota bacterium. Taxonomy (GTDB): domain Bacteria; phylum Actinomycetota; class Actinomycetes; order Mycobacteriales; family Nakamurellaceae; genus Nakamurella. The sequence goes on along the minus strand of CAVPYD010000003.1, from coordinate 96,546 downwards.
GGTGCCTACGTTCAGGTCGATCTTCCGAACACCAGCAACTTCATCAAGTCGTCGCTGGACGTCAAGTTTACCGTGTTGGAGACGATGCCTAAACGCGGTCAGGACGATCGCCTCTGGCCAATGGTCTGGATCTTCGAGGGCGAATTCGACCCGGTAGGTGCCGGCGACTACGCGTTTCAGGGCAAGTTCGAGATCGATGCCTTCGGGGGGTTCAACCCGGTCTCTCTGGTCGTTGAGGATGAAGGTATCGGCTTCGGCAGCACGCGGGACGCGATTTATCCAGGAACAAAGAGAACGGGATCGGCCCCACCCCCCAGGCCTACCAAAACCCAGCCCGTTCGGGCCAAGCCATAGCGCGGGTTTGGACGAAGTTGGGTGGGGGCGCGGTTTCAGGTGTTTCTTGCTGGAGGGTGCGGCCGCCCCACCAGCGGACGGAGCTGTCTTTGAGCAGCAGGTGTTTCACTTTCATCCATGATCGGGATCGGCGGCGCCGCACCCACGAGCGAAACTCGCTGAACCCAATGGGTCGAAATGCGAGCTGGCGCCGTCGAGCCAGCTCACCCTTTCGCGGCTGCTTCGATGTCGGCCACGATGATCTTCCCCATGGCCAGCATGGCCTGGGTGACTCGGGCAGCGACTTGCGGATCCGGATCGGACTGCAGCCGGGTCAGCTCTGCCGGGACGATCTGCCAGGAGACGCCGAACCGGTCCTTGAGCCAGCCGCATTGACTGGGCTCACCACCGTCGACGATGAGCGCGTCCCACAGCCGGTCGACCTCGTGCTGTCCGCCGTCGACCGTCACCGATAGCGAGAAAGCCTCGGATAGCCTGAAGTGTGGCCCCCCGTTCAGCAGCTGCACCGGCAGGCCGGCCACCAGGAAGTCCACGGTCGCCACCTCACCGGCCGGCATCGGGGACTCCTCGGGATATCGGAACACCGACAGAATTTTCGAGTCGGGGAACAGGCTGACGTACAGGGCGGCCGCCTCTTCAGCCTGGCCGTCGAACCACAGGCAGGGCTTGATGCTTGTCATCGTGAACTCCTCAGGAGCGGATGGACCTGGAGACGGTTACGACATGTCTCACCGACCGAAGTCATCGGCCAAGCGCGCCCATGGTGATGCTGTCTGCTCAGGGATCCCCTGCGGAACAAAAATGATCAAGGTGGCTCCGGCTCCGGGTTTGCAGGGCGGATGTGCCGTTGGCGGTGTCGTTCCGCGACCGTCGGTTGCGTCCTGGCTACTGCTGCTCCCACTGCTCCTTGACGATTTGGTATTGCAAGCCACCAAGTTCAGAGCCCTCGACCGTCATCATGTCCTCAGGAGTGGGGATCACTTCAGCGAGCGTCATGCCGACCTTCTCCATCACCTTCTGTGAGGGCAGGTTCACGAACATCGTCTCGCCCCAGACCAAGCGCACATCGAGTTCGGAGAAGGCCTTCGCCAGCAAAGCCCTCGAGCCTTCGGTGGCATAACCCTTGCCCCAGGCCTCCTGGCGCAGCCGGTACCCGAGTTCGACCTCGTCCATCGGACCTCCCCGTTCCGGGCGCAGGCAGAACCAACCGATGAACGCCCCGCTATCCTTCTCGTGCGCGGCGAATAGTCCGAATTTGCCGCCGCACCTCTCGTACACACCGAGAATGCTCGGCAGGTGGAGCTCGCGAACAACCGTCGGCTCAGTCGGCTCGCCGCCGGTGAGGTAACGCATCACGGCCGGATCGCTGTCCAGCTCGATCAGCAGGTCAGCGTCGTCCACCGTGAAATGTCGTAGTGTCAGGCGCTCGGTCTGCATGAACGGATCCACAGGGCAAGCATTCACCGGGCAGCTCGGGGGTCCTAGTGAATTCCTATCGGGCCTGCCTGCCGGTCATCCCGTCGCCCCCTGAGAGGAGCCGCCACCTGGCTGCGGCAGCGTGAGGTAGACACTGTTCCGTTGGTCGATCCGCGAGCGGAACGGGGGCGGCAGCGATGACCCTGTCCGTGGTGAGGCGCGTCGAGACCCCAGGCGATCCGAGCCTGTGGTTGCTGGCGGTGCGCAGGCGTCGTACCCGGTGGCGACCAGCGCGGGCAGCACCTGCGGTGGCGTGCGTTCAGTAGAGGTGACCGCAACCTGCCGCGATCCGCGCCGTCGTGCCGATGAGCGGCCATCGCGGAGACGCCCGAGGAGCTGGGTGGATGTCTGTCTGAGACACAATCGCTCAATCCCGTCGTCGACCCTGATTCCAGGGCTGAGTTACCCGGACGTGCGCGAGGCGGTGACCTGGCTGGCCGCCTCGTTCGCGTTCGCCGAGCGTGTCCGGATCGGCGAGGCTCACAGCGCCCAGATATCGATCGGTGGCGCGGCGGTCATGGTCGCCGACACCGGCGACGGTCGACGAGCGCCCGACACGGCGCTTAAGACCTGCTCAGTCACAGTGCGCGTGGCCGACGTGCAGGTGCAGCGCGACCGGGCGGCCGACCAAGGCGGCACCATCCTGATGGAATCGACCGAGTTTCCGCTCGGCGAGCGTGCACGGTCCTGGATCCCTGGGGGCACCACTGGACGTTCTCGCAGACGGTCGCCGATGTCGCACCTGAGGACTGTGGCGGCAAACCAACCACCCTGGTACCCCGACATCCGCTATGCGTGACCCGTGGAACACCCCGGGCATATCGTGGAATGTGTGGACCGACGGTGGCTCGGCGCGATCGTCGTGTTGTGCGCTGTACTCGCAGCCGTTGTCGCACCCAACGTGTCTTCCCGCCGGGTGGGCGGAAAACCCATCCCGGGTATGGTCGACGGGCCGCCATCCGACGGCGCCTGCGTGACGGCCATGATCGATCCTTGGCGTTCGACCCCTGAGCCCGGTCCCGCGGTCGACGACCTGATCCACTTTCCGACCGCCGACTTCGGTCCATGCGACGGACCAGTCGTCGGCGAGGTGGCGTCCATGGATACCGCCGCGTCACCACCCGAGCGGATCGTCGCCACCGACTACCAGAACGCCGTTGCGCAATGCGCACTGGAGGCCATCGGCTACCTGGGTTCCGTCCCCCCGGTGGTCGGGCAAGGAGCCGGCCAGCCGGGCCTCCTCTGGACCTCGGTCCTGGGATTCCGTTACACCCAAATCGGCCCGAGCGACGTGCAACGGGCTGCGGGGCAACAATGGTCGGCCTGCGTCGTCGGATCAGCTGATCTGACGCCGTACGTCGGTCAGCTACGGGATGTGCTGACCACCGGGATCCTTCCTCCGATTTTCGGATCGTGTTGGCCCACCATTGATGTGAGCGGACCAAAAGAGATGCGCTGCGACTTCCCGCATGCGGTCGAGTTGCTCGGCGCGACCAACCTAGGTCCGATCCCGGTCAGCGCTACGGAAGTCCGGGAAGCCTGCACCGTGTACGCTAGCCGGGCGCTGCGAACCACGGACCCCACCCGGGACGGCGCCATTCGCCCGGAAATACTGGCCTACGACGGGGACGCGGCCATCATCCCGCCCATCGATTCCCGACTTGCCGACCGCTACGTGGACTGCGTTCTGATCGCTCAAAACGGCCGCCACCTCAACAACACCCTCGTCGGGATCGGTCAGCGACCACTGCCACTCGCCTGACACCCGGCTCGCAGCGAAATGCCACCCTGAACGCGTGAAACAAATCGGCTTCCTCACCAATGAATACGTGCGTTGGGCGCGGGGGCCGACCCTGACAGGGTCGGCGCGGCATACGCCGATGTGCGGCCACCGGGTCTCGGTGGTCAGCGACCGCTGCACCTACCCCGGCGGATTTCATCATCGGTGACGGTCCACGCCGGATACCGGATCCAATGGTCCAGTCCGTTTCATCAGCGATTCCGCGAGGGTAAATCGCCGAATACGGCTCCCGCCTACAGTCGCATGGGAATCGGTGAATTTTGAGGTCTGACCTGAATCGTGCTTTCTCCGTATCCCGCGCTGGCAGTCGCCCTTCGCCGCGGCCGGCCAACCATCTTTTCTTCGGCGAACCTGTCGACGGTCTCACGAGAGTCCCAGACGTCGGTGATCCGCGTTCCGTCCTCGGTGACGCTCACCCAATGGAAGAGCTGACCATTGCAGCACCAACGTGTGTCAGGCCCAGCTTCGCGATCACTTGGCCAGTTGCCCGGTTCCAGAGCTGACCCGGCGGCGGCCGGCGAACGACATCCCTTTGACTGGGCACTGTCCCGCAAGATCGCCCCTCTTTCGGGACAGCGCCAGCATCAGCGACTGCCGACCGGTCTCCGCAATAGGTTCCTCGTCGGGAAGATGATGATCTTGGTCGCTAAGTCAAGGTCTCTCGAACGCGACGCTCGAGCGCACCAGCTGGGACACTGGCCGAGCAAGGTTACGCTACCGGATTGTCGTTGCGGACGATCTGCTGAGACCGGCTGTGCCGGTCTCGGCCGTATAGCTGATCAGGGCGCTGTCAGCCAAGCAATTCGTAGGTGACGGCCAGTCGGCCGCCGAAACGTTCGCCCGACATCTGGGCAAATCCGCGGAGCATGTCGTCCGGATCGGGAGCTGACTCCCCCAATCCCGTCAGGTACCTGCGGTGTGCACGCAGAGAGGCGATCCCCCGGTCGATGGACTCGGTGACGTCGACGGCGTGGGTCGGTCGCACCGAGTTGGCGATCGCGATGTGCCGCGCCTTCCACGGTATCAACCCGTCCGTCGCCAGATCGCGAAACACCCAGCGGTTGCCGGCATCCCGCGCGGCATCGACGCCGGCCAGACCAACCGCCCGGTGGTCCGCGAAATCCACCCCGCCCCAGACCGGCCGGGGGTCCGGGCTGCCGGTGATCACCAGGTCAGGCCGGCGCCGCCGGATCGCCGCGGCGATATCCCGCCGCAGCGGCAGGCCGTACTCGACGACGCCATCGGGGTAGTGCAGGAATTCGACGTCGTCGACCCCGACCTCGGCCGCGCCGGCACGTTCCTCCGCTTCACGGATCGGGCCGCACTCTGCGGGATCGAGCGAATCGATGCCGGCTTCGCCGGAGGTGACCAGCAGGTAGCTCACGGCCTTACCCGCCGCGGTCCATGCCGCCACCGCACTCGCGGTGCCGTATTCCAGGTCGTCCGGGTGCGCAGCGATACACAGCGCGCTGGACCAGCCGAGGGGGAAGGTTTGCAGATCGTCAGGCATGTCCGCAGTATTGCGGCACCGGACCCGCGGCGCCCGGGGTTCTGGCCAGGCGCAAATTGTTCTTTGCTTGCGCCCGCCAGACAACCTCGCCACGCCGGGGGTGCTGACCAGGTCGTTCGACTGCTCAAAGCCGTCGTCCGGGTGAAGAGATCGCGCCTCGACGCCGCTGTGACGAGTCTGGGCATCCGGCCGATCGTCGTCCAGGGCATCCTGGACCAATCAACTCCGCCCGGCGACGGCGCCCACTTCGTCGACGGCGTCCACAGCTGGCACCAGGAAGCCAACGGCCCGCAGGACCTGCTGGCGGCGCTCACGAAGGTCCTCCCCCGGCCCGTCGGCACCCTGACCGAGTGGTGGGCTGCCGACATCAGATGTGGGTCCTACGCCGCGCCGACCAATCCGAGTCGCCGGGCTTCCGCGGCCGCTGCCTGACGGGTCGGCGTACCCAATTTGCTCAGGATGGCGGAGACGTGGTGGTCAACGGTTTTCGCCGAGATGAACAATTTCGCGCCGATTTGTGTATTGGTGTTGCCGTCGCAAATCAAATCGAGAACCTCGTGTTCGCGGCGGGTCAGTCCGCGTGGATGCGCACGGGTGGTGGTGTGCGCGCCGGCGGGGATCGAGCTGATTCCCAGCGACCGCATTCGCCGCCGGGTGAGCTTGGCGGCGGCCGCGGCACCCAGGTTCTGAAAGATGACGAACGCTTCGCGGAGTGACGTCTCCTGCGTCGCGCCGAGGAGAGCGAGTGCCGCGTCGTACGGGCATCCGAGGTCGGCCCAGATCCGGGCTGCCCCCGCCCGGTCCCCGTCGATCTCGAGCCGGAACGGCTCGGCGACGTCCACATTCTGTCGGTGGGTCGCTGTCGGCCGTGGCGAGGTCAGGCGGTGCGACCAGGCAGCGATCGCGCCGCGCTGCCACGCGTTGCACGCGGCCGACGCACTCGCCGCGAACTCGACCTCCCGTTCGGCGGACGATTGCTCGTCCTCGAGCCAGAAGGCTTCGGCGCGGGCCAGCCGGACGGGCACGATCATCTGCGGTTCGCCGGTCCTGTCAGCCAGGTCCGCTGCCTCATCCAGCAGTTCCCAGACGCCCGGCTCCGCTCGCCGCGCACGGATGGTGCCGAGCCTCATCAGCGCGCAGAGCCGATTGCCCGGCGACGCGGCGACATGGTCGAGCAGTTCGGTGAGGACCGCCACCGCTTCGTCCCACTGCCCGGACTTCTCCAACACGCCGGCTCGTTCGACCTGCAGGCAGTTCGCAAAGGTGTGGATCTCGTGCTCCTGGCAATGCTCGAGACCGTCAACGAAATAACGGTCGGCTGCGGCGAATCGACGTTGTTCGCAGTAGTTGGCATAGAAGTTGGCGTAGGCCCGGCCGGCCTGTTCATCGAGTCGGGCGGTGAGCGCGATGTCCAGCGCTGCGCTCAGCGGCTCGGTCCACTCCTGGCCGGTGGTGGCGGCGACGCAGCCCTCGGTGTTCAGTGCATCGCTGAGCACCTCCAGCAATCCGAGCGGTTCCGCGATCGACTGCGCCAGGTGGGCCATCTCGATCGCCGCGGCGTGCTGGTTGACCACCATGAATCGATTGGCGAGATTGGCGTACGCCCAAGCAAGTTCAACGGTCGGGCCCAGGGGTCGCAGTATTGCGAGCGCGGATTCCCCCGCCGCCATGGACTCGGGGCCGCGACACAGGCGGGCCATGGCCAGGGAGAGCCGCCGCATGGTGTCGCCCTCCCGCAGGCGATTGCGCGCCGACCGCCACAGCTGCAGCGCGCGCTCGAGGGTCGCCGCGGCCTCGTCGAGCCGATCGACCAGAGACAGCTCGTCGGCGAGCTCGTCGCACAGTGCCGCCGCTGTCACGTCATCGACGCTGCTCGAGAAGCGCAGCGCCCGTTCGTATTGCGCTGCCGACTCGCGGTGGGAGGCCAGGTCGCTGGCGCGACGAGCGGCGGCCACCGCGTGCTTCAGAACCGCGGCATCGTTCCCCGCTGCCTCCGCGTGGAACGCCATACGAACATCGTCGGTGCACCCAAGGGTTGCGAGCGCTTCGAGTATCCGGGCGTGCGCGGGTACCCGTCGATGCGAGCCGATGGTCTGGTCGACCGCCAGTCGGCCGATTTCATGACGAAACCTCAGGGATCCGTCATCCTCCTGCAGGAGGCCGGAGGCGAGCAGTTCGTCGATCACCGATGGTCGGCAGGTCGTGACCAGTTCCAGCAGCCGCACCTCGATGCGGTTGCCGATCAACGCAGCGAGATCCAGGACCTCCCGAGATTCGTTGCGCAACATGGCGACTCGCGCGAGAACTGCGTCCCGCGCCGATGCCGGGACCTCACCGGTCCGGGCCTGGAGCGCCGCGGTGACGTAGAAGGGATTTCCTCCGGTCAACCGGTGCAGCTGTGTTGCGTCCAATTCGCTGCCACTGGCCAGGATTCCGACCGCCTCCGCCGACAACGGCGTCAGCCCGATCCGTCGGGTGGATCGTTGAACGGCAAGTTCACCCAGGACGAGACGGAGCGGATGCGTCGCTGGCAGGGCATCGTCGCGGTAGGTACACATCAGCAGAACCGCGGCGCGGTGAACTCTGCGGCCGAGGAACCGCAGCAGGTCCAAGGTCGCCTCGTCGGCCCAGTGGATGTCCTCGACAACCACCACGTTCAGCATTCCAGGCTGGTCGATCTGATCCAGCAACGTTGTGAACAATGCCTCGCGGGAGGCATCGGCGCGGCACAGATCCAGCAGGTCACCCCCGAGTTGACCAGCCAGATCGAACAATGGCCCGAGCGGGCGCGGGATGAACAGGCCGTCGCACGCGCCCCACGACCAGGCGACGTCCGGCAACTCCTGCTCGAATTGCTCGACCAACGTCGACTTGCCGACACCCGCCTCTCCGGCGATCAGGACCAGCCGCCCCGCGCCCAGACGTGCCTCCCTCGCATAGTCGGCGAGCGCCGCCAACGGCAGTTCCCGTTCGAGCAAGGGCATCCAGAAAGTGTCCACCACGACCCATCTCCAGCGCTACGGCACGAGCTGCCGAGCCCCCTCCGATCCACTGGAACTGCCGAGACGGTTCACCCCGGCACCGCGACTGTCCGGTGCCGCTCACGAGCCTTCCTGCACCTGGTAGATGTCATCGGCGAGCAGCCCGTGCGCCAATCGATGAACGGTCATGGCCGCGTCGGCGGAGGGTGCCTCGACCAGACAGAACACCTTCCCTTCTTGCTCGTCGACCCAGTAGCGCAGATAGCGCACGTCGTACTGGTCCTGGGTCTGTAAATCTGCCTTGTGCGCGTCGGCGACGTCGGCGGCGTCGAGCACCCCGCCCATCGTGTGGACGTCCATGTACAGCGGCATGGTGCCTCCTCGAGCGGTGTTGCGGACGTTCCGACGGTAGAGCCGGCCATGAGCGGAGGCATCGGGAGCCGTTCCCCACTTTTCACCGCGACCTACCCAGTTTCCGCACGTCGTGGGACCCAGCGGCAGTCCCGTCCGGCGGTCCGGCGGGCGGTTCGCACCGAATTGGCCGTCGGAGAAATAGGGAATCGCTCCCGATGCGCACGCGCCGTCGCACTGCCTACCGTCAACGCATTGATCCGCACTCACCAGGGGAGACCTCATGTGCCGCTTACTGATCCAACGTTCCAGCGGGGTACGACGGCAACCCGCGCTGGGCACCGCCGGAGCACTGGCCATGCCGCCCGCCGTCGACACCGAAAGGACGGGATCGTGATGCACCCGTTCATGTACGAATCATTCGTCCAGGAGCGGCAGGCCGACCTGTTGCGCCAGGCCAACCGGCAGCGCCTGGTCAATGAGGTGAGCGAACTGAAACGTGGTGGTGGACGACGTCGGCCTACGCTCTCCGGTTGGTGGCGACGAGTCGGGCCCGTGCTGCGGTCCGGGGCGCGCCAGGTGGCCGGGGCCTTCCTCACGTCATCCGTCGGACTTGGTCGTTCGAGGCCGGCCTGAACGAGGCCGAAGGGGCCTGGCCCCCTCCTTGCGGCCCGAACCGAGTGCATCCGGACGACAGCCACCTGTAGCAATTCTCCAGCGGCTGCCCTCACCGCCGATCGGCGCACTCGGGTCGGTAGCTGTGGCCGGGGCCCTGGGGGATGTCCGCACCGTCGGCGACGAACAGGTCGGCCGTCAGCTGCCAGAAGGTACGACCGGGTACCACTGCATGGCGCACACGACGTCCGGCCCGCGCGACTCGGGGAACCGGTCCGGTCGTGACCACAGCAGCGACAGCTACCACCACACGATGCCGTCGGAGGCGTGCTGAACGTAGATCACTCGCGGCGGTGCCCGCAGGTCGCGATCAACCGGTGGGTTCGCGGCGCGAGGTCGAAGCGGGTTCGCCACCCCAGCGGGGGTGGGGCAATGGTCGGGTGCCGGTGTGAGGGCGCTGGTTGATCAACGTTTCCGGCCCTTCGCCGTTGTCGCACGACCTGAGAGGGCCGCAGGTCTTGATCATCCGGCGCGGGCGCGCTCGAACGGGGTGTTCAGAGTTGCCGGGCTTGAGGGTTCTGGCTATCCACGTGTCTCGAGCATTGCTCGGCGCTCGCTGCGAAGGGCCAACGTGGGCTGCGGGGCTCGCCCCGCCACCACGCGCCCGCAGCGCAGCGAGATCTCCGCAGCCAGGGGCCTTGTCGGGCGAGCCTCGCAACGCGCAGTCTCGCGCCGCGACCGCCGGAACCACGGGGCGCGAACCGTTTCCGGTGAGCGGCCGTACGACTGAGTGAGCCGGGCGACGTCAGCCCAATCCACTGAGGAGATCGACCATGAACACCGGCCTTGGCATGCTGATCATTGCCGTACATCGGGTCGTCGCCGTGCCTCGGGCGGCCGCGCTGCCCATCATCCGCAAGCCCGACATCGTCCCGGCCTTCACCATCTCGTCCTACGGTCTGGCCTGACACCGTCACGTCCGTCCACGCGCGGCTCGTCAAGACGAGTCGCCCGGCCGCCCGGTGGCTGAAGCGTCGAAACCACCCGCATGTCAGTGGTTCGTGGCCGGTGACACCAAGTGTTCTCGAGCAATGTGGGCCATAGGTCCCGACGCATCGGGACTTCCGCACCCGGCACGCTCAGTACGCAAAGCATTACGATCCGCAATATCCGGAGGGTGACGGTGTCATCGCGCGCCGAGAGCTCGTCGGTGTTGAGGGGAGCGCGTCATGCCATCCCATCGGGCCCCGTGGGTCTGCGAGCTCGAGAAACCCGCCATGCGGCGCCCGCCAATTGGAATTCGGCCCCTGGCCGCCCGCGGCGTCCGGTGCAGAACGGGCGTCGCGGGCACACATGCCCCTGCCGCCGTCGCAGGCCACGAAGGAGGTTGAGAAATGGGTTATCCATGCCCGTGCAAAGGGTGCGACAGGGGCCGTCATGCAAACGGGAAGACATGCCGGTATTGCAGCGGGAAGGGCTACTACTTGGCGACAGATTGGGTGGAACCGTGCACGTATGGGTCCCATTCAGGCGATTCGCCGCCCTCTCGTGGTCGCCATCACCGCGTCACTTCTTACGAGAATCAGCCACTTTCTGAAGGAGAGCTCGAGCGTCAACGCCAAGCCGAGAGCGACCGTTTGGAGCAACTCGAGCGGGAAAGGGTGAAAAAAGCCAGGGAGATCGAACGCCAAAGAGCGGCGCTCGCGCTGGCGGAAGCAGCGACCAGGCGACGAGCCGACGAGGCCGCCCGCCGCAGCGCGGACGAATTGGGCCGGATACTGAATGGTTGTTGGTCAGTGACTGTCAACACTGGCGGAGCGAGCGATCTCCAGGATGTCAAGTTGTCTCGCCATGCGCTGCGGAAGTCGCGGTACCAGGTTGCATCGCGAACCAGCGCCGCGCGGGCCGACGGCTCGTGGAAACCGTTGAATGGGTCACAGATCCAGGTCGATGCGCTGGTGTTCAATCCTGGATTCGGTTACGCGCCGTTCCGGCCCGTGATCACTTTTGAAGTGATGGATGGGCAGCGGCTTCGCGCCAATTCCGAGGGTGTCAGTATGGAATGGAATCGTGTGTAACTGCTGTGGTTGCCGTCCGGGCCGGGGTCGTGCACTCGATGGCCACGGTAATAGACGGATCGCTTTCGTCCGACTTCAGCAAAAGCGGCTCTTCCGCGTTGACAGGGCGAAAGCTCCTTGTTGCTGGACGCCGGTGGATGCGCCTTGCGGCGCTCGCGGGTGGTGATGTTGGTTGGCGGGTTTGCAGACTGCGGCGCCTCGGCGCTCACGCTGACCAATTCGACCTCCTGTCGTTCGTCGATAAGAGTCGACTGGTCGTACAGGCTGCCGTAGGTCGACGTCGGCGTTGCCAGTTGGCTGGCGGACCGAAAGCCGAGCCTGCTCGGCAACTAGGTTAGGTGCAGCGGCCAATGGCCATCCCACGGGACGAAACCCCTCGTTGAACACCCACGCGACCTGCGCCCCGGTCGCCCCCGCGCCGACGACCAGGAGCGTTTCCGGTGGCGCGGTCAACGACCAGTCGTCGTGATGTGAGCTCGACAGGTTCGCGCAGGGCAGCGGCAGCAGACGGTTCGTGCCTCCACCACACAGAACGATCTTCCCGGCCCGCTCGCACCATCGCTGACGCCGAAACTGCTCTACGGCAGTCCCGCCTACGCCAACGCGGACGGCAAGGCCGTGCTGTTCTACCAGGAGCGCGCGAGGTTCAAAGCCCGCTACGGCAACCTCGCGTTCTTCGGGCCGGCACAGCTCGACGATGGCACGATGTGGCCCACTTCCTTCGCCATCACGAAGATCTCATCGGCCGATGAGAAGGTCATCGCGGACCTCGTACGCAGGGCGGTCGGCGAAACCCGCGACTAGCCGGACCCGTCGTGCGCGAATACCTGTCAACTCCTGCTGGGCCACCACCGCGCCGCGCGCCGAGGCTGCGGGTTCATGATCATTCACGAACGGCGACTGGCGATCAGCGCCTCCGTGCCGGTCTCAGATCACCGCACGCGCCTCACGTTGATCAGACCTCCCCGAAATCGATCGGTTCCGCCACACGGATCGGCCGGCAACCGGGAAAGACTTGTCGACGGCCTTCGCCACGAGCAGCGTTCACGTGAAAACGCGGAACTGCCGCGTGGCGTGCGTGCTCCGGCCGCCGCCACCACACCCTCGGCCGTCCAGGACCCTCTTTGTTCGGCTGGAAGATCGGCGCCGGGCAGGCCCGGTTCAGGTGGTGATCGCTTCGATGTCGGGGAGCTGCCAGGTGTGGTCGAACAGGCTCGGGGTGGGTCCGTAGAACCGGATCAGAGCCTCGAATCGACCGGTCGGGTCGGTGGGTATCCAGTTGCTGTCGCCACCGGTGGGGGCTGCGGGACCGAGATACAGCTCGACGCTGCCGTCGCTGTTGGCCTGCAGACCGGGGCTTTGCGAGGACCGCCCCGCACGCGGGACGTCGCGGATCAGCGTGTGGGTGTCCCGGTTGTAGGCGGTGACTGACCAGTACTGCGTGACCGGTGCGTTCGCGGGCACGGTCAGCCGGTAGCTGCGGCTGCCGTCGAGGGGCTGGTCCTGGCTGTCCTTGGTGGTCATCAGGTAGTACTGGCCCTTGCCCATGTGTTTGGTGCTGAAGAACGCGAAGCTGTAGGTCACGGCGCGGGCGTCCACAGGGTAGGCGTCGGGTTGTTCGAAGTTCGCCTCGGACGCCTTGATGATCTCGGGGCGCGCGGGCAACGCCCAGTGGCTGCCGGGATTGAACGGGTTGAACACCTTTTCGTATTCGGCGTCGAGCCACTCCTTGGCCTCGCTCACGGCGGACTCCAGGACCCGCTGGGTGTCGGGGTCGGGGTCGAACGGTTTGCCCTTCTCGATACCGATCGAGCGGAGTTGATTGATCATGACGCGGTCGCGGTGCAGGAACGGTTCGGCCTGCACGATGCGGTCCAGGGCGCGGACGAACTCCAGGTCGTACGGAATGGTCGCATCGAAGATCTCGGTTGAGGCGTCGACCCACGCCGTGTCGGGCGGGTTGTCTGCCTGGGCCAGCGGGTACAGCTTGATCCGTTCGGCGTAGGCGATCGCGGCGGCGATGTCCTCGTCGCTGCCACTGCGCAGCACGGAACGGATCAGCCCGTAACCCTGGTAGGTGTCCGACCGGAAAGGTGTGTATCCGTCGGGGATGTCGCCGGTCCAGTCGGGAGGCAGGATCAGGCAACGGCCCCCGTTGCCCTGGTCGATCCCGGCCGGTCCGATGTCCTCGATTGCGACCTGCCAGTAGTTCATAATGCTGCCGTTGAGGCTGCCCTCATCCGCGGGCGGGATCTCCAGCACCACCGGGCCGACGTCTTTGGTGGTGAAGAACGGCATCAGGTAGATGACGTCCGGGTTCGGGGTCAGGGTCTGGTTCCGCCAGTCCAACAAACCAGGCCAGAACACGATCTGGTTGTCACCCGGGCCACCCGCCCGCGCGGACGCCTCATACATCCGCTGGTAGTTCACCGCCGGAATACCCCAAATGACCGCCTCGACCGCCCGCCGGGCAATCGCCCGATCGGTCACGTCGTCGGAGTGAGTATTCGTCACGTCATGCCTCCCCTGCTCGAGTAGCCCGCGGCCGCGCAGGTGATTCACCTCGCGTTCCGCCATCTCCAGCCGGAAGGGTAAACGGCCGGCCGGCGATGGCGCTGCCGAGGTGCAGCGCACTCAGAGCTCGATGAAGTACATGTCCCCACGGCGTCAAGTCAGCAAACGGTCGTTCGCGTTACATCTGCGCCCGATCCGACCGCCTCTCGTCGCCGAGCTGTTCTGGCACAGTGAGTGAGGACGCCTTCAAGGCCTGGGCCGCGACGCCCGAGAGGGCCGAGGTCCGCAACCACGCGGAGGGCTGCGGCACGACGTTCACGACCTACACCGGCGACTTCGCCGAGGTCTGACCGACCGCGCTGGTCCGTTCTCCGACTGGGGATGCGCCGATCAAATGGCGCCGTGGCGATAACAACCGGCCTCGGCGTTACCGCAACTACGAACGGTTCCCGACGTCACGTAGCGCTGTTGACATGCTCAGGTGTGAAGTCTCGCAGGAGCCCGGTGTATTTCTTGGGTAGGGGTGGGGCGTATTCGGATCGGGTGCTGGTGGTCAGTCCGAGGGCGATGAGTGATTCCACTGTTTTGGTGGCGGCGGTGACTCCGTCGATGACGGGGACTCCGGTGCTTTCGGTCAGAAAGTGGCAGAGGTCTGCCATGCCTGCGCAGCCCAGGACGATGACGTCGATGTCGTCGTCGGCGAGGGCTTGTTTGCATTCCTGGGCGATGGTGTCCCGGGCGGTCGAACCGGGGATTTCCAGGTCCAGCACCGGGATCTCGCAGGCTCGGACGTTGCGGCAGGCCTGGGCCATGCCGTAGCGGTGGGCGAGTTCCCAGGCCCGGCCACGGGTGCGGTCCAGGGTGGTCACCACACTGAAGTTCCGACCGAGCATGGTCGCAGTGTGCATGGCGGCCTCGGCGATGCCGACGACGGGTCCGTGGGCGACTTCCCGCGCGGCGTCCAGGCCGGGGTCACCGAAGCAGGCGATGACGTAGCCGTCGACGCCGTCGCGCTCACCGTTGCTGATCTCGGTCAGCAGACCGGGCACGGCGAGGGCTTCGTCGTAGTGACTTTCGATGGAGGCCGGTCCCATGGTGGGGTTGCTCGCGTGGATGGTGGTGCCGGCGGCGGCGACGGATCGGGCGGCGTGGCCGATCTTCTCGGTCATGGACCGGGTGGTGTTGGGATTGATGACCTTGATCAGCACGGTGTTCTCCCCTTCGCTGACGACGACGATGACCGCTGGGCATGGGCGCGGGGTCAGCTGATGTCGCGGCCTCTCCCCCATTCGCGGGCGCGGTTGATGAGGAGTCTGGCGATGGCGAGGTCCTGGATGGCGACGCCGACGGAGTTGTAGAGGGTGATCTGCTCGGGCCGGGTGCGTCCGGTCGCGGTTCCGGTGATGACCTGGCCGAGTTCGGTGCGCAGGTCGGCGTTCTCGATCGCGCCGTCGGCCAGCGCCAGGACACTGTCGCCGGATTTCTGGATGGAGATGTCGTAGTCGTCGACGACGATCCTGGCCCTGGCCATTCCGTGGGAGTCGATTTCCCGGTGATCGGGGCGGGGTGGCGCACCGACCGCGTTGATGTGTTGACCGGGCCGGAACCAGTGGCCCTGGACGATCGGGGTGCGGGACGGGGTGAGGGTGCAGACGACGTCCGCGGCCTCGACGACTTCCCGGGGGGTGTTGACGGCGTGGACGGGCAGGCCCTCTGCGGTGATGTCGTCGCGGAATTGCCCGATGGTGGCCGGGGATCGGGACCAGACCACGACCTGTTCGATGGGCAGCACACTGGACAGGTAGGCGACGTGTTCGCGGGCCAGCTGCCCGGCGCCGACGAGTCCGAGGATTGAACTGTCGGGCCGGGCCAGGTGCCGGGTGGCGACCGCGCTGGCGGCCGCGGTGCGGTCCCGGGTGGGGATCTTTCCGTCGATGACCGCGAGGCATTCCCCGGTCGAGGCCGAGTTCACCATGATCATCGACCGCTGGGCGGGCAGTCCCCGTTCCCGGTTGCTGGGGATGTCGGCCATGAATTTGACCACGGCCAGGTCGTGGCGGGTCGAGATGGCCGTCATGGGAAGGAATCTGGCGTCCGACCCGGGTGCATCCAGGGTGCTGATCGGTGGTTGGGCGGAGTCCCCGGTGGCCAGGTCGGCGTGGGCTTCTTCGACCGCGTCGATGACTTCCTTGGTGTTGAGCAGGTCGTCGACGTCGGATGCGGACAAGAACAGCGTCATCGGGGTTCCTTCCCGGGAATCGGATCGAGCTGAATCGGTCGGGCGGGCGCGTGGGTGGGTCAGCCGACCGGTACCGGGCTGGCGGCGGTGAATCTGGTGCTGATCAGGTCGTCGAACGAGGGTGCGGTGCGTGACCAGGCCGGCGTCGTGCAGGATCCCGGTCCACCGGTCGCAGGCCGCTGGGTCGATGCTGGTGGTGTCCCAGGTGCGGCTGGCCAGCAGTCGCTCGGTGGCGGAGTGCAGGGCGGTGACCGGGACGTCGGGCCACATGTCGGTGAGGATGTCGGTGACCGAGTCGGGGGTGGCGTCGGTGAGCGCGTCCATGGCCTGGCCGATGGCGGTGACAAACGCGTCCAGGGCGGGGGCGAGTTCGTCGAGCCGTTCGGTGCGGCAGTAGTACACGCTGTTCGGCATGATCCCGCCGGCCTTGGCGTGTTCGAAGGAGATGTGCCCGAATCCGTTGTCCTGCAACACGGTTGCCGTGACCAGGTCGGCGATGATGGCATCGCCCAGGCCGGCCTGGAACAGTTCGACGAGCATCGCGGTGGACAGGTCACGGACGAACCGGGTGCCGGACGGGTTCACCCCGGCCTCTCGCATGAGGCCGGCGGTGAACTCGTACGGGGCGCTGCCACCGGCGCCCGGGGCGAGGACGGTCTTCCCGGTGAGCGAGGCAAGGGTGAATTCCGGGGCCGGCTGCCGGGTGAGGATGGCCATCGGGAACTGGTGGTTCAGTTGGCCGATCACCGTGTAGTGCCGGCCGGAGCCGGCGAACATCGCCGGCACCCACAGCCCGCCCAGGGCCAGGTCCGCGGCGCCGCTCTCCAGGTCGTCCAGCACCCCGGTCCACGGGTCCCGCGCGACGTTGGTGACCTCCAGGTCGCGGTCGGTGAACAGGCCCCTGGCCTGGGCGTAGTACTCGGGCAGGTAGTTCAGGCCGCGGGCGGTGGCGGAGATCTTCAGGTGCTGCATGACGTGTCCTTTCGGCGGAGCGCTCCGGTGAGGGGCGCGGGGTGGTGGGTCCTTCGGGTGTGGTTTCGGGGGCGTCGGCTAGAGGCGTTCCTCGTTCACTTCTTCCAGGGAGCGGCCCTTGGTTTCGGGGCTGAACCGGGCGGCGATGATCAGCAGCGCATACATCACGGCGACCATCATGAAAACCCCGGCCAGGCTGAACTTGTCGAAGAAGTACAGCGCGACGAACGGCATGATCGCGCCGGCGATGTTGCCGATGCCGTTGACGATCGAGGTGCCCTGGGCGCGGATGGAGGTCGGGAACACCTCTGGTGACCAGGCCGCCAGGGTGGTGTTCAGCAGCATGGTGAAGAACTGGAACGTCGCACCCAGGATCAGGATCAGCAGGCTGGTGTCGGCGAACAGGGCGAACGCGACGGCCGTGATGCATCCCAGGATCGCGGCGCCGGACACCGCCGCCCGGCGGGGGGCCCGGCTGGCCAGGAACGCCGCGGCGCAGGCACCGAGCAGGCTGCCGACGTTCATGATCATCGTGAACAGCAGGCTCTCGGACACCGAGTAACCCTTGGACACCAGCAGGGTCGGCATCAGGAAGTTCAACGTCACCTGGGCGCCGAAGGCCATCCAGGACGCCGCGCCCAGGGCGATGGTGCGGGGCAGTGCCTTGCCCTGGAACACCGCCGCCGGGTTCACGCTGGGCTGCTTGACCGGGACGTCCGCTGCGGTCAGGTAGGGGGTGACCGGTGTCCTCCGCGGGTTGCTTCCGCAGCGTGTTGGACGCCAGTCGGGTCAGTTCCCGGTTCGCCGCATCAACCTTGCCGTTGGAGATCAGGTAGCGGGGGGATTCGGGCAGCCGGCGGCGGAACGCGACGACCAGCAGGGCCGGCAGGGCCAGCACCACGTAGGTCCACCGCCACACCGCGGCGTCGCCGCCGAAGAAACCGGCGAACGGGCCCAGGATGAGGAAGAAGATGCCGTAGGACAGGAAGTTCCCGACCCCGCCGGAACCGATGTTCAGAAAGGACACCAGGGTGCCGCGGTACCGGGTGGCGACCATCTCGGACAGCATCGCGATGCCGACGGTGAACTCACCGCCCAACCCGATCCCCACGATGAGCCGGCTGGCCAGCAGCATCTCGTAGTTGACTGCGACCGCGCTGATCAACCCGCCCAACGTGTAGAGCAGCAGGTTGAACCCCAGCGAGATCCGGCGGCCGTACTTGTCGGCCAGGTAGCCGCCGACCAACCGGCCGATCAACCCACCGATCACCGTGGCCGTGTTGATCAACGCGAGCTGCTCGTTGTCGATCCCGAGCGCGTCCTTCAGGTTGGTGCCCATCGCACCGGTGGAGTTCTGCTCCAGGGTGTCGAAGAACATCCCGGCCATGATCAACATCAGCACCCAGAACTGCGCCCGGGTGAAACCGATCTTGTCGAGTACCGCAGGTAGGGCCGAATGATGATTGTGGACACCCGATGTCGGTGCCGCCTTCGATGTCGAGGTCGAGGTGCCGGTGTCAGGTTCAGTGGACATTGGTGACGCCTCCAGGCGAGGGGAAGGTCGCGGCACGGGCCGGCGGCCTGGGAAGGGAGCTCGCTATCGATGGAGCAAGAGCGGACCCTGTCGACCGGGTCACCAATTTTGTATACGACCACTGTAACCACAGTGTTGCCAACGCCACAAGGGGTGTTTCCGATCGGCGTTTCGTCGGCGTGTCGTATACGACCATCGAACAGGGCGATGGTTCGTATACGACACCGTTAAGGAATGTCCGTTTTCTGCCGGTACAGGACCTCGTCCTTGCGGATGTGTTCATCCATCAGATAGCCCGCCTGTACCGGCGACCCGCTCAGGATCGCCAACGCCACCGCGGAGTGGTCGGCCCACGACGAGTCAATGCGGTCTTCGATGTCCATTTCGAACCCCCAGGCGATCCGCTGCAGAACCCGGTGCAACATCTGCTGCAACTGCCGGTTCCCGGACGCCTTCGCCACCACCTCGTGGAACTCCATGATCAGCGGCGGCAACCGGTCCACCTGATGGTGACGTCCCGCCTCCTGACCCCGGGCGACCACCGAACGCAGTTCGTCCCCGAACGGCTCCCCGCGGTGCTCGGCCGCCTGCTGGGCGGCCAACACCTCCAAACCCCGGCGAACCTGCATCAGTTCCACGGTGTCCCGGGTCGACGTCGACGAGACCGTCGCCCCCCGGTACCGCTCCGAGGTGACGAACCCCTCGCTCTCCAACTGGCGCAAGGCCTCCCGGATCGGCACCCGGGACACACCGAACTGCTCGGCAAGGACGTCCTCGATCAACCGGGTACCAGCGGCCAACTCACCGGTGATGATGGCGTTCCGCAGCGAATCCACCACCGAGCGATGCGACGAGCCGTCGCCAACTGCCGGATCGGCGACGAGTTCCTTTCCCGGCGGCTGTTTCATCCCCCCATCTTCGCCTGCCCCACCGACCGCAGCACCGACGACGCACCAACCCGGTTGGCAACGTCACCACGTCCCCATCCAGGAACCTGCGATTCTCAACCCGCGACCAGGATCTCCAGCTCAGTGCGGCGGTCGGACGTGGCGGCCGGACGTGGCGGTCGTCGGTCAGTCAGGTTGACCCGCGACCATGGCTTCGGCTGGCGTGGAGTGGGCAGCCCGGGTCGTCGGCGCGGACCTGGAGCCGATCGGCTGCAGCTCACGCCTGCGAACCGACAACAAGTTGTACCCGGCTGCGCACCTACGTCAGGTCTTCGACGCCTCCGGCCAACAGTGGGAAGAAGTCACCGGCGTTCCCGCGCAAGACGTCGACGATGAGTCGTGGTGGTGGGTCCGTGTCCGGGTCGTTGAGTTCGGCCGGCAGCGGCACGCCCATTTCTCTGGCGAGGCTGATGATGGCGGGGCGCGAGACCCTTGCCCAGGCCGCTCAAACCGCGACCCACCACGGTGGGATCCATGGTCCAGGCGGGCACCCGATGGGCCTCGGGCGACGCCCACGTCTCCGGATCACGGGGCGCGGTGCGGACGAAAACGTGGTCGAACGTGCGCGCTGACGCGTCCCGCTGGGTGAATGCCTCCCCGAGCTGCCAGCGCTTTCGCGAGGTCGCGATCAATGAGGTGTGACGGAACTCCTCGTTGTATACCGACCCCGGTTCGACCCGCGGTGAGACGACAATCGCCGGCACCCGGTACCCGGAGCGGTCGAACGTGAAGCCGCACTCGCCCGGGGGTGCGGCCAGATCGAGTGGCGGCACCGGTCCCGGGGGGACGTGATCGTAGGTACCACCGGGCTGGTCCCACCAAACCAGCAGGGCTGTGTTCCACGCGTTCGCGCCCGCCTCGACAGTTGCGGACCGGTAACCGCATCGTGCGACATCGTCCGATCACCTCCCGCCGCGGTCGGATCCCCCGCGTCATCGACCGGTCAGTACCCAGTTTCCACGGGAATCCCCGCGCCGACGGGTCACTCTGAGTCAAGCCGGGATGGACGTCGGGATTAGGTGGCACTCCGACCAGGTGGCGGCCAGGAGACCGGCCGCGAAGTCCGCCGCAGGCTGGATCACACCTGTCCACCGATGAACGGCGCAAAGGGTGATGACCGCGGGTGGCAGCACGAGAATTGCAGCAACGGTGTGCGCCCAGTTCCAGCCCCCTTCAGAATTCAGTGTGCGACGGTATGCGCGGCGAACCGATGGGCGCCCGCGGCGCTGATGCACCACACCCGGATGTCCTTGCCGGTGGCGGCGTCCTTCTGGTGGAAACGCACGTCATGGCCGGTGCGCACCCCCGTGCCCCCGACATAACAGATCTGCCCGTCCCTGGTCAGGGTGAACGCCGTGTCACCGACGAACTCCTCGAGCTGGTCGGGGTGGTGACCGGATACCTCGGTCACGGTGTACCAACACCCGGATGCCACCGGTTGCGGAGCGGAAAACATCATTGGTCTCGCCATCCCATCGAAGAATGTCTGTGACTCGCTACCAGTGTGACCACCGATGCCCCGTAGGAGAAGATCTGCAACACAACTGATCGCCCTAACACTTGAAGCTGGGCCGCGCTCGATCTCGTCTGTCGTCAACTGCGCGAAACGCCCGTCTTGGGTTGTCCCGGGGGTGCGCGGTCCGGCCAGCAGCGTTGTTAACCGGCCGAACCTGGGTGGGACCGCCGACCGGGGAAGTCAATCAGCCTCCAACCGGGCCGACGAGAACATCTGGCGCTCAACGGATCGGGTACTTGCCACGGCGACGCCTCCACCAGCGGCGCCTGATCCTGATCCATGACAGGGATCTCCCCACTCCGGCCACGGGTCAAACCGCGGAAACGTCAGCAGGGTGGGGTCAGCCAGTGTCGTGGAGGTGGCAGCGCCCTGTTCCGATTCCGGCGGGGAGCCGGCCCGCACTGCCGCCGCCCGACCGCGCGGTCAGGTCACTTCGCGACGACGTTCAGAGGTGATCAAGAATTTCTTGGCGGCAAGGCATCGGGGGTCAGGGTTTGATGACGACTTTGATGCAGCCGTCGGACTTCTCCTGGAAGGTTTTGTACATCCGTGGCGCCTCGCCCAACGGGACCGTGTGAGTGACCAGGTCAAGCACCCCGAGCGGGTCGGCGCTGTCCTCCACCAGCGGGAGCAGCACATCGGTCCAGCTGCGGACGTTGCACTGACCCATCCGCAACTGGATCTGCTTGTCGAACATGTCCATCATCGGCATCGGGTCCACCGCGCCGCCGTAGACCCCGACCACCGACACGGTGCCGCCCCGCCGGACGGCGTCGATCGCGGCGTGCAGCACGGTCAGCCCGTCGACGCCGACCTTCTCGAACACCTTGCGGGCGGCCACATCCGGCAGCAATCCGGCAAGGTTCTGCGCGGCCCGGGCAACGTGCGAGCCGTGTGCCTCCATCCCGACCGCATCCACGACGGCGTCCGGGCCCCGCCCGTCGGTGACGTCCCTGAGCGCGTCAGCGACGTCGGCGCCGGATTCCAACCCGCTCGGGTCGATCACCTCGATGCCGTGCCGGGCGGCCATCTCTCGCCGCTCCGGGACCACGTCGACGCCGATCACGCGGCGGTCCCAGTGCTTGCCGATGCGGGCGGCGAACTGGCCCACCGGGCCCAGCCCGAACACTGCCAGGGTGCCGCCCTCGGGTGGATTTGCATAGACGACGGACTGCCATGCGGTGGGCAGAATGTCGGACAGGAACAAGTACCGCTCGTCCGGGCCGTCCGGTCCGACCTTGATCGGCCCGTACTGGGCCTGCGGGACCCGCAGATACTCCGCCTGGCCGCCGGGCACCGACCCGTACATCGAGGAGAACCCGAAAAGCGCAGCGCCCTTGTTCTGCTCCCGCACCTGCGTGGTCTCGCACTGCGACTGCAACCCGGTGGTGCACATGAAGCAATGCCCGCAGGAGATGTTGAACGGGATGACAACCCGGTCCCCCACGGCGATGTCGGTGACCTCCGAACCGATCTCCTGCACGATACCCATCGGCTCATGGCCCAGGATGTCCCCAGGTTTCATGTACGGGCCCAGCACCTCATACAAATGCAGATCCGATCCACAGATCGCCGACGAAGTGATCTTCACGATGGCATCCGTCGGATATTCGATCCGCGGGTCCGGGACCTCCTCCACGCGCACATCCCGTTTGCCCTGCCAGGTCACGGCCTTCATCAGGTCCCCTTCCTCACCCACGGTCCAGCGTGGACCGCTCCTGGGTCGGCAGTACCCGGTCGGGAACACCGCAAACACTGGGGATGATCGGCGCCGGCGGTCGGATCAAGCGGATCGGATCAAGCGGCGCCGGGCCGTCCCACACTCCCGGCCTTGACAATCTGGCGTGAATTCCCAGTCACTGCGCTCCGGTGCGTGACCCGGGGCATTCGTCGGGAACAACCGGGGGTGCTCAGGACGCGGAGATGGCGAAGCTTCGACTCTCGTGCGGCCACGCGCCCGCGTGCTGACGGTGGCTGATCGTGGCGCGCGCGTCGGTGCAATACGGCTGAAGGTCCCGCTTGGAGTTGCCCGCTCCGTGGGTCAGGCACCGACCATGGCTCGCAGCGTGCCGGCGTTGCGGACCGCGTTGCCGTCACCGTCGTTGTTGAAGTAGACGTAAACGTCCTTGCCCATCGCGGCCCATTCCTGCACGCGGTCGGCCCACCAGTGCAGGTCCTCTTCGGGGTAGGACCCACCGTAGAGGTGATGCGGGTCCGGGCCGTGCATCCGCAGGTACACCAGCGGTGCGGTGGCCCGCAGCACACAGGGCAGACCGGCGCCGCTCATCACGCAATACGCCGTCCCGCGGCGGGTGAGCAGGTCGAACACGTCGTCGTGCACCCAGCTGGGGTGACGGAACTCCACCGCCACAGGAAGCCAGTCCGGCAGCCGGTCTAGGAAATACTTCAAGCGGGCGTCGTCCCGAGGCTGCTGCGGCGGGAGCTGCACCAGCAGCACCGCCCGTTTATCCCTCAGTTCGTGCCATCCGGCGGCGATCCGGTCCACCCACTGCTCGGGGGCGTACAACTTCTTGCCATGGGTCAGTCCGCGGGGCGCTTTCACCGACATCGCGAACCCGGGCGGTAACCGGTTCCGCCACCCGGCGAACCGGGCCGGACTGGGCCATCGGTAGAAGCTGCTGTTCAGTTCGACGGTGTCGAACCGCTGCACGTAGTGCCCGAGTCGTTCCCGGGCCAGGGCACCGGGTGGGTACAGCACGTTCTCCCAATGGTCATAACTCCACCCTGACGTTCCGATGCGAACGACCATCCCCGCTACTCCCGGTCATTCGGTTGCTTCGATAGGCCACTCTCGGGAACTGCTCGCCTGACTGGGTGTTTCGGCCCAGCGACGCACCCGACCCCAGGCGCATCCGCTCCGGGTGCTCTCGGGCGAACCTGTGCGGCCGTGTGAAATCGGCGGACTGTTCAGGGATCGCAGATGCGCGCTCCCCGGGGGTTCGTCTGTGGTCGACGGGCGGGAGCCCTAGAAGTCCGGCTGCTGGGCGATGCGCTCTGCCTCCGACGCCTGCGACGTCTCGTCAGCACCGGAATCGCCGTGATCCTGCAGTCCCTTCGCGTCTCGGTCCTCGGCACGCTCCGGCGCAGGTGGCATCTTCGGGTCGCCGGCCCGATCCGCTGCACCTACACCCGAACCGTCAGGTCCTGGATCCTTCATCACATTCGACCCCCTTTCGCCATCGGTCTGACGAGACCACCCGCTCTCATCATGCCGGGACCCCATTCGCTTGCAGCATTCATCCGGCCACCTTGTCATCGTTGGTCGCGGGACCCGCGGGAGCCGCTCCACCCTCGTCCGACCAGTCCTGCCCCCCGGTGTCATCCTTCGCCGGATCCGACACGACGTCGGGGGCTTGACCCTGGCGGGTGGCCGCGACCGGTGTCGTCTGAACCTCGTTGTCTTCGCCCATGTCTTTGGTATTCCCTCTCAGCGCAGAGGCAATCGCCGCCTCTCATGCCACAGGGCTGACAGACCGCATGCAGAACTGAGCCGCCGCGGCCGACGGGACTCCGAGCCTGCGGGTGAGTTCACTGCGTTTCGGAAGTCGGCCGGTGTGTACGTCAGGTCACCAGGTCGGCATTCCGGTCAGCGTTGCCACCAGGTACCGCTGATAGATCTCCTGCGGGTTGCCGGCTGACCCCGTTCCTCGGATTCGACGCGGTTCCCCTGCGGCGCCAACACCCCGGAGCGGTCACCAGCCAGGCTTGACGTGGGGTGGGTAGCCCTCGTGTCGCGGATGCCGGAACGGGTCAGCGTCAAGCTGACGCTCTCGCACAATGACAGCAGCGACGAAGGCGGCGAGGAGCAGCGCGGACAACGCCAGCGCCTTCGCTGTCAGGACGCGCCGCCTCGTTCGACTCATGAGTTGACGACCGCCTCTCGCCACCGCTTCAGCCAGACCTTCACCGGCAGACCCACCACCACAGGGCCAACAAGCAGCCCCGCTAGGGTCAGCGCCCTGTCGGTCACGATGGTGCCTTGGCTCGTCGGCCAAGGATGTCCAAGCGCCGGCCGGACGACAACCATTCCCCGCGGGGAACTCTCCGGACGGAATGCGCCAGCCACCGCGCGGGCCGCGACCCGTCTGCGCTGCCCAGCATCGTCGAACTCACCAGCTCCAGCAAGGCAGTCGGTGAATCATGACGACGGCGGGACCGCCGTCGCGGTGGTCCCGCGAGGACTTCAGGCGGGCAAAACCCGCCCACGCCAGGCAGACTCACCCTGCCTCAGCACGACGCTACACCGCTGCGGGGCGCAGGAGGATTCGCCGGATCACCTGGTTGGCCTTCCCGCTGACCGTTGGCCGGCAGAGACGCTCACGTCCGAGTCGCCTCTGCCCATCCGATCGAGTCGTGCGCATCCCCAGCCCGGCATCTCGTGGGCGTTGCCGGGAGTCGGTCAAGTCGTACCATCGGAACCGTTCACCGGGTCGGGCGAAGGAAGAACGATGCCGCTATCCGAGGATGAACAACGTCAGCTCGACCAGATCGAACGTGACTTGGTGCATGTCCCCGAGTTCGCCGGATTCCTGCCACCTGGGCAACGGCGCCAGGTCATCCTCGCCGCGGTTCTGCTCGGTGTCGGGATGATCCTGCTGCTGACAGGCGTGGTCACGATGCAAACCGCGGCCGTGCTCGGCGCAGTCATCAGCGTCGCCGCGATGCTCGCCATCTTCGCCGCGCTGGCCGTCTTCATGGTGCTGTGACGCGGAGGCACGGCTAGCCCTGTTCAATCCGCTGCCCAGTATCTCCCCGACTTCACCGGGCGCGAGCGGCGTGAAGCAAATGCTCCCTGCCTGGTTCGGAACGACAACGTTTCGTTCACACACACTTCTGAGTTCCTTTCTCCCGAGGCCGAACAATATGAACTGACATGGAAACCCTTCTACGCGGGAGTATCAGGGTGCCCTTTGAGAGCAACTCCGGAGTCCGCACAGCTTTTGCACTTCGCCGAGCAGGGATCGGGGCACACCGCTCCTGCTCGTGCACAGGTTGTTCCTGCTCGTGCAGGGGTTGGGTTCATGGTGACCGGCAAACGTTCAACCTTGATCCGGCAACGTGCCGCCGCCGGGTATCGGGCGATCGTTCCCGACCTACGCGGCCCGAGGCGCAGTCATCAATTTTCACAACCGTATGAGGCTGGGCAACCCGAGAGGTCGAGCACCAGATGGGCGAGCGCCGCGGAGTGCAGCCGCACGGCGTACCGACCGAGGACGATCGACGTCGCCACGAAGGCTGCGTTGGCGGTGGGCTGCTTCGCCGCGAAGTTCAGGGTCGACGTCCCGGGGGAAGGGCCCAGGAGGGTAGACGCTGACGTAGCCAGCGGTGTGGCCGATGGCCAGCACGTTGAGGTGCGCGGCAGGAACATCCAGAGGTCCGTCCTCGACGGCGATCTCGACATCCATCCACTGACCCGGCCGCAGCTGGCCCGAGGGTCAATGGCATTCGGTGACGTCCGCAGGATGCCGGACCTGCCCGCGCTGGACCGGGTGTCCACGAGTCGGACCGGCGTGGGCAGGGCGTAGGGGGTGGGAAGATCGTCGAGATCGACGCCGGTGGCGAGGTACGTGGTGACCAGGCGGCGTTGAAGCTGTCCACTCCGATCACCGGACCCAGGATCGTGTTCGCGATCTGCCCCATCTCCAGAACCGGGGCGTCTCCCACGACGCCGAGGGCTGCAGGGACAGGGTCGGTCCATCTGCGTTGTCCAATGCCACCGTGGCGCTGGTCGCCGCAGCGGCGCCGGTCAGCGGGACCCGGGTTGTCGTCGACGCTTCGTTGTCCCCACCCAGGTTGGCCGGATCGCTGTCCGCGGCCTGCGCCGTCGTGGGCGCGGCGGCAGCGAGCATCACGGCTCCGGCGGCGACGGCGCCGCCGCGCAGCAGCCACCGCCGACTGGTCTCGGCGGGAGTCGATTCATATACGGAGTCGGACATGCGAAACCTGCGCTTCCATCGGAGACGGGAAGCATCGTTCTAACACCGGAGATGGGCGGGGTCACTGGGCAAAATGCCTAGGACTTTGAGGGTGGCGAAACATTCGCCTCCAACGGCCCCGACGCACCCGCCCGGGTGGTGGCCGAGTACGCGGCGTCGCCGCACGGGAGAAATCTGCTGAGTTGCGGCGGAAAGTCATCGATCAATCGCAGGCGAGGAATCGGACCGCTGGTGGTGCGGACACCTGGCCGAGAAGGAAAGGTAGGGAAAGGAAGGGAAAGGATGCGGCCGGAATCATTTCGAGGCGCCGATCCCCGAACTGCCGCCATCTCGACCAGGAGGCCACACTATCCCTAGCCGCCCGGTGACGGATGCAAATGGGCAGTTGCCGGTGGCCCCGATTCGTCCTCCAGGAGGTTGTGATGCGGCCTTGGCCTTATCTGCTCGGCTTTGGCGGGGCCATCGCCGTGCTGGTCTGGGTGGACCAGTCCCCGTCCGAGATCGCCAACCAGGCGTCTGTACTCGTCCTCCTGTTGGGCGCGGGGCTACTCGGCCTCCTCGAGCCCCATTGGGCTTGGCTCTCAGGGGTTGGCCTTGGCAGCTCGCTCGCCGCCGCTCATGCGCTCTACCTATTAACGGGCCACCCGTTGCCCTACGCGATGTCTCCGTCCGGCTGGGCGGGTCCGATCACCCTCCTGGTGCTGCTGGTTCCCGCCCTCATCGCGGCCTACGCAGGTGCCGGCGCCGGCCTGTTGATTCAGCGCAAGACTCGACCTCGTTGACTTCCGCGAAGCTGGTTGTCGTGTCAGTGCCAGGTGTGGATGCGGGTCGTGGTGCCGGTGGGGCCGGATCTGATCTGGACGAGGTCGCACAGTTCGTGGGCGAGGCGGATGGCGCCCTCCCTGGGTGTGAACGGTCTCCGGCCGGGGCCACGCCCGATCATCGGGTCGTGAACTGTTGCGGGATCGCCGATTTCGACGATCATCGCGGTTTGGTCCTGCCAGAGACGAATGACGACATCTCCGGTGTCCTTGCCGGCGGCATGGACGAGTTCGTCGATCGCCACGGCCAGTCGCGTCGACCGGTCGACGGGCAGTCCAGCGCCGGTCGCTGCATCGAGTATCTGCTGGACGTGCCGGTGGTGGCGGGGGTCCAGGGTGAGCACCGTGGTCTCCCCCGGTGGTGGAGGTAGCCGGGCGCCGAAGATTTTTTCGACGTGAACGGCGCCGCCGTACTCGGTGCTGCCCCGGTAGATGGCGGACTCGACCAGGACGGGATGGCTGTGGGTTGCTTCGTCGAGGACGTCCTGTTCGAGAGCTGTGGTGTCGTAGGGGCAGAGCAGCCATAGTGGGGTGTCCGGTGGTACCGCCACGTTCAGTAATGCCTCGTGGAGTTGTGCTTCTTGAATCTCCGCCGGGCGCCGAGCGGCCCAGATGGGTTCGCCGATCCCGCGGACGGGACGGCCGATGCCGCTGTGCCGGTCGGTGAAGTCCCGCCAGGCGGGGATGATCAGTGCCGGGTTGTGCCCGAGTTCGGCCATGTCGGCGAAAATCACGTCCTCGGCGTGCTCGCCGAGCGCTGCCCGCAGGGCGTGCAGCCGGGGTTCGGCGAGGGCGACCATCACCGGTTCCTGCCGGGTCAGGCCATCCCGCACGAACGGCACCATGGCTTCCAGGAATCCTTCGGTCCCGGTGTAGAACACGCATTCATGTCGGTAGGTCTGATGCGCCCGGCCGAATCCGTCCCGGCGATCCCGCGGACGAAATGGGTACACGTTGCCTGGCAGTACCGGGTGAGAGGCGTCGGGCACCGATGCATTCGCGTCGGGCGCGGCTATCCGCAGGTGGTGGCCCGGGGTGAAGGGGCGGGTGTGGGTCATGACCAGCTCTATGAACGGCAACGCCGGTGCATCCAACCCATGGTCGGCAGCGGCGTGCGCGAGGACCTGGTCCAGCACACTTTGATCACTGGGACCGGTGAACACCCTGTCGCAGCCGGGAATGATGCTGTGACAAGCGAAACGCTTCGAAGACAAAGGACTGCCATCCTTACAATTCGGGTCCTATGGCCGAGATTCAACCAGCTGGCCAGGTTGGTCGTCAGGGCTGGCAGCGGAGCTCGTCGGTGAGGTCATGGATCTGACGTCGCACGGTTGGGCATCGCCGCTGGTTTGACGGTCGGGTCAGTTGCTCGTCGTGGGGGCGGCTTGGGTGTAGGTGGTGTCGGTCAGTCGGGAGACCAGGAACGCTGCGATGTCGGCGCGGGTCATTGCTGATCCGACCTGTCCCTGCCGGGGAACCCGGCGCGGCCGGTGCGTGCGTCCGCGGTGGCTCGCTTTCGACTTCTGGTGCTGTCGTCGGCATTCTGCGACTTCTGCCATCCGCAGCAGCGGCGAGTCCGCCGACGGCAGTGATCGTCTCCAACATGTTTCCCAACCTTGGTGGTCCCCAGTTCGGGGCTGTTATGAGGTCCCTATCGTGACTCTAACGCGGCTATATGGGTCGCTCAAGCGAAGGTATCGAGCATCACAGAAAGCGGTGTGTGGTACTCTTTTGGCGTGGCTCGCCCCTACAGGGATCCGGTCGAGATCATCACCGCACCGGTCCCGGCACAGTCCCCGTTCATTCCCGCTGACGCCAAGGTCGTGGTGGGGACCGTCGCTCCGGCGTCCCCTGATCCGATCCCGATCGTGCTGCTACCGGGTTTCGAGTACCGGATGAGCGAGTGGCGGCACCCGAGCACCCACGAGATCCACTGGCGGCTTGAGCGGAGAAAGTCGGCCCAGTACGGCGAGGACGACGAGCCGTCCTGATCCCCGACCTAGATAACAACTCCGGTTCCGTCCCCCAACAACGCCCGCGGCAACCGCAGCCTGACCCTCTACCCGAGGACAATCCACTCGGCATCGCAGAACACCTGTCCTGGGTAGCAGCCTGATCAAGTCGTTCTGGGTAGGCAGAGCCAGTTCAATCGTCCGGTGTCGGGCGCCCCCCTAAAATCCTCGATCATGAAGATTCTGGTCGCGTCGACCGGGGGTGCGGGGCATTTCACGCCCTTGGTGCCATGGATTGATGAGAGTCTTCGGCGCGGTCACGATGTGCTCGTGGTCGGTCCGCCCGGGCTCGCAGCGACGGTCGACCAACGGAAGTTCCCCATGCGGGTAGGCGCATCCCCACCAGCGGAAGAGGTCGCGAAGAACTGGGCGCAGGTCGCCACCATGACGCACGACGACGTCGGACGCCTGGTGGTCGGCGAGATCTTCGGCCGGTTGAATTCTGGGATCTGGTGCTTCGGGATCCGACCGAGTTCGCGTTGGCTGCGGTGGCCGAGGAGCACGGCATTCGCCATTTCCGTGTCGGCCACGGCGCTCTTTCCCGAAGTGCTGGACGAGTCACCGTTCCCTGACACACGTCGTTACCGGTTACCGACCCGCGGCCGACCAGCTTCTGAAGGGCTGCCGGACTGGTGGCCCGGAAACTCGGATCCGCTCCTCTACGTCACCTTCGGTACGGTCGCGCCCACGATGCCCAGCATGGTGCCGCTGTACCGGGCAGTGCAGGACGCGGTCGCGGGCCTGCCGGTGAGGGTGCTGCTCACTGTCGGTCGGGAACTTGACGTCGCAAGGCTCGGAGTGCCGCCGAGCAACGTCCGAATCGAGCGGTGGGTGGATCAGGCCGACGTGATGGACCGTGCGGTCCTTGTGGTCTGTCACGGAGGGGCAGGCACTACCCTCGGCGCGCTGGCGGCCGGAGTTCCTTTGGTGGTCTTCCCGCTGTTCGCCGACCAGGCCGCCAACGCTGCCTGCGTCGCGCACGCCGGGGCCGGGGTGGCCGTCACTGCGCGCGGCGCAGCAGCAGCGCAGCGGAGCATCGAGAACGATGACGTTGTCTCGCTCCGCACCGCGATTCTCCAGGTTCTCGGTGATCCCGGTTACGCGAGCGCTGGCTCCAAGATTCGCGCCGCCTTCACCGATTTGCCTCTCTTTGAAGATACCTACGCCGAAGTGGTCCCCGGGCGGCCTTTCATTTGAAGCATCGGGTCAAATTCAACCCCACCTCGATTGACTGGTCGACCAATCGAAAGGTAACCCGACCGAAGCGGATGCTGTTGACAGCACCCCACGCTCCGAATCGATTGAAACAGTTGATGTTTCATTCCACCTTGATCCAAGCAACCACCCAGTACGCCTGTACGACAAGAGACCGTCCGCACCCGACGCTCGGCAGAAGATAGTGAATTGGAGTTGCTTGATAATTCAATCCACGACCGATGCGTGCTCGGTTGACCAACGCAATGGTCGCGCCGGGATCGTCCACTTCGATCACAAGTTGCGAATAGTGTTCGTTTCGCAGCGTCACAAGCACCGTCTGCGTGGGATCATGCACAACCCAGAATGTCCATTTGCCGTGGCGCCGGTACGAACCTACCGTGAACGCTCCGGGGAAACTGTTCGCCAGCCAGGAAACCCGGGCATCAGCGGCCTACCCATCGGCACGCCCTCACCAACAGAGACGACGTGTTCGAAGGGAACCGTCACCCCACGCTTGTTGAGGGCATAGAACCGGTCACGCCCGGTGACTTGAACGATGAGGTCGTCGCCGGCCACAGAGATGGCTAGCCACCCGCGGATCTATGGTTCATTCCTATGGATTGGCGTGAGCCCAGCCCGGAGGACAGTCTCCGTAGGCATTCGATGTTGCCAGCGCGCAGATTGCCTGGCCCTGAGCCGCAACCGACTGCGGTTTTCCTCGGCCCGCACCGGCCGGGCTTGACCTCACCCGTTGTGGGACAGGGTGTCCAGCGAAGTCCTGACACGGCCACCGATGCTGAGGGATTAGCTCCCCAGTTGACGACGCGCGGTGTCCGCCAGCAGATTGGCGAACCGGTGTGGGTCGGCCAGGTGGGGGAAGTGGCCGGTATTGGGCCATACTTCCACGGTGGCGGCGGGCAGGTGAGTGTCGAGCCACTCCCGGTAGCCGGGATCGAGATCGCTGCCGGCGACGTAGAGGTAGGGCAGCCCCGAGGCTCGCAGCGCCACCGATTCCTGCTCGATGATTTCCGGGACCTCGTCCGCAGGCCCCTCGAGCAACTGGCGCCAGTACCCGAGAGCGACCTGCTGACGCGGGCGGCAGGTGCTCCGCACCAAATCCTGCGCCGCGGGCGGCAGCAGCTCCACGTGAAAGCTGGCGAAGAAGACGTGCTGCCAAATGGCCGAGAACTCTGGCCCGCGTAGCCGATCCCCCAACGAGCGCAACAGGTTGATGAACGGCGCGACGAGCAAGGGCGAATCAATGTTCACCGCCCCGCGGCTGGGGTGCCGGGTCACGTACGCGGTTGCGAAGCCTCCGGATGCGGAATGCCCGACGAGAACGGGCGCGGTGAGACCTGCTTCCAGCACTACCCCGTGGATCTGCTCGACGATCAGATCGAGGTCGTAGCTTGATTGGTCGGCTGACTCGCCGTGCCCGGGCAGGTCGATCGCCAGTACCCGGCGGCCGAGGTCGATCCGCTGCAGCTCGGGAATGATGTCCCGCCACATGGTGCGGTCGAACGTCATGCCGTGCAGCAGGATCAGCGGCGGCCGGTCGTCGCTGCTGCCGAAGTCGTCGGCCGCAAGCCCCGCGATGTGCCGCGTCTGCCTGCCGACAGTGGTGGTTCCCGTCATTGTTTTCCTCCTCGAAGTGGTCGTTCTTCTGGGAGGCGTAAATCGGAACGGAACAATTTGTACAACGGTCGTCCGGATGTCAGACGTGCCAGCAGACCGGTCCACCGGCGATGGGTTGATAGCGGCAAGCCCGCCCGGTATGGATCGACGCGCTCAGGTGGGCGCCAGCGCGCGGGGCGGCCAAGGTGATCCGATCGATCGTCGCCCGCAGGGTTCGGGTGACGTTGACCCTCGCGCGCTCGTCGGTGACGGAGACATCTCGCGCCCGGCCGCCAAGCCCGGTGGCCCTGCGCAGTTCGCCGAGCACGGCGTCGCGTTCGGTGGCCGCGCGTTGCCCCCGGGCCACATCGCCGGCGGCGTCTGCGGCGGCGAGCTCGTCCTGCAGCAGGGCCAACCGGCGGCGGTAGGCCGCCCTGGCAGCGGCGTCGAGCTGCGGTTCCGCGCGCGCCGCTGACAGGCCGGCACCGCCCGCGACAAGATCGAGCGCGGTGATTTCCTGGCCAGGTACCGCCAGCAGCGAGCGCAGGTAGTCCAGTCCACGGCCATCGCGCAGCCGAGCCCGCTCGTCCCCGGCTTCGAGCTGCCAATCGGGACCGTCGCGGCGCAGCGTCCATTCGTCCGGCGGCGGCGTCAACGAAGCCAGCACTCCGGGCATGCCCAATTGGCCGGCGATGTCACCGGCGCGCCGGCGGTGAGCAGCGGCGGCGACGGCATCCCGGGGATGACCGCGGACGACGAGCACGTCGGACAACGCAGCCAACGATCGCGCGAGGAACGGCAGCGTGCCGGCTCCCTCTTCCCAGGCGATCGCTTCGCCGAGGAGTTCCGCCGCATCGTCCAGCCGACCGAGCCGCGCCGCGAGCGCGCCGAGGTAGTACGACACCGATCCGGTGACCGTGTTCGCGCCGGCCCACACCACGAGGCGTCCGCGGTAACCGGCCAGCGCCGGGTAGAGGCGGGCAGCCGCGGCGGTGTCGCCCGTTGCGACCGCCACCGCGGCGAGGTCCGCCGCGGCGCCCAACCACCGTGGCCCGGAACCCGCCAACACACCGGGTAGCGCGCGTTGCAGCTCCAGCCCGGCCTCAGAAACCCGGCCGAGTGCCAGCAACAACCGCGCCATCGTCGCGTCATACAGGTGTCCGGGGCTACGGCGGGACAGGTCCCGCAGCTGCTGCAGCCCGGCTTCCGCCGCAGCAGATCGGCGGGTCTCCCCGCAGCACCACCATCGCCCACCAGACGGTGCCGAAGAGCCGGTCGGTGTCGGCCACACCCGCCCGTCGGCCTTGTTCGTTGACCTGCTCGGCCAGCGTTCGGGCATCGTCGAACCGCCCACGGATCACCGCCAGCATGGCCTGCCGGGACACGACCATGACGCACGCCGCCGCATCACCTGCGGCTCGGGCCTCCCGGTCGAAGGCGGCCAGCGCGTGCTCGGCCGCACCGACCCTGCCCAACTCCATCAGCGCCACGAACCGCCAGAACAGGCCGCGGCGCTCCAGCTCCAGATCCCCCGAACCCCTTGCCAGGTCGATGATCTCACCGGCGGCGGCGAGCCGGTCATCGGCGCCGCCTGGATCCCACAAGGCGTGCAATCTGGCGTCGAGCACCTCGGCCAGCACGACGGGATCACCGTGACGGCGACCCAGGACGACGGCGTCGTCGACCAACGCCCGGCGCCGGTCCGCGGCGCTCGGGTCGCCGAGCAGCACTGAGGCCAGCCGGGCGAGCAGCCGCGCCCGGACCCCATCATCGGCCGCCCGGTTCAGCGCCGTCTCAAGCAACCGCACCAGCCCCACATCGACCTCGAGGAACCCTTCAGCCGACTCCGTGGACAGCGCAAGCGTGACCACAGGATCATCGCCCGCGTCGGCGTCGAGAGTCGCTGCGAGCGCACAAGCGGCCCCCGGTAGCCCACGCGAAGCCGCCCACAGGGCGTGAACGACATCCGCTCGGGTCTCGCCGGTCACCAGACCGATTCCGGCGGGACTCAACGGCTTCAACCGCACTTCCCGGTTGATACCCAGCGGCGCTCTCGACGTCACCAGAACGGCGACCGACGAAGCGACGGCCCGGCCGGCCACCACGGCCAACATCGCCACCGCGTCCGGCCCGCCGCGATCAAGATCGTCCACGACGATCAGCCGGCAGGTGCCCGCACACAACGCGGTCGCCGCTCTGTCGAGATCACGGTGCAGCAAACCGGACTCGGTCAGTAGTCGGTCGGCGAGGTCGTCACCTTCGCCGAGGTCGCGCACCATATCCGCCCACACCGAGCGGCCGGCTCGACCCGCAACCGGCGTTCCCCGAAGTACCTCGAACTCGCGGCTTCTAGCCAAACTCTGTGGCCGCGTCGGCCAGCGCCGTCCGACCAGACCCCGCTGGCCCGATCACCACTAGAACGCCACCCGATCCGGTGCTGGCGCGCTCGAGCAGCCGGACCACTTCGGCAAGCTCTCGATAGCGTTCGACCAGGCCCACCGACGCAGACTATTTCCCGTACCGTGCCTCGGCCACCATTTCCTCCGGCAGCCGTCGTGGTTTCGTCCTTGGCTGTTACTCAGCGAAACAGCCGATCCCGGCCTACAGATAGGGTCCCTGAGGCGATCCCCGCAGGCACGAAAATGATCCTGGTCGGTGACCGGCGTGGGCGATGACCCAGATCGGCACCCAGTAGGAAGCTGTGCCCGGGAGCCCGGCTGTTCACGGTCTCCCAGCCTCAAACGTCGTCCGGGACGCGGGATTTGTCGGGCCCTGGCAGTCAAGAAGAGCAAGCAGCGCCGGCGATATGGTGCTACCGCACAGCAACCACATCGATGCGTCCGGGTATTCAGGAGTTCCGATGACAACGTTGAAGACCTACATCCTCGATGACGCGGCGACTGTCGAGTATCAGCGGCTCGACCTGATGTCGAAAATCCTGGACCCGTGGACCCGCGGTTACCTTCGCTCGCTCGGCGTCGGACCCGGTTGGAATTGTCTCGAGCTGGGCAGCGGGAACGGTAGCGTCACGGAATGGTTGTGTGAGGTAGTGGGTTCCGAAGGGTCGGTCGCCGCCATCGACATCAACCCAGTGCTGGTGGACCTGATACCTGCGCAGAACCTCACCGTCACGCAGGCGGACGTCCGGACGACCGAACTGCCGGAGAACACTTACGATCTCGTCTGCTGCCGAGCACTGCTGCACCAGATCGCCGACCATGCCCCGCTGGTGCTGGAGAAGATGGCCGCCGCGGTCCGACCTGGAGGTTGGCTGCTGGTCCAGGAGCCTGACTTCCATCTGGCACCGACCACCGAACCACAGGAATGGTCGGACACCTGGAGTGCGCTGATCCGTTGGGGACAGGACAACGGGGTGGATTGGCTCATCGGACGACCGCTGCCTGGAATGGTCAGCAGGCTCGGGATGGGCCGCCCGCGGGCCAAGACCGACGTGCAGAACATCCGCGGAACGGATCGGGGTGCCCTGTACTTCCAGTTGTTCTTCGCCGAGGTCCGCGACCGCGTGCTCGAGAGCGGACTGATCGATGCGGCGACGTTCGATGCCGCGGCTGCGTTGTTGAAGGATCCGGAGTACTGGACACAGTGTTGGATGATGACCGCGGTGTGGGCCCGAAAGCCGGTCCCCTGATCCAGTGCGCGCCCTGGATGCTGCGGACGGTCTTCACGAATTCGCGCCGACGAATGCGGCGGCCCCGACCTGCAGGTTCAGCGAGACGAACGTTGTTATTGCAGTGAGCTGCGCGACGGTGATGCCCGGGTGGCCGAACCGTCGCACGAGATTCATCGTTGCGCGGTGCCCTGTTTGGCGTGGACGAGGCGTTCGACCGCGCGGGGTGCGGTGCGTTGGAAGTCGTTGAGCCGGACCCAGGTCGGCGTGACCACGATGCGCACCATCGAGTCGTACAGGGCGCGCACCTGTTCTTCGAAGCCAGCGTGCTGATTTTCGGGCATCGTCCGGAACGACGCTTCCAGGTATTCCTCCGGGACGCCGGCCTCCTCGCGTAGTTCGGCGGTCCCCCGGACGAGCAGGCAGCACGGTGGCGGGTAGACGTCGATGGTGAGGGCGATCCGCGGGTCGCGGTGCAGCGCTGCGACTTTGTCCGAGGTGGGGATGGTGAAGAAGAGGAACTTCCCGTCGCGCAACAGGTAGCCGAGCGGGACGACCCGTGGGCTCCCGTCGGGCGCGGTGTAGGCGATCCGCGCGACGGGTTGTTTCTCGACGAGGTCGAGGGTCACCGGGTCGGTCAGGATCTCGGTGATGCGTGCGGTGTCCATGTCTTGTCCTCCTGTGGTCCGGGTGCTTCCTGTCGGGTGTGAACGGCGCTGCATGCAGGTGCGGACGTGTCCACTCGCGTCTCTGGCTGGGACGGAGCCGCCGCCGTGTTCTCGACATACCAGCCGCAGGGCCACTGGTACGCGAACTCGTCGCCGGGCGCTGTCGGGCTCGACATCAGCTGCGGGCGACGACCGGGAATACCCGGACGAGCGGGGACGGTCACGGTGTGCGCGAGAGCGACCGGGATCGGGGCGCCGTCACCGACCGCGCACCGAGCGCCCGTTCGACGAACCACAATGGGGATGCCCGACTGCTCGACGTCAGGACCCCCGCTGCAATCACGTTGGCGATTCCTGCCCACCACCGCCAACGGCCAACTCGCCTTCGGCACCTACCTGTGGGGCGAGACCACGCGGGAATACGTCCCCGGCGGCCTCGACATCCTCACCATCTGCAACGCGCGCGTCGCCGAGGTCACGGCCTTCCTCACCGCTGACCTCACCCGGTTCGGACTACCCGCCCGAATCGGTCAGTAGCCGGTTCCCCTGCGGAACGATGTCGATCATGGACGCGCGGGCCCATGGCATCGAACCGTCGACGCTCCGATCGCGGTTCCACCTATGAGGGAGGCCGGTCGTACCCCTCACCGGGCGGTTGCTCTGCGATAAAGGGAGCAATCCCCTGCTGCGGGCGCAACTACGCCGCAGTCGGCTGGTCTGCACCTCGCGGCGAGGTCAAGCGCGGACCGGGGCGCTGTATCCGCCAATGGGATGGCAATGTCACAAGTCCGGGCCGGTTGACCGCCACATAAGAGGCCCCGGCTTCATTGCAATCATGGCTCGTCCTCGATCGAAACGACGCCCTTCACCATCGGCGTGGACGCGACGGCGGACCTTCGTTGCGCGATACACCCCGTCACGATCGACGAGGTAGATGCCAATGCATAGACTCGTTCGAGTCGAATAGCCGATCTTGAATGACGCTTAGTGATGAATGAGCCGTATCGCTACTCTTGCGACCACCCGATCGGGGTACTACTTTCCTGTGTCTGGGCTGTGACAGGCACAGCTCCGCTGGACGGGAAGGTGGGCCCATGCAGGGAGTCAAAAGGTGGGGCGGCGCCGCAATCGCCGCGAGCTGCGCGGTGGTGCTGGCCGGTACTCCGGTCAACGCCGACACTGGAGACCGACACGGCGGACGGGATCCGATCGAGGTGGTCGTTCGAGACCTGAACGGTCCCTTCGAGATCTCTGATGGGCCGGGTCGCACCCTGTACGTCACCGAGGCAGAGATCGGTCAGGTCACCGCGGTCGACCCCGTACGGCACACCGCCAGGCCGGTGATCACCGGAGTCGCCGGGGCGAACGGAGCAGTGAAGGTCGGCTCGCGGTTCGCCATTCTCACCGGCGAAGGCGGCGGGCCGCCGGACACAGCCACCCGTCTCGCTTCCGGCGCTGTTCCTGCGGCGGTCACCACATCCTCGGTCGCGCCCGACGACCTGTCCGCGTCGGTTCTGCTGGCCCGGCCGGGCAAGGCACCGACCCGGCTCGCTAGCCTGCTCGCCAACGAGTTGACGAACAATCCGGACGGCCAGACCCAATTCGGACCGGACGGCAATCCGACGGATTCGCTGTCCAACCCCTTCTACTTGATCAATGACCGAAGCGGCAAGGGCCTGGTGATCGTCGCGGACGGCGGCGGGAATGCGGTCCTGCGGGTGGACCGAAAGGGCAAGATCTCCAACTTCTTCATCCCCCCGGTGATCAAGACCGGAGCATGCGCCGGCGTGCCCAACAACGACCCGGTCCCCGGAACGGGCTGCGACCCGGTTCCGACCGGCCTCGCCTACGGTCCGCGCAACACCCTGTACGTCTCCACCCTCAGCAGCGAGGTTCCCGGCGAGGGCAGGGTTTACGTGCTCGACGCCCACTCCGGCAAGGTCAAGAAGGTGATCTCCGGGTTGAACGCGCCCACCGGTGTCGCGGTCGACTGGTGCGGCAATGTCTACGTGTCCGAACTCCTGGAGAACGCGCCGCCGCCGGACGCGCCGCCGCCACCGGACTTCGATCCGAGCAAGGTCGGCCGCATCGTCAAGATCGCCCCGAACGGCACCAGGTCCTACGCGCAGGTGACAATGCCGGTCGGCCTGTTGATCGACCGCGGCGTGCTGTACTCCTCAGCGTGGTCGGTTGCCGGACTGTTCCTGGGCATCCCGAACGCGGGGCAGGTGGTCAGGGTCAACGACTCGGCGTTCACCTCCGCCGAGCATTGATCGCTCGGGCACCCACGGAATACAAGAAACTGCCGCCTGCCGGACTGTCCGGCGGGCGGCAGTTTCTCGCTTCTTTCTCGCTTCTACGATGAGCACCGCCTCCTGCAAATGTCCACGCTCGTTCAGGAACTCCTCGACGTCCCCACCGCGACCACCGAGCCGATCACCCCGCATCGAATCGCGAAGAGCACCCAAAGCCAGGTTCCGATATCCGCCGGAATGCCGACACCCAGACCGCAATCCTGGAACAGTGACGCGACCCGGAGCAGCCGGTGGGTGGACCGTCCGTCCACCCCGCCGAGCTGTACCTGGCCGAGCAACGCGAACGAGGAGGCTTTGGGATCGAGCCGCCGGCGCTCCGATCGCGGTTCCCGCAGCGGGTGAGGATCTGGGCCGCCGTGGTGGTCTATGCCGTCGGGGCGCTCAACTTCGTGTTCGACCCTGCCCAGTCGCCGCATGCGACCGACGACCAGCTCAGCGATTGGCTAGGCGTGAAGAAGACCACGATGGCGATCAAGGCTCAAATTGATCTGCGACACCATGAAGCTGAGCCACGTCGACGGCCAGGTCGCGCGCCGCGACCTTGTTGGGCTAGTCGTCGAACAGCCGGTCGTCCTTAACCTTCTGGATCACCGCGACCACGCGGGGATCATCGAGGTCAGACGCTACCCCGCGTAACGGGTTGCCGATCAGCACGTCGCTGGCGAATGACAGTTCCGCATCGGAGGCCCCAAACTCCGCGAGGGCGATCCGGTCACTGATCCGTACGCTGTACTGGTCCCACTTCTTGGCGATCGCGCCGTACCCGGTAAGCCGGGCGGCAATGCGGGTCAGTTCCTCGTCAGCCATCCATCCAGTCTGACCGGGTACGCGACCTGGTTCTCGATGGTCCAAGGTGATTATGACCACGCGGGTGCCCAAGTGCGACCCGTGTTCGTCATGCGGGCCGCGGATTTCCGGTGACCAGTGGCACTGGACTCCGCTACTGGAAATGAGCCCGATGTGGTGCGGTGACGGCGTCGTGGACACGCATCCGCATGGCGGGATGCATGGCCAGGTTCACCAGCGCGTCCGGGGCGCACCAGGCTGCCTCTTGCGTTTCAATCCCGTCCGGGCGCGGCTGCTGGGGATACTCCGATGCGGAGGGGACGGCGTGGAAGCACAGCGCCAGCTGCTGGTGAACGGTGCCGTCGGGGTCGAGAAGGACGTGGGTGGGGTCGCTGTACACACCGGAGAGCCCAACGAGCTCTATGGCCACTCCCGACTCTTCGGCGACCTCGCGGATCACCGCCTGGGCGGCGGATTCGCCGACTTCGAGGCGTCCTCCGGGCAACTCCCAGTAGCCGTCATCGATCCGACGGACCAGCAGGACCTCGCCGGCGACGTTGCGGACCGCTGCGAATGCCGCAGGCAGCACGTCGTCCGCGCGCGGCGCGTTCGGATCCTGGTAGTACTCACGTAGTCGCACCACAGCGTCTCCTCGGGCCACGAGCGTGGCGATCACCCACTGGCGGCGCCGGGCTGGGCGTCCGCGTGACTTGGATCCGCCACTGCCCGCGGCGCCAGGACGAACCAGTGGAACCCCGCCCCGATGACCACGACCGCCAGCACCCGATAATGGCCAACTCACGTCGTCTCGGCACAAGGAACGCAGCGCCCGCTGCTATCCAGCGGTTGCACGTGCCAGCGAGCATGACGCCCGCTGACGACCACGACGCTGGCCGCGGCGTTGAGACCGAGCCAACGGGCCAGCAGAGCCGGCGTCCCACCCACCGGTCGACGCCGTCCGCAGTGTCCATGGCTCCGAGCCTTTCACACGCCTTCCAGGGCTACGTTTTGGCCGGTCGGACCGCCGTGACGAACTCCTGAAAGTCCTGTTCGTTCTGATCCGCGTAGCGCTCGGAGGAGTCGGTGATCGCCTGACGCGGTGCACAGCAGAGCGTGAGCTCGTCTCCCAGGAGGCCGGCCGGTAGGGCGAACCCGGGGGCGCCGACAAGGGTTCGGCGCGGCCCCGCAGCCGGCCCCCGCATGAGCGCCATGTGGTCAGGCGGCAGCGATCATTGGCGGTCTTCGGGTGTGCCGCTGGCAAGCTTGACAGCCGTACCGAGCGCAAGGATCTCGACCAGCCCGGCCGACTCGCCCATGGTGTTGGAGTCGAAGCGGAGCCCGACGATCGCGTCGGCGCCCTGTGCCTGCGCGTGGGCGACGAGCCGCTGCAGCGTGATCTCGCGCGCCTCCGCGAGCACGTCGGTGAACTCGGTCATCTCGCCGCGCTTGAACTGGCGCCCGAAGGACTTGAATCCCGCGGCCGTGCCCGCAGACCACGCGACAATCCCGAACGCCGGCCCGATGTGCTCGGAGATGGCCCGGTTTGCGATCTCGAACGTGGTGGAGACCGGGAGGGCGAGCGGTTGCTCCAATGCGGCCATGACTTCTCCATGTGTGACGTGGATCGAGGGCTGGGTTGAGGCCGGCGGTGCGGGAGCAAGAATCACGCCGCACGCAACATAACCGAGGACTCGTCGGAGCGCCTGCCGCACGCCCCTCCGGAAGGCGGGGAGACGTCAGGACACGACCACCGGCCCAGCACCATGACGCGCCGCAATGGCCTTGATCAAAATGCTGGAATCCAGACTGTTCCTGCCGAGCGCCATGAGTTCGACGGTCATCCACCGAAACCGATCACGGGAGATCCCACCGCGCCCCATCCATCGGCGCCTGCGCATTCCCTGCTCCGTTCCGGACCCCTCACCCGGGCGGTCCCGCTGTCTCCCCTGGCCTTCTGCGCACCATCTAGCCCGGCAGTGCAGAACGACCGGGCGATTCCTCGCGGTAGCGAGCGACGACCCCGGCGATGAAGAACCCGGCTGCAGCGAAGATGGCGACCGCGATGAGCGACATCATCAACGGGTACGCGGCGAACCAGGACGGCACCCGCCGCGTGCGCACGGTCAGTACCCCGACCAAAGCGCCGACCAAGCCGATGTAGGTACCGATCATGAACCCGCGATGATGGCGAATGTCACCGCGCCGCGCTCGGTAGATGCCGAAGCTGACGCTGAACAAGGTCCAAACGGCCAGCACGCGAAGGAACATCTCGATCGGCGCGCCGTAGCCACCGAATAG
Source organism: uncultured Actinomycetota bacterium (assembly GCA_963709895.1). Classification (GTDB taxonomy): domain Bacteria; phylum Actinomycetota; class Actinomycetes; order Mycobacteriales; family Nakamurellaceae; genus Nakamurella. The sequence goes on along the minus strand of CAVPYD010000003.1, from coordinate 54,362 downwards.
GAATGAGCCGGCCGCGACGAAGAGCATCAGCCCCGCCCAGGTCCGGCCGACGATGATGTGTATCCGATCCCCCTTGACCCGGCGGAAGATCTGGAACGGGCCCAGTACCAGCGCCAAGCTGGCGGCGATCGCGTGGCCAGCGATCGGGATCGTCCACGGCTCCACAGCGTCAAATTTAGCCCCGTCCAGCAAATTGGAAGCCGTTCTGTTCACGGGTTCACGCCCGGCTCCTTGGCTCGCAGGACCGCCGAGAGTGCTGCAGCGGTACCGGGCCGGCGGCGGGACCGTGGTGTTCTCCAGTCACGTCATGGATGTCGTCGAGCGGCTCTGCGACCGGGTGGTGATCATCGCCGACGGCAAGGTCCTGGCTGAAGGCACCGTCCCCGAGCTGTCCGGTGGCAGGTCGTTGCAGGAGGCCTTCGTGGCCCTGCTGGGTGGGCGCGGGCTCGAGGAAGGGAACCTGGGGTGGTTCTCGAACTCGTCCGGCTGAAGCTGGCGATCCAGCGACGTGCTCGGCGGTGCCGGTCTCGGGCAGCGGGTGGGCTTCGTCGCGGGATGGGTGGCGGCTCTCGTGCTGGGCGTGGCCACCTTCCCAATTTCGGCCGAGCCTCTGCAGGACGTTCCCGGCGCATCGCCCCCTGACTTCGCTACTTGATCGCTGAGCGTTGCGCTGGGGATCTCGGGAATCAGAGGGGTGAGCTTCCCCCACAGGTTGCGGTACAAACGCGCGATCGTGTCGAGTCCTGGCAGGTCAGAGCGCGATGTGGAAGCGTTGACGCCGATGCGCGGGTTTCTCGATCTCATCGAGCACACCAAGCGCGAGGTCCGGTGCGGCGATGTAAGACGTCCCTTCGGCGTCGGTGAGCAGCACATCGTCGCTGATCCGATACGTCCCGGTGACCCGCTGCGGGAGCCATGCACCGAAGTCGGCGGCTGGACTCACAAAGAACCAATCCAGCGACTTCGGCGCGGCGGTGAACGCGTCCAGCTTCCACAGGCCGAACTCGACTTCAGGCCGCACAGCATCGGCGGGAGTGTGGACATCGAAGAAGCGGGGTCCGCCCTCTGAGATCAGTACCGACGACACACCGCCCAGCACACCGAGGCGCACTCCCGCTTCATCGGCCAGCCGGATCAGCTCGGCAATGACGTCTTCGAGTTTTCCGGCCATGTCACCGCGGGGTGACAGCGTCTCGAACACCACGTCCGTGTCGGCGACCGCCTGAGCCAGCACTGCGGGATCCAGCACTGAGCCGGTGATGTAGTGGACATCCGGGACGGGCTCGGCCGGCGCAGTCCTGCTGAAAGCGCGAACGGCATGGCCGCGCTTCGCGGCCTCGGCCACTACAGCGCTCCCGGCGTATCCCGTCCCACCCAGCACCGTAATCCGCATCGTGACTCCTTCACTCGTCCTACCCAGCTCGTCAGCCGCATCGTGACTCCGCACAGCTGACACGAAAATTCAGGTGGCCACAACTTGGTGATCATCTTGGTTGGTGCTTCGACGACGCGGCGTTTGTCGAGTATCAGCGGCTCGACTTCGCCGAGGTCGGCGACCGCGTGCTCGCGAGCGGACTGATCGATGCGGCGACGTTCGATGCCGCGGCTGCATTGTTGAAGGATCCGGAGTACTGGACCCAGTGTTGGATGATGACCGCGGTGGGCCCGATAGCCTGTCGCCTGAATTCAGCGCGCGCCCGGGATCCTGCAGTGCTCTCCAGCGGCCCGCCGATGAATCTTGGTCGTAGAGGTGGTCCAAGGTCATGGAATATCGGGAGAGGGATCTTGTGGACCTTTACAGCGTTCTTGGCGTGAGTAACCGAGACAAGGCACTGAAATGGTACGAGGTCTTCTTCGGACGTTCGGCGGACGAGGTCATCGGCGAGGAGTACCTATGGAGAATCGGCGAGAACGCATGGGTCGTCGTCGACGACCGGGACGTGCGGGCCGAGCGGTTGGGCGGCGCCATGATCACGCTCGGCGTGTCCGATCTCGACGATTTTCTGACTCGCCTGGCCGATAACGGCATCGCGCACGAACAGCCGGAGACCTACAGCAACGGCGTGCGGCACGTCGTTGTGCTGGACCCGGACGGGAACAGCGTCTCGCTTGCCGAAGCACCCGCCCAGTAGGTCACACAGAGCGCGAGCAGGAACACGGCCTAGGCGACGTCGAGGATTCGGCTCACGGCGAGGGCGGTGCGGTGGCCCGATGCCATGGCACCCTGGATCGAGGGCGTGTCCTGGTGGTCGCCGCACAGGTAGACGCCGTCACCCAGGTCGACCGCGCGGCGCACCTGGAGGGGTGGTCTCGTCAGGGGCAGGGCGTTCGAGATGTCATGTCTGACAAGGAGTTCCCAACCCGCGGTGGTGGTTCGCCAGAGGCGGCCGGCCTCGGCGAAGGCTTGGCGGTCCGTGACCCCGGCGGCGGTCAGGGCCGTGAGCTGGACGAGGCCCCGGCCCGGCGGGGCATAGCTGGGGGCGGCCGCTGACACCACGGCGGTGTTGGCCACCGGGCCGCGGCGGCCGTCGACGCACAGCAGGCGATCGTGCGAAAGCCCGGTAGGAGCGCTATCGCCGGGGGTGCCGAACCACCAAGTGGTCAGGCCCCCGGAGAGACGTGCCGGGGTCAGGTTCATCGCGACCGCGGACGGCAGGTCGGTCGCCACGACGACCACCCTGGCCCGCACGGTGCCGTCACCGGTGAGCACGACCGGACCCGGCCCGACGCCGAGGACCTCGGTAGCGGTCTCGACCGGGAACCGCAGCCGCCGGGCGAGTTGTTCGGGCAGGGCCTGCATTCCGGCACGCGGCAGACCCGGCGTGCCGAGCAGAAAGGACCGGATGAGCAGTCGGACGAAGTTGGCCGACGCCTGAGTCGGATCGTCGGCCAGGACGCCCGTCAGGAACGGTTCGAGGACCTGCCGCCGCAATTTTCCGGTGACGCCGACCGCGTCCCAGGATGCCGACAATGACCGGTCGACGGCGCCGAGGCTCCGTTGCGGTGCGATCACGGAACCGGTCGCCCACCGCATCAACCCCACCATGTCCCGCAGGTCGACCAGTCCACTCCGCAGCGTCGCCGGCAAAAGACGGAGGGCCCGACGTGGGTCGGCCAACACCACCCAGCGCTCACCCAGGTCAACGCGGACACCTGCCGCGAACTGTTGCATTCCGAGAGCAGGAACGTCGACCAGCCGTTTGACCTGGGGGTACGCCGGATTGAGCAGCTGAAATCCGGCGTCGCAGCGGAACCCGTCGATGCAGTCGGTGCGGATGCGGCCACCAACATGATCGGCTCGTTCCAGGACCCGTACCGCCAGCCCGCGGGCTTCCAACTCTGTCGCGCAGACCAAGCCGGCCATCCCTGCCCCCACCACCAGCACGTCCGCGCCGCGTTCCATCAGTCCAGACTGCCATCGATCTTCGGGTCGCGACCGGGAGGTCTCCCTGCTCCGTCGGCTTGAGTCGCAAATGCCCCGGATCGGTCCGGCCCACTGCGTTCCGCCGCCGACCCGGGCCCTGAACTCCCGCGGTCGTGGCAAGCCTCGCGGCGGGCCGCCCGTTCGCGCAGGGCGATTCCCTGCGGAAAAGGTCCATGATCAAGGCAATAACGGCCAGGATCCGGCCGCCGACGTGTCGTTTGCGGGCCTTTCCGTACGCAGCATCCGCTTGGCGCGGTGGTCGACCGGCCTCGGCGTGGTCTGACCGATGAATCTTCCGCGCCGTGTCGGTCTGTTCGCCGAAGACCGACTCACGAGAGGCTGACGCCATGCGGAAACTGACTTTTGGGATGAACCTGAGCGTGGATGGCTACATCGCCGCGCCAGGCGACGACCTCGGCTGGAGCGTGCCGAGCGACGAGCTGTTCCAGTGGTGGTCTGACCGGGTGGGGGCGACGGGCCTGTCGTTGTACGGGCGCAAACTGTGGGAGACGATGAGCGCTGACTGGCCGACCGCCGACCAGCAGCCTGGCGCCACACCGGCGCAGGTCGAGTTCGCCCACCGCTGGCGGGACATGCCAAAGGTGGTGTTCTCCTCGACAACCATCCCGGTCGACTGGAACGCCCGCCTGGTCACCGGCGACGCGGTCACCGAGATCACCCGGCTCAAGACCGAGGAGGGCGGTCCCATGGACGTCGGCGGCGCCACCCTCGCCGCGGCGGCCATGCGGGCCGGGCTGATCGACGAGTACGCGATCGTCACCCACCCGGTGCTGGTGGGGGGCGGCACGCCGTTCTTCACTGCGCTGGACAGCTGGGTGAACCTGAACCTGGTGGAAACCCGGACGTTTCCCGACGGCGTGCTCCTGACCAGGTACCAGACCAGGCGCTGACTACCCGACAGCCCATTCACAAGACCACGAAACCGCTGCCGCACCAGCCGGACCGAACGCCGCCGCCAACAGGAAGGAGTGGATCCCCATGCCCCGCAGACCCTCCGCGGGCCGGACGCTGGCCGCGATCAGCGGGACCCTGTGGGCCTGGAGCTGGTACACCATGTACCTGGAGATCCACCGGTGGAAACACATCACCCGGTCATTCCGCTTCAACCCGCCACCGCCGATCCCGGGCACCGGCATTCAGCCCAGGCCCGGATTTCCGCTCAAGGTCCTCTACGTCTGCGCTGCCGGGGCCCCACCGGTCTTCCTGGTCACCGTGATCACCGGCATTGTCCGCAGGCACCAACAGGCAGTCGCTGGATAAGGGCAAACTTTGGAGCGGTCTGAACGTGTCCTCGACGTCGCTCTACTGAGTCAAAGCCCTGTCGAGGAAGCGGTTTCGTGATCCGTGTCGTCGGTGCTCGGGGACCGATCCAACGCCTGCAGGCGCCAGGACCCCCCACGGGTGTCCGTGCAGTTGTCGCGCTTTCGCTCGCCGGCGCCGGTGCGCGGGTCAGGTGAACGCTGCCGACGTGCCGAATATCGCGGGGTCAAGTCGGTCCGACACGAGGATCGATGATCGGGATTCCGCGATGAGCGTTGAGGTTCAGGGTCCTCATGCCACGCAGAATTCGTTCCCTTCTGGGTCGGCCATCACGACGTGATGCCCGACGAACTCGTGAAGGGCAACGGCACCCGCGGCGCTGAGCCGCGCGACCTCGTTGACGACCCGGGCCCACTTCTGGTCGGGTGTGCCGTCAGCGGACACTCGCAGGTCGATGTGCAGTCGGTTCTTCGCGGTCTTCGTTTCGGGCACCTGAAGCAGGCACAGCCGGGGGGGCGACTCCGGTCGGGTCGTGCAGCCACGCCCCACCCATCCCGTCCTCCTCGTCGTTGTTGTCGAAATGCGCCAGCCACTCCTCGCGGGTGGTGAACGGCGGGGGCGGCGGTTCGTCGACATACCCAGCGGCGGTCATCCAGAACTGTGCCAGCCGATCCGGGTCGGCACAGTCGAGTGTCATGTCGACGCGTGTCAGCATCCTGCAACGATAGGACCGGACTGCTCCAGCCACTTCTGGTGACGAGAGGAGTCGCGGGCTGCCGATCGGGTAGCCACACCGTGACATCGACTGTGATCGAGGACATTTCCTGGACCGGTGTGCGTCCCCACCGGTTTCGTTGCCCACTCCACCAGGGGCTTGGCCTGTCGCCGGCCGCGCTGAAGTAGGCATCGGGAGTGGTCGAGATGAGTAGTCGTTACCGATGCCCGGAATTGGTTCCGGCGGGCAGGCTCAATGGCGATCGCAACACAGGGAGGTGGATTGCCGGTGGAACTGAACATTCGGGGCAACGGGGTTGCTCACCATGCCCCGTCCGATCGTCAGTCACCGTGTCGTCCGCCGAGCACGACGCCACCGAGAAGGGGCGTCTGCCCGCGGGCGCCGCTCGCCGGGCGGCCCACGGAGCGATCGAGACGCTGGGTGAGGACCTGAAGGAGGTCAACTCCTACGGCTGATGGCTTCGTTGCGATGGTGATCGACGCCCGATCATCGACGAAGCCAAGGGCCACTGTCATGGCCGCACGGGGTCGACGCCCGACCGTCCTTGCGGCAGCATCCTTCGCCACCGCCTGTGCGGGGTCGTTCACAGCTGACCGAAAACCGCCCGACATTTCCTCGCACCCTTTTCTTCCGGGTCCGATTTCCTGCGTTTTCCACATCGACATTTTAAGGAGTTTTCCCATGTCCGCACCCAAGGTGATTGTGACCGTTGAACCGATGATCGGTGGGTCACTGGTATATCTGCCGATGGCGCCATCCACCCCCACCGGGCCGCCACGCGGCCGGATACTGATCGAACTGGCAGTGCAGAACGCCTCGACGGTGACCGTGACCGCGACGTCGATGTCGGTGTCGTTCATCGGGTCCGTCGTCCCCGGCGGCAGTCGCACGATGAACCTCATGGTCACACCCGGCAAGACCCTCGGCTGGGAAATGGCCAGCGGCGCCGACCACTTCATCTTTGACCAGGCGAAAGCGCCCACCACTGCAGTCATCTCGGTGTTCTTCACCGGGTACAGCGATCCGATCACCGTCACCGCACCGGTGACCGCGCACATCAACCCGGTCCCCGGCGGTGCCTACCACTTCCCGTCCCGCGCCTCCGACCTCAAGCTCGGCGAGTTCTGGCAGATGAACGGGTGCATCCACGACCCCGGCAACCACCAGATGTTCGGCTACGACATGGCGGTGTGGGGCACCAACCACGACGACACCGGGTACTCGCCGTTGACCAGCGGCGGCGACCCGTACGCAACGAAGGCCCCCAACGAGTCCTACCGAAGCTACGGAAAACCCGTGCGCGCCATGGCCGACGGAGAAGTCCTGGCCATCGTCAACAACTGCCCGGACAACCCCGCCCCGCTCTACGCGGCCAACCAAACCGACATGGACGCGCTGCTGGACGTTCAGCGATATGCGTTCTGGAACGGCTTCCCCCAAGGGGAAGGCGGCAACCACCTGTACGTTCAGCATGGCACCGAGATCATGCTGTACGCGCACCTGCAGAAAGGGTCCATCCCCGCCTCGCTGGTGGCTCGCAAACCAGGCACGACGACGACCCCGGCGGTGCCCGGGTCCATCGTGACCACCGGCCAGTTCCTCGGCCGCTCCGGCAATTCGGGGAATTCCACGGCTCCCCACCTGCACATCCACGCCGCCCGGGACCCCTACTACTACGGGGCCGGCCGGCCGATCCGGCTGACCGACGCCTGGACCATCGACAACGACGTCATCATGGGGCCCGGGAACCCACCGAAGCCGGCCGGCGACCCCGGCGGCACCTGGACCGCACTCGCCGGCCGCGGCATCCCTGAGGGCAGCACCACCGACAGCGCGGTGATGGACTCGTTCCTGCAGCCGTCCGGCACCCCCCGCTGGCCCGAGGTCGTGAAACTGGCAGTCGAGGAGAACGAGTACCAGGGCGTGTACGAGCAGATGCGCGCCAAAGGCTTGTCCCCGGCGTGGATCAGCACGTACACCATCGACAAGGGACCGTTCTACTTCTACACATTCTTCGCGGTGGTGTTCCGGCCGTCATTGGGCGCAGACCAACCCACCTTTCACGGCCTGGACGCTGCCGGGTACCAGCAGACCTACAACGACATGTCCAGCAAGGGCTACCACCTGCAGCAGGTGGAGAGCTACTTCAGTTTCCGGCAGGGCAAGCAGCTGTTCGCGGCGATCTTCAAACGACCGCCGGCGCTCAAACCGCGGAAGGACCCCAGGGGTTACCACGCCCAGACCTACAGTCAGCACCGCGGGTTCTTCACCGCCTGGACCGCGGAAGGGTTCGTGCCCAGCAACATCAGCGTGGTCTCGGTCAACGGGCAACTGTCATTCACCGCGCTGTACGACTACGTCGGCAGCAGCGCCACCACCGGCCTCGAGCTCAACGAGGCCATGACCTCGGCCGGCCTGCAGGACACCTTCACCACCCACCACGCCAACCAGTCATTCATGACCTACCTCAAGGGCTACTACCACCAGGGCCAGACCCGGTACTGCGGAATCTGGCGCGGCGGCATCCCCGACCGAAAGGTCCGCAACGATGTCCGGTCGACCGGCCTGAACACGCTGCTCAACGGGCAACGGCGGGCCGGACACCTCCTCCAGTCGATCAGCGGATACCAAATGGACGGCGACATGGCCTACGCCGCAATCTGGGAGGCATGAGCACGGGGTACTCCCCCGGCCCGCACCGGTCGCCGCCGCTTGGCGGCGGCCGCTGCGGGCCATCGCCGCGATCCTCTCCATTCCGGGTTAGCGGCAGCGGTTGGCGGTGGTGGCGATCGCCTTTCCTGATCCGGAACTCAGGCATTGTTGTCGTAGTTCGCGCCTTTGAGTCGGAGCGCTCTTGCGGTCAATCGGGACGGCTACGTATCGGCTGCCATCTCGGCGACGAGCCTGTTGGCGTTGTCCTCGAGTAGCTCGACGATGCGACGTATCCCGGCGTCGTTGCGTGAGGAGCGACGGATGAGTGCGAAGTGGTGTCGTTGCACCGGCTGCTGCAGGGGTTGCAGTCGCAGTCCCTCGGGCGCCCGTTGGGCCGCCAGGCGCGGCACGAGTGCGACGCCGATGCCGGCGGCGACGAGCGCAAGTTGCACGGAGAAGTCGGTGGCCTCGGCGACGACGGTGGGTTGGAAGCCGGCCGCGCCACAGGCGCGCTGGACCATCTCGGCGCAGGCGAGTTCAGCGTGCGGTACCACCCAGTCACTCCTGGCCTGCTCCTGCAACCGGGCGGCGCCCGATCGAGTGGGGGTGGGCGCTGCGTGCGCGGTGGTGGCGAGCAGCACGTCCTCACTGACCAGCGGGGTGGCGAGCAGGGCCGGCGCCGATACCGATGGGACGTTGGAGTACGCGTGGGTGATGGCGAGGTCGACATCGCCGCGGGCCAGCGCCGCAGTGGCCTGGTCGGGCTCGAGCTCGGTGAGCCGCAATGCGGGACCGACCCGGAGGCCGTCACGTAGCTGTCGCCAGGTTCGAGTCACGTACGAACGGGCGGCGGTCGGGAACGCCGCGATCCGGTACGTGCCGGCGCTGCCCTGGCGCAGCGCCTCGATCTCCATCTCGGCGACGCTGACCAGATCGGCGATGTCGTGGCCGTGCTGGGCGAGCACCTGCCCGGCCGGAGTCAGTGCGAGGCGCCGGCCGGTCCGTTCGGTCAGGGCGAAACCGACCTCGCGTTCCAGGGCGGCGAGTTGCATCGACACCGCCGGAGGGCTCAGGTGCAGGACTTTCGCGGCCGCGGCGATCGTGCCAAGCCGTTGCAGCTCGGCCAACATCGCCAATCGGCGCACTTCCAACACATCAGCGAACGTTACGTATGGAGTCACTAATCGTCAATAGACCAGACGGGACGGGTGGGTTCATCCTGGGTCGCATGAAGTCCTTCAAGGTCCTCACGGCCGGCCTCGGTGTCGTCGTGTTGTGGGCCAGCGCGTTCCCCGCGATTCAGGTCGCCGCCCCCGGCCTTGGCGTCATCGGCCTGTCGTTCGTGCGCATGGTTGTGGCAGCAGCGGCGCTGCTCGTCGTCGCCCCATTCTTCCGGGTGCGGTTGCCCGAGCGCCGTCAGCTGCCGCTGCTGGTGGTCGCCGCGTTCTTCGGGATGACGGCCTATCAGGTGCTGCTGAACTGGGGTGAACTCGCGGTGCCGGCCGGTACCGCGAGCATCATCGTTGCCGCCGCGCCGCTGGTCAGCGTGGCCATCGCGACAGGTGCGCTCGGCGAGCGTCTCACCGTGGCCAAGGTCATGGGCAGCGCGGTGGCGCTGAGCGGCGTGGCCTGGGTGTGCCTGGCGCGGACGGGTGCCACGGCGAGCACCGGGCTGTGGATCGTGGTGGGCGCGATGCTCGTTCAGGGCGTCTACCACCCGCTGACCAAGGCGTTGCTGCGTGACCGCACTGGTCTGGAGGTGGCCACCTACGCCATGGTGGCCGGCACCGTCATGACACTGCCGATGCTGCCCTGGGGATGGCACGACCTGATGGCCGGACCGGCGCCGGCGTTGGGGGCGGCGATCTACCTCGGCCTGCTGCCCTCCGCACTCGGGTTCGTGTTCTGGGGGTACACGGTGGCCCGGCTTCCCGTCACCACCTCGACGTCCCTGCTCTACCTCGTGCCCGCAGTCGCCGTCCTGATCGCCTTTGTCTGGCTCGGCGAGTTGCCCTACCCCAGCGAACTTCTCGGCGGGCTCGTCGTCCTCGCGGGTGTCGTCGTCATCAGCCAGGGCGACCACATTCGGCAACGCCTCGCCGACCACGCCCGCCGCGTTCTCGCTCCCCCGAGGCCCGTAGCGTTGAATCTCGACTCCGGCGACCATCACCGCGCTGCCGCCTCATGCGAGGCCGGCCGTCCGTCCGATTCCCGCTGGAGAGTCACGCCTACGGAAACCCTTGGGTCGCAACACCTTAGCTTCGTACCACCCAAGCACGATGCAACTGACGTCGCCAGCGATCCGGCCTGCACAAGAAAGGGGTAGGGCTGGCCCGATCTCAGCTCGGAGCTGCCGCGGGCCGTCGGGGGCGATCATCCCGGGGTGACCGAGTTTTCCGGTTAGCCCTACCTCTTCGGGCGGCGGTCCGTGGAATCCTGAGGCGGTGGCCCGTGACGTCCTGATTGTTGACGACGACGAAGCCTTCAGCGACCTTGCCGCCAGGGTCGTCACCGGCTGGGGTCACGTCGTGGTAGGTCAGGCGGGCACCGTTGCCGGAGCATTGGCACGTGCCTCGGAGTTGCGCCCCGACATCGTGCTGGTCGACATCGGGCTCCCGGACGGCGACGGCTTCTCGCTGACCGAGCAGCTCATTGCCATGCCGTGGCCGATGCGGGTGGTCCTGATCTCCTCCGACTCCGACTCGGCCAATGTGTCCGCCGCCCGGCGGGCCGGGGCGTCCGGATTCGTGCCGAAGGACGAATTGTCGGGGGTCGAGCTGCGCGACTTCATAGAACAGGGTTGAGTTCGATGCAGACAACGGCTCTGCCCGCCCCGGCGCTTCGAGTTGTCATCGGCGAAGACGATGTGTTGCTGCGGGAGGGGATCGCCAAGATCCTCGAGGCCGCCGGGCTGGACGTCGTGGCGCGGGCTGGTGACGCCGATGAGTTGCTCGGCAAGATCCTGGCATTTCGCCCGGACATCGCGGTTGTCGATGTTCGGATGCCGCCGCGCCGGGAGGACGACGGGTTGGTGGTCGCCGTTCAGGTGCGTCGGCGGCTGCCCGGGACAGGTGTGCTGGTCCTGTCACAATTCTGCGAGCCGAGTTTCGTCACTGATCTGATCGACGATCACCCGGCCGGTGTCGGTTACCTGCTCAAGGAGCGGGTGGGGGACGTGCCGGCATTCGTCGACGCCGTCCGACGGGTGGCCGCCGGCGGCAGCGCGCTGGACCCAGAGGTCATCTCGGTGATGCTGGGCCGCAGGGCGTCGGCTGATGCCCTGCAGCCCTTGACAGCGCGCGAGCGGCAGGTGTTGGCAGCGATGGCGGAAGGTCTTTCAAATCTGGGCATCTCGCAAACTCTGCATCTCAGTCAGGCATCGGTGGAGAAGTATGTGACCGCGATCTTCCGCAAGCTCGACCTCGGGGCCGCCGATACCGACCACCGCCGAGTGCTGGCGGTGTTGTCCTACCTGCAGGAACGGGCACAGCGATGAGCGCGCCGAGTTCACCCGGCAATTCGACCCCGCTGGCGGTTGCCAACCGGTACTACGACGCGTTCAACGCACGCGATTTCGACGCTTGGCTGCGACACCCTCGACCAGGATGTGGAGGTTCTCGTCGACGCCGGAGTGCTGCGCGGTCGGGAGGCGGCGCTGGGATACCTCACCGGCATTCTCCAGGCGTATCCCGGGGTTGTCGTGTCGTCGCGCCGTGTCGTCGCCGTTTCCAGCGATGCGGTGGTGTCCGAATTCCAACTGACCAACCCGATGGAGAAGGTCGCTGCGCATCCCTCCGATCCGGCTGAGCCAGCGGTCCCCTGGCGCCTGGACGGCGTCACCTGTGAGGTCCTCCGGTTGCGCGGAGATCGGTTGATCTCGCTGCACAGCTACTACTCCCCGTCGGCGACGGACCGGACCCCAACGGCCGAGGTGCCGTCGCGGGCGGAGGCGGCGCGCATCGCCCACCGGCAGGCCGCCCTTGCTCGTGTCGCGACACAGGTCGCCGCGGGCGGGTCGGAGCAGGACCTCGTTCTGGTGATCAACCAGGTGATCGCGGAGTTCACAGGCGTTGACGTCAGCCTGATCATGCGCTTCGAGACGGGCGACACGGCGGTCCTGCTCGCCGCATCGGAGGTGGTCGGTGACGCTGCCGTTCTCGGCCAACGACTGGTGCTGCACGAGGACATCCGGGCGGTGCGCGACAGCGGTCGTGCCCTGCGCTTCGGGGCGAACGGATGGCCCCTGAAAGGACCTCTCGCCGGCTTGGCGGGGCCGAACGAACTTCGGTGGTGTGTCGGCGTCCCGATCATGCTGCACGGCGGCGTGTGGGGTGTCAGCCTGCTGGGTTCCACTCGGGACGAGCCGTTCGCCGACGACATCGAAGACGGCATCGCCGCTTTCACCCAGTTGGTCTCCACCGCCCTGTCCAACGCGCAGGCGAACGACGAGTTGCGGGAACGAGCGCGGGAGAAATCGGAATTGCTGCGGGTCGCCGAGATCGCGGCGGCCGGAGCGGACCCGATCGAGGTGTTCGCGGCGGTCGTCCGGTCCGCGTCCGCCGTGTTGAACGGTCAACCGACCACTCTGCTCCGCTTCGTCGACGATGAAGTGGTCGACGTGCTCGCGTTCAGTGGCGCGGGTATTCCGTCAGGTGGAGAGCGGCTCGTCATCGATCCCGCCAGCGTCACGGCGCAGGTGATGCACACCGGCCGGCCGGCCCGGATCGAGAACTATCGGGACGCGCCAGGGAATCGATTCGCCAACGAGGTCGCCGGGCTTCACGCATCGGCCGGCGTGCCGATCGCGGTGGAGGGCCAGCTGTGGGGCATGTTGGCCGCGACGTCGATGGACGGGCCGCTGCCGGCGGACATCGAGAGTCGACTGGGTCAATTCGCCGGAACCGTTGCGACGGCCGTTGCCGGAGCTCAAGCGCGTGCCGAGCTGCGGGCTTTGGCCGACAAGCAGGCGGCACTGCGGCGGGTTGCGGAACTCATTGCCCGAGGTGCCAAGGAGAACCAGATCTATCGCGCTGTCAGCGTCGAGGCGGCGGGGATCATCAACGAGGCGACCACGTTGATCCGGCTCGACAAGGCCGATTCCTACACTGTCGTCGGAAGTAGCAGCGATGCGGCAGCCATCGGCGCCCACATCGACCTTGCGCCGGACGACGACGGGCTGATACCGCGCATCGTGCGCACGCGGCGTTCCGCAAGGGTGGAGAGTTTCACCAAGCTTGCCGAGCCTGCCGAGCCCTCCGTGGCTGCTTCCGAGCCGGCCGAACGACGCAACGACCATTTCCTCGACGGCCTGACCTCCAGCGTCGGCGTGCCGGTCATCGTCGGCGACCGGCTGTGGGGCGTGCTGAGTGCGGCCACCGCCGACCGCCGGCTGTTGACCACCGCAGAGCAGAGCCTGCACCAATTCGGTGGTTTGATGGCCGCCGCGGTGGCCAACGCGGAGGCGCTCGGCCGACTCAAGGAGTTCGCCGACGAACAGGTCGCGCTCCGCCGGGTCGCCGAACTGGCCGCTCACGATGCACCGACAGAGCAGGTGCTGCAGGCGGTCGCGGTCGAAGCGTCCGGTCTCGCCGGCGTGGAATTCGGGATGGTGTTGCAGTACGAGGGCCTTGACGGCGCGAACCGCATCGTTGCGCTCAACGGAGCCCCAGACACCTTCGCGGTCGGCATGCGGGCGCCGGGCACGGGCGACAGTTCAGTGCACCGCGTCTGGCACACCAGACAAGTGGCGCGGGTGGACGACCTCGGCCAGATGTCCGGTCGCTGGCCCCGGTTGGCCTACGAGCGCGGGTTCAAGGCCAGTGCCGGGGTGCCGATCGTCATCCACGGCGGACTCTGGGGTGCGCTGATCGTGTGCGGTCGCGGCGGACCCGTTCCACGGCCCGTCGAGGAACACCTGTCCAACTTCGCCGAACTGGCCGCGACAGCCATTTCCGCTGCCCACGCCCGTCAGGAACTCAGCATGCTGGCCGACGAGCAGGCCGCACTGCGCCGGATCGCCGAACTCGCCGCCCGCGAGGCCCCGGCGGACGAGATACACCAGGCGGTGACCGTCGAGGCATCCGCGCTCGCCGGGGTGGATTTCTGCACCCTGCTGCACTACGAACCGGACGGCAGCAGTGTGATCGTCGCGCTGGCCGGTGCTCCCGACGGGATCACCGTCGGAATGCGATCGCCGGGGACCGGAGATGGTGCGACGCAACGGGTCTGGCGGACCGGGAAACCGGCCAGGATCGACAATCTTGCCGAGATGTCAGGTGTGTGGCCACAACTCGCTCATCGGCACGGGTTCAACGCCAGCGCCGCGGTGCCGGTCGTCATTCACGGGATACTCCGGGGCACATTGGTCGTGGTGGGACGGAGCCAGGCCTTCGCGCACACCATGGAAAAGCACCTGTCCGACTTCGCCGATCTGGCGGCAACCGCGCTCTCCGCCGCGGACGCACGCCAGGCGCTCAGGCTGCTCGCCAATGAACAGGCCGCAGTGCGCCGGGTGGCCGAGCTGGTGGCCCGGAGTGCAACGCTGGAACAGATCTTCGACGCTGTGGCCGCCGAAACCTCGTCGTTGCTGGGAAACGTGGCGTCGACCTTGCTGCGGTACGAGCCCGACGATTCCGCCGTCGTGGTGGCGAGTACCAACTCCCTGACACCGGTCGGGCTGCGATTACCGGTCGAGCCCAACCCTCACGGCCACCTCAGCGGGATCGAGCGAGCCGCCGTGCTGGCAGGTTCCCCGACGGCAACGGACGTCGGAGCCGTCGCAGTGCCGGTCACCGTCGAAGGACGCGGCTGGGGCGCCCTTGTGGTGCTCGCCCCGGGCCCACCGTTGCCGCCCGGGAGCGAGGAGCGGCTGACGCCCTTCGCGGAGCTGACCGCCGTCGCCATCATCAATGCGGAGAACAAATCAAAACTCACCGCCTCCCGCGCCCGAGTCATCGCGACCGCCGACGAGACCCGTCGACGGGTGCAGCGCGACGTCCACGACGGTGCCCAGCAACGACTCGTCCACACCATCATCGTTCTCAAAATGGCGCGGGACGCTGCGCGGGCAGGTGAAGTGCCCATCGATCTGCTGGACGAGGCATTGAGCAATGCAGAACGCGCGAGCAAGGAGTTGCGCGACATCGTCCGCGGCATCCTGCCCGCTTCGCTCACCCGCGGCGGGCTGCGCAGCGGCCTGGACTCACTCCTGGTCGACCTCGCCCTGCCGGTCGGCCTCACGGTGACCGCCCCCCGACTGTCGCCGCAGATCGAGACGACCGCCTACTTCATCGTCGCCGAGGCGATCACCAACGTGGTGAAACATGCGCACGCGAACCGCGCCACCGTCGATGTCACTGTCGATGGCCCGACCCTGGTCATCGAGGTCCGTGACGACGGCAGAGGGGGTGCGGACGCCCGGGACGGTACCGGCTTGACCGGGCTGCTCGATCGGGTCGAGGCCGCCAACGGCACCCTGACCGTCACCAGCAGACCCGGCGCCGGCACCGCCGTGCGTGCCACGTTGCCGCTGGACCAGCAACTCCCGGGTCTGCTCACCCCTGAAGAGGTAGGGCTATCCCGAAGGTGATGTCCGGACAGCCCGACGTCAGATGTCGGGCCGACGGGACTATCCCCCGGCTCCTCGGGTGGCGAGTATTGGTACCGAACACCTCGCACGAACGGCGCCAGATCATCTGCAGGGTAACTGATCCCACACCGGAATGAGCCAACTGTTCACCCGGACCCGCGCCGTGCCGGCGCGCCCGGCAACCCACCAAGTCCCCATGGGGCGAACCAGAAAGGCACCGCAATGCCAACAGTCACCGTCGGCCAGGAAAGCGGCCACGACATCGAGATCTTCTACAAGGATTGGGGCAGCGGACAACCGGTGGTCTTCAGCCACGGATGGCCGCTGACCGCGGACGTCTGGGACGGCCCCGCCAATTTCGTCGCATCCCAAGGTTTCCGCGCCATCGCCCACGACCGCCGGGGAGGGGGCCGGTCCAGCCAACCATGGGGCGGCAACGACCTGGATCACTATGCGGACGATCTGGCCGCGGTCATCGAATCGCTGGACCTGAAAGACGTGGTGCTGGTGGGCCATTCGACCGGCGGTGGAGAGGTCACCCGGTACGTCGGCCGGCACGGGACAGCCAGGGTCGCCAAAGTGGTTCTGCTCAGCGCCATCCCACCGCTGATGCTGAAGACCGACACCAATCCTGAAGGGCTTCCCATCGCACCGTTCGACGAGATCCGCAACGGCGTCCTGACCGATCGTTCGCAGTACTACCGCGACCTCGCGTACCCGTTCTACGGGGCCAACCGGGACGGGTCCACGGTTTCCCAGGGTGCCCGCGACGCGTTCTGGCTCATGTCGATGACCGTCGGCATCAAGGGCGCCTACGACTGCGTCAAGGCTTTCTCCGAAACGGACCTGACCGAAGACCTCAAGAAGATCGACGTTCCCACGCTGATCCTGCACGGCGACGACGACCAGATCGTGCCCATCGGCGCCTCGGCCCTGAAGTCCTCGAGGATCGTGCCGAACGCAACCCTGAAGATCTACCCAGGAGGACCCCACGGGCTGACCGGAGCGCACGAACAGGAATTCAACAAAGACCTGCTGACCTTCCTCACCAGCTGACCCGAACCCGTTCGTCCCGCACCATCAATTCCCACCATTCCCACCAGAACCCCCAACCCGAGAAGGACACTGACATGACCGAGAACTACGCAACATCTCCCACCGTCGCACTGGTCCACGGTGCGTTCGCCGACGCCGGAAGCTTCGCCGGCGTCACCGAATTGCTGTTGGCCGCCGGTGTCAAGGTCCAGGCGCTGGTGAACCCGTTGCGAGGCATCGCCTTTGACTCCGCCTACGTCGCCAGCGCGCTCTCGCAGATCCCCGGTCCGGTACTCGCCGTCGGCCATTCCTACGGCGGAGCGATCATCAGCAACGCCGCAACCTCCACCCCCAACGTCGTCGGGTTGGTCTTTGTCGCTGCCTTCGCCCCCGACGAGAACGAGGTACTCAGCGAGGTCGAGGGCACCTCACGCGACAGCGCCCTGGGCCCCGCACTGGTCCAGGCCCGCTACCCGACCGGGAACGGTGACGAAACCGCCATCGAGTTGTACGTCAATCCGACGGCCTTCTACGAGGTCTTCGCCAGCGATCTCAGCGAAACCCAGGCCGGAGTGCTCGGCGCCTCCCAGAGGCCCGTTGCCGCAGCCGCTTTCGACGAGAAGTCCGGCGTCCCGGCCTGGAAGACCCTGCCGTCCTGGGCGGTGGTCGCGACCGGCGACAAGGCCGCCGGAGCCGACGTCATCCTGTCCATGGCCAAGCGGGCCGGCGCCGAGATCGTCGAGCTCGAAGGCTCTCACGTGATCATGATCTCGCGGCCGCAAGAGGTCACCGACGTGATCCTGACCGCACTGCGGAAGTTGGCCTGAGCGCCATGGCCACGTCCTCTGCGCCGGCCGACGCGCTCGCCCGGAAACTCCATCGCACCGAACTCCAACACAAGGCGTCATCGATCCCCGGACGTGACATCGTCCAGGTCCTCACCGAGATCCCGGCGGGCGTCGAGTCGGGCTGGCACACCCACCCGGGCGAAGAAGTCGGTTACATCCTGGCCGGAACGGTGAGAATGATGATCGAGGGAAAGGAAACGCTCACGCTGAATGCCGGCGACTCCTTCATCATGTCGCCCGGCGAACCGCACAACGCGCTCGACGTCGGCCCCGAGACCGGCCAGATGCTGTCCACCTACTTCGTCGAGAACGACCAGCCGCTGTCGACGTTCACGAACCACACCAGCTGATTCCGTCAGCGTGATGCTCGCTGCCCTGCCGATTCTGCGGCCGGGGAAGGCCGCGCGGTACCAGATCACGGAGCCGAAATGAACGACACCCTGGACGACCTCGCGGCCTTCCTCATGCACCGAACAGCAGACGTGAACATGTCTGACGACCGGCGCTTGTCGATTTTCGTCCTGGTCGGCGCCTACCAGGAACAGGACGACCCGCCCACTGTCGAAGCCGCCCTCCGCAACGAGGCCGGGGCCTTCGCCGACCACCCTGACTACCGCGCGGAATGGGCGGTGCGCGACGGCGAGGAGAACATCACCATTGAAGAATTGATAGCGGCTGCCGCGGCGGTGCCGGGCGCTCCCGCCGTTGCTTGCCGCCTCTCTCGCCACGCTGGGATCGTCACCGCTGATGCATCGGCACGAGCAGTGACGGGGCCCGCCGAAGCCCATGATCGCTATTGCTCGTGATCTTCATGCCGGTGGTCCGGCGTGTTACCTGGAGCGGTGTGCGTCATCGGGCGGGCCCTGCCGCGCGCGGCGCCGGCGGTGCTGGGAAACGCCGAGCCGACATGGGTGCGGACGCAGGTCAAGGAGACCAACCCGGCCTCAGTCCACGCCGACCAGTGCCCCGCATCTCGGGCATGTGGTGGGTGGTTCGACGGGAACGAACAGGCCACAGTCCGGGCACACCCGCGGTGCCCAGCACACCGGGTCGCCGCCCAGGTCGGGGTTCGGAGGGGCCGGTTCTGATTCTGATTCTGCGTCGTCCCAGTCCTGCGGCATCTGCCCAGTGTGGACCGTCGGTTCCCGTCCGCGGCGCGGGAACGGACCTGAGCTCGATTGTCAGGCCCGCTCCAGCAACTCCCTGCTGACCGCAGCGGTCAGCCAGCGCCGGTAGCGGGACGGCGACCACCCTCGCTCCGTGACCAGTCGCCGGTAGGGTCCGGGATCCATTGCCAGCCAGCACAGGTCGGCCGCCTCTGCCCGATCCAGATCGGGCCGCAGGCCGCCGATGGAGACCAGGTGATCGACGAACGCCCGCGCGCCCTCCAGTCGGTGCCCGTCGGACGTGCGCAGCATGTCCGCCGCGTCCGGGTCGACCTGTGCCGCGGCGACGAGCACAGCACCGATCGGGGCGACCCGGGTGGCGGTTTCGGTGATCATCTCGGCCCAGAGCCGGACGGCCTCTGCCGGGTCGGTCGTGGCGATGATGCGCTGCACCGGTTCCCGATCGGCCATCGCGATCGGCTCGTCGTCCCCCACCAGCGACCAGTCGAAGGCATCCTTGAGGAGCGTGAACTTGCTCCCGCCGGAGGCGAACACGGTTTTGCGGCTCACCCCGGCGGCCGCGGCGATCGCGTCGATAGTGGTTGCCGCATAACCATTCTGCTGAAACAGCTGCGCCGCGGCGTTGACGATGGCGCGATGGGTGGCGCGGGCCTGCTCGTCGCGCAATGGCGAGGCATACGCCCGCTTCGCGGGCCCATTCACCGCAAACCTCGCAAATCACTTGACGGCATCGCCCGTCTCTCCCATGCTGGTCATATTCGGCACACCGACGGTAACACGAATTGGGCTGGAGAGCAGGATGAAGATCGCCATCATCGGAGCCGGGCCTACCGGCCTTGTCATGGGCATCGGACTGGCGCGCCGCGGCCATCGGGTCGTCGCGGTCGATCGGGACGGCGGCCCGGCACCGGATGGCAGCTGGCCCCGCAAGGGCGTCATGCAGTTCCACCATGCCCACGGCTTTCGCCCGCAGATCATCAGAATCCTGCAGCGCGAGGCGCCGGCCGCCTGGGAGAACTGGCTCGCGGCCGGCGGGGAGCCGATCCAGATGACCCTGCCGGACGGAAGACTAGTCCAGGCGGGGATTCGGTCGCGCCGGGCGACTTTCGAGGCGTCGGTGCGGGCGGCAGCTCTCGAGCAGCCCGGAATGTCGATCCGGCAGGGCCACGTGGAGGAGGTCACCATCCACCGCGGCCGGGCGAGCGGGATCCGGGTAGACGGCGTCAGTCTCGAAGCCGACCTGGTGCTCGACGCGTCCGGACGGGCGAGCCGGGTGACTCGCAGCCTGCGCACCGGACCGCAGCTCGGCGGGCCGTGCGGCATCGCCTACGTCGACCGGCAGTACCAGCTGCACGACGGCGTCCCGACCCCGCCGATGCCCAACCCGATTGCCTGGCAGGGTGACTACCAGGGCTACCAGGTACTGGTCTTCCTGCACGAGCGCGGGACGTTCTCCACCCTCATCGTCCGTAACACCAGTGACCGCTCACTGGTGCCGTTGCGGCACAACGCGGCCTTCGACGCCGCGGCCCGGGCGATCCCCGGGCTGGCCGCGTGGACCGACCCAGCGGTCTCCCGCCCACTCACCGACGTGCTGCCGGGCGGTCCCCTGCTCAACGCCTACCGCGGGCAGCGCGGGGCGGGCGGCACCCTCGCGTTGCCCGGTCTGATCTTCGTGGGCGACGCGGTCTGCACCACGACACCCAATTTCGGGCGCGGCATCACCACCAGCTACCTGCAAGCGGGCCGGCTGCTCGACCTCATCGACGAGCACGCCATGGACGGTGACGGAGACGCCGATGCCGTGGCCGTCGAGTTCGACGACTGGTGCGAGCAGAACATGCGCCCCTGGGTCGAGGACCACCGACGGATGGACGACTCGCTGAGCAGGCGGTGGGACGGTGAGGACATCGACCTGGCCGACCGGCTGCCGTCGGACCTGATCATGGCGGCCGCTTCGCAGGATCCGTCGATCGCACCGGCGATCGTCCCGTACATCACCATGCTGGGCCTGCCGTCGTGTCTCGATGCGGTCGAACCGCTGGCCAGGTCCGTGTTCGAGACCGGCTGGCGGCCACCGGTCAGCCAGGGGCCGACACGGCCCGAGCTGGCCGCCATCGCGTCCGAGGCCCAGGCAACCGCGGCCTGACCGGACTGGCCGGCCCGCCAGCGATCCGGCGGCCAACGGCGAGCATCGCGGCCACATCGACCAGCTCTCAACGGGACGGCGCGGGCAGATCTCAGGGCGAGGTCAAATCCACGATTTACCCACATGAGTCTGGCATCTCTATTCCTGAGGAGTAAGGATGCCGTGGTCGATGGCGAAAAGCGCTGCTGCGCCGCGGGTTGAGACACCGATCTTGCTGTAGATGTGCTGCACGTGGTGGTCCGCGGTCTTGGCTGTGATCACCAGCTGCTCGGCGATTTTCCGGGTGCTGAGTCCGAGGGCAAGCAGTCGGAGGACCTCGGCCTCGCGGGCGGTGAGTCCGGCCGGCAGCGGAGGACGCGCAGCGCGGCGGTGTCCGGCCGCGGCCAGGACCCGTTCGACGGCTTCCCCGTCGAGGCGGCCGTCCCGGGCCATGATCCGCAATTCGTCGGCGGCGGCTGCGGCTGTCTTGGCGTCACGGTAGGGGCGGTCCGAGGTCATGGCCTGATAGCAGTCTGCGGCGGCGATGACCCGCTGTTCGTCGGTGAGATGCCTTGCGGTGAGACGTCGGTGGTAGCCGGACCCGTCGAGGCGCTCGTGCGCCGCGCCCGCCATTCCGCCCAGGGCGGCAGTGTAGGGAACCCGTCGGAGAAGTTGGTCGGTGACCAGTGCGTGGGTTTCGACCCGGTCCCGTTCGTCGCGGGTGAGTGGTCCTGGTTTGTCCCAGATGGTGTTGGGGACCGCGACCCGACCGAGGTCGTGGACCAGTGCTGCCGCGTGTGCGGACGGTCCGGACGCTTGTAGCACCAGCGATGCGACGGCCCGGGAGTGGCCGTTCGTCCAGGGTGATTTGAGATCGGCGAAGTCGGCGAGGACGAGCAGCGCTTCATGGATGGCGGCATCGCCGAGTGCCGGGCCCGGCGGGGCGAGTTTGACGGCCTCGTCCCAACTGTCGGCCGATTCGATGCAGTCCCACCAGTGCGACCCGTGTTGGATGACGAGATCGACCAGGTCCGGGTCGTACGCCTGACCGCGCCTGGTGGCGACGATCTCCACGGCCTCGGTGATTCCCTCGACCCGGGCGAGGACCTCGAATTCCTGAGCGATTTGGGCGATTCGCATGGGTCGGGGGATGGCGTTGCCCCGCGAACCGGTGGGCAGCCCATGGCCATTCCATCGTTCGAAGTTCGCCGCGAGCGCGGCGCGGACCGGTTCGTTCAGGCCGAGCCGAACCGCGAACGCATCGGCAACTTCGCACGCCATCCGGAAGTTGAGCTCGGCTGCCTTCCTGCCGCCCGCGACCACTGCCACGACCGAGCCGAGTCGGCCGGCCGCGGATCGGCCGAGGCCAGCGTGGCTGATCGCCAATCGGAGGAATTCCGCCGGACTGGAACTGTCTGCGCGCAGAGATCGAGCCCGCAAGTCGATCTCGTCACCGAACAGCGCCGCCGTCTCATAGGCATGGCCGGTGCAGCCCAGGAACCGCAGCGCCGAGGTCCACCACGTCGTCGCGTGTTCCGCCGGGTCGGCACCCGCTGCAGTCGCGAGGTGCTGACTGAGCACGACGGCCCGCAACTGGGATCCGGGCGGTTGTCCGAAGGCGTGGTCCTGGGCGACGGCGAGCAACGCCACGAACTGCACCTTGGTGACGGCGACGCCCACCTTCGACACCGTAGATGGGGAGTACTCCCGATGCGACCGGGCACCGATCGCGGGCATCGTCAGACCGGAAGAAGACACCCGCAAACATGACCCGCGAGAGGCGAACCGCATGTCCGACCCGAAGATCGAAACACTCCAACGTGTCTACGCGGCGTTCGGCCGCGGCGACCTCGACACCATCCTGACCGCGCTCGCCGACGACGTCGATTGGATCTCGGTGTCCGAGGAACCCGACCCGGTGGTTCCGTGGTACGGCCGCTACCGCGGAAAGGCCGAGGTGCCCCGGTTCTTCAAGGAAATCGGCTCCGCGGTGGAGATCACCGAGTTCACCCCGCTGTCCTTCACCGCTGACGACAGCGACGTGATGGTGGCCATCCGATGGGCGTTCACCGTCAAGTCGACCAGCCGGAGCGCAGTGCTGCACATGCAGCATTGGTGGCGCTTTACCGACGGGAAGATCATCTTCGTCAGGACCTGCGAGGACACCGAGAGAACCGCCGCGGCATTGTCGCGGGCCGGCGGGAGGCAATCGTGACGACGTTCATCACCACTCTCGACTCGACCGGTGCCGGCCCACGATTGGCTGTGAAGGATCTCATCGACGTCGCCGATGTGCCGACGACCGCCGGCTGCCGCGCCGTCGCCCGAATCGCAGTGCCGGCGGATGCCGACGCGGCCTGTCTGGCCGGCGCCCGCGCAGCCGGCGCACGGATCGTCGGGAAGACGAACTTGCACGAACTGGCGATGTTGCCGATCGGCACGAACCCGTGGTTCGGCACCCCGGTGAACCCGCTGGACCCAACCCTGATCCCCGGTGGGTCGTCGAGCGGCTCCGCGGTGGCGGTCGCGACAGGGGAGGCCGACATCGCGCTGGGGTCCGACACCGGCGGTTCCATCCGGGTGCCGTCGGCTTGTTGCGGCACGGTCGGACTGAAGACGACGCACGGCCGGGTGAACCTGGACGGCGTCTGGCCGCTGGCCCCGTCCCTGGATGCCGTCGGCCCAATGGCGACCAGCGTCGCTGGGCTCGCCGCTGGGATGGGGCTGCTGGAAACAGGTTTCAGTCCCGACACCGCCGCACCGCGGGTGATCGGACGGTTGCGCACGGCCGGCGACCCGCGCATCGAGACCGCTGTGGATGACGCTCTCCGGGCCGCCGAATTCGACGTCATTACCGTCGAGTGGGCGGGTATCGAGCTGGCGATGCAGTGCTTCACCGCGATCTTCTTCGCCGAGGCCTGGGAAAGCAACAGGACCCTGATCCAACAGCACCCGGATGAAGTCGGCCCAGATATCATCGCGGCCCTGTCACTCAGGGACGAAATGGGCGCTGGGCGCGCCGATCTCCCGGAAATGCTGGCCGCATCGATGCTCTCGCTGCTGGAACTCTTCGACCAGGTCGAATTGCTTGCGCTGCCGACGATGCCCGTTTTCCCACCCCGGGTGGACCAGATCTCGGCGCAGACGCTCCTCCCCTGGGTCGTCCAACTCACCTCCCTGACCGCGCCGTTCAACCCCGCCGGCGTTCCCTGCACCGCGCAACCCATTCCCGCCGCCGGCTCGGCACTGCCCGCCAGCCTGCAACTGGTCGGACCGCTACACAGTGAAGAGTTGCTCGTCAGCGCCGCCGCCCAAGTTGAGCAGGCCACCCAAGCGACTCAAGCCGCCGTCACCGTCCTTCGCGGTCAGGGCTGATCCGCGGACCACGCAGGGTGTCACCGTCGCGGCAGGCGGCGGCCGACGCTCGGCGCAGGCCTGGTGGTTCCCGGTTGCAACCGGTCGCGTGGTCGGCAGAGATCCGGTCGGGGGCATACACCCAACGCAGCGAGTCGGTCCCGTTGGACGGTGAGGTCCTGTTCGTCGGTGGAGCATCTTGCGTGTCCGATGACATGCGCCGCCATGGCGCGCCCTCCCGTGTTTTGGCCGGACCGGCGCGACGCTGCCCAGGTCGCCGGCAACGGGCCGATCTCAAGTCTGCGTCGGCACGTAGCCAACCACTACCGTCATCACTGCCTCCCCCGGATGGGCACTGCCAATTCGATGATCGAAATATCGGTTCTTTCGGGATTCCCGGCCCGAGGGCGCCCCTGCTGATCCACTTCCGCTGGCGCCGCCGGGCAGTATCCACCGGAATCAGGGTGTCCTGGTTCCAGAACGGCGTCGCGTCCGTGCACCGCGCGTCGAGGAACGGGAAAGGGACCGTCCCAACACCGGCCCCATCGGCGGATGCCGGGCGGCCGGCCGGAAACGATACCTCACCCGGCAGAGCCGAAACCTGGCCTTACTCCTGCGCGGAAGGGGATCCCTCTTGAGCGACGCATCGTCGGACCAACCGATCGTTGCAGTGATCCACTCGTCGCCGGGCACCGTCGGACCGGCCGAGCTTGTCTTCACCGAATGCTTCCCGGAGGCGCGACCACGGCATCTGCTCGACCAGCGGCTCTGCGAACCGGGTCCGGCAGAGGGCATCAGCGCGGCATCACGGGAAGTCTTGATCAGCTTGATCACCGATGCCATCGATGATGGCGCCGAGGCTGTCCTGCTATGCACGTCGAGTTTCGGCCCCGTCGCGCACAGCGTCGCGGGCGATCTGCCTGTACCGATTCTTGCGCCGGACGAGACCATGTTCGCCCAGGTCGACGCCCTTCGCCCCGCCGAGGTCGCCGTCCTTGGGCCACAGCAGGCAGGGGTCCTGGACATCGTCACCCGCCTCAACAGCTACCTGGCGAGCCTCGACCGCGCGGCCGGGGCAACTGGCACCGAAACCCGTGTCACCGGTACCGCCGTCCTCGGTGCCACCGGGGGCGGCCCGACCGGTGACCACGAGTCGCTGCTTGCCCGCAGTGGTCGCAACCGCCCGCGCCGTCGATGAAGTCAGCGATCTCATTGTGTTGGAGCACTTCTCGCTCGCGCCCGCCGCCGCGGCGGTCCAGTTTGGCAGTGTCGGTGCCCGTGCTGAGCAGCCCGCATCTGGCGGTCGACGTGCTCCGCAGCCTCCTGCTGGGTACCGCCAACGGCGAGTCACCGCCGGCAGGACCCCCGGCCACATGACGCCAACCACCATGAGCAGGATTTCCAAGGTCGCGGATGACCGCGCCCGCAACGCATCGGCGCGCAGTTAGCGGACGTCCAGCTTTGGTGTGATGAGGAGCGCAAGGAGGACCGCCGCCGCGGTATAGCCGACAAGGACGAACCCAGCAGCGTTGGTGGACAACAGCTTTCCGTCGAGCCCCATCGAGGGGCCGAGCTGGAACAGCGCACTGGTGGCTCCCAAGGGCAGCCAGCGTCCGATGGCCGGGAATGCGGGGATCACGGTGTACTCGACGGCGGTCATCCAGACCAGCACCCCCACGACGGCGGCGATCTGGTTGCGGACCAAAGCGCCGACCGCGACGCCGATGACGCCGTAAGCCGCCATCACGACGAACCCGCTGGCAACCACCCCCCAAAAGTGCCCAGCAACAGTCACGTCGCCGTTCCGCGAGCGGATGAGTGCGATCCCGAGCGCCACCGACAGGGCAAGTGTCGCGGTGGTGATGACGACGCTGGCGAGTGCCAGCGACATCCACTTCGCGACCAGGACGCGGGTGCGGCGCGGCTCGCCGAGGTAGGTCGAGGTGACCGTGCCGTAGCGGAACTCCTGGGTGAAGGCGAGCGTGCCGAACAGCACCATCAACAACTGGGGAACGCCGAAACCGGTCGCCACCGCGTCGGCCAAGAGGTCGGGGTCGCCGAGAGAGAGCGGCGCGTTCTCGTTGCCGGCGTCCGGGACACTCACCGTGACCGTCAGGGCGACGAGGCCCAGGGTCGCAAGCAGCAGCCCCGCCGTCATCCGCGTGCTGCGCAGTTTGAGTAGCTCTGCGTGCAGGAGCGCCTTCACGACAGCGCCCCTTCGGCCGGTGAAAGGCGCTTTGCCGGGCCGGACTCCTCGATGAGCCGGAAGAAGGCCTGCTCCAGGTCCGCGGTCCCCTCCAGGCCGTGCAGAACGACCCCGTGCTGGGCCGCGAGCTCCCCGACCTGCTCGGGTGTCGCGTCGACGGCCAGTCCCGCATCGATAGGTCGGTATCTATGGCCGGCCGCATCCAGGACCGCGGCGAGCCGGTCCGGGTGCGGCGTGCGGACCTGGGAGCCGACGCCGGCCTCGGCGCGCAGCGCGGCGAGGGTCGACGACCGGAGCAGCCGCCCGTGGGCCAGGACGAGCACGTGGTCGGCGGTCAGCTCGACCTCGCTGAGCGCGTGGCTGGACAACAGCACCGTGCGACCTTCGTCGGCGAGTCGACGCAGGTATCCGCGTAACCACCGCACGCCCGGCGGGTCGAGGCCGTTCGTCGGCTCGTCCAGGACGAGGACCGCGGGGTCGCCGAGCATCGCGGCGGCGAGCCCCAGCCGCTGCCGCATGCCGAGGGAGAATTGCCCGACCCGCCGCCGCGCGGCCGCGGCCAGCCCGGTTTCGGCCAGGACCCGCACGGGCGCGTCGTGAGGCAGACTCGACGCCGTCGCCAGGACACGCAGGTGGTCCAGCGCAGTCCGCCCGGGGTGGTAGCCGGACGTCTCGAGGACCGCGCCGACCTGACGGACCGGGTCTGGCAGCTCCTCGTACCGCCGGCCACTAAAGTTTGCGGTTCCGCGGTCCGGGGCCACCAGCCCGAGCAGCATCCGTAGGGTCGTGGTCTTGCCGGCCCCGTTGGGTCCGAGCAAGGCCGTCACCTGACCCGCTCGCGCGACCGCGCTCACGTCGTCGACCGCGAGCACGCCCCCGAAGGACTTGGTGAGCCCGTTCAACTCGATGGCACCTGTCACGGCCAGTCTCCATCCGTACAGCACCGCACGGACCCGGATCCTCAGGTCTTCCCTGATATTCAGGCTACCCTGAACAATGTGACACAGCCCCCGCAGACCGTCAACACCGTTACCCTGCTCGGCCGCGCGTACAGCCTGCTGGGATTTCGGATCGTCGACGGCGTGGTGGGCGCCGGCTTCCCGCAGAAGCCTGCCCACTCCGCTGTTTTCGCGCAGATCGCCCCCGAAGGTTCGCGGCTGACCGAGCTGGCACGGCGGGCCAACATGTCGCCGCAAGCAATGGGCGAGCTGGTTGACGAGCTCGAGCAGCTCGACTACGTCGTCCGCCGCCCCGACCCGGCAGACCGGCGGGCCAAGCTGATCACCCTGACCAAGAAGGGGCAGGCGTGCATTGCCGCCGGCATCGCCACCATCAACGGTATCGAGAAGCAGCTGACCGACCGCCTCGGCGCACGCGGTCACCGACAGCTGCGCAGTCTGCTGACCAAACTCCTGGACGACGGCGGCGCCTGAGGCAGACGCCGCGTCATGCCGACGAATTCAATGACGCGAATGGTGGCACCCTCAAGATCCCCTCCTGAGGCGACCCGCAATTGAAACCACCAATTACCCACAAGGGGAATTCACCGATGACTTTGCTGTGGGTGGTATTGGGCCGGCCCCGGTATCACCGTCAGCGTGAGCCATGATCGTTCGGGGCAGGGCCATCGACGGAGGCGATCAGCCGCGCCCGGCGAGCGCTGCCCTAGTTTGCTCTCAGCTCCGTGATCGACACGATCGTTGTCATCTCTGCCGCGAGTATCGATCACCGAGTCGTTCTGGTCGCTACCGGGGTGGCGCCGCGATCACCGTTTCGTCGTCGACGCCGACGAAGGTGAACGAGGTGATGGTGGCGAATTCGGTGATCACTTCAATCGGGTAGGTCGGTCCGGCGGCCCGAAGCCGCCGCATCTCATCCAGGTGGTCGTTCTGGTAGACGGCGATCTTCGATCCGTCAGCCGCGACCCACTGCGGGAAGAAGGTGCTGCCATGTACCCGGCGCTTGCCAGGCAGGTAATTGACGGCCACCGAGGTTCCGGTCGGCTCGGTCCAGGACAGCTTGTAGTGCTCGTCGTCCAACAGCACCAGGTCAACCTGCTGACCCTTGACCACTCGACCACCGACGTCACCGCTGTGCACGTGATAGTCGATCGTGGTGGCATTCTTGATATACATTTCGTATTTCCAGTCGTTCGCGTACGTGTAGACGATGTGGTGTCCGATGATGCCGGAAAGATCCTGGGCGGCTGGTGCCGACCAAACTGCTGGCTGCGGATTGGGTTCCAATGCACTGGTGGAGACTGTCATGGTGGTCCCATCATCAGGGTGAATGGCTCTCAGGCGGAATGCGCTTTTGTGCGCTCGGAGTTTCGAGATCGGCGTGCTGCCTGCCGAAGGCGCGTGCAGCGCCGCATGCGAAGACAGCACGCTGAGATCGTGTCGAGATCCCTGCGCCGACCTGGTCGACGAAGAGACCTCCGTGGACAATCCGTCGACCACTTCAATCCTGTCGAGCGGCAGAGTGTCACTTGAAGAGTTCCGCCACCTTGAGTTGGTCGTAGTATCCAATGACCTGGTCGACCTTTTCCCCGGTGATATGCATCAACCAGCAGTAGCGCATGTTGTAGTCGGTACCGTTCTTGCCCAGACCGCCGGTTGAAGTGAACTCGACCACTCCCCAATCTCCGTCGACCAGGATCCGCTCGACTTTTGGTGTCGGCCAGCTCACCAGACGCTCGTCGAGCTTTCGAAAGACCCCGTCCGTATAGGCCTGCAGCCCATGGAAAGTGCCGGAAACCGGCGATGATCCGGTGGCGGTCCAGACGATGTCATCCGACAGATGCGCGAGGAACACGTCTGCTGTCCAACCGCTTTCAGCCAGCCGGCGGAACCAGTCGCGCAAGAAGCGGCCGGTGTCTGCACTATTGATCGTTTCGACCTCTGAGACCGAATTGTTCACTGTGTACTCCAGGTTGGTTGATGTTGTCCTGCAACGGGTGTGCGCCGGAATCGTTGATCAATCGATGAGCGCCACCGAAGCCTAGCGGAGTTCTCCTCGTAACTCCCATAGTCTTCGTAGGACTGTGAAGGAACTGCGAATTATGCACAGTTCCTGCGGTCGGCTCGACATAAGGGTCCGTGAGCCCGGTCGGACGCATGGAGATTGCGGCTCTCGGATCCCAGACCCGGCTACCATCGCCCGCCGAAGGTGAGCCGTCGCGAATCGAGCGGCTCCAGACGCCGAAGTGGTCCGCGGGCCACTGTCCAACCCCCAACTCCATCCCCCGCGCGTCGGTCGGTCGGACGGACCACGGCCGATCGGGGGACCCGCCTAGCGACAGAAATGTCCGCCCACCCGCGCCATCGGCACGAGTGGCGGCCGCACTCGCAGGGCATGATCATCCGCTGGACCGACCGCGCCGTCCGCATTCTCAGCAGCAACTGTCGACGCAACAGGCGGTTGACCCATCGAACTGCGAATTCTGCACAGTCGCCGCCGGGCCACGACGAGCAACGCTGGCACCCACCGCTACCCACCGGGTTGTCGGAGGCCACCTCAGAAGCAGCGACCTGGTCGTCTCAATCGATGGGAAAGGGAATACACCACATGCCAGATACGGAGGAAGTACTGGTGGTGGGCGCGGGACCGGTCGGGCTGGTCACCGCCTGCCAGCTCGCCCGCCTCGGTGTTTACGTGCGTTTGATCGATGCGCTCCCCCAGCGGACGACTCAGTCACGGGCAGTTGGCATACAGGCCCGGAGCCTGGAAATGCTCGCGTCGTTGGGCGTGCTCCCCCGGTTGGAGCGCCGCGGTCGGCGGATGCGCGCCCTGGAGGTGGTCAGCGGTCGGACGGGCGGCACCCGGGCCCGTATCGACCTGGAAACCATCTCGAGCCGGCATCCCTACGTGCTGGATGTCGCCCAGCCCGACACCGAAGCGGTGTTGGAGGGACGCGCCACCGAACTCGGCGTGGTGGTTGAACGGGGTGTCGCCCTGACCGCGCTGGCCCAGGACGGCGACGGCGTCGAGGTATCCCTGCGTTCGTCGGCCGGCGATGGGACCGGCCGGTTCGGGTGGGTCGTCGGCGCTGACGGCGGCCACAGCACGACCCGACACCTTTTGGGCACGCAGCTGGAAGGGTCCTTCCAGGGCCACCATTTCGCGATGGCCGACGTGCATGTCGATACGTCGCTCCCGCCGGACGCCATCCGGGCGTTCCTTCATCCCGACGGCATGGGTTTCCTGTTTCCGTTGGCCGGCACTCGCGCCCGGATCATGTTCTTCGTCGACGCACCCGAGCCAGGGGTGCAGGCCCCGACCCTGGAACGGGTCCGGGCGTTGGCGGACACCAGGATGGGTGGGTTGGTCCAGGTGCACGATCCGGACTGGCTCACCTACTTCGAGGCGCACCACGCACAGGTGCCGCACTACCGCCACGGTCGAGTCCTGCTCGCCGGCGATGCCGCCCACGTCCACAGCCCGATCGGGGCCCAGGGGATGAATACCGGCATCCAGGACGCGGCGAATCTGTCCTGGAAACTCGCCCTGGTGGCCAAGGGCCGGGCGGACGCGGCCCTACTCGACACCTATCAGGACGAGCGACACCCCGTTGGCGCCGCGGTCGTCCGCAACACCACGATTTTCACGAAAGTCGGCGGGTTCGCGGGACCCGAGGGCGCCGTCCGCAACGTGGCCCTGTTCCTCGCGGGTCATCTCCACCCCCTTGGGCGGAAGATCGCGACCAACGTTGCCGAGCTGACCGTGAACTACCGCGACAGCAGACTGTCGGTGCAGGACGGTGGCCACCACCACGGTTCCGCGCGCGCCGGTGACCACGCACCGGATCCGGTCGGACTGCAGCGCGTCGATGGGAGTGCGGTGTCCATCGAGCAGTTGCTTGCTCGTCCCGGCCTGCTGTTGCTGGTTCGCAGCGCGGACCCGGAAACCATCCGGGAGCTGCGGAATATCCTCGGAGACCTGGGCAGGGTGATCCGGCTCGTCGGCACCGCAGCTGCGGAGGCTGGTGAGCCAGAGGATTGGCTCGTCGACGCCAACGACACGATCGGAAGGCGGTATGGACTGGGATCCGATGCTCTCGCGCTGATCCGTCCCGATGGTTACCTCGGGCTCGTGGCCAACCCGGCCGACCCGGCCGTCCTGCGACGCCATCTTCGCGACGCCCTCGGTGTCGTCGAGCACTCGACGGTCTGAGCTGCCTGTAACCGCTGCCGAGGCGTCCTGGAAGCGCGGCGACTGACTGTGCCAGCCATCTCCGACCCGTCCACGGCATCAGAATCCCGACGATGACCCCGCCAACCACTGGGCGGGCAGATTG
The DNA here is from genome assembly GCA_963709895.1 of uncultured Actinomycetota bacterium. Lineage (GTDB taxonomy): Bacteria > Actinomycetota > Actinomycetes > Mycobacteriales > Nakamurellaceae > Nakamurella. The sequence goes on along the minus strand of CAVPYD010000003.1, from coordinate 22,687 downwards.
TGCACGGAGCCCATTGGCCACACACCAGGGCCACCAATTGTCAGGAGCGTCCATGCCACTTGCGTTCGGGCACGGCGATTCGATGCACCGCCCGGGTGAACCAGTCGCTGATAGTGGCGGCGACGCGGTCGGCGCGACATCACCCCGAACACGTCGCCGACCTGAAAAAGCGCCGCGGGCGTCCGCAGACGGGAGAGTTCGCGTTCTGATTTCCCGGCGGCACATGTGGCTGGTGGTTGTAGTCGTGGGAGTGGCGCTGCTCGTGCTCACTCGCGAAGTGTGCCTGTTAACGGGAAACCCACACTTGTGGCCGGCATACTTGCTCGTTGGCGCCCTGATACTCCCCGCAACAGTGGTCAGTTTTGTGGACGGAATGTCCACCACATTCGTGGTAGCGCCGGTATACCTCATCGTTATTGCCGCCGTCGGCGGTGTGCTCGGCGTGGTTCTGGCCGGCCTCGGCGAATTCGGGATGCAAAGCGTTGATGGTGAACTTCCGAGAATCGCGGTCGCCCTCGTCGAAGAAGCAAGTAAGTTGATCATCCCGCTCGTCGCCCTGCTGTTCGTGCGTCGCGATGCGGCGAACGGACTGGTCGTCGGGATGGCCTCCGGCGGTGGTTTCGCTGTCGTCGAGACGCTCGGCTATACCGGAGCTGCGATGGTCCATGCGGGTACCACGCTGTCCGCCGTCGACCAGACACTTTGGGAGCGTGGAATTTTCTCACCGACCACGCACATCGCCTGGACCGGTCTGGCCAGCTGCGCCCTGGGTTACGCTGTCGAACGACGCCGGTCTTTGATCGCGATGCTCGGATTCGTTGGGGCATTTGGACTAGCCGTATTGCTACACACCCTGTGGGATGCGAGCAGCACTGGCGCCTATTTCGTCCTCTCCGCTGTGAGCGTTGGTGCAGTATGCGGGATCGTCTGCCTACTGGGCGTCTTCAATGCCGACCACGAGCCACCCTCGATCGATCGAGACAGATGAGCACGGCACCTCCATTCAGCTCGAGGAATCGTTGCCGCCTGCGGAAGCTGTCGCGACGACGGTAATGGCGAATGACAACGGTGCGGCGACCGCACCGACCATCACGGCCGGGAGCCCATGGACTGATCCCGTTGGTGCGTACACCAGTGCGATCAACACGGCTGGAGCGCTGACCGTCACCAGCGGGAGCACCGACGCCACGTCAGGACCGTCGCCAGAACTGTGAGTTATGCACAGCCAGAAAAGGCCGCGTGGCCTCCACCATGGGTATTGCCGAGAGATCAACGCTCGGCACCGGGACTCGTTGGAGGGATACACATGTCATTCAGTCGAAGGTTCTTGTCCGGATTGGCAGCCATCACTTTCGCCGGCTCGGCCATGTTCGGATTATCAGCATGCGGTAACACGAGCACTCCGGAGCAGGTGGCCGTCAACAGCACGGCAGCGCCGGTCGCGGGCAGCAGCAGTTCGGATCAGGTCACCATCGTGCCGCTGACCGTGCCGAACACCACATTCAAGGCGGGCGACTGGGGCAACGGGATCCTGCTCGAGGCCAGCGGCTTCACCCCGAACCAGCCGATCACCGTCACGCTGACCGAGGACCAGGGCTCGGGGAAGCCGGAACCGAGCGACGAGTACCAGACGAACGCCGACGGGTCCGGGAACTTGTCGGCGGTGTGGGTGCCCAGCATGGTGACTGTGGTGCCAGCTCCTGATGGCTATCCGTTCTACGCGGTCGCGGCCGAACAGAGCGGCGAGACCAACGTTCCGACCGTGGTGACCACCGACGTGAAGCTGACCATCACCAATTGATCTCGGGCCGGACACGCCTGGGCGCCGGATGGCGCCTGCGATGTGGCCGGAGGCGACGAATCCGACGGCGGGCAAGCCGACATGTCAAGAAGGGACAGTGCGAGAGCCATGAGAATTTCGGTCAGGAATGTCTCCGGTCGACGGAGCCTTCGAGTGATGCTGGGGCTCTGTGCCGCCCTGGCGGTTGGTCTGACCGGCTGTTCGGCCGGAACGCCGACCGGACCGGACCCGCAGGCGGTCGCCCAGGTCGCGGCGTCAACGGTGGTCGCGGCGGCCACGGTTCCGCCGCCCACCACGGTTGGCTACTCCGGCGGGCCATGGGAGGTGCTTGTGCCCGCCGGGGTGAGCGGCGCGATCATCGACGCGATCGGTGGCGGCGGTGGAGCCGGTGCCACCGGCAACGGCAGCGTGGGTGCGGAGGTTCAGACGGTGACTCCGTTGTCGGTCACGCCGAACCAGCCGCTCATCGTGTCCGTCGGAGGTCACGGGAAGGTCGGCGAACTGTCCGCCGGCGCGGGCGGGTGGGGTGGCCTGGGCGCCAGCGGCGGTGCCGGCGGTCCTTCCGACGGCTTGGTCGGAGCGGCCGGCGGAGGCGGTGCGACGACAGTCCAGGCCGTCGTCGGGAACGACGACATCCAGACCGTGGTCGTGGCGGGCGGTGGCGGCGGAGGAGGTCGCGACGCCACGAATGACAACGGAGGGCCGGCCACGGGCGGGGCGGGTGGCAACGCCGGCACGAGTCTGCAGATGGGCTATGCCAACCCTCAGTACGTCGTCTACACCGGTGACGGCGGCACCGATGGCGGCGGGGTCGGCGGGGGCGCGGGCGGAGCGCCGGCGGATGCCGTCAACAAGTTGACCGGCGGCGGTGCCGGTGGTTCCAGCAGCCAGCCGAACGGCGGTGGCGGTGGGGGCGGCGGTGGCTTTCAGGGTGGGTACGGCGGCATCGGCGGCGTGACCACGCCAGACGGTACTCACGGCGGTGGCGGTGGTGGCGGCGGCGGATCAACGGCGGTGTGGGTGCAGGTCGCCAGCAACGTGTCGATCTCGCCGGCGCCCGATCAGTACCGTGGCCAGGACGGTTACGTCACGATCACCTGGGTAATGGCCTCGTGAACGAAAGCCGACGCTGGACTAGATCGCGACGCCTTACACGAGCTCCTCCGATCCGACGGAATAGCCACGATCCTTTAACACAGGGTCGAACGAACTCCCATTGGTCCGAGATCTTCCAGACGACTTACGATGTATTCGTGCGTTGCACGAGGGAGCCGCAATCAGAATGGCGGACGGACATGCGCAGGCACCTGGGCGGCCGGCATCGGTCAACGTCCACTCCGCCGTCGGCACCGGAAAAGCCATGGGCAATCCGACGAATACGCAGTCGGGCACGTTCCGGTCATCGTGACTTGTGGCCCGCAGACTCGTCAGTATGCCCGCAATCAACGTCATGCTGACAAATGTCGATGCACCGATGCTGAGGTCATGCGGGCAGCGCTTGCCCGCGCAGGATGCCGGTGAGCTGGTGCCGCGAGTGAACGCCGGTCTTTGCATAGATCCGGCCGAGGTGGAAGCTGACAGTGCTCGTCGTGATGAACAGCTGCTGGGCAATTTGTTTCATGCTCAGGCCGCTGGCCAGCAGGGTGAGCACGTCGAGCTCCCGGTCGGACAACTGGTATTGGGCGCCGAGAATGCGCAGCGGGACGGCGATGGGTTCGTTGAGGGCTTCGGGCCGGGGTGATTCCGCCGGTTCGCCCTGCTCGACCCGCAGGTGTGGTCGGTCCAAATACGTTGTCGCGCCCAGGCCGCGGTAGATGGTCAACGCGGTGTTTGCGGCGTAGACCGCCCGGCGCCGGTCGCCACCGAGTTGTTCGAGTCTGGCCTGGTCGGACAGGAGATGGGCACGGTAGAACGGAACGGCCCTGGCGTCGGTGTCGGCTGCTTGCCGGAGGAGGTCAAGGGCGGCCCGCTGGTCGCCGTGTCGTTCGGCGATGAGTGCCCGCAACCAATTGGCGACCGCACCGGTCCATCCGGGCGCCTCGGGCCCGACATCGATGGTCCGCAGCCAGGATTCGGCCTGCCTGAGCTCGCCGGCCCAGATTGCGGCCAGCACCGGGGTCACCATCAATGGACCCTGGACGGATTGCAGGCCAAGGTCGAGGGACTGTGGCCAGCGAGCGCGGTAGGCGGGCAGCAGTTCCGCGCGGGCAGAGTCGGTCCCGGCCTCGGCGTGCAACCGGACCACCGCGACCTCGAGGAGTTGGGCGATGGCCTCCGGCCAGGGAGTTTCGGTCAGTTCCGATTCCAATTGCCGCAGCTGCCGGTCGGTCTCGGTGAAGTCGCCGCGCCCTGCCCCGTCGAGAATGACCACTGCCGCCACCGACGGCAGCACTCGCGTTCTCGCGCTCTGCACGGCGAGTCGAAAGTTGACCCGCGCCAGATCCCATTGACCGGTCCACCAGTACAGGTAACCGAGAAAGGCGTGCACCGAACCGGGTGACGCTTCGGCCTCCCGGCCGGCGGCAACCCGCGCTCGGGTGAAGAGTTGGTCCTGCAGGGCGGTATCGAACTGACCGCGGAACATCCGCATCATCCCGCGGACCCCGACCAGGGGGGCCAGTTGGTCCGGTACCGCTGCGGGGTCCTCGGGAAGCGGCGGCAGGCCGGCCCACATCGCTGCGGCGCCCTGGCCGCGGAGCGCGACAACGGCCGAGACGTAGGTGAGCGTCGCCGTCATCGCGGCGTCGGTGACCCCGAGGTCGGCGCAGCGTTGGATGCCCACCAGGACGAGGTCGGTGGGCGCGCCGCAGGTGGTTCGGGCCCACGCGAGCAGGGCCTGAATCCGGTACTGCACGAGGGCACTTTCCGGGTCGTCACGCACCGGTTCGGCCGCTTGACCGGCTTCTGCCGACAGGATCTGAACGCCGAGACTGAAGGCGCCCTGCAGGATCTCGGTCGCGCCCAGGGCGAGAGTGCGGCGGGGGGCGTCCCGCGCCTGGCGTACCCGGGGAAACTGGGCCCGCACCGCTGCGAAATCACCGGCCACCGCGCTCACGTACAACGAATCCAGCCAGCGGCGCTCTCGCTGGTCGACGTCCCCGGCGAACCCGGCCGACTGGCGAAGGAATCGAGCCGCGTCCCGGAATCGGTGCTGGCCGTAACAGACCCAGGCATACCCGGCGAGTTCGTCGGCCAGGGCATCGTCATAACCGTTCGTGGCCGCCACCCGATGGTCGAGGACGGCGTCGAGCAGACCGACCACCTTGGCCGCGCGGCCGTGGATTTTCCGCCGCTCCCCCAGCGGCATCTGCTGGTACACAGCGGACCTCAAGACGGCGTGAGCCGCCCGCACCTCGAGGCCGCCCGCGACGTCCCGCACCACCATCATTCCGGCGCCGGTCAGCGCGTCGACCATTGCATCGGGTTCGGAAATCCCGCTCACCTGGGCCGCTTCGGCCAACGGCACCCAGCCGGCCCCCAGAACGACCACGGCTCGCATGAGCCGAACCGGCAGGGCACCCAGCCGGTCCAGCCGCGACTCGGTCAACCGGGCGAATTGCTCCGGCGCTGGCAACACCCGACTGCCCACCAAGGTCGCCTGGTCGTACTCCGACAGCAGCGCGGTCAGCAGCAGGGGGTTGCCCCCGGTATGGGCATACAGCATCCGCAGGGCGGACGAATCCAGACCGGGTTGCACACGCCCCGCCAACTCGGCCGCCTCGGCCATGCTCAGCCCTCGCATCGTCACTCCGACGACCCCACCGGACCGATCCGTCCACCGTTGCCACTCCGGGTGCAGGTCTCCCAACGGGCGTGTCGCCACCGCCAGCAGCAACCGATCACCGGACAACCGCCGCATCACCGCGATCAACGCCAGGACCGATTCCGGATCGGCCCACTGAAGATCGTCCAGACGCAGTAACACGGGCTGGTCCGGGCCGATATCGTCCAGCACCAAACGGATCTCGTGTGCAATCAGAAAGGGCGAAGACACCCGCGGGTCGCCCGGATCGATCGCCACCCCCCACCCGACCAAACTGGAGAATGGTTCGACGTCACCCTCCGAACCCTCCGTCGACAACACTCGAAAGCCCTCGGCCCGCCGAGCGATCTCGTCCAACAGGGTCGACTTGCCCACCCCGGGCTCGCCGGTCAATACCAGCGTGGTCGGCTCACCCGATCGGGCCCGCTGCACCGCCGCCGCCGCGATGTCAGCCGCTGAACTCCAACCTCCGGCCCCGCCCAACGCCTCTTCTTCCGTCAACCCTTCCCCCGCCGATCCACCAGACAAAGCAAGTCCCTCCCTTCACCGACCGGCCCGACATCGACATTCTTGCTCGTCGGTCACAATCTCGATCGGCGGGCACCGGATCACCGAGCACCACGGTGAACCGCCGTCGGCGCAAGCCATCCTGGGCCCCTGCCACCGTTTCCGACTCTCGATGTGCTGCTCTCGTGCCTGGTCGTGCTGCATTTCCCATGCTCGGCACGGGTGAACTGGAGTGCAGCAGTGGCGGGCGAAGCGTCTGCTCCGCGGCCACACATCGCCGAACGGCGCTGTGCGGTCCAGGGTCTTGCGGGGTCGTCCGACCTGACGGCGGTGTCGGTTGAGCGTGCCACCATCCACCCATGGATTGGCTCGCCGAGACCCGAACCAGTGGCGACGTCGTCGCGAACAACTAGTTCGACCTGTCCGCGGCCGTCATCCAGACCGCTCGCCACGACCACCCCGGGGCCGCGCGATGAAGTCGGATCGACGACCAACACGCATGACGACGAAAGCGACGCTGGCCTCTGCTGTTCCTGTCGCTGACACACGTTCCCGACGGAAGCGTCGGCGTCGTTCTGGCCGAGGTATTCCGGGCGCTGCGGCCCGTCGGCATCGCGACCATCGGCCTTCACGTCGGCGACAGCGTCAACCGGAAGACCACAGGTCACGGCGGCCTATGGCACAACTCAACGTCCACCTGCGGCCAGTCTCAAAGGTCGGGTAAAGGATCAGACTTGCGGCAATCGAGCTGGACCACCGCGCGATGCACGCCGGCCAGATAACTCAACGGGGGTGGGCACGCACACTGATCCGGTCCAGCGCCGGCCATTCCGCCGGCCGAGCGTCGTAGTAGACATACTCCAAGTAACTGAGCCGACCGTCGTCAACGAACAGGAGGATCTCACCCGGGAGATTGCCGTCCTGCGGGTGCACCAGCCCCTCGGTTGGCGCGAGGCGTGAGGTCAAACGCAAAGCCAAGGGCAGGTCGTCCGGAACCATGAACGCGATCGACGGACAACCGCAATCGCACCCGCCGACAACTGCTGCCGAACTTGCTTGCACCCGCAACGCATCGACACCCAAGAACTCAACCTCGAGCAGCAGAGCGAGCACTGCGCTCTCCGCCTGCGTCAGCGGCCGCGGGTCATAGACCGTCATTCCATCAGTCTCGCCGATAGGGCCGACGGAGATCGGTGGGGCCAACATTCACGACCGCAGGTGGACCGAACGTCTCCAACCATGACGTCGTGTTCGGTCCCCATTGCTCCCTGCTGATCCTGCACCTCTCGCTGCGCGGTCGGAGGCCCCGGCTTCGGCCGGGCGTCGGCCCGGCACCGTTCGGTCTCCACCCCTGCGGTGGGTGTCACCAATTCGATGGCGGACCCGGCCGACGTTCAGGCAGTGGACGGGGACGACTCAACGGTCAGGTCGGCGAGCAGACCATGGACCTCCGACGCACGGAACCTGCGGTGGCCACCGGGGGTGCGGATGGATCCGATGCGGCCCGCCGACGCCCACCGGGTCACCGTCTTGGGATCCACCCTGAACATGAGGGCGACCTCTCCAGGGGTGAGTAGCCGTTCAGCGTTCTGCACGATCACGGGTGACCTCCATTTGGGTTCAAGGTTTCTCATCAGCGGTTCCGGCGACAGTCTTCGCGGCGATCTGCAGGGGATCCTGCGGCCGAGCTGCCCACCAACGAGACGTTGGGCTCACCGCTGTCGGCTTGCTGGGACCAGACTGCCCCGGCGGGCGGGGTCGCGGGGCTTTTTGGGGCAAGTTGCATAGTTTGCGTCCCGATGTCGGAACCAGCGGAAGGTGGGATGGTGCTCGTGCAGGACCGCTCCCCACAGTGCACCGTCGTTGTAACCCGGCAGCCAGTTCTTATCGGCAGGTGAGCGGGGCCGTCGCGTGTTCCATGTGCGACGAGACCACCAACGCGGCCCCTGCGGCAGGGGTCAACAATCCAGGTATCGGCCGCAAGAGTGTCGGCCGTCGGATGGAACGAAGGAGCGCGCCTTGACCAGACTTGGCTACCAGATCCCCAACTTCACCTACCCGGGGGTTGCGCCGGGTGGTCTGTTCGACGCGGTCCGACGGCAAGCTGTCGAGGCTGACAGCAGTGGCTTCGACACCGTCGCCGTGATGGATCACTTCTACCAACTGCCAGGGCTCGGCACGCCCGACATGGAGATGGTGGAGTGCTACACCCTGTTGTCGGCCCTGTCGCAGCACACCTCCCGGGTCCGATTGTCCGCACTGGTCACCGGAAACACCTACCGCAATCCGACGCTCTTGGCGAAAACCATTACCGCACTTGATATTGTCTCCGGCGGTCGGGCGCAGCTGGGGATCGGCGCCGGCTGGTTCGAGTTCGAGCACGACAGTCTCGGATACGAATTCGGCACCTTCACCGACCGCTTCGAACGGCTCGAGGAGTCGTTGCAGATCATCCTGCCGATGCTGCGTGGGGAGCGGGCCACGCTGAACGGCAAGTGGTACACCGTGCGGGAGGCGATGAACTCACCGGCGCCGCTGAGCCGCGTCCCGGTCATGATCGGTGGCGGCGGTGAGCGCAAAACACTGCGGATGGTGGCCCAGTACGCCGACGATTCGAACCTGATCGCCCGGCCGGATGACCTCCCGCGAAAATTGGAGGCGTTGGCCGGTCACTGCCAGCGTCTCGGACGCGATCGGTCCGAGATCACCGTCACCCTGCAGTTGAGCGCGTGTATCGGTACCACCCATGACGAAGCGACCGCGGACGTCGACGCCTATTTCGCAGATCGCGGTGATCAGGTCACAGCAGCCCGCCGAGCCAACATGCTGATCGGAACCGGAGACGAAATCGCCGAGCAGTGCGCACACCTGCTGACCACCGGGATCGACGGGTTCACGATCAACATGCCAGCGAACGGGCACATCGAAGGACGCGTCACCATGCTCGGCGAGGCGCTCGCGCCACTCATCCGACCCACCTGATCCGCGGCCGGAGGGCGGGCATCAGCCGATACGTCCCGATGCCCGAATTGCCGGACAGCTCAAGGTGGTGGTCGCTAGGTGGTCGTCAGGGCTCCGGCGAAGAAGGTCCGGAACGGCTCGACGAATCGCTTTCGGGCGATGTTCGCCGAGTTGTGCGACGCCCGAGGGATGACGATCGCTCGGCCACGGGGAATTGAATCAGCCACCGCCTGGCAATTCTCGGCGAAGTATCGCGGGCTACGGGCGCCGGCGGCCAGCAAGACGTCCGCGGTGATCGGTGCGTAGTCGCTCGGCGGTCCGTCGTGATCGCGGATGCGTTTGATCTCGGCCGGCGCGGTCGGCAGCAGTTCGGCGAGCCGGCGGCCGACGGGAGTGTGCAGCAACGCCTTGCTGAAGAGCTCGGCGACGCCGAACGGCAGCTTTGCCGCCACGTCGTCCGGGTACACGCCCCGGCCCATGACCGTCATCGCATGTGAATACTCACCGGCGGCAACGTCCCGCTCGAACTCGTCGAAGAACTCGAAGGACGGCCGACCCAGAATGGACAGTGCGGGGTCGTAAACAGCGATCCGATCCAACGGAAGGTGCAGGCCCGCGCGGAGCGCAACGAACGCGCCGCCGCTGTGGCCGAAAATGCCGCGGGCGCCGGTACTTTCCAGGACCGCGGCCAGGTCGTCGATATCAGTCTGGACGGTTTCTGTGCCGTCGAGTGGGCGGGCATCGGGCCGACCGCGCCGGTTGTAGAGGTGTACCGAGAAGCAGTCGGCCAGGGCTTCCGCCAGTCGGTGATAGTCCCGCTCCGCCACGCCGCCGCCATGCAGGATCACGATTCCCGGCCCGGCACCGATTGACCGCACCACGATGCCGGCCCCGTCGGCGGAGCTGATTCTGTCGACCTGCATACGGCTCCTCTAAACTGAGAATGCTGTTCGCAGTTTACACTGAACCCGTGCCTGACACCACCCCACGTCAGTCGGAGCCCGTCATCTCCCCGGGCACGATCTGGAACCGACCGGACCGCGGGTCTCGCGGCCCGCAACCCGAGCACAGCCGCGCACAGATCGCAGGGGCAGCGGTGCTGCTGGCGGATTCCGGCGGTCTGTCTGCGGTCTCGATGCGGGCGGTGGCCGGTGCGCTGAATACGACGGCCGGCTCGCTGTATCGCTACCTTTCGTCCCGCGACGAACTGCTGGAGCTGATGGTTGATGCGGTGCTCGCCGAACTGCGGCTCGATCGGGACTCGACCGGTGGGTGGCTCGACGACATGATGGCGTTGGCCGACGATCAATTAGCCGTGTACCAACGCCACTCCTGGCTGCTGGAGGCATCGCTGACCGGCGGAGCCATCGGTCCGAATGCGACGCGCTACTTCGAGGCGTGCCTGCGGATCCTGGCCCCGTTGCACTGTGGAACCGCCCGCAAACTCGAAGCGATTGCGATGATGACGGGCGTCGTTTCGCTTTTCGCCAGAGCAGCGGGAGCTGGTGCAGCCCGCCCCACCTCGAATCCGTTCGCCGTGGCCTCCGCGGATGCGCATCCGTTTCTCACTGCCGCACTCGCCGAGGGCGCACCGGCGAATGCCCAGGAGGACCTCTTCGAGCGGACCACCCGCAGTGTTCTGCGCGGCCTGCTGGTCGAAGATTCCTGAGACACAGCACAATTGCCCTGCTGCCGCGTGGCCCGCGGCGGAACGTTCCGCACCACTCGGATCCCGATCTACCGTCACAGTTGATCGGCGACATTGTGGGAGGCGCCGATCAACGCGTCGACCTCTGGTGCGGGCGCTTCGCCGCTGCGTGGATGATCGCCGGTGCTAGCCCCGTAATTCGCACATGGGGTGTGGTGGGTCGGCGGCGGTCCGGGGATCGATCTTGAGTAGGTCGAGGACTCGTTTTTGCAGTGGTGTTGGTTCGGGGATTTCGGGTGCGCCGTCGTTGGTGTGGTGTAGGCGCAGGGTGGCCAGTGTGGTGAAGATCAGGCTGGCGGTGGGTTTGGCGGGGCGGCCGGCGTAGAGGCCGTCGATCTTGGTGGCCGGGGCGAGGTTGCGGCGGGCCTCGCGTTCGATGAGGCAGAAGATCAGCAGGGCCAGGCAGATGACGCCGATGAGCGCGGCGATGCGGCGGTTGGTGTGCAGGAACATCGGGGCGACGGCCAGGGGGCCTTTCAGGTCGTGGTAGCGGCGTTCGCTGGCGGTGGGCTGGTTCTTGTAGCGGACGAGAATCTCTGCGGCGGTGATGGTTTCGGGCAGGTTGGTCAGCAGTGCGTACCAGCCGTCGGTGGCGGCCTCGGCGTCGATCGTTGCTTGGTCGAACGACCAGGCGAGGGTGGGTCGGCCGTTGGTCGTCGGTGCCGATGGTGGTGCGCAGGTAGTCGCCGACGTGGCGGTGCTGGGTGATGGTGGTGATCCGGGCGGCGACCTTGGCCGGGGTGGGGTAGTGCTGCGAGCCCAGGCCGCGGGACAGTCGGGACAGGTCGTCGCGGGCGCGGTCGAGTTTCTTGGTTCGGGCGTGCCGGGCGGCCTCGGCGCGGGCCGAGGAGTGCACGAAGACCCGCCGCAGGGTGATCGCTGGGGTCGCGTTTGAGCGGCCCGGTGATGGTCATGGTGTCCTCGTAGGACCCGGTAGTGGCCGCGGTGGTCGACGGGGCAGTGGGTGTCCCGGGCGGCGACGAAGTCCACCGGGGTGGCCGCGGCGATGGTCGCAGCCGGCGAGCACCTGCGCGGGTACGAACGCTTTGGCTGCCGGGGCCAGGAAGGTCACGTCCTTGCGCGGCGGTCATCGCGGCGATGTTGTTGTAGGACAACAGCTTCGAGTCGCCGACCAGCAGGAACCGGCGGGGACCGGCCAGCCGCCGCAGGGCCTGCATGGTGCCGACGACCTGGGAGACCTCCGCGGCACCACCGTCGTAGGGCCGCCAGAACACCGGGACCGACCCGTCCGCGGCGGTGGCCACGCCGGCCTGGATCTGTTTCAGATCGGGTCGGCGGTCCTTGGGATGACCGAACCGGGGCCGGGGGAAGTCCTCGTCGGTGATCGGGTAGTCGCCGTGCAGGCTGATCGAGGTCATGTCCCAGTGCAGCTGGGACACGTCGATGCCGTAGGAGGCGATCGCGGCGGCCCCGACCGACCCGGTGACCTGGTCCAGGACCGGGGCCAGCGCGTCCAGCGCCCGGGCGATCCGGTCATCGTTGAGCACCTCGGGCGCACACCGCGAACGCGTGCTCGACGGCGAACTGCCGGGCCCACTGCCCGAGGTGGACCATCGGGGTCGGTGAGGTCAACCGGTTCGCGATCATCGCCGCGATCACCTGGCCGTGGGTGGCGTGGGCGATGTCCCGGACCGGCGCGGCCCGATCGACGATCCCGGCGATGTCCAGCCGCCGGCACACCGCGGCCACCACCGGCAACGCGCCCAGCGTCTGTTCGGCGCTGGCCGGACCGTAGCGAGCATGCACCTGTTCCTCCTGGCGTGTCACCCCACCACATATCTTGAATGCTGTAGCATTCAGGATCGGTCGGGACACGCCGGGAGGGGTTGAATCGACGTCGTGACGCCAGACGAGTCGCCCCACCGGGCCAGAGCCCGCGAGATCCTGGCGGAACTGGCCGAGATCGACTACGCCCTGCCCGGCAGCGTCGTCACCCGGAGCACCAGCTGCGGCAAACCGAGCTGCCGCTGCAAGGCCGACCCACCCGTCCTGCACGGCCCGTACCTGAGCTGGATCCGCAAGAGCGCCGGCAGACCCATCACCCGCAAACTCACCGACGAACAGGAACAGCGCTACCGGCCCTGGTTCGACAACGCCCGCCGCATACGCGAACTCGTCAACGAACTCCACGCACTGTCCATCCAGGCCATCGAAGACGCCGAAGGCTGGAACAACCGGCGATAACCACCCCCGGCCGGTCACGACCCCACCACACCTCATGTGCGAATTACGGGGCTAGGGGATTCGGCGTGTCGTAGCCGTGCTGACGGTCCACGGGATGCGTGTGATGGTGTCGTCCTGCTGCGTGACGACCTGGCCGATCAGGTGGAGCACTAGGCCGGCTTGCGGCCCCACGCGGTGATCATCGGTGCGAGCATGAGGTCCAGATCGCCGCGGGCGAGATTCCCCAAGTGCCTGTCGATTTCCTCCGGCGTCGCCAATTTTGAGGCCAGCAGCCGATCGCGGACGTGTCGGACCGTGGCCGCCTCCAGGATCGAGCATGCGCGTGACGCGATCGGGAAATAGGCCTCCGCATTCACGTCCCGCAGATCTGACTCACGCAGCAACCGGGGCAGCGTGCGGCCGTAGGCGAGGTCCGCACCGCGCTCGACCATCAGTGTGCGGATCCGGGTGCGCAGTCGATTCGCCAGCTCCTCGGCGGGCCCGCGCTCGTCCGGGCAGGCGAGCGGTTGTAGCGCGGGATCCGCATCCTCGATGACCAGCCATCCACCCGGAGCCAGCGCATCGATCATGACGTGCAGCGCGGCCGCGCGGTCCTCGAGGTGCACCAGCACCAGACGCGCGTGAATCACATCGAACGTCTCCGACGGCGGCGGGTCACGGATCACGTCATGGCGGCGAACCTCGAGTACGCCGCCTGCCGCGGGCTCGATCCACGACACGTCGATGTCGGTGGCCAGCACCCGCCCGCTGGTCCCCACCCGCTCTGCCAGCCCGCGCGGCACCGAGGTGCCGCCGGCGCCCACTTCCCAACACCGCCAGCCCTCGCCGAGCCCCAAGTCATCGAGGTGACGGAACGTCCACGGATCGAACAGCTCGGCGAGCGCCGCAAACCGTTCGCCAGCCTCCGGCCGGTCGTTGTCAAGCAGGTATCGGTTCACGGCAACCAGCATGGCCCGGTCAACCCACCGGGGTGCAAAACGTCGACAAATGTCGCTACTTCTGCCCAACGGCTGAATGATTTCCGCCGGGGGCATCGACCCTCGTCGATGTCCCGTGGTCCTGGGAGGGCACGGACATGGTTGAGACGACGGCGACGTCACGCGGACCGTAGCGCAGCGGCGACCCAACGAAGATGCCGATCGCGAGGAGGGCGAGCACGGTGCCGATCAAACACACCCACGTCATGACGATGGTGGTCCTCGTCCGGAGCCTGCGGCGGGCCAGGTTGAGCAGTCCGATGCCGATCAGACCCCCCGCGGTATTGACGACGACGTCGGTGACGTCGGAACTCCCCACGGCCAGGACGTACTGGGCGACCTCCAGGATCAGGCTCGCCCCCGCGACCGCACACACGGCCTTCTGCCACGGCCACATCGGCGCGAGGAGGCCGAGATAGATCCCGAAGGGAACGAAAAGCACGAAGTTCGCGACGATCTCGAAGGGTGTGCTGGCGCCGGCACCGGTCGTGGCGGCGAACGGGACGAGCTTGATCTGACGCAGCCCTCCCCCGCCGACGAACGGAATCTCGAGCTTCCACAGCACGATCCAGGCGAGCAGAAGGAGGTACACCACAAAGAGCACGATCAGCAGAACCCGCCCGGCCGCTCGGGGCGGCTTCTCATCCACGGCACCACCCCCCAGGTTCCACGAGGAACCGACGCGACCGTCAATCGTAGATCCCGTCCAGGACCGGGATGACGGCTGCGGCCTGCCAGGTCGCCAGTTCCTCGTCGCGCCCGCCGCAGGGAGGCGGGTCAGTGCGCGTACCCGGGCCAGCGGGTATCGCTCACCTGGAATGGGCAGGATCGGCAGCCGCGGGGTGCGGCCAGTACGGGATGCGGGATGAGAAGCCACGCGGTGCGGATGCCGGGGATCAGGCCCGCCGCACGGCACCATACGGGGGTGCCAGAGTCGATCGATACCGTGTCCGCGCCGCAGGTCAACCGCGGCGAACCGCGTGATGCGAAGGCGGCGGCCGCCCTCGCGCGGTACGACCGGATCGCCCGGCTGCCGCTGGTGCTCTCGGCGCTGCTCCCGCTGGTCATCGCCCCGGAACCGGGCAACCCGGTGTCGGTGGTGATCGGGATCGTCTCGTGGCTGGTGTTCGTGGTCGACTTCGTCGTCCACGAAAGACTTTTCCGGCGGTACCTGGGCACCCGGCGGGGCGTGTTCGACCTGGCGATCGTGGTGCTCACCGCCCCTTGGTTCCTGTTGCCGGGATCGGTGACCGGCGGTGGCATCGTCGTAGTGTTGCGGCTGGCGCGGGTGGCTCGTCTGGTGATCGCCAGCAAGGGCGCCCGGCAACTGCTCGACCGGCTGGGGCGGGTCGCGCTGATCGCCGGGTCGGTGATGGTCGCCGGGGCGGTGGCCGCCTACTACGCCGAGCATCCGGTCAACCCCGAGTTCGCCACCTTCGGCGACTCGTTGTGGTGGGCGATCGTCACGCTGACCACGGTCGGGTACGGCGACATCGTGCCCGAGACCACGACCGGCCGGATCGCCGCGGTGATGATCATGATCACCGGGGTTGCCG
Source organism: uncultured Actinomycetota bacterium (assembly GCA_963709895.1). Taxonomy (GTDB): domain Bacteria; phylum Actinomycetota; class Actinomycetes; order Mycobacteriales; family Nakamurellaceae; genus Nakamurella. The sequence goes on along the minus strand of CAVPYD010000003.1, from coordinate 7,209 downwards.
TGCTCGGCTTGCTCGCCGGTTCGTTGGCCAGCTTTTTCCGCCTGCAACCGGACGGGTCGGCCGCCGACCCAACGACTCCCGAACCCGCGACCCCGGGCACAGCGTCGTCAGGGGAGGCGGGTGTCGCCGTCACCGCGCCGACGGCTCCGTCGGATCTGGACGTGGTGCTGAAAGAACTCACCCAGCTGCGCACGCAGGTCGTCGAGCTGACCGAACTGAAAGCCCAGCTGGCCGTCCTCACCGCCCGCCTGGACGGCGGTGGTCACCAGGCCGCGGACCATACGGCGTCGCCGGACGACACCGGCTGAAATCGGAGAACCGCGGTGCGGCGCCACCGGGGCCGTCCCTCGCGGCCGCGATTCATTCCGCGGCGAGTACCGCGAGTCATTCTTCGGCCAGCGCCGCCAGCCGGTCGAGCGAGGCCCGAAGCTTGTCCTCGGTGGTCGCCCGCGCGCGGGCAAAGCGCTTCTCATCGGTCAGTCGAGACCAGTCGTAGGTGTGGATGACGAGGGTGCGCAACTCATCGATCGGCGTCAGTTCCCACCGCCACAAATGCCCTGGCGGCCGCAGCCCAGGCTCGGCGGGTCGCCATGCGATGCGCCTGCCTTCGTCGAATTCGACGACATGATTCTCGCGCACCGCGCCGTCACCGGTGAGCGTCGTGGTGAACACCTCACCGACGTTGCGGATTCGCTGTCCGACGGCAGCATGGGCCAGGTTGCCGTTACCGTCCCAGGCTGGCTGAAGGGCCGGGTCGGCGATGAACTCAAAGATCCGCCCAGTGCCGGCCGCGATCTCCCGGCTGGCCCTTGCGACGCGCGGAACATCGTGGTGATCGGTCATGCCCAGTATCCAAACATCTGCGACTGAACCGGCAGCACGCCCGAGTTCGGCGGGGGGAACAGCACACTCACTGCCATCGACCGATCGTCGGCCGGCACGTCGCGATGTGGTGAGAGTCCCCCGCCGACCATCGGCGATCAAGGCAGCCGATGCCGCGGGATCGAGCCGCCCGATTCCGCGTGGCGTCGGTCTACCGGGGAGGAATATGACTCTGCCCGGTGGGGACCGATGAGTACCCGTGGCCCGCCGGGTCCACAGGTCGAGAAGCCCAACCGGCTCGATACAGGAGTGATCATGAGTTCCCCACCCCAGGGCAAGAACGAAGTCCAAAAACCGGCAACGGGCACTTCGGCAAACGTTGCAGTCACCACCACGCTGCCAGAAGCCATGACCGGCAGGGCAAGCCCCGCGAAGGCGGCGGTTGGCGATCGGCCGGTCTTCGCCTACATCGCCAGCCTGCCGCAGCCGCAGCGCGGCATCGCCGAAGCGGTTGATGCGCTGGCGGCCAAGACGCTGCCCGACCTCCGCCGTTCCGTGAAGTGGGGCATGGCCTACTACGGCGTAGGCGACGGGTGGTGCTTCAGTTGCGGCGGCTTCGCCGGCCACGTCAAGCTCATGTTCATCAATGGCGTGGCGCTGGAGCCGGTACCGCCGGTGACGCCGGTGGGGATGGGCAAGTCGACTCGGGGTGTGGAGCTCGAGTCAGTCGACGATATCGACGAACAGCAGATCGCGGCGTGGATGACCCAAGTCGCGTCCGTGCCGGGTGTCGGTGGCAAGAAGCGTTGAACGCGAGTTTCCTGCTGAGGCAAGCGGTCGGGCCGTTTCCATCGCCGACCGACCCCGGCCGATGCGATGACCACCAGCGCAGCGTGACGATCGCTGGCAGGCTCACTGCGACGACGACGTGGGAAACCGTTGCAGTGGGGTGCGGTCGCCCACCGACCAACGATGACCGAATGGATCGGTAAAGCCTCCCTGACGGTGCGGCCCCCACGGCGTGTCATGTTCGGTCACCGGTTCCACGTCGGACGCGCCGGCTTGTGCGGCCCGTTCGAGGAGCTCATCGGGTTCATCGATGAAGACCTCGATCCGGGTGGTCGTCAATCCCACCGCTGTCGGGCTCGACTCCCGATTCTTGCCGGGCACGGCTTCGTGGACGAAGAACGGGGCGCCACCGAGGTCAAGCCCAGCAACACCGCCGAGGTCCCACAACCGGCCGGCACCAAGCGCCGTGGTGTACCACGCCACGGCTGCGTCAGCGTCGGACACGATCAACATCACCGATAGGGCTGGGCGCACGGCCGCGCTGCTCATAGTCATCGAGGATGGCACCGGAGACCGGTGCCCGCGAGTTCGGACCTGGCCAGCCCCGGGTTGAGCCGGTGGCTCCAGCCGGCCACCGGAAGGTGAGCGTCCTCAAAGTCGTTCGCCTGCGGGCAGCGGGTAAACCTCTGGCGCAGCCGGTGATGGCTATCGGTCGGTCGGAAACCTGTCGACCGTCGGGCCGGACGATGCGGCGCTGATCATAGACGCAGGGTCGCCCACATCAACGCCCTCGTCGAGAGTTTCGCCCGCGAGGACGCACCCGCGGTCTTCCGGATCGGTGACCGTCCGGCGGCGTGCGGCCGATCAGCCGCGGTCGTGGAGAGTGACCTGGTAGCCGTCCGGGTCGGCGAAGGTGAATGTCCGACCGAAAGGGCCGTCGATCGGTGCCGAGACGATGGTGTGACCGTCGGCGACCAGAGCATCGTGAATGGCCTGAACGTCGTTGGCGTGCAGCCAGATCGCCGCGCCGATGCCGGGCTGCGCGACGGATCCGAGATCGGTGCCGGGCACGACGTCGCGGAGTGCGAACGCGATCGGCTTGGTCTCGAAGACGACGGCGTGCGGAGGTCCGGCCGGTGAGCGGACGAGGCCGAGGTACTGCTCGTAGAACGCCTGCGAAGCGTCGAGATCGCGCGCCTGCAGCGAGATGAAGTCGGGGCCGGTGGCGGGCATGGTGATGCTCCTTCCTTTCGTGTCAGCTTTCTGACACAGCCGAATCTATGTCAGAATGCTGACATGAGTCAAGACGGTGTCGGCGTCGACCTGGAGACGTCACTGGGCTACCTGCTGAAAGAGGCATCGAGCGCCCTCCGCGCGGCGATGGAGGAGGTGCTGCGGCCGCTCGGGATGAGCGTGACGCGCTATTCCTGCCTCGAACTGCTGGCGCAACGACCGGGCTTGTCGAATTCCGAGCTCGCGCGAGGTGCGTTCGTGACACGGCAGTCGATGAACGTGCTGCTCCAGGCGCTGGAACGAGAGGGCTACGTGACCAGGCCCGCTGAGGCGCCCGTCGGGAAGATTCTTCCGACGCGGCTCACGCCCCGCGGTCGACGGAGCCTTCAGAAGGCGACCGTAGCGGTCCGGTCCGTCGAGGTCAGAATGCTGGCCGGGATGACCGAGACCGAGCAGTCGGGCGCGTTCCGGATCCTGCAGAGCATGATCCATTCCTTGCGCGATGGCAACGATCGTGCGTAGTTCGCACCCCGGCCCACCAGTGCGGATGGTGCTTCGGTTCCGGCCGGGAATGGTGCGAGGAATATGCGTTCACCACCCGTTTCCGGCGGGGTCCTCGAGACCACCTGCCGGGTCGGAACGCGTCGAGCTCGCTCTCGCGGCGTAGGTCAGAGCGGAGCGGGACCAGCGCCGGCCGCCCAAATGCATAGCTGCACGAGTCCGCGTCACGCTTTAGAGTGAACGAGATCGGGTTAGTTGGGCAGGGGTGACGGGGTTTGACCCACTCGGAGGCCGCGCCGGGATTCGACCTGGTGAACGCGCTCGGCGATGCGCTCGCCCGCCGCGCGGACGGTGACTGGATGCCCGCCCGTCGGGCCGAGCAGGCATTCGCTGTGGTCCGTGCGGGCGGTGGCACCGTGGTGATCCCGGAGGAGTGGGCGGCGCGATTCGGTTTGGACGACGCCGATCTGGCGATTCTGACAGTGGTGGCCTCCGTCGAACAGGACGTCGCGTTACACCTCCTGGTGGGCCTGCTGTCGGGCGATTCCGGACCGGCTCGTCCTACCCCGGCACTCGCACTGGAGCTGGTGGGCATCCCTGCCGCTGACCCCGCAGGGCTGTCCCGGTTCGGCCCACTCGCCCCGCTGGTGCGACACGGCCTGGTGCTCGTGGCGGGGCCCGATGTCTTGCTGGCCAGACGCCTGCGTGTGCCGGACCGGGTGGCCGCTCACTTGCGGGGCGACGGTCACCCACCACCGACTGTGCTGGCGCTGCTGACGGAGCAGGTCCCGGTGCGGCTACCGGGCTCGGATGACATCGCGTCGGCGTTGGCCAGCGGTGAACACATCGTGTGGGTCCATGAGCAGACGGGAACGGCGGGCACCTCGATGGCCGTGGGCGCCTGCCGGTCGCTGGATTGTCCGACGCTGGTCGCGGACCTGCGGCGGATCCCGGTCCCGAACCGGAGGGTGGATGCAGATCGTTCGCTCGACGGCGTCCCCGACCCCCAGGTGGTTTCCGGAGCCGTGACCGACCTGATCCTCGAGGCCGGCCTGACCGGGTCGGTCCTGATCGTGGCCGGCGCTGAGCTCGCCGTCGATCGGCTGTGGGAGCTGCAGCATGCTCCGATGCCGGTCATCGGAATCAGTCACCTCCCGTGGAACCCGGTGTGGACAAACCGCCTTCCGCCGTCGGTAGAGGCCCCACGACTGACAACGGCCGAGCGGATTGATCTATGGGAATCCTTGTTGGAAGGCATGGCGCCGCCCCGGGAAATCGCCGCCCTGCGACTGACGCCGGAACAAATGTGGCAAGTGGCCCGCTCCGCCCGCCGGGCCGCCATGCTGGCGGACTTGCCGGGGCCTTCGCTCCCTGATTTGTCGGCCGCGGCCCGCCGTTTCGGTCGTGGTCAACATGCTGGTGCGGCCGGCGTTTCCATCGATGATCTGGTTCTCCCTGAACATGCCCACCGTGAGGTCGGCCGCCTGCTGGACTGGACCCGCTACCGCGACGAGGTGATGGCGCAGGGAACGCTGCAGGGCAAGGGCGGCAAAGGTACGGGCATCTGTGCGTTGTTCGCCGGCGGCCCGGGTACGGGTAAGACGCTGGCCGCGCACGTCGTCGCGGACACCTTGGGAATTGGGCTGCTCCGGGTCGAGCTGCCGTCGGTGATTTCACAATACATCGGTGAGAGCGAAAAGAACCTCGAGCGCATCTTTGTCGAAGCGGAGTCATTGAACTCGGTTCTCTTTTTCGACGAGGCCGACGCATTGTTCGGGGCTCGGTCAGGCACGAAGGACGCGCATGATCGATACGCGAACCAGGAAGTCTCCTATCTGCTGCAGCGGATGGAGAGCTTCGATGGAATCACCATTCTGGCGACGAACCTGCGCGGAAATCTCGACCCTGCATTTGCCCGCCGATTGCATTTCATCATCACGTTCCCGGATCCGGACGCGGCCACTCGGAGCCGGCTCTGGCAGCATCACCTGGCCGCCGTTCGCACCCTTGACCACGCCGACCCCATTGACGCCGAACTCCTGGCGCAGGCGGCCGAAGTCTCGGGCGGCGACATCCGAAATGTGGTGTTGGCCAGCGTCTATGACGCCGTGGCCCGTGGTGAACCGTCGGCATGCGGCACATTGCCAGACGCCCTCTCCCGCGAACTGGGCAAGCTGGGCCGGCGCGTCCCGACATCAGTTGGCTGACAAGCGCCGCCGCGTCCGACAAGAACCCGAAAAGGTTCTGACCGGCAGTGAAAGGCGACAGGCATGACAGGTCCGTGGCGGCCATCAAAGAAGTGGAAGGCGTCCAGCGGGAGGCCGATCTGGTCGTGGCGGAACGCATCGATGTCGGGCTGGCTCCCCGTGCCGGTGTTGTACGGCAGGCCGGAATCACCCACTGTCGATGAGCGGGGGAGTGTTGGTCCACCATCCGCCCTCAGTGAGCGGGTGGACGTTGGGCCGGCGTCCCTGCTCACCGAGCGGCAGAGCATTGCGCCGACATCCGCCTTTGACGAGCGGGTGAACGTTGGTCCGACGTCCGCGCTCGACGAGCGGGCGAGCGTTGCTCCTCCGATGCCGGGGACCCTGTCTTCGAGGGAGGCCATGTCGGAGACGCCGGGAACGGTGGCGAAAACCCGGGCACCAGGGCCTGGCGGACGGTGGGTGTCCGCGCAGGCACGGTCGACGGGAACCGGCGCGGTCACCATCGGTGACGGCATCCGGCAGCCGCCGGTGGGCGGGCAGCGACCCAGGGGGTGCCGGCACCACCGCAAGCCCTGAACCGGTGACGGCCCCGGCAAGGCCGTCGACGCCGACTCCGGACCGAAGCGCCGTCGCGAAGACCCGGGTCATGTTCCGGGACTACCAGACAATCAAGGATCCCCAGCAGAAGCAGGTGCTCGGACCACCCTGTTAGCCCTCTGCAAGATGGTGCTGCCCGAGAAGAACGACCCGCGACGGGCTCGCTACATTGATGCCGATACCGCGCTGGTGGCCACATTCATGCCGTGCTGGACCGCGACAAGGGTCAGGCCAAGGCTCAGGCCAGATATGTGACGGACGCGTACGCGGGGGGTCCTCGCCCGCTCCACACAAAGTCCGACAAAGCTACGGCATGGAAGCAGCAAGACGTCAGCTGGTTCTCCAGGGTGCGGCGCTCTGCACGTGGGACGTCTTTGCAGATGGCGATGAGGACGACCTCAAGATCGTGGAGAAGTACTGGCTGACGCACGCCGAAATAGTTGCCGTTCGTGCCTATACGGCGGCCAATTCGATACTGAACCCGGCGACCGAGAACAATCGCCGCGGTGGCGGTCATGATCGACAACCTGGGGAGGACGAGAAGTCCGTGGCCTGGATGAAGGCGCAGAACAAGAAGAGGGACTCCACCGGCACGGTTGTCGACCTTGACCCAGCGAACTCGAAGCGCATTTTGCGAGGGTTCGTTACACGCCGGAGTGCTGATGATGGCGCTGAACAAGCTCGAGGACAAAAAAGGCACGTTGTTTCGCGGGGAGCGGCTGACGCCCAAAGAGTTCCAAGAGAACTATGTCAGCAAGAAGGTGTACCAAGATCAACACCTTCAAGAGCAACTCACAGAAGGAGGATGCGGCAGCGGTCTTTGCCCGCGGAAGTAGCAGCACGGGAGCGGCAAAAACGGTGTCTGTGATGTGCGTCTTGGAGGTGACCTCTGCCAAGGACATCAAGTACCTGTCCCTGTACGCGAACGAGGCCGAGTGGTTACTCATGCCCGGGCGACCTTCAGCGTCGGAACCCCATCAAGGAGCCCCTGGACAAGTACGGGGATCCACCTCCAGGAGCGCCGCCGGCAACCGAGTGCTACACGGTTCACCTGAAACAG
>CAVPYD010000002.1:0-33481 GCA_963709895.1 uncultured Actinomycetota bacterium | reverse complement strand
GTGGTCGCGGCCGAGGCTTTCTCGAGAATGTTTCCGGACGCCGATGGCCAGTTCTCGGGCCCGCTCGGGGTTCCTGACTTGGCCAAGGCAAGGGCCAGGACGGCTTGCACGTAGTGGGTGGTGGAGTGGTCAAGGCCGAAATTCCGCTTGGACCTATCCCACGTGTCCTCCGCTATTTCCCGCGCGCTTACAGCACGAGAGGATTCCGTCAGGACGATTTCCAGGTATACGGCGGCATTGCGAACACTCCGGTGACCTGGGCCGAGTTCGTGCAGCACGCGTTGCAGGGTGTCGTCGGCCGGGGTCACGGTGCCAGTTCGCCCAGGTGAGGGCCAATGCCAGGCCAACGGACGCGTACAACGTAATTGGGTGGTCGTATCCAAGGATCATTCTGGACCTTTGTACCGTGTCCTGGGCTACGGATCGGGCCCGCTCGCAGTCACCATTCAAGGTCATCGCGAGAATCATGCTCGAGGCGAGTCGTAAGGCGCCGGGTGCATTCGGCCCGACGGTTTGCCGTGAGCGCGTCAGGGTGTCCTCACTCAGGTCGCGGGCTCGCTCGACATCGCCCAACCACGCCAATACGAAGGTGACGGTGGCCGCCAGCCGCAATGCATCTGGGTGCTCGAATCCGAGGACGCGTCGCAGTCGTTGCACGGTGTCCTGGCCGAGGGCGCAGGCTTCGTCGTATTCACCCGTCCAGGCCAACGCAAAGGTCACGGCGGCAGCCACCTGCAGCGTTTCGGGGTGGTCGGATCCGAGCACCCGGCGGGCGCGGCGCAGTGCGTCTTCCCCGACGACGTGGGCCTGCTCGTGCTTGCCCGTCACGATCAGCGCCAGGGTCAATGCGCGGCCGCGGTGAGGGTGTCGGGGTGGTCCGGGCCCAGGGCTCGCTGCCAGCGTTCGTGCAGTTCTTGGGCGAGTCACCGGCCGCCCGGAGCGTCGCCCGCGCTGCGGAGGTCGGCAGATCGGCGGAGCACAAGATGACTGGCCGTCCGGGTTCGTTGTCGCCCAGTGGGCTGGTCGCCAGGATGTGCGGGGCGAGGCGGCCGTAGGCCGCCCAGTTGGCCGCGTCCATGGGGGTCGCCGGGGGTACGCCGCGGCCAGCAGCGCGACGGCTGTGGCGGCGCTGCGATCGTTTTGTTGGTCGGGTGCGCATCCGGTGCGGATCACTGCTTGCAGCAGGCGGTGCAGTTGGTAGCCGTCCCGGCCTGCCGGCGGGCCAGGGAGAAACCGACCATGGCGCCGACCGCGTCGGCGAACGCGTCGGCGTCCGCGGCGGTGCTGCGCAGGGGTTCGTCCAGCAGTTCGGGGTGCTGGGTGAACAACGACAGCGGAATGGGTTCGGGGGCCAGGAACGCGCTGATCTCGAGCAGGGCAACGGCGGCCGGGCTGACCGCGAGGAGCCGTTCCAGCGAGATCTCCCAGGTGGTGTCCACCCGCCCCTGGTAGTCCAGGACGTCCCCATCCGCAAGCAAACCGGCCCGATGGCTGCGGAGCCGGCGCAAATAGTCCGAGGACGGCAGTCCCGTCTGTTCCAGATACCCGGCGGCCTGAGCGGCGGCCAATGGTAGGTCCCCCAGTTCGGCCGCCAGTTGGTCGGCCAACTCGACGGTCATCTCGGGGAGGCGGCACCTGAGCAACGCAACGGTCTCCGACCGAGCCAGCACGTCGACCTCGACGCGGCCGCCCAGTGCGCCCCACCCGGGGTAGCGGGAGGTCACCAGGACATGTCCGGAGCCGCGGGGCCGGTAGGCGGCGATATTCGCTGGGTGTTCGGCGTTGTCGAAGATCAACAGCCATCGGGTGCGGGAGCTCAGCTCGGTCAGCACCCGGTCCACCACCACGTCGGCGGTGACGAGCCGGTTGGCAGTCCAAGCAGGCCGGCCAGACCGATCAGTTGGTCGGGGATGAGCGCGGGTTGTTCGGCGTCGATGTACCACGCCAGGTCATAGTCGGCGGCATGACGGTGGGCGTACTCGATGGCGAGTTGGGTCTTGCCCACCCCACCGAGGCCGTACAACGCCTGCACGAGCAGGGTGTCCCGGTCGGTGCGCAGCTCGTCATGCAGTCGGTCGATCAGGTCGGTCCGGCCGGTGAAGTGCGGGTTGCGGGCCGGGATGTTCGACACTCGCACGGGCCGCGCCGGCGCGTTTCGAAGGTGAACGGCCTCCCCCGGTGAGTCAGCTCGCCCCGCGTCCGGCGACTGGTGCAGTGGACGTGGTGGGAGGTATCCAATCCAGGAGCGGGTCCTGCGCCAGCGCCGCGGCCTCCAGATCCTGCAGATCCCGGCCAGGATCGATGCCCAGCTCGGCGGCCAAGACCGCTCGAGCCCGGCGGTAGGCCTCCAATGCCTCCGCCTGCCTGCCGGATCGGTAAAGGCTCAGCATCAATTGCGCGCGGAAACCTTCATGCAACGGGAACCGGCCGGCGAGGTCCTCGAGTTCTGCGATGAGTTCGGTGTGTCGTCCGACAGCGAGATCGGCCTGGATGCGGGCGCTGAGAGCACTCAGTTGCAGTTCCCGGAGGCGGGACATCTCGGTGCGCGCGAAAGGTTGCTCGGCGAATTCGACAAGCGGAAGTCCGCGCCACATCTCCAGTGCATTGGTGAGGGTGGCCGCGGCAGTGTCCGGTACCGCGGACAACATTTGGCAGCCCTCCTGTGCCAGGCGCTGGAAACGGTGCAGATCAAGGTGTTCCGGGTCGAGTTGGAGCAGGTAACCGGGTTTGCGGTAGATCAACCTGGCGTCGTCCGCTTCCGCGTCCGGGTGTCCGGTTGGGTGCAGGAGCTTGCGCAGACGGTAGAGGTAGACCTGGACCACATTCGTCGGATCCGTCGGAGGTGCCGACCAGAGGCCTTCGACCAATGAGTCCATCGACACCACGCGATTGATCCGCAGCGCCAGCATCGCGAACACCGCCCGTTGTTTTGTGCCACCCAACGTCAGCGGAATTTCCCCGCGCATCACCTCCAAAGGCCCCAGGATCCGCACCTCCACCATGCCGGCCTCCTCCCCAACCACGGCCGCCTTGTCGTATCCGAACGTCGCGGAACGTCGTTGCCACCCTGAGGCGGCCTTCAGAACGGTTCGGCAGCCCTTCACTCGCACGACTGCGACATCGGCAGTCTGCTCCCAACGCACAACCACCACCAGCGCGACCATGGCGGTCGAGATGCATTACCCCGCGAGCAAGCTCACTCTCCCCGACCAACAGATCGCCGCGTGTGTGGGTTGCCGAAGGCTGTTATCCGACGGAAACGTTGCCCAGAGTAGTTCTGTGATCGTATCCATCGCGTTTTCCGATCCCCCTGGCCCGTGTCCCTCGATATCGGATTGAGCATCTCAATTTCAGCGATGCCGGTTCCGATCCACTCTCCTCGTATTTCGCGCGGTGTTGATCATCAATAGTGATATGTTTCGCCGGATCCGCGTGGGTGAGGGAGCTGGTGGCAATGGGCGAGGAGATCGCTCTGAATGTCGGTCCGTCGAGAATCAAGATGGCATACGAGCGCCTCGGCAATGCCCAGGCACCGCCTGTGTTGCTGATCCAAGGCGTCGCTGCACAGCTGATCAACTGGCCCGACGGCTTTTGCGCCGAGCTGGTCGCGCACGGCCTACAGCTGATCCGATTCGACAATCGCGACGTCGGTTTGTCCACGCACTTCCCCCACGCGCCGGTGCCAGACCTGCCGGCCGCATTGGGTGGGGACCTGTCGTCGGCGTCCTACACCCTGTCCGACATGGCGGCCGACACTGTGGGCTTACTCGACGCGCTCGGCCTGGACAGCGCGCATATCGTCGGCCTCTCGATGGGTGGCTACATTGCCCAGACGATGGCGATTGAACATCCCAACCGCCTTCGATCGCTGACGTCGATGATGTCCACGACAGGCGCCCTTTCCGTGGGACAGCCGACACCTCAGACGCTCACCACCATGTTTTCAGGTCCGCCTGCCAACAGTCGCCAGGAGGTGATCGACATGATGGTCCGGGCCGCTCGGGCGATCAAGTCACCCTGCTTCGAGCTGGACGAAGCCGGGGTGCGCGACCGTGCCGGACGCGCCTACGACCGGGCGAACGATCCCCTCGGCGCCGCTCGAACAGCTCTGGCCTCCATTGCTTCGGGTGACCGGACGGAGCAGCTTCGGTCGGTAGGCGCGCCGACCCTGGTGATTCATGGTGATCACGATGCCATGTGCGATGTCAGTGGTGGACGGGCGACCGCAGCGGCGGTCCCGGGCGCGGAGCTGATGATCATCCAGGGACTGGGTCACCACTTGCCCTGTGAACTCTGGCCCGAGATTGCATCCCGTATCGCCACCTTCGTCCAGCACGTGGAGGCGATCACCGTCAAGGATTGAGCGTCAAGAGTTTCAATCTGTCCGGCATTGGGTGACCAGCAGAATAGTCCCCTGGCTGCCGTCCGTGCTGGCACGGACATCGTCAGTTCAGGCCTGCGTGTGAGCGGGATGCCTGCGGTGGGCCTACCGCACCGGGTTCGTCGGCACAGACCTGGGCGGCGATCTCGGCGTTGGACAGGCCCTCGGCCAACGCGCGCAGGATGTCGGTCTCCCGCTCGGTGAGGTGGGCGGCCGCGTTGCAGGCGCTCCCGGTCGGCCGGTCGCCGGCGCGCATAGGCCTGGAGCAGCCGGCGGGTCACCGCTGGCGCCACCAGCGCGTCTCCGGCGACGACGGTGCGGATGCCATCGATGAGTTGCTCCGGGGTGGCTCGCCTGAGCAGGAAGCTGTCGGCCCCGGCGTCCAAGGCGTCGTCGACGACGTCGTCGAGGTCGAAGGTGGTCAGGACCAGAAAGCGCGGTCGGCGCGGCCACGAGACGTCCTGCGGCTGCTAGTTCCCCGACGACCATGGCGACGACGAAATGGATGACGATGCCGGGTGTCTGGTGAATCGGGACCGCGCGGTCGAAGTACACGTACCCGGCGATGCCCAGCGCGGCGATCGCGGTGGCGGCCACACGGACGCGCCGCCCGCCGATGTCGAAGCAGCTGAACAGGGCGATCCAGGACGGCCAGCCCTGCTGGCGGCCGATCGCTAGACCAATCCAATCATGTTGCGCCAGAACTACTTTCGCTCTGTGCTGTGCCAGCATAGACCGCGAAGGCCGGGTAGGTCGCTGTCCAATGATTCATGCTCAGTTGAGCGAAGCTCGCATCGCCCAATTTCCAGGTCCTCGTCATCGAATCCCGTGCAGAATGCTGACGATCAAGGTGGTGAATGCAGCGAGATGCAGCGCAGGCGTCCTTGTGTGAGGTTCGGCATATGGGATCGTCGACCCCGTCCGAGTCGCGAGTGATGACAGTCGATGTGCTGCCGGCTCAAGGGTCACTGGCTACTGAGGCGGCGATCCGCTCGAGTTCCCAGACGACGTCCGAAAGTGGTGCCCTGGTGTCGATCTCATGGCTGGCACCCGCACGAAGCAACGGCTCGTAGCCATCCTTGTCAGCGGCGATCTTGGAGCGGTCCGCCGGTGTCGAGCCGAATGGATTGGCCCGATGTGTCACCCGCTGCAGAAGGACCTCCGTCGGTGCGCCCAACAGCACGATGGCGTCGAAGCGGTCGTACATCGCTCCCTGGTTGGCCACACAGCCAGCGATGAACAGCCATCCGGCCTGGTGCTGCTCGACCAAGGCCGCGACCCGGTCGAGGTCCCACAACGGCTCGGCACCGTCGACATTGGTGCTGTCGACGATCCAACCGGGGTCATCAGTGTCGACCACTGTATGACCGCGGACCGCCAGTGCAGCCAGCGCGGTCGACTTACCGGTTCCGGACATGCCCGTGACGAACACAACGGCTGCGTGTCGTGTTCGACGGCCGCGATCCATCCAGGTATTTTGCGCTGGTCGAGCTGAGTTCGGTCTCAGCGGACGCTCGAGGGCGGGACGGCGCGTCCCTCGACAGCCCAGGTTGTGCCCGGCGAGTGTCGCTTGGTCGAGCGTCGGCTGGGTCGTTCGATTCGGAGGGTCGCGCCATCGCTGGCACGCCCACGGCACCTCGCCTGCTTGTGGCGCGCAGTTGGCCTCGCGGGTGATCTGATCGTCGGTGTGCGACGTTGGACCGGACGGAAGGGACAGGCCGTTGGATGCTCGGCAGCTCGAGTCGGCCTAGACCCGGACGGACGTCGGGCAACACCAACATCGCCGGTGGGACTCGTCTCCGCGTTCAGACAGGGGCGGCGGCCCGACTCGACAGCGCGTCGGCGAGCGAGTCCAACGCACCGGGCACCAGGGTGAAATAGGCCTACACCCGGCGTTTGTCGCGGGTCAGCAGGCCCGCGTCGACCAAGACCTTCAGGTGATGAGAGACCGTTGGTTGGGTCAGCCCGAGCGGTTCGGTCAGGTCGCACACGCAGGCCTCGGCGCCCTCGTGGGCGGCGATCATGGACAGCAATCGCAGTCGGGCCGGGTCCGCGATGGCCTTCAACGTCCGGGCGAGATCCGCTGCGGCGTCGGCGGTCAGCGGCTGGCGCTGCAGCGGTGCGCAGCAGGCGACGTCGGCGAGCGGCAGGGTCGCGGAACGGTCATGAACCCAGTATGCCCGACGTATTGACAGCCGTCGATATGTGGTTCACCATACACAGGACATTGATGGGTGTCTATGTGAAGGGGTTGGTGATGACCAGTTCGGATCAGGAGATTCGGGAGCACGTGCGGGATCGGTACGCGGCGGCGGCGTTGTCGGTGGTGTCCGGCTCGTCGGCGAGCTGTTGCGGACCGTGGGAGGGGCCGCGGACGAGCTGTTGCGGCCCGTCGGACGCGCTGTCGGCGATCAGCGATACGGAGGAGGGCGAAGTCTTCGGCGCCGCCCTGTACACCCCGGGTGAGACCGACGGCCTGCCAGAGGAGGCCGTGCTCGCATCCCTGGGCTGCGGAAACCCCCTCGCCGTCGCCGAACTACGGGAAGGGGAACGGGTCCTGGACCTGGGCTCCGGTGGCGGGATCGACGTGCTGCTCTCAGCCCGTCGGGTCGGGCCGACCGGGTTCGCCTACGGCCTGGACATGACCGACGAGATGCTGGCGCTGGCCAGGGCCAACGCGGCCAAGGCCGGCGCGGCGAACGTGGAATTCGTGAAGGGTCAGATCGAAGACATCCCGCTGCCCGACGCGTCGATCGATGTGGTGATCTCCAACTGCGTGATCAACCTGTCCACCGACAAGCCCGCGGTCCTCGGCGAGATGTTCCGGGTGCTGACACCCGGTGGGCGGCTGGGGATCTCCGACGTGGTGGCCGAGGACGACCTGTCCCCGGCGGACCGGGCCGAACGCGGCTCCTACGTGGGCTGCATCGCTGGCGCCCTGTCCCGCAGCGAGTACCTTCACGGGCTGACCGCGGCCGGGTTCACCGACCCGGAGGTGGTGTTCACCCACAAGGCCGCCCCGGGGATGCACGGGGCGATCGTCCGCGCCGTCAAGCCCATCAACATGGGGGTGTCGTGATGACCGGGATCATCGACCGGATCCAAGGGGTTTTCGCCGATCCGGCCCGGGTGAGCGCGTGTGACTCGTGCGGGTCGGTGTCGGTCTGCGACACAGCCTGCCGGGCCGGCGCCGCCCAGGACCGGGCGGTGACCCGGTATCTCAGCGTCGGGTTGCCCCGCTGAGCGCCGCGGCGGGCAGCTGGAGTTCCTGCAGGAGGTTCCGGACCCGGCGTTCGATCTCGTCCCGCACGGGGCGGATGCCGGGCACGTCCCACCCGGCTGGGTCGTCGAGAACCCATTCCTCGTAACGTTTCCCGGGGAACACCGGGCAGGCATCGCCGCAGCCCATGGTGATCACCACGTCCGCGGCACGGACCGTCTCGTCGGTCCACGGTTTGGGGAACTCCCCGGAGATGTCGATTCCCCTCTCGGCCATCGCCTCGACCGCGGCCGGGTTGACCTCGATACCGGGTTCGGAACCACCGGACCACGCGACGGCCCGATCACCGGCCAGCGCGGTGAAGAACCCCATCGCCATCTGCGATCGGCCGGCGTTATGCACGCACAGGAACAACACGGTCGGTTTGCCGTCATCGTGCAGTCCCTCGACCTTCGCCAGCGCACGGAGTCGTTGCCGGGCGAAGCGTTCGGCCATCAACGGCAGGAACTTCACCACGGTCGCCCGGAGGGCGAACTGGTCGAACGAGGAATGCAGGAACCGTTCGATCGTCTCGGTACCGAAGACACCCTCGAAATCGGTGGCCAGCCGGGTCGCGGCCGTCCCCAAGGCCAGTGATTCGTCCAGGCTCAGCGTGTTCCACGTCGGGGTGCTCGGGATCGGGGTGCTGGGGGTTGGGGTTGTGCTCATCGGTTTCCCTTCAACGGGATCACTCACTCGGAAAGTCTCAGGACGATTCGGTAGCGGCCGCCGGTGCGGTGACGGTGGCGGCGAGTCGTTCGACCCGGCGGGTGATGTCGGCATAGGCGGTCTCGAACGCCTCGTCGGTGTCGACCCGGACCGGGTCCGGGATCGACCAGTGCAACCGGGCCCGCCCATGTTCGAGCTCCTCGTGGACGTTGTCGCAGACGGCTACCACCAAGTCGCCGTCCCGCACAACCTGTTCCATAGCAACGGGTTTCACCCGACCCAGTTGCAGCCCGTGCCGCCGGCCGGCCGCGGCCGCCCGCGGGTGCACCCGCGCCGCGGGGTGGGTGCCGGCGGAGGCGGCCGGGACCGGGCTGATCGCGTTCCACCTGGCGGCGGCCAACTGCGACCGCGCCGAGTTCGCGGTGCACACGAACACGACCCGCGGCACCGCACCGCACGGCAGTCGATTTGTCAGCCCGGCCTGCGCCGTCGCCCAGATGATTGGGTCGTCCAGGCACAGCTGTACATAGCTGCGCCGCTTGTCTCCCTCGGACCGGACCCGGCGGATCACCCCGGCCTCTTCCAGGACCTTCAGGTGGTGCGCGAGCAGGTTGCTGCCCAATCCGACCGCTTCGGCCAGTTCGCCCGGCGATGCGTCGCCAGGGCCGAGCCGGTCCACCATCGCGAGCCGCACCGGCTCGCCCAGTGCCGCGTGGACGGTCGCCCGACGCTCAACAGACACCATCAATTTGCCTCCACTAGTGTTGAGTCAAGTATGGTTGAGATATGCCTGGAGTCAAGCCCACCCCGCTGACCCTGCCGGAACGGTGTTCGGGTTGGCCGTGCTGATCCTGATGTTCGGGCCGGTGTCCGGTGCGCATTTCAACTCCGTCGTCACCGCCGCCGACGGGCTGCTTGGCCGCCGGGCAAGCACCGGCATCAGCGGTGTCCACGTCGCGCCCTACATCACCGTCCAGACCATCGGCGCCATCGCCGGAGCCATGCTGGCCAACGCCATCTTCGACCTCTCAGTCGTGCAGATCTCCGGAACGGATCGGGCCGGCACTGGTCACGGGATCGGGGAGATCGTCGCCACCGCGGGCCTTGTCGGGCTGATCCTCCTGCTCGCCCGGACCGGCCGCCACGCCCTGTCCGCGGCCGCGGTCGGCGCCTACATCGGCGCCGCCTACTGGTTCACCTCGTTCGCGAACCCCTCCGTCACCATCGGCCGGATCTTCACCGACACCTTCGCCGGGATCGCCCCCGGCTCCGTCCCCCTCTACATCGGCGCCCAGATCATCGGCGCAGCCATCGGTCTCGGCCTGGTCATCGCGCTCATCCCACAACACCCGACCGACGAACGCGCGGCTGTGCCACACCCATCCACCACCCCAGCAATCCAGGAGACCCGATGACTGACAAACCAGCCGTGCTCTTCGTCTGCGTCCACAACGCCGGCCGCTCCCAAATGGCCGCCGGCTACCTCACCGAACTCGCCCACGGCAAAAATCGAAGTCCGCTCCGCCGGATCAATGCCCGGCAACCAGGTCAACCCCGTCGCGATCCAGGCCATGGCCGAAGAAGGCATCGACATCGCCACCCAAACCCCGAAAATCCTCACCACCGAAGCCGTCCAAGCCTCCGACGTCGTCATCACCATGGGCTGCGGCGACGCCTGCCCGACCTTTCCCGGGAAGCGTTACGAGGACTGGGAACTGGAAGATCCCGCCGGGAAAGGGATCGACACCGTCCGCCGCGTAAGGGATGACATCCGCGGTCGGGTGGAGACCCTGACCGGCGAACTTCTGCCCGCCAGCGCCTGACCGCCATGGACAATCCCCACACACCGTCGGTCCTGTTCGTCTGCGTGAAGAACGGCGGCAAATCCCAAATGGCCGCCGGCCTCATGCGGAAGGCTGTCGGCGACACCGTCAACCGTCGACTCCGCCGGCACCAAACCCGGAACCACCATCAACGCGCTGCCCGCCGAGGTCCTGCTCGAGGTCGGGGTCAACATCAACCAACCAAGCCCCGAAACAGCTCACCGACGACCTCATCGCCCCGGCTGACCGGGTCATCGTCCTCGGCCGCGACGCCCAAGTTCAACCGGTCGGTGGCATGGCGGCACGTCGACACGCCGCACGTCCCTCACCCGCAAGTCCAAGAACGAGACCGACGACATCGTGGAGCGCTCCCTCAAGGGCGCGAACCTGTGGGAAGACGTCCGCAGCGGATGACCGCCCGGGCGCCGGACTGTCCGGCGGGCAGCAGCAACGGCTGTGCATCGCCCGGGCGATCGCGGTGCAACCGTCGGTGCTGCTGATGGACGAGCCGTGCTCGGCGCTCGACCCCATCTCCACGCTGGCGATCGAGGAGCTGATCAGCGAGTTGAAGCCCACCTACACGATCCTGGTCGTCACCCACAACATGCAGCAGGCCGCGCGGGTGTCGGACCGCACCGCGTTCTTCAACCTCGCCGGCGTCGGGCAACCGGGCCCGGCTCATCGAATACGACGACACTGCCAAGATCCTCTGCAACCCGAACGAGAAGGCCACCGAGGACTACATCTCCGGCCGCTTCGGATAGCCACACCCGCACCGCGAACACCCTTGGCCGCCTGGGTTAGCGCCGCATCCCACCTGGCGGTTCCTCTTCGCGCCGACCCGGCCGGTGCGCTCGGCCTATCGGGCGGCTGCTGTCGCTGATCGCCCGCCCACGACGGCGGTGAGGCGGGTGGCTGCGACCTTGTCGCTGAGCTTGAGCAGGGCGTCGAGACCGGATGGTTCCGCCGGCTCGATGGGTACCAGCGCGAGCCGGTGGGCGCATCGGTCACGGACCTGGCCGATCTGCTGCAGTTCGTGCCCGGCGCGTTGCCGGAGCAGCGGTGATGTGGTGTCGGCGGCGGTGAGGCTGTTGTTGATCACCCAGGCCCACGGCGCGATGCCGGCGCGGAGCAGGTCGGCCTGCAGCGCCGCGGCTTCCAGGACCGGGGTGGTTTCCGCCAACGTGACGATGATGACCTTGGTTTGTGCCGGGTCCTGCAGCTGCATCATCGGGGTGCGCACGTGCATGGTCGGGGCCAGGTGACGGGTGGCCTCCCGGTGGTAGGCGCCGGTCGCGTCCAGCAGCAGCAGGGTGTGGCCGGTCGGGGCGGTGTCCATCACCACGAACGAGCGCCGGGCCTCCCGGATGATCCGCGAGAACGCCTGGAAGACAGCGATTTCCTCGGTGCACGGGGACCGCAGGTCCTCCTCGAGGGCGGCCCGGCCCTGCGCGTCGAGGTCCGCGCCCTTGGTGGCCATCACATGGTCGCTGTACCGGGCGATCTCCACCCGGGGGTCGATGCGGCTGACCTGCAGGGTGGTCAGAGAACCGGCCAGGGTGTCGGTCAGGTGGGCGGCGGGATCGGAGGTGGTCAGGTGCACCGGCAGGCCCCGCTCGGCCAGCGCGACGGCGACCGCGGCGGCGATGGTGGTCTTCCCGACACCGCCCTTGCCCATCATCATCACCAAACCGTGCCCGGCTGCGGCGATCTCGTCGACCAGGGTGGACAGCCGGGGCAGGTCGACCGCCTCGGCCGGGACAGCGTGGTCGTCGACCGCGGCGGCGGTGTCGGTGTCGGTGTCGGTGTCCAGCAGCGTGCTCAGGGCGTCGATGCCCATCAGCTCCGGCCCGCGCAGGGCCACCAGGTCCACCGGCAGGACCTTGAGGGCGTCCGGCATCGTGGCCAGCGCGGCCTGCTCGCGGCGGCGCAGGGCCGCGGCGAGATCATCGGCCGCCGCTTCGTTCTCGGGCATCAGCCCGTTGATGACCAGATGCTGCCGGGCGAGTCCGATGACCGCGAGTTCGTCGTGGGTGCGGGCGGCCTCGTCCAGGGCGCTGCTGTTGGCGCGGGCGACCAGGACCAGCCGGGTCCGGGCCGGGTCGGACAGTTCAGTGACGGCGTCGGCGTACCGCTGGCGTTGTTTTTCCAGCCCGGCGAGCGGACCCAGGCAGGAGGACCCTTCGGGGTTGGTGTCGATGAACCCGCTCCACGCGCCGGGCAGTTGCAGCAGCCGGATGGTGTGCCCGGTGGGCGCGGTGTCGAACACGATGTGGTCGTACGCCCCGGACAGGGCCGGGTCGGTGAGCAGCGCGGTGAACTCGTCGAACGCGGCGATCTCGGTGGTGCACGCCCCGGACAGCTGTTCCTCGATACCGGCCACGAGTCCTCCGGCAGGATCCCGCGGACGGGGCCGACGATGCGGTCCCGGTAGGACTGGGCCGCCGCCTGCGGGTCGATCTCCAACGCGGACAGGCCCGGCGACGCCGGCGATCGGGGTGATGGTGTTCCCGATGGGTTGGTCGAAGACCTGGCCGATGTTGGAGGCCGGGTCGGTGCTGACCAGCAGCACCCGCCGTCCCTGCCGGGC
Source organism: uncultured Actinomycetota bacterium (assembly GCA_963709895.1). GTDB lineage: Bacteria > Actinomycetota > Actinomycetes > Mycobacteriales > Nakamurellaceae > Nakamurella. The sequence goes on along the minus strand of CAVPYD010000002.1, from coordinate 20,759 downwards.
GAGCCGGATCGCCGCCGCGCAGGACAGGGAGGTTTTGCCGACGCCGCCCTTGCCGGTGAAGAACAGGAACCGCGGTGGGCTGTCGAGCAGATGCATGGTGGTGCCGTGCCTTTCGGGGGATGGCGGGTCGGTCAGCAGGTGCCGCAGCCCGGGCCGCATTCGTCGACGGCCGACGATGCCGAGTGAGATCGGTGTGGTGGCGGGGAGCCCGGCCCAGTCGGCCAGCTCCTGACGGGTGGGGTACCGGCCGGTGACCGCTACGCGTCCGTCGACCAGCGTCACCGGCAGGGCGGCGGCGCCGTCGGTGCGGAGCAGTTCGGCGACCACGGGGTTGCCGGCGAAGTCCTGGGGTTGCTGGGCGAGGTTGTGCCGCTCGACGCTCGCGCCCCGGCTGGTGGCCCAGTGCACCAGGCCGGAGAAGTCGACCAGATCCTGGTCGACCTCGGCCCCGCAGACCCCGCTGTTACAGCACAGCGCGGGGTCGAACACATCGATCGTGGTCATCGGATTCCTTCCAGTTCACGGGATTGCAGGGTGCCGGTGGCCACCGCGGTCAGGCCGCCGGTGGCGGCCTCCAGAGCTCCGGGCACCAGCCGGAAGTAGGCCCACCGGCCGCGCTGCTCGCGGTCGAGGATTCCGGCGTCGACGAGGATCTTCATGTGGTGGGACACGGTGGGTTGGGACAGCCCGACCGGGTCGGTGAGATCGCAGACGCAGGCATGCCCGCCCTGGGCGGCCGCGACCAGGGACAGCAGCCGCAGCCGGGTGGGTTCGGCGACCGCCTTGAGCACCCCGGCGAGCCGCTCCGCCGCCGCGATGTCCAGCACCGCCCCGGCAACCGGCGGGCAACAGGTCACCGGGGCGTCCATCGATGGTCCGGTCCGATCCTGCGCAGTGCTGGTCATGCCTCCACACTCCCACACATATCGATAGCAATCGATGTGAGGCACTGTGACGGGGGTCTCGCCGCGCGGGTACCGGTGTGAGACCCGCTGCGACTGAGGGTTTTTCGTCATCCGCCCGCGCCTCAGGCGGTGAGCAGGGTGATGAGTTTGACGGCGGTCATCACCACGATGAGGATGCCGAAGATGCGTTTGAGGGTGGGGCCGGAGACGAATTTGCTGGTGAGCCGGGCGCCGAGGAAGGAGCCGGCGGCGCCGACGACGACCAGCACCGCGGCCAGCCGCAGGTCGACCTCGGCGGTGGACAGGTGCGGGATGAGTGCGGTGAACGACGGCAGGGTGACCGCGACGGCGGTGATGCCGGCGGCGTGTTTGGGTTCGTACCCGACCAGGATCAGGGCGGGCATCAGCAGGAATCCAGGGCCGACCCCGAGCAGGCCGGCCAGGACCGCGATCGGTATCACCAGTAGCAGCGCCAGGCGCAGGTCCGGGGCCTTGGGTGGGTCGAGTTCGTCGAGCCCGGTCTTGGGTGGGGCGAACATCCGCCAGGCGAGGTAGCCCACGGCGATCAGGTAGAGGCCCCACAGCCACCCCTGCGCGGTGTACTGGGCCAGCCAGGACCCGATCGGGGCCGTGATCGCGGCGACGATGGTGAGCAGGATCGCCGGCCGCCACTCGACCAGGCGGCTGCGGGCGAAGCCGAACGCCGCGAACAGGGCGGTCACCCCGTTGAGGAACAGGCTCAGCGGCTGGACCTGGTGGACCAGGTCCGGCAGGAAGAACCCGAGGAACGGGACGGCCGCGAACGCGACGCCCAGCCCGAGCATCCCGGAGGCCACGGACAGCGCGAACAACCCGCCCGCGATGACGACAACGACTGCGTCCATTGCTGTGTGATGTCCCCCCTGTGATCAGGCTGCGCTCGACCGAGTCCCCGGTCGCGGGGTGATCAGACGGCCAGCGGGGTGAGGAGTTGGCGGACCTGGGCGGCGGTGGGAACGCGGCCGGACAGCACGAGTTTCTCGTCGACGACCAGTGCGGGGGTGGCCATCACGCCGTAGCCGGCGATGGTGGGGTAGTCGGTGACCTTCTCGATGGTGGCGTCCATGCCGAGCGCGTCGACGGCCTGCCGGGTGACGCGTTCGAGGTTGACGCAGTTGCTGCAGCCGGGGCCGAGCACCTTGATGATCATGGACGAAGTCCTTTCAGCGAGTGGGGTTTTCGGAGTTTCAGGCGAGGATGAGGTTGAACAGGTAGCCGATGATCACGATGCCGGTCGCGGTGACGGCGACGAACGCGGCGAGCAGCGGCGGCTTGAGCACCCGGCGCAGCAGGATCAGTTCGGGCAGGCTGAGCGCGACGACGGCCATCATGAACGCGAGCAGGGTGCCCATCGGCAGGCCCTTGTCGTACAGGGCCTCGACCAGCGGCATGATCCCGGCGGCGTTGGAGTACAGCGGCACTCCGATGGCGACGGCGACCAGCACCCCGAACGGGTTGCCGGGACCGGCGTAGGTGGTGAAGAAATCGGTGGGCACCCAGCCGTGGATGACCGCGCCGAGACCGATGCCGACCAGCAGGTAGGGCCAGATCTTGCGCAGGATGGTCGCGACTTCCTCCATACCCATCTGGATGCGCTGGTCGAACGTCAACCCGGCGGAGGAGTCGATGACCTGCCCGCCCAGTTTGGTTTCGAACACGAACGGTTCGACCCATTTCTGCACGCCCGAGGCGGCCCAGGACCCACCCGGCGACGATCGCGACGATGAGTCCGGCGCCGATGTAGATGGCGGTGACCTGCCAGCCGAACAGGCTGAACAGCATGCCGATGGCGATCTCGTTGACCATCGGGCTGGCGATCAGGAAGCTCAACGTGACCCCGATCGGCACGCCGGCGGCGACGAACCCGATGAACGCCGGGACGGCGCTGCAGGAGCAGAACGGGGTGATCACCCCGAGGCCGGCGGCCATCACGTTGCCGACGCCTTCGCGTTTGCCGCCGAGCAGGGCGCGGGTCCGTTCGATGCTCATGTAGGACCGCAGCACGGTGACGATGAAGATGATCGCGACCAGCAGCAGCGCGATCTTGATCGTGTCGTACACGAAGAAATGCACGGTGCCGGTCAACCGGGCATCCGGGTCCATCCCGAACCCGTTGTACAGCAAGGCGTCCCAGAGCCAACCGTTCACCCAATAGACCGTGACCCAGGCCGCCGGCCGCGGCCGCCAGGGTGAGGACCTGACCGCGGGCCGTGGTGGGGATCCGTTCGGCGACGCTCATCACGACACCGGCGCGGCTCTCACGGCGCCGGGCAGGGCGGCGTGCAGCCGATCCATGGCGTCCAGGGCCAGGGCGTAGTCGATCCACCTGCCGCGGCGGCTCGCGGTCACCAACCCGGCCTCGCGGAGCACCTTCAAGTGGTAACTGAGCAGGTTCGCGGCGATCGGGAGGTGTACATGCAGGTTGCACACGCACGACCCGCCGTCGGCCAGCTGGGTCAGCAGGGCCCACCGGATCGGGTCCGCCGCCACCGCCAACAGCTCGGCGCCCGTCAGCTCCCTGCCGCGAGTAGATGTCACTTCAATCGTCGTTGCACCAGTCACCATTGAAGCGTCGGCCGATACGGATCCGCGTCACAGGGCCGAACGTCCTGTCTTACCTGAGCTGTGGATCACTAACCGGGCGGCGGGCGGCATTTGATCGGGGCGATCCGCGGGCCACCGTTACCGTGGCGCTGTATGTTCCGGCGCAGGTCGTCCGAGCGGCGGTCCGGCACCGGTCGTGTGTTCTCGTCCCGCGTCGCTCTTCAGGAGGCAGTGAGAAGTGTCTGACAAGCCCAGTGTGCTGTTCGTGTGTGTGCACAACGCCGGCCGCTCGCAGATGGCGGCCGGGTTCCTGACCGCACTGTCCGACGGGCAGGTCGAGGTCCGATCGGCGGGTTCGCTGCCCGCCGATCAGGTCAACCCGGCTGCGATCGCGGCGATGGCCGAGGTCGGGGTGGACATCTCGGCCCAGCAGCCGAAGGTGTTGACCACCGAGGCGGTGCAGGTCTCCGACGTGGTGATCACCATGGGCTGCGGTGATGTCTGCCCGATCTTCCCGGGAAAGCGCTACGAGGACTGGGAACTGGAGGATCCCGCCGGGCAGGGCATCGACGCGGTCCGGCCGATCCGTGACGAGATCCGCCGCCGCGTGGAAGGCCTGATCGGCGAACTGCTGCCGGCAACGGCCTGAGCGCCTGGTCGTCGACTCGATCTGGACCGGGAACCCATGACACCCACCAAACCGTCGGTGCTGTTCGTGTGCGTGAAAAACGGCGGCAAGTCGCAGATGGCCGCCGGGCTGATGCGTAGCATCGCCGGTGATGCCGTCGACGTCGATTCCGCGGGCACGAAACCCGGCGACGCGATCAACCCGCTGTCGGCAGCCGCGCTGCTCGAGGTGGGTGTCGACATCACCGGCGAGGTCCCCAAGGCCATCACCGTCGAGATGGTCCGTGACGCCGACGTGGTGATCACCCTGGGCCGGGACGCCACTGTCCAGGAGATCGCCGGGACCCGGTTCGAGAACTGGGACACCGACGAACCGTCCGAACGCGGCATCGACGGCATGCAGCGGATGCGCCTGGTCCGCGACGACATCACCACGCGGGTCCGGGGACTCGCCGACACCCTCCGCGGCGATCGCTGATCGGCGAACTCCCCCCGTCGGCACCATGACCAGCCCCAGGAAACCGTCCGTGCTCTTCGTCTGCGTGAAGAACGGCGGCAAATCCCAGATGGCCGCCGGGCTCATGCGCAAGGTTGCCGACGACATCGAGCAGGACTTCAGCGGACAGCCTGCCGAGCTTGGCTTCGGGTTGCGGCGGCGCGGTGGGGGCGGGATGCTGCCTGGACAGGCGATGAGGCTCGCCGTTACCCGCGGGACCGTTTCCGCTGATGGCTTCTACCGTTTCCTTCCGCCACGCCCGGCGGGAGCTGACAGGTAGAGGAGCAAAGCCCCCGGTGAGCAACTCACATCGTTCGACCGGATTCCTTAGTCGAAACCCGTTGAATGCGTTGATGATCGGCGCCGGCGTTACCTGCCCATGACCCACCAAGGAGATCACCATGACAAGCACGTCGCTGGAAATGACCGCGGTACACGCGGTGGAGATCCTGGACTCCAGAGGCGGCCCAACCCTCGCCGTCACCGTCACCCTCGCCGACGGCACCACCGCCCGGGCCGGGGTGCCCTCGGGGGCGTCCACCGGATCCCGAGAGGCGGTCGAGCTCCGTGATGGGGACAAGGCCAGGTACGGCGGGAAAGGTGTGCTCACCGCGGTCGGCAACGTCAACGGGGAACTCGCCGACCGCTCTCGTCGGCGCGTCGTTCGCCGACCCGGCCGCGGTCGATCAGGCCATGCGTGACCTCGACGGCACCCCCAACAAGGGCCGGCTCGGCGCGAACGGCATCATCGGCATCTCGATCGCCACCCACCGCGCGTACGCCGCCAGCGCCGGTGTCCCGCTGTGGACATTCCTGACCCCGGCCGGGGTGACTCCCTGCCAGCCAGTGCCGCATTTCAACGTGGTCAACGGCGGTGCGCACGCCCCGAACAGCCTGGACTTCCAGGAATTCATGATCGCCCCGCTGGGTGCCCCGTCGATCGCGGAGGCCATCCGCGCCGGCGCGCAGGTGTACGCCAAGCTCAAAGGCCTGCTACACGACGCCGGGTACGCCACCGGCCTCGGCGACGAGGGCGGCTTCGCCCCCGACATCAACACCCCCGAGGACGTGCTGCGCACCCTGGTGCAGGCCATCACCGACGCCGGATACACCGCGGGCCGCGACGGAGTCGCGATCGCGATGGACCCGGCGTCCAGCGAGTTCTACCGTGACGGCGCCTACCACGTCGCCGGTGAAGCGCTGTCCAGCGCCGACATGATCAACCGGTACGAGGCGATCATCACCGACTTCCCGGTCTGGAGCATCGAGGACGGCCTCGCCGAAGGCGACCGGGACGGCTGGATCGCCATCACCGAGCGGCTCGGCGACCGGGTGCAACTCGTCGGTGACGACAACTTCTGCACCAACCCGGCCATCATCGCCGACGCCATCGCCAACAAGATCGCGAACTCCGCGTTGATCAAGGTCAACCAGATCGGCACCGTCACCGAAACCCTCGAAGCCATGCGGCTGTGCCGGGAAGCCGGCTACACCGCGATGGTCTCCCACCGGTCCGGGGAAACCGAGGACACCTTCATCGCCGACCTCGCCGTCGGCACCGGCTGCGGACAGATCAAGACCGGCGCCCCCGCCCGAGGGGAACGCGTCGCCAAGTACAACCGGCTACTCGAGATCGCCGACACCAATCCCACGCTCGACTACGGCAGCAAGTAACGCGTCCCGACCAGGACACCACCGGGTGTCCCGGCGGGAACGTTGATCGCACGACGATCCCGCCTCGCATCTCCACAATGCAGGTCGAACTGCTCAGGATGGAACGTCCACCGCCAGCTCAGCGGACCGCTCGCTCCAACCGACGCCGAGACGACCGCGATGCCCTGCCGGCCCGGCCCAGTGCGGCGCTGCGGTAGGCCCTGCCGCAAGCCGGGGGTGATGGGCGCGCCGGGCATACCGGGCAGCCCCTCGTCCCGTGGTTCGTTGGTGGTGTCGGGCGAGCACGCCCATTGCTGGTCAGGGCCGTCGGCGCGTCAGAATGAGCTGATGGACCGCAGCACCTGCCGGACCGGCGAGCGCACTGCGATCCTGCACCGGCGGGGGGTGCGACTGGAGTCAATGACACTGGCGTGGAACGTCGTCGGGGTGGTCGTGCTCGCGGTTGCCGCGATTCGGGCGTCATCGGTGGCGCTGGCCGGGTTCGGGTTGGACAGCCTGATCGAGATCGGTGCCAGCACCGTCGTGTTATGGGAGCTGTCCGGCACCGGGACGACCCGGCAACGCCGAGCATTGCGGCTCATTGGTGCGGCATTCCTCGCGCTCGCGGGATACCTGCTCGTTCAGTCCGTCATCGCCCTGGTCATCGGCCACCGCGCCGAGCCCAGCTGGGCCGGGATGGCATGGACGGCGGTCACCGCTGTGGTGATGTTCGCCCTCGCTGCGGGCAAGACCCGTACCGGGCGTGAGCTGGGCAATCCGGTGCTGGCCACCGAAGGCCGGGTCACGTTCATCGACGGACTTCTCGCGACCGCGGTGCTCATCGGTGTCGCGGCGGACGCCGCCCTGGGTTGGTGGTGGGCCGACCCAGTGGCTGGGCTGGTCATCGTCTATTACGCCGTGGTCGAGGCCCGGCAGGTCTTCTCCGCTGACCGCGCCGGGCGCTGAGCATCAGCATGTGGTGGCAGATCCTGCTCGCGATGGCCGGCGGACTGATGATCCTGTGGCTGGTCATGCTCGGGGTGCTGTGGTCCGCTCAACGAGGCCACCAGGACAGGGCCGGTTGCGGGATGCGCTGCGACTGATTCCCGACGTTGTGCGATTGCTCCGCCGGCTCGCCGCCGACCGCCCGACCACGAGGGATCCGGGTCCGACTGTGGTTGCTGTTTGATCTACCTGATCCTTCCCATCGACCTGATCCCGGACTTCATCCCCGTCCTGGGTTACGCCGACGATGCGATCATCGTGGCCATCGCGATCCGCTCCATCGCCCGCACCGCCGGGACAAGTGCCCTCCGAGGGCACTGGCCCCGGACCCCCGAGGGCCTCAGCGTCTTGTTCACAGTCGCAGGCCTACAGCCCCCATGAACGGTGCCCGCTGCTCCTCCGCGCGGGTAGCGAAATCGTCCTCCGGCGATCGTGACCGCGGTCTCCGACGCAGACCCCGACGTAACCCCAGAGGCTGATCACCGCTGGGTGTGCTCGGGCGTGTCGCGGGGTGCATTGTGTAGTTCCAGTCGCCGTGGAACTCGTGCCGGTGTAGTTGGCTGGTCTCGAGGTCCTTCATCTGTTGGTCGCTGATCTTGATGCCCTTTTCGTAGGTGCCGAGGTCGAGTTCGGCCTTGACGGTCAGCCCTGTCGTTGTGGTTGTGGCCCTGATGGTTTCGATGACTACCTCGTGTGAGGTGAGGGGCCGGGCGCGCCAGCTGCGGCTGATCGCGGAGAACAACCGGTGCTCGATCTTGTTCCACTTGCTGGTGCCCGGAGGCAGGTGGCAAACGGTGATCGCCAACCCGGTCTCGGTGGCCAGCGCGGCGAGTTCGGTCTTCCACAACCGCAACCGGGAGCCGTTGGACCCACCGGAATCGGCGGTGATCAGCAACCTTCTCGCCGCCGGGTACGAGTCGGTTCCCAGGGTGTTCCACCACCGGCGGATGGACTGGACCGCGAACTGGCCGGTGTCGGCGTCGGTGCCGACGTTGACCCAGCCGGCGTTCGCGGCGATGTCGTACACCCCGTACGGGGCGACCTTCCCCAACTGCTTGTCCACGAAGTCGTGGACCTTGGTCTTGGTGGGTTCACCCGATGGGTTCCCACTCCCGGCCGTTGGTGGTGAAGTTCCCGATCAGTTCTTTCTTCTTGGTGTCGACGCTGATCACCGGGTCACCGGTGACACCGAACGCGGTGGCCTGATCGTTGAGATACCCGAACTGCGCGTCCCGGTCGACGTGCTGGTTGCCCTCGATCGTCTTGGTGTTCGCCTGCAGGCTGTACCCGTTGGCCTTCAACAACTTTCCCACCGTCGACGGCGACACCGGATGCCCGGTGGCGACCAGTTCCCCGGCCAGTTTCGCCGTCGACTTCGTCGTCCACCGCAACGCCGACTCCGGATCCCCCCTGGTCACCGGATCCACCAACGCATCCAACGCCTCCCACAACGCGGGGTCCGCGGCCCCCGCCGCGGGCCGGCCGGCGCCGGGTCGCCGTATCCGACCAGGCATGGCGTCCGGGTAATCCAGCTCCCGCACTCCCTGCGCCACCGTGTCCGGATGCGCCCCCACCGCGGCGGCCACCACCTTGATCCCACCCCGGCCCAGGACCTTCGCCTCAGCACCCAGCAACAACCGCCACGCCCGCTCATCCAGATGCGGCCTGATCAGCAACAACCGCCCAGCCAGCAGATCAACATCCACCTCGGGCAGCGACATACCACGATCCTACCGAAATGAACCAGTCAAACCTACGAACCCCGCGGGACGCAGAACTCACCACGCCACGAATATCGGACGGCACCAAGCCTACTGCGTCTCCACCCTGACCCAGCCTCGGCGGCCTCATCGCCCTGTTCTACCTCACGTCAGCGTTCTTCGTCCTCGTCGTCCTCGGCTCCGTCATGGGGTACCTCAAGCTGAACATCTTCAAGCTGCTGCGCTACCTCAAGGAAGAGCTGCTGCTGATCGTCGGCACCTCTACCGCCGAACCGGCACTGCCCGGCTTGATGCGGAAAATGGAACACGCCGGGGCCAAGAAGAGCGTCGTCGGACTCGTCGTCCCCACTGGATATTCCTTCAACCTGGACGGCGCCGCGATCTACCTGTCCCTGGCCGCCGTCTACATCGCGCAAGCCACCAACGCCAACCTGACCATCACCCAGCAGATCGGCCTGATGGCCATCATGTTGCTCACCTCCAAGGGCGCCGCCGGTGTCGCCGGCGGCGGGTTCATCGCCTTGGCCGCCACCCTGTCCACCGTCGGAACCATTCCCGCCGCCGGCATCATGCTGATCTTCGGCATCGACAAGTTCATGAGTGAATGCCGCGCCCTCGTCAACTTCATCGGCAACTCCGTCGCCACCCTGTTCGTCGCCAAATGGGACAGGGCCCTGGACGTCGACCGCGTCCGCAAGGTCCTCAACAAGGAAGACGTGCCCGACCTGCCCGACGAGATCGACGCCACCGAGAACCCGCTCTCCATCGAAAGCACCAAGCTGGTCGGGGCCTACACCGCCGACTTCCACCACCACGAGCACGCCGCACCCCCACCCGAATACTCCGTCGAGGCCGTCGCCAGGGACCTCGCCGACGCCAGCGCCGTCGGAGTCCCTGCTCACGCCAAGGCAGCGGGACAGTCACCCGAACATGCCCCAGCCGGCAGCAATGGCCAGCAGCACGCCAACGCCGGCGGAAGTCAACAGCCCTAGCCGCACCATCGCCGATCAACCGCTGGCGACCCGGGTCTCCGGGTCGCCAGCGGGCTTTCCGCACCCCCACACCCACCCTCGCCGTCACCGTCGACGAAGAAGAGAGAGGTCATGAAGGTTCTCCTGGCCCCGGACAAGTTCAAGGGCAGCCTCACCGCCTCCGAGGTGGTCCACCACCTGGGCAGCGGACTGGCCGAGCGAGGCATCAGTTACCAAGGTCTTCCCCTCGCCGACGGCGGTGACGGCAGCGCCCAAGCCGCCATCGCGGCCGGGTACCGGCCCGTCGCGATCACCGTCAGCAACGCGATCGGCGAAAAGCACCAGACCACAGCCGCTTTCGACGGCACCACCGCCGTCATCGAGGTCGCCAACACCTGCGGACTGCACACCCTGCCCGGCGGCACGCTCGCCCCGCTGGCCGCGTCCAGCCGCGGCGTCGGCGAAGCCATCATCGAACTGCTCGAACACGGCGCCACCCGGCTCGTGCTGGCTCTGGGCGGATCCGCGAGCACCGACGGCGGGGCCGGCATGCTCGCCGCGCTCGGCGCCGTGTTCCTGGACAAGACCCGCAGACCTGTCACCAGCATCGACGGCGGCACCCTGCACCGCATCCGCTCCATCGACACCCGCGGACTCGCCGACCTGAGCCACCTCGACATCGTCATCGCCAGCGACGTGCAGAACCCACTCATCGGACCCAACGGGTCGGCTGCCGTCTACGGTCCGCAGAAGGGCGCCACCCCGGCGATCGTGCAGATCCTGGACACCGGACTCGCCCACCTCGTCCACTACCTCGCACTGGCGGGACACCCCGACGCTGCCGCCTACGCCGCCACCCCCGGGGCCGGCGCCGCCGGCGGCCTGGGCTTCGCCGGGCTGCTGCTGGGCGGCCGCACCGTCTCCGGCGCCGACTACTTCCTCGACCTTCTGAACTTCGAAACACATTTGCAGGGCTGCGATCTCGTCATCACTGGCGAAGGTCGAATGGACGACCAAACATTGAACGGCAAACTCCCCGCCATCATCGCCCGTCGAGCCGGCCGGATCCCGGTCATCGCCGTCGTCGGCCGGAGCGACATCAGTACCACCGCGCTGGCCGAGATGGGCATCCAACGGGTGCACGCCATTGCCGACCACACCGACGGCAATCCCGCCGCCGACCCCGCCCTGTCCGGGCGGCTGCTGGAAGAACTCGGCCGGACGATCCGGCTGCCCCTGACCGCCGCCGCAGGCGCCGCGGCCAACACCCGCGCCGTCACCCACCTGACGATGCCGCCTATCCCCCGGACTCCATCAACAGGAAGCGAGAGGGTGCACACCGGCAGACCGAAACCAAGAAGTCCCGCAAGCCGTGTCGGCAGGCTCGGGCTGTGGCAGTCGGGATCTGCGCCCACTCGCCGGGCGGCAGTTCGCGAGTCATACTGCCAGCAACGGGCACCCGCCCGAGGAGGCGACGCGATGTCGGCGCGAGAGTTCTACCTGCGGTCCTATCCCATTCCGGACGGCATGGCCGCACACGCGGCCGGAGTAGAGCAGGACGGTTGGGATGGCCTGCTGCTCACCGACACACAGAACCTCAGCATGGACGTGTTCGCGTCGCTGGGCGTCGCGGCCGCGGCGACATCGACGCTGAAGCTGGGCACTGCGGTGACCAATCTGACCACGCGTCATCCGGCCGTGGTTGCCTCGACATTCGCCACCCTGCACCACCTCACCTCGGGTCGCGCTCACATCGGCGTTGGCCGGGGCGATACCGCGCTGGAACTGATCGGCGTCCGGCCGCCGTCGGCATCGGCATTCGGGCGGCAGGTCGCGGCGTTGCAGCAGTACCTCACCGGTCGGGACGTCGATATCGAGGGGTTCGAAAGCCGCATCACCTGGCTACCACTGCCCGGTGAGAGAAAAGTGCCGGTAGATGTTTTCGGCTCCGGACCACGGGTGCTCGGCGTTGCTGCGACCCGGGGTGATCGAGTGACCGCAACCGTGGGTGCCGAGCCGGAGCGAGTTGCCTGGGCCGTGTCGACGGTCCGCGATGCTCGGGCGGCAGCGGGACTGGACCCGCATCTATTCGACATCGGCGCCTTCGTGGTGGTGTGTGTCGGCACCGATGAAGCTGACATGGACGAATTCGTCCGCGGAAATGCCGGGATTTCGGCTCACTTCCAACGCAACGTCACCTCGGCACTATCGGCCGGCGACGAGAAAGCCGTTGAAGGAGTCACCCGCAGCTACGACTTTTATCACCACGGGCTGGAGCACGCGTCCCAGTCCGACGTATTGCCGGCCGACTTTCTGCGCAGGTTCTGCGTTCTCGGCACCCCCGACGAGTGCATCTCGCGATTGAGCGCTTTGCTGGAAATCGGCCTGTCCCACCTGGTGCTGGTGGGTGGGTCGCGAGACATTGACGAAAAGATCCGAGAGCGTTCTGACCATCTGCTCGCCGCAGAGGTACTACCGGAATTACGCGCGCTACCCGCGACCAACACAACCCCGGCCCCGACTCGAATGGAGCAACAGATCGCTGCCGCGAACTAGTTCCCGGCTCAGCACGACCTGGTCGGTGATCGCGATCCTGATCGCGCGCGAGAAGCGGAAGGCCGCTGAGATCGTCCGGACCTGCTGTGATCAAGCAACTCCCGTTTCGGCGCTGTGCGAGTCGGTTGACATCGAGGTTCCCAGCTCGGTCAACGAGATCCCGCCGGAGAGCCGGCCGGTGAGGTAGCGCTGGATGGTCGGACCGATCAGGCTGACCACGTCCTCGTCGGGCAGCCGCCGGATGGGCTCGAGCCGCCAGACATAGCGGGTCATCGACAGGCCGACAAGCTGGCTCGCGACCAAACCGCCCCTTACCAGGCGCTCATTGTCGTCGAGCGATTCGGCCACTGCGCCGATCATGCTGTTCCGGAAAACCTGCTGGAGCCGTTCCAACGCCACCGGCTCGTGCGCGGCGGTCAGGATGATCGACCGCAGCACGGTCGCCGTGGCCGGGTTGTTCCACGCCGCGAGCAGATTCCGCAGCAGCGCCGCGCCGCGCCTGCGGAGCGGTGTGCGCAGGACGGCGGCAATCCCTTCCAGGTAACCCGGGGGTGGTTGCAGGCAGGCCTGCAGCAACGCTGACTTGTCCGCGAAGTAATAGGCAACCAGTCGCGAATCGACGCCGGCGTCCCGGGCGACGGCCCGCATGGACGTCCCGGCCCAGCCATGATCGGCGAACGACGCCCGGGCGACGGTCACGATCCGGTCCATCGCCACGCCACGGTCCTCGGTAGGCCCCCGGCGACCAGCATCCGCCATCTCACCCTCCGTCGGCGCTCGGTGACTATTTGCGAAGAGCCTATTCTGTCGAAGTGTTTTCCTCAGGTTGGGAAACTCCCGCTCGCCGATTCGGGCCGAGCCGGGAAGATCGCGCGGGCCTGCCGTGTCGGTCGGTAGGGTTCGCGTCGGGAGTCCGCAGGCGGTGCGGATGGAACGGCCAGGGGGCGAACAACATGCACGGCATCAGGAAGACCGATGTGGTCGCCGGGATCGACGCCTCGCAGACCTCGACGGCGGCGGCGCTATGGGCCGCAGCCGAGGCGCATCGGCGCGGTGCGCGGCTGGTCCTGCTGTACGCGTATGTGCTTTACGCCTACGGGTCCAAGAACAGCGCCCTGCCCGGGTCCGTCCCCTACGAGGAGGCAGAGATCGACGCGGATCGGCTGCTGGCCGATGCCGCGGAGGCTGTTCACCGGGACCACCCGGCGCTGACGATCAGCACCGTTGCCGAGCACGAGCCCGCCGCCACCGCACTCCTGGAGATCACCGGGCTGGCGGCGCTGACCGTGATCGCCAGTCAGGCCAGGCACCAAGCGCTGGAATCGCTGATGGGTTCGGTCGCCACCTACACGGCCGAACAGAGCAAGGGTCCGGTCGTCATCCTGCGTGGGGACGCCTCGTCCGTTCCCGGGACCGGCCCGGTCGTGCTGGGTGTCGACGGCTCACCGGCGTCCGCTTCCGCCGTCGACTTCGCGTTCGAGGCGGCGCAAACCCGGAAGGTTCCGCTGCTGGCCGTGCACTCGTGGGACGACAGCCCGGTGCACGGCTTCCGTCGCACCTTTCGCCTACAGGTCGACGACCAGGCCGACAGCGAACAGCTCGCCGAACTGACGTCAGCGCTGGCTGGTCACGCGGAGCGGTATCCCGGTGTCCCGCTGACGCCGACCGTGCGTCGTGGTCATCCCGCGCGGGTCCTGCTGGAGGTGGCAGCGGAGCAGGGCGCGTCACTGCTGGTGATCGGGGCCACGGGCGTCGGCACCTCGGACGCCGGCACATCGGACGCCGGCACCTCGGACGCCGGCACGGGCCTCGGGGGTACCAGCCGGGGACTGCTGGCCCACGCCGGTGTCCCCGTCGCCGTGGTCCGGCACCGAGCGGGCTGACCGACCGGCCGGCCGGGACTACCCACCCCGCATCGAGGCGAGTCGAGCGTCAGCCCGGCGCCGCCAGGATGCCGGCCGCGATCTGGCCGACCTGATCGTCGCTCATCATGGACGCGGGCGAGATCTGGACACTGCCCGTCGGCAGCTTTCTGCAGGTGAGGAAACTCTGGCTCGCCGAATCGTGGGCGAGCTGGGAAGATTTCCTGGCACGACGCCCTTTCGCGCACGAGATCGGGCGGGAGCTGGAGGGACCATGTCGAAGGTGGCGGGCATCGAACCGGGGCAGCGACAGCTGAACGGCCCGCAGACAACCGGGCGGGAGTATCGCAACCTGTCGGAACCGGCGCACGGCATGCGGTCCGACCAGGACGTCGCAGCCGTGATGCGGGATGGCGTCGAGCTGCTCGCCGACGTGCACCGACCGGACACTGACGGCCGGTTCCCGGCGTTGATCTCGGCGTCGCCGTACCCGCGGCAGATTCAGGATCTCGGCGCACCGATGGGCTTCATCGAGGCCGGAGCGTCCGACTTCTGGGTGCCGCGGGGGTATGTGCACGTGATCGCGAACCTGCGGGGGACGGGGGGCTCCGGCGGGACGTTCGGCTTCTTCGACGCTCAGGAGCGTCGCGACATGCACGACCTGGTCGAGTGGGCGGCCGCCCAGCCGTGGTGCGACGGGAACGTCGGAATGATCGGGATCAGCTACTTCGCCATGAGCCAGCTGGAGGCGGCCGTCGAACGCCCCCCACACCTGAAGGCGATCTTCCCGCTGGCAGTGACCGCCGACCTGTACGACGCGGCGTTGCACCACGGCCTGTTCAGTTCCGGTTTCGTGACACCGTTTCTCGCGATGATCGGGCTGACATCCGCACGTAGCGACCACTTCTGGCGCAGCAAGCTGATTGACGCCGTGCGCGACGTGCTGCGCACGCCGCCGCTGCACCGGAAGTTCGCCACGATGAACGGCGAGTCGTCGATCACCATCCTGCACGCCGCGCTCAAGCTCCATCACGACCCACACCCGTGGGACGACCTGTGGCGGGCCATCGCGGTCGAACACCCGCTGCGTGACGAGTGGTGGGACGAGCGGAACCTGCTGCCGCTGCTCGACCGGATCGAGGTCCCCACCTATCTCGGCTGCGACTGGCAGAACGTTCCGTTGCACCTGCCCTCGACGTTTCCGACCATGCGGGGGCTGACGAACGCGCCGGTCGTCCGGGTCGGGATGCTCGGCGAGTTCGGCCTGACGTGGCCGTGGGAGAGCCTGCACGTGGAGGCGCTCGCCTGGTTCGACCACTGGCTGAAGGACCGGGACACCGGCATTCTCGACGGCCCCGCCATCCGGTACTGGTTGCCGGGCGCCGAGGAATGGCGCACGAGCGACACCTGGCCACCCACAGGCATTGTCGGCCGTACCGCTGAGCCTGCGCGCCGACGGCGCGCTCGGGGATGACGAAGGCACCCCCGGCCAGCGGTCGTTCATGGTGCTCGGAGCAGGACTGGGCCGGGGTCGGCCGAGCGAGACCGACCCGCCCGCTCTTTTGGAGTGGACCGGCGCGCCGCTGGAGCAGGCGCTCGACGTCGTGGGCGATATCGAACTGGATCTCCAGGCCAGCGCCACCGCCATCGATACGGCGTGGATCGTCACCCTGCAGGACGTCGCCCCCGACGGCACCGTCGTCGACGTCACCGCGGGATGGCTCCGTGCCAGCCTCCGCCGGGTCGACACCGACCGCAGCCCGGCCGGTTCGCCCGTGCTGCCCGGTCGTTCTGCCGAAGCCATTGTTCCCGGTTCACTCACCGACTATCGGATCCCGCTGGTCACCAACGCTCGGCGGTTCGCCGCCGGACATCGGGTCCGGCTCGTGATCACGAGCGACGACCAGGACCCGAAAACGCCCGCCATCATGGGGTTCCGGCACGCGACGGTCGGCACCAGCAGCCTCAACACCGATCCACTCGTCGTCCAGGCTCGTGCTGCCGGTCCTCGGCCCGTCCGCCGAGGGGTCTCGTCCGTGACCGGTGAGCCCACAGCGCATGTCGGCGCCACCGGCCCCGACGCCGCCGACCTCGAGCAGGCCCTGACGATGCTGGCCTGGAGCGATCCCGCGGTCACCAAGGACCCCGCCGCGGCGTTCGCACGGCTCGGGGTCGAGGTGCCGGCCGGCTGGCGAGTCGACCTGCGGGTCCAACGCCCGGACACCCTGTACCTGGTGATCCCACCCGCGTTCTCCGACCAGGGCGAGCACGAGCACGAGGCCGTGGTCAACCAGATGGACCTGTGGCGAAGCGGTGAACAGTTCGTCTGGATCATGCCCCAGGAGGCGAAGCTGACGCTGCTCGAGATGCGCGAGCAGTACCGAGACCATCGCGCCGGGGACGACGGCCAGTGAGCAGCGACCGCTTCACCGAGCACTACCGGCTGCTCAGCGCCGACCCCGACATGAGGGCGCGGCTGCTGGCCGATCCCAAGGCGGCGCTGGCCGAGTACTTCGGCGCGATCCTTGACGGCGACTACCGCATCGAGGTCATCGAGCAGCGCCCGGACACCATCACCGCGGTGCTGCCGACTCCCCCCGAGGCCGGCACCGATCCGGCCACCCGGCTCGCCGAGGTCTCCGGGCGGATCTACGACATGCTGCACACCACCGGCATCGGTGGCTACCTGGTGCCCGACGATGCGCTGACCTGGGTCCTTCGTGACATGCGGGCGCTCTGGGCGAAGGGCGGCAAGCAGCGACGACGTCAAGAGCGACGAGGGGATGACGACGTGAACGTCCGGGACGCGTTCTACCAGGTGCTCCGGAGCCACGGCATCACCACCATCTTCGGAAACCCCGGCTCGAACGAGCTGCCGCTGCTGCGCGATTTCCCCGATGATTTCCGGTACATCCTTGCCCTGCAGGAGGGCGCCGCGATCGGGATGGCGGACGGCTACGCATTGGCGACCGGACGTCCCTCGCTGGTCAACCTGCACGCCGCCGCGGGCACCGGCAACGCCATGGGCAACCTGACCAACACCCAGTCCGGCCACGTGCCGGTCGTCGTCACCTCCGGGCAGCAGGCCCGGCGATATACCGCGCTGAACGCGATGTTGACCAATGTCGACGCCACGACGCTGCCGAAGCCGCTGGTGAAGTGGAGCAACGAACCGCTGCGCCCCGAGGACGTCCCCCAGGCACTCTCCCAGGGCATCCTGCTGGCGGCGTCCGCCCCGGCCGGCCCTGTCTACCTCTCCCTGCCGCTCGACGACTGGGACCATGACGCGGATCTCGGCGCGCTGGGACACCTGCAGGTCCGCACCGTGCACGGTGACCCGGTGGTCGCCGAGTCGACCCTCGACCTGCTGCGCGGGCGGCTCGCCGCTGCGGCGAACCCGGTGATGGTCGTCGGGCCCGGCATCGACGACCCGACGGGATGGGACGGCGCGTCCCGGCTGGCCGAGCAGCTGGCCATGCCGGTGCTGGTGGCGCCGAGCCCGTCGCGCTGCCCGTTCCCCACCCGGCACCCGTGCTATCGGGGCATCCTGCCGTCCGGGATCCCCAGCGTCGCAGGGCATTTCGAAGGGCACGACCTCGTCGTGGTGTTCGGCGCGGCGATCTTCCGCTACCACGAGTTCGAGGAAGGCGACTACCTGCCCTGCGGGGACCGAACTCTGGGCCGTGACCTCCGACCCCGACGAAGCCACTCGCGCCCCGGTCGGCCAGATCCTGATCGGCAACCCGTCCGACGCCCTGGCCCGGCTCGCCGACACCCTGCCGGCCGCTGGCCGACCGCCGCTGCCGCCCCTCGACCGAACCGACCGCCTTGACGAGCCCGGCCCCGAGTTCAGCGCCGACGCCATCGTCGACGCACTCGACGCGGCCAAGGATGAGAACACCGTCATCGCCCACGAGTGGACCTCGGTCGACACGACCTGGGACCGTTTCGACATCTCCCGGCCCGGCAGTCTGTTCTTCCCGGCATCCGGCGGATTGGGCTGGGGACTGCCCGCAGCCATCGGCTTGCAGCTGGGCGATCCGTCCCGCCGCGTCCTGGCCATGCTCGGCGACGGCGCCCTGCACTACACCGTGAGCGCGCTCTGGACCGCTGCCCGCTACCACGTGCCGGTGGTGTTCGTCGTTGCCCGCAACCGCCAGTACGGCGCCCTGAAGAAGTTCACCCAAGTCATGCAGGCGCCCAACGTCCCCGGCCTCGACCTGCCGGACATCGACATCACCGGGATCGCCTCGTCCTACGGGATAGCCGCGACCAGGGTCGACACCCTCGCCGAACTCACCCGGGTCGTGAAGGACGCGCTGGCCGGCGACGAGCCACGCTTGATCGAGGTGCCCGAGCAGCCAGTGACCGACAGCTGATCATTCGCCGACTCAGGTCGTGGGGCGCTCGGGGGATGTTCTGGTTGAACCGAAAGATGTTGTCGGGGTCCCACTTTGATTTCAGCTCCACCAGGCGGTCGTAGTCCTCGGGACGGAACGCCGCCCGGACATCGGCCGGGGTGACCCTCGGTCCGAGCAGGAAGGTGCTCAGCGCGCCACCATCGCTCCACGGCTCGAGATCGTCCAGCAGCCGCTGCTGCTCGGCGTCGGCGACGGTGTGATCGTCCGTGGGGTAGGCGGTGGTGAACAGGTTCGCGACTCCCCCGCGGTGCCCGACGGCGTTGGCCACCGCCGGTGGCCGGCCGAGCGCGCCGCCCAGGTGGCGGAGCTCGACGAGGGACGGGGCATCGGGTGCGGAGTGGGCGACCACGACGTCGACGAGGCCCGGGTCGAGGCGGCGAAGCACCAGGCTGCGGCTGTGCACGTCCAACGGAGCGGTGCGGTCATTGTGGATGCTGCCGATCTCGGTCAACGGCAACGACCCCACAGTGTCCAGCAGGACGGACCCGGCACCGCGCAAGGTGCCGAGAAGGGGCTCGGCCTCGGCGGCCGGCCCCTGATAGGTGACCCGGACGTGGCAGCAGTGCCGGCCCCGAACCGCCGCCGGAAGGGTGGGGAGATCGGGGAATGTGTAGACCGCCGCGGAGAGGCTGAGGGCATCGGGGGCGGTAGCCGCGCACTTGACGAAGGCCGCGAGGACGTCGGCACGCTGGTCGCCCGGGAAGAACAGGCCACCCGCGTACAACTCGGGGACGGCCACCAAGTCGACCTCGATGCTGGTCACCACCCCGAAATTGCTCCCCGCGCCCCGCATGGCCCAGAACAAGTCCGGAGACTCCTCGGCCGTCACCCGGCGGAGCTCACCGTCGGCGGTCACCACCTCGATGGCCCGGACGTGGTCGGCACCGAACCCGAAGCGGCGACTGAGGACCCCGATGCCACCGCCGAGAGAGTAGGAAACGGCACCGACCGACGGTGCCGAGCCGGACAGCGGGGCGAGACTGAACGGCGCGGCGGCCTCGATGACCTCGGTCCATTGCGTGCCCGCCTGCAGACGAGCCGTGCGATTGACCGCATCCACGTCGACCGCGGCCATCCGGCCGGTAGTGATCAGCAGGCCTCCGTCGGCAGCGACGGTAGGGCCGTGCCCGGTGGCCTGCGCGCCGACCAACAGGCCGTGGGATCGGGCGAACCGGACGGCAGCCACGACATCGTCGGTCGTGGCGGCGCCCACGATCACGGCAGGGCGCTGCGGGACGGAGAGGTCGAATCCGGTGCTCTCGGCGGGGTAACCCTCATCGCCGGGCACCAGGATCGGTCCGGCTACCCGCGCGGACAGGCCGGCCAGGTCTGCCAACCACGCCGGACGAGGCACATCGGACGCGGGGAGTTCATCGGTGGTGGCCATCATTCCCTCTGGTTCGGCGTCGGGTCGGGCAGGTCGAACCGATCCACGCCGGATGGTCGGCCACTTGGCGTCCCAGTTTCCGTGACCGGTGACGAGCAATAGTGTCGTCTCTGCTGGTGCGGTCCGCAGATACAGATGACAGGGCACAGGATCGCACAGGACCCTCCCGCGGGAGGAATCCCTTGTGAACGGCGGTGAGTCGAGGGAATTGTTGAGATCCCTCCTGTTCCCGTACCTGTCGCCGAGACTCGCGCACAGCTCCCTAGCCTTCTACGAGCACACAACGGGTCTGCGGACGACGATTGCATTCGGCGGCGGGCTCGGTCATTCTTGGCAGCTCGACGCCGTGCAAGCGGCGCCGGAGTTCGTCCAACGACGCACACCGTCGTCGAGATGCCGGAAAGACTGCCGGCCCGCTCGGTCCAGTCTCCGCTGACCGCGTCACGGCCGAGGACGGTCAACCCGAGGTCGTCGAAGACGGCGATCGTCGGTTCGATGTCGCGCAAACTGAGGTCTCGCCGCGACTGCACACCCACCCACCAACAGCCGGCGCAGGCCCGGGCCCGTTCAGC
>CAVPYD010000001.1:0-225436 GCA_963709895.1 uncultured Actinomycetota bacterium | reverse complement strand
GTGACCTACTCCGGCACCGACTCGATGGCTCGTCGCGGGGGCGCCTATACCCGCCAGCCAGCGAACTCTAGGGTCCTTCCAGGACGTTCACCGCGCGGGTGATCGCCATGCGGCGGTGAACAGCGAGACGGACGCCTGGAGCATCATCTTCAGTTCGTCTGCGGGACATCGGTATGCCGTTTGGTGGGGCTGAATGCAGCGTTGGTGAACCACACGGACGCGTCATCGGTGGACTGCGGCTCGCACTCGGGATCGTGCGCAGGTCAGGAACTTCAGTTCCGCAGCTTGCGGACCAGGCGGGCGGCCTGACCGGTGGTGAGGTTCGGGAGGTAGCTGCGGGTGATCGCGGCGGCCATGGCCGGGACTGCGACGGCGTCCGGGTAGGCCATCCAGCGGGGCTGGTATTCGGGTTGGAATTTGGCCTTGAAGTCGAGCAGGGAGCGAAATCCGTAGACGGGCTCGAGGGTGCGGCTGAGCTGGTCCAGTAATCGTTGCAGGGGGTCGGCGGTGGTGTCCCGATCGATCCGGGCGAGTGGCGCACCGGACAGGCTGACGTACTCCGCTCCTTCGACTCTCAAATCCTGCGCAGCGGAGGCGATGAGGAATTCGATGACACCGGGGAGGCTGCCCGGGCGGCGGCGCATGAAGTCGAGCGTCCAGGCAACCGGTCGCCCGTCGCGATAGACCGGTAGCCAGCTGGTGACAGCGTGCACGGTGCGGGACTTGTCGACGGCGATGAGGCAGCGCACGTGATCGTCGGCGAGCTCATCCAGCCCACCGAGGGTGAATTCCATTTCGGGTAGCGCCTTGTCTGCGATCCATTCCTCGGAGATCGCGACGATCTGTTCGGTGATGGCCAATGGTGCGTGCCGGTAGTTGATCCATTGCGCGGTGATGTCATTTTTCGAGGCACGATTCATGGCGCTACGGATGTCCTGCCATTTCTTCCCGGTGAACGTCAGGCCCGTCAGCGGGATGATGGTCTCCTCGGCCACCTGAACGCTGCGCCACTTCAGATCCCGATTGGCGATGTCCCTGGTCGCAGTGGTGACCGCGTACAGGCATGCGGTCAGGCCACGGTCGGCGCAGAATGCAGCGAAACCGGCGACCGCGTCACGAAGGACCTCGGGCGCACCAACCGGATCACCGGTTGTCACGGCGACGCTGCCGACCACCCGGAAGGCGATGTAGCCACGACCGTCGGGGGTGAACCAGTAGCTGTTGCCCCGCCAGAGGGTCATGTAGGAGAACGACGATCCGCCCTGGCTGGTCAGCAAGGCTCGGGCGTGCGCGTGGTCTCCGGTGACGATTGTCGGCCCGGTTCCGCCGAAACGACAGCGCGAGTGCCACGGTGAGCACGAGAAGTCCGACGGCACCGGGCCATTCGTACAGCACGGTGGTCAAGGGCCCGGTCGGCAGGAACAGCGGGTCGATTTCGGTCAGGTAGGCCGGGGGTACGAACCGGGTCGGCAATGCCAGCAGCAGGTCGCCCACAGTGGGCGACCGGTCGAAATCTGATCGCAGGAGAGCGGAGCCGATGACGAACAATGCCGAGACCGCCGTGACGGTGGCGAGCAGGACGGCGGTGAGCCGGCGGTAGGTGCCTCGCGGTGCCCGGACGTCGAAGGACGAGCGGGTGACCAGCAACAGCCCGGCGACCAGGGCCGGCATGGCCAACGGCAGCAGGATCGCCGCACCGCTGAGCGTGCGGCTCAGCCCGCCGAAGGCCACCAACTGCTCCTCGGGGAGGCCGAACAACTGGGCCGCCAACACCACCGCCAGCCCAGTCAGCGCCGCGTTCACCAGTAGCGCCACCCACCACGCCGCCCGCCGGCCGCGCCGTAAACCTTCCGCGCTGATCAGCAACAGCACCACGGGCAGCAGCGTCATGATCGTCGGACCCAACCCGGACAGGTTCAGCTGCGCCCGCAGCGCCCGACAGTCGTCGCCGGTCACCGGGTTCCCGCAGACCTGCTGCACCGTGTCCGCGGTCGGCGGCGGAACCAGCACCAGATACCGCAGCACCGACAGCGGCCCGATCGCCGTGTCCGAGAGGGCGGCGATCACTGGCCCCAACGCCAGGGTGGCAACCACCAGCGCGATCAGCACCCGGCGCTCCGTCCGGGATGCGGTAGGCGTCACCGGGCGGACGGATCGACCCAGCAGCAGCGGCCCGATCACCAGCCCGGTGACCGCGGCAACCAATCGGAACACGTCCGCCAGCGCACCCGCGTACGCGACCAGCAACTGCCGACCCCAGCAGCACGAGCAGGCGCACCCGTCGCCGCCAGAGCGTCGACATCCGGCAGCTGAAGGCCATCGCGACCCCTACCGCGGCCCCACCGGGACCCACGACCAGACCGTGGGAAATCTGTTCCGCCCATTGGTCTCCGGCGAATGCAGCCAGCCACACCGCGCCGGATCCGATCACCGTCCCGGTGACTTGCGCGACCAACAGCAGTAACCCGACCCGGCCCATGCCCAGTCGTCGTTCCGCCGGTACGGCGAACACCAGCAGCAGCACCGAAGCGGTCAGGTAGCCACCAAGATCGGCGCACCACACCGCCGACGTGAGCGGCGTCCACCATCGACCTTCCGCCAGTGCGTCCGGACCAACCGCGACGGCAGCCAGCAACTCCGCCTTTGGCCCGTTGACCAAACTCCCAGTGGCAGCGCCCACCACCCACAGCACCGCCACCAGCGCCACCGTCAACGGGGCCCGACGTAACAGCCCGGCCAGGCCGACCAGCGAATCGGCAGATCGGGCCGCCCACGCCGACCCCCTGTTCAGCGCCGACGTCACCATCGTGAAATCACCGCACCGGAGTCCGCGACCGTTATCGTCCCGAACCGCAATCCATCCAGGTCGTACCGACCCACCCTTGTCAACCTCCTGACGCAGCACGTCTGCCCGGCCGACCCAACCACGCCAGGCGACTCCGCGCCGACGGTACAAGTCAGCCTGGGCGCGTTGAAGCAGCGAGCTCAACCCACGCCGCTCGTTGCGCCCATGGCACCGCCGCCGCCACAGCAGCGCCAGCGTGCGCAGGCAGACCGGCCGGTTCCACTGACCGGGGCCGCCCCCCGGACCGGGCACCCGTTCGCCGGTCCTCATCGACCGACTGGTGGCGAGGTCGAGAACAACGATCGCACAGGGAGTTCACACCGGTTTCCCCGCAAGCTGAGCTACTGGTATCAGGGCAGCCAACTTTGCGGGAGTGACGATCCAAGCGCTGCCCGCCGGCGTGACTGGCAAGCCGGAGAACGCCAAAGCCGGAGTACGCCAAAGCCGAGGTCTGACGTGACGAGCCAAGGAGTGCGCGCTGGTGGGTGTGTCGCTGACATCGGGGTGGCTGGCCTGGCTGCTCGTCGTCCTGGGATTGACCGGGGTGCTTCTGCTGCTCGCCAGGCGGGAACGATGGTGGTGGCTCTTCGTGGTGCCGCTGGCGCTGCTGGTGTCGGCGGTAGCCGCGTGGGTGATCGGAGAGCCTGTCGCTACGAACCTGTTCACCGAACCGCTGCCGCCGCTGATCATCTGCTGGATCGGTGTGGGCATCGCCGGCATCTGCTTGGCGGTCGGGTCCCTGTTCCGTATCGGTTGGGTTCGCAGCGCTGGTGCCGTGCTCGCCGGTGCTGCGGTGGTGATACTCGCCGCCAACCAGATCAATACGTTCTACGCGCAGTACCCCACCCTGGGTGACGTCCTGGGTGTTGCCTCCGAGCAACAGATCACCGGACCGCCGGCGTTGGGCTCGGCGGCGGCCGCGTCATCGCCGCCTGCGTTGGCACCCGGACCGTTGGCGACGGTGTGGACCCCGACCGGGACGAAAATGCCCGCGGATGGAAAGGGCCGGATCAGCCCCCTTGACCTGCCCGGTGTGTCGCTCCGGTTTCCAGGGGCGCACCGGGTGGGTGTACTACCCCCCTGCGTACTTCGCGGACAACGCGCAGCCCCTACCGGTGCTGGTGCTGATGGCGGGTCAGCCCGGTGATCCCCATGACTGGTTTCTCGGCGACCGCCTGCCATCGGTGATGAACGATTTCGCCGCCCAGCACAACGGTATCGCCCCGGTCGTGGTGGTTCCCGACGTGTTGGGCTCGGAAATGGCCAATCCGATCTGCGCCGATTCCAGCCTTGGCCGGGTTGACACCTACCTCTCCCAGGACGTCCCGAACGACATCCGGGCCCAGCTCAGGGTGGATCCGAACCAGCGGCATTGGGTGATCGGCGGCTATTCCTACGGTGGAACCTGCGCATTGCAGATGGTCACCAATCACCCGACGGTCTACCGGAGTTTCGTGGACATCTCCGGCCAGTTGGAGCCGACCCTCGGATCGCGGCAGCAGACGGTGGATCAGGCGTTCGGCGGGGACGGCTCCAAGTTCACGGCCATCAACCCCATGGACATCATGGCCACCAAGAAATTCCCGACGATCGCCGGGTGGTTCGTCGTCGGCTCTCAGGACACCGCAGTGGACTCCGATCTGCAGCGAGTGAAATCCGCGGCACAATCCGCCGGGATGAATGTGCAGTACTGGCGAAGCGTCGGCAGCTCGCACGACTGGAACACCGCTGTGGCCGGCCTCGCCCATGTCATGGCGTGGATGGGGCACCGGATGAACCTCAGTAAATGACACCACCATCAGACCGGGGCGCGTCTCAGGGCGATCTGATCGTCGACAGGCTGTTGGTGTCGATCATCGACGGCTGCGGCGTGTGTTGATCAGGGCGACGCCGCCGAGAACGACGGCAAGGGCGGCGAGTCCACCGCCGAGGCTGACGGCGGCTGCGATCGCGCCGACGAGCAGCGGTCCGCCGGCGTCGCCGAGTTCGCGGCCGATCTCGGCGGCGCCCATGGTCTGCCCGAGTCGTTCCGGTGGCGCCGTTCCGGCCAGGTGCGCGAACGCGAGTGGGGTGGCCACGGCCGTGCCCGCACCCACCATGAGAGCGGCAGCGACGACGCCGGCCGGTACGGTCAGCAGCGCGGCGGTGAGCAGGCCCGCGGCGGCCAGTCCGATCCCGGCGGCCATCCCGAACTCGTCGCCGAGGCGGCCGGCGTCACGGGCCCGTCCGGCCCATGGCTGCACCACCACGGCCGTCACCGACAGCAGCGATACCGCCGCTCCTGTCACGATCGTGCCGAGACCGGCGTCGATCGCCAGGACGGGGAAGAACCCGACACCGACCGCCAACGCGGCGGTCGCGGACGCCAACGTCATCGTGGGGTGCAGGAAGTCCGCCGAGCCGAGCCTGCGGGCAAGGTCCAGGACGGTTTGCCGGCGGCGCGGCAAGGGCGGCAGCGTCGGGACGGCCAGCGCGGCCCAGCCGGTGACCGTCACGGCGAGCACCGTGAGGGCGATGAACAGCGCCGGGTAGCCGCCGGTGCTGATCAGCACGGCACCGAGGATCGGGCCGAGGGCGTATCCGAGGCTCTTGAAGGCCCCGTAGCTGCCGAAGACCCGGCCGTGCCGGCTGCCGTGGGACAGTCGGGCGACCATCGCCCCGGCTGCCGGGGAGAACGCTGACGCGGCCGCGCCCTGCGCGAACCTGACGACCACCAGCAGGGCCGGGTTTCCGACGACGACGAACACCGCGGAGGCGGCCGCGAACGCCGCGAGCCCGCCGAGCAACACGGGCCGGGGGCCGATCCGGTCGGCCAACGTCCCGAAGACCGGTTTGAGGATGACCTCGGCGCCGTCGTACACGGCCAGCAGAATCCCGAGGGTGAGCAGGGACGTGTGCTGTTCGCCGGTGAACAGGCCCAGGCCCGGCGGCGATGCTGTGCGCGCCGAAGGCCGTCACGAACCCGGCGGCGTACAGCGGGTACAGCACCCGACGATGCGGTGCGACCGTCACCGGCGGGGTGTGCGGTTCGCCGCTCACGTCACGATCAGACGCCCTGCGGCGCGGCGGTCAGCAGCGGTCGAAACCTGGTGTGCTGCAATGCGACGACCATCCGGAGCAGGATTCGGCGCAGCAGGAAGTACCCGGCCAGGCTGATCGCTGCGCCGAGCAGCAGGCCGACCACCACGTCCAGCGGGTAGTGCGCGGCGATGTACACCCGGGAGAACGCCATCAGCAGCGCCGCGAAGGCGGACACCCAGCCCAGGCGCCGATCCACCAGGAACAGCGCAGCCGTGACCGCCCCGGCGACCATGGCGTGGTCGCTGGGGAAGCTGGGGTCGACGGTCGGGGTGGCCAACACCAGGATGTTCGGCAGCGACGCGTAGGGCCTGGCCTCGTTGACCACTGAGCCGATCGGCTGATTCAGCGCCAGCGCGAGGAGCATCCCCACCGGCGCCCACAGGCGGCTGCCATCCGGGCCGGGTCGCCGGCCTTGCGGGCGGTCCACCACCCCGCCAGCAGCAGCCCGGCGAACACCACCAGGCCGTAGCCCGCGTAGAGCGTGAGCGGGCCGTGCAGCCACGGCGTCGCCCGGGCAAAGTCGTTGATACTCAAGAACAGCGAGGTATTCGCGTCCATCGAACGTCCCCCTCAGGGTGAGTGCGGCACCCGGATAGGGCCGTGATGTCAGAACTGGTGCAGCGCGGTGAAGACCTGGTCGGTGAACTCCGCCAGCCGCTCTTCGCAATGCTTGAGCTGCAGCTGCGCGTCCGCGGCAAGCGGTGCGCCGAACACGTCCCGGGCGGCCAACTCCCGATGCCACCGGCGGAGCCGGTCCAGGCTTTGCTCCTCCTCCTCCAACTCCGCCATCGTCAGCTTCTGCAGGGCCAATTCCTTGTCGATTTCGGCGTCGAACTTTCCGCAATCCGCAACGAACTCGGCCCACTCCTGCTGACGGAGCTCGGTGAACGAGGACTCCAACCAGGCAGCATCCCGCTCGTCGCGGCCGAACGCCCGCAGCACCACCAGCTCCCCGCCGCCACGGGCAGCGAGCTCGCCCACGCGGCTGATTCCCGCGGCGAACCCCGGCACGTCCGGCACAGCCCACGCGCCCTGCGCCAACGAGACCGCGCCGGATTTCCGCAGCTCACGCCACACCGCCACGCGATGCCGGGAGGGCTCGGCCGGCACCCGTACCACCAACACCAGCCACGCCACCACAGAATTCGACACAGCACAGATAGTAGCAGGTGTTACACAAGCGACTGACACTTCCCGCGGCCGTGCGTCGTCGGTGCGCCCGTTCCTGCCGGTCCACCCCGCTATTCGCGGCCGCGGGCTGGCTTTCCTACCCGGATCGCGGTTCCCTCGATCGCGGATGAGGCGGAGGATCCGAGGATGATCGACGACGACTTCGATCGCGGAGCCATCATCGAGGAGATGGATGACGCGAGGGCCACGTTGCATCGCCTGCTCGCGGTCGCCGACGGCGCTACCCTGGGCCGCCGCAGCAACGGCACCAGATGGACCAACGAGGAATTGCTGTTCCACATGGTGTTCGGCTACATGATCGTGCGGGCTCTACTGGTCCTGGTGCGGATCTTCGGCCGTCTGCCCGCGCCCGTCAGCAAGGGCTTTGCCGCTGTGCTGAACGCCTTGACGGCGCCGTTCCATGTCGTGAACTACTGGGGATCTCGGCTGGCCGCCACTGCGTACAACGATCGCCGGATGGGGGCCAAGTTCGATCGCGTCGTCGAGTCCCTGCAACGGCGTCTGCGCCGCGAAAGCCCTGGGAGCCTGGCGCGGTCGATGAGCTACCCGACCCGGTGGGATCCGTTCTTCGCACCGACCCTGACATTGGCCGAGGTCTACCACTACCCAACACAGCACTTCGATTTCCACCGCCGGCAGCTCAGCGGACCGCTCGCCCCGACGGACGCCGAATCGACCTAGGCCAGCCGGCCGCTGCTCTTGGTCCTACCACCGGCGTTACCGACGGGCGGGAATCATCAGGACAAGGTAGACGACAGCTGTTGCGGCGCTGGCATATCCGAGCAAGGACGCGATGAGTAGCACCGGGTTGCTCGACGGAAGGTCGGCACCGAACGCTCCGGTGGCATTGTGGACAACGTAGAAGGTGACCTCGGTGACGAGGAACGCTGCCAGGATCGTCCGGCCATATCGCCTGCCGCGGATGGTGGCGACGATCGCGGCCACGAACCAGATGCCAGTGAGAATCAGCGGTATCGCGAGGCCGGTCAGCGCGTTCCACCGACGTCCGTATTGGTGTACGGCATAAGGGATCTGCCAGACGTAGTTGGCCGAGGTCACGGCGACCAGCGGCCACCAGTGCAGATCCCTGAGGCGCCGATCCACCTGCATCATTTGGTCAGGACCTTCCTAGGTTCATCGAACGGCATCGTCGCGGTGGCCGGGAAGCTATGGCGGGCAAGCGATGTCGTCGTCTCACTCGGCGACTGTCCAGGCCGAGCGATATTCTCGAGAACGAGCCAGGGTCGCACTGACCTGTGGCCGGTGCGTTCGTCGGCTGGCGGCTGCGGATCACCGGCACCCGTCGTCGGTGATCTCGGTCATCAGTGACCGCCGAGCGCGGACCGAATCAGCCTCGGTCAGGCAGGAACCCGGCCCACCTATCGGCCGAGCAGCGCAGCAAGGTCTTTGTGGTTGAGATACACGAGGATTTGAAGGGGTGTGGTCCGGCGCACCAGGAACGTCGATTCCAGTATCAGGTGGGTATGGTCGCTCCGCGGCGCACGCCACCGTGTGCTGATGAGTCGGTGGATAGGGTCGAGGTCCAGTTGCTGGGCGTCGATGAGTTCGGGAGGGCCGACGCCGGCGTCGGCGAAAAGTTTGCGGCGCATGGGTAAGTTGTAGACGAACGCATCGCGGGAGACCGCGAGAGCCCGTTGGGGGTCGGCGACCAGAAAGGTATCGGCGTATTGGTTGCCGGCCTGTTCGTCAGATTGCTGGTTGCGTCGTTCGAATTCGCGGAGGAAGGCGTCGGTCTGGTCGTCGGGTGCTTGCCAGGAATTCATGGCTCTCTTTTCGTGGGTTTGACGGCAAGAGGCGGGCCGCGGGCGGTGGCGATCGCGAAACAGCCACAGGGTTCATGGGGCCCTGCGACGCGGCTGCCCGGCGAACCGGTCACGGCAGGGTGCTACCGGGGAAACTCCTGGCATCGTGCACCGTGTAGGTGAAAATTCCCGCTTGCACGCCGGGATCGTCGTCCATGATCTGGGCTACGGCCGCGGTATCGACGCTGAAGATTCCTATTCCTGCGACATCCCCGCCGTCGATGACCGGGCAGACAATCGGCAGCAGACCGGCGGATTGCAGTTCCATGTTCCGCCGGCCGTGCTCCCAGATCACGGAGCGAGCGACCTCAGCGTCGTACGCCGGCCCTTTTCTCAGGATCAACACCGCGTAAGGCTTCGCTTTTGCCAGTCGCGCCCGCATCTGCTCGTCTGTTATCGCCGACATGGTCGGCTCCTTTCGTCCCGGGGGTTCGGGTGCGTGTTGTCCTGAGGGTTCGGGATGTGTGCGTGTCCCCGTTGCGCAACGGGGTACGCCCAGCCGTGCATCAGGATTCTCCTGTCGCGCGAGGCGTTCTGAGCTGATCGACGGTGATCAATGCGGCCCCGAGGAACGGGACCAGGGTGCACAGCGCGATGGTGATCGTGTCCATGTCCGCGTGCAGCTGATCGGATCTGCGTCGCGCCCGGATCCGATCGCGCAACCGGTCTGATCTGGAGCCGGGCTCGCCCGCACGCAGGCTCCGCAGTGCCGCGAACACGATGGGCAGGCAGTTGGCGATGATCCCCGTGGAGATGAAGGCGAGGGCCCATCGACCCGCGGCCCAGTAGTACACCGCGAACGGGGCCAGCACGAGCGCGATCACACCGAACTCAACGGCGATGAAGCGGAATCCGTTGAGAGCGGTGTGCGCTCGAACCTTTTCCAACAAGATGTCGATCTCTCCCCGGCCGAACAGTTGCCTCCGACGGTCCTCGAGCAAGGTTAATCGTACATAGTGCGATAATACTGTCAAGGGAGACGATCTGGGCAATGTCATGTTCTGCGCGACGAGCCAGGAGGAACGGCGATGCAGGAAGGGACACCCCCCATCACCGAGCCGCCGTGGCTTGCGCCGACGAGGCGTCGTGGGCGTCCGCCCACCCTCAGCCGTGACCGCGTCATCGCGGCTGCGGTGGGGCTGGTCCAAGCCGACGGTTTCGACCGGCTCACTCTGCGCCGGCTCGCGAATGAACTGGGTTCGGGTGCTACCTCGGTGTACTGGCACGTCCGCGACAAGGGCCAGCTGCTCGACCTGGTCATCGATGAGCTGATCGGCCGGATCGAGATCCCCGAGCAAGGCGATCCCGTTGCCTGGTTGACCGCCTTCGCCCGCTCCGACAGGGAAGTGCTTTCGGCATATCCCGGGCTTGCGGAGTTGATCCTGGAGCGCGGCGGCGCGGGCCCGAACGGCATCCGTCAGGCCGAGGCCGTGCTCGCCGTGCTCAGCCAGGCCGGCGTGCCGGACCGGCGGTTGATGGACGCGTATCACACGTTGCTGGTGTACGTGAACGGCTTCACGATCGCCACCACGGCCACCACCACACACCCCCCGCGGGCGGCACCCGACGTCGGTGCCTACCTGCAGAGTCTCCCGCCGGCCAGCATCTCCATGCTCACCCGGGCCGGCCTCGGTTCGGGCAGTACCGCAATGCAACGCTTCGACTACGGCCTGGCCGCAATGCTGAAAGGACTCCTGCCCGAATAGTGAGCTGCTGCCCCGCGCGGTCCTATCGGCCTGGCCATCGCCAGGGGAACGCCAACGGTCACGGCGGGGCCACCACCGCGTCATCAGCAGGTCCCGGGCAAGGCGCCAGTTCGCTGTGTGCTGCCCTCGCGCTCACCGGGTGAGCCCAGTAGCGCCGAGCAGATCCGCAACTGCCCGTGATCTGCTCCAAGTCGCACGAGGACAGGCTTCCCAGCGTCAGTGCGGTAGGGGGAGGCCGGCGGCCGCGAGGACGATCCCGGCAGCGGCGGCGGCGAGAAGAGTCGGCACGACGCCGCGGCGTAAGGCGAACACCGCGATCGCGGCACCGCCGAGGACGACGTATTGCCAGGGTTCGGTGAGCGCGCGGGCCAGGCTGATGGCCGAGCCGGCGATGGCCCCAATGGCGGCGGGACCGGCGCCGTCGAGAAAGGCGCGGGCATTCTTGTTGGCGCGCAGTCGGTCGAAACGCCGGGCACCGAGCAGGATGAACGCGAACGACGGGCCGAACGCGACGGCGGAGGCCAGCAGTCCGCCGGCGAGCCCGGCCGCGGCGTAACCGACAACGGCGACGGTCTGCACGACCGGCCCCGGGGTGATCTGGCCGAGTGCGACAGCGTTGAGGAACTGCCCGCTGGTCATCCAGTGGTAGCGGTTGACGGCGTCGGCCTGCATCAGCGGGATGATCACGAACCCGCCGCCGTAGGACAGCGCTCCGACCTTGAATGCCACCCAGGCAACGGATGTCAATACCCCGACGCTGACCGCACCGGTCGTGAGCGGCACTGCCAGGATCGCGGTGGGCCGGGTGTCGTGGCGAGCGCGGGCGGCGAGTTCGACGCCGCCGCAGGCGAGCAGGACGAGCACCACCCATGGCCCGATGGTGGCCGTCGCCAGGACCCCGGCGAGAAGGTACGCGGCCCAGCGCAGCAACCTGCCCCGGCCGGCGCCGTTCGCGCGGTGCCAGCTGGCCGGGAGCAGACCGGCCGCGGCGTGCACGGCTACCGCGGCCACCGCGGACCCAGCGCCCGCGCCGGCGGCCAGCACCCAAGGCGGTGGGTTCCCGAGGAACAGGGCGGCCAGCGCGAGGATGACAATCAGACCGGGGACGATGAACGCGGTCCCGCCGACGACTGCGCCGAGGCGGCCGCGGACCCGCCAGGCGCAGAAGATCGACAGCTGGGTGGACGCCGGGCCGGGGAGCAGGTTGCAGGCGGCGATCGCGTCCTCGAACTCGACGGCGCCGATCCATCGTTTGCGGTCGACGCACAGCTCGCGGAGCAACCTGATGTGGGTGGGTGGCCCGCCGAAGCCGATGCAACCGATCCGCCCCCACTCTCGCAGCACCGTCGCCAGGCTCGGCCGTGAACGATCCAGCCGATCCCCGGGCGGGTCGGCTTCCGTCACGCCGATGCTGCGGGGACGAACAGTTCGATCGGGTTGCCGGACGGGTCTTCCAGCAGGACCTGCTGACCGCCCGGGCCGGTGACGACGTCGTTGCGGAAGGTGACCCCGGCGGCGCGTAGCCGGGCGATCTCGGCGGGCAGGTCGGCCACGATCAGATGGATGCGGTTCCATCCGCCCGGGGCCGGCCGCCGACCGTCGGGCATGGGCCGACCGGCGGAACTGGCCGGCCCGGGCAGCAACAGGCGAAGGTCGCCGCGGGTGACGTCGGCGAAGGCGGGCAGATGCGCAGTGCGCAGGGTGAAACCCAGCTGGGTGGTGTAGAAGTCGAGCGCGGCTTGCACGTCGGCGACCATGTAGCGGACGTTGACCACGGTGTCGTCGATGTCGGTCATGGCAAATCTCCCTTCCCGGCGGGTGCCGGTGACGCGATGGCATGGATGAGGAACCCGACGCGGGTGTGCAGGTCGGCGGCCACTGCGCGGAAGGCGGGGTAGCCGGCCCGGCCGGTGCCCGCTCCGGCGGGGTCGGGGATGCTCCAGTGGATCGGCTCCGGGTGGCCGGGAAGTTCCGGGCAGACTTCGCGAACCTTGTCGCACAGGGTGATCACGCAGTCGAAACGGCGTCCGCTGACCTCGTCGAGGTGCTTGCTGCGCGCTGCGGTCATGTCGATGCCGTACGTGCGCATGACCCGCACCGCGTTCGGGTGCACCGGTTTCGGGTGGCTGCCCGCACTGGCCACATCGACCCGCCGGCGCGCTGTCAGCGGGCAATGGGCCGATGACCGCGGGCGGAGAATACATCAACTCAGTTTGATGCATCAGGGCTGAATCGTTCGATCGTCAACCCACCGTCGGGGTGTAGACCACGGGCAGCATCTCGGAGATGGGGGCGTGGACGGACGATGGCCTGCTTCGCGCCTTCTGCCGTGAAGCCGACTGTTGGTCGCAGATGGGACCCGGACACAGGCTGCGGCACCGCCACCGCCCGCATGGCGGTGCCGCGGACCGTCGCGAACGACCGGCCGGCCGACCCGCGAATCAGTGCGTGGCTGTGGGCTGCCGGTCGTGGGCAACCTCGGAGTGCTTGTAAGAGTTGACGTCCGTCTTGTGTTCAGCGGCGGAGTGCTCGTCGAGCATGTCGGTGTCGTCGAACGGATCCTCACCGGAGAACACCCGGTCCGTCTGGGCGCGGTCGACTTCGTGGACCCAACCGCCGATCACCAGGGTGGCCACCGCGTTGCCGGAGAAGTTCGTCAGCGCCCTGGCCTCGGACATGAACCTGTCGACCGCCACGATCAGGCCGACGCCGGGGACGAGGTCGGGCCGGTGAGCTTGCAGACCGCCGCCCAGGGTGGCAAGTCCGGCGCCGGTGACCCCGGCCGCGCCCTTCGAGGCGACGATCATGAACACGAGCAACGACAGCTGCTCGGACCACGTCATCGGTGCACCCATCGCGTTGGCGATGAACAACGACGCCATCGTCAGGTACATCGCCGTGCCGTCCAAGTTGAACGAGTACCTGGTCGGCACAACGATTCCGACGACCGGCCGGGACACTCCCAGGTGCTCCATCTTCGCGATCAATCTCGGCAGCGCGGTCTCCGACGACGATGTCGCCACGATGAGTAGGTACTCCTGACGCAGGTAGTACATCAGCTTGAAAATGGACAGCCCTGTTGTCACCTTGAGAATCGCCCCGAGGATGACCACCACGAACACTGCACAGGTCGCGTAGAACACGCCGACCAGCATGCTCAGCGAGCCGATGGCGGACCAGCCGGCGTTGCCGACGACACCGGCGATGGCACCGAAAGCGCCGATCGGGGCCAGCCACATGATCCCGCCGAGGATCTTGAACACCAGGCGCTGCAGCACCGTGACGAAATTCAGCACGGGTTCGCCCTTGCTGCCCATCGCCTGCACCGCGAACCCGACGATCAACGCAACAAACAAGGCCTGCAGCACGGACCCCACCGTGAGGGCCGAGAACAATGTGGTCGGGATGATGTCGATGATGAAGTTGCCGGACGTCTCCGGTGCGGTGACGGTGTAGGTGGCACTCGCCGCGGCTGCCTGCAGTCCATCACCGGGATGAATCAAATTGCCCACCAACAAACCAAGGAACAGCGCAAACGTGGACATCACGATGAAATACAGCAGCGCGTAACCGCCGACTTTGCCGACCTGCGAAGCTTTACGGACCGACCCGATACCCAAAACGATGGTGCAGAAGATGATCGGGCCGATCATCATCTTGATGAGATTCACAAACGCGGTGCCGATGACCGACAGTCCGGCGGCGTCCTTCCCGAAGACCAACCCGACCACGGTCCCGGCGACCACCGCCACAATGACCGCGACATACAGCCAATGACTGCTGATTTTCTTTCGCTTGGGCGCTGTGTCGATGACCGAGCCGTGCTGGTCCGGCGGTGGGGACTTCGAGGTCGTCATGGATCCTCCTGTGGGCAAGTGATCGCGTGTGATTCGGTCCGTACCGTCCTGCGGCGAACGAGTTGGGCAGTTATTGGCCCGTCAAGAAGATGAGGACACAAGACATGACCGTTGAAAGAATGACGCTCGTCCGCTGTGCTCGTCAGTACCCAAGCGGCGCATGCCGGCGGCGCTCTGCCCCGCTCGTCAACTTCATGGCGGGCACCACCGCGTCCGCAGTGGACCAGCAGGAAACCGCAAATTGAGGTCACGTCCGCAATCCGGTCCGCAGTCGGTCCAGGGCATCACTGGGCGGCGAAACGAACTCACGATATCGCGGCCGGTCGACGGCGACACCGACCCCAAGCCGGCTGTTTTTCCAACATCAATGAGACAACTCCGAGGCCCCCGCGCTGTCAAGGACCAATGCTCAGAAACCTCCGAACAGTGAGGAGGACAGCAGCCGGAACGCATTGCAACCTCTGGCCCTCATTTTCGGTGGTACCCAGCATCTGGCGGAACCGCCGGTTATTGATGACGACGCCCCGCCGGCTATCTGCCTCAAATGCGTGGCAACTCCGGCGGTGGGCGTCGGCACCCCGGGTGGTCCCGCGGTGTGCGGAAAAAGCGAGTGCGACCGCGCATGCTTCGGCTGCGTCGGTCTCGCCGCCGGCGGTCTTGGTTTCTGGGCCGCCGGCTACCAGTCGGTCGAGGCCAACCGTCTTCGGCGATGTCGAATGTGCGCGCCCAGAGTTTGCGATCAGGGTTCCCCGCCGGGCCGCGCCGGGCCGGTGGTCGTGATCGCGAGGGCAGCCCCCACCTGATTGGCCAGTGTGACGGCGACGCGGAGTTGTTCCTGCGACGGTCTGACCACTCGGGTCGCGGCGGTCAACTGGAGGTGGCCGTAGGTGACTCCACCGCTCTGCACCATGAGCGCGATCCTCGAGTCGGTGGGCACGCCGTGGCGTGCGACGTCGATCGTGCGGCCGTGACGGGTGACAGTTCCGGCGGGGTCGAGGGTGGGCAGCCCGGACCGGGTAGCGGGGTCGAAGCTGCAGTTGTCGATCTGCAGGATCTCGACGATCTGCCGGCAGACCTGGTGGATGAGTTCTCCGGTGGAGGACCGGCCGGCGGCGACGGTCGCTGCGGTGCTCAGCACACCGGCGAGGTAGCCCTGTTCCTTGCTGGCCCGGGCCTGTTCCCGGCGGCCCCAGAGGGCCACCTCCGTGACCGCGGCGCCGACGAGCAGGAGCAGGGCTGCGGTCTCGATGTCGGCGCGGTCGGAGATGTTGAGCGTGTTGTACGGCTCGGTGAGGAAGTAGTCGAAGCCCGCCGCGCTCGAGAGCGCTGCCACGATGCCGGCCAGCCGGATGCCGGTCGCAGCCGCGGCGACGACCAGGAGCACCAACCCGAGAGCGGCGTTGGTGTTCGCGATGGTGTCACGGAACAGCGCCAGAAGTGCGCACGCCACGAGTGGTAATACGGCGGAGGCAGCCACCACGAGCGGTCGGTGAGCTCGCAGGACCGGGTCGATTTTCATGGCGCCATCACACCGGCAACGCGTGGCGGCGTCGCGGTCCGACCCTGTATGCCGTCGATTTCATCTGCTCGTGAGAGTGTCCGGCGTCCGCGAGTGGTGAGGCGTGGCGGTCCGATGGGTTGGAGTTGGACGAGGCCCCGGATGACCAGGACACGCAGGGTCCAGGTGGCGTCCTTTCCGTCCAGCAGGTGAGGTTCGAGAGTTCCGAGCAGAATGTCGCGGCGGATCCGTTGCTCGGCGACGGCCTGCAAGACTTCGTGCTGGTGGGGAGTCAGCGGTTTGGGACTGAGCGGGTGGGTCGGGTTTCGGGACCCGTTGGTGGGCGGAGTGGGTTCCTCGCGAGGCAACAAGGAGAGCCGATCGAGGAGGTGACTGATCGACGCGGGTAACGGTTGTCGGAGGGCGTGTGGATCGCTCATGGGTGGGTCTCCTGGACGGTCCCTGTCGTCCGTCCCTGCAGACTCTGGGAACCCTTGGTGAAGGCCTTCGGCGGCGCGTCCTTGGGCGAGCGACGCAGCTGCTCAGGCGGTGGGTGGGTTGGCCGCGCGGAAAAGGTCCGCGGGGGTGATGACGCCGACAATGCTGTGGCCGTCGACGATGGGCAGCCAGTCGATGTTCTTGTCGAGCATCATGGCGACGATGTGGGTGATGTCCGCTCCGGGGGTCATGGATTCGACCGGGGTGATCATGAGGTCGTGGACGCGGGCGGGAACGGCGCGGCGGTGGGGCCGGTGGCGGTGTGACCGGCGCGCCGCGGTGTTGGCGGCGGTGGACAGGTCGGTGGCGGTGACGATGCCGATCAGGTTTCCGTTGTCGTCGGTGACGGGTGCCGCCCCGTAGCCGTGGCTGCGCAGGTAGTCGGCTGCGAGATCGGCTGGCGTGTCGTGCCCGAAGGCGTGCACCGTGGCGGTCATCACCTCCCTGGCTTTCATGCTGACCTTTCGGTGGCTCATTGCGGCGCGGATCCGGGGTCCGTGAAGCGTCTGCGGTGTGCGCGGGAAGGTCATGGCAGGAATCGGTAGCCCAGGCCGGGTTCGGTGATGAGGTAGCGGGGGTGGGCGGGGTCGGGTTCGAGTTTGCGGCGGAGCTGCGCGAGGTAGACCCGTAGGTAGTGGGTGTGTTCGACGGAGGCCGGGCCCCAGATGTCGGTGAGGATCTGTTTCTGGGTGACCAGCTTTCCGCTTTGCCGGACCAGCATTTCCAGCAGTGACCATTCGGTGGGAGTAAGCCGGACGGTATTGCCCTTGCGGTGGACGCGGTGCGCGCCGAGGTCGATGGTGAAGTCCGGGGTGGTGACGGCCTGCTCCGCTCCCGCGGCGAGCGTCGGGGTGCCGCGTCGGACGGATGCGCGGATGCGGGCGAGGAGTTCGTTCATGGCGAAGGGTTTGGTCACGTAGTCGTCGGCGCCGGCATCCAGTGCCTCGACCTTTTCGGCGGAGGTTGACCTGGCGGACAGCACGATGACGGGCACCGCGGACGAGCAGCGGATGTCGGTGAGCACCTCGATACCGTCCAGGTCCGGCAGCCCCAGGTCCAGCACGACGACCGCCGGATAGGTGCGGGTGATTTCGGTGAGCGCGGTCCGCCCGTCGTGCGCGAGGGTGACCTGATAGCCGTGGGCGCGCAGGTTGATCCCGAGCGCGCGGGCCAGCGGTCGGTCGTCGTCGACGATGACGATCCTGGTCATCGCGCTTCCGTGGCGGCGGGGCCGCGCTCGCGACAGGGTGGCGAGTGTTCCGCGTTGAGTTCGGGATGAGCTCCTGCACGACGGGAGGCAGCTCGGCCTCGTGCGGCGGATACGGGCACGGTGACGATCATGGTGAGGCCGCCGCCGGGGGTGTCGTCGACCTCGACGGAGGCGCCGACGGCCTCGGCGAGTCCGCGGGCGACGGCCAGGCCGAGGCCGACGCCGGACCGGCCGGGGATGTCGCCGAGCCGCTGGAACGGCGCGAACATCAGGTCGCGGTCGGGCAGCGCGACGCCGGGGCCGTGGTCGATGATGCGGATCTGCACGCGGCGGCCTCGTTCGTCGGTCACCTCGCCGGCCAGCAGCCTGACGTGCCGGTCGTCGGGGGAGTACCGGACTGCGTTTGCGGTGATGTTGGCGATGACCCGTTCCAGCAGTCCGGCGTCGGTGTCGATGAGCGGCAGGTCGTCGGGGATGCTGTCGCGGACCCGGTCGCCGGGGATGCCGATCAGCGCCCGGTGGACGACCTCGTCAACGGACACGGGTCGCCGGATCGGGGTCACCACACCGGTTTCCAGGCGGGACAGGTCCAGCAGGTTGGCCAGCAGGTCGTCCAGCTGGTCGGCGGCGGTCGCGGTCGCGGCGAGCAACTCGGTCTGGTCGGTTTCGGTCCAGGCCACGCTGCGGT
The DNA here is from genome assembly GCA_963709895.1 of uncultured Actinomycetota bacterium. GTDB lineage: Bacteria > Actinomycetota > Actinomycetes > Mycobacteriales > Nakamurellaceae > Nakamurella. The sequence goes on along the minus strand of CAVPYD010000001.1, from coordinate 207,039 downwards.
CGCGCAGGCTGGAGACGGACGCCTTGATGGTCGACAGTGGGGTGCGCAGGTCGTGCGACAGCGCGGCGAGGACGGCGGTGCGGACCCGGTCCCCCTCCCGCAGTCGTTCGGTCTGTTCGGCCTGGTGGGTGAGCCGGTCCCGTTCCACCGCGAGGACGGCCTGCGCGGCGAACACCTCCACGAGCCGGCGGTCCGACGGCGGCAGCGGGTGCCCGTACATGGCCAGCACCCAGCCCGCTTCCGGCGGTCCGGCCGGCACGAGAACGTCGGCGGTGTCGGGGTTCACGGCGTGCCCGAGTTCGGCCGGGACGGCGGGGGACGGCGTGTCGGTTGGGGGTGACTCGACGGTGAGGCGGGGTGTGCCGGCGGCGCCGATGAGCTGGTAGGTGTTCGGCGCTGTGGGGTCCTTGGCCAGCAGCGCGACCGAGGTCATGGCGAAGCCGATCCGGGCCTGCTGCAGGACGGCGTGCACCGGGTTGGGGGAGTTGACCGCGCTGGTCGCGGCGGCGGCGACGAGTTGGGCCTCGGCCTTGCCCTGGATGGCTTGCGCGGGCGCGGATGGCGCTGCGGTCGACGATGGAGGCGACGGTGACGCCGACCACGATGAACACCGCCAGGGCGAAGACGTTGCCGGGTTCGGTGATGGTCAACGAGCCGATGGGCGGGGTGTAGAGGTAGTTGGCCAGCAGGCCGGCGATCACCGCGGCGACCGCGGCCGGCGCCACGCCGCCGATCAGCGCGTTGCCGATGACGCCGAGCAGGAAGATCAGCAGCACGGTGCTCAGCGCCAGCCCGTCGCGCCAGGGCAGCAGTACGGCCGCCAGCGCGCAGGGAATGGCGACCGCGGCGATCCAGGCCACCAGCCGCCGGGGATGCGGCCCGGTTTGGGCGCGGGCGGAGCGGGTCCGCGCGGCCTTGGGGTGGGTGACGACGTGCACGTCGATGTCGCCGGAGTCGGCGACGATGGCGTTGGCGGTGCTGGGCCGGACCAGTTGTGCGAGGCGGCCGTGCCGGGGTGCGCCGACGATGATCTGGGTGGCATTGACGGATCGGGCGAATTCCAGCACGGTGCCGGCGATGTCGTCGCCGACGATGAGTTGCAGGCTGCCGCCGAGGTTCTCGGCGAGCAGGCGTTGCCGTTCGATCTCGGTGGCCGAGGTACCGACGGTGGCGTCTGACCGGACGACGTGCACGGCGATCAGCGTTCGTCCGGCGACCCGTCCGGCGATCCGGGCGCCGCGGCGGAGCAGCGTCTTGCCCTCCGGGCCGCCGGTGAGGGCCACCACGATCCGGTCCCGGGCGGCCCAGGTTCCTTTGATGCCGTGTTCGGCCCGGTATCGGTCCAGGCCTTCTTCGACGCGGTCGGCGACCCACAGCAGTGCCAGTTCGCGGAGCGCGGTGAGGTTGCCCTCCCGGAAGTAGTTGCCCAGCGCGGTGTCGATCCGTTCGGCGGGGTAGATGTGGCCGTGCGCCATCCGCCGGCGCAGCGCCTGCGGGGTCATGTCGACCAGTTCGATCTGCTCGGCGGCGCGGACCACCTCGTCCGGGACCGTCTCGGCTTGTTTGATGCCGGTGATCGCGGCGACCACGTCGTTGAGGGATTCCAGGTGCTGGATGTTCACCGTGGTGATCACGTCGATGCCGGCGTCCAGCAGCCGTTGCACGTCCTGCCAACGCTTTTCGTGCGCGGAGCCGGGGGCGTTGGTGTGCGCGAGTTCGTCGACCAGGGCGACCTGCGGGTGCCGGGCGAGGACGGCGTCGGTGTCCATCTCGGTGAGTTCCACGCCGCGGTGCTGGACAACCTTGCGGGGGATGACGGGCAGGTCGCCGATCTGCTCGGCGGTGAACTCGCGGCCGTGGGTCTCGTACAGGCCGATGACCACGTCGGTGCCGCGGTCGGCGCGGCGGCGTCCCTCGCAGAGCATGTCGACGGTCTTGCCGACGCCGGGGGCCGCTCCCAGGTACACCCGAAGTCGGCCGCGGGTCTTGCCGGGCGCCGCGGCTGGTGTCCGGTGTGGTCGGGGTCTGGTGTGCGGCCATCGCGCTCAGCCGGTCGCGCCGCTGGGTGACAGCTGGTTCAGGGCGAGATTGAGCGCCAGGACGTTGACGCGTTCCTCACCGATGAAGCCGAGAGCGCGGCCCTGGATGTGCGACTGGACGAGGTCCCGCACCTCCTGGACCGGAAGTCCGCGGGCGTCGGCGACCCGGTTCACCTGGATCAGCGCGTACGCCGGGCTGATATTCGGGGTCCAGACCGGAGCCGGAGGCGGTCAGCGCGTCCGGTGGGACGGCGGAGGGGTCGACCCCGTTGTCCGCGGCGATCTGCGCGCGCCGCTCCTGGACGTCGGCGAGTAGGTCGGGGCTGTCGGCGGCCAGGTTGGACCCGCCGGAGGACATCGCGTCGTAGCCGTCGCCGGCGGCCGACGGCCGCCCGACGAACCACTGCGTCGGCATTCCCGTCGGGATCGGTGAACTGCTGCCCGATCAGCTCGGATCCGGCCACGGTGCCGGTGCTGTCGGTCACCAGCGAGCCGTTGGCCGCGTTGTGGGAGATCGAGCTGGCCGATGCCGAGAACGACGAGTGGGTAGGCGATTCCGACGATCACGGTCATCGCGACCAGGAATCGCAGGGCGACCAGGGCCTGCCGGCCGCCGATCGAGACCAGGGTGCCGGCGGACGGGGTGGGCGTGGTGGCGGGCTGTTGGGGTTCGGGCCGTTCGATCACGGTCTGGTTGTCAGGCGCGGTGGGTGACATGGGTTCAGCCGATTCCGGGGATGAGGGAGATGACCAGGTCGATGATCTTGATGCCGATGAACGGCACGATCAGGCCGCCGACGCCGTAGATGAGCAGGTTGCGGTTCAGCAGCTTGGCGGCGGAGGAGGGCCGGTAGCGGACTCCGCGGATGGCCAGCGGGATCAGCGCGATGATGATCAGCGCGTTGAAGATCACCGCGGACAGGATGGCCGAGGTCGGTGAGGACAGTTTCATGATGTTCAGCGCGGCCAGGCCCGGGTAGGCGCCCATGAACATGGCGGGCAGGATCGCGAAGTACTTGGCCACGTCGTTGGCGATGGAGAACGTGGTGAGCGCGCCGCGGGTGATCAGCAGTTGTTTGCCGATCTCCACGATGTCGATCAGCTTGGTCGGGCTGGAATCCAGGTCGACCATGTTGCCGGCCTCCTTGGCCGCGGCGGTCCCGGAGTTCATCGCGACGCCGACGTCGGCCTGGGCCAGGGCGGGGGCGTCGTTGGTGCCGTCCCCGGTCATCGCGATGATCCGGCCGCCCTCCTGCTGTTTGCGGATGTAGGCGAGCTTGTCCTCCGGGGTGGATTCGGCGAGGAAGTCGTCGACGCCGGCTTCCTTGGCGATGCTCTGCGCGGTCAGCGTGGTATCGCCGGTGATCATCACGGTGCGGATGCCCATCGCCCGTAGGTCGGCGAACCGTTCGGCGATCCCGGGTTTGACGATGTCCTTCAGGTGCACGACGCCCAGGACCTTCGCCGATTCGGCGACCAGCAGTGGGGTTCCGCCGTCGGCGGAGATCTCGTCGGCCGCGGCCAGTGATTCCGGCGGCACGGTGCCGCCGTTGTCGGTGACCCACTGCCGAGACCGCGGACACCGCGCCCTTGCGGATGGACCGCACGGGCCCGGGCCGTCCGGGCCGCTGCGCGGCAGGTCGATGCCGCTCATCCGGGTGCGGGCGGAGAATTCGATGACCTCGCCGTCCTGCGCGGCGGCCTGGGCCCAGTGCCGATCGACCTGGTACTTTCGCCGGCAGAGTTCGACGATGGACTTTCCTTCCGGGGTGTCGTCGGCCAGGCTGGCGGCCAGCGCCGCGGACGCCAGGATGTCCGGGTCGATGCCGGGGGCGGCGATCAGCCGGGAGGCCTGCCGGTTGCCGTAGGTGATGGTGCCGGTCTTGTCCAGCAGCAGGGTGGACACGTCGCCGGCGGCCTCGACCGCCCGGCCGCTCATGGCCAGCACGTTGTGCTGCACCAGCCGGTCCATCCCGGCCACCCCGATCGCGGACACCAGGGCGCCGATGGTGGTGGGGATCAGGCAGACCAGCAGGCTGACCAGGATCACGATGGATTGCGGTGAGCCGGAGTAGTCGGCCATCGGCGACAGCGCGACGATCACCAGCAGGAACACGATGGTCAGGCTGGCCAGCAGGATGTTCAGCGCGATCTCGTTCGGCGTCTTCTGCCGGACCGAGCCCTCGACGAGGGCGATCATCCGGTCCACGAACGTCTGGCCCGGGTTCGGTGGTGATCTTGATGACGACCCGGTCGGAGAGCACCATGGTGCCGCCGGTGACCGAGGACCGGTCGCCGCCGGATTCCCGGACCACCGGGGCGGATTCGCCGGTGATCGCGGATTCGTTGACGCTGGCGACGCCTTCGACGATGTCCCCGTCGCCGGGGATGATGTCGCCGGCCTCGCAGACCACCAGGTCGCCGACCTTGAGGTCGGCCGCGGCGACCCGGGTTTCAGTGCCCTGGGCGTCGAGTTTGCGGGCGATCGCGGTGTCCCGGGTGGCGCGCAGGGTGGCGGCCTGGGCCTTGCCGCGGCCCTCGGCGACGGCGTCGGCGAGGTTGGCGAACAGCACGGTGAGCCACAGCCACACCGTCACGGCGATCACGAACCCGGTCGGCTCGGTGAAGCACAGCACGGTGCACAGTGCGGCGCCGACCTCGACGACGAACATCACCGGGTTGTGCCACATCACCCTGGGGTCCAGGTATTTCAGTGCGGTGGGCAGCGCCTTCCACAGGCTCGCCGGGTTGAACACCCCGACACCGATGCGGCCGGCCTGGAACTCCTGGTGGTGCCGCGGATGCGACGGCTGGGGTCAGCACGGGGGTGCTGCTCATGTCAGATCAGTCCTTCTGCGATGGGGCCGAGCGCCAGCGCCGGCAGGTAGGTCAGGGCGGCGACCAGGATGACGACACCGACGAGCATCACCACGAACTGCGGGCGGTAGGTCGGCAGCGTGCCGGAGTCGTCGGGTCGCACCCCTTGCCGGGCAAGGGTTCCGGCCAGCCCGAGGACCAGCGCGATCGGCAGTAGCCGGCCGACGAACATGGCGATACCCAGGGCGATGTTGTAGAAGTCGGTGTTCGCGGACAGCCCGGCGAACGCGGACCCGTTGTTGTTGGCCGCGGACCCGAACGCGTAGGCGATCTCGGTCAGCCCGTGCGGACCGCTGTTCAGCGGACCGGCCCGGCCCGCCGGGAGCGCCAGCGCGACGGCGGTGCCGATGAGCACGACCGCGGGGGTGACCAGCAGGTAGCTGGCGGCGTACTTCATCTCGGTGCCGCCGATCCGCTTGCCCGAGATAGGTCGGGGTGCGGCCGACCATCAGGCCGGCGATGAACACGGTGATGATCGCCAGGATCAGCATGCCGTACAGGCCCGAACCCGTTCCGCCGGGCGCGATCTCGCCGAGCAGCATGTCCAGCAGCAGCACCCCGCCGCCCAGACCGGTGTAGGAGGAGTGCATCGAGTCGACCGCGCCGGTGGACGTCAACGTGGTGGACACGGCGAACATCGCCGACAGCGGTATCCCGAACCGGACCTCCTTGCCCTCCATCGACGCGCCCGCGGCCTGCAGGGCGGCGCCGGGGTGGGCGTTCTCGATCGCGATGGCCGAGACCAGCGCGCCGGTCCACAGCACGACCATCGCGGCCAGGATCGCGTAGCCCTGCTTGGCGTTGCCGACCATCGTGCCGAACGTGCGGGGCAGCGAGAACGGGATCGCCAGCAGCAGGAAGATCTCGAACAGGTTGGTGAACGCCGTCGGGTTCTCGAACGGGTGCGCGGAGTTGGCGTTGAGATACCCGCCGCCGTTGGTGCCGAGTTCCTTGATGGCCTCCTGGGAGGCGATCAGCCCGCCGGGCAGGGTCTGGGTGTTCCCGGCCAGGGTGGCGATATCCGTTGGTGGGTTGAGGTTCTGGATCACTCCGGAGATCACCAGCACCAGCGCGGCCAGGAAGGACAGCGGCAGCAGCAGCCGCAGCGTGAGCCGGGTCAGGTCGACCCAGAAGTTCCCCAGCCGGTCGGTGTGCCGGCGCATCAAACCGCGGATCAACGCGGCGACCACGGCGATACCGACCGCAGCGGACAGGAAGTTCTGCACCGTCAGCCCGATCGCCTGCACCGTGTAGCCCAGCGCGGACTCACCGGAATAGGACTGCCAGTTGGTGTTCGTGACGAAGCTCACCGCGGTGTTGAACCCCTGCGCGGCGGGCATGTTCGGGGTGCCGTTCGCCCACGGGAGCCACGACTGCACGCTGACAGCAGGCCCCACAGCAGCGCGATGGACACCACGCTGAACGCGACCACCGACAGCAGGTAGGTCGTCCACCGTTGATCCGCCGACGGCTCGATCCGCAGCGTCCGGTACAGCCCGGACTCCACCTTGTTGTGCTTGGGCGAGGTGAGCAGCCGGGCCATGTAGTCGCCCAGCGGAACATGCACCAGTGCCAGCGCGGCCACCACCAGGGCGATCTGCAACCCCGCCGCCAACGCCGGGCTCATCAGAACCGCTCCGGATTCAACAGGGCCACCACCAGGTAGCCCAACAACAGCAGGGCAATGATCCCCGCGACGACCGTCATCGGCCCTCCACACGTTGCTCGACAGTCCCGGTGCGCCGGAACGAATCTCACGCTAGAAGCCGACGAACGGCGCGAAGCGGATCTTGACGAAACCCTGACGCCGCGCACCCAAATCATTGACGTGCTCTTGACGGCCTCGATGCGCCCCACACACCCACCGCTACTGCGGTCCGCGGCATGTGGTGACCGGCATCACCACGGCGCCCATACGGCCTTCCCACACCATCCGAAGGACGGCCCGGTCCACTGGCCCATCAGATGGGTTCGGGCTCGGGCTCCCGGCGCCGGCGGCCCATCCACCCTTCTTCACCGACGCCCAGGTGGTAGGGCACGCTGACCACGACGACGCCGGGAGTGAACAGCAGCCGGGCCTTGAACCGCAGCGCGCTCTGGTTGTGCAGGATTTGCTGCCACCAGTGGGTGACGACGTATTCGGGGATGACGACCATGATCACGGTGCGCGGGTTGCGCGCGGCGCAGGTCCTTGACGTAGTTGATCAGCGGCCGGATCGGGTCCCGATAGGGCGCCTCCAGCATGGTCAGCGGCACCGGGATGCCGCGGCTTTCCCATTCCTGCCGCAGCAAGCGGGTTTCGTCGGCGTCCACGGCGAGGGTGACCGCGGAGATGACGTCCGGTCGCATCCCCCGGGCCAATGCCAGCGCTTGCATGGCCGGTCGGTGCAGCCGGGACACGAGCACCAGGGCGTGCACCCGGCTGGGCAGGGTCTGCAGTTCCTCGTCGTCGGCGGCCACCTCGATGGTGACCCTGGTGTAGTAGCGGTTGATCGATCGCATCGTCAGGAACAGCACGATCATCGCCGCGACGGCGATCCACGCGCCGTGGGTCACCTTGGTGGCGAAGACCACCACCAGCACGACGGCGGTGAACACCGCGCCGATCGCGTTGATGGCCTGCGAGCGGCGCATCGACCGGCGGGTACCGCCGCCGATCCCGCCGGCCTCGGTCACCGTGTCCGGAGTGCCCTGATCCGGGTGCCGGCGCAGCAGGGTCTGCCAGTGCTTGACCATGCCGAACTGGGAGAGGGTGAAACTGGTGAACACGCCGACGATGTAGAGCTGGATGAGCCGGTCGATGTTGGCGTCGAACCCGATGATCAGCGCGGCGGCGGCCGCGGCCAGCAGCACCACGCCGTTGGAGAACACCAGCCGGTCGCCGCGGTTGTGCAATTGCCGCGGCAGGTAGGAATCCCGGGCCAGGATGGACGCCAGTCCGGGGAAGCCGTTGAACGCGGTGTTGGCGGCCAGGATCAGGATGGCCGCGGTCGCCGCCTGGAACAGGTAGAACACCACCGACGACCCGCCGAACACCGCGGCGGCGATCTGCGAGATCACCGACGGGTTCCCGTCGGGAAGGGCCTGGGCGTGCAGCGCGACGGCGAGCACGGTGATGCCGCCGAACAGCACCACGGCGATGACGCCCATCATCGCCAGCGTGGTGGCGGCGTTGCGGGCCTTGGGCCGTTCGAAGGACGGCACGCCGTTGCTGATCGCCTCCACCCCGGTCAGCGCGGTGCAGCCGGAGGCGAACGCGCGCACGACCAGCATCAGCAGCGCCAGGCTGGTGAGCTGACCCGGCTGCGGCAACGGATCGGCCGCGGTGGACCGCCTCCGGCAGCCCGCCGGTGAACGCCTGGACCCCGGCCCAGACGAACATCAGCAGGGTCAACCCGACGAACGCGTAGGTGGGTACCGCGAACACCCGTCCCGACTCCCGGGTGCCGCGCAGGTTCGCCACGGTGAGCAGCAGGATCAGGCCGACCGCGATGATCACCGCGTGCGGGGACAGCGCCGGGATCGCGGAGGTCACCGCGACCACCCCGGAGGTGACGGACACCGCGACCGTCATCACGTAGTCCACCAGCAAGCCGCGGCCGCGGCGGCCAGCGACGCGGATTCGCCGAGGTTCTCCCGGCTGACCACGTAGGCGCCGCCGCCGTTCGGGTAGGCGTAACAGGTCTGCCGGTAGGAGGCGACGACGGTGACCAGCAGCAGGATCACCGCCAGCGCCACCCACGGCGCGGTGGCCAACGCCGCCAGCCCACCCGCGGCCAGCACCAGCAGGATCTGCTCGGTCGCGTAGGCCACCGAGGAGATCGGGTCGGAACAGAACACCGCCAGCGCGACCCGTTTGGGCAGCAGCGTGCCCTCCATCCGGTCGCTGTGCAGCGGCCGACCCACGAACACCCGTTTCACCCCGTCGAACACGGCACCAGTGTGATCTTCGAACAGGCCGCTCCGGGAGGTCGAAAGTCCTTCCTGGGCGTAAAGAAAACGTCAAGATTCGCCGGAAACGACCCCGGTGACCGCAGACTTGACCCGAAAGGTCGCACCGCAGGGTCGCCAGAGGCCACCGGTCGCCGGTAGTCGCTTTTCGACGGTCGACGTAGGTAGTGGAGGCGGGTGGGGATGGCCGTCGACACCGCGCGTCGCGCGCTACGCGGTCCCCGGCGCAGGCCGCGTTGCTGGTCGGTGCGTTGGGGGTGGTGTTCGGTGACATCGGGACCAGCCCGATCTACACCGTGCAGACCGTCTTCAACCCCGACGACCCGCACCCTGTGCCCGCCGACCGCGGACAGCGTGTACGGCGTCATCTCGCTGATCTTCTGGTCGGTGACGATCATCGTGACGATCAAGTACGTGCTGCTGGTGATGCGCGCCGACAACGACGGCGAGGGCGGCATCCTGGCGCTGATCACCCTGATCCGGCGCCGCGGCGTGCCCGGCGGGCGGCGCACCAAACTCGCGCTGGCCGCGTTGGGGATCTTCGGCGCGTCGCTGTTCTTCGGCGACAGCATGATCACCCCGGCGATCTCGGTGCTGTCCGCGGTCGAGGGGCTCAAGGTCGTCGAGCCGTCGCTGCAGGACCTGATCGTGCCGATCACCGCGGTGATCATCGTGATCCTGTTCGCCTCCCAGCGGATCGGGTCGGCGAAGGTCGGCAGCCTGTTCGGCCCGGTGATGATCGTGTGGTTCGTGGCGATCGGCGCCTGCGGTGTGGTCGGCATCGCCGACGACCCGGAGATCCTCAAGGCGCTGTTGCCGACCTACGCGGTGGGATTCCTGGTCGGCCACTTCTCGATCGCGTTCTTCTCCTTGGCCGCCGTGGTGCTGGCGATCACCGGGGCGGAGGCCCTGTACGCCGACATGGGGCACTTCGGCCGCCCGCCGATCACCCGGGCCTGGCTGGGTCTGGTGTTCCCGGCGTGCATCCTGAGCTACCTGGGGCAGGGCGCGCTGGTCCTGGACGACCCCACCGGGGCGATCAGCAGCCCGTTCTTCCTGCTGGTGCCCGAGTGGGGGCGGCTGCCGATGGTGCTGCTGGCGACCGCGGCCACCGTCATCGCCTCCCAGGCGGTCATCACCGGCGCGTTCTCGGTGTCCCACCAGGCCGTCCAGTTGGGGTACCTGCCCCGGTTGCGGATCAACCACACCTCGGCGCAGACCATCGGCCAGATCTACGTCCCGTGGATCAACTGGGTGCTGATGATCTCCGTGCTCACCCTGGTGTTCGCGTTCAAATCCTCTGCCGCGCTGGCCTTCGCGTTCGGGATGGCGGTCACCGGGACGATCACCATCACCACCCTGTTGTTCTTCTACATCGTGCGTCAGCAGTGGCGAAAACCGCTCTGGGTGGTGCTGCTCGGCGGCGGGGCCTTCCTGCTCATCGAGGTGCTGTTCCTGGCCGCGAACACCACCAAGATCCTGCTACGGGGCATGGGTTCCGCTGCTCATCGCGGTCACCGTGTTCACCGTGCTGACCACCTGGCAACGCGGCCGGGCGGTGGTCACCGCGCGCCGCGAACAGGACGAGGGTTCGCTGCGGGCGTTCGTCGACGAACTCCACGCCCGCCGCCCACCGGTGCAACGGGTCCCGGGCACCGCGGTGTTCCTCAACCGCGGCAAGGCGACCGCGCCGTTGGCGATGCGCGCCAACGTCGAGCACAACCACATCCTGCACGAGCACGTCGTCATCCTGGCGATCGAGACATCACCCGTGCCGCACGTCGCCCCCGCCGACCGGGTCGTCGTGGACGACCTGGGCTACACCGACGACGGCATCAGCCATGTCACCGCGTACTTCGGGTACATGGAAGACCCCAACGTCCCCGACGTGCTCCGGCTGGCCGCTGCGGCCGGCCTGGAAGGCCCGCTCGACATCGACGACGCGTCCTACTTCCTGTCCACCATCGAGCTGCGTGTCGGCCGGGAGCCCGGGATGACCCGTTGGCGCAAAAGGCTTTTCGTCGCCACCTCGCGGATCACCACCGACGCCGCGGAATACTTCGGCCTGCCCCGCGACCGCACCGTCATCATGGGCTCACGCATCACCGTGTAGCACGACCGGTGCCTACCGCAGCCCGTACGAGCCGCGCGAGTCGTCAGGTGGGTTCGCCCGGAGGAAGTCGCGTGCGGGATGTCTCGAAGATGGCGGTGAGTTCCGGTCGGTCGTGGTCGTCGGCCAGGACGAGCAGGTCGTCGCCGGCGTACAGGGTGGTGTCGGCGCGGACGGTCAGCAGCTGCTGGTCGCGGACAACGAAGCTGACCCAGACGTCGACCGGCAGGTCGGCCAGTTGCTCGATGGTGCGGCCCTCGGCCGGGGAACCGGGGGCGATGGTGAACCGGTGGAAGCCCTCCGGTTCGTCGCGGAGCCGGATGCCCAGCGACCACGGTTCGGGGTGCACGGTGCGCATCGGTACCCGCAGGACCCGGGCCACCGTGGGCACCAGGCTGCCCTGAACAAGGACGGAGAACACCACCACGATGATGACGATCCCGTACAGCCGGGAGCCCTGCGGGATGTTCGCGGCCAGCAGGTAACTGGCCAGCAGGATCGGCACGGCGCCCTTGAGGCCGGCGAACACGATGAACGTCTTCTCCCGCCACCGCAGCCTGACCGGCAGCAGACACAGCCCGACCAGGATGGGCCGGATGAGGAACGCGACGGCGGCGCCCAGGATCAGCCCGGGTATCCACACCTCGGGGGTGGTCAGGTCGGCGAGGTTGACAGTGAGCCCCAGGATCACGAACGCGACGATCTCGGCGAGGCTGGCCAACGCGGAGTGGAAGCGTTCGATTTCCCGTTTGAACGGTGCCCGGGCGTCGCCCAGGATGATCCCGGCGATGAACACCGCCAGGAAACCCGAGCCGTGCGCGATGCTCGCGACTCCATAGATGACGAACGCGCTGGCCAGGGTGCGCAGCGGATACAGGCCCTCGGCGGGCAACGCGACCTGCCGCATGAACCACAGCAGGGCACGTCCGCCGACCACACCGGCAACGAGACCGACGCTCATTTGCAGGACGAATTCGCCGGCCACCGTCAGCACGCTCCCGGCGGTGATCCCGCCGGCGGCCAACAACGCGACCATCAGGGCGATGCCGACCGGGTCGTTCGCGCCGGACTCGCCCTCCAGGATGTCACCGCTGCGGCCGGCGACCTCGCGTCGACCCAGCACGGAGAACACCACCGCCGGGTCCGTCGGCGACACCGCGGTTCCCAGCAGGGCGGCCAGATACCAGTCGAGTCCGAACGCCCAGTGTGCGAGGGCGGCCGCGGCTGCCGCTGTCAGGAAGGTGCCGGCCACACCGATCACGGCGATCGGGGCCGCGGACCGCCGGAACCGTGACCAGCCCAGGTGCATGCCGCCGTCGAACAGGATGCACAGCAACGCCACCGTCACCACGCGTTCCACCAGTTGCTCCGGCGGGGAATGCAAATCAGGGAACAGCCGGATCGCGACGGCCGCCGCCACCAGGAACAACGCCGGCGCCGGGACATGGATCCGTTCGCTCAACCGGTTGGACAGCACGGCCAGCAATCCCACCACCGCGCTGATCAGCACCAGCACCGCGAACGCCCCGACGTCACCCACCGCAACGCCGCAGGCCGCGGTCGACGACCGATCGGGAACGCACGAGTGAGCAACGCTGCGGTGTCAACCGCCTGGAGACACGGCACCAGCTGACTGGGCTTGCATCAGCTCATTCAACACAGCCGCCGTCCTCCTCGGCCGAGGCAACGCAAGCGGTGTGATCGGCCGCGTTCCCGACCCCTGTGGCGTCGCCGGCGTTGGCCAATTGTCCGGCTGTCTCGGTGCGAGTTCACCGGCCGAGGCACCCTCGCCATCCGCCGAGGAGGTCAGATGAAGGTGGGGGAGACGGCGACACACCGATCATGCCGCCGAGCCGGACGGTATCTGAGCGCGGCGATCGCTGAGCCGCGGCCGCGCACTGGTCCATTCGCGGGCCGCGCCGACCGGCCAAGATCAGCTCACGAGCGCAACGGCGGCCCACGCCACGGCCGCGAGCCCAGCGACAACAGCGACGACACCGAAGATCACCGGCCCCTGCATCGTCATGACCGCGCCGACGACGAGCAGCATAATGCCGAGGAACCAGGCGGCACCCGCAGAGAAGGCCGGCCGGCGCCCCGGCGCGTTCACCGTTCCAGATGACGGGAATCGTAGGTCGGCGCCGTTGAGTTCGCGCTCGATCCGATCGAGCTGGTGCTGTTCATCCTCAGGCAGTCCCATGGGTCTTCCTCAGTCCTGCACCCGAGGCGACGGGGCGACACATCGGCAGGGCGGACGACACGTCCGCCGCGGCACCCGGCCCGGTCGCGCCCGGTCGCGTTTCCGGTCGTCGTCCCACAAACGACCGAACGGAATTCGCCGAGACGGCGTCATGGACACCGCACCATTGTGGGCGCCTGGCGCACCCGGCGGGTCCCATGCGGGCGTAAAAAGAACATCAAGATTGTTCAGGTTTGCGCCTTCACCTGACCTCTGCGCAGCACGAACCCGTGACCGATCGACACGGACCCAAAGCGCAATGCAGGTGCCGACCAGACCGAGATCCGATTCTCCGGACGGACATTCATTCGGCAGTCGAGCATGAGTCGCTCACGATGTGTCGATCCGAGAGTCGTCACCTCGATCGCGATCGACCGGTCATGTGATGGGGCCGTCAAGTTCGTTGTGGTGCTCGACTGATTCGTCCAGACGGCGGCTCGGCAGGGGTAGGGGATCTGGGCCTCCGATCGGGTCGGCGACGGCGATCGACAGTCGATGCCGTCGGAGGCGGCGCTTGCCGGAGCATGGGAAACCGACCCGCAGCGCTTCCTCCTACTCACTCCCGCCGATTGTCTCGGCCTGCTTGGGGTCATCTTGGCCTTGTTGGCTTGGTCTTGGATTCCTGGTTCCACGTTTGAGGATGACCGACCGATCACCGCTGACCTGGACCGGGCCTACGTCGCGATCGAAAGCACCATTGGTGCAACCGATGTCGCCGCACTGGGTTACCACATCCTGGGTATCGCGTACTCCGAACACTGGGGACCGCCCGGGCAGGCCGCCGCCGTTCTCCGCGTGAAACCCAACCAGCAGGTCCCGGACCTGCAAGCCTCACTCCTGGTGCCCGTCATCTCGTTCACCGGTACCGGCGGGACCGATGCCGCGTTCGTCACCGATCCCGGTCAACAGATCGGGGCCACCAAGGACTGGGTCGAGACCTACCAACCGAACCAGGTCGGCGCCGACTACACCGCCCAACTCACCGTCCGACTCGTTGCCGCCCTGGTCAGCGGGTCAACCAGCGACGTCGGTGCGCGGAGCCGAGCAATAAGAGTAAGCCGGCGATGATCAGCCCGACGCCCCAACCAAGGTACGGGCCGATCGAGAAGCCGGTGTCCGGTAGCGGGGGATGCGGAGGTGCCGGCGGGACCGGGGGCACCGGCGGCACCGGCCCGGTGCAGAGGACGGTGTTGGTCACGGTGACCGTGACGAGTGCGGTGCTGAGCTCGACCGGCCCGATACCGGTGGCGGAGGATGTGCAATCGGTCGGCACCTCCGCGGACTCGCCGACCTGGACGGTGGAGCCCGGTGGGTAGCCGACAAAGTCGGTGTTCCAGGAGGACTGCTGACCGTTGAGGGTGAGAGCGGCCGTGAAGCCGGCCGGCTGAGCGCCCTCGGCGTAGGCGACACCGTTGATGGTCCACTGTTTTTCGACAGTCAGCACGGTGGCTACGGGTTCGCACGCGGTGTCCGTCAGGTGCGAGCCCATCGAGTCCAGTGCCACTTGGTTGAACAGTCCCCTTCCGGTGGCGCCGTCGCCGGTGGCGCACGGCAGGTTGGCGGCGGTCGTGCTCGGCGGCACCGCTGCGGTGACGGCCAGCTCGTAGGTATGCGTGGCGCCGGCGGGCAGGGTGGCGTCCTGCACGATGGTCAACGCGTCGACGCCGTTCCATGGCGGGCTGGCCGGCGTCACCCCATCCGGGACGAGAGTGACTGCAGCGGTGAGGATCTCGGTGCCGGCCGGGAATCCGAGGGTGTCCGTGAGGGTGTACGGCACGTCGGTTGCGGGGTTGGGGTTGGTGGCCACCAACCGGTAACCCACCGTCCAGGTGCCGTTCGCGGGATCCCAGACCGCAGGTCCCGTGGGCTCTTTCGAGATCGTCGGGGAAAGAGTGGTGGGCAAATCGGTGGCGCACGGGTCGCCGCCGGCGGCGGCTGCGAGGCGATCAGCTGGTGGCGTGGCGCAGGTGGCGGGCGGTGTGTCGCCGGCCGCCGTGACGATGTTGCCGATGTTCACGCCGGCGGCGCCGGGATTGACGGTGACCTGGAAGGTGAGAGCGAGGCTGGTGCCGCCGGGCACGGCGCCGACGGTCCAGGTGAGCGTCCGTGCGGCGACGTCGAGCGCGGCCGTGGTGCCCGATGGTGGCGCGATGGATCCGTCGACGACGGTCGCGAACGGCAGCACGCCGGTCAGGTCATCGGTGACAACGATGTCGTGCACCGGGACGGCGCCGGTCGAGTCGAGAGTCAGGGTGTAGGTGATCGTCGAGCCCGGCTGTACCTCGGTACCGCTCGGCGGGTCGCTCGTCTTCGTCACCGACCAGGCGCCGCCCGTCTTGGTGACGTTGTTCGTCACCCCGATGGCCACCAGCGGCACCGGGATGTCCTCCTGTGGCGACGGGATCGTGAACGTCAGCGACCTGTCCGTACCCGGCGTCGGCACTCCGTCGACGGTGAACGTCGGCGCGTCCCAGCTCCACGCGTCGTCCCGGAGCGGCGGCATGGTGTCCAGCGGTTCGGTCAGCGTGCAGGTGCTGTCGACGGGAATCTGCTCGATCTGGCCCACATCACGCAGGGCGCCGGGGACGATGTCGATGGTTCCGATGATCGGGTTACCCGATCCGGGTTGGCACGAGTAGTTCATCCGGTAAGGGCCACGGGGATCGACGATGCCGTCCACCGCGCCGGTGAGCAGCTTCGACACCCGGAAGGTGCCGAACAGCCGCGCGGTGGGATTGGTGACATCGATCGGCGTGGTCGCCTCGGTGGGCGGCGTGACGGTCGTGGGAGGGCCGATCACCGGTTCCAGCCAGATGTAGGACGGGTCACCGGTCACCGGCTCACCCCCGGCGCCGGGCGGGTCTTCGGTGGCGGCGCACACCGAACCGACGAGCACACCTGAGCGAAGCGCCGGCGTCGCGATGGTCGACGACCAGGTGGTGACGATCGGCGCGTCCGTGCCGTACTGGCAGCTGATCGTTCCCGTGAACGGCCGGTCGGTCGGCACCAGCCCGTCCGCGGGACCGGTGACCTGCTTGGCGACTGTCACGTCGGAGTACACCCGGATGACCGTGTTGGTGATGCCCAGGGTGGCCGATTCACCCGCCACGAGTTCGACGCTGGGCGGCGCGTAGGTGGTGTCGCCCCAGGCGAACGAACCGTCCCGCAGGCCCTGCGCATCGAGCGTGTTCTCGGAGATTCTGCAGATCGCTGTGGCGGGCACCAGTTCGTCGGCCGGCGAGAATGCCGCGACGGTGCCGTTGGCCGGGACGGTGAAGCGCCCATCGATGGTGTCGCCGCCCTGAACGCACTCCCATGCTCCGTCGAACGTCGCCCCGTCCAGGAGTCCGCCGTCGGGGTCGACGACCGCCTTGGTGATCAGCAGGCCCGCGAACTGCCGGGTCACCGTGTTCGTCACCGTCACCGAGCCGGTGGAGCCGGCGACAACGGTTCCCGGGTCACTGATCACCGGCGGCAGCCACGCCCACGAGCCGTCCGGGAGGCCGGTGTTCCCGGCCGGATCCTCAGTGACGGTGCACACCGATCCGAGTAACAGGTCCGGGATGACGAAGTCCGGATCCGCGGCCGGGGTGAGGGTCCAGCGACCCACCACCGGGGGATCGGTTCCGTACTGACAGGAATAATCGCCGCTGAATTGGGCTGTCGGCTCGACGACGCCGTTCGGGTCGACGATCTGCTTGGTGATCGTCAACGAGTCACGCACCCGGATGATCGGGTTCTCCGCGTGGAAGACCTGCACCGCGTCGGCGGAGGGCAAGACGAACGTGCCGTCCGGCGCCAGCGGCGGGGTGCCGGTGATCACCGGTGGGGCCCACGCATAGGACGCATCCCTCAGCAGGGTCTGGCCGGGGCTGTCCTCGAAGCCGGAGCAGGTCCAGCCGACCGAGGCGGTGATGTCCGTGTTGCCCCCGTCGGCGATGGAGCCGTCGGCGAACCGCGTCGGGATCTGCGGCTGTCCCGGGACGGAGCACTGACCGTGCAGCGTGAAGTCCTCGGCTCCGGTTCCCAGGTTGAGGTAGCCCTCCGTGGCGCCCGTGACGTCCTTCTCAACGTGCACGGAGCCGGTGTCGCGGACCAGCGTGTTCGCGACGGTGATGGTGTTCGGTCCGGGCTGGGTCACGGTGGTGCCGGTGATGTCCGGGGCCAGCCAGCGGAATGCCGGGTCCGGCGATGGCGGCCCGAGGTCGCCCTCGGTCGCGGTGCAGGCTGCGGTCAGCGGCACGTTGTCGGCGACCTGCACGCCCGCCGCGTCGACGACGACGTTGACGGTGCCGCCGAACGTCTCCTGGCCGTTGCCGTAATCGCACGACCAGGTGATCGGGTAGGTCTTCGCCGGGTCGATCACACCCTGCGGTCCGCTGTAGGACTTGACGACCCGGACGGGTGCGAGGACCCGAACGATGTCGTTCGTGATGACGATGTCCTGCGCGACGTTTTCCTGGACGGTGACTGCGCCGTCGACCGGATCGTAGGTGGTGTCGCCCCAGGCGAACGAAGCGTCGAGCAGGCCGCCGACCGGGGCCGCCTCCGTTGCGACACAGGTTGCACCGACAGGGATGTCGCCCTGTGTCACGCTGTCGCCAGCGGGCACGCTGAGCTGGTAGATCAGCCCGGGCCCGCAGTTGAGGGTGACCGGGAAGGTGATCCCGCCCGCGAAACCCGCAGTCTGCCCGGTGATCTGCTTCTGCACCGTCACCGAACCGAACAGCGGGTCGATCGTGTTGATGGCATTGACCTGTGGCGTGTTCGTGCCGATCGTGAAGGTGGCGGTGTTCCCGGTCTGGGTCACGCCGTCGCCGGTGAACTGGACCGGCCGCCACGCGAAGGCCGGATCGGTCGGAGGTTGCTCCACCTCCTGGATCGTGCACTGAGTGCCGACCGGCGGTGGGGCCGCGGGGCTGAAACTGTCGGTGTCAGCGAGGGTGACGGTTTCTGCGAAACCGTTGGTGCAACTGACGTCGAACAGGAAGGTGGTGCCCGGTACATACCCGGCGTCCTTGCCGGCGCCCGTGACGACCTTGGTCAGGTTGAAGCTGCCGGTGAGTTGCTGGATCCGGTTCGTCACGGTCACCTCGACGGGGGTCGTCGCGCTGGTGACCACGACGTTCTGCCCTGGGTCATAGGTGGGCGGCAGCCACACCCAGGACGGGTCTGTCCCGCTCGGCGGGGCGGTCAGCGTCGCCGGGTCCTCAGTGATCGCGCAGGCCGAGCCGAGGAACACGGCGGGCGTCAACGCCGTCGCGTTCTGTCCGACAGTCGCGCTGCCCTGCGCCTGGATGACGCCGCCGTAGCTGCAGACATACCCGATGTCGAAGGTTCGGGCCGGGTCAACGATCCCGGCCGGGGTGATCGGTGCCTTGGTGATCGACACCTGGCCGGTCACCCGGACGACGTCGTTGCTGACGGTCACCGGCACGACCTGGCCGGAACTGTCGATCCGCACTGGTTGCGGCGGGATCGACACCGCACCCCATGCATACGAGGGGTCGACGAGGCCGCCGGTGGGTGCCGCTTCGGTCACCGAGCAGGAAGTGCCGACCGGTAGGTCCGTTGTCGTCCCGGTGCCGTCGACTCCGAAGGTGAAGGTGTTGTCGTAGCCGTTGTCGCAGGCGACCCGGATCGCGAACTGGGCGTCGGCGGTGACGCCGTCGACGGCGCCGGTGATCGTCTTGGTGACGCTCACCCGGCCGAAGACAGCAACCGTCGGGTTGGTGACCGTGAGGGTCACGGACCCGTTGGCCGGCACCGTCGCCAGCGCCGCCGGCGACCAGGTCGGGGTTCCCCATTCGAAACCAGGTGACAACAGGTCCGGCGTCCGGCGGGAGTTCCTGCACCGCGCAACTGGTCCGGGCGGGCACGGTGACCGCCTTGCTGGCGCCGGCGGCCAGTGTCACGGTGCCGGAGGCGACGCCGCAGTCGTAGTTGACGGTGAAGTTCTCCGCGGTGCCGCCGTCGTAGCCGTCACCGGTGACGACCTTGGCGATGACGAGCTGACCGGTCTCGCGGGCGTAGCTGTTGGTGATGGTCACCGCGGCCGTGGTGTTGTCGCCGATCGTCACGCCGGCCGGGGCGACCGCGGATCCGGTCCAGGCGTAGCTCGGGTCGCTGAAGTCGCCGTCCTGCTGCGTCAGGGTCTCGGTGAAGGAACACACGGAGCCGGTGGGGATCGGCGTGTCCGGTGAGACCGCTTGCGCCGTCGTCACATTGACGACGCCCGCGGTGGTCGGGCCGCCGGCCAGCGTGCAGGTGTAGGCCACCGGGAAGACCCTGCCGGTGCCGCCGGTATAGCCGCCGGGGCCATCGACGGTCTTGGTGAGCGCGAAGGTGCCGAACCGCTGCACCACCGGGTTGGTGATGGTGACGGACGCGGTGCCGTTCTGGGTGATCGTGGCCGGCTGACCACTGAACGAGGCGGGGCCCCATGCGTAGGACGCGTTCGCCAGCCCACCGGTCGGCGGCGTCTCGGTGACGGTGCAGGTGCGGCCGACGGGGATGTTGCTGATCACCACCGGTCCGGCGGTGGTCAGTGTGGAGAAGGTTCCGGTGAATCCGGTTCCGCAGTCATAGGCCCCGCCGAACGTCTTGCCGGTGCCGCCGGTGTAGGCCCCGTCGGGTGCGTCGACGATCTTGCTGATCCGCAGGGCGCCGACGGCGAGCTGGTTGGTCACGGTGCACGTCACGTTCGCGGCCGCGGTTGCGGACGCGCTGTCCGGCAGCGTGACGCTGGCCGCTGTCACCGGCAGCGCGGTGCCGCCGGCAGTGCGGCACACCCAGTCGCCGACCTGGACATAGCCGGTTGCGGCCGCGCCCGTACCGATCTCGGTGAGTGCGTAGCTACCGGCCGGCACCCGCTGGGTGGTGACCGCCGGGGACCCGGACGGCCCCGAGACGGTGGCACCCGAGGGTGGCGGAGCGGCTGATCCGGTGGCGGTCAACGTCCACAGGTTCGGTGCCGCGCTCCCGGTCTGCACCTGCTTGACCAGCGTCAGCGTTGCCTTCGGGGTGTAGGTGTTCGTGTACGTGCAGGTGACCCCCGGTTGCGCCGCATTCTGCGGCGCCGGAACGTTGGCCAGCAGCGCCTGTCTCGCGGCGAGGTTCGCCGTGACCCAGGTGGCCGGCACCACCGCCCCGGCGGCGTTGACCTCCGTGCAGGCCAACCCGGTCAACGACCAGCGGTCGTCACCGGGATCGGATTCGGTCACCGTGACCGTGTTTCCGCTGGTCAGCGATCGCGTCTCTGACCCGCCGGCGCTGAGTGAGAAGGTGCCGTTCGACCACGGGGAACCGGCCAGCGTCGACGAGGAGGTGAAAGGGAATGCGCGTGCGGGTGGTGCGGCACCGGTCACTGTCTTGATGATCGTCAGGCTGCGTTCCTGGACCAGCGACGCGTACAGGCAGGCGTGTGTCTGTGCGCCCTCGACCGTGCTGAACTCGTTCTGCGGGGTGCCGACCGGTGTGGTCGGGCACGTCGTCGTCGATGACGACACCGGGATGAAGCCGAGGATGACGAGACGGAAGGTCAATCCACCCTGCGTCAAGGTGACTTGCGAGATCTGATTGGTGAAGGTGATCAGATCGTTGCAGCAGTTGTTGCCGCCGCTGTTGGGCGTCTCGTCGAGCTGCCAGTCAAAACTGACCGTGTTGGGAGAGGTGAATCCACCAAGGATGGCACTGATCCGTCCCGTGAAGTAGCGGTCATCGGCGTACACCGGGTTGTTGTAATGGATCATCTTGCCGATCGGAAACGCGACGCCGTCCTGCGCGGAAGTGGTTGCGGCCGGGCGGAAACCGACAGTGCTCTGCGTGCTCGAGTTCAGGGTCGACGGGCAACTGCTCTGGCTGCTGGTCGGTCGACCGTGTGCCGTTTGAGCCTCGTTCGGGTTGCTCACCAACGCCGACGACGTCGCCGTGCCCACCGGTGCATAGGTGATGCAGTTGCTGGCGGCGGTCCCGTTGTTCACACCCCTGTGGTTGGACAGCTGCGCCTGGATCGTGCCGATGGTGACGGTCGCCGCCGCTGCGTCGGGCGCGGGGGTCACCGTCCCGGTGATGGTGCACAGTCCGGCGGTCATCAGCAGCACCACGACCAGGGCCCACGCCCTGCCGGGCACCGAGGCGTCCCCGCTACCTCGCATGCGGCCCCCGCTCCCTCGCCGTCGGCCTCGACGGATCGCGGCTTGACCCAGGAGAGGGTGAGCCATACACCAAGCAATCGGTCGGAGTGTAAGACACGCCGCGCCACGATGGGTGATCGAACCAACACTCATCGCGACTGCGGCTCACGTGCGAACCCGGTTCGAGCGGGGTCAACCCCTGCTCGGTGCCGCGCCCGAGAGCGTTGGCCGACATCGCCGGGGACACCGCGATGACCCTGCTGAAGAACGGGCAGACCCGCCGGACCGTCGGCGAGGGCGCGGCAGCATCCGGCTCGGTGAGGTTCCACCAGAAGCTCGGTGAGGCTCCACCAGAAGGATGCCGACCTGGGCGGCATGGACGTCCGGGTCTGGTCGATCACCCAGCCGGTCGCGACCAGGCCCGACGACTCGCGTCCGCGGCGGTGATCTGTTCCTGGCCGAACCCGTCCCGACCTGCTGACGTGTCCACCGGGTCAGCACGAAGCCGCCCCACGCAGACGGGATCACCGTCGTTGGGGAATGTGCCGATGGCAACGAAATCCAACACATCGCGCGGACCGTGGGTTCTTGGCTCGGCCGAGGCCACGTCGTGGCTTCAGGTGTCTGCCCGGTCCGCCGGGACTGGGTGGTTGCCCAGACCCGGAGGATCGACCAGGCTTGGTCAGGTCAGCTGGTGACCGCGCCTACCTGAGATGCCCCCTTCAGTGCGGCCGACGCCTCCTTGGGGTGACCGCCGCCCTTTCTTGGTCAGTTGAAAACCTGGGTGTCATAAGCCATGTGTCCGACCATGTTGGCGAAGGTCTTCGACACCCAGGTCAGCACCTCGGGGTCGTTGTTGCTCAGGTTGTCGCACCACCGGAACGGGTTGTCGACGCAGCCCCCGTCATCGCCCGGCACGGTGCCCTCGAAGTTGCCCTCGAAGCCGCCGAAGAGGGCGACATCCGATGCGAGCTTGCAGCAGTCCTGCCCGGTGAGGACGCCGCTCGCCGGGATCCCGGCCTGCTGGAACTTGAAGGCATCTGTGCCGTCGGCCGAGAAGAGGATGTGGTTCTTGCCGATCGAATTCAGGTAGTCGATCCCGTCGTCGCGGGCGATCCCCGAGGGAGCCCAGATGCTCGGCGGCATCGGGGTGCCGGGTCCGCGTCCGAACAGGTTGACTCCGTCCTTCGGGTCGAGGACGCCTGCCACGTAGTTCGGCGTGGCCGTCACGTCGGCGTCGAGGTCGTACTTGATCTTCGCCAACTCGCTCGGCCGGGAGGTTTTTGACGTAGTAGTCCGAGCCGAGCAGGCCGAGTTCCTCGCCGCCGAACCAGATGAAGCGCAGCTTGTTGCGCGTGTTGGTGTTCTTCAGCTGCTGGGCGATATCCAGGATGGTCGCCGAGCCCGAGGCGTTGTCGAGCATCCCGGCTCCGAAGATGGCGTCGAGATGGGCGTCGACGACGAGGATGTTGTTCGGGTCGCCACCCCTGGAGTCAGCGATGACATTCCAGTCGGAACGGTTCGGGTCCTCGATGGCCTGGACGTCGACGGTCAGGACCGGCCCTGTACCGGGGCTGTACTGACCCAGGAGTTGGGTGCCGACGGCGTAGGTCGTGAAGAGGACGGGCTTGCGCTCTGTACCAGCGAGGCTGCCCCGACAACGTGCCGGTGCGTCCCGGGTTTCCCTCATTGAAGATGACGGTCGCCCGAAGCACCAGCGGCCTCGGCGTTCGCCACCTTCTGGGCGAAGGTGCAGGTGCCGCGCTGGATCAGGGCAATGTTGCCGGGAATGAACCCTGCGAAGTCGGAAGCCTGGCAGCCGCTGGCCGAGCTGGGCGTTGGCGTCGCCGGCACGACGATGCCGCCCGCGGGTTGCAGCTTCCCGGTTACTGAACCGACGACCGGTCCAGGGTTGAACTCCGTCCCGAGCGCGAAGGACTGCGGCGTCGGAGAGTCCTCCCGCATGACCGGCGTCCCGACGAAGCTGAAATAGTCGAATTTGTACTCCTGCAACGTCACTCGGTAGCCCGCCGCTCTCATGACGTTGGCCACGTAGTCGGCCGAGGCCTTGTAGCCGGGCTCCCCCGAATTGCGGGACGGATGGCCGTCGGCGCCAGGATTGGCGTCCGCAATCTGCTGGAACTTGACCATATGGGCCCAGAGGTCATTCTTCTTGACGCAATCGACCAGCTTCTTCGGCGTGTTGTTGACCCGGTGAGCGCATGCCGTCGGGTTGGCATCGCCATTCGCGGTGACGGCATTGGCGCTCGAGGCGGCAAAGGGCAGGACCCCGGCGACCACCATCGCCGCAGCTGTGGCCAGCGCGATCCGCCATCCTCGACGTCGTCCGAGTCCTGGGCTCATCTTGATGCTCCCTTGCTGACGGAGAAACCCGCCCGCGTCTTCGTCGACGAGGCGTCACGATGTTACTGCTCTGTCGTTGATCCGGGATGCGGCCGAATGGGGCCCTGTCCTACCCCCGGGCCCCCGGCAAGCCGCTCTTTCAAGCGTTGTTTGACGGCATTCGGCCCCCAACTCCGGGCCAATCGGGTGGTGTCGACCGTCGCGAATAGGGGAGCTTGCAGAATTTCGTCGAGCGCCGAGCGCCGGCGCTTGCCCCCGATCCGGGCGTCCTGCAACCGGGCGCTGGAACCAATTCTCTGATGCACACAATCGGCGGACGCCTGCCCGGCTGTGCCTCGCCGCCAACTCGCCAGCGCGAGGTCGCCCGTCGGTATTCGCTCGGTCTCGGGGCCGGTCCCAACCCGCTCGATCGAGGGCGACTGCGGGTTCAGCGGGCCAGCCCGGATCCCGCCAACGTTTCCGTCCACGAGTTGGGCGGGCCGCCGGACGCGGCTAGTGATGTGGGCCTGATCGGTTCGTGTTGCAGGGCGTCAGCCGCTGCCCTCACGTGGGTTCCTGGCCTGTGGCGGGGGGACAGACCGACCGGGTCGCGCGGGCCAGACGCTTCCGCCGCTGGCGACGGTGCGGATCGCGGTGATCAGGTCGGCCGCGGCACCGCCCTTGACCAGACATCCTGCTGCGCCGGCTCGGGCGGCCTGGTCGACGATGCCGCCGGCGATGGATGCGGTGTGCATGAGTATCCGGGCGCGCGGGTGTGTGGCGGTCAGTTCGCGGGTCGCATCGAGACCTGATGTGCCGCGCATGTTCAGGTCCATCAGGACGACGTCGGCGCCGAGTGTTCGAGCGGCACGCTGCGCCTCGTCGCCGTCGGCGCATTCCCCGACAACGGTGATTCCGTCGGCGTGCTCGAGCAGCATCGACACCCCGAACCTGACGAAGGCATGGTCATCGACGATCAGGACCGTGATCACGGCCGACCCTTCTCATCCGTTGGTTTTGTGTGCCTTTCCACCATCGGCTAGTAATGCGCTGGTCCGCGATCCCCATTTTTTGGGAGCGTGTTGATTACCCAGCGTGCGCTAATACCCCGGGCCACCCCGATTGGCCGAAAAGACTCGATCGGCCGGTCGCGTTGGGTAATAACGACCAAGATCCCCGCCTTTCCTGGCGCATCTGTGCTGAGGAGCCATGCGGCCGCCGGGCGTCAACCCTGCGGTCCGGGTAGACCGGGTGGACTCACCCGGGCACGCCCACGTGGGTCCTCGCTATTCACAGCACTGGGGCGCACCTTTCCGGCAATAACTAGCGGTGTTGTTTCGTGGTAGGGGTCGCGACAGGCAGTCGGCCGTCGGTACCTGCCATCCGGAGACGGCTCGGACCGTGGCCGCCGCGGTCGGATCGACACCACCTGGGGCCCAGCGCTACTCGCCCGCGCCCGAGCCTGGGGCGATAGAACATTTGGTACCCGTGCCGGCTCGGTATTGCGGTGGTTGCAGGTGTCGGCGGCGGTGACCGCGGCCTTCCCGGAAGGGGTGGTCAGGCGCCTCGGTTGCCGGGATCAGCGTGCGTTCGGCTCACCGTGGCGCCGGGTGGCGGAACCCGGTAGCGCCGTCAGACATGACGTCACCTGACTGCCCCAGGAATGCGGCAAATCGGACGGACAGGGGTGGTACTAGTGCTAAGGTCCTATTGACCTTTTCGCCGGTCGGATGCGCCGACATAAATGTGGCGCACCCCCTAATTTTGGTTATCTCTGTACCCCCTTTAATTGGGGTTCCGCGTCCTGTTGCGCTGCGCCCATGCTGCTCCCGCGACCGGCAGAATTTGTTTCCCGGTGAGCGGGTTTTCCGCGCGCCTGGGGAATCCGCTGGGTCATTTTCGGTTATTCGAGGTCAATCGCCCGGGGTAGAGGGGAGAACCGACTGGACTGTTTCCACTGATCGCAGCTGAGGCTGCACGGTGCTGTCGCGGTGGTGGTCGCCACGGCGGGCAGATGAGCCGCCAGGCCGTTCCCGGGGTATCGCGGGGGGCAGCCTCGCCGGATGTCAGGTCTCGGTCGTGAACGGTCGGGGCACGAGTTGTGTTGTTGCACCATCACGTTTCTCGCCGGGGGTGTCTTGACCTCCGTGGCGTCAGTGCGTCTGTCTGAGGGAAGGAAGGCCTGTCATGTTGTCGACAATGTCCGGTTCGAAGGGGCGCTCGCGAGAGTCACTGGCACAGGGACCGGGCCGGCGGGTACGGGCGCTGGTCGTCGCCGCGGCCCTGGCGGCCGCGGGGCGCCGTTCGCGGGCGGCGCGACGAACGTCCTTGCGGACCCGGGCGCACCGTTCGTGTCCGGGGTGACGTTACCGTTCAACGGGGTGTGGCTGGAGTTGACCGACGGCGGCCACTACTGGGACGCCAGCGGTTCGGGGTTGTGCCGGGTCGATACGAACCTGACCGCACCCGGCGGCTTCAGCCAGAACGCCGGCACCTGTGATGCGCAGGCGAAGAAGCCGACACAGGCAGTGGTAGGCCCGAGGAACGCCGACGGCACCTACTTCGTCTACGAGGCGGACATGTCCAGCAAGAGCGGCGGCCCGGTCCGGATCACCTACGACCCGGCCGCCGACAGCGGCCGGGGCCACGTGGTGGGCAACAGCGGAACACAGCTGGGCGGGTTGAATACCGTCGGGTTCTTCGCCGACTCATCGGGCAGCTTCAAGAGCAGCTCGGTGGCTTTGGGTCCGTGCGACCAGACGCCGGGCGCGAAGACCGCAGGCACGAAGTGCGTGGCGTTGTATCTGGGGTTCTCGCGCTCGTCGAAGATCGAGCGGATCAACAACGTGGACCAACCGATCGCCGCCCAGTCGATTGAGACGATCTCAAGGCCACCGACACCCGCAAGGGCGTGCGGTTCGGGATGGGTATCTTCCACAACCCGACCGGGACGGACGATCTGTACATCGATGAGTTGGGCGCGGTCGGGGTCACGAGGATGCTCGACGCCGGGCACTGCACACCGTCGCAGGGATCGGCCGACCCTGCGATCACGGTTCCGCCGATGAATCTGAACGGCGGCTGCGCGGCCACCAACGTCGGCGCGATCACCGCCACCTCGCCGCAGGGCATGGCAGTGGAAAACGACCCGGTCACCGGGAACGGCCTGTTCCTCTACGTCGCTGACTCACCCGGCACCACCCCCGCCACCGTGCTGCGCTTCCACCCGAACACCGGCCTGCAGGACATCGTGTCCACCACGGTGACCCCGCCGTACTACTCGTTGCTGACCCCAGGAACAACCGTGTCGACCTACACCTCGATAACGGGACTGGCGGTCAATCCGCACAGCGGTGACCTGTTCATCGGTGACGACCCGACCGCGACCCTGGTCAATCCGCCGACCAACAAGGGCCACCTGTTCACCATCAAGGGCGTGAGCGGCGTCGCCCCGGCGAACTGCGTCGGCACCATCGCCGCGCCCTGTGTGCTCCCTGGCGGCGCACCGGCCCCCGCACCGGCCCCTGCCCCTGCCCCGGCGCCCGCGCCGGCTCCGACACCGGTCGCCGTGCAGATCTGCGCCCTCACTGTGACAGTGCCGTCCCTCGCGTCGGGACAGACCTACTGGCTGCAGTTCACCGCCCATGCGGCCGCACCTATCAGCGCCACCTGGAAGATCCCCGCGGCGCAATCCGCGAAGCTGATGCTCTACCCCGGGAACCCGTTCGCCGGGCTCACGGATCCGGTGTCCACCGGCAGCAAGGGCGGCTCCATCGCCGGCCAGAACACCAGCAACACCATTTCGTTCTCCCTCACCACCGCGCCCACCACAGAGGCGGCAGGCACCTACACTTTGCAGTTCTTCAACGCCAGCAATTCCTTCGCCGCCTCCACCGGCACACTGACCTACAGCAACGACACCGGCACGGCATGCCCGGCGTCGCCGACATCGCTGCACGTCCTGCCCTGACGTCGCCCCGCGCTGCCGCCTCGCCCCTCCCTGGCGCGGGGCGGCAGCGTGAACGGGGAAAGCCGTGGTAACGCGCTGAGGAACCGGGGGTTGGGGTACCCGCTGGCGGCATCCGGGGGAATGGCGGCTGGGTACTGTCAGGCGGAGAAACACGGCGACTGGCAGGGTGTGTCGCTCCAGCGGATCGGCGCGTGGGTCGATCCCCTCGCCGGTCCTGACGACCGGAGGCGGTTCCGGGGACCGGTGATCAGGCGTTTAGTTCTGGGCCGTCCGCGATGTCCGGGCCGCATGTATGGTCCCGAAACCGGCTGAGGTGCAACGGCGGTTTGCGCCGGTCGTGAATCCCGGGGGCGAGAGCCGATCGGCTATGGCCGGCCGAAGCCGGGGCGCTCCCTTTCCGCACATACCTCCAGGCCGCTGGCCACGTTGATTAACGCGGACCAGGCGGGGCCTACGACCCTGCTGTTGACCGTCGTTCGTTCTGCCGTTGATGGCTTCATCGTGAATGACGACCGAAATCGGCTGCTTGGTCGGCGAAGTGACTGCGTGGTCGGCGAAGTGACGATTCCCGGGCGTGCGTCGGCGGACCTTGGTCGGCACAGTGACGGACACCGCCGGGCATGGCGGGGCCCGGCGGAACCCCGATTTCAGCTGCGCCGCGGGTGCGGGGGTGCCAGGAGCCGGCCGTGGGCGAAGGAGCCGATCAACGCCCATACCGGGACGGCCACGCCGAACCGATCCCGGTAGCGCAGTGCGGCGCCGGCGAGCAGGTTCAACGCGTCCCCGAGCGTGGTCCGCTGCGGCGCCGGCCGGACCAGCAGCTCCCGGTCGATCGCCGCGGCACGGTCCACGCCCCGCCGGTACAGCCACTGCGCGTGCGGCTCGCGGACGCCGCGCAACCATCGTCGAACGGTGGACTCGGGCCGCCCGAACCGGGCAGCGATGGAGCGGTGTCCGGCCCCGCGGGCGTGCGCGACCAGCGCGTTCCCGATCGCCTCGGTGCTGTCCGCGCGGCGCACGGTCAGCGCGGTCGGGAGCAGGATCTGGGTGACCTGGCAGTCAGTGCAGCGGGCCCGCCGCGGGGTCACGGTCACGGTGTCGGCCCCGATGCCGCGGACGGTGCGGGTCCGGCCGTTGCCGAATGGGCGCAGCACACCCCGACACCGCGGGCAGGGCAGGTCGCCCGCCAGCAGGATCTCCTCGGCCACTTCGGGCCGCGACACCACCATCACGACACAGGTCTCCGTTCATGCCAGCCAGCATTGCCTACCACAGCCGCACGACAACAGTGGCCATTTCGTGTTGCAGGAAGCCAACTCTCGCCGCGTGCCGTCACGACGTTGCCGACCAAGCCGGCGGTCGGCGCACGACTGATGTTCTCCCGACCCCCGCGACCGCTCGACGTGGGATGATTCCCTTGATCGTCGTAGTGATGACGCCGACGAACCACCCGGAGCGGACTGGGCCATCGGCGTCGTCGGTGACGGTGATACCCGCGGTCAACGGCATCCGGAGTGGGGTTCAACACCCTGCAGTCGGCATTCGGCCGCGTTGATGCCGTCGATACCGCTGTCTACCAGTGGCGGCCGCGGCGGCGATGCCCAGTCCGGTGAGGTAATCGACCCTTTTTACGACAACCGTGGTTTCCTTTTCCACGGGAGAACCGCCGCGTTTCCACCCAAAATGTGGCCGGCGCCCCCGTGTGGCCTAGCATGTGATCACCGTGAGTCATTGAGGGATTTTGTGCGAGTATTAATACCTGGTACTAGTACTAGGGTCTCGCGATGCAGTGCTGCGCCGCAGGCCGGTGGGTCCGCATTTCGCACCCCCAAATTTTGGTTATCGTCGAAACCCCTTAAATTGGGGTTCCCCGTGCCGTGGCGACACGCCCATGCTGCTTCCGGTCGAGTAGACCGGTCGGAATTCGAGGGTCAGCCTCGAAACCTGTTGGTGAACCTTGCCTTGTGCCATTCGCGACCAGCGCGCAACGCTGGCGCGGCTATGCACACGGGCCGGCCGTTGGCGTTCTCGCCGGCCCGTGTCGGTCTGGTCAGCCGCGCGTCGTTTCCCGAGCATCGGCATGGGACGGCGCCCGGCGGTGGGGTAATTGCTCGCGGCTGGTCGAGGAGATGATCCACATGCCCTACACCGGAACGTTTCTCGCGTAGTTGTCCGGCTGTCGCAGCGCCAATCCATCCGTCTCATGGAAGGAAACCCGTCATGTCATTGGCAGCGTTCCGTTCGAGGGGGCGGCCGCGATGACCCCCTGCACATCGATCAGGCCGACCGCGTCGCACTGCTGCAACGACATCCCCGACTCCATGATCCAGCGGAATTGGAGGATCGCGGTGACCGTTGGACCGCCAACCCCGGTCCGGTCTAGTGAATGGGTGCGCGACGGCAGCCGACATCCTGGCCCGTCAGCGTCCCGTGCCGTCTGACGATTCCAGCTGGCGGCAGGTCACCGCGATCCGTGGGTGCTGTCGCGGCCGCGGCTTGCCGTGCGGCCGGAGTTGCAGCGGCTCGAGGATTCGATCCGTCGATGGGTTGTCCCGGTCACCGGCGGGTCCGGGTGGGTGGTCGTTCCGGGTGTCGGATCGGCAGGTTTGGTGTTGCGGCGCCGGCCTTCTCGCGGCGGGTGGGGCCCGTTCGCCGTCTTTGCTTATTTCTCTGATGGAAGGACTGTCCGTCATGTCGTCGACATTGTTGAGTTCGAGTGGGCGGCACCGGTCACCGGTGCTGCCGGGTCACCGTCGGCCACGCGGCACCGTGTTGGTGGGTGTGGGGGTGTTGGTGGCGGCGGTGGTGTTGCCGTTGGTGGGTAGTGCCATGTCGGCGTCGGCTGATCCTGGTGCGCCGTTCGTTGCGGGGGTGACGTTCCCGTTCAACGGGGTGTGGTTGGACTCGGTGGACGGCGGTCATTTCTGGGATGCCAGCGGCGCCGGGTTGTGCCGGATCGACGTCGACCCGGCCGCCGCGGGCGGGTTCAGTGAGAACACCGGGACCTGTGATGTGCAGGCCAAGAAACCGACGCAGGCGGTGGTCGGGCCGAAGAACGCCGACGGCACGTATTACGTGTATGCCGCTGACATGTCCAGCAAGTCCGGCGGCCCGATCCGGGTCACCTACAACCCGGCCGGCTCGGGAACGATCGTCGCGAACAGCGGCACCACCCTGGGCGGGCTGAACACCGTGGGGTTCTTCGCCGACGCGGGCGGGAATTACAAGAACAGTTCCGTCTCACTCGGCCCGTGTGACCAGACCCCGGGCGCGGCGACCGCCGGCACCACCTGCACCGCGTTGTATCTGGGGTTCGAGCGGTCGAAGAAGATCGAACGGATCAACAACGTCGACCAGCCGGTCGCCGCGCAGTCGATCGAGACGATCTCCAGGGTCACCGACAAACGCAAGGGCGTCCGGTTCGGGATGGGTATTTTCCACAACACCAACGGCACCGACGATTTGTACATCGACGAACTCGGCGGTAACGGGGTCTCGCTGCTGACCGACGTCGCGCACTGCGCCCCGTCGGAGGGGTCGGCCGACCCCACGGTGGTCAACCCGCCGGTGAACCAGAACGGCGGCTGCGCGGCCACCGTCGTCGGCGGCATCACCACCAACTTCCCGCAGGGCATGGCCGTGCAGAACGACGCCAACGGCAACGGCCAGTTCATCTACATCGCCGACTCGCCCCGCAACAGCGGTGCCACCGTGCTGCGTTACCACCCGGGCACCGGTCTGCAGGACGTGGTGTCCAGCGCGGTGAACCCGCCGTACGACTCGCTGCTCAACCCCGGGCAGAGCGTGTCCAGCTACACCTTCGTGATGGGCCTGGCGGTCAACCCGCACAACGGTGACCTGTTCATCGGGGACGACCCGACGTTCGCGATCCTGGTCAACCCGCCGCTGAACAAGGGCCACATCTTCACCATCCCCGGTGTCAACGGGGTCGCCGGCGCCGACTGCGTGGGCACCGCGGGCGCCTCCTGCGCCCTGCCACCCCCACCGTCGACCGTCACCCCGTCGCTGTACGCCTACGGGCTGACCGCACCCAAGGGCGGCGTCACCTTCGTGCCCAGCGACGACGGCGGCCACATCTGGGCGGCCGACCACTCCCAGGGCCTGTGCCGGATGGACATCGTGGGCACCGCGCCCGGTCTGCACGCCTACAACTCGGCCAGCTGCGATGACGGCACCGTGCTGGGCTCCGGCGGGCAAACCGCCTACGACGACTCCGTCGTGCCCGGCACCACCAACCAGCACTACCTCTACGTCGCGCAGAACGACCACCTGAGCCCCGGCGTCATCCGGTTCACCTTCGACCCGAGCGGCGACAACGGCGCCGGCGCCCTCATCGGCGGGTCCGGTGTCGTGATGGCCCCCAACGCCGGCCTGAACGGTGACAAGGCCAACGGCCTGGCCCTCGGCCCGTGCAAACCCGGAGCGGTCGCCACCTGCAAACACTCCCTGTACATGGGCGGCCTGCTCGACGGTTTCATCCGGCGGATCAACAACCCCGAGGACGACCCACGCACCCAGACCGTCGACGTGGTCGCGATGACCACCGAACAACGCGCCGGCACCGCCGGCAAGGGCATCAACGGGTCCATGGGCATGATCGGCGACAACCTCTACCTCCCGGAGAACCAGGGCTTCACCGTGGTCCGCAACATCAGCACCTGCCCGGTGACCAGCCAGGTCTGCGCCACCACCCCGCTGAACATCGGCCAGTTCGGATTCATCTTCGGCTCCGCGATCGGCGTTGACCCCAACCACGGCGACGCCGGCACCGTCTACGCCGCCATCTCCCCCGGCGCCGCGAACGGCACCCTCTACCAGTACGACGTCGCCACCAACACCTCCCGGATCTACGCCACCCAGGGCAAAATGCCGCCCGCCGGCTCCGCGGAAGCCACCGTCTGGTGCACCACCACCTGCACCCGACCGGTCGACCCGGCCAACCCACCCGGCGGGTTCGGCAACTTCCGGTTCGCCCAGGGCATCATGGTCGACACCCGCACCGACGACCAGGGCGGCGGCACCGTCTACCTCACCGAGGACGCCTTCGCCGGCGCCCGCGGCGGCCGCGGACACGCCTGGAGCGCCCCCTACATCCCCTACCCGGCAGGAGTCACCCCCGTACCGCTGCCCCCGCCGACCGCGCCCGCACCGCAGACCTGCAACCTCACCGTGAACGTGCCCCCGCTCGCCGGCGGGCAAACCTACTGGGTGCAGTTCACCGCGCACGCCGACAGCCAACTCAGCGCCACCTGGAAGATCCCCGTCGCGCAGTCCGCGCAACTCCTGCTCTACCCCGGCAACCCCTTCACCGGACTCGCCGACCCCGTCGGCACCGGCACCAAGGGCGGCTCCATCGCCAGCCAGAACTCCTCCACCACCACCACCTTCTCCATCACCACCGCACCCACCACCAAACCAGCCGGCACCTACACCGCCCAATTCTTCAACGCCAGCGCCACGATGGCGGCGACGACCGGCACCCTGACATACGGCAACGACGCCGGCACCCCCTGCCCCGCATCACCCACATCACTGCACGTCCTGCCCTGATCCTCTGAGCGCTCCGTCCCCCCGCAGGGCGCTCGGAGCGGCGAGCCCAGGTCCCGGCCATCCGGCCGGACCTGGGCTTTGCTGTGCCATGACCAGGAGAACTATTGGGGCCCCGGGGATTCGGTGCGTCGCATCTGGTGGGGCAGGTCGGCCGGGCTTCGTTGACGGGTGTGGGAGCGAGGTTGTCAACGGCGCGCCCTGCGGGACGCAGCATGGTCGCGCGGCGGATGTCAGCGGTCGCGGTGGGGGAGGAACACACCCAGCGGATCGGTGGGCCATGCGGTTCCGCCGGCCGCCACCGTCCGCACTGCTGTCACCAGATCCTGCGGGTCGCCGCCCTTGAACACATACCCGGCCGCACCGGCCCCGGCCGCCTCTTCGAGGGTGCGCGCGGTGATCGACGCGGTCAACATCAGCACCCGAATCCAGGGTTGCCCCATCAACAGCGCGCGGGTCGCGTCCAACCCGGACATCCCCGGCATCCGAATATCCATCACCACCACGTCGGGGTGCACCGACCGGGCCACACCGGGTACCTGGGTGCCGTCGCCGCATTCCCCGACGACTGCGATCCCGTCGGCGTGACCCAACAGCATCGACACACCGAACCGGACGAACGGGTGATCATCGACGATCAACACTTTGATCACGGCAGCGATCCTTCCGGTTCATTCGTCCCCTCACCACCATCACGGACACTTGACGTATTTGGCGATCCCCAAATTTCGGCACCGGGCCCAAACCGGGAAACGTAAGTCCGCAAGGGCTGCCGGTTGCATTTTCCGCTCAGGCCGCCACTGCGTCGCCGCCCGAGAGTGCGATGCGCAGCGCTATTCGTAACACCATCCCTCACAACGGCTCTCAGCAGACTTGCATATGCTCGACCAACGGCCCGCGAAACAACCGTGGTCACACTGCTCCATTTCTTTTGCCAGTTGAGACGGCGAGCCCGAACACCGCGGAAGAGCCTCGGACGGCTAATTCGCCCTGGGCGCCTTCAAGGGGCGCTCTTGTTTGAATGTGAGAATTGGGTGGCCGGACTAACCCCGCCGGCAGGTCGATGGATGCCGGGAGCAGCAACCGCGGAGTGGGCTCCTGCGTGGTTGGCAACGCCTGCCGCACCCGGTTTCCTGCCCCACCTCGCCGCCCCACCGCCGCCCCAACGTCTTCGGGCACACGAGGCCATTCGACGACACCCCGGAGCACCGCCTCGCTCACCTTTATCCGGAAACGGCGATGACTGATGCGGCTAGCGGCCCAGTCAGCGCCGCACGGGCGACGGGCCGACCTTACCGGTCCCAAATGAGGATCAGTGGGATTGGTCGGCCGGCTGGAGAAGAGTCTGCGGAAGACCCTGCGGCACAGTGGTTTGCGTTCGCTGACATGGCGCGTCACCCTCGCGCGCGGACGAGTGCAGGCGTGCTACCGGGTTATTCCCGTTGGGCCCACTTTCGGCGGTGGCGGGGTTATCCGGGGCGGGTGAGGGCGGATTGTCGTCGTGGCTGTTCATGCCGGTCGTTCACGGTGGGATCAGCTGTTTCGGTGGCCGGGAGTTCCGCGGTGACGATGGTGCCGCCGCGCGGGTTGGGTCGCACTGTCAGTGTGCCGCCGAGGTTTTCCACCCGGTCGGTCAACAGTCGCAGGCCGAGGTGACCTTCCGCCTTCTTGTCGATCTTGGCGGGGTCGACTCCGACACCGTTGTCCGTGATTCGCAGCAACACGGTGGGAGTTGCTGCTGCGTCGGAGTTGTCGAACCCGAGGGTGATGTCCGCCTTCGCGGCGTTCGCATGTTTGGCCACGTTCGCCAGGGCTTCGCGGGCGACCCGGTACAAGGTGGTCACCGTGTCGTGCGCCATGGCGGGCATCGGTGTCATCGTGGTGATGTTGACCATGACGCCCTGGTCGCGCAACGGCGCGGCCAGTCCGGTGATCGTTTGCGCGAGTTGGTCAGCGGACAGGTCCGGCGGGTACAGGTCAACCATCAACCGGCGCAATGAGCCGATGACCTGGTGCACGGTGTCCTGGATTCGCCGCATCAGGATCGCGTGCTGCTCGGGCACGGATGAGGCCAACGAGTCCAGGGCGTAGCCGACGCCGGCCAGTTCCTGCACCGGCCCGTCGTGCAGGTCGCCGGCGATCTGGATCCTCTCCCGTTCCGACACCGACAGGGTGCGTTCCAGCATCGCCGCGCGGTCGGCTTCGTGACGGCGTATTCGCCGGGCCATCGAGGAGGTGACCGGTACCTGGATCAGTTGGAGCACGATCAACGGGATGAGGACCAACGGGATCAGTTGCCAGAGCAGGGAGTTGGCGACCTCGTTCACCGGGGTGTAGTTGTAGTAGGACTCGAACGCGTAGGCCTTCAGTTCGGGCTGGTCGAACGGGACATACACCTCCACAAAACCGGGGTCGTCCGGGCCGAATTTCTCGTCCGTGGCATGCGGTTGGACGGTGAAGTCCGAGGTGGTGACCCCGCGGGTGATCGCGTCGGTGACCTGCGATGGCGGCTCGTCCTGCTGGCCGATCTCGTCCGGTTCGCTGGAGTACACGATCCGTCCGTCCGCTGCCCACACGGTGATCTCCGTCAGGTAGTCCCCGCCCATCCGGTACTTGACGGCCAGGTCCAGTTCGTGCCTGGCCGCAGGGTCGCCGGCCTCCATGCCCACGAGTAGTGGCCCGAGCAGATCGGCCAATCGGGCGGTCGTCCGCTCCGCGCCCTTGAGCGCCTCCGTGCGGGCGACGGAACGGCTGGCCACGACCGCGCCGATGGACACCGCAATCAACGCGAGGGCGGCGACGGTGTAGAACAACGACAATTGCCGGCCCACCCCGACCCTTCGCGGGCGAGGCGTGGTGGTCTGGTTTCCCGTCATCCGGTCGGCCCGAGCAGACCGACCTGGTGGGCCTTGATCACCGCTTCCAACTGGGTGCGCACCCCCAGTTTGGTGTGCAGCGATTTCACATATCCCCTGCAGGTGTGCAGGCTGATACCCAGGGCCCGGGCGATGCCCTGAACCTGCATGCCTTGCCCCAGGCAGGTCAGCACCTCCATCTCCCGATGGGTCAGCAGTGGAACCGGGGCATCGTCGACGGGACCAGGGGAGGACAGGGGGGCGGAGCTGAAGGTGGTCTGCCCGACCAGCATCTGCCCGTGCTGGACGCGTTGCAGCATGTCGATCATGTCGTCCAGCGATCCGTCCTTGGGGATGAACGCCGACGCCCCGGCCTGCGCGGCCTTGGCCACCCACTGCGGGTCGTGATGGGCGGTGACCACGGCGACTACGGTGTCCGGTGCGATGTCCCGTATTCGCCGGGTGGCGATCAGCCCGTCCTGGTCAGGCATCTGGATGTCCATCACCACCACCGTCGGGGTCAGCTCGGTGACCAGCGCGATGCCCTCGGCGGCGGTGGTCGCGACCCCGACGCACGTCAGCCCCGGAACGTTGCCCAACGCCGAGGCCAACAGTTCGGCGAAGGACCGATGATCATCCACGATCACCACCGTCACCGGCCTGGCGACCGACCCGGCGGGGTCCGCGGCGGCGGGCGCGGCGGCTTCTTGGCCAGCAGGACTTGACATCCCCGGTCCTTTTCCTAGGAAAAACACAAAGCGTTTGATGGGCAATGCCATTGGTACACCCCGACGAGCCCAGCCGGCTCGCTCACGGTCACCCGGATGAGGGATCTTCGAGCGGATCGCTATCGGGGCCGAGTCGGTCGCGCACCATGCCAAACGCCCGGCACTCACCCGTTGCGGGTGGTTGCCGGGCGTTGGGCATGAGCATGGTGCTAAGGCAGGACGTGCAGTGATGTGGGTGATGCGGGGCAGGGGGTGCCGGCGTCGTTGCCGTATGTCAGGGTGCCGGTCGTGGCGGCGAAGGTCTTGCTGGCGTTGAAGAATTGGGCGGTGTAGGTGCCGGCGGGTTTGGTGGTGGGTGCGGTGGTGATGGAGAAGGTGGTGGTGGTGGAGGAGTTCTGGCTGGCGATGGAGCCGCCCTTGGTGCCGGTGCCGACGGGGTCGGCGAGTCCGGTGAAGGGGTTGCCGGGGTAGAGCAGGAGTTGCGCGGACTGCGCGACGGGGATCTTCCAGGTGGCGCTGAGTTGGCTGTCGGCGTGCGCGGTGAACTGCACCCAGTAGGTTTGCCCGCCGGCGAGTGGGGGCACGTTCACGGTGAGGTTGCAGGTTTGCGGTGCGGGCGCGGTCGGCGGGGGCAGTGGTACCGGGGTGACTCCTGCCGGGTAGGGGATGTA
Organism: uncultured Actinomycetota bacterium; assembly: GCA_963709895.1. Lineage (GTDB taxonomy): Bacteria > Actinomycetota > Actinomycetes > Mycobacteriales > Nakamurellaceae > Nakamurella. The sequence continues at coordinate 169,553 of CAVPYD010000001.1, read as the reverse complement.
GGGGGCGCTCCAGGCGTGTCCGCGGCCGCCGCGGGCGCCGGCGAAGGCGTCCTCGGTGAGGTAGACGGTGCCGCCGCCCTGGTCGTCGGTGCGGGTGTCGACCATGATGCCCTGGGCGAACCGGAAGTTGCCGAACCCGCCGGGTGGGTTGGCCGGGTCGACCGGTCGGGTGCAGGTGGTGGTGCACCAGACGGTGGCTTCCGCGGAGCCGGCGGGCGGCATTTTGCCCTGGGTGGCGTAGATCCGGGAGGTGTTGGTGGCGACGTCGTACTGGTAGAGGGTGCCGTTCGCGGCGCCGGGGGAGATCGCGGCGTAGACGGTGCCGGCGTCGCCGTGGTTGGGGTCAACGCCGATCGCGGAGCCGAAGATGAATCCGAACTGGCCGATGTTCAGCGGGGTGGTGGCGCAGACCTGGCTGTTCACCGGGCAGGTGCTGATGTTGCGGACGACGGTGAAGCCCTGGTTCTCCGGGAGGTAGAGGTTGTCGCCGATCATGCCCATGGACCCGTTGATGCCCTTGCCGGCGGTGCCGGCGCGTTGTTCGGTGGTCATCGCGACCACGTCGACGGTCTGGGTGCGGGGGTCGTCCTCGGGGTTGTTGATCCGCCGGATGAACCCGTCGAGCAGGCCGCCCATGTACAGGGAGTGTTTGCAGGTGGCGACCGCTCCGGGTTTGCACGGGCCGAGGGCCAGGCCGTTGGCCTTGTCACCGTTCAGGCCGGCGTTGGGGGCCATCACGACACGCGGACCCGCCGATCAGGGCGCCGGCGCCGTTGTCGCCGCTCGGGTCGAAGGTGAACCGGATGACGCCGGGGCTCAGGTGGTCGTTCTGCGCGACGTACAGGTAGTGCTGGTTGGTGGTGCCGGGCACGACGGAGTCGTCGTAGGCGGTTTGCCCGCCGGAGCCCAGCACGGTGCCGTCATCGCAGCTGGCCGAGTTGTAGGCGTGCAGACCGGGCGCGGTGCCCACGATGTCCATCCGGCACAGGCCCTGGGAGTGATCGGCCGCCCAGATGTGGCCGCCGTCATCGCTGGGCACGAAGGTGACGCCGCCCTTGGGTGCGGTCAGCCCGTAGGCGTACAGCGACGGGGTGACGGTCGACGGTGGGGGTGGCAGGGCGCAGGAGGCGCCGGCGGTGCCCACGCAGTCGGCGCCGGCGACCCCGTTGACACCGGGGATGGTGAAGATGTGGCCCTTGTTCAGCGGCGGGTTGACCAGGATCGCGAACGTCGGGTCGTCCCCGATGAACAGGTCACCGTTGTGCGGGTTGACCGCCAGGCCCATCACGAAGGTGTAGCTGGACACGCTCTGCCCGGGGTTGAGCAGCGAGTCGTACGGCGGGTTCACCGCGCTGGACACCACGTCCTGCAGACCGGTGCCCGGGTGGTACCGCAGCACGGTGGCACCGCTGTTGCGGGGGGAGTCGGCGATGTAGATGAACTGCCCGTTGCCGTTGGCGTCGTTCTGCACGGCCATGCCCTGCGGGAAGTTGGTGGTGATGCCGCCGACGATGGTGGCCGCGCAGCCGCCGTTCTGGTTCACCGGCGGGTTGACCACCGTGGGGTCGGCCGACCCCTCGGACGGGGCGCAGTGCGCGACGTCGGTGAGCAGCGAGACCCCGTTACCGCCGAGTTCGTCGATGTACAAATCGTCGGTGCCGTTGGTGTTGTGGAAAATACCGATCCCGAACCGGACGCCCTTGCGTTTGTCGGTGACCCTGGAGATCGTCTCGATCGACTGCGCGGCGACTGGTTGGTCGACGTTGTTGATCCGTTCGATCTTCTTCGACCGCTCGAACCCCAGATACAAGGCGGTGCAGGTGGTGCCGGCGGTCGCCGCGCCCGGGGTCTGGTCACACGGGCCGAGTGAGACGGAACTGTTCTTGTAATTCCCGCCCGCGTCGGCGAAGAACCCCACGGTGTTCAGCCCGCCCAGGGTAGTGCCACTACCCGCGACGATCGCACCGGCACCGCCGCTGGCGGCCGGGTTGTAGGTGACCCGGATCGGGCCGCCGGACTTGCTGGACATGTCAGCGGCATACACGTAATACGTGCCGTCGGCATTCTTCGGCCCGACAACGGCCTGCGTGGGTTTCTTCGCCTGCACATCACAGGTCCCGGTGTTCTCACTGAACCCACCCGCGGCCGCCGGATCGGCGTCGATCCGGCACAACCCGGCGCCGCTGGCATCCCAGAAATGACCGCCGTCCACCGAGTCCAACCACACCCCGTTGAACGGGAACGTCACCCCGGCAACAAACGGCGCACCAGGATCAGCCGACGCCGACATGGCACTACCCACCAGTGGCGAGACCATTCCTACAACCACAACCCCGACACCCACCAACACGGTGCGGCGTGATCGACGGTGACCCGGCCGCAACGGTGATCGGTGCCGCCCTTTCGAACTCAACAATGTCGACGACATGACGGACAGTCCTTCCATGAGGCAGTTGAACGAGGTCGGCGAACGATCTCTGTCCGCCGCGAGAAGGCCGGTGTCGTAACACCCAGCCTGCCGATCCGACTTCCGGAACGGCCATCCAGCGGTGCAGTCGAGGGCAGGGTCCGGCCGAGAAAAGTCACCGCCGGCCTGGACCACCGGTCACCGCGATCCTCCAATTCCGCTGGATATCGGGTCGGGGATGTCGTTGCAGCTCAGCACCTTTGCGACTGCAGCCCCCCGGCAAAGGGCCACAGATCGGCCCGCGTCGAGCAGCATGGGCGCACCGCATCCGGCATCGGAACCCCACTTCATGGGGTATCGGGCATACCTAAAATTTGGTACCGCCCGCACGTCGGGTGACGGGACGTGGAATGCGTGGGCAGGGAAAGCATCCAGGTGGTTTGGTGACCCTGTGCATCCGTTGTGACTCAGCGCGGCGTTGCCGGAGGCGCCATGGCCTCGGCGAGCGGGTACCTATTTTTAGGGGGGTCCTCGCCACCAAATTTTGGGGTGCTGAAAGCCGTTGGGATCGTGCTCCCATGTGAGCGTTCCTCGCAAGACTGCGGGCGGCTCGACGGGGTGCCGAAAGAAGTGACTCGACCGGATCAGTGCGGGCTCGTTCTGCCGAATGCGTTGCCGGCCGAGCTGCCGGTGATTGTCGAAGCCTTTGTCGGGGGGGCTTGATGAAACGTTCGACGAGATCGGATGTGTGGTGATCGACATGGAATCGAGCCGTACCTTTTTCCAGCAATCCCACGCGTCCTGACCACAGGCAAAGGAGTTCGTTCAAATGACGATGCACGATGTCGGAAAGAATGATGCGGCAGACCCGACCGACCTCGCGGGTACACCGCAGCGGCTGTGGGTTCCCACGGATGGCGGCCTCGGCGAAACCGAGGAAGCGGCGATCAAGGGCGGCCTGTCCCGCCGCGCCGTGTTTCGGGCAGGTGCCATCGGCGCGGCCGCAGCGACGCTGACCGCGGGGCGTGCCTGGGGTGTGCCGTACCTGGCGCAGAAGGGCCTGCTCTCGCCCGACGGCGCGTTCGCCGCCACCTCAATGGCCCTCACCGATCTGGTGTATATCGAGGCTTTCCCGACCAGTCCGCTGATCCTGACGCCGTTCAGCGACCTGCTGCCGATCCCGAAGGCGCTTGCCCCGGTGCCGCAGTCGGTGTACAGCAGCTGGGCGAACCCGCCCGGCCCGGGAGCGGGTCAGCAGAACTCGCTGGGCAACGAGCAGCATCAGATCTGGCCGGGCCAGCTCGGTTATCCGGACCCGCTCGTCTACAAGATCGACATGCTGGTGCGGCAGCACGCGTTCACTACCTCGCAGGTGCTGCCGATCAACCCGAAGGGCCGTCCGACCGTCTCCTTCGACGCTGCCGGGCAAGACGTACGCCGCGGGCACGAAACGGACCCTGCCGATGAGCACGATCTACGGTTTCAACGGCACGTTCCCGGGACCGCGGATCAACGCCGAATACGGCAAGCCGGTGCTGGTCCGCTTCGAGAACCATCTGGACGAGAACCCGCTCGGCCTCGACCGGCAGGACTTCGGCGCCCCGGACTGGTCGTTCCTCACCCACCTGCACAACGGGCACACCGCGCCGGAAAGCGACGGCAACCCGCACTACTCGATGAAGCACGGCCCGAAGTACCAGGGCTATCTGCCGCAGATGTTCTGCGACAACCTGTATCTGAACTGGCCGGCCGGTGGCGACGACCGGGAGAAGCAGTCGCTTCTTCTGGTTCCACGACCACCGGATGGACCAGACCGGGTCCAACGTCTACAAGGGCATGGTCGGGCTCTATCCGATCTATGACCCGAAGAACGGCATGGACATGGGGGACGAGACGGCAGGGCCTGCGGCTGCCCGGTGTCCGCACGAACAACGCCGACGGGTCCTTCGACGTCGACTACGACATCCCGCTGGCCTTCTACGACTGCCGTCTGGACGACGGGGTCACGATGCACAAGGACATGCACGACACGCTGGGCGAATTCCCGGAGGCGAACAACCCGGCCACCCATCCGGAGTGGTGGGGCAAGACGTTCTTCAAGCACTTCCCGAACCACGGCTTCGTCGGCGACATCTTCACCGTCAACGGGACCGCCTACCCGGTGCTCGAGGTCAAGCGCCGCAAGTACCGCTTCCGCTTCCTGGACGCCTCGATCTCGCGGATCTACGAGTTCAAGCTGATGAGCTCGACGAAGGGCCCGAAGTCGTCGGCATCGCTGGGCTACAAGGTGACGAACTCGAGGGCCAGTACCGCATCCCGGACGGCCAGCAGTGCATGCAGTTCACCCAGATCGCCTCCGACGGCGGCCTGCTGCCGTTCGCCATCAAGCGGGATTCGTTCGAGCTGTGGCCGGCCAAGCGGCGCGAGTTCATCGTCGACTTCACCCGCTACCAGGACGGCTCGCCGACGACCAAGGGCGATGTCATCTACTTGACCGACGTCATGAAGATGCCCAACGGCCGGATGTGGACCAACTCGTCGCGCTTCTGCCCGGACCCGAACTACAAGGTGCCGGTGCTCAAGATCGTGATCGGCGACGACGCCCCCGACGACAGCGTCATGCCCGCCCCGACCACTGCTGCGCGACATCCCGCCGCTGCCGAGCAACTGGCAGAGCATGCTCGACAACCGCTCGATCTTCGAGGTCGAACGCGGCAGCGCCGGCGGTGAGATCGAGTGGCTCATCAACGGCACACCCTTCGACCCGGCCACGGTCGCGCACGAGCCTGAAGAACAAGGCCGGCCAGACGCCGCTCGCCCAGCAGAAGAAGGGCAGCTTCAACCTCTGGGAGATCCGCAACGGCGGCGGCGGCTGGGTGCATCCGTTCCACCTGCACATGGAGGAACACCGCACCGTCATGCGCAACGGCAAGGACGTGACGAAGGGCGGCGACACCGGCCATCCCGACGATGTTTCCCGCGAGGACCTCGTCGCGCTCGACCCCGGTGAGTCGGTGATCGTCTACCGCGGATTCCGGGACTTCGTCGGACCCGTACGTCGGCCACTGCCACAACCTGGCCCACGAGGACCACGCCATGATGTTCGGCTGGGAGATCACGCCCGTACGTACGAGCCGCGGCTCGGCGCCATGCCTCGCCGCCCTGAGGCAGGCACCGAGCCCCGAGCAGAGATGAGCATGGATCCTCATGTCCATCAACTGCCACCGCGCGTCCCGGCACGCTTCACAGATCGGCTGACCGTCCCTTGGGTGACGGTCCTGCCGCTGGCCGTCGTGCTGGCCTTCGCCGACGGATTCTGGATGACGTCACTGCGCGGCGCGGTCGGCGCCATCGAACGCACCCAGTCACCGTTCACGAATTGGTGGCATCAATCCACCGTCGCTGGTGCCGCTCTTCGCGTTGGCCGTGCTCGGCGCGCTGACGCTGGCCAGCGCTGGTTCGGGCCGTCGCTGCGCACATCCAAGGCGCTGGTCGCGACGGGCTGCTGGTCGCGGCGGCCGGCACCGTTGTCGGCATCGCCGCGATCGCGGCCAGTTCGGCCTACGACTACCACCTGCAATCCATCCAGCTGCGATGATGAACTCGATGCACGGCATCTGCATCGGGAACTGCCTGGCGCAGGCACAGCACGCCACGCTCGCTGCGCACGTCCGAGGCGTGCTCTACGTCAGCGGGTTCCTGCTGCTCACCAACCTCGTGCTCGTCGCGTGGATGGTCGCCATGCGGCGGCGGCCGGCTGAACGTCACCGCGCCCAGCCGGCGACAGTCCGCTCCGCGACGGCACCGCGCACCGTCCGCGACCGGGCCCAGGATCGGCGCCTGGTCCTGGGCGCCGCGCTGGTGGCCAGCGCCGCCATCCACGCCGCGGTCGTCCCCGAGCACCTGACCGAGTGGCCGGCCGCCGGAGTGTTCTTCATCCTCCTCACCGCCGCGGAAATCGGCGTCGCCTGCCTGCTGCTCTTCCGCCCGACCGCAGCACGCTGCTCGCTGCCGCCGCGCTCTCGATCGGCCCGCTGCTGCTCTGGCTGCCTCCAGCACTGCTGGCCTGCCCTTCGGACCGGGAGCAGGCATACCCCGAGGGCGATCGGCCTGCCCGACATCGTCGGCTGTGCACTGGAAATCGTCGCGCTGGTCGCCGCCGTCCTCGCTGCTCCGGGCCGGCGGGCCGCACGGCACCGACCACCCTCTCAGTGCATGCCAGGGCGCTCACCCTCGTCGCCGTCATCGCCGCCACCGTCATCGGCCTCGCCGCGACCGCCCCGACCTGGTTCGACTCCGACGCCAGCACAGCAGACCAACCGCAGATGACGATGACACCCTGAGGTCCGCGTCCAAGAACGCCGTCGAATCTGTCGCATCACCCGCCGATGGCTGCGCACCGGCCGGTATCCATCGCCGACTCCAACGGTCACCCGGAAGGCAGACTCCCGATGAGCACCTGGGTTTCCGGGCTCCTCCCGGACCGCTCCGCAATCAGTGCGGAGCATCTCCGGCGAGTTCGTCCGGGCCGAGGCCGCCGCACCAATTCGCCGTCAACGTCGGCCCCGTGGCCACCCGCGCCGGGTGGTGGCCACGCGGTCACCACCATCCCCCGGGATGCTGGACCGGTAACCACACCACGCAGCAGGCGCGTCCCCATCGGGACCGTTGTCACCGTCGTCACCTTGTTCGCGGTGCTGGTCGTCGTGACAGCCCTCGTGGGGTACTGGGCGCTGGTCCGCTCGCCGCAAACCATGTACCCGGTTAGACCCCCGGCGCGGGCCACGACCACCCACGCGTCTGACCCGGCGCCCGCCGCTCAGCGATGAGCCGAAGGGTGGTGGCTGCGGCGCTGTCTGCCGTCATGCGATCCACGGACGCGCCGCCGTAGCGTCCGTACTTGGCGTGGTAGGCGGCATCGATGCCCGCACGCAGCTCGGCCCTGTCTGCGACGTCCTCGACGGCCACGTCGACCTGGAGGCCGGGACGCGGATCCGTGCCTGTCGCGTGTCCAGCGCGTGACCGTACCAACCGTCGTCACGCCGGTACCAGGTCCGCACGTATACGTCGGCGTCGACGCAGACAACCCAGATCGGTACCCAACGCCGCAGCGTGCCGTCGGCTCGCTTGGTCGCGATCTCCAGTTCCTCCGCGCCACCGATCTGCTCGAGTTGCTGCGCGGACCAGGCTGCCGTCATGGTGCGAACTCCTCTTCGAATTGACTGCACACTGCCACGGTGGTTCCAGGTCCGACGGGAGCGGTTGCGTCACTGAGCCTTTCGGGTGGATGACGGCATTTGCTCGTCGTTTCGTCAACCTGCGTTTGCCCCTCCCCTCGGGGGGTCACCACTGTGAGTGGGCCGCCGTCATGCGGCACCGCCGAGCGGACACGCTGTCAGACAGGTGACCTGACGGTCGTCATCGCGCGGAAAACAGTCCAGGGGGACTCAACGAGGAGTAGCGCACCGTGACGTTCATGGTCGATGAACCAGTCATTTCGGGGGAGTGTTACACGGTCCTGGAGGTGAACGGGCACCGCCCGAGTGCGTTGGCCGACTTCGCCGGGGACACCGCGATGACCCTGCTGAAGAACGGGCAGACCCGCCGGATCGTCGGCGAGTGCGCGGCAGTATCGGGCTCGGTGAGGTTCCACCAGAAGGATGCCGGCCCGGGCGGCAAGGACGTCCGGGTCTGGTCGATCACCGTCCGCGGCGGTGATCTGTTCCTGGCCGAACCCGTCCCGACCTGCTGACATGTCCACCGGGTCAGCACACAGCCGGCATGCAATGGCCGGCCTGGGCAGTCTCGCGTCATCCAGGCGAGCGCACGCACTCCTTATCAGTGGGTGATCAAGCACCCACGCTCGGCTCCCTGGGTCGGCGGTTTCGACCAGCAGGGACCCCGGACCGGAAGGGTGGGCCGTGATCACCGTCCTGATCGTCGATGACCATGCCTTCGTCCGGTTCGGCGTGTGCATGTTGCTGGACCACGCGGACGGGATCACCGTCGTCGGGGAATGTGGCGACGGCAACGATGTCCCGCACCTGGCCAGGGCGCTGAACCCAGACGTGATCCTGATGGACCTGCGGCTGCCCGGCACATCCGGCCTGCAGGCCACTCGTGAACTGACCGCCACACACCCACGCACCCGAATTCTCGTTCACACGGCTTCAGCCACCGGCGGCAGCATCGACCAGGCCGCCCGGGCCGGAGCCGCGGGATACCTGTTCAAGGGCGGCCCGGCCGCCGATCTGATCGACGCGATCCGCATCGTCGCGGCGGGCGGATCAGTCTGGCCCCGCGACCGGCTCGGTCTGTCCTTCCGCACCGACAAGGGGTGTGAACGGTCGAACTGTCCGGTCCCTTCATCGGGGGAGTGAGCGGTGTCGTCCCTGCGGCCCAGTGGTTTCCAGGAACGCGCGGCGGGCGATCTCGAAGGGGGCGAGTGCTTCCACCAGGAAGTCGGCGGCGGCATCGACGATCGCCGGGACATCGTCGGGATCAGTTGTGGTGCGGAGAATCTCGCCGAATACGGCGTGGTGGGTACGGACCAGGTCGAGCAGGGTGATGTCGTCGGCGAGGGCTGCCCGGCCGAGCTCATAGGCGGCGTGCAGAGCTTCCTCGTCCGGGTGGCGCAGGAAGATCAAAAAGGCGAGCCGGTAGTTCTGGGCCAGCCGGTCCTGTGGGGTGCTCACCGGATTTGGCGTCGGGTCTGCGAGGCGCCGTCGGGCTGACCGCCACGCGCGCCGGTGATCTCGTTCAGCAGCGCGAGTCCTTCGTCGAGGTCGAGGGCGGTGTGCACGGTGTTCAGGTTCAAACCCAGCCGCACCATGGTGTACGCGACTTCCGGGTTGATCCCGACGATCACCGTGCTGGCCCCGCGGAGACCGGCGATGTTGGCCAGGTTGCGCAGGGTGTGGGTGGCATAGGAGTCGACGACGTCGAGCGCGGCGACGTCGATGATGATGCCCCTGGCACGGTGCATCCCGACCTGATCGATCAGGTCGCGCTGAAATCGCTCCAGTTGACTGTCGTCCAGCGCGGTGTGCACGGACGCGATCAGGTAACTGCCCTGCCGCAGAATGGAGACCAGGAGCGGTTGCGGGGGTGCGGGGTTATTAGGGTTCGGCATCGCCGGACCGGATCACTTTGAATCCCAGCACGCGTTCGGCCTCTTCGATGCCGCCCTGCAGGTCGCCCACGGTCGTCAGTTTGCTCAGGTCGACACCGATCGTCACCAGGGTCTGCGCGATGTCCGCGGACAGGCCGGTGACGATCACACTGGCGCCCATCAACCGGGACGCGTCGACCGTCTGCACCAGGTGATTGGCGACGACCTCGTCGATCTCCGGGACGCCGGTGATGTCCACCACCACCACCTTCGCGCGGTGGGTGCGGATGCCGCGGAGCAGCTGTTCGGTGAGTTGCTGGGCGCGTTGGGTGTCCAGGATCCCGATGATGGGCAGGATCAGCAACCGTTCCCGGACCTGCAGCACCGGGGTGGACAGCTCACGCAGCGCGTCCTGCTGTTGCCGGATGACCCGTTCCCTTTCCTCGACGAAGCTGACCGCCACGGTGTTCGCGATCCGGTTGGCCGCGGGTTCATACGCGTCGAGGATGCGGTTGAGCAGCGGGAAGTCGCGGTGGTACTTCTCGAACAACGATCTGGCCAGTACATCCCGCAGCAGCAGAACGATGCCGACGACCTCATGGGTTTCCACGCCCCGCGGGATGATCCGTTCCGACAGGTCACGGGCGTAGTGCTGGAGCGCCTCGACACTGCCGGTTTCCAGCACCTCGACGTAGTTGTCGTAGACGGAGGTCGCCTCGGAGAAGATTTCCTGGTTGGTCATCGCGGACAGCAGATGCGAGTCGGTGATCCGGCCGGCCCATTCCTGGCGCAACTCCGAACGGTTCTCGCGCAGCAGCGCAACCAGTTCGGGGAGCAGCATGTCGTCCGCGGTCTCGCGGACCGTCACTGTGTTACCCGTGGTCATTGTCGTGCTCCCTTGCCCGTTGTTCATCAATAGATCCGGGGGATGATTCATCGCCATTTCGCCATCGTCACTGTTGTTCCTTTGCCGACTTCGGAGACCACGTCGAATTCGTCCATCAATCGGCGGGCGCCGGGCAGCCCGAGTCCGAGGCCCCGGTAGGTGCTCACGCCGTCCCGCAACGCACCGCTGATGTCGCCGATCCCCGGCCCGGCGTCCCGTGCGACGACGGTGACCCCGCGGCGACCGGCGTCGTCCACCATCGTGATGACGATTTCGCCGCGCCGGGCGAACTTGACGATGTTCCTGGCGATCTCCGAGATCGCCGTCGCGACCAGGGTGAGATCCGTTGCGGTGAAACCTGCCCGGGCGGCGATGTCACGGCCCTTCTGACGTGCGGTCACCACATCCGCGTCCCGGGTGACCATCACCCTGGCTTCGTCATCGTTCGGCAACGGTGGCCGGCGGTCGAACAAGGCCGTGCTCAACTCCAGGCAGCAGTCGCATTCCAACAGGTGACCGGCGGTATCGAGCTCTCGTTGCCGCCTCCGGTCACCGGCGGACAGCGCGAACAGCACCGGCCGGCACCGATCGGTCGGCGGGGTCACCCCGGTGTCGGCCATCAAATATTCCACCCGCAGTTTGGCCCTGGTGCGGTTCAACTGCGCGGCGATGGCGCCGGGTGTTGACCCTCGGCTGGCGGCCAACTCGGCGGTGCCGGCGCCGTCGACCTCGTGGGCGAGCAACACGTCGCGCTCCTGGGGCGACAACCGGGCCAGGGCGGCGCCCACGACGGTGTTCTCGTCCCGCTGCAGCACCTCGGTGTCCGGAGGTGTGTCGACCCCGTCGTCGACCAGCAGGTGCGCGCTGCGCCGAGCACGGTCCTGGCCCTGCCCCACAGCGGTGACCAGGTTCCGGGCGACGGCCACGGCGTACGGAGCCAGGGTTCCCTGTTCGATCCGCCCCCGCGCCGCCATCACCCGAGCCAGCGTCTCCTGCACCAGGTCATCGACGAGTTGAAAGTCCCGAACCCGGGCACCCACCACCCGGCGGAGCACCGGGATCAACTCGACAATCACGTCCGGGTCGGCATCCGCACCAGCGGACGGCAGACCACGAGTGACGGCGGGGGAGTCCTGCACCAAGACTCCCTTCTCCCGCACCGCGCCACCCGGCCGGGACACCTGCCAGCGCGGCGCCGCCTGCGGCGCTCAGCCGTCGCGGACCCTCCTGGTAGGACCACCCACCGATCCCGCGCACGACATGTGTTCCCCAAGCGCGACGGAGTCAAAAGGAGTCAGGCCCGCAATCAGATCCCGCCGATCGATGGCGGGCGGTGTGCCAGGCGTCCGCGTCATGTGGCGGCTGCCGGCCACTCATACCGGTATGGACCTTTCCCGACCTTGTTCCTCATGCAGGAGCACCTGACGCGGGCCGATCGGGTGTCGGGCGGGTTCCCCAGCACCACCCTGCGCAGGAGCGCGCGGCGGATGCGTGGGGAACCACGGTCATCCCGGTCGGCGGGCACGCTCCTGCTGGGGGCGCTTCAAGAGGTGTTTTCTGCATCAACAGGTTTCGCCGAGCAAGGGAGAACACGACATGACTTTCACCGCATACGATCCGGTCGAGTCCGGGTGCAGTTACCACGTCGCCGAGGTCGACGGGCATCGTCCCGGGGCGCTGAGTGACTTCGCCGGCGATACCAGGATGACCCTGGTCAAGGGCGGCATGAGGCACCTGTTGGTCGGTGACGGCGCCCCGACCGGCGAAGGGGTGCGGTTTCACCAGAAGGATCCCGGGCCTGATAGTCGCGACGTGCGGGTCTGGGTCATCACCGATGGTGGCGACGGAACGTTCCTCGCCGAGCCGGTCGCCGCTTTCTGACGACCACCCCGCGGATGCGGCGGGCATGGCCTGATCCCGCTGATGGGCCCCCGGACCGGAGAACCCGACAGCGGGCGGCCTGTGCCGGGCTGCATGTCCTCGATGGATTTCTCGTGAAGGGGTTGGCATTCGATGCACCAGGATCACATTCGTGATGCTGCGGCGGGCGCCGCGTCAGCACGACAGGCGATCGATGCGGCGTCACGTCGCCGCGCGTCCGCTGAGTCGACAGCGCAGGACTTGATCGACAACGCCAGAGCCGCCGAACGGGCTGAGCAGGATGCGGCCAGGTCAGCACTCGCCGCGTGTCTTCGACGGCTCTTGGCGGAGCGGCTGAGTATCAGCGAGATCGCAGGTATGTGCCGGATGTCGGACAGCACGATCCGAGTGTTGACCGCCGCGATGTGACGGCCGTACGAGAAGACCGACCGGGTTCCTAGGTGTGATGGCGGGCGCTCGATCAAGCGCCCAGTGTGTTCAGCACGGCCAGTCCGTCATCCAGGTCGAGAGCGGTGCGGGCAATGTTCGACTGCGTGCCGAGCCGAACCATCGCGAATGCGACGTCCGGGTTGATCCCGACGATGACCGTGCTCGCGCCGCGAAGGCTGGCCATGCGCACCAGATCTCGCAGGGTATTGGCGGCGAAGGAGTCGAGCACGTCGATCGCAGCGAGGTCGATGACGACGCCGTGACTACGGGACCGACCGATCCGCTCGACGAGGTCATGTTGGAACCGGGTGAGTTGCCCGTCGTCGAGGGCGGCATGGACGGATGCGATGAGATAGGGACCCACCCCGAGTATGGAGACGAGCGGGTATGGTCCGCTGGCGTCGTCGGCCATGGTCACCTCTCTCCACCCGCGTCGGTCCGGCGGTGGAGCCCGGCACCACCCAGGGGGGAAGGTGGCACCGGGCCGTCTGTCCGGGGTGACCGGCTACGGCCGGGCACCCAGTGGCAACCAGGTTGCTGATCTGGGCCTTACTCGTTATGAGGCCCTCGACACCGGCGCATGACGTGGCTCAGCAACGTGGGGATGTGGGCAGGGACACGCTCGAGCTGAGCGTGGGATGCAGTATCGTTGCTGTATCGATCCAGCTCCGCGGATGACCGTCGACGACGCCATGTCCCGAGCGCAGCTGATCAGCAGGGGTCCAACAACGGCGCCCACCATCTGACTGCTGCCAGCATCGAGATCTGTTCCCGGTCCCAGGAAGACCCGCGGAACCCCGCGATGGCTGATCCCATCGCGCCCTCATCGCACTGTCCTGCGTGTGCGCTGCCGCGCACGAATCACCTGGCACGCCTGCCGTCATCGGCGGGTGATGGCCGACCCAAACCTGTTGAAGAGGAACGTCATGAAGCTTGTCAAGGATGTCTGCACGGTCGTGCCCGCGGTCGCATTGACCGCCGCTGCGGTTCTGACCATCGGGGTTGCCATGGGGCTGTCGTCATGGGCCCTGCTGTGAGCGCCCGGTCTGCCTTGCGCAACGTTCGGCGCTCCACCCGGCGGTTGGCCAACGGGGAAGCCGTACGGTGCTGGCTGTGGAATCGTCTGCAGCGGCTGCCGGACGTCGCGGAACTGACGTGAGCCAAGCCGGCGCGCCGACCGCCTCGTCCGAGGCAGCCCCAGCGCCGCCCGCCTCGCCTGAGGCAGTCGCAGCGCCGCCCGCCGGCCGGCCAACACCGGCACCTGCGCCCCGGCAGCCTGCCACCACCGGCGACCTCCCGTTGCACTCGGCGGTGGTGATCAACCCCGCCAGGGTGCAGGACCTGGCGGGGCGCCGGCGGCTCATCGAGTCCGCGATCGCCGCGGCCGGTTGGCCGGCGCCGACGTGGTGGGAGACCACCCCGGAGGATCCCGGCACCGGCCAGGCCCGTCGCGCAGTCGAGCAGGGTGCAGAGGTGGTCTTCGTCTGCGGCGGGGACGGCACGGTGCGCTCGGCGCTGGCGGGGCTGGTCGGTACCGACACCGCTCTGGCCGTGTTGCCGGCCGGTACCGGCAACCTGCTGGCGACGAACCTGGGTCTGCCAGACGATCCCGCCGCCGGGGTCCGGCTGGCCGTCGAACGCGGCCGGCGCTTGCTGGATGTCGGGGACGTCGACGGCCAACTGTTCGCGGTGATGGCGGGCATGGGGTTCGACGCCGCGATGATGGATGACGCCTCCACCCGGCTGAAGGCCAGGATCGGCCCCGCCGCCTACGTGATCCCGGCGGTCAAACACCTGCTGGACCGATCGATGCGCGTCGAGATTCGCATCGACGACGATCCGCCCCGCCGCCGCCGCGCGCGCAGTGTGCTGGTCGGGAATGTCGGCAGGCTGCAGGGTGGGATCCGGTTGTTCCAGGACGCCGAACCGGACAGCGGCGTGATGGAGGTGGCGGTCATCGCCCCTCGGCATCTCGGTCACTGGCTGGTGATGGCGTGGTGCGTGCTGCTCCGCCGGCCGCGAGTTCCGCGGATGGAGATTTTGCGCGGCAACAGGATCCGGATCGTCAGCGACCGGCCGCAGCCGCGCGAGTTGGACGGTGATGTCATCGACCCAGGTACCACGCTGGACGTCACCGTGCGTCCCGGTGCGCTCCGGCTCTGCGTTCCGCAACCGGGGAACTCGGACGACCTGACGGACGGCGCACCAGGAGGCTGAGCGGATAGTCTGCAGCGGCGACCTGCCGATGCGCGTCGCGCAACCGAGATGTGGGAGCCAGTCGCCTCAATCGGAGGACCATGAGCGTCGCGTTCGCCCAGATCGTCATCGACTGCCAGGATCCTGGCGTAATCGCCTCCTTCTGGTCCGGGGTGCTCGGCGTGCCGATCGACCCCGGCGCGAGCCCGTACTTCGCGACGGTGGGGCGGACTGGCGCGGACCCTCTGCGCCCCGCCTGGATGTTCATCAAGGTGCCGGAGCCGCGGGTCGGGAAGAACCGCGTGCACCCCGATCTCGTCGCCGCGGACCTGACGGCCGAGGTTGACCGGGTGGTGGGTCTCGGCGCGACCAGGATCGCCGAGTTCGACGAGTACGGGACCCATTGGGTGACGCTGACCGACCCCGAGGGCAACGTCTTCGACATCGGCGCCGGAACCGGGTGAGCTCGTCGGCCCGGTCGGTGCCGCGCCGGGCCGGCGTTCCGTTCGGGGCCGGTAGGGTCTCCGGCGGGGCGGTAGCTCAGTTGGTCAGAGCAGCGGACTCATAATCCGTCAGGTCGAGGGTTCGAGCCCCTCTCGCCCCACCGATGTCGCAGGCCGGCACATGCGGTGCCGGTGCCGGTGACCGTCTCCTGCACGCGCCGGGGCGTTCGACAAGGAGAAGCGATGGCAACCTTCACCCGGTCCGACGAACTGCAGGGAGCAGAGTTCGTCGACGCGAACCTTCGTGGCGCACGGTTCGTCGGGGCCGACCTGTCCGGCGTCGTCATGCGCGGTGTGGATGTTGCGGGTGCGGACATCGACGCCCCGTGGCTCTTCGACGGCGACAGCCCGTTCCGGATCAACGGCGTCGACGTGATCCCCTTTGTCGAGGCCGAACTCAACCGCCGCTTTCCCGGTCGCGCCGCCCGGCGCGCCGAAGATCCGGATGGCCTGCGAGCGGCCTGGGCCCCGCTCGAGCGGGCCTGGGCGGCGACGCTCGAGCGCGTCGCGGCGATGCCGGCCGGCACCGTCGACGTGTCGGTGGACGGCGAGTGGTCGTTCGCGCAGACGCTGCGGCACCTGGTTCACGCCACCGACATGTGGTTACGCCGGGCAGTTCTGGACATCGAACAGCCCTTCCACCCCATCGGTCAGCCGGACGGCAGTGCCGCGACGGCCGGCGACGACCCGACGACCGGCGCGGTGGTCACACCGTCCTACCCCGAAGTTCTCCAGGTCCGGGCGGGTCGGGTCACGATGGTGCGCGATTTCCTTGCCACCGTCACACCCGACGAACTGGCCGCGACCCGCCGGAATCCGCACGACCCCGATTACCCCGAGACCGTGCTGTCCTGCCTGCACGTGATCCTGCAGGAGGAGTGGGAGCACCACCGCTACGCGGTCAGAGACCTCGACGCGATCGAGGCAGTGTCCGACGTCCCGGTCGCGGATACGTCACAGCCGTGAGCAACGGCCGCCGGGGCCAGGGCCGCGGCCGGATCGTCGCCGGATCAACCGACCTCGATCGTCAGCCTTGTCGGATGCGCGGCGACCACCCGGCCTTCGGTGTTGTATCCGTCGGCGTGCACGTCGTCGTAGGGAAAGGCGTACCCGGCGCCGCCGGCCGTCGCCGAATGCACCAGTCGCGCATAGTGATTCGTCACCGGCACCCGATAGAAGCCGGCCGCGGTGGCATCGGGCTGCCGTGCGTTGGCCAGCAGGGTGCCGCGATTGAGGCCCGCCGCAATGCGGGCGGTGAGATTGCCCATGAGGTCGTTACTGGTGACGAAGGGCGGCACGCTGCAATTGAAGACCGCGTAACTGGACGGCCGGGCGAAGCTCCCGACGCCGGGGAAGCGCAG
Organism: uncultured Actinomycetota bacterium; assembly: GCA_963709895.1. GTDB lineage: Bacteria > Actinomycetota > Actinomycetes > Mycobacteriales > Nakamurellaceae > Nakamurella. Next base: position 152,779 of record CAVPYD010000001.1, on the reverse strand, counting down.
CCTGCCGTCGGCTCCGATCCGCCCGAGCAGAGTGCCCGATGAGGACTGGGTGTCGATCCGCAGGTCGTTGGTCCGGTACTTCTGCCATACCTGCGCGATGTAGGGATCGAGATAGCCGTTGAGTTCCCCGGTCCAACCGGGGAACAGAGTGGCGAGGTTCGGGCTGAGTACCCGGAGATCCGAACCGCCCCGGGTGACGATGAGGTCCCGCCAGCCGGCACTGTCCGATGTCGCCTGGGCGCGCAGTCCCGCGCTGATCCTTGCCAGGCCGTTCGGAACGAGCCCTCCGACGTACTGTTGTCCGGCCGCCGAGTACAGCCGCAAACTCAGTGCCAGCGAGACGAAATCAACGAAGCTGATATTGGCGTACACACCGTTGCCGTCCAGGGTGAATTCGCAGAACGCCCAACGAACGTCCGCGTTCGCATCGGCCGGATTGGTCACCGACGGCAGCACGATGCCGGCGCCGGGATTCACGAAAAACTTCAGCGCCCGGCCGACGGAGAAGTATATTCGGCCGCTGTCCATCGCGGGGATGGTCAGCCATTTTCGGGTGCGGGCGGCGCCCAGTCGGATTCCGGTCGCCGGTAGGGGGGTCATCGCGGTCGGGGGAGAGCCTGGGAATATCCGGGTCTTGGCGTCGGCGGCGAGGAAGAACCACCTGCCCGACGCGCGGTCCAAGCCGGTGACGTGCGCAAAGACCTGTTGACCGGGAAGTCGATTGACCAGGTCGACGAGCAAGGTGATCGCCGGCGGAATGGTCTGCGCGGTCGCCGGGACAGCGGGCAGCACGGGGGTGATGGCCGCGAGAGCCGCGGTGGTCATGAAGATTCGGCGCGACGGCATGGGTGGCTCCCCAAGGGTGGGCCCGCCCGCTCCGTCGGAGGCTGGCGAAATGGTGGGTCAGTGTGGCGTGGTGAGAGGGTGCGCTCCGGGCCGGCGTCACACTGCGTCGAGTGCGGCGGCACGGTGCGACACGGTGGGTAATCCCCCCGCACCGGTCAATACGCACGACCGGAATCGCGGAATGGTCGTGTCTATTCGGCCAAATCGTAACAGCGGGTACGTCCGCACTGTTCTTGGGGCCTGGCGGCACCGGAATACCGGGAAGGTCGCGCACTCCCGATCCCCCCCGACGGGACGGGGAGCACGCGACCTGCTGACGATGAACCGGTTAGCGCGCCTTCGCGTCGGGGGAGTACCCCAAGGAATACCCCAGGAACGCCGCGCTTGGGCCGCGGATCGTTGCGCAAATGTCCTCAGATTGCCGGATCGACCTGCAGCAACACCCGGGCCAGCTGCGATCGCGAGCCGATGCCGAGCTTGCGGTAGCTACTGGTGAGGTGAACCTCGATGGTCTTCTCGGTGACGAAGAGGGCTTGCGCGATCTCCCGATTGGTCAACCCGTCACGTGCCAGCCGGGCGACCCGCAACTCGCTGGCGGTCAGCGATGTCTGGTGCTGCAGGGGATCGCGACGGGGCCGGGCACCTGCGGCAACGAGCTCGTCGTGAGCCATGGACGCCAGCGAGGTGCCGCCGCACCGGACCGCCAACTCGACAGCCGCATTCAACGGTGGGCGCGCATCGGCTCGGCGACCGGACCGCCGCAATGCCGCGCCAAGGTCGTAGAGGGCACCCGCGTACTCCAGGCGGGCCGGGGAGTCCTCCAGCACCGCCACCGCCTCCTGCAGGTCGCGCAACCCGGCAGCGCCCTGGCGCACGATCCCCGCCGCCCGGAGCGCGATTCCCAACGTCATCGGCGCTCCGAAGGCGCGGCAGCGGGCCAATTCCTCGGTGATCAACCGCTCGGCCTCGTCGACCTCGCCCGCCGAGGCGAGAATGGGTGCAGCTTCCGCGCGCCATTGCGTGAGCACCGGCGTGCGGACATCCCATTCGCTCTCCATGCGTCCGCACTCCCGCAGATCGGCGAGTGCCTCCTGCAGGCGGCCCTGTGCCATCCGCAGATGCGCGCGGGCCTGCACATTGAGCACCGAGCCGCGGGAGATGGTCGGTGCCTTGTCCAGGCCGGCGTCCTTCCAGATCAATTCGGCCCCGGCGACGTCTCCGCGAGCCAGCCGTATCTCGATCATGGTCAGCACGGCGATCCGGACGGCGCCACCCGGGTACACCAGCGCGAGCTCGGCGTCCGCCTCGGCCTCCGCCAGATCCCCGCGGCACAACCACGACATGGAACGGCACTCAGCGGCCTGCGCGAAAGCAAACGCCGAACCCTGACGTCGCGCGACTTCCATTGCACTGGTGAGTATCTCGATCGCGTCGTCGAAGGCCCCGTTGATCTGTAGCGCGAACGGCACGAAGAAGAACGAGTGCTCGCCCGGTCCGGGATCGCCGAGCAGGTCGCCACCCTCGACAGCTCGTCTGGCCAGCGCCCGGCCGACGTGCACCGGCTCCCGGTACGCGGCCTCCAACCCCAATGAGGCGACATGGATGCGCTCGGCTCGCGTCCTCGGCGCCGCCGGGTCACAGCCGAAGCGGCTGCCCGCGGCGTCCACCAACCGTCGCGCGTCGCTGGACCCCTCGGCCGCCATCGCCCGCAGGTTCTCCAGCCGCAATCCCAGATCACGATCGGCGTCCCCGAGCGCCGCGATCGCGTCCAGCAGTGCCACCACCGGCGCAGCGCTCTGCTCGCCGGTGTACATCATCGCGGTGCACAGCTCGCCGGCAGCCACCGCGCGGCGCCGGGGGTCGGTGGTCGCGCCGATCGCCTCCCGTAGATGGCCGATCGCCGGTTCCAGCCTGCCGGCGTGCCGCTCCGCAGTGCCGAGTTCCAGCGCGACATCGCTGAAGACGTCCGGCGGCGGCGGTTCCTGCCAGGCCCGGGTGAGGTTGACGACGGCCGCCTCGGTGGCGCCCCGGCTCTGCGCCTGCCGGGCTGCCCGCCGCAGGATCTCGACGCTCTCGGCGTCCGCCCTTGGTTCGCTGGCCAGCAGGTGCAGCGCGATCCGTTCGACGGGCGCGCCGATGGAGGTCAACGAACCCGCGGCCCTGCGATGCAGGGCATTGCGTTCGGCAACACCCATGTCGGCATAGACGCTGGACCGCACCAGCGGATGGACGAAGTCCAGCGGCCTGCCGGGATCGAGGATGAAGGCCTCGGCCAGCGCGTCGGCGGCGCGCGACGCGGTGTCCTCGTCGAGCCCGGCGATGGCGGCGGCCAGGGGCAGCTCGCACCGATCGCCGGCGACCACCACCGCATCGGCCACCGCCCGGCATTCCGGCGGCAGCCGGCGCAGCCGGCCGATCGCGGCGCGACTCACCGTCCGTGAGGTCTGGCGTTCGACCACCGGCACGTTCGCGGCGGTGGGCGCGACTCCGCCGGCGGCCAGTTCGCCCAGCAGCTCGCGAATCAGGAAAGGATTGCCACGGGTCACCTGCTGGCAGGCGAGGACGAACTCGGGTTCCGGCGTCACCGACATCACGTCCTGGGTCAGCCGAGCGACCCCGTCCAGCGTCAGCCCGCGCGGCCGGATGATCTCGAACTCCGGCACACTGTCCAGTGCGTCCCACGGCTGCTCGTCGGAATCCGACTGGCGCGGACGCGCGGCCAACAGCAGCAACAGGTTCAGCCCGTCGATCCGCTGCGCCAGATAGGCCAGCCAGCGCAGCGAAGCGACGTCCGCCCACTGCACATCATCGATGATCATCAGTACCGGCTCCCTGCCGACCAGGTTCGCGGTGAACCAGTACAGGCCGTGCAGGGTGGCGGAGACAGGTTCGGCGGAGGCGCCCTGGTCGGTGTCCGGATCGTTGAGCGCACGCTCCGCCAGGCCGCCGGCACCGGCCAGCAGTTCCGCGCGCTCCTCGTCGGAAGCCGCATGCAGGACGGGCTCGAGGAGTTGCCGGACTACGGCGAACGGAATGTCGCGTTCGATTTCCGACCCGCGGGCGCTGACCACCCGGAGTCCGTTGGCCCGGCGCCGAGCCAGCGCGAGCAACTTGGATTTTCCGATGCCGGGCGGACCTTCGATCAACAAGCCGCCGGCTTGATGGTCGGCGCGGGCCAACAACCGGTCGATGGCTTCGGTCTCCCGCTCGCGATCGACCAACGGGTCGTCCAGGCGGGTACTCACTCTGGAAGGGTACTCAGCCTGTCACCCGGATGGAGGCGCGGATCCGAAGCTGTGGACAACCTGTTGGCTGCCGTTCAGTGTTGCTCGACGGCGGAGCCCGACATCACCCGTTGGCCTGACGAGTCCTGGTTGCCGTCGGCCGATTCCCTGGTGATGGTGAAGGTGGAGAAGGTTTCCGGCGAAACTCCGGACCACAGCGTGACGTCCGTTCCCTCGTTGAACGAACCGATCGGCACCAGCACGCCATCGGCGTTGCGCAACCAGGCCTGGTAGAACGCGCCGTTGTCCAGCCGCGGGAGGCCGGTGGCCTGCAGGTGGATCTCCCAGCCGGAGTCGGTCCGGACCATGCTGGCGTCGCCGGACGCGCCGGGAGCCAACTCGGTCGCCGACAGCGCCACGTCGAAGCGCCGTTGCGGCGTGCCGGTGTCGCGGAGCAGCAGGACTCCGGTGAGCGCCACCGCGACCACCGCCGCTGCCGCGGCGACCAGAATCCCGGGACGTGCCCACCGCCGACGAGCGCCGCGTTCTGCCCTGGCGGTGTCCCGCGCGATCGCGCCGCTCCCGTGCGGCGGCGAGATCGATCGGTGTTCCGTCATCGTCAACCGCGGCCAAGGGGCCTGGGTCGCCGGCCGGCGGGCGACCGCGGCCGTTCTCTGGAACGTCGGGGACGCCGTCAGTGGTGAGGTCAGCGGTGACGTCAGTGGTGGCGGCTGTGATGTTGGTGCTGTCGTTGGCGGTGCCCTGCGCCGCCGCCCGCTCGGCGGCGATGAGACCGACGACGGAATCCTCGAGGTCGGCGGGCGGCTCGGCCCAGAGTGTCGGGTCGGCGAGCAGCGCGCGCAATTCATCGAGTTCGGCCTGATCAGCCGCATCGAGGACGACGCCCGCGTCGCCGCTGAGGTAGTCCACCCTGGCGTCGTCCGTCACGCCGTCGTCGGCGCTGTGCCGACCACTGGGCCGACCATTGGACCGACCGTCATCCGGGCCGTCGATTCCGTCATTCGCCGGTGCCATCACTGCTCACCTCCTCCCGATTCCGGTCTTCGACGATACGTAGTGCTGCTGTGCTCGAACGGTGCTGTGCTCGAATCGGTTGCTGTCGATCTCTGATCGTTGCTGTGCCGGTCCGCGGCCGGCGCCGGCCGGTCAGGGCGTCAATCGAAGCCCTCTCGTAAATGCCCGAGTTTCGCCGCGAGTTTCTTGTGCGCCCGGTGCGCCCGCGATTTCACCGTCCCGACCGGCAGGTTCAGCCGCTCCGCGACCGCGGTCTGGGTGAGCCCCTCCAGGTGCTGCAGCTGCACCACCACCCGCTCGTCGGGCGGCAGTTCGTCCAGTGCCTGTCTGACCTGCCATACGTCGTAGGTGCGCTCGATCGCCGCCGGCTGCTGGACGATGGCCGGGTGCGCGACCGGCACATCCTCCAGGTTGCCGGCGGTCTCCCGTGATTCCTGCCGGTGGATGTCGATCGCGGTGCGCCGGGCGATGGTCGCCAGCCATGGCGCCAGATCGCGACCGGGTTCGACCGTCGCGGCGGATCGCCAGGCCTTCAGGAAGGTCTGCTGAGTCGCCTCCTCGGCCAACTGCGTCGAGCCGAGCAGGTTCCTGGCCACGGCATAGACCAGCCGGCCATACTCCCGGTACACCAGGCGGACGGCATCGGAGTCGCCGGCGCGAAAGCGTCCGATGTCCTCCTGGCTCAGCACCTGATTGAGGGTAGTTCAGACGCCCTGGCAGGTTTCGGCTGCCCGCATACCCGGTGACCGGTAATCCGCTTGACGTCATAACAGAAGTACGTCGGCGAGGCCGTCAACGGTTCTCGCCGCAACCTGAGAACCGTTTGCCCGGACCCCCCGTATTCCTCGGTGCCGGGCGATCGATCGGACCACCGCCCGCGGCCCGCCTGTCCTGGTCCGCCTTGCTCCCCATTCCGAGAGGTCCTCGTCATGAAATTGCGCTCGATTCTGGCCGCCCCGATTGCGGTCGTGGCCGCTGGTCTGCTCCTGTCGGCCTGCGGCCAGGGCAGCCAGATCGCAGGTACCGCAACGATTTCCGCGGCCGCCGCGGTCCAGCCGGCGGCACCGGCCCCGGCGGCACCGGCCCCGGCCCCGGCGGCGCTGGCACAGGCCGGTGACCTCGGCCTGGTGCTGGTGGGTGCGAACGGGCACACGCTGTACGGGTTCACCGACGACGTCGCAGGCACCAGCACCTGCTTCGACGCCTGCGCGGCCGCCTGGCCCGCGGTGACGGTCGAGGCCGGCTTCACCGTGCCGGCCGGCGTTGACCCGGCGCTGGTCAGCACTGTTGACCGGCCCGACGGCAGCAAGCAGCTCAAGATCGGCAAGTGGCCGGTCTACTTCTATGCCGGTGACGGCGCGCCGGGCGAGACCAATGGCCAGGGTGTCGGCACCAAGTGGTTCGCGGTCGGTGCCGACGGCAAGCTCGTCAAGGGCCCGGCCGGTGCGGCCGCGCCGGCGCCCGCCGCGCAGGCACCCGCCGCCCTCGCACCCGCCGCCCCCGCACCTGCTGCTGCGCACCTGCACCTGCACCTGCACCGGCCCCCGCGGCGGCTCCGGCCCAGGGACCGGTGGTCGACATCGCCCAGGTCGGCAATCTGGGTGAGGTGATGGTCGGCGCCAACGGCCACACGCTGTACGCCTTCACCGATGACCCCGAGGGTCAGACCACATGCTTCGATGCCTGCGCGACGGCCTGGCCGCCGCTGACCGTGTCCGCCGACTTCACCATCTCCGACGAACTACAGGCATCGGGCGCCAAGACGATCGAGCGTCCGGACGGTAGTCGTCAGTTGGTCATGGGCAAGTGGGCGCTCTACTACTACGCCGGCGACAACGCTCCGGGCGATGCGAACGGCCAGGGGCTGAACGGCAAGTGGTTCGCGATCGATGCGACCTGCCACCTGGTCAAGACCGCAGCCTGAGGCCGCGCGGCCGCTGCTGACAATTCCCGGACCACCCCGGCCCGTCGGAGCTCCGCTCCGGTCGGCCGGGGTTTCCTGCGTCGGCCTCCTACACTGTGTCCTACGTCGCGGGTCCACCCTGGTCCACCCGGCCCCGCCCAGCCGCCTGAGGGGAGGCACGAAACTCGATGAGTGTCGATCCCGCCGCCGTCGAATTGTTCGCGCCGAGCCTGGTCGAGGTGACCACTAGGCAGCTGCGTGACGAGATCCTCAGCGGCGCACTGGAACCCGGCGAACGTCTCATCGAAGAGCAGATACGGCAACGATTCTCGATCAGCCGCGCGCCGCTGCGAGAAGCTCTTCGGCTGCTGGCCCAGCAGGGACTGGTGGAACATCTGCCGCGGCGCGGCGCCAGGGTGGCCACCTGGTCGGAGGAGGACATCCGGCAGCTGTTCGAGGTACGCGCTGTCCTGGAGCACTACGCGGTGACGGCCGCCCTGCCGCTGCCCACCCGGCCGGGGATCGACCCGCTGGCCGACGTGCGGTTGCACCTGGAACGGATGCGTGCTGCCCAGGAGCTCGGCGACCAGCTCGCGAAGGACGACGCGCACCGCGACTTCCACGCGGCCATCGTCTCGCTCGCGGGCAACCGTCAACTCGATCTCGCGCTGGAACCGATCCTGCTCAAGCTCCAGCGCCCGATGGCCGTCAACCTCCGGCTCGAGGCGTCACTGATGGGGCCGGGGGAGGGCCTGCGAAGGCACGAGGAATTGGTCACCGCGCTGGAGAGCAACGACCCTCGGGTGGTGCTGGATGCGCTGCAGGAACACGGCGGACAGCGGTACCTGCGCTTCCGCGCGGAGGCGCCGGTGGGCGCGACGCCGGTCGCCGAGCACGCCTGACAGCGGCCGGTCGCCCGCCCGGCGCGTAGCGCACTGTTAACACGGCAGTTCCCTGCGCGATACAGCGATTGTCGACAATCGACCGCATGCCTCAGAGTCCGCATGGCGGTCCGGTGCACGGTCCGTCGATTTCCGAGTTGGCACAGTCCTACCGCAGTAACCACCTGACGCCCACCGAGATGGTGGAAACGGTGCTGGCCGCCATCAGCGAGCGCGGTGATGACGGCACCTGGATCTCCGTCATCGACCGCTCCGACCTGATCCTGCGGGCCAAGGAACTCGAGCAGCACCCGGACCCGGGCTCGCTGCCGCTGTACGGGGTGCCGTTCGGGGTCAAGGACAGCATCGACATTGCCGGGGTGGCAACGACTCTGGCCTGTCCGGAGTACGCGTATCAGGCGGAAGCCACCGCTCCGGTGGTGTCCCGATTGCTCGACGCCGGCGGAATCTTCGTCGGCAAGACCAATCTCGATCAATTCGCCACCGGCTTGAACGGGACCCGCACGCCATACACGTTGCCGCGCAGCGTTTTCGGCAACGGCATGATCTCCGGGGGATCTAGTTCAGGTTCTGCGCTGGCGGTGGCCACCGGAGAGGTTCCGTTCACGGTGGCGACGGACACCGCCGGTTCCGGGCGGGTACCGCCGGCGTTGAACGGCATCGCCGGTTTCAAGCCGTCACGTGGGTTGATCAGCACGGTAGGACTGGTGCCGGCGTGCCGGTCGCTGGATTGCATCAGCCTGATCGCCGGGAGTGTCGCCGACCTGTCCGGGGTGTTCGACGTGGTCGCCGCGGTCGACGAGCGAGATCCGTACAGCCGGCCGCGACGACGGGACAGCCGTGACACCAACAGCTTCCGCATCGGACTTCCCGACGTCGCCGAGTTGGAGTTCTTCGGTGACGGTCCGATGCGGGAGGCACACCTGGCGGCTCGCGCCGGGATCGAACGGGCCTTCGACCGCACCGTCGAGATCCCGCTCGGGCCGTTCCTGGACGCGGGCGCGCTGCTCTACTCGGGGCCATGGGTGGCGGAGCGGCTGGCGGAATTCGGCACCTTCCTGGACGACCGGCCGGATGCCATCCTGCCGGTGATCCGCACCATCCTGGAGGGTGGAAGGCGTTACACCGCAACGGATGTCTTCGCCGCGGAGCATCGCCTGGGTGAGCTGCGCACCAAGGTCGCCCGGCTTTGGCGGGACATGGACGTGCTGATCCTGCCCGCCGTCGGCACGACCTTCACGGTGGAGCAGGTGCTGGCGGACCCCATCGCCACCAACACCGCGTTGGGCCACTACACGCACTTCGGCAACCTGCTCGACCTGTGTGCGGCGGTCGTTCCCGCCGGGCTGACCAGCGACGGCAGGCCTGCGGCCCTGATGGTCCTCGGACCCGCGCTGGCCGACGACCGGGTGCTGGCGATGGCGGCCAGGCTGGCGGGCGAACCAGCCGTGGCCGTCCGACCTGCGGTTCCCGCCGACCGGCGGGGGTCGGCCGACGCCTTGCCGTCGACGACCCTGGTAGTGGTCGGACATCACCTGTCCGACCAACCGCGCAGCGCCGACCTGACCGATCGCGGCGGCGTCATGGTGTCCCGGACCTCCACCGCACCCAGCTACCGGCTGCTGCGGGTCGGTGCCGCCGTCCCCGTCCCCGTGCTGGTCAGGGTGGACACCGGTGGCGCGGCCATCGAGGCGGAAACCTGGGTGCTCCCGTCCGCTGGCCTTGGCGAAGTCCTCGCTGCCGCAGCTGATTCCGTCTGCCTGGGCCGAGTACTGCTGGCCGACGGGACATCGGAGATCGGATTCGTCGCCGACGCAACGGTTCTCGCCGACCCGACCGCGATCGACATCACCGGGTTCGGCGGCTGGCGGGCGTACCTTGCCGCCGAATCGATGGACCAGCACATCCGGTAGGCCACGCCGGCCGACCGAGCCCAATCCCCGCTCGCTGAACATCAGGAGTGCACATGAGCGACATCCCATCCCTGGACGACACGCCCGCGACCGTCGCTGCCGAGCCGGGACCGTTCCCGCTGCCTGCGGGCAAGGTCGCCGTCATCGTCATCGACATGCAGCGAGACTTCCTGCTGCCGGGCGGTTTCGGCGAAACTCTCGGCAATGACGTCAGCCTGCTGCAGAAGGTGGTGCCCCCGCTGGCCGAGGTGCTGGCCGCCGCCAGGGACACCGGACTGTTGGTGATCCACACCAGAGAAGGTCACCTGCCGGATCTCTCGGACTGTCCGCCCGCAAAGTTGCAGCGCGGCAAGCCCTCTCAGCGCATCGGTGACGTCGGCCCGCACGGTCGCATCCTGATCCGCGGTGAGTATGGGCACGACATCATCGACGAACTCGCGCCGATCGAGGGGGAGATCGTCATTGACAAGCCCGGCAAGGGCGCGTTCTACGCAACCGAACTCGGCGCGATCCTGCAGGACGCGGGCATCACCCATCTGATCGTCACCGGGGTGACGACCGAGGTCTGCGTGCACACCACGGTGCGGGAAGCCAACGACCGCGGCTATGACGCGCTCGTGCTGTCCGACTGTGTCGGTTCCTATTTCCCGGAATTCCAGCGTGTCGGCCTGGAAATGGTTGCGGCCCAGGGGGGGATCTTCGGGTGGGTCGCCGACTCCACGGCGCTGCTACAGGCCCTGCGGCAGCCGGTGCTGAGCGCCTGATTCACCGCTTTTCCGCAGCATCGACGACGGCGTCGCAGCGGCAGGCATTTCCCCCACACTCGCACCGCTCCGCAAAGGAGAAAAGACCCATGAACCTGACCGGATTCAAGTCCTCGAAGTCGGCGGACTCGCTCAAGATCCCGTGGTGGACACGTGGCGAGACCAACGCGTTCTTCGGGCTCGGCTTCAACATCCTGGTCAACGTCCTGACGCTGACCTCGCTGCTCATCTTCGTCGTACAGATCCCGGCCACCGACGTGCTCGGCACGGTGCTCCCCGCGCTGGGCATCGCCATGCTGGCCGGCAACATCTACTACACGTTCCTGGCCCGTCGGCTGGCCCGCCGGGAGAACCGGACGGACGTCACCGCGCTGCCGTACGGGCCGAGCGTCCCGCACATGTTCATCGTGGTCTTCGTGATCATGTTGCCGATCTTCCTGACCACCGGCGACCCGATCCGGGCCTGGGAAGCCGGCCTGGCCTGGGCGTTCGTGATCGGCGTGATCGTGCTGATCGGCGCGTTCGTCGGGCCGTTCATCCGCAAGATCACCCCGAGGGCCGCGATGCTCGGCACGCTGGCCGGTATCTCACTGACCTTCATCTCGATGCGGCCCGCCGCGCAGATCTGGGAGGCGGCCTGGATCGGCCTGCCGGTGTTGGGCATCATCCTGGTCGGATTCTTCACCAACATCAGGCTGCCCGGTGGGATTCCGGTCGGCCTGGCCGCGCTGCTGGTGGGGACGGCGATCGGCTGGATCGGCGGGTACATGTCGGTGCCCGATGTCCAGCAGGCCGTCAGCGACATCGCGATCGCCGTGCCGACGCTGCATTTCGACATGCTGTTCAACGGGTTGAGCAACCTGGCTCCGTTGCTGGCCACCGCAATCCCGCTGGGTGTCTACAACTTCGCCGAGGCGATGAGCAACGTGGAGAGCGCGGCGGCGGCGGGGGACAGCTACAACCTGCGCAGTGTGCTGCTGGCCGACGGCTCCGGCGCGATCATCGGGTCGGCGCTCGGTTCGCCGTTCCCGCCGGCCGTGTACATCGGCCACCCGGGCTGGAAGGCAGCGGGCGGGCGCGGTTCGTACTCGATGGCCAGCGGCGTCTTCATCGCGCTGCTCTGCTTCCTGGGCCTGTTCGGTGTGCTGAACACGGTCTTGCCCATTCCGGCGATCGTGCCGATCCTGCTGTACATCGGGCTGCTGATCGGCGCACAGGCCTTCCAGTCCGTGCCGCGCATCCAGGCGGCCGCGGTGGTGGCCGCGATCCTGCCCAACCTGGCGTCCTGGGGAACCGGGTTGATCGACAACGCCCTCGCCGCTGCGGGAACAACTGCCGCGCAGGTCGGTGACGAGGCGCTGGGCAACGCCGGCCTGGTCTACCAGGGCCTCAAGACGCTCGGCGAGGGCGCGGTGCTGGCTGGCATGGTGCTCGGGTCGATCGTGGCGTTCATCCTGATGCGGAAGTTCTACGCCTCGGCGATCGCCGCTGGGGTCGGTGCGGCGCTGAGCTGGATCGGGCTGATCCATGCTTCCGAGGTCGGCTGGGCCGCCGACCCGCAGGTCGCGCTTGGCTACGCCATGCTGGCAGTCGTGTTGTGCGCGTTTGCCTTCCACCGCCGTGGGCAGGACGACTCGGTGGCCGCTGAGGAGGAGATGCCGGCCGAGGCGTGAAGCGGTATCGCTGACCCGATCAGCGGACCACTGACCCGATCGACAGCCCGGGCGTCCAAGGGGCCGCCCGGGCTGTCGGTAGTCTGGGTCCGGTGTCGACGCCGGTGAACAGTCCGTCCCCGCTCCTGCATCCGGCGGTGCCGAGTGGGCCGAGTGGGCCGACGGGCGCGACTCGGCCGACTGGGCCGACGGGGGCGACTGGGCCGAAGGTCGCCGGCGGCGAGCAGGTGGTGCTGGTCGACGACGATGGCCGGCCGATCGGCGTTGCCGACAAGGCCACCGTGCACGGCCCGAACACGCCACGTCATCTGGCATTTTCGTGTTACGGCTTCGACGGCGATGGGCGCCTGCTGGTGAGTCAGCGGTCGGGGGACAAGCTCACCTTCCCCGGGGTGTGGACCAACACCTGCTGCGGGCATCCCGCCCCGGGTGAGACTCCCCGAGATGCGGCCGTGCGCCGGATGCGGTTCGAACTCGGCCTGGAGCCCCAGGACCTGCGGGTCGTGCTGCCCGACTTCAGCTACCGGGCCTCCGACGGGCGGGTCGAGGAGAACGAGCTCTGTCCGGTGTTCGTCTGCGGCATTTCCGGCGACGTGCGGGCCCGCGCCGACGAGGTCGACGCGGTCGCGTGGTGGAGTTGGCAGCGTTTCATGGACGCCGCCGCCGACCCGGCGAGCGGCCTGTCACCCTGGGCCCGCGCCCAGGCTCCGCTGCTCGACCAGGCGTTGTTCCGCGCGCCCTGAACCCATCCGTCCCCGCCCGCCCCCGGCCCCGGACCGGAAGGGGGGTCAGGCGGCGGCGAGGTCGGCGAGCTTGGTGGCGGTGTTCCAGTTGCGCATGGTCACCACGACGCCGAGCTTGCGGTCCCAGTCGATCTTGCTGAACGTCGCCTTCAGGATGCCGTTGGGGCACCACAGGTACAGGTGGTCGCCGACCAGGCGCACGACGTCCGGGGCGGTGTCGGCGTCGGCGCCCAGTTCGGGGATGGCCGCCACCTTGGCGCGGTCGGGCTCGGCGGACAGGAAGCCCAGGAAATGCCGCGAGCCGTTGTCGGCGATGTCGCCCAGCGGATCGGCGGCCATCGCCGCGGTCAGTTGGCGGCCGGTGCGGACCACCACCGACGCCCGAACGCCCACCTTCTCGGCCAGCGACTCCTCGATGTCGGCGGCGACCGCGGCGGGCTTGCTGCCGGTGGAGAACACCGCGTTCCCGCTCTGCAGGTGGGTGCGGACGTCGGTGTAGCCGAGCCCGGCGAGCAGGTCGCGCAGGTCGGCCATCGCCACGCGCTTGCTCGGACCGACGTTGATGCCGCGGATCAGGGCGATCAGGGTGGTTGCCACGGCGGGTCCTCCAGAGCAACGGGGAGCAGTGTTCGTCGAGGGTACGGTGGCCCGATGCTGATCGCCGTCTCCGCCGACGAGGACACCGGTGTCGCCGGCGCCGTGCTGGAACAGTTGCGGATCCGCGGGCACCAGGTGCGTCAACACGGGGCGTTGGCGCCCGGCGAACCCGCGGGGTGGGCCTGGGCGTCGGAGGCCGCTGCCCGTGACGTCGCCGAGGGCCGCGCCGAACAGGCCGTGGTGTGCTGCTGGACCGGGACCGGCGCCTCCATCGCCGCGAACAAGGTGCCGGGTGTACGGGCGGCGCTCTGCCTGGACGCGGCGACCGCGGCCGGTGCCCGCCGGTGGAACGACGCCAATGTGCTGGCGCTGTCATTGCGGATGACGTCGGAAGCAGTGCTGGGCGAGATCCTGGACGCCTGGTTCGCCGAGCAGCCGTCCGGCGCGCCGGACGACGCCGCCAACATCGCGCACGTGGCCGATATCGGTTGAGCGCCAAGTAGTCCGCCGCCCGGTCGCGCGCCGCGGAGGGTCCGCCGCCGCAGTGCGCGAACCACCCAGCGTCCGGCCGTCAACCCAGCGTCAGGCCATCAACGCGGCGTCAGGCCGTCGACGCGGCGTCAGGCCGTTGAGACGACGGGCACCAGAGCGCGGTGCAACGCCGGCCGGCACTCGAGCGGTCCGTCCGCGACGTCGGCGGCGGCCCTGCGCAGTGAGGCGAGCACCGGGGCGATGTGCGGCTGGTCGGCCGTTCCCGAGCGGATCTGCGCACCGATCCTGCGCACCGGGCTGACCCCCGCCACGGGGCGCAGCACGATGGCCTCGTCGACGAACTCCGGCTGGGCGAGGCGGGGGAGCAGGCTCACCCCATGGCCGGCGGAGATCAGCCCGACCACCCCGACGAACTCGTCGGCGTAATGCCGCACCCGCGGCACGAACCCCGCCCGTTCGCAGGCGTCGCGGGTGATCCGCCAGCACGGCACCCCCGGCGTGGCCATGATCCAGTCGGCGTCCCGCAGGTCGGCAAGGTCGATCTCGGACTCCTCGGCCAGCGGGTGGCCGAACGGCAACGCCACGTCCATGACGTCGTCCAGCAGGTGCTCGGATTGCAGGCGCGCATCGTCGTGGCCGAGCAGGAACTCCCCGCTGGCCATCGTCACCGCGACGTCGACATGCCGGGCCAGCAGCGCGCCGATGGCGTTCTCCGGTTCGACCTCGCGGATCTCCAGCCGGAGCCGCGACGTCAACGCCATGTCGGTCACCACAGGTACCGCGATCGCCTTGATCGCGGAACTGAACGTGCCCAGCCGCACGGTGCCGGCGTCACCGCGGCGGAACGCGGCGAGGTCGGACTCGGCGTGCTCCATGTGGGTGAAGATCTGATGCGCGTGGCTGAGCAGCAGCGCGGCCGCCTCGGTGAGCCGCACCCGCCGCCCGTCCGGTTCCAACATCGGCGTGCCGGCCTCCCTGGACAGCGCCGCCATCTGCTGCGAGACAGCCGACGGTGTCAGATGAACTGCGGCAGCGGTCGCGGCGATCGTGCCGCACCGGTCCAGCTCGCTGAGGATCTCCAGCTTTCGCACGTCAATCATGCAGTTCATCTTACGCATTCCCGGAAGAACAAACAGATGGACATGGGCAATCCACAGGTCCACTCTTGAGTCATGACCGCCCTCCTGATCGTGATGATTCTGCTGGCCCTGGCTGTTGCCGGTCCGCTGTTCGGCAAGGATTCGCGCTCGTCGGGCGCGTGGACCCCGAGCGAACCCGGACAACCGCTCTGGACGGACGCAGACCCGCACCACGCGCACTGAAGCCGCTGCGGGACCGCTGCGTTCGACGTGAGTTCGACACGAGCGCGGCCGGCCAGAGCTGTGCGCCGGCCATCGTCACGGCCCGCGTGATGCCCGGTGTCGTCGCGCTGACAGCGCGTCTGAGCACCGGCGCACCGATGGTGCGCAAAGATTTCCGCTGCTCGGATCCCCGGACGCTGGCGCTGGGGCCGTCACACAGTGCACAATGGCCACACAACTGCACACGCAGCACGGATCAACCGCGTTTCGGCGCGGACTGCCGGTTCGCCGCGGCCTCCACGTTGGGGAAGACGATGGAGCGCGAGCGGAGGTGGATGGTAGTGACCCGTGGTGTGGTGTTCGTGCATTCGGCGCCCGCGGCGATCTGTCCGCACGTCGAGTGGGCGATCTCCGGTGTGACCGGGGGCCGGGTGTCGCTGTCCTGGACAGAACAACCCGCCGCTCCCGGTTCGTTGCGTGCCGACGTCAACTGGGCAGGTAAGCCAGGGACGGGCGGCCGTCTTGCCAACGCCTTGAAGGCGTGGCCGATGCTTCGGTTCGAAGTGACCGAGGAACCCAGCCCCGGTGTCGACGGAGAGCGGATCTGTCACGTGCCCGGCAGGGGTGTCTGGCGGACCGCGATGTCCGCGAACGGCGACGTGATGGTCGGCGAGGAGCAGTTGCGCTCGCTGATCAGCTCGGCGACCAGCCTGGATGCGGCCCAGCATCGGCTCGCGGAACTGCTCGGGACGCATATCGACG
The DNA here is from genome assembly GCA_963709895.1 of uncultured Actinomycetota bacterium. GTDB lineage: Bacteria > Actinomycetota > Actinomycetes > Mycobacteriales > Nakamurellaceae > Nakamurella. Next base: position 136,624 of record CAVPYD010000001.1, on the reverse strand, counting down.
CCGAGTTGGAGCCCTACCGGCGAGCGGGCGAGGGCACCGCCGTCACCTGGTTGCATCAGGTCGGCTGAGCAGCCGGGTCACCATCGGGTGGGGTCGCGGAGCAGCGGGGCAGCGTAATGAGAGGCGTCTCACGCCGTCCCATTACCTCAAGCTGACCATTTCAGGCAACCCGACCCGCCGCGGTACGTCGAACCTTTCGGGGTATGACGACGCGAAAGGTAACCGAACGGATGCGGCTGACCGGCCGGAGTGTGACAGTGCTGCTGTCGGCCCTGTTGATCGTCATTCTGACGGCGGGGGCGACCGCCGCGTGGGCTCTTGGCCGGCAGAAGGTGGACAGTTCGAGTGTGTCCATCGGCTACACCGCCGGGCCGTCCGCCGACCGATCCGTCCGGCTGGCGCGCCGGCGCCGACCAGCATCCGCGGGCTCGGGAGATCCGGGACGTCCTGCAGGGCTACTTTGATTCCATCAACAACCGTGACTACGCCTCCTGGGTGTCCCTGGTCGCCCCCGCACAGTCCTCCGTGCAGGATCCGCAGCGGTGGGCCAGGGAGTACTCCACCAGCGTCGATTCGAACCTCGTGGTGACGGCGGTGTCCGACGATCCGTTGCGGGCGCGCATCATGTTCACCTCGCAGCAGTCCGTCGAACTGGCACCGCCCACGTTGCCCGCCGAGTGCATTGATTGGGACGTGACCTACTTGCTCAGCGACACCGACCACGGCCTGGTGCTCAGCGGAATCGACCCGTCGGCCCAATCGATGACGGCATGCGGGTGATCCGCGCCCACAGCACTGTCCGCCGCACGGCCCGCGGCGCCGTGCGCTGGCGGCGACGCTCGCTGCGCTGGGCATCGTCGCGGTGGCTGCCGGCTGCGGGTCGTCGACAGGTCCGGAGGCCGCCACCGCCTCGTCCGTGTCGTCCGCGTCGTCTGCCTCGGCAGGATTCGCCCAGCGCGCCCCCCGGCCGCAGCACTGCGCATCGGCGTCCGCCGCGCCCCCAGCGTCGACCGCGGCCCCGTCCACTGCGGCACCGGCACCGCAGACGGCGCCGGCCACGCCCGCTCCCGCGCCGGCCCAGCCGGTGGCGGCCGGCGGCCTGGTCACCGACGCCGACATGGCGCAGGCCGCCGCTGCGGTGGCCGGGATGAGCGTGCCGGACCAGGCCGGGATGGTCGTGATGGCCAATTCCGCGCAGGCCGTCGGCACCGATCTCGTCGCCCGGCTGCACCTGGGCGGCGTCATCCTGATGGGCTCGGACGGCGCGATCGACGGCACCACCTCCGGCACCCCCGATGAGGTACTCGCGGTGACGAAGGACCTGCAGTCGCAGGTCCCGACCTCGCAGGCAGGCGCGCCGCTGCTGATCGCCACCGACCAGGAGTACGGGCTGGTCACCAGGCTGGTGAACGGCTTCACCGACTTCCCCGGCGACGGCGGAACTCGCCGGGATCACCCCCACGGACGAAGCCGTGGCGCAGACCAAGAAGGTGACCGCGGCGGCCGGCGCGGAAATGCTGGCGGTGGGCATCAACGTCGACTTCGCCCCGGATGCGGACGTGGTGCCGGCATCGGGATCCTCGGCCATCGGCGACCGCTCGTTCGGGTCGGACCCGCAGCGCGACGCGCAGCTGGTCGCCGCCGCCGTGCAGGGCTACCAGAGCTCGGGCCTCGCGGCCACCATCAAGCATTTCCCGGGCCTCGGCCGGATATCCGCGGATACCCACGAGTCGTTGCCGACGCTGGACGTCACCTGCGACGTGTGGAACACGGTCGAAGTCCGTGCCGATGCGCGGCGGTGTCGAGGCGGGCGTGGCCGCTGGTGATGACCGGGCATGTGCTGGTGCCCGCAGTCGGCGACACCGTGCCGTCGAGCATCTCCGAGCGCCGTCGTCAACGACCTGCTGCGCGGCCCCGGGACCGCCGGCTGCAACGGGCTGAACTTCACCGGCGTCACCGTGTCCGACGCGATGGAGATGGCCCCGATCTCGCAGAACTACTCGCCTGGCGAGGCCGCCTGGCGGGCGCTGGTCGGCGGGCCAGGACCTGGTGCTGATGCCCACTGACCCGGAGGCGGCGGTCGCCGGGATCATCGCCGCGGCCGGCGACGGTTCGCTGTCACCGGAGGTGCTGAAGCAGGCGGCGACCCGGGTGTACGCGCTGCGGCTGGCGCTGGCCCGCGCGCAGCGGCCGGGCCTTGACGTGGTGGGGTCCGCCGAGCACGAGGCCATCGCGGCGGAGGCGCGCGCCGCGGGCTGAGGATGCACGTCGTATTCCGATGACTGTCAGGTTTCCCGCCGAGTTCGCCTGGCCCGAAATGCATCGAACCAAATGACGGCCGGTAAGGACAGCGCGAAGCCCGCGCAATAACCGGCCACCTTTGCCCGGAGCGAATGACTGTCCGGGGCGACCATAGGTCGTGGTAGTGAACGGGATGAGCCCGATGGCGATCACCATCGGTACCACCCACAACCAGACCGTGCCCCGATGCAACACCGGTCGGACGGGTGTCGCGAACGTCCGTCGCCGAAATCAGGTTCCCGTCCGAATGACCTGCCAAACTCAGACGCCGACCACCGTCGATTTCCGGCACTATCAGCGACTGCGGCTCGAATCGGTGGGAGTTCCATCGGGAAGCAGCGCCAGAAATGCCCGCGCGCTGGGCGCCGACGGCTCCGGCTGACGATGCACGAGGCTCACCGGATGCTGGGCGAGCGGATCGGTCAACCGGAGGACCGCCACACCAGACCGACCCGACGTCGCCGACAGCGGGACGAGCGCGGCGCCGAAACCGAGCCCGACGAACCGCACCACGGCCTCCGATGTGCCCAACTCGAACGCGGCGCTGCGGGTGACCCCGGCCCGGTCGAAGGCCGCGTCCACCTGCTGGCGCAGTCCCGATTCCGGTCGCATCTCCACGAACGGCCGCGCCCCGGAAGGCCCAGCGAGCTGGGCAAGATCGACGACGGCGCGCCCGGCCAGCGGGTCGTCAACGCCCACCACGGCAACCAGCGGTTCCACCGCCAGCACCCGGTGCACCAGGTCCGCCGGCACCTGGTCGGCGAACAGCCCGACGAACGCGGCGTCCAGCGCGCCGGCGCGGACCTGGTCGGCCATGTGCCGGCTGCCGGTGTCCTGGATGGTGATCTCCACGTCGGGGTGCCGTGCGGTGAAAGTCGGCGAGGGTGAGCTCCACCATCGGCGCCGCCTGGCTGGCGCTGCCCACCATGCCCAGCCGCAACCGTCCGGTCACCAACCCGGCCAGGGCGGCCAACTCGCTGCGCGCCAGATCCAGGTCCGCGAGGATCTGCCGGGCCCGGGGCAGCAGCATCTCGCCCGCGGGTGCCAGCCGGACCGACCGGCTGGTGCGCTCGAACAGCGTCACGCCGTTTTCCCGTTCCAGCCGGCCGATCTGGTAACTCAGCGCCGACTGCACGACGTGGCAGCGGGCCGCGGCCCTGGTGAAGTTCAGCTCGTCGGCCACCGCCACGAAGTACTCCAGCTGGCGGACATCCATCTATTCCCTCGATTGATTGCATCGAAAAGATGTCTTGGACAGATGAAAGCCTAGCGCCCAGACTTGACGGGTGACCTCAGCGATCCCACAACCGATCCCACAGCCGACCGCGCCGAGTTCGCCGACCGCCCGACCAGTCCGGGCCGTTGACCGGCCGGCGGCTCGCCGTGCTCACCATCCTGCTCGGCGGCTTCACCGCGTTCGGCCCGCTGTCCATGGACCTGTACCTGCCGGCGTTCCCGCAGCTGGCCGCCGATTTCGGCACCGGCCCGGCGGCGGTCCAGCTGACCCTGACGGCCGACGTGCTGGGCCTGGTGATCGGGCAACTGGTGCTCGGCCCGCTGTCCGACGCCTACGGCCGCCGCCGCCTGCTGATCGGCTCGGCCCTGGTGTGCGCGGTGGCGTCCGTGCTCTGCGCGCTGGCCCCCACCATCGGGTTGCTGGTGATCTGGCGGTTCCTGCAGGGCGCGTCCGGTGGCGGCGGGATCGTGCTGGCCAGGGCGATCGCCGCGGACATCGCCTCCGGGGTCGCCGCCGCGCGGCTGTTCTCGCTGTTCATGACGCTGTCCAGCGTGGCGCCCATCCTGGCGCCGGTGCTCGGCGGGCTGATGCTGGCCTGGACCGGCAGCTGGCAGCCGATGTTCTACCTCCTCGGCGTGATCAGCCTGGTGCTCGCCGCCGCCACCTGGCGGGCCATCCCGGAGAGCCTGCCCGCCGACCGCCGGCACCGCGGCGGCCTGAAGCAGACCGGCCGGGCCTTCCTGTCGCTGGCCCGCGACCGGGTGTTCGCCGGGTACGCGCTGACCGTCGCGTTCGCCTACGCCTCGCTGTTCGGCTACATCGCCGGGTCGTCGTTCGTGCTGCAGGAGGTCTACGGGCTCTCCGCGACGCAGTTCAGCCTGGTGTTCGCGCTGAACGCCGCCGGCATGGTGGGTCTCGGGCTGCTCAACGCCCGGCTGGTTCGCCGGTTCGCGGTACGGCGGCTGCTGATCGTCGGCCTGATCGGGTCAACGGTGGCGGCCGCGGTGCTGCTGGTGCTGGTCGGCAGCACGCCCGGCGCAGGCCGGGACGGTCGGCATGATCGCGGTGCTGGCGCCGCTGTTCGTGGTGGTGGCCACCCGTGGCCTGGTCTCGGCCAACGCCACCGTGCTGGCGCTGCAACGCCCACAGGCAACCGGCGCGGCGTCGGCCGTCCTCGGCGCGTGCATGTTCGCCGGCGGCATCCTGGTGACCCCGCTGCTGGCGCTGGGCGGCGCCGACTCCGCCGCGCCGATGGCGGCCGTTGTCGCCGGCGGTGCGCTCGCCGCGCTGCTGGCCACCCTGCTGATGACCAGGTCGAGCGAGACGTCAGAGCGGGATGTTGCCGTGCGCCCCGCGTCCCGCGGGCGCTGAGGCCAACGCCTCCGCCACCCGGCGGCGGGTCTGCGACGGGGTGATCACCTCGTCCACGAAGCCGAGGGCGACCGCCTTCTCCACCCCGCCCGCCAGCTTCTCGTGGTCCTCGGCGAGTTGCGCGTGCAGCGCGTCGCGGTCCTCGGGGGCCGCCGCCGCCAGCTTCCGCCGGTGCAGGATGCCGACGGCAGCCTTGGCGCCCATGACGGCGATCTGCGCGTCCGGCCAGGCGAACACCGCGGTGGCACCGAGGGACTTGGAGTTCATCGCGACGTAGGCCCCGCCGTAGGCCTTGCGGGTGACCAGGGTGACCCGCGGGACCACGGCCTCGGCGAAGGCGTGCAACAGCTTGGCACCGCGGCGCACCACGCCGTCCCACTCCTGGCCGACCCCGGGCAGGTAGCCGGGCACGTCGACGATCACCAGCAGCGGGACACCGAACGCGTCGCACATCCGGACGAACCGGGACGCCTTCTCCGCCGAGGTGGAATCCAGGCAGCCGCCCAGCCGGAGCGGGTTGTTCGCCACCACACCGACGGTGCGCCCACCCAGCCGGCCGAGGCCGATGACGATGTTCGGCGCCCACTTGGTCTGCAGTTCCTCCATCGGCTCGTCGAGGATGCCGTCGATCAGCGGCCGTACGTTGTACGCCCGGTTCTTCTGTTCCGGCAGCTTCTTCTCGAGTTCGGGATCGTCGTCCATCCCGGCGACGCCGGCGATGCCCGGCCGGGAGAACAGTGACGCCACCTTGCGGGCCCGCCGCATGGCGTCCTCTTCGGAATCGGCGATGATGTGCACGACGCCGGACTTGCGGCCGTGTGCGGCCGGCCCGCCGAGCGCCTCGGAATCCACCTGCTCGCCGGTGACGGACCGGACCACGTCCGGCCCGGTGACGAAGATCCGGGCGTCCGGCGCCATGATCACGATGTCGGTCAGCGCCGGGCCGTACGCCGCGCCGCCGGCGGCCGCGCCGAGCACCACCGAGATCTGCGGCACCCGGCCGGACGCCCTGACCATGGCCGCGAACACCTGGCCGACGCCGTCGAGGGCCTCTACGCCCTCGGCCAGCCGGGCCCCGCCGGAATGCCACAGGCCGATCACCGGGACCCGTTCCCGCACGGCGGTGTCGATGGCGTCGACGATGTGCTTGCAGCCCTCGTGGCCCAGCGCGCCGCCCATCCTGGTGCCGTCCGTGCAGTAGGCGATGGCCTTGGAGCCGTTGATCTTTCCGCGCACCGCCCACACCCCTGAGGTGTCGGTGGGGTGCAGGCCGACCAGCGTGCCCGGGTCGAGCAGTTCGGCCAGCCGCACCTCGGGTTCGCGCGGATCGATGGTGCGCGGGCCGGTGCTCGGCCGGGTCTGCGCACCCGCCCGAGCCTGGGCGGGATCGAGCCGGGCTGGGTCGGTCACTGGGATCAACGGCTGAGCAACGGACGTCACGGAAACTCCTGACATGCCTGGGGCATCGAGGGTGAAATGGGCAGGGTCCAGTAACTAGGAGTCCCCGGAGTACCGGAGCGGATACAACGACCCGGCTTTGGTCCGGCCGCGCGGCACACTGCGCCGCGCGGCGCGGGCAACCAATTACGCCTTGCTGAACACCAGTGCGACGTTGTGGCCACCGAACCCGAACGAATCGTTCACGGCGGCGGACAAGTCCACCTCGCGGTTGTCGGCCGCGACATCGACCTTGATCTCGGGATCGAGTTTGTTGAGGTTGCGGGTGCCCGGGACAACCCCGTCCCGGATCGCCAGCAGGGTGGCGATTCCCTCCACGGCGCCCGCGGCGCCGAGCATGTGTCCGGTCATCGACTTGGTGGCGGTGACGACCGGGTGGTCGCCGATGGCCCGCAGGATGGTGTTGGACTCCGCCAGGTCACCGACCGGGGTCGAGGTGGCGTGCGCGTTGACGTGCCCGATATCGGCCTTGGTGAGATCGGCGGACTTCAGCGCCTTCGCGATCGCCCTGGCCGAGCCCTCGCCGTCCGGTTCGGGGGCGGTGATGTGGAAGGCGTCGTTGGACATCCCGATGCCGGCCAGTCGGCCGTAGATCTTGGCGCCGCGCGCCTTGGCGTGGTCCGCGCGTTCCAGCACCATGATCCCGGCGCCCTCACCCAGCACGAACCCGTCGCGCTCGATGTCGAACGGCCGGGACGCGCCCTGCGGGTCGTGGTTCCTGGTGCTCATGGCCCGCATCTGCGCGAAGCCGGCGATCGGCAGCGGATGGATGCACGCCTCGGCGCCGCCGGCGATCGCGACGTCGATCTCGCCGTCCTGGATCATCTTGTAGGCCCAGGCGATGCCCTCCGCGCCGGAGGCGCAGGCGGACACCGGCGCGTGCACGCCGCCGCGGGCCTTGGCCCAGAGCCCGACCGCGGCGGCCGGACCGTTGGGCATCAGCATCGGGATGGTCAGCACCGCGACCTTGCGGATGCCGACCGTCTCCAGCACGTCGTCCTGGCCCAGCAGGGTCAGCGCACCACCGATGCCGGTGCCGACGATCACCCCGAGCCGTTCGGGGTCCATCTCGGGTTCGCCGGCGTCGGCCCACGCCTCCCGGGCCGCGACCAGCGCCACCTGCTGACACCGATCCAACCGCCGGGCTTCCACCCTGGGGAGCACGGTGAGCGGGTCGACGGCGAGCGGGGCGTAGATCCGGACCGGGAGGTCGTTGGCCTCGACCCACGGTTCGTTGTTCGCCACGACGCCGATCCGGCCGTCCAGCATGGCCTGCCACGTCTCCGGAGCCGTGCCACCGATGGGAGTGGTGGCACCGATTCCGGTGACAACGACGTCAGGGCGGGTACTCATGCCTTGTTGGCCTCGATGTACGCGACGGCGTCACCGACGGTCTTCAGGTTCGCCAGTTCGTCGTCGGGAATCTTCACGCCGAACTTGTCCTCGGCCTGCACCGCGATTTCCACCATCGAGAGCGAATCGATGTCGAGGTCGTCGGTGAAGGATTTCTCGGGGGTGACGTCGGCGGCGGCGACGCCCGCGACCTCTTCGACGATCTCGCCGAGTCCGGCGATGATGTCCTCGTTGCTCACGATGGTTCCTTTCGGGGGTGATATGCCGCTCCGGAATCGGAGGCGGCGGGAGTTGTTCCCGGCGCATTCTGCCGCACGGGTACGGCCTGGGCGCTCAGGGCAACCGCGACGCGCGCGCCCGGTTCAGGGACACAGGTACACCTGGCCCGCATAGGTCAGGCCGGCACCGAAAGCGACGGACAGCACGAGGTCGCCGGACGACACCTCGCCGGCCGCCCGCATCCGGTCGAGCGCCAGCGGGATCGATGCGGACGAGGTGTTGCCGGACGTCACGATGTCCCTGGCCACCTTGATGTCCGGCCGGGCGCCCGCCGCGATGACCTTCTTGGCGATGGCGTCGATGATCCGCAGGTTGGCTTGGTGGGTGACCAGCGCGTCGACATCGGCCAGGTCCACCCCGGCCGCCTCCGCGGCTCGGATGGCAACCTGCCCGATCTTCGTGGTGGCCCAGCGGAAGACGGTCTGCCCCTCCTGGAAGAAGGTGCCGTTGCGCCCGTCGATGCGGATCGCGTCGATGTGCGTCTCGTCGCTGCCCCAGACGACCGGGCCGATCTCCGACTCGTCCGACCCGGTGATGACGACCGCGCCGGCGCCGTCGGCGAAGATGATGGCCGTCGCCCGGTCCTTGGGATCGGTCCAGGCGGTGAGCCTCTCGGAGCCGACTACCAGCACCGTCGAGGAGGTGCCCGCGCGGATCGCCTGGTCGGCCGCGGCGACGCCGTAACAGAACCCCGCGCAGGCCGCGTTGATGTCGAACGAGCCGGGGGCGTGGATGCCGAGGGCGCCGGCGATCTGGGTGGCTGCGTGCGGGACCGGGCTCTCCAGCGTGCAGGTCGCGACGATCACCGTGTCGATGTCGGTGGGGGAGATGCCGGCCTCGGCGATGGCCTTGGCGGAGGCCCGCGCGCCCATCGAGATCACCGTGTCGTCCTCGCCGGCGAAGCGGCGTTCGGCGATGCCGACCCTGGAGCGGATCCACTCGTCGTTGGTGTCCATGATCTGCGCCAGGTCGTCGTTGGTGACGACGGTGTCCGGCCGGAAATGACCGAGGCCGGAGATCCTGGAACCCGCCGCCCCCGCTGGCCGGCTGATCCTGGCCGAGTTCCTGGCAGAGCTTCTCGGCGCGCTCACTGGTGCACTCCGGCGTGCTCGGCGAAGAAGCCGGAGACCGCGTCCAGATCCTGAGGTGTCTTCAGCGCCAACGTCGCCACGCCCTTCAGCTCGCGTTTGATCAGTCCGACCAGGGTGCCAGCAGGAGGCAGTTCCAGCACGCCGGTGACGCCCATGTGCGCCAGCGTGGCCATGCACTGGTCCCAGCGCACCGGGCGGGTGACCTGGGCGACCAGCAACTGCAGGAAGGTGGCGCCGGCCCCCGGGCCGCCGATCACCGATCCGTCGGAGTTCGTCAGCAGCGGCCGCTGTGGGTCGGCGGGCACGATCGACCGGACGTGCTCGGCGACGGTGGCCTCGGCGCTGGCCATGTACGAGGTGTGGAAGGCGCCGGCGACGGGCAGGCCGATCACCCGGGTGCCGGCGGGCGGGTTCGCCGCCAGCGCCGCAAGCGCGGCGGTGCTGCCGGCCGCGACGATCTGACCGCCGCCGTTGACGTTGGCGCCCACCAGGTCCAGTTCGGCCAGCGTGCCGAGCACGGTGGCGACGTCGCCGCCCATGATCGCCGACATGCCGGTCGGGGTCAGCGCGCAGGCCGCGCTCATCGCCTGGCCGCGGATCGCCGCCAGGTCGACAGCGTCGAGGGCAGGCAGCACACCGGCCAGCGCTGCGGCCGCCAGTTCGCCGACGGAGTGTCCGGCAACCGCCGCTCCCGCAGGCAGGGTGAGCTGCCCGGCGGCCAACAGTGCGGTGGCCACCACCAGCGGTTGGGTGACGGCGGTGTCCTTGATCTCGTCGGCGCCGGCGGTGGTACCGAGCGCGATCAGATCCAGGTGAGCCCGGTCGGACATCGCCGCCGCCTGATCCCGGACGCCGTCCAGTTCCAGCCAGGCAGCGAGCATCCCGGGCTTCTGAGCTCCTTGACCGGGAGCGACGATGGCGAGCACTGGACAAGCCAAACACGATCGGCGTACCGGCGCGCGTGTTGAACGGCACCAAGTCCTGACGAATGATTTGTAGGAAACCTACAAACCACTCAGCGGGAATAGCCAAACGATCTTCGTTGCGGGCCCGTCGAGCGGCGGCCGGTCAGGCCGTCGTTGCTGCGGAATTGAGTCGGCCGAGGATGACCGCCGTCTGCAGGATGAGCAGGTCACGAGGTTCCGTGGGGTCTCGCCCGGTCAGCTCGGCGATCCGCCGCAGCCGGTAGCGAACGGTGTTGGGATGGACGAACAGTCGCCTCGCGGCGGGCTCGAGCGCGCCGCCGGCCTCGAGGTAGGCGTCCAACGTGGGCAGCAGCGACGTCGGCGCCGCGACGAGTGGTGCGTAGATCACCGTGCGGAGCCGTTCGGCGGCCCTGGCGTCCCCGCCGAGCACCCGTTCGGCCAGCAGGTCGTCCGCCTCCACCGGGCGCGGTGCGTCCGGCCAGCCGGCCGCGACGTCAAGACCGGCGAGTGCGTCGGCCGCGGAGACGACCGCGCCCCGGAGCCCGCTACCCGGCCGTCCCTGCACCACCGGACCGTTGCCGAACAGGGCCTCGACCCCCGGTCCGGGTGGTGCCGATCCGGACAGCACCAGCACCAGCCGGTCACCCTGGACTCCGGCCATGGCCGCCCGGCCGGCGGCGGCTGCCCACTCGGCCACCGCGGCGACGGCCTCGGCCCGGTCGCCGGGTGGGGCGGCGCCGGCCACCACGATGGTGTCGGCGAGTGGATCCCAGTCCAGCGCGGCGGCCCTGGACGACAGCGCGCCGATGTCCTCGCCGCGGACGACGCCGTCCACCACGCCGGCCTCGACCCGGGCATCCCAGGCGCCGCGGGTTTCCGCCGCGGCCGCGTAGACCGACGCCGCGGCGAACGCCACCTCGCGGCTGTAACGCAGCAGCGAGTCGCGCAGCGCCACCGACTCCGCCGGGTCGACGGCCAGCGCCGGCAGTTGGTCCTCGGCGACCGTGATGGCGATCCGGACCAGTTCGACGGTGCGCCGCAGGGAAACCGCGCGCACCAGATCCCTTGGCGCCGTGCCGAACACCTCGCCGGTGATGCGGTACTCCGGCCCGGGCGTGGTCGCCCAGACCACGTAGCCGGAGATGCCGGCCTGCGCGACCAGGGTGACCCAGGACCGCTGCTCGGCGGGCAGCACCCGGAACCAGGGCAGCCGCTCGTCCATCAGCGCCACCGACCGGGTGGCCAGGCCGCCCGCCGCCCGCTCCACCCGCCGGAAGGTCGCCGCGCTGACGCCAGGGGCGCGGGCGGCATTGACCCCGGGCACCCGGGGAGTGGTGGTCATCGGGGAGCGTTGCTCATCGGGGAGCGGTGCTCATCGCGGGACGCTGCTCATCCGGGCAGACGACTGAGGCCGGCACCGATGACGGCGCCGGCCTCAGCTGCGGGTGTTTCCCAGTGGATCAAACGGTGAATCAGGCTGCGCTGACCCCGGTGGCCTGCGGGCCCTTCGGGGACTGCTCGACCTCGAAGTTGACCCGCTGGCCCTCTTCGAGCGACTTGTAGCCCGTTCCGCTGATCGCGGAGTAGTGCACGAAGACGTCGCCAGAGCCGTCATCCGGGGAGATGAAGCCGTAGCCCTTCTCCGCGTTGAACCACTTCACAGTTCCCTGCGCCATGCTTGCTCTCCTCGAGCGTTGTCCGCGGATTGACCCGCGGGGTGGAACACCTCGATCGGGTCCTTCTCCGACCGGGGGGATGCGCTTTACCCCGTGCGATGCCGCGCGGACATCAGGAGAAGAGCAACAACGAGGCGAACAGTACCGCCTCTCCCGATCGAATTGCTACCAGGGCGCCGGTGGATTTGGGAGGTTTTTCACCGGGGTTCCCGATCACCATTTCGAGTGGCTTCCGTGTGGCTTCCGATCAGGGGCAGCGGGCTACGAATCGCCGCCCGCATTCCCGGACCGGCCGGCCCGCACGTCATGCAGCTCGTACTTCGCCGCGGCCTCGGCGGCCGCGCCCTTGCGGTACTCGCCCCGGCGTTCCAGCGCCGACAGGGCCGCCACCACCATCGACGGTCCGTCGATGAGGAAATGCCGGCGAGCGGCCTGCCTGGTGTCGGAGAACCCGAACCCGTCCGCACCGAGGGCGACGTAGTCGCCCGGCACCCACGGCGCGATCTGGTTCTGCACCGCGCGCTGCCAGTCGCTGGTGGCGATCACCGGGCCGGGAGCGCCGCTGAGCGCCTGGGTGATGTACGGCGTACCCGGGTCGGAGCCCGGATCGAGCAACCGTGCGCGCTCGATCGTCTCGGCGTCCCGCCGCAACTCCGTCCAGCTGGTCACCGACCACACGTCGGCGGCCACGTCCCAGTCCTTGGCCAGCAGGTCCTGGGCCTCGAGCGCCCAACGCACACCCACGCCGGAGGCGATCAACTGGGCGCGGGCCTTGCCGTCGCCCTCGGCGGCCGGCGACAGCTTGTAGATGCCCCGCACCAGCCCCTCGACGTCGAGGTCGTCCGGCTGCTTGGGCTGCTGGTACGGCTCGTTGTACAGGGTGATGTAGAAGAAGACGTCCTCGCCGTGCGGCCACTGCTCGCTGCCGCCGTACATCCGGCGCAGGCCGTCCTTGACGATGTGCGCGATCTCGTACCCGTAGGCCGGGTCGTAGGCCACCACGTGCGGCATGGTCGCTGCCAGCAGGTGCGAATGCCCGTCGGCGTGCTGCAGGCCCTCGCCGGTCAGCGTGGTGCGGCCGGCGGTGGCGCCGAGGACGAAGCCGCGGCCCATCTGGTCACCGATCGCCCAGAACCCGTCACCGGTCCGCTGGAACCCGAACATCGAGTAGAAGATGTACATCGGGATCATCGGCTCGCCGTGGGTGGCGTAGCTGGTCGAGGCGGCGGTGAAGGTGGCCACCGAACCGGCCTCGTCGATGCCCTCGTGCAGGATCACGCCCTGCTCGGATTCCTTGTACGCCAGCATCAGGTTGGCGTCCACCGCGGTGTACAGCTGGCCGGACGGGTTGTAGATCTTCTGCGACGGGAAGAACGAGTCCATGCCGAAGGTGCGCGCCTCGTCCGGGATGATCGGCACCACCCGCTTGCCGATCTCCGGGTCCTTGAACAGGTCACGCACCAGCCGGACGAACGCCATCGTGGTGGCGATCTCCTGCTTGCCGGAGCCGCGGACCAACACGTCGTAGACCTTGTCGCCCGGCAGCACCAGCGGCTTTGCCTTCACCCGCCGCTCGGGGACGTACCCGCCCAGCCGGGCCCGCCGTTCGTGCAGGTACTTGATCTCGTCGCTGTCCGGACCCGGGTTGTAGTACGGCGGCTGGTAGAGATCGGCCTCCAGCGCGGAGTCCGGGATCGGCAACCGCAGCCCGTCCCTGAACTCCTTCAGGTTGGCCATGGTCATCTTCTTCATCTGGTGCGTGGCATTGCGGCCCTGGAAGGACGGGCCGAGGCCGAAGCCCTTGATGGTCTTGACCAGCACCACGGTCGGCTGCCCGGAATGGGTGGTGGCCGCCTGGTAGGCCGCATAGACCTTGCGGTAGTCGTGACCGCCGCGGCGCAGCTTCCAGATGTCCTCGTCGGTCATGTCCGCGACGAGCTGCTTGGTGCGCGGGTCGCGGCCGAAGAAGTGCTCACGGATGTAGGCGCCGTCGTTGGCCCGGTAGGTCTGGAAGTCGCCGTCGGCGGTGGTGTTCATCAGATTGACCAGCGCGCCGTCCCGGTCTGCCTGCAGCAGCTTGTCCCAGTCCCGGCCCCAGATCACCTTGATGACGTTCCAGCCGGCGCCGCGGAAGAACGACTCCAGCTCCTGGACGATCTTGCCGTTGCCGCGCACCGGTCCGTCCAGCCGCTGCAGGTTGCAGTTGATGACGAAGGTCAGGTTGTCCAGCCCGTCGATGGCCGCGACGTGGATCAGGCCGCGCGATTCCACCTCGTCGAGCTCGCCGTCGCCCAGGAACGCCCACACGTGCTGCTCGGAGGTGTCCTTGATGCCGCGGTGATGCAGGTACCGGTTGAACCTCGCCTGCTGGATGGCGTTCATCGGACCGAGGCCCATGGACACCGTCGGGAACTCCCAGAAGTTCGGCAGCAGCCGGGGATGCGGGTAGGACGGGATACCGCCGCCGGGGTGGGACTTCTCCTGCCGGAAGCCGTCCAGGTCGTGCTCGGAGAGCCGGCCCTCCAGGAACGCCCGGGCGTACATGCCCGGGGACGCGTGGCCCTGGAAGAACACCTGATCGCCGCCGCCGGGGTGGTCCTTGCCGCGCCAGAAGTGGTTGAAGCCGACCTCGTACAGGCTGGCCGAGGAGGCGTAGGTGGAGATGTGGCCGCCGACGCCGATGCCGGGCCGCTGCGCGCGGTGCACCATGATCGCCGCGTTCCACCGGATCCAGCCGCGGTAGCGGCGCTCGATCTCCTCGTCACCGGGGAAGAACGGCTCCGACTCGGTGGGGATGGTGTTGATGTAGTCGGTCGTCGTCAGCGCAGGCAGCGCAACGTGTTGCTGGCGGGCACGTTCGAGCAGGCGGAGCATCAAGTACCTGGCCCGCTGCTGGCCACCGGCATCGACCATCGCGTCGAAGGAACTCAACCACTCGGTGGTCTCCTCCGGATCGATGTCGGGCAACTGGGCGGCGATGCCGTCCTTGATCACGCGCAGCCGTGGTGCGGACTGGTCGTTCACTGACGTTGTCAAGACAACTCCTCGTGACGTTTCGGCGGGTGGGCCCGCAGGTCTGGCACGCCGTGATGATGGGGATTTGCCGTCGCGCGACGGTGCGTGACGACAGCGTTCTGGACAGTGTTCTGGACTGCCTTCTGGACTGCCTTCTGGACTCTCTTCTGGCTCCGAGCCATCCTCTCGCATTCGGCGCCTTTGTCGCTCGTCGGGATGGCTCGCGATAGCACCCGGGGTGCGGAACTGCGGTACCGAACTTCACGGGCCACCTGGCCGTGCATAAGGTATGGCCGCAGGGGACACGCACTTCTCCACGTGCATGGCCGAACACCTCGAAGGGACGCGATACAGGTGAGTGACGTCGCAGGGCGGTCGGTGAGCACCGCCGCCCGGCTCGGTCTGAAGGCCGGGGACACGGTAGGGGAGGCCGGATACGACGACGATGTCGATCACGACCTGCGGGACGCGATCGCCGACCTGATCGAGTCCGATCTGCTGGACGAGGACGCCGACGATGTACTTGACGCCGTGCTGTTGTGGTGGCGCGAGGGCGACGGCGACCTCACCGACGCGCTGATCAACGCCATCCCGCTGCTCGCCGCCGACGGCGTGATCTGGTTGCTGACGCCGAAGACCGGCAAGGACGGCTACGTGGAGCCGAGCGAGATCGCCGAGGCCACCAACACCGCGGGCCTGGCCCAGACAACGAGCGTGGCCGGTGGCCCGCAATGGATGATCGCGCGGCTCGCGCGACCCAAATCAGGAAAGGTACGCCGCTGATGGCTCTCCCGGTTGGCACGCAGGCGCCCGACTTCACCCTGCCTGACTCGAACAAGACCCCGGTCAGCCTGTCCTCGTTCCGCGGAAAGCAGGCCGTGCTGCTGGTCTTCTACCCGTTCGCGTTCTCCGGCACCTGCACGACCGAGCTGTGCCAACTGCGCGACGACCTGAGTGCCTTCCAGAACGAACGGGTACAGGTGCTGGCGATCTCCACCGACACCTCGCAGTCGCTCAAGGCATGGGCGGAGATGCAGGGCTACAGCTTCCCGCTGCTGTCCGACTTCTGGCCGCACGGGGCGGTCGCGCAGACCTACGACGTGTTCTTCGACAAGGCCGGATTCGCGGTGCGCGGCACCTTCCTGGTCGACGTCGACGGCGTGATCGCCTTCTCCGAGGCGAACGGGCCGGGAGAGCCGCGGGATCAGAGCGCCTGGAAGCGCGCCGTCGCGGCGCTGCCGGTCGCGGCCGGATAGCGCTGGCGAAACGGACCCGGCGGGCGAAACTGACTCGTCCGCCGCGGTCAGTCGGCGGCGTGCAGGATGCGCGCCGGCAGCGCCAGCGCGGACTCCAGCACCGCGTCACCGACGCCTTGCGCGACCCAGGCGCCGTCGGTGAGCATCCTGACGACCCCGCGCCCGTCCAGCAGCACCGATCCGTCGGGGACACTGGCGAGCTCGGCGGGGTCGGTGAGAATCCGTGACGGCGGACGCCAGCCGGCGGCGATCACCGCGTCCGCGTACCCCTCGAACGTCAGCACCGGCAGGCCGGCCTCGACGGCCCGGTCGGCGGCACCGCGAAGCACCTCGACGAGCTGATCGCGTGCAGTCATACCCGGTACTCAACCGGCTGGAGGCCGGCCCGACAACCGGGTCCGGGCCGCAGACGCGGTGGATGTTCGTTGGGCGGCAAGCGATTCTGCCGGCTGGGCGGCGGGCGTTTGGCGGCCGGCGGTCGCGGGTACCCCGGCAGCAGTGGCCAGTTCGGCCGTGACATCTGCACACTTCGCCAAAGGGGACCCAGCCATGACCGCAGCTGCGCACGAACCTGTCGTATCGGGACCGCACCAGATCCGGGACGTCGACGGCCGCCCGCCATCCGACCTGGACGACTTCGTCGGCGAGCACCATTTCACCGCGGAACGGGGGAGTTCGCGCCAGCTGATCGAGGGAAGGGGCGTGCTGCGCGGAGCGGGTGTGCGGTTCCACCAGAAGGGCGGCGCGACGACGGACGGTGGTCCGGCGGCTGGTGGCAAGGATATTCGGGTCTGGCGGATCGACGAGCGCGACGGGGAATTCGCCGCCGAGCCGGAGGCGGCTATCTGAATCCGGGCAAGGCGGCGGGGAGAACTGACGATCGCTTCATGACCGGCGGACAACGTGCCCCGCTCAGATCACCGGCGGGGTCGGTGTCGGTCCGACCGGCCCGGGCCCGGTGGGGTCGGGCTCGATCGGTCCGGGGCTGGGAAACGGTTCAACGGGCGGGGCCACCGGCTGCGGCTCGGCGGGCGGCGGGGGCTCCAGCGGCACTGGCGGGCGGTCCGGCTGGATCGGTGGTGGTCTATCAGTGGGGGTTCCATCGGTGGTGGTTCCATGGGACCGGACCGGTCCGGCGGCTCCGCCCCGCCTGGGGTGGGCAGATCGCCGGGCGCGGGCTGCTGCGGAACCGTCATTCCGTCCTCCGAGGGTGGAACACGTTGTCAGGTGGGTGGCAGCCGCGGCGCCGAGTCAGGCGCGACGTCAACGCCGCGGGCCTGGTGCTCCGATACCCGCTGGATTTGCGGCCAAAACGCCACCGGCGGCAATTCGCCGAGATTCTTCCCGTGACGACCCAGCGACCCCGTGGAGCGCGTTGTCGGGACAACGATGCGCAGCCCCATTCCTTGGCCGGTTTGGCCGGAGCCACGGGTGGGCAGTGACAGGACATGACAGAACAAGCCGATCTGCCCGACCCTGCCGAAGAGACCGATGACATTCCCAACCCTTCCACCGGCGTAGGTTTGGGCGCGGACGCCGAACCGGATACCTTCGAGCCGGAGGAAGACCCGGAGTAGGTCACGTCCACGGGATCCGCCCCCGGTGAATCAGTCCGGTGAACCAGTCTGGTGAATCAGTTCGGGTGAATCTCTCTGGTACAGCTGCAACGCCGGCCGCCATCGCGGAGGAGCCGGACCGGACGTCAGGAGCCCTGGTTGACCAGCACTGTGGTCGACGCCGTCGTCATCGGCTCGGGTCCGAACGGTCTGGTCGCAGCGAACGCACTGGCCGACGCGGGCTGGGATGTCCTGCTGCTGGAAGCGCAGGACACCATCGGCGGGGCGGTGCGCAGCGCTGAGGTCATCGCGCCGGGATATTCCACGGACCTGTTCAGCGCCTTTTATCCGCTCGCTGCGGCGTCGCCGGTGATCAAGGACCTCGACCTGCCCAGCCACGGACTTCGCTGGGTGCGGGCGCCGCAGGTGCTGGCGCACGTGCTGGAGGACGGCCGAGCGGCCGTGCTGTCCACCGAGGTGGCCACCACGAGTGCGAGCCTCGACCGGTTCGCCGCCGGTGACGGCCAGGCCTGGGCCGACATGTTCGCTCAGTGGCAGCGGATCCGGGATCCGTTGCTGGACGCCTTGTTCACCCCTTTCCCGCCGGTGAAGGCCGTGATGAGGTTGCTCCGCCGAACCCACACGGCTGGTGCCCTCGATCTCGCGCGACTGGCGATCCTGCCGGTGAACAGGTTGAGCCGGGAGAACTTTCGCGGCACCGGGGCCGGCCTGCTGCTCACCGGGAATGCGCTGCACAGCGACATTCCGCCGGATGCCGCGGGGAGCGGCGTTTTCGGCTGGTTGCTCACCATGCTCGGCCAGGACGTCGGCTACCCCGTGCCCGAGGGCGGCGCAGGCAAGTTATCCGGCGCCCTGGCATCGCGGTTCTCCAGTGCTGGCGGCCAGATTCGCACCGCGGCCCGCGTGACGTCGATCGTGATCTCGAACGGCCGCGCCGTCGGAGTGCGGTGCGCCGACGGGACAGCAGTCCGGGCCCGTCGCGGCGTGCTGGCCGATGTCAGCGCTCCGACGTTGTACCGCGATCTGGTTGGTGTGGAACACCTTCCGCCGGTCTTTGCCCGCCGCCTCGACCGGTTCCAGTGGGACCATGCGACTCTCAAGATCAACTGGGCGCTGAACCGACCGGTGCCGTGGACCGCGACCGGTGGTCACGGCGCCGGCACGGTTCATCTGGGGGTCGATGCCGACGGCTTCAGCCCGTTCGCCGCTGACCTGGCGGCCGGCCGACTGCCCGAGCGCCCGTTCATGCTGTTCGGCCAGATGACCACCGCCGACCCGACGCGCTCGCCGGCCGGAACCGAATCGGTCTGGGCGTACACCCATGTACCCAACGGCGTCGAGTGGTCCGCCGACCAGTTGGCCGAGCACGTTGACCGCGTGCAGAACAGCATCGAGCGGCACGCGCCAGGTTTCGCCAGCACCATTGTCGGTCGGTACGTCCAGACCCCGGCAGACCTGCAGGCGGCGGACGCCAACCTGATGGGCGGTGCCACCAACGGCGGCACCGCGCGCATCCATCAGCAGTTGTTCTTCCGGCCCACTCCCGGCACCGGTCGCGCCGAAACACCCTTGCCCGGGCTGTTTCTGGCCAGCGCGTCCGCCCATCCCGGCGGCGGCGTGCACGGCGCTTGCGGCTGGAATGCCGCGCTGGCGGCGTTGCGGGCGCAGGGCCGAACGGGCGCGCTGCGTCGGCGGATGAACCGGACGGCCTGGTCGCGGCTGCTGAAGTCGTAGGGGCGCACGTCAGTTCGGCGCTCAGCGCGGCGACCGACCCGGCCGGCTTTGACGGGTCCCGGCCGGACCGTCGCGAAACTCAGCGGGCGGTGAGCGACTCCCGGTAGCGTCCCTCTGCCAGCAACGACAACCTACGCAGGGTTTCCACGTTGCGTGGGCCGATGAGCGCCTGCCTGATCGGGCGGGGTACCAGCCGGCCGGGCCCGCCGGTCGCGTCCTCGGCCATCCTGACCGTCGTGTGATTGGCACGTTCGGCGGTCAGGGTGATCCGCACGTGCGCCTCACCGGCCGGCCAGGCCCTCGCCTTGAGCAGCAGTTCCGCGCCCTCCCGGCAGTTGAGCACGTGGGTCGTGTCGTCGAGCAGTGCCGGCCACAACCCCACCGAGTGGTGAATCCGACTTCCGACCTGCGGCCAGCTCAGGTCGACATCGCGAATGCGCGAAGCCCCCACCACCCAGGTGGCATACAGCCAGCCGTCGGCGAGCACCGACCACACCGCGTCGGGCGGAGCCTTGATGATCCGGCTGACGACCGCGTTGTCGCGGTCAGGGGGTTGGGTGGCTGGGGTGGCGTCGGCGACGTGCTGGTATTTCGCGGTGGCGGGCATTCCGGTGACTCCTCTGTGGGATCCGTTGAGAGGCATGGGTGTTCCTGGGCATGGCGTCAGTGCTGGAGTCATGTTCGGGATTCCTGCGTGGCGAGTTCTGCAACGTTCGGTACCCGCGGGACAGCGGCTCAAACGGTTCCCGATGAGGGGGCGCAGTTCCAGCAGTCGTTCGAACACCGGGTCGTTGATCGGCTGACGACCGCCGGCAGCAACGGCTCAGTTGCCGCCCTTGCGTTTCTTGTCCGAGCCGGGTTGACGCGCCGGCGTCGACGCCTGGTTGGCCGCAGGCGCCGGTGCCTGGACTCTGGGTGTCGACGAGGCAGGGGGGGTCGCTGTGCTGCGGGCGCCCGAGGCCGCGTTCGTGCTCGGGGCGGCACCGGGTTTCTTGGGTGCGGGGCCCGGCATCGGCTGCATTCCGGCGTCACGCTTGGTTGCCGATCCGGGCGGCGGTAGGGGCGGGTTCATGGCCGAGACCGGGTTTGCCGCGGACGTCGATGACGGTAGGGGAGTTTGTGGTCCGGCGGTGGTGGTCGAGGCCGCAGGTGTCGACGATGTCGAGTCGGGCTTCTCAGGGTGGGTGACCGTCTTCCCCGCCTGCGAGCCGGGCGACAGTCCGTCACCCGATGGGCGGCCTCTGGGCGGTAGTGCCATGATTCTGCGCCGCTTGTCGTCAAGAGCCTGTTTTGCTCTTTGCTCCTGGGCCTTCCGCTCTTCCTCCGACATGGCTGGCGCCGGTTCCTGCCGCCATTCTTGCGCTACTTTGGCCTGGACCCCCCAGCCCTTGGACTCTGTCCAGTTCTTGGGCTCCGGTGGAATCTTTGCTTCCTTCGGTGTGGCCGGATCGGCAGCAGGCTCATGGTATTTCGGCCCGATCCAGGTCTCCGCCGGCACCTTGGCAGCAGCGAAGATGTCCTTCACCGACCATGATGTGTCCTTACGCATTCCAGGGGTGCTGAGCAAATCGATGATCAACTTCGAGCCGTCTGTCATCTCGAACAGCAGATAGCCCTTGTCGAGGCCGGCCACACTCTCGGTCAGGCTCCTGTAGATCGTTCCTGCCAAGGTGAATACCCGATTGGCCGGCACTCCTTTGTCCCTGTGCCTCAACCCATGCGCCGGGACATCCTTGTTCATTCCGGTGCTGGGGCCTGAGACCGTCTCCAGGTTGTCGCTGGGGAGGATTATCGTCACAATGGAATCAGGATGGAGTAAGTCAAGCTGTATCCCCATCGGTTCTTGGGTAGGAATATTCCAAGGCACGAGGCCAGCATAGAAGAAGTCTTTCCCGCCGCGGAGCCAGAGCTTGATGTTCTTCCTGTTCTCATTGGAGAAGTCTCCAATTGTGTTGCTGACCCCTTCTTCCGAGGCATTGAAGACGGATTCCGTGACTCGACTGGCCATCGGATCGCCTACCTTGGCACCGCGACTCTCGTCGTGCGGATTCTGCCACCGCACGTGGCACTCATCTATTCCCAGAACCGGGATATCGTCGTCACCGGCTTCCTCCACGTCCAACACCTCATAGCGATTGGATGCCGCGGCAGCGGCATGGGCTGATGTAACGGCCGTACCTGCAGACTGGGGAATCGCGCCGGCGGCGGGTGCGGGGGTCGGTACGGCGGCGGGTGCGGGGGTCGGTACGGCGGCGGGTGCGGGGGTCGGTAGCGGCGGCGGGTGCGGGCTGGTGCGGGTACGGCGGCGGGTGCGGGGGTGCGGCGGTACGGCGCGCGGGTGCGGGGGTCGGCGCCGACGGCTTTAGGGGACGGGCGACCCGCATCCTCCGCATCACGCCGCTGGCTGGGTCATCTCGATCAGCCGGCGGGCTCATGCGAATGCTGGAGTCTCTCGTCACGATCGCCGACAGGCGGTCGCGTCGGCTCGGCGTGGACGTCGGCGGTGATCCTTCCGTCCCGGAATTGCGCCGATCAAGCCCACGGCCGTTGACAAGGCCCGCGACAGGTACGGGTTGTCCTTCGGTGATCGCCTGGTGGGAATCCGGGACCCTCTTGCCCGAATGGTCGGCCGAGGTCTGCGCCGTGGACTTGTCACGAGGCGCCAACGACCGCTGACTCGGGTGCGTCACCGAGCAATTCTGTCGCTGTCTTCGCCCGGACGCCACAGATCTGGGGTCGTTGGCTTCGGATCTGCGGCGTGGTTTCGCCGATCGGCGCCGGGTCATCGAAGGGTCCGATCCGGCGAGCAGGGTGACCGGGCGGAGTCGCCGCGTTCCTCGACGAAGGTGCGTACAGCGGCGGTGAATTCGCCGGCGGTGCGGTCGAACGAAACGACCCTCGAACGGAGCTCGACTAGCCCGGTTGCGCGTCCCGCACCAATCCTGCCGATGCCAGGGCCAGCCTCGCCTGGAGGAACGCCAGGGTGGATTCGGCGCCCTCGTTGCTGTTGATACCCAGCGGGCCGAGTCCATCGCGACATCCCCCGGTTCGCTCGTCGTAGACCGGGATACCCCTGACATTGCGGCCGAGGAACCATTCGAAGGCGCGGACGGCTCGGTCACCGTAGCCGGCGACCCCGGTGACCTGGAGTGCCTCGACGCAGCATTCCACCAGGGCCGCGGCGTCCAGGGGTTGCTCGTCGCCTTCCGTCAGCGGGTGGACAGTGCCGTGTCCGCGACCGCTGGGTGGATGCGAACCGCCACGATGTCGCCATGAGTTGCCCGGCAGCCGAACGACCGGGCCATCGAGCGCGCACTGCTCGGCATACCACTCCAAGGAGGCCACCCCGGCGTCGAGCATCTTCTGGTTGCCGAGCCGCTCACCCGCGGCGAGCAGCGCCTGTGGGAATCGGGCATTGTCGTAGGTCAAGGTGTTCTCGAACCACCGCCAGTGGTCGTCCGCGGTGAACGAGTAGGCATCGAGCAGCCGACCGGCCAGCTCCTCCAGCCGGTTGCGC
This sequence comes from uncultured Actinomycetota bacterium, assembly GCA_963709895.1. Taxonomy (GTDB): domain Bacteria; phylum Actinomycetota; class Actinomycetes; order Mycobacteriales; family Nakamurellaceae; genus Nakamurella. The sequence goes on along the minus strand of CAVPYD010000001.1, from coordinate 113,833 downwards.
AGATCCGGCGGCAGGATGGCCGGCGGCGTTCGACACAAACCGATGACAGCGAAGGCGATCTCGCGGAGGCTGTCCATTCGATCCATCGCTGGTGCGACGTCCTGCAGGAACTTCAGGCTCGCCTCGCCGATCGCGTCGGTCGGCCGGGCAGCGACGACCGAGCCGAGCGCCCAGACGGTGCGACCGACATGGTCACCGGAATGTGGCTGGTCCATCCAGGACCGGTCGTAGGACAGAAAGTTGTGCATGGCCGCCCGCTCCGGAACCCAAGCGTGGCGCAGGAAACTCAACCCGGACGTCACCATGCGGTCGAATGCGTGGTCGTGGTCGAGACCAACCGTGGGGCCCAAGCCGAGCGCGACGATCACCAGCCGGGCGACATCGTCCACGCAGTAGCCGGTTGCCCGAGCAGGGATCACGCCATCGGCGTGCTGGATGATCCCTACCTCGTCGACCAGGGTGAACAAATGGCCGGTACGGATTCTCGGAATTTCGACGGCGTTGTTCGGCCCGGTCGGCCAGGGCCCGGTTCGCGCTCCCTGCCCCTTGCCGGATGGCATCGTGCAAAACGTCGAGTGTGCGCCGGCCGACCGCCGGCCAGGCGAGATCGGCGCCCACCAGTCGTGCCTGCCCGCCCGCGGCCGCCAGCTTCGCCGGGTTGTCCAGCAGAGCGCACACCGCACGGGCGAGAGCCCGGTGATCGTCGAATGGAACCGTGACGCCTGCACCTGAACTCAGCAGGTCCTCGGCGTAGTAATACGGCGTCGACACCACCGGGCAACCGGCCACGACCGCGAAAGTCAGCGCTCCCGAAACGATTTGTTCGCGACCACGGTACGGCGTCAGATAAATGTCTGTCGCCGCCAACAAGTCGGCCAGTTCAGGCACGCTCAGAAAGTGATCCATGAACCGCACGTGATCGGTCAGCTCCAACTCGCGAACGAGTTGTTCAAGTGACGACCGGTAGGTCTCGCCGTGCTTCCTGGCGACCTCGGGGTGCGTCTGACCTGCGATCAGGTAGACGACATCGGGGTGGTCAAGGACGATTTCGGTCAGCGCTCTGATGGCGACCTCGATGCCCTTTCCTTCGGAGATCAACCCGAATGTCGACAGGACTGTTCGACCGGCAAATGCGGCGGGCGGCTGGATTTCGCGATGATTTTCCGGAAAGAGTTCGACCGGTGCGCCGTGTGGAACCACCCGCAGTCGCTCGGCATCGACCAGGCCGGCATCGAGCATCATCCGCCGCGCGGTATCGGTGAACACCGTGACGAAAGCTGCTCGTGCGCAGAGCTCTCGCAGCGTTTCAGCCTGCTCCGGCGAGGGCTGGGCCAACACGGTGTGCAAGGTGAGGACGTACGGTTGCCGCAGGTCTCGGACCAGCGACAGCAGGTGCGAACCGGCATTCCCGCCGAAGATCCCGAATTCATGCTCGATGAGCACGACGTCGGTGCCGCGGTTGTCCAGCAACAGCGGCAGTCCGACGTAGTCGTCCAATGCGTCTTGACGGACGACCGCAAGAACGTCGGCGCCGGGCTGCATGGACGTTTCGCGCACGATCGCCACCACGTCGATATCGATCGTCGGGTCGGCCGTCCGCAAGGCTTCCGTCAGGTCCCGGGCAAACGTGGCAATTCCGCACGGTCGTGGAGGATAGGTGGAAATGACGCAGGCACGCACGTGATGGCCCTTCGTCAACACCGATAAGCCGCGCGATGGGTGCCCACATTTCTTGGGGCCACCCGGACAGCAGTGCAACGCGGTCGAGGAGACAGTGCCCGCCGGCGATGTCCGTCAAACCAACAAACCTCGCTGGTTTGTTCTCCGCGTCCCCGGGAACTACCGGATCACCGATGCGGCGCCGAGAGTGCCGCCGGATCAAGGGGTTCACGCCACCGCTTCCGGGAACGGACGCGTCTACCAGGGGAGAAGTCAAATGAGCGACGTATTCAGGACCCCGCAGGCCGGCCGGCCTGCGGGTTCGGAACAAGAGGTCGTCGAGACGGTGCGGCGGATCATGGGTGAAGACATCTCGGATCCGGCAGCCTCCGCCGAGGGGAGGGTCGCGCCGGTCACGGACGCGGAGCCGTTCCAACAGGGCAATGGTGGGTCGGCGCGGGCCGACACCATCTCGGCGTTGTCTGCCGGCAGGTCCAATGGCCACGGCAACGGCAGTCAGCAGACGACCGACGTGGCCAAGGAGCAGGCCGCCGACGTGGCCGACTCTGCCAAGCAGGCTGGTACCCAGGTGACCCAGACCGTCAAGGAGCAGGCCGCCGAAGTGACCAACGAGGCCGGCCGCCAGGCCAAGCAGCTGTTGGCTGAGGCGCAGTCGGAGCTCAGCGAGCAGGCGGCGCAGCAGCAGCAGAAGGTGGCAGGTGGGCTGAAAGCCCTGGCCGACGAGCTGGACGGCATGGTCCGTGGCTCCGAGCAGGACGGTGTGGCAACGGATCTCGCCCGCCAGGCCGCGGAACGGGCGCGTCAGATCGGTACCTGGTTGGAGGATCGCGATCCGGGAAGCCTGCTCGACGAAGTCCGGAATTTCGGCCGCCGCCGACCCGGGGCGTATCTGGCGATTGCCGCGGGTGCGGGCATCCTGGCCGGCCGGTTGGCGCGCGGCTTGAGTGCGTCCAACGACAGCATCCCGACCCAGCGGACCACGTCACCAGGGGAGGGGCGCTCGGTGCCCTATCCCCCGGACGGCTCGGTGCATGACCGCTCCCACGCCGGGCAGCCTTCCCGGTGAGGGCGACGACTTGACCAGCCCGCCCGTCCAGGTTGCTCCCGGCCCGGTCCCGGGCCTCGGCGCCACCAATGTCGTCGGCTGGCCCGCGGGGGGACCTGAGCCGATGAGCACGCCGACCAACGTGGGCACCCACCCCGATCCGGGCGCGCCGCCGGTGGGCGACCGATCCCTCGGCGACCTGATTTCGGAGATCACTCAGGACCTGTCGACCCTGGTCCGCCAGGAGCTCGAGCTGGCCAAAGCCGAACTGGCACAGACCGCTTCGCGCACCGGCAAGGGCGCGGGAATGCTGGGCGGTGCCGCGGTCGCGGGGTACTTCGTGCTGCTGTTCGTCTCGATCGCGCTGTGGTGGGCAATCGGGTCCGCCACCGGGCTGGGCTGGTCCGCGGTGATCGTGGCCCTCATCTGGGCCATCGTGGCCGCTGTGCTCGCAGCAGCGGGACGCGCCTCGCTGCGATCGGTCCGGGGGCTACCTCGTACCGCGGACTCGGTGAAGAAGATCCCGGATGCACTCAAGGGAAATGAAACAACGATGACGGCTACGGAAACGAGGACACACCGATGAGCAACGACCCGGACCAGATCCGCCGCGAGATCGAACGTACCCGCGGCGAGTTGAGCTACGACGTGAACGCGCTGGGCGAGAAGGTCAACCCGGGCAGCATCGCCCGCCGGCAACGGGACCGCGTCCGCGGTGCCGCCGTGTCGGTGAAGGAGTCAGTGATGGGCTCGGCGTCCGAAGCCGCAGACAGCGGGAGACATGCCGGACAGGCCATCGGTGATGCGGTGTCGGACGGCTCGTCGGCCGTCGCGAGCAAGGCAAAGGGATCTCCCATCGCCGCGGGGCTGATCGCCTTCGGCGCTGGGCTTCTGGTGTCCTCGATGTTGCCGGCCAGTCGCACCGAGCAGCGGGCCGCGGAGTCGGTGAAGGACACCGCTCAGCCTGTTCTCGACGAGTTGACCGACGCCGCGAAGCAGGCCGCCGACAACCTGAAAGAACCGGCCCAGCATGCGGTCGAGGAACTGAAGGCAACGGCGAGCGAGGCCGCGGACACCGTCAAGGACGACGCCACCGGCGCCGTCGATGACGTCAAGAGCCAGGCGGTCCAATCGAAGGACGCTGTCCAACAGGCAGCGCGGTAATCGCGACGACTCGCGTCGCGCCCGCCCGCCGCCCGGTGACCACCGGGCGGCGGGCTCTGCGTGTTTCCAGCACCGTTTGGTGCGCACGATTTCATCGAGGGGTTGAGAGACGTGTCAGATCACCGTTCCAGCGCGGACATTGATCGCCAGCAGTCAGCGGCCGAAAACGCCGGGCCGGAGCCGGATCCCGAGGCGCCGGGCAAGCCGGACACCCCGGCCCAGCTCACCAAGCCGTCGTGGAAATACATCGCGCGGAAGACTTTCCGGGAATTCACCGACGACCAATGCCTGGACCTGGCCGCCGCGTTGACGTATTACGCGGTGCTGTCCCTGTTCCCGGCGTTGCTGGCGCTGGTCTCGCTGCTGGGGATCTTCGGCCAGCAGGGCAAGACCGACGAGTTGATCACGGTGCTGTCCGACATGGGTGCGGGATCGGTGGCCGACACGATCCGTGCGCCGTTGGAGCAGTTGACCCAGAACCAGTCAGCCGGCTTGGCGCTGATCATCGGCCTGGCCGGCGCATTGTGGTCCGCGTCCGGGTACGTGGGTGCTTTCGGACGCGCGATGAACCGGATCTACGAGATCCGCGAAGGGCCGGCCGTTCTGGAAGCTGCGACCGTTGATGATCGTCATCACGTTGGCCGCGGTCATCCTGGCCGGACTGGTCGCCATTGGCCTGGTCATCTCGGGGCCGGTGGCCAGGGCGATCGGCGATGCCTTCGGACTGGGCGAGACCGCCGTGACGGTCTGGAACGTGCTGAAATGGCCGGTCCTGCTTGGCCTTGCCGCCCTGGCCGTTGCCATCCTGTACTACGCCACCCCCAACGTCCGGCAGCCGAAGTTCAGGTGGATCAGCGTGGGTGCCGCGGTGGCCATCGTCACCTGGGTGGTGGCCTCGGCGCTGTTCGGTGTGTACGTGTCGAACTTCGCCAGCTACAACAAGACCTACGGCTCGCTGGCGGGGGTGATCATCTTCCTGCTGTGGCTGTGGATCACCAACCTGGCGTTGCTGTTCGGCGCGGAACTGGACGCCGAGATCGAACGCGGACGCCAATTGCAGGCCGGTATCCCCGCCGAGCACGACATCCAGCTGCCGCCGAGGGACACCAGGGTCATCGAAAAGACCGACGCGAAGGACAACAAGGACATCGAGCAGGCACGCGAGCTACGGCGGTCCAAGGGACAATCCTTGCAGGCCAATCCACCAGGCTGATCCCGGCGTTTGCCGGGCGGTTCCGCCGGAGTGCGTCAGTCAGTCGAGCGGGTCGTCGTCCATGAAGTAGTTGGCGACGTCGGAAATCGTCAGCATCCCGACGAGCCGTTCGTCCTGCAGCACCGGAATTTCCGCCATCGGATGGCTCAGCAGCATCGTCAGCACGGATGGGTCGACAAGTTGGTCGGCCGCGATCACCGGGCACCGCCTGGCCACCAGCGAACAGGCGGGCACGCCACCGGGATCGCGGGCGTCGGCCACGCATTGCTCGATGATGTCGCGGTCGGTCAGCATGCCCACGAACCGGTTCCCCAGACCGCGGACCGGGATTGTGCCGACACCCTGGGAACGCATCTGTTGCGCTGCGACCACCAGGCTGTCGAACTCGTCGACACCGGAGGGCGCGGGACTCATCAGTTGCCGGGCTGTCGCGATGATCAGTCCGCTGATCTCCAGGCCCGGATCCGGCGATGCCGGCCTGGCACGCTTCCGTGATGGCCGCAGCGCGGACCTGCGGCGGCCGATTCGGCCGGGTCCCGACATTGTGGTGCCCCCGTTTCGTAGGTGTCAGACGGTGTCGCCACGGTCAGACGAGTGCTGAGTCCCGATCGGTGATCAGCCGGAACCACCGGGCGGCGTACGCCTCCAATTTCAGTTCGATCACGCCGCCCTCGGCGACCGTCACGTCATCGGCGGCCTGAAAAAGTTCCGCGCAGCGAACGCCTTTGGGCTGATCCACCAAGGTCAAGCGAACCGTTTCGGCCGCCGAACCCAGGTTGTGACAGAGCAGCACGGTGCTACCACTCCAGTCACAGCGGTGGGCGAGCACGGATCGCACGTCGTGATCGAGGATCGTCACCACTCCCCAGCCCAACTCCGGACATTCCCGGTAACCGCGAATCCGCTGCCGGATGAACGACAGCAGCGATTCCGGGTCGTGGCGTTGCCCGACGACGTTGACCTCGTCCGGACCGAAGCGGCCGGCCGGGAACGGTCGGCACAGTTGGTCGGGGGAGGGCGCGGTGGAGAACCCACCGAGTGCGCCGGGTTGCCACTGCATCGGGGTGCGGACCGCCATTCGCCCGGGCAGGTCGAGGTTCTCCGCCATGCCGATTTCCTCGCCGTAGAACAGCGTCGGGGTTCCGGGCAGCGAGAGCATCAGGCTGTAGACCAGCCTGATCCGGCGTTGGTCGCCGTCCAGCATGGTGGGCAGTCGCCGACGCAGCCCGCGGCCGTAGACCTGCATGTCCTGCTCCGGGCCGAACGCAGCGAAGACGTCCTGCCGTTCGGCCCCACTGAGCTTGTCCAGGGTGAGCTCGTCGTGATTGCGGGCGAAGACCGCCCACTGCGCATCGTGCGGGGTCTCCGTCCGTCCCATCAGGGCCGACCGGATGGGGCCGGGGTCCTCCCGGGCGAGCGCAAGGTACATCGCCTGCATGGTGGGAAAGTCGAACTGCATGGTCAGTTCGTCGCCGTCGCCGTCCCCGAAGAAGGCACGGGCCTGGTCATGCGGAAGGTTCACCTCGCCGAGCAGGATGGCATCGCCGTTCCGGCGGGAGAGGAAGGAACGCAGGTCCCGCAGGAAATCGTGCGGCTGCGGAAGCGCCGCGGCGCCACCGGAAATGCCGGTGGTTTCCAGCAGGAACGGCACCGCGTCCACCCGGAACCCGGACAGGCCCAGCTCCATCCAGAACCCGATGATCTTGGCGATCTCGTTGCGGACGGCGGGATTGGTGACGTTCAGGTCGGGCTGGCTGCGGTAGAAGCGGTGCAGGTAGTACTGGCCGGCCTTCCGGTCCTTGGTCCAGATGCTGGTTTCCTGGTCGGGGAACACCACATCGCCCGGGCTTTCCGGTCCCGGTTCGTCCCGCCACACGTACCAGTCGCGGAACGGGGATTCCCGGCTCGATCGCGCAGCCTGGAACCACGGGTGATCCGCGCTGGTGTGGTTGACCACCAGGTCGGCGATGACCTTCAGGCCGCGGGCCTTGGCCGTCCGAACGAACTCCACGAAGTCGCCGAGTGAGCCGAGCCGCGGGTCGACGGTGTAGAAGTCCGTGATGTCGTAGCCGTCGTCGACGTCGGCTGTCGGGTAGAACGGCATCAGCCAGACGACCGTGACGCCGAGGTCGACAAGATGATCCAGCCGCTGGGACAGGCCGGCGAAATCGCCGACGCCATCGCCGTTCGAGTCGTAGAACGTCTGCACGTCGAGGCAGTAGATGACGGCGGTCTTCCACCACAGATCACCGGCCAGGGTGGCATGGGAGGCGGGGAAGTCCACTGTGACCATGCACTGGTGGTTTCCCCGCCAGGCTCGGGGCAAACCTGCCCGCCGGTGCCCGGAAACCCGACCAACCACGGCTCAGGGCGCCAGGCGCCGCCGGTTCCGCGCGGAAAAGTGTTGTGCTGCGGGTCTTCTCGGCGCCGATCAGCCGCGCTGTTCCACCGTTCGAGACCGATCGCGAAGGCCCTGGCGGGCCGGCCTCGATTCGGTCGCTGCTGCCGGGGACCAGCCGAACGGCTCGGTGGTCGTCACCCACGTCAGCGCCGCTGCGCCGAATACCGAGCGACCTGGCGGCCTACGACCGCATTACCCCGGGCGGATGCGATACTCGCCCATGGCGCCGTCGCACTGGCGGTGCCGACGGGGCGCGTAGCTCAGCGGGAGAGCACCCGGTTTACACCCGGGCGGTCGGCGGTTCGAACCCGTCCGCGCCCACCGGAGTTTCGGCCTCCCGGCGCTGCGCGTCGCGCCGTGCGCGTCGTTCCTTGCGGCGGTTGATCAGCGCAGCGAACCGCCGGCCCAGCGGGTCCCCGGTCCGGGCGACCAGCGGCCCGGCGACGGCCAGGATCAGCACGTAGCTGGCGGCCAGCGCCGACAGGCCCGGTGCGACGATGCCAGAACCGGCGGCCAGGCCGGCGATCACGATGTTGAACTCGCCCCGCGACACGATCGCCGTTCCGGCCCTGACCTGCCCGGCAGGTCCGATCGTCGCCCTGCGGGCGGCCCACATGCCCACACCGATCTTGGTCAGCGTCGTCACCACTGCCAGCGCGATCGCAGGTAGCAGCATCGGCGGAATGTCCGCCGGATCGGTGCTCAGGCCGAAGAAGACGAAGAACACCGCGGCGAACAGATCTCGCAGCGGGGACAGCACGGCCCTGGCGCTGTCCGCGACCCGTCCGGACAGCGCGATGCCGACCAGGAACGCACCGACCGCCTCGGATACCTGCAGGCTCTGCGCGATCCCGGCGACCAGCAGCGCAAGACCGAAGACGATGAGCAGCAACACTTCCTGGTTCTCGGAGAAGACGAAGCGGCCGAGTGCCCGGCCGAAGCGCAGTGCGATCACCAGGGCCACGGTGATCGCGGCCAGCGCGATCGCCACCGAGACGGCGCCCACCGCGAAGCTGACCCCGGCCAGCATGGCGGTCAACACCGGCAGGTAGAGGGCCATCGACAGGTCTTCCAGGACCAGCAGGGACAGCACCACGGGTGTCTCGCGATTGCCGAGCCTGCCCAGATCGGCCAGTACCTTGGCGGTGATCCCCGAACTGGTCGCGTAGGTGACACCGGCCATTGCCACCACCGCCGGGATGGGCCAGCCCAGGATGAGCCCGATGATTGCGCCGGGGGCGCCGTTCACCACGATGTTGACAACCCCGGCGGGCGCCTGTTGACGCAGGTTCGTGGTCAGTTCCGAGGCGGAATACTCCAGCCCGAGAAGTAGCAGCAGCAGAACGACGCCGATTTCCGCGCCGGTGCCGATGAACTCCTCGCTGGCGTCCAGCGGGATCAGGCCGCCGTGCCCGAAAGCCAATCCCGCCAACAGGTAGAACGGGATCGGGGACAACCCGATCCGACCGGCCAGCCGGCCTAGCAGGCCGAGCGCCAGCACCACAGTGCCGAGTTCGATCAGCAGGACGCCTGTCTCCACCGCCGGCTCCGTTCTGTGGGTCGGGTGGGATCTTGCCGGACGCCGCGGGTCAGTCGTCGATGATCTGCCGCAGGCTGTCGATTCCTTCGGGCGTCCCGACGACGACGAGGGTGTCGCCGCCGCGGAGCACCGTCTCCGGGCTGGGGGAGGGGATGACGTCCTTGTCCCGCAGCAGCGCGACGATGGTTGCGCCGGTGCGCGTCCGGGCCCGCGTCGCGCCGACCGTCAAGCCGTCGTACCTGGAGCCGTGGGCGATGCGGACCTTCCCGGTGGCCAGGCTGCTGATCTGCTCGCTGAGCGAGGCGAGCTTCTCCACGATCCGGCCGCTGCCCAGGAACTGGGCGAGCGCGTCGGCCTCGGAGGCCGACATCTGCAGCACCTGGCTGCACGAGTCGGGATCGTCCTTGCTGAATACCACGAGGTCGCGGTTGCCGTTGCGATGGCTGACGACACCGACCCGCCGGCCTCCGTCGGTCAGGAAGTCGTGCCGCACGCCTATGCCGGGCAGCTTTGTCTCGATGACGTCGACGTCGTCGTCGAACATGATTGCGTCTCCCTTCGCGGTGGCGCGGCCGCTTGTCCGTCACGGGCCGATCAGGTTCCCGACCGGACGGGGCACACCACAGCTGATGTAACAACCAACCGGCCAAGAGTAGTCCGGGGCGGCGCAGCGGCGATCTCCCAACGATATGGTCCGCTCACCCGTCTGGCCGGGGCCAAAGGTCGCTCGTCCTGCCTGGCAGGCGACCGTCCGTAACCGGTTCCAGCGGTTGTGAGGAAATCTTCCGTTCAACATTGCGACACCTGTGCGACATCTCTAGCGTCACAAGCAGCAGGGGCCGATCGTGGCGTGCCAGCCGTGACTCCTTGCACGCCAACGCCGACGGCGCCCGGGACGGCGTGGTCCCGGACCGCCACGAAGGGGTTCACCCATGCGCTTCACCGCTCTGAGTCCCGTTCACACAGTGACTTCCACGGGGCGGCAGCGGCGGACTTCCGCGGGGCGGCAGCGGCGGACTTCCGCGGGGCGGCAGCGGCGGATCTCCGCGGGAGGGCAGGGGCGGCGGGACCACCGCCGGTTGTTCGCCATCGGTGCGGCATTTGCCGTCGCGGTGGCGGCCACGGCCGACGGTCGCGACGACTGCCGCGACGGCCGGATCGGTGATTGCCGCGACGGCCGTCGGCGCGGGCAGCTACACCACCGACCCGATCGGTCCGTTGCCCAGCGGCTGCGGCACGGTGTCGACGAACCCGCGCCAGTTCGTCACCGCGCATGCGCCGACCGGGGCGATCCCGACGAACGACTGGTGGTCGTCGTTGGTCTTCAAACGACTGAACTGCCAGTACAGCGAGAACCTCGAGGCGCACCCGCTGTCGTACCTGCCGAACGCCAACGGGCTCGGATTCTCCTACTCCACCACCGCGCAACTCCTCGCCCCCGCGCCCGGGCTGCAGGAGTACCACTACCCCTATTCGCAGGACTTCACCGCAGGCGTCAGCGGTCTCAACGCACCGATCGTGAAGGTTGACGGCTGGAGCGACTGGACGGTCACCCCGGCCTGGAGCGACGGGGCACGGACCATGACGGCCACCATCGGACACGGCCTGCCGTTCACCTACATCGACGTCACCGGTGGCGGTGCGCTGCTGACCGCCACCTCCCCGCTGCGGGTATGGCGGAGTACCGGCGCCTCGGTCGGCTTCACCGTCAACGGGCACGACTACGTGGCGTTCGCGCCCACCGGCGCCACCTGGCGCGCCGCCGGAACAACGGTGACGTCGACCCTGGCCGGAAAGGGCTACTACTCCGTCGCGGTGCTGCCGACCACCGGGTCGAGCACGGATGCGCAGCGCAATGCCCTTGCGGCGCAATTCAGTCCGTTCGCCTACGCCAAGATCACCGGAACCACCCTCGGCTACCGCTATGACCAGGCGTCGAGCACCGTGACCACGACGTACCGGTTCGCCACCACGCCGTGGGAGGGCACGGAAACCCGCACGGTTGCCGCCCTGTATCCGCATCAGTGGACCGCACTCACCGGCAGCCAGCCGATTCCCCAGCGCTATGTTTCGCCGCGCGGGCCGATGAAGGTGCTGGTCGGCGCGTCGAGCTTCACCACCTCGATGGTGTTCCACGGTGTGCTGCCCGAGGTGCCGGCGGTCGCCGACAATGCCGGTGCCGACCGCGCCACGCTGAATACGTACCTGCGTCAGGTCGCCGGCGATCCGATGGCCCAGCAGAAAGCGGACACCTACTGGTCGGGCAAGGGCATGGGCCGGGCAGCCCGGTTGGCCGAGATCGCCGACCAGATCGGTGACACCGCAACGCGGGACAAGGCGCTGTCCGCCATCCGGACGACGCTGACCGACTGGTTCACCGCTTCGCCGGGCAAGACCGCACAGGTCTTCTACTACGACAAGAACTGGGGGACCCTCATCGGCTATCCGGCCTCGTACGGATCCGACCAGGAACTCAACGACCACCATTTCCACTACGGCTATTTCATTGCGGCCGCGGCAACTCTCGCGAAATTCGATCCGGCCTGGGCATCCACCGGCAAGTACGGCGGAATGGTCGACCTGCTCATCCGCGACGCCAACAACTACGTCCGCACCGACACCCGCTTTCCGTACCTGCGCGATTTCGACATCTACGCCGGCCACGACTGGGCATCCGGGCACGGCGCGTTCGCCGCGGGCAACAATCAGGAATCCTCGTCCGAGGGCATGAATTTCGACAACGCGCTGATCCAGTGGGGTCAAGCGACCGGAAACACCGCCGTTCGGGACGCCGGGATCTTCATGTACACCACGCAGGCGCAGGCCATTGCCAACTACTGGTTCGACGTCAACGGCACGGCGTTCCCGACCGGCTGGGAGCACAGCGCGGTCGGGATGGTCTGGGGTGACGGCGGTTCCTACGCCACCTGGTTCAGCCCTGACCCGGAGAAGATCCAAGGCATCAACATGCTGCCGGTCACCGGTGGGCATCTGTATCTGGGCTATCAGCCCGCCTACGTGAAGAAGAACTACGCGGAAATCGTGAAACGCGCCGGCGGTCCGCCGCGGGAATGGCAGGACATCATCTGGAGTTTCCTGGCGACCGGTGATCCCGCTGCGGCCTTGACCAATTTCCGGGCCAACCCCACGTTCGTGTCCGAAGAAGGCGAGACCAAGGCGCACACCTTCCACTGGATCGACAATCTCGCCGCGCTCGGGGTCATCGACACCACGGTGACCGCGAACAATCCGCTGGCCGTGGTGTTCACCAAGAACGGCGCTCGCACCTACGTCGCGTCGAACGTCACCGCCGCACCGCTGACGGTGACGTTCTCCGACCGGAACCAGGCTGACCGTCGCGCCGGGCAAGACGGCGACCAGTGGCGCCATCACCTGGTCCGGAGGCAGTGCGACCGGCGGCCGGCCGCCCGTCGGCAGCACCACGCCGGCGTCGACGGTGCCGACGGTGCCGACGTGCCGACTGTGCCGACCGTGCCGCCGCCGACGGTGCCGACGGAACCACCAGGGACGAGTGCGACGCTGCCGCCGACCAGCGTCACGCCGACCAGCGTGACGCCGCCGTCGACCGCGTCAGCGACCCGCTATCTCGGGTCGGGTGGTGTGCTGGCGGATCGCGCGGCCGTGGCCGCGGCGGTCACCCTGCAGCCTTCCGACGGCGCCACCCACGACGGAACGCCTTATCACCCTTCGGTTTTCACCGCGAGCGGGCTGACCATGGGCTATCACGGCGAGTCCACTGCCTTCTCGCTGGCAGTGGACTCCGGCTCGGCGATCGGCAACGCCGTGCAGGTCCGAGTGTCGTACGACCTGACCGGGAACGGGAGTTGGGACCGGGTGGAGACCTTCCGGTACTTCGCGACCGACCCGGTTCCGGGCGCGGAGCGATACACCCAGAACGCGGGCGTGGTGGGTGCGACCGGGCAGCTGGGTGACCTGACCGGTGGGACGGTGCAGGTCGAGATCTGGAGCGCGCTTCCGGGAGGGTCGAACCCGGCGACGATCGGCGCGGATTCGTCGGTGGCTCTGCCGTATTCCTGACGGCTGGTCGGCCGCGCTCGCGCCGGTGCTCCGCGATCGGGCCGATTGTCGGGGAGCGGTGATAGACCCCTGGCATGACAACGCAACGGGCAGGTGAGCAGCGGATCGGCGGGCCGAAAGTGGGTGTGACCGGGGACGAGGCACTGGAGATGGCGCAGGCGTTGCCGGGCGTGGTCGCATTGCCGAGCGGCGACTACACGGCGGTGCGAGTGTCCGGCAAGGGGTTCGGATACCTGCTGCCCGACGGCAGCGCGCTGATGGTCAAGGCGACCCTGGACGAACAGGCGGCGTGGGTGGCCGAGGATCCGGAGACCTACTCCGCCACCCACACCTCGGGCCGGTACGGCTGGATCTTGGTGCGGCTGGACCGGGCGAGGCCGGACGAGCTGTCCGAGTTGATCACCGAGGGCTGGCGGTTGACGGCTCCAGCCCGGCTGGCCCGATCGGTGCCGTGAGACCCGAACCCAGTTCAGCCGCCGGATCCGGAAAGGGTTGGGCCTCGCCGTGGTCCTCCAGATCCTGAATGGTCGGCAGGTCCGCGACGGCCATCGTCAGGTGCTTCTCCCAGACCCCCTGCAAGCGGCGGAGCAAGGCGGAATCCGGGGTGATCCGGAATTCGTCGACCGTCAGCGAGTCGTTGCGGTAGACCCCGAGGTCATATGGCGGTCCGACCGAGAGGTTGGCCTGGGCGGTACTCATCATGGAGCCCAGGGCGACCTTGGTCGCGGTGGCCAGGTCGACGTCCGCCTGGACCGCGAACTCGAGCATGAACTTGCCGTACTTGCTCTCGCCGATCTGCAGGAATGGTCGGTCGTCGGAGGCCCGGATGTAGTTGCCCTCGGGATAGACCAGCAGGATGTCGGCCGCGCTGCCGGCAATCTGCCCGCCGAGAATGAAGGTCGCGGTTCCGTCGGCGCCCACCGCGGACAACGCGGCACGGTGACGCTGGCTGACCTCCTGACTCAGCCGTCCCACGTACAGCGCAGCCTCGAACAGATGGGTCACCGACGCCAGCGTTTCCCGGGTGTCCGTCGGGTCTCGCCGGGCCGCCTCCAGATCGGACTCGATCCGGTCCAGCACCTCCTGCGTCGTTGCCAGGTTGCCCGCCGATTCGAGCACGAAAACCCGGTCCGGCGCTGGGCGCAACACATGGAGTTTGCGGTAGGTGCTGACGTTGTCGACGCCGGCGTTGGTTCGGGTGTCGGCCAGGAAAACCAGACCTTGGTGCAGTCGCATGGCAAGGCAGTAGGTCATTGTCGGTCTCCTTGCGCTGCGCGGCGGTCTCGGGAATGTGTGCGGAGCGTAACTGTCGGGACCGGAGCGAGCATCTGCCGGACGCGGCACCGGAGGTCCGTTGGGCTCATGATGATCGGGTGTTCGAGCCCCTGCGCTCCATCTGGGACGAGCCAAGGCCGTCGCGCCGGCACCTCGGGGGTGGCGCGACTGGGCGCTGGTCGGAACGCTGGTGCCGCTGACGGTGCTCGAGGGTCTGCGGGAGCATCGGCGGTGGCCGGCGAGAGCGGACTGCAGTGGTTGGTGCCCGCCGCGCTGATCCTGCTGAGCCTGGTTCCGGTCGCCGCCGGGATGGCTCGGGTGGCGCAGTTGACCGGCGGCGGAACGGTCACGTCCGACAACGCCCGCTTCTTCGCCTCCCCGGTACACGTGGTCGTGCACATCCTGTGCGCCAGCGTGTTCTGCCTGTTGGGAGCCTTTCAATTCGTGCCCGTGATCCGCCGGCGCCGGCCGGGTTGGCATCGCACGGCGGGGAGGGTGGTCGCGAGCTGGGACTGCTGGCGGCGTTGGCAGGACTGTGGATGACCGTGTTCTATCCGCATCCTGTCGGGGACGGCGCCCTCCTGACGTACTTCCGGCTGGTGTTCGGGTGCGTGATGGTCGCGTCGATCGTTCTCGCGGTGGTCGCCATCCGGCGCAGGGACGTCGTCCGGCATCGGGCGTGGATGATCCGCGGCTACGCGATCGGGCAGGGTGCGGGAACCCAGGTGCTGACGAACGTCGGTTGGATCGTGATCTTCGGAACTCCGGGCGAGTTCACCAGGGCGATGCTGATGGCGGCCGGCTGGGTGATCAACCTGATTGTCGCGCAATTGATCATTGGGGGCATTGGCCGGCGCAAGGCTGTCGAACGTGGCATTGCGTCGGATGTTCGGTGATGAGGATCAATGACGATGCCGAGCGGTGCAGCGTCGTGTCGAATTCGGTATTTGCGCAGCGTTGCCGAACTCCAAACCGATCATCGTCGACGACAACAACAACGACGGGCCGACCCCGACTTCCCGCGCCGCTCGCCGGGCAGCTGACGGACCCGCGCGTTTTGCGCAGCGATTGCCGCATTGAAGCTTTTGATGGGCGCCACGAGGAGCGGGAAGTGAGATCGTATCCGCCGCCGATGAGCACCGCGCGCATGACAATTCGGTCCGGATTTCTTGAGAGTGCCCTGCAGTTCGCAGGGAAATCTTGACGACGTGCGTCGGCCGCCGCGACTTCGAGTTCCCGCGCGCTCGCGCGGCGTGCGACCGGCTCGGCTGGCGGTGTGGCCCGCAGCGCTGGTAGTAGGTCGCCGGCGAATCGTGTCCCAGCCGCGGAAACCCTGTGCCCCCGACGAGCCGTCTCAGACGGGTCGCGGACCTTTCTGGTCGGCTGGCCGGTCGTCGCTCGTCGACGATGTTCGTGATCCAGGCTTCGGGAGTAGCTGCTGCGGTGCGCTTCTCGTCAGGGGGGACTGTCGTACCCCTGTTATAGCGTTCTTGGTATGGAGGGATCGACGGACCGGACCGCTCGCCGAGCGGCGGAGTTGATCGACGAGTTGGTGGTCGGTCATCGGGAGTTGGCGCGGGCGCAGGCGCGGTGCGCGGCGTTGATGCTGGACTTCGCCGAGACACGTTCGATCTGCGATCAGCGGCGGATCGCCGAGCGTGAAGCGGCCGGTGTGCCGGCACAGTACACGCCAGGTGAATTCGCCGGCACCGAAATCGGCATGGCCCTCAAAGAATCCAAGTACTCCGTGCAGCGGACGGTGGGTATTGCCCGGCGGCTACGGAAAGAAGCCCCGGACGTGTGGGACGCCTGGCAGGCCGGTGACATCACCTTACGACAAGGCCGAACGGATCAACAGGACCCTGATCCGGTTGGTGCGCGACAATTCGAAGGCCTTATTGAATGCGGTCGTTGTGGACGTGGCTGTGTGTAAGACGGGTGAATTGTTGGGGCGGTGGTTGAACCAGTTCGTGGCCAGGGTGGAACCCGATGAGCAGGACGAGCGGATCGGCCGGTCGTTGGCCGACCGGTATGTCTCGGTGCGCCCCGATCTGGATGGGGTCAGTTTCCTGAGCGCGGCGTTGTCGTCGTTGGATGCGGCGGCGATCGACCGGGTGCTGACCGCGATCGCTGCGGTCGCCGACCCGGGTGATACCCGCACCCTGCAGCAGCGCCGCGCGGATGCGTTGGTCGATGTGCTGCTGGGCCGGATCAGCAACGGCTGCCACATTCGCTGGGACAGCAGTGACGAGAACGACTGCCAGGCAACGGACGTGGAGAGCACGTCTCGAGACCAGAGCACCGAGGACGACAGCACCGAGGACGTCGGTATCGAGGGCGATGGCACCGAGCAGGACAGCACCTATCGCGACCATGCCCCGAGTGACGCAGTCGACGAACAGGACAGGGGTAACGGCGAGACGGTCGCGGGAGAACGGGACGCCTACTCCGACCAGACACCCCGCGACCATCCCTCGAGAAGCAGCGACACCGAGGAGGGCCGCGAGGCGGACGCCGACCTTCACCAGGATCCCGACGCCGGTGTTCCTGAGGCCGTGGCGGACCGCGACCGGGATGTCGAGGCGGGTGTACCGGAGGCCGTGGCGGACCGCGGCCTGGATCTCGACGCAGGCATTCCCGAGGCCGAGGCTGGCGTTCTCAAGGCCGACGTCGACGCTCCCGACCCCGATCGCCCGGACAGCGAGATCTTCGATGCCGATGCCGATGCCGATGCCGATGCCGATGCCGACGCCGGTTCGGATGGCGCCCTCGGTCGCGAAGCCGACGGTGACGCGAGCAGTGACCAGAATGCCGAGGACGCCGACGCGGAAGGGGATGCCGATACGGATTCGGCCGCCGATGAAGCCGATGTCGACGACTGGGACCTGCCGGCGTCGGCGTTCCGCCCCGACCCACCCCGCGGCGACAACCGCGCCCTGATCGGGCCCGACCGCCGGCGCCACACCCGGCGGCGACAGGCGGGTCCGGATCCGAACAACCGGCGCGGCATCCCTGCACCTGCGGCGGCCGGGCACCCGTGCCCGCGGCGGGTGTGCAGATCCGCCCGGTGCAGGTCAACATCGGCGATCATCATCTCCGCCGCAGCCCTGCTCGGATTCACCAACACGCCGGGGCAACTCGCCGACCGCTCCGCCCTGATCCCCGCCGACACCATCCGCGACCTCGCCGCCGAAACCAGGCACCCTGTTCCACCGACTGGTCACCGACACCAGCGGCAACCTGCTGGAGGTCAACGAACTCGGCCGGTTCCCGTCCAAGAAACTGGCCCTGGCCGTCACCTACCGCGACGGTGTCTGCAATGCCGACACCTGCCACACGTCCGCGTTCCGCAGCGACCTCGATCACGTCATCCCCGTCCCCGAAGGACCGACCACCGCCATCAATCTCAAGGTTCGCTGCAGAAAGACCACCGCGCGAAAACCCATGCGGGGCATCAGACCAAACGCACCGGACCACACACGCACAACCTGGACAACCCCGAGCGGCCACAGCTACACGAGCCACGACGACCCACTACCCGTCGAGGAATTCCCCACGGACCCACCCTGCACTCAAAGCGAAACGGGCGACCCGATGAACGACCCACCCTTGGACGGCGAAACCCCATGACCGCCACTGTCCCTGGCAGCGACCGTCCGTGACCGCGACCGTGCCTTGGCAGCGACCGTCGTGACCGCGACCGTGCTGTGGCAGCGATCGTCGTGACCCGACCGTGCCGTGGCAGCGATCGTCGCGTGACCCTGACCGCGCCGTGGCGGCGATCGTGCGTGACCAAGCTGACCGCGCCGCTGGCGGCAATCGTGCGTGACCGCGCCGTGCCCTGGAACCGTCCAGGACAGTGCTGACTGTGAGCCCGGATTTCGGACATCAGCGTCATCGCCGTGCTTCGGGGACCGCGCCGATCCGTGAAGATCGCAGCGCACCGTCGCCCGACAGAACCGTCGCGGAAACAGGACCGGAATCAAGGACGCCGATGCCGCACCGCAAAGATCCAGTCGTTCAGCAGGTTCCGCACAACGCCGGCTTCGCCCGCAGGTCCGTCTGGCTGCGGTCCGCATCCGCATCCGCATCCGCATGGGCAGCGGTGTCGGCGCCGGAGTCCTCGTTTCTGCGGCCTCGCTCCGGGCGCACCGACCACCGAGGTTCCGCCGGTGAGAGCCACGCTCGGCGTTGCCCGCTCCCCGCCCCGCTCACGTGTCTTCGCCGCCCGGACCTGTTGCGCCACAAGAGCAACGAGCCCGAGCGCGACGACCACCAGACCGTAGACCACCGCCGTGGTGTGCAGCCCGAACACCGTGCTGGCCAGTCCGGCGAGCACGGCCGGCACGCTGAAGGCGAGATAGGCGATCACGTAGGCGACCGCGAACAGCTCGCCGCGTTCCTCAGGTGCCGCGAGCCTGGCCAGGGTGCCGAAGCAGGCCAGGGCCGAGGCGCCGAAGCCGATGCCGGCAATTGCCGTCCCGCTTGCCGCCAGTGCCACCGAACCGGTCTCCACTCCGACCAGGCTCAGTGCGGTTCCGGCCGTCAGCAACGCCGCGGCCAGGCGCAGCACGCGCTCGGTCCGCCATCCCCGCAGGGTGAACGCGGTCGCCGCGCCGACGCCGCACAGCAGGCTCACCACCAGACCGCCGATCAGATGATTGCTCAGGCCGAACAACCCGGCCGCAACCGACGGCCCGAGCGACAGGTACAGACCGCCCAGCGCCCAACTGGCCACCAGGATCGGCAGCAGCGCCAGGACATCGGGCCGCAGCCGCGTCGGGATGCCCAGTCGCGGGGCGAGCGAGGCCAACCCGCCCGGCCGTCGCGCGGACGTCTCGGGCAGGAAGAACACCAGAACGGCCGCGACGACCATGCCGCCGAGCAACAGGGCGTACACCAGATGCGTTGGGGCAGGCGCGAATTGCACCAGGGCTCCACAGCCGAGAGCGCCGACCGCCAGTCCGCCGAGCGGTGCCACACCGTTGACCACTCCGGCCCGTCCGGGGGACCTTGGCGGGTTCAGGTCGACCAGGGTGGCACCGAGCGTTGTCATCGCCGCACCCGTGGCGATGCCCTGAGCGACCCGCGCCAACAGCAGCAGGGTGACGCCGTCCGCAGAAATGAACAGCAACAGCGCCACCACCTCGAGCGCCACCGCCGCCGCGAGCACCGGCCGTCGACCGACATGGTCGGACAGCGCACCCACCACCAGCAGCGATGCCATCAGGCCGAGCACGTACACGGCGAACACCACCGTCAACGTCGTGGCGGAGAACCCCCATGACTGCTGGTACACCACGTACAAGGGCGACGGCGCGCTGGACGCCGCCAGGAACAGCACCAGGATCGTCGCGACCCCGGCAAAGGCAACCGGGTGCGGCAGTCGGCGGGGGCCAACGGTGCTCGCCGGGCGTTCGATGTGACCCGCGGCGTGCCGACCTGCGGAAGTGATCGCGGATGAGCGGGGCATGGGACTCCTTTGATGCAGTGATCAATGCGTTAGGCCAACATAGCCCTGACGCAGCGATCGATGCAATAGTTGTCGCAATGATCAGTGCAATAATGGGAGGGTGCCAGCCAACCCGACAGCCGACCCGACCAGTGCGACCGCCGCCGTAACCGAGACCGACCGCGGTGACCAAGACCGCCACCGTGACCACGACCGCAACCCCGACGCAGAGCCGCCCGGGTGGGCGGTCAGCCCGGGTGCGTGCTGCCGTTCACCGTGCGGTCGAGGAGTTGTTGGCCGACGGTCCTGCCGACGCACTCACCATGCCGGTGATCGCGGCCCGCGCCGGCGTTCACCCGACCACGGTGTACCGCCGCTGGCCGTCGTTGGGGGACCTGTTGGCCGAGGTGGCCACCAGCAGGTTCAGCGGCGACATCGTGGTGCCGGACACCGGCACTCTGCGCGGCGATCTCGAACGCTGGGTCGGCGACGTCGCCGTCGACCTGGCGGATCCCGACGCGCTCGCGTTGATGCGAGCGACGATCGGCGCCGGCCCGGACGGTGGTCATGCGTGCGTGTCCGATCGGCACGCCCAGCTGGCGGCCATGCTCGACCGCGCCCAATCACGCGACGGTCAGGCGCCGGACGTCGACCGGGCCGCAGACGCCCTGCTCGGACCGCTGTACTACCGCGCGTTGTTCACCCCCGCGCCCGCAAAGCCAAGCTGGGCAAAGGATCTGGTGGCTGACTTCCTCGGCTGACACACCGGACGACTTGCCAGTCCAGCGATAGCCTGTTGGCATGAAGGCAACCATTGACAGTGCCGGAAGGTTGGTGATTCCCAAGGTCCTGCGCGACAGGCTAGGTCTCCGTCAAGGAACGGTGGATGTCGAGGTGGACGGGCCGACCTTCGCGTGCGACCGCACGCTGTGGACACCCTCGACGAGCAGGACGGGTTGCTGGTCATCAGTGCCACCGGCCGGCCGCTCTCCGATGACGATGTGCGTGCTTTGCGGGATGCCGATCTACGGTGACCGGCTTACGGGACCCGGAACCCTGGTCGTCACGAGCGTGGCGGTGGCGCTCAGCGTCGCCGATCACGACGGTGGACGGTGACGCCCCGCGTCCTTCCCGGCATGCGGATAGGTGTGGCCGGCCATGCTGCCTTCGAGACATTCTCGGTAGTGACCCGTCTGCCCGGCCTCGCGCGCCGGACTTCGCCGCCCAGCACGATGTACCGCTCGCGACCCGAGATGTTCGTGCGCTCCGCACGTATCGCGCGTTCGACGTCGAGGTGGTGGTCATCCGCTGACTCCGACCATCAGGCCACGTCAGTGCAGGTGCCGCCGCCAGTCGGCCGGCACGTGGCCGCGCGGACCAGGCGTCGGCTGGTCCAGCGGATGGCTGAGCGGCGGCGCGAGTTCCGGGCCGTCGTAGAACTGCTCGTCGGTGAAATTCCAGAACCACTCCTCCCCGGGCTCGAAACTGCTGATCAGCGGGTGCCCGCTGGATTTCGCATGCGCAGTCGCGTGCTGGGACGGCGACGTGTCGCAGCATCCGATGTGCCCGCACTGCGCGCAGCGACGCAGGTGGAACCACCAGCCGTCCGTCGCCAAACACTCCACGCAGCCGGTGCCGCTCGGCGGCACGGACGGGTCGATACCGGCAATCTCGGTCACGAATCAGCCTCCGCGGAATCCTGGTCAGTGGGTAGGTCGGGTGAGCCGGACGCATCGGGGTGTTCGGGCCCGGTCAGCGGAAGCCAGACCTGGAACCGGGTGTCACCCGGCTGGGACAGCACCCCGATGTCGCCGTGGTGCTTGTTCACCACGATGCGCCAGGAGATGTCCAGACCCAGCCCCGTGCCCTCGCCGAACGGCTTCGTGGTGAAGAACGGCTCGAAGATCCGGTCGCGAATGTCCTGCGGCACACCGGGTCCGGTGTCGCAGATCTCGACCAGCACGCAGTCCTTGTCCCGCGACGTGCGCACCGTGAGTGTTCCGATGCCGTCCATGGCGGCGATCGCGTTGTCGATCAGGTTCGTCCAGACCTGGTTCAATTCACCGGCATAGACCGGGACCGTCGGCAACGTGCGGTCGTAGTCCTTGACGACCTGGATGCCGTCGCCGATCTTGCGGCCCAGCATCAACAGCGTGCTGTCCAGCAACTCGTGCACGTCGACGACCTGGTACGGCGCTCGGTCCATCTGCGAATACTGTTTCGCCGCACCGACGAGGGTGGACACCCTGGTGGTCGAGTCCTGGATCTCGTCCATCAGCATCTCGGTCTCGACGGTGTAGTTCAGCCAGCGGATCGCACCCTCGAGCGTGTCGTCCTCCACGGTGGCCGCCACCTTGGTCAGGAATTCCTCGTCAAGGCCCGCCTGCACGAACGTGGGGGCGAGGTCCCAGCCGCCGGCGATGCCGTGCGCGTCGAACCAATCGCCGAGCTGGTCCTCGCGGTCCGATGCCTCCATCGCGGTCAGCGTCGGTGCCTTCGCCACCCGTTCGACCGCGTCCTCCTGCAGGGTGACCAGGGTTGCCAGCGACGCCCGGTCGAACTTTCCCGCGGCGATCATGCCGAGTTTGTGCCGCATCCCGGCCACCCGGTCCCGCAACAAGGAGGTCGCCCGCACCGCCGCGGCCGCCGGGTTGTTCAGCTCGTGCGTCAACCCGGCGGACAGCGACCCCAACGCCAGCAAGCGTTCTCGCTGGCCGGTCGCCTGCTGGCTGCTCCGCATGCCGAAGAACAGACCCTCGAGCAGGTGGATGGCCATCGGGAACCAGTCCGCCATCAGGTCCGAGAACGTGTTCGCGGACATGACGAAAAACCGGGAAGGCACGGTGGCCCGCATCGAATTGTTGTAGACCTGTGGCACTCGGTCGCGCAGGTATGCCTGCATCGCGCCCGAGTACACGCCCCGCTGATCGCTGCGAGTGGTCTCGACGTCGTCCTCGCCGACCCGCCGGTACAAGATCAACGAACCGCTGAGCATCACGTAGAAGCACGTTGCCGCTTCACCCTCGCGGTACACCCAGCCCGGTTCGACCAGCTCGACATGGCCCAGCTCGCAAAGAGTCTCGAGCTGGGCATCGGTGAGCTTCTCGAAGAGGAAGAGCGTGCGCAGCTCAGCAGTGTCGCATTTCAATTCGACGTTCGAGATGGGATCCATGTCAACGCTTCTCCAGGTATCGATGCACCAGCATGACGGCCATCGCGCCCTCGCCGACGGCGGAGGCCACCCGCTTGGCCGATTCGGCCCTGGCGTCGCCGGCGACGAAGATGCCGGGCACGCTGGTTTCCAGATGGTAGGGCGCTCGGTCGGCGGTCCAGCCTCGCGGCTGGGTGCCCTCCAGTGGCAGATCGGGACCGGCGATGACGAAGCCGCGGCCGTCCCGGAGCACCACCCCGTCCAGCCAGTCGGTGCGGGGCGCCGCGCCGATGAACACGAAAAGCCGCTCTGTGTCGACGACTTCCGTTGTGCCGCTGACGTTGTCGCGCAGCGTCAGCTGTTCCAGGTGCTCGTCCCCGCTGCCCGCGATGACCTCGGTGCTGGTGCGCACGCTGATGTTGTCGATGGCCGCGATCTGCTGCACCAGGTAGTAGGACATCCCGGCTTCCAGCGACGGCCCCCGCACCAGGATCGTCACCGACTTCGCCCGCCGGGACAGGTAGACCGCCGCCTGTCCCGCGGAGTTCGCTCCACCGACGATGTAGATGTCCTGGTCGGCGCAGGCGGCCGCCTCGCTCATCGCCGACCCGTAATACACGCCCCGGCCGGTGAGGTTGCCCAGCCCGGACCCGGTGAGCTGCCGGTAGGTCACCCCGGTGGCCAGGATGATGGCGTGCGCGCTGAGCGTGGCGCCGTCCGAGAATCGGATCGTCCGGGCAGACCCGTTGAGTTCGATGCCGACCACCTCGCGAGCGGTGACGAACTCGGCCCCGAACTTGGCCGCCTGCCGGCGGGCGCGATCGGTCAGCTGATTGCCGGACACCCCGTCCGGGAACCCGAGGTAGTTCTCGATCCGCGAGCTCTGCCCGGCCTGGCCGCCCGCGGCGGTGCGCTCGATCAGGATGGTCCGCAGACCCTCGGACGCGCCGTACACGGCGGCGCCGAGTCCGGCCGGCCCGGCCCCGATGACCGCGAGGTCGTAGAACTCCTCGGCCGGCTCGGTGCCCAGCCCGACGTTGGCGGCCAGCTCGGCGTCGGTCGGTTCGATCAGTACGTCGCCGGACGGGGTGATGACGACCGGGAGATGCAGGTCGTCGGCGCCGGCCGCCTTCAGCAGGCGTTGCCCCTCCGGCTCGTCACACAGGTACGGACGGTAGGGAACCCCGTTGCGCGCCAGGAACTCCCGGACATCCGACGTGCGCGCCGACCAGCGGTGGCCGACCACCTTGGTCTCCAGGACGGCCCGATGGTCGGTGGCCTTCCAGGCGGACAGCTGGTCGTCCAGCACCGGGTACAGCTTTTCCTCGGGCGGGTCCCACGGCTTGAGCAGGTAGTAGTCCAGGTCCACCACGTTGATGGCGTCGATGGCCGCCTCGGTGTCGGCGTACGCGGTCAGCAGCACCCGGCGCGCAGTCGGGTAGGAGTCCATCGCCTGCTCGAGGAACTCGATGCCCGACATCTGCGGCATCCGGTAGTCGGCGAGCAGCACGGCGACCTCGTCACCGCGCTTCTTCATCTCCCGCACGGCGTCCAGCGCCTGCTGGCCGGATTCGGCCCGGACGATGCGGTAGGCCTCGCCGTACTTGCGCCGCAGGTCGCGCGCGACCGCCCTGGAGACGCCCGGGTCGTCGTCGACGGTGAGAATCGCCGGGCGTGACGCAGCGCCGCCCGTACTCGCCGTCATCCGCTGCCTGCCTGGGCGTTCGACTCGCTCACCGGAGACAGCCTACGGGCAGGTCGGGCGGTGGGGGAGGCCTTTCACCGCAGGCGGACACGGGAATGGATTGCTCAGCCCGGGAAATGCTCTGCGCGGAGTGGGTCAGGATGCGCGTGGGCCGTTCGGCTGAACGGCGCAGTGGGGCAACAATTGTCGGGAATACGTCAGCGGCACTTTCCATCATCATGGAAAGTGCCGGTGACCTGCGTTCGCGCCTGTGCCCCCGGCAGGATTCGAACCTGCGCACCCGCCTCCGGAGGGCGGTGCTCTATCCCCTGAGCTACGGGGGCGCGACCAGGAACTCTACCGCACCGGCGGGGCCGGCTCAGCCGGTCGGCGCCGGTAGCGGCTGCGCGCCGCGTTCGGCCAGCATCTGCGTCATCACGGAGATCTCGGCGGTCTGCGCCTGCAGCATCTTGTCGGCGAAGTTGCGCACCACCGGAAGGGTGGCGTGCTCCGCCGCGTACTGCATCATCCCGGCGCCGCCCTGGTGGTGGCGGATCATCAGCTGCAGGAAATAGATATCGGACTCGGTGCCCGTCAAGCCTTTGAGCTTGGCGATCTCGGCGTCCGTGGCCATCCCTGGCATCAACAGCGGCTCTGACGCCGCCGCGGCCGACGCGCTCGTACCGGCACCCGAAGACGGCACCGACGCCGCTCCTGCGCCTGGCGGTCGCGGTCGCCATCACCATGCCGTGGTCGGCCGGGGTCCCACCCATCCAGGCCATCCGCGGTGCCGTGCTGGAAGTCCGGGAGATCCCACAGTGACAGCCAGCCCTGCATCTGGCCGAGCTGATCTGTCTGGGTGTACCCGATGTCGTACGCCATCACGTCGATCTCGGGATCGCTGGTGTTCTGCTCGGCGTAGTGCGCCATCAGCACGCCTTGGTCGTGGTGCACCGCCATGTCACGGGCGAATCCGGCGTCCACCGAGTCTGTGGCCGGCGTCGCTGCGGTGTCCGAGCCGCCGATCCGGCCGCTCAGCGCCAGGCCGGCTGTCGCGCCCACCAGCAGCAGGATCACCGCCCCGGCGGCGATCAGGAACACCATCGTGCGGTGACTGAACCGGCCGGCGGGCTGGTCGTCCGGCGCGTCCGGCGCGTTCCGCACGTCCGGCACGTCCCGCTGGTCCGGGACGTCCCGCACGTCCCGCCCGTCGGGCGCGTCCGAGCCGGCGTCCGGATCGCTCCCGGTTTCCGTCACCGCGTCAGGGCCCGGACGTGGATGCGGTGGCCGTCGCGGCCGGGCTGGCTGCGGTGGTGGCCCCGGTCGTCGCCGCGGCGCCCGACTCGGGGAGCGTGGTGATCACGGTGCCGTCCGGAACCGACATCTCGGTGGTGTTCGGCGACCCGCCGACGCCCGCCATGGTGACGGCATCGGGGCCGGGCGGGGTCGCCACAAAGGCCGGCGGGTTGACTGTGTCGAAGCTCGGCTGCTGGCACGTCGCGCCCGCCTCCGGGTACACCCACCGGTTCTGCCGCAGCGCGGTGATGAACTGCTGCACCCGCTCGTCGGTGGCGGAGTTGACCTTCAGCTGGTGCGCCCAGGCCTGCAACGAGATCGGCGAGTCAAGGCCGGGGTAGGGGGTGAGGGTGGTGAACGGCTGGCCCTTGACCAGGCCGGTCAGCACATTGAGGTCACCGGCGGCAATGGTGTCGGGGTTGTAGGTGATCCAGACGGCGCCGTGCTCGAGGGTGTGCACCATGTTCTCGCTGCGCACCGGGGTGGCATACACGATCCCGTTGCAGTTCGCCCAGGTGCCGTCGTGCGGACCGCCGACCGGTGGGTACCGGTTGTACGCGACCCGCTGATCAGCGGTGATGTGGATCGCGGCCTTGTAGTCGATGTAGCTGGCCGGGCTGTCGGCGGTGGCCGGGGTGGACGCGCCGACGTAGATGCCGGGGATCTTGGTGGACGGATCGGGGTTGTCCACGCTCGGCGTCCAGGGAGCCAGCGCGTCGGCCTGCGCGGCCTTCTCGCTGTTCTTGTTCAGCACCACGGCGAAGATGCCGCCGGCCAGCAGCAGGATGACCACCACGGCGCCGATCGTCACCCACGGCGGACCCTGCCGGCGCGTCACCGCGGTGGACGGTGGTTTGCGGTTCTTGGCATTCTTGTTGGTGGCCATCATGGCGAAGTAATCCTCGTCGTTTTTGCGTCTGGAATCGCCCCGGAGTGTACGGGGCGAAATCGTGGTGCCCCTGTGAGCCGCAGCGCCTGGCCGGTGCGGCCTTCGATGCCGACGCCCCGGACGGGTGACTCCGAGGGCCCTTGGACCATGCCTGGTCAACGGGTGTCGTGCGCCTTCCTAGAATGACCCGGTGGATCCCGCGCAGTTGGTCGATGCCGTCCGTCAGGCTCTGCAGGCCGCAGTTGAGGCCGGCGAGCTGACCGTTGCCGTCCCGGAAGAAATCACCCTTGACCGCCCCCGCTCGCGTGAGCACGGCGACTACGCGACGCCGGTCGCCCTCAAGCTGGCCAAGATCGCCGGCCGGCCGCCCCGGGAGATCGCCGCCGTGATCGGTCGGTATCTGGAAAAGGCGCCGGGGATCGACGGCGTCGAGGTCGCAGGCCCCGGATTTCTCAACATCACCCTGCACACCGCCGCGGCCGGTGCCCTGGTGGGCCAGATCGTGCAGGCCGGTGACGGCTACGGGCGCGGCACCGCGCTGCAGGGCAAGAAGGTCAACCTGGAGTTCGTTTCGGCGAACCCGACCGGTCCGGTGCACATCGGCGGTGCCAGGTGGGCGGCGGTGGGCGATGCGCTGGGCCGGGTGCTGAGCACCCAGGGCGCTGACGTCGTCAGGGAGTACTACTTCAACGACGCGGGCGCGCAGATCGACCGGTTCGCCCGGTCGTTGCTCGCTGCGGCGCGGGGGCTGCCCGCCCCGGACGACGGGTACGCCGGCGACTACATCGGAGAGATCGCGGCACGCATCACCGCCGAGCACCCGAACGCACCAACGCTCCCGGACGAGGAAGCAACCGAGCTCTTCCGGCACGAGGGCACCGAGCTGATGTTCGACGACATCAAGGCGACGTTGCACCTTTTCCGGACCGATTTCGACGTCTACTTCCACGAGAACTCGCTGCACGAAAGCGGTGCGGTCACCAGGACAGTCCAGCGGCTCAAGGATTCCGGCCACCTCACGTTCTCCGAGGGCGCCTGGTGGCTGAAGTCGACCGAATACGGTGACGACAAGGACCGGGTGGTGGTCAAGTCCGACGGTGAACCCGCGTACATCGCCGGCGACCTCGCCTATTTCCTGGACAAACGCTCCCGTGGCTTCGACCTGTGCATCTACATGCTGGGCGCCGACCATCACGGCTACATCTCGCGCCTGAAGGCTGCGGCCGGCGCGCTGGGCGACGACCCCGACGTGGTCGAGGTGCTGATCGGGCAGATGGTCAACCTGGTCAGGGACGGTGTGCCGCTGCGGATGAGCAAGCGGGCCGGCACCGTCATCACCCTGGACGACCTGATCGACGCCCTTGGCGTGGACGCCGCCCGGTACTCGCTGATCCGCTACTCGGTGGACACCACGCTGGACCTGGACCTCGACCTGTGGACCAGGCAGACCAACGAGAACCCGGTCTTCTACGTGCAGTACGCCCACGCCAGGCTGGCCTCGTTGGCCCGCAACGCCGCGGACCTCGGGATCGAGCTCGGCTCGATCGACGATTTCGACCCGGCACTGCTGGACACGCCGCGGGAGTCCGAGCTGATCGCCCTGTTGGCCGCCTATCCTGGGATCCTCAGTGCCGCAGCCGATCTGCGTGAACCGCACCGGGTCGCGAGGTACCTGGAGGATCTGGCGTCGGGCTACCACAAGTTCTACGACACGGTCCGGGTGCTGCCGCGCGGCGACGAGGAGACCGGTCCGGCGAACGTCGCCAGGCTGTGGCTGTGTGCCGCGACCCGGCAGGTGCTGGCCAATGGCCTGGCCGTGCTGGCCGTCGACGCACCGGAGCGGATGTGAGGGCACATCCCGCCGGTCCGCGCTCCGGCGAACTGCACACCGATCGGCCCACCGGCGCGGCGCCGGCCGACCTCAACGCGCTCGACCCCGGGGTCTGGGCCCGCGGCACCCGGCGCGAACCTGACGGCGCGGTCAGCCTGGCCGGTGTCGATATTCGCGAACTGGCAGGCGCTTTCGGCACCCCGCTGATGCTGATCGACGAGGCAGATTTCCGCAGCCGCTGCCAGGATTTCGCCGCCGCGTTCGGCCGGGCCGGCGCGGTGCACTACGCCGGAAAGGCGTTCCTGTGCAGCGAGATCGTGCGCTGGCTGGACGATGAGGGCCTGGCGCTGGATGTCTGCACGGCGGGGGAGCTGAAACTGGCACTGCGCGCCGGTTTCCCGCCAGAGCGTATTGCGCTGCACGGATCCAACAAGTCCGGCCACGAGCTGGAAATGGCGCTGGAGCACCGGATCGGTGCCGTGGTCATCGACTCGTTCTACGAGATCGGCCGGCTGGCAGGGCTTGTCGAGCAGTTCGGGCGGTCGGCCGCGGATCCGGTGCCGGTGATGGTGCGGGTCACCGTCGGGGTGGAGGCACACACCCACGAGTTCATCGCCACCGCCCACGAGGACCAGAAGTTCGGGTTCTCGCTGGCCGGTGGCGAGGCCGAGGAAGCTGTCCGGCGGGTGGTCGCCTGCCACGGGCTGCGGCTGGTCGGGCTGCATTCCCACATCGGCTCGCAGATCTTCGACCCGTCCGGTTTCGAGGTGGCCGCGCACCGGGTGGTCGGGCTGCTCCGCGAGATCGTCCGTGAGCACGCCGCGCTCGCCGACAGCATCGTCACCCTGGACCTCGGCGGCGGGCTGGGTATCGCCTACACCTCGGCCGATGACCCACCAGCTCCCGACGTGATGGCCAAGTCGCTGCTGGAGATCGTCAGCCGGGAGTGCCAGATCGCCGGGCTGGTCACGCCCGCCGTGGTCGTCGAACCCGGCCGGGCCATTGCCGGGCCTAGCGGGATCACCGTGTACGAGGTCGGCACCATCAAGGATGTCGCGCTGGACGGAGGTCTCGTCCGCCGGTACGTCTCCGTCGACGGCGGGATGAGCGACAACATCCGCACGGCGCTGTACGACGCCGAGTACACCATCGTGCTGGCCTCCCGGTCCTCCGACCAGCCGGGGGTGCTGTGCCGGGTGGTCGGCAAGCACTGCGAGAGTGGAGACATCGTGGTGCGCGACTGCTACCTGCCGGCCGATCTCGCGGTCGGTGACCTGGTGGCGGTGGCCGCCACCGGGGCGTACTGCTATGCCATGTCCAGCAACTACAACCGGGTGCCCCGCCCGGCGGTGGTCGCGGTGGCCGACGGCGCGCCGAGGCTGATGCTGCGCCGGGAGACCGACGACGACCTGATGCACCTGGAGAACGTGTGACAACCACTCCGCCCGAGACCCCGCCCGATCCGACGGGGCCTGAACGGGACGCCCCGGCACGCTCCAAGCCGCCGCCACTCGCCCCCGGTGCGGTGCTGCTGGTGCTGGCCGGCGTGCTGATCGTGGTCGTGCTGGTCAAGCCGGACATGCCGGACTGGCTGCGGACCACCATCGCCATCCTGGCGGTGGTGGTCGTCATCGGGCTGCTGGCCTACGCGTTCGTGGTGTTCCGCGAGACGACAAGGGGCGGTTCCCGATGACGTCCGGGGTTGCCGCCGGCAGCCCGCAGCATTCCCCGGCGCCCGCGGTGCGGGTCGGGGTGCTGGGCGCCGGGGTGGTCGGCTCGCAGGTGATCCGGCTGCTCACCGAGCAGGCCGACGAGCTGGCCGCCAGGGTCGGCGCCAAGCTGGAGCTGGTCGGGGTCGCGGTGCGTCGCCCGGCACGGCATCCGGACGTGCCGTCCGACCTGATCACCACCGACGCCGCGGGCCTCGTCGCGCGCGACGACATCGATGTCGTGGTCGAGGTGATCGGCGGGATCGACCCGACGAAGTCGTTCCTGCTCACCGCGCTGCGCCGGGGCGCCGGGGTGGTCACCGCGAACAAGGCGCTGCTGGCCGAGCACGGCCCCGAGCTGTACGCGGCGGCCGACGCTGCCGGTGCCGACCTGTACTTCGAGGCGGCGGTGGCCGGGGCCATCCCGCTGATCCGCCCGCTGCGTGAATCCCTTGCCGGGGACCGGATCTCGCGCATCATGGGGATCGTCAACGGGACCACCAACTTCATCCTGTCGGCGATGACCGATACCGGCGCCGGGTACCCCGAGGCGCTGGCCGAGGCGACCAGGCTCGGCTACGCGGAAGCCGATCCGTCCGCCGACGTGGACGGGTTCGACGCGGCGGCCAAGGCCGCGATCATGGCGTCCATCGGGTTCCACACCAGGGTGCGGCGCGGCCGACGTGCATCGCGAGGGGATCGCCGGGGTGACCGCCGCCGACATCGATGCGGCGCGCCGGATCGGTTGCACCGTCAAGCTTCTGGCGATCTGCGAGCGCGTGCGGGTGGCCGGCAAACCGGCGGCCGGCGACAGCTACACCGAGGCCGTCTCGGCCAGGGTGCATCCGGTGATGATCCCGCAGAATCACCCGCTCGCCGTCGTCGACGGGGCCTACAACGCGGTCTATGTCGAGGCGGAGGCGGCCGGCCGGTTGATGTTCTACGGTCCCGGCGCCGGCGGTGCGCCGACCGCGTCGGCGGTGCTCGGCGACCTGGTCGCGGTGGCCCGGAACAGGATCGCCGGCGGCCGTGGGCCCAGGGAGTCCGCCTACGCGGCGCTGCCGATCCAGCCGATGGGCGAGGTGCTCAGCCGGTACCACATCAGCCTGGACGTGGACGACCGGGCGGGCGTGCTGGCCGTGGTCGCCGGGGCCTTCGCCGACGCCGGGGTGTCGCTGTCCACGCGTCCGTCAGGAGGGCCGGGACGCGGACGCGAGCCTGGTGGTCGTCACCCACAGCGCGCCCGACGCCGCGCTGGCCGGCACCGTGGCACGGCTGGCCGAACTCGATGCCGTGCATCGCGTCACCTCGGTGATGCGGGTGATGGGAGAACTGCGATGACTACAGCCGTCGGCCCGACGGGCGTGGCGCATGCCGCGTGGCCGGGCCTGATCGCCGCCTACCACGACCGGGTGTCCGTTCCGCCCGGCGCCGCGGTGATCACCCTGCTGGAGGGCGGCACGCCGCTGCTGCCGGCCCCGTCGTTGTCCGACCGGGTCGGTGCGCAGGTGTACCTGAAGGTCGAGGGCGCCAACCCGACCGGGTCGTTCAAGGACCGCGGGATGACCGTTGCGGTGACCCACGCGCGCGCGCTCGGTGCCAAGGCGGTGATCTGCGCGTCCACCGGCAACACCTCGGCCTCGGCCGCCGCCTATGCCGCCAGAGCGGGCCTGACCTGCGCCGTTCTGGTGCCGCAGGGCAAGATCGCGGCCGGCAAACTGGCCCAGGCCATCGCCTACGGGGCCCGCATCCTGCAGATCGAGGGCAACTTCGACGACTGCCTGGAGCTGGCCCGCAAGACCGCGGTCTCACACGAGGAGATCGCGCTGGTGAACTCGGTGAACCCGGTGCCGGATCGAGGGCCAGAAGACCGCGTCGTTCGAGATCTGCGACGTGCTGGGCCGTGCGCCGGACGTGCACTGCCTGCCGGTCGGCAACGCCGGGAACATCACCGCGTACTGGAAGGGCTACCGCGAGTACCAGCGTGACGGGATCATCGACGCGCTGCCCAGGATGTTCGGTTTCCAGGCGGCCGGTGCCGCGCCGCTGGTGCTCGGCCACCCGGTGCTGCACCCGGACACCATCGCCACGGCGATCCGGATCGGCGCGCCCGCGTCCTGGGACGGCGCCGTCGGCGCGCGGGACGAATCGCACGGGCTGATCGACTCCGTCACCGACGAGCAGATCCTGGCCGCGGCCCGGCTGCTGGCCACCTCGGAGGGCGTGTTCGTGGAGCCCGCCTCGGCGGCGTCCATCGCGGGACTGCTGGCCACCGCGGCCGACGGTCGGCTGCTGGCCGGGCTGTCCGGCCGGCTCGATCGACCCGATCGTGGTCTGCACCGTCACCGGCAACGGGCTGAAGGACCCGGACACCGCGATGAGCTGGATGACCGCGCCCACGGTGCTGCCGGTGGCCGCCGAGGCGGTCGCCGCGGCGCTCGGGCTGAAGTGAGAGCTGAGTGAGCTCGATGACTGCTGCGAGCCGACCCGACGCGCCGTCGATCACGGTCCGGGTGCCGGCGACGTCGGCGAATCTCGGGCCGGGATTCGACAGTTTCGGGCTGGCGCTGGCCCGGTATGACGAGGTCAGCGCCAGTCCCGATCGATCACGGCCTGCTGGTCGAGGTGGACGGGGTCGGCGCGGGCGAGGTCCCGCTGACCGACGAGCACCTGGTGGTTCGGGCGATCGCCAGGGCGTTCGCCGCCGTCGACAAGCCGGTACCCGGCCTGCATCTGCGTTGCCGCAACACCATTGCGCACGGTGGCGGGCTCGGTTCGTCCGCCGCCGCCATCGTGGCCGGGCTGCTGCTGGGCCGTGAACTGGCCCGGTGGCCGAGGGCACCGGGACGCTGGTGTGACGGCGGCGACAGTCCCGGCGGCGCGCCGGCCGGCGAGGTGCTCACCGACGCCGACGTGCTGGCCCTTGCCACCGAGATGGAGGGCCACCCCGACAACGTTGCCCCCGCGCTGCTCGGCGGCTTCACCATCGCGGTGGCCGACCACCGCCGGCAGGCCGGTGGTGGCCCGGCTGGCCGTCCATCCGGATGTCCGGGTGGTGGTGTTCACCGCGCACCACTCCAGCTCGACCAAACACTCCCGCGGGTTGCTGCCGGCGTCGGTGCCGCACGCGGACGCCGCGGCGAACGCCGCGTCCGCCGGACTGCTGGTGCACGCGCTGACCACCGAACCGGCGTACCTGTTGCTCGCCACCCGCGACCGGCTGCACCAGCACTATCGCGCCGCCGCGATGCCGGAATCCGCCAGGCTGCTGGACGATCTGCGCGCGGCAGGGATCGCTGCGGTGGTGTCCGGAGCAGGCCCTTCGGTGCTGGCGCTGGTCACTGAGCCGATGGAGCTCGCGCGCTGGCAGCGGCCGGGTTTTGACGCCGCGGAGATCACGGTATGCGGGTCCGGTGCCCAGCTGATCGGCCGGTGAGGGCCGGTGGGCCGGACCCAACCGGGCGACACGCTCACCGACAGTTGCTAGCGCTCCGGTAGAGCGTCTACTGTGGAAAGCGATCACCGGCTGTGCCCGCTACGCAAAAGAGGCTGAGAGCCGGAAGTCGACGGTGGGGGTCAATTCTCCCGCTGCTCCCGCCCTGAAGATCCTCCCCCCGCAGCACACCGCTCGGGCTCGATCATTCCAGGACCGGCTCGTCCCGCCACGGCAGTGCCACGGGCGAGGTGATCACTCCGCCGTGCCCATCCTGGGCGCGGATCGGCAGCCGCCGCATCTTCGACGCGGCGCGCACAACATCCGGCACGGCAATGGCCCGGCCGGACAGGAAAGGATCTTCGTGAGCGAAACCACGGAGTCGCTCGACAATCCCCAGGTCAGCCAAGACGCTGACGCCGCGACCGGTACGGCCAAGGGCCGTGCGCGTCGGGGCAGTGGTTTGTCGGGCATGGTGCTCGCCGACCTCAAGGCCCTTGCAGGGCAGCTCGGCATCAAGGGCACCTCCGGCATGCGCAAGGGCGACCTGGTGGCCGCGATCGCGGCCCGCCAGAACGGCGCCGGCGCAGCGACACCGTCCCACGACGGTGGCAGTTCCAGTACCAGCACGGATTCACCGGCCGCGGTCAACGGCTCCGCCGGCCATGGCAGCCAACCCGATTCAGCTGGATCCGACTCGGCCGGCCGCAACGGGCGCGCGGTCGTCACCGACCCGGTCCTGCCGTTGGGCGACCTGGGCGACGGCAGCGGCGACAACGGCGGCGGCGACCGGGGCGGCGACGGGGAGGCCAGCGGCGGCCGGTCGGACACCGACACCTCCCGTCAGGGCGGCGACCAGACCGCCGAGGGTGACGAAGGCCAGCGCGGTCCGCGACGCAACCGTCGCGGGCGCAGGGACGGCCGGGAGTACACCGAGAACGGCGCCCAGCAGGATCGTGGCCAGCAGGATCGTGGCCAGCAGGATCGCGGCCAGCAGGATCGCGCCCAGCAGGGCCGCGACCAGGATCGCGGCCAACAGGATCGCGGTCAACAGGGCCGGGACAACCGGCAGGGCGGTGACAACCGGGCGGACAACCGGGCGGACAACCGGCGGACAACCGGCAGACTCCCGTCAGGACAGCCGCCCCGACTCCCGTCAGGACAACCGGCAGGGTCCGGACAGCCGGCGCGATGACGACGACGACCGCGGCGGCCGTCGGGGCCGGCGCTACCGCGACCGCAACCGGCGCGGCCGCGACAGGTTCGCCGCCGGCGACGCCCCGGTGGAGACCGAGGTTCGCGACGACGACGTGCTGGTCCCGGTCGCCGGGATCCTCGACGTGCTGGATTCCTACGCGTTCATCCGCACCTCGGGCTACCTGACCGGGCCGAACGACGTGTACGTCTCGCTCTCCCAGGTGCGCAAGAACGGCCTGCGCCGCGGTGACGCGGTCACCGGCGCGGTGCGGGCGCTGCGCGAGGGCGAGCAGCAGCGGCAGAAGTTCAACGCGCTGGTCCGGCTGGACACCGTCAACGGGCTCGAGCCGGAACAGGCGCGGAACCGTCCGGAGTTCACCAAGCTGACCCCGCTCTACCCGAACGAGCGGCTCCGGCTGGAAACCGAGTCGCACCTGCTGACCACCAGGGTCATCGATCTGGTGATGCCGGTCGGCAAGGGTCAACGCGCGCTCATCGTGTCGCCGCCGAAGGCCGGCAAGACGATGGTGATGCAGGCGATCGCCAACGCCATCACCACCAACAACCCCGAGTGCCACCTGATGGTGGTGCTGGTCGACGAGCGGCCCGAAGAAGTCACCGACATGCAACGGTCGGTGAAGGGTGAGGTCATCGCCTCCACCTTCGACCGGCCGCCGGCCGACCACACGCTGGTCGCCGAGCTGTCCATCGAGCGGGCCAAGCGGCTCGTCGAGATGGGTCGCGACGTGGTCGTGCTGCTCGACTCGATCACCCGATTGGGTCGCGCGTACAACCTGGCCGCGCCCGCGTCCGGTCGCATCCTGTCCGGTGGTGTCGACTCCACGGCGCTGTTCCCGCCGAAGCGGTTCCTGGGCGCGGCGCGCAACATCGAGAACGGCGGCTCGCTGACGATCTTCGCCTCGGCGCTGGTGGAGACCGGTTCCGCCGGTGACACGGTGATCTTCGAGGAGTTCAAGGGCACCGGCAACGCCGAGCTCAAGCTCGATCGGCGGCTCGCCGACAAGCGGATCTTCCCGGCGATCGACGTGGACCAGTCCTCCACCCGTAAGGAGGACCTGCTGCTCGCGCCCGACGAGCTGGCGGTGACCGTCAAGCTCCGTCGCGTGCTGGCCGCGCTGGACACCCAGCAGGCGTTGGAACTGCGTGCTCGACCGGTTGCGCAAGACCCGCAACAACGTCGAGTTCCTCATGCAGGTGGCGAAGACCACGCCAGGAAACGACTGACCCGGCTGGGTTGACGGGCGCCACCGGTGGATCCGTCACGTACCGTCTGACCTGTGACGACACCTCTGGATGTGCTGGGTCAGGCGGACTACGTGCTGCTGACCACCTTCAAGAAGGACGGCACACCGGTACCCACCCCGGTGTGGGTGGTCCGGCACGGCGACGAACTGCGGGTCTGGACGGCGCCGGACGCCGGCAAGGTCAAGCGGATCCGGCGGTCCGGCAAGGTGCAGATCGCGCCCTGCGGGATGCGCGGCAAGCCGCGCGGTGCGCCGGTGGACGGGGTCGCCACGGTGCTGTCGCAGGCGGAGGCCGATCAGGTGCTCGACGCGCTCGTGCAGAAGTACGGGCTGCGTGGCCGGCTGGCGAGCTGGGGTGCCCGTCGCGGCGACCGGCCGAGGGCCGCCATCGGGATCACCCTGGTGTCATAGCTCGGGCTTCCCGGGCCGCGACCAAGGACCAACATCGGACGACCCAGGACCAGCACCGGGAATGACAGCACCGGGAATAACAGCGCCCAGGTCCGGCGTTTCGCCAATATCAGGGTGCCTCTGGCACACTGGTCGATCGAGCCCGGCTCCGGTTCACGTCCCCAGCACCTGGTGGGAGACGACCCGGCGGCCCGAAACCCACGGCTCAGATGGAAAGAGGAACCACCCATGAAGACCGGAATCCACCCTGCCTACGTGACGACCGAGGTCGCCTGCGGCTGCGGCAACACCTTCACCACCCGGAGCACCGAGTCCAGCGGCAAGATCCACGTCGAGGTCTGCTCCAACTGCCACCCGTTCTACACCGGCAAGCAGAAGATCCTGGACACCGGCGGCCGCGTCGCGCGCTTCGAGGCGCGCTACGGCAAGCGCACGCGTTAGTTTCCCGACGGCGCCCGTACGACCTCACGGTCGGCGGGCGCCGTTTGGCGTCTCAGGGGACTGGCGAGGGTCGGCACAGGGGCGCGGCAATCCGCCCCCGGCATTTGCGGACGCGGGTAAGAGAAGTGCGAAAGGACAGTCGGGACATGGCAACCTCGTCCGGCGGATCGCCGGCAGCCGGTGCGCCTCGGCTGGTCATCGACGACCTGCTGGCCGAGTACGCCGACATCCAGCGAGCGCTGTCCGACCCGGCGGTGCACGCCGACCAGGCGGCCGCCCGCCGGCTCGGCCGCCGGTATGCCGAGCTGACGCCGATCGTCACCACCTCGACGGAGCTGGCCACCGCCCGCGGCGACCTCGAGGCAGCCCGCGAACTCGGCGCGGAGGACGCGTCGTTCGCGCAGGAGGCCGTCGTCGCTGCAGGCCAAGGTGGAGGACCTCGAGTCGCGGCTGGCCGAGCTGCTCGCGCCGCGCGACCCGGACGACGCCAAGGACGTGCTCATCGAGGTCAAGGCCGGCGAGGGCGGCGAGGAGTCCGCGCTGTTCGCCGGCGACCTGATGCGGATGTACCTGCGGTACGCCGAACGTCGCGGCTGGAAGACCGAGATGCTCTCGGCCACCGAGTCCGACCTCGGCGGCTACAAGGAAGCCACCATCGCCATCAAGGCGCCGGGATCGCCGGCGCCGGCGGACGGCGTCTGGGCGCGGATGAAGTTCGAGGGCGGCGTGCACCGCGTGCAGCGGGTACCCGTCACCGAGTCGCAGGGCCGGGTGCACACCTCGGCGGCAGGTGTCTTCGTGGCGCCGGAGGCCGACGAGACGGTCGACGTGCCGATCAGCGACGCCGACCTGCGGGTGGACGTGTTCCGCTCGTCGGGACCGGGCGGCCAGTCGGTCAACACCACCGACTCCGCGGTCCGGATCACCCACCTGCCCACCGGCATCGTGGTGTCCTGCCAGAACGAGAAGTCGCAGCTGCAGAACAAGGAGCAGGCGATGCGCATCCTGCGCGCGCGACTGCTGGCCGCGGCCAGGGCCACCGCTGACGCCGCCGCGGCGGATGCCCGCCGCTCCCAGGTCCGCACCGTCGACCGGTCGGAGCGGGTGCGCACCTACAACTTCTCGGAGAACCGGATCGCCGACCATCGGGTCGGCTACAAGGCCTACAACCTGGACGCGGTGCTCGACGGCGACCTGGACGCGGTGCTGGACGCGCTGGAGAACGCCGACCGGGCCGAGCGCATCGGGTCGGCCAGCGGGCCCGCCAAGTGACGAGCGGCCGGTCGTGAGCAGACAGTCGCTGCGGGCCGCCATCGTGTCGGCGTCCGCGACGTTGGAGGCGGCCGGCGTCCCCAGCCCGAGGGTCGATGCCGAAGAGCTGGCCGCCTTCCTGATGGGGTGCCGCGCACCCGGCTGGGCATGACGCCGCTGGTCGAGTCGAGCTGGGTGGCCGACTACCGCGACCTGGTCGGCCCGCAGGGCCGAGCGGATCCCGCTGCAGCACCTGGTCGGCGAGGTGCAGTTCGGCCGGGCCCGGATCAGGGTCGGTCCCGGGCGTGTTCATCCCGCGGCCGGAGACCGAATCCCTGGTCGGCTGGTCGATCGATGCCATCGCGGCGCATCCGGAACCCCGTCGTCATCGACCTGTGCACCGGCAGCGGGGCGATCGCCCTGGCGATCGCGCCAGGCCAGGCCGGACGCCAGGGTGCTCGCGGTGGAACGCTCGCCGGCCGCGCTGGCCTGGGCCAGGCGCAACATCGAGGAGCACGTCGCCGCGGGCGGCGAGCCCGGTCGAGCTGCGCGGCGGGGACTTTGCCGACGAACGCCTGCTGCTCGACCTGGACGCGACGGCCGATCTGGTCACCGTCAACCCGCCGTACGTGCCGCGACGGAACCCCGGTCGAGCCCGAGGTCGGCCGGCACGACCCGCCGGAGGCCGTGTTCGCCGGCGCCGGATGGGCTGGCGGTGATCCGGCCGTTGATCTCCGTCGTCGCCGGCCTGCTGAAGGTCGGGGGAGTGCTGGCCATCGAGCACGACGACACCCAGGGCGAGTCCGTGCCCGCCCTGCTGGCGGCCCGCCGGGTGCTCGCCGACGTGCAGGACCACGACGACCTGACCGGCCGGCCCGCGGTTCGTCACCGCCCGGCGGGTGCGGCTGCCGGCCGATGTGCAGCGCCGGATGACGCGGCCGCGCCGGCACGCCGTCGACGGTCGAACAGCTAGGACTGGCCGTGACGACCTTCGACTGTGCCGACCCGGTGGCCCGACGGGCCGGGCTCGAGGCCGCCGCGTTCGCCGCGGAAACGGGCAACCTCGTCGTGATGCCGACCGACACGGTCTACGGCATCGGTGCCGACGCGTTCAACGCGCGCCGCCGTGCGCGACCTGCTGGCGGCCAAGGGCCGCGGCCGGACATGCCGGTGCCGGTGCTGGTGGGCTCCTGGTCCACGATCGACGGCCTGACGATGGCCGTGTCGCCGGTGCGCGCGCACGCTGATCGAGGCGTTCTGGCCGGGCGGCTTGTCGCTGGTGATCGAGCATGCGCCGTCGCTGAGCTGGGACCTGGGCGACAGCCGCGGGCACGGTGATGGTGCGGATGCCGCTGCACCCGGTGGCGCTCGACCTGCTGCGGATGGTCGGGCCGATGGCCGTGTCCAGCGCGAACCGCAGCGGGATGCCGCCGGCGACCACTGCCGCGGCCGCCGTCGAGCAACTCGGCGACGAGGTCGCGGTGTACCTGGACGGCGGGCCGGCGCCGATCGGCGTTGCGTCCACCGTGGTGGATCTCACCGGGGAGGTGCCGCGGGTGCTCCGTCAGGGCGCGGTGTCACTGGACCGGCTGCGGGAGGTCATCGGCGAGCTGGAAGCAGTTTCCTGAGCTGGAGCCGTTTCCCGGGCCGGAGTCGCTTTTTGAGCTGGAAGCCGTTTTGTGGGCTGGAAGCAGAGTTTCCCAAGCCCGAAGGCCCGATCCGACGGCATATCGGAATCGGGCCTGCGGGCAGCTCCCGGCTTGGGGCTCAGTTCTGATTCGGTGTTCTCGCCGGTGGATATGGGCCCGGGCATCGGGCACGTGACCGGAGAGGCCGAATCGGAGCTACATCACTACGACGATGCAGTTGGGCCTCGGTTGCGCGATTTCGCCGGAATCTTGCGTAAGCCGACGCGTATTCCCGGCGTCATCGACGATGTGGGATGACACTCGGCGCGCCTACCGCTACGCTGCGTGCCCATTTGCCCCGGCCGGACAGCGGCACAGCGGGAGAACGACGCCCCCCGGCACTACCCTGGGCGGGTGACGGACTACGCCATCCCGATGCGGGAGTACGCGTTGGTGTTCGGGACGGCCGTCGTCGTCACGTTCCTGCTGACCGGTGTCGTGCGGTTGATCGCCGTCAAGGCCGGAGTGGTGACGCCGATCCGGGATCGCGACGTGCACTCGCTGCCGATCCCGCGGATGGGCGGGGTCGCCGTCTACGCCGGGTTCGCCGCCGCCGTGCTGATGGCCCTGCAGCTCCCCGCGCTGGGATCGGCGTTCATCTCCTCCTCCGAGATCGTCGGCGTGCTGGCAGCGGGCGGGCTGATCTGCGTGATCGGTGTGCTGGACGACCGCTTCGACCTGGACGCCGTGGCCAAGCTGGCCGGGCAGATCCTGGCCGCCGGGGTGATGGTCCTGTTCGGCGTGCAATGGCAGGTGCTCTGGCTGCCCGGCAGCGGACCGACCGGCGGCAGCCTGGTCAGCCTGGACCAGACCCAGGGCATGGTGCTCACGGTGCTGCTGACCGTCGTGCTCACCAACGCGATGAACTTCATCGACGGGCTCGACGGGTTGCTGGCCGGGGTCGCGGCAATCTCGGCCACCGCGCTGTTCGTGTTCTCCGCCAGGCAGTTGGCGCTGTCCGGCGACACCAGTTCCGCATCCCAGCCGCCGTTGATCACCGCGGCGCTGGTCGGCGCGTGCATCGGCTTCCTGCCGCACAACTTCTCCCCGGCGCGGATCTTCATGGGCGATTCGGGTGCCATGTTCATCGGTCTGGCGATGGCGGGCGCCACCGTCAGCGCCGGCGGCAAGCTGGACCCCTCCACCTTCGGGCCGCGGTCCACCATCGCCCTGCTGGCGCCGTTGATCGTCGCGCTGGCCGTGGTGTTCATCCCGGTGCTGGACTTCCTGATGGCGGTGATCCGGCGGACCAAGGACGGGCGCCACCCGTTCAGCGCCGACAAACAGCATCTGCACCACCGGATGCTGGCGATCGGGCACACTCATCGGCAGGCGGTGCTCATCTTCTACCTCTGGGCGTTCGTGCTGGCCGGCGGTGCCGTCTCGCTGGCCTTCGTCACCCGGGACGGGGCGATGCTCGCCGTCGGGGTGGCGATCTTCCTGCTGTTCACCGCCGCGGTGGTGTTCTCGGTCTGGCCCAGGGTGCGGGCTCGGCGATTGGCGCGAGCGCAGCGAACGGGGCAGCAAACGGTGGAGACGGAGGTGGCGGTGTGACGGGCGAGGGACCTCCCGACAGCCGGCCGCTCGTCGACCTCACCGAGCAGGCCAGGGCCACCCAACTGATCGCGGACCGCAGCCGGTCGGCGGGGATCTGGTCGCTGGGTCACCTGAAGATCTGCTGGGCCGCGCTGCTCGCCGGGGGCATCGTGCTGGGGGTGGTTGCGGCCGTCGTCGCCGGCCTCGGAGCCGTGCTCGGCGTGACGTTGGGCACCGCCATCGTCGGCATCTTCTTCACCGTGTCGGCCGTGGTGATCGCCCACGTCGGGTCGACCAACCCGAAAACAGTGATGCTGGCAGCCCTTTTCACCTATGTGATCAAGGTGATCGCGCTCGGCATCGTGCTGGTGTCGATGCCGACGGATGGCCTGGTCAACACCCGCTGGATGGCCGGTGCCATCGGCCTCGGGCTGTTCTGCTGGCTGGGTGCGCACATGCGGTACGTGTGGACCCTCAAGATCTTCTACGTCGATCCGGGCTGATCTTCGCGAGCGTGCGAGCGGCGCCGCCGACGCGCTACGCCGGGTGCGGCGACCCCTACGGTCAGCTGATAGTGTCCGTCACGCCATGAAGATGCCAGTCCAAGCCCGTCCGCCGTCGCCTGCGGCGAACGAGGGCTGGGCGGTGATGACCACGCTGATCGGCGGCTTCCTCGTTTGGGGTGGGGTCGGCTGGCTATTGGATCACTGGTGGGGTACCCGCCTGATGACTCCGATCGGTCTGATCCTCGGCATGGCACTCGGCATCTACGCCGTCATCGCGAAGGTGGGTAAGCCGAGCGCGGCGGAGATGT
Source organism: uncultured Actinomycetota bacterium (assembly GCA_963709895.1). Classification (GTDB taxonomy): domain Bacteria; phylum Actinomycetota; class Actinomycetes; order Mycobacteriales; family Nakamurellaceae; genus Nakamurella. Next base: position 71,408 of record CAVPYD010000001.1, on the reverse strand, counting down.
CCCCGGCGCTGCGGGCCGCCAGCACGCCACGGTACGCCCGCAGCAGAGCACGACCGATCGTCCGGCCCGACCAGTTCACCAGTACCGCGCAGGCCGGCACCTTGCACTCCGGCACCTTGCACTACAGCACCGCGCAGCACAGTCCAGACGAGCCTCAACGACGAGATGGGCCACCTCCGGCCGCCACCCGAAGGGAGACCGAGTGTCCCTGAGCCTGCTGTCACAGGCGTTCCTCGCGGACGGCGACCAGTTCGAGGCGCCCACCGTCGAGCACTCGTTCTTCTTCGACAGGATCGGCGATGGCACCGTCATCGCGTCCGTCAAGGCGATGGTGCTGCTGGTCCTCGGCACACTGCTGGTCATCGGATTCTTCATCGCCGCCTCGCGGAAGACCGCCATGCTGCCGGGCAAGCTGCAGTACGCCGGCGAGGCGATCTACGGGTTCGTCCGCAACGGCGTCGCCATCGAAATCCTGGGCAAGCACGGCAAGCCCTGGGCCGGCTTCCTCACGTCACTGTTCGTGTTCATCCTGATCCAGAATCTCTGGGGCATCGTGCCTCTCGCGCAATTGCCGGTGACCTCGCATTTCGCCATCCCGGTATTGCTGGCGGCGATGGTCTGGGTGCTGTACATGGGTGTCGGTATCCGGAAGCACGGATTCTTCGGTTTCTTCAAGCTCATGTGTTACATCCCCGGCATTCCGCCCGCGATGCACATCCTGTTGATTCCCATCGAATTCCTCTCGAACATCATCCTCCGGCCGTTCACGCTGGCCATCCGGTTGTTCGCCAATATGTTCGCCGGCCACATGCTGATCACGATCGCGGCGGTCGGCACCCTCTATCTCTGGGGGACCGGTACTCCGATCAATTACGTGCTGGGTCTGCTGCCGTTCATCGGCAGCATCGGCCTGGTCTTCTTCGAATTGCTGATCTGCTCGCTGCAGGCGTATGTCTTCGTGCTGCTGACCGCCATCTACCTGGAGTCGTCGCTGGCCGACTCGCACTGACCGGCACACCACAGGATCGACCGGCACCAGGAACCACCGCACGAGAGATCCGGATCGGATCCGGACAAGAGCAGTACCAGGCACTTGCCACAGACCGCACCACCTGGCCCGCACCGGCGCGGCCAGCGATTGACCACCAGGATCCGCGCACCGGATCTCGTGAAAGGGAGAAGCACCCCCATGTCATCACTCGCAGCGGCAACGCAGCTCGCCGAAGTCACCGGCAACGTCGGCACCCTCGGGTACGGCCTCTCCGCGATCGGTCCCGGTATCGGTGTGGGCATCGTCTGGGCCGCCTACATCCAGTCGACCGCCCGCCAGCCGGAGTCGGCCGGTCTGACCCGGACCTACGCGTTCCTCGGGTTCGCGGTGTCCGAGGCGCTCGCCCTGCTGGGCTTCGTGGTCCCGTTCATCCTGACCTGATCCTTCGCCCGCAATTGGAGAGTCGAGGGACATCATGATCAACAGTCAGCTGGCTGCGGAAGCCACCAACCCCATCGGCCTGCCGGTGGGCGAGGTCATCATCGCGGCGATCGCGTTCGGCGTGCTCGTCTGGGTGTTGGCCAAGTTCGTCTGGCCCCAGTTCGAGACTGCGTACGCCGCCCGTACCAAGGCGATCGAAGGCGGGATCGCCAAGGCCGAAGAGGCGCAGAACGAGGCACGCGCGGCGCTGGACCGGTACACCCAGCAACTTGCCGGTGCCCGTGAGGAAGCAGCCAAGATTCGCGAGGAGGCCCGCGCGCAGGCGCAGGCGATCCGCGACGACATGCTGGCCAAGGCGCACCAGGAGACCGAACGGATCGCCGCTGCCGGCCGGGCGCAGCTCGAGGCGCAGCGGGCCCAGATCGTCGCCGAACTGCGCGGTGATCTCGGGCGGATGTCGGTCGACCTGGCCGGGCGCATCGTCGGCGAATCGCTGGAGAGCGAGGTCAGGCAGAACCAGACCGTGGAACGCTTCCTGGCCGAGCTGGATGCCTGATGCAGCACATCGCCAGCCGGGAGTCCCTGGAAGCGACGAAGGCCAAGGTGCTGGAAGTCGCCGCGCCGCTGGACAACGCCGGTCTTTCGCGGCTGGGTAGCGAGTTGGACGCGGTGTCCGACCTGCTGCTCAAGCAGGTGGCGCTGCGCCGGACGCTGTCCGAGGGCACGCTGGCGCCCGACACCAGGTCGGGAATCGCTGCCCAGCTGCTGGGCGGCAAGGTCAGCGACCAGGCATCGGCCGTTGTCCAGTTCGCGGTCCGTCAGCCCTGGTCGTCGGCCCGCGACCTGCAGGAAGCGTTGCGCCGAGTCAGTCGGACCTCGATGTTCCTGCAGGCCGAGCGCACCGGCGAGCTCGACGACGTCGAAGACCAGCTGTTCCGCTTCGCCCGGATCGTCGAGGGCTCGCCGGATCTCTCGGTGATCCTGGACGACCCGACCGCCGATCCGGATCTGCGCAGCCGGTTGGTCGACGAACTGCTGCGCGGCCGGGCCCACCCGCTGGTCGTCGACCTGGTCGACGCGCTCGCCAGGGACACCGGTGGCCGATCGTTCTCGCACGGCGTGCGCGAGCTGGTGGATCAGGCCGCGGAACGCAGCGACAAGCTTGTCGCCATCGTGAAGTCCGCCGTCGCGCTGACCCCGGACCAGACGTCCCGGTTGACCGCGTCGCTGGGCCGCCTCTATGGCCAGCAGGTCTCCGTGCACGTCGAGGTCGACGCACGGGTGATCGGCGGGATGCGGGTGCAGATCGGCGACGAGGTCATCGACGGCAGCGTGTCGGCGAAGTTGGAAGCGCTCCGACGGCGGCTGGCAGGCTGAGCGGGCAATGGTGGCGCGCGGTGGTGCAGGTCATCAGTACGGCAACGAAGACGCAAGAAGAAGACGCAAGAAACAGTGAACGAATTCTCTGAGCAGCAGCAGCGCCTGACACCTCAGGACGGAACAGGACGGGAACACCGATGACAGAGTTGACGATCTCCCCCGACGAGATCCGTTCTGCGATCCAGAACTACGTGTCCGACTACTCGCCCGACGTCACCCGCGAAGAGGTCGGGATCGTGGCGGAGACCGGTGACGGCATCGCGACCGTCGAAGGTCTGCCGTCCGCGATGTCCAACGAGCTGCTGGAATTCCCGGGCGGGGTGCTCGGGGTGGCGCTGAACCTGGACGTTCGCTCGATCGGTGCGGTGATCCTGGGCGACGCGAACACCATCGAAGAGGGCCAGCAGGTCACCCGCACCGGCGAGGTGCTCTCGGTCCCGGTCGGCGACGCCTTCCTCGGCCGGGTGATCAACCCGCTGGGCCAGCCGATCGACGGCCTCGGCGAGATCACCGCGGAGACCACCCGCGCGCTCGAGTTGCAGGCCGCGTCCGTGGTCGAGCGGCAGGGCGTCCGGGAACCGCTGCAGACCGGCATCAAGGCGATCGACGCGATGACGCCGATCGGCCGTGGCCAGCGCCAGCTGATCATCGGCGACCGCAAGACCGGCAAGACCGCGGTCTGCGTGGACACCATCATCAACCAGAAGCAATTCTGGGAGTCCGGTGACGAGAAGCTGCAGGTGCGCTGCATCTACGTCGCCATCGGCCAGAAGGGCACCACCATCGCCGGTGTCCGGCAGTCGCTGGAGGACGCCGGCGCGCTGGCGTACACCACGATCGTCGCCGCGCCCGCATCCGATTCCGCCGGCTTCAAGTGGCTCGCGCCCTACACCGGTTCGGCGATCGGCCAGCACTGGATGTACCAGGGCAAGCACGTCCTGATCATTTTCGACGACCTCTCCAAGCAGGCCGAGGCCTACCGGGCGATCTCGCTGCTGCTGCGTCGCCCGCCGGGCCGCGAGGCCTACCCGGGCGATGTGTTCTACCTGCACTCCCGGCTGCTGGAGCGCTGCGCGAAGCTGTCCGACGAGCTGGGCGCGGGGTCGATGACCGGCCTGCCGATCATCGAGACGAAGGCCGGTGACGTGTCGGCCTACATCCCGACGAACGTCATCTCGATCACCGACGGCCAGTGCTTCCTGGAGGGCGACCTGTTCAACGCGGGCGTCCGGCCGGCCATCAACGTGGGCATCTCGGTCTCCCGGGTCGGCGGCGCGGCGCAGGTCAAGGCCATGAGAAAGGTCTCCGGCACGCTGCGTCTCGACCTGTCGGCCTACCGCGAGCTGGAGGCCTTCGCGGCGTTCGGCTCCGACCTGGACGCGGCATCCAAACAGTCGCTGGCCCGCGGGTCGCGGCTGGTCGAACTGCTCAAGCAGGGCCAGTTCTCCCCGTACCCGGTCGAGGAGCAGGTCGTCTCGATCTGGGCCGGAACCCGCGGTCACCTGGACCGGGTACCGGTGCAGGACATCCGGCGCTTCGAGAGCGAGTACCTGCAGTACCTGCGGCACGCGCCGGGTGCCCCGCTGGAGGCGATCCGGACCCAGGGCGACCTGTCGGACGACACCGAGAAGGCGCTGATCGCCGGGCTCGGTGAGTTCTCGGACACGTTCACCACCTCCGACGGAGTCATCCTTGGCCGGCAGGCCGAGGTGCAGGCGATGGACAAGGCCGAGGTCGGTCAGGAGAAGGTCCAGGTCCGACGGGCTACGGCCGGCAAGTGACGATCTTGGCGACCGGGCAGGTGGTCGGGCTGATGGAATGCAGCGGCGAGACGGGTTCAGGAGGTAGCCGATGAGTGCCCAGGTCAGGGTGCTGCGCCAGCGGGTGAAGGCAGTCCGCTCCACGCAGAAGACGACCAAGGCGATGGAGATGATCGCCACCTCGCGCATCGCCAAGGCACAGGCGAAGGTGGCGGCGGCCGCCCCGTACGCCAAGCAGATCACCGACGTGCTCACCGCGCTGGCGTCCGCCTCGACCCTGGACCACCCTTTGCTGACCGAGCGGGAGGCCCCGAAACGGGCCGGCATCCTGCTGATCACCTCCGATCGCGGGCTGTGCGGCGGCTATAACGCCAACGCCATCAAGGTGGCCGAGGAGCTGGGCGCGCTGCTGCGCTCCGAGGGCAAGGAGCCGGTGATGTACGTCATCGGCCGAAAAGGGTTGGGCTACTACAACTTCCGCAGGCGGCCGGTCGTTGCGTCGTGGACCGGGTTCTCCGAGAAGCCGACCTACGCCGACGCCGAACGGGCCTCGGACGCACTGCTGCCGGCGTTTGCCGTCGGCTCGGAGGGCACGGTGGAGGACGGCACCCCGGGAATCGACGAGATGCACCTGGTCTCCACCCATTTCCGGTCGATGATCACCCAGACCGCGCGGGCAAGGCGGCTGGCGCCGATGGAGGTGGAGATCGTCGAGCACGATTACACCCACCCGGGCACGGAGATCCTGCCCGCGTACGAGTTCGAGCCGTCGGTGGACGAACTGCTGGACGAGATGCTGCCGAAGTACGTCCGCACTCGGATCTATGCGGCCCTGCTGGATTCGGCGGCATCGCGAGTCCGCGGCTCGCCGAGCCGCGTGCAAGTCCGCCACCGACAATGCCAACGACATCATCCGCAACCTCAGCCGGCAGGCCAACCAGGCCAGGCAGGCGCAGATCACCCAGGAACTCACCGAGATCGTCGGCGGCGCCGACGCTCTCGCCGCTATCGGGACCGAAGAGGACTGATTCGTCATGACCGCAACCGTCCAAGCACCGACCACCCACGGCCGGGTCGTCCGGGTCATCGGCCCCGTGGTCGACGTCGAATTCCCGCGTGGCGGCGTCCCCGACCTGTTGAACGCGCTGCACGTCACGGTGACGGGCGCGGGCCCGGAGCGGGTGCTGACCCTGGAGGTCGCGCTGCACCTGGGCGACGACATCGTCCGGACGATCTCCATGCAGCCCACCGACGGACTGGTCCGTGGTGCGTCGGTGGAGGACACCGGCGCGGCCATCTCGGTGCCCGTCGGTGACGTCGTCAAGGGCCACGTCTTCGGGGCGCTCGGCGCCTGCCTGGACGAGCCCGGAGTGGGCGAGGACGCCGAGCACTGGCCGATCTACCGCAAGCCACCGCCCTTCGACCAGCTGGAGGGCCGCACCCAGCAGCTCGTCACCGGCATCAAGGTCATCGACCTGCTCACCCCGTACGTGCAGGGCGGCAAGATCGGCCTGTTCGGCGGCGCCGGCGTGGGCAAGACCGTGCTCATCCAGGAAATGATCACCCGGGTGGCCAAGAACTTCGGTGGTACCTCGGTGTTCGCCGGGGTGGGGGAGCGGACCCGCGAGGGCAACGACCTCTTCACGGAAATGACCGAATCCGGCGTCATCAACGACACCGCCCTGGTGTTCGGCCAGATGGACGAGCCGCCGGGCACCCGGATGCGGGTGGCGTTGTCTGCGTTGACTATGGCGGAGTACTTCCGCGACGTGCAGAACCAGGACGTGCTGCTGTTCATCGACAACATCTTCCGGTTCACCCAGGCCGGCTCCGAGGTGTCCACGCTGCTGGGCCGGATGCCGTCCGCGGTGGGTTACCAGCCGACGCTTGCCGACGAGATGGGCGAGCTGCAGGAGCGGATCACCTCCACCAAGGGCCGGTCCATCACCTCGCTGCAGGCGATCTACGTGCCCGCCGACGACTACACCGACCCCGCGCCGGCCACCACCTTCGCGCACCTGGACGCCACCACCGAGCTCGACCGGGCCATCACCGAGAAGGGCATCTACCCGGCGGTGAACCCGCTGTCCTCCACCTCCCGGATCCTGGACGCCCAGTTCGTCGGCGAGGAGCACTACCGGGTCGCGCAGGAGGTCATCCGGATCCTGCAGAAGTACAAGGAACTGCAGGACATCATCGCCATCCTCGGCATGGATGAGCTGTCCGAGGAGGACAAGCTGCTCGTCGGCCGGGCGCGCCGGATGGAGCGCTTCCTGGGGCAGAACTTCTTCGTGGCCAAGCAGTTCACCGGCCAGGACGGGTCGTACGTGGAGATGGAGGACACCATCGAGGCGTTCGACAAGATCGCCAAGGGGGAGTACGACAACATCCCCGAGCAGGCGTTCCTGAACGTCGGTGGCATCGATGACGTGCTGGCGAAGGCGAAGACCCTGGGCTGAGCGGTCCCCGCCGGGGCGACGTCAACGTTGTCAGGCACACACCCGCGGAGCCTGACGGCTCCGCGGGTGTCCGATAGACTGAGCACAATCCAGACGAGCAGAGGCGGAGCCTTCCGTGGCAGACATTCAGGTGCACCTGGTCTCGGTGGAGCGCGAATTGTGGTCGGGAACCGCTCAGATGGTGGTGGCCAGGACCTCCGATGGCGACATCGGTGTGATGGCCGGTCATGCCCCGCTGCTCGCCCAGCTGCGTGAGGGTTTCGCCGCGCGGATCATGGAGCCGGACGGCAACGTGCTCGGTGTCGCGGTGCACGGCGGCTTCCTGTCGGTCACCAAGGACGGCGTGTCCATCCTGGCCGAGGATGCCCAACTCTCGGACGAGATCGACGTCGCCCGCGCGCGGGCGGCCTACGAGTCGGCGAAGGCACAGGGCGGCGATTCGGCCGAGGCAGAGGCGGAGTTCCGCCGGGCCCGCGCCCAGCTGCTGGCCACCGGCCACGATGACGTCTAGAGGCGTGATCCGGTCGTAGTGGGGATGAACCGCGGATGAACATGGGGTCGCTGGCACAGATTCTGGGGCTGGCGATCCTCATTGCCCTCATCATTGCGATTGTCGTGATCGCGGTGCGACGCTCCGTGCTCGCCAGGTCGGGCGGGATCGACGTGTGTTGGCGGCGGAGCCTGCGTCCCGATGGCCGCGGCTGGATACTCGGCCAGGGCCGGTTCCACGGCGACGAGTTCCTGCTGTACCGATCCTTCTCGCCGTTGCCCGGGGCCGCCCGCAAGCTGCATCGCGAGACATTGACGCTCGGCGAGCGACGGCCTCCGGTCGGCACCGAGCCCGATCTGCTGCCGGTCAATGCGGTGATCCGGCGATGTACCGACGGCGGCACGGCGTTCGAGCTTGCGCTGAGTGAGGAAGCGCTGACCGGTTTGCGGTCGTGGCTCGAGTCGCAGCCGCCGGGCGCCAGGCCCGCCGCCCCAGGGCTGTTTCATCGGGGTATCCGCAAGACCTGAGAGCTTCTTGGCCGAGTCAGCCCTCGGGTCAGCCGGCCGTCGGTCAGTCGAGTTCTGCCGTGCCCGCCTACAACTGATCCGCATCGTCTGCTTCGCTCGGCTCCGGTTTGTCGGCGCGTTCGCCGCCCGGTTGCCACAGCACGTCGCCAGCCGGGTTCGCCGCCCTGGCCAGGATGAACAGCAGATCCGACAGCCGGTTCAGGTAGGTCGCCGCCAGTGGGTTGCTGCCGTCGGGATCCGCGGCCCGCAGCGCCCAGGCGCTCCGTTCGGCCCGACGTGCCACCGTCCGCGCCAGGTGCAGCAGCGCGCCGCTGGGAGTGCCGCCGGGCAGGATGAAGGAGGTGAGCGCGGGCAGTTCGGCGTTGAAGGCGTCGCAGTCCGCCTCCAGCCGGTCGATGTACTCCTGGGTGACCCGCAGTGGCGGGTACGGCGGATCGTCGACCACCGGTGTCGCGAGATCGGCCCCCACGTCGAACAGTTCGTTTTGCACCCGCAGGATCACCGCGGCAATGGGGAACGGCAGCGCACTGAGCGCCATCGCCATGCCCAGGGTCGCGTTCGTCTCGTCGCAATCGGCGTACGCCACCAATCGTGGGTCGGTTTTGGACACCCGGGAGAAATCGGCCAGCCCCGAGGTGCCGTCGTCGCCAGTGCGGGTGTAGATGCGGGTGAGTCGGACGGACATGTACCGAACCCTATTAGAGTGCCTTGGGTGGAACGCTTTCTGGTCACCGGCGGAGCCCGGCTCGCCGGGACCGTGCAGGTCGCAGGGGCCAAGAACAGCGTGCTGAAGCTGATGGCCGCCGCCCTGCTGGCCGAGGGCACCACGGTGCTCACCAATTGCCCGGAGATCCTGGACGTCCCGCTGATGGCCGACGTGCTGCGCGGCCTGGGCTGCGACGTCGAGACCGGCGGCGAGCGGGTGTCGATCACCACCCCGGCAGAGCTGTCCTTCGATGCCGACTTCCCGGCCGTAGGGCGGCTCCGGGCGTCGGTGTGCGTGCTGGGTCCGCTGATGGGCCGGTGTCGTCAGGCCCGGGTGGCGCTGCCCGGCGGGGATGCCATCGGATCCCGGCCGCTGGACATGCACCAGTCGGGCCTGCGGGCGTTGGGTGCCGACATGGGCATCGAGCACGGCCGGGTGGTCGGTCGGGCGGACAGGCTGCGCGGCGCGTGGATCGGGCTGGATTTCCCGAGCGTCGGGGCCACCGAGAACATCCTGATGGCGGCGTCGCTCGCCGAGGGCACGACGGTGATCGACAACGCGGCCAGGGAGCCGGAGATCATCGACCTGGCGCTGATGCTGGGCCAGATGGGCGCCCGGATCGACGGCGCCGGAACCGCGACGATCACCATCGAGGGCGTCGATGCGCTGCATGCGACCCACCACCGCACCGTGGGCGACCGGGTGGTCGGCGGTACCTGGGCCTACGCCGCGGCCATCACCAGGGGCTCGGTGCGGGTGGAGGGCGTCGATCCGGTTTACCTGACGGCGCCGCTCGAGCGGCTCATCAGGGCCGGCGCGCAGGTCGAGCCGGAGGACGAAGCGGTCACCGTCACCATGCCCGACCGGCCGAAGGCGGTGGACTTCATCACCATGCCCTACCCCGGCTTTCCCACCGACCTGCAGCCGATGGCGCTGGCGCTGGCCGCCGTCGCCGACGGCAATTCGCTGATCACCGAGAACGTGTTCGAGGCCAGGTTCCGCTTCGTCGACGAACTCATCAGGATGGGTGCGGACGCCAGGACCGACGGTCACCACGCGGCCATCCGCGGTCGCGAGCAGCTGTCCAGCGCGCCGGTCTGGTCGACCGATATCAGGGCCGGCGCCGGGCTGGTGCTGGCCGGGCTGGCCGCCGAGGGGGTCACCGAGGTGCACGAGGTGATGCACATCGACCGCGGCTACCCGCACTTCGTCGAGGATCTGCAGAAGCTCGGCGGGCAGATCCAGCGGGTCGGTGAGCCGGAGGACCTGCTGCACGGCTGACGGCCGGCGTCCTGATGGTGCGCGCCGCCGGTACAGTCACCCCGTGCGTCTCGTGGTGGCCCGTTGCTCGGTGGACTACATCGGTCGGCTCACCGCGCACCTGCCGCCGGCCACCAGGTTGCTGATGGTGAAGGCCGACAACTCCGTGCTGGTGCACGCCGACGGCGGGTCCTACAAGCCGCTGAACTGGATGTCGCCACCGTGCTGGCTCGTCGAGGAGCCGGGTCGGTGGGTGGTGGAGAACAAGGCCGGCGAGCAGTTGCTGATCACCATCGACGAGGTGCTGCACGACTCCCGGCACGACCTCGGGGTGGACCCAGGGCTGGTCAAGGACGGTGTGGAAGCCCATCTGCAGGTGCTGCTGGCCGAACACGTGGCCACCCTGGGCGCCGGTTGGTCGCTGGTCCGCCGGGAGTACCCGACGCCGATCGGGCCGGTCGACCTGATGTGTCGGGATGCCGACGGTGCGTCGGTGGCGGTGGAGATCAAGCGCCGCGGCGACATCGACGGCGTCGAGCAGCTGACCCGGTACCTGGAGCTGCTGAACCGGGATCCGTTGTTGGCCCCGGTGATCGGTATCTTCGCCGCGCAGCAGATCAAGCCGCAGGCCCGCACGCTGGCCGAGGATCGGGGCATCCGCTGCGTGGTGCTGGATTACGACGGCCTGCGCGGGCTGGATTCGCCGGACTTCCGGCTGTTCTGATCCGCCGCTGTTCGCCCTCGGCGCACCTGCGGTGGCCGGGCCGTCGGCGGCGCTGCACTAGCCTGGAGCGCGGTGTCCACGGCGCGTGGCCACGAGAACGATGAATGAGACGACGGAGGTCTGGCGTGGACGTCAAGATCGGTGTGACGGACACCGGGCGCGAGCTGGTGGTCAGTTCCCACTCGAATCCCGATGAGATCGAGGCACAGATCTCCGAATCGCTGAAGAACCCGCAGGGCACGTTGGTGCTGGTCGACGACAAGGGTCGCCGGGTGATCGTGCCGACCGCCAAGATCGCCTATGTGGACATCGCTCCTGCCGACACCCGCCGGGTGGGCTTCGGCTCCAGCTGACGGTGCCACTCGGCGAGACCCGCCCCTGACCTGAATCGGCGGGCGCGTCGGGGTACGGGCTCTGAGTATGGGCGGGCTCGGCCGATCAGGGCTGATCCTGCCGCGGGAACCGGGAGATGCCCCGCCACATCAGGGTGGACAGCAGCTCGATGGCCTCCGCGCGCGAGACATGCGGGGACTGCTGCAGCCAATAGCGCGCGCTGACCTGCGACAACCCGACCATGCCCGACGCGAGCAGCCGGGCGCGTTCGACGTCAGCTCCGGTGTCGGCGGTGATGGTGTCGGTGATGGCCGAGATGCAGTCGTCGGTCGCCCGCTCGACGATCCGTTCGACCTCGAGTTGCCCGCGCAGATCGGATTCGAAGATCAGCCGGTACGCCTGCCCGTTGTCCGCCACGAAGGTGAAGTACGCGGCGACAGCGTTGTCCACCCGCTCGTGGTTGTCGCTGGTCGCGCTCAGCGCGGCCCGGACCAGCCGGACCATCTCGTCGGCGGACTCGTTCAGCAGCGCCAGGTACAGCTCGAGCTTGGACGGGAAGTGCTGGTAGAGAACGGGTTTGCTGACTCCGGCGCGGTCGGCGATGTCGTCCATGGCCGCGGCGTGGTAGCCCTGCGTGACGAACGCGGACTTGGCCGCCGACATCAGCTGGAGACGGCGAGCCGATCGGGACAGCCGGGGGGTGACCCGCGCCGTGGTGTCTGCCATGAAGCCAGGAGTCCTTTCTCGGGCGCCGGGGCCTCACGCCACCTCGAATAGCTGTGCTGATCGGTGCTTCTTCGTGCTGGTTGGTGCTGGCGGGGCCTTGCGTTGTAGGCCCGGCGCGTCGTGCCGGCGGGCCACGTCGTGGGGGGCCACGTCGTCGGGGGCCACGTCGCTGGATGAGCCGCGTCGCGGCGGCGGGCCGCCCGGCGTGGTCCGTCCCGTTGCCGCCGTGCGCTCACCCTACGCGGGGATCGTCGCCACCATCCAGCAACGCCCCCGCCAGATCCCCCTTGGCCGCCAGCCTGCCGGCCACATCCAGCGGGCCGGGATCCATCGGCATCCCGGCCGTGGTGGCGGCGAGTTCGTCCAGGTCCAGCGGCACCACGCAGCCGCAGTCCTGGCCGTGGCCCACCTCGGAGAGCGGCGCCGTGGGCGCCACAGGCGCTGCGGGCGTGGCGGGCGCCGGGACGAGCGAGTAGGGGACCGGCGTGACGTTGCCCGGCCACGACGGACTGGCATCGATCAGCGCCCGGCCGTCGGCCTGCCTCGGGTCCACAGTGGCGATCTCGGGTGCTCTGCGGGCCAAGTCCTCGGCGTAACCGGAGGCGATCTCCCACGGCCCGTCCATCCCGGTTCGTGCCGGGTCGGTGACCCGTGCCGGGTCGGCCGTCTCGACCGACCGGCGCCGGGTCCGTGGACCCATCGCTCGCACGTACAGACCCTCGCCGCCGTCGGTGGTGACCACCGCGGTGAGCCCGTCAGCGGTCATCGCCTCGCACAGCGCCAGCGCGGCGGTCGCCGCGGTGGCGATCCCGGTGCCCTCACCCGCGGCGATGTGCAGCGTGCAGCAGGCTACCGTGCGGACGCCCGGCATCGCGGCCTGCTGCACGTCGGGCAGCGACGTCGCCAGGGTGACCACACCCCGGTCCACCAGGAAGCTCAGGTCATCGGCGGTGTCGACCTGTTCGACGCCCAGCACCGAGCCGTCGGCGGCGCCTACCGTCACCGGCCGGCCGGCGAGGTGCGGGACCAGCGCATCCGCCACGCTTGCGTAGTAGTCGCGGATGTGGCGGGGGTTGTCGCTGGACTGGTCGCTGGGATTGTCGCTGGGATTGTCGTTGGGAATTTCGTTGGGATTGTCGCTGGGATTGTTGCGGTGCACCTGGTCCATCGTGCTCGCATCTGCGCATCGGGTTGCCCACTGGGTTGTTCGGCGGTCGTCTGGCGAGGTCAACGGCCGGGTTTGAGCGGAACGTCGGTGTAGTGGCCGAGTACAACCGCGGCGGCCGCTTCCTTCGATCGACCGGACAGGTAGTTGGTGGCGGAATGGTGAGTGAACGCCAACCATTGGTTGGCCGCAGCCGACTCGGCCGGACCGGCCAGCATTCCGATGGGTCCCGGCAGGGAGATGGACACGCGCACCTCGGGCACGTTCGTGTCGGCGTCGATGACCTGCGCACCGAAGTCGGCGAGCGCCGGATCCACGCCGAACGGCTCTGGGTCCGGCAGGGGAACCCGGGGACCGTCCAGCAGGGTGCTGGCCGCCACCGCGCCCAGGTCCATCCGCGTCTGGGTCACCGGATCCTCGTCGAACGCGATCACGTAGGTGTGGTCGGCAGGCAGGATCGGATAGCTGTCCGCGGTGGGCACCCCGGTGCCGGCCCCGGGCGATCCCATCAGTACGGCGTCATCCAGCCCGGCACCCTGGGCCGCCGCGGCCGAGACCGTGGTCGAACCCATCGAGAAGCCGAGCGCGGTGAACCTGGCGCCGGCCGGCGCCCAGCGCCGGAAGCGTTCGATGTCAGTGGCGAGCAGGCGACCGCCCTGCTGCGCGTTGTCGTCGTCGAGCACGTCCAGGGTGCTGTCGACCTTGGCGAGCAGGTTCGTGGACACGCCTGACGAGAAGCCGACCGGGATGTCGTAGCCGTACCACGCGATCACCGCGGTCGTGTCGCCCGGCGATTGCCGCATGGCCTCGTCACGCAGCGCGGCAGCGTCGCTCAGGCCGTCGGCCATCTTCGCCGGCGCGTAGGTGATGCCCGGTACCAGGGTGGCGACGTTGTCCGCGGTGCTGATGTCACCGACGCTGATCGCCGCCCGACCCTGGCTCCAGGAATTGGCGGACTCGTAGACCAGCAGCTGCGCCACCCCGCCGGTCTCCTGGGTGCGCCGGAGCGATGCCATCACCCCCTCCGCCATCTCCCGGGTTGCGTCGTCCGGGGACTCCAGGTCGAGCCGCAGGCGCTGGAGATTCCCGGCGTCGGGCGCCGTCCCGCCCTGGCCGTGTGGCGTCGGCAGCCCGACCAGCGAGCCGACCGAGCCGGCCATCGGTTCGGACACCGAGCCGGCCATCGGGCGATCGGCGGCCAGGGACTCGATGGGGTCGCGGGGGTCGGCCCGCAACGACAGCGCCAGCGACTGCAGCGCCTCGGCCGCTCGACCGCGCAGCTCGTCGATCCGCGCGGTCAATTCGGACAGAACGCGCTGCAGGCCGGGATCGGGTGCCGCCGATGTTCCGGGAATCCGAACGCCGATGTCGGCCGGTTCCATCGCGCCGACCGCCGCGTTCGCGGCCATGAGTTCGGCCCGGACCTGCGCCTTGACCTCCTCGAGTGTGCGGCAGGTCAGGTCCGCGGCGTCGGCCTGGTCGACGATCACCGTTCGGCTGTCCAGGGCGGCGGAGCGTTGGGCGGCGATCGAAGTGCGCGGCGCCGGGTTCGACCACGCCTCGGTCAACAGGGCGATGGCGCCGGACAGCAGCTCAGCGCCCCGCCAGAGCCACCCTGCGGCTCGGCGGCCCACGGCAAACCAACCGCCGAGCCGGTCCGCATCGATCGTCAGCAATTCCTCCGCCGCTGTCACCGGGTCAGGCAACCCCTGCAGACCCGCCAGCAGGCGAAGCTGCGACAGGCCCGCCCCGCCGCCCGGGTTGTCCGAGGTGCCGCTGGACCCCGCGGAGGTCATCGCGGACCCGGGATCGCGTCGGCCTCGGCCAGGTCGAAGTGCTGGGCCGTTGCCCGCAATTTCTCGGCGGCGGTGGCAACCCGCAGGGCCAGCGCCCCGGCGCCGTCGACCGCCCCCGCCACCCGGCGGGCCGCCGCGGCCACCACCTCCCGCCCGGCGGCCGAGTCACCCAGGCTCGTGTCGGACAGCGGACAACGGAACACCTCGCAGCTCCCGCCCCCGCGGAATGCGGCCACCGCGTCGTCCAGCAGCTCGGCGGCCCGGCGGAGCAGCGCGGTGTCGACCGCAAGGTCGGCCCGCCGGCCGACCAGTCCGGTCGCGTTCGAAGCCGCGGCCGGACCGGGTCCGAAACCCGTTGGCGAGCCGGCGTTGTCGCGGGCCGGCAGGTTCGCCTCGGTGACCGACGTCATGGCCGATACCCCGTCATCGTCCCCGTCATCTCCCCAGTCGACTGTCCGGCTGTTCGCGCCTCCGGACTCCTGCCCGGCCCCGTCGACCGGTTCGGAACTGATGGTGCGCCATCGCCGGCCCGTGTTCAGGTCGCCGGACAGCGTTGTGGACAGAAATCGGACATGGGAACAACTCGAGGGGCCCAGTGTCGACACGGCGAGCACCATGGACGAATGACCGCGACCCAGGCCTGGCCAACGACGGGCCCGGTGGCACGCGACGAACTCGCCGCGTGGTCGACGGCGGCACTGTCCGACAGCCAACCGGGTGCAGTGCCGGGCTTCGGCGAGCCGCAGCCACCCGGCTGGACCGAACTGGTCCGCGGCCGGGGAATGTACATCCGCCGGCGTTCCGGACCGGATGGCACCACCCCGGCGTGGTACGTCCACGGGCTGGCCGGATCGTCGACGAACTGGACCAGGCTGGCCGCGGCGCTGTCGCCGTCGGCAACCGGGTACAGCGTCGATCTCCCGGGTCACGGGCGGTCCGATCCACCGCCGCGGGACCACTACTCGTTGAGCGCGGATGCCGACCTGATCGCCGCCACCATCAGGCAGGTCAGCGGTGGCCCGGTGCACCTGGTGGGCAACTCGTTCGGGGGGATCATCGCCACCCTGTTGGCCGCGGCACACCCCGAGCTGGTGCGCACCCTGACGCTGATTTCGCCCGCCGTTCCGGACCTGCGGCTGACCGGCGACCGTGGCGCCGATCCGCGGCTGGGTCTGCTGCTGGTGCCCGGCACGGCCGGCCTTGCCTATCGGCGGCTGGCGACCATCTCGCCACTGGCCAGGGCGCGGGGCATGGGCGAACTCTGCTTCGGCAACCCCGGCCTGCTCACCGACGCGGACTACGAGGTGGCGGCCGCCGATCTGGCCTGGCGGACGAGGCTGCCCTGGGTGTTCTCGGCGACCATCGGGTCGTTGCGCGCGTTGATGGCCGGGTATCTGCGCGGTGGCGCGGCGTCGTTCCCGGCAGCAGCCGCGCGGGTGACAGCGCCGACGCTGGTGGTGTGGGGTACCCGCGACCGGCTCGTCGACGTGCGGCTCGCCAGGCGTACCGCGGCGGCGTTTCGGAGGTCCGAACTGCTGGTGCTGCCCGGGCTGGGCCACGTGGCCCAGATGGAGGATCCGCACACCACGGCCAGGGGAGTGCTGGCGTTGTGGGAGCGCGCGGCCGCCGATCGCACGGGCGACGTCACGGGCGACGGTGCGGGTGATGGAATCGACGCTGACGTGGCTGACGTGGCTGACGTGGTACGTGGTTGACGTGGTTGACGTGGTTGACGTGGTTGACGTGGTTGACGTGGCTGACGGGACCGGCGGGATGGGCGGTGCGGGCGGCAAAGTGGCCGAACAGGCCGGCGACAACGTTGGCACGGTGGGTGATGCACCAAGAACCGGGCCAACGCAGGCGGGCGCGCCGCTAGGGGCCGGCCGGGCTCCTGTGGCAACCTCGTGGGCGTGAGTTCACCCGCCGCGGAGCCGGGCCGATCCAGGACGGGTCGGCGCAGCGGCGACCAGCCCGCCGCGGCCGGCGGGAAGTCCGCACGGCGCTACTACCGCCCGATCGGTCCGTCGACGCTGTGGGACGGCGACGGCCCGTCGGCCACCGCGCCGGATGACCCCCGCGCGGGGTATCGAGCCCCCACGTCGCGGGACAGTCAACGCGATCCCCAGCACAGCACCACCCCCGCCCGCAACAGCGCCGCCAGCGGCCGCGATTCGGGGCGCAGTCCGCGCTCGGCCGATGAGCGCCGCGGGGGCCGCGAGTCCGTCCCACGTTCTGCCCCGCTTACCGCCTCACCTCGGTCGACCGTTGCGCGGTCTGCCGTCCCACCCCCGGGTGTCCCCGCCCGACCTGCCGGGTCGGCAGCTGGCGGGTCCGCCGGTCCACGCGGACCGCGCCAGCGAACCACCGCACGTGCGCGGACCGCCGCTCCCGGGCAGCGTGGGCGGCCACCCCGAGGTGGCTCCGGTTCCGGAGGTTCGGGTGGCGCCGGCCGCCCCGTCCGCTGGCGGCTGATCGCGATACCGTTCCTCCTGCTGATCAGCGCGGTCGTCGCTTTCCAAGCATTTGGTTCGCCCTCCCAACCCACCTCGGCGAGCGTTCCCTCGAGCAGTGGCACGCCGCCGAAGGCACAGCCCACCAACGACACGGCCGACCCGCCGACGGCCGGCGGCAACCCGACCAGCGCGGCAGGCGCCTCCAATGCCGCCGTGCTGAGTACTCCCGTCGCGCAGGCGGTGCCCGACCCGGCGATGGACAGCACCCAAGGTCACATCGCCGCGGCGATCAAGGCGGGGGCGTTGCCGGCCGGGCCTGACATCGTCGCGACCGGCGCGGGCACCTGGCACACCGTGCCGGGCACCGGCCAGCCCCATGGCACCGGAGCCGAGGTCCGGACCTACATCGTCGAGGTAGAGGACGGCCTGCAGTCCGCCGAGGCCGATCAGGTGTTCGCGGCCGCGGTCGATGCGACGCTGGCCGACCCTCGGTCATGGATCGGCGGCGGCCAGGTGAGCCTGCAACGGGTCGACAGCGGTGACCCGAGCTTCCGCATCTCGCTGACCAGTCAGATGACGATCCGTTCACCTGAGCTCTGCGGCTGGGACGTCCCGTTGGAGGCGTCCTGCTTCAACGGCTGGGAGGGGCGGGTGCTGATCAACGACGCACGGTGGGTTCGCGGCGCCATGTCGTTCGGCACGGACGTCGATTCCTACCGCGCCTACGCGGTCAACCACGAGGTCGGGCATGCTCTCGGCTTCTCGCACCAGCCGTGCCCGGACAACGGCGCTCCGGCGCCGGTGATGATGCAGCAGTCCTGGAGCACCGCGGACAACGACCTGAACCTGCTCGACCCAGAGACCATCCCTGCGGACGGTAAGGTCTGCGTGGCCAACCCGTATCCGTATCCCAGTGCGGCTCAACCGGCAGCGGCGTCCACCGCCGCCGGCTGAGCACATCAGCTGCCGGCCGCCCGAACACGCCAGGCCCGGCGGAATCCGGCCGGGTGAGTTGTCCCGGGAGGAATCCGGTCGGAGAAGAGCTCGGTCGGCGAGAAAGGCCGGTCGGGGGAAGAACTGACGTCCTCTCGCGGTTGTTGCGTGAGGCAGACTGTGCCGCGTGCCCGAGGAGAATGCTGTGACCCTGCCCCCGCTGGTCGAACCAGCCGAGTCGTTGACCAAGGCCGAGGTGGAGCGGTACTCGCGCCACCTGATCATCCCCGACGTCGGGATGACCGGGCAGAAGCGGTTGAAGAACGCCAAGGTGCTCGTGGTCGGGGCCGGCGGTCTCGGCTCGCCCGCACTGCTGTACCTGGCCGCGGCAGGGGTCGGCACCCTCGGCATCCTGGACTTCGACACGGTCGACGAGTCGAACCTGCAGCGGCAGATCATCCACGGTCAGTCCGACATCGGTAAGTCCAAGGCGGTGTCCGCAGCCGAGTCGATCGCCGAGGTCAATCCCTACGTCACGGTCAACCTGCACACCGAGCGACTGGACTCGGGCAACGCGCTGGAGATCTTCGCGCCGTACGACCTGATCCTTGACGGTACCGACAACTTCGCCACCAGGTACCTGGTGAACGACGCCTGTGTGTTGCTCGGCAAACCGTATGTCTGGGGCTCGATCTACCGGTTCGAGGGCCAGGCCAGCGTCTTCTGGGCCGAGCCGGCGGGCGGCGGGCGCGAGGGTGTTCAGTACCGTGACCTCTACCCCGAACCGCCGCCCCCAGGCATGGTGCCGTCCTGCGCCGAGGGCGGCGTGCTCGGTGTGCTCTGTGCGTCGATCGGTTCGATCATGGTGACCGAGGCGATCAAGCTGATCACCGGCATCGGCGAGACGCTGCTGGGTCGGCTGATGGTGTACGACGCGTTGGAGATGACCTACCGGACCGTCAAGATCCGTAAGGATCCGGCCGGCGAACCGATCACCGGGCTCATCGACTACGAGGCGTTCTGCGGCACCCTGTCCGACGACGCCGCGGCCGCCGCCACCAACCACACCATTTCCGCCCGCGATCTCAAGGCGAAAATGGACGCCGGCGAGGACTTCCTGCTGGTGGATGTCCGGGAGCAGAACGAATACGAGATCGTCTCCATCCCCGGATCGGTCCTGATCCCCAAGGGCGACATCATTTCCGGCGAGGCGCTGGCCTCGCTGCCGCAGGACAAGCCGTTGGTGCTGCACTGTAAGTCCGGCGCTCGGTCCGCCGAGGCGCTGGCCGTACTGCACAAGGCCGGTTTCGGCGATGCCGTCCATGTCGGTGGCGGCGTGCTTGCCTGGGTGAAGCAGGTCGACCCCAGCCTTCCCAGCTACTGATCGACGTCCCGGTTGCGGGCGACCGTGCCGCGTGATCCGACCAGGTGATCGCCGTGCTGCGACACCTGGCCGCCTGGCGGGTCCGACGGACCGGTCGGGGTAGCGTCGGGCGGTGACCCGTGGACCTGCGGCGCCGCCGCCCGAACACGTGTTGAGCGCGTTCGGGGTACCGGCGGCCGAACCGGAGTTGTTGTCGCGAGCCCGGCCCCGGACGTGGCGGTGCGAGGCCACGGTGCTGCGCCAGGTGGACGATCCAGCCGAAGCCTCCTGGCTGGCCGGCACCTTCGAGCAATTGCAGGTCAGCGGAGTCCGGCTGGCGAGGCCTGTGCGGTCCTCCGACGGCCGGTGGGTCGTCTCGGGGTGGACTGCGCACCGGTTCGTCTCCGGCAGCCCGGCGCCTCGCCACGACGAGGTCATGCGCACCGCCGTCGCAGTCCATGCTGCGCTCGAACCCTTCCCCGAGCCGCGCTTCCTGCGGGATCGCACCGACCTGCGCAGCTGGGCGAATCTGGTTGCCTGGGGAGAGGTCGAGGACGAGGGCCGGATCGGCTCGGGCCACGGCGCCAGGCTGTTTGCCGGACTTGCCGCCGGTCGGCGGCCGGTCGACCTGGCCTCCCAGGTGGTGCACGGTGACCTGGCCAGGAACGTGCTCTTCGCCGGTAACGCGCCGCCGGCGGTGGTCGATTTCGCCCCGTTCTGGCGTCCGGCGTCCTGGGCCGCCGCCGTCGTCGCGGTGGATTCGCTGGCCTGGGGTTCGGCACCGATCGAGTTCCTGACCGACTGGTCCCAGCTCCCGGAATGGCCGCAGATGCTCCGGCGGGCTCTGCTGTTCCGGCTGGCGATCACCCTCGCGCATCCGCTGACCCCGCCCGACGAGCTCGTCACGGTGCTGTCCACTGCCGAGCGGATCGCGCCGTATCTGGACTGACCGGCCGTCACCCGCCACCTGCCGACCTGTCCTCCGCGTCGGCTGCTGGACCCGTGCCCGCCGCCGTGGTGGTCGGCGTGGACAACATCTCCAGTTCATCGGGGTGCAGTCCGGCCGCCATGATGGCCATCAGCAGGTGCGCCAGTCGATGCCCGGGTTCGGCGGCCAGGCAGCGATCGACGGCCACCTGCGCGAGAGCACCGTCGCCGTGCCGGTAGGCGGTGACGGCCAGAACGGCACACAGTTGCGGCGCCTGCGCATCCGGCGTCCAGCCGGCGGCGGCGATGAGCATCGGCAGCCACGGTCGGTCCATCTCGACGACAGCGCGAGCGATCATCGCGTCCCGGATGACGACGTCGTTGACGATGACCGCGAGCGCGGTGGCCACCTCCGGCTCGACGCGGCCGGTGTCGGTGAATTGGCGGAGCGAGTGTTCCACCAGCGCGGCAAGGTTCGGTGGTATCGCGTCTACGCGGTCCGGATCCCTTGCGGTGTCGGCGGTCTCGTCGGCAGGCCCGACCGCCGGCAGCTGCCCGGCGGCAGCGGCATCGATGCCCCGCTCGGCCCTGTCCAGCCGATCACCGGTGGGCCCGGCGATGGATCGGCGTAATTCATCCCGGTCGGCCAACACGTTGCGGCCGGCCAGTGCGCCGGCCGCGGTGAGCGCCTGAACCTGTGGATCGTCGACGTCGGGAACCGGGATGCCCGGATGCGAGCGTTCCATCGCGCGGTTGAGCGCCGGCCGAGCCCGGCCGTCCCGCACCACGATGGCGTCCATCACGTCCACGCCGGCTGCGGCCAGCCGCCCGAGCAGCTCGTCCAGGAACGGTGGGCGGCGCCGGGCCGTCTGATAACTGACCACAACCACTTCGTCGGCGTAGCGCCGGGCGTGCTCGGCCAGGTGATCTGCCAGCGGTCGATCGCGGCCGGGTGGTAGGTCCACCCGTGCCACCGGACCGACCCGGCGTCGCGGGCCGCGCAGGCACAGCATCACCAGGCTTTCCTGCGGATGGAAGCCCAGCATCGTCGGGACCACCGCCAGCAGGCCTTGCGGGCCGCTCACCTTCAGGGGCACCAGATCATCGGTCGTCGTCATGGCGCCACATTCGCCCGGGGATCGATCCGCGTCCACCGCCACCCAGGCCTCTGTGGATGAAAATCGGACATGGGAACAATTCGGCGGGACAAGTGGGACGGGGCTGGCTCAGTCGTGAAAACGGTACCTGGCCAGGCTCACCCGGCCGCCGTCGGCGAGCACACCCTCGGCGCGTAAGCGGGACAACTGTTCGTCGGCGAGGTGGGGTGCCGGGGTGCCGTCGGCCCGAACCACCCGATGCCAGGGCGTGCCGTCGTCAGCGAGCTGCGACAGCACGAAGCCGGCCAGCCGGGGAGAACGGGATCCGGCCCAGGCCGCGATATCGCCGTAGGTGGCCACCCGCCCGGCCGGGATCCGATCGACGGCGTCCAGCATCCGCTGTGCCAATTCCATGTCCACGAGTGCGAGTAAACCGGCTCCGCCGGCGGGCGACGCTCACGGACCCCGAAACTGGTTCGAGGAATTTGGTATACCATTTTGCGAGTGAGTGAGGAAGCCGGCGGTGCCGACAGGGGCAGCCGACTCCGGGCGCTGGTCCGAGAGAAGATCCGCCGCCGGATCATCGATGGGCGGGTGCCGCCCGGGGCCCGATTGGTGGAGCGACATTTGGCCGCGGAACTGGGCGTCTCCCGGGTTCCGGTCCGTGAGGCGCTCCGTGACCTGGTGGCCCAGGGGTACGCAGTCAACCGGGCGACCCGCGGGATCGCGGTTCGCGACTATCCCGAATCCGAGGTCGACGAGCTCTTCGAGATCAGGCGGGCGCTCGAGGCGCTCGTCATCCGCCAGGCGTCCGACGGCCTCCCGTCCCCGGCGTTGGCCAGGTTGGAGCAGTCCATCGCACAAGCCAGGTCGGCAGCGGGCGCCGGTGATCAGCGCGGCGCGGTCCGGGCCAACAGCGAGTTCCACGAGGTGCTGACGGAGGTGGCGGCGGGTCCGGTGCTGCGCGAAATCCTGCTGGGCATCGGGGATCGCATGCGCTGGCTGCTGCGCCAGCACGACGACCCGGAGGTCATCCTGGCCGAGCACGAGGCACTGTTGGCCGCTATCGCCGCCGGAGATCGGCAGCAGGCCGAACGGCTGCACGAGCAGCATCTGCGCACCAGCCGCACGGCCATGCGAACGATGGCCCGCGACGGCACCGGACAACCCGGATGACGCGCCGGCTGACTGCGATGTTGGCCGGCTTGGTCGTCATCGCCGTGGCGGGGTGCTCCAACGCCACGCCCTCCCCGACGACGCCACTGTCGTCCGGCGGGGCGCCCGAGTCACCGCGGGCGCAAACGCAACCGTCGGCCGCGGGTTCGCCTGTCCCTGCCCCGCCCGCCGTCGCACCTACCACCACCGTCGCTACCACCACCACCACCACCGCCACCACCGCGGCGCCGCCAGCACCATCACCCCCTTCGGAGGTCCCGGCCGTGCCCACCCGCAATCCGGCGTTGGATCCCGAGCTCATCGACGCCGCCTGGGCGAACGACGTTGAGCGGGCCCGGCAGCTGATCTCGGCGGGCGCCGACGTCAACGCCAAGGACGAGACCGAGCAGAGCGCCTACCTGATCGCCACCAGCGAGGGGTACGCGGATCTGCTCGAACTCACCCTGGCCAACGGCGCGGACCTGGCCAGCTTGGACTCCTACCGGGGAACCGGGCTGATCCGCGCCGCGGAGCGCGGTCACGCCGACATCGTCGGCCGGCTGCTGCGCGCCGGCATCGCCGTCGACCATGTCAATCGCCCAGGGTGGACAGCCCTGGACGAAGCGATCGTCTACGGCGACGGCGGCCCGACCTACCAGGACACCGTCCGCGCGCTGGTGGCCGGCGGAGCCGACCTGCAGCGAGCCTCCGGTGACGGCCGCACGCCCGTCGAGCACGCCCGCGACGGTGGTCACGACGTGCTCGCCGGCACCCTGCAGTCCGCGCTGGCGGCCCAGCCGGCCGCCGCCGCGACGGCGCTGCTGCTCAGCGCCGCTTCGTCGGGTGATGCCGACCAGGTGGCGATCGCCCTTCGCGCTGGAGCGCCCATCGAGTCCAGGGACGACCGGGGCCGCACGGCCCTGCTCCTGGCTGCCGCTGCCGATCATCTCGACGTCGCCCGGTTGCTGGTCGCCCTCGGCGCCGATCCGGACGCGCAGGAC
Source organism: uncultured Actinomycetota bacterium (assembly GCA_963709895.1). Classification (GTDB taxonomy): domain Bacteria; phylum Actinomycetota; class Actinomycetes; order Mycobacteriales; family Nakamurellaceae; genus Nakamurella. Next base: position 47,721 of record CAVPYD010000001.1, on the reverse strand, counting down.
GACCAGCAGGACAGCGCATGGCTGGTCACCGGGGTCACCGGAAGCGTGGCGATGCTCGAGGTGCTGCTGCCTGCTGGCCCGGATCTGACGCTGCGCAACAGGTTCGGTGGGGTATCGGTGATCCCGGCCAGCGAGCGCGGGCATGTCGACTATGTGCGGCGGGTGGTGACCACCGGCATCGACGTCAACCACGTCAACGATCCGGGCTGGACGGCGCTGCTGGAGGCGATCATCTTCGGCGACGGGTCACAGGCTTACCAGGACATCGTCACGATCCTGCTGGCCGCGGGTGCCGACCCCGCCCTGGCCGACGCGTCGGGTGTGACGCCGCTGCAGCACGCGCAGTCGCGCGGGTTCGACACCATCGCCGACACCCTGCGCCGGGCCGGGGGCTGATCTCGAGGGCCGAATGGGGTTCTCCCTGGCCGGTCCCGGCACGGCTAACGGGCGCTGTCGGTGGCTCGTGATGGGATCGGGTCATGGTTGGAACCGCAGTGGCCGCACCACGATTCCGGCTGCGCCGCGCGGTGCAGCCGGACGCCGTGATCGATCCCACCGACGAACAGCGCCGGGTGATCGAGCATCGCGGCGGCCGGTTGCGGGTACTGGCCGGTCCGGGGACGGGAAAGACCGCGACCCTGGTCGAGGCGGTCGCCCAGCGGATCACCGAGCGCGACGTCCCACCGGAAAACATTCTGGTGCTGACGTTCTCGCGTCGGGCGGCCGCCGAGCTGACCGACCGGATCACCCGGAGACTGTCCATCACCACCCGGGAACCACTGGTCCGCACCCTGCATGCCTACGCCTTTTCCCTGTTGCGGAACCATGCGATCCGGACCGGCGAGCCGGCGCCCCGGCTGTTGGCGGCGGGGGAGTCGGATCAGATGGTGCGCGAGCTGCTGGCGGGCCAGGTGGAATCGGCGAGGGGATCGTGGCCGGACGGCGTGCGCGGCGCACTCGGCTCGCCTGCTTTCGCCGCCGAGTTGCGGGAACTGTTGTTGCGCACGGCCGAACGGGGCATCACCCCGGGTGCGGCTGGCCGATCTGGGTCGCCGACGGCACCGACCGGAATGGCAGGCGGCCGCGAAGTTCGCCATGGAGTACCAGGACGTCGCCGACCTCCGGCAGGGCAGCAGTGGCTTCGGGGCGGCGCTCGATCAGGCGGAGCTGACCCTGGCCGCGTTGGCGCTGCTCGCCGACGACACGGTGCTGGCCGCCGAGCAGTCGCGGATCAGGCGGATCTTCGTCGACGAGTACCAGGACGTCGACCCGGCGCAGGCGCGGCTCGTCCAGCGGCTGGCATCCGGCGCTGACGAGTTTGTCGTGTTCGGCGATCCTGACCAGTCGATCTATGCCTTCCGCGGGGCGGACCCCGGTGCCCTGCGTGACGTCGAGGTGCAGGCAACGGTCTCGTTGACCGGCTCCCGGCGGTTGGCGCCCGATGTGCTGACGGCCACCCGGCGGGTGGCGGTCCAGGCTGCCCGGTGGGTGGCCGCACCGTGCGCTCACTCCGCCGCCCAATGACGGTGCCGGCTCCGAGGATGCGGCCCGCGAAGGCTCGGGATTGCCCCGCGAGGGCGAGGTCATCGTTCGCACCCTGCCGACGGCCGCGCGGGAGGCGGCATTCATCGCTGACCAGTTGCGCCGCGCGCACCTGACCGACGGCGTGCCCTGGTCGGAGATGGCGGTCCTGACCCGGTCGCCGGTGCTGGCCCTGCCCGCCCTCCGGCGGGCGTTCGCCCACGCGGGCGTGCCGATCGCGGTGTCGGGGCAGGACGACCGGTTGGTCGACGAGCCGGTGGTGGCGACCTTGATCTGCGTCCTGCGCTGTGCGCTCGAACCGGCCACGCTGACCGGCCAGGTCGCCGTCGACCTCCTCGGTTCGCCCGCCGGGGCGATGGATGTCGCGGCGTTGCGCCGGCTGCGGCGTGCTCTGCGCGCCGCGCGCCTGGGTGAGGGTCCGACCACCGACCTGTTGGCCGCCGTGCTGGCGGGTGCGCCGCTGCCGGCGACGATCCCGGCAGACCTGGCCGCGCCGGTGCTCCGGGTCGCCGCCATGATGCAGGCGGCTCGGGCCGGCGTCTCCGAACCTGCCGCCGAGTCGACCCTGTGGGAGGTCTGGCAACTGTCCGGGCTCGAGGACACCCTGCTCAGTGCCTCGCTCCGCGGAGGTCGGGCGGGCCAGCGGGCCGATGCCACCCTCGACGCCGTCATCGCCGTTTTCGGCATGGCCGCGGAACTCGCCGAGAAGCTGCCGATGGCCGGGCTGGGCGCCTTCGTCGACATGGTCGAGGGCCGCCGGATTCCCGGGTGATCGCACGTCGACACCGGTGCAGAGTCGTCGGACGCGGTGATGGTGCTCTCCGCCCACGCGGCGAAGGGGCTCGAATGGGACGTGGTCTGCCTGGCCGGCGTCAGCGAGGGTCGGCTGGCCGGTGTTGCGGTCCCGCCAGGACATTCTCGGTGTCGATGAGATCCTCGACATGGCAAGCGGTCTCCCACCGACGGTGAGCGACCGGGCGCATCTGGTCGACGACGAGCGGCGATTGTTCTACGTCGCGGCCACCCGTGCCGCGGCGGCGGTTGATCGCGACCGCGATCGCGGACCAGGACACCCTGCCGTCCCGGTTCCTGTACGAATTGGCCGGCACCGACGAGCTGCCGAACGGCTGGCCGGCCGGGATCGACGGCGCCGACCAGCGGGGTCTGCACCTGACCGACCTGATCGCGGAATTGCGCCGTGCGGTCACCGATCCTGCGGTGCCCGCTCGCACCGCGGACCTTGCGGCGGCCCAGCTGGCCAGGCTCGCCGCCGCCGGCGTGGCCGGCGCACATCCCGATGACTGGTACGGGCTGGCCGAGCGGTCCACCACCGGCCCCCGCGCTGCCGCCGACGCGACGGTGACGGTGTCCCCGTCGGCCGTCGAGTCGATGACCAGCCTGCGCGCTGCGCGCGGTGCTGGAGCGTCGGGGCGGGCGCGGTCCGGCCGGCCAGGCCCAGATCGAGGGCATCGTGGTGCATGCGCTGGCCGACGGGCTGGCCCGCGGCGTGTCCCGCGCCGAGCTCGTCGCCGAGACCGACGAGTTCCTGAACCGGCAGACCCAGCTGCCACCGTGGCTGCTGGCCCGGACCCGGCGGGCGCTGACGGCGATGCTGGACGCGGCGATCGCCTGGCAGTCCGCCAACTACCCCGGCCGAACCCTTGTCGGTTCGGAGCTGAAGCTCTCCGCGAAGGTTCCGGTCCTGCCATCCGATGCGGCGGACGGTCATCTGCCGTCGACCCGTCCGGTGGTGCTCGAGGGGCGGGTGGATCGGCTGGATCGGCGCGCCGACGGATCCGTGGTGGTGGTCGACTTCAAGACCGGCGCGACCAAACCCACCAAGGCACAGGTGCTGGAGAACGCGCAGCTCGCGGTCTACCAGTTGGCGCTCGAGTTGACGGCACGAATCGCCGGGCGGCGCCGAACTCGTCCACCTGCGCACCGGCAAACCGGTCGTGCTGCCGCAGCCGCCGCTCGAGCCGGGAGCAGCCCTGGAGTGGAGCGCAGTGGTCCGCGACTCCGCGGAACAGATGGCCGCCGTCGGCGGCGCTCGCCAGGGAGAACGGTCGTTGCGACCGATGCCCGGTCCGATCCAGCTGCCCGCTGCGGCCCGAAGGACGTCAGGTGACCCGATGATCTCCGCAACCGAGCTCGCCGCCGCTCTCGGGCCTGCCCGCACCCACCCCGGAACAGGTGGCGGTCATCGAGGCGCCGCTGGCACCGTCGCTGGTCGTCGCCGGGGCCGGTTCCGGCAAGACCGAGACCATGGCCGCCCGCGTCGTGTACCTGGTCGCGACCGGTCAGGTCCGCGCCGAACAGATCCTCGGCCTCACCTTCACCCGGAAGGCGGCGGCCCAGCTCTCCCAGCGGATCCGCACCGCGGCTGCGGATGCGTTCGGCGCCGTCGGGGATTCGCCGAGCTCGCCGATCGGCAAGGGCGGACGGCGATCCGGAGGTGTCGACCTACCACGCGTTCGGTGGCCGGTTGATCGCCGACTTCGGGCCGCTGGCCGGCGTCGAGCCGGGCGCCATCGTCCTGACGCCGACGGCCGCGTGGCAGCTCGCCCGCCGAGTGGTCACCCGATGGGACGGGGATCTGCTGACCGATCTCGGGCCGGACCAGGTGACCGAACGACTGCTGGCCATCTCGGGTGCGCTGGCGGACCATCTGACCGGGCCCGACGAGTTGGCCGAGGTTCTGGACGAGCTGCTGGCCACCCTGCGGTCGGCGGCCCCGGTGCCGCGGCAGCGTGGCGACCTGCACAGTGCGCTTGCCAAGCACGTCAAGAGCCTGCAGGACCGGCAGTGGATCGTGCCGCTGGTGCAGGCGTTCTCGGCCGCCAAACGGGAACGGGGAGCGATCGATTTCGCCGACCAGATGCAGGTGGCGGCGAAGCTCGTGACGGAGCACCCGAAGATCGGCACCGCGATGCGCGAGCGGTACCGGGTCGTGCTGCTCGATGAGTACCAGGACACCGGGCACGCGCAGCGAGTGATCCTCCGCGCGCTGTTCAGTGCCGGGCATCCCGTCACCGCGGTCGGCGACCCGGTGCAGTCGATCTATTCCTGGCGCGGCGCGTCGGCGTCGAACCTGCCGAGGTTCACCACCGACTTCCCGCTGGCCGCCGGCCGACCGTCGGTGACATTGCCGCTGCTCACCAGCTTCCGCAATCCGGAGACGGTGCTGTCCATCGCGAACCATGTGTCGGCACCGATCAGGACGGGTGCCGCGGTTGGCCCGGCCACCCCGGTGACGGTGGGAGAGCTGCGTCCGCGGCACGGCGCCCCACGGGGCGAGGTCGCCTACGGGTTGTTCGCCACGGTGGACGACGAGGACGCCTGGGTCGCGGCGTCGATCGCCCGGCGCTGGCGCGCCGCGATGGACGGGGCAGCGGCCGGCGAGACCCGGGCCGCCGAACCGCCGACCACCGCTGTACTCCTCCGCCGTCGCCGGGACATGGCCGGCATGGCCGCCGCCCTGCGCGAGCAGGGACTGCCGGTCGAGGTCGTCGGCCTGGGCGGGCTGCTCGACGAGCCCGAAATCGCGGATCTGGTGGCAACCCTGCGGGTTCTGGTCGATCCCACGGCCGGGCCGGCGATGATCCGGTTGCTGACCGGTGCACGCTGGCAACTGGGCACCGCGGATCTCGAGGCGCTGGCCCAGCGGTCCCGGACCCTGGCGACCGCCGGCCGGGACCTCGGCCGCACCCGGCGAAAGGCCGGACCGGGCAAGGCGTCCGGCAGCGAGGCTGTCCGCACCGCGCTGACGGAGGCGCTGGCCACCGAGGACATCGACACCGCATCACTGGTGGACGCGATCGGCGACCCTGGCGCCGCCGCCGACTACTCCACGGAGGGGCACCGCCGGATCACCAGATTGGCCGCCGAGCTGGACCGGTTGCGCGCCAGGATGGGTCAGCCGCTGCCGGATCTGATCGCCGACATCGAACGAACCCTTGGGCTGGACATCGAGATCCAGCTGGGTTCGCCGGCGGGCCGCGCGCACCTGGACGCGTTCGCCGCCGTGGTGTCCGATGTGGCATCCACCGGTGCCGGACCCGGTGAATTGCTCGATTACCTGGACGCTGCGGCCGAACGGGAGGACGGGCTGGCACCCGGCGAGGTTCCGGCCGCCTCCGGCCGGGTTCAGGTGCTGACGATCCACGCGGCGAAGGGCCTGGAATGGGAGATCGTCGCCGTGCCGCACCTGACCGACGGCGTATTCCCGAACAGCCGGGGCGGCACCTGGCTCGGTGACGCCGCCCAGCTGCCCCCGGTGCTGCGGGGTGACCGGGCGGATCTGCCGACCCTGGCGCTGCCACCCGGCGGCAACCAGAAGGACCTGGCCGATGCGCTGGCCGCGCACACCGAGGACTTCCGGGAACACCGGCTGACGGAAGAGCGGCGGCTGCTGTACGTGGCGCTGACCAGGGCGGAACGCGTGCTGCTGGCTTCCGGTCACCACTGGGGCGCGACCACCGCGTCGCCGGCCGGACCGAGTGAGTTCCTGCACGAGATCCGTGATGTGGCAGACGCTTTCGGTGATCCGGCGGAATGGGCCGAAGCGCCGGATCCGACGACCGGTAACCCGCTGACCGCGGCCCCTCGGCTGGCTGTCTGGCCGGTCGACCCGCTCGGCGAGCGGCGCGCGGCCGTCAGGGCCGGGGCGGATCGGGTGCTGGAGGCGCTGGCCACCGGGTCCGCGGCGACTGCGCCGCTCACCGACGGATTCGATCCGTTCGGCTGGACGCGGGACGTGACGACCCTGCTCGCCGAACGGTCCGCGGCGCACAGCGGGCGGATCGAGGTGGACCTCCCAGGGACCGTGTCCGTGTCGTCGCTGGTGGACCTGGCCCGGGATCCGGAGAGCCTGGCCCGTCGGCTACGCCGCCCGGTGCCGTCCGAACCCGCGGTGCGAGCAAGGCGCGGCACCGCGTTCCACCGCTGGCTGGAGGGCTACTTCAGCGGCGAAGCGCTGGTCGCGGTCGGCGACCTGCCGGGCGCGGGGGACCGGTCGGCGGCACCCGATCCGGAACTGGACGACCTGCGAGCCCGATTCCTGGCGTCGCCCTGGGCATTGCGGGTCCCGCAGGAGATCGAGATGCCGTTCGCCACGCGGATCGGCGGCATCGGGGTGCGCGGCCGGATCGATGCGGTGTTCGCCGATGGTGACGGCGGCCTGACCGTCGTCGACTGGAAGACCGGACGGCCGCCGCCGGCGGCGCATCGGGCGGCCGCCGGTGTGCAGTTGGCCTGCTATCGGCTGGCGGTCAGCGAGCTCCGAGCGGTCCCGCTGGACCGCGTTCGGGCCGCGTTCTACTACGTCTCCACCGGAGACACGGTCGCTCCGGCCGACGTTCTTGACGCCGACGGCATCGGCGACCTGATCGCCGACGCCACCAGCAGTGCGGTGATCGCGCCGGTCGGCGACGTTGTGGCCGGGCCGGCAGGGCGGGCCAAGGGGTGAGCCGCGAGGCGGGTGCTGGGTCGGTGGTGGAGGCCGTCGCCTCAGGTTGGTCACTCGCTCAGGTGGTCGATGCCGTCTCGCCGTGCCCGTGGGACGGGTGGTGCTCGACAGGGTGGTCCTCCAGCGCCGCGGTGACCTCGGCGAACAAGGCAGCCGCGGAGTCAAGAGTCTTCCCGAGATCGGTGGCAGAGGTGCCGATGGTGCCCATCAGGGACTGCACCCGGCGCTGGAAATCGGCGGGACTGCCCGGCAGCCGGGCGGCCGAGGCCACCGCTCCCTTCTCGTTGATCACCCACACCCCCGCCGCGCCGTGCAGGGCGTGCACGCAGACCATCACCGCCCGGAACAGGCAACCAGCGACATAAGCGGCGTCGCCGCGGGCGACAGCTTTCCGGGCGATGGTCAGGCAGAAGTCCGCCTCCCACAATCCGCGTCGCTGCGCCTGGGCCAACGCCGGCGGATAACTCGCCATCTCCGCGCGGCGTGCCGTCAGCTCGCCGTACGGATCGGCCAACGGCACCGCCAACGCCAGCTCGCCGGCGTACGCCCAGTCCGGGAACCCCGCCGGGTGGCCGGTCTGGGTGTGGATCAGCACCTCGCCCCGGCACGCGCGTCGCCAGCAGGCGTCCACCTCGTCCAGGTCCCGGTAGATCCAGTCGACCGCTTGCCCGCCGATGGTCAACCAGCCGCCGCCGTTCACCCGCTGACCCCATTCGCCGATGGCGGTGACTTCCGCCTGCGGGCCGGCCAGCTCGCGAGCCAGCGTCCCCAGCGCCTCGATGTCGAGCGCGCCGCGGTAGTACAGGCCGAGGTCGACGTCGGACCCGGGCAGCGCCACGCCGCGCGCCCTGCTGCCGCCCAGGGCCACCCCGACGATGCCGTCCACCGCCAGCAGCCGGGCGGCGATGGTCGGACAGCTCCTGATCGCTGAGCACCTGACCATCGTTGCGGAGAACCGCGAGGTTTGTACCCTGGCGACGATGACTGTCGCCACGAATCTGCATGCGGGTGTTGTCCTGCGCGGCCGCCCGCTACCGACCGATCGGGCCGCCGTGATGGCCATCGTGAACCGCACCCCCGACAGCTTCTTCGACGCCGGTCGCACCTTCACCGACGGGGCGGCCGTCGAAGCGGTGCACAAGGCGGTGGCCCAGGGCGCGGACCTGGTGGACATCGGCGGCGTGAAGGCCGGCGTCGGCGACGAGGTCACCGTGATCGAGGAGATCCGCCGGGTGGTGCCGTTCGTCGAGCGGGTCCGGTCGCTCTACCCGGATCTGGTGATCAGCGTGGACACCTGGCGGGCCGAGGTCGCGGTGGCCGCCTGCGAGGCGGGCGCCGACCTGATCAACGACACCTGGGCCGGCGCCGACCCTGCGCTGGCCGAGGTGGCGGCCAGGTTCGGCGCGGGCATCGTCTGCTCGCATACCGGGGGAGCGGCGCCACGCACGAACCCGTTCCGGGTGTCCTACCAGGACGTGGTGGCCGCGGTGATCGACGAGACCACCCGTGCCGCGGAACGGATGGTCGCGGCCGGCGTGCCGGCGAACGGGATCCTGATCGATCCCACCCACGATTTCGGCAAGAACACCTGGCACGGCCTGGAGATCCTCAACCGGACCGACGAACTGGTCGCCACCGGTTGGCCGGTGCTGATGGCGCTGTCGAACAAGGACTTCGTCGGCGAGACGCTCGACCTGCCGGTCGACCAGCGGCTGGAGGGCACGCTCGCGGCCACGGCGATCGCCGCCTGGCAGGGCGCTGCGGTGTTCCGCGCCCACCAGGTGCTGCCGACCCGCCGCGCCGTCGATATGGCGGCGGCCATCCGCGGCACCCGGGCGCCGCTGGCGGCCCGTCGCGGCCTGGTGTGAACGGGATCGACCTGGTGTGAACCGGATCCGACCTGGTGTGAGCGGATCCGGCCCGCTGTGGACCGGCTCGTCGTGAGCCCGATCCGGCGCCGCGTGATCCCGGCTGCACGGGGGCTGTCGGTCCGCCGTGGCACGATCATCGGGTGACCACCGTTCTGCAGTACCTCGTCATCGCGACGGTGATCGGGCTGGTGGTGTTCGCGCTGGCGGTGTTCGTTTTCGGGCGCGGCGAGCAGCTGGCACCGCTGTCGCCGCGGATCTCGCCCACCGAGTTGCCCGAACGGGGCATCACCGGTGCGGACATCGGCGCCGTCCGGTTCGCGATGGCCCTGCGCGGCTACCGGATGAGCGACGTCGACTGGGCGCTGGAGCGCATGGGCAACGAGATCGACCGCCTGCGCGCCGAGGTCGCCAGCCTCTCCGGCGAGGACGATGCGGGCGGGAGCGAACGGTCGGACGCTGGGCAACCCGTGTTCGCCGATGCCGGCCCATCACGGTCCCCATCGCAGTTCACAACATTCCCGCAGGACGCACCTCCCGGCGACACTCCCTCCGCACAGACCACAGGTGACTCATGACCGTTCGGGTCGAAGCCTCGGTCGACCTGTCGGTCGACCCTGCTACCGCATTCGCGTCGATGGTCGACCTGCCCTCGCAGGAGCGATGGATCATCGCCACCACGCTGTACCCGATCGACGGGTCGGTTTCGATTCCGCAGGTCGGCGCACGGATGGCCGCCTTCACCGGTCTCGGCAGCGTCGGCTTCCTCGACACCATGGTGGTCACCGTTTACGACCCACCCTGGCGATGGATCACCCAACACGAAGGCGAGTTCGTCCGCGGCGTCGGGATCTTCGAGGTGCAGGCGACGCCCGGCGGTAGCCGAGTGACCTGGGCAGAGGAACTCGACCTGCCGTTCGGGGCGCTCGGCAGGTTGGGCTGGCCGCTGATCAGGCCGCTGGCCCGGATCGGGCTGCAGGCGTCCCTGCGGCGGATGGCCAAGCAGGTTGCCAACGGAACTCTGCCGTTGTCCGCGGTTCCGGCGGCGGATTCGGTATGACGTCGGCCGGCCGGACCGAACCGACCCCACGAACGGACCTGCTCGCGCAGGCCGTTGCGGACGACCGGCCGCGCTGCGCCTGGGCGTTGAGCACGCCGGACTACATCGCCTACCACGACGAGGAGTGGGGCACGGTTCTGCACGGCGATGACGCGCTTTTCGAGCGGCTCGTCCTCGAGGCGTTTCAGTCCGGCCTGAGCTGGCTGACGATTCTGCGCAAGCGACCGGCGTTCCGCCGGGCGTTCGACGGCTTCGCCATCGACAAGGTCGCGGCGTTCGGGGAGTCCGACGTCGAACGGCTGATGGCCGACGCGTCGATCGTCCGGAACCGGGCGAAGATCACCGCGGCGATCGAGAACGCGCGGGTGGCCGCCGCGCTGGACGGCGGTCTGGACGAGCTGATGTGGTCCTTCGCGCCCAGCGGGTCACGCCCACGACCGCAGGGCATCGGCGACGTGCCCGCGGTGACACCGGAGTCAACAGCGATGGCGAAGGAGCTGAAGAGGCGCGGCTTCCGGTTCTTCGGCCCGACCACCGCCTACGCGTTGATGCAGGCCACCGGGATGGTCGACGACCACGTCAGCAGTTGCTGGCGGGCGCAGGAAACGGGCTGACGCTCACCACAGAAAGCAGGTCATAGCAGCGCCGGAGAGCGGCTGTCAGCGCGACGAGGCGGCCAGCCCGCGTTTGCCCCGAGGACGGGGTTGCGGCGGAGCGGCGGGCGCTTCGGCGTCCGCATCAGCTGCAGGCGAATCTGCCGCATCAGCCGCAACGGGTCCGTCCGGGTTCGCGGACGACGCCGATGACGAGTTGTCCTGGGCCTGCGCGTCGCCGGTCTGCTGCGCGTCGCCAGTCTGCAGGTCGGCTGGCTGGCTCGCCGGCTGCTCGACGGCCGGCCGGTCCCGCTCCGACGAATCCGCAGACCCAACAGGACCCGCCTCGCCGCCCGGCACGTTGATCACCGCGACGCCGGACTCCAGATCGATGCGCAGGTCGCCGTCACGGGCATTGCCCTCTTCTTCGCGGCGCATCGCCTTGGACCGACGTTCCTCGAGTTCGTGGCGCATGCCGGGGTTGAACAGCGCTCCCAGCTCACCCATCGGTCCCACGACTTCAGGTTACGGCACCCGGCCCGCGATGGCCGGTGGTTATGCGCTGGAGCGCTCCCGGTCGTCGACCGCGCCGGCTCGCGGCGGCGCCACCGAGGACCGGTGGATCAACGGCATCGGAACGTACTGGGCGGCGGAGGGCTTCTCGGCGGCCAACAGCATCTCCACCGCCCGCCGGCCCAGCTCGCCGTACGGGACGGCCACGCTGGTCAGCTGGGGGTCCAACCACGTGGCCTGCTGGGAATCGCCGAACGAGACCACCGACAGCTCATCGGGCACCGAGAGGCCGCGGTCCCGCGCCGCCTGGTACGCGCCCACCGCGATCCGGTCGGACAGGCAGATGAGAGCGGTCGGGCGGCGTGCGGCCCGAAGGGCGCCGCCGACCGCCGCGGCGGCGGGTCCCGGCTCCGACACGGTGTCGATCGTCGCGGCGGCCCGGGCGCCCCGCTCGCGTAGCAGGTCGGTGATACCGCGCAGACGCAGTCCCGCAGACACACCCGTCCCGGCCCGCCCGACCACGAGAATGCCGTCCAGATGGCCGCTCTGGATCAGCGCCTCCGCCAGCGCCCGGCCGGCGCCGCGGTCGTCGGGGAGCACCGCTGCGATGCCCTGGGGCCGGGCCGTGCAGTTGACCAGCACGACCTGTTGCGCCCGAAGCAGCGGGGACAGCCGGATCTGCCGGAGCCGCCGGGAGGCATAGATGAACGCGCCCGCTCCGCGATCGAGCATGCTGTTGATCAATCGCGTCTCGACCAGCTGATCGCCATTGGTGTCCCCGATGAAGATCATCTTGTTGTGCAGCGTCGCGGCCCCGAGAGCGCCGCGGATCAGCTCACCCGCGAACATCTCCCCGCCGAACCCATCGGAGAGCAGTCCGATGGTGTGCGACGTGTTCATCCGCAGGCTCCGAGCCAGCAGGCTGGGCCGGTACCCGAGGCTGCGCGCCGCCTGCCGGACGCGGTCGGCGGCGCCGGTCGAGATGCCCATGTCCGTCCGCCCGCTCAGCACGAACGACGCGGTGGTCCGGGAGACGCCCGCCAGGGCGGCGACGTCCATCAACACCACCCTCGTGGCGGCCGGAATGGGCGGGCTGCTGTCGACGGTCATTGCTGCGGTCCCGACGGGAACGAGCCAATGCACTACTGCCTGGGCGGTGAGCGTCCTCTCGGCGGCACGGGCCGGATGGCGGCGCCGCCGGCCCCAGGCCGGCTGTCGTGATCAACAAGGACCACCCAACGCTGCTGTGGGGGGTGGTGTCAACCGTTCCGCCGCCCGCTCACCCACCGGAAGGCGAACCGAGCACCCGGCGCAGCCGAGCCTTCTTGTGGTTCTCCCGGACGATCCAGCCGACGTCGGGGTCCGAACTGGCTTCCAGGTCCAGGAAGACAGGCAATCCGTCCGCAGGATCGGCGGCGACGGCAACGCTCCAGCCGTAGCCCAACGCCTGCCGCAGCGTGCGCACCGACGGATCCCGGCGCTGAGCGGCCGGCGTCGCCGCCACGCCGGCGGTGATCTCCACGAGCATGGTCAGCGCCCGCCGGGCGAACACCGGGTCACGGAGTAGTCGCGGTTCGCAGACTGCCGCCACCGCGGCCCGGCGGACCAGCGGATCGGAGTCAACGGCCCACCGTTCGGCCAGCGCGAAGCAGGCACCCAGGTCGTCGTCACCGGCGCGCTGCAGCGCCATCGCGGCGCCCTCGCGAACCCGCCAGCGACCGTCACCGGCCAGTCGGTGCAGCACGTCGAGGTGGGTGCGATCGCCGAGGCCGAGATGCCGGCCGAATGCGACCGCTCCGCACACCGTGGCGAACTCGTCTCCGGTGGCCACCAGGTCCTCGGCCAGCGACAGGTCCGCTTCCTCGGCGCAGGCCGCGACGAGTTCGAGGTTCCCCCGCGGTCCCGGCAGCCCGCTGTGTGCCGACAGATACGGCAGCCAAAGGTCGGCGGTGCCGAGCCCGCTCCGCGATCCGGCCGCGTCGGCCGCGTCGAGCCCGCGCAGCGCCGCCCGATACTCGCTGATCCTGCTCACTCGCCGCTCACCCGGTTGGTCCAGTCACTGATCGGGATCCGGTTGCTCACTGCCCGGTGAATCGGGCGGGGCGCTTGTCCACGAACGCCTGGATGGCCTCGTGGTGGTCGGGGGAGGCGAAGCAGTCGACCTGGGCGCGATCCTCGAAGGCCAGCGTCGAGGCGAGATCGGACCCCGCGGCGTGGTGCAACGACGCCTTGATCCAGCGATAGGCGCGGGTCGGCCCCTGGGCCAGCCGCGCGGCGAGCGCGGCGGCGCGGTCCGCCAACTGCTCGTCGGGCAACACCTCGTCGACCATGCCGATCCGCAGGGCCTCATCCGCGTCGACCTTCTCGCCGAGCAGCATCATCCGCGACGCGCGGCCCTGCCCGACCAGCCGGGGCAGGGTGAACGACGCACCGGTGTCCGCGGACAGCCCGACCCCGGCGAATGCCAGCGAGAAGGTGGCGCCCCGGCCCGCCAGCCGCAGGTCGCAGGCGTAGGCCAGGCCGGCACCGGCACCGGCCGCGGCCCCGTTCACCGCGGCGATCACCGGCTTGGGCATCCCGGTGACCAGGGTGACCAGCACGTTGTAGAACTCCGCCACCGTGGTGGCCACCCGCGGATCACCGGCGGCGACCAGCGCCAGGTGTTCCTTGAGGTCCTGGCCCGCGCAGAACGCGCGGCCGGCGCCGGTGATCACCACCGCGCGCACGTCCGGGTCGGCGGTCGCGGCGGCCAGCGCATCGAGCAACGCGGCCTTCATCGCCAGGTCGAAGGAGTTGAACGCGGCCGGGCGGTTGAGGGTGATGGTGCGGACCGCACCGACGTCGCTGACCAGCACCGGGGGTTCCGTGGTCGACAACGAACCGGAAGCGCCGGTCGATTCCGTCATGTGCCTGCTCCTTCTGCTCGCTCGTGGTTCTCGCTCCGACAGCGGCCGAATCGGTGGTCCCGATCCGCGCCCCGACGATTGGCTCCGAGCGGGGCCCTGACTGCGGTCTCCGCCTGCGTTGCCCAACGACCGTACGGCGGTCCGGACCATCATCCGACCCGGGCGTGGCGAGCCTGGTGACGGAACATGCCTGTTCATGGGGGAGAATGGACCGTCCGCTACGAGTGCGGGACCAACGCCGGACTGGAACCACCGTCCGGAGTACGAGAAACACGTGAATGCTGGAGGGAGTCGCACATGGCGGCCATGAAGCCCCGAACCGGGGATGGTCCTCTCGAAGTGACCAAGGAGGGCCGCGGGATCGTCATGCGTGTTCCGCTGGAAGGCGGTGGGCGTCTGGTTGTGGAGATCTCCGCGGACGAAGCGTCCGCATTGGGTGACGCACTGAAGGCCGTGGTCAGCTGACCTTTTCGCCCGGGACCCGCGCCGTCTGCCGGCCGGGTGCCCGGGCGCTTTCATGTGTACGGCCGGCTCGCCGCACCAGCCCGATCGGCGCGATCAGTGGGATCAGTCCGGTTCAGCCGAGCACCGATCGGTACAGGTCCACGGTCTGCTCGGCGATCGCCGTCCAGGAGAACTGTGACTGCGCCCGCTCCCGGCCAGCCGCACCGAACGCCTGCGCCCGCGCCGGATCCGCAACCAGTGCGTTGACCGCGGCGGCGATGTCCCGCTCGAAGCCGGGTCCGTCCAGGCTGTCGTAGTGCACCAGGGTGCCGGTCTCGCCGTCGTTGACGACCTCGGGAATCCCGCCGACGTCGCTGGCCACCACCGCGGCGCCGCAGGCCATCGCCTCCAGGTTGACGATGCCCAGCGGCTCGTACACCGACGGGCAGACGAACACCGTGGACGCCGACAGCACCTGCTTGACCTCGGCCAGGGTCAGCATCCCGTCGAACCAGAAGACACCGGACCGCTGGGCCTGCAGCTCGGCGATCGCCGCCGCGGTCTCCGCCGCGATCTCCGGGGTGTCGGGCGCGCCGGCGCAGAGCACGAGCTGCACCCCCGGGTCGAAATGATGGGTGGCGGCGATCAGGTGGCCGACGCCCTTCTGCCGGGTGATCCGCCCGACGAACGAGGCGATCGGCGCGTCCAGATCGACGCCCTTCTCGGTCAGCACGGACCGCTCGTCGGTGGGCTGGTAGATCTCGGTGTCGATGCCGTTGCGGATCACGTGCACCCGTTCGGGATCCAGCGCCGGGTAGCTGTCCAGGATCCCGCCCTTCATCCCGGTGGACACCGAGATGATCGCGTCGGCAGCCTCGTAGGCGGTCTTCTCCGCCCAGGACGAGAGCCGGTACCCGCCGCCGAGCTGTTCTGCCTTCCACGGGCGGTGCGGTTCCAGGGAATGCGCGGTGATGACGTGCGGGATGCCGTGCAGCAGCTTGCCGATGTGCCCGGCCATGTTGGCGTACCAGGTGTGCGAGTGCAGCAGTTCCACGTTGCCGGTCGACGCCACCATTGACAGGTCGACCGACAGCGTGGTCAGCGCCGGGTTCGCCCCGGCGAGTTCGGCCGCCGGCCGGTGGCCGGTGGCGCCCGGTCGGTCCTCACCGAAACAGTGGACGTCGACGTCGACGAGCTTGCGGAGCTCGCGGACCAGGTACTCGACGTGGACCCCCGCTCCTCCGTAGACATCTGGCGGAAATTCCCGGGTCAGGATCGCGGTATGCACGTCGGCAATCTATCGACCCGACCCCACTCGCGCTGGCTCAAATCGCGGGCAAGTCCAAGGCGCAAAAAACGCCGAACCTCGCTAGGGTCACCGACATGGTGATCAAGCCCAAGGTTCTCGGGATTGTCCTCGCGGGTGGCGAAGGGAAGCGCTTGTGGCCCTTGACGGCTGACCGTGCGAAGCCGGCGGTGCCGTTCGGCGGCAACTTCCGGCTGATCGACTTCGTGCTGTCCAACCTGGTGAACGCGGGCTTCCTGAAGATCTGCGTGCTGACCCAGTACAAGTCGCACTCGCTGGACAGGCACATCACCACCACCTGGCGGATGAGCCAGCTGATCGGCAATTACGTCACGCCGGTCCCCGCCCAGCAGCGGCTGGGCCCGCGCTGGTACACCGGCAGCGCCGACGCGATCCTCCAGTCGCTGAACCTCGTCTACGACGAGAAGCCCGACTACCTGGTCGTTTTCGGCGCCGACCACGTCTACCGGATGGATCCGGCGCAGATGGTCGCCGACCACATCGCCACCGGCGCGGAGGCCACCGTCGCCGGCATCCGGGTGCCGCGCCGCGAGGCGACCGCCTTCGGCGTGATCGAGACCGCCGAGGACGGCATCAAGATCGCCGGGTTCCTGGAGAAGCCCGCCGACCCGCCGTCGGTGCCGGACGACCCGGACGTCGCGTACGCGTCGATGGGCAACTACGTCTTCTCCACGGCCTCGCTGATCGAGGCGCTCAAGGTGGACGCCAACGACGAGGCCTCCATCCACGACATGGGCGGCAACATCATCCCGATGTTCGTCAATCGCGGCACGGCGCACGTCTACGACTTCGCGCGCAACGAGGTGCCCGGCGCCACCGACCGCGACCGCGGCTACTGGCGGGACGTGGGAACCCTGGACGCCTACCACGACGCGCACATGGACCTGGTCTCCATCGAGCCGATCTTCAACCTGTACAACCGCGACTGGCCGATCCTGAGCCTGCCGCCCACGCTGCCGCCGGCGAAGTTCGTCGAGGACGGCACCGCGCGCGACTCGATGATCGGCGCCGGCACCATCGTCTCCGGCGCCACGGTGAACCGGTCGGTGGTCTCCGACGACGTGCGGATCGCCTCCGGGGCGCGGGTCGAGGGTTCGGTGATCCTGCCGGGGGTGCGGATCGGGCGGAACGCCGTGGTGCGCCATTCCATCCTGGACAAGAACGTCGTCGTGCCCGACGGCGCGAAGGTCGGCGTGGACGTCGAGCTGGACAGCGACCTCTACACGGTCAGCCCCGGCGGCATCACCGTGGTCGGCAAGGGCGTGACGATCGGCAAGTAGGTCAGGCGCCGGGGTGCGCCGCCCGCGCGGGGCACCCGGCGGTCATGAACGCCGGGTCGTACTCGAAGTGCCAGACCTCGTTGTCGTAGGTCCGGCAGAATCCGAGTGCACCGCTGGTGCCCTCCAGCCAGGTGTACCCGGCGTACGGCTGGACGTCGATCGCGTACCCCAGGACGTGCGCGGACTTGTCCGGCGGCAGCACGTACTGATCGGCCATGGCTTTGCCGAACTGTTTGACGTAGTCGTCGTAGGTGGCCTGCTGCTGCGCCCGGCTCCGCTTGCCGTCGTTCAGGCACAGCTGGATGCCCACCGTCGCCGCCTTCGCCACCGCCGACCGCCAGGCAGCCACGACATCGGCGCCGCAGCCCGGTCGGCTGCTCGTCGTGGTACTGCGGGTCGGCCGGGCACGGTTCGCCGGCATCGTCCCCGGGCGCGTCGGGGTCGGCCTGCTCGCCGCTGGCCGCCTGCGCCGCAGCCGCTTCCGCCGCGGCCTGCGCCGCGGCCGCTGCCGATTGGGCGGCGGCTGATTGAGCCGCGGCTGATTGAGCCGCGGCCGCGGTGGACTGCGGTGATTGCGCGGACCGGGACCGCTCGGCCTGCTGGGACGCCGCCGACGCGGCGGACGACCGGGACGCCGCTGCCGAGGACTTGGCGGCCGCGGAAGCGGCCGCCGATGCATGATGCACGACGGCCGCCGCCGCTGCAGACGCAGCCGCCGACGAGCGACGACGCCGCCGCCGCTGCGGATGATGCCGCGGCGGCGGACGACTAACTCGGCGTCGTTGGAGCCGCTGCAACCGGCGGTGAGAGCCACCACGGCGGCCAGCACACCGATCAGGACGGTAGGTCTGGCCCTCAAACCCGCTTCACCGCAGCCAGCAGCCCGTCGCCGAGCGGGATCATCACCGCCGAGAGGGTTTCGTCGTCCCGCACCAGCCGGCCCGCTTCGCGAACGGCGACGGTTTCGGCATCCCGCTGGGTGGGGTCGGCGACCTTGTCGCCGGCCAGCGCGCCGTCGACGATCAGGATGCCGCCGGGCCGCAACAGGCGAAGCGCCTCTGCGACGTACTGCGGGTATTCGGTCTTGTTGCCGTCGACGAACACCAGGTCGTAGGCCGCGTCGGTGAGCCGCGGCAGCACGTCGAGGGCGCGGCCGTTGATCAGCCTCGTCCTGGTCGGGGCGATGCCCGCCTCGGTGAACGCCTTCTTGGCGGCGCGATGATGTTCGGCCTCGACATCGATCGAGGTCAGGATGCCGTCCGGGGCCATCCCGGCGATCAGGTGCAGGCCGCTGACCCCGACGCCGGTGCCGATCTCGACCACCGACCGGGCCCCGATCGCCGACGCAAGGAAGGTCAGGGCGGCGGCGCCGCCGGACCCGATCGGGACGCTTCCCAGGTCGGCTCCGCGGGCGCGGGCGGCGAGCACCACGTCACTTTCCGGGACGAAGAACTCGGCGTAGGACCGGCTGGTGGTCACCGGTCACCTCCTTGACGGCTATTGCGCGGCGACTCGCGTGCGTTCGGCACCGCCTGAAACTACCGGGCGGCGCGGATGGTCCTGATCAGGCTCACCGCCTCGGGTGTTCACAGATCGCTCACATCGGCCGGGGGAACAATCTTCACGACACGGTCGTTCGACCGTTCGACACCGGAGGTGGTTGCACTGTCCATCCTGCCTGCTCCGATCGGCGCTGAGCCGACCGGTTCGGACCCCACTGGCGCCGAGGATTCCTCGCCGTCGTCGTGGACTCCGCCGGCCTGGGATGACATCGTGCGGGAGCACGGCGACCGGGTGTACCGGCTCGCGTACCGGTTGTCGGGCAACGCCCACGACGCCGAGGACATCACCCAGGAGACGTTCATCCGGGTGTTCCGCTCGCTCGACGGCTACCGGCCGGGATCTTTCGAGGGCTGGCTGCACCGCATCACCACCAACGTCTTTCTCGACCTGGTCCGCCGGCGTCAGCGGATCCGGATGGAGTCCCTGCCGGAGGAGACCGACCGCATCGCCGGCCGGGAGCCCTCCCCGGAGCAGGCCTTCCACGACGCGAACCTCGATCCCGACCTGCAAGCCGCGCTCGACGACCTGCTGCCCGAGTTCAGGGCCGCCGTGGTGCTGTGCGACGTGGAAGGTCTGTCGTACGAGGAAATCGGCGCCACTTTGGGAGTCAAGCTGGGCACGGTTCGTTCGCGCATTCACCGCGGCCGGCTGGCGCTGCGCGCCGGCCTGGAGCGGCGCCGAGCGGCCCGCGACGATTGGCAGGGCGCGGAGGCGGTGCTATGACCTCGGGTTTCGAGCGGATCGACCA
This sequence comes from uncultured Actinomycetota bacterium, assembly GCA_963709895.1. Taxonomy (GTDB): domain Bacteria; phylum Actinomycetota; class Actinomycetes; order Mycobacteriales; family Nakamurellaceae; genus Nakamurella. The sequence goes on along the minus strand of CAVPYD010000001.1, from coordinate 28,410 downwards.
TCTGAACCTGGATGCGATCGTGGCCTACGCCGACGGCGAGATGGGCATGGTCGCCTTCCAGCGGGCCGCGTCACATGTCGAGCGATGCCCGCAGTGCAACGCCGAGGTCACCGACCAGATCGCCGCCCGCGCGTGGTTGCGGTCCGCGAGCGCACCCACCATCCCGCTGGGCCTGCTCGACTCGCTGAAGTCCATCCCTGCCGTCGTGCCGCCGACCACACCCGCGCCCGGATTGTCCGTCGACGCGAGCACCGGCCGGGCCTATCGGACCAACGATGCGCTGCGCTCCGGGCACGGCCGCGGACGGCTGTTCCGGTTCGGCGCCGGGCGCCCTGGTGGCCGGTATCGCGGTCGGGGCGGTCGTCGCCACGTCCGCAGCTGAGCCCAGAGATCCGCAGCGGCAGAACCAGGTTGCCCAGCTCAACGGCTCCACCATGCTCCAGCCCGTGCTGTTCGTCCGGCGTTGACCGTGCCGAACACCGGTCCCCCCGTCATCGTCCCGTCGCCCTGCCGGCTGTCGTAACCTGGCTGCCGGGGGTCAGCGCCAATCATCGAGCGGGGCTTCTGGTTCTGCCGTCGCGCGCACTGGGCGCTCCGTCATCGAAAGGTCATCCGTACCGATGGACACACCGCGGTTGACCGACGACCAGGTCGGGCCGCCCGCAACGGCTGACGGGGCCCGCGATGCGAATCGTGATGTGAAACGTGATGCGAGCCGTGATGACCGGCCCCGGTTGCCGCCCCGCCCGCTCTGGCGTCCGCCGATCTCCCCGGTCGAGGCGGGTGCCTTCGGTCGGCCGCGCGGAGTCGAGGGGGCCTTCGGCCCTGATGCGCCCCGGGTCAACGGCGGCCAGCAGCCCTCGGGAATCAGTTCGGGTACCGGGCGGGGAATCACCACGGCGCCGCCGGTGCCGGAATTCCTCGAGGACGCGTTCGGCCGGCCGGTCGGTGGCGGCGACAGCATCGGCCGCGCGCCCGCCGAACCCGTCCAGGACGGCGAGGCCGAAACCACCCCCGGCGACCCATGGCGCGATCCGATGTCCGGGGCCCAACTGGGCGCTCCGGCGATCGACCCGACACCACCGGAGGGCCCGGCGCCGCTGCCGGCCGAGCGCTTCTCGTTTCGACAGGCCCTGTTCGACCGGCGGCTGCGGCCCTCCGCGCTGATCGGCCTGCTGGTCTGCGCGCTGCTGATCGGTGCCGTCGGCGCGCTCATCGGGGTGGTCGCCGCCGGCCGGCTGCCGCGCGGCGTCACCGATCCCGAATTCACCCTGGCCGCGGCCCAGCCGTCCGTCAGCCGTGAACCCGGCTCGATCGCCGACGTCGCCGCTCGGGTGCTGCCCTCGGTGGTCTCGCTGGAGATCCGCACCGGTGACGTGGGGGACACCGGATCGGGCGTGGTGATCGACCCGAAGGGCTACATCCTCACCAACAATCACGTCATCTCGCTGGCCGCCACCGACCCGCAGGCCGAGCTGACGGTCGTGTTCAACGACGCCGCGCAGACCAGGGCACCTGGCATCATCGTCGGCCGCGACCCGCTCACCGACCTGGCGGTCGTCAAGGTCGACGTCGCCGATGCCACGGTGGCCCAGCTCGGCGATTCGGACGCGCTGGCCGTCGGCGATCCGGTCATCGCGATCGGCTCGCCGCTCGGCCTGGCCGGCACGGTGACCACCGGCATCGTCTCGGCCAAGGACCGGCCGGTGCGCCTGCAGGGCGGCGGATCGGACACCGATGCGGTGATCGACGCTCTGCAGACCGACGCGGCGGTGAACCCCGGCAACTCCGGCGGCGCGCTGGTGGACGGCACCGGCGCGGTGGTCGGCATCAACACCGCGATCCGCACTCTGGGCGGCGACACCAGCGGGTCCATCGGCCTCGGCTTCGCCATCCCGATCAACGCCGCCAAGGACATCGCCCAGCAGATCATCCGCGACGGCAGCGTCAAGCACGCCAGCATGGGGCTGAACGCCCGTTCCGCGACCGACGGTGTCACCGACGGCGCGCAGGTGCAGAACGTGCAGGACGGCGGACCAGCGGCCGGCGGCGGGCATCGTCGAGGGTGACGTGATCACCAAGGTCGGCGACCGGGCGGTGGGTAACGCCGACGAGCTGGTGGTGGCGATCCGCAGCAACGACGTCGGCGCGACGGTCCCGGTGGTGCTGTTGCGCCAGGGCCGGGAAATGACAGTCTCGGTGACCCTCGGCTCCGAATAACGGAGGTCGGGGTTCTGGGTATCCTGACCTGGGATTCCCCGGCGGGTGGCCGCGGGACGGGAGGAGGCCGGCGCAGTCATGTTCGGCCTTTCCTGGGCACAGATCGGGATCATCCTGCTGGTCGGCGTCTTCGTGCTCGGTCCGGAGCGGATCCCGACCGCCGTCACCTGGGTGATGACCTCGCTGCGCAAGCTCGGTCGATGGCCGCCGGTGCGCAGGCGGAGCTGCGCAAGGAGATCGGCCCCGAGCTCGACGAGCTGCGCCGGCAGGTGGCCGATCTGCAGTCGCTGAAGGAGATCCAGGAGCTGCGGGAACTGCGCGATCTGCATCCCAAGCGGCTGATCGGCAAGGGCATTCTCGGGTGAGGAGTTCTCCGGCGGTATCGGTGGTTTCCTCGGCCTGAACGACAATCCCGGCCTGAACAACGGGGCCGCGGCGCCGACCCCGCCCATCGGGCAGAACGGTCCCGCTGTGCCGGCGAACATGTCCGGTCAGCAGGCGTCCTCGGCCGCGCTGTCCCGGCGATTGACCAGGACCCGGCGCCGCACGGCTGAGCCGACGCCGATGCCGGCGTCGCGCCGCTCGGTGCGGGCGCTGGACGCGGGGGAGCGGCCTCCGTTCGACCCGGACGGGACCTGAGCTAGCGCCTCGCCGCCGGCGCGATACCCAGCGACACGCCGGCCAACGGCCGGCTGCGCGCGGCGATGGCGCCGGCAATCTCCCGCATGGCTTGCGCCGCCGGGCTCGACCCCTCGCCCAACACCAGCGGAATCCCCGCGTCACCGGCGGACCGCAGATCGATGTCCAGCGGGATCCGGCCCAGCAGCGGAACATCCGTTCCGGTGACCCGGCTCAGCGATGCGGCCACCGCCTCGCCGCCGCCCGAGCCGAACAGGTCGAGAGTGGATCCGTCGGGCAGCACCATCGCCGACATGTTCTCCACCACACCGACCAGCCGCTGCCGGGTCTGCAGCGCGATCGCCCCGGCCCGTTCGGCCACCTCGGCGGCCGCGAGTTGGGGGGTGGTGACGACCAGCAGTTCCGCGGTGGGCACCAGTTGGGCCGTGGAGATGGCGATGTCGCCGGTCCCCGGCGGCAGGTCGAGCAGCAGGATGTCCAGGTCGCCCCAGTACACGTCGGCCAGGAACTGCTGCAGCGCGCGGTGCAGCATCGGGCCGCGCCAGACCACCGGGACGTTGCCGTCCACGAACATCCCGACGCTGATCACCTTCACCCCGTGCGACACCGGCGGCAGGATCATCTCGCCGACCCGGGTCGGCCGACCGGTGACGCCCAGCATTCGCGGCACCGAGAACCCGTAGATGTCGGCGTCCAGCACCCCGACGGACAGCCCGCGCGCGGCCAGTGCGGCCGCCAGGTTCACCGTGACCGTCGACTTGCCGACCCCGCCCTTCCCGGAGGCGACGGCGTACACCCTGGTCAGCGAATCCGGGCGGGCGAAGGGGATCTCCTTGCCCGGCCCGCCCTGCAGCCGGTCCCGCAGGGCAGTGCGCTGCTCGTCGGTCATCACGCCGAGCGTCAGCCGCAGGTCGGTGACGCCCTGCACGCTCCGCACCGCGGTGGTCACATCGGTGGTCAGCCGGTCGCGCATCGGGCAGGCCGCGATGGTCAGCAGCACGGTCAGGCTGACCACGCCGTCCGCTCCGACCGCGAGCGCATCGACCATCCCCAGCTCGGTGATGGGCCGGCGGATCTCGGGATCCTTGACGGTGGCCAGCACGGCGCGGACGTCTTCGACAGTGGCGACCATGCCGCCAGGCTAGCCCGTTCTGCGGGACGCTCCGGACGCCCCCCGAGCGTCTGGACGCGGTTCGACGGGCTCGGCGGACAGCCGTGAACTCCCTGCCGGCCCGCCTTGCCGCCGGCCAGCGCATTCCCATGGTTCGCACACAGAGCTGTGTCAGCATGAGAATGCATGTCATCAGCTAGGAGGAGGTGTCCTTCGTGACCTCACCCATGGGATTCCGCGGTACCGCCGCGATCCCCAATCTGCCGACTCCGCCCACCGGGTTCGCCGTTGCCGCCTACCCGACATACGCACAGGCGCAGGGCGCTGTCGAGCATCTCGTCAAGCACAACTTCTCGATCCCCGACCTGACCATCGTCGGTTCCGACCTGCAGATGGTCGAGCGGGTCACCGGACGGCTGACCGCCGGCAAACTGACCGCCGCCGGTGCCGCCTCCGGTGCCTGGATGGGGCTGTTCGTCGGCCTGTTGATGAGCTTCTTCGCCCCGGTGCAGAACGGGGTGCTGCTGCTCATCCTGGCCGCGGTCGCCATCGGCGCCGGTTTCGGTGCGGTGATGGGCCGGCTCGGCTACTCGGTCGCCAAGGGCCGCCGGGACTTCACCTCGGCATCGCAGGTGGTCGCCCGCCGGTACGACGTTCTCTGCCAGCCGCGCAGCGCCGAGCAGGCCCGTGACCTGCTCTCCAGGATGGAATTGGGCATGCGGGGCTGATCCCGCACAGCACCATCCCCCGCACCACCATCCCCCGCACAGCACCATCCAATCCCGCACAGCACGACGGCCCGGCCCCCAGCAGGGGACCGGGCCGTTCTGGTGCCTGACCGCGGTCAGTGCTCAGCAGTGGTTCAGGCGAGTGCCTTGGCCTTGAGCTGGTCGAACTCCGCCTGGTTGATCGTGCCGGAGTCGAGCAGCTTCTTGGCCTCCGCGATGTGCTCGGCCGGGGACTTGCCGCCGCCGCTGGCCGCCACGTGCTTGATGTAGGCGTCCGTCTCGCTGCGGGCTTCCCTGGCCGCCGCCACCTGGCGCTCGGACATGCCCCTGCCGCGGGCGATGATGTAGACCAGCGCCGTCAGGTACGGCGCGAAGATCAGGAAGATGATCCAGAGCGCCTTCCACCAGCCACTGAGCTCGCGGTCCCTGAACAGGTCGGTCAGGATGTAGAAGAGCACGAACAGATACGCCACGAAGACAAAGCTCCAGATGACGATCCAGATGATGCTCCAGAAGTTGTCCATACCAGGTCCTTCGGGTCGACGACCCGGTGTGCCCGGGCCGTGAATTGGTGCTGACCGGCTGTCCGTGAGTCCGATCCAGCCAGATCCGGGCGCGATCGCGCCGGTTCCGCGGGGAATCGTCGCACCGTTTGGTGAACGAACAGTGCAGACGCACCGCAGTCGTGCCCTAACTCACGTTTCGCCGAGTTGCAGTTCGGTAACAGCCGTGCAGTCGCCCAGGTCGTGCCTGGACGTCAGAGCCAGCCTCGTCGGCGCAGCTGCATGTAGAGCAGTACGCACACCGTGATGATCAGACCGATGGCCAGCGGGTAGCCGTAGGTCCAGGTGAGCTCGGGCATGTTCTCGAAGTTCATCCCGTAGATGCCGGCGATCGCGGTCGGCACCAAGGCGATGGCGGCCCACGCCGAGATCTTGCGCATGTCCTCGTTCTGCCGGGTCGTCACCTCGGCCAGCGCGGCGTTCACCAGCGTGGTCAGCATCTCGTCGAAGGTGCTCACCCGCTCGGACACGACCGAGAGGTGGTCCTCGACGTCGCTGAAGTAGTCCCGGATCTCCGCGGGCACCAGTGGGTGCGGGGTGCCGGACAGCGCGCGCAGCGGGGCGGCCAGCGGGGAAACCGCCCGACGCAGCCCGAGGATCTCCCTCTTCAGCAGGTAGATCTGCTCGATGTCGACCGGCTTCGCGGTGGTGAACACCGCGTTCTCCATCTCGTCGACGTCATCCTCGACCTGCTCGATGACGGTGACGTACTCGTCGACGATCCGGTCGGCGATCGCATGCATCACCGCGGCCGGGCCGATCGCCAACTGCTCGGGGTCGGCCTCCAGTCGGGCGCGCACCCCGGTGAGCTGGGAGTGCGAGCCGTGCCGGACGGTGACGATGAAATTCTTGCCGAGGAACAGCATGATCTCGCCGTTCTCCACGATCTGGACCGCGTCGGTCCCGCTCTGGTGATCGACGTAGCAGACGGTCTTGAGCACCAGGAACAACGAACTGGAGTACCGATCGAGCTTCGGACGCTGGTAGGCGTGCACCGCGTCCTCGACGGCCAGTTCGTGCAGCCCGAAAAGCTTCGCGACATCGGCCATCTCGTCGGTGTCCGGCTCGTGCAGGCCGATCCAGACGAATCCGCGGCCTTGCTCGCGGACCATCTGAAGGGCCTGCACGGGGTCGTGGCAGCCCGGAACCCGGACGCCGTCGACATACGCGGCGCAATCGACGATCACATCGCGCGACACGATGGGCAAGGTCAGGTGTACCGGCCGGCGGGGCACGGTCGGCACGAACGACGGCAGGGACGGCAAGGACGGCAGGACTGCCATGGTCGGCCTCCTTCATCCGCAGAACGCGCGTCGGTGCGCATCTGCACAGGTCAGGCTACCCGCGGGCGGTCAGATTCGACCCATTCCGGTGCCCCCCGGTGCGCGGGCGCAACCGGGCCGGGCAGGATGGTCGCGATGATCATCGACCTGCACGCGCACTCCTCCGCCTCGGATGGCACCGATTCACCGGCCGAGCTGGTGGCCGCGGCGGGTGCGGCGGGCCTGGACGTGCTGGCGATCACCGATCACGACAACACCGGCGGCTGGGAACCCGCGGCGCAGGCTCGGCCCGACCATCTCACGCTGATCCGCGGCGCCGAGTTCTCCACCGTGGTGCACGTCGGCCCTCGGACGGTCAGCGTCCATCTGCTCGGCTACCTGTTCGACCCGCTGCACCCGGCGATCGTGGCGGAGCAGGACAGGCTGCGCGGCGAGCGGCTGCATCGCGGGATGGCGATCGTGGCGAAAATGGTCGCGGCCGGCGTGCCGATCTCCGCGGAGCAGGTCATGCAGATCGCCGACGGCGCGCCGGTGGGCCGCCCGCACATCGGCAGGGCGCTGGTCGCCGCGGGCGTGGTGTCCAGCGTCGATCAGGCCTTCGAGTCGTACCTGGCCGGCCACGGGCCCTACTACGTGCCCAAGGCGGACACCGACCTGTACACCGCGATCGAGATGATCGCAGCGGCCGGTGGGGTCAGCGTCATCGCCCATCCGCGGGGCCGCGGTGAGTTCCGCGCGCTGACCGCTGACCGGATCCGGGACCTGGCCGCGCACGGCCTCGGCGGGTTGGAGGTCGATCATCCCGACCATGACGCCGCCGAACGCGCCGAGCTGCGGTCCATCGCCGACGACGTGGGTCTGCTCACCACGGGATCGTCGGACTACCACGGGCACAACAAGAAACTGCGACTCGGCCAGGAGACGACAACTGCGCAAACTCTTGCCGAACTGATCGCCAGAACCAGCGGAGTCACCGTTCCGCTCGGTCCGCTCGGCTTGCCGGTGTGAGCACACCGCGGCGAGTCGTCCGGATCCTGGACGCCATCGCCGGGCTGGTCAGTGCGGGGACGCTGGTGGTGGGTGTGGTCCTGCTGGTGACGGCGCTGGCCGCACCAACAGTGCTGGAGCGGGCGGGCCTGGGTGCGGCGGACGGTCCGGGCTGGTCGCGGGTGCTGGCTCAGCTGGGGGCCGGCGTGGCCGGCGAGCTGGTGGTCCGATCGCGCCGGCACTGGCCCGACGGCCGGCGGACCGCGGCCGACTGTGCGGTGATCCTGGGTTGCCTGCCGTCATCTGGTGGGTGTGGTCGGTGGCGGTGGGTGTGGTGACGCTGAGCCACCCGTGCAGCAGCGGAAGCAGTACCGCCAGCAAGGCGGCGGGATTCTCCACGGCGGGGGAGTGCGCGGCGTCCGGGATGATCACCAGTTCGGTGCCGAGCCGGACGGCCATCTCCCGCTGATCGGGCAGCGGCCAGGCGTCGTCGTCCGTACCGGCGATCACCGCCACCGGGATGCGCGATGCCTGCAGTACCGCGGCCAACTCGTCGACCCGGTCGGGCTCGGTCCGCAGCGCGGCGCCCATGCCGAGCAGGCTGGCCGCCCGCGACGACACGAAGCGCTGCCGGAGGAACTCCGCCATTTCCGGTGTCGGCGCTTTCCGGGCCGCCTGCCCCTCGGCCGCGGCGAGGTCGTAGGCGACTTCGTGGCCGTGCTCGCGCATCAACGGCTCGCCGGCGATCAGCGCGTCGTACCGCTCGCCGTAGCGGAACGCGGACGGGCCCGAACACAACAGCACCAGCCCGGCAACCGGCGCGCCGGCCAGCACCGCCCCGCGGGCCACCAGGCCGCCGAAGGAATGGCCGAGCAGCAGTACCGGCCCGCCGGCGCGCAGCCGTTCCACGAGCGCGGCGGCCTCCTCGCCCAGCCGTGCCGGGGTGTACTCCGACTCCTCGTCCGAACCTTCGGACTCGTGCTGACCGGGCAGATCCACCGTGACCGCGGTCAGCCCGGCGGCCGCCAGCGGATCCAGGATCGGTGCGAAGTCCTCCTTGGACCCGGTGTACCCGGGCAGCAGCAGCACGGTGCCGGCCGGTCGGCCGGCGGTGGCGACGAGGGCGGCCAGCGGCCCGTGCGTGCCGGGCAGGGTGGTCCGCGCCGCGGAGGTCGGGCTGAGTTGATCGGTCCGCCGGAGCCGTGGTTGATCCGACGCGGCGGCGCGTGCGCCCCCGGCCGGCTGATCCGTCATGACAACCCGACGACCTGGCCGCCGCGGGCCTCGATGATCATGGTGCCGACCGCCGTGGCGTCCACCCGCCCGGCATAGCCGCCGCGATCGACCGGGATCGTCGTCGGCACGAGGCCGGGGTTGCCGTTCGCGGCCGCGAGCACCGCGAGGCCGCCGTCCACGGGCATCAGCACCTGATCGCCGATCAGCGCGGGCAGACCCAACGCGCCGGCCCTGCTCCACGCCAGCGCAAGGTCGTCGACCTGTATCTGCGCCGGGGGTTCCGCCGCGGACGTCGGGGTGGAGGTGGCGAACACCGAGATCGTCGGCGGCTCACGGCTCTGCACCGCCGTCGTGGATGAGGTGACCGGGGCGTCGGTGGTGATCTGCTGTTTCCGCACCGCGATCACCGTGTCGCCGACCAGCGAGTACCGGGCATCGCCGTTGACAACGGCCGGAGTGGGTGCGGTGCCACCGTCCGGGGTGAGCTGGTCGGCGGCCACGATCTGCTCGGCCGGGATGTCAACGGGGGTACGCGAGGTTTCCGCGCCGGAGGCGTCGTAGACCACGACGGCGGGTCGAGGTGCGGACACCAGCACGGCGACCCGATCGGCGGTGATGCCGACGATCCGGGCAGCCGGCGAACCGGTGTCGATGTCCGCGCGCGGGTCGTGCTTGAAGACGTCCTGGCCGTCGGGCTTGTTCGGCGCCGAGTCCGGGGTGGCCCAGTTGATCACCACCCGTGCGTTGGTGCCCTGAGCCGCAGCGCCCTGATCGCCAGCGCTTTGCCCGGCACAGTGCTCGATGGTGGCGAACTGGTCGTCGGCCAGTGCGATGTCGGTGAACGTGCATCCGGTGTGCGTGGCGTTCGCCTTCGGCGGGTTCGGCTCGTCCCCGTACTGGATGGTGCGCACCAGATCGTCCCGCCACAACTCGACGAGCGTCGGACCCATCCAGGCGGCGTACGGCCCGCCGAACGCCAGTGCTCCGCCGACCTGGTTCGGGCTGGTCCGGTAGTAGTGCCGGTCCCCGGTGTCCGGGTCGAGCAGCATGACCTGGGAGCAGAAGCCGTCCTTCTCCGACACCACCATCACGCCGCGGACCTTGCCGCGTCTGGTCACCCCTGGCGCGTCCACGTCACCGGACCCGACCGCGCAGAGCGGCAGGTTCTCCCGGCCGTAGGACCACCGGAATTCCCCGGTGACGGCGTCGTGGCCGGTCACCGTGTGCTCGTCGGCGGTGATCACGACGCCGTACGGCGAAGCCACCGACCCCAGGTCGGGGTTGGTGGCCAGGCTCCAGCGTTGGGTCAGCGTGCTCGGCACGGCGTCCGGCACGGTCGGCGCGGGCGTGGCGGGGCCAAGCACCGATGTGGTGGCCCGGACGTCGCTGTTCAGGTAGATCGCGACGCCGACACCGACCACCACGACTGCGATGACGGCGGCCACGAGCCGATCGATCCGCCGGCGGCGGGTGGGGCTCATGGTCACCGCGCGAGCCTACGCAATGCGGCTGAGCGAACGGGGTCAGCCGGCCGCGCTCTGCGCGTCGGCGGGTGCGCCGCCACGGGTCCGCCGCCGGGGCCGGCGGCGACGGGCGGGGGTGGTGGCGTCGGCGCCGGCCCCGTCGACGGATGCCTCGGCCTGCGGGGCGACCGGCGGAGCTTCCGTGGAGGCTCTGCTGGTCCTGGTACGGGTCCGTCCCGACCCGGTGCCGCGTCCGCGGGTGCCGGAAGCGCCGCCGCTGGGTCGGCTGCGGTGCCCACCGGTCTCGCCCAGGTCCTCGACCACCTCGGCGTCCAGTCCCGCCCTGGTGCGCTGCGCGCGCGGCAACCGGCCGGTGACGCCCTCGGGGATGTCCAGGTCGTCGTACAGGTGCTTGGAGGTGGAATAGGTCTCCAGCGGATCGGCCATGTCAAGGCCGAGTGAATCGTTGATCAGCTTCCAGCGCGGCAGGTCGTCCCAGTCGATGAAGGCGACCGCGACCCCGGTCTTGCCGGCCCGCCCGGTGCGTCCGATGCGGTGGATGTAGGTCTTGTCCTCTTCCGGACACTGGTAGTTGATGACGTGCGTGACGTCGTCGACGTCGATCCCGCGCGCGGCGACGTCGGTCGCCACCAGCACGTCGACCTTGCCGGAGCGGAACGCCCGCAGCGCCTGCTCGCGAGCACCCTGACCGAGATCGCCGTGCACGGCCGCGGCCGCGAAACCGCGTTCGATCAGCTCGTCGGCCACCTTGGCGGCGGTGCGCTTGGTCCGGGTGAACACCATGGTCAGGCCGCGGTTGCGGGCCTGCAGCACCCTGGCCAGCATCTCCACCTTGTCCAGCGCGTGCGCCCGGTAGGCGTACTGCTTGGTCAGGGTGTGGGTCTGCCCCTCGGCGGCCAGTTCGGCCCTGATGTGCGTCGGCTGGGCCATGAACGTGCGGGCCAGGGTCAGGATCGGGCCGGGCATGGTGGCCGAGAACAGCATGGTCTGCTTGATGTCCGGCACCATGCCGAGCACCCGCTCCATGTCCGGCAGGAAGCCGAGATCGAGCATCTCGTCCGCCTCGTCCAGCACCAGCACCTTGACGGCGCCGAGCACCAGGTGCCCGCCGTTGGCCAGGTCCAGCAACCGGCCCGGGGTGCCGACCACCAGGTCGACACCGTTGTGCAGGGCGGTGATCTGCGGCTCGTAGGCCCGGCCGCCGTACACCGACGTCACCGACAGGCCCATGTACTTCGCGGCCTGGTGCAGGTCGCGGGTGACCTGCACGCACAGCTCACGGGTCGGCACCATCACCAGCGCGCGGGGGGCGCGGCCGGCGGGCAGCTTTCCGTTGGCGGTCAGCGTCAGGCTGTCGTCCTGCGCCAGCCGCTGCAGCAGCGGGACGCCGAACCCGAGGGTCTTGCCCATGCCGGTGCGGGCCTGGCCGATCAGGTCGGCACCGCCCAGCGCGATCGGCAGGGTCAGCGCCTGAATGGCGAAGGTGCGCTCGATGCCGGACTCGTTCAGCGCACGGACGATGCGCGGGTCGACACCGAGCTCGACGAAGGTGGGAGCCTGCTCCTCGACCTTCGCGTCACCGATCAGCGGGTGGGAGATGGCTGCGTCGGCCGGGTCGATCGCGGCATCGGCGATGACGCCGTCGGGGTCCGCGGGCAGCTCGGGCGGGTTCGCTGTTGGGTTCGAATCGGGGTTCGAATTGGGGCTGGTCATGTTCGGTGGGTAGAGCCTTCCTCGCGTCCGCGCGCGTTCACGCTGCAGGCGAAGGGCGGTCCTTGGCATCTCACAGGGCATGCAAGCCGAACCCGAGCCGTACGGCCACACCGGTGGTTCGATCGTTCGGACCTACCGGTGGGCGACGCGCGCACAGTGCAGCGGCGCTGTAGGCGCGCCGCTTGTCCAGATCATTCTACCTGCTCACGCGCAGTTGTTCGATCACGCAGCGTTCCGGGACACCGGGCGGACTGTGGGCGGCCTGCCGCGGTTCGGCCCTCGGCAGGCGAACTGGCCCTCTAGGCTCGATGGTGATGTCGGCGGTGCGGCGGACTCGACACCGGGGTTCACCGCGCCGCACCGACTTGAATCTTGGACGGAGTGGTCATGACCGACGCGCGGCGGGCGACACGCAGCGACAAGCACCCCCCGGAGCAGGCTGTCATCGATCTGCTGGGCGTGCTGGCCTACGGCGAGCTGTCGGCGTTCGACCGGATGGCGGCGGACGCGCGGTACGCCCCGACGCTGTCCGGCCGGGTGGCGTTGTCGCAGATGGCGGTGGCGGAGATGGGACATTTCCGCGCGCTGGTCAGGCACCTGGAGGCCAAGGGGATCGCCGCCGAGGATGCGATGGCTCCGTTCATCGGCCCGTTCGACGCGTTTCACGACTCGACCGCACCGCACTCCTGGCTGGAATCCCTGGTCAAGGCGCATGTCGGTGACGGGCTGGCGGCCGACTTCTACCGGGAGATCGCCGAGTGGATCGACCCGGAGACCCGCGACCTGGTGTTCGAGGTGCTGGGTGATTCCGGTCACTCGGCCTTCGCGGTCCGCGAGGTGCGCAAGGCCTGCCAGGCCGATCCGCGGCTGACCGGGCCGCTGGCGCTGTGGGGTCGCCGGTTGCTGGGCGAGGCGCTCACCCAGGCGCAGTACGTGGTGGCCGACCGTGACACGCTGGCCGAGCTCATCGTCACCGGGTCCGGCGACCTCGCCGGCATTGCCGCCCTGTTCCGCCGGCTGCAGATGGGTCACGCCGAGCGGATGAAGTCGCTCGGGCTGGCCTGACCCGCCCGTCCCGGCACGGGCGACGCGACCCTCGCCGCGGGTCGGTGACGCATCGTGATCGTTTGAACCCGAAACCTGGCGGGCATATCCCGCGGGTAGCTTCGGTGGATCAAATCGGGCGTTCCGCGCGCCCACATCACGAGGGGATCCAATCGTGTGCGGCTTGAGCGGCGAGATCCGATTCGACGGCGGCGTTCCTGACGTCAAGGCGCTGGCCCGCGTCTCCGAGGTGATGGCACCGCGTGGCCCGGACGGGCACGGCCTCTGGCACGACGGCCCCGTCGCGCTGGCGCACCGCCGGCTGGCGATCATCGACCTGTCCGAAACCGGCGCCCAGCCGATGGTCGACGAGGAACTCGGCCTGGCCACGGTCTTCAACGGCTGCATCTACAACTACCAGGACCTGCGCGAAGAGCTCCGCGGCTACGGCTACCGGTTCTTCTCCACCTCCGATACCGAGGTGGTCGCGAAGTCCTACCACCGGTGGGGCGACCACTGTGTCGACCATTTCTTCGGCATGTTCGCCTTCGCGGTGCTCGAGCGGGCGAGCGGTCGGCTGGTGCTGGGCCGCGACCGGCTCGGGATCAAGCCGCTCTACCTGGCGGAACGTCCTGGCCGGCTGCGGTTCGCCTCATCGCTGCCCGCGTTGCTGGCCGGCGGCGACATCGACACCTCGATCGACCCGGTGGCGCTGAACCACTACATGACGTTCCACGCCGTGGTGCCCGCCCCGCTGACCATCCTGTCCGGCGTCCGCAAACTCCCGCCGGCCACCGTGCGCACCTACGAGCCGGACGGCCGTTTCGCCGATCGGACCTACTGGTCGCCGGAGCACACCAGGCAGGACACGTACGCCGGGATGACCGAGGCCGATTGGCAGGACCTGGTGCTGTCCACCCTGCAGACCGCGGTGCAGCGGCGGATGGTCGCCGACGTACCGGTCGGGGTGCTGCTGTCCGGCGGGATCGATTCCAGTGTCATCGTGGCGCTGCTGGCCGACGCCGGGCAACACGGGCTGCAGACGTTCAGCATCGGTTTCGAACGGGTCGGCGACCGCGAGGGTGACGAATTCGAATTCTCCGATCTGGTGGCCAAGGAATTCGACACCCACCATCACCAGTTGCTGATGCCCTCCAGCACCGTGCTGGACGGCCTGGACGGCGCCGTCGGGGCGATGAGCGAACCGATGGTCAGCCACGACTGCATCGCGTTTTACCTTCTCTCCCAAGCGGTGTCGCAACACCTGACGGTCGTGCAGTCCGGCCAGGGCGCCGACGAGCTGCTGGCCGGCTACGACTGGTACCCGCCGCTGGCCGACGTGCCGGCCGAGCAGGCGCTGGAGGTGTACGCCGCGCACTTCTTCGACCGCGACCGCGCCACCCTGGCCAAGATCCTGCAGCCGCGGTGGATGACGGACAACGACCCGAGCCGGGAGTTCGCCCGGGAGCACCTGGATCGCCCGGGGGCGAGCACGGCGCTGGACAAGGTGCTGCGGTTGGACTCGCAGATCATGCTGGTCGACGACCCGGTCAAGCGGGTGGACAACATGACGATGGCCTGGGGTCTCGAGGCCAGGACACCGTTCCTCGACCACCAGTTCGCCGAGGTCGCGGCTGCCTGCCCGCCCGAGCTGAAACTCGCGCACGGCGGGAAGGGCGTGCTGAAGGAGGCCTCCCGAAAGGTGTTGCCCGCGGCGGTGATCGACCGCAAGAAGGGCCATTTCCCGGTCCCGGCGATCATCAACCTGGAAGGCCTCTACCTGGAGCGGGTGCGGGACGCGCTGGCCGCGCCGGCGGCCAAGCAGCGCGACCTGTTCCGGCCGGACTACGTCGACATGCTGCTGGCGGACCCGAACAAGAACCGGACCACGCTGGGCTCCAACCAGCTCTGGCAGCTGGGGCTGCTGGAGATGTGGCTGCAGCGGCACGGTATCGGCTGAGCAGGTGTTCGACACACCCCCTGCGACTCCCGCGATGAACCCGACTGTGAACCCTGCTGTGGACCCCGCCGTCACTCCGCTCACTCCCGCCGGGGCGCCGCCCGACCCCGGCAGCCGGGCCGCCGACCCGGGCGTCGACCGGGTGGCGGAGATCGCCGGGGTGTCCGGCGCCTGGTGCCCTTCGTTGTCCCCGGACGGCAACCAGGTCGCCTACGTCACCGACCGGTCGGGCCTGCCCAGGCTCGAAGTGCTCAGCCTGACAACGGATGTCAACCCGATCCTCCGCGGCAGGTGTCGCTGCCCGACGAGGAGGTCGTCTCGGTCGCGTGGTCGCCCGACGGGCAGTGGCTGGCGTACCTCGTGTCGCCGAACGGCCTGATCCGCGCCGAGTTGCACGTCATTCACCCGGATGGCAGCGGTGCCCGAGTGCTCGCCGGGACAGATGACCTGGCAACGGTGTTCGCCGGCTGCTGGACGACTCTGCCGAACACCTATGCATTCTCGCTCGCCGACGGTGAGGGACCGGGTGCGGACGTCTGCCTGGTCGACGTCGTCACCGGCGAGATCCGGACGGTCGCCACTGGCGGCTTTCTCGCGGTGACGTCCGTCTCGCCGGACGCCTCCCGGATCATCGCGCGCCGCGGCTCGCGGGGCCGGCGGCACCTGGTCATCGCCGACATCGACACGAACACTGACATCGCTGACATCTCTGTCCTCGATGGCCGCGACGCAACCTCGGGGTCCGTCCAACGACTGCTGGCCGCCGACTTCCCTGACGAGGGAACGGATCTGGCCGAAGAGGGCCGGTTCACCGCGGACGGCTCCGCCGTGTACCTGCGAACCAACGCCGGCCGGGAACGCTCGGCGCTGGCGGTCGTGCAACTGGACGCCGACGGCACCCCTGGGCCGTACCGGGTGCTGGCCGAGCGACCGGACGCCGACCTCGAGTCCTACGCCGTCCTGAGCGGCGGGCAGAGCGCCTTCCTGGTCTGGAATGTCGACGGAAGCAGTGTGCCGGAGATTCGGAACCTGCTCACCGGCAACAGCTATCAAGTCGACCTCGGTGCCAGGGTGATGCCGGGGTGGACGGTTCGCCCCGACGGGCGGTCGGCCGTGGTGGAGCTGACCTCGCCGACCGAACCCCGCCGCCTGTACCGGCTGGACTGGGACGATCCAGGCGTGCCGGGATCGACAGTCGGCCACAGCGGGCCGCACCCGCTGGTCGGGATGCCCGCCACCGAGCTACCGCTGGGGTCGATGGCCCACCCCGAGCAGGTCCGCTTTCCCTCGTCCGATGGACTGACCATCGCCGGTTGGCTGTACCGCCCCGACGGCGCAATCGGCCCGATGCCGACCGTGGTGGTGCTGCACGGCGGCCCGGAAAGCCAGGAGCGGCCAGCGTTCTCGATCCTGATCCAGTCGCTGATCGCGGCCGGCTTCGCGGTGATCGCACCGAACGTCCGCGGTTCCACCGGGTACGGGCGGACGTTCACCGCGCTGGACGACCTCGGGGCCAGGGAGTCCTCGTTCCAGGACGTGCCCGCGACCGTCACGTTCCTGGTCGACGCCGGGCTTGCGGTTCCCGGCCGGATCAGCGTGCACGGCTGGTCGTACGGCGGCTATCTCGCGCTGATCGCGCTGACCCGGTGGCCGGAGCTGTTCGCCTGCGGGTCGTCCCACGCCGGCATGTCGGATTTCGCGGCGTTCTTCGCCGAGACCGAGTCCTGGATGGCCGCCGCATCGGTCACCGAGTACGGCGATCCGCGCGCCGATGCCGAGATGCTGTACGACCTTTCGCCGCTGAATCGGATGCACGACGTCGTCGCACCCACGCTGTTGGTGCACGGGGAACAGGACACCAACGTGCCGGTGATCGAGTCCGTGCGCGCGCACGACGCGCTCGCGGTGGCCGGGGTGCCGACCGAGTTGTTGTTGCTACCCGGGGAGGGCCACACCATCGTCGGCCGTGCCGCCCGGATCGAATTGTCGAAAGCGGTGACCAGATGGCACGAACGGTGGATCGGGTGACGGGTGTGCTGCGGGGGTATCCGGCGGGGCCGCTCGACGAGGCGGTCGATCCGGACGGGCAGATCCGTCCCGGCTACCTGGACGTCATCGCCGCGCTGGACGGCGCCGGCCTCGACGCGCTCCGCGCCGCGGCGACGGAACTCGACCGGGTGCGGGCCGCGGAAGGCATCGTGTTCACCGCCGACATCGACGGAACCCTGCAGGAGCAACCCTTTCCGCTGGATCCGATACCCCGGTTGCTGTCCGCGGTGGACTGGGCGCGGATCGGTGCGGGGCTGCGGCAGCGTACCCGCGCCCTGAACGCGTTTCTGGACGACGTCTACGACCAGGCGCAGATCGTCAGGGACGGGCTGATGCCGGAATGGGTGGTCCGGCAGTGCCCCGGATTCCTTCCGGAGGCGCGCCAGCTGGCCCCCGGCGGTCGGCCGCGGGCGACGGTGCTGGGGTTCGATCTGCTGCATCCGCCGTCGGGTGAATGGGTGGTGCTGGAGGACAACCTGCGGGTGCCGTCCGGCCTCGGGTACGCGATCGCCAACCGGCGGACCGCGGCCGCGGCGCTGCCGATGCTGTACCCGTGGGACGGCGTGCGCTCGCCGGACAGGGTCGGCGCGATGCTGCTGGAGGCGTTGACGGCGGCCGCGCCGCCGCGCTGCGGCCGGGCGACGCCGCAGGTCGCGTTGCTGTCCGACGGCCCGGCCAACTCGGCGTGGTACGAGCACACCCTGCTCGCGCGGGAGATGGGGGTGCCGGTCGTCACCCCCGCCGACCTCGGCGGTGACGCCGACGGGATCACCGCGATGGTGGACGGTCGGCGAATCCCCGTCGACGTGCTGTACCGGCGACTGGCGGACGACGAGATCGTCGCCGGTCCCGCGGTGTCGCCCGAGGTGAACCTGTTGCTGCAAGCCGCATCCCGGGCCGGCGCGGTGTCCATCGCGAACACCCCGGGTAACGGCGTTGCCGACGACAAGGCGACCTATGCATTTGTCCACACGATGATCGACTACTACCTCGCGGAGCAGCCTGTCATCGGCGATGTCGGGACCTGGGTGCTGGCCGATCCCGGCCAGTACGAGGCGGTGCGGGACCGGCTGCCCGATCTGGTGGTCAAGCCGGTCGACGGATCCGGCGGGGCGGGCGTGATGATCGGGCCGGAAATGACCGACGAGGAGATCGACGCCATGCGGGCGGCGGTCGCCGCGGCCCCGGAGCGCTTCATCGCCCAGGAGGTGATCCGGTTCTCCTCGCACCCGACCCTGACCCCCGGCGGGCTGGCGCCGCGGCATGTCGACCTGCGGGTGTTCGCCCTCGCGGGGGCTGACGGTGTGGTGACGGTTCCGGAGGTCGCGCTGTCCCGGGTGGCACTGGAATCCGATGGGCTGCTGGTGAACTCGTCGCGGGGTGGGGGATCGAAGGACACCTGGCTGATGCGCTAGGTGGCGATCCACCCGGGCCGTAGGTTGGTCGTCGTGCAGCGCATCGTGGTCGTCGACTTCGACGATTCCTGGGCGACAACAGCTGCGGCGCTGATGGCGGAGCTGCGGGCGGTGCTGCCGTCGGCATGGGAACAGTTGGAACACATCGGCAGCACCTCGGTGCCTGGGCTCGCAGCCAAACCAGTGATCGACCTGATGGCCTCGACGACCGACCTGGCGCGGGTGGTCGCGGCGGAGGGCGATGCACTCACGCCCTTGGGGTACGCGCCGGATGGAGACCGGGATGGCCGGTCGATTGTTCTATCGCCGCGAGCCGGGTGTCTCACCGGCGGGAAGGGTCGCCGTGCACCTGCACGTGGTGCCAAGCGCGGGCTGGCCGACCCAGAACGAACGATTGCTCCGCGACCATCTGCTGGATCATCCGGAGGACGTCGAGCGCTACGCCGAGCTCAAGCGGCGGCTTGCCCACGAGTTCGACGACCCGCTCGCCTACACCCGTGCGAAGACCGCCCTCATCCAGCAGATGGTCGACCGGGCGCGGCGTGACCGCGGCCTGCCGGCCGTGAATGTGCTGGTCGGACTGACTTCTCCGTTCGCCGGCCGGTTGCGCAGTTCTGTGGAAGATCGTCCTGATCGGGCCGTCGTCGGTCACCTTCATCCCGCAAGCCGCACGGTGCGGCCGAAGGTGAAGGGAAGAACGACATGCGGCAACTGGTATCGATGCCACAACTACGAAAATTTGCGGTGCTGACCGCAATCGGGGGGTCCATGCTCATCGGGTCGGTCGCGGCCGCGAACGCGGCCTCCGCCAGCGCAGCGGCACCGGCGCCGAACGCGTCGGCCGTCTCGGACGCGCAGGGCCTGCGGGTCACCGGTCTCGGCGGCCCGAACAAGATCACCGTGCGGGCGGTGACCGGCCAGAACCTGTTCCAGGTGACGGACACCGCGCCGATCACCGCCGGGGTCGGCTGCGCTCCGGTGGCCGTTCAGGTCGGTCTGTTCGGCGTGCAGTGCCGGGCGGTGCCGGTTGGCGGAACGCAGTTCCGCAGCTTCTCGGTGACCGGCGGCGGCGGGAACGACACCATCACGAATTTCGCGCCCGCCGCCATGCGGGCCGACGGTGGACCCGGTAACGACATCCTCAACGGTGGCAGCCTGGGTGACATCCTGCGGGATTCCTCCGGCAGCGACACGTTGCGCGGCAACGGGGGTCAGGACGATCTGAACACCGAGAGCAACGCGGCCGGTGGCGGCGCTGACGTGCTGGACGGCGGTCCGGAACTCGACATCCTGCAGGCCGGCCCGGGCAACGACACGCTGATCGGCGGCACCGGCAACGACCGGCTGGTCGGCGGCCTCGGCGCGGACAAGATGAACGCGGGTTCCGGCACGGGTGACGTGGTGGCCTACGAGGGCCGCACCGCACGGGTGTTGGTGATCCTGGACGGCCTGGCGAACGACGGCGAGGTGGGCGAGGGAGACCTCATCAGCAACGCCGAAGACATCCAGGGTGGCCGCGGGCCGGACACCATGATCGGCGACGACAACGCCAACATCTTCGAGGGCTTCGAGGGCGATGACGTGCTGATCGGTGGACGCGGGGCAGACGACCTGCGCGGCGGCACCGGCAACGACCGGCTGGCCAGCAACGACCTGTTCGGGGTTCCGGTGCAGGACGGTTCGATCGACAAGCTCGACGGCTTCGACGGCACCGACTACTGCCGCATCCCGTTCGTCGAGCCCGACATCACTGTCGGCTGCGAGATCGTCGACAAGGACTGACCTTTCGGCGAAGCAAGCCCGGTGCGCCCGCTCCCCCTCGGCGGACGCACCGGGCCTTTTCGCGTCCAGCAGGTGGTTCGCGGTCAGCAGGTCGACGCGGGCGGCGCGCCCTTGAGCACGTCGGCGAAGAACGACGTGACCGCGGGTACCGCCTTCAGCGCGACCAGGCCGTGGCCCGTGTCCGGATACAGCTGAAAGGTCACGTGCTCGCCTTTCGCGCACTCCTGGGAGACGAACTGTTCGGTCGCGCTCGGCAGCACAAGGGTGTCGGTAGCGCCCTGCGCGACGAAGAGCGGAACGCCCAGCGGTGACGCCCCCGGGGTGTTCTGGGTGAGCAGCCCGGCCCACGGCGGCGTCGTGGCCGGATCGCTGTGGGTGTAGTGACCGACCAACGCGAGTGCGTCGGCATGGATCGTGGTGTGCTGACCGAACAGGCACAGCTGGGCCATGGCCGGCGTCGCCGCGGCGCCCTCCGGGGTCAGGATCGAGTCCAACGACAATCCCGGAACCGTTGCGGCGTAGACGGATTGGTAGGCAGCGAAGGCGTAGGAGCCGATGGTCACGCCCGAGGCGTCCGGAATGTCGTCGTCGAACAGGGTGCCGAGGTCGGCGGCCGGTGCGGCAACGGCCACCGCGCGCAGCCGAAGCTCGGGTGCATAGGTGGGCGCATCCTGTGCGGCGAACAGGACGGCGTGGCCGCCCTGCGAATGCCCCCAGAGCAGGACGTCAGAGGTCGGGGTCGCACCCGTCTCCGGCAGGTTCTGCGCGGCCCTGACGGCATCCAGCACGCTGTTGCCCTCGCTCTGCCCGATCAGGTACGAATTGGGGCCCGGCACGCCCATCCCCGGAAAATCGGCCGCCGCCACCACGTAACCCGCGGTGAGCAATGCCCTGAGGCCCTCGATGACGTCGAACGGATCGATGCCGTTGGACGGCGCGCATTTCGCCGCCGATCCCGTCGTGGGGTGCCCCCAGCCGACGACGGTCCGCCCACCGGCCGGCGCGGGTGCGTCAGGGGCGACAATGACGCCGGAGGCTACGATGTCCGCTCCGGTGACGTCCGTGGTGTGGTACAGCACTCGCCACCCGGTCGACCCGTCGGGTGCGCTGGACAGCCGTTCGGTGCGGATGATGTCCCCGGGCTTACCGCTGGGGACCGGAGACGGCGGCGTGTAGAACGGTGACTCGGTGACCTCTTCGACGGCGCCCTCGACGAGCCTGCGATCGATGGAGGATGTGCAGGCATTCGCGGCCAACAGCACTGCGGCCACCGCCAAGACGCGCAACCGTTTCGCGGCCATCCATGTCCTTTCAAGAGCTTGTCGGGACAGCCTACGGTCCGGTCCGCTGCGCCTGCGCGGTCGTCAACAGGGGGTTGGGCGCGCCGAATCGCACGAAAAACGGGCCACCTACCGTGAGACGGGACTCGTCAGGACCGCCGCGGCCATCAGGAAGCCCCGCTCCCGGATATATCTCCCGGTGACCACCAGGGCCTTGCCGCGCAGTTGAGCGGCATGTCCGGGCGGCAGCCCTACGTCGAAGGCTCCGCGAGCTGGATCGAAGCAGATTGTCACATCCGAGAATTCGAGCCACTCACGCTGCACGGGATACCAAGCCTTGTAGAAAGCCTCTTTGGCACAGAACAGCAGACGGTCCCAGCACATCGAAGGGTGTGCACCGGAAAGTTGTCGTAGTTGCCGCCGTTCGGCCGCGGAGGAAACCAGGGTCACCACCTCAACCGGCAGTGGGGCATTCGGTTCCGCGTCGATACCCAGGGACGCGACATTCCTTTCCCATGCGACGACCGCCGCCCGGTAGCCCTCGCAATGCGTCATGCTCCCAACGACTCCCGGCGGCCAAATAGGCGCGCGCGCCGAGTCAGGAAGAATTGGCTGCGGCTCGACGCCCAGCCTGGCCAATGCCTCATGAGCACATCGACGGACGTCGGCGAACTCTTTCCGGCGTGCCGCGGAGAAGCCGCGGGCCGCGAGTTCCTCAGCGGGCAACAGCGGTGCATCCGAACCGGGACCGAACTCCTGGACCATCGAGCAATGCTCCGGTAGAAGTGAATGTGAATGCATCGTTCCGCTTCACTGGAATGTGTTGAGCCGGCTCACGCGACTGATTTCGGAGCCATCACCTCAGGGGTAGCCGCAATTCCAGGTGGAACCCGCCGGCCGGGGTTGGGCCGGTAGTGAGGGTTCCGCCGAGTAGTTCGGCGCGTTCTCGAAGACCGATGAGGCCGTGCTGGGGGCTGGGCAGCGGGGTGACCCGATGAGATCCCGCGGTGTTCTGGATCGATGTGACGATCTGGTCTGGCTGCCGCTTGATCGCGACGGTCGCCGTCGCCCCTGGGGCGTGTTTGCGAACATTGGTCAGGGACTCCTGGACGGTGCGATAGACCGCGCGTTGCAGCGGCGGGGCCATCTCGAGGCCGGGGTCGATGCTGACCGTGGTCGGGATTCCACTGGCGCAGATGAGTTGCTCCAGGTCGGCCAGACCCGGTTGGGGAAACGGCTCGGTGGACCGGCCGCCGGCGGCGCGCAGCACGTTGACCATCTGGCGTAGCTCGTTCAGGGTGGTGACGCTCAACTCGCGAATGGTGTGCGCCGCGTGTTTGGTGTGCGGGTCGAGGGTTGCCATCTGCAGCGCACCGGCCTGCACGGCGATCAGGCTGACCTGGTGGGAGACGACGTCGTGCATTTCCCTGGCGAGTCGGGCACGCTCGAGTGCGAGCACGCGTTGAGCGGTGAGTTCCCGCTCGTGTTCGCGGGCCTGTTCGACTTCGGCGATCCGGGTGGCCAGCTCCTGCCGGGTGCGGACCAGCAGCCCAAGGGCGAGGGGCGCGAGAGCGAACATCAGGCCGTAGATGCCGGCCAGCAGCAGGGTGTTCGGCGAGTACGGGCCCTGCCATAGGGCGGAGTAACCGGCGAACACCACGATGGTCCCGGCGGCCAGCGGGACCGGTTTGCTGGTATACCGGGCCATCGAGTACAGCGCCACCAGCGCGGCGACGCCGGCATCGGTCAGCAACAGTCCCGGAACCGTGAGCAGGAACGTCAGGTAGGGAAAGCGGCGGCGCAGCACCAACGCGCCCGCCGCGATCAACGCGACCGCGTAGGCGAGGGTGGTGTTGGTGTTGGTGTCGGTGTCGGCGAGGCTCAGCGCCGCGTCGGCCAAAGCAAGTACGACGAGCAGCAGGTCGGCCACCCACGGCGGGACCGTCCGCCACCTGGAGGCCACCACCGCGGTTGTTGTCACCCGGCCGGCCGTTCGGCGTCCAGAAGGCCGGTGCGTTGGGCGAACAACGCGGCCTGCACCCTGCTGCCGACGTCGAGCTTGGCCAGGATCGCGCTGACATGGTCCTTGACGGTTCCCACGCTCAAGAACAGTCGCCCGGCGATCTCGGTGTTGGAAAGCCCGTCGGCCACCAGCACCAGTACCTCGCGTTCCCGCTGGGTCAGCAGGTCGACCACGTTCTTGTCCGCCTGATCGGTGCTGGCGCTCAGATATCGATGGACCACCATGCCGCTCACGGTCGGTGAGAGAACGACGCCTCCGCCGTGCAGGGTGCGGACGAGCTGCGCGAGCTGCTCCGGGTCGGTGTCCTTGAGCAGGAACCCCGCCGCCCCGTTTCGGAGAGCGGTGGCAATGTACTCGTCCGAGTCGAACGTGGTCAGCATGGCAACGACCGGCCGGTCCGCGGACGCCTGCAGTTCGCCAAGGATGCTCAGGCCGTCCTTGCCGGGCATCCTGATGTCCAGCAGCACGACGTCGGGATGATGCATGGCGATGACCTCCATGGCTCGCGGGCCGTCGGCGGTCGCGACCACCTCGATGTCGGGCGCGAGGCTCAGGATCAGCTGGAATCCGGCACGCACCAGCACCTCGTCGTCGACCACGACGACTCGAATCATTCGACCGTCAACCTCCCCACCGGCGCCCGCGCGTGAAACCACGGGGGACACCAGGAAATCGCTCCCGCTGCTCGCGGGTAAGGGGCAGCAGGACTGTTCAGCCAGGTGGCGGGGGGGTTCCAGCCGACCTGCGGGTTGGCGGTCGCGTCCGCCGGGTCCAGGGTGAATTGAACATCCCCGGCGCTGCTCGGAATATCCGTGTCGGGTCGGCCCCCGAGAGGATTCCGATGACCACAACCCGCGCTGGATCGTTCCTCGTCGAGAGCACCGGTGAGCACAGCCGGCCGCGGCAACGCTCCGGGCGCCGGATAACGGTCGGCAACGGGTTCGCACGCACAGCCGTCCTCGACCCCACCGACCTCTTGGACACCAACATCGCTGCCACCGACGGGTGCCGCATCGGATGGGCACCGGGCGGCCTACGCGAGTACCCGGACAGTCGTGCGGCGGCATAGATCACGTCCCGGGTGAACACCCTCCTGGGCGAACAAGTCGTCACCGGCAGGCCGCGGACCGCGACCAGCCGCGACCGTTCCGGGCGGCATGGACCCCTCGACGATCCCGTCCCACATGCCGGGCGATCACCGAGATCGACCGGCCTCCCCGGGCAGAGTGTGGCCGCCACGCCGTCCTCCTGACGCACCTACAGAGGCCAAGCAGCGGCCGGTGTGCTGGTGGGTTCGATGGGTGGGGGAGGCCTGAGCAGGGCCGCGTGACCGACCAGGCCCAACCTGGTCTCGGGCCGCCCACTTCGAAGCAGGTTCCGGCCAAACCCCCGCAACCAGCGCCCAGCACGCTCAAGGAGTTCCTTCGGATCGTTCACAGATCTCCTCGAGTCCGAGATCGCTAGGTCACCAGCGTCTGTCGGTAGGACGGCGGGTGGCCGACTGGCTCCGCTCCCGTCAGGGAAGACCGGTGATTCCTGTTTGGTCGGCATTTCGGGAGGGGGCAAGGCCGGTTCGACACCCACGCGCTACCGGCCCGCACCCACCTGACGGCGCCCAAGCCATGCTTGATGGCGAATCTCGCCTTCGACTGCGCGGGGGCATCCGTCATCCCAGAGGCCGGGTCCGAGACGGCGAAGTCCCGAGCCTCGGCCTGGCCCGCGGTGATCACAACGACCAGATGCTGAGGTTCGCCAGCCGGAGCGTTACCCAGACAGGCACCTGCGATGCCCAGGAGGGTTCGTCTCCGAGCACCGTGCGCGGTGCAGCCGGGTCCGCGCACGCCGACAGGCACAGGGTGATCATGAGAACCGGCACCAACATCAACCCGTGGAGGGCGGCGCGAGCGAACGCTTTCATAGCAAGCCTCTCGTTGAGGGAGAAGAACCGCACATCGGCGTCTTCGAACGTGGAACCGGCGGCCATCCGGCGGTCACGTCCGTGAGTTGTGGCGCGGGCGCGCGCGCCCTCGGTGCTTTTGCTGAGCTCGGTGCTTCCGATGTGCCGCGGGTGCGCGATGGGCTCCTCGGCGCCGTCGACCCGATGCCGGCAGGATTGGAGTGGAGTGGTCGCCGAGCGCCGAGACCTGAGCCGGTTCGGTCAAATCGTGGGCCGGGTTCCCACCCCAGCTGGTGTTCGCCGGGACATCCTCACCCTTCAAGGGGAAGGAGTCCGTGGACAGGACCGCTCCATCACCGACGGTGACGGGAGTGATGGACGAACGCGTCGACGTCGGTGGTGCAGCGATCGCCGATGGTGATGAAGTCGGACTTGAATCCGGATGACCGTGCCCCAACGAAAGCACACCTGCCCCGGCGAGGAACGCAATGACGACATTCCCGTCGACATCTTGCACAACGCATCCCGCGGCGTCCCCGAGCGCTGCGGGCAGGTGCCGTGGATACGTGCGAGCGCTGGACTGGCGACATGCCTGACGGGAGGGCGGTTCTGCTGAACGCGGACCACGTAGGGCACCGGTCACATGTGGACGAACCAACGCGGTACGCGGGCCACGCGCGTCGTCCATGGTGGATGCACACTTGAGCACGGACCGAACCTTTTCGGGCACAGTAGCAGTAGTCGTCATGGGTGGAACTCCGATCGCCATTGACGGGTCCCTGAATAGCGGGAGAGCTTGCCCTTTGCGAGCCGGCAGCAACGTGATCTGAAACCATGCATCTCAGCCGCATGCAGTCGGTGATCACTCGGGGGCGATTGGAAATCGCCAGATGGCCCCGCACTTGTCGCGAAGGAGACTTGCATCAGCGGAGCGCCGTCCAAGCTGTCATCTCGGCGCCACTCCCCACGGTGGCTACCGATCCTGTCTGGCAACCCCTGGACACCTGATACCGATCACAGCAGGTAACTGGATAGCCCGGATGTTCGATTTGTGTAGATGCTGTCACACGAACGATCAACCCGCAAGAGCGCTCGGTAAACTCCCGCCGGACGGCTGCGACCACTACGCCCGCAACAAGCCCCACGCCGCCCTCATCACCGCGCACTGCGACAAAGAGCTGGCTGCAGTGACTTTCCAACGTGGATTCGGTCATCATCTGACCCGGCGTGGGTCGAGCACGGCCAGGGTGGCACCGGTGAACCGGTGGCGATGATGCTCCGCATGGGTAGCGCCGGCAGCAATACCGCCGCCGATCACATCGAGGTCAACAAGTCCGCGCTGGCGCACTTCGTAACCCCCGGGGCGGCGACCCGGCCGGGCGGTGTTGATCCGCACCGAGGGCGCCGGCGGCACCGACACGGTTTCGCATGGCGGTTGACCGGGCAGCGCCCGCAGTACCCCGTCGGGTTCGGCCTCAGCCTGGACGCGGTCGCCCGCTCGACCTGACCCCGCCGTCGTCGTGGACACCCAGCTGCGACGCCAGCGAGGCACCGCGCGACGGTGCCTGGGTCACAGAACTGACAGGACTGCTGGACCTGGCCGGATGGCCGGACGGGCTGAGGTCATCGTCGGCGCCGAACGACCGCACCCCGGCGCGCAGCTCGCGTTCACCGGCTCCAACGGCCACCCGCTCATCGCGTTCGTCACCAACACCAAGGGCGGCCAACTGCCGGACCTGGAAACTGGGCACCGGCGCCGCGCCCGCCGCGAGAGTCGCATCCGGAACGAAAGGGCACCGGGTTGAAAAACCTCCTATGGATCAGCCCTCGAGGCCATGTCTGCACCGCGGTCGTCACGCTCGCCGAGCGAGCCGACCGCGTGGATGCAATAGATCCTCGCTCTGACCGTTGGCGATGCGGCCAAAGGGGTGATTAATCAACGAGTGCGAGAGGTGGTTTGCTGCGAGTAGGGCCAAATGTATTGCGGTCCGATGGAATGGCTGGCCGGAACGTGTCGCTAGGACAGGCCCGGCGGGCGACCGGGCGCTGATTTTCTCGTTTGCCAGGTTTCGGCGTTTACGTCATAGGTCTGATCGACCTCATATGGTTGCGGCGTAGTGGTGCAGCCGTTCCCGTAGGCCCAGATGCGGATCGCACTTGCGAGTTAAGCGTTGGTGTGACAGCCTAGTCACGAATCGGACATATCGGCTGATGACGTTACCCACTGTGATCGGAGCGGGGTGATGGGTGTCAGATGGGGTCGGTGGCCGCCGCGGGGAGTGGCGCCAAGATAACCCGTCCTGGGCGGCACTTCGATGGATGAATTCTCGCGACGAGGGTGGGGTTATCGGGCAGTTTCCATCGGCGAAGTAATCGGAATCGGTACTGGCTCCGGTCGACTCGCGATGGGCTAGCTCATATCGCTTTTCAGGGACCCGTCGATGGCGATCGGAGTTCTGCATATGACGACTACTGCAATTGTGCCGAAACGGTTCGGTACGTGCTCAAGTTCTGCGTCCACTATGGACGACGCGCTTGGCCTGGTACCGCGTTGGTTCGTCCACATGTGACCGGGCGCTCCGTGGTCCGCGGTCAGCAGACCGCACTCCCGCAGGGTGTCGCGAGTCCAAGGCTCCACATCCGCGGCACCGCCATCGCGTTCGGCCGCGGGCTGCCTTGGACCGGATTGCCGCCAGATCTCTTGGAGGAACGCTCGTGGGCTGCCTCCATTGCGGTCCTCGACAGCCCGGTGGGAGACCCGCTGATCGACCGATCGAGGGCCACGCGAGGCCGGTGCCCTGTCTGGGCTGCGGACCCCGGACGAGATCTCGCGCGCCGCACGGACGCCTGGAAGGCGGGGGAGGCTGCAGCCCTCCTGCGGTGACCGACCTCCCTCGCCGACGGCTGTTGAGACCGCATTGAGATGCGTTTCCGATCGTCGTTCCCGGATGGATCACCGTGAGGCATCCGGGGTGACATTCACGATACGAAGGGAA